>CBDHGC010000004.1:4800000-8544143 GCA_965262925.1 Vicinamibacterales bacterium | reverse complement strand
CAGCAGAGGGGCTGGACGTGACTACGCGAGGGGCTGTGAAACGGCCGGCAACGGCTGGCCGGGCTCGACGACATCGCTGTCCGTCCGTATTCGACCGCAGCCGGTGACGACGCGCGTCGGCGCCGGCGATCCGGGCTCGGCAGCGCCCGCGCGAGTTGGCACGTCCGGTGTTCGAGCTTCCTCGCGCCTGCTCGTCAACAACACGACGCCGACCGACAGGCGGCGGTAGCGGGGCCGGAGCAAACCTTCAGGCCGCTGGGTGGATGGACCGGAACAAGCGCGTGCGGGCCTCGTCGAGCGCCTGCGCGGCTTCGTTGTCGCTCATCGCGAACGCGACCGCGTCGAGCTTTGCGAAGGTGGTTCCGGGCTTCAGGCAGGCGGCGGCGTCTGACGTGGTCCCGGTGGTTTGGACAACTCGAGGGCTTGGTTAAGGTGTATTCCGATTGCGAAATCACGCCCTCGTCGTCCTCGGCTCCTGCACTGACCGGCGGCTGCCACGGTTGGCACGAGGCCGGTTCGTACCCGGTTATCGATGATGATGATGATGATGATGCGCTGTGGAACTGTGGGAATCTCGCGGCCGGTGTGCAGGCATGGGCGGCGGCGCTCGCCCGCGAGATTTCCAACGGCCTGTGGGCGCCCGCCTCGCCTCCCTCCGGATTCAGCGCGACGGTGAGCGGGCGTCCACAGGCCGGGCAGGTCCACAGTGCCGGGTGGGACATGGTGCTCGGTCCGCTCATGCGCTGACGGCTTCCTCCTTCTCGATGAACTGGAACGGTGCTGGAGCCGGTCAACGACCGGCTCACCGGCAGCCGGACGAAACACCGTCCACCCCGATGAAACGGGACCGTGCTGGAGCCGGTCAACAACCGGCTCACCGACGTGTCCGGTTCTCCGGAAAGGTCGCGGACTTGGTCAAGGTGTACCCCGGTTGGTAAATCACGCCCCGCCTCGTCCCTTGCCTCCACGCTCGCCGGCGGCTGCCACGGTCGTCACGGCGTCGGTCGTGACCGCGATGCCCGCCGTGGTGGTCCCACGCCCCGCTGCCCGCGTGTTCACGCCGCCCGCTCCTCGCGGTAGGCTTCGGCCGGCGTGCATCCGCCGAGCGCCGAGTGCGGACGCACGTCGCTGTAAAACGTCATCCATTCCGAGATCACCTGCTCGGCCGCAAACCCGTCCGACAGTTCGTGAAGATACACCGCTTCATACTTCAGCGACCGCCAGAGCCGCTCGATGAAGACGTTATCCAGGCACCGACCGCGGCCGTCCATCGAGCACCGCGCGCCCGCAGCCTGGACACGGTCGGTGAACGCCGCGCTCGTAAACTGCGACCCCTGGTCGGTGTTGAAGATGCCGGGCGTCCCCGTTTGCAGCGCCGCCTCCAGAGCCTCGACGCAGAAGCTGCTGTCCATCGTGTTCGACAACCGCCACGACAGCACATGTCGGCTGGCCCAGTCCATGATCGCGACCAGGTACAGAAAGCCGGTCGTCACCGGGATGTACGTGATGTCCGCGCACCACACCTGGTCCGGACGGTCGATCGTCAGTTCGCGCAGCAGGTACGGGTAGACGTGGTGATCCGGCTGCGCGTCGCTCGTGCGCGGCTTGCGGTAGATCGCCTCCAGGCCCATCAGGCGCAGCAGGCGCCGGACTCGACGGCGCCCCGCCGCCACGCCCTCGCGCCGCAGGTGGCGCGCCATCTGCCGACTGCCGTAGAACGGGTACTGGAGCGACAAGGCGTCCATCCGCCGCATCAACGCCAGGTTCTCCGCGCTCTCTCCCCGCGGCGCGTAGTACACCGATGAGCGGCTGATGCCCAGCAGCGCGCATTGCCGCCTGATGCTCAACGCGCCGGCCCGGTCGACCAGGTTCCGCCGCGCCGGCCGGCTCAGCGCTGCAACCCCCGCTGAAAAAAATCCCGTTCCATCGTCAACTCGCCGATCTTCGCGTGCAGGTCGCGGATCGTCGCCTCGTGCTCCGACGGGCCGGGCGATCCGCCGCGGGCGAACACCTCGTCCAACCCCTCGATCGCCTGCCGCTTCCAGGTGCCCACCTGGTTCGGATGGACCTCGTGCTTGGCCGCGATCGCCTGCACCGTTCGGTCCCCCCGCAACGCCTCGAGCGCCACCCGTTTCTTGAAGTCCGCCGTGAACCGGCGGCGCCGTTTCGTCGTCATCCCAGTGCCTCCCCAAGGCCCTGGAATACACCTTAGCCGGTTGTCCGAAAAACCGAGACCACCTCAGTCGGGCAACGACTTGAGCTTCTCGTAGGGGGTCATGATGTCGGCGTCGCGGTAGCGCTTGCGCACGCGGCCCTTGCGGTCGACTTCTTCGGTGGGGAAGAAGCAGGGGCGGTGGAAGTTGAGATAGGGCGAGAGGACCTGCTGGGTGAAGGCGTTGACCTGCGCGGCACAGCGGCTGGGGATGTGGCCGTGACCGAGCTGCTTGCGGATGACCGAGCCGTTCTTGCTCTCGACCAGGGCGTTGTCGGTGCTGCGACGGGCGCGGGACTTGGTGAATGCGTCGATGTGCAGCCCCTGGAGCAGCGCCGCGACCTCGCGGTTGATGAACTCCGAGCCGTTGTCGGCGTGGAAGCCGTGGAGCGTGAAGGGGAACGCCCGCAGCAGAGCGTCGAGGACCGGGGCCAGGCAGGCGGCGTGGATATGCTCGACCGAGCCGATGCACTGGAACTGGGTGACCTCATCCACCAGGTTCACGTGGTAGAGGCCCTTGATGCCGTCCAGGTCGCCTTGATGGACGGTATCGACCCGCACCCAGCCAGGTTGTCCGAACGGCTGCGGGCGGCGGCGTTCCCCGATCGCGACCTGCACCGGGCGCGTCGGCAGCGGCGTCGTTCCGCGGCGCCGTTGATAGCTTGTCGTGTGCCGCAGGTTGTACAGATGGCCGTTGGAGATGCCGGCCAGGCGTTCGAAGCGGCGGTCGCCGAACAGATGGAAAGCGCGGGCGCAGAGCTTGCGCGTGGCCGGACCGGACAGCGTGCCGTGGAGCACGTCGAGCTCGGCCAGCAGCCCGATGTCGGCGTTGGAGTAGCGGCGCGGGAACGGTCGGCGCGGGGTGTCGCGGCGGTCGGCGATCTCTCCCGTGGTCCGGTGTTGCTGCAACAGGCGTGTGATTTGGGCCCGTGACAGGCCGGCCACCTTGGCCAGGAAGCGGCGCAGCAGGCCCTTGTCGGCCTTCCCCCGCAGGGCGTAGTCGAACCGTCGCACGGTTTTCGCCACCAACGCGTAGGAGTCGGCGCGGGTTTGTGGTTGCAGGTCGACCTGCTCGCTTCCGTTGAGGAATTCCCGAACCTGATCCAGGGTCTGCAGCCGGTGCGTGTCGAGTCTCACGATCATCCTCCGATGATCCTCGACCCGGCCCCCGTTCAGGCTTGTTTGTTAGTTTTATCGCCGTGGACCGACCTCGGAAGGTCCACCCCCTGGCACCCCCCGGTTGGGAGCGCCGGGGGTGGCGGTGGTCGGACCGCGAGCCGCTGGGCCGAACAGGGGCCGGAACGGAGTTTGGTCGCCACCGTCTTTTCCTACGGCCTGAATGGATACACGAGCGTGAGGGCTCGAAAACAAGCACAGGAGCAGGAAAAGATGCCAGATCCTACCGTAGTAGGCATTGACATTTCGAAGACGCATCTCGACACCTACATGGCTCCCGCCGGCAAGGCCGCGCGATTCACCAATGACTCGGCGGGGTTCAAGGCGCTCATCGCGTGGATCGACCAGCCGGTTCGCTCGGTCGTGTACGAGCCCACCGGACCTTGGCACCGCGCCTTCGAGGAGGCGCTCCTGCAGGCGGGGCTGCCGCTGGCGCGAGCCAATCCGTTGCAGGCGCGGCGTTTTGCGCAGGCGATGGGACAGCGCGCCAAGACCGACGCCGTAGACGCGCGGGTGCTCGCGCAAATGGGGACAGCGTTGCCTCTGCGGCCGACCGAGGCGTCGCCGCCGACGCACCGCGCCCTCGAGGAACTGCAGGTGGCGCGCGACGCGCTGGTCACGGACCGCACCGCCGCACGGAACCGCCAGAAGCACCTTCGACATCGGCTGTTGAAGCAGCAGAACAAGACGCGGCTGTCACAGATTGACCGGCATCTGGCCGCCGTCGATGCCGCAATCGGCAAGCGGTTGGCCGAAGACGTGGGACTGGCCCGCCGGACCGAGATCCTGACCTCGATCCCGGGCGTGTCGAGCATCACCGCGGCAGGCCTGCTCACCCGGATGCCGGAACTCGGCCGCCTCGACGCCAAGGCGGTCGCCAGCCTGGCGGGTCTCGCACCGGTCACGCGCCAGTCGGGCGCCTGGCAGGGCCGCAGCTTCATCCAGGGCGGCAGGCCGCGCGTGCGGCGGCTTCTCTACATGCCGGCCCTGGCGGCGGCCCGTTGCAACCCTGACCTGCGTGCGAAGTACCGCCAGCTCCGCGGTCAGGGGAAGCCGCCGAAGGTCGCTCTGACCGCCGTCATGCGCAAGCTCCTCCTGCTGGCCAACGCATTGCTCGAACAGAACCGCTCCTGGTTGCCCGACCGGCCCAGGCGCGGCAGCGCGGCAGCACCGGCGGGAAGTGCGCCGCCCATCGCCGCATGACCAGTCCGTGGGCTCCACGCCTTGCGGGTCGGATTTCGAGCAGCAAAAGACCAAGCGAAGTGCACGTCCGTCTGCGGGCGTGCGCGTAGCGCGGTAGCCGAGCGCACGACCACGGCGGGAATTTGACCGAACGTTGCTACGCGAGGAGCTGTGAGAGGGTCGACGGCGGCTGAACGGATCGTCGTCGGCGCCCGTGCCTGCAACGCTTGCAGTGGGACGCCGCGTTGTGCCGTCGTCACGTCGGCAGCGTTCGCATGCTGGCTCACGACCTCGATGTCCATGACTGTCCAGATCTTCGGAGTCCGCCACAGAGGCTGAGCGTCATGGAGCGCGCTCGGCAAGTGCAAGGATTGGCCGGACGCCGGGTTCGCCGTGCGCGGCCATCGGAGTCCCGCGCAGGGACGGTCGTTCCCCTGTCGGTACGTACGCTCACCGGAGGTGACGTTGGGATTGGCCGCGACGTTCGACCATCGTACGTACAGGTCGGCGCCGGTGCCCGAATGTACGGATTCACCACCCGCGGCGGACGAGCTCTTCCCTCGATCCTCAGTGGACGGGTCAAAACCGGCCATTTATGGACACCTCAAAACCGGCCATTTCCGGCGGCCCGAGACTGGAGTTGAGATCTACTTCACGGCGTCCTCTGTTGGCAAGGTGTTTGGGCGGCGCGCTAGCAGCTAGCTGCTAGCCGTCACGCCCGAAGCCCCTGGGCAGCTCGACAGCCTCTAGTACCGACAGATCCAGATCGCAGACCTGCTCGAGCAACTCCGCGGTCGCGGATCCGGCAAGGCGTCCCGCCACTCCCGGTACCTGTTCCTGCAACTCCAGGAGCGTCTGCACGGCGTCGTTCCACTGCTGTGGCCGCGATCTGCGGTCCGCTGGCCGACGGTACCGGATCCGGGATTCGCCAGCCTTCCGCCGCTCCCGGTAACGTGCCTGCCGCTCGGCGTTGGTCAACGCCACACGACCATGCTGCACCGTTACGTAACGGACCCCCGGGGGAAGCGGTCGGCCGCGCGATCGAGGCGCAAGCGTGGCGACACCCACCGCTCGGTTGTCATCGGCATCGGTGTACGCGTGCGGGTTGGTCCGCGACAGCGTGCGCGAGGTAATGCTGCGAGCGTAGAGAGGGCCTTGTGTGGTCCGGTCTCCTGGGTGGGTTCTGCGCCGGACGTCGGTGTTGGTCATGCCCGGCCGGGGTACCCTCGCGAGACGGAACGGCCGGGCTGGGCCGGACGGTGTGGTTGACGACGACGCAGTGGAAAGGGCGTTGCGTCGAGCGACAACCCGAGTGCCGCGGAAGGCTCGTCTGGCGCACGCGGCGAGTGTGGGGACGGTCGGTGTCGGTTGTTGCGCCAGGCGCGCCTGGAGGCGGCGCTCTCGCGCGCGCGGACCACGTCCGGATGGGGCGTTGACGCTCGGCCGCGCGCGAATCCTTCGCTCCGCTCCGCAACGCCGGGGTAGGACGCCAGCGGAACGCCGGCTACCGGAGAGCGGGGGGAAGTGCCCACGGGGTTCGGACTGCGGCCCGGTGCGAAAGCGCCGGATGCGCCACCGACTCCCCACCGGTTACGCGCCTCCCGTCGACTCTACCAAGGTGGTCCGCACCCGGGTGCGCCAGCTGCGCGGCCCGCACTTGAGCACGTGCGCGTGATGCAGGAGCCGGTCGAGCAGCGCGGTGACCGCGGCGGTGTCGCCGAGCAGCTTCCCCCACTCGTCGACCGGCCGGTTGGAGGTGAGCATCGTCGAGGCCCGCTCGTAGCGGCGCATGATCAGCTCGAGCAGGTTCTCGGCGGCGGTGTGGGGCAGCTTGCGCATGCCGAGGTCGTCGATGATGAGCAGGTGCGCGCGGGTCAACTCGGCGAGGTAGTCCTTGCGGGTCTCGGCGAGCGTCGCCTCGGCGAGTTCTTCGAGGAAGGTGTGCGTTTCGCGGTAGAGGACGCGGTAGCCCTGCTGGATTGCGGCGCGCCCGATGGCCTGGGCGAGGTGACTCTTGCCCGTACCGGGCTGGCCGATGAGCAGGACGTCTTCCCGCTGGGTGATGAAGCGTGCGGTGGCGAGCTCGAAGACGAGCGCGCGGTTGATCTTCTTGTTGAAGTCGAAGTCGAAGCCGTCGAGCGAGCGGTCGGGGTCCCGGAATCGGGCCTGTTTGTGCCGGCGGGCGAGCAGGCGGTCCTCGCGGCGCTGGAGCTCGTCGGAGACGAGCGCGGCGAGCAGGTCGATGGGGGCCATCTGCTCGGTCTGGGCCTGGAGCAGGCGGGTGTCGAGGACGTCTGCCATGCCGGAGAGGCGCAGCTTGCGCAGCGCCTGGTCGAGTTCGACGAGATTCATGAGGTGTCTCCTGTTCTGCGGTCGATCAGATCGCGGTAGACGGTCAGTTCGCGGATGAGCGGGTCGACCTGGCGCAGCGACAGCGGCGCGACGGGGTGACGGTCCAGGTAGCGTTTCAGGAAGCGGTAGGTGGGCGCGCCGAGTTCGAGCGCGCCGGTGGCGGCGTCTTCGACGACGGCGGCCCCGTGCTTCTTGACGAGGGAGAGGACGCCGAGGATGCGTCGGACGCCGACGGCGCCCTCATGGCGGTGGATGTGGTTGCAGACGGTGGAGATGGCGGGACCGGCCCGCTTGGCGGCGGCGAGCAGGGCGAGGGTCTTCGGCGGTGTGCGGGTGGGCCGGTCGTCGTCGGCGATGCGATGCCAGCCCCGTGATGTGCGGAGGTGCTCACGCAGCAGCTGGCCGGTGCCCGGGTCGAGGAGGCGGACGTGGATGTCGTCCCACTGCACGTTGACGCGGCGGCCGATCCAGCCGGGCGGCGCCGAGTAGTAGGCCGCGGCGACCTCGACGCAACCGTCGAGATGCACGGTGCGGCGGCCGTATTGGTAGTAGCGGAACGGCTCGAGGGGCAACGGGCCGAGCGCGGGGCGTTCTTCCTCGAACATGGCGGCGACCCGGCGCTTGGTCGTGCCGTGAATGCGCGTATCGGCCCAGCGCTGCTCCCAGCGGTCCAGATACGCCTGACCGTCGTCGAGGCGCTCGAAGCGGAGTCCGCGTAGCGGCGTCTTCTGGGCGTGGCCGACGGCGGCTTCGACCTTGCCCTTGCGATCGGGGTCGCGGACGCGACACGGCAGGGCGACGACCCCGTAGTGGGCCAGCACGTCGCGGTAGAGCGGATTGAGCGCCGGGTCGTAGATGTCCGGGGTGAGGACGCCCTCCTTGAGGTTGTCGAGCACGACGACGCGCACGGTGCCTCCCAGCCGTCGGAACGCCCGCTCGTGCAGTTGGGCCCAGACCTGCGCGCTCGACCGCTGGACCAGCAGCCGCACGGCCTTGCGCGAGTAGCCCAGGGTCAGGACGAAGAGCCGTGTTCGCCGGTACTTGCCGGAGTCCGGGTCACGGACCATCGGTCCCTCGCCGTAGTCGACTTGTGCTTCTTCGCCCCGGTCCGTGGTGATCACTGCCCGGGCCTCGACGGCGGGCTGCTGCCGGACGGTCGAGACGAAACGCCGCACGCTTGCATAGCCCGCGGGGAAGCCGTGGTCGTCGACCAGGTCCTGCCAGATGGCCATGGCGTTGCGCCCGCGGCCGAGCGCGTCGACGATCAGCTCGCGGTAGGGCGCGCACGCGCTCGCCTGCGGCGCCCGACCGGGCCGTTGCTCGGGGACGGGTGCGGCGGCGGCGGCGCCCTTGCCGGCCGTCGTGGCCAGCGAAGAGTCGGTGGACACCTCCGGAGAAATGGCCGGTTTTGCCGGGCGAGCGGGAGGCCGTCCACGGCCCCGCACCTTCAGGCCGGCCGCCTTCAGGTAACCGCTGGCGGTCTCGCGCCGGACCCCGGTGGCCTCTTCGATCTGCCGAAGCGACCAGCCGAGCCGCCCCAGCGCGAGGACCTGTTGTCGTTTCTCTTCCTTCAAGACGTTGCTCATGCCGGGCAGGAACGTCGTGGTTCCAGACCGGTGTCAACGTCTCGGGCCGCTATCGGAAATGGCCGGTTTTCAGCCGTCCACTAATGGCCGGATTTGGGTGTTCACCGAGGCTGGACGTGCAAGAGTCGCGCGAAGCTGGCGGCGGCGCTGACCGAGCAGGGGTGGCGGGTGAGTTCGACCACTGTGGGCCGGCTGCTGCACCGCCTGGGCTACCGCTGCAATCGCCGCGCAAACGGCAGGAAGGCGCCACGCATCCGGACCGCAACGCGCAGTTCGAGCACATCAACCAGACCGCGGACGAGCATCTGACCGCCGGTCAGCCGGTGATCTCGGTCGACACGAAGAAGAAAGAACTGGTCGGGAACTTCAAGAACGGCGGGCGCGAATGGCAGCCGAAGGGCACGCCGCCGGCGGTGCTGGTGCATGATTTCCAGACCGACGCCGAGGGCAAGGCGATTCCGTACGGCGTCTACGACATGGCGCGCAACGAAGGCGCCCGCCGACACCCCGCCGACCCGCTGGGAGACCATCAGGATCGTGGCCGACGCGACGTCCACGAAGTGCTCGCCCCACACCTCAGCGCCGCAGCCGCACGCAGGCGTCGTAGTCGGCGCGGGAGGAGAACGGACGGATGGCTACATCGGTCGCCAGCATCGTCGGAGCCGTAGAATATACCGTGCGGCGTGAACGCCGGTAACGTGAGCTGGAGACGAAGGGGATGCCACGCATTCGAGGGGATGCCTGCAGGAACGGAGCGCCTGAGCTGGCGATGCTACCGGCGTCGGACCGGATGGTGAGAGACTGATGGCGCAGGAAATCTCTCGCGACCGCAACCGCATCGAGGTTGCTGAGATCACGCGAGGTTCAGATCTACGGCGCATGTGCGCGACGATTCATCAGACGATCGAGATCCGTGGGTACACGGAAGTTGTTCTCGACTTCTCGAAGTGTGTGGCGGCAACAGAGGCTGCGATGCTGCCGCTCATGCCGTTGATTGCGCAATGGCGTGAGTCGAAAGGGATCGGTTTTGCGTTGATCGAACCAGAGAGCCAGGAGCTGCGTCGGTTGTTCTGGAATACGAACTGGTCGCACTTCATTGACCCAGGTCAACATGCCGAGTCCGGCTATATCGGCACGCACGTACCGGCACGGCAGTATCATACTGCAGACCAGATGGGTGAGATCTTCGAGAGCGTGTTGACCCTGATTCTGGGTCAACTGGAGACAACCCGGGCGACCCTAACTGCTGTGGAATGGTCACTCGGAGAGGTGATGGATAACGTGATCAGCCACGCTGAATCGGCGGTCGGAGGCTTCGTTCAGGCTACGGCATATCGAGGCTCCAATCGAGTGGAGTTCATCGTTGCGGATGCGGGCATGGGGATCGCGCGAAGCATGGGCATCGAAGATCCGGCGCGCGCCCTTACGGCCGCAATTGTGGAAGGTGTGACCCGGGATCAGAGTGTCAATGCGGGTAACGGATTGTTCGGCAGTTATCGTGTCGCGGCCCTGTCCGAAAACGGACAGTTTGAGATTCACTCCGGACACGGGATTCTCTATTATGACAGGCCGGCTGACGAACCACAGGCTCGGTTCATGAAGACGCCGTATGGCGGCACGTCGGTGCGGTGCGGGATCGGCCTCAACAACCCGGACCTGCTGCACGAGGCGCTCCGGTTCAAGGGGCAGCCGCACATACCGCCGTACGATGTTATCGAGCGGCGGTTCGAGAATCGAGAGGGTACGCTGATGGTCACCGTGAAGAAAGATGCGGCACGAGATATCGGATCGCGGGCAGGCGGACGGCGAGTACGTCGGCTGATCGAGAATCTGCTGCGCGAGCAGAGCAGTATAGTTATCGACTTCGAAGGAGTCGGGGTTATTTCGAGCAGCTTCGCTGACGAAGTTTTTGGCCGACTCTTCGTGGCGCTGGGACCGCGAGCTTTCATGACCCGGGTCGAGATACGCAACGTGGGCCCGACGGTCGAAGGTTTGATAGACCGTGCTATTTTGCAGCGGACCAGATTGGGGAACGGTGACGACTGAGCGTCGAAGTTCGGTAGCGAGGCCGGGGCAACGTCGTAGCCGGGCCGACCTCGCCTTCGATGGCTCTCACGACCTGCCGATCCTGGTCGAGTACGCGAAATGGACCGCCCGGGGCGGCAGTCGCCGCGGGGTGCCCCGATCAAGAAGAAGGAGACCGTCTATCGGCTCCTCGATAGGGTCGCGTTCGGCGAAGTGCTCTCGGGCGAGGCCGAGATTTAATTCCGACTGCTGGCACGCGCGTGAAACCGACAACGGCCTCAAAAAGGGGCTCATCAAGCACTTCAGCGGCCGGCAGGACATCATCGCCTTGTTGATCAACACCGCCACCGGATTGAGGTCGCTGGCATGGGCTTCGAGACCCAGACGCTGCGCTTCGAGCGGCAGGGCGCCACCGCCGGCGAACGGGTCGTGGAACGCGGGCAGCGTGTGGCGGTCGAACAGCTCGGCGGCGCGCGGGTGACCGGCATTCTCGGCGCACGCCCGGCGCCAGCTCTGCCAGATCTCGGTCCGCGCCCGCTGCAGCACCGCCTCGTTGCTGGCCGTGTTCTTCCACCGAACCAGCTCTTCGAGAATCTCGAACAGGCGCGCGCGTTCGAGTTCCGCCGCCACGACATCGAGCGTCGGCGCGTTCGGCTCTGCCGCTGCTTCCATCTTCTCCCCTGCCGCGACGCTCCCGCTTCTCTTCACATGTGGTGCGACGGTGGCCGATGCGTGAGCTGCTAGGCGCTTCTTGAGCACCCGTTGCGCGGCACGCTTCTTTGCCGTGTCCGACAGAAGCACGTCGACGTACTCCAACGGGTCGTCGACCATCTGCGCGAAGATCACCGCGCGCACCGCTGCCAGCGGCCGACGTGCCCACCACAAGTGCAGCGTCGACGGATGCCCGTGGCGATTCTCGCGTGCCGACGCGGCGTTGATCGCGTCGAGCGGCAACGCCACCTCGATCAGCTTTTTCCTCATCGCAGAGGTGCTTCCTGGAGTCCCGGATAGATCCTCGGCTACCGTTCGCAGGCCCGGCCGTCGTTGTCGCGGTCCATGCGCCGCTGATACGCGCAATGGCCTCGCGGGACGCCGTTGGGATGATCGCGCCGTAGCGCCGTGCAGTTGCGGTACGGTCCGCACCTGGTTCCGGACGCGCGTGGCGACGCCGGCGGACTCGCTGGGGATGCACGACGGCTGCCGGTTTCACAGACTACGCCGTCGCCGTCGCCGTCCCGCATGAACGGATACGCAGGATGGTCGCGCGTCACCGGTGCGATCCCGTGTGATCGAGCTTCCGCGCAACTGACGCGACCGTTCCGGTTGTCGTCCCACGCGGCGATCGCCTCGGGAACGCGAACCGAGGGCGTCGCTGGGGCCGGTACCGCGCCACGCGCGAACGTGATCAACTCCATCGAGGCGCAACCCGCCAGCACCTGGTCCAGAGCGGCCGCTTCACGCTCGTCGATGGTCAGACCGTATCGCTGCCGGACCGCGATCACCCGCGCCGCGAACCAGCAGCGGTTCTGCGCCGGCAGCCACTCGGCCACGTCGTGGTCGACCTTCTCGTAGCGATTCACGCGCGGACCCGCCAGCGTCAGGTTCAGCGGGTCGGTCGCAAAGCGGCGACGGGTCGTACGGTCCGCAGCGCACAGGCCGCTGTCGTGCGCCTCGGAACGGGCGACCATGTGTTCGATGTCCGTGTCGGACTTGCTCGCGAACCAACGCCCCGTGTACGGACCGTAGACCCCGCCCAGCTCGTCGACGATCCGATCTTCTACCGACTGCGGGTACCGGTAATCGTCCGCGTCGTAGGGCGAGCAGCGTCGCTCCGGCGCGACGGTCAGGCCGCGCCACGACGTCTGCGCATGCGCGCCGACCGTCGGAAGGCGGCCGATGGCGCTGACAGCGCCGATGACAAGGAAGACGACAGCGATGAGACCGAGCGACGTGGTGGTGCGGCGTCGATGTGCGTGCATGGAGCGTGATCCTAGCTCTTTCGGGCGCGAACAGGATGCCGTCCGAGCGGTCGCATGCTCGCCACTATACGCAACATAAAGGACGTTATGATACACTTCAAACATGAAATCTTCGGAGCGCGCTCGCGGGTTGGCGGCGGAACTGGCGAAGGCTCCCAACTTCAGCGCGACCGGCGGGGTCGGTGCGGTGGTGGCGGAACTGAAGGCTTCCAACTTCAGCGCGACCGGCGGGGTCGGTGCGGTGGTGGCGGAACTGAAGGCTTCCAACTTCAGCGCGACCGGCGGGGTCGGTGCGGTGGTGGCGGAACTGGCGAAGGCTTCCAACTTCAGCGCGACCGGCGGGGTCGGTGCGGTGGTGGCGGAACTGGCGAAGGCTTCCAACTTCAGCGCGACCGGCGGCGGGGTCGGTGCGGTGGTGGCGGAACTGGCGAAGGCTCCCAACTTCAGCGGGATCGGCGGGGTCGGTGCGGTAGCGGCGGAACTGGCGAAGGCTTCCAACTTCAGCGCGACCGGCGGGGTCGGTGCGGTGGTGGCGGAACTGGCGAAGGCTTCCAACTTCAGCGCGACCGGCGGGGTCGGTGCGGTGGTGGCGGAACTGGCAAGGGGCCCCGACTTCAGTGGGCTGGCGGACTTGTTGGGCCCAGCATCGGACGAACGCGTCGCGGAGGCCGTCGACCGATTGCAGAGGGCCGAGGACATCATCGCCGACGCACCCGACCCCAAGCGGGCAGTCGAAGACCTGGCAGAGGACGCGGTGACCGTCCAGGACGCCGCGCCGCCCGAGGCGCAGGAGGGTGTGAACATCTGGGTTCGGCTGTTAGCGTTCTGGCTGGCAGAACACTTTCTTGCCGATCCGGCGCTGGAAGCGGTACGCGAGAAGGTGTTTCCCCTGATCTTGGTGCTTCTGTTCGTGAGTACACCCCCGGATGTGCCGGCGCCGCCCGGGTTGTCGACCAATCCCGGGTTCGAGGCGGTGTCCACGGCCCTGACCTTGCCAGGCGGTTGGGCGGTCGAGGGCCTGCCGGCAATCGTCGAGCGAGCCGGCCCGGCGGCCGCCGAGCGGGTGGTTGAGTTTTTCACGGCCCAGATTCGCAACGCGAATACACGCGCGGCCTACGCCAAGGCGGTAACGCGGTTCTTCACCTGGTGCGACGAGCGCGGGTTCGAGCTCGACGAAATCTCGCCGGTCGCTGTCGCCGCCTACGTCGAGGAACTCCAAGGCGTGTACCGCGCCCCCACGATCAAGCAGCACTTGGCCGCCATCCGCCGGCTGTTCGATTGGCTCGTGGTCGGTCAAGTGGTCCCGTGGAATCCGACCGCCGCGGTGCGGGGACCGACGCACGTCGTGAAGAGGGGCAAGACGCCGGTCCTCCAGCCAGGGGAAGTGCGGCTGCTCCTCGACTCGATCGACACGTCGGCCGTCGGTGGCCTCCGCGACCGGGCGCTGATGGGCGTGATGATCTACAGCTTCGCCCGGGTGTCGGCCGTCGTGAACATGGACGTCGACGACTACTACCAGCAGGGCAAGCGCTGGTGGCTGCGGCTGCGCGAGAAGGGCGGCAAGCACCACGCCCTGCCGGCCCACCACAAGGCGGAGGCCTATCTCGACGCGTATCTCGCTGGCGCCGGGTTCGCGGGGGAGCGAGGTTCGCCGCTGTGGCGCTCGCTGACGCGGACCCGAAAGCTCGGCGAGCGCCGGATGAGCCGGGTGGACGTCTTCCGGATGGTCAAGCGACGCGTGAAGGCCGCCGAGTTCGGGGAGGCGGCCAATTGCCACACGTTCCGCGCCTCCGGCATCACGGCGTATTTGCTCAACGGCGGCACTCTCGAACGCGCACAGGCGATCGCGGGCCACGAGAGCCCACGCACCACACAGCTTTACGACCGCACGGCAGACGACATCACCGTCGAAGATATCGAACGGATCAGGGTCTGAAACCGGAGTGCTTGGACCGCGCTCAACGCCGTCTTCGCACAGCACCACAAGCCCGAATCGGTCTCCGACATCGACGTTGTCAAGAACAAACGACCTCGCCATCCTCGAGCTCGCGGAAGGGAGCCCATGGTTCTGGAGTTGCTTCGGCCGGTCGGGCATCGGTATCTTCGAGGCATTGCCGTCGAACAGCCAGCCACCCACGCGCCGCCGTGGACGATCTCGTCTGCAACTGCAGACGCACCAAGTCGAGGAACTCACGCGCCAAGTCGAGGGACTGATAAAACGGGCCGATGAGCAAGACCGCCGATGGTTCATGCGGAACGTCATCATGCCCATCAGCATCACCTTCGGCGGCGGCTGGCTGTTCTGGCGATTGCCGCGGCCGCAACCGCAGGGACGAGACGTCAGGGTCAGCGGTGGCACTGATCACGGCGTTCGCGGCGGCGGTACTCCGCACATCACGCCGCCGCAGGTCGTGAGCCTCAGCGCCGTCATAGACGGCGGGGGCAGCGTGAGCGCCACCCTGACCCAGACGCCGGTAGAACCGCGCCGGACGGAGCGGCGTCAAGCAGATCCCACCGTCACTACTCCGGGAATGAAGGTGTCATGGACCAAACGTGGAACTGGTTGGGTTGGCTCGTGGCGATTCTGGTCACGATCGTGGCCGTTCGGGCGACGGTCCGGTTTGATGTCAATGAATGGTTGAGAGACAGGAGAAAACAGAGAGAAGAACACTTGAGGTTGCTCTGCCCTCACGTAAGGTTTATCGATAGTGGCGGAGAACAGGCGCTCTGTTCCACTTACATATCACCCGTGGGAACCACGGCGTGGCAATGTCAGTTGTGTGGGAAGGTCACCTACGATCAAAGCGAGGGCGATGAAGGCGTGAGGTATTGGGCGACGAACCTAAATGAGTTTATAGAACGCCACAAGGAAATGGCAAGACTGGCGAAGAAGTTGGGACGGCGCTAACAGGCCACTTGGTGACGGACGAAGGTCAACCCAAGGCGGAATTGTGTTTCTTGACCCGAGCGGCCAGTATTGCCGATCAGCTCCCGCAGGCGCAAGGTCATCGTTCCGTCAGACAGCCCAGGCACTCCCCCCGCCACCGTCTCCCGCCGTTCCGGAGACGCTGCCGGCAGATGCGCCCCCAGCAGCCGGCGCGTGCTCAACTCTCCTCCACCGCCAAGCGCACGACGTCGTCCGTCCCCTCCGACTCCAGCCAGCCCGAGGACGTCGCCGGCGTCCAGCACCCCAGCGATCCGCCTCGACCGGCGCGATGACGCTCCACTCCGCTGGGTGGAATCGCTCGGCCGCCGCCGCGTCAGTCAGCAGGATGACCAGCGCGAGCTGGGCCGGACCCGAGCCGCCGTAGCCCCACGCCGGTCCCCGTCGGCGAGTGGTTCCGCACCGCCAGCGACGACGTCTGCGGCGCGGTCGTGGATCGAGCCGAAGTCCAAATCTCCGGCGTACACCTGGAATGGAAACGGCACATTCATATCGGCGAAAAGTGACCGGCCGCAGCCGACGTCGAGCGCTCGCCCCTTGGGAATGTAACGCTCGAACAGCCGAAGAAGTCTCCGCATCTTGTAGTGATGCAACTCGGGAAGAAACGGCGCGTCTGCGGCACTCGTGTACCCCTCCGTGGTGTACTGCCGCTCGTAGAACGCGCGGGCGCATTCCCGATTTCCCGGTCACGCGCTCACACCCACCGGCGTCATGGCCATCCGCTGCAAACAGTTCCATCTGCCGGACTTATAGAAAGACCGCAGGAGAAGAATCGCGTCGACGCTCTCCGGTAGCCAATAGATGGATGCGCCCTTGATGCGGAGATTGATGACGCGACGGATGGCGCTTTCGACGGCGCCGCTGCCCCGCGGAAGCCCGAGCCCGACCATTGTGGTGTAGGCGAAACGATGACGGTTCTTCAGGAAGTGGTTGAGGTGCGTGCGGATCTTGCCGGCCGTGCGCCCGCGGCACAGCTCCCGCAGGGCCGTGATCACCTCGTCCACCCGTGCTCGCTTGAGCAGCCCCCGCGTGCGGTTGAGCCAGCGGGTGCGTTGCGTCGCGCTCCAGCGGCGCAGCTTGACCGCGTCCGAGAGTTGCTTCGCGGCATGATAGAAGTCGATCAGCCCCAGCACCTGTGTCGGCGAGAGCCCGAGCGCGGCGATGAGGCGCTGGATGCGTTGCCAGATCCAGGGCGCGCCGTCGGCGATGAAGAGCACCTTGTCAGCGGCGTTGAGGCCGATCTGCCGCGCGTACGACAACAGCAGGGCGAAGACCGCCTCCGGTCCCCGGAGCGTGCCGTCGATGATCGGGGCCCACGTCTGAGACGGTCGCCCGTCGTCGCCGACGACGTACAGGATGAGGAGCTTCGGTTCCTTCCAGTCGGTATGGAATCGGTTGCGCCCCTTCTTCGTCTTGGGGCCACGCTTCTTGCGCCTCACACGGACGCGGCCCCCGTCGAGGGAGACGACCACCCGCTTCCCGGTCACGCGGTCCAGCAGACCGCACGCCGCGCTCTGCTGGGCCGCTCGGGCCCGCGCAGCGTAGCGATAGGCGGTCGAGCGGAGGGTCTTGATATCCAGGGCGATGCCGTCGGAGCGGAGCTGCGCCTGCGCTTCGGCCAGCGAGCTGAGCATGGCGACCGCGCGGCTTGCATCGGAGGCCAGCTTCGGCGTGCACCGGTCGTAGATGCCCAGCACCACCAAGGCGGGGTAGAGTCCCGGCCTCCGCTTCGCCCGACGGGCGTGTTTCTCGCGGTAGTACGGCGTCGTGACCGGCACCGTCGTGCCCCGGGAGGTGCGAACGTTGACGGTCTCCAGGCCGTCGCTCCGCATCCGCCGGGGCAGGTGGCGCACGAGGGCGCTCGCCGCGTCGCCAACCGCGGCGGAGCGCACCGCGCGTTGCAGCACGGGGGTGAGGAGGGCGCCGAAGAACTCGTCCGCGATGGCCCGCAGCTGCTCTTCGCACTGCTCCGCTTCCTCTGCCGACCTGGGCGCTGGAGCACGCGCCTCAAACTCCAGCGCCCGCCGGAGGGCAGTGCGCAGGTGGACGGGAATGTTGCGAAGATCGATCTCGCGGCTCGGGGTGTCGATGGCGCTCTTGTCCATTTCAACGCACCATCATGGGCAGTCCGAGCCGTAATGTCCAGTACCACCCTCCCCGTCTGTCCGAAGACCGGCTCAATCTCCCCCAGCCTCACAGTCCATCTTTGCCTACACACTGCTCCGGGAAATCGGGAATGCGCCCGAACGCGCGCAGGATGTCACGGTCGGTAAACTTCAGCAACACCGGCTCCAAGCGTGCAATCTCTCCGGTCGGTCCCCGCATCACGAGCTGCAGCTCGCCAAGAGGATCGAACACGAAGTCGCTGTTGACCCAGCAATCGCCGACCGGGACGCGATCGCCGGCCACCGTGAGGCCGACCGACGAGGGAGAAACGGGATCGAGTGACATTGCAAGCCTGCCGCGGCGATGCTGGCGCGGCAACTCGAAGCGCCACCACCCGAGGTGTCGTTCAGGATGCCGTGGGTCGTTGTAGGCGTAGATGTCGACACTGAAGATGTAGTTCCGGGTCGATCCGAGCGCATACGCGAAATCGAGCTGGGCTCGCCTTTGCTCGATCACGAGACTTCGCCGGAGCGGCACGGCACGCAACCCGAAGGGAAGATGTAGACGCTGCATAGATAGTGACTCCAAGTGGCTGACCACGTCCGGAAACGGTAACCGGGAAGGCCCAGCTTGTAAATACAACTGAAGTGGTCCCGGTTGTTCAGCCAGGTCGAGGGCTTCGAGGAGGCTCGGCCGGCGTCGTGCAGCTCGACTCGGCGAGGTAGGCGGCCAGCGCCGCGTCGTCGAGCTCGCGGCCGTCGAGCCAAGCGTCGAGCCGGCGTAGCGCGCCAGCGTAGGCCCGCCGGGTGTTCGGGCTGACGGAGGCCTCGACCAGGCGGCGCCCGGTCTGCGTCGGGCGGCCGATCGCGGCCTCTTCGGGGTCGATCCTGGCGGGTAAATCATTCATGTTAATGTTCATCGCATGTAGCGGCTGACGGCGCGCCGGCGCGGGTGGCGACCGAAGCGGCGTAGCGGACCACCATGCTGGCGTCCTTCCAGCCGCCGGCGAGCTGGACGGCGTGGGTGGCAGCGCCGCGGGCGGTGAGCTCGACGGCGAGTCCCACGCGGCCGCCGTGCGAGGTTCTGCGGCCCTCGAGGCCGGCCGCGGCGCAGGCGGCCGTAAACCGGCGGTTCACTAGGTCGACACCGAGACCGACGACGGAATCGCCGGGTTCCGGCGCGGTCGCCGCCTGCAGGCGGCGGACCGCGGCCGCGCAGCCGCCGACCAGGCGGCGGACATCGGGATGATCTCCGGCCTGATTCGTCTTCGAGCGGCGGACGGTGACGATGACGTCGCCACCGTCGGCGAGCTCGACATCGGCCCAGCGCCGAGCCGCCACCTCACTGCGGCGCAGCGCCCCGTGAAAGAGCAGCGCCACGATCGCGGCGTCGATGAGGCCGCGGCGCTCGGCCGTCTCGGCGCGCTCGAGGCCGCGGCGGACACGCCGCGCAGAACATCGCCCACTTCATCACGCATCGGCTACCATCACCCGACATCCGGACGGCGACAGTCGGCGTGCGCCGCGGTGCGGCCGGCGTGGCAAGATGCACGACGCGCGTTTGATCGCGACGGCCGGGCGGGCAGACGAGGTGGCACACGCCGATGCCGACGAAACGCGCGATTCTCGCCGAACTGACCCGAGACGAGCTCCGCACCAACGTTGACTATTACGAGTTGGAAGTCCAGGATCGCCGCGTCAAGACACAGCTCGTCGACGCGCTCTCGCGCTCGCGGCAGGCTTCCCTCGATAAAATTCTGCAGGACCTCTCCCGAGACCGCTTGAAGGAGCTGTGCCGGGCGTTCGACCTTGATGACTCAGGTCGGAAAAAGGCGGATCTCGCCGCGCGCCTCATGGGTCGAACCGCGACATCGAAGGACGCTGACGCTGGCGCAGCGATGCCGCCGGCGGTCTCCGCCTCCGTGACGGACAAGCTGAGCGTCGCGCAGCTCGAACAGTCGCTCTGGTCCGCGGCGGACATCCTCCGCGGGTCCATCGACAGCAGCGACTACAAGACCTACATCTTCGGCCTGCTATTCCTGAAACGGCTGTCCGATCGGTTCGAGGAGGAGGCGGAGAAGCTCATTGCCGAGGGCGTGGCCGCGCAGGTGGCGTGGACCGACCCGGACGAGCACCAGTTCTTCGTGCCGAACCGGGCGCGGTGGGATGCCATCCAGAAGCGGGCCACGAACATCGGCGAGACGCTGAACAAGGCGTGCGCAGCCCTGGAGGAACAGAACAGCGCCCTGGAAGGCGTCCTCGCCGGCATCGACTACAACGACGAGCGGAAGCTCGGCGACGCCAGGAACCGCGACACCGTGCTCGCGCGTCTGGTCCAGCACTTCTCGCAGTTTTCGCTCCGCAACGACCGCATGGCCGAGCCCGACCTCCTCGGCCGCGCCTACGAGTACCTGATCGAGCAGTTCGCCGACGATGCGGGCAAGAAGGGCGGCGAGTTCTACACGCCGCGGATGGTCGTAAAGCTCATCGTCGAGCTGCTGGCGCCGACCGAACGGATGCGCATCTGCGATCCGACCGCGGGCTCCGGCGGCATGCTGATCGAGTGCGCCCACTACATCGAGCGGCACGGGGGCAACCCGCGGAACCTGACGCTCCACGGCCAGGAGAAGAACCTCGGCACCTGGGCCATCTGCAAGATGAACATGCTGCTCCACGGCCTGCCCGACGCCCGCATCGAGAAGGGCGATACGATCCGGGACCCGAAGCTGGTCGACGAGGGAGAGCTGCTGCTCTACGACCGGGTGATTGCCAATCCGCCGTTCAGCCTCGACGAATGGGGTCGCGACGTGGCCGAGAACGATGGCTACGGGCGCTTCCGGTTCGGCGTGCCGCCGAAGACCAAGGGCGACCTGGCGTTCGTCCAGCACATGGTGGCGGTACTGAACGGCTCGGGCCGGCTCGGCGTCGTGATGCCGCACGGCGTGCTGTTCCGCGGCAGCGCGGAGGGCAAGATCCGCCAAGGCATGCTGCAGCAGGACCTGTTCGAGGCGGTCATCGGTCTCGCGCCGAACCTCTTCTACGGCACCGGCATCCCGGCATCCATCCTGGTGCTGAACCGGGCCAAGCCGGCGGCACGGAAGGGCCGTGTGCTGTTCATCGATGCGTCCGGGGAGTTCGAGGAGGGGAGCAACCAGAACCGCCTGCGCGACCAGGACATCGAGCACATCGCCGGAACGTTTCACGCCTACGGCGACCTGGAGAAGTACGCGCGGGTCGTGCCGCTCACCGAGATCGAGCAGAACGACTGGAACCTCAACATCAGCCGTTACGTGGATACCTCGGAGGAGGAGGAGCGCATCGACGTCGCGGACGCGGTGCGGAAGCTCCGAGAGCTGGAGCACGACCGTGCGGCGGCCGAGGCGACGATGAACCGGTACCTGGCGGAGCTGGGATATGACACCTGACGGGTGGCGTCGAGTTCATCTCTCGGACGTGGCTGACCAGCGAACTGAGAAGGCCGCTCCTACCGAGGTTGATACGCGTCCCTATGTTGCTCTTGAACACCTTGCGTCGGGTAACCCGGCTCTGCTCGGATGGTCCGAAGCCGGCACCGCCGCCAGCGCAAAGACAGTCTTTCGCACAGGAGATGTGTTGTTCGGAAAGCTGCGCCCGTACTTGCGCAAGGCCGCGGCAGTGCCGTTCGACGGCTTATGTTCGACTGAGATCCTCGCGTTGTTCGGCAGAAGCACACTTGATACGCGCTATCTAGCGCAACTCGCGCAATGGCACCCCTTACAACAGCACGCAGTTGCCACTTCGGCCGGCACGAAGATGCCCAGAACATCGTGGACACAGCTTGGGGGGTTCGAGTTCTGGCTTCCGCCACTCCCCGAACAGCACAAGATTGCCGCCATTCTCTCCTCGGTGGACCACGCCATCGAGAAGACCCAGGCGGTTATCGACCAGGTGCAGGTCGTCAAGCGCGGCCTGATGCAGGAGCTGCTAACGCGGGGCCTGCCGGGGCGGCACACGCGGTTCAAGCAGACGGAGTTTGGCCAAGTGCCGGAGGCGTGGATCGAGACCAATTTAGGAAGTGTGATCGAGCTCAAGCGCGGCTACGATCTTCCGCGGCAGCATCGCACCACAGGTGCCGTCCCCGTTGTTTCGTCATCAGGCGTGACTGATACTCATGGTGAGGCGCGAGTGAAGAGCCCGGGCGTTGTGACCGGGCGCTACGGCAATATCGGACAGGTCTTCTTCGTCAACGATGATTTCTGGCCCTTGAACACGACGCTGTACGTCCGCGACTTCAAGGGCAATGATCAGCGATTCATCAGCCACCTTCTTCGCGGACTAGATTTCTCCGCGCATTCAGGCAAGACCGCTGTCCCGGGCGTGAACCGAAACCACTTGCACCGAAGTACAGTTGTCTTCCCGCCGGACATCGGTGAGCAGCGTACCATTGCAACCATTCTCTCCTCGGTGGATGACGCAATCGAGAGGAGCCGGTCTCTGATCGACTCCGTTGAGGCCGTGAAGTCGACCCTCATGTCCGTCCTCCTCACCGGCGAACTCCGCGTCACCCCGGACCCGGCGACCCCATGACCCCGAAGACAACCGGGTGGGACGAGCTGCACCTCGCGGAGAACCCCGCCGTTGAGCTCCTGCAATCGCTCGGCTACACCTACGTCCCGCCAGAAGACCTCGAACGCGAACGCGCGAGCTCCAAGGAGACCATCCTCACCGGACGCCTCGCGGCCGCCCTCAAGCGGCTGAACCCCTGGCTCTCGGAGGCCAACGTCACCAAGGCCGTGAAGGCCGTCACGCAGGTCGCCGCCGCCAGTCTCGCCGAAGCCAACGAGGCGCTCTACACGTCGCTTACCTACGGCATCGCGCTGGAACAGGACCGCGGCGACGGGCGCAAGAGCCACACGGTCAGGTTCCTCGACTTCGACCGGCCGGATCGCAACGAGTGGATCGTCACCCGGCAGTACAGGGTGCTCGGATCGAAGAAGCACGTCATCCCCGACGTCGTCGTGTTCGTCAACGCCCTGCCGCTCGCCGTCATCGAGTGCAAAAGCCCCACCATCGGCGACGCGTGGAAGGCCGAGGCGGTCAAGCAGCTCCGCCGCTACCAGGAGGCCGACACGCGCTGGAAGGACCAGGGGGCGCCGAGGCTCTTCGATGCGGCGCAGATTCTCATCGGGACCTGCGGCGAGCGCGCCGTCTACGGCACGGTCGGAACGTCGGAACGGTTCTTCCTCGAATGGAAAGAGCCGTACCCCCTGGGCGTGAACCAGCTCGGCAAGGAGCTCGGACGCCCGCCGACGCCCCAGGACGTCCTGCTCTACGGGCTCCTCGAGCCGCGCAACATCCTCGATATCGTGCGCAACTTCGTCGTGTTCGAGGTCGACGGCGGCCGGGCCGTCCGCAAGCTGACCCGCTACAAGCAGTTCATCGCCGTGAACGAGGCGCTGCGGCGGATCCGGACGTCCCGGAAACCGAGCGCGCGCGGCGGAATCGTCTGGCACACGCAGGGGTCGGGGAAGAGCCTGACGATGCTCTGGCTGGCGCTCAAGCTCCGCCGCGATGCGTCGCAGCAGCAACCCACCGTCGTCATCGTCACCGACCGCACCAAGCTCGATCGGCAGATTGCCGGCGTGTTCACCGCATGCGGGTTCCCGAACCCCGAGCGGGCGGCCAGCGTGCGCGGCCTGCGGCAGATCCTCGAGCATCCGACCGGCAAGACGGTGATGACCACGATTCAGAAGTTCCAGGAGATCACCAGCGCCGGTGGCGCCGCGGGCCGGGCGTCGGTCCACCCGACGTTGTCCGAGGCCGCCAACATCTTCGTCATGGTGGATGAAGCCCACCGCACGCAATACCAGAGCCTCGCGGCGAACATGCGCCAAGCGCTGCCGAACGCCTGCTTCCTCGGCTTCACCGGCACCCCCATAGACAAGAAGGACCGGAGCACGCTCCAGACGTTCGGCCCTTACATCGACACCTACACCATCGAGCAGGCGGTCCAGGACCGAGCGACGGTGCCGATCTTCTACGAGAGTCGGCTCCCGGAGCTGCAGATCATCGGGCAGACCATCGATCAGGTCTTCGACCGCGTCTTCGCCGGCCGCTCCGACGACGAACGGGCCGCCATCAAGCGGCGCTTCGCCACCGAGCAGGCGATCGCCGGCGCGCCGCGCCGCATCGAGGCGATCTGCCTGGACCTCATCGATCACTTCACTCGCTTCATCGCGCCGAACCGCTTCAAGGCCCAGGTGGTCGCCACGAGCCGTCACGCCGCGGTCACCTACAAGGAGACGCTGGATCGGCTGAACGGTCCCGAGTCGGCCGTCATCATGTCGGCGGGCCACAACGACGAGGAGCGGCTGGCGCGTTGGCATCTGGGCAAGGAGGAGCAGGACCAGCTCATCGAACGGTTCAAGGACCGGGACGATCCGCTGGCCGTCCTGATCGTGTGCGACATGCTGCTCACCGGCTTCGACGTGCCGGTCGAGCAGGTCATGTATCTCGACGCGCCGCTCAAGGAGCACACGCTGCTCCAGGCCATCGCCCGTGTGAACCGCCCGCACGGGGACGAGAAGACCTACGGGCTGGTCGTGGACTACTGGGGCGTGTCCGCGGACCTGCAGGACGCGCTCGCGGTCTTCTCGACGACCGATGTCCAGGGGGCGCTGACGCCGAACGTGGACGAGTTGCCGCGGCTCCAGAGCCGGCACGCGGCGGCGATGCGGTTCTTCCAGACAGTCGCCGACACGAGCGACCTGGATGCCTGCGTGCGGGTGCTGGAGCCCGAGGACGTCCGGACGGCGTTCGACCTCGCGTTCCGCCGGTTCAGCCAATCGATGGACATGCTGCTGCCGGACCAGCGCGCCCTGGCGTATCACGCCGACCTCCGCTGGCTGGGCAAGATTCGGGGGACCGCCCGCGCCCGCTACCGGGACGACCGGCTCGACCTCTCCGGCTGCGGAGAGAAGGTCCGGAAGCTGATTGCCGACGCCGTCGTCGCGGACGGCATCCAGATTCTGGTCAAGGAGGTCCAGCTCTTCTCGCCGGAGTTCGAGGAGAAGGTCGCCGCACTCGCCACCGACGACGCGAAGGCCAGCGAGATGGAGCACGCCATCCGCCACGAGATCAACGTCCGCGTGGAAGAGAACCCGGTCTTCTACCAGTCACTGCGCGAGCGGCTGGAGGAGATCATCGCGGAGCGGCGCCAGGAACGAATGGATGCGGCCGAGCAGCTCTCGCTCCTGAGCAGCCTGCGGGACGATCTGAAGGCTGAGCAGACCCGGGCGCAGGACATCGGACTCGACGCGCGTAGCTTCGCCATCTACGGCCTGCTGGAGCGGCAGCGCCCGGGGAAGACGAAGGAGAAGACCGCTACCTACGATGTCGCCAACCGCGACTTGGCGTCGCTCATCGACGAGGCGGTCACCCCGTTCACGGACCTGGTCGACTGGCAGCAGAAGGACGACCTGCAGCGGCAGATGCGCAGCCGGATCAAGCGGCAGCTCCGCGCAGGCGGCATCGACGCCGATACGGTGGAGTCCCTCGCCGCCGACATCGTGGACCTCGCCAAGGTGCGCAGCGACCGATGACCGCCACGGAGACCTCCGCCATCACCTGGGGCGAGACGCAAGTCGCGTACACCATCCGCCGCAGCGCACGGCGGAAGAAGACGGTGGCGGTGACGGTGGACCCCACCGGCGGCGTGCTGCTGGTGGCGCCGGAACACTTCGCCACCAGCCGGCTCGACGCGGTCGTACGGCGGAAGGCGGCGTGGATCGTCCAGCGGCTCCGGCGCGTGCAGTCCCACGACCCGCCACTGTCGCCGCGCGAGTTCGTCAGCGGCGAGAGCGTGCTGTATCTCGGCCGGCACTATCGCCTGAAGGTTCATCCCAACGCGACCGGAGACGCGAAGCTGCGCGGCGGCTGGCTCCACGTGTCCGTGCCGGCGGGAGCGCTGCAGACGGCCCACGTGCGAGCCGCCCTCGTCTCGTGGCTCCGCCGTCACGCGGCGGAGCGGCTGCCGGAGAGGGTGGAAGCGTGGCGGCCGAAGGCCGGCGTCGCGATGCCCCCCGTCATCATCGCGGACCAGCAGAAACGGTGGGGGAGCTGTGACCGAACCGGAACCATCCGCCTGAACTGGCGCATCATCCAGGCCCCGATGCGCTTGGTCGACTACGTTGTCGTCCACGAGCTCGTACATCTGCGGCATCGTGGTCACGGACGCGACTACTGGCAGGCTGTCGGCCGCGTGATGCCGGACTACGAGCGCCGCCGGGACGATTTACGGCAACGTGGCGTCGAGTTGGCGTGGTAGCGCGCGCGCTGACGCCGGCGCGCGGGTCGGTGCGCGCCGGATCGAATCAGGTCCATCCTGGGCTCTTTGGGCCGCCTGCGAGCGACCCGGCGGGGGCCGTGCTACCTCGCACGCGAACAATCCTGCCGACCACGACGACGATCGAGTGGCTCTGCGCCGACGCGCTGGTCGACGCCGAACGCCAGATCGAAGCCCGCATCGCCGAGCGGGTTCCGCCCGGGCTTCGGCGCGAACTCGAGCAACGAGGTGAGCGCGGCATCTCGTTGGTCGGTCGCCCATCCACGTGGCAAACCTCTCCCGACGCCGTCCGCACGCGGCCGTCGGCTGAGCGGACCGCTTCAAGCGGGCCGCTCAACTGTCAGCGAGCAACGCGTGTTCGGCGGCAACTACTTTTGCCGGTCGACCTCGTGGCGGTTGTTTCCGATCTGGCAGATCGCGAGATCGGGCTGCGGGTGTTGACCGGTCAGGGTGCGGCGATCGACACCGCCACAGCCAGCGGACGTCTTGTGTTCGCCATCTTCGCGGCGCTGGCCGAGTTCGAGCGTGAGCTCATTCGCGAGCGGACACGCGCAGGTCTGGCTGCGGCTAGGGCGAGAGGGCGAAAGGGTGGGCGCAAGTTCGCCCTGACCAAGACCCAAGTCCGGCTCGCGGTGGCCGCGATGAAGAGCCGTGATGCGTCGGTCACCGACCTCGCCACGGAACTCGGAATCAAGCCCGTCACGCTGTACCGATACGTCGGCCCGAGCGGCGAGCTCCGCGAGCACGGGCGGCTAGTGCTGGGAGTCTAGCCCGGATCATTCATGAGGGGTCGTGACCGACCACCGTCAGGGTGTGATCGGCTCGCGAATCGAGCGGCACAAGCGTCTGGGTCACGCCGGCGACCGGCGATGGCGTGGTCGAGCAGCAATACGACGCACGATGAGCGTCATGGAGGGCTGGCCAAAGACAGCTTCGCCGTGATGGCGGCCGTGCACGCGGGTCCAGACTCGCGTTGGACGCGTTACCCGGCGCGCGCCCCGAGGGAAAGGGCGATCTTGCGCCACGCGTCGAGATTCGGCGTCGAGCGCGGCAGATGCAGGACGAGGCGGCGGACGGAGCTGACGACGTGGACGCTGAGCTTGAGCAGCCGATCGCGCAGCCACATCACCTGGGTTCGGGCACACGCGGTGCGCGCCGCGTGCAACCGCAGTTCCTGCATGAGCACGTAGGCTGCGGCGGTCAGAAAAACGCGCAACTGGTTCGCCCGGAGTCTGCAGCAGCTCGTGCGGTCGAGCTGCAGGTCCTTGAGTTCCTTGATCCGGTTCTCGACGTCGCCACGGGCGCAGTAGACCTTCTCGTAGAGAAAACGCGGCGTCTGCCGCATGTTCGTCACCACGAAGCGCGGGTTGTCCCGCGGCTCGCGGTCCCCGAGACGGACGACTTCGGCCTTGATGATGACCCGGCGCGCGGCGCTCCACGTGCCCGCCGCATAGTCGGTGTCCATGTAGAGATGCTCGGTCTGCTCGCTGCGCTCGCTGCGCGCCCGCGCCACCAGCATCGCCGGCTCGGCGTGCCGCAGCAACACGGCGTTGCTCGCCATCGCCACCACGTAGTCGAGCCGCGGCTGTGCACCCAGGAAGTCGAACAGCGCCGGGGACGCAAAGCCGCCGTCGAGCCGAACCAGAAAGCGCGCCCGTGGAAACGCACAGCGCAGCAGCGGCAGCAGCCGTGCCAACAGGGCCACGCCCCCTTCGGAGGCGACCGCCTTGCCGTGCCGCAACACCGCCGAACACAGATACTGCTCGGGTTCGCGGTCGAACGTCAGGAACGCGAGCAGCGGCAAGTAACACCAGTTGTCATAGTACCCATTGAAGAGGCTGTACTGCTGGGAGCCGTGCGTCGGGTCGTCGGTCGGGTCCAGATCGATCGTGATGCGCCGAACCCGCCCCAGCCGGCGGCGGTGGCGCTCGACAACACGCGCCGCCAACTCGCACCCCATGTCGTAGAGCGCGCCGCGGCCGGCTGCGTTCTCGAACCGCGACAGCGTCGGCTGCGAGGCCAGTGACTCGCCCGCCACCGGGTCGCGGCCGAGCAGCAGCTTGTGGATGGGGTCGTCGGCGAGGTGCTCGGCATCGTTGCAGTCGGGATGGCCGCAGGCGATGCCGAAGATGCGCTGGCCGATCAGGTCCGCGAGCGTGTGCCGAATCTTCTCCGGCGCGCGCTTGTCGCTCAGGCACCGGGCGAACGCCTTGACCAACCCGTACACGCGCTCGGCCGCCTTCAGCAGGACCGCCCCGCCGTCGGAGCTTGCCTGCTCCTGGTTGAACTTGGCGAACAGTGGCTTGTCGAACAGATCCGGGAACAGAACAGCCTGTGGCACAGTGTCGGTCGTCACGCAGGGGCCTCCGTGGTGGCTAAAATGCCTGTGAATACTGCATTTTTACCATACGGAGGCTCTTGTGTCTCTACCTGGATCGGGCCCTTGGTGCATGATCCGGGCTAGCGGTCTAGCGGGCGTGCTCGGCCGCGTGCTGAAGACCGCAAGCTCCCGCACACCGCCGCCAAGGACCTGCTCGCGCTGATCATGCGCCGCTACGAACGCAGTTGCGGTTCGGACATGTCGTCGTTATTCGACAGAAGTGTTGACTATTCAACACGCGATCTACAGTCCCGAGCCAGCACCGCCGCGTGGCCAAGCGTCGTGAACTCGGTTGCCGAAGTTTCGATCCGGCTGGGCACCCGAATCACCCCGGCGTGACCGGACTGGAGGCGCGGGAAACCTCGACCGGAATGCCGCTACGACAGCGCTCTACTTGTCAGGCGCACGAACGGGTGGCTGAGGCTTCGGTGCCGGCCGTGACGGCTCCGGTCGCTCTACCTTCGCGACCGGCGGCAAATTGTAGCCCTTCTGGAGTGTTGACGGCTCCGGATGGCTCCTGCCGGAGTCGGTTCGCTCATCGCCCATCGAGTCCTCCAATCGAGAGTTCCCCGGTTGTTCCCTGCCTGTCGGTTCTCTCTCTGCGTCCGCACCGGCCTGCCTGTACGAACGCGCGCCGCCAGAAACAGACGTTCCGGAAACGACTACTTCTGTTGCGGAGGAACCGATGGCCGAGGCTTCGGTGCCGGCCGTGACGGCTCCGGTCGCTCTACCTTCGCGACCGGCGGATCATTGTAGCTACGTTCCTCGACTTTCGCATGCTCCGGGACGCCCGCGCCGGAGTCGGTTCGCTCACTGCTCATCGGGTCGTTCTCCTAACGAGTTCCGTTGTTGCCGACCTGCCGATCCTCTTCTCGAGGTCCGGCCTGACCGAACTCGAGGTTCGTGAACACAATCGACGCGATGTCGTCCTTCTTCGTCAGGAGGATGCCGTGCGCGTCGAGATCGACGTACTTCCCGTCGGCGTCAATCCACGCCGCGTCATAGAGGTAGAGCAGCCCCTCCTCGGGCTGGTTCGAGTAGTACAGGGGCCACCCGAACAGGCGCCTGCCATCGGTGAAGGCGACCTCCACGTAGCGTCGCTGGTCAATGAAAATGTCGATCCACGTGCTGTCTCTCGCTGTTCTGTACGTAAACCGGATATACCGCAGAATCTTCATGTGGAAGTCGTGCGTGATTGACGCCCCGACCAGAAGGGCGAACAGAATCGCTAGCCCCATCGCTGAGATCAGAAACACCGGATCCGCGGTCGGTTGATACGTTGTCCGATCTCCGACCGTCGTAACCTCGAGGCTGACCGGACTTCCGCCGAAGAACGGTGCAAGACAGGCGTAGATCAGGAAGCTGAAAACGAGAGCCTCGATGACGTGTCCGACGCGCCCCTGCGTCTGGCGCACAACGACCGCGTTCAAGACTGTTGAAGACACGAAGCCCGGCACGAGGAGCAGAAACAGGGTCAGGGTTTCAGCAGTGAGACGCATTGGGTCAGCCTCGCGGCTGTAGGTGACTGTTCCCCCATCATACCCCGGATGGTGGCGACACTGAGGCGCTTGAGCGGGAGCGAATCTGGCGAACCTCCCCGTCCCAGCCCATTCCGCCGCGCCCTGACGCCAGCAACCGTGCGCAACCGGCCCTGTCGGGCCGACACACACGCTCGACGCCTGAAGTCGCTGGACAGCACCGCGCGTGCGCCGCCGGGCGACCGGCACCCGTCGGGCTCATCCCCGCAGGGAAAAACACGACCATGGTGTTCCTCACGTTGACAGAGTTCCTGTGGCGCTGACCGGTTCAGTCGCGCCCTTGTTGGTCCAGCCTGTCGACGACCTCTTGGGCCTGCTGCCGGACCCCCTCGGGCAGTGCATCTTCATTGGCGAGCCTGCGGAGAGCTTGAAAAAAATCTACAGATCTGGTGGTGGTCGAAGGAAACCTGGCTGTCCTTCCCGCTGACCTTGAGGCTGACGGTGCGCCCACGTTCGCTCTTAAGGCGCGCATTTTCTGCTTTAAGCCGCTCGAGTTCTGATTTCAGATTGTCGTCTGCCATGTGGTGGCTCCCAAAATCGAGTGATAGCACGAGGCGCCGCGCCTGGGCGCCGCCCTAGGCTCCGATTGTATCCGGGGGACTGGCGTTCGGCGGCCGGCCATGCACCGACTCCTAGTGTCTCGGGTGACATCGAGGGTCCGGCCACGCAGCGCCGGCTGCCGCGACTGCCACGCCGGCGCGCCGGCGACGACCGCTTCTACCTCGCCGCCGGCGGCTCCCCCGGCACTCCTTCGCGCGGCTCTTCGTACAGCGCCGCGTCGCCGGCGGACATCGTCCACCCGAAGTCGACGATCCACTTCCCCGCCGGTCGCCGGGTCAGGTCCATTCCCGTTGATCCACGGCTTCAGGACGTCGGCGTTGGTCCGGCCGTTCGGGTTCGTCGGCAGACGGAGCCACTCGTGCGCCTGGTCGCCCGCGACGTCGAACGGACCGCCCTTCGTGTCGCCCATGAACGCTACGCCGGCGTTCTCCGGAAGATGCCGGACACCGGTGAGGTCGACGCCGGTGCCGTCGCGACGAGCCGTCAGGTCAGTGTAGATCTCATCGACGGGCTGACCGTCGAGGCGCGCGCCGGACACGGACTCGTCGCCGGCGCGCGAGAAGCAGACCAACGACACGCGCACGGCTGCGCCGTCGATCACCCACGGCTCGTCGCTCCACGCCTCGAAGATCCACCGCGTGTCGGTCGCCGCCTGTAGCGCCCGCCGGTTCACACCACCGTCCTCCCCGCGTGATGATCGCCATCCACGTCGACCCGGATGTTCGGGACCAGTTGCGGGCGATCGCCTACGAGCAGAAGGTCCCCGCTCCGCGGCCTGGTCTGCGCCGGGCTCAACGCCGTCTTCGCCCAGCACCACAAGCCCGAAATCGCCCGCTGATTTTCCGCGCCGGCTGCGTGGGTAGGCTGCCCTTCATGTTCGACATGCTCGCCGTCGCCCAGCAACTCGCCGGGCGGCGGCGGCGCTCCGCGAACAGGCCGAAGACGGGGGCGGGAGACAGTCGGGATCTGAGACCGGCACGGTTCTGTCAGGAACAAACGAGGGTTTTATGCGGTGTTTCGCGGCTTGCGTCGTGTGGGTGTCAGCGAGCACCGAGAACTGATCGAAACTGAACGCGGGTCGGTTTAAACGGCTTTCTGAAGAAGCAGGAGACCAAGCGGAGCGAACGTCCGTCCGCGGACGTTTGCGGAGTGCGGTAGCCGAGCGCGGGACCGGCAGCGGAGGGGGCTGGACGTGACTACGCGAGGGGCTGTGAAACGGCCGGCGACGGCTGGACGGATCGTCGTCGGCGCCCGTGGCTGAGCGGACGGGCGACACTGCAGCGTCCGTGCTCGCAAGCGCCGGGGCGTTCGGATACCGTTGGAACGGACTCAGACGTGGGGTGAGGGCCCGGTGTAGAGAACCGGACCCTCGTGACCGCCCCGAGCTCCGACGGACCGAGCCGGTCGCTGCTGTTGTGCCACGGTTGGCGCTGGCTGTCCAGTCGGAGCTTGCCCCGCGCGCTCCGACGCCGTGGACCTGCCGCTACGCCAGAAGACCTGCCGACACTGCAGCCGCCTCTTCGCCATCTGCGCGGCGTGTGATCGCGGCCATGCCTACTGCACGCCGCGCTGCCGGGCGGCCGGTCGTCGCCGGTCGCTGCAGGCTGCCAGGGCCCGCCATCAGCAGAGTCCCGAGGGCCGTCTCGACCATCGCGACCAGCAACGCGCTTACCGCGACCGCCGCCGCGTGATGGATCAGTCTTCCACCGTACCGCGGCGATCGACCAGACTCCCCGTCCCTGACGCCGCCCCGGTTCGGCCGCCCACTCCCACCCGATGCGTGGTCTGCGGGCGGTCGAGTCGGTGGCTGGTTCCGATGCGCGAGCCCCGCATCGCGGGGACAAGGAGGAAGGATGATCACACCCGCGCAGCGCGCCGAGATCCGGCGCCTGTTCTACGGCGAGCACTGGAAAGTCGGGACCATCGCGGCCCAGCTCGGCCTCCACCGTGAGACGGTCCGCGCCGCGGTGGAGCGCGAGACGGCAGGGGTCCGTCCCAGCCTGTGTCGGCCCAGCATCCTCGACCCGTATCTGCCGTTCATCCGCGACACCCTGGCGCAGTACCCGCGGCTGCGCGCCACGCGGATCCACGAGATGGTCCGCCAGCGCGGCTATGCCGGCTCGGTCTTCCCGGTCCGCCGCCTCGTGCGGCGCCTGCGGCCCGAGTCCGGCCGCGCCGTCTACCGCCGGGTCGTGACTCTGGTCGGGGAGCAGGCACAAGTCGACTGGGGCTCGTTCGGCAAGGTCCACATCGGACAGGGCACACGCACGGTCTCCGGATTCGTCATGGTCCTCGGCTACTCGCGCGCGCTGGCCGCGCTGTTCACCCTCGACCAGACGCTGGAGAGCTTCCTGCGGGGGCACGTCGACGCCTTTGAGGCGCTGGGAGGCGCCGCCCGCAACCTCGTGTACGACAACCTGCGCAGCGCCGTGCTCGACCGCCGCGGCGCCGCCGTGCAGTTTCATCCCCGCCTGCTCGACCTCGCCGGCCATTACCACTTCGCACCGCGCCCCTGCACGCCGGGCCGGGGAAATGAGAAGTTCCAGGCTTCATACTACGCGCCTTCCTGTACGTGCGACACAAGCTTTGGGTATCGGCTCCGGTCGCGCAACCGTTTCCCGGGATGGGCGACGGGCAGCGGTCCGGTAGGCGGTTCGAAGAGTAACGTGCCCTTGTCGTCGGCGCGCACGGCGCGCAGCACGCCCTGGTGCGCGAAGCGCTTGGCGGTGGCCGGGTGGACGTCGAGCAGCGCGGCCATCTGCGGTACGGTCAGCCAGCGCGCCCCGATCAGGTGCTCGGCGTAGCTGTCGATGTCGTACGCCTCGCGGAGCATGCGTACGCGCGGGCGGCTGAATGGCAGCCCGGTTCCGGTTCGGAGCCAGCGGCCGTTGAGGGTGTCGGCGATCTGCGCGTCGGTCTGTTCGGTGGCGAGCGCGCGGACCTGCTCGACGACCGCGGCGGGAGTACGACGCAGATCCGGCGCCGCGAGCGGCAGTGGACACTCGATCCGGCGGGTCGCGCCGCCCCGCCAGCGAATGGACACTCGGATCACGTCGTCGCGCAGCAGGGTGACATCCTCGATGAGCAGCCGCAGCATCCGCTTACGGTCGCGCGCCGGGGTGCGCGGGTCATGCCAGACGCGCGGTAGGTCGGCGACCAATGCCGCCACCCGCTTCTTCATCTCGGGAGTGACCGGCGGCGTCCGGGTCTTGTCCGCACCGGCGTACGCCTCTTCGGCCGCGGCCAACCGCTGGAGCGCCTCGTTCCAGTGCCGTTCCAGGTTGTCGGCCACGAGCCGATTCTCGGGCCGCACGAGCAGAAACTGCCGTTGCGCCAGCTCGGCGTCCTCTCGAAGCCGGGCAATCTGCGCCCGCTTGGCGCGGTCGACCTCGCCGGCTCGGGACCGCAACTCCTCGAACACCTCGACCGCGACGTCGATCGACGCGGGGGTGACGGTCTCGAGCACCAGCTCGCTGACCGCGCGGTCGATCGCCGCGCCCGGCAGGCTCTGGCACGGCGGCTCCGCCCGCGCTATCGTCCGGCGCTGACAGGAATAGAGCGGCCGCGGGTGACCGCCAGACACGATGTAGCGGACCGTCATGCGGCCGCCGCACCGGCCGCAGATGACGAGCCCCTGCAGCAGGGCCACGCCCTCGCGCGGCGCGCTGCGCCGGTCTGCTCCGAAGCTCTGGGCGCAGGCGCGCAACGCCTCCTGATTCGCTTCGAATTGCTTCCAGGTGATGTAGCCGGGGTGCGCGTCAGGCAAGAAGACCTTCCACTCATCGCGGGGAAGTCGTCGATACCGCGCCTGCCCGGCGAGGCGGAGCTTGCGCTGCCGGGTCCGACCATAGACGTACGCTCCGGCGTAGCGCGGATTGTGCAGGATGGCGAGCACACGGTCACGCTCCAACTCGCCGAAGACCAGCGCGCCGGGACGGGGTCCCTTGGGGACCCGCCGCGGCCACGCGATCTGCTGCTGCTGGAAGTAGCGCACCACTGCGCCGGCCGAGCCGGTGCGGTCGAAGGTGTCGAACACGAGGCGGACGGCGCCCTGCACCTGCTCGTCGGGGTCGAGCATGAGCTTGCCGCCGGCGTCGAAGACCATGCCCAGCGGGGCCCGCATCCACAGCTCGCCGCGGCGCGCCTTGTTCAGTTGTCCCCCGACCAGGCGCGCGCGCAGCACATGCAGCTCCGCCTCCGATACGGTGCCTTTGAGTCCGAGCAGCAAGCGGTCGTTGAAGTGGGCCGGGTCGTAGAGCCCGTCTTCGTCGAGAATGAGCGTCTCGCTCAGCGCGCAGATCTCCAGCAGGCGATGCCAGTCGCTGGAGTTGCGGGCAAGCCGCGAGACCTCCAGCCCCATGACCATGCCGACGCGACCGAGGCCGACGTCGGCGACGATGCGTTGGAACCCGGTCCGCTCGGCCGCCGACGCGCCCGACAGACCGAGGTCCTCATCGATGACCACGATCCGCTCGGCGGCCCAGCCGAGCGCCAGGGCCCGCCGCTTCAGGGCGTACTGGCGGGCAGTGCTCTCCTGATGGTCGTGCACCTGCTGCAGCGACGATTGCCGCACGTAGAGACAGGCGAGGCGACGAAGATGGTCCGCCGTGACCGCGGTCGATTGACTCATGGGGATATGCCCTCCGCAATGCGGCCCAGTACCAAGCTCGCCAACACACGCGCCATCTCGGAACGGACGGGCGGCGCCAGGTCGAGGTCGCCGCTTTCGGCCGCCGGCGGCTCGACCGGCGGCAGGCAGAGGGTCGCGACGGCCTTCAGCCACGCCGGCATGCCGCGGCTCATCAACAGCGCCACCCCGTAGCCCTGGCGAGAGAACGCGACATCGGTGGCGGCGTCCTGCCGCGCGACCTCGTACTGCCGGCGCACCTGCTCGATGTCGAGGCTTGACGCGGTCATGGGGCCTTCTGCGAGCGCGGTTTTTTTTTGCGCCGCGCCACCGCCCGGTCGAGCGAGCGGGCGTGAACCGAGATGCCGAACCGCCGCGCCACGGCCGCCGTCAGCGGCTCGTCCGGTCGCACGTCTTCGCCCGCGCGCCAGCGCTCGACGTAGTCGACAACCGCTTCGGTGCACTTGTGGGCTCCCTTCGGTCCGGGACGCTTGGGCACCAGCCCGGGGATCCCGTGCGCCTCGAACGCGGCCGCGGTCTGGTAGAAAGTCTGGCGGCTGACCCCGAAGCGCGCGGCGATCTCGGTCACCGGCCGTCCATCGACCTGGTGGCGGCGAACCATCTCGTACTTGACCTGCACGCGGTCGCGCGGGTCGAAGAACGGATGGCTCACAAAGGCGTCGTCGCGGACGGCCTCGGGGTGCGGATGCAGGGCTCCTGCCTCGCGCAGGGCCTGCGTCTTGGCGTCCGGCGGCAGCTTGGGAGGACGGCGCATCGCGTATGTTCAATAGATTATGACTACATACCCGGGCGACGTCAAGGAGAATCCGACCTGAAACCCAAAGACAGCACCGCTTTATTTGCGGACTTCTGCAACGCACTCCTGCCGATGACGTCCTGCCGCTCACTCCAAGTGGATGAAATCCACGTGACATCCTGGACGAAATCTCCGTGACGCCCTCGCCGCTCATGTCCTGACCCTCGCGCGCACCATCTCGGCGAGCCGCAGCAGGTCCTCGAGTCGAAATGGCGCACGCCCGCGCCCCGCCACTACCGCGGGGTCCGGTGGCGCAAAGTCCGTCCAGCCAACGGGAATCGACCAGACCGTGCCGTCGGGCCGTTGCACCGTTACCCGGTCTTCTCCCCACAGGGACTTCGTCACCACGAAGGGGAAGCGGGCGCCCCGGAGCGGATGGAACGGGTGGGTGATCCGAATCTGTGGTGCTTCAATAGCACCAGGAGCATTCTGCAGCTTTGAAGAAGGGAAAAGTCGAGAGGCAGATCCAATACCTACGGCACGCGTTCTTCGCCGCGCGGCCCTTCCGCGACCTCGACGACATCAACGCCCAGTTCCGCCGCTGGCGAGACGAGGTCGCCCACCGCCGGCGTCACCCCGACCAGCCCGACCGCACTGTCGCCGACGTCTGGGCCGAAGAGAAGCCCCGCCTGCTGCCGCTACCCGCTCATCCCTTCGAGACCGACCTGGTGCGCGTCGTCCGCTCCGGCAAGACCCCCTATGTCCGCTTCGACCGCAATCTCTACTCGATTCCCCACACCCACGTCCGAAAGCCGCTCACCCTGGTAGCCGGCGCCACCCGCATCCGCTGAGGTGGTCCCGCTTTTTCGGACCACTGGCTAAGGTGTATTCCAGAATCTCCGGGAGGCACTGGAATGACGACGAAACGGCGACGCCAGTTCACAGCGAACTTCAAGAAGCGGGTGGCGCTCGAGGCGCTGCGGGGGGACCGCCCCGTGCAGGCGATCGCGGCCAAGCACGAAATCCATCCGAACCAGGTGGGCGTCTGGAAGCGCCAGGCGGTCGACGGGTTGGAGGAGGTCTTCGCCGGCAGCAGAGCATCGCGCGAGTCGGAGCACGAGACGACGATCCGGGACTTGCACGCGAAGATCGGCGAGTTGACGGTGGAGCGGGATTTTTTTCTGCGCGGCTTCCAACGCTGAGCCGCGCCGCACGCCTGGAGCTGATCGAGCGGGACGGCGCGTTGAGCATCCGGCGCCAGTGCGCGTTGCTGGGCATCAGCCGCTCGTCGGTGTACTACACGCCGCGGGCAGAGAGCGCGGCGAACTTGGCCTTGATGCGGCGGATGGACGCATTGTCGCTGCAGTACCCGTTCTACGGCAGCCGGCAGATGGCGCGCCACCTGCGGCGCGAGGGCGTCTTGGTGGGGCGGCGTCGGGTCCGCCGCCTGATGCGCCTGATGGGGCTGGAAGCGCTCTACCGCAGGCCGCGCACGAGCGGCTCGCAGCCCGGTCACCGCATCTACCCGTATCTGCTTCGGGACCTGACGATAGACCGCCCGGACCAGGTGTGGTGCGCGGACATCACCTACATTCCGGTGACGGCGGGCTTCCTGTACCTGGTCGCGATCATGGACTGGGCCAGCCGTCATGTGCTGTCCTGGCGGTTGTCGAACACGATGGACACCGGCTTCTGCGTGGAGGCGCTGGAAGCGGCTCTTCGGACGGGTACGCCGGACATCTTCAACACGGATCAGGGGTCGCAGTTTACGAGCGCAGCGTTCACCGAGCGGGTGCTGGCGGCGGGCGCGCAATGCTCGATGGACGGCCGTGGGCGGTGCCTGGACAACGTCTTCATCGAGCGGCTGTGGCGGTCGCTGAAGTACGAAGCGGTGTATCTTCACGAGTTGGCCGACGGGTTCGCGGCCGAGCGGGTGATCGGGGCATGGATGACGTTCTACGGCAACGTACGTCCGCACTCGGCGCTCGGGGGCCGCACGCCGGCCGAGGCCTACGGCGAGGAGCGGGCAGCGTGAGCATGCGAGCGGCGGAAAGCAGGACCCTCACGGCGGGCAGCGCCTTCAACGAGCCCGTGTGGGCGACCGTGCTTCTCGACCGGCGGTTGAGCCAGGCGACGATGATCGGCATTAAGGGCGAGGGCTGCCGGCCCGGCGAGCAGACGCACGCGGTCTTGCTCGGCCGCCGGACTTTCGTAGCGCCGCCCGCCGACGAAGGCCGTCAGCTCAAGGCCGGACCGCTCAGCATGTCCCACCGGACGCTGTGGATCTGCCCGTCCCGTGGACGCCCGCTGAGCGTCGCGCCGACTCCGGAGGTCGGCGAGGCGGGCGCCCACCGGCCGTTGGAAATCTCGCGGGCGATCGTCGCCGCCCATGCCTGCGTTGGGGCCGCGAGATTCCCACAGCTCCACAGCGCCTCATCATCATCGATCACCAGACACGAGACGGACGACGAGGGCGTGATTTCGGAACCGGAATACACCTTAACGAAGCCCTCGAGTGGTCCAAACCACCGGGACCACCTCACGCATCCTCGACGGACAGACCGAGCTGACCAACCATCACCGCACCTACGACACCGGACTGACCGTCGAGGACCCCGCCCATCTGGAAAACCTGCTCGCCGCCACCCGCCAAGCCAACGCCCACACCACCCGCGACCGCCTCCGCGCCGCCGTCCCCGCCACCGCCACGCTCTTCGAGCGTCTCGCCGAACGGGGAGAGGCGCTGCGACCAAACGCCACCCGGCTGCTCGCCCTGCTCGACGACTACGGGCAGCAGGAGCTGGCCGCCGCCGTCGCACTCGCCCTCGAACGCGACGCCCTCGGCGCCGGCTCCATCACCCACATCCTCGAAACCCGACGCCGACAGCGCGGACTCAAACCCCCGCTGCGGCTCACGCTGCCCGACCGACCCGGACTGCGAGACCTCGATGTCCGGTCCCATGACCTGGAGTCCTACGATGCCCTCGGACAGAACAGCCCTGACGACGCTGGCGACTGACCTCCGGCGCCTCGGCCTCAACCGCACCGCCGACGAGCTGAACGACCGCATCGCCGAGGCCACCCGCAAACGCTGGAGCGCCACCGTGCTGCTCGAACATCTCGTCGCCGACGAACTCGAAGACAAACAGCGCCGCAGCGTCGAGAGCCGACTCACCCGAGCCCGCCTCGGCCGTTTCAAGCCGCTCGCCGACTGGAATTGGGAATGGCCCACCGCGCTGGACCGTCTCGCCCTCGAACGCATCCTCACCCTCGACTTCCTCGCCCGCGGCGAGAACGTGATCCTGGTCGGTGCGCAGGGCCTGGGAAAGACGATGCTGGCGAAGAACATTGCCCACCAGGCCGTCCTCGCCGGACACTCCGCCCTCTTCACCACCGCCGCCGACCTGCTGCTCAACCTCAACGGACAGGAGACCGGCCGCGCTCTCGAACGCCGCCTGCGCCACTACACGCGGCCGACGCTGCTCGTCATCGATTAATGTTGAGTGATCAGTAATGTGAAGTAGCCGCGGCGACGGCGTTGATCCCGGGCACGATCGGTCGCTGCACTCCACATTACCGATCGCCTTCCTCAGAGCGCTTCAAGCCATTCGAGCACCGACGCGTCCGTGCGCCACGGGGCCGGCCCCGCGGTGGCGCGGGCGGTGGGGCAAGCCTTGGCGAGCGCCTGACGCTTCATGTCGAGATCGACGGTCGCGTAGCGGTGCGTGGTCGTGACGCTGGCGTGGCCGAGCCACTGACTGATCGTGACGATGTCGACGCCGGCGCGGAGCAGGTGGACAGCCGTGCTGTGCCGCATGCTGTGGGGATGGAGGCGCTTGGTGCGCAAGGCCGGGACGGTGGCCTGCGCGCGGGTGCAGTACTTCTGCAGCAGGTAGCGGACGCCGAATCGTGTCAGACGGGTCCCGTGGTGATTACGGAAGACCGGCTCATCGGATCGTGGCTCGCGGCCGCGTTCGCCCAGCAGGGCGCGCAGCAGGTCGGCGGTCTGCGGCCACAACGGGCAAACGCGCTCTTTCCGTCCCTTGCCATACAGGCGGACTTGCGCGGGGGTGTCCAACCGCAGGTCGGCGACGCTCAGGCCGACGATTTCCCCGACCCGCGCGCCGGTGTTGAACAGGGTGGCGAGCAGCGCATAGTCGCGGCGGCCGTCGACGGTGCCGCGATCGACGACGCCCAGGACGGCTTCGACCTCCTCGTGTTCGAGGTACTCCACGCAGCGGCTACCGGTACGCTTGAACGGGACGGCGAGGACGCGTTGACAGTGTGCGAGTCGTGCGGGGTACTCCATGGCGCAGTACCGGAAGAACGCGTGGACCGCGGCGAGGCGCACATTGCGGGTGGCGACGCTGTTGCGCCGGTCGTGCTCCAGGTACTCAAGAAACGCGAGGATCGGCTGTGGCCCGAGGTCGTCCAGGTCCAACCGGATGACGGACTGTTGCGTCTGCGTTGCGACGAAGCGCAGCAACAGCACCAGGCTGTCCCGATAGCTCCGGACGGTGTGGGGACTCGTTCCGCGCACCCGGGGCAGGTGATCGGCGAAGAACGCCCGGAGGGCTCGGGCCAGGTCGTTCGGGCCGTTGGCGGTCATCGCGCACCTCCCGCACCGATGGGTCCCGTGATGAGGTCACCGCAGTGGTCCGCGAATCGCGCGCTGGCCGCGGCCGCGAGGGGTTCGACGAACTGCAGGTAGTACGCGGTCGAGACGACCGAGACGTGCCCCATGTAGGCGGCCAGGAAGGGCAGCTTCGCCTGCACGTCCAGTCCGGCGCGGTACCACCGGAGGAGTGCGTTGACGGCGAATCCGTGACGGAAATCATGCGTGCGTGGGAGATGCCCCGTCGCGGTCCGGATGCCGGCCCGCCGGAAGAGTGCCCGCATGGCGCCGCCGAGGCCCCCGCCGCTGTAGCCGCCAGTGCCCGGATGGCGATGCCAGAGCAGCGGGCTGTCCGCCCCGGCTGGAAATCGCCGCCGGTTGCGAACCGCGATCAGGTGCTCGACCTCGAGGGCGGCATCCGCCGATACCGGGACGAGGCGGGACTTGTAGAACTTGGACTGGCGGATCGTCAGCGTGCGTTGCGGCGGGTCGTAGTCTCCCACGGTCAGCCGCGTCAGTTCACCGCGTCGCAGTCCGGAGGTGGACAGCAGCACGATCGCGAGGCGCATGTTCTCGGGACGGAGTGGCGAATTGGAGGTGCGGGGCAGCGTGCCCGCGACGGCCAGCAACTGGACTATCTGGCTGTCGGTGAAGATATGCGGCCGGATGGCCTGGTGAACCGGCGGAAACAGCCGCTCGTCCGGGACGAAGCAGCCGGACTCGCCGCGTCGGCGATACAGGCACAGGTTTCGCACGACCCGCATGCGACCTCGACGCGTGACCGAGGCCAAGTGCTGCAGGGTGAGACACCAGGCGGCGAACGTCTCGGCGACGAGATCGACGCGCCGGGCGGCGAGGAACCGATCCAGGTGCGCCAGCACGTGTTCTTCGTTGGAGTACTGCCGGCCCAGTGCTCGCTTGAGCGTCAGGTAGCTCCGGATGGTGGCGGCCAGGACGGAGCGGAACGCCGTCATGACGCCACCCCCGGCGCAGTGCGGTCAACCGCGGCCGGCAGAGGCAGCGCGACGTCGCGGAGGTCGTCAACCGCCAAGCGGAGGTACACGCACGTGCTTTCCAGGGTGCGATGGCCCAGAAGGTCCCCGATCGTCTTGAGCGACAGGCCCGACCGCAAGAGATGCACCGCATACGAGTGCCGCACGCAATGGGCTCCCTGGAACGGAATGGCGAGTCCGCTTCGCTTCGACCAGGCCTGGAAGGCCTCGGTGACGGCCGTCGGTTTGAGGACGCCCGCCGGCGTGCGGCAGCGGAGAAACAGCTCCCGATAGCTGCGCGGCGGCGGCCCCTGGAACGGGACCCGCTGCCGGCGCAGGTTCAGGGCGGCGCGTCCGTGACGGAGGTAGTCGAGCAGCGCAGTCCCGGCCTCGTCGGTGAGCGGCAGCCAGAGCGAGCCGCGTGTCTTGCGTTGCGGGATGCGCAGCCGCTCCGCCCGCCACTCCACGTCGTCGAGGGTGAGCGTCACGACCTCGCACGCGCGCAGGCCGTAGGTCGCCATGAGGAGAAAGATCGCGTAGTCGCGGCGCCCCAGCGGGCTCGAGCGGTCAATCGACTGGAGGAGCGACCGCACCGTGTCCCAGGGCAGCGCCCGTGGGAGCTTCTCGCCGCGATACACCCGCGGCGTGTCGATCTGCGTGTCGAGCCCGGTCGGGACCTCGCCGGCAGACGCCAGGAACCGGAGGAAGGCTCGGAGGTTGGCCACCACATGCTGAAGGGACGCACGCGACTGGCGGGGGGCGACGGCACACAGAAAGGTGTCGAGATCTCGGCGGTCGAGCGTGGCGAGCCGCAGCGGGTGCGTCTCGTAGTCGATGTGTGCCAGAAACTCGCCGGCCGTGCGGCCATGGTGCGTCAGGGTCGAAGGCGCGAACCCCCGGACCTGCTGCAGATAGGTCCTGTAGGCGGCGACTCGCTGCTCGACCCGGGTCAACGCGGGCGGCGGATACAGCGCCAGCTCGGACTCGCAATACCGCGCCAGCTGCCGCACCAGGACCGCCAGATCGGGATCCTCCTGTGAATCCGCGGGCCTACAGGCCCGCAATCGCGCTCGCGTCAGGCTCGTCAGGGCCCACACGCCCTGTTGCTGTAGACGGCGGACGAGGCGTGGCGCCGCCTGGAAATGCTCGCGGGCGCGTTCGGTTGAGTAGCCCTGCCTCAAGAGCCACGTGCCGTATCCGTCCAAGATCGGACCGATGATCGCCAACGACGTGTACCGCCGGTGCACCCTCGGATACAACTCGACCAACATCGGGACCTCCAGGAACGCGGTGCCGGGATTGGCACGGTCCCGATGCTACGTACGTAATGTGGAGTCCTGGAGGGAATGCGCTCGGCGCCGCGGGAACAAAAGGCGGCTACTCCACATTACTGATCACTCAACATTAGTCGACTAATGTTGAGCTCCACATTAGGGCCTGTTAACACTACCTCAGCGCGTCGAACATGAGCACGAAGTGGATGAAGCCGATGAACATCACATCCAGCTTATCGAATCGGGAGAAGATCCGGCGATAGCCCTTCAGTCGGCGGAACAGACGCTCGACTTCGTTGCGTCGCTTGTACATCTCCCGGTCGTACTCCCACGGGTCCGTCCGGGTCTTGATCGGCGGCACCACTGGTGTGAATCCGAGGTCCAGCGCCAGTTGGCGGGTTTCGTCGCCCTGGTACGCGCGGTCCATCACCAAGGCCAATTCGGCAACTTGCGGCCCCAGGCTGGTCAGGAGCTTCCGGCCCTCCGGGCCGTCGTGGGCCTGGCCGGGCGAGAGCGCAAACGTCAATGCCGTTCGAGCATCCGCGGCAACCAGATGAATCTTGGTGGTCCACCCGCCGCGGGATTTGCCGATGGCTTGGGGGCCGTTTTTTTTCGAGCCCCCGTGCCGTCGGGATGGACCTTGACGATGGTGCTGTCCAGCGACACCGCCTCCAACTTGATGCGGATCAACTGGGCGCGTTGCAGGTGTTCGAAGACCCGGTCGAGCACCCCGTTCTTGGACCAACGATTCATGCGGGTGTAGATCGTGTGCCAGTTCCCAAAGCGCCTCGGCAATCCTCGCCACTTGCACCCCTGCTCGGCGACGTACAGGATCGCGTTGAGCACCTGCAGATTGGGCATGCTGACATTGCCACGCTGTCGCGGGAGACAGGACGCGATGGGTGCGTACTGCGTTTCGGTGAGCTCCATCCAGGAACGATACCACGATCCGGCCAATAGCGTTAACACGCCCTAGTCGACGAGCTCGGATACCTCGCCTACGACGCACGCGCCGCGGACCTGATCTTCCAGATCGTCAGCCGACGCTACGAGCACCGCTCCCTGCTGATCACCACCAACCTGCCCTTCAAGAACTGGGACACCGTCTTTCCCAACGCCTCGTGCGCCGTCGCCCTGATCGACCGGCTGACCCACCACGTCGAGATCCTTCGCATCGAAGGACGCAGCTTTCGTCGCCGGGAGGCTGAACTCAGCCAGCAGGAGCGCAACCGCCAGCGTCCGGCGCGCGACGAAGCGACCGAATGACGCGATCAGCAGGGGCGTCCACAGCCAGTCGACGGCACTTCAGAAATGATCACTTCCTCGAGCTCGCCAACAGGCAGGTGCACCGCGCCGGCGAGAAGACGTTCATCGACTATTCCGGCAAGCGGCCGAGCCTGGTCGACCGGCGCACGGGTGAGCTCCGACGCGTCGAGCTGTTCGTCGCCGTGCTCGGCGCCAGCAGCCTCACCTACGCCGCGGCGACCGAGACCCAGCAGTTGCCGGACTGGATCGACGCGCATATCCGCATGGTGGAGTACTTCGGCGGCGCTACCACGTTGTGGGTCCCCGACCAGCTCAAGAGCGCCATCACCCGCCCCTGCCGCTACGAGCCCGGCGTCAACCGCACCTACGAGGACCTGGCCACCCACTACGGCGCCGTCGTCGTTCCGGCGCGACCGAGGAAACCTCGGGATAAGGCTGCTGTGGAGAATTGTGTACTCATCGCACAGCGGTGGATACTCGCCCGCCTCCGCGACCAGACCTTCTTCGAGCTCGGCCCGTTGAACGCCGCGATCCGCGTCCTGCTCGACGAGCTCAACGACCGGCCGATGAAGAAGCTGGGCGTCAGCCGCCGCGCCCTCTACGAGCAGGTCGACCGGCCGGCGCTCCGGTCCCTGCCGACCGCGCGCTACGTCCTGGCGCACTGGAAGCTGTGCCGCGCCAACATCGACTACCACGTCGAGGTCGAGCGCCACGTCTATAGCGTGCCGTTCCAGCTGGTCCGCGAGCAGGTCGAGGTCCGCTACACCACGAACACGGTCGAGATCTTCTATCGCGGCAAGCGACTGACGTCGCACCGGCGGCGCTACGACGGACAGCCGTCCACCCATCGCGAGCACATGCCGAGCGCCCACCGCGCGCATGCCGAGTGGACGCCGTCGCGGCTGATCCGTTGGGCCGAGCAGGCCGGACCGGCGACCGGACAGCTCGTCGCCCAGATCATCGAGCGTCGCCCGCACCCGGAGCAAGGGTATCGAGCCTGCCTGGGGATCATGCGCCTGGGACAGCAGCACGGGAACGACCGGCTCGACGCGGCGAGCGCTCGCGCGATGGCACTCGGCTCCTACCGCTATCGCACCGTCAAGAACATTCTCGCCGCCGGCCAGGACCGTCTGCCTCTGGAACCGGCGGCCGAGACAACCCCGACGCCCACGCACACCAACATCCGCGGCGCCGACTACTACGCCGCGGCCACGACCGAGGAGGAGGACCGATGCTGATCGAACAGACCGTCGACAAACTCAACGCCATGAAGCTGGGCGCGATGGCCGACGCCGTCCAGCAACAACTGCAGAGCGGCGAGGCCGCCACGCTCGGCTTCGAGGAGCGTTTCGGCCTGCTGGTCGACGCCGAGTGGACGGCCCGCGAACAGCGCAAGCTGCAACGGCGCCTGCAGACGGCCAAGCTGCGTCATCCGGCGACGCTCGAGGCCGTCGACTTCACGCCTGCCCGACGGCTCAACCGCCAGCAGGTCCTGACGCTGGGAACCTGCGCGTGGCTCGCCGAGCGCCACAACTTGATCGTCACCGGGCCGTGTGGAATCGGGAAGAGTTTTCTCTGTTGCGCCTTCGTCGAACGGGCGTGTCGCCGCGGCTTCACCGCCCGCTACGTCCGCATGCCGCGCCTGCTGCACGAGGTGGCCGTCGGCCGCGGAGACGGTTCCTACACGCGGCTGATGGCGCGGCTGGCAAAGCTCGACCTGCTCGCCATCGACGACTGGATGCTCGCGCCGTTGCGTGACGCCGAGCGCCGCGACCTGACCGAGGTGATCGAGGACCGCGCCGAACGCGCCTCCACGCTGATCGCCAGCCAGTTGCCGGTGACCGACTGGCACGCCGTCATCGGTGACCCCAACCAGGCCGACGCCATCTGCGACCGCCTGCTCCACGACGCGCACCGCATCGAGCTGAAGGGCCGCTCGATGCGACGTACGCACGACGCGCCGAACAACCGCCCGAAGGAGACGACATGAGCACCAGAACGGCAACGCCATTACCGCGGCGAAGCGAAGCCCAGAACCATCGCGCCGCCGACACGCGTGACCGGGGCACGTCGGGTCCGACCGGCCTGTGGATCCTGCCGGTGATGTGGAAAACGCCCGCGATGCGTTCGGCGCAACTGAGCGGTCGCCGAAGGCGCGTTTCCCACAACACCTTGGACGCCGCAGACGGCGCCCACAGGCTCCACAGGCATCTTCGTCCATGCTCTCGAACACCACGTCACGAGTAGAATCTTGAAGGTCTGCTGCGACACCGAGGGGAGGGAACTGACCGACGAACGTCGCTACGCTCCGACGAGCGTTCCACTTCGCCGGAAACCGTGTTCCAGATCCCCGGAAACGCTGTTCCACTTCACCGGAATACCCACCCACTGCACTGCTAGTCCGCATTCGCCGCTGAAGCCAACTCGGAGGGACGGTCCGAGCATGCTACCGTAGCGCGGGCTTGTGCATTTCGGTACGAAGATGGCAGAATGCGCTTCGTTTATGTCGTAGAACTCTTGCCAGAATTCCGCGCTCTTTGCGAAGCTCGCTTCGAGTTCGTTGATGTACTCGATCGCTTCTTCGTACGGGTCACCTCCGAAGACGTTGCATCCCACGGCGAGCAATGCTGTTGCTGCGACGTACCCAATCCATTTCATTTCTGCTTCTCCTTCTCTTCGCCTCCAGGCCCTGTAGAGGGCCTGTTCTTGGCCGCCAGTCTTGCATAAACCGGCCGGTTTTGTCTTCTTGGAGCCGCCCCTGTAGCGGCTTCTTTGCCGCGTCCCGCGGCTCTGTGGTGCCGGGCTGTCCAGTGTTTCCGGGCGTCTGCCAGTTTTTGTGCTGGCGTTTTCTGGTCTGTCGGCCGAGGTGGCTGGCGACGTCGCCGTGCCCGGTGTTCCCCGCGTTCGAGCGTGGAAGCTGGGCCCTCGTTTCCGATCCTGCACCGCGGCCGGAGCCAGAAATGGCGGTCGCGCTCGCTCTTTTTCACGAAGTTCTTCCCTCGGGCGCCTGGGCGGATCTTCTTGAACGGTCCTCGGGAGCCGTACCGGATTACCGTCTGTCGTCGCTGCTATGCGACGGCAGCTTGCTCCTTGTTGCCGTTTCCCAGTCGTGCCCGGGCTGTCCGAGCTTGGCTGGCGTCGCGTTCGATTCCGATGAACGAACGGTTTTCCAGGAGGCTCGCTACCCCGGTGGAGCCGCTTCCCGTGAACGGGTCTATCACGGTGCATTCCGGCGGTGTTGCCAGCCGTACCAGCCAGCGCATCAGGTCGGTCGGCTTCACGCACGGGTGGGTGTTGTCGATTGGCTCCTTTCCCAGCCCCTGGTTACGGTCATGTGCTGCGGCCTTCGAGCAGTAGTAGAACCTGGATGGTCCTGCCGCGGACGCTCCGCGTCCTGGTCCGCATTCGGTCCGGCCTTCGAATTTACCGCTGTAGACGCGGCTCGAGTGCTTCGAGCTGTGCCGTGTTGTCGGTGCGGCGCCGCTACGTCGTAGACCTGCTGCGTCGTCCAGAGCGGCGGCGGCCGCGGGGTCCAGCATCACGTTTGCCGGTACCCGACCACCGCGGCGGCGCCCGCCCTGTGTGAATCCCCCGTCGTAACCGGGCGTGGATGTCGAGTCGCTTCCGTCGTCTCCGGACCAGTGGCCCGACCCTTGTTCGCCGTCGATCAGGCAGGCGTCGATGTTGATGCCGCCCGTTCCGTGACGGTGATACGTTGCGCTGGCGGTTTGGGTGCTTGGTGAGCGAGCCAGCAGGATCGGCTCGTACGCGGGCTTGAGGTCGCCTCGCACGCCCTGCGCCAACTCGCGGGTCTTGATCATGCCTTCTCCGTAGAACCACATCAGGCAGGTGATCACGCGTATGCCGGCGTCCTCCAGCCCGCAGGCGAGCCGGTGGTAGGTCCGAGGCGACCCGAACACCAGCCAGTTCGCGCCTGGCTTCGTTACCAGCGCAACGCGTTGCGCCCAGTGCGTCGTCCACTTCTGGAACTCTCGAAGCCCCTGCAGCTCGTTGCTGCCGAAGTTGTCCCAGCTGTTCTCCATGAAGTGGATCCCGTAGGGTGGGTCGGTGACCACCGCGTCGACGCTGCATGCCGGCATCGTGCGCAGCACTTCCTCGCAGTTGCCCACATGCAGCGTCCATTCCGGCGTGCTCGCTTTTGGCTTGTGTCTGGCGCTTCCGTCCAGCGTCAGCAGCTGTTGGCTTTGCTGCATTCGGGGCTCCCGGTGTGTCAGAGTCTCGGGTCTACCGGCTCTGACTCGAGTGCCAGCACGCCGAAGACGGCCTGGTGGACCTTTCGCAGCGGTTCATGCTCGCAGAACCGTCGCAGGGCTTCGATTCCCAGGGCGAACTCCTGCAGGCTCAGCCGCAGCTTTCCGGTGTTTGAGCGCCGGCGGAGCCGCTCGAGCTGCTCCGGCGCGGTGTATTCGGGTCCGTAGATGATTCGCAGGTACTCCCGTCCGCGACACTTCAGGGCCGGCGCTATCAGTCGGCCTTTCTCGCGTACGGTGAATTCCAGGGGCTTTACCACCATGCCCTCCGCGCCTGTGGCGGTGCGCTCCGTCCACCACTGCGTTGCTTTTTCCCGCCCTTCGGCGTTTGTTGTGTTCACGACAATGCGTTCGGTTCGCGTCAGTATCGGTTCGCTGTCTGCCAGTAGGTCGAGTTCTGCCAGGTGCCACGCGTGGCTCTTGTCGGCGTGTACGCCCTCCTCGTTTGCGAGCACGTGAAACGGCCTCGTCAGCAGAATCTGTGGGTAAGTTCTGGTTCGGGCAGGGCGCCAAGTGCGTGATACAAAGCGACTTCCAGTGCCCCGGAGGTGCGGAACCCATACGCCCGTTTGGTGATCACTCTGGCCTTCCCGTTGAAGCCTTCGACAACGCCACTGGAGAACTGCCCCCGGGCTCGGAACCAGTTCAGGATCAGGTCGCGGTGCGAGCGCACCATGCGGGCAACATCCTTCATCGGTTCGAGCCGCGAGCGCATCGTCCGGGTGCACCAGCGGTCGAGGAACTGTCCGGCCCAGTACGGCGACACGTAGCCCCACAGCGATTGGAAGTCCTCCTTGAGCAGGTAGGCGCGAACCGTGCGCAGGTTGCGACGCACCAGCTCCGCAAGCCGTTCCGCCTGCCCGTCGGTGAGATTCTCCGGACGCTTGAGCAGGAGCCAGCGGCTGTGCTTGAGCACCGGCGCCCGGCCCTCGGCGGCGAGCTTGCGGGCCTCGGCCGCGCGCACTTCGTCGATCGCCTGCGAGAAATGGCTCATGATGTGGAAGCGGTCGAGCACCTGCACTGCCTGCCCGGCGCGCTCGGCGACCACCTTCAGGTAGGGCTTCCACATGTCCGAGCACACGAAGTACAGCGCCGCGCTGCGGGCGGCGCCGAACCAGTCGAAGAAGCCCTCCAATGTCGCGGCCTTGCGTTCGCGTCCGACCCACAGCAGACGCTTGCAGTGGCCGTCGATCTGATAGACCAACGTCAGGTAGCGTTGCCCGCGGCGGCGCGAGAGCTCGTCGACGCCGATGGCCTCGATGTTCGTCAGGTCGCGGTGGGTGAGGCCCCAGTCGACGGCCATGCGCACGGCCCGATAGACGGTGTCCCAGGACGTGGGGAACGCCGCGGCGACCTCCTGCCACGACAGGCGCTTGGCCCACCCGGCGAGGAACCAGGCGTAAGCATCGGTCAGTCGGTGCTTGCCGGTGGCCCACGGGAGAGCCTCGACCCGCACGCCGCAGCGCGGGCAGGACACGCGGCGCATCGCGTAGAGGAAGGCCACGGGGATGTGCCACAGGGGCACGAAGTCGAAGCGCCGGACCGCCTGCGTGTCGTAGCCCGGGGCCCGGCGCCGGCACTGCGAGCACCTCGCGCGGGCCCCGGCGCGGGGCCGTACCCGGACCTCGATGCTCAGCCGCGGGTGTTCCACCAGCCGCACCGTCTCGTAGACGAACGACGGGTGCTTCTGGACCCGATTCAAGATACTCTTGAGTTGCATCCCGTTCTCCTTCCGCGTCGCTTGGGTGTTCCAACACCAAATTGTCGCGGATTTCCGGAACGGGATGCGTTCTGTTGTGAAGGTCGCGTTCTGTCATTCGGAACGGGGTCGTCGCCCCTCCGATGCGGGCGTCGGGAACTGGTCATCGTCAGACAAGAGCCGGGACGCGCGTGCGCGGAGCCGGCGTCCAGGGTCCGGGGCCGTTTCCGACGGTCCTCCGCGACAACGGAGCGGCGCTCCGCCGTCGCACTTGCAGCCAGTCGATCAAGGGCCAGCCTTCCGGCTGGCCCGCAAGGGCCTCCCGCACGGTCGGTCGCGGCAGTCATCCGAAGGACCGCAGCGCAGCGGAGGACCCGCGAAGCGGGTTGACGGCCGGGACCGACCGTGCGTGGTAAACGCGCTCCGAGCGCAGCGAGGGCCTTATCCCGTCGCCCCGCCGACCGGCCCCAACCCACCCACACCTCTTTCAGGAGAACCTCAATTCTGCCCACAGATTCTGCGGAAGACCCGTGAAACGGGGCGATCTTCAGGTCGTCGACGCCGTTGACGGGCCAGCTGTAGTGCTTGTAAGCCTGGTCGTAGCCTTCGGCCATCTCTCGTTTTGCCTGGTAGCGCGCCAGCAGCTCGGCGTGCGCTCCGTCCCGTTCCTGGGCTTGGCTCAGGTACCGTGTCGCTTCGGCCAGGCCCATTCTTGCCGCTGCAGCGACCGGGGCGTAGTGTGTGGCTATCAGTCCTGCGCCCTTGGCCGACCAGGGCATCACCTCGGCGTCGATGCATGCCCATTCCCAGCCATGGGTTTTTGCGATGGCGTTGCGCAGTCGCTCGATGACTTCGTGTTCGGTCTCGCTGTCCGTGAAGAAACGGCGGCCGGTCCTGGTGTAGGCCACGCCGGCGGCGTCGTTCGTGATTCCAAACCGTTGGAGCGCTGCTTCTCTGGATCGCGCGATCACGAAGACCGCACGCGATCCCATGTGTTTTTCTTCGCAGATTCCCAGGTCGGTGTTCCGCGACTGGTAGTAGTCGAAGGCTTCGGCCGGGTGCTCAAGCAGGCCGTCCTTCTGGCTCGTCGGTCCTGGCGCCATCGTTGGCGGCAGGTAGATCAGCCATCTTGGATCGACAGCGAACCGGGTCATTGTTTCCAGTGCGGCTGCGGTGTTTTGCGGTCGCACTCTCACTGTCCCCATGAGCGATGTGCTCACGTTGATCTGACCGTTTACGTCCTCGATGTCCAGCAGGTTTTTGTTTACCTGTTGAGCGTTCTGTCGGGGTGTCCCTTCTTCTGGTTTCATCGTTTCCGGCGGCTGGGCGTACGTGCGAGCCGCTGGTACGTCGATGACGTTTCGTTCTGGCCACTGGAGGGCGGTCAACCGGCCTCCGAATGCGCACCCGGTGTCGATGCACAGCGTCTCGTTGACCCATTCGGTCTTCTGTACCGGCGTGTGTCCGTAGACCACCGCGGTGCTTCCGCGGTACTCCTGTGCCCAGTCGAGTCGCACGGGTAGACCGTCAGCGTCGGTTTCGCCGGTTGTCTCGCCGTAGAGCGAGAAGTCGCGGACGTCGCTCGAGCTGCGGTTCTGCAGCTCCTCCTTCAGTCCAGCGTGTGCGACCACTAGCCGGCCGTTGTCCAGTACGTAGTGGCTGGGCAGTCCCTGGATGAACGTCGCCATTGCCGTGCGTTCTTCTTCGGTGAGATTCTCCATCTGGGTCATCGTTTCGGCCAGTCCGTGCTTGCGCTCGACGGGCCGTCCTCTGAGCGCTCGCGCCAGCTTCCAGTCGTGGTTGCCCGGTACTACCAAGGCGGCGCCGCTGTTGGCCATCGCCTGTACCAGCCGCAGGACTCCGGCGCTGTCCGGTCCCCTGTCGACCAGGTCGCCGACGAATATGGCCGTCCGTCCCTCGGGTGGCGTGACCTGGTACACGGTGTCGGGCCCGGCTGGTTCGGTCACCTCGTAGTTGAGCTTCTCGAGCATCCTGCGCAGTTCCGGCAGGCAGCCGTGCACGTCGCCGATGATGTCGAAGGGGCCCTTCTGGTCTCTCGCGTCGCAGGAGAGCGGCTCGCGTTCCATGGTCGCGTTCTCGACCTCTTCGGCGGTTCGCAGTCGGTAGCGGCGACGGTATCCCTCTTTCGAGAGCGTTTTCAGGCTCTGCTTTACCGCTCTGCAGTGCCGTCGGACCACGTGCGTCGGCGATGTCTTGTCACCCCGGTCCTGGTTGTGAGCCTGGCACTGCTTCTCGGGAAGGTCGAACACGATCGCGGTCAGTGGCGCATGATGCGCTCTGGACAGGTCGATGTACCGTCGCCGGTTGTCCCGCTGGAGGTTCGTCGCGTCGATGACGGTCAGGCGTCGAGCGTTGAGCCGGCGTGCGGCGATCTGCTCTATGACGTCGAACGCGTCCCGGCTCGTCCGCCGGCTCCGTTCGTCGTCTCCGACGATTCCGCGGTAGTGGTCGGAGGCCAGGATCTCGGTCGGGCGGAAGAACCGTTCATGCCCTTGCGCAGGCACTGATTGCGGACTATGAGGGTTTTGAGGCCCTTGTCCGCCGTACGACCTAGTGGTCCGCCACGTCATAATCTTCGGACACGGACATGGGTTGCAGCGCGCAATCATCGACGAATCACAGCACCGCACACCCGAACGTTTAATCATGGCGCAGCACTAGCACCTCGACCTGGTGCGTGTTCTGTCGCGGCTTCGTGGTCGGAATCCACTTCGTAGTTGGTCTGGTCGTTCCCTCTCTGGTTCGACACTACCCGCGGCCGGGCGTGTCTTTGTCCAGGATGGGGCAGTGTTCGTGGTTGTGAGGACCCGCGGCGGGCGATTGTGGAGAGGGGCGAGTGTACCCACGGCGCCCGCGGAGTAGGCCCAGGGCGCCTCATCACTGTGCCCAGGGCGGGCGGTGTGTACGCCCAGCGCGACCGGTGTGTACGCCCAGGGCGGGCGGTGTGTACGCCCTGGGCGGGCGGTGTGTACGCCCTGGGCGCGGCGTGCTTGCGCCCCTGGTCACCATGACGGTGTCGCAGCCGCGGCCGTGATGGCGCCCCGGCCGCGGTCCGGCGGGGGATTTCGGCTTTTAGCCGTCGTTCGGTTCTGCTCTGATGGTCTAGCGTGTGGCCCGATCATTGTTGTCTTGCGCATGGAAGTTAGTGCGCCTGATGTTGGTCCCGGCGCTCTCGTTTGCGCCTCCCCGTCCTTGATGGGGAAGTGTTTGCGGCGTGAGGAACTGCGGCCTCCGATCGTTGACGGCGCCGAGTACGGCGACGACGCGGGGACAGTGGGCCCAGCGCGCGGGGCGAGTACGCCCACGGCGAGGAGTGAGTACGCCCAGGGCGCTCAGCTGGTACGCCCACGGCGAGGCGCTGGCACGCCCAGCGCGCTGAGCTGGTACGCCCAGGGCGGGAGCTGTGTACGCCCAGGAAGACGCGTGCTTCCGCCCGCGGTCAACTCTGGCGGCGCCCAGGGCGCGGCCGTGCCCTGGGCTCACGGCGCGGTCGGCGGGGGATTTCGGGTTTTGCCAGTCGTTCGGTTGTGCTCGGGTGGTTCAGCGTGTGCCCTGAACACTCTTGTGTTGCACATGGCCCTTGGTGCGCCTGGCGTCGGTTGCGGCGCTTTGGCATGCGCCTCTTGGTCCTTGCTGGGGCAGTGTTCGCAGGGTGAGGACACGCGGAGTGCGCTCGTAGAGCGCGGGCAGTACGCCCACCGCGTGCGGCTGGTACGCCCAGCGCGCACCGTGACTGTGCGCAGGGCGGTGGGAGAGTATGCCCAGGGAGGGTTGTGACGGTGCCCACGGCGTGAGGAGAGCGCGCCCACGGCGAGATTCCAGTACGCGCAGTGCGAGGCTCGAGTACGCCCGCGGCGGTAGGCGAGTACGCCCATAGGGAGAGCGGACTACGCCCACGGCGTGGTGAGCACCCCCACGGCGAGAGCCGATTACGCGCAGGGTGCGTAGGGAGAGACGTGGTTCCGCCCCCGCTCAATTCTGACCGCGCCCTTGGCACGGCGGTGGCGGCGCCCACGACGTGCTCGGCGGGGGCTTCGGCTTTGTCGTCGATGGGCAGCGTTCGTGGAGTGACGACCCGCGGAGTCCGATCGTGGACCGGGGCGAGTGCGCCCAGGGCGCCTGGCGAGTGCGCCCAGCGCGCGTGGCGAGTACGCCCAGGGCGCGTGCCGAGTACGCCCAGGGCGGGCGGTTGGTATGCCCACGGCGAGCGGCTAGTACGCCCACGGCGGGCGGCGGGTACGCCCACGGCGAGCGGTCGGTACGCCCTGGGCGGGCGGCTGGTACGCCCACGGCGAGCGGTCGGTACGCCGACGGCGCGGTGTTGTTGCGCCCTGGTTACCATGAACGCGTCCAGGGCGCGGCCGTGCCCGTGCTCACGGCGCGGTCCGCGTGGGCCTTCAGCTTTGGCCGTCGTTCGGTTCTGGTCCGATGGTTTAGCTTGTGCGGCGAACACCTGTTGTGTTGCGCATGCACGTTGGCCCCCGGGGTGTCGGTTGTGGGGCTCTGGCGTGGGCGTCTTCGTCGTCGATGGCGCAGTGTTTGCGCGGTGGGGACCCGCGGAGTGCGATCGTCGAGCGCTGAGTACGCCCAGCGCGCGCTGTGTACGCCCAGGGTGCGTGGCTAGTATGCCCGGCGCGTACCGTGACGGTACCCATGGCGCGGTGTAAGTACGCCCTCTGCGTTTGGTGAGTACGCCCACGGCGCGCGAACGGTACGCCCAGGGCGACCGTTGAGTAGGCCCAGGGAGCGGCGTGCTTTCCTCCGTCGTCAACCCTGAACGCGTCCATGGCGCGGCCGTGCCCGTGCTCACGGCGCGTTCCGCGTGGGCCTTCGGCTTTGGCCGTCGTTCGGTTCTGGTCCGATGGTTTAGCCTGTGCCGCGAACACCTGTTGTGGTGCGCATGGACGTTGGCGCCCGTGGTGTCAGTTGTGGGGCTCTGGCGTGGGCCTCTTTGTCGTCGATGGCGCAGTGTTCGTGCGGTGGGGACCCGCGGAGTGCGATCGTCGCGCGCCGAGTACGCCCAGCGCGCGCGCTGTGTACGCCCAGGGTGCGGGGCTACTATGCCCGGCGCGTACCGTGACCGTACCCATGGCGCGGTGTAAGTACGCCCTCTGCGTTTGGTGAGTACGCCCACGGCGCGCGACCGGTACGCCCAGGGCGACCGTTGAGTAGGCCCAGGGAGCGGCGTGCTTCCCTCCGTCGTCGACCGTGACCGCGTCCAGGGCGCGGCCGTGCTGGTGCTCACCGCGCGCTCCGCGCGGGCCTCGATGGGGCTGTGTTCGCGCGCTGAGGACATGCGGCGTGCACTTTTTCGAGCGCGGCGAGTACGTCCAGGGCGCGCAGTGAGTACGCCCGGCGCGCAGGGTGAGTACGCCCGGCGCGCAGGGTGAGTACGCCCGGCGCGCAGGGTGAGTACGCCCGGCGCGCAGGGTGAGTACGCCCGGCGCGCAGTGTGAGTACGCCCGGCGCGCACCGCGACTGTGCCCATGGCGCGGTGTAAGTATGGCCTCTGCGTTTGGTGAGTACGCCCACGGCGCGCGGCCGGTACGCCCAAGGAGAGGCGTGCTTCCTTCCTCCGCCAACCCGGAGCCTGGCCGGGGCGCGGCCGGGACGGCGCCAACGGCGCGCCTGGCGGGGGCGTTCCGCTTCGTCGTCGATGGGGCAGTGTTCGTGGAGTGTGGAGCCGCGGGGTCCGATCGTGGACCCGGCTTGGTACGCCCGGCGCGAGCGGTTGGTACGCCCGGCGCGAGCGGTTGGTACGCCCGGCGCGAGCGGTTGGTACGCCCGGCGCGAGCGGTTGGTACGCCCGGCGCGAGCGGTTGGTACGCCCAGGCCGCGGCGTGCTTGCGCCTCTGGTTATCATGAACGCGCGCAGGGCGCGGCCGTGCCTGTGCCCACCGCGCGCTCGGCGCGGGCCTTGGGCCTTTGCTCTTGGTCGGTTCTGCTCGGGTGGTTTACCGTCTACCGCGAACACTGTTGTGTCGCGCATGGCCCTTGGCGCCGCTGGTGTCGCTTGCGGGGCTTTTGCGTGGGCATGTTCGTCGTCGATGGGGCAGTGTTCGCGGGGTGCGGACACGCCGAGTGCGCTCGTAGAGCGCGGCCAGTACGGCTAGCGCCCTGGGCTAGTCCGCCCAGCGCGCACCGTGAGGGTTGTGACCGTGCCCATGGCGCGAGCAGAGTGCGCCCACGGCGAGACTCTCGTACGCCTAGTGCGAGGCTCGAGTACGCCCGTGGCGACAGACGAGTTCGTTGTCGATCGGGCTTGCGATGGGGGCGCAACATCGGCCTGTACCGTGAGGGTCAGGTATCTACAACCGGATCCTAGATCCGGACAGGAACACGTTTCCTGGGGTACTACACCCTAAATAGCCTTCCCGCAGGGAAAAATGCCAGTGTGAGCGACCCGGTTTGGGGGGTCGCTCACCTACGTTCTTCTGATCGTACGTAGGATCATAGATCCTAGTCTCCGGACTAGGATCGTATTCTCGCAAAACGCTATGCGTGGCGGGTAAAAAGCGCCGAATCACGGGATGAGGTTCCGGATCGACCAAGCGGTGAAACGTACGCCACGTACGCGTTGGAGGGCCCCAATGAACGCACGTTTAGGATCCATTCCGGTGTTTTGGATCCGGATCGCGGGATATCAGATGTGGTATCCTGAGGTATGGTTTAGGAGCCGGAAAGGTGTCGGTGTACAACAGTGCCAAAAGAGAAGGTTATTGTCTTCGTCGAACCGGTAACCGTGCGGTCTTATGACGGCTTGGCGGAGACGCTGCAGGTCCCTCGGTCAGCGGCTTTTCGGATGGGTCTTGAGGCGGGGCTTCCCTACGTCCATCAGCAAGCTGCGCCAACTGGCGCTGGACCTGGGGTTCACACCCGTGGTGCCGCCGCTTAAGACTCGGACGGACCCGTGGGAGTACGACCGGGAGATGTACAAGCGACGCAACGAGGTCGAGCGTCTGTTCCGCCGGCTGAAGGGCTATCGCCGGATATTCTCCCGATTCGAGAAGCTGGATGTGATGTTCATCGGCTTCATCCACTTCGTGCTCATCTTCGACGCGCTGAGGTAAGTGTTAACAGGCCCTAGTGGTCCGCCACGTCATAATCTTCGGACACGGACATGGGTTGCAGCGCGCAATCATCGACGAATCACAGCACCGCACACCCGAACGTTTAATCATGGCACAGCACTAGTCGGCTTGGCGGAACGTTGCTTGTTCCGTCAGGTTCTGATGCCGTCGACGGTCGAAGTCTTCGGTTTCCAGTTGAGGAAGAGCCGTAGGGGACCGTTTCTCCAGCTTGGCCCCGCTCTGGGCTACGCGGTGTACGCCCACGGCGCTTGTAGTCGACGCGCTGGGCTACGTGTCGTACGCCCATGGCGCTGCCGGTCGACGCGCTGGGCTACGTGTCGTACGCCCACGGCGCGGGTAGTCGACGCGCTGGGCTACGTGCCGTAACGCCCATGGAGCTGCTAGTCGACGCACCTGGGCCGCGTGTCGTACGCCCGTGGCGCTGCCGGTCGACGCACCTGGGCCGCGTGTCGTACGCCCGTGGCGCTGCCGGTCGACGCGCTGGGCCGCGTGTCGTACGCCCGTGGCGCTGCCGGTCGACGCGCTGGGCCGCGTGTCGTACGCCCGTGGCGCTGCCGGTCGACGCGCTGGGCCGCGTGTCGTACGCCCGTGGCGCTGCCGGTCGACGCGCTGGGCTACGTGTCGTACGCCCTGTCTGGAACTGCGTTTCTCGGTTTGCAGGAGGACGATGCCCGGGGCTGCGAATTCGTTGCCTTGTACCAGTTCTTCTCGGGCGACGACGCCTAGCTCGTCCAGCATCGCTCGTGTCGCGGTCTTGGTGATCTCCCACCCTTTTGTGTCGAGGCCCGTCCGGATGCGTTCGACCAGGTCGTCCTTCGAAAGTCTTTTGCGTGGCATCTTTTAGTCTCCGTGCTTCCCTGGGGGCCGTCGCTCCCGGCGTGCAAGGCTCCCTGTGGCTGCCCTCAGTCTTCGGAGATCGTACCGTGCAGATGCCATTTCACCCGGTACTGCCGGTGGTTCCGTGGTGTTGTTGCCGGTTTCCCGTTTACCTCTCCCGTACTCTTCTGTCAGGGACGAGATCTTGGAGCTGCTGCGGATTCGCTTGTTGGTGTTCCGATGCCACGCCTGCCTCGATACGTGCGAACACCTGCGGACCGGCGGCGGTTGGCTGCGGCGGGGAAGTGCATCGACTGCGGGAACGCTTCCCGCCCCCTGCGCGTAACCGGTGAGTCTCCTCTTCGCGAGCGTACTCACCATCGCTGCCATTCGTGTTATCGCATCTGGATTCGTCGCCGGGCGTTGTGGGACCGCATCATGCGCGCCAGGGCGCATGCGCGCGCGAAGGTCTCGCGGGATACCGTCTGTTCCGTCTGCCGTTTCGTCGTCCCGGCGGATTCGTTGGCTTACTTCCTGGTTCCGTCGCCGCCGGGTGATCTTCGTCCTACGGTGGTCTGCCAGGACCCTCAGTGGACGGGTCAAATCCGGCCATTTCCGGCGTCCCGAGACGGGAGTTGAGTTTTACTTCACGGCGTCCTGTGTTGGCAAGGTGGTCTGGACCCTGGTGCGCCAGCTGCGGGGGCCGCACTTGAGTATGTGGGCGTGATGGAGCAGGCGGTCGAGCAGTGCGGTGACGGCGGCGGTGTCACCGAGGAGCTTCCCCCAGTCGTCGACCGGACGATTCGAGGTGAGCATGGTGGAGGCCCGTTCGTAGCGGCGCATGATCAGCTCGAGCAGGTCCTCGGCGGCGGTATGCGGCAGCTTGCGCATGCCGAGGTCGTCGATGATGAGCAGGGGCACGCGGGTCAGCTCGGCCAGATAGGCCTTGCGGGTGTCGGCGAGCGTTGCCTCGGCGAGTTCTTCGAGGAAGGTGTGGGCTTCGCGGTAGATGACGCGGTAGCCCTGCTGGATCGCGGCGCGGCCGATGGCCTGGGCAATGTGGCTCTTGCCCGTACCGGGCGGGCCGATCAGGAGGGCGTCTTCGCGCTGGGCGACGAAACGCGCGGTGGCGAGCTCGAAGACGAGCGCGCGGTTGATCTTCTTGTTGAAGATGAAGTCGAAGCCGTCGAGCGAGCGGTCGGGGTCGCGGAATCGGGCCTGCTTGTGTCGCCGGGCGAGCAGCCGGTCCTCGCGGCGTTGGAGCTCGTCGGTAACGAGCGCCGCGAGCAGGTCGATCGGCGCCATCTGCTCGGTCTGGGCCTGGAGCAGCCGCGTTTCGAGGACATCGGCGATTCCGGAGAGGCGGAGCTTGCGCAGCGCCTGGTCGAGTTCGACGAGATTCATGACGGGTCTACTGTTCTGCGGTCGATGAGATCGCGGTAGAGGGTCAGTTGCCGGATGAGCGGGTCGACTTGGCGCAACGACAGCGGCGCCACGGACCGGCGGTCGAGGTAGCGCTTCAAGAAGCGGTAGGTGGGCACGCCGAGTTCGAGCGCGGCGGTGGCGGCGTCTTCGGCGACAGCGGGCCCGTGCTTCCTGGCCAGAGAGAGGACGCCGAGGATGCGGCGGATGCCAGCGGCGCCCTCGTGGCGGTGGATGTGGTCGCAGATGGTGGAGATGGCGGGACCGGCGCGCTTGGCGGCGGCGAGCAGGGCGAGGGTCTTCGGCGGCGTGCGGGCGGGCCGGTCCGGGTCGGCGATGCGATGCCAGCCCCGTGGCGCGCGCAGGTGCTCGCGGAGGAGCTGGCCGGTGCTCGGGTCGAGCAGCCGGACGTGGGCGTCGTTCCACTGCACATCGACGGGGCGGCCGATCCAGCCGGGCGGCGCACTGTAGTAGGCCGCCGCGACCTCGACGCAGCCGTCCAGATGCACGTTGCGGCGGCCGTACTGGTAGTAGCGAAACGGCTCGAGCGGCAACGGGCCGAGCGCCGGGCGTTCCTCGGCGAACATGGCGGCGACTTGCCGCTTGGTCGTGCCGTGAATGCGCGTATCGGCCCAGCGCTGCTCCCAGCGGTCCAGATACGCCTGACCGTCGTCGAGGCGCTCGAAGCGGAGTCCGCGCAGCGGCGTCTTCTGGGCGTGGCCGACGGCGGCTTCGACCTTGCCCTTGCGATCGGGGTCGCGGACGCGACACGGCAGGGCGACGACCCCGTAGTGGGCCAGCACGTCGCGGTAGAGCGGATTGAGCGTCGGGTCGTAGATGTCCGGGGTGAGGACGCCCTCCTTGAGGTTGTCGAGCACGACGACGCGCACGGTGCCTCCCAGCCGTCGGAACGCCCGCTCGTGCAGTTCGGCCCAGACCTGCGCGCTCGACCGCTGGACCAGCAGCCGCACGGCCTTGCGCGAGTAGCCCAGGGTCAGGACGAAGAGCCGTGTCCGCCGGTACTTGCCCGAGTCCGGGTCACGGACCATCGGTCCCTCGCCGTAGTCGACTTGTGCTTCCTCCGCCGGGGCGGTGGCGATGACCACCCGAGCCTCGACGGTGGGCTGCTGCCGAACGGTCGAGACGAAGCGCCGCACGCTCGCATAGCGCGCCGGGAATCCATGGTCATCGACCAGGTCCTGCCAGATGGCCATGGCGTTGCGCCCCCGGCCAAGCGCTTCGACGATCAGTTCACGGTAGGGTTCGCAGGCGCTCGCCCGCGGCGCTCGACTGGGGCGCTCCCCGGACCCGGGGGCGGCGGCACCCGTGCCCGGACCGGCCGCGGGTGCCACCGAAGAGTCGGTGGACACCTCCGACGAAATGGCCGGTTTTGCCGGACGAGCGGGAGGGCGGCCACGGCCCCGCACCGTCAGGCCGGCCGCCTTTTCGATCTGGTCCGGGCGTAGTCGTTCTTCTTGACCCGGCTTGGTGGATGCCTGCCGGTTGCTGGGGGGTCGCCGTCGTTGTATGCGGTCAGTGGATCGTTGCGCTCTTCGGCTGTCCGCGCCGGCCCACCAGCCCGTTCTTCGTGTCGTAGGTCACCTCGATGTGCCACCCTTCGTAGGGCAGGTCCTCGTCGGCCTCGCGGACGACGTCCACTTGATACGTTGTCCGGCGGCTTTGCCGGCCGATGAGCCCCGGCATGTTGCCTCGGAAGTCTTCGACCGCGGTTTCGGCGGCGTCCAGGGCGCTTTTGCCTTTCACCACAGCTTCGGCTTCGAGCGGTATCGCGTCTGTCGTTTCCGTCTACTGCGAAAGCAGCTTCACGAAATACGCCGGTTCGCTGGTCGTCGGCCGGTCCAAAGGCCGGCATGCCTGGTCCCAGTCCGATGTGCTCTCGGTCTCCGGTGCGTCCCGCCGTATACGGGGGGCGCGGTTGCTGCCTGCTTCGTGTTCCGCTCGCTGCTTGTACGTCGCCTGACCTTCCGCGGTTCGTTCTCCCTGCAGCGGCTTGGCCGCGCCGGTCGGCGCGTACTCGATTGTTTCGCTCCAGTTGTCCTCTGTTCCGCTCTGGCGCATGGTGATCCTGTACATCGTGCCCGGTACCGGGTCCTTGCCTTCGTCGTGGAGTGTCTGCATCAGGTGCACGATCGCCAGGGCGGCAGCTGTTGCCGGTGTCGTTGCTTCGACGATAGCCTGCAGGTTGACGGTCCGGCGTCGGCCGCTGGGTTCGTGCGCCGTGTGGATGCGCACGTTGAATTCCGTGTTCGAGACGTCTTCACGTTCCTGCGGGGTCACGATCCGGATGGGTTCGGGTCCTTGTGGCATTTCGTTGGCTTTCCCTGAACGGGTTATCTGCCCGTCCAGATGCGTTCTGCTTTCGCGGCGCGGAAACGTGAGTGCTGCGTGAATGGTTCCTCGATCAGGATTCCGTCGTCTCGGAGGCCTCGCAGGAGCCGTAGACCGCTGCTCGTGTTGCTGCATATGCGCAGGTTCACGAGCTCTCGGCTCGTTGTCCATGGCAGCGTGGCTGCGACGGTTGCCGCCTTTCTTTGCTTCTCGCTCCACTGCGGCCAGCGGCTCGCCGCCTCGGCCGTCAACACTCCTTGAGCTGTGGCCTCGGCTATTCGGTCGATGACCCATCGGGTGCTGTCGTCGATCATCTCCAGGATGTAGAGCGTCCATTGTTCCCAATTCCCGTCTTTTCGAACGGGAAATCCAGGAACTCGGCGCGAGCCTATCAGTGGGCCGACTGGCGGTACCGACCGTACCGACCGTGATCCTGCTAGACCGAGGCGGAGTGGACCATCATCGGGGGATCGGGGCTGCCCCTGCACACCGAGGTGGAAGCGCAGGGGGGGAGCGTCCTATGAAGGGCGATACCGCCCTGGCGCACTGGAGCAACGCGGTCGAAGGCCTGGAAAGCGCCGAAATCCTGCACAACCACGGGAAGTACAAAAGAGCGATCTCCGAGCCGTACTACACAATGGAGGCCGCGGCGCGAGCGAGCCTCGCGACCAAGGAGGTGCACCCGAAAACGCGAACCGGCGTATGGAGATCGCTGACCAACAAGATGGTCCACAGCGGAGAGATTGGCCGCCGAGACAGCGGATCACCTCGTCAAGGAGCGTCAGAAGCGGGCGGAAGCGGAGTACGTACCGCTCACCGAAGGAACAGAAACAGAAGCGCGCCAGGGATGCACGCGCGCGAGCAGCTTCCTTGAGACGACGCGGAGGTACCTGCTGAGCAAAGGCCTCTCGTCGGATTCCGTAAGACTCCTCCCGGTAGTCCGCCCTTACGAGCAGGTGATCACCTCTAACCAGCTTCTCGAACGCCGGCGGCGTTGGTGATGCGCGCGCTGCGCTTCTCCCACTCGATCTCGTCGAACGGGTCGTTTCCTCCTTGGTCTTGCGCCTCGCGAAGGCCAGTCCCGGACTCGTACCGTTGGCTGTTTTCTTCATGTTTCGGTCTCTGAGGCTACTGCCGTTCCGTTGGCTGCCGCCGGCCGCCGCCGCGCTCATTCCTTGTAGAGACCCATGCGCCTGGCGGCGTCTTCGATCACCTTCGCTGGCGGGTTGCGCCCGAGCGTGCGGTAGTCCGGGCCGTACAGCTCGTACCAGTGGCACATCTCGTGCAGCCGCGACAGCAGGCGGCTGCCGATCCGGACCCGCAGCCCTTCTATCGCATCGTCGTTGTCGAAGTAGTTCGTGGTGAAGATCGTCGGTCGCTTCGCGTTGTACCGCTCGATCACGATCGTCTCAAGCCTGTCGAGCGTGTCCTCGACCCACGCGGTTCGGCGCTCGGCGCCGATGTCGTCGAGCACGAGCAGCTCGGCGTCGATGATCCGTTCGTAGACCTTCGCCTCGTCTCTGCTCTTCTGCTCGTAGCCGTGCCGTAGCGATGCCAGTAGCCGCCGCGTGTCCTCGAACGCGCCCTGCAGGTTTGATTCCGCCATTGCCGCGCGCAGCGTCGCCACGGCCAGGTGGGTTTTCCCGACCCCGGGCCTGCCGATGAACAGCAGGCCCTTCTTCACCACGGGGAAGTCGACGGCAAACTGGCGCGCGCGCCGGATTGCCGCATCGAGGTAGCCGTTGTCGTAGACCGTGAAGTTGTCGAAGCTGCAGTCTGCATACCGTTCCGGGATGCCCGCGGCCTCTAACATCGCGGCCGCCTGGCGCACGGCCCAGCACTCGCACCGCTGCGCCCACCGGGTCCCGCGGTCGGCTTCGATCATCCACCCGGTGTCGCCGCACTGGCGGCAGGACTCGGTTTGCGTGTCGCTCTGTTGGCGTTCGTCCATCGTTGCGTCTCCCTTCCGGCGGGCGGCAGCGCCGCCCGCCGCGTGCCGCGGCCTGCTTCAGGCTGCGGCGGTCCCCGTTTCCGCGGTCCCGCGGGCCTCGGTCACCTCGGCTCCATGCGGCTCGTCGGCGGCCTTTGCCGCCTTCTTCTTCGCCACGGCCGCCTTCTTCTTTCCGGCGTTCCTGCGACCGGCCCCCTTGCGCCCGCCGCGCCCGCCGGGCTCGTCGCCGAGCCGCCGCGTGTCGAAGGCCGCGAACCCGGGCAGCGTCCACTCGGCGGCACGCTGCCGCCCCTCCTCGTCCACCGACGGGTCGGTCCCCGCGAAGGCGGCCTCGACCGCCTCGGCCAGGGCCGGGCGCTTGAGCTTCGCGTGCCGCTCGGCCCACTCCTCGCCGAACACCGCGGCGGCGACCTTCAGCGTCCGCTCCTTGGGCACGCGCTTCCACAGCTGGTCGGCGCGCGGCCGGATCAGCGCGGCGAAGTCGGGCTTGAGCCGCGCGACCGTGGCCTCGAACTCGTAGTTCTTCACGGTCGAGTAGGCCAGGCGCGGCTTCAGCGTCAGGGCCACCGCCTTGGCGAGGATCCACTCGTCGCCTTCCATGACGCCGGTGGTCCGCCCCGCAGCGTCGGCGTGGAGCAGGTCGGCCTGTGGGCGCTCGAGCAACTGGACCTGCCGGCGCTGCTGACCCGCTTGGGCGTCAACGGCGCCCTGCGCAGCGCGGCCACCGGCGCCATCGTCGGGCGTCTGGCCGCGCCCGCCTCGGAGCGCGCGACGCACCGCTGGCTGCAGGAGCGCAGCGGTCTCGGGGAGTTGAGTTGCTCGGCGTCGATTTCGAGACCGTCGGCGCGATGCAGCTCTACCGCGCCTCGGACGCGTTGGTGAAGCATCGCGAGGCGATCGCGGCGCATCTGTTCGACCGCGCTCAACCTGCAGCCGACGGTGACGCTCTACGACCTGACCAACACCTACTTCGAGGGCGAGGCGAGCGACCAGCCGCAGGCGCAACGCGGGCACTCGAAAGAGAAGCGCAGCGACTGCCCGCTGCTGACCCTGGGCCTGATGCTCGATGCCAGCGGCTTCGTGCGCCGCTCGAAGGTCTTCGCCGGCAACGTCCGGGAACACCGGACGCTGGCCGGGATGCTCGAAGCACTGGAGGCGCCGGTCGGCGCCCTGGTGGTGATGGACCGCGGTGTCGCCACCGACGCCTGTGTGACTTGGTTGCGCGACAACGGCTACCGCTATCTGGTGGTCAGCCGCGAACGCCACCGCCGCTTCGATGCCGATGCCGCCGTGTCGCTCCAGACGCAGTCGGACCAGACCGTGCACATGCAAAAGGTGGTCTCGACCGACCCCGACGAAGTGCGTCTTTACTGCTACTCCGAGGAGCGGGCCAACAAGGAGCGAGGCATCGTCGAGCGTTTTCGCCTCCCGCTTCGAGACCGCCCTGACGAAGCTCAACGACGGGCTGGCCCGCCCGCGGGCGCACAAGCGGCTCGACCAGGTCTGGCAGCGCATCGGACGATTGAAGGCAAAGCACGCCCGCGTCGCCTCGCACTACCAGGTCGCCGTCACCGCCAACGAGGCCGGCGACCAGGCCGTCGCCGTCACCTGGCCCCGCCGCCCCCAGGACGGCTCGATGGTTACCCATCCGGGCATCTACTGCCTGCGCAGCAGCGAGACCGACTGGGACGAAGACGCCTTGTGGCGTACCTACACCACGCTCACCGACGTCGAGGCGGTATTCCGCTCGCTCAAATCCGAGCTTGGCCTGCGCCCGATCTACCATCGCAAGCCGGCGCGGGCCGACGGCCACCTGTTCATCACCGTCATCGCCTACCAGCTCGTGCAGGTCATCCGCACTCGGCTGCGCGCGCGCCGCGAACACGCCAGGTGGACCACGCTACGCCGCGTCCTCGAAGGCCAGCAGCGCGTCACCGCCACCTTCCGCCGTCCCGACGGACGCACGCTGCATGTGCGCACGGCAACCCAAGCCGAACCCGATCAGCGGGCCATCTACGACACGCTCGGCGTCGACCCACACCCCGGCGGCGTCCGCAAGACGCTCCTGTGTCAAGCAGCGACCAGAAAACGTGCGCTGGTACGAACACGTCGTGGGGGCCTTTCCCGCCGTTCCCGTGCACCGGATCTTCCAGACCCGGGTTCCCGTTCCAAGCGCTTGAACTCCCGCCCCGCGATTTACCGTGCGCGCTTCACGGTGGCTTGGAGTCCCCGGGCGCTTCGGTACGCGGCCTTCGCGGCCACAAAACCGCACCTTCGCGGACGGTACGCTCCCGCCGACTGTCGACCCCGCGAGCGCAGCAGCCGCACGATCCGATTGCCCGGCGTCGTGGCCGCGGCGTTGCACCGTCATCGGACGCGCCAGCTTGAAGAACGCCTGGCCGCAGGCGAGCGGTGGATAGAGTAGGGGTTGGTAGACCCACCGGTCGCGCCGGCGCGTACGGCCATCGCTCCGTACACTCTTTCTGCAGAAGACGACGGACCATGAAGACTCGATCAACGACCTACACGGTGAAGGCAGGGGCCTCTTCCGCAGCCCATCCCGATCGTTGTCGCAACTGGCTGGTCGTACCTGGAGAGTTCGTCATGCTCAGAGATGAAGTGAGGTCGCCCGGACCACGCGGGACCCAGACTCCCGACGATGCGGGGGAGCAGGGACTGAGAGATGCCATCGCTCGGCTGGCGGCGCTCTCACCGCTCGGCTACGACCGCGTACGCGTCGACGAAGCGGCACGGCTCAACGTGCGGGTGTCGACTCTGGACGACGCCGTGGCTCACTGGCGCAAGGCACAAAGCCGCGAGCCTCCTCAAGGCCAACGGTCGCAATGGTCCGTGCCGACGCCGTGGCCGGAACCGGTGGACGGGGCGGCCTTGCTTACAGGGATCGCCGATTTCGTCAGTACGTATGTGCATCTGCCGACCCCGGCAGCATCGACCGTCGCCCTCTGGATCGTCATGACCTGGCTGCACGACCGGCTCGACCTGTCGCCTTTCCTGCACCTGACCAGCGCGACCAGCCGGTGCGGGAAGTCCGCGCTCCTCGAGATCATGGGTACGCTGGTGCATCGACCTCTGATGACCAGCCATGCGACGGTCGCTGCGATCTTCCGGATCATCGAACGCGACGGCCCAACGCTGCTCCTCGACGAGATCGACCGCCGGTTCCACGGAGCCGACGCGGAGGCACTGATCGGGATCATCAACTCTTCGCAACGCAGGGAATCCGCGCACATTATTCGGTGTACCGGCGGCAACCACGAACTGACGTCGTTCCGGACCTGGTGCCCGAAGGCCCTCGTGGGCATTGGTCAACTGCCCGACACGGTGATGGACCGGTCGATAGTACTGCGGCTGGAGCGTCAGGCTCCTGGCACAGTGCGCGCCCGATGGCGCGAGCATGACGGCGATGTAGTCGCCGCCATCCGGCAACGCATCCTGCGCTGGGTGACCGACAACGTCGAGGCGATTCTCGCGGCCCGCTCCGCCGTGACCTTCCCCGATGCCCTCCACGATCGAGCCCGGGATGCATGGGAAATATTGCTGGCCGTCGGTCATGTTGTCGGCGGGGACTGGGCCGGTTCCGGCCGGGCGTGGGCGGCGTGCGTGTACGTCGACGCGGACGCTGAGAACGAGGGCGGGCCAGAAGAGCAACTACTGGCCGACCTGCGCGCAGTGTTCCACAACGAAGGCGACCCGCCAGCGCTGGCGACACGGTCGATCCTGCACGCGCTGCACGAGATGGACTCCCGGCCGTGGAGCCGCTACGAGAGGGGCAAACCGCTTTCGCCACAGGGGCTGGCCAGACTGCTCAAGCCGTTCCATGTCACTCCGAACACCGTCCGGCTGTCCGACGGCGGCATCCTGAAGGGATACAAGCACGAGGCGTTGGACCCGCTGTGGAAGGCGTACTGTCCCGGAACGGATTCACACCGGACCTTGTCCGTAACCTCCGTTACAATCTTGAAAACAAACGAGTTGTCGAAACCCAGACCCGTTACGCCTGGGGGCTCCGTTGCGGACGGGCGCGGCCGAAAACCCCCTGAAACCGACCCTGTAACGATGTAACGGCCACCGACGGAGTTGAGGGACGCCTGTTCTGAGAGAGTGAACCGGCCGGATGATCTCTAGCCTATGGGTGTGCCGTCGCATCTTCGCCTGGCCCCACGACTCGATGACTATCTTCTGGCCGACCGCGGCGCCGTCACGATCGTCGTTCGGCTGTCGATCGTCGTCCGGCGTCGGATGCGCGCGGTCGGCGCGATGCAGACGCCTTCGGCTATCTTCCTTCACCCTCTTGCCGATCATGCACTTGTCCTCGATGTCGATGGCCGAGCGCGGTTCGGCCTCGTAGGCGCGGAGGCGCTGCAACGCGCCAACCTGGTCGTCACCTATGAGTCTGCGCCGTGGAAGATTCGCGGGACGACGTAGGTCGTCGGCCCAGCGACCTGACGCACCGCATCAAGGCGACTTCGTCGGCCGGCAGGCGGGGTGGCTTCCCGGCCGCCGGTGGCACAAACGGAAAATCTGCTTCCAACGGGCCACGAGGCTCGCAGTGGCCCGCAATTCATGCCGATTTGCGGCCGTTACGAGTGTCAGGGCTCACATTTACAGCGCGATCAACGGTTGCAGGCGCTTCACGTTCAACGCCAGGCACACCAGGTCCCACTCGCGCCGCGCCTTCGCGAGTCCCCGCAGGCTGAAGCGCCGGAATCCCAGCACGTGCTTGATCCAGCCGTTGGGAGCCTCCGATAACCACTTGCGCTCTGCATACGCCGCGCGGCCCGCCGTCGTCGCCAGCTTCTCGACCATGCGACGCGTCGCCGGGTGGTTCTGCAGATCGCGGGTCGTGGCCGTCTTGCCCTCTCGTCCCGGTGATACGTACCCGTCGACGCCCCGCGTCTCCAGGTTCACCAAGTCCCGCTCGTTACTGTAGCCAGCGTCCGCAAGCACCGTGTCCGGCTGCTCGCAGAACGTCTCCGCCACTGCGTCGAGCAGCGCCGGCAACCCGCCCTGGTCGCTCGCGTTCGCCGTCAGGTCCGTCGCCACCACCAAATGGTGGTCACCGTCCACCGCCACCTGCGCGTTGTAGCACTGCTGGAACCCCTCGTTGCTCGTCTTCATGATCCCGCTCTCCGGGTCCGTGAAGTTGCTCTGCGCCTTCTCGTCCGGCTCGCCATACCCCCGCTTGTACGGTCGGCCACCCTTCGGGTTCCGATCCTGGCCCGGCTGCCGCCCGCGCGCGCCGTCCGCCGCACGCTGCGCCGCTTCCAGACGCGCCTTCGCTGCCCGGATCGCCGCCAGTCGATCCTCCCGGCGGCGCAACTCCGACGGCAGGTCGTCGCCGCGCTCGTCCGCCCCAAAGCGCGCGTCCTCGGCCGCGTCGGCATCGCCCGCCGACGCCAGCAGCGCCTCAATCTCACCGACCAGACGCCGCTCCTCCTCCTGCATCCGACCGTAGCTCATTGCCTTGTGCTTGCTCGCGTTCGCCCGCACCTTCGTGCCGTCGATAGACAGCTTCCCGAAATTCGCCAGACCCAACTCGCGCGCCACACAAACCACCTCCACAAACAGCCGAAGCCGCCGATGACGACCGTGTCGAACTCGAGCCCCTTGGCTCCGTGCAGGGTGGACAGGGTCACGCGAATGTCGGCTGTGCGCACGCGCTTCGGTGCGCGCATCGAGCGGCAGTGTTCCAGGAACTCCGCGAGCACTTGCAGGCGCTCGTGGGGGCCTGCCGAGTCGGTCTGGCCAACATCGCGGCGGAAGACTGCGGCGTCGAAGCCGAGCTCGGCCAGATTGTCGAGCCGGTCGGGCGCGTCGGGGTCGCCGGAGGCGCCAACGGCTTGGTGGTACCCGGTCTCGTGCAGCGCGGTGTCGACGAACTCCTCGAGCGGCAGCCGCCGGGCGCCGGCGGCGAGCAGTGTGGCAATCTCGAAACGCAGCTGAAGGTTGCCCCTGTGGCGGTCGGTTAGCGTTCCGGTCCGTACGGCCAGCGCCCCGCGGCTCCAGAACGTCGGCGCGCGCATGCGGTCGATCTGCGCGGCGGCCTTCTGACCGGCGCGCGGGTGCGGCGGCAGCTCGACGAACCGGCGCATCGCCTCGTCGTCGGCGTCGGGGTCGGACGCCGCCTGGAGGCAGGCGAGCGCGTCCTGGATCTCTGGCCGGTCGTAGAAGCTCTTGTCGCCGGTGATCTGGTACGGGATACCCGCCCGCTTGAAGGCGCTTTCGAAGGCTCTCGACTGCGCGTTGGTGCGGTAAAGGATCGCGACCGACCCTTTGTCGCGTGAGATCCGCGCGACGGCGCGGCCGACGGCGAAGCTCGCCTCGGCCGTCGGGTCGGTTGCGTCGTGGACGGCCAGGGGTAGCCCGGGTGGGTTGGCCGACTGCAGGCGGTGGTCGAGACGGTCGGCGTTGTGGCGGATCATTGCGGTGGCGGCATCGAGCAGGCGCGCGCTCGAGCGGTAGGCGAGTTGCAGATCGATCCGTCTTGCGCTGGGGAAGTCGCGCTGGAAGCTCATGATGTTCGCCAGCTCGGCGCCCCGCCAGCCGTAGATCGCCTGGTCCGGGTCCCCAACTACGAACACATCGTCATGCCCCTCGACGAGCTGCCGAACGAGGACGTACTGAGGCAGGTTCGTGTCCTGGTACTCGTCGACCAGCACGCGCGGGAAGCGGTCGCCGACGGCGCGGCGCGCGTCGGGGTGTTCGTCCAGCGTGCCGACCGTGGCCAGCAGCATGTCGTCGAAGTCGAGCCCGTTGGCTTCGGCGAGCGCCGCCTGGTAGGCGGTGCATAGGCGTGCGTCGCGCACGGCGTACTCGTCGCCGTCCCAGTTGTCGGGGCTTGCGACCACCTGCATGCGGTTCTTGATGACGCTCATCCGGTGCTTGGCCCGCGTCACTGTGCTCCGGTCCGTGCTGTCGGAGGTGTTCGACAAGGCCGGCTACCGTCTCGAATTCGACACCGCTGAAGGCCAGACCTGGCGGTACGCGGCGAAGCCGGAACCGCCGCCGGAACCGACGCCGCCTCGACCGGCGCCGGTCCAGACGCCGCAACCGGCATCACGGGACCGCAGCACAGGGCCGGCGCGGTGACGTGGATCTGACAACGTGTGAAACGTCAACCTCGCCGGCCCCGTGTTTACAGGGGTTTTGGCCTAAATCGCCTCGCCGCACGCCGCGTCTTCGCCTCGAAGTCGGATGGATCGAGCCGGTTTTCGCCGGCCGCCGCGGCCGACGGTGATTGCCGAGGAATCGGTCGTGATCGCGGATCGCGCCTGCAGGCGGTCCTCTTGACGTCGTAGTTGCTTTGATTCGGACGGGATCCTGGAGTTCGTATCGTCTAGTCTCGGCTCATGAGCGACGTCATCGAGACCGACAGGCCCGGTTGGTCGAACGTCGTCGGCTTCACCCGCTATCTCGTCGGTCAGGCCTCGGACCCACCCGATCGGCGCGAGCTCCGCCCGCCGGCCGTCGTTGCTGACGGACGCTTGCGGCTGCTGGTCGGCGATCTGCCGACGCCGGGCGGGTACCTGGCCGCGGCCGAGGCCCTCAGCGCCGAGACCTGCGAGCGTTGCGGCGGCAAGGGCGACCCGATCGGCGACGCCGACGGTTGCTGCGTCGGGTGCCGCTGCGCCCGCTGCCGCGACGTCGCCGCCGTCCGCTTAGGGCGACCCGATCGGCGACGCCGACGGTTGCTGCGTCGGGTGCCGCTGCGCCCGCTGCCGCGACGTCGCCGCCGTCCGCTTGCCGCGCGCCTGGGCCCCAGCGACCGTCGAGGACGATGTCTCGACGGTCGTTGACCCGGCCAGTCGCGATTGGCGCAAGTTCCCGCGCCTCGAGACGCGGTACGGCGACCGCCTCACCCTGCTGATGGGGGCCGACGACGACGACGGGAAGGCGACCTGGGGCTTCACCGGCTCGCCCGGCTGGGCCGGCCTGGTCCGGGCCCTGTTCATCGCGGTGCGTCCCGAGCAGGACGAGCGACCGGACGACCCTGACCACGTGCCTTGGCGCCTGCGGTGGATGAAGGAGAAGTGGGGAACGCTCGACGTCCGCACCCCTGGGCATGACGCTCTACCAGTCCTCCGTCGTCCGCTTCTTCGAGGTGATGAGCGGCTGGACCTGCATCCACTGCGGGATACCCGCCGAGATGCGGTATGGCGGCTGGCGGCGTCCCGAGTGCGACGCCTGCTGGGCGAAGGCCGACGCCGAGGACCACGACGCGCACCGGGCGAAGATGGCGAAGCTGCCGCCCGAGACCCGTGATGCTCCGGCAGGATACCGGGGCGTATTTGTCCGCCCCTCCAGCTGGGGCGGCCCCTTTGGGCTCCGGATCGACCGTACGACGAGATGTTGACCTGGTGCAGACCTGCGGAGCGGGCGAGGTGCTGCATGCGCTGGTTGACCTGGCGGGGCGTCAACGCGATCACGCGCTCGTCGCCGGCCGGTGCGGTCATGGTCCGGAGCTCAGGGGAGAGCACGCGTCCCGGCGTAAACGATCATCAAGGCCTGAACGTGAAGATCCTCTGGAGCCCCTTGCATGGGATCGGCGCGTCGAATGGCTGTGGATCGCCGAGGATGAATCCGTAGTCGCCGTCGAACCACTCGCTGTCGTAGGACGTCGCACATCCCAGCATATGCACGGACCCGATGATAGCGCCGAGTCCGACCTCTCGGTGTACGCGATAAGCCTCACGCGCGGCTGAAACCGGAATTCGCAGGTGTTTCGCGACCCGAGCGATGACGTCCTCGACATCAGTCTCGTCGCATTCGCTCAGGCCCGCGTGAATATAGAGGCGGCCACGGTAGTTGGACTTCCAGGAACGGTTCTCGATGTCCTTCGCACCCATGATGATGGCCCAAGCGTAGGGCTGGCGGATGCTCAAACAATGCCAACGTTCCTGATCCTTCGTCTGCGCCATCTGGGTCCCCTTCACCCCCCAGCCATCGCCCCCACCACCGGAAACGGCTCGCGGCCCGCTGATACCCGCCTCCGGCAACGGGCGCATCCGGCGCCGTGATTGCCGCGAGGCGGTGGCCCCGGTGGTCACCGACGTTGCCCCGGCGCGCCTCCGGCCGACGCTCGAGGCGGTCGCGGACCAGGAGGTTGGCACCATCGTGCTCGACACGCCGCCGCGGTCGGAGACGGGCCGCGCTGGAGGCGGCCCGCGTCGCGGACCTGGTCGCGTCCTGCTCGTCGTGCGCCTCGCGGCCAGCGGGCTGACCAGGCCCGCCGCGCGATCCAAGGGCCTGGGTCGGATGAGGGCATGAACCCCGACACGCGTGGATCATCGGCACGGTGACCACGGTGGGCGTTGCGCTCGCCGGCGTGATGTACGCACTCGTGAACGGTACGCACCGGCGCATAGATGACGTGCGCTCCGAGAACCGGGAAGCGCACGCCGGCATCACGAAGAACATCGACGACGTGAAGCAGGACATCCGGGACGTCAAGCAGGACGTCCCGGATGCTCACCTCGCACATGCTGATCCGCGCCCCGCCGCCGGACGCCTGCGACCGACAACCGGAACTCTCCCGCCGGCCCGTGTTCACGCGGCTTCGCCCGGAAACACCCGCCGGCCAGCCGGGGTTCGTGTTCCGCCCGCAACCTCTCGCAATCTCGCCTACAATCGGGCACACGGCGTCCGCCAGACACTCCGACGAGTGCAGACCGGAGAAGGGAGACCTACGGCGCTGGGCGCGTTACAGGGTGCCGACCAGATTCTGCCCCGGTCAGTGCACGGTCCCGTTCTCGGATTCCTCGCCACCGTCGCACAAGTCTCGCAGTCGACGTGCGATCGTTCGCGTGAACGTCTCGATGCCCTCCCTGAAGGTCTTGGTCCTAAACAGCCTCATTCTCTCTTACGCCTTGGCTTCCCGCCGGGATGCCCAGTACTTGCGCATCCGCTCGCCGACGGCCCTGCGCTGCTCGTCGCTCATCGTGCGCTTCTGGCTGCCGGCCGCCTTGGCCGCCTTCTTCCTGCCGCGCCCGACGGCCGGCGGGGCGTTTCCCTCGATCGCCTCGATCGCGCGCTGTATGGCAACGAGCTGGCTCTTGAGCGAGCGCTCCTCGTTCCGTAGCGCGTCCAGAATTCCGCTCTTCGACATCGTGACCTGCTTCCTTTGATGCGATCCGCCACAGGATCGCGCCGGTCCCCGAAACACACGAACATCCATTACACGCCGCCGACCGCCGTCCGGCCGGGGAAATCAGTTTTCGCTACCGGCGCAATGCGCCGAAATTCTGTCACAGCGGCCCCGCCCGGGCCGGCAGCGTCTCGGCGCCGCCGGCCCGGGCGGGGCCGAGCTCGAGGTCGAGCTCCCACAGGTCGCGGAGGGCCTCCGTGTCCAATAATGCCCGTTCGCTCAACTTGATCGCGCCAATGTTTGTGGGGTCTCTGCCTGAAACCGTGATTGTGGCGCGCCGCGGCGGCCGCCGCGGCGCCTCGGATCAGCCTATCACCGGCCGCCCCGAGATGGGGTCGCCGGCGCCACTCCGGCCTGGGATCTCAGTGTACCTTCCCATTCTCACGTTCCTCGCCACCGTGCCACTCGTTGAAGTCTCGCACTCGACGTGCGATCGTGCGCGCGATCGTCGCCATGCCTTGCATCAGGCTTACCCCTTCCATCCGGGACTCCGCCAGCGTCATTCTGTCCTCGTACGTGTCCTCGTTCTCCCGCGCAGTCACGTCGATGACCAACAGCCCCACCACCTGAATCAGGGCGTGCATGCTGCCGATGAGCAGTCCGAGATCGTCCGGCGACAGGCGCTCGCTCACCTCCCACGGCACGTTGGCCGGGCCACGCATCATTTGCATCATCGCTTCCCGCGCGCCGGTGGTGTGGTCGGTCAACCGCTTCAACGCGCTGCGCAGGGCCGGCGCCGTCGGGCGGTTGTCGGCCACCCCGCCAGCCGGCGGCGTGTCTCCGGGCTGCTGGTTCGCCAGGGCGTCGGTGGCGCGCTTCAGCACACGGCGTGCCTTCTTCCAGGCCGCGAGCGTGCCGTCCCGGTGCGTGACCCCCTCTTTGATCTCGTTCTCGATCAAAGCGACGGCTACGGCAAGCACGTCGGTGTCGTCGCAAGCCGCGATTCGCTTCGCATAGTCCCGCACGCTCTCCCGGTACCGTATGCTCAGGGTGTCGGCAGCGTCGACCAACAACCTGTCGAATCCGAGTGCCTTCAGAATCATACACGTCACCGTCTCGTGGTTCAGAGTCTGGTGCAACCACAGAATCGCCTGCTGCCTGTCGATCTCTAATGCCTGCGCCACGCGCTCAGCCTGCTCGATCATCGCGCGTGCGACCTCGCCGTGTATCAGTCGCGCGAGTATCGCGGCCTGCGCCGCGGTTACCGAGTCGATTGTCGTCTGCATGTTTCTCCTCCTTCTGTTTCGACTGCTTGTGAAGGCACGACCCCGATCCAGTGCTCTACCCCGGTTCGCTTCCACCGGAGTCGAACGCCTGCCACGTCGTGTGTGCCCTCGCCCTGGTAGTGGTCTCGCGACGTTCTCCTGAGTCGCGACAACGATGACGATGTTCGGAAGCAGAGCTTCCAGCGGGACCCCAGCTAGTCGGCATCGTCCTCGATCTGTTGGCGGCACCGGCGACCTGCAGGCTGAAATCCTTGTTGGGCTCGTGATTGTTTGTTTCCGTCCTCCGTCCTCCCTTCGTCCGTTCTTGTTTGTCGTTTCCGTTTCTGTTTCGTCACTTCGTTGTTGAGGTTGATACGCCTATGCGCAGCTACTCCCCGAACGCAAGAGGTTCTGACATCGGCGCGAGGCACGCGCAGCTTGGTCTCTTGCTGTTCAGAAAACGGAGCCGCACCGAGCCCCCAATCGATCAGATTAACGCAGGTTCTGATGACCGATGATGCATGTCATGGAACACGTTGATCGACGCGGCCCGGCCGCGCTGTTCGACTTCTCTACGCTGCGTCGTGAACTCGGCCTCGCGCCGAACCCGGATTGACAGTCGGCGGAGTCGGCGGTATCGCTGCGTGACGCCCGCCGGAGCGACGATTAACATCCGAAACGACGAAGCGCACCGTCGCACATTTCCTGCACGCTGTGGAGCGAGCGTTCGATCGCCCGGCGGGTCTTCTTCCCCTCGCTCGGTCACCGAACCGGTAGCATGGATGACCGGTCCGTAGGGACGTCATTCGGGGAATGCCGCACGCCTCGGAGTCGCGCCCCCAGCCACGCGATGATGATCAGGCCATGCCGAACAGCCAGCAACTACCCGCGAGCCGCAGTGGATGAAGCTGATCCGTCGCTATCACCATCCGAATGCTTGCCGACCTCCACCACGCGGACCGACGCCACCGGTCGGGTCGGGCCTATTGGACAGCGGCCACCTCACCCACTGGTCTCTGGCGCCTCGAGTTCGCGTTGTCCTCAATTGCTCCGCGGGTGAGGCCGTGGCGGTCCTGCCAGCCTGGGCTCCCGCTGCTGCGTCGAGACGTCCTCGACGCCATCCAGACTGTACCGAGTCCGGAGGGCATGCAGGCGCTCGATTGCCCCGGCGTGTCGCGCCTTCGTCTCGCGTAGCGCCTCGGTGCGCTCGACGAGTTCGGACTGCGCCAACCGATGCTGCGCGGCGGCCAGGGCACCGACTGCGGTAGCGTCGGCGAGCGCCGCGGCTTCTCGCCGCAGAACGGCCGACTCGCGGCTGACGGTCTCCATGCATTCGCGGAGCAAGTCGATGTCAACGCCTGGAGCCGCGACGTGGTCATGCGCATCGCCGTCGTTGGCAATCGGCCTCGGCGCCGGGCGTCGGGTCCGCGGGCGCGGCCAGAGTTGCACGGCGTCGATGTCCCGCTGCAGCAGCTCGCCCAACCGTCGGTTGACTTTCCGTACGCCGTGGATCCTCGTGACCGGGGCGCTGACGTCGCCGATCCGGCGCAGGATGCAGTTGGTGTTGCCGACCGCGCCGTCCGACAGGCGCGCCATCGTGCGAGTCACCTCCCAGGCGTTGCCGTGGGTCCAGAAAATGAAGGTGACTCGCATGCAGGACGACTCCTCGTCCATCAGTTCACGGTCGGCGCGAACCCGGCACGACGCCTGCCCGTACAGGGCGTAGGCGATCGCCTGACGGATCGCCGCCCTGTCAGCTCCGCTGTCGCCGGCGATCATGATCTGGTCTGCCACCGAGAAGGAGATCGCCGTCGGCGCGTTGGTCTTCAAGGGACGCATTCCCTGTACGAACAGGTAGAGCGGTTGCATGGCTGGTTGTCTCCGTGGTTTGTCGACGCCCGGCGGCACGCCCATCGGCGGCGCCGAGGCGAGCGAGGTCGGGCGTGCTTACGGCCGCAACGTGGCCGCGCGGCGCAGGGCGTCCTCGCGTGGGATGCCGGCGAGGATCAGATGTCAGCCCGTGGTCGTCCCCCGACGCGCCGGCCGCCGCTGTAACGGCTCGACGACCGAGGACCGCGCATCGATCAGTTTGCGCATGGCGTTGAGCCGCGCCACCGAGACGCTTGCGTCCGTCGACGTTGCGGGCGACGACGACGCGCTGGGGCTGACCGCGGAGCTACTCGGGACGACGCGCCGTACGACGCCAATGTATAAAGGCCGGCGGTCGGGAAGCCACGTGCAAAACTCGACCTGCCCGTCGCTTCGCCGAGCCGCATACCGTGCGGCGTTCCAATCCCGCCAGACAGTGGGTCCGGCACCCCCGGCCGCCATTTCGCCCGGCCGTTCGGTCACGAGACCGACGTGTCTGCTCTCTTCAGCATCTCGACCGCGCGGTACATAGCCTCGTGGATGGGAACCCCGGCGAGGATAAACACGCTTGTCAGAAAGCCTGCGGGGCCGCACAGCATCAGACTCGCCTCCATAGGCTGCCAGTCGTCATGGAGATCCGAACTCGGGCAGAGGGGCAATGGATCGCCCATGGTCTCCTCCATGATGCTTCCGTCCGTAAGGACTTCCACCATCCGGAACAGCAGCGGTTCGTTGCTCTCCGGCGTCCATGGTTCGATCAGTCGCCCGTAGTATCCGGGCGTCCGCTGCGCTTGCTGAAGGGTCATCGTCGTACCTCCCTCTTCTCCTGGTGTCTGTCTTTGAGCCGTTGCCGGGCTCGTTGATGTTTCCTTTGGAATGCACGAACCTGGAGCAGCTTCTGCCATTCCAGATCGAACGCGCATCGGCATGCGCCGGCGCGCCGAGCATCTCCACGACGGTCTCCGGCGTGACCTCGAATAGCGCTTCGTTCCCTTCCTGCTCATCGTGCTCTCCTTGTCCGTCTTCGTCCCTTTGTTCTCCTCGTCCCCTTCGTGGCTCTTCGTTCTCGTGTTCCGCGAGCCCGTGCCCCGCGGCACGGCGGCGCCTTGGCGCACAACGCGCCGAGCGCCCCGGCCAGGTCCCACACTCCCGCCTCCCGCGTGTAGCCGCCGATGACGGCCTCGACCGCGTCATCGTTGACCTGGACCTGATCGGCCGTCGGCCCGTGGCGCGCGAACTGCAGCGGCAACAGGCAACCGGTCGCGATGGCCCGCTTCTCCGCTTCGGTGTCCACCCACGGCAGCCGGGGCCAGCCCGCGACCTACCGGCTGGGGACCTCACCCTATCGGGTTCGCGCGCTCGATTCCGGCCCCTGCCGGCTGAGAACTCCCCTCTATTGGGTTTGGGTTCGTTCTTGGCCTGCCGGGGGCCTGCCGGCTTCCCGGCTGGGGAACTCACCCTATTGGGTTTCGCGCTCGGCTTCGTAGCTCGGTGTCCCGCGCTTATGCGCTCTTCCCGAGGCTTCCCGGCGGTCTGCCGATGATCCTCTCCGTCCCTTGCCTTCCGGTTAGGGGTTCGAGTGGGTGGCTCCCTGGGGCTGCTCGGGTGGTTTCTGCATGCAGGCGCTCTCGAGGCGCGCTGAACCCCTCGTTGCTCTTGTTCGTACTCCTCGATGATTCGCGGGTGCAACAGGTCTCTGGCGCCGCTCTCCACGAACCGTCTCCGCGCGTTCGTGCGTGGCGTCGATGCCCTTCCATGCGTTCTGCTTGATCGCATGTGTGCGCACCCGTTGTAGTTCCGTGGCCAACTCGGTGTTCGTCTCGCACTCGATCCGCCTGGTGGCGGTCTCCCCGGACGTCACCACGATGCCCTTGCGCGGCTCGGCCCAGATTCCGAACCACGGCGCGTCGGCTACCTTCGACAGGTCCGTACGGCGGCCGTCTGCCCCGCACGCGGGTCCGAGACGCATGGACGGGCTTCTCGAAGGCGTTGTCGTCGAGCCCGGTCGTATCGAAGTGCGCTTCACTGAGCCCGCGAGGCGCTCACGGCGCTGTACGCCCTCGCGCAGGCACTCGGAGGCTCTGGTCCATCGTTAGCCGTTCACCGTCACCTGGATGTCGACTCCGTTGCTTCCGCGCTGGATCTCGATCCTCTCGCCCAGGTGCAGGTAGTCGGCCAACTCCGAGACCGTCGAGGTCAGCTCCTCCCTGCGTGCTTCAGCCTCCGAGTGGAACAGAGTCGTCGCGATGACCCTGCCCTTGCGTTTCGAATGCGTTGCGCCGGATCTCCTGGCTGTCCGCGTCCGAATCCTCGGATGCGTACAAGAAGGCTTCGACCATCATCCGCGTCGTCGCTGTTGAACGTGCTGTCGGGCGTGATCAGCACGTTCATCTCCTGCCGGGGTCCACGCTGGACGCGTACTCGTTCGTGAACGTGACGTCGCCGGGCAACTCGATCTTCTCGACCGTTCGGTTCTTCCTGCGGACGTGGAGAACGAACACGATCCGACGACCGAGGACCGCGCATCGATCAAGTCTGCCCATGGCGTTGAGCCGCGCCACCGAGACGCTCGCGTCCGTCGACGTTGCGGGCGACGACGACGCGCTGGAGCTGACCGCGGAGCTACTCGGAACGCCGCGCCGTACGACGCCAATGTATAAATGTATAAAGGCCGGCGGTCGGGAAGCCACGTGCACGCTCGACCTGCCCGTCGCTTCGCCGAGCCGCATACCGGCGCCGTTTCCAATCCCGCCAGACAGTGGGTCCGGCACCCCGGCCGCCATGTCGCGCGCCCGTTCGGTCACGAGACGGACGTGTCTGCTCTCTTCAGCATCTCGACCGCCCGGTACATAGCCTCGTGGATGGGAACCCCGGCGAGGATGAACACGCTTGTCAGAAAGCCTGCGGGGCCGCTCAGCATCAGACTCGGTTCCATGGTTTGCCAGTCGTCGTGGAGATCCGAGCTCGGGCAGATGGGCCCTGGATCGTCCCTGACCGGGTCGGCGATGGTTCCGTCCGTGAGGACTTCCACAAACTCGAACAGCAGCGGTCCGTCGCTCTCCGGCGTCCACGGTTCGATCAGTCGCCCGTAGTAGCCGGGCGTCCGCTGCGCTTGCTCAAGGGTCATCGTTCTACCTCCCTCTTCTCCTGGTGTCTGTCTTGAAGCCGTTGCTGGGCTCGTCGATGTTTCGTTTGGAATGCACGAACCTGGAGCCGCTTCTGCCATTCCAGATCGAACGCGCATGCACGCGGGCGGGCGTTCGCCGGGCCGACTGCCGACAGCCGCGGCGCGCCCTGCGCGGCTCTTGAACCGTCCCCTCCTTCGTCCGTTCCCCCTCTTGCGTCCCGTGTTCTACTCGTCATTCCCTCGTTGGTAGTTCGGCCGGCCGACCGCGGCCGGTCCAACTGAGGGTCGCCGCGTTCATTCGAAAACGAGGGAGCGTGGCGGGTGCCGGTCCTCCGGGTCGAAGCGGTGGAAGCGGTCGCGGTCACGCGCGAGTCGTCTCACGCCATGCGGTGACGCGGACGTGCTTGGGATCCGGGCACCCGGAACGGCCTGACCTCCGGCTCGATTTCGTTCCTCTCGCAACGCATCGAGGTCCACCCCCACAGGGCTTCGTGTGCGATCCACGCGGCGCTTGGCGCCTGCATCCGGGAGATTGCCGTCGGTGCCGGCGTCACGCACAGGACCGTCGCTGGACACTCGTCGGCTCCAGAACCCGGTGCGTCGCTCAGTCCCTTCGCCAGTCTGCTCGGCATCCCCGGCCGCCAGCGCCACGCGCATCTGACCCGGGGCTGTTCTTCGGCTGCCGTCCTGGCTCGCGCGGCTCGGCTGGTTTCAGGCCTGGCAGATCGTCTTCCGTCAGAGAGTGGTCTTCTCATCCATGGCAAGACCGGTAACCGGCAACAGCGCCGTCCCGATAAGTCCCGATATGGTTTCGTGCCACCCACTGCCACGGTGTCCGGCCCGCCGCATCCAGCGCACCCACGCCCACGCCGGTGGCGGTCCGGCCTGCTGGCGCGGTGGCCGCGAAGGTGCCGACGAGCTCGGCGCCATCCTTGTTCTCGTGGTCTCCGACTCCTTGCCGCCGCCGGGGTTGTCGGAGCATTCGCCCGGAATGCACGGACCGAGCGCTTCCGCCGGGGCAGATCGAACGCGCAGGCTGCACGCGGGCTTTCGCAAGGGCGCCTGCCTGCCGGCGGGTGAACGAACCCTGGGCTTAACGGCCTGCCTGTGCCCCGGTTACCACGGCAGACAGAGCCGACTGCTTCGGTCGCCTCTGCCCGGCGACCTGCCGACAGCCGCGGCGCGCCCTGCGCGGCTTCCTGAGCCGTCCCCTCCTTCCTCTGTTCCCCTCTTGCATCCCGCGTTCTTCCTCGTCATTCCCTCGTTGGTGGCTGGGACCGGCCGACCGCGGCCGGTCTTGCTGAGGGTCGCCTCCATTCCAAAGAGTGCGGGGGCGTGGCACGTTACCGGTCTCCGCGGAGCTGGACATCCACCTCGTGCTGGACAACTATGCGACGCACAAGCACGCCAAGGTCAGGCAGTGGCTGGCTGCGCGGCCGCGCTTCCACCTGCACTTCACGCCCACCTACTCGTCCTGGTTGAACCAGGTGGAGCGGTGGTTCGGCTTGCTCAGCCAGCGGGCGATCAAGCGGGGCTCGTTCCGCAGCGTCGCGGATCTGGTGCGCAAGATCCAGGCGTTCATCGACCGCCACAATACCTCTGCCACGCCGTTCGTCTGGGTCGCCACGGCGCAGTCGATCATCGACAAGGTGGCACGCATTGCGATCCGTATTTCCGGGACAGCCACGAGCGGGGATCGACACTTCACCCAACAGCTCATAGACTTGCTCTCTGCCGACCGTGCTCCCAGCAGATGGCGTGATTGTTCTGGATTTCGACTGCGTGTTCTGGTCCTGAAGGACCGGCGGCACGCCAGGAGGCGGAAAACAAGGGGATCGACGGTGTTTTCCACCGAGCGTCGCGACACCGGTAGGTGACTGACGCCGGTCGGGCGCCGGGATTGGATGGGCGTTTGCCGGCGACGCGTTGGTTATGTCACCAAGCGCAGGAACTGGTCGGCGGTGAGCGCCAACACGCCGAACATGCAGTGGCACATCACCTTCGCGGCGCCACGGACGCGGACATGGCGACCGCCGAACTCGTCCTTCAGACGGCCATTGACGCGCTCACCCGCCGTACGCTCGTTGTAGCGAACCTGCTCGGCGAGCTGGAAGCCGAGATTTTTCAGGCGCCGGGCTTCGGTTCGCAGTTCTTCTGCCCGGGCCTTGTCGCCGCGGGGGTTGACGTCAATCAACGGGACGTGGCCGAGTGAGCGGCTGTGCTCCCGGATCTGCTCCGCGTCGTAGGCGGCGTCCATCAGGTCATACAGATTGGTCGTCCGCTCGGCGGACAGAGTCGCCAGCGGAATGGCGGCCTGGCTGTCGTGCAGGGAGGCGGACGTCAACAGGCAACTGATCGGAATCTGGCCGTCGGCCACGTCGATGTGCAGCTTGTAGCCGACCCAGGTGTCCTTGTAGCCCTTGCTGTTCTTCTTCGTGCCGACATCGCAGGCGGTCGGCAGGTCGTCCAGCATCGCCGGCAGGTGCATGGTCGGCTGCCGTTCGAGACGTGTCAGGACCTTCGGTTGTTCTTCGCCCTTCTTCGGCCGCCCCCGCTTGCGCTTGGGCGGCGGGGGCGCCTTCTCCTTCGTGGCCGGCTTCTCACGGGCCTCGATGGCCGTCGAGTCGCGGGAGAGGTGGCCCACCAGCCGGTCGTGGTGCGTCTCCCGGATCAGCGCTTCGTGCACGCGCTGGGGCAACTGCGTGGCGGCGAACTCGGCGAAGGCGCGCGAGAAGACCGACTCGCTCGGCACCTCGCCCCGCCGCTCCCAGCCGCAGACCCGCCGCAACACCACATCGGTGTCCAACCGGTCCAGCAGCATGCGCGTCGTCGGCAGGTCGTAGACCGCCTTGGCCACGAAGGCCCGCGCCATCGCCGCGCGATCCTTGGGCGGACGCCCCGGCATCCGGCAGTACCGGGGAATCAGGTGCTCGATACGGATGACCTCCAGGGTCTGCACCAACTGCTGCTGTTTCCCGGTCAGTGGCCCCAACACGTGTTCCAACTGTGGAAACAGCGCATGCTGGATCGACTGCCAGTAGGAGGCGAAGGAGGCGCGCACTGAATTCATGGCTTGTTGACCGCTCCTGGAATCTACCTGCAGACTTACCCCCAAGGTCGATGTCAAGCAGTGAATCGATGGCCCGCGGGGACCCGATGCTTGCGTACGCGAAGCAATACGACGCGCTCAAGGCGGAACTGCAAACGCTCGGGTTTCTCTGCCAGGGCAGCCTCCAGACCCGCCGGGTAGCGTGTGGGAAGACCACTTGCCGCTGCCACCGCGACCCGGACGCCCGGCACGGTCCCTACCACTACTGGACGCGCAAGGCCCGCGGAAAAACTGTCGGCATGCATCTCACCGAAGACGAGGTCGTCCTCTACCAGGAGTGGATCGAGAACAACCGCGAACTGGAACGGATCGTGACGGAAATGCGCGACATCTCTTCGCGCGTGCTGGCCCTCATAACCGGCCGGGAGGTCCCCTGAACCGCCGCGTCTCGGGCTCGTCGGCGGCGGTGACCGCTAACGCCATCCTTCAGACGCTACGTCCCGCCCACTAACCGTCCCTCGCCTGCGGCTTCCGGCAAAGAAAACCCGGCCGATCACCGATTTTTGCAAGAGGCTCCATGGACACCGACTATGCGGCGGGCACGTGGAGCGCCGCGCGCCGGGTCATCATCAAGGGGATTATGTCGGAAAGTGCCCACGGCACCGGGAGCGAAAACTCCCGGATTCATTGGGCTTTTCGATCCTCAGCCGGTCGGATCTTCAAACGAACGGAATCACAAATAAACCATTCAAGGATCAGATCGTGAATACGGGGTTGGATGCCAACCTGATCCAGGACGGTTGTAGGAGCCGTGAGAATCCGTTTTGAGCGCACGGGGTGCTCTCGGTGTAGTAAGGGTCCCCCGGATATTGCATAGATATTCACGTATGCACATGCCGCTCAGGGTGCTGGGCAGTGCACTGACGATCGATGTAGGATCGAAGGCGTACAGACGAAAGCCCGACAGGGCCGGGCCATCATCCGTGAACTCGTAACGGTCGCCGCCGGGTGCAGCGTGAGAAACTCCCCGGTCGCGACAACGGAGGATTCGTATGCCTGAGCATACCGCGTCCGATCTAAATCCGTCCAGTGCGGCCATCAAGAGGTAGTGGTCAAGTTTGCTTTCTGTTAGCCGTTGCGGGTCAAGGGACAGCCGATCTATCGTTGGCTCCATGAGCGTTCAACCACCCGGCCGGCGCGACACGAACCAGATCGTCTACGCGACCGTGCAAGGCATCATCGCACGGACCGAACCGCCGGCACCGGTGAAGAACCTCGCCGCCGTGGCGCTCGGGGCGCTCGGCGGACGCAAGGGCGGACCGGCGCGTGCCGCGGCACTCACGCCGGAGCGCCGCCGAGAGATCGCGCAGAAGGGAGCCCGCGCGCGATGGGCGAACCGTGCGCGGGCAGATGGCTAGAATCCGAACGATTCACCAGCGTAGGCCGCGCACGCCTCGCCAAGTCATTTCCGGCCATCGTAGCAGCTTTTGCGTCAAAAATAGGGCGAAGGAGCGGCGTCAGAAACCGAAGGTCTTGCTCAGGCGCGCCCCGCCGGGAGTGCGAGCGACCGAGACGTCCGCGAGCGCGTCAGGCGGGTTCGGCCAGAGCATGGCCAGCATCGCGCCGCCGATCACCAGCGCCGCGCCGCCGTACTTCATCCCGGTGCTGCGTTCCTTGTACGGAATGAACGGAATGAACGCGCCTGCGTGGACCATTCGACCATCCCGATGAGCAACCTCCAGGCTGATCTCCGACCCCACCTGCGCACCCGTGATGGCACCATGCGCGTAAATGGTGCAAACGGCTTCCCTCAGTGGGCTGTTGACGCTGCATACTTGGTAGAAGGCGCCGTCACCGGTGCGGTTGACCCGATCCACCATATACTCCGCGTCATCTAGGTAGGCATCGACTTCCCCGCGGAGCAATTCATGGCTGATCACGCTTGGCTGCATTGGCTGCATCGGCTGGGACGGGTCGATGAGTAGCATCGCGGCGCCTGCGACAGCCATTCCCGCGCCGAGCATGCGCCCGACCTGGGCCGAAGCCGTCGCGGCGGACACGAGCAGCAAGAGCGCGATGGATGCAACGATTCGGGTGTGCATGTGGCTCCCCCTCCCTCAAGGGGATTGCGCCCGGTGACCGAGATTGGTCACCGGGCCGGTTGCCACACAGACCATTACGCATTGCGGACAGGCTCTCGCCTATTCCCTGCTGGCGCAGGTATCGCATTCGGCGAGCGGCCCGGTGTCGGGCCGCGTGACGGTCTGTGTGGTTCTCAGTGGACGGTGCGGCACGGGCGCGGTCTTTAGTTATTTCGTCGCCGGTTCCGAGAACCAATCGGCGAACCGCGTGCGAAAGGCTTGCTTGCGCTCCTCGCCGTCGAGAACCTGCGGCAGCCAGTCCGGGTGCTTTCCGTGCGCCGCGACGTGGGAATCCCAACCGGCGCGCCCGCCCTGAAACACGTGATCGCACTCGTTGATCGGACACGCATACTCGCGCTCGTGACCATCCTGGCGCGGCCCGCCATCCTCAACCCGTCGAATCTCGCGGAGCACGTGCTCGAACTGCGCCATCATCGTCTGTTCCAGACGGTCGAAGCGATGTTCAGTGATTCGCCCGAGCGCGGCGATCTGATTCGCAAGCTGTTCGTTCGTCACGATCGTTCTTATCGGCACATCTATTCCGAACCTACAAGGCCGCCCCTTGGTGGAGCGGTTCCCCCAACGGTCAGTGGATCACGCGGCGCGGGCGCCGACCGAACATCGCGGCGATCAATTCCTCGGGCGTGGCGGCGATCCGCAGGTCCTCCTCCAGTTCGGCCTTGGTCGGCTCGTAGCGGGGATCGTCCTTCGGCAGCTTCGTTTCGGTCTTGAGCATGACTGATTATACCCCATTGACCAGTCATCTGCGCGTGGGTTAACCTGACCTTGCCAGACGAGATGTGCGTGGCCCGACACCGGGCCGCCCGCTGACTAGAACACCGGCGCCAGCCGGGAACAGGCGGGAGTCCGCACATATACACGTGCGTCTTGTCTGGCAACCGGCCCGGTGACCAATCTCGGTCGCCGGCGCAGTCTATCGGGAGGCAGGCATGCTGACACGCATCATCGTTGCCGGCGGCGTTCTGGTCGCTATCGGGGCCATCTTCGCGGCCCAGGCCACATCTGGTATCCTGGCCGTTCTTGCCGCGCTCGTGTTCCTGTGGGCCGTCCTCGGTGCGATCGCGCCGTCGTGGGCGCGCTTACCGGACCGTCGTGCATCGGTGAAGGTGTGGGGCGGTTCAGTCGTCCTCGTGGTGGTCAGTTTCCTGGTGACGCTCGCGCAACCGGAATTCCGTCAGGAGTTGGCCGACCAGCAGGCCGCTCAGAGTGTGTCGCTGGCCGAGTTCCGACAGATCCAGTCGGGCATGACCTACGCCCAGGTGGTTTCGGTCGTCGGCTTCCAGGGCACGGAAGCGAGTCGGAGCGACCTCGGGGGTATCTCGACGGTCATGTATGAGTGGAGCAACTCTGGCCTCGGCGGGAACATGAACGCGATGTTTCAGGACGGACGCATGGTCAGTAAGGCGCAGGCCGGCCTGGACTGATCGTTAACGTGCGAGCGTGTCTGGCGGGGTCCAGGAGCGTCCGGGGCCGGTCGGTGGCGTCCAGCCGCGGGCGATCCTGGTTGCGCGCTCGCCGTTCTCGATCAGGTCGACGTACCGAAGCTGTCGCCCCTCGGCGCCGCGAACCATCGCCGCCATCTGGTTTTTCGTGTCGTGCGGCCGGGCGTTGTGGCGCCCCTCGAACTCCCCGACGTACCGGTGAAGATGCTCGGGGCTCATCCGGTGAAACACGCCGATGTAGCCGCGCTTGAGCATGCTCCAGAACGACTCGATGCCGTTCGTGTGGATCTCGCCGCGGACGTACTCCCTGACGCTGTGCTTCACCGCGTCGTGGTTCTCGAGGCCGTCGTAGGCTGCCGCCTCGTCGGTGTAGAGCGGCCGGCCGGCGTGCCGGTTCTTCTCGACGAAGCCGTGCAGGACATCGCTGGTCACGGTGCCGATCACGACGGCCCGGACCTGCTTCGTGTGCCGGTCGCGGACACCGGCAACAGCGATCTTGTTCGCGATCGGCCCCTGCCCGGCGAACAGCTTCCGTCGCTTCGCGCTCATCTTGCCGACCTTGCCGCCGAAGAACGCCTCGTCAGCCTCGACCGGGCCGAAGAACGGCCACTCTGCCGAGGGGTCGCCGTCGCGGCGCCACATCTCGCGGATCCGGTGCGCCAAGTGCCAGGCCGACTTCTGCGAGATCCCAACGTCGCGGTGCAGCTTCATCGACGACACGCCCTTCAGGTTGGTCGTCAATAAGTAGATCGCCACGAGCCAGGTCTGGTACCCGAGCTTGCTCGACTGCATCACGGTTCCGGTGCGGACGCTGAACCGCTTCCGGCAGTCTCGGCAACGGAACGGCATCGTCTTTGAGCCGGTCTTCCTCGTGACGTTCAGCGATCCGCAGTGGTGGCAGGCGATGCCGTCCGGCCAGCGCATCTCTATGAAGTAGCGCTCGGCCGCCGCATCATCCGGGAACGCCGCGAACAACTGCGCGAGGGTGATCCCGCGGCGGTGTGCGCGGCCCGGTCCCGGATTGGGCATTACATAATTCTGAACTCCGATCAGCGGATAAGGCAAGCCGAAAACCTATAAAAATGAAGAACTTACAGAGTTCTGTGGCTTACGGAAGTGACCGGACTCGTGATGGACCTAGGATGGGATCGAACTGTTTCTGAGTACGTGCGAGCGCGGCCTGCGCTTCACGCAGATTATCCAGAGATCGGTACTGACGAGCCGAACGCAATCGTGCGGCGGCGATTCTTCGGTGCTCGTCGACGCGGGAATCGATCCGGGTAAAGCACGCCTTCGTTAATAGCTCTTGGGTCTCGATCTCTTCGGTGAGCGATCTGCCAGTGGACACCGGCTGGGCTGGTGTGGCAGACTTCGCCTGAAACGACGCCATGCTGTCGTTCTCCGGCGGGTCGCTCCCGGTCTGGCTCTCACACCTTAAGCCGGGGGCGCCCGCGCACCCTACACACCCCGCGGGCATCGCGAAGCTGCATAAACGGTAGCGGCTCGGGCCGCTCGCGGTCAAGCCATCCACGATCAGTCGAAAACTACCTTCTGGCGAGGCCGATTAGGCCCCGAAACAGCCCGTAAATATTGGACTTTCTGGCGTTACGTGGGCAGTTAGGTCTATAAGCCCCATCATCAAGGCCGAAGTCGTCCGTCTCGGGGACCGCGAGCCGCGGGACAACCCGCGTTTCGTGGTGACGAACATGCGGCAGACGCCGCGTTTTCTCTACGAGAAGGTCTACTGCGCCCGTGGCGACGTCGAGAACCGGATCAAGGAACTCAAGGACCTGCAGCTCGACCGCACGAGCTGCTGCAGACTCCGGGCGAACCAGTTGCGCGTTTTTCTGACCGCCGCAGCCTACGTGCTCATGCAGGAACTGCGGTTGCACGCGGCGCGCACCGCGTGTGCCCGAACCCAGGTGATGTGGCTGCGCGATCGGCTGCTCAAGCTCAGCGTCCACGTCGTCAGCTCCGTCCGCCGCCTCGTCCTGCATCTGCCGCGCTCGACGCCGAATCTCGACGCGTGGCGCAAGATCGCCCTTTCCCTCGGGGCGCGCGCCGGGTAACGCGTCCAACGCGAGTCTGGACCCGCGTGCACGGCCGCCATCACGGCGAAGCTGTCTTTGGCCAGCCCTCCATGACGCTCATCGTGCGTCGTATTGCTGCTCGACCACGCCATCGCCGGTCGCCGGCGTGACCCAGACGCTTGTGCCGCCCGATTCGCGAGCCGATCACACCCTGACGGTGGTCGGTCACGACCCCTCAGTAGAGTCGATGCAGTTCTGCCATGTGTCGGTGAAAGCTTGCTTTGCCAGGGCTTCCGAGGGCCAAGACTTGATTAATGGCGTCGAACTGACTCTGATTCTGAACCCCCGCAGCCTGCAAGCCTGTCAAAAAGTCATGTAGGACCATCGCTGAATTTCGCAATTCTCCAGCGCCAGCGCTCTTCTTCTTCGTCATCGCGGCCCCTGCAGCATGTCGGCCATCGTGACGGGTTCCTCGAGCATCGGCACCGGCTCGGGAGCCGGGCCGAACTCGGCGAGAACACACTGGCGCCTGCGCACGGCCACGCGGATCTCGACGACGTACTCCTCGTGGAGCTGTTAATCGAGTGTGAGTTGACGGCGGATGAGCGGATCAGTACGCTCCTGGCATTGGTACACCATGCGTAGGGGCCTCCCGTGCCCCTGCGCGCCGCTTCCGCTCCCCGCCGCGGTCTCTGACCACCGCGGCGGTTTCGGCGTACGGCGCTTTCCCGTTCGCCCGATTCTACGACATCACGAAGGGGTTCAGCATCCGTCGACGGGCCAGGCGCAGTAGCGCGCGCGCCGCGGCCGAGGTCGTAGGCCATCCGGGCGTGGAACAACTCGTCCGGGCTGAAGCGGTGGTTCTGTAACGCATATCCCCCAGGGGCCATCACCATCTCCGGGTCGGAGACGTGGTGGAAGCCGAGGACGTGGCCGAGCTCGTGGCCGACGAGGTCAGCGAAGAAACCTGGCCTGGTACACCGCTCGCTCGTCACGAGCCGAATCCACGCCGGCCACCAGCCGACCGAGGCGCGACCGCAGGGGTTCCCCTCCAGGTAGTCGACGAGCAGGACATTCGTCGCGCCCTGATGCCACACCGGGCTCTGGACGACCTGGAACGGGCCATCCCAGTGGCTTCTGGTCACGGCGGTGATCAAGGTCGGAGGAGGCCATGCGGATGGCGAGCTGGCGGTCGTCGGTCAACTCCGGAGCGCGGCGTGTTTGTGGCGAACCGGCCCGGCGACCACCCATCGGGGCCGGGAGGAGGGGTGAATTGCACTCGCTCTTCGTCGTCGCCGCCGGCGCCGCCGCAGACTGGCCGTTGGGGGTCCAGCGACCAGAGCCCGAGGCATGAACGTCGAGTCAGACCAGATCGACTCGTCCCTGATTGACGCCAAGACGGGGGCGGGGTACGTTCTGCTGGGCGAGGCGGTCCGGTAGCTGCTCGACGAACTCGCCGACAGTGCTGCCGGGGAGTGGGTGTGCCCCGGCGAGAACGGAGTCGGACCGTCGACCAAGGGTCGCTCTACCAATTCTGGATGAAGGCCGAGACATGGCCGGTCGAGGCGGATGAGCGACTTCACAGCGCCCGACATACACACGCCAGGCAGTCATGAACGGGAGAGATTGCACGTTGGAGGACGCCTGCGCGGACACCGACGGTGCGCCGTTGCGGCGTTAGTGCCCACACCCGGAAGTTTGCCAAATGCGCGTGTCGCTTCAGGAAGCCGTCTCCGCATTCGGACGTGAAGCGAGGTCCAAGCTTTCGAACCCCGTCGCGAGCGGTGCACCGGAGGATCAGTTGCGGGCGCCGCTGGAAGCGCTGATCCCGGGTCTCGCCGAGCTTGCAGGGCTGCACCCCGGAACCGTGGTCATGGTCGGCGAGACGGCGCTCTCCGATATCAAGACTCGGCCCGACTACGCGGTCACGCGAGGAGGCGCCCTGGTCGGCTTCATCGAGGTCAAGGCACCCGGCAAGGGCGCCGATCCCCGACGCTTCCGCGACCGGCACGACCGAGAACAGTGGGCAAAGCTCCAGACCCTCCCGAATCTCATCTACACTGACGGCAACGGGTTCAGCCTGTGGCGAAACGGCTCGCTCGAAGGCGACGTCGTTCGGTTGGAGGGCGACGTGGAGACCGCTGGCGCCAAGCTGGCCGCCCCCGACCGTCTCGTGTCCCTGTTCGGGGACTTCTTCCGATGGGAGCCGGAGCCGCCCCGGTCAGCACGAGAACTCGCCGGCACCACGGCCCGGCTCTGCCGCTTGCTGCGCGAAGAGGTGACGGAGCAGCTGGGACGCGGCTCGCCCTCGCTCACCAACCTCGCGAGGGACTGGCGCAGGCTCCTGTTCCCGAGCGCTACGGACGAAGCCTTCGCGGACGGCTACGCGCAGGCGGTCACCTTCGGGCTTCTGATGGCACGGGCGCGCGACATTGTCCTCGCCGATGGCCTCGACCGCGTTGCGAGGGAACTCCGCCACACGAACACGCTGATCGGCACCGCGCTTCGCCTGCTTACCGACGACGTGGATCACGAGACGGCGCTGAAGACATCGCTGGCCACCCTCACGCGCGTGCTCGACGCGGTTCACTGGCCAACGGTCAGCAAAGGCAACCCGGATGCTTGGCTGTATTTCTACGAGGACTTCCTGAGCGTCTACGACAACGACTTGCGCAAGAAGACGGGCTCATACTACACCCCGCCCGAGGTGGTTCGGGCCATGGTGCGGCTGGTCGACGAGGCGCTACGCTCGGGGCCGCGGTTCGCACTGTCGGAAGGACTCGCCTCTTCGGAGGTGACCGTCGCCGATCCGGCGACGGGGACCGGCACGTTCCTGCTCGGTGTCCTGCATCGGATCGCGCAGACAACGGCGGCTGATCAGGGGGCTGGCGCGGTGCCCGCGGTGATCGAGGCCACCATCTCCCGCTTGATCGGCTTCGAGATTCAGTTCGGACCCTTCGCGGTGGCGCAGTTAAGACTTCTCGCAGAGCTGCATGCGCTCCTCGGCGACCCGAGCGCGGTGCCCGCGACGCGGCTCTACGTGACGGACACGCTCGGCAACCCCTATGCCGAGGAAGAGTACCTGCCGCAGATACTCATGCCCCTCGGCGAGTCCCGCCGGCGCGCCAACGCGATCAAGCGGCAGGAGAAGATCACCGTCGTCATCGGCAATCCGCCCTACAAGGAGAAGGCCAAGGGTCTCGGTGGCTGGATTGAGAGCGGCTCGACGGGCGGCGAGATCGCCGCGCCGCTCCTGCGGTGGATGCCTCCAGTGGACTGGAACGTCGGCGCCCATGCCAAGCATCTGCGCAACCTCTACGTTTATTTCTGGCGGTGGGCAACCTGGAAGGTCTTCGGGGACGGTGGCCGGTCACGAACCGAAGGCCCTGCTCCGGACATCATCGGAGACGACGGCCCGGCACGGACCGAGGACCGCGCGCACGACCGCCGGGGCATCGTCGCCTTCATCACCGTGGCGGGCTTTCTGAACGGACCCGGATTTCAGAAGATGCGCGCCGAGCTGCGCCGGGACGCGGACGAGATCTGGATCATCGACTGCTCGCCGGAAGGGCATCAGCCGGAAGTGCCGACGCGCATCTTCCAGGGCGTGCAGCAGCCCGTGTGCATCGTCATGGCGCTTCGCAGCACCGATGCGGGCTCGGCCGCGCAGGCACGGGTCCGATACCGGGTACTGCCGCAGGGACACCGTACCGACAAGTTCGCGGCGCTCGGCGCGATCACGCTGGACGATGACGGGTGGACTGAATGCCGGTCCGATCCCCGGGCCTCGTTCTTCCCGCGCTCCGCCGGAGCGTGGGGCGAGTTCCCGGCCCTGCAAGACCTGTTCGTCTACGACGGCTCCGGTGTCATGCCCGGACGGACCTGGGTGACTGCACCCGATCGCGTTTCGCTGGAGCGACGGTGGGAGGCGCTTCGATCCGAAGCCGATGCCGGCAAGAAGGAGGCGCTGTTCCATCCGCATCTTCGGGGCGGCAAGCCGGGGGACAAGCACGTCCACAAATCGCTGCGGCAGGGGCTACATGGCCACGAGTTTCGCTCCGGTCCGGTTGCTTCGGACACCGGAGCTGTCGTGCGGCCTGTCCGCTACGGTCACCGCTCCTTCGATCGGCAGTGGGTCATTCCCGACGGGCGGCTCATCAATCAACCGAATCCGACCCTGTGGGCGACCCATTCGAGCCACCAGGTGTACATGACGGCGCTACAAGCACATGCGCTCACAGCGGGACCCGCCGTCACATTCTCCGCACTGATACCGGACCTGCACCATTACAACGGTCGTGGAGGCCGCGTGTTCCCGCTATGGGCCGACCGCGAGCACCGGACGCCGAACCTCAAGGCGAGCTTGCTCGACGAGGTGACCGAAGTCCTGGGACTTGCCGTCGGTGCCCCCAAACTCATGGCCTACTTCGGGGCGGTCGCGGCGCATCCCGCGTACACGGCGCGTTTCCGCTCCGACCTGGTGCAGCCAGGACTGCGCGTCCCAATGACAGCCGCCGCCTCGCTGTTCACGGAGGCCGTCGAGATCGGGCAAGAGATCATCTGGCTTCACTGCTTCGGCGAACGCTTCGCCGACCCCGATGTGGGGCGACCCGGCGGCCCGCCGCGCATGCAGGAGAGCGAGCGCCCCATCATCCCGACGGAGGGCGCCATCCCGGCCCTCCCGGACCGCTTCCCCGACCGTATCGACTACGATGCTGCCGCCCGCCGCCTGAAGGTCGGCGACGGCTTCATCGACAACGTGCCTCCGGAGGTGTGGGCTTACGAGGTCTCGGGCAAGCAGGTGCTCGTCCAGTGGTTCAGCTCCCGCCGCCGCGACCGCTCTCGGCCGGTCATCGGCGATCGGCGCCCGCCGTCCGCGCTCGGGAGGATTCAACCCGACGGTTGGCTGGCAGAGTACACCACGGAGCTGATGAACGTGCTCCACGTCCTCGGTCGCCTGGTCGCGCTCGAACCTCGACAGGCCGCTCTCCTGAGCCGCATTTGCGATGGCCGCGTGATATGTGCCGATGTTCTGCGCGCCCATGGGGCCTTCGATGCAACAGCGACCGTACGTCACAAACGGGAGGACGAACGACAAGGGAGTCTTCTCAAAGAGAAGGATACCTAGCGAGGCTTCGCCTCAGACCGACGAGACAGGTAGGGCTCGGCGCATGGTGAGGTGGAGTCGAACTCCGGCCGCTGCTCCCTCTGCGGCGTGAAGCCGCGTTCATTGGTCACCCCGGGGGCGACGTTGGCCGTAGACTGGCCGGTGCGGAGCCCATCGACCGGAGCCCGAGCCATGAACGTAGCACGATCCGTAGCCGAAGTCCTGTCGCGGCACACGATGCTGACGCTGGAGTGCGTCGACCGGATGGTACCTGAACGTCTACGTCCCGCTGCTCCAGACGGCGGCCGGTGCGACGCACTTCTTCCGCGAGATGCGCGGCGCGGCGTGGCCGTCGTCGGTGCTGATGGCGCCGATCACGGGGCGGTTCGTCAACGCCATCAAGAGCTACGCGCAACGCAACGGCATCGACCGTGTCGTTCCGCCGCGGCGAGCCAAGGACGTGGGTATTCCGGAGGAAGTGGAACACGGAATCCGGAGGAAGTGGAACAGCGATTCCGGAGGAAGTGGAACAGCGAATCCGGGAAGTGGAACACGGAATCCGGAGGAAGTGGAACATCGATTCCGGAGGAAGTGGAACAGCGGTTCCGGAGGTCGTGAACGCTCGTCGGTAGCTTGACCTGGCATGCTCTGCCCTTTCGACAGGAGGGGCGTGGCGATGCCGGCACGGAGGCTGCTGATGAGGAAGATCCGCGAGGTTTTACGACTCAAGCACGAGCAAGGACTGTCCCACCAGGCGGTGGCGCAGGCGTGCGCCGTCGGCGTGGGGACGGTCAATCGCTATCTGCAGAGGGCGGCGCAACGTGGGCTCGGCTGGCCGTTGCCGGACGATTTGGACGACGCGGCGCTCGAGGCTCGATTGTTTCCACGCGCCGCGCCGGTGCACGACCGGATCCGGCCCGACTGCGCGTACATCCACCGCGAGCTCAAGCGCGACAGCGTCACGCTGCAGTTGCTGTGGGAGGAGTACGCGCAAATCCATCCGGACGGCTACGGCCGCACCCAGTTCTGCGAGATCTACCGGCAATGGACGCGGCGGCTGCGGCCGTCGATGCGGCAGGTGCACCGCGCCGGCGAGAAGACGTTCATCGACTATTCCGGCAAGCGGCCGAGCCTGGTCGACCGGCGCACGGGTGAGCTCCGACGCGTCGAGCTGTTCGTCGCCGTGCTCGGCGCCAGCAGCCTCACCTACGCCGCGGCGACCGAGACCCAGCAGTTGCCGGACTGGATCGACGCGCATATCCGCATGGTGGAGTACTTCGGCGGCGCTACCACGTTGTGGGTCCCCGACCAGCTCAAGAGCGCCATCACCCGCCCCTGCCGCTACGAGCCCGGCGTCAACCGCACCTACGAGGACCTGGCCACCCACTACGGCGCCGTCGTCGTTCCGGCGCGACCGAGGAAACCTCGGGATAAGGCTGCTGTGGAGAATTGTGTACTCATCGCACAGCGGTGGATACTCGCCCGCCTCCGCGACCAGACCTTCTTCGAGCTCGGCCCGTTGAACGCCGCGATCCGCGTCCTGCTCGACGAGCTCAACGACCGGCCGATGAAGAAGCTGGGCGTCAGCCGCCGCGCCCTCTACGAGCAGGTCGACCGGCCGGCGCTCCGGTCCCTGCCGACCGCGCGCTACGTCCTGGCGCACTGGAAGCTGTGCCGCGCCAACATCGACTACCACGTCGAGGTCGAGCGCCACGTCTATAGCGTGCCGTTCCAGCTGGTCCGCGAGCAGGTCGAGGTCCGCCACACCACGAACACGGTCGAGATCTTCTATCGCGGCAAGCGACTGACGTCGCACCGGCGGCGCTACGACGGACAGCCGTCCACCCATCGCGAGCACATGCCGAGCGCCCACCGCGCGCATGCCGAGTGGACGCCGTCGCGGCTGATCCGTTGGGCCGAGCAGGCCGGACCGGCGACCGGACAGCTCGTCGCCCAGATCATCGAGCGTCGCCCGCACCCGGAGCAAGGGTATCGAGCCTGCCTGGGGATCATGCGCCTGGGACAGCAGTACGGGAACGACCGTCTCGACGCGGCGAGCGCTCGCGCGATGGCACTCGGCTCCTACCGCTATCGCACCGTCAAGAACATTCTCGCCGCCGGCCAGGACCGTCTGCCTCTGGAACCGGCGGCCGAGACAACCCCGACGCCCACGCACACCAACATCCGCGGCGCCGACTACTACGCCGCGGCCACGACCGAGGAGGAGGACCGATGCTGATCGAACAGACCGTCGACAAACTCAACGCCATGAAGCTGGGCGCGATGGCCGACGCCGTCCAGCAACAACTGCAGAGCGGCGAGGCCGCCACGCTCGGCTTCGAGGAGCGTTTCGGCCTGCTGGTCGACGCCGAGTGGACGGCCCGCGAACAGCGCAAGCTGCAACGGCGCCTGCAGACGGCCAAGCTGCGTCATCCGGCGACGCTCGAGGCCGTCGACTTCACGCCTGCCCGACGGCTCAACCGCCAGCAGGTCCTGACGCTGGGAACCTGCGCGTGGCTCGCCGAGCGCCACAACTTGATCGTCACCGGGCCGTGTGGAATCGGGAAGAGTTTTCTCTGTTGCGCCTTCGTCGAACGGGCGTGTCGCCGCGGCTTCACCGCCCGCTACGTCCGCATGCCGCGCCTGCTGCACGAGGTGGCCGTCGGCCGCGGAGACGGTTCCTACACGCGGCTGATGGCGCGGCTGGCAAAGCTCGACCTGCTCGCCATCGACGACTGGATGCTCGCGCCGTTGCGTGACGCCGAGCGCCGCGACCTGACCGAGGTGATCGAGGACCGCGCCGAACGCGCCTCCACGCTGATCGCCAGCCAGTTGCCGGTGACCGACTGGCACGCCGTCATCGGTGACCCCAACCAGGCCGACGCCATCTGCGACCGCCTGCTCCACGACGCGCACCGCATCGAGCTGAAGGGCCGCTCGATGCGACGTACGCACGACGCGCCGAACAACCGCCCGAAGGAGACGACATGAGCACCAGAACGGCAACGCCATTACCGCGGCGAAGCGAAGCCCAGAACCATCGCGCCGCCGACACGCGTGACCGGGGCACGTCGGGTCCGACCGGCCTGTGGATCCTGCCGGTGATGTGGAAAACGCCCGCGATGCGTTCGGCGCAACTGAGCGGTCGCCGAAGGCGCGTTTCCCACAACACCTTGGACGCCGCAGACGGCGCCCACAGGCTCCACAGGCATCTTCGTCCATGCTCTCGAACACCACGTCACGAGTAGAATCTTGAAGGTCTGCTGCGACACCGAGGGGAGGGAACTGACCGACGAACGTCGCTACGCTCCGACGAGCGTTCCACTTCGCCGGAAACCGTGTTCCAGATCCCCGGAAACGCTGTTCCACTTCACCGGAATACCCATCGGCGTGTGGCAGAACTCGATGCGACGAACCAATTCCCGTGCCCGGGCCGGCTCGAACACTTGGTAGAAGGCTCCCTTGGTGTGCGTGTTGAGGTGGTCGCACACCAAGGTGATCTTCTCGCAGTCGGCGTAGCGTCCTTCCAACAGGCCGGCGACCTCCAGCGCCCAGTCCACCTTCGTACGCCGGGCCCGGGCGGTCGCCTGCCGCCAACCCGCCAGCGGCTCGCTGAACAGGAAGACCGCGGCCGTGCCGGCCCGTTCGTACTCGTAGTCGACACGCCGGGGACGGTTCTTCGTGGCCGCCATCGGCGGGCGGGTTTCCTTGACCAACTGCACCGGCTGCTCGTCCATGCACACGACGGGACAATCCGGATCGTAGGGTTTCTGATACAGATCCAAGACCTGTTCCATGTGCGCCACGAACTCGGCATCGGCCTGCGGCGGGATCACCCAGTACTGGATTTTCCGCTGGGTCATCCCGTTTTTTTTAGCGTCCGCCGGATGGTTTCGTGGCTGATCGACTCGATGATCGCCAACTCGACGACCCGCCGCGCCAGCAGGCGCAACGACCAGTTCGCGTAGCCCTTCGGGGGCGGCCCCAGACGCAGGGCGATGATGTGAGCCTCCTGCTCGCCGTTGAGCAGTTTGGGGACCGGGGGGAACTCCCGCCGTTTTCGCTCCAGCGCCTGCTCGAAGCCTTCCAGCACGCATCGTTGGCGAATGTTCTCGACGGTCTTGGTGCGGCATGAAAAGGCGTCGGCGATCTTCTGGTCGGTCCACGCGGGCCCGTCTGCATCGGCCTTCAAGAGAACCTGCGCGCGGCGCACTTTCTCACTGCTGCCGTTGAGCTTTCGGACCGTCTCTCGACAGACCTCGCGTTCCTGGGCTGTGAGTCGAACGATGTACCTTTTTTGCGGCATGGAAACTCTCTCGGTTCGAGACGAGCTCCCCGATAGTCCTAATGTTTATTGATGGCACAGCACTAGGGTGTCGGCAGCCTCGACCAACCAACGGTCGAATCCGAGTGCCACCGGTATGGGGAGTGTGACCTCCTCGTGCTCCAGAACGTGCCGCAACCACACGATCGCACGCTGCCTGTCGGTTCCCACCGCCTGCGCCACGCGCTCGACCTGTTCGTGCGCCCGGCGAGCCTCATCGTCTGCGGGCTCCCCGTATATCAGTCGCGCGAGTATCTGGGCTCGCACCGCCGCCAATAGCTCTGTTGTCGTCTGCATGTTCCTTCCTCTCTCCGTTTCGACCGGTTGCGAAGGTGCGACCCCGATCCGGTGCGTGCCCCGTTCGCTTCCACCGCAGTCGAGCGACTGCCGGCTCGTGTGTGCCCTTGCCTGCGGGTGCTCTCGCTACGGCGTCGCGGCCGTTCCTGTCGACGCTCGGGACCGGACGGATCGCCAACGAAAGGATTCCCGGCGCCCGACGTTCCTGCGCGTCGCGACAACAACGATGGCGATCTCCGGCGGCAGTGCCTCCAGCGGGGCGCCAGCCATTGGCATTGTGCTCAAGACCTCATCGGCGGCATCGCACCGAGCCGACTCGCCCCCGCTCTTGGACGTGATCTCGACCTGCACCTCGTACTCTTTCGTTACCCTTCGTACCTTCCTCCGTCGTCTTCGTGTTGTTTGTCGCACTCCCCGTGCTCTTCGTGTCCTTGTTGTCTTCGTTCCCGTTATGCTCGTCGCGTCCCAGGCCCTCGGCCCGGTGGCGCACCCGCTTGGCGCCGTTCGCGCCGGGCGGCCCCGCTCGATCCCGTCCGTCGGCGCGGCCGGACTCGTCTCGCTCGCCGCGGCCCGCGAACAGACCTCGCCAACCGGAAGCTGGCGCGGTCCGGTGGCGACCCGCTTTCGGAGGAGCGCCGCGCGGCGGGCGTTCCGACTCTCGCCGAGAACAACGAGCGCGTGCTCGAACAGAAGCGTGGGGGCTCGCGCGACCGGTGGTATGCGCAGAACTGGATCCCAACCTCGAACGCTATGCCTTCCCCCGTATCGGCCCGGCGGCTGGTCTCTGAGGTCAACACCGCCGACATGCTGGAGATCCAAGCGCCCACCTGGCACGTGAAGGCGGAGACGGCCAGCGCGGTGCACCAGCGCATCCGGGGCGTGCTGGGGTGGGTCATTGCGATGAACCTGCGAAACGACAATTCCTGCGACCGCGTGCTGCGCTGCTCGGTCCGCAGAACGACCTCCGCAGAACGACATCGTGACGCACCGGCTGGCCCTGCCCCACAAGGGCGTGGCCGCGGCCATCGAGACGGTACGCGCGTCGGGCTCCGGACGGGCCGTATCAAGGCGGCGTTCGAGATTCTGGTGCTGACGGCGGTCAGACCCGGGGAAGCGCGGGGCGCGCGGTGGGAGGAGATCGACTTCGGCGAGGCGGCGTGGACGAACCCGGCGGCGCGGATGAAGGCGACTCGCGAGCACCGGGTACCGCTGAGCGCCCGCGCGATAGAGGTCCTGCATGCGACCGAGCGCCTGCGCACAGGCTCGACGCCGGCGCAGTCCGCCGGGCTGGTCTTTCCCAGCGCGCCCGGCAAGCAACTCGCCGATGCGAGGCTCTCGAAGCTGCTCGAGCAGTTGGGGGTCGGGGCAGTTCCGCATGGCTTCCGGTCGTCGTTCCGGGACTGGGCGTCCGAGCGGCCGCCGCCGCGCTCATTCCTTGTAGAGCCCCATGCGCCTGGCGGCGTCTTCGATCACCTTCGCTGGCGGGTTGCGCCCGAGCGTGCGGTAGTCCGGGCCGTACAGCTCGTACCAGTGGCACATCTCGTGCAGCCGCGACAGCAGGCGGCTGCCGATCCGGACCCGCAGCCCTTCTATCGCATCGTCGTTGTCGAAGTAGTTCGTGGTGAAGATCGTCGGTCGCTTCGCGTTGTACCGCTCGATCACGATCGTCTCGAGCCTGTCGAGCGTGTCCTCGACCCACGCGGTTCGGCGCTCGGCGCCGATGTCGTCGAGCACGAGCAGCTCGGCGTCGATGATCCGTTCGTAGACCTTCGCCTCGTCTCTGCTCTTCGGCTCGTAGCCGTGCCGTAGCGATGCCAGCAGCTGGCGCGTGTCCTCGAACGCGCCCTGCAGGTTTGATTCCGCCATTGCCGCGCGCAGCGTCGCCACGGCCACCAATGCCGCGATGCCGAGCCAGGGCGATCGTGACGGACACGAAGGTCGGGCGTCGAGCGGGCCGAGGCCGAACAGCAGCCCTCTGAGCCAAGTTGTCGCCGCGGCCGAGCCGACCAGGGCCCAGGGCAACGCCGAACCCGATGAACACGGCGCTCTGGCCGAGCATTGAGCGGGTGCCGCCGCGGCGCGGTCGAGCCCGCGAGACTCCAGTTCCTGCCGCTTCATCTCCAGGTGGAACTGCAGCTCGTCGTCGAGCTCGCGTTCGTGACGATCGCGCTGGAGCAGGTAGCGAAGGGGCGCATTCCCGATTTCCCGGAGCAGTGTGTAGGCAAAGATGGACTGTGAGGCTGGGGGAGGTTGAGCCGGTCTTCGGACAGACGGGGAGGGTGGTACTGGACATTACGGCTCGGACTGCCCATGATGGTGCGTTGAAATGGACAAGAGCGCCATCGACACCCCGAGCCGCGAGATCGATCTTCGCAACATTCCCGTCCACCTGCGCACTGCCCTCCGGCGGGCGCTGGAGTTTGAGGCGCGTGCTCCAGCGCCCAGGTCGGCAGAGGAAGCGGAGCAGTGCGAAGAGCAGCTGCGGGCCATCGCGGACGAGTTCTTCGGCGCCCTCCTCACCCCCGTGCTGCAACGCGCGGTGCGCTCCGCCGCGGTTGGCGACGCGGCGAGCGCCCTCGTGCGCCACCTGCCCCGGCGGATGCGCGGAGCGACGGCCTGGAGACCGTCAACGTTCGCACCTCCCGGGGCACGACGGTGCCGGTCACGACGCCGTACTACCGCGAGAAACACGCCCGTCGGGCGAAGCGGAGGCCGGGACTCTACCCCGCCTTGGTGGTGCTGGGCATCTACGACCGGTGCACGCCGAAGCTGGCCTCCGATGCAAGCCGCGCGGTCGCCATGCTCAGCTCGCTGGCCGAAGCGCAGGCGCAGCTCCGCTCCGACGGCATCGCCCTGGATATCAAGACCCTCCGCTCGACCGCCTATCGCTACGCTGCGCGGGCCCGAGCGGCCCAGCAGAGCGCGGCGTGCGGTCTGCTGGACCGCGTGACCGGGAAGCGGGTGGTCGTCTCCCTCGACGGGGGCCGCGTCCGTGTGAGGCGCAAGAAGCGTGGCCCCAAGACGAAGAAGGGGCGCAACCGATTCCATACCGACTGGAAGGAACCGAAGCTCCTCATCCTGTACGTCGTCGGCGACGACGGGCGACCGTCTCAGACGTGGGCCCCGATCATCGACGGCACGCTCCGGGGACCGGAGGCGGTCTTCGCCCTGCTGTTGTCGTACGCGCGGCAGATCGGCCTCAACGCCGCTGACAAGGTGCTCTTCATCGCCGACGGCGCGCCCTGGATCTGGCAACGCATCCAGCGCCTCATCGCCGCGCTCGGGCTCTCGCCGACACAGGTGCTGGGGCTGATCGACTTCTATCATGCCGCGAAGCAACTCTCGGACGCGGTCAAGCTGCGCCGCTGGAGCGCGACGCAACGCACCCGCTGGCTCAACCGCACGCGGGGGCTGCTCAAGCGAGCACGGGTGGACGAGGTGATCACGGCCCTGCGGGAGCTGTGCCGCGGGCGCACGGCCGGCAAGATCCGCACGCACCTCAACTACTTCCTGAAGAACCGTCATCGTTTCGCCTACACCACAATGGTCGGGCTCGGGCTTCCGCGGGGCAGCGGCGCCGTCGAAAGCGCCATCCGTCGCGTCATCAATCTCCGCATCAAGGGCGCATCCATCTATTGGCTACCGGAGAGCGTCGACGCGATTCTTCTCCTGCGGTCTTTCTATAAGTCCGGCAGATGGAACTGTTTGCAGCGGATGGCCATGACGCCGGTGGGTGTGAGCGCGTGACCGGGAAATCGGGAATGCGCCCGTAGCGAAGGGGCCGGAGCAGCCTGGTCATGCAGGGCCTCCCAAAGCGGTTTTCACGGTTCAGGCCTCCCTCAGGGCGTCGACTGGATTGATCCTGAGCGCGCGGCCGGCGGGCCCGATGCAGGCAAGCAGACACGCGGCGAGCATCACTGCGGATGTCACGCCAAGATACCCGGCGTAAAGCGCAACCTCTTCCAGGGACCGGTTCTCTGCCACGAACAACAACAACAACAGGGCGGCTCCGGCCGCGATGCCGCTGCCCACGAGCACCATGGCGCGGGACAGGATGCCGGCCAGCAGATGGCGGGGGTTGGCGCCTAGCGCCGCACGCAGGCCGATCTCGCTCGTCCGCCGCGAAACGCTGACGGACACCAGCGAGAAGATGCCCAGCGCCGACAGAAACAGCACGAGCGAGGTCACCCCCGCCAGCGCGCCGACCAGCATGGTCAAGCTGACGTCTCGCTGCCGGATCCATGCGTTCAGCGGCCGCGCGTCCTGGACGGACAATCCGGCATCGACGTCGGCTGCGATGACCGGCAGACGCGCGGCGAGTGCGGCCGGATCGCCACGCACGCGCACCGTCGTCACGAGCGGAGAGACTGTTCCCGCCGCTGCCGCGTGAAACACGTACGGTCGTTCGTCCCCCCGGTCGTCGGGGTCCAGGCCGATGTCGCGCACCACGCCCACGATCCCGAACCACGGCTTCGCCGCCGGGGTGTTGGGTCGGGCGGATGACGCGGGATACCGGAGGCGTGCGCCGAACGGCGATCCGCCGCGCGAAGCGGTAAGTGACAACGCGCGCGCGAACGCCTCGTTGACGATGACCGTTAGGGCACGGGGACTGCTGTCTCCCCCGTGGAAGCCACGCCCGGCGACAAGCGGACGATCGAGGGCCTCGAAGAATCCTGGCCCCACCTCCGACGTCCAGAACACATCGTCGTACTGGAACGGCTCGTGAAGGAAATGCGCCGCATCTCTTCGCGTGTGCTTGCCCTCATCACAGGCAGGCAGGCTCCATGACTCCTCGCGTCTCCGGCTCCCCGGCGACAGTGGCGGTCACTGCCATCCTGCGAACGCTGCGTCCCGTCCGCTGACCCTCGCTCGCCCCGCCGCCTCAGCCAAAAACTCGGCCGAACACGCGTTTCGCAAGAGGCTCCCTGTTGCAATCTTGTGAAGCGTACTGGTAAACTGTCCATGATGCGGTCAATCGCAGTTCCTGTTCCGACGGCTTTCGCCGCCTACGCCGACGCAGCAGTTGTCCGTCTACGGTACCTCTACCCTGAAGTCACTTGGTGCGTCGACCCTGGAACAGGCAACCTATATGCGGAGTACGAACCGGAAGCCCATTCTGACAAGACGCTTATCCAGGAGGCCTGCTTCCAACTCTACCGCGAAAAGATTCACGAAGACACACTCCATGTCCGTCGCAAGATCTACGAGGCTATATGATGGCGACCATCACGCCTTTTCGATTCCGACGAGTATTGGATCGCATGCTCATCACTAACGAGGCAGGCGACTACGACTTCTTCGCACCCGATGTTATCGACCGATTCTTCGCGGGATCTCTATCCACGGATGAGCATCAAGCGCTTCGTAATCTATCGGTACTTGTCGAGGAGGACGAGGAGGAGTGGCGGCTCTCGTCCTTAATGCGTCGTATACGCGAGGCCCACACCGGACACCCTGACCAACTGTCCTACTTGATCGTCATACCGACCCTCCGGTGCGACTTAGCATGCAGTTACTGCCAAGTGTCGCGAGCACCCCTGGATGCGATGGGGTTTGATTGGACGGAAGATCGTGTCCTTGAGTTTGAGCGCTTCGTAAATACGATAGACAATGATCATCTCAAGCTCGAGTTTCAGGGCGGCGAGCCGACTCTTCGCCCCGACCTTCTGAACCGTATCATCGAAATCTGTTCAAAGCAGTTCAAGACAACGGAGTTCGTCATCTGCACGAACTTGACACGGATCACTACCGAAGTGGAGGCGATCTTTTGCCGCGACGACGTTGTCATAAGCACGTCCATCGATGGACCACCGGCTGTCATGACTGCCAATCGCACTCAGGCAGAGGACCTCTCGCGAGCCGTGTTCCGGAATGTGGAGTACATCCTCAGCAAGTACGGACCCGACAAGGTCTCCGCGCTACCGACGGTCACCGACCAAGTTCTGGACAGGCCGGACGCGTTAATCGACTTCTACGTCTCACTCGGCTTCCAGAGCATCTTTCTCCGACCCGTGAACTACATGGGGTTTGCACGGAAGACCTACCGCGATCTGAGCCGGAACGCCGCAGCCTGGAACCGGTTCTATCGCGCGGCTTTGGACTACATCGTGAGCATCAACGACGAGGTCGGCTACTTTGAGGAGTTCTATCTATCCTTGATGGTGCGGTCGATTTTCGGTGGCCTCCAGCACGGTTACGTCGACCTCCGTTCGCCGAGCCGCTTTGCGTCGGACTATTGCGTGATCGACTTCGACGGTACTCTGTACCCAAGCGACGAGGCGCGTATGCTTTCGCGGACCCGCTCAGCCGATCTCTCGGTTGGCACCATGACAAAGGGGTTCGACGCCGAGAAGGTCAGACTACTAAACTGGCACGCTATCAACCAGGCTCACCCAGACTGCATCCAGTGCGCCTACATGCCGTACTGTGGAATAGACATCGTCGACGACATCTCGCGTCGCGGGCGGGTAGACATCCCGAAACAGGACACATGGTTCTGCCAACGGCAGATGAACCTGTTCGATCTGATCTTTGAAAGAGTGGTTGCTCAAGACCGACGCTACCTCGCGGTGTTCCTAAAGTGGCTTCACCGACGCGAAGACCCTCCTCCCACATTTGAGCTGTTCTATGATTCCCCTGCGCCTCAAGGCTGAGTTCGATACAATCACCGAGCCGTTTGTCGTCAAGCTGGAGGTGTTACCCTCTGGGCGCACTCGCACGCTGTCGGCACATCAGGCGTTTGCGTCGCCCCGAGCGGGTCAGCCAGGCACATGGGAGTGCGACTCGATCAAGGGAAGCTTCGTGCTCCACGCCAGGGCCGGCGAGGCGATTGACGGCGACGTGCTGATGTGCGTCCCTTCCAGTCTTGCCGTTGAACGACTGTTCCGGCGAAGGAGCAAGCACAACTCCTTGTTGCTAACGGAACGTTGCGATCAGCTTTGTGTGATGTGCAGTCAGCCCCCAAGGGAAATTGATTCCAAGTGGCGGTTACCTTTATACGAAGAGGCCATCGGGCTCACTGATCCCGGTACGCTGGTCGGGATTTCCGGGGGAGAACCGACGTTGTACAAAGACGAGCTGCTCGGAATGATCGACCGGCTTGCAGACCGCCGCACGGACGTGAGCTACCACATTCTTAGTAATGGACAACATTTCACCGCGGATGACCGCGGGTCTCTCAAACAGCTGCACAACCGTGTCTCTATAGTCTGGGGCATACCGCTATATAGCCACCACGAAGGCACACACGACCGCATTGTTGACAAGGGCGGCGCTTTTCGGCGATTGCTTGACAGCCTATTCCTTTTGGGAAGCACTAATGCTCAAATCGAGCTGCGAACGGTCATTACGGCAGCCAACGTATTTGACCTACCTGGACTCGCGAACTTCGCCGCGAAACATATCCCATTTATTTCGGACTGGGCAATAATGGGCATGGAACCGATGGGCTATGCGATCGCGAACTGGAAGCGACTGTTCTTCGATCACTCGGTATTCTCGCGCCCAATCACGAATGCTCTCGAGATTGCCACCCTGCGTGGGCTCCGATGCCAGCTCTACAATGTTCCAAGATGCACGATTCCGAAGCAATACCGCGGCTACTGCGTTGACAGTATTTCTGACTGGAAGAAGAAATACCTGCCCGAGTGCGACAGCTGTGGCGAGAAAGATCTCTGTTGTGGTTTCTTTGAGTGGTACAATCCCAGCTTCGCGTGGTCACAGATAACGCCAATATCTTCAGACCGAACGGCTAACTAAGCACCCCTGGGTCATAAAGTTCGGTAACGTATTCACGCGGCATCGGCAAGGGACGGTGAGTCGAGTTTCTTTGAGCAGGTTGGTCAAGTCGTCGCGGGTGAAGGTCCATTCGAACGGTTTGCCGATTCTGGGCGAAGTGGCTCTCGAAGTTGCGGAGGCGGTCGGCGAGCTCCGTGGTGCTGGCGAAGTCGTTTGGGGTCATGACCTTGCGTTGCACGATCGGAGAAGTAGATCTCGATCTGGTTGCGCCAACTGGCATGGCACGGGGTATGGACGATCGCGAGCCTGGTCCGCAAGCCGGGCGCCTTTGCCCGGCGTTCCTCGAGACGGCGACCAACGTGCTGGCCTTCGGTCTGCCTGACCCCGCTTCATGATGCCCCACCTCGCTACGTGCCTATATTTGCAGGGTTTCCTGGTGCGGCGCAACAGACCTACAGCGCGATGCAACGGTGCGACAGTTGCTCCGGCAGGAGCTTGATCCGCCAAGCCACCCAAGGTTTTCCTAGATCAGGAGCGCGGTCGTGAGCAATCATTATGAGCGATAGAGAGAATCCCTGTCGCTCAGGTTCCAGGCAGGAAGGTCAGGGTGCGAAGAAAGGCAACTAGCGAATCCACTTCTTCGTCGTCGAGATATCCGCTGAGGAGCTTACTCTGCGCCGACGTCGCCAATCGCTTGAAGTACTCATGCCGGTCAAAAGCAGTCATGCGGCCAGGATCGACCCCGCGCAAAGGATCGAAGTGGAAGACGATAGCCGATTGCAGACTAGCGACCGATCCGCTATACCCGTAAGGCGCCGTATTCTCCACATTGAACAGCGGCGGGGTGCGGAATTTGTATAGGTCGCCGGGATCGTGAGTTACATTGAAACGACCGTAGTCGACACCGAAGCCGTTCTTCCCGAAGCCGGACTGCGGAAACGGTACTGCGTGAAACTGGAAGTCCGTGAAATACGCGCCGGAATGACAATTCGAACACTTGCCCTTTCCGTAGAAGAGCCGCGCCCCACGGAGCTCCTCTTCAGTCAGGGTATCTCCGTCGAACACGAAACGATGAAAGCGTGTCTCCCTGACACGAAACTCGTCGCGGATAAAGCTGGCAACAGCCGTGGCAACGTGCGAAAAAGATACATCTGTTAAGGGAATTGAAAGAGCGAGAGCTATTGAACTCATCGTTGCAGGCTCCCTGTCCCTCAGCTGCGTAACGAGTGCCTTGTACACATCGCGGGCAGCCGCGACGCTTTCGGTCTTGCTCGAAAGGACAGTCTCGTCCTCATCAAGCATCTCGCGGATCTCAACCGGGGGCAAATGGACGGCTGTAACCAACGAGTCCTCGGATGGATAGGCATCACCAAACTGGCTGACTCTCCGGTCGCCAGCGAAATCGACTTTTCCATCCCAAAAGAACACGGAGAATCCTGCACCTCCGCGGCCCCACAACGGCAACGTATTACGCGGGAGGATAGCACCACCAGATGCAACACGGGCAGCGCCCATTCCCTCCCCGCCTATCGCGACAGCGTTGGGAATCCCATCGGCCGACGCGAACTCGTCAAGATGGCAGTTCTGGCACGAGATGTCGCCGTTCAGGCTGAGGAACTTGGACTCGAAGAGAGTCTTGCCTGCTGCGGCGAGGTCCGAATCCACGGAGACGTGCGTCTGCTCGAAGGGCACGAACCCGTTGGTCCGCGCTGCGTCGCGAACGATGTACTCGAACGAGGAGACACCTACGGCTTGGCAGGCCACAGACAGAGCTGCAACGCAGCCCGCGCTAGTAGCGAATCTCGTGAAGCGTGACGAATTCGTGAAGCTCATACTGTTTCTCTTCCAGGGCTTCGAGACCGAATAGAGCGAGCAAGTCCACACTAATGCCCCACAGCAACATTCGCTTTCGGAGCTTATCGTACTCGTGGCAATCAAGCAGCCCGACTTCTGTGGCCTCCAGGTTCCTGACCGTTTCCGTGCCAGGAGTGAGTTCCACCGCACGCTTAGCGATGTAGTGCTCCCTCATCACTTGGTCACACTTGAACATGAGGTCCTTATACGTGTCACTCCACAGATACGACGCGAGGAGGGGTGACCCATATTCAGCTAACCCATAGGAAGCAACAAGCGCGATCGCCACGACGTTTCCGAAGATCAGAGGGCGCTTCACTGTGCAACGATCCCGAGTAGAGACAAGGATGTATCCGTCAGTCTCCCGGACGGAACCTCGCCCATGGTTTCCTGATACCGATAGAGCGCCGCCACAGTTCTAGCATGCAGTTCTCCGTTGACCTCGCCGACTTGATACCCTTGGGCGAGGAGTGCAATCTGAGTGCGGAGAACTACCTCGCGAAACTTTGGTGAGTTGCCCGGTAGTATCTTGAGCTTTCTGGCGATTGCGGGACTACTGGGCAGGACCGAATTGGGGGGAGTACTCGCTTCGTTGCGCGTGCCACTGGCCAGCGCGACGGCATCGCGAACCAAGTGAACGCCACCGGACCGATGGCTAGAGTGAGATTTGTGGGACCCATGCGATGCGTGAGACCGGTGCTGGGCCAGAGTATACGTGTAAGAGTCGCCGATGCTCGTCACGATACTCCTGACCCGATCGGTCAACGAATCGTGCGAGTGGTCGCCTGCCTTCGAATCATCGTCGCCCAAGACCGGCAGAGGTGTCAAGCCCGCCGCGAGAAGAGTTGAAACTGCGAGCCTCGGTATTCTCATCACGTTCCTCCTCAAGCAGAGACGACTGAGTAGCAGGATCTCGCCTGCTCCCGAGCTACGCGGGTCAGCGGCATCAGATACCGACCCCCACGGGCACGGTCGGCACTGTATCGGATCGGATCGGATCGGTCAAGCAGATGCGGCCGAATGGGTGCACGACTGACTTGTGGTGCGCCGTGCGAAGGCGCCATTCCTCAGCGGGTGCGAATCCCGCCCGGCAACTGTCGTTCCAGCCGGTAGCAGGCGGAGCGGACGATGGAGGCAACGACATCGCCTGAAGCACTCCGACGACACGGGTCGCCATTGGGCGGCTCAGCGACCATGCGGGCGTGCGCCAGGCTAACTGACGAAGGACAGCCGGTGGAAGTCCGGCAGAGGGAAGGAGTAACCGACCACCTTCACCCCGAGTCATGCGCCGGTCGCTGTGAGGCGGCAGGCGAAGCGTTGACAGGGGCGCGAACGGGCAGGGCCACCGAGCATCGAAAGGTTGCATGTCTGGAGTGCCGAGACCGTGCCCGTGGTTGAAGGCAACACCGTCATCACCGCGACTGGTGAGGGGATGGCGGACTCCACGGTGTCGGAGAACCCATGCACGTTCGTACGTCCTTCGTCGGGACCTGGGAGGTCTTCATTCTGCCCCGGCAGTCGAACCGGGGCCGCAGAGGGAAGGAGGATTCCGTATCCGATGGTGCACGGAATGAAGAAGTCGGATGAGGCCGGAGTACCGATGAAAGCGGCGAACAAGGGAGCGAAAGCGCCTGCGGAGTTGCCGGAGGGAAGGGCCTCAACCAAGGGGAATTCGCAAGACCAAAGCACGTACCGGACGCAGGGTCGGGTGGGCGTGTCACAGGCGGTCGAGCGGATACGGCAAGCTGCAACGAGAAAGCCGCAGGAGAAACTGACTGCGCTCTTGCACCACATCACGACGGACGCGCTACGGTGCGCCTTCTACGACTTGAAGAAGACCGCATCGGCTGGCGTGGACGGTCTGGTGTGGACGGGGTACGAGGACGGACTGGAAGAGCGGCTGCTCGACCTGCACGGACGCGTACACTCGGGAGCGTATCGGGCGCTGCCGTCGCGGCGGGTTGAAATACCCAAACCGGACGGCGGGACGCGACCGCTCGGCATTGCCGCCCTGGAAGACAAGATTGTCCAAAAGGCGGTAGTGGATGTCATCCTGACGCCGCTTTACGAGCCGGAATTTCTCGGGTTCAGCTATGGGTTCCGGCCGGGGCGCGGGGCGCATGATGCGCTTGACGCCCTGGCTTTCGGGATAGAACGGCGCAAGGTCAACTGGATAATCGATGCGGACATTCGGGCGTTCTTCGACCGGCTCTCGCGAGACCACCTGTTGCGGTTTCTCGAGCACCGAATCGGGGACACACGGGTACTCCGGCTGATTGCCAAGTGGCTGAACGCCGGCGTCATGGAAGACGACGAGTGGAAGGACGACCTGCAGGGGACCCCGCAAGGCGCGGTGGTTTCTCCCATCCTCGCCAACGTTTACCTGCACTATGTCCTCGACCTCTGGTTCCAGAAGAAGTGGCGCGCCCGACAGGCTACGGGGGACACTATCATCGTTCGTTACGCCGATGACTTCGTCGTTGGCTGCCAACGCAAGGCGGATGCGGACCAGTTTCTCCACGACCTCAGGGAGAGGATGAGCCAGTTCGCGCTTGAGCTGCACCCTGACAAGACACGCCTCGTCGAGTTCGGACGGTTCGCGATGGCGGACCGCCGGGCGCGCGGGGAACGTCGACCGGAGACCTTCGATTTCCTCGGTTTCACGCACTACTGCAAGAAGAAGAGGAACGGAAACTTCGGGCTGGGGCGCAAGCCGATAGCGAAACGGGTCACGCGAACCTTGAAACGGGTCAAGGAGAAACTCCGCGAGCGGATGCACGAGGACGTCCACGACACGGCGCAATGGCTGGGGCGAGTGGTCAACGGATGGTTGAATTACTATGCCGTGCCGACCAGCGCCCGGGCTCTTCGCGGTTTCGCGAGGCGTCTTTTGTGGATTTGGCTCAGAACCTTGCGCGGGCGGTCACAGAAGGATCGGACCACGATAGCCGGGGTCGCACGTCTCGCGGCCCTGTATTGGCCTCCCGTAAAGGTCCGGCATCCTTGGCCAACCGAGCGATTTGCCGTCAGCCACCCAAGGTAGGAGCCGTATGCGCTAGCGCGCACGTACGGATCTGCGCGGGGGGACCGGGGTAACCCGGTTCCCTACCGCCACCGTAACGAGTTGAACGCCGCGCAGGCCTCGAAACGGATAATGCGGAAGCCGACCCGCCTAGAACACGGGGAAGGCTGTCAGCGGTCGGGAAGCGAGCGACGCGGGCACCGACCGGTTCCGCCGGGGTAATGGCGACAGCACGTGTGGAAGGGGGGAGTGGGCGCAACACGGGAAGCCCTGCCGGTGGCGTGGCACGCGCCAACGGACAGCCCGCGAGGGTCAGGTCGGGCCGGTCAGGGTGGCGGAGAGGTCCGTAGGTACCGAGGAAGCCGGGCAATGCCGGCGGAGGGAAGGGACCTCAGGTGAAAGCGATGGCGAAAGGGAGCAGGCTCACGGGAGTGGCCGACGGCCTAGTACCCCGGAGATGAGCAGGAATTCCGGACTGACGCCCCTATATGTCAAGAATGCGAGGGGGAGCACTACGGCGAGGTCTGTTCGCGGGGAACTGAAGGCCCTCGCTTCGCTCGGATCGCGTTCACCACGCACGGTCAACCACGGCCGTCAACCCGCTGCGCGGGTCCTCCGCTGCGCTCCGGCCCTTCGGGTGACTGCCGCGGCTGACCGTGCGGGAAGCCCTTGCGGGCCAGCCGGAAGGCTGGCCCTCGATCCACTGCCTGGAAGTGCGACACCCGCGAGCCACTCCGTTGTCGCGGAGAACCGTCGACAAACTCCCGAATGGGACCGCGTTCACCTTCCCGACCGCGGCTTCGCCGTGGCGCGGACGATCCGAAAGCACGCGGTGGGCATCCTCGCCTACCTCGACACGCGGATGACGGAACGGGTCCGCGGTCGGACGCACCCTGCGCGCCCGACTGGATGATTGCCGGAGAATTCGCGGACGACCTTCACGCGGCGCGACACCGGTTTCCGGTCAGGTACTGACCGCGAGCTGCACCAACCCGGTCTCTTGTCGACGGTAGCAGCGGCCGACCCGTGGGGGAGATCAGGACATCGAGGGCGTGATCTCGCAACCTGACGTCAGGCGGCCTCGGCACAGGCCGCACCGGAGCGGTGGTCGTCGATGAGTGCGTGGTAGACCTCCCGGGCGACGAAGCGCTTCAGGCAGCGGATGATGTCTTTCTTCGACAAGCCCTCGGCGGTGCGACGTCGAACGTAGTCGATGGTCGGCTGGTGCCAGCGCATGCGGACGATCACGATCCGGTAGAGCGCCGCGTTGGCTTGGCGGTGGCCGCCGCGGAAGAGCCGATGCCGGTTCGTGACCCCGCTCGAGGCAGGAATCGGGCAGGCGCCGCACAGCTTCGCAAACGCGGCGTCGGATCGGATCCGGGTGGGGTTGTCGCCGGCAACGATCATCATCTCGGCCGCCGAGTCGGGACCAATCCCGAACATCTCGCGCAGGGTCGGCGCCGCCCTCCTGGTGAGGGTGTCGAGCGCCTCGTCGTGGTCGCCGATCTCGGCCGCCAGTGTGCGCCAACGTGCGGCGAGCGCCCGCAAGGAGTGTTTGACCGATGCCGTCGGGTCGATGATCTCACCCGGTCTGAGGGCGGCGCAGCGCTCGATGAGCTTCCGGTCGGTGAGCGGCTCGAGTGCTTCGCGGAGCGCGCCCGGCGCGTTCACGAGGAGCGTCTTGAGGGTGACGATCGCGGCACTCCGGGCCTTGATGGCCGTATCGCGGGCGATCTTGATCTGGCGGACCATCTCTGCGGTCCCGTCGGCGGACTTCGGGATGGCGGTCGCGATGCCCGAGAGCACCGACCGCGCGGCGGACTCGGCGTCAAGGGTGTCGTCCTTGCCGTTGTTGCGCCGCTTGCGCCGGTCGCAATGGTTGACCTCGACGACACGGAGCCCCTCTCGGCGCACGAAGCTCGCGAGGCCGGCCCCGTAGGAGCCGGTGCCTTCGGTCCCGAATGCTTCGACGGCGCCGAGCGTGCGCGCCCAGGCCACCAGGTCGGCATAGCCCGCCCGGTTGGCGGGCGCCCGGAACGTCGCAAGTCGGGCGCCGAGGTCATTGATCGCCACGGCGACATGCTCGTGTTTGTGGGTGTCGACGCCGACGATCACCTTGACGGACGGATCGTCCCACGCGATGCTGTTCGACATGTTGGTAGCCCCTTCACGGACTGGCGACATCGTCTGGTCGGGCGGGCGGACAGGACTGTGACGGGACTTTCAAGCCAGGCCCCTATGCGGTCACTGCCCTCCCGGCCAGACAACATCTGGATGCGTGCTGCCCAACCAGGTCGACAGATCAGTCCCAGGACACGAAGTCGGTCGTCGGAAGGGTCAGAACCGGCCGGGCAGCAGCACGATTATGCTCACAGTCATCACATGCACAAGCGAAGGGGACGACCTGCATGGTCGCTGTCGCCAGGGCGTCAACAGGCCTGACGACGCACCGGCCGGCCAGCGCAAGGGTGCGAGCGTGGTGCCACCGCTCGCGAGACCCGTCCGCTGGTCGCGCCCGGGAACCCGTGTGCGAGTCGCATGATTCCACTGGAGAGCCCGGTGCCGGAGATCGGCCCGCCGGGTTCGGAGAGCGGGGGGAGGAAACGTGCTCACGGGAATCGGACTGCGGCCCGGTTGCGAAAGCACCGGATGAGCCACCGATCCCTACCGGATACGCGCCTCCCCTCGACTCTACTGGGACAGTAGTGATGCCGATCAGCCTGTTCAGTCCGACCGGAGCGTCGCTCGTGGACGGTCAGCCGCGCAAGACCTTGACCGATCAGGCGATGCCCGGCGACATGCTGATCGTGTGCGAGTGTCCCGAGCTATCGCCGCACGTGGACGCCGCGAGCGCCGGCCGGTGCCGACACCGGGTGCTATCGGTCCACTTCGGCCGCACTGGCCTGAGAGTCGAGCGCGGTCCCCGCTGGTGAGACTGACCGAGCCGACCGAGCGCGAGCCGCCAGCAGATCGAGACACGGCCGGCACTGCACCCGGCCCGGTGCGAGCGGCCGGCTCGCGCACTGCATGTACCGTCCGGCTTCGACGTAGCGCTGCCGCCGCTTCCGGAGAATCAGCGAGTCTCTGGCGAGCCTTACTGTGGATACGCTCTGGTCGCAGGAAACGCTAGCTCGATCTCCTGAGTATTGTCCGCGACCCCTTCGACCCGCAGCGACAGCGCCCGGAGCGGCTCCTCGTTGGGGCAGAACACGAACCCCTGACCGCGACTGCCGGCCGGCACGAACTGGCTGACCTCCAACCGCTTGTTGGCGAAATCGGCGCGGATCTCACTGTTCGCCCCTTGGCTGGAACTGCCGGCGAAGATACCGCCAGCCAACGCTCGCCCAACCGTACTCCGCAACACCTCCTCGGCGACCGTGTCGGCCGGTACCAGCGCATGGGGCGTGCCCGTCGTCGCTCGGCAGGTGATGAAGGCCGGGTTGACGGTCACCCCGGTCGCCGAGTTATTGAACACGATCACGTTGATCGGAAGGTAGCCGCGGTCGTAACTCGGCGCGGTGTCGAACACGGTCTGGTACTTCTCCTGCGTGTCGTACAGATCCGCGACCAGCACAACGTCTTCAACGGCGGTTTGGTTCGGATAGCTGGTTGGTGCCAAGATCGGAACGGTGCGCGACGAATAGGACGCACAGGCAATGGCGAGCGAAGCGATCACGGCGAACGCTGCGAGTCGTGCAGTCGTTTTGAACATGATTCCCCTTGGGTACGGGTGACTGGGACCGGGCCGGGTGACTGGGACCGGGCCGTTGGACCGACGTGTAGCGCGAAGGCTACTTCGAGCGGGCGGGGGCGTCAAGTCGGAGCATCAGGGAGCATCCTCGGTCGCCTCGTAGTCGAACTGGACACGCACCGCGCCGACTACCGTGACGGCGCCCGCGCCTCGCGGCCGTACCTCCGTCGTGATCCGCTCGCCCACGTTCACGCGCCCATCGTCGTCCACGTCGAGCGCCGCCAGCTGGTGACGGAGCCGGGCCAGGTCTCCGGCGAGCGCCACGGCCTGATCCGCGGCAGCGTTTGCCGCCTGCCGGCCGATCCAGATCACGACCGTGCAGACGACGATCCTTCACGCCGGCGACGATTGTCTTACCGGCCATCCAGTTCTCGCGCAGCTTCTTTTTCGAGTGCTTGTTCTTCTCCCGACCGCCGAAGTACGCCTCGTCGGCCTCGATCGGGCCGGAGAACTTCTGCTCGGCGTTGTCGCCCCAGGTCTCCCGAATGCGGTGCGCGAGGTACCACGCCGTCTTCTGAGTCACCTTCAGGTCACGGTGCAGCTTCATCGACGACGTGCCCTTGATGCCGGTGGTCAGGATGTAGATCGCGAGCACCCAGATTCGGTACCCGAGCGGCGATCCATGCATCAGCGATCCGGTCTTCGCCGAGAAGTCCTTGCGGCAGTCCCGGCAGCGGTAGGGCTGCGGCTTCCGGGTCTCGCGGTGCTGGATGTTCATGCTGCCGCATCCGGGGCAGGCGACTCCGGTCGGCCAGCGTTCAGCGGTCCACCACCGTTCGGCTGACTCCTCGTCGGGGAACCTGTCGAAGAACTCGATCAGCGAAATTCCGTTGCGGTAGTTCTTGCCCGGAGCTTTCGGCATGCATGCTCCTGTATTTATGGAAGTAGTTTACCCAAGGTTCTGCGGGGGTGGCAAGGCGTCTGTATCCACGACGGACCGGATATTTCACTCTGATCGCCGTATGTTCGCCTAGCTATGCAAGGATGATTCATCTGCTACGCTGGATCTATCCTCGTCGCTCGCGCGTCCGCGTGGGTAATAGGGTATGTAATTTCCAGATCTTCAACACCGATCAGGGAACGCAGTTTACCAGCGCGGCGTTCACCGAGCGGGTGCTGGCGGCGGGGGCGCGATGCTCGATGGACGGCCGCGGGCGGTGCCTGGACAACGTCTTTATCGAGCGGCTGTGGCGGTCGCTGAAGTACGAAGCGGTGTATCTGCACGAGTTGGCCGATGGGTTCGAGGCCGAGCGGGTGATCGGGACCTGGATGACGTTCTACAGCGACGTACGTCCGCACTCGGCGCTCGGGGGTCGCACGCCGGCCGAGGCCTACGGCGAGGAGCGTGCAGCGTGAACATGTCAGCGGCGTGCAGCGCTTTGGACGCGCTCGACCGGCGGATGGTCCAGGTGACGCCGCTCGGCATCCAGGGCGAAGGCTGCCGGCTCGGCGAGAAGACGCACAGGGTGCTCGACCGCCGGCCTGGAGCTGACAAGCCCTCGCAGTCAGGCGGCGCTGCCAGCGTCCCGTCGCCGTTACGTTACGGTGCTACAAGGAAAGGGAAGCCTCCGAAGGCGGCCCCCTTCGTGCACCGCATGTTCGGCATCGAGCAGGGGCTCAACGAGCTCGACCACGGCCGAGAACACGCTCGGCACGTCACCGCCGGAGTCGTGCTCGGTTTCGGACGGAAGACGCTCAGCAGCGCGAGGAGCGCGCGAAATTCGGTCGCGGCAGATCCGGTCGCAGTGGCTGGTTACGTAACCGCGGCACAATGCAATCGGGACGCCCCTGACCGCGGCGCAAATGCCGAAAAACAGCGCCGGTGGCGCGAGCGGCGCGCGGCCGGCGGTCGCTGAAGTACGAAGCTGTGTATCCGTACGAGGACCCTCGTCGCGGGATTCCCGCGCGGCCGTTTCTCGGCGTCTCCAGGGACGCGCGTGCTGTCATTCTCCAGAGCATCGTCGACCACCTTGCCCGCTGACGCGCTTCGCGGACCCGGCCCGCTCGGCGCGCGCGAGGGCGCGGGGGACGTCGCCGCCGGCCGCATCGAGCGCTCGGCGCGCCCGCTCCCAGTCGCCGGCGCAGGCCTTGACCAGGCGGCGCAACGCCTCGTCTGTGGCGCAGCGCCGCGCGCGGTCCTCGACGGCCACCTGATCGCACGTCAGGCAGATCGAGCGGTCGACGTGGCAGACGGGACAGGTCCGGCGTCGTCCAGGACGCCATACCCGACCGCAGAGCAGGCAGGCCCGCAGGTGCTTCGTGCGCCAGTCGCCGCGGCGCTTTCGTCCCCTCCCCCGGACCCCCTCCCGGGGCTCGCCGCCGCGCTTCGCGGACTCACTCATGAGGCCGCAAGATTCCCACAGCTCATCATCATCTATGATCAGATACCAGACAGACGACGAGGGCGTGGTTTCGCAACCGGAATACACCTTAACGAAGCCCTCGAATGGTCCAAACGACCGGGACCACCTCACTCCCACCGCCGGGGAAGACAACGAACAACGTATCGAACGTAGCCGACCGATCCTTTACGTGTTGCTGTGAGAGCCGGATCGCGTTGAACGGCGGGCATCGCGAGCTTGGTCCGGCCAGTGAGAACCCCCCGGGTCCCGACGCCGCGACCTCGACAGCGCTCGATGTCGCCTCACCGACCGGGGGGTCGACGCGGACCCTCGAACGGCAGGCGACGCCCCACCGGCTCGACCTCCCCGGGGGCGACGACGTCGCCCCCGGGGAGGTCGCCGGCAACGGCAGCCGCACATCGACCGTGAAGCGCGTCAGGCAGCCCGAGCACCGTCCCGGCCGCGTCTCCCGACGCTCGGGATGCACCGCCGGAAGATGAGCGCCGATCAGCCGCTGGTCGCTCACGATGCCTTTCCTGCCGCCAGATCCGCTGCGGCCCGACCGCTCTCCTCAGCCAGAGGGCGCAGACCCGCCGCCGGCCGACGTCACGGTCTTCCGTGGCGAGCTTTGCCGAGGGTCCCTCAGTCTAGGAGTCTGCGCCGCAGGAGATTCGGCGGACAAGATTGACCGTCGGTGCACGACCTGATCCACCGCGTCGAGGCGACTTCGCCAGCCGGCGGGCGGGGTGAAATTCCCGGCGGCCGGCGGCATGAACGGTAAAATCTGCTTCCACGGGCCACGAGGCTCGCCAGCGGCCGCAATTCACGCCGATTTGCAGCCGTTTCGAGTGTCACGGCTCACATTCACAGCGCGAGCAGCAGTTGCAGGCGCTTCACGTTCAACGCCAGGCACACCAAGTCCCACTCGCGCCGCGCCTTCGCGAGTCCCCGCAGGCTGAAGCGCCGGAATCCCAGCACGTGCTTGATCCAGCCGTTGGGAGCCTCCGACAGCCACTTGCGCTCCGCATACGCCGCCCGGCCCGCCGGCGTCGCCAGTTTCTCCATCATGCGACTCGTCGCCGGATGATTCTTCAGATCGCGCGTCGCGGCCGTCTTACCCTCTCGGCCCGGCGCCACGTACCCATCGACGCGCCGCGTCTCCAGGTCCGCCAAGTCCCGCTCGTTGCTGTACCCCGCGTCCGCCAGCACCGTCTCCGGCTGCTCGCCGAACGTCTCCGCCACCTCGTCGAGCAGCGCCGGCAGCCCGCCCTGGTCGCTCGCATTCGCCGTCAGGTCCGTCGCCACAACCAACTGGTGCTCGCCGTCCACCGCCACCTGCGCGTTGTAGCACTGCTCTACATCGTCGGTGGCAGCGCGATGATCGGGGTGATCCGCGGCGTTGCGGACAGACCTGTTCGTGGACTACATTTGGTCCTGAGGGGGAGTCGTGACATGCCATTGTCCGACCGGATCAAGCCGATCAGCTACCTGAAGGCTCACGCCGCCGAGATCATTCGCACGCTCGCGGACCAGCCGGAGCCCTTGATCGTCACACAGAATGGCGAGGCCAAGGCCGTCGTGCAGGACATCGACAGCTACGAGCAGATGCAAGAAAGCATGGCTCTTCTCAAGATGCTCGCGCTGGGGAATCGTCAGATCGATGCCGGTCGGGTGCAACCGGCGGCCGAAGTCATTGCGCGGCTTCGGGAGCGCCATCAGGCCGACTGATGCCCGTCACGGTCCGGCTGACCGATGACGCCGCCCGCGACCTGGAAGAAATCTTCGACTACGTCTCCCGGCGAAACGCGCCGAGTAGAGCGGAACACGTGCTGGATCGGATAGAAGAGGCCTTCCAGGCGTTGTCCGCGTTCCCCCAACGCGGCAGCTACCCGAGGGAACTGCTGGATCTGGGGGTCCGGGAGTATCGGGAAGTGTTCTTCAAGCCGTACCGGATCATCTACCGCGTGCTGGAAGACGGCGTTTACGTGATGGTGATCGCCGACGGACGTCGTGACATGCGGGCGTTGCTGCAGCGGCGGCTGCTCCGGGTGTAGCCGCCGGCCCCATGAGGGCATCCGTTGCCGATGCGATTCTCGGATGCCGATCCGCTCTACCAGGACCGTGTAGAGGGAGTACCGGTCGTCGCCGTCATGATCCCGAAGTCCAAACCCACACACATCGATGGTCGACGGCCCGACGTTGACCATGACGTGCAACCCTTCGCGCCGACGCCGCAATCGCGCGTACCCAACCACGAGCGCGGCGATCTCCGGGAACACCTCTACACCGCTGAGGTCTGGGTCCGATGCGATCGGACTGGCTCGACGACATCGATCCGGTTGAAGAACTCCGGACGCACGAACTCCTGGACCCGGTCGACGAAGTGCCGCTCGGATTGCGCCAGCCGATCGGCGGCGGACTGAAACCCCGGGCTGGCGCGGCCGAACGTGTCCACCCCCAGGTTCGACGTCATCAGGATGATGGCGTTGCCGAAGCTCGCCACCCGGCCGGCCCCGTCGGTCAGGCGCCCCTCGCCGAGGACCTGCAGCAGCAGATCGAAGAACGATGCATGCGCCTTCTCGAACTCGTCGAGCAGGACCACCGAGAAGGGCTGCTCGCGGATCTTCGCCGTCAGCAGACCCTCCGCGGTCAGCGATCCGCCGATCAGGCGATCGACCGAGTGCCGGTCGACGTACTCGCTCATGTCGACGCGGATCATCCGCGCCGGGCTCTGGTACATGAACTCGGCCAGAGCCTTGGCCATCTCCGTCTTGCCGACGCCGGTCGGCCCGATGAACAGCATCGAGCTGATGGGCCGCCCCGCCGGTGTCAGCCCGGCCTTGACGGTGGCCAGCACGTCGACCATCAGGTCGACCGCCCGCTGCTGCCCCATCACCCGGCGCGAGAAGAAATCCTGCGTCGCCTCGAGCCGGAGCGGCTCGTCGCCGTCGAGCAGAAAGCGCGGCAGGCCGGTCTCCTCGGCGAACGCCGCCACCACGTCCCGCTCCGTCACCATCTCCACCTCCTCCTCACCTTGCGGCGACAGCAGGTTCTTCAGGAACCGCAACGGCCGGCCCGGATGCGCGGAGTAGGTGGCGAACCGCCGGTGCAGGCGGTCGATGGTCGCGATGGCCTCGTCCGTTATCGAATCGGCCCGCTCGCCGGCGGCGCGGCGAAGAATCGCGCCCGATTGCTCACCGGTCGGCTGGGCAATCTCGATGCGCTGGAGCACCGCCAGAAGCTGAGGCTCCTCTCGCTCGATGACGGGGATCTGCTCGGGTACGCATTCGGTTACCACCTGCAGGTCGCCGCGCTCGATGTATGGACGAAAGAACGCCGCGATCCCCTGTTCGTTCAGACTCCCCTTGCCGACCCCCATCAGCTCGACGAGGCTCTCGACGTGCAGCACGGCGCGGGTCGCGGACGCCTCCTTCACGATCTTCTGGCAACGCTCCTGCCACATCCCGTAACCCGACATGCCGGCCACGAGCCGCGCGCCGCTGGTGGACCAGAACGGCGTCTTTCCCAGCCGGAACTCGCGGCGACGGGCCACCAGCTCGTGCACCACCGCGGTCTTGCCCACGCCGGAGGGCCCGACCAGCAGGACGCCGGGACGATGGACACCCGACAGCGCCTCGGCCAGTCTTGCGACGGGCTCCGACACCTCGAATGCGCGCCCGACCAGGCCCGGCGTCAGCGCGGTCGCGACGTCCTTCAGCACCGACTTCGACGGCTTCCGAGCGTCGGCCTGCTCTCGCTCGTCCAACGGCGAACGGACCATCACCGCCACCTGCGATTCGACCGCTTCGATGTCGCGGATGCGCTGCAGCTCGACGACCTTGCGCAACGACTTCGCCACGCCGCGGCGGAACAGCGCCGCGCGAATCTCCTGCGGCAGCTTCTTCTCGAGCCCGCGGGCGGTGGCCGCCATCGTCTCGATGCCCAGGGCCGGCACGTAGGCGATGTGCGCCTCCTCGCCGTGCTCCCACTCGACGTAGTGGAACGTCAGGGTGACCGGCTCCCCCCAGCCGATCGTGGCGCGCAGCGGCGACACCTCGACCTCGATCTGCGCGGTTCGGAGTGCCCCGGCGGCGCGGTGCCGATGAATCTCCTTGGCGGGAAGCGCTTCCAGGGACGTCTGCACGTGGTTGCCCAGCACCTCCACCAGCCGGGGCTGGTCATCGCCGAGAGTGGAGACGTCGGGGAAGAAGAGCGGCTCGGCCAGCAGCAGGTCGTCCTCGAGGGCCTGGACGAGGGAGATGTAGCGGAAGTCGAGGGTGGGCATCGTCCGGCACCAATGCTAGCCGATGCTCTCGCTACCTCTTCGCAGGCGCCTTTCTCTGCGGCTTCAGGCGTTCGCGAAGCCAGCCCGTCCGGGTGGTGGTCGAGCGCTGCGGCGTGGAAGCGGATGGCGTTGCGGAACCACGCGGGATCGCGGTAGCCGCAAACCAGCCGCGCGGGCCACCGGATTGCGTGTCTCTCCAACTCACCTCGACGTCGTCGCCGTGGTAGAGCAACCGCAATGTTCTCCGCAGCATCGTCATGAACGGCGGGTCGACTCGACGCCCGTTGATGAACGCATCCAGCTCGGCTTCCCCCGAGCGTCTGATGTCCGTGCTCGCCTCGCTTCCCAACGCAATCGAGAATCCGCACCTGTCTCCGGTTCTCTTCAGAAAAGCCAGGAAATCATTCATCTCGATGCTGCTGCGTTCCGTCGAAACCGCGGCAATCAGGCCTGAATCCAGAACCGTCTCCGGCCCGATCGCTTTGTCTCCTATTCTCGCCCCCACGCCGCACACCCTCTCCACCTCCAGCTCGAAGGTCTGGCGTGCGTCTTCGCCGGCCATCATGCCTTGCGCCGCCTCATGCTTGGGCCTCTCGCTGAAGACCGCCTTTACGCTGTTCTTTCCGGCCCGTCCCTCCCTGGCAGCCTCGGCCACGCTCGGCAGGCCGATCAGCTTCTCGAATGCATCGTCGCCGCTCAGGAGCTTCAACAACGTGGAACCCCGACCGGCGAAGCACACGCGGACGGTCTCGAGATTGCGCGCGTCCAATCCCCTGCTCATCAACGCCCTGATCTGCAGATCGAGAAAGTGAAAGAGCCCTCCGACCATCAGCCAGGCCCCGGACCTCAGGCGCTTCAGGCGGGGCTCGTTCTCGCGATAGGTCAACTGGTCCTCGAACCGCTTTCCGAAACGGCCGCTGTTGATGATAGTCGTGGCCGCGTCCCGCTCTTCGTGCGTCGGATTGGCGACGCGGTCCGGACCGAGCTGCATGAACTTCTCCTGACTGAGCTTGTCGCCGAAGACGCCGGAATCCGGGACTGGGCGTCCGAGCGGACGAATCACCTGCGGCCGGTGGTGGAGGCTGCGCTCGCGCACACCGTACGCGGCCAGACAGTCGCCTGCTGCGACCACGCCTTCGGAAACTCGACGCCGTGCTGCTCGCACAGCGCCTCGCCGGCGGCGCTGGTCATGCGCGCGCTGCGCTTCTCCCACTCGATCTCGTCGACCGGGTCGTTTCCTCCTTGGTCTTGCGCCTCGCGAAGGCTAGTGGTTCGTCACTTCATAATATTCGGATAAACGGACTTGAGCTTACAGCGCGCATCGTCGACCTTCATCTGCCAGTCGACACCGCGTTGCGTGCCATTGACGTCGGTGGACCACGCCGACACTTCGTCGTGCAGCGTCCCGAGGTCGCCGATGCGGCGCCCGCGCACGCATTGGCGCGTCATCGAACTCAGTTCGTTCTCCGCGATGTTCAGCCAGCTCCCGTGTTTCGGCGTGTGGCAGAACTCGATGCGACGAACCAATTCCCGTGCCCGGGCCGGCTCGAACACTTCGTAGAAGGCTCCCTTGGTGTGCGTGTTGAGGTGGTCGCACACCAAGGTGATCTTCGGGCATTCGGCGTAGCGTCCTTCCAACAGGCCGGCGACCTCCAGCGCCCAGTCCACCTTCGTACGCCGGGCCCGGGCGGTCGCCTGCCGCCAACCCGCCAGCGGCTCGCTGAACAGGAAGACCGCGGCCGTGCCGGCCCGTTCGTACTCGTAGTCGACACGCCGGGGACGGTTCTTCGTGGCCGCCATCGGCGGGCGGGTTTCCTTGACCAACTGCACCGGCTGCTCGTCCATGCACACGACGGGACAATCCGGATCGTAGGGTTTCTGATACAGATCCAAGACCTGTTCCATGTGCGCCACGAACTCGGCATCGGCCTGCGGCGGGATCACCCAGTACTGGATTTTCCGCTGGGTCATCCCGTTTTTTTTAGCGTCCGCCGGATGGTTTCGTGGCTGATCGACTCGACGATCGCCAACTCGACGACCCGCCGCGCCAGCAGGCGCAACGACCAGTTCGCGTAGCCCTTCGGGGGCGGCCCCAGACGCAGGGCGATGATGTGAGCCTCCTGCTCGCCGTCGAGCAGTTTGGGGACCGGGGGGAACTCCCGCCGTTTTCGCTCCAGCGCCTGCTCGAACCCTTCCAGCACGCATCGTTGGCGAACGTTCTCGACCGTCTTGGTGCGGCAGGAAAAGGCGTCGGCGATCTGCTGATCGGTCCACGCGGGCCCGTCCGCATCGGCCTTCACGAGCATCTGCGCGCGGCGCACTTTCTCGCTGCTCCCGTTGAGCTTGCGGATCGTCTCTCGACAGATCTCGCGTTCCTGGGCTGTGAGTCGAACGATGTACTTTTTCTACGGCATGGGAACTCTCTCGGTTCGAGACGAATTCCCCGATAGTCCTAATGTTTACGTGCGCCGTGAAAGGCGCCATTCCTCAGCGGGTGCAAATCCCGCCCGGCAACTGTCGCTCCAGCCGGTAGCAGTCGGGGCGGACGATGGAGGTAACGACATCGCCTGAAGCACTCCGATGACAAAGGGCCGCCTTGGGCGGTTCAGCGACCATGCGGGCTACAACGTGAGTGAACGCCGCGCAGGCCTCGAAACGGATAATGCGGAAGCCGACCCGCCGTAAACACGGGGAAGGCTGCCAGCGGTCGGGAAGCGAGCGACGCGGGCACCGACCGGTTCCGCCGGGGTAATGGCGGTGGCACGCATGGAAGAGGGGAATGGACGCAACACGGGAAGCCCTGCCGGTGGCGTGGCACGCGCCAACCGACAACCCGCGAGGGCCAGGTCGGGCCGGACAGGGTGGCGGAGAGGTCCGTACTACCGGAGAAGCCGGGTAATGCTGGTGGAGGGAAGGGACCTCAGGTGGAAGCGATGGCGAAAGGGAGCAGGCTCACGGGAGTGGCCGAATGCCTATGACCCCGACGAATGAGCAGCAATGCTGGACGTCATCACATGCATAAGCGAAGGGGACGACCCATGCGGTCGCCGTCGTCAGGGCGTCAGCAGGCCTGACGACGGACCGGCCGGCCGGCGCGAGGGTGCGAGCTTGGTGCCACGGCTCGCGAGTCCCCCCGCTGGTTGTGACCGGGAAGCCCGTGTGCGAGCGCATGATTCCACTGGAGAGCCCGGTGCCGGAAATCGGCACGCCGGGTTCGGAGAGCGGGGGGAGGAAACGTGCCCACGGAATTCGGACTGCGGCCCGGCGCGAAAGCGCCGGATGAGCCACCGACTTCCTACCGGCTACGCGCCTCCCCTCGACTCTACTCATGGCGAAGCACTAGTGCTGTGCCATGATTAAACGTTCGGGTGTGCGGTGCTGTGATTCGTCGATGATTGCGCGCTGCAACCCATGTCCGTGTCCGAAGATTATGACGTGGCGGACCACTAGAGCCTGTTAACACTTACCTCAGCGCATCGAAGATGAGCACGAAGTGGATGAAGCCGATGAACATCACATCCAGCTTCTCGAATCGGGAGAATATCCGGCGATAGCCCTTCAGCCGGCGGAACAGACGCTCGACCTCGTTGCGTCGCTTGTACATCTCCCGGTCGTACTCCCACGGGTCCGTCCGAGTCTTGAGCGGCGGCACCACGGGTGTGAACCCCAGGTCCAGCGCCAGTTGGTGAGTTTCGTCGCCCTGGTACGCGCGGTCCATCACCAAGGCCACATTGGCATCCTGCGGCCCCATGCTGGCCAGGAGCTTTCGGCCTTCCGGGCTGTCGTGGGTATTCCGGAGGAAGTGGAACACGGAATCCGGAGGAAGTGGAACATCGATTCCGGAGGAAGTGGAACAGCGAATCCGGGAAGTGGAACACGGAATCCGGAGGAAGTGGAACATCGATTCCGGAGGAAGTGGAACAGCGGTTCCGGAGGTCGTGAACGCTCGTCGGTAGCTTGACCTGGCATGCTCTGCCCTTTCGACAGGAGGGGCGTGGCGATGCCGGCACGGAGGCTGCTGATGAGGAAGATCCGCGAGGTTTTACGACTCAAGCACGAGCAAGGACTGTCCCACCAGGCGGTGGCGCAGGCGTGCGCCGTCGGCGTGGGGACGGTCAATCGCTATCTGCAGAGGGCGGCGCAACGTGGGCTCGGCTGGCCGTTGCCGGACGATTTGGACGACGCGGCGCTCGAGGCTCGATTGTTTCCACGCGCCGCGCCGGTGCACGACCGGATCCGGCCCGACTGCGCGTACATCCACCGCGAGCTCAAGCGCGACAGCGTCACGCTGCAGTTGCTGTGGGAGGAGTACGCGCAAATCCATCCGGACGGCTACGGCCGCACCCAGTTCTGCGAGATCTACCGGCAATGGACGCGGCGGCTGCGGCCGTCGATGCGGCAGGTGCACCGCGCCGGCGAGAAGACGTTCATCGACTATTCCGGCAAGCGGCCGAGCCTGGTCGACCGGCGCACGGGTGAGCTCCGACGCGTCGAGCTGTTCGTCGCCGTGCTCGGCGCCAGCAGCCTCACCTACGCCGCGGCGACCGAGACCCAGCAGTTGCCGGACTGGATCGACGCGCATATCCGCATGGTGGAGTACTTCGGCGGCGCTACCACGTTGTGGGTCCCCGACCAGCTCAAGAGCGCCATCACCCGCCCCTGCCGCTACGAGCCCGGCGTCAACCGCACCTACGAGGACCTGGCCACCCACTACGGCGCCGTCGTCGTTCCGGCGCGACCGAGGAAACCTCGGGATAAGGCTGCTGTGGAGAATTGTGTACTCATCGCACAGCGGTGGATACTCGCCCGCCTCCGCGACCAGACCTTCTTCGAGCTCGGCCCGTTGAACGCCGCGATCCGCGTCCTGCTCGACGAGCTCAACGACCGGCCGATGAAGAAGCTGGGCGTCAGCCGCCGCGCCCTCTACGAGCAGGTCGACCGGCCGGCGCTCCGGTCCCTGCCGACCGCGCGCTACGTCCTGGCGCACTGGAAGCTGTGCCGCGCCAACATCGACTACCACGTCGAGGTCGAGCGCCACGTCTATAGCGTGCCGTTCCAGCTGGTCCGCGAGCAGGTCGAGGTCCGCTACACCACGAACACGGTCGAGATCTTCTATCGCGGCAAGCGACTGACGTCGCACCGGCGGCGCTACGACGGACAGCCGTCCACCCATCGCGAGCACATGCCGAGCGCCCACCGCGCGCATGCCGAGTGGACGCCGTCGCGGCTGATCCGTTGGGCCGAGCAGGCCGGACCGGCGACCGGACAGCTCGTCGCCCAGATCATCGAGCGTCGCCCGCACCCGGAGCAAGGGTATCGAGCCTGCCTGGGGATCATGCGCCTGGGACAGCAGTACGGGAACGACCGGCTCGACGCGGCGAGCGCTCGCGCGATGGCACTCGGCTCCTACCGCTATCGCACCGTCAAGAACATTCTCGCCGCCGGCCAGGACCGTCTGCCTCTGGAACCGGCGGCCGAGACAACCCCGACGCCCACGCACACCAACATCCGCGGCGCCGACTACTACGCCGCGGCCACGACCGAGGAGGAGGACCGATGCTGATCGAACAGACCGTCGACAAACTCAACGCCATGAAGCTGGGCGCGATGGCCGACGCCGTCCAGCAACAACTGCAGAGCGGCGAGGCCGCCACGCTCGGCTTCGAGGAGCGTTTCGGCCTGCTGGTCGACGCCGAGTGGACGGCCCGCGAACAGCGCAAGCTGCAACGGCGCCTGCAGACGGCCAAGCTGCGTCATCCGGCGACGCTCGAGGCCGTCGACTTCACGCCTGCCCGACGGCTCAACCGCCAGCAGGTCCTGACGCTGGGAACCTGCGCGTGGCTCGCCGAGCGCCACAACTTGATCGTCACCGGGCCGTGTGGAATCGGGAAGAGTTTTCTCTGTTGCGCCTTCGTCGAACGGGCGTGTCGCCGCGGCTTCACCGCCCGCTACGTCCGCATGCCGCGCCTGCTGCACGAGGTGGCCGTCGGCCGCGGAGACGGTTCCTACACGCGGCTGATGGCGCGGCTGGCAAAGCTCGACCTGCTCGCCATCGACGACTGGATGCTCGCGCCGTTGCGTGACGCCGAGCGCCGCGACCTGACCGAGGTGATCGAGGACCGCGCCGAACGCGCCTCCACGCTGATCGCCAGCCAGTTGCCGGTGACCGACTGGCACGCCGTCATCGGTGACCCCAACCAGGCCGACGCCATCTGCGACCGCCTGCTCCACGACGCGCACCGCATCGAGCTGAAGGGCCGCTCGATGCGACGTACGCACGACGCGCCGAACAACCGCCCGAAGGAGACGACATGAGCACCAGAACGGCAACGCCATTACCGCGGCGAAGCGAAGCCCAGAACCATCGCGCCGCCGACACGCGTGACCGGGGCACGTCGGGTCCGACCGGCCTGTGGATCCTGCCGGTGATGTGGAAAACGCCCGCGATGCGTTCGGCGCAACTGAGCGGTCGCCGAAGGCGCGTTTCCCACAACACCTTGGACGCCGCAGACGGCGCCCACAGGCTCCACAGGCATCTTCGTCCATGCTCTCGAACACCACGTCACGAGTAGAATCTTGAAGGTCTGCTGCGACACCGAGGGTGTTGGCGAGCTCGAGGAAGTGATCATTTCTGAAGTGCCGTCGACTGGCTGTGGACGACCCTGCTGATCGCGTCATTCGGTGTCTTCGTCGCGAGTCGGACGCTGGCGGTTGCGCTCCTGCTGGCTGAGTTCAGCCTCCCGGCGACGAAAGCTGCTCCCTTCGATGCGAAGGATCTCGACGTGGTGGGTCAGCCGGTCGATCAGGGCGACGGCGCACGAGGCGTTGGGAAAGACGGTGTCCCAGTTCTTGAAAGGCAGGTTGGTGGTGATCAGCAGGGAGCGGTGTTCGTAGCGGCGGCTGACGAGCTGGAAGATCATGTCCGCGGCACGGGCGTCGTAGGCGAGGTAGCCCAGTTCGTCGACGCACAATAGCGCGGGGCGCGTGTAGTGGCGCAGGCGGCGTTCGAGTGCGCGGGCGGTCTCCTGTCCGTTGAGGTCGAGCAGCAGGTCGGCGGCGGTGGTGAAGAGGGCGGTGTTCCCGGCGAGGATGGCCTGGTGGGCGATGTTCTTCGCCAGCATGGTTTTGCCCAAGCCTTGCGCGCCGAGAATCACGACGTTGTCGCCGCGGGCGAGGAAGTCGAGGGTGAGGATGCGTTCGAGGGCGGGCCGGTCCAGCGCGGTGGGCCAGTCCCAGTCCCAGTCGGCGAGCGGCTTGAAGCGTCCGAGTCGGGCGCGCTTGAGTCGGCTCTCGACGCTGCGGCGCTGTTTTTCCTCGAGCTCGGCGGCGACGATGTGCTCGAGCAGGACGGTGGCGCTCCAGCGCTTGCGGGTGGACTGAGCGATGATGTCGTTCAGCTCGTCGGCGGTGCGGTTGAGCCCGAGGCGGCGGAGGTCAGTCGCCAGCGTCGTCGGGGTTTTTCTGTCCGAGGGCATCGTAAGTCTCCAGGTCGTGCGGCCGGACATCGAGGTCACGCAGTCCTGGCCGGTCGGGCAGCATGAGTCGGAGCGGGGGTTTGAGTCCGCGCTGCCGGCGTCGGGTTTCGAGGATGTGGGTGATGGAGCCGGCGCCGAGGGCATCGCGTTGGAGGGCAATGTCGACGGCGGCGGCCAGCTCCTGCGGTCCGTAGTCGTCGAGCAGGGCGAGCAGCCGGGTGGCGTGCGGTCGCAGGGCCTCTCCTCGCTCGGCAAGGCGCTCGAAGAGCGTTGAGGTGGCGGGGACGGCGGCGCGCAGCCGGTCGCGGGTGGTGTGGACGTTGGCCTGGCGAGTGGCGGCAAGCAGGCCTTCCAGATGGGCGGGGTCCTCGACGGTCAGCCCGGTGTCGTAGGTGCGGTGATGGTTGGCCAGCTCGGTCTGTCCGTCGAGGATGCGGACGCGGGTGGCCGAGGCGACCAGGGTCAGCGGCTTGCGGACGTGGGTGTGAGGTATCGAGTAGAGATTGCGGTCGAAGCGGACGTAGGGCGTCTTTCCGGAGCGGACGGCACGCACCAGGTCGGTCTCGAAGGGATTGGCGGGCAGCGGCAGCAGGCGGGGTTTCTCCTCGGCCCACACGTCGGCGACACTGCGGTTGGGCTGGTCGGGATGCGGCCGCCGGTGGGCGACCTCGTCACGCCAGCGTCGGAACTGGGCGTTGATGTCGTCGAGGTCGCGGAAGCGACGGGCGGCGAAGTAGGCGTGGCGTAGGTATTGGATCTTCCTCTCGACTTTTCCTTTTTCATTTCCCCGCCCCGGCGTACAGGGCCGGGGCGCGAAGTGGTAGTGGCCGGCCAGCTCGAGCAGGCGGGGATGAAACTGGACGGCGGCCCCGCGGCGGTCGAGCACGGCGCTGCGCAGATTGTCGTAGACCAGGTTGCGGGCGGCGCCGCCCAGCGCGTCGAAGGCGGCGACGTGCCCCCGCAGGAAGCTCTCCAGCGTCTGGTCGAGGGTGAACAGCGCGGCCAGCGCCCGCGAGTAGCCGAGGACCATAACGAATCCGGAGACGGTGCGTGTGCCTTGTCCGATGCGGACCTTGCCGAACGAGCCCCAGTCGACCTGTGCGGATTCGCCAGCCAGGGTGACGACCCGGCGGTAGACGGCGCGGCTGGTTTCGGGCCGCAGGCGCCGCACGAGTTTGCGTACGGGGAAGACCGAACCGGCATAGCCACGCTGGCGCACCATCTCGTGGATCCGCGTCGCGCGCAGCCGTGGGTACTGCGTCAGGGTGTCGCGGATGAACGGCAGATACGGGTCGATGATGCTGGACCGCCACACCCTGGGAGGGACGCCTGGCGACTCGCGCTCGACCGCGGCGCGGACCGTCTCACGGTGGAGGCCGAGCTGGGCCGCGATGGTCCCGATCTTCCAGTGCTCGGCGTAGTACAGGCGCCGGATCTCGGCGCGTTGCGCGGGCGTGATCATCCTTCCTCCTTGTCCCCGCGATGTGCGGCTCGCGCATCGGAACCAGCCATTGGCTCATCCGCCCGCAGACCACGCAACGCGTGGCAACGGGGGGCTGAACCGGGGCGGCGTCAGGGACGGGGAGTCTGGTCGATCGCAGCGCTGCGGGGGAAGACTGATCCATCACGCGGCGGCGGCGGTCGCGGTAGGCGCGCTGCTGGTCGCGATGGTCGAGACGGCCCTCGGGACTCTGCTGATGTCGCGCCTTGGCAGCCCGCACCGACCGGCGACGGCCGGCCGCCCGGCAGCGCAGCGTGCAGTAGGCATGGCCGCGATCACACGCTACGCAGATGGCGAACAGGCGGCTGCAGTATCGGCAGGTCTTCTGGCGTAACGGCTGGTCCACGGCGTCGGAGCGCGCGGGCCAAGCTCCGACTGGACAGCGCCGCGCCGGCCGTGGCACAACAACGGTGACCGGCTCGGTCTGTCGGAGCTCGGGGCGGTCACGAGGGTCCGGCTCTATCCCGGGCCCTCACCCCCACGCTTGAGTCCGCTTCAACGCTACCCGACTGCGGTGGAACCTCGCCAGCCCAGCGGTCGTCCCGAACTCCCTCCGGTCAGGCACGCGCGCCGACGACGACCCGTTCATCGGCGAGCTGGCGGTTATGCCGGCGTTGCGCTGGCGTCCGAAGGCGTCCGCAGCGTTCCGCCAGGTGCCCCGGCGTCGCGAAGCGGAGCGGAGGATTCGCGCGCGGCCGAGCGTCAACGCCCATCCGGACGTGGTCCGCGCGCGCGAGAGCGCCGCCTCCAGGCGCGCCTGGCGCAACAACCGACACCGAGCGTTCCCACGGTCGACGCGTGCGCCAGACGAGCCTTCCGCGGCACTCGAGTTGTCGCTCGACGGAACGCCCTCGCCGGTTCGTCGTCATCGACCACACCGTCCGGCCCAACCCGGCCGTTCCGTCTCGCGAGAGTACCCCGGCCGGGCATGACCAACACCGACTTCCGGGACGTCATGCCCGGCCGCAGAGCAGGCAGGCCCGCGCGTCCTTAGCCCGACTTCCGCAACTCGGCGTGGTTTCCGACGAAAATCACGGATTTTGGCTCCCCGCCCGACCCGGTGTGCCAGCGAAACCGGGGGGTTCCGAGTTCGTGGCCTGCCAGAACCCCGTGTAGTGCCGACCTACCCCCTTGATTGACGGGTCGCCTGCACGGACGATCGACGCATGTTCGTGCGCTGCAAGATGCGCCGCAAGGACGGCAAGGAGCACCGCTACTGGAGCGTGGTGGAGAACGTGCGCGTCCGCGGCGGCCGGGTTGTGCAGCGCCAGGTGCTCTACCTCGGGGAGATCAACGACAGTCAGCGCGCGGCGTGGTGCCGTTCGATTGCGGTGTTGGACGAGACGGCGAGCGCGCGGCAGTTGGCGCTGTTTCCCGCGGATCGGGCCGCCCCGGCGCTGGACTGCGAGGTGGTGCAGATCCGGGTCACGGACGTGCAGGTGCGCGATCCCCGCCAATGGGGCGCATGCTGGCTGGCGCTGACCGTGTGGGATCGGCTGGAGTTGGACCGGTTCTGGGGACCGCGCTTGCCGCCGAGCCGGCAGGGGACGCGGTGGCTGGACGTGTTGAAGGTGCAGGTCTGCTACCGGCTCATCGATCCGGGGAGCGACTGGCGGCTGCACCGGCACTGGTATGCCCATAGCGCCCTGCGCGATCTGCTGGGGACCGACCGGGTCCTGACCAGCGACACGCTGTACCGCTGCCTGGACAAGCTGGTGGTGCACAAGCGCGCGTTCTTCTCGTTTCTGCGCACGCGGTGGACCACGCTGTTCGATGCCCGCTTCGATGTCCTGCTGTATGACCTGACCAGTACCTACTTTGAGAGCGACCCGCCCTTCGACGACAAGCGCCGGTTCGGCTACAGCCGGGACAAGCGGTCGGATTGCGTGCAGGTGGTGATCGCGCTGATCGTGACCCCGGACGGCTTCCCGCTGGCCTACGAGGTGATGCCGGGCAATACGACGGATCAGACCACGCTGGCCGGCTTCCTGGAACAGATCGAACAGCAATACGGCCGCTCTCAGCGGGTCTGGATCATGGACCGCGGCATCCCCACCGAAGCAACCTTGGCGGCCATGCGCGCGGGTGACGCGCCCGTGCGCTACCTGGTGGGCACCCCCAAGGGCCGCCTGACGCGGCTGGAGCAGGCGTTCCTGGCGCAGACCTGGCAGGCGGTGCGGCCGTCGGTCACGGTCAAGCTCCTCGCCGAGGAGGGGGAACTCTACATCCTGGTGCGGAGTGCCCAGCGGCAGCTAAAGGAACGCGGCATGCGGCGGCGGCGGCTGAAGACCCTGTGGCAGCGGCTCGGCGAGTTACAGCAGCAAGCCAATACCCGGGATCAGTTGCTGCTCAAGCTCGGCGCCGCCAAGCAGGCCGCTGGCCGGGCCTGGGCGTTGGTCGACATCGGCGTGCCCGCCCCCGGCGAGGCGGTCACCCCGGAGACCTTCACCGTCCGCCTGCGGCGTGACCGGCTCCACCAGGCTCGCCGCCGGGAGGGCCGCTACCTGTTGCGCTCGAACCTGACCGACGAAGACCCCGCGACGCTCTGGCACTACTATATGCAGCTCACCGAGATCGAACAGGCCTTCAAGGACCTCAAGCACGACCTCGCGATCCGCCCGGTCTTCCATCAGCGCGAAGCCCGGATCGAGGCGCACCTCTTCGTCTCGTTCATCGCCTATTGCCTGCACGTCACCCTGAAGAACCTGGCTCGGCCGCACGCCCCCGGCCTGACCCCGCGCGCCATCCTGGAGACGTTCGCCACCCTCCAGATGGTCGATGTGCATCTGCCGACGACCGATGGCCGGCATCTCGTCCTGCCGCGCCATACCCGGCCGAATGCGGAGCACGCTCTGCTGCTGCACCAACTCAATCTGCAACTGCCGACACAGCCCGCGCCACGCCTCACCACCTGACACCACGTCCCACCACGCCCTCCGCGCAGCGTCGTGTAGTGCCGACCTTTGGGGGAACAACCCAGTAAAATCAGGCTTCTTGAGAGTTTTCAACGCCGAGTTGCGGAAGTCGGGTTAGCGCTTTCGTCCCCTCCCCCGGACCCCCTCCCGGGGCTCGCCGCCGCGCTTCGCGGACTCACCTGCGATTTCCTCAGTGACCATTGACAGGCGGTCTTGAACCGATCTGGCTTCAATTTCCGTCACTTCTCGAGGCTCGTTGACACGAGCGCCTTGGCGCCGATCGCGGCCGCCGCCGACAATGTCCAGATGCTGCCGCACACACTCGTACGACTGGACGACCCGAGCGTACGGGCGCTCGTCGGGGCTGAGGCTCTCGGTATCGGTACTCCAGGCCCCGGGGGGGATGTTCCGGTCCTGGAGGGCCGACGGTCGACGCGATGTGCCGACTCGCGACCGTCAGCGGCATCGGATGCTGGGCGGAGGCCACCCGAGAGGACCTACGACCACGGAGAAGCGCGACGCGCCGACCCCGGCGACTGGCACAGTTTTTTCGCTGTACGAGCAGAACACGATGTTGAGGTCGCCGAGCGGGAGGGTTACAAGTGGCACTCCGCGGCAGGAAGTGCGTTTCCGTATCCGCTGGTCCTTGGGGGGGCGGAAACCGGGAAACGGAAATCCGATTTCTTGAGACGTTGGAATCGCGGTGTTCCGGCACGATTCCGCTCCGACGCGTCCTTTGGGCTGGACGCACGTAGAGTTGTTGCGTGATGTCGTTGGCCAATCGCTCCCGTCTGTTCGACGCAACCGGCGGATAGTCCCGTCTCTCCCGGGGCTGCCATCAGCCCGGAGTGTGCTTCGTGGACGCGCGGTAGATCCGCGAGGCCGCAGGCCTGCCCCAGAGGGTCGGGGCGGTTCATCGCCGTCAGCAGTTTCCGGCTACCGGGTTTCGTTACCTGTTGCCTCCGAGGGCATCGAGGGCGCGTCTCCGTTTCCGGTGGGGCTGGTGACCGCGAGCGTGGAAACCGAGGCCCGCTCGGCTTCCACACCGCCCTCCCGCGGCGCCGCCACGGCAGTCGCCTCAGAAGGCGCTGAACTCGCGCGTTCCCGCAGGGACTCAGCTCGAGCACGTCCCTCTGGCGTAAGCAGGTAGCCGCGGTCCCGGGCGGTCGTTGTATCCGGCCGCTGCTCGAGGGCAATGACTCCATTGGCGGTCAGTTCATCGATTGCAGCGCGAAAGTCCTTGTACCGTCGACCCTTCAGTCCGAGCTGGGTAGACAATGTTGTTCTTGACGGCCCGGGCTCAGAAGCGCACTGCAGCAGGTGCAGCAGGACGCGATCGCCGATCGGCACCGATGGGACCTGGCGACTCGACCCATCCGTTTCATCGGGAAGCTGGGTCACGTCGTAACTGAGGTCGTCGTCCTGCAAACGGATGTCGAGCGGGTATTCGTTCCATCGCCCCGATGGCTTGAGGCGTCGAACTCTGTCGGTTTTGGCGCAGCTGAAAGAGACGATCATGTCAACCGCCGCGCCGAGAGCGGACGAGTCCCGGTACTCGTTCCTCTTGTTTTTGATGTTGTGATGGGAAACCGTGACGGCCGCCGCGGATTCACGCGCGAGGTCGACGACCTCACTGAGCAACGCGCCCTGGGTGCCGGGGCCGGCAGTGTCCTTGACCCGATGACGCCACAAATAGTGTTGCCACGTGTCGATGATGACCCATACTGGGCGTAACAACTGCAGGAGCTTGCGGAGCGAGGCGTTGTGCTCGGGCTCGGGCTGTAGTTCGCGTATGAAGAGAACCCGATCGAGATCCGCGTCCAATTGCTGGAGCTTTCCCTTGAGGTCTTCGACCGGCTCCTCGCCGACCCAGAGCACGTGGCCGCAGACCGTGGGTCTGTCGAGGAAGGGCTGGCCGCGCGTGACGGCGGCGACCGCCGCCCGGAGCAAAGTGCTCTTGCCGGTCTTCTCGCGGGCGTGAAACAGGGTGACCCGGCCTGCGTTCGCAAGCAGCCGTGCGATGGGCTCCGGTCCTTCAGGGGGCGTCGCCCCGACGTTCGGGTCGCTCAGTCGTACCAGGCCCACCGGCATCCTGATGTCGTGACCATCCGAGTACGGATCGGGCTCGCCACGGGTCTTCGCCTCGCCCATGCCTGCCATCGTCATGTTCGCTCCTCCTTTCGAGCCTTCCGGCTTTGCCGGAAATGTACCGAGCGGGGGTCGCGCTCGGGCGCTGAATTCGGCGCAAACTATTGCCAATAAGGCCGGTTCACGGCGGCCGAGCGGGAACGCCTGCTGTGGCGGCTGCACGTCGACAAGGACGAGGACCAGATACCGCGCACCGGCGAGAAGGCGTATCGGCGGCTGTTCACGGAGCGGGCGTGCCTCGACTGCGGCGGCGTTCGGCTCAACGCTGGGGCGCGTGCGGTGGAGCTGGCGGGCGGCTGGACCATCGGCCGGCTGGTGGAGTGCGAGCTGACGGAGCTGGACCGCGTGCTCGAGGATCTCGTCGCGCGGGACGAGTACGAACCGATCCGCGACGTCGTCGTGACGCTAGTCGTCCGGATGCGCGGGACGCTCCGGCACCTGATCGACATCGGCGTCGGGTACCTGTCGCTCAACCGTGGCGTGCCGACGCTGTCCGGCGGCGAGAGCCAGCGTGTGAAGATGGCCCGGCAGCTCGACTGCGATCTCGTCGATCTCATCTACATCCTGGACGAGCCGACCGTGGGGCTCCATCCTCCGGACATCGATCACCTCATCGCCATGCTCCGCCGCCTGCGCGACCACGGCAACTCGGTGCTCGTCGTCGAGCACGACCCGGCGGTCATCCGCGCGGCGGACTGGATCGTCGACATCTGCCCGCGCGCCGGCGACACCGGCGGCGAAGTGGTCTTCGGCGGCAGTTTCGACGACCTGCTGCGCGCCGACACCACGACGTCGCGCGTTCAACGACCGGGTCGCCTCACCGACCCGCGGTCGCCGGACCTTCGACGACGCGTTTACGCATCGAGAACGCAATGTCCAACAACCTGCGCAACCTCACCGTCCGGATACCGAAAGGCGTGCTGACGTGCTTCACCGGCGTCGCCGGGTCGGGCAAGAGCTCGCTGGCCGCAGAGCTCTCATCGACACCCTCCGGTGCCGACCGGCAGGTAGCGGCAGAGGCGGCGAGGTGGTCGTCGTCGATCAACGCCCCGTAGGGCGTTCGTCCCGTTCCAATCCGGCGACATACGTCGGCATGTTCGACGCCATCCGGCGGGCGTTCGCCACCCGCCAACCAGGTGTCGCCCGCGCACTTCAGCTTCAACGCCAAGGGTTCCTACCCGGAATGCAGACGTCGGGGCTTCCTGGAGGTCGAGCTGTCGTTCCTCGACGACGTGCGCCTGGACTGCAAGGTCTGTGAAGGCAGGCGGTACCGGGACGACGTGCCGAAGATGACCTACCACGGCCGCTCCATCCATGACGTGCTGGAGATGACCGTCGCCGACGTCGTCGGCTTCATTCGCGTCAGTCGAGAGTCCGCGCAAACGAAGCGCCGGCATCGGGGAACGGCCTGCAGCTCCTGGTCGACGTGGGCGTCGGGTATCTGCGCCTCGGCCAGTCGCTGTCGACCCTCTCGGGCGGCGAAGCGCAGCGCCTCAAGCTGGCCTCCGAGCTGACGCGGAGCAGCAACGTAACCGACCACCGGCCTCCACCCGGCCGACATCGACCGCCTGCTCGGCATCGTCGACCGGCTCATCGCGGTGCGGCAACACGGTGGTCGTCATTGAGCACAACCTCAATGTCATGGCCGCCGCCGACTGGATCGTGGACCTGGGACCCGAAGGTGGGAAGGACGGCGGCGCCATCGTCGCCGAGGGCACACCGGAGACCATCGCCGCCCACCACGCGACCAGCCATACCGGCCGCTATCTGAAGGAACGCCTGGCCGAACCTTCCCGATTCGCGAACCACCGCCGCCATCCCCCCGGCGACGTCGTCCATCCCGGATGCCCCGGCGGCGGTGACCGATCCTGGGCGTTCCCGCCCTGCGTCCCACAACGGCCCATATGACGAGCGAGATGCTGGTGGTGTCATGCCACCGGGTTCCCGGCGACCATGCTCTTACGGCTGGAGCGCCGTTTCAGCGATGCGTCGCTGACCCTGGAGCGCCGTCTTGGTGTTGGACGATGGTGAAGGCCAAGCGGATCGTCATCGGCACGATCGTTGCCGCGGCTCTCCTGCAGGGCGATGGGAGGCAGAGGGGAACATCCGGCCGGGTGACTCCGAGGCCGTGGGGTGATCCGTGATGTTCGGTGCCAGACCATTGCTGGCGGCGATCGTATGAATCGACGTCGGGCGGCCGGTTTTTCTGTCGGCAGCGCCGTGGCGGGCTGCAACGTCTCTACGGATTGGGGACCGGATCGGACGCGTGTCCGGCACCGCCCCCCCTTGTACGACCGATCGGGGACATAGGATGTCACTTAGGCTGTCAAAGCGTCCTACGCGATGGAATTATTCAAGTAAACCGGGACATTTTAGCCGTGCAGAACCAACAACCACAACTATCTGGTAGTTGTGGTTGTAGAAGCCGGGCATCATCGAACCCGGCATCCCGCGGGAGATGCACCGCTCGTACAGGTTGCGGTCCTCCGGTCCGGCCGGTTCCCGCGTTCGATAGCTCTCGCGCGCCGCCCGACGCTCCGCTTCCGCAGGTGTAAGCGGAGGCAGCCTGCCATCCGGCGGGTCGACGATGAGCGACGTGCGCGCCATCCGGACTCCCCGCTCGACCCAGAAGTTGTTGTACGACCCGGTTTCCCCCGTTCCCGACGCGATGCCGCGCTGCTCGCGGGCCACGTCACCCGCCTCATCGAGGGCCGCTCGTTCTTCTTCCGACAGGAGATCCCGTCCCGCCAGGTCGTCGGGCCGTTGCAAAGGGGTCGTCGTGGTGTTCGTCCAGCGTCCCTGCAGGTCCGGGTCGCCCCAGGCGGTGCGGGGTGCCGCCCCACTGCTCGTCCCGTCCGCCTGCGTCTGGCCTCCGACGCCCGCCGGCGCCAGCAACACGACCGCCGTCACAGCAAACGCCGCCGCGAGGTATCGATGGGTCATCTCTCCCCTCCCTGCTACCGGCCTACCGGGGCTCCATCCGGGTTTCCGCATCATGAATCAGGACCCGACCACGCGCAAGCCATTCCCGACCTGCTGCCGAGCTGGTCTCGACCGGTTCGCTCTACGACCCGACGATCTGAACCGGTATTCCCTCCGGGTCCCGCACATGGAACCCGTAGTCCAGGTTCTGGTCCGGGGTCAGCCCCCGCTGCTGGAGCGCCCGGGTCGCCGACTCGCGATCGAACCCGTCGACGGCGATCGCGTAGTGGTCGACGATGCCGGTGGGCGGCTTGCGGTGGAGGGAGACCAGGATGCTGCTGGTGCCCATGCGGACGATCTCGTTGTCCTCATCCTCGTTCAGGATCGACAGGCCGAAGACCTCCCGGTAGAAGGCGATCGAGCGTGGCAGGTCCGTCACCTGAATGCTGATGTGGTCGATCCGGCTGGCGGTGAACGGCGTCTGCTGACGCGCCGCCGCCGCGGCCGAGCCGCCCCCGGCCGTCGCCAGCAGCGCCAGCCCCTTCACCAGTTCCCGCCGGGAGACGCGGCCCTGCTCGAAGCGGCTCAAGAGATCGGAAATGATGCCTTCCATGGAGACCTCCTTGGTGACTCGCCGGACAGCCAGGATTCTAGTCGAGGCCGGATGGCGTAGGATCGGCGCACCTCATGCGGTGGCGTCGCACCCGGACGTGAAACGTGCGCTCGCCGCCGACAGTCTTGCGGAACCGAAAGGAGACACTCGTGATGATCCACTGCTCTACGACCCGTCGCGGACGCTCTGTCCTGATTGCGGCCCTGGCCGCCCTCCTGCTGGCCGGCACGCCGGCCGCCCATGCACAGGACCTGACCCCGGAATCGGCCGCCGCGGTGAAGGCCGCGTACCTCGCCGACATGGAGGTGATGCGCGGAAAGTTCCTCGGCCTCGCCGACGCGTTCCCGCAGGATCTCTACACTTGGCGCCCGATGGACGGCGTCCGCTCGGTCTCGGAAGTGCTGATGCTGATTGCCAGCGAGGGATACGGCTTCGCGCCGATGGCGCTCGGCGCCCCGACCGCGATGAGCCGCGACGAATCGCAGGGACTGGCGGAGATCACCGACAAGGCCGCGGTCATCGACCACCTGACCAGGGGCTTCGCCTACGCGCAGGAGACGATCGAGGCCATCGACCCGGCAACTCTCGTCGGCTCGCGCTCGCTGTTCGGGCGGGAGCGGTCCTCACCGGAGCTGATGTTGTTCGTGGCCGGCGACATGCACGAGCATCTCGGCCAGCTCATCGCTTACGCGCGGACGAACGAAATCGTGCCGCCGTGGAGCCGGTAAGGAGCAACGCCCGCACCCCCCGGCTCGTCAACGCAGTCGGATAGTGGCTGGCGGGTGTCTCCTTTCGCGGGGACATCCGCCGGCGATTGCCCGACCTGTCGTTGATTCGGAGTTCACTCGCCGCCGCCCCGGTTGCCGCCCGCCGCTGGTGCCCCGTCCGAGGGATACCGCCCGTAAAGCGCCTTGTCGCTGTCCCACAACACGCGCCGCTCCGTACCTTCCTTGCACACCTGCGGTATGTGCCTGCGCGCCTTTTCCGGCTTGAACCAGTTGCGTCGCAGGTGGTCGTTCAGCGCGTTCGCCTCGAAGTCTCGATCGACGTTGTCCGGGTCGATGGAGATCGTTCCCCGGGTTCCACTTGCGGTCTCCGTACGTGCGAATGCCCTGCCGTGCTCCGTGTGAATCACGAGTCGCTTGTAGAGCGCACCGAGCAACGCGTTCCCCGCCTGCGTGCCCAAGGTTGGAACGTCACGCCGGAAGCGTGCAGGGATACCCTGCAGGTCCTTCGTGGCCTCGTCCTCGAATCTCCTGTCGTTCCTTTCCCAGTGCGCAGCGACCGCCTTGGCATGCCCTTCGTACAGAGAGTTCGCCGCTGCCGCCAGAGCGTCCGGATCCGCCTCCGCCGCCGTGATGAAATCGAAGACGTCGCGTACGGGGCTCCGCAGAGCGCGTTCGAGCTTGCCGCAGAGAATCTGTGTCGTGCTGAGAACGGGCGCATTCCCGATTTCCCGGTCACGCGCTCACACCCACCGGCGTCATGGCCATCCGCTGCAAACAGTTCCATCTGCCGGACTTATAGAAAGACCGCAGGAGAAGAATCGCGTCGACGCTCTCCGGTAGCCAATAGATGGAGGCGCCCTTGATGCGGAGATTGATGACGCGACGGATGGCGCTTTCGACGGCACCGCTGCCCCGCGGAAGCCCGAGCCCGACCATTGTGGTGTAGGCGAAACGATGACGGTTCTTCAGGAAGTAGTTGAGGTGCGTGCGGATCTTGCCGGCCGTGCGCCCGCGGCACAGCTCCCGCAGGGCCGTGATCACCTCGTCCACCCGTGCTCGCTTGAGCAGCCCCCGCGTGCGGTTGAGCCAGCGGGTGCGTTGCGTCGCGCTCCAGCGGCGCAGCTTGACCGCGTCGGAGAGTTGCTTTGCGGCATGATAGAAGTCGATCAGCCCCAGCACCTGTGTCGGCGAGAGCCCGAGCGCGGCGATGAGGCGCTGGAGGCGTCGCCAGATCCAGGGCGCGCCGTCGGCGATGAAGAGCACCTTGTCAGCGGCGTTGAGGCCGATCTGCCGCGCGTACGACAACAGCAGGGCGAAGACCGCCTCCGGTCCCCGGAGCGTGCCGTCGATGATCGGGGCCCCCGTCTGAGACGGTCGCCCGTCGTCGCCGACGACGTACAGGATGAGGAGCTTCGGTTCCTTCCAGTCGGTATGGAATCGGTTGCGCCCCTTCTTCGTCTTGGGGCCACGCTTCTTGCGCCTCACGCGGACGCGGCCCCCGTCGAGGGAGACGACCACCCGCTTCCCGGTCACGCGGTCCAGCAGGCCGCACGCCGCGCTCTGCTGGGCCGCTCGGGCCCGCGCAGCGTAGCGATAGGCGGTCGAGCGGAGGGTCTTGATATCCAGGGCGATGCCGTCGGAGCGGAGCTGCGCCTGCGCTTCAGCCAGCGAGCTGAGCATGGCGACCGCGCGGCTTGCATCCGAGGCCAGCTTCGGCGTGCACCGGTCGTAGATGCCCAGCACCACCGAGGCGGGGTAGAGTCCAGGGTAGAGTCCCGGCCTCCGCTTCGCCCGACGGGCGTGTTTCTCGCGGTAGTACGGCGTCGTGACCGGCACCGTCGTGCCCCGGGAGGTGCGAACGTTGACGGTCTCCAGGCCGTCGCTCCGCATCCGCCGGGGCAGGTGGCGCACGAGGGCGCTCGCCGCGTCGCCAACCGCGGCGGAGCACACCGCGCGTTGCAGCACGGGGGTGAGGAGGGCGCCGAAGAACTCGTCCGCGATGGCCCGCAGCTGCTCTTCGCACTGCTCCGCTTCCTCTGCCGACCTGGGCGCTGGAGCACGCGCCTCAAACTCCAGCGCCCGCCGGAGGGCAGTGCGCAGGTGGACGGGAATGTTGCCAAGATCGATCTCGCGGCTCGGGGTGTCGATGGCGCTCTTGTCCATTTCAACGCACCATCATGGGCAGTCCGAGCCGTAATGTCCAGTACCACCCTCCCCGTCTGTCCGAAGACCGGCTCAACCTCCCCCAGCCTCACAGGCCATCTTTGCCTACACACTGTTCCGGGAAATCGGGAATGCGCCCCTGAGAACCGTCTCCTCGCGTCCCTCTATGGCGAACCGCGTCTCGCCGCTCGCGGGCGTGGGATCGAGCCTGCAGATCTCGATACTTCCCGTCTCGAAGTCGATCTTCAAGCTGCCGGGCGCATGCCTCGGCTCACCGCCGAGGTGTCTTATCGCGGTGTCGAACCCTTCGTTGCATTCGGGCGCGAGTTCCCGCAGGTCGGCGTTCCCTGTCACCGTCAGGTCGATATCGAAGCTCAGCCGGTGTCCCCAGCGTGTGGCCAATATCGTTCCGCCCCCGAAACGCCATTCGTGCGGGCCGTCCTGGAGTTCTTCCAACGCCTTCTCGATGGTGGGCCCGGCCATACGCCAGAGACTGGCTGCCGGTTCGACCAGCGTCAGGCGTTCCATATCTCCCGACCGTTGTAGCGTCCCACCTCCGCCCACTGGTTGATCTCCCGTATCCGGTCGGGATAATCGAAGTGCGCCAGGTGCATGGCGCGTACGAGCTGGCGGATCGTGTACGCGCGTTGCGCCCATGCCTCGATGATTTCCCACAGCGTGGCCTCGGTAGCCCACATCAGGACGATCGCCCTCTGGCGCCGCGTCGGGTCGCCGGCCCGTACGGCCTCGTAGAACTCCTCGGTGGTCGGCCGCGTTTCCCAACCCGCGCAGCTACTGACGATGCGCCACCGGACGGCGGCGGCCCTGGGGCCGGTCAGCGCCGGATCCAGACCGTTGCACAACCGCTGGAAGTCACGCTCGGTGGCGAGCTCGTCGCTGAAGGCTTCAGGCGGTCCGAGCGCACAGAACATCGGCCGGTCGTCGAGCAGCTTACGATGCTGCCTTACCGCGACGGCCGTTTCGATCAGACTCGGGCATGGCATATCATCGGGCGATCGTCTACAGATTCAGTGTGTGGCGAAGAGCGACATCGACATCATCCATCGGAAGGAAACCAATCACGCGATCGAGAGCCGCCTCGGCAATCGTCGCCAGATTGTCCGTCATTACGACGGAGTCTCCCAACAGCCCTGATTGCCGGCCCGCAGGGCTCGACTGCCTGACGAAGACCCGACTCGGATGGCCGGCCCGAAACGACCGGCTGGTGATCATCGCGACGATGACCTGGCGTAGTCCGGTCTCGAGCCCGTCAGCCTGAACGACGAGAGCCGGACGCGTCTTGGCGGTGCGCAGGTCCGAGTTCGGAAACAGCACCAATACCACGTCACCGCGCTCACAAGGCATCCTTGGCGGCATCGTAGTCGTCGTAGCTCGCCATCTCCGGGCTGTTCCACTCGTCGGCAAAAGCCTTCAGTTGCGTCCGGAGCCGTCCCGCCTGCTCCTCGTCGATCCCGCGCGCGCGCAGGTCGACCTGCCGGTTATCGAGGAAGGTGACGATCACTCGCGTGTCCTCAGCGACGCGTCCGGGGACCTCGCACAACTCGACTCTGCCGTCACGATAGACGCCTTCGATCGTCCTGAGCATGGTCTCGCCAGCGTACCGCAACGGCGTCCCAGGAGTCGAACTGCATCGGTCGCACGACCGAAACCGTCGCGCCCGCACGTGATTCCGGCGCGTGTTCGACACCCGCCCGGAAACCGTCGCCGGCGCCGCTCTCCGCCCAACCAGCCCTCGCTGGGAGTCTGCCCCGTTCTACGGCGCAGACTCCTAGTGGTCCGCCACGTCATAATCTTCGGACACGGACATGGGTTGCAGCGCGCAATCATCGACGAATCACAGCACCGCACACCCGAACGTTTAATCATGGCGCAGCACTAGCGCACGCCGTCCATGAACTTCGCCCGCAGGGCCTCCCGGTTCACCGCCTCGCCGCGCAGGTAAACGCTATCGATCTGCCGCGTGTTCTCGACGTCGTCGAGCGGACTGGCCTCGAGCACCACGAACGACGCGCTCTTGCCTTCGGTCACCGTGCCGAGGTCGTCCAGGCCCAGGATCTCCGCGTTGATCCGCGTCGCGGACTCGATCGCCTCCATCGGCGTGAGGCCGCAACCCGCCATGTCGCGCATCTCGGTGTGCGTGGTCCAGGCGACGCTGACGCCCGAGTCGGTCCCCATGCCGATGATCATTCCCGCCTCGCGGTTGCGGGCTAGGTCTACCCTGCCCCCACATTCAGGGCTGGACAAATAAGCTTCCGCCGTGTAGCGTCACGGCATGGAGCACCAGAACCAGATACTACAGACCCTTCGTGCGCCTGAGTCGCAAGCTCGCCTCGAGCGAATTGTGGCGCAGGAGGCGCTGAACAACCGGGCGGCGGTGGGGCGGCGGGTGTGCGCGGAGTTCGGGTTTGTGGATGCGCGCGGGTCGGCCCAACTCGCGGGTTGTCTCAAAGCGCTCAACACGCTGCACAAGGCGGGGCGGATTGCGTTGCCGGCGTCGCGGGGTGGCGGGGGCGCGCCCACTCCGCAGCGTTTCGACGCGCCGGTGGCGGCGGCCACGGCGGTGCCGGGTACGGTGGAGGCGGTCGCGGGGTTGTCGCTGGAGCGGGTAGAGCAAGGCCGGCAGCGCCGGGTGTGGAATACCTTGCTGCACTTCGAGCATCCGCAGGGGACGACGACCTTTGCGGGCTGCCAAGTGCGCTATCTGGTGGTCTCGGCGCACGGGGTGCTCGGCGCGGTCGGGTTTTCGGCGTCGGCGTTGCATTTGCGGGCGCGCGAGGCGTGGATGGGATGGAGCGATGAGCAACGCCAAGCGCATCTGCACCGGGTGCTGTGCCTGAGCCGGTTCCTGATCCGCCCCGGCGTGCAATGCCGCAACCTGGCCAGCCAGGTGCTGGGCCAGGTGCTGGCGCGTCTGCCAGCGGATTTCGAAGCCCGCTACCGGTATCGTCCGTGGCTGGTGGAGACCTTCGTCGGCCCCGCGCATGACGGCGCCAGCTTCAAGGCGGCCAACTTCGTGTGGGTCGGGCACACGGCCGGTCGCGGGCGCCAGGACCGCGACCACGCGCGGGCTCGTCCGGTCAAGTCGGTATATATGTATGAGTTGGAGCCGCACTGGCGGCGGCGGTTGGGGGTGGCGCGGGTCGACGCGGCGCCGGCGCTGGCGCCGGCTGACGGTCTCGACAGCGCCGCCTGGACGGTGAACGAGTTTGGAGGGGCGCCGTTGGGCGATCAGCGGTTGTCGGCGCGTCTGGTCAAGAGCGCGGGGCTGCTGGCGTCGTTGCCCGGAGAGGCGGTCACCGCCAACGCGTCCCACGACCGCGCGGCGGTGAAGGGCTACTACCGGCTCATCGACCAGCCGGTGTCGTCGGCGGTCACGCCCGGGAACATTCTCGCGCCCCACCGGGCGCGCACGCTGCAGCGGATGCGCGGCCAGGACACGGTGCTGTGCATCCAGGACGGGACGGATCTGAATTTTGCGACGCGCCCGCACTGCGAGGGGCTGGGCATCATCGGGCGCAACCAGACGGCCTCGAAGACGCTCGGCCTGCATCTGCATCTGACCCTGGCGGTCAATGGCGCGGGTCTGCCGCTGGGCGTGCTGCGCTGCGGTTTCGAGGCGCCGCCGGGCGGCGCGGCGCGCCCGGCGGACGAGCCGCCGCCGGCGGCGGCGCAGGAGACGGCCCCCAAGACGCGGCGCTGGGTCGACGGCCTGCGCGACATCGACCGGGCGGCGGCGGCGTTGAGCCGCAAGACCCGAGTGCTCAGCGTCATGGACCGGGAGGCGGATTGCTTCGCGGTGTTCGACGAGCAGCGCCGTCTGAACCGGGTGGAAGTGCTGGTGCGCGCCCACCATGACCGCTGTCTCGCCAAGGGCGCCCCGAAGCTGTTCGCCGCCATGCGCGCCGGCGCCGCCGACGGGCACGTCGAGATCGAGATCGACCGCCTGAGCGCGCGCCGCAAATCCAGCGGCAGGCAGGCCCGCCCGGCGCGCACCGGGCGGGTGGCGCGGGCCGAGGTGCGCCATCGCCAAGTGGTGGCGCCGCCGACCATCGCCGGCGCCGAACCGGTGGCGCTGTCCACGGTCCATGTGCGCGAAACCGCGCCGCCGCCCGGCGAGCCGGCGGTCGAGTGGTTCCTGCTCACCAGTCTCGACGTCGACAGCACCGAAACCGCGGTCGCGGTCATCGGCTACTACCTGCGGCGCTGGCGCATCGAAGACCTGTTCCGGGTGCTCAAGTCCGGATGCCGAGTCGAACATCTCGCGTTCCACACCGCCGACCGGCTCCAACGCGCGGTCACCATCAATACCGTGATCGCCTGGCGCCTGATGGTGATGACCCTGCTCGGACGTGACGTGCCGGGGTGCGACGCCCAGTTGCTGTTCACCGACATCGAGTTGCGTTTCCTGACCGACTATGCCGAAGAACTCGGCCTGCCGCCCCCCTGACCATCTCGCCGCCGCAGTCCTCCTGCTCGCCATCCTCGGCGGCTACCAGAACCGAACGCACGACCCGCCCCCCGGACACCAGATCATGTGGCGCGGTTACGAACGAATGTCCATCGCAACCATCGGCTACCGCATTGGACGGCGGGAGCGTGCTGGAGTTGTCCAGAACGAATAATGTGGGTACAGGGTAGGGCTAGGTCTGCCCTTGCCCCAAAACTTTTCGCTGGACTTCATGCAGCCACTTCGCTACGGTGGCCGGCATGGAGATTCAGAATCAGGTCTCACGTATTCTACGGGACAACCTCGCCCGCCTGCGCGACGTGCTGGACGAGGCGGTTTCGCAGGGTGTCGGCAGCCTCGGTCAGGTCGCCGATCGCGTCTGTGAAGCGTTCGATTTCCGCGACGGGCGGGGCCGGTGGCAGCGCGCGAGCTGCTGCCGGGCGTTGGCCGACCTGCAGGCGGCCGGCCACGTCTCGCTGCCTGCGAGTCAGGCGGCTCGCGGCGTTGGGGGCCGGGCGCGGGTGTTTCCGCACCCGATGGCGCCGGCGGTGGACGTGCCGGGCACGGTCGGCAAGGTTGTGGGTCTGACCCTGGCGCTGGTTGAGACCGACGCGCAGCGCCAAGTCTGGAACACGCTGATGGCGTACGAGCACCCGCGCGGCGCCGGTCCGTTCGTCGGCCCGCAACTGCGGTATCTGGTGGGTTCGGCGCATGGTTGGCTGGGCGGCGTCGGGTTCGCGGCGAGTGCGCGGCGGCTGCGGTCCCGCGACGCCTGGGTCGGGTGGGACGACACGGGCCGGCGCGCGCACCTGCACCGGGTGTTGGGACTGTGCCGGCTGCTGGTGCGCCCCGGCATTGTGTGTCGCAACCTGGCCTCGCACGTGCTGGGCCGGGTCGTCCGGGCAGTCGGCGACGACTGCGAGGGTCTGTATGGCTATCGCCCCTGGCTGCTGGAGACGTTCGTCGACGAGACCGAACAGACGGGGGCGAGCGTGCGCGCGGCCAACTGGGTTCGGGTGGGTGAGACCTGCGGTCGCGGTCGCCAGGACCGCCGGCACGCGGCGCCGGAAACGCGCAAGGCGGTGTATATGTATGCCTTGGAGCCGGCGGGGCGCACCCGCCTCGCGGTGCCTGCACCGGTCGTGGCGCCGCTGGCGGTTGGCGACGGTCTCGACGCCGCGGTCTGGGCGGACCACGAGTTCGGCGGGGCGCGTTTGGGCGACGCGCGTCTGAGCGCGCGGCTGGTACAGAGCGCGCAGCAAATGGCAGAGTCTCCGATGCGCGCCATCACCGGCGCCGCCCACGGCGCCCGCGCGATGGTCAAGGGCCATTACCGGCTGATCGACCAGCCCGCCGACAGTGCGGTGACGGTCGACAACATCCTCGCGCCGCATCGCGAGCAGACGCTGCGCCGGATGCAGGCGCACGACACGGTGCTGTGCATCCAGGACGGCACCCGGTTGAACTTCACCCGGCGCGGGCAGACGCAAGGGCTGGGGGCCATCGGCTCGAACCAGACCGGGGCGGTGGCGCGCGGCCTGGAGTTGCACACGACCTTGGCCGTCAATCCCGACGGGGTGGCGTTGGGTGTGCTGCGGGCCGCCTTCGACGCGCCCGCGTCCCCCAACTCCGAGGCGGAAGGCGAGCCGACCCCAAAGCCGCGCGAGAAGCGCAAGGCGTTCCGTTGGATCGAGGGGCTGCGCGACTGCGCGCAGGCAGCCGAGCAATTGTCCCAGACCCGCGTGGTGTGCGTGATGGACCGCGAGGCCGATTTCCTCGACCTGTTCGTCGAACACCGCGCGGCTGCCCCGCAGGTCGACCTGCTGGTCCGCGCCAAGGCCGACCGCGTCCTCGGCAGGGAAAAGACGCCCGCCGGGCAGACGGTCTCACGCCGTCTGTTCGATACGGTGCGCAACGCGCCGGCCCGAGGCGCCGCCAAGGTCGAGGTGCAGCGGCTGAGCGCGCGCGTGAAGGCCAGCAAACAGGCCCGCAAGGACCGCCGGGCGGAGCGGGTCGCCGACGTGACGCTGCGCTACCAGCAGGTGCCGCTGCCCTGCCCCGGCGACGAGCCGGTCGCACTGTGGGTCGTCCACGTGCGCGAGGAACAACCGCCGCCCGCGGCCGAGCCGCTGGAGTGGTTCCTGCTGACCACTTTGCGTGTGAGCAGCGCCGACGACGCCACGCGCATCCTGCAATGGTACGTCCGGCGCTGGCGCATCGAAGAATACTTCCGCGTGCTCAAGTCCGGCTGCAAGGTCGAGGAGTTGCAGCACCACACGGCCGAGCGGCTCGAACGCGCCATGGCCATCAAGATGGTCATCGGGTGGCGCATCCAGTTGATGGTCCAACTCGGGCGCGAAGTGCCCGACCTGCCGGGCGACCTGCTGTTCTCCGATGGCGAGTTGCGCGTGCTCGCCACCTTCGCCCGCTCACGCAAGCTGCCGCCGCCGGCGCGCCTCGGCGACGCTGTCGGTCTGGTCGGGCGCCTCGGCGGGTGGCTCGGACGCCAACGCGACCCGCCCGGCGCACAGTTGATGTGGCACGGCTACACTCAACTGGTTGCCATGGCCTTCGCCTTCGAACTGCGGGACGAGTTCGGATGACCTCCTGCTCACTACAGTCCAGCCCCGGACATCCGGGGCACCGGCAGGGCTAGGTTCCGGCACTGCAGCTCGAACAACTCGCCCGGCCCCTCCGCCGCGAGTTGCTCCGCCTGCGCGCGCAGGTTCTCGATCTCGAACGGCGGCAGCGTCTCACCGAGCCACGGCAGGTCGTCGAGCGTCACCGGCGAGCCGGGCAGGTTCGGGATGGTCCACACGTCGGGATGCTCCCGGACCAGCGCCATGTACTCGTCGTCGATGTCGCGATCGCGAACCGTGTGCGCGAAGCCGTCGATGCCCGCCCGGATCAGGTCCTTCGCGTCGGCCAGCCCGCTGGTCGAGCCGAGATGCGACGCCACTCGCATGCCGCGGGCGTGCGCCTCGTCGATGATCGCCCGGTAGACCTCCGGCCCCAGCTTCGGGACCGTGCCGCCCCGGTCGTCGACCCAGATCTTGATGATGTCGACCCCGTGACCGTCCAGCTCCGCGACCGCCGCGCGCCCCTCCGCCTCGGTCTGCGCGCCGCGCGGGATGCCCAGCCGGTATTCCTGCTGCGGACCGGCCGTCGGCGTGGCCTCTATGCCCCGACCGGACGTCAGGAAGCGCGCTGCGTCGGGGAGCACTTCGTTCCGCAGCTCGAAGGCAAGCGCCTCGTCGAACTCCAGCCCCAGGCTCATCGTGGCCGCGACGCCGTGGTAGGCGGACCGCTCCAGATGCTCGACGAGGTTGGCCAGGGTGTAGTTGTCCTTGCTGTGCGTTCCGTCCCTCACATCGGTCAGCCCGATGTGCTGATGCGCGTCGATCAGCGCCGGGATTACGGTCTTTCCGGACAGATCCACCCGCGCGGCCCCCTCGGGAGCCTCCCTCTCGCCCTGCCCGCCGACCCAGGCGAAGACCCCGTCCTCTACGAGAAACGCCGAGTCTTCGAACGGCGCGCCGCCGTTGCCGTCGATGAGTCGGGCCCCTTCGAACCAGGTAGCGTCCCCAGTCGGCTCCTGCGCTTGCGCGGAGACGCACGCAACGCCGATCAGCGAGGAGGCGCAAACGTCACAGTCCCCGCAACCCCTCGACGAGACGAACCCTGCGATCGCGACCGAGAGGACGCACGCGATTGCCCAGCCCGGCAGCGCGAGTCGCGACCCCGTCGTGGCTGACGATTCGGAAGCCGGCATCGGTCTACCTCCATCTATCGGATGCCCCGGACACAGGACACGCGCGTGACGGCGCTGGGCCACATTGTCCCCAATGGTATCCGCATCGGCGTGTTTCTCCGCCCTCCCGGGAGCGGTCTGCTCTATGATGGAGCGATGGGCAACTTGCATGCACGTACCGCGCACGACGATACCGGATCGGATGCCGACATCGCGGCCTCGGATGCAAACCACCGCGGGCCTCTGCGCTACGAGGCGCTGGGGTTTCCCGGCTGCGTTCGCATCTCCCTCTCGCGCGCCGAGTTCGAGGATTTCGATGACCGGATCGAGTAATGGGACGCCCGTACGGAGACCGCCTGGGTGGTCGCCGACAAGTACGGGGTCCACGAGGGAACATCCCGGCAGCTGCCGCATCTGGCCGAACGGATCGCCTCGGTGCGCGGCACGCCGATCGTCTCGTACGGTTCGGTCACCCTGCTGGTGCGGGACGACGCCGGCGGGCCATGGAGGCGGACGAGACGCTGTACCTGCACCCGACCCGCTCCGCGACGCCGAAGAAGTCCCTGATCATCGGTGAGAACGACTTCCCCGACGTCGTGCTCGAGGTGGACTATACGACCGACGTGCGGCCGGGGAAGCTGCTGTTGTACGAAGCCTGGGGCTTTCCCGAGCTCTGGGTGATCGTGCCGCCGGAAGGGGCCTCGCCGCGACGCCCGGCGGGGGTGACGATTCACCGGCAGGAGAACGGTCGGTACCGGTCGATGCCGGAAAGCGCGGCGTTTCCGGGCTGGACGGCGGGCGAAATCTACGACGGGATGGCCGAGCCGACACCGTCAGCCGCGACCTACCGGGTTCTGGAGCGCGTGGGTCGGGCGCTTGGTGCGCAGGAGGGGACCGGACCCGCAGACGATCCGCTGTCGCGCGTCCTGCTCGCGGAAGGTCGCACACACGAACTGACCGCGGCCGCGCAGAGTCTGCTGCGTGTCCGCGGGCTTGCGGTCTCACCAGCGTTCCCGGAGCGCGCCGTGGCTCTCTGTGACGTACCGCGGGACACGGTGATGGCGGTGGCCTATGCCTGCGCGGACGAAGCGGACTTCTGGCTCCGACTGGGGCAAGCGCGGACCTGATTCTCCCCACCTCGGTTTGTGTTCTCATCGTCCTCCGCTTCAGCTCGGCGAACGGTATCCGCCGTGACGACCTCTCGCCCCTTCGACACGATGATGCCATTGCGTCTCGTCATGGGAGCCTCAGATTGGGGCCGGCGCCTCTACAGTGCGTCGCGCGACATCAGGAAGGCGTGCACCTGCCAGATCTCGTCGCGCGAGAGCAGCTCCTGGAAGGCGGGCATGTTCGTGCCCTCGCGCCCTCCGTTCACCGTGTCGAGGAACCGGCCGGGCTGGAGTGCGTTCCTGAACAGACTCGGGCCGGCGCCGCCGCCGGTCCGGTGACAGGCGACGCAACGTCCACGGTAGATCCGTTCGCCAGCCGCGATTGCCGCCTCGTCACCCAGAACAGGGTTCGCGGCGTCGCCCGCGGCCGGGGTGGCCGGTGCGTCCGACGGGGACGCGGCGCCCGGCGCGATCGGCTCGCTGCCCTCGGTGGGCTCGAATCCGTAGCCCGGCAGCACGCGGCCGCCCAGGGTGTGGCCCGGCTCGCCGACCCGCGGCAGGCCGCCCGGCAGCGGCGTCAGGTTCGTGCCCGGCTGCACGGCCCTGGGACCGCCGTCGAGCGCGAAGACCCAGAGGTTCCCGGCCTTGGGCTCGGTGTAGTAGAAGATCATGTCCCCGCCGATGCCGCCCGACGGCACCGCCACGTACTGCGTCCCGTCGAGCTCGTAGGTGATGGGGCTGCCGATGATGCCGGAGCCGGTCTGGAACTGCCACAGCACGTCGCCGCTGCGGGCGTCTATCGCCATGAAGTAGCCGCGCATGTCGCCGGTGAAGACCAGTCCGCTCGAGGTGGCGACCGCGCCGGCCCAGAAGGGCGCCGGGCTCACCACGCGCCACAGGACCTTCTGCTCGACCACGTCGAAGCCCACGAAGTTGCCGGGGTTGTCGCTGGTCAGGTACTGCTGGTAGTCCCCGCCGAAGTACGCCTCGCCGTTGGTCGGCGGCTCGAACTGGTCCTCGGCCCAGAACCGGTAGCCCATCGCCCACTGGTTCGACATGAAGTAGAGCGCGCCGAGATCGGGGTTGTAGGCGAGCGGCTGCCAGTCGATGGCGCCCTCCAGGCTGGGGATGATCGGCCCCACCTCGGGACCGCCGGACTCGGCCACCATCTCCGGGTTCACCTGCGGGCGTCCCGTTTCCGGGTCCAGACCGAAGGCCCAGTTGATGCCCGGCACGATCGGCTCGCCGTAGAGGAACCGGCCGTCGGTGCGGTCGAGCGCGTAGAAGAAGCCGTTCTTGTCGTGGTGGAACAGCGCCTTGACCGGACCGTGATCGCGCAGTGTCACGTCGGCCAGCACCGGCGTGCTCACCGCGTCATAGTCCCAGCAGTCCCAGGGGGTGTACTGGAAGCCCCAGCGGATGTCGCCGCTGTCGGCGTCCATGGCGATGGTGGCGGCGGACCACTGGTTGTCGCCCTTGCGGATCCGGCAGTTCCAGGGCGCCGCGTTGCCGGTGTTCCAGTAGACCAGGTTCAGCGCCGGATCGTAGGCGCCCGTCGTCCAGGTAGGCGCGCCGCCGTTCTTCCAGGTATCGCCCGGCCACGTCTCGTTGCCCGGCTCGCCCGGGCCGGGAATGGTGTAGGTCGTCCAGCGCAGTTGCCCGGTCAGCGCGTCGTACGCCTTGACGAAGCCGCGGATGCCGTACTCGCCCCCGGCCACCCCGGTCAGGACCAGGCCGTTGACCACCAGCGGCGCACCGGTGATGCTGTAGCCCTGCCGCCAGTCGGTGACCTCGGTCTCCCACACGACAGCGCCGGTGTCCTTGTGCAGCGCGATCAGCCGCGCGTCCATCGTGCCGACGTAGACCAGCTCGCCGAACAGCGCCACGCCCCGGTTGTTCGACCCGCAGCAGTAGACCCGCTCGACCTCGTCCGACATCTCCGGCTCGAAGCCCCACTTCTTCGCACCGGTGCGCGCGTCGATGGCGAACACGCGCGACTCGTCCGCCGACAGGTAGAGGACGCCCTCGTGCACCAGCGGCGTCGCCTCCAGGCCGCGGTTCTCGCCGCCGGTGGCGAACACCCACGCCGGCTGGAGGCGGTTCACGTTCTCCGGCGTGACCTGGTCCAACTCCACGAAGCGCTGGCCGTGGTAGTCGCGGCCGTACATCAGCCACGACGAGGTATCCGACGCGGCCTGCTCCAGGTCGGCCGTGGTGACCTCCTGTCCCTGTGCCGCCGGCCAGGACAGGCCGGCCGTGGTGGCGAGAACCGCTACGAGCGATGTCAGAGAACGTGGAGACCGCATCTGCATCTTCCTCCCTCGACCCGCGCCCAAGCAGCCAAGCGGCCGCGGACTTGTTGCGGCAGGATCTGTACAGGGTAACGGTGCGGTGCATCCGGTCGATGCCGGCTCCGTTAAATCAGCGCAAACACTCACCTCAGAGGAGTTTGCGAAACTGCTCCTCGCTCAGGCCAGCGTCGCGGACGATGCCGCCCATCGTGTATGCGTTGACGGGATTGTGCCTGGGAATCGTCAAGATTCTGCTGCCGTCCGTCATGACGACGTGCTTGCCCTGGCGAACTACGCGAAACCCTGCCTTCTTGAGTGCGCGATCCGCGTCCTGGTGGTTTACACCGGGAATCTTCGGCATTTCTCAGACGGCAACTTCGATCTCCCGGCTGGTCGTTCCCCGGAGCATTTCGTCACGTGCGGCGAGGTACTCCCGGATCGCTGTCCGGATGTTCTCGACGGCCTCCTGTTCCGTCGCCCCCTGCGACCAGCAGCCGGGAAGCCCCGGAACCGACACGCTGTAACCCTCGTCGCTCTGCAGGAGCGCGATGCGGTACTTCATGGCGTTCGAACTCCTCCGGCGCCCTACTACCCGCCAGCCTATTCCGGCAGCGCGAACACCCAGATCACGCCGCTGCCCTGCGGCAGGGTGATGCCGGTCAGCCGCGCGTAGGAGGTGGTCTGCCCGATGCGCCCGCCGGCGCCGACCGCGAGGTACTGGCGGGCGTCGATCTCGAACGTCACCGGGGCGCCCGAGATGTCGCCGTTCAGGCGCGTCTCCCAGAGCAGGTCGCCGTTCTCGGCGTCGAGCGCGAAGAGCCGCCTGTCCGCCGTGCCGCCGAAGACGAGGCCGCCCCCGGTGGAGAGCGCCGCGGCGGTCATCGGTGCGCCGTTGTCCGTGCGGTACTCCCAGGCGCGCTGGCCGGTGACCGGATCGAACGCCACGAACTCGCCGATGTAGTCGTAGTCCGGCACCATCTTGACGCGGCTGCCAATGCCCCGGAAGACGCGGCCCGGACGGTACTCCTCGGAGACGAACGTGACGTCCATGCAGGCGTTGTTGATGCCGACGTAGTAGAGGCCGGTCTCGGCGCTGTAGCTCGCCGAGTTGAGGTTGCGCGCGCCGTGGAGGTGCGGACACACCTCGAAGATCTTGTCGGAGTCGACGTCTTCCAGCGTGGGGATCTGCGCCGGGTTGAAGATGGGGCTGCCGGTGTCGGTCCAACCGGTGATGATGTTGTCGTAGCCGGTCCGGAACGCGTCGATGAAGCGGCCGGTCTCCCGGTCGAGCACGACGCCCCAGCCGATCTTGCTCGTCTCGATCAGCGCCTTGCGCTCGACGCCGCCGATGACCAGGTCGACCAGCATGCTCTCGGCGGTGGCGTCCAGATCCCAGTTGTCGGCCGGCACCACCTGGAAGTACCACTCGATCTCACCGGTGTCGATGTCCAGGGCCAGGATGCAGTTGGTGTAGAGCGCGTCGCCCGGCCCGCGCAGGGTGGAGGCCCAGGGCGTCGGCTGCCCGGTGCCCATGTAGATGAGGCCCAGCTCCGGGTCGTAGCTGATGGTGCTCCAGGCCAGCCCGCCCAGCGGCGGGATCTCGCGCTCGGTCCAGGTCTCGTAGCCCGGCTCGCCGGCCCGCGGCACCGTGTAGGTGGTCCAGATGTGCTCGCCGGTCTCGGCGTCGTGCGCCACGATGGTGCCGCGCCCGCTCCGGTCGCCGCCGGCGAACCCCAGCACGACCTTCCCGTCGGCGATCAGCGCCGGGTGGCTGTGCCCCAGGCCGGTGCTGTAATCGCCGGTGCTCACCTCCCAGCGCTGCTCCCCGGTCTGCGCATCGAGCGCGACCAGCGCCGCGTCGGCCGTTCCCCAATAGACCGTGTCGCCCAGGACGGAGACGCCGCGGTGCCGCCCGAGCGCCTGCGACTTCTCGATGTCCTCGGGGTAGCTGCGCGTATGCACCCAGGCGACGTCGCCCGACACCACGTCGAAGGCCATGACACGGCCGCTGCCCTCGGCGACGTACATCAGCCCGTTGGCCACGATCGGGGTGGGCACCCAGCGGCTGTTGTCGCGCATCGACCAGGACCAGGCCATGCGCAGGTCGCCGACGTTGTCGCGGTTGATCTGGTCGAGCGGGCTGAACCCGGTCACGTCGTAGGTCCGCCGGTAGCTCATCCAGTCGCCGTCCTCCGGGTCGAGCAGCCGCTCCTCGGTAATCGGCTCCCACTCGGCGTCGTCCTCGGACTGCCCCAGCGCCGGGCCGGCCTGCAGCATCAGGAAGGCGGTCAGGCACACCAGCACGAATCGTCCACGTCCCAGTTCTCGCATCGTTTTCTCCTTCTCGTGCCCCCGCGCTACGGTATCGAAGGACCGCCTTCGCAGGCGACAGCGACCATCACGGGCCTGCGAGCACGGCTCGTCTCGTCTCCAGTTCCGAACTCCGGCATCATCGCCGATGCGGGCGAGCGGCGCAACAGCGGGATGCGGCTTGGGACGAAACGAAATGCCAGGCCCACATGAGCGCGCACCGCGCACCTCCGCACCCCGCTATCATGGCCGCATGACCCGCGCCCGGATGCAGCGAACGGACGCGCAGACTCGGACCCCGAAGCCGCCGGTGCGACAGCAGGAACGCTCGACGACTGATCGTGAGCGCGAAACCGCGTCCACCGATCCAGGGCGGTGCAGCATCGCCGAACGCGGCGATATCGCTCGCCGCGCGCTGGCCCTGGCCGGCCGGTACCGGTCCGGATGCCGCGATCTGGCCGAGGACCACGATAAGTACCTCGATGAGGCATTCGATTAGCGCGAGCCCGCGACCTTCACGGTGACGATCTCGATGCCGTGGTACTGGCGGTGACGCACGGACGACGCGTAGTGCCGCAGCAGGCGGAACGACAGCTCGCTCTCTTCCGGGGTCTCCGCGCGCTCGCTCAGATACGTCAGGTGGTCCTCGATGTTCTCCCTCTCGGAGACGACCAGGAACTCCATCTCCACGGTCTCCCGTCCGGGACGCGCGAAGAGGATGAGGCGCGGCGTCTCGTCGGCCGCCTGGTCGCCGCGTAGCTGCGACAAGCACTCGAGCGCCTCTTGACCGGCGGCGCGCAGCCGTTCTCTCGACGCGTCGTTCCAGCCGCTGCGGCCCGCGAGCTCGCGCAGGAAGGCGTCTATCCCCGGCGCCGCGGAAGCGTCCAGCTCCACGTCCAGCCGCCTGCGCCGCGGACTGGTCAGCTCCAGGAACGCGGTCAGCAGAACCGTGGCCAGCACGCCGATGGTCATGCCGTTGCCGAGCGACGCGCTCCATGTCGCTCCCAGCACGCCCTCGAAGACACTGCCGCTCTCCAGCCCCACGCCGAGGGCCAGGGCCACTCCCACCACGAGGCCCTTCTGCGGATCGAGGCCGTCCTGAAACACCGTGCGGATGCCCTCGACGAAGAGCAGTCCCATGATGATCAGCAGAAAGGCCCCCATGACCGGACTCGGCACCGAGAGCAGCACGGCCGTCAGCTTCGGCAGGAACGCCAGCGCGAACAGGATGCCCCCGATGGCGTACCCGACGCCGCGCGCCGCCACCCCGGTCAGGTTGATGAGCGACACGCTGGAGGGCAGGTAGATGATGACGGGCGGCGTCACCGCGATGCCGGACAACAGGATGCCCACCCCGCTCGCGTTGAGCGCACCCTGCACCAGGCGGAAATCGGTGGCGTGCGGCTTGCGCACGGAGGCCTGCTGAATGACCGCGCCGTCGCTGCTGGTCTTGATCGCGGCCACCACGAACACGATCACGAACACCGGCAGCAGCGCCCAGAACCCTGCGCCCGGTGCGAGGTCGATCCCCGGCCAGGCCGTGACGTCCGGCAGGTCGAGCCAGGATGCCTCGGCTACCGGCCGCAGGTCGTACAGCCCGAAGAACAGGGCAGCGGCGCAGCCGGCCAGGATGCCGCTGAGCGGCGCCCACAGCCGCCAGATGCCCGCGGCGCGCAGCACCATGCCGGTGGCGACGGCCAGCGTCACGCCTGCGGCGACCAGCCCTCCGCCCTCCGGCGCACCCGCCGGAACGTCCGTCAACCTGCCGACCGCTATCGGCATCACCGCGACCGCGATCAGCATGAGCGCCGTGCCGGACACGATCGGGGTGACTATCCGGCGCAGAAACGGGAGCCATGCGGCCATGGCGAACTGGAACAGCGACGACACGACGATGAGGCTCGCCAACGTGGCGAGTGATCATCGACACGAAATCCGTCCGCCATTCCGGGGACAAATCGGTCCCGGCCTGAACCCACGGACACCGGTTGCAACGCTGGCTGTTCACGTATGTCCGTCCTCATTCTCGCACGCCAACGCTATTTCTGTCCTCGAGCGGCGGCCGGGTGGATTCCATCAACGCAGTCGCGTCGATGTTTGCCAGCCGCACGAGCGCCATTCCTCCCAAGGTTACCTCCGCAACGACGGCCCGTCCACACGCAGCGGATGCTGGCCCGAGGCCGTCTGGACGGCTCACCAATGGCAGTTCAGTTCAAAAGTCGGCCTCCTATTCCAAACCATGCTGCTCGACCCAATGTCGGCAGCGACCTCCCGCCCTCGACGCCAATTCCCAGCTCCGCCTCGCCCTGTTGCGGGCCCGTCCGTCCACGTGGCCGCCGCCGAGTAGTTCTCGGCCAACTCCGTAGGGGGGCGGCGGCCGTCCTTGGGATCCGGCGCGCCAGCTCGCCCGCACGCCCTGACCACGCCCCGGAAAAAGATATCTGAAGGCGGTCAGCAGGGTGGGAAGCGTTCCGGACTCAACAGATAGAGGGAGTACAGGCTAGCCCGAAAATCGTCGCCTGCGGCTCCGATTCCCGCCCAACCGGGCCTGCCTAGAAGTCTGCCCCGTTTCTACGGCCCAGACTCCTAGTGGTTCGTCACGTCATCATCTTCGGATACGGACATGGGTTACAGCGAGCAATCATCGACGAATCACAGCACCGCACACGCGAACGTTTAATTAGTGTCAGCCAGAAAACCCTCGTTTCGGGCTGAGATTTGCGCCCATTCGTGGCATCCTGGGCGTGATTTCGGCACGAACCCCGGCGACGGAGGCGCCTGACGAGCTGCGGGATAGCGAAGGGCAGCAAATCAGCCCGAATGTCCTGTTTCCAAGGACAGGAGGACCGTGCCGTCTCTTGCCGGCTCGGAATCCAGCTTGGTTATCAGGGCCGGTTGGTTGGTCAGGCGACGAGTCGTTGTCGTTTGCGTTCCCGCTTCTGCAGGATCAACCCGATGCGATGCAGGTTGGCCGCCAGCACCGACAAGGCAACCGTACGCGCGAAGCCGTCCGCACCATGGCTGCGAACTCGGTCGAGTCCCCGATGCTCCAACCCATTGATGGCAGACTCGATCGCCGGATGCGCACGCCGCGCGGCAACAAACGACTCCTCCTCTTCCCGTTCCCGGTCGGCTCTTGAAAGATACCCTCTCCCCGGCAACGCATTGACGTCGAGCAGCGCATCGAGGCGGACCCGATTGTCGCGGCTATGAAAGCCCCGGTCGAAACTGCACGCCCGCAACTCCGGATACAGTGCCTGCGCTTCCTGCACCATCGACACTGCCACGTCCACATCCTCACCCTCCCACAGGACCTTGTGGTGAAGGATGAATCCATACTGGTCTTCGATAATGGCGACAGGAACCCCGAGTTCGACCGGCGTGCCCGCCTTGCCTTTGGAAACCCAACGCGTGTGTTCCTCGAAAATGGAAAAGACCTTCTCCGCGTGAGGAATCGTCTCGCCACGCAGAAGACGCCGCTCCACCTGGTCAATCTGCCGCCGGGCGTGAGCCACGAGGCCTGTGATGGAGCGACAGCGCAATTCCCCCACGCCCTGGCCTCGCAACACGTCGAGCGTTGCCTCTGCTCGCTCCACCAGCGCCCGGCAGCGCTCCACATACGCCGCCACCCGCTCCGGATGCCGCTGCGCTCGCCTCGTCGAGCGCACCTTGTTGAACAGTTTCTTGACCTCCCGTGACAGATGGCGCCACTGACGCCAGCCGCGCACCGCGTATTGCTCAGCCGTCAGCCCCGTCTCCCGTAGCATGCAACGCACCGCGTCCCACAACAGGCTGACGTCCGTCGGATAGTGCACGTCCGTCTCGACGACGAACGAGTCACACCGCCCGCGTAATGGCTCGCCAGGCTTTTTTTTTGCTACCTTGTGTCCGCTCTCCACCACCAGCCGCCCGACCGCCGATAACAGCTCCGGCGTCAACAAGGACACGTTGTCGACCACCGTTTGGTACTCGTAACGCGTCTTGTCATCGAAATCGCCGTGTCCCAGGAACGCACGTATCGTCTGATGATGGTTCGTCAGGTCGTGAAGACGGTCGAAGTCGCAGCCCAGTCCCTGCTTCAGCACTCCCAGTACCAGAATCTGCCACAGGTCCATCCCCGGACGCCCGACTGTGCGGTCGGCCTCCGGCAGGATGTGCTCGTCCAGCAGCACAAACAGCCGCGCACGCAACGCCTCGTCGCACCAGATGTGCTGAAGCCCCTTCAACACCGCCGGGATGTCGTCCCGCGACTTCGGGTTGATCCAGACCTTCTCGACGGGCACCTGCCCGAGCTGGAACTGCGATCTGTGAACTTCTCTCATGATGGCAATGTCGCGAAGATGGTCCCGAAATGGGTCGATCCTTGGGAGATCACCCGCAAAGAATACGATATCTGGACGCTCTTCGCCACTCAAAATCAGCGGTACACCCTATAGAATCAATGACTTGCGGGTTTTCCGCCGAACACTAGCTAGGAGGCATCATGTCCACGCCGCAGAACGACGACGAGATAACTCCGCGCGCCGACGCCAAGCAGGGCGCCGACACCGAGCAGAACACCGACGCCAAGCAAAGCACCGACGCCAAGCAGGGCACCGACACCAAGAAGGACTACAAGAGGAAGTCGGACAATGAGCGACTCCGCGATCTCAAGCAGAAGATGGAACACTTGAAGAACCAGCACGACGGACTCCTCGCTCGACAGCTCACTCGCGAGCGCAAGCGGGAGACGCGGCGCAAGATCATCGTCGGGGCCATTGTGCTTACCTTGGCCGGCGAAAGCGAGAAGTTCCGGGAATTCCTGCGCGAGAACCTCGACCACTCTATCAAGTCCGAGCGGGACCGCGAGCTGCTCGCCGACCTTTTGACCAAGAAGTCCCAGAAGTAGAGTGACAACGCTGCCAGAGGGACGCCGCCCAAGCTTCCCCGCACGCCGCGATCAGGATCCTGTCGCGGCGGTCAGCCGGCCGTGGTGAGAACCATCGCCACGGCCGGCACATTCTTCACGCCGGTACCCGATACAATCTGCCCGTTGATCGCGACGACGAACCTGATGCCGACAAGCGGAACTCGCGAGCACACCAATGTGTTGCGGTTTGGCAAGACATGACCACGGCAACGAGTGCGTTCACCGGCGCCCCGTCTGGACGCACCGAAGTTTCCGCCAAGGATCGCTTCTCCTCAAACGTCGTGCCTGACGTAGTCAAACTTTGGCACGGGCCCCGTCCGACACCCGCGCCGTGATCCGCAACGTCTCAGTGGTCCAGGACTACGCTGCCGACAATAGCGGCAGCAATGTGACGCGTGTTCTTGATGTCAACGAGCGGATCGACGTCAATCCACAGCAAGTCTGATCGTTTGCCGGCGGCGACGACATCGACCCCTTCCGGTTCCTGAGCGGTGCCGGCGTCACGCATGGGTCGGACCGACCGGCGGTAGCACTCTCGCCCATCGTCGGGCACCCGCCGATCGCTGCTCATTCATGCCGCTGACCTGAGCGTTCCAGATCCTGCGGATCGTCGCCCGTCCACACCCGGGGCGGGTACCCCGGTCGACGTAGAGGGGTTCCGATATTGTTCAGCAGCGGTTGGCGCCGACGTTCCGTCCGCGACACGCCGATGTCATCGCCACGACGATCCACGACGTCCTTCGGCAGCCAGCTGCTCTGGCGCTGGCCGCGTTGTCTGGATCCTTGCCCGGACAGACACCGGAACGGGCACATCACAAGGGCTCATCTGGCCTGCCGTGCTGCGTGATGGCCTGAAGGCTGGCGTGCTCGGCCTCGTCGTGCGCGAGATGACACTTCTTGTACTTGCGTCCGCTGCCGCACGGGCAGGGTTCGTTGCGGTTGGCCCTCGGCCGGAACGTCTGCGTCGGCGCCCGGGAGTGCCGCCCTCGTTCCGCCGATTCCGTCAAGCCGAAGTCCGCCAAGGCCATAGTAGGGAGCGGTGAAGCGCACTTCCAGGTCGTCGTCGTTGAAGTACGACTCGCAGACGGCGTCGAAGGTGGCCGACTCGAAGATCACCGCATGCCTGGTGAAGAGCGCGGTGAACGAGAGCGCACACGCCGTGGCGATCTGGAAGTCCCGTTCGACGAGCGGGAGTGGCTTGCCGTCGGGGGCGCGCCGCTGCACCAAGGGATAGGCGTCGGCGGTCGCCACCGGCCACCGGTGCTCCATCGCCTCGCGCAGCATCGACGGCGGCAATTCCGTCGCCGATTCGAACGTCACCGCCAGCAGTTCGGAACCGAGTGCGTCCGTCCATTCTTCGATGGCACCGGTTGCCGTCGCCTTGAGGAACTGCTTGAAACCATGGACCGAGGGGAAGACGAGCACGCCGGGACTCTCGGCGTCGCGCTGCCCAATAACCGAAACGCAGGCGCCGTCGACCCTCGCACCAGGTGTAGATGGCGGTTGGGGGCTCTGGCGACCAGGTCGTCCGTCGTCGTGCCGGGCGTGGGCACCGCCATCGGCGGCTGGCGGCCATCGTCTGGCCGACCACCGCCTTGGACGTCTGCCGGTCGCTATCGAGGGGGAAGGCATCATCGACGCGTACGAAAGCGGGGGGTGACCGATAGACGAGCGTCTCGGCGGTGCGGACCCGACGATCGAGAACCCGCTACCCCGGACGCTGGCGCGGTTCGGTCGGGTAGAGCCGCTGCACGTCGTCAAGCACGAGGCTGCACAAACGCCGCGGCGTCAAGGCGCCGCCGCCCGCTCGATCCGTTCGCGCCCAAGTCGGGAGGCAGTGCTCGCATCGGCTTCTCACCCGCTGTTTCGGTCCGTCCCTCCAGGAACATTAGTTTTCGGTGTCTGAATCCTGTTCGGGGAAGCGGGTCGCCGCACCCGGTCGCAGCCGATCCACCCCCGTGCAGCGCGCAGCCCGACGAGCCGGGCACGGTCGGGACCGGAGCGTTCGCGGCTCGGATCGGTGCGGTCGATCTTGAGCCGCGCCATCAGCTTCGACAGTCCCTGGCGGGTGAGGCCCGGTTCGCCGGCGGCCAAGACCATGTTGCCGTGCCGGTCGAACGCGTCCCCGACGACACGCGCGGTCGAGCCGCTCCGTGCAATCCTCCCCTCCGGGCGTGAGCTCCGCCACCTCGCCGAGGAAAACAGTGCCGCCGGAGGACGGCGCCAGCAGCCCCTCGCGCTCCCCGGATGCCCGAGAACGCGCCCCGGCCGTGGCCGAACAACTCCCAGTCGAACAGCTCGGTGCCGAGCAGGGCGCGGTTGACCGGGACGAATGCGCCCCGCGCCCGCGGGGGCCCCCTCCTCGTGGATCGCCCGCGCGATCAGTGCATTCCCTCCCGATGCCCGACTCCCTCTCGATGACGCTTCGGCGTCCGGCCTGGTGGATGGCCGCCTCGATCCGGTCGACGACACCGCGGCAGACGACCGCCAACGTGAGCGCGTCGTCGCCTGCATCGCGCAGGTCGCCGGGCGCGAGAGCGCCGCTGCGGCGTGGTTCACGTGCACGGTGGCGAGGGAGCCGCGTGCCCGGTTGTTGAACGCCTGCGCAAGGTCGGCGGGCCACGGCGCCGCCCACTTCCCCCACGACGACGTGTTCAGGACGGTGGCGCAGGACTTGGCGCACAAGATCCCGGATCGTCACGTTGCAGCGACGCTGCCGGGCGAACCGGATCGCGGTCCAGCACGACCTGGTCGGGCATCGAGCAGTTCCAGAACGCGAACATGCGCCGGTCCGCCTGCGGGACCAACGAACAGCCCGGACGTAGCGTCCGGGGCAAGAGCGGGCTGAACCGGAAACTGGCGGCCAGCACACCCGGCCGCTAGACCGACGAGTTCGTCGCCGCGTGCATACGCCACGGCACGCGATACCGGCTCGTGCCGGCCGCCGGGACCAGCGTCACCTGCTCCGGTGTCGCAGGGCGCCGTGGCGGACGGGCCGGAGCTGCCGGCTCAGCAAAGCCTGTGGACGGGAAGCCATCGGCGTCGCCGGTGCTCCCGAGCGAAGCAGGGATCCCGTTCGCGGGGAATCCCCATGCGGGGACACGGACATCGGGACAACCCGATGTGTGGCGGTGTGTTGGCGTTTCGTAGTTGACGTGCTCGATGCTCGACGAGGTCGAACCTGCAGGGCTGGCCGCGAGCATCCGAGCATCACGGCTCCCTCGCAAATGGCGGGACGGATCCTATGACGCGCGCGTGATTGCGCACAAGATCCGGCTGAATTCGACCGACGCCCGGGTGCTGTTGTTCGACGCTTGGGCGGAGGCGTCGCGGCGGGAACTGGGCGCTGTCGGAGTGGGAGCGCCAGCACCGCGACTGCGTGGGCGGCCAGCGATTCAAGCGGTACAGCCGAGCAGGCGTGGTCACCCGTCGGCGAGCCCTGGAGCCCCAATCCGGACGCACCGAAGCCATCGGCCGCGAGCCTGTCGCGCCTGCTGACGAAGGTTCGCCGGGAGGCTCCCGCCGACACGACGGAGTGGATGCGGCCGCCGGTTCCCGCCCGCGTCTACCGGCAGCCGCTCAGGGATCTGGCCGCCGCCTGCTCCGCCTTTCACCGCCGGCGCGAGACCGAACAGAGAATCGACGGCTCGTCGAACCCGTTCGGGGCGCCGGTGCCGAAGCGGAGCGACGCCCGGCGCACCTTCTACCTTCGGACCAGGACATCCACATCGTCGACAGGTACATCGAGCTTCCGTGGGGCCATCGCCTGCGCCTGCTGGAGGCGCCGCGCTTTCGGGTGCGCGTGGTCGGGTCGACCTTCTCGCCGAAGGCCGGGCGCTGGTCGGTCGCGCTGACGGCCACGAGCGCGTAGCCGTGGCAGGCGGCGCCGTGCAGAAACCGATCGCTCATGCTGTCGCCCGGCGCATGCTCGGCGCAAGTGGGGTCGTTCGAACAGAGGCCGCCTGCTTCCAGCGCCCGCGTGAGATGCTCGTCGATGCGGCGCGCCTGCCGCACGAGCCCGCCGAGCGTCCCCTCTGCGTCCGGGCTGCCGGTGTAGATGAGCAGGCCGTAGCGGTCCTCCTCCGCGTAGATCCGCTCCCGGAGGGAGCTGGCCGGATAGCCGCACTGCATGGAGAGCGACTGGATCAGCAGATGCGACAGGGTATGCAACAGCACGTAGGGTCCGTCCGGAAACGAGCGGGCCGACTTGCGCTTCTCCGCCCACTGTCGGTGACCTCTCGCCAGCCCATCCGAACGCTCCTGAACCGCCGGCCGTGCCAGCCACGCTTCGACCGCGTCGGTGCGCAACCGCAGGAACAACCCTTCGCCCCGGTTCTCCACGGCGGGAAACCAACTCGGCTCCAGTGCGATGGCGGCGCGCTCGACGTCGGTCTCGTACTCGCCATGGATGTCGGGCGTCACCGCCTCGAAGCGAGTGAAGCCCGCCAAGGCCATAACCTCTCGAAGCCGGTGAAGCTGGATGACCGCCTCGAGCAATTGCACTGTGGCCACGCCGGTGATTGCCTGCAGCTTCCGCGCGAGCCGCGGCTCGTCGATCTCGTCCAGCTTGTGCGGCGGGGGCCATTCGTCGAGTCCCGCGACGATCGCCGACTCCTGCGGCAGGTCGACGAGGGCGCCCGGGCCGTAGGTGGTGATGACCTGGCTGCGGCGAACCTGTCCGTGCGCCTTCTGTTTCACGCGCCCCCCGACTGCCGAGGCGCACGCAGATCGTGCAGGTAGAGGTTGACCTCCGGCTCGACGTCGCGCAACGAGCGGTTGGCGCGGAACTTGCGGTGGTGCTCCGACTCGAAGCGTTCCTCGAGCATCTCCCGGAGCAGCGGCTTCGGCTGGCGGAGCTCGTAGCGCTGGTACTACATCTCCACGCCGTCGCCGTGGTAGTCGTCGAGCACGCGGCGCCACGCGTCGACAGGTCCCCGACCCGGTCCTGCACGCTGCGAATCCCTTCCTCGCGTTCGTCCTCGCTGAACGCCTGCTCCCCGACCCGATCCACGAACGCGTGCAGCAACCGCGATTCGAGGGCGGCGCGCACGTCGGCGATGCGCTCCACGCCGCGCGGTGGCGTCAGCGTCGGTTCGAGGTGGCGCGCCAGGGCCACCAGGGCACCCGCGAACCCGCGGTCGAGGGCGCGGGCCGAGAACGGCGTGACGCTGGCCGGCTCCACCGAACGGTAGAAGGTCTCGTGATAGTGGCGGAAGCGCTCGTAGTGCGATCGGTCGCGCGGCTTGTGCACGTTCAGCAGCGTGACGACCAGCCCCGGGCTGTCGTCCGAGCGACCGACCCGGCTCGTCGCCTGGATGTACTCGGCGTGCATCTTCGGCTGCCCGAGCACCAGCATCAGTCCCAGGCGGGGGATGTCGAGGCCGACCGAAATCATGTTCGTCGCCAGCGCGCAGTCGACGCGGTTGTCTCGATCGTTGAAGGGGCATTCCAGCCGCCGGCGCGCCTCGGCCACCTTGTCGGTCGACACGCGCGAGGTCAGCTCCAGCACCTCCGAGAAGGTGGTGCGGTCGCGGAACAGCCGCTGCGTCTCACCGATCCGCCGCCGCGCCCCATAGCGCGCAACGGTCGTGCTGACCTCCTCCTCCAGGATGCGACGGGCCCCGCCCAGCTCGCGCAGGCTGTTGAAGTAGGCGAGCGTCGTCATGTAGGGATCGGCCGGGTTCCGCGGATTCCGGTCGCCGCCGCCCTCGTGCCAGGCGAGCGCCGCCGCGCCCATCAGCGCCAGTTGCAGGCGGCGCATCAGCACCTTGGGGTTGCGGCCCTGCGAGGCGATGCCGACGTAGAGCCGCGCGGGCGTCTCAGACGACGGCACGGTACGGGCGAAAAAGGTGTCGCGCCGATCCGGTCCGGGCGGCGGGAACACCTGGGTCAACGACCGGGCGAACAGCGCCTGGACCTGGTCCTGCGCCCGCCGGGCGGTGGCGGTCGAGGCGACGATCTTCGGCTTGATCGTCCGGCCGTCGACCTTGCGCACGGCCAATGCCTCGATGGCCGTCTCGTAGAGGCCAGCCATCGTGCCGAGCGGGCCGGCGATCAGATGCAGCTCGTCCTGGATTACGAGGTCCGGCGGCGGGAGCGGCGCCTTCAGGCGCTTACCGGTCCCGGGTTCGGCGGCACCGTAGAAGCCCTCCTGACTGAAGCGGTCAGCCCCGCCGAGCAACGCACCGGCCTGCCCTACCCATGGGAGCGACGCGAACTTATCCACCGTCGCGATTAGGAACGCGGGCAGCCGCCTATAGATCGGCTCGTCCACCCCGACGATCGGGAGCGGGCGGTCGCCGCTGAACTCGCACTCGAAGTCCGTGCAGACGATACGCAACTCCCGGGGGTTGTTCGCGTCCGGCAGGAGCGTGAACGACTCGGGCTCGAATTCCTCTCCGCACCAGGGAACAGTTCTTGAGCGGGATCGGCGAGGGGTTCCGGTCCGGATTACGCTTGAACGCCGTCACCTTCGCGCGCGCCGAATCCGGGCGGCCGTCCCCCTTGCGTCCCAGGATGTTCGGTGTGGCCGCCTTCCCCACCCACAGCCCGATCTCGAACGGCCATGTACCGTAGCGTTCGCCTGCCTCGCTCCGCTCGATCTCCAGCGCGCAGATCAGGCCGGCCGCACGCGCGAGCTGATCCAGCGTCAGCAGCCGTAGCGTGTAGCGCATGATGACGCTGACCCCGGCACCGGCCAGCCCGTCGTCACCGGGATGCCGCAGGCGCCTGAGCACCATCGCGACGGCAGCCAGCCCCAGGTATGCCTCGGTCTTCCCCCCGCCGGTCGGGAAGAACAGCAGGTCCACGGTCTCCCGGTGCACGTCGTGCGGATCGGCGAGGCCGGGGAAATTCATTCTTCTCCTGCGGTCTTTCTATAAGTCCGGCAGATGGAACTGTTTGCAGCGGATGGCCATGACGCCGGTGGGTGTGAGCGCGTGACCGGGAAATCGGGAATGCGCCCTGCGCACATGCAGCGTGCGTCCGTCGGGACGGCGGAAGGTGGCGGTGACGCGCTGCTGGCCTTCGAGGACGCGGCGTAGCGTGGTCCACCTGGCGTGTTCGCGGCGCGCGCGCAGCCGAGTGCGGATGACCTGCACGAGCTGGTAGGCGATGACGGTGATGAACAGGTGGCCGTCGGCCCGCGCCGGCTTGCGGTGGTAGATCGGGCGCAGGCCGAGCTCGGATTTGAGCGAGCGGAATACCGCCTCGACGTCGGTGAGCGTGGTGTAGGTACGCCACAAGGCGTCTTCGTTCCAGTCGGTCTCGCTGCTGCGCAGGCAGTAGACGCCCGGATGGGTAACCATCGAGCCGTCCTGGGGGCGGCGGGTCCAGTTGACGGCGACGGCCTGGTCGCCGGCCTCGTTGGCGGTAACGGTGATCTGGTAGTGCGAGGCGACGCGGGAATGCTTGGCTTTCAGCCGTCCGATGCGTTGCCAGACCTGGTCGAGGCGCTTGTGCGCGCGGGGACGCGACAGCCCGTCGTTGAGCTTCGTCAGGGCGGTCTCGAAGCGGGAGGCGAAACGCTCGACGATGCCCCGCTCCTTCTCGGCCCGCTCCTCGGAGTAGCAGTACAGGCGCACTTCGTCGGGGTCGGTCGAGACCACCTTGTGCATGTGCACGGTCTGGTCCGACTGCGTCTGGAGCGACACGGCGGCATCGGCATCGAAGCGGCGGTGGCGTTCGCGGCTGACCACCAGATAGCGGTAGCCGTTGTCGCGCAACCACGTCACACAGGCGTCGGTGGCGACACCGCGGTCCATCACCACCAGGGCGCCGACCGGCGCCTCCAGTGCTTCTAGCATCCCGGCCAGCGTCCGGTGTTCCCGGACGTTGCCGGCGAAGACCTTCGAGCGGCGCACGAAGCCGCTGGCATCGAGCATCAGGCCCAGGGTCAGCAGCGGGCAGTCGCTGCGCTTCTCTTTCGAGTGCCCGCGTTGCGCCTGCGGCTGGTCGCTCGCCTCGCCCTCGAAGTAGGTGTTGGTCAGGTCGTAGAGCGTCACCGTCGGCTGCAGGTCGAACAGCCCCATCGCGCGGTCGAACAGATGCGCCTCGATCGCCTCGCGATGCTTCACCAGCACGTCCGAGGCGCGGTAGAGCTGCATCGCACCGACGGTCTCGAAGTCGACGCCGAGCAACTCCCCGAGACCGCTACGCTCCTGCAGCCAGCGGTGCGTCGCGCGCTCCGAGGCGGGCGCGGCCAGACGCCCGACGATGGCGCCGGTGGCCGCGCTGCGCAGGGCGCCGTTGACGCCCAACCGGGTCAGCAACGCCGGCAGGTCCAGTTGCTCGAGCGCCCACAGGCCGACCTGCTCCACGCCGACGCTGCGGGGGCGGACCAGCCGCAACGAGTCGACATCGACCGGCTGCACATCGGTCAGTCCGGCGGTCGGCGCGGCCGCGCCGCGGGCGATCAACTGCGCCGCGATCCGTTGCGCTTCCTCCTCCACGGCAGGCGGACAATCGGCCACCAGCGGCGCCTGACCGCTCAACGCATCGTTGATGCGGGCGCACAGCAGCGGCCAGTCCGCCTGAGGAATATCGAAGTGGCGACCGAGGTTGAGGAGGGTGCTGAACAGCGGAACTCAGCGAACAGACTTCTTCCACGGGCTGCTAGGCGTGTCCCTTGCGGGGCGCTTGAAAATGATCTCGTAGGCGAACTCATCGTCCAGATCTCTTCCTTCCCTCAGAGCCCTCAAGCGTTCGGTTGCGCTACGCTCTCGATGATGGCCCGGCGCGCGAACACCAACTCCCATCCATCCAGACCGTACAGCGTCATCATGTCCGTGAACTGGAGATCCGGCACGCTCTGAATCAAGTACTCCCACTGCCGTTCTGGCGGCTCCTCGATCCCGACACTGAGATTCAGTTCAAGTTCACTGCCGAAGAGTGGCAGGAACACAAGGAGCGCCTGTCCGCGCTGACGGCGGCAGTGTACGAAGCCTGGGAGAACAGCGGCCAATAACAGGATCGGCCGCCGCGGCTTCGCCTCGAAGTCGGCCCGAATCGCCCGGGCGGTGGGTGCAGCCCGGCGGACCCACCAGTCGGTTCTGCTGACGGACGTCGAGGCGGCTCGGAGCTTGCGCAGGATCTGGCTGGGCCGGATGGTTCCGGCGGCCATGGTGGCCGCCACGCGCAGGACGTCCGCCCAGTTCCTGTCGATCAGGTCCGTGTTGCCTGCACCCGCGCGGGAGCCTTTAGACTGTCAACCATGATTGAAGTCCACCACGACACGCTGCATTTCTCGTTCCACGACGTGCACGCAGACGCCCACTTCAGGCTCTCCTTCCAGCGGACGCTACGGATCCCCGACGACAACCGCTCGTACCCGCTTCCGCCGGGCCTCGGCGACTTCCCGCTGTACCGTGTCGACGACCACGCTGCCCGGCTACCGCCAGCCTGGCGCGAGCACGGCGGAGTGTTCCTGCCGATCGCGCAATCGGAGGCCATGTGGCTGTCGTTCTCGGGGTCGTACCCCATGGCGCTGCGCATCGCGAGCGGGAAGATTGACGCAGTTACAGGCGAACCCTGGTCGGATGGCCTGACAGAGGAACCGCAGAACTACGTCGTCGTCCCTGAGCAACCATGGCTGGACGGCTTCTGCGTCGCCAAGGGGTCCATCCGTCAGTTCGTCGCGATGCCGCTGGGAACCGGCTACACGGCCGAGGAGCAGCTCACGGGCGAGGCCGTGCACGGCGGGCTCCAGGTCGGCGTGCATCCGATGAAGCGGAACGCCTATCTGGAGTACCGCTCCAGTTCCGTGTTCGAGAACACGGGAGTCTGCTACTCCCCACCGGCGGACAAGAGCAGTCGAGAGATGGGACTGGCGCCGGGAGGACTAATGAAACAGGAACTCGCGGCCGATCCCCACGACTTCGACGTGTGGGAGCCTCACGCGCTGGCGCGGTGCTTCGTCCACATCCTCAACGCCAAGCAGTTCTTCGAGGTGACCGGGGCCCGCCCGCCCGAGCCGCCGCCGACTGCGGCGAGCTACACCGAGGCAGGGTTGCCCTGGTTCGAGTACTACGGCGGAGACGTCGAAGCGCTGGCGGCTGCGCCGGCTCTCGCTGAGCTGGACAGCGTAGCGGCCATGACCATCAAGCAGGGCGATGGGGTGCTTCCGGACAACGATCCGGTGACGCCCAGGTTGGTGCGTCCGGTGGGACCCGCCGCGCATGCTGTGCGCGAGGGGAGGTTCTAGCTCGGAGAACCGTCGACACCAGGGGTACCGACCCGATCCCGCGGGGTGAACCAAGGCCCAGGGTCCGATAACGGCCCATTACGTCAACGTCCGCCGGGCGCAAGTGTTGGGGTCGCGGGGCGCCCGAGCGATCTGTTTTCGCGGTCAGCCGGTCGCCCGAACTCATGCGCCGCGCGGCCCAGCTGGCCGGAAGACGCGAGCGCTGCGTCAAGACCGCGGCGTCGAAGTTGGCGAAGTCGATTCGCCTCCACGGTCACCCCGTGACGCGCTTCGTGCTCGACGGCCGGTAGCGTCTGCAAGGGAGCCCGGAGGTAGACGGCACATCCGGTCGGGTGCCCCGCGAGTCCGTGTACTGATGCGTGGCGTTCGGTGCGGAATCCGTCTTTCGCTTTTCTGCCAGATCTCTCGGGATTCGGTAGCATGCCGTTCAGATTTCCCAATAGAATCGAGACAATTCGAGACGACGATCTAGGGTTCGTCCCAGAGACTTTCGCTCGACTCGAACTGAGAATTGGGAACGGAATACGGAATGAATCCGCTCCCCAAGAAGCGGCTGAACACCAAGCGCAGGGGGCCACATCCCTACCAGGCCCTGTCGGCTGCGTTCTGCCGCACGGTCGCCGAGGCCGGGCGGTACTGCGACGGCAACGGACTCTATCTGCACGTCGACGTCTCTGGAACCCGCCGCTGGGTGCAACGGCTCGTGATCCGCGGCAGGTCCTGCACGCTCGGACTCGGCAGCTACAAGCTCGTGTCGCTGGCCGAAGCGCGGGAACTGGCTCTGGCCAACCGCAAAGTCGCCCGCTCCGGCGGGGACCCACTGGCTAACACACGCCCGGCAAAGGGCGTACCGACGTTCGAGGAGGCGGCCGAGAAGGTGATCGCGATCCACAGCGAGATCTGGAAGCATCCGGAGAAGACGAAAAGGCAGTGGCGGGGGTGCCTGCGCGATCACGCCTACACCCGCATCGGGGGCAGGAGCCTCGATCAGGTGACGACGGCCGATGTCATGGCCGTGCTGCTGCCCTTGTGGACGCGCAGGCACGCTACGGCGCGGAAGCTCCGCCAGCGCATCGGCGCCGTGATGAAGTGGGCCGTGGCACAGGGCTACCGGACCGACAACCCGACCGGCGACGCCATCGCGGCGGCGCTTCCGAAGCGCGCGAATCAGGTACGGCACATGCCGGCACTTCCACATGGGGAGGTTGCGGGCGCCGTTGAAGCGGTGAAGGTTTCGTCGGCGTGGGTCGGCACGAAGCTGTGCTTCGAGTTCATGGTCTTGACGGCGGTCAGGCCCGGGGAGGCGCGCGGGGCGAGGTGGGAGGAGATCGACTTCGGCGCGTCGGTGTGGACGATCCCGGCGACGCGGATGAAGACGACTCGCGAGCACCGGGTACCGCTGTGCGCCCGCGCGGTAGAGGTCTTGAATGCGGCAGCACGACTGCGCAAGGGTTCGACTACGGCCCAGTCCGCCGGGCTGGTCTTTCCCAGCGCGCGCGGCAAGCAGCTCGCCGACGCGAGGCTGTCGAAGCTGCTCGAGCAGTTGGAGATCCGGGCCGTGCCGCACGGCTTCCGTTCGTCCTTCCGGGACTGGGCGTCCGAGCGGACGAATCACCCGCGGGAGGTGGTGGAGGCTGCGCTCGCGCACGTCGTCCGCAACCAGACTGAAGCGGCGTATGCCCGGAGCGATCTGTTCGACCGTCGGCGGCAACTCATGACCGATTGGATGCAGTACCTCGACTCGGAACGCGGTCAGCTGGCCGCCACCGCATCGGTGACGGCTTCACGCACGACGTGATCGGGGCCCACCGTGCGTTCTACAAACAAGGAATGGTGGCCCGACTCGCCAACGCGTATCTGGTCGGCAAGCCCCGCGCGTGGACTCATCGTTGCGTGACGTCCGGCGGGCGGATTCGCACGCGTTGCTCCTCGGCTGTCACGATGACGCCCTGTTCGAGCTCCGTACCGTAACGACGGAGGGCAGCGGCACACACAGGCCCCTGATCCTGCGCGCAAGTTCCGGTCGGATCCAGCATGTGGACGTCAATACAAGACCGCCCACTCGCCGAAGTCCTGGTCGAGCGTGACCAGTGCCTGTCCGTGCGCGGCTGCTGTCGCCAGGATGTGTTCATCCCCGGGATCTCCGGACCAGTCGCCGACCCACTCGACCTCATGACCCGCGGAGCGCAGGACCGACATCGCGTGAATCAGCCGGCGGCCGAGTTCGAGGACGGTTCCGCCGAGCCCGGCACGTCCGAAGTGCGGATCAGGTTCGAGCAACCCTTGAGTCACGAGGCGGCCGATCGTGCGATGCTCCTGGGGCGCCGGGCGGACGTGCGGCGGGAGTTCAGCCGGATACATGGGAGCATCGCTCGATGACGTGGCAGTGTCGGCGCTGCGGCCGGACGGTAGACCTCGTGCTCCGCGACGGCGACCGCTGCGCCGCCTGCGCGATGCGGACCCGCGCCGGCCGGACGTTGCCGGACGACGACGGCGCGGCCGACCCGCCGGTTGACGGATGGGACGTGATCCGCATTCGTAAGCTGCTGCTGCAACCGTCGTCGTCTTCGGCTGGCGATGCCGGCGCGCAGGATGCTATCGGGGAAGCCACCCACGAGGCGGGAGGTGATCTCGGGGACGCTGCGTCATGAGGGCGCTGTGGTTGCCGAGGACCAGGGAGCCGCTCGCCCGGGCATTCGGCCAGGTCGAGCACCAGGAGATCGTCCCGCCAGGCATCCGGATGGGCGACTGTCGACCAGGTGAACCGCCGGTTTGCGGCCGCCTGCGCCGCGGCCGGCCTCGAGGGCCGCAGAACTTCGCACGGCGGCCGCGTGGTACCCGCCGTCGAGCTCACCGCCCGCGGGGCCGCCACCCACGCCGTCCAGCTTTTGCGTAGCACGTGCCGGCGCGAGAGCGGATAATCGGACGTGCATTACCGTTATCATGAATGATCCGTCCGCCGCCGCCAACGCGCCAGCGTGCGTGTTCGTGAGGAGGCAACGCCGTACGCGGCTCGTCCCGAGTCGACGGCCGCTCCACACGTGCGGTAGCCTCGCCTGCCGCACGTCGGTCGAAAGTGAGCCCGCCCGATCAGCGAGCCGAGTACGGTGGCGGCTCGCGGTAGACGTTCTCCAGGTGCACCGCCGCCGACGCGTAGTCGGCAAGGCCCACGGTCTGCGCCGGCGCATTGAACTCGATAGGCGCCGACGACGACAGCTTCCCTTCGCCTTGGTCTTCCGCGGCGACGTGCAGCTCGACCACCGTGAATGTCGCGGCAGCCGGGCCCGAGCCGTCGCTACCGGCCCACGGCCCATTGGGATCCCACTGCCCGAGCGGGCGGTCGGTCACCAGGACGATGCGCTCACCGCCCGCCTCGTCCTCGGTGCGGTGCGCGTACTTCAGGGCGTAGCCCAGGCTGCCGCCGGTCCAGATGAACCCGACCGTCTGCAGGTCCTGCAGCGCGCCTTCGAGGTCTTCGCCCTCCCCGGCCGTCTGTCCGGCCGCCGGGGTGATCAGAGACAGGATAGAGCCGCGATCCTCGTCGGCGGTCCAGCGGAGCACGTTGATCCGCAGCTCCACCCCCTCTGCGCTCAGGGCGCTGGTGGTTGTGCCGCGAAAGGTCTCCAGCTCGTCGGACTGCGCGACCGCCGGGGCCACGCTCGCCAACGCCAGGAGCAGACCGAGGACAAGGACCCGATTCACGAAAGCGGGTGCGGACATGACGTACCCCCGTGAGAAGAGTTGTTCCATCGACGCGGAAGTATTCCCATGCATCTGTGTCCGTGTCAAGAGTCTTGACCAAAGACAGATGAGGATTACACTTGCCGGCATGGAGCGTGGTCCCGTGGACGTGATGATCGACCACTGGGAACGGGAGCGCCCCGATCTGGACGCCTCGTCGCTGGCGATCATCTACAGAAACCCATTTTTTGGAGCGTTTTCGGTATCGCGACCGCGCATTCATCGAAATACAAACGTACAGCATGCCATACCTTGAGTTGCCCGTGCGCGTCCTCCTGAGCTTCATACGCTTCCCCGGGACCAATTTCATGATTGCATTTCATGCACTTGGGCAGGTGACGAACGTCCGCGCGTGTCCCACCCCGGCGTTTTTCGCGTCCAGTTGAGGGAGCTTTCATTTCTGGCGCCTCTCCTTGCCTGTGGCTGGCGGAGTCCTTTCCAATCCAGAAATGAGCCTGAAGCGGGGCACGTGAGCCGAGCCTGTCAGGCGACCGAACCGACGGATCGAAACAGGTCCTGGCGCGGGCCGCGTTGAGGGCGCGCGTGACCGCAGCATTATCGCTCATGGCGGCGGAACCGTCACGATGTACGACGCGGCGCTGGGCGCGTCCTGGTTCAGAGCGAAGGTTCTGTAGCCGCTGCCGTGGCAACCGAACGGTGAGGGTCTGGTTTGCCGGGTTCTGAACAGCAGAAGACCAAGCGGAGCGAACGTCCGTCTGCGGGCGTGCGCGTAGCGCGGTAGCCGAGCGCGCGACCACGGCGGGGATTTGCCCCAGCGTTACTACGCGAGGAGCTGTGAGATCTATTCCCGGGCTTGCGAAGCGAGTGCTTCGAGCATGAGATGCCTTCACGATGAGGGGGTGTCGATCATAGGAGCAGGTGTTGCTTGCTGGCCTGATTGTGGCCTGGCGTTCGTAGTCAGAGGGGGCGCATTCCCGATTTCCCGGTCACGCGCTCACACCCACCGGCGTCATGGCCATGCGCTGCAAACAGTTCCATCTGCCGGACTTATAGAAAGACCGCAGGAGAAGAATCGCGTCGACGCTCTCCGGTAGCCAATAGATGGATGCGCCCTTGATGCGGAGATTGATGACGCGACGGATGGCGCTTTCGACGGCACCGCTGCCCCGCGGAAGCCCGAGCCCGACCATTGTGGTGTAGGCGAAACGATGACGGTTCTTCAGGAAGTAGTTGAGGTGCGTGCGGATCTCGATGGCGCCGGGAAAGTGCTCGGCGGCCAGGTTCCAGATCCACGCGGCGCCGTCGCCGATGACGACGCGCTGGGCTGCAGAGTCGAAACCGCGCCGTATTGCCTCGCGATAGGCCCGTTGTGCGAAGGCGGCCGGCTGCGGGTCGGTGTCGCGGCTGGCCGCGCTTTCGACTGCGGCGTTGTAGCTGACCGACCCGCGGTCCCGCACGGGGCGGCCTTGTGTGTCGCGCCCTTCGGCCGTCCACACGGTGGCCAGCTTGACCTCGCGGGTCTTGGCCGAGCCGTCGGGCTGCTTGCCGCGGCGTCCTTCGACCTCGGTTGGGCGCACCGGCACGCCGGTGCCGTCCAGCCCCAGGTACATCGTCGGCGCGGGCGCCGCGGCGGGCTGCTCGGTGACCGAGCGCTCGTCGTCAGCGATGTCGCGTCCGAGCGCCTCGGCACAGCGCTCGACCTGCCGGGTCTCGACATTCACCCCGGCCAGGGCGGTCAACCACTCGCTCGCCTTGGCGAAGCTGCCCTCGGCCGCCGTCAGTCCCACCAGCCGCGTGATGGCCGGTGACAGCGAGCTACCTTGCAGACCCAGGGCCTGGTCGCGCGGACACACCCCGCTGCGGCAGGCGTCGCAGTGGTAGTAGGCGCGTTGCAGGGTAACCGGCCCCAACAGTGTGGTGAACGTCTTCGGGCGACGGCCGGCGTAGCGCGCCCGCCGGCCGCAGGCGCATGCTGTGGTCGAACCCGAATGGTCGGAATCGTCTGCGTTGAAGCGCTGCGCCATCCACTGCGCGGCGATGTCGAGGGCTTGGTGACGGACCGCCTGTTCGAGGGCCTCGAAGTCCGCCACCTCGGCGCGCCCGGGACCGACGAGCGCATCGACTTCGGCCCCGATAGCGGCTACGAGCGCTGCGCCCCAGCCGCTTCTACGACCCGGGTCGCCGTGGCGAGCGCGCGGCGGCGAACCGTCTGCAGGAGCGTCTCGAAGTCCTGCGCATTCACGCTCCCCCGCCTGAGGAACGCGTCGACATCGGCCTCGACCGCCGACTTCAAGGCGGCGAATATCTCCTCCTTGAAGCCCCCTTTTTCGGCCGCGTCAGCGAGCGGTTCCGTCAACTGCGCCTCGGGCATGGTCGGAGTCCTCCTACCCGAGGAATCGGACGATCAGCGCTCGCTCGATACCCCCCTACGGCAAAACCCTCACTTTCTTGTCGTGCACCCGCGGACATCCGGCGCTTTCCCAGCGCGCCTCGAAGAGTGATAGAGTCTACGTTGCCACAGGAGGTTTTGCGCGGCCTCGGCCGGCATTCCTGTTTGGCTCGGCTTCAGCAGACGCTCTATGCCCACCGCAGACACTCGAGGTCTGACCGCCGACCCGCCGCCTGCCGCCGACACGGGGTGGCGCCGGGGCGACATGAATCGCCACTTCGGCGACGTGTGTTCCGCGTATCGGAGCGTGCGTGACCTGGATCTCGCCGCGGTGCGTCTCGTCAGCGACGTGTTGGCGTCCGCCGCGGCGCAGGCCCGTCCGTTCCGGCTCCTGGACGTCGGCACGGGCACCGGGCGGTACTTGGACATGGTCAGCGAGTACTTGTCGTCAACGCTCGCCGCTGACATCTGTCCCATCGGTCTGGATCGGAGTCCGGCCATGGTTGGCCAAGCCCGACGGCTCAACGGGTGCGCCTACCCCGGTGCGAGCCACCTCGTCGGCGCCGTCGAGACGCTCCCGTTCCGCGCCGCGAGTTGTGACGCCATCACCAGCTTCAACGCGGTCCATCACTTCGACCTGGCCAGGTTCGCGAGCGAGGCGGCTCGCGTGCTCACCCCATCCGGTCTGCTGGTGCTCTACACGAGAACGGCAGAGCAGAACCGGGGCACGATCTGGGGGCGGTACTTTTCGGACTTCGCTACACTGGAGACCCGGCTCCATTCCGTCTCGGCGTTTCGACGGGCGCTCGACGCTACCCATGCCTTCACGTCGGTTCGTGTGCAGACGATTCCGTGGCGCGTCACGACCTCTCTGTCGAGACTGCTCGAGCAAGTCACCGCCTATCACTATTCGACGTTCAGGTTCTACTCCCCCGACAGACTGCGGACGGCACTCGACACGTTCCAGCGCCGCGTGCGGGACGTCTTCGGCGACTGTTCGCGAATCACGTTCGACAATGACCACCTGCTGGTCGTGGCTCAGCGAGCGGCGTCGGCGTAGCCGGGAATCAGCGATCCTGGGTCTTGATTCGCGTCACAAATTGGCGTCTATCCCAACGCTATTTTGGGGCCTTTCGGGGTTTTTCGTGGGTGATTTGATGGGAAAGGCCCTGTGGAAGCTCCTGGAAAACGCGCCGCGTTTTCCAGGAGTTAGGACACTGCCCTAAACTAGTTTGTCACCTGCCAGTTGGTCATACTGGCCAGTTCCTCGCGCTCGGCAACATCGCCGGGCCGGCTCACCCACATCAGCGTGAGCGTCGAGCAGACGGAGTACTGTCCGCTGCGCCTGAGCCGGGTGCGCACGCTGGCCAGAATCCTGGCGACGGGCCGCGATGTGGCCGGCGAAACCACCGCGGCGCGCGCGGCCGGCGTGCCATGAGCGACGGCCGCGCGCAGGCGCGCCCGCCGCGCGCGGCGAGCTGTTGTCTCCGATCCGAGCGGCTGAGCGAGGACCTAGTGGTTCGTCACGTCATCATCTTCGGATACGGATGCTCAGTAGCCCTGCCCGTTCGCGCCCCTGCCAACGCTTCGCCTGTCGCCTCACAGCGACCGGCGCATGACTCGGGGTGAAGGTGGTCGGTTACTCCTTCCCTCTGCCGGACTTCCACCGGCTGTCCTTCCATCAGTTAGCCTCAATACTGTTGCTTTAACATTCACACCCCTGTATTCTGCTCTGAGAGCGGAGATGCGGGGGGGGGCGATGTCCCGAACACAAGCCGTTCTGCCAGGTGGCCCGCGGCTGTCGGACTATCTCAGCATCGGGGTGCTCGCACAGGTGTACCCGATCGGGGCGGTACGCAAGGCGTTGGCGTCGTGCGGTCGGGCAAGCCTTCGGCAGCGCGCTCTGCCGGCCGAGGCGATGATGTACTACGTGGTGGCGTTGGGGCTGTTCCGGTCGGTGTCAGCGCGGGAGGTGCTGCGCTGCCTGATGGAGGGGCTGCGGTGGGTGTCGTCGGACGCGACGCTGCGCGTGTCGGGGAAGTCATCGATTTCGCGAGCGAGGACGCGCTTGGGGTCTGCGCCGTTCGAGGCGTTGCGCGCGGCCCGGGTGGGGCCGGTGGCGGACCTGGCGACGCGCGGGTCGTGGTATCGCGGCCGGCGCCTGGTGGCGTTCGACGGGTCCACGCTGAACGTGCCGGACGAGGCGACGAACCGGCAGGCGTTCGGCGCGCCCGGCGCGTCGCGTGGCCGTGCTGCTTTCCCCCAGGTGCGCCTGACGGCGCTGGTGGAGGTGGGGACGCGCGCGGCGTTCGCGTGGCGGGCGGGAGCGTATGACGAATCGGAGCAGGCGCAGGTCGAGGCGCTGCTGCCTTGGTTGTCCACGGGAATGCTGGTGCTTGCCGACCGGGGCTACTGCGGCTTCCCGCTCTGGCGGCGGGCGGCCGGCACCGGCGCAGACCTGCTCTGGCGCATGAAGGCGAACCTGCGCCTGCCGGTGCTGGAGCGCTTCGACGATGGTTCCTACCGGAGCGTGCTGCGGGGCAGCGGCCAGGACCGCCGGCGCAGTCAGGGTGAATGCCCCGTCCGGGTCGTCGAGTACAGGCTTGACGACCCGAGCGACACCGTCTACCGCTTGGCCACCACCCTGCTCGACCCGGCCGTTGCGCCAGCCGCCGAGGTTGCCGCTCTGTACCACGAGCGATGGGAGGTGGAGACCGCCTACGATGAGGTCAAGACCCACATCCTGGGACCCGGCGCAATCCTGCGCAGCAAGACGCCGGACTTGGTGTTGCAGGAGGTCCACGGCCTGATGCTGGCGCATTACGCCGTGCGGCGTCTGATCCACGAGGCGGCGCGCAAGGTCGACGAGGACCCGGACCGCCTTTCGTTCGTCCACGCCGTGCGGGTCGTGCGCCGCCGTGTCGAGAACCCCGGCGTTTCCCCCCTCATCTCCGAATGAGCGGCTTCGCGAGCGCGTGCTGGAAGAGATTCTGGAAGAGCGGGTGGTCTCCAGTCGCGGCCAGAAGAAACCCCGCGGCGTCAAGCGGAAGATGAGCGGTTATCCACTTCGCGGCCCTGGTCCGATATCCCGCCGCAAGTGGGACTGGACACCGCGTATCGTGGCGTCAGATCTCTAAAGCAACAGTATTGCAGTTAGCCTGGCGCACGCCTGAAGGTTTGCTCACGGCCCGCTACCGCCGCCTGTCGGTCGGCGTCATGTTGTTGACGAGCAGGCGCGAGGAAGCTCGAACACCGGACGTACCAACTCGCGCGGGCGCTGGCGAGCCCGGATCGCCGGCGCCGACTCGCGTCGTCACCGGCTTCAGCACCACCGAAAGGCGGAAGCGCGACGCATCAGGCACGAGCGCCGACGACGATCCATCCAGCCGTTGCCGGCCGTTTCACAGCCCCTCGCGTAGTCACGTCCAGCCCTCTGCTGCCGGTTCCGCGCTCGGCTACCGCACTCCGCAAACGTCCGCAGACGAACGTTCGCTCCGCTTGGTCTCCTGCTGTTCAGAACCCGCCAAACCAGACCCTCACCGTTCGGTTGCCACGGCAGCGGCTACAGAACCTTCGCCCTGAACCAGGATGCGCCCATCGCCGTGTCGCACGCCGTGACGGTTCCGCCGCCATGAGCGATAATCCTGCGGTCGCGCGCGCCCTCAACGCGGCCCGCGCCAGGACCTGTTTCGATCCGTCGGTTCGGTCGCCTCACAGGCTCGGCTCACGTGCCCCGCTTCAGGCTCATTTCTGGATTGGAAAGGACTGCATCGGGCAATTCTGCCGACGACTCATGGAGTCGCCGCCGGTCTTCGGGAGGGCAAGGCCGCTCGGACGCTGGAGCCGGCCGCGACGTGCCTTCGAAAAGAGTGGTCGGCTGTCGCGCCGCTACGGACGAGTCTGTTCCTCGTGCCACCCCGGATGGTGATGGCGAGCCCACCGTTCCGTCACCGTCCCGTCGATCATCGCGCGCGCGGTGCCGGGATACGCGATGGTGCCGAGGTAGACGTGCACGATCAGGAGCAGGCCGCCGCCGAGGGTCGCGAAGTAGTGCGCGAGGCGCATCCACTGCAGGAGGCCGGCGCCGAACGAGGCAGGGAACCAGAGCAGGACGCCGCTGACGACGAAGACGAAGGCCAGCAGCCCCTGGAACCAGAAGAACATCTTCTGGCCGGCGTTGTACTTGCCGGCCGGCGGCACGTTCGCCGAATCGCGGGTCGCGTAGTGGCGTACCGCCCGCAGCCAGCGCCAGTCGGTGTCGCTCAGGAACATGTCGCGGATCCAGATCGCGATCATGAACCCCATCCCGCCGGCGAACAGCACGCCGACCCAGGGATGCAGCACCCGCGCGGAGGGGCCGCCGCCGAGCAGCGTGGTCAGCCAGAACAGCGCCGGGTAGGCGAAGGCGAGACCGGTCGCCAGCAACAGGACGAACGACACCCCGACCACCCAGTGGACGATCCGCTCGGCGAAGGTGAAGCGATTCAGCACCCGGTCAGCCATGGGTCGGTCAGTGATGCGCGCCGGGTCTTCAGGCGGCCGGTGCGCCGGCGTCCCCGCGCGGTTCGTGATCCTCGTGCTCGTCCAGCCGCTCGGGCCCGTAACGGAGGAAGTGTCCTACGACCCCGAGAACGCCGAAGCCCATCAGGTACGCGCCGATCCGCTTGAGGAACCCGAGCCCCGTCATCGGCATCGGACTGGCTGTCGGATCCGTCGGCAGGCTGTAGTCCTCCAGCCGGTCGCCGTGCGGGACGACGTACATCATGTGCGTGCCGCCGACGCCGGCCGGGTTGTAGACGGCCGCGTTCTGGTAGCCGCGCGAGTTGAGCGTCTCCACCTTCCGGTCGGCCAGGGCCAGCATGTCGTGCTTGCTGCCCCAGGAGATCGCGTTCGTCGGGCAGGTCTTCACGCAAGCCGGCTCCAGGCCCGCCTCGACCCGGTCGACGCACATGTTGCACTTGGAGACCTTGCGCGTGTGGACGTCGAAGCGGGGGATGTCGAACGGGCAGCCGGTGACGCAGTACTGGCACCCGATGCAGTTCTCCTGGTTGAAGTCGACGATGCCGTTCGTGTACTGGACGATGGCCCCGGGCGCGGGACAGGCGAACAGGCAGCCCGGATCTTCGCAGTGCAGGCAGGCGTCCTTCTTGATCAGCCAATTGAGGTTGCCGTCGATCTCGACCTCGTTGAAGCGCATCAGGAGCCACGTCTTCGGGCTCAGGTCCTTGTGGCTCTGATAGCTGCCGAAGTTGGCGGTCGGCTCGATGCCGAGGTCGTTCCACTCCTTGCAGGCGACCTCGCAGCCCTTGCAGCCGATGCAGGCCCCGATGTCGACCAGCTTGGCGTAGGTCGGCCCGCCGGAGCGGAGCGCGTCTATCGGAATGTAGGCGTCCGGGCTCGCGGACACGCGGCGGATGGAGAGGGTGTCGGCCATGTCAGGTCGCTTGTTCCAGGTTCACCAGGAACGACTTGAACTCCGGGCAGCGGGTGTTCGCGTCCCCGACGTACGGGGTCAGCAGGTTCGCCATCGACCCCTGCGTCAACCCCACGAAACCCCAATGGACCGGGATGCCGACCGTCCAGACCACCTTGCCGTTGACGCGCAGCGGCTTGATGCGCTTGGTGACGATGGCCGTCCCCTGCACCTCGCCCCGTTTCGACCAGACCCGCACCTGGCTGCCGTTCGGAATCCCCTTCTCGGCGGCCAGACCTTCCGGCACCTCGACGAAGAAGTCGGGCATCGCCTCGACCAGCAGGGGCACGTTGCTCGTCACGAAGTGCTCCCGCTCGACGACGCGATACACGGTGCAGGCGTACGGGAAGTCGTCGTCGCCGGTGGCGAGCGTCTCGCGCGCGCCGTCGTACCAGTGGATGACGGGGTTGATCGGCACGTTGTCGTGCAGCACGTTCGGCGACGGGCTCTCGACCGGCTCGTAGTGCTCCGACAACGGGCCGTCCGCGAGGTGGCTGCTGAACAGGCGCGCCACCCCTTCCTCGGTCATGATGAAGGCCCCGGCCGCGTCGGGCGGCGTCGTCCGGCCGTAGTCCGGGACGTCGCCGATCCACTCGCGCCCGTTCCAGGCGATGCCGGCGCGGGCCGGATCCCACGGCCGCCCCTCGGCGTCGGCCGACGCGCGGTTGTACAGCACGCGGCGGTTGGCCGGCCAACTGAACGCCCAGTCGTGGTGCATCCCGAGACCGGTCGGGTCGGCGGTGCCGCGACGCTGCATCTGGTTGCCCGCCTCGGTGAAGCTGCCGGTGTAGATCCAGTTGCCCGAGGTCGTCGACCCGTCGTCGGCCAGCTCGCCGAACGACGAGAGCAGCCGCCCGCTGCGCCGGTCGTAGCCGTTGATCTCCTTCGCCAACTCGACCAGCTTCGGTTCGCGCGGGTTCAGATACTCCCACGTCAGGTGCTGGATCGCGTCGTTCCAGGCGCCGCCCTCGGCCTGGTACAGCTCCTTCACCCGCCAAAACAGCTCGGACAGGATCCAGGTGTCGGAGCGCACGCCGAGCGGCGGGTCGATCGCCTTCTCCTTCCACTGCGCCCAGCGCCCGCTGTTGGTGAACGAGCCGTCGCGCTCGATCCAGTGGGAGGACGGCAGGTAGAGCACCTCGGTGTCGATGGCCGCCGGGTCCATCCCCGGCGCCTTCCAGAACTCGGCCGAGTCGAGCATGAAGGGGTCGATGACCACCTTCCACTTCAGCTTCGACATCGAGTCGAGCAGGCGCGGCACGTCCGGGCCGGCCAGCAGCGGGTTGAACCCGAGGGCGACGAACCCTTCCAGCGTCCCCTGGTGCGCCTTGTCCCAGATGGTCAGCCAAGTTGCGTCGCCGTCCTGCTTGGCGAGGTAGTCGTAGGCGAAGTCGTTGTCGCGCGTGGCGTGGTCACCGAACCACGCCTTCATCTGCGAGACGTAGAACTTCGGGTAGTTGCCCCAATAGTTGACGGTGTCGGCGACGAGCGGCCGCGGCGTCGAGTCGCCCAGATGCGCCGCCAGCGACGTCTGCGGCGGCGTCGGCACCTTCAGGTAGCCGGGCAGGATGCCGGCGACGATGGCGTGGTCGGTCGCCCCCTGCACGTTGGCGTGCCCGCGCAGCGCGTTGATGCCGCCGCCCGGCCGGCCGATGTTCCCGAGCAGCAACTGCAGGATCGCCGCGGTGCGGATGATCTGGCTGCCGACCGTGTGCATCGTCCAACCGACCGCATACATGATCGTGCCGACCCGGTCGGCGCGGCCCGTCGAGCAGATGATCTCGGCCATCTGCAGGAACTCTTCTTCCGTGCAGCCGGCGATGTCCGCGACGACGTCGGGCGTGTAGCGGTCGTAGTGCTGCTTCAGCAACCGGAACACCGAGCGCGGGTGGGCCAGCGCCGGGTCGCGGCGGACGTAGCCGTCCGGGCTCCGCTCGTAGTCCCAGGCCGTCTTGTCGTAGTTGCTGGCCGCCTCGTTGAAGCCGGCGAACAGGCCGTCTGCGAACCCGTAGTCCTCCCCGACGACGAACGCCGCGTTCGTGTGGGCGCGCACGTAGTCGGCGTGGTACAGGTCGTTCTCGAGCGCGTAGCGGATCAGGCCGCCGAGGACGGCGATGTCCGAGCCGGGCCGGATCTGCATGTGGCGGTCGGCGACGGCCGACGTGCGGGTGAAGCGCGGATCGATGGTCAGGAGCTTCGCGCCGCGGTTGTCACGCGCGTCGATCGCCCACTTGAACCCGCACGGATGGTTCTCCGCCGGGTTCGCACCCATCACCAGGACGACATCGGTGTTCTTGATGTCCTTCCAGTGGTTGGTCATCGCCCCGCGGCCGAACGTGGCGGCCAGACTGGCCACCGTGGGGCTGTGTCATATGCGGGCCTGATGGTCGATGTAGACCAGGCCCATGGCGCGCATCGTCTTCGTGATGAGGTAGGCGTCCTCGTTCGAGACGGTGGCGCTGCCGACCCAGGCGATCCCGTCGGCGCGGTTGACGACGCGGCCCTGGTCGTCCCGTTCGCGGAACGAGGCATCGCGCGAGTCCTTGAACTTGCGCGCGAACCAGTCCATCGCCGTGTCCCAGTCGACCTCTTCCCACTCCGACGCACCCGCCCGGCGCAGCAGCGGCTGGTGCCGCAGCCGCGGGCTGATCGCGAGCTGCATCTGCGACGCGCCCTTCGGGCAGAGCGTCCCGCCGTTGATCGGGCTGTCGGGATCGCCCTCGACGTGGATGACGGTGTTCTTCGTGTTGAGACCACCGCTGCCGTGAACGTAGGCGATCGTCCCGCAGCCGACAGCGCAGTACGGACAGACGGTCCGGTACTCCGTGGCGTTGACGATCTTGAGCTGGCGGACCGCGGCGTGCGCCGGACGCAAATCGAAACCGAGAGCGCTGACCGCGAGGCCGCCGGTGACCGAGGCCTTCAGGAACGTGCGACGGGAGATGTCCATAGGCGTTCCGTGCTCTGGTGCTTATACCACAAGGAGCGAGCAGCGTTGCCCTGAGGTTGCCCCGGCTATGCTGAGCTGGCGAGAGCGCCGGCGCAGACGAAGCCCCTCCATGGAGTCCTGAACGCCCAGGCCCGACTACGTGAAATCCGCCCGCCCCAGGCGCACGGCGCGCGCCGCGAGTCGCCGCTGGCGCTCCTCCAGCAACGCCGGCGTCCGGCAGATGGAGCTCGGGCAGCATTCGGACCCGGCAGAACAACGCCCACGCCGACGACAACCGCGGTTACCTTCGTACGTATGCTCCGCAGGTGAGCATCGCCGTTGTCGGCAAGACGCTGAAGAGACGCGGCAAGTTCGGCGCGGCGGCCCGGGTGCTCGGCGACGGCGCCCCGAGGTTTGCGCCGACTGGCGCGCCCGGAATCCGGTGCCGGAGCCGGACAGCCGGGAGCACGGTTACCCACGCACCGAACTTCTCGTGCTCGCCAGGGAGCTGCGGCAGGACTCGGCGGTGCGCGAACTGGGCAGTCTCGGTCTGGTGGGCGGAGCCTGGGAGTAACATGCCGCGTTTGTCGCGGGTCGCACGGCCTGGCCCTCGGCAGAACTGAACTGCCCCGGGTCTTCTCAACACTCGCCGCAGATCGAGCAACTCTGCGTGCCGTTCGGCCTCTGGGCACTCAGCCGACTCCTCCCGTGGCTCGGCTGCCCCATCGGCTCCCGAATGCAGTACTGTCCGGCTCGACCCCGGTCTATGGGAACGGCTACCCTGGCGCCGGCCGATCGGCCGGCCGACGCAAACCGCGCGACGACTTGCTCCAAGAGGCTGGGGAGCGACAGGATCAGGCACGTGCTTGGTGTCCGCTGTTCCGGCGTCCCGCGGGAAGCAGGTCGTGATGCTCCCGGGAATCGGGACGATCTCGTCGCGACCTGTTTCGGCCGCGCCCGGCGGCGTTCCTGGATTCTTGCGTGCCGGCGACCGGGGCAAGTGATGCGGGCGGGTCGTCGCGAAGAAAGCAGGTCACGATGTCGAAGAGCGGAATTCTGGACGCGTTGCGGGACGAGGAGCGCTCGCTCAAGAGCCAGCTCGTTGCCATACAGCGCGCCATCGAGGCGATCGAGGGAAACGTCCCGCCGGCCGTCGGGCGCGGCAGGAAGAAGGCGGTAAAGGCGGTCGGCAGCCGGAAGCGCACGATGAGCGACGAGCAGCGCAGGGCCGTCGCCGAGCGGATGCGCAAGTACTGGGCATCCCGGCGAGAGACCACCAAGGCGCAGGAGCAAGAGCCGCAGGAGTAAAGAGGCGCGCCGGCTTCGCTGCGTCTGGCCGTCGCACGCCGGTAGTGACCGGATCGACGACTCTGGTCGCCCCATCCGAACTGAGGGCCGAGGGTCCGGCCCCGCGGCTACCCGGCGCCAGGGACCGAACTTCATGCGACTGAGTGACTGCCGGCTGACGAGCACCCGAGACGGGACGGCTCCCGGCAACTGGTGATGCTCGAACCCGTCGCACACCTCACGATCCTCATGATAGAACTGCGGGAAATTGAACCCCGGCTGTGGCGCCGGGTCGACGAGCCACTCTCCTCCGCGCTTCTGGCCTTGCACGACATCATTCAGGTCGCATTCCTCTCGACCAACTCCCATCTGTGCGAGTTCGTGGTCGGCGAGCACGTCTACGGCGAGCCCATGCCCGATGACGACTTCTTCGACCGGAACGTGCACAAAGCCGCTGGTGTCCGTCTGAAGGCGCGCATCGAGCGTGGCGTTGAGCGGTGCCTCTCCGTCTACGACTTCGGCGACGACTGGTGGCACGACATCTTTCCTGGTATCGGTCGGGGATGGCGAGGCCGATGTCCGACTTCCCGGCGTTCGTCGACGGCGAGCGGCGGTGCCCGCCGGAGGACGTCGGCGGCGTCCCCGGCTTCATTCACTTCCCCGATCGAGCCAGTCTCCAACTGGAGTCGCTGTCGACCGTGTGGCCGGCAGCCGTCCGCTCGAGAACGGCCGGCAGCCGCCCCATTGACGCGGCCACTGTCGCACGCGTCGATGTTCTGCCGAAGCCGGAAACCGTCTATGAGTGGCACCCTAGCCTGGATTATTCACGGCGACCCCGCCGCGGTCACCGGCAGGAGGTGACAGCACCCGATTCGGTCACCGGTAGAGGGTGATCGACGGGTGGGCGGCCCTTCGAACGTCGCCGACCGCGGGTGATGGTGTGGTCAAGCGGCCGACCGCCGTAGTGATGAGGGCGGCAAGAGGCGGGCAACGACAGTTCCACCCGTCAGGCGGTTGACAGCCCTCCGGCCGGCAGCGATGCGATGCTCGTTGAGCGGCTATCCGGCGCGCGCCCCGAGCGCGAACGCAATGTGTCGCCACGCCGCCAGGTCCGGTGTCGCGCGCGGCAGGCGCAGGACGATGCGACGCACCGAGCACACCACCTGGACGCCGAGCTTCAGCAGCCGGTCGCGCAGCCAAGGCACCTGCGCGCGGGCGCACGCGGTGTCTGCGGCGCGCAGCCGCAACTCCTGCATCAGCACGTAGGCCGCCGCCGTCAGCAGGACGCGCAACTGATTCGCCGAAAACGCCTGGCAACTCGTGCGGTCGATCTGTAGGGCCTTCAGTTCCTTGATCCGGTTCTCGGCGTCCCCGCGGGCGCAGTAGACCTTCTCGTAGAGGAAACGCGGCGTCTGCCGCATGTTGGTCACGACGAAGCGCGGATTGTCCCGCGGCTCGCGGTCTCGGTGGCGGACGACTTCGGCCTTGATCACCACGCGGCGCGCGTGGTTCCACGTGCCGGCCTGGTACTCGTTGGTCTCGGTGTAGACGTGCTCGGTCTGTTCGCTGCGCCACGTCCGCGCCCGCGCCACCAGCATGGCCGGCTCGGCGTACCGCTCCAACACCGCGTTCTTCGCCATCGCGATCACGTAATCGAGCCGCGGCTGCGCCTCCAGGAAGGCAAAGACCGCCGGGCTGGCAAAGCCTCCGTCGAGCCGAACGAGAATGCGCGCCCGCGGAAACGCCCGGCGCAGCCGCGGCAGCAACCGCGACAACAGCCCGACCGTCCCCTCCGAGGCGACCGCCTTGCCGTGCCGCAACAGCGCCGCGCACAGATACTGCTCGGATTCGCGGTCGAAGGTCAGGAAGCCAAGCAGCGGCAGGTAGCACCAGTTGTCGTAGTAGCCGTTGAAGAGCGTGTACTGCTGCGCCCCGTGCGTCGGGTCGTCCGTCGGGTCCAGATCGATCGTGATGCACCGCGCCCGCCCGTCCAGGCGGCGGCGATGCCGCGCGATGACCCGCGTGGCCAACTCGTCCGCCATGCGGTAGAGCGCGCAGCCGTTGACCGCGTTCTCGAACCGCGACAGCGTCGGCTGCGACGCCAGGCGCTCGCCCGAAACCGGGTCTCTGTCGAGCAGCAGCTTGTGGATGGGGTCGTCGGCGAGACGGTCGCCATCATTGCAGTCGGGATGGCCGCAGGCGATGCCAAAGATGCGCTGGCCGATCAGGTCCGCGAGCGAGTGCCGGGTCTTGTCCGGCGCCCGCTTGTCGAACAGACACCCGGCGAACGCCTTGACCAGGCCGTAGATGCGCTCGGCGGCCTTCAGCAGGATCGCCCCGCCGTCGGAACTGGCCTGCTCCTGGTTGAACTGGGCGAACAGCGGCTTGTCAAACAGATCCGGGAACAGAACAGTCTGTGGTACAGTGTCGGTCGTCACGCAAGGGCCTCCGTGGTGGCGCAAGTGGTTGTTAACACTGCACTTGTACCACACGGGGGCTCTTGTGTCTGTACCGGAATCAGAACACGCCACGAATTTTCCGGGCTAGATCGTCCGGGGGAATCCGGAGCAATCCGCGCGCCGATTGCGCACGGAATTGAGCACGACAACCCATCCTCCATGTGGTGTCATCAGGAATTCCGAGGTTTCCTGGGCGACCCGGGGATCCCGCTACGGACTCGGCGCTTCTTTTGTAACTCATTCTTAATCAGCAGCTTACGTGAACAGCGACGCCAGTCATTCCCAGTTTCGTTCACAATTCGCACTTGGACTGGATGGGACTTTGCGGGACCGCCTGAGCCCTTCCGCGAGCCGCGGACCAGAGATCACGAGCCGCGCACGCTGCGGCTGGCGTTTGTCCCTCAGCGCTGACCACGGCCGCCGCTGATCACGGCTGGCCTGCGTCCGCCCCGGACCCCGAGCCTTCGAACCGTTCCAGCAGTTCCCGGTTATTAACGCCCGTCGGCCTCCGCCGGAGCGGGGGATGGACCGGTTCTGCAGGTCGAATCGAAGGACGACGTCAGCCGCACGGGCGTCGCAACGAGTCCGATGGGGACTTGGTGTTGCTGGTCGCGATGGTGCCGAACCCGAACGTGTAGCGAGAGGACATGGACCCGGAACTATCCGTCATCTGTTTACCGTGGACATCGGGTTCCTCGTCATCCTTTTGGCGGGGGCCGTCTGGTCCGTCGCGTTTCCGGCCAAGCGGGCCTGGCCGCCGCCGCAAAGACGTTCCTGGCAGTACGTGTTGACCTGGGCCTCTTACGACGCGGTTTGCGGACTCAGCACCGCTCTGCTGTTTCTGGACTGGAATTCCTGGGCCTTCGCGAGCCCTCTCCGGTTCATCGTCGGGGTCCCTTTAGCGTTGCTCGGGGGGATGCTTGCGGGGTGGGGCATGGCCACGGCTGGCTGGAAGAACACGTCAGGGCAGCCGGGCGGGTTCGTGTCCTCCGGACCCTACCGGTTCACCAGGAACCCGCAGTACGTGGGTGACATCGTCTTCTTCGTCGGCGTAGGCGTGATCGCGAACTCGGTGTTCCTGTGGATCGCGCATGTGCTGCTCATTCTGGGGTTCGTCGTCGCTCCGCTGACGGAGGAACCATGTTTGGAAGAGCAGTACGGCGACGCCTACCGGGAGTATCGGAGGCGGGTTCCGCGGTTTTTGTAGTGGCTGCCCTGGCGTTTCGGCAGGAAGGTCACTTGAGGCGGCGACGCCCAAAAGTTCGGCTGCTGGACGCTCCACGATGTTGCGCGTCACCCTCCGGCGGCGCCGGTCGTAAAGCTGCGTCGTCTGGGGATTCGAGCTACGGGCAGGCGTACGCAAGTCCGAGTACGGACGGGACTACCGGATCGGCTACGGCATGCAAGTACTCGAGCAGGGCAAGCTGAACCTGCAACTCGGCATCGACGCCGAACGACGGGAGAGCCCGATCTTCCAGATGCAGGAGCAGGGGGCAGGCGCCGACCAGCGCGTCCTCGGTAAATGATCGACCGGACCAGCGTTCTGTGATCGGGCCGCGCCGCTTCTGGCGCGCCGGGCGCCGTTTTCGGCGATGGCCCTCGCAATCACGGTCCCACTCAACCGGGTCCGGCAGACGTGGACGGGCCACTGCGGGTCAGCGCCGGCTGTACCCTTCCGGCAGTCTCCGTTTCCTGGTCGCCTGGACACCGGTCCCTCGACCGTCCGTGTTCCCCGCATTCGACGCCGCGGTGTTGGGCCCTTCCCGTGGCACCTCCGTGGTACGCTCGCGACGTATTGCGCGCCGGTCGAGATCCCGGCCAAGCAGGTGGTCAAGGCGCGCATCGCGAAGCAGCTCAGGGACGTGCTCGAAGCGTAAACGTCCGTGAGCAGGTTCCGTTCGGACCAGCCGTATCAGCGGCCATCGAGCCGCTGGCATCTGGCGGGAACGCAGCGGTTGGGGGAGATCCCGACCGAGCGGCCGGCGAGGAACCTCGAGAGCACCGGGTGCACCCTCGAAGTTCATGGTTCTGTGGCAGAAGAGCTGGCGCGCGGGCGACCTCGTAGCGAAGAGCGGCGTAGCGGCTGGAAGCGCCGCCAAGCGGCCTGAGTAACAGAATCCTGCCGAATTGAGGCGTCCGCGCGCTCGGCCACTTCTCCCCGCGGAGCCGTCATCCAGCGTTCATCGGGCCGACGCGCCCCGAATCGTTCAACCAAGTCCGAGCACGCCTTCGCTTCCGAATTCGTCAACCGGCTCATCTTCTGCAGCATGTTCGCCGCCGCCGGCGGCCTGCTCGTCGCGCCGCCTGATAGGTCGTGAGCTTGAGCGCCTGGTCGACAGCACCGCGGGAAGGGGTCGCCGGGCCGGGGAATGAAACACGCCTGTACAAGACGACGGCCCGCCGGTTAGCATCCAGCGGGCCTTTTCGCGAGTATTACCGGGGTCGCCGAGCACCCGGCCGTTGGTGACTCGATTCTACCTCAGTCGGGTGTCAACGAGCGCTGAGAAACGCGTCATTCCGAATAGGTCATCGACCACAACAGGTAGGGGGTCATGTTTGTTGTGCCGTCGGACGAGGCCAGTCTGGACGAGCGTGCGCGGAGCCGCCGTCAAGGCCGTCAGCCCCGCGAAGCGGGGGCGGAGCGTAGCGACGCGCCTTGACGGCGGTGAGCACACGCGCTCGCTGTCGATTTAGACGGCGCCGGCCTACCACAACATCTTGTGGTCGACGGCGAGCGAGAAACCCGCGCATTCCTGCGCTCGCCAACAGTCGGGTGGTCTGTCCCTCCTGCACCTTCGCCGCTACCCGCTCAGTCTCGGCCGCCGCGGCCTGTAGCGCGAACCCTACAACCTTCACCAGCTCCCCGCGCCGTAGCTCCCGCTCGTCTTTCGGCCGTCGCATGTTGGCAGTGACGAACTCCCTCACCGCGCCCGCGACAACATCGCCGAGTGGCCGCGTCCGCGCGACCTGATGATCGCCGGGACCGCGAGCTCGCAGCCGTCGAAGCGCCGGCCGCCGCGGCCCGACGGTGATTGTCGCCCAGGTGGCCGCCGCGCTCGGTGGCGACGTCGATCTGTTACTGATCCTCGTCCTACGAGCCGGTCGTCCTACGAGCCGATTGCGTATCGAAAACGGACCATTCGACCGTGAGCGAGCTGTTCGGCAGGTTCGCGAACTGCTCGGTCTCGACCTCGGCGTAATGTTCCACCGCCGGGATCAGATTCGCCAGCTCATCGGCCGTCAGCCGGCCGGCGGGGTGATTGGCGATGGTGCTGCCAGTGGCGACGAGGCGGACCGTAGCGCGGGGGGCGGAATTGTGCGCGCATTCGATCGCGACCGGCGCGGCCGCCATCCAGATGCCGGCCACCGCCGGCAGCCAACCTCGAAGACTTCTCGCGGTGCGGGCCAACCCACAGCGCCTATAGCGAACCCGCCGCGACGCCATGGGCGTGCGAGAGCCAACTGACGAGCGCGTCGAGAGCGTCGCGCGGCGTTGCGCCGTAGAAGGGCATCAGGGCGGTCGGCACCCCGGCGGTGCGGACCAGGCAGGCGCGCCAGCGATCTCGCAGTGCGGGTCTGACTTCGACGACGTAGTGCTGGCTCCCGATGGTCTGCTCGAAGCGGTGAACGGTAAGGGGCATGGGAGTCAGGATGCTGGTGCCGGGCGCGAACACCGGCATTCTAGCCGTAAGATCACGTTTCATGAACACCCCTCCACGCCGCCTCGCCACATCGCTTGGTCTGACCGCCGTTCTGACCGTGATCGGCGCCGTCATCACCATCGACCGCGTCCCGGGAGGCGGCGCGCTCCATGCGCAGCAGACGTTGCGGAAGGCCGGCGCAAGGTGCTTGAAATGCTGCGCGAGACCGTCAAGGTTGCGATAGACGCCCCGGCCGCGGCCGTGGCAGACGGGCTGCAACGTCTCGGGATGTGGATAGAGGCAGAACCGCCGGGTGGGAAAGGGATGGGCGCATGACAGACGACCGTGACGACGAGGACGACGACCGTGACGAGGACGACGAGGACGACGAGGATGACGAGGACGACGAGGACGACGACGACGAGGACGACGAGGACGTGCTGCGATGCTTGACGGCCTCCGCGCGCAAGGGCTCGGTAGAAGGCGTTGACGGGCGCCGGGGCGAAGCCCGACCCGTCTCCAGGGCCAAGCCCGACCGGATCGATGCGGTCCTGATACGGCATCGCTCGATGACGTGGCAGTGTCGGCGCTGCGGCCGGACGGTAGACCTCGTGCTCCGCGACGGCGACCGCTGCGCCGCCTGCGCGATGCGGACCCGCGCCGGCCGGACGTTGCCGGACGACGACGGCGCGGCCGACCCGCCGGGTTGACGGATGGGACGTGATCCGCCTGCGTAAGCTGCTGCGGCAACCGTCGTCGTCTTCGGCTGGCGATGCCGGCGCGCAGGATGCTATCGGGGAAGCCATCCACGAGGCGGGAGGTGATCTCGGGGACGCTGCGTCATGAGGGCGCTGTGGTTGCCGAGGACCAGGAGCCGCTCGCCTGGGCATTCGGCCAGGTCGAGCCACTAGGCGAATCGTCCCGCCAGGCATTCGGATGGGCGACTGTCGACCAGGTGAACCGCCGGTTTGCGGCCGCCTGCGCCGCGGTCGGCCTCGAGGGCCGCAGAACTTCGCACGGCGGCCGCGTGGGACTGGCCGTCGAGCTCACCGCCCGCCGCGGCCGTTCGGGGTCTCGGACCTAGCGGCCGTGCTCGCCACGCCACCGGCCGCAACGGTGCCGGGCGCGGCGGCGAGTCCGACCATGTGGCCGCCGAGCGGGGCTGATCGATGCGGTGATCATGCGTAGCACGTGCCGGCGCGAGAGCGGATAATCGGACGTGCGAGCCACTTGCAAAACTCTTGGGGTCGCGGCTCGGCTCAGTCCTCCGATTCTCGGGGTGAACACCCCAATTGTTCTGGATTTTGACTCCGTGTTCTGGTCCTGAAGGGCCGGCGGCAGCCAGGAAGCGGAAAACAAGGGGATCGACGTGTTTTCCACCGAGCGTCGGGACACCGGTGGGTGACTGACGCCGGTTGAGCGCCGGGATTGGATGGGCGTTTGCCGGCGGCGCGTTGGCTATGTCACCAGACGCAGGAGCTGGTCGGCGGTGAGCGCCAACATGCCGAACATGCAGTGGCACATCACCTTCGCGGTGCCACGGACCCGGACATGGCGACCACCGAACTCGTCCTTGAGACGGCCATTGACGCGCTCACCCGCCGTACGCTCGTTGTAGCGAACCTGCTCGGCACGCTGGAAGCCGAGATTTTTCAGGCGCCGGGCTTCGGTTCGCAGTTCCTCCGCCCGGGCCTTGTCGCCACGAGGGTTGACGTCAATCAACGGGACGTGGCCGAGTGAGCGGCTGTGCTCCCGGATCTGCTCCGCGTCGTAGGCGGCGTCCATCAGGTCATACAGATTGGTCGTCCGCTCGGCGGACAGAGTCGCCAGCGGAATGGCGGCCTGGCTGTCATGCAGGGAGGCGGACGTCAACAGGCAACTGATCGGAATCTGGCCGTCGGCCACGTCAATGTGCAGCTTGTAGCCGACCCAGGTGGTCTTGTAGCCCTTGCTGTTCTTCTTCGTGCCGACATCGCAGGCGGTCGGCAGGTCGTCCAGCATCGCCGGCAGGTTCATGGTCGGCTGCCGTTCGAGACGTGTCAGGACCTTTGGCCGTTCTTCGCCCTTCTTCGGCCGCCCGCGCTTGCGCTTGGGCGGCGTGGGCGGCTTCTCCTTCGTGGCCGGCTTCTCACGGGCCTCGATGGCCGTCGAGTCGCGCGAGAGGTGGCCCACCAGCCGGTCGTGGTGCGTCTCCCGGATCAGCGCTTCGTGCACGCGCTGGGGCAACTGCGTGTCGGCGAACTCGGCAAAGGCGCGCGAGAAGACCGACTCGCTCGGCACCTCGAACTTCCGCTCCCAGCCGCAGAGCCGGCGCAGGGCCACATCGGCGGCCAACCGGTCCAGCAGTGCGCGCGTCGACGGCAGGTCGTAGACCGCCTTGGCCACGAAGGCCCGCGCCATCGCCGCGCGGTCCTTGGGCGGCCGCCCCGGCGCCCGGAAGTACCGGGGAATCAGGCGCTCGATACGGATGACCTCCAGGGTCTGCACCAACTGCTGCTGTTTTTCGGTCAGTGGACCCAACGCCTGCTCCAACCGCGGGAACAGCGTACGCTGGATCGACTCCCAGTAGGGGGCGAACGAGGCGCGCAGGGCATTCATGGCTTGTTGACCGCTCCTGCGAGCTACTGTATATTTACGCGCAGGGGCAATGTCAAGCTGCGGTTCGATGGCCGGTGCGGACCAGATGCGCCAGTACACGGAGCGATACGACGCGCTCAAGGCGGAACTGCAGTCGCTTGGGTTTCTCTTCCAGGGCAGCCTCCAGACCCGCCGGATAGCGTGTGGGAAGACCACCTGCCGCTGCTACCGCGACCCGGACGCCCGGCACGGTCCCTACCACTACTGGACACGCAAGGACCGCGGGAAAACCGTCGGGATGAGGCTCACCGAAGACGAACTTGTCCTCTACCAGGAGTGGATCGAGAACAACCGCGAATTGGAGCGGCTCGTGAAGGAAATGCGCGGCCTCTCTTCGCGCGTGCTTGCCTTCATAACCGGCCGGGAGGCCCCATGAACCCCCGCGTCTCGGACTCGTCGGCGGCGGTGACCGCTACCGCCATCCTTCAGACGCTACGTCCCGCCCACTGACCGTCCCTCGCCCTGCGGCTTCCGGCAAAGAAAACCCGGCCGATTACCGATTTTTGCAAGAGGCTCGTGCGTTACCTTTAACATGAATGATTCGCCCACCAGGCTCGACCCCGAAGAGGCCGCGATCGGCCGCCCGACGGGGACCGCGCGCCGCCTGGTCGAGGCCTCCGTCAGCCCGAACACCCGGCGGGCCTACGCCGGCGCGCTTCGGCGGCTGGACGCCTGGCTCGATGGCCGGCCGCTCCACGATGGAAGCGAACCTGAATAGCGGTACTCGCGAAGGCGATTCACCGCGATACGGCGTTCGACATCGGAGAAGAGGACCTGCCATTCGGGTCGCAGGATCTGCCTCGGTCGCTACGGAGCCAGCAGCGGCGGTTCGGCCCCTGGTCGGGCCGCTGTTGGCACGCCGGCCACGTTCGATAAGAATGACACGGAATGGAAGACGAGCTGCCATCGGTCAGCCAGACGATGCGGTTCCTGGCCTTGTGCGACCACTACGGTTCGCAGCGTGCGGTCCTCGGGCTGGTCGCCGCCGGCCGCAAGGTCGGAGTATCGGGGTTGTCCGCCCACGACGACTGGCCAGCGTGGGACGCCGACGAGATGCAGGCGGCGGTCAAGTACCTCGAGGCAGCGACGAACCGCGACGGTTGAGCCGCAGGTAAATGATCGACCGGACCAGCGTTCTGTGCTCGGGCCGCGCCGCTTCTGGCGCGCCGGGCGCCGTTTTCGGCGAGGGCCCTCGCAATCACGGTCCCACTCAACCGGGTCCGGCAGACGTGGACGGGCCACTGCGGGTCAGCGCCGGCTGTACCCTTCCGGCAGTCCCCGTTTCCTGGTCGCCTGGACACCGGTCCCTCGACCGTCCGCGTTCCCCGCATTCGACGCCGCGGTGTTGGGCCTTCCCGTGGCACCTCCGTGGTACGCTCGCGACGTATTGGGGCGACACCATCACCGTTCGGCAGGCCGCCGAACACGGGCGGCTACGTGATGTCGGAACGAGCCAGCGCGCGTCTCACACCGAGGAAAGGGAGAGGGCATCGATGGCTGAGGCCCGACGAATGGGTAAGACCGAGTTGTTCACGCACTTCGCCGAGCGGTTCGGCATCAAGCGTACGGAGGCCGGCGAGTTCTTCGACGAGCTGCAGCTATTGACCGCGCAGGAGCTGTTGCGGTGGGGCGAGTTCGTGCTTCCTGGGGTCGCGAAGCTGGTGGTGCAGCAGCGTGAGCGGCGAATGGGGGGCGCCACCCGGCGACCGGCGCGCCGGTCGAGATCCCGGCCAAGCAGGTGGTCAAGGCGCGCATCGCGAAGCAGCTCAGGGACGTGCTCGAAGCGTAAACGTCCGTGAGCAGGTTCCGTTCGGACCAGCCGTATCAGCGGCCATCGAGCCGCTGGCATCTGGCGGGAACGCAGCGGTTGGGGGGAGATCCCGACCGAGCGGCCGGCGAGGAACCTCGAGAGCTTGAAGTTCTATGGGACAGCAGCGTCCGAATACACATGCCTACAAAACGACACAACATCCGCTTTCCGGCGTCCGACACGAACGGTCTCTCGCAAGACGAGACCTACTTCACGCTCGTCGACGCGGGCGGTGTGGAAACTCAGATCCGCTTCCACAATTACGACGCGATCTACGCACACCAGGGCTTGTACGAACAGCTTTTCTACGATCGCTTGCAATGCCATTCACCCGAGAAGGTCGTGGCTATCCTGCGCACCATGCAATGGCCGAGGAACCGTGGCTCTTCAACGCATTGCGCGTCCTCGACCTCGGCGCGGGCAACGGCATGGTCGGTTCGGAGTTGCAGAAGTTCGGCGTCGCTCGCCTCGTCGGCGTGGATATTTCAGCCCCGGCTGCCATGGCGGTGGGGCGTGATCGACCCGGTGTCTACGACGACTTCCACGCGATAGACATGTCGAGGATGAGCACTGCTCAGCATGAGCACTTGGCCAACTGGCGGTTCAATTGTCTGATCTCGGTGGCGGCGCTCGGCTTCGGCGACATTCCCGTACGTGTGTTCGCCGAAGCGTTCAACCTTGTTGACGATGGCGGCTGGGTCGCGTTCAACATCAAGGAGACGTTCCTTGACGACCGCGACACGAGTGGATTCTCCGTATTCATCAAGAGGTTGATCCTGAGCGAATACCTCGACATCTATCACATGGAACGGTACCGGCACCGACTGTCGATCGACGGCCAACCGCTCTACTACTTCGGCGTTGCCTGTCGTAAATCGTGTCCGATTCCGCTGGAAATGCTCGAAGCGATGTATTAACCTGGAAATAAGTATCCTGACCTCGTAGCATGCCGAAATATGAGGAAATCAGGCCGGCAATCACCTGTCTGCTGTCAGGCAACCAATGACCCTGTTAATAAGACCACCGCTTACGCGGGTGGCCCGCTCCGGCCAGCCCCTGGCCCGCAGACTGCGAGCCGGACAGCGAGGCAAGCGCGCTGCGCTGGGCCGACGTCGTCGATGCGACCGACGGCGATGGGATCGATCCTGGTCACCGTGCGCCGCAGCAAAACGAACCAGGAGGGCGAGGTGAACGACGTACGGTTCGTGAAGGACGGCGTGGCGCGCGCCCTCCGGACGCTACGTGCCGCTACGACTCCAGAGCCGGGCGACCGCGTGGTGCCGTTGTCGGCGCAGATGATCGGGCTGCGATTCACGGCGGCGGCCGTGACCGCCGGTGTCGAAAGTCGAGTAACGGCTCACTCGGGTCGGGTCGGGTTGGCGTCGGAGCTCACGAGCCGGGGCGCATCAACCACCGACGTGATGCTCGCCGGCAACTGGAAGACCAGCCGCATGCTGGCGCACTATGACGTGGTCCCGGTGGTTTGGACAACTCGAGGGCTTGGTTAAGGTGTATTCCGATTGCGAAATCACGCCCTCGTCGTCCTCGGCTCCTGCACTGACCGGCGGTTGCCACGGTTGGCACGAGGCCGGTTCGTACCCGGTTATCGATGATGATGATGATGCGCTGTGGAACTGTGGGAATCTCGCGGCCGGTGCGCAGGCATGGGCGGCGGCGCTCGCCCGCGAGATTTCCAACGGCCTGTGGGCGCCCGCCTCGCCTCCCTCCGGATTCAGCGCGACGGTGAGCGGGCGTCCACAGGCCGGGCAGGTCCACAGTGCCGGGTGGGACATGGTGCTCGGTCCGCTCATGCGCTGACGGCTTCCTCCTTCTCGATGAACTGGAACGGTGCTGGAGCCGGTCAACGACCGGCTCAACAGCAGCCGGACGAAACACCGTCCACCCCGATAAAACGGGACCGTGCTGGAGCCGGTCAACGACCGGCTCGCCGATGTGGTCCGGTTCTCCGGAAAGGTCGCGGACTTGGTCAAGGTGTACCCCGGTTGGTAAATCACGCCCCGCGTCGTCCCTTGCCTCCCACGCTCGCCGGCGGCTGCCACCGTCGTCAAGGCGTCGGTCGTGGCCGCGATGCCTGCCGTGGTGGTCCCACGCCCCGCTGCCCGCGTGTTCACGCCGCCCGCTCCTCGCGGTAGGCTTCGGCCGGCGTGCATCCGCCAAGCGCCGAGTGCGGACGCACGTCGCTGTAAAACGTCATCCATTACGAGATCACCTGCTCGGCCGCAAACCCGTCCGCCAGCTCGTGAAGATACACCGCTTCATACTTCAGCGACCGCCAGAGCCGCTCGATGAAGACGTTATCCAGGCACCGACCGCGGCCGTCCATCGAGCACCGCGCGCCCGCAGCCTGGACACGGTCGGTGAACGCCGCGCTCGTAAACTGCGACCCCTGGTCGGTGTTGAAGATGCCGGGCGTCCCCGTCTGCAGCGCCGCCTCCAGCGCCTCGACGCAGAAGCTGCTGTCCATCGTGTTCGACAGCCGCCACGACAGCACATGTCGGCTGGCCCAGTCCATGATCGCGACCAGGTACAGAAAGCCGGTCGTCACCGGGATGTACGTGATGTCCGCGCACCACACCTGGTCCGGACGGTCGATCTTCAGTTCGCGCAGCAGGTACGGGTAGACGTGGTGATCCGGCTGCGCGTCGCTCGTGCGCGGCTTGCGGTAGATCGCCTCCAGGCCCATCAGGCGCATCAGGCGCCGGACTCGACGGCGCCCCGCCGCCACGCCCTCGCGCCGTAGGTGGCGCGCCATCTGCCGACTGCCGTAGAACGGGCACTGGAGCGACAAGGCGTCCATCCGCCGCATCAACGCCAGGTTCTCCGCGCTCTCTCCCCGCGGCGCGTAGTACACCGATGAGCGGCTGATGCCCAGCAGCGCGCATTGGCGCCTGATGCTCAACGCGCCGGCCCGGTCGACCAGGTTCCGCCGCGCCGGCCGGCTCAGCGCTGCAACCCCCGCTGAAAAAAATCCCGTTCCATCGTCAACTCGCCGATCTTCGCGTGCAGGTCGCGGATCGTCGCCTCGTGCTCCGATGGGCCGGGCGACCCGCCGCGGGCGAACACCTCGTCCAACCCCTCGACCGCCTGCCGCTTCCAGGTGCCCACCTGGTTCGGATGGACCTCGTGCTTGGCCGCGATAGCCTGCACCGTTCGGTCCCCCCGCAACGCCTCGAGCGCCACCCGTTTCTTGAAGTCCGCCGTGAACCGGCGGCGCCGTTTCGTCGTCATCCCAGTGCCTCCCCAAGGCCCTGGAATACACCTTAGCCGGTTGTCCGAAAAACCGAGACCACCTCACTATTCTGCCGGGGCGACCGCTGAACGCGGTGCCGGGGCGCGCTACCTGTAAAAGAGCGTCGCCCTCTGCATCGCCGCGGGCGTACTGTCCTCGGCATCACCGATGCCAACGACTACGACGCCTCGCCGGTCGCCGTGAAGGAGAAAGTCAAGGTCCTCGTGCACGGCTGCCCGGTCCCCGCTACGAATCCGGGCCCGGCGACGGGGCCACGGGGCCGCGGCGAGGGATCCCACTCGATTCCGCCCGGATCTCGGTGCCCAGCAGCCCCGCATCCGCTGCTCCGGCGCCGCGCTCGACTTCTACTACCAGCACGCCGGACGCCCGTCGTCCATTCTGATGCCCAGCTGGGGCGGCGTGTACTCGCCGGTCTCGATGATTTGCGGCACGACCCGGCTCACGGTATTGACCGGCACAGCGAAACCAACCCCAGCCGACGCACCGGAGGGACTCGCGATCCGGGTGTTGACGCCGATCAGGCGGCTTAGGTCGTCGTCGGTACCCTGTCCCAGCTTCGCAGCCTGCGCTGCGGCCAGCTCAGCGCCCGCGCCATCCCAGACGCCTACAGACACGCCCCCCTGGGGTCTTCTCCGTAACCATCAACCGACAGTCGTTGTCACCCGTGACGCGAGTACACAATTGCGTGCATCGCCTCGACCTCTTCTTGCCCCACCACGCGCCCGTTGTGGGCCAGATTGTACGGCTGGAGCAAGTAAACACCCCTGGACGTGTGCAGCCGCCTGACCAGACACTCGCCCGACGCCAGTTGAACGTAGACCTCGTCGCCGTCGCGCACCTCCAACTCAGGCGACACGATCGCGATCATGTTCGGTCGGTACGCCGGAAGCATCGAGTCGCCGCGAATCTGGATCCCGTAGGCCTTCGGATCGCCAAGATCTCCAGGGCAGGACAACCACCGCAATACCTCCGGCCGCTCCTGCGCGCGCTCATCCCACGTGATTCCATCCGGGAGCGTATCGCCCTCTGCAACCACCGGGATGTCGGGCCAGCGTTGGGCCGGGACCGCGCCAACCGCGCCGCCCTGCCGGTTCCAGTCGTAGTCCGGGTCGACACCGGCGAGCAACTCGTCCACCGAGCAATGCAACACCTTGGCGAGCTTGATGAGGGTAGAGATTTCGAGGACGGTGTAGCGGTTGTTCTCCCAGTCCGACACCTGGGACTGCGGGATGCCGAGCAGTTCGGTTAACGCCTTCTGCGTCCGCAGACCCACCATCGTCCGCAACCGCTTGATGTTCTTTCCCAGCGACACTGCCAGCCCCTTGGTATCCCGCTCGCCCCCGCTACGGGGCAGACTGAGCCGTCGCATCCCGCGCGACGCTACCCCGGCGGCGGGAGCGTTCTGTGATCGGGCCGCGCCGCTTCTGGCGCGCCGGGCGCCGTTTTCGGCGATGCTCCCGCAATCACGGTCCCACTCAACCAGGTCCGGCAGACGTGGACGAGCCTGTGCGGGTCAGCGCACGAAGCTCCCGCCGTGCTTCCCCGATCCGCGGGTCTGAAGGCTGCGCCGCCTCGCGCTTGGCGATCTCCACCCGGAGCCGCACCACCATCAGCCTGCGTGCCGTTCGCTCCTGCGTCGCGTTGTCAGAAACCACACGCCAGTCTCGGACACTGTGGTATTCCATCGTCCAACCCTCGCTCGTCGTTGACCGACCCCCGGAGCTCGGTTGCCCGGTCCCGGAAGGACATCATCCGGACCATTCCATCTAGCCCGGCGACCGGTGCGAATCGCTGAATCAGCCGGATGACGTTGGTTACGCGTCGTCACGCACACGGCAAGGGTCGCTCCGACAGCGATCCAGCGGTCTATCTTAGACATATCAGAATGCCCCAAAAGATATCAGAATGCCCCAAAAGAAAGAAGGGGCGAATGCGGAGGTCCCCTTGGGAGCCTGCAACACCCACCCGACTTATCTACTGAAAGACGGACTCCAGGACGTCGGCTGGGCGCATTCCCGATTTCCCGGAACAGTGTGTAGGCAAAGATGGACTGTGAGGCTGGGGGAGGTTGAGCCGGTCTTCGGACAGACGGGGAGGGTGGTACTGGACATTACGGCTCGGACTGCCCATGATGGTGCGTTGAAATGGACAAGAGCGCCATCGACACCCCGAGCCGCGAGATCGATCTTCGCAACATTCCCGTCCACCTGCGCACTGCCCTCCGGCGGGCGCTGGAGTTTGAGGCGCGTGCTCCAGCGCCCAGGTCGGCAGAGGAAGCGGAGCAGTGCGAAGAGCAGCTGCGGGCCATCGCGGACGAGTTCTTCGGCGCCCTCCTCACCCCCGTGCTGCAACGCGCGGTGCGCTCCGCCGCGGTTGGCGACGCGGCGAGCGCCCTCGTGCGCCACCTGCCCCGGCGGATGCGGAGCGACGGCCTGGAGACCGTCAACGTTCGCACCTCCCGGGGCACGACGGTGCCGGTCACGACGCCGTACTACCGCGAGAAACACGCCCGTCGGGCGAAGCGGAGGCCGGGACTCTACCCCGCCTTGGTGGTGCTGGGCATCTACGACCGGTGCACGCCGAAGCTGGCCTCCGATGCAAGCCGCGCGGTCGCCATGCTCAGCTCGCTGGCCGAAGCGCAGGCGCAGCTCCGCTCCGACGGCATCGCCCTGGATATCAAGACCCTCCGCTCGACCGCCTATCGCTACGCTGCGCGGGCCCGAGCGGCCCAGCGGAGCGCGGCGTGCGGCCTGCTGGACCGCGTGACCGGGAAGCGGGTGGTCGTCTCCCTCGACGGGGGCCGCGTCCGCGTGAGGCGCAAGAAGCGTGGCCCCAAGACGAAGAAGGGGCGCAACCGATTCCATACCGACTGGAAGGAACCGAAGCTCCTCATCCTGTACGTCGTCGGCGACGACGGGCGACCGTCTCAGACGGGGGCCCCGATCATCGACGGCACGCTCCGGGGACCGGAGGCGGTCTTCGCCCTGCTGTTGTCGTACGCGCGGCAGATCGGCCTCAACGCCGCTGACAAGGTGCTCTTCATCGCCGACGGCGCGCCCTGGATCTGGCGACGCCTCCAGCGCCTCATCGCCGCGCTCGGGCTCTCGCCGACACAGGTGCTGGGGCTGATCGACTTCTATCATGCCGCAAAGCAACTCTCCGACGCGGTCAAGCTGCGCCGCTGGAGCGCGACGCAACGCACCCGCTGGCTCAACCGCACGCGGGGGCTGCTCAAGCGAGCACGGGTGGACGAGGTGATCACGGCCCTGCGGGAGCTGTGCCGCGGGCGCACGGCCGGCAAGATCCGCACGCACCTCAACTACTTCCTGAAGAACCGTCATCGTTTCGCCTACACCACAATGGTCGGGCTCGGGCTTCCGCGGGGCAGCGGCGCCGTCGAAAGCGCCATCCGTCGCGTCATCAATCTCCGCATCAAGGGCGCATCCATCTATTGGCTACCGGAGAGCGTCGACGCGATTCTTCTCCTGCGGTCTTTCTATAAGTCCGGCAGATGGAACTGTTTACAGCGGATGGCCATGACGCCGGTGGGTGTGAGCGCGTGACCGGGAAATCGGGAATGCGCCCTGGCGGGGGTGAGTTGGCCGGTACCCGAGGCGATCGACGACGCCGGGCTGGAGCGCCGGCTGTTTCCGGCGCTCCCGTCGAGCCACACGTCGCGTCCGCTGCCGGACTGGAGCGAGGTGCGCCGGGAGCTGCGGGGCAAGAACGTAACGCTGGCCTTGCTCTGGGAAGAGTACAAGGCGATCCATCCCGAGGGGTTGCAGTACAGCCGGTTCTGCGAGCAGTACCGGGAATGGGCTGGAAAGCTCGACCTGGTGATGCGCCAGGAGCACCGCGCCGGCGAGAAGCTGTTCATCGACTACGCCGGGCAGACGGTGCCGGTGGTCGACCCCGAGACCGGCGAGGAGCGTCAAGCGCAGGTCTTCGTGGCCGTGCTCGGCGCCTCGAGCTACACCTTCGCCGAGGCCACCTGGACGCAGACCCTGCCGGACTGGACGGCCTCGCACGTACGAGCCTTCGAGTTCTACGGCGGTTGTCCCGAGCTCGTGATCCCGGACAACCTGCGCTCGGGAGTCAGCGGCGCCCATCGCTACGAGCCTGACCTGAATCCGACCTATCACGACCTCGCCTCCCACTACGGCGTGGCGGTGCTGCCCGCGCGGGTGCGTCGCCCAAGGGACAAGTCGATTGTTTCACAATACGTCCCTCCCGGACTGTCGCGCGGTGTCGGCCGACGCGACGGATTCCGCTGCGCCGCATGACAGATGTACCAGCATAACGGCCGCTCTGGTGTCGGGGCCGCATGCTGGGGAGCGGTCGACGGGCGGCGGATCGAGGCGGGGATCATTTCCATGGCGATGGGCAGGCTCCCGCTCAACTTGTCTCACGAGGCAGCCGGTGGAACGGCACGCGGGGCAGTTTGTACATGGGCCGGGGCTTGCCTCCGGCCCGGATTCGCTCGCAGATCAGTCTTCCCCGTTTGGCCCACTCGCGCACGGTCGAGACGTCGATGCCCAACCGGCTCGCTATCGCCCTACCGGTGAGGTAGCCCTGCTCGTGCAAGCGGGCCTGTTGCCGCTCCCGGTGTCCCGGCATGCCGACACGATCGCGCAACCGGTAGACACGCCGCAGCGTGTACGGCTCTCCGCTCCAATGCCGGAAGCCGGCTGCGTTGAGCACTTCGGCAGCCTCCGCGTCGCTGTGCGTGTCGAGGGTCTGGTCCAGCAAGGCGAGGGTCGCGGGCCACAGCGGGCGCTTCAGGCCCGGCGGGAGGGGCAAGTCGACGGGGTCGAGCTGCAGCGCCTTGCCGCCGCGCAGACGCAGCGCAACGATCACTTCGTAGCCGTCGCGCGTCAGAGTCACGTCCTCGACCAGCAGCTGCAGCAGCCGCTTGCGGTCGGCGTTGCCAGTGGCCGGCGCGGCCCAGACGCGGGCGAAATCCGCGGCCAGTTCCTCCATGCGCCGCACCTGCCGCGCCGAGAGCTCCTCGTCGCGCGCGGCGCGCCGCTGCTCACGCTCCCGCGTGGCTTCGTCCAGTTCCCGCAGGCGCTCGTTCCAGTCCCTCTCGAGCGGCGCCGCCACCAGCCGGTTGGCCGGGTCGGCCGCGTAGTAGCGCCGTTGCGCCAGACCGGCCTCGTATTCCAGCCGCTGGATGCGCAGGGCCCGCTGGGCGTCGGCCTGCTCGAACTCCGTCCGCACCTGCTCCTGCACGGCCAGCGCCAGCGCGATGTTGTCGCGATTGACCGCCTCGACCGCGAACCGCGCCAGCGCGGTGTCGATCGTGTCGGCGCGCATGGACTGGCACAGCCTTTCGCCCCGGCGCACGCAAGACTCCCGGCACTGGTAGTACGCCCGCGCCGGCTGGTTGCGCGCCGGCCGGGCCTTGCTGTAGCGCACCGACATGCGCTGCCCGCAGCGGCCGCAGACCATCAGCGACTGCAGCAGCGCGGCCCCCTCTCTCGGCGCCGTCCGGCGGCTTTCCAGCGACGCGAAGGCCTCGGCGTTGCGAGCGAGGGTCTCCTGGTTGCGGCAGTACTCCTCCCAGGTGATGAAGCCCGCGTGCAGGTCCGGGATGCAGACCTGCCACTGCTCGCGGGGCAGCGTCGCATGTTGCAGGCTGCCGTCGGCTTGGCGGCGTTGGGTCGTGCGGCCGTAGCTGAACGCCCCCGCGTAGCGCGGGTTCTTGAGAATGCGACGGAGGCGAGAGTGGTCGGGCAGGCTCCAGCGCAGCTCGCCCCGCGCCGGGCCCATCCGCGGCCGCGATGGCAGCCGCAGGCCCTCGGCCCGGAACCATTTCGCCGCCGCCATCGCCGAGCCCTTGTCCCGGAACGCCTGGAACACGAGCCCGATCGCCGCGACGACCTGCTGGTCGCCGTCGAGCGCCACCTTCCCGTCCTCGTCGTAGTCCAGCCCAATCGGCAGTGGGATGCGCAGCTCGCCGCGCGCCGCCTTGCTGCGTTGCCCGCCGATCAGGCGCGCCTTGATGCCCTCCAGCTCGTACTCGCTGATCGTACCCTTGATGTCCAGCAGCAGCTTGTCGCTGCTGTCGCCCGGGTCGTGCACGCCGGCCTCGTCGAGAATCAGCGTGTCGGCAATGCGCGCCACCTGCAGCAGTTGGCTCCAGTCGTGGTTGTTGCGGGCCAGCCGCGAGATCTCGAGGCTGAGCACGATGCCGACCTCCCCGGCAGCGATGCGCGCCATCAGGTCGCGGAAGCCGCTACGGTCGGCGGCCGAGGCGCCCGACTTGCCCTGGTCGTCGTCGATCACGCGGATGCGGTCTTCGCTCCAACCCAGCGCAATCGCGTTGCGCCGCAGTCCGTACTGGCGGTGCGCGCTCTCGGTATTCGTTTCGACCTGCTTGAGCGACGATTGGCGCACGTACAGGCAGGCCTCGCGGGCCAGGTGGTGGGGCTTGACCTTGTGTGCGGCGGTTTCAAGCATGGCGGCATCCTCCTTGCTGGCCGGCGCGCAGCACGCGGCGGATCTGCTGGGCCGCCTCGGCCAGCACGACGCCGGCAGCCACCGCGGCGGTCGCGCGCGGCGGGGACGGCCCGGCGGCGGGCCGGAGCGGCGCGGTCAGGGCAAGGGTCCGAGCCGCGCCGTGGAGGCGTAGCGTCGCATGCGCCTGACTGTCGGTCCCGGCCAGCCACTGCGCGCGCCAGCGCTCGTAGCGGTCCCCGTCGGCGCAAGCGCACGTCACGGCGCCGGCTCCCGCGCTTTTTTTCCCCGCCGGGCAAGCGCCTTTTCGAGCCCGCGCGGATGCAGCTTGACGCCGAAGCGTTCCTCGATCATCGGCACCAGCTGCGCCGCGCCGGTGCGGCCATGCCGGACCCGGTACTCGTCGACGAACGCCAGGATCTCGGGCGTGATCTTGTGCGGACCGCGTGGGCCGCGCCGCTCCGGCAGCAGGCCCGGCAGGCCTTGGCGGGCGAAGGCCCTGACCATCCGGAAACAGGTCGGCAGCGAGACGCCGAAGCGCTCGGCGGCCTTGGCCAGGGTGAGCCGGTCGATGCGCACCAGACGCACCATCTCGTAGCGGACTTGCAGCAGGTCGCGGGGGTCGAAGAAGTCGCTGGCGGCGAACCGGCGGTCGCGCACGCGTTCGGGATGGGGGTTGAGCGTGCCGGTTCCGCGCAGGCGGTCCGGCTTGTCGCCGGCGTCGTGGGAGGCGGAGTCGGTCATGATGGGCGTTTCTGCCGGCAGTACTATCATAAAACCGGGCGGACCATGCCGGCAGTATTCCGCAGTTTTAGCACACACTAGCTACATTTTCCTGCGAAAGCGCCCGAATTTCCGAAACTATAGCGCACTTATTTATGACCATGCTTTTCGCTCCGTTCCAGCAGCGTGTCGACGAGCGCGCGGAGCGCGTCGAGGTCGTCCGCCCGCAGCAGGCAACGCCCTGCGGACGCCCGCTCGAAGGGGTCCTCGCGCCGGTAGCTGGTCCACGCAATCGGCAGGGACAGCAGCGTTTGGTCGTCCCGCACGCAGCGCACCAGGCGCACCCCGCCGGTGGTCACGCACGAGTAGAACGGGAACGCCTGCCCGTGCAGGGGGTGGTAGGGATGGGTGACCACCACGTCGGCCGGATCTGCCTTCAGTTTCCGTTGGCCCGCATTCGGGAACCTTGGACAAGGCGAAGGCGGAGGTCGCCGTTCAAATCGTCGAGCGGTGGATACTCGCCGCGCTTCGCCATCGCAGGTTCTTCTCGCTGGCCGAGCTCAACGCCGCGGTCTCCAAGCTGCTCGACCGGCTCAACACGCGCCCGTTCCGCAAGCTCCCGGGGTCGCGGCGCTCGCAGTTCGAGCAGGTCGACCGGCCGGCGCTGCACCCGCTGCCGTCCAGCCCGTACGTCTTCGCCGAGTGGAAGACCGTGCGCGTACACATCTTATGTTGCCTTACTCCTTATGTGGTGTGCGAGCGACTGACCAAGGTACAGTCGATGAAGATGGTGATCCGGGACCACATAACGTGGGTGTCTACAACGCGTGAACGAACGTCATGTGTCCTGTGTCCTCGCGCCAACGACTCGCTGGTTTGTCCTCTTGCACCTCGCGGAGCGCGAGTGCTTTGGCCTTCAATTTCTCAAGGGTCGACCGCGCTGCACGGTCCGCCGAAAAGCGAAGAGTTGGTCGAACATGGCTCGAATCTCTTTGAAGAGGGTGACGGAGAATTCGACCATGCCGGCGGCTCAAATTATGTGGTGTATCGCCCCCAGAATACCAACGTGCGACGGCGGGAAGCCCGACTGCACCACATAACGAGGAAGGCCACATAAGATGTGAAATGTTGTGCACAACATTTAACATCGACTACCACGTGGAAATCGACGGCCACTACTACTCGGTTCCCCACGCGCTGGTCCGGCGCCAGCTCGACGTCCGCCTGACCGCCCGCACCGTCGAGTGCTTCCATCGCGGCCAGCGCGTTGCCAGCCACGTCCGTTCCTCGCACAAGGGGCGTCACACCACCGCGACCGAGCACATGCCCGAGAAGCACCGCCAGATGGGCGAATGGACCCCGGACCGCTTCATCCGCTGGGCCGAGAAGATCGGGCCGTCGACCGCCGCCCTGATCACCGCCGTCCTCAATTCGCGGCGTCACCCACAGCAGGCCTACCGCTCCTGCCTCGGTATCCTGCGTCTGGCCAAGTGCCACGGCGACGCCCGCCTGGAAGCGGCCGCCACTCGGGCGCTGGCCATCGGCAGCTACAGCTACCGCAGCGTTGAATCGATCCTCAAGCACCGACTCGACGAGACGTCCGCCGAGCAATTCGACCGCGCCGACCCGGTCGAGCACGACAACATCCGCGGCGCCCTCTACTACCAGTGACGCCTGAAAGGAACGCCCAGATGCTGACTCATCCGACCGTCGACAAACTCCAACAGCTACGATGCGCCGGGATGGCCAAGGCTCTCGCCGAGCAGTTCGACTCGTCCGAGGTCGAAGCCCTCTCGTTCGAGGAACGGCTCGGTCTGCTCGTCGACCGCGAGCTTACCGAGCGTTACTCCCGACAGCTCACCAACCGACTGCGGCGCGCCAAGCTGAAGCACGACGCCTGCATCGAGGACATCGACTTCCGTCACCGTCGCGGGCTCGACAAGCAGCTCGTCCTCTCGCTCGCCGACGGTCGCTGGGTCCGCGAGCATCTCAACGTCCTGATCTGCGGCCCGACCGGCATCGGAAAAAGCTGGATAGGATGCGCGCTCGCCCACAGCGCCTGCCGCAACGGACACAGCGCGTTGTATGTCCGCGTGTCCCGGCTGCTGAGCGCCCTGGCCATTGCGCGCGCCGACGGGCGCTACCCGAAGCTGCTCGAATCGCTCGCCTCCGCGTTGAACGGGGCCAGCCCCCAGTCCGCACCCAAAGCCGAGACCGAAACGGCGATCACCGACGCACTCAAGCCCACCGGCGCAACCTGCCGGGAGTTCCTGGACGAGGCCGCGGAAACCGGACGGCGTCTAGCGACCTCCCGGACACCGCTCCCTGTCGTCTGGGACGAGCCAGCACTCGTAATCGCCGGGATGGCACCCGGCACGGTCGCCCGGTGGCGAGAACGTCGGGACAACGGCAACGACCCTGCAGGAGCAGGGCGATGACCGACGAACGCCTACTGGCCCGGGTTGAGGGACGCTGGCTGGCCGACGACTTGGTCGATCCGGACATCTATGCCGAAGGCGTCGACGATGGCTGGAACGACGTCGAGCTGTACCGACTGATCGTGCGGCAGCTGCAGCGCAGCTTCCACTCGGGCACCGACGCCGATCGGCGAACGATGCTCGCCAACCGGCCTCACCTGACCGGCACGAAATGGGACGCGGCCATGGCGGCGGTCATCGAACACACCGCCCGGCTCCACGGCTACGACCCGCCGGCCTGGGTAGACGAGCCCGAGCGGTTTCTGGACAACCCGGTGAAGCTGACCAGGTTGAAAACCGACAGCGACTCCGCTTGGCAGCCCGGCGCGTTCCTACGACACGGCGTGAGCGTCGACAGCCGAGACCTGGACTGGAGAACAGGGGATGGCCGGCACTGGACCGCTGAACTCTGAGAACATCACCGGACTCCTCGACGACCTCGACAAAGCGCTCGACGAGGTCGGAGAACAGCAGAACTCTACCTGGCCGGAGGTGCCCGGATGCTCTTCGGGTGGCGCACGGACAGACACACGAAGGACCTGGACGGCGTCATGCGCAGCGGCCAGACCGTACTGATGACGACGGCGATGCGGATGAGCGAGCGCCACGGCCTCGAGCCCACGTGGCTGAACCCGGCCGTCGCCTACTTCGTCCCAACGAAACCCGACCCAGACGAAACATGCTGTACAGCGGAAAGGCGCTGACGGTCAAAGGCGCCTAGATCGAGCACATGCTGGCGATGAAGATCCGGGGTCACCGGGACATCGACCTCGACGACGCCGAGGTGCTGATCGGCCGGCTGAAGCTGACGAGCACGCGGGAGATCCAGCGAATCGCCGACGACGCCTACGAGGACCACAGCGGCGAGAACCGCACGAGGATCCGGGAAGGGCTAAAGCGAATCGCCGAAACGATGCCCGAACTGATCGTGAACCACCTCGCCAGCGAACACCCACGACCCCTGCGGGCGGCGACGGTCCACCAAGGCAACCGCAACCCCAGGGCGAAAAACGCGCCGACGCCGAAACGGACGTCGACCCAAACCCCCGGACCCGGAGGAGCGAGCGGAAAGAGCCGGAGCAGCGCCACAGCCGCTCCGGAAGGCAAGAACAGAACAGCGACTGAGCGGAAAGCGCCGCAGGCAGGAGGAGATCCGGCGGTGGGAGCACCGCCGGCCCGTCCGCAAACGGCCGAACGCAAAGGGCCCGACAGTCAGCGAACGCCGAAACCGGGCGACGGCGGGTACGAGCACTAAACCAACCCACCGTCACCGCGAGCGGAACCAACCCAGAGCCTTGTCGACCGTATGGTGGTCGACGCAAAGGTACCTCGCAATCGCGCTGACGCGATCGCCGCGGTCGCGCATCGCCGCAGCCCGGGCCGCGATCGATTGGTACATCGGAATCTCAACGCGCGGGAAAAGCTCAGCCTGTACCGTAACCTGCGAAACGGTGCGAAGCCTTTGCGCACGCGTCGCCGGCCCGGTGCGAGCGTCACCGTGGGCACGTCGGCCGCGTGGTTCATGCCGTTGCACGACATGTCCGCTAACCGACCGCTAACCGGCGGCCGAGCTCCGGAGGCCAAGTGCTCGAGGATGCCCTCCTTCGCTTCACGGAGTCCGAAATGCCGTTCGTCGAAGTCCCCCCGGGCACCCTCCGTGATCGATCGTTTCTGCCCCGGCGCTGCTCCAAGGCGGTGCAGGATGTTCCGGGCAGTGGAACGCCCGTTCGCCTCTGCGAAATCTATTCAGGATGACGGCCCGTGGGGGAAGGCACCCAGCGTCTGCTGGGAGTCGTCCGTCACAAGGCCCCGGTCACCGCCAGCGGTGTCAGCGTCGAGAAGCGCTCGCAAGGATCGCGCCCAGGTCTGAAGCGCTTGGCGTTTCTCCGCGTCGTACGTGTGGCGGTCGTAGACGGCCGTGACGCCGGGTTCGGCGTGATTGAGCACCTTGCCGATGACTAGGCGGGGGTAGCCCGCGCTCGCGATGCGGGACGCCGCCGTGCGGCGAAGGTCGTGCCCGCGGAAATCATTCAGCCCCAGCCGCGCGAGCGTCGGACGCCGCCGCTTCGGGTCGCGGGCCGCAGCTGACAGCAAATACGGAGACGCCGCCGTCTTCGCAGTCTGCTGATCACGAAGCGCGAACAGAACCTCCAGCGAGAGGTCGCTGAGCGGGACGCGGTGAGCCAGGCCGTTCTTCGCGACTGACCCAGGGATTGTCCACCACCGGCCGGTGAGATCGACATCCTCCCAGCGCATGCCGTGCACTTCACCTCCGCGTTGCGCCGTGATCAGGCGCAGGCGAAACGCAGCCGCGATGTCCGGCGGTTCCCCATCCAGCACCGACCAGAACCGGCGGATCTCCCCGTCGGTCAGGACGCGGTCACGCGCGCGCTCCTTGGCGGGATGCTCGAGCTGGGCGCACGGGTTGAACTCGACGATCTCGTGAGCGATGCCGAAATTGAACATCTTGTGGATGATCGCCTGCGTGCGGTTCGCCATGCTCGGCGCCGGCCGTTCCGCGATCTTCTCGATGAGTGTGCGGATGTCCCGGCGGCGAATCTCGGTCGCCCGCATGGCGCGCCACGCGGGGAAGAGCTCGTTGTAGATGACCCGGCGGTCTTCCTTCCACGATCGCTTCTTCACGCGGGCGTGCTTCTCCAGGTAGAGGTCGGCCAGAGCCTCGAAGGTGGGCGCGAGGCGCGCTTCCTGGCGTGCCTGAGCCGGATCACGGTCGCTGGCGACTTCGCCTACGACTTGCCGAGCCCGCCGCCGCGCATCGGCGAGCGACAACTCCGGATACACGCCTAGTGCTGCGCCATGATTAAACGTTCGGGTGTGCGGTGCTGTGATTCGTCGATGATTGCTCGCTGTAACCCATGTCCGTATCCGAAGATGATGACGTGACGCACCACTAGCTTCACGCGCCGGTAGCGTCCCCCGAGGCGGTACCGCACCATGAACGTTTTGCGTCCGCCGGGCGAGACTCGGACGCCGAAGCCCGCAAACGTGGTGCACCAGTAGTCGATCTGGCTCTGGCCGGCCCGCAAGGCGCGCAGGGACGCGTCGGTTAATTTCTGCTTTGGCATGGTGTTGGTGGAGCCGCGGGGCCGGTGGATCCGGCGGCCGAAGCGGCGAGGAAATAGGGTTCATTAGGGTGCGAAATCCGTGCAATACCATGAAGTGTACTGGTGTCTACTGAACGGAGTCAACCGCCTAAATGCAGGAGCAAAAGCGCTTTACGAGGCGTCCTGAACTCGCCTGAAACGTGCCGCCCCCTGATAGTAGATCAGAAGGTCGCCGGAAACGTCCCGGCGGTCCCTGAAGTAGCGGGTCAGCGCGCCGACCCCGTACATGATCGCGCCGCGCTGGGCGTCGTTCTCCGCCATCGGTTCGCCGTCCGAGCTCGGGTAGTCGATCGGCACGGCGGCAGGTACAGGTCGAATCATCGCTTGACCTCTCCAAGCGGCGCGGCGGCGCACACGACTTCCCAAGCTACCACACGCTGCGACGCCGCTTCCATGTCCGGGCGGCCGTTGCGGAACATGAGCACGCGTCGTGCCAACCGCCGGACGACACCGCGGCTGATCCCGAATGGCCGCGGAGTTGTCGGAGCAAACCGGGTGGCGGAGTTGCGCGGCAGTCACAGCCGGTCCGGCCACCTCTGCCGTCCGTTGAATACCGCGATGACCTCAAGGCGGTCACCACGGACGCGATACGGCACCAGATACGGGGTTCCCGGAACCACGAGCTCGCGCGTGCCCGGCAGCCGCCCGGGCCGGCCGAGGGAGGGCTGTTCGGCGAGGAGATCCACGCTGGAGAGGATCGTGACCGCGATCTCCTGAGCTGCGGATGGTCTGTCCCTGGCAATGAAGTCACGAAGCCTGGCCAGGTGACGCAGGGCCCGCGCGGACCAGACGATATTCACCGGCCGGGTGTCTTCCGCTCATCCGGACCACCCCATGATCGCAGCCAGCCCGCTACGGCCTCGTGATCCATGGCGCGCCCCTGTTCCAGGTCGTCCAGCCCGGCGGCGATCTCGTCGAGCTGCCAGCTCTCGGCCTCCACGTACGAGGCGATGGCCTCCGCGGCGAGGAACGACTTCGACCGTCGCGATCGCTTCGCGAGGGCCTCGAGCCGCTCCTTGGTCTCTTCGTCGATGCGCAGCGAGAGAGTAGTGCTCATGCAACTGTCTTACGTTGTATACAGACCAACACAGACTAACACAGACAAGAACGGCGGGCCCTCTCAGGCCCGCCGGGATGAATGCCGCTCCTGGCCGGTACCCGTCCGGCTCAACCAGAACACGAACCGGCGCGGCCGGCTGCGCGAACCAGCCCCCCGTTCGCGCCGAAGCACATCAGATCCTGCGGCGACTGGCCGTTGTCGTTCTTGATGTCCAGCTTGGCCCCGTGCTCGACCAGGAGATCGACGACCGTCGGATACGCAAGCCGCACCGCGTCGTGCAGCGCCGTGTTCCCGTCGGGGTCCGTCGCGTTCACGTCGTTGCCCAGCTCGAGCGCCACACTGGCCGCTTCCCACGTCGGCCGCTCGCCGGCCGACACCAGCAGTTGGGCCGCGTCCACGCCGATGCCCTGACCGCGGCGGTTGGCCGATCTGGTCGTCCAACCGGCGCCCGCGGCCGCCATCAGCGGGGTGATCCCGTTGTCCGGCATCAGCAGCGGATCGGCGCCGCAGGCGGCCAGCGAACGCATGATCTCGACCTCCGCATACTTGGCCGCCAGCCAGAACGGCGTCGCGCCGGCCAATTCTGCGGACAGGCTGTAGAAGTTGAGGTTGCGCTGCAGCCGGCTCCCGTTCGTGAGGCGGGCGTTCGGATCCGCGCCGTGCGCGCACAGCGCTTTCACCAGCTCCAGCTCACCCCGCGACACCGCGGTGTGCAGGGCGGTATAGCCCGCGTCGGCGGTTCCCGGATCCGCGCCGCGCTCCAGGAGAAACGCGGCCAATTCGCCCTGACCGCTGAAGCTGGCCAGCACGAGCGCGGACTCGCCGTTCGGAGCCTTCTCGTTCACGTCCGCCCCTGCGTCGAGCAGGAGCCGGGCGTTCTCGATGCGGCCGTTCCGCGCCGCGAACAGCAGCGGCGTGGACCCGCGCTGCGGCTGCAGCACGGATTCTTCGAAGGGGTTCCCGTTCCCGAGGTTGACCGGAAGCAGATGGGTGTCCGAGCGTGCGCCGACGTCGGCGCCATGATCCAGCAGCACCCGTACCGCGTCCGGGTTCTCCTGGGTCGCCGCCCACATGAGCGCCGTCTGGCCGTGCGATGCTTCCCTGCCATCCACCTTCGCGCCGTGATCGAGCAGCGCCCGTAGCGCGTCCGCGATGCCGGTCTTCGCGCACGTCATCAGCGCGGTCTCGCCCATCTCCGTCGCCGCGTTCGGGTCGGCTCCCGCGTCCAGGAGCTTGCCGACCACCGCTGCATTCCGGTTGGTGCAGGCCAGCAGGAGAGGCGTCACACCGTAGTCGTTGGCGGCGTTCACGTCGGCGCCGGCGCCGACCAGCGCCTCCACCACCTCGACGTCGTCGCGCACGACCGCCCAATGCAGAGCCGTCGCCCCGTCGCCCTCGCGGGCATTGACGTCGACCTTTTGCGACAGCAACGCACGCACGGCCTCGTGGTCCTGGTTCTGGAGCGCCTCGATCAGGCGGAGATCGTCATTCCCCGCCGAAACGCCGGCGACCCCGAGCCACGCCACCGCCGCCACGGCCATCCACTTGTTGCTCAGGCGCATGCCGATCCTCCCTCCGTCCCGGATCTCCCCGACGCGTGACCCCGGCCTTCGACCGGGGACCAAGTAAACGAGAGGCGCCGCCATGCGGACGGCGCCCCCCGGTGACAAGCGCGAGACGATGCTAGGTGAGCCCCGAGATCTCGTGGAGCTGGTCCGTGCTCCCGCCGAACTCCTCCGCGGGTACGCCCAGCTTCCGCAGCATCGTGTACTGCAGATCGGTCAGCGGCGTGTGCTCGGGACAGACCACGTGGCGCCCGCCCTTGATCTCCCCGCAGCCGCCCCCGGTGACCAGGATCGGCAGGTTCTCGGTCGTGTGCCGGTTCGAGTTCCGGATCGCGCCGCCGTACATGATCATGGCGTGATCCAGCAACGACCCGTCGCCGTCCGGCGTGGACTGCATCTTGACCAGGAAGTCGCTGAACAACTGCATGTGATACGCGTTGATCTTCCCCAGCTTCGCGAGCTTCTCCGGGATGTCCCGGTGGTGGCTGAGCGGGTGGTGCGGCTCGGTGACCCCGATCTGCGGGTACGTCGCGCCGCTCTCCTCGCGGGCCATCATCATCGTGATCACGCGCGTCATGTCGGTCTGATAGGCCAGCACCATCATGTCGAACATCAGCTCCACGTGCTCTTCGTAGGACACCGGAATCCCGGCCGGGGAAGACACCTCCGGCAGTTGCCGGTCGGCCTGCTGCTCGGCGAGCTGAATGCGCCGCTCGATGCCGCGCACCGCCTCCAGGTACTCGTCGAGCTTGCGCACGTCGTACGGCGCGAGCCCCACCTTGAGGTCGGCGGCCTTGTCCATCACCCGGTCGAGAATGCTCCGCTGCCGCTTCACGCTGGCCAGGCGCGCGTCGGCGCTCGTGTTCCCCACGTCCCCGAACAGGCGCTCGAAGACGATGCGCGGGTTCGTCTCGCGCGGCATCGGCGTCGTGCGATTGGCCCACGAGTTGTTCAGGTAGGCGCAACTGAAGCCGCCGTCGCAGGTGGCCACTCCGTAGACGGTGTCGCCGCCCTCGATCGACAGCTCCAGCGAGGGCAGTTGCGTCTCGCGCCCGATACCCGCCGCATTGGCCGCGACCTGGTCCATCGAGATGCCCAGCTCGAGCTGCGCCCCGGTCGTGCGCTTCGGACGCGCGCCGGTCAGCAACGCGGACGCCGCCTGGGAGTGGGTAGTGCCGCGGCCCCGCTCCGCCCCCACGCTGTCCAGGTTCGTCATCACCAGCACGTGCTCGCGAACCGGCGCCAGCGGCTTCAGGGTGGGGGTCCAGTCGAACCCGGCCCCCGCCGTCTCCGGCTGCCAGAACTCCACGGGACAGCCGTTCGGCACGGTGACGACGCCCAGGCGTCTCGCCGGGGCCGCCGCCGTCTTCGTCAGCGCCGTCAATGCCGGCACCATTCCGTCGAGGAGCGGCAGCGCCAGCGCCGCTCCCACGCCACGCAACACCGTACGACGCGGGATCACCGTCTTGGTCACGATCATCAGCCTATCCTCCTCGTCTGAAATGGTGCGCTCTTCACGATTGCCAGAATCATGGCCGACCAGCGGGACTCGTCCGCCGCGGCCTCCCGCAGGATGCGCCTGACCGCCGGCATGTCGGCCGCTTCCAGCCGACGTCCTAGCGCATAGGTCAGCAGTCGCTCGGTCACCGTCGCGATGAACTCGCCCTCGCTCGCCAGGATGTGCCGGAAGCCGCTCGCCCCCGCGAATTCGCTGCCGTCCGGCGCCACGCCCGACGGATCGATGGCCGGCCCGACCTCGCCCGGCACCCCAGTGTCCTCGGTGGTGCGCCAGCGGCCGATCCCGTCGAAGTTCTCCAGCGCGAACCCCAGCGGATCCATGTTCCGGTGGCAGGCGGCGCAGGCCGGGTTCTGCCGGTGGACCTCCATGAGTTCGCGCATCGACGTCGGCGGCGCGCCTTCCTCGCGGGACTGCAGGTCCGGCACGTCCGCCGGCGCGGGCGGCGGCGGCGCCCCCAGCAGGTTCTCCAGCACCCACTTGCCTCGCGTCACCGGCGACGTGCGGTTCGCATACGAGGTCAGCGTCAGGATGCCCGCCTGCCCCAGGATGCCAGCCCGCCGGTCGTCAGGCCACGTCACCCGCCGGAAGTGGTTCCCGTGGATGCCGGAAATCCCGTAGTGCTCGGCCAGACGCTCGTTCACGAAGGTGTAGTCCGCCGTCACCAGCTCCGCCAGCGGCCGATCCTCGCGCAGTTGCGTATCGAGAAACAGTTGCGTCTCCCGCTGCATCGCGACGCGCAGATTCTCGTCGAACTCGGGAAACGCCGTCGGGTCCGGGGATGCGTTGCGGAGCTGGCGCAGTCCGAGCCACTGGCCGGCAAAGCTCTCGGCCAGCGTGCTCCTCGCGCGCGGCTCGGCCAGCATCCGGCGCACCTGCCGCTCCAGCACGGCCGGCTCGTTCAGCCTTCCCTCCGCCGCCAGGTCGAGCAGCTCGTCGTCGGGGATGCTCCCCCACAGGAAGAACGACAGCCGCGAGGCGAGCTCCAGGTCGCCCACCGGATAGGCGATCCCCGGCTCGGCATCCGCCGGCGCGCGCTCGACGCGGAACACGAACTCCGGATCGGTCAGCAGGAACTCAAGCGCCGTCTGGATCCCGGCCTCGAACCCGCCGTCCCGCCGTCCCGCCTCGTAGAAGCTCAGCAGCGACGTCACGTCTCTGGACGTCACGGGGCGCCGATACGCGCGCCGCGCCAGCCCCGCGAGGATCTCCTCCGCGCACGCCGCCTCTTCGCCGGCGTCCGCCGGCCGACAGGAGAAGATCTTCTCCCGGCTCGCGGTCTCGATCGGCCTGTTGCCGTCGAAGGGCCCCGTGACAGTGAGCCTGGCCACGTGCGGATTCCCGTCCTGCCGACCGTCGGTGCTGAAGCCGAACGTCGCCGGGCTCGGCCGCGGCTGCAGAACCCCTTCGTCCAGGGCCGGCTGCCGGAGGAACGACACGCCCACCAGCCGCATCCCCGCCTTCAGCGGCATCCGGAAGTGCAGATGCTCGTCCGCGTGGACCGAGTAGGTGCCCCACTCCGGGAATCCGCCGCTGCCGGAACCGCAGTAGCTGGTCGCGCACCGCTCGCCCTCGAACGCGCCGCCGACCATGAACGTCGTGGCCAGTGCCTTGTCCACCCGCAGATCGAGCCGGTGGCGCGCGTTCCCGAGGCCGCGGATATAGTTGTAGAAGTTGCGGTGCAGGTCGACCTTGAACACGTAGTCCCCGTCGAGCGGGAAGTAGTGCTCCACGGCCAGGCCGCCGCGTGACCCGAACGGCAGATCCTCGCTCGTGCGATCGTCCTGCACCTCGAGCTGCGGCACGCCGTAGGCCTGGGACCGGGACCCCAGGGCGGGATCGCCGACCGCGAGCTGGCTGATCCGCCGCGCCGCGGTCAGGTAGCGCTCCATCAGCGTCGTCGACACCGACAGGACCTCCGCGTTGTTGTCGAAGCCCTCGGCGTCCGCGTCGTCCGGCGGCAGGAGATCCTCGATGTCCACGTCGAGCCCGATCAGGTCGCGCACGGCGTTCCTGTACTCACCGCGGTTGAGGCGATGCACCGTCATCGGCCGTCCGACGGGCGGATTGGCGGCCGCCGTGCGATCCAGCTCCGTCTCCAGCCAATCGACCCAGGCGCCGCGCGTTTCTTCGTCCGGCCGCCGCGACGTCGGCGGCGGCATCATCCCGCCCCGAACCTTCCGCAGCGCCCGTTCCCAGAGATCCGCGTGGGCGCCGAGCTCGCCCATATCGAGCCCCTGCAGCGACATCGGCGCCGCGCCGCGTTGATAGCCGCGGTCGCTGTGACAGGCGATGCAGTACTGATCGACGAAAGCACGCGCCGATGCCCCGTCGGACACGGCCTGGGCATGGCTCACGTGGGGCGAGAGCGCTACCAGCGCCACCACGACCCCCACTCCGGCCGCCACCTTGAACAGCCACGACATGGTCACCACCCTCCCATCCTCAGGAACGTGCCGAACGAACGAACAGCGTGACGGACGACGGTGAGCGAGGCTCCGCCGCGGACCGACGGAGAGATGCGGGCCGGCGTAAGCGCGGACGCCGTGTTTTCCGACCCGCTTCGCGACGCGACGTGGGCGAAAGAAACACGATAGAGTTAGCTGAACTGTAAGCTCGCACGGTACGCCGACCGCCGGCAATTGTCAACTGCCCTGCGGGTGCACGACAAGAAAGTTGAGGGTTTTTCCGTACGGGGGGTATCGAGCGAGCGCTGATCGTCCGATTCCTCGGGTAGGAGGACTCCGACCATGCCCGAGGCGCAGTTGACGGAACGGCTCGCTGGCGCGGCCGAAAAAGGGGGCTTCAAGGAGGAGATGTTCGCCGCCTTGAAGTCGGCGGTCGAGGCCGATGTCGACGCGTTCCTCAGGCGGGGGAGCGTGAATGCGCAGGACTTCGAGACGCTCCTGCAGACGGTTCGCCGCCGCGCGCTCGCCACGGCGACCCGGGTTGTAGAAGCGGCTGGGGCGCAGCGCTCGTAGCCGCTATCGGGGCCGAAGTCGATGCGCTCGTCGGTCCCGGGGGCGCCGAGGTGGCGGACTTCGAGGCCCTCGAACAGGCAGTCCGTCACCAAGCTCTCGACATCGCCGCGCAGTGGATGGCGCAGCGCTTCAACGCGGACGATTCCGACCATTCGGGTTCGACCACAGCGTGCGCCTGCGGCCGGCGGGCGCGCTACGCCGGCCGTCGCCCGAAGACGTTCACCACGCTGTTGGGGCCGGTTACCCTGCAACGCGCCTACTACCACTGCGACGCCTGCCGCAGCGGGGTGTGTCCGCGCGACCAGGCCCTGGGTCTGCAAGGTAGCTCGCTGTCACCGGCCATCACGCGGCTGGTGGGGCTGACGGCGGCCGAGGGCAGCTTCGCCAAGGCGAGCGAGTGGTTGACCGCCCTGGCCGGGGTGGATGTCGAGACCCGGCAGGTCGAGCGCTGTGCCGAGGCGCTCGGACGCGACATCGCTGACGACGAGCGCTCGGTCACCGAGCAGACCGCCGCGGCGCCCGTGCCGACGATGTACCTGGGGCTGGACGGCACCGGCGTGCCGGTGCGCCCAACCGAGGTCGAAGGCCGCCGCGGCAAGCAGCCCGACGGTTCGGCCAAGACCCGCGAGGTCAAGCTGGCCACCGTGTGGACGGCCGAAGGGCGCGACACACAAGGCCACCCCGTGCGCGATCTCGGGTCGGTCAGCTACAACGCCGCGGTCGAAAGCGCGGCCAGCCGCGACACCGACCCGCAGCCGGCCGCTTTCGCACAACGGGCCTATCGAGAGGCAATACGGCGCGGTTTCGACACCGCAGCCCAGCGCGTCGTCCTCGGCGACGGCGCCGCGTGGATCTGGAACTTGGCCGCCGAACAGTTTCCCGGCGCCATCGAGATCGTTGATATCTACCACGCGAAGCAGCACCTGTGCGATGTCGCCAAGGCCATCTACGGCCCCGGGACCGACTTGGCTGACCGGTGGGCCAGGGACCGGCGCGCCGAACTCGACGCCGGCCGGCTGTGCGCCGTCGTCGCCGCGCTGCGCATCCATGTCGAGACCACGCCCGAGGCGCGAAAGTGCATTCACTACGTGTTCGGGAACCGACACCGCATGCGCTATCCGCAGTTCCGCGCCAAGGGCCTGTGCGTCTCGTCGGGCGTCGTCGAGGCCGGATGCAAGCAGATCGGCGACCGGCTCAAGCGCGCCGGCATGCGCTGGACCGTCGCCGGGGCCAACGCCATCATCGCGCTGCGCTGCTGCATCCTCAGCGGACGCTTCGAGGACTTCTGGGAGCGGCGAGCCGCAAACGCCGCCTGACGCTCATCTCACAATGATGTCGTGCACCCCTGCCCTGCCGCGAGACCCGTACCGCTGCGCCATTGATCACCCACGGCTCGTCGCTCCACGCCCCGAAGATCGGCCGCGTGTCGGTCGCCGCCTGCAGCGCCCGCCGGTTCGCGCCGCCACGGATGGAGTTCGTCGCGACGAGCCCGGCCCGGCTCGTTTTGCCGGAGGCGATCTGCCGGCCTGCCTTCTCGAACCAGTAGCAGACTAAGTCGGCTTCCGCCGGCACGCGGCCGGCGTAGGTCGCGAACATCCGCGACACGTAGTCCTCGCCCAGGTTGGTGATCAGCAGCTTTCCGCCCAGGAACGGCGGGTTGCCGATCACGACGTCGGCCGCCGGCCATTCGGGCTCGGTGCTGTCGGCCGTCAGGGATCGCGTCGCGGCACTCGATCGTGTCCAGCCGTCTCGACCGGTGCCGGCCGGCTCGATAAGGCACCGTCGTGTGCTCGGCGGCGGCGAGACCGGTGTCCTGCTCGACCTCGACCCGCGGTCCTCGGCCGGGCCTGCTGGCGCGGCCGCTCCAGTTTGTCGCTGAGCACCAGGGGGCGCTATCCTGACGCCATGCCGAGCCGAGACGCCCAGTGGATCATCGGGACCATCCTCGCCGCGGCTGTCGCGCTGAGCGTCCAGATGGCCGGCCTGCGCGGCGACCACGCCGAACTCCGCACTGACATTCGTCGGTTGGATGACCGACTCCGGGTCGTCGAAGTCGAGTTCGGCAAGGTCGAGCAACGGCTCGCCACGCTGGAGCGGCTGCACTTGCCCACCCCGGCCGCGGACGACTAAGGATCGGCGCGGATTTCCCCCTTCCCCTTGTGCCGTGGGTGGCGATGCCGACTCGGCCAACCTGGGTCCGATAATTGCCAGTTACGTCAACAAGAGGCCAGACCGAACCCAGGCGTGCCCGCGCCCGCGGCCGAGGCCGAGGCCGCCGAACCTGTCATCTCTCCGCCCCCTGGTCGCCCGCCAACTTCGATGTGCTTCGTCCCCTCCCCCCGACACGCCACTCCCCTTTCCCGTGTGGTTGAAGGATGATGGCGCAGGCTCCGCTTCGGGGGACTGCGCCTGCTGTCGAGCTGATGAAGCTCAACAGTCAGTTCACTGCAATCGTGCAGACGATCTGCTTGATCATGATCGTGGCGTTGCTGGCGTTCGCGTGGGTGAGTCCCGCGAGGGTCGAGGAGGGACACGCAGGCAACCATCGATGACTGACAACGACCTGATCGAGAAGCTCAAGGCGATGCGGACAGCGGGAGCGCAGGATGATAGCACGAGGGTAATGCATGTACTGTTTGGGCTCATCTTCGACGCGGATATCCGGAAGCTCAGTACGATCACGAAAGCTGTTGGTGTCGAGAATCCGGAGATCAATATCGGGCGCAAACTGACGAGCTACGTAACCGTGCGACCGGATGTTCGCCGTCGGTGGCGCCCCTGAACCGCTTCCCGTCTCGCGACCTCTGCCGTAGAATCGAGACCTAAACATGAGGAGGCGCATGTCGAACCCGATCCGGCGCTGGACGTTGCTCATCGCGCTGCTGGCCGTGCCCGTCGACTCCGTGGCCATGCAGCCACCCACCTTCGACATCTATTGGGTGGACGTCGAAGGCGGCGCCGCGACGCTGCTCGTGTCTCCCACCGGGGAGTCGCTGCTGGTCGACACCGGATATCCGACGGACGACGACCGCGACGCGAAGCGCATCGCCGCCGCCGCCGCGGAGGCCGGCCTGAGCCGGATCGACCACCTGGTCATCACGCACTACCACCGGGACCACGTGGGCGGGCTCGAAGCGCTGGCCGAGCTGATCCCGATCGAGCAGTGCCTCGACCATGGGACCACGACCGAGGCGAGCAACCAGCAGTGGCTCGACGCGTACCTCCGCGTCTGCGAGGACAAGCGGGTCGTCGTGGCGGCCGGCGAGAAGATCGCGTTCGGACCCGTCGAGATCGACGTCGTCGCGTCGGACGGTCGGCTGATCGACCTCCCCGTCAACGGTGGCGGACCCAACCCGCTCTGCGCAACGGCCGAGCGAAGAGAGCAGGCGAGCCCGGAAAATCAGCGGAGCGTGGGGGCGCTCTTCACGTACGGCCGGTTCACCTTTCTCGACCTCGGGGATCTCAACTGGGCGAAGGAGGTCGAGCTCGCGTGTCCCGTGAACAGGGTCGGCGAGGTCACCCTCTACCAGACGAGCCGCCACGCGGCGTGGGACGACGCAGGCGCACCGGCGCACCTCTACGCGATCAAGCCGCAGGTCATCGTCGTCAACAACGGTCCGCGCAAGGGGCTGGGCGGAACCTCACCCGGATTCAGCGAGGTCACGACGGCGCACTACGACCGGATGACCCAGAGCCCGGGCATCGAGGGCATCTGGCAGGGCCACCGATCGCTGCTCGACCCGAACCCGGACCACAACGCGGCGGAAGAGATGATCGCCAACCTGGAGGAGACCGAGGCGTGCCAGGGCCATTGGCTTCGGGCGTCGGTCCGACAGGACGGCACGTTCACCGTCACGAACGGCCGGAACGGGTTCAGCCGGACGTACACGGCGCGCTGATCACGGCTCACGCGCTCGCTTCCTCGATGCCGTCGACCGGCGGCCCGACGGTCTCGCGCAACGGGATCTCCTGGAGGAACCAGGAGAGGGCGAAGCCGAGCACCAGGATGGGCACCGCCGACAGGAACACCGACTGGAGGGCCACCTCCACCGACCCGGTCACCGCGTACGCGGTATCCGCCGGCAGGGCGCGGATGGCCGCGGGGCTGCTGAGCAGCTCGGAGACCCGGCCGCCGACCGCGGCGAGCGCCTCCGGAGAGAGCCGGACCGGCAGCTCGGACCCGATGCGCGCGTTCATGATGGCGCCGAAGACCGCCACGCCGAACGATCCGCCCAACGACCGGAAGAACTGCGCCGATGCAGTCGCGACCCCGAGGTCCCGGTGGTCGACCGCGTTCTGCACCGCGAGCAGCGACACCTGCATGACCATGCCGACGCCGAGGCCCAGCAGCACCATGAATGCCGAGATCACCAGCCGCGGCGTCCCGGCATGCAACTGGCTCAGAAGAAACATGCCGCCGACCGCGCAGGCGCTCCCGGCGATCGGGTAGACCCTATAGCGGCCGGTGTGGGACGTCAGCCGGCCCGACCCGACCGAGCCGACGAGCACGCCGGCCGTAAGCGGGAGCAGCAGCAGACCGGAGTTGGTGGCCGACAGGCCGGCGACGACCTGCAGAAAGAGCGGCAGGAAGATCACGGCACCGAACAGCGCACAGCCGATGAGCAGCGCCAGCCCCGACCCGATCGCGAAGATGCGGTTGCGGAAGAGCCGGAGCGGCAGCAACGGATGCGCGACGTGCGCTTCCCAGCGGATGAACGCCGCGGTCAGCACCGCGCCGGCCGCGGTCAGCCCGACCGCCGTGGCGTCCAGGGCCTCGGCTCCGCGCTCCTGCACCTGAACGAGCGCCAGCAGCAGCAGACTCACACCGGCCATCAGCAGTGCTGCGCCGGCGAAGTCGATGCGCGCCGGACGATGCACCGGCGGCAGCCGCAGCACGACCCAGATCACCGCGAGGGCGGCGCCGCCGATCGGCAGGTTGATCAGGAACACCCAGCGCCAGGTGGTGTGATCGACGATGAAGCCGCCCAGCAGCGGGCCGATCACGCTGGCAAACGCCCACACGCCGGCCAGGTAGCCGATGTAGCGGCCGCGCTGCCGCGGCGACACGATGTCCCCGACCACCGCGAAGGTCAGCCCCATCACACCGCCGGCGCCGACGCCCTGCACGCCGCGCGACAGCACCAGAGCCAGCATGCCCGGGGCCAGCCCCGCCAGTACCGATCCCACCAGGAAGATGAGGATGGCGGCCTGGAACGTGACACGCCGGCCGTAGATGTCGCTGAGCTTGCCGTAGAGCGGCGTGCAGACGGTGGCGCACAGGAGATAGGCGGTCACCACCCACGAGTAGTATTCGAGCCCGCCCAGCTCGCCGACGATGGTCGGCAGCGCGGTGGCGACGATCGTCTGATCGAGCGCCGCGAGGAACAGCCCGGCCATCAGGCCGCTGAGAATGATGACGATCTGCCGGTGCGTGAACGGCTCGGACGATCGTGCGGGCGTCACGCAGAGTCCATTCGAGTGCTCGGAGGACAGAAGTCCGGTACTGGACCCGATGGAAAGAAAGGAGGCCGGGACCGGAGCGTCACCTCCGGGATCCCGGCCCGTGCTCGTGAATCTAGTACGCCAGCTCCACCGGGACCGTCGCCAACTGGTCGTCCCAGTGGACGTACATCGCACCGCCCTGCGGTGTCATGTCGAGGAAACCGATCTGCAACTGGTCCATGGACCAGTCGACCGTCTCGACCGACATCGTCGTCCGCATGACGTCCTTGCTGTCGTCGTAGCCGTAGGCGCCCCACAGGGCGTTGGGGTTGTCCTCGCGGAAGTCCTGCTTGACGCCCCAGGTGGTGAAGATCAGGGTCCAGGTCTGGGGGTCGGAGAGGTCGGCGAACAGAGTGTATTCCCCGGCGTTCAGCCGTTCCCCGCCGATCAGCAGATCCGTCTCGGTGGTGAAGGTGGTCGTCTGGTCCGCGCCGACCCGCCACAACGGCGCTCCGTCGTAGATCCGCTGACCGTACTCCTCGCCTTCCCCGAAGATGCCCTGACGACCGCGCAGGATCGGACGGCCGTAGTGGATGTCGATCCAGTAGCCCCCCTCGTACCGACCCGCATCGTCGTAGGCGCCCCCGAGCTGCGTGGCCGTGTGCCCGCGCGTGCTGAGCGGCCGGCTCTGAGCCGCGACCTCGCTCACCATCATGCCCGCCGCCGCGACCGCCGCCGCGACACCGAAGGCCTTCACCACCGAACGCATGCCGTTCCCTCCACGAGTCGATACGAAACGGGATCTAGTTTCCGCTGAGACTGATGTCGTCGATGTGCACGTTGAGCAGGTGCGTGACCCGCAGTCCGGTGATCCCGTCGGTGTCCACGTCCGAGCGCGGCTGGGAGGACACCTCGTTGCCGTTCACCAGGAAGCGCACCGTGTCGCCGTCGGCCTCCACCGTGAGCGTGTTGGTCGACGATCCCTGGTCGTTCAGGTCGTTGACCGCATCGGCGGCGGTCCAGTCGACCAGCGTCGGCAGGTCTTCGCCCATCCGCTTCTTGATCAGGTACTCGCCACCCTGCCGGAGCATGAAGTACGTGTACTGCTGGTTGGGCCCCTGGAGATCGGCGCCGCCGAGAAACATGCCGTAGGCGTTTGCGTGCCCCGAGCGCTCCATCTGCGTGAACGTGGCGCTGATCGAGAAGTCGCCCTCCGCCATGCTCTCCGGCTGCCAGAAGATGGCGAAACCGGAGCCGGTCGTCGTCACGTGCACGCCGCCGCCCATGTTCATGAAGCCGAGCACGCTGTCGATGTCCGCCTCGAAGTCGAGCCTGGCCTCCCAGCCCTCGGCCTGGACGCCCTGGGCGCCGGCGACGAAGGGAAGGACCAATACCGCCACCGCCGCCGTTGCAATCAACATCTTCCGCATCACTGCCTCCTCTGGTTTCCGTGGAATCGGTTTGTCCGACCTATCAGCATGGATCGAACCCCGCTAGCGGATCAATGTGGCCGGCTTCACCGCCAGCAACTGGGCGAAAAAATCGTTCCCCTTGTCGTCCACGACGATGAACGCGGGGAAGTCCTCGACCTCGATCTTCCAGATCGCCTCCATCCCCAGCTCGGGATACTCCAGCACGTCGACCTTGCGGATGCTGTGGTCGGCGAGCCGGGCCGCCGGGCCGCCGATGGAACCCAGGTAGAAACCGCCGTGCTTCCTGCAGGCCTCGGTGACCTGCGCCGAGCGGTTCCCCTTGGCCAGCATCACCATGCTGCCGCCGTGCGACTGGAAGAGATCGACGTAGGAGTCCATCCGGCCCGCGGTAGTGGGACCGAACGAGCCGGACGCGCGCCCCTCCGGCCGCTTGGCCGGGCCGGCGTAGTAGACCATGTGTTCCCGCGCGTAGGCCGGCAGCTCCTCGCCCGCGTCGAGCCGTTCCTTGAGCTTCGCATGGGCGATGTCGCGGGCCACGATCATCGGCCCCGACAGCGACAGCCGCGTCGCGACCGGGTACCGCGTCAGCTCGCCGAGGATCTCCGGCATCGGCCGGTTGAGGTCGACGCGGACGACGTCCCCCGGCAGCTCCCCTTCGGTCATGTCGGGCAGATACTTCGCCGGGTTCTCCTCGAGCTGCTCCAGAAACACCCCCTCGCGGGTGACCCGCGCGAGCGCCTGCCGGTCCGCCGAGCAGGAAACCCCCAGGCCTACCGGACACGACGCGCCGTGCCGCGGCAGCCGGATGACGCGGACGTCGTGCGCGAAATACTTCCCGCCGAACTGCGCGCCGACTCCGATCTGCCGTGCGAGCTCGAAGATCTGCGCCTCCAGATCGTGATCCCGGAACGCCCGGCCGTGCTCGTTGCCGCTCGACGGCAGCCGGTCGAGGTACTTCGTCGTCGCCAGCTTCAGCGTCTTCAGCGTGAACTCGGCCGAGGTGCCTCCCACCACCAGCGCCAGGTGGTACGGCGGGCACGCCGCGGTCCCGATGGTCTTCAGCTTCGCCTCTACGAAGCTCAGCAGCGAGGCCGGGTTGAGCAGCGCCTTCGTCTCCTGGTACAGGAAGCTCTTGTTGGCCGAACCGCCCCCCTTGGCGACGAACAGCAGCTCGTACTCGTCGCCCGGTTCAGCGTAGATCTCGATCTGCGCCGGCAGGTTCGAGCCGGTGTTCTTCTCCGTGTACATGTCGAGCGGCGCCATCTGCGAGTAGCGCAGGTTGCGCTGCTCGTAGGCGTCGAAGATCCCGCGCGACAGCGGCACGTGATCGTCCCCGAACGTCAGGACGCGCTCGCCCTTGTGGCCCATGACAATCGCCGTCCCCGTGTCCTGGCAGCCGGGCAGTACGCGGCCGGCCGCGATGCAGGCGTTGCGCAGCAGCTCCAGCGCCACGAAGCGGTCGTTCTGCGACGACTCGGGGTCGTCGATGACCTTCCGGAGCTGGGCCAGATGGCCGGGCCGCAGCAGATGCGCCACGTCGTCGAATGCGACGCGCGCCACCTCCCGCAGCACCTCCGGCTCGACCCTCAGCATCTCGACGCCGTCGATGCGGATCGTCGAGACGCCGTCCGACGTCAGCTTCCGGTAGGGGGTCTCGTCCGGTCCGAACTCGAAAATCGGTTGATAATGGAAGTCAGCCATCGCGGGGGATCTTACCCGTAACGGATGGCCTCGATTCCGATCCAGAGGACGCCCATGAACACGTTCGCCATCGTGATTCTCGTCGCGCTCGTCGGGGAGTACCTGCTCCATCTCGTGTCCGGCGCGCTCAACGTGCGCGCGTTCGGTCCGACCCTGCCGGCCGAGTTCGCCGGCGTCTTCGACGACGAGAGGTACTCCCGCGCGCAGCGCTACACGGAGACGCGGACCCGCTACGGGCTGATCCGGGGTGCGTTCGACCTGGTCGTCGTCCTCGTCTTCTGGTTCGCGGGCGGCTTCGCGTGGCTCGACACGCTGCTGCGCGGACTCGGCTACGGTCCGGTGGTGACCGGCCTCCTCTACATCGGCGTGCTGGGCCTCGCCTCGATCCTGCTCGGCCTGCCGTTCCGGGCGTACTCCACCTTCGTCATCGAGGCGCGCTACGGCTTCAACCGCACCACCGTCGGCACCTTTGTCGCCGACACCCTGAAGAGCCTGGCCCTGGGCGCCCTGCTCGGCGGCCTGCTGCTGGCCGTCATCCTCGCGTTCTTCGAGTGGGCCGGGCCGCTCGCGTGGCTCTGGTGCTGGATCGCCGCCACGGTGTTCTCGCTCGCCGTCCAGTTCATCGCGCCCACCTGGATCATGCCGCTCTTCAACAAGTTCACGCCGCTCGACAGCGGCGATCTGCACGACGCCATCCTGGACTACGCCCGCAAGGCACGCTTTCCGCTGCGCGGCCTCTTCGTCGTCGACGGCTCCCGCCGTTCGTCGAAGGCCAACGCCTTCTTCACCGGCTTCGGCAAGAACAAGCGCATCGGGCTGTTCGACACGCTGGTCGACGAGTACACCGTCCCGGAGCTGGTCGCCGTCGTGGCCCACGAGGTCGGCCACTACAAGAGGCGGCACATCTGGCAGCGGATGGCGCTCTCCATCGGCCACCTCGGCGCGATGCTCTGGATCCTCTCGCTCTTCCTCGGGCAGGAGGGGCTGTTCGCGGCCTTCTACGTCAGCGAGCCGTCGGTCTACGCCGGCCTGCTCTTCTTCGGCCTGCTGTTCACCCCGGTGGAACTGGTCCTGTCGATCCTCGTCAACCTCTTCTCGCGGCAGAACGAGTTCGAGGCCGACCGCTTCGCGGCCGAGACCACCGGCAGCGGCGAGCCGCTGATCGCGGCGCTCAAGAAGCTCTCCGCCGACAACCTGTCGAACCTGACCCCGCACCCCATGGCGGTCTTCCTCGACTACTCGCACCCGCCGGTGCTGCAGCGAATCGCCGCGCTGCGGCAGCCGGCGGGGTGACCGAGCGGTACGACAGAGGCAGGAGGTCTTGTGGCTCTCGTCGCTCTCACCAGAGGCAACGAGCCGGATACTGCGTGATCAGCCGATCCGGCGTGACCAGCGTCAGTCCGTGCTCGATCCCCTGACAGACGAGCATGCGATCGAACGGGTCGCTGTGCAGCGGCGGCAGGCGCCCGAGGTGCAGCGTACTGGCTTCATCCAACGGAAGGCCGACGAACCGGTGGCGCTCGCGCTCACGCGGAACGAAACGCTCGGGCGGTTCCGGCAGCGGCATCCGGCCAAGTGCGTGCTTCACCGCGATTTCCCAGGACGACACCGCACTCAGGCACACCTCGTTGGCCGGGTCGGCGAGCAGAACCCGGACACGATCCGGAATCCGACTGGAACCCTGTGCCCACCAGAGGAAGGTACAGGTGTCCAGCAACAGCCTCACCGCGGGCCGCCTTCGAATCCTTCGATCACGTCATCGGGTAGCGGTTCGAAGAACGAGTCCGGCACCGAGAACGTCCCGCGGGCCAACCCGAAGGGACGGGGGACGGTGTCGACGCGCGGTAGCGGCCGAATCTCCGCGATCGGCTGGTTGCGGCGACACAGCACAATGGTCTCGCCGGCCTCCAGCCGGGCCAGATAGCGGGAGAGATGTGTTTTGGCCTCGTGGATGTTCAGGCGAACCATACGGATAATCATGACCTATAAGTGAACCAGGTTTCAACCTCGATTTCTGATCCGTTGTCCGGGTGGAGCCGACATCGAGCTCCGTTGTCACCGACCGATCGACAAGACTGCACCCTCCCCGCAAGGTTTTTCTTGCACAGCACCCGCGAGAGTCATACCATGCCATTTTTGAGGACATGCCCATGATGAAGACACTATTCGGCGCTCTCATTCCGCTCGCCGTGCTCGCGATCGGGCTCGGCGGGAACCTCGGGACCGCGGCGGCGCAGGAGCCGGCCGAGCATCTCGAGTTCAACCGTGACATCCGGCCGATTCTCGCCGAGTCGTGCCTGCTGTGCCACGGGCCCAACGAGGCCATCCGGCAGGCCGACCTGCGGTTCGACACCGACGAGTTCCTCGACAGGGTCGTCGTGCCGGGCGACGCGGAAGCCAGCCTGCTGTACGAGCGGCTGACCACCGAGGACCCCATCAGGAAGATGCCGCCGACCGGTCTGTCGCTGAGCGACGAGCAGATCGATCTCGTGCGACAGTGGATCGACGGCGGCGCGGAAATGGGAGCCGCGCTCGCCGACGCGGACGTGCCGGCGATGCCCGAGCGGGTCGTCGACTTCGGGCGCGAGGTCCGGCCGATCCTCTCCGAGAACTGCTTCACGTGCCATGGGCCGGACGAGCAAGCGCGCCAGCGCGGCCTGCGGCTGGACGTGGCGGAAGGACCCTTCTCGGCTCGCGGCCAGTTCGGAGGACCGGTCATCACTCCCGGCAACGCCGAGGAGAGCCTGCTGATCCACCGGGTCAGCGCCACCGACGCCCAGGTGCGGATGCCCTACCGGCTGGGCCTGAACACCCCGGTCATGCCGGGCGCCGACGAAGACGCCCTGGACCCCGACGAGATCGAGACCCTCCGGCTGTGGATCGATCAGGGGGCCGAGTGGCAGTCGCACTGGGCGTTCATTCCGCCCGAGCGGCAGGCCGTGCCCCCGGTGGCCGGCGCCGAATGGGTGCGTAACCCGATCGACAACTTCGTCAAGGCACGGCTCGAGCAGGACGGCAGGGAACCCTCGCCCGAGGCCGACCTCCTCACGCTGCTCCGCCGCGTCACGTTCGATCTGACCGGGCTGCCGCCGGCGGACGGCGATATTGCCGCCGTCCTCAGCGACGACTCGCCCGACGCCTACGAGCGGCACGTCGACCGCATGCTCGAGTCGAAGGGATACGGCGAGCGGATGGCGGTCGAGTGGCTGGACGGCGCCCGCTACGCCGACTCCAGCGGGTATCAGACCGACGCCCCGCGGCAGATGTGGCGCTACCGCGACTGGGCCATCAACGCCTACAACGACAACATGCCGTTCGATCAGTTCACCATCGAGCAGATCGCCGGCGACATGCTCCCCGACGCCACCATCGAGCAGAGAATCGCCACCGCCTTCAACCGCAACCACGGCCAGAACGGCGAGGGGGGCATCGTCCCCGAGGAGTTCCTGGTCGAGAACGTGGTCGATCGCGTGTCGACGACGGGCACGGTGTTTATGGGGCTGACCCTGGGGTGCGCGCGCTGCCACGACCACAAGTTCGACCCGATCTCGCAGAAGGAGTTCTACGAGATCTACGCCTACTTCAACAACGTTCCCGAGCGCGGCAACCAGCGCGGCCTCGGCGCGAAGGCGTTCAAGTACTTCAACTCGCCGCCGCTCATCACCGCGCCGACCGACAATGACTTCGCCCAGTTGACCGAGCTCGACGAGAAGCTCGATAAGGCCCGGGAGGAGTTCGCGAGCCTCGAGGCCGACGCGGCCGACGCGCGGGCCGAGTGGGAGAACGCGTTGCGGAACGCTTGGCCGGTCGATTGGGTCCTGCGCGACAAGCTCCTGGTGCATCACCCGCTCGACGGCGACATCGGCGGCACGTACAGCGGCGAGCCGGTGATCCCCCACCAGGGGGTGACCTCCCACCTGCGGACCCCCCGGGAGCCGGTGACCTACAAGTTCCCGATGAACGTGACGCTGGAGGACGGCCTGCCGCGCTTCGCCCCCGGCCGGGTGGGAGAGGCGATGAGCTTCGACGGCAAGCGCTTCATCAACGCCGGCGACATCGCCAACTTCACCTACGCCGAGCCGTTCACCCTGGCCACCTGGATCTATCCGACCGCGCCCGACGGCGTGATCGTGTCGCGCGCTCTGGCCGGCGACCAGGGCGAGCAGGGATGGGGCCTGTATCTGCTGGAAGGCAAGCTGCAGGTCAACCTGTCGCAGCGCTACGCGGACGACGGGCTGCGGATCGAGTCCGTGGACACCCTGCCGCTCAACGAATGGCAGCACGTGCTCGTGACCTATGACGGGCAGATGGTGCCGGAAAGCTTCCGCATCTACGTCAACGGCGAGTCGCGGGAGATCAACCCCCTGCTCGACGGGATCAACAACCCGATGCGGACGCGGGAGCCGCTACGGATCGGAGCCAGCGGATCCGCTCCCGAGGCTTCCGGGGCCAGCGATTCGAGACCCCGGTTCCAGGGGATGATCGATGACGTCCGCATCTACATGGAGGCGCTGACGCCCGAGCAGGCGGCCGTCGTGGCGACCGGGGAAACGTTGACCGAGATCGCCCGGATCGCGCCGGCCAGCCGGTCGGCCGGGCAGGCCGAGAAGCTGCGGCTCGCCTTCCTCGACCAGTACGCGGCGCCTGAGGTGCAGGAGCAGTGGCAGAGCGTCAAGGACCTCGAGCGCGAACGCGCCGCCCTCTGGGACAGCTTCCCCACCGTCATGGTGATGGAGGAGATGGAGCCGCGGCGCGACACCTTCCGGCTGATTCGCGGCGCCTACGACGTGCCGGGCGAGAAGGTGGCTCCCGGCGTGCCGGCGGTGCTGCCGCCGATGCCGGACGATCTGTCGAACGACCGTCTGGGCTTCGCCCGCTGGCTCGTCCAGCCCGACCACCCGCTCACCGCCCGCGTGGCCGTGAACCGCTTCTGGCAGATGTACTTCGGGACCGGTCTGGTCAAGACGTCGGAGAACTTCGGGCTGCAGGGAGAGTACCCCAGCCATCCCGAGTTGCTGGACTGGCTGGCGACGACCTTCATCGATTCCGGCTGGGACGTCAAGGCGATGCAGCGGGCCATCGTAACCAGCTCTACCTACCGCCAGGCGTCGAATCTGACGCCGGAGGTGATCGAGGAGGACCCGGAGAACCGCCTCCTGGCGCGCGGACCGCGCCAGCGCATGACGGCGCAGATGATCCGCGACCAGGCGCTCTCGATCGCCGATCTGCTCGCCCCCAGGCTCGGCGGGCCGTCGGTCATGCCGTACCAGCCCGAGGGCCTGTGGGAGGAGCAGAGCAGCCAGGAGTACAAGCAGTCCACGGGCGACGACCTGTACCGCCGCAGCCTGTACACCTACTGGAAGCGAACGCTCGCGCCGCCGTCGATGCTGGCGTTCGATTCATCGACGCGCGAGACCTGCATCGTCCGCCTCAGCCGGACGAATACGCCGCTGCAGGCCCTGAACCTGATGAACGACGTCACCTACGTGGAGGCGGCGCGCAGGCTGGGCGAGCGGATGATCGCCGAGGGCGGCACGACGCCGGACGACCGGATCGCCTACGCCTACCGCTTGGCGACGGGGCATCGGCCTTCGCCGGACGCCGAGGCGGTCCTGCGCGAGACCTTCGACGACTTCCTGAACGAATACCAGGCCGATCGGTCGGCGGCGCTCGGGTTCGTCGACGTGGGGGAGACCCCCCGCGACGAGACGCTGGACGTGGCAGAGCTGGCTTCCTACCAGATGGTGGCCAGCATGATCCTGAACCTCGACCGGACGATCACAAAGGACTGACCGATGAAACCGCATACCGACATGCAGACGCTGCTCACCCGCCGGCGGTTTCTGAAGCGCTCGAGCACCGGGCTCGGCGCGGCCGCGCTGGCGACGCTGTTCCAGGAGGATCTTCTGGCCCGGGCGGCCGGCGCCGCTCCCGAGGCGATCGGCGGCCTGCCGGGGCTGCCCCACTACGCGCCCAAGGCCAAGCGGGTCATCTACCTGTTCCAGGGCGGCGCGCCGTCGCAGCACGAGCTGTGGGACTACAAGCCGAAGCTGGCGGAGCTGTACGGCACCGACCTGCCGGATTCGGTCCGCCAGGGACAGCGCCTGACGCCGATGACGGCGTCGCAGGCAGGCTTCCCCATCGTCCCGTCCAAGTTCAAGTTCGCCCAGCACGGCGAGTCGGGGGCGTGGATCAGCGAGCTGATGCCGCATACCGCCAAGGTGGCCGATGAACTCTGCTTCATCAAGACGATGCACACCGAGGCGATCAACCACGACCCGGGCATGACCTTCTTCCAGACCGGCGCCCAGTTGGCGGGCCGGCCCAGTGTCGGCGCGTGGCTGTCCTACGGCCTCGGCAGCATGAACCAGGACCTGCCCACCTTCGTCGTCATGGTCTCGAGTCGTGGCGGCAACCAGGTGTACGACCGGCTGTGGGGCAGCGGCTTCCTCCCCTCCGATTACCAGGGCGTCAAGTTCCTCTCCACCGGGGATCCGGTCCTGTATCTGTCGAATCCGCCCGGGGTCGACCGTAGCGCGCGGCGCCGGTTCCTCGACGCGCTCGGCAACCTCAATCGGCAGGATCAGGAGGAGTTCGGCGATCCGGAGACGGCCACGCGCATTTCCCAGTACGAGATGGCCTATCGCATGCAGGCCTCCGTGCCGGAGCTGACCGACCTGTCGGACGAGCCGGACTCGGTCTTCGAGCGCTACGGGCCCGATTCGAAGACGCCCGGGACCTTCGCGGCCAACTGCCTGCTCGCCCGGCGGCTCGCGGAGCGCGACGTGCGCTTCATCGAGGTCTTCCACCGGGGATGGGACATGCACACCCAGCTCCCGCGGCGGATCGAGACCCAGGCCCAGGACGTCGACCAGCCGCAGGCGGCGTTGGTCCAGGATCTGAAGGAACGCGGGATGCTGGACGACACGCTGGTCGTCTGGGGCGGCGAGTTCGGCCGCACCGTGTTCTGTCAGGGCCGGCTCACCGAGGAGACCTACGGGCGCGACCACCATCCGCGGGCGTTCACGATCTGGATGGCGGGCGGCGGGGTCAAGGCGGGCACGACCTATGGCGAGACCGACGACTTCGCCTTCAACATCGCCAAGGACCCGGTGCACATCCACGACCTGCACGCCACGATGATGCACCTGCTCGGCATCGACCACACGCGGCTGACGTTCCCGTATCAGGGCCGGAACTTCCGCCTGACGGACGTCCACGGGGAGATTGTCCGCGGCGTCGTGGCGTAACGGCTGCTCTCGGAACGGCGGCACCGGGGTGGAATCCCCGATGCCGCCGTTCGTTTCTTTCCCGCCCTGTCCAACTGATTGCCCGCCTGCGCCGACTGCCCGCGTCATGAAGCCGCTCGGCATCTTCATCAGCAGCGTCCAACGTGAGTTCGCCTGATCTTCCTGAAGGCGGTGGACTACCTCGACCGCACGGATCTGATTCGGCAGGGACCGTTCGACGCATCGCCGTGCATGGGGGCCCGGCTGGAAGATCTCGACGACCAGCGAATGACGACGTTCATCCGCACGGCACGCGGGGCCAGGCAGTGGTGGATCATGCGGTGGACTTCGTGCTCAGCAAGATCGCATTGTCGGTGGGCACCCGGGCGGAGAGCATTCAGGCGCCGGTGGCGTACGAGATTCCGAAGGAGGTCATCACCGAAGCCATCGTCAATGCCGTGGCGCATCGGGACTATACGAGCGCCGGCAGCGTTCAGGTCATGCTGTTCGCGGACCGGCTCGAGGTCTGGAACCCCGCGGCCGTCTGCCGCCGCCTCTCACTATCGAGAAGTTGCGCGTGCCGCACGAGTCGATTCCGGGCAACCCGCTGCTGGCGCGCGCCATGTACCTGGTCAAGTACATCGAGCAGATGGGGACGGGTACGCTGGACATGATCGAACGTTGCGGGAACGCCGGCCTGCTGGAGCCGGAGTTCGAGGCCGCCGGCGAGTTCGTGACCACAATCCGCCGGGCGGCACCAGCCGGTCAGCCAGTGGTGTTCACCGACCGGAAAGAAGCGCGCGCCGTTCCCCAGAAAACCGACCCGGCAAGCGGCCAACCTGCCCAGGAAACCCAAGCCGACACTGACTCTGACCCTGACTTCGGCTCGAGAAACACATGCAACGCGCAAGTGACACTACCGACAAGGGGCGCATTCCCGATTTCCCGGAACAGTGTGTAGGCAAAGATGGACTGTGAGGCTGGGGGAGGTTGAGCCGGTCTTCGGACAGACGGGGAGGGTGGTACTGGACATTACGGCTCGGACTGCCCATGATGGTGCGTTGAAATGGACAAGAGCGCCATCGACACCCCGAGCCGCGAGATCGATCTTCGCAACATTCCCGTCCACCTGCGCACTGCCCTCCGGCGGGCGCTGGAGTTTGAGGCGCGTGCTCCAGCGCCCAGGTCGGCAGAGGAAGCGGAGCAGTGCGAAGAGCAGCTGCGGGCCATCGCGGACGAGTTCTTCGGCGCCCTCCTCACCCCCGTGCTGCAACGCGCGGTGTGCTCCGCCGCGGTTGGCGACGCGGCGAGCGCCCTCGTGCGCCACCTGCCCCGGCGGATGCGGAGCGACGGCCTGGAGACCGTCAACGTTCGCACCTCCCGGGGCACGACGGTGCCGGTCACGACGCCGTACTACCGCGAGAAACACGCCCGTCGGGCGAAGCGGAGGCCGGGACTCTACCCCATAGGCGCTAACTGGTTTTCGCGGCATGGCCGGCGTATCCTGGCATGTGGATGCATGACACGGAGGCCGGCACGGTGGACGAGGACTGGGATGTGCTGGTGTCGTTCTTCCCTCAGGACTGGCGCGAGTTGGCGCAGGACACCGGGGCGTTGAAGGGGCTGCGCAAGGACAAGACGGTCGACAACCTCCTGCGGACCCTCCTGCTGCACCTCGGCTGCGGACACTCGTTGCGGGAAACGGTGGTTCGGGCCCGGCAGGCGCATCTGGCGGACCTGTCCGACGTGGCGCTGTTGAAGCGGCTGAAGAAATCCAAGGGTTGGTTGCACGCGCTGTGTGTCCGCCTGTTCGAGGAGCAGGGTCTGGCGGTCATCCCCGGAGGCGCGTTCCAGGTCCGGGCCGTGGATGCGACGACGGTGAAGGAACCGGGCCCGAGCGGGTCGCTGTGGCGCCTGCACTACAGCGTGGGCCTGCCGTCGCTGGCGTGCGACTTCTTCAAGCTGACGGGGACCGAGGGGCCGGGCACGGGAGAATCGTTGGCGCAGTTCCCGATCCGCGCCGGCGACCATGTGCTGGCCGACCGCGGCTATTCGACGGCCCGGGGCATTCGCCACGTGGTCGACGCGGGCGGGCGGCTGATTGTGCGTGTCAACACGGGGTCGCTGCCGCTGTGCACGACGGCCGGGCGGCCGTTCGACCTGCTTGCGGCGGTGGGGTCGGTCACGCGTCCGGGCGCCGGCCGGTCCTGGGCGATCACGGTCGCGGTCCCGCGCGACGATGGCGGCCCGGCCGGCAAGATTGCGGGCCGGGTCTGCGTGCTCCGCAAGTCGGCGGAAGCCATCCGCTTGGCGCACCTGAAAGTCCGCCGAGACGCCGCCCGCAAGGGCAACCAGGTGCAACCGGCCACGCTGCGCTTTGCTGAGTACGTGATCGTCTTCACGACCTTTCCCGAGCCACCCTTTTCCGCCGCGGACGTGCTGGAGTGGTATCGCCTGCGCTGGCAGGTCGAATTGGTGTTCAAGCGCTTCAAGTCGCTGGCCCAGTTGGGGCACGTGCCGAAGTACGACGACGACAGCGCCAAGGCGTGGCTCTACGGGAAACTGTTCGTGGCGCTGCTGGTGGAGAAGCTGATCCACCACGCCCGCGCGATTTCCCCCTGGGGCTACGACGTGCCGGCGCCGGCGCCCCCCGAGCGCGTGGCGTGACTTCAAGTTCGTGCTCAACCAGGTCACGCGCGCCATCGAACCACCGCTCCCGCTGGCGCGCATGATCAGCGACTGGCGAACGATCTCCGTCGAGCTGGCGGAGCCGCCACGTCGCCGACAGCCGCAACTCTCCGCGTACTTCGGCTGAACTGAGCTGCCGGAGGACCATAGGGCCTTAACAAGTTAGCGCCTATGGGGTAGAGTCCCGGCCTCCGCTTCGCCCGACGGGCGTGTTTCTCGCGGTAGTACGGCGTCGTGACCGGCACCGTGGGTCCATCGTCATACTGCCCCCAAACTTATGAGGAGTGCTTGAACAGCGTGGCTTGATCGTCGATCACCTTGATTCGCAGGCCTTTTCTCTTCCCGTGGTGGACATGCACGGCGTCGAGTTCGCCGCGCTTGACACGCTGCAACACCGTCTGGCGCGACACGCCGAGGATTCGAGTCGCGTCCTGCATCGGCACGTACCCCGCCGGCGTCTGTTCGACGAAGCAGGCGAGCAGTTCCGGGGTGATGCGGATCCTCCACGGTGCCCCGGGCGTGAGCTGTTCGCCGGCAATGAATCCGTCGTTGATCCATCGGTGGAGGGTCGAGGGCGCCATCTCCAAGCGCTCGGCCGCTTGCTGAATGCTGACCAGTTCACCGTCGGCCGAGCGGGTGGCCGGGTCGAATCGCCCGAGGTTCCAGTTGCGGCGCAGGTTCCCGACATGCATGGCGGTGAAGGGGTGGCCGTAGGCGGTCTTCTTGCCTTGGCGGCTCAGGATGCCGGCGATCACCGCATCGGGATAGTGGCGGGCCAGGCGGCGCACGAGTTCAAGGGTGTCCTCGTCGGTTCGGATCGGCGGCTGGCGCGTCTGCGGGCGATCGATGTCGAGCTCGGTCAGCAGACCCCCACGCCAACGCAGCGTCAGGTGGGCGGTGTGCCCACCGCGCGGCGCGGCGACGATGACTTCATCGAGCAATGTGCGCAGCAACTCCTTCTTGTCCCGCGCCGTGGTGGTGGGCGCCTCCCAGACCCGCGGCAGGTCCATGCCGAGTGCGAGTACGGCCTTGCGCTCGTCGGTCGTCAGTTCGCGCGGTCGGCGCCGCTCGCGGCGTTCGAGTTCGGACCGCGCTTGTTCAAGTTCGCTCAGGCGCTGTTCCCATTCCGTCTCGAGGCCGCGGGCGACGAGGCGATTCTCGGGCTCGACGGCGCGGTACCGGCGTTCGGCGCGCTCGGCTTCATAGCGCGCCCGTTCGACGGCCAGACGCCACTGTTCGAGCGCGCCGTCGTGATCGGCTTCGATCCGTTCGGCGGCGCGCAACGCGGCCTCGAGACCGCCCGGCTGCGCCGCGTCGAGCACAGCCTCGGAGACCGCCCGGTCGATCTGTACGCCGCCGATGTACAGGCAGTACACGCCGCTTCCCTGGACGATATCCTGACCCGAACAGTGATAGCCCGGCGAGGCGTTTCGTCCCTGGTAGTGGACATACAGCCGCCGCCCGCAATGGCCGCACGTGGCGATGCCTTGCAGCAGCGCGCTTCCTTCTCTGACGGCGCCGCTCCCCGCCGCATGCGGTCGCGGCCGCGTGTTGCTGCCGATGCGGGCGAGGTTGTCCTCGTAGGTCGGCCAGTCGATATAGCCCGGGTGGTGGTCGGTGATCAGCACCGGCCACTCCGAGCGCGGTACTCGACGCACACGCTGGCGCACCACACCGTTTTCGCCGACGACGCGCTCCTGCCTCGACTTGCCGTACGTGTAGGCGCCGGCATAGGCCGGATTGGTGAGTACCTGATGAATCGCATGATACGACGGAGGAACCCAGCGGATGGCGTCGCCGTGGTTCAAGCGCAGCGGGAACGTGAGCTTCTCGGAGATGAACCACAACCAGACGCGGCGCACCGACCCGAATTCGGCGAACCGCTCGAAAACCGCGCCAACGGCCCCGGTGACCGCTTCGTCGGGATGCAGCCGGATCTCGCCGTCGCGCTCGCCCCAGACGAGCCCGACAGGCAGACCGCAACGCAGCTCTCCGCGGGCCGCCTTGTTGCGGATCCCGCCGTCGAGGCGCGCATGCAGGACATGCAGTTCGGCCTCTGACATTGTCCCCTTCAGCCCGAGGATAAGCCGGTCGTTGAAGACGTTCGGATCGTACACGCCGTCGGCATCGCCAATCAGAGTGTCGGTGATGCCGCACAGGTCGAGCAACCGGTACCAGTCCGCGTTGTTGCGGGCCAGCCGCGAGACTTCCAGGCCGAGGAGAATTCCGACGTGTCCGAGGGCGACCTGCGCGGTCATGCGGGCGAAGCCACCACGCCCCCGCGTGGTCGCGGCAGACAACCCCAGGTCCTCGTCGAGCACCGTGATCTGATCGGTGCGCCACCCGAACTGGCGCGCCCGTTCGGCCAGGTCATATTGCCGTCGCGTCGATTCGCGATTCTGCTCGACCTGGGCGACAGTGGACTGTCGCACGTACACGACGGCGGCGCGGCGCAGGTGGGTGGGCTGGACTTTCGTCTCACTCATCGTCGTCCTCCTTTTCCGGTTCCGGTCGCGCCGCTTGCACGATGAGTCTCTCCAGCACGTCCAGCACACCGATGCGCTGCTCGTCCTCCAGCGCCGCCCACACGTTCGGGTCGGGGCGCGGGTCCTTCAGAATGCCCAGGTTCAGTTGCATGCTCCTCCTCCGCTTCAAGGCGACGGAGAAGAGCGTCGACAATCGTCCGCATCCGCAACAAGTCGGCGATGCCGGCCAGAGTGTGTGCGGCGCGGGCGACACGGTCGTCCGCGCCGTCTGATGCGGCGTCGGTCCAGGCGACCGGCACCAACCGCCGGCCTCCATCTGGAAACAGCAACAGAAGCTGGTGCCCGCCTTGCCGCTGCATCCGCCTCAAGACCGCGAGCCGTTGGCCTTGGAAGGGATGCGCCTCACGAGTGATGGTCGCGAAGTCAGGAAGGTCTTCGAGATGGGTAGTGTGTCGGGTGTTCCGTCGTGCCCCGGGAGGTGCGAACGTTGACGGTCTCCAGGCCGTCGCTCCGCATCCGCCGGGGCAGGTGGCGCACGAGGGCGCTCGCCGCGTCGCCAACCGCGGCGGAGCACACCGCGCGTTGCAGCACGGGGGTGAGGAGGGCGCCGAAGAACTCGTCCGCGATGGCCCGCAGCTGCTCTTCGCACTGCTCCGCTTCCTCTGCCGACCTGGGCGCTGGAGCACGCGCCTCAAACTCCAGCGCCCGCCGGAGGGCAGTGCGCAGGTGGACGGGAATGTTGCGAAGATCGATCTCGCGGCTCGGGGTGTCGATGGCGCTCTTGTCCATTTCAACGCACCATCATGGGCAGTCCGAGCCGTAATGTCCAGTACCACCCTCCCCGTCTGTCCGAAGACCGGCTCAACCTCCCCCAGCCTCACAGTCCATCTTTGCCTACACACTGCTCCGGGAAATCGGGAATGCGCCCGTCGCGGACCAACCCGCACGCGTACACCGATGCCGATGACAACCGAGCGGTGGGTGTCGCCACGCTTGCGCCTCGATCGCGCGGCCGACCGCTTCCCCCCGGGTCCGTTACGTAACGCTGCAGCATGGTCGTGTGGCGTTGACCAACGCCGAGCGGCAGCCACGTTACCGGGAGCGGCGGAAGGCTGGCGAATCCCCGATCCGGTACCGTCGGCCAGCGGACCGCAGATCGCGGCCACAGCAGTGGAACGACGCGGTGCAGACGCTCCTGGAGTTGCAGGAACAGGTACCGGGAGTGGCGGGACGCCTTGCCGGATCCGCGACCGCGGAGTTGCTCGAGCAGGTCTGCGATCTGGATCTGTCGGTACTGGAGGCTGTCGAGCTGCCCAGGGGCTTCGGGCGTGACGGCTAGCAGCTAGCTGCTAGCGCGTCGGCAAACACCTTGCCAACAGAGGACGCCGTGAAGTAGATCTCAACTCCAGTCTCGGGCCGCCGGAAATGGCCGGTTTTGAGGTGTCCATAAATGGCCGGTTTTGACCCGTCCACTGAGGCGAATCGACAGAAGCCCCGACGCGCCCGTGTTTCCCAATCGCGCAGGCAAGCCCTTGTCGCGCTCCGGGGTCGAACATCAACTGCGCGTCGCCTGCCGAAAGGCCTCGGACCGTCACCCTTCGCTCGCGACGCGACGGGTCTCGCCCCACACGCTCCGCCACACGACCGCCATGCATCTGCTCCAGTCCGGAGTCGACATCACCGTGATTGCCCTCTGGCTCGGCCACGAGGACACTGCCACCACCCACCAGTACGTCGAAGCCGACCTCGCCATGAAGGAGGCTGCTCTCCGGTGCGTCGAGGACCCCGCACCTCAGCCACTCCGCTTCACGACCACCGACCGGCTCCTCGACTTCCTCGAAGCCCTCTGACTATGCGGAGTACCGCTCCACGCGATCGTCCGCGTCCACGCGGGCCGCCGAACCAAACTCAGCATAGTCCTGAACTCCGCATAGCCGTCGCTATGCTGAGCTCAGCATAGCGACGGAAAAAAAACGCCGGAAGTCATCGCCTGCATCAAAGCCTTGATGGACCACGAGACGGCCGGCGACCCGGTCAGCGGCCTGAAGTGGACACGCCGTACGACCGCCAAGGTCGCCGACCAACTGTGCGCGCTCGGCATCGATGTCTGCCCCCAGACCGTCGCTCGATTGCTCAAGGCGATGGGCTATTCGCTGCGCGTCAACCACAAGAAGCTCGCCGGCGCCTCCCATCCGAGGCGCGACGACCAGTTCCGGCACATCACCGAACTGCGCGAGCGTTGCGCCGCCGACAACGTCCCGGTTATCAGCGTCGATACGAAGAAGAAGGAACTCGTCGGCGCGTTCCGCAATCCCGGCGCCAAATGGACTCCCCACCATTTTGCAAGCTGCATCTTCGCGTCCTCTTCGGTCCGCGGCCGACTGCTTCGGTCGATCGACCCGGGCATGTGACATGCCCGCCGCAGCACTGGGATGGTGAGTGGGTTGAGGCGACCCCGAGGGGCGACGGATGTCGCTGTACTAAAGGCCCTCGCATCGCTCGGATCGCGTTTACCACGCACGGTCACCCGCGGCCGTCAACCCGCCTCGCGGGTCCTCCGCTTGCGCTTCGGCCCTCTGGGTGACTGCCGCGGCCGACCGTGCGGGAAGCCCTTACGGGCCAGCCGAAAGGCTGGCCCGCTATCCACTGCCGCCAAATGTGACGTCCGTGAACTGCTCCGTTGTCGCAGAGAACCGCAGACAACTCCCGGACGCAACCACGTTCACCTTCCCGGCCGCCAGCGGCGGCCAGGAGCCATCCAGACGTCAAGAGCACGGGCCGAGGATCTTGGCTCACGTGGTGGCAATCCCGACACGGTGCGGGTCGAAACAGGCGCCGTCGCGCAGCATCGCGCAGGCGACGTTGAGCAGGCGGTCGGCCACCGAGCGCAGGGCGCGCGCGTGTCCGTGACCGCGGGTGCGCAGCGCCTGATACTTGGCGTGGCTGACCGGATCACGTTGGGCGGCGACGCGGGCCCAGTGGTAGGCGGCGTCGCGCAGTCGCTCATGGGTGGCCAGACGGCGCGTCACGATCAGGCTCTTGCCCGAGCGCCGGGTGACCGGCGCCACGCCGCACAGACAGCGTAGCGCGTCGTAGTCCCGCCGCTGGACCGCATCGCTGGCCTCGGCGAGCAGCGTGGCGAGAACGCCGGTACCGATGCCGGGCAGTGAGAGCAGGATGGCCGCGTCGGGCGGCTCTGTCGACGACGCCGGCTCGTCCTCCGTGGACGCGTCCGCCGCATCCGCCGGAGTCGCCTCGGCGAGCTGACGCACCAACCGGTCGAGCTCGCGGCGCACATCATTGAGCTGGCGGTTGACCAGGGCGAGGCGTTCGGCGATGAGCCGCACATGTGCCACGGCGGCCTCGGCCGAGCCCGCCGCGACCTTGACGGCCGGCGCCCGCAGCCTGGCACGCAGCGTCGCGGCGTCGACCCGGCGGATGCGGTGCTGCTTCAGCACTCGGGTGAGCGTCACCTCGCGCACGCGTTGGCCCGCGCGCGGCGTCGGCAGGCTTCGCCACAGGTCGAGCGCCCACGGCGCGGCGACATCGTCGTCAACCGCGTCGAGGAACTGCGGGTAGTAGCGCCAGAGCTGCTGCCGCATCCGATTCGCCAAGCGAACGCGTTCCCGCGTCAGTTCCTCGCTCAGGCGAGACCATTCCCGCAACTCGACGATCGCCGGGTCGGTCGGCTCCAGCCGCCGCAGACAGTGCGGGTCGGTCCGTAGCGCCGCTGCCAGCACCCGTGCGTCCCGGCGGTCGTCTTTTGCGCCCGCCGGGGAAAAGCGATCACGGAAGCGATCGAGCTGCTTCGGGTTGATCGAGTGGACGGCGAAGCCGTGCTCCATCAGGCTCTCGACGACCGGCCCGCGCGGCGTCTCGATCGCCACGCCAACCTCGCCCGCGTCGCCCGCGGCGAATGACAACAGCCAGTCCGCCATCTGCGACAGCCCTGACCCGCCGTGCTCGAACGCCCGTTCCCCGAGCACCTTCCCGGCGCCGTCGAGCACGCACGCCTGATGTGTCTTTGAACCCCAGTCGATACCCGCGAACCATTCCAGCTTCAAGTCGAGCCTCCCCTCTGCCGAAATCGAACGGGCGCACCCCCGATGCCTGCCGGTCCCTGTACTGGCGCTCAGCGGCGCAAACTCCCCACGGGGCATCCATCGGTGGCTGGACCGCCGGGGCACAAGTCCATTTGAGGTGCTCGATGCACAGGGATCGCTTTGGTGCTCCCGGCGGCCTGCCCGACTCCACGAGACCATCGGCGCGAAGTCATTGGGAAAGGTACAGGGATCGCAGCCCCGAACGGGTCAAGGACCACGACTTTCGCTCCGAGGCCGAGGGCCTCGCCATCCCCTACGGCATCTACGACCCGCGGGCCAATGCCGGCACCGTCTTCGTCGGCCAAACCGCCGACACCCCGGCGTTCGCCGTCGACTGCATCGAGAAATGGTGGCGCACCGAGGGCCGCAAGCACTATCCCGAGGCCAACGCGTTGCAGATCCTGGCCGACGGCGGCGGCAGCAACAGTTGCACGGCGCGCGCCTGGAAGTACAACCTGCAGCACCGCCTCTGCAACCGGCACGGCCTGCGCGTGACCGTGGCACACTACCCGCCGGCCACGTCGAAGTGGAACCCCATCGAACACCGCCTGTTCTGCGAGGTCACCAAGAACTGGGCGGGCCGCCCGCTGGACAGCTACGAGACCATCCTGAAATACCTCCGCACTACACGCACCGCCACCGGACTGCGCGTGCGCGCGCATCCGGTGCGCAAGACCTACAGGACCGGCGTCAAGGTCACCGACGCGCAAATGCAGGAGCTACGCATCACACCCGACAGCTCCCTGCCTAAATGGAACTACACCATCGAACCCATGTAACGAAAAACGGAAGTTATTTTTGCGCCGGCCCTTGGCGCATTCGTGAACTGACACCGAGCTGCAGGGTTCGCCTGGAGTACAGGGTCTACCTGGAGGACAAGCCCCTCTACCTGGACGTCTGGCTGCCAACTCTGAGTACAGCAATCGAGCTGAAGTACAAGACACGGCAGCTATTGGCCCCTATTGGTGCCGAATTGTATTCGCTCAAAGACCAGTCGGCACAAGACCTCTCGCGCTATGATTTCCTCGACGATGTCCGAAGGCTCGAACGGATGATGGAGGCGGGCCGAGCCCGGCGTGGATTCGCGGTCATCCTGACCAACGACCGTAGCTACTGGAGCCCACCACCGACTGCTGACAACAGGACTGATGATGTCGCGTTTCGTCTCCACGAAGGCAGGGATATCTCCGGGCCGCTGAAATGGTCACACGTGGACAAACTGGAGGCGAAGAAAAACAGGAGTCGGTCCATATCCCTTTCAGGCTCGTACAGTCTGCGTTGGCACGACTATTCCGACAACACAGCCGCCGCGGCCACGCCGTTTCAGGAGTTCGGAACAAACGCGCCTGTCCCGTACTCCAGGTATTCCCGGTTCCGCTACCTGGTCATATCCGTGGGGGACTAGTCTAGATAAGATGGACGGTCTTTGTTTAGCGGGTGGCCACGCAAGATCCATTTTTTTGGATTGTACTTTTGGCGCAAATATGGCATAAGTCTTGTGTGGTCAACGAGTACGGGCTGTCCAGCGACGATACCGGCGACGAACGGATAGGACGGCTGCGCGACGAGGTAGGGCGGCTCCGGGAAGAGCTGTCGCGGCGCGAGCGGGAGAACGACCGGCAGAAGCGCCAGATCGACGGCTTGCGACGCCAGGACGAGCGTCAGAAGCGGGAGATCGAGCACCTGAGGCGGCAGTTGGCCGCTGCGCGTCGGGCGGGGTTCCGACAAGCCGCCCCCTTCGCCAAGGACCGCCCGCAAGGACGCGGCCGGCGTCCCGGTCGACGGGCTGGTGCGCAGTATGGCCGGAAGGCGTGCCGCCCGCGCCCGGCACGGGTTGACCAGACCCTGGAAGCGCCGGTGCCGAGGGTGTGCCCCGACTGCGGCGGGTCGGTCGCAGTGACCCACGTGGCGTCGCAGTATCAGGAAGAAATCCCCGAGGTGCGCCCGGTCGTGCGCCGCTTCGACATCGAAGTGGGCCACTGCTCGCGGGTGTCAGCGGCGCGTGCAGGGCCGCCACGCGCTGCAGACCTCGGATGCGCTGGGCGCGGCCGGTGCGCAACTGGGCCCCGGCGTCGTGGCGCTGGTCGTCGAGTTGCACACCGAGATGGGCGTACCGCTGGCAAAGGTCGCCCACGTGCTGCGGACCACGTTCGGCCTGCAGGTGACGCCGGGCGGCCTCGCTCACCTGCTGCACCGCACAGCCCGCGACGCCGCGCCGACCTACACGGCGCTGTGCGAGCAGGTCCGCAACTCGCCGGTGGTCACGCCGGATGAAACCGGGTGGCGGGTGGCTGCCATCAGCCACTGGCTGTGGGCGTTCGTTACCCCGGAGACGACGGTCTACGCCATTTGCCCCGGCCGCGGGTTCGACGATGCCACCACGGTTCTCGGGGCCGACTTCGACGGGGTGCTCGTGCGCGACGGGTGGGTGTCGTATCGCTGCTACCGCGCCGCGCTGCACCAATCCTGTCTGAATCACCTGCTCCGACGATGCAAGGAACTGCAGGAAGATCATCCCGACAGTCTCTGGGCCGGGCAGGTGCAAGCGGTCTTGCAGACGGGCCTTGCCGTGCGTGACCGCTGCAACGACGGCGAGTTGAGCGAGCACGGTCTGGCATCGGTCCGCGGCCGACTCGTGGCCCAGTTCGGTCGGCTGATTGACGCACCGCCACCGCTGGACGACACCGAGCGCTTTGCCCGGCATCTGGCCACCGAATTCGCTGCCGTGTTTCTCTTCTTGTGGGACCTGTCGGTCGACGCGACCAACTGGCGCGCCGAACAGGCCATCCGTCCCGCCGTCGTTATCCGAAAGGTCTGCGGTGGCAACCGCACCCGCCACGGCGCCGACAGCCAGCAGGTGCTGGCCAGCGTCGTGCGCACCGCCCGCCAACGCGACCTCGATCTGCCTCCGCTGATCGCCACGATGTTGCGCGCCACCGGTCCCGTCGTCCCCGACGCCTTCGGGCTCCCCCCGCCGCCCGCCTGAGGGTGGGCGGCATCGCACCCTCGCGAGAGACGTGAAGACCGGCAACCCCGAGACGGTCGCTTCAACTGCGACCGACCCAGGCAGGTATCGTCACGCGCAGGGGTGAAGCACCAATAGAACCGATGCAGTTCACAGCTCCGTTGCCGTTCGGGACTTCAAGAGTCCCCAACCCATTTCTGCTATTTCTGCCCGTACTTGTTGAGGAATCACCCGCTAAACGAATACGATGGATCTACTAGATGGAGGGGATGACCTTCTCCACCTTCAGGAAGGCTGCCAATGGAACAGATGGGATGCCGAGGATGCCTGCGGCTGTGGGGATGTCCCGGACGCTGTTGAACTTGAGCTGATGTGAAGCGGGTGGCGGCTCCTGCCCCTGTCCTGTGGTAGGACAGGGGGATGCAATCAGAAAAGGAGACTGCCACCCATGGCGAAGCATGACAGGCGGAAGACGTCCGGCCAACCCCCCAGCTCGCGACCCGTCACGATCCAGGTGCCGCTGCCGGTGCTCGGCGTGGTCAACGGTGTCCGGGAAGCGTTCCATGGCTTTTGCATCGCGACCGGGCTGCAGGTCCTGGAGGCGATGATGGAGGCGGACCGGGAAGTCCTGTGTGGTGCGAAGGGGCGCCATCAGGTCGAGCGGCCCGCGTGGCGCGGAGGGAGTGTCGACAGCCAGGTGACACTCGGCGGGCGGCAGGTCGAGCTGCCGCGGCTCCGCGTGCGGAGCTCGGATGGCGAAGTCCCGCTGGCGAGCTTCCAATGGGCGGCGGCCACCGACCCGCTGGACGAGCACACGCTGGCCGCGGTCGCCGCCGGGGTGTCGACGCGCCGGTACGCGGGCACGCTGGACCCGGTACCGGCCGACGTGACCGAGCGGGCGACGTCGAGCAGTGCCGTGTCGCGGCGGTTCGTGGCGCTGTCGACAAAGCGCCTCCAGGCGTTTCTCAGCCGGCCGTTGGGCGAGTTGGACCTGCGGGCGGTCTGCATCGACGGCAAGGTCTTCCGGGACCACTGCATGGTGATCGCGTTGGGGATCGACACGCAGGGCCGGAAACACGTGCTGGGCCTGCGCGAAGGCGCCACCGAGACGGCTGCCGTCACCACCGGCCTGCTCAGCGACCTGGTGACGCGCGGATTGCCGACGGACCGGACGTTGCTGTTTGTCATCGACGGCGCTACGGGGCTGCGCCGGGCCATCACCGACGTCTTCGGTTCTCGCGGCGTGGTGCAACGCTGCCAAGTCCATAAGTGGAGGAACGTCATCGGCCATCTGCCCGAGCGGCTGCACGCCTCTGTCGGCAAGGCGTTGCGGGATGCGTGGAACCTCGATTCGGCAGACCGTGCGGCGCGGGTGCTCAAGCGGCTGGCCGGGTCGCTGGAGCACGACCACCCCGGCGCGGCGGCGTCCATCCGGGAGGGACTGGACGAGACGCTGACCGTGCAGCGCCTCGGTCTGACGGGGGCGCTGCAGCGTACGCTGCGGACGACGAACATCATCGAGAACCTGAACGGCAGCGTCGAGCACTACTCGCGCAACGTCAAGCGCTGGCGTGGTGGCCAGATGATTCAACGCTGGGTGGCGAGCGCGCTGGTGGAGGCGGAGAAGCACTTCCGGCGGGTCCGGGGCTACCGCGATCTGCAGCACCTGGTCGGTGCCCTGGACGCGCTGGCTCCGCCCGACGGCGTGGTTGCTGACGTGGCGTAACATAGATGACTTCGTAGAGGAGACCGGGAGTTCGCCACCCGAAGTTCAACAACGAACGGGACAACCCCGCGGCTGTGTTCATCGACATCTTGGTGTGCGTATCCCTCCGCTCCTCGGTAATGACGCGAGCGTCGGTACCCTCCTCCCGGAGCTTCTGCGCGATCGCGAGTACGTAGGGATCCGTCCGGACCGGCGTCCTTGTTTGGATCGAGAACCTCCGGAACTTCAGCCAAGACCTCCTTCACGTCATCCAGGGAGCAGCTACCGTTGCTGCTTGCTGTCGACGCGTTCTGCCTTGCCCAAGCGAACTGAGGGTCCGGCGACTTCGGCTGAGCGTTACGTTCCAACTCTGCGACAACCTGCGGCGGATACAGGAGTCGGCCCTCTGTCACCAACCGCGTCATCTCTCGGAAGATCTGCTCCCGTTGACTTCTCTGCGAACGTCTCACCTCGATAATCGAAGAGGTGTCGATCACCCAGACTACTTGACTGCTCGCCATCAGCGCGCCGACGACAGCGAGCCGGCGAGACTATCGAATTCTGCGTCCGGGATGTCCAAGTACTCGACAGCCTGAGACCGGCTGAGAAGATCCTTTTGCACGGCATCCACAAACACACGCGTAGCCCTTGAGCCGAATTCATCCTCCTTGATGGCGAAACGGTTTCGTCCTCCGCCGCCGCCTCCCCCGTCGGGTTTCTTGTCGGAGACGGGCGGGATCTCGTCATAGAGATCCCAACTGGCGAGGCCGACTTCTATGAGGCGCAGCGTTGCCGCACGTAGGCTGACGTGCGCCTTCCTGGCGACCGTGCGCGCGACACTCAGCTCGCGAACGCGTCCAGTCGACCCGATTCTCTGCAGATGCAGGATCTCGCCGACAGCTCCCGCAGGTAGGAGCACGGAGGCTGCGAACCGCTCGCACCAGCGCTCGATCGGGTCCTTCCTAAGTCGCCCAACGCGCTCCAGGCACGCTGAACTGCCCCGAAGCAGCAGGTGGCCCAGTTCGTGGAACAACGTAAAAATGCGGGCCTCTTCACGCCAGGCGGAGCTGACGGCGATGACTGGCGTTCGTTCGTGCGAGAGGGAAAAGCCGTTGCAAGAGTCCCGCCCCAGCGAGTACACGAAGACAGTGACGCCGATGCCCCCAACAGCCTCACGCCAGTGATCGAACGCGCGAGATGGTGACGTCCATTTCACCTGCTGGCTGAACTCGATGTTGAGTCGCTCCCGCATGACGGCCCCGGCGGCGTCCGGAGCGTCTGACGCCAGATGGCGCGGAAGGTTCGGCGTTGGCTCATTGAGTTCCCGGGACAGCCAGCCGATGATTCCCTGCTGGCGACGCGCCCTCCGCAGGAACCTTCGCTCCGTTGGTGACAACCGGCGCGCGGGCTGCGGTCCAATCGATCTGAACTGAACCTGCAGCGGTGCTCGCTTCGCAGCCTGTGGCGAAAGTCGCGGATCCGGCCTGGCCCCGGCGCGGTCGAGTTTCGTACACTGAACGGCATGGCGATGGGCAAGAGACCGGCGGCGCGCCAGGCGTCGCCGATGTGGGTGGACACGGCGGACCTTCCGACGAACGATGGGCATCCTTACTTCGAGCGGCTGAACCGGGTCCTGGCGGATTCCGGATTCGATGCGTTCGTCGAGGAGTTGTGCGCGGCCTTCTACGCGGACCGGCTGGGACGGCCGAGTCTGCGTCCGGGTCGGTATTTCCGGATGCTGTTCATCGGCTATTTCGAGGGTCTGTCGTCGGAGCGCGGGATTGCGTGGCGGGTGGCGGATTCGCTGAGTCTGCGGTCGTTTCTGGACCTGGAGCTGACCGAGGCGGCGCCGGATCACTCGACGCTGTCGCGCACCCGGCGGCGGATCGACGTAGAGACTCACGAGGCGGTATTCACGTGGATTCTGGAGCGGCTGTCTGCTGCGGGTCTGGTTCGGGGGAAGACGGTCGGCATCGATGCGACGACGCTGGAAGCGAACGCGGCGATGCGGAGCATTGAGCGGCGGGACACGGGCGAATCCCACGAAGCGTTCATTCGGCGGTTGGCGGAAGCGTCGGGTGTGGAGACACCGACGCGGGCGGATCTGGCTCGGTTCGACCGGTCGCGGAAGAACAAGAAGACGTCGAACAAGGAGTGGAAATCGCCGCAGGACCCGGACGCGAAGGTCGCGAAGATGAAGGACGGTCGGACGCACATGGCCCACAAGGCCGAGCACGGGGTCGACATGGACACGGGCGCCATCGTCTCGGTGACGGTGCAGGATGCATCGGACGGCGATACGGCGACGCTGCCGGCGACGCTGATCATGGCGGCCGAGCAGGTGGAGTTGGTGCAGCCGGACGGTCCGGGGGTCGAAGAGGTGGTCGCCGACAAGGGCTACCACAGCGACGAGACGCTGGTGGCGCTCGGCGCGGTAGGGGTTCGGAGTCACGTATCGGAGCCGGAGCGCGGCCGGCGCTGCTGGCAGGACAAGAAGACTGGAGAGACGCCGCCGGAGAAGCGTGCTGCGCAGAAGGCGTTGTATGCGAACCGGCGGCGTGTCCGCGGGCGGCGGGGTCGACGCCTGCAACGCTGCCGGGGCGAGGTGGTGGAGCGTACTTTCGCGCACATGTATGAGACGGGCGGTATGCGCCGGGTGTGGGTGCGCGGTCACGAGAATGTCCGCAAGCGCGTGCTGCTTCAGGCGGCCGCCTGCAACATCGGGCTGCTCCTGCGCAGCCAGACCGGCATCGGTACGCCCCGGAGCCTACAGGGGCGGGCTGTTTCGGCGATTTGCCGCCTGATCGGGCGTTTGATCGACCGCTGGGGGTGTCTGACGCGCGCCTGGGGGTCCAAATGGACACCGGCGACGCTCGCTGGCTCAATCGCTCATCGCCAAGCTGCCTGAACAGCGGAACTCAGCGAACAGACTTCTTCCACGGGCTGTTCGGGGGAGCCGGCAATAGAAACGTCGCGAGTTGCCGGTGCAACTTCGTCGCGAGCTTCTTCAGTGGAGTGAGGGTCGGCCTGGTATCGCCGCGCGTCCAGCTCGCCAGGTCATCCGCCGAAACGCCTATGTGAGCGGCGATCTGCTCGTCGGAGTAGCCCGACTCCTCAACGGCCCAGCTCAGGACTTCCGGCGTGATCGGGACTTCCGTTCCTCTTGGCATCGGTCTTCGCGCTACAGAACTGAGTTAACCGTAAAATATTGATTGAGCCACTTGCAAAACTCTTGGGGTCGCGGCTCGGCTCAGTCCTCCGATTCTCGGGGTGAACACCCCAATTGTTCTGGATTTTGACTCCGTGTTCTGGTCCTGAAGGGCCGGCGGCAGCCAGGAAGCGGAAAACAAGGGGATCGACGTGTTTTCCACCGAGCGTCGGGACACCGGTGGGTGACTGACGCCGGTTGAGCGCCGGGATTGGATGGGCGTTTGCCGGCGGCGCGTTGGCTATGTCACCAGACGCAGGAGCTGGTCGGCGGTGAGCGCCAACATGCCGAACATGCAGTGGCACATCACCTTCGCGGTGCCACGGACCCGGACATGGCGACCACCGAACTCGTCCTTGAGACGGCCATTGACGCGCTCACCCGCCGTACGCTCGTTGTAGCGAACCTGCTCGGCACGCTGGAAGCCGAGATTTTTCAGGCGCCGGGCTTCGGTTCGCAGTTCCTCCGCCCGGGCCTTGTCGCCACGAGGGTTGACGTCAATCAACGGGACGTGGCCGAGTGAGCGGCTGTGCTCCCGGATCTGCTCCGCGTCGTAGGCGGCGTCCATCAGGTCATACAGATTGGTCGTCCGCTCGGCGGACAGAGTCGCCAGCGGAATGGCGGCCTGGCTGTCATGCAGGGAGGCGGACGTCAACAGGCAACTGATCGGAATCTGGCCGTCGGCCACGTCAATGTGCAGCTTGTAGCCGACCCAGGTGGTCTTGTAGCCCTTGCTGTTCTTCTTCGTGCCGACATCGCAGGCGGTCGGCAGATCGTCCAGCATCGCCGGCAGGTTCATGGTCGGCTGCCGTTCGAGACGTGTCAGGACCTTTGGCCGTTCTTCGCCCTTCTTCGGCCGCCCGCGCTTGCGCTTGGGCGGCGGGGGCGGCTTCTCCTTCGTGGCCGGCTTCTCACGGGCCTCGATGGCCGTCGAGTCGCGCGAGAGGTGGCCCACCAGCCGGTCGTGGTGCGTCTCCCGGATCAGCGCTTCGTGCACGCGCTGGGGCAACTGCGTGTCGGCGAACTCGGCAAAGGCGCGCGAGAAGACCGACTCGCTCGGCACCTCGAACTTCCGCTCCCAGCCGCAGAGCCGGCGCAGGGCCACATCGGCGGCCAACCGGTCCAGCAGTGCGCGCGTCGACGGCAGGTCGTAGACCGCCTTGGCCACGAAGGCCCGCGCCATCGCCGCGCGGTCCTTGGGCGGCCGCCCCGGCGCCCGGAAGTACCGGGGAATCAGGCGCTCGATACGGATGACCTCCAGGGTCTGCACCAACTGCTGCTGTTTTTCGGTCAGTGGACCCAACGCCTGCTCCAACCGCGGGAACAGCGTACGCTGGATCGACTCCCAGTAGGGGGCGAACGAGGCGCGCAGGGCATTCATGGCTTGTTGACCGCTCCTGCGAGCTACTGTATATTTACGCGCAGGGGCAATGTCAAGCTGCGGTTCGATGGCCGGTGCGGACCAGATGCGCCAGTACACGGAGCGATACGACGCGCTCAAGGCGGAACTGCAGTCGCTTGGGTTTCTCTTCCAGGGCAGCCTCCAGACCCGCCGGATAGCGTGTGGGAAGACCACCTGCCGCTGCTACCGCGACCCGGACGCCCGGCACGGTCCCTACCACTACTGGACACGCAAGGACCGCGGGAAAACCGTCGGGATGAGGCTCACCGAAGACGAACTTGTCCTCTACCAGGAGTGGATCGAGAACAACCGCGAATTGGAGCGGCTCGTGAAGGAAATGCGCGGCCTCTCTTCGCGCGTGCTTGCCTTCATAACCGGCCGGGAGGCCCCATGAACCCCCGCGTCTCGGACTCGTCGGCGGCGGTGACCGCTACCGCCATCCTTCAGACGCTACGTCCCGCCCACTGACCGTCCCTCGCCCTGCGGCTTCCGGCAAAGAAAACCCGGCCGATTACCGATTTTTGCAAGAGGCTCATTGATTGCCAAGGATTTTATAGAAATATAGTAAAGGCGCTTACCACGCGCACTACCACGATGTTAGGATCGCCGAGCGGGGGGTCACCTCATGCATCCCCTCATTTTGCAGCATCAGATCACGCCGAAAACCTCCCGATACACCCGCTGTTCCATGAGCATGCTTCCGAACGTCTCCATCAACGGACGAATCCGATCCTCGGGCCAATTGGGGAGATGGTGGTACAGCATCAGCCCCTGCCGAAACAGCGAATGCGTCCGCCGCTTCACCGTGTTCGCCTTCAACCAGCGGTCATAACCGATGCGCTCGCCAGCCGCACCCAGCAACGACAGAACGGCGATCGCCAACGCGCTGATCAACAACAGACGGTCCCGCCGGTCCGGGCGCGAAACATGCATCGACGAGAGTCCCATCCCGAAGCGCATGTCCTTGATGTCCCGAAAGCCCGCCTCAATCCCCCAGCGCTTGCCGTAGTACCGAATCAGGACCCGCGTCGGGACTGTCGCTTCGCTGGCCACCAGGCACCACGGTTCGTCCATCTTCGGATCCTGTACGCACACGACCACGCCGACCGGCAGCTCGTACGCGTCGGTCACCCGAGCACCCACCAACCGCCGCGCACGCCCCTTGTCGCCGACCCACGCGGCGGCCGCTCGCCGCTCGCCGCGCGCATTCGTCACATAGATGTCTCCACGCAGCCGAATCACGTATTCGAAGGCCAGCTCCGTCGTCAACGCGTAGAACAGCTTGCAATCCGCAAAGCCCCGGTCCGCCACGACGGTAACTTTCACCCCGGCCGGCAGCACCTCCCGCAACCGGCACAGCACCTCGTACTCATAGCGCCGCTGATTACCCTTCAGCGTCGAGGACGCCACCGTCTTCCACAGCAGGGGCGTTGCGCGCCCATGGCCAGTCACCATCGACAGCACGATCGTGTCCTGCCCGTCGGCCGCAAAGCTGGTCCAATCCAGCGCAACGATCACCTCCGTGCGGGCGCCGACGATGAACGGCGTCCAGTATGCGAAAAAGGTCCAGACGTCGACGCCTCGATTGCTCAGGAGCCGATCCACCTGCTTCACACCATGCTTGGTCAACGTACCCAGGGCCTGGGCCAAGCCGCGGCCCACTGCATGGATTGCCAGCGAAGCGCTCGTCAGCACGCCCAGGGTGGCGTTGGCCAACGACAGCACCCGTTTGGCATGCAGGTCGCCTTCATACAAGGTGGCGATGAAGTTCAGGAGGTCGTGTCTCCGGAGCGATTGCCCGGATGAGGCCGGCAGGTCTTGATGTAGATGCATGCAATATTATTCTAATTCAAAGTGCGCCACCTTGCAAACTTTTCTAATGCGAGATGTCTGTTCAAGAAGGGTTTCTTCTTATTGATTTCATATGGCAAAATGAGGGGATCTCTGAGGGGGGTCACGTCAGTTCCGGGTCGCCGCCCGCGCGGGCACCGTAGCCGTAGGCGGCACGGATCGGATAGAGCGCGAACGGCTCACCGTTGACGCGCTCGACGATGATTTGGTCCGCTTCCTTCCCATCTACGCTGTCGGATCTAGCCACTCGGCTCCCGGCCCCGACGCCCGTGCCCGGCGTCGTCGATACGGTCGAAGCCAGCGTGCAACGGGCAGACGGCAGCGAGGCCGGCGCGCGGCGTCACTCCTGCGCCTCTTGCCTTGGCGATTGCTCGCCAGGAGCGGCGCCACGGTCAGGCGTCAAGTGGCGGCGGGCGATCGGAAGATGACCTTCCGGCTGGGTATCAGGGCATCGATGCCCACGCCCACGACGTGCCGACCGTGGCGGAAGACGATCGGCGGCGCTCCGCTTGGCCGACGGCTCGGTGACCGAAAGGCACCGATGGGCCAACCCGATGCGGTGCTCGGTCCGACCCGTGGGTCAGTGCCGTCAGGTCCCCCGCGGGCCACACCACCGGTCGCGCCGGCGCGACCGGTGGGAGGTACCGAGCACGGCCGCCAGGTCCGCGGTCCCGGACGGTCGCGCCTGCCCGCGCCCGCGATCGGAGGCGGTCCACCGGTACCCGGCCAGTACCCCGGCGGTCCGCTCGCCGACGGGAGCGGGCTGCCCGGCCAGCTTCGGGCGGAAGCATGCCGCGGTGACCGCCATCGAAGCGCGCGAGGCGGCGCGCCCGGCGTCGTGCAGCTCGGCGAGGTAGGGGCCAAGGTCACATCGTGGAGTCACGGCCGTCGAGCAAGGTGTCCAGCCGCCGCAGGGCGCTGGCATAGGCCGCCGCGTGTTCGGGCTGACGGAAGCCCTCGAGCAGGCGCCGCGGTCTGTGTCGGCCGCCCGATCGCGCCCTCTCCGGGGTCGATCCTTCCGGCCGGAAACCAAGCGCGTCTGACATCGCGCCGCTGACGGCGAGTGTTGAGCCGGCTAACGCGCATCCCGTCGCCGAGAAGGCGCGTCGGCTCTGTCCGGTGTCTGGCCGTGCGCCAGAGGTTGGCGAGATAGTCGCCGGCTGGGGAACCGCTGCAAGGGCAAAGTCGGTCGTGAATTGGCTACTGGCGGATGATAGGTTGCGCATCGAGCCCGGCCGAGACGTTTGTCCTTTAGGAAATTCGCGAATTCCGGATCCAGCCGCGTCCAGAAATCGCATCCGCGTCCGCTCCGTAGGGTGTCAGATAGGGTGTCAAAATCTCGGACGCCGCCGAGCGCAGAATCCACCGTGAAATGGGGCTCAAATCGTAGTTGCGGAACGGAGGCTCGGCATGCGCGACTTCGGCGGCCGATTCGTAATCAGCAGGTCAGCGGTTCGAGTCCGCTCGCCGGCTCCAATAGAATAAACAACTTACAGGGGTTTAGCGAGATAGGCAATTGCGGCTGTGTCGGCACTATGTAGGCAAATCGCCCGCTCAAGCCCGCAAGAGCCAGCACCGCGCGGCAACATCGTGAACGGCCGCGACCGACGCCACCGTTGAGCCGCCTTGGCGGGCGTTGCCTCCCTTTCGACCGGTTTGGCCGTCACCCATCTCCTCATCGGCCGCGCTCCAGACGCGCGCCGTCCGCCGCCCTACGGCTCAGCCCTGGTTACCAGTCGGCACTGTCGCTTCGGCGCGGCACCCCGCGCTTGCAATGGGCGCCCGCCACCGCTCCTCCACGTGCACGACGACGTGCACGCCGTCGTCCGCCCGAACCGCGCCAGCGGCGCTCGCGGCAGCGGATCCCGATTCTCGATCGTCGCCGTCGTCTCGCCGTCCGGCAGCCGCCCCTACGAGGCGCTCGACAGCGTCAGCGTCTCCTCGCCCTCGTCGTGCGCGTCGTCGAGCTCCGAGACATAGATCGGTCCAGACCGCGAGCCGTGGGCTCTCACGACCAACGAGGTGCGGGATTGGCTGGCGAAGTCCCGCGCGTCACGAGCCCGCGCGACCGATGCGGCGGAAGTGGGGGCTTCGTGAGTTCGGAGTCTCCGGTGACAACGCCGCCTACTCGTCGCTCGGCTCGACCCCGTCATCGTGCGATGCATCTTCCACGACGCGGCGCAGAAACGCCAGCCCACGGACAGGCGGCTCATTGACGGGCCACGCCTGCGGCACCGGTTGACCCCGAACACCACGGGGGGAGAATCGAACCCATGGACGCGACCGCCACCGCATCGCTCGCTGTCGGATGTGTACGCCTCTGCGCTTTCGGTCGGATTGACGTCGTCCTGTCACGCGCGCCGCCTCTAGTTCGCCACGCGCCGGCGGTCTTCGACAAACGGATGCGGCAAGGCCAACCACGATCTGAGCGTGGCCGGCGAGCGGGTCGCCATCTTTCACCTGACCCCGCCCGACTCCGACCGGGATCAGGGCGCGGCCTACAACCGCGGCCCGGATGCGCTCCAGGCCCGCGTGCAGGTTGGGGCCGGCCCGCGGGTGGTGACGGCGGCGTTCATCAAGAAGACCAGCGCGCTCGCGGAGAGCGTCCGACAGCCGTTCGACCGGCCGCACGGCGAAGGCGACTATCTTCTCTATCAGCCGCACCTGGGCACGCTGACCATCTCCGGCCCGTTCAACGCGATCGGCGCCGGCGACACGCCGTCGCGGAGCCTCATCTTCGTCTGCCGGCCGGTCGACGGCGCGGACGAGACGCCGTGCGCCCGGGAGATCATCGCGACCCTGGCGCGGCGCGCCTACCGGCGGCCGGTGACCGCGGCGGACGTGGACGCCCTGCTCACCTTCTACGACGAAGGCCGGGCCGCCGGCGGCTTCGAGGCCGGCATCGAGCGGGCGGTTCGCGCGCTCCTCGTGAGCCCCGACTTCCTGTTTCGCGTCGTGTCGGATCCGCCCGGGATTGCGCCGGGGGTTGCCTACCGGTTGAGCGACTTGGAGCTGGCGTCGCGCATCTCGTTCTTCCTCTGGAGCAGCATTCCGGACGACGAGTTGCTGGACGTAGCCGCGCAGGGGCGGCTGCGGGATCCCGGCGTTCTGGAACAGCAAGTGCGGCGCATGCTGGCCGATCTCCGGTCGGAGGCGCTGGCCAGGAACTTCGCCGGCCAGTGGCTGCGCCTGCGCAACATATCGGGCGCCCTCCCGTCGGACGTGCTCTTTCCCGACTTCGGCGAGAGCCTGCGGCAGGACTTCGTGCGGGAGACCGAGCTGTTCTTCGACAGCGTCATGCGCGAGGACGGGAGCGTCACCGAGCTGCTGACGGCCGACCACACGTTCCTCAACGAACGTCTGGCCCGCCACTACGGCGTAACCGGGATCTACGGCAGCGACTTCCGGCGCGTGACGCTGGCCGACCCCAACCGGCGCGGCCTGCTGGGCCAGGGCAGCATCCTGACCGTGACCTCGTACTCCGACCGCACGTCGCCGGTCGGACGTGGCAAGTGGGTGCTGGAGAACGTCCTCGGGACGCCGCCGCCGCCGCCGCCGCCGAACGTGCCGGAGCTTGAGCCGGCCGAGGATTCGGGCAGGGTGCTGGCGATGCGCGAGCGGATGGAGCAGCACCGCGCGAACCCGGTCTGCGCGAGCTGCCACCGCCTGATGGATCCGCTGGGGCTGGCGCTGGAGAACTTCGACGCGGTGGGTCGCTGGCGGGCGCACATGGCCGGCGGGGTCGGCATCGACGCGTCCGGGGCGATGCCGGACGGCACGCCTTTCGAGGGCCCGGCGGATCTGCGCGGGTTGCTCGTCCGGAACCCGGAGCAGTTTGTGACCGTCGTGACCGAGAAGCTGTTGACCTACGCGCTCGGCCGCGGCGTGGAGTACTACGACGCGCCGGCCGTCCGGGAGATCACGCGCACAGCGGCCGAGCAGGACTACGGTCTGGCGTCACTCATCGTCGGCGTCGTCAGGAGCACGCCGTTCCAGATGCGGCTGGCCAGGACCGGCGCGGTTGTCAACTGAACGAAGATCCGCTGATTGATCAGGAGTAGCTGTCATGTTCATCACCAAGACGGCGTTACCTCGTCGGACGTTCCTCCGTGGAATGGGGGTCACCCTCGGCCTGCCGCTGCTCGATGCGATGGTGCCGGCCGCGTCGGCGCTCGCGAGCACGGCGGCCAAACCCGTACGGCGTCTCGGCTTCGTGTACATCCCGAACGGGGCGGTGATGAAGCACTGGCAGCCCGCCGGCGACGGCGCGATCAAGGAGCTGTCGCCCACGCTGAGCCCGCTCGCGCCGTTCCAGGACCAAGTCATCGTTCCGATCGGCCTGAGCCAGAAGCAGGCCGAAGCGCTCGGCGACGGCAACGGCGAGCACTCGCGCGCCGGGACCGTCTGGCTGAGCGGCGTCCACCCGAAGGAGACCGAGGGCGCCGACGTTCGCAACGGCATCACGGCGGACCAGATCGCCGCGCAGCACATCGGCGGCGACACGCCGCTGCGGTCGCTCGAGCTGGCGATGGAGCAGACCTACCTCATCGGCAACTGCGACAACGGCTATAGCTGCGTCTACACCAACAGCATCTCGTGGCGCACCGCGACCACCCCGAACCCGCACGAGACGAACCCGCGCGTCGTCTTCCAGCGGATGTTCGGCGACGGCGGCTCGCCGGAGGAACGCCGAGCGCAGATGCAGGAGGACCGCAGCATTCTCGACTGGGTGACGGCCGACATCGCGCATCTGCAGAAGAAGCTCGGCCCGACGGACCGCAGCAGCGTGAACGAGTACCTCGACTCCGTGCGCGAGGTCGAGCGCCGGCTGCAGATGGCCGAGCGCCAGCAGAGCGAGACGGTGCTGGATCTTCCCGACCGGCCGGTCGGGGCGCCGGAAACGTACGACGCGCACGCCCGGTTGATGTTCGACCTGGTGGCGCTGGCGTTCCGGGCGGACATCACGCGCGTTTTCGTGTTGACGCTCGGCAAGGAGCAGACCAACCGTGCCTATCCGGAGCTGGGCGTCAACGGCGCCCACCACGCGGTGTCGCACCACCAGCACGACCCGCTGAAGTTCGAGCAGGGCCACAAGATCAACCAGTACCACATCGGCCTGACCTCCCACTTCCTCAAGGCGCTGCAGGCGACCCCCGACGGCGACGGCAACCTGCTGGACCACTCGCTCGTGCTCCACGGCGGCGGCATCAGCGACGCGAACGAGCACTCGCACATCGACCTGCCGCTCGTCCTGGTCGGCGGCGCGGGCGGCGTCAAGGGCGGCAAGGTCCTGCGGCACTCGAAGGACACGCCGATGAACAACCTGCTTCTGGCGATGCTGGAGCGGTCCGGCGTGCATACGGACCAGTTGTTCGGCGACGCCACGGGCACGATCCCGCTGGAGCCGCTCTCCGGCGTGTAGAACCGGCACTTCACGGCGGCGGGTTGGCCGGCCAATATGGTCGGTCAACCCGCCGCATGTCGAGCCCGATCTACTGATTGCCCCCGATCCGGGCCAACGCGTTCGGGGAAAGCTGGAACTCGAAAAGAAGATCCCCATTCTGAAGCGTGAACGGCTGCCTCAGGTTGACGGCCGCCTCGAGTGCGACGATTCCCTCATAGTTTTCGCCCCCGGAGAGCCGGGTATCGGGCTCGAAATTGGAGATGTTGGTCGTCTGAACGCGAAAGTTGCGAGTACCCTGCCAGCTCGCGAACTCCATGTCGACCCAATGGTTACGGTTTGCCGTCCCCCGCACGTAGAACAGCGTCCGCTGCCGAGCCTGGGCTCGAAGTGAGTACTTCACGGGCGGCGTAAAGAGCGCATCCGTCGTCACGTCGTTGAGATGGACCACCATGATGCTTACGCTCATGCCCGGATCACTTATCTGACGCGAGAAGTCCGTCAGCAGTTGCTCCAAATCGACCTGTTGTTCCTGACCCTGCGCGGCGGGGAAGACCCCAAGCGTTGCCGGGATCAGAACGAGTGCGAGCACGGCCGCCTTGAGTTGCTTCATGTCGTGTGTCCTTTCCACAGAGGCGGTGTCCGCACCTGCACGCACGCCGGCAGGACGAACGGGGAACTGGCGGGCATCGCGCCCCCCGGTTCCCCACGATCGCGCGACCTCGCATCGAACGCCGCCCCACGTCACCACCTGATCATCACGGACAGCCGTGGCATCCGCCCGAGCAGGATTTGTGAGGGCTGGGCATAGGCCGCCGTGCCGAAGTTGGCCGACCGCTCGGCAATGACAGTGTTCGCGTTCAGCGCGTTGAACAGCTCGAACGACGCCTCGTACGAGACGTCGCGGGTCTGGAAGATCTTTCTGATCCCGAAGTTGAGCATGCTCTGGCGTGGCAGGAAGCGCTCGGTGCCGGCCGGGACCAGCGGGACGACGAGCGATCCGAGCTGCATGTCGGGAATCACCAGTTCACCCGCCGTGCATGGTCGCCCCGCGCAGCCCGCGGCCGTGTACTGCGTGCCCCGGCTGATGTTCCAGTTGATGGGCAGGATCTCATCGATGCGGACGAGATCGCCCTTGTTCCGGCCGGGCATGCTCGTGAAGTTCGCGCTCACCTGTATGTCGTACGGCAGGGGATAGCTGCCAGCCAACTTCAGGTCGCTCCGCCACGGCAGTCTGTTGTAATCGGACGGCAGGTTCCCGCGATCGCAGAACCGCAGGTTGTTCGGATCGTCCAGATCGTCGCAGTGCTCCGTCACGATCCGCTGAGTCGTCGTGCTTCCGATGAACGTCCCGCCTCCGGGCAGCCGCGCGTTCAGGCTGAGCTCGAATCCGTTGTAGACCTGCGCGCGGCCCTCCGTCGCGTTGGTCACGAGGACGTCCACATCGCGGAGCGACGCCGAGTCCTTCAGATCCCAGGCCGTGATCACCTCGCCGTTGTGCGGGCTCACGATATCTATCGGACGATAGTGGTTGAAATCCCGCAGCAGGTTGTCGTCCGTGTAGAAGTTGTGGAACGCACGGCGATACCAGCCCACGTTGACAGACACGTTCTGCACCAGTTCGTGCTGTATGCCGATGGCGGTCTCGACGTTGTACTCCCGCTCGATATCCGGATCGAACCGATCGAGCGCCCGCTCGCCGAAGTTCTCCGGCAGTCGTCCGGCCAGGTCGAGCTCGTTGTCCTGCGGGATGTCGTCACCGTTGGTCGCGAGGTCCAGTCCTCCCAGGTCGCGGTCGTCCCATGGAACGTCCGCGTTGGTGGCCGCCATCGGGTTGAACCGAATCGCGAACGAGGTGGTGTGCGGAGTCATGTACTTGCCGATGCTGAACTTGAGCGCCGTCTTCGCGTCCCCGAGCAGATCGTAGGAGAGTCCGAGCCGCGGCGTGACGTCGGACCAGTCGGGCACATTGTCCGTCCTCGGGAAACTGCGCACTCCCACGAAACGGCCGGCCGGGGCGGACTGCGTGTTCACGTAGGAGTTCAGCAATTCGAACCGTATCCCGGCGTTCACGGTCAGTCGATCCAGCGTCCAGGCATCCTGGGCATAGAGTCCGAGGTCGTATTTCAAGCGGGGATCGGTGACGAGCGGCACATTCCGGACCCGCACGACGTCCGGTACGCCCGACCGATACCGGACCCGGTCGATGTCACCGTTGATGTCCTGATATCGGGTATCTCTCCCCCACGAGTTCTGGAACCCCCCCTTGAAGTTGTGTGAACCCGTGACGTACGACACCGACCCGTGAACGAGATGGCGGATCGGCTGGAGCAGCCCATCGTACGACGCTCCCCACAACTGGCCCGTGTCGAGGTCCTGTTTCCGCACGCGTTCGTACCAGAGATCCGACTCGCGGGGCTGATTGACGCCGAAGGGGGCGCGGTACCGAACGTAGGTTCGGCTCATCGAGTAGCCCGCCTCGGCCAGCACACGGCTGCTGATCGTCGAGGTCCACTTGGCCTGCGCGATGCCGTACGGGAGGCCCGGATCCTGCCATGTGCGCGCCGTCTCCGGGTCCGAGCCGGCGCTGTTGAGGACCAGCGGGTAGTTGGCCGTCAACTTGGGTCCCCGACTCTTCGCCTGCCGGTCGACGTGCATCGTGATCTTGTTCCGTTGCGTCGCCTGGTACGTGAACCGCACGACGGGGGACCAGATCTGATCCTCGTCCCGGAACTGCGTGCCGTCGTCGAGGAAGATGTCGGTGACCGGATTCCACACGCCCCACAGCCGCCACGAAGTGAAGAACCACAGCTTGTCTCTGAGGACGGGCCCACCCTGCGTGAAGCCGTAATCGAAGATCCGGTCGATGCTGTCGACCGCCCGGATGCCCTGATCGATCAAGTCCTGCGAGAAGTTGTCGCTCTGCCAGGCTCCGTTCGAGCCGCCCAGGTAGCCGGACCCGCTGAACGTGTTACCGCCGTCCTTGGGAATCATGTTGAGCAGCACGCCGCCGGATGACACCTCCGCGGTCCCGCCGCTCGTCTGGATGGAGATCTCCTGACTGGCTTGGTCCTGGTAGTAGTTCTGGTCGCGCCCATCGTTCAGCATGGTGTCGACCATCATGCCGTCCACGGTGTAGGTCATGTGGGTGGCGTCGGCCCCGTGCGCCTCCAGCAACAGATCCGATACGTAGTTCGAGCCCGCGACGTCCGCCCCGGTCATCGTGACGCCCGCGACGAGCATGGCTTGAGTCCAGGTGTTACGGGCGGTCACAATCGAGTCCAGCACGTTGCGGTTGAGCACCTCCATGCGCTGGGCCTGTTGCACGTCGACGATCGGACTCTCGCCGGACACGGTGATCGTCTCCTCCAGCGCTCCGACCTCCAACTCCACGTCCACCGTTGCCGTGAAGTTGGAGGGCAGATCGATACCATCGCGAACCACCGTGTTGAAACCCGGCAGCCTGAAGGTCACGGCGTACAGGCCCGGTTCCAGGTCGATGATTGCGTACCGACCCTGCCCGTCGCTCACGGCGAGACGGCTGCCCCCGATGAGCGCCGGACTCGCCGCCTCTACCGTAACGCCCGGCAGTACGCCGCCCGTGTTGTCGGTCACTTGACCGGAGACGACGCCCTGTCCGAGCGCCGTGGTGGGTGCCAGCGCGAATCCAACGACTACGACCAACGCCGGCTTCGCTACGCCCATCCATCTCATGCGAACCTCCTTCAAGACACCCGAAGTTGCCGAGGCAGTCGCGAACTCCCGTCGAGAAGCGTCGTCGCCGTCTACCTGGTCGCCGTCTCCCTTCTGGCAGGTGAGCAACCCTGACTACTGATCCGCTGCCGGTGCGGGGCTCGCGCCAACCAATTTGTGGCCCGGATCGATAGCCGTGTCAAGTGCATATTTCCGGCCGCTCGCGGCTGGGAGCAGCCTGCGCCGGCGGCCCGGCCGGCAAGGTCTTACCGGCCGGCCGCCGCGAGACTCGCTCGCGCCATCTCGTTGCGGGGATCCAGCGACAATGACTCGGCGAAATAGGCCGCCGCCGCGTCCCGGTCCCCGGACTCCATTTCCAGAAACGCCAGGTTCGTGTACGTGGCTGGATCCCGCGGATCAGCCTCGAGTGAGGCGCGAAAAGCCCGTCGGGCGCGGTCACGGAAACCGAGCGTCGCGTTGGCCGCGCCGACCAGATTGTGCGCGGCAGCGTGTCGAGGGTTGACTTGGGTCACCTGCTGCGCTCGGGCGATCGCGTCCGGAAGGTCTCCGCCGAGAAAGCTCGCGAGCGCCGCGTAGTACAAGGTCTCTTCACGCTCGGGATGGGTCTCCTGCATGCGGGTGACGAGAGGACGCAGCCGGTCGACGTCGCCGGCATCGCCGAGAATCGAGGCGAGCGATTCCAGACCGCGGGGGTTGTCGGGTTCGGCGGCGATTGCCTCTTCGGCATGGGCCACAGCGGCGTCGAACGCGCCGGCCGCCGCCAGGAGCCGTGCCAGGGCCAGCCGTGCAGCCGAGCTCCCAGGCCGCGCGGTCACCGTCGTTTCGAGCACCCGCCGGGCGTCCGCCAGCCGGCGCCCCGCTCCGGCCGCGTCGATCAGTCCCGCCAACGCCGTTTCGTCGTCCGGGTCGAGTGCGACCGACCGAACGAAGGCGTCATACGCCGTCGAGTGCGCCCGCGTTCCCAGAAGCATCCGCCCGCGGTTCCTCCACTCGGGCGCCCCCGCCGTTGCCAGTGCCATGCGGAGCGCGGCCGGTGCGCCCGCGGGATCGAGCAACGTCCGCAGGGTGGACACATTCTCATTGACGTCTCGAGCGTACATGGCGCGCGGGCCCGAGAACTCGATCAACGGACGGTCATCGGTCTGAACCAACGCCCGCTCGCCGTAGCCCTGCACCTCCCGCGGGCCGCCCACGTAGAGCGACAGGAGGCTGAACGGATCGAACACCGACACCCTGGCGAGGTCCGCCGCCACGCCGGGTGGTCGCCATGGAAGCGAGAGGTTGTCCAGGCTTGGCCCGCCGCGCGGCTCGTTCGACCCGATGAAGAGCACGTCGGCCTCTCCGACCAGCCACAGCGTGCCGTTCGGGAACACGTTCATGAACGTCGCGGCGATCGAGCGCAGATCCGCATCGGCGATGTCGTAGGTATGCGCCCACTGGCAGAAAATCCCGCCCGGCGTGAGCCGCTCGCGGGCGGCCAGGAAGAATTCGCGCGTGAAGAGTGCAGCGACACCCGCAATCCAGGGATTTGATGGCTGCGAGATGATCACGTCGTACTGTTCCGCCGAGAGCTGCAGGTGCGACCGTCCGTCGCCGAGGATGAGCCGCGTCCGCGGATCCTCGAGCGCAAGCCCGTTGTCGTCGGCAAAGAACGACGACGCTTCGATCACTTCCGCCGAGATTTCGACGACGTCGGCACGATCGATCCGGTGTCGCAGTGCCGCGCCGAGCGTCACGCCGCTGCCAAGACCGATGATGCAGACGTCGTGTGGGTCGGGATGCAGAAGCAGCGGCAGATGAGCCAGCAGCTTTTGTGTGAGCATGTCCGCCCAGTTGGAAGCGTCGACCTTGCCGTCGATCGCCAGCGCGACCGTGCCGGCGAGCCGTCTGACCGATACGGCCGCGGTAGCGCCCTCCTTGTAGTACAGGACGGTTCCTGCCTTCAGGCTCGTTGCGAGATCGAGCTCGGGATCATCGACGTCGGCGGCGTACGTGTAGCCGCCGCTGGACAGCAGGTCGATGTCCCACGCCGGCATCGCGAATATCAATACGGCCGTTGCCACGGCGGTCGCCGCGGTCATCACGCGGTGGCGCGAGCTCAGGCGGCCGGCCACAAAGGCCAGACATCCCGCGCCGAGGGCCAGCACGCCGGCCACGCGCAGAGTCTGCTGCAGACCCAACAACGGCAAGAGCACGAACGCGCCGCCGAGCGATCCGGCCACCGCCCCGATCGTGTTGATGCCGTAGACGAGCGATACGTCGCGCGTGACGCCCTCGTCGCTCCGCGCCGCCAATGCGGCGCCGATGGGGAACGCCGCGCCGAGCACACAGGCAAGCGGCAGCAACACGCCGACGGCATACAGGGCCTCGATGGCAAGAACCGTCCCGGGCCCGGCGGGGGGATTGGCGACGGTTGCGGCAATCACCAGCGGCAGGCGTGTACCGGCAAACCAGCCGGTCGCAGAGCCGATCGCCGCGGTTGCGAGCATCAGGAGTCCCAGCCACAGCACCGGAGCCTCTCGCTCGCGAGTCCATCTCACGCGTGAGCTGAGCGCGGCGCCGATGGCGATCCCGCTGATGAACGCGGTGAGCATGGCAGCGAACGCGTACGTGGTCGGGCCGAGTGCGAGCGCCAGCACGCGCGTGAACGTCACTTCGTAGAGAAGCGCGACGAACCCGGATATTCCCAGTACGACCGCCGGAAGCCATCGCGCGATCGGACGCCCGACTCTCCTGGCGCCCCGCGGTCGCCGCGCGGACCGTGTCGCGACCGCGTAACTCGGAGCTCGGTGCGCGACAAGCCAGGCGACGCTAGCGGCCGTCAGGTTCAATCCGATCCCGACAAGCGTGGTCGCACGCAGGCCAATGGCCGGGATGAGCACGAACCCGGTCATCAACGCGCCCGCCGCTGCCCCGGCCGTGTTGAGCGCGTACAGTCCGCCAGCGTCACGTCCGGCGTTCGACGCGCCGCCGGAAAACCAGCGGATCGCCAGCGGGAACGTGATTCCCATCGCCGCCGCCGGTACGAACACCAACGCGAGGCTCGACGCGAGACGCACCAATGCGAACGGCAACCCGGGCTGGTCGCCGTAGGCCCATGCCAGCACAGGCTCGAACGCGTGCAACGCGAACGGCAGCGCCAGAGCGCACAGGGCAATCACACACTCCATCACCGCGTACATCCGTAGCGCGCCGGCGCGTTCGAGGCGAGACGCCAAGTGGCCGCCGATCAGGGCTCCTGCGGCGAGTCCGCCCATGAAGGCCGCGAGCACCGCGCCAACCGCGGCCACGGTGTGACCGAGTTGCAACGTGAGCAGGCGCGTCCACACGACCTGATAGAGCAGGCTGGCCGCACCTGAGCACGCGTACGCACTCAAGAAGAGCCGCTGGCCGCGCATGCCCGCAGTCTACTATGCGCTGCCGGCGTGAGCCGTCTCATGGCTCGTCCAGACCGTCAACGAGGCGGGGCAACCGTTCCACCAAGTAGAGCGGCAGCGACAGCGGCGGGTAGCGGACCCGTTCGGATCCGTTGCCGCGGCGCACGTCGGCGTCGACGCTGTGCAGGGCCGGCGGCTCCGCATCGAAACGAATGGCGAAGGGAACCTGCTTTTCCGCCACGAACTGGTGCAACGACTTCAGGGTGCCGGTGCGTCCGGCCTTGACCTCGATCGGGACGATGCGGCCGGCGAGCGCACACGTAGTCGACCTCGGCGTTGTTGGATCGGCCCTCGCGCAGCCAGTAGGTGAGTTCGCGGTTCGGCCGGTCCGCGAGCAGGAACGGCAGGTGCTGGCCGATGAACTGCTCGGCGCCGGGACCGGCGTTGACCAGTTGGGTGTCCGTCTGCCCGGCGATGGTCTGCCAGCCGAGTCCGCAGACGGCGTTCATCAAGCCGACGTCGAGAAAGAACAGCTTGAACACCTTCTCCTTCAGGCCCGCCTGCAGCGGAAGCCCTGAGCCTTCACTGGTCGCAACCTCGCCCACCTGGTCAACGCCGTGCAGGACCTGTCCGCCCGCGGCGTCGTGACTGGTCGGCAGGCCTTCCTGGATGCGCCGCCGCGCTGGCCGCGACCGGAGTTCGGTGCGGACTCCGCCAACTTGGGATTAACCGCCTTGTTGCCAATGGAATCCATGAACACCCACGCGTGGTCATGACCAATTCCATGTGCAATTCTGGTCGGGATTCTACGAGACCACCTGGGCCGGCTACGGACAGGCGCAGGATCCTCACACGTGACGCCTCGACGAGCCGTCTCATCAAACCCTCCGCCGGATGCGTGTGCGCCCAGGCGATCGCGGCGCACACGAGGCCGCGCGACACGAACCTCCCGGATCGGACGGCAGAGGATAGTCACCGTCGCGCTACCGAGAAGATCCGGTTTGAAGGAGGGGCCGTCTGACATGCCCTTCCTTCGCGCCGGGTTGTCGGGAGCGTCTCGCTCGCTCTCGGTGCAGCGCGGGGCTTCACGACGGGCTGCCGACCTGATCGGACACGCCGGCGGCCGGCACGGATTGACACAAGACAGCCCCAGGGCCTACGATTCGACGTTTTTGTCTGGTTTTCTGACTGAATCACTGCGCGCGGGGTCGTCTCGGTAGCCGCCTCAGCGTGCTCACAACAAGGGGAAACATCGATGGCCGAAGCTCGCAAAATGAGCAAGACCGAGTTGTTCGCGCATTTCGTCGAGCATTTCGCTGCCGTCAACATCAGCCTCAAGCGCGCCGACGCGCGGGAGTTCTTCGAAGAGTTGCAGCGGCTGTGCGAGCAACAGCTTCAGGATTGCGGCGAGTTCACGCTGCCCGGCATCGCGAAGCTCGTCTTGCAGAAGCGCGAAGCGCGGACCGGTCGCAACCCAGCAACCGGAGAAGCCATCGAAATCCCGCCCAAGCAGGTGGTCCAGGCTCGCATCGCGAAGCAGCTCAAGGACGCCGTGCTTCCCGAAGCGTAACGTTCCGCCCGGATAACCGGCGTGAGTTGGTCGACTGGCCCTGCACGGCTGCCGTGCTGCTCCGCGCCCCGGGTGTTCGTCGCCCGTAAACGCAGGCAGGCAAGTTCGTCGCGCACACGCGATGGTGAACGGAATCGCCAGCTCCTGCTCCAGCACGCTGGCCTGCCGTCCGCAGCTCGTGCAGGTCGGGCACGCCGAACATGAAGGTCGCCTTGAGCAGATCGAGGCTGCAGGGTCACGAGGGTCGCCGCGGAACGGACCCGGTTCGAATCTCTCGCCACAATCGGATCGCTGCCGGGAAGTCGCTGTCCGCCAGGGCGGCCAACGCCAGCGCGGCCAGCGACTCGGAGGACCGGTGGAGGGTGCAGGCGCGGCGGGCGCGGTTGCGGGCCTCCGCGCGGTCGCCGCGTTCGAGCGCGGCGCGGGCGTGGCGCCGGTGGCTGGCCGCGGCCCGTTCTATCGCCAGCACCTGGCGCAGGTCGGTCCGGCAGCGGTGGCAGGACGGCCCGCCGGCATGCCGCACCCCGCAGGTCGGACAGTGTTCCATGCCGGCTATTCCAGGTAGAAGAGGATCTCGTCGAGCTCGCGCCGCAGATCGGACGCCTGCGCGGCGCGGCCCTCCTTGATGGCGTCCCGAAGATCCTCCATCAGGTTGATCATCTCTTCCCGGTCTTCGGCCGGCGCGGCCTCGAGTGCCTGCTCGGCCCGCGCCAGGGTGTCGCGAACGTCGTGGGCCACGTCCAGGGGCACGGCGGCGGGCGCCGGCCCCGGTTCTCCGCTGCTCTCGGCCGCCGGGTCCCCGGCGGCCTCGGCTCCCTGCTCGCCCTCCACGCCCCAGAGCGCCGAGACCCGCTCCCGGGCGGCGCCCAGCGCCTCGTCGCTGGAACGCCCGATGGCGTTCTCGACGACGCCACGGATCTCCCGGCCGGTCGCCCGTTCCCGGGCGTGGACGTGCAGCAGACCGTCCAGGTCCAGGCTGTACGTGAAGAGGATGCCCTGCGCGTGGGCGCCCTGCCGCCGGTTCAGGCCGGTGAACAGGAAGATACCGATCTCGATGTTCTTCAGGGCGTCCGGATCCTCCCCCTGATAGACCTTGATCTCCACCTCCTCCTGGTCCGGGAACATGGTGAAGAACACGTCGGTACGGATGGCCGGCAGCTTGCTGTTACGCCGGATGAGGGGGAAGAACTGGTGCGCGTACGGCATGCCGTAGAGCTCCCCCGCGGCGCTGGTGCCGAAGGTGTAGGGCGTGATGTCGACCAGCACGGCCTGCATGTCCTGCCCCATCTCGATCCCGGCCTGCACGCCGGCCCCGAGCGCGACGCACAGATCCGGATCGACCTCGCCGTGCGGCTCCTGCCCCAGCCGCTCCGTGAGGACGGCGGCGACCCGCGGAATGCGGGTCGAACCGCCCACCAGCAGCACGCGGTCGAGCTGGCTCGGGCGCACGCCGGCGTCCTGCAGCGCGGTGGTCACGGCCTGGAGCGAACGGTCGAGGAACGGCTCCAGGTCGCGTTCGAAATCGGCGCGGGTCAGCTCACAGGTGAGATGCATGGCCTCGCCGTCCACCGTGGCGACGTGGTCCTCCTCGACGCGCACGTAGGGTTGATCCGACAGCTCGATCTTGGCGCGTTCGGCTGCCCGCCGCAGCCGCGCCTGCAGTGGGCGGTCGTCACGGGCCTGCTCGATCCCCAGCGCCGTCTCGATATGGGCGTTGAGTCGTTCGACGATAAGTGCATCGAAGTCGTCGCCGCCGAGCTGGTTGTCGCCGGCGGTGGCCAGGACCTCGACGACGCCCTGTTCGATGCGCACCACCGAGACGTCAAAGGTCCCGCCGCCCAGGTCGTAGACGAGGAGGGCGCGGCTCCCCGCACCGCCGCTCTCGTAGCTTAGAGCGGCGGCCGTCGGTTCGTTGATGATCCGCACGACCGTCAGGCCGGCGATCTCCCCAGCTTCGCGCGTCGCCTGCCGCTGCGCGTCGGTGAAGTAGGCCGGGACGGTGATGACCGCCTTGCGCACTTCGCGGCCGAGCGCGCGGTCCGCCCGCTCCTTGAGCGCCTTGAGAATGAAGGCCGAAATCTCCTGCGGGCGGTAGGCGCCGTCCCCCATCCGCACCTGCGTCCCGGAGCCCATCAGGCGCTTGACCGAGAGCACCGTCCGCTCGGGGGCGGCCGCGGCCTGGTTGCGGGCATGGCGCCCGACGATGACGGCGCCGGCGTCGTCGAGTCCCACGCACGAGGGCAGGATGGCTTCGCCGCCCTCCTCCACGATCGTGGGCTTCCCGCCGGAGATGATCGCCACCTCGGAGTTCGTGGTGCCCAGATCGATGCCGATGATGGCGTCGTCGTCCGCAGCCCTGGTTTCCGCCGGCATCAGCCCTCCTCGTGACGTCGATTGACCGCGACGTCGGCAAGACGCAGCACGTCGTCGCGCCGCACGAACCCGCTCCGCAGTTCCTCGATCACCTCGCCGTCGCCGATCCGGTCGACGCGGCGCGCCTCCACCGCGTGCATGACCCGGCCGTCGAAGGGGCATCCCACGGTCTGCACGGACCGCACGTCGAACCGGGACAGCATCCTGTCGAAACGGCCGATCGCCAGCTCGGAACCTTCGACGACGCCCGCGGCGCCCCGCGGCGGGCGCCCGAACAGGCGCGGCCGATCCCGCAGCCGGACCGCGGCGTCCCGGCCCCGCACCAGAGCGTCGCGCACCTCCAGGGTCTCCAGCAGGCAACGGTCCTCGGCGGTTCGGGAAACGCGCTGCTTGAACGCGGCCAGCGTCTCGTCGCCGCGCTCCCCCCGGCGGGTGGCGGCGTCGTAGCGCTCCGCCGCGGCCGCCAGCTCCCGGCCCGCCCTGGCCTGTTCCCGGTTCTGCAGGCGGATCTCCTGCCGCAGCGCAGCGAACTCGGCGAACAGATCGCGCAGGTCGCAGTCGCCCGCGTCCGATTCCGCTGGCGCCGGGGGTTCTTCGCCCACCGTATCGAGCCACTGCCGGAAGTCGTCGAGGGCGCGCTGCTTCCAGTCTCCTCCCGGTTCACTCATGCAGCTTCCCTTCCGCCGCCAACAGGGTCTGCAAGCCGGGCGTCTCGCGGCGGGCCGGACGAGCCTTCACCAGCGCATCGAGCGCCAGCTCGAAGTCACCGTAGGCGGCCAACCCGAAGAGAACCGTCTTCACGCGCGCACGGTCGTCCTTCAGCGCTTCGTACGCCGCGGTGATCTGCTGGAAACGTTCGGGACCCTCGCCCGGCCGGTGCGCGCGCACGAGTTCCAGGTAGCGTCGGCGTATCTCCTCCCCCGTCGCCGACGGGGACAGTCCCAGCACGAGGTAGTGGACAAGCATGGTCCTGCTCTAGCGGCGCCGTTTCCTTCCTTTGTGGGGAAACAGCAGGGCGTGCAACTCCGGCGTCAACCTGTCACGGAGGCCGGCCGTCTGGCAGTCGCGCGCCAGCCGATCCAGCTTCCGCCGCGTCCCCGGTTCGGCTCGCAGATTCCCGGCGAGCTCCCGCAACACGGGCGGCTCGCCGCGCAGTCGGTTGTCGTCGATCAGGTCGTCCAGGCGATCCAGATCGTCGTATATCTCCCGATCGAACAACATCCCCTGTTGCCCGGCGTCCCGCGGCGCATCCGCCGTATCCTCCGTCAACGCCCGCCGGAACCGTTCTACCAGCGCCGGATCGGCGGGGTCGGGCGGCGCCAACCGGGTCGATCCGACCCGGTCGGGCGGCGGACCCGCGGTTTGCAACTGCTCCTCGAGCGCAGCCATAAAAGCCTCCAGCCCCGGGGGCGGTCCCGGGCCGAGCGGCCCCGGCCCCACGTCCAGCGGTTCGAAATCGAACGTCTGCAGCGCGTGGCGCAGCGGTTCCTCCGTGTGCCGGGCGAGCCTCGCGGCGGCCGCCCGCAGCCGCTCGCGGGTGGCGGCGTCCGCTCTCTTCAGTACGTCCCGGAAACGCCGGGAATCATGGTCGCTGCCTTCCTCGTAGCGGATCACGGCCAGATAGAAGAGCAGAAGCGGATCGCGGCGGGGCTTCCGGACGCCGCGCAGCCGGCGTTCGATCTCGACGCGAACCTCATTCTGTCCGCCGCAGTCCATCAGGATATCGAGGACGCCCGGCAGTCGTTCCCCGTCCACGCGTGCGAGGAGCGCGGGCCACCAGCGGGCGAAGGTCACCGCGATGCGCCGATCGTCGCAGAGGAGGTCCAGCTCGACGGGCAGCGGCTCGAGCAGCCGGACGATCTCGTCCGGCGCGCACTCGTCGGCAAGAGAGACCTTGCCGGCGAGCAGGCGCCACACGGCATCGGCCATTTCCGGTCTGACGTTCCTCACGTGGTTGTTGTCGTACAGGTCACGGAGGAGCAACGCCAGCATCCGAAGCTGTGCACCCGGCGGCAGACCCTCCAGATGCGGGGCGACCGTCGCGGCCGCGTCCGCGTCGCCCGACACGATCTCCAGCAGCAGCCATTTCGCCGGCAGGACAGATTCGATCACCTTGCGCCCGAGGTTTTCGGCGCGCTCGAGGTCCCGAAGCGCAAGCGCGAACCGCCCCTTCCTCCGGCTCTGATCCGCGGATTTGAGAAAACCCACGGCCTGCAGGTCCAGGAGTCGATCGTCATGGGGAGCACGCCGGCGTGCCTCCTCCAGCGCGCTCTCGGCCTGGCGGTACGCGTTCCTCGAATAGTGCAGGGTGGCCAGCTCCAGCCAGGGGGTCGGATCGTCGGGAAACCGATCCGCCATGTCCTGCAAGGCACGCTGGAATTTCGCTTTGCCGGCGGTCTGTCCGCGCAGCAGATCGAGGAGAAAGAGGTAGCCGTCGCGATTGTCGGGGTCGGCCGCGAGACTCGCCAGCATCAGCTCGACGAAGACCGTCCCGGGGTCCTCCAGGGGTCGGCCGAGCAGCATCGTCAGACCCGCCTCCATCTCGGGAGACAGGAATTCCGGATGGACGGCCGCGCGGCCCGTGCGTGCCAGCGTCTCCAACACGCACGCTCGGGCGAGCGCCCGATCTTCCGCCCGCGGAAACTCCACCGGCAGCAGGTCGACGAGGACGGCGGCCGGTACCGGATGCCACAGTTGGGACACCACCTGCTGCCTCGCGAGCAGGATGCGGGCTACGACTCCGGTCACCCGATCGGTTGGCAACAGTCGCCGTGCCAGCCCCTCGAGCGCGCCGCCGGGGATCAGGTCCCGAACCACCGCCAGCCCCGCGATCTCCAACAGGTCGATCAGGGCCAGATCGGGATCGTCGGGGTAGAGGGCGTCGGCCAGAAGCTCGATCGCCTTCCCGACCGAACGCACGTTCCCCTTGTGGAGAGCCCGCTTCAGCTCGCCGGCCAGGGCCGCCACCTGTCCCCGCCCAGTTCCCAGGACCCCCGGCACCGCAGCGCCACCGTTGCCGCTGCCGCCGCCGTCTCCGGCGATCAGGCGCCGGCATTCGGCGACCGTGCGGGCAAGGGCGAAGTCGGCGGGCAGGTGATCGAGGGTGCGGAGCAATCCGTCGTCGTCGCCCGCACCGAAACAGACCATGGCCTTGCAGAACAGACGCCAGGCCGCGAACGGCGAACGCCGGGGCACCCCCTGCAGAAGGTCCGCGGCCCGCGCCCAGTCGCCGGCATCCATCGCGTCGATACCGGGCATTACCGCGCCGGCGTCCCGCCGTAGCGGATGGCTCGTGTCGAGGAAGTCGAGACCCTCCCAGTACCGCTCGATGACGAGCCGATCCGCCAGCGCCCGCTCCACCGGAAGCAGGGGCTACCCGGTGGTCAGGTGGTCCGCATAGGCCGCCAGGGAGCCCGCACCATCCAGGTACCGGACGTACTGGACCCAGTCGTCCTCCGACAGTGACTGCAGGGAGATGGACTCCCGGTGCCGATCGGCCCGGGCACGCATGGTGGCCGCTTCCTTTTCCATGCCCTTCGCCGCGAGCTGCCGGCCGCGCTGGATGGTGGCACAGAAGGACACCAGCGGAAGCCCCGCCAGACTGTCGTCCCGGTCCCGCGCCTGCCTGATCAGATCGAGCGCCTTGCGCCCGTCGCCCTCCGCGAGGATCTGCCGGGCCTGATCCAGCAGACGACGGGGGGATGCGCGAGGTGCGCGTGCGGGTGTCGACCGTTTGCGATTACCGCGATTGCGCCTGCCGGCCACCGTCGATCATGCAGCCCCAAGGGTTCGAAGCTCCTCGAAGGCCGGGAGCCAGGGAACGCTCCGACCGTCGAGGGTCAGGACGAGGCTGACGATATGGTAGCCGAGATCCCCTGGCGCCCGCTGCGGCGATCACGAACGCGGCGATGCCCCCGCCCCCGCACTGCCACCCCGTCCCCGATTCCTGTGACGAGATCGAGCAGGTCGATACCGGACCCTCGTGCCGGACGACCAGCGGTCGAGGGGTGAGAGCCGGCAGGACGCCGGCCATGCCGCTGGGTCGACCGAGCATCATGCCTGCGCCGAGGTATGTTCAGTCGCCCTCCGCAAGATCAGCCTCAACCGCGGCCAATGCGTCAAGTCCGCCGTCTCCATGGATCTTCGGTGTTTCCGGCTGCGGCGCTTCATCAAACCTCCAGCTACTGCTCCGACAGCACATGCAGCACGACCGCCAGCACGGGACGCACCAGGATGGGGCGATGGACGTAGGAACCGACCTCCATCGTCTCGTGGCTCTGCCGCTCGTACATGAACGTGTCCACGTCGCGCACGATCGATAGCCGATCTCGTTTCCGGTCCTGTGCAGGAGGTCGTCGGGCCAGATCGGCCATCTGGTGCACGCCGGGGTGAGCAGGATCGTTGCGCCAGCCATCGCGGCGAGATCACCACCTGCTTTACCTCGATCGCACGCAGTCACCACGGCGCGGATACGCGGGCGGCCGAATAGCAGGCGCGACACCGTCAGCCCGGTCACCTCGGTGTTGTCCAGCTCGGTGAGTACGCCACGCGCCTGCGCGCGTTCGCGCATGATGGCGCCGAGTCGACCACCGACTCGCTCGGCGTGCGAAAGGCCACCCAGAATCGCGTCGCCGTTGACGAACGACACCTTCGCTACGACCTTGGCGGGTGTCAGCAACTCGGTCTCGATGCCCCAGTCAACAGTTATGGGATGGCGTCCGCAGCAAAGCGGGCGCAGTACCCTCGCGAGGTTGCTGGCCGACTGCCATCGGCCCATCGTCGCTGTGACGTTCGGTCCACCCAGTCATCGGATGCGCATCTGCTCGAGGTATTCAACCGCCGCGCGCATTTCTTCAGCGTCCCACGCTGTCCAGTCGTCGCTCTTCGGCAGCCCCGACACGCCGGCGCTCCGGCCGAAGGCGACCATTCTGACCGCGAGGCGTTGCGAACCCGGCTCTTGGCACAATGCCAGGAACCGTTGCGTCAAGGCGACCGAGGGAAGCGCGTTCATATGCAGGTCAGAGCCGGGGGCCGCACGCGTACCGCGCTTCCGAACGAGGGCGAATATTACACGGTTGATGTGTTTTCGACGTGACATCCCGGCGTTGTATCGTGTAGTTTTTGTGACTTGTGAAGAAAACGCAACGTCCTCCATTAGACGCGTGGCCCGAACGGGCCGCAACTCATGCCTTTGACCGGCAGGAGTGACCTCATGGGGAGTTCCGACGCGCTACGGCGGGAGAACGAGGCGCTACGAGACCGCATCTCACGGCTGAACGAGGCCATTCTGCGCATCAACGGCAGCCTCGACCTGAGCACCGTCCTGCGTGAGGTCGTCGACAGCGCGCGTGCGCTGACCGGCGCCCAATACGGTGTGATCACGACCCTCGACGCAGGCAAGCAGGTCCCGGACTTCGTCAGCTCCGGCTTCACGCCCGACGAGCACCGGCAACTCACCGACTGGCCCGACGGACTACGGCTCTTCGAGCACCTGCGGGACATTCCGGAAACGGTGCGATGGCCGGACTTCCCCGCCTACGTCCGGTCGCTCGGATTCTCGGCCGACCTGATACTGGTGAAGTCGATGCAGGCGACGCCGATGCGTCACCGGGGCGAGTACGTCGGCAATTTCTTTCTCGGCGACAAGGAAGGCGGTCGGGAGTTCACGACCGAGGACGAAGAGATCCTCGTGCTGTTCGCGTCGCAGGCGGCAACGGCGATCGCCAACGCGCGTACGCACCAGAACGAGCAGCGGGCGCGGGCCGACCTGGAGACCTTGATCGAGACTTCGCCGGTGGGCGTCGCGGTTCTCGACGCCAGGACCGCAATACCGGTGTCGTTCAATCAGGAGGCGAGGCGGATCATTCGTAGATGCCCAGCACCACCAAGGCGGGGTAGAGTCCCGGCCTCCGCTTCGCCCGACGGGCGTGTTTCTCGCGGTAGTACGGCGTCGTGACCGGCACCGTCGTGCCCCGGGAGGTGCGAACGTTGACGGTCTCCAGGCCGTCGCTCCGCATCCGCCAGGGCAGGTGGCGCACGAGGGCGCTCGCCGCGTCGCCAACCGCGGCGGAGCGCACCGCGCGTTGCAGCACGGGGGTGAGGAGGGCGCCGAAGAACTCGTCCGCGATGGCCCGCAGCTGCTCTTCGCACTGCTCCGCTTCCTCTGCCGACCTGGGCGCTCGAGCACGCGCCTCAAACTCCAGCGCCCGCCGGAGGGCAGTGCGCAGGTGGACGGGAATGTTGCCAAGATCGACCTCGCGGCTCGGGGTGTCGATGGCGCTCTTGTCCATTTCAACGCACCATCATGGGCAGTCCGAGCCGTAATGTCCAGTACCACCCTCCCCGTCTGTCCGAAGACCGGCTCAACCTCCCCCAGCCTCACAGTCCATCTTTGCCTACACACTGCTCCGGGAAATCGGGAATGCGCCCGTCGCGGTGATGGCGGTGTTGCCTTCAACCGCAGGCACGGTCTCGGCACTCCAGACATGCGACCTTTCGATGCTCAGTAGCCCTGCCCGTTCGCGTCCCTGTCAACGCTTCGCCTGCCGCCTCACAGCGACCGGCGCATGACTCGGGGTGAAGGTGGTCGGTTACTCCTTCCCTCTGCCGGACTTCCACCGGCTGTCCTTCCGTCAGTTAGCCTGGCGCACGCCCGCGTGGTCGCTGAACCGCCCAGGGCGGCCTCTTTGTCGTCGGAGTGCTTCAGCCGATGTCGTTACCTCCATCGTCCGCTCCGACTGCTACCGGCTAGAGCGACAGTTGCCGGGCGGGATTCGCACCCGCTGAGGAATGGCGCCTTGTCACGGCGCACTGGATTTGAGGGTCAGGACACTAGCGCGGCGATGTCCGACGACGGCGGGCGCGCGTCGAACGCCGTCGGTCGGCGCTCGACGATCCACGTCACCTGCATCTCGGGCGGCAGCCCGGAGCATCCGCTGCCAGCGGCCCGCCACCTGGTTCGAGGTCCTCGGCCCTGCGGCCGTCGACGACGAGAGGCGTCAGCGCGCCCACCGTCACCAGCTCGCCCCCGCGCGTCAGGCAGGTCCGTTCGTCGACCCAGCCCCAGTACGGCAGCTCGTGGGCCAGCGGCCCGGCGTCGCCCGTCACCCTTCACTCCTCTCGATCACCACGTAGGGCGAGCGGTCCTCCAGCAGCCCCGCGTCGTAGCGGGCGCGGTAGCGGACCGCCGCCCGGATCACGCCGACTAGTGGTCCGTCACGTCACAATCTTCGGCCACGGACATGGGTTACAGCGCGCAATCATCGACGAATCACAGCACCGCGAACCAGAACGTTTAATCATGGCGCAGCACTAGGTTCTGGTCGTGCCGCCACGCGAGCCAGCCGGCCGCGTACAGCACGCCGAAGACCAGCCCGCCCGCCGACAGGCTGTTCACCGCGTTCCAGATGGCCGCGCCCAGCGTCGCCGCCAGCAGGAAGAACCGCCGCTCGACGCCGAGATCGTCGGCGTGGTCGTCGGCGTGGTCGTCGGACCGCCGCGACAGGGTCTTCCAGGACCGTGAATCCTGGAGCGGAGCCTTACCTGCTGTCCAGCGCTTCTTCGCGGAGGAGACCGTTCGACGCTCGGCCTCGGCGCCAGCGTCCGCTTCGGGCAGGCGACCCTCGCTCAGCTCGCCGTCGCCGGGATGACACCGCAAGCCACCCGAGCGCCGCCGCCCCCGAGCGCTGCGGGCATGTCCGAGTAGTTGTCGCCGCCGGCATGGACCATCAACGAACGACCCACAACGTCGCTCACCCGGACTCGCCGCGCCACGACCGGAACGGTCGCGCCACCGCCGCCGTCGACCGCCAGTCTCGGCAGGTCCCCAAGATGGCCGTTGCCATCAGGGCCTTCGTGACGCCCCGTGTTCGCCGGATCGTAGTGCCCGCCGGCGTTCTGCCCCGCCATCCCGCAATCAGGATTCACATGAATGTGGAAGCCGTGCTCGCCGGCCGTCAGCCCGCTGAGATTCGGGGTGAGGCGGGAACCTTCGGCCGTGTCCTCGATGAGAACGGAACCGAGCCTCATGCCCGAGTCGGTCGCGTGGACGTCCACTGTCAGCGAGGGCATCTCCGATGAGGCCGCAGGCGATCCGTTGCATCCAGCGAATCCGACAGCCAACAGGACTGCCGCAGCGCTTCGCATTTCCGCATACCCACCGAACTTCTTCATGTGCCCTCCGACACTGCTCAAGCCCGCCGCGGCTGAGCGCCGGCAATTCGCGCAGAACTTCTTCGTCCGAGATGTCCGCGACGAACTGTACGCCACGGCCACGGCCGCGTCAAGGCGTGCCGGCCCGTGCGCGACCACGGGTCGGTCAGCTACAACGCCGCCATCGAGAGCGCGGCCAGCCGCGACACCGACCCGCAGCCGGCCGCCTTCGCACAACGGGTCTATCGCGAGGCAATACGGCGCGGTTTCGACACCGCGGACCGTCAGGTCGTCATCGGCGACGGCGCCGCGTGGATATGGAACGTCGCCGGCGAGCAGTTTCCCGACGCCATCGAGATCGTTGACATCTACCACGCCAAGCAGCACCTGTGCGACGTCGCCAAGGCCATCTACGGCCCCGGGACCGACCTGGCCGACCGGTGGGCCAGGGACCGGCGTGCCGAACTCGACGCCGGCCGGCTGTGCGCCGTCGTCGCCGCACTGCGCATCCATGTCGAGACCACGCCCGAGGCGCGAAAGTGCATTCACTATGTGTTCAGGAACCGACACCGCATGCGCTATCCGCAGTTCCGGGCCAAGGGCCTGTGCATCTCATCGGGCGTCGTCGAGGCCGGATGCAAGCAGATCGGCGACCGGCTCAAGCGCGCCGGCATGCGCTGGACCGTCGCTGGGGCCAACGCCATCATCGCCCTGCGCTGCTGCATCCTCAGCGGACGCTTCGAGGACTTCTGGGAGCAACGAGCCGCGAATGCCGCCTGACGCTCATCTCACAATGATGTCGTGCACCCCGTCCGGGTTGATCGGTCGCATGCGGAGTGCCAGAATGGCATGCCTGGAATGGCGACCTTCGACAGGAGACGACGGATGAACAGGTGGTTGACCGTGGGGTGTCTGGCGGCGGTGGCGGCGTTCGTCCTGGTGGGCGGTGCGGCGGTCGAGACCTCGTCGGGGGCCGGTGCGGGGCTCCCCGCGGCGATTCAGGAGACGACCAGCTCGACGCTCGACGGCGTGTTCACGCCCGCCCAGGCGCGCCGGGGGCGGCGCGTCTACAACCAGAACTGCTCGTCCTGCCACGGACAGGGCCTGCGGGGCGGCGAGATGGCGCCGAGCGTCGCCGGCGCCGATTTCATCGTCTTCTGGACCGAGGTGCCGGTGGGGGCCCTGTTCAAACGGATCAAGCTGACGATGCCCGAGGACGGGCCGGGCCGCCTGTCGGACCAGGAGTACACCGACGTCGTGGCCTACATGCTCGACCGGAACGACTATCCGGCGGGAGAGAACGAGCTGTCCACGGACAAGGCCGAGCTCGACAGGATCATGATCGTCGCCGCCGAGTGACGCCGGGCGGCCGGGCGGCGACCCCGGGGGTGCCGTCTGCGGACCGCGCCGGCGTCGTTCCGGACCGCTGGCGCGGGTCCCGGACCGCGCCGGCACCGGCCCCCGGACTGCCTGCCGCCCCGACCGCCCGCTCCGGCTGCGGGAGCGACCAGCCCGGAGAGCGTCGCCTGCGGCTCCGCTCACCGCCCAACCGACCCTGCCAGGAGTCCGCACCGTTCTACGGCGCAGACTCCTGGTTAAGTTAAGGGCATCGACGTCGACGTGCCGAAGCACCGGCTCGTCGCGTTCACGGGCGTGAGCGGGAGCGGCAAGTCGTCGCTCGTGTTCGACACGATATGCACCGAGGCGCAGCGCCAGCTCGTCGAGACGTTCAGCACGTACGCCCGCCGCCGGCTGCCGCAGCTCACCCGGCCGCCGGTCGATGCGATCCGGAACATCTCGCCCTGCATCGTGATCGACCAGAAGCGCCTCGACGCCAGCAGCCGCAGCACCGTCGGCACGGTCACCGAGATCTACACCTACCTGCGGATGCTCTTCTCGCGCTGCGGACGGCCGTTCGCCGGCTGGTCGCACCGCTTCTCGTTCAATCATCCCGACGGCATGTATGCCGCCTGCAGGGGTCTCGGCACGCGCATCACGGTCGATCCCGCGCGCGGGCAAGGAGGCGTATCGGCGGCTGTTCACCGAGCGGGCGTGCCCCGATTGCGGCGGCGTTCGGCTCAACGCCGCGGCGCGCGCGGTGGAGCTGGCGGGCGGCCGGACCATCGGCGGGCTGGTCGAGTGCGAGCTGACGGAGCTGGACCGCGTGCTCGAGGAACTCCTCGCGCGGGGCGACTACGAACCGATCCGCGACGTCGTCGCGACGCTGGTCGCCCGGATGCGCGGGACGCTCCGGTACCTGATCGACATCGGCGTCGGCTACCTGTCGCTCAACCGCGGCGTGCCGACGCTGTCCGGCGGCGAGAGCCAGCGGGTGAAGATGGCCCCGGCAGCTCGATTGCGACCTCGTCGATCTCATCTACATCCTGGACGAGCCGACCGTGGGGCTCCACCCGCGGGACATCGATCACCTCATCGCCATGCTCCATCGCCTGCGGGATCACGGCAACACGGTGCTCGTCGTCGAGCACGACCCGGCGGTCGTCCGCGCGGCGGACTGGATCGTCGACATCGGCCCCGGTGCCGGCTACGGCGGCGGCAAGGTAGTCTTCTCCGGACGTCTCGACGACCTGCTGCACACCGACACCGCGACATCGCGCGCCCTCACGGACCAGGCCGCCACACCGCGCCGCGGCCGCCGGACCTTCGACGACGCGTTGCGCATCGAGAACGCCACGACCAACAACCTGCGCAACCTCTGCGTCCGGATACCGAAGGGCGTGCTGACGTGCGTCACCGGCGTCGCCGGGTCTGGCAAGAGCTCGCTGGTCGCCGAGCTCATCGACACCCTCCGGCGACGACCGGCCGGCGGCGGACGAGGCGGCGAGGTGGTGGTCGTCGATCAACGCCCCGTCGGGCGTTCCTCCCGTTCCAACCCCGCCACCTACGTCGGCGTATTCGATCCCATCCGGAGAGCGTTCGCCGCGGCGAACCAGGTCTCGCCCGCGCTCTTCAGCTTCAACGCCAAGGGCTCCTGTCCGGAATGCAAGGGCCGGGTTTCCTGGAAGTCGAGCTGTCGTTCCTCGACGACGTGCGTCTGGACTGCAAGGTCTGCGAGGGCAGGCGGTACCGGGACGACGTCCTGAAGCTGACCTACCACGGCCGCTCCATCCATGACGTGTTGGAGATGACCGTCGCCGACGCCCTCGGCTTCTTCGCGTCGGTCGAGAGTCCGCGGAAACGAAGCGCTCGCATCGGGGGCGGCCTGCAGATCCTGGTCGATGTGGGCGTCGGCTATCTGCGCCTCGGCCAGTCGCTGTCGACCCTCTCGGGCGGCGAAGCGCAGCGCCTCAAGCTCGCCTCCGAACTGACGCGGAGCGGCAACGTCTACGTCATGGACGAACCGACCACTGGCCTCCACCCGGCCGACATCGATCGGTTACTCACCATCGTCTCATCGTGGGCGGCAACACGGTGGTCGTCATCGAGCACAACCTCGACGTCATCGCCGCCGCCGACTGGATCGTCGACCTCGGACCGGAGGGTGGGAAGGGCGGCGGCGCCATTGTCGCCGAGGGCACGCCGGAGACCACAGCCCGGAGCTACGACTTTCACCCCTGGCGGCTCTCTGCGAGACCGACCCGGTGGACATTCGCCCACGACGGCGCATCCCCGTTCCAGAACGAACATCCGCACGTCAGTCGCGGTCGCCGTCGCACCCCCGGGCGCACAGCACGCCTCCCGGTGGTGCAGGTCCGGCGGAGAGGGATCGACACGGCCGATCCCGTGCCCTACACTGGCCGGGATGGCGACGGGGACGACCCGTGACGACGGGTCACAATAGTCGATGTGGGTGGCGACGCGGCGGACCTGCCACAGGGCGTCGGCACGGCGCGGAGCCTTCCGGGCCGGGCGGCGAGCCTGTTTCGCGCCCTGGTCAGGCGATCGCGCGACCTGTGGCCGCCTTCTGGAACGTTTCTCGACGCCCCTGGTACCGCCCTCGTCGCCGACGCCATCTTCACGGCGCGACAAGAGCGTCCGCTCATCGTGGGGGACTTGCGTCTCAGGCTGCCAGGGCACGAGGGTGTGTGAGTTGAATTGGCCGCTTTTCGGCCCGGGACAATCTGGAGTCGCTGATGTCTGACCGTGGTACGCCCTGCCGGATGATCGCGGCGCTCGCCTGCGCCGTCGTCTGCTGCTTGACGGCCGTGCTCGACGCCGAAGACTGGCCGCAGTGGCGCGGCATCGACCGGGCCGCCGTGTGGCACGAGACCGGTATCGTCGAGCGCTTTGCCGAAGACGGGCTCATCGTCAAGTGGCGCACCCCGGTGCGCGCCGGCTTCGCCGGACCGGCCGTCGCCGACGGACGCGTCTTCGTCCTCGATTACCAGGAGACGCCGGGCAGCCGCACGATGGACGGCCACGAGCGGCTCGTGGCGCTCGACGAGGAGACCGGAGCGGTCCTCTGGACGCGGGAATGGCCGGCCACCTACCGCAACATAGTCCCGGTGTTCGCCACCGGCCCCCGGGCCACGCCGACCGTTGACGGCGACCGCGTCTACATCATCGGGGCGGCCGGCATGCTGGCGTGCTTCGACACCGCCACCGGCGATCCGATCTGGCAAATCGACACCGTGGCCGACTACCGCGTCACGGTGCCGGTCTACGGCGTCGCGCACTCGCCGCTCGTGGAGGGCGAGCTCCTGATCACGCTGCTCGGCGGCGAGCCCGACGCCATGGTCGTGGCGTTCGACAAGGCGACGGGCGCCGAGGCGTGGCGCGCGATCGAAACGAACTCGGAAGCGGGCTACTCCTCGCCGATCGTGACCACCGCCGGGGGCGTGCGGCAGTTGATCGTCTGGCACCCGGCCGGGGTCACGTCGCTCGACCCGGCCACCGGCCGCATCTGGTGGGAACACGACTTCCCGCTCGCGAGCGGACTGACGATCGGCACGCCGGTCCGCAGCGGGCGCTACCTGCTTATCACGCAGGTGGAGAACGGCGGCCTGATGCTGGCGCTCAACCCCGACCGTCCGGCGGCCCGCCTGGTCTGGACCGGCGCCAACCCCAACCGCACCGACCGCCCAGTGCAGAGATCCATGACGTCGACGCCGATCGTGGTGGGCGACGCGATCTACGGGCTCAACAGTTACGGCGAGCTGCGCGGCGTGGACGCGACGACCGGCGAGCTGCTGTGGTCGAGCGACCGGCTCGTACCCGAGGACCGCTGGGCGAGCTCGCACCTCGTGCAGCACCAGGACCGCTCGTTTGTCTCCGTCGAGACCGGCGAGCTGGTCATCGCCCGCTTCTCGCCGGCCGGCTACGAGGAGGTCGACCGGACGCACCTGCTGACGCCCACCACCCGTACCCGCGGCGGCGGCTCCGGTCGCTGGAGACACGTCGATCGCGCGGTGCTGTGGGCGCACCCGGCGTACGCGAACCGCCACGTGGTCGCGCGCAACGACGCCGAGGTCGTGCGCATCTCACTGGCAGCCGCGGACTACGAGTAGAGCCAGAGCTAGAACGTCGCGATCGGACTGACCGCGGCGCCTGTCCCGCCGCGAACAATCAGCGGTGCGATCGTGACCGCGAACTCCCACCGGTTCCGCTCGGCCGCCGCCTCGCTCACCGCCGTCAGGTCCATGTTGTCGAGGACGTGGACGCCGAGGTAGATGAGCGCGAGGTGGTGCAGCGAGAGCGTCCAGGCCGCCCGGCGGCGGGGGCCCGACGTCCATGGACGATTCGCTCCCCACCAGCGCGACGTCACGCGCCCGCAGCCACGGGATGCACGAGGGTTCTAGGCTACGAGGCCCGACCGGAGACGTACATCACATCCAGTAGAACGGCCACGGGCTCATCCTGCGTCTTGTCCTTGATCTCGCGCGCCTGGAGCAACCAGACGTGAACATCGTCCGTCTTCAGGGTCCAGTCGCGAGCCTGATCGATCCTTCCGATACAGCCCTCCACGAAATGCCGGTATTGCCCCCAAGACTCGTACTCGCCGGTCACGGTCAAAAGGATCGCCAAGGCGAGTTGATTCGGTCCAGACCCGCGGAATCCCCACTCAGGGCCGGTCGGACTAAGCTGGCCGACGTCAGCTGGCTCCTGCCAGTCGAGTGGTCTTCCGTCGATCATGACGTGCGCCCTGCCGTCTCGGCGTACGCCGCTGATGGTCCGGTTCGGTGGGGGCGCGGCCTGGACGGCCCGCTCGACGGTTCCCTTTCCACACCGCAGCCTCTGCGCGATGTCGCGATAGCTGGAGCCCAGGTGGTGCATCTCCCGCGCCCGATCGTCGCGTGCACGTCGCTCCGCCGGAGAAGCGAGGCGCCGACGGCGTCGGCGACCCGACTGGTTGACATAGGTCTCCGCCCCTGTCCCATCGTCCTCGTTCGCACGCGACGGGACACCCAGTGCAGGCTGACGGGACAGTTGATGACGGGTTGGGACACCCGCGCACGCCCCATCTGACCCGCCCTCTTGCACCCCTGTCTCGTCGTCGGAGGCCAGAAAGTCCTTGAGGAATCCCACTGGGTCGAACCCGATCGCCTCGGCTATCTCGACGAACTCGAAGAAGTACAGACGGCGCTTGCCGCTCTCATACTTGGAGACGTACGCCTGCGGGCGGTTCAGGCGCGAGACGAGGTCTACCTGCTTTAGCCCGGCGTCGTTCCGCCTTTGCTTCAGTCGACGCCCGAATCGAACGTCCCGGTCCAGAGGCTTGACCACAGCACCATCAGGGTTGAGTTTCTGTAAGCGAATATACTCTATAGAGATGTCCCGTGCTGCGCGAGCCCAGCATGACAAGAACCACCCGAGCCGAACACCAGACATCAGTCACATCGGTCCGGCGGCGAGCAATCGCAGAGCGCATTTGGTGCAACCGGGATAGGCGACCGGCCCGTCGGGCGTGCACGGCCGGTCCCGGTGCGCAGCGTGCGGCCAGCGGCCCGGCAGCACCGGTACGGCGATCGGCATCGATCCGGTTGAGACGATATGCAACTACTGGCGTCGCGGCACCAGCAGATCGCGTGGTCGGCACCACACACGCAGAAGAACCGGCACGGCGCCGGCGCCCAGCCCCGGCATCACGGAGTGGTAGGTGTTGCGCGTCCGCAGCTCGACGACCATGCCGTGATCAACAAGTTGCTGGCGTCGATGTCAAGCAACTTGGGATGTTCGATGCGGGTACATCTTGCGACCCGCGCCGCGAATGGGGGCGGTAGCGCAACGCGGCGCGCAGAAGTACGTCGAGGAATGCGTGACAGCTACCGCAGCGAGCTTCCTGAAGCAGGAGCGACCGGAGCGAACCGCTCTGCGCTTTCTGGAGCACAACGACCAGCGGTTTCGCCTCAGCTACGTCCTTGGAATGCCCGCAGTTGAAGCGGATGATGAAGATGATGAGGATGAGGAGAACGAGGACATCGGCGACGATTTCGTACCGACGACCGGTCGGCACTTCTACGCCGCGCCAGCCGGTTTGCCAGCAACCAGGCATCGCAGTTCGGTCGACTGCTGACGCCACTGGTGGAGGGCATTCGCGTGCGAGGCCCTCTGGGGCCTAGGGCATGGTCAGTCGACGCACCCAAGCTCGTGCTGATGGACGGCGAAGGCCTGGGGCACGCGGTAGACCGTACCTCAAGCCTTTCGACGCGGGTGACTAGGCGCTATCGACTTGTGGACGCGATCCTTCTCGTCGACAACGCTCTGCAACCGATGCTAGCCGCCACAGACTCGGCGCTGCGGAGTATCGTTTCCAGCGGTCAGCAATCGAAGCTGGTGATGGCGTTTACGCACTTCGACCAGATGCGCGGCGCGAACCTGCCGACCCGCAGTGCCAAGGAGCAGCACGTCTTGGCAGCATTGGATCAGTCGATCGTGGCGATCGGAAAGGAGACAGGCCGTGGCACCGAGAACGCGCTGAAGAAGGTCACGGCGGACCGGGTTGTTTTCCTTTCAAACCTGCAGGAGCAGATTCCGGACCCGCCGGGGAAGCCATCGGCACGTCGCACCGCCGAGAGCCTCCGTCATCTGCTAGACATCCTGAAGAAGCTCGGAGCGCCCGCTATCCCTGATAGCGTCACGCCTGTTTATGATGACGCCAATCTCGTACTCTCGATTCACCAAGCCGTGGTTCAGTTTCGCAAACGCTGGCAAGCCAAGCTGCCGAGCGAGCACTGGACGCGGGTGAAGGCGCTTACACGCCGGCTCGGTCATCTCGGCGAGAACGAGTACGACACGCTCCGGCCCGTTGCAGATCTGATCGATTTTCTGCAGGTCTGCATGCGGCCGTTCTTGGAATCACCCCTGCGTTGGGAACCTGCACACGGCGCGACTGAGCACATGAAGAGGTTCGCCATCGACAAGATCGTGCAGGAACTGTCTGATCGTCTAAATGAATGGGTGGAGGAGCGGCTGATGCGAGACCGGATCATCAATTGGAAGGAGGCCTACGCCCATCGTGGCGTTGGTTCGGCCCGAGAGCGTAGACGGGACATTGAGATCATCTACAGCGAGGCTGCCCCTATTCCTGGCCGGATCGCTGACCCGCCCAGTAACGACTTCCTGAAGAAGATCCGGATGCTGATCCGGGATTCCATCCAGCACGCGGGTGGCCGGTTAGAGGGACTGTCGAGCGGGAGCAAGAGTACCACACCCGCAGAAAACGACGGCGTTGACATAGATTCCTGATCGGCTGGGCATGGCTATGGTCTCGCGATCCGTGAGCGCCGCGGCGCTGCCACCGGTCGACTTGGGCGACCAGTGTGCATTTCGGAGGAACTGGAAGATCGATTCTGGAGGAAGTGGACCATCGCTCTCTATGTTCATCGGTCGAGTTGAGCAGCAGGTGTTCACCGCGGACGACGAACGCAAGGAATGGATACGCAGCGTGCGGGACCGGCTCGGAGATCTGCTCGACTCGTGGTGCCGCGCGCTTGACGAGCACCACGGCGACGTCTACTACGGTCTGCTCATCGACGACGACAGGGCTTTCATAGCGTCGGCCCACCTCCCCGAGATACCACTGGATCGGAACGTCGAGATCCGGCTGCTCGTGCGGGAGCGCGCGCGCACGGGGGCCATGACGCGTCACTTCACGACGCTCATTGAGCAATCGCTCCTGCATCTGCTGCCGGGGTGATGTAGGTGACCACTATGCTAGGACTGCGTCATCACTTTACATGCCTCCTGGAGGAACCTCCGCGGCTACCACGACGACGAGGTTTGAAGACGTGGATAAAGGAGCGATTTTCAGGAAATGAATCCATCTGGCATCAGCGAGTTGCAACGATTCGCAACATAGGTGCTGCCCTAGCAGCCGCGCTAGTCGCCGGGTGGTGTGCTCCTGAGCACATGGAGTGGCCAACAACCGTGCAGCACCAACTATCCGAACTCAGGGAAGACCCTGTACAAGAGAGAGTTCTGGAGAGGCCATCTGTGGTGGAGCTAACACCAGTCACTGAAGCGGAACTTGCTACATACAGAGGACTTCTGCGACAGCAACAAGCGGTAGACAGGCAACCCGGGAATTCGGGAGCAACGTCCAGAAGAGACGGGCAGTGGGAGGCTAGTAGGAACGAGACCTCAGGGGAAGAAGCTCAAATAGATGAACACCTGGAACACCCAGAGGATTCCGCGCGAGACGTAGGCGTAGAGGAGACGAATGAAGTATCAGAGCAGAGGCAGACCGAACCGGACGCGCTCGAGTCTGTACTAGAAGCAGGAGAAGAACTGCCACGTGTAGACGCAGCAGCCGTCAATGGGCGGCTCGACGACAGGCAGCCTCAATCCGAGCTGGCGGACGAAGAACTTCCTCGCTGGAACAGGGACCGTGCCCTGATTGGCCTGATAGGAACCATCGGTGACGCCCGGGTATATCAAGAACCACCCCCAGGAGAACGTACCTATGGCGAGATTCTTCGGTTTCACGTCGACGTGCCTGAGGCTACACGGCGAACATATTCGTGGCGCACTAAGTGCGAGGGTGATACGGTCCGGGTCGCCGAGCATGGCGACTCCACGTCGTACTTCTATAGAATCAGTGTTGAGCCTGTATTCCTACCTACGAATTGCCGTGTGTTTCTCGAATATGAAGGGCGTACAGTTTCGTACGGCGTGCGTATTCAATGATGGAAGTGTACTCAGGCGCTCACCTGGTTCGGATGGACCTCGTGTCGGGCGGCGATCTCCTGCACCGTCCGGCCCCCCTGCAACGCCTCGAGCGCCACCCGCTTCTTGAAGTCCGCCGTGAACCGCCGCCGTCGTCTCGTCGCCATTCCAGTGCCTCCCGAAGGCTCTGGTGGGTTTTTCGACGGAAGTGGAACACGGATTTCGGCGGAAGTGGAACATCGATTCCGGAGGAAGTGGAACATCGGTTCCGCGGGGTCGTGAACGCTCGTGTGTGGACGCCTCCGAAAATGCAAGCCTTTTCTGAGTCTCCTCCTTCTGCGCTCAGTCTGCTCCAGCGGTGCTCCGCGACATCGGAGCGGCTCTCCAAGCGCCGCGATTGTTCCCCTTGAACGAAGGGCCAGCCTCCCGGCTGGCCCGCAAGGGCTTCCCGCACGGTCGGCCGCGGCAGTCACCCGCAAGGGCCGGAACGGAGTGGAGGAGCCGCGAAGTGGCTTGACGGCCGCGGGCGACCGTGCGCGAGGTAGACGCTTCCGAGCGCAGCGAGGGCCTTCGGTCACGTCCGAGCCCATTCACAGCTGTGTGGGAGATCCCATTTCTTCAGATGGTCCGGTGCATGCGGTCAGGTGCTGTCGTGTGTCCGGCCTCATTGATTGCGGCACGTCATACGCCGCGGGCCTGTATGGAGATACGCGGGTCGAGTCCAAGATCGTCGGTGTGTGCTCGAAGGCACGTGAGCATTTCGCTGGTTTTCCCGACCCCGTCTCATTGACCGTTTGCCCTTACCCTCTTCCGACCTGCTCGCATTCCCGACGCCGCCGCACCGGCTCTTGCCTTCTCAGACGGTCGGCAACGGCGCGCGGTAGTATTCGTTCTTCGTCATCAGCGCCCAGGCGATGCGCGCCATCCGATTGGCCAGCGCCACTGCGACCAGCATGCGCGGCTTGCGCGCCAGCATCCGGGCCAGCCACGGGTCCTTCGTGCCGCGCCGCACCGCCCAGCCGACCATCACCATCGCTCCGGAGACCAACAGCCGCCGGAGATCGCGCTGACCCATCTTCGATATCTTGCCCAGCTTCGGCTTCCCGCCGGTCGAGCTCTGCCGGGGAACCAGGCCCAACCAGGCCGAGAATGTTACCGAGCGCGAAGTTCTGACAGGTATGACCAGCTGGTCATACCTGTCAGTATGACCAGCATCGCGTTATGACAAGTGACCGTCGGCGAGACGGTGGCGGTCGGGGTCCAGCACGTCGTCTGCTTGTCATAATCAGAGGCTCGCCAGGAAGGCCAACAGCGAGGAGTCGGCCTTGAACCGCTGCGTTCGTTGACCGAGCGGCTCGAGTTTTCGCAGAGCGTCTTCCTTGAGTTGCAGGTCCGCCTCGACGTATTGATGGGTGGTTTCGAGTCGCTCGTGGCCGAGCCACAGCGCGATGGTCGCCATGTCGACGCCGGCCTGGAGCAGGTGCATCGCGGTAGTGTGGCGGACGACATGCGGCGACACGCGCGCACGGTGCCCGTCGCGTACCCGCGCGTCATGAGTACGTCGACGAAGTCGTCGACCCAACGACCCAACGGCCCGGACCGGATCTGGTCGCAGATGCGTGGGCGAACGGAAAGCGTTTCAAGCATGGTCTCCTCCTTGGTCCCCTGACACTGGGAACCCGCAGAGACCATGCGTACTATGTCAAGCTCGCGGTAGCGGGGATGCCCGCCACGCCAGGGGCAACGACGCTCGGCTGACCGTCACTTGTCATAACGCGATGCTGGTCATACTGAAGGAAACTGGACTCCGCTCGACCGCAAGATGTTGTGGTCACCGGCGGCATCGTCAAGCCAACAGCGTGCGCGTGTGCTCACCGGCGTCAAGGCGCGTCGCTTCGCTCCGCCCCCGCTCCGCGGGGCTAACGGCCTTGACGCCGGCTCCGCGCACGCTCGCCCAGACTGGCTCTTGCTGACGATGCCCACTCATACGCCCCCTACATGTTGTGGTCGCCGTCCTGACCAGGATGACACGCTTTCCGGCGACCGTTGACAGAGAAGTCCCGGCCGTGCCGGAAGCTCTCCATCGGGGGCGCGAAGGCCTGAATCGCCATCGCGCACAGAGGCCCGATTCCCGGGACACTCATCAGCCGCACCGTCTGTTCGTCTTCGCGTGCCCGCTCACGTAGGTCCCTCTCCAACTCCGCGATCTTCTTGTCGAGTTCGGCGATCTGAACGAACAGCAGCGCGCCCAGCTCCCGAACCGGGTCCGGCAGTTCCGAATCGGCATCTTCAATCGCCTCCGCCAGCCGCTCCACATGCGCCGGTCCCCGCGGAGCGACGACGCCGAACTCCGCAAAGTGTCCCCGTAGCGCGTTGATCGTCTGCGTGCGCTGGCGAACCAGCAGATCGCGCGTGCGGAACAGCATGCCTTGGGACTGCTGCTCCCGCGTCTTCACCGCCACGAAGCGCATCGTCGGACGCAAGGCCGCCTCGCAGATCGCCTCCGCGTCGGCCGCGTCGTTCTTCTGCCGTTTCACGACCGGCTTCACGTAGATCGGCGGGACCAGCTTCACCTCATGACCGAGCTTCCCAATCTCGCGGCCCCAGTAGTGCGAGCTCCCACAGGCTTCCATCGCAACGACGCATCCCGGCTGCGACGCCATGAAACCGAGCACCTTGTCCCGGCTCAGCTTCTTGCGGAAGGCAACCGACCCGTCGGCCCGAGCGCCGTGAACCTGAAAACTGCGCTTCGCCAGATCGATTCCAATGATGGTAGCTTGTTCCACTGGATGCCTCCTCCTTCAGGTGGTGTGTTCAAGACATCTCCACCTTGGCACATTACGATGCCGGTCGGGGGGAGGCGTCCACCCCATCATCGGTAGCCTGACCGCGGCATGCTTCGCCTTTTTCGGGAGGGGCGAGGCGATGTCGGCACGGAGGCTGCAGATGAGGAAGATTCGCGAGGTACTGAGGCTCAGACACGAGCAAGGACTGTCCCACCAGGCGGTGGCCCAGGCGTGCGCGGTCGGCGTGGGGACGGTCAATCGCTATTTGCAGAGGGCGGCGAAAAGCGGGCTGAGCTGGCCGTTGCCGGCCGAGCTGGACGATGCGGCGCTTGATGGCCGGTTGTTCCGCCGCCCCGCCGCGGTCAGCAACCGGACCCGGCCGGACTGCGCGTACATCCATCGCGGACATCCGCCGGCGCGTCGACGATCGCCTCAGTCATCGGGTGTTCCCCACAGCAGGCGTGGCTCCGCGGCCCGTGAGGCGCCGGCTCTGCCCGAGGAAGTCCAGGCCGACGGCCGTTCCGTCTTCCGCCGCGCGGCTGTCGCCACCTTGCCGGCGCGGATTTCCTCGGCGGCGCGCTCGGCGTTGAGCTCCAGCAACCGCGCGAGCACCTCGTCACGGACCTCATCCGGCCAGCGATAGCGGTACGGCTTCTTCCTGGCGCCCCACTCTTCCTCGTCGATCTCGTAGTCAAGCAGGAACTCGCAGTCGGTCGGGATATCGCACCAGCCGTAGGCGTCGAGGACGGCCCGATCCATGGAAGTGTGCAGGCTGCGGAGGGTGAGGGTCTCCGCGGCATTCTCGTGTGGATCGTGGAAGCGATTGTAGACCCTTGTAAGTCCCTCGCCGTGCCGGACCATCAGGTCGGCGCGGAAGTCGTAGTAGGACTCGCCAACGCCCTCGAGGTTCGGGGTGGTCTCCCAGGCCTCTGGGAACGGAAACGTCTCGAAGCAGTCGGACGGCGTATAGCGGAGATCGTCCTTCATGGAGGACCCCAAGAAGCGCGCCCATGTCTCGTGCGTGCGGGACTGCAGGACGCAGAAAGCGGCGTAGCTGGAGTAGGGGAAGACATCGAGGGTGTTTGCGAAGACGGTGCGAACTGGAAGAAACGCCATCGCCATGTGGGGAGTCGCTCCACAGTTGACCGCGAGCACTCGATCCAGACCGGCAATGGCACTATACAGCGCCGGCTGCCGGTCCCCGAACCGCCACCAAAAGTCCCGGCGTACCTTCCGATTCACCTTCATTCGCGCCGGCTTCACCCTCTCCTCGACGATTGCTAGCAGATCAGGCCAGTCCGCTGCCACCGGATCCGGGTAGTCAAGCGATACGATCCCTCTTCGCAGCCACTCGCCGCGCTGATAGTTGTCAGCCCCGACCCACGGCTCGCCCAGATCCTCGCGTCGCAACGGATAGTCGCGGAAGTTGATCACGTAGCGATGGTGAGCATGCGTGGGACTCGTGTTCACCTCCTCGCCGCCGAGGTACGGAAACATCGCCTCCTCGTTGTGCGGATCTGCAGCAATGAGACGCCGGCGCTCGGCGAGCGGCGAGGCGATACCCTTCGTGTCGGTATCGTCGAACGTGAAGCCCATGCCGAGCACGATGCTGCCCTGGAAACTCTTCCCGGCGTTCGCCTCGAGCCGCGCCGGGTCCTCGTTGCCGCCCCGATGGAACAGAAACGCCGTGATCGCATCCGTCGATGCGTCATCGAGGCGCCGTACGCCGGCGAATGGTCCCCTCTGCACGTGCACGACGCTCACCACCACCGCAGCCTGGCCGGGCCACCTGAGTCGCCGCCGCGCGTGGTAGATCTCGCCACCGTGCGTGCAGATCCAGCGCAGCCCGGTGGAGCGCGTGTCGCCCTGGGCGATGGTGTTCGTCGCGATCAGGCCGAACGTGCCGCCGTCGCGAACGAGGGTGAACCCACGCCGGAAGAAGTGCGCGACGAGGTCGGCGTTGCCGTGGCTCTCCTCGTGCACCGCCTTGAGCCAGTCGGGGTAGCCGGCGACATTGGCCGCCGCCATGGTGTTCTTCCCCGCGAACGGCGGATTTCCCACGAGTGCATCGAAACCAGAAGGGTTCGCGCCCAGCGAGTCCAGCGGGATCCCCGCGGACGTTTCCCGTTCGAACACTTCCCGGAACTCGATCTCCCAGTGCAGGGGCGCAAGCGGCGGGTCAGCGCAACGTCGGTCATCGAACTCGTCCCGACAGCCCTCGGCCTCTCCGCCGGCAACCATGGCCGCATAGGCAGTGCGCCGTAGCTCGCGGTCCTTGTGTTTCCGTCCCTCGAAGAACGCCGCCACAACCAGGTCGCCGAACAAGCGGACGGCTTCGATTTCATCGACCGCCTGTCGCCAGAGGTCGCGCACGTCGCGGTCCGGGACCGATTCGTCCGCTTCGCGAATCCGCCGCCGTAGCCTGGTTATGCGCTCCACATGGTCCCGCACCCGCATCACCTCGAAGCCGGTCTGAAAGTCCGGAGCGTCACCCTTCCAGTGAAACGTCTCGATCTGCCGGCGCGACAACCCGACGAGGGAATCGCCGTGGCGGAAGGCGTGGTCGATGAACGTGAGCGCGTGGTCCCGCGCCAGCGTCGCGAGCCAGAGCGACATCTTCGCGAGATCGACCGCCACGGGGTTGAGATCGACGCCGTAGAGGCACTTCTGCGCGACCAGCCGCCGGGCGACGATCACCTCGTCCTCGTCGGGCAAGAGCTCCGGTGCCGCGCCGTGCGTGCGCCACGCCTCGATCAGCGCCTCGGCGAGCTGCCGGCACGCCTCCACCAGGAACGCCCCCGAGCCCATCGCCGGGTCACACACCTTCAGGTCCAGGATCGCTTCCGGACGAGGCGGCCGGCCTTCGCCGCCGCGCAGACGCGCCAGGACGGGCTCGAGCGCGATCCGGACGATCGGCTCGGTCAGCTCACGCGGCGTGTAGTGCGAGCCGGAGCGGCGCCGCTCCTCGCTCGGCTGGAGCACCATCGCCCCGGCCGGAACCAAGTCGGGCGTCGCTTGCGGATCGAGGACCGAATCGAGTGCCGCGTGCAACTGCTCCACCGTATCCGCCGCCTGCACCGAACGCCTCAGACGCTCGGTCAGCTTCCGGTCGGTACGCTCCTGGAGCCACTTCGCCCGCGACCCGGTAGGCTCCGCCAGCAGCGCTTCCAGGTTGACGGTGGCCGGCGCGCCGTGCCGCTTGGCCGCCCGGATGGCAGCCGACCGGCCATGGGCCGTCTCCAGCCGGAACCCCATCATCGTCTCGTAGACCGAGCCGATCTGCTCCACGTCGAGGGCGCGGTAGGAGATCCGCTCGCCGTCGAGCACCAGCAGCTTCTCGAGCGCGCGGTAGACGGTGCCGTCGGGAACCAACGGCGGCTCGATCCGCTCGTGGATCTGCCGGGCACCGCCAGCGCGGCGGCCTTCGAGGAACGCGAAACGGTCGGGATTGAAGAGGTCGCCGTGTCGCGGCGGCAGATGCAGCCCATCCGCCTCGGCGCCGTCGTGGAACAGCCGGAACAGCACGAGGAGTTGCGCCCAGGCGCCGTAGCGCTGGTTCATCGTGTCGGGGTAGAGAGCCGCGTCCTCGCGCAGCCGCTCGTAGAGGCCGGCAAGCGAGTAGTGGCGTGGGAAGGTCTCCCCCGCCGGCAGCAGGTCGCGCTCCTCGGCGTAGAGCAGGAAGACGAGACGCAGGATGACGGTCAGCAGCGCGTGGTAAACGTCGTCGGGACGCTCGGCTAGCGCTACCCTGCACCCACATTCAGGGCTGGACAAATCAGTTTTCGCCGTGTAGCGTCACGGCATGGAGCACCAGAACCAGATACTACAGACCCTTCGTGGGCCTGAGTCGCAAGCTCGCCTCGATCGGATTGTGGCGCAGGAGGCGCTGAACAACCGGGCGGCGGTGGGGCGGCGGGTGTGCGCGGAGTTCGGGTTTGTGGATGCGCGCGGGTCGGCCCAACTCGCGGGTTGTCTCAAAGCGCTCAACACGCTGCACAAGGCGGGGCGGATTGCGTTGCCGGCGTCGCGGGGTGGCGGGGGCGCGCCCACGCCGCAGCGTTTCGACGCGCCGGTGGCGGCGGCCACGGCGGTGCCGGGTACGGTGGAGGCGGTCGCGGGGTTGTCGCTGGAGCGGGTAGAGCAAGGCGGGCAGCGCCGGGTGTGGAATACCTTGCTGCACTTCGAGCATCCGCAGGGGACGACGACCTTTGCGGGCTGCCAAGTGCGCTATCTGGTGGTCTCGGCGCACGGGGTGCTCGGCGCGGTCGGGTTTTCGGCGTCGGCGTTGCATTTGCGGGCGCGCGAGGCGTGGATGGGATGGAGCGATGAGCAACGCCAAGCGCATCTGCACCGGGTGCTGTGCCTGAGCCGGTTCCTGATCCGCCCCGGCGTGCAATGCCGCAACCTGGCCAGCCAGGTGCTGGGCCAGGTGCTGGCGCGTCTGCCAGCGGATTTCGAAGCCCGCTACCGGTATCGTCCGTGGCTGGTGGAGACCTTCGTCGGCCCCGCGCATGACGGCGCCAGCTTCAAGGCGGCCAACTTCGTGTGGGTCGGGCACACGGCCGGTCGCGGGCGCCAGGACCGCGACCACGCGCGGGCTCGTCCGGTCAAGTCGGTATATATGTATGAGTTGGAGCCGCACTGGCGGCGGCGGTTGGGGGTGGCGCGGGTCGACGCGGCGCCGGCGCTGGCGCCGGCTGACGGTCTCGACAGCGGCGCCTGGACGGTGAACGAGTTTGGAGGGGCGCCGTTGGGCGATCAGCGGTTGTCGGCGCGTCTGGTCAAGAGCGCGGGGCTGCTGGCGTCGTTGCCCGGAGAGGCGGTTACCGCCAACGCGTCCCACGACCGCGCGGCGGTGAAGGGCTACTACCGGCTCATCGACCAGCCGGTGTCGTCGGCGGTCACGCCCGGGAACATTCTCGCGCCCCACCGGGCGCGCACGCTGCAGCGGATGCGCGGCCAGGACACGGTGCTGTGCATCCAGGACGGGACGGATCTGAATTTTGCGACGCGCCCGCACTGCGAGGGGCTGGGTATCATCGGGCGCAACCAGACGGCCTCGAAGACGCTCGGCCTGCATCTGCATCTGACCCTGGCGGTCAATGGCGCGGGTCTGCCGCTGGGCGTGCTGCGCTGCGGTTTCGAGGCGCCGCCGGGCGGCGCGGCGCGCCCGGCGGACGAGCCACCGCCAGCGGCGGCGCAGGAGACGGCCCCCAAGACGCGGCGCTGGGTCGACGGCCTGCGCGACATCGACCGGGCGGCGGCGGCGTTGAGCCGCAAGACCCGAGTGCTCAGCGTCATGGACCGGGAGGCGGATTGCTTCGCGGTGTTCGACGAGCAGCGCCGTCTGAACCGGGTGGAAGTGCTGGTGCGCGCCCACCATGACCGCTGTCTCGCCAAGGGTGCCCCGAAGCTGTTCGCCGCCATGCGCGCCGGCGCCGCCGACGGGCACGTCGAGATCGAGATCGACCGCCTGAGCGCGCGGCGCAAGTCGAACGGCAGGCAGGCCCGCCCGGCGCGCACCGGGCGGGTGGCGCGGGCCGAGGTGCGCCATCGCCAAGTGGTGGCGCCGCCGACCATCGCCGGCGCCGAACCGGTGGCGCTGTCCACGGTCCATGTGCGCGAAACCGCGCCGCCGCCCGGCGAGCCGGCGGTCGAGTGGTTCCTGCTCACCAGCCTCGACGTCGACAGCACCGAAACCGCGGTCGCGGTCATCGGCTACTACCTGCGGCGTTGGCGCATCGAAGACCTGTTCCGAGTGCTCAAGTCCGGATGCCGAGTCGAACATCTCGCGTTCCACACCGCCGACCGGCTCCAACGCGCGGTCACCATCAATACCGTGATCGCCTGGCGCCTGATGGTGATGACCCTGCTCGGTCGTGACGTGCCGGGGTGCGACGCCCAGTTGCTGTTCACCGACATCGAGTTGCGTTTCCTGACCGACTATGCCGAAGAACTCGGCCTGCCGCCCCCCTGACCATCTCGCCGCCGCAATCCTCCTGCTCGCCATCCTCGGCGGCTACCAGAACCGAACGCACGACCCGCCCCCCGGACACCAGATCATGTGGCGCGGTTACGAACGAATGTCCATCGCAACCATCGGCTACCGCATTGGACGGCGGGAGCGTGCTGGAGTTGTCCAGAACGAATAATGTGGGTACAGGGTAGGGCTAGCGGCTCGCGCAGCAGTTCCCCGTGCGATGCGTCGTCGGCCGCCTGGACGCCGCGCAGCAGTTCGTAGAGCGCGTGCAGCACCTGCTCGGCCAGCCGCTCGCTCACCTCGTTCTGAAAGCGCCGGCTCTCGGCAAGGAGCGCCGCGAACCGTTTGTCGCGCGGGAGGCTCAGGAGCCGGGTCTGGCTCAGAAGCAGCCGCAGCGCAGCGACGATCGGCCGCCCCGCCGTGGTGAGCATGTCGGCCACGTGCAGATCGAGCCAGCCCGAGCTCTCGCCGCGCGGTGCGGAGACGAGACGGAGTGAACGGCCGTTGCACAGCAGGCCCGCCGGCACGCCGGTCTGCCGCAGCAGGCGCTCCATCCGGCCGTGGGCCGACACCTCCAGGCGGCCGGCACCGCCGGCAACGCGGTCGAAGTCCTCGCCGGGTTCGACTACCTTGACCAGGAGTTGCCACGGTGACGCATCGTCCCGCGGGTCACGCTCGCGCACGGCGAAGTCGGGCCGCAGTATCTCCCCGCCCTCCTGCAGCGGCGTCTCCAGTTCCGGCGGGATCGGGCTGTCGTCGATCCCCGCGTAGCCCTTCGGCGAAAAGTTCCAGCCGAGCACCGACGAGGCAAACGCTCGGAAGTCCGTCAGCCACGGCTCCGGCTCGCGGTCGGGATGAAATCGACGGTCGGCGACGCAGGTGCGCAACAGCCGCTGTCCTTCCGGGTCACGCGGAAGAATCGCGTCGGCGCGCACAAGGGCCGGCGCGGACACGGGTGCACGACAAGAAAGTTGAGGGTTTTTCCGTACGGGGGGTATCGAGCAAGCGCTGATCGTCCGATTCCTCGGGTAGGAGGACTCCGACCATGCCCGAGGCGCAGTTGACGGAACCGCTCGCTGACGCGGCCGAAAAAGGGGGCTTCAAGGAGGAGATGTTCGCCGCCTTGAAGTCGGCGGTCGAGGCCGATGTCGACGCGTTCCTCAGGCGGGGGAACGTGAATGCGCAGGACTTCGAGACGCTCCTGCAGACGGTTCGCCGCCGCGCGCTCGCCACGGCGACCCGGGTCGTAGAAGCGGCTGGGGCGCAGCGCTCGTAGCCGCTATCGGGGCCGAAGTCGATGCGCTCGTCGGTCCCGGGCGCGCCGAGGTGGCGGACTTCGAGGCCCTCGAACAGGCGGTCCGTCACCAAGCCCTCGACATCGCCGCGCAGTGGATGGCGCAGCGCTTCAACGTAGACGATTCCGACCATTCGGGTTCGACCACAGCATGCGCCTGCGGCCGGCGGGCGCGCTACGCCGGCCGTCGCCCGAAGACGTTCACCACACTGTTGGGGCCGGTTACCCTGCAACGCGCCTACTACCACTGCGACGCCTGCCGCAGCGGGGTGTGTCCGCGCGACCAGGCCCTGGGTCTGCAAGGTAGCTCGCTGTCACCGGCCATCACGCGGCTGGTGGGACTGACGGCGGCCGAGGGCAGCTTCGCCAAGGCGAGCGAGTGGTTGACCGCCCTGGCCGGGGTGGATGTCGAGACCCGGCAGGTCGAGCGCTGTGCCGAGGCGCTCGGACGCGACATCGCTGACGACGAGCGCTCGGTCACCGAGCAGACCGCCGCGGCGCCCGTGCCGACGATGTACCTGGGGCTGGACGGCACCGGCGTGCCGGTGCGCCCAACCGAGGTCGAAGGCCGCCGCGGCAAGCAGCCCGACGGTTCGGCCAAGACCCGCGAGGTCAAGCTGGCCACCGTGTGGACGGCCGAAGGGCGCGACACACAAGGCCACCCCGTGCGCGATCTCGGGTCGGTCAGCTACAACGCCGCGGTCGAAAGCGCGGCCAGCCGCGACACCGACCCGCAGCCGGCCGCTTTCGCACAACGGGCCTATCGAGAGGCAATACGGCGCGGTTTCGACACCGCAGCCCAGCGCGTCGTCCTCGGCGACGGCGCCGCGTGGATCTGGAACTTGGCCGCCGAACAGTTTCCCGGCGCCATCGAGATCGTTGATATCTACCACGCGAAGCAGCACCTGTGCGATGTCGCCAAGGCCATCTACGGCCCCGGGACCGACTTGGCTGACCGGTGGGCCAGGGACCGGCGCGCCGAACTCGACGCCGGCCGGCTGTGCGCCGTCGTCGCCGCGCTGCGCATCCATGTCGAGACCACGCCCGAGGCGCGAAAGTGCATTCACTACGTGTTCGGGAACCGACACCGCATGCGCTATCCGCAGTTCCGCGCCAAGGGCCTGTGCGTCTCGTCGGGCGTCGTCGAGGCCGGATGCAAGCAGATCGGCGACCGGCTCAAGCGCGCCGGCATGCGCTGGACCGTCGCCGGGGCCAACGCCATCATCGCGCTGCGCTGCTGCATCCTCAGCGGACGCTTCGAGGACTTCTGGGAGCGGCGAGCCGCAAACGCCGCCTGACGCTCATCTCACAATGATGTCGTGCACCCCGCGGACACCACGAGGCCGGTCGGCCGAACGAAGCCGATCCACTCCAGGTGGGCGTCTATCTGCGGGTCGCGCTTGGCCATCGACTAGAACATTCCGCCGATACGGTACGTCATCTGGCTTTCAATTCGTCTCCGGCCAGAGGTACACGAGACCAACCGGCTCGACACGCCGCGCCTGCACCTCGTAGAACGCCCGGATCCGCCCCGGCTCCTGCTCTAGGTCGCGGTCGAACTGGTCGAGGCGCATGCGCCAGTAGCGCATGTTCGATTGGAGCTGCCGGCGCTCTTCATCGTCAAACTCCAGTGCAATCTGCTTGAACTGCCCCTCGTGGCGTTCCAGCTCGTCGACGATGCGCTCGCGCTGCCGGCGGAGCGTCTCATCCAGATCGCGCGCCTCCCGCCCCCCCCGCTCGCGCAGCCTGCGCGTGGCCTGCGCGGCCAGCTCCTCAGCCCGCGGTTCGAGCTGGGGGAGAAGCTCCTCGATGTCGCGCGGCGCCGCGGCCAGCAGCCGGGCTCGGATGACATCGTGCGGCGTCCAATCCAGGCGGCCGGTCAGCGACTGGTCCAGCAGGTCGAGCGTCCGCGTCTCGGCTTCGCGCGCGTACGCCCTGAGCGGACTGCTCCGCCGCCCCGGTTCGATCCACCGGGCCGCCAGCGGGACGATCTCCTCGTGGAGCCGCTCCGCCCGGCGGCCGTAGAGGCAGAGCCGCCCCAGGAGGATGACCCGGGGAATCGAGTCTTTCGCCTGCGCGAGGCAGGCGCGGGACAGGTCGTGGTAGACGAAGCCCTGAGCGCGGAACCGGGCGAGGAGACGCTGGGCGACCCGCTGCTCCAGGTGCAGGTGCACGGTGTCGTCGCTGAGCACGCCCGCGTCTTCGAAGACCACCGGCCGGATCGGCGCCTCCCGGCGCCAGTCGGCCAGCTTCTGGTCGCTCTTGCGCGGCGGACGGAGCGTGTCCAGCGTCGCCGCCCAGGTCGGGTCGGCCCCGGTCCGCCGGTCGAGAGCCGGAAAGGTCCAGGTCACCTTCCCCTTGCTGTCTCCGTTGCCATCGGCACTTCGCGCCAGCGACTCCGCACCGAGCAGCTCCAACGCGCAGGACAGCGTCTGGCGGAACGGCGCCGCCTCGAACCCGACCCAGTTCCGGGACCGTTCGAGCAAGCCCCGGCACCGCTCCACTTGCTCCGTCAGTTTGTCCCGCCGGTCGCGGGCCGCCTCGAGCTCCTCCTCGGTGATCTGCCGGCGCGCCTCATCGATGTCCGCGTCCTCGATCTCGCGCTTCAGCCGGTCCGCGTCCCGGTGGCGGATGCCGCCCCGCATCCTTCGCTCCACGTCGTCGTCGATCACCTTGGACAGGCTGCCGAGCTCGCGCTTGATCGTCTCCGTCTTGCGGACGAGCACCTCCAACACCCGGTCCTCAATACGCTGCGGCAGCACGAAGTAGTGGCAGCGCACCTCCGGGGCCGGCTGCAGCTTACGGTCGATGCGACCGTTGCGCTGCTCGATGCGGCCGGGGTTCCACGGCAGATCGAAGTGGAACAGGTCGGCGCAGTGGGCCTGGAAGTTCAGGCCCTCCCGCGCCGCGTCAGTGGCCAGCAGGATGCGTAGCGGATCGGTGGCCGGGTCGGCGTTGAATCGGCGCTGGATCTCCTTGCGGCGCGCGCCCTGGGTGAGCCCGTCAATCACCTCGATGCGGTCGTCCGCGCGGTCCGTACCCTCGATGGCCTGCTCCAGGATGGCCTTCAGGTAACGCTTCGTCCCCTCGCGATTCTCCGTGAAGATGAGGACGCGACGTTCGTTCCAGCGTGGCGGCGATCCGGCGGCCTGGGCACCGAACGGCGGCAGGCTCGGGCACATCTGCTCGCGGACCCAGTCGATGAGCCGGCGCGTCTTCGCGTCCGGCTGGTGGCGAGCCCTGTCGGCGACAGCCTGCATCCGGTCGAGTAACTGCTGCTCCTGCTTCCACAGCTCCGCCGGCATTGCACTGGGATCGGACGTCGATCCCGACTCCGCGGCCACGGTGATCGCCTCGATCTGGGCTTCTTCCTCGGCCTCGATGAAATCGGCCTCCTGTTCGCCTCGATCATCGTCGGCAGCGGGCGGCGTGAGGAAGAGGTCGTGTGCCTCATCAGTGGACGTCCCGACGGCTTCGGATCCGCTCGGCTGTCCCGTCCCGGAAGCCGGGGCGGGCTTCTCACCCGTCGCGGGCGCCGCCTGCCCCTGCTCCCAGTGGCGCTCGACCGTCCGCCGGTGGACGGCCAGGCTGCGCGCGAACGCCTCGACCGACGACAGCAGCCGCTGCTGAAGGCCCACGACGAGCAGGCCGGCGGCCGCCTGGGCCTTGCTGGAGGTATTCGCGTGCCGTTCCTCGCGGGCGGTGCGGTACTCGTCGAGCAGGCGCGACAGCTCCAGCTCCGGCGCGTCCGACGGCAATCCGCCGATGACGACAGGTTCGACGCGCCGCTCCGGAAAGCCGCCCTGCGTCGCACGGATGTCCTCCTTCAGACGCCGGACCATTACGTCCTCGAGCGCCTTGCGCCCGCGCACCTTCACGCCGCGGGTAAACCGGTAGGGATCGAGCAGCTCCAGCAGGGTCGAAAAGCTGTTCGAGTGGCCGTTGTGCGGCGTGGCCGACAGGAACAGCCGGTGCTCGAAACGTCCCGCGAGGTCGCGGACGGCCCGGGTGAACTTCGACTCGATGCCGTAGCGCCCACCGCTCGAAGGCGCGGCGTGGTGCGCCTCGTCGAGGATGAGCAGGCTGCCGGGCCGCATCGCGCCGAGCCAGGCCCGCATCGGATCGGCGTAGCTCGGGTCGATCAGCAGGTTGTGCGAGACGAGGAACCGGCTGTGGGTCATCCACGGATTCACGCCGAAGCCGCGCTCCCGGCGCATGCGCGCAAGGTAGGCCCGGTCGAGAATCTCGAACACCAGACCGAAGCGATCCTCCAGCTCTCCTTTCCACTGCTCCAGAACCGACGGGGGCGCCGCTACGACGATCGTCTTCGCCTTCCGGCGCAGCAGCAGCTCGCGGGCGATGAGTCCGGCCTCGATGGTCTTGCCGAGCCCGGTGTCGTCGGCGATGAACAGGTTGACTCGTGGTAGCCGTAGCGCCTTGCGGAGCGGCTCCATCTGGTAGGCGTCGATCCGGATGCCGGCGCGAAACGGCGCCTGGAAGAGGTTGGCGTCCGTCGCGGTCACGCAGTGCCAGCGTAGCGTGTGCAGGAACGCCGCGAACCGGCGCGGATCGTCGAAACCCCGTTCGGCGAGGTGCGCCCAACCCTCTTCTTCCAGGATGCGACGGTCGATCTCGTAGTCCCAGAAGACCCGCAGCGCCTGTCCCTGCGCGTCGTCCTCGGCGCAGGCGAGCGTCACGAGGGTGGAAGCGCCTGGGATCTCTGACGGCGTGACCTCCTCGACCAGCCAACGGCGGGAGCGAACCTGGACCAGTTCGCCGACTTCTGGCGGCCGTTCCGGGAGCCTGCGGAGTTGATCGGGGTGAGCCATCACGTGTGGGCCGAATCCGCCGACGGCGACAGCCGCCGCAATTCTAGAGGAACGCGCGGGTCATCACGCAGGGCGCCGTGTCACTGGCCTTGTGTCACGCGTCATGCATCGTGTTACAGTCGGCGTATCGAGATCGCTCACAAGGGGCTCCTGGCGTTCTACGAGCGGGGGGACGCCCGCCGCCTCCCGGCGTCGCTGGCACCACGGATTCGGCGTATCCTGTCGGACTTGGACGCCGCCGTGCAGCCTGGAGACATGAATCTGCCCGGCTATCGTCCGCACCCCCTGACCGGGGATCGCCGGGGCCAGTGGAGCGTGCGGGTGTCCGGAAACTGGCGTATCGTCTTCCGCTTCGAGGACGGAGTGCCGGTTGGCGTGACCTTGGTCGACTACCACTAGAGGTGGCACGATGCCGACGATGTACGACCCGGCGCACCCGGGGGAGAGCCTCCGAGACGCACTGGCGGCCGAGGGCTGGACGGTGACCGAGGCGGCCGAGAAGCTGGGCTGCACGCGGCAGACCTTCTCACGACTGCTGAACGGTCGCACCGGCATCTCGCCGGCGATGGCGCTGGCCTTGGAACGCATCGGTTGGAGCAACGCCGCGTTCTGGGTACGCCGGCAGGCCCAGTACGACCTTGCGCAAGAACGCATCCGCCGGGAACGCGTGGTGGCGTGACTTGCTCGCGCGATCAGGGCCACGAGCCGTCCACGAGCCCGTGCTGCCCCACGACATTCTGAGAGCATACCCATGTGAACACGTGGAGGCGTATCGCCATGATCGGGGGTCCGTCGCGCGGGCCAGCGTGTTTCCGATGAGGAAGGGACATGAAAATCCTGTACGCAGCGGCAACCATGATCGCGATTTCAGTGAGCGCCGGCTTGATCGCTGCCCAGGGGTGCCGGCCTGTCGGCGAACCCGAGCCAGCGGTCGTCCTGGTGGAGAACCAGCGTTTGCGCTCGGAGAACGACAGCTTGGTGCGAGAGAATGTGCGCTTGTCGACGGAAAACGAGAATCTGCAGGAGCGATTGAACGAACTGCTCCGTGAGCAGCCCGTCCAGGAAGGCTTGACTCTGGAAAACCAACGGCTGCGAGGCGAACTCGACCGGACGCGGATCGACGCCGCAGAGGAATTGGCCAGACGGGACCAGTTGGAGGAGGCCATCGAAGAAGAACGCAGGGGACGCCTCCGACTGGAGGCGCTCCTGGACAACGCGAACCGCAGGAATGACACCGGCAACTTCGGGTGGCTCGGCTGGCTGGCGGCACTCGCACTCGCCAGCGCGCTACTCTGGCGCGAGTGGTTGCGTTCGAAGACCTTCCCGACCGCCACGCTCAGACGCGTTGTTCCGGGGGATACAGACGCGATGGCCCAGCGAGTCACAGACGTGACGCCAGTCGAGGTGGAATCGCAGGACCGTCGAGCTCCGTGACGATACAGGCAAGGGGCTCCTATGGATCAGCGTCTGGACTTGGCAGCGGCTGTGAACAAAGCGATCAACGAAGCAAGACGCGACCTTGGAAACGTCAACGTGCTCATCGCCGGCCGCACCGGTGTCGGCAAGAGCACGCTCATTAACAGCCTCTTCCACGGCAGGCTGGCAGCGACGGGACAAGGAGAGCCGGTCACGCAGTCGACACGCCGTATCTCGAAGGAAGGTATTCCGCTCGCGATCTGGGACACGCGCGGCCTGGAGATGTCCGACTTCGACGAGACGCTCGGCGAGTTGACGCAGTTGGTAGAGAAGCGCGCCAAGGAGCGCGAAGCCCAAGACCACATTCATGTCGCGTGGCTTTGCCTCCATGAAGATGGACGCCGTGTCGAACCCGCGGAAACGCAGCTGTGCTCCGCCTTGGCGCAGCACATGCCGGTAATCGGGGTGATCACCAAAGCACGTAGAGACGACGGATTCCGCGACGAGGTGCAACGGCTGCTGCCAGAGGTGAAGAATGTGGTCCGCGTCCGAGCCATCGCCGACAGGTTCGACGATTCCGGCCATTCGCTCCCGCCGATGGGGCTGGACGATCTCGTCGAGTCGACAGCCTCAGTGCTCCCAGAGGGTATTCGTCGCGCATTTGTCGCGGCACAGATGGTCTCGCTGCGGCACAAGGCCCAGCAAGCCCACACGGTCATTGGCGCTGCGGCGACCAGTGCTGCCGCCGCCGCTGCCATCCCGATCCCGTTTGCTGATGCCCTACTCCTGGTACCGATTCAGCTCAGCATGCTGGCCGGCATTTCTGTCGTCTTTGGGCTCGAGACCTCGAAGGCCTTTCTGGGCGTGCTCCTAGCCACGGCGACCGGAGCCACGGGAACTACCGTGGCCGGCCGTGCCATCGTCGCCAATCTTCTGAAGTTCATCCCTGGCGGAGGCCAAGTCGTAGGCGGAACAATCTCAGCCGCCACGGCCGCTGCGTTGACGACCGTCCTGGGCGAGATCTACCTTGCCTCGCTTGTTGCCGTGTTCACAAGAACCGGCGGCGAGACGCCGGAGGTCGACGCCGTGAAACAGGAGTTCACGGAACGGGTGAAGGCGGCAACGCACGACTCCTTCCTCAACAAGCTCAAGTCCACGGTCACCGAGTGGCTCCGCCTTGGTCAGTGAACGTCCCGCGACCGCGGTACGTGGCGCCGTCGCACGCTCTTCGTACAACGCCTCGTCCACACGGCCTGCCAATCGTCGCCGAATATGACAGTAGACCCTGAGCCGGACCTCGCCTGTTTTCTGTATTCAGTTCTCCGATCCGTAACCGCTCGGGATGCCTTCAGTCTTCGTGCTGTCGTGATCCGTCTATTCTCACCACTCTTCCCGCCGTCATCCAGTCCTGCGCGTTCGTCGTGAACTTTACGCCTGGGTCTCCAAGTGGCAAGGACGCGTACCGCCGCCTATTGAGATTTGCCTCCAAACTGAGTAGCGCATTCCCCCATTCCACCGTAGTTCGAAACCCGAACCACAGGTCCCTCCCAACTTCGTTTCTTGCGCCCACCACATAGCGCTGTCCGTCGAAGATATCAGGCACTGCGATACTGAATTCCGCCAGCTCATCGGCAAGCACGACGCCAACAAAATCACACCAAACGACACACACCACCGTCCCAATGGCGGCGATCTGCTGAAAGCTCTGTTTTGCCTTGCGGCGGAGATCCCTTGCCAGCTTCCGCGCAGTCACCTGGGCAGTTGTCCAACCATTCCGACGGCGCTCTACGATACCTAGTGTCTGTATCGTCTTGATTTCAAACTCCCTGTCGCATACCGTAAAGTCACCGACGCGTTCGTCCCTCATCGTTCTCTCACAAAATGCCACCGCATCTGGGTGAGAGAGCACCGCGTCAGCCATGAGTTCCGCTTGGTAGCGGCTGTGCATCAACTCAAACGCATCGGACACTCTTCCGAGTGTGTCAATGTTCACTCGTGATCGGGACCTCCTTATCGCGGAGGCCAGTCGCCACAGATCTACCAAGGCATAGGCACCACCCCGTTGGTCGGCGTACGTTGTCCATGTTGATATCAACCTCTTCTCGTTTACCTTAAGCAGCCGCCGCACCTCGGCTATGTCTATAGTGTCAATTTCAATCCTAACGTAACCCCGCTCACCGTAGTCTTCGGCTAGTACCAGTTGGTCGTCTTGCCGAAAGACACCGATCCCCTTCGGTTCGTGGCGCTCGCTCATTGTGGTGGACACCAGAATCTGGATAGCCGATGCAACATGTGTTCCGGCATCAGTATCCTCCTGGCAACGGATGCAGCAGCGATTGCTCGATCAGCGTTGTGAAATGACGGGTCATCGTCGCCGCCAGCGTGCGGTCGCGGACGAGCAGGCCGATCTCTATATTCCGGTCCAGCGCCGCCTCGGTCAGGTTCGCCGACGTCACGAAGACCGCCTCGTCGTCGACCACGACCGCCTTCGCGTGGAGAACGCCGGCACCACCGTTCAGATCGAGCGAGCGCGGGTCGTAGAAGACGCGCGGACGGGCCGCCCCCGGCCACTCCTCCGTCCAGAAGCGATCGGCGAACCGGCTTACGAGGTGGTCCGCGTCGGTCGTGTCACCCTTCTTCCGCTGCACGTTCAGCAGCAGGGTGACGGCAAGCCCTGGGGTCTCGTCCATCCGCCGCGCCAGCACCTCGAAGGCACGCGGACCGTCGAAGAAGGCGTAGGTCGTCACCCACGCCGAACGGGACGCCGATCCGAGCAGCTCCTCGTAGACGCGCCGCGTGTCGCGCGCGTGCAAGCCGGCAACCTCTGGTCCGGACCAGACGAAGTCGGGGGCCATGCGCCGACTGGCGACTTGATCGAAGCCGCGCAGCCACGCCGCGCAACCCCTGCCGGAGACCCCGAGACTATGCAACTCATCGAGCGCCTTGGCCACCGCCTCGCTCTCGGGTGCGCCGCCGACCGCCGCGTCCACCGCGGCCGGGCGATAGGGCGGTGTGAGCATTCCCGAATCGAGAGCACGCTCCAGCCGCTTGCGCAGGTGCGCCGGCAACGCCAGCAGTGCCTCGGTCATCCACCCGGCCCGAAGAACGCGGCGTGCGGCATGCCGAGCACGGGCACGACGAGCGCGCGGTCGAGGTGGTCGTTGCGCATCTCGCACGAGGTCTCGGCAACCAGGGCGCAGCCGTGGCACGCGGCGCCGTGCAGAAACCGGTCGGTCATGCTGTTGCCCGGCGCATGCTCGGCGCAGGTGGGGTCGTTCGAGCAAAGGCCGCCCGCTTCCAGCGCGCGGACCAAGTGCTCATCGAGGCGTCGGGACTGTTGCACGAGCCCGCCGAGCGTCCCCTCCGCGTCCGGACTACCGGTGTAGATGAGCAGGCCGTAGCGGCCTTCTTCCGCGTAGATCCGCTCCCGGAGGGAACTGGCCGGATAGCCGCACTGCATGGCGAGCGACTGGATTAGCAGGTGCGACAGCGTGTGCAACAGCACGTAGGGTCCGCCCGGGAACGGACGGGCCGACTTGCGCTGCTGCGCCCACTGCTGGTGCCCCCTGACAAGGCCATCCAGCCGATCCCGGACCGCCGGCCGCTCCAGCCACGCATCGACCGCCGCGGTGCGCAGCCGCAGGAACAACCCTTCTCCCCGGTTCTCAACCGCGGGAAACCAGCTCGGTTCCAGTGCGATGGCGGCACGCTCGACGTCCGTCTCGTACTCGCCGTGGATGTCGGGCGTCACCGCCTCGAACCGGGTGAAGCCGGACAGCGCCATTACTTCGCGAAGCCGGTGAAGCTGGATGACCGCCTCAACGCCCACGACCCGCTCCGATCGGCGCCACATGGCATCCGGTAGCCGCCGCGCGTGGAAATCCAGATTGACCGGCACGTCGTCGCCGAATCCCTCCGGCGCCGCCAGAAGCGCCTCGAGCTCGATCTCCTTTACGGAACGATCGCTTCCCGCGCTGTTGCCCTTCGCGTTGCCGATTGCCGTGAGGACCTCCTCGTCGTCAAACGGCGCGAGCGCGGCGGCCACCTTCGGCTTGCCCTTGATGAAGGCGAGACCGGCGGCATCGTTGACGATCTGGAGATCGTCCCAGAGTTCCCGTACCGCTGTCTCCACCGCCGCACCCCGCTCCGGGATGGACAGCACGCTCAACACCTGCGGGAACCAGGCGTTGGACGCCGTGCGCACCAGAAGCCGGCTCGGCAGGTTGCACTCCTCGTTCGTGCCCCGCCCGAGCCACGGCCGCGCTCCCCGACAGGTGCCGAGCGGGTTGATCTCGATCATGCTCGCGTCGGACAGGCGGCGTGTCGCGCCACATTCGCAGCGAACGACGAGGTCCGTCAGATCGCCGGTCGTTCCCTGCTCGTCGAGCCACAGCGGGCGGGTCGGCGGGCACTCGTTGCCGGGACGATGCACGAACCGGCGCCAGTCGAGATCGTCGACGTGCCCGCGCGGGCATCCGCGGACGAAACGCGTGGCCACCACGTCCCGGCCCTCGAAGCGGCGCTTCTGGTCGAGCGCCTTCCGATGTACGAGACGCCGGGACCGCGTGTGCGACGTGCCCTCGCCCGCGTCCGCCGCCTGCACGATGAACCACTCCGGAAAGCGCCATGCACCGATTCCGGTCGGCGTTGCCCCCGGATCGGACGACGCCGCCGGAGGCGCCAGCAGTTGCGGCGTGGCGATGCCGGTGATCGTCTGGAGCTTGCGCGCGAGCCGCGGCTCGTCGATCTCTTCCAGCTTGTGCGCTGGCGGCCATTCGTCGAGACCCGCGACGATCGCCGACTCCTGCGGCAGGTCGATGAGGGCGCCCGGCCCGTAGGTGGTGATGACCTGGCTGCGGCGGACCTGTCCGTGCGCCTTCTGCCTCACGCACCCTCCGATTGCCGGGGCGCACGCAGGTCGTGCAGGTACAGGTTGACCTCCGGCTCGACGTCGCGCAGCGAGCGGTTGGCGCGGAACTTGCGGTGATGCTCGGACTCGAACCGTTCCTCCAGCATCTCCCGCAGCAGCGGCTTCGGTTGCCGGAGTTCGTAGCGCTGGTACTGCATCTCCACGCCGGCGCCGTGGTAGTCGTCGAGCACCCGGCGCCACGAGTCGAGCAGATCCCCGACTCGGTCCTGCACGCTGCGAATCTGTTCCTCCCGCTCGTCGTCCTCGGTGAACGCCTGCTGACCCACCCGGTCGACGAACGCGGCGAGCAAGCGCGATTCGAGGGCGGCCCGCACGTCGGCAATCCGCTCTACTCCTCGCGGCGGCGTCAGCGCCGGTTCGAGGTGACGCGCCAGCGCCACCAGGGCTCCGGCGAACCCGCGGTCGAGCGCGCGAGCCGAAAACGGCGTGACGCTGGCCGGCTCGACCGAGCGGTAGAAGGTCTCGTGATAGTGGCGGAACCGCTCGTAGTGCGATCGGTCCCGCGGCTTGTGCATGTTCAGCAGCGTCACGACCAGCCCCGGACGGTCGTCCGACCGTCCGACGCGGCTCGTCGCCTGGATGTACTCGGCGTGCATCTTCGGCTGCCCAAGCACCAGCATCAGTCCCAGGCGCGGGATGTCGAGGCCGACCGAGATCATGTTCGTCGCCAGCGCGCAGTCGACGCGGTTGTCTCGATCGTTGAACGGGCATTCGAGCCGCCGCCGCGCCGCCGCCACCTTGTCGGTCGACACGCGCGAGGTGAGCTCCAGCACCTCGGAGAACGCGGTGCGATCCCGGAACAGCCGCCGCGACTCACCGATACGCCGCCGCGCACCGTAGCGCGTGATGGTGGTGCTGACCTCCTCCTCCAGGATTCGCCGCGCACCGCCCAGCTCCCGCAGGCTGTTGAAGTAGGCGAGCGTCGTCATGTAGGGATCGGCCGGATTCTGCGGATTCCCGTCGCCGCCAGACTCGTGCCAAGCGTGCGCCGCCGCGCCCATCAGCGCCAGCAGCACGCGGCGCATCAGCACCTTCGGGTTGCGGCCCTGCGAGGCGATGCCGACGTAGAGCCGCGCGGGCGTCTCCGACGGCAACACGGTGCGGGCGAAGAACGTGTCGCGCCGATCCGGCCCGGGCGGCGGGAACACCTGCGTCGTCGGCCGTGCGAACAGCGCCTGAACCTGATCCTGAGCCCGCCGCGCGGTGGCGGTCGAGGCGACGATCTTCGGCTTGATCGTCCGCCCGTCCACCTCGCGCACCGACAGCGCCTCGATCGCCGTCTCGTAGAGACCGGCCATCGTGCCGAGCGGGCCGGCGATCAGGTGCAGTTCATCCTGGATGATCAGGTCCGGCGGCGGGAGCGGTACCTCCAGGTACATCCCCATTCCGGGTTCGGCGGCGCCGTAGAAGCCCTCCCGATCGAAGCGGTCGGCCCCGCCGAGTAGCGCGCCAGCCTGCCCCACCCACGGCAGCGAGGCGAACTTGTCCACCGTCGCGATCAGAAACGCCGGCAGCCGCCGGTAGATAGGCTCGTCCACGCCGACGACCGGCAGCGGGCGGTCTCCGCTGAACTCGCACTCGAAGTCCGAGCAGACGATGCGCAACTCACGCGGGCCATCGGCGTCCGGCAAGAGCGTGAACGACTCGGGCTCGAAGCGTGTCTGGCACCACGGGCAATTCTCGAGCGGGATCGGAGACGGGTTCCGGTCCGGATTGCGCTTGAACGCCGTGACCTTCGCGCGCGCAGAATCCGGCCGGCCGTCCCCCTTGCCTCCCAGGATGTTCGGCGTGGCCGCCTTCCCCACCCACAGACCGATCTCGAACGGCCACGTTCCGTAGCGCCCGCCTGCTTCCGTCCGTTCGATCTCCAGCGCACAGATCAGGCCGGCGGCCCGCGCGAGCTGATCGAGGGTCAGCAGGCGCAACGTGTAGCGCATGATGACGCTGACCCCGGCGCCGGCCAGCCCGTCGTCGCCAGGATGCCGCAGGCGCCGGAGCACCATCGCGACGGCGGCCAGCCCCAGGTACGCCTCGGTCTTCCCGCCGCCGGTCGGGAAGAACAGCAGGTCCACCGTCTCGCGGTGCACGTCGTGCGGATCGGCGAGGCCGGGCAGGTTCAGCAGCAGGAACGCGAGCTGGAACGGACGCCAGCGCGGCCCCTCCGACCCGACCTTCTCGCCCAGGCGCTGGCGCAGGGCGCGCGCCACCGCCCGGTTCGCCACCCGGAAGGCGTCCAGCAAGTCCGCGTCCTCACCGAGCAGCGCCACGCCACGCGCCATGCGTTCGGCGGCAATCCCCGCATAGTGAAGCAACTGCTCGGCCGTATCCCGCCGGTCGCCCTGCCCCGGATCGGCGGCGACCTCCTGCCGGCGGGCCTCGATCCATTCGCGGTACTGCACCACGAGGGGACCGAGCGCCTGCTGCGTCGCGGTTCCGTCGTCCAGCCGGCCCAGCGCCTCCATCGACAACTCGACGCCGGGTACATCCGCCGTCGCCGTCTTCTCTACCTCAGCCGTCCCGACCCACGCCGTGCGGATCGACCGGCACTCGCCGTCGACGAGCTCCCACTCGGCCGACACGCCGTGCCCGGTGGCGTACTCCGGCGTATCGGCGTAGTGGAGGTCCGCGACCCGATCGTCCCAATCACCGCCGTCCGCCCCGCGCAGGTCCGGGCGCGGCACGAAGCCCTCGTCGGTGCGCACCTCGATCTCGGCCTGGAAGGCGTAAGCACGGTCGGGCTGGGCCTCGTCCGGCCTGCGCCGGTTGACGAGAAAGCAGGACACCGAACGCGTGCCGGCGGCTAGATCCGTCCCGGTCAACCCCGCCGCGTCGAGCGGGCGTTCGGCGACGTGAATCTGCAGGCCGTCGGAGCCGGGGACGTCGCGCACGACCGGTCCCGCGCTGCCGCCCAGCAGGATCGACAGCGCCTCCTCCTGCGGAGTGCGCCACCAGACGGACGTCTTGCTGCCGTCCGCTCCCTCTATATCCGCCGGTGCGTAGTCGCCCCAGCGCACCATGACGGCCAGTTCGCGGCACGCCTCGGACACGAGAAAGCTCAGGCCGATCGACAATGGGAAAAACGCCTTGCGCGCCGCCTTGCGCTCGTCGTTCGACTCCTCGGCCAGACCGGCCGACTCGGGCACGGTGTCGAGGTCGTCGTCCTCGTCGGCATCGGCGCTCCGGTCGGGGGCCGTCCCGGTCGGGATCAGGAAGCCGGCGACGTACCAGTTCGACGGGCGTTCGCGGCCTGGCAACTGCTCGGCGCCGAGCTCATGGCCCGCCCAGGGGCCGACCAGATCCAACTTGAGGGCCTCGACGAGGCGCGAGCGGACTTCGAGGGAATCGGCGGGGGCGGGTTCAGCGTCGGTCATGGCCCGGCGGGTACCTTACACGGATGAGACACGAAATCGCCGGACTGCGGCCATCGCGCACACCCGGCGCGACGAACCGTCCTGCCGAGAGCGCGGCACAGGCGCGCCGGCAGGCGCACCTGCGCCTGGGCGTGATGACCCCGATCCAGAACGCGGTCCGGGACGCACGCGGCGTCCGCCCCCTGTCCGACATGCTGCGCGATATCGGACTGACGGTGCGCTCGCTGGGTAAGCGGTCCCAAGCTCCACAGCAGCAGACTTTGTCCCTGGGTGCGGGCAAGCCGACGCACGTATGCCCGGTGCCTACTGCGGCACGGCATCAGTGCCCCAGACGGAACCCGCGCCAAACACGACACTCGTAGAGACGAGCCTCGTCGGCGCTCGGAGACTTCGACGTCGCGGGTCAACTTCGTTATTATTTGCGTCGATTATCGGTAATGTTTAAAAGGGGAGCCGCTTGCAAAACTCTTGGCGTAGCTCGGCTCGGAGCACAAGTTCTTCTGGTGAACATCGTTTTGCCTGGATCCCGACCGAGAATGCGGGGCGGGAGGACCGGCGGCGACCCAAGAGGCGGAAATCAGGGAGTTCGAGGGTTTTCCCACCGGGCGTTGGAGACACCGGTTGGTGACTGACGCCTGTCGGGCGACCGGAAGGGGATGCGCGTTGGCCGGCGAGGCGTTGGTTTACGTCACCAGCCGCAGGAGCTGGTCGGCGGTGAGCGCCAGCACGCCGAACAGGCAGTGGCACATCACCTTCGCGTTGCCGCGGACTCGGACGTGGCGCCCGCCGAACTCGTCCTTGAGTCGGCCATTGACGCGCTCACCCGCCGTGCGTTCGTTGTACCGAACCTGTTCGGGAAGCTGCAAGCCGAGACGCTTCAGGCGCCGGGCTTCGGTCTGCAGTTCTTCGGCCAGCGCAGTGTCACGGCGGGGGTTGATATCGATCAGCGGGACGTGGCCGAGTGCGCGGCTGTGCTCGCGGATCTGCACCGCGTCGTAGGCGGCATCCATCAGGTCATACAGATTGTCCACCCGCTGGGCCGACAGGGTGGCCAGTGGAACGGCGGCCTGGCTGTCGTGCAGCGAGGCGGACGTCAGGATGCAACTGACCGGAATCTGGCCGTCGGCCACGTCGATGTGCAACTTGTAGCCGACCCAGGTGTCCCTGTAGCCCTTGCTGTTCTTCTTCGTGCCCACACTGCACTCGGCCGGCAGGTCGTCGAGCATCTCCTGCAGGGTCATGCTCGGTTGCCGGTCGAGGCGTTTGCGTGTCTTGGGCCGTTCTTCACCCTTCTTCGGCCGCCCCCGCTTGCGCTTGGGCGGCGGAGGCGACTTCTCCTTCGCGGCCGGCTTCTCGCGCCCCTCGATGGCCGTCGAGTCTCGGGACAGATGGCCCACCAAACGGTCGCCGTGCGTCTTCCGGAGCAACGCTTCATGCACGCGCTGGGGCAACTGGGAGTGGGCGAATTCGGCGAAGGCGCGAGAGAAGACCGACTCGCTTGGCATCTCGCGCCGCCGCTCCCAGCCGCAGATGCGGCGCAGCACCACGTCGGTGGCCAACCGGTCCAGCAGCAGGCGCGTGGTCGGCATGTCGTAGACCGCCTTGGCGACGAAGGCGCGCGCCACCGCCGCGCGGTCCTTGCGGGGGCGGCCCGGCATCCGCAAGCGCGAGGGAATCATCTGCTCGATACGGATCACCTCGAGGGTCTGCACCAACTGCTGCTGTTTCTCGGTCAGCGAACCCAACACCTGCTCCAACCGGGGAAACAGGCCCTGTTGGATTGACTCCCAGTAGGCGGCGAACGAGGCGCGCAGGTTCTGCATGGCTTGACTGCTCCCAGCGCCTACTATATATAGTAGTGTAGGAGTGAGGTCAAGGAGGGAACCGATGGGCCGCCGGAACCCGATGCGCCGGTACAGCGAACAATACGATGCGCTCAAGGCGGAGTTGCAAACGCTCGGGTTTGTCCGCCAGGGCAGTATCCAGACCCGCCGTCTCACGTGCGGGAAGCCTGCCTGCCGCTGCCACCGCGACCCGGACGCGCGTCACGGCCCGTACCGCTACTGGACACACAAGGTGCGCGGAAAAACGGTCAGCCTGCTGCTCTCCGAAGACGAACTCGCCCTCTACCAGGAGTGGCTCGAGAACAACCGCGAACTGGAACGGGTCGTGAGGGAAATGCGCCACGTCTCGTCGCGCGCGCTCGCCCTCATAACCGACCGGGAGGTCCCAGAGGTCCCTTGAGACCCCGTGTCTCCGGTTCCCCGGCGCCGGTGACGGCTGCTATCCTAATCCTACGAACGCTGCGTCCCACCCCGCTGACCGTCCGTTCCCTCTGCCTCGGGTAGGAAAACCCGGCCGACCAAGGGTTTTGCAAGAGGCTCAGGGGGCTAAAAAGAGCGTGCGGCCATCCTCGTCTCGCGCTGGCGCTCGGCCGCGATCAGCGGAATCCGCAGGCGCCTTACCCCCCGACGACCGACGAGGATCAGCGCCCGGTGCACCAGGACGCGTCGCGGCCGTGTGACGAAGTGCAGGGAAGCCGACTTTCGGCGGCCGGCGGCATGCGAGTCCTGGACCCGAGCGCCGCGTAGCACCCGTACCGTGTTCTTCGACCTCGAAAGGCGAACGCCTTCGCGCCCCGTGCAGGAAGACGAGGCTCCATATCACCAGCCAGACACGACATCGGCTCCGGCGTCAAGCCGCCGGGCGCCGCGTTGCCCACCCCCTGTGCAGGCCAGCAATCACTCCTTACCCAATTCCAACGTCCTGAAGACTTCCTGTATCCCACTTGGCTGTAGCGCCCATCGATATGCGGGGTGTATTTCCCACGCGAATCCGAAGTCGGCGAACTCGTGCGACAGATATCGATTCTCTTCAAAGTACCTTCTCTCTATTCGCCCGTCCTTCATGTCCTTCCGCGCGGTTATGAAGTTAATTTTATACAGGAACGCCGCAAGCTCCTTAGTACTCGCTATTCCTCGATTGACAGAATTGAACTCTCCGGACTGCTTGATGTTCTCAAGTTTCTTCAACAAGCCGGCCGTGTCGTATACGTAATTATCCCTCGTTCGCCGCTCTAGTTTCGTGGGTTTCATGTTCAATAACAACCGTTCTATCTCGGGCAACTCCGATCGGAATTCGTTTATTGTATCCTGCACTCGTCCCTGTGAATACTCTGAGAAGATCTCCGTGAAGTTCCTCGTCCGAATCAAAGTCTGGGCGCGATCTCTGGCGTCCCGCGCCGCCAATGTACACAGCTTTACGAGGTCCCTCGGTCGCTTTCGGATGAGAGACATAAGAACCCGATACGTGGGCGCGTGGCGCCAGTGCCCAACGCCATCAAAAAATCTCTCCATCACCGGATCCAAATAGTTCGCTAAGTCAGGTTGCGGGGTCTGCAAGAGCCGTCGTTCATCGACGGCCCGCCCAAAAAAGGTCTCGATTCTCTTAATGAGAAGCACCAATATTTCATGATTTGTCCATTTCTGCCAAATCACGGAACCCTCCACCTTGTCTGTGGATTCGTCAGACGTGCGCACCAAATAATACACGTCGGACCGAAGGCTCACTCGGAATCGTACGCCACGATTTTCGTTAGCCAGATCTCGTATGGCATTCAACAAAGCGGAGATACGCATTACGTCTTGGCCTCTTCCCTCCCAGCCCCTGTCGAGATCGTCCACGTAGACCGTCAGACTACTACTGCCCTTTAAGAAATTATCAACCACCACCTGGTCCGCCGCCTGCAAGTCCACTTTTGTGGTCTCCGCGAACGCATGACGTATGAATTCCAGAAGTCCGCCACTAACGCGCTTCAACTTCTGGTTCTCCTCGTCCCCAAGAGCGCCGAACGAATTGAGCACCTTCGACGCAATTATCCTGACTAGACCCGTCTTCCAAGAGCGAATAGTTCGAAGAAAATCCGTCGTATCCGTTCCGAGGTCAGCGATATCGTCCGGTCTGACTAAAATTGCTATTCTCTTTGCGTCGCGATCTTCTGCCATTGCAATCTGAAAGAGCGCCGATTTACCAATGCCCTTGTGGCCGACCAGGATCCTCAATGGTAGATCTGTCGCGATGTGATCGTATGTAGAACTCTTGAAATAGTAAGTGCGTAGTCGTTGGGGGTCTTCGTCTTCCGCCGCTTCGTGGCCGAACAGCGCTTGGATCTCGGTTTCCGAAAACGTAATGCCCATGACACCTCCACACCCGTTCCTGTTGCCGGTCGTCTCGCAGCCCTGAGGAAAATCGTAGCACGACTCGACCGGGCCGGCGGCGGATTCACCGTCTCATTGATCGAGAGCTTGATCGCGGTCTCTGCGGGCTCGACGATCTGGCCGGACGTCTCACCGGCGGCGGGTCGATCCGCCGTCTACCGCGGAGCGGTTTAGTCGTGTGCCGGGCATGTTTGGCAGCTTGGAAGTGCGAGTCCTCTGCACAGCCTGATGGAGGCGAAGTGCTAGCGAAGCGCAAGGGCGCCGCCGCGAGGCGGGGTCTGGAGGAAGCGTGAAGCAAAGCCGCGACCTGACGAACAGGAATCGGATACGAGGCATCCGTGGTCGGACGAGCGGGCGACTAATCGCGAAGTCCACATCCATCAAGGGCCACGGCTGTAGATCCGGCAGGGCTGCGGTGAAGGCGGTCAGACTTACCCCGGGAGATCTGCGTCCTGTCCCGTGTACGGGACTGAGGGAGTCGTGAGATGACCCGAACGGGGCGCAGAAGTCAGCAGAGGGCAATGTAGACGAGCCCGCCGGCCCGCTCGGTCGAGACACTGACCCGACAAGGGCAGAAACAGCCAGGGACCGCACGGCCGTAGCGACTCGCCGAAGGCCCGAACGATTGGGAGTGGCCAGTAGGACTCGCGACTCATGAGTGGACCGCGGCAGACAATCCAGTACACGCAACAGCGTCTGGCCTTGGCGCCGGCCCGGCGGGGTGAACCCCTGGCCGCCGACCGCCCAGGGACCGAACCACCCACGGCGAAGCGAACCACCGACCGCCCGGCTGCCGAAGACCAGCTCATGGAGGAGGTGTGCGACCGAAGCAATCTCGAAAAAGCGTGGAAACGCGTCCGTAGGAACAAGGGTGGTCCCGGCGTCGACGGACTGACCATCGACGACACCGCGACCTACCTGCGGGAGCACTGGCCAACCATCAGGGCACAACTGCTCACGGGGACCTACCACGCGCGCCGCCAACTCGCACCCCATGTCGTAGAGCGCGCCGCGGCCGGCCGCGTTCTCGAACGGCGACAGCGTCGGCTGCGAGGCCAGTGACTCGCCCGCCGCCGGGTCGCGGCCGAGCAGCAACTTGTGGATGGGGTCGTCGGCGAGGTGCTCGGCATCGTTGCAGTCGGGATGACCGCACGCGATGCCGAAGATGCGTTGGCCGATCAGGTCCGCGAGCGTGCCGAATCTTCTCCGGCGCGCGCTTGTCGCTCAGGCGCCGGGCGAACGCCTTGACCAACCCGTACACGCGCTCGGCCGCCTTGAGCAGGACCGCCCCGCCGTCGGAGCTTGCCTGCTCCTGGTTGAACTTGGCGACCAGCGGCTTGTCGAACAGATCCGGAAACAGAACAGTCTGTAGTACATTGTCGGTCGTCAGGCAGGGGCCTCCGTAGTGGTGAAAACGCCTGTTAACACTGCACTTTTACCGCGCGGAGGCTCCTGTGTCTCTACCTGGATCGGGCCCCTTGGTGCATGATCCTGGCCTAGCGAGGGCTCCGGGGACATCGCACATCGGGAGAAGCCATGACTATTCAGCGCTATTCGGTCAATCAACATCCTTTCCAGACCCTGCTCACCTGGATCGCGTCCGACGAGATTGCGATCCCCGAGATCCAGCGCCCGTTCGTGTGGAATGGGGCGAAGGTGCGCGATTTCATCGACTCGCTCTATTTCGGCTACCCGGTTGGCTACCTCATCGCGTGGCGCAACCCGTCGGTCCGATTGAAGGATGGAACGGAGTCGAAGGGCAAACGTATTCTCATCGACGGCCAGCAGCGTGTCACGGCGCTTCTGGCAGCCATGCTCGGGCGCTCGATTGTCAACAAGAACTGCATGAAGGTGCGCATCACGATCGCGTTCCATCCCGGCGAGGAGCGGTTCGAGGTTGCGAACCCCGCAATCCGTCGAGATCGGGCATGGCTCGCCGACATCGCCTCCCTGTTCGCGCCCGGCACAAAACTGCTTCGGGTGGTCGATGCCTATTGCGAGGGCAACGCGGAAACGAACAGGGACGAGATATACGAACGTATTGAACGACTTCGAGGCATCCTGAACAATTCGCTCGGCCTCATCGAACTCAATGCCGATTTGGATGTCGAGACTGTATCGGAGATATTTGTCCGCATCAACTCACAGGGTGTTCCGCTGAATGCGGCCGACTTCGCCATGTCGAAGATGGCTGCGAACGAAAGATATAACGGTCACCAGCTCCGCAAGTGCATCGACTACTTCTGCCATCTCGCTGTCGCGCCGGAAGCGTATGCCGATCTGGCGAGCGACAGCGAGTTTGTCGGCACGAAGTATTTTCAGGCCATGGAATGGCTGAAGCACGAGAAGGAGGACCTGTACGATCCATCCTACACCGACATGCTTCGGGTGGCCTTCACTTCGGAGTTCGGGCGCGGACGCCTAGACGACCTGGTGGCCCTGCTCTCCGGCCGGAACTTCGAGACCCGCGAGTTCGAGGAGGTCATCGCCGAGGAGTCGTTCCGCAGGCTCGAGGCGGCGGTCCTGCGCTTCATGAACGAGACTGACTTCAAGCGCTTCGTCATGATCCTGCGCTCGGCGGGGTTCGTGGACGCGTCCATGATCCGGTCGCAGAACACCGTCAATTTCGCTTATATCCTGTATCTGACATTGCGCGCGCGGCACACGAAGCCGGTGCAAATCGAGATGCTGGTGCGGCGCTGGTTCGTCATGTCAGTGCTGACCGGCAGGTACACGGGCTCGCCCGAGACCGCGTTCGGCGTGGACATCCGCAACGTTGCCGAACAGAACGCGCAGGACTACCTGGACGCGGTGGAGCAGGCGGAGTTGTCGGATGCGTTCTGGGACGCAGGCCTTCCCCAGCAGATGGATACCTCGGTGGCCAGCAGCCCCTACTTCAATGTGTTTCTGGCGAGTCAGGTCAAGGCAAACGACAAGGGGTTTCTGTCGAACGGCCACACGGTGCAGACCCTGCTCGAGGGCACCTCGCATGTTCACCACGTCTTTCCGCGGAACTACCTGAAGCAGAACGGTCTGGGGCGTAGCCGCTACAACCAGATCGCGAACTATGTCGTGATGCAGGCCGAGATCAATATCGCCATCGGCGATGACCCGCCTACGGCGTATTTCGGTGCGCTGTGGCGTCAATGCGAGAATGGCGAGCCCCGATACGGCGGCATCACCGATGGCGACGAGTTGCGCACGAATCTGTTGGCTCACTGCATACCTCACGGCATGGAAGAGGCCGAAGTCTGCGACTACGACGGATTCCTGAAGGGGCGCAGGGTTCTGATGGCCGGGAAGATCCGCGACTATTACAGGTCGCTATAGGGCGGCGCTTCTCTATGGTTGCGTTAGTTAGACCATGTCCTCGTGTGGTCCACGGTCCGGGGTCGGGACGGCGTAGGGCGGGTCGTACCGAGAATCCGTGCAGCTCAGTCATCCGCCTTTCTCGTGCAGGCGGTTCATCGCATCCTAGTCGAACGGCTTCCGGGTCCGCGCGCCCAGCGCCAGATTGCAATCATGAACCGCGTCTTTCGCCGGACGCGGTTCGGCGATGCGCTACTGTGCTGGAAGACGGCGCGTGGATGCGGTGCGACTACCACCGGAGCAAGGGCGGACTGACGGCAAGCTCGGCGGCGCTGAACCTGACCAGCACGTATTCGTCCTGACGCTGCCGGCCGAACCCGTAAGGACTTTGATCGATATAAAGTTACCAAGTTCGTCGATGCCACGCGGTACACGGCGATTCCCGCATGGGGCGTATTCGGCGCCAGGAGATCCGGGCGCATCGCTGCCAGGAACCCCATCGCGCCGAGAATGAGCCGCCGACGCAAGGAGATAACCAGCTAGTTTCGACCGGTGTCCTAAGCAAGCTGACCAAGACGAAGCGGCTCGCGGTGCTGCACCCGGAACGCAGGCAGCGAGGATTCCAGTTCAACGGGGGCCGGTCGGAGCGACCGGGAAGTAGCCCGGTCGGAGCGACCGGGGCAGTAACCCGGTCGGAGCGACCGGCAATCTGATAGAGTGAAGCCATGACGACAGAGCAAGCGCAGACTGACGGAACGGAATCGGTGTTGGTGGGATACGAGAAGTTGACCGCAGGCGGCGAAAGGAAGCCGTGCTCGAACCGCTTCGAGTGCGGGCGGTGTGGCGGACAAGTGTCCGTGGATGGACGACGATGACGGCCGCCCGGCCGCGGTCCGTCGATGACATGCGACGGCTGCTCGCCAACTGCTGGTGCCGTCGCACGCCTTCAAGCTGTGCCGAGTGTCGGCGCTTCGAGGCAGCCATTCGCAAGGTCGAACCGGATTTCGATTGGATGCACAACGCCTTGCGGTGGCGATAGCTGCGACGGCTACGATTGCGCCCCTCTCAAGGCGCGTCACGGGCCGGCCGATGGTTTCCCTGTCGGTCGGCCCGTCGTCCTTCACGGTCAACCTCCCAAACCTCGCAAGCGCCAGGGGGATCAAATGATACGGGGCGGCATGGGACCCGCTGCCCTCCGGCAATCCCCCGCAGGACCGTCCTACTGTTCTGTCACATATACTTGAGCCAGACGGTGCCCGAACAATTGGCCGCGATTATCTAGAAACCTCGGGAATGGCAGCGGTCGGCGTTGCAAGACATACGCGATCAGCCGCGCTCGGTCGTGTGTGCCGCGCCGGGAAACGGTTGTCAGTCGCTGGCGCTGGCCGTCTGCGCGTGCGTACTCGCCGGGGATAGTCGTCGCTCGGTTCTGTTGGTCGGGCCGACACAGGCGGCAGCCGCCGAAGCTACCGGCCGTATCCTGCCCTTGCTCGGCATCCGCCCGGCTGACGGGCCGCGTAAGTCGGCGCGGTCTCCGCAGTCCCGGAAACTTGGACAGCGGTTCCGGCAACGTTCCTCTCATCTTGGCGCGCGCATCGAAGCGATGCGGACCCGCTCGGTGCTTCGGACTACTGGCGCTCGCGGCGCATGGCCAGACGATGTGGATCTGGTGGTCGCGATCCGCGTCGGGGAGTGGCCGACGTCGCAGGCGGGAAAGCTACACGACGTCGGTCGCTACCTCGCCACGGGCAGCCGGCCGGCCGATGCCTTGCATCCCTTCGAGGTGCTTTGCCGCTCGGCGATGACGGACTGGAGCGTGGCATCGTCTACGCGGCCGACCCGGAGGCAGCCGACCAAGACCCGCTCGACACGGACGTCTGGCAAGCGGCAAACTGTCAACGGTCGCCCGAAAGAGCGTCATTCTGGACAGGACAGTCGACCACAACATGTACGGGGTGTATGAGTGAGCATCGTCGGCAAGAGCCAGTCTGGACGAGCCCGGCGTCAAGGCCGTCAGCCCCGCGGAGCGGGGGCGGAGCGAAGCGACGCGCCTTGACGTCGGTGAGCACACGCGCACGCTGTTGGCTTGACGATGCCGCCGGCGACCACAACATCTTGCGGTTGACCCGAGTCCAGTTTCTGTCGGTTCCTCGCGCTCGGCAACAGCAAACCAGGCCGGCGAATTCCACGAGGGCATCCGGCGCGAAGTCGAGGCCGCGCGAACCGACCCGGTGGCCGCCTCGTCCTTCGCTGCCCGTCGTCTTAACCTCGGGCCGGACGGGGACGGTGCCGGCGCGCCCTTGTTCCGGGTTGCGGAGCTACAGCGCGTATTCAGCCGGCCGGCCCCGCCACGTCTCGGCCATCCGGTAGTGGGCGTCGACATAGGCGGTTCGCGGACGTGGACGGCGGCCGTTGCCGTCTGGCTGTCGGGACGTATCGAGGTTGCCATTCGGCTCGGGCGCAGTCGCCGTGGTAACCTGATCACGTGCTCCATACCCACGAGCTGAGCTTGCTCGCGAGTTGACGGCGGTAGGCATCGACCTGACCACGTCGACGCCATCACGAAGGTGTGCGTCGGGCCGCTGAGCACGATACCCCAGGCGTTGATGCCAACATGGTGGCAACCAAAGCGCATCCGCCGGCGCTCGAACTGCGACGTGTGTAGTGGATTATCGGGATCGTGTTCCCTGGTGCTGGACTTGTGATCCCTGCCCGGGGTCTCCTGGCGTGACTGCTTGGCACCGTCCGCCGCCTGCGCGCGCAATCGAGGCACCGAGAAGGCGGGGGCGAATATCGTGGCAACGCGTGAGGGTGGATCGACAGATCGTTTGCCGTGCAATGGCCATCCGGCGTGACGCGCCGCGCCGCTCAACGCGCCGATGACGTGGCAGGAATCGTTGGTCCTCGGAGTCGTCGGGAGTCTTGTGGCGGCGCTCCTGATTGTCGGCCTCCGGTGGCTCTTGTCCTGGGCCGGTCGGTGGTACGGAGCACGGCAACAGAAACCCCAGCGGCCGGGTAGTGTGCTCGGGCTTCAACCGCCGACCTGTATCGAACTTGGAAACTTGTTCGCCACGCCGTCCGGCTACGTCCTCGAGGTCGTCTGCAACGCCAGATGTTCCGATGTTTCGTTGACCATTGAGTACCTGCTCGGAACTACCATCGTACAGTCAGAGGGTGGCACGTATGACAACCTAAAGCTCGGTAGTATTAATAGGGTCATTGGTTGCCTGACATCAGACAGGTAATTTCGGCCCGATTTCCTCATATTTCGGCATACTGCGAGGTCAGGATACTTATTTCCAGCTTAATAACCACATTGCCATTGTCCCAGCCCCGCCCTTGTTTACGTTCGACTCGTGGGACGGAATCCGCGTTAACGCGAAGAACCGATCATGCCGGGGGTGTGGCGTGCGGATCGGGCGCCATGATAATCCACGTTATTAACCTGGAAATAAGTATCCTGACCTCGTAGCATGCCGAAATATGAGGAAATCAGGCCGGCAATCACCTGTCTGCTGTCAGGCAACCAATGACCCTGTTAATATCTTGTTCCGAACCGTAGACGAGGCGACAGCCACCAGTCTCGCCCGTGACGCGATGCGGATTGCGCCAGCCGTCGAAGCGTGACGACTAGTGAACCCTTACTCCGGCGCGTCGGAGCGGACGTGAACGGATGAAAACACTTCGGCGAAGATCTGTTGCAGTGCCGGGGGCGCGACGATTAGAAAGGTGCATGCCACCGTCGTGAAGGCCTCGATGGCTTCCACCGGGCTCTCGAAGGCGACCCCGGGTCTAGCAGTGTCCAATACAGTACAAATCGGACCCAGATCTTGGACCGACAGCTCAGCCCCAAGCAAATGGCTGAACCGATTTCGGATTCTGTTCAACCGCAAAATGCCCGGCTTGACGAAAGCTGCCGCCGTCTCCCCACTAGGAAGGAGTGCTGCTTTCTGGGCGAACGACAGACGAACGTCGTCGAAACTGTCGATTTTAAAATGCGCAACCAGAAACCGATCCAGATAGTGTTCGATGAGTAAATGACACTTAAGAACGCGGCCAAGGGTGTCGTGAGCCGAAGAGATTAGACCGACGAAAATACGGTTCTCATGCTCAAAATGCTGTTCAATGAGCCGCTTGCAAAACTCTTGGCGTAGCTCGGCTCGGAGCACAAGTTCTTCTGGTGAACATCGTTTTGCCTGGATCCCGACCGAGAATGCGGGGCGGGAGGACCGGCGGCGACCCAAGAGGCGGAAATCAGGGAGTTCGAGGGTTTTCCCACCGGGCGTTGGAGACACCGGTTGGTGACTGACGCCTGTCGGGCGACCGGAAGGGGATGCGCGTTGGCCGGCGAGGCGTTGGTTTACGTCACCAGCCGCAGGAGCTGGTCGGCGGTGAGCGCCAGCACGCCGAACAGGCAGTGGCACATCACCTTCGCGTTGCCGCGGACTCGGACGTGGCGCCCGCCGAACTCGTCCTTGAGTCGGCCATTGACGCGCTCACCCGCCGTGCGTTCGTTGTACCGAACCTGTTCGGGAAGCTGCAAGCCGAGACGCTTCAGGCGCCGGGCTTCGGTCTGCAGTTCTTCGGCCAGCGCAGTGTCACGGCGGGGGTTGATATCGATCAGCGGGACGTGGCCGAGTGCGCGGCTGTGCTCGCGGATCTGCACCGCGTCGTAGGCGGCATCCATCAGGTCATACAGATTGTCCACCCGCTGGGCCGACAGGGTGGCCAGTGGAACGGCGGCCTGGCTGTCGTGCAGCGAGGCGGACGTCAGGATGCAACTGACCGGAATCTGGCCGTCGGCCACGTCGATGTGCAACTTGTAGCCGACCCAGGTGTCCCTGTAGCCCTTGCTGTTCTTCTTCGTGCCCACACTGCACTCGGCCGGCAGGTCGTCGAGCATCTCCTGCAGGGTCATGCTCGGTTGCCGGTCGAGGCGTTTGCGTGTCTTGGGCCGTTCTTCACCCTTCTTCGGCCGCCCCCGCTTGCGCTTGGGCGGCGGAGGCGACTTCTCCTTCGCGGCCGGCTTCTCGCGCCCCTCGATGGCCGTCGAGTCTCGGGACAGATGGCCCACCAAACGGTCGCCGTGCGTCTTCCGGAGCAACGCTTCATGCACGCGCTGGGGCAACTGGGAGTGGGCGAATTCGGCGAAGGCGCGAGAGAAGACCGACTCGCTTGGCATCTCGCGCCGCCGCTCCCAGCCGCAGATGCGGCGCAGCACCACGTCGGTGGCCAACCGGTCCAGCAGCAGGCGCGTGGTCGGCATGTCGTAGACCGCCTTGGCGACGAAGGCGCGCGCCACCGCCGCGCGGTCCTTGCGGGGGCGGCCCGGCATCCGCAAGCGCGAGGGAATCATCTGCTCGATACGGATCACCTCGAGGGTCTGCACCAACTGCTGCTGTTTCTCGGTCAGCGAACCCAACACCTGCTCCAACCGGGGAAACAGGCCCTGTTGGATTGACTCCCAGTAGGCGGCGAACGAGGCGCGCAGGTTCTGCATGGCTTGACTGCTCCCAGCGCCTACTATATATAGTAGTGTAGGAGTGAGGTCAAGGAGGGAACCGATGGGCCGCCGGAACCCGATGCGCCGGTACAGCGAACAATACGATGCGCTCAAGGCGGAGTTGCAAACGCTCGGGTTTGTCCGCCAGGGCAGTATCCAGACCCGCCGTCTCACGTGCGGGAAGCCTGCCTGCCGCTGCCACCGCGACCCGGACGCGCGTCACGGCCCGTACCGCTACTGGACACACAAGGTGCGCGGAAAAACGGTCAGCCTGCTGCTCTCCGAAGACGAACTCGCCCTCTACCAGGAGTGGCTCGAGAACAACCGCGAACTGGAACGGGTCGTGAGGGAAATGCGCCACGTCTCGTCGCGCGCGCTCGCCCTCATAACCGACCGGGAGGTCCCAGAGGTCCCTTGAGACCCCGTGTCTCCGGTTCCCCGGCGCCGGTGACGGCTGCTATCCTAATCCTACGAACGCTGCGTCCCACCCCGCTGACCGTCCGTTCCCTCTGCCTCGGGTAGGAAAACCCGGCCGACCAAGGGTTTTGCAAGAGGCTCCAATGGTAGCAAAATGCGGCTTCAACTTCGCGACCACCTCTTCGATTCCGTCAATGTCTCGCATCTCAGGTCGACTATACCATGACGCGGAAAGGGCCGGACACGTAACCACCGAGTTCGAGTCGCAATCTCAGAAGGGCTTCCCGAGATGCGTCCGACAGTACGCCACCACGTGCGGATTGGTGCGTGACGGTGCGCGCTGAGGCGCGGGAGCACCGACCGACCAGGCCCGACAGATGTAGACCGACTGACGGGTCTCGGCGTACTGCTCCGGCACAGCGCGGCCGTCAGGTTGAATCGCCTCAAAGTAGTCGTCCTTGATAGAGTCGCTGAAAGTCTCGATCGTCTTCGACCGCTCGCCTGCCGCGAAGCTCAGCGTCCCGCTCGCCGCCGTGTAGTCGTCGCCCGCATGCGCGCTGCCGTCCGCCGTCGCGTAGTCCACCGTCAGCGCGGCGCTCGCCGCGCGGCTCAGCGTCACCGCGAACGCCAGCGCCACGCCGTCGCCTTCATCCACCCGCGCGTCGGCCACCGCGATGCCCACCGGGCCGGCCACCGTCGCCGACAGCGAATGGGACAGCGGCCTGCCGTCGCTGGTGCAGATCGCCCCGCTCGCATCGCAGTCGGTCGTCTCCGGCAGCCGGACGCTCACCGCCTCGTGCGAGTCCGGCTCGATGGTGATCTTCCACAGGTCGCGGCGCTTGTCGACCCGGCGCGCGGCCGTGACGTCGCCGCCGGTCACCCGGAACGACGCGTCGCGCACCGTCTTGTAGCTGATATTGATCCCGTCGCTGAACGCCACCCGGAAGCTGAACGACCCCTTGCCGGCGTGCTCGGCCGGCATGCCCTCGAAGCCCGCCGTCAACGGCTCCGGCCGCGCAGCGACGGCATCGGTCGCCGCGCTGGTGAGACTCTCCCCGTTGCCGGCGTCGTCGGTGAAGCCGACCCGGACCTTCAGCCGCTTGCCCTCATCGGCGTCCACCGCCGTGTAGGTCGAGCCGGTCGCCCCCTGGATGTCAGTGTCCGTGCGGATCCACTGGTAGCCGAAGCTCGCGTTGTCCAGCCCGTCGGCGTCGGAGATGCCCGACGTCGAGGCGGTCAGCTCCTCCCCGACCTGCGCCGTCCCGCCGATCGCCGGCGTCCCTCTCGCCGCCGTGTTTCTCTCCGCCGGGCCGATCACGATGGCTACCGCCCCGCTCGACAGGGCTCTGCCGTCCGATGTGCAGACCGCGCCGTCCGCCTCGCAATCCGCCGACCGGGCCAGCGTGATCGACAGCTCCTCGCGGGTGGCCGGCGTGACCGTGATCGACCACAGGCCGCTCGCCCCGTCGACCCGGGCCGCGCCGGTCACGGCGCCGCCCGCCACCTCCAGGACGCGCGTGCGCATGGCCTCGGGCGTGACCGCGACCGCCTCGCTGAACGCGATGCGGAAGCTGAACGCGGTCTCGCCGTCGTGGCTCGAAGGCAGTCCCTCGAACGCCGCCGTCAGCGGCTCGGCCGTGCGGCCGGGGGCGCTCTCCAGCACCCGCACCGTCACCGTCGGGATCGGCCGGTCATACGTCACTGCGACGGACGTGTGGCTCAGCGTCGCCGTCGCGCCGGCCGTCGATGCCGGGGCGTACACCGTCACCGTCTGGCGCCGGAACCAGTTCTCCTTGGTGAACCGCAGCGTCGCCGGGGTCGCGATCACTCCGGCCGTGTCCGAACTCACCGTCAACGTCGGCTGGGGCGACGTCACGTAGGCCGGCGTGTGCGTCAGGCGCACCTGATACGTCGTCCGGCCCCCCGCCGCGACCTCCAAGGTCACGTCGCCCTCGCCGCCCGCCATCTGGTACCCTCTGCGGCCCTCCGGGTCCACCAGCAGCTTCGTCAGATTCGGCAGCGCCTCGAACTCGTCGTACGGCAGCGAGCTCAGCGACGGGTTCCTGTGTAGCTCCAGTGTCTTCAGAGAATGCAGGTCGGAGAACACGCCGGCCGGCAGCGAGCGAAGCTGGTCGTTGTCCAGCTCCAGCGTTTCCAGCGCCGCCAGCCCGGAGAACACCCCGGCCGGCAGCGAGCGAAGCCCGGTCTCCCTCAGGTACAGCCGCTCGAGGTTCACCAGCCCCTCGAAGTCGTTGCTCCGCAGGCTCATCGTAACCGCCGACTCCGTGCTCGGGTTGCGGCCCAGGTCGAGCGACACCAGCTGCGCCAGATGCGTCTCGTTCACGTCGCCGCAGCGGCCCTGGAAGCTGTGCCGGTTCTTCAGCAGCACCAGGATGCGGTCGCGGACGCGCGGCGTGCGGTTGCAGATGCCGTCGATGCTGACCAGGTCGTTGTCGAGAATGGTCAGGGTCACGTCGCCGGGGTCCGTCACGCCCTCGATGGACGCCGAGCCGGACACCGTCACCACCTGGTTCGACTCGGCGTCGCTGTCGTCGACCGGCGCGATCGTCACCGTCCCGCTGCTCGCGGTCGCGTTCGCGGCGAAGCTCAGCGCCCGGTTCGTGCTCAGCTCGAAGTCGTCGTCCGTCGCCGGGGCCACCGGACTCGCCGACACCGTCACCGCGAAGGCGGTCGCCGAGGCCGGCGACACCGTCGCCGTCACCGTGACGGCGCCCGCGTCCTCGCCGACCTCGCCGTCCGCGTCGCTCAGATGCAGCGTCACCTCTGGCGGCTCCACCGGGTCCACCGGCTCGGGCCCGGACAGCGAGCCGTCCACCTTGTGGTCGGACTGCTGGCCGAGCGCGGCATGGGTGAGGTCCGCCGCCGTGCCGGTGTCCACGCTCGTGATCGTGCCGTTCTGGGGGTTCCCGGTGCGGTTGCCGACCAGGGTTCGGTCCTGGTCCCCGATCCAGATGCCGTTGTCGTCGCTGTCGCCGGTCTGCACGGTGTAGCCGAACACCAGCGTCGTCGTGCCCGAGCCGCTGCTCAGCGGCGCGCGCTTGCGGCCGGCCACGGACAGCACGAAGTCCGTGCCGGTCGTGGCGGTCACCGCTTCGCTGAAGGTCACCGAGACATCGATCGTCTCGCCCGGGCCGTAGGTGTCCGACGTCGCCTGCGGCGTCGAGGTCACCGCCACCTCGGTGATCGTCGGCGCGGTGGGCGTCTCCGCGTTGGTGCTGACCACGTCGGAGCTGCTCGAATAGGCGCTCGGTATCTCGTCGTTGAGCGCCGCCACCTGCACCCGGTGCTCCGTGTTCGCCGTCAGCCCGGTGATGGTCGTCGTGGTCGTCGTGCCCGTGTGCGGCCAGTCGACAGCGGCACTCCAGGAGTCGGTCGGGCTCGCCCGGCTGTCGTACCGCAGTTCGTAGCCGATGATCTCCGGGCCGCCGTTCAGCCCCGGCTTGGTCCAGCTCACGTCCAGGCTTGTGGACGAGCCCGAGACCGCCGTCACCGTCGGCTTGTCCGGTTTGTCCGGCTGCTCGTCCACGTCCGTCAGGTTGATTGTCACGACGATCGAGTCGTTGTCGGTGCCGTCCGACGCCGTCACCGTCACCGAGTAGGTATTCTGCGCCGCCTCGTAGTTGTAGGTCCCCGACGATACGGTCTTGATCTGGCCCGTGCCCGAATCGATGTCGAACGACGACGCGTCCGTGCCCCCCAGGGTGTAGTCCAGCGTGTCGCCGGTGTCGGCGTCGTCCGCCGTCACCACGGCGCCGACGGCGGTGTCCGCCGCGCTGTTCTCGGGCACCTCGCGCGTCGCCGTCGCATCGGCGAAGACCGGCGCGGTGTTGGACATGACCGTCGCATCCTGCAGCCGCAGCGTGACCGAGCTCGTTGACGACCAGTCCAGGCCGGTGCGTTCCCATACGTAGTTAAATATAGTACCTGAAAGGGTCGCAGCACTGAACGCCAACGAGGAGGTGCTGCCGTCGATATGCAGCTCCAGCTTTGCCGTATCGGTTGCGGTGAGGGCGCCGGTCAGACTGAAGTACAATTTGCCGCCGCGGTCGGCGCCCGTTCCAACGAAAACAGCATCAATCGTGTAAGGGTTCGTTTCGACACTGAACCCGCTATCGGACAGGGCACCTGTACCGTCGGCAGCCTGGAATCCGTATCCAAAGGTCGTCCCGATTACTTGGAGCCTCCCCACCGTGACGACCCCGCACCAGAGGTCGGCGGAGTTTAGGGTGCAGCTCTGCGCCCGGGCCGGAGCGGGCAGGGCAAGGCCGACGACGAGCGCGAGCAGCGCCGCGCCGGCCAGCGCCCCGACGGAACGGACGAGGCCGCGCCGCACCGCACGCAGGCGCGCGAGACCCGCCGGCCAGCCGGCGGCAAAGACAAAGCTGGAAGAGGGGGGGGGGGGGGGGGGGGGGCAGGCGGTCAGGCGGCAATGGCGGGCAACATTGCTCCCGGGCCCGAGGCGCAGTCAGGGCCTCGGCGCTCGGCGCTCGGCGCTCGGCGCTCGGCGCTCGGCATCGTGCGCCCGGCCGCGGCGGCGGGCAACATCAAGCTGGGTTCGCTCTGCGCGTGCTGCGGTGCCAGAGTGGTCAAGGGCGTTGCCTCTACCTGAATCTGTCTCATCGTTCAACCTCCCGGGCGCGATGCTCCAGCCGCCTGTCGAAGCCACTGCCACGCCGCCTCCGACTAGTTTTCCGAGATTCTCAGCGGCGAGGCAAGTCGCAGCACCGCTGAGGTAAATGGTGCCCTATTGTAATCAAGTGCAGTGGCATAGTGCTGTTATGTCTATGCAATAGAATACCGTTGCTGAAGCTACCGTTTGGTACTCGTAACGCGTCTTGTCATCGAAATCGCCGTGTCCCAGGAACGCACGTATCGTCTGATGATGGTTCGTCAGGTCGTGAAGACGGTCGAAGTCGCAGCCCAGTCCCTGCTTCAGCACTCCCAGTACCAGAATCTGCCACAGGTCCATCCCCGGACGCCCGACTGTGCGGTCGGCCTCCGGCAGGATGTGCTCGTCCAGCAGCACAAACAGCCGCGCACGCAACGCCTCGTCGCACCAGATGTGCTGAAGCCCCTTCAACACCGCCGGGATGTCGTCCCGCGACTTCGGGTTGATCCAGACCTTCTCGACGGGCACCTGCCCGAGCTGGAACTGCGATCTGTGAACTTCTCTCATGATGGCAATGTCGCGAAGATGGTCCCGAAATGGGTCGATCCTTGGGAGATCACCCGCAAAGAATACGATATCTGGACGCTCTTCGCCACTCAAAATCAGCGGTACACCCTATAGAATCAATGACTTGCGGGTTTTCCGCCGAACACTAGTTATCCCAGTGAGATAACTGCGCTTTCCTTTCCTTCAGCCACTCGGCTGCTTCTCCTGCTCCGGCGGCGCCGGCCGGGGCTTCCGCGTATCGACCGCGCTCGCGCCGACAGCTCAGAATGTGCGATCACAGGGCTGCGTACCGGCTCGCCATGTCGCGCCGTCTGGAGGTTCTTGCATGCTGCTCCTGCCGCCGCTCGAAAGCCTGCGCTTCTTCGAGGCCGCCGCCCGTCACCAGAGCTTCGTCGGCGCCGGCGAGGAGCTTGGCGTCACCCCGGCCGCCGTCGCCTACCGCGTCGACAAGCTGGAGAAGCATCTCGAGGTGCCGCTCTTCGAGCGCCGCCATCGCAGCGTGCGCGTCAACCGCCGCGGCCAGACCTATCTGAAGGAGGTGCAGCACATCCTCGCCGAGGTCCACGGCGCCTCCGAGCGGCAGCGCCGCTGGCCCCGGCGCGTGCGGATCGTCTCGGTCGAGGCGGTCGCCGAGAAGTGGCTCGTGCCCCGGCTCATCACCTTCAAGGCGGCTCACCCCGCCGTCGCAATCGAGCTGGAGACGAATCACCGGGGCGTCGACCCCGACGGCCACGACTTCGACGCCTGGCTCGCCTACACCGGCGAGACCGCGGCGCCGCGACCGGTGACCAGCCGCGAGGACACCTTGCTCGAGGAGACGCTCTACGAGGAGAACCTGCTGCCGGTCTGCAGCCCCGCTCTGCTCGCCGCACGCGGGCGGCCCGATGGCCCGGCCGATCTGGACGACTGGCCCCTGCTCTACGATCTCGGATGGGACGCCGACTGGTCGTACTGGTGCGGCTGCCAGGGCCAGTCGACGCCGGACCTGTCGCGCGCCTCGGGCTTCCGCCTCTACAGCATGGTGGTGCAGGCCGCGGTGCACGGCATCGGGGCCGCCATCGGACGCCCGAGGCTGATCAGGCCGGAGTTGGAGAGCAGAACGCTGGTCCCGGTCTTCGACCGGCAGGCGGAGGCGCCCGAACGCTGCTGCCTCATCACCACGGCCGCCTCCCGGCAGCGACCCGAGGTCCAGGCATTCCGGGAGTGGGTCCTGGAAGAAGCGAGAGGACCGCGACCGACGGCGTAGGGCGCCGGCCATGAGCCGGCGCCCAGGTCGTCGTCAGCCCGCCGGCGCCCACGGCGCTTCCGAGAGCCAGGAGTCGAGCCGGTCCGCGTAGGCGAAGATCGCCGGCAATCCGCCGGTATGCACGAAGAGCACGCGGCTGCCCGCAGTAATGCGCCCCGCACGCACGTGGGCGACGAGGCCCGCCATCGCCTTACCGGTGTACACCGGATCGAGCAGCAACGCCTCATGCCGCGCCGCCAGCGCCATCGCCTCGCGCACCGCGTCGTTGAGCCGGCCGTAGCCCGGCGCGTGCACCGCGTCGGAAACCTCGACGTCGCCGGCATCGAACACCGCGGGGCGCTCGATCATGGCCGCCAGCTCGGCCGCCACCTGCGCCACCCGGTCGCCCTGCCGGCGGGCGTCGCGCCGCACGCAGATGCCGTACACCGGTACCGCCTCGTCCAGCGCCCGCAACCCGACCAGGAGGCCGGCGTGGGTGAGCGCGCTGCCCGAGGCGCAGACCACCGCGTCGAACCCGACGCCGAGCGCCCGGGCCTGCGCCGTCACCTCCTCGGCGGCCAGGACGTAACCGAGCCCGCCGAGCGGCGGATGCCCGGGGGCGGAATGGATCACGTATGGCCGGCGGCCCTCGTCGGCCAGCGCCCGGGCGCGCCGCTCCAGCGCCGCGTCGGCCGCCGCCTCGTCGAGCAGGGGGTCACGTCAGTTCCGGGTCGCCGCCCGCGCGGGTGAATACGCGACCGTCTTGCCCCGACTCAGGTAGCGTCGTGCGTGCTGACATTCTGTCCAGCAGGCCGCTCCACGCCAGCGTGCTCCGGTCAGGAGGTGGCGGCGCAGTCCTTCGCGACGGTCGCGCAGTCGTCTGCGTGTCGCTGATCTGTTTCTCCCGCATCGACGATCCGGCCACACAGGCGCCGCGGCTGGACCCCGCCGGCCGCGCCGTTGCGCCTGCGCGACAGCCGCGGGCCGCCGGTTCGCTTTCCGGCGGATGGGTGCGGTTTTCCGTTCCGTCAACGTCAACGGCCAGACAGCATGCGGCAGGCGTCAGCAAACGTGCCCGAGACGCCGCAGGTGTCCTTCGATGTCACCGTCCTGGAAGGTCTCTATCCCGTTCTGCCGGTTGCCGCAGAAGTACCTGAGGTGCTCCCTGCCCTCCAGCGTGTCCCACGCCTCCGCAACCTCGCTGGCCGTGGGATAGCGAGTACCCCCGATGAGCGTTGGGTCGGTAGCCGTTGCAAGCAGGGCATCGAGCATCAGCGGCGGGCCGTCGGTGAGTTTGGGCCAGTCGATCTGGAGGAGGCCCGCCTTGTCGACTGCCTCTGGCTCAGCCGCCCCGTGCTTCAACCGCCCGTAGAGACGTCTCCCGTCGACGAACCTGATCCAGCGCTCGCGCTGTTCGGGCGGCAGTCCGCCGTGCGGGTTGGTGAGGAGTCCTGCGTCGCCGCTGCGCCGGGCGTCTTCTACGTAGACCGCCACATCGTCGTCCCGAGCGAGCAGCGCGGCAACGACAATGACCACGTCAAGGGTCGCTGCGCACCGGGTTCTCAGTTCCTCCGGGCTCATCATCGACATCTGCCGAGTGGTGCCGAGTAGTATCGCCGCGCCCGGCACTACTCGCGGCTGCGGACCCACCGATCCACGTTGCGCAGCCGCAGGGGGAACTCCACGATCGGTTCATCGAGCAAGCTGTTCGCGTCACCGCTCGAGAACAACGCCGACACGATTTCCCCCGGTTGGACCCGTTCAGCCGTCTCCTCGTCCAACCGAATCCGCCGGCCGGTGCCCGTCCGCAGCTCGATGTCGTTCACGTTGTCCGCACGACCGAACCCGTCGGTCGTCGAGCTGTTCGCTAGCACGTTCAGGTCGTCGTCGTACGCCTGTTCCATCTCACCGGCAACGGGGGAAAGCCTCCGGGAACGGCGTTCTGCGCGTCAGGCACGGCGTCGCGGAACGGCGGCGCCGAGATACAGCAAGGATACCGCCCCCAGATTCGGTCCTGAGGACATCTCGGAGTGCGGGATAACGCGTCATCTCTTCCCGTTGGTTTCCCGTCGCTATGCGGAGCTCCGCATAGCGACGGGAAACCAGTGGCTGACGCCCACCGAGGTAGCCGTCGCTTTGATCGACAACCAGATCAAAGAGGGGGTCGAGCACCAGGACGGCACGCTGGCGGCGTGGAAGAAGGCACGCCGTGTGCTGAAGCGCGCCACCGACGCCCTGGCGAACCAGCAGCCCGGATACACGCCGCCGGCTGGCGGGGTGGCCGACAACCGCCCGACGGCGCCGGCCCTGCGCAGCGCGTTGATGAAGTTGACCGACCACACCAACGGCGCGCAGGAAGCGATGATGCAAATGATGCGTGGCCCGGGCAACGTGCCCTGGGAGGTCAGCGAGCGCCTGTCGCCGGACGATCTTGAACTGCTCATCGGCAGCCTGCACGACCTGATGCAGGTGGTGGCGCTGTTGGTCATCGACGTGACTGCGCGGGAGAACGAGGACACGTACGAGGACAGAATGACGCTGGCGGAGTCCCGGACGGACGGGGTAAGCCTGATGCAAGGCATGGCGACGATCGCGCGCACGATCGCACGTCGAGTGCGAGACTTCAACGAGGGGCACCGTGGCGAGGAACTTGAGAATGGGAAGGTGCACTGAGATCGCAGGCCGGAGTGGCGCCGGCGACCCCATCTCGGGGCGGCCGGTGATAGGCTGATCCGAGGCGCCGCGGCGGCCGCCGCAGCGCGCCACAATCACGGTTCCAGGCAGAGAGCCCACAAACATTGGCCCGATCAAGTTGAGCGAACGGGCATTATTGGACACGGAGGCCCTCCGCGACCTGTGGGAGCTCGACCTCGAGCTCGGCCCGCCCGGGCCGGCGGCGCCGAGACGCAGCCGGCCCGGGCGGGGCCGCTGTGACAGAATTCGGCGCATTGCGCCGGTAGCGAAACTGATTTCCCCGGCCGGACGGCGGTCGGCGGCGTGTAGTGGATGTTCGTGTGTTTCGGGGACCGGCGCGATCCTGTGGCGGATCGCATCAAAGGAAGCAGGTCACGATGTCGAAGAGCGGAATTCTGGACGCGCTACGGAACGAGGAGCAATCGCTCAGGAGCCAGCTCGTTGCCATTCAGCGTGCAATAGAGGCGATAGAAGGGAATGCGCCGCCGGTCGCCGGCCGCGCCAGGAAGGCGCGCAAGGCGGTCGCGAAGCGGAAGCGTTCGATGACGGAGGAACAGCGCAAGGCGGTCGCCGAGCGGATGCGGAACTACTGGGCTTCGCGGCGAGCGGCCAAGGCGCAGGACGAAGAGCGGCAGGAGTGACGCGGCGTGCGCCCGGCTGGTCCTGGCCGCGGTGGCCCGAGTCAGCCTCGACAACGAGCGCTGACGCCGATCACCGAGCCGGAACCGCATGGTCTCCGGCCTTGACGGCGGCGTCTCCGCTGGCCCTGCCCGCGGCATGCGGTCGAGAACGTGGCGAAGGTCTCACACGTATAGTTCCATTCGGGATGCTCACCGAGCAGCAGCTCGCGGCCCTCCGCTCGGAGCCGGGTTCCAACCCCGTTCGCAGATCGGCCAGATCACCAGTAAAAACCGTTTTTATTGGCTTTTTGTGGTGCAGATCTAGTACAGCCCGCCGTAGAAGGAGGCTGCGAGAAGTGTCGAGCCCGGCGCCCGGACACACCTCATCGGATCCAGCGACGGCGGCTCCCGCGGGGCTTGCGAGCCGCTTCAGCCGCCAGCGGGGCCTGTAAGCGCTCATAAAGGGCAAAAAGGTACTCGACGCGTTCACGCTCAGACGTAAAGCGCGCGCGACGATACATACGGTCGACCGCGCGATCCAGCGCGTGATGCGCCTTTCGGAGGTTCGGCGGGCATCAGGTCCGGGTCGTACAGGTCTGCCAGCGTCGCGCCCGCGTGGGCGGCGCGAGCGTCGAGCACGGCCTGTGCGAGAGGATCCAGCGCCGTCGGGTCCGCATCCGTAAGCTCACCATGAGACCAACCGAAGGCACGGCCTCGTCCACGAACGCAAGCGCCAGTATGTAGTCCGCGGCAAGCGCCCCAAGAGCCCAAGGGGCCAAGAGTGGTCCATCCATCCGCTCGTCCGGACGAGCGCGACCGCGCCAAAGCGCATCGACCCCGAAGCGCCGGCCCAACCAGACGATCTCGATCGAGAACCCAGGCACGGTCTGGAGCCAGTCACAGGAGGGGGCAGGCAAGCAGCCTGTGGCAAAAGTCGGCGATTCTGGCTCGACCAGATCGATCGAGTTCCGTACACTCGACGGCATGGCGATGGGCAAGAAACCGGCGGCTCGATAGCCGTCACCGATGTGGGTGACCACGGCGGACCTTCCGACGAACGCGGGCATCCCTTCTTCGAGCGTCTGAACCGGGTCATCTCACGCGAACCTTGAAACGGCTCAAGGAGAAACTCCGCTGGCGGATGCACGAGGATGTCCACGAGACGGCGCAGTGGTTGGGGAAGGTGGTCAACGGCTGGCTGAACTACTACGCCGTGCCGACCAGCGGTCCGACCCTTCGCGGCTTCGTGGGGCGTCTCATGTGGATCTGGCTACACACCCTGCGCGGGCGGTCCCAGAAGGACCGGACGGCGATCGCCAATATCGCCCGCCTGGCGGCCGTGTATTGGCCGCCCGTACGGATTCGGCACCCTTGGCCAACCGCGCGCTTTGCCGTCAACCACCCGAGGTAGGAGCCGTATGCGTTAACGCGCACGTACGGCTCTGCGCGGGGGGACCGGGGCAACCCGGTTCCCTACCGCAACCATCGTGCGCCGCATCCTGCGGGAGCAGATCGAGCTGGTCGACGCGCTGCACGACGCGCTCGATGTGGCGTCGCCGGCCGGCGGGCTCCGGCGCTGAAGTCCAGCGGCGGCATCCACCGGGGTGTGCATGAGACTCGCGGTCCCGGTCCGGGGCTTTTCGCCGGCTGGGAAGAGTTCCGGCGGAGCCGACCGGCAGGTGCGGGGGCGGGCCGCGATTGCCCGCTCGGAAGGATGATGCCTGAAACGTCGCTGGTGCATGATGGGTCGCGGTCGCGGGCTGTTCGTGATCGAGGTGGACGACGGCGCTGTGTTCCGCCCGGCGACAACCGTCGAGGTCGATGCGGCGCTGCGTCAGCTGGAGCTGTTCGGGGCGGCGGAGTACCCGGTGCAGCGCGTTGACGCGGCCGAACGCACGGGCGCGACGACGTCGATGTCGGTTGACGGCTCCGGAACCTGGTAGCGGTGATGGACGAGCTGTACGCGGTCGGGTGGCGGTCGGCGGGCCGTCCGCGGCAGTGGGTCTGGGCGGTGTTCCCGTCGCTGGGTCAGGCGGTTCGCGTGGCGCGCGGCTATGCGGCGTGCGACGGCGGCGGACGGTGGCGGGTCTACGGCACGCGGGTTGTCAGTGTCGGTGACGGCACGCTCGAAGCAGTCCTGGGCCACCGGCTGGCGGAGGGGCTCGAGAAGCGCCGACAGGGCTGATGCCGGAGCAGAAGCTCGTGGTCCCGACGTGCCCTCGCCGCGAGAACGGGCACCTGTGGCGGTTCGACCGGGAGCGTTCGACGGGGGATTGTCAAGCAGATGTGTGCCAGGCCTGCGGGCTGGTGCGGTTGACGTCGTATCGGACGGGGCAGGTGGTGCGCTATGCGGGTTCGGGGGCGGCGACGGCGTATGAACGGTGAGCAGGGTCGAGTGTTGCAACCTGATAGCGCGCGCGCACCGTTCGGTCGGCGGCGAATCTGAAGGCAAGGGACGGTATCGTGAGCGGCCAGCGTCTGATCGGGGCTCATCTTCCGACGACGCATCCCGAGCGTCGGGAGACGCGTCCTGGGCGGTGCTCTGGCTGCCTGACGCGCTTCGTGGTCGACGTGCGGCTGCCGTGGCCGTCGAAGTGTCCGGACTGCGGCGGCTCTGTGGTCTCCGAGGGGGAGGTCGAGCCGGTGGCGCGCCGCCTGCCGTTCGAGGGTCCGCGGCGGCAGAGGCGCAGCCGGGGCGCCCCGCTCGGCGGCGCGGCCGCGGCATCCGGCCTGGGGACCTCGATGGTGCGGGTCAGGCGGTGATGCCCGCCGTTCGACGCGATGGGGATCCGGACGGGTTGAGCAGGATAGAGTCGGTGCATGCTGGCAGCTGTCGCCGGCCCGAGAGTGGCTCCGCGGGCTCGCGGGCCGATGTCGTGAGCGGCCAGCGGCTATTGTGTGACGATGTCGAGCACGCTCCGCGTCGGCGGCCCGTTCAACGGCCTGCAGAGATCTGGTGGTGGTCGAAGGCAACCCAGTTGAGTCAAGTTCTGGGTCGGCGCCTCATTCAGCAGTTCGATTCTCCCGGATCAGCGTTCAGGCGGCGAGCGCCTGTCCCTCCCAGAGGTGGCCGACCTCCCGATCGTACAGCGCGACGGCTGCATGCAGCCTCGTGGTCGATTCCCCGTCGAGCGTGGCCGACAGGACGGGACCCAGAACGCGCGCCTGCGTGCGGTGATAGGCCAGCGCGATGCACAGCCCTTCGGCGGTGAGTTGATACCGCTGGGTGTCGGGAATCCGCTCGATGATGCCGCGCAGCCGGAGCCGGCGCAGGTCGTAGGTCATGCGGCCCGGACCGTATTCCTCCAGCGAGAGCCCGCACAGCGGGGCCACTGTCTCCCGTAGCTTAGCTAGCGGTTGCGGAATCCGTGCGGCAACAGGTCGAACTGCAGCAGGGCGGCGCACAGCGCCTGCACCCGCGGGTCGCCGAAGCGGCCTCCTGCGAGGGAGCCGGCGGAAGCAGAGAAGACTGCCGCGACGATGATGCGCTGTTGCCCGAACGGGCGTGCTGATCGGAGGGGCTCTGCGTGTCTGACGCAGGCTTCGCTTGAGCCACTGGGCGGCCGTCAGCGGACGGGGGCGATTGGGCCATCCCAAGAGCAGTAGCGCCTCCCGAAGCGGCAGCGGTAGGTCCACCATCAGTGTCAGATGGCCGATTCGCTTTCTCGGTAGCCTCACGACGCGCGTGCAACGGCTGAGCTCGTACCGACAGTTCCACGAGACGAACGGCGATCATCCCACGCTGCGACGTCGTCAGATGTCGCCGGTAGAGATTCGCCGAGGCCACAAAGCCGTACACGTCCACATCGTCGCCGAGCTCCTCGAACCGAACCGTGCCCCCGGCTCTGCGGGCCGCTCGGAGCCGGTTGCGTCCGTCCACGATCTCCAGACCCCGCACGACCACCGGCTCACGCAGGCCGTTCATCGCGATGTCATAGAAGAGCTCATCGAACTGCTTGCCCTCCAAACGCGGGAAGAGGCGGGCAGCAGGGTGAACCTCGTAGGTCACGCCTTCGACCTCGTAGCGCTCGGTCGCCTCGTGTCCGACCACGCCGCTGCCCCTGTCATCGCCAGTGGTCGCCATCGACTCCCTCCCCTCGTGGCATAGGCCACGATTGACCGCGCAGAAGGGTACGAGCCGCGGTCGCCCGGCTGGGTGGAAACGGACGGACCAACCGGTCGGGAGGGGTGCTCAGGGACGACGCATCGGGACTCGGAGCGAAGTGGTCTCGGCAAAGGGCCGAGCCCGTCCTCTAGGTGTTCTAGGAGAGAGCGCCATTTGGCATTCTTGGGTGGATGTTCTACCGGAGAGTGCCGTTCGGCACTTGGTGCATCTATTACCTGCCATGCCGCCGCACGATCTGCCGCTCGAACGGCGGGCGATGTCGCCGGGCACTTGCGACCACTGAGTCTGGAGCGCAGTTAAGGAACTCCGTGCCGCTTGAACGGATCGCATGGTCAAATGTCTACCGGTGCCCCCCTCAGGGTCGTTTCGTTCCCGACGTGGGTTCAACCAGCCCCGGTCGTGTCTGCCGTGACGGCAGTTCGAGATGTGCGTCAGCGCCAGTGGCGGCTCGGTCGCGAACAACGCCGCCTTGCACTGCTCGGCGAAGCCGGCCTGCTGCAGCGCCTCGGTGTGGTCGACATCGTGGTTGCCGAGGATGAGCAGCCGCTGGCCGGGGGCAGTCGCGTACGTCGACGACCAGGCGCCGATCGCGCCAAGCGTCCGGGTGGCCGACATCACCCAGGCAGATGATGGTGTCGCCGGCGCCGACGCGCTCGCTCCATCTCGTCAGCAGGTGCCGGTTCATCTCCTCGATGCTCCGGAACGGGCGGTTCCAGACGAGCAGGATCGAGCGGTCGGCCAAGTGCAGGTCGGACCAGATCCAGGTCCGCTCGGGCGGCGTCTCGATGATCGGGATCGCCGCTCCCCTGCATCGCTCGGGCCAGTTGCGCCTCGGCGCCGGCGCCGGTGCCGGTCGCGGCCGGGGTAATCGAGCACGAGGTCGGTTTCCCAGAGGTCGCGGAGGGCCGCGGCGTCCGGTCGGTCTGATCGTGGACGATCCGTCAACTTCGGTCCCGGCCCCTGTAAGTAAAGACTCCGGCCGCTCAAGGCGTCTTGGTGAATCGCCAGAACGCTGGGGAGCGGGCCGGACATCCTCCCGAAGCAGGGCCAACCGTTACGGGTGCCGGCCCGTCTCGCCAGTCCACCAACTCTGCAGTCTAACGATGTTTAGGACAGTGATCGATATAGATTTGCCACCTTCACCAAAGGCGCAGCCTCTCTTTCGCTGCTTGGCACGCCTGGGACGCGGTAAGGTTATTCCCGTCAGTGTCCTTAGTGGTCCGGGGATGGTCGCCTCGGGCTGGAACGCCGGGGTGCCGGGGTTGCCGGAGACCGAAGCGTGGGACGCTGACCAGATGCGGGCCGCGGTCGAGCCCGGGCGCAACATTGGGGTCGAGGTCGAGCGGACGCGGGACGCCCGCGCTGCTTTTCGTCGATGCCCGCCATCGCAACGATCCTGCCGCGGCGCGCCGCCCCGGATGTGTAGTTGGTTCCGTGGCAGAATAGCTGCTGCGCGGGCGACCTCGTGGCGAAGAGCGGCGTAGCGGCTGGAAGCGCCGCCAGGCGGCCTCATACAGATCCTGCCGAATTGAGGCGTCCGCGCGCTCGGTTTTGGCGGTCAGCCGGTCGCCCGAGCGCATGCGCCGCGCAGCCCGGCTGGCCGGAAGACGTCAGCGCTGCGTCGAGACCGCGGCGTCGAAGTTGGCGAAGTCGATCGCCTCCATGGTCGCCGTGTGACGCGCCTCGGGCTGGACGGCCTGTAGGTCTGTAGTTCCCCACCCGGCCCTGCCGGACCCCGCAGTCATGAAACCGGGGCCGGCGTGGCGGCGGCCCGGCACCGAGGCGCGCGGATTCAGCCGGCCGGAGTCTGTCGTGACCACGAGTTTCTTCTTAGTTCTCCACCCGGCGGTGCCGGACCCGCGTAGGTATGAAACAGGATATCGTGTAGGGGCTTGGCGCTGGCCCAGAGGTCGGTTTCTCTATGGTGCCAAGAGCCCGTTTTTTAGTTGGACCCGGAGTCCCGCGAGCACCCCGTATTGCGAGACCGGAGATGTTCCGGTGAGCGCGCCCTGTAGATTTCGTACCGGCGGACTCCACGCCAGCGCCTTTGCGATCAGGAGGTGACGCATGGAAGTCTTGCATGCCCGGTGCGCCGGGCTGGATGTCCACTCGCGGTGCGTGAACGCGTGCGCGCGCATCGCGGCGGGTCGGAAGGTCACGACCGAGCATCGGGAGTTTGCGACCACGACGGCGGGTCTGCTCGCACTGGCGGCCTGGCTGACCGAGGCCGGCTGCACGCACGTGGCGATGGAAGCGACCGGCGTGTACTGGAAGCCGGTGTGGCACATCCTCGAAGACGAAGAGTCGTTCACGCTGGTGCTCGCCAACGCGCAGCACATCCGGAACGTTCCGGGCCGCAAGAGCGACCGGAACGACGCGGCCTGGATCGCCGACCTGTTGGCGCACGGGCTGATTCGGGGCAGCTTCGTGCCGCCGGCCCCGATCCAGGAACTGCGCGACCTGACGCGGACCCGCAAGCAACTGGTCCGCGAGATCGCGCGGCACACGCAACGCCTGCAGAAGACGCTGGAAGACGCGAACGTGAAGTTGACGCGCGTGGTCACCGACATCCTGGGCGTCAGCGGCCGGGCGATCCTTGCGGCGCTCATCGCCGGGGAGACCGATCCCGAGCGGCTGGCCGATTGCACCACCGGGCGCCTGAAGGCCGACCGCGCGGACATCGTCGCCGCGGTGCACGGCCGGGTGACGGCGCACCACCGTTTCCTGCTGGAGCTGCACCTGGGGCAGATCGATGCGTTGCGCGCCGCCGTGCAGAAACTGGAGCAGCAGGCCGACGAGGTGCTGCGCCCTTTTCGCGAGGCCGCCGAGCGGCTGACGACGATGCCCGGGGTCAGTGAGACGGTCGCGCGGGTGCTCGTCGCCGAGATCGGCGTGGACATGACGCGGTTTCCCGGTCCGGGCCATCTGGTTTCGTGGGCGGGCCTGTGCCCGCGCCTCGACGAGAGTGCGGGGAAGCGCCGCTCGACCCGGATCCGTCACGCGACGCCCTAATTGAAGACGGCGCTGGTCCAGGCCGCGTGGGCGGCGCCCCGGAAGAACGGGAGCTATCTGCAGGCGCAGTTTCGACGGCTCAAGGGCCGGCGCGGCCCGAAGAAGGCCATCGTGGCGGTCGCCGCTTCCATGCTGACCGCCGCATTACTTCATGCTCCGCGACGAGACGGACTACCACGACCTCGGCGGCCGGTACCTGGCGAACCGCGACAAGCACCGCGTCACCCAGCACCTCCTCCGGCGTCTGCAGGACCTTGGAGTGGAGGTCGAAGTGAAGACCGCCTGAGTCAGTGATCACCGTGAGTTTCTCTGTAGTTTTCCATCCGGCGGAGCCGGACCCGCGTGGGCATGAAAATCGCCGCGCGGCGTGGTGATGGGTGCCGGCACGGGCGGGGCGGAGCGCGCGGGAGGCTGCCGATCTTCACTGAGTTTCTCTGTAGTTCCCCACCCGGCGGCGCCGGACCCCGCAGTCATGAAACCGGGGCACGGCGTGGCGGCGGCCCGGCACCGAGGCGCGCGGATTCAGCCGGCCGGTGTCTGTCGTGACCACGAGTTTCTTCTTAGTTTTCCACCCGGCGGTGCCGGACCCGCGTAGGTATGAAACAGGATATCGTGTAGGGGCTTTGCGCTGGCCCAGAGGTCGGTTTCTCTATGGTGCCAAGAGCCCGTTTTTTAGTTGGACCCGGAGTCCCGCGAGCACCCCGTATTGCGAGACCGGAGATGTTCCGGTGAGCGCGCCCTGTAGATTTCGTACCGGCGGACTCCACGCCAGCGCCTTTGCGATCAGGAGGTGACGCATGGAAGTCTTGCATGCCCGGTGCGCCGGGTTGGATGTCCACTCGCGGTGCGTGAACGCGTGCGCGCGCATCGCGGCGGGCCGGAAGGTCACGACCGAGCACCGGGAGTTTGCGACCACGACGGCGGGTCTGCTCGCACTGGCGGCCTGGCTGACCGAGGCCGGCTGCACGCACGTGGCGATGGAGGCGACCGGCGTGTACTGGAAGCCGGTGTGGCACGTCCTCGAAGACGAAGCGTCGTTGACGCTGGTGCTCGCCAACGCGCAGCACATCCGGAACGTTCCGGGCCGCAAGAGCGACCGGAAGGACGCGGCCTGGATCGCCGACCTGTTGGCGCACGGGCTGATTCGGGGCAGCTTCGTGCCGCCGGCCCCGATCCAGGAATTGCGCGACCTGACGCGAACCCGCAAGCAACTGGTCCGCGAGATCGCGCGGCACACGCAACGCTTGCAGAAGACGCTCGAAGACGCGAACGTGAAGCTGACACGCGTGGTCACCGACATCCTGGGCGTCAGCGGCCGGGCGATCCTGGCGGCGCTCATCGCCGGGGAGACCGATCCCGAGCGGTTGGCTGATTGCACCAACGTCCGCGTGAAGGCCAGCCGCGCGGACATCGTCGCCGCGGTGCACGGCCGGGTGACGGCGCACCACCGTTTCCTGCTGGAGCTGCACCTGGGGCAGATCGATGCGTTGCGCGCCGCCGTGCAGAAACTGGAGCAGCAGGCCGACGAGGTGCTGCGCCCTTTTCGCGAGGCCGCCGAGCGGCTGACGACGATGCCCGGGGTCAGTGAGACGGTCGCGCGGGTGCTCGTCGCCGAGATCGGCGTGGACATGACGCGGTTTCCCGGTCCGGGCCATCTGGTTTCGTGGGCGGGCCTGTGCCCGCGCCTCGACGAGAGTGCGGGGAAGCGCCGCTCGACCCGGATCCGTCACGCGACTCCCTGGTTGAAGACAGCGCTGGTCCAGGCCGCGTGGGCGGCGACCCGGAAGAACGGGAGCTATCTGCAGGCGCAGTTTCGACGGCTCAAAGGCCGGCGCGGCCCGAAGAAGGCCATCGTGGCGGTCGCCGCCTCCATGCTGACCGCCGCCTACTTCATGCTTCGCGACGAGACGGACTACCACGACCTCGGCGGCCGGTACCTGGCGAACCGCGACAAGCACCGCGTCACCCAGCACCTCCTCCGGCGTCTGCAGGACCTTGGAGTGGAGGTCGAAGTGAAGACCGCCTGAGTCAGTGATCACCGTGAGTTTCTCTGTAGTTCCCCACCCGGCCTTGCCGGACCCCGCAGTCATGAAACCGGGGCACGGCGTGGGCGGCGGCCCGGCACCGAGGCGCGCGGATTCAGCCGGCCGGAGTCTGTCGTGACCACGAGTTTCTTCTTAGTTTTCCACCCGGCGGTGCCGGACCCGCGTAGGTATGAAACAGGATATCGTGTAGGGGCTTTGCGCTGGCCCAGAGGTCGGTTTCTCTATGGTGCCAAGAGCCCGTTTTTTAGTTGGACCCGGAGTCCCGCGAGCACCCCGTATTGCGAGACCGGAGATGTTCCGGTGAGCGCGCCCTGTAGATTTCGTACCGGCGGACTCCACGCCAGCGCCTTTGCGATCAGGAGGTGACGCATGGAAGTCTTGCATGCCCGGTGCGCCGGGTTGGATGTCCACTCGCGGTGCGTGAACGCGTGCGCGCGCATCGCGGCGGGCCGGAAGGTCACGACCGAGCACCGGGAGTTTGCGACCACGACGGCGGGTCTGCTCGCACTGGCGGCCTGGCTGACCGAGGCCGGCTGCACGCACGTGGCGATGGAGGCGACCGGCGTGTACTGGAAGCCGGTGTGGCACGTCCTCGAAGACGAAGCGTCGTTGACGCTGGTGCTCGCCAACGCGCAGCACATCCGGAACGTTCCGGGCCGCAAGAGCGACCGGAAGGACGCGGCCTGGATCGCCGACCTGTTGGCGCACGGGCTGATTCGGGGCAGCTTCGTGCCGCCGGCCCCGATCCAGGAATTGCGCGACCTGACGCGAACCCGCAAGCAACTGGTCCGCGAGATCGCGCGGCACACGCAACGCTTGCAGAAGACGCTCGAAGACGCGAACGTGAAGCTGACACGCGTGGTCACCGACATCCTGGGCGTCAGCGGCCGGGCGATCCTGGCGGCGCTCATCGCCGGGGAGACCGATCCCGAGCGGTTGGCTGATTGCACCAACGTCCGCGTGAAGGCCAGCCGCGCGGACATCGTCGCCGCGGTGCACGGCCGGGTGACGGCGCACCACCGTTTCCTGCTGGAGCTGCACCTGGGGCAGATCGATGCGTTGCGCGCCGCCGTGCAGAAACTGGAGCAGCAGGCCGACGAGGTGCTGCGCCCTTTTCGCGAGGCCGCCGAGCGGCTGACGACGATGCCCGGGGTCAGTGAGACGGTCGCGCGGGTGCTCGTCGCCGAGATCGGCGTGGACATGACGCGGTTTCCCGGTCCGGGCCATCTGGTTTCGTGGGCGGGCCTGTGCCCGCGCCTCGACGAGAGTGCGGGGAAGCGCCGCTCGACCCGGATCCGTCACGCGACTCCCTGGTTGAAGACAGCGCTGGTCCAGGCCGCGTGGGCGGCGACCCGGAAGAACGGGAGCTATCTGCAGGCGCAGTTTCGACGGCTCAAAGGCCGGCGCGGCCCGAAGAAGGCCATCGTGGCGGTCGCCGCCTCCATGCTGACCGCCGCCTACTTCATGCTTCGCGACGAGACGGACTACCACGACCTTGGCGGCCGGTACCTGGCGAACCGCGACAAGCAGCGCGTCACCCAGCACCTCCTCCGGCGTCTGCAGGACCTTGGAGTGGAGGTCGAAGTGAAGACCGCCTGAGTCAGTGATCACCGTGAGTTTCTCTGTAGGGAGACCACCAGTTGACAGAATCCAAGGACGTTCCAGCGGCCACGACCGGCGACTCATTCCATGCACTTGTACGAGCGGGGTTGGGCGCGATCCCTGTGCTCGGCGCGACGGCGACGGAGCTATTCAACTTGGTCATCGCTCCGCCACTGGACAGGCGTCGTGTCGAATGGATGAACGACGTCGCAGTCGGCGCGGGTGGCGCCGTCGTGGGTGTGGGCCAACGCCGCGCGGAACGGCATCGACCCGGCCTTCCAATCGCGTCGCCGACATCCATGTGCATGTGCAGCCAGGGCGACGTGCAGAAGGAAGGAATCTCGGCCAGCGTCACGCCGATGGCCCGACTGGTGTTCGCGCAGTCACGCTATTCGCGCCCGGCGAGCCACCGCTGCGACTTCCAGTTCCCCGGACGTGCGGGGCCCGCTCCGCCGCAGTTCCGTCGTCCAGCCGCCCCAGACGCCGGTTCGCGGCACGTCGAATGTCCCCTTTGGTCATTGGGGGCGCTATGATAGCGAATAAAAAGCGATCACAATCTGACCTTGACTCAACTGTAAAGATCCCGGCCGCTCAAGGAATCTAGAGAAGCCTACTTGGCGCACCATAGCTCAATACCAGTAGCTCCTTCTTGGCGCGCGTGGCAGCGACATAGACGAGCGCGCGCTCCTCCGTTTCCGCCGATTCCCGCTCCACGGCGTCGCCGCGTGCGTCTATCGCAACAGGCAGGGGCACGAGATCCGCGTTGATGCTGGCCATGATGACGCGGTCGAACTCCAGCCCCTTGACGCGATGCATGGTGGCGAGTCGGACGCCTTGCGTCTCCGTCGCGTCGACCGCGCCGGCCTCGAGTGTGACGTGCGTCAGATCATGTTCCTTCAGGGTGTCGGCGATGGCGTCGCGCTCCCGCCGGGTGCGCGCGACGACGCAGACGCCGCGCAGCGAGGCGTCCTCGGTCTGGACCTGCTTCAGGTAGGCGATGATGAACGCGGACTGCTCTTCGCGGCTCTCGAAGTTTCTTAGCAGGGGTTTGGGCCCGCGCGTCAGCGACGTGATTCCCTTGTCGTCGTCCAAGCCGCCGTCCAGATCGTCGATCGCGCGGCCGGCCAGGAGTCGAGCGGCCCAACAGCGAGTCTCTTCGGTGGTGCGGTAGTTCAGGCGCAGCTTCCGGGAACGACCGCGGACGTCGATGCCGCAGCGGCCGAGCACGACCCTGTTGCGGCCGTAGATGCGCTGGTGGCCGTCGCCGACGACGAAGAGATCATTCACGCCAGCGGGCACGATCTGGCGGATCAGGTGGTACGCCTGGGCGCCCAGGTCCTGCGCTTCGTCCACGACCAACGCCACGTAATCCAATGCACCCCGGTCGTTCTGCAGGAGGGCGGCGGCATCCCGGTACGCGTCATCCACCTCCTTGACGCCCCGTTCGGCGAGCTGCGTGCGGTACTCCTCGAACACCTGCCAAGCCTGGGCGCGGGCAGCCCGGTTCAGCCGAGCGCCGCGCCCGACCCGCGAGACGCGCAAGTACTCGTCCCTGGTCGCGACGCCGTGCGCCTGGACGACCTGCTCCCACTCGTCGTCGTAGAAGGCGTCGGGGACGTCGAGCTCGGCCGACTTCAGATCCAGGGCTCGCTGCCACGCTTCCCGGTCGCGGCCGTAGCCGATGCGGAACTCGTAGCGCCGGCCCTGGAGAAAGCGCGTCACCCAGCGGTCGAGGTTCGTGACCTCAGTGCGCGCAGACTCTTCCGGCTTGCAGATCGCACTCAGGTTGTGCTCGATATCGGCCGCTAGGTTCTTCGTGAAGGTGACGAACAGAATGCGGCCACGCCCGGGCAGGTTCCGCGCGAGCCACCGCGCGCGGTGCATGGCGACCACCGTCTTGCCGGTGCCGGCCGCACCCAGCACCCGCGTGGGACCGTTCCATCGCCGTTCCACCAACCGGCGCTGCGACGGGTGAAGGAACACCCGCCAGCGTTCCAACGGTGCGTTGAGCATCGCCTCGAGTTCCAGCTCGTCCTCGACCACGACGAAGCGGCCGCGCGAGTCGTCTCGCGACAGTGCCGCTGCGAAGTCTCTGGTGTCGACCGGCTCCTGCGGAGCTTCCCGCTCCCGAACGAGATCCTCGTAGCTCTCGCCCGCCAGATAGAGGAAGAGCGCCTCGTACGCCTCCAGAGGTAAGCGGGGCTGTATGACGTCCAGCTCGGCATCGTCGCGCACCGTGCGCACCTCGGCCAGCATGGCGGCCGGGACTCCGAGCCGGGCCAGCTCTCGGTCCCGCAGGTTGCGGAAGGCCAACGGTGGGCCGGCAGCGTCGGCCGGAGCCTCGACCGGCGCCGCTGCCTCGGCATTCGGTTCGGCGCGCGGCTCGTACACCTGCAACGCGCCGGTCTCGGCGTTGATGCGGCACTCGTGCCGCTCCGCCCACGTGTAGGCGTCGTCGTGCTTGTCGGCCCACAGCAGCATGTGGACATCGCCGTGCTCGGGCTTGAGCACGATCGCCCGGTAGCCCTGATCGATGCGTAGAGAACGCATGGCTGGATCGCGGGCCGCGTGGATCGGCTCGTAGTTGAGGCTGCTGGCCGTCGAGTCGGCGTTGAAGCGGGAGATGAGGGTGCGAACGCCGCGCTGCTGCGGCCTGGGCAGTCTCGCGAAGGCGTCCAGGAAATCGCTGGACATCGCCATCTTCGGTCTTCCGGACATCAACGCGCTCCTCGCTCTCGATCGGGTCCTCAGTGGACGGGTCAAATCCGGCCATTTGTGGACACCGCAAATCCGGCCATTTCCGGCGTCCCGAGACAGGCGTTGAGTTCTACTTCACGGCGTCCTGTGTTGGCAAGGTGGTCTGGACCCTGGTGCGCCAACTGCGGGGGCCGCACTTGAGTATGTGGGCGTGATGGAGCAGGCGGTCGAGCAGTGCGGTGACGGCGGCGGTGTCACCGAGGAGCTTCCCCCAGTCGTCGACCGGACGATTCGAGGTGAGCATGGTGGAGGCCCGTTCGTAGCGGCGCATGATCAGCTCGAGCAGGTCCTCGGCGGCGGTATGCGGCAGCTTGCGCATGCCGAGGTCGTCGATGATGAGCAGGGGCACGCGGGTCAGCTCGGCCAGATAGGCCTTGCGGGTGTCGGCGAGCGTTGCCTCGGCGAGTTCTTCGAGGAAGGTGTGGGCTTCGCGGTAGATGACGCGGTAGCCCTGCTGGATCGCGGCGCGGCCGATGGCCTGGGCAATGTGGCTCTTGCCCGTACCGGGGAGCCCCGTCCCATACTGCCCGATACCAAGCGTCCGAAGCGACGATCCACTATCCGTTCCATCCGCGGAGCGGGAAGCGCGTGGAGATCGTGCGCCGCCAGCACTTTCGTGGCAGGCGCGTGTTCGTCGTTCGACAGCCGGACGACACGCTGGCCCACATCCCGACCTGGATGTGCGAGCCCCCGGCCGCCGCGCTTGCGGTAGTAGACCACCCACGCATCGCGTTGGCGGGCCTGCGCGACCTGCGTCTTGCTCTCGACGCGGCGCTATCGTCGTTCTCCAGCATGGAGGAAGGAGAGCGGCATGGGACGGATACAGGTGGTGGGGCAAGGCGCGCTACTGGTGCAGATGGAGCCGGGACCGGCGCTCGAGTCGAGGACACGGGCGACGCTGCTTCCGCTGGTGGCGACTCTGTTGCTCGAAGCGGCGGTGGCGCCCGCGACTATGAGCAAACCGGCGGAATCCGGAAAGACGGAGGGCGGCGATGAGCAAGATCGCACCTGACCATCTCAGCCGTCAGGCCTTCGTCTATGTCCGGCAATCGACGCGAGACCAACTGCGCCACCACCACGAGAGCCGGCGTCGGCAGTATGGGCTCGCGGAACATGCCCGGCGGCTCGGCTGGACCGAACCGGTCGTGGTGGACGACGACCTCGGGCGCTCGGGCGGCGGCAGCGCTCGTCCGGGGTTCGAGCGGCTGCTGCTCGCGATCTGTGAGGGACGCGTCGGCATCGTACTGGCGGTGGAGGCCTCACGCCTCGCGCGTAACGGCCGCGACTGGCACACGCTACTTGAGTTCTGCGGTCTGGTGGGCTGTCTGCTCGCCGACGAGGAAGCCATCTACGATCCGCGGCTGCCGGACGACCGCCTGTTGCTCGGCATGAAGGGCACGATGGCCTAATGTTGCGCTCAACATTAGGCCATTAATGTTGAGCGCATAGTAATGGAGAGTTGGAGCTGCTCCGGCCCTGCGAACACGGCCCGCAACGCCGGAATCACTTACCATTTCTGTACGTTCTCCGCTCCGCCCTTCGGTCATGAGAGGAGGAGGCTCGGACGGCATCGGCGTGATCGATGACGCCGTGCTAAGGCGCTTTCGCCGTCACGACTGCCGGTGCCCGAGAATGGAACGCGAGCGTCGCAAGGTGCTCGCCGGTCGGTTCCGGCAGTTCGTCTCCGGAGCGCTCAGGCTCGTTCGGTTCTTCGAGCAGAGCGGACATCTCCAGCATCCGGGCGAGCTCGACGAAGGCTTGCGTCTACTTGAGGAGTTGCTGGTCGTGGAGGCGACGGGCGATATCCGCAAGGTGTCACTGTGGCTCGGCCACGCAAGCATCCAGAGTACGGAGATCTACCTGCGCAGCGGCCCGACCGGGAAGCTCGACGTACTCGCAGCAAGGCTCCCTCCAGCGCTCAGAAAGGGCGCGTTCAAGGAGGCGCCGGACCGGTTGCTCGCGATCCTGAAGGACGCCCGCGCCCAATAGAAATGGTAAGTGATTCCGGCCTTGCGGGCCGTGTTCGTAGGGCCGGAGCGCTCCAGCTCTCCATTACTGTACGCTTTCCATTAATGGCCGAGATGGAGCTGTCGCTGTTGCGCCAGCGTTCGCTCGAAGCCCTCCGACAGAAGGCGCGTCGCGGCGAGCTGTTCCTGAGCGTCGCGGTCGGCTACGTGAAGGTCCGGCACGACCGGATCGCAAAGGACCCCGACCTGCGGGTGCAGGAAGCAATCGGACTCGTGTTCCGGAAGTTTGCCGAGTTCGAGAGCGTCCGGCAGGTGCATCTCTGGCTCCGGCAGGAGGGCGTGCGACTGCCGTCCGTCGAGGCCAACGGCGACGGCCGACGGGTCGTGTGGAAGCTCCCGGTCTACAAGACGGTTCACAGACTGCTGACCAACCCGATCTACGGCGGCGCCTACGCCTTCGGTCGAACGGGGAGCCGGGTCACGGTCGAGAACGGGCGCAAGCGTGTCCGGCGTGGGCTCGCTCGGGAACGCGAGCAGTGGGACGTATTGATCGTGGATCACCACGAGGGCTATGTTTCGTGGGCAGAGTACGAGAGGAACCAGCGTGTGATCGCCGACAACGCTTCCCGGCAGGGTCTGCTGACGCGCGGCGCGGTTCGCCGCGGGGACGCGTTGCTCGCCGGTCTGCTGCGCTGCGGACATTGCGGGCGACGGATCCACGTCGCCTACAGCGGTACCAAGGGCGAATGCGTTCGCTATAGCTGCCGCGGCGCGCATCTCAACCATGGGACGGGCTGGTGCATCGCGTTCGGCGGCGTGCGGGTCGACGCGGCGGTGGCGACCGAAGTGCTGCGGCTGTTGAACCCGCTCGGCATCGAGGCTGCCCTCAAGGCGGTAGCGATGCGCGAACAGCAGCACACCGACAGGCGACACCACGCGAAGCTGGCGCTCACCCAGGCGCGGTACGAGGCGGACCTGGCGCGTCGCCAGTACGACGCAATCGACCCGGCCAAGCCTGGTCGCCGCCGAGCTCGAACGCCGATGGAACGATCGCCTCGCGGACGTGCAACAGCAGGAAGAACGGATCGCCGGCCTGACGGCGGCCCACCCGGAGGCGCTGTCGCCCGCGGAGCACGACCGCCTGCTGGCGCTTGGCGCCGACCTCGAAACGGCCTGGACCCATCCCAGTGCGACAGCACAGACGCGGAAACGAATCGTGCGCGCCATCCTCGAAGAGATCGTTGTGAAGCTGGCCGCGGAGCACATCGAATTGCTCCTCCACTGGCGGGGCGGCGATCACACTCGTCTCACCGTCCCCCGCAACCGAACGGGACAGCATCGCTGGTGCACGGACGCGACGGTCGGCGACTTGATCCGGGGACTGGCCCGCCAGCTGACGGACGGCGGCATCGCCCAAACGCTGAATCGCCTCGGCAAGCGGACCGGACGCGGCAACGCCTGGACCGAGGCACGGGTCCGCACCTTTCGAAGCCAACACCGGGTGCCGGCACATCGTCCCGGTGAGATGGCGGAACGTGGGGAGCTGACCCTGAAGGAAGCCGCCGGCCGGCTCGGCGTCAGCACCATGACCGTGCTGCGACTCATCGGCGACGGCACGCTCGTCGCCCAGAAGGTCTGCCGGGGCGCCCCTTGGGCCATCCCGGAGGAACAGATCGTCGCGCTTGCCGGCGCGATCCCATCCGGACGTCGTCCGCTAACATCGAGCTCGGCTCAGGAAGTGCTTGATTTTCAGTGACGTAGCGAGGTGTGCATCATGAGACCCGACTCGGCGGGCCGATCAGGAGGGCGTCTTCGCGCTGGGCGACAAAACGCGCGGTGGCGAGCTCGAAGACGAGCGCGCGGTTGATCTTCTTGTTGAAGACGAAGTCGAAGCCGTCGAGCGAGCGGTCGGGGTCGCGGAATCGGGCCTGCTTGTGTCGCCGGGCGAGCAGCCGGTCCTCGCGGCGTTGGAGCTCGTCGGTAACGAGCGCCGCGAGCAGGTCGATCGGCGCCATCTGCTCGGTCTGGGCCTGGAGCAGCCGCGTTTCGAGGACATCGGCCATTCCGGAGAGGCGGAGCTTGCGCAGCGCCTGGTCGAGTTCGACGAGATTCATGACGGGTCTCCTGTTCTGCGGTCGATGAGATCGCGGTAGAGGGTCAGTTGCCGGATGAGCGGGTCGACTTGGCGCAACGACAGCGGCGCCACGGACCGGCGGTCGAGGTAGCGCTTCAAGAAGCGGTAGGTGGGCACGCCGAGTTCGAGCGCGGCGGTGGCGGCGTCTTCGGCGACAGCGGGCCCGTGCTTCCTGGCCAGAGAGAGGACGCCGAGGATGCGGCGGACGCCGGCGGCGCCCTCGTGGCGGTGGATGTGGTCGCAGATGGTGGAGATGGCGGGACCGGCGCGCTTGGCGGCGGCGAGCAGGGCGAGGGTCTTCGGCGGCGTGCGGGCGGGCTGGTCCGGGTCGGCGATGCGATGCCAGCCCCCGAGGCGCGCGCAGGTGCTCGCGGAGGAGCTGGCCGGTGCTCGGGTCGAGCAGCCGGACGTGGGCGTCGTTCCACTGCACATCGACGGGGCGGCCGATCCAGCCGGGCGGCGCACTGTAGTAGGCCGCCGCGACCTCGACGCAGCCGTCCAGATGCACGTTGCGGCGGCCGTACTGGTAGTAGCGAAACGGCTCGAGCGGCAACGGGCCGAGCGCCGGGCGTTCCTCGGCGAACATGGCGGCGACTTGCCGCTTGGTCGTGCCGTGAATGCGCGTATCGGCCCAGCGCTGCTCCCAGCGGTCCAGATACGCCTGACCGTCGTCGAGGCGCTCGAAGCGGAGTCCGCGCAGCGGCGTCTTCTGGGCGTGGCCGACGGCGGCTTCGACCTTGCCCTTGCGATCGGGGGCGCGGACGCGACACGGCAGGGCGACGACCCCGTAGTGGGCCAGCACGTCGCGGTAGAGCGGATTGAGCGTCGGGTCGTAGATGTCCGGGGTGAGGACGCCCTCCTTGAGGTTGTCGAGCACGACGACGCGCACGGTGCCTCCCAGCCGTCGGAACGCCCGCTCGTGCAGTTCGGCCCAGACCTGCGCGCTCGACCGCTGGACCAGCAGCCGCACGGCCTTGCGCGAGTAGCCCAGGGTCAGGACGAAGAGCCGTGTCCGCCGGTACTTGCCGGAGTCCGGGTCACGGACCATCGGTCCCTCGCCGTAGTCGACTTGTGCTTCTTCGGCCGGGGCGGTGGCGATGACCACCCGAGCCTCGACGGTGGGCTGCTGCCGAACGGTCGAGACGAAGCGCCGCACGCTCGCATAGCGCGCCGGGAATCCATGGTCATCGACCAGATCCTGCCAGATGGCCATGGCGTTGCGCCCCCGGCCCAGCGCTTCGACGATCAGTTCACGGTAGGGTTCGCAGGCGCTCGCCCGCGGCGCTCGACTGGGGCGCTCCCTGGACCCGGGGGCGGCGGCACCCGTGCCCGTACCGGCCGCGGGTGCCACCGAAGAGTCGGTGGACACCTCCGACGAAATGGCCGGTTTTGCCGGACGAGCGGGAGGGCGGCCACGGCCCCGCACCGGCAGGCCGGCCGCCTTCAGGTAGCTGCTGGCGGTCTCGCGCCGGACCCCGGTGGCCTCTTCGATCCGCCGTAGCGACCAGCCGAGGCGTCCCAGCGCAAGGACCTGTTGTCGTTTCTCTGCAGTCAAGACGTTGCTCATGCCGGGCAGGAACGTCCCGTTCCCGACCGGCGTCAACGTCTCGGGCCGCTATCCGAAATGGCCGGTTTTCAAGTGTCCATCAATGGCCGGATTTGCGTGTCCACCGAGGATCGGGTCGAATCCGAGAGAGGATAGGATCGAACGGGCCGTACCGTGCCACAGCCGTGCCGGGGAGATGGACCGTGCGCGACACGAACGGCCGAGAATTGCAGAGGTCGAGACCATGATCGGCGAACCAATGGACTCCTGGTGCACCCCCGGGACTGCTGGTGGAAGCGCACGACCGACGAACTCGCTGCTGAGCAGTGAGTCGCGGATCTGCAGCGGCGCGGCGAGAACATTGATCGAAGCCGCTGCAACAGGAACTCACCAGGAGTGGGCGTGCCCGCCGAAACCACGGCGGAAGGGTTGTGACGAGTGCCCCCTGTAAGGGCCGAGCAAATGTGCAGCACTGATGACCTGTACGAAATCCTGCAGGTTCACTACACCGCCGAGCCGGAGGTGATTCAGGCCGCGTACAGGAGACTCGCTCGCAAGTACCACCCAGACGTGAATCCCGGAGCGGTGGAGATCATGAAGCGTCTGACCCTTGCTTACGAAGTACTTAGGGATCCGGTCAAGCGCGGCGTCTATGACCGCCAACGGGACGAATGCAGACGGAAGAGACAAGAAGCAGCGGAGCGGGAGGCCCGACAACGAGAACGGCAAGAAAGGGACAGGCGAGAGCGAGCTGGACAAGAAGAACGACGACGACCCATCGTCACGGGAAAACGTTGGAAGTGGGCTTCAGCGGTAGGAAGTGCATTGGTCTTCATTCTCTTGTTCTTGTTCGTTCAGCGGCCACCTCCCGATACACGCCCACCGGTTCCTGAAGTTTCTAACAGAAGTGAAGATGTTTTTCTGCGGCTCCGATCAGGCATGGGGTTCCGTGATTGCGCTGGCTGTCCCGAGATGGTGGTAGTTCCGGTCGGCGAGTTCACGATGGGTGCGTCAGACGGTGTAGCCAATGCGCGGCCAGTCCGGGAAGTGCGAGTAGGCCTGTTTGCACTGGGCCGATATGAAGTGACGCGTAACGAGTATGCGGCGTTTGTCTCAGCCACTGACTACGTCATAGGTGATGGCTGCTATGTGACCGACGATCAGGGGAACGCGATCTGGGATGCGGCGGCTTCCTGGCGAACTCCTGGCTTCGATCAAGGTGCGGACCATCCGGTTGTGTGTGTGAGTTGGCGGGACGCGCAGGCGTACACGCGGTGGTTGAGTGAAAGCACGGGAAGACAGTACCGCCTGCCAAGCGAGGCGGAGTGGGAGTACGCGGCTCGTGCGGGTACCCGCACTAGGTGGTACTGGGGTCGAAGTTCCAGCTTGCAGTGCGAGTTTGCCAACGGAGGTGACCGTACCCTCAAGTCGCGCCTTGGAAGCTGGCGATGGCCCGTCGCAACCTGCCAGGATGATTTCGCGTATACGGCGCCGATCTCGTCGCATGAGCCCAACGCGTTCGGTGTTTTTCACATGCCGGGCAACGTGTGGGAGTGGACGGAAGACTGCTGGCACGGGCACTACAGGGGAGCGCCTCGCGACGCCTCGGCATGGACCAGCAGTGGGGATTGCAACAACCGAGTGCTGCGCGGAGGGTCGTGGCAGGACAGTCCTCGACGCCTCCGCTCGGATCTCCGCAACTGGTACTACGCAGGCCGTCGGAGTCTCTCGATCGTGGGGTTTCGCGTGGCGAGGGAGTCATGAGAAGCCACGAACGCTGATCAACCTTCACCCGGCACGGTACTTGCGGCAACCGCGGCAACGTCACCGGTCCCCGATCCAAACACGCGCCACCCCGCCCGCTCGAACGCAGAGACGTGGACTGTCTGCTCGGGGAGCAGAACTGCGACCTCGTGGGCCGGCCAGCCGAGTTCAGCCTCGGCAAGCACGGCGCCGCGGCTGTCGAGCAGCTCGAAGCCGACCTCCGGTACGGGCGTACCGCAGGCGGACAGCTCTTCCAGCAGGCCATGAACCGCGGGGTCGGACAATCCGATGACGTCCTTCCATTCTTCCGCGGACGGACCTGACAGGGGTTCCGCCGCCTCCGGAATCTCTGGTACCGGAGCGAACTCCGGATAGACGTCCCGCTCCATGCCGACACGCGTTGTCCACCACGCACCGGGCAGGAACTGGAGCAACGTGAACAGCCGCAGCACGCCGTTCCAGACGCGCCGGTACCCATTGTTCTCGCGGCTCGCCTTGTCGTCGTGGAGGTGCAGCGCGACCGCCGCCGCGTCCGGGTCTCCCTGCTGGACGGCAGCCAGCGGGAAGGCCGTGAACAGATCGAAGAACGCCGGCGCGGTTCCGATCCAGGCTCCGATGCCGGCCATCGCGACCGGTGGCGGGAGGTCGCCCAGCGCCTCGCGCACTTGGCCGGGCAGCGCTTCCGCGGTCGCACGGTCAAAACTGGCGAGCAGTGCGCCGCTCAACATCCGCTGTTGATCGAACAGACCGAACAGCTCCGTGAACACGATCTGCTTCCAACGGGCCGGCTCCGGCGCCCGCAGGTAGCTCACCAGTAGCATCAACGTCGGTTCGGCGAGCCGGGATCGCAGCGCCGCGGTGCCCCAGCGGGCGTCCAGTTCGTGCTGCAGGGACACCATCGTGTCGCTCGCCTTCACGCCGGCTAGGAAATCGGGAACGTCGGGCGCCTTGCCGAAGACGAACTCCAGATCGTGCCAGGTGAGCGACCAGACGAGGAAACCGGCGCGGACCAGTGCCATGCGCTTGAGCGAGTCGGCGTCGGTCGCGTCGCGGTGGAACTCGAAACCGTCGGTGAAAATCGCCACCGGCGGCTGGCCGTCCACCGGACGGGCGGGGCGGATCAGGAAATCCGGGCGGCTGGGCTCGACGACGCCATCGGAGGCGCCCAGATCGGCCTGCGTCTCCATGTAGTAGGTGTGGTCACCGACCTTCAGCACGTAGCCGGGCTTGCCGCGCACGAGGTCCGCGCGCACCGCCACGGCCCGCCGGCCGTCGATCTCGACCCGGCGCAGCGCCTCGACGAATCGCGCCTCGAGTTCGCTGTCGAACGTCGCATTGATGGTGAGCCCGCCGAGACTCGGCACCTCCTCCAACTCGTCCTTGCGGGTCAGGATGCGGTCGAGCATCTCGATAGCGGTGTCCCTGGAGGTTTCGGCCATCTCGCGGCTGCGACGGTAGGCGAACACGCAGCGGTAGCAGCCGTCCTTCAGCGGATCCTGGTTGCAGACGCAGGACTTGAGCGCTTCGCGCGCCTTCTCGAAGACCGACAGCAGCTTGTCCGGCGCCGCCATCAACTCCTTGAGATAGCCGGTGCCGCTGGGCACGACGTCGTACAGCAGCAGGTATTGATGGGCGGCGCCCCCGCCGGTCTCCGCCGCTCCCCCCGCGGCGAGGCCGGCCGTCGCGCCGCCTCCATGCGAGGGGGGTTCCTCCACAGCGGTCCGCCGGGGGCTCCGGCGCGTCGTGGCTCGCAGGTGGTCGATGCGTCCGCTGAAGTGGCGCCGGAGACCGAGTTCCAGCGCCGCGACGAAGGAGCTGATGCGGCGCTCCGATCCCGGCGTGTCGAGCACCGGCAGGAGCATCTGCACCGCTTCGGAGCGGAACTCGCGGTACAGGTAGAGGCAGTCGGCGACGTCGGCGTGCTCCGCCTTGCGGGCGCTGCAGGTCGACGTGTGCTGCGTACCGTCGTCGCCGCTTTTCTGCACGGTGCCGCAACGCCGGCAGACGCGGAATCCGTCGCGGGGCAGCGCCAGCCCGGCGAACGCGGTCGGCTGTCCGCCGCTGCCCAGGCGCCCGAAGTTCATCTCGCGGAACGTCGCCGACTCGATGTACTCGAAGCCGAACGGCGCGTCCGATCCCGTCATGGCGTAGGCGCGCTTGACGGCGGTGGGCTCGAAGTCGGCGGCGAGCTGACGCGTATGGAACAGCGGCTCGCGGTCGTCGCGCTCGTCCAGGATGCGGGCGCGCCGGTCGGACGTCGCGGCGTGCACCATCCGCAGCGGAAGCATCTCGCGGCGCTGGCCCGCGTCCGACCACATCACGTCGCCGCAGCGAGGGCAGGCGACATGGTCGTCCTTGGCGTCGACCTGGGCGCAGTAGTCGCAGGATGGACAGAGCCGCCACGTCTCGATCGGCGAGACGCGCAGATCGATGCGGTCGATGCTCACGCGGTTGCCCCCGGCGTAGAACTCGTTCTCGGGGGCGAGCTCGCTGAGCGCCGAGGCGGCCGGCCGCACGTACTCGTAGACCGTGCGCTCGTCGCCGTGCTCGTCGGCGCCGGCATCTTCCTCGTCCTGGTCGCGCGACCGGTAGATCACCGACTTCAGCGTCACCCCAGCCCCCGGGAAGGCGTAGTTCGGGATGAGCCCCTCGTCGGTCAGGAAGTTGAAGGTCTCTCGTCCGTTCAGCTTCCGGAGCAGCCCCTGCAGGCCGCCGCGTTCCCGCGTGAGCCTCTTGATCTCTTGCTTCGTCGCTTCGTCCGCCGGCGCGCGTTTCAGGACCTGGATGCGGCGGCCCAGCGCGTCGACGTCGGCGCGCAGCGCCTTGCGCTCCTTGGCGATCTCCAGGAAGCGGTTCACCATCCGGGACCGGAGCGACGGCAGCGCCTCGTCGTCGCCATGGAGGAACGCGGCGAGGTAGTCGCGGGACTGATCGGTCAGCTCACCGGACAGCGCGTCGAAGAACGTCTCCAGAAGGTCGTCGCCGCGCTGCTGCACGAAGTCGAGGAACGGATAGGGAAAGCCGGTCAGCCTGCCCTGCTCCACGTTGTCGAGCACCTGCCGGATGGTCCGCGGCACCGCGTCTTCCGGCAGACCGCTCGCGGCCCAGCCGTCCAGACAGAACGCGGTGAGTTGGCGTTCGAGCACCGCCGGCGCGTTCAGGAAGACGCCCGGCGGCTCGATGCGGCCGGCGAGCATCGCCAGCGGTTCGGCGTAGAAGTAGAGGTCGTGGGGCCGGCCCGCGGCCACCGTGGCGGTGAACGCGTTGCCGTCGCGTCGGCCGGCGCGTCCGATGCGCTGCAGGTAGTTCGCCTGCCCCGGCGGTACCGAGCAGAGGACCACCGTGGAGAGGTCACCGACGTCGATGCCGAGCTCCAGGGTGGGCGTGGCCGACAGCAGGTTCGGCTCCCAAGGCCGCGGGTTGGGAGCGGAGAAGCGCTGCTGCAGGCGGTCGCGCTCTTCGCGGGTGAGCAGCGCGGTGTGCTCGGCCGCGAACAGGCGCCGGATGAGGGTTTCGCGATACAGGCGCCCGAACCAAGTGGGAGCCTCTACGGCGTGGCTTTCGTAGACCGCCTGCACGCCGAGGTCCAGGCAGGGGACGCCCAGCCACAGGTCCGTTTCCTGCTCCGGCACCACGAGGGTCCGGTTCGATCCGGCGCAGTGCAGGACGGCGGTGCGTGTGGTGACGTAGAAGCGCGCCGGGTCGAGCGCCCAAGCGCGATTGTCCCGACCGGCCTCCATCCGGCAGACGAGACCGTCGGCTTCGAGCGCGCCGAGCAGCTCCAGCAGGACGCCCGGCGCCTCGTGCGTCGCCGCAAGCACGTCCTCAGGCGTCAGCACCTTCTCGGCCCATGCCTGATACCACGACTTCCGCCCGCCGTGGCCGGAGACCAGCGGTTCGAGACCCTCACCGGCCCCGGCCGCGTCGCCCGGGAACACGGGCAGGGCCGACCGCCGGCCGAACTCCTGCAGTGCGGGGTTTCGATTGAGCCGCCAGAGCCCGGCGCCGCGCGCGAGCCACGCGCTTGTGACGTCGCTCCGGATGGCGCCGCGGTCCTTCATCCGGCGCAGGATGCCGAGGGCCAGCGCACGCACCGCCGCCGGCCCCAGGTCGCGCAGCGCCCCGAACTGCTCTCGGATGCGGACGTGGGCGCGGCGGCACGCCCGTTCCAGCGCCTCGCGGTCCACGCCGACCGCTGCTGCGCGCGTCCGTTCCAGCGTGCGTCCGATGGTCGACCGGTAGCCGAGCTCGGCCAGCGTGTCCCAGCGCAGCCGCTGCGCGACGAGCGCCGGCAGGGGGGAGCCGGCCGGCAACCGGCCTTCCTCCTGCAGCGTCGCGAAGTCACGCCGCCACAGCCGGTCCGGCGCGATGAACTCGCTGACGAAGCGCTCATCGGCGAACGCCTTGGGGTTGACGGCCGGGTCGCGCCACCACGCCTCCACCCGCGCGGGGAGATCCGCCAGTGCGATGCCGTCGTGCCGCGCGACGACCTGGACGACCGCCGCGCGCAGGGCGACCCCCGCGGTCCGCGCCGCGAAGAACCCGGCGCGATGCGCCGCGTCCTGGACGTTGTCCGAGAAGGCGATCACCTTCCGGTCGTCGTTGTAGCGCGACCCCTGGGCCTGTCCCAGCGTCACGCTCAGCAGGCTGGCGGCCCGCGCACCGACGATGATCAGCGCCTCTCGCGCGCCGCAGTAGGGGCAGTCCCGGCTCAACCTCGCCGGCCCGGATCCGCCGCGCCCCTTCTCGACCGACAGGGGCCGGAAGACCCGGACGAGACGCTCCGACCGGCACCCCGTGCAGGCCGTAGCATCCGACGTCTGCACCATGCCGCACGCCCCGCAGACGGTGAGGTCGAAGCCGCGTACGTACGGCGGCGCGTCCGCCGGGAACAGGTACGCCACGTCGACGTCGCGGAGAAAGAACCGGTTGTAGAACACCCGCAGGTCGCGCTCGAGGCGCTGCTCGGCGGCGCGCTTGACGGCGCCCCAGCCGGTGACGTGACACTCGCGGCACTGGATGAGCGGCAGATGGATCGACGGTTCGTCCGGCTTCAGGTCGTCGGAGAAGCGCAGGCGGCGCGGGACCTGCATCCCATTGACTGCACCGGGCGACACCGAGGTCGACGGGCTGGTTTCGCCGCCGCGTCCCGCCGCGAATGCCGCCGCACCGTTCGCCGCGCCCTCGCGCCGATCCGCCGCTTCCTCGGCGGACCCCTCGGTCGATTCCTCGTGCAGGCTGCACACCATGCGCCGCAGCTCGCGCACCCAGAGATGCAGGCCGACCTGGAGGAAGGGCCGCAACGAACCGCCGGCGCCCGCGTCCTCGCGGCGGCGCGCCACCGAGATCAGGGCGCACAGGCCGTTCAGTACCCCGAGCGCCTCCCGGTCGTTCGCCACCGGAAGGCTGTGGCGGAGGCGCGCCACGATCCCGGCCACCGGCGTCGGTCGACCGTCGAGCACCCGGAGCAGGTTCACGAATGCCGAGTGCTCGCGCAGGTGGTCCGCGAGCCCCAACCGCCACGCGTCGGACGCGAAATCGCCCTCGACGGGCGCGCCGAAGAACAGCTCGTGCTGCGCGCGGACGTACGCCTCGACCGTCGAATGCCGCGTCGGATCCACGCGTGTCGCCAGATCGTCGGCCGGATGCAGGTGCCGGCTGATCACCGCGTTGCCGAGGAACGCGTCGATGCTCTGACGGACCTCGCCGACGATCGCCCCCGGCTCGAACGGCTGGTCGAAGATGCGGGAGACGTAGGCGAGCAGCTCCGGCTCGTCGCCTTCGTCACCGAGCGTGGCCGACGTCCCGGCGCAGATCAGCTTGTCGCGCGAGGCTTCGAGCCGCACGCGCAGGCGCCGGATCAGGCACGCGAGGTCCGTCCCCTGGGCGCCGTCGAACGTGTGCAGCTCGTCGACCACCAGGTAGCGCAGCGTGTCCGGTGCGTTGTGACGCCAGAGCCGGTAGTCGAACGGCCGGACCAGCAGGTAGTCCAGCATTTTGTAGTTCGTCAGCAGGATGTCCGGCGGGCGCTCGCGCAGCGTGTCCCGGTCCGTGATGACGTGGTCCGGCCCCATCGTCTTGTGCGCCGAGCGTTGCGGCTGGTTGTCGCGGCCGACGAAGACTCCCGCCGTCACCTTCCCGCGCAGGGCCGGCGTCCGGTCGATCGTCTGCGCGATGCGCCGCGCCTGGTCGGCTGCCAGCGCGTTCATCGGGTAGATGAGGATGGCCTTGATCCCCGGCGTCCCGGCCTGCGCCCGGCAGTAGTCGAGGATCGGATACAGGAAGCACTCGGTCTTGCCGGAACCGGTGCCGGTGGCGACGACGGTCGATTGCCCGGCGCCGGCGGCGAGACGCGAGAATGCCGTCCGCTGATGGCGGTACGGGGTAAACCCGAGCGGCACGTCCGGGAACGGCTCGCCGCCCTCGGGCGCCTGCTGGAACGGCAGGGCGATGGAGAGGTACGGCCCCTTGGCGAGGTCTTCCGGATCCGCCAGGAAGTCGTCGACGACGTGGGCCAGCGCGGGGTTGGACGGCCCGAAGCCGGTCGTGAGGAAGTCATGGAGCGCGCCAGTGACCTCGGCGGCGACGACGGAGGGGATCATCGCAACTATCCCTCAGTTTCTCTTGTGTTCGCGAGCCGTAGCACTTCGGTCGGCGGAAGGATTCGAATCCCCTGCCACGGATCCAGCCCCAACAGATCTCCATCGCCTGTTGCGATAGCGTCCGCTCGCGCGGCCAACGCCGCCGCGATCACGTGATCGTCGTCCGCGTCGGCCGGCACGGTCCGAGTGATCCGTGTCGGCTTGACCAGCGTTGCAAGCATCCCGTAACGCCGCATCAGGAACGCCGGCGTAACATCGCGCGATGCCAGCAACGCGGCAAACTTGTCGCGTTCCAGCACCCTCGCCAGTTCATCGAGAAGAACACCGCTGGAGAACAAGACGACCCGACCCCTCCGCCCCAAGTCCAGCAGTCCCCTCGGCGGGCCGCCCCAAATGAGCCCCGATACCACGACGTTCGTGTCAAGCACCAGACGCACGTTGTCTTCTCTCCAAACGTACCGCGTTCACCTCTTCCTGAATCTCCGCGAGCGTCATGCGGGGAAATTCCGCGGCAGCCAGCTTGTCCGCTGCCTCGAAAAGATCTCCCACCGCACCCCGGCGAAGCGCATCGCGAATCATGGCCTCGATCGCACTAGGCGCAAGCAACCCCCTGGTTCTCGCTTCGTCCGCCAACTCGTCAGGCAATTCGATTGTAAGCGTTGTCATGAGTCCTCCACTCCAGAATCCGGCTACTCCTCGTTTCTCCTGGTTCCCCCGGCGCTCGGAATCACCGCAACGAGCCGTCAACGACGACCGCGCGAACGCACATCCCCCGCTCCTGCGACAAGCGCTCTGCTTCCTTTGACGTGGTCCCGGTGGTTTGGACAACTCGAGGGCTTGGTTAAGGTGTATTCCGATTGCGAAATCACGCCCTCGTCGTCCTCTGCTCCTGCACTGACCGGCGGCTGCCACGGTTGGCACGAGGCCGGTTCGTACCCGGTTATCGATGATGATGATGATGCGCTGTGGAACTGTGGGAATCTCGCGGCCGGTGCGCAGGCATGGGCGGCGGCGCTCGCCCGCGAGATTTCCAACGGCCTGTGGGCGCCCGCCTCGCCTCCCTCCGGATTCAGCGCGACGGTGAGCGGGCGTCCACAGGCCGGGCAGGTCCACAGTGCCGGGTGGGACATGGTGCTCGGTCCGCTCATGCGCTGACGGCTTCCTCCTTCTCGATGAACTGGAACGGTGCTGGAGCCGGTCAACGACCGGCTCACCAGCAGCCGGACGAAACACCGTCCACCCCGATGAAACGGGACCGTGCTGGAGCCGGTTAACGACCGGCTCACCGATGTGGTCCGGTTCTCCGGAAAGGTCGCGGACTTGGTCAAGGTGGACCCCGGTTGGTAAATCACGCCCCGCGTCGTCCCTTGCCTCCCACGCTCGCCGGCGGCTGCCACCGTCGTCAAGGCGTCGGTCGTGGCCGCGATGCCTGCCGTGGTGGTCCCCACGCCCCGCTGCCCGCGTGTTCACGCCGCCCGCTCCTCGCGGTAGGCTTCGGCCGGCGTGCATCCGCCGAGCGCCGAGTGCGGACGCACGTCGCTGTAAAACGTCATCCATTCCGAGATCACCTGCTCGGCCGCAAACCCGTCCGCCAACTCGTGAAGATACACCGCTTCATACTTCAGCGACCGCCAGAGCCGCTCGATGAAGACGTTATCCAGGCACCGACCGCGGCCGTCCATCGAGCACCGCGCGCCCGCAGCCTGGACACGGTCGGTGAACGCCGCGCTCGTAAACTGCGACCCCTGGTCGGTGTTGAAGATGCCGGGCGTCCCCGTCTGCAGCGCCGCCTCCAGCGCCTCGACGCAGAAGCTGCTGTCCATCGTGTTCGACAGCCGCCACGACAGCACATGTCGGCTGGCCCAGTCCATGATCGCGACCAGGTACAGAAAGCCGGTCGTCACCGGGATGTACGTGATGTCCGCGCACCACACCTGGTCCGGACGGTCGATCGTCAGTTCGCGCAGCAGGTACGGGTAGACGTGGTGATCCGGCTGCGCGTCGCTCGTGCGCGGCTTGCGGTAGATCGCCTCCAGGCCCATCAGGCGCAGCAGGCGCCGGACTCGACGGCGCCCCGCCGCCACGCCCTCGCGCCGCAGGTGGCGCGCCATCTGCCGACTGCCGTAGAACGGGCACTGGAGCGACAAGGCGTCCATCCGCCGCATCAACGCCAGGTTCTCCGCGCTCTCTCCCCGCGGCGCGTAGTACACCGATGAGCGGCTGATGCCCAGCAGCGCGCATTGGCGCCTGATGCTCAACACGCCGTCCCGGTCGACCAGGTTCCGCCGCGCCGGCCGGCTCAGCGCTGCAACCCCCGCTGAAAAAAATCCCGTTCCATCGTCAACTCGCCGATCTTCGCGTGCAGGTCGCGGATCGTCGCCTCGTGCTCCGATGGGCCGGGCGATCCGCCGCGGGCGAACACCTCGTCCAACCCCTCGACCGCCTGCCGCTTCCAGGTGCCCACCTGGTTCGGATGGACCTCGTGCTTGGCCGCGATAGCCTGCACCGTTCGGTCCCCCCGCAACGCCTCGAGCGCCACCCGTTTCTTGAAGTCCGCCGTGAACCGGCGGCGCCGTTTCGTCGTCATCCCAGTGCCTCCCCAAGGCCCTGGAATACACCTTAGCCGGAAGTTTCAGCGGGCGATTTAGCCCTAAACCATAGGGTCTAAAGGCTTTTTGGAGCTTTTCGGCTTGGTGCATACGGCGATATGTAGCCATGTAATAGGCGCGTAATGCGCGTTGTTTTCTTTTTATGTATTGAGTTACTTCGGTATAATTAGTGACCATGTATATCGAGAGCGTGCCCAATCGCTCCTCCCCCCCAGCCGTCCTCCTGCGCGAGTCCTACCGCGCCGGCGGCCACGTCAAGAAGCGCACCCTCGCCAACCTCTCCAAGCTGCCGACCGCCGCCATCGAAACGCTGCGCCGCGTCCTCCGCGGTGAGCGACTCGTCAACCCCGAAGACGCCTTCACCTGCGTGCGCAGCCTGCCCCACGGCCACATCGCCGCGGTGCTCGGCACCCTCAAGCGGATCGGACTGCACACGCTGATCGCCCGTAACGCCGGTCGCCTCCGCGACCTCGTCCTCGCCCTGATCGTCGCCCGCGTCATCGACGCGCAGTCGAAGCTGGCCACCGCGCGCGGCCTGGCCCCCGAGAGCGCCGTCTCCACCCTGGGCGAGACGCTTGGGCTCGGCGACGTCGATCAGCACGAACTGTATGCGGCGATGGACTGGCTGGTGGAGCGGCAGGCGGCCATCGAGCAACGCCTGGCCAAGCAGCACCTGCAGGAACACACCCTGGTGCTCTATGACTTGACCTCCAGCTACCTGGAGGGGACCCACTGCCCGTTGGCGCAGCGCGGGCACAGCCGCGACGGCAAGCAGGGCACCTTGCAGATCGTCTTCGGCCTGTTGTGCACGGCCGCGGGCTGTCCGGTCGCGGTGGAGGTCTTCGAGGGCTCGACGAGCGACCCGAAGACGGTGGCCTGCCAGGTGGACAAGCTCCGCACCCGCTTTGGCTTGCAGCGGGTGGTGCTGGTGGGCGACCGCGGCATGCTGACCGCAGCGCGGATCCGCGAGGACCTGGCGGGCGTCGACGGGCTGCGCTGGATCACCACGCTGCGGGCGCCGACGATTCGGAAACTGCTGGCCGCCGGCACGGTGACGCCGTCGCTGTTCGACGAGCGGGACCTGGCCGAGGTCACCAGCGAGCTGTTCCCCGGCGAGCGGCTGGTCGTGTGCCGCAATCCGTTGCTGGCCGCCGAGCGGCAGCGCAAGCGGCAGGAACTGCTGGCGGCAACCGAGAAGGACCTGGCGCCCATCGCGGCAGCGACAACGCGCCAGAACCGGCTGCTACGCGGAGCAGCCGAAATCGGTATGCGCGTCGGGAAGGTGATCAACCGGCACAAGATGGCCAAGCATTTCGTCACCACGATCACCGACGACACGTTCACTTATCGCCGGGACGAAGACAAGATCGCGGCCGAGGAGCAGCTCGACGGGCTGTACATCGTCCGCTCCAACGTCGAGCCGGAGCAGTTCGATGCAGCGCAGACGGTGCGGGCCTACAAGGACCTGTCGAAGGTGGAGCGGGCGTTTCGGAGCCTGAAGTCGGTGGACCTGAAGGTGCGGCCGATCCACCACCGGCGGGCGGACCGGGTGCGGGCGCATGTCCTGCTGTGCATGCTGGCCTACTACGTCGAGTGGCACATGCGCCACGCGCTGGCGCCGCTGCTGTTCGACGACCACGACCCGGCGGCGGCCGAGCAGCAGCGGCCTTCGGTGGTCGCCGCCGCTCGCCGCTCACCGGCGGCCCTGGCCAAGGTGGGCTGCAAACGGACCGACGACGACTTGCCGGTGCACAGCTTCCGGACGCTGCTCACCGACCTGGGAACGCTGACGGCGAACACGATGCAGGTCGCCGAAAGCGGCGTCACCTTTCAGTTGCAGACGGACCCCACACCGCTGCAGCAGCGCTGCTTCGAGCTACTGGGGGTAACGACCCGAGTGTAGCCACCACCGACACCCCGACGGAATCGCTAACTGACTCAATGAGAATGACTTCCGCGCGATTCGCTCTGAAACTTCCGCTTAGCCGGTTGTCCGAAAAACCGAGACCACCTCACTTTCGCAGACCTTCCGGAGCTGACTCTATGGATTGCCACTTCGGGCGATGGTGCGCCTGAAGTTCTTCAGGCCGAGGAAGACCCATCCACACGACGACGTAGACCCCATGACTGGCGCCAAGCTGGGGAATGTACCGGTCGACAAGCTGCTCCCGGATCCCCGTCTTCGCCTCATCGTTGGACGACAGCTTGACCTCGATCGGCACGCGGATCCCATCGCCCGAAACCGTACCGCAAGCGACGACCTGGGCCAGGATGTCCACCTCGGATCCCGGTTCACCACCGGCATCAGATGCAACGCTGCGTCTGTGGATCTCCACTTCGCGATCTGCCGCGACCGCGTAGTCCCGAAAATACGCCCGGACCGCGGCGCACAGCTTGCTCGACACGTGCTCCTCGGCTTTCGGTGTCGGGGTTTCACCTTTGGCCGTATTCCACAGGTCCTCGACGCTGTCTCCCGCATCTCCCCTCAACGCGGCCGCGTACGTCTCCAACGCATACTCGATTCCACCAACGACATCATCTTCTGAACGAACCAATCGCCGCGTTTCCGCACCAAGAACGCTGGAAACTACATCCACCGGAAACGGAGCCCACCGCGAAAGCCGCAAGGCACGCTCTGCCTCCGATCTCGGCCGCCTCAGCCAGGAATGGCGTGCGCCGAAACGGCGTTCAAGCTCCCGCAGAGCCGCGACCGCCTCAGCATCCTCCAGCCTACCGAGATAGGAAATCAAACGATCCCTCAACGTGCGTGCCGACTCATCCGGCGTGACCTGATGGGCGCCTTCCAAATCCGGATCGGAATCCGGCGGGAACAGTTCAATCAGAATCCCTGTCAGTTCACCCAGTTGGCGCGTCGACGTCGACTCCACGAAACTCGATTCCCCTTCATGAGCGAACATCTTCAGGACTTTGCGTCCTCGTTCCTCCGCCGAGCACAAGAATGTCTTCAGTTCATTCCAGCTCTCTCCGGCGCGTACACTCAGTAACGACACCGCAACCTGTTCAACTCCCGCCTCGCATATCCCGTCCACCGAGCCGTTCAGGATATCCAGGCACACAGGAACCGATAACTCTGGGGCGCGCTTCAATACGAACTCACCGACGGTCCCGGTTTCCCGCTCGACAATCGTGCCATCCCGTATCATGTTGCAGAGGCTCCCGTCAAGCTCCGCGTTCGGCTCGTTCAGCAACAACCTCAGCAGGCTGCGCAGAAGGCTCTCATGCCCGTTGTCTTTCCCGGATGCGAGGGCCAGTATTTCTTGGCACACCGCGTTCGGATTCTCTTCGTTAAGCAGTCCCGCGAGCTCCTGCTTCGGTTCGATGGGCTCGCCTACCAGATCCGGCACTAGTTCACGGAAGATGTACCAACACCAACCCCTCCACCACGACTTGGGGCGCGAACTCAACCAGTCTTGTTCGCACTCCAGAACCAGCCACATCGCCCCGAGAACCGCCCCATGAAAGGAAGTCGGCGACCTCATGCATCCCCTCATTTTGCCAGCATCAGATCACGCCGAAAACCTCGCGACACACCCGCTGTTCCATGAGCATGTTTCCGAACGTCTCCATCAACGGACGAATCCGATCCTCGGGCCAATTGGGGAGATGGTGGTACAGCATCAGCCCCTGCCGAAACAACGAATGCGTCCGCCGCTTCACCGTGTTCGCCTTCAACCAGCGGTCATAACCGATGCGCTCGCCCGCCGCACCCAGCAACGACAGCACGGCGACCGCCAACGCACTGATCAACAACAGGCGGTCCCGCCGGTCCGGGCGCGAAACATGCATCGAAGAAAGCCCCATCCCGAAGCGCATGTCCTTGATGTCCCGAAAGCCCGCCTCAATCCCCCAGCGCTTGCCGTAGTAGCGAATCAGGACCCGCGTCGGGACCTTCGCTTCGCTGGCCACCAGGCACCACGGTTCGTCCATCTTCGGATCCTGTACGCACACGACCGCGCCGACCGGCAGCTCGTACGTGTCGGTCACCCGAGCACCCACCAACCGCCGCGCACGCCCCCCGGCGCCGACCCACGCGGCGGCCGTTCGCCGCTCGCCCCCCGCACTCGTCACGTAGATGTCTCCACGCAACCGAATCACGTATTCGAAGGCCAGCTCCGTCGTCAACGCGTAGAACAGCTTGCAGTCCCCAAAGCCCCGGTCCGCCACGAGGGTGACTTTCACCCCGGCCGGCAGCACCTCCCGCAACCGGCACAGTAGCTCGTACTCATAGCGCCGCTGATTACCCTTCAGCGTCGAGGACGCCACCGTCTTCCACAGAAGGGGCGTTGCGCGCCCATGGCCAGTCACCATCGACAGCACGATCGTGTCCTGCCCGTCGGCCGCAAAGCTGGTCCAATCCAGCGCAACGACCACTTCGGTGCGGGCGGCGACGATGAACGGCGTCCAGTATGCGAAGAAGGCCCAGACGTCGACGCCTCGATTGCTCAGCAGCCGATCCACCTGCTTCACGCCATGCTTGGTCAACGTGCCCATGGCCTGGGCCAAGCCGCGCCCAACGGCATGGATTGCCAGCGAAGCGCTCGTCAGCACGCCCTGGGTTGCGTTGGCCAAGGACAGCACCCGTTTGGCATGCAGGTCGCCTTCATACAAGGTGCTGATGAAGTTCAGGATGTCGTGTCTCCGGAGCCATTGCCGGGATGAGGCTGGCCGGTCTTGATGTTTATGCATACAACCATATTCTAATTCAAAGTGCGCACCTTTCCAACATTCCTAATGTGAAACGGAGGATTTTGCTCTATTTGTTCATATGAGAAAATGAGGGGATCTCTGAGGTCGGCGACACGTCCCTCGAAGCCTCCGAGGCCATTCCGTCTACGGTCAAGTACGTCTTCGTGACCTCAACTATTCGGGCTTGGGTTTCGTCGTTGGCCTCGCGCCAACCAGGTGTCCTCGTCAAGAAACGGTCGCCGGGCCCGTAATGGGTGCTGGTCGGTTCAAGAGTGAGCTCTCTGAATAAGCTTGGGAGGTAGCGAATGTCCTTTGTTTCGGCCAGACCGAGAACGCGCAGGACACGGTCGCGCGGCGGTGGATCGAGTGGTGCTGCCTCCGGCTCCGGTCTACGGTCTGCGACCAGTTCCCAGTGGTTGCGGAGCTGTGTCGCTTCTTCGGAGGCCAAGTCGACGGATCTCTGGTTACTCAGAATGGACTTCGCGGGCTCATCATCACACACCTGAAGCCAAGCAGTGAAGTTCTCCGGACTGTCCCACCAGCGAGATAGCGATGCCAGATGCAAGTAGTTTTTCCGCGCAGTCATCTTGCGCCGTCCGTCGCGCGCTCTACCCAAGAGCCACAAGAAGTCTCCGTCGTTGCGCAAACCTGGCGTCCAATGTGCCAATTCCAGGATTCCTCTCCGGGTGTCGATGACCTGCAGCAGCAAGTCGATCAGCCGGCGGCGGGCATCGAGGTTTCTGCGGAGCGGGGCTTTTTCCTCCAATTCAGCCTTCGTCCGGAGTTCAAGTCGATTCTCCGGCAACCAGGCAAGTGGGCTCGCGTAGTGCTTGGCCCAATGTCTCAGCAAGGCCATCAACTCTCTCGCAACTATCGGTTCACGGAGTTCCTGTATGGCGGCCTGTGCGATCCGCATTGCAATACGATGCAGTACATCGGTATCACCCGATTGCGACACTTGGGTCCTGGCCCAGCGCAGAGCAAGTGCGAGATGACCGGCAGCAGTAAACTCCTCCGTATCCAACTCGGCGAGAAAGCTCTCGTAAGCTCCGAAGAACGATGGTCGACGCCTTGGCGTCAGTGCTGCCAGGAGTTCAGGGGTAGACAGTTGATCAGGCCAGATGTAGCCCAAGGCGATGCCCTTCAACTCATCGGCGTCGTCTTCCTGCAGACCGGCAATCAGTGGCCTGAGACGTGTCCGGACCGTGGTGTCGCCGCAGTCGCGGAGCGCGCGGCCGGCTGCGACCCGCATGGGAATTGGCGTGGCCGAGTCAAGAACCAGATCGGCCAAATCGTCGCTCAGGGAGGAGAGCTTCCAAGTTCCGGCCAACTCAATGGCGCACTCGAGGAGGTCGTCGCAACCGTGTGCTCTGCCGATGAGCAGTGGCCGGAGGTCGACGTCAGCATCGTCGTATCGAAGTCCCTTGAAGGCAAGGACCCCGGGCCGCAACTGGGCGTCAGTCATCTCACCGCGCCGAAATCGGTCGAGCAGCGCGAGAGTTGCCTTTCGTCGAAGGTTGGAATCCGCCACGTCGGACAGGCCTATCACTTCGGGGTCCCGAGTCGCGATCCAGTCCGCGACGTCGGCATTGAACATGGCGGTGAATGCTGCTGTCTCTCGGAGCGGCCCGGCAACGCCGTTGTTCCAACCATCTGGACCCGCGAGGAACGCCCTCGCCTGATGTGCCGGTAGCCGGGCGAGCCGACGTCCGGCCAAGTACTCCGCGAACTGTCGATGGCCGAAACGGAACGATGCCGGGGAAGTGGAGTCAGAGATTCCGGACAACCCTATGGCACGGAGCTCTTCTGGGGTGACCTTGCCTGACAGGTCGTGACGACTCAATTGATTCGGCGGTAGCTCGTCAGCGAGGTGCACGGTCTCCCGGCCGGAAAGGACCATGTAGCAGGCCAGACGCTCCGTGGCATCAAGCAATTCAGGCGGCGAGATCGGATTCTGCGTGTCGATCTCGTGGCGTTCCTGTGGGTCGGACACGAGCAGTTTGAGGCCCTTCTCGAACAGGTCTTTGAGGGAAGTGGGTAGGCCTTGGCTGGATTGATGCAGCCGTATCAGCATTCGAAGCGAAAGAGGCTGTCCGGCCAGACTTCGAGCACCGGAAGCGTGAATCCGCTCAAGGAAGGCAACGGGATCGAGCGCATGCGCCTGGGCGGCGGCCAGGATGTCCTCATCGCTGAGAGGATCGAGAACCGCTGCGGCGAACGATTCGTTCCCAGCGAACTCGCGGATGACTTGCGTCAGCTCGCGAGGCCAGACTGCGGATCGACAGGTGACTCTGATCGACGCGTCTGTGCCTCGCAGCTCGCCCGTGACCCAACGTTTGATCGCGAGCCAGCGCCGGCGGGCAGGTATCATCGCCTCGTCCAACGCATCGAGGTAGAAGACCGTTCTCTCGTTGGAGCCCTTGGAGAGGCCCGCGAGGTGTTCAGCGAGTTCTGTGGTCGTTTCGGCAAACTCGGCCAATCTGCACTCGTGCACGGACCCGCCCGAAGCACGTTCTTGATCGGCAGGTCGCGCGGCTTCCGTAGTCTTGCCGGCGCCCGCGGCTCCGAGCATCACGACAGCGCGAAAGCGAGACAGATCGAGGGTGCGGAACTGTTCTGTATTGTCCTCGGTCGTGGCGGACCAGACTCGCTCGATACGCCAAGTCGTCGATTCTGTCGTCATGACCTGGCGGGCTCGTTCTCTGATGTCCAACGCGCGAACGCGTGCCATGCCGCACGGTAGTCGTGCTCGCGGTCACAGCAGTCGAAGGGCGCGTGGTACTCTATCTGACGCTGTACGGGGCCGTCGGGGAGCGTGTCGTCGATAACCCGGCGGGTGACCACTCCCTCTCGGAGCCTTCGTACGTCCTCCCAGCCGAGCGCGATGTCGGACTCTACGCTGCCGGAGCGGCGTAGCGTCCAAGCGGTGTCGCTCCGGATCGCCTTGCGCGGCAGGCCGATGCCGGGAAGCCCCTTGGAAACAGTGAACACGATGCGGCCCGCTGCGTCGTACCAGGTGTCCGCTTCGTACTGCCGCATGACGGGAAACTGGACGCGGTAGATCGTGAGCAGCTCGTCGAGAGTCAGACCGAGGGCCATGGCTGCCAGGACATCGATCTCGACGAGGGCTTGGCGACGGGTGTAGTCGGTACGTAGCGCAAACTCTCGCCGCCAGTCGGGGGTGAGGTTGGCGAAGTCATTGAGCAGGCGGGGATCCTGCCTGGTCCAGGCGTCGGTGCGGAATTCGTCGATGGCCCTCGTTATTTCGAAGCCGGTTGAGACCGCCGCCTCGCTAGCAGAGGTCTCCGTCCACAGAGCGGCGTAGTGGCTGGTCAGGCAGCACAGGCGAATGACGCGGAGTCGGAGCGCGGCGCGCAGTTTCGGATTGCAGGTATCGGCCAGAATCGGTAAACGGCTGAGCCATGACAGGTTGACGAATCCGTTGCCGGTGGTCTTCACGAAGAAATCGAGGACGATGGACATCGAGAGGGCGGCGAAGTCCAGGCACGTACGAGCGTCGCGGAAGGCGATCGCGACGTTCGTGTGAATGACTGCGACGTGCCGCGGAATAATTGCTGTGACGAACGTACGCTCACGGGAGGCGTTGACCATGGCGCGACTTACAACCCGGTAATATGCGGTGACGTGGCGCGGCGTGTCTTTGTCCGCCTCTAGCCATGACACGTGTGGCGTTCGCCGCTGGTATTCGTCCTGGTCGCAGGCCGGTACGTAGTTCGTGCGCGGGAGATAGTCGTCGGGCAATGCCGCGAGGTTCATCACGTCGTAGTGGCTGTTCTGCGCGCAGACTCGTCGCGGGGTCTTATGAAATGGTGCGCCGACGAAGAAGTGTGGGCCCGACAGGATCAGCTCCGACGGCATCTCCGGGAACCGGGTCTCTCTGCGGATGGTTCCGTTGCGCTGCGACATCGTTTCGTGCCAGTGGGAGGTTACGCAGAACTCGTCCTTCATGTGGGCAAGACGCTCCGTGTGGGCGGCGAGCTTGCGGAGCACGGCGAGCAACGTTCCGGCGTGCAAAGCGGGCAGCCGCGTTTGGTGGCGCGGCGTACCGGGCTCATCGTACAGGTTTGCGAAGCTGCTGAGCGCATCCGCGTCGACCTCGACTACGCGATCAGCATGACCGGTGGTGTTCCAGTCATTGGTGTCGTCCTTGATGGCGGGGACGTCGCCGTCTCCGTCGTGGTTGAGACTCGCATCCACCGTCGCGGGCGTAAACAGTGTCGCGAGATGCTTGAATCTGGGAGTGGACTGTCTCGGGCCATAGACGTTGACGCTGAACGGATTCACGTCGTGATGCACCTCGGCGAACAACTTCTTTTCATTTTGGAATTGAAAATGTGCCCTTAGCCGCGAGTACAATGTCTCCCGGAACGCCCCGCCCTTGGGGTCGTCGTACACGCCCTCCGGATGTAGGAACCCCGCGGCGCCATTATCCCGCGCGATCATCCACGCCTGCGGCAGGAAGCATTTGTAGAGATTCGTTTGTTGCCCGGCCAGCAACGGGTAGTTCTGCAGGGCGTTGAGGAACGCCTGCGTCGCCTCCGCCTCCTCCAGCTCGTCGAGCCAAGCGCTCCGCAACGCGGGGCGGCGGTCGAAGGCGGCGGCACGCAGGTCGGTGAGCTGTTTCGCCGAAAGGCGGCGCAGCACGAAGCGCGGGTTGTGGTCGCCGAGCACGCCGGCTTCCTCCCACGCCACCTTGATCCACGGTGGATTGCCCAGCACCAAGTCGAAGCCGCCGCGCGGCGAGCCGTCGGCGCACTCGCCGTAGAACATGTCGGCGAACGCCAGCTCCCAGTGGTGGAAACGGTGGCGTCGGGCGATCCCGTCGACGAAACGCAGTCGCGGTAACTGAGCGAACAGTTTCTCCAGGTCAAGCATGCCGACCTCGTCGGTGATGCGCTGGGCGATGTCCGCGGCATGCTCGACGTACTCCGCCCCGAACAGGTCTGCGGTTTGGTTGGGGCCTACGCCGGGCTGGTAGACGGAGCCGGTCAGCACCAGCGAGATCTCGTTGAGAAACTCGTCCCTGTCGGGCAACCGGCCGGCTTCGCGGATCGGCCAGAACCAGAGGGCGCACCAGTAGTCCATGACGAGTTTCAGGCGGCGGTAGGGGCTGGCGTTGCGCGTGTCGTCGCTGAACACCCCTTGCGCGCGGATGCGGTCCTTCCAAGTGTTGGCGGTGCGGCGGGCGTCGTTGGCGCGCCGGCCCCAGACCGGCAACGCGTCCTCGGTCTCTCGATGGTCGCGGGCAAGTTGCTCGGTGTGCAGGGCCCAGAGCGCATCCACGCGGTCGGACAGCGCTACGAGCTCGGCGATCTCCGGCTCGGCGAACGGTCTGAAGAAACGGCTGCGCCAGCGCCGGATCTGCTCGAACCGCTCGGGCTCCAGTTTCTTCGCCGCCTGGTAGCCGTAGGCCACCATGCCTGGATCCGACAGCAGGAAGTGATAGACGGTGCCGGCGGGACGTTGCGGGGCGAGGGTGCGTCCGTCTCCCGCTGCCTGGCCGCCGTCCCCCCCGCGCGTCGACCGGGCCGGCGGCGCCACCCGCTCCGGCGCGTGGTTGAACCACAGCTCCGACTTCCTGTTCTCCGCGCCCAGCGTCGTCGACGGGAACACCTGCCGCCGCGCGCCCACCAGCGAGTTGCCGCAGGCAAGCTGGTAGCCGAACCAGGGGACGTGCCCGCTCTGGTGGATGCAGTTCAGCCACAGCGAGACCTCGGCCAGCTCACGGGCGACGGGATTGAGGTCCACCCCGTAGACGTTGCGGTCGGCGATGTAGTGCTTCACCTGCTGCAACTCGTCCGCGTACTCCGCGTGCGGGATTCGCTTGCCGCGCTCGCGCTGCTTGCGCTCCAGGTACTTCTCGGCGAGCTGGTTCACCGCCTCGTTCAGGAACGCGGCGGAGCCCATGGCGGGCTCGCAGACGGTGAGGTCAAGGATGCGGTCGGCCGGCATGTCGTCAGGGATCAGCTCGCGCAGGGCGTACTTGACGACGCAGCGGGTGAGCGATTCCGGCGTGTAGTAGCTCGCCGACTTCTGCCGGTCGCGACCGGCGAGGCGGTAGATAAATCGGCCCCGCGAGTGCACGCGCAGCTTCCGGCGGCCCTCGTCGTCACGGTCGTAGACCCGTTCGTCCTCCTTGTAGTTGTCGAGATCGCGCGCCGGCACGAACCAGGCGCTCCTGAGCGGGTCGTCGGCCTCCCCCGCCTTCTTGACCTCGTAGAGGTCCTCCTCGGCGAAGAAGCCACGGTACGAGAGCAGCGCTTCGTAGACCGCGCCGAGTTGGTTGATGCCGAGCTGCGCGTAGGAGATGCGTCCACGGCGGCCGCGCCGGCCCTTCGCGGGTCGGGTGAGCGACATCAGTCGGATCACCTGCTGCAGAACGCGATTGCGCAGCTTCACGCGGTCGAGCAGCGGCGTCGAACCCTCCCGGAACAGGGCGCTGTCGAGGGCCGGGATGCGGAAGCCGTGCTGCAGGTGCGTCCCCGTGGCCGTCGCGAGCAGATCGGTGGTGCCGCCCCGCCGGGTCCCGTCGAAGCCATCCCGGATCAGGCCGAACAGCGTCTGGACGGCGTGGTGCAGATAATAGCCGTCCAGCGACTCCTCACTGGTCAGACGCACCAGCTCGAGGTCGCGCAGGTGCTCCAGGCTGTAGCCCTTGCGGTAGGTCTCGGAGTCGAGCGGCGCGTAGCCGAGATCCGGACGCGCCTCGATATAGAAGAGGAACAGCAGCCGGTACATGTAGCGCAGGCATTCCAGGCCAAGCTGTCCGGCGAGCGCATCGTCGGTGCGGTCGTAGAGCTTGTCCCTGAGCACCTCCCGCAGGTAGCGGATCGCCTCGTTGCCGATCAGCTCGATCGATTCGCGCAGCGCGTACTTCAGGTCCTCGGAGACGGCGAAAGCGTGCTTGTGGCTGTTCTCGTCCAGGCTGTCGAGCAGGCTCTGGCCGTCCGCCGGCAGCAGGCAGTCGCGATGCAGCAACGCGGCGGCGGCCTTCAGCGTGGCGTCTTCGCGGCGGCCGAGGATCTCGTCGAGGTCGAAGCGCAGCAGCCGGTTGTGGGTCCATTTGCCGCGCTCGATGAGGAGAACGCGGCTGAACGAGAGCACCAGCAGCCAGCGCGGCGGGTGGTCCTGGCCGAAGACGCGGCGGGTGATGACGTCGTTCCAGGTTTCCCGTAGCAGCGCCTCCGGCGGCGGCGCCTCGCCGTGGAACTGCAACTGGTGGGGCCTGAGTCCGAGCGGGTCCTCCCCCTCGGCCTCGGCGTCGTACGCGCCGAGCGCGAGCAGCGCGGCCGCGCCGGCCTTGCCGCCCATGGCGCACAGCACGGGCACCTCGTCGCCGTCGTCGAGCGAATGATTGGCCGGCGTCCACTTGTAGCCCAGCGCCGCGAGAAGCTGCCGGAACCACTCGCGTTGCAGGGTCAGCCGCTGTCCGCTACGGCGCTCGCGCTCGAAGTTGCGGCGGAACCGCACGTAATCGCCGGCCAGGGCACGCAGCGCCGCGTACGGCGTCCCCCCACCCTTGGCCTCCGCGGATTCCCGCCAACGGTCCACCGTCGCCCGGATGTCGCCGCTGAAGATCTCCGACAGATAGTGGTGGCTGTAGAACTCGTTCTCGTTGTGGATGCCGATGAAGGTGGCAGCCGTCGCGGCGGGCATGAGCGAAAAGCCTACCGCAGCTTGGCCGCGGCGTGCATCCCGGCCCATCCGTTAACATGTACCGATGTTCGCTCCGAGAGGATGTCGTGCCGGCCGCCGGTCGGACCGGTTCGGACCTGGAGCGTACCAGCCATGATCGACCGGCTGGAGATTCGGAACTTCAAGTCGATTGCTGGGGCTGAGCTCGAGTTCGGTCGCGTCAATCTGTTCATTGGCGTCAACGGGGCGGGGAAGTCCAACCTTCTGGAAGCGATCGGCGTCTTCAGCGCATGCCTTGGTAGAGGAATCGACACCAACATTCTGAGTTCCAAAGGCGTCCGGCTGTCGGCTCCGCAGATCTTCAAGTCGTCATTCAAGAACCGGGGCATCCCTAGTGCGATACATTTGAACGGGTCTATTGCTGGCATTGACTACTCCGCGTCGCTCCGGGCGAAAGCAAGCTCCTCCCAGCTTGAGTTTGCGTCGGAATCTCTGGTGGAGAATGGACACGGTGTCTTCTCACGCGGTCCCCGAGGCGCGCGCATCTACCCTGATCTGGATCCCGGTAATGACGGGAAGATGCGGCCGATTTCGGTGGAGCCAGACCCGCACCGGAGCCTGTGGGATACCCATGGCTCACTGGTGGCAATTGACACATTGCACCGAGCGGCGGTTCGCACCGTATCCAAATACGTCATCTATGCTCCGCAGACCGCTGTCATGCGAGGGATCACCACGGACAGCCGCGGCATTGAACCACTCGGTCTCACCGGCGGTCGGCTCCCCCAGGCCTTTCGGGAAGTTCTGAAGCAGAGATTCGAAAGTGATGGCAATGCAATAGACGACATATTCAAGATTATCTGGTCGCCGGGATGGGCAAAGGAGGTACGAATCGAGCCGCCCGATTTGGACGTAACTCCGGACATGCTGTCGGCGTCGAAGGAAGTGGTCTACATCCTGGACCGCTTCATGACCAGCAAGCGGAACGCGTTGTCCGCTTACGACGCCAGCGAGGGGACATTGTACTTGCTCTTCATCGCCACCATTCTTGCGCACGCCGAGTCTCCTCCGATGTTCGCGCTCGACAACGTCGACGGCACCCTCAATCCCGCGATGGTCAGAAAACTCGTGGAACATATAGTTGCGGTGATGCGTGGCGAACTGGGCGACGAGGAAAACTCGAGAACGGGCCAGCGCCAGGTATTCCTCACGAGTCACAATCCGACCGCGCTCGACGCCATCGACCTCTTCGAGTCCGATCAGCGTCTGTTCGTCGTCAGCCGGAACGGGCGGGGCCACACTGTATTCGAGCGCATCCAGCCTTCATCGAAGATGACAAAGGAACAGTGGATCGAGGCGCAACGCGGCAGGAATCTCTCGCAACTCTGGTTGGATGGACGAATCCGGAAGGCGCTGGGGTAGTTCGTGCACCTGGTCGTTGGCGTCGTCGCGGAAGGACCTACCGATGTCGTCGTTCTTGACGAGTACCTGTCGACCTGGATACGGGAACTCGATGACTCCGTAACTCTCGAAGTTCGCCCGCTCCAGCCCGCGGTCGATGCCACGTCCGGCCGTTTCGGGCACGGCGGCTGGACATGGGTCAAGGCATGGTGTGAGAGTAATCCGCCCGAAGTCAGGACCACCGACTTGTTCGCACCGCTGTTCGAAGGCCAACCGTCTGTGGACGTGCTGCTCGTGCAGTTGGACGGGGACGTCATCCGCGACTACGCCGCCCCGTATCCGGACATCAGGGTGCCGCAGAACCTCAGTGCAGCGGCGAGAGGCACGATCGTGCCGTTGATTCTGGAACGATGGCTGTGGAACTCGGCCGAGCGTCGCCATGCTGATCCGCACGCGGGGCGACACTGCCTGGTTGCTACCGTTCGGGCGCTTGAAACATGGATCGTCGCCGGGCTGGATCGTTCCATTCCGGAGCCGGAGGAAATCGAGAATCCTGAACAAGAACTGATGCGCTTGGAACCAGGACTTCGCACGAAACGGGATCGCCACGTCAGGAGACTCCGGAAGAACCCGCAAGAGTGGCTGAGGTTGGCCGAAAGGACGCGCACGGAACTCGACCACATCAAGTCGGTATGCCCCCACTGCGAGCAGTTCCTGTCGTACTTCGAAACGGCGATCGAGCAAGGCCCGTGATGCGTGTCAGCGGAGCGCGTCGTCCCCTGGGTCCCCCGTCATGACGCAGACCACCTTGATCCAGGGCTGCGGCTCGGTGGTCATCGTCTCCTCGATCCACTCGAAATACTCCTCGAAGATCGTCTCGATGTCGCGTCGGCCGCGCTCTTCCCGAGCGCGCTTGAACGTGTCCGACTGATCCGACCGTTCGAGCTGCAGCTCGAGCTGGCGAAACTGGCGTGTCCTCAGCTTCTCCAATGCTCTCAGCTCGCGGTTCAGCTTCTCGTTGACGCGCTCCTCGAAGTCGCGCCGGCGCGCGACGACCCACTCGCGGGCCTTCGCCACGGCGTCCGGGAGCAGGCGCTGGAGGGCGTCGATGTCCGCTCGCCGGCCCCGGTTCGCGATCTCCTTGCGGCCGAGTCCGGTGCGGTCGAGCAGCTCCCCGAGCGGGACCACGGCTTCGTAGCGCGCCCCGCGGTACGCCACGGCGATCCACTCGTACAGCAGCGGGTGGCTCCGCCGGTTCGGAACGAGTCCGGAGAGGACGAACACCGTCTCGTCCGCCGCCAGGTTCGGGATGCCGGCCAGCACCGGCGCCTCGTGTCGGCCGAACGCGGCGAGCATGCGGTCGTTCAGCCAGCCGACCACCGGGTTCAGACGCCAGAGGTAGTGCACCGCCGGCCACGCGGTTTCGTCACGGCGGCTGTCGGCGATCGCGTCGCGCATCCGGTTCCGGTCCGCGGTCAACGCGAAGCGGCCGTTCTCCGGGAACACCTCTTGAGGGAAGTAGCCGAAGCGGCGCCGCAGGTCGTCCGGTGCGTCCAGGGTCAGCACGCTGCCGGTCACATCGGTGTCGAACCGCAACGCGCGGTCCTTCTCGCGCAGGCGGTGCAGGGCCGTCTCGCAGTAGGCGATGTCGCTCGCGAACAGCGACAAGGGCGCCGGAGGCAGCTCCTGCGTCTCGGCCGGCGGCTCGTCCTCGGGGCGCTTCGTGCCGAGAAACAGGGCCAGCAGGTCGTCTCCCTCGCTGGACGCCGGGGTGAGCCGCGCATCGAAGCGTTCCGCCCGCTCGCCGGCGGCGATGGCTCCCCGCGTGATCTCCTCTTCGTCGTCGACGTCGTAGACGCGCATGAAGGCGGACGGATCGCCGATGTTGAGGTGGGCCTGTTCGTCCTTGTCGGCCAGCACCTCGAGGATGCGCGTGTCGCCGCGGATCGTCTCGTTCGCGCTCTCGGTCACCAGGTAGACGATGCACGGCGTCCGCTCCTGCCCGTAGCGGTCCACCCGACCATTGCGCTGCTGGAAGACCATCAGCGACCACGGCATGTCGAAGTGGATGAGCCGGTGGCACTGGTAGTGGAGGTTGATCCCTTCGGACGCGACGTCGGAGCAGATCAACAGGCGCAGCGGGCGCGCCGCGTTGCCGAAGTCCTCGACCACGCGCTGTTGGTCCACGTCGCTGAGGCCGCCGTGAAGGATCTCGACCTGGCCGGCGGCGAGCCGCAGGTCCTTCGCGAGCCGATCGCGCAGCCACTTCAGCGTCTCTATCCGCTCCGTGAAGACGACCAGACGATCTGTCGGGTCGCTCGCGTTCCAGTCGAACGGCTTCTTGTCGCGGATCGCGGCGAGCAGCGCCTGGTACTTCGCGTGGTCGTCCGGCCCGATGGCTGCGAGGGCCTTGCGCAGGACCTGCAACGATTCGACTTCTGCCGCTGCCTGCCCGTTGGGTTCCGCGCCGAGCTCCCGTTCTCTGCGGCGGATGCGCTGATCGACGCTCGCGATGCACGCGGCCGGGCTGGAGAACAGCGCCTTCTCCAACGTGACGAGGAAGAGGTCGCGACGCTTCGACACCGGACTGGTCGCCCTGGATCCGGACGGTGCCAGCTTCACGACGAGCAGCGCATCGTAGGCGACTTCCTCAGCCGCAGAAGCGGGAAACCGGCGCCGGACGATTTCCCGCTCGCGGAAGGCGTCGCGGACCTGGTTCCGGATGTCCTTCTTGAAGCGCCGGATGACGAGCCCCTTCTCGCTGAAGTCTTCCTGCGTGTAGTTGTCCGGGTCCGCGATGGCCGTCGCGTCCAGCATGTTCATCAGGCTCGCGAAGCTGCGCGCCCGGCCGTCGTGCGGCGTCGCCGAGAGCATGATGAGCGTGTCGGATCGGCGCGCGAGCAGGCGAGCGAGGCGGCTGCGCAGCGAGGTTCTTCCATGCGAGGCGTTCCCCCGCGCGCTTCCCCCGCCGCGGTCCGCGACGTTGTGCGCCTCGTCGATGACGATGACGTCCCAGTAGGCCTGCTCCAGGTAGGTGCGGTACTCGGCGTCCTGCTTCAGGGTGTCGATCGAGATGATCGCCTTGTCGTAGTAGTGGAACGGGTTGTGGCTGGTCGGGATGCGGCTGCGCACCCGCTGGATGCCGATCGAGTCGAGCCGGGTGAGCGGGATCGTGAACCGGTTCCAGAACTCCTTCTGGAACTGCGTCAGCATGCTCTTGACCGCCAGCACCAGGATCCGGCGGCCCCGGCCGCGGGCGATCAGCTCGCTGACGAGGATGCCCGCCTCCAGCGTCTTCCCCAGTCCCACGGCGTCGGCGATCAGGATGCGCTGCCGCGGCTGGCGCAGCGCCTGCCGGGCCGGGTCGAGCTGGTAGTGCACCGGATCCATCGCCGCCCCCTGGGCGACGTGGATGCGCTCGTCGTTCGGGACCGCCTGCCGGAGCTGGCTCTCCAGGTAGAGCCGGCCGTCCGCGAAGCCGGGCGACGGGTCCGGCACGAGCCGGGTCTGGGCGGGATCCAGGACCTGGATGTCCTGCTCCAGCTTGGTGAGGAAGATCGCCTCGCGCTCCCGCACCAGCTCCGACACGCCGTCGCAGACGAGCTGGTACCCGCCGTCCGGCGAGCGGTCGGCGCGGCGGATCACCCACTCGGCGTCGCGGATCACGACGCGGGCGCCGGGCGCCAAGACGGGGCCCGTATCAACGTTGACTACGTCAGGCACGACGCTTGGGGAGAGGGGACCCGTTGCGGAGCCGCCGGCTCGTCCAGGCGTGGCCCGGTGACAACATGATTGCCGCGGTTGTACGCCGCCAACCCGCACCACAGTGATTGTGGTGGCGAGTTCGGCGTGCCAGCATCAGGTTCGTCGTCGCACACACCGGGGAGATTGTATCGGGCGCTCGGGCGTGAAGGTGTGCCGGCCGTGGCGATGGTCGCAGGTCTACACCGACAATTCCGGCGTCGAGGTTCCGGCGGTGCCGATGAAACGTGCGTGCACCTGACGAACGGCCCGCACCTGATTCTCACGCTCGAGTACGAGGATCTGGCGGAGCGGCTTCCGCTCCGGCCCATCTCGCTGCTGCCTCTGCCCGACCCGCCGCCGCCGTAGGTCACGCTCCGGTAATCCGCGGCCGCACCGGCGCGGCCACGGGTTCCGTGTTCCCGCCCTCAACCTCTTCCGGCAGCCGCCCCGTAACGTTCTCGCTACGCTCGTATTTTCCGAGTCCGTGCCGGATCGCGCCTCGAAGCACCTGGCTGCGCGACACGTTCAGTTTCGCGGCCATGTGCTCGACGGCTACCGCCTGGTCAACCGGCATGTAAAACGAGACCAGCACCGATTGTTTCCCGAGCGAACGGGGCCGGCGCTGAAACGACGGATGCCTAGTCGGCCACTTGGGGCTGCCGTCGAGCTTCGCGAGCGCGACCAGTCCCGCCCGCTCGAGAATCCGGCGGATTTCCGTCTCGGCCCGCGCCAGCACCATCTGGGCTTGGGCGCGCAGTGCCACCTGGTGGCGCGATAGGTGTAGTTCCGGCGGCTGCTTATACCACTCGAACATCCGCAGCGTTGCAGTGCCAAGCACGTTCTCTCCCTGCCCCAACCAGCCCATACCGCCCCCTTGTTGCCGTTCCCGGCCGCCCATCGCGGCCAGCCTTCCCGCAGGGAAAAATGCGGGCCGGGGACCGCCTAGTGAGCGACCGCCGCAGGGCGGTCGCTCCCCCCTCTTACCCCGTACGTACTCCGGGTACGATCCGGATCATCGATGATCCGGATCATGTGTGCGAAAAAGCCACGCGGGCCAGCACAATTCGGAAAGCGGCTTCGCGCTCCGGTCCGGAATTCTGGGGAAAATGCGCCGACTCGACGGCTCCGAGGGCCCTGTACATGGCGCCGCGGGTCCTCAAACGCGCTTCGCGGGCCCTCAACTGTACGATCCGGATCATGATCCGGAGTACCCCGGACACCGCCAGAAAATAGGGTACTTTTTAGATCCGGATCCGGATCTAAAAGTACTCCGGATCCGGGTTATACCCTGATCCGGATCCGGTCCCTGCAGTACTCCGGATCGTGTCCGGATCGTTTTTGGCCCTTTTTCGGTCGGGTATGCTTGTCTAGCGCCCGGCTCACTTTCGCCTGGCTTGTGGAGGGCTGTCGTGCAGAAACAGAAGGTGATTGTGTACGTCGACTCGTCTCTGGTGGCGGCGTACGGAATGTTGGCGAACGCGTTCGGTGCTATTAAGCTGGAAATAAGTATCCTGACCTCGTAGCATGCCGAAATATGAGGAAATCAAGGCCGGAAATCACCTGTCTGCTGTCAGGCAACCAATGACCCTGTTATTAATAGGGTCATTGGTTGCCTGACAGCAGACAGGTGATTTCCGGTTTGATTTCCTCATATTTCGGCATACTGTGAGGTCAGGATACTTATTTCCAGCTTAATAATACCCGGTCACATGTCCAGAGGCTCGGTTTGGAGCACGGTCTGGAGGCTGCCAGAGCGACGATGGAGGCGGAGCACGCGGCCCAGGCGCTTAGCCGTCGCAAGGTGCCTGTCTCGCCTCTGCTTGGCGAGTCGGGGCAGGCGGCTCCGAGTCTGTCTGTTGCGCTGGCGGGTCTGCGTCGGTTTGGCGCTACGCTCGTGCGCCTGAACCCCGCTATTGATGGTGAAGTGCTCCGGGCGCAGCTTCTCGACGAGGCTTCCGCTCTCACGCCGCCGTTGCCGCTTTCGGAGGCGGATCTGGATGCTCTGGTTGATGAATTGCTCGAGGCGGCCGTCAGTACTCTGACGGCTCTTCCCGGGGAAGAGCCGCCTACGGATGGTTCGGATCAGTAGACTTCACGTAGAAATATGGGTTCACGTCCAATCCACGATCCTGATTGGGAGCCGTACCGCCACGTTGTCAAGTTGCGATTTGCGGCGTCCGAGCTCAACGAGCTCAACCGGCTCTGTCTTGAGCACGGTGTCAGCCGTGCGCTCTTGTTGCGCAGGGCTATCGAGTACGGGCTACCGCCCGCTGTAGACAGCCTCGACCTGGCGCGCTCGGCGGGAATGTCGCTTCGTACTGGGCGGCCCATCCGTACCTTGCAGACGACTCGGTACGGTCCTCGGACCCTTCAGCCGATTACTGCGGTTTTCGGTGCGGAATCCCCGGGCCAACGTCTGAACCGGAGGTCGCTCCGCTATCCGGTACCGGAGGAGTCCTGATGTTCTGTCCTGCGCTGGATTAGGCGCGGGCCCGGCACCGGCCGGCCCAGGGCCGGCAACCGGCCGGCCAACGGTTGTCCGGCCGCTCGTCGTTGCCGCCTGTATTCAGGCTCTTTGGTTCACGTCCAATCCATGATCGCGATTGGGAGCCGTACCGACACGTTGTCAAGTTGCGATTGGCGGCGTCGGAGCTCAACGAGCTCAACCGGCTCTGTTTCGAGCACGGTGTCAGCCGTGGGCTCTCGTTGCGCAGGGCTATCGAGTACGGGCTACCGCCCGCGGTAGACAGCCTCGACGTGGCGCGCTTGGCGGGAATCTCGCTTCGTACCGGGCGGCCCATCCACCCCTTGCGGACGACTTGGTACGGTCCTCGGACCCTTCAGCCGATTACTGCGGTTTTCGGTCCGGAATCCCCGGGTCAACGTCTGAATCGGAGGTCGCTCCGCTATCCGGTACCGGAGGAGTGCTGGTGTTCTGTCCTCCGCTGGGTTAGGCGCGGGCCCGGCACCGGCCGGTCCAGGGCCGGCAACGGGCCGGCCGGCGGTCGTCCGGCCGCTCGTCGTTAGCGCCTGTATTCAGGCTCTTTGGTTCACGTCCAATCCACGATCCCGATTGGGCGCCGTACCGACCCGTTGTCGAGTTGCGATTGGCGGCGTCCGGGCTCAACGAGCTCAACCGGCTCTGTTTTGAGCACGGTGTCAGCCGTGCGCTATCGTTGCGCAGGGCTATGGAACGCGGGCTACCGCCCGCTGTAGACAGCCTCGACCTGGCGCGCTCGGCGGGAATGTCGCTTCGTACCGGGCGGCCCATCCGTACCTTGCAGACGACTTGGTACGGTCCTCGGACCCTTCAGCCGATTACTGCGGTTTTCGGTCCGGAATCCCCGGGTCAACGTCTGAACCGGAGGTCGCTCCGCTATCCGGTACCGGAGGAGTGCTCGTGTTCTGTCCTCCGCTGGGTTAGCAGCCTGTGGCGAAAGTCGCGGATCCGGCCTGGCCCCGGCGCGGTCGAGTTTCGTACACTGAACGGCATGGCGATGGGCAAGAGACCGGCGGCGCGCCAGGCGTCGCCGATGTGGGTGGACACGGCGGACCTTCCGACGAACGATGGGCATCCTTACTTCGAGCGGCTGAACCGGGTCCTGGCGGATTCCGGATTCGATGCGTTCGTCGAGGAGTTGTGCGCGGCCTTCTACGCGGACCGGCTGGGACGGCCGAGTCTGCGTCCGGGTCGGTATTTCCGGATGCTGTTCATCGGCTATTTCGAGGGTCTGTCGTCGGAGCGCGGGATTGCGTGGCGGGTGGCGGATTCGCTGAGTCTGCGGTCGTTTCTGGACTTGGAGCTGACCGAGGCGGCGCCGGATCACTCGACGCTGTCGCGCACCCGGCGGCGGATCGACGTAGAGACCCACGAGGCGGTATTTACGTGGATTCTGGAGCGGCTGTCCGCTGCGGGTCTGGTGCGGGGGAAGACGGTCGGCATTGATGCTACGACGCTGGAAGCGAACGCGGCGATGCGGAGCATCGAGCGGCGGGACACGGGAGAATCCCACGAGGCGTTCATTCGGCGGTTGGCGGAGGCGTCCGGCGTGGAGACGCCAACGCGGGCGGATCTGGCTCGGTTCGACCGGTCTCGGAAGAACAAGAAGACGTCGAACAAGGAGTGGAAATCGCCGCAGGACCCGGACGCGAAGATCGCGAAGATGAAGGACGGTCGGACGCACCTGGCCCACAAGGCCGAGCACGGGGTCGACATGGACACGGGGGCCATCGTCGCGGTGACGGTGCAGGATGCATCGGATGGTGACACGGCGACGCTGCCGGAGACGCTGATCATGGCGGCCGAGCAGGTTGAGGCGGTGCAGCCGGCCGGCGCGGGGGTCGAAGAGGTGGTGGCCGACAAGGGCTACCACAGCGACGAGACGCTGGTGGCGCTCGGCGCGGTAGGGGTTCGGAGTCACGTATCGGAGCCGGAGCGCGGCCGGCGCTGCTGGCAGGACAAGAAGACGGGAGAGACACCGCCGGAGAAGCGTGCTGCGCAGAAGGCTTTGTATGCGAACCGCCGGCGTGTCCGCGGGCGGCGGGGTCGTCGCCTGCAACGGTGCCGGGGCGAGGTGGTGGAGCGGACTTTCGCGCACATGTATGAGACGGGCGGTATGCGCCGGGTGTGGGTGCGCGGTCACGAGAATGTCCGCAAGCGCGTGCTGCTTCAGGCGGCCGCCTGCAACATCGGGCTGCTCCTGCGCAGCCAGACCGGCATCGGTACGCCCCGGAGCCTGCAGGGGCGGGCTGTTTCGGCGATTTGCCGCCTGATCGGGCGTTTGATCGACCGCTGGGGGCGTCTGACGCGCGCCTGGGGGTCCAAATGGACACCGGCGACGCTCGCTGGCTCAATCGCTCATCGCCAAGCTGCCTGAACAGCGGAACTCAGCGAACAGACTTCTTCCACGGGCTGTTAGGCGCGGGCCCGGCACCGGCCGGTCCAGGGCCGGCAACGGGCCGGCCGGCGGTCGTCCGGCCGCTCGTCGTTAGCGCCTGTATTCAGGCTCTTTTTGGTTCACGTCCAATCCACGATCCCGATTGGGAGCCGTACCGACACGTTGTCAAGTTGCGATTGGCGGCGTCCGAGCTCAACGAGCTCAACCGGCTCTGTCTCGAGCACGGTGTCAGCCGTGCGCTCTTGTTGCGCAGGGCTATGGAACCCGGGCTACGGCCCGCTGTCGACAGTCTCGACCTGGCGCGTTTGGCGGGAATGGCGCTTCGTCTCGGCCGGCGGATCCGTACCTTGTTGACGACCGGGTACGGTCCTCGGACTTTTCAGCCGATTACTGCGGTTTTCGGTGCGGAATTCCCGGGGCAACGTCTGAACCGGAGGTCGCTCCGCTATCCGGTACCGGATGAATCCTCAGGTGGGCGCGGGTAATTGGCCGGCCCCGGGGCCGGTAACCGGCCGGCGCTGGGCCGTCCTGCCGGTGCGCGTTGCCGCCTTTATTCCGGCTTCGGTTTGGGCTAATCGATGTATTTGTTCCCTCGTCCCTTCATCGCGTCGGTGATCAGTCGGCGCAGTGCTCGGCGCAACATGACCTCGGCTGGTCGTTCGAGCTTCAAGGCGAGTTCCTTGATGTCGGTGTGCAGTTCACGATCCACGTGGATCGTGAGTGTTGTGGTGTCCTCACGGTCTCTTCGTCGGCGCGTTGCGGATGCGGCCGGTCCGTGCTTGAGTACGTCGTCGGCGCCTTGGGTGGTCTGGCTGCTGCCTGTCACTCCGGCGGCCTCCTTGATCAGGTTTGAGAGCCCGGCGTCATTTTTTCGTCTGCCCATGGTGGTCAGTGATCCATTTCTCGAGCGCTTCGAGCTCGGCTGCCGCTTTTGAGCCAGGGTACGCTTCGCGTGCGGTCCGGCCGTTTTCGTACGACCGAGCGTGCGCGATACGGCGCATGACTACGACCGGGCAGATCACGATCCCGTGTTTCTTCCCGAGTATCGCCAGCGCCTTGCGTGTGCGTTCGTTGTCGTTCCCCCGGCTCTCTCCCTGGTTGATTACGAAGACCGCCGGTCCGCCGGCGAGTTCGGCGATCTTCGCTGTTCCTGGCATTGCCGCGATGTCCTGTCCTGTTGGCCGGCACGGTATGACGATGATGTCGGCGATCGTCGCCGCGGCGAGCGCGGACTCGGTCGCGCCGGCGGGCGTGTCGATGATCAGTCGTTCAACCCCGTTGGTCTTGCAGGTGTGCTGGATCAGGCCCAGGCGGTTCGGTTGGGTCGCAGTGACCACGGGGTCGTTCTGCTGTCCCCGTTGGTCGCTCCACGTCACCGACGTTCCTTGTGGGTCGATGTCGATGTGGAGTTGCCCCGACTATGCGGAGCTCCGCATAGCTGGGGAAATCTCGCGGGCGATCGTCGCCGATCACGCCTGTGTCCGGGCCGCGAGATTCCCACACTCCCACAGCGGTCATCGTCGATGACTGACACGGAACGACGTTCATCCGAGGATGTGTCATGATGTGAGCCCGCAAGCGTTAACCCGTCCACGGGATCGGGGCTATGCGGAGTTCGGGACTATGCTGAGTCGCTTGAGGGGTTCACTCTCAAGTGCCTGTTGGAACGAGGGTTGCGTGAGCTGACCGATTCCCGAGACTCCGCATAGTCGGGATGCTCTGTCCGGGCTGATTGGCCGGAAAGGGGCTTTCCATGACCGTTCACGGCTCGTGGACCGTCGACCGTCTGGTCGAGGCGTACACGCACCACCAACGACGTACGCGCGGCTTGCGTCCTCAGACGTTGCGCAACCGCGCTTGGCTCGTCCGGATGCTCGTCCGGGTCGCTCTTGGCACGGACCCCGAGGCTGCACTCCGCCGGTGCGTCAAGGATCCCGCACCTCAGCCACTCCGCTTCACGGCCACCGACCGACTCCTCGACTTCCTGGAAGCCCTTGGAAGCCCCCTGACTATGCGGAGTACCGCTGCACGAAATCGTCCGGGTCCACGCGGGCCGCCGAGCCAACTCAGCATAGTCCTGAACTCCGCATAGCCCCAGCTATGCGGAGCTCCGCATAGCTGGGGCAACCTCACTCTGCTCTGTGGTCGTTCTTCTGGTCCCTCACCCGTGGCTCCTCGTTTTTCGCTCCCGGCCGGCCCCCGGCCGGCAAGGGGCCGTGCGCCGGTAGGCTGCCCCAGCCTTGGTCCGGCGCCAGCAGGGCCGGCCTGGAACAGGCCCCGCTGCGGCCCACACCCGGCCACCGGCCGGCCGGGTGGGTAGCCGGTTCGCGGAGTATGGCTGGAGAAAACGTGGCTTTCCACTCGCGTCGGTGTGCACTGCGGGCAACAGCCCGCGCGGAAGGGTCTTCGCGGTTCCTCGGTCGTGCCGTACCGGTTCGTGGTGTCGCCCTGGTTGCGTGTAGCTCTGCCGCTCCGGTTGGCTGCACTGCTTTAGGATGTGGACTCGGCGGCCCGGAGTCAGACGTGGGTTGGGTGCGCCGCGGCTGTCGCTGCCTGTGGTCGGCGCCTGGCTGATGCGGCCGTTCCGGTTAGGCGGGCGGTTTCTGTTCGCTGCGTTCTGTTGGCTCGATCGTCGCCATGGACACCGGGCCGGCATGCTTTTCGGTGTTTCCGCAGGGTGCTTATCGCTTCGTTGTGGCTCGGTCCGGGTTGGAGCCAGTGGCTGCAGCGTTCGCATACCGGGGTCCACGTCGCGTTGCCTGTGTTCGCCCCGTCGTGGTAGATCCGTCCGATGCGGATCGGCGGATGGCCGGTGTGCTCGGACCCCTGGGTGGCCGTATACGGCGTACCGCGTGGCGGCGCGATTGGCTCGAGGCGACGGATGCCGATTTTCGGCCTGCACTTCAATCGATGCTGGCGTAGCAGGCTCTCGGCCTTTTCGTAGGACTCTTGCGGCTGCAGCGTTCGACCGCACCTTTCGCATGCCGGTTCGTACTGTTGTTCGCCGGCGTGTGGTCGGCTGCTGATCGATCCCACGCGTATCGGTGCATGCCCCGGGTGTTCCGACCTCTCGACGATCAGTCTTCGCATCGTTCGTCCGCCTTCTGCGTCGGCGGGATCTAGTGTAGGTTGGCGGGGACGTCCACCTGGCGGGTTCGGCCCGATGCGTTCGGGTACCGGCGGTTACGCAGCGCTTTCCGGACCGCCGCACGGATCTGGTCTGCTGAGAGATGCAGTGCGAGCTTGTCCCACAGGATGCGGCGGGGCTTGCCGCGTACGCCGTCCAGTAGGCCGTGATCGTTCAGGAGGGCTGCAGCATCTCGATGCCACAACAGTTCCACAACTGCTCTCGGGTTGACCTCCGGGTTCGCCCGGGCCTCCCGGACCGTGGTGATCTCATTTGTTTCGGACGTCCGCTTCCATTGCCGGATCCCCCACCAGTGCGGGATCCGTTCCTTGGCTTCCGGCGCGAGTCTGGGTCCTGTCACGAGGGTGATTCTGTCGAGGACAGGTGATCTCTGAGGTCGGCTATCTTCACGCTCACGGCGGTCGGGTTTCCGCTGTTGCTCACCGAGTCGATGTAGTCCTGGTACCTTCCGCTGCCGGGGCGTGTGAGGACGCGGACGGCTTCGACCACGGCTTCGCTGAAGCCTGCATTGCGCAGTCCATCGAGTGTGGTCGTGGTGTCCTCGACCGTGTCGTGGAGCCACGCCACTGCGCGGGTGTTGTCGTCGGTGGCCCGGGCCGCCACGCGCTTCAGGTGTTCGCGGTACGGGCGGCCGGCCCGGTCCAGTTGCTCCCCGTGAGCTCTCAGCGCCCAGGCTCGTGCCTGCCTTGTCTGGTCGCCGTCGGCGCCGTTCATACGCGGGCCGATTTGGTGAGCTCCGCGTTCGATCGGCGGTTCTGCAGGTAACGACCGTGCTTCTCTATTTGCTCGTGCAGGTGGCATGCCTGGTCGATCGCGCGTGCGATTCTGGCTGCCGCTTCCGGCGCCGCGTTGCGGAGCGTGTTCTCGAGGTCGTTGTTCGCCGGCTCGGCTGGTAGCCACTTGGCTACTTCAGTCGCCCATGCGTCGACGGCTTCGGCCATGTTCTGCCGTGCGGCGGTCCTCAAACCTGCCGTCAGCGCCGCCAGGAGTGTTCTCGGGCGGATGAGTGCGGCCATGTGGCTCAGTGGCACGATGGAGCCGATGCCGTGTGCCTCGATACGCACGCCGATCTCGGAGTGCTTTTCCTGGATATTGGTGAGCTCCAGGACTATCGATTTCTCTCGTCCGTTGATGTCGTTGCGGCTTTGGCTGTCACCGCAGCCGATCTCGGTCTGTGCCGATATGGTCCGCAGGCGGTCCAGGATCTCGTACTGTCTTTTGCACGTGGTTCTGTCGGCAGTTTCCAGGAGGTAGGCGGCCGTTCTGCTCCTGTTTTCCCACGGCCTTCCGTAAACCTCGGGGTGCTGGCAGCTGGCGTGGCTGTCGTGGCGCAGCACGTACAACCCGTCCCTGGTGTCGCGTTCCATTGCGTGCATGGCGAGCAGCCGGCGCCGGTGGTACTTGGATGCCAGCTCGGGAGCTTGGTGCCAGATTGTCGGCGACAGCTGTCGAAGCGTCTGCCGTCCCATTGCCTCGCTCGGGATCGGCATCCACCGCGCGATGGCGTCCAACAGCTGGCGGGTAGCAGTCAGTGATCCCCAGCCCGAGACCTGATCGAGCAGCGCCATTGCCCCCTGGTACAGCTTCACCGGGGATACCAGTGGCGCACCGGCCTCGAGTGTGGTCACGAAACGCTTCCGCGGCGCGCTCTCGCCCTTTTCCGCGTCGGGCCTTTCGTCGCCCATTTCGATGTCGGGCTCCATCTCCATATGGAGCTTCACCGGGCCGTCTTCCTGGAGGTTGGCGATCCCTGCGGGGTGCAGCCCGCAGGGAGTCTCGCCACCGTGGCGCCGTTCCATCAGTGTCAGGCCCAGTGTCCGGCCTTTGTTCCGTCTGGTCTCGCTGGGGCTCTGGAGCAGCTCCGCGATCTCTTCGCGCAGCTCCCGGGTTCCCATCGTTTCCGGCTCCTTGCCGGTCGCTTCCAGCTCGGTGTTGTTTTTCTGGTCTGCCATCGTGTTCTCGGCTGCTGCTAGGAGTCTGCGCCGTGGAACGGATTTGGGTGTGGCTCTTCTGCGTAGAGGGCTTTTTCGCCTATTCATGGGCTTTTTTGCTCGCGGACGCACCCTTTTCGGCTCGTTTGCGCGGGGACAGCGCCCAGGACAGCGGCCACCCGCCTTTTTCGGGCAACCAGCCCGGCCTGATCACGGCGCCTGGGCGCTTCGGTCTGTCCCCTCCCGGCGCGCCCCCTGGGCCCCCTGGACCCCCTGGACCCCCTGGACCCCCTGGACCCCCTGGACATTCGCGCGGCGTTTTGCTACGGTGTCGTGGGAAGGGAGACGCCTCTTTGATGGCCGTGGCAACGACGAGGTTCTCGGGACGTTCCTTCAGCGTGCAAGAGGTGACGCTGATCCGCGAGATTGTGCGGGAGTGTTCGGGCTTGAGCCGGATGGAACTGGCGCGCACCGTGTGCGAGCTGTTGCGGTGGCGGCGCCCGAATGGGAGGCTGAAGGCGCGGGAGTGCCGGGAGTTCCTCGAGCGGCTCGACGCGGAGGGTGCGCTGGTGCTGCCTGACAAGCGCCGGGGCCGCGCGGTCGGTTCGGTCACCCGCGTTCCCCGGACGGCGGCGGGGGAGCCGGGGCGCCCGCTGCTGGGCAGCGTGCGCGATGTCGAGCCGCTGGCGGTCGAGCTGGTGCGCGAGCCCGCCCAGCGCCTGCTGTTCCGGGAGCTTTTGGGACGCTACCACTACCTCGGGCACACGGTCCCGTTCGGCGCGCACCTGCGCTATCTGGTGTTCGCTTCGAGGCCGGCGCGGGCGGTGGTCGGCTGCCTGCAGTTCTCAAGCCCCGCGTGGCGCATGGCGGCCCGCGACCGCTGGATCGGCTGGGACGAGGCGACTCGGGCGCGCAATCTCCAGCGCGTGGTCAACAACAGCCGCTTCCTGTTGCTGCCGTGGGTCGCGGTGAGCAACCTCGCCAGCGCGGTGCTGGCGCGCGGCCTCGGGCAGTTGGCGATGGACTGGCCGCGCCACTACCACCTCGAGCCCTGGCTGGTGGAGACGCTGGTGGACCCCCGCCGCCACCACGGGGGTTGCTACCGCGCCGCCAACTTTGTCGCGGTGGGCGCGACCAGCGGTCGAGGTCGCATGGATCGGCACTGCCGCCGTGCCGGTGAGGCGCCCAAGACGGTCCTGGTTTATCCTGTGGTCCGGCATGCGCAGCAGCGGTTGCGGGAGCATTGAGCGATGCGAGTCGTCACCCCCAGCGCCGCTGCCCCCGATGAGGCGCCGTATGCGGCGGCGGAGGCCGCCTTCGCCGAGGCCAAAGCCTACCTGTGTTCGCGCGAAGCCCAGCAGATGAGTGAGAGCGACCTCGAACGGGCGCTGCACCGGCGGGGCCAGGAGTTGCTGCGCAAGCTCCTGCAAGGGCACCTCGAGCAACGCAGCCCGGGGGAGGCCGCCGGTCCGGTCGCGGGGGCCGACGCTGTCGAGCGCTCGGAGCGGCGCGTGCACGAACGCCGCCTGGAAACGACCTTCGGCACGGTGGCGGTCGAGCGCCTGGGCTACGCGCGCCCCGGTCACGACAGTCTGCATCCGCTCGATGCCGCGCTGAACCTGCCGCCGGAGCGTTACTCGCTCGAGGTGCGCCGGCGGGTGGCCGAGGCGGCCTCGTCGCGGTCCTTCGACGAAGCGCTGTTCGAGCTGTCTCGCCATACCGGGGCGGAGGTGCCCAAGCGGCAGGCGGAACAGTTGGTGGTTCGCGCGGCCCAGGACTTCGACGCCTTCTACGAGGCACGCCGTGCCGAGGAGGGCCAGCCGCCACCCGAGGGGTCGGTTGTCGTGCTCACCTTCGACGGCAAGGGCGTCGTGCTGCAGCGCGAAGATCTGCGGGCAGCGACGCGCAAGGCGGCCGAGAAGCGCCGGCAGCACAGGGAGCAGCTCTCACCGTTCCAGCGCCTGAAGCCGGGAGAGAAGAAGCACTCGAAGCGCATGGCGACGGTGGCCGCCGTCTACACGACCGCGCCGTTCGAGCGGAGCCCGGAGGAGTTCCTGCAGAGCCTGATGCCACGACCGCCGGGCGCGAAGACCCCGCTCGTGCGGCCTCGCCCCGTGGCCAAACGGGTCTGGGCGAGCCTCGAACGGGAGCCGTGGGAGGTGGTCGCCGAGGCGACGCTGGAAGCCGAGCGCCAGGACCCCGAGCACGTCAAGCGCTGGGTCGCGCTCGTCGATGGCGCCGAGAAGCAGCTCGACCTCGTCGAAGCGAGCGCCGCCGCCTACGGCGTGGACGTCACCGTGATACTCGACATCATCCACGTGGTCGAGTACGTCTGGAAGGCGGCGCATGTGTTCCACCGCGAGGGGAGCCCCGAGTTGGCGTGCTGGGCGTGGACGCGCGTGCGGTCCATTCTCGAGGGCAAGGCCCGCAAGGTGGCGGCGGCGATGCGGCGCGCGGCGACCGTCGCCGGCTTGTCGAAGGACACCCGCAAGCCGGTCGATACGTGCGCCGACTACCTGCTGAAATATGCGCCGTATCTGCACTACGACCGCTACCTCGCGGCGGGCTATCCCATCGCCACCGGTGTCATCGAAGGGGCGTGCCGCTACCTGGTCCGCGACCGGATGGAGTTGACCGGCGCGCGCTGGCGCCTGGTGGGCGCCGAGGCGGTCCTGAAGCTCCGGGCGCTACGAGCCAGCGGCGACTTCGATACGTACTGGGACTTCCACGAAGCGCGCGAGTACGAGCGGAACCACGCCCAGCGATACGCTGACGGGATGGCACCGCCGGTCAGCGAGCCGCCCCCGCCGCCCTCCCCACCACGCCTTCGACGGGTCAAGTAGCTCTTGCCGTGCCGCTCGCAGAAGCCTCCTTGGGCCGCCGACGAAGAAGAGCCACACCCAACGGATTTTAGCATGATCGGCCGCCGTATGTAGTGGTTACAAAGCGCCAGAACAACTATATATTGTGGACCAAATTTCCTGCGGCGCAGACTCCTAGGAGTTTTCGATTACCGCCGACCCGCATCCGCGGCAGCGGAGCCGGCCGCCTTGGGTCTGGTAGCTTCCCTGCTGGTGCCAGCACAATCCGCCGTTGGGTAGCTTCGTCGCCGCGCCGACGACCATCCGTATCAATTCGGGGTTCGTCGCAAGAGCCATCTTGTCCTTCGGTGGTACGCGGTCTCCATTGCAACATATCGCGCCCTGGCCGGTTGGACCGCGGCCGCAGTACGCGCACCGGGTCCGGCCGTCGGCGCCAGTGCGAGCGACGGTTCGGGTTTCGCGTTGTACTGTTGTTTCGGCGCGCTGGCTCGCTCGTGGCGTTTCGGGTCTGTTCAGCCGTTCAGCAGCGGACGGTTTTTGTGGTTTCGGGCATGGCACGCGCGTGCTTCCGATTTGGCATTTGCACCGGATGCAGATCCAGAAACGGCGTCTGGGTAACCATTCGTGGCCCAGATCGTCCCTGATCGTCCCGCTGTCGGTGAGGCAACCTTTCGGTCCTGTTCGCACGTGTTTTTTCCCGGTCGTCGGCGCGTCGTTGTTGCCGGGGCTCATGTTCCGGCGCTCGCTGTGTCCGTGTAACCGGGAGTATCGCTGGTTTGTCGTTGCTGATGCCACTCGGTTTCGCGTTCGCCGGCCGGCGTTTCCGGCCGTCGTAGGGTCCTGGTCTTGCGACGGCCGCCGTATCGACTCGGGGTCGGAGGTCATGGTTCCGGTTCGGTTTTGCGGTGTGTGAAGAAGCAGTAGAACGCCTGCTCGTATCCCACTGCTTGGGGTGGCAGTTCCGGGGCGTGCCTATCAACAGGATCCGGCGCTCGGTCTGGAGCGTTCGCCGCAGGCTCCAGTCGCAGCCGTTGTCGGCCAGCGCGGACAGCAGGCGGTCGAAACGGTCAACGAATACCACCACGTTCCGGTGGTCTGTTCTGATTGCTTCTTCGATCATCCCGAGGCTCGTGTTCCCGCGGATCGGCCCGAGCTCGTTGGCGACTGCGGCCCATAGCGCATTCTGGGTGTTCCACCCGGTGCCGACTTGCGTGCGTACGCTCTTCCATCGGCCGCGCAGCTCGCCGTTCGCCTTTACCTCCGTTTCGATCCGCGTGCTTGCGGCCCGTGCCGACTTGCCCGTCAGTACGGTATGCGGCGCTCCGCCGTCCCGGAATCCTCGGATGCTTTCCACGACCATCCTCACGGCGACGTCAGTCCGGCTTTTCTTCAATCTCGGGCGCCTGTTCCTTTCTGAATCGACACGCTATTCTGTTCGTTCCGCTATCGGATGGGAGAGCTGATGAGTACCAGGGAGAAAACTGCTCCGTCGTCTTGGTCGGACATTGGGTTGCCTGCGGCCTGGCCGCCCCCGACCACCGAGCATCTCGCTCTCGCTGATCTGGACGCCGGCGGACCTGCCCATGTCCGTTTGGATCTCTCGAAAGAGACGGTCGCCGACTACGCGGACTTGTTCAAAGAGGGTCGGGAGTTTCCGCCCATCACCGTTTTCCGCAGTGGCGGCAAGCTGTACCTCGCGGATGGCTTTCACCGCGTGGCCGCGTGCCTGCTCGCCGGTCGAACGCATATAGAAGCCCACGTTCGTGAGGGGACGGCGAAGGATGCCCTGTGGTTCGAGCTCGCTGCCAATGCCACCCACGGACGCCGGTTGAGCCGTGCCGAGACCCGTCGTGCCGTCGGACTCGCGCTCGATGGGAGCGCTGCTGCGTCGTCCAAGCTCATTGCCGACCACGTCGGCTGCGGTTCCGCGTTGGTGGCGAAGGTCCGCAAGGAGCGGCAGCGTGATGCTGATGGAGCACCGGCTCCGACCGATGGTCCATCTCGTCTGCCCGAGCCTGCCGGCGGTGGCGCAGCCCGCGAGCGCGCCCTGGCTCCAGTTGCGTCCGGCGAGCCTGCGTCGGTCGGCGGTGGCCGTTCCCGGGCCGAGTATGTCGATCCCGGCGAACCTGTTGATCGGGCGGACGACGAGCCGCCCACTCTGCAGTCTCACCATCAGTCGAACCGCATCCTTTCCGATCTCGCGCAGGATGCCGCCACGTTTGCCGACCAACTGCACCTGGTGGATTTCAGGACCGTCGATCCGGTCGAGCTTCCTGGCTGGATCCAGAACCTGGAGAAAGGCCGCCGTGAGATCGACAAGTTGATCAGACGTCTTTCGGCGTTGCCGCCGGCCCGATGATCACGCTGGCTGCGACCGGGGGTAGTCGTTTCGGTTCGTCCGGCCGGCCGATCTCTGCCGAGTCCACGGTTCGCCTGTTCAGTGCGGGCATTGGCATTCCGACACCCACGGGTAATGGTGTCGCTCGCAGCACCGCTGCCCATAGCAGGCCCGACCGCGTGAGCCCTTTGCGTGTCCGGCTCTCCTTCAGGTACAGGTCTGCGCCTGCGACGTCGACCGTCGTCTTGCTCTTGCCGAGCCTGGCCGCGTGGACCATCTCCCTGGTGACCAGCACGATGCTCCCGATGCACTCCAGTGCGTCGGAGCCTTCTTTCGCCCCGCCGTACTTGCGGTGGTCGGGATGGCCCGGATCCGTTGGATGGCATGTCTGCATCCCGCCGCCCTTCCGGATCTGGTTCCACAGTCGCCGCAGATTGTCCTTCCGGAAGAAACCTCGCGCATTGCTTCGAATGCCTCGACTGTCGCCAGGTGCGTCGGCAGCGACGCGCGGTGCGAGTAGGCGTCGGCGACGATAGCTGGCCACAGCACCTCGTTGTTGCGCAGCCAGGCGCGTGCGTCAGCGATCTGCAGCGTTCCCTGTGGCGGTCTTTCGAGCAGCTCCTGCGACATCTCCGCCTGCGCCGGGTCGATGTCGACGAAAGTAGGTTGGATGTCGCAGTCGGCTCCTTCCCCCAGCGTTCGCCCTGCGGCTCCGAGCACGGCGACCTGTTTTATCTCCAGGCTGCATAGCGCCGTCTCGATTGCTTCGATGTACGGGTGTCCGGTCCCGCTTCCGTCGTCCGTAGACGCCCGGCTGCGGTTGACGATCAGCTCGCGTGTCCCGTTGGTCTTGTTCTCGACGAGCTGGTAGTCGGCGTAGGCCGTCCGAGCTCTGTACTCGGTCTGTTCGTGGTATCCGTAGATTCCCAGTAGGGCGACGATGAACAGGGCGGTCTCCCAGCCCCATGCCCGGCGGTGCGCGGCGACCGCGGCGCCGCCGCTCACCAGTGCCACCAGCGCTGTGGCGCCGGCCATTCCCAGCGTGCTCAGGATTACCCACGCGGTCAGAAGCGCGCCGGCCACGTTGCCCGCGGTCGACATCGCGAGCGTGCTGCCGGTTCCGTGCTCGTTTGCGGATCTCCTGCGTGCCCGGTCGATCAGCATGATCGATTCGGCCAGCCACATTCCTATTGGAGCGATTCCGAGCGTCGAATACAGCACGACGCCGACGGCCACCTGTTCCTGCGTCAGGTTGAAGACGACCAGCGGCAGCCCGTGGCCGGTGGCGACCACGGTCCAGATGCTGGCCTTCATCAGACGGTTCCCAGCGGCCTCGCGCAGTTTCGCGGTGGCTCCGCTGAGTCCTCCCAGTCTGGTTGCGGCCCGTTCGCCTCGGTGGTATCCCAGGGCCAGTGCTCCCAGGTAGGCGGCCAACAGGATGGAGGTTACCGGCACGGGGGTTCCCGCGTACGGCACCATGGCTCGCAGTCCCAGAATCTCGACACTCAGCGAGGCGAAACCTTCGGCCGCCAGGATTGTCCAAGCGCGCGTCGGAGAGAGTGCGCTCTCGTGTGTGCCTGTTTTCGTTGTCGAGTCCATGTTCGCAGCCCTGTCACGGCGACCGGTTGCGTAGACCGGCGCCGCTTCTTGCGGGGTCAATGGATCTGGTCGGGCGCGCCGTTCGGCCTCGACCGGTCGGTCTCGCTCGGACTCAGACCGTTCTGGTACTCGTTGAGCTTGCCTACCGTTTCCATGATGCGGGTGGTCAGGTCCGCCCGCTCGATCACGTCGGTAACGCAAAGCGCTGACAGTCCCAGTTGCCATGCGACCTGGTTGAGGTCGTCGGTGACTGTGCGCATGGATTCGGTCTCGATGTGGCTCTCGTTGCTTCGTCGCGCGGATACTCCGTTGCGCAGCAGCAGTCTGGGTCCGGTCTCCGGGCCCCAGCTGTAGTCGATGTAGTCCCGGGTCCACGTGTTGAGCAGATTGGCCAGGATCTGCTGTCCGCGCCAGTCCGCCAGCGTTCTCGCGTCTCGGTCGATCCGCAGCCACACCGCGTGGCTTAGTGCCCGGTTGGGCCGCATTCCCGTGATCAGGGGTCCGGTCAGCGCCGCTCCTTCATAGGTCGCCGTGATTACCGCTCCGTCGGCTCGGCGCAGGCCTCCGCCGATTGCGATGGACGACCACCGGACGTCGTGCTCGATCCAGACGACCCGTGTCACTTCCTGGCTGTTGGAGTCGGGTTGTCCGTTGGGCCACTTCCAGCAACCGCGCAGCGTCCACCATTCTCCGAGCTGGCTGATTCCGGTTTCCCACCACTCGGGTGCCGGGAAGTGGTTGGCGTCCAGTGTCCGGCGCAAGGCTTCGGCGGCTTCCGCCGGCTGGATCAGTCGGTTCGTCACTCGTCCCGAGCCGATTGACACGCCGTTCCATTCGCGTCGATCCTTCGTTGAGAACATCCCGCGCTGTGGCCAGGCCAGTACTATGTCGCACTCGAATGGGTGCTGCATCCCGCTCCGGTTGGTGATGGCCCGTGCGCTCACGCTCGGCAGCGCCCGGATGAGCTCTGCCCACTCGGGCTGCTTCCATTCGACTTGCCGTCGTCGCCACGTCGTCGCCGGATTCCGGGGCGGATCCTTCGGTTTCGTTCGCGACTCGCTTTGTTCCACCGTCGTGTCCGCTCGCTCCGCCGGCGGCCTGTGCCGTTCGGCTTTGTTGTTTGTTCGGCTCCTTTCAGTTTGGACGATGCTCGTTGTTTCGTCGCTCCCGGGGCTCGTTGGGGGGCCGTCTTCATTCAAGCGGGCCGCGTCAGGTGCAGTAGTCCTGCGAGCCAGTGCGCGGCGAGCATGTACAGGTGCTCGACGGCATTCGTCGTGTCAGGCGTCCAGCGGCCTCTCCAGTCGTCTTCTTCGATTCCCGGTGGCTGCGGGTCGGTCAGCTGGCCGTTCATCGCTATGCGGCATATCAGCTCGCCTCCACCTATCACCACTCGGGCCTGATCGGCCCGTACTGGTGCTCCGGCCGAAGGCTCGGGCCGTGTCCATCCGATCCTGCGGATGGCCAGTGAGCTCGCGGCTTCCGTGCGCATTGCAGCCACGGCGTCGGATTCGCTCTCGTAACGCCATTTCCGGTCGCCGACGCCACCCCATGCCCGTTTCGGATCTGTCCCCAGTGTGGTCTCGATCTCCTTGAGGACCTCGTCCGGCGGCGGCGTGCTCCAGGCTCCGCTCATCCATTGGCAGGCCGCGTAGGTCCCGGCCAGCCGTCCGTAGCCGCCTGGTTCCGGTAGTTGCGGCGGTGTTGTGTGGTCGTTTTCGGGCGCCCGGGCCAGGTTCTCCCAGATTGCGCGTGCGTCGGGAGCGCTCAGGCGCAACAGGCGCACGCCTAGTGTCAGGTGTCCTGTCCAGGCTGGTTCTCCTCTTGTATCGTTGGCCTCTGCCTTGCCGTCCCTGTCCGCCTGGTACTCGATCCGGATGTTGCGTTCGGTTCCGTCGGCTGCCCGCCGTGTGGGGTAGACGATCTGGTTCAACGTTCCGGGTTGGCTGGCCAGCACGATCCGCATCTCGCTGGGGCGCAGGTGCCATTGGCCCTTTTCCGGGTTCATGGTGTCCCACTCTGGATGGCGTGCGTCGGCGTGTCCGGCCTCTTCGCGAAGCAGCTGGAGCGCGGCTGCTGTCTCGCTCAGGCGCAGGGGCTCGTTTTCGGCGGTCTCGATCGCCGTGCTCCGGATTATTAAGGACCGCATTAGTATGGTGACACTATGCGGTGATATAGCGCAGGCTCGGCTTCTTGAAGAACCCACGCAACAGGGCTGGCGTCCGCTGTAAGGACCGCATGTGGCCGAGGACGTAGCGTTTGAGTTCCTGCGGCGTCTGCAGCAGGCGTTTGCGAACCCCGTGTGTCTTCAGATGGTTCCACACGAGTTCATCCGGATTGAGTTCCGGGGAGTACGGCGGCAGGAAGAACAGCTCAAGGTGGCCGTCCGTCGACGCTACGAGAGGGTGCCCCAAGCGTAGTGGAAAGTCGGTGGCGACTCCTGCCCGGCTGTGGTATCAGTCGGGTGTGTTCAAAAGGAGGAGAGGCCACCGATGAAGAAACCGTACAAGATCGTTTCGGGCGCGTCCGCGCCGAACCGCCGGGAACTGGCGGACTGGCTGGCGAAGGACGGGCAACTGCTGATCCCGCTGGTCGAACTGCTGGAGAAGGGCGAGCGAGCCATCGACGAGGTGATCGACGTGATGGGCCGGGCGACCATCGAGGCCGTCCTGCGGATGAGCGCCGAGCAGGTGGCGGGGCCGAAGGAGCAGGGACGGCGCGACGCCGACCGGGATCTGTACTGGCACGGGGTGCAGGCGGGACGTGTGGCATTGAAGGAGCGGCAGTTGCGGGTCGACAAGCCGCGGCTGCGCAAGAAGCGGCCGCGGGCCGATGAGCCGGGCGAGGTGGAGATTCCGGCGTATACGGCGTTGCAGGCGGATCAGCCACTGGCCGACCGGATGCTGGAGCTGGTGCTGCAGGGCGTGTCGACGCGCAAGTACGAGAAGGTGCTGCCGGCGCTGGCCGACCAGGTGGGGGTGAGCAAGTCGGAGGTCTCGCGGGAGACCATCGAGGCGGGGACGCGCGTTCTGAAGGAGTTGGCCGAACGGGACCTGGGCAAGTTGGACGTGCTGGTCGTCTACCTCGACGGGATCGTGTTCGGGAACTACCACGTGGTGGCGGCGGTCGGTGTGGATGCGGATGGTCGTAAGCACGTGCTGGGGCTTTGCGGCGGGGCATCGGAGAACACGGAGGTCACCGCTGGCCTGCTCGAAGATCTGGTGACGCGGGGCCTGCGGGCTGACCGGCGGCGTCTGTTCGTCATCGACGGCGCCAAGGCGCTGCGGCAGGCCATCGGGCGGGTGTTCGGGTCGGCGAACCTGGTGCAACGTTGTAGAAACCACAAGGTAAGGAACGTCTTGGGTCATCTGCCGAAAGAGCAGCACGAGCAGGCGCGTTCGACGCTTCGGGCGGCGTGGAAGCTGGACGCCGACGAGGGCATCCGGAAGCTGGAGCAGTACGCCTCGTGGCTGGAGCGGGAGTGGCCGTCGGCGGCGGCGAGCCTGCGCGAAGGGCTCTCGGAGTTGTTCACGGTCAATCGCCTTGGGCTGCCGAAGCCGCTGCGCCGCTGCCTGACGACGACGAACATCATCGACTCGTCGCACGCGGGCGTTCGCCAGCACACGAATCGGGTGAGTCGCTGGCAGAGCGAGGAGATGGCGGTGCGGTGGGCCGCGGTGACGTTCCGAGAGACGGAGAAGCACTATCGCCGCATCACGGGCTATGAGCATCTCTGGATGCTGAAGGCGCACCTCGACGAAGAGAATGGCGCCCTTGCCGAATTGCAGAAGGCGGGGTAATGTGTGTCTGTCGCTGCCGACTTTCAACTACTGGCGGGACACCCTCCGCTACGAACTCCTGGACCGCTTTCGCCCGGTGCGAGGAATGCTGATCGACGATGAGGAAAATCGGCTGCGTCTGATTGTGCAGTAAGCGCTTCAGAAATGCGATGAAGCGCACCGCCGTCATCCGCCCGTCGACCACCATGAACCGCAACACGCCCTGCGGACTCACCGCCGACACCAGATTGAGCCCGAACCGTTTGCCAGTCGCCGGCACCACCGGTGTTTGGCCCATCGGCGCCCACGTGGTGCCCGAATGATGGCTGTTCGACCGCACGCCCGCTTCGTCCGCAAAGAAAATCTGCGCGCCTGCCTTACGGGCTTTCGCCTGAATCGCAGGATAGTCGACCGTCAGCCACTCCCGGACCTTGGCGGGCACCTGTTCAATCGCCCGGCGAACCGGCCGCTGGGGCGTGAGCCCCAGCGAGCGCAAGAGCCGCCCAACTGAGGCCAGGCTCAGGGTCACGCCGCAGTGCTGCCGAATCAGGTGTCGGACCATCGCCCGCGTCCAGAGGGCGAACTCGAACTGCAACTGCAGCGGGTTGTTCTGCGTCACCGTGCGATACACCCAGGCGCGCTGCTGGTCCGTCAGCTTGGGTGGCCGTCCCGGAATCGGCAACGCCCGCAGCGCCTCGATACCACCGGCGCGATACTTGTTCAGCCAGTCATAGATTACAGTGCGGGCGAATCCCATCACCCGCATCACCGCGGAGGGGGCTTCCCCGGCTTCAACCCGCTGTACTGCCTGTATGCGAATGTCTTCGAGTGCCTTGTGGTCAAGCGAACGACCATCGCGTTTCCTCACACTCTCCATTATATAGTGTCAGGTAACTTATTTCCAGCTTAATAACAGGTCCCTGTGGCCGTTGCCGGTGTCTACCGGTTCGATTTCCGGGTAGGCCGGCGCTTTGCTGCGGTCCGAGTTCAGCCATTGGTGGGCGGCGGCCAGCAGCGCGATCCGGTGCAGCTGTTCGTGGTGCCGGCTGGCGGGATTGAGCGTTCGTTGCGTCATGCGCTGCAGGTTAGTCGTAGATACCCTTTCGCCGGCTGTTCTTCGGTCGTCCCGCGGACCGGTTCACCGCTGTCTGTCCGTTGCAGCCGTTCAAACCATGGCGCAACGCACGCTTGTCATCGTAGAGAGTCCCGGCAAGACCCGCAAGATCAACAAGATCCTGGGTGACGCCTATACCGTACGGGCTTCGCTCGGACATGTCAGAGACCTTCCGACCAAGGCTGCAGGCGGGAAGGGCAAGTCTGCATCGCGGACGCCGGCGTCCGGTGCCCGCGCCTCGGCCGGCTCCGGCGTGGGCCTCGATGTCTCCGACGGCTGGCGGCCGTCGTGGCAGATCATTCCCGGCAAGGAAGACGTTGTTCGTCAGCTTGAGGCGGCCGGCAGTACCGGCACCGTCTATCTGGCCACCGACCTCGACCGCGAGGGCGAGGCCATTGCCTGGCACCTGGCGGACATCCTGGGCGGCGACCCTTCGCGGTTTCGGCGCGTCACCTTCTCGGAGATTACGGCTCCGGCCGTGCTTGCCGCGTTCGAGCAGCCCCGCACGGTCGACCAGGCGCTCGTGCGTGCCCAGATGGCGCGGCGTTTCCTGGATCGCATCGTCGGCTATGAGCTGTCTCCGCTGCTCTGTCAACGCCTGATGCCCGGGCTGTCGGCCGGCCGTGTCCAGTCTGCCGCCCTCAAGGTCCTTGTGGACCGGGACGAACGTATCCGCATCTTCTCCGCCCGGGCGTTCTATGGCGTGGATGTGCATCTTGCGGTCTCCGGCCAAACTGATCCTGTTGTCGCGCAGCTGGTCGATGGCGACGGCGCCGTGCTCCGTTACGACGAGCGCGGCGACGTGGAAGCCCACGTCGAGCGGCTGGCTGCCAGCGTCTTCACGCTTGCCGACGTCGACCGTACGCGTGTGCGTCAGAAGCCGAAGGCGCCCTTCACCACGTCGATGCTCCAGCAGGCGGCCTCGTCCCGGCTGAAGGCGTCGGTGTCGGACACGATGGCGGCTGCCCAGAAGCTGTACGAGGCCGGCGCGATCACGTACATGCGGACCGACGCGGTTTTCGTCGCCCCGGATGCGCAGGCTGCGGCCCGCAGCTATCTGCAGCAGGCGTTCGGTGCCGACGCGGTACCCGACGCTCCGCCTTCGTATGCGGCCAAGTCCGGTGCGCAGGAGGCTCATGAGGCCATCCGGCCGACCAATTCGGCGGCCTCGGCGGCCGACCTGGCTATTCAGGACGCGCTTCAGGCGCGTCTGTACGATCTCATCCGCCGACGGTTGCTCGCGTCGCAGATGCATCCTGCGCTCATCGAGCGCGTTACCTGGACGGTGGCTGCGTCCACCGGCGATTCGCTCGTCGCCAAGGGGCGCGTCCTCGTCAGTCCGGGCTACTACCGGGTGCTTCCTCCGGAGTCGGCGGCGGACGATGCGCCGGTGGTTCCGCCTGTCGACGTCGGCGCGACCTGGTCGGTTCCCGAAGGCACCGCGGATGTGAAGCTGGCGGAAGGCTGGACCAAGCCACCGCCCCGTTTCACGGAAGCATCGCTGGTTGCGCAGCTTGAAGCCGAGGGGGTCGGTCGACCGTCCACCTACGCCAACACGCTGCGGACGCTCATCGACCGCGCGTACGCCTTTCTCGACGCGCGCGTGTTCGTCGTCACTCCCCTTGGACGCCTGGTCTGTGACAGGCTCGTCCGGCACTTTCCCGCTGTCTGCGATCTCGGTTTCACCGCGTCCGTGGAGGCGTCGTTCGATCAGATCGCGCAAGGCAAGCAGGATCACATCGAGTTCCTCGACGCGTTCTATGCGCGTTTCCACCCGGATGTGGAGAGCGCTGGCGCCGATGCAGCCTTCCGGCGACCGGATGTCACTCTGGTCGACGGGTACCCGTGCCCGGCGTGCGGCGGGCCCCGTGCGCTGGTGTTCGTCGACAGGCAGCTTGTCGTCGCCTGCCGCCACTGTCCGGATCCGGTCGAGCTCAGCTGGGCTCCGAAGCGCGCTCGGCGCAAGACGCCGAAGGTTGAGTCGGACCGCAAGGGCGCCGAGGAGCAGGCGGCTGCGGACCAGCGTCTCCAGGACCGTTGTTCGACGTGCCACGGCTCCATGACCCGCTGGAAGCTGTCGACCGGCGGACATCTTCATCTGTGCCAGGCGTGGCCGTTGTGTTCGGGCTACCTGCTGCAGGCGGCCAAGCCGGCTGCCGCCGGCGATTCATCCAGGAAGGGTCGCCGGCGTGGCTGACGACCTCTCGTGTGTTCTCTGGCAACCCGGCACGGACTCGGACTCGCTCCTGGTCGACAGTACGGTCTCGTGTCTCATCGGACCCGTGCTCTCCGCGGCGCCCGCCACCGTCCTGCGCCGGCTTGGGCGCGCTGCCAGAATGGCCGGCCGTGGGCCGCTTCTCGATGTCTCGGCTCTCGAACTGGGCCCGTTCGTCGGGGCGGTCCCGGTTCCCGTCCTGCCTTCTCTCACGCTGGTCGATGGTGTTGTTCTCCCGCTCCCGCTCGCGGTGGCGCACGTTCTGGCCGGCGCTCCGCTCGATCTGATTCCGCCGGATCCGCATACCGGCCAGCCTCTTGCGGTAATCGGTCTTGGCGCACCGCACGGCGGCCTGATAGTCGGTCCGGCGCCCGTGCACTGGGTCTATGCGTTTCTCGTCCTGCACCTGCTGGATCTGGGTCCTGGTTTGGCGTGGGCGCTGCCGGCTCGTTCCTATTCTGCGGTGTTCGTTCCGCGGCTGATGTTCTCTCGCCTCTCGTCGGCCTACGCCCTTGCCCTGATCGTCGGCCTGGCCGGGCGTGGTCTCGATCTGGCTCGCTTGGCGTCGGACCCGCAGTTCTTCTTCTCGGCCTGCCGTTCCTTCTCGCGCGGCCTCGACCCGGCCGGGCGCGCACTCGAGGCGGCGCTTTCCGGAGCGCGGTCATGATGTTGCTGTTTCTCGCGTTGCAGCCGGCGGCACCGCCCCTGCGGATCGCTGCGTTCTCGGGCGTCTTCCTCGTCGTAGCGCTGAGTTGCCTGCTCGTTGCCACCGTGCTGGTGATTCGGGACTTCCGGCGGGGCTCCGTGCTGATCCACGGCTCCCCGGCGCTGTGGGTCTGCTACGGTGGGGTAGCCGCGGTTGTCATTGCGGCCGGGCTGTTGCTGGCCGGCCTCTGAGGTACTCGTCCACCTTCCGGGCGGTCTCGCTTCCTTCGCGCACCTCGAGCTGCTCGACTCTCAAGGTGTCGTTGTCGTTCGTTGCGCTTGCCGTGATCGGTCCCGTGTCGCCGTTCGTCCAGCCGGCTACTGTGGCCAACAGCTCTTGCAGGCTCGGCACGTCGTTTTTCCAGTCCAGTCCGAGTGCTGCTCTCTTGATCATCGGTTTGACGGTCTCTACCGAGTACGCTGCCGTTTCGGTTGTCGCCGGGTCCGCGAAACCGGTGCTCATTCCGTTCCTGCTGCGTTCGTAGCTGATGGTTGCCAGGCGCATGCCTGCCTTTGGCTGCAAGCTCTCGCTCGTCCACCGACCCGGTCTCCAGACCGCCTCGCGTATCCCGATCCGCCACCCCGTAGCGAACGTTTTCCCGCTGCTGGCTGTTCCGCTCACGTTCTTCGGCCAGTATTGCTGTCGTGTCTGGTGTGCTACGTGTTCGGGCCGGGCTCCGGTCGTTACGGCTACGGCCCCGATCAGCAGGGCTCGCGAGCTCTTGGTTCCCAGATAGGCGCCTCCTAGCCGGCAGCCCGGCTCGATCCAGGACTCCGTCCTGTGGTTCGCGTCAAGCATCAGGCCGATCCGTACTAGGATCAAGCGCCATTGGCGCCGTGTGTGCGTTCCCCTCCGGGGCGTCTCGCCCGTGCCTCTTGTGGTCATTGCTTCGCCCCCTCAGCTCTGTCGGTTGCTCTCGGTGTCGACCGCCACCCAGTCGGTAGCGTCGTCCGCATGTTGGCTCGAGATGCTCGTCCGTGCGGCGAGCTCCCGCAGCAGCTGGTGCCAGCCGGCGGTGTTTGGCATGTTGGCGTACCTTCGCCTGGCGTCGGCGATGATCCGTCCTGCCATGATCGTTGCGGCTTCGGCAGGGCCCAGTACAAGCCCGTTTTCGCTGGTCCATTTCAGTCGCAGGACGTTATTGCCGTGGCCGTGCGGCGTCGTTTCGGGCGCCAGTACCGCTCGTCTCGTCGTCCGCAGCCATAACTCGATGCTTTCCTTGCGGTTGTCAAGCTCGATCGTGGTCCCGGTGCCTTCACTTCCGGGCGTGTACAGCCGGCCGCTGGCGGCTATCGTCCGCAGTGTCTTGGCGTTGGCCTTCAATCGGGCGGCCGTGGCCGTCACGGCCTCCAGGATCTCGTACCATCCCTCGATCCCGATTCCGCACGTGTTCGTTTCGTTCCAGCGCCGCATCCTGCTCCATGTCTGCAGGCACCTGGCGATTCGTATGTCAGGGGCGTCCCCTTCGATCGCTCGTTCTCGCACGCCTCGCGTCCGCCACTTCATGGGGTCCCGATATACCGCCTTCGGGTTTCGGACGTGGAGTCGGCCCTGGATCCATCCCAGTGTGAGTGGGGGGCCGTGCTCGGCCAGCGCCTGTATGAATGCCCCGTGGCCGCCGGGGCCGTTTCCCGCGGCGATCCCGTGAGCCAGCAGCCGTGCGAAGGCTTCGGCCTGTTGCGTTCTTCCGCCGGCAGCGGTCTTCTCGGCCGTTTCTGCCCGTTCGGCCAGTTCCACCAATCGGCCGGCTCCGCCGCTGATGCTGTCTGGACTCATTTCGGCTTTCTGCTCTCTCTGTTCCTGCCGGCGATCGTACCCGGGTGCCTTGAGCTCGCGGTGTCCTGTAGCATCCGTGCTGTCCGGCTCGATTCTCGGCCGCGTGCTAGGCTTCGTTTTCTGGTCGTCTGCGTGGCTCCATCTTCTTTCGGAGGACCCAAATGTCTCTATCCTGGTGGTTCGTCGTTCCATGTGTCCTGCTCGTGGCCCTGGGTTGTCAGCCGGCTCCTTCCGAGCTCGCGCCCGTTGGGCAGGACACGGTTCTGTCTTCGCCTGCGGGTGTGCCCCTGTCGCCGGACCCGGATCCACCGGTGACTGCTCCGGAGCCTTCTCCGCAGTCTTCCGGAGCGCCCGAGGCTCGACCATCTCCCGCTGACCTGTCGCTTGCGGCCGGCGAAACCCTTACCATGCCTGGTGGCGCCTCTCGTGCGTTTTCCCGAACGGTGTCGGGCATCATGGCGCCTTCGCCCGGTTTGCCCGGTCCGTTCACGACGGACGACTTCGGTTTCGTCGACGAGGCGGGCTTCTCTTCGGTGGCTCTGGCTCCCCTGTCCACCTTTTCGGCGGATGTCGACACTGCGTCGTATACGCTGGTTCGCCGGATGCTCACCAGCGGCCGGCTTCCGCCCCCGGATGCAGTTCGCATCGAGGAGCTGCTCAACTACTTCGATTACGATTATCCGCCGGTCGAGGGTGACGATACCGTGTCGCTCTTTACGGCGCTTGCGCCTGTACCCTGGGCTCCCCAGGGTCTGTTGCTGCAGATTGGGCTCTCCACCGAGCCTATTCCCGGTGAAGACCGTCTACCGGCCAGTCTCGTGTTCCTGATCGACGTCTCAGGGTCGATGAGCGGCGACGACAGGCTCCCGCTCGTGCGCCGTGGCATGGCGCTTCTCGTAGACCAGCTTCGCCCGCAGGACCGTCTTTCCATCGTCGTGTACGCCGGTGCTGCCGGTGTGGTGCTCGAAACGGTTTCTGGCGATCAGAAGGCGGAGGCGCATCGTGCTCTTTCCGCGCTCGAGGCGGGCGGTTCGACCGCCGGCGCCGAGGGCATCGAGCTCGCCTACCAGCTGGCACGCCAGCAGTTTGTGCCCGACGGCCACAACCGGGTCATTCTCGTCACCGATGGCGACTTCAACGTCGGGCCGTCCAGCCCTGGCGAGACCGTCGACCTCGTTGCGAGTCAGGTCGACTCAGGGATATATCTCAGCGTTTTCGGCGTCGGTCTGGGGAATCTTCAGGACCAGACGCTGGGCCGGCTCGCGGATTCCGGCAACGGCGCCTATCACTATCTGGATTCGCCGGCCGAGGCCCGGCGGGCGCTCCTGGAGCAGCTCGGGTCGGCTTTGTCTCCTGTCGCCGATGACCTCAAGCTGCAGATAGAGTTCAATCCCGCCCGTGTGGAGCGCTATCGCCTGCTCGGCTACATGAACCGGCGCCTGGCTCCCGAACAGTTCGCCGACCCCGACGTCGACGCGGGCGACGTCGGCGCCGGGCATTCGGTGACGGCCCTCTACGAGATCGTTCCGGGCGCTGTCGATCTGGTCCCACGAGAGCCTCTCCGTTACCAGCAGCGAGTTCTGACGGACCTCGCTGCGACGGACGAGCTTCTGCGTGTCTCGGTCCGCTACCGTACTCCCGGGGCCGCCGATTCCCACCTGTTGTCGGTGCCCGTCTTTACGGCCGACGATGGCGGTGCCGATCCGGTGCCCCAGCTCCTGCTCGCCAGCGCGGTGGCGGAGTTCGGTTTTGCTCTTCGCCGGTCGCCGACTCGCCCGGATGTCTCGCTCCAGGCAGCCTCGGCTCGGGCGCGCCGTTCGGGTCTGTCGGCTTCGGGTCGAGTAGCCGACTTCCTGGAGCTGGTCGATCTTGCGGCCGACCTGCTGGTCGCTCCCTAGCCCTGCCCGTGCCCCGGATGTCCGGGGCTGGACTGTAGTGAGCAGGAGGTCATCCGAACTCGTCCCGCAGTTCGAAGGCGAAGGCCATGGCAACCAGTTGAGTGTAGCCGTGCCACATCAACTGTGCGCCGGGCGGGTCGCGTTGGCGTCCGAGCCACCCGCCGAGGCGCCCGACCAGACCGACAGCGTCGCCGAGGCGCGCCGGCGGCGGCAGCTTGCGTGAGCGGGCGAAGGTGGCGAGCACGCGCAACTCGCCATCGGAGAACAGCAGGTCGCCCGGCAGGTCGGGCACTTCGCGCCCGAGTTGGACCATCAACTGGATGCGCCACCCGATGACCATCTTGATGGCCATGGCGCGTTCGAGCCGCTCGGCCGTGTGGTGCTGCAACTCCTCGACCTTGCAGCCGGACTTGAGCACGCGGAAGTATTCTTCGATGCGCCAGCGCCGGACGTACCATTGCAGGATGCGCGTGGCGTCGTCGGCGCTGCTCACACGCAAAGTGGTCAGCAGGAACCACTCCAGCGGCTCGGCCGCGGGCGGCGGTTGTTCCTCGCGCACGTGGACGACCCACAGTGCGACCGGCTCGTCGCCGGGGCAGGGCAGCGGCACCTGCTGGTAGCGCAGCGTCACGTCGGCGACCCGCTCCGCCCGGCGGTCCTTGCGGGCCTGTTTGCTGGCCTTCACGCGCGCGCTCAGCCGCTGCACCTCGACCTTGGCGGCGCCTCGGGCCGGCGCGTTGCGCACCGTATCGAACAGACGGCGTGAGACCGTCTGCCCGGCGGGCGTCTTTTCCCTGCCGAGGACGCGGTCGGCCTTGGCGCGGACCAGCAGGTCGACCTGCGGGGCAGCCGCGCGGTGTTCGACGAACAGGTCGAGGAAATCGGCCTCGCGGTCCATCACGCACACCACGCGGGTCTGGGACAATTGCTCGGCTGCCTGCGCGCAGTCGCGCAGCCCCTCGATCCAACGGAACGCCTTGCGCTTCTCGCGCGGCTTTGGGGTCGGCTCGCCTTCCGCCTCGGAGTTGGGGGACGCGGGCGCGTCGAAGGCGGCCCGCAGCACACCCAACGCCACCCCGTCGGGATTGACGGCCAAGGTCGTGTGCAACTCCAGGCCGCGCGCCACCGCCCCGGTCTGGTTCGAGCCGATGGCCCCCAGCCCTTGCGTCTGCCCGCGCCGGGTGAAGTTCAACCGGGTGCCGTCCTGGATGCACAGCACCGTGTCGTGCGCCTGCATCCGGCGCAGCGTCTGCTCGCGATGCGGCGCGAGGATGTTGTCGACCGTCACCGCACTGTCGGCGGGCTGGTCGATCAGCCGGTAATGGCCCTTGACCATCGCGCGGGCGCCGTGGGCGGCGCCGGTGATGGCGCGCATCGGAGACTCTGCCATTTGCTGCGCGCTCTGTACCAGCCGCGCGCTCAGACGCGCGTCGCCCAAACGCGCCCCGCCGAACTCGTGGTCCGCCCAGACCGCGGCGTCGAGACCGTCGCCAACCGCCAGCGGCGCCACGACCGGTGCAGGCACCGCGAGGCGGGTGCGCCCCGCCGGCTCCAAGGCATACATATACACCGCCTTGCGCGTTTCCGGCGCCGCGTGCCGGCGGTCCTGGCGACCGCGACCGCAGGTCTCACCCACCCGAACCCAGTTGGCCGCGCGCACGCTCGCCCCCGTCTGTTCGGTCTCGTCGACGAACGTCTCCAGCAGCCAGGGGCGATAGCCATACAGACCCTCGCAGTCGTCGCCGACTGCCCGGACGACCCGGCCCAGCACGTGCGAGGCCAGGTTGCGACACACAATGCCGGGGCGCACCAGCAGCCGGCACAGTCCCAACACCCGGTGCAGGTGCGCGCGCCGGCCCGTGTCGTCCCACCCGACCCAGGCGTCGCGGGACCGCAGCCGCCGCGCACTCGCCGCGAACCCGACGCCGCCCAGCCAACCATGCGCCGAACCCACCAGATACCGCAGTTGCGGGCCGACGAACGGACCGGCGCCGCGCGGGTGCTCGTACGCCATCAGCGTGTTCCAGACTTGGCGCTGCGCGTCGGTCTCAACCAGCGCCAGGGTCAGACCCACAACCTTGCCGACCGTGCCCGGCACGTCCACCGCCGGCGCCATCGGGTGCGGAAGCACCCGCGCCCGGCCCCCAACGCCGCGAGCCGCCTGACTCGCAGGCAGCGAGACGTGGCCGGCCGCCTGCAGGTCGGACAACGCCCGGCAACAGCTCGCGCGCTGCCACCGGCCCCGCCCGTCGCGGAAATCGAACGCTTCACAGACGCGATCGGCGACCTGACCGAGGCTGCCGACACCCTGCGAAACCGCCTCGTCCAGCACGTCACGCAGGCGGGCGAGGTTGTCCCGTAGAATACGTGAGACCTGATTCTGAATCTCCATGCCGGCCACCGTAGCGAAGTGGCTGCATGAAGTCCAGCGAAAAATTATGGGGCACGGGCAGGCCTAGCCCTGCTTGCCGGTTCGCTCTCGTCGCAGGTCGACCTTGGTCACGTAGGCCGTCGGGCCGTCCTGTATTTCCTTGACCGTCACGTATCGCGGTCCCGTGCTCTGCGCGTCCCGGTTGGCCTGGAGCTGCTCGAGCGACTTGCGGTAGTTGCGCTGCCACTCGCCTTCGTCGTTCACGGCCTCGGGTCCCGGGCGGGGGCTTTTTCCCGCGGCGCTCTCCGGCGGCCCTCTTCAGGTTTCCCACGCCTCGGTGCAGGGTTCATCCCCGCCTGCGCGGGGAGCGTTGGCCGCGGCCTTCGCGGCGGAACGGGTGAATGGATCATCCCCGCACGCGCGGGGCTTAACCGGACGCGGTCCCGTTGAACAGTCGGAGACTCAGACACAGGTCGGAGCAGGCAGCGACGCGCCGTACGCAGCGGCCGTCAAAGCCGAGCGCCGCCGAAACTAGCCTCGGGGCGCCAGAGCGGTCCGCCGTAGCGTCACGACGCGCTCGAGCCGGGCAGAGGGCCAACGCCTAGCCGTCGAACGGAACACCCCTCGCGCGGCGAAAGCGACCGCCCTTGTGCGCCTTCCACCATTTGACGAGAGCGCCCTTCTTGCCAGTCTGGCTGTTGTAGATGTCGACGACAGCGGCGGCAACACACTCGGGAACCTTGCGCCCGAGGCGCTCCCGGTAGTCCTCGGCGCGTCGGTGGACACCGTGGAACCCGTGCCGTTCGCTCGCCAGCCCACGGACCAGCACTTCGTCCTCGATCACCGAATACGTCGTCAGAACCAGTCCCAGGCCCTGGATGAGCCGTTGGTCGAAACCTTTTGGACTCGACTCGTACGCGTCGCGCAACACACGCAGCACGCGCTCGAGGATCAGCGCTCCGTCACGTTCGTATACCCGGCGCAATGCGCCGACCGCATAGACATTTCCGGTATTCTTGGCATAACCGAGCTTGAGGCCGAGACTCGTCACGATCCCGGCAATCGCCGTTTCGATCGGATAGCCCGCAGTCACCGCCACGCTGAAGCGCTCGAAACCGTTGACCGGCGTGCTGTGGTTGCGGCCCAGGAACATGTGCGCCATTTCGGACAGCGCAAGGCCCTCGTAGACCTCGCACTCGATCTGGTCGGTTGCCGCGGCATAGCCGGACTGTTGAATGCCGTAGACGCGATGCTGGCCGTCGACCAGCCAGTTGACGTTTTCGACGCGGCAGACAACCGGAAAGCCGAAGCTGTCGATGTCGAAATTACCCGCGATCTCGTCTCCCTTGGCCTGCCGGAAAGGCCGTTGAGCCTTACCGGGCGCAGGGACACGCAACGTGTCGAGGCTGACCTTTTCAATCTTCGACCGGCGTGGACGAGGATCCATCTGCAATCTCCTGACGAAGCCGGCGTATGAAGCGGCCGAGACCGCGGCGGGCCTCTTCGAGGTCGGCAATCCAATCCGGGACCTGGGCATGGTCGAGCGCGGCGAACTCGATGAGGTCCTCCTGCGCTGTCAGGTTCTTCGCGTCGTAGGCGACCACCGAGACGATCCGGTTCGACCGATCGCGAACCGACTGAATGGCGTTGGCGCGCTCGCCGGGACCTGCCGGCGCCGAATCGGACGATGAAGAAGGCTCGGAACGATCAACGTCGGGAGCTGGTGGTTGGGAGACTTGAGACTCAGACAACGGCGGCAGAGATGGGTCTCCATCAGGCCAACCAACGGGCACCGCGCAGTCCGGACGGGAGTCGACGTCCAAGCCAGAACGCGCGTCGCCCGCAACGGGCGCAGGGGAATCAGCAGCGGCGTCGGAGCTAGGCGTAGCTTCAGGCCGTGACGAAGACGCCGGACGCGTGGCCGCGCGGCGGCGGCCATCGACGCCGACAACCCGATCCGGCAACTTACAACTAGTTGTAAGTTGACCGCGCACCCGAGAAACGTACTGCTGAGTGCAACCGACCTGAGTCGCGATGCGGACCTGGCTGAGGTCCGGCCAGGCACGGTAGGCGAGCTCAATGGCGTGCCGCTTGTCCGCACCGGTGAGACGCTGACCGTGAGCGCGGTTGGCGCCGAGGGCGAACCAGAGCGCGTCCTCACGAGTGCCGTGATACACATCGGCCGGGACCTCGAAACGCCCAGCCTTCCGGTAGGCGAAGACGCGGTGGTAACCGTCGGCGAGCATTTCCGCGCCGTCGGCACGGAAAACAACCACAGGCGGGAACTGAGCGCCGGCGGCCAACGCCTGCACGTACTCGTCGACGACGTCGTCGTCAATGGCCGAGCGGACCTGAGTTCCGGCATCGGTTACGAGACGGTCCAGCGAGAGGACCTCACGGAACGGGCCGCCGACCGCCGAATCGGGCGGCAGCCGAGGAGACGAAGCCGAAGTCGGTCTGACGGAAGACATGGCAAGAAACAGCCTACCGGCAGCCTGCCGGCCGGCCGCTGGCAGACGCGCACGAAACAGGCGGAAGCCACGTGCCAGGGGAAAGGACTCCGGAGCCACGCTCCCAGGTTGCGGGCAGCAGCTGGTGCCGTGGACCAGGGACTAATGCGCCAGACGCGCGGGCATGGAGGAGGCGCACCGCCGATGCACTGCGTGGGCGCGACAGGTTCCCCGAACGCGGGGCTCGACCGGTACCCGGCGCGACATTCTGACGAGGGCTCACCTCTGCCCCCGCCCGGGCGGGGTCAGACCTGGAACACCATGTGGCAACTTGGTCCGAGGCTGCGACACGATGAACGGGAACCGAGCCGTATGGTGGGTCAGCAACGCCAGCCCCGACCCGCCGCAGTTGCCTGGCGGTGATGCAGCCGATCGTCGAGACCGTCGATTTAGTGTCCTGCCCGATAATTGGGTTAATTTAACGGTGAAGGCTCTTCTCAAGAGCCTTCCGAGCCCTCTGGATCTTGGCCAGCGTCTTCGCACCGTCCGCCTTCCACTTGTAGGGTTTCGGATTCTCGTTCCGACAAGCAAGATAGACCGTGATCGCTTCGACCAGTTCAGCGACGCTGGTGAAGCTCCCTGCGCGCACGCAATCCTGCGTCAGGTCGGCGAAGAATCGCTCCACCATGTTCATCCAGGAGCTCGATGTCGGAATGAAATGCATGTGGAAGCGCCGGTGCTTCTTCAACCAGCTGACCACCTTCCCGTGCTTGTGAGTGCAATAGTTGTCGGCAATCAGGTGGAGGTCGACGGCTTCGGGAGTCTCGCAGTCGATCTGCTTGAGGAAGCGCAGCCACTCCACGTGCGTGGGCTGTTGTTCGGTGCGGTAGATCAGCTTGCCCTCCAGGTAGCTCAGCGCAGCGAACAACGTGACGGTGCCGTGCCGGATGTAATCGTGTGTCTGCGTCCTGATATGGCCGCGGCCCAACGGCAGGCCCGGCTGCGTGCGCTCCAGGGCCTGGCATTGCGTCTTCTCGTCGCAGCACAACACCAGTGACCTCTCGGGTGGGTCCAGATAGAGACCTACCACATCCCAGAACTTCTCTTCGAACTTCTTGTCCCTGGAAACCTTGAAGGTGCGCAGACGATGCGGCTTGAGCCCTTGGCTCTGCCAGATGCGCGCCACGCTGTGAGCCGAGATGCCGACCTCCCGAGCCAGCGAGCGGGTGCTCCAGCGTTGCCGCCCTGGCGGCGCCTTGCCCGCCTCCTCGACCACCCGCCGGACAGTGGCCAGCGGAATCGTCGGCTTGGCCCCGGCGGCCCGGCTTGTCCTTGAGGCCGTCCAGCCCTTCTCGGTCAAAGCGTTGCGACCACTTGGTCACACTCGGTGCGCTGGCAGACGCAACCAGTGCGACGCAGAGCTGCTCGGGGCGGGACTCGCAAGAAGCGCCCACAGCCATCATCTCATCTCCGTCAAGATCCACACGAGAAGACCGGTGCCCGAGCCGAGCGCACCGACGGGTGTCGAGAATTGATAAGTTCTCGACGACCGTTGACAGTCGACCCGGTTCACCGCCCCGCCGCCGCGACGGGAGTCCTTCCATCGGGCAGCGAATCGTACCGCGGCGTTCCCAGGACCCCCGCCACGGTAATGAGGCGTCGGGTCGGGTCCAGCCGGGCGGCGGCGTCGGGGTCGGCGACGACGGTGATCGGGGCCGTGTCGGCGATCTCCACCCGGCGGCCCCGGCGCTGGCCTGTTTCGTGACGATCCCATTGTGCCGAGTCCGGTTCAGCGAGTGCCTGGCCATGGGCGCTGCCAGCGGTCTTGCCCGCTAGTTCCGTGCCGACGCCGAGGCAGCGCCAATCGCCTCGGTGGATGCACGCGCGGTCGGGCCGGATGCGGTCGTGCACCGGTGGGTCAGGGTCAGGTCCCCGCTTGCGGGCCGTCGGTCGGTCGGACGGTTTGAGCGGCCAGCCACGCGTTGAGGTCCGAGCCGCGGTAGGCGACTCGCGAGCCGAGCTTGATGAACGCCGGCCCGCGACCCTCACTCCTCCAATGCGCGAGAGTGGAAGGGCGGCCCAGCACCAGCAACGCCGGATCACCGGCGAGATACAGCTTGTGGTCGTCGAACACTTGCTTGCCTCCGGTTGCGTTCCGAAAGCAAGTATGCCGACCGCGTGCCATGCCAAGGTCAGTCCCGAGCCCCTCCTCCGGCCATCGCCGCCGCCATCGCGGCGCCGATTGCGCGCCGTGCGTCCACGACTGGCAAGCCAACCGCCCGCACGTACCGGTCCGCCATCGCCGTAGTCTTGTGACCCAGCAGGTCTCGCAGCACGTGGGTGCCGACACCCGCCGCCGCCGCGTTCGTCATGACCGTGCGCCGCAGGTCGTGCAGCCGAACGTCCGTCAGGCCCGCCAGCCGCGCCGCCGCCGCGAAGTGTGTGCGGGCGGTCCGATACGTCAACGGTCCGCGCGCGTCGACCGCGAACACGTGGTCATTCCTGTTGATCCTTGGTCGAGAGCGCATGATGGCGAGAGCCGCCTCCGGGAGGTTATGCCCGCCTGCCGGTCTTCGTCTCCGGCAGCGTCACGCGCCCGCTCTCGAAGTCGACATGCTCCCAGTGAATCGAGCAGACTTCCGAAATTCGCAGCCCGGTCAGCGCCGCGACACGAATCGTCGCCACACTCGCCGGATGCTTCTCTTCAAGTTGGTCGAGAGCGGCCGCCAGAGTCGCCAACTCACCGGAGTCCAGTACCCGATCTCTCGCCTCTTCCCTCGCCCGCTCGACGCCTCGTACCGGGTTAGTGTGCTGTGGTTTCCATTCCCACGTCTCGAACAGGTTGAAGAGCCTCGACACGAAGGCCAGCACGCGGTTCCGTGTCGCGTTCGGCAGCCGCCGCACTCATCTTCATCTCCGTCAAGATCCACACAAGAAGACCGGTGCCTGAGCCGAGCGCACCGACGGGTGTCGAGAATTGATAAGTTCTCGACGACCGTTGACAGTCGAGCCGGTTCACCGCCCCGCCGCCGCGACGGGAGTCCTTCCATCGGGCAGCGAATCTTACCGCGGCGTTCCCAGGACCCCCGCCACGGTGATGAGGCGGCGGGTCGGGTCCAGCCGGGCGGCGGCGGCGGCGGGGTCGGCGACGACGGTGACCGGGGCCGTGTCGGCCATCTCCACCCGGCGGCCCCGGCGCCGGCCTGTTTCGTGACGATCCCATTGTGCCGAATCCGGTTCAGCGAGTGCCTGGCCATGGGCGCTGCGAGCGGTCTTGCCCGCTAGTTCCGTGCCGACGCCGAGGCAGCGCCAATCGCCTCGGTGGATGCACGCGCGGTCGGGCCGGATGCGGTCGGGCACCGGTGGGTCAGGGTCAGGTCCCCGCTTGCGGGCCGTCGGTCGGTCGGACGGTTTGAGCGGCCAGCCACTCGGTGAGGTCCGAGCCGCGGTAGCCGACTCGCGAGCCGAGCTTGATGAACGCCGGCCCGCGACCCTCGCTCCTCCAGTGGGCGAGAGTCGAGGGGCGGCCAAACACAAGCAACGCCGGATCGCCGGCGAGGTACAGCTTGTCGTCATCGAACATATTCTTGTCTCCAGTTGCGTGTCTGGAGACAAGTATGCCGACGCCGGTCCGTTCGCTTTCCCGACTGAACCGTACCGGGTTCTTCGGATTACGAGGCGCTGCTCGTCCAGCGCAACGCGCCGCGCTGGCTGCACAAACTGCACCAGTTCGACATTCTCGTCCGCAACGACGACGGGACCGTCTCGGTCCGTTGGCCGTATCTGAAGAACAGGACCGTCCCGGTCGACTGAGACCGCGTAGCGTCCACGCGTTGCTCGGCGGCGCGGTTCGGCTCAAATACGCAGTCACTCACGAGCGCCCTCTCCGGCCATCGCGGCGGCCATCGCGGCCCCTATCGCCTCGCGAGCGTCAGCGACCGGCGAGCCTACCGAGCGCACGTACCGATCCGCCATCGCCGTCGTCTTGTGACCGAGCAGATCCCGGAGCACATGCGTCCCGACCCCCGCCGCCGCTGCGTTGGTCATGACCGTGCGCCGAAGGTCGTGCAACCGCACGTCCGACAACCCGGCCAGCTTCGCCGCTTCGCCGAAGTGATGGCGCACCGTGCGATACGTCAACGCCCCCCGGGCGTCGACCGCGAACACGTGATTGCCCTTGTTGAGTCGCGGGACCGCCCGCACGATGTCGAGCGCCGCCGCGGGAAGATGATGCGAACGCCGGCCCGTCTTCGTCTGCGGCAAAGCCAAGCGCCGGCTCGCAAAGTCGATATGCTCCCAACGAATCGCGAGCACCTCGGAGATTCTCAGCCCCGTCAGCGCCGTCACCCGAATCGCCGCAACGCTCGCCGGAAACCGTTGGTCGAGTCGGTTGAGCGCCGTCGCCAGCGCCGCCAGCTCCGCGGCGGCGAGCACCCGGTCTCGGGGTTCCTCGCGGGCTCGTTCGATGCCTCGCACCGGGTTCGTCTGCTGCCCTCTCCACTCCCATGTCTCGAACAGATTGAACAGCCGCGAGACGAACGCCAGCACGCGGTTCCGCGTCGCGTTCGGCAACGGACCAACGGCCAACTCCACGTCCCGGCGCCCCACGTCAGCAACGCGCCGCCCACCCAGAGCCGGCCGGACGTAGAGCTTCGCCTGACTGCCGTAGAGCTGCACCGTGCGCGGCGACATTCGGCCCAGCGCCAGCCGCGCCGGCGCGTACTCGTCGAAGAACCGATCCAGCCCATCCGCCACGGTCGGCGCCACCCTCGCCCGCCGCCGATCCAGCGGGTCGGCTTCGCCCGCGCGGATCGCCGCCAACTGCCGCCCCGCTCGGTCCCGGGCCTCCCGTAGCGACACCTCCGCAACCCGCGCCAGGGTCGCAAGCCGCTTCCGTCCGGCCGACCGGTAGAACACGACGTACGACTTGACGCCCTTCGCCGTGATGCGGACGCCCAGGTTCTTGACCTGGCCATCCCACAGAAACCGCGTCTTCGACCCCGGTTTCGCGTCGCGGATTCGACGTTCCGTCAGCACGCGGCCTCCCCGGTTGCGGGCTGCTGCCCATAGGGCATCTCCGTCATAATAATTTAACCTTCAACCGTCGGACCTGGGCAGCAAGCTGTAGTTCCACTCACCGTGAAACGCGTCGCGTCTGATAGAGAGCCTGCCCATCGGTTCGTCCATGACCTCTCGGCCGGTTGGATAGTCGGTTGCGTCCAGCTCCGACCCGATGGCCAGGCCGCCCTTCGCAGTCGTGCCGCCGATCACGTTCACGACCACCTCGTGACTCACAAGCGCCCGGCCCCGCCAGCTCTCCGTAACGTGACAGAACATCCGGTGCTCGACCTCGGTCCACTTGCTGGTGCCCGGCGGAAAGTGGCACACCGAGATCCGCAACCCCAGCGCATCGGCCAGCTGCCGCAACTCGAACCTCCACTGCCGGCTGCGCCTGCTGTTCGAACCTCCCCAGTCGGCCGTGAGCAGCAACCGCGTGGCCGCCGGATAGGCATGACGCCCCATTTGGCGCCACCAGCGCCGCACCGTCTCCACGGCGAATTCCGCCGTGTCGTGGTCAACGCCGACGCTCACCCAGCTGCTGTTGGCCGTCAGATCGCAGACCCCGCGGGGGACCGCCTTGCCGAGGTCCCGGTCGATGAAATCGTGGACCTTCACCTCCTCCAGCCGGCCCCTCGGATGCCATTCCCGTCCGCCGTCGCGGTATCGCCCGACCAACTCCTTCTTCCTCGTGTCGATCGAGGCCACCGGCTGTCCCAGGCGCTGAAACGCGCGCGCGCGGCGGGCGATGCGCCGGAACTGTGCATCCCGATCCGGATGCTGCCGGCCTTCGAGCCCCCTGCGGTTGGCCTGCAACCTATAGCCCAACTCGTGCAGCAGCCGGTTCACCGTGCGCTCGCTGACCCGATGTCCTTGAGCCCCCAACTGCTCCGCCAAGCGCGCCGCGCTGCTGCATGTCCAGCGTAACGGCCCCTGCGGGTCGCCCCGCGTGAACGGGTCGAGCAGATCCTCCAATGCCTTCACCAGACCCGGATCCCGATCCGTCAGCGCCTTGCGGCCGCCGCCCGGGGCACGCACCCGCGCACCCCCCGCCCGCGGCGCCGGCGGCGTGGCCGAATCCAGTTCCCGCACGCCTGCCCGCACCGTGCCGCGGGACATCCCCGTCGCTTCGGCGACCCGCGTGATGCCCCCGTGTCCAATGGCGCGGGCTTCCGCCGCAGCCCAGAGGCGTCGGCCGCGCTCGTCCAGCAGTGGCCCCAGCACGTTGAACTTTCCCTGCACCGCTTGTGTCACGGCATTCATGGGATGCAGCATAGCAGAGCGGCCGACTCCAAACGGTTTGTTTATTTTGGCATACCGTCATCCTGCCGACACGCCCCTGAACGCGCGGATCAGCTCGGTTCGAGGCCTCGTCGGGCCGTGTCGTGTGGGCAATATGTAGGCACATAGACAGAATACCGCCCCAATTCGCCGCACGCAAGCGCACAGAGAATATTTGTTAATCGCCTTTATATGAGCAAGTTACGGACAGGCCACGCACGAGCGCGCAAGGGCACAACACGGGGCGTGTAGCAATTCGTAATCAGCAGGTCAGCGGTTCGAGTCCGCTCGCCGGCTCCAATAGAATCAATAACTTACAGGGATGTGCAACCAAGCGAAGTCGGGCTGTGTCAACACCATGTCCCGCCGTCTCAGTTCGCCGTCTCCATCACGACGCCCCGGGGCAGGCCGCTGGCGAATGACCTGTCGAAGGAGCCTCTTGCAAAAATCGGTAATCGGCCGGGTTTTCTTTGCCGGAAGCCGCAGGGCGAGGGACGGTCAGTGGGCGGGACGTAGCGTCTGAAGGATGGCGGTAGCGGTCACCGCCGCCGACGAGTCCGAGACGCGGGGGTTCATGGGGCCTCCCGGCCGGTTATGAAGGCAAGCACGCGCGAAGAGAGGCCGCGCATTTCCTTCACGAGCCGCTCCAATTCGCGGTTGTTCTCGATCCACTCCTGGTAGAGGACAAGTTCGTCTTCGGTGAGCCTCATCCCGACGGTTTTCCCGCGGTCCTTGCGTGTCCAGTAGTGGTAGGGACCGTGCCGGGCGTCCGGGTCGCGGTAGCAGCGGCAGGTGGTCTTCCCACACGCTATCCGGCGGGTCTGGAGGCTGCCCTGGAAGAGAAACCCAAGCGACTGCAGTTCCGCCTTGAGCGCGTCGTATCGCTCCGTGTACTGGCGCATCTGGTCCGCACCGGCCATCGAACCGCAGCTTGACATTGCCCCTGCGCGTAAATATACAGTAGCTCGCAGGAGCGGTCAACAAGCCATGAATTCCCTGCGCGCCTCGTTCGCCCCCTACTGGGAGTCGATCCAGCGTACGCTGTTCCCGCGGTTGGAGCAGGCGTTGGGTCCACTGACCGAAAAACAGCAGCAGTTGGTGCAGACCCTGGAGGTCATCCGTATCGAGCGCCTGATTCCCCGGTACTTCCGGGCGCCGGGGCGGCCGCCCAAGGACCGCGCGGCGATGGCGCGGGCCTTCGTGGCCAAGGCGGTCTACGACCTGCCGTCGACGCGCGCACTGCTGGACCGGTTGGCCGCCGATGTGGCCCTGCGCCGGCTCTGCGGCTGGGAGCGGAAGTTCGAGGTGCCGAGCGAGTCGGTCTTCTCGCGCGCCTTTGCCGAGTTCGCCGACACGCAGTTGCCCCAGCGCGTGCACGAAGCGCTGATCCGGGAGACGCACCACGACCGGCTGGTGGGCCACCTCTCGCGCGACTCGACGGCCATCGAGGCCCGTGAGAAGCCGGCCACGAAGGAGAAGCCGCCCACGCCGCCCAAGCGCAAGCGCGGGCGGCCGAAGAAGGGCGAAGAACGGCCAAAGGTCCTGACACGTCTCGAACGGCAGCCGACCATGAACCTGCCGGCGATGCTGGACGACCTGCCGACCGCCTGCGATGTCGGCACGAAGAAGAACAGCAAGGGCTACAAGACCACCTGGGTCGGCTACAAGCTGCACATTGACGTGGCCGACGGCCAGATTCCGATCAGTTGCCTGTTGACGTCCGCCTCCCTGCATGACAGCCAGGCCGCCATTCCGCTGGCGACTCTGTCCGCCGAGCGGACGACCAATCTGTATGACCTGATGGACGCCGCCTACGACGCGGAGCAGATCCGGGAGCACAGCCGCTCACTCGGCCACGTCCCGTTGATTGACGTCAACCCTCGTGGCGACAAGGCCCGGGCGGAGGAACTGCGAACCGAAGCCCGGCGCCTGAAAAATCTCGGCTTCCAGCGTGCCGAGCAGGTTCGCTACAACGAGCGTACGGCGGGTGAGCGCGTCAATGGCCGTCTCAAGGACGAGTTCGGTGGTCGCCATGTCCGGGTCCGTGGCACCGCGAAGGTGATGTGCCACTGCATGTTCGGCATGTTGGCGCTCACCGCCGACCAGCTCCTGCGTCTGGTGACATAGCCAACGCGCCGCCGGCAAACGCCCATCCAATCCCGGCGCTCAACCGGCGTCAGTCACCCACCGGTGTCCCGACGCTCGGTGGAAAACACGTCGATCCCCTTGTTTTCCGCTTCCTGGCTGCCGCCGGCCCTTCAGGACCAGAACACGGAGTCAAAATCCAGAACAATTGGGGTGTTCACCCCGAGAATCGGAGGACTGAGCCGAGCCGCGACCCCAAGAGTTTTGCAAGTGGCTCGAAGCTCAGCACCAGGCCCGGACCCGCTGCTTCGGCTGACCGGCCAGCGGGAGGCGTTTGTCTCCGACGTGTCCCGGCCATTGGAAGAGGAACCCTGCGATTCGACGGCGTCGAGGCCGCTGCAGATCGAGGGCAACTGGTCGGACTGGACGGCCGCGTAGCGCCGGGGCGGCCGCTGACAGTCTGGCGAGCACGGCGGTGAGTTGCGCAGTCCCCGAAGCCACCGGGCCTGGCCGTGAGCCCGCGTAGCGTCCGTTTCCTGGTAGCCGGCCAGCACCTGCCGTGCGCCCGGTCCGACTTGCCTCGCGGGCGCGGCGGATCCGGCAGCAGCCCACGCTCAAGGCCGTCGAGCGCTCGCCGGTCCGGATCGGCGTAAAGCTGAACTGGGCCGTGCCGGCCACGTCGAACTCGATGGCGCGGAACGGCAGCGCCTGCAGGTGCACCTCGATCCCGTTGATGGTGACGAGGCGCAGGTGCGAGTTGCGCAGCAGTTCGTCGACCTCGAGCCGCCACGGCTCGACGCCGTCGCTGGTGACGTTCAGCCGGTAGTACTCGCCCGTGACCAGGTCGAACGCCGTGGTGGAGAGCACAGGATCGTCGGAGCCCGTCGCGATCTCCAGGTGGATGTCGAGGGGCGGCCCGGCAGTCAGATTGCCGCCCACCTGGGCATGTGCGGCGGCCCCGGCAAGCACCAGCGCCAGACCGCAGATTGCAACGACGATGGCCCGCAGCAGCATGCCGGTGGGTATACCCGAATGTCGCCGAGCGAGCCACCGGTTTCGGCGGAAGCGCACCGGCGCAACCGAGGTCGATGCGCGATCAGCGGCCGGCGGCATGCGCCTCCTGAACGCGAGCGCCGCGCAGCACGTTCACGATCGCGTAGTTCCCCTCGTGGCAGGCGTACTCGACCAGGTGGCCCGGAGCCACCCCCCGCCCCGCCTGGTCCGACGACATCGCGAAGCGGACGGACCACGGCCGGGCGAAGCGGACCGGGTCGGTGATCGTCGCTTCGTAGTCGATCGTGTCGGCATCGACTCGCGTGAACCGCTCGACTACGCGCAGACTCGCGGACGGCGCGCGCCAGATGTGGCGGAACCGATCCTGCGACCGATCCGGAAAGTAGCGGCTCTCGACCACCAGGGTGTTCCCGTCCCACCGGCCTCGCGGCTCACCGTTCCACCGCGGGATGCCGGTCCGCGGGCGGCCGTCGATCGGAATGATGCGGCGCACATGGTACATCTCGTGCAGGATCACCACGTCGGTCGGCGTCTGGAAGATCTGGTGGTTCGGGTTGTCGCCGAACCAGATTTGGGGCAACCCGTCGCCGAAGCACCGCTCCCCCGTGTCGAGGTCGAGGTACGAGTCCCAGGGGCCGGTCCCGTACGGCCGCTCGTGGTCGCGCGCCGTGGGCGTGTAGGGGATTCGGCCGTTCGGCGGGTCGACGATCAGCGACGTGCGCCCACTCGGCTGCCAAGTGGTGCCCTCGTCGAGCCAGAAGGCGTCGTAGCCGAGGCTGCCGTCGGGCCGGTAGTCGACGTCCCCCCCCGGCCAGCGCCCGCTCCGCGGGCCGAGCCAGCAGGCGTTCCTCATGGACGAGCGCAGCGTTCTCGAGCGCTGCGACCTCCTCCTCGCTCAGAAACTCCCGTCCCTCGTACTCCGACGGCCGTTCCAGCGGCGTCAGCGTCGAGCCGACCCAGATTCCCTTCAGGGCCGGATCGCCCTAGGACGTCCTCGGTACCTCCTGGGCCGAGACGGCGACGCCGAGCACCGCGGCCAGCACGGCCGCGACGGACGCGGACGACGACGAACCCCCGCCTCTCATCGCGCGTCGCCGCCGGCGCCGGGCATCACTCGCTCGGCCAAGCCACACCGACGTCGCCGGCGGCACTGCCCATCCCGGTGTACTGGAACCGCTGCACGCGCTTGCCCTCGTAGGTCTCCGTCGTATAGACGTTGCCCATCGAGTCGACCGCGATGCTGTGGTTGCCGTAGAACTGCCCCGCCATCCGGCCGCCGCTGCCGAAGCTGTAGAGGTACTCCAGCGGCTTGCGGCGCAGCACGTGCACCTGCTGGTTCACGCCGTCGGCGACATAGGCGAAGGTCTGATCCGGGTCGGTCGAGAACGCGACGTCCCAGACCGAGCCGGAGCCCAGCGTCTTCGGCATGAGGTAGATCTCCTCGACGAACTCCCCCGCCTTGGTGAACACCTGCAGCCGGTCGCCCGCGCGGTCGCACGCGTAGACCAAGCCGTCGTTGGTCGGGTCGGCGCAGTGCACCGGGTTGCGGAACTGCTGCGTGCCGGACTTGTCCTTGCTGACCGTCCCGTTCGCCGGCGCATTCGCCGCGGTGTAGCGCGGCAGTTCGTCGTCGCTCGGCACGTTCCCGTAGGCACCCCAGTAACGCTTCAACTCGCCGGTCGTGCCGTCGACCACCGCCACGCGCTTGTTGCCGTAGCCGTCGGCCAGGTACGCCTCGTTGGCCTCGGCGTCGAAGGTAACCTTGGCGACCTTCTGATAGCGGGTCCGCGAGTTGCTGTCGGGCTCGGCGTAGCCGTCCTCGCCGATCTGCAGCAGGAACTCCCCGGTGTGGCTGAACTTCAGGGCGTGCGAGTCGTCGGCGCCGTTGCCGCCGATCCAGACGTTGTCCATGGGGTCGACCCAGATGCCGTGGTTCGACTCGGGCCAGTCATAGCCCTCGCCCGGACCACCCCAGTGCTGCACCAGTTTGCCTTCCTGGTCGAACTCCAGGATGGGCGGCGCCGGATGGCAGCACGCCTCGGCGAACGGCGGGTCCAGCGCAGCCGGGATCTCGTTCGGCGCGAGGTTGCCGCGGTGCACGATCCAGACGTGGTCGTCGGAGTCGACCGAGACCCCGATGGTCGAGCCGAGCAGCCAGTTGTTCGGCAGCGGCTGCGGCCAGAACGGGTCGACCTCGAACAGCGGCGCGTTCGGGACCGATTCCTGCGCCCCGACCTCGCCCCTGTCGGTCCGTTCCCAGACCAGGGTCGCCGCCAACAGAGTACAGACGCTCAAGACGATCAGTCGCGATTTCATGTCAGTTGCCCCTCATATCGCCGGCATCGAGGCCCACAGCAGACGCCCGTCCGAACCCGGCGCGAATCCTCTCCGGCAGCGATCGTTCTCGCGAGCTCCTACCGAACCAGGGCCCCCTTGGTTCCATCGCCGGGGGATATGACGGCGGTCTACGGAGTGCGACGGAGGCTCACGGAACACTGTCACGTTCCGGCAGCGTCAGCGCGATTATCGCTGCAAGTGACTGATTGTAAACGGTCTTACAGGGATGCCTGGAGACCGCATACCACGGTGCACCCCACAACGTCCGGAAAGTTCTGCCGGCGTCTCGGTCAAGGTAGCCGCGCCTCTGGTTTGGGTCCGCTCCGTCGTTCCGGCCGCGTCGCCGTGGCGCGTCGGTGCTCATGCAGCCCATGATACGCCGGGTCCCACGGGTGCGAGCCGCCGGGGTCGAGCCCGAGCGGGACGCCCACCGGGGTCCGCTTGAGAGACGACAGGACTTCCACGGCCGGCTGGCTCTTGAGGCCGCCGCGAACAACGAGGTTGTCCGCGGCATGCTGGCAGACTGCCCGCGCCTTCAGCGGGGAGGTATGCGATTGCTGTGGCGGTCCGGGCGATCCGGTTGCGCTCCGACTGGAGTCTCGGCGTCCGGTGTGAGGCCTGCCGTCAGCCGAGCGCCACGCTGTGCGCTCGGACTGGCGCCGTCAGCGCGATGCGGCGCGCGATCGGGCCGACACCAAACGTCATCGTTCGGACCGGGACTGGTTCTTCCCTTGAAGACTCGATGCCCGAGGAGTTCAACGGCCTGATGGAGGCCCGCTCGATCCAGCCGACAGCCGGGGCTGATCGAAGCACGGCGAATGGCGGCACTTGGTGCGTGCAGCGTTCGGGTTGTTCTTGCCGGAGCAGTTCGTCTCGGCGTGGGCGGCGGTGATGCCGCGGACATGCTCAGCGATCCGCTCGGTGGCCGAGAAGATCGGCTGTACGTCGGAGACCCTGCGGCACTGGGTGCGGCAGGCGGAAAGGGACCAGGGGACGACCAGGGCTGATGCCCGAGAAACGGAATCGTCTGACGGAGCTCGGCCTTTTTCACCCAGGCGGAGCTCGACCGCCGACCGAAGTCGTGGTGAAGTTCATCGACGCGCATCGTGCCGCGTATGGGGTCGTGCCGATCTGCGCGGTGGAGCCGATTGCCCCGTCGACGCGGAACCATCGATCGAGCGACCGCAACACCGGTCCGGTCGTAATGCATCATCCGCCGTCGCGCCCTTCAGGTGCTCAGGGATGCGCGGCGCTCGTGGGCATGCCATGCGCGTCGGTTCCGCCCAGGACTGGCGGCGCGTTGGGTCTCGCTGGAACTCGCCGTTCCGGTGGACAGTCGCACACGTTGTTGGCACACTACGGCCGAGTACCAGGCGGTGGCCGTGCCCCGGTCTCGCAAGCTGCGCTACTACGGCACTACGTCCGGTGGCGGGCTCGTCAACCGCGGAACCAACGGATGAATCTGACAGTGGAGTACTGCGTAGGCGACCTGCAAACGGGAAAGCGCTATGTCGTCGTGATCCGACGCGCGGCCTTCCGCCCGATTTGCACGCCGACCGTCCATGGTGTCGCGAGGTTTACAGCAAAGAAGTACTCTCCCAGCGAGGCGGGGCACATCCTACTTCGCACGCCAGCGTTCTACCGCAAGCAGGAGGCTGGAGACCACATGGACGGCGCGCAGGCGGCGGACTACGCCCCGATTGTCGCGGCCCACCTGCGAAAATTCGGGATTTCCGCGCGCGAGAACAACCTCACTGCAGAGGGCACAATCGCGTCGTCGAAAGAACCCTGGATCCTCTGTACCTCTATGAGGCCAACCAACGCCGCCCCCGCAAAATCGCTGGAACGGCAATTCTCGTACAAGGGCACCGATGCCGTTGTGACCACTGTTGACGACCAAAACGCCTTCGCGAGGCAGCTCGGAATCGATTTCGCGCGGAGTGCTGGATTGAAGGATGCCGTCAAGGACGACGTGATCGACGTGATTGATCGCCACCGATATAGATTGGCTTTCGCCGACGAGGAAATCGACGCGGTCGTGCGGGTGATCCACGGGCCGGTGCACTACCAGAACGCCACCTTGACCGTGGGGTCGGGCGATGACCTCGCTAACACCGAGGCGCACCGGGTCTGGTTCACAAAAGGAACCGAGTTTTCACCCGAGTGCGAGTACCGCTTTGCCGTATCGGCCGGATGCCCCACGACCGATGCGTTTCGCCTTGACGTCTCGCCGGAACTGTCTCGACTAACCAAGTCTTGGCGACGTGGCGACAGGTGGTGGTCGTCTTGAGCACGCCTCTAGCCAAACCCTAACCCGGACTATTCGTGGCGACCGTGACTTGGCCCCTGGGAGGCGGCACCGGAACCGGACTCGGTCACGGACAACGGGCAATGAGCAGTGGGCGGCCGCTGGAACGTCTCAACCGCGTGTGGCAGGGTGGTTGAGCGCCGAATGGACGTGATGACGGGTGCCGCCGGGGAGGACAGCGCACACTTCCCCCGTTGCGGGCGGTTGGCAGCCTCCGTCAGTCAGCGATGCGGCGCTCGCCGAGCGGCTATCCGGCGCGCGCCCCGAGCGCGAACGCGATGTGCTGCCACGCCGCCAGGTCTGGTGTCGCGCGCGGCAGGCGCAGGACGATGCGACGCACCGAGCACACCACCTGGACGCCGAGCTTCAGCAGCCGGTCGCGCAGCCAAGGCACCTGCGCGCGGGCGCACGCGGTGTCGGCGGCGCGCAGCCGCAACTCCTGCATCAGCACGTAGGCCGCCGCCGTCAAGCGCATCATGCGCCCCGCGCCCCGGCCGGAACCCATAGCTGAACCCGAGAAATTCCGGCTCGTAAAGCGGCGTCAGGATGACATCCACTACCGCCTTTTGGACAATCTTGTCTTCCAGGGCGGCAATGCCGAGCGGTCGCGTCCCGCCGTCCGGTTTGGGTATTTCAACCCGCCGCGACGGCAGCGCCCGATACGCTCCCGAGTGTACGCGTCCGTGCAGGTCGAGCAGCCGCTCTTCCAGTCCGTCCTCGTACCCCGTCCACACCAGACCGTCCACGCCAGCCGATGCGGTCTTCTTCAAGTCGTAGAAGGCGCACCGCAGCGCATCCGTCGTGATGTGGTGCAAGAGCGCAGTCAGTTTCTCCTGCGGCTTTCTCGTTGCAGCTTGCCGTATCCGCTCGACCGCCTGTGACACGCTCACCCGACCCTGCGTCCGGTACGTGCTTTGGTCTCGCGAATTCCCCTTGGTTGAGGCCCTTCCCTCCGGCAGCTCCGCAGGAGCTTTCGCTCCCTTGTTCGCCGCTTTCATCGGTGTCGGGTCGGAGGAGGCGCGCCCCGCGGGCGCTGGCCTCCGTCCGCCGCTCAAACGGTACGTGCGGTTTTCCCGCATACCGCTTTCACGAAGACGTCTTCGCGTGATGAGGACCGATGGAGGAATCAAAGAGTGGACCATCCTCCGGCCCGTCGGGTTCAGCCAGTCGGCAAGTCTCCTCGGTCGCTGATGTTGGGGTCTTTCACTCATGGAACTGTCCACCTCAGCGCCCTTGCTCATCTCACCGTCCTGTCTGGTCCCGACCGTCTTCGCCGGCCGCCTTCCCCAACCCACTCGGTTGCCGCCCCCTGACGGTCACGCGGCTTTCACCGCGCTTCAGGTACTATTCGGCCGTCCGACTCCTCGACGAGCATCCCTTCCCACTTCGCTCTCGCTTATAGGGTCAGTTGCCGCGGCGCCACCCGCGGACCCGCCGAGGTCTCCCAGGGTCACGCACTGGTCTTCCATACCGTGCCGCCCGCAAACACCTTGGTGCGGTGGGTGGATGAGATCGCCTTCGCCTCTGTAGTGCAGGCTCGACCTTGCCCCACCTTTGGCCGACCGGTTCGTCATGGGGTCGCCCCCTCGACTACGGCCCGGTACTGCTCCGCAAACCCTTCGGACCCCACCTCACGGTGGGCGCCCTGTCCTCCGCAGTTCCGTCGTGGCGGCTCCAGGTCCACCTTGGCTGTGTCCGGCTTTCGCCTGCGTGCCCGTGTAGGTGTCTCCATACCTGCCACCTGCGGCCGGCGAGGCATTACCCCCGCCTTTGGATACGGCCCCCCTCATCCGGGGGCCGGAGGGACTTCAACCCTCCTGACCAGTGCGCTGCCTGGCGCACACTCCTGCCTCATCCGACTTCTTCATTCCGTGCACCATCGGATACGGAATCCTCCTTCCCTCTGCGGCCCCGGTTCGACTGCCGGGGCAGTATGAAGACCTCCCAGGTCCCGACGAAGGACGTACGAACGTGCATGGGTTCTCCGACACCGTGGTCGCGGTAGGGAACCGGGTTACCCCGGTCCCCCGCTCAGATCCGTACGTGCGCGTTAACGCATACGGCTCCTACCTTGGGTGGTTGACGGCAAACCGCGCGTGTTGCAGCTTGCCGTATCCGCTTGACCGCCTGTGACACGCCGTCCCGACCCTGCGTCCGGTGCGTGCTTTGGTCTCGCGAATTCCCCTTGGTTGAGGCCCTTCCCTCCGGCGACTCCGCAGGCGCTTGCGCGCCCTTGTTCGCCGCCTTCAACGGTGTCGGGTCGGAGGAGGCGCGCCCCGCGGGCGCTGGCCTCCGTCCGCCGCTCAAACGGTACGTGCAGTTTTCCCGCATACCGCTTTCACGAAGACGTCCTCGCGTGATGAGGACCGATGGAAGGAATCAAACCGATAAGGTTGACCAAGCCCAACTCGCCGTAGAGCGTGGCGTTTGGCAGGGATAGCCATCCCCGACACCGCCACCGCTTGTACCGATGCGCCCACACGCGACGCACCACCCAACCGTCGAGCTGGTGGAAGAGCTTCCGGACGTGGGCACGCTTGTAGTAGTGCCCCCATCCCCGCAGGACCGGGTTGAGCTGCTCAATCAGCACCTCAGTGGACACCGGCGCCTTGCGTCGCGTTCGACTGCGCACCTGGTCCTTGAAGTGACGAAGAGACTTCTGAGTCGGGTACGCGTACAGGCCGCCCGGACGAAGGCGCGTACGGACCTTGTGCAGCGGGAGCCGAAGCCCCTTGCCGCGCTTGATCTTGTACCCGAGGAACTCGAAGCCGTGCTGGACGCGAACGATCCGAGTCTTCGTCGGATTGATGCGCACGCCCAGTCGCTCCAGGACCGCCGTCGCCGTGGCCAAGGCGGTTCGCGCTTCGGCCGCCGACGTGCAGGTGATGACCCGGTGAGTCGCCCGGGGGAATCTCACCCCCGGGCGCTCGCAGAACTGTACGTGAACGTCTCCGCTCATACAGCTCCCATCATCCAGCCGCCGGCGTCACCCCCAGCAGATGCCAATGGGCGAACAGCCGGGGCTCGCGACGAGCAAGGCCACCGAGCCAGTGACTGGCTCGACGGCGATGTCGCCGTAGCCTCTTGTATTTTCGCATGGCCCATCGAACCAACAGGCCATTGAAGTGGCGAAAGACCGGATACAGGGCCGATTTGTAGAAACGGCCACTGGTGTCCCAAGAAAGTTGTCTTGAGTCTATGTAACTCATTGTTTTATAACAAGATACACCGATTTTGAGCAGTCATCGACTTGAATTATTCCCCGCTCTCAGGAGATGCTCACCGCCGTTTTCCGAGGTGGTGAGACATGTACTCAGGCAAGCTGGTCTTCGCGCAGGTGATGGATCACCTGCCGATGCACACCTTCCGTCAGGCTGTTCGGCGATACGGCGGCAACCGCTACGTCAAGTCCTTCCCCTGCCACAGCCAGTTTCTGTGCATGGCGTTCGCACAACTGACTTACCGGGAGAGCTTGCGCGACATCGAGGTCTGCATGCGGGCCCAGCGGCGCAAGCTCTATCACTTGGGCATTCGGAACACGGTGTCGCGCAACACGCTGGCCAACGCGAACAAGCAGCGCGACTGGCGAATCTACGCCGATGTCGCGCAGGAGTTGATTCGCATTGCACGGCCGATGTACGCCGACGAGGACTTGGGACTGGATCTCGACAACACGGTGTTTGCCCTGGACGCTTCGACCATCGATCTGTGTCTGTCCGTGTTTCCGTGGGCCCCGTTCCGGTCCACGAAAGCCGCGATCAAGCTCCACACGCTGCTCGACCTGCGCGGCCCGATTCCGACGTTCCTGCATGTGTCCGACGGCAAAATGGCCGATGTTCACGCGCTCGACCGCTTCATCCCCGAGCCTGGGGCCTTCTATGTGATGGATCGTGCCTATCTCGACTTCGAGCGCCTGCACGCCCTGGCGGCATTCGGCGCGTTCTTCGTCATCCGCGCAAAGTCCAACACGCGGTACCAGCGTCGGTACTCTCAACCGGTCGACAAGACGACCGGTCTTCGCTGTGATCAGACCATCGTGCTCACAGGCGCAGATTCCACGTCTCGGTATCCCCAGCCGCTCCGCCGCGTGAAGTATTGGGACGAGTCAACGGGCAAAACGTTCAATTTCCTGACCAACAACTTCGCGATCCCTGCGCTCACGGTCGCCGAGTTGTACCGGCACCGCTGGCAAGTCGAGCTGTTTTTCAAGTGGATCAAGCAGCATCTGCGGATCAAGTCGTTCTTTGGGACCTCGGAGAACGCCGTCAAGAGCCAAATCTGGATTGCGGTGTCGGTGTACGTGCTCGTGGCCATCCTCAAAAAACGGCTGGATCTTCCGGTAAGTCTCTACACAATTCTACAGACACTGAGTTTGACAGCGTTCGAGAAAACCCCGCTTTTACGGTTATTTTCTGAGACCGATTACACTTCTCATAGTGAGGGCGCCCGTAACTTGTTGAATCTATTGGACTAATTCCTGGGACACTAGTGAGAAACGGCCGTAGTATTGAATCCACCCTCGAAGGACAGGATTCCACATGCGGGCCAGGTCGTCGATGGCCTTGTCGCTGCGCCGAGGGAGGTGCCGACGTCGCAGCGCTTGTCGCATCCGCGTCGCTGCCGCATTACTCACTGCCGGCGCGAAGTTGATGAAGTACTTACCCCACCGATTCTTCGACCGACGCGAGCGAAACGTGTATCCCAAGAAGGTGAACTGCTCCGTGGGATACTGCCCCGGCCGGTCGTCATCCTTACAGTAGACGATGTGCGTCTTCTCCGGATGGACGTCCAGCCGGCATTGCGCCAGACGACGTTTGATGTGCGACAGGACCTGCTGCGCCTGCGTCTCCGTCCGACAGTGCGCGACGATATCGTCCGCGTACCTCTCGAACGGAACGTCCGGGTGCGTCGACCGCATCCAGTCGTCGAACGCGAGGTGCAAGAAGATATTGGCCAGGAGCGGGCTCGCGACGCCCCCTTGGGGCGTCCCCATCGTGCGCGGCACCAGAGTTCCGTCTTCCTGCTGCATGGGAGCGGTTAGCCACCGCTGCACATAGAGCAGAATCCACCGGCACCGGGTGTGCTTCCTGACCGCACGCATGACGAGCGCGTGGTCCAGGTTGTCAAAGAAGCCGCGGATATCCAAATCGATCACCCAGTCATAACGCCAGCATCGCTGCCGGGTTGTCGTGAGTGCGTCGATCGCGGACTTCCGCGGGCGATACCCATACGAATCGGGATGGAATTGCGGCTCCACGTTCGGTTCCAGGTACATCTTGACGACCGTTTGGGCAATTCTGTCGGCGACAGTGGGAATGCCCAAACGTCGCTCACTTCCGTCCTTCTTCGGTATTCCAACCGACCGGACTGGAGGCGGGAAGTACGTGCCCGACGACATCCGATTCCAAATCCTGTAGAGATTGTTCTTCAGGTCCTGCTCGAACATCTCGACAGACTCAGCATCGACGCCAGCTGCTCCGTGGTTCGCCTTGACCCGAGTGTAGGCCTCCCAAACCACCCACTTGGAAATACGAAACGGCTTCGCGTGGCTCGACGGCTCCTCCCGCGCGCGCGGTTGACCGTCGGGACACGCTGGATGACGCGACCCCTTTGCTCCATCGAGTTTCCCCGACTTCATCGCTCGTACGGGTCGCTCCGCCCCTGTGCCTCGCATCGGGCTTCTCATCCTTGGGGGTCGGCCCCTTGGATTTCTCCCTTCACATCGAGGCGACAGGTTCCCACGTTCCACACAAGGGCCTGGTGCAGGGTCACGCCACCTTTATGCCGGGTGCCGCCCAGCCAAGCTGCAGGCTCCCGCTGGACTTGTCCCGGGTTAACGACTCGCCCCGGTTTCGACACCGTCCCTACGCTTTCGACACGTTGCCGGTGGTTCATACACTTCGTCTCCCTGCACCCTACCTGACGCGGTCAAGCCGCGCCGTTTCCGTGACGCTTACCACCTCGGCTCTTGACCGAGGCAGCGTACGGCGGTTTGAAGCCTCCCCCTGCCGGGCGGCTCCGAGGGGCCTGCCCTCATCCCTCGTGCAGCATGGCTGCAGCTAGGTGGCCATCTCGGCCTCCCCTCTGCGCCTTCGTGGCGCACAATCGTCCGCGTACCGCGTCAGCCGGTACCCCCGGCGTAGCATTTGCAGTCGGGATGGCCGCAGGCGATGCCGAAGATGCGCTGGCCGATCAGGTCCGCGAGCCGTGTGCCGAATCTTCTCCGGCGCGCGCTTGTCGCTCAGGGACCGGGCGAACGCCTTGACCAACCCGTACACGCGCTCGGCCGCCTTGAGCAGGACCGCCCCGCCGTCGGAGCTTGCCTGCTCCTGGTTGAACTTGGCGAACAGTGGCTTGTCGAACAGATCCGGGAACAGAACAGTCTGTGGTACAGTGTCGGTCGTCACGCAGGGGCCTCCGTGGTGGCTAAAATGCCTGTGAATACTGCATTTTTACCATACGGAGGCTCTTGTGTCTCTACCTGGATCGGGCCCTTGGTGCATGATCCGGGCTAGATTCCTTGAACGGCCGGGATCTTTACAGTTGAGTCAAGTTCAGGTTTTGATCGTTGTTTCTTCGCTATCTCACTTCTCAATGGGAGGCAGCGATCACGCCCGATTCACATGCTCGTTCGTCTGAGGCGAAGCCTCGCTAGTGTTATTAAGGACCGCATTAGTATGGTGACACTATGCGGTGATATAGCGCAGGCTCGGCTTCTTGAAGAACCCACGCAACAGGGCTGGCGTCCGCTGTAAGGACCGCATGTGGCCGAGGACGTAGCGTTTGAGTTCCTGCGGCGTCTGCAGCAGGCGTTTGTGAACCCCGTGTGTCTTCAGATGGTTCCACACGAGTTCATCCGGATTGAGTTCCGGGGAGTACGGCGGCAGGAAGAACAGCTCAAGGTGGCCGTCCGTCGACGCTACAAACTCCTGGACCGCTTTCGCCCGGTGCGAGGAATGCTGATCGACGATGAGGAAAATCGGCCGCGTCTGATTGTGCAGTAAGCGCGTCAGAAATGCGATGAAGCGCACCGCCGTCATCCGCCCGTCGACCACCATGAACCGCAACCCGCCCTGCGGACTCACCGCCGACACCAGATTGAGCCCGAACCGTTTGCCAGTCGCCGGCACCACCGGTGTCTGGCCCATCGGCGCCCACGTGGTGCCCGAATGAAGGCTGTTCGACCGCACGCCCGCTTCGTCCGCAAAGAAAATCTGCGCGCCTGCCTTACGGGCTTTCGCCTGAATCGCAGGATAGTCGACCGTCAGCCACTCCCGGACCTTGGCGGGCACCTGTTCAATCGCCCGGCGAACCGGCCGCTGGGGCGTGAGCCCCAGCGAGCGCAAGAGCCGCCCAACTGAGGCCAGGCTCAGGGTCACGCCGCAGTTCTGCCGAATCAGGTCTCGGACCATCGCCCGCGTCCAGAGGGCGAACTCGAACTGCAACTGTAGCGGGTTGTTCTGCGTCACCGTGCGATACACCCAGGCGCGCTGCTGCTCCGTCAGCTTGGGTGGCCGTCCCGGAATCGGCAACGCCCGTAGCGCCTCGATACCATCGGCGCGATACTTGTTCAGCCAGTCATAGATTACAGTGCGGGCGAATCCCATCACCCGCATCACCGCGGAGGGGGCTTCCCCGGCTTCAACCCGCTGTACTGCCTGTATGCGAATGTCTTCGAGTGCCTTGTGGTCAAGCGAGCGACCATCGCGTTTCCTCACACTCTCCATTATATAGTGTCAGGTAACTCATTTCCCGCTTAATATCATGCGGGCTGGCTCAGTGTCCCCGGATTTCCCCTCTTTGCATGTGTGGATCGCGATGGTGTCTCTGCAAGCCGCGAAATCTCGCGCATTGCCCGGCTCTAGCGCGTAGAGGAGCTGGTTACAACCCGTACACCAGAACTCTATCCGCCCCTCACTTACGAAAACTTTCAGTAGTGGAGCACTCATCTGTATCCCTCCGATGCTGCGTCTGTAGCACGCTGATACCCGGCGTCAAACTTCGGCCCGTGGTATATCTCCGGCGAGTCAGGTGCGCCAGTCATTACCAGACTCATAATCCGCTCGGCGCATTCTTCCGCCTCTGTCATAGACAGGTGCGGATACTCGCATTCGCAGATTACAAGCCGGTCGGATGGCTTGCCCTCCCTCGCAAGCCGTAGCCGATCCCGTCTCCCGTTCGCTACCGCCTTCAGATTTCCGGCGCCGCCGTCGTGCAGTGTGACAGCCATTCTTGCGCCCTCCTTTCGGGCGCGGTGAGTCTACCACGTGGCACCGGCTGCCGGCAGGATGGCGAGAATGGCTCCCAGGCAGCCCAGGGCCGCGCTACGGCGATCCGCGTGCGTCCGGCGATGTTCCGCGTCCGGCTCGAAGGGCAGCGCACAGGGCCGACAGTGGCGGGGCTAGCACGGTGCGATCTATTTGGTCCGGTTTTCTATCGTCTACTGGATCGCAGTCGTTACAGATCCCGTCGCCGTCCTTATCGTGGGCTGGCGATAGCGCGTTGAATGTGCGTTTGCACACTGGGCAGATTTCAAGCCTTATCATCGTGTCTCACCAGTCCTCATTCTCCAGAGCCTTAGCCAGTAGGTAGGCTACCGCTTCGGAACGATTCATACCCTCACGGCAGGCTACAGCGTCAACGGCTGCCGCTATGTCTATATCCAGATTGAACCCGATATACTGCCGGCTGCCCGCTGGGTGCTTCCGTAACCTACCTTGCATTAGTGCGCCGCCCCACCGAATCGCAGCCCGTAGTAGGCGCCGGCTACCGTGTCCTCTGCCGCTCGGCGTGCGAGTCGTCTACGCTCTTGCTCCGGTAACTTGGCGAGCTGGTTATACGTGCTGTCCTCCGTCTGGCGATACAGCGCCATTGCTTGCCGGCGATCCTCGAAGCCGCGCGCATCGTGGTAGCTCATGTTGTCGCATCGCGTCTGATAGATATCCATTGCAACCTCCATCGAGACGAGCGTTATGTCGTGTATCTCGACAGTCGCCCGGATGTAGGTCGCGCGTTTGTAGCGGAGCACCTCGCTGTTGTGTCGGAGTTGTGGCGGAGTAAACCCCTATAAACATTCACTACTGTCCCAGTAGAGTCGAGGGGAGGCGCGTATCCGATAGGGATCGGTGGCTCATCCGGTGCTTTCGCAACCGGGCCGCAGTCCGATTCCCGTGAGCACGTTTCCTCCCCCCGCTCTCCGAACCCGGCGGGCCGATCTCCGGCACCGGGCTCTCCAGTGGAATCATGCGACTCGCACACGGGTTCCCGGGCGCGACCAGCGGACGGGTCTCGCGAGCGGTGGCACCACGCTCGCACCCTTGCGCTGGCCGGCCGGTGCGTCGTCAGGCCTGTTGACGCCCTGGCGACAGCGACCATGCAGGTGTGCGCCAGGCTAACTGACGGAAGGACAGCCGGTGGAAGTCCGGCAGAGGGAAGGAGTAACCGACCACCTTCACCCCGAGTCATGCGCCGGTCGCTGTGAGGCGACAGGCGAAGCGTTGACAGGGGCGCGAACGGGCAGGGCTACTGAGCATCGAAAGGTTGCATGTCTGGAGTGCCGAGACCGTGCCTGCGGTTGAAGGCAACACCGCCATCACCGCGACTGGTGAGGGGATGGAGGACTCCACGGTGTCGGAGAACCCATGCACGTTCGTACGTCCTTCGTCGGGACCTGGGAGGTCTTCATTCTGCCCCGGCAGTCGAACCGGGGCCGCAGAGGGAAGGAGGATTCCGTATCCGATGGTGCACGGAATGAAGAAGTCGGATGAGGCAGGAGTACCGATGAAAGCGGCGAACAAGGGAGCGAAAGCTCCTGCGGAGCTGCCGGAGGGAAGGGCCTCAACCAAGGGGAATTCGCAAGACCAAAGCACGTACCGGACGCAGGGTCGGGTGAGCGTGTCACAGGCGGTCGAGCGGATACGGCAAGCTGCAACGAAGCGGAACGTGCGCTATCAAGTGCTGCGCGAGCACGACGGGTCTCAAGACCGAGTTTGTCGACAGGGGAACGTGTGTCATGTTAGCCACTCACTCCGTAACGACAGTTTCTATTCTTGACGAGAGTGAAATCTATCGCCTCGCACGAGACGGGCACACGATAGACATTCAGCCAACGCTCAAGTCCGAAGCCGTGCTGGACCTGTCGGAAGGTCTTGCCACAATCGATACGGGATTACGGATAGGAGCATCACGCCACTCGGCGCCCGTTACGATTCTCACTGAGGGTCACAATGCTCTACACCTCCCATAGAATTTCAAATTAGGCCGGCTTGAACCCACCGTGTCTGATAGAATGATTTTGCTCCAAATCGTTCAAAAGACGGGAGATCCAAGCCGTGGCCCGCGCCCGCGAGGCCGCGTGAGTTTCGGCGTCACTCCCACCGAAGCTCTCTGAGGATGCGCCGCCGGTAGGCCGTATCGACAGGTGCGTTTAGCACGTACTCCTTCGCGCGCTTGAGTTCGTCGTTGCGCAGCTTGCTAAGATACTCGACCGCGTCGTCCTCGGATGGCCACTCGTCGTTCTCGTGCTTTCCGGTCTCCCGGTTCCTGAACTTCGGCGGCAGTGCTGTCCAGATCACGTGGTCGGCACCTTGCTTCGCGGCCCAGGACTCAAGGTCGATGATCCTTGGGTCCGCATCCCCTCGTGGCCATCGGCCGATGTCCGTCAGCTTGATTGGCTTGCCGCGCCCTTCTCGCGTTGCCAAATCCAATATTGCACCGTCTAGGTCCTCCGCGGCCATCCAGACCCACTGGCTGCACACGGGGGTTCTGGCGTCGTGGAACAACACCAGGGTGAGGTGCCCCCCGTTAGATCGGCGCACGAACTCGACCTTGACCTTCGGACCGTCATGCTGCCAGTCGCCGTCCATCCGCAGCCCATCGGGTTCCCAGATCAATGATCCCCAGCCCAAACACGCGATCTTCTCGCCCATCGCCCAACTTTAGCAGGGGGACCGCATCCGCACGGGAGAATCGACCATCGGCAGGTGGTAACGAACGTGGTATCGTCGGAGCCGGTGTTCCGCGAAGTTACTGGTACATTTACACTTACAGGCTTACGTGGCATACTCCGCGGAGCCGCCGCCCGACACCACCAACCTCTCGGTGTCAGCACATTTCCAGTTGCGTTCCAACGGTACTCATCGAAGGCCGCAGCTATCGCCGACGGGAGGCCGAGCTCAGCCAGCAGGAGCGCAACCGCCAGCGTCCGCTCCGTGATCACGCGCCGGAATGACGGCGACCCTCATGTCGTCAATGAGACCGGTCGACCGCTGTCCAGAAAACGTCACTTCCTGAAGCTCGACAACAGTCGAGCTGCGTCTCGGCGCCATCGACGAGCGCGACCCACCCGGGCGCGCAGCCTGCACCGTCCCGAAGGTCGTCTCCGGGTGGCGTTCCTGCAGGCGCCGCTGCGAGCGCTCGACATCGTCGGCCCCCTCGACCGGACCGGCGGCCTCCCCCGGGGTGCGTTGATCGAGGTGTCCTTGCAGGAGCCTGCGCATCAACTCCTGGCCCCGTCGGTGCAGCTCCCGTTCGAGCTCGCTCTCACTCATCTGCTGGGCTTCGCGCGATGAGAGGTAGGCTTTGGCGTCAGCGAAGACGGCCTCGGCCACCGCATCCGGCGCCTGGTCGGGGGGAGCGGCGCTGTGAGCCACGTCTCGCATCGCTCAACTCTCCCGCAACCGCCGGACCGTGTTGGGCGCCTCACCGGCACGGCGGCAGTGTCGGTCCATGCGAGCTTGATCGCTGGTGGCACCCAACGCGACCCAGAAGGCACGTCCCGAGAACCTCGTCGTCGCTGCTACGGCCATCGCAGAGGCATCTCCCTTCCCAAGGCACCGTACCAAAACGCCGCGCGAATGTCCAGGGGGCGGAGGGGACGACCGAAGCGTCCGGGCGCCGTGATCAGGCCGGGCTGGCCGCCCGAAAGAGGCGGGTGGGCGCTGTCCGGGGCGCTGTCCCCGCGCAAAACGAACCGAAAAGTGATCGTCCGCGAGCAAAAACGCCTATGAATAGGCGAAAAAGCCGTCTACGAAGAAGAGCCGCACCTAAATGATTTACGCAGAAAGCACGGGGTTCGGTGCGGAAGCCGCTGACTTCGGATAACGGCCTTGTTGCCAACGGGATTCCATGAACACCCGCACGTGGCCGTGACCAATTCCGTGTGCAATTCTGGTCCGGATTCTACGAGACCACCTGGGCCAGCTACGGACAGCCGCCGTCCCGGCGGGGCCACCGAGCAGCAGCAGATCAACAGGGCTGAGGGGCAGGCCGCCGCCATCGCGACGGGCACGGCCGAAGGCACATTCGCCAAGTGGCCGAGGAGATCGAGACGCCGGGCGGGTATCAGGCCGTGCAGTTGCGCGTCGCCGAGCAGTACGTCGAGGAGTTGGGCCTGCTGGCCAAGGACAACAACACGATGATCGTGCCGGCCAACGTGGGAGACGTCTCCCCGATCATTGTCACGGCCATGAGCGTGATCAAGCAGACCCGCGGCCCGCAAGACGCAGGGCAGCAGCCCAGGGCACGTACGGCCCTTCCCGCAACGGCTCGTTGTTGTGCACGTGTCCGTACAGGTTCACCGTTCCGTCGGGCACCTCGTTCATCGCGACATTCCGATCGTCGCCATCGTTCCGATGATCGCCCACGTGTCCTTTGTCATCGCTTCGACCGTTTCCTACCAGATCTGGCCCCTGCACTGCCGGATCTGGGCCCGCTCGTCATTTTCGAGCGCGCGCCGCGTCGTCTCGTCGATCACCGCCCTGGGCCTCCCCAGTGCGTTTGCTGGTTCCTCGCCTGTTCGAGCACCCAGGTCAGCCCCACTGGGGCGTAGTCGGTGCGCTCCACGGACACGTTAAAGTGGCGCCGGCTCGGCGCTTTGGCAGCGTGGATGTGCCCGTGGACGTTGACTGCCGTCGGCGGCACTCTCCGGAGCGGCAGATGGCTGAGGGCCAGCGGTGGGTCGGTGGCGCACATCGCCGCGACGCACATGCTGTCGAAGCCGGCGTCGTGCAGCCCTTCGGTGTCGTGGTCATGGTTTCCGAGGACCAGGACTCGCTCGCCTGGACAGTTCCGAACGTCGAGCACCAGCCGGCGGTCGCACCAACCGTCGGAATGGGCGACGTCGCCCAGGCAGATGATCGTGTCGCCCGCGTGTACGCGCCGGCTCCATTCCCTCAGCAAGTGGTGGTTCATCTCCTCGATGTTCCGGAACGGGCGGTTCCAGGCCGCCAGCACCGAGCGGTCCGCGAGGTGCAGGTCCGACCAGATCCAGGTTCTTTCCGGCGGACTTCTGATGATCGGGATCGGCGCCTCCTGCATCAGTGTTGCCAGGCGCGTTTCCTCGGACGTCTGGGTCGTCGCCGGGCCCTCGAGTTCGAGATCGGCTTCCCAGAGGTCGCGGACAGCCTCGGCGCTGGGTCGGTCTGGTTCGGAGCGTTCCGTCAACTCGATTCCTGTCGTGAGACCGCGCCCTGGTGGCGCAGGTCGGGATTATCGCACCCCCGTTCGGCTGTTGATCCGTTTTGCGTCCACGCGGGCTGGCGTCCCGTCGCCGACGAGATCAGGTCCGGCACCTACCTGCTCTACCACGGCGCCTGCGGTACCGGCGGCATTCTGACCGTCGCCGAGCAGACGCTGCGGCAGCTCGCGACGGAGCACTGCAAGGACGTCTCCACACACTTGTTCGGCCAGGAGATCAACGCCGAGACCTACGCGATCTGCAAGGCCAACCTGCTGCTGAAGGGCGAGGGGGAGGCGGCCGACAACATCAGAGGCGGCCCGGAGTACTCCACGCTCGCCAGCGACGCCTTCCCGTCCAACCAGTTCGACTTCATGCTCTCCAACCCGCACGCACTACGGCAGGAGCTGGAAGACCGACCTGGAGCGGATGGGCGGCGGGAAGGACATGCGCGACCCGCGCTTCCTCATCGAGCACGCCGGCAATCCCGAGCACTCCGTGGTCACACGATCCAGCGACGGCCAGATGCTCTTCCTCGCCAACAAGCTCTCGAAGATGAAGCAGGACGGCCTGGCCTGTAAGCAAGCCAGTCGACGCAAGGCGAATCCTCCAAGGTGAGCATTTCTGGCCAGATCGGCGTGCGTCTGCACCTCGGACAGCCCAACAAACACGGTGTCTATTGGTGATCCGGGCGATCTGCGAATAGGGGTCTCCCCGCTTGTGCGGGGTTGGCTGTAACCTATTGATAGTTCTAGACTTCCGGTTCCGCACCGGCCGGGACCCACATTGAGTCCTACATCCCGATCCTGTTGACTTCGTTGCACTGCGTTTCCCGGCATCGTCTCGTCTCTATCGCTTTCGGCCGCAGGCCGCTGCCTGGACGGCGCCTCTCGCGTCCTCCCGTCCGCCGCGACCGTCGGTGGCGTGAAGACGGCGACGATCGCGCTGGCCGCGCAGGAGTCCTGACCAGATCCTCGACCGGCTCGCGGTTCGGATTCACCAGCTCGTGGTTCCGCCGTTCGAGGGCCCAGCATTGGTCGCACGCTGGGTGCATCCAGCCCCGTGTCCGCATCCGGCCGGGAAGGCCGCAGTAGATGCACGTCGTTGCGCTGACGTCGCTCAGGATGGTGCCGATTCCCTCGTAGAACGGCGTGTGGTGGTGGTGGTGGATCTTCCGCCTGCCGAGCCGCTCCTTGATCTGTCCTGCTCGCCATGGCGGTGCGACACCGGGGCACTCGAGGGGCAGCAAGACCGCCAGGCCCCCGCGCAGGAGATGGTTCCAGCCGGCTCCACCGATCGGGCAGACCATCTGCCGGTGGGGACTCGCTTCGTTGGCACGCCCCGGGTCGGCTTTGGGACCTCGGACTACGGCCGGGACTACCGGGTGGGATACGGCATCGGCGTGCTCGACCGCGAGAGCCTGAACTTCGAGCTGGGCGTCGATGCGCAACGGCGCGAGAACGCGATGTTCAGGCGCCCAGGCGAAGGCGGGGTCGACAAGCAAATACTCGGGCGCGCCACCCTGGGTTGGTAGAGCACCGCGCAGCCGTTCGGCTGTCACTCAGCAAGGATCGCTGGTGAACGAGCTTCCGTCGGTCGCCTTGACGCAGCGGTTCCTGGCTCAGTGCCAGCACCACGGATCGCAGCGTCTCGCAGTCCGTCTCGTCGCCGTGGGCCGCGGCACCGGGGTGCCGGGGCTGCCGCCCGGCGACGACTGGACGGTGTGGGACGCTGAGGAGATGCGGGCAGCCGTCGAGTATTTGGAGCGGATGCGTATCCGCTAGTTCCGAGACCTCACCCGGAGGTCTCCAGCGGTTCGTGGCCCTGTGCCAGCACCACGGATCGAAGCGTCTCGCAGTCCGTCTGTGCCAGTAGTACGGCTCGGAACGCGCGCCGGTGGGGGCTGTTGCGGCGGGTCCCGGGGCAGGCGTGATGGGCCTGCCCCGGTCGGACGACTGGACGCAGTGGAACGCCGGCGAGATGATGGCTGGCGTCAAGTACCTGCAGAGAGAGCGTCCGGTACCCGGAGACCTTCCCGAGCCGTCTTCCTGAGTGGGATGTCCTCTGCAACGTCGCGTGCCCGAGTCCGGGGTCATTCAGGGTGGACGGTTGTGTCTGTTGGCCGGAACATCAAGCGCCTCCGTTTGGAAGCCGGCATCTCGACGCTGCCTGCGTTCGCGGAGCGCCTGGGCGTGACGGGCGCTCAGTTGTCAGATTGGGAGAACGACCGTTACGTGGTGCTCAGAGTGCGCACGTTGGTGCGCATTGCGAAGGTCCTTCGCTGTTCGGTCGATGATCTGCTCGTGGGAGTCGACCCCGAGTACGACCGGGCTCGGCGGGTGGTCCGACTACCGTCCGCGATGCCGGTCGTCGCCGAGGGAGAGGCGTCTCCCGGAGATCGCGCCTCGGACGACCCGGGCGGGCAGCGGTCGGCTGCCTTGGCCTGGATGCCTCGTCCCGCGGATGTCTCGGACCCACACGCCTACGGGGTGCGGATCCGGCGCGATTCGATGGTCCCGGCGTACCGTCCGCGCATGATCGCGATCGTGTCGCCGCGCTGCCTTGTGCGGGACGGCGACGAGGTCTACGTGGGGCTTGCGTCCGGCGAGTGGCTGGTCCGGCTCCGCGCGCCCGGCCAGGCGCGGCTGCATGCTCGAGCCGTACAATCTGACGCACCCGCCGCGCTTCGCAGGCCGGGAGGAGATTCGGGCGATGCACGTCATCGTCTACTCCCGCGGGGACTTCTGACGGCACTGCTAGAGGAGGAGCACACCGTTCGCGACAACCTGCCGGACGTGCTCACCAGATCGCTCACCCTTCTCGATCAGTCCTTCGCTGTATTCGGCCGAGAGCGACCCCGTCGGCTTGAGCACCCGCCGCAGCTTGAGTAGCCGTACGGCCATCATGGTCAGGTAGCTCCGCATGCCCTTGCCGTGCACGATCCCGGTGCTCTTGATCGCCTCGTAGACTTTGGGTTCTCGTTCGGCGATCTCGCCGTGCCACGCGATGTCGATGTCGCTGAGCGCCCAGGTGTCCTTGAACGCGGCCCCTGCCGTCTTTGGGTAGTGGTCAAGTTTGGATCCCTCACGCTGCCGCGTGCGCTTCGTGCTCTTCGAGCAGGCCGACGATGTCTCGGATGCTCCACAGCCGGTCCGTGACGCCGGCCTTCATCGCCGGGGACATGCGGATAGTCCAGTGGATCCGCGCGAAGTTGTAGTACATGAAGTGGATCGCGGTCGCCGCAGCGTGGTTCTCCAACTTCTTCGAGAAGCCGTTGGTCAGCCGGGTGTAGCGCCGCATTGACATCCGTATCGTGAGGTTCTGACGTTCGATGTAGCTGGTCCAAATCCGCTTCGGGTCCGGGTCGCCCTGGATCTCTTGCACGGTGCAACTCTGGCACACGACCGGGTTGTAGCGCCGTTCGCTCTCCGAGTCGGCCCCGTAGACCTTGATGAGCATCGCGTAGTCGATGTCCATGCCGAACGCGTCTTCGACGGCTTCGACGTAGGACTGGAGCCCGTCACTGGTAAGCTGCACCCGATGCTTGAGGCGGCCGGCCAAATTAGGACCTGTTAACACTATTGGACGGTTCGTGATATCGTTGCTGGATGGAGCTCACCGAGACGCAGTACGCACGCATCGAGCCCTGCCTCCCGCGACAGCGTGGCAATGTCAGCATGCCCAATTTGCAGGTGCTCAACGCGATCCTGTACGTCGCCGAGCAGGGGTGCAAGTGGCGAGGGTTGCCGAAGCGCTTTGGGAACTGGCACACGATCTACACCCGTATGAATCGTTGGTCCAAGAACGGGGTGCTCGACCGGGTCTTCGAACACCTGCAACGCGCCCAGTTGATCCGTATCAAGCTGGAGGCGGTGTCGCTGGACAGCACCGTCGTCAAGGTCCATCCCGACGGCACGGGGGCTCGAAAAAAAACGGCCCCCAAGCCATCGGCAAGTCCTGCGGCGGGTGGACCACCAAGATTCATCTGGTTGTCGCGGATGCTCGAACGGCACTGACGTTCGAGCTCTCGCCCGGCCAGGCCCACGACAGCCCGGAAGGCCGAAAGCTCCTGGCCAGCATGGGGCCGCAGGATGACAATATGGCCTTGGTGATGGACCGCGCGTACCAGGGCGACGAAACTCGCCAACTGGCGCTGGACCTGGGGTTCACACCCGTGGTGCCGCCGCTCAAGACTCGGACGGACCCGTGGGAGTACGACCGGGAGATGTACAAGCGACGTAACGAGGTCGAGCGTCTGTTCCGCCGGCTGAAGGGCTATCGCCGGATATTCTCCCGATTCGAGAAGCTGGATGTGATGTTCATCGGCTTCATCCACTTCGTGCTCATCTTCGACGCGCTGAGGTAAGTGTTAACAGGCCCCAGTCATGAAGGCGTGCGCGGTGATAGCGTCACGCGGGCCGATGCGCCACGTGGGGATCAGCTCGGACTCGGCGTCGATGGCGACCCACGTCCACAAGTCGCCGGCTTCCTACGGCGGACGGCAGGCCACCGCCGGTCGTCTAGGATCGGGCTTGTTCGATGCGCCGGATCAGCTCGTCGCGCAGCAGAACGCGCAAAACCGCTCGGACTGCGGCAGGCGTGACTCCAGATTCGTACGCCTGTTTGGCCACCCATTCCGTGTCCTGAGCATCGAGTCGCCTCTCAACGTACTCGTCGCTAAACTGATCGATTTCGAACGGCTGCTTGCCAGCGACTTCGGGATCCAATCCCGGCGCAACTTTCGCTGCCCATTCGGCAGCATTCAAGCTTTTGGAGATCGTCTTGCCTAGTTCGCTGAGGCGCAAAGGGCTGGCCGCCTCGAGCGTTATCGGTGGCGGGATTCGCTCGAAGATTTTCTTGATGTCATCGCGGATCTCCTTCGCGAATGCCTGCCATCCTTCCTTCATGTTGTGCACGTCGCGGAGCCAGAACAAGCCCTTGACGATGCTCCCGAAAACCGCCAGAGCCACGAGAATCCATAGAGGGTTGAAGTCCATCGTCATCGCATCGCAATCTTCATTCTACCCCGTTCGGGAGGATCGGCAGAATAGCGGCGCAGGGAGGCGTCGTCAAGACATTAGGTGTGGGAATCACCCGTCGTCGGTGGGGCCGCTGCAAGCGCGTACCCCCCGGACGGGTGCCCGTCAAGGCCACCGCGGGCACTCTTCAGTTGTCGGCCTGTGCGCGGTTCGCCCATCGCGCGCGGGCGCCCTTTTGGGCGATCTCCCGTCGCTGTTCTGCCGTGAGCTTCGCGGCGCGAGCCGGTCCCGCCCTTGAGGCCGCCGAGTTTCCCGAGCGCCACAGCCGCCAGGTTCTTCCCCGGCGGCGCAGGTTCGGTACGGTCGATGATCGACTACCGTTTATCGCTTCGTGGGTCGGGTTGTAGCTTTCGGGCTCGAGCTGCTCGTTCACACAAAGTCCTCCGTGTCGAACTCGACGTTCGGCCTGACGGACAAGACGATTCCGAAGCCGATCCGGTGGCTCTAGGGGCGATCCACCTCGGGCCAGCGTCTGCCGCGGCTGCCCGGCGTGGGACCAGGCCGGCCGGTCCAGTCGGCTGGCGTTTCAGGTGCTTCCGGGCCGCGGCGGGCCGGCTCCAGTTCTACTCGTTTCTTCCCGGGTGCCTGTCAAGTTCTTCGTGTTTTTCCCCGTCGAGTCCTCTTGCTTTTTTCCTCCCTTCGTCGACTATCTCGTCGCGTCGTAGAGCCTGCCCGGGCACGCCCGGCTTGCCCCGTCGATCTGTTTTAGGGGTCGACGTACACTGTTGCCGGGGATGTCACCGTGGGTCTCTACCTCGTTGAGCCGACCGGGCGCTGGCGCCTGGTCGATCCGGGCTGTGGTCAGCCGGTCTTCGTTTGCCCGGCGTGCTGGCCGGCTGTCCAGCGCGTGTTCTCGCGGGGTCGAGCGGTGACAGTCAGGCAGGTGGTGCCGCGGCCTCGATGGGCGCAGTGTGCTGTCTGCGATCCCGATCCTGTGTGCTAGGAGTCTGCGCCGCAGGAGATTTGCGGCACGCAACGGGTCGCCGGCCCACCGCCTGAGTCACGTGTCGGGGCGACTTCGCCGGTCAGCGGGGCGGGGTGGATTTTCGGTAGTTGGCGAACAGATGACAAAATTCGGTCCTCGCGGGCCGCATGGCCCGCCAGAGACCGCGATGCGCATCGATTTGTCGCCGTTGTGAGCCTCATATCCCGCCTTCTACGCCGCCATCAGCGGCTGCAGGCGTTTGACGTTCAACGCCAGGCACACCAGGTCCCACTCGCACCGCACCTTCGCGAGTCCGCGCAGGCTGAAGCGCCGAAATCCCAGCACGTGCTTGATCCAGCCGTTGGGAGCCTCCGACAACCACTTGCGCTCCGCATACGCCGTGCGGCCCGCCGGCGTCGCCAGCTTCTCCACCATGCGAGCCGTCGCCGGATGGGCCTCCCGATCACGGGTAGCCGTCTGCTTACCCTCCCGGCCCAGCGCCACATACCCGTCAATGCCCCGCTTTTCCAGGTCCGTCAGGTCCCGCTCGTTGCAGTACCCCGCATCGGCCAGCACCGTCTCCGGCTGCGCGGCGAACGTCTCCTTTACCGCGTCGAGCAACACCGGCAACTCACCCTGGTCGCTCGCGTTCGCCGTCAGGTCCGTCGCCACCACCAACTGGTGCTCCGCGTCCACCGTCACCTGCGCGTTGTAGCACTGCTGGAATCCCTCGTTGCTCGTCTTCATGATCGAGCTTTCCGGGTCCGTGAAGTTGCTCTGCGCTTTCTCGTCCGGCTCGCCATACGCCCGCTTGTACGGCCGACCGCCCTTCGGGTTCCGATCCTGCCCCGGCTGCCGACCCCGCGCGGCGTCCGCCGCCCGAGCCGCCGCTTCCAGACGCGCCTTCGCTTCCCGGATCGCCGCCAGACGCTCTTCTCGCCGACGCAACTCCGCCGGCAGATCGTCGCCCCGAACCTCCGCGCCCAAGCGCGAGTCCTCGGCCTCGTCAACCGCATCCGCCTGACGCAACAGCGCCTCGACCTCGCTTTCCAGGCGCTGTTCCTCTTCCTGCATCCGGTCGTAGCTCATCGCCTTGCGCTTACTCGCGTTCGCGCGCACCTTCGTACCGTCGATCGACAGCTTCCCCAAGCGCGCCAGACCCAACTCCTGCGCCAGACGGACCACCTCCACGAACAGCGCCTGGAAATCCTCCAGGTGCCGACGCCGAAACTCGCACAGCGTCCGGTGTTGCGGAAAGTTGCCCGCCGCCAGCACCCGGAAACCAACGTCCTCTTCCAGCTTCCGAGCGACCCGGCGCGACGAGAATACCCCCGTCGCGTAGGCGTAGAGCAGCACCTTCACCATCATCCGAGGCTCATACGGCGCGTTGCGACGGCCGTCCCCCTCGTACAGAGCGTAGAACGCCGTCAGATCCAGACCGTCCACCAGATCGCTGACATGGTGCGCCAAGTGGCCCTCCGGCAGCCACTCCCGAACGTCGGGCGGCAACAGCAGCGACTGGTCAGGCACATAGGGGCGGAATGTGGTCGACATCGAGTCCTTTCGTCGTCGGCTCGCCTACAATTGTCGCATCTGTTTTTCTGCGGCGCAGACTCCTAGGCGAGCTTCGGCTGCCGGCTGTCCCCTGACTCGGGCCTAATACATGCATCTTGAAGACCTTCAACCGCGCTGTGCCGTTCGGGGCGTGCATCCGGATGGCCTCGTCACCGTCGTCAGCGTGCAGTGGTTCGGTTCCGAAGCGCTTGAGCTGACCTACAAGACGCCGGTCGGCACGGTTGCCAATGAACTGCTGTACCGCCACGACGAGGCCCGGATTGAGGTTGTCGCCCAGGGGCGGCCGTGGGGCTTTGACGGCGATGGCGCCCTGTTCCGTCTGGTGTCCGAAGCCCAGCGCATCCGCCTCGCGCATCTGTTCGATCCGCTGCTGGCGGTCCACACGTCGGTGGTCGACCCGCTGCCGCACCAGATCACCGGCGTCTACGACGCGATGCTGCCGCGTCAGCCGTTGCGTTTTCTGCTCGCCGACGACCCCGGCGCCGGCAAGACCATCATGGCGGGGCTGCTGATCAAGGAGCTGATCGCCCGCGGTGACCTGGAGCGGTGCCTGATCGTCTGCCCTGGCAGCCTCGCCGAGCAGTGGCAGGACGAGCTGTACGGCCGGTTCCAGCTCCCTTTCGAGATTCTGACCAACGACAAGCTCGACGCTGCCCGCACCCGAAACTGGTTCCTCGAGACCGATCTGGTCATTGCCCGTCTGGACAAGCTCTCGCGCGACGAGGACGTGCAGCAGAAGCTGCAGGCGCCGGAGGCGGGCTGGGACCTGGTCGTGTGCGACGAGGCGCACAAGCTGTCGGCCACGTTCTTCGGCGGCGAGATCAAGTACACGAAACGCTACCGCTTGGGGCAGTTGCTCTCGGGCGTGACCCGCCACTTCCTGCTGATGACGGCGACGCCGCACAACGGCAAGGAAGAGGACTTCCAGCTCTTCATGGCCCTGCTCGACGGCGACCGCTTCGAGGGCCGCTTCCGCGACGGCGTCCACGCGGCCGATGTCTCCGACTTGATGCGGCGTATGGTCAAGGAACGGCTACTGAAGTTCGACGGCAAGCCGCTCTTTCCCGAGCGTATTGCCTATACCGTGCCGTACCGGCTCTCCGACCCGGAAGCCGGCCTCTACAAGGCCGTCACTGACTACGTGCGGGAGGAGTTCAATCGCGCCGAGGCGCTCGCCAACGCCAAGCGCGCGGGCACGGTCGGCTTCGCGCTGACGCTCCTCCAGCGGCGACTCGCCTCCTCGCCCGAGGCGATCTACCAGTCGTTGCGGCGCAGGCGCGAGCGGCTGGAAACCCGCCTGCGCGAGTTCGAAGTGCTCCAGCGCGGCGGCCAGCAGACCCCCGTTCTTCCGTTCACGGCTCTGGAGCTCGCCGCGGACGACGTCGAGGACCTCGACGACGCGCCGGAACAGGAGATCGAAGATGTCGAGGCGCGCATTCTCGATCAGGCGACTGCCGCCCGTTCTATCGCGGAGCTGAAGGCGGAGATCGAGACTCTGAAGGTGCTTGAAGCGACCGCGCTTGGCGTGCGTCGCACGGCTGGAGACACGAAGTGGCGTGAGCTTGCGGGCCTGCTTGGCGAGATCTTCACGGCTACAGGTCGGGAGGGTCGAACCGGGGAGCCGGCGAACCGCGCCGGCGCTGGCGCGATACCTCGTCCGGTCCCTTCTCCGCAGCAGAAGCTCGTCGTCTTCACCGAGCATCGCGACACGTTGCGTTACCTCTACGAGCGCATCACGACGTTGCTCGGCCGCGAGACGTCGGTCGTCGTCATCCACGGCAGCGTGGGGCGCGAGGCTCGCCTGGCGGTGCAGGAATCCTTCCGGCACGATCCGCAGGTCCAGGTACTTCTAGCGACTGACGCTGCGGGAGAAGGCATCAACTTGCAGCGCGCTCATCTGATGGTCAACTACGACCTGCCGTGGAACCCGAATCGGCTCGAGCAGCGCTTCGGTCGTATCCATCGGATCGGCCAGACGGAGGTCTGTCATCTGTGGAATCTGGTCGCGGATGAGACCCGCGAGGGTGACGTTTACCGGCGGTTGCTGGAGAAGCTGGAGCAGGCTCGGCAGACGCTTGGCGGTCAGGTGTTCGACGTGCTCGGGAAGCTCGTGTTCGAAGGTCAACCGCTGCGCGACTTGTTGCTCAATGCCATCCGCTACGGCGAGCAGCCGGAGGTGAGGGCGCGCCTCGATACCGCTGTCGATCAGGCGTTCGACCACACTACGTTGCAGGACCTGCTCGAGGAGCGGCAGCTCGTTCACGACGCGATGGACGCCAGTCGCGTTCAGCGCGTTCGCGCGGAGATGGAGCGGGCCGACGCGCGTCGCCTGCAGCCGCACTACATCGAATCGTTCTTCCGGGAGGCGTTCGGCCGGCTCGGCGGCACCGCGCCGCAACGGGAGCCCCGCCGCTACGAGGTAACGCATGTTCCGGCGCCTATCCGGAGCCGCGACCGAGAGGTCGGGGTCCGTGAACCGGTGCTGCCGCGCTACGAACGGATCGTGTTCGAGAAACCGTTGGTTGCGCCGGCCGGCCAGCCGCTGGCGGCGTTCGTCTGTCCGGGCCATCCGCTTCTCGACGCCGTTGTCGACTTGACGTTGGAACGCCATCGCGATTTGCTGACGCGTGGCGCCGTCCTTGTCGACGAACGCGACGATGGCATGGTGCCCCGCGTGCTCTTCTCAATCGAGCACGCTCTGCAGGATGGGAGCGTCACCCGTACGGGCGATCGACGTGTCATCTCCAAGCGGGTGCTCTACGTCGATCTCGACGCAGATGGCGTGTCGCGCCATCTGCACTACGCGCCCTATCTCGACTACCGGCCGCTGGCCGCCGAGGAGCCCGCGGTTGACGCGATCTTCGAGCGGCCCGAGTGCGAGTGGATCCGCCGCGATCTGGAGCAGGCGGCGCAGGCGTACGCGGTCGCCCACGTCGTCCCCGAACATCTTGCGGAGGTCCGCGACGCCAGGCTTGCGCTCATTGCAAAGACCGTCGCCGCCGTGAAGGACCGGCTCACGAAGGAGATCTCGTACTGGGACCATCGCGCCGAACAGCTCAAGCTCGACGAGCAAGCCGGCAAGACCGGCGCGCGGCTCAACTCGGGCGAGGCGCGCCGGCGGGCGGATATGTTGCAGATCCGGCTACAGAAGCGGCTGGCGGACATGGAGCGGGACGCGCAGATCTCGCCTCGACCGCCGGTGGTGCTCGGTGCTCTGTTGGTCGTTCCCCGCGGCTTGCTGCACGCGATGGCCGGACGTGCGGCGCCGAGCGCCACGTCGCCGGCGGACACCCAGGTGTCCGCGGCGCGGGCGCGCGCCATCGTGATGGCGACCGAGCGCGGCCTCGGTTTCGAGCCGACCGATCGTGAGTTCGAGAAGCTCGGCTACGATATTGAGAGCCGCGTCCCCGCTACCGGCGCGCTCCGGTTCATCGAGGTCAAAGGGCGCAGGAGCGACGCCGCGACCATCACCGTTACGCGCAACGAGATCCTCTACTCGCTCAACAAGCCGGACGACTTCATTCTCGCGATCGTCGCGTTCTGCGACGACGACACGCATCGTGTTCACTACGTGCGGCGGCCGTTTGAGCGCGAACCGGACTTCAAGGCATCGAGCGTCAACTATGCGCTCAAGGACCTGTTGGTCGGTGCGGAGGAGCCCCGGTAGGCGCACCGCGGCTTGCGACGAAACGCCTTACGGCAGTGAACACGACACACCTCTGGGATAGAGTCCTGACGACATGGCAACAACCAATCATGAACGGGTCGGAAAGGCCCTTGATCTGCTGAAGACGGGCCTCGGCCCGTTCGTCGACCGCGAGATGCAGGGCGCGATCAAGACGCACCGGGTAGACGTGGCCACGCTACGGCGGTTCGCCGACGATCCGCAGATCGGCAGCCGGCCGGTTACCGAGTGGGACGTCGCCGCGCTCCTCAAGCTGATGTGGGAGACGTGGAACGACGTGTTCCGCGCGATCCTCGGTCCGGCTGAGCGTGGCTTCGTTGGTGAGCTGCGCGGTCATCGGAACCGTTGGGCGCATCAGGAACGGTTCTCCGGCGACGATGCCTACCGCGTCCTGGACACGGTGAGCCGGCTGCTGACCGCCGTCTCCGCAGCGGAGGCGGCGGATGTCGAGAAGCTCAAGATGGAACTGTTGCGCGTTCGCTTCGACGAGCAAGCGCGCGGGGAACGCCGCAAGCAGGCTGGCCTCCCCATCGAGAGCGCGGCCGGGACCCTCAAGCCGTGGCGCGAGGTGGTGACGCCGCACCGGGACGTGGCGAGTGGTCGCTATCAGCAGGCGGAGTTCGCTGCCGACCTCTGGCAGGTGCACCTCGGTGAGGGGGCGGACGAGTACCGCGATCCGGTCGAGTTCTTTCGGCGCACCTACTTGACGGAGAGTCTCAAGGGGATGCTGACCGGCGCGGTGCAGCGCCTCGGCGGCGGAGGCGGCGACCCCGTGATCCAGTTGCAGACGAACTTTGGCGGCGGCAAGACTCACTCGATGCTCGCTCTGTACCACCTCCACTCCGGCGTCGCCGCGAGTGAACTGGCGGGCGTCGACGCGCTGATGAGGGACGCCGGCGCCCCGGATCTGCCGGTTGTGAAGCGCGTTGTGCTCGTGGGAAACCGGATCTCGCCGGGTAATCCGGTGACGAAGCCGGACGGCACGGTGGTGCGCACGCTGTGGGGCGAGCTGGCGTGGCAGATGGGCGGTGTGGCGGCCTATGCGCGCATTGCCGCGGACGATGAGCAGGCCACGAGCCCTGGTGACGTCCTGCGTCAGCTCCTGGTTGAGCACGGCCCGTGCCTGATCCTGATCGATGAGTGGGTCGCCTATGCGCGCCAGCTTCACGATCAGAGCGACCTGCCCGCAGGGAGCTTCGAGACGCAGTTCACGTTTGCGCAGGTGCTGACGGAATCGGCCAAGTTGGCCGGAAATTGCCTGCTGGTCATCAGCCTGCCGGCGTCGGATACCACCGGCTCCCCGCACCACCAGGCGGACGATGTGGAGGTGGGTGGCCAGCGCGGGCGGGAGGCGCTCGACCGGCTGCGGAACGTCGTTGGGCGCATCGACTCGTCCTGGCGGCCGGCCAGTGCCGAGGAGGGGTTCGAGATCGTTCGGCGGCGGCTGTTCGAACCGTTTGCGGAACCGGCGCAGTTCACGGACCGCGATGTCGTGGCCCGTGCGTTCGCCGATTTCTACCGCGCCCAGCACCAGGAGTTCCCGCCGGAGTGCCGCGACGCCGACTACGAGAAGCGGATCACAGCCGCGTACCCGATCCATCCGGAGATCTTCGACCGTCTGTACACCGACTGGTCGACGTTGGTGACGTTCCAGCGCACCCGCGGCGTGCTGCGGCTGATGGCCGCCGTCATCCACAGCCTCTGGCAGAAGGGCGACCGTAACCCGCTCATCCTGCCGAGCAACCTGTCCATCGACGATCCGCGCGTGCAGTTCGAACTGACCCGTTACCTGCCCGAGCATTGGGTACCGGTGATTGAGAAGGACGTCGACGGCCCGCACGCGTTGCCGTAGCGGATTGACGGCGAGGTGGCCACCCTGGGCAAGTTCGCGGCCTGCCGACGTGTGGCGCGCGCCGTCTATCTCGGATCGGCGCCGACGACAGCAGCGGCGCATCGGGGGATCGAGGACCGGCGCATCAAACTCGGCTGCGTCCTGCCGGGCGAATCGCCTGCCGTCTTCGGGGACGCCCTCCGGCGGCTGGCCGCCGCCGCGACCTACCTCTACCAGGACGGTCCCCGCTACTGGTACGCGACGCAGCCGACCGTGACGAAGCTGGCGGAGGACCGGGCCGAGCAGTTCCGCCGCGATCCCGACCGGGTAGCGCAGGCGATCGGGGAGCGGTTGCGCACCGCGCTACGCGAGACGGGTGGCTTCAGCCGGGTCCATCCCGCGCCGCGGTCCGGACACGACGTGCCAGATGAGCGGGAGACCCGCCTGGTCGTGCTCGGCATCGACCAGGCGCACCGCCGTGAGGCCGGATCCCCCGCGGAAAAGGCGGCCGCCGCCATCCTCGAATCTCGGGGGACGATGCCGCGGCTCTACCGCAACACGCTCGTTTTTCTCGCCCCGGACCAGACGCGGTTTCAGGACCTGGACGAGGCGGTCCGCCGGCACCTGGCCTGGGACTCGATTCTTGCCGAGCGGGAGCTGCTTGATCTCTCGCCGCATCAGGTCAAGCAGGCGGAGACGCAACGGGATGCCGCTACGGAAACCGTGACGGCCCGGTTGCCGGAGACCTATCAGTGGCTCCTTACGCCCGTCCAGAAGGCGCCGGCCGATCCGGTGATCTGGGAGGCGGCGCGCCTGACTGGGCAGGGAGACCTCGCGGTCCGGGTGGCCACCCGGCTGAAGAGCGATGATCTCCTCGCTATGAGCTTTGCTGGCACGCGCCTCCGCATGGAGCTCGACCGGGTGCCGCTCTGGCGCGGCGACCACGTCCCGGTCCGGCAGCTTATCCAGGACTTTGCAAGCTATCTCTACCTGCCGCGCTTGTTGGATCCGGCGGTGCTGTTGCACGCTGTCGCTGACGGTGTCGGCTTGTTGACCTGGACCGATGACACCTTCGGCTACGCGGATAGCGTCGACGAGAAGGCTGGCCGGTATCGGGGCCTGCGCGGCGGACAGCCGATCTCTGTACCCGATGTGGACGCGGCTGGTGTGCTGGTCAAGCCGGATGTTGCACGCCTGCAGCTCGACGCGCAGCAGGAGACGGTGGTTGTACCGCGCGGGGCGGGTGGCGACGGGACAGGCGATTTCGGGACGGTGCCGGACCCTGGACCGGCGCCCCTGCCGGGTCTCGACCACCGGCCGACGCGGTTCCACGGGAACGTGTCACTCGACGCGACCCGCGCCGGGCGCGACGCGAGCCGGATCGCCGACGAGGTGATCACCCATCTCGCCGCCCTCGTGGGAACGAACGTGACGGTGACGCTGGAGATTGACGCCGACATTCCGGACGGTGCGCCCGATGACGTCGTGCGCACGGTGACCGAGAACAGCCGCACGCTGAAGTTCAACAGTCACGGCTTCGAGCGTGAGTGAGTCGCGGCGGTCGGGCCTCACGGAGGCACGGTGCCACGCTCCCTGATGGGGTTTTTTCGTCCATCCCTTGCATGAGTCGGGAGACCGCTAGCCCTACCCTGTACCCACATTATTCGTTCTGGACAACTCCAGCACGCTCCCGCCGTCCAATGCGGTAGCCGATGGTTGCGATGGACATTCGTTCGTAACCGCGCCACATGATCTGGTGTCCGGGGGGCGGGTCGTGCGTTCGGTTCTGGTAGCCGCCGAGGATGGCGAGCAGGAGGACTGCGGCGGCGAGATGGTCAGGGGGGCGGCAGGCCGAGTTCTTCGGCATAGTCGGTCAGGAAACGCAACTCGATGTCGGTGAACAGCAACTGGGCGTCGCACCCCGGCACGTCACGACCGAGCAGGGTCATCACCATCAGGCGCCAGGCGATCACGGTATTGATGGTGACCGCGCGTTGGAGCCGGTCGGCGGTGTGGAACGCGAGATGTTCGACTCGGCATCCGGACTTGAGCACCCGGAACAGGTCTTCGATGCGCCAGCGCCGCAGGTAGTAGCCGATGACCGCGACCGCGGTTTCGGTGCTGTCGACGTCGAGGCTGGTGAGCAGGAACCACTCGACCGCCGGCTCGCCGGGCGGCGGCGCGGTTTCGCGCACATGGACCGTGGACAGCGCCACCGGTTCGGCGCCGGCGATGGTCGGCGGCGCCACCACTTGGCGATGGCGCACCTCGGCCCGCGCCACCCGCCCGGTGCGCGCCGGGCGGGCCTGCCTGCCGTTCGACTTGCGCCGCGCGCTCAGGCGGTCGATCTCGATCTCGACGTGCCCGTCGGCGGCGCCGGCGCGCATGGCGGCGAACAGCTTCGGGGCGCCCTTGGCGAGACAGCGGTCATGGTGGGCGCGCACCAGCACTTCCACCCGGTTCAGACGGCGCTGCTCGTCGAACACCGCGAAGCAATCCGCCTCCCGGTCCATGACGCTGAGCACTCGGGTCTTGCGGCTCAACGCCGCCGCCGCCCGGTCGATGTCGCGCAGGCCGTCGACCCAGCGCCGCGTCTTGGGGGCCGTCTCCTGCGCCGCCGCCGGCGGCGGCTCGTCCGCCGGGCGCGCCGCGCCGCCCGGCGGCGCCTCGAAACCGCAGCGCAGCACGCCCAGCGGCAGACCCGCGCCATTGACCGCCAGGGTCAGATGCAGATGCAGGCCGAGCGTCTTCGAGGCCGTCTGGTTGCGCCCGATGATGCCCAGCCCCTCGCAGTGCGGGCGCGTCGCAAAATTCAGATCCGTCCCGTCCTGGATGCACAGCACCGTGTCCTGGCCGCGCATCCGCTGCAGCGTGCGCGCCCGGTGGGGCGCGAGAATGTTCCCGGGCGTGACCGCCGACGACACCGGCTGGTCGATGAGCCGGTAGTAGCCCTTCACCGCCGCGCGGTCGTGGGACGCGTTGGCGGTGACCGCCTCTCCGGGCAACGACGCCAGCAGCCCCGCGCTCTTGACCAGACGCGCCGACAACCGCTGATCGCCCAACGGCGCCCCTCCAAACTCGTTCACCGTCCAGGCGCCGCTGTCGAGACCGTCAGCCGGCGCCAGCGCCGGCGCCGCGTCGACCCGCGCCACCCCCAACCGCCGCCGCCAGTGCGGCTCCAACTCATACATATATACCGACTTGACCGGACGAGCCCGCGCGTGGTCGCGGTCCTGGCGCCCGCGACCGGCCGTGTGCCCGACCCACACGAAGTTGGCCGCCTTGAAGCTGGCGCCGTCATGCGCGGGGCCGACGAAGGTCTCCACCAGCCACGGGCGATACCGGTAGCGGGCCTCGAAATCCGCTGGCAAACGCGCCAGCACCTGGCCCAGCACCTGGCTGGCCAGGTTGCGGCATTGCACGCCGGGGCGGATCAGGAACCGGCTCAGGCACAGCACCCGGTGCAGATGGGCTTGGCGTTGCTCATCGCTCCATCCCATCCACGCCTCGCGCGCCCGCAATTGCAACGCCGACGCCGAAAACCCGACCGCGCCGAGCACCCCGTGCGCCGAGACCACCAGATAGCGCACCTGGCAGCCCGCAAAGGTCGTCGTCCCCTGCGGATGCTCGAAGTGCAGCAAGGTATTCCACACCCGGCGCTGCCGGCCTTGCTCTACCCGCTCCAGCGACAACCCCGCGACCGCCTCCACCGTACCCGGCACCGCCGTGGCCGCCGCCACCGGCGCGTCGAAACGCTGCGGAGTGGGCGCGCCCCCGCCACCCCGCGACGCCGGCAACGCAATCCGCCCCGCCTTGTGCAGCGTGTTGAGCGCTTTGAGACAACCCGCGAGTTGGGCCGACCCGCGCGCATCCACAAACCCGAACTCCGCGCACACCCGCCGCCCCACCGCCGCCCGGTTGTTCAGCGCCTCCTGCGCCACAATTCGCTCGAGGCGAGCTTGCGACTCAGGCGCACGAAGGGTCTGTAGTATCTGGTTCTGGTGCTCCATGCCGTGACGCTACACGGCGAAAACTGATTTGTCCAGCCCTGAATGTGGGGGCAGGGTAGCGCTAGCCCATCTTTACCAAGATTAGCGGTCGTTTTGCGGATTTGGGCGGTTTTCGTGGAGTGCGAGGCCTGTAACTTGTTGATTATAAAGGATCGGGTTTCGCCAGAGACGAATGTAGTGCCATAAGCGTATAACAATAGTTGCCTGGGACAGGGTGCGTCCGCTATGGTGAGCGCCATGTTCATTCGGCGCACCCAAACCCGGCGGACTGAGGACGGAAAGCCCTACTTCTCTCATCGCCTCATGCACGCCGACCGCCTCGGCAGCAGCGTGCGCCAGCGCACCCTCCTCAACCTCGGTCGCCACTTCGATATTCCTCAGGCGGACTGGCCGCTGCTGTGCGCCCGCATCAACGATGCGTTGAGCGGTCAGGCGCCGCTGGTGGCCGATTGTCCGCCTGCCGTGGAGGAGGAAGCGCAACGGATCGCGGCGCAGTTGATCGCCCGCGGCGCGGCCGCGCCGACCGCCGGACCGACCGATGTGCAGCCGGTCGATGTCGACTCGTTGCGGCTGGTCCGCCCCCGCAGCGTCGGCGTGGAGCAGGTCGGCCTGTGGGCGCTCGAGCAACTGGACCTGCCGGCGCTGCTGACCCGGTTGGGCGTCAACGGCGCCCTGCGCAGCGCGGCCACCGGCGCCATCGTCGGGCGTCTGGCCGCGCCCGCCTCGGAGCGCGCGACGCACCGCTGGCTGCAGGAGCGCAGCGGTCTCGGGGAGTTGCTCGGCGTCGACTTCGAGACCGTCGGTGCGATGCAGCTCTACCGCGCCTCGGACGTGCTGGTGAAGCATCGCGAGGAGCTCGAGGCGCATCTGTTCGACCGCGCGATGGGGCTGTTCGACCTGCAGCCGACGGTGACGCTCTACGACCTGACCAACACCTACTTCGAGGGCGAGGCGAGCGACCAGCCGCAGGCGCAACGCGGGCACTCGAAAGAGAAGCGCAGCGACTGCCCGCTGCTGACCCTGGGCCTGATGCTCGATGCCAGCGGCTTCGTGCGCCGCTCGAAGGTCTTCGCCGGCAACGTCCGGGAACACCGGACGCTGGCCGGGATGCTCGAAGCACTGGAGGCGCCGGTCGGCGCCCTGGTGGTGATGGACCGCGGTGTCGCCACCGACGCCTGTGTGACGTGGTTGCGCGACAACGGCTACCGCTATCTGGTGGTCAGCCGCGAACGCCACCGCCGCTTCGATGCCGATGCCGCCGTGTCGCTCCAGACGCAGTCGGACCAGACCGTGCACATGCACAAGGTGGTCTCGACCGACCCCGACGAAGTGCGCCTGTACTGCTACTCCGAGGAGCGGGCCGAGAAGGAGCGGGGCATCGTCGAGCGTTTCGCCTCCCGCTTCGAGACCGCCCTGACGAAGCTCAACGACGGGCTGTCGCGTCCCCGCGCGCACAAGCGCCTCGACCAGGTCTGGCAACGCATCGGACGGCTGAAAGCCAAGCATTCCCGCGTCGCCTCGCACTACCAGATCACCGTTACCGCCAACGAGGCCGGCGACCAGGCCGTCGCCGTCAACTGGACCCGCCGCCCCCAGGACGGCTCGATGGTTACCCATCCGGGCGTCTACTGCCTGCGCAGCAGCGAGACCGACTGGAACGAAGACGCCTTGTGGCGTACCTACACCACGCTCACCGACGTCGAGGCGGTATTCCGCTCGCTCAAGTCCGAGCTCGGCCTGCGCCCGATCTACCACCGCAAGCCGGCGCGGGCCGACGGCCACCTGTTCATCACCGTCATCGCCTACCAGCTCGTGCAGGTCATCCGCACTCGGCTGCGCGCGCGCCGCGAACACGCCAGGTGGACCACGCTACGCCGCGTCCTCGAAGGCCAGCAGCGCGTCACCGCCACCTTCCGCCGTCCCGACGGACGCACGCTGCATGTGCGCACGGCAACCCAAGCCGAACCCGATCAGCGGGCCATCTACGACGCGCTCGGCGTCGACCCACATCCCGGCGGCGTCCGCAAGACGCTCGTCTGACCGACCAATTTCCCCGGTTCGTACGCGTTTGTAGTGCCACTCGGGCATTTCTGTCGGCGTAAACCACTGATTCTAGAGCCTCTTGCAAAACCCTTGGTCGGCCGGGTTTTCCTACCCGAGGCAGAGGGAACGGACGGTCAGCGGGGTGGGACGCAGCGTTCGTAGGATTAGGATAGCAGCCGTCACCGGCGCCGGGGAACCGGAGACACGGGGTCTCAAGGGACCTCTGGGACCTCCCGGTCGGTTATGAGGGCGAGCGCGCGCGACGAGACGTGGCGCATTTCCCTCACGACCCGTTCCAGTTCGCGGTTGTTCTCGAGCCACTCCTGGTAGAGGGCGAGTTCGTCTTCGGAGAGCAGCAGGCTGACCGTTTTTCCGCGCACCTTGTGTGTCCAGTAGCGGTACGGGCCGTGACGCGCGTCCGGGTCGCGGTGGCAGCGGCAGGCAGGCTTCCCGCACGTGAGACGGCGGGTCTGGATACTGCCCTGGCGGACAAACCCGAGCGTTTGCAACTCCGCCTTGAGCGCATCGTATTGTTCGCTGTACCGGCGCATCGGGTTCCGGCGGCCCATCGGTTCCCTCCTTGACCTCACTCCTACACTACTATATATAGTAGGCGCTGGGAGCAGTCAAGCCATGCAGAACCTGCGCGCCTCGTTCGCCGCCTACTGGGAGTCAATCCAACAGGGCCTGTTTCCCCGGTTGGAGCAGGTGTTGGGTTCGCTGACCGAGAAACAGCAGCAGTTGGTGCAGACCCTCGAGGTGATCCGTATCGAGCAGATGATTCCCTCGCGCTTGCGGATGCCGGGCCGCCCCCGCAAGGACCGCGCGGCGGTGGCGCGCGCCTTCGTCGCCAAGGCGGTCTACGACATGCCGACCACGCGCCTGCTGCTGGACCGGTTGGCCACCGACGTGGTGCTGCGCCGCATCTGCGGCTGGGAGCGGCGGCGCGAGATGCCAAGCGAGTCGGTCTTCTCTCGCGCCTTCGCCGAATTCGCCCACTCCCAGTTGCCCCAGCGCGTGCATGAAGCGTTGCTCCGGAAGACGCACGGCGACCGTTTGGTGGCTCATGCATCCCCTCATTTCGCAGCATCAGATCACGCCGAAAACCTCCCGATACACCCGCTGTTCCATGAGCATGCTTCCGAACGTCTCCATCAACGGACGAATCCGATCCTCGGGCCAATTGGGGAGATGGTGGTACAGCATCAGCCCCTGCCGAAACAACGAATGCGTCCGCCGCTTCACCGTGTTCGCCTTCAACCAGCGGTCATAACCGATGCGCTCGCCCGCTGCACCCAGCAACGACAGCACGGCGATCGCCAACGCACTGATCAACAACAGGCGGTCCCGCCGGTCCGGGCGCGAAACATGCATCGACGAGAGTCCCATCCCGAAGCGCATGTCCTTGATGTCCCGAAAGCCCGCCTCAATCCCCCAGCGCTTGCCGTAGTACCGAATCAGGACCTGCGTCGGGACTGTTGCTTCGCTGGCCACCAGGCACCACGGTTCGTCCATCTTCGGATCCTGTACGCACACGACCACGCCGACCGGCAGCTCGTACGTGTCGGTCACCCGAGCACCCACCAACCGCCGCGCACGCCCCCCGGCGCCGACCCACGCGGCGGCCGTTCGCCGCTCGCCCCCCGCCCTCGTCACGTAGATGTCTCCACGCAACCGAATCACGTATTCGAAGGCCAGCTCCGTCGTCAACGCGTAGAACAGCTTGCAGTCCCCAAAGCCCCGGTCCGCCACGACGGTGACTTTCACCCCGGCCGGCAGCACCTCCCGCAACCGGCACAGTAGCTCGTACTCATAGCGCCGCTGATTACCCTTCAGCGTCGAGGACGCCACCGTCTTCCACAGAAGGGGCGTTGCGCGCCCATGGCCAGTCACCATCGACAGCACGATCGTGTCCTGCCCGTCGGCCGCGAAGCTGGTCCAATCCAGCGCAACGATCACCTCCGTGCGGGCGCCGACGATGAACGGCGTCCAGTATGCGAAAAAGGTCCAGACGTCGACGCCTCGATTGCTCAGGAGCCGATCCACCTGCTTCACACCATGCTTGGTCAACGTACCCAGGGCCTGGGCCAAGCCGCGCCCCACTGCATGGATTGCCAGCGAAGCGCTCGTCAGCACGCCAAGGGTGGCGTTGGCCAACGACAGCACCCGTTTGGCATGCAGGTCGCCTTCATACAAGGTGGCGATGAAGTTCAGGAGGTCATTTCTCCGGAGCGATTGCCCGGATGAGGCCGGCAGATCTTGATGTAGATGCATGTAATCATATTCTAATTCAAAGTACGCCGCCTTGCAAACTCTTCTAATGCGAGACGTCTATTCAAGAAGGGTTCCTTCTTATTGATTTAATATGGAAAAATGAGGGGATCTCTGAGGTTTGGTGGGCCATCTGTCCCGAGACTCGACGGCCATCGAGGGGCGCGAGAAGCCGGCCGCGAAGGAGAAGTCGCCTCCGCCGCCCAAGCGCAAGCGGGGGCGGCCGAAGAAGGGTGAAGAACGGCCCAAGACACGCAAACGCCTCGACCGGCAACCGAGCATGACCCTGCAGGAGATGCTCGACGACCTGCCGGCCGAGTGCAGTGTGGGCACGAAGAAGAACAGCAAGGGCTACAGGGACACCTGGGTCGGCTACAAGTTGCACATCGACGTGGCCGACGGCCAGATTCCGGTCAGTTGCATCCTGACGTCCGCCTCGCTGCACGACAGCCAGGCCGCCGTTCCACTGGCCACCCTGTCGGCCCAGCGGGTGGACAATCTGTATGACCTGATGGATGCCGCCTACGACGCGGTGCAGATCCGCGAGCACAGCCGCGCACTCGGCCACGTCCCGCTGATCGATATCAACCCCCGCCGTGACACTGCGCTGGCCGAAGAACTGCAGACCGAAGCCCGGCGCCTGAAGCGTCTCGGCTTGCAGCTTCCCGAACAGGTTCGGTACAACGAACGCACGGCGGGTGAGCGCGTCAATGGCCGACTCAAGGACGAGTTCGGCGGGCGCCACGTCCGAGTCCGCGGCAACGCGAAGGTGATGTGCCACTGCCTGTTCGGCGTGCTGGCGCTCACCGCCGACCAGCTCCTGCGGCTGGTGACGTAAACCAACGCCTCGCCGGCCAACGCGCATCCCCTTCCGGTCGCCCGACAGGCGTCAGTCACCAACCGGTGTCTCCAACGCCCGGTGGGAAAACCCTCGAACTCCCTGATTTCCGCCTCTTGGGTCGCCGCCGGTCCTCCCGCCCCGCATTCTCGGTCGGGATCCAGGCAAAACGATGTTCACCAGAAGAACTTGTGCTCCGAGCCGAGCTACGCCAAGAGTTTTGCAAGCGGCTCGACCGCTAATCTTGGTAAAGATGGGCTAAAGGCCGGCACCCATCCGCAGCGCGTCGAAGCGCGCCCGCAGCTCGAGGAAGCGGATCGCCCGTACCGGCGTCACGCCGCGCTCGATCGGGTGGTCCGTGGACACCGTCGGCGACGCCTGGAACACCGTCACCCGTCCGTCCGCCACCAGCAGCGCCCCCGTCCGCGGACCGCCCGCGTTGGCCGCCACCGCGTAGGTCACCCTCCCGGAGCCGGTACCGGCCGCGCCGCCCGTCAGCGTCAGGAAACCCGACTCGCTCGCCGCCGTCCACGCGCAGGTGGAACCCGTCGTCACCTCGACCGCGCCCGTCCCCGCCGGCCACAGCACGTCCCAGTGCAACGGCGTCACCGTGTACGCGCACGGGACCTCCACCACCACCGGACCGCTGCGCGACGCCTCGCCGCCGTCGACAGCCGCCGCCACCTGGTACGTGTAGGCGCCCCCCGGCTCCACCCCGCCGTCCCCGTACACCGCCCGCCGAGGTACTGCCCGACACCTCCACCGCTGCGCAGACTGCCCCCCACGAAGCCGGTGTTCGTCCCCACCAGGCCGCCCGCCGCCGCCGTCCCCGACACCCGCCCTGTGGCGTAGCTGCCGTCACCAGACCGCCGTTGGCGCCCGCCAAGCCGCCCACCCCGTTCGCGCCCGACACGTCCACCACGGCCAGCCCCACGTGCCGGATGACGCTCGACGACGCGGTCGCACCGAACAGACCCGCCCCGTCACCCCCGTCGATGAACAGGTGCCGAATTACCCGCCAGTTGCCCTCGAACGTCGCCGCGAACGGCTCGGCCGCCGTCCCCAGCGGCAGCCAGCCCGCCCCGCCGCGCCAGTAGGCGTCACCGGCGTCGGGACCGCCGCCGCCGCTGGTGTCGAAGTCCAGGTCGGCGCGCAACTCGTACCCGCGGCAGCCGCCCGCAGCCGCGCAGGACAGCGTCCCGCCCCCCGTCACCCCGAACACCGCCGCATGGCCCGCTGCCCCCGCCGTGGCCGGCTCCCCGTCGCCGTCCAGGTCATAGCGCACGGCGTCGAGCTGCGCCGGCGTGAGGATGCCGATCAGGCCGTCGCCGTCGCCGTCTTGGGCTACCGTCACGGTGAACGTCTGCGTCGCCGTCCGGTTCGAGCCGCCAGCGTCGGTCGCGGTCACCGTCACCACCGACTCGCCCGCCGACACCGGCGTCACCGTCACCACGCTGCCCGCCACCGAGACCGAACGCCGCCTCCGGCGCCGACGATGCGGCTGCATACGTCAGCGCCTCGCCGTCCCGGTCCCGGAACGCCGAGGCCACGTCCACCGAAAGCGACAGCACACTGCCCTCGTCGGACAACCCACGACGGGCAGGACACGGGGGGCCGAGGACCGGGTGCTTTCACCACGGCCTGTTGGAAGGTAGGTGCATATCCCTAGTTTCAGGGGGGATGCGCGGCCCGTCATTGCCGTATGGTATGGCAGCGTGCATGCGATGGAGGAAGTCCGCCCTTGAAGTTGACCCGATTCCGCGGAGAGGCTAGCACTTTCGCCGCTGCCAGTGTTCGTCAGCGCGTTTCATCCCCGCGGCGCGTAGTACACCGATGAGCGGCTGATGCCCAGCAGCGCGCATTGGCGCCTGATGCTCAACGCGCCGTCCCGCTCGACCAGGTTCCGCCGCGCTGGCCGGCTCAGCGCTGCAACCCCCGCAGTCAGAGGCGACCCGTCTCCGTCGGCCGTTCCAGTTGTTGGAAGCGCATGATTGGTCCGTCGCCTGGCCCGGGGGTTGACCACGCCCGAATTCCACCTCTCGAGCAGCGGTCTCAGGGCGGCAGGTCAGCTGAGACCACGTCGCCGCTCCACAGGTCCTCGAGGATGCGTTGTGGGACACGGCATCAGGTTCCGCAGCGACCACATGCGGGCGATCTAGAATCGACCGATGGTCGACTTCGGGATCGTCCTCGCGTACTTCGCCGTCATCTTCACGATCGGCCTGCGGGCCCGAGCCGATTCGGCCGCCGACCCTGAGGAGTACTTCCTCAGCTCACGCTCGTTGCGGTGGCCGTCCATCGCGATCTCCACGATCACGACCAACATCGAGGCCGGCCATTTCCTCTCGGTGGCGGGCGCAGCCTACGTCGACCGTTAGGGTCCGACGTACCTGTAGAGCGTCACGGGTTTGATCCCGAGTTCGCGGCATAGTTCAGACACGGAGGTGTCGCGGAGCCCCGTGGCGGCCTGGGCCAGCCGCACCTGGGCTTTCGACAGCGCGAACTTCCTGCCGCCCTTGCGGCCGCGCGCCCGCGCGGACCAGGTGCTCGGGTCGCTCAAGGGCGCCGCTCTGTGTTGCCGAGCGCGAGGAACTGACAGGTATGACCAGCTGGTCATACTGGCCAGTTCCTCGCACTCGGCAACATCGCCGGGCCGGCTCACCCACATCAGCGTGAGCGTCGAGCAGACGGAGTACTGTCCGCTGCGCCTGAGCCGGGTGCGCACGCTGGCCCGAATCCTGGCGACGGGCCGCGATGTGGCCGGCGAAACCACCGCGGCGCGCGCGGCCGGCGTGCCATGAGGGACGGCCGCGCGCAGGCGCGCCCGCCGCGCGCGGCGAGCTGTTGTCTCCGATCCGAGCGGCTGAGCGAGGACCTAGTGCTGCGCCATGATTAAACGTTCGGGTTTGCGGTGCTGTGATTCGTCGATGATTGCGTGCTGTAACCCATGTCCGTGTCCGAAGAGTGTGACGTGACGGACCACTAGTCGGCGGGGATGAACACCGCCGAGCACGCGAAGGGGATGGCGGTGGAGGAGGCGCACTGGAACGGCGCGATCGCGGCCGGAACCGCAGCCCTCCGCCCGAGCGACTTCCGGAACGGCTGGTAAGCCGGTAAAGTGAACCGATGACGGGCTGGCGACGCCTCATCACGGCGACGGTGCGACTCGCCCACCGCAACGGCACCCGTCTCCGACGGCGGCCCGCCGACGGACGGCTGCTGTTCGAGCCGGTTGGCGAGACCACCAAGCGCTCCGCCGAGCGCGTTCGCGGCATCGTCACCGGAGCCTGGGCGCTTAGCGCCGAGATCTGCCAAGGCTGCGGTGGCCCGGGAGACCCCGTCACCCTGGGCAGCGGCGGCCGCGGCACACGGTGCGGAGACTGCCGCGAGCCCGAAGACCGGGTCCTCCCCCGTCCCGCGTGGCGCCGGGAGCGCGAAACCGGGCACGAGGCCCCCGGCCTCCTCGAAGACCTCGTCGGCGCCCAGGACCTCGCCGACCTGATGGACGCGCGCCACACGCCGGCGACACACGCGGGCTGGCCGGTCAGGAGAAGCCAGAGCGACCCCGACATGACGATCGTCTGCCCGATCGGTGGAGCCGGCTGGAACCATCTCCTGCGCGGGGGCCTGGCGGTCTTGCTGCCTCTCGAGTGCCCCGGGGTCGCGCGGCCCTGGCGGGCCAGCTGCATCAAGGAGCGGCTCGGCAGGCTCAAGTTTCACCACCGCCACCACAGGCCGTTCTACGAGGGGATCGGCGCCATCCTGAGCGACGTCAGCGCGACGACGTGCATCTACTGCGGCCTTCCCGGCCGCATGCGGAGACCGGGTTGGATGCACCCGGCGTGCGACCAATGCTGGGCCCTCGAACGGCGGAACCCCGAGCTGTTGAATCCGAACCGCGAGCCGATCGAGGATCTGGTCAGGCCTCCTGCGCCGCGACCCATTGTGGGATCGAGCGCGGGATAGGCCGGCGCCTCGGGCGGGAACAGCGAGCGTTCCTGGACCTTTTCGGCGGCGGTCCTACTCCCGGGGCAGAATGAAGACCTCCCAAGTCCCGACGAAGGACGTACGAACGTGCATGGGTTCTCCGACACCGTGGTCGCGGTAGGGAACCGGGTTACCCCGGTCCCCCCGCTCAGATCCGTACGTGCGCGTTAACGCATACGGCTCCTACCTTGGGTGGTTGACGGCAAACCGCGCGTGTTGCAGCTTGCCGTATCCGCTTGACCGCCTGTGACACGCCGTCCCGACCCTGCGTCCGGTGCGTGCTTTGGTCTCGCGAATTCCCCTTGGTTGAGGCCCTTCCCTCCGGCGACTCCGCAGGCGCTTGCGCGCCCTTGTTCGCCGCCTTCAACGGTGTCGGGTCGGAGGAGGCGCGCCCCGCGGGCGCTGGCCTCCGTCCGCCGCTCAAACGGTACGTGCAGTTTTCCCGCATACCGCTTTCACGAAGACGTCCTCGCGTGATGAGGACCGATGGAAGGAATCAAACCGACAACCGTCCGTGTTCCCCGCATTCGACGCCGCGGTGTTGGGCCTTCCCGTGGCACCTCCGTGGTACGCTCGCGACGTATTGCGCGACGGTCGAGATCCCGTGCTCGAAGCGCAAACGTCCGTGAGCAGGTTCCGTTCGGACCAGCCGTATCAGCGGCCATCGAGCCGCTGGCATCTGGCGGGAACGCAGCTATTGGGGGAGATCCCCAATAGCTGGCGCGCGGGCGACCTCGTGGCGAAGAGCGGCGTAGCGGCTGGAAGCGCCGCCAGGCGGCCTGAGTAACAGAATCCTGCCGAATTGAAGCGTCCGCGCGCGCGGCCACTTCTCCCCGCGGAGCCGTCATCCCGCGTTCATCGGGCCGAAGCGCCCCGAATCGTTCAACCAAGTCCGAGCACGCCTTCGCTTCCGAATTCGTCAACGGCTCATCTTCTGCAGCATGTTCGCCGCCGCCGTCGGCCTGCTCGTCGCGCCAGCACCGCGGGAGGGGTCGCCGGGCCGGGGAATGAAACACGCCTGTACAAGACGACGGCCCGCCGGTTAGCAGCCAGCGGGCCTTTTCGCGAGTATTACCGGGGTCGCCGAGCGCCCGGCCGTTGGTGACTCGATCCTACCACCTCAGTGGGTGGCCTGGAATGCCTGCAGGTCGCGTCGAATGGGGACCCCAACGCGTTTCAGTGGTCGCGGTTCGTAATGCTCCTCATGTACCCACCAACGGAGGAGACGAAGCACGATGGCGACTCGAACGCAGCCGACGGACCCTTCGACCGTGAGCGAGCTGTTCGGCAGGTTCGCGAACTGCTCGGTCTCGACCTCGGCGTAACGTTCCACCGCCGGGATCAGATTCGCCAGCTCATCGGCCGTCAGCCGGCCGGCGGGGTGATTGGCGATGGTGCTGCCAGTGGCGACGAGGAGGACCGTAGCGCGGGGGCGGAATTGCGCGCATTCGACCGCGACCGGCGCGGCCGCCAGCCAGAGGCCGGCCACCGCCGGCAGCCAACCTTGAAGACTTCTCGCGGTGCGGGCCAACCCACAGCGCCTATAGCGAACCCGCCGCGACGCCATGGGCGTGCGAGAGCCAACTGACGAGCGCGTCGAGAGCGTCGCGCGGCGTTGCGCCGTAGAAGGGCATCAGGGCGGTCGGCACCCCGGCGGTGCGGGCCAGGCAGGCGCGCCAGCCTCGCAGTGCGGGTCTGACTTCGACGACGTAGTGCTGACTCCCGATGGTCTGCTCGAAGCGGTGAACGGTAAGGGGCATGGGAGTCAGGATGCTGGTGCCGGGCGCGAACACCGGCATTCTAGTGAGCCGCCGAAATCGATCAAGCGAAACTAAACACGAATGGCCGGGTCGACAGGGCGCGGGAGCGCGAAGCGGTCGGGAAACCGGCTTCGAGAAAAGTCTGTCGCCGCCGAAAACTCACAAGCGGGACACAGATCTTCCACAGTGTTTCAGCAGCGGCGATTCGGGACGACGCGCAAGTGGGTCGCCGGCGGTGTGCGCGCAGGTCTCGACCGGTCCGAAGATGCGGAGGGCGCGCCTTGATCACGCGGCGGACTGCTGCCCCGCAGCGGCGCCAAGGGCGCCGGTACGGCACCTGCTCCGCTGGCCAGAGGCCGGTTCCCGACGTGATCCGAACAGCCATCGAACGGGACGATCGTCTTCGGCCCCCGCGAACCGCACCTCGATCCGGTCCGCCTCGACCGCGACGCCCTCCGGCAGCCCCGCGAGACGCCCACCTCGAGGGGATCGACCGGCACCGCGACCCCGGTCAGCCGCGCCGTCCGTCCGGAGCTCACCGGCCGTTGGGCCTCCACGCATGCCATCCAGCTCGCCGGCGGTTTGGAAGGACCCCGCCATGGTCGTCCGCTACGCCGCGAGCGTCAGCACGCGCGAAGGAGCCGTCAGTAGGTACGTACCTGCGCTCTTCCGGCCGATGAGGCCGGGTCACAAGGGCGAGGATCCGTCCCCCGTTCCCGAGTGAGGACCTTCGTGGAGAGGCGTCGTCGTCGCTCGCGCCCGGTCGCACCCTGGCGTTACGGGAGCGCAGCGTCGCGCGGCAGGCGGGCTGCACCGTAAGATCACGTTTCATGAACACCCCTCCACGCCGCCTCGCCACATCGCTTGGTCTGACCGCCGTTCTGACCGTGATCGGCGCCGTCATCACCATCGACCGCGTCCCGGGAGGCGGCGCGCTCCATGCGCAGCAGACGTCGCGGAAGGCCGGCGCAAGGTGCTTGAAATGCTGCGCGAGACCGTCAAGGTTGCGATAGACGCCCGCACGATGGCGCGGCCGCGGCCGTGGCAGACGGGCTGCAACGTCTCGGGATGTGGATAGAGGCAGAACCGCCGGGTGGGAAAGGGATGGGCGCATGACAGACGACCGTGACGACGAGGACGACGACCGTGACGAGGACGACGAGGACGACGAGGATGACGAGGACGAGGACGACGAGGACGTGCTGCGATGCTGACGGCCTCCGCGCGCAAGGGCTCGGTAGAAGGCGTTGACGGGCGCCGGGGCGAAGCCCGACCCGTCTCCAGGGCCAAGCCCGACCGGATCGATGCGGTCCTGATACGGCATCGCTCGATGACGTGGCAGTGTCGGCGCTGCGGCCGGACGGTAGACCTCGTGCTCCGCGACGGCGACCGCTGCGCCGCCTGCGCGATGCGGACCCGCGCCGGCCGGACGTTGCCGGCCGACGACGGCGCGGCCGACCCGCCGGTTGACGGATGGGACGTGATCCGCATGCGTAAGCTGCTGCTGCAACCGTCGTCGTCTTCGGCTGGCGATGCCGGCGCGCAGGATGCTATCGGGGAAGCCACCCACGAGGCGGGAGGTGATCTCGGGGACGCTGCGTCATGAGGGCGCTGTGGTTGCCGAGGACCAGGGAGCCGCTCGCCCGGGCATTCGGCCAGGTCGAGCACCAGGAGATCGTCCCGCCAGGCATCCGGATGGGCGACTGTCGACCAGGTGAACCGCCGGTTTGCGGCCGCCTGCGCCGCGGCCGGCCTCGAGGGCCGCAGAACTTCGCACGGAGGTAAGTGTTAACAGGCCCTAGTCTGCCCGTGGCGTCGATCCCCGCGCGCGGGTTCTCCCACAAAACGCGCCTCTCCGGAGCCCGGTTCCGGCTCGATCCCTGCCGCGCGCGAGGTGGACTGGGCGCGGCCAGGTAGACGGGGTCGTCGTAGGGTCAATCCCCGCACGCCGCACGCCGCTGGCGACCAGGGCCGTCACAAACAGATGATCGACCCCGTCGCGGAACCTGGACAGGCTGCCCACGCCTTGCTCCGCCGTTCGACGCGACCAACGGCATGGAACCCGACGACGCTCGCTGCCTCGGCGCCTGCTCGGACGTTCTGCGCGACGAGCACGAGATCGTCGATTGAGATGGAACGAGGAGCGACGACGCCGGCGGAAACGATCGCGAAGTTCGTAGCGCCACGATACGCGCTGCCGGGCGGAAGCGACGTCGCCGACGGCGACGACCAGGGGTAACAGGACATGAAACGACCAGAGACGATCACCGCGCTCATCACCATGACGCGCGATCCGGAGCGGCCCCGGCGGTGGAAGGCCGAGGCCAACGTCGCGATACAGGAGCCTGTGATGCTGAACGCGCACGGCGCCGGCGCCAGCAGCGACGTCGCGGGAAAGCGCGCGCTGGAAACCAGCGTGAGCGAGCTGATGACACTGTTCGGCCAGGCCGAACGGGCCGCGTGAAGACACACGGCACAGGGAGCAGGCGAGGATGGAGACAAACGACCGGAACGATGGATTGGCGAGATGGCACGCACAACGGCGAGACGGTTTCGGTCCCTACGCCGGCGGGTCCGCACAAAGCGGGGGCGAGGAACTACAGAGAGGGACCATCGCGGGGAGCCGCGCGATGGTCATGCCGAGCAAGAAGCACGGCATCAACGTGATGCTCGAGCGGGCGCTGGAGCTGAGCCCCAGGTGGGCGGCCGCGGCGAGGGGATTTCAACGCGGGCGCGTTGAGAGGCGTCGAGCCGGTCGCCGAGCTGGTAGGGGCGCAACTCTCCGAAGGGCTCGGCGTCGACGTGAAGCTCGACATGCGGCGAGCGCGCGCGGCGGACGTTGTGATGCTCGCCCGCGCGGTCGGCAGCTTGGTAACGGCCGGCCTGACGCCGGACGATGCGCGTGCGGTGGTCGGGATCTGATGGACCTTTCCCCGTGGCGAACCGGCGGCCGTCGCGCATGGACGACGGTCGAAGTCCAAACGCTGACCGAGTGCGCGGCGCGCGGAATGGGAACGCTCGCCATCTGGCGGAGCGGGTGTCTTCCCGGCCGCTCGGAGGGCGCGATCCGTGCGGCGCTCACGAAACACGGTCTGTGGCAGTGTCGCCAGCAAGCGCACTTCGACGGCGAGCGCTGCGAACTCTCCGTGTGGGTGTTCCCGGCGATGAAGGCGCGTCTCCGGCAACGCGCCCAGCGGGACGGGATCGCGCTGTCGGAACTGGTACGGCGCTTCTGCGATCAGGGACTCCGAGCATGACCGACCGTCAGACGCGGATCCGCGCGCGCGCGGCGGCGATCCTCGCCAACCTGCACGCCTTGGCCGAGACGGACCCGGAGGCGCTGTCGTCGGCCGACTTCCTGATCCTGATGGTGAACTCCCTCGCCGCCCGCGCCGGGCGCGGCGAGAGCACGACGCTCGACCCGCGGCAGGTATCGATCCTCGTCGATGGCGCGGTCGAACTGCTCGCCGCGGCCGCGGCCGCGGCCGCGGCGCTCGACGAAGAGGCCGAGCGCGCCGCGGTACTCGAGCGGGAACTCGCCAGCCGCAAGTCGGCTACCCTGCACTGATGCCGCGGCCCTACACGAGGACGCCTCCGCCTCGACTCCAATGGTGTCAAGAGTGCGGAGCACGGCCGGGGGTCGAGCGCCGAGCGGACGGGACCGTTGTCTGCCGCCTGTGCCGAGACTCCGCGCCCACGACTGGTGGATCTGCCCCGCCTGCGGACGAATCCTCCCCGTAACCGCGCCCGTCTTCCCCGGCCCGAAGTGCGGCGACTGCTACGACGGCGAGCCGTAGCACGTCCTGCACTGATTCAACGGCGGGCGCGTTCCTGGTGTTGTGGGGCACCCTCCCCGGCGCGGCGTCGTTGTACAATGGCGGTGCGCCTTGGTGTGTGTCGGCGGCCGGCAATTGGCGCAGCCATCGCCGGCCGAAGGCGCAAGGTGCCAGCAGAGGGGCGGTTAACCGTGGAGGACACGGACTGACGGCGGCTCAGAGCGCCGGGGGACAGCACGATGAACCAGGGCCCACGGCCACCAAAGCCCTATCCAAGAAGCCGACGAGCGATGCAGCTCGGCGTCGACGCCGAACGACGCGAGAGCCCGCTGTTCGAGATGCAGGAACAGGGGCTAGTGGTCCGCCACGTCATAATCTTCGGACACGGACATGGGTTGCAGCGCGCAATCATCGACGAATCCCAGCACCGCACACCCGAACGTTTAATCATGGCACAGCACTAGGGACCGACCAACGCGTCCTCGGACGTGCAACCGTGCAGTGGTAGCGGAACCGGGAGAACCCGCCCAACACCACTGACCCACCAGCCAGGACCGGGCACCGGCAGGACAACAGCCGGGGGCCGGTCCAACAAGGACCGAAACGCATTGCGGTCAAAAGCACCAGCCCGCGGTCAGCGCGAGCGAAACCAGCGCAGAGCTTTGTCGACCGTATGGTGGTCGACGGAGAGACGCCTCGCAATCGCGCTGACGCGGACGCGGCGGTCGTGCATCGCGGCAACCTGCGCCGCGATCACTTGGTAGATCGGAATCTTGAAAGCGTCGCAGATGTCGACGTCGACCAGAACGCGAGCCAAGTTTCGGAATCTTTGCGAGCGCGTCCACCATCACTATCTCTAACAGAATCGACAGTTTAAGGACAGGGCAGGCCCAAGTGGACCAGCCGTAACGCCGGGCGCCGGAACGCGCAGAAGCTCGGTCAGAAAAACTGGACCAGCACGCCCAAGGGGGTCAGAATCGGAGGACCATGACAATGGGAGAGATTCGAGCCAGCGTGACATTGGAAAACAGCTGGGACCGCGAGAACGTAGACCGCGGCCTGGGAGTCGAAACTGACGTCCGACGAACGACCGTCGAAGGAATCGTCGACACCGGGGCGCTGAGTCTCGTAATCCCAGAGGAGATCGCAACGGAGCTGGGGCTCCGACACCGGGGAACGAGAACCGTCATCTACGCAGATGAGCGCCGAGACGAACGACCGGTGACCAAGGTAACGGTCGAAGTCGGGAACCTCTCGACATGGGTCGAGACCATCGTAGGACCGGCCGGGAGCCAAGTCCTGATCGGACAGGTCGTGCTCGAACAGCTCGACCTGATCGCCGACTGCAAGAACCGGACACTGACACCGCGCCATCCGGAAGGGCCAGTCCTCGCCATCCGCTGATCCCAAGCCCAACAAAGGGGACAAACCCAGCAAATCGACTCTGCTCCCCGACGAAGTCGGGAGCGACGAGGACGGCAATCGCGACGCGTGGCCGGCGCTCCGAACTGCGCCAACCGCACCATGTGGACGCGGGACAACCTCGACGTCCTGCACGGGCTGAACTCGGAGAGCATCGAGCTCGTCTACGCCGACCCGCCGTTCAACAGCAACAGGAACTATGAGGCGCCAATCGGCTGGAAGGCCGCCGGCGCGGGGTTCAAGGACACCCAGTTCGTAACGTTTACAGGGGCGGCGAAGAACGCGTACAATCACCATAGATTGCATGGTGCAACTCGGACCGCGCGTACACCCGGGCGGAGCGGGGATACCCTGGTTCACCCGCAATCCCGTGGTGAGGAGAGGTTGCCGTGAAGAACTCCGAAGTCCGTCGTCTTGCTGCAGAGGTCTTCGTCGACACTTTGGAGCTAATCGGTAAGTCCGGTGCGGTCGTCTACCCGCCAGAGCTGCGCCGAAGTATGAGTAGCGCAATCAAGGGAGCCGTGGAGCATCTGTACCAGGCCCACACTGCCAAACTCGAAGAGAACGCAGACGATGACACTCGAACCGCTGCAGAGCGCCTGCGATTCATCATCGAGGTTCGCGCGTTGCTCGCAAAACCCGCAGCAAGAAACGAACACGAAACCTCTCAATAGGGAGACCGGGCAGCTCCGCGAACGAATAGCCAAGCTCGAAAAGCTCCTGGAAGGGCTGCGCGAAGCGGTCACCAAAAACCGGGCCGCGTAGTCCTGGACCCGCGGGGAGAGCCGGGTGCTCCAGATGCAGGAGCAAGGGGCAGTCAGCAACCAGCACATCCTCGGGCGCGCCACCGTGCAATGGCAGCGAGGCCGGAAGAACCGGCCCAAGACCCGGGACCCAGCCAGAACCGGGCACGGAGAAGCCGACAGCCGGCACCCGATCCAACAAGGACCAAAACGCGTTGCGGTGAAGACCACCAACGCGCGGTCACCGCGACCGGAACCAACGCAGAGCCTTGTCGGCCGTGTGGTGGTCAACGCCGAAGTGCTTCGCGATCCCGCTGACGCGGGCACCTCGGTCGTGCATCGCGCCGCTGACGGCGGCAATGACCTGGTAGATCGGGATAACGAACGGGTCGAAAATGCCAACGTCGGCAACAAGACGACCAAGGGTTCGGAATCTTTCAGTCCGCGTCCACTGCGATCTCGGCAGCCACAGCGTCGGAACCGCGACCGCGGCGGATGAGAGCGACCAGGTTTTTGAACTCCTTGCGGGCCACGGTAAGCTCCGCCTTCTTGCGACGGCGAATGTCGGCAACGTCGCCGTGCAACTTGGCGACCTCGTCGGCAACACACCGAAGGGCATGCCGGATGGCAGCCGGATCAAGGAGCCGATCGGAGAGGCCACGAAGGAAGATGCGCTCCAGCTTGGAAGAAGGCCGAACAGCCCCGAAGAGCGGGGATAAACCCCGACAGCGGTAATTGGAAATGATGCGGCGACACGGCACCCCGCACGGGCGGGGATCGGCCTGCACCGAACCCAAATCCCCTGGCGCGTGGCTTCCGCCTGTTTCGTGCGCGTCTGCCAGCAGCCGGCCGGCAGGCTGCCGGTAGGCTGTTTCTTGCCATGTCGCCCGTCAGACCGACTTCGACGTCGTCTCCTCGGCTGCCGCCTGATTCGGCGGTCGGCGGCCCGGTCCGTGAGGTCCTCTCGCTGGACCAGCTCGTAACCGATGCCGGAACTCAGGTCCGCTCGGCCATTGACGACGAGGTCGTCGACGAGTACGTGCAGGCGTTAGCCGACGGCGCTCAGTTCCCGCCTGTGGTTGTTTTCCGTGCCGACGGCGCGGAAATGCTCGCCGACGGTTACCACCGCGTTTTCGCCTACCGGAAGGCTGGGCGTTCCGAGATCCCGGCCGATGTGTATCACGGCACTCGTGAGGACGCGCTCTGGTTCGCCCTCGGCGCCAACCGCGCTCACGGTCAGCGTCTGAGCGGCGCCGACAAGCGCCGTGCCATCGAGCTCGCGTACCGCGCCTGGCCTGACCTCAGCCAGGTCCGCATCGCCGCTCAGGATCTGCACCCGGAGAATATTATCGTCGAGTCCCTACGGCCGGACGCCAGACGCGCAGGCGCCATCGATGATTCGATCCGCGCCATAGCGATCGACCTGGGATCGATCTCCGACGCCAGCAGGAGCGACAGGGAAACTCTGCGCCGCGGGGACCTGCATTGGATAGCCGCGCACCTGAATGGCCTTGTCGGAAAGCTACTCTCCGATCCGGACAAAATCCCAGATCTGGACAATCGGCTGGCCAGCGCACTGCAGCTCATTAAGCAAAGCATCACTCCGAGCGCAGAATATCAGCGGACACCCGGCTCCGCCGACTTCATCGCGCAGATCGAGGAGGCATACTATCGCGTGACGCAGCATTGGCGACCGTGGCGGGAGCCATTGAGCCTCAAGGCCTTTAGTGCCTCTTATAACGCCCAGACGATGCAGGCTTGGCACGTTCCGCAGTTGCTCGTCGATCCAGATGGACAATGGCTAAACGGGATCAGCTCACCAGGACCGCAGGTGATCACCGGGATGCGCGGATGCGGCAAGACGATGCTGCTGCGCGCCCTGCAGTTCCATGCCCGCGCCGCTCAACGGGGAACGGAATCGAATAGCCATATCATGGAACGGCTCGAAGGCGACAACTATGTAGGGCTGTTCGTTTCGGCCCAGCGACTGCTCGACAGACTTGGCGACAAGGCCGGAACGAGGCAGGACTCGTTCGCACGTCTGTTCGTGGCGTTTGGGCTGGAAGCGGTGAGGGCGGTACACCACCTGGGTGACATTGACGAAGCATCCATCTCAAAGTTGGCCTACAAAGACCTTGCAGAGGCGATCTCCGGCCACCTCACCATTTCTGACGACATCTCCTCCACAACCTCGACATACGACCTTGAGAGCCGCCTCAATCATCTTCTTATTTCGCTGAGCCGAGGCGAGCGCGTGTACTCATTGACGGTGCACCCGAACACCGCGTTTCCGGCGCTCGCAGAGGCGATACGCCGCTGTTGCCCAATTTGGCAGATCGCCCAAGTCTTGTTCTTGTTGGACGATGTCTCGACCAGATATTTGAACCAACCCCGCATTGAGGAGTTGCTGTCCGCGCTAATGTTCCAGAGTCCGTCATGCGCTTTCAAGCTGACCTCCGAAGCGCAAACCATTGAGCTCGGCCTGAAATCGCCGGGGGGAATCCATCTCGCACGGGTGGGTCGCGATTTAAGCGTCTTCGATCTGGAGCAGAAGTCTATGAGAAGATTAAGAGACCGGGCAAGGGCAACGGTCGCGATTTCGTGGAGGAGATTCTCAAGCAGCGAGCGAGGCACTTCGTGGCACATCCAGATGTGGCGCCCGGCGTTCTGCTGGACGACGTGCCGCTAGAGACCATAGCAGTCGAAATCGGTGAGTCGGCGAGCAGCTCGAGAAGGCGGAAGGAAATCTATCGCGGGATCACTGCACTCGCACGAATGTGTGTCGGCGATATCGGTGACGTGATCAGCCTTTACGAACAGATCTTGAAGAAAGCTGCGGGACAACCTCTTCCGATTGCCACGAAGGTCCAGTCGGAGTGTTTCCAGGCCTTTTGCGCCAAGCGACTCTATGACCTCAACCGGCGCGGTGGCTTCTTAAAGAGTGTGGCTAAATCGTTCGCAGAGGCATCGCACGAGCTCCTCATGAAGTCCTGCAACGGTTCGCCGTCCAAGAAGGTGAAGAGGCGGATTCGTCAGTATTCATCGCTGTACGTGCGAATCACTACGGGCGATCTCGAAAGACAAACCGAGCGGCTACGCGAGTTAATCGATGCTGGAGTGTTCGTGTTCGCTGGTGGCAGTACCGTTCCCCGGACAAAGACGCGCGACTCAAACCCGACGCAACAGTTCAAGCTCACCTATCGCAAGATTTACGGTCTCGTTAATTTCATCGGACTGGCGGAGAGGGATCGTTTTGAGCTATCTGGGGCCGACCTTGAGGAATGGCTTTCCGAACCCAGTAAAGAAATCCTTCTTCGGAACCTTGGGGGGGATCATCCGGATGAGGAGCCAAACGGAGGGGTGGAAACGGTACCGAGCGAAGTGAAGCCGACAGACAAGGCGGTGAAGATGGATGGCGGCGCGAAACGTGAAAGCGCGGCTGAGCAAATGTCAATGCTTGAGTTGGCTCGTACCGTACCACTGCCCACGGCGAAGGGGCCGGCGCTTTCCGACCATTCGGATATGACATTGTTGGAGGGTAAGAATCCCACAATCTCACGCGTCGGGGATGAAACGCTATCCGATATCGAGATCAACTGGGTCATTGCCGGTTTGGGTTTTGAGGAATGCACTCTCGAATCTGTCCGACGGTTGTGTTCCGTGGCAAGGCCGCGCAACACGCTGAGCGTCAGATATCGCGAACCGGGTAGGGGAGCTGAAATAGAAATAGTTCTAGGAGAGGCAGTCGGGGAGCATTTGACGTTAGATAACGATAGGGTCATCGATCAGGGCTTGCCGCATGTCGATGGGAATGTGGTCGTCGATATCACAGGCCTAGCGAAGCCGGTGATCTTTCATGCGGTCAGAAATGAGCTTCGCCGGAAAGGGCGCGTTTGGATTTGTTATACGGAAGCGGAGAGCTACTATCCACTTGACAGAGATCTGGAGTGGGTTTTGAGGACGGAAGTTGGTCAAGACCAGCACGTCTTGCTTGAAGAGTTGAGCGGCGTCCTTACGGGCGAGGAGGGGCCGTATTCGTCGGATAGGCTTCTGCAGTCAGGTTCTGACGACACTCGCCAAAGGGTCCTTTGCGCATTTTCGTCCCCGAAGCATGAGAGGTTGCTCTCGCTGTTGGATAGTCGGGATTACGATCGGATCGAGATTGTTGCTCCCAAGGGCGATTCTCCTAGGAATAGGGTTGCACAGGTCGCCGCCGAAGTTGCAGCGTGGAACAGTGCTATTGCAAACGTCACGAGAATCGACTCAGCCGATCTGGATGGGTTGATTGAGTTTCTCGCTTATCGGTACAAGTGGTGGTACATCGACCGCGGTCTAAATATTGAGTTCGGTTTGACGGGCTCGAAGTTGCAGGCGGTTGCCTGCGCAGCAACAAGTGCGGCCCTTAGCCGCGTTAATCCGCCACAACGCCGACCGCCTCGACCACCGCCTGGCCTCGGTCAACCCGCCGGGCCTGCCCCCGGCCGTCCACGACGCAGCTGACCCGACGGCCGAGGCGAGCTTCGCCGTCAACCGCGCCGTCGCGCGGATCGCACGCGACAACGGGTCGGTCGCGATCCTCTACCGCACCAACGCGCAGTCGAGAGCGTTCGAAACCGCCTTCAAGCGGGCCGGCATCCCGTACCGGATCACCGGCGACAAGAGCTTCTACGACCGGCCGGAGATCCGCGACGCGCTCGCCTGCCTTCAGGCCGCCTCCGACCCCGACGCCGACGACGAGGCGATGCGCTGGTTCGTCGACCTGCCGCCGCACCCGCGCACCGGCCAGAAGGCCGCCGCGCAGATCGACCGCATGCGCGCGCCCACGTTCTGGAGCCGCGCGGCACTCGCCGTACGGACCGGAACGCTGCCCGACCGCCACACCGCCAACCTGCGGCTGCGTTTCGAGATCGCCGCAGTGCTCGCCGCCGCCGTCCGGCGGCTGCCGCTCGACGACCTCGTCGACACGGTGTTGCGCGATACCGGATACCACCAGGCCGTCGGCGCCTCGGGCGACCCCGACGCGACCGACCGGCTCGACAACCTGGCCGATCTCGGTTTCGACGCCGCGGTCTTCCGCCGCGACGCCGGACAGACCGACACGGCAGGACCCGACACACTCGCCTCCGCCGACGACAACCAGACCGCCGTGGAAGAAGAACGCCGGCTGGCGTATGTAGGCATGACACGCGCCCGATCCGAGTTGTACCTGAGCGTGCCAGCCGTCACCGGCCACGGCGCACGGCAGCGCCCCACCGAGCCGTCGCCCTTCCTGACCGAAATTTCCGAGAACCTGAGAACCACGACGGACAACGCGGACATGTCCGCAGGCCCGCTAGGACCCGAAAGGCCGGTGTTCGCAGTCTGAATACCCACCGAAAGCGCCCGGGAACACTCCGCCACCGGCCTCACGGCCCCCCGCGCTCTCTTTACAGATGAAGTCTTGCTGACGCTGCCGGAACGCTAACCCAAGTTTACCAACCACAAAACTAAACCAATTTAGAGAGCCTCTTGCAAAACCCTTGGTCGGCCGGGTTTTCCTACCCGAGGCAGAGGGAACGGACGGTCAGCGGGGTGGGACGCAGCGTTCGTAGGATTAGGATAGCAGCCGTCACCGGCGCCGGGGAACCGGAGACACGGGGTCTCAAGGGACCTCTGGGACCTCCCGGTCGGTTATGAGGGCGAGCGCGCGCGACGAGACGTGGCGCATTTCCCTCACGACCCGTTCCAGTTCGCGGTTGTTCTCGAGCCACTCCTGGTAGAGGGCGAGTTCGTCTTCGGAGAGCAGCAGGCTGACCGTTTTTCCGCGCACCTTGTGTGTCCAGTAGCGGTACGGGCCGTGACGCGCGTCCGGGTCGCGGTGGCAGCGGCAGGCAGGCTTCCCGCACGTGAGACGGCGGGTCTGGATACTGCCCTGGCGGACAAACCCGAGCGTTTGCAACTCCGCCTTGAGCGCATCGTATTGTTCGCTGTACCGGCGCATCGGGTTCCGGCGGCCCATCGGTTCCCTCCTTGACCTCACTCCTACACTACTATATATAGTAGGCGCTGGGAGCAGTCAAGCCATGCAGAACCTGCGCGCCTCGTTCGCCGCCTACTGGGAGTCAATCCAACAGGGCCTGTTTCCCCGGTTGGAGCAGGTGTTGGGTTCGCTGACCGAGAAACAGCAGCAGTTGGTGCAGACCCTCGAGGTGATCCGTATCGAGCAGATGATTCCCTCGCGCTTGCGGATGCCGGGCCGCCCCCGCAAGGACCGCGCGGCGGTGGCGCGCGCCTTCGTCGCCAAGGCGGTCTACGACATGCCGACCACGCGCCTGCTGCTGGACCGGTTGGCCACCGACGTGGTGCTGCGCCGCATCTGCGGCTGGGAGCGGCGGCGCGAGATGCCAAGCGAGTCGGTCTTCTCTCGCGCCTTCGCCGAATTCGCCCACTCCCAGTTGCCCCAGCGCGTGCATGAAGCGTTGCTCCGGAAGACGCACGGCGACCGTTTGGTGGGCCATCTGTCCCGAGACTCGACGGCCATCGAGGGGCGCGAGAAGCCGGCCGCGAAGGAGAAGTCGCCTCCGCCGCCCAAGCGCAAGCGGGGCCGGCCGAAGAAGGGTGAAGAACGGCCCAAGACACGCAAACGCCTCGACCGGCAACCGAGCATGACCCTGCAGGAGATGCTCGACGACCTGCCGGCCGAGTGCAGTGTGGGCACGAAGAAGAACAGCAAGGGCTACAGGGACACCTGGGTCGGCTACAAGTTGCACATCGACGTGGCCGACGGCCAGATTCCGGTCAGTTGGTGCGCCGTGCGAAGGCGCCATTCCTCAGCGGGTGCGAATCCCGCCCGGCAACTGTCGCTCCAGCCGGTAGCAGTCGGAGCGGACGATGGAGGTAACGACATCGGCTGAAGCACTCTGATGACAAAGGGTCGCCTTGGGCGGCCCAGCGACCATGCGGGCGGTAGCGCGAGCGAACGCCGAGCAGGCCTCGAAACGATTGATGCGGAAGCCGACTCGCCCAATTGACGAGGAAGGCTGGCATGGGTCGGGAAGCGAGCGACGCAGACACCGACCGATTCCGCCGGGGTAGTGGCGACGGCACGCATGGAAGAGGGGAATGGACGCAACACGGGAAGCCCTGGCGGTGGCGTGGCACGCGCCAACCGACAGCCCGCGAGGGTCAGGTCGGGCCGTGCAGGGTGGCGGAGAGGCCCGTAGTACCGGGGAAACCGGGTAATGCCGGCGGAGGGAAGGGACCTCAGGTGGACAGCGATGGCGAAAGGGAGCAGGCTCACGGGAGTGGCCGACGGCCTAGTACCCCGGAGATGAGCAGAAATGCCGGACGTCATCACATGCACAAGCGAAGGGGACGACCCGAACGGTCGCTGTCGCCAGGGCGTCAACAGGCCTGACGACGCACCGGCCGGCCTGCGCAAGGGTGCGAGCTTGGTGCCACGGCTCGCGAGACCCGCCCGCTGGTCGTGACCGGGAACTCGTGTGCGAGCCGCATGATTCCACTGGAGAGCCCGGTGCCGGAAATCGGCACGCCGGGTTCGGAGAGCGGGGGGAGGAAACGTGTCCACGGGAATCGGCCTGCGGCCCGGCTGCGAAAGCACCGGATGTGCCACCGACCCCCTACCGGCTACGCGCCTCCCCTCGACTCTACCCTGTTGACGTCCGCCTCGCTGCACGACAGCCAGGCCGCCGTTCCACTGGCCACCCTGTCGGCCCAGCGGGTGGACAATCTGTATGACCTGATGGATGCCGCCTACGACGCGGTGCAGATCCGCGAGCACAGCCGCGCACTCGGCCACGTCCCGCTGATCGATATCAACCCCCGCCGTGACACTGCGCTGGCCGAAGAACTGCAGACCGAAGCCCGGCGCCTGAAGCGTCTCGGCTTGCAGCTTCCCGAACAGGTTCGGTACAACGAACGCACGGCGGGTGAGCGCGTCAATGGCCGACTCAAGGACGAGTTCGGCGGGCGCCACGTCCGAGTCCGCGGCAACGCGAAGGTGATGTGCCACTGCCTGTTCGGCGTGCTGGCGCTCACCGCCGACCAGCTCCTGCGGCTGGTGACGTAAACCAACGCCTCGCCGGCCAACGCGCATCCCCTTCCGGTCGCCCGACAGGCGTCAGTCACCAACCGGTGTCTCCAACGCCCGGTGGGAAAACCCTCGAACTCCCTGATTTCCGCCTCTTGGGTCGCCGCCGGTCCTCCCGCCCCGCATTCTCGGTCGGGATCCAGGCAAAACGATGTTCACCAGAAGAACTTGTGCTCCGAGCCGAGCTACGCCAAGAGTTTTGCAAGAGGCTCTAGAATCAGTGGTTTACGCCGACAGAAATGCCCGAGTGGCACTACAAACGCGTACGAACCGGGGAAATTGGTCGGTCAGACGAGCGTCTTGCGGACGCCGCCGGGATGTGGGTCGACGCCGAGCGCGTCGTAGATGGCCCGCTGATCGGGTTCGGCTTGGGTTGCCGTGCGCACATGCAGCGTGCGTCCGTCGGGACGGCGGAAGGTGGCGGTGACGCGCTGCTGGCCTTCGAGGACGCGGCGTAGCGTGGTCCACCTGGCGTGTTCGCGGCGCGCGCGCAGCCGAGTGCGGATGACCTGCACGAGCTGGTAGGCGATGACGGTGATGAACAGGTGGCCGTCGGCCCGCGCCGGCTTGCGGTGGTAGATCGGGCGCAGGCCGAGCTCGGACTTGAGCGAGCGGAATACCGCCTCGACGTCGGTGAGCGTGGTGTAGGTACGCCACAAGGCGTCTTCGTTCCAGTCGGTCTCGCTGCTGCGCAGGCAGTAGACGCCCGGATGGGTAACCATCGAGCCGTCCTGGGGGCGGCGGGTCCAGTTGACGGCGACGGCCTGGTCGCCGGCCTCGTTGGCGGTAACGGTGATCTGGTAGTGCGAGGCGACGCGGGAATGCTTGGCTTTCAGCCGTCCGATGCGTTGCCAGACCTGGTCGAGGCGCTTGTGCGCGCGGGGACGCGACAGCCCGTCGTTGAGCTTCGTCAGGGCGGTCTCGAAGCGGGAGGCGAAACGCTCGACGATGCCCCGCTCCTTCTCGGCCCGCTCCTCGGAGTAGCAGTACAGGCGCACTTCGTCGGGGTCGGTCGAGACCACCTTGTGCATGTGCACGGTCTGGTCCGACTGCGTCTGGAGCGACACGGCGGCATCGGCATCGAAGCGGCGGTGGCGTTCGCGGCTGACCACCAGATAGCGGTAGCCGTTGTCGCGCAACCACGTCACACAGGCGTCGGTGGCGACACCGCGGTCCATCACCACCAGGGCGCCGACCGGCGCCTCCAGTGCTTCGAGCATCCCGGCCAGCGTCCGGTGTTCCCGGACGGTGCCGGCGAAGACCTTCGAGCGGCGCACGAAGCCGCTGGCATCGAGCATCAGGCCCAGGGTCAGCAGCGGGCAGTTGACGTGGTCCCGGTGGTTTGGACAACTCGAGGGCTTGGTTAAGGTGTATTCCGATTGCGAAATCACGCCCTCGTCGTCCTCGGCTCCTGCACTGACCGGCGGCTGCCACGGTTGGCACGAGGCCGGTTCGTACCCGGATATCGATGATGATGATGATGCGCTGTGGAACTGTGGGAATCTCGCGGCCGGTGCGCAAGCATGGGCGGCGGCGCTCGCCCGCGAGATTTCCAACGGCCTGTGGGCGCCCGCCTCGCCTCCCACCGGATTCAGCGCGACGGTGAGCGGGCGTCCACAGGCCGGGCAGGTCCACAGTGCCGGGTGGGACATGGTGCCCGGTCCGTTCATGCGCTGACGGCTTCCTCCTTCTCGATGAACTGGAACGGTGCTGGAGCCGGTCAACGACCGGCTCACCAGCAGCCGGACGAAACACCGTCCACCCCGATGAAACGGGACCGTGCTGGAGCCGGTCAACGACCGGCTCACCGACGTGGTCCGGTTCTCCGGAAAGGTCGCGGACTTGGTCAAGGTGTACCCCGGTTGGTAAATCACGCCCCGCGTCGTCCCTTGCCTTCCACGCGCGCCGGCGGCTGCCACGGTCGTCACGGCGTCGGTCGTGGCCGCGATGCCCGCCGTGGTGGTCCCACGCCCCGCTGCCCGCGTGTTCACGCCGCCCGCTCCTCGCGGTAGGCTTCGGCCGGCGTGCGTCCGCCGAGCGCCGAGTGCGGACGCACGTCGCTGTAAAATGTCATCCATTCCGAGATCACCTGCTCGGCCGCAAACCCGTCCGCCAGCTCGTGAAGATACACCGCTTCATACTTCAGCGACCGCCAGAGCCGCTCAATGAAGACGTTATCCAGGCACCGACCGCGGCCGTCCATCGAGCACCGCGTGCCCGCAGCCTGGACACGGTCGGTGAACGCCGCGCTCGTAAACTGCGACCCCTGGTCGGTGTTGAAGATGCCGGGCGTCCCCGTCTGCAGCGCCGCCTCCAGCGCCTCGACGCAGAAGCTGCTGTCCATCGTGTTCGACAGCCGCCACGACAGCACATGTCGGCTGGCCCAGTCCATGATCGCGACCAGGTACAGAAAGCCGGTCGTCACCGGGATGTACGTGATGTCCGCGCATCACACCTGGTCCGGACGGTCGATCTTCAGTTCGCGCAGCAGGTACGGGTAGACGTGGTGATCCGGCTGCGCGTCGCTCGTGCGCGGCTTGCGGTAGATCGCCTCCAGGCCCATCAGGCGCATCAGGCGCCGGACTCGACGGCGCCCCGCCGCCACGCCCTCGCGCCGCAGGTGGCGCGCCATCTGCCGACTGCCGTAGAACGGGTACTGGAGCGACAAGGCGTCCATCCGCCGCATCAACGCCAAGTTCTCCGCGCTCTCTTCCCGCGGCGCGTAGTACACCGATGAGCGGCTGATGCCCAGCAGCGCGCATTGGCGCCAGATGCTCAACGCGCCGTCCCGCTCGACCAGGTTCCGCCGCACCGGCCGGCTCAGCGCTGCAACCCCCGCTGAAAAAAATCCCGTTCCATCGTCAACTCGCCGATCTTCGCGTGCAGGTCGCGGATCGTCGTCTCGTGCTCCGACGGGCCGGGCGATCCGCCGCGGGCGAACACCTCGTCCAACCCCTCGATCGCCTGCCGCTTCCAGGTGCCCACCTGGTTCGGATGGACCTCGTGCTTGGCCGCGATAGCCTGCACCGTTCGGTCCCCCCGCAACGCCTCGAGCGCCACCCGTTTCTTGAAGTCCGCCGTGAACCGGCGGCGCCGTTTCGTCGTCATCCCAGTGCCTCCCCAAGGCCCTGGAATACACCTTAGCCGGTTGTCCGAAAAACCGAGACCACCTCAGTTGAGGAGGGTGCGCTGGCGCACGCTGCTGCCGAGGCGTTCGGCGTGCACGAGGCGATGAGAGAAGTAGGGCTTTCCGTCCTTTGTCCGCCGGGTTTGGGTGCGCCGAATGAACATGGCGCTCACCATAGCGGACGCACCCTGTCCCAGGCAACTATTGTTATACGCTTATGGCACTACATTCGTCTCTGGCGAAACCCGATCCCTTATAATCAACAAGTTACAGGCCTCGCACTCCACGAAAACCGCCCAAATCCGCAAAACGACCGCTAATCTTGGTAAAGATGGGCTAAGCAGGGTCCAGTGGCATCCGCACCCGGGGCCGTGAACTCGGAATCGGCTGGCCCCCCCACCGCCGCGCGGTGTGCGCTGTAACCACCCCGCCCAGAGTCGATCGTCCGGAACCGCCAACGGTCGTGGAGACCGCCTCTCTTGTTGATTTCGTTGAGCGTCGAGCGACACCCGGGTCGACTTCGAGGCTCTGAGCAGGCGAGAATCGACCATGGATCCCGTCCTCGGAGAACGTCCTCGTCGAGCTGCTGGTCGGACCTGCATCTGTCGGACCCCTCGGTGCTGCTGGGCTGCGGTCGGCCGTTAGGGAGCGGAGGAGATGACCGGCACCTGCTCCGGAACTGGAGATGCCGTGTCGGCGCCGGCGACACCGTCATCTGCCTGGGCGACGTCGCCCATCCGGATGCCTGGCGCGACGACCGCCTGGTGCTCGACCTAGCCGAATGCCCGGGTGAGCGGCTCCTGGTCCTCGGCAACCACGACCGCGAGGTCCCGGCGCTGCGTCGAACTGGCTTCCAGAAGACCTGCCGGACCGCCTTGAGAGACCGGCCCGTCATTGTCCTTCTTGGAGAGAGATCTCGTAATAGCAGGTCTCTCCAACGCCCTTTGTGAACCTCTCTGGATCGAACCTTTCCGGCCGCAGATACCAACACTGCGACACCCTAACCTGGATTATTCACGGCGACCCCGCCGCGGTCACCGGCAGGAGGTGACAGCACCCGATTCGGTCACCGGTAGAGGGTGATCGACGGGTGGGCGGCCCTTCGAACGTCGCCGACCGCGGGTGATGGTGTGGTCAAGCGGCCGACCGCCGTAGTGATGAGGGCGGCAAGAGGCGGGCAACGACAGTTCCACCCGTCAGGCGGTTGACAGCCCTCCGGCCGGCAGCGATGCGATGCTCGTTGAGCGGCTATCCGGCGCGCGCCCCGAGCGCGAACGCAATGTGTCGCCACGCCGCCAGGTCCGGTGTCGCGCGCGGCAGGCGCAGGACGATGCGACGCACCGAGCACACCACCTGGACGCCGAGCTTCAGCAGCCGGTCGCGCAGCCAAGGCACCTGCGCGCGGGCGCACGCGGTGTCTGCGGCGCGCAGCCGCAACTCCTGCATCAGCACGTAGGCCGCCGCCGTCAGCAGGACGCGCAACTGATTCGCCGAAAACGCCTGGCAACTCGTGCGGTCGATCTGTAGGGCCTTCAGTTCCTTGATCCGGTTCTCGGCGTCCCCGCGGGCGCAGTAGACCTTCTCGTAGAGGAAACGCGGCGTCTGCCGCATGTTGGTCACGACGAAGCGCGGATTGTCCCGCGGCTCGCGGTCTCGGTGGCGGACGACTTCGGCCTTGATCACCACGCGGCGCGCGTGGTTCCACGTGCCGGCCTGGTACTCGTTGGTCTCGGTGTAGACGTGCTCGGTCTGTTCGCTGCGCCACGTCCGCGCCCGCGCCACCAGCATGGCCGGCTCGGCGTACCGCTCCAACACCGCGTTCTTCGCCATCGCGATCACGTAATCGAGCCGCGGCTGCGCCTCCAGGAAGGCAAAGACCGCCGGGCTGGCAAAGCCTCCGTCGAGCCGAACGAGAATGCGCGCCCGCGGAAACGCCCGGCGCAGCCGCGGCAGCAACCGCGACAACAGCCCGACCGTCCCCTCCGAGGCGACCGCCTTGCCGTGCCGCAACAGCGCCGCGCACAGATACTGCTCGGATTCGCGGTCGAAGGTCAGGAAGCCAAGCAGCGGCAGGTAGCACCAGTTGTCGTAGTAGCCGTTGAAGAGCGTGTACTGCTGCGCCCCGTGCGTCGGGTCGTCCGTCGGGTCCAGATCGATCGTGATGCACCGCGCCCGCCCGTCCAGGCGGCGGCGATGCCGCGCGATGACCCGCGTGGCCAACTCGTCCGCCATGCGGTAGAGCGCGCAGCCGTTGACCGCGTTCTCGAACCGCGACAGCGTCGGCTGCGACGCCAGGCGCTCGCCCGAAACCGGGTCTCTGTCGAGCAGCAGCTTGTGGATGGGGTCGTCGGCGAGACGGTCGCCATCATTGCAGTCGGGATGGCCGCAGGCGATGCCAAAGATGCGCTGGCCGATCAGGTCCGCGAGCGAGTGCCGGGTCTTGTCCGGCGCCCGCTTGTCGAACAGACACCCGGCGAACGCCTTGACCAGGCCGTAGATGCGCTCGGCGGCCTTCAGCAGGATCGCCCCGCCGTCGGAACTGGCCTGCTCCTGGTTGAACTGGGCGAACAGCGGCTTGTCAAACAGATCCGGGAACAGAACAGTCTGTGGTACAGTGTCGGTCGTCACGCAAGGGCCTCCGTGGTGGCGCAAGTGGTTGTTAACACTGCACTTGTACCACACGGGGGCTCTTGTGTCTGTACCGGAATCAGAACACGCCACGAATTTTCCGGGCTAGGAGTCTGCGCCGCAGAAAAACAGATGCGACAATTGTAGGCGAGCCGACGACGAAAGGACTCGATGTCGACCACATTCCGCCCCTATGTGCCTGACCAGTCGCTGCTGTTGCCGCCCGACGTTCGGGAGTGGCTGCCGGAGGGCCACTTGGCGCACCATGTCAGCGATCTGGTGGACGGTCTGGATCTGACGGCGTTCTACGCTCTGTACGAGGGGGACGGCCGTCGCAACGCGCCGTATGAGCCTCGGATGATGGTGAAGGTGCTGCTCTACGCCTACGCGACGGGGGTATTCTCGTCGCGCCGGGTCGCTCGGAAGCTGGAAGAGGACGTTGCGTTCCGGGTGCTGGCGGCGGGCAACTTTCCGCAACACCGGACGCTGTGCGAGTTTCGGCGTCGGCACCTGGAGGATTTCCAGGCGCTGTTCGTGGAGGTGGTCCGTCTGGCGCAGGAGTTGGGTCTGGCGCGCTTGGGGAAGCTGTCGATCGACGGGACGAAGGTGCGCGCGAACGCGAGTAAGCGCAAGGCGATGAGCTACGACCGGATGCAGGCAGAGGAACAGCGCCTGGAAAGCGAGGTCGAGGCGCTGTTGCGTCAGGCGGATGCGGTTGACGAGGCCGAGGACGCGCGCTTGGGCGCGGAGGTTCGGGGCGACGATCTGCCGGCGGAGTTGCGTCGGCGAGAAGAGCGTCTGGCGGCGATCCGGGAAGCGAAGGCGCGTCTGGAAGCGGCGGCTCGGGCGGCGGACGACGCGCGGGGTCGGCAGCCGGGGCAGGATCGGAACCCGAAGGGCGGTCGGCCGTACAAGCGGGCGTATGGCGAGCCGGACGAGAAGGCGCAGAGCAACTTCACGGACCCGGAAAGCTCGATCATGAAGACGAGCAACGAGGGATTCCAGCAATGCTACAACGCGCAGGTGACGGTGGACGCGGAGCACCAGTTGGTGGTGGCGACGGACCTGACGGCGAACGCGAGCGACCAGGGTGAGTTGCCGGTGTTGCTCGACGCGGTAAAGGAGACGTTCGCCGCGCAGCCGGAGACGGTGCTGGCCGATGCGGGGTACTGCAACGAGCGGGACCTGACCGACCTGGAAAAGCGGGGCATTGACGGGTATGTGGCGCCGGGCCGGGAGGGCAAGCAGACGGCTACCCGTGCTCTGAAGGCCCATCCGGCGACGGGTCGCATGGTGGAGAAGCTGGCGACGCCCGCGGGCCGGACGGCGTATGCGGAGCGCAAGTGGTTGTCGGAGGCTCCCAACGGCTGGATCAAGCACGTGCTGGGCTTCCGGCGCTTCAGCCTGCGCGGGCTGGCGAAGGTGCGGTGCGAGTGGGACTTGGTGTGCCTGGCGTTGAACGTCAAGCGCCTGCAGCCGCTGATGGCGGCGTAGAAGGCGGGATATGAGGCTCACAACGGCGACAAATCGATGCGCGCATCGCGGTCTCTGGCGGGCCATGCGGCCCGCGAGAACCGAATTTTGTCATCTGTTCGCCAACTACCGAAAATCCACCCCGCCCTGCCGACCGGCGAAGTCGCCCCGACACGTGACTCAGGTCGTGGGCCGGCGACCCGTTGCGTGCCGCAAATCTCCTGCGGCGCAGACTCCTAGAGGGCGGCCGCCAGCGGCAATCGAGGTTCCAGCACTCCGAAGGAAACAGGCCGGACACCGGATTCCTGACCGGAACGGCAGACACACGAAACCCGGCCGGACGGCCGGGTTTCGTGAGGATTCACAGCGACTGAGCACCGAGCTCCAGGAACTCGACCAATTGACGGCCGAGCAGCGGAGCGAAGTGTCCAGCGGACAACGGCGCTCAGCGTTGATCGACGCAATCAACGCCCGGTCAAGAGCAACAGCCGCGGCAATCACAGCACGCGACGGCGCGGACAACTGCAGAAATCGGTAGAAGCGCGAACCGGAGCGGCTACATGGAACGCGCAAGACGCCGCATCCGGACCAGCGTCGCCGAACGACAGCGCGGAAACAGCCAGGCAGGAACGCAGAAGATGACAATCGAATTCCGGAAGACCGAGAGCCGCGAGCGACACAACGGCAAGGCTGCTGACGCACGTGCCGCTGCTGCAGGTGCCGTACGACTGCGTCAACGTGCACGGGCACGTGCACCAGAAGGAGTCGCCGAGCAGGAACCGGCACATCAACGTGAGCGTGGAGCAGTTGCACTACCGGCCCGCGAAGCTGAGCGACATCAGGCGGCTGGCCCGCCGGCTGCTGGAAGGAAGAACCGTCCCCGGCCACAGCACCCGGGCGCGGCTGAACGTCGTCGAACGCATCATGCCATGACGACGGCCGAAGCGGTCGAGACCCCTCGATGCCGGCCACGACACGAAGGGCGATGGACCGCGATGAAACGAATGTCGTCCCGCAGACGATGGGGTGGACGGGCGCGGGGAGCTGTTGAGGGTCGTAAGGTTCGCGCTGCAGGCCGCGGCGGCCGAGACTGAGCGGGTAGCGGCGAAGGTGGAGGAGGGACAGACCACCCACTGAGGTGGAATCGAGTCACCAACGGCCGGGCGCGCGACGACTCCCGGTAATACTCGCGAAAAGGCCCGCTGGCTGCTCACCGGCGGGCCGTCGTCTTGTACAGGCGTGTTTCATTCCCCGGCCCGGCCCGCGGTGCTGTCGACCAGGCGCTCAAGCTCACGACCTATCAGGCGGCGCGACGAGCAGGCCGACGGCGGCGGCGAACATGCAGAAGACGAGCCGGTTGACGAGTTCGGAAGCGAAGGCGTGCCCGGACTTGGTTGAACGACGCCATCTGGGTCCCCTTCACCCCCCAGCCATCGCCCCCAGCACCCGGAAACGGCTCGCGGCCCGCTGGTACCGCCTCCGGCAACGGCGCATCCGGCGCATCGAGCGACAGATCCACTCCGCAGGCGAAGAACCGGAGGTAAGGCTCGCCGCCGCTGCGTAGCGTAGTCGCGGAACGTGCCCCGCAGCACGGGGTGGCCGGCTTCCAGTTCGTCGAGCGCGGGCCAGCAACGCACAACGGCGGCGGGAGGACGACACGAACCCTGGTGTAGGGGAGCGCCGCGCCGGGCTCGGTGCTACGCGGACGCAGGGTTTTCACCACGGGCTCCTACACCCGGGAGGCGGGAGTGTGGGACTTGGCCGGGGCGCTCAGCGTGTTGTGCGCCAAGGCGCCGCCGTGCCGCGGGGCACGGGCTCGAGGAACACGAGAACGAAGAGCCACGAAGGGCACGAAGAGAACAAAGGGACGAAGACGGACAAGGAGAGCACGATGAGCAGGAAGGGAACGAAGCGCCATTCGAGGTCACGCCGGAGACCGTCGTGGAGATGCTCGGCGCGCCGGCGCATGCCGATGCGCGTTCGATCTGGAATGGCAGAAGCTGCTCCAGGTTCGTGCATTCCAAACGAAACATCGACGAGCCCGGCAACGGCTCAAAGACAGACACCAGGAGAAGAGGGAGGTACGACGATGACCCTTCAGCAAGCGCAGCGGACGCCCGGCTACTACGGGCGACTGATCGAACCGTGGACGCCGGAGAGCAACGAACCGCTGCTGTTCCGGATGGTGGAAGTCCTTACGGACGGAAGCATCATGGAGGAGACCATGGGCGACCCATTGCCTCTCTGCCCGAGTTCGGATCTCCACGACGACTGGCAGCCTATGGAGGCGAGTCTGATGCTGTGCGGCCCCGCAGGCTTTCTGACAAGCGTGTTTATCCTCGCCGGGGTTCCCATCCACAAGGCTATGTCCCGCGCGGTCGAGATGATGAAGAGAGCAGACACGTCCGTCTCGTGACCGAACGGCCGGGCGAAATGGCGGCCGGGGGTGCCGGACCCACTGTCTGGCGGGATTGGAACGCCGCACGGTATGCGGCTCGGCGAAGCGACGGGCAGGTCGAGTTTTGCACGTGGCTTCCCGACCGCCGGCCTTTATTTAACAGGGTCATTGGTTGCCTGACAGCAGACAGGTAGTTACCGGCCTGATTTCCTCATATGTGGGAGAGCGCGTCTCGTTCATGGCGCCCTTCGTGGTCCCGCGGACGATGACGCACCCGTACACGGAGTTCTACCCCGAGACCCATGGCCACTTCAAACCCACCGGCTTCGACCAGCCGGCGTACTCCGCTGCCTGCGTACCCTTTCGATGGATGTTGCGCGAGAAGGTCGAGGGGAGCGCGAAGGATGGCGAGATCGGGATCGCCGAGCGCCTGAAGATCGGCTGGGTGCCAGACCGCGAGCCTGACATCCGCAATCACCAGGACAAGCAGGTCGAGACGGCCTGGGTCCAGGAGCGCGAGAACCAACTTGCGCTGCTCGACACCTTCTTCGGCGCGGTCCGGCCGGAAGAGTCGCTCTGCTTTTTCTATGCCAAGCGCACCCCGCTCTCGGAGCAGTCCCGGCGCGTGATCGTCGGCGTGGGCCGGGTGCTCTCCGTGGGCGAGGCCACTGAGTACGCCTACAAGGAGAACAACCCGCGCCTGCGCTGCGTGCTCTGGGAACGCAACGTGGGCCACTCGGTCCGGCCCGGCTTCGCGGACGGCTTCCTCTTTCCCTACCAGGAGGCGCTGGCGCTCGCCGAGCGCGAGGAGGTCGACCCCGAGGAGTTCGTGGCCTTCGCCCCGGACGAGCATTTCGACGCCTACTCCTACGGCTCGGAGTTGCTGACCCACGATGGCGCCGTGGCGTCCCTCGTGGCCTGCGCCGCGACGCTACACCGGATCCGCGGCCGGATCGAGGGACCGTGGGACCAGGCCCTCGCCTGGATCGACACGCAGCTCAACCGCCTGTGGAAGGCGCGCGGCGCGTTCCCCGGCCTGGGCTCGGCGCTCTCCGCGTTCGGCTACGAGTGGGGCTTCCAGCACGGGAGCCTGCTCGCCTACGAGATCGAGCTCCTGCGGGAGCGAGAAGGCGGCGGCGATCCGTGGGCGCTCGTCGACGCCGTGATGGAAGAGCCCACGAAGCTCGGCGGGCCCGTGGCGAAGCTCCTCACGGACGGGCTGCGGAAGGGCTGGAAGCGCCTCGCCGATGAGCGGCGGGCTTCGCTCCAGCTCCTCGGCCGTTGCGCCATCTCGGAGGATCAGGCGCGCCGAATGTACGACACGACGGCGCGGGCGGAGGCAAGCATCGAGGCGAGCGACGCCGAGCTGCTGCGCAATCCGTACCTCCTCTTCGAGCGCGACCGGCGCGCCGCCGAACCGATCGCCTTCGGCGCGGTGGACCGGGGCCTGTTCCCGGACGAGGCAGTGCGGGAGCAGTTCCCCGTGCCGGAGCGGAGCCGCATCGAAGACCCGGCCGATCAACGGCGGGTGCGCGCACTGGTCGGGGACTTGCTCGAGGGGGCCGCGGCCGAGGGGCACACGCTGCTCCCCCGGAGCTGGGTCATCCGCAGGGCCCGGGAGCGCGCGCTCCAGCCGCCGTGCCCGCTCGGCGAGAACGTGCTCGACGCCTGCGAGGAGAGCTTCGATCCGGTCATTGGGCGCGTCGCGACGCGCGCGGGCGAGCCCGCCTACCAAGTGGAGCGGCGGCCCCTAAGTACGGGTTCTACGCCGGCGAGTTCGGAGACGAAGGCCGCAACCCGCTCGAGCTCGCCTACTGCCTGACGGTGCACAAGACCCAGGGCAGCGAGTTCGGCGTCACCTTCGTCGTGCTCACCAACCCCTGCTGGCTGCTCTCCCGCGAGCTCTTGTACACGGCGCTGACCCGCCACCAGGACCGGCTGGTCATCCTGCACGAGGGCCCGCTTGTCGAGTATCGCCGCTATGCAGGCGACGAGCACTCGGAGATCGCCCGGCGCATGACGAACCTCTTTGCGGATCCGCTGCCGCGCGAAGTAACCGTCAACGCCCAGCAACGCTTCCTCGAGGAAGGGCTCATTCATCGAACCGAGCGCGGTGACCTCGTGCGCTCGAAGTCCGAGCTGGTGATTGCCGACAAGCTTCACGCCCGCGGGATCGACTACGCCTACGAGCAGCCTCTCGTGCTGCCCAATGGTCGCACCCGCTACCCGGATTTCACGATCGCGGATCACGCGCGGGGCGTGACCTTCATCTGGGAGCATCTCGGCATGCTCGACGATCAGGGATACAGAGCCCGATGGGAGGGGAAGCGTGCCGAGTACCTGGCGTGCGGAATCGCGCCTCACGAGGACGGCGGAGGACCGGAAGGAACGCTGATCGAAACGCGCGACGAGCCGGGCGGGAGGCTGGATGCAGCGGCGATCGCATCGGTGATCGACGGAGTGATCTTGGATTGACGCATGAACGTTCAGCCAAGCACGGGGTTTCGGAGCCAAGCAATCGCCTTGGCCACGGTCTTGTCAGTGACGCCGAGCCGTGCCGCAATGCCCCGGTCACTCAGCCCAAGCTCCCGAAGACGCTGAGCTCATCGAGTGATCCGCTGGTAGACCGGCGGATCCGAGGTCTCGACCAGTCGCCCGCCATGTTGACCACCTCGTGACGGCGGATGTTGTCCGGTGCACGCCTCGACGCGCACGCTCTCGTCCGAGACGCCGTTGAGCAGACGCGGGTCGCCGAGCAGGCGCATCGCCTGGCACGCACGCTGGCACGCACGCCCAGGGGCCGTGTCGATGAGCGCCCGCGCGTCGTTCGTCCGCGCTTGAACGCGTTCCTCAGGCGGCGCGTCGTCCGCAAAGTGGTCGACACATCGTCGGCGTTGCACGGCGCTCCGCGCTAAGCGCCAGCGCGTCGTCGTCACCGGCCACGTCGACTAAGGCGAGCGTTTCGGTGGCGCGGCTGAGCGCCACGCGGAGCTGGACGGCCATCGTGGTGAGCACCGGTCGCGGCTGCGGATCCATGGCTGCTATGACGGCGAACCGGCCCTGTGCGCGCGGGTGCTGACGCACGCGGACGAAGACGTCCACGGACGGCAGTGGATCGTGGAGGTCGGGATCACAAGGCGAGCCTCCTCAAACACGTGTGGGGTAGGGGTGGCGCCAGTTCGATGCCTCCACAGCAGAGGAACAGCATCGAGATGAGCGCACCGTGCGAGTGGAAGCCGTAGGCGCGGCGGGCGATGACGCGGAGTTTGTTGTTGATGCCCTCGATCGGCCCGTTCGTCATCCGCGTGTCGAGGTGGGCGAGGATGCCCGCCGCGTGCTTGCGGACCGTCCGCGCCAGCTTCACGAACGGCGCCAGGCGTGACCGCCCGCCCACGCCAGCCACTCGTCGAGCCACTCCTCGGCATCGTCGGGCGTGGCCTGCTCCATGATCGTCGCCAGGTACTCCTTCAGCTCGTAGGCCCGGTCGAGCGCGCGATTCGCCCGGCGCATCGCCGCCAGCCGGCGTTTCTCGCCCGGCTTGAGCCGCTTCGGGTGCTTCAGCAGGCAATAGCGCTACCCCTGGAGCGTCTTGGCCGTCTTCGCGCCCGTGCCTCCTTGCTCCGCCCGCCGGACTTCGTCCAATGCCTCCGAGGCGAGGCCTTCCACGTGAAAGCGTGGTCCACTTGACCGGGTAGCCTTCCGAAGAACGTCTCCAGCGTCTGCGCGCTGCGCCCCTTGCCGACCCACACCACCCGCTGCCGGTCGTGGTCGACCACAATCGTCAGATAGTGGTGCCGCTTCCGGTAGCTGAACTCGTCGATGCCAATCCGTCGCAGACCGTCACATCGACTCTCGTCCAGCCGCCGCGCCACCACCCGCTCGACAATGCTGCCCACCGCCTGCCACGAGATCCCCAGCACCCGACTGACCGCCGTCCGGTCCGTCACCTGCGCCAGATACGCCGTCAACTCCTCGACCGACGCCGCGAACACGCTGCGGCTTGACGCCCACGACACGGCCTCCAACACCGGCGTCGTACCCCACGGGGCATGCCGCCACTGCCGCGTCGGCCGCCGTCGACGAGTCCGATGACGGAGTGATCCGAGCCTCGCCGGTCGGTCCGCTACGACCGTTTCAGCGGCGCCTGCTGGCACTTGAGTCCCCAGCATGGTCAGCCGAAGTCGGTCGGGCGCGCCTCGGGGGTTGACGCGCCCACTCAAGAGTCGGTTCGTGTCGGTGATCGCGAGCACCAGGGGCCGTGTACGCAGCTGGCCTCCACCGCTAGCCGAGCCACCGGAGGGGGCGCTTCGGTCAGGATGCCGCCCCGCGTGCTACATTCCTTCGTTGAGATCATCCGATGCCGACCGCCGCCCAAGTCAAAGCTTTGGTCCTCAGTCACGCTGAGGGCGACGACCACCGCTTTTTTTCTGTCGCCTTGCAGGTCGCCGCCCAGGCGGCGCGACACGGGCATGGTCGCATCGCTCAGGACCTCCGCGAGGCCATCGATCGCGCGCGGTCAGCTGCACTCCAGGTTGGGAAGGAGCAACGGACGCGGCCGGTGCCGATGGTGCAGCCGCGCGGCGAGCTGGCCGGACTGCTCACGGCTGCGTACCCGAAAGCGCGATTGACAGAGATGGCGCTCGCCGCCGACATCCGCAGTCGCATCACGAGGGTCTTGACCGAACAGCGCCAGCGGGCACACTTGCAGGCGCACGGCTTGATGCCGCAGCACCGCCTGCTTCTGGTTGGCCTCCCCGGCACCGGCAAGACAATGACCGCGAGCGTATTGGCCGGGGAGCTTACCCTGCCTCTTTTCAGCATTCAGTTACACAGCCTCATCACGAAGTACCTCGGTGAGACTGCTGCGAAGTTGCGGCTGATCTTCGACGCCATGAACGAGACGCGGGCCGTGTACTTGTTCGACGAGTTCGATGCAATCGGAACGGATCGAGCCTCGCACAATGAAGTCGGTGAGATCCGGCGCGTACTGAATTCCTTCCTGCAGTTCATCGAACACGATGACTCCGACAGCATCATCGTCGCAGCAACCAACCATCCAAGTCTCCTCGACCGTGCCCTGAAGCGGCGGTTCGATGCAGTAATCCAATACCGCTTGCCAAGCGAAGCGGTGGCGCTCAACGTCCTCAGGAACCGGCTTGCTCTGCTCAAAACCTCGAAGGTTGAGTGGGCCGCTGTTCAGAAAGCGACGGAAGGATTGAGTCACGCGGAACTCGCGCGCGCCTGCGACAACGCGCTAAAGAGCGCGTTCTTGGCGGGACGAACCAGCCTGGAGACCGCCGAAATCGTGGAGGCGCTGAAGGAACGTCGCTTGGACCAAGTATAGAGCCCCTTATTATTCACATGGCGTCTCCGCGAAACCGTCGACACATTCTCGTTACCAATCCGCCTCGGGCCGAGGCGTTCACTACTCGAAGATCGGGTCGAGCGAAGGCATTTCAGCGTCCAGCGAATCGAGCGCAGCACGCTCGCAACCTCACTGTCGCCCTGAACCGTGCGGTCGAACAGGGCGTCGTTGGCCGGCGCCAGGCCGAGCAGGCCGAGCGGGGAGGGGCGGGCATCCTGGTCGCGTTTCAGGCGCCTCAAGGTGTCGAGTTAAACCTCCAGTCCCTTGAAAACAAGCCTGCCGGCATCGAAGTCAGGGACGTAACCCGGCTAGCCGCACAGGATGAACAAACATTCATCGAGACCGCCACCGTCTTCATTCCCGAAGAATCCGTCGCCCACTTCCTCGGGAAATTTGACCAATATGCTACCCAGGACACGACGCGCGGGCATCCCAAGAACCGGGACCTCGTGGACCGAATCGCCGCGATTGACTTGGCGTCGCTCCGTGCTCTTTGGACCGACGCCCCGGAAGACTTTCCGACGGACGACACTCCACTATGGTGGGAAGTTTGGTTGCGGAGCGACGGTAACGGTCACGAAATCCAGAGATTGGAAGCGTTCGCAAGGCAGGCAGGCATTCGTGTCGGAGCCCGCCACTTGACCTTCCATGATCGGACGGTTTGTCTCGTTCTGGCGACGGCGCGCCAACTGGACGCTTCGCTGAATGTTCTCGGGGACCTGGCCGAGCTTCGCAAGGCGAAGCCTGCAAGCGCTTTCTTTCTTGACTTGACACCCATGGAACAGGGTCTGTGGGCAGATGACCTCACTGCCCGGTTGACGCCGCCAGAAGGCGATGCTCCGGCCGTGTGTCTGCTCGATACCGGCGTGACCCAGGCCCACCCGCTCATTGCCGGCGGCCTGGCCGTCGAAGACGCGACTGCGGTCGATGCCGCCTGGGGCTCTCACGACAACGGAGGCGGTGCACAACAGGCAGGGCACGGAACCGAGATGGCCGGCCTCGCACTGCACGGGGATCTCGCACCTGTGCTGGAGTCTACCCGTTTGATCGTTCTTCGGCATAGGCTCGAGTCGGTAAAGATCCTGCCGCCCGTTGGCACGAACGAGCCAGATCTCTACGGCGCCGTGACCGCACAGGCGACAGCCTTGCCGGAGACCCAGGCACCGGCGCGGCGGCGCGTATTCTCTATGGCTGTGACCGCCCCGACGGACCGCCAGCAGGGGCAGCCCACATCTTGGTCAGGCGCTGTGGATGCGCTCGCTGCAGGTCGTTCCTTCGACGCGGCCACAGAGGAGCTCGTTTACTTGGACCAAGCGGAGCAAAACGCGCACCGACTCTTCGTGATCGCAGCCGGAAACGTCGATGAGGGCCGGTTGAACTCAGCCCACTTGCTCATCTCCGACACCCAGGCCGTGCACGATCCTGCGCACGCGTGGAACGCGCTCACCGTCGGGGCGTTCACTGAGAAGGCCACGATTGACGAGGCTGACTACCACGGCTGGGCACCTGTTGCAGCCCCCGGGGATCTGTCACCGTGGAGTACGACGGGCGTGACACTGTTGAGAGAGTGGCCGAACAAGCCTGATGTCGTCTTCGAGGGAGGCAATGTCGCGACGGATGGCCATAGCTTCGACGGCGGCGTCGCGAACCTGTGCCTGCTCTCCACTTTCCATCGACCAGCCGAGAAACTGTTTGTGCTGTCAAATGCAACCAGCGCAGCGACCGCTCAGGTGGCGCGGCTGGCGGCCATCGTTTCTGCGGAATACCCGTCGCTGTGGCCGGAGGCGCTTCGGGCGCTGGTTGTCCACTCGGCGGAGTGGACACCGACCATGCGTGCCGCAATCGACAGCGGGGGAAACAAAACGGCGCTTGCAGCCGTGGTGCGCCGCTACGGATTCGGCGTCCCATCGATCCGGCGGGCGCTTCGTAGTGCCAACGATGCGCTAACCATTATCTCGCAGTCCGTCATTTATCCCTACGCTAACGGCAAGACGCGTGAGATGCACCTCCACGCACTTCCCTGGCCGAGCCAGGTCCTTGAGGAGCTTGGCGACCGTGAAATGGCCTTGCGAGTCACACTGTCGTACTTTGTGGAGCCAAACCCTGGCCGACGTGGTTGGCGTGCCAGGCATCGATATGCGTCACATGGCCTGCGATTTGACGTGAAGACAGGTGAAGAATCGCCCGATGACTTTCGGCGTCGCCTTAACAAACAGGCGGCTACTGAGGTTGGCGAGAAGTCCACGACTTCGTCTGACTCCTCTGCGTGGCTTCTTGGCGATCGTCTTAGGCACCGAGGTTCCCTCCACTGCGACATCTGGCGAGGTAGCGCTGCAACACTGGCGGAACGCACCTTGATCGGCGTATATCCCGTGAAGGGATGGTGGCAGGAGCAGCCGAAGCGCGACCGCAGCCAGTTTGGAGCCAGGTATGCGCTAATCGTGAGCATCCAGACCGATTCCGAGGACGTGGACATCTGGACCCCCGTGGCACAGCAGATCGGCATTCCGGTGGAGGTCGTTGACGTCGAGTTGTAGGTCCGGCCTTCTGGAGAACATGGAGACCATAATGTCCAGTTGGTCGTCGCAATCACCGGGCGAATTGTGCCGAGCAATTCATCGGAGCAGAGATGCACTGGCCATCGGGATGTGGGCATGGTGTATTGCGTGGGAAACGGAATGTCTCCGTCCTCGCGGTCGCCTGAGCGGCCGTATATGGTCCGCGCAGTTGGGCATTAGTCGCCATGACTCCCGAGTTCTGGGCCGTCATCGCTGTAGGCGTTGTCGTGGTAGGTCTGTTCCTCCGGATGGAGGTTCGGTTCAACAGATTGCGCGCGACCATGATGGCGCAGTTCGAGTACGTCATCTCGGAGGTTCACCGGCTCGACGAACGTCGCGATGCCCTCGCCCTCCCCAAGCGCCAAGCCGGGAAGCAGCCGACCACCCGACAGCGGATCCTGGGGAAACACGGCTATCCGCCGGATAAGCAGGAGGCTGCGGCGCGGACCGTGCTTGAGCAGGACGAGGAGCTGTCGGTCGGCTGGGCGATATGACTCGATGGGCCGCGCGGGCGGGGTCTTGGCGAGCTGGAGGAACCCGACGCCAGGGTGTTGTACCGACCACGGTCTGGCCTCCGACCGCGGGCGCCTGGTTGGACGCCTTCGCCGCGTCATCGACGCGCCCCTGCCGCTGGACGGCGCCGAGGGCTTCGCTGCCCATCTCGACAATGAGTTCGCCGCCGTGTTCGCGTTTCTCTGGGACCCGTCCGTCGACGCGACCAAATGGCGCGCCGAACAGGCCATCCGCCGGAGCAGCCGCGCTTCCGTCACCCGCAATGTCGGCCGCTGAACGGTCGGCCGGCGGCGGGGACCCGGCCCTGCTCGCCTGGTGACAGTGCCGTCGGTGTCGACGGAAACTGGTGGTCGCCTGCTCGGGCAACAGTGCGGCGGTGCCGCACTACGGTACGAGGCGGGGCGCGTCCTCAACGCTGCTCCAAGGTACGGATCCGCCGACGCATTTGGCTGGCAGTATCGGCTGGCAGTGAGGACGGGGGCGGCATAAGTGACGAGCTATTATATCAGGCACATAGAGCCCAGAGACGAACAGCCTGCGCGGGGATGAACCCGAGTCCCGCACGGCATCGGTCGTGAGCACCCAGGCCGCCCTGCTGGTACGGCGACGAAACGGCTCACCAACGGGCCGAGCGCGGACGGCCAACCGGAGAGGTCTCACACACGGGGGGGGTCTTGACACGAAACGGAGACGCGACCAAAGTCGAAGGCGAGGAGCCGACGGTAAACACCGAAGGGAAAACGCATCCGCGAACGCGCGAAAAGCTTCGAAAGTGGATACGAGCCGAAGCACGGGCTCGACGACTCGAAGAAGACGACAACCCGAACGTCACCCTGGCACCGACGGACCGGTTTCCGACGACAGGACACTTCCGAAACGAGAACGATGAGCGGAACGGAGGAGAGGCGGAAAACGCCAGAATGCTGCGGGGCCTCATCGCGGGAAAGTGTTGCGGGTGGCCGGAACCGCCAACCGTCGACGAAGCGCTACGCGCAATGCGGACGCGCAGGCCGACTAAACGCGAGATCGACATCGCCGACACCGTCATGTGTGAAGCGACGATCCTGGAACTCGCCGACGGGGAGCAACAGGAAAGCTACTGCCTGCAAGACCTCGCCTGGTGGATGCACTTCACGCAGACCATGCCACCGCACAAGGTGCGATGGCTGAACCGATGCATAGGGGTTGGACCAGCCGGATGAAGAACCTGGAACTGCCGGAGCCGGCGAACAAGCTCTGGCGAAAGACGCGCGACACAATCGGCGACCTCGGACTGGGCGAGCGCGCGGTGAAGACGCGGCTCGGCGGCGGCACGATCCTGGCCGCACGATGGAAGCACCGGATATCAACGGATATCAACGTCCAAATCACCGGCACGACCGACCTGACCGAGATCCGGAAGGGACGCGAAGGTGACCTCGCCCGGCGGCTCGGCGGCAAATGGGAACTCGACGCGCGCAACCAGGTGAAAGTGCGACTCGAAGACGGAGTGATCGACGTGTCGACGGTGGGAACGCAACCGAACCGAGGCGCGTACGACGTCGAGATCGACGGACGACGGCAAACAGTCCTGAGCACGACACAGATACTGCGCGGAAAGCTGGAGCGCGCCGAGGACCCGGGACCCGTACGCGACGCATACGACCTGGCAACGGCAGCAAAGCGCGACCCCGAAGCGCTGACGGCCGCGGTGGGAATGCTACCGGATGAACGCGCGAAGAGAATCGCCACCGACCTGCGTAAACGGAGGAAAGCAATAGCAGAAGCGGCGCAACGGCGAATCGCGGCCCACGGGCCGGATCGGATTGCACCCGACGAACTGGCGAAAAGGGCGTCCAGTGGAATCGACGACCACCGCACGGTATACGTGCGGATCGAACTGCGAACGGGCCGAGTGCGAGCCACCAGATACACCCGAAACGGAAGGCCACATTCGCACGAGTGGAGCCCGGCGAGAGCGAAGTTCGGACTGGTCGTGACAGGCCTCGCGGACTACATCCACGAGAACACGAACGGAACGATGCAACGGATAGGGATGAACATCGACAGGGCCGTAACAGACGGACGGGATCAAACGGTGTACGAAGCAGGATCGCTCACGCAAGCGGAAGCCCTGCAGGCTACGGCGAAGACGCAATGAGAGCCGCTCGGAAGGCAGGACGACAGCAAGAACACGGGAGCACTCAAGGCGGCTGCGACCGAGACGGCGTCACGGACACTAGCCGGAAAGGAGCAGGCTTTGCCCTCCGAGCCCCATGGCGGCGCCGCCGAGATCCCGTCTACGGTCGGCGGGCGATCCAGGGGCCGGGCATCGACGCCGGTCAATGGCCCCCGGCCGACTACCGGAAAGCCGGTGCAGCCAGGGAGCGAGCCCCGGTTAGCCGCGCCGGCGCGACAGCGCGGCAACAGAGGTAAAGGACGCAGGAAGGGCACCAAGACGGGCCCGACAGGCTCCACGACGCCGTTGCCCCCGCACGCGCGGGGATGGACCCGCCGCTTGGCTCGTGCAGTACGACGCCGAGCCGGCTTCCCCGCACACGCGGGGAGCTACCGATCCGTACTCCGACCAGGAGTCGTCGGCTCACGATCACCCCGCACGGACGGGGGTCTGTGTCAACATGGCCACCACTCATGACAGAATGGAGAAAGCGACGATGGAACAACGTCAGTTGTGGATCGCAACGGCAGCCGTGATCCTGACCGTGATCGGCGGAACGTGGTCGGTGGGCCAAAACATGGCCACCCGCGACGACGTGGCAAGACTCGCCGCCGCCACCCGCGACGACGTCGCGAGAGTCCGGGCCGAGATACAGGCGAATCGCGAGGCAACGGAAGCGCGATTCGACGAACTGCGAACGGAAATCCAGGCTGCGCAGGAATCGGCCAACTCCCAGATGGAAGAGCTGCGGGGCTACATCGTCCAGCACCTCAACCAGCACAGCCGCGACGGCCAATAGGTCACCCCGCACGCACGGGGGTCTACCCCGTCCGCAGATCACGCGAAAAGCCAATAAAAACCGTGTTTGTTGGATTTTTGGAGTGCAGATCGACGCAGATCTAAGCAGAAACGACCCCCGTGGAGCAGGTTCGGCTGGCAGTACGGCTGGCAGTACACGCCGAAGCCAAGAGGCTAGGCGAAAGCGATAGAAGGAGCAACAGGCGAGACCACGGCTCGTTTACGGCGCGACCTCCCGAAAAGACAGCATCTCGTCACCGAAGGCGGTGACGCTCCGGCTAGGCTACGGCCTCGGGGTGCTGAACCTGCGATCGCTGGCCACAGCAACCGTGCCACGTTCGCGCCAACCTGTGGGAACCCTCTTGCATCCGCATCGGTCAGGTGGTCAATCATCTACCGGCGAGACGTTGTGCATGAACGGCTCTTGACTCAGCCAGCGACGCCACTGTGCGACGGTTTCAGACGTGAGGCCGAATAGCTCGGTCACCGCGTCGTCGATGGCGGCGCGGACCGGGTCGTCGGCAGCGTTCTGCAGTCGGCCGATCTCCATTTCGGCCAGCTCGTCGTGCACTGCCGCAAGCGTTCGCACGAGCGCGGGTTCCCGAGCGTCCGGAGGTAGCTTGACGCTCTGAAGCTGCGTTGGCTTCCAGTGAATGTAGGTCGCTTTCTTGGCGCGCATGCTCAACAGTTGGGTGAGCACCGGCGTACTGTTCCACAGGAGATTCAGTGTCTTCGCCTCGTCGGACGTGTCCGTCCGAATCGCTACGTAGGCGGTTCCCAAGGCTTGCTCGGCTGTGTACTGACTCACCGTGCGGGAGCTAGTAGCACTGAATCGCTGAGCGGCGAGAGTCCAGCCTTGTTCGTGAACGTATTTGGGAACTGCATCCGTTCCCCCACGCTTGTCACGTTTTTCGACCGCCATGATCTGCCAGACTTCGTCTGCATCGCCAGCCAAGCAGCTGCGCCGTTCTTCCGCTATCGACGTAAGAATCCCGAGGCGACCGTGCGTTCGAGGATTGCCCTCCATCGGCTCAAAGCAGTGCGAGACATTGCGCCCTTGCACTCCGAACCGGTACAGCGATCCCGCTGTCGCGAGACTCGCGTCCTCGCGCAGGTCTGTGCATGCGGCCGCCAGTTTCGCGGAGTACCACTGCACCGGCGACCAGTCTCCGCTCTCGACCCGTTCGGAGGGCCAGGTAGTTGCTCGCCCGATGGCCTCGAAGTTCCCCTCGCGGATCGCCGTTGCGATGACCTGTGCATCTTCCGTGTTCAGCGGGTACCGGGCGAGATTCACAAAGGTGGTGGGCGTTCCTTTGCCCACGCCGCGCCGCGTGCCGATCAGGAGACATTCGTTGATGTTGGTCTCCTGCGAGAGGTTGATGTTCTTCGGGTCGTGACACATCACGACGTACTTGATCCAGAACCGCGATGCGAGGAACTGGCGCTCCTGCCTTCCCGACGCAGCGGTGCAGGCAGTCATCGGCAGGATCTTCGCCAGCACACCGTCGTCCGGGTCCAACACGCAATCGATCAGCGGGGTGAAGAAAGTTCTGATGCTGTTGAGATCGATCAATTGGCCTGCAGCTTCGTCGCTCGCGAGCAGGCGGTCACGGATCTCCTTCTCCCTGTCCTGCATCGCACTCTTTGTGTCGTCGTCGACGTTCCGATTCCGCTTCGTGTTGTCGCTGAACGGCGGGTTCGTGAGCACGACCTTCGTGTTCGCGAGAGCTGCCTTGGTGTCGGGATCAACGATGTCGTCGTCTTCCCAGACAAACGTGTCGGGTGCTGCTCCCACGATTTCATCGTCGCCGAGCAATTCGAGCGTTCCCAGGCGGACTTTACCGTCGCTTGTTCGCCCGTGCTCGAGCTCGTAGAGTGAGATTTTCCGGTAGTCGACGGAGAGGTTCCCGAGGATGAAGCGGCCGGCGGCCATCTGCAGCGACACCGGGTTGATATCAAGCCCCGTGGTGAGCTGTTCGACCGCCTTCTTGTGCCACATGCCGCACCGCTGTTCGGCGCCACCTTCGGCCCGGATGCGGTCCTTTACGCTTTCGATCCAGGCATCCAGTAGGGTGCCGCTACCGCATGCAAGGTCCGTGGCTTTGAGCTTGTGCCACTCCTGCGGGTCCGAGAATCGCGCAACGGACATCTGGTCAAGGGCCAGTTCGGCCAACAGCCGCGCGGCTTCTGGCCGCGTAAAGTACGCGCCGTCGGCGGCCTGATGCCCCATGACCCGGCTGAAGAGCTGGCCGGCGTACTCCATCCCCATCTGCTGGTAGTAGTCCGTGTTCTCCTCGGCCCATTCGATCAGCCGCCGCACGGCCCGCCATCCTGCCGTTCGGTACTCGCTATCGCGGATGACTGTCGCGACGCGCCGCGCCGGCTGGAATACAGGCTTGTAGTCGTGGTCGAGAATCGTGGTCCAGCTGTCGATCAATGCGGAAAGAGGGTCATCGGCCCGTCCTATGCGTTCGAGCTTCATGCCGAGCTCAGCGGCAATTCGGCCTCCGGCGCGCTCAATCCTCGAGTGCAGCATCAGCGCGTTGAGCAGCAGCAGCGTGACCACCTTCGTGGCACTCGCCGCCCGCCTATCAACGGCGTCTTTCGGCTCGTCCGACATCCGCAGATGGATCCGCAGACGCTGCTCGAGCGCGGCCTCTGAGTCGAGTTCGGCCGAGGCGTAGTGGATGATTTCCTGCAGGAGGTTGAAGTCCCGAGTGTCGTTGCCCTTCAGGCCCGACTTTTCCATGATCTCGACGGCGATACTGTGCGTCGGATCACTCGATTCCAGCTTCGCCCACAGTTTCGGGGCTTGGTCTCGATCGAGCGTGGCCTTCGGCGTGGCTCGGCGCTTGCGGGGGTGGCGCAGACCGCTTCGATCAGCGACCAGTGCTTGCACCTTGCGCACGGTTTCAGGAATGTCGAAGCCGGCCTTGGCCGGATCCTCGTGTGCGACGGGGGTGGTGTCGACCAACTTGACCCCACCCCGGTCTCTCCGGAGCGCGCAGACCTGCGGGCGCTTGGCGAGTGTTTCCTGGTCGGCGCCCGCAGGTCGATCCGTGAGCTTGTCGGTCACTCGCGGGCGCATTCCCGATTTCCCGGAACAGTGAGCCGCTTGCAAAACTCTTGGCGTAGCTCGGCTCGGAGCACAAGTTCTTCTGGTGAACATCGTTTTGCCTGGATCCCGACCGAGAATGCGGGGCGGGAGGACCGGCGGCGACCCAAGAGGCGGAAATCAGGGAGTTCGAGGGTTTTCCCACCGGGCGTTGGAGACACCGGTTGGTGACTGACGCCTGTCGGGCGACCGGAAGGGGATGCGCGTTGGCCGGCGAGGCGTTGGTTTACGTCACCAGCCGCAGGAGCTGGTCGGCGGTGAGCGCCAGCACGCCGAACAGGCAGTGGCACATCACCTTCGCGTTGCCGCGGACTCGGACGTGGCGCCCGCCGAACTCGTCCTTGAGTCGGCCATTGACGCGCTCACCCGCCGTGCGTTCGTTGTACCGAACCTGTTCGGGAAGCTGCAAGCCGAGACGCTTCAGGCGCCGGGCTTCGGTCTGCAGTTCTTCGGCCAGCGCAGTGTCACGGCGGGGGTTGATATCGATCAGCGGGACGTGGCCGAGTGCGCGGCTGTGCTCGCGGATCTGCACCGCGTCGTAGGCGGCATCCATCAGGTCATACAGATTGTCCACCCGCTGGGCCGACAGGGTGGCCAGTGGAACGGCGGCCTGGCTGTCGTGCAGCGAGGCGGACGTCAGGATGCAACTGACCGGAATCTGGCCGTCGGCCACGTCGATGTGCAACTTGTAGCCGACCCAGGTGTCCCTGTAGCCCTTGCTGTTCTTCTTCGTGCCCACACTGCACTCGGCCGGCAGGTCGTCGAGCATCTCCTGCAGGGTCATGCTCGGTTGCCGGTCGAGGCGTTTGCGTGTCTTGGGCCGTTCTTCACCCTTCTTCGGCCGCCCCCGCTTGCGCTTGGGCGGCGGAGGCGACTTCTCCTTCGCGGCCGGCTTCTCGCGCCCCTCGATGGCCGTCGAGTCTCGGGACAGATGGCCCACCAAACGGTCGCCGTGCGTCTTCCGGAGCAACGCTTCATGCACGCGCTGGGGCAACTGGGAGTGGGCGAATTCGGCGAAGGCGCGAGAGAAGACCGACTCGCTTGGCATCTCGCGCCGCCGCTCCCAGCCGCAGATGCGGCGCAGCACCACGTCGGTGGCCAACCGGTCCAGCAGCAGGCGCGTGGTCGGCATGTCGTAGACCGCCTTGGCGACGAAGGCGCGCGCCACCGCCGCGCGGTCCTTGCGGGGGCGGCCCGGCATCCGCAAGCGCGAGGGAATCATCTGCTCGATACGGATCACCTCGAGGGTCTGCACCAACTGCTGCTGTTTCTCGGTCAGCGAACCCAACACCTGCTCCAACCGGGGAAACAGGCCCTGTTGGATTGACTCCCAGTAGGCGGCGAACGAGGCGCGCAGGTTCTGCATGGCTTGACTGCTCCCAGCGCCTACTATATATAGTAGTGTAGGAGTGAGGTCAAGGAGGGAACCGATGGGCCGCCGGAACCCGATGCGCCGGTACAGCGAACAATACGATGCGCTCAAGGCGGAGTTGCAAACGCTCGGGTTTGTCCGCCAGGGCAGTATCCAGACCCGCCGTCTCACGTGCGGGAAGCCTGCCTGCCGCTGCCACCGCGACCCGGACGCGCGTCACGGCCCGTACCGCTACTGGACACACAAGGTGCGCGGAAAAACGGTCAGCCTGCTGCTCTCCGAAGACGAACTCGCCCTCTACCAGGAGTGGCTCGAGAACAACCGCGAACTGGAACGGGTCGTGAGGGAAATGCGCCACGTCTCGTCGCGCGCGCTCGCCCTCATAACCGACCGGGAGGTCCCAGAGGTCCCTTGAGACCCCGTGTCTCCGGTTCCCCGGCGCCGGTGACGGCTGCTATCCTAATCCTACGAACGCTGCGTCCCACCCCGCTGACCGTCCGTTCCCTCTGCCTCGGGTAGGAAAACCCGGCCGACCAAGGGTTTTGCAAGAGGCTCCAGTGTGTAGGCAAAGATGGACTGTGAGGCTGGGGGAGGTTGAGCCGGTCTTCGGACAGACGGGGAGGGTGGTACTGGACATTACGGCTCGGACTGCCCATGATGGTGCGTTGAAATGGACAAGAGCGCCATCGACACCCCGAGCCGCGAGATCGATCTTGGCAACATTCCCGTCCACCTGCGCACTGCCCTCCGGCGGGCGCTGGAGTTTGAGGCGCGTGCTCGAGCGCCCAGGTCGGCAGAGGAAGCGGAGCAGTGCGAAGAGCAGCTGCGGGCCATCGCGGACGAGTTCTTCGGCGCCCTCCTCACCCCCGTGCTGCAACGCGCGGTGTGCTCCGCCGCGGTTGGCGACGCGGCGAGCGCCCTCGTGCGCCACCTGCCCCGGCGGATGCGGAGCGACGGGCTGGAGACCGTCAACGTTCGCACCTCCCGGGGCACGACGGTGCCGGTCACGACGCCGTACTACCGCGAGAAACACGCCCGTCGGGCGAAGCGGAGGCCGGGACTCTACCCCATAGGCGCTAACTTGTTAAGGCCCTATGGTCCTCCGGCAGCTCAGTTCAGGCCGAAGTACGCGGAGAGTTGCGGCTGTCGGCGACGTGGCGGCTCCGCCAGCTCGCCGGAGATCGTTCGCCAGTCGCTGATCATGCGCGCCAGCGGGAGCGGCGGTTCGATGGCGCGCGTGACCTGGTTGAGCACGAACTTGCAGTCACGCCACGCGCTCGGGGGGCGCCGGCGCCGGCACGTCGTAGCCCCAGGGGGAAATCGCGCGGGCGTGGTGGATCAGCTTCTCCACCAGCAGCGCCACGAACAGTTTCCCGTAGAGCCACGCCTTGGCGCTGTCGTCGTCGTACTTCGGCACGTGCCCCAACTGGGCCAGCGACTTGAAGCGCTTGAACACCAATTCGACCTGCCAGCGCAGGCGATACCACTCCAGCACGTCCGCGGCGGAAAAGGGTGGCTCGGGAAAGGTCGTGAAGACGATCACGTACTCAGCAAAGCGCAGCGTGGCCGGTTGCACCTGGTTGCCCTTGCGGGCGGCGTCTCGGCGGACTTTCAGGTGCGCCAAGCGGATGGCTTCCGCCGACTTGCGGAGCACGCAGACCCGGCCCGCAATCTTGCCGGCCGGGCCGCCATCGTCGCCCGGGACCGCGACCGTGATCGCCCAGGACCGGCCGGCGCCCGGACGCGTGACCGACCCCACCGCCGCAAGCAGGTCGAACGGCCGCCCGGCCGTCGTGCACAGCGGCAGCGACCCCGTGTTGACACGCACAATCAGCCGCCCGCCCGCGTCGACCACGTGGCGAATGCCCCGGGCCGTCGAATAGCCGCGGTCGGCCAGCACATGGTCGCCGGCGCGGATCGGGAACTGCGCCAACGATTCTCCCGTGCCCGGCCCCTCGGTCCCCGTCAGCTTGAAGAAGTCGCACGCCAGCGACGGCAGGCCCACGCTGTAGTGCAGGCGCCACAGCGACCCGCTCGGGCCCGGTTCCTTCACCGTCGTCGCATCCACGGCCCGGACCTGGAACGCGCCTCCGGGGATGACCGCCAGACCCTGCTCCTCGAACAGGCGGACACACAGCGCGTGCAACCAACCCCTTGGATTTCTTCAGCCGCTTCAACAGCGCCACGTCGGACAGGTCCGCCAGATGCGCCTGCCGGGCCCGAACCACCGTTTCCCGCAACGAGTGTCCGCAGCCGAGGTGCAGCAGGAGGGTCCGCAGGAGGTTGTCGACCGTCTTGTCCTTGCGCAGCCCCTTCAACGCCCCGGTGTCCTGCGCCAACTCGCGCCAGTCCTGAGGGAAGAACGACACCAGCACATCCCAGTCCTCGTCCACCGTGCCGGCCTCCGTGTCATGCATCCACATGCCAGGATACGCCGGCCATGCCGCGAAAACAAGTTAGCGCCTATGGGACTCTACCCCGCCTTGGTGGTGCTGGGCATCTACGACCGGTGCACGCCGAAGCTGGCCTCCGATGCAAGCCGCGCGGTCGCCATGCTCAGCTCGCTGGCTGAAGCGCAGGCGCAGCTCCGCTCCGACGGCATCGCCCTGGATATCAAGACCCTCCGCTCGACCGCCTATCGCTACGCTGCGCGGGCCCGAGCGGCCCAGCAGAGCGCGGCGTGCGGCCTGCTGGACCGCGTGACCGGGAAGCGGGTGGTCGTCTCCCTCGACGGGGGCCGCGTCCGCGTGAGGCGCAAGAAGCGTGGCCCCAAGACGAAGAAGGGGCGCAACCGATTCCATACCGACTGGAAGGAACCGAAGCTCCTCATCCTGTACGTCGTCGGCGACGACGGGCGACCGTCTCAGACGGGGGCCCCGATCATCGACGGCACGCTCCGGGGACCGGAGGCGGTCTTCGCCCTGCTGTTGTCGTACGCGCGGCAGATCGGCCTCAACGCCGCTGACAAGGTGCTCTTCATCGCCGACGGCGCGCCCTGGATCTGGCGACGCCTCCAGCGCCTCATCGCCGCGCTCGGGCTCTCGCCGACACAGGTGCTGGGGCTGATCGACTTCTATCATGCCGCAAAGCAACTCTCCGACGCGGTCAAGCTGCGCCGCTGGAGCGCGACGCAACGCACCCGCTGGCTCAACCGCACGCGGGGGCTGCTCAAGCGAGCACGGGTGGACGAGGTGATCACGGCCCTGCGGGAGCTGTGCCGCGGGCGCACGGCCGGCAAGATCCGCACGCACCTCAACTACTTCCTGAAGAACCGTCATCGTTTCGCCTACACCACAATGGTCGGGCTCGGGCTTCCGCGGGGCAGCGGTGCCGTCGAAAGCGCCATCCGTCGCGTCATCAATCTCCGCATCAAGGGCGCATCCATCTATTGGCTACCGGAGAGCGTCGACGCGATTCTTCTCCTGCGGTCTTTCTATAAGTCCGGCAGATGGAACTGTTTGCAGCGGATGGCCATGACGCCGGTGGGTGTGAGCGCGTGACCGGGAAATCGGGAATGCGCCCGTCACTCGCCCACTCGGCAACCGCTGGTCACTCCAGGTGAAACCGTGGCTCTTGTTCAGGTACTCGGTGACGTCGTCTTCCTTTTCGGTCCACGGCGGTGGCGTTATGCGTGCGATCTCATCCTCGAGGCGCTTAGTCTTGGGCCCGTTCCAGATACCGGTTCGCGTGATCTCGCCGTCCTTGACGATCACCGGAATCTCGACGTTGCCCGGCGCGTCGGGCGGAACGTAGACGTCCATCAGATCCTGTGTGCGGTCCTCGATTCGGCCGTCGTGCGCCCGCAGCGCGGTCAGGATCTGGCCAAGCGGCTTCCATTCGTCGCCCAACACGTCCATGCCGAGACTCGTCTCGGCATCAATGCCACGAGGTAGCGGGACAGGGACGATCACATAGCCGTTGGTCTTCTGGGGTGAGCGTCGCATGCAGCGGCCGACGATCTGGATGACGTCGGTCGGACTCCTGCGTGGGGCGAGAATGGCCACTGCGTCGAGGGACGGCGTGTCGGTTCCTTCGCCGAAGATCCCGACGTTGGTGATCCCGGCGTTGTGGTCAGCGGTCTCGAGTCTGTCGAGCTGCCAGCGCCGTTCCGCCGCCCGGTCGGTAGCGTCGAGGTGGTTGATGCCAGCGTCGCGGGCCGGGGCCGGCAGGCCCTTCTGCTGGAAGTACGCGCAGACTTCGCTGTAGCCCTCGTCACTGCGGAGCCACGCGACCATCGCCTTCGATCTCGCGATCAGATTGAGAAACGCGATCGACGTACGGATCGGCTTGCCGTCGGTCGCCTCGGCGGCGCCGCCGTAGAGCACGATGCCGTAGACCAGCCATCCGACGGCTTCGCTGACGGTCAGCTGAACCTGCTTCTTCTTCTGCGCGGCGCGCTTCTCGTCGACGTTGATGCAGATGCGTTCGGCCGCGATCCACATCTGCTCGTCGACGGCAAACGCGACGATTCGGTAGTCAGTCAACAGGTCGTTTTCAACCGCATAGAGGTACGAGCGTCGGTACCCCGTAGGGCCGAATATCTTGGGATCGTTCATGTCGGCAACGACGTAGCGCGACCGGTCGAGGCGTTGCACGCGCTTGTTCTCGGCCGAGAAGACCTTCGGCGTCGCTGTCTGGTAGAGGCGGTACCGGGCCGGGAAGCCGGCCTGATCATGACAGAGCGTGAAGTTGCGGACGCGCTCGGCCAGTTTCGCACTGCTGACCTGCTTGATCTGCGCGGTTCGGTGCGCTTCGTCGCAGACCAGAACCTCGGCGTACCGCTCGGTCTTCGTGAGCGCCGCGGCGACGTGGTGCGCCGACTGGTAGGTCGAGAAAATCACCGCCAGCCGTTCCGATACCGCGCGCTTGTTCAGGAACTCGACAACCGTGTCGGCGTCGCTAGCGACCTTGCAGCTGATCTCAACCGCGTGGGTGTGGCTGGTGTCGCGGGTGACGTCGTCGCTACCTTTCTCCTCTTCGGTCGGGCGCACGGCATTGGCGGTCTTGTCGCTACACACCGCGATGGTGGTGGTGGCGCGCTCGGCAGCTCGCAGGCCCTCGAGGTACGCCCGGCGCACTTGCCCGATCAAAGCGATGCTTGGCACCAGTACGACGGCAAGCGTGCCGTCGCCACACAGTTCGTTGACGATGCGCATCGACACGCGGGTTTTGCCGGTGCCGCAGGGCAGGATGAGCTTCGCGCGGCCAAGGTTCGCGGGAAGGTAACCGAGTGCGGCGCCCTGCTGGCGCCAGAGTTCGACCAGCTCAGACGGAGGTTGCCGGAGCACTGCGATGCAATCCATCACGGCTTCGTCCTGCATCGCCGTTCGCGGGTCGGGTTCTTCCGGTGTGACTCGTTCATCGGCTATCTGTCTCAGCTCGATGAGTGCGTTCTTCCAGATGACGTCGCATTCGCCCAGCGCGCGTTCGTTCCCGCTCGTCAACTCAGTGGTCGCAACGAACCAACGTTCCTGGAAGATCCGGGGGTTGGCCTTGCCGGCAAACTTCTGGATCTGGGTTGGTGTGACGTTGCCGGTGCTGCGCGCTTTGCACTGAATGGCGACGAGGTCGCCGTCTGTTTTCTCCGCTACGAGGTCGATGCCGTCTTCGCGCCCGGGCAGCTCAAAGGCTGCCCGGGCGGGCCACGCGGCGAAGCGCCAACAGCGCCGCAGCTCCCAGCTCGGGATGCTCGTAGCCGCGTCCTCGACCAGCTGCTCGAGCAGCTTGCCGTCAGCGTCCTGGCGGTCGATCGAGGCGTTGAGTTCGTCGAGTCTTGCCTGAATCTGCATCGGCGTCGAGCGCGTGCTCCTTATCCCTTCCTGGATCGTGGCGCGACTTGTCGGAGGCCCCGTGCCGGCGCCATGGCTCTCAGTCACCGGCAGCCGAGTCCTCGTCGAGGGCAGGAAATGTACGCCAGAGTCGCCCGATGAGCCAAGACGCCACAGCAGAACAGACCCGATGGGGATCGCACACCGCACACCAGAGCGAACCGGGCCGCGGCAACACCTTGCGGACCAGGACGGCACGACCGTCGATCTCGGTCAGGTACAACCCGACGCCGTCTACCCCACTCCCACGGTGTCATCCCGGGCAGCAGTGTACGTCGACGAGGAGAAGCCGGCCCTCCCCGTGCTCGCACCACCCGACGCCGAAGTCGGCGAAGCGACGAGAGGGGAAAGAGGACTCGACGGGAAAAAACACGAAGAACATGACAGGTACCCAGAGACGAAAGGGCTAGAGCTTGGGCCGCGCGGCGCAGCCCGGTAGTACCTGAAACACGAGCCGTCTGAACCGGCCGGGCTGGTCCAACGCCGCCGAGCAGCGGCACCGGACCCGGAGTCCAGGAAGAGAGATGGCGCGAACAGGAACAGTCCCCAGCGGAGCGAAAACGAACACCATGGCAGCTGCCTGAGAGCACCCGACTAACGCTTCCGGGCACCGCTCCGGGCTAGCCTGGCTAGCCCTGCCCGTGCCCCATAATTTTTCGCTGGACTTCATGCAGCCACTTCGCTACGGTGGCCGGCATGGAGATTCAGAATCAGGTCTCACGTATTCTACGGGACAACCTCGCCCGCCTGCGTGACGTGCTGGACGAGGCGGTTTCGCAGGGTGTCGGCAGCCTCGGTCAGGTCGCCGATCGCGTCTGTGAAGCGTTCGATTTCCGCGACGGGCGGGGCCGGTGGCAGCGCGCGAGCTGTTGCCGGGCGTTGTCCGACCTGCAGGCGGCCGGCCACGTCTCGCTGCCTGCGAGTCAGGCGGCTCGCGGCGTTGGGGGCCGGGCGCGGGTGCTTCCGCACCCGATGGCGCCGGCGGTGGACGTGCCGGGCACGGTCGGCAAGGTTGTGGGTCTGACCCTGGCGCTGGTTGAGACCGACGCGCAGCGCCAAGTCTGGAACACGCTGATGGCGTACGAGCACCCGCGCGGCGCCGGTCCGTTCGTCGGCCCGCAACTGCGGTATCTGGTGGGTTCGGCGCATGGTTGGCTGGGCGGCGTCGGGTTCGCGGCGAGTGCGCGGCGGCTGCGGTCCCGCGACGCCTGGGTCGGGTGGGACGACACGGGCCGGCGCGCGCACCTGCACCGGGTGTTGGGACTGTGCCGGCTGCTGGTGCGCCCCGGCATTGTGTGTCGCAACCTGGCCTCGCACGTGCTGGGCCGGGTCGTCCGGGCAGTCGGCGACGACTGCGAGGGTCTGTATGGCTATCGCCCCTGGCTGCTGGAGACGTTCGTCGACGAGACCGAACAGACGGGGGCGAGCGTGCGCGCGGCCAACTGGGTTCGGGTGGGTGAGACCTGCGGTCGCGGTCGCCAGGACCGCCGGCACGCGGCGCCGGAAACGCGCAAGGCGGTGTATATGTATGCCTTGGAGCCGGCGTGGCGCACCCGCCTCGCGGTGCCTGCACCGGTCGTGGCGCCGCTGGCGGTTGGCGACGGTCTCGACGCCGCGGTCTGGGCGGACCACGAGTTCGGCGGGGCGCGTTTGGGCGACGCGCGTCTGAGCGCGCGGCTGGTACAGAGCGCGCAGCAAATGGCAGAGTCTCCGATGCGCGCCATCACCGGCGCCGCCCACGGCGCCCGCGCGATGGTCAAGGGCCATTACCGGCTGATCGACCAGCCCGCCGACAGTGCGGTGACGGTCGACAACATCCTCGCGCCGCATCGCGAGCAGACGCTACGCCGGATGCAGGCGCACGACACGGTGCTGTGCATCCAGGACGGCACCCGGTTGAACTTCACCCGGCGCGGGCAGACGCAAGGGCTGGGGGCCATCGGCTCGAACCAGACCGGGGCGGTGGCGCGCGGCCTGGAGTTGCACACGACCTTGGCCGTCAATCCCGACGGGGTGGCGTTGGGTGTGCTGCGGGCCGCCTTCGACGCGCCCGCGTCCCCCAACTCCGAGGCGGAAGGCGAGCCGACCCCAAAGCCGCGCGAGAAGCGCAAGGCGTTCCGTTGGATCGAGGGGCTGCGCGACTGCGCGCAGGCAGCCGAGCAATTGTCCCAGACCCGCGTGGTGTGCGTGATGGACCGCGAGGCCGATTTCCTCGACCTGTTCGTCGAACACCGCGCGGCTGCCCCGCAGGTCGACCTGCTGGTCCGCGCCAAGGCCGACCGCGTCCTCGGCAGGGAAAAGACGCCCGCCGGGCAGACGGTCTCACGCCGTCTGTTCGATACGGTGCGCAACGCGCCGGCCCGAGGCGCCGCCAAGGTCGAGGTGCAGCGGCTGAGCGCGCGCGTGAAGGCCAGCAAACAGGCCCGCAAGGACCGCCGGGCGGAGCGGGTCGCCGACGTGACGCTGCGCTACCAGCAGGTGCCGCTGCCCTGCCCCGGCGACGAGCCGGTCGCACTGTGGGTCGTCCACGTGCGCGAGGAACAACCGCCGCCCGCGGCCGAGCCGCTGGAGTGGTTCCTGCTGACCACTTTGCGTGTGAGCAGCGCCGACGACGCCACGCGCATCCTGCAATGGTACGTCCGGCGCTGGCGCATCGAAGAATACTTCCGCGTGCTCAAGTCCGGCTGCAAGGTCGAGGAGTTGCAGCACCACACGGCCGAGCGGCTCGAACGCGCCATGGCCATCAAGATGGTCATCGGGTGGCGCATCCAGTTGATGGTCCAACTCGGGCGCGAAGTGCCCGACCTGCCGGGCGACCTGCTGTTCTCCGATGGCGAGTTGCGCGTGCTCGCCACCTTCGCCCGCTCACGCAAGCTGCCGCCGCCGGCGCGCCTCGGCGACGCTGTCGGTCTGGTCGGGCGCCTCGGCGGGTGGCTCGGACGCCAACGCGACCCGCCCGGCGCACAGTTGATGTGGCACGGCTACACTCAACTGGTTGCCATGGCCTTCGCCTTCGAACTGCGGGACGAGTTCGGATGACCTCCTGCTCACTACAGTCCAGCCCCGGACATCCGGGGCACGGGCAGGGCTAGCCACGCCTCGACCGCGGCACGGCTTAAACGCGGCCGCTTGTCCACACCCGGCAACGTGGGGATGGCGAGCACGCGGGCCCGCAGCGGGCGCCGAATCGTCGACAGCGAACAGCGACCCAGCCAGCGGCAACAGCGACTGGTCGGATGAATCGATCGGAACCCCAATCACACCCGTTCCTGCGTTGCCGCTGGCTGGCATCGGCCTACTCGGTGGATGCTGGCGCTGTTCGGCTCCCGCGCGGTCCTGGACGACCGTCGCCGACTCGACGCCTCGAGAGGAAAATAACCCGCCACCAGGACCTCACCACAACGGAGTCAACAGGCTCGGAATGTGGGACTCAATGTCCGTCCCAGCCAGTGCGGAACCGGAAGTCGAGAACTATCAGTAAGTTACAGCCAACCCCCGCAGAAACGGGGATGCTGCTGCGATGGGCAAGGGAACGGCGCAGAGCACGAGCAGGAGGGCGCCGCGTGCGGTTGACCACCCAGCGAGCAACCGAGGACAATCAGGTGGAGAGCAACGGATGACCGAAACGATGCCGGCCGGCTGCCCCTGCACACCGAGGTGGAAGCGCAGGGGGTGAGCGTCCTATGAAGGGCAATACCGCCCTGGCGCACTGGAGCAACGCGGTCGAAGGTCCTGGAAAGCGCCGAAATCCTGCACAACCACGGGAAGTACAAAAGAGCGATCTCCGAGGCGTACTACACAATGGAGGCCGCGGCGCGAGCGAGCCTCGCGACCAAGGAGGTGCACCCGAAAACGCGAACCGGCGTATGGAGAGCGCTGACCAACAAGATGGTCCACAGCGGAGAGATGGCCGCCGAGACAGCGGATCACCTCGTCAAGGAGCGTCAGAAGCGGGCGGAAGCGGAGTACGTACCGCTCACCGAAGGAACAGAAACAGAAGCGCGCCAGGGATGCACGCGCGCGAGCAGCTTCCTTGAGACGACGCGGAGGTACCTGCTGAGCAAAGGCCTCTCGTCGGATTCCGTAAGACTCCTCCCGGTAGTCCGCCCTTACGAGCAGGTGATCACCTCTAACCAGCTTCTCGAACGCCGGCGGCGCTGGTGATGCGCGCGCTGCGCTTCTCCCACTCGAACTCGTCGAACGAGTCGTTTCCTCCTTGTCTTGCGCCTCGCGAAGGCCAGTCCCGGACTCGTACCGTTGGCTGTTTTCTTCATGTTTCGGTCTCTGAGGCTACTGCCGTTCCGTTGGCTGCCGCCGCGCTCATTCCTTGTAGAGCCCCATGCGCCTGGCGGCGTCTTCGATCACCTTCGCTGGCGGGTTGCACCCGAGCGTGCGGTAGTCCGGGCCGTACAGCTCGTACCAGTGGCACATCTCGTGCAGCCGCGACAGCAGGCGGCTGCCGATCCGGACCCGCAGCCCTTCTATCGCATCGTCGTTGTCGAAGTAGTTCGTGGTGAAGATCGTCGGTCGCTTCGCGTTGTACCGCTCGATCACGATCGTCTCAAGCCTGTCGAGCGTGTCCTCGACCCACGCGGTTCGGCGCTCGGCGCCGATGTCGTCGAGCACGAGCAGCTCGGCGGCGATGATCCGTTCGTAGACCTTCGCCTCGTCCCTGCTCTTCTGCTCGTAGCCGTGCCGTAGCGATGCCAGTAGCCGCCGCGTGTCCTCGAACGCGCCCTGCAGGTTTGATTCCGCCATTGCCGCGCGCAGCGTCGCCACGGCCAGGTGGGTTTTCCCGACCCCGGGCCTGCCGATGAACAGCAGGCCCTTCTTCACCACGGGGAAGTCGACGGCAAACTGGCGCGCGCGCCGGATTGCCGCATCGAGGTAGCCGTTGTCGTAGACCGTGAAGTTGTCGAAGCTGCAGTCTGCATACCGTTCCGGGATGCCCGCGGCCTCTAACATCGCGGCCGCCTGGCGCACGGCCCAGCACTCGCACCGCTGCGCCCACCGGGTCCCGCGGTCGGCTTCGATCATCCACCCGGTGTCGCCGCACTGGCGGCAGGACTCGGTTTGCGTGTCGCTCTCGTGGCGTTCGTCCATCGTTGCGTCTCCCTTCCGGCGGGCGGCAGCGCCGCCCGCCGCGTGCCGCGGCCTGCTTCAGGCTGCGGCGGTCCCCGTTTCCGCGGTCCCGCGGGCCTCGGTCACCTCGGCTCCATGCGGCTCGTCGGCGGCCTTTACCGCCTTCTTCTTCGCCACGGCCGCCTTCTTCTTCTTCCCGGCGTTCCTGCGACCGGCCCCCTTGCGCCCGCCGCGCCCGCCGGGCTCGTCGCCGAGCCGCCGCGTGTCGAAGGCCGCGAACCCGGGCAGCGTCCACTCGGCGGCACGCTGCCGCCCCTCCTCGTCCACCGACGGGTCGGGTCCCCGCGAAGGCGGCCTCGACCGCCTCGGCCAGGGCCGGGCGCTTGAGCTTCGCGTGCCGCTCGGCCCACTCCTCGCCGAACACCGCGGCGGCGACCTTCAGCGTTCGCTCCTTGGGCACGCGCTTCCACAGCTGGTCGGCGCGCGGCCGGATCAGCGCGGCGAAGTCGGGCTTGAGCCGCGCGACCGTGGCCTCGAACTCGTGGTTCTTCAAGGTCGAGTAGGCCAGGCGCGGCTTCAGCGTCATGGCCACCGCCTTGGCGTGGATCGCCCGCCGCTCGGCGGGCTCGAGCGCCGCGAACGCCTCCCAGCGCTTCTTGTCGCTACGCTCGTTCATCCACGCCGTCGGCACCTCGATCCGGTCGGCCAGCGCCTCGCCCGGGCTGGTCTCGAGCCAGGCGGCGTCGCCGCGGTGCTTGTATGGCCGGCGCTGTCCCTCGCTCGCGTTGATGTCGAGCGCGTCGCTGGCGCCGAACCCGCGGCCGACTAGCTGCGCCGCCAGCGAGAAGGTCAGCAGGTCGATGGCGGCCTCGTGGTCGAGCGCGAGGCCCGCGCGGACGATCTCGGTGCGCATGCACTCGAGCTCCTCGCCGACCGCCCTCGGGATGCCGGTCTCCTGCGCCTGCGCGGCCTGCGCGCTCGGCGCGCTGCGCCCGCCGCTCATCATCGGGGGCCGGACGTCCGGCGGCGCCTCCGCCTCCGGCTCGGTCTCGCCGCCGGTGGCGCGTTACCAGCTGCATGCGCCCTCGCCCGGTGCGTCGCTGGCCGCAGCGCGTACGTCCTCGAGGCAACGACAGCCCTTCCGGAGCGGGGATGGCCCCGGGTCAGACATCAGGACGCGGGCCGTGTACACCGTACGCGCGGGAAGGGATGGCGCGCACGCCCAGAACCACCGGGCTCCGCATCCGAGGATTGCACGGTGCGTCCGCTCGGCGGCGCCATCAGTAGGGCGCCCGGCTCCGAACATGCCGAGCGAGATAGTCCACACCGACACGAGGCGATTCGGAAGCCGCCCCAGACCGGCTTGGACGCGGCCGACTTCTCAGATACTCGACCGACGGCTCGGTGGTCGTTACCAGCGGATCTTCATGACCGTTGACAACCGTCGACGGAATCCTGTGCCGGGAACTCGCGTCTCTGCAGTCCCTATTCCCTGGTCTTTCCTGTTCCGCCTCTTCCCGCTTGTGGTCGACTACTTGCCCAGGCAACGGATTTCCTCTGCCGTCGTCGCCGCCCGCGGCCGCGGGTCGTCGAGCCGTGCGAGGGCCAGCCGTCGCACGGCGACGAGCGGGAGCGGCCGGTACTGGGTGTGCTCGACGCAGATGTTCACGTACGGTCCCTCCCGCAACGGCTCGTTGTTGTGCACGTGTCCGTACAGGTTCACCGTTCCGTCGGGCACCTCGTTCATCGCGATATGCGTTACCAGGAGCGTGGGGTTGCCGGTGATGACCAGGGCCATCCAGGTTGCATCACTTCCCGTGTCGGCCGGGCGTCCGTTCTTTCCGAAGTCGTGGTTCCCGCGTACCAGAAGCTTCCGTCCCGGCATTGCCCGCACCCGTGTCAGGCGCTCGCGCTTGAGTGCGCCGGCCAGTGCGATGTCGCCACCGCAAATGATCGTGTCGGCCCTCCCGGTCGTACTCCCACGGGTCCGTCCGGGTCTTGATCGGCGGCACCACTGGTGTGAATCCGAGGTCCAGCGCCAGTTGGCGGGTTTCGTCGCCCTGGTACGCGCGGTCCATCACCAAGGCCAATTCGGCATCTTGCGGCCCCAGGCTGGTCAGGAGCTTCCGGCCCTCCGGGCCGTCGTGGGCTTGGCCGGGCGAGAGCGCAAACGTCAATGCCATTCGAGCATCCGCGGCAACCAGATGAATCTTGGTGGTCCACCCGCCGCGGGATTTGCCGATGGCTTGGGGGCCGTTTTTTTTCGAGCCCCCGTGCCGTCGGGATGGACCTTGACGATGGTGCTGTCCAGCGACACCGCCTCCAACTTGATGCGGATCAACTGGGCGCGTTGCAGGTGTTCGAAGACCCGGTCGAGCACCCCGTTCTTGGACCAACGATTCATGCGGGTGTAGATCGTGTGCCAGTTCCCAAAGCGCCTCGGCAACCCTCGCCACTTGCACCCCTGCTCGGCGACGTACAGGATCGCGTTGAGCACCTGCAGATTGGGCATGCTGACATTGCCACGCTGTCGCGGGAGACAGGACGCGATGGGTGCGTACTGCGTTTCGGTGAGCTCCATCCAGGAACGATACCACGATCCGGCCAATAGTGTTAACACGCCCTAGGCCGACGGCGAGCACCAGGAACGAGCCGATTGGGCAACTCGGAATGAGCCCGGCAAGCAAGGCTGCGACCATGCCGACGACCGTACCCACCAGGGTGCCGGCCGATCGTCCGCTCCGCTCCCGCGTGCGCAGGCTTATGCCGATGCCGGCCGCAAGACCACGACAGCGGCCGCGACCGCGACCTGCATCGATCGCCATACCATGCAGCCCCGCCTCTCGGACAACGATCGAACACGTGGACGGCGACGGCAGAGACGCTCCCGGGTTCGATCCCAGCGGGTTTCTCGCGGTCTGTCCCGCCGGTCCAGGCCGGGGTCGGCGTCGTGAGACTCAAGACGGCCGGGGAGCGGGCGCCTCAAGGGTCCGTCCTCGTTCAATCCGACGGTCGGCGGGGTCACGGGAACAGATCCTCGATACGGCAACCGAAGTAGGCGGCGAACTTCCAGGCGTTCTCGACGGTAATGGTGCGATACCGCCCGCGGGTGACATCGCTGACGTAGGGCTGCGTCAGTCCGAGCGCCTTCGCGACGGTCACCTGCGTGACTCCGGTCAGCGCCATTGCCTTCGCCACGCGGTTGGACCCCGGCTCCGAGCGGAGGACCGCGAGCTGCTGCTCGGTGAGCATCCCGAATGGAACTATACGTGTGAGACCTTCGCCACGTTCTCGACCGCATGCCGCGGGCAGGGCCAGCGGAGACGCCGCCGTCAAGGCCGGAGACCATGCGGTTCCGGCTCGGTGATCGGCGTCAGCGCTCGTTGTCGAGGCTGACTCGGGCCACCGCGGCCAGGACCAGCCGGCGCACGCCGCGTCACTCCTGCGGCTCTTGCTCCTGCGCCTTGGCCTCTCGCCGCGATGCCCAGTACTTGCGCATCCGCTCGGCGACGGCCCTGCGCTGCTCGTCGCTCATCGTGCGCTTCTGGCTGCCGACCGCCTTGGCCGCCTTCTTCCTGCCGCGCCCGACGGCCGGCGGGACGTTTCCCTCGATCGCCTCGATCGCGCGCTGTATGGCAACGAGCTGGCTCTTGAGCGAGCGCTCCTCGTTCCCTAGCGCGTCCAGAATTCCGCTCTTCGACATCGTGACCTGCTTCCTTCGATGCGATCCGCCACAGGATCGCGCCGGTCCCCGAAACACACGAACATCCACTACACGCCGCCGACCGCCTCCGGCCGGGGAAATCAGTTTCGCTACCGGCGCAATGCGCCGAATTCTGTCACAGCGGCCCCGCCCGGGCCGGCAGCGTCTCGGCGCCGCCGGCCCGGGCGGCTTCGAGCTCGAGATCGAGCTCCCACAGGTCGCGGAGGGCCTCCGTGTCCAATAATGCCCGTTCGCTCAACTTGATCGGGCCAATGTTTGTGGGGTCTCTGCCTGGAACCGTGATTGTGGCGCGCCGCGGCGGCCGCCGCGGCGCCTCGGATCAGCCTATCACCGGCCGCCCCGAGATGGGGTCGCCGGCGCCACTCCGGCCTGGGATCTCAGTGCACCTTCCCATTCTCAAGTTCCTCGCCACGGTGCCCCTCGTTGAAGTCTCGCACTCGACGTGCGATCGTGCGCGCGATCGTCGCCATGCCTTGCATCAGGCTTACCCCGTCCGTCCGGGACTCCGCCAGCGTCATTCTGTCCTCGTACGTGTCCTCGTTCTCCCGCGCAGTCACGTCGATGACCAACAGCGCCACCACCTGCATCAGGGCGTGCAGGCTGCCGATGAGCAGTTCAAGATCGTCCGGCGACAGGCGCTCGCTAACCTCCCAGGGCACGTTGCCCGGGCCACGCATCATTTGCATCATCGCTTCCTGCGCGCCGTTGGTGTGGTCGGTCAACTTCATCAACGCGCTGCGCAGGGCCGGCGCCGTCGGGCGGTTGTCGGCCACCCCGCCAGCCGGCGGCGTGTATCCGGGCTGCTGGTTCGCCAGGGCGTCGGTGGCGCGCTTCAGCACACGGCGTGCCTTCTTCCACGCCGCCAGCGTGCCGTCCTGGTGCTCGACCCCCTCTTTGATCTGGTTCTCGATCAAAGCGACGGCTACGGCAAGCACGTCGGTGTCGTCGCAAGCCGCGATTCGCTTCGCATAGTCCCGCACGCTCTCCCGGTACCGTATGCTCAGGGTGTCGGCAGCGTCGACCACCAACCTGTCGAATCCGAGTGCCATCAGAATCATGCACGTCACCGTCTCGTGGTTCAGAGTCTGGTGCAACCACAGAATCACCTGCTGCCTGTCGGTCTCTACTGCCTGCGCCACGCGCTCAGCCTGCTCGATCATCGCGCGTGCGGCCTCGCCGTGTATCAGTCGCGCGAGTATCGCGGCCTGTAACGCGGTTACCGAGTCCCTTGTCGTCTGCATGTTCCTCCTCCTTCTGTTTCGACTGCTTGTGAAGGCACGACCCCGATCCAGTGCTCTACCCCGGTTCGCTTCCACCAGAGTCGAACGCCTGCCACGTCGTGTGTGCCCTCGCCTGGTAGTGGTCTCGCGACGTTCTCCTGAGTCGCGACAACGATGACGATGTTCGGAGGCAGAGTTTCCAGCGGGATCCCAGCTAGTCGGCATCGTCCTCGATCTGTTGGCCGCACCGGCGACCTGCAGGCTGAAATCCTTTGTTGGGCTCGTGTTTGTTTTTCCGTCCTCCGTCCTTCATCCTTCCGTCCTTCCTTCGTCCGTTCTTGTTTGTCGTTTCCGTTTCTGTTTCGTCCCTTCGTTGTTTGAGGTTGATACGAGAAAGGAGACGACATGAGCACGCGACCGGCAACGACATCGCACCGAGCACCGAGCACCGAGCACCGAGCACCGAGCACCGAGCACCGAGCACCGAGCACCGAGCACCGAGCACGATCACGTCCGCGACACCCGCGACGCTCCCGCCGGGCTCGAGCCGGCCTGTGGACCCTGCCGGTGCTGTGGAAAACGCGCGCGATACCCTCGGCGTCGACTGACGCAGTGCAGAAGGAGCGTTTCACAACACCTTGGACGCCGCAGACGGCGCCCACAGGCTCCACAGGCAACCTTGTCCTTGCTCTCGACCACGACATCACGAGTAGGATCTCGAAGATCCGTTGCGACAACCATGGCAGGGAACTGACCGAGCAACGTCGCTACGCTCCGACGATGAGCATTCCACTTCGCCGGAATCCGTGTTCCAGATCCCCGGAATTGCGCTCGCCGGCGTGATGTAACGCGCTCGTGAACGGTACCGGCGCATAGATGACGTGCGCTCCGAGAACCGGGAAGCGCACGCCGGCATCACGAAGAACATCGACGACGTGAAGCAGGACATCCGGGACGTCAAGCAGGACGTCCGGATGGTCACCTCGCACATGCTGAACCGCGCCCCGCCGCCGGACGCCTGAGACCGACAACCGGGAACTCTCCCCCCTGCCTAGCCTTCCCTTGCGACAGGGCAACAGTGCGCCACGGCGGGCCACGGCGGCATCCCGCGTGAAATGCAACTCCACCAAAGGAACCTCGTCGTCGCTCGGGCTTCGACGTTCCCGGCACACTACATGCCCGTGTTTATTGACGAATCACCCAGTAAACGAAGACAAGTCTCGCAGTCGACGTGCGATCGTTCCCACGCTCATCTCCATGCCTTCCCTAATGTTCTTGGTCTTAACCAGCCTCCTTTGGTCCTCAGCGGACGTCTTCTCGTTCCCGTCCGCGGTCAGCTCGATGAACAACAGCGCCACGACCAGCATCACGTCGTGCACGTTGCCGAGGACCAGTTGCATATCGTTCCCGCTGATCTGCCAGTTCTCCCCGTGATGATGCAGCCGTTCCATAATCCGAAACATCGCGTTCTCCGCGCCCTTGGTGTGTTCCATCAACGTCATAACCGCGGTGCGCAGGGCCGGCTCCGTAGGGCGGTCGTCGGCCACCTCGCCAGCTGGCGAGGTGGCTCCGGGCTGCTGGTTCGCGAGGGCGGCGGCGCGCTTCAACACACGGCGTGCCTTCTTGTACGCCGCCAGAGTGCCGTCCGGCTGCTCGACCCCCACTTCGATCTGGTTGTCGATCAAAGCGACGGCTACGGCAAGCACGTCGGTGTCGTCGCAAGCCGCGACTCGCTTCGCATAGTCCAGCACGGTCTCCCGGCACCGTCTGCCCAGGGTGTCGGCAGCGTCGACCACCAGCTGGTCGACTCCGAGGACAATCAGAATCTCCCACGTCACCGCCTCGTGGTTCAGAGCCTGGTGCGACCACAGAATCGCTCGCTGCCTGTCGGTCCGTACCGCCTGCGCCACGCGCTTAGCCTGCTTGATTGCCGGGCGTGCGTCCCCGCCGGCTGTCTGGCCGTGTATTACTCGCGCGAGTGTCTCGGCCCGCGCCCTGGTTACGAGGTCCGTTGTCTTCTCTGTCGTCTGCATGTTCCTCCTCCTTCTGTTTCGACTGGTTGGCGAAGCACGACCCCGATCCGTACGTTCCCCTCTTCGTCTTTCGTGTTCTTCTCGTCATTCCCTCGTCGGTAGTCCGGCCGGCCGACTGCGGCCGATCTCTAACTGAGGGTCGCCGCGTTCATTCGAAAACGAGCGGCGTTGCGGGTGCCCGTCCTTCGCGTCGAAGCGGTGGGAAGCGGGCGCGGTCATGCGGTGACGCGGACGTGCTGATCCGGGCGCCCGGAACGGCCTGCCCTCCGGCTCGATGTTGCGGTCGGATGTGTTCTCCCCCACTTCCCCCCGCGTGTGGGCCGCACGCGGGATGGCGCGCCCCGGTCTCGGTTGCCCTGACAATCGCGTGACGGGTGACCAGGGCGGCACCTTGCGATGCGCAATCTACGTCGACGGGGGAAGAATCAGCCGTGCGTTCTGTGCGGCGAGTTCTGTGAAGACGCCTGCTCGGCGATGCGGGCTTCGATCCGGCGTCCGGCGTCGCGTGCGGCGGCAGTTGTCGACGAACCTGCGCACCAGATCCTCGTTCGACCGCGCCTGCTGCGAATGCCGCTTCGTTCCCTTCCTGTTCATCGTGCTCTCCTTGTTCTTCTTCGTCCCCTTCGTGTTCATCGTTCCCTTCGTGCTCATCGTGCTCGTGCCCCTCGGCTCGGCGGCGCACTCTACCTTGGCGAACATCGCGCCGACAGCCCCCGCCAGACCCGCGTCTCGCGGGTTTAGCCGCGGATGACGACCTCGACCGCCCCGTCGGTGATGCGGACATGATCGGCCGTCAGTCCGAGGAACGCGAGTTGCAAGTTCGACCAGGCGCTGCTGGACACGTCGGCCGCGGTCGATACCGAGGCGAGAGGGGATGGAAGACCAGCTGCCATCGGTCAGCAAGACGATGCTGTTCCTGGCCTTGTGCGACCACTACGGTTCGCAGGGTGCGGTCGTCGGGCTGGTCGCCGCCGGCCGCAAGGTCGGAGTATCGGGGTTGCCCGCCCACGACGACTGGCCAGCGTGGGACGCCGACGAGATGCAGGCGGCGGTCAAGTACCTCGAGGAAGCGACGAACCGCGACGGCTGAGCCCCAGGCAAATGATCGACCGGACCAGCGTTCTGTGATCGGGCCGCGCCGCTTCTGGCGCGCCGGGCGCCGTTTTCGGCGATGGCCCCCGCAATCACGGTCCCACTCAACCAGGTCCGGCAGACGTGGACGAGCCACTGCGGGTCAGCGCACGAAGCTCCCGCCGTGCTTCCCCGATCCGCGGGTCTGAAGGCTGCGCCGCCTCGCGCTTGGTGATCTCCACCCGGAGCCGCACCACCATCAGCCTGCGTGCCGTTCGCTCCTGCGTCGCGTTGTCAGGAACCACACGCCGGTCTCGGACACTGTGGTATTCCATCGTCCAGCCCTCGCTCGTCGTTGACCAACCCCGGAGCTCGGTAGCCCGGTCTGGAACGACATCATCCGGACCATCCCATCCTAGCGGGAAGATCGCCTGGGTGCTCGACCAAGCCGAATGCCCGGGCGGGCGGCTCTGGTATCGTTTCCGGTCATGCCAGACACGCATCAAGACGAATTGCCGCTGACGCTGGATCCGCCACCGCCTCCACCGCTGGAGGATCCGCTTCCGCAGAACCTCGATGATGAGGGGGAAGTGCCGCGCAACCTGGACGATGAGTTCGAGCGCGTCAACCTAGACGGAAACTAGGCGGAGCTGCCGGCGCCGTCGGCCGCGTCACCGTCGATGGAGGCCGCGGCGCTCGCCAAGACCATCTGCGCGGCCAAGTCCTTGAACAGGGCCATGTCGCGCGCCTCGATGGTGATGGAGTCCGCGTCGCCAATCTCTTCGGCCAGGGCGCGGATCCGCACGACGAAAGCGCCCTGGACGGGCAGGGCCTCGCCGTTCGCGGCCCGCTCGAGCAGCTCCGTTATTAATATCATCCGGGACGCCGTGGCCTCGATGCGCTCGCGCCGTTCGTCTTCGGTCATCGTCGTCCCTCGGCCTTGATGCGGTTGAGCGCGTCGTGGAGCGCTTCGAGTACGCCATGGTCGCGTAGCTGTTCGGCGTGCTGGATGAGCATGGTCAGCGTGTCACGTGTCATCGCGCGGAAGCGTTCGGAGTGTCCACGGGCTTCGTCTGTCATCCAGAAGCCGGGCTTGAGCGGGTTGGTGTCAGTCATTGAGTTCTCCTTCAGGTGCCTCCCGGTATAAGCCCGTTTCCACGCGGCGGCGAGGCGGCGCCGCGGACAGGTCGACCACGTGACTCCGCGCGTCAGGCTCGTGGGTTTTCGTCTGTGGTCTCTTTCCATGTCTTGCCGCACCCGTTGCAGTGTCGGAGCGTAGACCCGTTGAACTCATAGGCCGGCCCGTCAAAGCTGGGTTCGGGGCACATGCAGCGCCAGTCTGACACTGTCGCTTGCTGCTTGCTGCTTGCTGCTTGCTGCTTGCTGCCTTGCCTTGCGTCCGCCGACCGGCGTGAATCCGCCGCCGCGTTCGGCCTGGGCGCGCTGCAGGAGCGGTACCATCTGGAAGTGGGATCGAAGTTCGGCCCAGCTCGCGCGGCGAGCGGGGATCGACGGCCGTGCATCAGCCGATAGACCGCGTTGCCGGCGTGAAGGATCGCATCGAGGAGGAACGTCGGAGCGCGCATGCCGATGGCGAGGCCGCCGGGCGGGAAGCGGCCGCGGCGGACCACCGGGTCCAGCTCGAGGAAGTCCAACGCCAGCACCGGGTCCAGGGTGAGAACGTTCAGCGCCAGCATCGGGTCCAGCTCGACGGGGTTCAGAAGGATCTCGCGGCCACGAAGACGGCTCGTGACAACGAGGCCAAGCGCGCGAACGGCCTCCACCACCTTCAGCAGAACGTCCTGAACAAGCTGCTCGAGCGCTTGGCCGGCGTCACTGTGCTCCGGTCCGTGCTGTCGGAGGTGTTCGACAAGGCCGGTTACCGTCTCGAATTCGACACCACTGAAGGCCAGACCTGGCGCTACGAGGCGAAGCCGGCCCCGGCGCCGCCGCCTCGACCGGCGCCGGTCCCGACGCCGCAGCCGGCATCACGGGACCGCAGCACGGGGCCGGCGCGGTGACGTGGGAGTCTGATAACGAGTCGTTCTGTTCACTTGTGCGCCGAGCGACGTTGCGCGTGCTTCCCTCTGCGGGCGGCTCAAATCGTTCTGAACCACTCGTCCACTACTTCGACGTCTTCGACCATGTGAGTCCTTACGCCGAGCTTCAGTTCCTTTAGCTTGTCGGCAAGCAAGGGTCCGTCAATGAGATCGATCGGGGGAGCGCCGTCATTGTCGTCTTCGTTCCCGTTGTGCTCGTCGCGTCCCAGGCCCTCGGCCCGGTGGCGCACCCGCTTGGCGCCGTTCGCGCCGAGCGGCCCCGCTCGATCCCGTCCGTCGGCGCGGCCGGACTCGTCTCGCTCGCCGCGGCCCGCGAACAGACCTCGCCAACCGGAAGCTGGCGCGGTCCGGTGGCGACCCGCTTTCGGAGGAGCGCCGCGCGGCGGGCGTTCCGACTCTCGCCGAGAACAGCGAGCGCGTGCTCGAACAGAAGCGTGAGGGCTCGCGCGACCGGTGGTATGCGCAGAACTGGATCCCAACCTCGAACGCTATGCCTTCCCCCGTGTCGGCCCGGCGGCTGGTCTCTGAGGTCAACACCGCCGACATGCTGGAGATCCAAGGGCCCACCTGGCACGTGAAGGCAGAGACGGCCAGCGCGGTGCACCAGCGCATCCGGGGCGTGCTGGGGTGGGTCATTGCGATGAACCTGCGAAACGACAATTCCTGCGACCGCGTGCTGCGCTGCTCGGTCCGCAGAACGACATCCGCAGAACGACATCGTGACGCACCGGCTGGCCCTGCCCCACAAGGGCGTGGCCGCGGCCATCGAGACGGTACGCGCGTCGGGCTCCGGACGGGCCGTATCAAGGCGGCGTTCGAGATTCTGGTGCTGACGGCGGTCAGACCCGGGGAAGCGCGGAGCGCGCGGTGGGAGGAGATCGACTTCGGCGAGGCGGCGTGGACGATCCCGGCGGCGCGGATGAAGGCGACTCGCGAGCACCGGGTACCGCGGAGCGCCCGCGCGATAGAGGTCCTGCATGCGACCGAGCGCCTGCGCACAGGCTCGACGCCGGCGCAGTCCGCCGGGCTGGTCTTTCCCAGCGCGCCCGGCAAGCAACTCGCCGATGCGAGGCTCTCGAAGCTGCTCGAGCAGTTGGGGGTCGGGGCAGTTCCGCATGGCTTCCGGTCGTCGTTCCGGGACTGGGCGTCCGAGCGGCCGCCGCGCTCATTCCTTGTAGAGCCCCATGCGCTTGGCGGCGTCTGCGATCACCTTCGCTGGCGGGTTGACCCGAGCGTGCGATAGTCCGGGCCGTACAGCTCGTACCAGTGGCACATCTCGTGCAGCCGCGACAGCAGGCGGCTGCCGATCCGGACCCGCAGCCCTTCTATCGCATCGTCGTTGTCGAAGTAGTTCGTGGTGAAGATCGTCGGACGCTTCGCGTTGTACCGCTCGATCACGATCGTCTCGAGCCTGTCGAGCGTGTCCTCGGCCCACGCGGTTCGGCGCTCGGCGCCGATGTCGTCGAGCACGAGCAGTTCGGCGTCGATGATCCGTTCGTAGACCTTCGCCTCGTCTCTGCTCTTCTGCTCGTAGCCGTGCCGTAGCGATGCCAACAGCTGGCGCGTGTCCTCGAACGCGCCCTGCAGGTTTGATTCCGCCATTGCCGCGCGCAGCGTCGCCACGGCCAGGTGGGTTTTCCCGACCCCGGGCCTGCCGATGAACAGCAGGCCCTTCTTCACCACGGGGAAGTCGACGGCAAACTGGCGCGCGCCCCGGATTGCCGCCTCGTGGTAGCCGTTGTCGTAGACCGTGAAGTTGCCGAAGCTGCAGTTTGCATACCGTTCCGGGATGCCCGCGGCCTCTAACATCGCGGCCGCCTGGCGCACGGCCCAGCACTCGCACCGCTGCGCCCGCGGGGTCCCGCGGTCGGCTTCGATCATCCAGCCGGTGTCGCCGCACTGGCGGCAGGACTCGGTTTGCGTGTCGCTCTCGTGGCGTTCGTCCATCCTTGCGTCTCCCTTCCGGCGGGCGGCAGCGCCGCCCGCCGCGTGCCGCGGCCTGCTTTCAGGCTGCGGCGGTCCCCGTTTCCGCGGTCCCGCGGGCCTCGGTCACCTCGGCTCCATGCGGCTCGTCGGCGGCCTTTGCCGCCTTCTTCTTCGCCACGGCCGCCTTCTTCTTCCCGGCGTTCCTGCGACCGGCCCCCTTGCGCCCGCCGCGCCCGCCGGGCTCGTCGCCGAGCCGCCGCGTGTCGAAGGCCGCGAACCCGGGCAGCGTCCACTCGGCGGCACGCTGCCGCCCCTCCTCCTCGTCCACCGACGGGCCGGTCCCCGCGAAGGCGGCCTCGACCGCCTCGGCCAGGGCCGGGCGCTTGAGCTTCGCGTGCCGCTCGGCCCACTCCTCGCCGAACACTGCGGCGGCGACCTTCAGCGTCCGCTCCTTGGGCACGCGCTTCCACAGCTGGTCGGCGCGCGGCCGGATCAGCGCGGCGGAGTCGGGCTTGAGCCGCGCGACCGTGGCCTCGAACTCGTGGTCGAGCGCGAGGCCCGCGCGGACGATCTCGGTGCGCATGCCCTCGAGCTCCTCGCCGACCGCCATCGGGATGCCGGTCTCCTGCGCCTGCGCGGCCTGCGCGCTCGGCGCGCTGCGCCCGCCGCTCATCTTCGGGGGCCGGACGTCCGGCGGCGCCTTCGCCTCCGGCTCGGTCTCGCCGCCGGTGGCGCGTGACCAGCTGCATGCGCCCTCGCCCGGTACGTAGCTGGCCGGAACGTACGTCCTCGAGGCAACGACAGCCCCTCCGGAGCGGGGAATGGACCCAGTCTGGAATACGTCTGCCGGCCGCCAAGCGTCCGCCCGACGCCCAACTCGCGTACGAACGAACAGAGCCCAGTGGCGGAGCAGCTCGCTGCCTACGCGCCGGCAGTCACCGGAACGGAACGGGCCGGCTGCTTCGGCGGCATATCACCGACGGCCGCCGAAGGCGGCTCTTGACCCTCTCTTCCTTCGTCCGTTCTCCTGCTGTTCCGTCGTTCTTGTCGTCATTTCCCCGTTGGTAGTCCTGTCCCGCCGCCCGGCGGCCGGTCTTCAGTGACTGTCGCGTCCGCTTGAAGCGAGGCCGACGGAGGGCGGGAGGCTCGGTCCGTCGACCCGGTGCGAGCGCGTTGCGCTGCCGATCACCACCCGACCGTCCTCGAAGCCGGCGTCTGCCTCGCCCTCTGGAGGACCAAACACCCCTGCCGGAGCGGCGTTCGCATGGCCGACGAGGCGCGATCTGGCCTCGGCGCGCCGAATGCCGGCGCGCCGAATGAATGCACGGGCGAGCGCCGTGCCTTCGACCCGATGTAACGGTCGGTGTTCGACCTTGGAGTGGTTTCAGGTTCGAGCGCACCAGCGGGAAGTTGCGGACCCGAGCACGAGTGCCGATGGTGCGCTATCCGACCAACGGACCGCGTTCCCCAAGGCTGATTCTCGGGCCGGCTCGAGGACCATCCGCCTGTACGTCCAACGCCGCGTAAGCAACGGATCGATGCGATGCGTGGGGAGCAACGCCGCGGGTCCATCGCCCACGGCGCGACCAGCTTCATCTTCCACTTCCCCAGGACAACGGGAAGAGGTCCTCTCGGTCCCGTTGCCCGAATTGCCGGCGCCTACCCTCTGTCCGGAATCCCGGCACCGCGTACAAGCGGAATCCGGCCTGCTGCTTCTCTCGCACCTGTGCGTTGGTGTACTTCGCGGTCACCACCTCGATCGCACGCACGGAACACGTGCCGTCGCTGTCCTCGATCTCGACCAGCGCATCGGGCAGCAGCACTCCTTCGGCGAAGACACGCAGGCCAATGCGAACGGCCTCCTGGCGTCTCGCGCGCTCAGCAGCAGCCGGACCTTCACGCTGGCGGACCGTCTCGCCTGCAGCCGCCAGCAATCCTCGCAACTCACTTTCCAAACGGACCCTCCGAATCCGGCCGCCGCGGTCTCGCACATCCTCGGTGGCCTGCATCACCGCCTCAAAGACGTGGTGGTCGTGCTCGAGTTGGCGCACGTCGGCAAGACCGATCCAGTAACGCTGTGGATCGGAGTCCTCCTCGCCGTCCGCGCTGCGGCACGCCCGTCGGGGGCGCCGAGGCGAACGGTTGACGAGTGCGCGCTATTGGCCGAAGGCACCAGCGCGTCGGGCTGCAAGATGTCGGCGATGCGACTCGCTGTCCAACTCCGGGAGCTCATCCCTCTCCGGCGTCCAGGGCTTGACCATGCGTGCGCAGAATCCCGGCATACGCTGGGCTTGTCGAAGCGTCATTGCTGTAGCCTCCCTTGTCGTGGTCTTCGTCGTCGTCAGGCCGGTGCCGGTCCCCCGGGATGCACGAGTCCGGAGCGTTTCGGGCGCCGGGTGAACGCGTATGCTGCCCGCCGGCGAGCGTCCGCCAAGCACCGAACCGGTGTCCGAACGAACAGGCGGCCCACTGCGACGCAGCAACTCGGTATCTGCGCGGCAGTCACTGGAACGATAGAGCCTGCTGCCTCCGTGACGCGTCACCGACGGCCGCCGAAGGCGGCTTCTGACCGTTCCTTCCTTTGTCCGTTCTCCTGCCCGTTGTGTCGTTGTTGTTGTCGTCATTCCCCCGTTAGTGGTGCTATCCGACCGCCCGGCGGCCGGTTTCTCAGTGACTTCGCTTCCGCTTTGAAAAGAGGGTGCTGTCGCGGAGCGCAGGCTTGTCCCTCGAGCCGGTGCAAGCGCGTGCGGTCCCGAAAATTCACGCGGGAGTCGGTCGTCTCACGACATGCGACGCGGAGGCGTTGACTGCTGGGACGGCAAGCGCGACATCGAGGCGGTCGGTTTCAGCGATGGCGGTTCAATGGTCGGTATGTAGAGAATCCGGTTCGGCGCGCCCTCTTGTCCGGTGAGGTTTCGACCCCGCGCGGACGCAGGGGTCGACACACGGAACCGGATCACCCCCAGGCTGGGCTTACGCCCCTCCGCTTCACCTGTTCTGCGTTGTCGGAGACGCGATTCCTTCAGTAGCCGCGAAAATCGATTGCGGTCGCCCGTCGCCGCCGCGAGCGCGGACCAGTTCGAACGGTACTCGTGTGCCGCCCCGATTCCCACTCCGGTCGGCAGCGAGTGCCCGCTGATCGCCACTTCATGGACCCGGCCCTGACGGGGCTCCCGCTGGCCCCCGCAAGCCACTCCCGCCGCCGCGCTTCGGCCAGCACCCAGGTCAGCCCGGCCGGGCTGTAGCCAAGCTGATCGAGCGCCAAGTTGATGTGGCGGGCGGTCGGCTCCGTGCCCTCGTGGAGGTGTCCGTGGAGGTTAGGGCCTGTTAACACTTACCTCAGCGCATCGAAGATGAGCACGAAGTGGATGAAGCCGATGAACATCACATCCAGCTTCTCGAATCGGGAGAATATCCGGCGATAGCCCTTCAGCCGGCGGAACAGACGCTCGACCTCGTTGCGTCGCTTGTACATCTCCCGGTCGTACTCCCACGGGTCCGTCCGAGTCTTGAGCGGCGGCACCACGGGTGTGAACCCCAGGTCCAGCGCCAGTTGGCGAGTTTCGTCGCCCTGGTACGCGCGGTCCATCACCAAGGCCACATTGGCATCCTGCGGCCCCATGCTGGCCAGGAGCTTTCGGCCTTCCGGGCTGTCGTGGGCCTGGCCGGGCGAGAGCGCGAACGTCAGTGCCGTGCGAGCATCCGCGGCAACCAGATGAATCTTGGTGGTCCACCCGCCGCGGGACTTGCCGATGGCTTGGGGGCCGTTTTTTTTCGAGCCCCCGTGCCGTCGGGACGGACCTTGACGACGGTGCTGTCCAGCGACACCGCCTCCAGCTTGATGCGGATCAACTGGGCGCGTTGCAGGTGTTCGAAGACCCGGTCGAGCACCCCGTTCTTGGACCAACGATTCATACGGGTGTAGATCGTGTGCCAGTTCCCAAAGCGCTTCGGCAACCCTCGCCACTTGCACCCCTGCTCGGCGACGTACAGGATCGCGTTGAGCACCTGCAAATTGGGCATGCTGACATTGCCACGCTGTCGCGGGAGGCAGGGCTCGATGCGTGCGTACTGCGTCTCGGTGAGCTCCATCCAGCCAACGATATCACGAACCGCCCAATAGTGTTAACAGGCCCTAGTCGCGCCGGGCGGCATCTGGCGCAGCGGGACGTGGCTCAGAGCCAGCGGCGGGTCGGTCGGTTGCCCACAGCGCAAGGTGTACTGCGTCGTGAGCCCGCCTCGCGCAGCGCCTCGCGATCTTGGTCGTGGTTGCCGATCACGAGCCGGCTCCAGGCGCCTCCGGGCCACCATTCCTGGTGGTCGCCTGCACGCTGACGTCGACGCTGACGTCGCCGAGGCAGATGATCGTGTCGCCGATGTCGACCAGGTCGTACCAGGCGTCCCTCATCGCTTGGTCCATCTCGTGCGGCGTCCGGAACGGCCGGTCGAAGGCCGTTATCGACGCTCTGTCTCCCAGGTGCAGGTCCGACCAGATCCAGGTCGTTTCGTCCGGCTCTTCGCACAGGCCGGGACCCGCCGTCGCGCGCGCGCCGGATCAGGGCTTGCGTCTGCCGCGCGTTCACCAGCGGATGGACGGGCGGCCTCAGCGATTGCAGCAGCTCGTCGACGTACGGGTTGTGCAGCCGTTCGGCGGCCGCATCGGGCACGCTCATGTGTCTGTTCTCCGATCCGGCTCACGGGTATTCCCTCGTTTCGGGTCTGTTGTATCGCTGAGGTCACGCCGCCCGTGCTCACTGGCTGTTTCGGCTGCTCTCGGCCGGTTTGCTGTCGATCACCGCGAGCGCTCACGGCTCAGATCCATTTCGATCTTCTTCTCGCGTTCGGGAATGCTCTCGCTCTCGATCAAGCCCTGGCTTGCCAGCCAATTGAGGCCCTCGAGTACGGTGTGTACCTCCTTCAGCAGTCGACTGGTTCCCTGCTCGGTTTCTTCCTTGATGCGGAACATTTCGTTATCGCGCTCGAATACGATTCGCACCTTGGCAGCCGGCACACTCGGCGGCGATGCTTGATGCGACTGGGGCGCCCCTACCTCCTCCTCAACTGCGTCCGTCCGTGACTGGTCTGCGACCAGGCGGCCGCCAGCATCCAGCGGAGATCCATCGTTGGCGGTGGAGCCCAGCAGCTCAGTTCGTGAAGTGGCTCCAGCAATCTGCGCCGGCCCTGAGATGCGACGTGATCGACCCTCCACAGGCGCACCATCGCCGTGGAGCTCAAGACACGCGGCCATGACGGTGTTCAGGAGTCGGGCCCTGTGTTCCCGCTGGAGGCGCTCTCGGACCGCCTCGCGTCTTTGGTAAGACGACTCGATTTCGGACGCCGACGTTCGTGCCTGCTGCTTCAGCGTCTCTTCAAGGAGGCCTTCGAGATAGCGCTCTTCGGAGCGCTCGCGATCCCAATGGCCATAGCCGTCGGCGGCCGCCTCCCGATCCAGCCGGTCCTGCACCTCGGCGTACACGTCCGTCATGAATGGATCCCCACCGACCGCCGGCTCCACCGCCTCGGCCGAAACCACAGGAACCCAACGGTCCGGTCGCGAGTGCGGCAGCGGCTGTGTCTTGGGCAGGTCGGCAATGGCCGCTTCCGCCGCTCTCCGAACATCATCTCGGTGCTGCTCCAGGCCCGCGGCGCTCGCCGGCCGGCCCGCCGTCCTGTAGCAAGCCACCAGGATCACCTCCTCGACCTTCTTCCGGTGGCGCTCGACGACAACCGCACCGGCCGACTTCAACGTCGGGCACGGCGTTCCGCTCGATGCCGACCACGACCTCCCTTGCCGTCGCAATTCGCCATCGACCAAGGGCTTCAGATACGCCTCCGCGGCGGCTTTGCGATCCAGATGGCTGGAGCCTCCGGCGATGCAGGCCGGCTCCCGGTACAACCGGTCTCGCATCTCGGCGTACACGTCCGCCACCAACGGGTCCGTATCAGGCCCAGGCTCCAACTCCCCGCCCGAGATCGCAGGAACCAAGTGGTCGGGGCGCAACTCCCACCGCGGCTGCGCCCCGGGCAGGCCGGCAATGGCCGCTTCCGCCGCTCTCCGAACATCATCTCGGTGCTGCTCCAGGCCCGCGGCGCTCGCCGGCCGGCCCGCCGTCCTGTAGCAAGCCACCAGGATCACCTCCTCGACCTTCTTCCGGTGGCGCTCGACGACAACCGCACCGGCCGACTTCAACGTCGGGCACGGCGTTCCGCTCGATGCCGACCACGACCTCCCTTGCCGTCGCAATTCGCCATCGACCAAGGGCTTCAGATACGCCTCCGCGGCGGCTTTGCGATCCAGATGGCTGGAGCCTCCGGCGATGCAGGCCGGCTCCCGGTACAACCGGTCTCGCATCTCGGCGTACACGTCCGCCACCAACGGGTCCGTATCAGGCCCAGGCTCCAACTCCCCGCCCGAGATCGCAGGAACCAAGTGGTCGGGGCGCAACTCCCACCGCGGCTGCGCCCCGGGCAGGCCGGCAATGGCCGCTTCCGCCGCTCTCCGAACATCATCTCGGTGCTGCTCCAGGCCCGCGGCGCTCGCCGGCCGGCCCGCCGTCCTGTAGCAAGCCACCAGGATCACCTCCTCGACCTTCTTCCGGTGGCGCTCGACGACAACCGCACCGGCCGACTTCAACGTCGGGCACGGCGTTCCGCTCGATGCCGACCACGACCTCTCTTGCCGTCGCAATTCGCCATCGACCAAGGGCTTCAGATACGCCTCCGCCGCGGCTTTGCGATCCAGATGGCTGGAGCCTCCGGCAATGACAACCGGCTCCCGCTCCAACCGCTCTCCCACCTCGGCGTACACGTCCGTCACGAACGGGTCCGCATCAGACCCCCGCTCCAACGCCCCGTCCGACACTGCAGCAGCCCAGTGGTTGGGGTGCACGCGCGGCCGCGGCCGCGCCTTGGGCAGGTCGGCCATGGCCGCATCGGCCGACCGGTCAACCAAGTGCAGCACGCGAAGTAGCTTCTCGACCTGCTGCCGGAGCCACTCCACCAATCGCCCGACGACACTCGACGATGCCAGGACATCGGATCCTCCATCAACGATCTCTTGCACACGGGCACGATCCGAGAGAAGACCTGCCACGGTTCGACCTCTCTCGTCCGTTTCCGTGTGTCTGGAGAAGGCCTCCCTGGCCGCCCACCATTCATTGCTGCGGGCAGAGGGGAAGGTTTTCTCTGCGTCGACAACGAGCCGGTGTTGAGTGGCCGACGCCCTGTGGGCAGCACTCCGTTCGGCTATGTCGAGTGCTCTGTCGAAATCGTGAGTACGTGCGCCGGCCTCGCGCCAGTTCACCTTCTCCCGGTCGAGCGCCAGAACAAGGGCCGCATCGCCGCCGGCCATGTCGAGTACTCGGTCAACACGACTGGCGCGTCGTGCAACCTGCTGGCGCACCTCCGCGCGCCGCTTCAGCTCAGTCTCAGCGTACGTCAGCGCCGTGTCGATGGCCGCGACCTTCGGCTCGCCCCCAACACGCCAGCCCGGATCCAACTCGTCCAGCTTCTTCTCGTAGAGGTCCCGCCCGCCCGCTTCCGACGCGATCCCTTCCAGGCGTTCCTTCCGCTTTCGCTGCTCCTCCGCCAACCGTCGTGCCTCCGCTGACCGGCGTTCCGCTTCGATTCGCGCCCGCTCTCGCAGTGCCTCTTGCTCTGCCGCCCGGCACTCCTCGCGCCACCGCTCTTCAGCTCGCTCAACGTCGATGGCGCCGTCTACGTCCTTTAGCGTGAATCGATCACCGTGCGCATCGAGGATGCCGCGGTAGTAGTTCTTGCCCGCGGTGTGTTCGAGCAGGTCACGCAGACGTCGGAGGCAGTCACTGTGGGACTCCGCAACATCGAGAGCCCGGTCCACGATCGGCGAATCCGGCAATTCTGGCAACTTCCCCGCTGTTGGGCGCCAAGTCGTACCGATCTCAGTAACTGCGGCACGGTAGATGTCACGTTCCCCCGGCTGCGCAAATAGAGCCATCAGCCGAGATGCGTTACGAACCGCCCGCTCGCCCTCCCTGTTCTCCCACCGGTCTTCGGCCTCCTGCTCGCGTTCGTTGAGAATCTGCTCTATTCTGTAGGAGCATTCGTACTCTGCCGCGTTGTAGTTCACGTGCGCGTAGTCTGGCTGGTCTACTTCGCCACTTCGGATCGCATCGTCCTGCGCTGCGGCGACGACCGCAATCCTGTCCGCGCGCGCCTGGATCGCCGCTGGTGCGCGCCCGTAATGACGCCCCGGGACTCGATCCAGCTTCGTCGCCAGTTCGAGATCGTCCGCCGCAACCGCGTCGAGGCGCTGCGCATCGAGCGTTCTGTGGTCCACGCGGTCCTGACACCCGGCTCGCCGCAGGAACGCGTTCACGTGACGCGCCCAACTACTTCGCCACGTGTTCAGACACTCTCGCTCGTTCCAGGCCCGTTGCTTTTTCGTGCTGAACCCGGCGCCTGCCAGAAGACGCGTCGTCAGCAGCACGTGCACGTGAGGGTTTTCGCCATCCTGATCGTGGTACGCAGTGTCGGCCACCATCCCGCGACATGTGAAGTTCTTTCGTACGAAGCTGCGCACCAGACGTCGACGCTGCTTGACGCTGAGCTCCCGCGGCAGCGCCAACTCGATCTGACGGCCGACCTGGGCGTCTTTCCTGCGTTCGGCATCCTCTGCGCGATTCCAGAGCTTTGCACGACACTTGCACCAGCCCGGCGCCCCCCGTGGGGCCGAGATCTCGCGGTGATCGACGCCGGAGCGCCGGCGATAGTCGTGCACCAGCCCGGTCCGTTCCTCGAGGATGCGCTCCCCAGCCCTGTAGGCTGCGGCAGCCACCACAGAGTGGCCCTTGGCCCGCTTATTAATAGGGTCATTGGTTGCCTGACATCAGACAGGTAATTTCGGCCCGATTTCCTCATATTTCGGCATACTGCGAGGTCAGGATACTTATTTCCAGCTTAATAATGATATCGGCGAAAAAATGGAAAATCGCCATGAACCGCAGGTTCTCTTGCCTTGCCCGCACACATCGCGCAGCGATGTATAAGTGCGCTCTTCATCCCGCCTGAAGGGCAGTCTGAATAGGCTACCTATCCTACACTGGTTGAGCAGCATCAAGAAAGAGCAGCCTGCTGTTTGCCCTCAGCGCACGAACTGCGGCCGGGCCGCCGGCAACGTACTACTCAATGGATGTGACTTCAACGCGTCCGGCTCTCCTCCCACAGGAATTTCCGAATTTGATCAATCCTGCTACCGGCTTCCACGGGCGCTGGACGCCGTTTCATAAAAGTTGCATTCAGTGGATCTGAAAATGCAAAGCCACGGAATGCCGATGTCGGCCCTCCGGCCAAGTGCATCAGCAATCGTGATTTTTACGAGACCGCACAGCAGGGCGGTTATCGACCAACGACGACTACGCAATGAGTCCTGGCCGGCCCAGCAATGACCCGATCCGCTCGCTATCACCCACCATCGACACGATGTGGTCTTTCCGTTTTGTCGTCATGTTCGTACCTCGGCCATGACCTCGGAGTATCCAGGTTGGCCCGGCTCTCAACCGAACTCGACCAATCCAGATCGCCAGGACGATGCACAATTCCTGCCTACTCTGTTCCTTACGCAAAATGACATTCGGAAGCCACCGCCCTCGAACGCGGTTTGCCGCAGAATTAGCAGCAGTTTCTCGATCGTCTGAAGCGGACTCCCACAGAATCATGGTTTCGCCTGATGGTGTGGTTCGATCCGCCTGTTGATGTACTGAATCGCTCGCCACAGGATCCCGAGAGTCGCGATCACGAGAAACGCTCGTTCCTCATTTGCAGCGTATCGGTCGACTACAGTCAGGAGGTCCCCGACAAGACGAAGCGAGATGCACTGCAGATCGACGAACCGGCAGACGAGCCGAACGTCGGCAGCGTAGCGCCGTTCTTCACTGGTCGCTGCGCGGTCGCTCGGGTCGCTCGCTTTTCGTTTTCGACGTGTCATCCTCGGTCACACGGGATCGGCTCAGACGCATTTCGTCCCACTGTCATCCAGGACGATGCACCTCGTATTCTAGGACGCGGCGGACGTCGACGCGGTCGTCGAGAGATCGCCCTCAGTGGATCTGAGCGCGGATGCCACCACGGTACCGGTTGGCTGAGCTCGCTTCCCGCTGCCGCCCGGGGCTTCGCAAACCGGCCTTTGGTAGGGATCGCGCGTGAGGCAGGATTGCCTCGAACTTGGAACATTTCTTCGTCCGGAGTCGGCGCGAGGCTGGCTCGCTACTCGGCGATCCTGCAAACGCGGTAGTTCGTGAGTCTGGCTCACTGACGCGCTTTGTCCAGGTACGACACAGCGACTCGATGGAGCCAACTTGGTCTGGATTGGGACAATCGGCTGGACAAAACGACCGGCGCGCGACGACGGTTTCGCGGAGCACCGTGGACCGGGACACGGTTGTGGTTGATACTGGGAGCACCACGCGACGTGGTAGCCACCGGTCTTCCAGAGAGTTCCCTCCGTGGCCGCACCGCGTCTACTCGGCGAGTCCCGCTGTCCGGCTGGCACCCGGCCTCGGGTCCGACCCGTAGCTTCCTGTGCAGCCCTCGACGGTGCGCCGTCAAGAACCTCCGTGGGGACCAGCTCCGAACCGCGGGCAGAGAAGGCCTCGATCCGAATCAGCGCGCTCCGCGGTGTCGCCCCGTCAGCGCTGAGACGCCAGAATCGACTCTGATAAGCGAGTCATCTCGGCAGCGACCGCACAATTTGGCTCGAGAAACGGCGACCACCCGGACGCCGAGTTGACGATCGTGAAGCAGTGGCCGGGGGCGGTTCGTGGGGTGCCGTCGTCAATCCGAGCAACTTCCCGTCCGCGAATCGACGGTCAGGATCACGAACTTGAGGTTGTCGCCGAGGCACGACTTCGACGCGTCTTTGCTGCACATCCACAACCCCCGGCGCGCCGCAGAGAAGCCGAGAGGTTCAAGTTCCCACACTTGTCTGACGTCTGCGGATCCCAAAATGACGCTGCCCTGGCACGACGAGATGTTTGACGGCAAGCGTGGGTGCGTGATCGCGACGGCGAGCGTGAATGCGTGACTACAGCGCTCAACGTTCAGTGCTGCGGCGATGTCTGTCTCCACTCTTCCGCGCGCCTCGACGGGACCTCTGGGCGATCCCGTTGGATCGAGTCGACGACCGTAACGGTCTTCTCGTGCCAGGTTCCGTCTTGTTCGCCGCTCAGACTCGCGACGTCTCGGCGCCGAAATGCCTGCCAGGCCGATGGCGCTGGCGTACGCTGCCAAGGCGCGACGCCTTCATTGCCAAGCCGGGCGACCTCCGGCTCGTGATGCCCACCGGCTGCGAGGGTCGACAGCGTGGGGGCTGCCATTCTCGTTCGCCGACATCAGCGAACCCGACCTAACGGATGTCGGCAGGAAACGCCTCGCACGGCATCCCGATTCAGAGCTTCCTCTCAACCTCCGACATCAAATACCCGCCGCCGGAGCAGAACCCTTCGCCTCCACGTAGACCGGCATGGATCTCGCGAGCCGCCTACGGTGCCGTCGCGCGAGAGCACTCGGGAGAGTTCACGCGCGGAACCGGAAGCGAAACTGCAGAACCCGTCGAGCCGACCGTCACCGCTCCTCGACGAGGTCAGGTAGCCTTGGCGCTCGGAGATCGAGCGACCCAGTCCGGAGTGCGGCGTCACAAGCGTCGTCAAACAGGACCACGGCGACCACGCCGAAAGCGTCTCCGCCCTGGAGGACCGGCGTTCCGGCAACCGTGACCGTGTGACCGATCCGCCGAAGATCGGACCAACCTCTCCCAGTGGGATCAATCCACCCGACCGCCCAGCGGCTGAGTCCGTGCCGGCAAACGTCGACCGTGTAGATCTGCTTGCTCACGATCGCCCACGACGCTCACCACGCCCGCAAAGACGAAAACGTCGCCCGACGCGAACCCGGACAGGTGCACGCTCCAGCTCTATAGAGGAAGAACACCGGCACGAAGCTCGTGCAGACGGCGTGGTCGGGCGTCGATGCGGTACAGATCTTGGGCTTTGTCGAAGACCTGCCGATCTGCGCGCTCGACCGCTGGACCAGCAGCCGCACGGCCTTGCGCGAGTAGCCCAGGGTCAGGACGAAGAGCCGTGTCCGCCGGTACTTGCCGGAGTCCGGGTCACGGACCATCGGTCCCTCGCCGTAGTCGACTTGTGCTTCCTCCGCCGGGGCGGTGGCGATGACCACCCGAGCCTCGACGGTGGGCTGCTGCCGAACGGTCGAGACGAAGCGCCGCACGCTCGCATAGCGCGCCGGGAATCCATGGTCATCGACCAGGTCCTGCCAGATGGCCATGGCGTTGCGCCCCCGGCCAAGCGCTTCGACGATCAGCTCACGGTAGGGTTCGCAGGCGCTCGCCCGCGGCGCTCGCCTGGGGCGCTCCCCGGACACGGGGGCGGCGGCACCCGTGCCCGTACCGGCCGCGGGTGCCACCGAAGAGTCGGTGGACACCTCCGACGAAATGGCCGGTTTTGCCGGACGAGCGGGAGGGCGGCCACGGCCCCGCACCGTCAGGCCGGCCGCCTTCAGGTAGCTGCTGGCGGTCTCGCGCCGGACCCCGGTGGCCTCTTCGATCCGCCGTAGCGACCAGCCGAGGCGTCCCAGCGCAAGGACCTGTTGTCGTTTCTCTGCAGTCAAGACGTTGCTCATGCCGGGCAGGAACGTCCCGTTCCCGACCGGCGTCAACGTCTCGGGCCGCTATCCGAAATGGCCGGTTTTCAAGTGTCCATCAATGGCCGGATTTGCGTGTCCACCGAGGCCTCTACCGTACCAACGCGCAGTCGAGAGCCTTCGAAACCGCCTTCAAGCGGGCCGGCATCCCGTACCGGGTCACCGGCGACAAGAGCTTCTACGACCGGCCGGAGATCCGCGACGCGCTCGCCTGCCTCCAGGCCGCCTCCGACCCCGACGCCGACGACGAGGCGATGCGCCGGTTCGTCGACCTGCCGCCGCACCCGCGCACCGGCCAGAAGGCCGCCGCGCAGATCGACCGCATGCGCGCGCCCACGTTCTGGAGCCGCGCGGCACTCAGGTAGAGGCCGTAGGGCTTCTCGTCGAAGTCCGGGGCGATCGGGGCATCGGGCAGCAGTGCCAACGTCGCTCGTCGAGACGACGGCACCGTCGAGCCCGTAGACGACGAAGCCGAGCACCTTGTTGGTCGCAACGACGAGGCTCGTCTCCGGGTCGGACTCGTTGACCCAGACGGCGGCGTCCGCCACGTCGCAGGCGTCGATGACCGGCACCGTCTCCGTCGTCGCGGGAACGGTGCGCGTGTCTGCCGTCGTTGGCCCGGGTTCGCCGGCCAGCAGATCGGTCATGGGAGGCTTGCACGTCTGCCGCGTGGACTAGGCGACCATCCCGGCACCCCGCCGGCCGCCAGCCGACTGCCACAGCGCCGTGCTTGTCCTCGGCATGCTCGACCGCGGGGATCCGGCCATCGCGAGCACCCAGGAAAACAAGGAGGAACGCGATTCATGGAGGCGGTGAGCATCCCGATGACCAAAGGCCTTCAAGGGACCCGCGGGTTGACCGCTGATAATTGTAGGGCTGGTAATTATTTTAATATACTAATATGTGTGAGTGGTAGAGCAACCTCCTAAAAAACCCGGTCGGCCGCCGACGCCGGCTGACCAGCAAGCGACCCCCGTACGGATCGAGCGGCGGCACGTCGCGATTCTGGACGAACTCATCCGGGACGACGTGTCGCGGGTCTTCAGCGCGGGGATGAAGGCGGAGGAGGAGCAGGCGCAGGCGCAGGGTACCCTCCCGCCGGGTGAGACGTACTACTTGGAACGTCGCGTGCACCTCGCAACCGAGCGTCGGCGGCTCCTCGGCGAACTAGGGCCTGTTAACACTTACCTCAGCGCGTCGAAGATGAGCACGAAGTGGATGAAGCCGATGAACATCACATCCAGCTTCTCGAATCGGGAGAATATCCGGCGATAGCCCTTCAGCCGGCGGAACAGACGCTCGACCTCGTTACGTCGCTTGTACATCTCCCGGTCGTACTCCCACGGGTCCGTCCGAGTCTTGAGCGGCGGCACCACGGGTGTGAACCCCAGGTCCAGCGCCAGTTGGCGAGTTTCGTCGCCCTGGTACGCGCGGTCCATCACCAAGGCCACATTGGCATCCTGCGGCCCCATGCTGGCCAGGAGCTTTCGGCCTTCCGGGCTGTCGTGGGCCTGGCCGGGCGAGAGCGCGAACGTCAGTGCCGTGCGAGCATCCGCGGCAACCAGATGAATCTTGGTGGTCCACCCGCCGCGGGACTTGCCGATGGCTTGGGGGCTGTTTTTTTTCGAGCCCCCGTGCCGTCGGGATGGACCTTGACGACGGTGCTGTCCAGCGACACCGCCTCCAGCTTGATACGGATCAACTGGGCGCGTTGCAGGTGTTCGAAGACCCGGTCGAGCACCCCGTTCTTGGACCAACGATTCATACGGGTGTAGATCGTGTGCCAGTTCCCAAAGCGCTTCGGCAACCCTCGCCACTTGCACCCCTGCTCGGCGACGTACAGGATCGCGTTGAGCACCTGCAAATTGGGCATGCTGACATTGCCACGCTGTCGCGGGAGGCAGGGCTCGATGCGTGCGTACTGCGTCTCGGTGAGCTCCATCCAGCAACGATATCACGAACCGTCCAGTAGTGTTAACAGGCCCTAATCGAGTGGTACCGAGACGTCTACGCGGCGGCGAGGGTACGTATCCTGGCGCCCTTCGAGACCAACGATCCCCAACGGAAACGGGAGGTCGCCGAATGGCGTGCGAAGGAGGAGGCACGACTCAGTGAGGAAGCGCCGGACGCGGTAAAGGTCGCGCTCGCGAAGAACGAGCTCCGCCGCATGGAGCGGGACGATCCAGAGGCGCTCGTACGAGTGTTGCGGGCCGGGCGTGCCGCGGAGGCGGGAGATACAGACGATGAGGCTTCTTGACGTCAACGAAGTGGCGCGCAGACTGCGCGTGTCGAGATCAACCCTGTACAAGATGGTCGCTGCGGGAAAGTTTCCGCCACCGGTGCGCCTTCCCAACGGTGCTCCCCGCTGGCGGGAGGATGATGTCGATGGTTGGATCGACGGCCTTCGCCCCGCACCGGGACGCTAAATGTCGAATAGCGAGAACGCGGGTAGCCGGTTGCTGGCGTTGGGCCGCTGGCAACGCGAGCAGCGGACAGCCGTCGCTTGGATGTCGTCTACCCTAGACCTCCCGCGTGATCAGAAACGTATCGCAGGGCAGGTCGCCGGAGCGTTAGTCCGCGCCGATGCCGCTCTTGCCGAGATAGGTCGCCCACTCGTCCATCAGGGGCCGACGGAGATCGAAGTAGTCCGTGCGCGCGTACGCTGCTTCTGTTGGGTTCCGGATCGTGTGCGCGAGAGCGGCTTCGATCGCCTCCCTCCGATGATTGGTCCGCTCGGCGGCCCAGTCCCTGAAGCTCGAGCGGAAGCCGTGTGGCACCGCCGGGATGCCTTGGTCTCTGAGGAGCTTGGACAGCGTCATGTCCGAGAGAGCCCGGCTGCGCGGGCTCGGGAACACCAAGCCGCTGGCGTTTTGCAGGGATCGGGCCATTTCAAGGATCTGCACTGCACGCCGAGACAGCGGGACGCAATGTTCGCGATTGGCCTTCATACGCTCGGCAGGGATCAGCCACGCCTCGCTGACGAGGTCGATCTCGTCCCACTTGGCTCCACGCACTTCGCCGGAGCGCGCCGCCGTCAACACCAGGAACTCGAATGCCAGCTTCGTCGACTTCGACGCTTGGGATTTCTGCACCCTCGCGATCGCTGCGGACACGCCGCTATGGTGCAACGCCTGCATGTGCTTCCTAACGTCCTTCTGCCGCGGAAGCATCGTCTTGAGTCGATCACAGGGATTGTCGGCGCGGAAATCCATCGCCACTGCCCATTCCATCACCGCGCCAATACGCGCCCGCACCCGTCGTGCGGTCTCCTGTTTCTTATGCCAGATGGGCATGAGGATGTCGAGCACGTCCGCGCTGGTCACTCTGGCGACGGACCGCTCGCCGACGTACGGGAACACGTACGTTTCGAGGCTGGCTTGCCATTGCTTGGCTTGTCGTGGGTTGTCCCAGCCGGGTCGCTTCTGTTCCACGACCTTCGCGGCTGCGGCGGAGAACTTCGGGATGCTCTTGGAGCGGCGCTTCTCGGCCGCCGGGTCGCCGCCTGCCCGCACGGTTTCGAAATTGGCCGCGGCCCGAGCACGCGCTTCCTTGAGCGACACGGCCGGGAAGCCGCCGAGTCCGAGATCGTAGCGTCTTCCGCGGATCGTGAGCCGCTGGATCCACGATCTGCTACCGGTCGGCTGGACTACGAGGATGAGACCGTTGCCGTCCCAGTACTTTCCTGCCTTGTCGATCGTCGATACGAACTTGGCCGAGAGGTCGCTGACCGGATGACGTCCGCGGCGCTTGGTCGTGGGCGGCTTTCTCTGGAGCCCCATATCTCGCCCCCCCCCAATATTACCACCATTACACGGCGGACACAAACAGATTCTATCGGACAGCAGGAGACACCGTCCGGATACCGGAAAGCATACTAACTGGCAGTATTCAATGGCATTTACGGACAAGGACGGACAAGGACGGACACGTGGTGTCACCCAAAGCATGGCGGTCTGCCTCACCGCCAATACTCCGTATTCACTCCGTTTGGCGGGAAGGCAGGGACTCAGGCGCTGCGCCGCTCACGCGGCTCCGGGCACGAATCCTTTCGCCGTCTACCTGCCGCCAGTCCTGTCGGAGAAGAGGCGCTTGCGGACCACTTCCCAGGGCACCGAACGCTCCTCCGGAAGGACGTCCTCCAGCGCCGCCAAGCGGTCACGAATCAGGTCCCGCTGCCAGTCGGGTACCGAAATCTCCCCTGGCGCCAGACTGTCCCAGAGCTCGACCACGGGCACCGTGGCCGGTGCGGGCGGGCGCCGGAGTACGATGCACATGACATGAGCTTGGCCGTGCGCGGAGAATCCGCCTCACCAACGTCTTCGAGCGCGCGGGCGAGAGCCGGATGACGCCGCCGGCCATGTCGATGTCCTCCCAAGTGAGGTCGATGACGTCCTACCATGGGGCAGGCAAGTGAGCGCGGCCGGCGAGGTATTCGGGGTGCTCGCGAGCCTCCGACCGGCGGCAGGCAGGCAGGCAAGCCATGCTTAGCTCTGAGACTCGGACGGCGAACGGGCTCGTCTAGTGTGGCAACGTTCGCCATTGCTGGTCGCGTCGATGCCGTAGGGTCGATCGTATGCAACATTTTTGGAACTCAGGGGAACACGCCAAGATCCAGAGCCTTGACATCCTCGGCCTCAGGCAACTCGATCAGGATCTCGAGGGGGACTGGGTTGCTGCCATAACGACGATCTCGTTCCGCGCTCGGTATCTAACGCTACTTCCCTGGGTGCTGGCAGAACTCTACGAACACGAACTCAAGGCCAGTGGTGGGAAGGCTGTCATCGCCGATGACCGGGTTAGGGGAAGTATTGGCGAGGCTGAAGTTCGTCGTTCTTGTCGCTACAGCGACCGGTGGCGAGTGGGGCGAGTCAGGCGACACCTTCGGCGTCCTAGGCTCAACGCTCTGGGCGGATCGGCTTTCCGAGTTCAAGGCGACGGGCAAGGCAGTCCTCCCCTCGGCCCAGGGCGACGACCTCTACGGTACTTATGTCATGCCCTGTCGGGGCTTTGGCCTGCTCACGGATTCACCTAGCGGTGGCCGTGCTGGCCCCATCGCGATCGGTCCGAGAGGTCAGGAGTTACGAAGACTCCGTTCTGGTATGTCGGGTTGTGACGCTGTTCGGTCTCTGCTGTTCGGAGGAGGCGCCCTCGATGTAGACCACCTGACCCAGGCGGGCCGTCATTTCTCGGCCAACGGACTGCGCGATGCCGCAGATGAGCGCGAGCACCTCGTACGCTGGATGGTCGAGCCGTACCGAGACACCCCAGATGTCACCGGGACCTACGGCAATTTCGTCGCTACGACAAGATGGGCCGCTAGGCTCATCAGAGACGGCGGGCAACGCCCGGGCGAGCTGATTGCGCAGAATTTCCAGCACGTTGTCACAGCCACTCCTTCATCCCTGACACTTGTCGAGCTCGCGTGGATGGAGTACGAGCTGCGTCGTCGGTTCACTTCGCCTGCGAGCTGCTCCTCGCCGATGTCACCGGCACGTTGGGAGAACTTACGGGGGGCACGGTCGATGCGGTCGCCGACCGCTGGATGACTACAGGCGGCCTTTCGCTCGCAGTGCGCGATCTGCTCGGCTCCGACGAACTGGCGCCGAGCCAGACGCTCGGAGAGATCATGGGGAAAATTCCCGATGCGGCGTTTCTCGGAAGCCAGCTGAAAGCCCGAGAGGGTCGCGACCAAGCTGCCGGCGGGAACGGTGCGTTCTATGGGCTGGGGCTGTTGCTATCAAGCTACCGCTATACGGAGGGACTTCGCGCCGCAGGCAGGCTGGAAAACCGGCGACACTACATGGAGCGAGCCTTCAAGCTGATTGATGAGAATATGCCAAATCCTCTCGCCCACGTGCTGCGCGAGTTGGCGTTGCACTTGGCTGTTGAGCCACACCTCGGAACAACGCTGAGGAAGATCGGCCAGGGACAAAAATGCTCCCTGCGTTTCTTCCCGGAAGGGGATGTACTACAGCCCACGGGTATCGCGGTCACTCCGGGCTTCAGTGGGAGCCGTCTGGATAACGTGCTGGGGATGCTCTCTGACGTGGGACTGCTCAATCGCCTCGACGGAGGCCGGTTCGACCTCACTAAGGACAGTAATCGATACAAAGTTGTCAACTTCATCGGGGTAACAGTTTGTAATTCCATTCCCCGTGAAACGCATCGGGGACCAGCGCGAGTGCGTCCATCTGTTCCTTGGTCACCGTAACGCCCGTCGGATACTCCCCGGCGTCGAGTTCGGCCCGGACCCGGAGCCCGGTGGCTGTCCGGACGTTCCCGATGCGGTCGACGATGGTCTCGTACGTCGTCAGCGGGGTGCCGCGCCAGTTCGCCGTGATGTGACAGAAGAGCCGGTGCTCGATCTTGTTCCACTTGCTGGTGCCGGGTGGAAAATGACTCACCTCGATGGTCAGTCCGGTCTCGTCGGCCAACTGTTGAAGCGCATGCTTCCAGGCGCGCAACCGATACCCGTTGCTCCCGCCCGCATCGGCCGTGATGAACAGGGTCGTGGCCTCGGGGTAGGCGCCGCAACCCATCTGATGCCACCAGTGTCGAATCGACGCCACCGCGAACGCCGGTGTGTCGTGGTCCCAGCCCACGCTCACCCAGGCTTCGTTGCGCGCCATGTCGTAGACGCCGTACGGAATCGCCTTGCCCTCGGCGTCGGTCGGGAAATCATGCACCAGCACCGCCGGCGGCGTGCCCTTCGGCTGCCATTCGCGCCCGCCGTTCTTGAAGTTCCCGACCAGCTCTTTCTTCTTCGTGTCGACCGAGATCACCGGCTGGCCGGCGGTCAGATGCGCGTCCGCGGTCTGGTTGATGTGCTCGAACTGCGCGTTGCGGTCCGGATGCGTGGCGCCTTCCTGCCGCTTGCGCGGCGATTGCAGCCGGTAGCCCAGGCGGTGCAGCAGCCGGCCCACAGTGGTCGAACTCACCCGCCACCCCTGCTCGTTCAGCGCCGCCGCCAGCTTTGCGCGACTCTTGCACGTCCAGCGCAGCGGCGAGGTCGGGTCTCCGCGCGTCAGCGGATCCACCAAGGCTTCGAGCGCGGCCTGGATGCCGGGTTGATCCTGCTGGATGCGAGGCCTTCCGCCTCCAGGGCGTCGGATGCGGTCCGTCGGCGCCTCGTCGCGGGAAATCTCCCGGCGTCCCTTGCGAATCGTCTCCCGAGCCAGACCGGTGGCCGACGAAACCACCGCGTCGCCGCCGTAGCCGATAGCGCGCGACTCGGCCGCCGCCCACCGGCGGCGACTGCGCTCGTCCAACACGGGCTCGACCTCATGCATCCCCTCATTTTGCAGCATCAGATCACGCCGAAAACCTCCCGATACACCCGCTGTTCCATGAGCATGCTTCCGAACGTCTCCATCAACGGACGAATCCGATCCTCGGGCCAATTGGGGAGATGGTGGTACAGCATCAGCCCCTGCCGAAACAGCGAATGCGTCCGCCGCTTCACCGTGTTCGCCTTCAACCAGCGGTCATAACCGATGCGCTCGCCAGCCGCACCCAGCAACGACAGAACGGCGATCGCCAACGCGCTGATCAACAACAGACGGTCCCGCCGGTCCGGGCGCGAAACATGCATCGACGAGAGTCCCATCCCGAAGCGCATGTCCTTGATGTCCCGAAAGCCCGCCTCAATCCCCCAGCGCTTGCCGTAGTACCGAATCAGAACCCGCGTCGGGACTGTCGCTTCGCTGGCCACCAGGCACCACGGTTCGTCCATCTTCGGATCCTGTACGCACACGACCACGCCGACCGGCAGCTCGTACGCGTCGGTCACCCGAGCACCCACCAACCGCCGCGCACGCCCCTTGTCGCCGACCCACGCGGCGGCCGTCGCCGCTCGCCGCGCGCATTCGTCACATAGATGTCTCCACGCAGCCGAATCACGTATTCGAAGGCCAGCTCCGTCGTCAACGCGTAGAACAGCTTGCAATCCGCAAAGCCCCGGTCCGCCACGACGGTGACTTTCACCCCGGCCGGCAGCACCTCCCGCAACCGGCACAGCACCTCGTACTCATAGCGCCGCTGATTACCCTTCAGCGTCGAGGACGCCACCGTCTTCCACAGCAGGGGCGTCGCGCGCCCATGGCCAGTCACCATCGACAGCACGATCGTGTCCTGCCCGTCGGCCGCAAAGCTGGTCCAATCCAGCGCAACGATCACCTCCGTGCGGGCGCCGACGATGAACGGCGTCCAGTATGCGAAAAAGGTCCAGACGTCGACGCCTCGATTGCTCAGGAGCCGATCCACCTGCTTCACACCATGCTTGGTCAACGTTACCCAGGGCCTGGGCCAAGCCGCGGCCCACTGCATGGATTGCCAGCGAAGCGCTCGTCAGCACGCCCAGGGTGGCGTTGGCCAACGACAGCACCCGTTTGGCATGCAGGTCGCCTTCATACAAGGTGGCGATGAAGTTCAGGAGGTCGTGTCTCCGGAGCGATTGCCCGGATGAGGCCGGCAGGTCTTGATGTAGATGCATGCAATATTATTCTAATTCAAAGTGCGCCACCTTGCAAACTTTTCTAATGCGAGATGTCTGTTCAAGAAGGGTTTCTTCTTATTGATTTCATATGGCAAAATGAGGGGATCTCTGAGGGGCTCGACGGCGGCATACTTCGCAACAAGGGTCGCTTCCAGCTCGATGTCTCGCTTCATACCTCCAGTATGACCAGAAAACCGGCAGGTGACAAACTAGTTTAGGGCAGTGTCCTAACACCGGCCGCAAGCGTCTACTGGAGGGCGAACACTGATGCGCGAGGATGTGCTCAAGATCGTCACGCGCGCCAAGGACGTCACCAATGCTGTCATTCTTACGCATAACGTCGATTTCGTTTTCATGCAGTCCGTCGTGATTCCAGCGCTGCGCAAGTGCGGTTCACCAGCCGTGACGATCTTCGCTGATGGAGATTGCGCTGCTCAGACTTACCAGTACCAGGCTCGCGTTCTCAACGGCCTGGGCGCGCGCTATCGAGTGGTGCCTGTGACGATGAAGGCAGGATTTCGCTTCCACCCCAAGGCGGTGCTGTTGTCTGGACCCAAGGCGGCCACGCTACTCGTCGGTAGCGGCAACCTCACTTTCGGGAGGGTGGAGAGAGAATGGTGAGATCTGGTGTCGCTATGACACCGGTGCAGATGGCACGGGCCCATTCGCTGATTTTCGCAGCTACATGCGCGAGATTATCGAACTCTGCGTCCAGCCTCGTGAGGCCGTTGCTACAGAGGTTGAAGAAGCTTTCGATCCCAACACCAGAACATGGGCAGTTGACATGACCGCTACCGAGTTCGTGCTCGGTCGTGCCGGTCGCGGCGGCTCGATGTTGGAGCAAATGCAGGGGGTGCTCGGTGCTGGTGCTGCTGACCATCTCTACGTGTGCGCTCCGTATTTCGACGAATCTGCCGAGGCACTGCAGGCTCTTGCACAGGCACTGAACACACCGTCGTCGACGATCCTGGTCCAGAGCAAGCGCACGAATCTTCTCTCCGCTGCCGCCGCCAGCCTTGGGTCACAGTTCAGCCTCAAGGCTGCTACGTTCGAGCACAAAGAGACGGTCGACTCAGATGGCGACGAACGCACCCACGAAGCGTTGCTGCACGCCAAATTCTACGCGGTTCAGCGCGGCGGCGAGGTGACGATCTTTGCAGGTAGTGCCAATTGCTCACGCGCCGCTCTCACCATTCCAGGATCCGCCGGAAATGCCGAGTTGATGACACACACGACTATCCCATGGGCCGAGTTTGAGCGAGCGATCCTCGATGAACTCATCGTTGAGCACGTGCAGCCGGAACTCGGCGCCGCGCCCACCGAGGTTCCAGCTGCTGAGATGGGAAAGGGATTCATCCACATCCGAGCGGCACGTATGGAGGCTGGACACATCCATGTCTCATATCAGGCCGATACCGGCACCGGAATCATTCGCGCTCTGGTCGATGACAGCCCTCTCGAACCGATAAACCGCGGCGATGAATGGCTGACATTTCAGGCCAGTCAGCCGCGGCGAATCATCGTATTGGTTGGCTCTAGCCGGAAGTTTCAGCGGGCGATTTAGCCCTAAACCATAGTGTCTAAAGGCTTTTTGGAGCTTTTCGGCTTGGTGCATACGGCGATATGTAGCCATGTAATAGGCGCGTAATGCGCGTTGTTTTCTTTTTATGTATTGAGTTACTTCGGTATAATTAGTGACCATGTATATCGAGAGCGTGCCCAATCGCTCCTCCCCCCCAGCCGTCCTCCTGCGCGAGTCCTACCGCGCCGGCGGCCACGTCAAGAAGCGCACCCTCGCCAACCTCTCCAAGCTGCCGACCGCCGCCATCGAAACGCTGCGCCGCGTCCTCCGCGGTGAGCGACTCGTCAACCCCGAAGACGCCTTCACCTGCGTGCGCAGCCTGCCCCACGGCCACATCGCCGCGGTGCTCGGCACCCTCAAGCGGATCGGACTGCACACGCTGATCGCCCGTAACGCCGGTCGCCTCCGCGACCTCGTCCTCGCCCTGATCGTCGCCCGCGTCATCGACGCGCAGTCGAAGCTGGCCACCGCGCGCGGCCTGGCCCCCGAGAGCGCCGTCTCCACCCTGGGCGAGACGCTTGGGCTCGGCGACGTCGATCAGCACGAACTGTATGCGGCGATGGACTGGCTGGTGGAGCGGCAGGCGGCCATCGAGCAACGCCTGGCCAAGCAGCACCTGCAGGAACACACCCTGGTGCTCTATGACTTGACCTCCAGCTACCTGGAGGGGACCCACTGCCCGTTGGCGCAGCGCGGGCACAGCCGCGACGGCAAGCAGGGCACCTTGCAGATCGTCTTCGGCCTGTTGTGCACGGCCGCGGGCTGTCCGGTCGCGGTGGAGGTCTTCGAGGGCTCGACGAGCGACCCGAAGACGGTGGCCTGCCAGGTGGACAAGCTCCGCACCCGCTTTGGCTTGCAGCGGGTGGTGCTGGTGGGCGACCGCGGCATGCTGACCGCAGCGCGGATCCGCGAGGACCTGGCGGGCGTCGACGGGCTGCGCTGGATCACCACGCTGCGGGCGCCGACGATTCGGAAACTGCTGGCCGCCGGCACGGTGACGCCGTCGCTGTTCGACGAGCGGGACCTGGCCGAGGTCACCAGCGAGCTGTTCCCCGGCGAGCGGCTGGTCGTGTGCCGCAATCCGTTGCTGGCCGCCGAGCGGCAGCGCAAGCGGCAGGAACTGCTGGCGGCAACCGAGAAGGACCTGGCGCCCATCGCGGCAGCGACAACGCGCCAGAACCGGCTGCTACGCGGAGCAGCCGAAATCGGTATGCGCGTCGGGAAGGTGATCAACCGGCACAAGATGGCCAAGCATTTCGTCACCACGATCACCGACGACACGTTCACTTATCGCCGGGACGAAGACAAGATCGCGGCCGAGGAGCAGCTCGACGGGCTGTACATCGTCCGCTCCAACGTCGAGCCGGAGCAGTTCGATGCAGCGCAGACGGTGCGGGCCTACAAGGACCTGTCGAAGGTGGAGCGGGCGTTTCGGAGCCTGAAGTCGGTGGACCTGAAGGTGCGGCCGATCCACCACCGGCGGGCGGACCGGGTGCGGGCGCATGTCCTGCTGTGCATGCTGGCCTACTACGTCGAGTGGCACATGCGCCACGCGCTGGCGCCGCTGCTGTTCGACGACCACGACCCGGCGGCGGCCGAGCAGCAGCGGCCTTCGGTGGTCGCCGCCGCTCGCCGCTCACCGGCGGCCCTGGCCAAGGTGGGCTGCAAACGGACCGACGACGACTTGCCGGTGCACAGCTTCCGGACGCTGCTCACCGACCTGGGAACGCTGACGGCGAACACGATGCAGGTCGCCGAAAGCGGCGTCACCTTTCAGTTGCAGACGGACCCCACACCGCTGCAGCAGCGCTGCTTCGAGCTACTGGGGGTAACGACCCGAGTGTAGCCACCACCGACACCCCGACGGAATCGCTAACTGACTCAATGAGAATGACTTCCGCGCGATTCGCTCTGAAACTTCCGTCTAGCTAGCGATGGCGTGGCTGTTCGGTCGCTGCCCCATTGGATTGACGACGAATATGCCCTGCGAGCGTCAGCGCGAGGCCGCTCCTTCGCCGAGTCTATTCGCGGCCGGGTCCGAGGCGGTAGCTGGGGCATTGGTGCTTGGACCGATGTCTTGTCGGAACTCTACAAGCACCTTCAGTACATGCCTAAGACCTGGAGCCACCGACACACGAGTGACGATGGAGACGATGACAAGGCGAAGGGTCCTGTGGCGTTCGAATGGGGTGATGTCTTTGCAGACGGCTACGGGCTGATCATTGGCTCCGGTTTTATGGCAACCGTCCCGATTGGCCTGGATGGACGGATTAGCAGCTTACGCTCGATGATCCTCCGCTGGTATGGCATCGTTCAACCGGAGCCAGAGGACGACGAGAGTTCTAGTGGCGACGACGTTTCCGACGTCGGCGACAGCGGCTCAACAGATAGTGGCGGTGACAGCGCGGACAGCGTCATAGCTCTCCCGAAAGCGATCCCTCGGCCGACATTGCCATCCGTTTCGGAGGAGGACCGGAAGCGAGGCCTGAAGATCATCAAGCAGGTTACCAAACGCCTGGCCGAAGCGGAGTTCTTGAGCGAACGGCCACCTGAACTGCTCGCAGCCGATTTGAAGGTTGCCGCCGTCCTTTTCAGAGTAGGATTGGCCGAAGCCTGGATTTCTGAACAAGAATTCTTCGACGCCACGTTAGCGATTTGGTTGCCTCTGTTCTTCAAGGCCGAGGGCAAGAAGAGCACCGGCTGGTTGGAGCAGAGGTATTTGACGGCACCGAAACAGCAGGAGTTCGCTGAGGCAATCCGATCCGTGGAGCTTGCTGCCGCCCTGGGGTGCTGGGCGTTGTCGACACCGGCAACAAAGCGGAACGGCCCAGAGCATGCCCGTTTTGATCTGGCCTCAGCCCTCGGTGTCGCTCGCTTGCCATGGCTTTGGCAGACTGACGGCAACGAGCGTGTCGCGAAGGAGATCGCGGAGGTGTTCGCGCTCACATCACGCAGCGAAGACATTGATGTTAAGGTCATCGAACGGCGCTGGCGGACCCTTATCCGTAGGGGCTATGCGTTAGGTCTGATGGAACAAGCTGCTTTCGGAGTTGGCTTGGTTGTGCTCCGAAGTCGAATTGCCCAGACGAATCTCGCAGCCGGCGAGCTCCTTTGGCAGGGAACTGCCGGCTTTTGCGTAACAACCTCCGACTGCGTGAGAGGCTCTGGAACTACAGACACGGTAGAAGTACTCGCGCTCCAGCAGGGAAAGGCCAAGAAATTCAAGGTGGACTTCTTGGTGCCGGTTGTGGGGCTGCTCGAGGACGGAGTGCTCGGGGGTAGCGCGATCCCGGTAAGGGTTCGGGGGGAACTTGCGGCGATGGTCGACGAGCTACGTGTCGGGCTTGGCTGAGGGGTCGTCTTCTTTGACCGCCAGGCGACCTTGGCACAGCCGGCTATCAAGGTGTGGCCGAGATATTCCTTTACGACCGACACAGGATGGTTCCGGGGTTGATCGCTATCTCCCACGCCGAGAGCGAGCTGAGGTAGACCGCGTTCTCCGGGGCGCGGCACACCGTGCGCGCCGCCGGAGACAATGCCGGATCGTCGGCCGCCAGCCAGAGGAACGTGCAAGTGTCGACCAGGAGCTTCACGACGGCTCGTGGCCAACGCCGAACGCCCGGAGTATCTCGTCCGGAAGCGGCTCGAAGAAGCTGTCGGGCACCTTCATCCCGCGATCGATGCCCACCGGCCGCTCTTTCGCAGGCAGTTTCGGGAGAGGCCGGATTTCGGCAATGGGTACGTTGCGCCGACACAGCACGACGGTCTCACCCCGTTCGACGCTGTCCAGATACGTCGAGAGACGAGCCTTCGCCTCGGCAATGTTGACCCTCACCATGATTACATCCTCCGAGAAGGACGTGAAGCTCAGCGGCGGCCCTCGACAGCTCGCCACCCGGCGAGGAGATTCGTCATGCTGTAGTTCCCCTCGTGGCAGGCGTACTCGAACAGCGGCCCCCCGGTGGCGCGCCACGGCACCACCGCAGTCCACGGCCGCGTCCAGACGGTCGGGTCCGTGACCGTGAACGAGTACTCGATGGCGTCTTCGCCCCGCCGCGTGAACCGCTCGACGACCTGCCGGCTGGCGCCCGACCCGAGATAGTCCGCCTGGGGATGGAAGTTCTGCGTCTCGACGACGAGGGTGTTGCCTTCCCAGCGACCGCGCGACTCGCCCAGCCACTGGCGGATCCGCCCGGGCCGGTCGGGCCGGGCGGTCACCGGGACGATACGGAAGTCGTGGACTTTCTCGTAGAGAAGGACGACGTAGCCGGGCGACTGCAGAATCTGCACGTGGTTGTTGTCGCTGCTCGAGGCGATCGGTACCTGGCGATCGACGAGACAGCGGTCGTTGAGCGCCATGTCCTCCGGCGCGCGTGCCGGACCCAGGCCCCACCGGGCAGCCTGCAGCCGCTGCGCCTCCGGCGACGCCTCGTAGGTCTGACGGCTCGGCGTCCGGGGCGGCAGCCGGCCGTCCGCCGGATCGGTGACGAGCGACGTGCGTCCGGTCGACACACCGAGGTCCCACCAGAACTGGTCGAAGGCGAGAGAGAGGTCGAACAGCGGCGTCAGCTCTTTCCGGCGCTCGGAGGTCGCGAACGTCGACCACTCGAGGTTGGCAGCCGCCACCTCCTCCGCCGTCAGCCATTCGCGGCCGGCGTGCTCCGGCGCACGTTCGAGCGGAGTGGTGGTGCCGTGGTTCCACAGACCCTGCAGGTCGGGGTCGCCCCACGGCGTGCGCTGAACCGGCGCCGGCTCGTCGGGCGTCACGCGCTGGACCTCCGCCGGCGCGAGTCTATGGGCCTCCAGCGGGCGCGGCTCGACGGCGACGAACACAAGGAGCGCGAGCGCAAGAACCGGCCTTCTCATGGATGCCCTGCCGGTAGGAACAGTCAGCGGATGAGCCAGAGCTCCGTCTGCGGCCCGGACAGGTACTCCACGCGGCCGTCCTCATGCACGAGGGTGTCCTCCTCGCGCATGATCGTGACCGCCTGCCCGTCCCACTCGGGCGCCGGCGCGGTGACCGAAAACTCCAGCGAGATCCACTCCCCGGCGCGCAACGGAAACCGGGGGTGGTCGCCGTAGCGCTCCGGCCAGTCGAAGACCATCCACACGCCCGCGTCGTGCACCCAGTTGCCCTGGGCGTGCGAGTAGACGAGCGCATCGATGCCCTCGTCGGCGGCGCGCGCCTCGGCCGCCGTCTTGATCGCGATGCCGGTGCGGCCCGGCACGAACTCTTCCAGGATGATCTCCGCCATCCGGTTCGAGCGCTCGAACGCCGCGCGCAACCCCGCCGGGGCCTCGTCCTCGCCCGGCTGCAGGACGTAGGCCATCTTCTGCTGGTCGGCCACGATGCCCGAGCTGCGCACGCCGAAGTCGACGTGCAACAGATCGCCGGGCCGGATGACGGCATCGTCGCTGTCGTCGAGGGCATCCGCGCCGGCGCGCTGCAGGTCGACCGACGCCGGAAAGTTGAACTCGAAACCCTGCCGCTTCCACTCGGCGGTGATCCAGTAGTGGACGTCGAGCAGCGTAGTCCGGCCCGGCGTGACCGCCTCGTTCGACAGCGCCCGCCGCAGGATGGCGAAGGTCGCCGCGGACGCCTCCCGCTGAATCGTCTCCTCCGCCGGGGTGCGCGTGGAGACGTACTCGACCAGCAGCGGCTCGGACGAGACGATCCGGTCCCGGTACCGTGGCCCGACCGCGTCGAGCAGGTATTCCTTCAACTCCGCCGTGAGTCCGTCCGCCATGCTGATGGTCCGCGACTGGTTGACGGCGACCCGGCGCGGGTCGCGGTCCTCGACGTAGCGGCGCAGATGCGGCGCCAGCCCTTCCTCGCCGTAGAGGTCGCGCGCGTCGTAGAAGCGCGCGAGGTGGCCGCTCAGATGGGTCCCCAGGACGGTCGTCTCCAGACCATCCTCGCCAGCGTCGTGGAAGAGATAGGCGTTGCGGTGGCCGTACCACCCGGTGACGCCGTAGCCCCCGAAGAGCTCCAACGCCGGGTCCGGCGCATTCTCGCGGCTGAGGATGATCCAGAGGTCGATTTCGTGCGCCCGCATCAGCGGCAGCAGGTGCCGCCGCATCTTCTCGGCCTTGACCTCCCACTCCCGCTCGGTCCGCTCGCGGATCAGCTCGGGGGTGAGCTGCGCCGTTTCGGTCGGCGCGCCGGCTCGGGTATCGCCCGGCGACGCACCCGCAGCCTGCGCACCGGTGGCCTCCGCCGGCGTCCCGATGGCGAAGGTCGCGCACAGAGCCGCGAATCCGAACACCGCTATCCGATTCGTCCAGCCGGCTCGGAGAGCCACGACGCGGCAGCCGGTCGGCGGGCTCATGGGCGGCTCCGCTTCTCCGCAAGGCGCGCGACGAACGCCTTGTGTTCCGGCGTTCCGACGCCCTTCTGCACTTCCGCCAGGGCGCCGGCGAGATCCCCCGTCAGTAACGCGCTGGTGGCCAGGCGAAGTCCGGGGAAGACCCGGCTGTGAATCACGCCCACATCATCGGACGGCAACGAACGGTACTCGCCGTCGGCCAGCTCGAACCAGTCGATACGCTGCTCGTGGGTCCGCCACACGATGTACTCCTGCACGCCGTTGCGCCGGTAGGCGCGCAGCTTGTCGTGCAGATCGATAGACGCGCTGCTGGCCGCGACCTCGACGACCAGCTCCGGCGCTCCCTCCAAGTAGTTGTCGCCGCTCACCCGCGAACGACCGCCCGTAGCCGGCTCGATGCACAGCAACACGTCGGGTTGCGGCTCGTTGTCGAGATCGAGGCGGACCGTGGCGTTGTCGGCTCCACGTATACCCGGTGTCGATGCGGCGTACACGAGGAGCACGGTCTGAATCCTCGCATGCGGCTCCGCGTGCGCCATGCCGACGGGCGACGGCATGTAGACGATTCCCTCGATCAGTTGCGCCTTCTTCAGGTCCGGCCGCGCGGCGTAACGGCGCTCGAACTCGCAGCGACTGAGCCGGTCTCCGTTCTCCAGCGCCGGCACGCGCACGGCGGATGGTGGACGCTCCGCCCCGCGGGTCGCTCCAGGAACCGATGCGACGTCTGGCTGTGGCATGCTCGGGACACCTCAGCCCACGGGTTCGTTCGGCTGCTACTCCGAGTAGGTGATCCGGTAGATCGCCCCGGCGGTGTCGTCGCTGACGAGCAGCGCGCCGTCCGGCATCACCTGCACGTCGACCGGGCGTCCCCACCACTCGTTGGTCGGCTCCAGCCAGCCCTCCGCGAAGATCTCGTAGTCGGTCACGCGGTCGCCGTCGAGCTTCGCGACGGTCAGGCGGTAGCCGGTGTGGCCCGCCTCCGGGGTCCGGTTCCACGAGCCGTGCTCGGCGATGAAGATCTGGTTGCGGTACTCGGCCGGGAACATGTCTCCGGTGTAGAACCGCATGCCGAGCGATGCGACGTGCGGGCCCAGCCTCCGCGCCGGCGGACGGAACTCGCTGCAGGAGCGGGTATTGAACTCCGGATCCTGGATTTCGCCCTGGTGGCAGAAGGGGAAGCCGAAGTGGAAGCCGGGCTCCGGCGCGTGGTTCAGCGTGTCGGCCGGCTGCGTGTCGCCGAGCCGGTCGCGGCCGTTGTTGGTGAACCAGAGATCGTCCGTCTCGGGGTGCCAGGCGAAGCCGACCGAGTTGCGGACGCCGCGCGCGTAGATCCGGAGGTCGCTCCCGTCCGGGTTCATGCTGTTGATGGTGGCGTAGATCGGCGTCGTCTCCTCGTGGTCGCACACGTTGCAGGGCCCGCCGACCGGCACGTAGAGGCGTCCGTCGGGCCCGAAGGCGATGAACTTCCAGCCGTGCGCCCGGTCGGACGGGAACTCGTCGTTCACAACCACCGGCTCGGGCGGCGACTCCAGGTGCGCCTCGATGTCGTCGTAGCGCAGGACGCGGTTGACCTCGGCGACGTAGAGGTCGCCGTCGCGGAACGCGACGCCGTTCGGCATGTTGAGGCCGCTGTCGAGGGTCAGCACGCGGTCGGCCGCCTGATCGCCGTCGTCGTCGAGCACCGCGTAGACGTTGCCGAGGCGGCGGGTGCTGACGAAGAGCGTTCCGTTCGGGCTGAGCGACATCTGCCGCGCGTTCGGCACGTCGGCCGCGTAGACCTCGATGGAGAAACCGTCCGGCAGGGTCAGCTTGTCGAGCTGCGGGCCGCTGCCGTCCTGGGCGGCGAGCGGCGCGATCACGGCGACCGCGAGAGCGAGCGTGAACGGTATCGAGCAAGAGCGAGTCTTCATGGCGTGACCTCGGTGCGCCGGTGCGGCCGGCGCGATGTACCGACGATTCGAATCAGTGCGTCTCCAGCGTGTGCTCGCGGAACGACGACGCCGTGGCCGGCGACCGTGTGCGCCGCCCCCATCAGTACCGGAAGAGATACTGAACCTTCGTGAAAATCGCGCGGTTGGTCTGCTGCAGCATCGTCAGCGTCGGGAACAACTGGTCCTCGAAGCCGTCGCCGTCGATGTCTCCGTAGAGCCGATCGGCCTGCTGGTAGCGGTCGTCGTAACCCAGATAGAAGGCGGTCCCGGCGTTCACGCGATAGGTGAGCAGCCAGTTCATGCCGAACGTACGGTCGAACGTGTTGTACTCGGCGATGTTGCGCAGCAGGAACCGGTCGGTGAACTGGTAGGTGCTCAGGTTGCGGAGGATCTTGACGTCGAAGATCGTGTCGGCGCCGTTCCGCAGGTCGATGAAGTCGCTCACGCTGAGATTCAGCTCGGACTGGAACCGCGAGACCGGCCGCACCGCGGCGAAGAAGCTGCCGCTGCCCCCCTTGCCGAGATACGGGTTCTCCTGGTACTTGACCTCGTCGCCCTGGCGGTAATACCCGCCGACCGCGAGCATCCGGCTGGTGTTGACCTGCCCGCCGACCGACACCGCGCGCTTGTGGAACCGGATGCCCTGGTAGCGCTCCATCTCTTCGCGCACGTCCGCGTTGAAACTGATGTTCCGCGCGAACCGGGCGGTGAATCCGAGGCGGACGTCCTCGTCGTCGAGGTCGTTGCCGAAGTTGTGGTTGCGGCCGTACTGGATGCTCGGCCCCCAGTTGACGATCCAGCTCTCCGGCCAGAAGTTGTAGCCGAGGCGGCTGTAGAGGCGCTTGGTGTCGACGCGCCGCACGAAGCCGATGTCGTGCCGGAAGTCGGGCGACAGCGTGTACAGAGCCACGAAGCTGTTCCAGTGCCGGCTGTTCAGCCGGTAGCTGAGGTCGACCATCTGGCCCTGCCGGCTGACGCCGTCCAGGTCGCGGTGGTCCGTCTGGGCCACCTTGAACCCGACTCCCTGCGTCCGGCCGAGCCGGAAGTTGCCGTCCAGCGCGCCCAGCGTGCTGTGGCTGTCCATGAAGCCGCGGTGCGTGAAGATGGCCCCGAGGTACGACTCGGCGTACAGGTCGTAGCGCGCCCGCCCGACGAAGTTGTTCGCCTTGCGGCCGAACGCGAGATCGCCCGGCTCGACCCGGCCCGGCGCCTCGTCGTTGGCCACGATCATGCCGAGGGTCGTGTTGCCGAGCTTCCCCGTCAGCTTCCCGCCGAATTCCAGGTCGACGATGGTTCTCGTGTGGACGAAGGTGAGCGGACCGAGCATCTGAAAGATCTCAGCGCCTTCGAGAAAGAACGGGCGCAGCTCGGGATACCGGAGCGCGAAGCGCTGGTTGACCTCGATCTGCGGCAGATCCGATTCGATCTGCGAGAAATCGGGGTTGTACGTCATGTCGGCGGTCAGGTTCGACGTGATGCCGTACTTGACGTTCAGCCCGCCCTCGGGCGTCGGGTCCTTGTTCACGAAGTTGCCCCGGCCGTCGAGCGAGCCGTACTGAATGCCGGTGAACGTCGGCAGGATCTCCAGGTTGCGGCTCAGCGAGAGGTTGGTCATCCCCTCGAGCACCCCCACCTGGGTGAGGAAGCCCGAGATGTTGCGCGTCACCGGCGCCCAGACCTGGTTCTCGTCCTTGCCGCGCACCTCGCGCACGATCTGGAAGCCCCAGCGGTGCGGGATGTCGCGGTCCTGCGCCGGGTAGCGGAGGCTCTTGAACGGGATCGCCATCTCGGCCGTGAAGCCGTCCTCGACGATCTGCCCGCCGCTGTCGAACAGCGCGTCCCAGGAAGAGTCTCCGGTCGGGATCTCGTTGCGGGAGAAGCCGCCGCCGCCGCTGCCGGTCCGCCGGCCGCGCCCGCTCCGGCTGTATCCCCGCGCGTTGACAATCGCGTCGCCCTGCACGCCGTAGCCGTTGACGCTGAAGCGGTAGGCGCGGTTCTGGTCGAGGAACGTGTCGAAGTAGATCGCGACGTTGTCGTCCTCGAACGCCTGGTCGCGGTCGATACGGTTGGCGCGCATCAGGCTCGGATCGGCGTAGTGGGCGTGCACCGCGAGGTAGAAGTTCTGGCTGTCGTAGGCGATCCAGACGTCGGTGGCCTCGCTCGCCGGCGCCCCCTCCACCGGGTTCTGCTGCACGAAGTCGGTGATGTGGAGGGCGTCGCGCCAGACCGCGTCGTCGAGCCGGCCGTCGACGCGCGGGCGCTCGCGGGTCCGCGGGGGACGCATGGTCGGCCGTCCGGTCAGGATGCCGACCCCTTCGGCCACACCGAACCCGGCCGTCATGGGTGCGCCCCCCAGGGCGATCTCGCCGTTCACATCGGTCTCGACCGGCTCACGCGGACGCACGGCGCCGGCGAACCGGCCGCCGGGGGCATCTCCGGCGCGGTCCGTGGGCGCCGGAGCGCGGTCGGCGCGCGCCAGGGACGCGACGAGCGCAGCCGCCAGCTCCTCCCCGATACGGTCCTGGAGCGCGAAGATCTCGCTGGAGGCGCCGTCCGCCTTGACGCCGGCCGCGACCGCGCCGGTTCCGGTGTCGACGAGGCGCGCCGTGATGCGCATCCGATCGCCGAGTCGCTGATAACCACCGGCGACGAGCCAGGCGGCGCCGTGACGACGGCTGACCTCGCGCAACCAGCGCTCCGCGTCGCCCGCCGCGGACGACGCCATCCCGGCCCCGAGCGCTTCGGCGGCCAGCCTCTCGCGTCCGACCACCGCGACCGCGTCGAGACGCGCGAGGTCGGCCGAAAGCGTCTCCGCGATGCCGGCGCCGAACCAGTCGTCGGCCGGCGTGGCCGAGATGTTGACGAACGGAACGACGGCGACGACGCCGGGCTCGACCGGCGCCCACCGGGCTCCGAGAGCGTCGGGAAGCCCTTCCTGGGCCGAGACCGCGGGGCAGAGCAGGCCCGTGGTCGTCAGAACGGCGAGGAGGAGAATCGGATGGCGCACACCTTCCACCTTGCTTGCGGGCCGGTGCCGGATGACACTTGGCCCACTATCATAACGGACGCAGCCCCGGGCACCCGTCCCGCGCGCCCGCGCAAGCCCGGGCCGCTCAGTACCGGAACAGGTACTGGAACTTCGTGAAGAACGCCCGGTTGGTGCGCTGCAGTGTCGTGATCGACGGGAACAGGTAGTCGTCGATCCCGTCACCGTCGAGGTCGTCCCCGATGATCCGGTCGGCCTGCCGGTAGCGGTCGTCGTAGCCGATGTAGAAGACCGTCCCGGCGTTGACCCGGTAGCTCACCAGCACGTTCAGCCCCGTCGTGCGCTGCCCCGTGTTGAACTCGGCGATGTTGCGCAGCGCCAGCCGGTCGGTGAACTGGTAGGTGCTCAGGGCGCGCACGATCATGATGTCGAACACCAGGGGGTCCGCGCTGCTCGGGTCGACGCGCGGGTCGATCAGCCGACTCGAGTTCACGTTGATCTGCGACTGGAACCGCGGCACGGGCCGGATCGTCGCGAACATCCCACCGCTGCCGCCGCGCCCGAGGAACGGGTTCTCCTCGTACCGCACCTCGTCGCCGTACTGGTAGAAGGCGCCGATGGAGAACCTGCGGCTGCTGCTGATGCGGCCGAACGCGCGGTAGCTGGACTTCTCGAAGTCCACGCCCAGGTAGCGCTCCATGTCGCGGTTGACGCTGACGCTGCCGCTGATGTTGTTGGCGAACGTGGTGTTCAGGCTGGCGCTGAACTCCTCGTCCTCGAGGATGTCGTCGTAGTTCCAGTTGCGGCCGTAGGTGACGCTCGGCCCCCAGTTGATGAGCCAGCTCTCCGGCCAGAACCGATAGCCGACGGTGGTGACGTTCCGTCTCTGGTCGGTCCGCCGGACGAAGCCGACGTCGGTCCTGAAGTCGGGCGAAAGGATGTACGAACCGTTGAAGATGTTCCAGTTGCGGCCGGTGAGCCGGTAATTCACGTCGATCATCGTGCCGCGCGAGTCGGCGCCGTCGAGGTCGCGGTGGTCGGTCTGCACCGCGCTGAAGGCGATCGCCTGCGTCTGGCCGAGCCGGAAGTTGCCGTCGGCCAGCGCCATCCGGCTGTAGCTGCCCAGAAAGTCGCGGTTCGTCACCATCGCGCCGATATGCGACTCCGCGTACAGGTCGTAGCGCGCCCGTCCGATCAGGATGTTCGCACCCTGACCGACGTCCGGCAGCAGGTCCAGGCCGGCCCCGGCTGCCGCGTCGTTGGCCGCGAGGAACCCGACCGACGCCCGCCCGACCTTGCCGGTGATCTTGGCGCCCCAGTCGGGGTCGACGATGGTCCGGGTGTGCACGAAGTTGATCGGACCGAACACGTTGAAGATCTCCGCCCCTTCGAGGAAGAACGGCCGCAGCTCCGGATAGAAGAGCGCGAACCGCTGGTTCTCCTCGATCTGCGGCCGGTCGGATTCGATCTGCGAGAAGTCCGGATTGAACGTGAAGTCGGCGGTCAGGTTGGACGTGATCCCGTACTTGACGTTCACGCCCCCCTCCGGCTGCACGTCCCCCATCGCGAAATCGCCGTTCGAACTGTTCAGCGATCCGAACTGGACCCCGGTCGCCACCGGCATGATCTCGAGATTGCGGCTCATCGAGAGGCTCGTCATCCCCTCCAGCAGCCCCATCTGGGGCAGGAAGCCGGCCACGCCGCGCGAGATCGGGGCCCAGACGGCGTTCTCGTCCTTGCCGCGGATCTCGCGCACGATCTGGAACGCCCAGCGGTGCGGGACGTCGCGCCCCCGTTGCGGATAGCGCAGGCTCTTGAACGGAATCGCGATCTCGGCGGTGAAGCCGTCGCCGACGATCTGCGCGCCGCTGTCGAACAGCGCATCCCAGGATCTGTCGCCGAAGGGAATGCCGCGGCTGCGGAATCCACCGCCACCGCCACCCCTGCCGCCGCCGCCGCCACCGCCGCCGCCGCGGCCGCTACGTCCACGGGCGTTGATGATCTCGTCGCCCTGCACGCCGTAGCCGTTCACCGAGAAGGCGTAGGCCCGCTGCTGGTCGAGGAACGGGTCGAAGTAGACCGTGATCTTGTCGTCGCGGAACGCCCGGTCGCGATCGACCCGGCTCGCCCGCATAGTGCCGGGATCCTCGTAGTGGGCGTGGAACGCCAGGTACAGATTCTGGCTGTCGTAGCTGATCCAGACGTCGGTGTCCTCGCTGGCCGGCGCGCCCTCGAACGGCTGCTGCTGGACGAACTCGGTGACCTGCAGGGCGTTCCGCCAGACCGCGTCGTCGAGCCGGCCGTCGATGTCGGGACGTACCTCCGTGCGCGTCGGCCGCAGCGTGGGACGGCCGGTCAGAATGCCCGCGGCGGCCGCGAACCCGGCCGACGGCGTTCCCTGGCTCCCTGATTCGGGCCGCTCGCCCAACACGATGCCGCCGGCGACGTCCGCGGGCGGCAACGGAGCGGGGCGTCCGGCAGCAGCGGGCGGCGTGAAACGCCCGCCTCCCGAACCGCGCCGTCCCGCATCCGTAGGCAGGCCCGCGGGCCTGCCGGGACCTCGACCGCGGACGCCCCCGCCCACCGCCGAAGCCTGCACACCGGGCTCGGCCGGCGGAGAACCGCGAAACGCGCCGTTCCCGTTGCCGTTGCCATTCCCGTTGCCGTTACCGGCCAGGAGGCCGGGCGGTCCGGAGTGGCCACCATCCGCCGCCGCCTGGAACGCAGCGCTCAGCTCGGCGACGACCCTGTCCTGGAGCGCGAAGAGATCGCCGACCGCGCCGTCCGCCTTGACTCCCGCCGCCACGGCGCCGGTCGCGGTATCGACCAGACGTGCGGTTATGCGCATCCTGTCGCCCAGCCGCTGATAGCCGCCGGTAACGACCCACGTGGCACCGAGCCGACGGCTCGCTTCGCGCGCCGCCCGTTCCGCGTCACCGCCACCCGTCCCCGTCCGGCCGGAGGCAGCCGCCGCCATCTCGTCGACCAGCGCATCGCGCCCGACGACCGAGATCTGGTCGAGACGCTCGAAGTCGGCCGACACCGTTTCCGCGATACCCGCGCCGATCCAGTTGTCGGCCGCCCCGGCAGAGATGTTGACGAATGGAGCGACGGCCACCGTTGCAGGCCGCACGAGTTCCCGCTCCATCGTTGTAGCGGAGCGGGATGCCGGCTGCGCGAGCGCCATCGCCGGGACAACCGCCAACCACGCAACGACGCCGACGAGCACCCGTAGCAACGCGTGCCGACAGCCGATTCCGGTGTACTGGGCCTTCAAGTATGCCCCCCTTGGCCTATCTGTCTATATCTATGGATCAGACGCGGCGTCCGCCTCTATCGTTTACGTCCTGCCGTTTCCACGGAGCGGCCCGGCTACTCCGGCCCGAGCCGCTCGACGATCGCGCGCGTCATCTCCGTGCAACTCAGGGCGAACTCCCCCTCCCGCACAAGGTCGGCGGTCCGGCTGCCGGCATCGAGCGTGGCTCCGATCGCGGTCTCGACGGCGTCGGCCTCGTCGCTCAAGCCGAGCGCGTGGCGCAGCAGCATGGCGGCCGAGGCGATCGCCCCGACCGGGTTCGCGACGTTCTTTCCGGCGATGTCGGGCGCGGAGCCGTGCACCGGCTCGAACAGACCGCCCCGGCCTCCCAGGCTCGCCGACGGCAGCAGACCGAGCGAGCCGACCACGGCGCCGGCCTCGTCGGAAAGGATATCGCCAAACAGGTTGCCGGCCAGCATGACGTCGAACGATCCTGGATCCGAGACGAGCCGCATCGCGCACGAGTCGACGAGCTGGTGCTCCAGCCGGACGTCCGGATAGCTGCCCGCGACCTCGGTGACCACCTCGCGCCAGAGCCGCGAGGACTCGAGCACGTTCGCCTTGTCGACCGACGTGACCAGCTTCCGCCGGCCACGGGCGCTCTCGAAGGCGACGACGGCGATGCGCTCGATCTCGTACGCGGCGTACCGCATCGTGTCGAACGCCTCGCGCCGGTCGTCCGTCCGGCCGCGCGGCTCACCGAAGTAGATGCCGCCGATCAGCTCGCGGACGATGAGCAGGTCCAGGCCGCGCAGAGCGTCGGGTCTGAGCGAGCCTCCGTCCTCGAGTCCCGGCCAGACGCGCGCCGGACGCAGGTTGGCGTAGACCCCGAGCGCCTTGCGCAGCTCCAGCAGGCCGGTCTCCGGCCGGCGCTCGCGCGGCCCCTCGCCGAATGCCGGATCGCCCACCGCGCCGAGCAGCACCGCGTCGGCCGCGAGGCAGATCTCCAGTGTGGCCGGCGGCAGCGGCGGAGCGCCCGCACGCAGGGCGGCGGCGCCGAACGGCGAGCGGGTCAGGGTGAAGGAGTGTCCGCGGCGCGCGGCGATCGTCTCCAGGACGGCCGCGGCGGCGGCGATGACTTCCGGACCGATCCCGTCCCCGGGCAGCAGTGCGATGGTGGCGCGCATCGGCTCAGGCGACGCCTTCGCCGGCGACTGCGATCGGCGCGACGGCCTGGACGCGCTCGACGATCGCCGTGACGTCGTCGTCGCTGACCGACTTCTGGCGGTCGGCCAGGGCGATCACCTCCCGGTAGACGCGGTCGAGCTCGAACCGGCTCAGCGCGTATCCGAGAGCCTCGCAACGCTTCTTGACCGCGTGCCGCCCGGAGTGCTTGCCGAGGACGAGCGTCGACTCGACGCCGACGTCCGCCGGGGTCATGATCTCGTAGGTGCGGCGGTCCTTGATCACGCCGTCCTGGTGAATGCCCGCCTCGTGCGCGAACGCGTTGCGGCCGACGATGGCCTTGTTGGCCTGCACCGGCTCCTGCGTCAGTTCCGTCAGCAGCCGGCTCGTCCGCACGAGCTGGGTGGTGTCGATCCCGGTCGTGTAGGGCAGCCGGTCGGGCTTGACCCGCGTCGCCATGACGATCTCTTCGAGCGACGCGTTGCCCGCACGCTCGCCGATGCCGTTGATCGTGCACTCCACTTGGCGCACCCCGGCCCGCATCGCGGCCAGCGAGTTGGCGACGGCCAGCCCGAGGTCGTCGTGGCAGTGGGCGCTGAAGACGACGTCGTCCGCGCCGCGCACCCGGCCGCGCACCTCGGTGAAGAACTCCTCGATCTCCTCCGGCGTGCAATAGCCGACGGTATCGGGCAGGTTGATGGTCGTCGCCCCGGCGGCGACGGCCGTCTCGACCACCTTGCACAGGAAGTCCATGTCGCTGCGGGTCGCGTCCTCGGCCGAGAACTCGACGTCGTCCGTATAGCCCCGCGCCTGGGTCACACTGGCGGTCACCGCCTGCAGGCACTCGTCCCGGCCGATCCGCAGCTTGCGCTCCAGATGCAGGTCGGAGGTGGCGATGAACGTGTGGATGCGCGAGCGCTCGGCCGGACGGAGCGACTCGCCGGCCCGCTCGATGTCGGCCGGACTGCAGCGCGCGAGGGCGGCGATTACCGGGCGCCGAATCTCCTGCGCGATGAGCGTCACGGCGTGCGCGTCGTCCTCGGACGCAATCGGAAAACCGGCTTCGATGATGTCGGCTCCCAACGCCTCGATCTGGCGCGCGAGCCTGATCTTCTCGTCCGTGTTCATGGAGAAGCCGGGCGACTGCTCGCCATCGCGCAGAGTGGTGTCGAAGATGATCAATCGGTCTGTGGCCATGGTGCTCCCGCCTGAGTGGATCTGATACCTCTACTTTATCCCGGCCTGCATGCCGCAAGTCAAAGTTATAATGGTTACGCTTTTATCATAACAATTTATAAAAACGCCGGGTGCGGCGACGGACGCGGACGGACATACTGCCGTCCGTATCGGCTCCGGCTCCGAGCCTGTGCAGCCTCCCGGAGCCGCCGGAACCCTGCCGCAATACGTTTTACGCTGATTTAACGAAGCGGTCATTCGCCAGATATACGCCGCCGGTATCGTGTCTCCATTCTGCTGGCGGCAGGCGTGTCGTGCGCCCCGCCGGATGTCAGCCCACCAAATCGGAGAACGGAATCACATGCGCAGAACGATTGGGTCGATCCTGGTGTCGACGGTCATCGCCGCGGCACCGGCACAGGCCCAGGAGACCGGCTGGGTCGCGGGCGAGGTCATCGATCAGAGCCTCGCCATCACGCTCCCGGGGGTCCCGGTCGAAGCGGTCGGCACCGGCCAGATCTCCTACACCGACCTCGACGGCCGCTACCGCCTCGAGCTGCCCCCCGGAGCGTACGAGATCCGGATCGTCATGGCCGGCTACGCCGAGACATCCGTAACGGTCGACGTTGCCGCGGGCCAGTTGTCCGCGGTCCAGGTAGCCCTGGGCTCGAACGTGTTCGCCGAGGAGCTTGTCGTTACCGCCCCGACCCTGCAAGCCGACTCGTCCACCGCCGCCGCCCAGATGATGATGCGGATGCGCGCCCCGTCCGTGCAGGACAACATCGGCGCCGTCGAGATGTCCGCCAACAACGACTCGAACGCCGCCGACGCCATGCAGCGCGTCACCGGCGTCTCCGTCGTCGAGGGTCAGTCCGTCTTCGTTCGCGGCCTCGGCGAGCGCTACAGCAACACCACCCTGGCCGGCGCCACGCTGCCGACGACCGAGCCCGACCGACGGGTCGTCCCGCTCGACCTCTTTCCCACCGGCCTCATCGACAGCGTGCAGATCAGCAAGACCTACACCCCCGACAAGCCGTCGCAGTTCGCCGGCGGCCTGGTCGAGATCATCCCGATGAAGCTGCCCGACGAGACCTCGTTCGAGCTGTCGGCCGGCGGCGGCTGGAACAGCCTCTCCACCGGCGCGATGGGCCTCGGCTACCCGGGCGGCGGACGTGACTGGCTCGGGTTCGACGACGGCACGCGCGCGCTGCCGTCCGGCTTCCCGGACCGCAAGGTGACCCGCGGCGGCCGCTTCTCCGGCACGCTCGGCTTCTCGCGCGAGGAACTCGAGCGGATGGGCGAGCAGTTCGGCAACGTCTGGGACCCGCAGCCGCTGTCGCTGCCGATGGACCAGTCGTACAACGCGCTGTTCGGCGGCCGGTTCGGGAACCTCGGCATCGTCGCCACGTTGCGCCATGCGCAGAGCTCGCAGTTCACCCGGGAGCAGCGGACCTACTACAAGGTGGGCGGCGGCGGCGCCGTCGAGCCGTTCAACGGACCGTACGATTTCGAAACGACGGAGCAGGCGGGCACGATCGGCGCCGTCGGCAACATCGCCTACCAGTTCTCGCCCAACCAGCGACTCTCGTTCGACAACTTCTACACGCACGTCGGCACCAACGAGACCCGTCAGTTCCAGGGTTACAACGACGACGCCGGCAACGACATCCGCAACCAGCGGCTCTGGTGGGTCGAGGAACAGATCAGGAGCCACCACATCGGCGGCGACCACCTCTTCCCTACCCTGTCCAACAGCCGGCTGGACTGGAAGGTCGCTCTCTCGCAGGCCGACCGCGAGGAACCGGATCTGCGCGAGGTGCTCTACGAGTCCGATCCGGCCCGCCGGGCATTCGTCCTCGCCGACGAGTCGCAGAGCGGCCTCCGGCAGTTCAACGACCTGGTGGACGACTCGATCGAGGGAAGCGCCAACTGGAGCACGCTCTTCGAGCAGTGGAACGGCCTCGCCTCGCAGGCGAAGTTCGGCGGCAACTACATCGACCGCAGCCGCGACTTCGAATCGCGGCGGCTGCGCTTCGTACCCCGCAATCTCGTGACGGGCGGCACCGGGACCTTCACCACGCGCAGCATCCTGCAGCGGCTCGGCTCGCGCGGTGGGAGGACCACGCGGGTCGACCTGTCGCTGCCGGCCGAGGAGCTCTTCACGGTGGGCAACATCGGCGAGGCCTTCGAGCTCAAGGAGGAGACGCGCGGGACCGACCGGTACGACGCGGCGCAGACGGTCACGTCGTTCTACGGCATGATCGACCTGCCGCTGTCGGCCAGGACCCGCCTCGTGACCGGTGCGCGCGTCGAGCAGTTCCGGCAGGACGTCGAGACCCTCGACCCCTTCTCCGGCACCATCGACCAGCAGACGGCCGACGTTCAGCGCGCCTCGCTCGACGAGACGAACCTCTTCCCGGCGGTCAACTTCGTCTACGCGGTACGGCCGGAACAGAACATCCGGCTCGGCTACAGCCAGACCGTCAACCGCCCGGAGTTCCGGGAAGTCTCGCCGTTCGAGTTCACCGACGTCGTCGGCGGCCGGGCCATCGTCGGCAACCCCGACCTGAACCAGTCGCTGATTCAGAACGTCGACCTGCGGTGGGAGTGGTTCCCCGGCGCCGAGGAAGTCCTGTCGGCGAGCTTCTTCTACAAGCAGTTCGACGACCCCATCGAGCGGACGGTCGAGCCGACCGCGCAGTTGCGAACGTCGTTCACCAACGCGGACACCGCCAAGAACGCCGGGATCGAGCTGGAGGCGCGCTCGCTCCTCGGCCCATACGTGCTGGTCGGCGCGAACTACACCTACGTCGATTCCGAGGTGACGCTGTCGCCGGCCGCGCGGCAGGTGCAGACGTCCCTGGTCCGCCCGCTCGCGGGAACGTCGCCGAACCTGGTGAACGCGCTGTTCGAGATACGGGGCATGGGCTACTCGGGCCGTCTCCTGTTCAACTACTTCGACGACCGGATCAGCGACGTCGGCTCGCTGGGACTGCCCGACATCATCGAGAAGGGGCGCCACTCGGTCGACTTCGTCCTCGCGAAGCGCTTCGACCGCGCGAGCCTCAGAGTGGCGTTCACGAACCTGACCGACCAGCCCTTCGAGTTCACGCAGGGCGGCGACGGGCCCACGCAGCGCATCTTCAACCTGGGACGGTCCATGAGCTTCGGGGTCACGTATCACCCGTAGCGCCCGGTTCGCGTGCGTCCGCAGGCGTGTGGCGAGCGCAGTGAGTGCGCTCATACCCCAGAGGCGAAATCAGCAATGACCTGGAATAGCGAAACAGCAGAGGTGAAATCAGAGATGAACTCGAATCCTACCGTGCGGCGCTCCGTCCGCCGCCTCGTCGCGGCGGGAGCGCTGGCCGCGGCCGTGGCCTGGATCGGTCCGACTGCATCCACCCAGGCAACCATCACCTGTGAGGCGGGCGATGAAAAGCAGCATTGCATCGTCAGCGGGAGGATTACCTCCGATACGACCTTCAGCGCGGACTCCCTCTGGCTGCTCGACGGCGCCGTGTTCGTCGACGAGCCGGCTCGCCTGACTATTGAGGCCGGCACCGAGATCTTCGGCCGGTCCGAGACCAACGGAACGTTGGTCATCTCGCAGGGCGCCCAGATCCTGGCGAACGGAACCGCCGAGGCGCCTATCGTCATGACCAGCGACCAGGAGATCGGCGAGCGAGCGCGGGCGGACTGGGGCGGCCTCATCATCAACGGACGCGCACCGCTCAACGTCCCCGGCGGCGAGGGCGAGGGCGAAGGCGGCACCGGCGTCTACGGCGGCACCAATCCGAACGACGACAGCGGACACCTCTACTACGTTCGCGTCGAGTTCGCGGGAACCGAGCTCAGTCCCGACAATGAGCTCAACGGCATCGCCTTCCAGGGGGTCGGCCGGAACACCGAGGTCGACCACATCATGGTGAAGTTCAACAAGGACGACGGCCTGGAGTTTTTCGGCGGCACGGTCGAGGTGAAGCACGTCATCTGCTTCGCGATCGCGGACGACAGCTTCGACTGGACCGACGGCTGGCAGGGCAAGGGTCAGTTCATGATCGCCCAGCAGATGGGCGACGACGCCGACAACGGGTTCGAGTCCGACAACAACGGCGACAACAACAACCTGACGCCCCGCTCCGACCCGACCCTCTACAATGTGACGCTGATCGGTGATCCGTACGACTTCCCCGGCGACGAGAGCGACATCGGCATGCTGCTCCGCGAGGGCACGGCGGCGACGATCCGCAACTTCATCATCACCGGCTTCAAGGAAGCGTCGATCGACATCGACCACTCGGCCACCTTCGACCAGGTCGCCAACGGCGAGCTGACGCTCGAGAACGGGCTGATCTACGGCAACTGCCTGGTCGACGGTTGCGAGGAGCAGTTCAAGACGGACAGCGACGACGAGGAGGCGGCGAAGACGACCAGGGAGATCGTGACCGGCTCGCCCAACGTGCAGCTCATCGACCCGGAGATCGGAGAGCCGGCCCACCTCTGTGCGTTCTGTCCGTACGACGTCGAAGATCCGACCCGCAACTTCGCCCCGCGCGAGATGTCGCCGGCGGTGAACGGCCAAGTCCCACCCGCGACGCCGCCCAACGACGGCTTCTTCGAGGTCACCACCTTCATCGGGGCGGTCGGGCCGGCCGGCTCGGGGCATGAGGACTGGTTCAAAGGATGGACCGACTTCGCCGTGGACTAGCGGTCCGGCGGCGCGGAATGGCGGAGGGGAACCCTGCCGGCCGCTACGGCAGGGTCTTCGTCCCCGTCTTCGTGCGTGGCGTCGTCCTCGCTGCGTTGTGGACAGCCGCTGGCTGCAGCGTCGGTGACGACACCCCCCCGCTGTCGCCGCTCCGCCACACGTTTCCCTCGCCGGGAGCGCTGAGCGAAGCGGTGCTGTCCGCCCTTGCCGATCGTGACGGCGACACGCTCGCGAGCCTGGCGCTCGACGAGCTGGAGTTCCGCACCGTCGTCTGGCCGGAGCTGCCGTCGAGCCGGCCCGAGCGGGGCGTGCCGTTCGACTACGCCTGGGGGGATCTCCACCAGAAGAGCAACAACGCGCTGCGGCGCCTGGTCAGCCGCTACGGCGGTCAGCGCTACGAGATCGTCGACGTGCGGTTCGCGGGTGAGATGACCCCGTACGCGACCTATCAAGTGCATCGCGAGACCGTCCTGGACCTGCGCGACGACGAGGGCGAAGAGCTCACCCTGGCGCTGTTCGGATCGATTCTCGAGCGCGACGGCGAGTTCAAGCTCTTCAGCTACGTCGTCGACTGAACCCCTGCTTCACGCTCCACCGGCCGGGCCGGCGAGTACGGAACCTGCCTTCGATGCGACGCGTCGACTTATCGACGCGTCGTCTCCATTAGCTGTGGCTTATAGTTGTCACCTGCGGATGGATTTCGCCGAGCTGCAGGTCTTCCTCGCCGTCGCCAACGAGCGGAGCTTCTCGCGCGCGGCGGAACGGCTGCACCGGACGCAGCCGGCCGTCAGCCAGGCGATCAAGCGGCTCGAGGACGAGCTGGACGAGCGGCTGTTCGACCGTTCATCCAAGGGCGGACGGCTGACCGAAGCCGGCGAGCTGCTGCTCGACTATGCGCAACGCCTCACGGCACTCAAGACCGAAGCGGAGAGCGCCGTCCGCGAGCTGCAGGATCTGCGTCGCGGACGGGTGCTGATCGGTGCGAACGAAGGGGCGGTGCACGTCCTGCTGCCCGTCGTCGAGCGCTTCCGCGCGGACCATCCCCACGCGCAGGTCGAGGTGCGCCGCGTCTCGGCGCGACAGGTGGCCCAGGAGGTGCTCAGCCGCTCGCTCGACTTCGGCGTGCTGACCTTCCCGCCGCGCGAGCGGGGCCTGCAATCACTCTCCCTCGGCGAGGACGAGCTGGTGATGCTGACCGATCCCCGGCATCCCCTGGCGGGGCGGTCGCGCATCACCATGGAGGAGTTCGGCCGCCAGACGGTGATCGCCCACAACGAGGCGTCGCCGGCCCGCGAGCGGGTGCTCCGCCTCTACGAGCAGCGCCACACGTCGATCAACATCCAGATCGGGCTGCCCAGCCTGGACGGGATCAAGCGCGCGGTCGAGATGGGTCTCGGCGTGGCCCTGCTCCCGAAGCGCTGCGCGCTGGCCGAGATCGCGCGCGGACAGCTCGCCGCGGTCAAGGTCGCCCAACTCCGGCTGCCCCGGCAGGTGCGCCTGGTGTACCGGCGCGCCGGCGAGAGGTCGCACGCCGCCGCGGCCTTCCTCGAGGCGGCGCGAGCGGTGACATCGGAATAGGATCCAGCCGATGCCCTGGATTCGGACCGTCAGCGTCGACGACGCCGATGGCCGCCTGGCGCGCAGCTACCGCGCCGCCATCGAACGCGCCGGCCGAGTGTTCGGCATCGTACGAACCATGAGCCTGCACCCGGCGATGCTGGACGCCTCGATGGGACTCTACGGCGCCATCATGAAGACCAGGGCGGGCAGCATCTCGGGCCGGCAGCGGGAGATGCTCGCCACCGTGGTCAGCCGCACCAACGACTGCCACTATTGAATGCTGTCGCACGCCGACGATCTCCGGGCGGAGATCGCAGTCGAAGGCGGCGACCCGGCGCTGGCCGACGCGGTCCTCGCGGACTGGCGCGCCGCGCCGCTCGACGCGGCCGACCGGACACTGTGCAGCTACGCCGAGAAGCTCACCCGGACGCCCGGGGCCCTGACCGAGTCCGACCTGCAGCCGCTGCGGAACGCCGGACTCGACGACGGCGCGATTCACCACGCCATCCAGGTCATCGGCTACTTCAACTACGTGAACCGCGTCGCCGACGCGATCCACGTGGAGCTTGAGCCGGAGATGCCGCCGTATCCCGACGGCTCGCGCTGACGGCGGCGCTGCCGTCAACCGCGACTGCGTAGCAGTCCATCCCGGCGCGGTCCTGTCGGGAGCTTCAGGAGTCTGCGCCGTAGAACGCAACGAAGCGAGTTCTGCGCCGTAGGCTCCTGGGGCGGTGGGGGCTGGGGCCGGACACGGAGCCCTGCGACGGGTTTGGCGGCGCTACACCCGGACCGGAGCAGGGGCGTCCGGACTCTCCGGATTGACGACGAGCTTCCGCATCAGAGGCGAGATCAGCACGTCCAGGTCCTCCATCGGCACGGCGCCGAGGAGCACTTCGTCGCCCATCACCAGGGCGCCGGCCAGGCAACGCCGGTTCTCGAACCGGACCAGGATCGGCCCCATGTACGGCACCGTGCGCAGCGCGCCGTCGGCCATCCGCACATCGCGCCTGTCGAGTTCCTCCAGACCGAGCTGCACAGCCACCCGCTCCGGAATGCAGAGCAACAGCGCCCCCGTATCGACCAGCGACGTCACGGTCAGCGCCTTGTTCGTCGGGTCCTTCGCGTTCGCGATCTCGATGCGGGCCCTTACGTATCCCATGCCGGTCTCCTTCCGCTTCTCCGGGCAAAAGAGCGACCGAGCCTCGGTGCAGCGAGCCGTCGCCCTCCGCCGGATGAGGAGAGCACGAATCGCACCACGTGCTGGCAGGTAGAGGGCGCCACGGAATCAGAACCCGCTGACGTACGGCAGGCTCGCCGCGACGCGGCGGACGTCATCGAACCGGTCGAGCAGCAGGCCGGTCGCGTCCCACTGTCCGGTGAGCAACGCATCGCGGAGAGCGGCGGGGATGCCGAGCGGTGCGGTACGGCTGGCCCACTCGATCGTCTGCGTGTCGACGCTGAAGACCATCTGCGTGCCGGGCGCCTGCTCGACCGTAGCCATCAGCGACTCGATGTCCTCGGGCGCGGCGGTGGCGCAGGGCAGGCCGATGGTGGTGGCGTTGCCGAGAAAGATCTCCGAGAACGACTGGCCGACGCACGCGTCGATTCCCCAGCGCTTGAGCGCCTGGGGAGCGTGCTCGCGGGACGAGCCGGAGCCGAAGTTCTCGTTGACGACCAGAATCGACGCGCCGGCGTAGGCCGGGTTCGCGAACGGATGGTTCCCCATCGACGCGCGGTCGTCCTCGAAGGCGTGCGCACCGAGGCCGTCGAAGGTGATCGCCTTCAGGTAGCGGGCCGGGATGATCCGGTCGGTGTCGATATTGTTGCCGCGTAGCGGGATGGCGGTTCCGGCGATGCGGTCGATCGGTATCAGCTCGCTCACAGCAGCGTCCTCACGTCCGTCACCTCGCCGCTGACCGCCGCCGCGACGACCATCGCCGGGCTCATCAGGAGCGTGCGGCCGGTTGGACTTCCCTGCCGCCCCTTGAAGTTGCGGTTGGACGACGAGGCGCACACCTCCCGTCCGTCCAGCCGATCCGGATTCATCGCCAGGCACATCGAGCAGCCCGCGCCGCGCCACTCGAAGCCCGCCTCCCGGAAGATCTCGTGCAGCCCCTCGGCCTCCGCCGCGCGACGGACGTTCTTCGATCCGGGGACGACCAGCGCCCTGACGTGGGACGCCACCCGGTGCCCCTTCACCACCCGCGCCGCCTCCCGCAGGTCCGACAGCCGCGAGTTGGTGCACGAGCCGACGAACGCCACGTCGACGCGGGTCCCGGAGATGGGCGACCCGGCAGTCAAGCCCATGAAGTCGAGCGCCTCCGCGATGGCGCCCGCGTCCGCCGCGGCGGACGCCGGGTCCGGAATCCGCTCCGAGACCCCGACCGACTGGCCCGGATTGATGCCCCACGTCACCCGCGGCTCGATGGCGGCGCCATCGAGATCCACGACGTCGTCGTAGGCCGCGTCCGCGTCCGAGGCTATCGACCGCCACCATCCCTTGGCGCGCTCGAAAGCGTCACCGTCGGGCGCGAACGGCCGGCCGGCCAGGTATTCGAACGTGGTCGCGTCCGGATTGACGTAGCCGATCCGGGCGCCGCCCTCGATCGACATGTTGCACATCGTCATCCGTTCGTCCATCGTCATCCGCTCGACTGCCGCGCCGCCGTACTCGTAGGCGAATCCGACCCCGCCCCGCACGCCGAGCCGCGCGATGATCTCGAGAATGGCGTCCTTCGCGTAGACCCCCGGCCCGAGCGCACCGGAGACGGAGATCCGGCGGACCTTCAGCGGATCGATCGCGAGACACTGCGACGCCAGCACGTCGCGCACCTGCGAGGTCCCGATGCCGAACGCGACGGCGCCGAACGCGCCGTGGGTCGAGGTGTGGCTGTCGCCGCAGGCGATGGTCAGGCCCGGCTGCGTCAGGCCGAGCTCCGGGCCGATGACGTGGACGATGCCCTGCCGTTCGGTGGTCAGATCGGAGAACCGGATCCCGAACTCGCGGCAGTTCCGTTCGAGCGCGGCCATCATCTGCTCGGCGAGCTCGTCGGCGAACGGCCGGGTCTGATCCAGGGTCGGCACGATGTGGTCGACCGTCGCGTACGTCCGTTCGGGAAACGCCACCCCGATGCCCCGCCGGCGCAGCATGTCGAACGCCTGCGGCGTCGTCACCTCGTGAATCAGGTGCAGCCCGATGAACAGCTGCGTCTGCCCCGTCGAAAGCCGCCGGACGGTGTGACGATCCCAGACCTTTTGAAGCAGCGTCTGTCCCACGTGCGGTTCGACCTCTCTATTCCCGCAGGCGGTGCGCGGCGGCTGCGCCCTCGCGCTCGCGCCGTTTCCGCCGGATGAAGATGGCGATGCCCAGCAGCACCACCGGCACCGGCGGCAGCAGGATCGCGAACGTCTTGATGGAGGTCTGGATGCGGCGGATCTGCGCCTCCATGTTCTCGCGGCTGGCCTGGATGCGCGTGTCCTTCTCGGTCTCGATGTTGGCCGACAACACCTCCAGCCGCCGGTTCTCCACCTCTTCGAGATTGCGCACCATGATCTGCCGGGTCTGGGCGTCGATGTCCGCGCGTCCCTGCAGCTCCGCCACGCGGTCGTTGAGGCGCTGCTGCGCCTCGGTCAGCGCGGTCTCGGCATCCGCCTCGGCCTGCTGCTCGTCGGCCGTCCGCTGCTCGATGAACTGGGCCGTCTGCGCCTCGACCCGCTCCAGCGTCCGGTGGCGGGCGCGCCGGCTGCGCAGGTCGATGAACGCCTCCTCGCCGAGCAGCGTGTCCATCGCGTTCAGGAAGAACGTGATGTTGTCGAAATTCAGACCGCCGGGCGCCTGCTCGCGGATCTGGAAGAACTGTTCGCTGATGAAGTCGAGGTCGGCGACGACGATGACGTCGATGTCGCCCGCGTCCGGCTCGACGGATTCCTCGGCGTCGATGGCGGGCGCAGGTTCGGCCTCCGCCGCCTCCGGCTCGATAGCCGCATCCGGCTCCGTAGCCGTCTCCGGCTCGATAGCCGCTTCCGGCTCCGTAGCCGCGGCGGTCTCGGTCGTTGCGTCAGCCTCCGCTCCACGATCCGTCTCGACTGCCGTATCAGCCGTCTCGGTGGCCGGCGTCTCCGCCGATTCGGACTGCGCCTCGGGATCCTCCGCGCCTGAAGACCCCTGCGGCTCCGCCTGCGCGGGCGCGGGCTCAGGTTCGGGCACCGGCTCGACCGACGCCGCAGCCTGGGTCTCGGGGGATGCCGCAGCCTCGGGCTCTGCCGTTGCAGCCGGCGTCTCCCGAGACTCGTCTGCAACTGCAGGTTGCGTTGCGCCGGCCGTCTCCGGCTGCGTGTCGGCTTCGGACGACTCACTGGCCTGGGACTCGGACTCGGCCTGGGACTCGGACTCGGCCTGACGAGACTCGCTCACCTCGGCTTCGGGCGCCGGCCCGGTCTCCCCGGACGTCTCTACGGCGGCAGTACCCGGTTCCGGTCGCGGCTCCGGTTCGCCTGTCTCCTCTTCCGGCTCTTCCGCCGAGGCCTCGGACGACCCGACCTCCTCGGCATCGGACTCGGGCTCTGCGCCACCCTCCGCGTCGGCGACAGGATCGACCGCCTCCTCATCAGGTTCTCCCGGCGCCGCGTCCACATCCAGCTCGGCCGCATCGTCGTCGGCCCCGGCCCCGGCCCCGGCCCCGGCGTCCTCCACGTCGTCTTCGACGTCTCCCGGCGGATCGCCGCCGAGCGAGCGGATGCGGGCCGCCACGATGTAGTCGTCGTCGTCCTGCCGGCGCGGCGGGCTGGGGTTCACCTGCGGGCCGAACGGCGTGCCGCGCACGAGCGAGAAGTAGCCGTTGGCGCCCGACACCATGCCCGAGCGGAGCAGCGGCTGGAACTCGAAGCGGGGGTCGTCGGCGGCTTCCAGGTAGCCCGGAAAGAGGAGCACCAGCTCCTGGAGCTGCGCCGTCATCGCGGCGGCGGCGCTGAAGGTAGCCGGGTTCTCGTTCCCGGCCCCGAGGAAGACGACGTCCTCCGGCATGTGCGCCAGCTCGGGGTGCGGGTTGTAGCTGTCCCAGATGATGCGCGTCGGCTCCCAGTCGACGCCCAGCGCCCGGATCCACTCGCGCACGTTGCCGCGCGGACCGGGCCGCGGCTGTCCGGGCGGATACGTGAAGGGGTTCCCGTCGCCGACCCATTCGGAGGGCGACAGCGTCGGGTTCACCGCCGGCAGCGGATCGACGAGAATCAGCGCCGGCTTTCCCGACCGGATGTAGTCCGCAACGAAGCCCTGCTCGTCGGTCTGCAGCGACGAGGGCAACGGCACGAGCAGCGCGTCGACGTCCTGGCCGATCGCCATCTCCGGGCTGATCTCGACCACGTCGTACTGCTTGCGGAGCTCCGTGACGACGGACCACTGCGGCGTGAACTGGTTCCGCTGGAAGTTCGTCCCTCCGAACAGGTTGGCCATCGTCGCGACGACGCCGACCCGCTTTCGCTCGGTCCCGGCGACCACGCGGATGCTCCGCATGATCTCGTACTCGGCCGGCAGCCCGACGTCGAAGAAGCCGATCACCTGCTCCTCGGCGCCGCAGGTGAACGCCACTCCGAGGAACACGTCCTCCACCTCCGACCGCGCCGTGCTCACGTTGCGGACGGGTCGCGGCTGGATGCCGAAAGTCTCGCGCGCCTCTCGCGCCGCGTCCGTGAACGGCTCCGTGTCCTGGACGATCACCTCCACCCGCGGGCCGGCGATGGCGTCGATCTCTTCGAGGATGCTGATGAGGTTCGAGCGCGTCTGCACGAACGGCTCCGGGACGTCCGGGCTGACGAACGCCTGGATGAAGACGGGCCGATCCGCGGGCAGCTCGTCGAGAAGCCGCCGCGTCTCGCCGCTCAGCGAGTGCAACTGCTCGGCGGTGACGTCGATGCGGATGCTCCGGTTGGTCACCAGCACGCCCGCGCTGACCAGGGCGGCCGCGACGGCTACGCCGCGCACCGCGTGGTGCAGGCCCATCGGATAGCCGCCGGCGCTGCGCGGCCAGTGCCGCCGACTCAGGACCAGCACGTTCAGGTAGATGAAGAAGGCCCCGACCGATACGAAGTAGACGAGCGCGCTCAGGCTGATGATGCCCTTCGCGAAGTCGTCGAAGTGCAGGAACACGCCGAGCGCATCGAACGCACGCCCGAGTCCGGGCGCGACGGCGGCGGCGGCCGGCCCGGCCACCACCAGCACCGCGCAGAACAGCCCGGCCGCGATGAACGCGACCGTCGAGTTGCGAGTGAGCAGCGACGCGAGCATGCCGACCGCGATCAGCGACGCGCCGACGAACCAGTATCCGACGTAGTTGCTCGCCATCAGGCCGAGATCGGGCGCTCCGAGATAGAAGAGCACCCCGACGTAGCTGAGCGAGAGGACCAGCGACGCCGTGTAGATGCCGAGTACGGCCAGGTACTTGCCGAGCACGACCTCCAGATCGGTCCCCGGCAGCGTGAGCAGCAGCTCGTCCGTCCCGAGCTTCCTTTCCTCCGACCAAACTCCCATCGTCAGGGCGGGGATGAAGAAGAGGAGCAGGTAGGGGAGGACCCCGTTCAACTGGTCGAGGTTGGCCAGGTTCTGCAGGAAGAACCGATCCTGCCAGAACGCCGCCGCGGCGCTCAGAAAGATGAACAGGGTGATAAAGACGTAGCCGCTGGGACTGCTGAAGTACATCCGCAGATCCCGGCGAGCCAGCGCGCTGACGACGGCCGTGTTGAGAGTGGCTCCCATGGCTACCTCACGCCTCCGACGAGCTCTCCGCTTGTGGCTCGACGGCTTCGGTCTCATCGGTGTCCGCCGGCCCTCCGCCGGTCAGGCGGTAGAACGGCTGCTCCAGCGACCCGTCCTCCTTCAGCTCTTCGACCGGACCGTCGAACACCAGGCGGCCGCTGTTGACCAGCAGCACGCGATCGGCGACCGCGTCGGCCTCGTGCAGGATATGCGTCGAAATCAGCAGGGTCTTCGTCCGTCCGAGCCGCTGAATGTTCTCGCGGAACTGCCGGATCTGGTTGGGATCGAGCCCGGCCGTCGGCTCGTCCATGATCAGCACGTCCGGGTCGTGCAGCAGCGCCTGCGCCATCCCGACCCGCTGCCGGTATCCCCGCGACAGCTTGCCGATCGGTTTCTCGGTGACCAGCTCAAGCGCACACAGGTCGACGACCGCGTCGATCCGCTCCTTCAGTGTCGCCGGCGCCATCCGCCGCGCCTCGCCGAAGAAGCGCAGGAGCTCGAGCGGCGTCATGTCGGGATACATGGGGCCGTTCTCGGGCAGGTAGCCGAGGCGCCGCGACGCGGCGATGCGGTCCCGCCGGATGTCGTGGCCCGCGATGGCCGCCTCTCCCGCGCTCGACGCGAGGTACCCGGTCAGCATCCGCATCATCGTCGTCTTCCCGGCGCCGTTCGGGCCGAGAAACGCAACGACCTGCCCCTGCGGAATGGAGAACGAGATGTCGTGAACCGCGACGAAGGACCCGTAGTACTTCGAGAGCCCCGTCGCCTCGATCATCACCGGCATTGGCTCAGCAGTCATGGTTTGTTCAGTCCAACAGGATAGCGAATCCGGCGCCGGGCCTTCAAGACCGGCGTCGCGAATCGTGGCGGGCGCGCTCCCGATGCCGGGAATGTTGATTCGGTATTAACAAAAAATTTACGTGCTGTTAACATTGGGTCGCGCGGCCCCCGGACCCGGGCCGGCATTCCCGGTCCCGGCCAGGCTGCCAGTCGCCCCTGCCCAAAGGAGGAGGTGAGTCATGCAGGTAACATGTCGCGTCGGCTCGGTCGGTCTCCTCTTTCTGGCTCTCGCCGCACCCGCAACGGCGGCAGGCGCCGCGACCGCCACCGCGCAGGCTCCACCCCGCGCCGCGCCCGCCCCGGCACCCGCACGGCTCGTCGTCGAATCGCCCGGCACGATCGAGATCGAGATCATGATCCGGCCGACCGCGCAGACCGACGAGTTGCGCGTGGTCGCCGACTCCGGCACGTTCTACCGCAGCACGACCATCGGATTGACCGGAGAGGATTCCCCACGAATCCACACCTTCGAGTGGCACGGATTCCCCGCCGGCGAGTACGACGTGGTGGGCGAGCTGATCAGCGCGTCCGGACGCCGCGAAGTCGTGGTGCGAGGAGCCCTGCTGGTCATCGAGCAGCCGGAACCGCGAGTCCCACCGGCCATCGGCGATCTGCGGCGATGACGAACGCGCCGGCCGCCATGAGTCCGTAGCGGGTGTCCGCGATTGCCGCGGCCAGCGGGTCGACTAGACTGGAGGCGATGGCAGTCCCCTGCCGGCGGTCGCGCCTCGCGGCCAGCGTTCCAGCGGCAGCCTGCCTGCTGCTTGCCCTCGCCATCTTCCCGCCGGCCGGACAGCGCGCCGAACCGGGAGACCGCATCGACCGGATCTTCGAGCCGTGGTCCGCTCGCGGCGCGCCCGGCTGCGCCGTGTCCGTGATGCGGGGCGGCGACATCCTCTTCGCGAAGGGGTTCGGCGACGCCAACCTCGAGTACGACGTGCCGATCACGCCGGCGTCGGTCTTCCACGTCGCCTCCGTCTCCAAGCAGTTCACGGCCATGGCGGTCGGCCTTCTCGTGGCTGACGGGCGTATCTCGTGGGACGACGACGTCCGCCGGTACGTGCCCGAGCTGCCGGACTTCGGCGAGCCGATTGCGCTGCGCCACCTCGCGCACCACACGAGCGGGATTCGCGATCAGTGGAGCCTGCTGCAGATGGCGGGGTGGCGCTGGGGAGGCGACGTGGTCACCCAGGGCGACGTGCTCGACCTGCTCTCGCGCCAGACTGCCGTCCACTTCCCGCCCGGTAGCGACTACCTCTACAGCAACTCCGGCTATACGCTGCTCGCGGTCGTCGTCGAACGCGTATCCGGGCAGACACTGCGGGAGTTCACCGCTGCGCGCGTGTTCGAGCCGCTCGGCATGACGCAGACGACGTTCCGCGACGATCATGCGATGCTCGTCCGAAACCGCGCCTACGCCTACGAGCGCGACCGCGCGGGCGGATATCGTCTCAGCATCCCCGACTTCGACGTGGTCGGCGCCACCAGCCTGTTCACGACGGTCGAGGATCTCGCGCACTGGAATCGCAACTTCCGGACCGGCGAGGTCGGTGGCCGGCCCGTCGTCCGGCAGCTCCAGGAGCGGGGCACCCTCGACGGCGGCGCGCGCATCTCCTACGCGTTCGGGCTGGCGCACGGGGTGCACCGCGGCCACAGGACCATCGGGCACGGCGGAACCGACGCGGGATACCGCAGCGAGTTCGTGCGCTTTCCCGACGACGACCTCGGCGTGGCGGTGCTCTGCAACGTGCGCACGGCCGATCCGGGACGGCTGGCGCGCGACGTGGCCGACCTCTTCCTCCCGCCGGCCCCCGGCACAGCGTCGCCCCCTGCCGCAGCGGCCGGCCGGCGAACCGCGAGCCGGGCAAGCCCGGCCGCGGCCGGTCCGGCCCAGGCGGGTTCACCACGCGCCACGCCCGACGGGGAGACGCTCGCGGCTCTTGCCGGCTACTACCGGCGTCCCGAGAGCGACGTTCCACTGCACTTCGTCATCCGCGGCGACGATCTGCTTCTCGTCGAGGCGGGCGGAGGCCGGCCGCTCCGGCCGCTCGCAGAAGGGAGGTTCCGGATCGCTGGAACCACCACCGTTGCGGCTTTCGAACCGGATGGCGCGGAGAGTGGATCGACGCTCCGCCTCAGCGGACCGATGCGCGGGGTCTACACGCATGCCGCGCCGGTCGTCGGGCTCCCCGGCGAGCGCCTGGCCGGGTACGCCGGGTCGTACCACAGCGAGGACCTCGATGTGCGATACGTGTTCCGGGAGGAGAACCGTCGCCTCGTGCTCTCGCACCGCAAGCTGGGCCACATCCGGCTCATCCCCACGTTCGAGGACGGCTTCTACGGCGGCGGGTGGTACTTCACGTTCCGCCGCGACGCCAGCGGCGAGGTCGCGGGATTCACGATGAGCACCTCTCGGGCATGGAGGGTCGCCTTCCGGAAGCTGCGCCAGGAGCCGGCACGGGAGTAGCGGTGCCGTCGCAGACGACGGACGGCCTGGAACCCGGCGAGTCCGCGTCCACTCCGCCGACGTCGTCGCCGCCTGTCCGCGCGGCATCAGGCAAAATGGGCCAATGCGAAAGTGGTGGTCCGCTCCCCTGCTGGCATTTGCGTTCGCGTGGCCCGGAGGCGCCGGCCCGGCCGCGCAACCGGCGGCCGGCGACGACGACGCCCGCGCGATCATCTTCAAGGCGCTCGAACGCGCGGTGTGGTACGAGGAGAACAACGTCGCCGCGCGCTACCGGGCGCGCATGACGAAGGAGGTCCGGCGGTTCGACGGCAACGGCAAGGTGCGCACCAGGGACGTCGGCGACTACGAGGTGGTGCCCATCGACGGCGTGCCGTTCGAGCGGCGGCTGACGATCGACGGCCGGCCGTTGAACGACGTGGAGCGCGGCTGGGTGGCCGAACGGGAAGCGGAGTTCCGCGAGGAGCTGCGCCGGCGGCGCGAGCAGGACGACGAGCCCGAGGAGGACGACGACGCCATCGTCTTCAACGAGGAGCTCGTGGCGCGCTACCTCTTCACGCTCGAAGGCGTGGAACCGTTCCGCAACCGCCCGAGCCACCGGATCGCGTTCGAGCCCCGCCCCGGCCGCCTCCCCGTGAGGCGCCGCATCGATTACGCGCTCAACAAGGCGAAGGGCCGCGTCTGGATCGACCGCGAAACGTACGAGCCGGCGCGCGTGGAGTTCGAGCTGATCGACCGGGTCCGCCTCTGGTGGGGCATGCTCGGCTCGATCCAGCAGGCCCGCGGCTCGCTCGACCGCGGCCCCGTGCTCGGCGCCGCCGGCGAGCACGGAGATGGCGCCGGCGACATCTGGGCGCGCATCCAGTTGGAGAGCTACAGCGACGTGCGCGTCGTCTTCCGCCGCACGCGCCGCTCGGAGTTCCGGCAGTGGCGGGACTTCGAACTTATCGACGTGGACGAATAGCGCCGGGAACCCGGGGGGCGGAAATTCCCGCGCCGACACGAAGCAATCCCGCGGCAGGCGGTTCGCCGGACGCTCGCCGGACCTGGCGGTCGTCAGATGCTACGGATGCCGGTAGGGTGAGACCGTGGGCCAGGCGCCGCGGACGCATCCCCGGTGACGAGCCAGCAAGCGGAAACCGTCGGACGTCGGATCCGGCGCCGCCGGGCCGCGGGCGGCATCCACGTACAGGCATCCGACTTCATCGGGCGGAAGCCGGGCCACGAGCGTCCGGGCCCGTTCCAGCGCGGCCAGCCAGCGCCGCTTCAGGACCCGGAGATCGAGCGGTTCGCGCAGGGACAGCCGGTCGAGATCGACCTGCGTATAGGCGACGTGCCGGGCCGCGTGGTCCAGCAGGAACTCCGGAGTGAACCCGGGGTCCTTGCCGCACGCCGCCCAGGCCAGAGCGCCGAGCGGGAGATAGCTGTCGTCGAGATGGAGCACGTCGACGAAGTCGCGGATCTCGCTCCGGCCGGCGAGGGCCAGGACCTTGTTGACGGCGGCATCGGCGTCGTGCAGGCGATAGCCGAACCGTGGGTCTTCCTGCACCGGATAGAAGCGGAAGGCGCTGTCCTGGGCCCACTCGATCTTCAGCGCCCGTTCCTCGGCGCCGACCACGGCGCGGTGGAAGGTGGGCGTGCGCAGCAGCCAGGAGAAGTCCCACCCGGCGGCCCTGAGTGTCGCCGCGTCCGCTTCCGCGCTCCGGGCAACGCTGTCCTCGAGATCGTGAAACAGATCGAGATCGGCCGAGTACCGCGGGGTGTCCTCCGTCCGATGCAGCACCGTCGCCCCCGCCACGTAGCTGTCGGGGCTGCGGTTCTCGGCGATGAGCCGCAGGACGTCCGTCTGAATGGCGCTCAACGGCATAGCCGGGCCGCGACCAGGAACCCTTTCCGTCCACCGTTCCGGCGCAGCCCGCGCACGATCTCGGGGACGTCGTCGAGGGAGACCTGCAGGTCCGGGCGCAGGTACCAGAAGCACTGGGCGTGGAACTCGCGGAACGCGCGCCGCGCCTCGCGCACCCGCACCATGTCCCGGGCATCCGCAGACGACAGGGCGCGCCGGCTCCTCGATCCGCCCCTGCGGCCAATCCGAGCCAGGTACGCTCTCAACGGGTCCGGCGTGTCCATTTGCTGACACCAATCATAAGCCGCTTATGTTTCCAGTGGCGAACGGCGGCAGGCGGGGCGGCTCAGCGCCGGGCGACCAGCATTTTCTGCAGCCGCTCGTACACATCACGCCGGTGGCCGACGGCGACGACCAGAATCTCTATGCGGGATTCGACGACGCGATACACGATCCGGTAGTCCCCGGAGCGCCAGGAGCGCAGCCCCTTCAGGGTGAGCTGCAGCGGCTTGCCGCGTTCGGGATCCTCGCGGAGCTTCCCGAGGGCGGCGAGCAGACGCCGGCGAATGGCGGGATCGAGCCTCTTGATGGCGCGGGCGGCCCTAGCGGCGTAGACCAGGGTCCACTTCATCCCAGACGTCCTCGTGGCTCACCAGTCTGCCCGCCGCCGCGTCCGCAAGCCCCTTCTCGATCGACTTCGCCAGATCCTGGTCCGCCAGGATCTCCAGCGTCTCGAGCAGGCCTTCGTAGTCGGTCAACGAGAGCAGCACGCCGACGGGACGTCCGGACCGCGTGATGACCACCTCTTCGCCGAGCGCCTCGACGTCCGCGAGGAGCTTTGCGAGGTGGGTCTTGGCCTCTGACAGCGGGACGGTAGCCATGCATGGCACCTCATATTTGTTGGAAACCAGATTATAGGCCTTTTTCTGGTCTATTCGACCGATGTCTGAATCGCGGTCAGTGGAAGTCCCGGCTGCCGGCGGTCGGCGGACGGCTCGGGATCTCCGGCGCCCAGAGCGCGTCGGCCACGACGTGAACGACCCCCGACTCGGACTGGAGCTTCCCGGTCACTCCCAGAAAAGAGGCGGCCCGCGCGAGCACCGCGTGCTCGTCGAACACCTGCTTCCAGATCACGACGTTCACGAACCCGGTCTCGTCCTCGAGCGTCATGAAGGTCACGCCCGACGCGGTGCCGGGTCGTTGGCGGCAGATGACGAGGCCCGCGTAGCGCACCCGGCGGCCGTCGGGCATCCCGGCGACGGTGTGGGCGTCCGGCAGCTTCTGCGCCGCCAGCGCCTCTCGCAGCGGGGCGAGCGGGTGGCCGCGGGTGCTGTGGGCGCTGAACCGGTAGTCCCAGTCGATGGTCTGGAAATCGTTCAGCGGATCGAAGTCGGGCAGCGGCTCGTCCGGAGCGACCGGCAGGGGCGTCTCCGCTGCCGGTCCGAGCCCCTGTGCCGCCCACAACGCGACGCGGCGCCGCCCTTCGAACGGCGCGAATGCACCTGCCTCGGCCAGCCGTCGCAGCACGCGGTCGTCGAGCCGGGTGCGCCGGCTGAAGTCCGCCAGCGACGCGAACGCCCGCTCCGACCGCGCCGCTTCGATCCGCCGCCAGTCGCGCTCCTCGGAGAGGCTCTTGACATACCGCAGCCCCATGCGCACGGCGAACCCCGCCCGGCGATGCATCCCGCCTGGCGGCGTTGCTCCTCGGTCACGGACTGCCTGTCCGCTCCCTCGTCGCGCCTTGCCAGGCTGGCGCCTCGCCGGGCGGGACTCCTGCGCGTCGCCCGGCGCGGGCTCCAGCGTGCAGTCCCAGTCGCTGGCCGTCACGTCGACCGGGCGCACCTCGACGCCGTGGCGGACCGCGTCGTCGACGATCGTCGCCGGCGTGTAGAACCCCATCGGCTGCGCGTTGAGCAGCGAGCAGGTGAACACGTCCGGGTAGTGGCAGCGGAGCCAGGCCGTGGCATAGGCGATCAGCGCGAAGCTCGCCGCGTGGCTCTCGGGAAAGCCGTACTCCCCGAACCCGCGGATCTGGTCGAAGACCCGCTCGGCGAACTCGCGAGCGACCCCTTTCGCCAGCATGCGGCTCACCAGCCGGTCGCGGTGCCGCTCGATGCGCCCGCTGCGGCGCCACGCCGCCATGTCGCGGCGCAACTGGTCCGCCTCGCCAGGCGTGTAGTCGGCCGCCACCATCGCCAGCTTCATCACCTGCTCCTGGAAGAGCGGCACGCCGAGCGTCTTGCGGAGCACCGGCTCGAGACACGCGTGCGGATAGACGACCGGCTCTTCGCCGTTGCGCCGCCGCAGGTAGGGATGAACCATCCCGCCGGTGATCGGGCCGGGCCGCACGATGCTCACCTCGACGACCAGGTCGTAGTAGTGGCGCGGCCGCAGCCGCGGCAGCATCGCCATCTGGGCGCGGCTCTCGATCTGGAAGACGCCGACGGTGTCGGAACGACAGATCTGGTCGTAGGTCTGCGGATCGTCCTGCGGGATCCGGTCGAGCGACAGCTTGCGGCCGTAGTGCCGGTCGAGCATCCGGAAGCCGAGGTCGAGCTGGGTCAGCGCGCCGAGTCCCAGCAGGTCCACCTTGAAGAGGCCGAGGTCCTCCAGGTCGTCCTTGTCCCACTGGATCACCGTCCGATCGGGCATCGTGGCGTTCTCGATCGGCACCAGGTCGTGGACCGGCTCGTGGCCGAGCAGGAAGCCGCCCGGATGAATCGACAGATGGCGGGGACAGTCCTGGATCTGCTCGCACAGCCTGAAGAGGTGTTCGTGAAGCGGAGAGGCCGGGTCGAGCCCGGCGTGTGCCAGTCCCGCCGCGTCGAGCGGGCCGTGATGCGAGAGAAGCCGGGCGAGCCGATCGATCGCCGTCTCGGACAGCCCGAGCGCCTTGCCGACCTCCCGCACCGCCGAGCGTCCGCGGTAGCGCACCACGTTGGCCACCATGGCGGCGCGGTCGCGGCCGTACTTGCGATAGACGTGCTGGATCACCTCCTCGCGGCGGGCGTGCATGATGTCGAGGTCGATGTCCGGCGGCTCGTGCCGCTCGCGCGACAGGAACCGCTCGAACAGCAGCTCGACCCGCGTCGGATCGACCGCCGTGATCCCCAGGCAGTAGCAGACCACCGAGTTCGCGGCCGAGCCGCGCCCCTGGCAGAGGATGCCCTCCTGTCGGCAGAACTGCACGATCTCCCACATCGTCAGGAAGTAGCCGCCGTAGTCGAGCTCGTCGATCAGCGCCAGCTCCCTGTCGATCTGATCGCGGATGGCCGGCGGCACGTCGTCGCCGAAGCGCTCGCCCGCACCGCGTAGCGTGAGCTCGCGCAGCCAGCCGGACGACGTCCGGCCGTCGGGCAGCCGCTCGGCGGGATAGCGATAGCGGATCTCGGACAGGCTGAAGGTGCAGCGCGACGCCACCTCGCGGGTCCGCTCGACGAGCGCCGGCTCATCGGCGAACAGGGCCGCCATCCTTTGCGGCGACTTCAGATCGTGCTCGGCATTCGGCCTGATCAGCCGGCCGGCGGCAGCAAGCGTTACGCCGTGGCGGATGCAGGTGAGGACGTCCTGCAGGTCGCGGCGCGCCGGCGTGTGATACAGCACCTCGGTAGCGGCGACCAGGGGCAGGCAGGCACGCCCGGCATGCCGGCGCAGGCAGGCTTCCTGGCGCACCTCCTCGGCGCGCCGGTGCCGGGCCGCCAGCGCATACAGCCGGTCGCCGAACGCCTCCCGCAGCGCGCCGGCGACCGCGCGCGGCTCCGCGTCCCGGACCAGCAGGCTCCGGTCGCCGCCCCACAGCGCGACGAGCCCCTCGGCACGCTCGCACACCTCCGGCCAGGTGACGCGCGACTCCCCCTTCGGCCGCCGCAGGCGACCGGCGGTGATCAGCCGGCAGAGGTTGGCGTAGCCGGTCCGGTTCGCCGCGAGCAGCACGCAGGTGGAAAGAGGTGCCGCGGTGGAAAGAGACGCAGCACCACCGGTCGCCGCCTCGGCCGCAACGCCTGCCGTATCGGCCACCGCACCTGCCGCATCGGCCGCCATGCCGGCCGCAGCGCCGACGGTCACCTCGGCCCCGACGATCAGGCGCACCCCCAGCTCCTTCGCCTTCACGTGCGCCCGTACCATGCCGTGCACGCCGTCGCGATCGGTCAGGGCGAGCGCCTCGATCCCGAGCGCATGCGCCTGCTCGACCAGCTCGTCGGGGTGACTCGCCCCGTCGAGAAACGAGAAGTTGCTCCGGCACCAGAGCGGGACGTAAGACATCGGTTCTGGGACTCGCGCCGCGGCGCGTTCTCGAGACGCTCCCCTACTCCACCCGCCCCTGCCAGCACCACCGCCGGCGCGGCCGGTCGTAGTAGATCCAGAGCAGGTCGCCGTCGCGCATCCGCGCGAAGTAGTACTCGCGGTGCACCGCCGACCGCCACCATCCGCCCGACACCAGGTATGGCCCGGCGAGATCCTCGACGTGTCCGGTCACGCCGCCGCGCAGCAGCCAGCCGTCCGGCTCGTGGCGCGGGCGCGGAGGGAGCTGAATCGGGCGCGCGTGAATCCGCCTGACCAGCGGCCGGCAGGTGACGTCGCGCGGCGCGGGCCGCGGCGCCGACTCCAGCGGCTCCCAGACGAACTGCGCTTCCGGCAGATGCGCCTCGGCAAGGCGTGCCCGCACCACCGCGTCCTCGCCGAACTCCGCGCGAATGCGCGCCAGCGCGCGATTCGCCGCCGCCGGGTCGCGGGGCGGCCGCTCGACGAACAACCCCTGCTGCGCGCTGGCGGTCCGGACGGCGCGGGCGGTAACGCGCAACTCGGTGACTCCGGCCTGCAGCGCCAGCGCCTCCAGCCGGAGCCGCACCAGGCCCAGCAGTTGGGCGGCGTCCAGCGTCGGGGCGGCGGGACGGATCTGCTCGCTCAGCGTGCCGGCCCGGTCGAGCCGCAGGTGCAACGTCAGCGCTCCCAGCGTCTCGTGGCGCGCGGCGATCATGGCCAGCAGCCGGTTCAGCAGCCGCTCGACCGCGAAGAGCAGGCGTGCGACGTCGGCCTCCGGATCGTCGAAGTCGTGGCGCGCGACGAGCGGATCCCGGACCCGTAGCGGTTGCAGCGGCACCCACAGGTCGCCCGCGGCCAGCCGGTGCAGGCGCTCCGCGTCCGGGCCGAAACGCTGGCGGATCCCCGCCGGCGGCAACCGCAGAAAGGCCCGCACCGTCTCGATGCCGAGCTTCTGCAGGCTGTCGCGCAGCGCCGGCTCGAGACCCAGCCGATCCAGAGGCGCCTGTCCCGCCAGCACCCGCTCGGCGGACGGATCCCGGAGCACCGTCACGGCCCGGCCGGCCGTGGCGGTCGCAGTCCTGGCGAGGGCGTACGTGCCGAACCGGGTGAAGCCGACGGCGATCGCCGCCCGAAATCCGCACGCCTCGACCGCATCGACGACCGCGTCCGCCCACCGGCGGGGCGACGCATACAGATGCGACAGCCCGGACGCGTTCAGCCAGAAGATCCCCGGCTCGTCGCGACTGGGCTCGACGTCGGGACTGAAGCGCCGCAACCGGTCGGCAAGCGCCGCGACGCCCCGATCGACGTCGGCGGGCGGCACCTCCCCGGCGTGCAGCGTGTTCGCCAGCGACAGCCCGGCGCCGTAGCACATCCCGCTGCGGATGCGGCACGTGCGGGCGTGCTCGTTGACCCAGAGGATCGTTCCCTGCGGCTTGTCGCGGTCGACCACCGCCACCGGCCGGCCGGCCCAGTCGGGATGCCGCTGCAGCAGGAGCTGGAGCGGGAAGGCCGGCAGCTCAACGCACGCCATCCGGTCCACGACACCACTCCTGGTCGGTCCAGCCCGGACCGCGCCGCTTGTCCTTGAGCGCATGCACCCGGCAGGCGAAGCGATCGGGTCCGTGGCGGATGCACCGCGCCTGGCCGCGAACCGCGACGAGCGACCCGAGCGACGGCTGGCGCTCGGTCTTCTCCGTCAGGCAGAGGATGAGCGTGCCGTGCGCGAGCGCCTGCTCGGCCAGTCGGGTCTGCACGGCGAGCGGCAGATCGAGACGCTCGCCGAGATCGACCACCAGCAGCCCGAAGGCGCCGGAGCGGGCGAGCCGGTCGGCGGCCCGCAGGCGGTGGCGCACGTCGTCGAGCCGAATCACCGGCAGCGCCGCCAGATCGACGCCCCCCTCGGCCGCATCCGGCGGGAAGAAGGTGCTCTCGGTCCGGCCGATCCACGCGACCGGCTCGCCCTGCCGCTGCACTTGGCGCACCAGGCCGAGCGCCACGGTGAGCGCCGGCGCGGGGCCGGCGCCCGACAGCTCGGCCAGGCAGCCGCCGAGCGCGGCAGCGGTCCAGGCGGCCGGCGCCGGCCGCGTCAGGTTGCGCTGCACCCAGCTCCGGGACGCGGAGACGAGTGCCTTCATGTCCGGGGCCGCTTTCGCCATCGCCGCCGCCACTTCTCCCGTCAGGCGCCCGCGCCGCCACGGGCGTCCAGAATCCGCCGGACCTCGATCACCTTCCCGAGAATCACGACGACCCCGGCGTCGAGCACGATCGGCTCGAACGCAGGATTCTCGGGGCACAGCTCCACCCGCCGACCGCGCGACCTGAAGGTCTTGACCGTGGCCTCGTCCCCGACCCGCGCCACGACGACGTCGCCGTTCACAGCGGTCGGCTGCCGCCGCACGATCACCAGGTCGCCCGGCAGGATGCCCGCCCCGGTCATGCTCTCGCCGCGCACCCGCAGTGCGAACAGGTCGCCGGCCGCCGCGCCACGGGCGTCGACCGGCAGGTAGCCGTCCGGATCCTCGATCGCCTCGTCGAGCGCCCCGGCCGGGACGCGGCCGAGCACCGGGGCGAGCACGGTGCGCGCGCCCGGAACCGACCCGGGCAACCGATAGCCCCGCGCCCGGTGCCGGCCGGCGACCAGCCGGCCCTCCTCGACGAGCCGCTCGAGATGCTGCTGCGCCGTCCGCACGGCCCGGAAGCCGAGGGCCTCCTGCACCTCGCGCACCGTCGGCGGCTGCCCCGCCAGCAACCGATCCCGCACGAACGCGAAGACCTTCTCGCGCGTCTCGCCCGCCGGTGTCCGTCCCATCGCGCCTCCTCGCCTTCCCGGAACCAGACCGCTCCGTGAAATCGCCTCACCGTCCGTGTGTCCGTGCAGACTGCTGCACCCGACGCGCGCGGACTCGACCCGCCCGCCGCCGGGGCTCAGAAAATAGCATATATTTGTATGTTAAACTAGAAGCATGCCTGAGATCTCGCGATTTCTCGGTATCGTGATCGGCATGTTCTACAGCGAGCACGGCGCCCCGCACTTTCATGCCGCCTACGGCGGATACGAGATCTCCGTCGAGATCGAGAGCCATGCCGTTCACGGCGAGTTTCCGCGTCGAGGAGCTTGCGCCGCAGAACGTAGCGAAGCGCAGTTCTGAGACGCAAGGTCATGGAGCGGGGGGGATGGGCCGAGACGCCGAGCCAGCGAGGCGTTTCGGGGCGCGAGCTCTTCGTCTCGTGCTTGAATGGGCATCTCTCCACGAGTCAGAATTGCGGGCGAACTGGGAGCTGGCGCGCAGGGGAGAACCGCTGCTTCGGATCGCGCCGCTGGAATGACCGGCATGCCCTATCACGTCATCGAAGCACGCCACGTCAGTGGCCATGTCGTGTGGCTCCGTTTCCGGGACGGCACGAGCGGAGAGATCAACCTCGGTCCTGCTCTCCGAGGTCCAATCTTCGAGCCGCTCCGAAACCCGGCCGTGTTCCGGCAATTCGCCATTCATCCGGAATTCCACACCCTGGTGTGGCCGAACGGCGCCGATCTCGCGCCGGAGTTCCTCCACGACAACGTCCATGTCACCGCGTGACACGGAGAACCGGCCGCCGACCCACCCGGGCGAAATGCTGCTGGAAGAGTTCCTGCGGCCGCTCGGCATGACGCAATCCGAAGCCGCCCGCCGGATGGAGATTCCGCTCAATCGTCTGAACGAGGTGATCCGGGGCAGGCGGGGGATAACGGCGGATACGGCGTTGCGTCTCGCGAAGCTGCTGAACACCGATCCCGAGATCTGGATGAACCTTCAGAACCAATGGGACCTCTGGCACGCGGCCCGCGCGGCCACGCGCGCTTCGTGAAGCGATGCCGCCGACGCCAATAGGCGATGTCGTATCGTTGTCGGGTCGGAGGAGGCGCGCCCCGCGGGCGCTGGCCTCCGTCCGCCGCTCAAACGGTACGTGCGGTTTTCCCGCATACCGCTTTCACGAAGACGTCTTCGCGTGATGAGGACCGATGGAGGAATCAAAGAGTGGACCCTCCTCCGGCCCGTCGGGTTCAGCCAGTCGGCAAGTCTCCTCGGTCGCTGATGTTGGGGTCTTTCACTCATGGAGCTGTCCACCTCAGCGCCCTTGCTCATCTCACCGTCCTGTCTGGTCCCGACCGTCTTCGCCGGCCGCCTTCCCCAACCCACTCGGTTGCCGCCCCCTGACGGTCACGCGGCTTTCACCGCGCTTCAGGTGTCGGGTCGGAGGAGGCGCGCCCCGCGGGCGCTGGCCTCCGTCCGCCGCTCAAACGGTACGTGCAGTTTTCCCGCATACCGCTTTCACGAAGACGTCCTCGCGTGATGAGGACCGATGGAAGGAATCAAACCGACAAGGTTGACCAAGCCCAACTCGCCGTAGAGCGTGGCGTTTGACAGGGATAGCCATCCCCGACACCGCCACCGCTTGGACCGATGCGCCCACACGCGACGCACCACCCAACCGTCGAGCTGGTGGAAGAGCTTCCGGACGTGGGCACGCTTGTAGTAGTGCCCCCATCCCCGCAGGACCGGGTTGAGCTGCTCAATCAGCACCTCAGTGGACACCGGCGCCTTGCGTCGCGTTCGACTGCGCACCTGGTCCTGGAAGTGACGAAGAGACTTCTGAGTCGGGTACGCGTACAGGCCGCCCGGACGAAGGCGCGTACGGACCTTGTGCAGCGGGAGCCGAAGCCCCTTGCCGCGCTTGATCTTGTACCCGAGGAACTCGAAGCCGTGCTGGACGCGAACGATCCGAGTCTTCGTCGGATTGATGCGCACGCCCAGTCGCTCCAGGACCGCCGTCGCCGTGGCCAAGGCGGTTCGCGCTTCGGCCGCCGACGTGCAGGTGATGACCCAATCGTCCGCGTACCGCGTCAGCCGGTACCCCCGGCGTCGCATTTCCTTGTCGAACGGCGTCAACAAGACATTGCTCAGCAAGGGTGAGGCGACGCCGCCCTGCGGCGTCCCACGCTCCGTCGGAAAGAGGCGTCCGTCGCCGTAGCTCCCTGCTTTCAGCATCGAGCGAATCAGGCGAAGGACCCGGCCATCAGAGACCCGCTGGGCCACGAGCGTGAGCAGCTTGTCATGGTCGACCGTCCCGAAAAAGTCGCTCAGGTCGCCGTCGACAACCCACTCGCACCCTGACTCCAGTTCCTTCCAAACCTTGCGCAGGGCGTCGTGCTGAGACCGCCCTCGTCGGTATCCGAAGCTGGCATCATCGAACACCGGCTCGAAGATGGGCTCCAGCCGATTCAGCAACGCCTGCTGGCACACCCGGTCGTAGACCGTGGGAATGCCGAGCTCGCGATGCGCCCCCGGCTTGCCCGCCTTCGGGATGCGCTTCTGGCGCACCGGCTGCGGTCGGTAGGCGTCGTCGCGCAGGTCCTCGTGCAACCTGTCGAGCTGCTCTTCTCGCACCTCGGTAAAGTCGTCGATGGACTGCCCGTCGACACCCCCGGCGCCCCGGTTCGCTTTCACGCGCCCCCAGGCCATCTCGAGGTTCTTCCGCTTGTACACCTTGTCGATAAGAGAGTGGACCTTCCTCTCGCCCGTCGGGTTCAGCCAGTCGGCAAGTCTCCTCGGTCGCTGATGTTCGGGTCTTTCGCTCATGGAACTGTCCACCTCAGCGCCCTTGCTCATCTCACCGTCCTGTCCGGTCCCGACCGTCTTCGCCGGCCGCCTTCCCCAACCCACTCGGTTGCCGCTCGCGCGGTCACGTCGCTTTCGCCACGCATCAGGTGTCGGGTCGGAGGAGGCGCGCCCCGCGGGCGCTGGCCTCCGTCCGCCGCTCAAACGGTACGTGCGGTTTTCCCGCATACCGCTTTCACGAAGACGTCTTCGCGTGATGAGGACCGATGGAGGAATCAAAGAGTGGACCATCCTCCGGCCCGTCGGGTTCAGCCAGTCGGCAAGTCTCCTCGGTCGCTGATGTTGGGGTCTTTCACTCATGGAACTGTCCACCTCAGCGCCCTTGCTCATCTCACCGTCCTGTCTGGTCCCGACCGTCTTCGCCGGCCGCCTTCCCCAACCCACTCGGTTGCCGCCCCCTGACGGTCACGCGGCTTTCACCGCGCTTCAGGTACTATTCGGCCGTCCGACTCCTCGACGAGCATCCCTTCCCACTTCGCTCTCGCTTATAGGGTCAGTTGCCGCGGCGCCACCCGCGGACCCGCCGAGGTCTCCCAGGGTCACGCACTGGTCTTCCATACCGTGCCGCCCGCAAACACCTTGGTGCGGTGGGTGGATGAGATCGCCTTCGCCTCTGTAGTGCAGGCTCGACCTTGCCCCACCTTTGGCCGACCGGTTCGTCATGGGGTCGCCCCCTCGACTACGGCCCGGTACTGCTCCGCAAACCCTTCGGACCCCACCTCACGGTGGGCGCCCTGTCCTCCGCAGTTCCGTCGTGGCGGCTCCAGGTCCACCTTGGCTGTGTCCGGCTTTCGCCTGCGTGCCCGTGTAGGTGTCTCCATACCTGCCACCTGCGGCCGGCGAGGCATTACCCCCGCCTTTGGATACGGCCCCCCTCATCCGGGGGCCGGAGGGACTTCAACCCTCCTGACCAGTGCGCTGCCTGGCGCACACTACTCGGCCGTCCGACTCCTCGACGAGCGTCCCTTCCCACTTCGCTCTCGCTTATAGGGTCGGTTGCCGCGGTGCCACCCGCGGACCCGCCGAGGTCTCCCAGGGTCACGCACTGGTCTTCCGTACCGTGCCGTCCGCATACACCTTGGTGCGGTGGGTGGATGAGAGCGCCTTCGCCTCCATAGTGCAGGCTCGACCTTGCCCCACCTTTGGCCGACCGGTTCGTCATGGGGTCGCCCCCTCGACTACGGCCCGGTACTGCTCCGCAAACCCTTCGGACCCCACCTCGCGATGGGCGCCCTGTCCTCCGCAGTTCCGTCGTGGGGGCTCCAGGTCCACCTTGGCTGTGTCCGGCTTTCGCCTGCGTGCCCGTGTAGGTGTCTCCATACCTGCCACCTGCGGCCGGCGAGGCATTACCCCCGCCTTTGGATACGGCCCCCCTCATCCGGGGACCGGAGGGACTTGAACCCTCCTGACCATTGCGCTGCCTGGCGCACACTATTCGGCCGTCCGACTCCTCGACGAGCATCCCTTCCCACTTCGCTCTCGCTTATAGGGTCAGTTGCCGCGGCGCCACCCGCGGACCCGCCGAGGTCTCCCAGGGTCACGCACTGGTCTTCCATACCGTGCCGCCCGCAAACACCTTGGTGCGGTGGGTGGATGAGATCGCCTTCGCCTCTGTAGTGCAGGCTCGACCTTGCCCCACCTTTGGCCGACCGGTTCGTCATGGGGTCGCCCCCTCGACTACGGCCCGGTACTGCTCCGCAAACCCTTCGGACCCCACCTCACGGTGGGCGCCCTGTCCTCCGCAGTTCCGTCGTGGCGGCTCCAGGTCCACCTTGGCTGTGTCCGGCTTTCGCCTGCGTGCCCGTGTAGGTGTCTCCATACCTGCCACCTGCGGCCGGCGAGGCATTACCCCCGCCTTTGGATACGGCCCCCCTCATCCGGGGGCCGGAGGGACTTCAACCCTCCTGACCAGTGCGCTGCCTGGCGCACACTTACATGAAGCTCGGACTGCGCGAAGCCAACCAGCGGTTCTCCCAGACGATGCAGGGCCTACTGCGATACGAGCGCGCTGGTGAAGCGCTACGTCCGCGAGCCGGGCCGGCGGAGGCTGCTGGAACTGCTGCGAGAACGGGCCGCCCCCCACCTCTCCTTGATACGCTTGACGGTTGCAGGTCATGCCCCTGACGCCCGGAACACGGATCGGCGCCTATAACGTCACCGGCCCGCTCGGGGCCGGCGGCATGGGCGAGGTGTACCGCGCCCGCGACACGAAGCTCGACCGCGACGTCGCGCTGAAGGTGCTGCCCGAGGCGTTCACCGCCGACCCGGACCGGCTGGCGCGCTTCGAGCGGGAGGCCCGGGTCCTCGCCTCGCTGAACCACCCCAACATCGCCCAGATCCACGGCCTCGAGGAGGCCGGCGGCACGCGCGCGCTGGTCCTGGAGCTCGTCGAGGGCCCGACCCTCGCCGAACGCCTCGAACAGGGACCGATCCCCCTGGACGAGGTGCTGTCCATCGCCCGGCAGATCGCCCTGGCGCTGCAGGCCGCGCACGAGGCGGGCGTGATCCACCGGGATCTGAAGCCGGCCAACGTGAAGGTGCGCGAGGACGGGACCGTGAAGGTCCTGGACTTCGGCCTCGCCAAGGCGCTGGACACGGCGCCGGCGCCCGGCGCGGACCCGCTGCAGTCGCCGACGATCACCGCCTCGGTGACCCGGATGGGCGCCGGGCTGATCATGGGGACGCCGGCCTACATGTCACCCGAGCAGGCCGAGGGGCAACCGACCGACACGCGCGGCGACCTCTGGTCGTTCGGCGTCGTGCTCTACGAGATGCTTGGCCGGCGAGCGACTGTTCGGCGGCGAAACCGTGGCGCAGGTCCTGGCGCGGGTGATCGACCGCGAGCTGGACCTGACGGCCCTCCCGGCGTCCACGCCGCGGACCGTCCGGCGGCTGCTGCACCGCTGCCTCGAGCGCGACCGGCGGCGGCGGATGCGGGACGCCGGCGAAGCGATCAGCGACCTGGAGGCCGCTGCCTCCCCTTCGGAGGCGCTGCCGGAAGACGCGGCCGGTGCTGCCGCATCGCCATCCCCGCTGCACGGGTGGCGAGCACGTATCGCCTGGGCGGTGGGCGGCCTCGCAATCGGGTGCCTGCTGGCCGCCACGACGCTCTGGACGTTCGCGCCCTCACCCGAACCGGCCGCGGTCAGACGCCTCACGCTCGATCTGTCGTCCGCAATGGCGCGCGGCTCCGGGTTTGCTCTCTCGCCGGACGGCTCCACACTGGCCTACGTCAGCCGCGCCAATGACGGCCAGACCCGGCAGTTGGTGCTCCGCCGCCTGGACGAGGCCGACGCCCAACCGTTGGCGGGCACGGAGGGCGCGCTCGATCCGTTCTTCTCGCCCGACGGGGCCTGGGTCGGGTTCTTCTCGGTCCTGGGTCCTCCCGGACCGTCCGAGCGCATCCAGTACCGCTGGACGTTGAAGAAGGCGCCGGTGCGCGGAGGCGCGCCCGTGACGCTCGCCGAGAACATCCCCGCACTGCGCGGGAGCTGGGGTGACGACGACCGGATCGTAATCGGCGGCATGGGCGGACTGCTGCGCGTGCCGGCCACCGGCGGAACCCCCGAGGCCGTGCTGCCGGCCGGCATGGTTCCGGATCTGACCATCTGCTCGGCGCCTCACGTGCTACCCGGCTCTTCCGCGCTGCTGTACACCGAGCAATCCGACGAAGGACTGGAGCTGAAGGCGGTGTCGCTGGCCAACGCGGAATCGCGGATCGTGGCGTCCGACGTGACGCAAGCCACCTATGCGCCCACCGGCCATCTCGTGCTTCGGCAGGCGATCCGTCCGGCGCCCGGGAGACCCGCGTCCGGTAGCGCGACCCTGATGGCGGCCCCATTCGACGCCGACCGCCTGGAATTGACGGGTGCGCCGGTCCCGGTCGTCCCGAACGCCGGCTCGAGCGCCTTGTCCGCCGACGGGACGCTCCTCTACGCGGCGGACGCCGGGACCGATGCGGCGGAGACCCGGCGGACGCTGGTGTGGATGGACCGGGACGGACGCGAGGAGCCGATCCCCGTCCCGCCCCGCGGATACGGCGCGCCGCGCCTGTCGCCGGCCGGCGATCGCATCGCACTCGACGTGACCGCCGACGACGGCACTGCCGACATCTTCATCTACGACCTCGCACGCGGGGCGTCGAACCGCCTGACCTTCGAGGGCTGGAACATCAGCCCGCTCTGGTCGCCGGACGGCCGGCACGTCGTGTTCACGTCGATTCGCCCCGCGGGCTTCGGCCTGTCCCGGAAGGCGGCGGACGGTACCGGACAGATGGAGGAACTGACCACGACCGGGCCGGTGCAGATGGCCTCCGCGTGGGGGAGCGAACCGGGCACGCTCGTCCTGACGCAGGCGAACAGCATGACGGATATCGACATCCACCTGCAGCCGCCGGGCGGCGGACGGGCCTCGGAACCCCTGATTGCGACCGCCTTCGTGGAGGGGTGGCCGACGGTCTCACCGGACGGCCGCTGGCTCGCTTACCATTCGAACGAGTCCGGCCGCCCGGCCGTCTACGTACGACCTTTTCCCAACGTCGACGACGGAAAATGGCAGGTGTCGCAAAGCGCCGGCTTGACGCCAATCTGGTCGCGCGACGGCAGCGAGCTCTTCTACATCACGGCCAATCGGAACGGGGCGGCGATGATGGCGGTCGAGTACGCCGGCGACCCCACGTTCACGCCGTCACGCCCGGAGAGGCTGTTCGCGCTTCCGAACCGTCTCGACTTCGACAGCGTCTTCCGGCAGTGGGACGTCGCACCCGACGGCGAACGCTTCGTCATGCTCCGGGAGGCGGAGGAAGACCCGTCCGACGACGACCCGCGGGTCGGTCCGACGGAGCTCGTCTACGTCGGCAACTGGTTCGCCGAACTGGTCGAGCGGGTCCCGATCCCCTGACCGCTCGTGTACCGCGGCAGGTTTTCCTTGCGGCCTGCCCGGCGCTGTGGTACAAACCTCTTTTCGCGCAACTTCTCGCTTTCAGCGTACGTGTCCGTTCGGGCCGCCAAGGAGATATCGATGAACTTGCAGCGCACGCTCGTCGCCCTGCTCGCGATCGGCATGGTCGCGGCCGTCGCCGCCCCCGGCTACGCGGAGAACGAAGCCGAGGCCGAGGTGACGTACTACAAGCACGTCCTGCCGATCATGCAGGAGAACTGCCAGACCTGCCATCGGCCGTCCGGCTACAACATCAGCGGCCTGATCGCGCCGATGTCGTTCATGGACTACAAGGAGACCCGCCCCTGGGCCCGCTCCATCGCCCACAAGGTCGAGTCGCGCGAGATGCCGCCGTGGTTCGCGTCGGCTCCCAAGGACGTCTTCGAGAACGAGCGCGGCCTGACCGACGCCGAGATCGCCACCATCGTACGGTGGGTCGAGGCCGGCGCCCCCGCGGGTGACATGGCCGACGCGCCCCCGGCGAAGCAGTGGGCCGAGGACGCCAACGACGGCTGGTCTCTCGGCACCCCCGACTTCGTGGTCAAGATGCCGGAGCCGTACCTGGTCGAGGACGACATCTACGACATCAACATCACCTTCTACGCGGAGTTGAACGAAGACATCCTGCCCGAGGACACGTGGGTGAAGGGCTGGGAGTTCCGCATCGGCGACAACCAGGTCACCCATCACATGTGCTCCTCCGTCATCGAGCCGGGCGCCTTCGTGCCGCCGGACGCCGTCGAGGACGAAGGGGCCGACGTGGCCGGACGCCAACTGCTGAGCTGCGTCGCCGAGGGCGGCGAGGCGGACATGCTGCCGGAGGGCTTCGGCGTGCTGCTGAAGACCGGCTCCAGCATCTCCTTCAACATGCACTTCCACAAGGAGCCGGCCGAGGGCTCGGCCGCGTGGAGCAACCCGCAGGTCGCGTTCTTCGTCGCCGACGAGCCAGTCAAGTACAAGGTCATCAACGACTCGCTGTCGAACCGCGGGTTCGAGATTCCGCCGAACCACCCGAACTACCGGATCGGGTCGTCGCGCGTCCTCGACAAGGACACGCTGGTGCTGACCTACTGGCCGCACGCGCACCTGCGGGCCGTCGCCGCGCGCTACATCGCGCACTATCCCGACGGGACCGAGGAGCTGCTGCTCGACGTGCCGCGCTACGACCAGAGCTGGCAGGTGACCTACAAGTACAAGGAGCCGAAGCTGCTGCCGAAGGGCACCCGCATCGACATCGACTTCTGGTACGACAACTCGCCGGAGCGCGCGTCGCGGCGCAGTTTCGACCCGAACCGCTTCGTGGGCCACGGGCCGCGGACGGACGACGAGATGTCGCTCGGGTTCATCGGCTACGCCGAGATCGAAGATTCCGAGGCGATGCCGGCCACGACCAACAACAACTGACGAACCCGCCGCGGCTGGTTCGACATGTTTCGACAGGGCGGGGCCGCTTTGGTCCCGCCCTTCTGTTTTCTCCATGCGATATCGAATGACCGGAATCAGTGACGGACCTCCCACCGCTCGTCCGCGGAGCGGCGTCGCACGCGTTCGACGCGGACTGCTCGCGGCCGGCGCCGCCTGGTGCCTGGCAACCGCGACGACCGGCGCGCAGACGCCCGAACCCAGTCACGAGGCCGACGGTCTCGTGCACGCGTCGCTCACGCTCGAGGCCCAGGGAATCGACGTGGCGTTCCCGCCCGAGCTGCGGGCCGCGCACCACGCCTACCAATGGCTCCTCTCCGGTACGGTTGGATCCCGGGTGAAGGTCGGCACGCTGGACGCTCACCGCGCGTTGCGTCTCGGCACGCTCGCGCCCGACATCGAGGCCATCGAGGCGGAGATCGCCGCAAGACAGGCGGAAGCCGAGGCTGGCGAATCCGAGGAATCCGACGAAGATGCGGAAGAGCCCGACGAGGATGCCGAAGAATCCGACGAGGAAGCGGAGCCGGCCGACCCCGACCTCTGGCTCGTTCGCGACGCCGCGGGCTGGCAACTAGAGATCCATCCGGCCGACGGCGGCGACGTGCAGATCGTCCCGCTGAGCCACCGGGAATCCGCCGTCGAGTCGCCGACGTTCGCCGCGTCGCTCCACGCCACGGCCGCCGAGACCGGCCGCCTGGTACTGCGCTGGGGGCGTCACGCCTGGAGCGCCGACTTCCGGTTCGAGGAACTGCCGGAGCAGCCGCGCCGGCCGCTCGTGTCGGGTCGCGGCACGGCCCGCGAGGCCGAGGACTCCAACGCCGCGATCGCCCGCGGCAACATGCTCGCCGAGCGGAACGAGACGGCACTGGTGCTGCCCAACGGCGCGAGCATCACGATGCTCTACTGGAAGAGCATCGACGTCGAGGACGAAGACTACCCGAACGTGGCGGAGGTGCGGAACGGCGCGGTCGTCGAGATGATCCGCTCGCCGGTGCTGCGGCTGAAGAGCGATGTCCCGCTGCGATTCGGCAAGACCGACATCCCGACCGGCAACCTCGCCCCGGGCTTCGCCGCCGCCTACGGCATCTGGCTGCGGAAGGCGGGCAACGGCTGGCACTTCGTGTTCAACCACGAGCCCGACTCCTGGGGCACGCAGTACGACGCCGCGTTCGACGCGGGAGAGATCGCGGTCGACTACGCGCGCACGGAAGGCTCGTTCCGTCCGCTCGGCGCCACGCTCGTCGCGACCGGCCCGGACCGGGGACGGGTGGTCGTGCACTGGGGCCCACACGAGTGGTCCGCCGACTTCCGTAGTCAGTGAATAGAGAACCGGGAGTGACCGTCATGATGCAGCGCAGACACACCGTGTTCCTGGTCGGGCTGGCCCTCGTTCTGACCGCGACGGCGCTGCAGGCCCAGCGCCCGGCCGTGTCCGGCCCGCGGGCCGGACTGGCCACGGGGCATCCGCTGACCTCCGCCGCCGCGTTCGAGACCCTGATCCAGGGCGGCAATGCGTTCGACGCGGGGGTGACGGCGATGCTCGTCGGTGGCATCGTCGAGCAGGACCTGTACGGTCTGGGCGGCGAGTCGCTGGTGCTGGTCTACCCTGCCGCCGAGGGCAAGGTCACCTCCGTGGTCGCCCAGGGCTGGGCGCCGAAGGGGGCCAGCATCGAGTGGTACGAGTCGCGCGGGCGCGACCTCTTCGGAGAGGGCCTGGACCCGGCCGTGGTCCCCGGCGCGCTCCACGGCGCGCTGACCGTGCTGGAGCGCTGGGGCACGATGAGCTTCGAGCAGGTCTCGGCCCGCGCCATCGAGTACGCGAAGCACGGGTTTCCGCTGCGGCTGCTCACCGCGCGGGCCATCGAGGCGAACCTCGAGTTCATGGAAGCATGGCCGGACAACCAGCGGTTCTGGTTGAAGGCCGACGGCTCGCTCTACGCGACGGGCGAGACGATCAAGTTCCCCACCCTGGCCGCGACGCTCGAGAAGATGGTGGAGGCCGAACGGGACCACGCGCAGCTCGGCCGTGAGCAGGGCATTGCCGCCGCCCGCGATCGCTTCTACAAGGGCGACATCGCCGAGGAGATGGTTGCGTTCCTGCAGGAGCACGGCGCGCCGTTCGAGCTGAGCGACTTCGCCGAGTTCTACTCCCGGGTCGAGGAGCCGACCAGCACCGACTACCGGGGCTACACCATCTACAAGCACGGGTTCAACAGCCAGGGCCCGGTCCTGCTGCAGGCACTGAACATCCTGGAGGAGTTCGACCTGCAGGCGATGGGCCACAACAGCCCCGACTACATCCACACCGTCGTCGAGGCGATGAAGCTGGCCTACGCCGACCGCGACACCTACTACGCCGATACCGACTTCGTCGACGTGCCCGCCGACGGCCTGCTGTCCACCCCCTACGCGCAAGAGCGCGCGGCGGAGATCGACGAGTCGCGGGCGTCGGTCGCGTTCCGCGCCGGCGACCCGCTGCCGCACGACCCGAGCGTGAACGAGTGGCCGTTCTGGGTCGCCGACATCGCGGACGGAGTGGCGGCCAGCGACCCCGACGGATCGTTCGTGCCGTCCGCGGGCGGGCTGAAGGACACGACGCACATCGCGGTCATCGACGAGGACGGCAACGTCTTCGACGCCACGCCGAGCGGCGGCTGGACCGGCGGCGGCGTCATCCTGGGCGGGACCGGCATCGGCCTCAGCACCCGCGGCGAGCAGTTCTGGCTCGATCCGGACCGCGCCAACCAGATCCGACCGCGCGCCCGACCGCGCTACACGCTGACGCCGAGCATCGTCTTCAAGGACGGCGAGCCGCTGATGGCTATCGGCACGCCGGGCGGCGACAACCAGGATCAGACCATCCTGCAGGCGTTCCTGAACGTCGTCGAGTTCTGGCCGGACTGGTACCCGAACCTGCACGACGCCCTGGAGTGGCCGCGGGTCCGGACCCAGCACCTGCACGGATCGTTCTGGCCGCACGCCGCCGGCTTCAACCGGATGGACCTCGAATCGCGTATCTCGTCGGAGGTGGCGAACGAGCTGCGGCGGCGGGGACACCACGTGAACGAGGTCCGGCCGTTCGGGATGTCCGGTTGCGCGACCGCGGTGCTCATCGATCCGGCCACCGGCAATCGCCTGGCGGCCGGGGACCCGCGACGCGACTGCTACGCGCTGGCGTACTGACGGGACGCACGATAGCGCGCGCGGAGCCATGACGCTGGCCGACCTGCGGTGGACGCTGCAGTCGCTGGTTGCAGGCGCCGTTGCGATGCCGGAGCGCTGGCGTAGCGGGGTGGCGTACAACCCGCTGGCCGCCCGAGCGATCCAGGATCCGTATCCCACCTACGCGCGGTTGCGCTCCCGGTCTCCGGTGCACCGCAGCCGGCTCCTGGAGGCCTGGGTGTTCACCCGCTACGCGGACGTCGAGGCCATTCTCCGGGACTACCGGCGGTTCTCCAACATGCCTTCCAGCCGCAGGACGCCGAGGCGGCAACGGTCCTTCGTGCCGCCGCGGGCCGACTGGACCATGCTGTTCCTGGACCCGCCGGAACATACGCGCCTGCGCGCGCTGGTCAACCAGGCGTTCACGCCGCGGGCCGTCGACGCCCTCGAGCCGCATATCCGGACGATCATGGGGCAACTGCTCGACAACGTCGAAGACCCGGCCGAATTCGACCTGATGGCGGCGGTGGCCAATCCGCTACCGGTGATAGTAATAGCCGAGATGCTGGGGGTGCCGCCGGAAGACCGCGGCCGCTTCAAGGACTGGTCGAACGCGCGCGCCCGGATGCTCGAACCGATGATCACCATGGAGGAAAGAGAACGGGCCGTCGCCGCCGGCGAGTCGCTCGACGGCTACTTCATGCCCATCATCAAGGCCCGGCGCCGGGAGCCGCGGGACGACATCATCAGTGCGCTCGCGCAGGCGGAAGAGGAGGGAGATTCCCTCACCGAGCGCGAAATGCTCATGATGCTGCGCCTGCTCCTGATTGCCGGCAACGAGACGACGACGAACCTGATCGGCAACGGCATGCTGGCGTTGCTACGCCATCCGGAACAGATCGAAGCCCTGCGGGAAAGCCCGAGTCTGATACCCGCGGCGGTGGAAGAACTGCTGCGCTTCGATACGCCTGTGCAACTCGACATCCGGGCCGTGCTGGACGACTGCGAGATGCACGGCTTCCCATTGCGCCGCGGGGATGCAGCCGTTCTGGCCATCGGCGCGGCCAATCGCGACCCGGCAGTGTTCGACGATCCGGACCGGCTCGACGTCGAGCGCGCCAAGGGCAGCAACCTCTCGTTCGGCCGGGGCGTTCACCACTGTCTCGGAGCACCCCTCGCGCGCCTGGAAGCGCGAATTGCGCTGGAGGTTCTGCTGGAGCGCTACTCGACGATGCGCCTGCTCACCGACCGCCCGGCGTTCCGCCGGGGCATCGTGCTGCGCGGCTTGGAGTCCCTGCCGGTCGCCGCCGTCGCGGCTTGACTCGACTGAGGAAGAGTCGTAAGCCGCCGGGGACCCGCCCCCCGAATCCGCTGGCGCTGCTGACGGGCTGACGAAGAGACAGAGTCGACTTTCCATTCGGACATGCAACTTGCTGCTGGCCCAAAATGCATCGACGCGGGTCTTCTCGATAATCCTGATCCAAACAGAGCAACTGCAATCTACGATCAGATCAACAAGCAGACTCTTGGCCGACTAATTCGGAGCCTCAGTCCGGTTGGGGCCTCCACCGAAGGTCTCGAGCAACTACTCAGCGATGCGTTAGTTTCACGCAATCCTGACGAGGGCGCCACTGGAGTTCAGGCGGGCTCCGGCTCCTGGTCCGCGAAAAGGGGCGGTTACGGATGTACGGGCGGCAGGGGCAAATCCGCGACACCCTTGACGTGAAGACCGTCAGACTCCGCCAGCCGACGCACGTCATCGTCATCCGAATACAGTTCGTCGACGCCGTGTACTTTGGCGATGGCGACGATCTGCCTATCGACCTTCACCTTCTGCCATGTGCCGGTCGCGCCCGATTTCTTGTTCCCGGCGTCGATCGCCCGTCGCTGTGATTCCGCAGCCTCGATCGCCGCCTTCAGGTCGAAGGGTTCGACGGCGAAGACCGCGCTGTTGGTCAGTTCCGCCACGTAGGCTGCGGTATCGTCCGCTGCCAAGACGAGAAACTCGCTCAACGCCGGCGTCGGGATGATGATCGTTGCATGACCAGCTTCGAGCGTTTCTACGAGGTGCTTCAGGCGCTCGGGTACCCGATCTACGGGTTTCGGGTAGGCCGCCTCGGGGTGAAGACAGGCGCCGAGAATCACGGAGTCGAAGGCCACCAGCACGCGCGCTATCCTTCCGACTTGCGTAGGGCAACCAGATCGCCCAACGGGTCGTGGCGTTCCTTCCAGCCAGCGTCAATCGACTGAAGACGCCGGGTGGCGTCGGCTATGGATTCCGACCGCAACTCCGTGTAGTCATGGATGCGGAAGGACTTCATCTTCCAGTCACCCTCGCGGTCGCGGACCCAGCGTCCAACTCCCGAGACACGCAGCTGCGTCGTGAAGAGGTGCTTGCCGATGCGTTTTGCCAGATCCCGTGACGCGAGACAGTCGTGGACGCGCTTTTCTGCGGTCTCTAGATGAACCGGGACGGGATCGTTTTTTCCGCCGATCACAATGGGAACGCCGTCCAAGGTGCCGGGTTGGGAAAACGGGCCGTACTCAGACTCTTGGATGCGCGCGATTCCTGCAAAACGCAAGATCCTGGCGCCCTGCTCGTCGACGAGTTCAGCGGACTCGGCGTTGTCCGCGGCCAAATCGTCCTCGATTGCCCTTCGCGCCTTGAGGACGTACGTAGATCCTTCGCGATTGCGTACCTCATTGGTGCGTTGCCTGAGCTTCGGGTACGCCTCCCAATCAACGGTCAAGACGGGGACCGTGCTTCCCTCCTCAACGCTCACGAGATGTACGCTGTTCGTCTCTCCAAGGACAGTGGCGAGGTTGTCCAGATAACGCGCCAGCCGCACCATCGGCATGGTCGTGGGCGAGTACGCGTTGATCTTGAAGCGGAGCTCGACTGCACGAGCCCCGTTGAGGCGGCGACGTTCGTCTCCTGATCGTGCCATGTCTGCCTCGGTTCCTTCGCCGGACCGCGCCCGGTCTCGCCCCTGGACACTCATTCCCCGGACACGAAGACGTTCGTGTCGACCACGACTCTCACGTCGAGCGCACAGCCTCGATTGCCGCTGCAACGTCCGGCTGACGCATTCCGGCGCGGCGTGCGGCCTCACGTGCGCGCGCGACGATCGCATCGAAATCCTGCATGGCCGGAGCACGGACCCGTTGGAGCACAATCGTGTCCTGCCCCTTCGAGGATAGTCTCGTGGTGGCCACGTCCTTCATGCCGACATCTTACCAGTAAGAAAACGCGACCATCGCCATCGAGCCGGTGCATCACTGGCGGGGCCAGGAATCAGCGTCGTGGAGATATGGCGCCAGGTGCAGATGACGCTGAGCTGGGCCGGTGTCCTCACCCTCCTGCCTGCGGCCGTGCCACCATACGACCGGCCGGCGGTGACGCGCAGCGCGTACGCGGCCCGTTCATCACCGTCCCGATCACGGTATAGCGCACGCCCATCTGGTAGACGAGCAGCAGGCCGGCCACGACCACCGCGCTGATCAGCGCAAACTTCAGGTGGACGCTGACCGACCAGCTCACGACCAGCATCTGCGCGGCGATCACGAGCGGCAGGTGGGTCAGGTAGAGCCAGTAGGAGGCATCCGACAGGTATCGCACCCCGAAACGTTCGCGCGCAAAGATCCAGCGGAACAGTCCCATCGACCCGAAGCACATCAGCCACGCGAAGGCGACCTGCACCACCGTGGCCACGCCCCAGACCCAGTCCGCACGCGCGTACTGGAACCCTTCGTCGTAGAGGAGCACTACGCCGGTGGGAAGAAGCAGCACCAGCGCGGGAACCAGGCCGACCGCCCACCACCGCCGCACGGCGATGTCCCGCTGGCGGAAGAACACGCCGAACGCGAAGAAGATGGCGTAGTAGGCGAACACGCGGCCGGCGGGAATCAGGCCGCTCTCCGTGTCGGGACCGAACGCCACCTCGTGCATGGCGTACTGCGGCGCTACGGCCAGCGGCACGAGCAGCCACCACGCCGGATGGCGGAAGGTGAGGCCGAGCCGGACGGCGACGATGAACGCGGCCGCCAACAGCAGCAGGTACCACAGGAACCAGAGGTGGTCCAGCCCGCCCAGCCACGCCAGAGGCCAGTCGAGCGGCGTGAAGTCGGCGCCGGCGTCGAGCCACCTGATAGCCGGGACGACGGTGAACATGCCGGCCAGCAGCGGGAGGCCGAGGCGTTTCAGACGGTGCCGCGCCAGATGCTCCAGACCACGCGACCGCCACAGCATCGCGGTGAAGAAACCGCTGAGCAGGAAGAACAACGGCATCCTGAAGCCGTGAATGATCGACAGGATCCAGGCGTAGACGTTGGCCTCCGGCGCGGTCTCCCAGGCCCATGCCTCGTGCACCGGCCAGAACTCGATCGGCACGAGGAAGGCGCCGGCGTGGAGCAGGATCCCCAGCAGCATCGCGAATCCGCGCAACGCGTCCAGATCGTGGAACCTCGCCATCGTGCGCACTATAATCGCCATCCACGACATCCAGTCTGAACCCGAGGTGCGACTATGACCATCCGATCCCTGCCGGCGTTTTATCTCGCCGCGACGTTGCTCCTCGGTATCGGGGCGCCGGGCGCCTGGACGCCGGCCCTCGCGCAGGACGACGTCCCCCCGCTGCTGCGGGACTTCGTGCCGGTGACCGACGAGATGCTGCGTGATCCGCGTCCGGAGAACTGGCTCACCTTCCGGGGCGGCTACAGCCTCTGGGGCTACAGCCCGCTCGAACAGATCGACGCGGACACGGTCGGCGGCCTGCAACTGGCCTGGTCGCGATCGATGACCGAGGGCTACCAGGAGGTGGAGCCGATCGTCTACAACGGCGTGATGTTCTTCCCGCACGTGGAGGATCGCGTGGAAGCGGTCGACGCGACGACGGGCGACCTGCTCTGGGAATACCGGCGCTTCACGCCCGACGAGCCGTGGAACACCACCGGCACGCGCGCCCGGTACCGCAACGTCTCGATCTACGACGACAAGGTCTACGTCGCCACCAACGACGCGTTCCTCGTGGCGCTCGACGCACGGACCGGCGAGCTGGTCTGGGAGTCGCAGCGGGCGGACTGGCGCGATCAGGTGGCGCAGACGACCGGGCCGATCATCGTCGACGGCATGCTGGTGACCGGCTCCCGCTGCAACCCGTCGAGTCCGCGGCCGGGCGGCTGCTTCATCACCGGCCACGATCCGCAGACCGGCGAGGAGCGCTGGCGGGTGAATACGGCGGCGACACCCGATCAGGCGGGCGGCGACACCTGGGGCGGCCTCCCGCGCTCGGCCCGCCGCCACGCCTCCGCCTGGATGCAGGGGAGCTACGACCCCGAGCTGGGCCTCGTCTTCTGGGGGACCGGACCGCCGTCGCCGCTGCCGGAGCCGCTCCGCGGATCGGGCAAGGCCGACCTGCTTTACACCAACTCGACGCTCGCCCTCGATCCGCGGACCGGAGAGCGGGTCTGGTACTTCCAGCACCTGCCGCGCGACAACTGGGACCTCGACCATGTCTTCGAGCGGCTGATCGTGGAGACCGAGGTGTCGCCGGATCCCGCCGAGGTGCCCTGGATCAATCCGGACCTGGTGCCGGGCGAGACCCGGAAGGTGATCACCGGCATTCCGGGGAAGACCGGCCTGGTCTGGACGCTCGACGCGGCGACCGGCGAATTCCTCTGGGCGCGGCCGACCGTCTACCAGAACATCATGACCGGTCTCGACGTCCGAACCGGCCGCCCGATGATCGACGAGAGCACCACCCCCTGGTCGGTCACCGATCCGGTACTCGCCTGCCCGCACCTGCTCGGCGGCAAGAATCAGCCGTCGGGCGCCTACAGCCCCGACACCGGCGCGATGTACATGCCCATGAACAACGCCTGCATGGATCTGGCGATGTCGGTGGAGGTGGCGGGCCCGAGCGACGGCTACGACGTCCGCACCGTCGTGCGCCACCATCCGGACCTCGACCCCGACACGACGCCGGTCGGCCGGCTGGAGGCGGTCTCGGCCTCGACCGGCCGGACGCTCTGGCGGTACCAGCAGCGTGCGCCGATCTACGGATCGGTCCTCGCCACCGGCGGCAACCTGGTCTTCTCCGGCGACACCATCCGCCGGTTCCGCGCCTTCAACGCCGAGACGGGCGACATCCTCTGGCAGACGATCCTGAACGGCCCCGTGAGCGGCCGCCCGATGAGCTACAGCGTGAACGGCCGCCAGTACGTCGCCATCGCGGCCGGCGGCATCACGCAGGGAACCAGCTTCCTCCGAATTACCCCCGAGCTGACCACGTCGACCGGCAGCAACACGCTGTTCGTCTTCGCCCTGCCGGAGGAGTAGCTTACGGAGCCAAGGAAGGGTCAAGCGCCGAGGACGCTTGGCTCTCTCTCTCTGTGCGTCATATTTGATTGCTATCGTGCGTATACACTGTCAGGAGTTCACTATCGATATATTATGAGAATCCCATCCGGTGCCTCGGACGATGCGGCCCTGCAAGTGCTTGGTCGCCGCCTTGCCCGCCATCGCCTGAACCGGAACCTCACGCAGGCTGCGTTGGCCGCGCAGGCAGGCGTCTCCATGCCGACCGTCCAGCGCATCGAGCAGGGACAATCGTCGCAGGCCGCGAACCTCATCAGAATTCTGAGAGCGCTCAAGCTGCTCGGCAACCTCGACGCCCTGGTTCCCGAGCCGGCCATCAGTCCGATCCAGCAGGCCAGAATGCGCGGCCGGATCAGACAACGCGCTTCATCCCCGTCCGGCAAACCGGAACCGCCCGCCGACTGGTCATGGGGCGACGAACCGTGACCGTCGCCGAAGTCCGGCTATGGGGAACAACCATTGGGGCAGTGAGCTGGCACGACGATCACGGGTTCGCCCATTTCGAGTACGACCCGGCCTTCATTCCGGGCGGCCGGCAGGTCGCGCCGCTCACGATGCCGCTGGCCAGCGAGATCTACTCGTTCCCAGCGTTGCCTCGGCAGACGTTCCACGGCTTGCCGGGCCTTCTCGCGGACTCGCTCCCCGACCGTTTCGGCAATGCGCTCATCGATGCGTGGCTCGCCAGGCAGGGGCGCGACCCGGGCGATTTCAACGCCGTCGAACGCCTCTGCTACATCGGAGCTCGAGGCATGGGCGCCCTCGAGTTCGTCCCCGTCACCGGTCCGAAGCACGAGTCAACACGCGTCGACGTGGCGGCGCTAGTCGAGCTCGCTGGCGAGATCCTCACCGAACGCGCGGCCCTCGGAGGCTCCCTCGTGCCGGCTTGCCGGGAACAGGCCTTGCAGGACATCCTGCGAGTCGGCACATCGGCGGGCGGCGCCCGAGCCAAGGCGGTGGTCGCCTGGAATCCCGAGACCGATGAAGTCCGTTCCGGACAGATCTCGGCCGGCGACGGCTTTTCCCATTGGCTTCTCAAGTTCGACGGCGTAGCCGGCAACAGGGACAAGGAGCTCGAAGACCCTCGCGGCTACGGATTGATCGAGTATGCGTATCACGCCATGGCGCGGGCAGCCGGGATCGAGATGACCGAATGCCGGATCCTGCGGGAGAACGGCCGGCACCACTTCATGACCAGGCGTTTCGATCGCACGGACACGGGCCGCAGGATCCACATGCAGTCGTTGGGCGCTCTGGCGCACTACGACTTCAACCAGGCGGGCGCGCACTCCTACGAGCAGGCCCTGCGCGTCATCGACAGGCTCGGGCTCGGCAAGGACGCGGCGGAAAAGCAGTTCCGGCGCATGGCCTTCAACATCGTCGCCCGCAATCAGGACGATCACGTCAAGAACATCGCCTTCCTGATGGATCGCGCGGGCCGCTGGTCGCTCTCTCCCGCGTTCGACGTCACCTACAGCTACAACCCCGCGGGCCGCTGGACCGGCGCGCACCAGATGACCCTGAACGGCAAGCGGGACGGCTTCGAGGTCGACGACTTCGTGGCGTCCGCCCGGAACGCCGCCCTGAAGCGCGGCCGGGCTACCGCAATCCTGCGCGACGTCGGGCAAGCTGTGTCACGCTGGCGGGAGTTCGCGGAGGAAGCGGGAGTTCCGGCTGAAACGATGCGCAGGATCGGCGCCGCCCATCGTACGGATCTGCCTCCGTAGTCGGCGCCCTTCTCGATGGACCAGCCGTTCGTTCGCCCACCCCCACCTGCTCGGCCGCATGGACCAGCCCTGGCGCCTACAGCTCCGACACCGGGTCGATTATCCCGGTGCGATCACCTGCGCGGCGATCGAGACGACCCAGGTGGCGTCGTCGAATGCCTTCGTCATGATGCGAACAGGTCGAAGACGTCGCCCGGCTTGTAGTCGGGCTTCAGATCCCAGTACCAGGCGTTGCCTAGCCGCCTAGCCCTACCCTGCACCCACATTCAGGGCTGGACAAATCAGTTTTCGCCGTGTAGCGTCACGGCATGGAGCACCAGAACCAGATACTACAGACCCTTCGTGGGCCTGAGTCGCAAGCTCGCCTCGATCGGATTGTGGCGCAGGAGGCGCTGAACAACCGGGCGGCGGTGGGGCGGCGGGTGTGCGCGGAGTTCGGGTTTGTGGATGCGCGCGGGTCGGCCCAACTCGCGGGTTGTCTCAAAGCGCTCAACACGCTGCACAAGGCGGGGCGGATTGCGTTGCCGGCGTCGCGGGGTGGCGGGGGCGCGCCCACTCCGCAGCGTTTCGACGCGCCGGTGGCGGCGGCCACGGCGGTGCCGGGTACGGTGGAGGCGGTCGCGGGGTTGTCGCTGGAGCGGGTAGAGCAAGGCCGGCAGCGCCGGGTGTGGAATACCTTGCTGCACTTCGAGCATCCGCAGGGGACGACGACCTTTGCGGGCTGCCAAGTGCGCTATCTGGTGGTCTCGGCGCACGGGGTGCTCGGCGCGGTCGGGTTTTCGGCGTCGGCGTTGCATTTGCGGGCGCGCGAGGCGTGGATGGGATGGAGCGATGAGCAACGCCAAGCGCATCTGCACCGGGTGCTGTGCCTGAGCCGGTTCCTGATCCGCCCCGGCGTGCAATGCCGCAACCTGGCCAGCCAGGTGCTGGGCCAGGTGCTGGCGCGTCTGCCAGCGGATTTCGAAGCCCGCTACCGGTATCGTCCGTGGCTGGTGGAGACCTTCGTCGGCCCCGCGCATGACGGCGCCAGCTTCAAGGCGGCCAACTTCGTGTGGGTCGGGCACACGGCCGGTCGCGGGCGCCAGGACCGCGACCACGCGCGGGCTCGTCCGGTCAAGTCGGTATATATGTATGAGTTGGAGCCGCACTGGCGGCGGCGGTTGGGGGTGGCGCGGGTCGACGCGGCGCCGGCGCTGGCGCCGGCTGACGGTCTCGACAGCGCCGCCTGGACGGTGAACGAGTTTGGAGGGGCGCCGTTGGGCGATCAGCGGTTGTCGGCGCGTCTGGTCAAGAGCGCGGGGCTGCTGGCGTCGTTGCCCGGAGAGGCGGTTACCGCCAACGCGTCCCACGACCGCGCGGCGGTGAAGGGCTACTACCGGCTCATCGACCAGCCGGTGTCGTCGGCGGTCACGCCCGGGAACATTCTCGCGCCCCACCGGGCGCGCACGCTGCAGCGGATGCGCGGCCAGGACACGGTGCTGTGCATCCAGGACGGGACGGATCTGAATTTTGCGACGCGCCCGCACTGCGAGGGGCTGGGTATCATCGGGCGCAACCAGACGGCCTCGAAGACGCTCGGCCTGCATCTGCATCTGACCCTGGCGGTCAATGGCGCGGGTCTGCCGCTGGGCGTGCTGCGCTGCGGTTTCGAGGCGCCGCCGGGCGGCGCGGCGCGCCCGGCGGACGAGCCACCGCCAGCGGCGGCGCAGGAGACGGCCCCCAAGACGCGGCGCTGGGTCGACGGCCTGCGCGACATCGACCGGGCGGCGGCGGCGTTGAGCCGCAAGACCCGAGTGCTCAGCGTCATGGACCGGGAGGCGGATTGCTTCGCGGTGTTCGACGAGCAGCGCCGTCTGAACCGGGTGGAAGTGCTGGTGCGCGCCCACCATGACCGCTGTCTCGCCAAGGGTGCCCCGAAGCTGTTCGCCGCCATGCGCGCCGGCGCCGCCGATGGGCACGTCGAGATCGAGATCGACCGCCTGAGCGCGCGCCGCAAATCCAGCGGCAGGCAGGCCCGCCCGGCGCGCACCGGGCGGGTGGCGCGGGCCGAGGTGCGCCATCGCCAAGTGGTGGCGCCGCCGACCATCGCCGGCGCCGAACCGGTGGCGCTGTCCACGGTCCATGTGCGCGAAACCGCGCCGCCGCCCGGCGAGCCGGCGGTCGAGTGGTTCCTGCTCACCAGCCTCGACGTCGACAGCACCGAAACCGCGGTCGCGGTCATCGGCTACTACCTGCGGCGTTGGCGCATCGAAGACCTGTTCCGAGTGCTCAAGTCCGGATGCCGAGTCGAACATCTCGCGTTCCACACCGCCGACCGGCTCCAACGCGCGGTCACCATCAATACCGTGATCGCCTGGCGCCTGATGGTGATGACCCTGCTCGGTCGTGACGTGCCGGGGTGCGACGCCCAGTTGCTGTTCACCGACATCGAGTTGCGTTTCCTGACCGACTATGCCGAAGAACTCGGCCTGCCGCCCCCCTGACCATCTCGCCGCCGCAATCCTCCTGCTCGCCATCCTCGGCGGCTACCAGAACCGAACGCACGACCCGCCCCCCGGACACCAGATCATGTGGCGCGGTTACGAACGAATGTCCATCGCAACCATCGGCTACCGCATTGGACGGCGGGAGCGTGCTGGAGTTGTCCAGAACGAATAATGTGGGTACAGGGTAGGCCTAGCCCTGCCCCTGCCCCTGCCCCATAACTTTTCGCTGGACTTCATGCAGCCACTTCGCTACGGTGGCCGGCATGGAGATTCAGAATCAGGTCTCACGTATTCTACGGAACAACCTCGCCCGCCTGCGCGACGTGCTGGACGAGGCGGTTTCGCAGGGCGTCGGCAGCCTCGGCCAGGTCGCCGATCGCGTCTGTGAAGCGTTCGATTTCCGCGACGGGCGGGGCCGGTGGCAGCGCGCGAGCTGCTGCCGGGCGTTGGCCGACCTGCAGGCGGCCGGCCACGTTTCGCTGCCTGCGGGTCAGCCGGCTCGCGGCGTTGGGGGCCGGGCGCGGGTGCTTCCGCAGCCGCTGGCGCCGGCGGTGGACGTGCCGGGCACGGTCGGCGAGGTTGTGGGTCTGACCCTGGAGCTGGTGGAGACCGATGCGCAGCGCCAGGTCTGGAACACGCTGATGGCGTACGAGCACCCGCGCGGGGCCGGTCCGTTCGTCGGCCCGCAACTGCGGTATCTGGTGGGTTCGGCGCATGGCTGGCTGGGCGGCGTCGGGTTTGCGGCGAGCGCGCGGCGGCTGCGGTCCCGCGACGCCTGGGTGGGGTGGGACGATACGGGCCGGCGTTCCCACTTGCACCGGGTGTTGGGACTGTGCCGGTTGCTGGTGCGCCCCGGCATCGTGTGTCGCAACCTGGCCTCGCACGTGCTGGGCCGGGTCGTCCGGGCGGTCGGCGACGACTGCGAGGGTCTGTATGGCTATCGCCCCTGGCTGCTGGAGACGTTCGTCGACGAGACCGAACAGACGGGGGCGAGCGTGCGCGCGGCGAACTGGGTTCGGGTGGGTGAGACCTGCGGTCGCGGGCGCGGGGACCGCCGGCACGCGGCGCTGGAAACGCGCAAGGCGGTGTATATGTACGCCTTGGAGCCGGCGTGGCGCACCCGCCTCGCGGTGCCTGCACCGGTCTTGGCGCCGCTGGCGTTTGGCGACGGTCTCGACGCGGCGGTCTGGGCGGAGCATGAATTCGGCGGGGCGCGTTTGGGCGACGCGCGTCTGAGCGCGCGTCTGGTGCAGAGCGCGCAGCAAATGGCAGAGTCTCCGATGCGCGCCATCACCGGCGCCGCCCACGGCGCCCGTGCGCTGGTCAAGGGCCATTACCGGCTGATCGACCAGCCGGACGACAGCGCGGTGACGGTCGGCAACATCCTCGCGCCGCATCGCGAGCGCACGCTGCGCCGGATGCAGGCGCACGACACGGTGCTGTGCATCCAGGACGGCACCCGGTTGAACTTCACCCGACGCGGGCAGACGCAGGGGCTGGGGGCCATCGGCTCGAACCAGACCGGCGCGGTGGCGCGCGGCCTGGAGTTGCACACGACCTTGGCCGTCAATCCCGACGGGGTGGCGTTGGGCGTGCTGCGGGCCGCCTTCGACGCGCCCGCGTCGGCGAACTCCGAGGCGGAAGGCGAGCCGACCCCGAAGCCGCGCGAGGAGCGCAAGTCGTTCCGTTGGATCGAGGGGCTGCGCGACTGCGCGCAGGCAGCCGAGCAATTGTCCCAGACCCGCGTGGTGTGCGTGATGGACCGCGAGGCCGATTTCCTCGACCTGTTCGTCGAGCACCGCGCGGCTGCCCCGCAGACCGACCTGCTGGTCCGCGCCAAGGCCGACCGCGTCCTCGGCAGGGAAAAGACGCCCGACGGGCAGACGGTCTCACGCCGTCTGTTCGATACGGTGCGCAACGCGCCGGCCCGAGGCGCCGCCAAGGTCGAGGTGCAGCGGCTGAGCGCGCGCGTGAAGGCCAGCAAACAGGCCCGCAAGGACCGCCGCGAGGCGCGTGTCGCCGACGTGACGCTGCGCTACCAGCAGGTGCTGCTGCCCTGCCCCGGCGTCGAGCCGGTCGCCCTGTGGGTCGTCCACGTGCGCGAGGAACAACCGCCGCCCGCGGTCGAGCCGCTGGAGTGGTTCCTGCTGACCACGTTGCGGGTGAGCAGCGCCGACGACGCCATGCGCATCCTGCAATGGTACGTCCGGCGCTGGCGCATCGAAGAATACTTCCGGGTGCTCAAGTCCGGCTGCAAGGTCGAAGAGTTGCAGCACCACACGGCCGAGCGGCTCGAACGCGCCATGGCCATCAAGATGGTCATCGGGTGGCGCATCCAGTTGATGGTCCAACTCGGGCGCGAAGTGCCCGACCTGCCGGGCGACCTGCTGTTCTCCGATGGCGAGTTGCGCGTGCTCGCCACCTTCGCCCGCTCACGCAAGCTGCCGCCGCCGGCGCGCCTCGGCGACGCTGTCGGTCTGGTCGGGCGCCTCGGCGGTTGGCTCGGGCGCCAACGCGACCCGCCCGGCGCGCAACTCCTGTGGCACGGTTACACCCAACTCGTCGCCATGGCCTTCGCCTTCGAACTGCGGGACGAATTCGGATGACCCCACACGCACTACAAGTCCAGCCGGAAGATCTGGGGCAGGGGCAGGCCTAGCCAGATGCGTTTGGAGCCCAACTCCCGCAGCCTGCCGCGAAGACGGTCGAGTGCCGCGGCCGCCGACGTTCGCCCTCAACTTTCCGTTTGTCGCGGTGCGGACGAGCAGCCGAGGTACGGCACCAGCCGGTACATCCACGACGGCCACCTCATCGCGTCACCCCGTTCACTCCTCCGCTTCCGCGGGCCGCATGACGCGCCCCACCGCCTCGACCATCCGCTCCCACTTCGTCGCTTCCTGCACGAGCTGCCGGCGACCGGTCTCGGTGAGGGCGTAGAACTTCGCCCGCCGGTTGTTGGTCGAGACGCCCCACGTGCCGGTGATCCAGCCGCGTTTCAGCAGCCGGTGGAGGGCTGGATAGAGCGACCCATGGTCGACCTGCAGGACGTCGTTGGAGGTGCGCTCGATGGTGACCGCGATCTGATGGCCGTGCGCCGGACCCTGCCGCAGCGTCTGCAGGATCAACATGTCCAGCGTCCCTTGCAGCAGTCCGAGCTGGTCGTCACCGAGGGGTGGTCGTGCCACGAATGCGCCTCCACAGGTAGATTCCCTACCAGAGTAGCAGCGACAGGTAGAATGTCAAGGGGGCCTTCGCGCGCCGTGACCCTGGGGCACGGTGTAGGCTGTTCCCCAAGAAGGAATCCACGACGACTCGAAACCGATGACGACTTCATCGAGGACGCCGCCGCCGCGGCAAGTGCTGCAAAGGCCCCGGACCGCGGGACGATTGCCACCGGGGTTGGCTCGCTGCCGCCAGCGAGCCCGCTCGATCGTAGTCGGGCCCCTGTGCGCGGTCATCGGCCTGGCCGTGGTCCTTTCGGCAGCACGGCCGGCGAGTGCCGGCCAACTGCCGCCGGGGCTGCAGGCACGCGCGGAACGGGGCGACGCGGCGGCGCAGAACGAGCTCGGCAGCCGTTACTACGCCGGCCGCGGCGTGGAGCGGGACGACATCGAGGCGGCGCGCTGGATCCAGCTTGCGGCGGCGCAGGGTTACGCGCCGGCGCAGTACAACCTGGGGCTGCTCCACTTCCGGAACCGCGGCGTCGCCGGCAACGACACGGAGGCGGCGCGCTGGTACCGGGCGGCGGCCGAGCAGGGCTACGCACCGGCCCAGGCCGGCCTCGGCTACCTGTATGTCTACGGCGCCGGCGTCGACGAAGACCATATCCTCGCCTACATGTGGATCGAGCTGGCGTGGCGCGCAGCCGACAACGACTTCACGAAGCGGCTCTACGCCGGTCAGCGCGAGGAACTGGCCGCGCTGATGACGGACGTCGACGTCCGCGAGGGCCGCCGGCTGGCCGATGCGTGGCGGCCCGGACCGAGCCGCTGACGCCGGGCCCGAATTGCACAAGGCAGGGCTGGCGCCGTCCACCGCAACCCTTATGATGCGCAGGTGGCCAACGAAAATCCGCCTCGTCACAAGACGTCATGCTCAGGAGGTTGACATGAAAACCCGCTACGCACGCGTGATCCTTTCGCTGCTGGTCGTACTCGGCATTGCCACGCTGGCCGTCGCGCAAGCCCCGACCATCGACCCGACCCGGTTCGAAGAGGCCATCCAGGCCTTCGAGGCCGCCGATCAGGCCGTGATGCCCCCCGCGGGCGCGATCGTCGTCACCGGCAGCTCGAGCATCCGCCGCTGGCATCCCACGCTGGAACAGGATCTCGCGCCGCTGACCGTGATCCCGCGCGGGTTCGGCGGCAGCACGATGCAGGACGTGGAGCACTTCCTGGACCGGATCGTCCTGCCCTACCAGCCGCGCGCCGTCGTCATCTACGAGGGCGACAACGACACCGGCGCGTACGGCGTGCCGCCCGCGGAGATCGCGGGCCGTCTCGAGGCCATCGTCGGCCGGATTCACGCCGCGCTCCCCTCGACGCGGGTCTACGTGATGTCGGTCAAGCCGAGCCTGCTGCGCGTGGCGGTGTGGGACAAGGCGCAGGAGACGAACGCGCTCTATCAGCGTCTCGCCGCCGAGAACGACCTGGTGTCCTACATCGACGTCGCCACGCCGTTCCTGCGTGCGGACGACACGGTGATGGACGACATCTTCATCGAGGACGGCCTGCACCTGAACGAGAAGGGCACCCGGATCTGGGCGTCGACCATCAAGGCGGCGTTGATGGCGAGCGAGGCCCGGCACGAGACTACCGACCAGTGATCCGCGGGCTTGACATCGCTGCGCCATCCGGTTTTAATCACTTGTAGATTAACGACAGGAGATGGCGTTGCGATCCAAGACCGACCTGCTGCAAGGCACGCTCGACCTGCTCATCCTGAAGACGCTGGCGCTCGGGCCGCTCCACGGGTGGGGGATCGCCCAGCGTCTCCAGCAGGTCTCGGACGAGGTGCTCCAGGTCAATCAGGGGTCCCTGTACCCGGCGCTGCACCGGCTGGAGCAGCAGGGTCTGCTCGCCGCCGCATGGGGGAGCTCGGACAACAACCGGCAGGCCAAGTTCTACGAGCTGACGGGCGCGGGACGGCGCCGGCTCGACGCCGAGACCGCGCACTGGACCCGCATGTCCACCGCCATCGCGCGAGTGCTGGAGGCGACCTGAGCCGGAGGCCGGCAGGCGGCATCCGGGAACGCCGAACGCTGAAGCGGGGCCGGGAAACGAGCCGAACGCAGGGCCGAAGCGTCTAACGGAGGTAGCGGGGAAGCGAAGACCATGGACATCGCCCGACCCGATCTCGCACGCAAGAAGAAGTTCCGACAGACGCTGTACGCCGTGGCCGCGGTCATCGTGATCGTCCTGATCACGGTGGGTGTCTCGCGCCTGGAGCCGGCCGCCCCGCGGGTCGACCGCGACACCATCTACCTCGATACCGTGCAACGCGGACCGATGGTCCGGCAGGTGCGCGGCACCGGCACCCTGGTCCCGGAACAGATCCGCTGGATCCCGGCCACCACCGACGGCACTGTCGAGCGAATCGTGATCCGGCCCGGCGCGCTGGTCACCCCCGACAGCGTCATCGTCGAGTTGAGCAATCCGGAAGTGGAGCAGACCGCGCTCGAGGCCCGGCTCAATCTCGACGCGGCGGAGGCTCGCTACAGCAATCGCCAGGTCGAAGTGGCGCGCGACATCCTGAACCAGCAGGCCACGCTCGCCACGGTGGAGGCCCAGCTCAAGACGGCGCGGCTGCAGGCGGACGCCGACGAGCAGCTCTTCGCGCAGGGCCTCGTCTCGTCGCTCGAGCTCCAGAAGTCGCAGGCGGCCGTGCAGGAGTACGACACGCGGTTCCGCATCGAGCAGGAGCGGCTGCAGATGGCCACCGGCACCGTGGACGCGCAGATCGCCGTCGAGCAGGCCGAGGTGGACCGCCTGCGGACGCTGCACGAGCTGCGCCAGCAGCAGGTGGCCGACCTGCACGTGCGGGCCGGGATGCCCGGCGTCCTGCAGCAGGTCCCGCTCGATGAGGGGCAGCGCGTGAGCGCCGGGGCCAACTTGGCGCGGGTCGGCGATCCGACGGTGCTCAAGGCCGAGCTGCGCATAGCGGAGACGCAGGCCAAGGACATCCAGATCGGCCAGTCGGCGGCCGTCGACACGCGCAACGGCGTCATCCCGGGACACGTCACGCGCATCGACCCGGCAGTCGAGAACGGGACGGTGACGGTCGACGTCGCGCTCGACGGCGACCTGCCCCGCGGGGCGCGTCCCGACCTGACGGTCGACGGCACCATCGAGCTCGAGAGGATGGACGACATCCTCTTCGTCGGCCGGCCCGTGTTCGGGCAGGAGGAGAGCGTAGTCAGCCTGTTCAGGATCGAGGCCGACGGCACGCACGCGGCACGCACGCGCGTGAGCCTCGGCCGCGCCTCGGTCAACACCATCGAGGTGCTGGAGGGGTTGCAGCCGGGCGACCGCGTGGTTCTGTCCGACATGTCGACCTGGGATCAGTTCGATCGGGTGCTTATCGAGTAGGGCCGCCTCCCGCGCCGCGCGGGGTCCGGCCGGGCGTCACTGGCAGCAGTCTTAACGGAGCGTGTCGAGATGAGCGAAGCGCCGTCCCTGATTCACCTGGAGAACGTCTCGAAGATCTTCTACACCGACGAGGTAGAAACGCATGCCCTCGACGAGGTCACGCTCGACATCTTCCCGGGCGAGTACGTCGCCATCTCCGGCCCGTCCGGCTGCGGCAAGTCGACCCTGCTGTCGATCCTCGGGCTGCTCGACTCGCCCACCGCGGGCGACTACACCCTGAACGGCCGTCCCGTGGCGCAGCTCAGCCAGGCCGACCGGGCGCGGACCCGCAACCGCGAGATCGGCTTCATCTTCCAGAGCTTCAACCTGATCGGCGACCTGACGGTCTACGAGAACGTCGAGCTGCCGCTCACCTACCGCGGCCTGAAGCCGGCGGAGCGCCGCGAGCGGGTGACCGAGGCACTCGAGAAGGTCGAGATGGCCCACCGTGCGAAGCACCTGCCGAGCCAGCTCTCCGGCGGGCAGCAGCAGCGCGTGGCGGTGGCGCGGGCAGTCGCCGGGCAGCCGTCCATCCTGCTGGCGGACGAGCCGACCGGCAACCTCGACTCGAAGAACGGCGAGGCGGTGATGGGGCTGCTGGAGACGTTGCACGACGAGGGCTCGACCATCTGCATGGTGACCCACGACCCGCGCTACGCGGAGCACGCCATGCGGGAGATCCACCTGTTCGACGGCCGCCTGGCGGTCGAAGCCGCCGCGTGAGACTCACGCCCGCGCCGGTGCCGCGGCCTGCGCGCGCCGGAAGTAGCCGGGGGCATTGATTCGGGCGCAAAGGTCGAAGAACCGCGGCTCGGGCCCGGTCCAGCGCAGATCGTCGACGTTCTCGAAGACCGGCAGCGTCGTGCGCAATGTCGCCAGGTCGCGGAAGAGCGCCGCCTTCTCGCGCCCATCCGCCAGCGCCCCGGCCAGTCTGGCCGCGCCGCGCACGCGCACGTCCCACGCCGCGGCGTCATCGGGGATGTCCTCCAGGTGCGGATGGCGGGCGAGAACAGCCGCGGCCGACTTGGCTCCCCAGCCCTTCACGCCCGGAAACCCGTCGGCCGAATCGCCCATCAGGGCCAGGTAGTCCGGAATGGAGCCCGGGCCGACGCCGAACTTCTCCCGCACGCCCTCTGCGTCGCGAACCGAGCCGGCACGCCGATCGAACTGCACGATGCGGCTGCCGTCGACAACCTGCGCGAGGTCCTTGTCGGGCGTGCAGACGAACACCTGCTCCACGCGCTCGTCTGCGGCAGCGCGGACCGCGGCGGAAGCCAGGGCATCATCCGCCTCGTGCTTCACCGTTTTCCAGACAACGAGACCCAGCGCCTCGAGCGCATCCTCCAACGGCTGGAACTGACTCAGGACATCCGGGTCGAGGCCCTCACTGGACTTGTAGCCCGGCCAGAGATCGTTGCGAAACGACTCGACCACGTGGTCGGTCGCGACCCCGATGTGGGTGACACCGTCCTCCAGCATCCCCAGCAGGGATCCGATCACGCCCCGAACCGCGCCGATCTCGATCCCGTCCGCGCCGGCAACGCGCGGCACGGCGTAGAAGTGCCGGAACAGCTCGTAGGTCCCGTCGACCAGGAAAACGTTCACTCCGCCATTCTGGCACGTGGCCCGCGCCGTCAGAAGTCGACGTTCAGCATGACCCGCGCCGTGCGGGGAATCGACGGATGGAAGTGGATGTCGTCCACGCCATCGGCCGGCTCCCCCGGCAGGCGCGACGTGTAGAAATAGTCGATGTCGGAGACATCGCTGTCGAGCAGGTTGAAGCCTTCCACGACGACGTTGAAGCGGTCGTTGATGCGCACGCCGAGCTCGCCGTTCCAGATCGTCGTCGACGCGGACTGCACGCTGTTGTCCTCGACGAGCGGCCGAGGGCCGAAGTGGCGCAGCCGCACGCTGCCGAAGACGCGACGCGCCGGGGTCACGGTGAGCGCCCCGGCGACGACACGGTCGAGCGCGCCCGGAATGAAGTCGCCGCCGGGGTCGAAGTCGGAGAAGCGCGCCCTCGACAGCGACACGTCCAGCTCGCCGGTGAGCCAGCTCGCCAGCCGCACGTAGTTCGTCCACTCCACGCCGAGGCGCCGGCTGGGGCGGCTGGCCTCCGCGATGCCGGCGTCGCCGACGAAGATCAGCTCGGAATCGAAGGCCAGGTACCACAGGGCGACGGTCGACTGCAGGCCCGGCAGGGCGACCGTCCGCAGGCCGATCTCGGCCCCGCGCGCCGGCACGAGAGGATCCTCGCTCGCGACCCGTTCGCCGGTGAGCGGGTCGACCACCGTCGTTGCGGCCCGCGGGTCGTTGCTGTGGAATCCCTGCCCGTAGTTCAGGTAGAGCTCGGTCCCCTGCCACGGGCCCAGCACCGCGGTGAGCTTGGGACTGACCAGTGCCGACGTGCCCGAGCCGGTGTTGAGGGCCCGCACGGCGTCCACGTTGTAGCGGTAGAAGTCGCCCCGGACGCCGAGGGTGGTCCGGAACACACGGGTCCACTCGATCTCGGTCTGCCCGAACAGCCCGACGGTGGACTGGTCGACCCTGTCGTCGCGAATGGTGTTGCTGCGCCGCCGCGCCACGGTGTTGTACAGGCCGACCGTACCGACCGCGTCGTGCCGGAGCGATGCGCCGACGGCGGACTCCAGCGGCCGGTCGAAAGCGCTGCCCAGGCGCCGGTGCACCAGGCGCGCCCCGGAGACCCACCGCCGACCCTCCTGCTCGACCTGGTCGCCGTCGACCGGATGCTCCAGGAAGTAGGTGAAGTTCTGGAACAGGTTCAACCCGCCCTGCAGGGTATAGGCCGTGAGCCGGGTCGATCCGGTCCCGCTCGATTGCAGCCCGTCGAACGCCAGGCTGTAGCGAGACGTCCGGCCGGCGTCGGTGGGGTCGATGTTGCCGAAGCGCGACAGGCCGCGCGTCTCTACCGCACGCAGCGGGATCTGGTCGGTCGAGTTCCAGTCGGCCGAGTATCCCATGCCGGTGATCGAGAACCCGTTCTGCAGGTCGCCCTGGCTGTAGCGCACGACGCCGTTCACCTTGCGCATGTCGTCGGGCAGTTCCCAGGGCCCGTCGTTCCTGCTCATCTCCAGGGCCATCAGCACGGTACCCGCGCCCACTTCCGGCGACACCGCACCGAACACGCGCCCCCATCCCTGGCCGCCGCTGCTGACGCTCAGCAGGGGGCGTTCGAGCACGTTCACGTAGCTGATGTTGGCCGAGCCGGCCGCAGAGAAGTCGCCGTGCTCGGCGAAGTACGGGCCCTTGGTGTACTGCACGCCGCTCACCAGCTCCGGGATGAGCAGGTTCACGTCGCTGTAGCCGTGGGCGTGCGCGCCGGAAGACTCGTTCATCGGCACCCCGGCGACGGTGGTGGCGAAGTCCGAGCCGTGGTCCAGATTGAAGCCGCGCAGGTAGTACTGGTTGGCCTTGCCCTCGCCGCTGTGCTGGCTCGTGATGAACCCGGGCACCGCCTCGAGGACCTCCCCGGGGCGCATGATGGGTCGCGCATCGAGCTGCTCGGCGGTGATGGCGCCCACGCTGGCCGAGGTGGCGACGCCCACCAGGTTCTCGCCCGGATTCTCCAGGTCGGCGATGTTGCGAAACGTCCGGGTGCCGGTGACCACGACGTCGGCAGTCATGCCGAGGGTCAGGACCGCATCGACGCGGTTCTCGCCGGCGGCCACGTCAAGGTCGCGCCGCAGCGTGGAGAAGTTCACGAGCCGGAACGTCAGACTCGCCGGCCCGGCCCCGACGGCATCGAAGCGATACGTCCCGGCGCCGTCCGACGTCGCGCTCCGGGCGCCGGCGGCGGTGCGCAACTCTACCGAGGCTCCCGGCAGCACGGCGCCCGTCTCGTCGAGGACCGAGCCGGTGACCGCACCCCGGTCCTGGGCGGCTGCCGGAACGGCGACCAGCGCGAAGCAGAAGAGGAACAGGGCCGCGCACGGCGCCCGGCCACCTTCGACAAGGAAACGTGTATGCATGGTCGGCGGTCTCGCGAACGATCACAAGCCGCCGATGGTAGTCGGAGTGAACCTGCCGGTTTCTGAAGATTGCCTGAAGTTTCGTTCAGAAACTGCGGCCCGGGGGAAACGAAAGCGCCGGCCCCGACCGCGAGGGACGGAGCCGGCGCCGAACCTGGCTAACGGACCGCAGCAGACTCCTACGCGACGCCCTGCTCTTCGGCCACGGCGGCGGATCGACCACGCCGGGTGCCGCGTGGCTGACGCGGCTCGACGAACGAGCTGAGCCGGTGGCTGAGCTGCGGATCGCGGAGCTTGCGCAGCGCCGCCGCCTCGATCTGCCGGATCCGCTCCCGCGTGAGCGAAAACTTCTCGCCGAGCTCGGCCAGCGTCGGCTCGGCACCGTCGTTGAGGCCGAAGCGCATCCGGATCACCTCGCGCTCCTTCGGGCTCAGCGTCTCGAGCACCGACTCGGTCTGGCGCCGCAGGTCGAAGGCCACGGTCGCCTCGGCCGGATTGACCGCCTGGCGATCCTCGATGAAGTCGCCGAACTGGCTCTCGTCGCTGTCGCCGATCGGGGCGTCCAGCGAAACGACGGTCTGTGCAATCTTGCGCGCCTTGCGCACTACCGACAACGGAAGATCCGCCCGCTCCGCCAGCTCCTGCGGCGTCGGCTCGCGGCCGAGGTCGCGGGTCAGCGTCTGCATCGCGCGATTGAGCTTGTTGAGCGTCTCGATCATGTGCACCGGAATCCGAATGGTGCGCGCCTGATCGGCGATCGCCCGGGTGATTGCCTGCCGGATCCACCAGGTGGCGTAGGTCGAGAACTTGAATCCGCGCCGGTAGTCGAACTTGTCGACCGCGCGCATCAGGCCGATGTTCCCCTCCTGGATGAGGTCGAGGAACGCCAGACCGCGGTTCACGTACTTTTTCGCGACCGAGACCACCAGCCGCAGGTTCGCCTCGGTCAGCTCCTTGCGCGCCTGGTCGCCTTCGATGACCCCGCGACGAAACGCTTTCTGCACGGCCTTCAGGTTTACGGCCGACTCGGTGATCTCCCCCCGCAGCGTGGCCAGATCCCGCTCGGCCGCCTCGATGGCGGGAGTCGACACCGGCACCGGGGTCCGCGGCGTCGCCGAGGCCTGCCGCTTGCGCAGCCGCTCGACGCGACGCTCGGCTTCCTTCAACGTCCGGGCGGCGTGTTCGACCTTCTCGATGAGCTCCCGCCGCACGGCCGGGGTGAAGGGCAGCCGGCGGATGGCGCGCGAGACGTCGATCCGGGCGCGACCGATGCGCCACAGCGTCCGGACCTGCACGTGCCGACCGCTCTTGCGGATGGCGGTCGCACGCCGCTCGCGCTTGCCGAGCTCCTTCAGCGCGCTGGCGACCTGCTCGGCGTCGGTGACGAACCGGTTCGTGCGACTCGCCAGGTGGCGCTCGGTCAGCTCGGTGTCGGGCAGCGCCACGGTGTCGCGGAGCGTGCGCTTGCCCGCCTCCGCCTCCTTCGCGATGACCCCGACGTGGTGCGCGACGAGCAGGCTGCGCGACATCGCCTTCGTGATGCGCAACTCGCCCCGCTCGATCCGCTTCGCAATCGCCACCTCACCCTCGCGCGTCAGCAGCGGCACGCGACTCATCTGGCGCAGGTACGTCCGCACCAGATCCTGCCCCTGATCCTCCTCGTGCACCGGCAGCGCCTGCTCGGCGGCCGGAACCTGCGACGCGCGCGTCGCCGCCCGGCGCTTGACGTCCGGCTGCACCTGCTCGGCGCCCTCGACCTCGATTCCCTGTCCCTCGAGCTCCTGAAGAAGTACGCTCACCTCTTCCACGTCGAGATCCGGCGGCGCATGGTCGAGCACCTGATCGAGCGTGAGGAAGCCGCGCTCCTGGCCAAGCGCCACGAGTGCGGTTACGATGTCCTGACGTTCCTGTGTCAACAAGCTGATAGCTCTCCTTCAAATCGCTGTACGGCATCGACAGCGTCGAGCGTCGCACCCCGGCGCAAGCCCCCCACGTACGCCGCCCTCTTGAGGTAGGACGCCGACGAAGGGTTAACAGTTTCAGCTAAACCCATAAAGCCTATCAGCACATTGCAGGAATTGCGACCTTTTTCGGGCGTTACGCCTAAGCAGCGGCCCGGCTGCAGACCGACCGTGGCCAGCCGACCCAGCCACCGCGCCGGTGCGACCCAGCAGGGTCGCCGCCCGGCTGCGCGCCTGCTCCCCGACCGCGAGACGCTCCTCCTGCTCCATCTCGTCCAGATAGCCCTCGAGGCTTTTCATCGGCCGTCAGCGGCCCGACGAACAGGGCATACGTCCGAATCTCTTCCGACGGTCTGCCGGGTCAGATGATCAGCCGGACGCCGCCCAGCCCGGCCAACCCGTAGACGAAGTGATCGCCGGGCGAGCCGATGAACATGAAGTTGGTCGGCACCTGCTGATCTTCCGGCTGCCGTTGCCGAGCAGATAGAGCCCGCCCGACACCAGCAGCACCGTCAGCGTGGCGAGGTGGAAGAGGAAGATACCCACCGCCACCTTGGACGACTCCGCGATGCCGACGATGGTCAGGACCATGAACACGGCCAGCAGTCCGGCCGTGGCCGGCATGACCGGCAGCAGCGGCGAGAATGCTGTCTCGACCGTCACGGCCGTCGGCCGGCCGCCCCGCGCGAGCTCAGCGTCCGAACGAATAGCGCAGCCCAAGCTGCGCCTGCCAGCGGCTTCGCAGGTCGTCGCGCGTGTACCGGTCTCCTGCGAACCCCGGCCGCGCCGGCGTGTTCAGGCTGTAGACGTACCGCCCGGTCTCCGGGTCGACGCTCGACCGCACCGGCTGCAGGTTCTGGAAGAACGCGAACTCGACCAGCCCGCTCGCGCTGCCGAACGCGTTCACCAGGTTCTGCACATCGAGAAAGACCTCGACCTCGTTCCGGCCCACCGGCACGTCGACGCCCACGTGGAAGTCGAGCGCGTGGGTCCAGGGCCCGCGGCAGGCGTTGCGCGGGACGATCGCGCCCGGCGTAACCTCGCAGCCGTCGCTCAGGAACCGCAGCAGGTCGTCGAAGGAACCGTCGGTGACGATCACCTCGTCGGCGCCGCGCGGCACGTAGAGCAGGTCGTTGCCCCGCGTCCCGTCTCCATTGCCGTCGCTGCCGTCCAGATAGCTGTAGGGACGCCCCTGCTGGGCGTTGTAGTACGCGGCCAGCGTTATCCCGGCCCGGCCGGCCGGAATCCGGTACGAGCCGGACAGGTTGAACCGGTGTCCCGGCGAGAAGTCCGACACGGCCGGCGGCACCGCGTTGGGGTTGCCCGCGTTGTAGTTGTAGCGCCAGTTCGAAGTGGCCTGGCTCGACCCGCCGTCGTTGACCGACCGCGACTCGCCGTAGAGGTACGAGCCGCTCATGAACCAGTTGTCGCTGAAGCGCTTGTCGAGCTTCGTGGCGATCGTCCAACTGCTCCCCTCGCTGGTGTTGGTCAGCAGGATGACGTTGCTGAAGTCCCGGTGCAGGCGCCCGTAGGCGGGCCGCCCGTCGGGCGCGACGCCGCTCTCGACGAGGTTCAGGTTGCGGTAGTCGATGTCCTGCAGCGTCTTCGAGAAGAGCAGCTCGACGCTGCCGATCAGGTTGAAGAACCCCAGGTCCCGGTCGTAGGCCAGGTTGCCGCGCAGGAGCTGCGGAAAGCGGTAGTCGGGATCGACCAGATTGATCTCGTTGGTCGACGCCGAACCGATGTCGGTCGGCTGGTGGTGCGGATCGGCCGAGAACGGAATCCGGTTGTCCGGATCGAAGAACACGCTGATCCGCTGAAACTCGTTGCCGGTGTTCGAGTACTGGTTGGACAGCCAGACGTAGGGCGTGCGCCCGTGGAACAGCCCGAGGCCGCCGCGCACCTGCTGCCGAGTTTCCAGGTCGGGGCTCAGGTCGTAGTTGAAACCGATGCGCGGCGACCAGTTGCGGGTCGCCGGAACGACGTCGGTGCCCGGCCCGTACAACTGCTCCACCAGCGGGTTGGCGGCGGGGGTATCCGGAAAGACAGGCGCGTCCAGGCGCACCCCGTAGGTCAGCGACAGGTCGTCGCGCACCCGCCACTGGTCGCCGGCGTAGAAGCCGAGCTGGTAGACCCGGAACTCGGCCGCCTGCCGCGGGTCGCTCGTCCGCGAGAAGCTGTAGCTGTAGGACTGCGCGAGCCCCTGCTCGAAGAGCGCGGGGCTGGTGAACTCGTAGACCCCGAAGTTGTCCCGGATGAACAGGTTCCGGAACCTGAAGAGCTCGTTGTGGGTGCCGATGGTGAACTGGTGCCGGCCGCGCACCCAGGTCAGGTCGTTGTGGATCTCGATGATGTCCTGATCGAGCGCGTTCGCCGTGGAGAACTGCTCGGTGCCGAAGCGGATCTCCTCGCCCCCTTCGAGGTCGATGGTGACCTGCGGAAACGGCGCGGTCCGCGGTCCGCGGCGGTCACGGATCCGCTGGAAGCTGATCCGGGCCTGGTTCACCGCGTTGCCGAACGTGCTGTCGAGCTGACCGACCGTGGAGTTGGTCGCGCTCTCGAACAGGTAGAAGTTGTCCGTGAAGCGGTAGCGGAAGTTCGACTGCGACCCGACGTCGGCCGTGCCGTTGACGTAGTTGTGCCGCAACGAGAGGCGGTGCCCCGGCGACAGGTTGACGTCGGTGCGGGCGAAGAACTTGTCGTTGGGGTTCCCGCGAATGATCTCGCCGAACCCGCCCGGGATGTCGTAGCCGTAGCCGCTACCCGCAATCTGCGCGATCCCCTGCGCGTCGGCCAGCCGGCCGAAATCGACGCCCGACGACCCGTCGAGCGAGTAGCCGACGGGGGTCTCGCGGCGCTGGCTCTCGATGTTCGCGAAGAAGAACGCGCGGTTGCGGGCCAGCGGTCCGCCCACGCTGGCCCCTTGCTGGCGGTCGAAGAAGGTCGCGATCGGCAAGTCGTCGATGCCGCTGCCGACCAGTCCCTCGTTGCGGCTGTAGAAGTAGCCGGTCCCACTGAAGGCGTTCGAGCCGCTGCGCGTGATGACGTTGATGCCGCCGCCGGAGAAGCCGCTCTGCCGCACGTCGTAGGGCGCGACCACGAGCTGCAGCTCGCTGACCGCGTCGAGGCTGATCGGCTGCGTGTTCGCCTGCCCGCCCGGGGTCCCCTGCCGCGCCAGACCGAACAGGTCGTTGTTCACCGCACCGTCTATCTGGATGTTGTTGTAGCGGCCGCTGCGCCCCGCGACGCTCAGGAAGCTCTCGGACTCGTTGTTCTGGCTCGTCTTGACGAAGAACGGGTTGACCCGCGCGAAGTCCTGCAGGCTGCGCTCGATGGTCGGCAGGGTCTCTATGACGCCGGTGGCGACCCCGGCGGTCGTGCCCGAGCGCGACGGCGAGAACACCTCGCTCGCCTCCGCGACGACCTCCACCGTCTCGGTCAGCGCCGCGAGCTGCAGCGTGACCGGCACTTCGGTGGCTTCGCCCAGGGTCACGACCACGCCGGCGAGCGACTGCGTCCCGAAGCCGCTCATCGCGACCTCGACATCGTAGGGCCCGACCTGCACGTTCAGCAGGTCGAAGCGCCCGTCGGCCCGCGTGAAGGCCTCGTATCGCGTGCCGGTCGGAGCGTGCACGGCGACCACCGCGGCCCCCGGCAACACGCCCTGCTGCGCGTCGCGCACGACGCCGCCGATTGTCCCTGTCGTGGCGTTCTGCGCGCTGCCGGCGCCCGCCGACCCGATCGCGGCCGCCACCACGACCGTTCCTGCAATCCACTGCATACGACGATTCATCTCAGGTAGACCTCCATGGAATGCAGTGTACGAACCGCGTGTGTCCGGTGCGTGACGGCGGCGTACCGCGCCGGGAAAATGTCGTCGGCGCCGCCGGCAACCTCGTAGCCGATCCCGGCCGCGCTGGCGTGGGCTATGGTGGGGTATGGCCTGTCTCAAGACGATCAGGAACGAGAACGACTACAATGCGGCGCTTTCTCGAGAGCGGGCTGCTCACGGAACGGAACTCAGTACGGGAGGACGACATGGCCATCAGCGACAGTTTGCTGCCGGAATTCGACCAGGAGATCGTGGGCGCCCGCAAGACGCTCGAGCGCGTGCCCGCCGACAAGTTCGACTGGCGGCCGCACCCCAAGTCGGGCACCATGGTCTGGCTCGCTGGCCACTTGGCCAACCTCCCCTCCTGGGCGCCGCTGACCATCAACCAGGACGAGCTGGACATGGCGCCCGGCGGCAAGCAGATGGACCCGCCGCCGCCGCCCGCCGACACCGCGGAGCTCGTCGCGACCTTCGACCGGCACGCCGCCGAGGCCCGCGCCGCGATAGCCGGCGCCAGCGACGCGGACATGATGAAGCTGTGGACGCTGCTGAGCAACGGCCAGACGCTGATGACCCTGCCGAAGGTGGCGGTGCTGCGCAGCTTCGTCATGAACCACCTGATCCACCACCGGGCGCAGCTCGGCGTCTATCTCCGGCTCAACGACATCGCCGTACCGTCGATCTACGGGCCGTCGGCCGACGAGGCTCCCCCGGGGTTCTAGCTGACGGGCGGCGAGGGGTGACAACCATGAAACTGAAAGTCGTGGTTCATGAAGCGGAGGAGGGCGGGTACTGGGCGGAGGTGCCGTCCATCCCAGGATGTGCGACTCAGGGAGACTCGTTCGAGGAGCTGCTGAGCAACATCTACGAAGCGGTCGAGGGGTGTCTGTCCGTCGACATCCAGAGTGTTCCCGTTTCCGGGACGGACGAGGTCATCGAGATTGCCGTGTGAGGATCCTCAGCGGCAAGGAGTTCTGCCGGCTTCTCGAATCGCGAGAGTGGCTGTTGACGCGGGTCAGGGCAGCCACCACATCTACGCAAAGGCGGGGCAGCCCGCTCGCGTCTCGGTCCCGGTGCATGGCGGCGCCCTCAAACGCGGTTTGCAGAAGCACCTGATGAAGATCGCGCGAATCGAGGATTCCGAACTATAGGGTCCTCGCTCGGAAGTATGCTCCGCTCATGCCCGCTTGCGGTAGAACGTGACAGGATCACCGCGGCGCCGACGCGCACGCTCACCAGCATCGGCATCGAGCGCAGCACGTCGTCCATGCCTCCGGTGTCCAGGATCGCCAGGGTCGGGTCCTGTCGGCGAATGGTCTCCGCGACCGTCGGGATCGCGGCACTCAATGGTTCCTCCGTGTGCACGTGGAGCGTGGCCGCCCCCATGGGCTGGAGCCCGAACGGATAGAGGACGAACGGCGGCCGGTCGAATGGAGACTGGGACATGTGCGCGTCGCGCACCACGCCGATCACTTCGAACGGTGCGCCTCCCGTGTCGGCGTTGACGATCCGCCGCCCGACTGCGTCCTGTCCCGGCCAGAGCTGTCTCGCCGCGCGTTCGCTGACGAGAGCCACCCGCCGGTCGCCCGCCGTTTCTTCCTCGCGAAAACCGCGCCCGCGGAGCACCGGAACGTCGACAGTGTCGAAGAATTGCGGGTCGACGTAGTTCACCGCGACGATCGCCGCATCGGGCTCCGGCGCGGTGCCGCCGTCCAGTGTGAACACGCTGCCCGAGCTCCCGCCCGGGGATAGCGGAGCCCGGCGAGCCCAGCTCGCCGATTCGACGCCGGGCAAGCCGACGATGTCGTCGACGATATCCCGGTAGAGCGCCTGGGCCTGCTCCCGGTCGTACCCTTGCGCGAGGGGATCGATAGACAGCACCAGGAGATCGTCGGTTCGGAAACCGACGTCGATCGCGCCGGCGTTCCTGCCGCTCTGCACGAAGAGACCGGCGCAGACCAGCAGCGGCATGGAAACGGCAACCTGGAGCACGACGAGCCCGTTCGTCAGGCGCCGCCCCGAGACGGTCCCACCGGAGTTACGGCCGCCCGAGCCGATCGCGCGAGCGAGCTCGATCCGCGTCGAGCGCATCGCCGGCGCGAGTCCGGTGAGCACCCCGGCCGCGATCGCTATCGTTGCGATGAATCCGAACACGCGCCAATCCACGGACGGGTCGAATCTCAACTGTTCTATTCCGGCGGCCGTGGCGAAGTAGGCGATGACGAGATCGGCGGCCCGCAGCGCGACGATCCCGCCGCCGGCTCCGCCCACCAGCGCCAGCAGCACGCTCTCGGTGACCAACTGGCGCACGAGCCGCCGCCTGGTCGCACCGAGTCCCGCGCGCAGGGCCATCTCCTGCCGTCGTTCGACGCCGCGCCCAACCAGCAGGGTCCCGCGACGTTCGCCATGGCAATCAGCAGCACGAGCGAAGCCAAGCCCATGACCACGCCTACCAGGGGCGTCGCGTGGCGCGCCGCGCCGGGCTCCGGTCTCGCGTGACGCTCGGCGATGACGTAGAGCTCGGTGTGGGCGCTCGCATCCGGATGTTCCGCGGCCAGCGCGGCGGCCAGGACGTCGAGCTGGGCGGCCGCCTCGCCGACCGTCACGCCGGACCGCAGGCGTCCGGTCAGCACGAACGACTCCGGGAGCCGGTTGGTCAACAGCTCCGTCCACCCCGGCTCGACCAGCGCGCCCTCGGTGGCGGGGACGAACAGCTCCGCAGGCACCAGGCCGTTGGTCCCGATGAAGTCCTCCGGCGTGATCCCGATGACGGTCATGTTCGCCAGCCCGAGGCGCACGACCTGTCCAAGGACAGCCGGATCCCCGCCGAAGCGCGACTGCCATGCGTGGTGGGCCAAGACGACGAACGGCGCATCGCCGGGACGACGCCCCTCCCCCGGGAGGAACGTGCGGCCGCGCACGGCATTCAACTGCAGAACATCGAAGTAGTTGTCGCTGACGTACTCGATCCAGATCTGCTCCGCCGCGCGACCGCCGATCGACAGCAGCTCTTCCGCCAGGGTATGCGCGGCCAGACCCTCGAAGACGTCGTTGCGCTCCCGGTAGTCGAGGTACTCCGGATAGGACAGTGCGTGCGGGAAGACCGAGGTGTGCTCGTCGAGCTGCGTCACGACCACGAGCTCGTCGGGGTCGGGCACCGGCAGGGGTTGGAAGAGCAGGGCGTTCGTCACGGTGGCAACCGCCGCGGTGGCCCCGATGCCGACCGACAGCGTCAGCACCGCCGTCGCCGCGAACCCGGGACGTCGCGCCAGGCCGCGCACACCGATCCGCACATCGGTCCGCAGGTCGTCGAGCCACGGCAGTCCGCGCTGGTCGCGCAGCGCCTCCATCGCCTGGGGCAAGCCGCCCAGGCGCACCCGCGCCAGCCGCGCCGCCTCCGCCGGTGAGCAGCCCTTCCCGCGCAGCTCCTCCGCCGCCTGTTCGAGATGAAAGCGCAGCTCGCGCTCGAGATCGCGATCGGCCGGGTTGCGCCGGAGCGCGCCCCACAGTCGACGAAGACACTCGCGAAGGACAGGCATCGTGATCTCCCGGTCACGCCGGTTCCTGAAAGAGCGCGTCGATGATCGTGCTACGGTTGCTCACCATGCCAATCGCCAAACCGACCCGCTCGACGGTTGCTCGCCGGCGGCTTGTCCTGACGATGCTCCTGGCCCTCGCCACAATCTTTCTTGCGCCGGCGCCGGCCGCCGCCCAGACCGAGGCCGCGGACGGGTTCGTGCCGGTGACCGACGCGATGCTCCAGGACCCCGCCCCCGGAGACTGGCTGACGTGGCGCCGGACGCTGGACGGCTGGGGCTACAGCCCGCTGGACCAAATCGACCGGGACAACGTCGGCGATCTGCGGATGGTGTGGACGCGGGCGCTGGCGCCCGGACGGCAGGAGGGCACCCCGCTGGCCTACGGCGGGGTCCTCTACATGCCGCAGGCAAGCGACGTGATCGAGGCGATCGACGCGGTGTCCGGCGACCTGCTATGGGCGCACCGGCGCGATCTGCCGGAGGACGTCTACGACTTCGTCGGCGGCAACTCGCGCAACAACCGCAACATCGCGATCTACGACCGCTTCATCATCAACACCAGCGACGACAACTACGTGTTCGGCCTCGACGCCACGACCGGCGAGATCGCCTGGGAAACGCGGATCTTCGACTACCGGGAGACGCCGGCCGGGCACAGCTCGGGGCCGATCATCGCCGACGGCAAGGCGATCTCCGGGCGGAGCTGCCGGCCGCGCGGGGGACCCGAGTCGTGCGTCATCGTCGCCCACGACGCGCTCACCGGCGAGGAGCTGTGGCGGCGGCGGACCGTGCCGGCCCCCGGCGAGCCGGGCGACGAGACCTGGGGCGGTGTGCCGTACGAGCGGCGGGTCCACGTCGGCACGTGGATGCCGGCCAGCTACGATCCCGAGCTGCGCCTCATCTACCAGGGCACGTCGGTCACCTCGCCGGCCCCGAAGTTCATGCTCGGCGGCGTCGAGAACAAGCACCTGTACCACAACTCGACGCTGGCCCTCGACGTCGACACCGGCGAGATCCGCTGGCACTACCAGCACCTGAACGACCACTGGGACCTCGATCACCCCTTCGAGCGCATCCTGCTCGACACCGCCGTCGCCCCCAACCCGGACGCGGTGAGCTGGATCAACCCGCGCATCCGGCCGGGCGAGGTCCGCAAGGTGATGACCGGCATCCCGGGCAAGACCGGCCTCGTCTACACCCTCGACCGCGAGACCGGCGAGTTCCTGTGGGCCACCCCCACCATCGCGCAGAACGTCATCAGCCACATCGACGGCGCGACCGGCGCGGTGACCGAGAACGCCGAGGTCATCTTCACCGCCGAGGGACAGCAGGTGCTCGCCTGTCCCAACATGCACGGCGGCAAGGACTGGGAGGCCGGCGCCTACAGCCCCCTCACCAACACCATGTACATGCCGTTGCGCAACATGTGCCAGCGCCTCCTGGCGACGACCTCGCCCGACGCCTCCCATCGCATCTACGCCCTCGCCGTCCGCCACGAGCTGGCGCCCGGCACGGAGCAACTCGGCACCGTCTACGCGATCTCCGCGGAGACCGGCGAGACCCGCTGGTTGCACCAGCAGCGGGCCGCGACCCTGTCGCTCGTCGCCACCGGCGGCGGTCTCGTCTTCGGCGGCGACTCGAACGGCCGGTTCCGCGCCTTCGACCAGGAGACCGGCGAGGTGCTCTGGGAGATCAACCTCGGCTCGCCCGTCTCCGGCTTCCCGATCAGCTACGCGGTCGACGGCCGCCAGTACATCGCCGTCGGCACCGGCCCGGCCGCCACCACCGCGAGCTTCCTGCAGTTGACGCCGGAGTTGCGGCCGAGCAACGGGAACAACCTGTTCGTGTTCGCGTTGCCCGACTAGGGCCTGTTAACACTGCCTCAGCGCGTCGAACATGAGCACGAAGTGGATGAAGCCGATGAACATCACATCCAGCTTCTCGAATCGGGAGAAGATCCGGCGATAGCCCTTCAGTCGGCGGAACAGACGCTCGACTTCGTTGCGTCGCTTGTACATCTCCCGGTCGTACTCCCACGGGTCCGTCCGGGTCTTGATCGGCGGCACCACTGGTGTGAATCCGAGGTCCAGCGCCAGTTGGCGGGTTTCGTCGCCCTGGTACGCGCGGTCCATCACCAAGGCCAATTCGGCATCTTGCGGCCCCAGGCTGGTCAGGAGCTTCCGGCCCTCCGGGCCGTCGTGGGCTTGGCCGGGCGAGAGCGCAAACGTCAATGCCATTCGAGCATCCGCGGCAACCAGATGAATCTTGGTGGTCCACCCGCCGCGGGATTTGCCGATGGCTTGGGGGCCGTTTTTTTTCGAGCCCCCGTGCCGTCGGGATGGACCTTGACGATGGTGCTGTCCAGCGACACCGCCTCCAACTTGATGCGGATCAACTGGGCGCGTTGCAGGTGTTCGAAGACCCGGTCGAGCACCCCGTTCTTGGACCAACGATTCATGCGGGTGTAGATCGTGTGCCAGTTCCCAAAGCGCCTCGGCAACCCTCGCCACTTGCACCCCTGCTCGGCGACGTACAGGATCGCGTTGAGCACCTGCAGATTGGGCATGCTGACATTGCCACGCTGTCGCGGGAGACAGGACGCGATGGGTGCGTACTGCGTTTCGGTGAGCTCCATCCAGGAACGATACCACGATCCGGCCAATAGTGTTAACACGCCCTAGCCGGAAGGCACGCCGCACGACCGGCCAGCTCGAGCGCCAGCGCCAACGAACGTGCGCTACTGCGCGTCCTCTTCCGGTGCAGCAATGGCCGCGCTCCACGCGGCGGCAGCGGAGTTCTTGAGCGTCTCGGCGTCGGCGGGCAGCAGATACCGCTCGGCGACCAGCGCGTCCGCCGCTTCACCGTAGCGCCTCACGTACTCCGCCTCGCCGCCCGGATAGCGCTCTTCCAGGGAGAGCCGCGAATCGCCCAGCTCCATCCGCGCATCCCGCGTCCGCGGAAACGGAATCGTGGAGCCGTTCACGCCGCACAGGTCGCCTTCGGCGAAGCCTGCCGCGCGAATGGCCTTGCCCATCGTGGAGAGCGGGGCCGCGACCTCCGGCACCATCACGCCCGTCACGAGATTGCCGTCGGCGTCCAGGCTCGGCACGAACAAGGGGTACCGCTCCTCGCTCTCCTGCGGCGGCCAGACGGAGAAGTCACGCACGCCGAGCTCGCTGATCGTGGGGTTGTACGGACGGTCCGGGATGGTCGGATACTGCTCGCCCTGCTCTTCGACCGTCACCGCCGTGCCGTCGGCCACGGACGGCGCGCGCGTCGGCGGCGGCTCGACGCCGTTCTGCACCCACTGCACCATCGCGTCGAACGCCGCCCGGTAGTACGGCCACGGCCGCACCGGGTTGGCCGGGTCGCGGCACCCGGCGTTGCCCTGCAGATGCGCGGTCGCGAGCATCCAGTAGCGCGCGTTCGGCGGCAGCTCCAGCGCCTGGCCGCTCGTGTCGGTGAGGATGAGCGAAGCGTGGGCGCCGTAGTACTCGGAGTCGGCGTCCACCTGGATGATGTTCGGACAGGTACTCGAGGCCGTGCAGGCGGCCAGCAACCCGTCGGCCTTGCCCGTCAGCGGATCGGTCGTCGTCGCGAACGTGAACGGGAACTCGTCCATCGGGTAGTTGTGATCTTCGTGCTGGCGGGTATAGCGACCCGTCTGCGCGAAACGGGCGTTGACGAACGTGCGGCGGGCGCCGGCGACATACGGCGTCATGCCGTCGAAGATGCGCCGCCCCTCCGCATCCTCGTTGAAACCCTGGTAGACGAAGTCCCTGGCCATCCGGCCGCTCTGCGAAGAACCGACGGCCACCACGTGGTCGAGCACCGGCATGCCGTCCACGAAGAGCGGGTTCGGGGCGCCCTGATCGTCGGCGGGACTGTAGCGCGCGAACGACACGAAATCGCGCATGGCGCCGAAACCCAGGCCGTGAACGATTGGATTCCGGACCTCATACACGAACTCGTAGATGGTCCCCGCGTCGGTTCCCGCGGGGGGCGTGGCAGCGACCGTCCTGTCGTCGACGTAGTACCACTGGTCGGCCGGAACGCTCTGGCGCGGATCGTTCTGCAGTTGGCGATGCGTGAGCGTCGCGGCGGTCTTCTCGAGCGTCACCGCCGGATACGTCAACCGCCCGAACGCGGCGCTGTCCGGGTTCTGCCACTCCTCCATCGAGGTGCCGGTAATCGTCCGGCCGTCGTCCATGGCGGGCGGCAGAGTCGCCAGCACCGGACGCGGGTTGCCGGTGCCCGGCGCGCCGTGCAACCAGCCGCTCGATACGTACGTGTAGCCCTGGTTCATGAGGAAGGCGTTGCCGGCGTTCTCGGTCGCGTAACCCTGCCCCGCCTCATGGAAGTAGCCGAAGACGATGTTGCGGCCGCGGTTGTTGATCTCGTACACCAGGACATCGTTGCCCCTGGTGATGTCGACCGGCTTGAGAATGTCGACCTCGAAGGTGTATTCGACCAGCCCGTCCGCATTGCGCGGGGCGTTCTCGAGATCCACGATCCCGGCGTTCAGGGGGGCGCCTGGATCGGCGACGGCCGTGGCCGTGCCGAGCAGAATCTCGTACGCGCCCACGGCACCGAACGACCGGCCGCCGAACGCCGTCTCACGGCTGGTGATGTCGAGCCGGGTGACGCGCGAATGCGCGAGCGACGGCGACGCGGATTCCTTCTGAACCGGCTCACCGGCGCCCTGACTTCCGCTCAGCCCGATCCCGAGTACGACCGTCAACAAATGGCGTCGGAACTGCATCACTCACCTCCAGCCGCAATGATAGAGCCTGGGCGCGGGAGGCGGCGTCACGACCGGACTCGTGTCGGTGCAAGGCGCTCGTGTCGCTCTCGACCGCTCCGCCGGGACCGCCACGTCGAGTCGAGGGTCAGGGTCGCCTTCCCGCGGTTACTGCAAAGAGAAAGCGACCAGCTCCGCGATTCTCTCCTCGTCGAGAGCCGCTACGACAAGGTATTGCCGGCCGCCCTGCATGTACGTGATCGGGAAACCGGTGGTCGGTCCACCCGGAAGCGGAATCTCATGGACGACCTCGCCCGTCCGCTTGTTGTACGCACGGAGGACCGGAGCGCCCTGTTGTCCCTCGCCCGAAAACAGCAGGGTGGACGTCGCGAGAAGTCCGGTCCCTCGCGTGAGACCCCCGGTCGCCGGCACGTTCACGCCCTGCAGGTCCGGATGCTGCCGGATATAGCCGGGCGTATCGCCGAGCGGGACCTGCCACAGAATCTCTCCGACGGTCAGGTCGATCGCGGTGATCCGGCCGTAGGGAGGCTTCACGAGGGGCAGGTCACGGACGGTCGGAACACCCCGGGCAAATGAGATGTGGTAGCGCACTCCGGTCCCTTCCGTGCCGTCCGTCAATCCGAACACGGTCGGCCTCGTAGCCGACGGCACGAAAAGGAGACCCGCCTCGGCATCCACCGCGCCGCCCGGCCAGTTGACGCCGCCACCCGCGCCGGGAAGCCCGAGGGTCCCGAGATTGACGCCCGGCTCGATCAAGGACGGCGGCGTATAGAGAGGCCCGAGCCGGTATTGCTCCACGATCCGCAACGCCTCGGCCCGGAGCTCCGGAGTGAAGTCGATCAGGTCGTCCCGGGTGACGCCCTGGCGGTCGAACGCTGGCGGCCTGGTGGGAAAGGGCTGTGTCGGAGAGGTCCACTCGCCCGGAACGTCCGACTCCTGCACGGCCCGCTCCTCGATCGGCCACACGGGTTCGCCTGTCTCGCGGTCGAGTACGTACGCGAACCCCTGCTTCGAGAGCTGCACCAGCGCCTTGATCGGGACACCATCGACCTCGATGTCCACGAGGATGGGGGCGGTAGGGATGTCGTAGTCCCAGAGCTCGTGATGGGTGAGCTGAAAATGCCACACCCGCTCGCCGGTCTCGGCGTCCAGCGCCAGCACGGAGTTGCCGAAGAGGTTATTCCCGGGCCGATAGCCGCCGTAATAGTCGTTCGTGGGAGTCTCGGTAGCCACGTAGAACAGGCCGAGCTCCGGGTCGGCCGTCACGGGCGCCCAATGCCCGACGTTCCCCGTGTACTTCCAGGACGCATCGAGGAGCTCGGGATGCTCCTGCACCCAATCGTGGGTGCCGGTGGGTACGTTCCAGAGGGCTTCGTCCGCCTTCAGCCAGGTCTCGACGCCGAATTCTCCCTCCCTCGGGACCGTGTTGAAGCGCCAGAGCATCCGGCCGGTGCGGGTGTCGTACGCCACCACGTCGCCGGGCGTGTTCATGGGCCAGACCTCGTTGGGAGAGGCCCGGGTGGGAATGCTGCCGGTATGCATCGAGATCGATGCCACGAGCACGTTTCCGAGAATCGACGGCGGTGACGTATTGGCCACTCGACCCGCAATCTCCGCGGCCGGCCGCTCACTCCAGCGCAGGTCGTCCATCATGTCCACCACGCCGGCCGAACCGAAATCCTCCACCAGATTCCCCGTCCGGGCGTCCAGGGCCGCCAACTGGAAGCTCGGCGTCACCACGAAGATGCGCTCATCGCCCGCCCCGTCCGTCCAGTAGGTCACGCCGCGCCCGGCGCTCCGCGCCACGGGCTCGATGATGTCGCCCCACCTGCGCTCGTTGTCGCCCGGGTGCCAGTTCCAGAGGGGCTCGCCGGTGGCGGCATCAAGGGCAATCACGCTGCGTTGGTTGCCGATGGTCGTATAGAGGACTCCGTTGACCACGATGGGGCTGATCTGCGTCCGGCCGGACGGAGGGGGCGTGCCCTGGTCTCGTGCACTCCATCGCCACGCCACCTCCAGGTCTCCGACGTTGCCGGGATGAATCTCGTCGAGCGGTGAATAGCGGGTGGCGCCCGCGTCCGCCCCGAACACACCCCACTCCCCATCGGCGGCGCCGGTCTGAGCGCTCACGCCGACGGTTCCCAGACACGCGACGGCCGCAACCGCCGCGTAGCGCATCACCAGAAGCCGACTGGAAAGCGTTTTGCACATGGTAGAAAGCCCTTTGCACATGGCTGTTTACGCACCTCCCCACCGGCGCGACCGCCGCCCGGCCGGCGCGAGCATGGCACAATCATCTCATGAGGAGGTCGAAGTGGCCGTGAACCCCACTTGTCGTCACAATCCGCGACTCGCCGGCAGCACCCGGACGGCTCTGCTGTGCGCCGCGCTGGCCCTGCCGGGAATGGTCGCCGCGGCGGCGATGCCCAGCGCGGTGCAGCGCGTCGAGCTGGTGCGCGCAGACGCCGGATCCCTCCAGTCTGGCGATGCTTGACAGCATGCTGAGCGACGAGGCGCTACGCAACCAGTGGGCGCAGGGGTCTCTTCCGTTGCCCACCGAGGCCGTCGGCATCGGCTCGACGTGGGACAGCGCCTACACGACACCGATTCCCGCCTTCGGGTCGCTGACGGCGGTCACCTCCTACCGCGTCGAGTCCATCGACGAAGACCTCATGGTCATCGGCAGCTCGGGGACGATGTCCCTGACGGACGGCGCCGCCGCCGCGTTGCCCGTCCCCGTGCAGCTCGGCGACATGGCGATAGTCGGGACCAGCCGCTTCGACGCCGGCAAGGGGTTGCTCCTGGGTACCCAGAGCACCATGAGTGTGCAAATGAGCATCGCGATGGGTGGCCAGGAGACCGTCATCGAGACCGTCACGACGATGACCCTGGAGCTCATCGAGGGCGGTGGCTAGCACTACCCTGTACCCACATTATTCGTTCTGGACAACTCCAGCACGCTCCCGCCGTCCAATGCGGTAGCCGATGGTTGCGATGGACATTCGTTCGTAACCGCGCCACATGATCTGGTGTCCGGGGGGCGGGTCGTGCGTTCGGTTCTGGTAGCCGCCGAGGATGGCGAGCAGGAGGACTGCGGCGGCGAGATGGTCAGGGGGGCGGCAGGCCGAGTTCTTCGGCATAGTCGGTCAGGAAACGCAACTCGATGTCGGTGAACAGCAACTGGGCGTCGCACCCCGGCACGTCACGACCGAGCAGGGTCATCACCATCAGGCGCCAGGCGATCACGGTATTGATGGTGACCGCGCGTTGGAGCCGGTCGGCGGTGTGGAACGCGAGATGTTCGACTCGGCATCCGGACTTGAGCACCCGGAACAGGTCTTCGATGCGCCAGCGCCGCAGGTAGTAGCCGATGACCGCGACCGCGGTTTCGGTGCTGTCGACGTCGAGGCTGGTGAGCAGGAACCACTCGACCGCCGGCTCGCCGGGCGGCGGCGCGGTTTCGCGCACATGGACCGTGGACAGCGCCACCGGTTCGGCGCCGGCGATGGTCGGCGGCGCCACCACTTGGCGATGGCGCACCTCGGCCCGCGCCACCCGCCCGGTGCGCGCCGGGCGGGCCTGCCTGCCGTTCGACTTGCGCCGCGCGCTCAGGCGGTCGATCTCGATCTCGACGTGCCCGTCGGCGGCGCCGGCGCGCATGGCGGCGAACAGCTTCGGGGCGCCCTTGGCGAGACAGCGGTCATGGTGGGCGCGCACCAGCACTTCCACCCGGTTCAGACGGCGCTGCTCGTCGAACACCGCGAAGCAATCCGCCTCCCGGTCCATGACGCTGAGCACTCGGGTCTTGCGGCTCAACGCCGCCGCCGCCCGGTCGATGTCGCGCAGGCCGTCGACCCAGCGCCGCGTCTTGGGGGCCGTCTCCTGCGCCGCCGCCGGCGGCGGCTCGTCCGCCGGGCGCGCCGCGCCGCCCGGCGGCGCCTCGAAACCGCAGCGCAGCACGCCCAGCGGCAGACCCGCGCCATTGACCGCCAGGGTCAGATGCAGATGCAGGCCGAGCGTCTTCGAGGCCGTCTGGTTGCGCCCGATGATGCCCAGCCCCTCGCAGTGCGGGCGCGTCGCAAAATTCAGATCCGTCCCGTCCTGGATGCACAGCACCGTGTCCTGGCCGCGCATCCGCTGCAGCGTGCGCGCCCGGTGGGGCGCGAGAATGTTCCCGGGCGTGACCGCCGACGACACCGGCTGGTCGATGAGCCGGTAGTAGCCCTTCACCGCCGCGCGGTCGTGGGACGCGTTGGCGGTGACCGCCTCTCCGGGCAACGACGCCAGCAGCCCCGCGCTCTTGACCAGACGCGCCGACAACCGCTGATCGCCCAACGGCGCCCCTCCAAACTCGTTCACCGTCCAGGCGCCGCTGTCGAGACCGTCAGCCGGCGCCAGCGCCGGCGCCGCGTCGACCCGCGCCACCCCCAACCGCCGCCGCCAGTGCGGCTCCAACTCATACATATATACCGCCTTGACCGGACGAGCCCGCGCGTGGTCGCGGTCCTGGCGCCCGCGACCGGCCGTGTGCCCGACCCACACGAAGTTGGCCGCCTTGAAGCTGGCGCCGTCATGCGCGGGGCCGACGAAGGTCTCCACCAGCCACGGGCGATACCGGTAGCGGGCCTCGAAATCCGCTGGCAAACGCGCCAGCACCTGGCCCAGCACCTGGCTGGCCAGGTTGCGGCATTGCACGCCGGGGCGGATCAGGAACCGGCTCAGGCACAGCACCCGGTGCAGATGGGCTTGGCGTTGCTCATCGCTCCATCCCATCCACGCCTCGCGCGCCCGCAATTGCAACGCCGACGCCGAAAACCCGACCGCGCCGAGCACCCCGTGCGCCGAGACCACCAGATAGCGCACCTGGCAGCCCGCAAAGGTCGTCGTCCCCTGCGGATGCTCGAAGTGCAGCAAGGTATTCCACACCCGGCGCTGCCGGCCTTGCTCTACCCGCTCCAGCGACAACCCCGCGACCGCCTCCACCGTACCCGGCACCGCCGTGGCCGCCGCCACCGGCGCGTCGAAACGCTGCGGAGTGGGCGCGCCCCCGCCACCCCGCGACGCCGGCAACGCAATCCGCCCCGCCTTGTGCAGCGTGTTGAGCGCTTTGAGACAACCCGCGAGTTGGGCCGACCCGCGCGCATCCACAAACCCGAACTCCGCGCACACCCGCCGCCCCACCGCCGCCCGGTTGTTCAGCGCCTCCTGCGCCACAATTCGCTCGAGGCGAGCTTGCGACTCAGGCGCACGAAGGGTCTGTAGTATCTGGTTCTGGTGCTCCATGCCGTGACGCTACACGGCGGAAGCTTATTTGTCCAGCCCTGAATGTGGGGGCAGGGTAGGGCTAGCAGATTCCGTCCCGGCGCGCGCGTCGTCGTGCGGGCCCTGCTCGCGGTGCTGATCGGCTTGCTCGCCGGCGGTGGGCTCAACGCTGGGCTGGGCGAGCAAGGCGCGGACACGCCGGCGCTCGCGTTGCTCGGCGGCGGCCTGGCGCTCGGCGTCGTGATCGTGCGGGAGACCCGGCGGCGAGCGCGGGAGGCACGGGAAGACTGACGACACGACCGTCGTGTCCGGCTACGCCTGGGCGACCGGCATTCGCCGTTGCCCCTCAGAATCCAACTCCCACGGCCATCCGCAACCGATGCCCGAGGTCTCGGGCATTACGTTGATTGATGTCTACGACAGTAGGAGACGCAGGGGTGCGGCTCTTCTTCGTAGAGGAGTTTTCGCCCTATTCATGGGCCTTTTTGCCCGCGGATGCGTCTCTCCAGTGCTCCTTTCGGGGGGACAGCAACCAAGCCAGCGCGTACCCGCGTCTTTCCGGCGGCCAGCCGAGCCTCGAAACGGTACCGAACACCGTCGGTCTGTCCCCCTCGGGCGCGCTCCCTTCTGGACATTCGCGCGGCGTTCTGGTACGGTGCCGTGGGAAGGGAGGCAGACCTGCGATGGCTGTGACGACAGGATTCCAGGGACGTACATTCGACGTGGCGCGAACCGGCGTCCCTTGCATCGATCTCCCGAGCCCGGCCCCGTGTGCAGCGGCCGATGCTGTCTTCGCGGATGCCAAAGCCTTCCTCTCGTCCAGCGAAGCCCGGCAGATGAGCGAGAGCGAACTCGAACGGGAACTGCACCGGCGGCGCCAGGATTTGGTACGCAAGCTCCTGCAAGGACATCGCGACCAACGCAGCCCGAAAGAGGCTGCTGGTCCGGCCGAGGACACCGGCGGTGTCGAGTGCTCGGAGCCGCGCGAGCACGAAAGCCACGCCGAAACGACCTCCGGCACGATGCAGGTTGTGGGTCTGGGCTGCGCGCGGCGCGGTCACGACGGCTTGCATCGGCTCGATGCCGCGCTGAACCTGCTGCCGGAGCGCTACTTGGTCGAGATGCGCCGCCGTGTGACCATCGCGACCGCCTCGCGGGCACCACCGCGTACGCCCTGGAAGCCACAGTGGTACTCGACATCATCCACGTGGCAGCGGCGACGCGGCGTGCGGTGCTCGTCGTCGGCTCGTCGAAGGGCCTGTCGGCATTTGGTCCGCGACCCGATGGGAGTCGACCGGCGCACGGTGACATTTGGCTGTAGTTGCGGCGGTTCTCAGCCGCCGCAGGCAGCCGGAGCCTTGATGCGTACTGAGACCTCTCACGAAGCGCGCGAGGACCAGCGGAAGTCCCCCATCGGTCGCTGACGACAGAAGTACCGTCGGCCACCGGCCCCTCCGCCGCTCCTCACCACGCCTTGACGGATCCAATTGCCTCCTGCCTCGCCGCCGCCGGAGAGACTGATTGGGCCGCCAACGAAGAAGAGCCGCACCCGAGACGCAGTGACCGATCAGATGTCTCGAAGGCGACCTGCTCAAAGCATCAGCGTCAGATGCTAGACTCCCGCTCGATGCCCGACATGCTCGATCCCAGCCGAACAAACTGAGGGCGCGTGAGATGCGCGACATCCGGACAATCGCCGGGACGTGGTGGCTCATCGCCCCCGGGCAGACCTCGGCGGCACTGCCGACGCCGCACCACGCAGAGTTCGTGTTCTCCGTCGAGGGCGGGCGCGTTCGGGGGGCGATCGCACGACAGGACCGTGACGGGCAACTTCCGGTTGACCTCGTCGTGGACGGACCCCGGCTCCGGCTGCGGATCATCCCGCCGGTTCCCATTCCCGGAGACCCGGCAGAGTTGCCATGGCTCGTGCTGACGCCGGTCGTTGATGGCTTCGAAGGGTACTGGGAGCGGGAGTCCGGAGAACGCCTGGAGCCCGCTATCGCGCTGAGACTGGTGCGCGCGACTGCCTGATCGTTGAATCCTGCGGCTGCGCTTGACCTCGCTATCGAGGCGCTTGCCGAACCGTCGACGGTGTTCGGGTGAGTGTCATACAAACACCACTTGTCTAAACACGACTTGTCTAAACACGACTTGACGAAAGATCCCTGCTCACCGCGGTCGGGCAATGGGCGGCAGCCCATCCGGGCTCGAAGCTCGTCCTGGCCCTCGACGAGTTTCAGTGGATCGCGGGGGCGAGCCCCGGTCTGCTCTCGGCGTTGCAGCACTGCTGGGACCGGGAGTGGCGGGACGCGGGCAACGTCGTGCTGCTGCTCTGCGGCTCGTACCTCGGATTCATGGAGCGGGAGGTTCTGGGCAAGGAGAGCCCGCTGTTCGGGCGGCGCACGGCGCAGATACACCTGCAGCCGTTCGGCTACATCGAGGCGGCCCGGTTCCATCCGCGCTGGTCGCTGGAGGACCGGGCGAAAGCCTACTTCCTGGTCGGCGGCCTGCCGCAGTACCTGCTCTGCCTCGACGATACCCGGTCCATCGACCGCAACATCCGGAACAACCTGCTCGACGAGTTCGCGCCAATGTTCCACGAGCCGACGTTCCTGCTCCGCGAGGAGCTGCGCGAAGTGGCGCCCTACCACGCCGTTCTCTTCGCCGTCGCGTCCGGCCACGGCGCCGCGCCGGCTATTGCCGCGGCCACCGAGCTGCCCGAGCGGAACTTGCACTACTACCTGCAGCAACTCGTGAACCTCGGATATCTGCGCCGCCGGTATCCATTGGACCGTCGCTGCCCGAACCCAAAGCAGGTGCGTTTCGGAATCGACGACCCCCTGCTCCGCTTCTGGTTCCGTTTCGTATTCCCGAACATGAGCGCGATTCGCGGCAGCGGCCCCGAGCGGGTCTTCGGCGACCGTATCGCGCCGGCGCTCGATGCCTGGTTCGGCTCCTGCTTCGAACGGTTGTGCCGCGAGGCGCTGGCGCTCATCTACGCAGCAGAGGGCATCACCGCCGGGTTCGAGATCGGCGAGTACTGGAGTACCCAACGGAGGAACGCGGCAGGTTCCACCGTTCGAGAGGCATCTCCAGCCGCTCAGATTGATGTCGTCGGCCTGCGGGAAGACAACTGGACCGACCTCGGCGAGTGCAAATGGGGACAAGTCCGGTCGGCGCCGGCTCTCGAAGCGGAGCTCGACCGCAAGGCACGCCTCTATCCCAACCGGCGCGGCGCCACGATCGGCCGCCGCTACTTCGTACGTCGCAAGCCGGCATCGAGAGCGGAGTCACCCGGATGGCACTCGCTCCGGGACCTGTACGCGGCGAATGCCGCCTGAGCGGCTGATTCGAGAACACGTCAGTAGCGGAACAGGTACTGGAACTTCACGAAGACCGCGCGGTTCGTCCGCTGGCGCCCCAGCAACCGCAGCCCCCGGCCGCCGACGTCATACCAGTCCGTCAGGTCACCTTCGATCAGGTCGGCCTGCTGGTAGTGGTCGTCGTAGCCGGCGTAGAGGACCGTGCCGGCGTTGACGCGGTAGGTGAGCAGGAAGTTCAGGTCCAGGGTCCGATCCAGGGTGTTGTACTCGCCGATGTTGCGTAAGAGCAGCCGGTTGCTGAACTGATACGTCGTGAGCGCGCGGAAGATCCTGACGTCGAACACCTCCTCGCTGCCGCGGCGCGGGTCCGTGAACCGGTTCGTGGTGAGATTGATCGCCGATTGCAGGCGCGAGACGGGCCGCAGGATGACGCGCGCCGTGATCCCCTGCTCGCGGCCCAGGTAGGGGGTCCGCGTGTGGAAGAGGATCTGCTCGCCCCGCCGGTACTCCAGCGACACGCCGACGCGCCGGCTGGTATCGACCCTGCCGAAGACCCGGGAACGCGTCTTTATGAAGTCGACGCCGCCGAACCGCTCCAGCTCGCGCCGGGTGTTGCCGGCCACGAACATGTTGCGGATGAGCGCCAGGTTGATCCCCGCGTCGACCACCTCGTCCTGCAGGACGCCCGCGAAATCGTAGTTGCGCGCGTATATGAACTCCGGTCCCCAGTTGCGGAGCCAGTGCTCCGGCCACCAGCGGTAGCCGCCGGTGAGAGACGTGTAGCGCTGGTCGGTGCGCCGGACGAACCCGACGTCGGTCCTGAAGTCGGGCGACAGCGCGTACGAAAACAGGGAGTAACGCAGGTTCCGGCCGCGCTTGCTGAACACGGCGTCGACGAGGTAACCCTGCGTCTTCGAGCCTTCCCGGTCCTGATGGTCCGTGCCTATCGCGCGGAACGCGACCGAGTGGGTGTCGCCCAGCCGGAAGTTCGAGTCCACGCCGGCGAGCCGGCTGTGGCCGCCGAGCAGCTCCCGGTTGGTGAAGATGGTCCCTACGTGCGACTCGGCGTAGAGGTCGTAGCGCGCCCGGCCGACGAACGTGTCGGCCGACGACCCGAACGCCGGGTCCGTCGGATCGTCCACGTTGCCGGGCTCCGCGTCGCTGGCGTACAGCACGCCGATGCTGGTCCGCCCGACCTTGCCGGTCAGCTTGGCGCCGTAGGCGGGATCCACGATTCGGCGGGTGTGGACGGGCGTGATCGGCGCCCGGACGTCGAAGATCTCCGCGCCCTCCAGGAAGAAGGGGCGCAGCTCCGGGTAGAAGAGTGCGAAGCGCTGGTTGACCTCGATCTGCGGCAGGTCCGACTCGACCTGCGAGAAGTCGGGATTGAACGTGACGTCGGCGGTGAGGTTGGAGGTGACCCCGTACTTCAGGTTCAGACCGCCCTCGGGAGACGGATCCCGGTCCCGGAAGCGGCCGGTCGAGCGGTCGAGCGCGCCGAAGCGAATCGTCGTGAAGGTCGGCAGCAGCTCCAGGTTGTGGCTGCGCGAGAGGTCCGTCATCCCCTCCAGCACACCCATCTGGGGCAGGAAGCCGGCGATGTCGCGCGACGTGGGCGACCAGACGTCCGCCTCGTCGTGGCCGCCGATGAAGCGCGCGATCTGCAGTCCCCAGCGGTGCGGCACCCCGGCCTCCCGACGCGGATAGCGGAGGCTCTTGAAGGGAATCGCCAGCTCGGCGACGAAGCCGTCGTCGACCAGCTCGGCCGCCGAGTCGAACAGCACGTCCCAGGAGGCGTCGCCGCGCGGTACCCCGAAGCGGCCGCCCCCTATCGCGCCCGCCTGCAGGATCGCGTCCCCCTGCACGCCGTAGCCGTTGACCGTGAAGACGTATGCCCGCTGCTGGTCGAGGAACGGGTCGAAGTAGATCAGGAACAGGTCGTCGTCGATGGACTCGTCGCGGTCCCGCCGGTTGGCGCGGATCATGCCGGGGTCGGAGTAGTGCGCATGCAGGCCGACGTAGATGTTGGCGCTGTCGTAGGCGAGATAGATGTCGCTCGGCTCGCTGGCCGGAATCCCGTCGAACGGACGGCGCTGCACGAGCTGCGTGATGTGGGCGGCATCGCGCCAGAGCGCCTCGTCCAGCCGGCCGTCGATCACCGGAGGATCCGCCAGCCGCGGGGGACGCACCGTCGGACGGCCGGTCAGGACGCCGGCGTCGACCGCCGTGCCGGTGGCGATCTGTGCCTCAGGGGTCGCCTGGGGGACAACCTGCGCCCACGCCACGCGAGGGATGGTCACCGCGACGAGACCGATCGCGAGCGAAACGCGCACCCTGCGCGCCGGGCGCCGGGCCGGGGAAGAGTGAGCCAACCCCACGCGGCTCATTGTGGTCTACACCGCGTCCACATGCCACAGGCGGAGCGCGATCGTGGCGCCGGCGAACGCTCTTGATCCGGTCCCCCGCTCCGCACCACGCTGGCCCGATGGAGACTTGGACGTTTCGTTGTCGCCGCAGGCGACGCACCGACCCGAAGGCGGCCCGGAGAGAAGGGGTGCTTGCCATGGATGCCTGCTCTGCCTATCGTGAGCGCATGCAGTACACCATCCGCGGCGTCCCAGCGGTGGTCGACGACGCGTTGCGGATGCGTGCCCGCGAGACCGGCAAGAGCCTGAACGAGGTCGCCATCGACGCGCTGGCGGAAGGCACGGGAGTGACCCGGGCGCCGCGAAGAAGGCGGGATCTGGGTGACGTGGCCGGCGCCTGGGACCCCGACGCGGCGGTCGAAGCGGCGCTCGCGGCGCAGGACGAGCCGGATCCGGACCTCTGGCGATGAGGATCGCGCTCGACACGAATCGATACGTCGAGCACTTCGATCACCTGCCGCAACTGGCTCTCGTCTGACGGAGCGATACGGGTGCCACGCGCCCGGCCCACCGGTGCATGAGACTCCGGTTTGTGAGAAGATGCCGGAATCATGCGCGGTGGCCGCGGCTTCGCTCCCTCTGTGTCCCTGGCCGGCATCGCGCTGGCCCTGGCCGTCGGCGCGCTCCTGCCCGGCGCTTGGCTACAGGCGCAGGTAACACGGCCGGGTGGCCTGATCCGCCACGATCGCGGCCAAAGCGTATCCCCCGTCTACGAGGGCTGGTACCCGCTTCCCAACGGCGACATCGCCGCCTCCTTCGGCTACTTCAACCGCAACTACGTGGAAGAGGTGCACATCCCGGTCGGTTCGGAGAATCGGGTCCAGCCGGGCGCCGTGGACCAGGGACAGCCGACGTACTTCTTCCCCCGCCGGCAGATCGGCGTATTCGTGATCACGATTCCCGCCGGCACGACCGGCGAGGTCACCTGGACGCTTACCTCGCGGGGGGAGACGCTGGAGATCCCGGTCAACCTCGACTCCGAGTACCTGATCGAGCCACTGAAGGCGGCGGCCGGCCCCAGCCCGGGCAACACGCCTCCCGTCCTGCGGTTCGACCCGGATGACGAGGGCGCCATGGGACCCGCGGGAACGCTCTTGGAACGCACGGCTGTGGTCGGCGTGCCGCTCGCCCTCGACGTATGGGTCACCGACGACGGGCTGGGCTCGGGACGCGACGAGCCGGAGCTGACGGTGACATGGCGCAAGTTCCGTGGGCCGGGCGCCGTGACCTTCGACGACGAGAGCCCGACGGTGGAGAGCGGACGTGCGAGCACGACGGCGAGCTTCGCCGATCCGGGCGACTACGTGCTGCACGTGATGGCGTCGGACGGGTCGCGGCGGAGCAACCAGTGCTGCTGGACGAACGGCTACCTCCGCGTGCGCGTGCCGGCGTCCGACTGACGGATCCGCGACCGGCGCCGGCCGGAAGCCGGCGGCGTGACGAAAGACATCGAGTGCGGTGCATGCCGACAGACGTCGGCAGGGAGTGGGTCATGACGCATCGCGAGTTGGTATCCGGATCGCGCTGGATCGGCGTCGTCGCGCTGCTCGGCGTCCTCGCCATGCCGGCTCCGGCGGCTGCGGAAGCACAGTCGGCCGGACCCGACGTGACGTTCGCCAGGGACGTCGCGCCCATCCTGCAGCAGAAGTGCCAGACCTGCCACCGCGTCGGCAGCATGGCGCCGATGTCGCTGGTGACCTACGAGGAGGCCCGGCCCTGGGCGCGGTCGATCAAGGCGCGCGTGCAGTCGCGGGAGATGCCACCGTGGCATCTCGACAAGACGGTCGGCATCCAGCACTTCATCAACGACCGCTCGCTGAGCGACGAACAGATCGAGACGATCGTGCGCTGGGTCGACGCCGACGCACCGCTGGGCAACCGCGCCGACCTGCCGCCGCCGGTGGTCTGGCCGGCAGGAGACCGCTTCGAGCTTGAGGACCGGCTGGGTCCGCCGGACATCGTCGTGCGGTCGCAGCCCTGGACCATGCCGGCCGACGGACAGGACGCGTGGTTCCGCCCGCGCGCCGAGTTGAACCTGACCGAGCCGGTGTGGGTGCGAGCTTCCGAGACCCGGCCGTCGCGCGAAGGGCGGCGCATCGTCCACCACGCGTCGACCTATCTCCACCAGCCGAAGGGCGAGGAGCTGATCGAGGCCGAGCGCGCCCTGCGCGCCGGCCAGGTCGGCGTGGACGCGGTACTGGCCGCGGCACAGAAGCGCGCCACCGATCCGGAGGAGGTGCGGGAGCTCTTCACCGAGTGGGCGCAGGGGAAGCAGGGGGAGATTTATCCCGAGAACGTCGGGAAGCTAGTCCGCATCGGATCGCACGTCGAGTTCGACATCCACTACCACGCGGTCGGCGAAGAGATCACCGACCAGCTCGAGGTCGGCTGGTGGCTCTATCCGCAGGACGCCCCGCCGAAGTACACGGCCGCCTTCGTGGGCATGGGGGCGAGCGCCGCGCAGACCTTGGAGATCCCGCCGCATTCGGTCGTCCAGCACCAGGGAGCGTACGTGCTGCCGGCGCCGGCCGTCATGCACAACTTCCAGCCCCACATGCACTACCGGGGCAAGGCTTTCCTGCTGGAGGCGCTGTATCCGGACGGCCGACGCGAAGTGATCAACTACTCCGACCGCTTCGACAACACGTGGCACCTCAACTACATCTACGACCCCGACTACGCGCCGGTGCTGCCCAAGGGCACGGTGATGCAGATCACGACGTGGCACGACAACACCCGCGCGAACCGGAACAATCCGGACCCGCGGCAATGGGTGAGCTACGGCCCGCGCACCGTCGACGAGATGGCGCACGCGAACCAGCAGGTGATCTTCATCACCGAAGAGGACTACGAACGGATCACCACGGAGCGGAAAGCCCGCGCCGGGCAGACGGACAACTAGAAGTCTGCGCCGTAGAAAGTGGAGGCAACGCCGTGCATAGGTTCCCTGTTCCCCGCGCTCGCATGATCGGCCTGCTCGCCTGCGGCTGCCTCCTTCTGGCCGTCGCCGCCGCCTCCGGACAGGCCCGGCAACGCACGACGGCGCTCAGCGGCGTGCCGGCCCTCGATCCGCCGTCCGAGCCGGTGGTGCTGTACAGCAATGACCACCCCCGGATCCGCGTCGTGCCGATCACGACCGGGCTCTCCCACCCGTGGGGTATCGCGTTCCGCCGCAACGGCGACATCCTCGTCACCGAGCGCAACGCGGGAACCCTGCGGGTGATTCGCGACGGCGTGCTCGACCCGCGGCCCATTCCGGGTGTTCCGGAGGTGTACATGGGCACCCGGCTGGCCGGCCTGATGGACATCGCCCTGCATCCGGACGACGACAGTCTGGTCTACCTGACCTACTCGAAGCCGGCGGAGCAGGACGGGCGGCGGGGAGCAGTGATCGCCCTGGCGCGCGGGCGCCTCGACGCGGGCGCGCTGACCGAGGTGCGCGACGTCTTCGTGTCCGAGGGGTTCGGGCGCGGGGTGGCGGCGTCGCGGGTCACGTTCGGACCGGACGGCAAGGTGTACATGACCATCGGCGGCGCCATCCGCTCGCAGACCACGGGCCTACGGGCCCAGGATCCGGCAGAGCACGTCGGCAAGGTCCTGCGGCTGAACGACGACGGCACGGCGCCGGACGACAACCCCTTCGTCGGCGAGCCCGGCTACCTGCCCGAGATCTACTCGATGGGCCATCGGAACCAGATCGGCCTGACCTTCCACCCGGAGAACGGCACGCTGTGGGCGAGCGAGAACGCCCCCCAGGGCGGCGACGAGGTCAACGTCATCCTCCCCGGCCGCAACTACGGCTGGCCGTTCGCCTCCGACGGCCGCGAGTACACGGGGGTGCGGGTGACCGACACGCCGTGGCGGGCGGAGTTCGAGCGGCCGGAGATCCTGTGGTGGCCGTCTATCGCGCCTTCGGGCCTGACCTTCTACGACGGCGAGCACTTCCCCGCGTGGCGCGGCAACCTCTTCGTCGGCTCGATGACCGTCGGGCGGATGCAGCGGACCGGGCACATCGAGCGCGTCGTCTTCAACCGGCGTGGCGAGGAGATGGGGCGCGAGTGGCTGCTCGGCGAGCTGAAGCAGCGGATCCGCGACGTCCGGCAGGGTCCGGACGGCTATCTCTACGTGCTGACCGAGGAGGACAACGCCGCGCTGCTGCGCATCGAGCCTGCCCGCGCCGTCACCGGCCTGCCTGGGAGCGTGCAGCCGCACCGGCGCCTGCGCGAGCCGCGCATCCCGCCGCTGCCGGCCGCCGAGTGGACGGCCGTCCAGCAGGCGCTCGTGGACCGGTACGCCCCGAACGGCAACCCGGGCAACGCCCTCCGGACGCTGCTGCGCGTGCCGGCGCTGGCCGACCGGATCTTCCCCTTCATGCACTACGTCGCGAACGAGTCGACGCTGTCGCCACGACATCGGGAGATCCTGATCCTACGAACGGCGTGGCTCGGGCAGAACGCCAATCTCTGGTCCGCACATGCTGCGCGCGCCGCGGCGGCCGGGCTGACGCCGGAGGAGATTCTCTCGACCGCCGAGGGGCCCTCCCAGGAGCGCTGGGAGCCGTTCGAGAACGTGCTCGTCGGCCTGGCCGATCAGTTGTTCGGCAACTCGTCGGTCAGCGACGAGACCTGGGGCCTTCTCTCCGAGCGGTACGACGTCCACAACCTCATCGACGCGGTCGCGACCGTGGCGGACACCACCACGCTGTCCATCCTGTTCAACGCGCTGGGCATCCAGCCCGATGAAGGGACGATGGACCGCCTGCCGGTGGACGATGTCGCCTACCGCGTCATCGTGCCCGCGCGGGAGCCGCCGCTCGAAACAGCGCGCGTCGAGCCGGTCGAGGGATCGGGTCTGCGGGTCTCCCGCACGTTCCGCCAGCACCCGGCGCTGGCCGACGCCTGGAACGAGAACCCCGGCTACGTGATGAACCCGGAGCGGGCGGGACTGGCGCCGCACGACCGCGAGCTGCTGATTCTGCGCACCGGGTGGAACGCGCAGGCCGTCTACGAGTGGGCAAAGCACGTGGGCAGCGTCGGCCGGGCGCGCGACCACGGCCTGGATCCGCACTGGATCGCGCAGGGCCACGACGCGGCGGGCTGGGACGCGAACGAGCGGCTGCTCATCGACGCGGCCAACGAAATGTACCGCGACACGACCGTCTCGGACGAGACCTGGGCGGCGCTGGCCGAGCTCTACAGCGAGCACCAGATGATGAGCATCGTCGCCACGGCAGCCCGCTACCGGAAGGTATCGATGTTCCTCAACGCGCTCGGCGTGCAGCCGCTGCCGGACGACGAGCGGTTTCCGGTGCTCGCGGGGTACTGATTCGTACGCTACCGCCGCTCGGCGGTCGCGGAGTCGAGATACCGGCGGCCGAAGACGACCGACGATTGGGCGACCGCTCGGTAGCGGCCGTCCGGCGTCTCCCTGGAGATCTCCGTCGACCGGCGCTCCGCCGGCAGCTCCGGGCCGTCGCGGAACGCTTCGGTCAACGGCCGCCCGGCCATCGTCGGCGGGGCGGAGAGCCCGAGGAGGTAGAGAAACGTCGGGGCGAAGTCTACGTTGGACGTGGGCAGCGCAACCTCGATCCCGGACTGCAGGGCCGGACCCGCCGCGATCAGCGTGTTGTGGACGTCGTAGGGGCTGGCGCTGCCGTGGCCTGCCGTGCCGCCCGACGCGCTCGTTCCGCGGTAACCGTACTCGTTCTCCCGGTCGGTCCAGGCCGGCGAGTAGAGGATGTCGGCGGAACGCGCATGGTCCCAGCGCGCGGCGTCGAACGCCAGGGTGCCCGGCACGCGGGCGTCTCTCGTGAAGATGGCGCCGACCCGCTCCGAGGCTTGCAGCGCCTCGACGATCCGCGCCACGGTGTCGGCGTCGGCGTCCCGCACGTAGATCGCCCCGCTGCCGGCCACGATCCGCGGCGACCCGTCCGGCAGCTCACTAGCGAAAGGCGCGAGTAGCGCGTCGAGGTCAACGGGACCGGTGTGGGTCGAGAACCCGTGATCGGAAGTCACCCAGATGTTGAACGCATCGAGTCGGCCCGCGGCGCGCAGGCCGTCCTGGACCCGTCCGATCTCCTCGTCCACGGCCCGGAGCGCCGCCACCGAGGTCGGATGACCGATGCCGTTGGCGTGAGCGGTCGTGTCGGGGTCGCTGAGCCACAGGACGGTCACTGCCGGGTCGACACGGTCGAGGCCGACCTCGAGGAACGCGTCGACGATGTACCGGTTGCGGTCGCGGTTGGGCATCGCGGCCTGCGGTGGGGGACCGAAACGTTCCTGCACGGCCTGGCCGAGCGTCTCCGGCTGCGCGTACTCGTAGTGGATGATGCCGCCCCCGGCGAGCCGGTGGTTCAGCAGGTACGACGACCCGCTCGAGCCGGCGCTCGCTACGAGCAGCCGCAGCCCGGCGCTCTGCAGCCGCTCGGCCAGGGTCGGCGCGGTCAGCAGGCGACCTTCTTCGTCCTGCTCGATCCGCAGCAGGTTGTCGCGCTCGCTGGTGCTCAGGAACCGGGTGGCGTCGACCGCGGGGAAGAAGACCGCGTTGCCCATCAGCCCGTGCGTCTCGGGGTAGGCGCCGGTCGAGATGGAGGCGGCGTTGACCCGCGTCACGGTCGGATAGACGGCGTGGTGGTCGGTGAAGACGACGCCGCGCTCGCCGAGCGCATGCAGGTTCGGCATCACCTCCGGCGTGACGTAGTCCGGCCGCAGCCCGTCGAGGACAATCAGCAGGTGCCGCTGCTCCGCGCGGTCCGGGGGTTCCCGTTCCGGTTGCGCCGCGGACGGCCCGCATCCCGCGCACAGTCCCAGAAGGACGACGAGCAGCACGATCATCGTGCGGGATTCGGGCATGGTGTCGCAGTATAGCAACGTGCCTTGTACGGCCCCGTCCCCTCGCGATCGGCGGGCGCCGCGACAATTTATAATCCAACGATGGCCATGCCGAACCTGTCCGAGTCCTCGCAGCCCTCCGCCACCCTGCGGATCGCACCGCTCACGCCGACCATCGGGGCAGAAGTCCAAGGCATCGATCTCACCCGGCCGCTCGACGACGCGACGCTGGCCGAGTTGAAGGACGCGTGGGCACGGCACTTGGTCCTCTTCTTCCGCGCTCAGGACCTGACGTTCGAGCAGCACAAGGCGCTCGGGCGCCGTTTCGGCGAGTTGCACATCCATCCGGCCGCCCCGAAGGACGCCGAGCACCCGGAGATTCTCGTCGTCCACGGCGACGACAAGGTCGAGTTCGTGGCGGGAAGCCTCTGGCACACCGATGTCTCCTGCGACATCGAGCCGCCGATGGCGAGCATGCTGCGTATCGTCCAGATGCCGTCCTGCGGCGGCGACACGCTCTTCGCCAGCATGTACGCCGCCTACGAGGGCCTGTCGGACCGGATGCAGCACTTTCTCACCGGACTGACCGCCGTCCACGAAGGCGAGCAGTACTACCGGGGGCGCTACGGCGCGGGCGACCTCCGCGACGGCCACTACCCGTCGGCCGAGCACCCCGTCATCCGCACCCACCCGGTCACCGGCAAATCCGCGCTCTACGTGAACGAGGGGTTCACGACGCGCATCAAGGACCTGCCCATCGCCGAGAGCGACGCCCTGCTCGCGTTCCTGTTCAGGCACTGCGCGCAGCCCGACTACCACTGCCGCTTCCAGTGGCGTGAGCACTCGGTCGCCTTCTGGGACAACCGCTGCACCCAACACCTGGCGATCTGGGACTACTACCCCGAGACCCGTCACGGCTATCGCGTCACCATCAAGGGCGACGCTCCGTTCTACGACCCCGACCGCCGGCAGTCCAGGTCGCCAATGGCGTCCCGATAGTTCGCGTACTCTCGAGGCGCAGCTCCTCGCTCCACCGATCTCACTTTCGACCGGCCTCTTGTCGGGCGAGTGCTTCGAGTTTCAGAATCGCGCTGAGGCCCGGGTTGGCGGAGTACCTCTCGGCAATCGCGCGGTACGCCGCCTCCGCTTCCCGCAGTTCTGCCTCCGTACCCTGCGCACCGCCCTGCAGCAAGGAGAAGTACCGTTCGGTGGCCTCGGCCAGTTCCCGAGCCATGAGACTCTGCTGAGGAACCTCGACCTCCTGTATGTCTTGCGCGATGTCTTCGATAGACCGATTCGCATATTCGACCAGCGGCGGTCCGCTCCGATCCAGCGTCCGCAATTCACCCGCCTCCAGGGATTGAATGACGAAGGGGGAATGCGACGTGCAGACGAACTGGATCTTCGGAAAAGTCTCCTTCAGGTCACGAACCACCCGCTGTTGTCATTTCGGATGCAGATGTACGTCGATTTCATCTATCAGGACCATGCCGGGCGTCTGCTGAAGCACCGGCGGAACGTCACCATCGTCCAGGGGAACATCCGAAACGAGGCCCGAATTCTGCATGACGGCCTTAGGATGCAACGTCGGCGACCAGCGCGACCATCATCCGCTGCCCGGCGCTGAGATTCGTGAACGGCTGCGCCTGGCCCTCGATGGAGAGCACGATCTCCTCCCGATCGCCGTCGTACCAGAGATCGTCGGCGCCAGGCACGCAACGAACGATGGTCCGCTTAACGACTTCGTAGCCCAGCCTCCAGCGCCCGGCACGATTGGCGGACGCAATCGCCTCCCGCTTGAACCAGATTGCGAGATCACCCAACCGGATACGTTCTTCGAAGCAATCGTAGAACGCCTCCCAACGGCGCGCGGGACCGCGCGCCTTCAGCTCGGTCGAACCTCGGGCTCGCGACGGAAGCCAAGCGCGCCCCGCTCCGTAGTAGGCGATTACGGGACTCGCAACATTCCCGCCCATGCCGTCCTGCGAGAAATGACTCTCGATGATCCGTAAGGCCTTGGCAGCCTCGGCGTTGGTGGTTCTCGATCCGCCGAGTCGAATCTGCCGGCACCACTCGACTCGTTGACCGGCGACCTCGCCCCTCGCGGTGATGGACACAGGCTTGCACTCGACGAACTGCCGACGGTCGCCTCCCTGCTTCATGTCGAGGCGAATCCCGTTTCGAAGGATGTTTCGTCCGCTGTTCGCCAGCATGGAATCGGGTGGCTTGACGAGCCCGATCCCGGCCGCGACCGCGAGCGCATCGAGAATCGTCGTCTTTCCGGCGCCGTTGTCACCCACCAGGAGGGTAAACCTGGGATGCAGCTCCAGCGTGCGGTCGGCGAACCGCTTGAAGTTCTGTATCCGGAGTTGATCGATTCTCATGTCTCTCCATACCCGTCGAGGATGCGATCCCCCCAATCGGGATACGCGTCGATTATTCGCGGATGTCCCCCCGGAGGCAATCGCTGAGCGTCTCCGACCGTGTCTGACCGGGCGGCGCCGGATGCATGATGGGACTGCGAGGTGCGATACTGATTGGCGGACTGCGCCGGTGCGTCGCCACTGAAGACCCCGCTGACGACCTCAGTCCAAGCCCGGCCCCGGCCGGGAACACGCGTCTCCGAGCGAGGTTCACTGGATGAGACAAACACCGGGCCCCGATTCCGCACCGGAAGATCCATATCTGCTCGGGACGGATCCCGAGGAGAGGCGGCGCCTCGAAACACAGCACCGCCTGTGGGCGGAGCGGGCGCACGGCCTCTGGGAGCGCGCCGGTTTCGGCCCCGGCGACAACCTTCTGGATCTCGGCTGCGGTCCGGGATTCGCCGCCCTCGAACTGGCGGACCGCGTAGGCCCTTCGGGCCACGTGCTCGCGATTGACGAGTCGGCGCGGTTCATCGCGGCGCTGGCCCAGGAAGCCGATCGACGGGGCCTCGCACAGCTAACGGCGCGCGTGAAGCGGGTCGAAACGCTGCGACTGGAACCCGGCTCCCTCGACGGCGCCTTCGCGCGCTGGCTGTTCTGCTTCCTTCCGGACCCGGTACCGGTCATCGAGCGGGTGGTGTCGGGTCTGCGGCCGGGAGGCCGGTTCGTGGTCTGGGACTACCTGAACTACCTCGCGACGAAGCTGCATCCGCGGAGCCCGGCGTTCGACCGCGTGCTCGCGGCGGTGTACGAGAGCTGGCGGCGCACCGGGGGCGACCTGAACGTCGGCGAGCGGCTGCCGGGCCTGATCGCGGAAAGCGGCTGCCGCCTCCTCGAGCTCGTCCCGCTGGCGCGGTTCGCCCGACCCGGCACGGCGCTGTGGAAGTGGCCGACGGGCTTCTTCTTCAGCTACATGCCGCGGCTGGTCGAGGCCGGACTGCTGACGGAAGCGGAACGCCAGACGTTCGAGGCCGAGTGGCACGAGCGCGAGCAGGATCCCGGCGCGTTCCTGTCGACGCCACCGATGGTCGGCATCATCGCCGAGAAGCGGTAGCTTGGGTATTGGCCGCCGCGCGCGACTGTGCAAGACTAGTGTGCCGTCCCGGAGAAACGTAACGCAATTAGCTCTACACGTTGGCGGGGAGCCATGGGCGTTTTCGCAGTCTGGAGCTTCAGACATTCTGCAACGCATTTGCGAGACGCCACACTAGCGGCTCTGGAGCGAATCCAAGGAGAGAACGATGAGCCATCGCAGTCTTGCGGCGTGGGTGATCGTGATCGCGCTCGGTGGGGCGGCGCCGGATCCGGCCTCCGGACAAAGCCAGGCCGAGGATGCGCCGGACACGGCCTCGACCTGGACGATGCCGCGCCTTCCCGACGGCCAGCCGGATCTGCAGGGCTACTGGACGACGCAGACCTTCACGCCCCTGGAACGGCCCGAGTACCTGGCCGAGAAAGAGTTCTTCACGGAAGAGGAAGTGGCCGCGCTGAACGCGCAGTTGACGGCCGAGGGGGTCGACCCGTCGGCGCGCAACGCCGTCGAGATCGCGGATCCGGAGGAGAGGGAGCGACGGCTGTACCAGGTCAACCGCGACCGGACCTACGTCCACTACGACAACCAGATCTGGCTCCGCACGCCGGTGCCGAAGGGCCTGTCGACCCGGCGCACGTCGCTGATCACGGATCCGCCGAACGGCAGGATCCCGCCCCTGACGCCTGAAGCCGCGGAGAAGCTGGCCGCCGAGGCCGAGGCGCGGCGGCTGCCGAGCGTGTTCGACAGCCACCTGCACCGGCCGTTTCCCGAGCGCTGCGTCGTCTGGGCGCACGAGGGCCCGCCGAACGTGCCGCCGGCGTACAACGACATCCACCAGATCTTCCAGGCCCCGGGCTACGTCGTCGTGTTCACGGAGCTGAACACCAACCCACCCCGCATCATCCCGCTCGACGGGCGGCCGTTCATCTCCAACGGGATCGGGCAGTGGGCCGGCGACTCGCTCGGCCGCTGGGAAGGCGACACCCTGGTCGTCGAGACGAAGAACTTCAACGAGCGGCGGCGCTTCCGGGGAGCCACCGGCGCGATGACCGTCGTGGAACGCTTCACCCGCGTCGCGGCCGACCGCATCCGCTACGAGTTCACGATCGAGGACCCGAACACGTGGACCAGCCCGTGGAGCGCCGAGATCCCCATGGTGGCGACCGAGGGGCCGCTCTTCGAGTACGCCTACCACGAGGGCAACCACGACATCCGGCACATCCTGGAGATCTACCGGAACCTGGAGAGGCAGGCGGCAGCGAAGGCTGCGGAAGAATCGAAGTGAGTCCGGCACGGGACTACGCCGCTCGTGCTGCAATGGGAGGCGGCCGACTGAGGACCGCCGTCCAGCAGCCGGCCCGGCTTCCCCGCGGGGATCAAGTCAGGTCGAAACGATCGAGATTCATCACCTTGTCCCAGGCAGCCACGAAGTCACGCACGAACGCCGGCTGCGCGTCGTCATAGGCGTAGACTTCCGCGATGGCGCGGAGCTGGGAGTTCGAACCGAAGACGAGATCGACGGCGGTGCCTGTCCACTTGAGCTCGCCCGTCCCGCGATCGCGTCCCTCGAAGACGTGCTCGGACGCAGAAGACGCCTGCCACGTCGTGTTCATGTCGAGCAGGTTGACGAAGAAATCAGTGGTCAACCTCTCGGGCCGCCCGGTGAAGACGCCGCGTTCGGACTGCGCGACGTTTGCGTTCAGGACGCGCAAGCCGCCGACGAGCACCGTCATCTCGGGAGCGCTCAGGGTCAACAACTGCGCCCGGTCCACCAGCGACTCTTCGGCGGATCGGCCGCGTCCGTTCCCGACGTAGTTGCGGAACCCGTCCGCGGTCGGCTCCAGCACGGCGAACGAGTCCACGTCCGTCTGTTCCTGCACCGCGTCGGTGCGCCCCGGCGACAAAGGAACCTGCACGTCGTGCCCGGCGTTCTTCGCAGCCAGCTCTACGGCTGCGCACCCGCCCAGAACGATCACGTCCGCGAGCGAGACCTTCTTCCCGCCTGACTGCGCGCTGTTGAAGTCCCTCTGGATTCCCTCCAGTACCCCCAACACAGTGCCCAATTGCGCCGGCTGGTTCACTTCCCAGTCCTTCTGTGGCGCGAGGCGAATGCGCGCCCCGTTCGCCCCACCGCGCTTGTCGCTGCCGCGGAACGTCGAGGCGGACGCCCAGGCGGTCGAGACCAGTTGGGAAATGGACAGTCCCGATTCGAGGATCCTGCTCTTGAGCGCGGCGATGTCCTGCGCCTCGATCAACGCGTGATCGACGGCGGGCACCGGGTCCTGCCACGGGAGCTGCTCGTCGGGAACCTCCGGGCCGAGGTACCGCGAGATCGGCCCCATGTCGCGGTGCGTCAGCTTGAACCACGCTCTGGCGAAGGCGTCCGCGAACTCGTCCGGGTTCGCGAGGAAGCGTCTCGAAAGCGGTTCGTAGATCGGGTCCATCCGCAGTGCGAGGTCCGTCGTCAGCATGACGGGGGTGTGCTTCTTCGACGGATCGTGGGCATCCGGCACGGTGTCCGCGGCCCCGGGGTCGGTCGGAACCCATTGATTCGCCCCCGCGGGGCTCTTGGTCAGCTCCCACTCGTAGCCGAACAGGGTCTCGAAGAAGCTGTTGTCCCAGGCGGTTGGGGTGGGTGTCCAGGCGCCCTCCAGCCCGCTGCCGATCGTGTCGCCGGCCTTGCCGCTGCCGAAAGTGTTCCTCCAGCCGAGGCTCTGCTCCGCGATGGCGGCGCCCTCGGGCTCGGGACCGACGTGCTTGTCTGCATCGGCGGCGCCGTGCGTCTTGCCGAACGTGTGCCCCCCGGCGATGAGGGCAACCGTCTCCTCGTCGTTCATCGCCATCCGAGCAAACGTCTCTCGAATGTCCCTGCCGGCGGCAAGCGGATTCGGCTCACCGTTCGGCCCCTCGGGATTCACGTAGATCAGGCCCATCTGAACGGCTCCGAGAGGGTTCGCGAGCTCCCTGTCGCCCTGGTAGCGCTCGTCGGCGAGCCACTCGGTCTCGGGCCCCCAGTAGATGTCCTCCTCGGGCTCCCAAACGTCCGCGCGCCCGCCGGCGAAACCGAACGTCTCGAGGCCCATCGACTCCAGGGCGCAGTTGCCCGCGAGGATCATCAGGTCGGCCCACGAGATCTTCCGGCCGTACTTCTGCTTGATCGGCCAGAGCAGCCGGCGCGCCTTGTCGAGGTTCACGTTGTCGGGCCAACTGTTGAGGGGAGCGAAGCGTTGCGTACCGGAGGCGCCGCCGCCCCGGCCATCGTGGATGCGGTACGTGCCCGCGCTGTGCCACGCCATCCGAATGAACAGCGGCCCATAGTGGCCGTAGTCGGCCGGCCACCAGTCCTGCGAGGTCGTCATCACCGCCTCGATGTCCTTCTTCAGGGCATCCAGGTCGAGTGTCTTGAACTCCTCGGCGTAGTTGAACTCCCCGCCCATGGGATCGGACAACGGGGAGTTCTGGTGGAGCATCTTCAGGTTCAGTTGATTGGGCCACCAGTGCTGGTTCGCCGCGGCGCCGACCGCGGTGTGTCTGTGACCCATTACCGGGCACTTGCCCGCGCCAGCCGTCTTGTCCTCAGCCGTGTCGTGCATGTCTTTCAACCTCTTTGTTGGTGCTCGTTCTGTTCGTGCCCGCGGGCTTGTCGCGGCAGTCCGGGCAGTATCCCCAGTAGATGACCTCGGCCTCCTCGATCGCGAAGCCGTGATCGTCCTCGGCGGTGAGACAGGGCGCCTCGCCGACGGCGCAATCGACGTCGACCATGACGCCGCAAGTGCGGCAGACGAGGTGATGGTGATTGTCACCGACTCGATCCTCGTATCGCGCGGGCGACCCCGCGGGCTGAATCCTGCGCGCCAGGCCCCTGTTGACCAGCGTTCCCAAGGTGTCGTATACCGCCTGCCGGGAAATCGATCCGATGCTCCCTCGCACCTCGTCGGCCAACTCGTCTGCAGTGGCATGCGGGCGGGTCGACACCGCCCGCAGCACGGCGAGCCGCTGGGCGGTGACCTGCAACCCGTGCTGCCTCAGGAGCCGCTCGGCGTCCTCGTTCACCACCCAACGTTAATCACTTATTCTGGACTGCGTCAAGTATTGGGCTCGATATCGAATACCATCGGCTGCGTCGGGCCACGAAGTGGTAGTGTCAGCCCTGAAGGGACCGCCATGACACTCCGCATGACCATGATCGCCTGCCTCTGCCTGCTGCTGTCCGCCTCCGTGGCCGGCGCTCAGGGCAACCGGCCGAGTCCGGTCACCGACGCGATGCTCGACGATCCGCCCGCGGCCGACTGGCTGCACTGGCGGCAGTCGCCGGAGGGCTGGGGCTACAGTCCGCTCGACCGGATCACGCGCGAAAACGTAGCGGGGCTGCGACTCGTCTGGTCCTGGGCCATGGAGCCGGGCTCGCAGGAGACGACGCCGCTCGTGCACGACGGGGTCATGTTCCTCGCCAGCCCCGGCAACGTCATTCATGCGCTCGACGCCGCCACCGGCGATCTGCTCTGGGAGTATCGCCGCCGGTTCGCGGAAGGGGTCCGCGGGCGCGGCTGGACGCTGCGCAACCTGAGCATCTACGGCGACAAGCTCTTCGTCAACACCGCCGACGCCCATCTCGTAGCGCTCGACGTCCACACCGGCGAGGTGGCGTGGGAGACCACCGTCGCCGACCAGCAGAAGGGCTTCACCTACCGCAGCGGCGCGCTCGTCGCCCGCGGCCGGGTCATCTCGGGAATGAGCGGCTGCACCCGCTACTACGAAGACGGCTGCTTCATCACCGCCCACGACGCGGAAACGGGGCGCGAGCTGTGGCGCACGTCGACCATCGCCCGGCCCGGCGAGCCGGGCGGCGACACATGGGGCGATCTGCCCGCAATCTACCGCTCCGGCGGCGACGCCTGGATCGCAGGGAGCTACGATCCGGAGCTCGGCCTGCTCTATTGGGGCACGTCGCAGGCCAAGCCCTGGGCGCGCGCGAGCCGCGGCACCGACGGCGACGCGCTGTACACCAACTCGACGCTCGCCCTCGACCCGGACACCGGCGAGCTGCGGTGGTACTACCAGCACGTGCCGGGCGAGACCCACGACCTCGACGAGACGTTCGAGCGGATCGTCGTCGACACCGGCGGCCGCAGGTCGGTCTTCACCATGGGCAAGCTCGGCATCCTGTGGGAGCTGGACGCCGAGACCGGCGACTACCGCAACGCGACCGACCTCGGCTACCAGAACGTCGTCGACCTGGATCCGGGCACCGGCCGGCTCGAGTACCGCCCCGGCATGATCCCGGAGCTGGACGTCGAGCTGGACTTCTGCCCCAGCTTCTCCGGCTTCAAGAGCTGGCGGGCCATGGCCTACAGCCCGGCCACCGAAGCCTTCTACATCCCGGTCCAGCCCACCTGCGTGACCACCGCGATGACCGCGGTCGAGCGCCGGGAGGGAGGCGGCAGCGTCGGCCTCGCGTCCCGCGTCGACCGCCACCACCCGGACAGCGGCGGCAATCTGGGCGAGTTCGTCGCGATGCACCGCACCGGCCGTATCCTGTGGAGGCACCGGCAAAGGACGCCGTTCAACACCGCCGCGCTCACGACGGCCGGCGGCCTCGTCTTCATGGGCGACTGGAACCGGTTCGCCAACGCCTACGACGAGGAGACGGGCGAGCTGCTGTGGCAGACGCGGCTGCCGACCTCGGTGCAGGGATTTCCCATCAGCTATGCCGTCGACGGCCGGCAGTACGTGGCCATTCCGGTGGGCGTCGGCGCGCTGGCCTGGACCACGATTCCGCTACGGCTGACGCCGGAGGTGCGCCGTCCGAACACCGGCAACGGGATCTACGTCTTCGCGTTGCCGGACTGACCGCCGCTCGCACTAAGGACAGTGATCGATACAAAGTTGTCAACTTCATCGGGGTAACAGTTTGTAATTCCATTCCCCGTGAAACGCATCGGGGACCAGCGCGAGTGCGTCCATCTGTTCCTTGGTCACCGTAACGCCCGTCGGATACTCCCCGGCGTCGAGTTCGGCCCGGACCCGGAGCCCGGTGGCTGTCCGGACGTTCCCGATGCGGTCGACGATGGTCTCGTACGTCGTCAGCGGGGTGCCGCGCCAGTTCGCCGTGATGTGACAGAAGAGCCGGTGCTCGATCTTGTTCCACTTGCTGGTGCCGGGTGGAAAATGACTCACCTCGATGGTCAGTCCGGTCTCGTCGGCCAACTGTTGAAGCGCATGCTTCCAGGCGCGCAACCGATACCCGTTGCTCCCGCCCGCATCGGCCGTGATGAACAGGGTCGTGGCCTCGGGGTAGGCGCCGCAACCCATCTGATGCCACCAGTGTCGAATCGACGCCACCGCGAACGCCGGTGTGTCGTGGTCCCAGCCCACGCTCACCCAGGCTTCGTTGCGCGCCATGTCGTAGACGCCGTACGGAATCGCCTTGCCCTCGGCGTCGGTCGGGAAATCATGCACCAGCACCGCCGGCGGCGTGCCCTTCGGCTGCCATTCGCGCCCGCCGTTCTTGAAGTTCCCGACCAGCTCTTTCTTCTTCGTGTCGACCGAGATCACCGGCTGGCCGGCGGTCAGATGCTCGTCCGCGGTCTGGTTGATGTGCTCGAACTGCGCGTTGCGGTCCGGATGCGTGGCGCCTTCCTGCCGCTTGCGCGGCGATTGCAGCCGGTAGCCCAGGCGGTGCAGCAGCCGGCCCACAGTGGTCGAACTCACCCGCCACCCCTGCTCGTTCAGCGCCGCCGCCAGCTTTGCGCGACTCTTGCACGTCCAGCGCAGCGGCGAGGTCGGGTCTCCGCGCGTCAGCGGATCCACCAAGGCTTCGAGCGCGGCCTGGATGCCGGGTTGATCCTGCTGGATGCGAGGCCTTCCGCCTCCAGGGCGTCGGATGCGGTCCGTCGGCGCCTCGTCGCGGGAAATCTCCCGGCGTCCCTTGCGAATCGTCTCCCGAGCCAGACCGGTGGCCGACGAAACCACCGCGTCGCCGCCGTAGCCGATAGCGCGCGACTCGGCCGCCGCCCACCGGCGGCGACTGCGCTCGTCCAACACGGGCTCGACGGCGGCATACTTCGCAACAAGGGTCGCTTCCAGCTCGATGTCTCGCTTCATACCTCCAGTATGACCAGAAAATCGGCAGGTGACAAACTAGTTTAGGACAGTGTCCTAAGCGCCAACCCACATGTAGAATACTTGGTGGTGCCACGTGATTAAGCAGGAACTCCGCGAGAAGGTCGCCGACATCGTCAGAACGACTCTGGTCGAGCATTTCGCCGACAAGTTCGTATTCGATCCCATCAAGGTGATTCCGGCCATCGACGAATTCGGCGACGGCGACGGGGAGGAGTACCTTCGCATCATGATTGTCTTCGACGGGGACCAAAAGGCGCTCGACCCTCGCTGGACGTCGGGGTTGATCAGACGCATCCGCCCGAAGCTGATGAAAGCAGGCGTGCGAGAATTCCCAAGTCCGTCTTTCGTCAAGAAATCCGAATGGCCGCAGTTGGAGCGGAGCCTGAAGCGTGCAGGCGCTTGATTTCATCAAGACTGCTCGGGACTTGGCGACATCACGCGGACGGCCTCGGCAGGCGAATCTCCGCCGCGCGGTCAGCACTACCTACTATGCACTCTTCCACTGCTTGGCAGCTTGCTGCGCTGACATGTTGGTCGGTGGTGCCGGCTCCGACCGCAGTGAGCAAGCATGGCGACAAACGTACCGTGCGCTGATGCACGGACATGCCCGAGAGCGTTGTGCGCACGGCAACATCGAGTGGTTTCCGAACGAGATCCAGGATCTAGCGAACGTGTTCGTCAACATGCAGAAGAAGCGCCACAGCGCAGGCTACGATCCAGAAGCCGCCTTCTCGAAGCTCGAGGTTATTCAAGACATCGACGAAACGGAGAACGTCATTCTGCAGTTCCCGCAGGCGTCCCGCAAAGACCGGCGAGCCTTCGCCATCTATCTTCTATTCAAGATCAGAAACTGACGGAGCACGCAACTACCGTCGTCGTCACTATTCTGCACGCACATCGACCACCGTAGTTGGATCGATGACCGGTGGATCACCTACTACACTCAACACTTGCCGATTCCAGGCCACAAATGCCTCACGCTCAGTACTATCCTCAAGCGCCAAGACGACCTTCTTGACCTTCTTGACCCCGCAACTGTGGCTCAGGAGTGGCCGCATCTGTCGCTGGACTTGAAGCGGAAGTATCATCGCGGACTCCTCATCGGTCCCGAATCTTCTGCAGGCTTCTGCCAACCCGCGCCTGGAGTGGACTGCAACCTCCTTGTTTCCGAGGTCAATCTGCCAAGAGATGCTCTCGTTAACTTCGTCGATTCTCGTATAGCCCGGCGCCGACGCATACGATCCATGGGTCTTCGGGATCTCATGTTTCGCCAAGTGTACTCGCACGGCTTCAAGATCCCGAAAAGGCAATTCCGAACGATCCAAGACTTCCCGTAGTACGCACCGGAAGTCAGAGTCCTGACCAGCCCGTCCGAAGGCGAGCGCATGCAGGGTTAGCTCTCTCTGGATCGACTGCGGCATCACGGACTGCCGCCATTCTCTTTCCGATTCTCTTTACCCGATCTTCGGATGCTTGAGCACTTCATTTGCTCGCTGCCGCCACGTCCGCAGCAATTCGTACAGGCCAAACACCCAAAGCTGTGCGATTGCCGAGACGACGACCAACGTGGATATCGGTGTCCTCTCTTCAAACTAATACTCCACGAGCAACTGACATTCCTGGTCGTCAGGATCGAATCGACCACAACGAGATTGAACGCTTGCATCTGAAGATAGATGTCCTCCCCCACCAGGGGCAAGGCCCGTAGCAGCCTGTGGCGAAAGTCGCGGATCCGGCCTGGCCCCGGCGCGGTCGAGTTTCGTACACTGAACGGCATGGCGATGGGCAAGAGACCGGCGGCGCGCCAGGCGTCGCCGATGTGGGTGGACACGGCGGACCTTCCGACGAACGATGGGCATCCTTACTTCGAGCGGCTGAACCGGGTCCTGGCGGATTCCGGATTCGATGCGTTCGTCGAGGAGTTGTGCGCGGCCTTCTACGCGGACCGGCTGGGACGGCCGAGTCTGCGTCCGGGTCGGTATTTCCGGATGCTGTTCATCGGCTATTTCGAGGGTCTGTCGTCGGAGCGCGGGATTGCGTGGCGGGTGGCGGATTCGCTGAGTCTGCGGTCGTTTCTGGACCTGGAGCTGACCGAGGCGGCGCCGGATCACTCGACGCTGTCGCGCACCCGGCGGCGGATCGACGTGGAGACCCACGAGGCGGTATTCACGTGGATTCTGGAGCGGCTGTCGGCTGCGGGTTTGGTGCGGGGGAAGACGGTCGGCATCGATGCGACGACGCTGGAAGCGAACGCGGCGATGCGGAGCATCGAGCGGCGGGACACGGGCGAATCCTACGAGGCGTTCGTGCGGAGTTTGGCGGAGGCGTCCGGGGTGGAGACACCGACGCGGGCGGATCTGGCTCGTTTCGACCGGTCGCGGAAGAACAAGAAGACGTCGAACAAGGAGTGGAAATCGCCGCAGGACCCGGACGCGAAGGTCGCGAAGATGAAGGACGGTCGGACGCACCTGGCCCACAAGGCCGAGCACGGGGTCGACATGGACACGGGGGCCATCGTCGCGGTGACGGTGCAGGATGCATCGGATGGCGACACGGCGACGCTGCCGGCGACGCTGATCATGGCGGCCGAGCAGGTTGAGGCGGTGCAGCCGAACGGCGTGGGGGTCGAAGAGATGGTGGCCGACAAGGGCTACCACAGCGACGAGACGCTGGTGGCGCTCGGCGCGGTAGGGGTTCGGAGTCACGTATCGGAGCCGGAGCGCGGCCGGCGCTGCTGGCAGGACAAGAAGACGGGAGAGACGCCGCCGGAGAAGCGTGCTGCGCAGAAGGCTTTGTATGCGAACCGGCGGCGTGTCCGCGGGCGGCGGGGTCGTCGCCTGCAACGCTGCCGGGGCGAGGTGGTGGAGCGTACTTTCGCGCACATGTATGAGACGGGCGGTATGCGCCGGGTGTGGGTGCGCGGTCACGAGAATGTCCGCAAGCGCGTGCTGCTCCAGGCGGCCGCCTGCAACATCGGGCTGCTCCTGCGCAGCCAGACCGGCATCGGTACGCCCCGGAGCCTGCAGGGGCGGGCTGTTTCGGCGATTTGCCGCCTGATCGGGCGTTTGATCGACCGCTGGGGGCGTCTGACGCGCGCCTGGGGGTTCAAATGGACCCCGACGGCGCTCGCCGGCTCAATCCCTCATCGCCAAGCTGCCTGAACAGCGGAACTCAGCGAACAGACTTCTTCCACGGGCTGGTAGGCCATCCCCCAGATTCGGTTCATCCTCCCCGCCGCTGAACTGCTCACGATCGGTAGCGGTCGGTCGTCCCACGTCTTCCCCACACCTCGTCGATCTCCAAACCTACCCCAGCCGGATGGTCATGTTGGGACGTTCCACCGGCGCGTCGTCGAACCAGCGCGCCGTGACCGTCTTCGTTTCGGTGTAGAAGCGCACCGCCTGCTTGCCGTAGACGTGCTGGTCGCCGAAGAAGGAATCCTTCCAGCCGGTGAACGAGAAGAACGGCAACGGCACCGGAATCGGGATGTTGATGCCCACCTGCCCCACCTGGATCTCGCGCTGGAACCGGCGCGCGGCGCCGCCGGACGACGTGAAGAGCGACACCCCGTTGCCGTACGGATTGGCGTTGACCAGCGCGATGGCGTCTTCGAGGGTCTCCACCTCGGAGGTTACCAGCACCGGGCCGAAGATCTCGTCGGTGTAGATCGACATGTCGGGGGTGACGCCGGCGAACAAGGTCGGACCGACCCAGTTGCCGTCGGGGAAGCCGGCCACCTCGCAGGCGCTGCCGTCCAGCAGGCACCGCGCGCCCTCGGCCTTGCCGCGCTCGATGCAATCCAGGATCCGATCCCGCGCGGCGCGGGTGATCTGCGGGCCGTAGGCCGCGCCGTCGTCGTCCCAGGCCCCCGGACGTACCGCCGCCATCGCCGCCTTCAGATCCTCCAGCCAGCCCGCCGCCTCCCCGACCAGCACCGCGGCGCTGATCGCCATGCAACGCTGGCCCGCGGCCCCGCAGGAAGCGCCGACCAGGCTCGCGATGGCCTGTTCCTTGTTGGCATCGGGCAGGATCACCAGGTGGTTCTTGGCGCCGGCCAGGGCCTGCACGCGCTTGCCGTTCGCGGCGGACCGGGAATAGATGGCCCTGGCCACGGGGGCCGAGCCGACGAAGCTGACCGCGCGCACGTCCGGGTGATCGAGCAGAGCCTCCACCTGTTCCCTGCCGCCGTGGATCACCTGCACCAGCCCGTCGGGGGCGCCGGCCTCGGCAAGCAGCTCCACCAGCCGGTTCGGCACCGTCGGATCCTGCTCCGAGGGCTTCAGCACGAAGCTGTTGCCGCAGGCGATGGCGAGCGGAAACATCCACAACGGCACCATGGCCGGGAAGTTGAACGGCGAGATGCCGACGCACACCCCGACGGGCTGCACCAGGCTGTAGGTGTCGATGCCGCGGGCGACGTTCTCCACCGTCTCGCCCATCATCAGCGAGGCGATGCTGCAGGCATGCTCCACCACCTCGATGCCGCGCCAGACCTCGCCCCGCGCATCCTCCCAGGTCTTGCCGGTGTCGCGGCACAACAGCCGGGCGATGTCGTCCTGGTTCTTCTTCAGGATGTCCTGGTAGGCGAACAGCAGCCGCGCCCGCTCCGGCGTCGGCACGTCGCGCCACGTCCGGAAGGTCTCCTTCGCGCCCTGGACCGCGCGGTCCACCTCGTCGGCGGTGGCGAAGGGCACCTCGCAGATTACTTCCTGGGTCGCGGGATCGGTCACCTCGATGCCGCCGGCGCCGCTGTCGACGAATCTACCGTTCACGAAGAGCTTGAGCTTGTCCATGGTTCAGAGAGTTTGGCGCAGTCGGAACGATACGGTCCACTAGGCGGTACGGCGGTCGGAGGCGCCGTCGTACGCCCGGCGCACCTCTTCCGCGATGATGTCGAGCCCGCGCTCGGTCCGCTCCCAGTCGTCGGCGTAGCTGATGCGGATGCACTCGCGCTTGTGCGGCCAGTCGTCCGTCTCGAGTCCCGGAAAGAAATAGTGCCCGGAAACCACGATGACGTCGCGCCGCTTGAGCCGCTCGTAGAGGGCGGCGTTGGTGATGGGAAGCCCCGGCATCCAGAGCCACAGGAAGAAGGCCCCCTCCGGCTTGTGGACACGGATGGGATAGTCACGCAAGCCGGCGCGGAGTCGATCGACGGCGCGCGCCGCGCGCCCGGCGTAGTGGGGCCGGATGACGTCGCGGGCAAGCCGGAGCAGCTCGCCGCCCGCGATGAGCTCGGTGGCGAGAGCGGGACCGAACCTCCCCGGCGACAGGCAGAAGATCGCCGTGGCCGCGGCCAGCGCCTCGATGATCTCTTCGTTCGCGATCACGATGCCGGTGCGGCATCCCGGAAGTCCGAGCTTCGACAGGCTCATGCAGACCACGGTGTGCTCGTCCCACACCGGCGTGGCCTCGCCGAACACGATGCCCGGGAACGGCGAGCCGTACGCCGTGTCCAGGATGAGGGGGACGCCGCGGGCGCGCGCCACCGCGCCGAGCCGCTCGACCTCCGCGTCGGTGACGACGTTGCCGGTCGGGTTGGCGGGCCGCGATACGCAGATGGCGCCGACGTCCTCCACCTCGTCCAGTCCCTCGAAGTCCACCCCGTACTTGAAGAGCTTGTCGCCGAGCTCATGGATGGTCGAGCGCCGCGCGGTGAACAGACCGGGCGTGAGGCCGAGGTCCGCATAGCCGATGTACTCCGGGGAGAGCGGCAAGAGGATGCGGCGCGCCGGCCGCCCGCCGCCCATCGGGCCCGCGATGAGATTGAACAACGGCAGGAAGGCGGACTGGCTGCCGTTGGTCAGGGCGATGTTTCGGGCGGTGATCTGCCAGCCGACCTCGCGCTCGAGGAATCCGGCGAGGACGCGGGCGAACTCCCGGTCGCCTTCCGGCCCGCCGTACAGGCCGATCGCCCGCTCGAACGCCCCTTCGCGCTCCAACAGCTTCTGCATGTGGCGGCGAAAGACCGCCTCGGCGACCGGGATGAAGCTCGGATTTCCGCCCCCGAGATTCATGATCGCACCGCCTGCCGCCGCGATGTCGCCGAGGTCGTCCATCAGCGACCGCGTGCCGGAATCGCCGAGCAGCCGCCGCCCGAACGCCGAAACGTCCATACCCTAACGATAGAACGAACAGGGTTCGCGATGGTCGGCTACGACCGCCGCACGGCCTGACCGCAACGCCGGCTACTCGACCAGCGGCTGGAAGTCACGGTCGGTCATGGGCTCGTGGCTGCCCCAGTTGCCGGCCAGCTCGATCAGCAGGCGCTGGTTGGACGGCGCCGGATTGACCCGCACCACGTGGGCCACGCAGGTCCCGGGGCTCTCCGCCATCGCCATCATGAGGTCCTTCACGAGATAGCGCGGCGCCCAGCCGATCACGTGATAGTCGAGGGTCTGGAGCTGCACGGCGACCCGGGCGACCGGGTTGGACAGCTCCAGCGTCACGTGGAGCCGGTCGTCCGGCGCGACGCGGTCGAGCCGCGCCTGCGCGATCGGGTTCGCGTAACGCCAGCCGTGCAGGAAGAAGCGGCACCGGAAACTGCCGTCGGTCCCCTTCTCGAGCTTCGGAAACACTTCGAAGGCGTCGGTGACACCATAGCCGCCGTCCACGGCGAGGATCTCGATCGGGTCGGCCCGTGCGGGCAGACCGAGGATCTGCAGGTAGTCGGCAAAGTCCGGCCGCCGCGAGGCCATGATCCGGCTTCTGAACAGCGGAAAGAGGGCCGGTGACCGATAGTCTTCCTTCAACTTCGGAAAATCGGTCGCCAGCGTGAATCCCACCTCGACCTGCGCCCGCTCGGCGCCGCCGGTGTAGCGGAAGCGGAACTCGGAATGCTGCACGTCGGCGTCGAGGCGGCCCACCGGGAACCACTGCCGGCTCCGGTTGTCCTGCCAAGCCAGGAACAATGTTCTCGCACTCATCCGATCATGCTCCGGAGCGAACCCTCGTCCGGGTTCGCACGCTATCCGTCGCAGAGATCAAGGCCTTGCCGCCGGATGTCCGGCGGCGTACCCGCATCGGAGCGATCCCCAACGGGCGCCGGTCAGCGCCCGAGAAGCTCCGACGGCCGGTGCAGCACGTAGCGCACCAGCCGCCGCCGGCTGACCTCGCCGGCGTAGATGGTTCCGTCGAAGTCCACGCCCAGGAACTCGATGCCCGCGCCGACATCCTCGTCGTGTTGTGGAATGAAGTGGGTCACCCAGGCCTGCTCGGTCTTCAGGTCCCCGATCCGCACCCCCTTTTCCCAGCCGAGGTGCTGCGCCAGTTGTCGGGAGGCCCCTGGCGGACCATTCCGGACAGGCCGTCACCGGCGTAGAGGATGTCGTTGCGGTCGATGAACAGGCCGCTCGGCTTGCCGTAGTGGGTCCAGATGTACAGGAGGTCGCCGTCGGAAGCGAACACCTGGATCCGGCTGTTGCCGCGGTCGGCTACGTAGACCCGCCCCTGCGAGTCCATCTTGATGTCGTGGGGATCGCTGAAGCCGGTTGCTTCCTTGCTCTCCGACCCGACCCCGCCGCCCACCGCCAGCAGGAACGTGCCGTCGCTCGAGAACTTCACGATACGGTTGTTGCCGCCCCGGTGTCCGTCCGACACCCAGATGTCGCCGTCGGAAGCGACCACGACGCCCGACGGACCGTTGAAGTGCTCTTCGTCGTCGCCCCAGACGCCGGCCTCGCCGAGGCGCATCACCACCTCGCCCCGCTGGTCGAGCTTCAGCACCTGGTGGCCGATGCCGATCTCCTCGCCCGGCGTCGCGCGCGCGTCGCCGTGCGCTCCGCCCTCGGTCACCCACAGGAACCCCTCGTGATCGAGGAAGAACCCGTGCGGGAAGCCGAAGAGTCCGGCCCCGAAGCTGTCGACGAGGTTGCCCTCGAGGTCGAACTTCATGATCGGGTCCAGGTCGGTCCCGGCGCACTGGTTCGCACCGCAGCGGTCGAGGATCCACAGGTGCTCTCCGTCGGGGTCGGGAAAGACGCCGCTCACCGTGCCCATCACGCGCCCCCCGGGCATCTGCTCCCAGCCGAAGGTCGCCCGGTACGGGTTGGTGGTCGACGACTGGGCCCGGACGTCGGCGCCCATCCCGAGCATCAGCCCCGCCAGCACAACCGGCACAACCGCGACTCCGCGAACCGAATCCTGTCGACCTGCGTTCAGCATGGGATCTCTCCTTCTCCATCCTCGACGCACACCCGCGCCGTGCCCGCGGGCAACTCGCCACTACCCTCCCTCAGGGCCATATCGAATACTACCGCCGCTTGGCAGCGCGTGCGTTCTCGCCTGACAACGTGCGGGTCCGGCCGAACTTCGATACGATTGTCGAGCGCCGTGGCATCCCAGATTCGCCCCTATCGCCGCCCGCCGGCCGGCCACGATCCTCCGAACGACGCGCCGGATTACCGTTCGACCGCGCTGCGCCACCCGGTGCAACCGCTGGTCGTGATTCCGCAGACGCTGTCCGAGATCACCGGTCCGGTCTACGGCTACGGGCCGGTCGGACCGCTCGACGACGACCTGACGCGGCAGCATGACGGCGCGCCCGTCGGCGAACGCATCGTCATCGCCGGGAGGGTGCTGGACGAGGATGAACGACCCGTCCCCCAGACCCTGGTCGAGATCTGGCAGGCGAACGCCGCCGGCCGCTACGCCCATGCGGAAGACACCCACGACGCGCCGCTCGATCCGAACTTCAGCGGCGCAGGCCGCGTGCTCACCGACGCCGCGGGCCGGTTCCGGTTCACGACCATCAGGCCGGGCGCGTATCCCTGGGGCAATCACGACAACGCCTGGCGTCCGGCTCACGTACACTTCTCCGTCTTCGGACGCAGCTTCCTGACCCGGCTCATGACGCAGATGTACTTCCCCGGAGATCCGCTGCTGGCGCTCGACCCCGTATTCAACGCCGTCCCTACCGCCCGCGGCCGCGAGCGGTTGGTGGCGGCGTTCGATCTCGAGGTGACCGAACCGGGGCGGGCGCTCGGCTATCACTTCGACATCGTCCTGCGCGGACGGGACACCACCCCGTTGGTGGACTAGGCGCCGCGGCATGCTGCCCCTCACCCCCTCCCAGACCGTCGGTCCCTTCTTCGCGATCCTCGTGCCGGAACGGGGTCGCCTGACGCTCGTCACCGACGAGACGCCGGGGCAGCGCATCGTCCTCGAGGGCATCGTCCGCGACGGCATCGGCCGACCGGTGCCGGATGCCCTCCTCGAGATCTGGCAGGCGAACGCGGCCGGGCGCTGCAATCACCCGGAGGACCCCCGCACCAGGGGACGCGACCCGAGGTTCGATGGGTTCGGCCGGGTACACACGGACGCCAAGGGTCGCTTCCAGATCGAGACCGTCAAGCCGGGATCGGTACCCGGGCCCGAGGGCCGGCCCCAGGCGCCGCATCTCACGGTCGGCCTCTTCGCCCGCGGGCTGCTGACGCGACTGGTCACCCGCATCTACTTCGGCGACGAACCCTGGAACGCTCTGGATCCGATCCTGGCGCGCGTCGAGCCGAACCGCCGGCCGACGCTCGTGGCGGCACACCGAGGCGATGGACGGTACCGTCACGCGGTCGTGCTCCAGGGGCAGGGCGAGACGGTGTTCTTCGATGTCTGACGGGTCGGATCAGCGATGACGGGCGGCGCGCGCCTGCACGCCCGGGTGCTGGGCGACACCAACGTCGCGGCGCACTTCTCCGGTAGGGCCCAGCTTCAGGGGATGCTGGACGTCGAGGCCGCGCTCGCCGCGGCCGAGGCGAAGGTCGGGGTCGTTCCCCCGAGCTGCGTCGTCCCCATTCGGGCGGCCGCGCGGGCCGAGCTGTACGACGGGGCGCGGATCGCCGCGGAGGCGACGGAGACGGGCAATCCCGTCATCCCGGTGGTGCGGCATCTGACGGCAAGGGTGGCGGAAGCCGACGCCGAAGCGGCGCGCTTCGTCCACTGGGGCGCCACCAGCCAGGACATTCTGGATACCGGCCTCGTGCTGCAGCTCCGGGCGGCGGTTCCGACCGTGATCGACCACCTGGATCGGGGCGTTCGGGCCGCCGCGGCCCATGCCCGGCGCTACGCCGAGGCCACCATGGCCGGCCGCACCTGGCTGCAGCAGGCGACGCCGGTGACGTTCGGCCTGAAGGCGGCAGGCTGGGCGGACGCGCTCGACCGGGCGCTGGGCCGGCTGCAGGCCGCGCTCGGCGACGCACTCGTGCTGCAGTTCGGGGGCGCATCGGGCACCCTCGCGTCGCTCGGCTCGCAGGGTCCGGCCGTGACGGAAGCGCTGGCCGCACGGCTCGGGCTGCCGGCGCCGGACATCCCCTGGCACGCACACCGCGACCGGTTCGCCCAGCTCGCCTGCGCGCTCGGGATCGCCGTCGGCACGGGGGGCAAGATCGGGCGCGACGTCGCCCTGCTGGCGCAGACCGAGGTGGGCGAGGCGGCCGAGCGACCGGCGCAGGGACGCGGTGGCTCGTCGACGATGCCGCAGAAGCGGAATCCGGTAGCGGCGTCCATCGCGCTGGCCGCCGCGGGCCGTGCGCCCGAGCTGGTCGCGACGATGCTCGGCGCCATGGTGCAGGAGCATGAGCGCGGACTCGGCGGCTGGCAGGTCGAATGGGATACGCTGCCGGATCTGGTGGTGATCGCGGCAAGCGGGGCCCGGGCAGCGGCGGACGCGCTGGACGGCCTGGTCGTCGACACCGAGCGCATGCGCGCCAACGCCGACGCATCCGGCGGCATCCTGCTGGCCGAATCGATCGCCATGGCCCTGGCCGAGTCGATCGGCAAGCACGAGGCGCACGCCTGCATCGCGGCGGCCTGCCGGCGCGCGACGGCCGAGAGACGTCTCCTGGCCGACGTCCTCGGCGACGACCCGGTGGTCGCACAACATCTCGATCGTGCCGATATCGCGCGGCTGCTGTCGGCGGACAACTACCTGGGTGCCACCAGCACCTACATCGACCGGGTCGTCGAGCGGGTCGGCGCCCCCCATGGAGAAGATGCACGTCGACGTTGACGGCTGCCGGCTTTCGTTCTCGGTCGAGGGCCCGCAGCAGGCGCCGGCGCTCCTCCTGCTGAACGCCCTCGGCACGACGACCGACCTGTGGGCCGCGCAGGCCCCCCTCCTCTCGCGCGTGCTGCGCGTCATCCGCTGCGACACCCGGGGGCACGGCGCCTCCGGCGCACCGGCCGGCGACTACACGCTGGACCGGCTCGGACACGACGCGCTGGCGATCCTGGATGCAGCCGGCGCGCAGCGGGCGCACATCTGCGGCGTCTCGCTCGGCGGGCTGGAGGCCCTCTGGCTCGCCCGGCACGCGCCGGAGCGCGTGGATCGCATCGTGGCCGCCAACACCGGGGCTCGCGTCGGCACGAGGGAGCTCTGGCAGCAGCGGATCGCCGCGGCGCGGACGCAGGGCATGGCCGCGCTCGCCGAGCCGACGATGCAACGGTGGTTCACCGAGCGGTTTCGCCGCACCGATCCGCCGACCGTGGACCGGTTTCGACACATGGTCTCCGCCTGCCCGGTCACGGGCTACACCGGCTGCTGCGCGGCCCTGCGGGACGCGGACTTGCGCGTCGAACTCCCGCACATCGCCGCCCCCACCCTGGTCGTCACCGGGACGCACGACGAGGCGACGCCACCAAGCCTGGGCGACCTCATCCGGGAAGGGATCGCCGGCGCCCGCGGGGTGGCCCTGGACGCGGCCCACCTCGCGAACGTGGAGCAACCCGGGGCGTTCAACGCGGCGGTCATCGAGTTCCTGACACAGTGAGGCGCCAATGGACGACAGCAAGCGGCACGCGGCAGGCATGGCGATCCGGCGGCAGATTCTAGGCGACGCCTACGTCGACCGGGCGGTCGCCGACACGAGCGACGCCACCACCGAGATCCAGGACCTGATCACGCGCTACGCGTGGGGCGAGATCTGGACCCGGCCGGGGCTCGACCACAGGACGCGCCGCGTGCTGGTGATCGGGACCCAGATCGCGCTCCAGCAGTGGGATCAGTACCGGATACACGTGCGGGCGGCGCTCGCCGAAGGCGGGTTCACCATGGACGACGTCAATGAAATCGTGCTCCAGCAGGCGATCTATTGCGGGGCCCCGGCGGCCCTGACCGCCATCAACATCGCGCGCCAGATTCTCGACGAGAGCGGGGGCCGGTCATGACAGCCGCGGGCACGGGCACGACGGCGCACGGCGATACCGGGCAGGGTGCGAGTCCCGCAGGGTCGCGCGTCACCACCGCCGGACTGCTGGGCGCGGCGGCCCTGACCGGTCTCATCCTGATCCTGCCGACGCCCGACGGGCTCCCCCCGGAGGCGCACCGGCTGGCCGCGCTCTTTGCCGGCGTGCTCGTGCTGTGGTCCACCGAGGCGCTGCCGATCGCGGTCACGTCGCTGCTGGCCCTGGCCCTGCAGCCGCTCTTCGGGCTGACCTCGCTGGTCAGCGGCCGGCCGCCCACCCCCGGCGCCATATTCGGCGCGGCGGCGGCCAACTTCATGAGCAGCGTCTTCTTCTTCGTGCTGGTGATGTTCGCCATCGCCTACGCCTGGGTGAAGACCGGCCTGGCCCGCCGCTTCGCCCTGTGGCTGATTGCGCAGGCGGGCACCGACGCCACGCGAGCGGTGTACGTGTTCATGATCGGCACCGGCATGATCTCGATGGTCGTCTCCGACGTGCCCGCCGCCGCCATCTTCATGGCCATCGCGGTCGGCATCCTCGACAAGCTGGGGCTGCGGCCCGGGTCGCGCTTCGGCCGGGCGGTGATGATCGGCATCCCCATCGCGGCGTTGATCGGCGGCGTCGGCACGCCCGCCGGCAGCTCCATCAACCTGCTCGGTCTGGTCATGATCGAGCAGGCGGGCGGCGAGCGCGTGCCGTTCCTGCACTGGATGGCGATCGGCATCCCGATGGTGGCCATCCTGCTCCCGCTCGCCGCCTGGGTGCTGCTGAAATTCTTCCCACCCGAGATCGCCTCCATCGGCGACCTGGAGGAGATTCACGACGAGCGGCGCCGGATCGGAGCCGTGAGCCGTGACGAGTGGAAGGTCATCGCCATCATGGGCACGATGATCACCCTCTGGATCGCGAGCACCTGGCTGCCGGTATTCGACACGTTCCTCGTGGCCGTCGTCGGCGCGGTGGCGATGTTCCTGCCCGGCATCGGCCTCTTCACCTGGAAGGAGGTCCAGCAGGCCACCGGCTGGGACACCCTGATGGTCATCGGCGGCGTGACGTCGCTGGGCCAGGCGTCCTCGCGGACCGGTCTGGCGACGTGGCTGGCGGAGTCGGCCCTCGGCGGCCTCGCGGATTGGAACGCCGTGGCGCTCATCGCCGCGATCAGCGCCTTCACCGTCGTCATCCACCTGATGCTGCCGATTGCCCCCGTGATCAACGCGGTGATGATCCCGCCGATCATGGTGCTCGGCGCCGCCGCCGGCGTGAATCCGGCCCTCTACGCGCTGCCGGTCATCTTCACGGCGTCGTGCGCGTTCCTGCTGCCGCTCGATGCGGTGCCGCTGGTCACCTACAGCCGGGGCTACTACCGGATGTTCGACATGCTGTCGCCGGGCCTGGTGATCAGCGCGGTCTGGGTCGTACTGATGACGGCGCTGCTGATCGTCATCGGGCCGCTGGTCGGGTTGTTGTAGGCCGGACCGGCCGCACCGATCACGTGGCCAGAGATTTCAGAATGCAGGACGCGCGCCTGCTGCGAAGGGCGCGAGAGTCTTTGTCATCACGATGAAATGACACGGACGGCTCGCGCGGCGGGGATGGGAGAACGGCAACGTGCCCCGTGCGGCGTAACCCAGGCGTCCGTAGTATCCGGCCAGCTCCTCGCGCAGGTTCACGATGTGAATGTCCATGAAGCGGCATCCGCGCTCGCTCGCAAGCGTCTCCACCGCGTCGATCAGCCGGCGGCCGAGCCCGCTCTCCTGCCGGGGCGGGTCGATCGACAGCATGCCGAAGTAGGCACGCTCGCCGGCACACGTCAGGTAGACGCAGCCCGTCAGCGCGCCGGCCGTGTCCCCCGTCACCAGGAACTCACCCGCTTCCATGAGCTCGACAATCTCGTCGGCGCTCGTCCGATCACCGATCATGAAGGACGCCTCGACGATGAACGCGTCGTTGATCACCCTGGCGATCGCGGGCGCGTCGGCCTTTGAGGCGATCCGGATGTCTCCGGCGGCGGCTTCCAGCACCAGCACATTATCGATTGGCGGAGCCGGATTGTGAACGCGCTCTACGGACCGCTGATGCGGGGCGGCGCCTCGGCGCCGGTGAGCGCGACCGGCCGATTCCGGCCAACTCGCGGGCAAAAGACGGCACCCGCGGCGGCGGGCGGCCTACTGGCAGGCCGCAGTCACGCAGATGGAATCCAGCGTGCGGTCCGCGGGCGGGACCGGCAGCCCCGCCGCGGTCATCAGCTCCCGCAGCAGCGCGGCGGTCTCGGGATGCGCGATGGACGACTGGACCCCGATGCGGACGAGGCCGTCGGCGTAGTCGAGCGCCTGCCAGGTGACGCCGGCCAGCGCGTGGATGCTGTCGCGGCTGCCGTAGTCGCGCGCGGCGAGGTCGGCGCCGTGGTCGACCAGAACGCGCACGATGTCGTTACGGCCCTTGTGCGCCGCGCCGTGCAGGGCGGTGCGGCCGTCGTCGTCCACCGCGTTCACGTCCGCGCCGACCTCGATCAGCAGCCGCACCGTGTCGAGGGTGTCTTCCCGGGACCATTCGTAGGTCACGCCTTCGACCCAGCCGATCCCGGACGCCACCATCAGGGGTGTCGTGCGGTTGGTGGTCGCGATGGAGGGGTCCGCGCCGTGCTCGAGCAGCAGCCGCAGCAGGGTGAGGTCGCCGGACTGGGCGGCGCGCAGGAACGGCGTGGCGCCCGGCTCGTACAGCCACTGGTGGGTGAAGATGGTCCGGGTCTCGGTGCTCGACGCCATCCGCGCGTTCGGGTCCGCGCCCCGGGTCAGGAGCGCCGCGATCAATTCCAGGTGGTCGAGGTCGGGCCGGCGGGTCGGGTAGTCCCCGGCCTCGATGTTGCGGTTGTCGGTCGCGAGATAAAGTGGCGTCCAGCCGCCCTCGTTGGCGATGTTCGGGTCCGCCCCGCGCTCGAGAAACCGCATCGCGAGCCGGTAGTGCCGGTTGTGGACCGCGGCCAGCAGCGGTGTCCAGCCAAACTCGGTGGTCTGGTTCACGTCGGCCCCGGCGGCGAGCAGCGCCTGCGCGGACTCGACGTCGCCCTGCCGGGCCGCGAAGACCAGCGCCGTCAGACCGCCGGTGAGCGGGCGAGCGGGGCGCGGGCGGGGCGCTGACGGCGGCGGGGCGACGCCTGCGCCGGCCGCTGCGCGGCGCGCTGCGCCGCCGGGCGGTGCACTGGACGGCTCGCTGCCGGTCCGCGCCACCCCGGCCGGCGCGCCGGCGGAGTCGCCGCCGGGCGCATCCCCGACCGGACGGGTCGGCGGCGGCACATCGCTCAGATCCGCGGTGCGGGCCGGCGCGCCCGCCTGCCCCACGCCGCGCCGGGCGTCCTCGATGCGATCCCGCGCGATCGGGGCCAGATACGGCCCCCGGCCCATCGGGACCGCCTTCGAGCGGGCGGCAACGTCCGCTCCGCGCTCGACGAGCAGGCGCACGGCCTCCGGACGCCCGTTCGCCGCGGCCCACATCAAGGCCGTCGTGCCGCGCAGTTCCTCGGCGGCGTCCACGGCCGCCCCGCGGTCCAGCAGCGTGGCCAGCACCTCGACCCGGCCGGTCCGCGCCGCCAGCATCAGCGGCGTCTCGCCGCCGGGCAGCCGCTCGTTCGGGTCGGCGCCGGCCTCGATCAGCCGCGCCACCAGCGCCGCGCCCGCCCCGGCGCAGGCGAGCGACAGGGGTGTGACGCCGGCCCGGTTCCTCGCCGTGACGTCGGCGCCCGCGGCGATCAGCAGCTCCGCAATCGCCAGGTCGTCGCGATACGCGGCCCAGTGGAGCGCGGTAGCACCGTCCGCCGCCCGCCCGCCGGCGTCGGCGCCCCGGTCGAGGAGCGTACGCACGGCCGCGCCATCGCCGCCGCGAACGGCCTCGATCAGCGGCGTGTCGGCCGCCGGCGCGGACGAGCCCGGAACGGACGACAGCAGAATCGCCAGCATCGCCGGCAGGGGAAGGAATCGTCGCAGGCGCATGATCAGCCTCTTTCGCCGTTCGTATCGTTGCCAACTCGAAGCCCTGCTCCGTTTACGGCGCCTGCCGTCGCGCGCTACAGCCCCACCAGCCGGCCCGTGCTGTCGCCGATGCGGTCGTGGTGCACGTCGAACATGTCCATGATGCTCAGCAACAGGTTCCCGGTCGTCACGCTGCGCTGGGGATAGGCCAGGTGCCGCCCGCCTTCGAGCCGCCCCGAGGCGCCGCCGATCAGCAGGTGCGGCACGTCGTAGTGCAGATGCTGATTCGAGTTCCCCATGTTGGAACCGTAGAGCACGAGCGTGTGGTCCAGCAGCGTGCCGTCGCCGTCGGGAATCGACCGCAGCTTCTCGACGAAATACGCCAACGTCTCGACGTGATAGCGGTTGAGCTTGGCGTACTCCCGCACCCGGCTCGGCTCTTCGGCGTGATGCGACGCCCCGTGGAAGCTCACGCTGGTGCCGCTCTCGGGATAGACGCGGCCGGTGAGGTCGCGGGCGTAGAGAAGCGTCGAGACGCGGGTGATGTCCGCCTGAAACGCCAGCGCCAGAAGGTCGAACTGCAGCTTGATGTGCTCGTCGAACGACCCCGGCACGCCGTACGGCACGGCCACGTCGGGGATCTCGACAGACGCGCGGGCCGCGATCTCCAGCCGCCGCTCGATCTCGCGCACGTCGGTCAGGTATTGATCCAGCCGGATGCGGTCCCCGGCGCCGACGTCTACCCGCAGGCGCGCCAGGCTCTCGGTGACCGAGTCGAGGATGCTGCGTTGCCGCTCGCGCCGCCGGAAACGCTCTTCCGCGGTGCTCCCGTCGCCGAACATCCGTTCGAACACCACCTGCGGGTTGATCTCCATCGGCAGCGGCCGGGTCGGAGTCTGCCACGAGATGGAATTGGTGTAGGCGCAACTGTAGCCCTCGCCGCAGTTGCTCGAGTTGGCGCCCGGATCCTCGACCGCAAGCTGCAGCGACGGCAGCAGCGTGTCCTGACCGACCCGCCGCGCGATCCGCTGGTCGATGGTGGTCCCGGCGTCGATGTCCGCACCGGTCGTCTTCTTCGGCTTCTCGGCGCACAGATACGCGGCCGCCACGAAATGATCGGCGCCGGTCACCCCCGGCGGCGACTCTGCCGACCGGGACCAGAGTCCGCTCGTGATCACCACCTGGTTGCGGAACCGCTCGAGCGGCTCCCAGATGTACGGATACGCGAAGTCCCGGCCCACCGCGTCGGGAATCCAGAAGCCGGGTGCGGCGCCGTGCGGAACGAAGATCCCGGTGAAGCGGGTCGGCGCCGGGGCGGCGGCGTGCAACAGCGTGGCGGCCGGCGCCATCGACTCGAGCAGCGGCAACGCGACCGTCGCCCCCATTCCCCGCAGAAACGTCCGGCGCGGCAGGTGCCGCTTCGCGATGAACATCCTCAGCCTCCCTGCTACTGTGCCGCGGGCGCGGCGTCGCCTACCTTCATGTTCATCTGGAACGCATCGCTGCGCACCACACCCATCACCAGTGTCGTGAAGCGGTAGTCGTCGGCCGCCGCCTCCCGCACGATTGACCGCACGGCCGGCATGTCGTGGTGCTCGACCCCGCGGCCGAGGGCATAGGTCAGCAGCTTCTCGGTCACGGTGAGCACGAACTGATCCGCGTAGCGGAGCAGGAACGCTCTGAGACCGGCCGGACCGTCGACGGCGCGCCCGTCGTACAGCACGTCCGAGGCGTCGATCGGGGTGCCGAGCTCGTCCGTGCGCCAGCGGCCGATGGCGTCGAAGTTCTCCAGCGCGAACCCGATCGGGTCCATCAACCGGTGGCACGCCGCGCAGGCCGGGTTCCCGCGGTGCTGCTCCATCTTCGCGCGCATGGAGGGCTCGCGGGCATTGCCGGCAGGATCATCCGGCGGCGGCGGCAGATCGGGCACGTCGGGCGGCGGATCGGGCGGCTGCACGCCCAGCAGGTTCTGCAGCACCCACTTGCCCCGCTGCACCGGCGACGTGCGGCCGGGCTGCGACGAGACGGTCAGAATGCCCCCCTTGCCCAGCAGCCCCCGCCGTTCGGCGTGCGCGTCGCCGAGTGCGACCCGCCGGAACCGGCTGCCGTAGACATTCGGGATGCCGTAGTGCCGGGCCAGCCGCTCGTTGACGAACGTGTAGTCGGCCGTCAGCAGATCGAGCACGGAGCGATCCTCCGCCACGAGGCTCGCGAAGAACAGCTCCGTCTCGCGGCGGAGCGCCTGCCGGAGGTTGTCGTCGAAATCGGGAAACCGCTCGACGACCGGGACCTGGCTCTCGAGACCCCGCAGGGTCAGCCACTGGCCGGCGAAGTTGCCCGCCAGCGCCGCCGACCGCGGGTCGGCCAGCATCCGCCGGACCTGCCCCTCCAGCACCGCGGGCTCGCGCAGGCGGCCCTGCTCCGCGAGATCGAGCAGGGCATCGTCCGGACCGCTGCTCCACAGAAAGAACGCGAGCCGCGAGGCCAGCTCCAGGTCGCTGATCGGATGGGCGTCGCCAGGGGCCAGGCCGGGCGGCTCGACCTCGACCCGGTAGATGAAGCGCGGGTCGGTGAGAATCCGCTGGAGACCCATCTCGATGCCGTCTTCGAAGTCTCCGCTCTCGCGGCCCAGCCGGTAGAAGCCCAGCACCGTGTCGAGGTCCGCGGCGGCGACCGGCTGCCGATAGGCGCGGCGCACGAGCGCCGACAGGATCCGACCGGCGCAGCGCTCCTCATCGGCCGGGCCGGTCGGCCGGCAGACGAAGATCCGGCGGCGGCTCGGCGTGTCGCCGGCCCCGGCGGCGCCGTACGGGCCGTCGACGCGGAGACTGCCGACGTGCGGATAGAACGTGAAGCCCGGCAGCCCGCCGGTCTCGATGGTGCTGCGCAGGAAGGCGTCGTTCAGATCGAGGCTGGGAGCCAGGTTGGTGGCAAGGAACGTGACGCCGACCGTGTGCGGGCCGGCCTCGACCGGGAGGCGGAGATCGATCGCCAGCTCGCGTGCTCCGCGGCGGGCTCCTCCCACCCCCAGCGCCTCGTCCCAGTCGATCAGCGCGACGCGCTCGCCGTCGAGGAGGATCTCGAGCTGCTCCCCGCGAACCTCTCCGAAGGGCCGGGTGTTGCCCATATTGCCCATGTTCACCGGCACCACCCGGAGGGCGTACTCGCCGTCGGCGGGAAACAGATGCCTCACGTTGAGTCCGCCGCGGGTTCCGAACGGCAGCCCGTCGACGTGGTAGTCCTGCGTCGCATCCTCCGCGACGCGATAGACGGCCTGGGACGGCGCCGCGACGTTGCCGACGGCCAGCCGGGCGATGCGGGCCGCCGCCGACAGGTAGGCCTCGAGCAGCGCCGGCGACAGGCTCAGCGTGCCGGCCTGGTTGTCGAATCCCCGGCTCGAATCGTCCGCGGGCAGAAGCCGCGCGGCGTCCACCTCGACCGCCAGCAGATCGCGCACGACGTTGGCGTACTCGGTGCGGTTCAGGCGATGGAGGCCCGGCGGCGGGAGGCGGCGGACCGCGTGGCGGTCAAGCTCGGCCTCGAGCCACCCGGTCAGCGCGGCGTAGACCTCCGGGTCCGGACGCGGCGAGCCGGACGGCGGCATCAGGCCGGCCCGCAGCCGCCGCACGCCCCGTTCCAGGACCTCGGCGTGATCGGCGACGCGGGCCAGATCGACAGTGTCCCACATGACACCGGTATCCCGGCCCACCGCGGCCCGCTGGTTGTGGCAGCGCACGCAGTACCGGTCGAGCAGGCCGCGCGCAGCCTCGCGCGACATGCCGGCGACGGGGGTCGAGCGCGAACCGCCCGGTTCTGCCGTCTGCGCCCAGACACCCGCCGTGAACGCCGCAACGCAGACAGTCGCGAGGAATCCGGCTCTCATGGGATCGTCCTGCCAGGATGAGATTCGCTGATGATTGCTCTACTATTGCGGCTGGACCGGGGCAATGCAAGGCGGAGACCGAGCCATGAAAAAGAACGCAGCGAATCCGAAGGCGGCGGCGGTCGGCCGGCGCGGTTTCCTGAAGGGGGCGGCGGCCGGCGCGGCGGCCGGTGCAGCGGCGCTGACGGGCCGGGCGGCCGGCGCCGAACCGGCGGCCCCGGCGCATCCGGCGGCCCCGGCTCCGACCGCGGCACAGCTCGCCCGCGAGACGCAGGCGCCGCCCCCCTCGCGAGCGGTCGACGCCTACATCGTGGAGCATCCCGGCTCGGACTACATGGTGGACGTGCTGCGGGCGCTCGATATCGAGTACTGCGCCTCGAACTGCGGGTCGAGCTTCGAGGGACTGCAGGAATCGATCGTCAACCACGGCGGCAACCGGAGGCCCGAGTTCCTGACCTGCCTGCACGAGGAGTCGGCGGTGGGGATGGCCCACGGCTACGCCAAGGTCGCCGGCAAGCCGATGATGGCGCTGCTGCACGGCACGGTCGGCATCCAGCACGCCTCGATGGCGATCTACAACGCCTACTGCGACCGGGTGCCCGTCTACCTGATGGCGGGGCTCGACTACGCCGGTCCCGTGCCGGCCCACAACGCGACCGACTTGGCGGCGCTGGTGCGGGACTTCATCAAATGGGACCACCAGCCCGACACGCTGGAAGAGCTCGGGCGATCCGCGGTGCGGGCGTATCGGGTCGCCACGACGCCGCCGATGGCCCCGGTGCTCGTCGTGCTGGATGCGAGGCTCCAGAAGGCTCGAATGGAAGGCGCGCCGCGGGTACCGCCGATCTCGCGGCCGCGGTTTCCGAGCGCGGATTCCGGGTCGGTCGAAGAGATCGCGCGGATGCTGGTGGACGCCGAGAATCCCCGCATCACCGCCGGCCTGGCGGCGCGCACGCAGGAGGGCATCGACCGCCTCGTGGAGCTCGCGGAGCTGCTGCAGGTTGCGGTCGACGGCGGCCGGGCACGACTCAACTTCCCATCCCGCCATCCGCTGGCCGGGACCGGGACCGGACAACCGGACGTCATCCTGAACCTCGAGCCGGTCGGCCGGCGGGGATCGGGCGCCGGGGGTTCGGGCGTCCGGACGATCACGATCAGCTCGGCCGAGTTCCTCGTCAGCAGCAACTTCAACATCAACGGGGCCGGCTCGGGTACGGCGGACCTGCTGGTGGCGGCCGACGCACAGGCCACCCTGCCGGCGCTGATCGAGGAGGTCCGGCGGCTGGTGACCGACGACCGGCGGCGGCTCTTCGAGGAGCGGGGCGCCGCCATCGCCGCGGCCCACGCCGAGCGCCGCCGTCGCGACATCCGCAACGCGCGCTACGGCTGGGACGCCAGCCCGGTCAGCGTGGCCCGCATCGCCGCCGAGCTGTGGCCGCTGATCAAGGACGCGGACTGGTCCTTCTCGTCCCCGCAGGGATTCATCGGCGGGTGGCCGGGTCGGCTCTGGGACATGCAGCGTTCCTACCACGCCATCGGCGCGCAGGGCGGCGGGGGCATCGGCTACTCCCTCCCGGCCTCCGTCGGCGCGGCGCTCGCCAACCGGGAGCACGGGCGAATCACGATCAACATCAACGGCGACGGCGACCTGAACTACGCGCCGGGGGCGCTATGGACGGCGGTGCATCACCGGATTCCGCTGCTGACCATCGTCCACAACAACCGCGGCTACCACCAGGAGGTCATGTACCTCCAGCAGCAGTGCGCCGCGCGCAACCGCGGCGTGGATCGCGCCGCGATCGGCACGACGATCACCGATCCGAACATCGACTACGCGCAGATGGCGCGGGCCTACGGCATGCACGCGGAGGGCCCCATCGAGCACCCGGCCGACCTCGGACCGGCGCTCCGGCGCGGCGTCGAGCGGGTCAAGGCGGGCGAGCCGGCCCTGATCGACGTCGTGAGCCAACCGCGGTGAGGAGAATCGAGATGAGATGACGAGCGGAGAACCGCGTCCCTCGCGCCTGGTAGCAGTCGCACTCGTCGGGCTCCTGCTGGCCGCCGGCGTAGTGCCCTCGATCGCCGGCTCCGGCACGGGCGCGCCGGCCGCACAGGATCCCGCGGCCCTTGATGGCGACGCCGAGCGCGGCGCGGCGCTCTTCACGGACTACACCTGCTACGGCTGCCACGGCTACACCGGGGAGACCGGCCGGGGACCGCGGCTGAACCCGCCCCGCCTCCGGCAGGACCGGTTCATCGCGTACCTGCGGAACCCGCCGAATCCCCGGCGGATGCCGCCGTACCGGCAGGCGGAGGTATCCGATCGGAAGCTGGCCGACATCTACGCCTACCTGGAGTCGCTGCCGTCCGCCTCGCCCGCGGCGGAGGACATTCCGGTGCTACAGGAGATCCTGCGGGAGACGCGGCCGTAACCGAGAGAAAGAGGACGCCCTACACTGTCGGCCGTTGCGTGAGATCCAACGGCGCCTGCCTGCGGCCCATCGCGAGCTGGTAGCCGGGCTTCGACGGCTCCAGGAAAGTGATGGACTCGTAGAAGTCGTCGAGCGCGACGAACACGCCGTTCTCCTCCGCCCAGCGCCGCATCCGCTGGTTGCACGAGTGCTTCCACGACAGGATTTCGACCCTCCAGGCGCGTCGGTGCATACGCTCCAGCGTCCGGTGGAACCCGGCGCCTTCGAGGTAACCCGCTCCGTCGCCCGTGAGCAGCGTCACGATTCCGGGCGTTCCGTTGAAGTCCAGCGCGTCCTCGAGCATCCGCAATTGCAGCAGGCGATCGGGCATCTCCTGCTCACCGCGATCGGGTTGACCGCGATCGAACAGAGCGACCTCCACGCCGCGAGCCTCCATCCGGTTCCAGAGCCCACGCATTTCGGGGGGAATCGAACCGGCGGCGAACGCCTTCCGTAGCGGCCGGTCCGCGTACGCGAGCCGCAGCAGGTTGTCGAAGTGGATGCGCACCCGGTAGCGGGCATCCGGTCCCTCATTCCGTTCCTCCGCGAGGCGCTGCATCTCGTGGAAGATGTTCGAGTTGTCCCAGTAGACGAAGACCTCGTCCATTCAGTGTTCCCCGTCTAGAATCGGCGCCCGCAGCCAGTTGAGCGTGCGCGCAAGCTCTCTCCACGCCCAGCCGTGTCGTTCAGGTTGTGGTAGTCGTTCGCGAACGCGCAGATCGTCCGAAGCACCTGGACGCCGGTGGTGCCCGGATCCCACGACGCCTTGAACTCGACGCGCTCCGACTCCACGCCGCGGCAATGCAGGAGTGCATCGAGGTTGATCGGGAGGATCGTGCTCACTGATGCAATTATCGGCCACCCACGCCCTCCCGGAGATCCGAGGGTGCCGAACGGCGTCGCCGGCTACGAATCTCGCTGGCCGAGAGCGCTCACGCCGCCGATGAGGCAGACGGCGGCGACGCCGACCAGGTTGTGCCACATGAACGAGACGTCGGTGAGCGTCGCCACCACGGCGACCGACGCCATGCCGCCGATGAGCCCCCAGAACGCCCCGCCGGCAGTGGAGCGGCGCATGCCGACCGCGAGAACGAAGACCCCGAGCAGGGAGCCGTAGAAGAAGGAGCCGAAACGGTTGACCACCTCGATCAGCGAGCCGAGGTTGGCGGCGTAGAGCGCGGTGACCGCCGCGAAGAGTCCCCAGAAGCCGGTGGCCAGCTTGGACACCCGGAGGTAGTGCGCGTCGGAGGCGCCGGGCCGGAAGTGGCGGCGGTAGAAGTCGATGGTGCTGGCCGCCGACAGCGCGTTGAGCTCGGCCGCGATGCTCGACATCGCCGCCGCGAAGATCGCCGCTATCAGCAGCCCGACGAGACCGACCGGGAGGTGGGTCGTGATGAACGTGGGAAAGACGTAGTTGACGTCGGTGTAGGCGGCGTCGCCCGTCACGTCGCGCACCAGGCTCCGCGCACGCTCCCGGACGTCGCCCACGCGCCGGTCGCTCTCGACGAACGCCGCGGTGGCCGACCGCGTCCCTTCGGCGTCGCCCGCCTGCCGCGCCTCAACCACCGCCGCCGCATCGGCGCGCCGGTCGGCGTGCGCGGCCCGGAACTCGTCGTCGAGCCCCCGGTACTCGCCCGCCCGCCCGCTCGCCTCGACCGCCGCTTCGTGCGACGTGTTGAAGAGCATCGGCGGCTCGGTGAACAGGTAGAAGCAGAAGACGAGCACCCCCATCGTCAGGATCAGCACCTGCAACGGGATCTTGGCGAACGCGCTCATCAGCAGCGACTGCCGGCCGGCGTCCACCGACTTGGCGGTCAGGTAGCGCTGGACCTGGCTCTGATCGCAGCCGAAGTAGCCGAGCATCAGGAACAACCCGCCGATGAGGCCCGACCAGAAGGTGTAGGTCTCGTTCAGATCGAAGGTGAAGTCGATCGCCTGCAGCCGGCCGGTGGCGCCCGCGACGTGCAGCACCGGCTCGAGGCTCATGTCGTCGGGCAGGCCGAGGATCAGGGCGGTCACCGCGGCGGTCACCCCGACCATGATCACCACCATCTGCTTGACGTCGGCCCAGGTCACCGCCTGTACGCCGCCCAGCATCGTGTAGAGCGTCGTCGGGATGCCGATGGCCAGGACGGTGAGGGGCAAGCTCCAGCCGAGCACGATGGAGAGGATGACGGCCGGCGCCGCAATGATCACGCCCGCGCCGAGGCCGCGCGACACCAGGAACAGAAGGCTCGTCAGCACGCGTGTCCGGGCATCGAAGCGCCGCTCCAGGTACTCGTAGGCCGTGAACACCCGCGCCCGGTGGAAGAACGGCACGAGCGTCACCGACAGGATGATCATCGCCAGCGGCAGCCCGAAGTAGAACTGCACGAAGCGGATGCCGTCGTCGTAGCCCTGCCCGGTGGTGCCGACCAACGTGATCGCGCTCATCTGGGTCGCCATCACCGACAGGCCGACGGCCCACCACGGCAGCGACCGCGACGCCAGGAAGTAGCCCTCCACGGCGCCGGTCCCCTTGGCGCGCTTCACGCCGTCGTAGAGGACCCAGGCGAGGTAGGCGAGGATGATCGTCCAGTCGATGAGGTGCATCGGCTTGCGCTTTCGCCAGCGGCGTCAACTCTCTCCCAACAAGGCGTCGACCTCGCGGCGGAGTACCGGCAGCTTGGCCTCCACCACGTCCCAGACGAGCCGGTCGTCCACGCTCGCGTAGCCATGAATCAACATGTTGCGAAAAGCGATGATGCGATGATAATCGCTGATTCGGGCCGCAACATCGACATCCTGCTCGGCAAGCCGCGCGATGGCTTCACCGGTGATCTCGAACTCCCGTTCCACGGCGGCCCGGAGCATCGCGTCGCGCTGGTAGTCTCGAAAGGTCTTGCCGGCAGTGAATTCCGTCAGCAGCTCGACGGCGCTTCGGATGTCGAACAGACGTTTCCTGGCCTCAAGCCGCATAGAGCAGCGCCCTGGTCTGCTCGACGGACTGCCGGAAATAGGGATTCTTGATGGCCGAAGCGACGATGAGGTCGACACGACGGCCGAAGAGCCGTTCGAGCGCCTCGTGCAGGCCGAAATAGCAGTCCGAATACCCGCCGACGGGCAGCGGCTGGAACTCGACCAGAAAGTCGAGGTCGCTCTCGCGTGAGTGGAAGCGACCAGTCGCCGCTGAGCCGAACAGATCGAGCCGCCGGACGTGGAAACGCGAACAGAGAGCCTCAATGGCGCTCCGGCGATCCACGACCAAGCGGCTCGGCACTCCTCCTTCCATCGATCTATAGGATAGCCCGCGGGGCCGTGGGCGGGACGCAGCCATCGTCAGCGGAGCGGGCTTCACTTCCATCGTCGACCGCAGTGCGCGCGGCTCGGGGATTCTCCCGAAGTCCCCATCGGAACACGTGCTCACGCGGCGAAATGCCGCGAGAGGAGCCAGAGTGCCGCGAGCACCACGACCTGCACGACAACGACCGCGACGTAGGTGCGGGTCACCGGGCGAGTATAGCGGGCCACCAGGGAGGGCAGACCGCGCTCCGGCCGCACAGGGACGGTCGCCGGCACCGCGAAGAGTGACTCCTCTATTGCAGGGTCTCCCGATAGCGCGCGAAACGCCGCTCGAGGTAGTCGCGCATCGGCCAGTCGCCCCGATCCTCCGGAAGCCTGAGTCTTGTGCCGTCGAGGCCCTTGAGCCCCTCCAGCAACGCCCCGTCCCTCTTGTCCCGTAGCTGTGACGACACGTAGACCCGGTAGTCGGGGTCGACGCCGATGAGGTGTAAATCGAAGGCGACATGGTGCAGCGCCGACATGCAGATCCCGTTCCGAACCGACGGTGGTCCTCCCTCCGCGTCCGGCACGATGTGCGCACCGACCAGCAGCGCGCGTACCGGCAATCCGCTGAAAGCGCACTTCCACTGGTAAGCCGCTTTGGTGAGCGCGCTGAACCACCCCTGGTGGTTGCGACGGTACGTCGTGGTCGCGGAGTACGAGGCTTCGACCTCCTCTCGTGCGACGGTCGCCGGCTTGCTGTCGACGAGCTCGAAATCGTCCGTCGCCACGAGCGCACAACCAGTCTCGCCCGCATCCAATCTGAAGTCCGCAATCCAAACCGGGAATATCGGCCGGAAGACCGCCTCGGTGGTGCCCATGAAGTAAATCAACGGCGCCTTCCGCACCCACGCCTCGCGGAGCGAGCGGTTGGTCGGATCGTCAAGGCCGCCGCGCGCGAGGTCGTAGCGCAGCAGCCCGGTGGCGGCGTCCAGACCCGCCGAATCGATCTCCTGGTCGCGGTACCAGGTCGGCCGACCCTGCCGCGGCACACCCGTCTTGATACTGAGCGCGGCGATCATCTGCTTCGGCTTGAAGATCCCCTTGGGCCGATTGGCGAACAGTACTCTCTGACCGCCCACCGAGAAGCCTTCCGCGATCGCCCTCCAGGGCACCCTCCCCGACCAGCGTCGCGACAGCTTCTCGATGGCGTCGAACGCGGCGGCACGGATATGCTGGTCCGGATCCGGCTCGTCGAAGAGTAACCGTGCCATAGTTCGTGTCCGGACGATAACCCATTCCGCAGAACGGCCGCCCAGATCGAACATTGCAGACCGGTCCAATTAGGGCCTGTTAACACTGCCTCAGCGCGTCGAACATGAGCACGAAGTGGATGAAGCCGATGAACATCACATCCAGCTTCTCGAATCGGGAGAAGATCCGGCGATAGCCCTTCAGTCGGCGGAACAGACGCTCGACTTCGTTGCGTCGCTTGTACATCTCCCGGTCGTACTCCCACGGGTCCGTCCGGGTCTTGATCGGCGGCACCACTGGTGTGAATCCGAGGTCCAGCGCCAGTTGGCGGGTTTCGTCGCCCTGGTACGCGCGGTCCATCACCAAGGCCAATTCGGCATCTTGCGGCCCCAGGCTGGTCAGGAGCTTCCGGCCCTCCGGGCCGTCGTGGGCTTGGCCGGGCGAGAGCGCAAACGTCAATGCCATTCGAGCATCCGCGGCAACCAGATGAATCTTGGTGGTCCACCCGCCCCGGGATTTGCCGATGGCTTGGGGGCCGTTTTTTTTCGAGCCCCCGTGCCGGCGGGATGGACCTTGACGATGGTGCTGTCCAGCGACACCGCCTCCAACTTGATGCGGATCAACTGGGCGCGTTGCAGGTGTTCGAAGACCCGGTCGAGCACCCCGTTCTTGGACCAACGATTCATGCGGGTGTAGATCGTGTGCCAGTTCCCAAAGCGCCTCGGCAACCCTCGCCACTTGCACCCCTGCTCGGCGACGTACAGGATCGCGTTGAGCACCTGCAGATTGGGCATGCTGACATTGCCACGCTGTCGCGGGAGACAGGACGCGATGGGTGCGTACTGCGTTTCGGTGAGCTCCATCCAGGAACGATACCACGATCCGGCCAATAGTGTTAACACGCCCTAGTCAGCACTCGATCACGTTGACCGGCACGTGCACCACGTGCGTCGCGAGGCCGCCGCGCGAGGTCTCCTTGTACTTCTCCTGCATGTCGCGGCCGGTGTCGCGCATCGTCCGTATCACCTTGTCCAGCGAGACCACGTGCTCGCCGCTGCCGCGCAGGGCCAGGCGCGACGCGTTGATCGCCTTCACCGCGCCCATGGCGTTGCGCTCGATGCAGGGGATCTGCACCAGTCCGCCCATCGGGTCGCAGGTGAGGCCCAGGTTGTGCTCCATGGCGATCTCCGCCGCGTTCTCGACCTGCGCCGGCGAGCCGCCGAGCACCTCCGTCAGTCCGGCGGCAGCCATCGAGCAGGACGAGCCCACCTCGCCCTGCTGCCCGGCCAACTGCCGGTAGAGCTTCGACGCGCGCCGCGGCACCCGGAGTCCCGGCAGCTCGCCCTCGCGCTCACAGCCCCGCCGGACACACCGCTGCATCGCCTCCCAGATCGCCAGCAGGCCGGCGCGCACCGCGGCTTCGGGGCGCCACGCGCACTCGTTCCGCGACATTACCGCGCTGATCGCCAGTCCGTGGCCCGCGCACAGCGCCAGCAGCTCTTCACCGGTGGAGAACGGGAGGGGGACCGGCGTGTCGCGCTCGACCGGCGCGGGCCGCCCCGCTTCATCGGCGCCCGCCACGAAGCCGCCGCCGACGGAGTAGTAGATCCGTTCGTCGAGAATCCCGTCGCCTCCCCCCCCGCGCGACGAACCGCATGCCGTTCGGGTGGCCGGGCAGTTGTCCGCGGCGCTCGAAGATGAGGTCCGTACGTTCAGACTGTTGTCGCATCGCTTCCGGCCGGTACCCTCGCTGGACGCCGGCGGCGGAGATGCGCCGTGCGCGCCGGCTCGGCGGCGCAGCGTCTTCCGTGCAACGCCGGCGGATGGTACGATTCACCACCGATGAGCACAGAAGAATCGACCCAGAACCGCCTTCCGATCGCCCGCGTCCTCGTGGGCGTCGTCGCCATCATCGCACTGGTCGCGCTGGGCCGGGAGTTCGGCGTCTTTCTCGACCGGTTCGTCGAATGGGTCGAGGGTCTCGGGACGCTGGGGCCGATCGTCTTCATGCTGGGCTACGTGGTCGCGACCGTGGCGTTCATTCCAGGGTCGGTGCTGACGCTGGCGGCGGGCGCCATCTTCGGGCTCGGACAGGGCGTGATCTACGTCATGATCGGCGCCACGACCGGCGCCTCGCTCGCGTTCCTGCTCGCCCGCTTCGTCGCCCGCGAGGCCATCGCACAGCGGGTGGCCGGCAATCCACGGTTCGCCGCCATCGATCGCGCCGTCGGCCGCGAGGGATTCAAGATCGTCGTCCTGCTGCGCCTGTCACCGGTCTTCCCGTTCAACATGCTGAACTACGGCCTCGGCCTGACGAACGTCCGCTTCACCGACTACGTGGCGGCCTCGATCGGGATGCTGCCCGGCTCGCTTCTCTATACCTATTCCGGCTTCGTGGCGGGCGACATCGTGCGCCTGGCCGGCAACGCCGGACCCGAACGGGGGCCCGGATGCTACGCCGTGGTCGCGCTGGGACTGGCCGCCACGATAGCGGTCACGACCATCGTCACCCGCACGGCGCGGCGCGCCATCAAGGAAGCGACCGGCGAGAATTGAGGAGAGCGCAATGTCTTCGAACGCACACGTGGTACGCCGTGAATTCGTTCGCACGGCGCTCGGCATGCTTGCGGTTGCGCCTTTCGCTGCGCGTGCGTTCGCACAAGACACGGCCGGGCTCGCGGAGCGAATCGAATTCAGACGCCTCGTCGCTGCCAACCGCATCCTCGCGCACGAGGAGATCGTCGATGCCTTCGGCCATGTCAGCGTGCGAGATCCCGAGAACGCGAGACGCTACGTCATGGCCCGGTCGCGCAGCCCGGAGCTCGTCGAGTACGCCGACCTGATTCGGTTCGAGCAGGATGGCCGCTCGCTCGATCCCGGAAATCGCAGGCCCTATGGCGAACGCATGATTCATGGCGCGATTTACGAAACGCGCAGCGATGTCAACGCCGTCGTGCACAATCACGCCTATCCGCTGCTCCCCTTTGGAATCACGGGTCGCGCGCTCGAGCCCATGGTGCACGCCGCGTCCGTCATCGGATCCGAAGTGCCGATCTGGGATATCGCCGCCCGGTTCGACGAGACGGACATGCTGGTGCGTTCGATGGAGCAGGGGCGCGATCTCGCGGCCACGCTCGGTAGCAACTCCTGCGTGCTCATGCGTGGACACGGCGCCGTGGTCGCAGCGAATTCGCTCAAGGAGGCCGTGATGACAGCCATCTATCTCAAGGTCAATGCCGAGGTGCAACTGCAGGCGATGGCGATCGGGACGCCACGAGGTTTGTCGGATCGTGAGGTCGAGCTCTCACGCGCGACGCAGTTTTCGCCGCTTGCCCTCGACCGCGCCTGGGAGTATTTCTGCGTGCGCGCCGGCGTCGATCCGATCTAGCGGTGGTTCGCTTCCGGTGACACTGATAGCACAGTCGATTCTGCGATACGGAACAGCAATCGGTCTGATTGTTGCTTTGGTGGCCGTCGCCGCTCCGCCGGCGGCCATGGCACAGTCCGGACAGGTCGCCGGAATCGTCGCGGATGCGACCGGCGGCGTGCTGCCAGGGGCGACCGTCACGCTGATCGGCGGTCCGGAGGGCCCGCGCCTGGCGCAGACCGACGCCGAGGGACGGTTCACGTTCACCGGCCTCTCACCGGGCGACTACACGCTGACCGTCTTCCTGAGCGGTTTCGGGGAGGCAACGGTGAACGGCATCGCGGTCGCGGCCGATCCCGTCGAGCTGTCGGACATCACCCTGCGGCTGGCCGCCTTCGACGACGCGGTGGTCGTGACCGCGACCCGCATCGAGCAGCCGCTGCAGCAGGTGCCGATGAGCATCTCGGCGGTGACCGGGGCGGACATCGAGCGGCGCGCCATCGACAACCTGACGGAGCTGTCGCGCTGGACGCCCGGCCTGACCGTGGTCGATCAGGGGGCGCGGGGCAGCAACGCGGTGATCGTGCGCGGATTGCACACCGACGCACTGAACGGGTCGGAGGCGGCCGGAAACAACTACAACAACGGCGTCGCCACCTACCTTGGCGACATCCCGCTGGCGGTCGACCTCCGGCTGCACGACATCGAGCGGGTGGAGGTGCTGCTCGGACCGCAGGGGACGCTGTACGGGGCCGGCACGCTGGCGGGTGCGGTGCGCTACCTGCCGCGCCGACCGGACACCGAACGCCGCACGCTCGAGGTCCGCGGCGACCTGTTCGGGCTGGCGCACGGCGGCGCCCCCGGGTCGGACGCAGGCCTCACCTTCAACCTGCCGCTCGTCGCCCGGAAGCTGGCGCTGCGCGGCTCCGTGGACCGCTTCGCCGATCCGGGGTTCATCGACTACGACTATCTCCTGCGCACGCCGGGCGTCTCCGAGCCGGAGCCGGACCTGACGGATCCGGAGGCGGTGGCCGCAAACCTGGGCTCGGAGCCGGATGCGAACACGGAGGACACGCTCTCTGCCCGGCTTTCCCTGCTCTGGGACGCGACCCCGAACCTGTCCGCGCTCTTCGCCTACCACCTGCAGGATCAGCGGGTAGGCGCGCGGCAGGTCAACCACGCGCGTTCGTTCGACACCGGCCGCTACGTCTCCGCGCACCGCTACCTGGAGCCGAACGACAGGAAGAACGAGCTGCTGAGCCTGGAGCTGACCTGGGCGCCCGGGGCGGTGGAGCTGACCTCCGCCGCCGGCTACTCCCGCTTCTCGGCGCAGGGGCAGCGCGACCAGACGGACCTGCTGATCCAGGCGTTCGGGATCGGGGGGCTCCTGCCGGGGACGTTTCCGGCGCTGACGCGCGCGCAGGCGCTGGACCCGGGCGTTTCGGGCGCCGATCTGACGTCGGGGTTCCGCTCCTTCTCCGCCTACACGCGAGAGGATTCGCGCGAGGAGCGCCTCAACTGGGAGACCCGCCTGGTTTCGACGGGCGACGGACCGTGGCGCTGGGTCGGCGGCGTCTTCTTCAACCGGTACGACGGCAGCGGGACGAGCTTCGAGTACGCCCCCGGTCTGTCGGAGTTTTCCGGGGTCGCGCCGATCCTGAGTGGCAATCCGGTGTCCGAGCCGGTCGAGTACTACAGCCTGGGCACGCAGGCGGTCGAGGAGCGCGCGCTGTTCGGCGAGATTTCCCGCGATCTGGGCGAACGGTGGCGGGTGACGGGCGGCGGGCGCTGGTTCGGCTACGGCATCGCGACGGGCAACCTGACCGAGTTCCCGTACACGCCGATGTACAACTCGCCCTTCAGCGACCACGAGTCCGACGACAGCGGCGTCCTGTTCAAGGGCAGCGTCAGCTACCGGCTCGACGACGAGACGAACGTCTACTTCACGCGTTCGGAGGGCTACCGCATCGGCGGCGGCAACAACTTCCGGGTCTGCACGGACGAGGGGCTCGCGCTGCTCACCGACGCCGACCCCGCCAACGACCCGCCGCAGTCGGGCTGCATCTACGCCGACCAGGCGCTGATCCGGCCGGACGGATACCGCGACCAACTACGAAGTGGGACTGCGGCGCTCGTGGGACAACGAACGGGTCACCTTCAGCGGCACCCTCTTCCACGTCGACTGGACGGACATCCAGGTGGCCGGTCTCACCCCGTTCAGCGCCGAGCCGATCACGCTCAATGGCGGCGGAGCCGTCAGCCGCGGGGTGGAGCTGGCGTCGGCGGTCGGCCTGACGAACGCGCTGCGCCTCCGCGGGTCGTGGTCGTTTACACGTGCGCAGCTCAGCGTGGACTCGCCCGGCCTGCTCGACGGTGGCGCCGACGCCTTCGAGGGCGACCGCCTGTCGGGGACCCCGCGGCAGCAGGGAAGCCTGCTCGCTTCCTACGCGACGCTGCTCGGCGGCAACGTCGCGTTCAATCTGCACTACGGCTACAGCTATGTGGGCGACGTGCTCACGCGGATCGGGATGCGCGCCGGGGGCGAGGCGCTGCCCGCCTACGACCTTCACAACCTGTCCGCCTCGGTTACGAAGGACGCTTGGACGCTGACGTTCTACGCCGAGAACCTGCTCGACGAGTACGCGGTGACCGGCGTGCGCCAGACGCCGGACCTCATCGACCTCACCGAGGACGGTTTCCGGTCGCGCCGCTACTTCGCCAACGTGCTCGCCCCGCGGCGGGCGGGCGTGCGGATCCGTTACGCCTTCCAGTAGTACAGCCGCCTCGGAACCGCGTCGGGCTGCGCCGCGCGGTCAGCGCGTCGCCACCATGTGCTCCGCCAGTTCCAGCAGGCCGACGGCCGTCACGCCGTTGGGTCGCGGCCAGAGATCGGTCCCGCCGTGCACCAGGTACTTCTCCCTGGGCTGGAGCACGTCACAGGCCGCGTGGAACCCGCGCGACAGCGGCGCCGCGGGAGACCGCTTGATCTCGATAACCATCTCGACGGCTCCGCCCCGCTCGATCACGAGGTCGATCTCGGCGCCGTTCTGGGTCCGATAGAAGGAGGGACTGCGGCTGCGTCCGGCCGCCGAAACCAGGTTCTCGATAGCGAATCCCTCCCAGCTCGGGCCGGCCACCGGATGACCGAGCAGGTGGTCCAGCTCGCCCAGCCCGAGAAGCGCGTGCACGATCCCGCTGTCGCGGACATAGGTCCTCGGTGCGCGCACCAGTCGCTTGCCGACCTTGCCGGCCCACGGGCGCAGACGGCGCACCAGCAACAGGTCCACGAGCAGATCGACGTAGCGCGCGACGGCCGGAGCCGACACGCCGAGCCCGGAGGCGAGCCGGGCCGTGTTCAACGACGCGCCCTGCTCGTGCGCGAGCATGGTCCAGAGCCGGCCGAGCGTCTCCGCGGGCATGCGGGGAGCGAACATCGGCACGTCGCGCTCCAGGTACGACCGGATGAAATCCGTGCGCCACGCCAGGCTCTCGGCGTCGCCGGGTGCGATCAGACTCTCCGGAAACCCGCCGCGGACCCACAGCTCCTCGCTCTCGATTCCTGACGCGGCAGCGTCGCGGACGCCGACCGCCTCCATCTCCACGTGGGCGATCCGGCCGGCGAGGCTCTCCGAGGCCTGCCGCATGAGGTCGAGCGAGGCGGACCCGAGCAGCAGGAAGTGGCCGGCACGGTCTCCGGCGGCGCGCCGGTCGTCGATCACCCCGCGCAGGATCTCGAAGAGCCCCGGGGCTCTCTGCACCTCGTCGATGACGCAGAGCCTGCGACCCGCGGCCCGCAGATAGGCGTCCGCGTCATCGAGCTTCCGGCGGTCGGCCGGCCGTTCCAGATCGACGTAGAGCGCGCCAGGGCCGAGTCCGCCGGCGATGGCGCGGGCGAGCGTCGTCTTGCCGACCTGCCGCGGCCCGAGCAGGGCCACGGCGGGCATGTGCCGCAGCCGGCCCCGAACCTCGGACTCCGCGGCGCGAGGGATGCTATCCAAGTAAAACGAATCTCTGCCGCTTGATTTACCTGAATTCTACAACACGGGCGCGAGGCTCACCGCCGGCCGGACCGCTCCCCACGAGCCGGCGGGTTGCACCGGCCGGACCCGCCGACATAGAATTCTGCCGGCGCGGACGCTCCCCGACGGGCGGGGAGGCTTCGCCCGCATCGGACACGAGAACACGATTCGAATCGCCCCGCACGCCTTCCCCACGGAACGGAGCGGGTCAGAGACAGCGTGACGCTGCACGAAAGGAGTCACGACGTTGGCTGACGTGACGACCACCGAGCACGCCGCCCCGGCGGCGGATGCGCACGGACACGACGAACACGCCCACGGCGAGCACGACCACCACGAGCTCGGCTTCTGGCAGACGTACGTGTTCTCCGTCGATCACAAGGTGATCGGCATCCAGTACGCCGTGACCGGGTTGCTCTTCCTGCTGTTCGGCTTCACGCTGATGATGCTGATGCGCTGGCAGATCGCCTATCCGGGCGAGGCCATTCCGCTGATCGGCGAGTGGCTGGGCGACGAGCGGGCCCCGCAAGGCATCATGCTGCCGGAGTTCTACAACCAGCTCGGCGCCATGCACGGCACCATCATGGTGTTCCTCGGCGTCGTGCCGCTCGCGGTCGGCGGCTTCGGCAACTTCGTGCTGCCGCTGCAGATCGGCGCGCCCGACATGGCGTTCCCCAAGCTGAACATGGCCAGCTACTGGTCGTTCTTCGTGGGCGGCGTGGTTATGTTCGCCAGCTTCTTCGTGCCGGGCGGGGCGGCCAACTCCGGCTGGACCTCCTACGCGCCGCTGTCGGTCTTCGCGACCACCGGGCAGACGATGTGGCTGATCGGCATGATCTTCCTGATCACGTCGTCGCTGCTCGGCTCGGTGAACTTCATCGTCACCACCATCCAGTTGCGCGCCCCCGGCCTGAGCTTCATGCGCCTGCCGTTCTTCGTCTGGTCGCAGCTCGTCACCGCGTTCCTCCTGCTGCTCGCCTTCCCGCCGCTCGAGGCGGCCGGCGTCCTGCAGTTGATGGACCGCGTGGCCGGCACCAGCTTCTTCCTGCCGAGCGGCCTGGTCTACGCCGACGCGGCGTGGGAGGCGAGCGGCGGCGGCAGCGTGCTGCTCTGGCAGCACCTGTTCTGGTTCCTCGCGCACCCCGAGGTGTACGTCCTGATCCTGCCGGCCCTCGGCATCGTCGGCGAAATCATCGCCAACAACACGCGCAAGCCGGTCTGGGGCTACCGCGTGCTGGTCTACTCGGTGGTGTTCCTCGGCTTCATGTCGTTCATCGTCTGGGCCCACCACATGTTCCTGACCGGCATGGGGACGACGATGAGCTCGTTCTTCCAGACGACGACGATGATCATCTCGATCCCGTCGGTCGTCATCCTGTCGGCGCTGTTCATCACGCTCTACGGCGGGTCGATCCGCTTCACGGTGCCGATGCTCTTCGCGCTCGCGTTCCTGCCGATGTTCGGCATCGGCGGGCTGACCGGGCTGCCGCTGGGCCTCTCGGCGCCCGACATCCACCTGCACGACACCTACTACGTGATCGGCCACTTCCACTACGTCGTCGCCCCCGGCACGCTGATGGCGCTCTTCGGCGGCATCTACTACTGGTTCCCGAAGGCGACCGGGCGGAAGATGAACGACCTGCTCGGCCGGATCCACTTCTGGGGCTCGTTCATCGCCATCAACGTCGTCTTCATGCCGATGTTCATCCAGGGGCTGGCGGGGATGAACCGCCGGATGTACGACGGCGGCGAGCAGTACATGATGAACGCCGACGTGCTGGTCTGGAACGAGGTGATCAGCATCGCCGCGTGGACCCTGGGCCTCTTCCAGCTTCCCTTCATCTACAACTTCTTCCACAGCATCAAGAAGGGCGAGAAGGTCGGCGACAACCCGTGGCAGGCCACCACGATCGAGTGGCAGGCGCCGTCGCCGCCGCCCCACGGCAACTTCACGACGCCGCCCGTGGCGCATCGCGGACCGTACGAGTACAGCGTGCCCGGTGCGGCCCGCGACTTCCTGATGCAGGGTGAACCCGATACGGCGGCGGCCGAGCCGGCCAAGGTGTAGCGAACGTCATGGACATCCCGTACATCGTCGAAGAACGGGCCGATACCGGGCTGAACAACGTCAAGCTCGGCATCTGGCTCTTCCTGGCGTCCGAGGTCATGCTCTTCGGCGCGCTCTTCTCGTCCTACGTGCTGCTGCGCCTGATGGCGGTCGAGTGGCCGTTCGGCGTGGACGTGCTCAACGTACCGCTCGGCACGCTCAACACCGCCGTTCTGATCGGGTCGAGCGTCACGATGGTCATGGCCTACGCGTCGCTGAAGATGGACGACTTCGGCCGGTTCAGGATGTGGCTGGCCCTCACGATCGGCCTGTCGCTCCTCTTCATGGTCGTCAAGGGGTTCGAGTACAGCCACGAGTTCGACATCGGCAACTTCCCGTCGACGAGCACCTACCTGGCGATCTACTTCACGATGACCGGCCTGCACGCGCTGCACATCATCGGCGGCGTCGTCGTGAACACGTATCTGCTGTTGCCGGGCTCGAAGATGTGGAAGACGAACAAGGCGCAGTTCACCAACCGGGTCGAGGCGGCCGGCCTCTACTGGCACTTCGTCGACCTGGTGTGGATCTTCCTGTTCCCGGTGCTCTACCTGCTGTAGGGCGACAGGCGCGGAACGCAGAACCATCGAGAGCATCATGAGCGAAGACGTTCAGGCACACATTCGCACCTACCTGAAGATCGGCGCCGCCCTGGGGGTGCTGACGGCGGTCACCGTGGGGGTGTCGTACATCGACTTCTGGGGCGTACCGGTCGCGGTGGTCGTGGCGCTCGTCATCGCGGCGACCAAGGGCTCGCTGGTGGCCAGCTTCTTCATGCACCTCATCGAGGAGAAGAAGATGATCCTGGCGACGCTCGTGCTCACCGTGTTCTTCTTCATGGTGCTGATCTTCCTGCCGCTGCTCGGGCACGCGGACAAGCAGGGCGAGTACTACACGCTGCCGAACGCCAACGCCCCGGCTGCGGCCCCGGCCGCGGGGCACTAGCCGGACAGCAGGGGGCGGGAACCGAGCCATGTCGCTCCGGGCCATTCACCTCGTCTTCATCGCCGCGTCGATCCTGCTGGCGGCGTTCATGGCGTTCTGGGGCGTGGCGATGTTCATGACCGAGCGGGGCGTGGCCTGGCACCTGGCGTTCGCGGCAGGATCGCTCTGCGCGGTCGTGGGGATGGGGATCTACGCGGTGAAGTTCGTCCGCAAGACCCGCGAGATCGGGATGCACTGATCGCGGCGCTCGAGGAGAGGGAGCAGGCCGATGACAGGAACCGGAGCAAAAGCCGCGCGCGTCGTCATGCTGGCGGCGATGCTGTTCGTTCTCGCCCCCGCGGTCGCGTGGGCGTGCCCGATCTGCTTCGGAGCGGATCCGGACTCGGCGACGGGCCGCAGCCTGAACTGGGCCGTCTTCACGCTGCTCGGGGTCACCGGCGGGGTGCTGAGCGGCTTCGTCGGTTTCATGTTTCATCTGTTGAAGCGTTCCCGGCAGGCGCTGGGGAACGATGCGGCGTTCGAGGCCGCGGCGCGGCGCGGCGAGCCCGGAGGGGAATCGTAAATGGGTGAACTACTGGGACTGCCGATCCAGGCGGCGGAGCACGCCGCCGAGATCGACGAGATGATCATTCTGATCCACTGGCTGATGGCCGTGCTGTTCGTCGGCTGGGGCGCGTTCTACGTGTATACGCTGATCCGGTTCCGCGCCAGCGCCAATCCGAAGGCGAGCTACACCGGCGTCACCAGCCACACGTCCAGCTACCTGGAGATCGGCGTGGCGGTCATCGAGGCGGTGCTGCTGATCGGCTTCGCCATCCCCGCCTGGGCGCACCGCGTGAACGACATCCCGCCGGAGGAAGAGGCGACCGTCCTCAACATGATCGGCAAGCAGTTCGAGTGGATCTCGCACTATCCGGGGGCGGACGGCCGGTTCGGGCGGCGCGACATCAGCCTGATCACGCCGACCAACAACATCGGTCTGGACCGCAGCGACCCGGCCGGCGCCGACGACATCGTGTCGATCAACCAGATGAACCTCCCGATCAACAAGCCGGTGATCGTCTACCTGTCGTCCCAGGACGTCATCCACAGCATGGGTATCGCCGAGATGCGAGTGAAGCAGGACGCGGTGCCCGGCATCCAGATCCCGGTCTGGTGGGTGCCGAACGAGCTCGGCCAGTTCGAGGTCAACTGCTCGCAGCTCTGCGGTCTCGGCCACTACCGGATGCGCGGCTTCGTGACGGTCATGGAGCAGGCCGACTACGACGCCTGGCTGGCGGAGGAAGCCTCCTTCCTCACCGGCAACTAGCGCGACCTTTAGGTCGCGTTGGGAGTCTGCTGGCGCGAAACTCCTGCGGCGCAGACTCCTGGCCGGGTCCGTTTCCGATCTTCCGTGTGGGCGGCCCGAGCCAATAGCACGCCCCACGGGCGCTTGCACCCGGCGTCACGGCAACTGCCTGTGGTGTGGGTGACTGCACCGCCGATCGCAGGCGGGCGCAACCGTCCTCCGTGCCCATCCCGACCCGTAACCACGTGTGAATCGTCCGTGGCGGGAGCCGGTGGACCACCGGAAATCCATCCGGCGCGTCGATGTTGGCCGGTCGGAGAGCGCAACCGCCACGGGGGTACAATGCGGACATGCGGAAGTTTCTGTGGATATCTTACGACCTCGGCGTGAATGGCGACTATGAGGGGCTGTACTCGTGGCTCGATGACCACGACGCGAAAGAGTGCGGTGACAGTGTCGCGTACTTCCAGTTTTCGTACGACGCGGACCTGTCCGAATCGCTCAAGTCCGCGATAAGCGACGCCATCACCCTCAACAAGCGCTCGCGAATATACGTCGTCTACCGGGACAAGGACCAAGCGCGAGTGAAGGGACGCTTCATCTTCGGCCGACGGAAGGGAGCGCCGTGGGAAGGCTTCGGCGCGAACGTGCCGCAAGACGGCGCAGACACCGATGAGCAGGCGTCCTGAAGCGGTCCTGGTGGATTCGGGGTTCTTCTTCGCCCTGTTCGACCCGAGAGACCCGTGGCACACCCAGGCCAAGTCGAAGGCCGAGTGGATCGAGGCCTTCCGCGTCATCGTCCCATGGCCGATTCTGTACGAGACCGTCAACACGCGGCTTGCCCGACGACCGGACCCCGTCGCCCGGTTCGAGCGTATTCTGCGCAGACCGGACACCGAGTTGCTCGATGACTCTCCGTATCGACTCGACGCCTATGAGAACACTCTGGCGCGGGCGAAGGCGCAGCGTGAGCCTGCGAGCCTCGTGGATTCCGTTCTTCAAGCTGTTCTCGGCGACGTCAACGTCCGCGTCGACGCAATGCTCACCTTCAATCCCAGGGATTTTGGGAGCGTCTGCCGGGCACGAGGTGTCGAGATCCTCTGACTGATGCCGCATGCGAGAGTTTCAGCGCCTGATCGCGACGGCAGCGGCTGGTCAGCTTCCAGCGCCCGCTGGAAGCTGACCAGCCGCCGAATGAGACATGCTGTCACACGGAGTTCGCGACCCCAGCAAGCCGGTCGCGCGACCTATCCCGTTTCGAGTAGCCGGCGGCGTCACCGTTCGGCGGAGGCAATCGCCTCCGCGAGCTCGGCGACGATCTCCTCCATCCGGTCGGCCGCCTCGGACACGTCCGCCAACGCGGTTCTCGCCGCGGCGTCTATCCGCTGCTGGAACGGCCCGATCGGCAGTGCCTGCCGCGCCGCCTCGATCATCAACCGCAGGGTCTGGACGCGAAGCTGCTGGTAGCGCCGATGCTCCGGAGAGGTGAGATCGTCCGTCACGGCCGGGAACGCGGGAATCGAGGGCCCCGGAGCCGGCACGTCGCCGGCCATCGGCACACCAGCCGGGGGGGCGGTGGTCGCCGTATCGGTAGCCTGGACAGTCGCGTCATCGTCCCCGGCGGTCGTCGGCGTGTCGGCGCCGCCGCAGGCTGTGGCGCCACCGCAGAGCGCTGCAACGACGACGAATCCCGCCAGCACCGCGCGCCGTGTTCGGGCACGCTCCGCGACACCGCGCGTGGCTGCGTCGGCCGGAGCCGGGATGCCCTCCACCGCTCGCGCCCTCACCACGTTCACACCCTTGCTACCGCGCGGCGGCGGCCAGCTCCTCGCGGATGATCTCGACGAAAGTGCCGTAGGGCGCCGCGCCCAGAACGGCCCGCCCGTTCAGGAACAGCGTCGGCGTCGACGAGACGCCGTAGCTCATCCCGATGCGCATGTCGCGATCGACCGTCGCGGCGTGCCGTCCACTGTCCAGGCACTCGTTGAACGTGTCGGGATCGAGTCCGAGATCCCCGGCGTAACCCTTCAGCGCGTCGACGTCGAGCGAGCCCTGGCTGGCAAACATCGTGTCGTGCAGCTCCCAGAAGAGGCCCTGCTCGTGCGCGCAGTTCCCCGCCTCGGCCGCCTTGAACGCGTTGGGATGGCTCGGCAGCGGGTAGTCCTTGTAGACGAACCGGATCTGCCCCTCGAACTGCTCCATCAGCCGCGCGACGGTGTCCGTCGCCCGCCTGCAGTAGGGGCAGTCGAAGTCCGAGAACTCGATGAGCTCCACCGGGGCGCCGGCCGGTCCGCGCGCCGGATCCTCGGACAGCGCCTCGACGGCGTGCCGCGGCGGCTCCAGAGTCACCGACACGTCCTCGGCCGTCTCCCGCAGCTCGTTCATGTACGCCTGCAGCGCCTGCATCGGACGCTGCTGATCGATGGCGGCGCGGATCTCCGGCCGCATCTGGTCGAGGGTGCGCCCGGGGAAACGGTCCCTGTTCCGCTCCCAGATCAGATCGATCTCGGCGTCGGTCACCTCGATCATCCGACTCGGCAACTCGGCCTCCAGGAGCTCGTCGCGCGTCATGCCGCGCGCCGCCGCCGCCCGCTCCACCAGACGCTCGCCCACGACCACGTCGAGCGCCCGCCGCCGGGTGTCGTACAGCTCCTGGAGCATCCGGAGCCGCGAGGACGCATCGTTGAGCCGCCACGCGTCCTCGAGCTCGGCGAACGTCACCGCGACGTCGCCGATGCGGGCCACCACCGTATCGTCGTCCTGCTGTGCAACGGCGGGCGCCGCCAGATACAGGCCGAGAACCGCCGCCGCCAACAGAGTTCGTGAAGACATAAGGAGTGCACTGTAACATCGTTTTCCGCTCCAGGTTCCCGCCCCACGGGGACCCGCGCCGGGCACGCAACGCACGGCCGGCCGGCACAACTCCGTATAATGCCGCCCCGATGCCATCGCACCGAATCGCCGCGCGGGCGCCCCGCGGCCAGGCGGTCGAGACGGATGTCCGGACGGATCGCGCGACGGTGACGGCGGTCCTCGAAGACGCGGCCCACTACCCGGGCGGACACGCAGCCGGCGTGGCCCGGCCGGCCACCGAGGCGGACGTCGCCGCGCTGGTCGCCGGCGCGGGACAGGTGCTGCCGATCGGCGCCCAGTCTTCGCTGACCGGCGGGGCGACGCCGATGGGGGACGTCGTGCTCGACCTGCAGCGCTTCGACCGGATCGTCTCCATCGGTGCGGACGAGGTCGTAGTCCAGCCCGGCGTCCCGCTGGGGGTGCTGCAGGCGGCGCTCGCGCGGGACGACCGGTTCTATCCGCCCGCACCCACCTTCGACGGCGCGTGCGCGGGCGGCGTGGTCGCCACCAACGCCGCGGGCGCCGCCACCTTCAAGTACGGCACGACGCGCGACTGGGTCCGGCGACTGACAGTGGTCCTGGCGACCGGCGACGTCCTCGATCTGACCCGCGGCAAGACGATCGCGAGTCCCGACGGCTGCTTCGAGGTGGTCACCGGCGACGGCGCGATCCGCGTGCCGGTCCCCACGTACCGGATGCCCGACGTGGCCAAGTGCTCGGCCGGCTACTTCGCCGCGCCCGGGATGGATCTCATCGACCTGTTCATCGGCTCGGAGGGCACGCTCGGGGTCGTCACCGAGGCGACGTTCGCGGTCGTCGCCCCCGCTCCGCGGGTGGCGATGGTATGGATCCCGCTGGCGGACGAGCGCGCGGCGGTCGCCCTGGTGGGGCAGCTTCGGACCGCGGCGCGCAGGGCGTGGCGGCACGGCGCGGCGCAAGGCATCGACGTGGCGGCCATCGAGCACCTCGACGCTCGCAGCCTGGCAATCGTCCGGGACGACGGCGCGGCGCGGCGACTCGGGGTGGCGGTGCCGGCCGGCGCGCGGGCGGCCCTGCTCGCGCAGGTCGAGCTGCCGGCAGGAACCGCGTCGACACCCGGCACGGCCTACGACGAGATCGGCGGCGCCCTCGCCGGCGATGCGCCGGATACGCCGTTGGTGCGACTCTGCCGGCTGCTCGCCGATGCCGGCGTGCTCGACCAGGCCGAGATCGCTCTGCCCGGCGACCGGCGGCAAGCGCACCTGACCGCCATCCGCGAGGCGGTGCCGGAGGGCGTCAACCGCCGCGTCGGCGAGGCAAAGCGCCAGCGGGACGCCGCCATCGAGAAGACCGCGGCGGACATGATCGTGCCGTTCGCGCGGTTCGACGAGAGCCTGGCGCTGTTTCACCGCGCCTTCGGTTCACGCAATCTCGACTACGCCGTCTGGGGCCACATCTCGGACGGCAACGTTCACCCGAACGTGATTCCCGCTACGATGGAAGACGTGGTGCGCGGCAGGCAGGCCATTCTGGAGTGCGGGCGGGAGATCGTCCGGCTCGGCGGCTGTCCGCTCGCAGAGCACGGTGTCGGGCGCAACCCGGTCAAGCAGGCACTGCTCCGGCAGTTGTACGGCGCCGAGGGCATCGCCCAGATGCGCGCCGTGAAGGCCGCGCTCGATCCGCACGGCAAGCTGGCGCCCGGCGTCCTCTTCCCGGCCGCCGTGACGTGAACAGGAACGGAACCCGATGGGCTGGTTTCTCGTCAAGTGGCTGACCAACGCGGTGGCGCTCGGCGCCGTCGCCTGGATCCTGCCCGGGGTGACGGTCTCCTCCCTTCCGGCCCTCGCCGTGGCGGCGGTAGTGCTGGGCGTGGTCAACACGATCGTCAAGCCGGTGCTCGTCCTGCTGACGCTGCCGCTGACCGTGATGACGCTCGGCGTGTTCTACCTCATCGTCAACGGCGTGGCCTTCGCCCTGGCCGCCTGGATCGTCCCCGGCTTCGAGGTCCGGTCGCTGGGATGGGCGATGCTCGGGGCGGCGCTCGTCGGTCTGGTCTCGATGTTCATCGGCGGCTTCCGGCAGCCGCCGCGCAGCACGCGGATCGACGTCATCGACGTGACCGCGCGCCGGGACTGAAACGAACCCGCCCGGGCCGTCCTACAGCTCGACCCGGCGCAGGCGCAACGCGTTGCCGACCACCGACAGCGAACTCAGGGTCATCGCGGCGCTCGCCCAGATGGGGCTCACGAGCAGCCCGAGCAGGGGATACAGCACACCCGCCGCCACCGGGACTCCCACTGCGTTGTAGACGAACGCCAGGACCAGGTTCTGGCGGATGTTGCGCATCGTGGAGCGGCTCAGCCGCCGCGCCCGCGCGATCGCCCGCAGATCGCCCCGAACGAGGGTGATCCCGGCGCTCTCCATGGCAACGTCCGTGCCGGTCCCCATCGCGATGCCGACGGCGGCCTCGGCCAGGGCCGGGGCGTCGTTGATGCCGTCGCCCGCCATCGCCACGGTTCGCCCGCGCGCCTGCTCGTCGGTCACGAGGCGGCGCTTGTCGGCCGGCAGCACCTCGGCCACGACGTCCGCGGAATCGATGCCGACCTCGGCGGCCACCGCCTCGGCGGTCACGCGGCTGTCGCCGGTCGCCATCACGATCCGCAGCCCCTCGCCGCGTAGCAGCCCGATCGCCTCCCGGGTCGACGCCTTGATCGGATCGACCACCCCGATGACGCCGCCGGGAGCCCCATCCACCGCCACCAGCACCACGGTCTCGCCGCGGCCTCCCGCTTCATCCGCGAGGGCCGTCAGCTCGTGCACCTCGATCCCCAGCACCGCCAGGAACGAGGCGGTGCCGACGACGACATGACGGCCGTCGACCTGCCCGGCCACTCCGCGCCCGGTCTCGGACGCGAAGTCGGTCGCAACCACCGCGGGAACGCCGCGGGCATCGGCCTCGGCGATGATCGCCGCCGCGAGTGGATGCTCGCTGGCGCGCTCGACGGCCGCCGCCAGTCTTAGCAACTCGTCCTCTTCGACCGAGGCGCCGGGCGCCGGCGCAACGGTTCGGACGCGCGGCTTGCCCTCGGTCAGCGTGCCGGTCTTGTCCACGATGAGCGTGTCGACCCGCTCCAGCGTTTCCAGCGCCGCCGCGTCCCGGATGAGCACGCCGGCCGTTGCCCCGCGGCCGGTCCCCACCATGATGGCCATCGGCGTCGCCAGCCCGAGCGCGCAGGGGCAGGCGATGATGAGCACGGCGACGGCGCTGACCAGGGCGAGGGCCAGGCGCGGCTCGGGCCCCCACAGCGCCCAGCCGACGAACGCGGCCACCGCGACGGTGACGACGGCCGGGACGAAGTAGCGGGCCAAGCGGTCCGCGACGCGCTGAATCGGCGCGCGGCTGCGCTGCGCCTCGCTCACCATTCGGACTATCTGCGCGAGCAGAGTCTCGGCACCGACTCGCTCGGCGCGCATCGTCAGGCTCCCGGTGCCGTTCATCGTGGCGCCGATCACCGCATCGCCCCGACCCTTCTCGACCGGGATAGACTCGCCGCTGACCATCGACTCGTCGACCGCGCTACGTCCGTCGACGACGACCCCGTCGACCGGGACGCGCTCGCCAGGCCGCACTCGCAAATGGTCGCCGGCGCGCACTTCGGCGAGCGGCACGTCCTGGTCGGGCGCGTCGTGGCCGGGCGCGTCCTTCGTTTCCACCCCGTCCGCCCCGGCGTCGCCGCCGAGCCGATGCGCCACCGCCGGCGCCAGGCCGAGCAGAGACCGCAGCGCGGCGCCGGTCCGCTGGCGCGCCCGCAGCTCCAGCACCTGCCCGAGCAGGACGAGCACGATGATGACCACCGCCGTGTCGAAATACGGCTCGACGCCGCCCTCCATCCGAAAGCCGGCCGGGAAGCTGCCCGGGACAAGGGTGGCCGCGACGCTGTACAGGAACGCCGCTCCGACGCCGAGCGCGATCAGCGTGAACATGTTCGGGCTGCGGTTCACGATCGACGCCCAGCCCCGCTCGAAGAAAGGCCGCCCCGCCCAGAGCACCACCGGCGCGGCGCAGGCGAGCTGTATCCAGTTCGAGACGGTCCGGCTCAACGGCAGCGCCGACCCGCCGGCGACCATTTCGGTCATCGCGATGCCGAACACCGGCAACCCGATCGCCGCCGCGATTCGAAACCGCCGCGTCATGTCGACCAACTCGGGGTTGGACGCCTCCTTCTGGGTCACCGCGCGCGGCTCGAGCGCCATGCCGCACGCCGGGCACGGTCCCGGCTCGTCCCGCACGACGTCCGGGTGCATCGGGCAGGTGTACTCGACCGCGGCCGGCGGCGCCGCGGCGAACTCCGGTTCCAGCGCCATGCCGCAGCTCGGGCAGGGGACCGGCTCGGTCTCGCGCACGTCGGGACACATCGGGCAGACGTACGCGGCGACGCCCCCCCCTGACGCTTGACTCTGATGGGCGGTGCCGTCCCCTGCGGCCTCGTCGCGCGCGCGCAGGAACGCCTCGGGATCGGTCCGGAACGCCGCCTGGCAGCCGCCACAGCAGAACAGGTAGGTCGTGCCCGCGTAATCGTGCTTGAACCGGGCCTTGTCCGGGTTCACGGTCATGCCGCAGACGGGATCGCGTGTTTCGACTGTCATGGCTCCCCCGTCACGATGATAGCGGGAGGGGGACCGGGGATACCGGTAGCCGGCGGATGACTGGCGCTGCCGAATCACAGCTCCCGTAGCGCCGTCGCCACCGGCAGCCTTGCCGCGCGGATGGCCGGGAAGAGCCCGCCGAAGAAGCCCATGACGACCGCCCACACGATGCCCTGTACGAGCAGCGCCGGGGTCACGGCGAAGGCGAAGGCCACCTGGCTGAAGGTCTGCCAGTTGATGGTGGCGGTCTGGTAGCCGTTGAAGCCGGCGTAGGCCAGGAACCCGCCGAGCAGGCCCCCCGCGACGCACAGCGCCACCGACTCGACCATCACCGAGATGACCACCGGCAGGCCGCCGAACCCGAGGGCGCGCAGCGTGGCGATCTCGCGCGTGCGGCTGGCTACCGCGGTGTACATCGTGTTGATGCCGCCGAACACTGCGCCGATGCCCATCAACAGCGCGATCACGGTGCCGATGCCGGTGATGATGCCGGTGATCGCCTGCGACTGGCCCAAGTAGTAGACGTCCTCGCGCTCGACCATGACGTCGAGCCGGGGGTCGGTGGTCAGGGCGTCCTTGAACGCGTCGAAGTCGCCGGCCGAGTCCAGCTTCGCGTAGACGGACTGGAACGAGTCGCCGCGCCGGTAGGCCGGCTGCAGCACGCGGGCGTCGCACCAGATCTCCGACTCGGCGATCGTACCGTCCGCCTCGAAGATGCCGACCACCTCCCACGTGCTCTCGCCCCAGCGCTGCGTCGCCCCGAGGTCGATCCCCGCGAACTGATTGGCCGCGCTGCGGCCGACGATGATCTCGTTGGTGCCGAGCCGGAAGGCGCGCCCCTCGACGATGCGGATCTCCTCGCGGACGCGGAAGGCGGCCGGCTCCACCCCGCGCAGCGGCACGTTGGCCGGCGATCCGGTGCTGCGCTTCGGCACGTCCACGACGACGAACAGCTCGGCCGAGGCGACCGGACCGCCGTCCGTTCGCCGGATGCCGGGCGCGTCCTTGATGATGCGGGTGCTGGCGAGCGCCAGACCGCTGCTCAGCTCGGTGTCGCTCCCGCCCCGCATGATGATCGCCGTGTCGGGCGAGCCGGCGCCGGTGAGCGCCGCCCGGAACCCCTCGGCGATGGAGAGCACCGCCACGAAGACGATGACCACGCCGGTAACGCCGATCACCGCGACGACCGACGAGCCGGCCCGCTGGGGCAGCGTGCGGAGCGTGAGCGCGGTGACCGTGAACACCTGGGTGAGGAACTGCATCGCTACACCTTCCGCAGCGCGTCGACGATGCGCAGCCGCGTCGCCAGAAGCGCGGGTACCGCCCCCGCCGCGAACCCGAGCAGCACGACGAGCGCGCCGCCGACCACGAGATCGCGCGTCGGGATCAGGAACACCGCCAGGAAGCCGCCGGTCGGGTCTCCCAGGCCAATCAGCAGCCAGCCCAAGCCGAGCCCGACCGCCCCGCCGGTGACGGCCAGGGCAAGCGACTCGATCAGCACCAGCGCCAGCACGCGCCGGTCGGTGAAGCCGAGCGTCTTCAGCACCGCGAGCTCGTTGGTCCGTTCGCGGATCGACTGCGCCATGGTGTTGGCGGTGATGACCAGGATCGTGAAGAAGACGGTGCCCAGAATCGCGGTCACGATGGCGCCGATGTTGCCGATCTGGTCGGCGAAGCCCTGCAGGAACGCCTGCTCGGTGGAGGTCCGCGTCTCGGCCGGGGAGTTGGCGAAACGGGTGTCGATAGCCGCCGCCACGTCCGGCGCCCCGGCCGGATCGTCGACGCGGATGACGTACTGGCCGACGAACCGCACTCCCTCCGCGTTCGCCTCCATGAGGTACTCGTGGTGGAAGTAGAACGTCGAGGTGTCGTAACCCTCCTCGCCCGCCTCGTAGATCCCGTCGATGGTGAACTCCCACGTCGGACCGCTCCGGGTGCGGAAGATCGTGCCCTCGATCGGAATGCGGTCGCCCACCTCCCAGCCGAACCGGTCGGCCGTCACCCGCCCGACGATGGCGCCGGTACGGTTGCGCAGCCACGCCTCGCGCTCCGCGTCGCTCAGCACGATCTCCGGATAGAGGCGCAGGTAGCTCTCCGCGTCGACCGCGAACTGCGCGAAGAAGTTCCGCGGATCCTGGTAGGTGCCGCCGAACCAGGACATGTGGCTGATGTCCGCCACCCCGTCGGTGGCGGCGATGCGCCCCAGGTAGCTCTCCGGCAGCGGCTGGATGAGCGACACCTTGTGGATGACCAGCATGCGGTCCGCGCCGGCCACCGAGACCCCGGTGCCGAATGCCAGCCGGATCGCGGCCAGGTAGGCGAACAGGACGAACGCCACGACGATCGACAGCACCGTGAAGAGCGTCCGCGCCTTGCGCCGGAACAGGTTCTTCCAGACGAGCGGCAGGAACTTCATGACTCCGGCTCCGTGGCCATCACACCCTTGTTCAGATGCAGCGTCCGCCGGGCGCGGGCGGCGGCGTGCGCGTCGTGGGTGACCATGACGATGGTCTTGCCGTGCTCGGCGTTGAGCGCCTGCAGCAGGTCGAGAATCTCGTCGCCGGACTTCCGGTCGAGATCGCCGGTCGGCTCGTCGCACAGCAGCAGCGTCGGGTCGGTGACGATGGCGCGCGCGATGCCGACCCGCTGCTCCTGGCCGCCGGAGAGCTGGCGCGGGTAGTGCCTGGCGCGGTCCGACAGCCCCACCACCTCCAGCGCCGTCGCCACGTGCCGGCGCCGCTCGGCGCGCGACAGCGGCGTCAACAGCAGGGGCAGCTCCACGTTCTTCTCCGCCGTCAGGACCGGCAGCAGGTTGTAGAACTGGAACACGAAACCGACGTGCCGTGCCCGCCAGCCGGCCAGCCTGCCGCCCGCCATGCGGTCGATCCGGTCGCCGCCGACGACCACCTCGCCCTCGGTCGGGGTGTCGAGACCGCCGAGCAGGTTGAGCAGGGTGGTCTTGCCCGAGCCGGACGGCCCCATCAGGGCCAGGAAGTCCCCCGGCGGCAGGTCGAGCGTGACGCCCTGCAGGACGTCGATCCGCTCCGATCCGCGCCGGAACACCTTGTGGAGGTTCCGGACCTGCACCAAAGCTCCGTTGTCGCTCATGCCGTGCGCCTCCGCTCTCAGCCGGCCGTGACCCGCTCGCCGTCGGCCAGCTCCGCCGGTCCCTCGACTACTACCTGCTCGCCGACCGCAAGGCCCGCCAGCACCTCCACGTCGCCGCCGTCCTCCAGGCCGGTCGTGACGGCTCGCCGCTCGACCGTGTCGCCGCGCGCAACGAAGACCACCTGCGCGCCGCCGTCGCTGCGCAACGCTGCGGACGGGATCCACAGCCGGGGCTCCGCTTCGACGATGGCCTCCTCCGGCGGCGGCCCGGCTTCGAGAAACGCCACGTTCACCCCCATGTCCGGCAGGATACGGGGGTCTCCCAACGCGTCGAACGCGATCCGTACGAGGACCGTCGCGCGCTGCCGGTCGGCGGTGGGGATGGTCGTGATGACGCTGGCCGGGATCTCCCAGTCGGGGTAGGCGTCGAGGTTGGCCACCACGCGCTGCGCGGGAGAGACGCGGTTGATATAGCTCTCGTTGACGTCGACCTCGATCTCCAGCGACGACATGTCGACGATGGTGCAGACCCCGGTGCGGGTGAATCCCCCGCCGGCGCTGACCGGCGAAATCATCTCGCCCGGCTGCGCGTCCTTGGAGATGGCCACGCCGCTGAACGGCGCGCGGATGACGGTGTCCTCCAGCGCGGTCCGCCGCACGTCGATCTCGCGCTCGGCCACGACGACCTGCTCGCGCTGATTGGCGATTCGGGCCCGCAGCGAGTCGGCCTCGGCCTGCGCCGCGTCGAGGTCCGCCTGTCCGATCAGCCGCTGCTCCAGTAGCCGGCGCTGGCGGTCGAGGTCGAGCCGGGCCTCCTCGTAGCGCACCTCGAGCTCGGCCTGCGCACCCCGCGCCGCGCCGAGCTGCGCCTCGGCCAGGGCCAGGTACGACCGCTCCGTGGTGTCGTCGAGCCGGGCCAGCACCTGCCCTTCGCTGACGGCCATCCCCTCCTCGACCAGCACCTCGATGATCCGCCCGGTGACCTTGGACGAGACGGTCGACTGCAGCCGCGCCGTCACGTAGCCGGACGCGTTCAGGACCGTCGGCTGGCCATCCGCGGGCACTGTCTGTCGCACCGCCGCGGTACGCACGACGGGAATCCGGGCCTCCTGCCACCAGCGCCAGCCCGCGACGCCGCCGGCGCCCGCGATCGCCAGGAGCAAGAGCAACCAGGCGATCCGGGCCAACCAGGACCGGCCGTCCCGCGACCGGTCGATCTTCAGCTCGTCGAGTGACGCTGCCATGATGATGACGATTATGACGTTGCCTTGACGATACGTGCGGGGAACGACGTCGATAACAAGCGGGACACGGCGAGACGGCCCGCGGTCGATTCGACGTGAGTCGAGGCGCTCAGGTTCCCCGCATCGACTCGTGCGGGCCTGTCGGCCACGGTCGACGGATCACGCGGTCGACGCGATTCCTCGAAACAACACGTGCATCGAGTCTCCTATCTGTTGTAGATTAGCCTGCCGGTCGACAGAACCCTGGACAAACGACGACCGGGTAGAGTAGATCATCGGTAGCCTCCTCCCGACTCCATGCCGAGGAAATACCTCCAGCAAGGGTACCAGGACGACGACCGGCAGCGCCCGGAGCGCGTCGGCGATCGCAAACCGAAGGGTGACGGCCGCCCGCGGCGCGGCTACGGTCCGCGCGAGCCGCGGGTCGTGAACATGCCGGCCTTTCGGGAGGTGCTGAAGTGCGCCCGTTGCGGCGCGTCGCTGTCGTCGTTGATTCGCTTCGACACCCAGTGCGCCAAATGCGCGGCAGACCTGCATAGCTGCGCACAATGCACCTGGTTCGACACCAGTCGGACGCGGGAGTGCGCGCAACCGATTCCAAAGCGCGTATCCCCCAAGGACGCCCGCAACACCTGCACGTACTTCGAGGCGCGGGTGACGGTGGAGCGGGAGACTCATTCGAGCGTGCCGGCGGCGCCGTCGGCCGCCCCGGCGCCGAGACAGCCGTCGAGTCCGGCCGCGGCCAGCGCGCGGCGGGCGTTCGACGATCTGTTCAAGTAGCCACTCACCCATCGAGAGATGTACGGCCACGGCGAAGAAACCGACCTCCGGCGGCGTCTCGCGGCGTTGCCGTCGCCGGTGAGGCTGGTCTTCTTCACACAGACCTTCGGGTGCGAAACGTGTCTGCCGGCGCGCCAGGCGGCCGACCGGATCGCGGCCCTGACGGAGCGGATCACGGTTGAGGAGCACAACCTGGTGCTCGACCGCGAGCAGGTCGCCGAGTACGGCGTCGAGTGGGCGCCCGCGCTGGCAGTCGTCGGGGCGCAGGACGCGGGAATGCGCTACTACGGCATACCCGACGGCTACGAGATCGAGTCGCTGGTGGATGCCATCGAGATCGCCGGCGGCGGCGGCGGCGGGCCCACCCTGCGCGACGAGACCCTCGACGCTCTCGACGCCCTCGATCGGGACGTGCACCTGCGGGTCTTCGTCACCCCCACGTGACGCTTCTGTCCCCAGGCGGTCAGCCTGGCTTGGCGTCTTGCCGCGGCGAGCCCGCACGTGACGGCCTCGGTGATCGAGGCCACGTCGTTCCCCGATCTGGCCCAGCGCTACGCGGTGACCGGCGTGCCGAAGACGGTCGTCGACGAGCGGGTGGAGATCATGGGGGCGCTGCCCGAGGCCGACTTCGTGGCGCAGGTCCTGCGGGCTGGCGCATGATCGCGTACGACGGCGGACGGACCGCTCGCCGCAGGCCGGGAACGGGGCGGGCGGCGGCGCTCGCCGCAGGCCTCTGCCTCTTCGTCTCGGCGGCGGCGCAAACGCCGGCGCCGGTCGAGTACGGCCTGTCCTTCCCCGCCCCCCAGCACCGCTGGCTGGACGTCGACGTGCGCTTTCCGGACGTGGGCGACGCACCCCTTCACGTGCGGATGAGCAGCGCCTCTCCCGGCCGTTACGCCCGGCACGAGTTCGCCAAGAACCTGATCGATATCGCCTTCACCGGTCTCGGCGGCTCCCCGGTGCAGGTGGACCGGCTCGGCCCGGCGCACTGGGAGGTCGCCGGGCATGGCGGGGCGGTCCGGGTCCGCTACCGGCTGTTCGGCGACCGCGTCGACGGAACGTACCTGGCCGTCGACGCGACGCACGCCCACATGAACGCGCCGGCCACGCTGCTGTGGGCGGAGGGGCTGGAGGACCGGGCCGCCCGGGTGACGCTGACCCGGCCCGACGGCGCGGCCTGGAACGTCGCCACCCAGCTCTTCCCGACGGACGATCCGCTGATCTGGACCGCGCCGAACCTCGCCTACCTGCTCGACAGTCCGATCGAGTTCAGCGATTTCGCGCTGCGGACCTTCAGTGCGCCGGATCCGGCGCAAGCGGGGTACCGGCCGACCTTCCGCGTCGCGGTCCATCATGCCGGCGGCGAAGCCGGTCTGGCCGCGTACGTGGCGGCGGTCGAGGCCGTCGTCCTTGAGACGGCGCCGATCTTCGGCGAGTTCCCGCGGTTCGAGACCGGCGCCTACACGTTCATCGCCGACTACCTGCCGGCGGCGAGCGGCGACGCGATGGAGCATCGCAACAGCACCGTCCTGACCGCCGACGCCGGCCTCGACCGGCCGGGCAGCCGGACCCGGCTCCTCGGCTCGGTGGCCCACGAGTTCGTGCACGCCTGGAACGTCGAGCGGATTCGTCCGCGGTCACTCGAGCCGTTCGACTTCACTGCGGCAAACGTGTCGGGGGAGCTGTGGCTCGCCGAAGGGTTCACCAACTACTACGGGGCGCTGATCCTGCAGCGGGCAGGGCTGGTCGGTCTGGCCGCGACCCTGAACCGTTTCGAGCGCGTCATCGGCACGGTGACCAACGGGCCGGGCCGGCAACTCAGCTCGGTCGTCGAGATGAGCCGGATGGCGCCGTTCACCGACGCGGCGACCGCCATCGACCCGACGAACTTCCAGAACACGTTCATCTCCTACTACGTCTGGGGAGAGGCGGTCGGGCTGGGGCTCGATCTCACGCTGCGCGAGCGGTCCGGCGGCCGCGTCACCCTCGACGACTACATGCGGGCGCTGTGGGAGGAGTTCGGCCGCGCCGGCGACGACGTGCCGGGCGTGGTCGCAAGGCCGTATGCTGCGGCCGATGCGGAGGCGGTGCTCGCCCGCGTCGCCGGGGACGCCACGTTCGCACGGGACTTCTTCGCGCGCTACGTCGACGGCCGGGAGGTGGCCGACTACGCGCGATTGCTGCGGCAGGCCGGGATTCTGATGCGTCCGGTCGCGCCGGGCCGCGCCTCGCTCGACCCGCTCCCGCTCGGCGGCGGCATGCAGGTCGTCCGGTCGACCGCCTACGGCTCGCCGCTCCACGCCGCCGGAGTCGATCGCGACGATGTGCTCACGTCGTTCGACGGACGCCGCGTCGCGTCCGAATCGGAACTCCGACGCCTGGTTGGCTCCAAGCGGCCGGGCGACCGGGTGAGGCTCGGCTTCCGGCGTCTCGGCCGAGAGAGGGAAACGACCGTCACGGTGGCCGCGGACGACCGCATCGAGATCGTGCCCGCCGAATCGACGGGAGCTTCCCTCTCCCCCGCGCAGCAGGCGTTTCGTCGAGCGTGGCTCGGCAGCCGGCAGTGAGCGCCATTGCGGTCGGCGCGGTGCTCGCGTACCGCTTTCTCTCCTCTGGGAGCTCCTCGTCACGACCTTCCAGGTTGCAAGGAACCGGCCGGTCACTTAATCTTCGAGTACGCTGACCCCTTGCGGCCGCGCGGGCCGCTGCATCCGTATCCGGGAAGGACGATCCACTCATGCCGACGAGACTCGCGGTCGCGCTGGCGGCGCTGGCCCTCTTCGTCGCACTGCCGGCGCTGGCCGAGCTGTACACCGAATGGCTCTGGTTCGGCGAGGTGGGGTACCAGAGCGTCTTCCTCAAGAGCCTGACGATGCGGTGGCTGATCGGGGCCGCCGCGTTCCTCGTGGCGTTCCTCGGACTGTTCGGCAACCTGCGCCTGGCCGTCAAGCGCGCTCGGCGCCCCTACGTGGTGTTCGCGGGCGGCGGGGACATGCAACCGATAGTGCTCGAACGCCGGCATCTCGCCTGGCTGGCCCTGGGCGCCTCGGCGCTGGCCGCGCTCTTCATCGGCGGGGTGGCTTCCAGCCAGTGGTTCCTCGTGCTGCAGTACCTGGAGGCGACGCCCTTCGGTCTGGCCGATCCGCTGCTCGGCCGCGATGCCGCGTTCTACATCTTCACGCTCCCGTTCCTCGACTTCGTTCGTCTCGGGCTCTTCGCGGTCGTCGCGCTGGCGCTGGTCGGCTCGGCCGCCGCCTATGTGGTCGCCGACGAAATCGCTCTCCAGCCCGACGGCATTCAGGTACGCGAGCAGGCCCGCCGGCATCTGCTGCTGCTCGGCGCCGCCGTCTTCCTGCTGTTCGCCTGGGCCGCGTACCTGGACATGCCGCGCCTGCTGACGACGCCGGCCGGCATCGTGCACGGGGCGTCGTACGTCGACGTGGCGGTGCGCCTGCCGGCGCTGCGGATCCTGATGGCGGCGTCGGTGTTCGCCGCGGGCGGCTGCGTCTACGCGGCGTTCGCGGGCAGCACGTGGCCGGTGGCGGCCGTGACCGGCCTCTACCTGCTCGTCTGGATCGGCGGCGGCGGGACGGCGACGGCCCTGCAGCGCCTGGTGGTCACGCCGGACGAGCAGCAGAGGGAGGCGCCGTACATCACCCACAACATCGCCGCGACACGCACCGCGTTCGACCTCGACACGCTCGAGGAGCGACAGGTGTCGGGCGACGCCCTCCTGACCATGGAGGACATCGAGAACAACGCCGAGACGATCAACAACGTCCGGCTCTGGGATCACCAGCCGCTGCTCGACACCTTCGGGCAGATCCAGGAGATCCGCACGTACTACGAGTTCGCGTCGGTCGACAACGACCGCTACGTCATCGACGGGGAGTACCGGCAGACGATGGTCTCGACCCGCGAGCTCAACTCCGACAGCCTGCCGAACCGGTCGTGGGTGAACGAGCGCCTGCAGTACACGCACGGGTTCGGCGTCGCCCTCGGCCCCGTCAACCAGGTGACGGAGGAGGGACTGCCGGTCCTCTTCATCCAGGACCTGCCGCCGACGTCGCAGACCGACCTCGCGGTCGAGCAGCCGAGCATCTACTTCGGCGAGCTGTCGAACGACTACGTGCTGATCAACACGAACACCGACGAGTTCCACTACCCGGAAGGCGAGGACAACGTCTCGACGCGGTACGACGGCACCGGCGGCATCGAGATCGGCGGCCTGCTGCGGCGACTGCTGCTCAGCCTCCACTTCCAGTCCTACGAGATGCTCGTCAGCGGCCAGCTCAACGCCGACAGTCGGGTGATCTTCCACCGCAACATCTCGGACCGGGTGGCGACGATCGCACCGTTCCTGCGCTACGACGCCGACCCGTACCTCGTCATCGCGGGCGGGCGGCTCTACTGGATGCGCGACGCCTACACGGTCAGCGGCGACTACCCGTACTCGACGCCGGCAGGCAACGGGATCAACTACATCCGTAACGCGGTGAAGATCGTCATCGACGCCTACGACGGCGACACGACGTTCTACCTGGCCGAGCCGGACGATCCGCTCGGCGTCACGATCGGGAAGATCTTCCCGGACCTGCTGCAGCCGCTCGACGCGATGCCGGACGAGCTCAGGAGCCACATCCGCTACCCGGAGGGGATCTTCTCGCTGCAGACTGAGATGTACTCGACGTTCCACATGACCAACCCCTCGGTCTTCTACAACCGCGAGGACGAGTGGGAGGTCCCGATCATCGACAACGAGCAGATGGAGCCGTACTACACCATCATGCGGCTGCCGGGCGAAGAGCGGGCCGAGTTCATCCAGATGCTGCCGTTCACGCCGCGCGGCAAGAACAACCTGGCCGCCTGGATCGTGGCGCGCAGCGACGGGGAGAACTACGGCAAGATGTTCGTCTTCCAGTTCCCCAAGCAGAAGCTGGTGTTCGGGCCGTCGCAGATCGTTGCACGGATGAACCAGGACCAAGTGATATCCCCCCAGATCACCCTCTGGAACCAGCAGGGCTCGGAGGTGATCCAGGGCACGCTGCTCGTCATCCCGATCGAGGAGGCACTGCTCTACATCCGCCCGCTGTATCTGCGGGCGTCGGGAGGCCGCATTCCCCAGCTGACGCGCGTGGTGGTCGCCTACCAGAACCAGATCGTCATGGAGGAGACGCTGGACGCCGCGCTGACGCGTCTGTTCGGCGAGTCGGGACTGGCGCCGGTGGCGCCGGCCACGCTCGTCGCGGACGCGGGGGAATCCGCGCCCGCCACGGGATCGATGTCGGCTCCGGCGGCGGGGACGGGATCCCTGGCCAACCGTGCGCAGGATCACTACACGCGCGCGATTCGGGCGCAACGCAACGGCGACTGGGCGCAGTACGGCGCGGAGCTCGAGCGGCTCGGCGCGGTGCTCGAGGAACTGCGGGCCGGGGAGAGCGAGAACTGAGCGCCAGTCTCGGCGCCACGAAGCCTGCGTGTTGCATAATGTCGGCGGGACGGTTCCGTCCGTACCCACTGTTGCAGATCCGTTCGGGGGCGCATTCGCGCGGGAGATACACGACATGAAGAGCCTGCATCGCTACATGCCAATCGTTCTGGCCGCCGCCGTCCTCGCCGCCCCCGCGGCTTGCGGCGGTGCGCCCGAGCAGGTCGAGCCTACGCCGGGGCTGACCGCCTTCACCGGCGCGCGCTTGATCGTCGGGGACGGCGGCGCCATCGAGAGCGGCACGATCGTGGTCCGGGACGGCGTCATCGAGGCGGTCGGTGCGAGCGACGCGGTCGCCGTGCCGGAGGACGCCTCGACGGTGGATCTCACCGGCAGGACGGTGACCCCCGGGCTGGTCAACGCCCACGGACACGTCAACAACGTCATCGGACTCGAGGCCGACCCGTCGTTCTACACCGAGGAGCACGTCGAGAATCAGCTCGCGCTGTACGCGCGCTACGGGGTGACCACGGTCGTCAGCCTCGGTGGCGACGGTCCCGAGGCCATCGCCGTGCGTGACCGCGAAGGTCCCGACCTGACGCACGCGCGCATCCGCGTCGCCGGCCCGGTCATCGTCGCCGACACGCCGGAGCAGGCGGTCGAGCGCGTGAACGCGGCGGCCGACATGAACGTCGATTTCATCAAGATCCGCGTCGACGACAACCTCGGCGCCACCGAGAAGATGACCCCGGAGGTCTACCAGGCGGTCATCGACACGGCGCACGAACGCGGCCTGAAGCTGACCGCGCACCTCTACTATCTGGACGACGCCAAGGGGCTGCTCAACGCCGGCGCCGACTTCATCGCCCACAGCGTCCGCGACCTCGATGTCGACCAGGAGCTGATCGACCTGCTGACCCCCGGCGACGTCTGCGTCTGCCCCACGCTGATGCGCGAAGTGTCGACCTACGTCTACGAGGAGCGCCCGGAGTGGTTCGACGAGGAGTTCTTCCTGAAGAACGCCGACCCCGAGGTGATCGCCGCGCTCGAGGATCCCGAGCGGCAGGAGAGAACCCGCAACAGCAGCAGCGCGCAGACCTACAAGGCGCAGCTCCCGACCGCGATGCGCAACGTCAAGGCGCTCCACGACGCGGGGGTGCGGATCGCGATGGGCACCGACACCGGCCCGGCCGCCCGCTTCCAGGGCTACTTCGAGCACGGCGAGCTCGACCTGATGGTGGAATCGGGTCTCACGCCGATGCAGACGATCGTCGCCTCGACCCGCGACGCAGCGGCGTGCCTCGATCTGGAAGGGGTCGGGACGCTCGAGGCCGGCAACTTCGCCGACTTCGTCGTCTACACCGCGAACCCCGCCGAGGACATCGGCAACAGCCGCACGATCGAGTCGGTCTGGATCGCGGGCAACGAGGTGCCGGGAGTGGCGGGGAACTGATCCCCCGCCGCCGCGGGGCGCCAGCCGAGCATGCCCATGCCGCAGAGCGTTGCGAAACCGCCCGCCGGCGGAACGCCGCCGCTGTACTGGCCCGACCGGGTGAGACGATAAGTGCGGCAGGCTGACGGATCCATCGTCTGCGCCGAGTGCAGTCGGCTCGTCGGCATCAACGAGGAGCGTTGTCCCTACTGCGGCGCGTGGCGCCCCGGACTCTTCGGGTGGGCCCCGTTTCTGCGCGCCCTGGTCGGCGCCCGCCTCGATCTGATCGTCCTCGTCACCGGCGCCTGCGTCACGCTGTACGCCCTGGCGCTGCTGCTGCAGCCGGAGGCGATCTTCCGGGGGTCGGGCTTCCTCTCCATACTCTCGCCCGGCGGGCGCGCCCTCTACCAGCTCGGTATGACGGGCGGCATCGCGTGGGAGCTGGGCTGGTGGTGGACGCTGGTGACCGCCACCTACCTGCACGGCGGTCTGTTGCACATCCTGTTCAACGTGATGTGGATTCGCAATCTCGGTCCGGCCGCCGCCGAGGTCTACGGTCCCGCCCGCACGTTCGTCCTGTTCAACGTCGCCGGCGCGTCGGGTTTTCTACTGTCGAACGAAATGTCCGGCGCCCCCACCATCGGCGCCTCGGGAGCGATCTTCGGCCTGCTCGCCGCGCTGATCGTCTACGGCCGCAAGCGGGGCAGCTCGGTCATGACCCAGCAGCTCTGGCAGTGGGCCATCATCCTCGGCGTCTTCGGCTTCATCATGCCCAGCGTGAACAACTGGGCGCACGGCGGCGGCTTCGCCGGCGGGTGGATCGCGGCGCATCTGATGGGTTTCAGCGACGAGCACAGGGAGAGCACACGCGTCCTGCTGGCGGCGCTCGCGCTGATTGCGGTCACCGCCGTGGGGATCGGCCTGTCGTTCTACAACGTGACGGGGATTCTGCTCGCCGAGTAGGGACCCGCGCTGCGATTCCCCCTCACTCCGCGGTCGGCGCGGGGCGGGAACGACGCCGGCGCCCCCGGCGTCGTCTCCGTCGCCGCGGCGCCTGCACGCCATGGGTCGCGAGATCCTGCCAGCGCGCGAGAGTGTCCGGATCCTCCCCGTGAATATCGAGCCACGTGAGAGCGTCGGGCAGGCTGGCGCGCCCGAGAATGCCGCGGATCTTGCGTGGCGGCAGGCCGGGGTCCTTGAGCAGCGGCTGCAGCGCCAGCACCTGGCGCAGGTGCTCGACGTCGCGCCGGGCCACCGGCAGTTCGCCCAGCGTGACGCGCAGCGGTGTCCCGAGAGCATCGCGCCGGGGCGGGGTCAGGTCGATCTCCTGGACCGGCGCCACGAGACTGCCGAGGAGAATCGCGTTCGAGAGCGTGTCGGGCGACACGTCGAATCGTGCCCGGTAGGCGTCGAGCGCCTCCAGCGAACGCCACAGCGCAACCGACCGCGGACGGTTGACCTCCGGCGCGACATGGCGCAGCAGCCCGGTCCGGGACAGCCGCTTGAAGATGCGACTGGCGACGCCGCTGCGCAGAAGCTTGTATATCTCCTCGACCATCCGCGCGGGCGACGCGTTCCGGATCTCCGTACGCTGCCGGGCGATGCCTTCCCGTACCGGTCGGTCGAGCCGGAAGTCGAGCCGCGCGGCGAACGCGACGGCCCGCAGCATCCGGACCGGGTCCTCGACGAAGCGCTCGTCCGGGTCGCCGATGCAGCGGATGAGCCGCCGGCGGAGATCCGTCATTCCCCCGACATAGTCGATGACCGCGAAGGTCGCGATGTCGTAGAAGAGCCCGTTGATCGTGAAGTCGCGACGGAAGGCGTCCTCCTCGGGCGTGCCGAAGGTGTTATCGCGCCGGATCGGCCGCCGTCCGCGGCGATCCTCGCCCGCGGCGGACGGCTGTCGCTCCTGCTCCTGCTCCCGGCGGGATGCAGTGACGGTCGCGTCCGCCGGAGGCGGCGCGTCCACCGGCACCTGGCGGCGGAACGTCGCGACCTCGATCGTCTTGTCCCCGAACTTGACGTGCGCCAGCCGGAAACGCCGGCCGATGATCCAGCAGTTCCGGAAGATGCGCTTGATCTCGTGCGGGTGCGCCGACGTGCCGATATCGAAGTCCTTCGGGCGCCGGTCGAGCAGCAGGTCGCGCACGCCGCCGCCGACCAGGTAGGCGGTGTGGTTGAACTTCCGCAGGCGATAGAGAACTTTGAGTGCGTCGGGGTCGATCCGCTGGCGCGAGATCGAGTGGTCGGCGCGGGAGATGATCGTCGGCGCGACCACTAGCCGCGCCTCGCGGGGGCGTCCTCCGGCGACGCGAATCGGTTGACGCGCGGGCGAAACATGAACCGGCGCCATTGTAGCAGCCCCGTTTGGGCGGCAAGCGGAGCCACAGGCGACGATTGGCGGGCTAGCCCTACCCTGCCCCCACATTTAGGGCTGGACAAATAAGCTTCCGCCGTGTAGCGTCACGGCATGGAGCACCAGAACCAGATACTACAGACCCTTCGTGCGCCTGAGTCGCAAGCTCGCCTCGAGCGAATTGTGGCGCAGGAGGCGCTGAACAACCGGGCGGCGGTGGGGCGGCGGGTGTGCGCGGAGTTCGGGTTTGTGGATGCGCGCGGGTCGGCCCAACTCGCGGGTTGTCTCAAAGCGCTCAACACGCTGCACAAGGCGGGGCGGATTGCGTTGCCGGCGTCGCGGGGTGGCGGGGGCGCGCCCACGCCGCAGCGTTTCGACGCGCCGGTGGCGGCGGCCACGGCGGTGCCGGGTACGGTGGAGGCGGTCGCGGGGTTGTCGCTGGAGCGGGTAGAGCAAGGCCGGCAGCGCCGGGTGTGGAATACCTTGCTGCACTTCGAGCATCCGCAGGGGACGACGACCTTTGCGGGCTGCCAGGTGCGCTATCTGGTGGTCTCGGCGCACGGGGTGCTCGGCGCGGTCGGGTTTTCGGCGTCGGCGTTGCATTTGCGGGCGCGCGAGGCGTGGATGGGATGGGAGCGATGAGCAACGCCAAGCCCATCTGCACCGGGTGCTGTGCCTGAGCCGGTTCCTGATCCGCCCCGGCGTGCAATGCCGCAACCTGGCCAGCCAGGTGCTGGGCCAGGTGCTGGCGCGTTTGCCAGCGGATTTCGAGGCCCGCTACCGGTATCGCCCGTGGCTGGTGGAGACCTTCGTCGGCCCCGCGCATGACGGCGCCAGCTTCAAGGCGGCCAACTTCGTGTGGGTCGGGCACACGGCCGGTCGCGGGCGCCAGGACCGCGACCACGCGCGGGCTCGTCCGGTCAAGTCGGTATATATGTATGAGTTGGAGCCGCACTGGCGGCGGCGGTTGGGGGTGGCGCGGGTCGACGCGGCGCCGGCGCTGGCGCCGGCTGACGGTCTCGACAGCGGCGCCTGGACGGTGAACGAGTTTGGAGGGGCGCCGTTGGGCGATCAGCGGTTGTCGGCGCGTCTGGTCAAGAGCGCGGGGCTGCTGGCGTCGTTGCCCGGAGAGGCGGTCACCGCCAACGCGTCCCACGACCGCGCGGCGGTGAAGGGCTACTACCGGCTCATCGACCAGCCGGTGTCGTCGGCGGTCACGCCCGGGAACATTCTCGCGCCCCACCGGGCGCGCACGCTGCAGCGGATGCGCGGCCAGGACACGGTGCTGTGCATCCAGGACGGGACGGATCTGAATTTTGCGACGCGCCCGCACTGCGAGGGGCTGGGCATCATCGGGCGCAACCAGACGGCCTCGAAGACGCTCGGCCTGCATCTGCATCTGACCCTGGCGGTCAATGGCGCGGGTCTGCCGCTGGGCGTGCTGCGCTGCGGTTTCGAGGCGCCGCCGGGCGGCGCGGCGCGCCCGGCGGACGAGCCGCCGCCGGCGGCGGCGCAGGAGACGGCCCCCAAGACGCGGCGCTGGGTCGACGGCCTGCGCGACATCGACCGGGCGGCGGCGGCGTTGAGCCGCAAGACCCGAGTGCTCAGCGTCATGGACCGGGAGGCGGATTGCTTCGCGGTGTTCGACGAGCAGCGCCGTCTGAACCGGGTGGAAGTGCTGGTGCGCGCCCACCATGACCGCTGTCTCGCCAAGGGCGCCCCGAAGCTGTTCGCCGCCATGCGCGCCGGCGCCGCCGACGGGCACGTCGAGATCGAGATCGACCGCCTGAGCGCGCGGCGCAAATCCAGCGGCAGGCAGGCCCGCCCGGCGCGCACCGGGCGGGTGGCGCGGGCCGAGGTGCGCCATCGCCAAGTGGTGGCGCCGCCGACCATCGCCGGCGCCGAACCGCTGGCGCTGTCAACGGTCCATGTGCGCGAAACCGCGCCGCCGCCCGGCGAGCCGGCGGTCGAGTGGTTCCTGCTCACCAGTCTCGACGTCGACAGCACCGAAACCGCGGTCGCGGTCATCGGCTACTACCTGCGGCGCTGGCGCATCGAAGACCTGTTCCGGGTGCTCAAGTCCGGATGCCGAGTCGAACATCTCGCGTTCCACACCGCCGACCGGCTCCAACGCGCGGTCACCATCAATACCGTGATCGCCTGGCGCCTGATGGTGATGACCCTGCTCGGTCGTGACGTGCCGGGGTGCGACGCCCAGTTGCTGTTCACCGACATCGAGTTGCGTTTCCTGACCGACTATGCCCAAGAACTCGGCCTGCCGCCCCCCTGACCATCTCGCCGCCGCAGTCCTCCTGCTCGCCATCCTCGGCGGCTACCAGAACCGAACGCACGACCCGCCCCCCGGACACCAGATCATGTGGCGCGGTTACGAACGAATGTCCATCGCAACCATCGGCTACCGCATTGGACGGCGGGAGCGTGCTGGAGTTGTCCAGAACGAATAATGTGGGTACAGGGTAGGGCTAGCCCATCTTTACCAAGATTGGCGGTCGTTTTGCGGATTTGGGCGGTTTTCGGGGAGTGCGAGGCCTGCAACTTGTTGATTATAAAGGATCGGGTGTTTCTGGAGACGAATGTAGTGCCATAATCGTATAGAAATAGTTGCCTGGGGCAGGGTGCGTCCGCTATGGTGAGCGCCATGTTCATTCGGCGCACCCAAACCCGGCGGACTGAGGACGGAAATCCCTACTTCTCTCATCGCCTCGTGCACGCCGAACGCCTCGGCAGCACCGTGCGCCAGCGCACCCTCCTCAACCTCGGTCGCCATTTCGATATTCCCCAGGCGGACTGGCCGCTGCTGTGCGCCCGCATCAACGATGCGTTGAGCGGTCAGGCGCCGCTGGTGGCCGATTGCCCGCCTGCCGTGGAGGAGGAAGCGCAACGGATCGCGGCGCAGTTGATCGCCCGCGGCGCGGCTGCGCCGACCGCCGGACCGACCGATGTGCAGCCGGTCGACGTCGACTCGTTGCGGCTGGTCCGCCCCCGCAGCGTCGGCGTGGAGCAGGTCGGCCTGTGGGCGCTCGAGCAACTGGACCTGCCGGCGCTGCTGACCCGGTTGGGCGTCAACGGCGCCCTGCGCAGCGCGGCCACCGGCGCCATCGTCGGGCGTCTGGCCGCGCCCGCCTCGGAGCGCGCGACGCATCGCTGGCTGCAGGAGCGCAGCGGTCTCGGGGAGTTGCTCGGCGTCGACTTCGAGACCGTCGGTGCGATGCAGCTCTACCGCGCCTCGGACGTGCTGGTGAAGCATCGCGAGGCGATCGAGGAGCACCTGTTCGACCGCGCGATGGGGCTGTTCGACCTGCAGCCGACGGTGACGCTCTACGACCTGACCAACACCTACTTCGAGGGCGAGGCGAGCGACCAGCCGCAGGCGCAACGCGGGCACTCGAAGGAGAAGCGCAGCGACTGCCCGCTGCTGACCCTGGGCCTGATGCTCGATGCCAGCGGCTTCGTGCGCCGCTCGAAGGTCTTCGCCGGCAACGTCCGCGAACACCGGACGCTGGCCGGGATGCTCGACGCGCTGGGGGCGCCGGCCGGCGCCCTGGTGGTGATGGACCGCGGTGTCGCCACCGACGCCTGTGTGACGTGGTTGCGCGAAAACGGCTACCGCTATCTGGTGGTCAGCCGCGAACGCCACCGCCGCTTCGATGCCGATGCCGCCGTGTCGCTCCAGACGCAGTCGGACCAGACCGTGCACATGCACAAGGTGGTCTCGACCGACCCCGACGAAGTGCGCCTGTACTGCTACTCCGAGGAGCGCGCCGAGAAGGAGCGGGGCATCGTCGAGCGTTTCGCCTCCCGCTTCGAGACCGCCCTGACGAAGCTCAACGACGGGCTGGCCCGCCCCCGCGCGCACAAGCGGCTCGACCAGGTCTGGCAACGCATCGGACGGCTGAAAGCCAAGCATTCCCGCGTCGCCTCGCACTACCAGATCAGCGTCACCGCCAACGAGGCCGGCAACCAGGCCGTTGCCGTCACCTGGACCCGCCGCCCCCAGGACGGCTCGATGGTTACCCATCCGGGCGTCTACTGCCTGCGCAGCAGCGAGACCGACTGGGACGAAGACGCCCTGTGGCGCACCTACACCACGCTCACCGACGTCGAGGCCGTCTTCCGCTCGCTCAAGTCCGAGCTCGGCCTGCGTCCCATCTACCACCGCAAGCCGGCGCGGGCCGACGGCCACCTGTTCATCACCGTCATCGCCTACCAACTCGTGCAGGTCATCCGCACGCGGCTGCGCGCGCACGGCGAACACGCCAGGTGGACCACGCTACGCCGCGTCCTCGAAGGCCAGCAGCGCGTCACCGCCACCTTCCGCCGGCCCGACGGACGCACGCTGCATGTGCGCACGGCAACCCAAGCCGAACCCGAGCAGCGGGCCATCTACGACGCGCTCGGCGTCGACCCACATCCCGGCGGCGTCCGCAAGACGCTCGTCTGACCGACCGATTTCCCGGTTCGTACGCGTTTGTAGTGCCACTCGGGCATTTCTGTCGGTGTAAACCACTGATTCTAAAATGGTTTAGTTTTGTGGTTGGTAAACTTGGGCTAGAATGGAAGAAGGCCGATTCGGCCGTAACGGCGTGACCGAGCGACCCTACCACCAGCGCCTGACCCGGATACGGGACGCCTTCCCCGCACCCGTTTCGGACCGGAAGCACGACGCGTACTTCGTCTTCTCGATCCTGCGGGCGCTGGATGAGGTGGATGACCTCAAGTCCGAGGTCCCCCTGCTCGGCCGGCCGCGGTCGCTCGACTACGCAACGGCGGAGCAGGCCGAGCTGACCGAGGAGGGGCGCAGCGTGGAAGACGTGGCGCACCTGCTGGTCGGCCAACTCGAGGGCATGCCCATCTGGGGGCATCCGCGGACGCAGATCAACGTCGTCCCCCCACCGTCCATCCCGAGCGTCATCGGGTCGCTGCTGCCCGCCATCTACAACCCGAACCTGGTGTCCGACGACACGTCGTACGGCCTCATGCTGACCGAGGTGGCGGTCACCGCCATGGTGTCGCGGTTGGTCGGCTACGACGCGGCGCAGGCCGCCGGCGTGTTCACGTTCGGCGGGACGGGCACGGTGCTCTACGGCGCGAGGCTCGGCATCGAGAAGGCGTTTCCCGACGCGATGGACAACGGCGTTCCCGCCGGCGGCGTGATCCTGGCGTCGACCCAGAGCCATTACTGCCGCCTGAACGTCGCGGGCTGGCTCGGCCTCGGCGAGAAGAGCGTCGTCGAGGTGCCGACCCATCTGCAGAACGACATCCGCATCGACCGGCTGGAGGCCGCCGCCCGCGAGGCGCTCGACCAGGACCGGCGCATCGTGGCCCTGGTGGCGACGATGGGCACCACCGACGCGTTCGGCATCGACGACCTCGGCGCGGTCGCCGATCTGCGCGACCGGCTGGTCGAGGACTACCACCTCGACTACACGCCGCATGTCCACGCCGACGCCGTCATCGGCTGGGCCTGGGCGGTGTTCAACGACTACGACTTCGAGGAGAACCCGCTCGGCTTCCGTCCCCGCACGGTGCGGGCGCTCGCCGCGGCGCGCCGGCGCATGTCCATGTTGCACCGGGCCGATTCGATCGGCATCGACTTCCACAAGACCGGCTTCACGCCGTACGTCTCGAGTCTGTTTCTCGCCCGCGACCGGACCGACATGCAGCTCCTCGTCCGCGGCCGGGAACAGATGCCCTATCTGTTCCAGAGCGGCGAGCGCCACCCCGGGGTGTTCACGCTGGAGACGTCGCGCGGCGGATCGGGCGTGCTCGCCGCCTACGCCAACCTGCAGCTCTTCGGTCGGGTCGGCCTCCGCGTCCTCCTCGGCCACCTCGTCGAGATGGCCGAAGCGCTCCGCGAGCATCTCGAGGGGCACGACTCGACCACGGTGCTCAACGAGGACGGCGTGGGAACGGTCACCGTCTTCCGCGTCTATCCCGACGGCGTCGACACCTGGACGGTCAAGGAACGCGAACGCACCGATCCCGGCGCGCGCGAGGAACTCCTGCGGCACAACGACTACAATCGGCGGCTCTTCCGGTATCTCTACGACCGGGCCATGCGCGGCGAAGGGGTGCACATCTCGATGACCGACTGTTATCGGGAAACGGACTACGGCGAGCCGATAGTCGGCCTGAAGAGCTTCATCCTCTCCCCGTTCATCGACGAGCAGGACGTCGAGCAGCTCGTCCGGGACATTCTGGACGCGCGGCAGGCGCTACGGGACGCGTCATCCTCCTGACCTCGACGGCGCCGCCAGCGGTGCGGCGTCACACGACTACGTGCACGCCATAAGTGAATCGGGCGCAAAACGGGCGTACAATGCTCCCCATATGTGGAGTTCCGCGCGGCATCCGTGGAAACAGCGCAACGGCCGGCGTGTGGCGGATCCACAGTCCGGCAGCGAGGAAAAAATGATGAAGACGACACTCATCGTGGCCTTCCTGCTGACCGCGCCCCTCACGGTCGCGGCGCAGGACAGCGGCATCGTCGGTTCGGTCACGGACGACACGGGCGGGGTCCTGCCCGGCGTGACCGTCGAGGTGTCGGGCGGTGCGCTGCCCGGCCCCGTGGTGGCGGTCACCGACGGCGACGGCGGCTACGCGTTCCCGGTGCTTCCCGCCGGCACATACACCGTCACGTTCACGCTGGCCGGCTTCGAGCGGCTGGAGCGGGACGTGGAGTTGACCGCGGGGCTCACGGCCACGGTCGACGTCGACCTGCCGCTCGGCGGCCTGTTCGAGGAGGTCACCGTGTCGGTCACCGGCACCGCCATCGACGCGCCGGCCATCAACATGCCCCACGCGGTCACCGTCGTCAGCCGCGAGACGCTGGAGCAGACGGGGGCGACGCAGCTCGTCGATCTCTTCCGCAACCTGAGCGTCAGTCACGGCGTGGTCGGCGAGCGGAGCAGTTGGTACAACTCGAACCAGCCGTCGACGCTCACCGAGAACGTGGCCAACGTGAACCTGCGGGGCCTGGGCGCCTCGCGGACGCTGGTGCTGATCAACGGCCGGAGGCACGTGTCGGTGCCCGCGCGCCTGATCGGGGGGCGCTTCGTCGACGTGAACACCATTCCGGCCATCGCCGTAGGCCGGCTCGAAGTGCTGAAGGAGGGCGCGTCGGCCACCTACGGGTCGGACGCGGTCGGCGGCGTTGCCAACTTCGTGACGCGGAGCGACTTCCGAGGCTTTGAGATGAACGTCTCGCACGACTACTTCGACAGCGCGGGCGACACGACCGTCGCCGGCATCTGGGGCGGTCGGATCGGGAACTCCACCGCCGTCCTGTCCGCGGAGCGGGTCGGCCGGCAGGAGCTGCAGATGGCGGACCGGCCATGGACGCTCGACCGCCTGAGCACGCACGTCGGCGGGAACCGCGCCGGCTGGTCGAGCCTCGGCAACCCCGGTACGTACGCGGTCGGGGCGCCGACGCCGTGGACCGCAGACGTCTTCGATCCCCGCTGCACGGACTTCGGCGGGCAGGACGAGGGCTGGACCTGCCGCTTCCGCTACGCGCCGTACGACAACCTCATCGACGAGCAGCAGCAGACCCGGGCCTTCGCGGAGCTGAACGGTCCAATCAACAGCCGCACCAACTACCACATCGAGGGGCTCTGGGCGGACGCCGTGATCCCGAACTGGTACACCACGCCGTCGTACCCGCCGTTCCCGCTGACGAGCACCACCGTCATGGAAGTGGCGGCCGACCATCCGGGCCGGCAGGCGTTCTGCGGCGACTACGCCGGTGACGGGAAGGCCGACTCCATGGGCGCCTGCATGGGCGACGCGCCATGGTACCTGAACGGCCGCCCATTCGGGAACTCGGGACCGGGGCGCCGGCTGCGCCGCGAGTCCCGCACGCAACGGGTGGCCGCCTCCGTCGACGGCGACTTCATGGCCGGCGGGCGCGACCTCAACTGGGACCTCGGCATGAGCTACGCGCGTGCGCGGGGCAACCTGAACCTGCCGGCGGTCTACACCGATCGGATCTTCCGCGCCTTCCGCGGCTACGGCGGCCCCGACTGCGGCGTCGGGGTGACGGCGGACGGGACCTCCCCCGCGGGCATGGCCCTCGGGCCGCTCGGCGGCGCGGTGGCGGGGCAGGGGCCGTGCATGTACTACAACCCGTTCAGCAACGCCATCCAGTACTCCGATCAGCCGGGCGCACCGTTCCAGAACACCGCGAATCCGGACTACGTCGCCGGCCTGGCAAACCCGGAGGCGTTGCGGCTGTGGCTCAACGAGGAAGTGGACCTGGTCAGCACCACCGACCTGTTCGTGGCCGACGCGACGGTGAGCGGCAGCCTCGTCGAGAACGTGGCCGACTTCGCCGTCGGGTACCAGTACCGCGGCGTGAACGCCGACGGCAACCCGAACGATCCCGGCGACGTCACCCGGAACCCGTGCCCGGTGGCGGGCGACATGGGCTGCTCGGCCGGCGACCGCTTCGGGCCGTACCTGTTCACCAACGTCCACCGGCCCTATGCCGCCGACCAGCAGGTGCAACGACTGTTCGGGGAGCTGGCGCTGGCCGCCGGCCCCCGCGTCGACACGCAGCTCGCGGCCAACTACGAGTTTTACAACGTGGCCGGCCGCCGCGTGAACAGCTTCGATCCGAAGGTCGGCTGGCGCATCCAGGCGGCGGAGAACCTGCACTACTCGCTGGCCTTCCGCGGCTCGGTGCAGACCACCTTCCGGACGCCGTCGCTCGACGACCTGAACACCAGCCCCCTGACCACGCTGGAGTGGATCAACGAGACGGGTGCCTACCAGGCCGTCGACCGCTTCGGGCGCCCCGACCTGGAACCGGAGCGGGCCTTCACCTACAACGGGGGCGTCGTGCTGTTCCTCGAAGGGGGAGTCGAGGCGACCGTCGACTACTGGCACTACAACTTCGAGAACGTGATCGGGTCGATGCCCTACGACGCGGTCACCGCCCTCTACAACAGCGACGACCCGGTGACCCGGGACGCGCTGTCGCCGTTCATCATCTGTCCCGGCGGCCGGGCCTCGGAGCTGGCGCCCGCCGACCGCTGCGTGGCCCAGAACCTGGAGCGCATCCAGCTCGATCTCGTGAACTGGCCGGGTCTGACGACCTCGGGGATCGACACCCACTTCGCGGCCCGGACCAACGCCGGACCGGGTCAGTTCTCGGCGACCTGGGATTCCACCTACACGCTCGGCTACAACACGAAGGAGCTGCTGCTGGAGGGCACGGATCTGACCCTCTACGCGGAACGCGAGTCCGCCGGCTACCTGAACTTCGCCCACCCGATCGCGGTGCCGCTGCCGAGCTGGAAGAGCCGCTGGTCGGCCTCCTACCTCTGGGACGACTACACGCTGGCCAGCTACCTCAGCTACATCTCCGCCTACGAGGACCGGGGAGACAGCACGACGGCGCCGATCATCGACCCGTTCCTCACCCTGGACGTGAGCTTCCTGTGGCGCTTCCCGGGCAGCGGGATGAACCTGACCCTGTATGCCATGAACCTGACCGGACAGATCCCGCCGTGGGCCAACATCGAGCAGTCCTACGACGGCTTCACCCACGACCCGAAGGGCCGCCGGCTCAAGATGGCGCTGACCTGGCGCTTCGGCGGGTGAACCGTCTCTCCCGCTGGTGCAGGCGGATCACGTGATCCGCCTGCACCCCGCCTCGCCGCGGCGCAGGAAGCCGGGATTGCCGGCAGGGTCACCGACGACACCGGCGGCGTGCTGCCCAGCGTAACGGTCCCACTGACCGTCCCTCGCCTGCGGCGGGCGGGGACTCACAACCGCTGCGCGGGGACGCGATGGCCCGGTTCGTTCGCGAGCGCGAACATCGGGCCGGTGAGGACGAGCCGCTCGCGGTCGTCGATCCGTTGGCGTTCGACCTGGACGCCGTCAATCAGGCGCTCACGTCCGATGGACGGCCGGCAGTGACGCAGGATGCCCTCGAGCGGGCGCTGACCGACCTCGGCGTTGCCGTTGCCGCGGCGCCACCCCTGGAGTCGCGCGTGCTGCGCGCTGCGCTGGTGCTTTTCGCGTCCGAGCCGCGGCGGCACGTGCGCGGAGCCGCGGTGCAACTCGTGCGTCGCACCGGGGTCGGACCCGGCCCCGGAGCCTCCTCCGCGCGCGAGGAGTGCTCCGGTCCTCTGGCGGAGACCGTCGACTGCTGTCTGGGCTTCCTGGCCGCTCACACCCGGCAGTTCGAGACTGTTACCGGCTCGCGCCGCGAAGCGCTGCCCGAGTATCCCGAACCGGTGTTGCGCGAGGCGATCGTCAACGCGCTGGCGCATCGCGACTACGGCCTGACAGGCGCCACGGTGGACATCACGGTCTGGGACGACCGTGTAGAAGTGCGCAGTCCGGGACCGCTCCCGGGCCACATCACCCTCGACAATATGCGTGCGGAACACTACAGCCGGAACCCGCGCATAATGCGGGTGCTGAAGATCCTGGGACTCGTGGAAGAGTACGGCGACGGCATCGATCGCATATACCGGGAGATGGAAGCCCGCCTGATGGAACCGCCCGGCTTCGAGGCCAACGCGAGCTCGGTGACTGTGACCCTGCGCAACCGAATGCTGGTCGATGTCGAAGATCAGGTCTGGCTGAACCAGCTCGGACGAGACGACGTGAGTGCCGACGAGCGCCGCGCGGTGGTCGCCGCACGACGAACCGGCGCCGTCACGCCGCGCGACCTGCGCGCCATGTTGCCGGACGCCGACGTCGATGCGCTGCTCGGACGAATGGTTGCGAAAGGAATGCTGACGCGTATCGGCCGCCGCGACGGGACACGCTACGTGCTGTCGGACACCATGGTACGACTGGCAGGCAACCCCGGACTGGCGGCGCAGAACCGGCGCAGCCAGAAACTGCTCGATGAGATCCGCCGCCGCGGAAGCCTCTCCACGACCGAAGCCGCGACCCTGCTCGATGCGACCCCCAACGGTCACCCGCGACCTCCTGAACGAGCTCGTGCGGGCCGGGCTCGCGCGCGCCGCCGGCAGGACTCGCGCCCGACGATACCACCTGCGATGACGGTCGGCGAAGGCAGACCGCGGCGAACACCGCCGACAGCCACCGGCCGAACGTTCACCGCGCTCTACGCCGCCCGTACCAGAATCGCGCGCGTGTAGAGCAGCTCGAAGCCCTGCCGCTGCACGCTCTGCTGCGACTTCGAGCCGGGCTGGGTGGCGACCACGGCGATGTCGCAGCCCTGGCAGGCGGCGTCGGCTAGTCGCGTGGCGAGCACGGCGCTCTGCACGCCCCGGCGGCGATGGGCAGGCATCGTCCCGGCGACGCAGAGTTGCGCGACACCATCGCAAACCCGCAGGCTCGCGCCGCTGGCCACGGCGCCGTCTCGATACGCGAGGTAACGGGCCAATCCCGAGGGGTTGGCCATGTCGCCCACGGTCCGGTCCATCACCTCACGCGAGAACTCCTCATGCGACGGAACCCCCTGCTCGTCCGGGCTCGCGAAGCCGGCGACGATGACATCGAGCCAGGCATCCCGATCCGCTTCGTCCGCGACCGAGACGTCGATGGCGGCGCCGATATCCGGCACGTTCACGGCCGGCACGCCTACCCCTCTCAGCCCGCGATCTGCTTCTGCGCTACAATTATCTGTGAGTTGGGCCGATCATCTTCAATTTCAGGAGTTTCTGTCAGCCCCCACTTCTGCCAAACATCCCTGGGACGACCGATAGTGACGAAACGCCGTTGACCCACCCACGGCACGACCCGTCCAGCATCTCCCATGTCGGTCATTCCCCAACCGAGAGAACAATTGGAACCACTCACACCAGCACAACGAGCGCGATTGCGTAAGAAAGGGGTTCAATGCCAGCTCATTCGTGAACGGATAGAGACATTGTCCGACTATACCGCGGTACTTGGCAACGTGGTGAGTTCAGCAGATACTTTCTGGTTCCGCGGTCATTCCGACTATTCTTGGACCCTCGCCCCGTCTGCGCTACGCTACCGGGCTAGGGCCTGTTAACACTATTGGACGGTTCGTGATATCGTTGCTGGATGGAGCTCACCGAGACGCAGTACGCACGCATCGAGCCCTGCCTCCCGCGACAGCGTGGCAATGTCAGCATGCCCAATTTGCAGGTGCTCAACGCGATCCTGTACGTCGCCGAGCAGGGGTGCAAGTGGCGAGGGTTGCCGAAGCGCTTTGGGAACTGGCACACGATCTACACCCGTATGAATCGTTGGTCCAAGAACGGGGTGCTCGACCGGGTCTTCGAACACCTGCAACGCGCCCAGTTGATCCGTATCAAGCTGGAGGCGGTGTCGCTGGACAGCACCGTCGTCAAGGTCCATCCCGACGGCACGGGGGCTCGAAAAAAAACGGCCCCCAAGCCATCGGCAAGTCCCGCGGCGGGTGGACCACCAAGATTCATCTGGTTGCCGCGGATGCTCGCACGGCACTGACCTTCGCGCTCTCGCCCGGCCAGGCCCACGACAGCCCGGAAGGCCGAAAGCTCCTGGCCAGCATGGGGCCGCAGGATGCCAATGTGGCCTTGGTGATGGACCGCGCGTACCAGGGCGACGAAACTCGCCAACTGGCGCTGGACCTGGGGTTCACACCCGTGGTGCCGCCGCTCAAGACTCGGACGGACCCGTGGGAGTACGACCGGGAGATGTACAAGCGACGTAACGAGGTCGAGCGTCTGTTCCGCCGGCTGAAGGGCTATCGCCGGATATTCTCCCGATTCGAGAAGCTGGATGTGATGTTCATCGGCTTCATCCACTTCGTGCTCATCTTCGACGCGCTGAGGTAAGTGTTAACAGGCCCTAAGCCAGCACGAGACTCCGCCCTTGCATTGGTGTCTGACTTCAAGCGGATTGCCGAAATAAAGCTGCCACGTCCGCCTTTGCATGACGAAGACCTAAAGTGGGTCCAAATCGCCCGTCACTATGGGTTACCAACCCGCCTCCTTGATTGGACTGAGAATGCATTGATCGCCCTCTACTTCAGCTGCCGCAATGCGGCAACGGATGGAATGATCTATGTTCTAAATCCTGTAGACCTCAATCGGTACGGTGACCTTACCATGGCACGCATTCTAAACCCGCATCAAGATGCCGCTGTTATTGACCATTACCTCAATCTCGACGGCGCGGAAGATAGGAAGGGTCTGCCCACCGTGGCAATTAATCCCGTATGGAATTCGGAGCGCATCATGACGCAGCGAGGCACCTTTACGCTGCACGGATCGCGCCACTTCGCACTCACTCAACGGACCGCACCCTCGCTGGTTGGCGTACCAATTCTGCGTGCATCCAAGGCACGCCTCCGCACTGAACTTGAGCGCGTTGGCGTTGATGAGATGACAATCTTTCCGGAACTTGATCACGTCTGTGAGTTCTTGAAGACGAGGAGTGGCCTGTGAGCGACACCGGCTCGAGATGCATACCGTTCGTCAACACGCCAACTGATGCTTCAATTGCAAGTCAGTTCTATAAGGACTGCGGTTTTGTCCGTTTAGGTCTGCAGCAGTTTGATGACCTCAATCATCATCTTCCGTCCACCTGTAAGCGATGGATAGACGGCGGGACAGATGGCTTGGGACAGACGAAGCTAGCACGGACTAGCTTCATAGATCAGTTTGATAACTGGGAGCAGCTGCACGATCCAGCGTTTCAGGCCAAGCCGAATACAGGAGTCGTAAAGCAGTTCGCGGAAGCCGTTCTTGATGTTTGCCAAAAAAAAGAAGCTGATTGGATCAGTGTCCCACAACTTCCGTATGTTGATGACTCTAAGCGGAATCGAGTAAACAGACTGCTCGCCAGTTCGTCAGGAGCATGGAGACGTCAGAAAGGAAACTCAGCGCGGTTAATCCTGCCCGTTATACTTACACACAAGCGTCAGACCGACCGGAAGACCGCACGGAACCCGAAGGTCAGGCTAGCCGCGGAATGCTATGAGCGCGCCAGTGCAGACGGATATTGGGTCGTCGATCAGAGCCTGAATGATGTTGATGGCTCTCCGTCGTTTGGCGAGCGCTTTGAAGGCTTGATACATTTTCAGGAGGAGCTATCGACAAGGATCGGGAGACAAGCTAGACTTCGCGTGACTGGTCCCTACTGGGGCCTGGGTCTCGTATTGTGGGCGCGAGGCCTTGTCGACCATATCGGAGTTGGCCTAGGAAGTGCTTACACCTATCACTCTCCCGGTGGGCACAGCAGACAGCCTCACACCCGAGTGTCGCTGCCTCGCTTGTGTAGATTAGCTATCGCGAGTAGCGAGTTGGGCAAGTGGCTTCACAACGTGTCCGCCGACATGCCCGACGGTCCGATTAAGGAAGATTTCGAAAGTGTGGCGGGACAGGCTTACGCGTATATGACGACAGAGACGGCGAGAAGACAAATTGCGGAATTCCATAGAAGTTGGTTTGACGCTATCGCCAAAGCACCGCCCCCAGGGAGACCGTTGGCACTCTACCAGTATTTGTCGTCAGCTTACGTGCTGGGTAAAGGGCTCGACCCGTTGCCTGCTAATGAATCTGTACGGAGGCCCGAGAGTGTAGCTAGACTGCTGATGCTGTGTTGCTTGTGAGCCACATCGTCCAGAAGCGTTCCGTGCAGTAGGCCTGCAGTAGACTACTGAGTGTGGCCTCTGTCGCACATGGACCGGGTCTGAGTAAAACATGTACGTCATGGGGCGTAACGCCCAAGAGCCCAACACCACGGTCAAGAAAATCTTTCTTCCGGTATCCCTCTGACACGCGAACGGCGACATCGTTGGGTAATGCGACATAGCACTCGTCAGCGAAAGCGAGGTGCGGCTTCGCTTGCGCGAGCGCTGCACTGACTCTAGATAGCTTCATTTCCACGGCGACTATTCGTCGCTGCAACGGCGCCCAAGGCGCAAGCTTCCGAATCTGGTTGCGGCGGGGAGAACTCACGAGTCTCATCTCCTTCAATCGTTGTAAGTTGGCGTCGAGCTGACTTGAGGACCTTAACGGCGCAAGAGCACCGCGGAGTTTAGCTACGGTAATCGCCCGGCGACGAGGCATTAACTCAAGAAGCTGAATCAACTCAAGCGAACGGACAGGTCGTGTTTGCCTATAGGCCACTCGCTGCTTCGCGCTTTCCTCCCGAAATTGAACTGCAACGATGTCACAAATGCCCCACGGCAACGTAAACTCCGACTTCGTCAAGAAGCCCTGGGAGACGAGCCATCGGTCAACCGGCCTACGCATTTCCGACTCGCTGCGGAAGACTCGGAGGACGGGCGTGGAGACGGTCTCAGACACTGACGAAGTATACCGTTCCGTGTCGACGCAAGTCATTGCGGGGCCCGCGGGAGTTCGAGACGGAAGCACGGTGGACACGTCGTTTGGCATCTCGCGTGGGCGCGGTGGAGCCAATTCCGGGCCTGTGGTCCCCAAATCGACTCGCTCACATCACCAGTATGGCAGGACGCTGTGACAGGAGAGGTCACGGTTTCTTTCCCAGATCGGCCGAAGAGTCGACCGCCGGTGACATAGCCGTGATCAGCTTCGGGTGCCGGAGAAGCCACGCCGACACATGTCGGACCTGATTGTCCACCCAATTGCGGCACGGACGAATCCGTCTCCGACTGCATCGTCTTCGTGACATCAGAGGTGGGGGCTGACGTCGGTACCCGCACGGCGATTGATGGCCGCAAGTATCTTCACCAAGGTCTTGCCGGACGCCAACCGGACGGCGACTTCTCGCAGCCGCCAAGCCACCGGGTTCGTCGTGCCCATTATCCGGGCCGTCCGGCGTCCCTGGGCCACCAGGACCGCCGTCTTCTGCAGCCGCTCGCGTTCGTACCATCGCAACGCGTCCTCGACGTTCTCGTTCTTGGCAAGCGCCTGTCCGAGCGCCACCGCGTCCACCATCGCCTGCGCCGCGCCCTGGCCGGTGTGCGGGAGCACCGGGTGGGCCGCATCGCCGAGCAGCGTCACGACGCCCGTGCCCCAGAACGGCAGCGGGTCGCGGTCGAAGAGCTCGTCGACGCGCATGTCGGTGGTACCTGAAGTCACCGCGCGGAACGTCTCGTCGAACTGCGGCGACATGTGCTCTAGAATAGCCGCCGGATCATCCCGCATGCCGGCCGGCACGAGCTCCTCCGCCAGCGAGAGCGCCCAGTAGATGCCGCTGTCGCTGGCCCGGACCACGAACGATTCCACCCCCGGTCCCGTGTAGTAGACCCCGGACAGCCCGTCGAGGCGATGCACGGCGCCGTGCACCGCTGCGCGCACCGCAAGGAGGCCGCTGACCGCGGCGGAGGCTCGGACGGATGGAGCACGCGGCGAATCACGGACTTGGCACCGTCCGCGCCGACCAGCAGGTCGCCTTCGGCGATGTCCCCGTCCGCGGTCCGCAGCGTGGCACGGTCGCCCGCCGCCGAAAATCCGGTTGCTTCGCAGCCGAGCGTGACCGTGTCCTCCCCGACCGCCTCCAGCAGGGCGCCGTGCACCACCGGGCGCAGAGCGACTATGGTCGTGCCGCCCATCACCTCCGGCGGGGGATAGTCCCCACGCTTCAGGATTGTCCCGTCCATCCGCCGCGCCTCGCCCCGCGTCGGCGCGACCCCGCGAGCCAGCACCACGTCGGCGACGCCCAGCTCCCGTAGCGCCGCCATCGCGTTCGGAGCGACGAGCAGTGCGAAGCCGAGCTCCCGCACCGACGCGGCGCGCTCGAAGACGCGGACGTTCCAGCCCGCTTTCCGCAGGGAGATGGCAGCGGAGAGGCCGCCTATGCCGGCGCCGCCGATCAACGCGGTGCGCGTCACTCGATTCCAGCCCGCATCGCCCAGAACACGAATCTCCCGCTCCACGACGACCTCACCTGCTGTCGTCGAACCGCCATTACTCACTGGCTCAAAGGCACCCAACCAACCTAGCTAATCCCTGCAACGGTAGACGACCTTGTTCGATCGGGCTCGTCGCGTCGCAACTATATTGCTCCAATGGCCTGTCGCTCCGTGGCTTCCGGTCTTCCATTCGCTCCGCCTGCCTTCCCAGTACACGGACACTCAATGTTGAACATGCGGCCCTGCGCGCTCCCGGCCATAGACCCAGTTGGCCCATTGTCGGCAGATCGCATCCGCCTCCATTCGTCGGCCACTTCGCCACCCTCGCGATTAATCCGAACAATATACGGCTGTCGATTCTAGTGGTGCCGTAGTGACTAATCTGCACACACTCAACGACATCCGTGCTCATCGACGCGGCCACACTACTTATGTAGCTAGCCAATCGGGGTCCGATCTTGAACCTAAGTTCACTGGCCATGACAATCGCACGAACAACCGTCAGTTCCGGAAAAGGGCTATCTGAACGATTGAGTTCAATAGTTCTATTGATGATCCCCTCAAAAAACTGATCGTTTCCGGAAAACAGTGTGCGGGGCCTGCCTCCATGTGTCCAAGCTTCGACAGCAATCGCCTCCAGGTTAAACGGTGTCGTTGAAGGCAACCCCGAGAAACTCGCAGGGACGGACCTATCGCTGTGCTTAAACGCCCACGTTTCGGCGACTGGCCATACGTCAAACTGCCAAGCGCCACGCCTTAGCTGAAGGCCACCAAACCGCGTGCGCCGTGCCAAAATATCGGCGAACTTCTCTTCAAGGCAGGCGAGCGGGATTCCAGAAACAACAACATCTATATCTCTCGGCCTCCCTGGCTTTCCGTGAAAGATCCGCGACACCAAGAGAGAACGAAGCGTGCCACCGAATAACACGGCCCGCACTTTCGATTCGTCGGAGATCATGAAGCACATCGAGGATCGGTTCCTTCCAAACGGAGCCGTTTCTGTGAAAGAGGGATCTAACTTCCTCCAACAACTTCCGCTTAAGACCCGCAACGGTCAGCTCAGCTTCCATTGAACAGCTCCCCGTGAAGCCTCTTCGCGAACGAGTCTGTCATTCCGCAAATGTAGTCCGTTACCAGTTGCAATCGATGGTACGCTTCTGGAAGCTTCCTTCCTCCAATGTTGACGAAGTGCTGGAACACCTGACGGTAGTTGGGAGAAAACAGTGCCGCTGCTTTACCCGCGAACTCCGTCGTCTTCGGAGACCCTCTTGATGGCAACACCGCGGCACCCTCCCAGAAGACGTCCATGAGACCGCCAATGACATGGCGTCCCATCAGCTCCAACGTCAAGGTAGAGCGCATGGGGTAAACTCTCTCTACACCGATCTTCCGCAGGCACTTCTCGAGTTCACGCGCATTGCTCCCTTGTAGCAGCGTGCCCGGGTACTGTCCTTCGATGATCTCGCCATATCTTTCTTTGAAGGCATTGAAGGCACCATCTATCATGATGCGGATTGCCGCAGTCCTGAACGCCGCCGTCATGATGTCGTCGTCCAGGTTCTGGGGAACTTCCGGGCGACCGGCCTTCAGAATCCTATCCTGGAACGCCAGAGCGTCCTTCACGGAGTCCACACCGGTTGCCGACCGCAATTCCTTCTCGATTTCTCTCCAGGACAGCAGGTCTTTCTTCACTGCATCTTCGACATCGGCGGCAAGATAGACAATGTCGTCCGCCGCTTCGACAAGAAAACAAATAGGGTCTTTGTTTAGCGGGTGGCCACGCAAGATCTATTTTTTTGGATTGTACTTTTGGCGCAAATATGGCATAAGTCTTGTGTGGTCAACGAGTACGGGCTGTCCAGCGACGATACCGGCGACGAACGGATAGGACGGCTGCGCGACGAGGTAGGGCGGCTCCGGGAAGAGCTGTCGCGGCGCGAGCGGGAGAACGACCGGCAGAAGCGCCAGATCGACGGCTTGCGACGCCAGGACGAGCGTCAGAAGCGGGAGATCGAGCACCTGAGGCGGCAGTTGGCCGCTGCGCGTCGGGCGGGGTTCCGACAAGCCGCCCCCTTCGCCAAGGACCGCCCGCAAGGACGCGGCCGGCGTCCCGGTCGACGGGCTGGTGCGCAGTATGGCCGGAAGGCGTGCCGCCCGCGCCCGGCACGGGTTGACCAGACCCTGGAAGCGCCGGTGCCGAGGGTGTGCCCCGACTGCGGCGGGTCGGTCGGCAGTGACCCACGTGGCGTCGCAGTATCAGGAAGAAATCCCCGAGGTGCGCCCGGTCGTGCGCCGCTTCGACATCGAAGTGGGCCACTGCTCGCGGTGTCAGCGGCGCGTGCAGGGCCGCCACGCGCTGCAGACCTCGGATGCGCTGGGCGCGGCCGGTGCGCAACTGGGCCCCGGCGTCGTGGCGCTGGTCGTCGAGTTGCACACCGAGATGGGCGTACCGCTGGCAAAGGTCGCCCACGTGCTGCGGACCACGTTCGGCCTGCAGGTGACGCCGGGCGGCCTCGCTCACCTGCTGCACCGCACAGCCCGCGACGCCGCGCCGACCTACACGGCGCTGTGCGAGCAGGTCCGCAACTCGCCGGTGGTCACGCCGGATGAAACCGGGTGGCGGGTGGCTGCCATCAGCCACTGGCTGTGGGCGTTCGTTACCCCGGAGACGACGGTCTACGCCATTTGCCCCGGCCGCGGGTTCGACGATGCCACCACGGTTCTCGGGGCCGACTTCGACGGGGTGCTCGTGCGCGACGGGTGGGTGTCGTATCGCTGCTACCGAGCCGCGCTGCACCAATCCTGTCTGAATCACCTGCTCCGACGATGCAAGGAACTGCAGGAAGATCATCCCGACAGTCTCTGGGCCGGGCAGGTGCAAGCGGTCTTGCAGACGGGCCTTGCCGTGCGTGACCGCTGCAACGACGGCGAGTTGAGCGAGCACGGTCTGGCATCGGTCCGCGGCCGACTCGTGGCCCAGTTCGGTCGGCTGATTGACGCACCGCCACCGCTGGACGACACCGAGCGCTTTGCCCGGCATCTGGCCACCGAATTCGCTGCCGTGTTTCTCTTCTTGTGGGACCTGTCGGTCGACGCGACCAACTGGCGCGCCGAACAGGCCATCCGTCCCGCCGTCGTTATCCGAAAGGTCTGCGGTGGCAACCGCACCCGCCACGGCGCCGACAGCCAGCAGGTGCTGGCCAGCGTCGTGCGCACCGCCCGCCAACGCGACCTCGATCTGCCTCCGCTGATCGCCACGATGTTGCGCGCCACCGGTCCCGTCGTCCCCGACGCCTTCGGGCTCCCCCCGCCGCCCGCCTGAGGGTGGGCGGCATCGCACCCTCGCGAGAGACGTGAAGACCGGCAACCCCGAGACGGTCGCTTCAACTGCGACCGACCCAGGCAGGTATCGTCACGCGCAGGGGTAAAGCACCAATAGAACCGATGCAGTTCACAGCTCCGTTGCCGTTCGGGACTTCAAGAGTCCCCAACCCATTTCTGCTATTTCTGCCCGTATTTGTTGAGGAATCACCCGCTAAACGAATACCAAATAGGGTGTCGCGCATCACCAGTGCCGGTCTCGTGCCGGACTCGCTCTACGATATCCTCCTCCGACGCAAAGTAGCCGGGCTTATGGAACGCGTGATCGGTGGCTCCCTTATCGGCTTTATCCGACCTCGCTACGTACTTGCACAGCGCCGACAACGTCCCGAACGTGAGGTTTAGGCCGTTATAGTCCGCCAGAATCTGTAATGTCGCAACAAGTCTGAGCGACTGAGCGTTGCCTTCGAACTTCAAGAAGTCCTGGATCTGCTGCTCGCCCTCTAGTGACTTACACAGGAACTCCTCTCGCTCGGGTCTTCGGAACCATGCCCTGATCGCGTCCTCTCCAGCATGGCCGAATGGCGGATTGCCTAGGTCGTGAATGAGCCCGCAGGTCGCCGCAATGGCTTCGATCTACCGATCCATTCCTGTCGATATCTCACCCTGCTCCAGCAGCCACTTTGCGCTGCGGGTTACCAAGCCGCGTGCGACCTCAAGTGAGTGAGTCAGGCGGGTGCGCACTCCGTCGTGAGCCTCAAGCGGGAAGACCTGAGCCTTGTCCTGCAAGCGCTTTACCGGTGTCGAGAACACCGAGCGGTCGAAGTCTCGTTCGAATTCAATACGAGGATCCTTCGGATCCTGCGGACTCGTAGTCTGTCGTCGTCGCTCGGCGTTCAGCAGGTCCGTCCACTTCATCGGCGTCGTTCCAGGCTCACAGTTGCCGTCTCCTGATGACGGTAGTATGGCAGGTCTTCGTGACAGCGGAGGTCACAGTCTCGCAGAATGTTGATCCGCCACGACTTGTCGGCAGCTCGCTGGAGTCCGGACCCGGGACGACGATTCGGCGACGCTCGCGTAGCACCGCGACACCTTTGGAGGGGGGAGCAGCCTGTAGGCGAGCTCGCGCACCGACGTGGCTTCGCGCGCCCGGACCCGCCGGCGTGCGTGCCGCAGGGGAGAAATAGCGACCGGTCGGTCGCCTGTGGCCGGCCCGGATGATCAGGACGGCGCGCGTCATGGACGGCTCCGATAGGCAGCCAAATCCTCGTCGGTGAGCTTGCTCGGATCCACCAGCTTGTAGTGCCTCTCCGTCGAGATCTTGACCTCGTCTTCGATCTTTTCGAAGGCGAAGAGCGCAATCACGTCGTCACGCATGAACTGCGCCGCCACCGGACGACAGACCAGCTCCGGGAACCTAGATTCGCACAGTGCCATGTCCTGCTCAATCTGCACGATGTTCAGGGTGTCGCTTCCGCCCTTGGCCTGCACCGGGATGACGTACTGGCAGCCCCTCGCGTCGACCCCCACATACAGCTCGTCGGTCTCCACTTGGCCGATGTCGGCCACCGATGTCCGCAGATGGTTCTGCAGGGAATAGCACGTGATGCCCATGAAGATGTCGATCAGCCGGTTGTAGCGCACTCTGGCCAGCAGCGCCTGCTCGTCGCCGAGCGCGTACATCGCGACGACGCCCGGAGTAGCGTCCGGGACCTTGGTGAACGCCATCTGCTCGTTGGGGGCCAAACGAATCGGGCGGCTCAGGACGAAACAGTAACGGCCCCGTCCCGCTCCGCGGATGATCCATTCGAAGCCCGCCGTGGCGGTGGCCTGGATGGACTGCGGCAGCGTCCGTCGGTACCGCGCGCTGTAGACAACGTCGCCGACGTTGCTCGGGAGCGGAACGCCGCGCCGCTTCGCGGCTGCCGCGATATCTGGCCTCTCGAAATCGACCCGGGTCATCCCCTTCCGGAACGGGTGTGGCTCTTCTTCGTCGACCGTTTTTTCGCCTGTTCATAGGCATTTTCGCTCGCGGACGGTTCCTTTTCTGTTCATTTTGCGCGGGGACAGAGCTCCGGACAGCGCCCACCCAGCTATTTCGGGCAGCCAGCCCGTCCTAATCACGGCGCCTGGCCGCTTCGGTCGGTCCCCTCCGGCCCGCCCCCTGCGGCGTCCCACTGGACATTCGCGCGGTGCTTTGGTACGGTGTCGTGGGATGGCAGAAACCCCTGCGATGGCCGTGGCGACGACGAGGTTCTCGGGACGTGTGTTCAGCGTGCAGGAGGTGACGCTGATCCGCGAGATTGTGCGGGACTGTTCGGGCCTGAGCCGGATGGAGCTGGCGCGCACCGTGTGCGAGCTGTTGCGGTGGCGGCGGCCGAACGGGAGGCTGAAGGCCCGGGAGTGCCGGGAGTTCCTCGAGCGGCTCGACGCGGGTGGTGCGCTGGTGCTACCGGATAAGCGGCAGGGCCGCGCGGTCGGTTCGGTCACCCGCGTTCCCCGGACGGCGGCGGGGGAGCCGGGGTGCCCGCTGCTCGGCAGCGTGCGCGATGTCGAGCCGCTGGAGGTCGAGCTGGTGCGTGAGCCCGCCCAACGTCTGCTGTTCCGGGAGCTGGTGGGACGCTACCACTACCTCGGGCACACGGTCCCGTTCGGCGCCCACCTGCGCTACCTGGTGTTTGCGTCGCGGCCTCAGCGGGCGGTGGTCGGCTGCCTGCAGTTCTCCAGTCCGGCGTGGCGTATGGCGGTCCGGGACCGCTGGGTCGGCTGGGACGATCGGACTCGGGCGCGCAATCTGCAGCATGTGGTCAACAACAGCCGCTTCCTGTTGCTGCCGTGGGTCGGGGTGAAGAACCTGGCCAGCGCCGTGCTGGCGCGCGGCCTCTCGCAGTTGGCGGTGGACTGGCCGCGCCACTACCGCCTGGAGCCCTGGCTGGTGGAGACGCTGGTGGACCCTGGCCGCCACCACGGGGGTTGCTACCGCGCCGCCAATTGGGTCGCGTTGGGCTCGACCAGCGGTCGAGGTCGCATGGACCGGCACGGCCGCCGTGGTGGCGAGGCGCCCAAGACGGTCCTGGTCTATCCTGTGGTTCGGAATGCGCAGCAGCGGTTGCGGGAGCGTTGAGCGATGCGAGCCGTTCCTCCCCGCGCTGCTGCACCCGACCCGGCGCCGTATGCGGCGGCCGAGGCCGCCTTCGCCGAGGCCAAAGCCTACCTGTGTTCCCGCGAAGCACAACAGATGAGCGAGAGCGACCTCGAACGGGAGTTGCATCGGCGGGGTCAGGCGTTGATGCGCAAGCTCCTGCAGGGGCACCTCGATCAGCGCAGTCCGGGGGAGGCCGCCGGTCCGGTCGCGGGGGCCGACGGTGTCGAGCGCTCCGAGCGGCGCGTGCACCAACGCCACATCGAGACGACCTTCGGCACGGTGGAAGTCGAGCGCCTGGGCTACGCGCGCGCTGGTCACGACAGTCTGCATCCGCTCGACGCCGCGCTGAACCTGCCGCCGGAGCGTTACTTGTTGCCGAGCGCGAGGAACCGACAAAAACTAGACTCGGGTCGACCGCAAGATGTTGTGGTCGCCGGCGGCATCGTCAACCCAACAGCGTGCGCTTGTGCTCACCGACGTCAAGGCGCGTCGCTTCGCTCCGCCCCCGCTCCGCGGGGCTGACGGCCTTGACGCCGGCTCCGCGCACGCTCGTCCAGACTGGCTCTTGCCGACGATGCTCACTCATACACCCCCTACATGTTGTGGTCGACGTCCTGTCCAGAATGACGCTCTTTCGGGCGACCGTTGACATTACTCGCTGGACGTGCGCCGACGGGTGGCCGAGGCGGCCGCTTCGCGGTCGTTCGACGAAGCGCTGTTCGACCTGTCTCGTAGTACCGGGGCCGAAGTGCCCAAGCGTCAGGCGGAACAGTTGGTGGCTCGCGCGGCCGAGGACTTCGACGCCTTCTACGAGGCGCGCCGTGCGGCGCAGGGCGAGCCGCCCCCCGAGGGGTCGGTCGTCGTGCTCACCTTCGACGGCAAGGGCGTGGTGCTGCATCGCGACGATCTGCGTGAGGCGACGCGGCGGGCGGCCGAGAAGCGTCGGCAACAACGGGAGCCGCTCTCCCCGTTCAAGCGCCTGAAGCCGGGGGAGAAGAAGCACGCCAAGCGCATGGCGACGGTGGCCGCCGTCTACACGACCGCGCCGTTGGTGCGGAGTCCGGAGGAGTTCCTGCAAAGCTTGATGCCACGACAGCCGGTAGCCAAGCCCCGGGCCAAGCCCCCGCCCGTGCGGCCCCGCCCGGTGGCCAAACGGGTCTGGGCGAGCCTCGAACGCGAGCCCTGGGAGGTCGTCGCCGAGGCGACGCTGGAAGCCGAGCACCAGGACCCCGAGCACGTCAAGCGCTGGGTCGTGCTCGTCGACGGCGCCGAGACGCAGCTCGACCTAGTGGAAGCGAGCGCCGCCGCCTACGGCGTGGACGTCACTGTGATACTCGACATCATCCACGTGGTCGAGTACGTCTGGAAGGCGGCGCACGTGTTCCATCGCGAGGGGAGCCCCGAGCTGGAGTGCTGGGTCTGGACGCGCGTACGGAGCATTCTCGAGGGCAAGTCCAGCAAGGTGGCGGCGGCGATGCGGCGTGCGGCGACCGTCGCCGGTTTGTCGAGCGACACCCGCAAGCCGGTCGATACATGCGCCAACTACCTGCTGAAATACGCGCCGTATCTGCACTACGACCGCTACCTCGCGGCGGGCTATCCCATCGCCACCGGGGTCATCGAAGGGGCGTGCCGGTACCTGGTCCGCGACCGGATGGAGTTGACCGGCGCCCGCTGGCGCCTGGTGGGAGCCGAGGCGGTCCTGAAGCTGCGGGCGCTACGGGCCAGCGGCGACTTCGACGCGTACTGGGACTTCCACGAAGCGCGCGAATACGAGCGGAATCACGCCCAGCGATACGCTGAAAGGACGGCGCCGCCGGTCAGCGAGCCGCCCCCGCCACCCTCCCCACCACGACTTCGACGCGTCAAGTAGCTCTTGCCGTGACGCTCGCCGAAGCTCCCTGGGTCGTCGACGAAGAAGAGCCACACCCTTCCGGAACCTGGAAAGGAAGATCTCCTCGATGATGGCGGCGTAGGCGTTCGACTTGGACATGGTCAGTGGCGGGTTCCGTGAGCTTGCATCAGCCGGGCCAGCGGAGGCGCACGACCTCCTCGCGGAGCTGCTGCCGGCTCGCGGTGGCGATCCGCGTCCGGAACAGGTCTATGGCGGTCAGCTCGTAGCCGAGGCGCTGGGCGAGCTCGCCGAGGATCCGGCCGGTCCGGATCATCACTCTCAGGTACGAAGCCTGGTCGCCGACGACGTAGGCGAGCCTCGCGCCCGGACGCAGCCGGCTCCTGAGACCGGACAGGTGCCGGACCATGCCGCCGAAATAGAGCTTCGTGACCCGCGCGTATTGGCGTTCGAAGCCGGACGTCTTGCCCAGTTCGATCCGCCGCTCCTCGATGCGCCGGGCGATGCGCTGTATGCCTTCGTGCTCGGCGACGAGGGCGTCGTCGGCGTCCGCCTTGTAGACGCTGCGCGTGTTCGACCGCACGAGATCCTGCTTCAGACCGCGCAGCTCCTGCTTGCTCCGGATGAAGCCGAGCAGCACGCTTTCGAGCCGGGTGGTTCGCGTGTAGTCCTTCTCGTTGGGATACGGCGGTGAGGTGATGACCGCGTCGATGGACGACGGCTCCAGAAGCTCCTCCACTTGGCGCGAGTCCGCCAGGTGCAGCGTGGCCTCGGTCCCGGCCCTCTCCCGCCGGGCCGTGAGATCGTCACCCATCCTTCGGACCCGATCGAGCCACGGGCCGGTGACCGGCGCGTCCTCCTGGATCGTCCCGACGCCGACCTCCGGACCGAAATGCAGGTTGCCGATGTCTGAGACCAGCGCCGTCGCGAGGGCGAGCCTCTCGTGCGCACAGAGGTTGTGGTCGCGATGCTGCTCCAGCGTGTCGAGCAGCACCAGCGTCTTGTGGAGCGGCTGCGGGCTGATGGAGTTCTTCAGCAGCAGGCCCAGGCGATCCGGAGGTAGCGTCCGGAGCTCGGTGCTTCGTGGCGCGGTCCTTCGAAACAGCGGCGCCACCCCGAGGTCGTCGATCCCGTCACGCTGCAGTCGCGTGAGTGCCCGGTCGGCGATTTGCCTGGCGTGGGAAACGAGCGCGTGCGGATCGACGCTCCAGTCCACCTTGGTCCGGCTCGCGAAGCCGGCCATCGGATTGCGCTCTATGCCGACGCTCGGGATGCCGAGCTTCTTGCACTCGACCAGCGTCGTGCCGGTGCCGCAGAACGGATCGAGAACCCGTTGCGACGAGTCCACCCCAAACGTGTCGAGGTAGTCCCGCACCAGGTGGGACGGAAACGAGAGGACGAAGCGGTACCAGTCGTGAACGGCGCGGTCTTCGGGCCGCAGCCGGTTCCGCTCCGGAGCGCTCTTGCCGCGGGCTCGCGTTGCAGCGACGCTGGTCACGACGCCCGTACGTCACTCGTCGGCGCCGAGCTCGCGCAGCCGCGCCGCGATCTCCGGCTGCGTCGACCGCAGGCCGTTGCTGCCGAGGACCGGCAGGCTCGTCTCCGCCAGGACCAGCGGCGTCTGGCCCCGGTCGTTCAACGCGTCGACGTCCGCGCCGCGCGCCGCCAGTAAATCGACGACCGACGCGAAGCCGGTGCGCACCGCGTCGTGGAGCGCCGTGTTGCCCCGGTCGTCCGCCTGGTTCACATCCACCCCGAGGTCGAGGACAATGCGCGCGAGGCCCAGCGTCAACTCCTCCTGGTCGATGTGCTCCACGGAATCCGGTGCGTCGACGCGGTTGCGCCGGTCCTCCTGGGAGATCTGCGGGACACCCATGGCCGCCTTCAACGAGGACCACCGGTTGGCGGGTGCGACGTTCGGGTCGGCACCCCACTCGGCCAGCCCCCGCAGGATATCGGGCTCGGCGTAGCGTGCCGCGAGCCAGAAGGTATTGGCCCCGACGGCCTGGTGACGGATGCTGAAGTCGGCGCTGAAGCGCCGGCCCGGCGTCCCGCGCTCGACGATCGCGTCCAGGTCGGCCCCGTGCGCCAGGAGCGCCGCGGCCAGTGCCGCCTGACCGCGGAGCGTCGCGGCATGCAACGCGGTGTAGCCGGCGTCCGCGACGTTCGGGTCGGCGCCCTCCTCCAGCAGGTAGACGCCGAGCGGCCCGTGACCGCTGTGGGCGGCGATGACGAGGGCGCTGGTGCCCGCCGCCGCCGTGTCGTCGACATCGGCCCCGGCCTCGACCAGCGCGCGCGCCGTCGCCAGGTCGCCGTTGCGCGCCGCGAAGAGCAGCGCCGTCGAGCCGCCGTGCCGCATGCGGAAGTTCCCGCTCGTATTGGTGTTGCCGGCCGTGTTCTCGAGCTGTTCCCAGACCCGGGTGCGGGCGTGCAGGTCCGCGCCGCGCTCGGCCAGCAGACGCACGACGCCGTCATGCTGCTGGGCCGCCGCCCACATCAGCGCGGTCTGCCCGCGTTCGCGCTCCGCCGCGTTCACGTCGGCCCCGCGGTCGAGGAGCATCTCGACGACGGCCAGGCTGCCGCTCCGGGCCGCGCTCATCAGCGGGGTCTCGCCCATCCTCAATGTGACGTTGGGGTTGGCCCCGGCATCCAGCAGACGCTCGGCAATCCCAGCGGCGCCGTTCTTCGCGGCCAGCCACAGGGGCGTGGCGCCGAGCGCATTGGCCGCGTCGACGTCCACGCCCGCTTCCATCAGCAGCTCCGTAGCCTCGAGGTCGCTCCGGTGCGCCGCCCAGTGGAGGGCGGTGGCGCCGTCGCCCTGCGGGGCATCGATGTCCGTCTCGCTCGCGATCAGGGAGCGTACGGCGGCAAGGTCTCCCGTCCGGACCGCGGCGACGAGATCCGGCTCCGCGTTGGCGTACGCGAACGTCGCCGTCGCGAGCAGGAGAACCGCCGAGACCGCGGGCACGAAGCGTTGCGTCGATCTGTGAGCCATGCCGCAATGCTACCGCAGTCGAACCGCCATTGCATTCCCCGGACCGCGAACCTTCCGGTTCGAGGAGCGAGGGCCAGCCGCTCGCCGGAGTGGCGTCGGACGCGAAGATGGTCGGCGCCCGGCAGCGCACCAGTCGCCGCGTCGGCGACCGTACCGTCCATTGACACGCGATCCGGCATCGGACAAGCTATACGGACGTACCACGTCAATCCGCGTCAGAGGGAGCCGACGGACGATGTCTCACGCTCGCGTTCCGTCGTTGTCTGCGTTCGTCGTGGCGGTAGCGCTTGCCATGCTGTCGCCGGCGGCCGCGCTCGCCGCCGGGGCGGAGACGCAGGCGGCGCCATCCGGTGACGACGCGGCCCTGCTGCAGCAGACCATCGGCCGTTACTGCGTCACCTGCCACAGCGACCGGCTGCGGACCGCCGGGCTGACCCTGACCGGCCTCGACATGTCGGAGGTCGGCGCTCACGCCGAGACGTGGGAGAAGGTCGTCACGAAGCTGCGCACGCGGACGATGCCGCCGGTCGGCCGGCCGCGCCCGGCCGCGGACACCTACGACACCTTGGCGGCGTGGCTCGAGAACGAGATCGACCGGTTTGCCTCCGCGCGGCCGAATCCGGGACGCACCGAGGCGTTCCACAGACTGAACCGCGCCGAGTACGCCAACGCCATCCAGGATCTGCTGTCGCTCGACATCGACGTCGCCGAGCTGTTGCCCGCCGACGACATCGACGAGTACGGCTTCGACAACATGGCGGACGTGCTGACCGTCTCGCCCGCCCTGATGGAGCGGTACCTCTCGACGGCCCGCAAGATCGGGCGACTGGCGGTCGGCGAGACGCCGCTCGGGCCGGCCACCGAGACCTACAAGGTGCCGATCCTCCTGCTACAGGACGATCGGATGAGCGACGACGCGCCGTTCGGCTCGCGGGGGGGCATCGGCATCCGCCACTATTTCCCGGTCGACGGGGAGTACGACCTGGAGATCCGGCTCCACCGCAACTACGTGAACTACGTGCGCGGCATGGGATCGCAGCACGAGCTGGAAGTCCGGCTGGACGGCTTGCTGGTGCGGACGTTCGTCTTCGGCGGCGAGGAGCCCGAAGGCATCCAGGCGCCGGCCAGTTACGGCGGCAACCAGTTCGGCGATCCAGAGTGGGAAGAGTACATGCTCTACGCCGACGCCAACATGCGGGCGCGGTTCCAGGCGACGGCGGGTGAGCACGTGGTCAGCGTGGCGTTCGTCCGGCGTTTCACCGAGCCGGAGGGCGTGCTGCAACCGCGCCAGAGCATCTTTGCGGTGGCCGTCAACGAGATGCGCGACGGCAACGCCGCGGTCGAGCACGTGGCGATCGGCGGGCCGTACGCCAGCACCGGACCGGGCGACACGGCCGCGCGGCGGGCGCTGTTCACCTGCCGTCCGACCGGCAGCGACCCGACGGACGAGGAAGCCTGCGCGGAGGAGATCCTGTCCTCGCTCGCGCGCCGCGCCTACCGCCGGTCGCTGGAGGCAGGGGATCTCGCCACGCTGATGAACTTCTACCGGGCCGGCCGCGACGGTGGCAGCTTCGACGCCGGCATCCAGCTCGCACTCGAACGCGTGCTGATCTCGCCCGACTTCCTCTTCCGGGTCGAGCGCGATCCCGTCGACATCCAGCCCGCTACCGCCTACGCGCTGAACGACACCGAGATGGCCTCGCGGCTGTCCTACTTCCTCTGGTCGAGCGGCCCGGATGACGAGCTGCTCGACCTGGCCGAGCAGGGCCGACTGAACGACCCGGTCGTCCTGGCGCAGCAGGCGCGGAGGATGCTGGCCGACCCGCGCTCGAAGGAGCTCGTGCGCAACTTCGCGGGCCAGTGGCTCTACCTGCGCAACCTGCGCGGCGTCGTGCCCGACGCGGTGGTCTTCCCCGAGTTCGACGAGAATCTGCGCGAAGCGTTCCTGCAGGAAACCGAGCTGTTCGTCGAGAGCCTCATCCGCGAGGACCGCAGCGCCCTCGACCTGCTCGCGGCCGACTATACGTTCGTCAACGAGCGGTTGGCGCAGCACTATGGCATCCCGAGCGTCTACGGCAGCCGATTCCGGCGCGTGACGCTGCCCCCGGACGTGGCCGAGCGCCGCGGCGGCATCTTCGGCCACGGCAGCCTGCTCACCGTGACGTCGTATCCCAACCGGACGTCGCCGGTGCTGCGCGGCAAGTGGGTGCTGGCGAACATCCTGGGAACGCCACCCCCGCCGCCGCCCGCCGACATACCGGATCTGCCGGACCGGGGCGAGGACGGACAGGCCGCCACGGTGCGCGACCGGCTGCAGCGCCACCGCGAGAGCCCGGCCTGCTCGGTCTGCCACGCGCCGATGGACCCGCTCGGCCTGGCGCTCGAGAACTACGACGCCGTCGGCAAGTGGCGCACGACCGGCGAGGCGCAACTGCCTATCGACGCCTCCGGCAACCTGCCCGACGGCACCTCGTTCGAAGGCCCGACCGGTCTGCGGACGCTTCTGCTGGAACGACGCGAGCAGTTCATCGGCACGCTGACGGAGAAGCTTCTCGCGTACGCGCTCGGGCGAGGGCCGGAGTACTACGACCGACCCACCGTGCGCGCCATCGCGCGTTCGGCCGCCTCGGACAACTACCGTTGGTCGTCAATCATCGTCGGAATCGTGCAGAGCACGCCGTTCCGCATGCGGAGGTCAGAATCATGATCATCACCAGGAAGGCGATTCCCCGCCGTACCGTGCTGCGCGGCCTGGGCGCCTCGCTCGCGTTGCCGCTGCTCGACGGCATGGTGCCGGCGGCCGCGGCCATGCGCAACACCGCGGCGGCCCCGATCAAGCGTCTCGGCGTCGTCTACGTCCCTAACGGGATGATGATGAACCAGTGGACGCCGAAGGCCGAGGGGTTCGGATTCGAGTTCTCGACGGTGATGAAGCCGCTGGAGCCGTTCCGGCCGTATGTTCAGGTTCTGTCGGGCATGCACGGGGTAGACGGCGAGGGGCCGCATGCACGTTCTTCCACGCGGTTCCTGACCGGCGTGCCCTCGAAGCCGGACAACGGCTCCGATCTGCTGGCCGCGGTCTCGGCGGACCAGATCGCCGGACGCGTCCTCGGGCGCGAGACCCAGCTCTCCACGCTGGAGCTGGCCATCGACGGGCGGGACTTCGCCGGGTCGTGCGACGACGGCTTCAGTTGCGCCTACACGAACACCATCGCCTGGGCCAACGACACGACCCCGCTGCCGATGGAGAACAACCCGCGCGTCGTCTTCGAGCGGCTCTTCGGCGACAGCGGCAGCACCGACCCGGCCGTCCGGAAGGCGCGGCTACGCAAGGACGCCAGCCTCCTCGATTCGGTCACGGAGCGGGCCGGCGACCTCGCGCGGCAGATCGGGCCGGGCGACCGCGCCAAGCTGGGCCAGTACCTGGACGCCGTCCGCGACGTCGAGCGGCGGATTCAGATGGCCGAGTCGCAGAGCGAGCGGGAGCTGCCGGTGGTGGATCAGCCGGCGGGGATTCCGGGGACGCTCGGCGAGCACGCGAAGCTGATGTTCGACCTGCAGGCGCTGGCCTACGAGACCGACCTGACCCGCGTCGCCACCTTCATGATGGGGCGCGAGATCACCGGTCGCACGTACGCGGAAATCGGCGTGCCCGACGCGCACCACCCGATCTCGCACCACCAGCGCGACCCCGCCAAGCTGGCGAAGCTGACGAAGATCAACCAGTACCACGTGCATCTCTTCTCGCAGTTCCTGGAGCGGCTGAGGTCGACTCCGGACGGCGACGGGACGCTGCTCGACCACTCGATGATCGTCTACGGCGCCGGCATGGCCGACAGCAACACGCACGGCTCGCAGAACCTGCCGATCCTGCTGGCGGGAGGCGGAGCCGGGACGGGCGGCCGTCACATCAAGTACTCGGAGGACACGCCGCTCGCCAACCTGCACGTCACCCTGCTCGACAAGCTGGGCGTGCCGGTCGAGTCGCTCGGCCACGCCACCGGCAAGCTGCCGCTGGACCCGCTGGCCGCCCTGTAGCGGCACACGAGCCCGCGGAGGGCAATTTCAGGGCCGGTGTTCCTCGGGGGCGCCGGCCCTTCGCCTGTCGGCTGCAACGGGTAACCGATTCACACTGACGGCGGGCAGCGGCGTGTCACCGCTCCGCAGAGGGAGCGCCGGGGCGCGCAAGCAACTGCACGAGCGTGTCCATGCGCTGGTTCAGCATGTCCATGCGGGAGCCGAGTTCCGCCCGCGAGGCGTCGACGCGCCGATTGAGCTCTTCCCGCGACGCATCGATGCGCTTCGCCAGCTCCCCATGCGCGGCATCGTTGCGCGCCTCGTAGCTGGCGTGGATGCGCCAGACGCCGAGCAGCACCGCCGCTCCGGTCAAAACACGACGGAAACGATTTCCAGGTTCATCGCCAGCCCTCCACCTCGCGCACGGGTAGCGTCCCGACCAATGACGTGTGGACACACCCGGTCCGTGACATGGGGGCTCTCCGGGATCGAGAGCGGCGGAACCGCTCGCGATCTCACTATAGCGCAAAACCGTAACGCGCTACTGCAGCGTCGCGAGCTCTGCGGCGGTCACGGGCTCCGCGGGGCCGTGAAAGATGGCGTTGAAGAGCAGCTTGAACGTCGCGCGGGTCTGGGTGCGGAAGGCGATCTGGCTGCCCATCGTAATCGCCTTTCCGCGGCCGACCTCGAAGGCGACGACGTTCGCCCGCTCGCGCAGGAACTCGTCGCCGAGCAGCCAGCCGCTCGCCACCATGTCGTCGTCGTCGGGATAGCGCGAGACCACCTCGACCGGAGTGTCGAAGCTGGGCACGAGCTGGTAGGCCTGATCGAAGCGGAAGAAGACCGGCCAGCTCTCCGGCATGCCGTAGCCGACCGGATGCCGCGGGTTGTACTCCTGCTTGAGCAGCGTGCCGGGCGAGTAGAACAGCGAGGTCGGGTCGACGACCCGGTTGCGCAGGGTCCGGGACAGCTCGGCCGGGCTGCGGAAGACGTCCCGCAGCCGCCGCTCGGCCTCGGCGACGGTGATGCGCGCCTGGCGCCTGCCGTTGGCGGCCCTCGCCGGCGCGCCGCGGGCCGGGAGCATCGGCTCGATCGGCAGGTCGAGCAACTGCCGGGCCGTGGAGACGGCCGAGCCGAGCGCGACGAGCGTGCCCCCGTCGTCCTGCACCCAACGGCGCAGCTTGCGCCAGCCCGCGCGGCCGACCCCGTAGGCCCAGCGCCAGGATTCGTCGTGCCGGTCCGGGTGCAACCCCTCGATGATGCGGGTGCGACTGGTGCCCGACGGCAGAACGATGACGTCGTACTTCGCGGAGAGGTCGCCCTCGAAGTCGAGCGACGAGATCACGGCATGGTCGAGCTCATACTGCTCGAACAGCCACAGCATCCAGCCGCCCGGCATGTTGTTCGCGGCGCGCCAGAGACCGACCCGCGTCGGCTGGCGCAGGCGATGGCCGTCCACCCACGGGGCGCCGGCGGCCGCCGTCACGACCAGACCGGCCTCCTCGGCGACGCGTTCGAGAATCCGCTCGGCGTCGTCCGTGGGCGGCACCAGCCACGTGCCGGGCGCATGCTCGCGGCCGTTCGACTCGAACCAATCGGACGCCCGATACACCGGCACGCCGGCCGCCTGCAGCCGCGCCGCGGCCAGAAAGCCTGCGTTCGAGGACGGCGGGACGGCGTAGGCCCAGTCGGGCCGTGCGGGCAACGGCGTCTGAAGCGGCTCGACCGCAGCGAGCAGCGTCAGGTCGGCGTCCACCGGCTCGTCGATCCGATCCACGTCGACGCCCATCAACATGCCGAGCGTATGCGCGGTGACGTCGTACGGCGGAATGGGCGGCCCGCCCGGGTAGTAGCGCAGGTCCGGGTAGACCTGCCGCTCCAGCATCGTCTTGGCGAAGGCGCCGTACGGCTGCGCGAGTTGGATCACCCACGAGCCCGCCCCGTAGTCCGTGCCGCTGGCGGTGAACGGCGCCTGCGCCTGGTGGATCTCGACCTCACCGAAGTGCAGGATCTCCAGCAGCTCGTAGGCGGCGAACGGGTCCCGCTGCACGGCCGGCACGACGAACGCGTAGGGCGCCTCGTCGCGGTCGACCCAGTCGCGGTGGACGCGGTGGAAGTTCTCCAGCCAGCGCGTACGGTACTTCGCCATGTTCTCCAGCGCGGCGAAGGTCGCAATCTCGGCGTACTCGACGATGTCGCCGAGACGCCAGACGGACGAGTCGTAGGGCACGGGGAAGTTGGTCCGCACGTCCTGCCGTCCGAGGGGCCGGCCGGGACCGTTCGGGTTGACGTAGGGATCGGCGAGGTTCGCGCTGGCGATCTCGGTCAGGATGCGCGGCTGCCCGTGGTAGACCATGTACTGGCGGGCCGGCGTCCAGAGGTCGTACTGGTCGCTGGAGATGATCCCCTTCTTGCCCTTGGCGACCAGCGCCGACGCCATCGCCCGCCCGATCTGCGCCTGCCCCTCCAGCAGCAGCGGGTGGATGTTCGGGTCGTGCGGATCGCGGTACGGCGGCACGAACATTCGGGCGCCGCGGCTGCCCATCTGGTGCATGTCGTGGGTGACCTGCGGCTTGTACTCCCGGTGGATGTCGATGGAGAGCCGGGTCTCCTTCTGTGTGAACATGAACCAGTCGCGGTTGTCGTCGTGGCCGGTGTAGCGGTGGTAGAGGTCGGGGTAGACCCGGTTGAGGCCGGTGTTCTCGGTGGCGTACCAGTGATCGACCACCAGGATCTGCCCGTCCGGGTTCTGCGACGGCACCATCAGCACGACGGTGTTGTCGAGGATCTCCCGAATCTCCGGCGAGTCCTCCGTCGCCAACCGGTGCGCGATGTTGACGATCGCCTGGCCGTTGCCGACCTCCGTCGAGTGGATCGTCGCGTAGACGAAGTAGAACGGCACGCCCTCCCGGGCGAGCGCCTGCGCCTCGTCGTCGGGCAGCCCGCGCGGGTCGGCCAGGCGGTGGTTGATCGCGATCAGCCGCTCCAGACGATCGATGTTCGCCTTCGCGCTGAACTTCACGAGCACGTAGGGATTGCCGTTCGTGGTCGTCCCGCGGTGCTCGTACTCCACCCGGTCCGTGCGATCCGCCAGGAGCTGCAGGTATTCCAGGACCTGCGGATACCGCGCCAACTCGCCGTCGGCGCCGATCTCGAACCCGAAGTGCTGCGCCGGCGTCGGGATCGCCTGGGCGTCCGCCGCGGTGGGAAGCACGAAGAGAAACGCAACGATCGCGAGCAGGCGGGTAGACATCTTGAGCTTTCCTGCGGCGTGGAATCCCGTCGACGGATGAGCAAGGCAGGATACCATGCGTCCTGGAGGCCGATTTTGACGAGACGCACCCTCTGGTGGACAGCCCGTGTCGGAGTCGTGATCGCCTGTCTGGCCGCCGGCTCGCTCGCCGCCCCGGCCGTAGCCCAGGACGAGCGCGCGGACCGGCACCGCGTCCCCGCGGAGTTCATGAGCCACCTCGGCGCCGACTGGCTCGAGCGCCCCGAGCGGATCGAGCAGGAGCAACCCGAGCGGGTGCTCGACGCGATGGGCCTGCGTCCCGGAGACGTCGTCGCCGACGTCGGGTGCGGCTCGGGCTACTACGCACGGCGCATGGCGCGCCGGGTGCAACCGGGCGGCACGGTGTACTGCGAGGACATCCAGCCCGAGATGCTCGACATCATGCGCCAACGGGCAACCGACGAAGGGGTGTCCGGCATCGAGGCGGTGCGCGGCACGCCGACGGACCCGAAGCTGCCGGCCGGCGCAATCGACTGGGTCATCATCGCCGACGTCTACCACGAGATGTCCGACCCCGAGCCGATGCTGGCCGGCATCCGGCGAGCCTTGTCGCCTCGTGGCCGGGTCGCGCTGCTGGAGTACCGCGTCGAGGACGGCACCGGCGACCAGATCAAGGCCGACCACACGATGTCGGTGCGGCAGGTGCTGCTGGAATGGCAGGCGGCCGGCTTCGAGCTGGTCGCCCTGCACGACTTCCTGCCCAGCCAGCACCTCTTCTTCTTCCGCGCCGGGGGAAGCGGGGCGGGCGGCGGGACGGCGCTCCCCGACCACGACCTGTTCGACGCCATCGACGCCGGGCTGGTTGAGGCGGAGGCGCGCGGCGCCGGGGCGGAAGCGGTGACCCTGCGCGTTCGCCGGACAGGGAGCGAGCCCATCCTGGTCACCTCGCGGGTCGCCGCGTATTTCGACGCCGCGGACGGACGGGACATGATCTCGCGCCGCGACGGCTGGATGGTGCTCGACGACGACGCCTGGCGCGAGTGGACGCTCCGCGCCGTGGGCCGGCAGCGCGACCTGGATCCTCCAGGAGCCGGGGACCGACTCGCCATCCTGCCGCCTGCGACGGCGCCGGTCATCGAAGGCCTGCTGCTGGAGATTCAGGCGGGGACCTACACCGTCTCCAACTCGCCCACCCTCTACCCGCCGCGGACGCCGGTGATGGAGCAGGCCGCGGTCTGGATCGCCGACGGCGACGCCGACTACGCGTCGATGGCGCCGCACATCGCGGGGCCGATGCTGCCGGCGCAATACGCCGCGGCGTTCGCCCTGGTCTTCGTCGACCGGGCCGGCATCGACGTCACCGGGCGCCGCATCTGGGCGGATCGAGAACAGCTCTTCGGCCGGCTGCGCGACCAGGGCCTGCGCATCTGGTACCAGTTGAAGACGGGCGGCCGCTAGATGTACTACAATGGCTTACATTGCCACCGTCACGATACGACTCCAGCCGGATCTTCAGCGCCAACTCGATGAGGTCACCAGAGAGCTCGGCACTACCCGGTCCGAGGTCGTGCGGGACGCGCTCCGGCGGCAGTTGGCCGTACGGCGCTTCGAAGCGATCCGTGGGCGCTTGATGCCATTCGCGGAAGCCCGGGGATATCTCACCGACGAAGACGTTTTCGAGCACGTTTCGTGAGGGTGTTCCTCGATACCAACGTGCTCGTCAGCGCCTTCACGACCCGCGGCCTTTGTGCAGACGTGCTCCGTGTCGTTCTCCGAGACCACACTCTCCTGACCGGCGAATTCAACCTGCGCGAACTCCGGCGCGTGCTCAACGCCGATCACGAGCGCGCGGCCCCGGTGCGTGGCTCCCGTGCTCAGCCTGTCAGCGGGCGGCCTGCTGCTCCCGCAGCATCTCCTGGAACCGCTGCTCCTGCATGTCGATGTGGGCCAGGTAGCCGGCCCGGTCGATGAACGGGTTCGGGTCGTCCTCGCCCCGGCTCATCGCCCGTTCCAGCTTGCGCGCCATGTCGTACCAGAAGCCGTGCGAGCCGAGGAAGACGTCGACCGGCAGTGAACGCGCCTTCGCGAACGTGGCCCGGTAGTCGTCGGCAATCTCCGGGTAGTCGGGGTTGTCGACCAGGATGTAGCCGGGGTTGACGCCGAAGCTGCCGACGATCAGCGCCAGGTAGGTCTCACCCTGATCCTCCACCTCCAGCGCCCAACTGGTGCAACCCTTCGTGTGTCCCGCGGTACGGTGAGCCACGAGCGTCGTGTCGCCCAGCGTCACCTCGTCGCCGTCGTCGAGAATCCGGTCGATGGGATGCTCCTTGCCGCCGGGGCGCAGCGTGCGGAGCCGCTCGATGTCCTGGCGCATCACCATCACCTCGGCGCCGGTCAGCTCCTTGACCAGCGCGTCGGCCTCCATGTGGTCGCCGTGCGCGTGGCTGCCGAGGACGACCTCGATGTCTTCGAAGTCGAAGCCGAGCGCCTCGACGCTCGCGCGGATCGACGGCACCGTCGACTCGAAGTCGCTGTTGATCAGGATGTGCCCCGCGGAGGTCGTAATCAGGAACGTCCCGAGCTGCCCGGTCCCGACGAAATAGACGTTGTCGATGACATGGTGAGCCGGAAACGGCGCGTTCCAGTCCCGCTGAGCAACCGCCGGCGCGGCGCCGATCAACGTCAGGACGACGAGGGAGAGGATGCGTCGGGTCATGTCTGTCTCCAGGGTGATCCGCTGACCGGACGACGCCGGCGTGCTTCGCCGCGCCGCAATGCCTCCGTAGGTTGGCACAATCGCGCTGCCTTGTGAACCGTCGCGGGGCATCTGCCGCTCACAGCACCGTCGTGATCTTGAGGAACAGCGTGTGGCCCTGGTCGGAGCGCTGGCCGAACTCCGCCGTGCCGCGCTGGTAGGCAACCTGCAGCGTCCCGAACGGCGGGCGGTAGCGGTAGACGAAGACCGCCTGCACGTTGCGACGGTCGATGGCCGAGTTGGTCTGGAGGAAGACGCGCAGGAACAGGTCGGGGGTGAAGAACCGACTGGCGCGGACCACGTGGATCCAGGTGCCGCCGCCGCCGGGGTCCGGATCGAGGGTCAGCCGCTGCAGCTCGTACTCCGTGGAGGTCCGGTCGGTGGGCTTGTACTGCGCGACGACGCTCCCGAGCACGAAGTCCGCGTCGAAGTTCCGGCCGGTCGTCAACCCGCCCCGGAAGGACTGGTAGGACCGGGTGTTGTAGCCGAGCTCGACGCCGGTCTGCCGGTTGCGGAAGTCCCGCTCGAAGCGCTTGAACTCCTCCGTGTGCCGCGCCGTCGCGGTCCAGAGGTTGCGGAAATCGACGGCGATCGACTCGTCCACCTGCCAGCTCCGGAGCGTGCCGGTCTGTCCCCAGTAGGCGTCGTAGGCGGAGTCGTACTGGACGCGCTCGATCGGTCCGTCCGGCAGCCAGACAGTCTTGTTGAGGCCGGCGTCCACCTCGCGCCGGTCGTCGTCGACGACGAACCCGACCACGTTGACGTTGTCGGCCAGACGGTCGCCGAGGTGGGTGTAGCCGATGTGGAAATGGGCGGTCGCCGAGTCGTAGGAGGGACGGACGAAAAACGCGCCGGCCCCTTCGGAGTACTGCCCGTAACTGTGAACGAACTGGCCGGTCAGGCCCCAGTTTTCCGTGAAGTACAGGCTGGCGTCGCCGCCCACCGAGCCCTGGTTCCGCCCGTCCAGCGTCCGGTTGGCGAGCAGGACGCCGACGCTCGAGCGGGCCGCCACGTCCCGCTGCACCCGCGCGACCGTGTAGCCGGCGCTGCTGCCGGTAGCCAACGGGTCGGCCCGTGTGGCCAGCACGTGCATGGCCCACGGTCCCTGCTTCCCCAGGAACTTGCCGCCGCCCTCTATATCCGCGATGCGGCGCGAGTAGAAGGTTCGGATGCGCTGGTTGAAGAGCTCGCCGCCCTCGAGGAAGAACTGCCGTTTCTCGGTGAGCGAGACCTCGAACCGCGTCAGGTTGACCAGCTCCTGGTCGGCCTCGATCGTGGCGAAGTCGGGGTTGACGGTGCCGTACGCCGACAGGTGCGGGGTCACGGCGTAGCGCACGTCCAGGCCGACCGCACCAATCGTCGGCTGGCGCTCCTGCGCGCGGGACAGCGCATACGGAATCACCTGGTGGCGGCGCGTCTGCCGCGCAACGTCGAGCCCCACCAGGGTGCCCGCCATCGACAGCCGCGCCCAGTAATCGACCGGCCCGGCCCAGAAAGTCCGCTCCAGCGACCGGCGCCGACTGCGGCCGAAGTTGATCCCCCAGGTCACGTCTTCGCCGGCCACGTACTGGATCGAGGTCAGCGGAATGGCGATCTCGGCCGACCAGCCGTAGTCGGTGCGTTGCGCCCGCGACCGCCAGGGCGCGTCCCACGCCCCGTCGCTGGTGCCGCCGTCATCGGAGATGCGCCCGTCGGCCTGGGTCCCGAGACCGTTGACCATGAAGTAGTAGCCCGTCCGCCGGTCGTGGAAGCTGTCGAGAAAGACCTGCACCGAGTCGTCGTTCCAGATCGGGTCGTCGCGCTCGATCATCTGCGACAGCGGCGGCTCGGGATCCCACGCCTGGAAGCCGGCGTAGAGGAACTCGTCGTCGTAGAGCACGTGGACCACGGTCGGCAGCTCGGCCGGATCGCCGCGCCGCGGCTGGAACTGCAGGAAGTTCCCGGCACGCGCAGCGCCCTGCCACTCGCTCTCGGTGACGCGGCCATCGATGTCCGGCGGCCGTGCGGCGCGCCGGGCCGGGATGGAGAACTCCTCCTCGGCGACTGCGAGACCCGGCTGCGCCGCGCCCGCCGCAAGCAGGAAGGCGACGGCCGCGACATGGCGCACACACAGGGTTCGGCGTTCCATCGCCGAATGATCCCGGCACGTGCGCCGGCCGTCAAACGCCCGGCAAACGAAGCGCCCGAATGAAGCGCTCCGCGCGCCCTACCGCTAGGGATCTCCCTAGTTCCCAGCAGCGGTTGACCGGGACTACCGTTGAAGGACTGGGGAGGTAACGGATGTCCAAGATGCTGACCTCGGCCGATGCTCCGGTCGCCCCGTCACGCTGCTACGTGTACTGGCGGGCGCCTTCCGGGTTCTGGACGCGGCGCGTCGCGGTCGAGAAGGTCGATCGACCGTGGTGCGCGGGAATCGACGGCGTTCGGCGGCGGCAGCAGGCGGCGGGAGCACCGGCTCGCACTCCGCCTCACGCTCCCGGCGGCGCGACACACGCGGCGGCGTGAGAGCGTCCCACGCCCGGGAGCCGAGACCCGGTACCAGCTCATTCGCTGCGCAGCGCGGCGGCGGTGTCGAGACGAGCCGCCCGCCGCGCCGGCAGGTCGCAAGCGAGGCCGCCGGCCACCAGCAGCACGACCAAGCTGGCGCCCAGCGTCGTGAGGTCGTGCGGGGCGATCCCGTACAACTGGCTTGCGAGTAGCCTCATCAGCGGAACCGCGGCAGCCAGACCGACCAGCGCCCCGGCGGCAACCAGCCGCAACCCCTGGAAGAGCACGATCCAGCGCACCGAGGCCTCGCGGGCCCCGAGGGCCACCCTCCTGGCGAACGCCATGCGCAGAGAGTGTTCGGAAACTTTATTTTCGGGCACTCTCGACAAACCGGAATGTGTTCGGTAACTTTCGTCTACCCATGACCGAACAAAATCCACGCGGCCGTGGTCGTCCCCCGAGGACGGAAGTGTACCGCCAGCTCGCCGTCCAGATCACGGAGCTCCGAGAGCGACTGGGCGGTCTGCCGAGTCCGCTGGAGGCCGCCGACATCTGGCGCGGCATCTGGTACGAGGAGGCACACCACTCCACCGCCCTCGAGGGCAACACCCTCGTCCTCAAGCAGGTCGAGCGGCTCCTCGACGAAGGGCGGGCGGTCGGCAACAAGGAGCTCCGCGAGTACATGGAGGTGCGCGGCTACGCCGACGCCGCGGACTGGGTCTATCGTCAGGCCATCAGCCCGGGCGGACTCGCGCATCCCGAACGGATCCTGACGCTGGAGGAGGCGCGGCACGTGCACCACACGGCGCTGACGCCCGTCTGGCAGGTGGCGCCGCATCCGAGCGCGACCGCGCGCGAAGCACCCGGCAGCTTCCGTGAACATGAGATCAACCCGTTTCCGGGCGGCATGATCCCCGTGTCGTGGCCGCTCGTACCGGCCGAGATGACGACCTGGGTGGATCGCGTCAACGCCCTCGACGCAACCCGGGTGGGATTCCCGGAGGCCCTCGCGGCGGTGCATTGCCGATTCGAGCAGATCCATCCGTTTCTCGACGGCAACGGCCGGACCGGGCGTCTGATTCTCAATCTCGTACTCGCGCGGCTCGGCTATCCGCCGGCCGTCATCTACAAGCGCGACCGCGCCAGATATCTTCAAGCACTGCGGCGCGCGGACGCTGGCGAGACGAGCCCCCTGGGAGAAATGCTCGCGAGGGCGATCCTGGGCGGCCTGCACCGGTTCGTCATTCCGGCCGTAGCCGGTCCGGCGAGACTCGTGCCCTTGGCCGCCCTGGAGACGCCCGGCATGAAGGCCTCCGCGCTGCGGGCAGCGGCTGAACGGGGACGTCTCCGCGCCACACGAGGCCCTGACGGGCAGTGGCGCAGCTCGCGCCGTTGGGTCGACGATTACATGGCGAGCCGCTACCGGCGCCGCGACACCAATGCGCGCTGATCGGCCGCCCGCCTGTACTGACCGACGTTCGTCCGTGATGACAGTGATATCATTACTGGAATCACCGGAATCACCACCATCCCAGCGATGATCACAGGTGCGTCATGAGCACGCGGGCGGAAATCACCACGGTCTTTCGTGTCGCCGCCGGCGGCGAGGACGCCGCGTTCACGTTCGAGCGCGCTCCCTCCCGCACGCGTGTCTCGGAACGGAGGGAACCGTACGGCGCTCCGATCGCCGTTGAACGCCCGGCCGGACCGGCGGAGTCCGGCCATGAGCAACTGGTGCGGTTCCGCGAGTGCCTGACCGCCCGGAATCTGGACGGTCGGGAAGAAGAGGTCCTGATCGTCTCCGGTGTCGATCGGGCGACGCTCGAGACCGCGAAGGCGCTGTTCGAGTTGCTGTGCGAGCGCCTGTACGACCTGCAGGACGCGGACATGCCCAGACTCATAGAGATGGCGATGCCGCTCGTCTCGGAGAGGACGTCGGCCGCCGTCATCTATCAGGCGCAACGGAACGCGAGCCTGCGCGCCGAGTTCCTCCGCACGTGCGAGTTGCTTCACGCGGAGCAGGTGCATGCGCTGTACGGCTCGTCCGCGAAGAACCGCGCGGCGCTCGCGGCGCGCTGGCGGTCCGACCGGAAGATCTTCGCCATCGAGCATCAGGGCCGGTTGCTCTACCCGGCGTTTCAGTTCGACGAGGTCGGCCGCCCGAAAGCCGTCATCGGCAAAGTCCTGGACGCCCTCGGACGCAGGACCGGTCCGTGGCAGACGGCGATCTGGTTCACAACGCCCAACTCGTGGCTCGATCGCCGGAAACCGGTGGATCTACTGGAGCGCGAGCCCGATCGCGTGATCGACGCGGCCGACGATGTCTCGAACCCGGCAGACTACTGATCGTGTGCCCGAGAGGTCGGTTGTCCCGGCGCCTCCGGAACATGTCGATCCGCTGACTACAACGTGGAAGGCGGGAACCTCCCTGTATCGGGTGCACAGGATACAGTTTCGCCCGCATGCATTCAATCAGCCTCAGCGCGGGCGTCGAGGTCGCTTCCACCCGTTTCGTGACCCGTCGGGTCAGTGGGTTCCGACGCTGTACGCCGCGGACTGCATCGACGGTGCCTTGTCCGAAACTACTCTGCACAACGTCTTCGCAGGAGATGTCATCCTGCGATCGCGGCTGAAGGGTCGATGCCTCACGCGCATCGAGCTGACGCGCGACATCCGGGTCGCCGATCTGAGCGGCCATGGCCTCCGCAGGCTCGGGCTGACGCGCGGCCAGTTGCTCGACAGCGGCGCGGCTCACTATGCGGAGACCGCCGGCTGGGCGGAAGCGATCCACCGCTCAATCGAATCGCTGCACGGCATGACGTGGGTCTCGCGACAGTTCGACACCGCCATGGCGTTACTGGCGTTCGGCGATCGATTGCACGAGCAGGACTTCCAGTGCGACGCGTCGGAGCCGCTCGACGCCGGACGCGGCTATCGCCTCGTGCAGGATGCCGGGGCGGCCGCCGGGATCGCCGTCGTCGATGGGTAGTCGCAGGAGCCCTGCACGCGACCGGGGTTGGCGCTACGCGACGCTCAAGCTGCCGCGGCGGTGGCCGCCGGGGCGAGCTTCCGCCGGTAGTACCGGGTCCAGACGACGATGGCCGGGATGCCGACGACCGTGGGCAGGAGCCAGGGGACGACGGCGAACGGTCCCGCGATCTCGTAGGCCCACACGCGCTGCGCCCCGAAGACGATGAACGCCGTATGGAAGGCGATGCCGCCTCCGAGCATCGAGCCCAGGTGGCTGTAGAACCAGCCCATGTGCTGGGCCCGCGGGTTGTGCATCAGCCGCAGCATGCCCCGCCCGATGAAGAGGCCGATCGGGCTCATTCCCAACAGGATCGGCGAGACGTCGGACCACGCCAGGAGGGCGACGGCGACGACGGCGATGCTGCCGGCGATGGACGCCCAGGCGAGCGCCTCGTGGACCGGGGTTCGTAGCTTCTCGGACGCCCTCCGCGTCGCCACGACCCGGATGGCCTGCCGTACCGTCGCGAACGTCACCACCCCGAGGTAGCCAAGAAGGACGGCGAACCCGTACAGGTCGGGCCGTTCCGCGATGCCTACTCCCTGGAACTGGTAGGAGACGACCCGCCCGGCCGATGCGGTGACCGCCGACACCGTCACGACGTAGGCGCAGTACGTGTAGATGCGGCCGGCCTGCACGTGCGTCCGTCCGCCCTTGCGGGCGAACACCGGGACCCAGAACGCGGCGAGGCCGACGAACCCGGTCGCGACGTGCGCCCAGATGAGGAGCTCGAACAGGAGGCTCGCGATGGTCATGCTGAATGCTCCCGGTGGTCCCGCGGTCCCCCGTGCGCCGCGCCCCCGGCGCCGCGCCGGGACGTCAGACGCCGATCGATCGCGGCCAGCGTCTCGTTGCACCAGGTCACCTTCGCCCCGATGGAATGAATGCCCATCCGCAGCGCCGCGAACTGGTGGAAACCAGCATCGCTGTACCGCTCGGACGCAGCGCCGTACGTGGCGATGACCTCCCGTTCGACCGCCCACAGTTGAGCGAGCCAGCGGCCGAAGTGGTCGCGGAGGCCGGCCATGAATGCGCGGGTCTCGTGGAGGTTACCGATCGCGTCCATGAAGTAGAGCTGGGCGAGGTACGCGAACCGCTCGGTGCCGACCGCCGGGCCGCCCCGCAACCAGCCCAGCAGCTCGGTCCGGCCCTCCCCCGTCAGTGAGTAGACCCTGCGGTTGGGCCCCTTCGGCGACGGCTCGACGCGGCTGCGGAGCATCCGCCGCTGCTCCAGGCGCTTGAGGGTCGGGTAGATCTGGCTCAGCTCGGCGGACCAGAAGTGCCGCACGTTCTCGCTGAACGCGTTCTTGAGGTCGTAGCCGGTGGCCGGCTCGCGGAGCAGACCGAGGAGGATATGGTCGAGGCTCATTTCGCTATATCAGTGACGATATAGCTACTATATAAGCACCATCATAGCGTGTCAACCCACCTCCCCCTCGAACAGACCGGCACGGAGCCGAGGTCCTCTTCCTGTCGGCCAACGACCTGGCGAAACGGCAGGGAATGTCGATCCGGCGTTGCGGACGGCTCAGGCCAGGAGCATCGGTCCTGGAACCCCCAGACTCATGGGGCGCGTCGATGCCGGGCTCGGGCGAGTGCTGGCGTTGTAGCCTCCTGGCGCGCGACCCGCCGGGCGCGGGCGACTACGGGTCGAGATGCACCTCGGCGAGTGCGATGCCCCGCTCGCCGGCGACCGCGTACAGGAAGTAGATGCGGCCGTCCTCCTCGTAGATCGCCGGGTCGCGCAACTGGTTCACCGGAACGTCGATGGACCCGCCGCGGGACGGCTCCACCGGCAGGTCAGCGCCCTCCCAGGGCATCTCGGGACGCAGCACCTCCACCCGCTCGGTCGCCTCCCAGTCCCGCCAGTCGCCGGACAGGTCGATGCTCGCCAGCCACACCCGCTCCGGCGCGTCGCCCCGCTCGGTCCAGAAGACGTACATCCGATCCCCGCGCTTCAGCAACGCCGAGTGCCGCATGTTCGGGTTGAACAGACTCGGTCCCTCCTCGAAGCCGGTCAGGCCGTCGCGCGAGCGGTACATCACGCCCGGCATCGCCAGCGCGTAGACGTAGCCGTCGTGCCGGAAGGCGCGGAAGTACGGCCGGCCGAGGATCTCCGGGCGCCCCTCGAAGTGCAGACCGTCGGTGGAGACCGCGGCGCGGGTCACCTGCGGCCCGCGCTCCCGCCCGTGGACGTACATCACGATCTGTTGCCGCTCGTCGTCCACGTGCACGTCCGGCGACGCGACGTGCGCGTAGGCCCCGGCCGGATTCGGCGAGTCGGCGCCGCAGGGTGGGCAGGTTGTGGGGAAATGGGACTGCTCGATCCGCAGCGTCCCCGGCTCGTACATCGTCCAGGGTCCCGCCAGGTCGTCCGCGTAGGCGAGCCGGACGAAGAGGCCGCGATGATCGGCGAAGTACAGGTAGTAGCGGCCGAGGGGGTTCTCGATCCAGTCCGGCACGCGAATGAGCGACGGCCCGGCGACGTTGCTCCCCATGCGCCCGTCCATGTCGGGGGTGATGATGGGGCCGTCGAGCAGGCGCTCGATGCGGATCGTCTGCGCGGCGGCCGGTTGCGACACGCCGGCCGCAACGAGCACACCCGCCGCGACCAAGAACACCACGAGGCGGCTGAAACGTCGCTGTGCTGAACGCATGGCGTCCCTCCTAGCGTCCCTCCCCCGCCGGCTCGTTCGGGTCGGTGCCGAGGAAGCGGATCAGCTCGGCGTTGACGATGTCCGGAACCTCCTCGTGGGGGTTATGGCCAACGTTCGGGATGAGAAAGACCTCCCCGTTCGGCAGGATCTCGGCGGCCCGCCGCGCGTTGTCGGGGAACTCCGGCCCGTCGATCTCGCCGCCGAGGATCAGCGTCTTCGTCTTGATATGGAGCCAGTCGTCGACCACCGTGTCCATCGAGCGGAGGTTGCCGCCGAGCCGGCGCACGTACGCCAGCCGCGGCCAGTCGCCGCTCAGCCGCTGTCCGTGCCGGATCCGGAGGTGGTCGATGAACTCCGGCTTCCACTCCACGTAGCGCCGCGTGTCGGTCCGCACGTCCGCCTCGTAGGCGGCCTGCAGGTCCGGGTCGGCGTCGATCTCGCCGTCGAACGGACTGAACCCGCGCCCCGCGCGCCTGTCGGTCAGACCGATCTGGTTGATGGTGACCAGGTGCGTCGTCTTCGCCGGATAGAGGAAGGCGAAGCGGGTCGCCATCTGCCCGCCGATCGAGTGGCCGACGATGGCGGCCTCGGCGATGCCGAGGTGCTCCATCAATCGGGCCGTGTTGGAAGCGTGCAGGCTCATGCTGTACGGCAGGATCGGCTTGGACGACTTGCCCCAGCCGAGCCGGTCCTTCACGACGACCCGGTAGCCCGCCCCGGTGAGGGCCTCGATCTGGCTCTCCCAGTACCAACCGTAGTAGCTGCCCCCGTGGTGGAGGACGACGGCGCGACCGTTCGCCGGCCCCACCGGCGCCACGTCCATGTACGCGATCCGCACGTCCTGGCCGAAGACCCGGAAGTTCATGAACTCGACCGGATGCGGATACTCGAACCCCTCCAGGTTGATCGAGATCGGCCCCCAGTCGGCGGGCGGCTCGGGCGGCGGCTGATGGGACTGCGCCAAGACCGCGCCCGGCAGCACGAGGGTCAGCACGGCTACGAGTGTCAGCGCTACGCGCGCGCACAAGGTGGAGCGTTCGATGGTCATTGGTCCTCTCCTATCACTGCAAGGATGCCGATCCTACCAGCACCCCCCCGCATGGCGAAGCCTCGCGTCGCACCGAGTCCCGGCCGGGGTCGGGGCAAACGGAGTCCACAGGGCTTGCGAACGGAGCCGACCTGCGCCATCATGGGCGCTTCCGGGTAAACGACGGCAACCTCCCAGGAGGGGTTTGAGATGAACAATCGACTTCGAACGTTCGTCACGGTGCTCACGGTCGTTCTGCTGGCCTCCGGGTCGGCGTTCGCCCAGAGCCAGTCCGAAAGCGCCCCGGCCGCGGATCCGGTCTGGGAGATGCCGCGCCTCGCGGGTGGTCAGCCCGACCTGCAGGGCTACTGGACCACCCAGACCTTCACGCCGATGGAGCGCCCCGAGTACCTGGGCGACCAGGCGTTCTACACCGAGGAGGAGTTCGCGCTGCTCCAGTCCCAACTGACGGTCGACGGGGCCGACCCGCTGGCCCGCTTCGTCATCGAAATCGAGGACCCGGAAGAGCGCCAGCGGGTTCTCGACCAGAACCACCGCGACGAATCCTACGTCCACTACGACAACGCCATCTGGCTCGCCACCCCGGTGCCGAAGGGATTGTCGACCCGGCGCACCTCGCTGATCACCGATCCCCCCAACGGGCGGATCCCGCCACTCAACGAGCAGGCCCAGGCGCGGGCGGCGGCGCTGCGAGCGGCGCGCGGCGACCGGGGGCCCTTCGACGCCTACGAGCTGCGTCCGCACGGCGAGCGCTGCCTCAACTACCGCTATAACGCGCCGCCGATGCAGCCGCCCTCGTACAACGACATCCACCAGATCTTCCAGACGCCGACGCACGTGGTGATCGTCACCGAGCAGAGCACCAACGGGCCGCGGATCATCCCGATCGACGGACGGCCGACCATGTCGGAGAAGATCCGCCAGTGGCCGGGCGACTCGCGCGCGCGTTGGGAGGAGGACACTCTGATCATCGAGAGCAGCCACTTCAACGACAAGACCGCGTGGCAGGGCTCGAGCCGCGGCCTCAAGGTGGTGGAGCGGTTCACCCGGGTGGCCGACGACCGGATCCACTTCACGTTCACGGTGGAGGACCCCGACACGTGGGACCAGCCGTGGAGCGCCGAGATCCCGTTGACGACCACCGAGGGGCCGATGTTCGAGTACGCCTGCCACGAGGGCAACCACGACATCCGGCACATCCAGGAGGTCTACCGCAACATCGAGCGGCAGGAGGCCGAAGCAGCGCGGTAGCAGCGCCGAAGCGAGCCGCGTCGGTTCCTGGCGATGATGACACCGGGGCGGGCCACCGGCGAGGTTGTGGTCTGCCCCGGCCCGTCACGCTTGGCGACCATCTGAACGCCCCTTCTGCTATCTGGCCAGCGACTCCGTCCCGGTGAGCGCGCCCTGGCCGGCGCCGGGCGGGAAGCGCTCGTCGCGCAGCTCGGCCAGGGTGGTCGCCGTCGGCGGCCCGGTAGCTCGCGGCCCAATCGGTCGCCCGCCAGTCGGAGGGCAGCACGTAGGGGATGTGCTCGACCGGCCAGCCCGAGGGCCTCGAAGGCGCGCGTCATGTAGGCCATGCCCTCGCGGTCGGCCGAGGTGCCGGGCAGCCGTCCCCACCACGGCGGGAGGATTCGCGCCAGGAGACGAGGGCAACATCTGCGCGTCTCTGCGAGGATGTATACCCATGACAACGCCGGACTAAAATAAAGCCGTGCTACACACGTAGATAACGTAGCGAAGTAGTCATGCTCCGGCCCACCACAAGTCAATCTACCGTCGCGGTCCATTCCAGTTCACAGCCAGACCCGTTCGCCAGTGTTCGTGCCGTTGTCCGTGTCCACCGGAGGGGAGCCCGATGAGTGCACAGCAGCAGGAACCGGCCGATCCTCTCGATCTTGAGATCGAGGCGTTCGACAACATGCGCGAACGGTTGGAAGCCGAACACATGGATCGGTGGGTGGTGTTCGCGGACGGGCAGCTCTGGCGAGGTCAGTCATTCGAGACCTTCCAGGATGCGAGCCGTGCGGCGCGCGAGGCGTTCGGTGATACCGAAGTTCTGATCCGGCAGGTGGGAGCGGTTCAGGAAATACGGTTGCCGAGTTCTCTGATGTGGATCGACGACATCAAGGGCATCGACGCCGAGGATGTCGCCGTTGGCCGTTGACGTCCCGTTCGATCACTTCCGGCGTCCGATTACTCCTGTTCAATTTGGTCGCGATCCTGGCAGGATGATTCCCTTGCAGGCTCTGGTCGACACCGGGGCAGACTCGTCCTGTATCGGGATTCCACTTGTCACACAGTTGGCTCTTATTCGCGTGAACAAGCGCCCGCGAGCCATGCGCGACGTTGAACAAAGGCACGAGTGCAATGCCTTTGAAGGCCGCATCATCATCGGTGACCTCCAGATCCCATCACCGCGAGAGTTTGCTGCGTTTCCTGGGCTCGGGGCTGCTGGCGTTGGCGACTTCCAGGTGATTCTCGGTCAGGACATCCTGGCGAATCTGCTGATGCACTACGACGGTCCGAGGGAGAACCTCAGGCTCCTTAGACCAGACGAATAGTCTGAGTCGCCAGGGTCTGGGGCGGGGCGCCTGCAACTTACCAACCACGACGGCACGGACGCGCTTCATGGCACGGTTACGGATACCGGCGACAGCGACCTTTGTCGGGCGCATTCCCGATTTCCCGGTCACGCGCTCACACCCACCGGCGTCATGGCCATCCGCTGCAAACAGTTCCATCTGCCGGACTTATAGAAAGACCGCAGGAGAAGAATCGCGTCGACGCTCTCCGGTAGCCAATAGATGGATGCGCCCTTGATGCGGAGATTGATGACGCGACGGATGGCGCTTTCGACGGCACCGCTGCCCCGCGGAAGCCCGAGCCCGACCATTGTGGTGTAGGCGAAACGATGACGGTTCTTCAGGAAGTAGTTGAGGTGCGTGCGGATCTTGCCGGCCGTGCGCCCGCGGCACAGCTCCCGCAGGGCCGTGATCACCTCGTCCACCCGTGCTCGCTTGAGCAGCCCCCGCGTGCGGTTGAGCCAGCGGGTGCGTTGCGTCGCGCTCCAGCGGCGCAGCTTGACCGCGTCGGAGAGTTGCTTCGCGGCATGATAGAAGTCGATCAGCCCCAGCACCTGTGTCGGCGAGAGCCCGAGCGCGGCGATGAGGCGCTGGAGGCGTCGCCAGATCCAGGGCGCGCCGTCGGCGATGAAGAGCACCTTGTCAGCGGCGTTGAGGCCGATCTGCCGCGCGTACGACAACAGCAGGGCGAAGACCGCCTCCGGTCCCCGGAGCGTGCCGTCGATGATCGGGGCCCCCGTCTGAGACGGTCGCCCGTCGTCGCCGACGACGTACAGGATGAGGAGCTTCGGTTCCTTCCAGTCGGTATGGAATCGGTTGCGCCCCTTCTTCGTCTTGGGGCCACGCTTCTTGCGCCTCACGCGGACGCGGCCCCCGTCGAGGGAGACGACCACCCGCTTCCCGGTCACGCGGTCCAGCAGGCCGCACGCCGCGCTCTGCTGGGCCGCTCGGGCCCGCGCAGCGTAGCGATAGGCGGTCGAGCGGAGGGTCTTGATATCCAGGGCGATGCCGTCGGAGCGGAGCTGCGCCTGCGCTTCAGCCAGCGAGCTGAGCATGGCGACCGCGCGGCTTGCATCGGAGGCCAGCTTCGGCGTGCACCGGTCGTAGATGCCCAGCACCACCAAGGCGGGGTAGAGTCCCGGCCTCCGCTTCGCCCGACGGGCGTGTTTCTCGCGGTAGTACGGCGTCGTGACCGGCACCGTCGTGCCCCGGGAGGTGCGAACGTTGACGGTCTCCAGGCCGTCGCTCCGCATCCGCCGGGGCAGGTGGCGCACGAGGGCGCTCGCCGCGTCGCCAACCGCGGCGGAGCACACCGCGCGTTGCAGCACGGGGGTGAGGAGGGCGCCGAAGAACTCGTCCGCGATGGCCCGCAGCTGCTCTTCGCACTGCTCCGCTTCCTCTGCCGACCTGGGCGCTGGAGCACGCGCCTCAAACTCCAGCGCCCGCAGGAGGGCAGTGCGCAGGTGGACGGGAATGTTGCGAAGATCGATCTCGCGGCTCGGGGTGTCGATGGCGCTCTTGTCCATTTCAACGCACCATCATGGGCAGTCCGAGCCGTAATGTCCAGTACCACCCTCCCCGTCTGTCCGAAGACCGGCTCAACCTCCCCCAGCCTCACAGTCCATCTTTGCCTACACACTGCTCCGGGAAATCGGGAATGCGCCCCCTTTGTCTGTCCCGCCGCGCCCGGTCAGCTTCTCGCGCTGCTTCGCGTGCATGTTCTTCGCCTTGCCGCCGATGAACGTCTCGTCGGCTTCCACCGGACCGGTGAACGCGCCCGCGGCTTCGAGCGCCCACGCCTCTCGGATGCGGTGCAGCATGAACCAGGCCGTCTTCTGCGAAACGCCCAGGTCGCGGTGCAGCTTCATGCTCGACACGCTCTTCAGGCTGGTAAGGCTAGAGGTAGATGGCCCTCGCCCATTTCTGGAGAGGGACGTTCGAGCGCGCGATGGCGGTGCCGATACGGACGCTGAAGTAGCTCCGGCAGTCAGTGCACCAGCATGCTCACGCCGAAGGTCCAGGCAACGTTTGTCGGCGAGGCGCCCGAGATATTCGTGCCGATCGCCGGCGGCTGGGGACGGATGAGCATGACACACATCCGCCTGGCGGCGACAGATGAGAGGAGACCCTTGCGGGCGCGCTTCGCACCGAGTAGAAGCTCCGCGTAGAGAAGAACGCGCAGGCCGGGCGCCGCCCGCGGCGGGGGAGGTGACCCGCAGCGATCGCCGAGGCCCAGCCTTCCTCAGGGACCGCCCGACGCTGCGCTCACCGATCGAGGGTCCACGTGCGGAGCTCGCGTCCCGGCTCCGTCCGCACTTCTTCGACCACGACGCGCGGCGTCTCGTCGTGCCGGTATCGCAGGATCCACTTCAGGCCGTCCCGGTTCGCCTCGGGCACCGGAATCTCGTGCGTCGCGTGCTCGGGCCCCTCGAAGACGTTGGCCTCGCAGCACGCCTCCTCGGCGCACAGCGCGATGGCCTGCTCGATCAGTCCGTCCAGCGGACGCGCAAGGCCTCGCGGTCGACCTCGACGCCTCGCAGATACACCGCGGCGATCCGCCGCGTGTGCGTGATATCGTCGAGCGGGTTGGCGTCGAGCACCATGAAGTCGGCGCTCCGTCCAGCCTCGATGCTACCCGTCCCGGTCAGCCCGAACGCCCGCGACGCCCGGGTCGTGGCGGCCACGATCGCCTCGGCCGGCGTCATCCCCAGCCGCACGAAGAGCTCCAGCTCCAGGTGATCCGCGTAGCCGAAGAAGTCGCCCACCGCGCCGGCGTCGGTGCCCAGGATGACGTGCTCGCGCAGCCGCAGGAAATTGTTCCGGATCAGCCGGGCGCGCGCTTCAGCGGCGGCGGTCCGGGGGCCGGCGGCGTCCGGGTCACCGGCCGCGGACTCCCGCAGCATCGCGACGACCTCCTCCGGGACCTGCTCCTGGAAGAAGGGGTCCTCGTACACCGGCCGCCGGTACGGCTCGCGCCGGGTGACCATGCCGATGGTCGGCACGATGAAGACGTTGCGCGCCGCGACGAGCCCGAGATACTCGTCGTCGACCGCCATGTCGTAGGGCATGTGGATGAAGCGCCGGGCGCCGGCCGCGATCAGCCGCTTGTGGTCCTCCAGCGTGGTCGCATGCGCGATGACCCGGATGTCCCGCACCTGGGCCTCGTCGAGGACGGCCGCATAGATGTCCGGGTGGAGCTTCACCCGCGCGCCCCGCCGCTCGTCACGCGCGTCCACCCAGATCTTCAGGATCCGGATGCCGCGCGCGGCCTCGGCCCGCACCACCTCGCGCGCCTCGGCGGGGGAGGTAACCCCGTGCAGCCCCCACCAGCCGGCGTCGTTCGTGAACCTGGGGTTCGGTCCGCCGCCGGGGATCCCCACACCGGGCGACACCAGGTAGCGGGCGCCCTCGACCTCGCCCACCCGTTGCGCCTGCCGGACCTCGAGCGCGATCTCCTCGATGTCGCTGCCGGTGGAAATGACGGTGCCGACGCCGTAGTAGGCGTGGCGGTGCAGATGGTCGACGAGGTTCTCGCGGGTGAAGTTCTCCGAGCCCCAGCTCGTGTACCGCTCCCAGCCGAGATGCGCATGGGTGTTGACGAGCGCCGGCATCACCGTGCGCCCGGTCAGGTCGACGACGCTCGCCTCCGGCGGCGCCGGCACCTCGCCGGCGATCCCGACCCGCACGATCAGGTCGTCCCGGACCAGAAACGCGGCCTCCTCGATGACGCGGCCGTCCCCGACGATCAGCCGCCCGCCGGTGAACAGCTGGACGGCAGGGCCAGAGGCGGCGGGATCCGGCGGTTGGCCGTCCGCGCCTCGCACGATGCCCGTCAGAAGCGCGAGCACCACCAAGGGGATGGCACGACTCCGGGCCCTGCTCGCATCATGACCCCAAGACTTCTCGCGCATGCCGCTCACCTCCCGGCGTTCGCGGGGGACGCAGTTGCGGCGCAGCGGCTGCGCCCCGGCGCTACGTGGCCCCGGCGCTACGAGCGCGACTCGACGCGGAACGTCCACCAACTCTCCGGCCGCGGGATATCGAGCGGCGGCGGCTCGCCACCGCCGCCGGGCTGCCGCGCCTGCACTGCCGGTTTCTGCAGCTTCCGGATCCGTGCGGCCCAGACCTGATCGAGCATGGCCGGGTCCATCTCCCGGTTGAGGACGACGGGGTAGACGACGCCGTCGAGACGTAGGCGTCCCGAGTGGTCCTGTCCCACCCGCGGACACCAGTATTTGTTCGCGCCGACCGAGCAACTGATGAAGAGATCGCCCTCCGGCGTCGCCATGCAGTTGACGTTCACCGAGTGGGGTCTCAACCAGATCCCGATCTGGATCGCGCACAGTGAGACGTCGTTCGCGAAGCTCCAGTCGGCGACCGGCTCCTCTTGGGTGTCACCCAGCAGCACGAAGCCCGGGGTGCCTTCGCATGGACAGTTCATGGTCCAGACGACGCCCCCGGCCACGACCACCAACGCCAGCGTGGCCGCGATAACGAGGAGATTCTTCCTGACGAAATCCGATGCCGTTTCGACGATCCGCGGCTCTGCGCTCATTGCTCGACCTCCTCCTGGATCGGACCCCTTATACACCCGTTCCCACCCTGGACGCCATGCTGGGCCGGGGACCGCCACCCACCTCCTCGCCCCGCTTCCTCACGGCTCCAGCGGGTTCGGGGCCGATGACCACCACGCCGCGCGGTGGTATCGTCTCGGTACGCACTCGGCGAGGGCGAGGGGAACCCGAGCACGAAAGGATGCCGTATGGGTATGAATCGCAGAGCGTTCATGATGCGTGCCGGCGGCGCTGCCGTCGGTCTGTCGGTGACGTTCGCGGAAGAGCCCGCGAGGGCCCGGATGCCGGCAGGCGCGCCCGCAGGGGCGCAGTCGGAGCTGGAAGGGTTCGACCCGCAGGCTCTGCGCACCCTCGTCAATGCCGACCCGGAGTTCGGGATCGCCGCTCGCGAGTGGAGCGCGCAGGTGCGGCTTGGAATCGACGACCACGACTATGACGTCTCGGTCCGCGACGGACGGATCGTCGAGGTCGCTCCGGGAAGTCCCGCCGCGGACTTCGACGTCAGGATCGCCGGTCCGCTGGACGCCTGGCGGCAAGGATTCGGTGACTACGGTCTCCAGACCGCCGGAGACGACACCGATCACCGCTGGCCGTATCAGCCGGCCATTCTGCGGCTCGCGGCGCTGGTTCGAGAGACGTTGGGCGCGCCGGTTCCGGGCCACCTGGGCGACGAAGTCGACCGGGAGTTCGATTCGATCGTCGGTCGCTATGTCTACGTACGGATCCGAGGCGTCCAGTACCGGGTGTATTTCGAAGAAGCCGGGCAGGGTATGCCGATGGTGCTCCAGCACACGGCCGGCTCCGACAGTCGGCAGTGGCGGCATCTTCTGGAGGACCGGGAGCTTCAACAACGGTTCCGGATGATCGCTTACGACCTCCCGTTCCATGGGCGATCGCTCCCGCCGACCACGGCCCGCTGGTGGACCACCGAGTATCGGATGGACACGCAGCACCTCATGGACTCGATCGTCGCGATTTCGAGCGCATTGAGGCTCGAGCGCCCCGTGTACATGGGTTGCTCGGTGGGCGGCTACCTCGCACCGGACCTCGCCTATTACCATCCCGACAAGTTCCGGGCGGTGATCGGGGTCAATTCGTCGATTGCGGGGAGGCTCGTCGAAGAGAAGGGCAAGCCGTATGCGAGCCGGTTCAGTCATCCGCAGAGCAACACCGCCTACATCGGGTCCCGGATGTACATGATTACCTCTCCGGAGGCCCGCGAGGCGTTCAGACGCGAGACCGGCTGGATCTACAGTCAGGGCGGCCCCGGGATCTTCGGCGGCGACCTGTACTACTTCTCGGTCGAGCACGATCTCCGAGGGAAGGCGCACGCCATCGACACCTCCAGGGTCGGGGTCCATCTCCTCAGTGGCGAATACGATCCGACGGCTCGGGGGCCGGCGGAGTCGCTGGCGGCGATGATCGAAGGGGCAACGTATGACGTCGTCGAGGGCGGGTCGCACTTCGCGATGAGCGATGATTATCCGCGCTTCCGCAAGCACCTGCTGCCGGTGCTCGACCAGATTCAGCGAGAACGATCGTGATGCCCGGCGATCTTTGTGTGCGTGCCCGCGAACCGCAATGGCGCCGGTGCAATCCGAGCGGAGACTTCCGATGACCGAACACGACACGAGCTTTCCCTCGAAGAGTCCCGACATGCGCGCGTCCCTGATCGTGGCCGCGGTCGTCCTCGCGATGACGGCGGTCGTCCCACCGGCGCTCGCGCACCATTCCTTCGCCGCGCAGTTCGACGCCGACCGGCCGGTGACCCTCGAGGGCGCCGTGACCAAGGTCGAGTGGCAGAACCCGCACGTCTGGATCTACCTGGACGTGACGCGGCCCGACGGGCAGGTGGCGGCCTGGGAGTGTGAGGGCGACAATCCGAACACGCTCACGCGGATGGGCTGGACCGGCCAGTCGCTCCAGATCGGCGACCCGATCACGATTCACGGCTACCAGGCGCGCAACGGTCGCAACGTGTGCAACGGCCGCACCTGGGTATTCGGCGGGCGGACGCTCTTCGCCGGCGCCAACGACGGTGGGCCGAGGGCCGCTCCACCCCAGGACCGCTAGCGGCTGCAGGACCGAGTCGCTCCAAGGAGAGGGATCGTCATGGGTATCAAGACCGGTACACTCGTCGTCGCGGCGCTCGTCGTCGGCGCTCTCGGTCTCCCGCGGGGAGCGGTCGCCCAGGCCCCCAGCGGGGTACTGACCGAGCAGCCTCCGGGAGACGGCACCCCAATCCCCAGAACGCCAGACGGCCGGGCCGACCTGACGGGGTTCTGGGCCAAGCGGTCGAACCAGAACACGTCCGCACCGGTGGAGCCGCTTCCCTTTACCGCGGAGGGGTTGAAGGCATTCAACGACGTCGCCGACCTGATCGATCCCACCAGCTATTGCCGCTTCCCGGGCATTCCGAGGATGAACAGCTCGCCCTATCCGATGGAGATCATCCAGCTCCCCGACCGCGTGCTGTTTCTGTACGAGTACATGCACAACTTCCGGACCATCTGGACCGACGGCCGCGGGCATCGGCCCCACTGGCCGACGACCTTGATGGGTGACTCCGTCGGTCGGTGGGAGGGGGACACGCTGGTGGTCGATATCGTCAACCTGTCCGCCGACACGTGGCTCGACTCGCACGGGAATCGGCACAGTGACGAGCTGCACGTCATCGAGCGCTGGCGCCGCATCAGCGCCAACGAGCTGTGGTACGAGCAGACCATCGACGACCCCAGGTTCTACACGGAACCGTGGACGACAGGCTGGGTCATGCCGCTGGCCCCCCCGGACTGGGAGCTGATGGAGTACGCCTGCACCGACAACAACAGGGACATGGAGGAGGGCCACCTGCAGCCGGGAGCGCTCGACGGGTCGGGGCGGGATGGCACCGCGATCGGCACGCCATCCTCGTATCCGGGAGGATCCACGGATCGAGAGCGATGAACTCCGAATCGTCCACCCGGGTCCACCGGAACGACTCGCCGCGTGCCTCGGATCGCTGAGGACGGTCGCTATCTGGCCAGCGACTCCGTCCCGGTGAGCGTGCCCTGGCCCACGTCTGGCGGGAAGTGCTCCCCGCGCAGCTCGGCCATCGTCATCCCGTTGGCGCGATCGAGGGTGGCCGCAAACGCGCGAGTGCTGCGCTCGAGGCCGCTGGCTGGCACCAGCTCGGGGGTGTCGAGCGAGGTGTGGTAGATGACGTGATCGATGATATGGAACGATGGCGCGTAGTTTCCGTTCTTGGGACCGTTCTCCAGCGCATACACCGACACGCCGAACTCGCGCAACGTATCGAAGACCATCTGCTCGAACGCCGCGCTGCCCAGCGCATTCCAGCGAAACGCGCCCACGGCGTTGGTCGGGGTCAGCGCATCGTTGTACATGTAGAGCAGCGTCTGCGCCGGATGCTCCATGGTCAGCTTCACCGCCACCTTGTCCCAGGGGTAGGTGTCGTCGATGCCGACGCCGGCACGACCGCGTGCGACCTCCCCGTGATGGTGATCGGGGAACTGGATGAACTTCATGGTGCGCGGCCGATCCTGCCGAGGCCGCGCGGCAAAGAAGCGAGCCAGCTCCAGCGCGCTCGCCATCCCCGCCGCGTTGTCGGTCGCCGCCTGGAAGTAGCCGTCGGTATGCGACATGACGACGATCTGCTCGTCGGACATGCCCGGAAGCGTGGCCACGGTGTACTCGGTCGCGATGTTCCGCGGCTCCTCCACCTCGAGCCGGAACGAGAGCTCGACCTTCTCGCCCGCGGCCAGCCGATCCCTCAGCGCAAATCCTTCATCCATGCTCAGGGTGAACTGCGGCACCTCGAGCAGGCCGCCCTCGGGCTGAAACTGCCCGTTGCCGGGCACCCCCATCACGTTCACCACCATCGCCGCGCCCAGGGCGACCGCCCGGGTGTTGGCGTCGAAGAGCCCGGCGCGGTCACTGGCGGAGTGACTGCGTCCGCCCGGGACGAAGACGCTGTAGATGACGACCGCCTTGCCCTCGACGTCGCGACCGATGAAATCGGCCCCCGAGCCGACGCCGACCCACACCGCCTCCGCCGTGATGCCCCGAGGTCCGGTGGCCTTCGTGCGGGCCACCGGGAACGCCGTGGCCAGGGTGGTCGTCGAGCCGCCGGCAGCCCGGTAGCTGGCGGCCCAATCGGTCGCCCGCCAGTCGGAGGGCAGCACGTAGGGGAAGTGCTCGACCGTCAGCCCGAGGGCCTCGAAGCCGCTTGTCATGTAGGCCATGCCCTCGCGGTCAGCCGAGGTGCCGGGCAGCCGTCCCCACCACTTGTGCCCGGCATCACGGTAGCGAAGGGCGATCCGCGCGAGCTCGACGACGTGCCGCTTCATCCGCGCGCCGTCGATGCTCGCATACTGCTGCTGTTCCGGCGTCAGCGGCCACACGGGGTACTGATCGTCGTCGAAGATCAGCAGGTCGCGGTCTCTGGGCAACCCGGCGCCGTAGGTCTTGTCCACGCGGGGGCCGAGATCCATCTGCGCGGACGACGCCGCGGGCGTCGAGAGCGCCGCGACCGCCGCGAGGCACGCCAGGGAAGTGATTCGCCAGGTCGTCATGAGGCACGGTCCTCCTCGTTGGATGCCCCAGCGTAGCAGGATGATAGGGTTGGCGGTGTGGCGACCGCCGACGACTTCCGCCGGCTCGCGCTCGGCCTCGAAGGGACGGAGGAGCGCTCGCACATGGGCGCACCGGATTTCCGCGTCGGCGGCCGGATCTTCGCGACGCTCGCCCACCAGGCCCAGGGCTACGGCAATCTGATGCTCACGCCGGAGGTCCAGGCGCCGTTCGCCGCCGAGGCGCCCGAGACCTTCGTGCCAGTCGCGGGCGGCTGGGGACGCATGGGCGCGACGCACATTCGCCTGGCCGCGGCCGATGAGGAGACCCTCGCGGGCGCGCTGCGCACCGCGTGGAAGCTCCGCGTCGAGAAGAACGCGCAGGCCGGGCGCCGCCGCCAGCGGCCGGGGAAGTGACCCGGACAGATCGCCGGGAAGCAGACGCATCATGACCGCCTCCTCTACCACGGGCTCCTACTCGACCTTGCGGTACTTGCGCAACAGCCTGCCGTTCGGCATGTAGGAGAAGTACCCGTCACGAGCTCCCAGGTCCCCTCGAGGAGGGACCGCAGCTCCGCGGGTGCCTCGGCCTGACCGGCCATCCCGGGCGATTGGGCTGCTAAACACACCGCTCCGACGACCAGGGCAACGAAACGTCGTTCAAGCAGGCGCATTGGTTCTCCCTGTTCTGTCACACGCACACGCGATCCATCCGGCCGTCGCGACCGCCCGGGTCACGCCCGCTCCTGGTAAACCTGATCGGGCACCGGGAGGAGGTACTTGCGGAAGCGCGGATAGTCATCGCTCATCGCGCGTCCGTTGCGGATCGAGACGCCGTTAGGTGCGCACCATGAACGTCCTGCGATTCATACCCATGCAAGTGCTCCTCTGGCTCCGGGTTGCCGTCGTCCAGGCTCACGATACCGGAACAGGAGCAGGAGTCAACGGCGGACAATCGCCCCAGCCGGGGATCCGCGGGCAGGGGTGTAGAATGCCCGGTCATCCGAAACGCCCCAACCTGGAGCAGACCGTGAACGACCGAATCGACCGCCCGGCGCACCGCCTGTTCGTCGTTGCCCTGCTGCTGGTCCTGGCCGGTGCGTGGCCGGGGACGCCGGCGCCGGCGCAGTCATCGGGCGAGCTGCGGGCGTGGATCGGCCGGGGCGAGATTCCGGGCCCGCGGCTGCTCTCGTCGCTCGGCGCGGTGCGCGAGGACACCGGCACGCCGGACGAGATTCGGGCGTACGTGCGCGACCGGGCCGCCGCCGGCGCCGACGTCATCAAGGTCTTCGCGTCGACGAGCATCCGTTTCGGCGGCGTCACCAACCTGTCGGCCGCCCAGCTCGAGGCCGCCTGCGGGGAGGCGCGCGCCCAGGGGCTGACGGCAAGGGCTGCGTCGTCAGGTTGACAAGCGCCGCTAGAATACCGGGCGGAGGAAAGACAACATGAAGCGCCTTCTGCCTGTCCTGTTCGCTCTGGCCGTCGCACTCGTAATGGTGCAGGTCGGTACACACGCACACTTCCAGCTTCTGGAACCGGCGCCGTGGATCGAACTGAACAACCTCGGCAACCCCCAGAAGGTCGGACCGTGCGGCGGCAACCCGAACGGCGACAACGACGCGATTCTGAGCGGCGTCGTCACCGAGGTCACCGGCGGGTCCAAGCTGCACCTGAAGATCCAGGAGACGATCTTCCACTCGGGTCACTACCGCGTCGCGCTCTCCGTGAACTCGCGCAACGAGCTGCCGGCGGATCCGACCGCGGTCGAGAAGTACACGGATCGGGGCCTCTATTCGGTCTGGGGCGTGATCCAGAGCCCGCCGCAGATCCCGGTCCTCGCCGACGGCCTGTTCAGGCACTATCCCGAAGAGGGCCAGGGCGCCTCGTTTCGGCCCGAGACCCCGATGGATCCCTGGGAGGCCGACATCCCGATCCCGAACATCAACTGCGAGAAATGCACGCTGCAGGTCCTCCAGTTCATGGCCGATCATGTGTACAACCAGCCGGGCGGCTATTCCTATCATCACTGCGCCGACCTGCAGATCACGGCCGATCCGTCCAAGCCCATCGATGACGGCTGGCCACAGGGGATGATGACCAACGACTGACGGAGGTGCCGCGATCCCTTGCACCGGGTCTTGAGCGGCGCCTGACGACGGCGGGACGCGCCCCGCCGTCGTCACAGGGAATCGAGAACCAGGCCGGTGGCCAACGAGCCGGTGAACCTGCACGACCGGATTCGTTCTGGACTCCAACGGCTCGCCACGCGGCCCGTGATCATCCTGACGGGGCTCGCCGCGCTGCTCTGTCTGGCGGGTTTTCAGTGGCGAGAATCCAGATTGGGTGGCCTCGAGCTGCTCAACACCCGGCAGTGGTACACGCCCGAGCAGGCCGCCGCCCTGTTCGGAGCGCTCGATCGGCTCGATTCTCACGCAAGGGCTGTCTATGCCTGGACCGAGGTGTCGATCGACTTGGTCTTCCCGGTGGCCTACGGCCTGCTCCTCGCGCTCCTGCTGTTCCGTATTTTCGCGGACGGACGGCCCGCTCTACCTGCTGCCGATCGCGGGGGCCGCGGCGGACGTCTTCGAGAACATCTCCATCGCTTTGCTGGCCTCGTCCAGGACGACGGCGCCCCGTCGTCCTGGACGAGAGTGGCGGCGACCTTCACGCTGCTGAAGAGCGGGCTGATCCTGGCGACGCTGGCTGCGGCGGTCGGCGGCGTGGTTCGATGGCTGTGGGTGGCGCGACGAACCGTGTAAAGACGTGCCCGGAGTCGTCTGCCGCGGCGGCGGCGCGAGGAGTCCATCGTGTGCGAAAGTGGTTGGAACGTGCTCCGCAGGGGGCTATTATGGCGGAAACTCGCTTCCCGATGCGGAGGTCCGAATCATGATGATTACCAAGAAGGCCATTCCCCGGCGGACGGTGCTACGGGGCGTGGGCGCCGCGCTCGCGCTACCGCTGCTCGACGGCATGGTGCCGGCCCTCACCGCGCTGTCGAAGACCCCGGCCCGGCGGGTTTCCCGTTTCTGCACGGTGTACGTGCCGAACGGGATCATCATGAAGCACTGGACGCCGGCCGCCGAGGGGAGCGCCTTCGAGCTTACGCCGACGTTGAAGCCGCTCGAGGCCCATCGCCGGCAACTGCTGGTGCTGAGCGGGCTCGACAACACCGGCGCCAGCTCGCGCACCGGGAACCCCGGATCGCACGCCAAGCCGGCCGGCGCCTTCCTGACCGGGGTCGAGCCGCTCCAGACGACGAGCAGCTCCAGTCTGGATCTGGGCATCTCGATGGATCAGATCGTGGCGAAGGAGATCGGGCAGGACACGCCGCTTCCGTCGCTGGAGCTGGGCCTGGAGGGCGCGGACACCGTCAACGGCGTCGGGACGTGCGGCGTCGGCTTCAATTGCGCCTACCAGAACAGCTTGGCGTGGGCCAGCCCGTCGACGCCGCTCCCCGTGGAGCCAAACCCGCGCGTGGTCTTCGAGCGCCTGTTCGGCACCATCGAGAGCACGGATCCGGCCCTGCGGAGCGCCCGCCTGCGCCGGCAGAGCAGCATCCTCGACTCGGTGCTCGACAAGGTCCGCCACCTGCACGGCGAGCTCGGGCGCCGCGACCAGCGGAAGCTCGACGAGTACGTCGACTCTCGGTGCGCGAGATCGAGCGGCGCATCCAGAACGCCGAGAAGAACGGCCGGGAGCTGCCGCTGGTCGACTCGCCGGCCGGCATCCCGGTCGACTACGACGAGCACGCGCGGCTGATGTTCGACATGCAGGCGCTCGCGTTCCAGACCGATACGACGCGCGTCATCACGTTCCAGATTCGGCCGGGAGCAGAGCGGTGCGACGTACCCGCAGATCGGCGTCTCGGACTCGCACCACCCGATTTCGCACCACGGCGGCGACAGCAAGAAGATCGCCTCCCTGCAGCGCATCAACACCTACCACGTCTCGCTGCTCGGCTACTTTCTCGACAAGCTGGCAGCGACCGACGACGGCGACGGTTCGGTGCTCGACAACGTCGCCATCCTGTACGGCAGCGCCATCAGCGAGGGCAACCGGCACGATTCCCGGAACCTCCCGCTGCTGCTGGCCGGCGGGGCGGGCGGACGCATCGAGGGCGGCCGCCATCTCAGGTACCCGGCCCGCACCCAGCGGCTGACGAACCTGCAGTTGACGCTGCTCAACATGCTGGGCGTGCCGGCGGAGAAGTTCGGCGACAGCACCGGCGAGCGGCTCGGAGAGCTGTCCGGCGTCGCGCGGGCGACCACGGGCTAGGAGGGCTAGGAGCCGGTTGAGGAAGGGCCGAGCACCGCGCGTTCGTAGAGGAATTCCGGCGCCAGGTCTGCGCCGGTCGGCCACACGATCGTGTCGAGCTCGGTGTCCATGCGAAACGACCGGAAGACGTCGGTATCCTCGAGAGGTTCGAAGACCTCGCCCCACAGTTCGCCTTCCAGGTCGATGACCCCCTCGCGGCCATCGTCGAACGTCACGTGAATCTTGTAGTCGTGGAGATACGTCGCGCGGGCGAGTCTCGGCGTCATCGTTCTACTCCAGAGGGGCGATCTTCATCAGCGGCTTTCGTTGCTGGGCCAATCGCCAGTCTTCCAGCAATTCGTGGCGGTGTAGCGCGAGCCACTCCAGCACGAACCCTTGCGCCCTGCGGGGGAACGTTCCCGACAGAATCTGTCCGGTCCCGATTGCGACCCGGATCACCCTGTCTCCATATCGTGCGTGGAAATGCGGCGGACCGTGATCGTTGTAGTACATCGCGATCACGACCCCGAGAAAACGGCTGATTTCCGGCAACGAGTTTCGATTCCTCCGTCAATGCGCCGTAGGAGCTTCGCGCCAGCGAAACGCCCAACGCGACCTCAAGGTCGGGCTACCGCTCGGGCCCAGTGGCCAGGTTGGACTTGTTGGTCCAGAAGATGTCGATCCCGCCGAAGCTGTTGTCCTCGCGGTACGAGAACCAGGTGAAGGTGGTGTCATCCGGCGGGAGGGCCGGACACATGTCGGCGGCCGCGGTGTTCACCTGGGGCCCCAGGTTCAGCGCAGGTCCCCAACTGTTCGGTCCCGTCTGCATCGCCGACCAGATGTCCATGCCGCCCTGGCCGCCGGGACGGCTCGAGGTGAAGTAGACCCGGCCGCCGGCGTCCTGCGAGAAGTGGAACTCCTCGGCCGCGGTGTTGATGCTGGGCCCCTGGTTCACCGGCTCCTGCCAGGCGCCGCCAGCGTCCTGCCGCGAGCACCAGATGTCCGACCCGCCGTAGCCGCCCTCCCGCCGCGAGGCGAAGCACAGCGTCTCGCCGTCGTTGAGGATGGCCGGACAGTGCTCGTTGCCGGCGTCGGTGCTGATCGGATACGGGAGCAGCTCCGGCGTCGTCCACGCGCCGTCGACCTTCCGGGTGACGAACAGATCGCTAGCGTTGCGGGGGGCGCTGGCCGCCAGCCGGTCCGACTTGAAGTAGATGGTGTTGCCGTCGGCGGTGATCCACGGTTCCCGGTCGTCGCCGAGCCGCAGCGGGTCGACGTCGGTGGCGGGGGCCGAGTTGACCGGCTGGCCCATGTTGACGGGCGTGTTCCAGCGTCCGGTCTCGGCGTCGAACGTCGCGATGTAGAGGTCCTTGGGATCGCCGGGCGCCGCCCCGAGGTCCTCGCGGGCGCTGCAGTAGACCATGGTGCCGTCGGCGGCGAACGACAGCTCGCCCTCGGCCCAGAGCGTGTTGATCGGCTCGCCGAAGTTGTGCACGGCGCGCTCGACCCAGCTCTCCTGCGCCGCCGCGGGGGCCGCTACGGTCAGGCATACGACGACGATTCCGATCGCCCACGCCGCGCCGGTCATCCGTCTGGTCATGTCCATCCTCCTCGATTACTTTCGAATCATAGGGTACGCTGGGCCGACCTGTTCCATGCCTGTCCTGCTCTTCGCCCTTCTGGAGATCGTGTTCTTCCCCCTCCAGCTCGTTGGATCGCTGGTCTACGCCTTCCGGGTCCGTTTCGTGAACATGCCGCGCGGCATCTCGGGGACGGCCTACGAGCCGTACATGGCACGGCTGGCGCTCCACCACGCCACGAGCCGCAACGACGAGGCAGCCGAGAGGATCGCGCCGCACCTCCCCGCGCTCTCGCCCCTGGTCCTGCGGCTGATGATGGACACCCTGGTTCTGGCGGCGAGGTGGAGCGGCTTCACGGGTTCGTTCTTGTCGTACCCGGGCCCGCGGGCCGTCGACGCTGATGACCTTCATCAGCCATCGCACGCACTTCTTCGACAACGCGGTCGCCGCTGCCGCCGCCGCCGACAGTCCGATCCGGCAGTTCGTCGTTCTCGGCGCGGGCTGGGACACGCGCTCGTACGGACCGTCGCCGGGCGGAGCGGACCTGCGCGCGACGGGCGGGAGGGACAGCGGCGAGGCGTTGAGATGCTTCGAAGTCGACGAGCCGCCGACGCAAGCGGCCAAGGTCGAGGCCCTGCGAGCCGGCGGCGTCGACTGCGGCCACGTCGTCTTCGCGCCGACCGACTTCAACCAGCAGTCCTGGCTGGAGTCGCTGACCGAACACGGGTTCGACCCCGACTCGCCGACCTTCATCCTCTGGGAAGGCGTGACGATGTATCTCGACGACGCGGCCGTCGACAAGACGCTGGGCGCAGTAGCGGGACTCGCGCCCGGATCGCGCATCGCTTTCGACTCCTTCAGCCGGGAGCTCGTGTTTGGCCGGAGGCCCTTCGTGGTGCTGGGAAGCTACGCGAAGTACGCCATGAAGTCATTCTACGGCGAGAGCTGGCACTTCGGCATCTCGACCGCCGCCCCCGCGCGTGAGCGGGCACGGGAGTTCCTCGAAGCCCGCGGGCTGGAACTCCGGAGCTTCGAGGCGTTCGGCGGCGAGGCCGAGCGTGGGACGCCTCTCGGCGGGTTGCTCGTCGCCGGGGTGCCCGATCGGCCAGCCAAGGGGTAGCAGCTACGCCGGCGGCCGGCCGGCGCGCGGCCGCCACGCGTGCCGCCGGCTTCCGGCTCACTCTCCGAACTCGCGGGCTCTTACCGCAGCTCGCGGGGGAGCGCCTCGCCTTCCAGCAGCAGGTAGAGGTGCGCCTCGAGCTGCTGCATGCCCGCCTCGCCGTCGAACGACATCTGCCCGTCGCCGTCGACGTCGAAGCCTTCGGTGATCTGATAGGCCAGGGCGCGAAGACGGGCCACGAGCGGCGCGGCGCGTCGGACCGAGACCGCGTCGCCGAGCTGCCGGGCAATCTCGGCGGCCTGGCGCGCGTTGGCGAGCAGGCCGGCCGCGATCGCGGACACGTGTCCGGCGTGTGTCTGCAGGCTGTCCGAGGCCCCCGCCTCGCCGGCCGCACGCTCCAGGTGACTGACCAGCGCCTCGACGGCGGGGATCACGCCGAACCCGAGGCCGGGACCGGACGCGCCCTCGGCCGACTCCAGCAGGTGGAGCACGTGCCCGGCGTGCCGCCGCATCGCGCCGTAGTCGCTCAGGTCGCCGCCCGCGAAGTTGGCGTGGAGCACCAGCGTGCCGATCTCGGCCGAGGCGGTGGCGGCCAGGCTCCGTCCCCCGGGCGCGCCGGGAAAGCCGTAGGCGACGTGTCCCACGTGCGCGGGCGCGTTCTCGCCCGGGAGCGGGGTGGCGTCCCCGTTGGGCACGTGCTTCTCGATCATCCGCCGCCGGACGACGCCCCCGTAGACGTTGCCGGCCGAGTCGACGCCCACGCCCTCGGCCCCGCTGTGCTCGATGGCCGTCGGCTCCAGGTCCTCGATCAGGTACTGGACCGACCCGTCGCGTGCGCTCCCCACCCGGATCCCCTTCTTCCAGCCCGGGTTGTCGGTGCCGTAGGACTCGGAGTCGGCCACAAGGATCCGGTCGTCGGCGCCGATGGCGATACCGCTGGGACGGCCGAACTGATACCAGACGTCGAGCAGCGTCCCCTGCTGGTCGAAAATCTGGATCCGGTTGTTGGCCCGGTCGCCCACGAACAGGCGGCCCTGGGAGTCGAGCGCGATCGTGTGCGGCACGTTGAACTCGCCGGGTCCGGAGCCGGTGCCGCCCCAGGACGTCAGGAAGGTGCCGTCGGCCGCGTACTTGGTCACCCGGTTGGCGCCGCGTGCGAAGCTGTGCCCCTCGGTGATGAAGATCTCGCCGCCGGGGGCGACCACGACGCCGGTCGGCTCGTTGACCAGCGGGGGGTCTCCAGCCGTGCCCCGCTCGCCGATGGTCAGGAGCTGGTTGCCCTCCGCATCGAACTTCACCACCCGGTGCCCGCGCTGGTCGGCCACCCAGACGTTGCCCTCGTGGTCGACGTCGAAACCGTGCGGGAAGTCGAACATCCCCGAGCCCCAGCTCAGGAGCAGCCGGCCCGACGGGTCGAGCTTCATCAGCGCCGGCTCGCTCCGCCCGGTGCAGGAGTTCTGGAGACACCGGCTCAGGAGGTAGATGTTGCCGTCGGGCCCCTCGCCGGCGCCGATGAACGACGCCCGCTCGTTGTACGCGCCGGGCACGTACGGATCCGGCAGCTCGCCCCACGGGTGCACGCGGGCGTAGGGGTTGGGCAGGTCGTTGGTCGGCGCCACCCGTGTCTGGTTCTGGAGCTGGGCGTGCGCGGGTGCGGCGGCCGCCGCCAGCAGCGCCGCGGCCAGCGTGACGACGGTCAACGTGGAGAGCATCGGGTACCGCATGAGCTGTCGCCTCCTCGGCTGTCAACGGATCGCGTCATCCGGCAGCCGCGGAGCGGCGCCCGGGAACCACTGACTGTAACATTGGCCGTCAGCAGGACGAACAGTCGTCCGGAGGGAGGGTCAGATGTCCAGTGGTGCCGTTATGAAGCTCGCGCCCGTCCTGGTGCTCGTCGCCGCGGTGTTCGTCCCTGCCCTCGGGCTGAACGTCGCGTCGTCCGCGCAGGAACCGTCGCCGCTGTTCGAGCTGTCCCGGCGGCCGACGAGCACGATGTCCAACCCCTACCGCATGATCGAGAACTGGCCGACCCTGCGGCCGGGGATGGAGTGGGGCGCCGCCATCGGGCTCATTCCGGACGGCACCGGCGGCACCTGGATGATGTTCCGGTCAGAGCCGCCGATCAACTACATCAACGCCGACGGGCAGATCTGAGAAGAGCTTCGGCGACGGCATGATCGTCCAGGCCCACGGGTTCTGCATGGACGGCGACGGCAACCTGTGGGCCGGCGACAGCGGTCCGTTCGGCGACGATCCGACCACCGCCGGGCGCGGATTCCAGCTCCACAAGTTCAGCCAGGACGGCGAGCTGCTGATGAGCCTCGGCCGGGCGGGGGTGTCGGCGGCGGGCGAGGACACCTTCATCGGTCCGACGGCCTGTGCGGTGGCGCCGAACGGCAACATCATCGTCGCCGACGGCCACTGGCCGCGGCCCTCCACCGCCCAGCAGGACGGCGACCGGCTGGTGGAGATCACCACCGACGGCGAGTTCGTGCGGGCGGTCGGGCGGCTCGGGCTCGGTCCGGGGGAGTTCATGGGGGCGCACGCGCTGGCGTTCGACTCGCAGGGGCGGCTGTTCGTCGCTGACCGGTCGAACAACCGTGTCCAGGTCCTGGACGAAGACCTGAACTTCGTCGATGAATGGCGGCATTTCGGGCGGCCCAGCGGCATCACGATCCTGGCCGACGACACGCTGATCGTGGCCGATTCGGAGTCGGGCTCACCGATCCCGGGCCCGCCGGTCGCTCCCGAGGGCGGCGGCCGCTCGCCCCGCAATCCGGGCTGGCAGGTCGGCATCCGGGTCGGCAGCGCGAAGGACGGCTCGCTGCACCACTTCATCCCGGGCACGCGCCCGGAAGGGATGGCGGCCGACGAGGCGGGCAACATCTTCGCCGGCCTGACCAGCGGCTGCGACACCAGCCGGTCGGGGGGCTGCCTGCAGAAGTGGGTGCCGAGGAACCCGTGATGAAAGCCCCGCGCGCAGGCCACGGGACTTGACCTCTCCTCCGTGTAGCGATAGCTTACGAGACGTACGCTCCGGGGTCCGCCTCTGCCTTCCTGGTACGCGCCCGGGGTTCAGCCCCCTCCGGCCGCACCAAGCCTCTACTGCGAGTCGTCCCCGGTAGTCTCGGCCGCCGAGCGGGCCGCGGCCAGTTCCTCGTACTCGGCGTCGTCCAGATAGGTGATGCCGATCCAGGCGTGCGACATCTCGTCGACGCCCCGCGCGCCGAACACCACCCACTGGTCCGGGTCGGGGTTGATCCGGTTCGCCGCCGTGTTGTCCCACTTCGCGCGCAGCATCAGCACCGTGCCCTTCGGCAGCAGCGGCTGCGCGTCGTCGTCGTAGACGTAGGCGATCTGCCAGTTGTGGTTGTAACGGTTGACGTTGCTGAGCAGCTCGCGGCGGCCGTCCGGATAGAGCACGGTCATCGACATCTCGGTGCCCCGCATGTGCATGTGGGGCCGGAAGCTCTGGATCAGCGCCGGCTGCTCCATGACGTACTGGTCCTCGAGCACCAGATGCCCGTGCGGCGGGATGAGGATGTCGCTGGCCCGCAGCCGCTCGCGGTGGGTGCCGTCGACGTAGAACTGCCGCTCGCCGGCGGTCACCTTGTCCGGCTCCTCGCCCTCCGGATAGAGCCACACGCCGACGTCGGCCACCTCCGTCACCTCCTCGCCCACCGGGAAGTAATGGAGGCTGAAGTTGACCGTGCCCGGCCCCGGCGGCAGCAGCTTGCCGACGCCCTCGGGCAGCACGTCCCACCGCTTGCCGATGCCCATGCCGACCAGCCGCACCGACGGCGGCCGTTCCCCCTCGGCCGCCTCCGTGCCCCGCAGCGTGGCGTGCCCGTGGTGCGTGACCTTGATGCCGATGGGATAGGACGGCTTGAACTCGGCCGCGCGAATGTACCGCGGCACGTCGAAGCCCTCGAACTCGATCTGCGGCGACCACCACTGGTCCTGCCCGTTGGCCACCACGTGGTAGGGCGTCGAGCGGACGACGAAGTCGGGCGGCCGGCCGAGCATCGCCTCCACCTCCCAGGCGTCGGCGCGGGGGAACTCCAGTGGCGCGGGCAGATCGGCCGGGTCGCCCTGCGGCGCGCCCGCGTCCACCCACCGGACGACGGTGTCGATCTCGTCCTGCGTCAGCGAGATGTCGTTCTTGAAGTCCTGAATGCCCACGGTCGTATCGAGGTGCCAGGGAGGCATGAGGCGCCGTTCCACCCGATCGCGGATGCTGCGCGCCCAAGGGCGCACCTCGCGGTAGGTGAGCAGCGACATCGGCGCGATGCCGGTGGGCTGGTGACAGTGCTGACACGACCGCTGCAGGATCGGCGCGACGTCCCGGCTGAACGTGAGCTCCGTGTCGACCGCGCCGGACGCGCCCTCGACGCCGGATTGCGCCTGAGCCCGGCCTGCACCCGCCAGCAGGAGGACCACGGCCATCCCGAAGCCGGCCGCCGAGAGCCACCGCCCGCCAACGAACCTGTCCACCTTGGCCATGATCTTCTCCCCCGGACGGCCCCGATCGACGATCACTGCGTAACCGTGACCGGCACGAAGCCGTTGGTCCAGCAACACTGGAACTCGAACTCCCGTATCACGTTGAACGCAAGCACCCGCAGCAGGTAGTCGCCCGGCTCGGAGAAGGTCACCGCGGTGGTCACCCGCGCCCCGCCCTCCGGCGCCCAGGCGTCCGGCTCGACGCTGGCGGTCCGCTCGGCGAACGTGACGTCGCCGGGCCCCTGGTGCTTGAACCACTTGAGGTTGATCGGACGCTCGTCGTCGACGGCCACGGCGTCGCGGGCCACCCACGCGCCGAGCTCGAACGGCGCCCCGACCTGCGCCTCTCGTACCGCGCCGGTGATCCCGCGCGGTCCGCGCCCGGCCGGCTCGTCCGGCGCCCAACGCAGCAGCGGCGACATGCTCGACCGTCCCGGAAATTCCCACCCGGCCAGCTCGTAGGAGGGGCTGGTCAGCCGCCCCGGCACCAAGAGCGTCTGCCCGCGCACGTGCAGCGTCCAGACCACGTCGCGGTCGCCGAAATCCGCCGGTACCGTCACGGTGAAGGCGCCCCAGTGGCGCCGGTCGCTGTCGGGGACCGGCTCGAACACCGTCGGCTGGCCCCCGTCGAACCCGGCCGGCTCGATGAAGTTGTCGGTCCCCAGGGGGATCTCCAGCGTTTCCTCGGTGTTCACGTTGAAGTAGCCGAACGACAGCTCGAAGGTGCCGTCGGGGTTCCGGTACCAGCCCTCGAAGATCGGCACCACGGGACCGCCAGACGGCCGCAGCAACTGGAGCTCGAACTGCGTCCCGCCCGGGTTGGCGACCCGCCGCTCCGACGCCCGCTGCGCCACGAGATCTGTCGAGCCCAGCGCGATGGTCGCCCCGAGGGCGAGAGCAAGCTGTCCGGTCCTTCTCATCGTATTTCGGCACGCCTCCGCCCCGACCGGAGGGATCGCTACCAATAGTCAGGACGCATCTTAGCGCATCCCCGAACCGGCCGGTGTTTGCCGACCCGGACCGGGGCCCGGCGCCGACCTACTCGGATGCGGACAGGTCGGTAAGCCGCCACAGGTGCGAGCGGGTCCGGATGAACAGGTTCCCGCGAGCGATGGCCGGGCTCGACATGGCCACCTCCTCCAGCGCGTTGGTGGCCACCAGCCGGAAGCGGTCGTTGCTGTCGAGCACGTAGGTGTCGCCGTCCTCGCTCAGCACGAAGACCATCCCGTTGTAGGCCCACGGCGACGACGTGAAGCCGGTCGCGCCGCGCGCCACGCGCCGCCGCACCTGCTGCGTCTGGATCTGCTGCTCGGTGAAGTACAGCTCCTCGCCGGTACGCGCGTCGTGCACCGTGAAGAAACCGCGGTCGAGCAGCGTGAAGTAGTAGTCGCCGTAGACCAGCGGGGTCGGATGGTACGGCCCGGCTGCGTCCTGGTACCAGACCACGTGGTCGCTGCTGGTCTCCCCTTCCGGCAGGGTGATGTCTCCCTCGGCGCCGGGGCGGATGGCATAGACCGGCCGGACCGCATCGCCGACGTAGCCCGACATCACGTAGAGCAGGCCGTGGGCGGCGAACGGCTGTGGGATCGAAATCGAGTTCATGCCGCTGAAGCTCCACAGCTCGCGGCCATCGAGGCCGTACGAGCGCACCAGGTCGCTGCCCGTGGTCACCAGCTCCGTGCGGCCTTCATGCTCCCAGATGAAGGGCGTCGCCCAGTTCGTCCCCTCGTCGCGGTCGTCCCGCCAGCGCTCCACCCCGGTCGCGGCGTCGAGCGCCACCAGGAACGATTCGTCGTCGTTGTCGTTGACGACGTAGAGCGTCCCGTCGTGCAGCACCGGCGAGGCCGCGGGTCCCCACCCGAGGCGGGTGTCCGTCGCCTCGAAGCGGCGCTCCCAGACGATGGCGCCCTCCATGTCGAGCGCGTACACGCCGACGTTGCCGAAGTAGGCGTAGACCCGCTCGCCGTCGGTGACCGGCGTCGACGAGGCGTAGGTGTTCTTCAGGTGGCGGTCGAAGTCCGGCTCGCCGGTGTGAACCTCCGACGTCCACAGCACGTCGCCGCTCTCGAAGTCGATCGCCTGCACCAGCCAGTGATGCACGGCCACCGAGCGCTCCAGCAGATCGCCGGGCTCCGGGTCGCGGAACCGTCCGCCGGAGGGCATCGGCTGCGGCGAGCCGTAGGGGAAGTAGAGCCCCATGCGCGGCTCCTCCTCCTCGCCGTCGCTGATGACCGTGGTCAGGAAGATGCGGTCGTCCCAGACAACCGGCGACGACCAGCCGAGCCCGGGGATCGGCGTCTTCCAGACGACGTTGTCGGTCGTGCTCCAGGTGAGCGGCAGCCGCGGATCGTCGTCGGCCGTCGACATGGCGTCGGCGCCCCGGAAGGCGGGCCAGTTCTCGGACTCCGCGGAGAGCGGCGTCACGGTTGCGGTGAGGGCGAGCAGGACGGCGGCGAAGGCGGCGAGGGCGGCGGAGCGGAATCGTGCGTGGCGCATCGGATCTCCCTTGATGTCAGCGGTTACCGCCGCGATTATACGCAGGGTCGGTTGCGGCGGCGTCAGGCCTTGTGTGACCGTGCGAACGTCGTGCCCCGCCAATCGACGCGCCAACGGCCGCGGCAGCGACTCATCGAGCAGGATGCGCACGAGCGACCAGGAGGTTCTTGACGCACTCGATCGCTTACATGCTCTATTTTTGGGTAAAATAGTACATATTGTACGCCAGATTACTCCCCACTCCCACGCGTTCGGTCTTCCTGTTCGGCCCTCGGGGCACCGGGAAGACAACCTGGATCCGCGACCGGTTTCCGACCGCCACCACGTACGACCTGCTCGACACGCGCGAGGCGTTGCGGCTGACCAAGACTCCGGACGCTCTGTACCGAGAGCTCGCCGCGCTCCCCGCCGGATCCTGGGCGGTCATCGACGAGGTGCAGAAGGTCCCGGAGCTCCTGAACGAGGTGCATCGGCTCATCGAAGCCCGCGGCCTGCGCTTCGTGCTGTCCGGTTCCAGCGCACGCAAGCTGCGGCGGCGCGGCGTCAATCTGCTTGCCGGCCGGGCGATCACGACGACGATGTTCCCGCTGATGTCGGCCGAGCTGGACTTCGAGTTCGACGTCGAGCGGGCACTCTCGTACGGCACGCTGCCGATGGCCCTGGCCGGCGACGACCCGCTGGACTACCTGCGCACGTATGCCGAGACCTATCTGGTGCAGGAGGTACAGGCCGAGGCGCTGACCCGCAACCTCGGCGCCTTTGCGCGCTTCCTCGAGATCGCCGCCCGCCAGAACGCCCAGGCGACCAACGCCACCTCCATCGCCCGTGACGCCGGCATCGACCGCAGGACCGTGCAGAGCCACTTCGCGATCCTGACCGACACGCTGATCGGGTACTGGCTGCCGGCCTGGAAGCTGAAGTCCGCGACCAAGCAGGTGCAGCAGAGCAAGTTCTATTTCTTCGATGGAGGCGTCGTCCGGGCGCTGTCGGGTCGCCTGCCCTACCCGCCGACGCAGGAAGAGCGCGGGCCGTTGGCGGAGACGTTCATCTTGAACGAGCTCCGCGCTTTTCTGAGCTACTCGGGCCGCCACTACCGTCCCCACTACTGGCGGACCTACGACGGCGCGGAGGTGGACGTCCTCTGCGAGACGGCGGCAGGATTCGTGGCGATCGAGATCAAGGCGGCGGCTCGCTGGGACAGGCGCTTCAACCGCGGCCTCCATCGAGTTCGCGAGCATCTCACTCCGCATGCGACGACCTGCTACGGCGTCTATCTGGGCGCGCGCGCGGCACTGTGGGACGACGTGCAGGTCCTGCCGGTGCTCGATTTCCTGAAGCGGTTGTGGAACGGCGAGATCTTGCGCTGAGGGGGCCGCGGGCGCCCCGATGCGCGCGCGCCCGATGTCCCGATGTACGGGCGCATTCCCGATTTCCCGGAGCAGTGTGTAGGCAAAGATGGACTGTGAGGCTGGGGGAGGTTGAGCCGGTCTTCGGACAGACGGGGAGGGTGGTACTGGACATTACGGCTCGGACTGCCCATGATGGTGCGTTGAAATGGACAAGAGCGCCATCGACACCCCGAGCCGCGAGATCGATCTTCGCAACATTCCCGTCCACCTGCGCACTGCCCTCCGGCGGGCGCTGGAGTTTGAGGCGCGTGCTCCAGCGCCCAGGTCGGCAGAGGAAGCGGAGCAGTGCGAAGAGCAGCTGCGGGCCATCGCGGACGAGTTCTTCGGCGCCCTCCTCACCCCCGTGCTGCAACGCGCGGTGTGCTCCGCCGCGGTTGGCGACGCGGCGAGCGCCCTCGTGCGCCACCTGCCCCGGCGGATGCGGAGCGACGGCCTGGAGACCGTCAACGTTCGCACCTCCCGGGGCACGACGGTGCCGGTCACGACGCCGTACTACCGCGAGAAACACGCCCGTCGGGCGAAGCGGAGGCCGGGACTCTACCCCGCCTTGGTGGTGCTGGGCATCTACGACCGGTGCACGCCGAAGCTGGCCTCCGATGCAAGCCGCGCGGTCGCCATGCTCAGCTCGCTGGCTGAAGCGCAGGCGCAGCTCCGCTCCGACGGCATCGCCCTGGATATCAAGACCCTCCGCTCGACCGCCTATCGCTACGCTGCGCGGGCCCGAGCGGCCCAGCAGAGCGCGGCGTGCGGCCTGCTGGACCGCGTGACCGGGAAGCGGGTGGTCGTCTCCCTCGACGGGGGCCGCGTCCGCGTGAGGCGCAAGAAGCGTGGCCCCAAGACGAAGAAGGGGCGCAACCGATTCCATACCGACTGGAAGGAACCGAAGCTCCTCATCCTGTACGTCGTCGGCGACGACGGGCGACCGTCTCAGACGGGGGCCCCGATCATCGACGGCACGCTCCGGGGACCGGAGGCGGTCTTCGCCCTGCTGTTGTCGTACGCGCGGCAGATCGGCCTCAACGCCGCTGACAAGGTGCTCTTCATCGCCGACGGCGCGCCCTGGATCTGGCGACGCCTCCAGCGCCTCATCGCCGCGCTCGGGCTCTCGCCGACACAGGTGCTGGGGCTGATCGACTTCTATCATGCCGCGAAGCAACTCTCCGACGCGGTCAAGCTGCGCCGCTGGAGCGCGACGCAACGCACCCGCTGGCTCAACCGCACGCGGGGGCTGCTCAAGCGAGCACGGGTGGACGAGGTGATCACGGCCCTGCGGGAGCTGTGCCGCGGGCGCACGGCCGGCAAGATCCGCACGCACCTCAACTACTTCCTGAAGAACCGTCATCGTTTCGCCTACACCACAATGGTCGGGCTCGGGCTTCCGCGGGGCAGCGGTGCCGTCGAAAGCGCCATCCGTCGCGTCATCAATCTCCGCATCAAGGGCGCCTCCATCTATTGGCTACCGGAGAGCGTCGACGCGATTCTTCTCCTGCGGTCTTTCTATAAGTCCGGCAGATGGAACTGTTTGCAGCGGATGGCCATGACGCCGGTGGGTGTGAGCGCGTGACCGGGAAATCGGGAATGCGCCCCGATGTACTGTATTCGATTCGATGCCGCCCATCGATGCAACCATCCGTCCGTTCTCCTCCCGCGCCGACTACGACGCCTGCGTGCGGCTGCAGCGCGAGGTGTGGGGCGAGCACTTCGTGGACGTCGCGTCGGCCACGATCCTGATGGTCTCCCAGCGGGTCGGCGGGGTGTCGGCGGGGGCTTTCGACCCGGACGGCCGCCTGCTCGGCTTCGTCTTCGGCATCAGCGGCATCCGCCACGGCGAGCTGGTTCACTGGTCCGACATGCTCGGGGTGCGGCCCGAGGCGCGCGGCGCCGGGCTCGGGAAGCGGCTCAAGAGCTTCCAGCGGGACCAGCTCCTGGAGCGGGGCATCCGCCGCATGCTCTGGACATACGATCCGCTCGTGGCCCGCAACGCCAACCTGAACCTGAACAGCCTCGGGGCGGCGCCGATGGAGTACGTCGTCAACATGTACGGCGACACGCGGAGCTCGCTCCACGCCGGGCTGGATACGGACCGCTTCATCGTCGAGTGGAAGCTGGACGATAGCGCCGCGCCTGCCGGCAGCATGCCGGCACCGGAGGAGATGGGAACCGCACCGGTCGTGGACCTTGCGTGGTCCGCTGCGGAGCGTCCTCTACCGACGGATCCCTGTGTTCGCGTCGCGGCGCCCGCCGACATCGACGCGCTCAAGACAACCGACCCGGCGTGCGCGCGGGCGTGGCGCAGGACTCAGCGCCGCGCGTTCACGTGGTATCTTCGCAGCGGCTACCGCGCGTCAGGTTTCGAGCACCGTCAGGCGCCCGCCGACTCGCACTACCTGGTAACAAGAGCGCCGCAGTCCGCCGGCGGGTCACCCGACGCGCCCGCGGCCCAGGGACGATGAGCTTCCGTCTGTCACGCATCACGCTGCGGGAGATCCGGATGACGCTGCGCGAGCCGTTCGAGATCTCGTCCGGCCGTACCACCGGCCGGCGGATTCTGCTGCTCGAGCTCGAAGACGCGGACGGCACGGTCACCTGGAGCGAGTGCGTCGCCGGGGAGCTCCCGAACTTCTCGGCGGAAACCGTCGACACGGCCTGGCTGGCTCTGACGGAGTGGATCGCCCCCCGGCTTCTCGGCGTGAGCATCGGCCACCCGAACGTGATCGACGGCATGCTGCGGCGCGGCATCCGTGACCACCCGATGGCGAAGGCGGCGGTCGAGATGGGCGCCTGGGCGCTGTGGGCCGAGCGCGAGCGGACGAGCCTGTCCCGGCTGATCGGCGGCACGCGCCGCACGATCGCCACCGGCATCTCCATCGGCATCCAGGACAGCCCGCAGGCGCTCGTCGACAAGGCCCGTGAGTCGCTGGGGCTCGGGTATCGCAAGATCAAGATCAAGATCCGGCCCGGGGCCGACATCGAGTACATCGGCGCGGCGCGCGAGGCGCTCGGGCCCGAAGCGCCCCTGATGGCGGACGCCAACAGCGCCTACACGCTCGGCCATACCGAGCACCTGGCCGACCTGGACGCCTACCGGCTGCTGATGATCGAGCAGCCGCTCGCGCAGGACGATCTCCGCCGCCACGCGCAGTTGCAGGACCGGCTCGAAACACCGATCTGTCTCGACGAGTCGATCCCGCACGCCGCGGCGGCCGAGGACATGCTGGCGCTGGGCGCCGGGCGCATCGTCAACATCAAGCCGGGCCGCGTGGGCGGCTTCACGCAGGCCAGGGCGATCCATGACCTCTGCCAGCATCACGCGGTGCCGGTCTGGTGCGGCGGGATGCTCGAAAGCGGCATCGGCCGCGCCTACAACGTCGCGCTCGCTTCTCTTCCCAACTTCACGCTGCCCGGCGACGTCAGCCCGAGCGCCCGTTACTGGACCGAGGACGTCGTGACGCCGGAATGGACGATGGACGCCGCGGGCATGGTGACGGTGCCGGCGGACCGACCGGGGCTCGGCGTCACGGTCAACAAGGACCGGGTCGACAATCTCACGGTGCGGACGCGGACGCTCACGGCGTCGTAGTCCGATGCCATCATGGCGGAATGGAAGAGCAGAGCGTTCGACCTGCCCGAGAACCACGGATGGAGAGCCAGACCCGGCAACAGCATCTTCGTGGCGAACAGAGGAGCGGTGCTTTTCGAGTACCCGTCGGGCTGGGTGATCAAGCCCGAGGGGGATTCCATCTGCCTCTATGACCGAGAGGCGCCCGACGACAACATGCGCCTGCAGGTCTCGGTGCTTCAACTCGGTCCCGATCGGTCGATCGTCGACTGGAACGCAATGCCGCCGCTCGCCAGCCTGATGGAGGACACCGTGCTGGCCGACGACCCGCGGCAGTGCACGCGGAAAGGGCCGCTGCTCGGCGCATGCCGCCGCAATCTGGAGTACCTGTGGCTGGAGATGGACTTCATGGACACGGCCGGCAAGCGCAAAGCGCATTCCAGGGCCTGCCTCGCCCGCGGCGGGAATGTCCAGGCGTTCATCACGATGGAGTACTGGCCCGAAGACCACCGGGTTGCCGACCCGGTCTGGAACAACATGCTGGAGTCACTGAAGCTCGCCGAATACCTGTACGACGACAACCCGCACTAACCGCGTTTGCGGGCGGGTCGGGCATGTTCGAGCAAGCGCTGCTCAGCGGCGGGCGGCGATACCGCAAACGAGCGCACGATTTGTTATCGCTCAAGCGGCAATCGCTAACTAATAGTGAGATAGCCATCAGCGGAGCGGCAAACAAGCAATGAGGAGTGGGAACCGCAAGCCGCACGGGAAAACGGTCCACCTGCCGGCCGGCTACTGGCGGACGCAACTGGCGAAGGGGAAATCGAGGGTGCCCGAAGCAGTGCTAGAGCTGTTCCGGGAGAACCCCTTCTGGACCACCACGGGAATCGCCCAACCCCTCGACATCGCCTTCACCAACGCGGGCAGGGCCATCGAACGGCGGCAGGCGGCAGGCATCGTCGCGCCTGCAGGCGACGCGCAACGCAACCGCGTGTTCTGCGCCGGGCAGATGCTGGAGGTGCTGGAACGGCGGTGAGTGCTACGCTACGGACATGAGCGCCGCTACGATGTCCAAGACCCGGGCTCCCGGCACGACCGGCGAGACGAAGGCAGTCATCAAGAGTATCGTCGGCACCGGAATCGGACTCGCCACCATGCTGTTGATGTTGGCCGGCCTGATAATCCAGCAGAACGCCAACGTCAACGCCCGCATCGACGACGTCAACGCCAACGTCAACGCCCGCATCGACGACGTCAACGCCCGCATCGACGACCTGCAGGAAGATATCCGGGAGCTGCGCGCGCTGATAATCGACGCCATCAAGCGCCCCGACCCTGCCGACTGACCCCCCGGACCCTTCCCAAGTCGCGGGCGGCGCCGGCGGCGGACTCCGGACGCGGATCGGAATCTGAACCCCACTCCTTGCGTCCGAACACTACAGCGTGGACCTTCCGTAGTCGTCGATGATGCGATGTCGCCTGCACCGGTCGCGCGTCGGTAGAATGCGTCGGTCAGCGTCTCGCGATGTCTCCGAACTCGTTGGCAATATGCCGAACTGGTCGCTGATTGACGTGCCACAGGTGGCCGGTCTTCCGGCGGTCAGGTGGCGCCAGGAGGGTGCCCCAAGCGTAGTGGAAAGTCGGTGGCGACTCCTGCCCGGCTGTGGTATCAGTCGGGTGTGTTCAAAAGGAGGAGAGGCCACCGATGAAGAAACCGTACAAGATCGTTTCGGGCGCGTCCGCGCCGAACCGCCGGGAACTGGCGGACTGGCTGGCGAAGGACGGGCAACTGCTGATCCCGCTGGTCGAACTGCTGGAGAAGGGCGAGCGAGCCATCGACGAGGTGATCGACGTGATGGGCCGGGCGACCATCGAGGCCGTCCTGCGGATGAGCGCCGAGCAGGTGGCGGGGCCGAAGGAGCAGGGACGGCGCGACGCCGACCGGGATCTGTACTGGCACGGGGTGCAGGCGGGACGTGTGGCATTGAAGGAGCGGCAGTTGCGGGTCGACAAGCCGCGGCTGCGCAAGAAGCGGCCGCGGGCCGATGAGCCGGGCGAGGTGGAGATTCCGGCGTATACGGCGTTGCAGGCGGATCAGCCACTGGCCGACCGGATGCTGGAGCTGGTGCTGCAGGGCGTGTCGACGCGCAAGTACGAGAAGGTGCTGCCGGCGCTGGCCGACCAGGTGGGGGTGAGCAAGTCGGAGGTCTCGCGGGAGACCATCGAGGCGGGGACGCGCGTTCTGAAGGAGTTGGCCGAACGGGACCTGGGCAAGTTGGACGTGCTGGTCGTCTACCTCGACGGGATCGTGTTCGGGAACTACCACGTGGTGGCGGCGGTCGGTGTGGATGCGGATGGTCGTAAGCACGTGCTGGGGCTTTGCGGCGGGGCATCGGAGAACACGGAGGTCACCGCTGGCCTGCTCGAAGATCTGGTGACGCGGGGCCTGCGGGCTGACCGGCGGCGTCTGTTCGTCATCGACGGCGCCAAGGCGCTGCGGCAGGCCATCGGGCGGGTGTTCGGGTCGGCGAACCTGGTGCAACGTTGTAGAAACCACAAGGTAAGGAACGTCTTGGGTCATCTGCCGAAAGAGCAGCACGAGCAGGCGCGTTCGACGCTTCGGGCGGCGTGGAAGCTGGACGCCGACGAGGGCATCCGGAAGCTGGAGCAGTACGCCTCGTGGCTGGAGCGGGAGTGGCCGTCGGCGGCGGCGAGCCTGCGCGAAGGGCTCTCGGAGTTGTTCACGGTCAATCGCCTTGGGCTGCCGAAGCCGCTGCGCCGCTGCCTGACGACGACGAACATCATCGACTCGTCGCACGCGGGCGTTCGCCAGCACACGAATCGGGTGAGTCGCTGGCAGAGCGAGGAGATGGCGGTGCGGTGGGCCGCGGTGACGTTCCGAGAGACGGAGAAGCACTATCGCCGCATCACGGGCTATGAGCATCTCTGGATGCTGAAGGCGCACCTCGACGAAGAGAATGGCGCCCTTGCCGAATTGCAGAAGGCGGGGTAATGTGTGTCTGTCGCTGCCGACTTTCAACTACTGGCGGGACACCCTCGGCGCCAGGAGAACCTCAACAGTCGTCACCGCAACCCGACGAGCCCCTTCACCGACTCCGCCAGCGCCGGCGCGTCGTAGCCGACCCCTTCCTTGAAGACGAGCGTCACGTTGCGGATCTCCGCCTCCCGGCGCACCGGGTCGCCGTCGATGACGACGAGATCGGCCAGCTTGCCCGGCTCGATGGAGCCGAGCTGCTCGTCCTCGCCGAGCACGCGGGCGCCGTTCAGCGACATGATCTCGATGACCTGCTCCGGGCTGAAACCGGACTCGAGCAGCAGCTCGTAGTTGCGCTGGTCGCCGTAGCCGGGTAGCGCCCCGCCCATGCCGGTCGGGTCGACCCCGGCCGCGAGCAGGCCGCCCGCCTCGACGAACATCCGCTCGAACGCCTGCGCCTTGGGGAACAGGGTGGCCATCGGCGCGTCGTCGCGCGAGGCGACGTCGGCGCGCGACTGCAGGTACTCGTCGCGGGCGCCGGGGGCCAGCATGTCCAGCACCCGCTGCTCGAGCGGCGGCCGGTTGGGGATCCCGAGCTCGTACACCGGCAGGGTCGAGGTCATGGCCACGCCCTGCTCGACCATCGCGCGGATGGTGGCCGCCACCTCCTCGCCCTCGATGTCGACCTCCAGCAGGCTCCGCTGCACGCCGGGCGGACAGACGCCGGGCTGCTTGTCCGGGACGTAGTCGCTGTTGGTGAAGAAGCCGTGCTCGATGTTGTCGATGCCGAGCGCGACCGCCTCCTGGAACGAGACCGAGCAGAGGTGGCCGGTGACCTTCACGCCGCGCCGGTGCGCCTCGTCGATGGCGGCGGCCAGCTCCTCGTCGCCGATGCGGGTGTAGGCCTTGAACCAGTCGACGCCCTCGTCGGCCCAGTAGGCGACGACGCGGCGCGCGTCCTCGGGGGTGCTCACCTGGAACATCTGCGACATGGCGCCGGCGCCCGACAGATACGGACCGGTGATGTACATCCGCGGGCCGATCTCGCGGCCCTCCTGGATCGAGCGCTTGAGGTTCAGCTCGCTGTAGGGCGAGAAGGCGCCGGTGGTGCGGATGGTGGTCACCCCGCTGGCCAGGTACAGGCGCGGCGCGCTGACGTTGAGCTGCACCCGCCGGCCGCGGGTCATGTAGAAGGTGTGGTCGTGCAGGCCGACGAAGCCGGGAACCACCGTGTGCCCGTCGAGGGCCAGCACACGGGCGCCGTCCGGAACCGTGACGTCCGCGTCCGGACCCACCGCGGCGATCCGGCCGTCCTCGATCAGGATGGTCTGCCCGCTGGCCGCGGGGCGGCCGGTGCCATCCACCACCTGCACGCCGGTCAGCGCCACCGTCGGCTCGCCGACCTCGACGAACTGCCGCACGGCGGCGGAGAGCGAGTCCGCCGGCTGCGCGGCGCACGGAAGCGCGGCGACGAGAAACGCAAGCGTAGTGATCAGGAACCGCATCGTTGACTCCTCCATCCGTGTCGCGACACGCGTGCGGGGGCGACGCCCGGACCTGCCCTGCGAATGAGACCCGCGCCGCCCCGGCCCGTCCGACCGCGTTCCGGAACGGTCAGCGGCGCGCCGGCGGCGGACCGCCCGCGACGTCGAAAACCAGCTTCATGCCCGATTCGAGGTGCTCGGCGATGTGGCAATGTAGCATCCAGCGTCCGGGGTTGGACAACTCCAGCAGCAGGTCGGCGGTCGAGCCGGCCGGCAGCAGCGTCGTGTCCTTCCAGACCAGGTTGTCGTTCGGAACGCCGTCGCGGCCGAGCACCAGGAACCGCTGCCCGTGGATGTGGACAGGGTGCTGCATGGCATGTACGGCGCCGCGGTCGTTGCGCAGGCGTATCTTCACCACGTCGCCGCGGGTGAAGCGCCAGTCGATGGCGTCGTTCTCGAGGCCGGTGTCCAGGTCCCGCAGAATCCAGCGCACGCGGTCGGCGGTGGTGACCCAGTTCATGCGCGGCATGGTGCCGCTCCACTCCACCGGGTTGAAGAACGCGCGGTCCAGGTTCAGCAGCGGCTCCAGCGGGTCCGGCAGATCGCCGATCTCCAGGGTCAGCAGCAGCCGGTGATCGACCGGCCGGTCGAACTCGTCGCGATAGGGGTCGATGTCGGCCGCGACGGCCGGGTGGCTCCGCAGCTCCCGAAAGCTGACCCCGTGGTCCGGCGCGGCCGGCGTATCGGTGACCGTGACCGTGCCGAGCACCGTGTCGTCGGCGAAGTAGTTGCCGTAGACGTGGTCGATCGCCTGCACGCGGTTGACGAACGGCGCCTCGCCCGGCTCGTCGAAGCGGACCTCCACGATGTAGCGCTCGGCCGGCGCGATGACGACGCTGTCGACCCAGGTCTGCCGCTCGAACTTGCCGACGTCCGACGCCACCAGCTTGATGGCGGCGCCGCCGAACGACAGGTTGAACGTACGTGTATTGGAGACATTGGTGAGGAAGAAGCGGACCACCTCGCCGCGGGGGACGGTCAGCCGGTAGTCGGGCTCGCCGTTGACGAGCAGCAGGTTGCCGAAGCGCCCCATCATTGCGTGCGTGGCCCGCTCGCGGCCGAACGGCGCGAGCCCGGTCTCCCCCACCAGCAGGTCGTCGAGCATCAGCACCTGTTCGCGGTTGGCGGGACCGAAATAGTCCGGGTCGGCCGCCTCCACCTGCAGGGAGCCGTACAGCCCCAGATCCTGCTGAACGTCCTCGCGGTGATGCGGGTGATACCAGTAGAGCCCCGCGTCCGGGAAGTGGATGCGGTACCGGAAGGTCTCTCCCGGCCGGATCGGGTCCTGAGTGAGGCCCGGGACGCCGTCGAAGCGGTTGTCGAGCCGGATTCCGTGCCAGTGGACGGCGGTCGGCAGATCGAGCCGGTTGGTGACGTTGACCGTGATCGTGGCTGCCTGCGGAACCTGGATGAGGGGGCCGGGATACTGTCCGTTGAAGCCATACATCGTGAACGTCCGGCCGTTGATGGTGCGGCGGACCAGCCCGGCCTCCAGGTCGAGCGTGCCACCGTCGCCGAGCCGGACGATCTCGCGCGGGCGCGCGGCGGGCAGCGGCCCCGCCGCGGACGGCAGGAAGGGGTCGACGGCCGGCGTGAGGCGTCCGACACCCGGCATCATCGCCACCGACGCGTGCATCGGCGGGCGCGTCCAACCGCGGGCGGGCGGCGGCGGCGCGCCGCCGACCATGCCGGTCAGCGCCAGCAGATCCTCGGGCTCCATGCGCATGCCGGCGGAGGTGCCCCGCAGCACGATGCGGCCCTCCCACGCCGGCGCATCGGGGTCCGACTCCGCGGTGACGAGGACCAGGAATTTGTCGAGGTCGACAGACCCGATCGTGGTGAGGCCGTTCGCGACCGGGCCCAGGTTCACCACCGGCCGCAGCCGCGGGGTGGTCGCCCACGCGACGTAGCCGCTGTAGTCGCCCAGCGCCGCCGCGTCGGGCAGGCCGCCGGCGTGAAGGGTCAGGTCGAACCGGTGATGGCCGTCGACGGTGACCGCGACCCCGAACGGCGAAGCTGACGGCGTGAGCTCGACGTAGCCCGACGCGCCGGGGAAGTCGGGAGCGTGGATCAACTCGATGCAATACAGATCCGGATCGGCTGCCGCCCCGCGCGGATCCGGCGCCGGACACCGGAGCGCTGCATCGGCGAGCTGGCCGGCCGCCGCGGGCGGCGGCGGCACGGCCCCCGGCAGCGCCGCGAACAGCGGCCATGCCAGGAGGCAGACGGCAAGAGTCGCAGCCGGCGCGCCCGCGTCAGCCCGGCGGAAGCCCATCCGGCACCATCCGTCGCATTCCCGTCACGCCGTCACACCGCATCCACACGCTTCGCGTCAGAAGATCGCCAGCGCGTTGATCGGCGACCCGGTGCCGTTCTCCACCGCCAGCGGCGCCGCGATCAGCGTGAACTCCCAGCGGTTCAGCGATGCAGCGGTCTCGGCGAGGGCCTCCAGGTCCTGGTTGTCGAACAGGTCGACGCCCATCGCCACGATGGTGATCAGGTGCACCGGCAGGTTCACCTCCTCGACCAGCGACGGCACGACGTCGAGCGCGGCATCGCTGCCGATGAACGATACGTCCCGCGACTTCACCCACGGCATCGTCGAGGCGTGCAGCCCGGCCGCGTTCCCGGAGATGTTCCAGGGTCCCATCTCGGCCCGGCGCGCCCAGCGGCCGGTGCGGACGAAGATCGCGTCGCCCGGCTGCACGGTCACGCCGGCCATCTCCTCCCAGGCCTCGATGTCCTCCACGTAGATTGGCGTCCCCGGCTCGAGGTAGGGCACGCCCTTCAGGCGCGGGAAGTCGAGCAGCACGCCGCGAGTCACGATGCCGCCCTGCAGGTTCACGATCGACGCGTTGGAGCACCCGTCCTCGGTGATCGTGTCGTGCGACACGTCGTTGTACATCTTCCCCTTGTAGAGGATGTGACACAACGAGTCGAGGTGGCTGTGCGAGTAGCCGTGGTAGCTGACGTCGTAGTTGTCGCTGACGCCGCCGAAGAAGCCCGGCTCGGCCGTCGGGTCGGGCACGCCCAGCATGCTGTGGCCGAACGGCCGCGGGACGTCGTCGGCCTCTTCCTTCAGGACCCGGTGCGCCAGCGACACCGTGATGCCCTCGGTGGCCAGGGCCAGCGCCTCCAGGCGCTTCTCCGGGGTGATCAGGTTCGCGGCGCCGAGCTGATCGTCCGCACCCCAGCGGCCCCAGTTCGACAGCTCCTCCATCAGGCGCTCGACGTCGGCCTGGTCGAGGTCGCGCGACTCCGGCGTGAAGTCCGGCGGCAAGTAGGCCGGAGCCTCGACCTCCTCCATCGGCTCCGAGGCCGTGTCGGCGCCGGACGCGCAACCGACGAGGGCCACCGCCAGAAAAAGCAACCCGCCGCGCAGCAGCAGTCCAGGTCTCATGGTGTACCTCCACGGACATCGGATGAACGAGCGCCGGAGGCGATCGCCGACAGGCGGACGACCGGCCAGTATCGGTGAACCTTCACAACATAGCAGCCGGGAGCGAACCCTACAACCGACTCCGACCCTGCTCGCCGATCCCCGCGACGGCAGCGTCTGAATTCGGTGGCACCCGATTCGAGCAGAGCATCCGGCCCGACCACCTATCGTGTCTACGCGTTTTGACAGACGCTTCGCGATGATGCTAATTCTCATGCACTGCTAAATTTCAAGCACTTCCGGCGCCGCAACGCGCTCGGGAGCTTCTCTCGCGAACCCGTAGAGGACTCGCCAGGATGCCCAAGACCCACCGCCATCTCTCGCGCCGTGAACGTCAGATCATGGATGTGGTCTATCAGCGTGGAGAGGCGACGGCCGCAGAGGTGCTCGAGGCGCTGCCCGACCCGCCGAGCTACTCGGCGGTGCGGGCGCTGCTCCGCGTGCTCGAAGGGAAAGGCCACGTCCGGCACCGGCGCCAGGGACCCCGCTACGTCTTCCTGCCGACCGTGTCGCGCGAAACGGCTCGGCGCTCCGCGCTCGCCCGCGTGGTGCAGACCTTCTTCGACGGGTCGAACCAGGCCGCCGTGGCCGCACTGATCGACCAGTCCAGCCTGTCCCGGGCGGACCTCGATCGCCTCGAGCACCTGATCGACCGGGCCCGGCAGGAAGGACGTTAGACGATGAGCGCGTTCTGGATATCGGCGCTGGCGGATGCTGCCGTGCGCGCCACGGCGTTGCTGGGCATCGCCGCCGCGATCACGGCGCTCCTGCGCAACCGTTCCGCGGCACTGCGGCACCTCGTCTGGGCCCTCGCGATCGCCGGCGTGCTCGTCATGCCGCTGGCCGGCGCCATCCTTCCGGGCGTGTCCGTGCCACTGCCGTGGACGCGCGCCGGCGCCCAGCCGGTGACGCCGGACTTCGGCGCCGCCGCTACCGGGGCGCGCGTCCGGCCGCCGGAGCCCGTTGCGGTCGGAGCCGGCGGCGGTTCCGGCTCGGCCGAGGCCGCGGGGGCCGGCGGGACGACGGCATCGCCGCCCGCCACATGGAATCGCCTGCTCCTCGCGATCTGGGGCGCCGGCGCCCTGGCGTTCGCCGCGTGGTCGCTGGCCGGCATCCGGAACACCCGCCGGTTGGCCGCGCAGGCGACGCCGGTGACTGCTCCCGAGTGGCTCGACGCGCTGCGCGAGGTGGGCGCCCAACTGGAGATCCGGCGGTCGGTGAGACTGGTCCAGAGTGAAGGCGTGGCCATGCCGATGACCTGGGGCTGGCGCCGGCCGGTCGTCCTCGTTCCCGCGTCGGCGGCCGGCTGGTCGTCCGCGCGCCGCATCGTCGTGCTGCGGCACGAGCTCGCGCACGTCAAGCGCGCCGACGTCGTCACGCAGTCGCTGGCGCAGTGGACATGCGCGGTCTATTGGTTCAATCCCGCTCTCTGGTTCGGCGCGTACCGCCTGCGCGTGGAACGCGAGCGCGCGTGCGACGACGAAGTGTTGCGGCTGGGCACGCGCGCATCGGACTACGCGAACCACCTCCTCGACATCGCGCGCGAGTGCCACGTGCCCGGCCTGAATGCGTCGGCCGCGGTGGCCATGGCCCGGCGCTCGCAGCTCGAGCACCGGATGCGCGCCATTCTCGATCCGTCCATCCGGCGGGCGGCCGGACGCTCCGCCACGTTGCTCGCCGCGGTTGTCCTCGTCGGGACTGCACTGACGGTTTCGGCCGTGACTCCGACCATGGGCACACTCCCGCCGGCGGCGATGGGGGGCAATCCGAATCCGAGCGCCGCGACCACCGGACGTACAGGTACAAGCGCTGCCGCCGTCCCGACGCAAGGCGGGTCACCGAGCAGGAGGCAGTTCGATGACTGGCACCGCGCCGCGGAGGACGTGTTCGCGACCGTGGTGTGGCACTTCTCGGAGGCGCGGCGAAGGCTCGGGGGCACGTTGGCCGCAGCTCGGTCACAACCGGTCGTCGAGAGCACCGAAGCCATGGGGCCACCTGTGGAACCCGACGGCCGGGATGACACCGGCGCCGATTCCGATTCGCCCGTGACCGTCGGGTTGCGGCTGCTCGAGACCTTCGTCGACGCGTTGACCGATGCGGATGCCGAGGTCCGCGCACGGGCGGCGCGGGCGCTCGGCCGGCACCGCGTGCACGAGGCGGCGGCCGCTCTCCGCGGCGCGCTCGGAGACGAGGACGGCGACGTGCGGGAGCGGGCCGCCTGGGCCCTCGGCCGGATTCGCGACGAGGCGGCAGTCGACGGCCTGCTCGAGCTGCTGCGCGACCGGGTACGGGAGGTTCGAGAGCGCGCCGCCTGGGCTTTGGGCCGCATTCGTGATCCTCGGGCGACGGACGGGCTCATCGCGGCCCTGGCTCCGGCCGGGGACGACGCTCTTCATGAGGTCATCGAGGCGCTGGCCCGCATCGGCGGCGAGCAGGCCTTGGAGGCGCTCATCCAACTGATGGACGCGGACGCCCCGGAAGTCCGCCGGACGGTCATCGAAGCACTGAGCGACGGCAACTGGAACGCGTTGGCGGAACCGCCCGATCCGCCGGCGCCGCCGGAAGGCTGACCGTCATGGAATCAGAGGCGCCAGGGGAATGACGGCGACGACCGAGAATCCCCACCGGCTGGCGTCATCGAGGTAACGCTCGCCGCCGATCACGTCGCCGGCCCTGGGGAGCCCGGTGGCTACATAGTCGAGGGAACCTTCGAGCTCGACCTCCTTCAGCCAGTTTCCGTCCGGCAGCCAGTTGAAGATCAGGAACGCCGTATCGAGCTCGAAGTTCAGCTTGTGCGTGTAGACGCTCGTATCCGTCGGCCGCTCGGCCGGGCTGAACTTGTCGACCACATCGAAGTGGCTCTCGACCCAACCGCCGGTCTGGTCGCCGGTCAGCCAGTCGAGGTTCAACTCGAACTCGAACTCGATCCCGTTGTCGCGGATGGCGGCCCCGCCCAGTCCGCCCGACGTGGCGCCGGTGAACGGGTGAACGTCGGTCTCGCCCCACGGGACGAAGATGGTCTCCAGGGTGAAGCCGACCCGCGGGATCTCCGTCGGAATCCCGAGAGCGAGAATCAGCTCGAAGACCGACTCGCCCTCCTGGCGCCCGGTCGACACGTTCCCCGCGTCGTCCAGCACCTCGACGCGGGCGCGATTCGCGAGGTTCTCGAAGGTGAAGGTCGGCTCGACCTTGAAGTCGGGCGCGCAGAAGATGCGGCAGCGCGGCTCCTGCCCCGGTTCCTGCGCCGCCGCGGGCGCCGCGCCCAGAAGCACCGCCGCCGCGACTGCCGCGACTGCCGCGGCGACGCCGGCGCCCAAGCGGAAGCTTGCTGCTCCGTGGCGCACCACGCGCCCGCTCGCTCCACCCATGCCACCAGTCATTGCCGGCAGTTATACACTGAGCGTCGATGACCACTTCGCCGCCGCGCCCGCCTCACGCGTCGGCGCCCGAGGCGCTGCGGGTGCTGCCGATCCTGTTGTCCGCGCTCCTCGCCGGCTGCTCGGGATCGCCGCCACCCCCCGACGCTGCCGACTTTCCCGGCGAGTTCACCGGCTCGGCCGCCTGCCGCGACTGCCACCTGGAGATCCACGACCGCTGGCGGGAGACGCTGATGGCGAACGTGCTGGTCGATCCTCGCGAGCGGCCGGACATCGTCCTCGGTGACTTCGAGACGCCGCATCCGCTGGTCACCTTCCGGCCCGAGGACGTGACCTACACCTACGGCAGCAAGTGGAAGCAGCGGTACTTCACCCGACGCGGCGACGACCTCTTCGTCTTTCCGGCGCAGTGGGACGTGCAGAACGGAGAATGGCGGCGCTATGGCGCCCGACCCGGCACCGAATGGTGGGTGGAGCACTACCCCATGGACCAGATGCAGCGACCCACCGGGCCGCTGTGCGACGGATGCCACTCGGTGAACTACGACGTACGGACGAAGACCGTCACCGAATGGAACGTCGGCTGCGAGGCCTGTCACGGCCCCGGCCGCGCGCACGTTCTCGACCCGGTGGCCGAGACCGTCGTGAACCCGGCCAGGCTCGATCCGGTCCGCGCCAACGACGTCTGCATCCAGTGCCATTCGCAGGGCATGCCGCTCGCCAACCCGATCGCAGACCGCCACTTCGACTGGCCGGTCGGCTTCCGGCCCGGGATGCGTCTGAGCGACGTCTGGGAGCTCGACGCTCCGCACCTCGGGGAGGAGACCTTCACCCACTGGCCCGAGGGCTCGGCGCACAAGAACCGGATGCAGGGCAACGACTACGTCCGCAGCCAGATGTACGTGAAGGGCGTCACCTGCATGGACTGCCACGACGTCCACGGCACCGAACACGACGCCGACCTGATCGCGCCCGGCAACGCGGTCTGCACCTCGTGCCACCAGCCGCAGCTTCAGCCGGGTCCGCCCGGTGCGCTGGAGTACCACACGCGGCACGCCCCCGACAGCGAAGGGAGCGCGTGCGTCGCCTGCCACATGCCGCGCATCGCCCGTACCGTCGGCGACGTCAACGTGCGCAGCCACACGTTCCGGTTCGTCTCGCCGGCCGACACGGAGCGCTACGGCGTCCCCAACCCCTGCACGTCCTGCCACCTCGACGAGACCAACGAGTGGGCGCTCGAAGAACTGCGCGCCTGGCCCCACGTCTCGCCGTGGCGGGTGGCGCCGTGACGCTTCATCCGCTGCTGGTCCACTTTCCGATCGGCCTGATCGTGACCGCCGCGGTCATCGACGTCGCGGCCCTCGGCGCCGGTCCGCGCTCGGCGCTGCGGCGTACGGCGAGCGGTCTCTACCTGGCGGGGGCAGCGGCCCTGGTGGCCGCCTACTTCACCGGCCGGAGCGACGCCGCGCTGGTGCGGATACCCGGTCCGGCGCACGCCGTCGTCGACGAGCACTGGACGTGGGCGCTGCGGACCACCGTCTACCTTGGCGTCTTCGCGCTGGGTCGACTAGGCCTGGAGCTCACGGGCAGGCTGTCCGGACGCCTCCGGTGGCTGCCGGTCGTCGCCGCAGGCTTGGCCGGCGTCCTGCTGTTGTTCCAGACGGCGGAACGCGGCGGGCGCCTAGTGTACGAGCACGGGGTGGGCGTCGCCGCACCCCGCGCGCGGTAGCCGCGCCCGTCACATCCGGTCGTCGCCACCCTTCACTTGGCTTCGGCGGCCTCCACGGCGCGCTCGCCGGCCAGCACGTTGGCGATCGAGTAGTTCCCTTCGTGACACGCGTACTCGTAGATGACGTAGCCCGGCGGGCTCGTGAGCGGCAGCTCGACGGTGAAGGGGCGGGTGTAGGTCGCCTCGTCGTGAATCGTGTACCGGTATTCGATCGTGTCGTCGTCGAGGCGGGTGAACCGCTCGACCGCGCGCAGGTCGCGGGTGCCTGGAAATCCGCGCCAAGTCGTGTCGTCGCGGTAGTGCGTGGTCTCCACCACGAGGGTGTCGCCGTCCCAGCGGCCGCGCGAGTCGCCGTTCCACTGCCGGATGCGACCATCTATCGGCGCGCGTCCATCCAGCGGGACGACGCGCACGTCGTGGATCATCTCGTTGAGAATGGCGACCTGCCCGGGCGACTGAAAGATGTGGTAGGTGTTGCTGTAGCCGGACGGCACCGGCGGCACCCGCTGGTAGGTCATGCAGCGTTCCTGTAGCGGCCGGTCCTCCCACGAGTCGTAGGCGTGGTCGCGGCGGTAGTCCCGCAGCGCCGCCTGTCGCCGCTCGGCCTCGGGCGTCAGGGGCGGGAGCCTCCCGCCGGGCGGGTCGACGATGAGTGAGGTGCGCCCGGTGGATGTGCCCCGATCCCACCAGACCTGGTTGTACGCGAGGGCGAGGTCGCGTTCGCGGGAGAGCTCGCCGCGGCGTTCGGACGTCGCGCGCGTGGCGTCGGCCAGATTCTGCTCCGCCACCTCCTCCGGCGTCAGGAACTGTCGCCCGGCCAGGTCCCCCGGCCGCTGCAATGGTGTGAACGTGGCGTAGGACCAGATGCCCTGCAGGTCCGGATCGCCCCAGGAAGTCCTCAATTTCGCGGGCTCCGGCGTCGGCGCCGACTCCTGACCGGCCGCGAGAGCCGGTGAAAGCCACGACACCGCGACCACCGCCGCAACCGACCGCACCAACCATCGACGGGTCATCTCAACCTCCTGGTTCCGCCGACGCCGCGTATCCGGCGGCGCCCGCGCGGTTCATCGACATCTGTCCGAGGCATCTGCCTTTCTGTGACGATATACCGGTTTGTGCCGGTGATAGGCTTCCAACCGAGAGGAGAACATCGTGACGCGCATCCACCCCGCTGCCTTCACCACCCGTACGATCGCCGTGACCGGAGCCATCGGCGCCGCCTTCGCGGTACTGGCTGCCATGCAGGACCCGGCGCTCGCCCAGGAGCGGCGCATCCTCAGCCCGCCCGGGCATGCGGCGGTGCAGGTCGGCGGCACGTTCGACCCCGTGCAGTACGGCTACCTCGGCGGCCGGTGGATCGACGTGTACTACGGCCGCCCCTCAAGCGCGGGCGCGACCTCTTCGGGCCGTCGGATTGGGCGGAGATGCTGAACGACGGCGCCCCGGTCTGGCGCGCCGGCGCCAACCAGTCGACGCGGCTCGTCACCGAGGCGCCGCTGGTCGTCGGCGGCACCCGTGTCGAGCCGGGGGAGTACACGCTGTTCATCGAGCTGTCCGACGAGGCCTGGACCTTCATCGTCTCGACCTGGCCGGCCCAGCAGGCCTACGACTACGAGAACCGGAACGCGCTGTTCGGCGCCTTCGAGTACACGGACGAGCGCGACGTACTGCGCACGCCGATGGCGCTGGAGACCCTGCCGGTCGCCTTCGACCAGCTCTCATGGCAGTTTCTCGACATGACCGCGCAAGGCGGCCGGCTCGCGTTGATCTGGGACACGAAGATGGCGTCGGTGCCGTTCACCGCCGCGGAATAGCGCACCTATAATTGGCGCCATGACAACCAACGGCACCTCCGCTCCCGACTGCAGATCGCTCAACGACCGCCTCGTCGCTACGCTCAAGCCGTTCGCCGCGCCGCTGGCCATCTCGTTCCATGCGCCCGGGGACGTCCCGCCCGCGCCCCGTGTCGAGCCGAACTACCCCGAGCCGAACGAGCACGGCCGCACCGGGCAGGTCCCGGCCGGCTGCGTCTTCTGGATCCAGGGCGCGACCGATACGTTCGCCACCGTCGCCACCGACCACGCCAACTGCAGCGTCGGCAGCTACACGCACGGCTTCATCTCGCTCGAAGAGGCCGCCACGAAGGACGACGTCGGGGCCGTTCTCGAAGCGGGCTGGGTCGACCAGGCGGCGGTGATGAGCCTGCCGCACGTCGCCGAGCAACCCGAGTCGGTGGTCTACGGACCGCTCGCCGAACGCCGGACGCCTCCGGACGTCGTTCTGCTGCGCATCAACGGGCTCGGGCTGATGACCCTGAAGGACGCGTTCCCGGAGATGCCGATCGAAGGCAAGCCGCAGTGCCACATCGTGGCCATGGCCAAGGACCTGAACGTCGTGGCGGCCAGCGTCGGCTGTGCGCTGAGCCGGTCGCGGACGGAGATGCGCTCCGAGGAGATGACCTGCGTCATTCCGGGCGCGCGCCTCGCGGAGGTGGTCGAGACGCTCGAAGCCACGGTCGGGCTCGACCGCGCGATGGCGAGCTACGCCTCGGCCGACAAGAAGCGGTTCGGCCGATAGGGTTCGGCAACCGGCGAGTGCGCGGGCCGAAGTCGATCGGTCGGCGATGCGAGCCGCCGCTGGCGGTCGTGTCCCTGGTTACTGCGATGCCGAAGGACTACAGCCCGTTCAGTCCCGGTCAGCCCGTGCCTGCGGAGTTCTTCGTGGGCCGCAAGCCGGAAATCAAGCGGCTGCAGGGCAGCGCGGAGGCTGCAGCGGGCGGCCGTCTTCAGGTCGCGTTTCTCGACGGCGAGCGGGGGATCGGAAAGAGCTCTCTTGCTTCCATCGTCAGGTCCATCGCCGAGCGGGATCTGCGCGTCCTTGGTATCCACAGCTTCCTGGGCGGGGTCTCGTCCCTCGAGGAGATGGCGCGCCGCGTGTTCGACCGCCTGCTCAAGGAGAGCGTCGGACAGGTCTGGCACGAACAGGTCAAGACCTTCTTCGGTGATCACATCAAGCGGGTCGGATTGTTCGGTCTCAGCCTGGAGTTCTCGGCCCCGCGACAGGACCTGACCCGCGTCGTGCACGATTTCGCGACGGCGCTGCGAAACCTGCTGGCGGCGCTGCGCAACCAACGCAGCGGCCTACTTCTCGTCCTGGACGACATCAACGGCCTGGCGGGCTCGATGGCGTTCGCAAACTGGCTCAAGAGTCTGGTCGACGAGATCGCCACGGCGCGCGATCCGCTGCCGCTCTTCATACTCCTGGTCGGACTTCCGGAACGGCGGCACTCGCTGGTGGCGTTGCAGCCGTCCCTGGCGCGCGTGTTCGATCTCGTCGAAATCCAGCCCTGGTCGGACCCCGAGACGCGGGATTTCTTTCTGAACGCATTCTCCAAGGTGCGCGTCCGGGTGGATCAGGACGCGCTCGACGTGCTGGTCAGATACGCTGGCGGACTTCCGGTTCTCGCGCACGAGATCGGCGACGCCGTCCACAAGACCGACCAGGACCGGCGGATTGACCTGCAGGACGCCTGGGACGGCATCTTCGCCGCGGCCGATATCGTCGGTCGGAAACACCTCGAGCCCGGCGTCTTCCAGGCTATTCGCAGCGAACGCTACATGGCCATCCGGCGGAAGATCGGGGACACCGCGCTTCCCGTCTCTTCGCTGCCGGGACCCTTCGACATCCAGTTCAAGCGATCCGAGCTGCTCGCACGGCTACGGGACGACGAGCGGCGCGTCCTCGACAGCTTCCTTCGACGCATGCGGGTGCTGAACGTCATCGCGCCGGCTCCGGACGGCGGGCGCGGCGTCTATCGCTTTGACAACCGTCTCCACTATCTCTACCTCTGGATAGAGACGCAACGGAACACACGCCGGCGCCGGCGGCCCGAAGTCCCGCCGGCGCAGGGGCGACGCCCGTGAGGAACATGAAAATCCAGCCGAGGGCGGCACTTCTTCGTGCGCTTTCGCTGACCGGTCTTGCCACGCTCATGGCGTTGGCCGCATGTGCGGCCCAAGCGCAGGTGCCGGAGTCGCCGGGCGATGGCGCGTACCGCGGCTATCTGGCAGCGCGACTGGACGGCGGCGAGCTGGAGATCATCGACGAACTGAACGCCGGCCGCCTCTTCGTACCCGCGTCGGTGCTCAAGGTGGTGACGGTGGCGGCCGCCTTGGAGCACCTCGGCGCCCGGTACCGCTGGCTCACCCGCCTGACGACCGACGGCGCTGTGGCAGGCGGGGTTCTGGACGGGGACCTCGTCGTCGAGCCGGGGGCCGATCCGACCTGGGGCGCGTTCTTCGACGGCGGCGCGGCCGAACCGCTGGCGGCGCTGGCCGGTCAGGTCCACGCGCGCGGCATCACGCGGATCACGGGGGACCTCGTGGTGGACGCCGGGCGGTTCCCCGGCCGCCGGCATCCGCTCGACCGCTCCCTCGGCGACCTCCCCTATCGCCACGGCACACCGGTAGCAGGTCTGGCGGTCGACGAGGCAACCGTCACGGTACGCGTCGCGCCGGGACCGTCCGTGGGCGCGCCGGCCCGGGTGCGGGCGCCCGACGGCGTGGAGCTGATCAACCACACGCTGACCGTCGCGCGCGACCGCCACGGCGCCGGCAGCCTCGATTTCCTGCCCGTGTGGGGCACCGACACGTTGCTGCTCCGCGGCGAGTACCCGATCAGCGAACAGGCCTTCACGATCCCGGCCAGCGACCCCGCGCCCGTGCTACGCGCAGCACGGCGCCTGCGCGATGCATTGCACGAGGCCGGCGTCACCGTGGAAGGAGCCGTACGACTCCAGGTGCGAGCCCGGCCCGCGCGCGACCCGGCCGCCGTGCTCGCCGAGCTGCACTCGCCCCCGCTGGAAGAGCTGCTGCCGGAGATCCTCACCCGGAGCCACAACTGGTACGCCGACACGTTGATCCTCACGCTGGGGCTGGAGGTGGCCGGGACCGGGCGCTTCGACGACGGCGTCGAGGCCGTCGCCGACTTCCTGGAGGACCTGCCGGACCTGGGCGCGCCCGTTCCGGCCGAGCCATCGCTGCGGGACGGCTCCGGGCTGTCTGCCGCCAACCTGATCGCGCCGGCGACCGTCGCACGGGTGCTCGCCTACGCGGCCGGGCGTCCTTGGGCCGGGACGTTCATCGACGCGCTGGCCGGGCGGGGCGAGGGCACGCTGAGGGCGTGGCCGCGCCTGCCGCCCCTCGCCGCCAAGACAGGGACGCTGCGCCACACCGTCGCCCTGGCGGGGATCATCGATCCGGACTCGGACGTCCCGGTGGTCTTCTGCTACTTCATCAACCACGACGCACGTCCCCGCTCGGCCGCCAGAGGCGAGATAGCCGCCGCGCTCCGGCGCTGGCGAGCTGCCGCCCGCTGAACCGAGGCGCCACGCCTCCGGCGACGGAATGATGCCGCTGGCGCAGGCAAGCCGTCGGTGGACGTCGAGCCGGGGTAGGCGCCACCCCGGCGAACGGATAACGTCGCCCGCACTGGCGACCGCCCCGCCCCGAACTGCACGCCCGCGGGTCACGCGCATACGCCTTCTTGCGGCTCGCGCGCATACAATGCGGATCTGGCGTTCATCCCGGATTGCCTGGAGGGTCGCGATGCAGATGCCAAGTCCCGCCCGTGCGGTTCTCGTCCTGCTCGTCGCGGGGATCCTGGGGGTCGCGCTGGCGCCGGCAGGGTCGACGGTGGCGCACGCCCAGTCGGCGTCCGACTTCGTGCCGGTCACCGACGAGATGCTGCAGGACCCGCCCGCGTCCGAATGGCTCATGTGGCGACGCACGCTCGACGGGTGGGGCTACAGCCCGCTGGATCAGATCGACCGGAGCAACGTCGGCGACCTGCGCATGGTCTGGTCGCGCGCACTCACCGAGGGACGCCAGCAGGGCACGCCGCTCGTCCATGACGGCGTGATGTACATGCCGAATCCGGCCGACGTCATCCAGGCGATCGACGCGGTAACCGGGGACCTCCGCTGGGAGCATCGCCGGGAGGTGCCCGAGGACATCGACGAATACGTCTTCAACAACCTCTGGCAGAACAACCGCAACTTGGCGATCTACGGCTCGTTCATCATCGACACGAGCGTGGACGACCACGTATTCGCCCTCGACGCCGGCACCGGCCGGCTGGCGTGGGAGACGAAGATTCTGGACTACCGGGAGAACCCCGCCATGCAGAGCTCCGGCCCGATCGTCGCCAACGGCAAGGTGATCTCGGGACGGAGCTGCATGCCGGCAGCCGGACCCGACGGCTGCGTGATCACCGCCCACGACGCGCGGACCGGCGCGGAGCTGTGGCGCCGGCGCACGATTCCGGCCCCCGGCGAGCCGGGCGACGAGACCTAGGGCGGGGTGCCGTTCGAGGAGCGCAAGCACGTCGGTGCCTGGATGGTGCCGAGCTACGACCCGGAGCTGAACCTCGTCTACATCGGCACGTCGGTCACCTCCCCGGCGCCGAAGTTCCTGATCGGAGGGACGGACAACCGGCACCTCTACCACAACTCCACCCTGGCCCTCGATGCCGATACCGGGGAGATCGTCTGGTTCTACCAGCACCTCAACGACCACTGGGACCTCGACCATCCCTTCGAGCGGCTGCTGGTGGACACCGCGGTCACTCCCGACGCCGACGCCGTCGACTGGATCAACCCCCGCCTGCAGCCGGGAGAGGTCCGCAAGGTGATGACCGGCATTCCGGGCAAGACCGGCGTGGTCTACACCCTCGACCGCGAGACCGGCGAGTTCCTGTGGGCGAAGCCGACCATCACCCAGAACGTCATCAGCGGCATCGACGGAGCCACCGGCGCGGTGACGGAGAACCCGGAGCTGGTCTTCAGCGGCGAAGGGCAGGAGGTGCTGACCTGTCCGCACGCCAGCGGCGGCAAGGACTGGGAGGCGGGCGCCTACAGCCCACTGACCAACATGATGTACTACCCGCTGCGCAACGTCTGCGCGAACATGCGCGCGGAGGGACCGGACAGCACCTCCGTGTACGCCATCGCCTGGCGTCCGCGGATTGCCCCCGGCACGGACCAGGTGGGCACGGTGCACGCCATCTCGGCCGAGACCGGCGAGACCGCCTGGATCCACGAGCAGCGCTCGGCGACGATGTCGCTGGTGGCGACCGGGGGCGGCCTCGTGTTCGGGGGCGACGTCAACGGGCGTTTCCGCGCGCTGGACCACGAAACCGGCGAGGTGCTGTGGGAGATCAACCTGGGGTCGCCCGTGTCCGGCTTCCCGATCACCTACGCCGTCGACGGCCGGCAGTATGTAGCGGTCAGCACCGGCACGGCGCGGTTCATCAACCTGACGCCGGAGCTGCGCCCAAGCGACGGCAACAACCTCTTCGTGTTTGCCCTGCCGGAGCGGTGAGTCGACACCGGAATGCCCAACCACAAACACCGCGGAACGAACGGAGCGCCGAGCGCAAGACGCCTGCAGGCGGCAATCGACGTCGTCCGCGCGCGAGTGGAGCCGGACCAGATCATCCTGTTCGGATCCGCCGCCCGAGAGGAGATGACCGAATCGAGCGACCTCGACCTGCTGGTCATCAAGAACCGCGAGCCGCACGAACCGGCGGAGGCACACGAGCATTGGCAATGCCGGGAGACAGACGACGAGCTCGACGTGATCCTCATGGACCGGGCCACCGCCGAACGCGGCCGCAGAAGCGCCGCCTACATCCAGGGGGCGGCACTCGAGGAAGGGCAGACGATATACGCGCGCGAAGGAGTAACACCAATACGAACGGGGCCCGTCTGTGCCTGGAACGGTGAGAAGATGGTGAAGACCACCCTGTACGAGCCGGACCACGCGAACGAGTTTCTTGACCAGGCCGAGCGGAAGTGGGACTTCGCCAACTACGGACAGCATCCCGTGGACAAGTGCGAAATGCTGCAGGCGTCGATGGAGCGCGCACTGAAGGCGTTGACAGCGGCACAAGGGCGGCGGGTAAGGCACAGCCACGACCTGAACGCCCTGTGGGAGGAGGCCGAGGCTCAGGGCGAACGGATAGACGCCACTCGGGACCCCGAAGAACTTCGCAAGCTGTCGAAGTACGCCGGCGAGTGGCAATATGCCATCCAGGACGAGGTAGACCCCGCCGCCACGTGGACGGCGACGAAGGGGACAGCGGAAGACCTGCTGCACCACGCACGAAGACGAGTACCGCAACTCATTCAGAAAACCGAAGCGCGTTTGAAAGCGACAACCGGCAACGTTCCGAGAGCCGGCACGGAAGGCGACGAGACCAGCCCCAAGCCCTCGTCAGGGTGACGCCCTGGGCTCATAGTCCAAGGCGGTCAGCGCTGAATCGTGTACCCGCCAACGCGGCTTGCCGCTCCTACTACAGGCCCCGCAGCCCTTCCGTCAGCGCGATGGTCACGCCCCACGGATCGGTGAGGAACGCGTACCCGATGCCGGACGCACTCTGCCGGTAGGGCACGTCGAACGTCACCCCGCGCGCTTGGAGCCGGCGGCAGAACCGCTCGAGGTTCTCGACCTCGAGGCCGATGTGGTCGAGCATGCGCCCCTTCGTGGGCGCTCCTCCGGCGTCGGGGTTGTAGGAGAAGTTGAAGTTGATGCCCGGCAGGTCGACCGCGTCGTAGCGCCAGCGAATCCCTGGCGCGCCGCCGAACATCGCCGCGTACCACGCCTGCGCCTCCTCCACCGCGTCGTCGACCAGGTAGAGGTGCAGGTGGTGCGCCCGGATGGGGCCGGCGAGCAGCTCGTTGTGCCGTTGCGCGACCGGATCCCCTGCGCCGTCGTCGCGCGTGAACGCGAGGTTCGCCGACGTGTCGTCGAACAGCTCGATGCGCTCGTCCTCCGGCGTGAAGACGTTGGTGACGCCGGAGCCCCGGTCCTCGAACTCGAGGCCGGCCGCCGCGACGTCGGCCAGCGACTGCACGCGGAAGGCCATGTGGTTGAGGATCGATCCCTCGGTGCCGCCCGCGGACTCCCCTTCTTCGAGCAGGACCAGCACGTCCGGGAAGGTCACCACGACAGTGTCGCCGACCTTCGCGGCGTCGCCGCCGAGCGCCACCCAGAACGCGGTGTTCGCCTCGACGTCGCGCACCACGTAGTGGAGATGCCCCATGGCCACCCCCGCGCCATTCGGAGCGGCGATCTGCGCGAATGCGGACGGAACGGCTCCGGCGAACAACAGAACGAACACAAACGCAACGGCTGGTAGTCTCTGCATGGTTTCGTCCTCTCGGCGCCTCGACCGTTCTGCCACGAGCGGTCGCGGGCGCCAGTTTGCTACCGCGACGGATAGCCGCCGACCCAGATGGGGCTCGACCAGGCCATCGCGTCGTTCACCTGCCGGACTCGGACGTAGTAGTAGTCGCCCTGGCGCGGGTCGTCCTCGTCGGTCCGCGGGTTGTCTTCGTCCATGTAGCTGAAGCTCACGTCGCGGGGGCCGTTGCGGACCAGGCGGCGCAGCGTGATGCGGTCGTCGGGATAGCCGTCGATCGCCATCGTCCGGTCGACCCCGCCGGCGCTGAGCGTGAGCCGCACGCGACGCTCCGGGATGTCGGCCGGCGGCCGGAAGAAGGGCGGCGCCGATCCGGTCTCGCGTGCTTCCTCCAGATCGAGCACTATGGAGGCGCTGGGCCGGATCCCCGACAGCCGCATCCGCAGCGAGCTGGTATCCCCCCGCGTGTGGGTCGCGAAGCGCGCGCCGTTGCGCGCCGGCTCGTGCTCGAGATGCTGGGTGGTCGGGTTGACGAAGTCGGTGCCGGTGACCGCGTCGAGGACGGCCCCGTTGACGCGGAGCTGGCCGCGCCAGTGGCGCCACCCGCGCGGTGCGTCGCCCGGGTGCAGCGGCGTCGCATCGGACGAGAACGAGAGCAGCCACTCCTCGGTGTCGGCGGGCCGGCCGCGGCCGACGCCGTAGGTCTGGCTCCAGATCGGCTCGTCGTTCTTCAGGAGCGTGACCGATTCGATCGGCGCGGTGCCGATCACCCGGCCCTCCACCTCGCGGGTGTCCGCGTAGTCGCCGCGCTGACCCATCTGCGTGCCGTTGACGGTCACATCGAGGATGCTGCGGTCGCCGGTCGTCGCGTAGGTCCGCCGCTGCTTCATCGCGTCGAAGATCGCGTCGCGGGACTTCTCGGGGGCCATGACCGCGCCGAGGCCGCCGCGCTGCGCGAGCGAGTTCCGGTTCGGGGCCGAGTACCCGGGGTGCGACAGGTGGTCGTCCGACGCGGCGACCAGCCCCACCTGGTGGCCGTGCGACAGGTACTGCCGGACGAACCACTCGAAGGTGCCATGCATCGACATCATCTCGATGAGCGGCTCGAGCTGCGGGTCCGACTGCCGGTAGTCGCCGGGGTTGTGGGCGTGCGGGATGACCAGCACGTCGGCCGGGTCGTAGCGCGCGTGCAGGCCCTGGTAGAGCTCGGACAGCGTGGGGTACTCCAGCGCCGACACGCGGTCCCTGCCTTCCGCGTCGCGGAACAGCACGTTGTGGTGGCCGCCGAACCGGGCGTGCCGCGTCCACTCCCAGCCGAGGTAGGGGATGAACCGGCCCGGCTCGTCGAAGGCCTGCACCGCGTTGCGCGACAGCTCCCACTCGGCGTCGTCCAGCCAGACGTCGTGCTCCGAGTGCGTGACGAAGTCGAGCCGCGCGTCGTCGCGGGCGAAGGTCATGAAGAAGTCGATGGTGCCGATCCCCTCGGCGTAGCCGGAGTGGCCGTGGGTATCTCCCCAGTAGATGCGGCGGGCCGGGTTCTCCTCGACGAGGATCGGATTCGCGCCGCCGCGGATCTCGCCGTCCGCGGATCGGATCTCGATCCAGTGCGGTCCCGGCTCGTCCAGGGTCAGCTCCACCACCGTGATCGGCTCGGTCCCGGCCGGGGTCGTGGCGAGCACGTCTCCGTTCACGAGCACCTCGAACGCCGGTATGTCGCCGGTCGCGCGGTTGAAGAACGGGTCCTCGGCGCGCACCGACAGCTCGAACGGCTCGCCCGGGGCCACGACACTCGGCGCGAAGCCGTGCACGCCGGCCACGCGGGTGCCGCCGACGACGAAGGGCAGGATCGGCAGCGGACGCCACTCGCCGGAGGCGTCGAGGTCGACGTACAGCGGCAACGGCATCCGCGCGCTCGAGGTGCCGGTCATCAGCAGGCCCTGGCCGCCGCCGGTCGTGTCGCCGTAGGTGATGGTCACCGTCTCGCCGGGATCGACCTGGCCGGAGGCCACCCGGAAGACCAGCGCCGGCTCGGGCGCCCGGAACCCGCCGTGCGGGCCACGCGCCATGTAGACGTCGGCCTCGAACGTCGCGTCGCCGTCGCTCGTGTCGATGGTCACGTAACCGTCGCCAGCCGGGTCGTCGGTCTGGAACGGGCCGTAGTTGACGTTGAAGTGCCGCGCCACCCAGAAGCCGCCGCGGGTCGCCACCGGGCGGCTACCGGCGGTCCAGGTCTGGCGAATGGTCTGATACGAGCGCGCCTCGAAGGGGCCGAGCGACTCGGCGGCCAGCTCCCCGAGCGCCCCCGGCTCATCATGCAGCACGAACTGCCGCACCAGCCGGTCGATGACGGCGCCCTGCGCGATGGCGGCCTGACCGGTCGGCGGCTGCGTCGATTGCAGGCGCACGCGCGGCCCCTCGAGGCCGACCTCCCCGCCCCCGAGGGCGTAGGCGTCGACCCAGTCGGACAGGATTCGCGCCCGCTCGGCGACCGTCGTCTCGTCGGTAGGGCTCATCGCCACGTCGGCCTTGAGCTGCTCGACCGCCGCGCGCAGCTCGGGCGTCAGGTAGTCGTCCGGCCTGCCGCCGTCACCTGTTCGTTCGCACCCGGCGGCGAGGACGCACAGTAGCAACAGCCATCTGCTCCGCCTGAAACCCGGTCGTCTCACAAGTTTCTTCCGGCTGTTGCTGTAACGCATCATTCTCGATTCGTTGCCGAGTGACGTCATCGATATATCCCAGATTCTTCAGATGCCACAGCGTGGACTCGAAGCTCGTTCGCAGCCGGTTCGCCACACTCAGTACCGCATCCCTCGTTTCCAGTGAAACGGTCAGCGCCGAGATTGCGCGCTGCACGAGCTGATTGGGCATCAGAAACATCGCCGCGAAGGCGTTGGCACGCCGCTCGACGTCATGCGGCGCCCAGGGACCGCTGGCAATCGCCAAGTGCGCACCAACATCTCGGTCGAACAGCAGATGGCAGAGCTCATGAGCAAGGGTGAACCGCCGCCCAAATGGATGCGCGTTGGCGCCGTTACGGGAGTTGATCAGTATCCCCGGCCTGTGGCGTTCCCCGTCGAAGACAACACCTCTGATGGTCTCATCGGACAATTGGCGATCGACAACCGTGACGCCCTGTTTCTCGATGATGCCTTCGATGTCTACGGACTCGCCCTCTGCGAACTCGGGTTCGAGACAATCGTGAAAGCTCTCGGCCAGTTCGTACCCCTGGTACCAGGGGAGACCGGCGGCTTCCTCTAGTGGAACCGTACGACGCGCCTCGTCAATTGCAGACCGGCCCCCTCGCGGTGCATGGAGATCGACCATCAGTCGCGCCAGCTCCACAACATCTCGTTTCCCGATGCTTGGAGAAACCGAACCGAACATCAAGGATGCGTGGCAAGACCCTGTAACGACCAGAGGTGACTCCAAGGGTTCCAAAATCGCACGGCGGGCACTCTCAGCGTATCCAGCGAGATGACCTTTCACCCGCCGCCATCCGGCACGAACGGTTTTCTCGTCCGTGCCCAGCCCCGCGAGCCACATCAGACGCCGTTCGCGATGCTCCTCCACACTCTTCACGGCCAGAATTCGTCGGTGCAGTTTCCTGAGCCGACGGGATTCGGGACTCAGAGACTTCAGGTACTCACCGGCGCTCACGAGAACGTCATGCAACGGCCCGGCGACCCTCTGCGGCTCCAGTCTGCTGTATCCGCGTTCGGATTCCGAGAAATCGAAATGACCCGGCATGCCTTCGACGCGCGTTTGCCCCCACGAAATCTCGACACGGTCGCGAACCCGTCTCAGCACAACATCAGGAAACAACCCGCCTTCACTTGCAGCGCGAATCGCGTGCCTCTGCCACCACTTCTGCCAGGCACTCTCCCAGCGAGACGCGAGTTGAGTGTTGTCCGTGATCGCCCATGGTGGAAAGCGGGTGGCCAGCAACGACGCCCATGCGGTGTCGCCTTCGTTCCTTGGAAGGCGTTCCTCGTGAAGCAGAGGATTCCAGTTCTCGGCAAACCATTCCATCAGCGGGAGAAGGAACCAGTGGACAGATTCGGTCCGCTCACCGTCCTCCTGGTGGGCACACAGGTTCCGACCTTCGACCCATAGCTGGAAGCTGCCCCAGGACATGCTGACTTCCGGCTCCGCGGCCTGGCCGTCATCGGGGTCTGGAGCGAACGCCAGCCGCAGTGCGAATTCGCTGGTGTCCCCGGCAAGCCGCTCCCATCGAGTGCCCATCTTCGTGCTCGCTCAATCCCAGTGCGTCCGGATGTCACGCCGACGTACGCGCTGCTCATCGAGCCACTTGCGCCGGAGCCGTTCCGGCACTCGGATCCACCCGACGGGGTACCCGTGCCAGACGTCCGGGGCATGCTGCCGCGCGCAGTACGCCCTGCCCTCTCGTACAGCGTACCGCGTGTCATCGCTCAACTCGCTCTCAGCCAACATCTGTTGTGCACTCGCTGCATCGATCTGCTTCGGACAGAGGGCGCCGCGGCGCCCTCGTTGCCAGGGCTCCTTAGTGCTTCAAGCTGCCTTCGTAACGCACTGACCCCTTCCCGCGGATAGGCGTGCGGGTAGTCCGGTTCGTCCTGGGCCTGCCGCACCGGGGCCGGGGGCGGTCCAGACATCAGGCTGGAGATTCAGGAGGCCGGCGAGCAGGAGACTGCCGGCCGTCACGCCCGAACGCCGCGCATATGTCGAAACCATTCGCTTAGGACAGTGATCGATATAGATTTGCCAACTTCGGCAACGCGCAGCCCCGGTTGCGCTGATCGGCGCGCGTGGCACACGGCAAGGTAATATCCGTCAGCATCCTTACGGTACTCCGACGGTCCGCAACCTCTCCTATGCCGGCGGCACGAAGGCCAGGAAGCGCCGCGGGTTGTCGACCAGGATCTTCCGGATCTTCTCCTCCGGTACCCCGGCGAAGCGCAGCTTCGGCACGAACTGCATCAGCACCGACGCCCAGCCGTGGCCGTAGGCGCGCTTGAACTGCCGGACGTTGCCCTGGTCCGAGGAGAGCAGGATGTGATCCTCGAGGCCCGCCTCGAGCAGGTCCTGCACCATCCGCACCTTGTCGGCGGCGGGGATGTCGGAGCGGCCCATCTCGTGCCCGAGCGTGTCGAGGCCGATGAAGGCGCCGCGCCGCGCCACCGCCGTGTGGGTGCCCAGCGGGTCGTGCTCCGGCTTGATCGTCGCCATGTGGCCGATCACGACGTGCGAGAGATCGACGCCCGCGCCTTCGATGACGTCCATCTGGTCCATGGCGCAGCTCGGGCAGCTCTCGTGCGGCGTGTGCGTGAAGATCGGCAGCCCGGTCCGCAGGTGGGCGCGGGCGACGGCCCGGTGCACCTTCCGCTCGTCCGGCCGCATCTCGAGCGACGAGGCGATCTCGCCGAACGCGCCCCAGCGCTGCGCGGCCGCGTCGGCCACGAGTTCCTCGACCAGCTCGTCCGCGGACATCTCGGCCACTCGCACCGGGTAGATGGCGAAGCCGATGTCCTCGAAGTAGCCGCCGGCCATGACGATGCGCACCGCGCTGCGCGCGGCGATGGCGTTCAGGTGCTCGACCTGCTCGGGCGTGCGGCGGCCGGTCGCCGCGTCGACGATGCAGCCGAGCCCGTCGAACGCGCAGGCGCGCAACTCCTCGACCGCGAGATCGATGTCGCCGCGGCCGACGTGCTCGTGAAACAGCGTCGCCCCCTCGGCGAGCTCGACAGGGTCGACGTCGCCCTGCAGGGTGCGGATGATCGCCCCCGCGGGGAAGGTCGGCGGCTCGGCGCTGGTGAAGGTCTGCTGTGCGTGGAGCGGCGGCAGCGCGGTGCCGAACGCCGCGGCTCCGGCGCCGGATGCGGCAGCCGTGCCGAGGAGGCCGAGGGCTTCGCGCCGCGAGTACCGGCGGCGCCTGATGGTCGGATCGGTCATCGTCGTTTCTCCCGTAGGGTGTGGCGCCCGGTGCAAGGGCACGTGACAGCATCGTACTCCATGCGACTATCCGAACTCGGCCGCCAGAGGCACGGCGGGCTGCTCACGACACGTCGTGGTCCGCCGGCTCGACCACGTGATCCAGCATGTCGAGAAACACCCGGCCGATGTGCTCGTCCGCCACGCCGTAGTGGACCTGCTTGCCGTGACGCCGGCCCCGCATCACCCGCGCGGCGCGCAGCAGGCGCAGATGGTGGCTGACCAGCGAGGAGGACAGGCCGAGCCGCCCGGCGATGTCCCCGACCGAGCGGGGTCCGGTCAGGCAACCGAGAATGATGCGCAGGCGCGTCGGGTCGCCCATCAGCCGGAACATCTCGGCCAACTGGATCACGCGGTCGTCGTCGAGGGTCGCGAGCTTTGCGGGTTCCGCTTCTGTCAGGGTGCTCATCGCACCCTCATCATACGATATGTGAACATGTGTTAAAGTGTTTACCAAGATGCACGACCACCACGCGGACAACGATCACTCGCATGACGCAGGCGGCAATCCGCCTCACGCGCAGCGCTTCGCCTCGACCGACACCGACGATCGGCGCCGGCTGCTGGGCGCCCTGTGGCTCACCGGGGGATTCACGCTGGTGGAGGTCGGCGGCGGCGTGGTCGCCGGCTCGCTGGCGCTGCTCGCGGACGCCGGTCACATGCTGACCGACACGGCGGCACTCGGATTGGCTTGCCTGGCCGTACTGGTGGCCCGGCGGCCCACCGACGCGCAACGGTCCTACGGATATCACCGTTTTCCGGTGCTCGCCGCGTACGTCAACGCCGTCACGCTGCTGTTGATCGTCGCCTGGGTCGCGGTAGAGGCGGTGGGGCGAATCCGCCAGCCGGTGGAGATCCTGGAAGGGCCGATGCTGGCCGTCGCGGTGGTCGGCCTCCTGGTCAACCTGGCCGCGTTCCGTCTGCTGCACGGCGGCGAGACCGACAGCCTGAACGTGCGGGGCGCCCTCGTGCACGTGCTCGGCGACCTTCTCGGCTCGATTGCCGCGATCGTCGCCGCGATCGTGATCATGGTGACCGGGTGGACCCTGATCGACCCGATTCTCTCGCTGCTCGTCGCCCTGCTGGTCCTGAGGAGCGCGGTGTCGCTGCTGCGGCGTTCCGGTCACGTGCTGATGGAGGGCCGTCCCGATCACCTGGACGCGGTGGACGTCGCACGGACCCTCTCGGAGACCGTTCCCGAGGTCGGCGACGTGCACCACGTGCACATCTGGTCGCTGAGTCCCGGCCGGCCGGTGATGACCTTTCACGCCCGCGTCGACCGCGGCGCCGTCCACGACCGCGCACTGAAGCGCGTCCTCGACTGCCTCCGCGAGCGGTTCGGCGTGCGGCACGCGACCGTCCAACTGGAGCACGAGCGGTGCGCGCAGCCGGCAGAGTGCGCACCGGATGGCGGGTAGAGGTACTTGTCCGCGCCGGCAACTGTGAGGCATCCTAGCGGCTGATGGCGATTCCGGCGATACCGTCTCCGCCCCCGTCCGAGGGCTCCGCATCCGATCTCCGCTTCCTCCGCGCGCTCGAGCGGAAGGTCCTCTGGCTGGCCGTCTGGACGATCCACCACGCGAATCATCTCCGGCCCTCGCGCGACGGGCTGAAGGTCGGCGGCCACCAGGCGTCGTGCGCATCGGTGGCGACGCTGATGACGGCGCTCTACTTCGACGCCCTGCGGCCGGAGGACCGGGTGGCGGTGAAGCCGCACGCGAGCCCGGTGTTCCACGCCATCCAGTACCTGCTCGGCAACCAGACGCAGGAACAGCTCGCGCGCTTCCGCGGGTTCGGCGGCGCGCAGTCGTACCCCTCGCGCACCAAGGACGCCGACGACGTCGACTTCTCCACCGGATCGGTCGGCCTCGGCGTGGCGATGACCAGCTTCGCCGCACTCGTGCAGGACTACGTGCGGCTGAAGCGCTTCGGGTCGGAACGGCCGCCGGGCCGCATGATCGCCATCGCCGGCGACGCCGAGTTCGACGAGGGCAACATCTTCGAGGCGCTCGTCGAGTCGTGGAAGCACGACGTCCGCAACGTCTGGTGGATCATCGACTACAACCGCCAGAGCCTCGACGCGGTGATGGTCGAGCGCTTCTCGGACCGGCTCGAGACCGTCTTCCGCAACCTCGACTGGCGGGTGGAGGTCCTCAAGTACGGCCGCCTGCTGACCGGCGCCTTCGAGCGCCCGGGCGGGGACGCGCTGCGACGATGGATCGACTCGGCGGAGAACTCGCGCTACTCGGCGCTGGCCTACCGGGGCGGTGCGGCCTGGCGCGACGAGCTGCTGCGCGACCTGGGAGACACCCACGGCATCCGCGCCCTGCTCGACGGGCACGACGACGACGCGCTCGGGCGGCTGATGACCAACCTCGGCGGGCACGACCTGACGACCCTGCGGGACGCGTTCCGGGGCGTGCAGGACGACCGGCCGACCGCCTTCATCGCCTACACCATCAAGGGCTACGGTCTGCCGTTCGCCGGCCACAAGGACAACCACGCCGGGCTGGTCACGCCGGAACAGATGGCGACCTTCAAGCAGCGGATGGACATCGCGGACGGCGACGAATGGGACCGCTTCGCCGGGCTCGACCTCCCGGCCGACGAGCTGCAGGCGTTTCTGGATGCGGTCCCCTTCGGACGCGCATCCGGCCGGCGGCACGCCGCGGCGCCCATCGCGGTGCCGGCGCGGTTCGAGCCGCCCCCCGGCGAGCGATTGTCTACCCAGGACGCGTTCGGCCGCTTCCTGTCCGACCTCGCGCGGCGGCACCCCGATCTCGCCGACCGGGTGGTGACGTCGTCGCCGGACGTGACCGTCTCCACCAGCCTCGGCTCCTGGTTGAACCGCCGGCACATCTTCGGGCGGCGCGCCCGCGGCGATCTCTTCAAGGACGAGCGGATCCTCTCGGCCCTCAACTGGGAGGTCTCCGCCGAGGGTCAGCATATCGAGCTCGGGATCGCCGAGAACAACCTGTTCATCCTGCTCGCGGCCCTCGGGCTGAGCGCGCCGCTGTTCGGCGAGCGGCTGCTGCCGATCGGGACCGTCTACGACCCGTTCATCAGCCGCGGCCTCGACGCGCTGAACTACGCCTGCTACCAGGACGCGCGCTTCATCGTGGTCGGGACCCCGTCGGGCGTGTCGCTGGCCGCCGAGGGCGGGGCGCACCAATCGATCTACGAGCCGCTGCTCGGGATGGCACAGCCGGGCCTGACGTCGTTCGAGCCGACCTACGCCGACGAGCTGTGCGAGATGCTGCGCTGGAGCTTCGAGCATCTGCAGGCCGACGACGGCGGGGCGGTCTACCTGCGGCTGTCGACGCGCCCGGTGGATCAGCCGGCCCGGCGACTGGATACGAGTCTGGCGCGGCAGATCACCGACGGCGGCTACTGGCTGGCCCCGCCCGGGCCTCGGGCGGAGATCGCACTCGTCGCCAGCGGCGCCGTGCTGCCGGAAGCGATCGAGGCGCACCGCCAGATCCTGGAGGACATACCCGACGCGGGACTGCTGGTGGTCACCTCGGTCGACCGGCTCTATCGCGGGTGGACGGCGAGCCAGCGCGGCGGCATCGGCGCGGCCCGTCCGGTCTCGCACGTCGAGCGACTCCTGGCGCCGCTTCCCGACGGTGCCGGCCTGATCACCGTGATCGACGCGCATCCGGCGACGCTGTCGTGGCTGGCGTCCGTCCGACGGCAGCGGGTGGTCCCGCTCGGCGTGGATCGGTTCGGGCAATCCGGCGATCTGCCGGACCTGTACCGCGAGTACCGCCTGGACGTCAACGCGATCATCGACGCGGCGGCGCGCGTCGCAATCTCGGTTGGCCTGTGATACGCTACCGGTCCATCCTGCGCCGATATTTTCGCGCGATAGCCCCCCTCGTAGAGTCTACCGGCACCCGAAACTTCCACTATCGGTGTGCGAAGTCCCCTGCTCTGGCGTTCAATTGGTAAGCATGAAGTCGCCGGACGCCCGGAAGCCGACCCTGCCATCCCGTTCCAGCCGTCGGCTCTTCGTTCTGCCGTTCACGTTCGCGCTGACGGCGCTCCTGTGCGGCGCCACGCCAGAGCCGGTCCATGGCCAGAACCCGACCCTGGAATGGGATGGGGAAGTCGAAGTGCGACCGGCCTCGCTGGACATCGCTAAGGAAGGGTCCGGCACCTACGAACTGAGACTGAAGGGAGGGCCACCAACGACAGGCAGGGACGACAAAGACGACGGGGAGGGGTGGTGGGTCAGGATGCACGTCGACGGTGCGGTGCGGATCGACGGAGTGTACAACACCGACGGCGATGATTTCAACGACATCCGTTGGGTGCCGTCGGTCGGCTGGGGGTTCGAGTCGGACGACTGGAAAGAAGACGAGCCAGGAACATGGGTGACCGAATGGCGGACGGTCCACGTGCAAGCCCTTAAAAACGCGGTGAGCAGCACGGTGCGCTTCGAGCACGAGGTGTGGGAAAACGACACCGATTGCCCGGTAAAGCCCCACGCAGCGAACCGAGTGACAGTAAGCATCCGCGGCGGCGATGGCGATGGCGATGGAGACGGGGACGGCGATGGAGACGGGGACGGCGACGGCGATGGCGATGGAGACGGCGACGGCGATGGAGACGGAGACGGAGACGGAGACGGAGACGGCGATGGAGACGGAGACGGAGACGGAGACGGAGACGGAGACGGAGACGGAGACGGAGACGGAGACGGCGACGGAGACGGCGATGGAGACGGTGATGGCGATGGCGGCCGCCTCCCCTCCCTGTCGATCGCGGACGCGGCGCCGGCGCCCGAGGGAGGCACGGCCGAGTTCGCGGTGACACTGAGCGAGGAGAGCGGGCGGCCAGTTACCGTGGCGTTCGCGACGGCGGACGGGACGGCAAGGGCGGACTCGGACTACACGCGGACCACCGGGACGCTACGGTTCGAGCCGGGCGACACCACGCGGACGATCCGGGTTCCGCTGCTCGACGACGAGATCCTGGAAGAAACCGAGAGCTTCTCGGTAGAGCTGAGCGACCCGGTCGGGGCCACTGTGGCCGGCGGCACCGGGACGGGAACCATCACGGACGATGACCAGGGCAAGCTGCCGGCGCTGGCCATCGACGACGCGGCGCCGGTGGTCGAAGGGGTGACGGCGCTGTTTCCGGTGCGTCTGAGCGCGGCGGTCGACCAGGCGGTGACCGTGTCCTACGCGACGGCGGATGGGACGGCGCTCGCGGGCTCGGACTACGCCGGATCCGACGGGACGCTGACCTTCGAGCCGGGAACCACGCTCCTGACAATCGAGGTCGCGACTCTGGAAGACGATACCGAGGAGCAGGAGGAAGGGTTCACGGTCGAGCTGAGCGACCCGGCCGGGGCGACGCTGGAGGACGACACCGGGGCGGGCACGGTCAGGGACATCGCGGACATCGCGGGCTCCGGCGGCAGTCTACCGGAGCTGTCGATCGCGGACGCGGCGCCGGCGACCGAGGGTGGAACGGCCGAGTTCGCGGTGACGTTGAGCCCGGCCAGCGACCACGTCGTCACCGTGTCCTACGCGACGGCCGACGGAACGGCGCGGGCGGGCGCCGACTACACGCCGGCGACCGGGACCCTCCGCTTCGAGCCGGGCGACACCAGGCGAACGGTCCGGGTTCCGGTGCTCGAAGACGAGTTTCTGGAGGAGACCGAGGACTTCACGGCGGCGTTGCACTCCCCGGCCGGGGCGACGCTGGCGGACGGCACCGGCCGGGGAACGATCGCCGACAACGACGAGGGCAAGCTGCCCGCGCTTTCCATCGACGATGCAGCCCCGGTGGTGGAAGGCATGACGGCGCTGTTCCCGGTGAGGTTGAGCGTGGCGATCGACCAGACAGTGACCGTGGCGTTCGCCACGGTGGACGGGACGGCTCTCGCGGGCTCGGACTATGTCGCGGCCGAGGGAACCCTGACCTTTCCGCCGGGGACTACGCGCCAGACCATCGAGGTCGCGACGCGCCAGGAGGAGATCGTGGAATCGGAGGAAGGGTTCGCGGTCGAGCTGAGCGACCCGACCGGGGCCGGACTGGAGGATGACGCCGGGACGGGCACCATCACCGACGACGACCTGGTGGAGGGCCTGCCCACGCTGTCGATCGCGGACGCGGCGCCGGTTTCCGAGGGGGCCACCGCCGGGTTCGTCGTCACGTTGAGTGCGGCGAGCGAGAAAGAGGTCAGGGTGTCGTACCGTACCGCGGACGATACGGCGACGGCCGGGCTCGACTACACGCCGGCTGACGGGACCCTGCGGTTCGCGCCGGGAGAGACGACCCGCACCATCACGGTTGCGACGCTGGCCGACGAGGTGGTGGAAGGCGCCGAGCGGTTCACGGTGGAGCTGAGCGAACCGGTGGCGGCCACGGTGGCGGATCCGACCGGGATGGGAACGATCACGGAGATCGCGGAGCGGATCGGGACGGTGAGCCGGACCGTCCTCCCGGAGCTGGGGCGGGCGCTGGCCTTCTCCGCGGCGACGTGCCGTTTCGACCGGGGGCTCTCGGGTCCGACGGCCCGCGACGGCTCGCAGGGCCCGGGCGGCTACCTGTCGCTCTCGCACGGGCTGACGTCGGACCGGCGGACGTCGGACCGGCGGACGTCCGATCCCCGGGGCTCGCCGATGCGCGAACAGTTGACCCTGGAGCGCGCCCTCGGCGACTCGTCGTTCCTGATGCCGATGCAGGACGAGGAGGGCGGCCCAGGGCGTTTCGCGGCGTGGGGCTGCGGCGACTACCGGCACTTGTCGGGCGGCGGCGGCGGCGGCGGCGCCGTAGCCTGGAACGGCGAGGCGTTCAGCATGAGCCTCGGCGCCGACGTGCGACTCGGATCCAACACGCTGGCGGGACTGTCCGTATCCCGGTCGAGGGGCTCGTTCGACTACCGCGCGGGCGGTTCGAGCGGAGAGGCCGGCGGCGCCTACGACCTGCGGCTGACCGGCGTGCATCCCCACCTCGGATGGTCGGTGTCGCCCGACCTGGACGTCTGGGGAATGGTCGGTCATGCCTGGGGCGAGCTGCGAATCGAGGACGATCTGGCCGCCGGGCCGCTGATGAGCGCCGCGACGCTGGACTCGGGAGCGGTGGGTGTCAACGGACGCCTGCTGGCGCGCGGAGCGACGAGCTTGACGCTGAAGGGCGAAGGGGCGCTGGCGCGGCTCGGCATCGCCGGGGACGGCGGGCTGGTCGACGCGCTCGCGGTGAACATGCGGCGGTTGCGACTGAGCACGGAGGCCAGCCACGAGCTCGTCCTGTCCTCCGGAGCGTCGCTCACCCCGTGGGGAGAGCTGGGCCTGCGTCACGACGGCGGCGACGGCGAGATCGGGGCGGGCCTGGAGATCGGCGGCGGCCTCCGCTACCGGAATCTGCGAGGGTGGACCACGGAGGGTTACGGACGCTGGCTCGCGGCGCACCAGGGCGCGTTGCGCGAATGGGGCTTCGGCGCCGTGGTCCGCTACGACCCGGGGGCGGCGGGCCGCGGCCCCTCGCTGAGCCTGATGCCCGGCTGGGGGGATACCGCGAGCGGCGTGCAGCGCCTGTGGGAGCGCAGCGCAACCGACCCGACCTCGCCCCGCGCGCCCGGCTCGCGGATGGACGCCCAGTTCGGCTACGGCTTCGCGGCGTTCCGCGGCCGCGGCGCGCTGACCCCCTTCGGCACACTGAGCCTCGACCGCGAGTACGGCCGCGGCTACCGGCTGGGGAGCCGCCTGTCGCTGGGCCGGTCCGCCAACCTGAGCCTGGAGGCGGAACGGCGCGAGCGCACCGCCGCGGCGGCGGTCCACGCGGTCTTCGTGCGGGGCGCCGTGCGATTCTAGGCCCGCTGTCCACCCCGCTTGGCCGGTCCTTCGGAGGCCGGCGCGCAGCTCACGATAGGCCCGCCATTCCACGTAGGGCTCGCCGCTCCACGTAAGATAGGCATGGAAAGACGATGTCGGCTCAGGTTGAAGTGCGGCTCCCGGAGCTGGCCGATGCAATGGCGTCGGCGACGCTCGCGGCGTGGCTGAAGAAGCCCGGCGACACGGTGACCGTCGGCGAGCCCATCGCAGAGGTCGAGACCGACAAGACCACCGTCGAGCTCGAAGCCCCCGCCGACGGCGTCCTGGACATTCGCGTCGCCGCCGGCACCAGGGACGTGAAGATCGGCGCCCTGCTGGCCGTCGTTCGCGAGGAGGCACGGGCCGGCGCGACGGAGCCGCCCGCCGATCCCGAGCCGCCGTTCGTCGAAGTAACCCTGCCTGAGCTGGCCGAGGCGATGACGTCGGCAACGCTGACGGCGTGGCTGAAGAAGCCCGGCGACACGGTGACCGCCGGCGAGCCCATCGCAGAGGTCGAGACCGACAAGACCACCGTCGAGCTCGAAGCGCCGACCGATGGCGTACTCGCCGACATCCGCGTCGCGGCGGGTGCCGAAGCGGTCGCGGTCGGCACCGTACTGGCCCTGGTACGCAGTGCCATGCCAAGCGAAGCCCCACCGCAGGGAGCGCCGGCAGCAAGCCCCGCCTTGCCCATGGCCGAGACATCTGTCCCGGCGGCAACCTCGCCCATAGACACCGACGAAACCGCACCAGGTCAGGCGCCCGCGGCCGGGACGGCCGAGATCGCTACGGCCCCTTCCTTCGGAGCAACAGCGCTCGCAGCCGTGGACCTGCCGGCCACGCCGCTAGCGCGGCGGATGGCCGAGCTCGCTGGGCTCGACCTCCGCAGATTGACCGGTTCCGGGGACGGCGGCCGCGTGATGAAGGTGGACGTGGAGCGCCTGCTCCGGTCAGCGCGAGGGGGCGCCGCAGCGCCGGTTGTGGCCGACGCACCGGCATCCGCGCCGGCCGCCTCCGCCGCGCCGGCCGTGACGCCGGTGTCGGACCTTCCCCATTCGGATCGGCCGCTGACCGCGATGCGCCGCGTCACCGCACAGCGCATGGCCGAGTCGAAGCGCTCGGCGCCGCACTTCTACTTGGAGGTCGAGTGCGCTGTCGATGCCCTGCTCGCGTTGCGCGATGCCGCGACCCCGGTGCACGGTCCCGGCGCGCCGACCGTGAACGACATGGTCGTCCGCGCCGCAGCGCTGGCGCTGCGAGAGGTCCCGCTGGCCAACTCGGCCTGGATTGGCGACGCCGTGCGCGTCTACGAACGAGTCGACCTGGCCGTCGCGGTGACCACCCCGGGGGGCCTCGTGACACCGGTGGTCCGCGCCGCCGACACGAAGCCCCTGGCCGAAATCGCCGCCGAACTGCGCAGGCTCGCCACGGACGCCCGCGCCGGTCGCCTGCAACCCGCCAACTACCAGGGCGGCACCTGCACGATCTCCAACCTCGGGATGTACGGCGTATCGAGTCTCTACGCCATCCTGAACCCGCCGCAGAGTTGTATTCTCGGGGTCGGCGCCGTCACCGAGCGGCCGGTCGTCCGCGACGGAGCGGTCGTGGTGGGCTCGATGATGACGGTGACGCTCTCGGCCGACCACCGCGCCATCGACGGCGCCACCGGGGCGGAGCTGCTGCGCGCCCTCAAGGCGCTCCTCGAAGATCCGCAGCGAGTCTACGGGTGACCCGCCGGGGCCGGCGCCTACCGTTCAACCGAGCCAAGGACAAGTCATAGATGCCAGCGACGTACTCGACATTCGCCTCCACCGTTCAGGGAGAGACCGCGTTCACCGTCCTCGCCGTGGCCAAGCGCCTGCTGGCGGCCGGCAAGGACGTCATCGAGCTGGAGATCGGCGACAGTCCGTTCCCGACCTCTCCGGCCGCCCTCGACGCCGGCGTCCGCGCGGTCCGCGAAGGCCACACGCACTACGGGCCGTCGCTCGGCATGCCCGATTTCCGCGCCGCCGCGGCGGCATACCTGGAAGAGCAGTACGGTCTCCCGGTGACCGCCGCGCACGTCGTCGTCGGACCGGGCGCCAAGATCTACGAGCAGTTCTTCTGCGAGGCGTTCGTCAATCCGGGCGACGGGGTGCTCGTCTTCAGCCCCCACTTCCCCACCTATCCCGCGAACATCCAGCGGCGCGAGGGCCGGATGGTGGTGTCGCGGCTGCGCGCCTCCCAAGACTTCCGGCCGAGCCTCGAAGACGTCGAGCGCTTCCTCGCCGAGGACCCGAGCCCGAAGGCGATCTTCCTCAACAGTCCCCACAACCCGACCGGCGGGGTCGCAACGCTGGAAGATCTGGAAGGGCTCGCCGGCCTGATTCGCGGCCGGGACGTCGCCGTGTTCAGCGACGAGCCGTACGACGCGATGGTCTGGCGCGGCCGGCACAACACGCTGCTGAGCCAGCCGGGGATGCTCGACCAGTGCGTGGCCGCCTACACCTTCAGCAAGTCGTTCAGCATGAGCGGCTGGCGGCTGGGCTTCGCGGTCAGCAGCCCCGCCACGATCGAGGTGATCGGGACGCTGACCAACACGGCACTCTCGTGCGTGCCGCCGTTCACGCAGTTGGCGGGCATCGCGGCGATGGCCGACGACGGCCACGTGCGCGACGAGCGGATGGCCGACTTCCGGGGCAAGGTCGAGCACCTTGTCGACGGCCTCAATGCCATCGACGACGTCTCGTGCCTGATGCCGGGCGGCACCTTCTACGTCTTCCCGTCGGTGAAGCGGATCTGCAACCGCTACGGCATCACGTCGCACGGCCTGGCCCTGTTCCTGCTGGAGGCGGCGGACGGCGCGCGCGGCGTCGCGTGTCTCGGGGGAGAGTGCTTCGGAGAGGCCGGCGGCGGGTTCCTGCGCCTGAGCTGCGCCGAGCCGGACGAACGGCTCTCGCAGGCGGTGGCGTTCATCGCGGAGGCGGTCACCCGCGTCGAGCGCATGGAGTCGTACCTGGAATCGCACCCCGAGCACCGTCTGTCCGCGCTGTACGGGGACGACTAGCTCCTAATTGCGGGGGGGTTCGTTTCCTGTTAGGGTTCGAATAGAGGGTTGAGTCTGTTCATGGGGCTGCGAGAGCGACTGTTCGGACGGAAGAAGAGCGTCGACGAGGCGCCGGATCCGCTGGCCGATCTGATCCTCGAGAAGCTGAAGGTCGGCTATCTCGTGGACTACGACCTCCAGACGTGGCGGGTCACCGGCTACTCCCGCTACCGCTTTTCGGGCGTGGACGACGTCGAGGAGTGGGAGCTGAGCGCCAACGGCGAGCAGCGCTACCTCGAGCGGGCCGGCGACGCCTGGTCGCTCTCGTACAAGGTGGCGATCGGCGACATCGTCGGCGACGTCCGGCGGCACATCCTCGACCACGAGGACCCGCCCGGGACGATCATCTTCAAGGGTGCCGCATATCGCCTCGACGCCTCTTACGCCGGGCACCTGCTGCCGGACGGGACCGGCGCCGGCGAGCCGGTCATCCGCTGGGAGTTCGTGGACGAGGCCGAGACCGGTTTCGTCGGCATCGAGCAGTGGGGCGAATCCGAGTTCACGGCCGCGGCTGGCTCGGTCGTGGAAGACTACCAGTTCACGCACATCCTCCCGGGGAGTCCGACATGAGTGGTCGCCGCTGGTCCGTATCGCGCCGGGGTGCCTGTCTCGCACCGGCAGCCCTGGCCTTCGTCCTGCTCGCCGCCGCCGCATGCGACACGCAGACGCCGCTCGAACGGCTCCAGGCGCAGCTCGAGACGTACCCGGAGTACTCGGTGGTCCTGCAGGACATGAACGAGGCCCTGTTTGGGTACTCGCACCAGTACCAGGTCGTCGTCGGCGCGCCGCAGGCGGGGTCGGACGAGCTGGTCTACCGCGAAGCGGTTCTCGACTGGCAGCAGGTCGATTCCGGAACCTACGAGCGCTACCAGCCGTTCCTCGGCATGGTCGTCCTCTCGAAGAGCCCCGGCGGCAACGTCGATCAGGACGCGCACCCGCCGGGGTACCAGCAGGTGGGCGACCAGCGGTACGGGCAGTGGCGGCAGGAATCCGGCGGGCGGTCGTTCTGGGAGTTCTACGGCCAGTACGCGCTGCTGAGCCACATCGTGGGCGGCTTCGGGCGCCCGATCTACCGGGACGACTGGAACGGCTATCGGGACGCGCGCGGCCGCGGCCAGACGTACTACGGGCCCAGCGCCCCCGGCGGCGGCCGCACGTACGGCACGAACGGCTCCACCACCCGCCAGACCAGCCCCGACTTCTTCCGCCGCCAGCAGGCGCGGCAGGCGTCGCAGAGCCGGTCGTTCGGCCAACGGGTCAACAGCCGCATGTCGGGCGGCATGCGCAGCTTCGGCAAGTAGCCGCAGAGGAGAACACGTCATGTCGGTGGACCAGATCCTGCCGGGCTTCGTCTACTTGGCCGTCGTCCTCGTGCTGCTCGTCGCCGGCAAGTGGGCCTACGACGGGCTCCACCGGAGATTCGCGCTGGGGGCCGAGCTGATCGAGAAGCGCAACCTGGCGGCGGCGCTGGCCGTCGCCGGTTACTACCTGGGGCTGGTCATCGTATTGGGCGGCGTCGTCTCCGGCCCGGCCTCGTTCAGCCTGCTCGACGACGTCATCGGCCTGGCGGTCTTCGGCCTGCTGGGGATCGTGCTGCTGAACCTGTCGGCCCTGGTCAACGACAAGGCGGTGTTCTCGCAGTTCGCCATCGAGCACGAGATCATCGAGGATCGCAACGTCGGCGTCGGCCTCCTGGAAGGGGCCAACTACGTGGCCGTCGGCCTGATCACCGCGGGCGCGATGTCCGGGGAGGGCGGACTGGCGTCCGGGCTGGTGTTCTGGATCGCGGGGCTGGCGGCGTTGATCGTCGCCGGGCTCCTGTACGACCGGATCACGCCCTACGACCTGCACGACGAGCTCGAGAAGGGCAACGTCGCGGTCGCGGCCGCGTTCGCGGGGGTGCTCGTCGGCTTCGGCAACGTCATCCGGCTGGCCGGCGAGGGCGACTTCGTCTCCTGGAACCAGAGCCTGACCGAGTTCGGCTACTACACCGTGGCCGGGCTGGCGCTGCTGCCTTTCGTCCGGCTGTTCGCGGACAAGGTCCTGCTGCCCGGCGCACGATTGGGCGACGAGCTGGTGCGGGAGCAGCCGAACCTGGGCGCCGGCGTCATCGCCGGGGTGACCTACCTCGCGGCGTCGATGCTGATCGGATTGACGCTGTAGCACTGCCCCGACGCAAGCCCCGGGGATCCCCAGCCTGCCGGCGACGATGAGGAGCTTCGAGCCGAGCGTGCGGCAGCCGGCGGCGGCGTTGATCGAGTTCCTGCGGCGCGAGAACCTCTTCCGGCTCATGGGCGTGATCGTCGCGCTGGTTCTGGTCGGGGCCGCCGGTCTCACGTACTTCGAGGAGGACCGGTCCTTCTACGACGCGCTCTGGTGGGCGATCGTCACCCTGACGACGGTCGGCTTCGGAGACATCTCCCCGACATCGCTCGGCGGCCGGCTGATCGGCGTCGTGCTGATGTTCTTCGGCATCGGCGTGCTCGGCACGTTCACCGCCACCATCGCCGGCGCGTTCGTCGAGCAGCGACTGAGAAAGGACCACGGCATGGGCGATTGCGACTTGGAGGGCCACATCATCCTGTGCGGATGGAACGACCGGACGAAAGAGATCCTCAAGGACCTGCGGGCCGACTCACGCTCTTCCGACAAATCCATCGTGCTGGTGGCCGACATCGAAACCAAGCCGGTGGACGACGACCGGCTCCATTTCGTGCGGGGCAAGGAGACCGAGGACGACCTGAAGCGGGCCGGGATCGACAAGGCGGAGACCGTCGTCCTGGTCGGCGACCGGTCGCTGGACTACGGGGCGCGCGACGCCAAGGCGGTGCTGGCGGTGCTGACGGTGAAGAGCCTCAACCGGAACGTCTACACCATCGTCGAGCTGGCCGGCGAGGAAAACGTGCGCCACTGCGAGCAGGCCGGGGCCGACGAGATAATCGTGGGCGCGGACCTGTGCAGCCGGGTCATCTCGACCGCGACCCTCGACCACGGCATCTCGACGGTGCTGCACGAGCTGCTGAGCGCGCGGGAAGGCCAGGATCTCATCACCATGCCGGTGCCGGCCGGACACGGCGGGCGGTCGTTCATCGACGTGTTCTCCGACCTGAAGCGGAAGGAGGGCAAGATCGCCCTGGCGATCCAGCGTCACGGAAGCAGCAGAGACATCGAGACGAACCCGGACGCGGACGCCCGCGTCGCGGCCGACGACCGCCTGGTGGTCATCTCGGCGCGTGCACGGGCCGGCACGTAGAATCTCCTCGGATTCCAGAACCGGACGGGCCGCAGAATCGTAAGTCTCAGATGGGAGTCCCGGCGGCGAGTTGTCCCGGCGGGCCGGGTGACGACGACGAGGGACGCAAGCGGGACACGCGAGGAGGCGTGAGATTCGATGGCTGAGCATTTCGACAAGGTCAAGGGCTACCTGCTCGACCTCGGGCTGACGGTCACGGCGGAAAACGAGGCTGAAGAGCTGGTGGTGGTCGACGACGAGGAGAACGGCATCAAGAAGCTGTTCATCGACTGCGAGCCGCCCATCGTCATCCTCGAGCAGTTGATCGGCCACGCGCCGAAGAACCCCGGGGACCTCTTCGTGCGGCTGCTGCAGATGAACAACACGCTGGTGCACGGCGCGTTCGTCCTCGACGAGAACGCGGCCCGCATCTTCTATCGGGACACTCTGCAGCTCGCCAACCTCGATGCGAACGAGCTGGAAGGCTCCATCGATGCCCTCTCGCTGGCGATGGCGGAGTACGGCGCCGAGCTGCTCGGCTACCTGAAGCGATAACGACGGAAGGAGAACGATGATGGCCAGTATCTTTCGCAGAATGTTCCAGGTCGCGGAGTCGAACGCCCACGCGGCTATCGATCACCTGGAGGACCCGATCAAGATGACCGAGCAGGGCATCCGGGACCTCAAGACGAACCTGCAGGGGGCGATGGTGAGCCTGGCGCAGGTGAAGTCGCTAGCGATCCGCATGCAGAAGGAGGCCGGCGACCACAAGAAACGCGCGGCGGAGTACGAGCGCAAGGCGATGCTCCTACTCAAGCGCGTGGAGGCCGGGGAGATGGACGCCGGCGAGGCCGAGCGTCTGGCGACCGCGGCGCTGGAAAAGAAGGAGGATGCCGTGCAGCAGGCGGCCAAGGTGGGCGGCGACCACCAGACGCAGCAGCGGATGGCGGACCAGCTCCAGGCCAAGGTCGAGGACCTCAAGCGGCAGATCAACAAGTACCAGAACGAGCTGATCACCCTGCGCGCCCGCGCCCGCACGGCTTCGTCCATGCGCAAGATAAACCAGCAGCTCGCCGGCGCCGACGCGAGCGGCACCGTGGCCATGCTGGAGAAGATGAAGCACAAGGTCCAGGAGGAGGAATCGCTGGCCGAGGCCTACGACCAGCTCGCCGACGTCGGCGGCACGATCGACGAGGACATCGACAAGGCGCTGTCCACGCCCTCCCCCAGCTCCGGCGCCGACGCGCTGGCGGACTTGAAGAAGAAGATGGGCATGGCGACCGCGTAGCCGGGTACGCCCGGCCCCGCCGCCGCGGTGCCGGGCCGGAGCCCGATGCTCTGTCCGCCCGCGGCGGAATGGGGGTCAGAGAGAGCTCGAGAACACGTGGTCGAGGTCGCGCATGACCTCCTCGGCCGCCCGGACGCCGTGGTATTGCGCTTCCTCGAAGAGAGAGATCCCGCTCATGTCGGAGTGGGCGAAGCGAACCGGGCCGTGAGGGGCCGCCGCCCGGCGGCGCGCGGCGCCCCATGCGAAGCCGGGAACCGGACGGATCATCGCGTGCCCCCACAGCATCACGTCCGCGTGCGTCACCAGTGACTCGATGCCGGGGTGGGCCTGCCCGAGATCGGCGAGGATCAGCGACACCCAGTCGCGCCACTCCTGCTCCAGCATCCAGGCCCGGGCCGTCTCCGGGTTCGGCGCCGCGAGCGGCAGGTAGTAGGTGAGCACGCTCCGTCCCGTCGTCATCCGCAGGTTCTGGTGGGTCGCCACCACGTAGCCCAGGGATGGGCTGTCGTAGAGCACGTTGTCCCAGGCGGCGCCCTCCGGCAGGCGATCGACCGTCAGGTTCGCGACCATCCACGGACTGTAGGTGAACGCCTCGATCCCGGCCGGCGTGTAGCCGTCGATGACGCGGCGCGCGGTGAAGCGCGGAAGGGCGTAGATGCACCGGCGCGCCCGATACCGCACCGCGGTCTCGTCGCGGGTGTCCAGCACGTCGACGTCGACGCTCCCGGCCATCCCGGCGCCGGCCTCCGAGCCGCCGGCCTCCGGGGCGCCGGGCGGGACGTCCCTGGCCGGCCGTACGCGGTAGACCAGCATCCCGGTATGCACGCGCCCGGCGAGGCGATCCAGGAAGTGCCGGACGATGCGGCCGTTACCCTCGGGCCAGGTGAGGTACTCGGCGTCCGCCGGGCGCGAACAGAAGTAGTGCCACCCCGCCCACGCTGACGTCGTGTCGAGCGTGCACCCGTAGTCGTCGCGGCAGCAGTAGTCGACGTACCAGCGGAGCCGCGGCGAGGCCCAGCCGGCGCGGTCGAAGTACTCGCGCATCGAGATACGGTCCAGGGCCAGGATCTCCGGGTCGGTCGTGCTCGCGGCGACCGGCAGCGCGAACGCCCTCCGGCCCTCGGTGTCCCGGTAGTCGCGGTACCGCCGCACCTGCGCCTCGAACGCCGCGAGCGCCTCCCCGCCCCCGGCGCGGTCCGCGCCATCCGCTTCGACGGCGTCCCGCGCCGACAGCCCCTCGCGCCACGCGCCGTCGACGAACAGCCGTTCCTGCGGGGCGTGGCAGAGATGCCGCGGGTCGTAGACCGGCTCGCCGTCCGGCCCGTAGCCCCGGACAAGGCCCATCTCCGCGACCAACTCGCGCACCGCGGTCGATTCGGCGGTGGGCGTCGGCAGGTAGTGGGCGCCCCACGGATAGGCGGAGACCGCGTTCTCGCCCCAGCGGGCATTGCCTCCCGGCTCCGGCTCGAGCTCCAGCACCACGAAGTCGCGAAAGCCGCTTCCGGCGAGCTTCCATCCGGCCGACAGTCCGGCGATGCCGGCGCCCACGATGACCACCGGCACCTCGCGGGTCTGTCGCGGCTCGGGAAAGGCGCCGTCCCGCAGCCGATGACCGACCCGGTGGGAGGCGCCCACGATGGTCCCGGTGATGCGCCCGGCGGCGAGCGCCCCGTCCGCGCCCGACGGCGCTCGGGGCCCGCAGCCGAACGCGAGGGCAGCCGCGGCGCCGGGGCCCACGCGCAGGAGATCCCGCCGTGTCAGGCCACGGCCCGCGCCGAGCGCGTGTCGGCGCGGCGGCGTCATCTGTGCGCGCCTCCGCGCGTACTGCTCCCGCCCCGTGCGTACCGCTCCCACCCGGCCGCGTGGTACCGCACCAGGATCTGGTTGTTCAGTTGGTTCACCTCCACCGGCACCGCGTCCATGTCCGCCGGAAACTCGAAGAGCGTTCCCGCGATTGCCGGCGTGAGGAACCGCAGCCCCGGCGGGAACGCTTGCGGGGGCGGCAGCGGCGCGTGCGACGCCAGCACGAAGCCCCATTCGCCGAAGGTCGGCACCGGGGCGTGAAACGGCATGGCATGCAGCCCGGCGGCGCGGATCGTCTCCACGATGCACCAGAACGCCTGCCGGGAGACCAGCGGCGAGGTGGTCTGGAGCGCGGCCACGCCGCCCGGGCGCAGGCGCTCGCGGAGCCGCCGGTAGAAGGTCGTCGTGTAGAGCTTGGCCAGCGAATAGGTGCGCGGGTCCGGGAAATCGACCACGATGAAGTCGTAGCCGGTTGCCTCCGATGCGAGCCAGACGAACGCGTCGGCGTTGACCACGTCGACCCGCGGCGAGCGGAGCGCGTAGTCGTTGAGGGCCGCGAAGGCCTCGTGGTCCCGGAAGATGTCCGTCATCAGCGGGTCGAGGTCCACCAGCGTGACCTCCCGGACGCGGTCGTCCTTCAGAATCTCGCGGACCGCCATCCCGTCGCCGCCGCCGAGCACCAGCACCCGTCGCGGGTCCGCGACCGAGGCCAGCCCCGGATGCACGAGCGCCTCGTGGTAGCGGTACTCGTCCAGGGACGAGAACTGCAGGTTGCCGTCCAGGAAGAGCTGCACGCCGCCCTGTCCCCGGGTCAGCACGATGCGCTGATAGGGCGACGTGCGCGACAGGACGACCGGGTCGTCGTAGAGCCGCCGCTCCGACCAGTCCACCAGGTCGTCGGAGAACACCGCACCCAGCACGAGCACGCCGAGCGCGGCGTAGGCCTGCGCGGTGAGTCGCGGTCGACCGTGCTGACGGCGGAAGACGTGGCAGGTCCAGACCGCGACGAGCACGTTGAGCCCGCCGAACACGAACGACGAGCGCATCAGTCCAACCTGCGGCACCAGCCACAGCGGAAACAGCAGCGACGCGGCCAGCGCCCCCAGGTAGTCGAGGGACAGCACCCTCGAGACCAGGTCGTGCAGTGGAAACTCGTCCTTCAGGATGCGGATCAGGAACGGGATCTCCAGGCCGACCAGCACGCCGGTGGCGGCGACCCACGCGTAGAGCACCACGCGGAACGCGCCCACATCGCCGAACGCGAAGAAGAGCACCGGCGACGACAGGCCGCCGACGAGCCCGACGAGAATCTCGATCTCGATGAAGCGGGTGATCAGGTCCCGCTGGAAGTAGCGCGACAGGTACGACCCCACCCCCATCGAGAACAGGTAGACGCCGATGACGGTGGAGAACTGCGTGACGCTGTCGCCGAGCAGATAGCTGGCGATGGTGCCGGCCAGCAGCTCGTAGATCAGCCCGCAGGTGGCGATGGTGAAGACGGCGAACAACAGGACGCCGGTCCCGGCGCCCGCGTGGCCGACCGAGTCGGCAGGCTGCTCATCCATGGGTCTGCGGTCGCTCCAGGGCGCACAACTGCAGGGAGGGACGCTGACGGGGGAGAGCCGGCGGAGGGACGACGGGCCGGGGCGCCGCGGCCGCCGATCGGCCGCGGCGCCCCCTGGTCCCTAGAGCCCCTCGGCTCCCTTCATCAGGTTGCCGTGCGTCTCGGCGACCTCGAGGCCGCCCTCGCCTTCCTGCCAACCGGTGCGTCCGTCGCCGTTCGCGTCCACGCCGGAGAGCAGCGCCTGAGCCAGCGTGTCGAGGTCCGCCACGAGGCCGGCGGCGTCGTCCGCCGAGGTGGCCATCTCGATCTTCTGCGCCAGCATGACGATCTCGTCCACCCGCGCGACCGTGTTGCGGGCCGAGGTGGCCACGTGCTCCGCGTGCGTCTTCACCGCGCCGGACGCGTCGCCCGAGTTGGCGGCGGCCATGATGTGCTTGGCGGCGCCCTCCGCGGCCTGCTTGACGCCGTAGCCGTTGCCCGGTCCGTTCTCGATCTGCGACGGATCGACGGCGTGCACCACGTGCGCGGTGTGCCGCTTGATCGAGTCGAGGTTGCTCGGGTCGGACGCCGCCAGGGAGGCGTGCCGCGCCGCGATCTGCGCCTCGGCGATCGCCGCCGGCAGGAAGCCGGCCATCTCCGGCGTGTCCCGCCACTGGTCCATCACGTGGCCGATGTGGTTGTGCGCCTGCGCGGCGGCGCCCTGCACGCCGCCGAAGAGCGCGACGAGCGCGAAGACGAGAACGAGGCCGATGCCGGTTGCGCGTGTCATGTCAGTCCTCCTCGGGAATCGGACGGCGGCCCCGGGATCATGAGGCAGCCGGGTGAACGATCGCCTCCCTAATATACCGTGGCCGGGACGGGGGAACGAGAACTGCGTGGCACGGAGACACAGCCGCCGGATTCGGCACGTCGGTCGGCGCAAAGGGAAACAGGTGAAGCGCGCCGGGAGGTGTCGTTATCCCGGACCATACGCCCGCGGATTCGGCAAGGCGCGCTCACCTGTCAACGACCGGAGTGTACGAGCCGCACGTCACGGATACGCTGCGGGGCGGTTGCCCCTGCGTTAAATCCGATATGCTTGAAATGCGCGCCTGCGAACCGGTGTCTCCAATGATCAATCCTCGCAGAAGGTCTTCGCTGATCCTCGTCGTGGCCGCCGCGCTGGCCTCGATGGCCACCGAGTGCGAGCAGTCGCCGCGAGGCCTGGAGCCGTCTCCGCTGGCCAGGATCGAGATTCGCCTCGAAAGCGACCCGGCACCCGATCCCCCGGCCGATCAGCGCGATGTTGTCGAGGGTTGCCTGGCCCGCATGGACCAGGACAACAAGGTCGAGCCGAGCTGGCAGGACTACACGGCGACGAAGCTGACCGAGACGGCGCCGAACGTCTTCGAGGTCGTGTTCTTCGACGTGCCGGTCGACATGATTCACACGATGACGGTGCACGACCGCAACCAGTGCCGGCGCGAGCCGCTCCGTGAGGGTCGGGTCACCACCGGCGTGAGCGTCAACGGGACGCCCCTCGAGCGCGTCATCGCGACGACCAACGCACTTCAGTTCACCGTCGATGAGGACGGCGTCGTGGAGTCGCCGGCCGGCTGATAGCTGCTCTTGCAGCCAGCCGCGCGGATCGGACGCTGCCGATCGCGCCGGCCCCGTCACGTTCCCGCAACCCCGTTCCCGTAACCCTGTCCCCGTTTTCCTTGCGGCCAGCCGCACGGATCGGGCGCTACAATGCGGTGGCATGCACGACGCGTGTCGTTCCCTGGTCACCTCCGTGGCGATGATCGCCGCGATCCTCGCAACAACATCCGTCTCCCTCGCCCAGCGTCCCGATGCCGACGTCCTGCGCGCGATCCGGGAAGAAGGGTTCCAGCGGTCGCAGGCGCTGGAGATAGTCAGTTGGCTGAGCGACGTCTACGGCCCGCGCGTAACCGGCACGCCGGCCATCGAGGCGGCCGGGGAGTGGGCGGCGGAGCGCATGCGCTCGTGGGGGCTGCGCGTCTCCGAGGAGCGGTTCGCGTACGGCCGGGGCTGGTCGCTCGAACGCTTCCACGCACACCTGGTCGAACCGCAGGTGATGCCGATCATCGGCTACCCGCGCGCCTGGACGCCGGGCACCGACGGTACCGTGACCGCAGAGGTAGTGCTGGTGGACGTGACGTCGCGTTCCGCGCTGGAGCGCCATCGGGGGCGACTGCGCGGCAAGATCGTGCTGGCGCAGGAGCCGCGCGACGTCGGGTTGCTCGACGGCGAGCTGGTGCTGCGGATGGACGACCGCCTGCTGGAGGAAGCGACACGGCCCCCTGACGGGCGATCGCGGCAGGCGGGCAGCGGCGGCAGCGGGGCGCGGCTGCAGAACCACGTGCAAGCGTTCTTTCTGGAAGAGGGCGTCGTCGCGGTGCTCGACCGCGGAAGCGATCTGTCCCGGGTCGGCGGCGCGCCCCTCGGCAGCGACCTGGTCTGGCCGACGCAGCGCACGGACGGCGGCACTCTGTTCGTCGGACCCGGCGGGTCGCGGTCCGCGGGCGCGCGCGCAGTCGTCCCCGCGGCGACCATCGCGGTCGAGCACTACAACCGGATGATCCGGGTCCTCGACAAGGGCGTGCCCGTCACCGTCGAGATCGACATCCGGACCCGATTCCACGACGAGGTGCGGCCGAACGGCTTCAACCTGCTGGGCGAGCTGCCCGGCACCGACCTCGCCGACGAGGTGGTCATCCTGGGCGCGCACTTCGACTCGACGCACGCCTCCACCGGGGCCACCGACAACGCCGCCGGCGTGGCCGCGATGATGGAGGCGGTCCGCATCCTCCAGGCGGTCGGGGCCCGGCCCCGGCGCACGATACGGGTCGCGCTGTGGGGCGGCGAGGAAGAGGGGCTGCTCGGCTCCCGCGAGTACATCCGGCGCCACTACGCCGATCCCCGGACGATGGCGCTCACCCCGGATCACGCAAAGGTGTCGGCCTACTACAACCTGGACAACGGCGCGGGGCGCATCCGGGGCATCTGGCTGCAAGGCAACGCCGCGGCGGCGCCCCTCTTCCGGGGCTGGATGCGCGGCCTCGGCGATCTCGGGGCGACGACGATCGGCCGGCGATCGACGCGCGGCACCGACCATCGCTCGTTCGACGCCGTCGGGCTGCCGGGATTCCAGTTCATCCAGGATCGGCTGGAATACAACTCGCGCACGCACCATTCCAACATGGACTTCTACGACCGCGTGCAGCGCGACGACCTGCTGCAGATGGCGGTGGTCGCTGCGGTTTTCGCGTACAGGACCGCCATGCTGGACGAGCGGCTGCCGCGCAAGCCGCTGCCGGTGCCCTCGCGGCGCGGACAGTGAGGGGTACGCGGTAGACTGCACGCGAACGATCCGGATCGGGAGGATTCATCGATGAGCAGACGGCATGTGCAGGTGCTCTGGCTGGCAACCGCGCTGGCGATCGCCGGTTGCGGCGGCGGTGGCGGAAACGAATCGGCGGCGGGAACGGAGGGCGGCGCGGCGGCCGATGCCGGCGAGTTGCCGATCCTGGCGCTCGACGACGTCAAGCCGAGCCAGAGCGGATCGGTCCGGCAGGAGGTGGCGAACACCCAGATCGAGGTCACCTACGACCGGCCGGTCGCCCGCGGCCGCGATCTGTTCGGCGGCATCGTGCCGTTCGGCGAGATCTGGAACCCGGGCGCCAACGACGCCACGGCCCTCTCGTTCAGCCGCGACGTCACCATCAATGGGAACCCGTTGCCGGCCGGCAGGTACAGCCTGTGGGCGATCCCCGATCCGAACCGCTGGACCGTCATCTTCAACCGGCAGGCCGACGTCTACCACGAGCCCTACCCCGGCGAGGCGGACGACGCGCTGCGCTTCATGGCGTCGCCGCGGCGCGGCGCACACATGGAGACGCTGGCCTTCTACTTCGCGGCCGTCGAGAAGAAGGACGCGGAGCTGCGCCTCCACTGGGGCGAGACCTACATCCCCTTCAGCATCACGGTGCCGTAGATCGGCGCGCCGGTCCGGGCGAGGAGGTTCCATGGCCACGCACACTCGGAAACCGCACGCGCTCGGACGTCGCGATTTCATTCGCTCCAGCGCGCTGGCCGGCGCGGCGCTCGCCGCCGGCCCGGCCGCCTGCGAGTCGGCGCTCGAGCCGGGGGCGGCGGCGCAGGCCGGGCCCGGCACCCAGGCGGGAACGGCACCGGAGCAAGCGGGCGCCACCCGGTCCGGCGCGCCGCCGGCACCCTTCGATCTCGAGGAGACTTCGATTGGCGATCTCGCAGCGTCGATGGCTTCCGGTGAGCGCACCGCGCGGTCCGTCACGGAGGCGTACCTCGCGCGCATCGCGGAGATCGACCGGCAGGGACCGACGCTGCGGAGCGTGATCGAGACCAATCCCGATGCGCTCGACATCGCCGACGCGCTCGACCGGGAGCGCGCCGAGGGCCGCGTTCGATCCCCGCTCCACGGCGTGCCGATCCTCGTCAAGGACAACATCGACACCGCCGACCGCATGACGACCACCGCGGGCTCGCTGGCCCTCGGCGGGTCGATTCCGGTCGAGGACTCGCGCGTCGCCCAGCGGCTGCGCGAGGCCGGCGCGGTGCTGCTAGGCAAGGCCAACCTGAGCGAGTGGGCCAACTTCCGCTCGACCCGTTCGTCGAGCGGCTGGAGCGCCCGCGGCGGGCAGTGCCGCAACCCCTACGCGCTCGACCGCAACCCGTGCGGATCGAGCTCCGGCTCCGGCGCCGCGGTCTCCGCCAACCTGACCGCGGCGGCCATCGGCACCGAGACGGACGGCTCCATCGTCTGCCCGGCGACCGCCAACGGCATCGTCGGCATCAAGCCGACCGTCGGCCTGGTCAGCCGCGCCGGCATCGTGCCTATCTCGGAAACGCAGGACACCGCCGGACCGATGGCGCGGTCGGTGCGCGACGCCGCGCTCGTGCTCGGCGCGATCGCCGGCGTCGACCCGCGGGATCCGGCCACCACCCCCAGCGAGACGCGGGGCCTCGGCGACTACACGCCGTTCCTCGACGCCGACGGGCTGCGCGGCGCGCGGATCGGCATCCAGCGCAGCGTGTTCGGCTTCCACGACGCGGTCGACCGGCTCATGGAGGCGGCCATCGCGGTGCTGCGCGACCGCGGCGCGGTCATCGTCGATCCCATCGACCTGGCGGCGAGCGGCGGCCTGCGGCGGGCCGAGACCGAGGTGCTCTTCTACGAGTTCAAGGCGGGCCTGAACGCCTACCTCGCGAACCTCCGGAACCCGCCGATTCGTTCCCTCGCCGAGCTCATCGGCTTCAACGAGCGCAATGCGGCCGACGAGCTCGCCTGGTTCGGCCAGGAGCGACTGATCGCGGCGGAGAGCAAGGGACCGCTGTCGTCGATGGAGTACAGGCGGGCGCACGCGGTGGCGCGCCGCCTCTCGCGCGCGGCGGGTATCGACCGCGTCATGGACGGCGGTAGCCTCGACGCCATACTCGCCCCCACCGGCGGACCGGCGTGGGTCACCGACCTCGTCAACGGCGACCACTTCGGCGGCAGCAGCTCGCAGTTCGCCGCCGCCGCCGGCTACCCCAACGTCACCGTCCCGGCCGGCTTCGTCCACGGACTGCCGGTCGGCGTCTCGTTCTACGGACGCGCCTGGAGCGAGCCGACCCTGATCCGCATCGCCTACGCCTTCGAGCAGGCGACCCGCCACCGCCGGGCGCCACGGCTGCTCCCAACCGCGGAGGTACCCGCATGAGCACCGTCTCCCTCCTCGACGAAGCGCTCGACGCCTGGGCCGACGCCCGCCGCGGCGTCATCGCGGAACTCCGCTGCGTCCCGGCCGGCCAGATGGGGTTTTGTCCCGAGGACGGCGCCCGGTCCGTAGGCGAGATCGCCCAGCACATCGCCGACACCGCCCTCATGTGGTGCGGTGAACTCTCGAATCCCGCCGGCGACTTCACCCGCAAGGGCTTCCCCGCGTTCATTCGCGAGTACGGCACTCCGAAAGCGGATCGCCCGGCGGACAAGTCCGGTCTTGTCCGCCTGCTCAGGAGCACACACGTCCAGGGCGTGCGCCAACTCCGCGCTACAGGCGAGGTCCGCATGCTGCAGACGATCCGCCGCTTCGACGGCGAGCTCTGGACCCGCCTCGCCTGGTTGCAGCACGGCATCGCGCACGAGGAGTACCACCGCGGCCAGCTCGCGCTCTACGTGCGGCTGCTGGGGAAGACGCCAGCGCTGACGAAGCTGATTGAGGGCAGCTGACACTCATGGCACCAACCGAAGCAGTTAAACGAGAACGCGGAACGGAAACCTGGGAGATCGTTTCCGCCGCCAGAACTTCGAACGGACATTCTTCGAAAAGGTCAGGCTTCAGCACGACATCACTGGTGTCCCAAGAAAGTCGTCTTGGATCTGTGTAACTCGTTGTTTTATAACAAGACATACCGCTTTTGAGCAGTCATCGACTTGAAATGTTCCCCACTCTCAGGAGATGCTCACCGCCGTTTTCCGAGGTGGTGAGACATGTACTCAGGCAAGCTGGTCTTCGCGCAGGTGATGGACCACCTGCCGATGCACACCTTCCGTCAGCTCCTACATCACGCGCACGTGCTCAAATGCGGCCCGCGGAGCTGGCGCACCAAGGTCACAACGGGCGCATTCCCGATTTCCCGGTCACGCGCTCACACCCACCGGCGTCATGGCCATCCGCTGCAAACAGTTCCATCTGCCGGACTTATAGAAAGACCGCAGGAGAAGAATCGCGTCGACGCTCTCCGGTAGCCAATAGATGGATGCGCCCTTGATACGGAGATTGATGACGCGACGGATGGCGCTTTCGACGGCACCGCTGCCCCGCGGAAGCCCGAGCCCGACCATTGTGGTGTAGGCGAAACGATGACGGTTCTTCAGGAAGTAGTTGAGGTGCGTGCGGATCTTGCCGGCCGTGCGCCCGCGGCACAGCTCCCGCAGGGCCGTGATCACCTCGTCCACCCGTGCTCGCTTGAGCAGCCCCCGCGTGCGGTTGAGCCAGCGGGTGCGTTGCGTCGCGCTCCAGCGGCGCAGCTTGACCGCGTCGGAGAGTTGCTTCGCGGCATGATAGAAGTCGATCAGCCCCAGCACCTGTGTCGGCGAGAGCCCGAGCGCGGCGATGAGGCGCGGGATGCGTTGCCAGATCCAGGGCGCGCCGTCGGCGATGAAGAGCACCTTGTCAGCGGCGTTGAGGCCGATCTGCCGCGCGTACGACAACAGCAGGGCGAAGACCGCCTCCGGTCCCCGGAGCGTGCCGTCGATGATCGGGGCCCACGTCTGAGACGGTCGCCCGTCGTCGCCGACGACGTACAGGATGAGGAGCTTCGGTTCCTTCCAGTCGGTATGGAATCGGTTGCGCCCCTTCTTCGTCTTGGGGCCACGCTTCTTGCGCCTCACACGGACGCGGCCCCCGTCGAGGGAGACGACCACCCGCTTCCCGGTCACGCGGTCCAGCAGGCCGCACGCCGCGCTCTGCTGGGCCGCTCGGGCCCGCGCAGCGTAGCGATAGGCGGTCGAGCGGAGGGTCTTGATATCCAGGGCGATGCCGTCGGAGCGGAGCTGCGCCTGCGCTTCGGCCAGCGAGCTGAGCATGGCGACCGCGCGGCTTGCATCCGAGGCCAGCTTCGGCGTGCACCGGTCGTAGATGCCCAGCACCACCAAGGCGGGGTAGAGTCCCATAGGCGCTAACTTGTTTTCGCGGCATGGCCGGCGTATCCTGGCATGCGGATGCATGACACGGAGGCCGGCACGGTGGACGAGGACTGGGATGTGCTGGTGTCGTTCTTCCCTCAGGACTGGCGCGAGTTGGCGCAGGACACCGGGGCGTTGAAGGGGCTGCGCAAGGACAAGACGGTCGACAACCTCCTGCGGACCCTCCTGCTGCACCTCGGCTGCGGACACTCGTTGCGGGAAACGGTGGTTCGGGCCCGACAGGCGCATCTGGCGGACCTGTCCGACGTGGCGCTGTTGAAGCGGCTGAAGAAATCCAAGGGTTGGTTGCACGCGCTGTGTGTCCGCCTGTTCGAGGAGCAGGGTCTGGCGGTCATCCCCGGAGGCGCGTTCCAGGTCCGGGCCGTGGATGCGACGACGGTGAAGGAACCGGGCCCGAGCGGGTCGCTGTGGCGCCTGCACTACAGCGTGGGCCTGCCGTCGCTGGCGGGCGACTTCTTCAAGCTGACGGGGACCGAGGGGCCGGGCACGGGAGAATCGTTGGCGCAGTTCCCGATCCGCGCCGGCGACCATGTGCTGGCCGACCGCGGCTATTCGACGGCCCGGGGCATTCGCCACGTGGTCGACGCGGGCGGGCGGCTGATTGTGCGTGTCAACACGGGGTCGCTGCCGCTGTGCACGACGGCCGGGCGGCCGTTCGACCTGCTTGCGGCGGTGGGGTCGGTCACGCGTCCGGGCGCCGGCCGGTCCTGGGCGATCACGGTCGCGGTCCCGCGCGACGATGGCGGCCCGGCCGGCAAGATTGCCGGGCCGGGTCTGCGTGCTCCGCAAGTCGGCGGAAGCCATCCGCCTGGCGCACCTGAAAGTCCGCCGAGACGCCGCCCGCAAGGGCAACCAGGTGCAACCGGCCACGCTGCGCTTTGCTGAGTACGTGATCGTCTTCACGACCTTTCCCGAGCCACCCTTTTCCGCCGCGGACGTGCTGGAGTGGTATCGCCTGCGCTGGCAGGTCGAATTGGTGTTCAAGCGCTTCAAGTCGCTGGCCCAGTTGGGGCACGTGCCGAAGTACGACGACGACAGCGCCAAGGCGTGGCTCTACGGGAAACTGTTCGTGGCGCTGCTGGTGGAGAAGCTGATCCACCACGCCCGCGCGATTTCCCCCTGGGGCTACGACGTGCCGGCGCCGGCGCCCCCCGAGCGCGTGGCGTGACTGCAAGTTCGTGCTCAACCAGGTCACGCGCGCCATCGAACCACCGCTCCCGCTGGCGCGCATGATCAGCGACTGGCGAACGATCTCCGGCGAGCTGGCGGAGCCGCCACGTCGCCGACAGCCGCAACTCTCCGCGTACTTCGGCTGAACTGAGCTGCCGGAGGACCATAGGGCCTTAACAAGTTAGCGCCTATGGGGTAGAGTCCCGGCCTCCGCTTCGCCCGACGGGCGTGTTTCTCGCGGTAGTACGGCGTCGTGACCGGCACCGTCGTGCCCCGGGAGGTGCGAACGTTGACGGTCTCCAGCCCGTCGCTCCGCATCCGCCAGGGCAGGTGGCGCACGAGGGCGCTCGCCGCGTCGCCAACCGCGGCGGAGCGCACCGCGCGTTGCAGCACGGGGGTGAGGAGGGCGCCGAAGAACTCGTCCGCGATGGCCCGCAGCTGCTCTTCGCACTGCTCCGCTTCCTCTGCCGACCTGGGCGCTCGAGCACGCGCCTCAAACTCCAGCGCCCGCCGGAGGGCAGTGCGCAGGTGGACGGGAATGTTGCGAAGATCGATCTCGCGGCTCGGGGTGTCGATGGCGCTCTTGTCCATTTCAACGCACCATCATGGGCAGTCCGAGCCGTAATGTCCAGTACCACCCTCCCCGTCTGTCCGAAGACCGGCTCAACCTCCCCCAGCCTCACAGTCCATCTTTGCCTACACACTGCTCCGGGAAATCGGGAATGCGCCCGGTCACAACCTTGCGAACACAGGACGCCGTGAAGCAACACTCAATTCCGGTCTCGGGACGCCGGAAATGGCCGGATTTGCGGTATCCACAAATGGCCGGATTTGACCCGTCCACTGAGGATCCGGATCACGCGTGCAATACGCCCGCGCGCCGTTCGGCAACCGCCCGGTGCCGGCGCGCCTTCGCAAGCTCGTAGCTCGCCTGCATCCGCATCCAGTGTTCGGCGGTGCCCCAGCCGATATCCTCCAACGCCAGCGCCATGTTCGCCGACACCCCTGCCTTGCCGTTCAAAAGGCGCGACAGCGTTCCGCGTTCGCAGCCCAGACGCTCCGCCGCCTCGGTCACGTTCCAGCCCACATCGTCCATGCTCTCGCGGATCAGTTCGCCGAGGTGTGGCGGATTCAGCATGGGGCCGACGCGTTCGCTTGCCATGTCATTCATGGTCAGCACTTCCTTCCGGTCAGTGATAGTCGATCACGTCCACGTCCACCGCCTCGCCGTCCTCGAAGCGGAACCCGTGGCACCAGACCCGCAGGCACCCCGCTCGTGCAGCGACCGCAGGCCCTTGTGCTTGATTCTCACGATTCACTGTAGCGCGCAGCGTTACGCGCCGCAAGCGCTCATGGTGCCGTCTTGACCTGCCGACCGCCCAAGCACCTGCCGATCCCGCGTGATACCCTCCATTCCTTCGACACCGCCATGCCCATTCCCGCCGGTCAACCCGCCCCCAACCTCAGCGTTTCCACCTGGGTGCAGGGCGCCGCCACGAGCCTGGATCAACAGCGCGGCAACGTGGTCCTGATCGAGGTCTTCCAGGTCAACTGTCCCGGCTGCTTCTTCAGCGCCATCCCCGAAGCGATCAAGGTCCACGACCACTTCACCGGCCAGCCGGTCACCGTTCTCGGCATCGCCACCGCCTTCGAGGACTGGGACAAGAACACCCTCGACAACTTGCAGCGGCTCGCAGAGACTGGCGAAACGATTGGCGAGACCCGTCGGATGCTGGATCGGGCCGGAATGCTCGACGACGGCAGGCTCCGCTATCGCATTCCGTTCCCGCTGGCCATGGACGAGCTGGACCCGGTCACGGGCAGCCCGACGCGGGAACAGGTCCTGGCCGCCATTCGCCCCCAGGTCCCCGGCTTCGACACGCTTCCCGAAGCGCACAAGAACCAGTTGATCGACCGCGTGACAACGTACCTGAAGTCCCGCGAGTACGCGCCAACGACGTTCGATCGGTACGCGCTCCACGGCACCCCGTCGACCGTTATCGTCGACCAGCGGGGTACTCTGCGGGAAATCACCTTCGGTCAGACCGGCGATCTCGTCCCCACGATCCAGGCTCTCCTCGATGAGTGAAGGTTTCGCATGAGTGTTGGTAGTCGTAGCGGAGCTCGCCTCCGGTATTGGATCGCAGCCGCGTCGGCGGCCCTCCTTGCGGCGCCGGGCTGCGCTCCCCAGCCCGCCGAAACGGAGCAGGACCGGAGGGGTTCGAGGATGTGGCCTTCGAGCCGCTGGTCGTCGAGCGCGGCAGCCCGGATCCGGAGGCGACCGCCTGGCCCACGGGCAGCGTGGACGCATACCACGATCCGCCGCCCGAGATGGTCGACATGACCGCCGTCGAGGCGACCCTCGACCACGCGATGGCGCAGACCGAACACCACACGCGCGCGCTGGTGGTCGTCCATGGCGGGAAGATCCTCGGCGAGCGCTACGCCGGCGGGTTCACGCGCAACACGCCGCAGCTCTCTTGGTCGCAGGGCAAGAGCATCGCGGCCGCGCTGGTCGGCGTGGCGATCCAGGCGGGCCATCTCGACGTCGGACTGGACGATCCGGCGCCCGTCCCGGAATGGCAGGGAGAGGGCGATCCGCGCCGGGAGATCCGCATGCGCGACCTCCTGAACATGAGCTCGGGGCTGAACTTCCTGAACCTGGGCTCGGACGAGGAGCTCTCGCGGACGCACGCCAACGAGCACGGCCGGATCGGTGGTTGACGCCGTTGAGAATCCCAGTCGATTCGACTCGGCGTCAACGGGCTCCCTCCTTTCCGGAGGCCTGTGCCTGGTCGTCGAGATCCGGGTCCACGGCAACCTGTCCGTGCCCGATGCCGAGGTCACGCCCTGGCCGGCGTCGCCGTGGGCGAGGCGGCCGGCCCGGATCTGGCGGAGATCGTGCGGGATCGTCTGGCGGCGAGCGGCCGGTTCAAGACGGTCGAGGTGCGCCGCCGCTACCGATCACTGACCGCGACGGACCAGATCGCCCTGGTCATCGTGGTGCGCGAGCGTCCCGGCGCCCGCTTCTCGAACCCGGTGGTGCGCGCGGTCGCCGGTCTCGGCCGCCGGCTGATGGTCGCTCCGATTGTCGACCACCGGGAAGGCTACGGCGTGGCGTACGGGGCGTTGACCAGCGTCGTCGACGCATCGGGCCCCGGCAGCAGGCTGTCGGTGCCCGCGACCTGGGGCGGCCACAAGCGCATCGCGCTGGAGATGGAGGCGCCTGTCCGCGGTCCCGTCATCGACCGCCTGCGAGCCGGCGGATCGCGGGGGCGCCGGCGGCATCCCTACTTCGACGTCGACGACGACTGGACTCGGTTGCAGTTGGCGGTCGAGCGGCGACTCGCGCACGGGTTCCGGGTGAACGGGGAAGCGGCGTGGGAAGATGTCCGATTCGCGGCGCGCGCGGATCGGCTGCTCCGCTCGGCCGTCCACTTCGACTACGGCGATTATCGGGAGACGCCTGCCACCGCCCGCCGCAACACGATGGTGGTCCCCGCCGGGGTGGAGCGGCTTGGGCTCGGGGACGGCGCCGGGTCGGTCATCCGGCCCAGGTTCGAGGGACTCGTCAGGCGGCCGCCTCGATCAGATCGCACGTCCGCGCCACGGGATCGATCCCTTCGAACCGGCCCGCGACGGCGCGGCACGCGCGCGCCGTGTCGTCCGATCCGAGCAGCGCATCCAGCTCGCGAGCGGCGGCCAATCCGGTGAACCTCGACGGCCGCAGGTAGCGCCCCACTCCCAGCCGCTCCAGCCGCACGGCGTTGTCCGGCTGGTCGAACGCCATCGGCATCACGAGCTGCGGGCAGCCGGCGCGTAGCGCCTGCGCCAGGGTGCCGATGCCGCCGTGATGCACCAGAGCGGCCGCCCGCGGAAGGAGGCTGCCGAACGGGGCGTACCCGGCGTGGCGGACCCCGGGTGGCAGGGGATCGGGAATCTGCTCGGCGAACCGCGACAGGAGCAGACCGCGGCGGCCGAGATGCCGACAGGCGTCCGCGCCTGCCTGGAAGAACCGCACCGCCTGCCGGTTGGCGGTACCCGGCGCAAAGACCAGAGGCGGCTCCCCCGCGTCGAGCCACATGTCGAGCTCGGGCGGGAGCGGGGTCGCGTCACCTTCGTCGTAGAGCGGAAATCCGGTCAGCTTCGTCTGGGGCGGCCAGTCGGGCTGCACGGCGCCATACCACTCGGGGAACAACCCGATGACACACTGCGGCGAGTGCCACCACTCGCGCACGATGTTGCGCACCGGAGGCAGCCCGAACTCGGCGCGCAGGTCGTTCACGGCGGGAGCCAGTGCTTGATCGGACAGGCGGTCGCCCACCGCCACGAACAGCCGCTTGACCGGCATCGGCCAGCGGTTGATCGACCGCAGCCAGACGTGCGGCACCGGCGTTTCGTGCTTGCTCACGAAGCCGGTCGGCTGCAGGTGCAGCGTCACCAGCGGCAGCCCGAGGGCCTCGTGAACGATCCGTGCTGCGAACCCCAGGGGGTGCGCAACGAGGAGAGGCGGCTCCCCGCTCGCTTGCGCGCGGAGCACGCCGGCGATCTCCGACCCATGAACCCGCATCGCCTCACCGATGACGGCGAGCGCGCGGTGGGGGCGCCAGAGATCCGGATCCTCCAGCGGCCGGTGGTAGTCGTCGACCGTGCCGATCGGGATGAGGGGCAGACCGACCCGCGAGAGCAGCGGCTCGTAGTAGGCGCTCGCGAGTACCGACACGTCGTGGCCGCGGCGCTGGAGCGCCAGCCCGATGCCGACATGCGGATGCACGTCGCCGGCGCTCCCGACCGGGATCATGATGATGCGCATCGGGCGTGTTGGAGGACGGGCGGCCCCGGAGAAGCGACCGGCTGCGCGGCGCCGGACGCAACTCGACGACTCGGCTTCGCCCCACCGTCAGGGCGACCGGCCACCGCGGCGAACCGTGCTCAGTCGCCGACGTGCGGGTCGATGACTGCCTGCAGACGCGCCTTGTCGGCCAACCCGACGACGGACTCCACCACCTCGCCGCCCTTGAAGAGCAGCAGCGTGGGGATCGACCGGACGCCGTACTGCCCCGGCGTGGCCGGATTGTCGTCCACGTTCATCTTGCCGACGGTGACGCGGCCGTCGTAGTCCGCCGCGAGCGCCTCGACGGTCGGCGCGATCATGCGGCACGGACCGCACCACTCCGCCCAGAAATCGACCAGCACGGGCTGCGTCGACTTGAGCACCGACTCCTCGAAGTTGCCGTCCGTGACCTCGTGCGTATGTTCTGACATCGCGTCTTCCTGCTGGTGAAGGTCTCGCCGAGCTACCCGACCTTTCATTGTAGCGCGTACGACCACCCCGACGGCTACCGGTCCGTACTCCCGCCCAGGTAACGGTCGCACCAGCGCAGCATCTCCGCCACGACGTGCAACACCGACTCGCGCGCCGCGTAGCCGTGCGACTCGTGGGGCAGCGTGACGTAGCGCACGGTCGCCCCGTGGCCCTTCAGCGCGTGGTAGTAGCGCTCGGACTGGATTGGGAAGGTGCCGGAGTTGTTGTCGATCTCACCGTGCGTCAGGAGAATCGGCTCGTTCACTTTCTCTGCATGGAAGAACGGCGACATCGCGGCGTAGATGTCGCGGGCCTCCCAGAACGTGCGCCGTTCGTTCTGGAAGCCGAAGGGCGTCAGGGTCCGGTTGTAGGCGCCGCTGCGCGCGATGCCGGCCTGGAAGAGGTCGGAGTGCGCGAGCAGGTTGGCGGTCATGAACGCGCCGTAGCTGTGTCCGCCGATGGCGATCCGGTCGCGGTCGGCGACACCCATCTCGACGGCCGCGTCGATCGCGGCCGCGGCGCTCGCCACGAGCTGCTCGACGTAGGTGTCGTTGGCGGTGTGGCCTTCCCCGATGATCGGCATGGCGGGCCCGTCCAGGATCGCGTACCCCCGGGTCAGCAGCAGCAGGTGCGAGGCCCCGCGTAGCGTGGTGAAGCGGTGTGGCGACCCGCGGACCTGGCTCGCCGCCGCGGCATTCGTGTACTCGCGCGGGTAGGCCCACATGAGCATCGACGGCCGGTCGCCCTCGCGGTAGTCGGGCGGCAGATAGAGCGTCGCCGAGAGGCCCACGCCGTCATTGCGCTCGTAGGTCACGAGCCGCTTCCGGATGCCGCGCAGGATGGGCGCCGGATCCTGGTAGTCCGTCAGCGCCTGTCGCGCCCCGCTGGCGGTGTCGCGCACGAAATAGTTGGGTGGATCCGTGGAGCTCTCGCGCCGCGTGAGCAGGGATCCGCCGTCCGGGGCCAAGACGGCGACCACCCTCTCGTAGGTCTCCGGCTCCGTGTGGAAGAGCCGCTCGGTGTCGAGGGTCCGCAGATCGAGACGGTCGACGAACGGACGATCCCCGTCCGGTGACGCACCGGCGCCGGCCAGGTAGATGGCATCGCCGTCCTGCAGGATGGTCGCGCTCGCCACACCGCCGCCGGAACGCCGTAGCGGAACGCCCGGGTCGCTGTAGACGTCTTCCGCGCTACGGTCGAACAGCCGCCGCGTGTCGCCGCCACCCGGATACAGCAACGACGTGCGCGTCCAGCGGGTCGGCCGATCCGTCTCGGTGATGAACGCCGTGCCGTCCGCGGTCCAGGCGATAGTCGAGAACCGGTGCTCGGTGCGGGCCAGCTCGCGCGGCTCGCCGTCGAACGGCGCGTCGAGCACGAACAGGGTGTCGCGGTGCGCCGTGTCCACCCGCGGGTCGCCGTCGTCCTGCGCCTCGCTCCAGACCAGCGTGGCCGGCGCCGTCGGGTTCCAGCGGTGAGCGCGCGGGCCGGTGGCGACGCCGCCGATCGGCACGGTGTCGGCCAGCGGCTGCTTCGCCACGACGACCGCGCCACCCTCGCGCGTCCAGACCTCGACGGAGCGGGCGAACCGGCTCGCCGGGTGGAGCCACGAGAACGGCCGCTCGATGCGCTCGACGAGCAGGTGCCGGCTGTCGGGCGCGCCGGCGACGCGCGCATACAGTCCCGGCGCTCCGACGGCGGTCCGCGACCCGGTGGCCAGCGCCACGGTCGCGATCTGGCTCGTGAAGTGGTACTCGAACAGCGCCTCGTCGTGGGGGCCACTCAGCAGATCCTGATAGGTCCGGACCGGGGCCAGCGCGCCAGCGTGCTCCTGCACGTTCGGGCCGGCCGGCTGCCGCGGCGGCGCCGGCGGCGCCCCGCGCGCCGACATCCGGAAGCGGCACAGGACGCCGCTGTTGTCCGCCAGCCACTCGCACGGATTGCCCCAGGTGGCGTTCAGCGAGGCGCTCGTGAGCGGGCGAGGCTGACCGGTAGAGAGGTCGACGACCCACAGCTCGATCCCGGTGTCGCGCAGGACCGCGTAGGAGAGATGCGAGCCGTCCGGCGAGAAGCTCGGCCAGCCGAGGGTCGTGCCCCGCGGCGCGAGCACCCGCACGTCGTCGGCTCCGGCCTTCCGCGCGCCGCCGGCGGCGGCGAGGCGAACGACCGTCAGCGCCGCAATCTCGGGCGCTCGCCATGGCCCGCTGTTGCGCGGATCGATCCGGTAGCCGGCGAGCCGATGCATCGGCCGGGCCAGCCAGCCGATCGGCGGCATGCTCCGCTGCTCGACGAACACCACGACATCGCGGGTCGGCCCCACGATCACGGTGGGGGTCGGCGGCGCGTCCAGAGTGTCGACGATGGTCTGGGGCGGGGTCAGGTAGCCGGTCTCGTCAGAGGCGTCCGACTGCGCCCCCGCCGGTGAGGAGATGCCGAGCAGGGCGAGCGACAGCGCGACGGTGGCGATGCGTGTCATGGTCAGTTCCTCCGGTTCGTAGGCATTATCGATCAGGGGATAAGCTCTCGGGCACATGTTCTCGTCGCGTGTTCCGACCGGTCGGACGGTCAACCGGCTCTCGCAGTTGCGGGCCCGGCTCAGCGCACGAGGGGTCGACGTGACGGACCTCACGGAGAGCAATCCGACGAGGGTCGGGCTGCACTACCCGCCGCGTCTGCTCGACGCCCTCGCATCTCCGACCGGCCTGCGCTACGAGCCCTCGCCGCGAGGGTTGCCGGGTGCCAGACGCGCCGTCGCCTCCTGGCTTGCGCGCCTTCCACAAGCTGCAGGTTCATCCGTCGCCACGAGACTTGGCGAAAGCACCGAGGCTCGCGGCGTTTCCGCGGCGAGATCGGTAGATCCCGATCGTGTCACTCTCACCGCCAGCACAAGCGAGGCGTACGCTTGTCTCTTCAAGCTGCTTTGCGACCCGGGAGACCGCGTGCTGGTGCCGCAGCCGAGCTACCCGCTGTTGGAACACCTCGCGCGGTTCGAGGGCGTGGAGCCGGTTCCGTACCCGCTCGTCTACTACGGGAGCTGGAGAATCGACGTCGCCGCCTTGCGCGCGGCGGCCGGACCGCGGACCCGCGCGGTGATCGTCGTCAACCCGAACAACCCGACCGGGTCGTTTCTCGCGGCCGACGATCATCAGGCTCTGACGGCGGTCTGTCGCGAGCGCGACCTCCGGTTGATCGTCGACGAGGTATTCAACCGCTACCCCATCGACCCATTCCCGGGGAGCTGCCGGAGCGTGCTGGCGACGCCTGCCGAGGTGCTCACGTTCGTGCTCGGCGGGCTGTCCAAGGCGGTCGGACTACCGCAGGTCAAGCTCGGTTGGATTGTCGTTGATGGCCCGGACCGCGAGGCCGCGGCCACTCTCGATGCGCTCGACCTGATCCTGGACACCTACCTGTCCGTCTCCACGCCCGTCCAGCTTGCGGCTGAACGGCTGCTCGCCGAGGGCGCTTCCGTGACGGAACAGATCCGGGCGCGCATCGCGGCAAACCACCGGACACTGGTCCGCCTGGTGGCGCAACACCCGGCCGCCGGACTGCTGCGGACCGAGGGTGGGTGGTACGCTGTAGTTCAGGTGCCGGCGACGGAAACCGAAGAGAAGCTCGCCCTCGAGCTGCTGGAGCAGGATCACGTGCTCGTGCACCCCGGCTACTTTTTCGACTTCCCGCGCGAAGCGTTCCTCGTGCCGAGCCTGCTGCCGGAGCCCGACCGGTTCGAGCCCGCGATCGAGCGACTGCTTGCGCGCGCCGGCTGCACGCCATGACCTCCGGCGTCCCCGTCCTCAAGGATCTCATCCTCGTCGGTGGCGGGCACAGCCACGTCATCGTGCTCCGCCGGCTCGGGATGCGCCCGATTCCCGGCGTGCGGATCACCGTCATCGCGCGCGACCTCCACGCGCCGTACTCGGGGATGCTGCCCGGCCTGATCGCCGGCCTCTACGGATTCGACGATGTCCACATCGACCTCGGGCCGCTCGCGCGCTTCGCCGGCGCGCGGCTGTTTCACGCCGAAGCGGTGGGGCTCGACCTCGACCGGCGCACGGTGCTGTGCAGGGACCGGCCGCCGGTGCCGTACGACGTGCTGTCGATCGACGTCGGCATCGCACCGCGGCTCGACGTGGCCGGTGCGGTGGAGCACGCGGTACCGGTGAAACCGATCGGCGGGCTGGTCGCGCGCTGGGAACGGCTGGAACGGCGGGTACGCGAGAGTCCGCGCCGGTTGCGGGTGGCAACGGTCGGCGCGGGCGCGGCCGGGGTGGAGCTGACGCTGGCGATGCAGCATGCACTCTCGACCCGGGCGCGGGACGAGTCCGGCGGCTTCCACGTACCGGAGTTCCACCTGTTCGGGGCGGCGCCGACCTTGCTCCCGACCCACAACCGGGGCGCGCGGAGACGGTTCGCCCGCGTGCTCGCCGCGCGGGACGTGCACCTGCATCTCGGCACCCGCATCTCCCGGGTCGACCCCGGCCGCCTGGAAACAACCCGCGGCGAGTCGCTGGAGGTCGACGAGGTCGTCTGGGCCACCGCCGCCGCGCCGCCGCCCTGGCCGGCCGCGTCCGGGCTCGCGGTGGACGGGGCCGGGTTCATCGCGGTCGACGCGACGTTGCAGTCGACGTCGCACCGCGGGGTCTTCGCGGCCGGCGACGTCGCCGCGGTGCTGGATCATCCCCGCGAGAAGGCGGGGGTGTTCGCCGTCCGCCAGGGCGCGCCGCTCGCCGCCAACCTGCGGCGCGCGCTCGTCGGCAAGCGGTTGCGGCCCTTCTCTCCGCAGCGCCGGTTCCTGAGCCTGGTCAGCACCGGCGACTGGTACGCGGTCGCCTCCCGTGGCCGGATGTCGGCCGAGGGCGCCTGGGTCTGGCGCTGGAAGGACTGGATCGACCGGCGCTTCATGCGGCGGTTCACGGAGCTCCCCGAGATGGACCAGGACACGACGGGCAGGAGCCGGGAACCGCCCGTGCCGCCGGGTCTGGCTCCGCCCGAGGTGGTGCGCGAGCTGTCGGTGGTCGCCATGCGCTGCGGCGGCTGCGGGTCAAAGGTGGGGGCCACGCTGCTCGATCGGGTGGTCGCCCGGCTGGAGCCGGTGCGCCGGGACGACGTGGTGGTCGGTCTCGACGCCCCGGACGACGCCGCGGTCGCCTCGCTGCCGCCCGGAAAGCTGCTGGTGCAGTCGGTCGACGCCTTCCGGTCGATGATCGACGATCCCTGGCTGTTCGGCCGGATCACCGCCAATCACTGCCTGAGCGATCTCTACGCAATGGGGGCCGAGCCGTGCTCGGCGCTCGCCATCGTCACGATCCCTCACGGGATCGAGTCGAAGATGGAGACCCTGCTCGAAGACCTGCTGTCGGGCGCGGTGGCGGTGCTGAACGACGGCGGCGCGGCGCTGGTCGGCGGGCATACCAGCGAGGGCGCGGAGGTGCAGCTCGGCCTCTCGGTGAGTGGGTCGATCGATCCCGGCGGGATTCTCCGCAAGGGCGGTCTGCGGCCGGGAGACCGGCTCGTCCTGACCAAGCCGATCGGCACCGGCACGCTCCTCGCGGCCGACATGCGGGGCAAGGCGAAGGCGCGCTGGGTGGACGGGGCCATCCAGGCCATGCTGCAGTCCAACCGGGACGCGGCCGGCGCGGTGCGCGCCTGCGGGGGGCGCTCGTGCACCGACGTGACCGGGTTCGGACTGCTGGGCCATCTGGTCGAGATGACGAAGGCGTCCGGGGTCGACGCCCGCGTGGCGCTCGACGCGGTACCCATCCTGGAGGGCGCGCAAGAGACCGCCGCCCGCGGCCTGCTCAGCTCGCTGCAACCGCAGAACGTCCGCCTGCGGCGGGCCGTCGCCAACCTGGAGGCGGCGGGCGCAGATCCCCGGTATCCCCTGCTGTTCGACCCGCAGACCGCCGGCGGACTGCTCGCCGGGGTGCCGGAGAATGAGGCCGGGACGTGCCTCGGCCGGCTGCATGCGTTGGGCTACACTCACGCGGCGGTGATCGGCGAGATCGCGGAGCGCGACGACGGCTCCCCGCCGATCACGATCGCCTGAAACGCGGAGGACTCCGGATCATGATTGAAGTCGGGAAGCCGGCGCCGGCATTCGCGCTGCAGAACCAGGACGGGGAGGAGGTCAGCCTGGCCGGCCTCCAGGGACAATGGGTGGTGCTCTACTTCTACCCGAAGGACGACACGCCCGGATGCACCAAGGAGGCCTGCGAGTTCACATCCGGGATCGCCGAGTTCGAGAGGCTCGACGCGGTGATTCTCGGCTGCAGCCCCGACGAAGAGGAGTCGCACCGCAAGTTCATCGCGAAGTACGATCTGAAGGTGCAGCTTCTGTCCGACCCGACGCACGCCGCCATGGAGGCGTACGGCGCCTGGGGCGAGAAGGTGCTCTACGGCCGAAAGTCGGTCGGCGTCATCCGCTCGACCACGCTGATCGATCCGGCCGGGAACGTCGCGCACCATTGGAAGAAGGTGCGGGCGGCCGGGCACGCCGGGCACGTCGCCGCGCGCCTCGGAACGCTTCGGGGATGACAGGGACCCGCCGGCCACGCCCGCATGACGGGCGAACCCGCACCGGTGTGTGCTACACTGGACTTTCCTGCATGTTCGTTCGGTCCACCTACCTCGCCCTCCTCTGCCTATCGGTCCTTGCGGCCGCGGGCTGCACTGTCGAATCGGCGCCCGCCTCTGAATCAACGGCGCGCGTCAGGGCGTCGATCCCGGAGGGTGCTGTCGACATCCTCCTGCCGCGGCTGATGCGCACGGTGGACGCCACGGTGCCGCAGGGGGCCACGCTGGCGAGCCTGTTCGCCCGGCACGACCTGGGCGACATGGCGTATCCGCTGGTCGAAGCGATCAGGGAGGTCTTCGATCCGCGCCGCCTGCGGGTCGACAACGGCTATCGCCTGGTGCTCGGGATCGACGACGGCGAGTTCCGGCAGTTCCTGTACCACATCGACGACGACGAGTACCTGCAAGTGAGCGTGACCGGCGCCGGATTCGAGGCCGCGCTCGTGCCGTACCGCCAGTTGCGTATGGAGCAGGTGGTGGAAGGCGGCATCGACGCCGAGAACAACTCGCTGGTCGCCGCGTTGGACGCGCAGGACGAAGGGGTCTTGCTGGCCGTCGCTATGGCCGAGGTGCTCAGCGGCGAGATCGATTTCAACAACGACCTTCGCCGGGGCGACGAGTTCAGTGTGCTGTACGAGGAAATCCACCGCGAGGAACTCTTCGGAGGCGACGGCGAGCCGTCGTTCTCCCGTTACGGCGACGTCCTCGCGGCGGAGTTCACCAACGACGGCCGGCGCACGCAGGCGTTTCGCTTCCAGGTGCCGGGCGAGCCCGAGGCGCAGTACTTCGACGCCGCCGGCCGTTCGATGAAGCGGTTGTTTCTGCGCTCGCCGTTCCGGTTCGAGCCGCGCATCACGTCGCGGTTCTCCTACCGGCGCCTGCATCCGGTCCTCGGGGGCGTGCGCCCCCACCTCGGTGTCGACTACGGTGCGCCGACCGGCACGCCGGTCATCGCCGTCGCCACGGGCACGGTCGTCTCCGCCGGGCGCAGCGGCGGGTCCGGCAACATGGTCAGACTGCGCCACACCAACGGCTACGAAACGTACTACCTGCACCTGTCGGCGTTCGGCAGCGGCATCCGCCGCGGCAGGCGCGTGTTTCAGGGCCAGGAGGTCGGGAAGGTCGGCTCGACGGGGCTCGCGACCGGACCGCACCTCGACTACCGGATGCGGAAGAACGGCACGTTCGTCAATCCGCTCTTCGAGCACCGCGAGCTGCCGCCCGGCGACCCCGTACCGGATGAGCATGTCGAGGCGTTCGAGGCGGTACGGGACGCGGCGCTCGCCCGACTCGGGTCCGCGCCGCATATCGCGGTGGCAGGTTCCGTGTCCGCCAACTAGCGAACCGTCTGCCTTGGCCATCATTCGTCCGTTCCGCGCACTTCGTCCGGTGCCGTCAGCCGCCGCAGCCGTGGCCGCCGTCCCCTACGACGTCGTGTCGACTCGCGAGGCGCACCGTCTCGCCGCGGGCAACCCGCTCAGCTTTCTCCACGTGTCGCGCGCGGAGATCGATCTGCCGGACGGCGCCGACCCGTACGGTCAGGCCGTCTACGAGCAGGCGGCCCGCAACCTGGAGACCCTGACCGAGCGGGCGCCGCTGGTCGTCGACCCGGAGCCGGCGCTCTACCTCTACCGGATGCAGGCGGGGGAGCACGAACAGATCGGGCTGGCCGGCTGCTTCTCGCTCGACGAGTACGAGCGGGACGTCATCAAGCGCCACGAGCGGACGCGCCGCGACAAGGAGGACGACCGGACGCGCCACATGGTGGCGTTGCGGGCGCAGACGGGCATCGTGTTCCTGGCCTACCGCGCCACCGCGACGCTGGACGGCGTGGTGGACGACGGCGCGGCCGGGGCGCCCCTGCTGGACGTCGCCGCGCCGGACGGCGTGCGCCACAGCGTGTGGCGTCTGTCGGCCGAGGCCACGAGCGCGGCGGTCGCCGCCTTCGGCGACGTTCCGACGGTGTACATCGCCGACGGCCACCACCGGATCGCCAGCGCGGCACGGGCGCGCGACGAGTTGACCGGCGGCAATCCGGAACACGACGCGTGCTTCTTTCTCGGCGTCGCCTTTCCCGACCGGCAGACGCGCATCCTGCCGTACAACCGCACGGTCGCGAACCTGGCCGGCCGGACTGTCCCGGAGTTCCTCGACGCGCTACGGGCCCGCTTCCCGGTCGCGACCGGCGGCGAGCCGGTCCCGCCCAAGGGCCGGCTCGCGATGTACCTGAACGGAGCCTGGTACACCGTCGACCTGGCGGAGGCCGGGGCGGAAGCAGTCGGTGGAGAGCCTGCCGCGCGGCTCGACGTCGCGATACTCCAGGACCACATCCTGGCCCCGGTGCTCGACGTGGCCGATATCCGCACCGATCCGCGGGTGACGTTCGTCGGCGGGGCGCGGGGGACCGGAGCACTCGAGCAGGCGGTCGATTCGGGAGCCGCCGCCGTCGCGTTCTCCCTGGCGCCGGTGACCCCCGAGGAGCTGCTCGCGGTGTCCGACGCGGGCGGCATCATGTCTCCGAAATCCACCTGGTTCGAGCCGAAGCTGCGCGACGGCTTGCTGATCCACACGATCTGAGGAGCTTGTGACGGAACGGGTCTTCAACTTCGGCGCCGGTCCGGCGGTGCTTCCGGAACCGGTCCTGGAGGAGATACGCGAGCAGCTTCCGGCTCTGCCGGGGGTAGGCAAGTCGGTGCTGGAGATCAGCCACCGGTCCTCGGCGTTCGACGAGATCCTGGCGGCGGCCGAGGCCAACATCCGCGCGCTGGCCGGCGTGCCCGACGACTACCACGTCCTGTTCATTCAAGGCGGCGCCACGTTGCAATTCTCGATGGCGCCCATGAACCTGCTGCCCGCGGACGGGACGGCCGACTATCTCATTACAGGATCGTGGGCCGCGCAGGCGGCGCGGGAGGCGGAGAAGTTCGGGTCCGTGCGCGTGGCGGCCACCACCGAGGCGGAGGGCTTCCGGCGCCTCCCGTCGGCCGCCGAGATCGACGTCTCGCCCGCCGCTGCCTACGTCCACGTGACCTCGAACAACACCATCGCCGGCACGCAGTGGCCCGGGATGCCCGACGCCAGCGACAGGCCGCTGGTCGTGGACGCGTCGTCGGACATCCTCAGCCGCCCGATCGACGTGGCCGGGCACGGGCTCATCTACGCCGGCGCGCAGAAGAACCTCGGCCCGGCCGGCGTGACGGTCGTGATCATCCGCCCGGACCTCGCGGAGCGGGGACCGTCGTCGCTCCCGAAGCTGCTGCGCTACGCCACCTACGTCAAGGGCGGGTCACGCCCCAACACGCCGCCGGTCTTCGCCATCTACGTGGTGTCGCTGGTCACGGCGTGGCTGCGCGGCCAGGGCGGCCTGGAGGCTGCGGCTACGCGCAACGAGCGCAAGGCGGCGAGGCTGTACGCGGCCATCGACCGGACCGAGTTCTACCGCGGCGTCGCCGATCCGGACAGCCGCTCGCGGATGAACGTCACGTTCGGACTGCCCACGGCGGAGCTCGAACAGCGCTTCGCCGAGGAGGCCGAGGCGGCGGGTCTGTCCGGCCTCAAGGGACACCGTTCGGTCGGCGGCCTCCGGGCGTCAATCTACAACGCATTTCCGGAGGCGGGCGTCGACGCGCTCGCTACGTTCATGGCCGAATTCGAACGAGAATACGGGTAGACTCTATACCCGTGCGATTCGCCAGCCGCCTTCCAAAGAGTTCGATACACCGTACCGTCGCACTGCTCGCGCTGCTGATCGCGACGGCGCCCGCACTCGCCCGGGCGCAGGTCACGACGACCGGGATCATCCGTGTCGCGGTCACCGACCAGGGCGACCTGCCGATTCCCGGCGCCACCGTCACCGCCGGCGGCATCCCGGCCGAGTACGTCGGCGCGCCGGGGCTGCTGTCGAGCGTCATCACCAAGTCGGGCACCAACCGGCTCAGCGGCTCGGTCAACTACTTCTTCCAGAATGACGGTCTGGTGGCCGAGAATCGGAACGCCTCCGACCAGGAGTTCTCCCGGTTCGACACGGCGCTCACCGGCGGCGGACCGATCGTCACGGACGAGGCCTGGTTCTTCGGCCACGACCCGACTGAGGTCAGCGGGAGCCGTGACCGCGACGTCACGAACGCCCGCGACAGCAGCCGGGTGCAGGGCGGCAACAACTACCACCCTTCTACGCGCGCTACGACGGAAACGGCGACGGGACGATCTCCCAGGACGAGCTCGCTACGGGCCTGACGTTCGCCGGCACGGCCGGGAACCCCCATGGGGCCGTCAACTACGACCGGATGGTCCAGTCGGCGCTCGGCGCCCAGGAGACCCGCTCCAACGGCATGAGCCTCTTCCTGCAGGACACGTTCAACGCCACCCGACCGCCTGTCGTTCAACCTCGGCGTGCGCACGGAACGGTTCGCGCACCTCGCCACCGACGGCACGAACATCTTCACCTTCGACTGGACCCTGGCGCCCCGCCTGAGCGTGTCGTACGACCCCGCCGGCAACGGCCGGCAGCGGATCAGCGCGTTCTACGGCAAGTACTACGATCCGATCCGCAACAACCTGACCAACTTCGCCGGGACCCTCACCGGATCGATCCGCGAAGAGCAGGTCTACGCCAATGATCAGTGGGTAACCTACCGGGTCCGGGGCGGGCCGCAGCAGGCCGACGCGCTGTTCGCGCCGACGACGAAGACGCCCTGACCGACGACTTCCAGGTGAGCTGGGAGACCGACGTCGGCGCGGGCCGCAGCGTCATGGCGCTCTACACGAAGCGTCGGACGCGGGACATCATAGAGGACTACGACATGGCCCTCTACGCGTTCCGCCCCGACGGCACGACCACCTATCCGGGGCCGGTCGACCACCCGGAATCACTCTTCCTGGGTCTCGACTACTTCGGCTACGACACCTTCCCCGAGTCGAACCGCCGCACCAGGCGGGCAACCAGCCCGGCTCGATCGCGCACCTGTTCAAGGTCAGCACGTCCTACCACTGGGACCACGGATTCCAGATCGGCGCAAACTGGCGGTGGAACTCGGGCACGCTCGCCAGCCGCACGTACCGGGCGTTCAACCGCAATCTGCCGCTCCGCGTCGAGACCGGCGAGGAGTTCGCGTTCGCCGGAATCACGCGCCGGTGGCTATCGCCGGCCGCGGTGGGCACGCTGAGCAATCCGTCATACGGGATCGTCGACGTCCGGCTGCTCTACAACTACCGGCTCGCCGGAACACGGCTGGAGCTGTTCGCCGACTTCTTCAACCTCTTCGACAACCAGGACGGCATCCGCAACCAGGACCTGCTGGCCGGCGACGGCGGCAACGCGTTCGGCGACGGCATCCGGTTCACCCCGCCGCGCCGGGTGTTCCTCGGGGCCCGGCTGAGCTTCGGCCAGGGCGGCGGATAGGGTTCGGTCACCGGCGGCCATCACCCGACCTCGAGCAGAAAGCGCCACGCCGGCACCACGTCGATGCTGCCCGCGTCGACCGGAATCGTCTCCTCCTCGTCGCGGGTCACGATCGTCCCCACGCGCAATCCCAGCTCGGCCATCGCGCGATCGAGCGCCGTCACCTCGCGCTTGCGCGTCCGCGGCTCGGCCAGCGACTCGCAGACCTGGACCAGCCGGCGGGACCCGTCCGGCATCCGCGCCACGAAGTCCACCTCCCGCCCGTTCGCACCCTTGAAGTAGCGGATCTCCGGGGTGGACCGCCGCAGCGCGGTGAACACGAGGTTCTCGAGCAGATGGCCGGCGTTGACCAGGACGCCCGAGCCGACCGACATCGCGAGCGCGTGGTCGACGCAGTAGATCTTCTTCGGATTCGCGTTGGCGCGGGCCAGCGACGCGTCGAAGACGCGCACCGTGAACAGGAAGAAGGCGTCCTCGAACCACTCCACGTAGTCGGTGACGGCGGACTTCGGCGCCCGATGTCCGAGCGACTGCAGGTAGGCGGTGAGCCGGTTGATGGAATAGAGCGACGCGGTGTTGTCCACCAGCCGGTGGCCGAGGTCCGAGACGGCGCGGGGATGCGCGACGTCGTGCCGCTCCACCAGGTCGCGAAACAGCATCGCGCCCCAGTATTCCTGGTGGATCCTGATCCGCAACGCGCGATCCAGTCCCGCCACCTCCGGGAACCCGCCCCGCTCCCAGTACTCCTCGAACGCCTTGCGCACCAGCAGGCGCCGGCGGGTCGACAAGGGGCCGTCGGCGTCGATGCCTCTGAAGTCGAGGAACTCGCGGAACGAGAAGGGGAATATCTCCCACGACAGCGCCCGGCCGCGCATCTGCGTGGCGATCTCCCGCGACAGCATCCGAGCCGACGAGCCGGTGATGTACATCTCGCACTTCTCCGTGCGCATCAGGCGGTCGACGAACGGCTCCCAGCCCGGCACGGCCTGGATCTCGTCGAAGAAGCAGTAGACCGTCTCGGTGTTCTTCTTCTCCGGGTGGAGCGAGAAATAGGCGTCGGCCACGACACCCGGCCCCTCGTGCTGCAGGTGGTGGAGGCGGTCGTCGAAGAAGTTCAGGTAGAGGATGTTGTCGCGCGGCACGCCGCGATCGAGCAGCTTCTGCACTTGCTGGAACAGGAACGTCGACTTGCCGGCGCGACGCGGACCGATGCAGACGGTGGCCTTGTCCCGCACCGGTGTCACGTCGATCCGACGCGGGACGCCGGTCGGCAGCTCGGCGTCGCGGAAGTCGAGGATGATGTCGCGCAGGGAGTCTGGCATCGGGCTTCTGGGCTCTATTGTCGCCGATAATTGGTCTAACTGAGAATATACTAGGCCACTTCAAGCCTGTTTCGGTTATTCTACTCTCCGGATCGACTGCAGTCACGCAGGCTACCGCCTAGGCGGCTCTCTTGACATTCGGACACTATTGTCCTATTTTTCTCAAAATCGGTGAAGGGTCGGCGGTTCATCGACCGCGTGGTGGAAATCGGGCGACAACGAGGCGTGCCGGTCCGCATCGACATGAAGCGCGGCAAAGGCAGCCATCTCATGCTTCACTACGGTGATCGCAAGACCATCGTGAAGGATCGCCGCAAGGAACTCGGCCCGGGACTGCTGGCCGCCATGCTCCGTCAGTTGGGCCTCACCGACCGGGATGTTCGGTAAGCGTTCGTGTTCCGGAGGTCGTCCATGCGTTTCATCTACCCGGCGAGCCTGCACCGGACCGCTTCCGACGAGGTCGTGGTTTCATTCCGCGACTTGCCGGAGTGTCTGACCTCGGGCAGGAACGATGCCGAGGCGCTGACCGAAGCCGCAGACGCGCTGGAGGAAACGATCGCAGGCCGCATCATCGACGGCGATCCGATCCCTGCACCCAGCGCCCGGCGCACCGGCGAGCATCGAGTCGCAGTGCCACCCACGATGGCCGCCAAGGCGGCGCTGGTGCTGGCCTTCCGGGACAGCGGCTTGTCGCGGCTTGCGTTTGCCCGGCGTCTCGGTGTCGACGACAAGGTTGTCCGCCGCATGTTGGACCCGCGTCACGCCACCGCGGCCAACCGGCTCCACAAGGCACTGAGGCTGCTCGGCCGCGAGCTCGTCGTGGAATCCACCGCAGCGTGAAGGGCGCCGTGCGCTGCCGTTCCGTAGCGTGCAGCGCATCGCGGATCGTTCCGTCCGTCGGTCAGGGCCGCTTGCGGTTGTCCGTCGTCTGCACCCAGGACGGTATTTTGATGTTCGTCCGGAAGGCACGGTGACGGACCAGGCACTTGCCAAATAGCAGGTTGGCTCTGAGGGAATCGAGTCGCCATCCAAGGGGCGGGCTTCATCCGCCCTCTCTCCTGTAGATGCGCACCGGCCTGAACCGGATCCAACTACGCCCGACCAATCGACTCGGGATTTGACACGGACGCGTTTGGCGGACGACCCTCGCCAGGCCGAAGGTCCTCGGAACCGGCCGTGCACCCAGCCAGGAATCCACGATGCGAGAGGTATAGGATTGAGAAAAGCGCTTACTCTCAATGCGATAGCTGATGCCGAGTATGCCGGCTGAACCGGCCATGGAACCGGCCACAGCGGTAGACGACGGCGAGTCAGTCGCGTTGATGGAACCGATGCTGCTCGCGCAGGGGTCGCCGCACCGCGGCCCGCTGACGGACCTGGCCGTCGAGCTTGCCGCACGCGCGGCGGGGCTTCGCCGCAGCCTGCCCCACGGCGTGTCGGCGGCCCTTGCCGATCTCGTCCGGGCGATGAACTGCTACTACAGCAACCTGATCGAGGGGCACGACACGCACCCGGTCGACATCGAGCGGGCGCTGCGGCACGACTACAGCGCCGACCCGCGCACGCGGAACCTGCAGATGGAAGCCGCGGCGCACATCGCCGTGCAGCACTGGATAGACGACGGCGGGCTGGCCGACCGCGCCGTCTCGGCCGAGGGTCTGTGCGAGCTGCATCGGCGCTTCTGCGCCCGCCTGCCGGAGGAGATGCTCCGGCTCGAGCATCCGGAAACAGCGACGAGCGCCGCAGTCGTGCCCGGCGGCCTGCGTGCGCGGCTGGTGCAGGTGGGCCTGCACGTTCCGGTCAGCCCCGGCGCGCTGCCCCGCTTCCTGCAGCGCTTCGAAGCGGTCTACGGCAGACTCGGAAGAACCGACGCCATCCTCGGCGCCGCCGCGGCGCACCACCGCTTCCTCTGGATTCACCCTTTCCTGGACGGCAACGGTCGCGTGGCGCGGCTGATGTCCCACGCCATGCTGCTGGAGAGCCTGGAGACCGGAGGCGTGTGGTCCGTCGCCCGTGGGCTGGCGCGGAACGAAGGCGCCTACAAGCGCCATCTGGCCGACTGCGACTTGCCGCGCCGGCACGATGTCGACGGACGCGGCAACCTGAGCGAGGAGGCGCTGGCGGCGTTCACCCGGTTCTTTCTGGAGGTCTGCCTCGACCAGGTAGACTTCCTGGAGCGGCTCGTCCAGCCCGACCGTCTGCGGCACCGCATCCTGACGTGGGCCGGCGGCGCCACACGCGCCGGCGCGCTTCCGCACGGCGCCGAAGCGGTGCTGGAAGCCGTCCTCTTCCGCGGCGAGCTGCCGCGCAGCGACGTCCCGGCAATCCTGGACGCCAGCGAGCGCCAGGCTAGGCGCGTCACCGCAGCACTCGTCGAACGCGGGGCGCTGGTCTCCGCGAGCCATCGTGCGCCGTTGCGGCTGGCCTTCCCCGCGACGCTGGCGCCGCACTGGCTGCCGGGCCTGTTTCCGGATCGTCGCATCTGACTTAACGCCGGCGCCCAGGAAACAGCAGGAACCAACGATGAGGACGCGGGGGGACGGCACCGCTGGAACGCACGGTTCCCAAGGATCCGCTCGCCTTCATCGTGCGATTGCGTCCGGGAACACCGCGTCTACTGGACGTATCATGTGAACATGCGATTGGCCGGACGCCATATTTCCCGGCGAGACATCTGCGAGGCGACCGACACGTACGAACTGGTGGAGGCTTATCCGGACGACAAGTACCTGCCGAGCTACCTCGTCCTGGCCGCCATGGCGGGGAACGCCTTTCACGTGCTCTTCGCGGCGGACGTATCCGGCGACAACGTACGTGTCGTCACTTCGTACCGCCCAAGTCCGACCGATTGGGAATCCGACATGAAGACAAGGAGACCGCAACCATGAAGTGCCTGGTGTGCGGCGCGACGCTTCGCAGTACCACGACCGATCTTCCACTGAAGGTGAGCGACCGCACCATCGTCGTCGTCAAGAAACTGCCCGTCCTGCAATGCGAAGGATGCATCGAGTACCTCATCGAGGATCCGGTCATGGCGAAGGTCGATGAACTGCTGTCCCGGGTAGACAGGTCGATAGAGTTGGAGATCGTGCCGTTCGCAGCTTGACGAGACATCCCTCGCGCGGACAGTGCGACGCAGGTCACCGTCACGATCCGAAGCCCGGCCGATCCCGGAATCACGGCATGCTGAAGCGCGTTCACATCGAGGGCTTCAAGTCGCTGGCCGACGTCGAGGTGCGGCTCGAACCGTTGACGGTGCTGTTCGGACCGAACGCCTCCGGCAAGAGCAACTTCCTCGACGCGCTCCTGTTGCTGTCGAAGCTCGGCACGAGCCGGTCGCTCAAGGATGCGTTCGACTACCCGTACCGCGGCAAGCCTATCGAGTCGTTCCCTCTCGGCAAGAAGGGCATCGAGGGCCTGGTCGAACAGGAGCGGCTGGTGTTCTCTATCGAGGCCGACCTGGAGCTGTCGGAACCGGTCGTCTACGGGGTCAATCGACAGATTCGGAAGCTGCGCGGTTCCAGCAGCCAGGCGGCGTCCCAGGTATCAGGCAGGCAACCCGGTGGCGTGAGCGCACGAAACCTGCGCTACCGCATCGCGATCGAGATGCAGCCAAGGTCGGGCACTCTGCGCGTCGCCGACGAGTACCTGGCCGCCCTGAACAGCAAGGGCGAGCTGGCGGGCCGGCGGAAGCCCTTCCTGGAGCGCCGGGGCGACAAGCTCCACCAGCGCCACGAAGGCAGGGCGGACGTCACGCACCACGACCGCTTCCTGGACCACAGCGTCCTGTCGATGCCGCACCATCCGCCGCACCACCCCCATCTCGTCGCGGCGCGGGCCGAACTGGAAAGCTGGCTGTTCTTCTACTTCGAGCCGCGGGAACGGATGCGGGCGGCCAACCCCCTGAAGGAAGTGCGGCGCATCGGCCCGGCAGGAGAAGAACTCGCAGCGTTCCTCAACACCACGAAGGAGGCCGAACCCGAGCTCTTCCGCTGCGTCGAAGGAGAACTGACCGAGCTGATACCGAGGGTCGAGGGCATCGAGATCGCAGTGAACGATCTCGGTGAAGTGGAGCTCCGGCTCAACGAAGGCGGCGTGACGATGCCGGCGCGCCTGCTGTCGGAGGGCACGCTGCGCCTGCTCGCGCTCGCGGCGCTGACCGCCGTCGTCGAGCCGCCGGCGCTCGTAGCGGTCGAGGAGCCGGAGACCGGCGTGCATCCCCGCCGGATACCGATGATCGCCCGGATGCTGGAAGTGCGCTCGCGCATGTACAACGGTCTGCACAGCCAGTACATCGTCACCACGCATGACCCGTTTCTGCCGGATCTGGTATCGACCCGCTCCCTGTTCGTGTTCGAGCGAACGAAGCGAACGAACGACCAGACCCGCATCGTCCCATTCTCCACGTGGAGGGAATCGAGACGCCGCCGGAACGTCCATGAAGCGCGACGGGACGACCGGGAACGGACGCGAATGTGGGAGCGCATCCTGCGGGGAGACTTCGGTGCGTGAGATGCAGCCTGGCGCAAGACGATGCCGCACGCATGGAACTGCGCCGCTCGACCGTCCCGAGGATGACGCCGAGTACCGCGGTACGCTCTTGTAGGGCCTTGACCGTGACGGCCGACAACCGGGTCTTCGTGATCGCCGGACCGAACGGCGCCGGCAAGACGACGTTCGCCACCGAGTTCCTGCCGAACGAGGCCGACTGCCCCATCTTCGTCAACGCCGATCTCATCGCGGCAGGGCTGAGCCCTTTTCGTTCCAGTCTGGTCGCCGTCCAGGCGGCCAAGCTGATGCTGAGACAGATCGAGGAACACGCCCAGCACGGCCGCAGCTTCGCCTTCGAGACGACACTGAGCGGTCGCGGTCATGCGCGCCGGATTCCCCGCTGGCGGGAACAGGGCTACCGGGTCAAGCTGTTCTTCCTGGGTCTGCCCACGCCCGAGGCAGCGATCGCACGTGTCCGACAGCGCGTGTTGGAGGGAGGCCATGACGTGCCGGAGCCGGTTGTTCGGCGGCGATTCCATGCGGGTTGGCGCAACTTCGAGCACATCTACCGCGATCTGGTCGATGCCTGGGCCGTGTACGACAATTCATGCGACGTTCCGAGACTGCTCGCGGAGGGGAGTCGAGCATGAGCACCCAACGCCAAGGCGCCACTGAAGCAGAACGTGATCCGGACATGCAGGGCGCGGAGACGGCGATGCACCGGGCCGCTCGTCGCGCGCGCGAGCGCGCCGAGCAGGTGGCCAATCCCGCTAAGGCGCCACTGTCGACAGACAACTCCGGCGACCCTTCCAAGCCCGAATCCAATCGCGGGGCACGACCGCGAAGTGCGGGACGCTCTGCCACGGTGTCACAGGCTCCACCCCCTGTCACGCCGCCACGGGGAACGTCCTACGACGGGACGGCCCATAGGACGCGCCCGCCGGGTGATGACGTCTCGCGGGTGGACGACGGGCCGCACAGTTTTTCGCAGGCACAGGGATACGAAGAGATTCCTGCTCAGCTGAGACTGGAAGAGTTGCCGCGGGAAGCCCGCACGCAGATATGGAACCTGTTCTTTGCTCACATCAGTCGGTCCACCACAACGGGGGGGGGGCTGGATGTACTGGATGGCGGACCGTGGATCGCAGGACCTTGGCACGAGATTCTGAAGGCGAAGCATTGTGATTTCGACCATGCTCCTCTGGACGAGTGGGATCCCGAATCGTCGCGAATCCGGCGAAGTCTTCGAGAAGACATAGAGAGGCGACCCTTCAACAAGGTCTTCGACCTGATCGAGTTCGTCTTGCGCCATCCGTCATGTCCGTCCGGGTTCATCAGGCAGATGCGACGCACGTTCACAGCATGCAGGCTGGCGTACACCATCGACGCCAAGCGGCCACCGACGATTCTGCCTGCTGCTACGCCAGAGGAAGGAGACGCGGTTGTCGAAGCCATCCAGACACTTCGACAAGCAGGCCTCGACGGCAGCGTCGTGCATCTGCGCAACGCGTCCGCGTGCATCAAAGACGGCGACTGGCCGGGAAGCGTTCGGGAGAGCATCCACGCCGTCGAGTCCGTAGCCCGCCAACTCGATCCCAAGGCATCCAGGCTACTGAAACACGCACTGGCGGTGCTCGAACAACGCGGTGCGTTGCATCCGTCGCTCAAGGACGCGTTCAGCAAGCTGTACGGATACACGTCGAACGAACAAGGCATTCGTCACGCGTTGCTCGACCGAACCGACGCGCAAGTGGGCCAGGACGAGGCGGTGTTCATGCTGGGCGCCTGCGCCTCGTTCGCCAGCTACCTCTGGCGCAAACACATGTCGGGACAGTCCTCGTGAGCGACAAGCGCCTCATCGAGGCCACCTTCCCCCTGGAACAGGTCTCCCTCGACTCCGTCCACGAGAAGAACGTCCGCCACGGCCGGGGCGGCCGGGGCGATGGCGGCGCGCAAGGTCCGCGACAAGGCGAAGAAGATCGCCGCCTACCTGCTGGAGGTGAGCGAGGACGACCTCGAATGGACGCCGGGCACCTTCTCGGTCAAGGGTGCGCCGCAGAAATCGAAGACGATTCAGGAGATCGCCTTCGCCGCCTATACCAACCACCCGCCCGGCATGGAGGGCGGCCTGGAGGCGGTCTCGTACTACGGTCCGCCGAACCTGACGTTTCCGTTCGGCAGCTACATCTGCGTCGTCGACATCGACCGCGGCACGGGAGAAGTGAAGATTCGCCGGTTCGTGGCGGTGGACGACTGCGGCAACATCATCAATCCGATGATCGTCGACGGGCAGATTCACGGCGGCCTCACGATGGGCATGGCGCCCGCGCTGCTCGAGGAGATCAGCTACGACGAGAGCGGCAACATACAGGGCGGGAGCTTCATGGACTACCTGGTCCCCACGGCGATGGAGACGCCGCGGTGGGAGACCGACAAGACCGTGACCCCGTCGCCGCACCATCCGCTGGGCGCGAAGGGCGTCGGAGAGTCGGCCACCGTGGGCGCGCCGCCGGCGATCGCCAACGCCGTCGTGGATGCACTGGCGCATCTCGGGGTGCGGCACATCGACATTCCGATCACGCCCGAGAAGGTGTGGAGGATTCTGAAGGACAACGGAGCCGGCCTGTAACGATCGCTCTACTCGCCGGTCACTCCGCGCTTGCGCCAGTAGCGGGCGAGCCCTAGCCAGCACTGGTCGAGCGGCGCGGCGGTGCCGTAGAGACCGGCCTCGTCGGCCGGAATGTGCCGCTCCATGTAGACGCGCATGGCGTCGACGAAGCGGCTCTCCTGTGCGGACGCGTCGCCGCCCGCCTCGATGCACTTCCGTGCGATATCGGTCATCGCGGTCAGGTGCGTCTGCATGGCGTCGAGGTGGGCGTCCGGGTCCTCGTGAGGGCCGAAGTGAGTGACGAGCAACGTCGACGCCCGCCAGCGGCGGACGAGCTCGATGCTCTCCCTCCACGTCTCGACGTCGATGTCGGGCGGGGGCGTCGGCGGCAGCACGAACAGGGCCTGCCCGGTGCGAACCCCGGCGACGTCGCCGACGAAGGCCACGCCGCTGTCCCGGTCGAAGAAGCTGACGTGGTGGGAAGCGTGTCCCGGCGTGTAGGCGACCTCGAACGTGCGATCCGCCGCCTCGATCCGCTCGCCGCCGACGAGCACCCGCACGTTGGCCTCCGGCACGGGCAGGAAGGGCCCCCAGAGCTCCTCCATCTCGTCGCCGTAGAGCCGTGCGGCGCTGGCGAGCAGCTTCGACGGGTCGATCATGTGGGACGCACCCCGCTCGTGCACGTAGACCGTGATATCCGGGTTCTCGCGCAGCAGGGAACCGGCGGCGCCGGCGTGATCGAGATGGATGTGGGTCAGCAGCAGCGTGCGCACGTCGGCGATGGAGATGCCCGCCCCGGAGAGCGACGCCCGCAGCGTCTCCAGGCAGGAAGTGGGTCCCGGGTCGATCAGCGCGACGCCGGCGGCGCTCCGGACGACGGCGGTCGCGATGATGCGCGGTCGACCGCGGTGCATCAGGTCGGTATACGCAATGCCGCGCGCAATCGTCTCCATCGGAGCCGGATTGTACTATGGTGCCCTCCCGCTTCGCGTGACCGTCTCGCCGGCGCGCCTACCGTCCGGTTCCCGCGGACCCTGCGCCGCTTGACCGCGCGAAACGCGTGCCGGTACTCTGGCAGCGTGGCTCCACGAAGCCCGCTCGGGCGACCGCAGGCATGACCGCGCACGACGACGACCGGACGCCGGGCGGAGCGGTGCTCGAGCGCACTCGGGACAGGACCGTCACCCCGAAGCTGTATCGCGTCCTGCTGCTGAACGACGACTACACGACGATGGAGTTCGTCGTCGCGGTCGTCGAAGAGGTGTTCCAGAAGACGCCGGCCGAGGCGTTCCGGCTGATGATGCAGGTGCACACCGAGGGTCGGGCGGTCTGCGGCGCCTACACGTACGAGGTGGCCGAGACGAAGGTCGACACGGTCCGGCAGCTCGCCGAGCGCGGCGGGTTCCCGCTGCAGGCCGCCATCGAGGGCGACGGGTAACCGCACGTCCCACGGCATCCGCATGTTCAGCGCCTCCCTCGAGTTGATTCTCAACGTCGCCTACCGCGAGGCGATGTCACGACGCCACACGCACCTGACCCTGGAGCACCTCCTCTACGCTCTGGCCCACGACACCGAGGCGGAGCGGATCCTGGCCGCCTGCGGCGCCGACCTGCGGGAGCTGCGCCACACCCTGGACGAGTTCCTCGGGACGTTGGAGACCGCCGGCCGCCGCGACCGCAACGGCGAGCCGGCGCAGACGCTCGCCTTCCGCCGCGTGCTGCAGACCGCCGTGCTGCACGTACAGAGCGCCGGCAAGGACGAGGTACGGGCGGGCGACATCCTCGCCGCCATCCTCCAGCAGCCGAAGACGCACGCCGCGGAGGTTCTGGCCGCGCAGGGGATCACCCGGCTGGACGTCCTCAACTACATTTCGCACGGCATCGCCAAGGTCTCGCCGGGCAACGGCGAACGCGAAAAGCGGGGGGACGGCGCCGAGGCCGGCGCGGGCGAGGAAGGTCAGGCCGCGGCGCGCGATCCGCTGCACGCCTACACCGTCAACCTGACGGAACGGGCCCGCGCCGGGGCGCTCGATCCGCTGATCGGACGGGCACCGGAGCTGCAGCGGACGATGCAGATCCTCTGCCGGCGGCGCAAGAACAACCCGGTGTTCGTCGGCGAGGCGGGCGTCGGCAAGACCGCGCTGGCGGAAGGGCTGGCGGCCCGACTGACGGAAGAGGACATCCCGGCGCGGCTCGCCGGCGCGGAGGTGTTTTCGCTCGACACCGGCGCGCTGCTGGCGGGGACGCGGTTCCGCGGCGACTTCGAGGAACGCTTCAAGGCGGTCACGAAGGCGCTCGCCGATCATCCGCTGCCGATTCTCTTCATCGACGAGGTGCACGCGACGGTGGGCGCCGGTGCGACGACCGGTGGCACGATGGACCTGGCGACCCTGATCAAGCCGTTGCTGTCGGCGGGCGAGCTACGGGTCATCGGATCGACGACGTTCGAGGAGTTCAAGCACATCGAGAAGGATCGGGCGCTGGCGCGGCGCCTGCAGAAGGTGGTAGTGGAGGAACCGACCGTCGACGAGACGTCGAAGATCCTCGAGGGGCTGCGGTCGCGCTACGAGGAGCACCACGGGGTGACGTTCGGTCCGGAGACCGTGCCCACGGCCGCGAAGCTGGCCAAGCGCCACCTGCGGGATGCGCGGCTCCCCGACGGGGCCATCGACATCCTGGACGAAGCGGGCGCCGCGATCGGCATGCAGCGGACGGTGGCCGAGGCCGCAGGGGAGGGGGAGCACGGTACGGAGCCGCCGGAGGTGACCATCGCCGACGTCGAGCGCGTCGTCGCCCGCATGGCGCGGATCCCGGAGAAGCAGACGACGTCGTCGGACAGAGAACGCCTGCGGACGCTCGGCGACGCGCTCGAGCGCGTCGTCTTCGGGCAATCCGAGGCGGTCGCGACCGTCGTCACCGCCATCAAGCGGGCGCGCGCCGGACTCGGCGTGCCCGACCATCCCGCCGGCTGCTTTCTGTTCACCGGCCCGACCGGGGTGGGCAAGACGGAGCTCGCGCGGCAACTCGCCATCCACCTGGGCAACGAGTTCATCCGCTACGACATGAGCGAGTACATGGAGAAGCACGCGGTGGCGCGGCTGATCGGCGCGCCGCCCGGGTACATCGGCTTCGAGCAGGGCGGCCTGCTCGTCGACGCCGTGCGCTCCCACCCGTACAGCGTCGTGCTCCTCGACGAGATAGAAAAGGCGCATCCCGACGTCTACAACATCCTGCTGCAGGTGATGGACCATGCGACGCTGACCGACAACGGCGGGCGGCGGGCGGACTTCCGCCACGTGATCCTCATCCTGACCTCGAACGCGGGATCGCGCGAGGCCAGCGCGACCCCGATCGGCTTCGGCGACGATCAGGCCACGACGGCCAGGGGGCGGATGAAGGCGGCCATCGAGCGGATCTTCAGTCCCGAGTTCCGCAACCGGCTCGACGCCATCGTGCCGTTCGATCCGCTGGCGCCGGTGACCATGGAGACGATCGTCGAGAAGTTCATCCTGCAGCTCGAGTCGCAGTTGGCCGAGCGCAGGGTGGCCATCGCGCTCGACCCCGCCGCGCGCGCGTGGCTCGCCCGAAAGGGCTACGACCCGGCGTACGGCGCGCGCCCGCTCGCCCGGGTCGTGCAAAGCGAGGTGCGCAATCCGCTGACCGACGAGATCCTGTTCGGCCGGCTGGAGCACGGCGGCACGGTCCGGATCGGGTTGGCGGACGACACCCTGCACTTCTCGATCGAACCGGCCGAAGCACCGGCGCGGACCCCTGAGGAAGCCCCCAGCGAATGACGCGCGGACAGGCCGGCCTCCACTGAGGGAAACCATGCGTCTCTACGTGGAACCGATGGATGCGGTCCTCGTCGACTTCGACGAGCGCGGGCAGGTACGGTTCGACGACGAGGAGTGGAGCACGCCCTCGCTCCAGGAGATCCGCGCCATCCTCTACGCGGCCGAGAACGAGATGGCCTCGCTGCGGGAGCTCGTCGACGCCGTCGAAGGCTCCATCGCCCCGCGGACGACGGATTAGCAGATCGCGGCGGTGGCCCCGTTGCATTCGAGCGGGAATGCCTTAGACGCCGGCCGCCGTGGCGACCCGCTCGGCATCCTCCACCCCGACCACGACCGCCGCCAGCGGCTGGCTCTCGATCGCCGACGCATAGGCGTACTCGATGTTCACGTCGGCGGCGGCGAGCAGGCCTGTGGCGCGCCCGAGGGCCCCCGGTCCGTTCGGCACCGCCAGGAACAGCACGAGACGCTGCTCGACGGCATGCTCGCGTTCGGTGAGCGCCCCGGCCGCGCGCAGCGGGTTGTCCACCACCATGCGCAGCGTGCCGCCGCGCTCGACGGTGAGAGCAATGACGTTGACCCGCTCGTCGCCGAGAATCCGGCAGACCAGATCGAGGGCGCCGGGACTGTTCGGCAGCCGCAGCGAGAGCTCGGTTCGGATCGCCATGCGCGGGAGTCTAACAGCCCGTGGTGGAACCCCGCGTAGCACCGAGAGCGGCGAGGCGCCCGCTTGGCAAGGCGCGACGAGGGAGCATATTGGGCATATTCGACCGAGGAGCAACGCAGCCCGAGCGGGATGCATCGCCGCTCGAATGCAGCGGGGCTTTCGCCACGGGCTGTCAGCCTTGAAGCTGCGGTATCATCAACAGATGGTCGTCGATGCGCCGTTTACCGTACCGGTGGCGAAGCGAAGCGCCGCGTTCGATTACGCGATCCGCAGCATCGTCGCCGAAGCCCGCAAGGTGGAGGACGGCGGGCAGCGCGTCCGCTACCTGAACATCGGCGATCCGGTCCTGTTCGGCTTCCAGACTCCGCCGCACCTGATCGAAGCGGTCGAGCGCGCGATGCGCGACGGGCGCAACGGCTACACGCCGGCGGCCGGCGTGGCGGAAGCCCGGGAAGCGGTCGCCGCGGATTTCGAGGCCCGTGGGCTGGCCGTATCGCCGGACCGTGTCGTGCTGACCGCAGGCGCCTCCGAAGGAATCGACCTCGCCCTGAGCGTGCTCGTGGATCACGGTGACGAGGTCCTGGTCTCCGTTCCGACCTATCCCCTGTACACCGGGGTGCTGGCGAAGCTCGGGGCGCGGGCCGTCTACTATCGAACGGATCCGGCGCGCGGGTGGCAGCCGGACCTCGCGCATGTCGAGAGCCTGATCTCGCCGCGGACGCGGGCGCTGGTGGTGATCGATCCCAACAATCCGACGGGCGCCGTCTACACGCGCGAGAACCGCCTCGGGCTGCTGGATCTGGCCGAACGCTACAACATCGTGCTGATCTCGGACGAGGGCTACACCGACCTCGCCTACGACGGCCGCGTGGCGCCGCTCGGGTCGTACAACCCGGACGCGCCGGTCATCTCGTTCTCGTCGCTGTCGAAGGCGCATCTCGCGCCGGGCTGGCGCGCCGGCTGGATGGCCGTGGGCAGCGGGACGCGTCTCGACGGCGTGCTCGCCGCGATCAAGGACATGGCCGACGGGCGCATCTGCAGCGTAGGGCCGATGCAGTACGCGATCCCCGCGGCGTTGAACGGGGACAAGGGACACCAGGCGGCGTTCCTCCGCGCCCTGCGCGAACGTGCGGAAGTGACGACACGCCGGCTCAACGCGATCGACGGCATCTCGTGCGTGCGCCCGGCGGCGGCCTTCTATGCAATGCCGAAGGTCGAGCTACCTCCGGGCCGCACGGACGAAGACTACGTCATCGGCCTGCTGCGCGCCACCGGCCTGCTGTGCGTGTACGGCTCGGGTTTCGGCACCGCGCCCGCCGACGGCTATTTCCGCATCGTGTTCCTGGCGCCGCCGGCAGAGCTCGACTCTTTCTACGACGCCATAGAGACGTTCACCGCGGATTTCCTCGCGGAGTAGCTCATGATCCGCTCGCGCGCCGGTATGGGTGCGATGGTCGGCGCGTTGTCGCTGGCGACAGCCGGCGCCGCGGCGCAGACGACGACCATCGCGGATTTCGACCCGCTGGTCACCCGCCTCGAGACTGCGGCGCGGACGTCCGACCTCGAGGCCTACATGGACCTTCTGGCGGACGACGCCGACCGTACCGCGGCCCGCGCCTTCGCCGCCGACGCGCTCAGGCAGAACGTGCAGGAGGCGGCTGCCCGGGGGCGCTTCGTCCGCCCGCTCGACGAGGAGGCGGAGAGGACCGGCTACGAGTTGACCGTCGAGGTGTTCACGGAACGCGGCGTTGCGGGCCGGCTTCAGACCTGGACCATCGACGTCGTGCGGGACGACGCCGACGCCGATCGCCCGGGCGACTGGCGGATCGCCGGGCAGGAACGCGCCGACGCCGTCGAAGGACTCCTCAACCTCACGCTGAACCCCGACGTGGCGTACGACGCGGCGAACCTGGTGATCGCCGGCGAGGACATGACCCTGCACATGGAGCGGGGCCGCGTCTTCGTCGCCCAGACCAACGCGGGCGGGGTAACCGCGATGGTGCTTCTCGGTGACGGCGTCCTCACGTTCTCGCCCACCCCGGAGGCCGAGCGGGGACAAGTTCGGTTGTTGACCGATCGCGAGACGCTGGAGGCGGATCTCTCGGCGGCGTTCGTGCGGCTGAACCCTGCGCGGTTCGCGACGCGGGTCTCGATGGACGGCCTGCGCGAGCGTGCGGTCGACCGCGGGGAGCTGGAACGCGCCCGCGAGGTCTTCGACGAGTTCGCACCCCTGTCGTTCGGGATCGACCTGAGCGACCTCAGTGACAAGGCCTGGTCGCTGACACCCGGCGGCGGCGACTTCATCGCCGAGATGCAGACCGACCGGTACGGCACACTGACCTTCGCGCAATCCGCGAACCAACCGGAGGACGTGTCTCTCTACGAGCGGGAGAGCCAGCGCATCATCGCCCTCTACTCGTCGGCGCGGAAACGCGCCGTGCAGGGTCGCTACTACAGCGATGACGACGGCGTCGCCTACGACGTGCTCGACTACCAGATCGCGGCGTCCTTCCAGCCCGCCGGCGTGGCGCGCGAGTCGATGCGCGCGCAGCCCCGGCTGCGCGGCTGCTTCATCACGGGCCGGACCCGACTGGCCGTCCGCGTCACCGGACCGAACCTGACATCGCTGACCCTGCGCCTCGCGGACGACCTCGACGTGCATTCGGTCGTCTCGAACGAGCTGGGCCCGCTGCTGTTCTTTCGCATGCGCGGCCGGGACAACGTCGTCGTCAGCCTCCCGAGCGGCGTCCCTCCCGTCGGCGCCGAGTTCACTATCGAGATGGAGTACTCCGGGCTGCTCGAGGCCCAGGAGCTCGACGAGAACTGGATGGGCCGGCGGGGGTTCGGACTCGACTCCGTCGGCGTACCCGCGCTCTTCGGCATCGGCGCGCGCCGCTACATCTACAGCAACTCGATCCACTGGTATCCGCGGGCCGGCACGTCGGACTACGCCACGGCGACGATGGATCTGACGGTGCCGGCCGACTACGGCGTCATCGCGAGCGGCGAGCCGACCGACGACAGCCCGCCCGTATCGACACCGCCCGGCAACGCTGCCACCGGGACACGGCGCTACCGGTACGTCACGCTCCAGCCGGCGCGGTATCTCTCTTGCGTGATCAGCGAGTTCACGCCGGTTGCTGGCAGTGCGGGAATGGTGACGCTGGATGCGGCCCCGGGGACGGCCGGGACGGTGCGGCGCGGCGTGTCCTACGACAGCGTGCGGCTGGCCGTGGAGTCGAACGAGCGCACCCGGGATCGGGTCGACGATTACTACGACGACGCCACGGACATCCTCGGTTTCTATGCGTCGCTCGTCGGCGACGTGCCGTACCCCACGTTCACCCTCGCCCTGACCGACGCGATCCTGCCCGGCGGACACAGTCCGGCGTACTTCGCGGTCCTCAATCAGCCGTTGCCGCTGCCGCCCGGGGTCATGATGTCGTGGCGCACCGATCCCGTCGCCTTCAGTTCGTATCCCGCCTTCTTCCTGGCCCACGAGCTCGCGCACCAGTGGTGGGGACAGGCGGTCGGATGGAAGAACTACCACGAGCAGTGGCTGAGCGAGGGCCTCGCGCAGTACTTCGCGGCACTCTACGCCGAGCACCGCAACGGCCCGGAAGTCTTCTCCGACGTGCTCGGGCAGATGCGGCGGTGGAGCCTGCGGCACTCGGATCAGGGCCCGGTGTATCTCGGCAACCGCCTGGGACGAATCGAGGAAGAGCCCCGGGTGTTCAGGGCGCTCGTCTACAACAAGGGGGCGATGGTGCTGCATATGCTGCGGCGCCTCGTCGGCGACGAGACGTTCTTCGGTGGGATCCGCCGGTACTACAACGAGATGCGGTTCCGAAAAGCGGGGACGGACGACCTGATCCGGGCGTTCGAAGCCGAGTCCGGGCGATCGCTCACGACGTTCTTCGACCGCTGGATTCACGAGGACGACCTGCCCGACATCGAGTTCACGTACCGGACCGAGTCGGGCTCGGCGAACCGCTCGGGCGGCGGGGAAGCGGTGCTGCGGTTCGAGCAGCGGGGCAAGCTGTTCGAGGTGCCGATCACCGTCACGCTCCGTTATCGGGGGAACGACCGCGAGAGGCTGGTCGTTCCGGTCGCCGGCGAAGTGACCGAGGTGCGGGTGCCGCTCCGTGGTCGACTGCGCGACGTGGAGGTCAACGAGGATGGAGGAGCGCTTGTCGACCTGGACTAGCAGCGTGCGTCGGGTACTCTGGTCGCTGGGCGCCGCTGGCGCGATGGCGCTCGGAACACCGCACGACGCCGTGGCGCAACCGGGACGGATCTCGATCGAGGTGGCGCCAGTGGCCGAGACCGACGTGGCGCACGCCGGCGTCACGCATCGGGTGGCGCTCGACGCCCGGCTCCAGCCCGCGGGAAGCGGTCTGCACGTCAACTCGAACGAGCCGCTCGAGGACTTTCTGATTCCCACCGTGCTCACGGTTGAGCCGCCCGCCGGCATCGCGCTCGAGGGCCTCGCCTGGCCGGAGCCGGTCATGCTGGAGCAGCAGGGCGCGGAACAGCCGCTCGCCGTCTTCGAGGAGGCCTTCGCCATCGGCGTCGCTCTGGCCATCGATCCGGACCTCGCGCCGGGCGACTACGAGGTCCCGGCCTCACTCCGGTACCAGGCGTGCGACGAACGCATGTGCTACATCCCGGCGACCGCCAGACTGTCGTTCCAGGTGCGCGTCGCACCAGCCGATCAGGCGCGCACGGTCACTAGGACCGAGCTGTTCGAACGGATGGCCTTCACGGCAGCCGGCGCCGCCGATCCGCCGGGCGCCGCTTCGCCGCCGGCCCCGGCCGAGCCGGTCGACGAGAGCGACGTGCTCGCGCGGCTCGAGCGGTTCACCGTCGCGGCAACCACCGGCGGCTACCTGAACGAGGAGCAGTTCATCGAGTTCATCCGGCGCGCCGAGTCGGGCGAGGCCGAGCAGGGCTGGTTCGAGGGACGCGGCCCGATGGCCATCCTGGCCCTCATCCTGATCGGCGGACTCGCGCTCAACCTGACGCCCTGCGTGCTGCCCATGATCCCGATCAATCTGGCGATCATCGGCGCCGGGGCCCGCGCCGGTTCCCGGCTGCGCGGCTTCTCGCTCGGCAGCGCTTACGGCCTGGCCATGGCGCTGGTGTACGGCGTGCTCGGTCTCGGCGTGATTCTGACCGCGGGCACCTTCGGGACGATCAACGCCTCGCCCTGGTTCAACCTGGGTATCGCACTGCTCTTCGTCGTGCTGACCCTGGCGATGTTCGACATCATCACGATCGACTTCTCGCGCTTCCAGGGCCGCCTCGCCAGCGGGCCCTCCGGGCGGGGTTCGTTCCTGCTGGCGTTCGGCATGGGCGGCGTGGCGGCGCTGCTCGCGGGCGCCTGCGTCGCGCCGGTCGTGATCCAGGTAATCGTCTTCTCCAGCAATCTGTACGGCACCGGCACCACGCTCGCGCTCGCTCTGCCGTTCGTGCTCGGCGTAGGGATGGCCATCCCGTGGCCTATCGCCGGCGCCGGACTGACGTTCATGCCGAAGCCCGGGCCCTGGATGGTGCGGGTCAAGCAGGCGTTCGGTGTCTTCATTCTGGGCACGGCCGTTTACTACGGGTACCTGTCCTACGGCCTGTTCAGCCAGCGGTGGGTCGATCCCGACCTGGTCGCCGAGAGCGTGCAGGAGCTCGTCGGCGAAGGCTGGTACCCGTCGCTCGCCCAGGGGCTGGCCTCCGCCGAGACCGAGGGCAAGCCGGTGCTCGTCGACATCTGGGCGACCTGGTGCAAGAACTGTCTGACCATGGATCGGACGACGCTCAGGGCCGCCGGGGTGCAGGCGGCGCTCGACGACTACGTCAAGGTCAAGTTCCAGGCGGAGGATCTCGGGGTCTCGCCCGCACGCGAGGTCATGGAGCGCTTCGAGGCCATCGGTCTGCCGGCCTACGCGATTCTCCACGTTCGCGACCGAGCCGCGGCCGGCGTCAGCGCCGACTGACCCGCGGCACGCGCACCCGAAGCGAAGACGCATCCACGCGGACGCGCAGGCAACGTCCCCCGGCGTACACCTCGCCGTCGACGTGAAACGCGAGCGGCCGGTCGGCGGCCAGCTCCAGCGCCGGCCCCGAAACGCGGCGAATCCCCGGCAGCCGGTCGATCGTGCCCGCGAAGAGCCGGAACGACTGGAAGAACAGCCAGGGCAGCCGTCTGGCCGGGATGCAGACGAGTTCCAGCACGCCGTCGTCCGGACGCGCCTGGGGCGCGATCAAGGCGCCGTTGCCGTACTCGCGGCAATTCGCGACCGCCACCAGGAACGCGGGCATGGTGAAGGTCTCCTCCGCGGTGCGGACGGTGTAGGTGGCCGCCTGGTACGCGCGCAACTCGCGGACGCCCGCCCGGAAGTACGCCGCTGCGCCCCGCCGCGACAGCCGGTTGAATACCGCCGCCATGTGCGCATCGAAACCGATCCCGGCGACGTTGACGAAGATTCGGCCGTCGATTCTCCCGGTGTCGATTGCACGAACGGGTCCGGACAACGCCGTTCGCAGGGCGGCCTCGGCGCGGCGCTCGAGACCCAGGCCGCGCGCGAACCCGTTCCCGGATCCGCCGGGCACCACGCCCAGCGTCGCCCCCGCGGCCGCCACCTCCGCCGCCACTTCGTTGATGGTGCCGTCGCCACCCCAGGCCACGACCGTTCGCGCGCCGGCGGCGATCATCGATAGAGCGAGCGCCCTCGCGTTCCCGCGCTGTTCCGTGACCCGCACGTCGCCGTCGATGGAGCACGTCCGCAAGGCGGCCCGGGCAAGGCGGACGGCAACCTCGGCCGTGTGCCGGCGACGCGCGCCGGCCACCGGGTTGATGATGATGCCTGCGTCCATCGTGACGGGTACTGTATCGGTCGATTCGCGGCGCTGGGCCCCCGTCTCTCTCTCGGGGTCCTGGTGAAGGGCTGGTGCTATAGTAGGGCCATTCATGCGTCGGATCTGGCTCAGGGCAGCGCTCGTCGCCGTGCTCGGCGTGAGTATCACGGCGGGGTTCTACGCATTTCTCACGGGCCAGCGGATCGCGCAGGCGCGCGAGGCGGGGCGCGCCTTCGACGCCCGCGCGTGGGGGCTCGTGCTGTCGCTCGTCGAGCTGCGCGCCGCCCAGCAGGCATACGTCGCCGCGGGCCAGGATCGGGCCTACTGGGTGGCCGACGTTGCGACGCGGATAGAGGAGGTGACGGCCGACTTGGCGGACCTGTCCTCAGTGTCCACTCTGCCCGCCACGGCCGTTGCGCTCGACGAGGCGGCCTCCCTAGTAGAGGCGCTGCTGCGTATGGACGAGCGAGCTCGCGACCACGCAGCGGCCGGCCAGGAATCGATGGCGTCGGATCTCATATTCGCCGATGGGATCGAGCTGGGCCGTGCCGCGGCCGATCAAGTCGAGCGCGCGCGACTCATCGAGCGCGAGGCCCGGGACGCCGCGGCCGCCGGTCAGCAACAGTCGCAACTCATCGGATTGGGCGGCGCATTGGGGGCCGGCGTTCTGTTCGCGCTTCTGCTCTCCCCGTTCCCGACCGAGCGACCGGCCGTCAAGTACACCTCGCCGGCGGATCGGGCGACCGACGCCGTTCGGGAGCCGGCGCCGCCCGAAGGACGACTGTTCCTCGACCTGGAACCCGAGGAAGGCGCTCGGGCAACCGCGGCCGGTCCCGCTAGCGACGCTCACTCGACCACGCCGGTGCCGGACCTGCGGCTGGCTGCGGATCTCTGTACGGATCTGGGCCGCTCCGCGAACGCGGCGGAATTATCGCCCCTTCTCGCGCGTGCTGCACAACTGCTCAACGCGAATTGCGTCATCGTATGGGTCCGTGACCGCACCGGCAACGCGCTCCGGCCGGCCATCGCCCACGGATATCCAGCGGCGGCGCTGGCGCGGCTGGGCACGATCCCTTGCGACAGCGACAACGTAACGGCGGCCGCCTACCGCGACGAACGCATGCACGTCATTCCCGGCGACGCAGACACCCCCGGTGCGATCGTGGCCCCGCTCGCCTCTGCGGAGGATCGGGCCGGAGTCATGACACTGGAAGTGAACGACGGGTGGGAAACCAGCGACATCGTTCAGTCGACGGCGACCATCCTCGCCGCGCAACTGGCCACCCTCGTCGCCGCCGACCCCTCGAGCACTCCCGTCGAGGACACCCAGGCGTAACGGCCCTCGGCGACCCTTCCAGAGGTCGCCCCGGTCGGGAAACAGGACGCTTGCGCCGGAGTACCCGCACGGACAGGGCCGAGTTCTCGGGGTTTTGCAGACCAAACAGAATCGGCACGCGTTTTGCTCAAGTGAAGGGTGGCCGCACGGAGCGTGCGGGATGCAACCATCACAGGCAGGCGCTGGCATCGCCGCATCCCGTATCGTCGGGCACTGACGCTCCGTTGCGGCCTCTCTCCTTCCGTGCGCGGCTTCCGCAACGGCCGGCGGACGATATACTTCCCCACGTGACCACCGGCCTGACGCTACCGCTCGACAACGCGGCCATCGAACGCATCCTTCCGCACCGCTACCCCTTTCTGCTGGTCGATCGCATCATCGAGTTCGAGCCCGACAAGCGCATCGTCGGCATCAAGAACGTCTCCCTGAACGAGCGGTACCTCTCCGACCGGCGCGGGAGAGCACCGGTCCTTCCGCCGACCATCCTCACCGAGGCGGTGGCGCAGGTCGGCGCCATCCTGATTCTCGCCAAACCGGAGAACCGCCAGAAGCTGCCGTTCTTCACCGGCATCGAGCGCGTCCGCTACCTGCGGCCCGTACATCCGGGCGACGTGGTGGTGATCGAGGCTGAGGTCGTCCGCCTGCGCAGCCGGATGGGCCGCTTGAAGGGTGTCGCGCGGGTCGGCGACGACATCGTCATCGACGGCACCATGACCTTCGCTCTGGGCACACGTTGACGGCCCCGTCGGCCGCACCGCGTGCTAGAATCAGCCTATGGGTGGGCGCAAGAGAGCACGTGTGTCGAAAGCGCCGGCTCCCCAGCAGGAGCCGGCAGGCGGCGGACCTCCTTGGATCCTGATCGGCGGTCTGGTCGTGGTGGTTGCCGCGGCCGCGCTGGTTCTGCTTCCAGCGGGCGGCGACCCCCCGGACAGCGATGTGGCCTCCGTCGCGTCCGAAGCGGGCGAAGAGGAAGCACCGACCCCGGATCGGCCGGCTCCTCCACCGGCGGGTGAGCCGACCCCAATCCCGCCAGCCGACGCGCCGCTGCCACCGCTGCCCCTGGTGTCGAACCTCGTCCCGCGATCGCCGCAGGCCATCCGGGACGCGTACATCTTCGCGGCCCAGAATCCTCACGTGCTCGAGTACGTGCCCTGCTTCTGCGGGTGCGAGACGCGGGGCCACAAGCGCAACGCGGATTGTTTCGTGCAGTCGCGCAATCCGGACGGCAGCGTCCGCGAGTGGGACACCCACGGCATGGCCTGCATCGTCTGCATCGACGTTGCAGTTCACGCAATGCAGCTTCGGGCTTCCGGCGCACGGGTCGAGGATATTCGGGACGCGGTCGAATCCACGTACGCCGCCTACGAACGACAGACGCCGACCCCGCTTCCGCCGGCCCCGGCGCCGGCCAACTAAAGCCACAGGACGCTTGCCGCCAGATCGGCGGACTGCACTCTGGCGGGCCGCCGCGCGGTTGGAATAATCGACGGTGTCGTCCAGCGCCGCCCGACACACATCCCGCGCGGATCTGCACGCTGCGCTCGCCGAACTGTTCGAGACCACCCACGAGGGCATCTATCTCGGCACGCTGCCGCACCGGGGCGATGGAGTGACCCTCGGCGCCAATCCCCACCTGAAGTTGATGTTCGGCTTCCCGCCGGAGGTGGATGATCGCGAGATCCGCCCCTTCGACGACGACCGGTTCGTCCATCCGGAGGCGCGGCAGGCGTTCGTCCAGCGACTGACGCGCGACGGCGCCGTGACCGACTACCTGCTCCGGTTGCGACGGGCCGACGACAAGCCGATCTGGGTCGAGGTCAACGCACACCTTGCCGTTCCTGGCGAAACCGAACCGGCGCGCGTCGGGGCGTTGCTGCGTGACGTGAGCGAGCGGCGCAAGATGGAGGACCATGGCCGCGGCGTGTATCACGAGTTGCTGCAGTACGAGAAGTTGGCGGCACTCGGCCAGACGGTATCCGGTGTCGCCCACGAGCTGAACAACCCGCTCGCCACGATTCTGACCTGGTCGGAACGCCTCGCCGGGCGCTCGGTGGACGCGCTGACCAGGCGCGGGATCACGACCATCCTGAGCGAGTCCGAACGCGCCGCGAAGATCGTCCGCAATCTGCTGACGTTCTCGCGCAAGCACCACACGACGCGGGGGATGGTGGACCTGAACCTGGTGGTCCGCGAGACGCTGTCACTCCGGACGTACGATCAGCGGGTCTCGAACATCACGACAATCGACGCGCTGGCGACGGGGCTCCCGCAGGTGTTCGCCGACGCGCACCAGCTCAAGCAGGTTCTCCTGAACCTGGTGATCAACGCCGAGCAGGCGATGTTGTCGGCGAGCGGACGGGGGACCCTCATCGTCCGCACCTGGCACGAAGCTGCCGGCGGGTGCGTGGTCCTGGAGATAAACGACGACGGTCCGGGCATTCCGGACGATGTGCGGCCACGGATCTTCGACGCCTTCTTTACGACGAAGTCGGCCGGGACGGGGACCGGGCTCGGACTGACGGTCGCCGGCAGGATCGTCGAGGATCACGGCGGCAAACTCGAGATCGAGTCGACGCCCGGGCACGGCGCCTCGTTCTACGTGCGGTTGCCGACTGCCGCCGGCCTGCCGCGGCCCCGGGCCTCGTCCGTACCGCGGCCGCAACCGGTTGTCGGGCGGGGTTCCGCGGTGCTCCTGGTCGAGGAGGAGCCGGCTCTCGCGGAGGCGGTCCGCGACGCCCTTTCGGACGCGGGCTTTCTGGTCGACCGCGCCGCGGATGGTCAGACGGCGCTCGAACACGCACGCAGTCGGACGTACAACCTGGTGATCTGCGATCTGAAGATGCCGCGCCTCGACGGACAGGCATTCCACCGGGCGATCGCCGACACGGTGCCGTGGCTTGCGCGGCGGATCGTATTCGTGACGGGCGACATCGTGGCGGCCGACGCCGAAGCGTTCCTCCAGGAGAGCGGCTGTCGCTGGCTGCGGAAGCCGTTTCGACTGGCCGATCTCCTGCAGGCGGCGCGCGAAGTCAGCGCCTGACGGACGGCTACCGAGCGGCCGTTGCCTGCGCCGTAGCCGCTGGCCGGAGGTCTGCCTTTGCCATCCTCATCTTCGAGCTCGCATGCAGAAGCGTCCGACTCCCCGCCGCGACCAGCGTCCCCTTGAACTGCTCCGGCGCCAGGTCAGGCGCGAGCTGCTCGCGCAGCTTCCGGATCGCCCGGGCGTGAAGCTGCGAGACCCGTGACTCGTTCACGCCGATCTCGGCGCCAATATCCTTCATCGTGGCGTCGCCGTAGTAGTAGAGTCCGATGATCCTGCGTTCACGACCCGGCAGAGCGGCGATGGCCGAGCGCACGCGATTGTTGACTTCCGTCTCCTCGCACACCTTGTCGGGGGTCGGCGACTCGGACGGAGTCAGCACCGGCGGCAGATCCACGCCCTCGACGGTGTCGGCGGTCGCCAGCGGCGAGGTCGACTCGATGACGTTGATCCGGTTGATCGTGCGGCCGAGCGCCGCTTCGTCCGTCCCGATGTGATTCGCGAGGTCGGCCAGCGACGGCTCACCGCCGAGCTCGTTGCGCAGCTTCTGCCGCGCCGCCTCGAGCTCGCGCCGCACGCGCCGGATCCCCCGCGGCCAGGCGCCCCGCCGCAGTGCGTCGATCATGGCGCCGCGGACACGCCGTTCGGCGAACGTCTCGAACTTGATGCCCCGCCTCTCGTCGAATCGTCGCACCGCATCGATCAGGCCGATCATCCCGTCCTGCACGAGATCGCCGAGATCGATCGAGTGCGGCATCGAGGCGGCCAGACGCCGAGCCATCGCACCGACGAACGGTACGCCCGCCTCGATGCGTTCCTGCTGTGCCTTGGTACGCGTGTTGTTCTCCATGCCCCGGTTCAAGGCAATGACCGTGCCAACACGAAGAACGCATGCTCCACCGTTTCCGCAAGTCTGCGCGTCTACATGTAACCATCTATTAAATCAGTGGGTTACACGGATCTTGGGCTGTGGGTAGAATCCAGCCGTCGGGTGCGGACGGCGGTCAGACCGTCACCACGTTGACGGCCGATCCCGATCGACCGTCAATGCCTTGACACAAGCGGCGCAACGGGGCGGCAAATTTCCCAGCGGGCGCACCGGCCGACAAGAAATGCGCCGTTTTCGCAGGGTTTGCGCCTTGACCGGCGCCCCCACCGAGCGTCAGAATACCGACACCTTCCTCGCGAGTTGTACCACCGTGGCAGAACAAGAACGGCACCTGCTCCTCGTTGAGGACGAGGCGCCGTTGCGCGAGGCGACCGCGGAGCGGCTCGTCGAGCACGGCTACCACGTAACGGAAGCCGAGAGCGGGGAAGCGGCCCAGGAACTGCTGGCCGAGTTCGCGTTCGACGTCCTCATCACGGACCTGCGCCTGCCCGGCATCGACGGCGCGGCGGTGGTCGAGCTCGCCCTCGAGCACTACCCCGAGATCGTCGCGGTGGTCGTCACCGGCTACGGCACGGTGCAGGACGCGGTATCCGCCATCAAGCGCGGCGCGACCGACTTCGTCATGAAGCCGTTCCCCTTCGACCACCTGCTGCACATCCTGTCGACGGCTCTGGAGCAGCGACGGCTGAAGTCCGAGAACGAGTACCTCCGCTCGCAGCTCCAGGAGCGCTATCGGTTCGAGGGCATCGTCGGACGCAGCCGCCCGATGCGTGATCTGTTCCAGCTTCTGGAGACCGTGGCCGGGACGACGAGCACCATTCTGATCACCGGTGACACCGGTACCGGCAAGGAGCTCGTAGCCCGCGCGATTCACCACAACAGCCCGCGCCGCCACCAGCGCCTCGTGGCAATCAACTGCAGCGCCATCCCCGACACGTTGCTCGAGGCGGAGCTGTTCGGACACGTGCGGGGCGCCTTCACCGGTGCGTTCACCAGCCGGCCCGGGCGGCTCGAGCAGGCGCACCGGGGCACGCTGTTCCTGGACGAGATCGGCACGATGAGCACGAGCCTGCAGGCCAAGCTGCTGCGCGCCCTGCAGGAGCGCGAGTTCGAGCGCGTCGGCGGCAACGAGACGCGGCGGGTCGATGTCCGGGTGATCGCCGCGACCAACAGCGATCTCGTGCGGTTGGTCGAGGAGGGGCACTTCCGGGAAGACCTGTACTACCGGCTGAACGTCATTCCCATACACCTGCCGCCGCTACGCGACCGTCGCGAAGACATTCCGCTGCTCGTCCAGGACTTCGTCGAGCGGATAGGGGCGGCGCAGACCCCGCCGCGCCGGGGCGTCGTCGTCTCGCAGAACGCGATGCGCCGGATGATGGCGTTCAAGTGGCCGGGCAACGTGCGGCAGCTCGAGAACGCCATCGAGCGCGCGCTGGCCCTCAGTCCGGGGCGGTCCCACATCGAGACGACCGATCTACCGAGCGAGATACAGGCCGCGGTCGAAGGGCCGCTGGACCCCGCGATCTCGCTTCCGGAGACCGGGCTGGACCTTCAGCAGCACCTGCAGCGCATCGAGCGGACGTTGATCGGCGACGCGCTCGAGCGCACCGGGGGCAACAAGCAGCAGGCCGCGCAACTACTGGGCCTGAAGCGCACGACCTTGCTCGAGAAGACGAAACGCTGGCTCTGAGCGAACGAGGTGGAACCGGGGCGGGGACCTGCCCCGCCCCGACAGAGCGCGGACCGTTACGCGAAGACGCCGAGCGGGTCGAACGATCCCTTCAGCACCGCCGGAGAACCGTCGAACTTCAGCCACTCCTCGATCATGGTCGCGTAGACGCGGCGGAAGTCGGTGGTCTTGATGAGGTTGCCGTCATCGAGATCCGTCAGGCTCGGATGCCTGCCGTAGAGCCCGCCCTTCACGTGATTGCCCACGATGAACATCGGCGTCGCCGTACCGTGGTCGGTGCCGAGGCTGCCGTTCTCCTCCACGCGACGTCCGAACTCCGTGAACATCACGATCGACACGTCGTCGGCCCGGTCGATCCGCTTCAGGTCCTGGGTGAAGCCGCGCACGGCGTCGGCGGTGTAGGCGAGGAGCCGCGCGTGAGGATCCGCCTGGTGCACGTGCGTGTCGAACGAGTTGCCCTGGTACGACACGTAATAGATGCGCGTCGGCATCTCAGCGTGGATCAAGGAGGCCACCTGCCGCAACTGGCCCGACAACCCGCCGATGCCGTAGTCGACCGGCGTCCGGTAGGCGGCCGCGGCCTGCCGCACGAAATCGGAGCTCTCCGCCGCGTTCTGCGCAGTCCCGGCCAGGAACTCCAGGGTCGCGTTGCCGCGGGCTCCATCGGCGGTCATGCTGGCGAGCGCGTTCTTCTCGCTCTCGGCGCCCTCACGGCGGAAGGTGCGCGGATCGTTGAACACGAGCGGCGAGTGGTGGCGACTCCGAACGGCCAGCGACTGCCGGGTCCCGATGTTCACGATGCGGTTGCCCTGCGCGTCGTGGTCGTAGGCGCCGTCCGCCAGCCGCCCGAGCCAGCCCAACGCCTCCCCGCCGTTCGGCACGCCGGTATGCCAGTAGCCCATCGACGAGAAGTGCGACAGGCTCGGGTTGTCGTAGCCGCAGCCGTGCACGACCGCCATCTCGCCGTCCTTGTATAGGCGCTCGAATCCGACGAGCGACGGGTGGAACCCGTAGCCGTCCTCGATCTCGATGACCTCGGACCGGGGTATCCCGATCGTCGGCCGCGCCCGGTAGTACTCGTCGTCGCCGAAGGGGACCACCGTGTTCAGGCCGTCGTTGCCGCCGGAGAGCTCCACCACGACAAGGATGCGCTCCGGGCTCGTCTCCATGCTCGTGCCCTCGAGCGCCTGGGCCGCCAGCGCGGCCGAGGTCCGGTTGAGCAGCACGGGCAGCGTCGCGCCGACGCCGAGGCCGTACATGCCCTTGATCAGGAAGTCGCGCCGCGAGCATCCACACTTGAATCGAGCCATCGTTGTCCCCCAACTCTCGCGGCTCCACGGCGAGCCGCCCGCGTGTCTCTTCGGCCCTTCACCTGCTCTTGGAATCAGGCCAGTTGATACTCCGGCGTGCTCAGGATCAGATAGAGCAACGCGCGCAACGCCGCCTCGGTCTGCGGCGTATCCGACTCGATCCGGTCGCCCCCGAGCTCGTCGCGCAGGAAGTCGACGAGCACCGCGCGGTCGGCGCCGCTCAGCTCGACGCGCAGGAAGCGGCGGATCAGGTGGTCGACGACCGCTCCCGCCTCCGACACGCCTGGGTCCGACAGTAGCCGCACCATGTCGAGGTCGGCCACCCGGCGCGGAATCGGATGCAGCTTGTCGAACGCCATCAGATATCCCATGTAGCCGCCGTAGCGCGTGTTGTAGTCCTCGTCGCGGTCCACGAGCTGGCTCGACTCGGCGTCCCCCTCCTGCGTGGCCGCGGTGATGTTCATGCCCCGCGCGAGGCGCTCCTCCACCTGTCGGTAGATACCGGGAACGACGCGGTCGGGCGCCCAGAACCCGTCGGTATCGGGATACAGGACATCGCGGAAGAGGTTGCCGCGCTGGAGCAGCGTTGCCGGCGTGACCCAGGTCCGGCCCCCGGCCCAGCCCGCCACGTTGGGCGGATTGAACAGCGTCTGTCCGAGGCCGGCGACGAGGCGGTTGAAGTCCGGGACCGTCGGCAGCTCCGTCAGTCCCAGCTTGCGATAGGTCGAGACGACCAGGTGCACAGGACTCTTGACCTGCGTGGCGTACGACGCCGGGCTGTAGAAATCGCGAGAGAGAAAGATCTTCGCCAGCAGCGGCTTCAGGGCGTAGTCGGCGTCGCGGAACGTAGCCGCCAGCTCCGTGTGAGCCGCCTCGTCGAGCTCCTCGCGGACGAAGTACCGGTAGAGCTTGGCGCTGATGAATTCGGCCGCGGCAGGCTGTTCCAGGATGATCCGGATGATGTCGCCGCCGTCGAACGGTCCGGTCTGCCCGAGGAACGTCTTCTCCCCGAAGTCGTGCTGCTCGGCATCGAACTTGAACTCCAGGACATCGTTGGTCCAGCCGGTGAACGCGCGCGCCCCTTCGCGAATGTCCTGCTCGGTGTAGTTGCCCACCCCGAGGCTGAAGAGCTCCAGCAGCTCGCGCCCGAAGTTCTCGTTCGGGTGATCCTTGACGTTCTCGCCGTTGTCCAGGTAGACGAGCATCGCCGGATCCTTGAGGATGCCCATCAGCAAGTCCTCGAAGCTCCCGTTGGCGTTGGCCCGCAGCATCTCGTTCTGGCGGAGCATCATCCGCGTATCGCGGACCTTCGTGTTGCCGGTCGCGAAGTGCCCGTGCCAGAAGAGCGTCAGCTTCTCCTCCAGCGGGCGCGTGGTGGCGAGCATCCGCTCGCCCCACCACGTGGCCAGCCGCTGCGTCTCGACGGAGTTCGATCGGAGCCCGTAGAAGAACTTGTTGACCACCGGCTGCAGGCGGCGTGATTCACCCTCCGGCAGCACCTGCACGCCCATCGCCTCGCCGCGTTCGCGCCCGATGCGGACCGCCTCGGCCCGGCTCTTGGGGAACGGGTCCATCCCCGGATCCCAGATGGGCGAGGCATCGAACGGCTCCAGCGTGTCAGCGTGCTGCTGATAGTCGACCAGCCACTCGACGGCGGCGGCCGGCGTCATTCCGGCCAAGTGCTCCACCTCGGCCGGGGTCGCGCCGAATCCCGCGCGCTCCAGCAGGTGGGCCGCCTTCTGGTGGTCCCAGTCCCCGGCGCCGATCGGCGTGAGGTCGTTCTGCCACGAGGCCGGCCCGGCGCCATCGCCCGCGGCCCCGCCCGGAGCCGCGCCGACCATCAGCAGGAGAACGGCGAAGAGTATCTTTCGTGCCACGGTTTTCCTCCGGTCTGCCGGGCCCACACGGCCGCAGCCCGGCCCTCTGGACGCAGAGACCCGCATGATACGCCACCGGGTACGCTTCGCCAACCCCAATCGGCCCGACGGGCACGCGCTACGCCACCACATCCAGTGTGTGGTCGAGCATGCGGTCGCCGTCGAAGATCCAGCGCCCGGTGAACCGCCGGCCGCCGATGACCAGCGGCAACCAGTAGCGGTCGTCTTCCCACATCTCGTCGAACGGAATGGCGTCGAGGTCGAACCAGAGCGGCTCGGCCTCGTCCGTCTCGACGGGAGTACCGGCCAGATCCGCCGCGCGGTAGACGTGCACGAACGTCGAGTAACCGTCGACGAACTGGAAACCGTGCCGGCCCAGCTTCTCCAGGTAGAGGGGCGTGACCCCGAGCTCTTCGCGTACCTCTCGAACCGCGCACGCGTCGAACGACTCGCCCGGCTCCAGCCGGCCGCCCGGCCCGTTGATCTTTCCGGCCCCCAGCCCCCGCTTCTTGCGGATCAACAGGATGCGCCGATCCTTTACCACGAAGACCAGCGTTGCCGGATCGACGGCGCGCCAGCACGTCCAGTCGATCTCCCGCACGCGCCGGACCGCCGTGACTCGTTCAGGCGACGGCATCGCCGGCAGGCTCCAGAAAGTGCATGGCAATGATGCCGCGCAGGGCCTCGACGGACTCTGCCTGGTTGATGGCCGTTCGCAACTGCGAGCCGCCGTACAGGCCCTTCGTGTACCAGGAGCCGAGTGCCCGCAGCTTGTTGACCACCCAGCGTTCCCGGCTCCGGGCCGGCCTGGCGGGCCGTGACCGGGACGGCGCCATTCCCGGCGCATGGTGCCGGAAGCCCCGCGATTCGTCGACGCCCTCGCGCAGGAGCAGATCGATGTAGTCGAGAAGGAAACGACCCCTTTCCTCGATCGACACCTCCGGCACGGGTCTGCCGGCGGCCAGCGCGGCGGCCTGCTGGAATATCCACGGGTTGCGCAGCGCACCGCGCCCGACCAGGACGCCGGCCACGCCCGCCCGGCTCCGCTCGACCATCTGCTCCGGTGTCACGCAGTCGCCGCTGCCCAGGACCGGAATAGCGACCTCCGCTGCGACCGTGCGGATCAGGCTCCAGTCGGACTGCCCGCTGTAGGACTGCTTCGCGGTGCGCCCGTGCACGGCGACGGCGGCGGCCCCGGCGTCCTCCATCATGCGCGCCACCGTCGGGGCGTTGATGCTGCCGTCGTCCCAGCCGGCGCGCATCTTCACCGTCACCGGTATGTCGACCGCCTGGGTCATCGCGCGCACGATCCGGGCCGCGTGCGCCGGCTCGCGCATCAGACTGCAGCCGGCGTTGTGCTTCGCGATCTTGGGCACCGGGCAGCCCATGTTGACGTCGACGATGTCCGCCTTCATTGCCTCGACGACCTGGGCGGCCGCGGCCATTCTGCCGGGATCGCCACCGAAGATCTGGATCGACACCGGTCGCTCCGCTTCGGTGTACTCGGCGTACTCGAGCGTGCGGTCGATACCGCGCACGAGACCCTCGGAGCTGACCATCTCGGTGACGACGAGCCCACAGCCGCCCCGCGCCTTCACCAGCCGGCGGAAGGCGGTGTCGGTCATGCCGGCCATGGGGGCGAGGGCGTAGCGGTGATCGAGTGAGACGGGTCCGATTCTCATGGAAACCGGGATCCATTCTAGTGCGTCCGGTACGCGCCGGTGGTGTGGGTGGCTCGCGAGAGAGGGGCGGTCCCAGCGCGGAAGCGCGACGGCGCACAAGCCGCCGCCCGGAACCGTACAGAGAGCGGGGCCCGCGGCAGCCGAGGCCGCGGACCCCACGTCAGAACACCGAACGTCACGAACGACCGTCTGCCACCGGTACTGCCGGCCCGGGCGCCGTGCTACTGCGCGGCCGACTCCAGTGCCGCCGAGGCGGCGTAGGCGGTGACGGCCATCACGGCCGGAGCCGCGTCGGCAGGGTGATGCGGCGAAGTGACGCTCGTCCAGGTGCCTTGCGCCAGCGCACGGACGGTCTCCAGGCTCGTCTCGGGAACCGCGACCTCAAAGGTCAGGCGACCCGCCGGATCGACTTCCACGAACGTCGCCTGCAGCAGGAACCGATTGCTGCCCCACAGACCCGAGCCGTCATCCGGCATCGCGGTCCGGATCCCGTTCGCCTGAGTGTCGTAGCCGGACCAGATGATGACGATCGGCTCGCCAGCCTGCGCATCCGCGACCGCCGCAAGACCCGCCGGGGCGGCCACGCGCGACTTGACCCTGAGCGAGCCGGTTGCCTCGTCCAGCGAGACCAGCTCACCGTCCCAACGATACGTCGCGCCCGGCAACGGCGCCGGCCGGCGCTCCGGGGACGGCGCGTACGCGTTGACGGCCATCATCGTCTGGGCCGTGCCCGCCGGATGATGCGGCGACCGCACGCTCGCCCACGAGCCCCGCGTCAGCGACCGCACCGTCGCCAGGCTGCCGTCGGGAACCGCCGTCTTGAAGGTCAGGTAGCGGCCTGCTTCGTCGGCCTCGACGAACGTCGCCCGCAGCAGGAAGCGGTTGCTGCCCCACAGACCCGAGTCGTCGTCCGGCATCGCAGTCCGAATCCCGCTCGCCCGACTCTCGTAGCCCGACCAGGTGATGACGATCGGCTCGCCCGACTCGGCACCGGCCACCGCCGCCAGACCCGCCGGCGAAACCACCCGCGACCTGACCGTCAGCGTGCCTGTCGCCTCGTCCAGCGAAACCAGCTCGCCGTCCCAACGATAGGTCGCCCCCGGCAGCGGCGCCGGTCGACGCTCCCGCAGCGGCACGTACGCATCGACCGACAGCACCGCGGGCAACCCATCCGACGGGTGGTGCGGCGAGTGCACGCTCGCCCACGAGCCCCGCGTCAGCGACCGCACCGTCGCCAGGTTCTCCGCGGGAACCACCGTCTTGAAGGTCAGGTAGCGCCCGGCCTCGTCCGCCTCCACGAACTCCGCCCGCAGCAGGAAGCGGTTGCTCCCCCACAGACCGGAGTCGTCGTCCGGCATCGCGGCCCGGATCCCGCTCGCCCGGCTCTCGAAACCCGACCAGGTGATAACGATCGGTTCGCCCGACTCCCCGCCGGACACCCCCGCCAGACCCGCAGGAGACACCACGCGTGACTTCACAGTGAGAGTCCCCGTCGCCTCGTCGAGCGAAACCAGCTCGCCGTCCCAGCGGTAGCTCGCCCCCGGCAGCGGCGACGGCGGGAGCTCCCGCAGCGGCACGTACGCATCGACCGACAGCACCGCGGGCGACCCGTCCGACGGGTGGTGCGGTGACCGCACGCTCGCCCACGAGCCGCGCGTCAGCGACCGCACCGTCGCCAGGCTCTCCGCGGGAACCGCCGTTCTGAAGGTCAGGTAGCGGCCCGCTTCGTCGGCCTCGACGAACGTCGCCCGCAGCAGGAAGCGGTTGCTCCCCCACAGACCCGAATCGTCGTCCGGCATCGCGGCCCGGATCCCGCTCGCCCGGCTCTCGAAACCCGACCAAGTGATGACGATCGGGTCGCCCGACTCCGCGCCGGACACCGCCGCCAGACCTGCCGCCGACGCCACGCGCGACTTCACCGTCAGGGTCCCCATCGCCTCGTCAAGCGCGACCAGCTCGCCCTGCCAGCGGTAGGTGGCGCCGCGACCTGGCGCCGGCCGCCACTTGCGCGACGGGCTGTAGGCGGCGATCGCCAGCATCGGCGCGTCTGCGTCGGCCGCTCCGTGCACCGATGTGCCCGTGATCCACGCGCCGCGCGTCAGCCCGCGCACCGTTTCGAGGCTCTCCGCGGGCAGCGCCGCCTCGAAGGTGAGGTGCGCAGCGTCCGCATCGACCGCCACCAGCGTCGCAGCCAGCAGAAAGCGCTCGGAATCTTCCTCTGCCTCTGCCGCCGCCGCGTCCCCGGCGTCCGTGCCGGACTCGACCGCCTCCACCGCTGCCACGGCAGCGATATCCGCGACGACGTATGGCGCCGCCATGCGAATCCCGCTCGCCCGGTTCCCGGCCCCCGACCAGGTGATCAGGATTGGGTCGCCGGCGCGTGCGTCCTTCAGCGCTAACAGCCCCGCCGGATCGGCCGCCGGCGACTTGACCGTCACCGTGCCGGCGGCCTCGTCGAGCGCCACCAGCTCGCCGTGCCAGCGGTAGGTGGCTTCGAGGTTCGGCGCGGCCGCCGCGGTCATCACCGCGCCGACCACGCACGTGATAAGGACGGCCCACCACAGGATCGGGCGGGTCGGGGTGGACGTCCCTCGTCGAGCTCCTGTCTGATTCGGCATCACACTACTCCTTGAATCGCCACCGCAGAATCCGACTTGCTGCCGCGTAGCGTGTGGCAAAAGCCATCCGGCACTCGCCCGCCGCCGTCCCGTGGTGGAACGACGCAGGGCTCCTGCCCGGCGGGTCCGTCGACGGACCCGCGCTCCATCAACGCGCCGCTTCCAACATCGTGTTGGGCGACGCACGCCGAATGAAGACTGGCCTGGGAGTAGCCGTCTACATGGAAGGACGGGCACTGACCGACTGCCCGCTGGAGGCATCATAGGCAGGCCCGTCGCCGACGTCAAGCCAAAAGGCGTGTCCGGCCAGGAAAAATCTCTCCGGGCGCCTGGGCGGACTCCGGGCGGCGCCCCGGGGCAGGACTCCGGCCGGGTGCACGACAAGAAAGTTGAGGGTTTTTCCGTACGGGGGGTATCGAGCAAGCGCTGATCGTCCGATTCCTCGGGTAGGAGGACTCCGACCATGCCCGAGGCGCAGTTGACGGAACGGCTCGCTGGCGCGGCCGAAAAAGGGGGCTTCAAGGAGGAGATGTTCGCCGCCTTGAAGTCGGCGGTCGAGGCCGATGTCGACGCGTTCCTCAGGCGGGGGAGCGTGAATGCGCAGGACTTCGAGACGCTCCTGCAGACGGTTCGCCGCCGCGCGCTCGCCACGGCGACCCGGGTTGTAGAAGCGGCTGGGGCGCAGCGCTCGTAGCCGCTATCGGGGCCGAAGTCGATGCGCTCCTCGGTCCCGGGGGCGCCGAGGTGGCGGACTTCGAGGCCCTCGAACAGGCAGTCCGTCACCAAGCTCTCGACATCGCCGCGCAGTGGATGGAGCAGCGCTTCAACGCGGACGATTCCGACCATTCGGGTTCGACCACAGCGTGCGCCTGCGGCCGGCGGGCGCGCTACGCCGGCCGTCGCCCGAAGACGTTCACCACGCTGTTGGGGCCGGTTACCCTGCAACGCGCCTACTACCACTGCGACGCCTGCCGCAGCGGGGTGTGTCCGCGCGACCAGGCCCTGGGTCTGCAAGGTAGCTCGCTGTCACCGGCCATCACGCGGCTGGTGGGACTGACGGCGGCCGAGGGCAGCTTCGCCAAGGCGAGCGAGTGGTTGACCGCCCTGGCCGGGGTGGATGTCGAGACCCGGCAGGTCGAGCGCTGTGCCGAGGCGCTCGGACGCGACATCGCTGACGACGAGCGCTCGGTCACCGAGCAGACCGCCGCGGCGCCCGTGCCGACGATGTACCTGGGGCTGGACGGCACCGGCGTGCCGGTGCGCCCAACCGAGGTCGAAGGCCGCCGCGGCAAGCAGCCCGACGGTTCGGCCAAGACCCGCGAGGTCAAGCTGGCCACCGTGTGGACGGCCGAAGGGCGCGACACACAAGGCCACCCCGTGCGCGATCTCGGGTCGGTCAGCTACAACGCCGCGGTCGAAAGCGCGGCCAGCCGCGACACCGACCCGCAGCCGGCCGCTTTCGCACAACGGGCCTATCGCGAGGCAATACGGCGCGGTTTCGACACCGCAGCCCAGCGCGTCGTCCTCGGCGACGGCGCCGCGTGGATCTGGAACTTGGCCGCCGAACAGTTTCCCGGCGCCATCGAGATCGTTGATATCTACCACGCGAAACAGCACCTGTGCGATGTCGCCAAGGCCATCTACGGCCCCGGGACCGACTTGGCTGACCGGTGGGCCAGGGACCGGCGCGCCGAACTCGACGCCGGCCGGCTGTGCGCCGTCGTCGCCGCGCTGCGCATCCATGTCAAGACCACGCCCGAGGCGCGAAAGTGCATTCACTACGTGTTCGGGAACCGACACCGCATGCGCTATCCGCAGTTCCGCGCCAGGGGCCTGTGCGTCTCGTCGGGCGTCGTCGAGGCCGGATGCAAGCAGATCGGCGACCGGCTCAAGCGCGCCGGCATGCGCTGGACCGTCGCCGGGGCCAACGCCATCATCGCGCTGCGCTGCTGCATCCTCAGCGGACGCTTCGAGGACTTCTGGGAGCGGCGAGCCGCAAACGCCGCCTGACGCTCATCTGTAGAGTCGACGACTGGCGCGGTGGCGGTAGGCGGATGGGGGTAGCTGTTCCCGGCGGCTTTCGCACGTTGCCGGTGCCTCACTCCCCGCCGTGACTCCGTTTCCAGTCGCCGCTCATCGAACCGGACGTGCGGATTTCCCGCATCCGGCTCTCGGGCGAGATCATGCCTTCGCCCACGGAAGGCTCGCCGTTCGCGGCGCAAGGCTCGTGAGCCCGTACTCCTCCTGGAGTCGCTCGTTCGAGAAGCGCACGTACTTCCCGGACCGCGCCTTGTGCTTGCGGCAGAGCCATTGGCGCAGCCGTCGCGTGGTGTGCTGGTCAACGGCGCGATACGCCGGACTCACCTGCCCAAGGGTGAAGTAGTTCGCCCAACCGGACAACACCCGGTTGAGGCGAGACACCATCTCCTTCGGCGACAGCAGCCCGCTGCGCGGCTTGGTCAGCTCGCTCACGCGGCGGCAGATGCTCCGGACGCTCTCCCGACTCGGACGCGTGCCGATGTAGGCGGCTCCCGTGTCCGGCCGGTAGTTGCGGCCAATCCGGTAGCCGAGGAACGTCATCGGTTCCTCCGGCACCCGGCAGCAGCGGGTCTTCTCGGCGTTCATCGGCAGCTTCAGACGCTCCATCAGGCCCTCGACCGCCGTCAGCATCTCTGCCGCCGGCACCTTACCGAGCACCGCGAGGTGAGTCGCCCGGGGGGATCTCACCCCCGGGCGCTCGCAGAACTGTACGTGAACGTCTCCGCTCATACAGCTCCCATCATCCAGCCGCCGGCGTCACCCCCAGCAGATGCCAATGGGCGAACAGCCGGGGCTCGCGACGAGCAAGGCCACCGAGCCAGTGACTGGCTCGACGGCGATGTCGCCGTAGCCTCTTTTATTTCCGCATGGCCCATCGAACCAACAGGCCATTGAAGTGGCGAAAGACCGGATACAGGGCCGATTTGTAGAAACGGCCGTAGTATTGAATCCACCCTCGAAGGACAGGATTCCACATGCGGGCCAGGTCGTCGATGGCCTTGTCGCTGCGCCGAGGGAGGTGCCGACGTCGCAGCGCTTGTCGCATCCGCGTCGCTGCCGCATTACTCACTGTCAACGGTCGCTGGAAAGGGCGTCATTCTGGACAGGACGGCGACCACAACATGTAGGGGGTGTATGAGTGGGCATCGTCGGCAAGAGCCAGTCTGGACGAGCGTGCGCGGAGCCTACGTCAAGGCCGTCAGCCCCGCGGAGCGGGGGCGGAGCGAAGCGACGCGCCTTGACGTCGGTGAGCACACGCGCACGCTGTTGGCTTGACGATGCCGCCGGCGACCACAACATCTTGCGGTCGACCCGAGTCCAGTTTCCGTCAGTTCCTCGCGCTCGGCAACACTCACTGCCGGCGCGAAGTTGATGAAGTACTTACCCCACCGATTCTTCGACCGACGCGAGCGAAACGTGTATCCCAAGAAGGTGAACTGCTCCGTGGGATACTGCCCCGGCCGGTCGTCATCCTTGCAGTAGACGATGTGCGTCTTCTCCGGATGGACGTCCAGCCGGCATTGCGCCAGACGACGTTTGATGTGCGACAGGACCTGCTGCGCCTGCGTCTCCGTCCGACAGTGCGCGACGATATCGTCCGCGTACCTCTCGAACGGAACGTCCGGGTGCGTCGACCGCATCCAGTCGTCGAACGCGAGGTGCAAGAAGATATTGGCCAGGAGCGGGCTCGCGACGCCCCCTTGGGGCGTCCCCATCGTGCGCGGCACCAGAGTTCCGTCTTCCTGCTGCATGGGAGCGGTTAGCCACCGCTGCACATAGAGCAGAATCCACCGGCACCGGGTGCACTTCCTGACCGCACGCATGACGAGCGCGTGGTCCAGGTTGTCAAAGAAGCCGCGGATATCCAAATCGATCACCCAGTCATAACGCCAGCATCGTTGCCGGGTTGTCGTGAGTGCGTCGATCGCGGACTTCCGCGGGCGATACCCATACGAATCGGGGTGGAATTGCGGCTCCACGTCCGGTTCCAGGTACATCTTGACGACCGTTTGGGCAATTCTGTCGGCGACAGTGGGAATGCCCAAGCGTCGCTCACTTCCGTCCTTCTTCGGTATTCCAACCGACCGGACTGGAGGCGGGAAGTACGTGCCCGACGACATCCGATTCCAAATCCTGTAGAGATTGTTCTTCAGGTCCTGCTCGAACATCTCGACAGACTCAGCATCGACGCCAGCTGCTCCGTGGTTCGCCTTGACCCGAGTGTAGGCCTCCCAAACCACCCACTTGGAAATACGAAACGGCTTCGCGTGGCTCGACGGCTCCTCCCGCGCGCGCGGTTGACCGTCGGGACACGCTGGATGACGCGACCCCTTTGCTCCATCGAGTTTCCCCGACTTCATCGCTCGTACGGGTCGCTCCGCCCCTGTGCCTCGCATCGGGCTTCTCATCCTTGGGGGTCGGCCCCTTGGATTTCTCCCTTCACATCGAGGCGACAGGTTCCCACGTTCCACACAAGGGCCTGGTGCAGGGTCACGCCACCTTTATGCCGGGTGCCGCCCAGCCAAGCTGCAGGCTCCCGCTGGACTTGTCCCGGGTTAACGACTCGCCCCGGTTTCGACACCGTCCCTACGCTTTCGACACGTTGCCGGTGGTTCATACACTTCGTCTCCCTGCACCCTACCTGACGCGGTCAAGCCGCGCCGTTTCCGTGACGCTTACCACCTCGGCTCTTGACCGAGGCAGCGTACGGCGGTTTGAAGCCTCCCCCTGCCGGGCGGCTCCGAGGGGCCTGCCCTCATCCCTCGTGCAGCATGGCTGCAGCTAGGTGGCCATCTCGGCCTCCCCTCTGCGCCTTCGTGGCGCACAGTCATCCGCGTAGTTGACGATTTCCGCCTTGAAGCGCCGGGCGTAGCCCAGCACCTTCCAGCCCAGAAGAAAGCGACGCATGTAGACGTTGCTGAACAGCGGGGATATCGGGGACCCTTGCGGCGTCCCCTTCCGCTCCCGACGCGCCCGGTTCGTCCGGCGGCGACCGCCGCGACCGTCGTCCTCCTCCACCGCCATCTCCAGCCACGCCTTGACCCAGCCCAGCAGCCGCCCGTCGCTCACGCGCCGGGCGATGGACTTCATCAATTCCGCGTGCGGAATCTGGCCGAAGTAGTCTGACAAGTCGGCGTCTACCACCTCCCGGTGGCCCGTCGTCAGCAGCCGGTGCACGCGATTGACCGCGTCATGCGCGCCTCGGCCCCGACGGTAGGCGTATTGCTCCGGTTGCAGGTCGGCCTCGAAGATCGGCGATAGCACCAGCATCGCCGCCCCTCCCGGTTCAGCGCTGCTGCGACCTGCTCGTCGGAGCGCTCGCGAGCCAGCTCGCGCACCCGGTCGACGACCTCGTCGGGATACCGGAGGCGATCGGCAATGTTGGCGGGCAGCGTAACCTCGAGGTCTTCGCAGGCCCCACCCTGCCACCGGACATGCAAGATGGCGGTCTTGCGTTCGCCGAACCGCTCGACGGTGATGTCCTTGATCACGAACCGGAGGATGCGCTTCTTGTCCTTCGCCTTGGTCGTGGGCGCGTTCCACAGGCGGGGGAAGTCGTGGGCGAGCGCCGCCACCCGGGCGCGCTGCTCCGGCGTGACCACGAGCGCTTCCTTGCTCTGAAAGTCAGCAAACTGCGTCCTGACCTCTTCGAGCCGCACCAAGGCGTCGTTCCAGCGCTGCTCGAGCGTCGCGGCCACGAGGCGATTCGACGGATCGACCTCCTCGTAGCGGCGCTGGGCCAACTGCGCTTCGTACTCGGCTCGTTCCAGGCGCATGCGCCATTGGCCGGACATCGCCTTGTCCCGGTGTTCGAGCTGCCGTAGCGCTTCCTCGGCGACCTCGAGCTCGGCAGGTTCGAGCACCGCCAGCATCCGCTCCGAGACCGCGGTGTCCAGCAGGTCGCAACGCAGGCTCATGCAGCTGGTGGTCGCCACTCCTTCGCGCCGCCGCGCGTTGCACTCGTAGGTCGGGTAGATGCCGCCGTTGCCCTTGTAGCGGACGGTCAGTCGGCGACCGCAGCGCCCGCACAGCAGCAGGCCTTGGAGCAGTGCGAGTCCTTCCCGCGCGGCGCCGCTCAAGAGCATGTGCTCGGCATTGGTCCGGTTGTTCTCGAGCAGCTGCTGGTTCCGCTCGTACTCCGGCCAGGAGACGTAGCCGTCGTGGTGATTCTGGATCCGCACGAGCTAGGCGTCCAGCGGGACGCAGCGCGTGCGCATGCGGACGTCGCCTTCGGGGGAAACCTCCTTCGTGCTCTGGTGACGCCCGAAGACATACGCCCCGGCATACGTGGGGTTCTTGAGAATGTCGAGCACGCGGTTGTGGTTCAGCCGACCCCAGATGAGTCTGCCGTCCCACGCCCCGCCGTAGGCGCGCTTCGGGAACCGCAGTTGCTGTCGGCCGAAGTGCTGCACGACCGCGTAGGCGCTGCCCGTCTGGCGGAAGACCTCGAAGACCAGCCGGACAGCGCCCTGGACCTCCTGGTCCGGATCGAGCACGATGCGCCCCTCGTCGGCGTAGCACAGGCCGATCGGCAACGGGAAGCGGAGCTCACCCTTCTGGGCCTTGTGGAGCTTGCCGCCCTGGAGGCGCGCGCGAATGACGTGCAGCTCGGCCTGGGCGATGGTGGCCTTGAGGCCCAACAGCAGCGCGTCGTTGAAGTCCGCCGGGGCGTAGCAGCCGTCCTCGTCGATGACCAGCGTCCGGGTCAGCGCGCAGATCTCGATCAACCGATGCCATTCCAGGTTCGAGCGGGCCAACCGTGAGGCTTCCAGGGCGAAGATCGCGCCGACGCGGCCCAGCGACACATCGGCGACCAGCGTCTTGAAGTCCTCGCGGTTGGTCGTCTGCGCCCCCGACTGCCCGAGGTCCTGGTCGAGGATCCGGATCCGCTCCGGCGCCCACATCATCTCGACGGCCCGGTTCCGCAGGTCGTACTGCCGCTCGGTACTCTCCTGGTGATGGCGCACCTGCCCCATCGTCGACTGCCGGATATAGATGTAGGCCGGCTTCTGCAGGTGGTGGCTCTGTACTTTCGACATCGTCAGCACCACCCTCGATCAGTTCCTGACGGGTGTGGGACGGAAGCGCGTGCCCGCTCGTCGCAGCGGCCGTGCGCTCGGAAGCGATCCAGCACTGCAGCATGTTCGCGGCCAACAGGCCGGCGGTCTGGACATCGACGGGCACGGCGGCCGCCATCTGCACTCAGTCGATTGGCTCCCGGCGTCGCAGCAGCTCGAGGTTGATCGCGGCGACCTCGTCGAGCAGTTGGCGCGTCCGGCGGTAGTTGGCGACGAACTGCTCGACCTGGCTGCGATGCTCCTGCGGTACGTAGACCATGACCGGCCGCGCCTTGGGCATGCTGACCGACAGGTAGACCTTCGGGCCATGGCCGATACCGCGCGCGCACTTGCACCCCGGCCGCCCGCAGCGCTTGAAGCGTTCGATGAGCGAGCCGCGCAGGATGGCCTTCAGGGGCGGAAGCTGCCGCAGCAGCATGGTCCGGCGCCTCCGCAACGAGCTCGCCAAGCGCTCTTTCAGACCAGTCATACAACTGGTCTGATACTACACCCGTCGACCTCATTTGTGAAGCCCTCGGTCAGCGGCCTGCTCCACGGCCGCCAACAGCTCGGTCAACGCGATGAGCTTCACGAAATCGAGAACATGAGCGCCGCTCGCAAGATCCGCCGCCGCGGCCGGAACCTCTCGATCCGTCCACTCGCGGGGCACGCAGAACGTACCTCCGGAGGTGCCCTGCAGAATGAGCGTGTCGATGCCGGAGACGCGGCGCGTCTTCAGGATCGGAAACCGCCGACCCCGGAGTGGATGAAACGGGTGGGTGATCTCAGTCCACCCCGACGGCTCGTTGGGGCGATGTGCAGTTCGCGATGACCGTGGGAATGCCCAACGGCCGGAACTTCCCGCGTTGCTTCTTCGGGATGAGCACCTGCCGAACCGCTTGCGGCCGGTAGGTCCCCGCCTTCAGGTCCCGCGCCAGTACTCCCAGCCACCGGCCCACCCCGAACGACTCGACATCCGCGACCGTCTCGCCGTCCACCCCGGCCGCGCCGCCGTTGCGGCGGACAGCCTGCCAGGCGACCGCGAGCACGTCGTCGCGCCACACCTTGTCGCTCAGCGAGTAGAACCGGAGGCCCGGAGCTTCCTTCGCTTTCGCATGTAGCGCCGTCTGGAGTCGCTGAACTCCTTCTGGGGCTGTTAGGCTCTCACCAGTCCCCATGTCCCTTCCCTCCGTCATGCGCTGTTCTCGAACCGAGGCCCCTTCCCTCCGCCGGCGTTGCCCGGCTTCCGCGGTGTCGGGTCGGAGGAGGCGCGCCCCGCGGGCGCTGGCCTCCGTCCGCCGCTCAAACGGTACGTGCGGTTTTCCCGCATACCGCTTTCACGAAGACGTCTTCGCGTGATGAGGACCGATGGAGGAATCAAAGAGTGGACCATCCTCCGGCCCGTCGGGTTCAGCCAGTCGGCAAGTCTCCTCGGTCGCTGATGTTGGGGTCTTTCACTCATGGAACTGTCCACCTCAGCGCCCTTGCTCATCTCACCGTCCTGTCTGGTCCCGACCGTCTTCGCCGGCCGCCTTCCCCAACCCACTCGGTTGCCGCCCCCTGACGGTCACGCGGCTTTCACCGCGCTTCAGGTACTATTCGGCCGTCCGACTCCTCGACGAGCATCCCTTCCCACTTCGCTCTCGCTTATAGGGTCAGTTGCCGCGGCGCCACCCGCGGACCCGCCGAGGTCTCCCAGGGTCACGCACTGGTCTTCCATACCGTGCCGCCCGCAAACACCTTGGTGCGGTGGGTGGATGAGATCGCCTTCGCCTCTGTAGTGCAGGCTCGACCTTGCCCCACCTTTGGCCGACCGGTTCGTCATGGGGTCGCCCCCTCGACTACGGCCCGGTACTGCTCCGCAAACCCTTCGGACCCCACCTCACGGTGGGCGCCCTGTCCTCCGCAGTTCCGTCGTGGCGGCTCCAGGTCCACCTTGGCTGTGTCCGGCTTTCGCCTGCGTGCCCGTGTAGGTGTCTCCATACCTGCCACCTGCGGCCGGCGAGGCATTACCCCCGCCTTTGGATACGGCCCCCCTCATCCGGGGGCCGGAGGGACTTCAACCCTCCTGACCAGTGCGCTGCCTGGCGCACACTACGGGCCTCTCCGCCACCCTCGCCGGCCCGACCTGACCCTCACGGGCTGTCGGTTGGCACCGTGCCACGCCGCCGGCAGGGCTTCCCGTGTTGCGTCCATTCCCCTCTTCCATGCGTGCCGCCGCCAATACCCCGGCGGAACCGGCCGGTGCTTCCGTCGCTCGCTTCCCGGCCCGTGGCAGCCTTCCCCGTATTGTGGGCGGGTCGGCTTCCGCATTCGACGTTTCGAGGCCTGCTCGGCGTTCACTCGCGTTGCGGCCCGCATGGTCGCTGAGCCGCCCAATGGCGACCCGTGTCGTCGGAGTGCTTCAGGCGATGTCGTTGCCTCCATCGTCCGCTCCGACTGCTACCGGCTGGAACGACAGTTGCCGGGCGGGATTCGCACCCGCTGAGGAATGGCGCCTTCGCACGGCGCACCACAATGATGTCGTGCACCCACTCCGGCCGGGTGCACGACATCATTGTGAGATGAGCGTCAGGCGGCGTTTGCGGCTCGCCGCTCCCAGAAGTCCTCGAAGCGTCCGCTGAGGATGCAGCAGCGCAGCGCGATGATGGCGTTGGCCCCGGCGACGGTCCAGCGCATGCCGGCGCGCTTGAGCCGGTCGCCGATCTGCTTGCATCCGGCCTCGACGACGCCCGACGAGACGCACAGGCCCTTGGCGCGGAACTGCGGATAGCGCATGCGGTGTCGGTTCCCGAACACGTAGTGAATGCACTTTCGCGCCTCGGGCGTGGTCTCGACATGGATGCGCAGCGCGGCGACGACGGCGCACAGCCGGCCGGCGTCGAGTTCGGCGCGCCGGTCCCCTGGCCCACCGGTCAGCCAAGTCGGTCCCGGGGCCGTAGATGGCCTTGGCGACGTCGCACAGGTGCTGCTTCGCGTGGTAGATATCAACGATCTCGATGGCGCCGGGAAACTGCTCGGCGGCCAAGTTCCAGATCCACGCGGCGCCGTCGCCGAGGACGACGCGCTGGGCTGCGGTGTCGAAACCGCGCCGTATTGCCTCTCGATAGGCCCGTTGTGCGAAAGCGGCCGGCTGCGGGTCGGTGTCGCGGCTGGCCGCGCTTTCGACCGCGGCGTTGTAGCTGACCGACCCGAGATCGCGCACGGGGTGGCCTTGTGTGTCGCGCCCTTCGGCCGTCCACACGGTGGCCAGCTTGACCTCGCGGGTCTTGGCCGAACCGTCGGGCTGCTTGCCGCGGCGGCCTTCGACCTCGGTTGGGCGCACCGGCACGCCGGTGCCGTCCAGCCCCAGGTACATCGTCGGCACGGGCGCCGCGGCGGTCTGCTCGGTGACCGAGCGCTCGTCGTCAGCGATGTCGCGTCCGAGCGCCTCGGCACAGCGCTCGACCTGCCGGGTCTCGACATCCACCCCGGCCAGGGCGGTCAACCACTCGCTCGCCTTGGCGAAGCTGCCCTCGGCCGCCGTCAGTCCCACCAGCCGCGTGATGGCCGGTGACAGCGAGCTACCTTGCAGACCCAGGGCCTGGTCGCGCGGACACACCCCGCTGCGGCAGGCGTCGCAGTGGTAGTAGGCGCGTTGCAGGGTAACCGGCCCCAACAGTGTGGTGAACGTCTTCGGGCGACGGCCGGCGTAGCGCGCCCGCCGGCCGCAGGCGCATGCTGTGGTCGAACCCGAATGGTCGGAATCGTCTACGTTGAAGCGCTGCGCCATCCACTGCGCGGCGATGTCGAGGGCTTGGTGACGGACCGCCTGTTCGAGGGCCTCGAAGTCCGCCACCTCGGCGCGCCCGGGACCGACGAGCGCATCGACTTCGGCCCCGATAGCGGCTACGAGCGCTGCGCCCCAGCCGCTTCTACGACCCGGGTCGCCGTGGCGAGCGCGCGGCGGCGAACCGTCTGCAGGAGCGTCTCGAAGTCCTGCGCATTCACGTTCCCCCGCCTGAGGAACGCGTCGACATCGGCCTCGACCGCCGACTTCAAGGCGGCGAACATCTCCTCCTTGAAGCCCCCTTTTTCGGCCGCGTCAGCGAGCGGTTCCGTCAACTGCGCCTCGGGCATGGTCGGAGTCCTCCTACCCGAGGAATCGGACGATCAGCGCTTGCTCGATACCCCCCGTACGGAAAAACCCTCAACTTTCTTGTCGTGCACCCACTCCGGCCGGCCATCTTGACAACGGCGCGAACCCCTCTATAATGGAGAGCATTGCCAGATTGTCCGTAGCCTGCCTTCCCGAAAACGGCGTCTCCCAGGCCGTTAGGGGTGTTCCGGTTCGAAGCGTTTCGTGATTGTTGGCGCCCGAGCGCCCTCCGACTGTGAATGCGTCGGGGATCCAGGAAGGCACCGTACCGGCCATCCTTCGGGCGCCGTCGTCAAACCCGTCAGGAGGGCAACAATGTCGACCAAACTGCCAGCGGATCCGTCAATGGAACGGGATGTCAACCCGGCCCGGCCCGCGGCCGCACCCATCCCCCGCAAGCCCGCCGCGCCGCCCCCGAGGTCGGGGTTCCAGCGGTTCGTCCTTCAGTTTCTGCTGCTGGTGATCGCCCTCGGCGGCGCGTTCGGTACCGGCTACCTGGTCAATGCCAACGAGATGCAGCTCAACCGGAGCGACCTGCTGCAGCAGCAGTTGGATGCGCAGGAGCGCATTCTCGCGCTCGAGCAGCAGATCGCGGAACTGCGGGAGACGCGGCAGAACGGCAACCGCGTCGAGCTCGATTTGACCGAGGTGTTCGAGCCGATTCGCGAGGCGGTCGGACGCATCGCGCTGGTGAGGATGGGTGAGATTTCGCGCGAGCTCACGACGGAGCTCACGCGGCTGGTGGAATCCGACCTTCCGGCGCTCGACGATTCCGCAGACGCGAGCGGAGCCGCAACGCCGGGCGCCATGCCGGGCGGAATGAGCACCGGGGATTCCGCGGAGCAGACGCCCGGGCCGGAGGCGGCGTCCGCGGCCGGCGAGCCTGTGGTGCCGCAGAGCGGCGGCGGTCCGGATTCGCTGCAGCCGGACAGCGCCGCCTTCGATGCAGCCGAGTCGCCGAAGCCGGCTGTCGAGCTTGCCGGCAGCGAGTCCGAGAATGCCGCGCCGCCCCCGGTGACGGCGGCGCCCGCGGCCTCGCTCTCGTCACCCGCGAACGAGTCGTCGGCAGCGGACATCCTCGGACTGCCGGCGGCTTCGGAGGAGCCGGTCGCCGAGGAAGCATCGGACTCGGCAACCGTGGACCGGCCGGCCGGCGGGTCGGGGACCGAACCCGCCGCGAGCCGGTCCACGCAGGCAAAGCCGACCGATGTGGCGGAACTGCTGGCGACGCCGCGACCGCCCGGACTGGACGGCGCCGTTCCGACTACCGAACCCTGACGGTTCCCGCTCTCGGGACCGGCGGCAGGCCGGTGCTCACGGATGTCCGACCGTGAGCACCGCCTGCCGGACGGTCACGTTCCCGCCCGTGCCGTCCGGCAGCTCCAGTTCCTCACGCGGCTCGATTCACTCGCCGTCCTGCGATAGCCTCGACGCCCGCACGGTCTCGTAGTCGTCGAACGCCTGCTTGAGCCGATCGTCCTTCCAGTCGAAGTCGGCCTCGGTGCGCAGGCGATCGAGGTACCTCGCGTATTCCGCCAGACGCCGGTCGTTGAACACGTTCTCGGAGATCCGTTCCCGAACCTCCTCGAAGGGTGTCGGCTCGGGTTGCGTCCGTGCTTCGAGCCTCAACACCTGGTAGCCGAGCGGCGTGCGGATGGGTTCGGTGACGTCGCCAACGTCTAGCCCGGCAAGCACGTCCAGCAGCGTGTCGCTGAGCAGCGAAGCGTCTATCGGGCCGATCAAGCCGCCATTCGCCTTGGACGCGGCGTCGGACACGGCAACCGCGACCAATTCGTACTCCTCGCCGTCGAGCACGCGTTGCCTGGCCTGCTCCGCTTCCAGCCTCGCCTGATCGTCCGCCACGATGTCGGCGCCGACGAGGCCCTCCGGCACGCGAACCAGAATCTCGCGCATGGTCACGGTGGCCGGCGCCGTGTACTGGGCGATGTTTGCCTCGTAGTGCTCGCGCGCCTCCACCTCGGTGAGCGTGACCGGTCCCAGCACCTCGATCTGCTGGACCTGATTGATCAGGATTTGACGTTCCATGACACGCCTCAGGTCATCGAGGGTCATGCCCTCCGACTGCGCCAGAGCCTCCTTGAAGTCATCCTCGGTCTCGAATCCGTTCTCTTCCATGAGATCGCCGAGGATCTCCTCGAACTGCTCGTCGCTGAACTGGTAGCCGAGCTCGCGCGCCCGCTGGATCAGCAGCAGTTCGTCGACGGCGCCGGAGATCACCTCGGGCGTCACCTCCTGCAACGCCTGGACGAGCTCCGCATCGTTGCGTGCCTGCAGACCGCGCTGCCGTATCAGACCGATCTGCCGCTCTTCCAGTTCGGTCTGCGTGACGATGTCGCCATTGACCTTCACGAGAATGCGTTCCAGGATGATGCCGGTCGCGGTCTCCGGAGAAGAGCCACCCAGCGTCTGCGCCGCCGACGGAGCGGCGACCGCCAAGCCCGCCACCCCGACTGCGAAGCATCGCCGGCACCTTGTCAACATCTTTCGCATCATGTTTCCTCTCTTCGCGACATCCGGACCCTATCCCGCAAGTGTAACCGTCACTTGGCCTCGCCGAGCTCGTCGAGCCAGGCGTTGACCCGCGCCAGAAGGTCGAGGTCCCGCCCCACGGCCTGAGAGGCGCCGCCGCCGCGCCAGTGGCCCGCAGCTTGCGGGTTCCCGGCAATGCGGGCGGCATCGAGGTCGAGCCGCACGACGCCGGCCGGCGTGAGGGCAAGGCCCGGACGCGAGCGCACCAGTTCGACCAGACGCCCCGGGTCGATCGCAACATCGCCCCTGAACCGTATGACGAGCCGCGACGCTTCCCGGTCGATCGACTCCACCCCGAGGTCACTGGCGCGCACCCGGGCGCGGCCGTACTCCGCGAGGCGGACCAGCGACGGGTGCAACGGCCCATAGCGATCGCCCACCTCTTCGAGGGCGGCCGCGAGCGCCGGCTCGTCGGCCGCGGTGGCGACCTTGCGGTACACGGCGAGCCGCTGATCGGTCTCCGTAACGTAGCCCTCATCGATCCGCAGATCGATCGCGAGACTGATGCGCGCTCTGCGTTCGTCGCTCACCTCCTCGCCCTGCAACTCGCGGACGGTCTGCTCGAGCAGCTTGACGTACATGTCGAAGCCGATCGCTTCGATGTGACCGCTCTGCTGTGCGCCCAGGAGGTTGCCGGCCCCGCGAATCTCCAGATCGAGGGCTGCGACCCTGAAACCGCTGCCGAGCTCGCTGAACTCGCGGATGGCCGCGAGGCGCTGCCGCGCCACCGGCGACAGCGTATTGTCGGCCGGGACGACCAGATACGCGTAGGCGCGCCGGTCGGAACGTCCGACGCGTCCCCGCAACTGGTAGAGCTGGGCGAGACCGTAACGCTCCGCATGGTTGACGACGATCGTGTTGACGTTCGGGATGTCGAGACCGTTCTCGATGATCGTGGTGGCGACGAGGACGTCGTACTCGTGGGCCACGAAGGCGACCATCGTCCTCTCCAGCGCGATTTCACTGGTCTGGCCGTGCGCGACGGCGAGCCGCGCCTCCGGAACGAGCCGCCCGATCAGCCCGGCGATCGAGTCGATCGACTCCACGCGGTTGTGCACGACGTAGACCTGTCCGCCCCGGTCGAGCTCGGTGCGGATGGCCCGCGCGATCACCTGCGGATCGAAACGCACGACGCTGGTCTGGATCGCCATCCGGTCTTTGGGCGGCGTCTCGATGACCGACATGTCCCGGATCCCGGCAAGCGACATGTTCAGGGTGCGGGGAATGGGCGTCGCGGTCAGGGTCAGCACGTCGACGTGGCGCCGCATCTGCTTGATGCGCTCCTTGTGGGCCACGCCGAAGCGTTGCTCCTCGTCGACGACCAGCAATCCGAAGTCGCGAAACTTGACGTCCTTGGACAGCAGCCGATGGGTCCCGACGACCAGATCCACTTTGCCTGCCTCCAGGTCGGCCAGCGCCACCTTCTGATCGGCGCGGCTGAGGAAGCGGCTCAGCACCACGACGCGGACGGGAAACGACGCGAAGCGCTCGCGGATCGTTTCCCCGTGCTGGAAGGCGAGCACGGTCGTCGGGGTCAGCACGGCCACCTGCTTGCCGTCCATCAGCGCCTTGAACGCCGCCCGCAAGGCGACTTCGGTCTTGCCGTAGCCGACGTCACCGCACAGGAGCCGGTCCATCGTCGACGGACGTTCCATGTCCCGCTTGATATCCGTCAGGGCCGATTGCTGATCGGGAGTCAGCTCGTACTCGAACGCCGCTTCGAACTCCTGCTGCCAGTGCGTGTCGGGACCGAATGCGTGGCCGGGCAGCGCCTGCCGCGCCGCGTACAGCTTGAGAAGCTCGTCCGTCATGTCGCGCATCGACTTCCGGACGCGCGACTTGGCCTTCTCCCAGGTCGTTCCGCCCAGCCGATCCGGCTTCGGGTGGGCGGCGCCGGTGTATTTCTGCAGCAGATCGAGCTGCTCGACCGGCACGAACAGCTTGTCGCCGCGGGCATACCGGAGCTCCACGAATTCGTGCTCGCCGCGTGTCTCCGGCACGGTGATTTGTCGCAACCCGACGAACTCGCCGACCCCGTGATCGACGTGCACCACGTGATCGCCGACCTTCAGATCGCGGAAGTCCGACAGGAAGGACTTGGCGACCGATCGTCGCTGATGGCGGACGACGTGCTCGGCCTCGAAGAGGTCGGTCTCGGCGTAGATTTGCAGCCGTGCCGCAGGCAGTCGAAATCCGCGAGAGAGAATGCCCGTCGCGACGAGCACCGTCGCGGAGGCGGTCTCCTCCGCGCCGTCGATCGGGACGCCGACCAGTCCGTGCTCCCCCAACAGCTCGACGATGCGCTCGGCGCGACCGGCGGTTTCGGCGACGAACACCTGCACGTCCTGGCGGTCGCGCCCCCTCTCGACGTCGGCCACCCAGTCGCGAAGGCGTCCGCGGAGCTCCACTGCCGGCTGGCACGCCACGTGCCGGCGGCCGGGGGGCGCCGCGCCCTCCCGCGGCGTCTCGGCGATCTCCAGGGCGTCGAGCGTCGTGGCGCCGGCGAGCCACACATCCGCCTCCCCGTCGTCCACCTGCAGCGTCGCGGGGGGCGGCGCCGGATCTTCGCGCGCGACGGCGTCCGCATAGCTCGCCCGTACCTGCTCCACCGCCTGCCGCAAGCGATCCGCCGTCTCCAAGGGTTCGGTGACCACGAAGCGCGCCGAGGCGCGGCGGACGTAGTCGTTGAACGTCCCGGAGCGGTCCACCGCCGGCTCGTCGTCTGCAGGCTCGACACCGCCCACCATGCGTTCGAGCTGGTCGGTCAGGGGACGGACCGCTACGTGATCCAGGGTCGCCACCGATCGCTGTGTCGCCGGGTCGAAGCGACGGAGGGACTCGATGTTGTCGCCGACGAACTCCGCCCGGATCGGAAAGGTCTCCCCCGCCGGAAACATGTCCACCACACCGCCGCGCCCGCAGAATTCGCCGTGGTTCTCGACCGGGTCGCTACGCGTGAAGCCGGCGTCCACGAGCCGATCCGCCAGGTCCGTGGGGGAGCACGTGCCGCCGAGCCGGAGATCCACGGCCGCGAGCAGGAGCCTCTCCGGCGGGCTGAGGCGCGGCAGAAGCGACGCTGCCGACGCGACGACGATCCGGGCGTGACCGAGGGCCAGCGCCACCAGGGCGCGGGCGCGGGAGGAGGCCACGTCCAGGTGCGGGGTCATGCCACGGTACGGGTCCACCTCCGGCGAGGAAAACGACAGGACGCCGCGCTCGACGTCGCCGTGCGCGAGTCCTTCGAGCCCTGCCAGGAAGAACCGGGCGTCGGCCGTCATCCCCTCGACCTCCGCATCCCCCGGCACCACGACCACCACCGGCCCGGCGCCGGCGAGGACGGCCGCGGCCAGGGCCTGGGCCGGCGGCGTCAGCCCGCTGATTGACGCGCCGGAAGAGGGCGAGCTTTCCCCCAGGCCGGCGCGGGCGGCCGCATCGTGGAGCAGGGCGCGAAGCGTCAGCGACGCGGTGGTCGAGGGCAATATGGTCAATGGCGGCGCGGGATCGACGCCGAACCCTTGATTCTACCTGCTCGATGGACGAGGCGCGAGGCGGATGCCGGAGCCGAACGACCACCGGTGACGCGGGCGATAGATTCCGGCGTCCTTCCTATGGGACTTCACGCGGAAGGTATGGAGCAGTCGATGATAGTCGTACTGCAACCCATGCCGCGTATGTACCGCCACGTCGAGCTTGTACGTGCCCTCGACGAGGTCGAGGCTGTCGATGTCGAACACCACCTCGCCGGAACCCGACAACTCGACCGGTTCGAATTCTTCGATATCCGTGTTCGTGCCGTAGCAGCAGACTCCCTCGGCATTGAAGATGCTGATCCCGAAGACGAAGTCGCGCACCGGCTCGGGTGTGCTGACCGCGAGGCGGATCGCGAGCCGGTCGCCGCTCCGGAAGACATGCGCTTCGGTTCCGTCGCGTTCGAGCGCCACGCGGTCGATGCGTACCGGTCCCGCACCCCAGCGACCCTGCACCGCCTGGAACATGTCGGCGGGAGGCTCGTCCGTGACCACCGGCAGATCCGTCGAGGCTTCCGGCGCATCGTCCTGTCCGCCGCCGGCCACCTCCGTCGCCGCCTGCACCTTCCGATCCGCCGAGGCGAGTGCGCGCTCCTCGTTCCGGACGACATCGGTCGTGTAGGCAGACACGACACGCCGCGGGTCGCCCTGGCCGCGGATGCGCCCGGCGTCCACCCAGACCGCCTCGTCACAGTACCGTTCGACCAGACCCAGTCCGTGCGTCACCAGCAGGATCGTCTTGCCCCGCCGCTTGAACTCGGCGAACTTGTCGAGGCACTTCAGACTGAAGCCTTCGTCACCGACCGCGAGCACCTCGTCGATGAGCAGCACGTCGGGATCTACGTGGACGGCCACCGCGAAGCCGAGCCGCATGTACATGCCGGAGGAATAGGTCTTGACCGGTGAATCGATGAAGTCTTTGATCTCGGCGAACTCCACGATCTCGTCGAAGCGCCTGACGATCTCGCGTTTCGTCATCCCGAGCATCACCCCGTTGATGAAGATGTTCTCGCGGCCCGAAATTTCCGGGTGAAAGCCGGCACCGAGCTCGATCAGGGCCGAAATCCGCCCGCGCACGTCGACCGTTCCGGTCGTCGGCTTCGTGATGCCCGCCACCAGCTTGAGCAGCGTGCTCTTGCCCGAACCGTTGCGCCCGATCAGCCCGACGGTCGTGCCCGGGGCCACCGCCAGCGACACGCCGTCTACGGCGCGCAGCACTTCGCTCGGCTCGAGCTCGCTGGCGAGGCTACCCTTGAGCAGGGCGCTCTTGAGCGTGGAGAACTGGCGTCGGTAGGCGTAGCGCCGATACAGCTTCGTCACGTCGCGCAGCGCGATCGCGGGGTGCGTCACACTTCCTCCGCGAACGAGTCCCGCAACCGATCGAAGAGCGCGTAGCCGGCCAGGAACAGCACCACGCTGCCCAGCGCGAGCGCAAGCAGCCATTTCCAGTGTCCGAACGGTCCGTCGAAGAACAGGATTTCCTGGTACGAGATGGCGATATGGGCGAAGGGGTTGAGATCCATCAGCACCTTGCCGGCGGGCGGCAGGCCGCCGACCGATGGCCCGCGCTCCGCGACCATGGTCCATGGGTAGAGAATCGGCGTCGCGAAGAACCAGAGGGTCAGGACGTTCGCCAGGAGGTCCTTGATGTCTCTGAAGTGCACCGTGAGCGCGGCGAGCATCAGGCCCAATCCGAGCGTGAGGACGAATTGCACCGCGACCACTGCGGGGAACCACAGCAGTTCGATGAGTCCGGGCGGCGTGGCCGCGAACAGGAAGAGCGCGACGACCAGGATCGGCAATGCCAGAAAGAAATGCACCATGTTGGCCAGCACCGCCACTACCGGCAGAACCTCGGCCGGGAAGAGCACCTTCTTGATCAGGTTGCCGTTGACGAGCAGCGCGTTGGAGGACTCCGTCAGCGCGGAGGAGAACCACGTCCACGGGAGCAGGCCGCAGAAAAGGAACAGCGCGTAGTTGTCGTCGACGCCCTCGAAGCGGGCCGGCAGCACGACGGAAAAGACGAAGGTGTACACGACCAGGAGCAGCAGCGGGTTGGCGAACGACCAGAAGAAGCCCAGCACCGACCCCCGGTACCGCGCCTTGAGCTCGCGCACGACGAGCGTGTGGATCAGGACGCGATATCCGAACAGACGCCACAGATTACTCAGCATGCGCGTCGACCAGAACGACGGTCACGTTGTCCGGCCCCCCCGCCGCGTTGGCTCGACGCACCAGCTCGGCGCAGACCTCGCCGGATGGGCGATCCGTTCGAAGCACGTCGGCGATTCCTCTGTCCGTTACGACGGTCGACAACCCGTCCGAGCAGAGCAGGAGTCTGTCGCCCGGTTCGAGCGAGAGGGCGGAAACCTCCACGTCGATGTCGGTGGTGCCGGCAATAGCGCGCGTCACGACGTGGCGCCACGGATGTCGCCGCGCCGCCGCCTCGGTCAGCAGACCGGCCCGCATCTGCTCCTCGACCCAGGAATGGTCGCTGGTGAGTCGCGTCAGATGCATCGCGCGACAGCGGTAGGCGCGGCTGTCGCCGACGTGTGCCAGAGCGACCGCCTCGGGCTCGGCGAGCAGCGCCACGGCGGTCGTGGCCATGCCGTGGAGCGTGGCATCTTCGGCGATCCGGGCCGCCAGCTTGTGATTGGCCTGGACCAGGGCGGTGCTCAGGCGGTCACCGGCACTACGGGATACTGCGCGCGCAGCGACATTCTCCGCGGAGGCGCCGGCGGGAAGCGTGGTCTCGACGAACCGCTCTACCTCTTCGACCACCAGTCGGGACGCGATTTCTCCCGCGACGTGGCCCCCCATTCCATCGGCCACGATGAAGAGACCGAGGTCCTCCCGCGTGCAGAAGCTGTCCTCGTTGTTCTCGCGGCGACGGCCCGGATCCGTACGGGCGGCGGAGGTCAGTCGCATCCTGAAACCGGAACACCGACACCGGACGCCGGCAGGCGGCCCCGCGGCGCGCCGGGCGGACGGCGTCATCCGCCGCGAATCACCGTTTCCCCGCGATGCGCATGCCGCTGCGCCGGGCCACCTGCAGGCGGGACAACGACTTGAGCAGGGCTATCCGCGCCCGCCCGAAGTCGACGTCGCCCGTTGTCGCCGCAAGCCGCTCCCGAGCGCGGCTCGCGGCCGCCTCGGCGCGTTCGAGGTCAATCTCGTCGGCGCGCTCCGCCGTCCGCGCGAGAATCCGAATCCGGTCGGGCAGGATCTCCGCGAAACCGAACGCGGCGTGGAGGTAACTCTTCTCGTCCCCCCGCCGGAACCAGATCTCACCGACCTGGAGCGTCACGAGCAGCGGCGTGTGTCCCGGGAGCACGCCCAAGTATCCCTCGGCTCCCGGAAGAAGGGCTTCATCGACCGTCTCGTGGACGATCGCCCGGTCCGGGGTCACGATCTCGATGGTCAGGTGCGACGGCAGCGGCATGGGTCCGGGCTCCGCGCGGCCTACGCGGCCGACTGCGCTTCGGCGTTGGCGACCGCTTCCTCGATCGTGCCGACCATGTAGAACGCCTGCTCCGGCAGAGCGTCGTGCTTGCCCTCGACGATCTCCTTGAAGCCGCGCACCGTGTCGGCAATCGGCACGTACTTGCCTTCCTTGCCGGTGAACTGCTGCGCGACAAAGAACGGCTGCGACAGGAACTTCTCGATCTTGCGGGCGCGCGTCACGGCAAGCTTGTCGTCCTCCGAAAGCTCGTCGATCCCCAGGATCGCAATGATGTCCTGGAGATCCTTATAGCGCTGCAACACCTGCTTCACGGAGCGCGCGACGTTGTAGTGCTCCTCGCCGATGACGCGCGGGTCCAGGATGCGCGACGTCGACGCGAGCGGATCCACCGCCGGGTAGATGCCGAGCTCGACGATGCGCCGCGACAGGTTCGTCGTCGCGTCGAGATGGGCGAACGTCGTGGCCGGCGCCGGGTCGGTGTAGTCGTCCGCGGGCACGTAGATGGCCTGCACCGACGTGATCGAACCCTTCCGGGTCGACGTGATCCGCTCCTGCAGGGCACCCATCTCCGTGAGCAACGTCGGCTGGTAGCCGACGGCCGACGGCATTCGGCCGAGCAACGCGGAGACCTCCGAGCCTGCCTGCGTGAAGCGGAAGATGTTGTCGATGAACAGGAGGACGTCCTTGCCCTCGGCGTCGCGGAAGTACTCCGCCACGGTCAACGCGCTCAGCCCCACCCGCAGCCGCGCGCCGGGCGGTTCGGTCATCTGACCGTAAATCAGCGCGGCGCGTGACTTCTCCGGATCGTGCAGGGTGACGACGCCGCTCTCCTGGAACTCCAGCCAGAGGTCGTTGCCCTCGCGCGTCCGCTCGCCGACGCCGCCGAACACCGACACGCCGCCGTGCTTGAGGGCGATGTTGTGGATGAGCTCCTGGATGATGACCGTCTTGCCGACGCCGGCCCCGCCGAACAGTCCGATCTTGCCTCCCTGCAGGTACGGCTCGAGAAGGTCGATGACCTTGATCCCTGTCTCGAACATCTTGAGCTCGGTGGACTGGTCCGCCAGGCTGGGCGCGGCGCGGTGAATCGGCCAGTGTTCCTCGGCCTCCACCGGCTCGTCGGGAAAGTCCACCGGCTCGCCCAGCACGTTCAGCACCCGGCCGAGGGTCTGCGGCCCGACCGGCATGGTGATCTGCGCCCCGGTATCGACGGCCGCCATCCCGCGCTGCATTCCGTCGGTCGGCTTCATCGCCACGGCCCGGACGCGACCCTCCCCGAGGTGTTGCTCCACCTCGGCGATCACGTCGAGCGGTTCCGCAGCCCCGGTTTCCGACTGGATCCGCAGAGCGTTGTAGATCGGCGGAAGGTGCCCGCCCTCGAACTCGACGTCGATCACTGGACCGATCACCGCCACGACCCGTCCAGCCTTGCTTCCACCCGCGTCCGCCATCGTCCGGCTCCCCCGATCTCCCGTTGTACGGTAGTCCCTGCGGCCCAATGGCGCTAGAGCGCCTCCGCGCCCGACACCACTTCGATCAGCTCGCGCGTGATCGCGGCCTGTCTCACCTTGTTCATGTGCAGCGTCAGCCCGTCGATCATCTCGCCGGCGTTCCGGGTCGCCGCATCCATCGCGGTCATCCGGGCCGCGTGCTCGGCCGCGGCCGATTCGAGCAGGGCGCGGAAGAACTGCGTCTCCACGTGATGCGGCAGCAGGTCCGAGAAGATGCGTTCCGCCGGCGGCTCAAAGAGGTAGTCCGCCGACACCGTCTCGGTCTCCTCGTCCGACGCGTCCAGCGTCGGGATCGGCAGCACCTGGTCGACGACGACCTCCTGCTGCATCACGCTCTTGAACTCGTTGTAGAGGATCGACACGCCCGATGCCGCTCCGGACGTGTACTGCTCGATCGCGGCCCCGGCCATCGCCTCCGCATGGCTGTACCGTACGTCGTTGAACAGGTTCACCATCTCGAAGCGAACGTCGACGCCGCGCCGCGCGAAGAAGTCACGCCCCTTGCGTCCGACAAGCCCCATCGCCACCTTGCGATCCGAATCGACGGCGAACGTGGCCGCCTGTCGAACCAGATTGGAGTTGAAGCTGCCGCACAACCCCTTGTCTGCCGTCACGACGAACAGCAGAGTCGGCGCGGCGGGCGCCACCGCCGGCGCCAGCAACGGATGCGCGGCCGCCGTCCCCGTCCGCGTCGCGAGGTCGCTGAGCACCCGACGCATCAACACGGCGAAGGGGCGGGCGCCGACGATGCGATCCTGGGCGCGGCGCAGCTTCGACGCGGCGACGGTTTTCATCGCCTGCGTGATCTGTTCGGTAGACTTGACGGCGCGGATCCGGCGCCGGAGGTCGATGAGTGACGGCATCGGTCTCCTGCGCTACGCGGCCGCGCCCTGGCGCGCCGCGACGAACTGCTCGCTGAACTCCCGGATCGCGGCCTCGACGGCGGCTTCCAGCTCCTTATTCATCGCCTTGTCGGCCACGAGACGGGAGACGACGTCCGCGTGCCGGGTCTCCATGAACCGGTACAGCTCCGGCTCGAACGCGGCGACGTCGCTCTCCGCCACCTTGTCCAGCAAGCCCCGCGTCCCGGCGAAGATGATCAGAACCTGACGCTCCACCGGCAGCGGCGCGTACTGCGACTGCTTCAGCACTTCCACCAGCCGGCGACCGCGATTGAGCTGCTGCTGGGTCGCCTTGTCCAGATCGCTTCCGAACTGCGCGAACGCCTGCAGCTCGCGGAACTGCGCCAGGTCGAGGCGCAGGGTGCCCGCGACCTGCCGCATCGCCTTGATCTGCGCCGACCCGCCGACCCTCGACACCGAGTTGCCTACATTGATCGCGGGCCTGATGCCCTGGTGGAAGAGATCCGACTCGAGGAAGATCTGCCCGTCCGTGATCGAGATGACGTTGGTCGGAATGTAGGCCGAAAGGTCGCCGGCCTGCGTCTCGATGATCGGCAACGCCGTGAGCGACCCGCCGCCGTTCTCGGCGCTCAGCTTCGCCGCCCGCTCCAGCAGGCGCGAATGCAGGTAGAAGACGTCGCCCGGGAACGCCTCGCGCCCCGGCGGACGGCGCAGCAGCAGCGAGATTTCCCGGTAGGCCTGCGCGTGCTTCGACAGGTCGTCGTAAATGCACAGCGCATGACGGCCGCTGTCGCGGAAGAACTCGCCGAGCGCGCACGCGGAGTACGGGCTGATGTAGAGCAGCGGGGCCGGATCGGACGCGCCGGCCGCGACCACGATCGTGTACTCCATCGCGCCCGCGTCATCGAGCGTCCTGACCACCTGCGCGATGGTCGACTGCTTCTGGCCGATGGCGTTGTAGATGCAGACGACGTCGAGCCCCTTCTGGTTGATAATCGTGTCGACCGCCACCGCGGTCTTGCCGGTCTGCCGGTCGCCGATGATCAGCTCGCGCTGCCCGCGGCCGATGGGAATCATCGCGTCGATCGCCTTGAGCCCGGTCTGGAGCGGCTCCTTGACCGGCTGGCGGTCGACCACGCCCGGCGCAATGCGTTCGACCGGGAACTGCGTGTCCGTCGCGATCGGCCCCTTGCCGTCGAGCGGCTGCCCAAGGGCGTTGACCACTCGACCGAGCATCGCCTCTCCGACCGGCACGGACATGACCCGGCCCGTGCGCTTGACCGTGTCGCCTTCCTTGATCTCGGTCGACTCGCCGAGCAGCACCGCGCCGACGCCGTCTACCTCGAGGTTCAACGCGATGCCGAATATCCCGTGCGGGAACTCGATCATCTCGGTGGCCATCGCACGGTCGATCCCGTGCAGCCGCGCGATGCCGTCGCCGACCGACACGACCGTACCGACCTCGGCGACATCGATGTCGAGGGAGTAGTCGCCGAGCTGCTCCTTGATGATTCTGGAAATCTCGTCTGCTTTTATTGTCATCGGTCCTGTGATGCCGTCACGCCGTCATGAAGCGCTGCCTGAGTCGGTCGAGGTGATGCGAGAGGCTGCCGTCGAAGATCGTTCCGCCGATCCGGGTCACCATCCCGCCCACGAGGCTCTCGTCCACCGTGGTCTCCATCGTGACCTGCCGGCCGGTTGCGGCCTCGAGTCTCTGGGTGATGGTTGCTACGCGCCCCGCATCCAGCGGCTCGGCCGTCGTGACGCGCGCCCGCACGATTCCGAGGTGCGCCGTCAGGCGGTCGCGATACGCCGCCAGGAGCGACGGGAGCAGGTGGAGCCGGCCGCGCTCGGCGAGCATCGCGAGCAACCGCCGTACGACCGGTGAGATTTCCGGCGTGCGGTCGAGAATCGCCGCCACGACCCCCTGCTTCACGGCGGTCGAGATTGCCCGGTTGAGCAACACGCGCCCCAGTGTCGGGTGGCCGTCGACGAGCTCCTGAAACGCCGCGATGTCCTTTTCGGTCTGCTGCGGGTCGCTGCTGTCGAGGCTGACCTCGAAGAGCGCCCGCGCGTACCGATTTGCCGCCGCCTGTTCCGTCATCTTGAGCCAGCACCTGATCGTTTGGAACCTAGGTGGGTCGAACCAGCGTGGGCCAAACGGCCTTTTATAACATTTCGACCGCTACGCGGGCAAGCCGCAGTCTCTTCCAATGACACATGAGCCTGAACGAGGAGTTGTTTCCAACGACACATGAGCCTGAACGGGGGCCGGGTCGAGGATCATCGGAGGATGATCGTGAGACTTGTCACGGGCCCAAATCACACGCCTGTTGCAGCAACACCGGACCACGGGAGAGATCGCCGACCGCCGCGACACCCCGCGCCGACCGTTCCCGCGCCGCTACTCCAACGCCGACATCGGGCTGCTGGCCGAGCTCGACGTGCTCCACGGCACGCTGTCCGGTCCGGCCACGCGCAAGCTCTGCGCCCGCGCTTTCCATCTGTTCGGCGACCGCCGCTTCGAACGCCTGGCCGGCATCTCCAACGGCCATCTGTACAACCTGCGGCACACGACAAGCTATCAACGGCGCCGCGGAACGCCGCCGCTGCCGACGCGCCCGGTGCATGTCGCGATCGGGGAACGCCGCCGCCCGCAGCCGTTCGGACAACCTGGCTGGGTGCGGGTCGATACCGTCCATCAAGGCGACCTGGACGGCATCAAGGGCCTCTACCACGTGAACCTGGTGGATGAGGTCACCCAGTTCCAGTGCATCGGCTCGGTCGAGCATATCCACGCCGCCTGCCTGGCCCCGGTCCTCGACGCTCTGCTGCGGGCGTTCCCCTTCACGCTCCACGGCTTCCACGCCGACAACGGCTCGGAGTTCATCAACCGCGAGGTCGCGGCGCTGCTCCAGGGGCTGCACATCGACGCATTCACCAAGTCCCGCGCCCGTCGCAGCACCGACAACGCCCTGGTCGAGAGCAAGAACGGCTCGGTCATCCGCAAGCAGCTCGGTCACGGCCACATCCCCAGCCGCTGTGCCGCGCAGGTCAACGCCTTCACCCAGCAGGTCCTCTCGCCCTATCTCAACTTCCACCGCCCCTGCTTCTTCCCCACCGAAGAAGTCGACCGCAAGGGCCGCGTGCGCAAGCGCTACCGCGACGCCGACATCATGACCCCCTACGAGAAGCTCAAGTCGTTGCCCGACGCCGCCGCCTGCCTGAAGCCCGGAACCACCTTCGCAAAGCTCGACGCGGTCGCGTTCGCGATGAGCGACAACGAAGCCGCGCAGGCGCTCGACGAGGCCCGCACGCGGTTGTTCCGGTCCATCCACCCAGCGGCCTGAAGGTTTGCTCCGGCCCGCTACCGCCGCCTGTCGGTCGGCGTCGTGCTGTTGACGAGCAGGCGCGAGGAAGCTCGAACACCGGACGTGCCAACTCGCGCGGGCGCTGCCGAGCCCGGATCGCCGGCGCCGACGCGCGTCGTCACCGGCTGCGGTCGAATACGGACGGACAGCGCTGTCGTCGAGCCCGGATCGCCGGCGCCGACTTGCGTCGTCACCGGCTTCAGCACCACCGAAAGGCGGAAGCGCGACGCCATCAGGCACGAGCGCCGACGACGATCCATCCAGCCGTTGCCGGCCGTTTCACAGCCCCTCGCGTAGTCACGTCCAGCCCCTCTGCTGCCGGTTCCGCGCTCGGCTACCGCACTCCGCAAACGTCCACAGACGGACGTTCGCTCCGCTTGGTCTCCTGCTGTTCAGAACCCGGCAAACCAGACCCTCACCGTTCGGTTGCTACGGCAGCGGCTACAGCACCTTCGCCCTGAACCAGGACGCGCCCAGCGCCGCGTCGTACATCGTGACGGTTCCGCCGCCATGAGCGATAATGCTGCGGTCACGCGCGCCCTCAACGCGGCCCGCGCCAGGACCTGTTTCGATCCGTCGGTTCGGTCGCCTGACAGGCGCGGCTCACGTGCCCCGCTTCAGGCTCATTTCTGGATTGGAAAGGACTGCCGCCGCGGCCTCCTGCCCCCTGGGACTCACGCGCCGGTCAGGTGGTCGTACAGGCGCTGCAGCTCGTTCTCGGACGTGAAGCTGATCTCGATCCGCCCGCGCTTTCCCCGGTGCACGATCCTGACGCGCGTTCCGAGCGAGAGACGGAGACGCTCCTCCGCGGCACGGACGTGGACGTCGGCCGACGGTGTCTTCGCCGAGGGTTCCGGTTCCGGCGTCGCGGTGCGCTTGACGAGAGCTTCGGCGTCGCGAACCGACAGGTCGCCTTCGCGGATCCTGCGTGCGACGGCAAGCTGGTCCCCGGCGTCGCCCAGCCCGGCCAGCGCGCGCGCGTGGCCCATGGTCAGGCGACCGGCGGCAACGTCGGTCTGCACCTCGGCCGGGAGGCCGAGCAGCCGCTGGTAGTTGGCGACCGTAGCCCGTTCCTTGCCCACTGCCTCCGCGATCTGCTGCTGCGTCATCCCGAAGTCGTCGGCGAGCCGTCTGTAGGCGGCGGCGGCCTCGATCGGATTCAGATCCTCCCGCTGGATGTTCTCGATCAGCGCCACTTCCAGCCTTTTCGTTCGCGACATTTCCCGGACCACCACCGGCACCTTCAACAGGCCGGCCCGCTGGGCGGCCCTCCAGCGCCGCTCGCCGGCAATGATCTCGAAGCCCGCCCCGTCCTCGCGCTTCGTCACCACGATCGGCTGAATCACGCCGTGCGCCCGGATCGACTGCGCCAGCTCCTCGAGCCTCGCGTCATCGACCGCCTGGCGCGGCTGATCGGGATTGGGTCGCAACAGGTCGAGATCGATCTCCTGGGAAGAACCGCCGGGGGTCGCCATCCCGGTCGACGGACCCTCCGGGATCAGTGCGCGCAACCCGCGCCCGAGCGCCTTGCGCTTCTCAGCCACGGAGTGTGCCTCCTACCGGCACCGGCACGGGCGCGACGCGCGTGCACGCGAGGAACTCGCGGGCCAGTGCGAGATAGGCTTCGGCGCCCTTCGAGCGCACGTCGTACAGGATCACCGGCAGCCCGTGGCCCGGCGCCTCGCCCAGCCGGATGTTGCGGGGAATTGGAGTCTCGAAGACCTTGTTGCCGAAAACGCCCTGCACTTCCGTCGCGACCTCCTTGCCGAGATTCGTGCGCAGATCGGTCATCGTCAGGACGACGCCGGCAATCTCGAGATTCCGATTGAAGGCTTCCTTGACCTGATTCAGTGTCGCAGTGAGGGCCGCCAAGCCTTCGAGCGCGAAGTACTCGCATACTACCGGGATGATCACGCCGTCGGCGGCAACAAGGGTATTGAGGGTGAGAAGCCCCAGCGAGGGCGGCGTATCGACGAGGATGTAGTCGAAGCGCCCCCGTACCTGTTCCAGCAGCAGACGCAGCCGCTGCTCGCGCCGCTCAGCGGAGACGAGCTCGATCTCGGCGCCGGTCAGGTTGCGGTCCGCGGGCAGCAGGGAGAGCCCCGAGACGCACGTGGGCACGATGTAGTCGTCGGCCACCGGGGTCGACTCGGACGTCAGGGCCTCGTAGATGGTTCCGGCCGGGGCGTGGTTTCCCTTCTGGCCTACGCCGCTCGTCAGGTTTCCCTGTGGGTCCATGTCGACGACCAGCACCGCCTGATCGCCCAACGCCAGCGATGCTCCGAGATTGATCGTCGTCGTGGTCTTGCCAACCCCACCCTTCTGGTTCGCTACCGCAAAAATGCGAGACCTCACGCCGACCCCTTTAGGGTTATAGACCTAGTTCAAGGTGCCGCCACCTTGGCGCCTCGGGCATCGTACGCCCCTGCTCCCCCTGTGGTCAACCGTGTTCCACGTGGAACAGCGACAGAACGGCCACCGCACACCCGCCCGGTCCGGGTGGCCCACGTGGCGCGGCGGCGGCGCGCGGGCTCCGCAGGTTCTTCAGGCACTCTCTCTGGAGCGAGACACCCGCAACTCGTCGTCGATTTCATCAATCACACGCTGAGCAGCCTCGCGGGGGTCCTCCGCACTACGAATCGGTCGCCCTACCACCAGATAGTCTGCGCCGAGCCGTATCGCATCCGCGGGTGTCGTCAGGCGCAGGTGATCGTCCGCCCCGCTCCACGCCGGACGAATCCCGGGACTCACGAGCGTCACGTTTGGTCCGAATGCCGCTCTACAGGCCCCGATGGCCGCGCCCGACACAATCAGTCCATCGCATCCCGCGCCCATCATCTCGCCTCCGCGATCCACGATGTAATCCTCGGCGCTCAGCTCGGGACGCCCGAAATTCGCTGGAGAGAGACTGGACAACAGCGGCACCATGAGGAACTTCGGAAACGGCCTCCTTCCCCGCGACTTTCGCCCCGCCGCGAGGCTATGACGCGTAAAAACGTCATCTCTGCTTTCCGCGAGCGTGATGAACCTGATGCCCAACTCCGCCGCATGGTCGACGAAGTCCGTGATCGTGTTGCTGATGTCTCCCGCCATCTTCAGATCGATGAAGATCCCACCACGTCGCTGCTCCTGAATCCGACGCACGAGCCCATACAGATCCCCGGCCAGGAACAGCCGTAGTCCGATCTTGAAGAGGGAGACATTCTCCAACTCCTCCACGAGCCGCTCCGCCTCAGCGTGAGTGCGCACGTCAAGCGCGACAATGAGACGACCCTTGCCTTCCTTCAGAACCCACCTCCTCCCGACTCCCGGCGGATTCTATCCAAACCGTCATGGCCACGCGGCGCGTGACCACCCCGAAGCATGAAATTCGCGGTTCCGGCGGCCGCTGTTGAGCAATTGCGCCGCACGGAAGACCGATATCGAGGACAGCCGCCGCCTAGCGCTGGTGCGCCAGTTGTTGTCCGGGCGGGCGAGCTTCGTTCCCCCCCGAGCAGCTCCGCGACCTGCGATCCCGGAGCGGCCATTCGGCGGAAGCTGTTCGCCCGGCGCAACCAGGCGCACAAGGTGATCGACCGTCGCGGCGTCCGCCGCGGAGCGTTGCTGAGCGACATCCTCGGCAAGAACGGCCGGCGCATCCTCGACGGCTTGGTCGAACACGCCACCCTCACCCTGCGCGCGCAGGAGTCCGATCGGCACGTCAACATCGCCGCTCCCTTCGCGACGCCCTCACGCCCTGTAGGGAGTGATGCATTCCGAAGCCCCCGCCGCACACAGCGGATTTCGCGGCAAATCCCACGCGTCCTCGGAGCGGCGGTCGACATCCCCGCCCCCCTTCCGGCGCCGACCCCACCGCCAGCCCAAATGGGGTCCGCACCAGCGCCACTCGTGCGCCGCGAATCCGTCCCGGACAAAGCGCTCAACCGACGCGCCGCGCGAAGCACGTCCACCACCGACAAACGCCACCTCGCCTAACAACTATCAGCGTACGGCGGCGCCCACCAGCGCGCCGACGCCCGCGCCGAAACCCGCCATGATGGAGCATGCCCTCGTCGTCTCGTCGGCATCGCCGCCGGTCTTGTTCAGATACACGCCGATCGAACAGCCGGACGCGGCCCCGATCAAGGCACCGACGAACACCGGGCCTTTTGACCTCGGGCGCGCGAGCGGTTGTCGCTCCGGCTCCACAACGGGCTCGACGACGGGCGCCGCGAGCCGGTAGACGTCGACCGCGCTGGTGAGCGGCGCACCGTGCAGCGTGACCGGCGACGCGGCGGCGGGGGCGTGAGCCGCCGTCAACAGGACGACGCCGAGTAAGAACCCTCCACGCTGAGGCCGTAAGCACTGCCAGCAGGAGCGCGAGTCCGTGATTGGTCATGTCGGCTTTCCCCCGTCTGGAAGTGCGCAGACGGCCGGAAAACCCGCTCACGGCGATCCGCTGGCCGCGGAGCGGAACCAGCCCTGTCTTCAGCCACGGCGTCGGGTGACGGATCCGGGTCAAGCGGCGCTTCCCCGCACTCTCGTCGAGGCGCGGGCACAAGTCCCGCCCACGAGAACAGATGTCCCGGACCGGGAAACCGCATCATGTCCACCGCGATCTCGGCGACGAGCACCCGCGCGACGGGGTCTCACTGACTCCGGGCATCGTCGTCAGCCGCTCCGCGGCCTCGCGAAAAGGGCGCAGTACCTCGTCGGCCTGCTGTTGCTTCGAAGGCCGTAGAAGAGCTCCACCGCTGCACCGCACCGATCGCGCTACAAGGAGGCGTCGACGGACCCGCGAGGGGCTTCCGTTTCACGGAGCGCCGAGTTGGAGGCGGACGACCCTGCCGTGTCCGACCCTGTACCGCCGTCGGAATGTTTGCCTACCCTGTCGGGCAACACACGCCGCAGGTCCCAGTAGCCCCGGCGCCGTGCGGACCCGCTCCGTTCTTGCGATGCACTCGAGAGGGACTCGACCGCTACCTGCTCTACGTCAGACCCACGCGTATCGGCTACGACACACCGCTGCATGGCTTCCCGCCGCGGCGATGTTCCACGTGGAACATCGCACTCAACATGGCCGGCTTACACCCGCAGGCCCTTACGGACCACCACGACGTCGCTGCCTGCCGATTCTAGCAGTTGAAACCTCGTGCACTCCACCTGGACCGCAACCGGGCCACTATTGCCCCCCACGACGCCTGCCGCGCGAAAGAACAAGAACCTGCCCCCGGCTCTCACCAGCCCTTCGAAGCTCTTCGCCGCCTTCTCGTCCACACGGACTCCACGCACGGTCAGGACGTCGTGGGCTTCTTGTATCTCCGGCCGATCATTCAGTTCCTCAACCCTGCAGCCTTCCACCACGATCCCGTCCAGATTCAGGTGCCGCACCGCCTCGCGCAGGAACGCCGCCTTTCGCGCCTTCGCCTCGACCATTCTTACGAACAGCCCCGGTCGCGCGATCTTGATCGGAATCGCCGGCGAACCGCCACCCGAGCCAATGTCCACGAGGGTCGCCGCATCTTCCGGTATATGCCGGACCGCGAGCAGCGGTGCGACTACAAGCCGGTCCACGCCCACGTCACCCCCGTCCAGGGCCGTCAGATTCATGCGCTCGTTCCACCGCAACAGCAGGGCCATGTACGCGGCCAACTCCGCCGCCGCCCGGCGCGCCACCGGCAGGCCTGCCCCCGCGGCACGCCTTTCCACGCGTGCCGCCAGATCCTGTTCGGACAAAAACACCTGGTTAGACACTCACCTTCGCGCCGATCAACGCCACCGCGGCCGGCGTCACCCCCGGCACCCGCTGCGCCTGGCCCAGCGTCTCCGGCCGAATCTCCGTCAGGCGCTCGGCAATCTCGCGAGAAAGCCCGGGCAAGCCCGCGTACGAGAAGCCCGCCGGGATACGACGATGCTCCAGCCGACGCCCCCGTTCGATGCTCGCCTGTTGCCGTTCCAGGTACCCCGCGTACTTGAAGTGCGTCTCCACGCTCCAAAGGTCCACCTGCTCCTGGCCCGGCGCCACGTCGAGCCTCAGCCCACTCGTCCTTACCAACTGGTCGAGCTCCGTATCCGGGCGCCGCAGCGCACGCGACGCCCTTGCACGCCGGCCGTCCTCGAGGGTCACCGTCGTTCTCCCCACTCGACGCACGTTCGTCTCGAACCGCGCACGACGCTCCTGAAATCCCGTCCATCGGCAGTCGTCCACCAGCCCGACCTGCCGGCCTCTCTCGGTCAACCGCAGATCTGCATTGTCGATCCGCAGCAGCAGCCGGTGTTCCGCCCGCGACGTGAACATTCGGTAGGGTTCCAGACATCCTCGTGTCGTCAGATCATCGGCCAATACTCCGAGATACGCCTCCTCCCGACCGAGAACGAACGGCTCCTTCCCCGCAACTGCCCGCGCCGCGTTCATTCCCGCTAAGATCCCCTGACCGGCCGCCTCCTCGTATCCGGAGGTCCCATTCACCTGACCGGCCAGGAACAGGCCTGCCACCCCCTTCGCCTCGTAGCTCCGCGCGAGCGCCGTCGGCTGCACGAAGTCGTACTCCACGGCGTAGCCCGGGCGCATCATTACCGCGTCCTCCAGCCCGGGGAGGGCGTGTACGAGTGACTCCTGGACATCGACCGGAAGGCTCATCGAGTAACCGTTCACGTAGATCTCGTCGACGTCGACCCCCTCCGGCTCCAAGAAGAGGTGGTGCCGCTCGTGATGAGGGAAACGCATCACCTTGTCCTCGAGCGAGGGACAGTAGCGCGGCCCGATGCCTTCGATCTGACCGTTGTAGAGCGGCGACCGGTGAATGTTGGCGCGTACGATCTCGTGCACCTGCTCCGTCGTATGCATCTGGTGGCACACGATCTGCCGCCTGTCGATGCCGGAGGTCATGAACGAGAACGGCACCGGCACCTCGTCACCGAAAGCCTCCTCGAGCCGCTTGAAGTCGATGCTCCGCCGGTGGAGTCTGGGCGGCGTCCCCGTCTTCAGGCGACCCCACGGCAGGCCGAGCTCCTTCAACGATTCCGCCAGGTGCCGCGACGGCGGCTCCCCTGCCCGCCCGGACGGCGTGCGCGTCGCCCCCACGTGAACCAGGCCGTTGAGGAAGGTGCCCGTGGTCACCACGACAGCTCGGGCGCGCAGACTTTCGCCCCCCGCGTCCCCACCGGCCGTTTCGAGCTCGACCCCCGTGACGCGGTCACGCCGCACCGTAACGCGGCCGACCCGGCCGACAATCCAGGCAATTCGCTCTTCGCGGCGGAGGGCCGCCGCAACCCAGGCGCCGTAGCGGCGCTTGTCCGCCTGCGCGCGCGGCGAGCGCACCGCGGCACCACGGCTCCGGTTCAGCAGCTTGAACTGGATCCCGGTGGCATCGATCGCCTCGCCCATCAGTCCGCCCAGCGCGTCGACCTCACGGACCAGGTGTCCCTTGGCCGTTCCCCCTATGGCGGGGTTGCAGGGCATGTGCGCTACGGTCGCGTCGGACAGCGTGCAGATCCCGACCCGACAACCCATCCGGGCAGCCGCACGGGCCGCCTCCACGCCCGCGTGCCCCGCCCCGATCACGATTACGTCGAATCGGCTCTCCACCTCGAACCCTCCGCCTCACTTTCCTATGCAGAACTGCTCGAAGATCCGCTCGAGCACGGCATCCGGGGTTCGCTTTCCAGAGATTTCCTCGAAGGCCCGCCGGGCCTCTTCCAGGTCTGCGAGCAGCAGTTCCTCGGAAGCACCCTCCGCCGCCGCCGCGGACGCACGCAGCAACGCCCCTTCCGCGGTTCCGAGAAGATCCAGGTGCCGCACGTTGGAAACCGCCGGAGTATCCCGTAAAGGCGTTCCGCCCTCGATCACCTCCAGCACTGCATCCCGAATCGCGCCCGCGGCGCTCCCGTCGATCAGACAGGTCTCCAGCACATGCCGACAGGCCGCTATCTGCGGCTCCGCCGCCGGCGACCATGCCGCCGGCAGGTCCCGCTTGTTCGCGACGACGAGCCTGGGTCCGGCCGCGGTTTCCTCCAACAGGGCCCGATCATGCGCATCGAGCGCGCGTGAACGATCCAGCACCACGATGACCGCCGAGGCCACGCCGAGCGCGGCGCGTGCCCGGCGCACGCCTTCGGCTTCGATTTCTTCGGTCGTCGTGCGAATCCCCGCGGTATCGACCAGGGTCACGGGAATCCCTCCGAGATCGACGGTCTCGGTCACGAGGTCTCGCGTCGTCCCCGCGGCGGCCGTCACAATGGCCCTCTGTACGCCGCACAACTCATTAAAAAGAGAAGACTTCCCCACATTTGGCCGGCCTGTGACGGCCACCTGGCAACCCTCGCGAATCAACCGCCCCCGGTTCGCCGAGGAAATCAGATCGCGCACCTGCGCCGCCAGGTTTGCGGACTCCACACCGGCCGCTCTCGCATCGATGAAGTGATAGCCCTCGTCGGGAAAGTCGAGCGATGCCTCCAACCGCGCCACGAGGTCGAAGAGTTCCCGATCCATCGCGCCGATCACCGCCGTAGCGGTTCCTTCCAGCTGATCGAAGGCGATCCGGGCCTGCCGCGGCGTAACCGCGGTAACGAGGTCGTGAACGGCTTCCGCCTGCACCAGATCGAGGCGGCCGCGGAGAAAGGCCCGGAACGTGAACTCGCCGGGCTCGGCCAGCCGCGCGCCGGCCAAGGTCGCCGCGCGGACGATCTGCCGCAGGATCACCGGGCTTCCGTGGCCGCTGATCTCGACGACATCCTCACCGGTGTACGAGTGCGGTCCCGGAAAGTACGTCGCCAGCACCCGGTCCAGAGGTCGGCGATCGGAGGGGTCGAGGGCGTCGGTCAGTGTGGCGCGGCGCGGCTCGAGGTTCGACGGCGCCGAGAGAATCCTGTCGGCGACGGCCACCGCCGCTGTTCCGCTCACACGGACGATGCCGACGCCTCCTGGACCCGGTGGCGTCGCAATGGCCACGATCGTGTCGTCGGTAGCGAACATCCGCGTCTTGCCCCAGCTCGGCTGCGCGGCGACGGGTCGCCGCCAGGACTCATACCGGACGGACCGCGACGCTCGGGCGCGGCGGCCGAGATCGCTTCACTCCGAGACCGTGATGAGGACCGTCTTCATGAAGGCGTCCCCCATGCTCTCGGATGACACGCCCGGAATGTCGGCGACCGCGAGGTGGACGATCCGCCGGGCGTACGGGTTGAGAGGACCGATCTCCTGGGCCTCTCCGGTGTCGCGAGCCCGTTCGGCGAGGATCCTCGCCGACTCGCGCAACTCTCCGTCCTTGCCCTTGCGGTAGTCGAGACAGTCGACCACGATATGTCCGTCGGCGTGCTCCCGACGAAACGCGGCATTGACCACGTGCTGCAGAGCGTCGAGGCCCGCTGCCTTGCGCTGAAGAAACAGCTCGGAACCGTCCCCGGCCAGACGCACCCGCGTGCCGTCCTCGATCCGCTCGATCTCGACCTCGAGCGTCATGCCCAGCGCCCGGCCGAGGTCCCTCACGAACTCGCCCATCCGTGTGTCGAGCGCGTCACTCACTTATCTGGCCTTCCTTCCGGATGCGGTCCCCCCGACCATCTTCTTCACGCGGCGTTCGGCGGGCGGCCGCACGACATGCGTCTTCGGAGGGCCGATCACGCGATTCGTCACGACGGTCTGCAGGATCCCGATGACGTTGCTGGTAAGCCAGTACAGGACCAGCCCGCTCGGCGCCCAGACGAACATGAAAGTAAAGACCACCGGCATGAGCATCATGATCTTCTGCTGCATCGGATCCGCCTGGGTCGGCGTCATCCTCTGCTGAAGCACCATCGATGCCCCCATGACGATCGGCGTGATGTACAGCGGATCCTCCAGCGACAGATCGGTTATCCAGCCCACGAAGGGCTCGCCGCGAATCTCGACCGACGACCGGAGAAGGCTGAAGAAGGCGAAGAGAACCGGAAAGGTGAGGAGCATCGGCAGGCACCCGCTCGCCGGGTTCACGCCCCGATCCCGATAGAGCGCCATGATCTCCTGGTTCATCTTCTGCTTGTCGGGATCCGTCGCCTTCAGGTGGGCGTACCGTTCCTGAATCGCCTTCATCTCCGGCTGAACTTCCTGCATCTTGCGCATCGAGACGACGCTCTTGTGGCGTAGCGGGAAGATGACGATGTTCACCAGAATCGTGAGGATGATGATGGCCCAGCCCCAGTTCCCCACGTACCCGTGAACCCAGGTGAGCGATCGGTGCAGCGGCACCACGAGCCATCCCAGCCACCCGAAGTCGATGGACCGGATCAACGCCGGGTCGATCTGCTCGAGCAGGTCGAACTCCTTCGGCCCCACGAAGAAGGACAGGTCGATCGCCTCTCCGGCCGCCCGCACTCTGAACGCCATGAGCTCCCGCGACGGGCCGTCGGGCGTCCGCGGCGGCAGCGGCACATAGCGATACGCCACCTCCGCCTCCTGCCGGCCGACCAGTGCAACGGCCACGAAGTAGTGGTTGTCGACCCCGGCGAACCCGATTTGCCCGCTGTACCCAGGCCGGACGACGACGTCGGAAGACGTCGGTCGCGTAATGCCTTCGTCCTCCACGCCCTCGACGCCCACGAGGCGGCCGAAGATCACGCCGCGCGGCCCTTCGCGATAGGCCATTCCGGAGGTCGACGCCTCCACGCCGCCCAGGGCCGGCCCCCATTCGACCCCCGGTGTCAGACGCCTGTCCCCGGCGAACGCGGTGGCGCGGAAGCGAACGAGGTAACCGTGAGCGGCCGGCTCGAACTCGTACTCCTTCCGGACGCGAAATCCCGATGAGTCTTCGAACTCGAACGCCAGGGTCTCCGCGCGCTCGGCAATCGCGACCCGCTGCGCGCTCGGCCGATACAGTGCCTCCGCTGCGCGGGAAGTCAGCTCCGGATCCTCGAACACCAGCGAGAAGGGTGGAAGCTCTCCAGACGGCAGTTCGCCTGGCACGAGGTCGATGGGCACGCCCGTCTCCTGGTCCAGATGCTCCTTGAGCAGCCAACTGGCCAGCGAGCCACCGCGATTCCGGAAGACCGCGCGTACGCGTTCGGTCTCGACGACGACCTCGCGGGCCTCCTCGTCGGCGACCAACGGCGCTATCTCGTCACGGGGGGCGCTCTCCGAACCGGCCGGCGGTGCGGCCGGAGCCGACAGTGCTTCACGCGTCGGCGACTCACCCGACGCAGCGGGCGCGGGGAGGGGCGGTGCGCTGGTTCCCGTCCCCTCGGGCGGCCTCGCAGGCGGCGGCGCGACCAGACTCTGGTACACGAGAAGCACCAGCAACGACAGAAGGAAGGCGAGCAGGACTCTTCGTTCCATGAGTGGGCCTGATAACTGTGCGCCGGTGGCCGGAGCGTCTTTCTCTTATGGAGCATCCGCGCGCCGGCCGCGCGGCGCGGGAACCTGGTCGAGCCCCCCGCGACACAGAGGCTGACAGCGGGCCAGCCTCCAGGCCGCGAGCCGTCCTCCGCGAATCGCCCCGTGTCTTGCTATGGCCTCGGCGGCGTAGGCGGAGCACGAGGGCACGAACCGACAGTGCCCCCCGAGCACCTGGGAAAAAGTCACTCGATAGGACCTAATCGCAACCAGCAGCAGGCGTGCAGCCAGCGACGGGACCCGGATCGCGCTCCCCCGGCTGCCGTCGACGGGTTCGCCCATGCCGCTGGAGTGTGGCACGATAGTCGGATTCGAGCGCCGCGAACAGAACGTCGGGAAACCCGGGACGCAGCAACGCGACGAAATCGAAACCCGGCAGGCCTCTGCGATGCCGGAAGAGCTCGCGCATCAGGCGTTTGGCCCGGTTCCGCCGGACCGCCCCTCCGATTCGGCGCGTCGCGATGATTCCCAGCCGGCTCCGGTCCAGACCGTTCGGAAGCGTGAACAGAACCAAGTGGCGGCCCTGGATGCGGACACCCTGCCGCTGCACGCTGAGGAACTCCCTCCGTCGTCGAATCCGGTCGCGCCGGGAAAGATTCCGGTCCACGTCTCCCCCGCCGCCGCTATCACCCGACTGGGCGCCTGCGGTCGATCCTCGACTAAACGGACAGCCGCTTGCGCCCCTTGGCCCGGCGCCGTCTCAGGACTTCCCTGCCGGTCTTCGTGCTCATTCGCTTGCGAAACCCGTGCGTCCGCTTGCGGCGCCGATTGTTGGGCTGATACGTGCGCTTCATGCTCTCTTTCCTCGCGGCCCGTCTCGGCGAGCACGCCCGACACCAAACGACGGATCGTACTCACCAGGCGGGCCGGATGTCAACGGCTCTCGGAGCGATCACTGCCCCGATTCACGAGCCGATTCCCGGTTGTCGTCGCCCGGCGACTGTGGTACATTTTCGTGGTCCCAACGGCGAAGCAGCCCCCCCCTACAGAGAGGTTTTCCACAGCTTGTGGAAAAAACTGTGGAAATAGAGGTGCCGCCGCTCTGCCGAGGGGTACCGTGAGGATACTGGAGAGACCGTTCGAATCCTCTGCAGGAAACTCGTCGCTGCACGTCGATCTCAACCCACGGGACCCGGCCGCAAGCACGGGCCGCAGCCGAAGCACCGCACCTCGATGCCGAGCAACGTCTGGACTGAGCTTCTGGCGCGCATCGAGACCAAGGTAAACCGCCACAGCTTCAACACCTGGTTCAGTGCCACCGTCTTCGTGGAGGACACCGGCGACCGCGTCACGGTCAGAGTGCCCAGCGAGCTCTGCCGGAACTGGCTGACCAAGCACTACACCGGAGTGATCGCGGAAGCCACGGCCGAGGTTCAGCGCAGGGGCGTCAAGGTTGCGTTCGTCATCGACGTGGCCGAGGGCAACGTCGAGCGCCCGCCGGCGGCCATCTCCCGTGCCCCTGCCCCGGGGGCGGCGGCCCGCGGACTGAACCCGCGCTACACCTTCGACTCGTTCGTCGTCGGCTCGTCGAATCACTTCGCCCACGCAGCCTCCCTCGCCGTCGGCGAGGCGCCTTCCCGCTCCTACAACCCGCTCTATCTGTACGGCGGAGTCGGTCTGGGCAAGACCCATCTGATGCACGCGATCGGCCACTACCTGCTCGGCCAGATGCCGAACCTCACCCTCACATACATCTCGTCCGAACGCTTCATGAACGAGATGATCAACGCGGTTCGATACGACCGCATCCTCGACTTCCGGGAGCGCTACCGGAAGCTCGACGTCCTGATGGTTGACGACGTGCAGTTCCTGTCCGGCAAGGAGGGCACGCAGACCGAGTTCTTCCACACGTTCAACTCGCTGTACGACGCGCAGAAGCAGATCGTCATCAGCAGCGACTGCCCGCCGCACGACATCCAGCAGCTCGAGGAACGCCTCAGATCGCGCTTCGAATGGGGCCTGATCGCCGACATCCAGTCGCCGGATCTGGAGACCAAGATCGCGATTCTCAAGAAGAAGGCCGAGGCCGAGAGCGTCCCGCTGCCCGACGACGTGGCGCTGTACATCGCCAACGGCATCAAGTCCAACGTGCGGGAGCTGGAAGGTTCGCTCATCCGACTCATCGCCTACGCCTCGTTGACCGGCAGCTTCATCTCGCTCTCCCTGGCCCAGGACGTGCTGCGCAACATCCTCCACCGCGACGAGCAGCCGGTGACCATCGAGATGATCCAGAAGTTCATCGCCAACTACTACCGGCTCAAGCTGGCCGACCTCAAGGGCCGCAACAGCTCCAAGGCGATCGCGCGACCGCGGCAGATCGCCATGTTCCTCTGCAGGACCCTGACCGATGCATCGCTCCCGCAGATCGGGAAGAGCTTCGGCCGGGACCATTCGACCGTCGTCCACTCGATTCGCAAGGTCGAGGGGCAGTGCAAGACCGACCGCGAATTCCACAACTTGGTCAACAGCTTCATCGAGACGTTTCGCTAGACCTCCGCGGCTCGGACCCCACCCGACCTGGGCCCCTCCACAGGACACCGCGGGCGCTGCCTGCCACCGTCTGTGGGCGCACGCGGCATCCACGGATCGAGGTACCCACCGCCGTGATCGTCAACGGCGCGATCATCGGTTAACTCATTGATCAGACGGCACTTGGAATGCCCGTCCACTCTTCCACAGACCTTTTGATCCTGTTATACTCTGATGATCGTTCAGATCCTCTACATGATCTATACTGGCCCGATGCGAGTTTTCCAGTCGAGGTCACCATCCCCATGGAACTGACCGTCCAGAAGGGTGATCTTCTGCACGAGCTTCAGCTCTGCCAGGGGATCGTCGAACGCAAGAACACCATTCCGATTCTCGGGAACATTCTGCTCGAAGCGAACGACGCCGGGAGCGTGCGCCTGCTGGCGACCGATCTCGAAGTCGGCCTGCGGAGCCAGTGCCAGGCGTCGATCTCCCGTGCCGGGGCGCTGACCGTCCCGGCCAAGAAGCTGTTCGAGATCGTGCGAGCGCTGCCGGACACGGAGATCAGGCTCGAGGCGGGCGCGCACGGAGCCGTCAACGTGTCGGCGGAGCGCTTCGACTCCCGGATGCAGACGTTGCCCAGGGAGGACTTTCCGACGCTGCCGGACCCCGGCAGCGTCGGTGCGGAGACGGTGGCTCGCGAGGCCCTGCGGGGCATGGTGGCGAAGACGCAGTTCGCGATTACGGGAGAGGACACCCGTTACTTCCTGAACGGCGCACTGTTCATTCTGAAGCCCGGGTCGATGAGCCTCATCGCTACCGACGGGCATCGGCTTGCGCTGGCCTCGGCGGAGCGGGATGGAGCGGACGGTGCGGACGGCGCGGACGGTGAAATCCGGGCGATCCTTCCGAAGAAGACCCTCGGAGAGCTGTCGCGGCTGTTGGCGGGCGGGGAAGGCGACGTGCGGTACACCCGGGGCGAGAGCCACCTGTTCTTCGAGATCGACGGGCGTCAGCTCATCTCGCGCACGATCGACGCGCAGTTTCCAGCCTACGAGCGCGTGATTCCGACCGGAAACGACAAGAAGGTCGATTTCGAGCGCGATCGGTTGAGCAGTGCGATCAAGCGGGTCGCGCTGCTGTCGAGCGAGCGCTCCCACGCGATCAAGTTCCAGATTGCCGATTCGACGGCCGAAGTGACGTCCAGCAGTCCGGAACTCGGGGAAGCCAAGGAGGTGCTGCCCGTCGACTACGCCGGCGCAGATCTGCAGATCTGCTTCAACGCGCAGTATGTGCTGGATTTTCTCGCGGTGGTTGAAACCGACAGCGTGACGTTGGAGCTCAAGGACGAGAAGAGCCAGGCTGTCCTGTATCCATCCGGCGAGAAGTCAGCCTACACGTACGTGATCATGCCGATGCGCGTGTAGCGACGTTCCCGGCTGCGGTCGAGATTGCAGATCCCGCCGCGAGCCAGCCACCGGAATCCGAATGACACAACTCCATCATGAAGGGGCGGAAGCTGTACCGCCCTCCGACGCGAGCGCACCCGTTGGCGTACCCGCCGGCGCCGAACCGTCACCTGACAATCCAGACGGCTACCGTGCCGAGCAGATCAAGGTCCTCGAGGGGCTCGACGCGGTTCGGAAGCGTCCGGCGATGTACATCGGCTCGACCGGGGTGCAGGGACTGCATCACCTGGTGTACGAGGTCGTGGACAACTCCATCGACGAGGCGCTCGCCGGGTACTGCGACACCATTCGCGTCACGCTGCATATCGACAACTCGGTGACGATCGCCGACAACGGCCGCGGCATTCCGGTCGATCAACACGTGAGCGGGAGGTCGGCGGCGGAGGTCGTGCTGACCGTGCTCCACGCCGGCGGGAAGTTCGACAACGAGAGCTACAAGGTGTCGGGTGGGCTCCACGGGGTCGGCGTCTCGGTCGTGAACGCGCTGTCGGAATCTCTCGATCTCGAGATCTGGCGGGACGGTCAGGTCTACCGCCAGCAGTACGAGCGCGGCCGGCCGCTGTCCGGGATCGAGGTAATCGGCCGGACGAAGCGGCGCGGGACCAAGGTCACGTTCAAGGCGGACGAACAGATCTTCGAGACCGTGGAGTACAGCTTCGACACCCTCGCCCATCGCCTGCGCGAGCTTGCGTTTCTCAACGCCGGCGTGCTGATCACGCTGAACGACGAACGCAGCGACAAGAGCCACGAGTTAACCTACGAGGGGGGCATCCGCTCGTTCGTCGAATTCATCAACCGGAACAAGTCCGTCGTCAACGAGACGCCGATCTACATGCACGGGGCCCGGGACGGCGTCGATGCCGAGGTCGCGCTGCAGTGGAACGACGGTTACGCGGATACCGTCTACGCGTTCGCCAACAACATCAACACCCAGGAGGGCGGAACGCATCTGTCCGGCTTCCGGGCGGCGCTCACCCGCACGATCAACAGCTACGCGAACCGGAACAACCTGGCTCGCGACCTCAAGGAGAGCATCGGGGGAGACGACATCCGCGAGGGTCTGGTGGTCGTCGTCAGCGTGAAGATCCCGCAGCCGCAATTCGAAGGGCAGACGAAGACGAAGCTCGGTAACACCGAGGTCAAGGGGATCGTCGAAGCGATCGTCAACGATCGGTTGGGTGCGTACCTCGAAGAGAACCCCGCGGTCGCCAAGCGGATCGTCAACAAGGCCATCGATGCGGCGCGGGCTCGCGAGGCGGCACGCAAGGCGCGGGATCTGGTGCGGCGCAAGGGCGCGCTCGACAACAGCGCCCTGCCCGGCAAGCTGGCCGATTGTCAGGAGCGCGATCCGGCGCGCAGCGAGATCTACATCGTCGAGGGAGAGTCGGCCGGCGGCTCGGCCAAGCAGGGTCGGGATCGGCGATTCCAGGCCATCCTCCCCATCAAGGGCAAGATCCTCAACGTGGAGAAGGCCCGGTTCGACAAGATGCTGGGCAGCGACGAGATCAAGACGATGATCGCGGCCCTGGGATGCGGCATCGGGCGCGAGGACTTCGATCTCTCGAAGCTGCGGTATCACCGCATCGTGATCATGACCGACGCCGACGTGGACGGATCGCATATCCGCACACTGCTGCTGACGTTCTTCTACCGCCAGATGCGGGAGCTGATCGAGCACGGCTACGTGTTCATCGCCCAGCCGCCGCTGTACCGCGCCAAGCGCGGCCGGGCGGAGAGCTACATCAAGGACGACAACGATCTGGAGGCGTACCTCATCGGGCGCAGCAGCGAGTCCCGGGTCGTGCGCGTGGCCGAGACGGGCCGGACCTATGCGGGCGATGCCCTGGAGGAGGTTCTCCGCAAGCTGATTGCGTTCCAGCGGCTGTTGCAGGTGGTGGAGCGGCGGGGGCCGGGGCCCGACATCGTCATGGCGGCACTCGATCACGGCGTCAGGGACCGCACTTTCTTCGCCGACCGCGACCGTGTCGACGTGGCCGCGAAGGCGATCTCCAGCACGGAACGGACGGTCGCGATAGAAGACGACGAGGAGCATGACGCGTGGCGGCTGGTCATCGATGACCGACGGAACGGGTTCGCCCGGCGTCAGACGCTGGGCACCGACTTCGTCGAGGGGGCCGAGTACCGTGCGCTGCTCGCACACTACGAAGAGCTCGCTCCGTTGCGCGGGCCGCTCTTCGTCGGAACCGACCGTCCGGCGCCGGCCGCGAGCGGTGGAGAGAACGGCGGGCCCGGCGAGACGGTGTCCGGCGCCGACGCTGCGGGTACCCCGGACGGCGACCCCGCCGGCGCTCCGGACGGTGACCCCGTGGATGCTCCGGGCGGCGATTCCGTGGGCGCTCGACAGACGGAGATCGCCTCGATGCTGGAACTGGTCGAGCACTTCATCGCCGCCGGAAAACGCGGCGTCGCCATCAACCGTTACAAGGGGCTGGGCGAGATGAACCCCGACCAGCTCTGGACGACCACGATGAACCCGGAGAATCGCACTCTGCTGCAGGTGCGCGCGGAAGACGACGCCGCGGCCGATCACATGTTCACCACGCTCATGGGCGATCAGGTCGAGCCGCGCCGCAAGTTCATCCAGGACAACGCCCTGGACGTCAAGAACCTGGATATCTAGCGTCTCCCCGTACGACAACGCCATGTCCGACGTCGAACGCTCCAACGTCCCCGTCAGCATCGAAGACGAGATGCGCCGGTCCTACATGGACTACGCGATGAGCGTCATCATCGGCCGCGCGCTGCCCGACGTCCGCGACGGGCTGAAGCCGGCCCACCGGCGCGTCATCTACGGCATGCGCACGATGGGGCTCGCCTCGAACCGGACGTACCGCAAGTGCGCCAAGATCGTCGGCGAGGTGATGGGGAACTTCCACCCGCACGGCGACGCCTCGATCTACGACACGCTCGTCCGCCTGGCGCAGGGCTTCAACATGCGCTATCCGCTGGTGGACGGCCAGGGGAACTTCGGATCGGTCGACGGCGACCCGCCGGCGGCGATGCGCTACACCGAAGCGAAGCTGCAGGCGCTCTCCGACGACCTGATGGCCGACCTCGACCGGGAGACGGTCGACTTCGTTCCCAACTACGACGAGACGACCCGGGAGCCCACCGTCCTGCCCGCACCGTTTCCGAACCTGCTGGTGAACGGGTCCGCCGGAATCGCCGTCGGCATGGCGACGAACATCCCGCCGCACAACCTGCGCGAGGTGATCGACGGCATCGTGTGGGTCGCCGAGCACCGGGACGCGGCGCGGCTGGACAAGGAACGGGAACTGCTCACGCTGATCCCGGGCCCCGACTTTCCCACCGGCGGGTTCATCGTGGGACGGGCCGGAGTCGTGCAGGCCTACCGCACCGGCCGCGGATCGATCCTGATGCGGGCTCGCACCGAGGTCGAGGACGCCCCCAGGAAGGGAGAGCGGGTCGCGATCGTCGTCAGCGAGATTCCGTACCAGGTCAACAAATCGCGTCTGCTCGAGAAGATTGCCGACCTCGTGCGCGAGAAGGTGATCGAGGGAATCGCCGACCTGCGCGACGAGTCCGACCGCCAAGGCATGCGCATCGTGATCGAGCTGCGCCGGGGCGAGGTGCCGGAGGTCGTGCTGAACAACCTCTACAAGCACACCGCGTTGCAGACGTCGTTCGGGATCATCGCTCTGGCGATCGTGGCCGGGCGTCCGCGCGTCCTCCCGCTGCTCGATCTCGTGGAGCAGTTCCTCGAGTTCCGCAGGGAAGTGGTCCGGCGCCGCACGGAGCACGATCTGGCCAAGGCCGAGGCGCGCATCCACATCCTGGAGGGCCTCAAGGTCGCGCTCGACTACCTGGACGCGGTCATTGGCTTGATCCGAGCCTCGCGGAATCCTCCGGAGGCAAGGCGCGGCCTCATCGAGCGCTTCTCGCTCTCCGAGATCCAGGCACAGGCCATTCTCGACATGCAGCTCCAGCGCCTGACCGGCCTCGAGCGCGAGAAGATCATCGAGGAGCTGGCCAGGCTGGCCGAGACCATCCGCGAGCTGCGGGCCATTCTCGGCAACGAGTCGCTCCTGCTGGGCATCGTCATCGACGAGCTACGGGAGGTGCGCGAGAAGTACGGGGACGAGCGGCGCACCGAGATCATCGAGGGCGAGGACGGGGACTTCAGCATCGAGGACCTGATCGTCGATGAGGATGTCGTCATCACCGCCAGCAACACCGGTTACATCAAGCGGACGGCGGTCACGCAGTATCGGAATCAACGCCGTGGAGGCAAGGGCCGGATCGGCATGCGGACGCGGGAAGAGGACTTCCTGACGCACCTGTTCATCGCGTCGACGCATGCCTACATCCTGATCTTCACCGACCGCGGCCGCGTCTACCCCCTCAAGGTCCACCGGATTCCCGACGTCGGTCCTGCGGGGCGCGGCAAGGCCATCGCCAATCTCGTGGCGCTCGATCCGGAGGAGAAGATCGCCGCGCTGGAAACCCTCAGGGAGTTCCCGACCGATCCCGGCCGGCACTTCGTCGCCATGGGAACGCGGCGGGGTGTCGTCAAGCGTGTGGATCTGAGCGCCTTTCGGCACGTGCGGTCCGGCGGCATCATCGCCATGGGGGTGGAGCCGGACGACGCGGTGGTCGGTGCCGAGCTGACCGACGGGCAGGGCGAGATCTTCATCGGCACCCGCGCGGGAATGGCCATCCGTTTCCCGCAGTCCGACGTGCGTTCCATGGGCCGAACGGCTCGCGGCGTCCGGGGCATAGCGCTCCGCGCGGGAGACGAGGTGGTCGCGATGACCGTCGTTCGGCCCGGCGCCACGCTCCTGACGGTGACGGAGAACGGGTACGGCAAGCGGACCGAACTCGGAGAATACCGCGTGCAATCGCGCGGGGGACTCGGTATCATAAGCATCCAGGCGAGCGAGAGAAACGGGAGGGTCGCTGGCGTTGCCTGCGTCGACGCCGACGATGAGGTTCTGTTGATCACGCAGCAGGGCAAGGTTCTCCGGATGGTCGCACGGGATGCACGGCCGATAGGACGCGCGACGCAGGGCGTGCGATTCATCGGTATAGGCGACGATGATCGCGTCGTCTCCGTGGCACGGCTCGTCGAAAGAGAAGGCGAATCGGACGGGAATGCCGGCGAGACGGGTGGCGAATCGGACGGGAATGCCGGCGAGACGGGCGGCGAATCGGACGGGAATGCCGGCGAGACGGGCGGCGAATCGGACGCCGGCGACGACTAGGCTCGGTACCGGCGTTCGTTGGCGGGCGCCGGTCGCAGCAACAAAGGAGGCAGGGATGTCTCGTTCCATAGTCAAGAGGTCATTGGTGCTGATCGCAGTAATCCTGTCCGGAGGATTGCTGGCCGCAGCTTGCGGAGGAGGAGGCGATGAACTGCTGATCGCGCGCTCCTTCTTCCAGGCTGCGCGGTTCGACGACCGAACCTCCCTCGGCAACATGTCGTTGGTGTCGTTCAGTCCCCAGGAAGACGGCATCGCTTCGAGCCCGGGCGTCGACTCCGTCGGCGAGGAGGAGCGGCGTCCGCTCCAGATGATCGAGTTGAGTCAGGCCCTCGCCGAGACGCGGGACGCCGAGACGAACTTCCGTGCCGAGAAAAAGATGTACCAGGACCAGCACGAGGAGCTGATCACCCTGGCCATCGAGTCCGGTCGTGAGGGTGAGGATCCGAGCAACGCCGACATCAGGCGGGCCGTCAACGCCGTGGCCGGTCGCTCGGGCGAGCGGGCGCCGGGGAACAACCGCCTGCGGCTGGACATGTTCAACGAGGTCCGTGGCGCTTGGAACACGCAGGTGTCCGAGGAGCGCGAGTGGGCCCGCAGGGTCTCCGAGGCCCAGAACGCGCTCAACAATGAGCGGCGGGTCGTCGACGTCAGCCTCTACGACTTCATCCGCGATTCACCCGAGCCCATCGAGACCATCGAGTACGGCGGCGAACTCGTCACGAAGCAGTTCACGGTAACCGCGACCGTGACGATGAACGAGGTGGCCGAAGAGATGACGATGTGCTTCACGGTCGAGAAGGCCGATCTGCACGGCGTCGAGATGCCGAGTGCAGAGGGCGAAGAAGGCGAAGAGGAAGAAGGCGCCGGGATCGTCGAGGGCCGCTGGATCATCACGGGCATCGACAGGAACATGGTCTGCGAAGGGCAAGAAGCCGCGGAGTAGGGCGGCCCCGGTTTCGCACCGCCGGGGGGCTCCCCCCTTCCGGAGTGAGGGGCGCACCCGCCGGCCGGTAGGCGAGACACACGAGGGGACGGTCGGAGCGCGCCGGTACCGGCCGTCCTCTTTTCATCTTTACCTGTCCCCCACAACCGGCCGACGCGTCCCCGTGGCCGCGAGCGGTTTGCGTGCGTCCGGAGTTGGGGCCTGCACAGGGGAGAGCCGGGCAGACCTTCCGGTTCAGGTGCGGGGATTCGTCGAGTCCACCTTGTCCCGGCCGTACTTTCCCATCCACTCGTCGAGATGGGTCCTGTCCGACAACGGGACATTCATCCGGTACGCGGCGCGCGCGATTGCGTGGGCGGCGACAGGGGCCGTCACCAGCAGGAAGAGGATCGTCAGTCCGGCGATTGCGGTTTCGGCCGTACTCCTGAAGTGCAGGGCGGCCGCGCCGAACACCAAGCCTACGCCGAGGGTGCCCGCCTTGGTGGAGGCGTGCATGCGAATCAGCACGTCCGGCAGGCGCAGGATGCCGAGTCCGGCGACGAACAGGAAGAAGCCTCCGGCCAGAAGGCACGCGGCAACCGCCAGGTCCCACCACGGGACGTCACCTGCCATCGGGTTCCCCACCTTCTTCATCGGCCCGTCTGTCGGGCCCGAGTTGCGCGGTTGTGCGCTCGGCGTACCAGGCGAAGGCAATCGTCGCCAGGAAAGCCACCAGCGCCAGTGCGACCGCGATGTCGAGAAAGTCGGACTCGCCATGCGTGATTGCCAGCAGGCCCGCGACAGCGACCGCCAGCACCGTGATGAGGTCGACCGACACGACGCGATCCGGCAGGCTCGGCCCCTTTATCAGGCGTACGAACGAGAAGGCCAGTCCCAGCACGGTCAGGACCGTCGTGACGTCGACCGCCCAGCTTACGATCTGGGACGGCTCGGCCGGGCCCATCACTGCATGGCCTCCCGGACCAGGCGTTCGAAGCCCGCCTTGACCCTTCGCCGTGTCTCGTCCGGATCGTCGACGAACATCTCGTGCACGTACAGCGTCTTCCTGTCGGGGCTGACGTCGAGGCTCAGCGAGCCGGGCGTCAACGAGATGAGGTTCGCCAGCACCGTGATCTGTATCGGCTTCTCGATGTCCAGCGGCACGGCGACGATGGCCGGGCGGGATCTGTGCGTGGGCGTGATCACGTCCCAGGCGACCTGCAGGCTCGAGACCGTGAGCTGATACAGGAAATACGCTCCCAGACGGGCGGTCAGCAGGGCCCGCCTGAAGTAGGCGGTCTGCCCGTACATGGGACTCGACAGGCTGAGGGCCGCGAACGCCAGGAGGAAGCCCGACACGAAATGGCCCAGGTCGAAGGCACCGAACAAGGCGCACCAGCCGCCGGCGAGCAGCAGATTGAGCTGGAAGAGCTTCATTGCGGGTCGTCTCCGGAACCGGTCGTGGCGACCGCGCGGCCGCCCGCACCACGGACTCCCAGCACGGCTTCGACGTAGCTCGAGGGAGCCATCAGTTCGGCGGCGGCTCGCTCGGCCAGTGCGTAGAGAGGCCGGACGTAGAGACCGATCGCCAGGGTGATGGTCGCCAGCGTCGCGATGGGAGCCAGCAGCAGCCACCGCCGCCGCGGCGGGAACGAGGGCGGCGGACCGGCGTCGTCGGGCCGGGCCTTCCAGAAGGCGTTCAGCCAGATCTTGGTCATCGAATAGACCGTCAGCAGGCCCACGACCAACGCCACGCCCGCAATGACGTATTCCTCGCTGTCGATCGACGCCAGGATCAGCAGCAGCTTCGCCCAGAAACCGGAGAGCGGCGGGAAGCCCGCCAGCGAGAACGCCGGTACGAAGAACAGCGCCGCAAGGAGCGGCCTGTCGCGGTACAGCCCGCCGAGCGTCCGAAGATCGGTCGAGCCGGCCAGGCGGCTGACGGCGCCCGAAACGAAGAAGAGGTTCGCCTTCACGATGATGTGGTGGATGACGTAGAAGATCGCCCCCAGCAAACCGAGAGTCGTGAAGAGCGCGAGTCCCAGGATCATGTAGCCGATCTGGCTGATGATGTGGAACGACAGAATGCGCCTCAGCTCGTTCTGCGATGCGGCGCCGAGGACCCCGGTGACCATGGTCAGGCCCGCCACCCAGAGCAGCAGCTCGTGCGTGTAGCCGACGTCGTGCCGGAAGATCAGCGTGAAGAAGCGTATAAACGCGTAGACACCGACTTTCGTCAGCAGACCGGCGAAGACGGCCGAAACCGCGGTCTGCGGTGTGTGGTAGCTGGCCGGGAGCCAGAAGAAGAGCGGGAATACCGCCGACTTCAGGCCGAACGCGATGATGAAGACCATCGCGACCAGGGTGAGCAGCCCCTGGTCCTCGACTTCCTGCACCCGCAGGTGCAGGTCCGCCATGTTGAGCGTCCCCGTCAGTCCGTACAGCAGTCCGATGCCGCTAAGCAGCAGCGTCGTCGCGATCAGGCTGAGGGCGGCGTAGCGCACGGCTCCATCCAGTTGCGCGGGCCGTCCGCCCAGAATCAGCAGGGCCAGCGAGGCGATGAGCATGACCTCGAACCAGACGTAGAGATTGAAGACGTCTCCCGCCAGGAACGAGCCGCACACGCCGGCCAGCAACGCGTGCAACAAGGGATGCAGTGCCTGGGAGAGCGGGCCCTGCCGGGTGTCTCCGAAGGCGTAAATCACGGTCGCCAGGCCGATCAGGGCGGTGACCGCGACCATCGCTGCGCTCAGGTGATCCGCGACCAGCGTGATTCCGTAAGGGGCCGGCCACCGGCCGATCTGGACCGCAACGATCCCGTCTCGCCACACGGTCGCCAGCAGCCTCGCGGCGGCCACGGACAGGCCGATGGCGCCGACGAGGCTCACGGCTCTCTGCGTCCTGTCGCTGCTGCGGCCGGCAAAGCCGATCACGGCTGCCGCCAACGGAATCACGATCGGAGAGACCAGCAACCAGCTCAACCGACCGTCCTCCGGCCCGCTTCCGCGCCTGCGTCCGCCGACGTCGGTTCGGCGGCTCGCATTCGGTCGGTGTCCACGGTTTCCAGTTCCTGATACGTCCGGAATGCGAGCACGAGCGCGAACGTGAGCAGGCTGAACGAGATCACGATCGCGGTCAGCATCAACGCCTGCGGCACGGCGTTCGAGACGTCGTGCAGGGGCGCGGACTCGCCCGCTGCAATCAACGGCGGCCGGGCCCGCGTCATGCCTCCGCTGGCGAAGAGCACCAGATTGGCGGCATGGGAGAGCAGCGCCAGCCCGAGAACGAAACGCACCAAGTTGCGGCTGAGCATCAGGTAGACGCTTGCCGCCATCAGGACGCCGACCAGCACGGCGACGACGGGTTCCATCAGCGATTTCCCTGCGGCCCGCGCATCGTGGCTAGCGCTCCCTGATTCCGAAAACGAAGGTCAGCACGACCCCGATGACGACGAGGTAGACGCCGACGTCGAAGATCACCGGCGTACCGATCTTCAGCCCCGCCACCGTTCCCCACTGCCCCGTCAGAAACGGGGCGCCATCCCTTATCGAGCCCACGAAGCCCGACGCGATAGCGAGGGCGAGGCCGATGGCGCCGACGGTGCGCGGGTCCGCGCGCAGCAGGCCGCGAGCCGCCTGCGGCCCGAAGACGAAAGCGTACAGGCTGAACGCGATGCAGGCGACCAGACCGCCGACGAAGCCACCTCCGGGGTGCTCGTGGCCCCGCAAGAGCAGGAACACGGAGAACATGAGAATCAACGGGACCAGCCGGCGCGTGGTCTCGCAGAGGATCAGGGTGTTCGAGATGCCGCCGTGCCCGGCTTGGGCGCGCCCAACCACTCGTCCCGCGTCCGTATGCGGAACGCCCTCCGGCCGTCGGCGCCCCGGGAGCAGCAGTGCGAGGACCGCTGCGCCGGCGATCGCGAGCACCGTAATCTCCCCCAGGGTGTCGAGGGCGCGGAAATCGACCAGGATGACGTTGACGATGTTCCTGCCCTGGCCGCCCGGCACGGCGGTACGCTCGAAGTAATCCCTCAGGTCCGGCTGGGGAGGGGACACGGTCACGGCGAGCAGGACCAGGGTGACGCCGATCCCGACCGTGACGGCGACGATGCCGTTGCGCAGCCGTTCGGCTCTCGACGGCCAGATCTCGTTCCTGAAGTCCGGCAGCTTGAGCAGGACGATGGCGACGATCACCGTGATGAGCGTCTCGACGACCAACTGCGTCATCGCGACGTCCGGGGCCCCGAAGTTGAGGAAGATCAGCGCCGTCGAAATCCCCACCACGCCGAGCGAACAGATGGCGAGCAGACGGGACGTGGAGCGGATCAGGACGATGGACGCCGTGGCGACCAGGGCGGCGAGCGACCAGTCGAGAAAGGTCGTTTCCGCCAGCCGCACGGGCCACGCCGACACGTTCTTGATCCAGAAAGTCACGATCAGCGTCAGTCCGAGCGTGGCGAATACGATCAACAGGTAGTGCCGCTGGACGCCGGACTGCAGCCGGCGGGTCTGCCAGGCCGCGACGGCGGCGATTCCGTTCATGGCCGCATCGTACGCACGATCGCCGCTGAGCGGGACCAGTCTCCCGAGGCCGGCGAGCGCATGCGCAACGGCTGCTCGCTTCCAGAATCCGAGACCCGCCGCGGCCAGCGTCGCGAGGGTCAGCGCGAAGGCCTCGCCCGTGCTGTGCCAGGGCTCGTGCCCGGCGGCAGGCAGGGAATGCCCGGTCACGACCGCTGCGGCGGGCACGAGCAACCTCGTGAACGGGAACTCCGGTAACAGCCCCCACAGGATGCCCACCGCGCCGAGCACGATCGGCCCGCACCAGAGTGCCCAATGGCCCTCCCGCGGCGCCTTGCGGTAGTGCGGGCGCGGACCGAGGAACGGCTTGACGGCGAGAACCATCGCGATGGTCGCGACCGGCGCGGCGGCCAGGAACATCGCCCACGACAGGTGGGCGGCGGTGTCGGGTGCGAAGCCGACGGTGTACAGGAGCTCCTTGCCGATGAAGCCGACCGAGGGTGGCGCGCCGGCCATCGAAACCGCCGCCGCGACCGCGGCGGCGAAGGTGACGGGCATGGCCTTCCCCAGCCCCCCGAGCTGCGTCAGGTCGCGCGTCCCGGTCGCTTTCTCGATTGTCCCGGCGATCATGAACAGGGGCGCCTTGTAGAGGGCGTGCGCGACCAGGAATGCGAGAGCGGCCAGGACTCCCCGCGACGGCTCGCCCTCCGGGACCAGCGGCGAGGCTCCGAGAAACAGGACGCACGTGCCGAGCGCCATGATCGTGGTGTAGGCTAGCACCTGCTTCAGGTCGGACCTGCCCAGCGACACGAACGCTGCGTACACCGCGGTCACCGCTCCGACAGCGGTCAGCGTCTCCATCCAGAGTGCCGTCCCGCCCAGGAGTGGAGTCAATCGGGCCAGCAGGAACACGCCGGCCTTGACCATCGTCGCCGAGTGCAGGTAGGCCGAGACCGGAGTCGGAGCCGCCATTGCGTTCGGCAGCCAGAAGTGAAACGGAAACTGCGCCGACTTGGTGAAGGCTCCGAGCAGAATCAGGACGACGATCGCCGTGTAGTGCGGGTGGTCCGCGAAGCCTGCGTCGCGGGCCAGCATCTCCTGCAGGCTGAAGGTGCCGGCCGCCTGCCCGAGGACGACGAAGCCGGCCAGCATCGCGAGTGCGCCCGCGCCGGTTACAAGCAGCCCCTGCAGCGCGGCGCGCCGCGCGGTGGCGTTCTCGTGCGAGTACCCGATGAGCAGGAACGAGGTAATCGTGGTGAGTTCCCAGAAGACGAACAGCGCGACGAGATTGTCGGACAGCACGAGGCCGAGCATCGCCAGCATGAAGCTGACGAGAAAAAAAGTGAATCGGCCGCGCTGCGGATAGCCCTTCATGTAGTCGCTGGCGAAAAGGAAGATGAAGGCTCCGATTCCCGTGATCAGCAGGGCGAACAGGAGGCTCAGGCCGTCGACCACGAAGGCGAGGTCGATGCCTTGCTGCGGCAGCCACGCGGTCTCCCAGGCGAGAATCTCGCCGCCGGAGACCGCGGGAATCATCGTGCAGAACCAGACGAAGAGCACGACTGGCAGGGCGATCGCGAGACGCATGGACGGAGGGTACGTCACGCTCGGCCCTCGTCACTCGAGCGCGGTGCCGTCGCACCCCATCAGGGTCCGATGCATCCAGAACGGCACGCATCCCTGTCCCAGCAGTCGGTCGTGGAAGTGAAGCAGGGAGAAACCCTCTCCTTCGGACTCCTTCACGTCGCCGCGCAGCTTGAGCAGCATCAGCTTCCCGAGCGCGTACAGCACGCAGCCCGGGTCGAACGTGGCGCGCTCGGCTTCCTGCCGCGCACTCGACTCCCCGAGGTACGCCTCCTCGCAGAAGAAGCGGACCCCCTGCTCGACGGACAGGTCCTCGGTGTGCAGCCGGATGGCGACGATGGTGCGGGCGAGGCGCAGGAGCGCCTCGGCGAGTTGGCCCAGCCGCAGCTCGGGATTCCCGCGCTCGAAGCCCTCGTCCAGAACCATCTGCTCCGCGTAGTGGGCCCAGCCTTCGACGAACGACGTCGCCGCGAAGAACCCCGACTTGCGGCATCGCGACGTCATCGCGCGCAGGTGCTCATAGTGCAGGAAATGGCCGGGAAAGACCTCGTGCGCGGCGATCGACGAAAGGGTCGCGTAGCTCAGGTCGCGTAGGTGCTCCGCCCGGCGTTCCTCCGGCCATGCGGGGTCGACGTTGGTGACGTAGTAGCACGCCGGCGCGCGCGCCGGCTCGAAGGGGCCCGGCGTCCAGAGGCTGGCGGCCGTCCAGCGGTGGAAATCCGGGGTCGGGCGAACCTGAACCCCGGCATGCTTCGGAATGGTCACGATCCGCTTTCGCGTCAGGAACGTCTCGAGCGCCGCCACCGGCTCGCCCGCCTCGCGGATGAGCGTGTCCGGCGCCGGATGACGATCCCGGGTGCGCCGCCACGCCGTCTGCGGGTCCGGATCGATTTCCGCCGCGACCCGCGCGAACTCGTCCTGTGTGGCGTGCAGCTCCCGACGCGCGATCGCGAGCAATTGATCGGCCGGCACGTCGATACCCTCGTCGAGCCGCAGCTTCTGCTCGAACCGCGCGCGACCGAGGCGGAACGAAGCGCGGCTCCGCGGAGCCACGGCGTCCCGCAGGTGGGCGATGTGCTCGCGCAGGGCGTCCGTGGCTTCGATCGACGTGTCAGCAAGCACGCCGAGCAGGTGCAGGTCCTCCAGGTCGCGAAATGCGCGCGGCAGGTCGCGCTCGACGAACGTCAGCACGCCCTCGAGCGACTCGCTGCCGACCTTGACGAAAAGACCGGGCGCCTCGGTGACGTTTTGCCGCGCCGCCTCGAGCAACCGCCGTACCTGCCGCAGCTTCGAACCCACGCGCCGCGCACGCTCGGGCAGGTCGGCGTAGGCGAACAGGGTCTGCCCGGCAAGGCTGGCGGCCAGAATGTCGGCGTAGTGGAGGGGGTTGCGCTGCCAGTCGCGCACCTCCTCCAGGGCGAACAGATGGCCGCGGATGCGGTCGCCGAGCATCCGTCGCTCCATCGCCTCGACCGGCGTCAGCGTTGACGGACTGATGCCGTCGATGCGCCGCGCCCAGCCACCGAACTCGCGAATGCGCGCGTCGATCGCCGGCCGACTCAGGTCCTCCAGCAGGTCGTCGTAGGTATGGACGCCGTCGGCGGCGGCGTCCGTCGGGTACACCTCATAGAGGTGGGCCAGGTACTCCTCGACGAAGTGCGAGAGCGGTTCGGAGACGTGAGTGGTGGTCGACTGGCGCATCGGACATGTCGCAAGAAAGGTAACGCGGTACGCTTACCCCTTGATGGTACAATACTGGCGTCGTGCGGTCGCGTGCCGCCCGGGGTCGCCCACGGCAGCCTGCTTGAAGATCTGGTGCCTTCTGCGCTCACGCCCGGCACGCTTCACATCGTGTCGACGCCCATCGGCAATCTCGAGGATGTGACCTACCGTGCGATTCGCGTGCTCCGCGACGTCGACCTGATCGCGGCGGAGGACACCCGCCGGGCGGCCCGGCTCCTCGACCATTACGGCATCACCACGCGGCGCATCAGCCTGCACGAGCACAACGAAGCCCGCCGGACGGCGGGGCTGCTCGCGCGAATGTCGGAGGGCGGGACGCTGGCCGTGGTGAGTGACGCGGGCACGCCGTTGATCTCGGATCCGGGCCGACGACTCGCGCGCGCGGCGCTCGATGCCGGTTTTCGGGTGGAGGCGGTTCCGGGGGCGAGCGCCGTGCTCGCGGCCCTGGTCGCGTCCGGACTGGCCGAGGACGCCTTCACGTTCGCGGGTTTTCCGCCTTCGCGGGCAAATGCCCGAAAACAGTGGTACGCGGATGTAGCGTGCGAGCCGCGGCCCGTGATCTTCTTCGAGGCGCCCCACCGGATCCGCGCGTCGCTGGCAGATCTCGAAACGGTGAGCGGCGGTCGGACCATTGCGGTGTGCAGGGAGATGACCAAGATCCACGAATCCTTGGTCGTTGGACCGATACCTGATGTGCTGGCCGGTCTGCCGAGTCCGCGCGGCGAGTTCACCATCGTTCTGGCCGGCGCCCGGACGTCCGATCCTCCGCGGGAAGTGCCGTCCGAGTCGGATCTTCTTCGCGAATTCTGGCTTTTGACAGAAACAGGACTGTCCCGGCGCGCGTCGATACGGTCGTTGGCCGCCAAGTACGATGTGCCGAGCCGGCAGGTGTACCAGGCGATAGAGACCGCGAGAGATCGAAATTGACCGAACGGCATGTCCTGGTGCTGGCGGCAGGCAAGGGCACCCGGATGCGATCCAGCCGCCCGAAGGTGCTGCACCGGTTGGCCGGCTGCCCACTGGTCGAGCATGTCCTGCGCGCGGCCGACCCGCTGGCCGCCGCGTCGACGACGCTCGTCGTCGGCCATCAGTCGGAGGTCGTCGAGCGCGCGCTCGACGCGACACGCAACGCTCTCCGTTTCGTGCGCCAGGAACAGCAGCTCGGAACAGCGCATGCCGTCCTGCAGGCCGAGCCGGTACTGGCCGGGCAGAGCGGTACCCTGGTCGTCCTGATGGGCGATGCACCCCTCGTGTCGTCCCGGACCACGCAGGCGCTGGCCGAGACCCACGAACGGACGGGCGCGGTCGCAACCGTGCTCACCGCGACGATCGAGCGGCCGTACGGGTACGGCCGCATCGTGCGCCGCGGCGGACGGATCGCCGAGGTGGTCGAGGAGGCGGACGCGACGTCGGAGCAGCGCGCGCTGCGCGAAGTCAACAGCGGCATCTATGCCTTCGACCTGGCGCCGCTCTTCGCGGCCCTCCGGGCGGTGCCGGAGGCCGGACCGAAGCGCGAGCGCTACCTGCCGGGCATCCTGCGGCGCTACCGCGAGCAGGGACGGACGGTCGAAACGGTAATAGCGGCCGCCGACGAGATCCGCGGCATCAACAGCCGGCACGAGCTGGCGGAAGCAGGCTCCCTGATGCGTCACCGCAAGAACGAGGAAATGATGGCGGCGGGCGTGACCATCGTCGACCCGGCGACCGCCTATGTCGACGTGGACGTGGAGGTCGGACCCGATACCGTGATTCATCCGGGCGTCATGCTCGAGGGGCGCACGTCCATCGGCGCGCGCTGCGAGCTGCACGCGGGCGTCCGGATCGTGAACTCCATCATCGGCGACGACGTTACGGTCAACAACCATTCCGTTATCATCGACGCCGAGATCGCCGCCGCGGCCCGCGTCGGTCCTTTCGCCCACATCCGCCCCGGCTCCGCCGTGGGCGAGCAGGCCACGGTGGGCAACTTCGTCGAGATCAAGAAGACGACGCTCGGTCCCGGCGCGAAGGCGGGCCACCTGAGCTACATCGGCGACGCCGTGGTCGGCGCCGGCGCCAACGTCGGCGCCGGGACGATCACCTGCAATTACGATGGCGTGGCCAAGCACCGTACGACGATCGGGGAAGACGCCTTCGTCGGCAGCGGCACGCAACTGGTCGCGCCGGTGACGGTCGAGCGCGGGGCGTACGTCGCGGCCGGCTCCTGCATCACCGACGACGTTCCCGCCGGTGCGCTCGCGGTGGCGCGGGGCCGCCAGGTGAACAAGGAAGGGCGCGCCGCGGCCCAGCGCAAGAAGGGCACGGACCCGGCCTCGGGTTAGGGACGACGCATATGTGTGGCATCGTCGGTTACATCGGCGCCAAGCCGGTCGTTCCCGTGCTGATTGGCGCGCTGCGGAGGCTCGAGTATCGCGGCTACGACTCGGCCGGCATCGCGCTGGTGGCGGAGGGCCGGATCGAGGTCCGGCGCAGCGCGGGCAAGCTCGACCGCCTGGAGCGGACCATCCAGACCGATCCGGTGGACGGCGACTACGGGGTCGGGCACACGCGGTGGGCCACGCACGGGCGCCCGACCGAGGAGAACGCCCACCCGCATCGCGATTGCAGCGGCCGGCTCGTCGTGGTGCACAACGGGATCGTCGAGAACTACCTGGAGCTGAAGCGCGAGCTGCAGCAGGCCGGCCACCGCTTCGAGACGGAGACCGACACCGAGGTCATCGCGCACGTCGTCGAGTGCGAGCTGGCGGGCGACGGCATCGAGAACGCCGTGCGCCGCGCGCTGCAGAAGCTGCGGGGGCTCTTCGGGATGGTGCTGGTCCACGCCGGGGACCCCGACAAGATCGTCGCGGTGCGCAACGGCCCGCCAATCGTCGTCGGGGTCGGCGACGACGAGTTCCTCGTGGCCTCGGACATCCCCGCCATCCTGGATCACACGCGCGACGTGTTCTTCCTCGGCGACCGGGAGATGGCCGTGATCACGCACGGGGGGGTTGAGTTCACGGATTTCGCCGGCCGCGCCGTGTCCAAGGCGACGCAGCGGATCCAGTGGGACCCGGTCATGGCCGAGAAGGCCGGGTACAAGCACTTCATGCTCAAGGAGATCTTCGAGCAGCCGTGGGCGCTGCAGGAGACGGTCCTCGGCCGGGTCTCCGAGGAGCGCGCGCGGGTGTTCCTGGGCGAGCTGGAGATCCCGGACGCGGCGCTGCGCGAGGTGGAGCAGGTGGTTCTCGTCGCCTGCGGGACGTCGTGGCACGCCGCGCTCGTCGGCAAGTTCCTCATCGAGCAGCTCGCGCGCGTCCGGGTCGAGGTCGACTACGGGTCGGAGTTCCGCTACCGCGATCCGATCGTCGGCGAGCGGACGCTGGCGGTGGTCATCACGCAGTCCGGAGAGACCGCCGATACGCTGGCCGCGCTGCGCGAGGCACGGGGGAAGGGCGCCCGCAGCATCGCCATCTGCAACGTCGTCGGAAGCATGGCTACGCGCGAGTCCGACGGCACCGTCCATACCCACGCAGGGCCGGAGATCGGGGTCGCGTCCACCAAGGCGTTCACGTCGCAGTTGCTCGCGTTGCATCTGCTGGCGCTGCACCTCGCGCACGCCCGCGGCACGCTGGAGGCAACGGAGGCCCGGACGCTCATCGAGGCGATCGCACGTGTCCCAGTCCTCATCGAGCACTCCCTGAAGTCGGATCCGCTCATCCTGTCGATCGCGAAGCGCTTCTACCGGAGCACCAACTTCCTGTACCTCGGGCGCGGGGTGAACTATCCCATCGCGCTCGAAGGCGCCCTCAAGCTCAAGGAGGTCTCGTACATCCACGCCGAGGGCTATCCGGCCGGCGAGATGAAGCATGGCCCCATCGCGCTGATCGACGAGCACATGCCGGTCGTGGCGCTCGTGCCCCAGGACAAGGTCTTCGAGAAGATGCGCGGCAACCTGCAGGAGGTGAAGGCGCGCGGCGGCTCCGTGATCGTCGTCACCGACGCCCCGCCCGAGGCGTTCGACGGGGTCCTCGACCGCGAGCGCGACTCCGTCATCCCCGTGCCCCCGACGCACCCGCTGCTGATGCCGATCCCGATGGTGGTGCCGCTGCAGCTTCTCGCTTACCACATCGCAGTGCTGCGGGGCTGCGACGTCGACCAGCCGCGCAACCTGGCCAAGAGCGTGACGGTTGAGTAGGGATGGCAGGCCGCAGGCCGGCGCCGCCGGAGAGGAGCTGCTGTCCGGGCTCAATCCCGAGCAGCGCGAGGCGGTGCTGCACCGCGACGGACCGCTGCTGATCCTCGCCGGGGCGGGGTCCGGCAAGACGCGGGTCATCTGCCACCGCCTCGCCTCCCTCATCGGCGGCGGGCATGCGGCGGCGGACCAGGTCCTCGCCGTGACCTTCACCAACAAGGCGGCCGAGGAGATGCGCGGCCGCGTCGAGCGGCTCCTCGACACCGCGGGGCTGCGCCTGTGGGTCTCCACCTTTCATGCGTTCTGCGCGCGGCTGCTGCGGCGCGAGGGTCCGCGGATCGGCCTCTCCCGCGATTTCGTGATCTACGACGGCGTCGACCAGCTCAACGTGGTGCGGCAGGCCATGAAAGAGCTGAACGTCGACCCGAAGATGACGCCGCCCCGGTCGCTGCTGTCGCGCATCAGCCAGGCGAAGAACCGTCTCGAGAGCGCCGCTGAACTGCGCCTCACCGGCGAGAGCTTCGCCGACGAGCAGCTCGCGGCGGTTTCCGAGCGCTACGCCCGGGTGCTGCGCTCGAGCCAGGCGCTCGACTTCGACGATCTGCTGCTGAAGACGGTGACCCTGTTCGCGGAATCGGCCGAGGCGCGGACCCGGTACGCGGAACGTTTCCGCTACATCATGGTCGACGAGTACCAGGACACGAACCGGCCGCAGTACATGCTGGTCCGGTACCTGGCCGAGCGGCATCGCAACCTCTGCGTGGTCGGCGATCCGGACCAGTCCATCTACAAGTGGCGGGGCGCGGACCTGCGCAACATCCTCGACTTCGAGGACGACTTTCCGGAAACCACGGTCGTGCGCCTGGAGCGCAACTACCGGTCGACGCAGGTCATCCTCGACGCCGCCTCCGGGCTGATCGCCCACAACCGGCGCCGCCGGGAGAAGCGTCTGTACACGGAGCGCGGCGGAGGGGACCCGGTCGTCTTCCATCGCGCCGCCGACGAGCTGGAGGAGGCCGACTTCATCCTCGGTCAGCTTCGCGGCGCGTCGTCCGGCGGCGGCAGGTCGGCGGTGCTCTATCGCACCAACGCGCAGTCGCGGGCGATCGAAGAGGCGCTGGTGCGCGCGGGCATGCCGTACCGCGTGGTCGGCGGGGTGCGGTTCTACGAGCGCAAGGAGATCAAGGACGCCCTGGCGTACCTGAAGCTGCTGCTGAACCCGGACGATGACGTGAGCCTCCGCCGCGTCGTCAACGTCCCGCCGCGCGGGATCGGCGCAGGCGTGATGGAGGGGCTGGAAGGCATCGAGCCCGCGCCCGTCCCCGACGCGCCGCTGTTCGGCGGACCGCCGGGCACGGAGGCGCCCGGCGCCGGCTGGTCGCTATGGAAGCGGCTGCTGCGCGCCACCGACGAGCACCTGCTCCCCAAGCGGGCCCTGACCGCGCTCACGGCGTTCCGGACGCTGATGGAGTCGCTGCAGGCGGCCGCGGCGACGCAGTCGGTCTCGGCCACGCTCTCGTCGGTCCTCACCGACAGCGGCTACGTCGCGGCATTGCGCAAGGACGCCAGCGAGGAGGCCGAGAGCCGGCTGTCGAATCTGATGGAGCTGGTGTCGGCGGCCCAGGACTATGAGGTGCGGGAAGAGGAGCACAGCCTGGGCGGGTTCGTCGACCGGCAGTCGCTGTTGTCGGAGGCGGACGAGGTGGAGGGGGCGGAAGACGCCCGCGTCTGGCTGATGACCCTGCACGCCGCCAAGGGGCTCGAGTTCCCTCTCGTCGTGCTGACGGGGATGGAGGACGGCCTGTTTCCGCATTCCCGCACCCTGGACGACGAGGAAGGGCTGGAGGAGGAGCGGCGGCTCTGCTACGTCGGGATGACGCGGGCCGAGCGGCGGCTCGTGCTGACGAGCGCCGCCCGCCGGCGCCTCTTCGGCGAGTACCAGTCGACCGAGCCGTCGCGCTTTCTGTTCGAGATCCCCCCGGAGCTGATCCGGGTGGTCGAGCCGGCGTACAGCCCGCGGGTGCGCTCGGCCGGCTACGAGACCCGCGGGCGGACGTACGGCGGCGGCCGGCGGCGGCGAGCCGAGCCGTCCGAGCAGCCCGCCACCCTCTACGACGATGCGGACGAGGATCAGTCGGCGACGGGCATCTCGCGGGGCGCGCGGGTGCGCCATCCGAAGTTCGGGATCGGTACGGTCGTGGGGGTCGAGGCGGCGGCGGGCGACGTGAAGCTGTCGGTCCGGTTCGCCGGCATCGGTGTGAAGAAGCTCCTGGCGCGCTATGCCAAGCTGGAGCGGGTGTGAGGAAACCCTGGCTCCTCCGCCTCCCCCGCCCGATGCATCTGGCTGCACGGTCTGATTGACGCCCCGCCGGTTCCTCGCGTACGATGAATGGTTGCTTCGCTCGGCGTTGCGAGAGGCGCCGAACCGCCCGGACTGGCTGAAACCATGCCGCTCTACGAATACGAGTGCAACGACTGCGAACATCGTTTCGAGCGGATCCAGAAGTTTTCCGATCCGTTGGTGTCGACGTGTCCCGTCTGCAGCGGTGAGGTCCGCAAGCTGCTGTCGTCGCCGGCCATCCAGTTCAAGGGGACCGGGTGGTACGTGACCGACTACGCGAAGAAGTCGAGCGGCGAGCAGCCGAGCGGCGCAGCCGGCGAAACCAAGGACGGCGATGGGAAGGGAGCCAACGGCAAGGGCTCCGGGGCCTCGGAATCCAAGGACGCCTCGTCTTCGACGTCGAAGGCGGAGTCGACCGCATCGACGAAGAAGTCGTCATCCGACTCGGCCACCACGCGGTAGCGGACCGCTCAGCCGGTCGCCGGCACGAACGCCGGTCCTTCCGGCGCGGTCACGCTCTCGAGCGCGTCCCGCAGGTCCGCGGCTAGGGCCGGCTGCTTCGCTGCGAAATGGATGGTGGCCCTCAGGAACCCGTTCCGGTTGCCGGCGTCGAGCCGCGTGCCGTTCAGCGTGCAGGCGTAGATCGGCCGGCTCCGCAGAAGCTGACGCAGCCCGTCGGTCAACTGGATCTCGCCCCCGGCGCCCCGGTCCGTCGCTGCGAGGGTGGGGAAGACGTCGGGCGTCAGGATGTAGCGGCCGATGATGGCTAGATCGGACGGGGCGTCGGCCGCGGCCGGCTTCTCGACCAGGTCGGTCACGCGGAACACGCCATCGCGGACCGGCTCGGCCGCGATGATGCCGTAGCGGTGCACGGCGTCGTGCGGTACGCGCTCGACCAGCAGGACCGGTCCGCCGTACTCGGTGAAGATGTCGAGCATCTGGCCCAGGGCGGGCGGGTCGGCGTCGATCACGTCGTCGGGCAACATGACCGCGAACGGTGCGTCCCCGACCGCGTCCCGGCCGCACAGCACGGCGTGGCCGAGGCCGAGCGGCTCCGGCTGGTGGACGCAGGTAACGTCGGCCAGCGCGGTCAGCGCGCGCACGTCCGCCAGCAGTTCGGGCTTGCCGCGCGCTTCCAGCTCCGCCTCCAGTGCAGGGGCGGACGCGAAATGCGAGGCGGTCAGGGTATTGCCCGGGTTCGTCACGAGGACGATGCGCCGGACCCCGGCCTGCACGGCTTCCTCGACGCCGTACTGGATGATCGGGCGGTCGACGAGGGTGAGCAGCTCCTTGGGAATCGCCTTGGTGGCGGGGAGCATTCGCGTCCCGAGGCCGGCCGCCGGCACCAGGACGCTCCGGACGGCGGTGTTCGTCGTCATGCGGTTTCGGATCGTATCATTCGTGTTCTGCCATGCTGGATCCAGCCCTGCTTCGTGAACGACTAGACGATGTCCGCACGCGTCTCGGGACGCGTAGCGAGGACCACAACGCCGATATCGACCGCCTGGTCAAGGCGGATATCGCGCGCCGCGCCATCATCCCCGAGCTCGAGACGAACCGCCGGGCCCGCAAGCTGGTGGGCGAGCAGGTCGCCCGGGCGCGGAAGGCGGGCGAGAACGGCGCCGCGCTCGACGAGCTGATGCAGCTCGGCCAGGAGCACGGGGCGGTCATCAAGGCGCTCGAGGCCCGGCTCGGTACGGTGGAGGCCGAGCGGGACGCCTGCGCGCGCACGCTGCCCAACCTGCCGCACGCCAGCGTGCCGGTCGGCAGCTCCGAGGCGGACAACGTGGAGGTCCGCCGGCATGGGGAGCCGACGCGCTTCGACTTCAAGCCGCAACCGCACTGGGAGCTCGGCACCGCGCTCGGGATTATCGACTTCGAGCGCGCCGTGCGGATGGCTGCGTCCCGCTTCGCGGTGTTGACCGGCGCCGGCGCCCGCCTGGCGCGGGCGCTCATCAACTTCATGCTCGATCTGCACACCGGCGAGCACGCCTACACCGAGGTCGAACCGCCGTTCCTGGCCAACGCGGCGGCGCTGACCGGTACGGGCAACCTGCCGAAGTTCGAGCACGACCTGTTCAAGGTGGCGGGCGACTGGGACCTGTACCTGATCCCGACGGCGGAGGTCCCGCTGTGCAACCTGCACCGGGAGGAGATCGTCGACGGCCGCCTGCTGCCCGCGCGCTACGTCGCGTACACGCCCTGCTTCCGGAGCGAGGCGGGCTCGTACGGCAAGGACGTCCGGGGCCTGATCCGCCAGCACCAGTTCGACAAGGTGGAGCTGGTGGCCTTCGCCACGCCGGAGACGTCCTGGGACGTGCACGAGGAGCTGACCCTGCACGCCGAGGAAGTGCTGAAGCGGCTCGGCCTGCCGTATCGCACAGTGCTGCTGTGCACCGGCGACATGGGGTTCGCCTCGGCGAAGACCTACGACCTCGAGGTGTGGCTGCCGGGGCACGACGCCTACCGGGAGATCTCGTCGTGCAGCAACACCGAGGCGTTCCAGGCCCGGCGCGCCGGCATCCGCTTCCGCCGGGACGGGAAGGGGAAGCCGGAGCATCTGCACACGCTGAACGGCTCCGGGGTGGCGGTCGGCCGCGCGCTGGTGGCGATTCTGGAGAACTACCAGCAGCGGGACGGGTCGGTGGTGATACCGTCGGTTCTGCGTCCGTACATGCGGGGGCTCGAGGTGATCGAGCCGGTGCGGTGATAATGGTCTTGCGGAGGGATGGCCGAGCGGTTGAAGGCGGCGGTCTTGAAAACCGTTAGCGGGGAAACTCGCTCCAGGGTTCGAATCCCTGTCCCTCCGCCAGGGCAGCCCGTTCGGGCTGCCGTGGCGGAGGGACAGGTCTTCAGGCGCTCATCGGCTCCTTGCAGGAGCCGCTTCGGGCTCGAATCCCTGTCCCTTTCCTTCGGGCTGCCGCGACTCACAGTGTAGGAGGTCGCTGACCGAAAGTGGTTCCATGGTGGCGAAGAAAACACGATTACAACTTGACTCTAGAGCCGCTTGCAAAACTCTTGGCGTAGCTCGGCTCGGAGCACAAGTTCTTCTGGTGAACATCGTTTTGCCTGGATCCCGACCGAGAATGCGGGGCGGGAGGACCGGCGGCGACCCAAGAGGCGGAAATCAGGGAGTTCGAGGGTTTTCCCACCGGGCGTTGGAGACACCGGTTGGTGACTGACGCCTGTCGGGCGACCGGAAGGGGATGCGCGTTGGCCGGCGAGGCGTTGGTTTACGTCACCAGCCGCAGGAGCTGGTCGGCGGTGAGCGCCAGCACGCCGAACATGCAGTGGCACATCACCTTCGCGTTGCCGCGGACTCGGACGTGGCGCCCGCCGAACTCGTCCTTGAGTCGGCCATTGACGCGCTCACCCGCCGTGCGTTCGTTGTACCGAACCTGTTCGGGAAGCTGCAAGCCGAGACGCTTCAGGCGCCGGGCTTCGGTCTGCAGTTCTTCGGCCAGCGCAGTGTCACGGCGGGGGTTGATATCGATCAGCGGGACGTGGCCGAGTGCGCGGCTGTGCTCGCGGATCTGCACCGCGTCGTAGGCGGCATCCATCAGGTCATACAGATTGTCCACCCGCTGGGCCGACAGGGTGGCCAGTGGAACGGCGGCCTGGCTGTCGTGCAGCGAGGCGGACGTCAGGATGCAACTGACCGGAATCTGGCCGTCGGCCACGTCGATGTGCAACTTGTAGCCGACCCAGGTGTCCCTGTAGCCCTTGCTGTTCTTCTTCGTGCCCACACTGCACTCGGCCGGCAGGTCGTCGAGCATCTCCTGCAGGGTCATGCTCGGTTGCCGGTCGAGGCGTTTGCGTGTCTTGGGCCGTTCTTCACCCTTCTTCGGCCGCCCCCGCTTGCGCTTGGGCGGCGGAGGCGACTTCTCCTTCGCGGCCGGCTTCTCGCGCCCCTCGATGGCCGTCGAGTCTCGGGACAGATGGCCCACCAAACGGTCGCCGTGCGTCTTCCGGAGCAACGCTTCATGCACGCGCTGGGGCAACTGGGAGTGGGCGAATTCGGCGAAGGCGCGAGAGAAGACCGACTCGCTTGGCATCTCGCGCCGCCGCTCCCAGCCGCAGATGCGGCGCAGCACCACGTCGGTGGCCAACCGGTCCAGCAGCAGGCGCGTGGTCGGCATGTCGTAGACCGCCTTGGCGACGAAGGCGCGCGCCACCGCCGCGCGGTCCTTGCGGGGGCGGCCCGGCATCCGCAAGCGCGAGGGAATCATCTGCTCGATACGGATCACCTCGAGGGTCTGCACCAACTGCTGCTGTTTCTCGGTCAGCGAACCCAACACCTGCTCCAACCGGGGAAACAGGCCCTGTTGGATTGACTCCCAGTAGGCGGCGAACGAGGCGCGCAGGTTCTGCATGGCTTGACTGCTCCCAGCGCCTACTATATATATAGTGTAGGAGTGAGGTCAAGGAGGGAACCGATGGGCCGCCGGAACCCGATGCGCCGGTACAGCGAACAATACGATGCGCTCAAGGCGGAGTTGCAAACGCTCGGGTTTGTCCGCCAGGGCAGTATCCAGACCCGCCGTCTCACGTGCGGGAAGCCTGCCTGCCGCTGCCACCGCGACCCGGACGCGCGTCACGGCCCGTACCGCTACTGGACACACAAGGTGCGCGGAAAAACGGTCAGCCTGCTGCTCTCCGAAGACGAACTCGCCCTCTACCAGGAGTGGCTCGAGAACAACCGCGAACTGGAACGGGTCGTGAGGGAAATGCGCCACGTCTCGTCGCGCGCGCTCGCCCTCATAACCGACCGGGAGGTCCCAGAGGTCCCTTGAGACCCCGTGTCTCCGGTTCCCCGGCGCCGGTGACGGCTGCTATCCTAATCCTACGAACGCTGCGTCCCACCCCGCTGACCGTCCGTTCCCTCTGCCTCGGGTAGGAAAACCCGGCCGACCAAGGGTTTTGCAAGAGGCTCTCTACTGTAGAGATTCCGGGCGCTCAAGAAGTCTAGCTAGAGCCATCATGATTTGTTCGTGCGTCACCACCAACGGTCATCTGAAGAAGTGGATCGCCTCAACCGGTCAAATCGATCGGTGCGACTACTGTAGCGTGGCCCGTCGGCCCACAGTGCATATTGAGCGGCTCGCGCAACACATTGATGGCGTTCTTCGCGAGCACTACAGCCCAGATCCGGATGGTAATGGCGAAGATCCCACTGAACTGATCCAGCGGCTTGCTGGTGTCGATGCGAAGATTGCGGAGCTCGCTCAAAGTGTCGTGCACGACGACGAGAACTATGGCTAGACATTTTACAATATCAGCCCGCTGTCATTGAGTCTGTCCTTAGGACAGAGATCGAGTGCGCCGTGCAAGGCGCCATTCCTCAGCGGGTGCGAATCCCGCCCGGCAACTGTCGCTCCAGCCGGTAGCGGTCGGGGCGGACGATGGAGGCAACGACATCGGCTGAAGCACTCCGACGAGAAAGGGCCGCCTTGGGCGGTTCAGCGAACACACGGGCTGTAACGACGTGAACACTGCGCAGGCCTCGAAACGTCTAATGCGGAAGCCGACCCGCCTCGATCACGGGGAAGGCTGCCAGCGGTCAGGAAGCGAGCGACGCGAGCACCGACCGTTTCCGCCGGGGTAATGGTGACGGCACGTGTGGAAGAGGGGAGTGGACGCAACACGGGAAGCCCTGCCGGTGGCGTGGCACGCGCCAACGGACAACCCGCGAGGGTCAGGTCGGGCCGGTCAGGGTGGCGGAGAGGTCCGTAGGTACCGAGGAAGCCGGGTAATGCCGGCAGAGGGAAGGGACCTCAGGTGGAAGGGATGGCGAACGGCAGCAGGCTAACGGGAGTGGCCAACGGCCTAGCCGCTCAGGCGCGCGTCGCCCAGCGGCGCCCCGCCGAACTCGTGGTCCGCCCAGGATCGGCTTCGTTTCCGCATCGAGTCTCCTTTCAGGTCGAGCTTGTACGCATTGTGCACGAGACGGTCGAGAATCGCGTTGGCCAGCGTCGGGTCGCCGATGACTTCATGCCACTTGAGGTTGTCCCCGATCTCGCGGACGGGTTGACGCTGGCGATTCACATCGTGACCTGTGCCTTGAGAAGCCACAGTCGGGCGCGTAGGGTGCGTCTGTCTGCAGACGCACCCGGAGGCGTCCGAAACCGGCCGCCGCAAGTGGTCTGCGCTTGAACCGGACCGGTTCTCGGCGGTCGCCTCTCTGCGCCCGGATGGGCGCTGACGTAGTGAGCGGATGCGAACGGGGCGCGCCTGAGGGCGCATCACCGCAACGCATCGCGGCCGGAAGGGAACCGGCGGTGGGGCGGACCGCACAGGAGGGTTTCGGGCGTCGTTGAAGTCGGCTGTCTCCAGCAGCGGCGGCTTGACCCGGCGTGCAGTGTCGGTGTTGCAGCTATCGGCTTGAAGCTGAAGGTGAGACATGCGCCTGTTCGTCATCCTGCATCCTGGCTCTCGGTTCGAGTCGACGGCCGGCTTCGTTTTCGCATCGAGTCTCCCTTCAGGTCGAGCTTGTAGGCATTGTGCACGAGACGGTCGAGGATCGCGTCGGCGAGCGTCGGGTCGCCGACGATGTCATGCCACTTGTCGACGGGAACCTGGCTGGTCACGACCGTCGAGCGGACGCCGTGGCGGTCCTCGAGGACTTCGAGCAGGTCGTGGCGGTTCTCCGCGTTGAACGGGGCCAGCCCCCAGTCATCCATCACCAGCACCTCGGTCTTGGCGAGCGATTCGAGCAGCTTCGGGTAGCGCCCGTCGGCGCGCGCAATGGCCAGGGCGCTCAGCAGCCGGGACACGCGGACATACAACGCGCTGTGTCCGTTGCGGCAGGCGCTGTGGGCGAGCGCGCATCCTATCCAGCTTTTTCCGATGCCGGTCGGGCCGCAGATCAGGACGTTGAGATGCTCGCGGACCCAGCGACCGTCGGCGAGCGAGAGGACGAGCTGCTTGTCGAGCCCGCGACGGTGACGGAAGTCGATGTCCTCAATGCAGGCGTCGTGCTTCAGCTTGGCGCGCCGCAGTCGGTTGGTGAGCTGTCGGGAGTAACGCTCGGTAAGCTCGCGGTCGACGAGCAGACCGAGCCGTTCCTCGAACGAGAGGGCTTCGACCTCGGACGAGTCGAACTGCTCGGCGAGAGCCTTGGCCATCCCGGCGCATCGTAGCTGTTGGAGCTTCTCGACGGTCGGATGAGTCAGCATCTGGGCGTTCCTTTCAGGCGTCACTGGTAGTAGAGGGCGCCGCGGATGTTGTCGTGCTCGACCGGGTCGGCGCGGTCGAATTGCTCGGCGGACGTCTCGTCGAGTCGGTGCTTGAGGATCGATTCAACGCTGCGGTAGCTGTAGCTGCCGATGGCCAGCGCCCGAGTGGCGGCCGCTTCCAGGCGGGCGTCGCCGTGGCACTTGGCCAGACGCAGGATACCGAGGCAGGAGCGGTAGGCCTGCTGTGGGTGACGCCGCGAATTGAGGACGGCGGTGATCAGGGCGGCGGTCGACGGCCCGATCTTCTCGGCCCAGCGGATGAAGCGGTCCGGGGTCCATTCGCCCATCTGGCGGTGCTTCTCGGGCATGTGCTCGGTCGCGGTGGTGTGACGCCCCTTGTGCGAGGAACGGACGTGGCTGGCAACGCGCTGGCCGCGATGGAAGCACTCGACGGTGCGGGCGGTCAGGCGGACGTCGAGCTGGCGCCGGACCAGCGCGTGGGGAACCGAGTAGTAGTGGCCGTCGATTTCCACGTGGTAGTCGATGTGTACGCGCACGGTCTTCCACTCGGCGAAGACGTACGGGCTGGACGGCAGCGGGCGCAGCGCCGGCCGGTCGACCTGCTCGAACTGCGAGCGCCGCGACCCCGGGAGCTTACGGAACGGGCGCGTGTTGAGCCGGTCGAGCAGCTTGGAGACCGCGGCGTTGAGCTCGGCCAGCGAGAAGAACCTGCGATGGCGAAGCGCGGCGAGTATCCACCGCTCGACGATTTGAACGGCGACCTCCGCCTTCGCCTTGTCCCTTGGGCGACGCACCCGCGCGGGCAGTACCGCCACGCCGTAGTGGGAGGCGAGGTCGTGATAGGTCGGATTCAGGTCAGGCTCGTAGCGATGGGCGCCGCTGACTCCCGAGCGCAGGTTGTCCGGGATCACGAGCTCGGGACAACCGCCGTAGAACTCGAAGGCTCGTACGTGCGAGGCCGTCCAGTCCGGCAGGGTCTGCGTCCAGGTGGCCTCGGCGAAGGTGTAGCTTGAGGCGCCGAGCACGGCCACGAAGACCTGCGCCTGCCGCTCCTCGCCGGTCTCGGGGTCGACCACCGGCACCGTCTGCCCGGCGTAGTCGATGAACAGCTTCTCGCCGGCGCGGTGCTCCTGGCGCATCACCAGGTCGAGCTTTCCAGCCCATTCCCGGTACTGCTCGCAGAACCGGCTGTACTGCAACCCCTCGGGATGGATCGCCTTGTACTCTTCCCAGAGCAAGGCCAGCGTTACGTTCTTGCCCCGCAGCTCCCGGCGCACCTCGCTCCACTCCGGCAGCGGACGCGACGTGTGGCTCGACGGGAGCGCCGGAAACAGCCGGCGCTCCAGCCCGGCGTCGTCGAGCGCCTCGGGTACCGGCCAACTCACCCCCGCCACCTTGGCGCGGCGCAGGTACTCGCCCACCGTCGACGGCGACGTCCCCAGGCTGCGGGCAATCGCCCGGATGCTCAACGCCGCGGCGAAGTACAGCCGCAGCACCTCTCGAATCTTCCGCATGGACAACCTCCTGTTCGCCAGCTTCTATCCCTCCTGCAAAAGCAGGGAGGATCCCACGCCGGCGGGGTTGTCCCGCGTCGCTCAGCCCCGACTCAGAGTGATCGGTTTCGACCGGAATCGGTGATCGGTTTGGATCGGAATCAGTGATCGGTTTGGATCGGAATCAGTGATCGGTTTGCCCCGGAATCCGCACGCTCGGGCAGGTGGCCGCCGCCGCTGGTCGGCACGGGGTCGATTTCAGCGTCCTCGTCGGGCAGCATGATCTGCTGCACCGCCCGCTTCTCGACGCGGTAGCTGTCCATGTCGATGGCGTCGAGGATGCCCTTCGACAGGTCCTCCTCCGCGGGCGCCGGCAGCTTCGGGATGAGGAAGTTCAGGAAGATCGAGCGCTTCTCCCACGGGGCGTAGGTGTAGGGGAGGACGCACGACAGGAAGCCGTAGGTCCGGACACTGCCAACGTAGTCCAGATGCGCGCCCGCCGAGCTCGCGCCTTCGCCCGCCGCCGCGATAACCCGCCGCGGTCGATCCGGGACGGGAGCCAGCCATTCGAGGAGCGCCTCTGGATTCCCGATAGTTGCGGACAGACCAAGCCGCTGAATCTCGCGGCCTGCCAACCGGCGCACTCGCTCCAGGACTGCGAGCAGATGCCAGCCCCGATCGTCGCCGGCGAAGGCGTGCAACTCGTCCACGACGACGGCTTGTGTTGCAGATCCCGGAAGAGCGCGCTGGGCTCCGAGCGGCTTGAGACGAGCATGACCTCCATCGACTCGGGTGTGGTCAACAGCAGGTCGGGCCGTTCCCGCATGATGGCCCGACGACGGGAGGCGCCGACGTCGCCGTGCCACAGGTCGACGCGCCGTCCGACGAGGGCCCCGTAGGCTCGGAGTCGCGACTCGAGGTTGTTCAGGAGGGCCTTGATCGGACAGACGTAGAGCACGCTCAGCCCGCCCCACGACGATGTGGTGCTGAAGGGCGGGATGCAGCCTGTCGAACGCGGACTCGTGGCTCACGGCTCGGGGCTCACCATTGAAGCCCGAAGCACAGCGGGGTGCAATCGGCCGGCCGGTCGATTGACCTCAGCCCGTCGCCGGTCATGGCAAGCCCCGTGAGCTGCTTGCAAAACTCTTGGCGTAGCTCGGCTCGGAGCACAAGTTCTTCTGGTGAACATCGTTTTGCCTGGATCCCGACCGAGAATGCGGGGCGGGAGGACCGGCGGCGACCCAAGAGGCGAAAATCAGGGAGTTCGAGGGTTTTCCCACCGGGCGTTGGAGACACCGGTTGGTGACTGACGCCTGTCGGGCGACCGGAAGGGGATGCGCGTTGGCCGGCGAGGCGTTGGTTTACGTCACCAGCCGCAGGAGCTGGTCGGCGGTGAGCGCCAGCACGCCGAACATGCAGTGGCACATCACCTTCGCGTTGCCGCGGACTCGGACGTGGCGCCCGCCGAACTCGTCCTTGAGTCGGCCATTGACGCGCTCACCCGCCGTGCGTTCGTTGTACCGAACCTGTTCGGGAAGCTGCAAGCCGAGACGCTTCAGGCGCCGGGCTTCGGTCTGCAGTTCTTCGGCCAGCGCAGTGTCACGGCGGGGGTTGATATCGATCAGCGGGACGTGGCCGAGTGCGCGGCTGTGCTCGCGGATCTGCACCGCGTCGTAGGCGGCATCCATCAGGTCATACAGATTGTCCACCCGCTGGGCCGACAGGGTGGCCAGTGGAACGGCGGCCTGGCTGTCGTGCAGCGAGGCGGACGTCAGGATGCAACTGACCGGAATCTGGCCGTCGGCCACGTCGATGTGCAACTTGTAGCCGACCCAGGTGTCCCTGTAGCCCTTGCTGTTCTTCTTCGTGCCCACACTGCACTCGGCCGGCAGGTCGTCGAGCATCTCCTGCAGGGTCATGCTCGGTTGCCGGTCGAGGCGTTTGCGTGTCTTGGGCCGTTCTTCACCCTTCTTCGGCCGCCCCCGCTTGCGCTTGGGCGGCGGAGGCGACTTCTCCTTCGCGGCCGGCTTCTCGCGCCCCTCGATGGCCGTCGAGTCTCGGGACAGATGGCCCACCAAACGGTCGCCGTGCGTCTTCCGGAGCAACGCTTCATGCACGCGCTGGGGCAACTGGGAGTGGGCGAATTCGGCGAAGGCGCGAGAGAAGACCGACTCGCTTGGCATCTCGCGCCGCCGCTCCCAGCCGCAGATGCGGCGCAGCACCACGTCGGTGGCCAACCGGTCCAGCAGCAGGCGCGTGGTCGGCATGTCGTAGACCGCCTTGGCGACGAAGGCGCGCGCCACCGCCGCGCGGTCCTTGCGGGGGCGGCCCGGCATCCGCAAGCGCGAGGGAATCATCTGCTCGATACGGATCACCTCGAGGGTCTGCACCAACTGCTGCTGTTTCTCGGTCAGCGAACCCAACACCTGCTCCAACCGGGGAAACAGGCCCTGTTGGATTGACTCCCAGTAGGCGGCGAACGAGGCGCGCAGGTTCTGCATGGCTTGACTGCTCCCAGCGCCTACTATATATATAGTGTAGGAGTGAGGTCAAGGAGGGAACCGATGGGCCGCCGGAACCCGATGCGCCGGTACAGCGAACAATACGATGCGCTCAAGGCGGAGTTGCAAACGCTCGGGTTTGTCCGCCAGGGCAGTATCCAGACCCGCCGTCTCACGTGCGGGAAGCCTGCCTGCCGCTGCCACCGCGACCCGGACGCGCGTCACGGCCCGTACCGCTACTGGACACACAAGGTGCGCGGAAAAACGGTCAGCCTGCTGCTCTCCGAAGACGAACTCGCCCTCTACCAGGAGTGGCTCGAGAACAACCGCGAACTGGAACGGGTCGTGAGGGAAATGCGCCACGTCTCGTCGCGCGCGCTCGCCCTCATAACCGACCGGGAGGTCCCAGAGGTCCCTTGAGACCCCGTGTCTCCGGTTCCCCGGCGCCGGTGACGGCTGCTATCCTAATCCTACGAACGCTGCGTCCCACCCCGCTGACCGTCCGTTCCCTCTGCCTCGGGTAGGAAAACCCGGCCGACCAAGGGTTTTGCAAGAGGCTCCCGTGTCTCCACGTAGGCCCTGACCAGATCGTCGAGCTTGCCAGTCAGATCCTGAGCCGACGCGTCGAGGAGCACCAAGAGTTTTGGACCGATGTGCGTCTCGACCAACCGAGCGGCATCAGCGTCTAACGGTTCGCCTTCCCAATCACTGGCGACCTTCGTGCAAACCATGGCAATCACGAACGGGACGACGGGATGGGCAGCGTGACCGTCGTCGATGGCGTCGAAGGACAGACGTGCTACGCGCCGGAGGCTGTCAATGTTGAAGCCTCTTGGATCGAGGGCTGCTCGGACGTCATCGTTGTACGACATGGATCTGCCACACCGGCCAGGCGCGGAAAGTCACTCCGCGTGTAGAGCGGGATGTAGGGATCGACTTCACTGCGGATACGGACCGCCCCGTCCTGTTCCTCCCGGTCGACGAGAGCCAGCACGCCGATGACCTTGCATCCGGCCTCGCGCGCTTCCTCCACGGCCTGCAGCAGAGACCGACCGGTCGTGACGACGTCGTCGACAATCACGACTTTGGTTCCCCGTGCCGGTGGGTTTTCAATGCGGCGCTTGGTACCGTGCTGCTTGGCTTCTTTTCGAACGTAGAACCCTTCAATCGGACATTTTCGGACGTGCGACAGCACGACCATTGCGCTGACGATCGGATCTGCGCCATGCGTCAAGCCCCCGACGGCCTCGGGTCGCTCGGGGAGTTGCTCCAGTGCGTCGAGGAAGGCCGTCCCAACTAGGTAGGCGCCGTCCGCGCTCAGCGTCACCGGTTTGCAGTCGAAGTAGAAGTTCGATTTCGTGCCGGTGCTGAGCGTGATCTCACCTGTTCGCGCGGCCCGGCTGTCCAGGAGATCTCGGAGGTTTCGGCGTGTGTCGGTTTGGGTATTCATCATTGCTCTGAATTCAATTAACTCCTGCTTTTTCCGTGGATTATACTGCTCCTGTCAAGCCGATTCACGGCTCGATCTCGACATCGTCCGGAGTCGTCGCGGCACGGGCGTTTCGCTTGATGTCTGTCAGTTCCCCGTCGGTCAGGGTGAGGGCATAGTCGCGCCGCGGATCGAAGTCCGGGTGCAGGTCGATCCGATCGAGCACGTCCTGGACCAGCTTCTTGAGGACGACGCGCGGGGCGATGCCGACTCGTCCGCCCAGGCCGCCGGTGACGGCGCGGGCAAGGCGGCTCAGGTATGCGTCATCCGCGCGCTCCAGAACATGCGCCGGAGCGGTAGCTGCCCTCGGCATAGAGATCGCGAATCTTCCGCCCGACACCCTGGAGCCGCGGCAGGTCGAAGTTGTGCAGCCGCACCTGCGGGGCGCGCGGATTGTCGAACCGGGGCGCGCCGGAGAAGTCCACGGCGAGCTGCTGGGCGAGGGGCGGCAGCCGGCTGCACCCCCCGCGGTCCCTCGAAGAACGCGGGCGTCCCGGTGATCACGAGGTAGAGACCCGGGAAGCGTCCGGAGTCGATCTCGTCGATCACGTGCCGTAGGGCGTTCAGGCTCTTCTCCCGCACGTCGCTGCGCACGCGCTGGAGCGTCTCGACCTCGTCGAGGACCACCACGAGCCCTGAGAAACCCGAGTCGCGCAGAATGACAAGCAGGCCCTGCAGGAAGCTGAGCGCGCCGAAATGGTCGAGGTCCCCCCTTGACGCCCGCGTAGCGCTTGGCCGCGGCGCCGACGTTGGGCTGCCCGCCGATCCAGGCCAGCAGCGCCTCGGCCGTGGTGCGGTCGTTGCCGGCGACGGCCCCGTCGATAGGCGCGCGCTGCGGAACGGTTCCGCGCCGTAGCGCATCGACGATCTCGTTACGCCGCTGGGGGCTGATCACCAGCCGGGCCTTCGCACGCTATTCCCCGTCACCCGCGAGACCGAACTGCGTTTCGAGCAGCTCTCGGTTCAGCTCGATGGTCTCGGACGAGTCGTCGACGGACAGCACGTCGTACCCTTCGACGTTCAGGATCCGGCGCAACGCGGACACGATGCCGCCCAGCCGGAAGAGGGGCACGCCGAGACGCTCGGCCAGTGCGCCGCCGGTGAGCTTGCCGCCGCGCGCGTCGAGCACGGACAGGATGGCCCGGATGCGCTCCTCGGGTAGAGACGTGCGTGCCGCCTGCTTGCGCTGCGCCGCGAACAGATTGGTATCGAGGAGTCGGTCGATCCACGTCTCCGCCGGGCGGGGCGCCTCCGGCTCCACCTGTGCGAACACCGCTATCGCGGCGGAGTTGGACCGTGCGGAATCCGCCAAGCCCGGCGCCGCGCGGACGAAACGGCGGAACGAGGCTGAACGGCGGCTGCGGGCGTTTCTCGAGTGGCTGCGCAGGTTCGCGGTACTCGAACCGGCGTGCGGCTCGGGCACGATCGCGAGCCGCCGGCCTCTCAGGTTCTGTTGGTACCGCATGTCTGATCAGTCGTGATCAGCACCTCGTAGCAGTCCTCCTCCGCCTTCTCGAGCAGGTCTCCGTTGTCGAGATCGGACCAGCCCCTGTCGGCTGCCGTGTCCACCGAATGTCCGGTGAGATACCGCCGAAGGGGGACGGGGGTCCCCTGATCGAACAGCAGCCTCACCGCACCGAGACCTTCAGTGTCTTCGCCTCGTACTCGAGAACCTCCATGATCTGGTGTTCCCCCACTCCGGGAAACCACTCCAGAAAGTGCTCAACCGTCGCGCCGCTGGCGAGGTTCTCGTAAAGGCTTGCCAAGGGCACCCGGGTTCCGGCGAACACCCAAGCGCCGCTTACCTTGCCCGGCCGCCGCTCCACCGCCGGACAGGCCTCCCAGTCCATCATTGGTCTCACCCTCCGTTCTGTCATCAACTGTCCTGCCGCCGCTTCAAGACGCTCTGTATCTGACACATCCGCCAACGGAACGTCTTCCTCCGCCCCGCATCGCCGTCCCGTCCACTGTGACCCGGAGTCCTGATTGAAGCCGTCATCCGAAATCGTCTTCCAAGGTAGGCGGATCCACCTCCGGCAGTCCCGCCGCCGCATCGCGGACGTCGGGCTCGCCGGCGACGACGTCGGCGAACATAGAGCCCATGCCGTGGTTGTCGAGGCCGGGATGTCGGACGGAGCCGTGGCGTTTCCTCATGTTCGATCCTACCCTCTCCTGGATTCTGTTCCCGCTCGACTACGTCTCCGCTCGACGACGCCGCGCTCGCGGTCATGCGAGGCAGGAGAGCGACGGGTGGATCGTCGCGCGGTGGAAGTCGGCGAAGGCGTCGTGGCTGGTGTTGGCGTCGTTGAGGAAGTCGAGCACGAAGACGTCGCGCTTCTTCGGGTACGCGCGGTTGAGGCGGCGCTGGCCGTTGGGGATGTCCCGGACGCTGTTGAACTTGAGCTGATGTGAAGCGGGTGGCGGCTCCTGCCCCTGTCCTGTGGTAGGACAGGGGGATGCAATCAGAAAAGGAGACTGCCACCCATGGCGAAGCATGACAGGCGGAAGACGTCCGGCCAACCCCCCAGCTCGCGACCCGTCACGATCCAGGTGCCGCTGCCGGTGCTCGGCGTGGTCAACGGTGTCCGGGAAGCGTTCCATGGCTTTTGCATCGCGACCGGGCTGCAGGTCCTGGAGGCGATGATGGAGGCGGACCGGGAAGTCCTGTGTGGTGCGAAGGGGCGCCATCAGGTCGAGCGGCCCGCGTGGCGCGGAGGGAGTGTCGACAGCCAGGTGACACTCGGCGGGCGGCAGGTCGAGCTGCCGCGGCTCCGCGTGCGGAGCTCGGATGGCGAAGTCCCGCTGGCGAGCTTCCAATGGGCGGCGGCCACCGACCCGCTGGACGAGCACACGCTGGCCGCGGTCGCCGCCGGGGTGTCGACGCGCCGGTACGCGGGCACGCTGGACCCGGTACCGGCCGACGTGACCGAGCGGGCGACGTCGAGCAGTGCCGTGTCGCGGCGGTTCGTGGCGCTGTCGACAAAGCGCCTCCAGGCGTTTCTCAGCCGGCCGTTGGGCGAGTTGGACCTGCGGGCGGTCTGCATCGACGGCAAGGTCTTCCGGGACCAGTGCATGGTGATCGCGTTGGGGATCGACACGCAGGGCCGGAAACACGTGCTGGGCCTGCGCGAAGGCGCCACCGAGACGGCTGCCGTCACCACCGGCCTGCTCAGCGACCTGGTGACGCGCGGATTGCCGACGGACCGGACGTTGCTGTTTGTCATCGACGGCGCTACGGGGCTGCGCCGGGCCATCACCGACGTCTTCGGTTCTCGCGGCGTGGTGCAACGCTGCCAAGTCCATAAGTGGAGGAACGTCATCGGCCATCTGCCCGAGCGGCTGCACGCCTCTGTCGGCAAGGCGTTGCGGGATGCGTGGAACCTCGATTCGGCAGACCGTGCGGCGCGGGTGCTCAAGCGGCTGGCCGGGTCGCTGGAGCACGACCACCCCGGCGCGGCGGCGTCCATCCGGGAGGGACTGGACGAGACGCTGACCGTGCAGCGCCTCGGTCTGACGGGGGCGCTGCAGCGTACGCTGCGGACGACGAACATCATCGAGAACCTGAACGGCAGCGTCGAGCACTACTCGCGCAACGTCAAGCGCTGGCGTGGTGGCCAGATGATTCAACGCTGGGTGGCGAGCGCGCTGGTGGAGGCGGAGAAGCACTTCCGGCGGGTCCGGGGCTACCGCGATCTGCAGCACCTGGTCGGTGCCCTGGACGCGCTGGCTCCGCCCGACGGCGTGGTTGCTGACGTGGCGTAACATAGATGACTTCGTAGAGGAGACCGGGAGTTCGCCACCCGAAGTTCAACAACGAACGGGACAACCCCTGCTCGTTGCCGTGGACGGATACAGGGATGTTCCTCATGGATACGGTCGTCTCGTTGCTCGTCCGTCGACAGGCTACACGATATACGTGTATCATGTAGCGGGTTCGCGTGCATGATTCGCTCGTTCGCCAATCAGACTGCCGTGGACCTGTTCCGCGGGCGCAACACGCGCCATGCTCGTCTCCTGCCGCGAGACCTGTGGCGTGTCGCGCAGCGAAAGCTGAAGGCGCTTGACGTGGCGGCTCGGCTCGACGACCTCCGCATCCCGGCCGGCAATCGTCTGGAGCGGCTGAAGGGGGGCCGGTCCGATCAGCACAGCATACGGATCAACGATCAGTATCGCGTCACGTTCCGGTGGGAGAACGGCCATGCCTACGAGGTCGGCATCGAAGACTATCACTAGGGATCCGGATTGGCCGGGACCGGCGGTCCCGCCCGGCGAGATGTTGCTCGAGGAGTTTCTCAAGCCGCTCGGACTCCGGCAGACCGAAGCCGCGCAACGGCTTGGAATCTCCGCGAACCGTCTCAACGAAGTTGTCCTCGGCAAGCGCCGAGTCACGGCGGATACCGCCCTGCGTTTGTCGAGGCTGCTGAAGACCTCGCCTCAGTTCTGGATGCGGCTCCAAGCGGATTGGGACCTGCACCGGGCGACTGAGCGGGCGGCGTCTTGATTGGGGCGCCACCGTCGCGCGCCTACCCGTCCCTGGCGTCACGGACTACAGGGTGTTCGACAACAGGTAGAGGGCCAGCCATGAACGCGTCCGCAGCTCCCGCCGTCGAGCCCACGCACGGGCTCGGCCTCGAATGGAATACCTCGGACCCGGTCGAGGTCCGGCGCCGAATCCGCACCGGTCGATATCACGGCCACACGGGTGGGCTCGCCAGGGGCTACGTCCAGGCCAACATTGCCGTGCTGCCGGTGGCCTACGCCGACGAGTTCGCCCGCTTCTGCCAGAGGAATCCCAAGCCTTGTCCGTTGCTCGCGATGTCCGAGCCGGGGAGTCCACACCTTCCGGAGCTTGCCGCAGACCTCGACCTTCGCACCGACCTCCCGAGCTATCGGGTCTTCCGCGACGGCGAGCTCGACGGCGACGTCGCGAGCATCGGCGATCTCTGGCAGGACGACTTCGTGGCGTTCGCGCTCGGCTGTTCCTTCTCGTTCGAGGAGGCCCTGGTCGATGCCGGTCTCTCGATCCGGCACTGGAACGAGGGCAGCGTATGCCCGATGTACCTGACCGACATCGAGTGCGCGCCGGCCGGGCGGTTCCAGAGCCGGATGGTGGTGTCGATGCGGCCCTTCACTCCGGCGGACATCATCAAGGCGGTGCAGGTCACGAGCCGGTACCCGCGGGTGCACGGTGCGCCGGTCCATCTCGGCATGCCGGAACGCATCGGGATCGAGAACATCGAACGCGCGTGGCAGGGCGACGATCCCATCATTGCATCCGGCGAGATGCCGGTCTTCTGGGCCTGCGGCGTGACCCCTCAGGTGGCGGTGCGCTCGGCGCGCCCGCCCATCGCGATCACCCACACCCCGGCGCAGATGCTGGTCACGGATGTCCGGAACGCATCGCTCGCGGTCGGCTGAAGCGGCGAGACACCGCAGATCTGCGCCAGGATCGGGTTGTGTATAGTATCTATACTGATACCATGTCACCCACGAAGAACCCGGCGCCGATCCTCGATGCGCTTCGCCGCAACCCGAAAGGGGTCAGGTTCTTGGACTTGTGCCGGTTGTGCGACGAGTACTTCGGGGAGCCACGTCGGAAGGGTACGAGCCACCGGGTGTACCGCACGCCGTGGTCCGGCGATCCCAGGGTGAACATCCAGGAACGCGGGGGAATGGCGAAGGCGTATCAGTGTGCGCCAGGTCATCAAGGCGATTGAGAGAATGGAGGCTCGGCATGGCTGATCACTACACCTACCGCATTACCTGGTCAGCGGAGGACGGCGAGCACCTGGGACTCTGCGCCGAGTTTCCATCGCTGAGCTGGCTGGCCCCTTCTCCCGGTGAGGCGCTGTCGGGGATTCGGGAGCTGGTGAGCGGCGTACTCGTGGACATGCGGGCCAATGGAGAATCTCCGCCCGAGCCTCTCGCGGATCGCATCTACAGCGGACGGTTCATGGTGCGAGTGCCTCCCGAGACGCATCGGGAGCTCGCGATCGAGGCTGCCGAGGAGAGGGTGAGCCTGAATCGGCTCGTGAGCGTGCGACTCGCCCGATAGGCAACGGTCCGCGGCGTGAACATCACGCCGCCAGTGGCGCTGGACTACGCGTACGCCCGTTCTACGGGACGACGAGCCCCTCGAACTGGATGCGTATCTGCGGCCCTACTCGCAGCAGACCGAGCAGGACGACGGGAGGCTCCACGCCGTACTCCGTCATGTCGAGTCGGAGCTCTCCCGCGAGCCCGACGCCCGTGCCGGACGGCGTCAGCGATATCGGGAAGCTCACCGGCTTCGTGACGTTCTGGATGGTGAGCGCGCCGCGGGCTTCGGCGCCCTCGCCGGAGGCCTCGTAGCTGTCGAGCCGGAAGGTGATCTCGGCGAACTCGGCCGGCTTCATCGCCTCGAGGAGATGCTCGGTCATCGTTTCGTCGGGGCACTCGAAGTCGGCCACCGGAACGGTGAGCGTCGCCGACTGTACGCCGCCGGCGAAGCCGGGCGCCGGCGTGGACGAACCGGGCGTCACCTCGGCGGTCCCGCCCACCGAGCAGGTCCAGCCCCTGACGGTCGACGTTCCGGACACGGTGAACTCGACCGTGGACTGTTGCGCCGCCGCCGGGGACCCGGCCAGCAGCGCGAGACCGACGGCAACGGCGGTGACGAAGCGAAGCACGAAACGTTTTCGAGACGCGACCTGCATCCTGGAGATCCTCCCCGACTACAGCCCGAAGCCGAACCGGTTGTCGCGCATCATGATGGGATTCCTGCCCTCCATGACGAAGCGGGACGTGATCTGCTCGATCGAGGTCGTCCGGGTCTGGCGCATGGCGAGCCGGAACTCCGCGAGCAGCAGATCGATTACCTTCGCGACACCGTCTTCTCCGAAGGCGCCGAGACCCCACACGTAGGGCCGGCCGATCCCGACCGCATCGGCGCCGAGCGCCAGCGCCTTGAAGATGTCGTTGCCGCGGCGGACGCCGCTGTCGATGAACACCGGCACCCGCCCCCTGACCGCGCCGACGACCTCGGGCAACGAGTCGATCGACGACCACATGCTGTTCACCGCCCGGCCGCCGTGGTTGGACACGAAGATCCCGTCCGCGCCGTGCTCGATCGCCTGCTCGGCGCCCTCGGCCGTCATGATGCCCTTCAGGATGAGCTTCATGTCGCTGGCGTCCTTGAGCCGCTTGACGTAGTCCCAGGTGTAGGGATAGCGAGGGCCGGCCGGACCCTCCAGCCCCGCCCGCATCGGCCGCAGGTAGTCCGGGTGGTGTTGGTGGCAGCTCTGGCAGAGCACCGACGCGTACCCCTCACCCGCCAGCGTCCGTCGCTGCAGCTCGCGATTGCTGCCGCCGAGCAGGTCGATGGTCCACACCAGGGCGGGGCAGCCCGCGCCGGCGACGCGGTCGATGACCCGCTTGTTCACGTTCCAGTCGGGCGCCGTGTAGATCTGGAACCAGTGCGGCTCGCCGCGGGCCTCGGCGATCTCGACGTACGAGTGCGAGCTCTGATGCGACTGCATCTGCAGGATGTCTCTCGTCCGGGCCGCCCGGGCGGCGCCGCTCTCGCCCTGCGTGTGATAGGCCGCAAGGCTCGCGACGGGGCAGAGAAAGAGGGGCGAGGCCCAGCGGCGGCCGTAGAGCTCGACCGACGTGTCGGTCTCCGTCGCCGGCTCGCCGCCGAGTCGTCGGGGACGCAGCATCAGGCGCTGGAATCCTTCCCTGTTCGCCCTTCTCGTCTCGTAGTCGTCGACCCCCATGTGCAGGTAGTCCCAGTGCTGGGCCAGATTGGTGGCATGCGCCGCGCGCTCGAAGTCCCAGACGTTGACCGCGTTGTCCGGCGACTCGATGACCTGACCCGTCAACTGGTCTTCCAGCGCGTTCTGGGGAGGCAGTACGGGGTCCTGACCGGCGCCGAAACGCGGCTGCCCCAACGACGGGAGCATCTCCGCTCCGCACTCGGCGCAGCGCAGCTCCGCGGGTCCGGGGGTTGCGCCCCGCTCCGTCTCGCGCGCGAGCGCCCGCTGCCAGTTGGCCGGCAGACCCGCCGAGGCCAGGCCCAGCAGCGGACTGGCCGCCAGCAGCTTGAAGAACTTCCGCCGACTCGCTCCGCGGTCGGGCAAGCCCGTCTGTGATCGTCGTTCAGTCATCCTCGGCTCTCCCTCGCAGGCCCCCGCGATGCGGCATTGAATCGGCACGTGATCGCCGGCGGGCCGGCGGCCCAAAAAGTGTAGCCGAACGGTTGCCGAATGTAACCTGCCCGCGCCGCCGCGGCTATCCCGCTGGCGTATCGTCCCTCTGCCGCTGCACCTCGCCGTCGATCTGGTGCATCAGGACAACCAGATCCAGGACGTCCTGGCTGGTGACCGAGCCCAGGAAGCGGTCCGTGCCCCGCTCCATGACCGGGATGACGGTCAGCGAGTGGTCGGTCATCCGCTCGAGCACCTCGTCGATGGGTTCGTCGGGCCGCGCCCGCGGGATGTTCCGGTGCATCACGTCGCGCAGGGGTGTGCTCGGCCAGGATCCCCTCGCCATGCGCCGCAGCCTGCCGAGTGACACGATGCCCACCGGCGCGCCGCCGTCCACGACCACGTAGTCCGGTTGATGCGACACGACCCGCTTGTCGACGAAGTCCATCACGGACAGCGCCGAACCGGGATAGGTTCGCGTCCGATCCATCACCGAGTTGACCGTGATGCCTTCCAGCGCATGGCGGGCGAACGACGGCGGCACGGTCATCTGCGCCGTGGCGCTCGCCGGCTCCGTCGCTCTGCTGATGGCCAGACCGATGGCCGGGGGCGTCAGCAGGATGTAGCCGAACATGACGAACACGAGCAGCGAGAAGACTTCATCCGCGATCACGCCGGTCTCGAGCAGGACGAGAAGGAGCGCGATCTCGGCGACGCCCTTCGCCATCAACGACGTGGCCAGGACGGACGGCGTCTCGAGCCGCGCCACGTGCGTGCCGATGAACGCGCCGGCCAGCTTCCCCACCAGGGGGACGAGCGTCAGCGCGGCGGCGGTCTGCAGCGGCAGCGCGGTGAACGAGAAGTCCAGGCGCAGGCCGACCGCCGCGAAGAAGAGCGGCACGAAGAGCCCCTCGGCGGCGCTCAGCATGCCCGGCATGATGTCGCGGCGTATGCGGTTGGGCAGCCCCCCGACAGGGAGGCGCCGAACAGCAGGGCCCCGAGCGAGCCGTGCAATCCGAACACCTCGGCCCCCGCGACCACGAGCAGGAGGCTGCCCATCAGGAGTCCGAACCAGAGCTCGGGCACCTTCAGCAGGCCCTCCAGAAGGTCGATGGCGCGGGGCAGCACCTTCGCCGCGATGATCCACGTCGCCGTCGCGAAGACCGCGATCTCACCCAGCAGGCGGAGCACGCCGGTCACGCTCCGGGCGTGATCGAGCTCGCCGATCGTCGTTCCGATCAGCAGCAGGGCGATCAGTTCGGCGACGATGACGGCGGTGAAGATGCGCAGCCCGAGCAGCTCTTTGAGAATGCCGCGGTCGGACAGCACCTTCGCCACGACGCCCAGGCTGGACAACGACAGAATGCCGGCCAGCGCCAGCGCCTTGTCGAACTCCAGATTCAGCGAGAACCCGACGCCGAACAGGTCCGACGTGACGATCATGGAGGTGAACACCGAGATGACGACCGACAGCGTCGCGGCCACGAAGTAACGACCGCGGATGGTCGCCATGAAACCCGGCAGATCGATCTCGTCGAGGCCGATGACGAAGAACAGCATGAAGACGCCGATGTTCAGGAAGATCCGGATATCGTCCGTCGATTCGACAATCCCCGTCACCGGCCCGAGCAGCGCGCCGGCTGCGGTATAGGCCACGATCGAATTCAGGCCGACGTGGCGCAGCAGACCCTCTGCCAGCTTGGCCGAGACGACGAGCAAACCGATGCTGAGAAGCGCGTGGTGAATGTCCATGGCGGCTGTCGGCCCTTATCGACCGCGCCCAGGGACCAGCGACGTCGACGACCGGGCGCTACGGGCCGGGGAGGGGGTTCGTGTTCTCCCGAATCCTTCGGGTGGAGATTATGCCGGGGCCGTCATGCCGAGCCGCCCCAATCAGGCCGCGCAAGAACGCGCCAGCCCGATCCCGGTCAGTGCCGGGATATGTATTGCAGAGATATATCATCCCTGCCCTTCGATAGTCGACCTGGACGCGGAGGTTGCGAGGCAGTACGGTCAGCGGATGAGCCCGCAACCCGAGGTCTGGCTTCGAGGATCGGTGGAAGGCTTCGAGCCACTGCTGATGCCGGCCGTGCACGCCCTGCTGCAGGCACGCGAGGAGATCGAGGGCCTGGTCGCGTCCGTGCCGGCCGATCACGTCTGGCAGCGGCCGGGCGGCGCGGCGTCCGTCGGGTTCCACGTGCGCCACCTGGCCGGTGCGCTCGATCGCCTGCTGACCTACGCGCGGGGCGAGAGGCTGACCGACGCCCAGAAGACCGTCGCGCGTGCCGAAGGCCAGCCGGGCGAATCGCTGGGTGAGGTCGCGGCGGGCGCGTCAGCGTCTATCGACCACGCGCTGGACCAGTTGCGGGCCACCTCGCGCGACGAGCTGCTGGCGCCGAAGAAGGTGGGGCGAGCCGGCCTGCCGAGCACGACGCTGGGCCTGATCTTCCACGCGGCGGAGCACTGCACGCGGCACACGGGGCAGGCGATCTCGACGGCGAAGATCCTGCGCGGCGCGGCAGGCGCCGAGGCTGCCGGGTGATCCCTGTCCTGACAACGTCGGACGAAGAGCGTGATCGGCAGCCCCTGGTGATTGGCGGCGGAGCCGTCACCGGACGGCGGATGCGTCCAGGCCCCGCCCGGTGATCAGGTACGTAGCGAACGTGCCCAGCCAGTGTCCGCCCTCGTAGGTCGCGCCGGTGACCGCAGCGAGTCCGGACGCCCGGTGCGCGTCCGCCGCCGCGATGAGCGCGGACCGGCGGCCGTCGTCCGCGGGGAGCCTGGCGGCGATCCCTTCCAGCATCCAGGCGCGGCTCAGGTTCAGGCCGTCGAGGTGCACGAGCTTGCCGTCGGTGGGGTCGGTCACCACCGCCGGCGTGAGCCAGTCGGCCCGGCCGTCTTCCGGGATCCCCGGCAGGAACCGCGTCAACCAGTCGGCGAAGGCGTCGGGGGAGATGATCCGCCGCAGGAGATCCGCCTCCGCCAGACAGGGTGACAGAAAGTCCTGCCCCGACGGCTCGTAGCGCAGCGGGCAGTCGTAGTCCTCAAAGTAGTAGTCGGCGACTCGGGCCTCGATCAGCTCGATCATGTCGTCGTCGCCCGCGCTTCGGGCCCAATCCAGGATGAGTCCGAACGCGAACGCGGTCTGCGAGTGCTCGCCGCTCCGGACCGGATGCGTGAGCTTCGGCAGCCAGTCCCGGATCCGGTCGGCGGCCAACGTCTCGATCTGCGCCAGCGCCAGCCGCCAGCGCCGGGCGTCGGGATCGTCCCACTCACGCAGCTCGGCGCCGAGCTGCAGGAGCCAGGCCAAACCGTAGGGTCGCTCGAAACCGACGCGGCCGGGCGCCTGCATGTACTCCGCCTCCCCCTGCAGGTTGGCGGTGGTCAGGCTCCGCGCCAGCGCCGCGCGCGCCGCCTCTGCCGACTCCGAGTCAGGGTGGAGCCGCGCCAGCCGGACCAGCAGCCAATGCCCGTGCACCGAAGAGTGCCAGTCGTAGCACCCGTAGAACGCCGGGGTCAGCTCGCGGGGCGGGCGCGCGTCCTCGTCGCCGTCCAGCACATGCGCGATCTTGTTGGGGTACTGGCGGTGCACGCAGTCGAGGGCAAGGCCGGCGAAGTGGGCGGCGAGCGCCTCGTCCGCCTGGGAGGCCGCGGCTGGCGCGGCGTGCCAGGCGGACGCGAGGAGGAGCGCGGCGGCGACGGACGATCGAGGGATGGTCATCATCAGAGTACCGGTGCAGGATAGCGGGTGATGCCTGCGTCCGGCGTCACACGGCTCCCGCGGCGATCACCTTGCCCATAAGGATGGAAGTGAGAGCGTGGGAAGCCTCTGCGTTTCGCAAGAGTATGATCGCAAGTTTAATCCTGCCCCGGCGGATCCTCATCAATCGACCACCATGCAGAGAACGAGAACGCAGCGGGTATGGCGAGACGCTCCGGCGCAAGAATCCGCACCGATCCTGGAGCACGACCCGACGCGCGAGGCGGTCCTCGAACCGGCCGACGCCGTGCCCCGGAAGAACGTCGTGCCGGGCGGCATTCCCGAGGGCTGCGTGCTCTGCTTCTTCCACGACGCGATCGCGGCGCTGGTGGCCGACGGCACGCTGACCAGGGTGACCGAGCTGCGCACGGAAATGAGCCCGCAGCCGGTGTACGAGCTCGAGGAGTCGGGACAACGTCTGGCGCTGGTGCATCCGGGGCTGGGCGCGCCGATGGCGGCGGCGTTCATGGAGGAGATGATCGCGCTCGGATGCCGCCGCTTCATCGCCTGCGGCGGGGCGGGCGTCCTGCGCAGCGACATCGCGGTGGGACATCTCGTGGTGCCGACGGCGGCGGTGCGCGACGAGGGGACCTCCTATCACTACTACCCGCCGTCGCGGGAGATGACGCCGACGCCGGCGGCGGTGGACGCCATCCGGAGCGTCCTCGACGAGCGGGGGATCGGCTACCTGGCGGGCAAGACCTGGACCACCGACGGGCTGTACCGGGAGACGCCGGACCGGGTCGCCCGGCGCCGTGCCGAGGGGTGCCTGACCGTCGAGATGGAATGCTCGGCGTTCTGCGCCGTCGCCCGGTTCCGCGGCGCCGCGTTCGGCCAGATCCTGTACGGCGGCGACGACGTGAGCGGCCTCGAATGGGATCGGCGCGGCTGGGACCGCCAGACGGGCGTCCGCCGGCGCCTGCTGCACCTGGCCGCCGAGGCGTGCCTGCGCATCCCGGACTGACGGTTCCGGTCTCCCGGAGTTCGTCGCCTGCGCTACTATCAGACCTGAATTCGGACCGTCTTCGAGGTGATTGATGCCGACCGAAATCGTAAGTCTGAGCGAATTCAAGGCGCGGGCGGCGCAGATGCTCGCCGAGATGAAGGCCACGGAGAAGCAGATCGTCCTGACCCAGCGCGGGGCCGCGAGTGCTGTCGTGCAGGACTTCGACGCACACCAGCGCGAGCGGAACGCGCTGCTCATGCTGAAGCTGATGGTGCAGGGCGAGGCCGACATCCAGGCGGGGCGGACCGCTCCCCAGGATCGGGTATTCGCGGAAGTCAAGGCGCGCCTGGCGACGTCCACGGATGGCTGACTTCGAGGTTCTGTGGACCAACGCAGCCAGACTCGACCTCGAGCGGATCGTCACGTTCATTGCTCAAGAGAATCAGGATCGAGCTCTGGCGGTGCTGCAGCAGGTGGAGCGTCGTTGCCAAGCGCTCTCCGAATTCCCGGAACGCGGACGCATCGTTCCCGAGCTGAGGGCAGTGGACGTTGCCGTCTACCGAGAGTTGATTGAGGGACCGTGGCGAATCGTCTACCGGCACGACACCGATCGCGTCCATGTGACGGCGGTTCTCGATGCCCGTCGGGATCTGTCCAGCCTGCTGCTCGAACGGCTGGTCCGCTGATCCCGGCCGCCACTGTCCACGGGAGATGGATCGAGTTCACCATAGACGGCGATTCGAGGAGGTCGAGATGAGACGCACACTTTGCCTGGCGACGCTGACGGTGGTCGACGTGCTGGTGGCCGTCGTCGCCAACGAGGCGCGGCAGGAGCGCTTTCGCATTCGCCCGCTGGAGCTCGCGGAGAACCTCTACGTGCTGACGTCGGATCCGGCCGAGCAGGGGATGCGCACCGGCGGGAACACGGCCGTCCTCGTGACCGCGTCGGGGGTGGCGCTGGTCGACACCAAGATCCGCGGCTACGGCGAGGACATCCTGGCCCAGGTGCGGGAGATCACCGACAAGCCGGTGACGACCATCATCAACTCGATCAAGAACTGCGAGGCGTTCACCGGCGACGACAGCCGCTTCCTGCCGAAGATCACGTTCGAGAACCGGACGTCGCTGTTCAGCGGGCCCGACCAGATCGATCTGTACTACTTTGGGCGGGGCCACACCGACGGCGACACGTGGGTCGTATTCCGCAACGCCCGGGCGTTGCACACCGGCGACATGATGGCCCGCAAGGGCCTGCCGTTCATCGACGCCGACAACACCAACGGCAGCGCCACCGAGTTCGGCGCGACACTGCAGAATGCGGTCGACGCGATCGGGAACGTCGACACGATCATTCCGGGCCACGCCGACGACCCGTTGGCCTGGGACGACCTGGTCGACTACGCGGGGTTCTACAACGACCTGTTGACCCGCGCGCAGGAGGGGGCCGCGGCCGGTCGGAGCGTCGCGGAGACGGTGGCCGCCTACTCGGTGCCGGACGAGTACCGCGACTTCCAGGCGCCGGCGGACCGGCTCGAGAGCATCGTGCAGCTCATCTATGAGGGCCGCTGACGCAGGCCGGACCACGGGCCGGTTGGCTGAGCAAGAGGCCGGGTCCACCGCGACGACATGATGGTCTGGCCCGGCAAGCCCTACCCGCTCGGCGCCACCTGGGACGGGATGGGCGTCAACTTCTCGATCTTCTCGGAGCATGCCGAGAAGGTGGAGCTCTGCCTCTTCGACGCCGCGGACGCGACGCGCGAGACCGCCCGGATCGCCCTCCCGGAGCGGACCGACCTCGTGTGGCACGGCTTCCTGCCCGACGTCACCCCGGGGCAGTTGTACGGCTACCGGGTGAGTGGACCGTACGACCCGGCGTCGGGTCACCGCTTCAACCCCGCCAAGGTGGTCCTCGATCCGTACGCGAAGCGGATCGGCCGCACCCTGCACTGGCACGACGCGGTCTACGGCTATCCCATCGACCATCCCGAGGGTGACCTGACGGCGGACCGGTGGGACAGCGCCCCGTTCGCCCCCCTCGCCGCGGTGCTGGATCCCGCCTTTACTTGGGGCGGCGACCGGCAGCCGCGGGTTCCGTGGCAGGACACCGTCATCTACGAGGTCCACGTCAAGGGCTTCACGGCCCGCCATCCGGGGGTGCCGGCGCCTCTGCGGGGGACCTACCTGGGGCTCGCCTCGGATGCGGCGCTACGCCACTTCGAGGACCTCGGGGTGACGGCGATAGAGCTCATGCCGGTCCATCAGTCCGCGAGCGAGCGGCGGCTGGCCGGCGGCGGCCTGGCGAACTACTGGGGCTACAACACGCTGGCCTACCTCGCCCCCGACGTGCGGTTCGCGACGTCGCCGGACCGCGCGGTGGCGGAGTTCAAGACCATGGTGCGCCGGCTGCACGGAGCCGGGTTCGAGGTGATCCTGGACGTGGTCTACAACCACACCGCGGAGGGCGGCCGCACGGGGCCGACGCTGTCGCTGCGCGGCATCGACAACCGTTCCTACTACCGCCTCCAGCCGGACGACGCCCGCGAGTACCAGGACTTCACCGGCTGCGGCAACACCCTCAACGCCCTGCATCCGCGCGTGCTGCAGTTGATCATGGACAGCCTGCGCTACTGGGTGTTGGAGATGCACGTCGACGGGTTCCGGTTCGATCTGGCCAGCGCCCTCGCCCGCGAGCTGTACGAAGTGGACCGGCTCGGCGCCTTCTTCGACATCATCCACCAGGACCCGGTCCTCTCGCGGATCAAGCTGATCGCCGAGCCCTGGGACCTCGGCGCCGGAGGCTACCAGGTGGGCAACTTCCCGGTCCACTGGACGGAGTGGAACGGCCGCTACCGCGACACCATGCGCCGTTTCTGGCGGGGCGACGGGGGCCAGGTGGCCGAGTTCGCGACGCGGCTCGCGGGCAGCAGCGATCTCTACGAGAACGACGGGCGGCGGCCCTCGGCGAGCATCAACTTCGTCACCGCGCACGACGGCTTCACGCTCGACGATCTGGTCAGCTACGAGGAGAAGCACAACGAGGCGAACGGCGAGTCGAACCGCGACGGCTCCTCCGACAACCTGAGCTGGAACTGCGGGGTCGAGGGGGCCGCCTCCGATCCCGCGATTCGGACGCTGCGCGGCCGCCAGAAGCGGAACTTCCTCGCCACGCTGCTGCTCTCGCAGGGGGTGCCGATGATCTGCGGCGGCGACGAGTTGGGGCGCACCCAGGGTGGCAACAACAACGCCTACTGCCAGGACAACGAGACGAGCTGGTTCGACTGGGATCTGACGCGGGCCGACCGCGAGCTGCTGGCGTTCGTGCGGCGGATGATCCGGTTCCGTCTCGACCACCCGGTGCTGCGCCGCCGGCGCTTCCTGCGGGGGCGGCGCACCCGCCGCGGCGCGGCCAAGGATCTGACCTGGTTCGATTCCGACGGCCGGGAGATGACCGACGAGGCGTGGGAGCAGGAATCGGCGAGCTGTCTGGGGGTGCGCTTGGCCGGGGACGCGATAGACGAGACGGACGAGCGGGGCGGACCTATCGTCGACGACACGCTGCTGATGCTGTTCAACGCCCACGACCGCGAGGTGCCGTTCACGTTGCCGGACGCCGGGCGCGGGGCATCGTGGACCCGCGTCCTCGACACGGCCGAGCCGCGCACGCGCCCCGCCGGGTTCGGCGCCCGGGATTCGTATCCGCTCCGTGCCCACTCCGTGGCCGTGCTGCTCGCGCCTCGGTGAACGGAGATGGCGTCGCGACCCACGTTGCACCGGCTGGCGCGGCTCCACCGGATCCAGGCGTCGTTCACCGACGGCTGCGGCGTGCGGCGCCGCGCCTCGCCCGAATCGGTCCACTCCCTGCTGCAGGCGCTCGGCGCACCGCTCCCGACGGTGCGTCCGCGTGACCTCGCCGCGGCGACGGCGGCGCGACTGCGCGCGGTGTGGATGCGGCCGGTGGAGCCGGTGCTGGTCGCCTGGAGCGGGCGCCGCGCGGGCTTTCTGCTGCGCCTGCCGGAGACGGCACGCGGCATCCTCGCACGCTGCCGCCTGCGGCTCGAGGACGGTCGCACGCGATCCTGGACGGTCCGTTCCGGCCGAGGAGCACCGGCCGTCGAGTCCGGCACGGTGGACGGCACGCGGTACGTCGCCCGCCGGGGATTGCTGCCCGCGGGTCTGCCCGACGGCTACCACGATCTGCACGTCGAGATCGGGGATCGAACGTGGAGCGCCCTGGTCGTGGCGGCGCCGGTCCGGGCCTACGACGACGGCGAGCGGTCGTGGGGCGCCTTCCTGCCGCTCCACGCATTGCACTCGGCCCGCGGTTGGGGCGTAGGCGACTTCGGCGATCTCGAGGCGCTGGCGACGTGGGTCGGCGCTCGCGGAGGAGGAACGGTCGCCCTGCTGCCGGCACTGGCCGGCTTTCTCGGCGAGTGCCCGTTCGAGCCGAGCCCGTATCTGCCGGCGAGCCGGCTGTTCTGGAACGAGCTCCACGTCGACCCGCGGCGATTGCCCGAGTTCGACCGGTGCGGGCCGGCGCGGCGGCTGGTGGACTCCCCGGCGTTTCGACGCCGTGTCGACGCTCTGCGCGCCGAATCCCGGGTCGACTACCGCGAGGCGATGGCGGTTCGGCGGCAGGTCATCGAGCTGCTCGCCCGTTCGATCGACGAACGCCCCGATCGACGCCGGGACGAGCTCCGGGCCTGGGTCGAGCAGCGTCCCGTCGCCCAGGAGTACGCGGCGTTCCGTGCGATCTGCGAGCGGCTGGAGCGACCCTGGCCGGCGTGGCCCGCGGCGCTGCCGGCCGAGGAGATTCATGTGGAGGCGGCCGATCGTGACGCCATCCGCTACCACCTCTACGCGCAGTGGGCCGCGGCCCGGCAGATCGCGGAAGTCGCGAAGGACGCCGGCGCGCGGGGCGTCGGCCTCTACCTCGACGTTCCGGTCGGCGTGCATCCGGACGCGTTCGACGTGTGGCGCCACCCCGCGCTCTTCGCCCGCGGCGCCGCGCTCGGCGCGCCGCCCGATCCGCTCTTCGCCGACGGCCAGGACTGGAGCGCCCCGGCGCCGCATCCGGAGGCGGCGCGGCAGGACCGGTACGCGTACTTCCGGGCGGGTCTCGCCCACCAGATGGCGCACGCGACCGCGGTGCGGCTCGACCACGTGATGGGCCTGCACCGGCTCTTCTGGATCCCGCGGGGCGGGGAGGCGGCCGACGGCGCCTACGTCCGCTATCCGGCCGACGAGCTCTACGCCATCGTCTGCCTCGAATCCCACCGGCATCGGACGCGGGTGGTGGGGGAGAACCTCGGGACCGTGCCCCGTTACGTGAACGCGGCGTTGTCCCGGCACGGGCTGGCGCAGCTCCACGTGGCGCAGTTCGGGATCGCGCCGGTCGCGGCGGACCCGCTCGCCCCCGTCCCCCGGCGCGCGTTCGCCTGCGTGAACACCCACGACACGCCGACGTTCGCCGGGTTTCTCGCGGGCCGCGACATCGACGGGCGCGTCGAGCGCGGCGTACTCGACGCCGGCCGCGCCGGGCAGGAACATCGCCGCCGGCGTGAGGAGGTCGCCGCGCTACGCCACGCGCTGGGGCGTGGTTCTCATGGCGGGTTGCACGAGGACTCTGCGGACCTCGACCTCCTGTGCGCCTGCCTCGAGCGGCTCGCCCGTAGCGACGCCGGCGTGGTGGTCGTGAGCCTGGAGGATCTGTGGCTGGAGCCGCACCCGCAGAACGTTCCCGGCACGGGCCCGCGGGAGTATCCCAACTGGCGGCGCCGGGCGCGCTACGCGCTGGAAGGGCTCATGCGGATCCCGGAAGTGACGGCGGTGCTCGGCGTCCTGGCGCGCCACCGCTCCGGATCTCGTCTCCTGGACTGACCGGGCTTTCCTGCTACCGGCGCACCATGTCGCTCGACAGGCCGCCGGCGGCCGGGAGGTAGCAGAGCCGCACGTAGTCCATCACCATCCGGTCGGCGTTGAACCGCCAGCCCAGGGTGTGGATGGCGCGTTTCATCCGGGCCGTCCAGGCGCGCGGCACGCCGTCCGGATCGCGGTCGTAGAAGAGCGGCACGACCTCGTCGGACAGCACCCGCAACAGCTCTTCCCCGTCACGCCGGTCGTGCGCCTCGGGCGACGTGTGCGTCTCCCCCACGCCTATGGCGAACCCGTTCGTGCCGTCGTAGGCCTCCGCCCACCAGCCGTCGAGGACCGACAGGTTCAGGCCGCCGTTCAGCAGGACCTTCTGTCCGCTGGTGCCGGACGCTTCCTGGGGCCGGCGGGGATTGTTGAGCCAGACGTCGACGCCTTGGACGAGCTGCCGGCCGAGGCTGATGTCGTAGTCCTCCAGGAAGACCAGCTTGCCGAGGAAGCGGGAGTCCCGGCTCAGCTCGTGGATGTGCCGCAGCACCCCCTTGGCGGGCTCGTCGCGCGGGTGGCCCTTCCCGGCGATCACGAACTGGATGGGACGCTGCGGGTCGTTGACGAGGCTCGCCAGACGGTCCGGATCCCGCAGGAACAGAGACGCGCGCTTGTAGGTGGCGACGCGGCGGGCGAAGCCTATGGTCAGGGCGTCCTGGCTCAGCGCGTGGGACAACTGCTCCAGGACGACGGCCGGCTCGCCGCGGCGAGCCGCCTCGCGCAGAACCTGCCGCCGAACGGCGTCGAGCAGGCGGATCTTGAGTGCGACGTGGGTCTCCCAGAGCGCCCCGTCGCTGACGCTCTCGATCCCGGCTGAGATCTCCGGCAGCGCGTCCTCGCGGGCGACATCCGAGGGCAGATGCCGGTCGTACAACTGCTGCATCTGCGGCGCCAGCCAGCTCGGCACGTGGATCCCGTTGGTGATGTGTCCGATGGGCACGTCCTCCTCCGGGCGGTCGCCCCACAGGCCCGTCCACATGTGGCGCGTGACGTCTCCGTGCAGCGACGACACCGCGTTGGCGCGCCGGGAGATCCGGAGTCCCAGCACCGTCATGCAGAACTCCTCGCCCGCGTCGTCCGGATTGACCCGCCCGAGGCTCATGAGCCGCTCGTGCGAGATGCCCAGCGTGTCGCGGAGCGGCGCCAGGTGTTCGTCGATGAGATCGGATGGGAAGCGGTCGTGCCCGGCCGGCACCGGGGTATGCGTCGTGAAGACGGTGCGGCGGGCCACTTGCCGGAACGCCGTCTCGAAGTCGACGCCCTCGCGCTCCATGCAGTGCCGGATCGCCTCCAGCACCGCGAAGGCGCTGTGGCCCTCGTTCAGGTGGAAGACGCCCGGCACGATGCCCAGCGCATGCAGCGCCTTCAGCCCGCCGATGCCGAGCAACAGCTCCTGGCGGACCCGGACCCGCAGGTCGCCTCCGTAGAGCCGCGCGGTGAGCGCGCGGTCGTCGGGCGTGTTGCCGTCGACGTCCGAGTCCAGGAGCAGGAGGGTGCGCCGTCCGACGACCGCCTGCCATACACGGGCGCGCAGGACCCCGCCGCGGGTCTCGATCTCCGGCACGATCGCTTCGCCGTCGGCTCCCACCGCCGGCTCGAGCGGCAGTCGGGTGACGTCGACCTCCGCGTATTCCTCCTGTTGCCAGCCGGAGGCGTCGAGCCGCTGCCGGAAGTAGCCCTGGCCGTAGAACAGGCCCACGCCGACGAGCGGGACGCCGAGGTCCGATGCGCTCTTGATGTGGTCGCCGGCCAGCACGCCGAGGCCGCCGGAGTAGATCGGCAGCGATTCGTGGATCCCGAACTCGGCGGAAAAGTAGGCGACGGGCTGGCGCTGCAGCACGCCGGCGTGCGTGTCGCCCCACGTCGCGGAACGTTCGCGGTACTCCTGCAGCCGCCGGAACGTGTGGTTGATCCGGTGGGCCAGCGAGAGGTCGCCGATGCGCTCGTCCAGATCGTCGAGCGGCATCTCCGACAGGAGCGCCACCGGGTTGCGCCCCAGTTCTTCCCAGCGCGCCGGATCGAGGTCCTGGAACAGACTCATGGCGCTGGCGTCCCAGCTCCACCACATGTTCCGCGCGAGCGTCCAGAGTCGGCGCTGGAGCGGCCCGATGGACTGATCGCGCTCGCGCACCTGCGCGACGATGGGGCTCAATTCACCCGCGGCCAGGAGCAGCGAGGCGATCTCGTCGTCGGAGAAGCTCCGCTCCTCGATGGTCTGCACGATCAGCACGCCCTGCAGCAACTCCCGGTCGATCAGGGGGACACCCAGGAACGCGTAGTACGGATCCTCGTCGGTCTCCGCGAAGTGCTTGAAGCGCGGGTGCCGCTTGACGTTCGGCACCTCGATCGGCCGAAGTTGCTCGGCGACCAGTCCTGCCAGACCCTCGTGGAGCTCCATCCGCACCTTGCCCACGCTCTCCGGGCGCAGGCCGACGGTGGCCGCCAGAACGAGGTGGGTCCGGTCCGATTCGAGCAGGTATATCGAGCAGACATCCACCCCCATGCGGGTCTGAAGCTGCTGGACGCCGGCCGTCAAGGTCGTTGTCGGGTCAACGTAACGTGTGGTCAGATGCATACCTCGCGGGAAGCGCCGTGGAGCGGAAGTGTACCCGGATCGTGGGGGACAGAACCGGCGTCGTCAAGGCCGCGTACGCCGCCGAGCCTGTCAGAAGGGGGATCCGGGGGACGGAACGGACGGCGGACCGGGGCGTGTTCCCCGGCTCGCCGTTCCGGGCGTGGGGTCAGATCGCCGCGGCTTCCGCGCCGGCGGTCTCCAGAGTACGGAAGTCGCGCCGCGGCGCCAGCTCCTCTTCCAGGAGCCGGAGGCTGAAGGCGGGCTGCTTGCCGATCGCCAGCAGGGATTCGACGATGCGCGCGGGCTGCCCCCAGTCGTTCCACATGACGCCGTCCAGCGACTGCATGGCGATGCGGTCGGGTGCCCGTTCGAGCAGCTCCGAGGAGAAGTTGACCCGCGGCATGGTGTCGTACACCTCGTCGAGCACAGCGGTCTCCCGCGGCGTGCCGATGGCCGCCTGCAGCACCGTGAAGAACGGCGTCAGATGCGGAAGCCGCTCGCAGGCGAGCTCCCACAGGGTGCGGGCGCGCGCCACCAGGACGAGGGTGTTCCACAGGGCGCCGCGCTCGTAGAGTCGGGCCGCTTCCGCCGGAGCCGGCTTCTCGACGAAGGACTCCACGGCGAACACGCGGTGCGCCGGCTGGCGTCCGAGGTCGTCGGACGGAACGATCCAGCCGTACTCGTCCTCGACGTCGGTCGGCGCGGCCCCCAGCAGCAGGATCCGGTCGCCGAGCCGCTCGGCGGCCTGAATCGCCACCTGCACCTTCGCCACGAACCGCCACTCCGGGTACACGAAGTGATCCGACGGGAGGATGACCACGGTGGCGTCGGGGTCGCGGTGCATGGCATGCACCAGCCCCAACAGCACGCCCGGCGCCGTGTCGAGATTGGCCGGCTGCTCGATGAACGCGCCGTCCGTCGCACGCGGCGCGCGAGCGCCGAGCACGTCCCGGTGGTGCCGTCCGACGACCGTGAGGATACGGCTCGGGTCGCACAGGCAGGCGGCACGATCGAGAGTGTGGTCGAGCATCGATCGCGTCCCCGCGAACGTGCAGTACTGTTTCGGAACGTGCCGGCCAAGCCAGCGCTCGGTCAGCGGCCGCAGACGCATACCATCGCCGCCGGCCAGCACGACCGCCATCGGTTGTGCCATGGACGTCATCATTGCTTCCTTACCTCTCCGTTTTGTTTCGTTCCCCGGATCTGCCGGGAAGATATCGTGCAATTCAACAATCGTGTTGCAGGCGACGCGACGGTCCACACAAATGTCGTAGCCCAGCCCCCGCCGCGCCGCCCGTGTTCAAGCGGTACGAATGAAACTAGCCCGGAAATCGTCGCCTGCGGCTCCGATTCCCGCCCAACCGGGCCTGCCTGGAAGTCTGCCCCGTTTCTACGGCGCAGACTCCTAGTGGTTCGTCACGTCATCATCTTCGGATACGGACATGGGTTACAGCGAGCAATCATCGACGAATCACAGCACCGCACACCCGAACGTTTAATCATGGCGCAGCACTAGGGCGCAGACTCCTGGGCCGACTCGGACCCGTTCCGCAGCTCACGCTCCGCCTGCAGCCAGTCGTCGAGGGGACCGCCCGAGCCCTGTCGTTCGAGGGACAGGAAGTAGGCGCGCTCGGCAATCTGCGCGTCGGTCGGCTCGGGCGCCGCCGCCTCGATCATGCCGGCCGCTTCGATTGGCCCGGTCGCGGTTGTCGTTTCCACGGGCGCCGCCGCGACCGGCTTCACCGCGGTGCGGCGGGTGGTCTTCCGCGGAGCGGTCTTCCGCGTGCGCTTGACGGTCCCTGTCGACTGTGTCGTTCGTTTCGCCATACTCCTCAAGTTCCTCCAACACGCCATCCAACGCAGAGCCGCCGCGCCAACGGCTCCGCGGCATTCGACCGGCGCTGCACCCTCGACCGCCGCGGGACGCGGGGGTCCGAAACCGGCCAGCGTCAAGGCTACCGCCGCCGTATGTCCAAGAGGCGTCGGTCGCGTTCCGTTTCTGTTAAACCCGTACCGAAATGCAAAGCGTTCGAGCGGTGCCCAACGACAGTGCTCATTAGTAAGAGTCGTGCCGCCACCGCCGAGTCCGGCTGCCCGAAGACCGGAACAGTCGCCCTGTCAACCAGATACGGTCTGTGGCGCCGGGCCGCGCGGCGCGTCACTCCCGCGGACGAAACCACAACAATGTCAGCGCGACGAACCGATGCGACATTCCTGTGCCTGGTCTCACCACGGGCTTCCTGGCCGTGAGAACCAGCCACGCGCGCTTTGCCGAGCCGATCTGTCCTGAAACCGGAGCTGTCCGGGAAGGGATCGCCAGCGGGTGTTCGTCAGTCCTGTTTCAAGAATAGCACGCCGAGCGGCGGCAGCGTGAGCCGGAGGGAGAACGGTCGTCCGTGAGACGGTGCTTCCCCGGCGACGACGTGCCCGCCATTGCCCAGACTACCGCCGCCGTAGCACGACGCATCGCTGTTCAGCCGTTCGCGCCAGGAGCCGCCGTGCGGCACGCCGACCGGGTAATCGTGCCGCGCGACCGGGGTGAAGTTGCAGACGACGACGAGCGGCTCTCCGCCGCGGCCGCGGCGGAGAAAGCTCAGGACGCTGCTGCCGCGGTCGTCGCAGTCGATCCACTCGAAGCCGGACGGCTCCGCATCCAGCTCGTACAGGGCCGGCTCGCCACGGTAGAGCAGGTGCAGATCCCGCACCCATCTGCGCAGACCGGCGTGCAGCGGTCTGCCCAGCAGGTGCCAGTCGATGCTCTCGGCGTGCGTCCATTCCCGTTCCTGCGCGATCTCGCCGCCCATGAAGAGGAGCTGCTTGCCGGGGTGGCCGACCATGAAGCCGTAGAGCAGCCGCAGATTGGCGTGCCGTTGCCACTCGTCGCCCGGCATGCGCGCCAGCAGCGAGCCTTTGCCGTGAACGACCTCGTCGTGCGACAGCGGCAGGATGAAGTTCTCGCTGAAGGCGTAGATCAGGCTGAAGGTGAGCGCGTCGTGGTGGTGGCTGCGGTGGACCGGTTCCTTCGAGATGTACTCGAGCGTGTCGTTCATCCAGCCCATGTTCCACTTGAAGCCGAATCCGAGCCCGCCGGCGTCCGGCGGGCGGGTCACCAGCGGCCAGGCGGTCGACTCCTCGGCCACCATCATGATGCCGGGGTGCTCCGCGTGGACGCGCTCGTTCAGGTGCCGCAGGAAGTCGACGGCGTCCAGGTTCTCGTTGCCGCCGCGGGCGTTCGGCACCCACTCCCCGGCCTCGCGCCCGTAGTCGAGGTAGAGCATCGAGGCGACGGCGTCCACGCGCAGGCCGTCGAGGTGGTACTTCTCGAACCAGAAGAGCGCGCTCGAAATCAGGAAGTTGCTCACCTCGCGGCGGCCGTAGTTGAAGATCAGCGAGCCCCAGTGGGGGTGCTCTCCCTGCCGCGCGTCCGCGTGCTCGTAGAGACAGGTGCCGTCGAAACGGGCCAGGCCGTGGGCGTCCTTCGGGAAGTGGGCGGCCGACCAGTCCACGAGGACGCCGATGCCGCGCCGGTGCAACGTATCGACCAGCGCCATGAACTCCTGCGGGGTGCCGAAACGACTCGTCGGTGCGAAGTAGCCGAGCGTGCCGTAGCCCCACGACTCGTCGAGCGGGTACTCCGCGACCGGCAGAAGCTCCACGTGCGTGAAGCCCAGATCCGCGACGTGGTCGGCCAGCCGGCCGGCGATGTCCCGGTAGGTCAGCCAGCCTCCTTCGCCGGGTACCCGCATCCACGAACCGAGATGCACCTCGTAGACCGCGATCGGCGCGTCGTGCGCGTTGCGGGCCGCGCGCGAGGCCATCCAGTCCGCATCGCCCCAGGCGTAGCCGGACAGATCCCAGACCCGCGACGCGGTGCGGGGGCGCAGCTCCGCGGCGAATGCATACGGGTCGGCTTTCTGCACGGCGCCGCCGCCGCCTCGCGGCGTGACCAGGAACTTGTAGAGCGCGCCGCTCCCCACCCCTGGGACGAACGTCTCCCAGACCCCGGCCTCGGGGCGCAGCCGCATCGGGTGCGCCTCCGCGTCCCATTCGTTGAAGTCGCCGCCGACGGAGACGCTGTCGGCGTTGGGCGCCCAGACCGCGAAATGTACGCCGCCGGCGCCGTCGTGCCGCGCGAGGTGCGCGCCGAGCTTGTCGTAGCTCCGGTAGTGAGTCCCGCCGGCGAGGAGGTGGAGATCGTAGTCGGTCAGGAACGTGGAATCGCCCGAATGCGCGCGTGACGGCATCCGATCAGCTTACAGCCCGCGGCGAACCCCGCGCAGCACCGAGCGCCGCTGCATCGCTCCGGTTACGCGGACGCCTCCACGCGGACCGTCACGACGTCCGTCTCGTGGTACTGCTGGTGACGCACCGACGAAGCCAGGTGCCGCAGGAGCCGGAGCGAGACCTCCTGCTCGGCCTGGTGGCCGGCCACGCGATCCCCGAGCACCGCCATGCGGTCCTCGATGTTCGTCTCGTCGGTCGCCGCCACGAACTCCAGCTCGGCGGCCCGGCCGTCGTTGCGGGCGCTGATCTGCAGGCGCCGCTCTTCGCTCTTCTCGTCCTGCCGGATGAGGGTGAGCAGCGTTTCCTCGCCAACCGCGCGGAGTCGGTCGGTCATCGCCTCGCTCCAGCCCCGGGTGTCGGCGAACTCCGTCAGGAAGGTGTCGATCGTCGGGTAGGCGTCCGCGTTCAGCGCGGTCCGAAGACGGTGCGGCCGCGGTCTGGAGAACTCCAGGAAGAGCGTCATGAGGATCGCCGCAAGACCGCCGGCGGTCATGCCGTTGCCCAGCAGTCCGCTCCAGGCGCCCAGCGCCTCGGCGAAGATCAGCTCGTTCTGGAGCCCGAGGCCGATCCAGAACCCGACCCCCGCCACGACGCCCTTGCGATAATCGACGCCGTCCTCGACGACCACCCGCATCCCGAGCACGAAGTAGGGTGGCCATGAGCACGATGGTGTACGCACCGACCACGGGACCGGGAATCGCGAGGATGAGCGCCATGAACTTCGGCAGGAACGCCAGCACGATGAAAACGGCGCCGATGTAGATGCCCACCGTGCGGGAGGCGACCCCGGTGATCTCCGTTACGGAGACGCTCGACGAGTAGGTCGTGTTCGGAACCGTCGCCGCCAGACCCGAGAGCAGGTTGCCCACGCCGTCGGCGGTGACCGCGCCCTGCACCACGCGGTAGTCGATGGCCCGCGGCCTCCGCCGCGAGACGCGCTGAATGGCGACGCCGTCGCCGATGGTCTCGATGGCGCCGATCAGGGTCACGAATACGAATGCCGGCAGCAGGGACCAGAACGCGACGCCGAACGTGAGGTCGAATCCCGGCCAGGCGCCTGCCGGCAGACCGATCCAGCCCGCCTCGGCGACGAGCTGCGTGTCGTAGAGCCCGTATGCGCCGGCGACCGCGCAACCCGTGGCGATGCCGATGACCGGCGCCCAGAGCCGCCAGACCCCGGTGGCGCGGAGCGTGACCCCGACCGTGACGACCAGCGTCATGATCGCGCAGATCGGGGCGGCGGCGGCCGGCGAGCCTTCCGGCACGTCGGTCAGCATCCCGAACATGATCGGCATCAGCGTCACGGGGATGAGCATGATCACCGTCCCGCAGACCGTCGGCGTGAGGATCCGCCGCAACAGCGACAACTGCGTCGAGAGCCCGAACTGGAACAACGCCGAAACGGTGACCAGCGTCGCCAGCAGCCCCGGCCCCCCCTCGATGAGCGAGGTGACGCACACCGCGATGAAGGCGGCCGAGGTGCCCATCAGCAGCACGTGGCCGGACCCGATGCGACCGACCCGCACCGCCTGGAGCACCGTCGTGATGCCGCTGATCGCGAGCGCCGCAAACACGGCCCACGACAGGAAATCCTCGCCGGTTCCCGCCGCGCGCACCACGATGGCCGGCGTCAGCACGATGCCCGCCACGGTGAGCATCGCGAACTGAAAGCCGAGCCCGATGGCGAGCGCGGGCGGCGGCTGCTCCTCCGGTTCGTAGCGCACATCCCTCACGCCGGCAGCAGTTGTCGAGCTCATGGTGGCGTATCCTATCGCGGCCTGGAGCAAAGAGTTCGCTTGTACACGATTGTTCGGGCTCGCGCAAAAGGGGCGGTCGGCGCGCGGGTGCCCGGGATGGGATTCGGCCCGCGTGGGCTGGCCCGGTAGACTGGAAGGAGCATGGCCGTGCGCGTCGCGATTGTCAGCTCGGAGGCAGCGCCGTTCGCGAAGACCGGAGGCCTGGCCGACATGGTCGGCTCGCTGACGGGTGCGCTGGCGCGCCGCGGGCTCGACGTGACCCTCGTCCTGCCGGCCTACCGCTGCGTCCTGGAGCGCGGCGACGTCGACCCGACCGGGATGGCCTTCGATGTTCCGACCGCCGATGGAGTCGAGCGCGCCGATGTAATGCAGGGCGACGCCGGTCAAGGCGCGGCCGCCTACTTCGTCCGGAGGGACCGCTTCTTCGACCGCGACGGATTGTACGGTTGGGGCGGTGCGGACTACGCGGACAACGCCGACCGGTTCGCCTGGTTCGCGCAGGCCGCGCTTGCGCTGCTCGGTCATCGCGGATCGCCCGACGTGCTGCACTGCCACGACTGGCAGGCGGGTCTTGCCGTCGCCTACCTTCGGCTGCTGCCGGAGCGCCACCCGTCTCTGGCCTCCACGCGCTCGCTGTTCACCGTGCACAACGTCGGCTACCAGGGGCTGTTCGATCCCGGCGTGTTCCCGCGCCTCCAGGTCGACCCCGCGCACTACTGGCCGCACTTCGAGTTCTACGGCAACATCAGCTTCCTGAAGGCCGGCCTGACACTTGCGGACCGGCTGACCACCGTCAGTCCGAGCTATGCCGAGGAGGTCAAGACTTCCGAGCAGGGATACGGGCTCGACGGCGTGTTCAGGGAGCGCGCCGGCGACCTGGTGGGCATCATGAACGGTGCCGACTACGGCGTCTGGGACCCAGCCGCCGACGCCTTCATCACCCGGCGCTACTCCGCCGCCGAGCCCGCCGGCAAGCAGGAGTGCAAGCGGAACCTGCAGCAGCGGCTGGGCCTGCCCCCATCGGCTGCGCCGCTCGCCGGCATGGTCGCCCGGCTCGTCGATCAGAAGGGGGTCGACATACTGGCGGGCGCTCTCGATGCCCTGTTGTCAAGGGACATGCAAGTCGCGGTGCTGGGGACCGGCGACGCCCACCACGAGCAGATGCTCGCCGATTTCGCCGCGCGGCACCCGGGCCGCATGGCGGTCCGCATCGGCTTCGACGAGGAGCTCGCCCACGTCATCGAGGCGGGCAGCGACGTGTTCCTCATGCCGTCGCGTTACGAGCCCGGCGGCCTCAACCAGCTCTACAGCCTGCGCTACGGCACGATCCCGATCGTGCGCGCCACCGGCGGCCTGAAGGATTCCGTGATGCCCTTCGAACCGGCGACGGGCCAGGGCACCGGCTTCCTGTTCGGGGACTACTCGTCCGAGGCGCTAGTGCAGGCGGTCGATCGGGCGCTCGAGTGCTACGGCCGTCCCGACGCGTGGCGTCGGCTCATGGCGAACGCCATGGCGCAGGACTTCTCCGTCGACCGCACCGCCGCGCAGTACGCGGCTCTCTACGAAGAGCTGCTCGCCGGCGGTCGGGCGTGACTGGTGGATATGCTGCACCGGAACCAGCCGGTCGGAGACCGGAGCGCAAGGCAGTGATTTGACGAGCAGCTCCATCGTCGTTCCGCACGATCGCCTCGGCGGCCCGCACTGGCGGACGCCCGCGCTGATCATCGCCGCCGCGTGCGTAATCGCCATGCTCGGGTTCGGCGCCCGCTCGACCTTCGGGCTCTTCCTGGAGCCGATGACCACGGCGCGTGGGTGGGGGCGCGAGACGTTCGCGCTGGCCCTGGCGATCCAGAACCTGCTGTGGGGCATGGCCCTGCCGTTCGCCGGCGCGCTCAGCGACCGGTTCGGTTCGCCGCGGGTGCTGGCGCTGGGGGCGCTGATCTACGCCGCCGGCATCTGGGGCATGACGACCGCCGAGAGCGCCGGGATGCTGCACCTGACGGCCGGCGTCCTCGTGGGGGTCGGGGTGGCGTTCACCGCGTTCTCCATCGCGCTCGCCGCCATGGCCAAGGTCGTGGGCCCCGAGCGGCGCTCGCTGGCCCTGGGACTGGGAACCGCGGCCGGCTCGTCGGGTCAGGTCGTCTTCTCGCCGCTCGGCCAGGCCTTCATCTCCGGCTACGGCTGGCAGACCGCGCTGCTGTTCCTGGCCGCGTCAGCGGTCCTGATCGCGCCGCTCGCGTTCCTGCTGCCCGGTTCGCCGGCCGTTCGGGGCGCGGCGGCCGGGGACCGGGGCGAGGCATCGGCGGCCGACCAGTCGTTGACGGCCGCCGTCCGCGAGGCGTTCGGCCACCGCGGCTACGCGCTGCTGACCACCGGCTTCTTCGTCTGCGGCTTCCACGTCGCCTTCATCACGGTCCATTTTCCGGCCTACGTGCGCGACCTCGGGCTCTCCGCCTCGGTGGGGGCGGCGGCGATCGCCGTCATCGGCCTGTTCAACATCCTCGGCTCGTTCGCGTCCGGCGCCGCCGGCCAGCGCTGGAGCAAGAAGTGCGGGCTGAGCACCATCTACGCGTCACGCGCGGTGGCCATCACGGCGCTGATGCTCCTCCCGAAGACCGCCGGCGTCATCTATCTGTTCTCCGCCGTCATGGGCGTGCTGTGGCTCTCGACGGTGCCCCTGACGACCGGGATCGTCGGCCAGATCTTCGGCGTGCGCTACCTCGCCACGCTGTTCGGCATGGTCTTCCTCAGCCACCAGCTCGGAAGCTTCCTCGGGGTCTGGCTGGGTGGCTGGCTCTTCGACGCGACCGGCTCCTACGACGGCGTCTGGTGGGCCGGCGTCGCCCTGGGACTCGCCGCCGCACTGATCCACCTGCCCATCGACGAACGGCCGATTGTCCGGCAACCCTCGATCGCGCCGGCCGGCGCCGGAACCTCTTGACCGGAGGCGCGGAATCGTGACGCTTGCGGCTACGGATGCCAATCGGTCGTCAGGATAGACGATCCCGGGCGGACTCGCACAGGGCACCTTGACGGCCATGCACGTATCATGACCCTATGGCTAACTTCGAATCCAGAATCCATGCCTTGCGCATAGAACCCCATCCGAACGCCGACCGCCTGGAGCTGGCGGCGATCGGCGGTTTTCGTTGCGTCGTCGGGAAGGGATCCTTCGCAGACGGCGACCTCGCCGCCTACATCCCGGAAGGCGCCGTCTGCCCCGACTGGCTCATCGCCGAGCTCGGTCTCGAAGGCAAGCTCGCCGGGAGCCGGAAGAACCGCGTCAAGGCGGTGAAGCTGCGCGGCGCGCTGTCCCAGGGGCTCGTCTACCCGGTCCACGACGGCCTGATCCGCGGCCGGCCGGTCGCCGAGGGCGACACGGTCACCGAGTTGCTGGAGCTGGTGAAGTACGAGCCGCCGATCCCCATCGCCATGCAGGGGGAGGTGCGGCCGGTGCACGGGGCGACGCTCCACTACGACATCGAGAACGTCAAGAAGTACCCCGGCGAGTTGCGGGACGGCGAGCCGGTCGTCATCACCGAGAAGCTGCACGGCTCCTGGTGCTGCCTGGGATGGCATCCGGACCACGGCCCCATCGTCACGTCCAAGGGCATGTCCGACCGGGGGATGGCGCTGATCCTGAACGAGGCGAACCAGAAGAACCTCTACGTGCGCACGTGGCGCGCTTTCGAGGCCGCTTTCGAGGCGGCGCGCGCCCGCGTCGCCGGGACCGGGCTGCCGTTCTACGTGCTCGGCGAGGTGTACGGGCGCGGCGTGCAGGATCTGCACTACGGCGAACCCAATCCCGCGTTCCGGGTGTTCGACGCCTACGTCGGCGAGCCGGGGCAGGGCCGCTATCTCCCCCCGAGCGAGATCGAGACGTCCCTGGGCGACCTGTTCCCGCTCGTTCCCGTCCTGTATCGAGGGCCGTTCAGCACCGCGGCGCTGAACGAGCAGACCGACGGTGCGACCGCACTCGGCGGGAAGCATCTGCGCGAGGGAGTCGTGGTGAAGCCGGCGACCGAACGGGAGTCCGCCGAGTTCGGGCGCGTGATCCTGAAGAGCGTCTCCGGCAACTATCTGACGCGCAAGGGGGGCACGGAGTACAACTGAACATCCAGCCGTGGCCGCGGCGCGCCTCCTCGACGATCTCCGAGATGCGCTACGGGCCCACGACGACGATGCCCGCCGCTCGTGAGTCCCGCTCCGCTCGGATGAACGCCGCGACGTCCAGGTTCACGCGATCACCGCCGTGGTGCACCAGAATCCCCTTCTTCTTCACGAGCGCGGGCTCGGCGCCCGTCCGGCTGAGCTGCAGGAACTCGCCACGGGCTTCGATCTCCAACTCCGTGCCCGCGACCAGGTTGAAGCGCTCGCGGAGGCTCTTCGGCACGACGATCCGCCCGGCCCGATCGATGGCAGTTATCATGACTCGATAGTACTCCATAACACCTTGACCTTCTACACGTCGATCCGATACATGTAGAAGTAAGAGGTATGGAGATGACCATCCCCAGGACGGATCTACCGCAGGGCACCCTCGACCTGCTCGTGCTACAGGTCGCCGCCGCCGGGCCGATTCACGGCTACGGCATCGCCCAACGGATCAAGCAGATCTCGCGCGACGTCCTCCAGGTGCGGCAGGGCTCGCTCTATCCCGCCCTCCACCGCCTGGAGAACCGGGGGCTGCTCGCGGCAGAGTGGCACCCGTCGGACACAGGCCGCGACGCGAAGTTCTATCGCCTCACCGCCAAGGGCCGCGCGCAGTTGCAGCAAGAGACCGAGAGCTGGGCCCGGCTGGCCGAGGCGGTCGGGCTGATTCTGGGCACCGCCGGCGGAGGCGTGCGGTGACTTGGTGGCAGCGGCTGCGGCATCGCCACCGGGTAGAGGCCGAGTTGGACGCCGAGCTGCGCGACCACATCGAGCGTCAGGTGACCGACCACGTCCGGGCGGGCATGTCCGCGCGGGAGGCGCGCCGTCGCGCCCGCCTGGAGTTCGGCGGCCTCGATCAGGTCAAGGAGCTGTGCCGGGACGCGCACGGCGTGCGGTGGCTCGAAGAGATAGGGCAGGACCTGCGGTTCGCCGCACGGCTGCTCGTGAAGGAACGCTGGTTGGCGGCCGCCACTGTCCTTGCGCTCGGACTCGGGATCGGACTCACCAGCACGGCGTTCACGGTGTACAACGCCGTCCTCGTCCGCGGCCTGCCGGTGGGCGACCCGGACCGCATCATGGCGCTGGCGATGCGCGACACCGATGGGCGCGAGCAGGGGATCTCGTATCTCGATTTCCACGACTGGCGCGCCGCGGCAACGAGCTTCGAGGACATTGCGGCCTACAGCGAGCCGGCTGTGAACGTCGCCGACCCGGGCATGGCGACCGAGCGGTACTTCGGCGCGCGGGTCACGGCCAATACGTTCGGGCTGCTCGGCATCGAGCCGCTGCTCGGCCGCGACTTCGCGCCCGACGACGACCGCCTCGGTGCGCCGGCCGTCATGATGCTCGGACATGGCATCTGGACGAACCGCTACGGCGCAGACCCGGACGTGCTCGGCCGGGTCATCCGCGTCGACGACGTGCCTGCAATCGTCATCGGTGTGATGCCCGCGGGCTTCGAGTTCCCGATGTGGGCGGAGCTGTGGCAGCCGCTGGCGCTGACACCCGGCCTTGCAGAGCAGGCCCGTGACCAGCGGAGGTTCCGGGCCGTCGGCCGTCTCGCGGACGGCGTGAACGTGGCCCGCGCACAGGCAGACCTCGATGCCGTGGCGGCTGCTCTCGCGGCGACCCACCCCGAAACCAACGAGGGTTTGCGGCCGTGGGTCGATCCGTTCAACGAGCACTACAACGGGATGTTTCGACCGGTCCTGACGGCGTTGCTGGCCGCCGCCGGCATCGTGCTGCTCATCGCCTGCGCGAACGGCGCCAATCTGCTCCTGGCGCGGGCCTCGCGCCGGGCACGAGAGGTAGGCATGCGGGTGTCGCTGGGCGCAACACGAGCCCGAATCGTGCGGCAACTGCTCGTCGAGTGCATCCTGCTCGCCGCTCTGGCCGGGGTGCTCGGCCTGGGACTCGCCGCCCTGTGCGCGCGACTATTGTCGATGAGCTACGAGCCGCTCATGGCCCCCTACTGGATTCGACTTCGCGATCGACGGCCGTGTGCTGGCGTTCCTGATCCTGACTTGTGTGTCGACTACCGTGATCTTCGGACTGGCGCCGGCCCTGCACACGTCCCAGGCGAACGTGCGTGACCTCGTCACCGCGGCCGGGCGCATCGGGCCCTCCGAAGGTCCGCCGCGCCGCTGGATGGGGTTGCTGGTGACGGCGGAACTGGCGCTGACGCTGGTCCTGCTGGCCGGCGCCGGCCTGATGGCGCGCAGCCTGCTGACGCTCGCCCTCGCCGACCGCGTCGTCGACACCGCGGGCGTGACGACCATCCAGCTCCTGCTGCCGGAAGCCCGCTATTCGACGGCCGAGCAGCGCGTGGCGTTCTTCCGTACGCTCGACGAGCAGATAGCGGCCGACCCGACGATCGTGTCGGCCACGCGCGCCGACGCCATCCCGTTCGCCCCCCTCGCCGCACCCCGCGCGGTCGCCATCGACGGCCGGGCCGCATCCGACGGCGACACGCCGCCAACCGCCGGCGTCATCATCATTGCGGGCGACTACTTCGAGTCGTTGGGCCTCCGCCTGCAGCGGGGTCGCGCGTTCACCGACCGCGACGGGACCGCGGGCAACGGCAGCGTCGTGGTCAACCGGCGCTTCGCGGACATGTTCTTCGCGAACGAGGATCCGCTCGGCCGGCGCATTCGGCTGACGGCGCGCGCCGAGCCGGGCGAGGAGTCCGCGTGGCTCACGATCGTCGGCGTCTCGCCCACGGTGCGACAGACGATGTCGGCCGCGCCCGGTCCGGTCGCCTACGTGCCGTACCGCGCGGAATCGACGCCGTCCCAGCACCTCCTCGTGCGCGGCGCGCGCGGCGCCGACGCCGCGGCCGGAACGATGCGGGCGATCGTGGGCCGGCTCGACCCGGATCTCCCGATCATGCGCGTCTGGACGCTGGACGGCGTGCTCGCGCAGACGCTCTTCATCCCACGTCTGGTCGGCTCGCTGCTCGGCGCCTTCGCCTGGGTGGCTCTGGTCCTGTCGGCGGTCGGCCTGTACGGCGTCACCGCGTACGCCGTGACGCAGCGCACACAGGAGATCGGCGTACGGATGGCGCTCGGCGCCCGGGCCGGTCAGGTGGGCTGGATGATGTTGCGAGGTGGCCTCATCCAACTCGGCGCCGGGTTCGCCGTCGGCATCTGGGGCGCGCTGACCATCGGCAGGCTGTTCGAGAGCTGGCTCGTCGAGACGCCGCCGACCGATCCGGTCACCCAGCTTGCCGTCGCGGCGCTGCTCGGCGGCGTGGCGATCGCCGCGTGCCTCCTGCCGGCGCGGCGCGCGGCGCGGGTCGATCCGATGGTGGCGCTGCGCCACCAATAGATAGCGTGTCTCGATCAAGTCGCGCAGCCGGGCTCACCGACGACGACGTGCTCGGCCATTTCGGCCGGACGGCTCCGGCAAGTCGACGACCGTCACCCGCGCAGCGGCCGAAGCTCGGTCGCAAGCTGTGCGGCAGGCAGGGCCCTGACGCGCGGCGCCAACCTGTACAGGCGTTCCCCCGCATGCACGACGTCGAGACGCTGAAGGTCCAGCGTTTCCAGGGCGTAACGCATCGACGCGGTCAGCCGAGGGGCTTCCGTCCGCTTGACCTCGAAGCCGTAGCGCCGGTGTCCGGCCACGACGAGCAGGTCGAGCTCGGCGCCGGAGTGGGTCGACCAGTGAAAGCACTGATCGGAGCGGGCCGCCAGCAGGTGCGCGATCTGGCGTACTACGAATCCTTCCCAGGACGCACCCACCTTGGGATGCGAGACCAATGCCTCACGGGTGCTCAGCCCCAGCAGCGCGTGGAGGACTCCCGAATCGCCGATATAGACCTTCGGCGACCGCACTTGCCGCTTGGCGACGTTTTCGTGCCAAGGCTGGAGTTGCCGCACGACGAACACCGAGGTCAGGAGATCGAGATAGCGCCGCACCGTCGTGTGCGCGACGCCGAACGCCCTGCCGAACTCCGCACCGTTCCAGATCTGACCATGCCAGTGGGCGAGCATCGTCCAGAACCGGCGCAACGTGGTCGATGGAACGGTGTTTCCGAGGACCGGCAGATCGCGCTCGAGAAAGGTACGGACGAAGTCGTCGCGCCAGCGGCGGCTGGCGGACGCCGAACGGGCGAGGTATGAACGCGGGAAGGCGCCGTGCAGCCAGAGCCGATCAAGGTCGGAGACTTCACGCAGATCGAAGCCGTCGAGCTCCTGGAACGCTACGCGCCCGGCGAGCGGGCGCCCAGAAGGGCGACGACGGGAGACTCTCTCAGGAGCAGCGTCAACCGGCGCAGATGATGCCGCCGCTGAACCTCCATTACATTGAATTATGAGCGGTTGCCGCACATATTTCAATGAGTTCACAGCGGCGGTGTGCGTTCGTGCCAGTCCGTCGATTGCTCGTAGGCGTGCGCGAGGGCGAGCACGTCGACTTCGCCCAGGGCGCGGCCACTGATCTGCAACCCGATGGGCAGACCCTCCCGGCTGAATCCGCAGGGGACGGTGATCGCCGGAATCCCGTAGCTGTTGAAGGGCGCGGGGTTACGAATCAGGATCCCGGTCGCTTCCAGCGGCGATTCGCGGGCCGCCTCGATCTCCATCGGGAGTATCGGCAACGTCGGCGTGACCAGCAGGTCGACGTCGTCGAACACGCGCGCGATCGCCTTTCTCACCAGCTTCAACTGATACAGCGCTTCTGCATAGTCCGCCGCGGGCACCTCGGCGCCGGGCTCGATGCGTGCCAGCGTGCTCGCGTCGTACAGTTCCCGGCTCTCGTCGAGGAGATCGGCGTGATACGCGTAGGACTCGACCGCAACGGGACGGACTTGCGGCAGCGCAGGCAACTCCACGTCTCGCGTGCTCGCCGTCAGGTCACTCAGCACGCCGAGCGCCCGATCGACCGCCTCCGCGATCTGCGGGTCCAGGTCGTCATAGTACGGCGTGCGGGGCACGCCCAGGCGCAGCGACGACGTGCGGCGCAGCAGCGCGGTCGCGTAGTCGGGCACGTCCGCGCTGATGCTCGCGATGCCACGCGGATCGTACCCGGCCAGCGCCTGCAGCATGAGCGCGGCATCGGCCACCGTCCGACACATCGGTCCCACGTGATCGAGCGACACGCTGAGCGGGATGATGCCGCGAATGCTCGCCAGCCCGTAGGTCGGCTTCAGACCGACGATGCCGCAGTGCGCGGCCGGAATACGCACCGATCCCCCGGTATCGGTCCCCAGGGCGCCGGCGCACAGTCGCGCGGCGACCGCCGCACCGGACCCGCCGGACGACCCGCCGGGGATGCGGTCCACATCCCACGGATTGCGCACGGGGCCGGTATGCGTGAACGCCGACGTCCCGCCGTAGGCGAACTCGTGCATGTTGAGCTTGCCCACGATGATGGCCCCGGCCGCCTCGAGCCGCGTCACCACCTCGGCGTCCTCGTCCGGTACGCGGTCCGCGAACACGGCGCTCCCGGCGGTCGTCCGCACGCCCGCCGTGTCGATGTTGTCCTTCAGCGCGACCGGAATGCCGTGCAGCGGGCCGCGCCACCGCCCGCGGGCGAGCTCCGCCTCGAGCGCCCTCGCGCGCGCCACGGCACGTTCGTCGGTCACGGTGACGAAGGCGTTGAGGCGCGCGTCGAAGCGACGGATGCGCTCGACGTAGGCCTCCACCAGCTCGAGCGGCGAGAGCGCGCCTGACCGAATCAGCCGTTGCGCCTCGGCAATGCTCAGCGTCGTTGGATCGGTGGCCTGCGCCAAAGCACGACCGCTCAACGCGTACGCGGCGGCGGCGGCACTCGTCGCAAGGAACTCGCGCCTATCGGGGGCTGTTGCCATGTCAATTCCTGTTTCGCACTACGCGATGCCTGGGGTTGCTGCTTGCACAGCCGCTCAGCGCGCCCGGAGGATGCCCTGGTGCGCTATCTGGCCGAGCGGCTTGCGGTCGTCCTTCGGCCGCTCGCGTTCTCGCAGCTCCGGGGGGAGCGCCTCCGGCGGGCCGATCCGGCCGGCCGCGAACGCGCACATCACCGTCCAGAGCTCGGTGTCGACGCCCAGCTTCTCGTGCGCCGCGTCCACGTCGATGCCCGCCATCCCGTGCGTGTAGATGCCCAGCGCCAGGGCCTGCAGTGCCAGGGACATCCACGCCGCGCCGGCGTCGAACTGCGCGTTGCGCGGCTCGCGGCCGTCCGCGGTGCGGGTGTTGGCGAAGAGGAAGCCGAGAAACGGCGCCTTCGACGCCCACTCGCGGTTGCGCGGCTTGAGGATGGAATCGAAGACCTTCCGGTCGGGCCCGTCCGTCTCGTACAGGAAGAGCCAGGGCTGGACGTTGGACGAGGACGGAGCCCAGCGCGCCGCCTCGAACATCGAGGCGACGTCGGCGTCGGTCAACGGCTCCGGGGAGAAGGATCGCGGCGACCAGCGGTCGATGAAGAGCGCGTCGACGGGGGCCGCGGCCACGCGGGGATTGGATTGTCGAGTCATGGATCTGAGCGCTGACGTAGGATGATCGTAGTCGAATCAGCGTCCGGCCAAATTCTGCCGCCGCGGCTGCGCGTTCGAGAAGGGGAACCATGCACTTCGATGTCGAAGCTCACCTCGGCGCGGTAGCGCGCTCCGTGTCGTCGCTCGAGCGCGAGGGGCAACCCGCACGCGCGGTCACGCTCTCCCGCAGCTACGCGACGACGGTCGAGGACCTGTGGGACGCCGTCACGAGCGGCGAGCGCATTCCGCGCTGGTTTCTGCCGATCAGCGGCGAGCTGGAGCTTGGCGGCCGCTACCAGTTGGAAGGCAACGCCGGCGGCGGGATCACGGCATGCGAACCACCCTCGCGTTTCGGGCTCACCTGGGAGTTCGGCGGCGACGTCAGTTGGGTGGAGGTGCGCGTCGCGGACGCTGGAGCCGGCAACGCGCGACTCACGCTCACGCACACCGCGCGCCTGTCGGACCACTGGGACCAGTACGGGCCGGGCGCGGTCGGCGTCGGCTGGGAGATGGGCCTCCTCGGACTCGCGCTCCATATCGCGCAACCCGACGCGCCGAAGCCGGACGAAGCCGCCTTCACGGCTTCACCGGACGGCAAGGCGTTGATCACCGGCAGCAGCGAGGGGTGGGAGCAAGCGGCGGTCGCGGCCGGCACGGACCCCGCCGCCGCGCATGCGGCGGCTACGCGCACAACCGCGTTCTACACAGGCGAATCGACCGAGCCCAACTGATGCACGCGTTCGATGCCCTCCGCACGGGTTCATGCGCGGTGCGATGAGGCAACTTCCTCCCCCCGCTCCGCCAGACCCAGCTCGGTAACGTAACGCGAAGCGCCGTGTGCTTCGCCGTCTGACCTGCGGCGTCTCAATCCCGCAGGCGCCGCGCCGCCTCGAGGTCGGCGTGCTCGAACGCCGACGCCATCCGGTCGATGTCGCGCCGGGCGGCACCCAGGCCGCGAGCGACTTCCCGCCATTGCGCAACCGCATTCCCAACCTCCCTCGCGATGATCCTCGCGTCGTGCGGACCCATCCGGTAGTGCTCGGCGGTCTCCAGCGCCAAGTCGAGGGATGCGGTGGGATCGTCGGTGTCGATCGCCGTGGAGAGCACGCGTGGCCGGATGTCGACAGGTACCGGATTGAGGTCGTAGGCAGGAGACAGGCGCCAGCCGCGGTGGTCCTCGTACAGGAACCCGTGGTTGCGAAGGTGGTCGTCGGTGTTCGAGATCAATACGTTGAAGACGACGCGCCGCCACAACTGCCGCAGGTCCCGTTTCGGTGCGGCGCCGTATCGGCGCAGAGCGTCGGCAATGTCCGGATACGAGCGGGCTTCACGATCCGTCGCGCCGAGTATGCTCATGGCGGACAGAAACGGGACGCGGTGACCCGCCCGGCGGTCGAAGCGCTGGACTATCAGCACGTGCTTCCCGGCGACCGTCACGATCCGCCGCTCCGGCACGTCGATGCCGCTCGCCTCGGCGAGCGCGAGCGCAACGCCCTCCCAGAGCACGACGTTCAGCTCGTCCTGGGGGTGCGGGAACTTCGCGATCGAGAGAAGACCGTCCGTGTCGCGGACGGAGGCCTTCGGACGCGCGCCGCCGAGGGAGGAGCCGGGACCGAGGAGAAGCCGCAGGTCGTCGTCGCCTTCGGCATCGTCGGCGACGCGCTCCGCGCTGGCGAGCAGGCGCGGCAGTTCGACGAGTGGCGGAATGCGAGCGGGACCGGGCACGGCGAGAAACGGTCCGGCCGCTTCGGTGGCGAAACGCAACGCCCCCTGGCGCGCTTCGTCGTCGACCAGCAGGAGGATGTCGGCCTCGGAGAGCGTCCGGGGAGCGCGTCCCTCGCGCCGGGCGCGACGGCGTTCCACGCGCCGCATCAGGAGACGGCCCCAACGGTCAGGCGTCGAATCGCCGATGGCGCCGAACAGCGACCGTCCGGGCACGGTGTGAAACGGACCGGGTGTAAGCCCCAGGGCCGGTTCGAGGGCGAAACGCTCCGGGTGTCCGAGCCAACCGGGGTCGTACTCGAACGACGCGCTCTCGCGGCCCTTCCGTGTCCGCCACCACAGGCGCCCGACGAGGGCGGGTGTTCCGTGGAGATCGACGGACACGTGGATTTCGCGGTCCATCAGCCCCGCGTCCCCGGAGTGCGCGGGCGTCGGGCGCGGATACGCTTCGGCAGCGCCTCTGCTTCCAGATCCAGCCCGACCGCGTCATGCCGTGGATCCGCCAGATCGGCTATGCGCTCCTCCAGACCCAGCACGAACAGCACCGTGGCATAGATGCCCAGCGAGACACCCGGATCGCCCTTCTCGACCTTGTGCAGCGTCGTCCGGCTGATCAGGGCGCGCTCCGCCATTGTCCCGGTCGGGATGCGCCGGCGCCGGCGCGCATCGCAGATGTCCTCGCCCAGTCGGCCGAGGGCACGGCGTACCGGGAGGGGCAGGGACCCGTTCCGAGATGCAACCATAACGTCCATTATATAGGCCTGAATACCAGATAAAGCATGCAATAATGGACATGGAATACAACTCATGCTCGCTGTCATCGCCCGGCGGCGGGCAGCCGCATCGCGGCAACGGGGCGCATCCGGATGCCGTCCCGGCCGTCCCGGCGCGCTCTCGCACGCGGGGAGTCGCACCGCAGAAGTGCTGAACCAGACGACGTTGGCCTAGAATGCGATGATCCGCGGTCACTCGACCGATGCCTTCAGATGCTCCCCGCGATCGCCCTCAATCCGGAACCGGCACGGGCGGCGTGACCTCGGGCCGCCTGCCGCACTGGAGCGGTACCGGAGTCCGGGACGCACGACGTTCGATCATGTGTTCCTGTCGGCTGACAGCAGAACGGATCCGGCAGGCGACGCGGCGGCCCTGCTCGGCCAGGTGCGCGACGGCGACGACGGCGCCTGGCAGCGGCTCGGCGACCCCTTCATGCTGGCCCGCACCTACACGGACAGAACCGACCAGGAGATCGCCGGACTCTTCGGAAGAGGCTTCGCCGACGCCGTGTCCGGGCTCCCGGTGGGCGATTGGAACGGACCGGTGGAATCGACCTACGGCATGCACCTGGTCCGGGTGCACGGCCGGACCGCGCCCCGCGCGCCGGAGCTCGCCGAAGTCCGGGATCGGGTCGTCACGGACGTGCGCGAGGACCGCCGCCGCGAGCGGAGCCTGGCCGCGTACCGGGCGCTGCGCGACGACTACGAGGTGCGGCTTACGGCACCGGGCGGCTCCGAATCGGCACGGAGGTAGACGCCCCCCTTCGACACGCGGGAGAGTCACGGGTGCGGCTTACGGTGGCGAGCGACGGTGGATCGACGCCGAACTGGACGCGTCCCCCGGACGCGTGGGAGAGTCTCGCATGACGACACTGGTGCGACTCGCGGCCTGCCTGTTGACCCTGGTTGCCCTCGCGTGCGGGCAAGGCGGTGAGCCGAACGGCGACACCGCGGCGCCGGCCACCCAGCCGGCCCGCGCGGTCGTGAAGTGGAGCCCGCCGAGCGCGCCGGCGCAGGCGGCCGACCTGGTTCCGCGGGAGCCGTGCGCACACAACGACCCGCTCCGGCAGGTCTTCTTCGGCGACCTGCACACCCACACCGCCTTCTCGCTCGACGCCCTCGGCCGGGGCGGCTTCCAGACGCCCGACGACGCCTACCGCTTCGCGCGCGGCGAGGAGCTCGGCCTGAGCCCGGTCGACGCGGAGGGCCGGCCGACCCGCACGGCGCAGTTGGACCGCCCGCTCGATTTCGCGGCAGTCACGGATCACTCCGAGTGGCTCGGCGAGGTCGCGGTGTGCACCGACCCGTCCTCCCCGGTCTACGACTCGCCGGCGTGCCGCGGCCTGCGGCCGGGAGGCACCGACGAGGAGCGCGCCGCCTGGCAGGCGGACCGGCTCGCGGGCCGTGGCCCGCTGGTCTGCGGCGAGGACGGCAGCCAGTGCCGCGACGGCCTGCTCACCGCCTGGGGGGCCACGCAGGCCGCCGCCGAGCGCTACTACGACCGCTCCAGCGACTGCTCCTTCACGGCGTTCCATGCCTGGGAGTACACGCGGGCGCCGGGTCGCTCCAAGGTGCATCGCAACGTCATCCTGCGCAACGAGATCGCGCCGGAGCTGCCGATCTCCTGGATCGACGCCGACCAGCCGCGCGACCTCTGGACCCGCCTCAAGGCGCGCTGCAACGACAGCGGCACCGGCTGCGAGGCGCTGACCATCCCCCACAACCCCAACATCTCCAACGGCCAGATGTTCACCCTCGATTGGGGCGGACTGCCGATCGACGAGCAGCGGGCGCGGGCCGCGTTGCGCAACGAGATGGAGCCGCTGGTGGAGATGATGCAGGCCAAGGGCGAGTCCGAGTGCCGGCGCGGCATGTGGAACGTGGTCGGCGGCGAGGACGAGCTGTGCGACTTCGAGAAGGTGCGCTACATCGACGGCCAGCGCCCCCCCGACTGCGAGGACGGCACCGGGGAGGGCGGGCTCCGCGGCGAGGGCTGCCAGTCGCGCCTCGACTTCGTGCGCTACGCCCTCATCGAGGGCATCGCCCAGGAGGAGCGCCTGGGCATCAACCCGATCCAGCTCGGCCTGATCGCCAGCACCGACGGGCACAACGGCCTGCCGGGGGACACGGACGAGTACGACTACCAGGGCCACAACTCGAACGTCGACTCGGACCTGGAGAAGCGGATCACGACCGACGCCTACGCCCCGCATCCGCTGCGGAACCCCGGCGGGCTGGTCGGCGTCTGGGCCGAGGAGAACTCGCGCGACTCGCTGTTCGACGCGATGCAGCGCAAGGAGACGTTCGGCACCAGCGGCGTGCGGGTCCAGGTGCGGCTGTTCGGGGGCTGGGATCTGCCCGACCTGTGCGCGAGCAACGACATGATCGCCGAGGCGTACGAGACGGGCGTGCCGATGGGCAGCGTGCTGCCGGCCCGCGAGGGCTCGGAGGCGCCCAGGCTGTTCGTGACCGCGCTCGCCGATCCGGGGACGGACGCGTACCCGGGGACGTCGCTGCAGCGCATCCAGATCGTCAAGGGCTGGGTCGGCGACGACGGCCTGTTCCACGAGGCCATCTACGACGTGGCCGGCGCTGCCGACAACGGCGCGGACGTGTCGCGAGCCACCTGCGAGCGCAGCGGATCCGGCGCCGCATCGCTGTGCGCCACCTGGACGGACCCCGACTTCGACCCCTCCCGCTCGGCCGTCTACTACGCGCGGGTGGTCGAGAACCCGAGCTGCCGCTGGAACGCACTGCAGTGCGCGGCTCTGCCGGAGGACGAGCGTCCGGCGGCGTGCATGGCTCCCGACCTGCCCTGGCAGATCCAGGAGCGGGCGTGGACCTCGCCGATCTGGTACCAGGCCACGGAACAGTAGGAGACGGAGCCGGCGCCACCGTCTGCTAAGCTCGCCGGGTGACCGACAGAACGAATCGCCCCAAGCTCCCGGCCGTTTTCTTCTGCCTCCTGCTCGTCCTCCTCGCGGCCCCCGCGTCCGCCCAGAACGAGGACTGGCGCGGCTATCCGGCCGACGAGTGGCCGCTGGCCGGCGGACACTTCGGGCAGACCCGGCACTCGTCGCTGACGCAGATCACCCCCGACAACCTCGACCGGCTCGGCGGCGCGTGGGTGACCGAGCTGGGCCGGGGCGAGGTGTCGCGCTCGACCGTCGTGGTGCGCAACGGCCTGCTGTTCCTCAACACCGGCCAGAGCATCCGGGCGCTCGATGCCGCCACCGGCGAGGAGCGCTGGCGCCGCGACGCGCCGGTCGGCCGGATGAACAAGGGCGTCGCCCTCGGGTCCGGACTGGTGTTCGCGGGGCTCAGCGACTCGCGGCTGATCGCCCTCGACGAGCAGACCGGCGAGCTCGTCTGGGAGCACCTCGTGGGCGTGGAGGGGCAGGTCGGCCAGTGGATCTCCTCCCCGTCCACCTACGCGCAGGGCCTGGTGATCGCTGGCATGGCCAACGGCGACAGCTATCTGCGCGGGCGGGTGGTGGCGGTCGACGCCGCGACCGGGGAGCGGCGGTGGCTCTTCGACATCATCCCGGAGCCGGGCGCGATCGGTTCCGATACCTGGCCGGTCGACAGCGACGTCTGGCGCTTCGGCGGCGGCGGCGTCTGGATGACCCCGACCGTCGACGTCGACCTCGGCCTGTTCTACGTCGGCAGCGGCAACGCGGTCCCGATGTGGGGCGGCGAGCTGCGGCCCGGCGACAACCTGTTCACCTCGTCGGTGGTGGCCCTCGACCTGCACACCGGCGAGTACCGCTGGCACCGGCAGCTCGTGCACCACGAGCTCTGGGAGCACGACCTGGCGACGCCGCTCATCGTCTACGACACGACAGTCGACGGCGAATCCCGCCGGGCGCTGGCCGCCATGCGCACCGACGGCTACCTGTTCATGCTGGACGCCGCGACCGGCGAGCCGCTGTTCCCGATCGAGGAACGGCCGGTGCCCCAGAACGAGTTCCTGCGCACCTCGCCCACCCAGCCGTTCCCGGTCGGCGCCGACAGGATCGGCTCCGACTGCGTCGACCCGGACATGATCCCGCCGGGGTTCGAAGCGGGTTGCTACTACGACCCGATTGGGCCGGACCTGCCGAACAAGTTCATCCCCTACATGACCATGCGCTTCGCGCCGATGGCGTTCAGCCCGGTCACCGGCTACTTCTACGGCACGGCGTGCGTCTATCCGCGCTGGATCAAGCGTCCCGAGAACGCGTGGTTCTTCAGCGGCACCGCGGTCCGCGCCCCCGGCCTGAAGCAGCACGGCCTGCACGTGGCGCTCGACAGCCGCACCAACCGCATCGCCTGGCAGCACCGCGTGCCCTGGTCGGACTGCAACAGCAGCGGCGCGATGACGACCGCGAGCGGGCTGATGTTCCACACCGAGGCCGACGGCACCCTGGGCGCCTACGACCAGCGCACCGGCGAGCGGCTGTGGCAGTTCCAGACGGGGCAGGTCGGCATCTTCGGCTCGAACGGCTTCGGCGGCGGACCGGTGGTCACCTACCAGCTCGACGGCGAGCAGTACGTCGCCTTGACGATGGGCCGCCTCGTCTGGGCCTTCAAGCTCGGCGGCACGGTGCCGCCGCGGCCGGCGCCGGAACCGCCGCCGACGGTCCTGCCGTTCCAGGGCCCGGTGATCGAGACGGACAGCATCGAGCTGACGCGCGTCATCACGCAGAGCAACGAGAACACGGGCCGCAACGACCAGTGGCACGACCCGTACGGCCTGACCCCGACCCGCGCGGCCGTGGCCGCCGGGATCTCCGTGACCTGGACCAACCCGACCGAGTTGACCCACACCATCGCGGCGCGCGACGGCTCTTGGACAACCGGGCAGATCGCGCCGGGCAGCTCCGGCTCGGTGGTGCTCGACGCCGCGGGCGAGCACGAGTACATCTGCTCCGAGCACCCCTGGACGATCGGGCAGCTCGTGGTCGAGTAGGGCGGACGCGGACCGACGAGGCCGTCGGTGGGCACGACGGTCGGATCGAGCCCGGCACGGGCCGCGCGCTATACTTGAATGTGCATCTGATGTTCGATTCGCTCGCCATCGCTCGTCGATTGACCGAGGCCGGCATCGACCGTGATCAGGCCGACATACTGGCGGATGCCATCCGGCAGGCGGCCGAGCACGGCAACCACGTATCGCCGGATACCTTGCGAGCCGAACTCGCCACGCTGCGGGCGGATCTCTACCGCGCGATGCTCTTGCAAACCGTCGCGATCATCGGTGCCGGGATCGCGGTGCTCCGCTTGCTCGGCTGAGTGGTCAAGAGTCCTACAGCACCATCGCACCGATGCAGCGCCCGGAACGGTACGGCGACCGCGCCTACCTGACCGAGGAAGAGGCCGCCGAGCTCGAGGCAGGCGCCGAGGAGCGGGGGCGCGCCGCCGCCGCCGCGCCCGTCGGCACGAAGACCCTGCCGATACGCTACCGGTAGTCCGCGCCGGTGAGGCTCTGCAGCACCGATTCCTGCCACGCGCGCAGCCGTTGCCGCAGATCCTGCAGGACGTCCGGCTCGACCGCGGCCAGGTCGTGGCGCTCCGCCGTGTCGCCGCGCAGGTCGAACAGCTCGGCCCCCGACCCGCGGGAGCCGTCGACGACCAGCTTGTAGTCGTCGTGCAGCATCACCCGCGCGCCGCCGAAGTCTTGCGCGTTGACCGCCGGGTAGTGGAGGTTCTCGAAGTTGCGGGTCGCGATGCCGTTCATCAGCTTGGCCAGCGGCGTCGTGCCGACCTGCAGCGCGGGATCGATGTACGGGTCGTGGTCGCGACCGGCCAGGACGCCGGTGTCGAAGCTCCAGAAGAAGATCGGCGCCGGGCGCGCGGCCATGCGGCCGTCGATCAGCGGCTCCAGGTCGATCCCGTCCAGGGGCCGTTCCGGGACCGGCTGCCCGGCAAGGGCGGCCAGCGTAGGCAGGATGTCGCTGGTCACCGCGGCGACGTCGCTGGCGCGCGGCTCGGGAATGCGCGCCGGCCACTCGATGACGCCGGGCACGCGGATCCCGCCCTCGTACATCGTGCCCTTCAGTCCCCGCAACGGGGTCTCCGCGAGCCCGCTGGGGGGCGTCCCGTTGTCGCCGTTGTACCAGAGCAGGGTGTTCTCGCGCAGGCCCGCCTCCTCCAGGTAGTCGCGCAGCGTGCCGATGGCGCGGTCCATGGCGGTGATCTCGGCGTAGCGCTCGCGCAGGACGTCGCCCAGCGGACGCTCGATCTGCAGGCCGGTCTCGTTGGAGGTCAACGGCACCAGCCGGTCCGCGTACCTGGCCGGCAGCGCGTCGTAGAGGGCGAGGTCCTCCGCCAGCCCGCTGTAGGGTTCGTGGGGCGAGCCGAACCAAACGACGGCCAAGAACGGCTGGCCGGCCTCCCTCGACTTCTCGATGAAGCGGATGGTCTCGTCGACGACGACAGCCGAGCTCTCGCCCTCGAACCGCTCGGGCGGCCCGCCGTTGCGCGACAGGGTCGGGTTCAGCTCGAAGAAGTTGTCGTGCGACAGCCACTCGTCGAAGCCCATCGCGCCGGGGTTGAGCGGCGAGTCGGCCTTCACGGTGCCGACGTGCCACTTGCCGAAGTGGCCGGTCGCGTAGCCGGCCTCTCCCAGCACGTGCGCGATCGTCGTCTCCTCCCGGCGCATCGACCAGTTCGGCGCGAACGTGCCGTAGCGGACCGGATGACGCCCGGTCAGCACGCTCCCGCGGGTGGGCGAACAGGAGGGATGCGCCGCGTAGAACCGGTCCAGCCGCAGGCCGCCGGCGGCCATCGTGTCGAGCACCGGCGTCTGCAGGTACGCGTGCCCGTTGTAGCCGGTCTCCTCCCAGCCGTGGTCGTCGCCCATCAGCAGGATCACGTTGGGCCGGTCGGCGGCGCGTAGCGGCGCCAGCGCCACGAACAACGCGGCGAGGCAGGTCACGACGATACCCAGGGTCACTGTCTTCTTCATCGCGCGCATCTCACTCGCTGGACATCTCACTCGCTGGACATCCCACTCGCCGAATCGGGTGTCGTGCCCACCATGCCGGCACCAGGGGCCGGCGTCAAGACCGGCCACGCCGAATTGGCGCTCGTGTCGCCCGCGGCGCATCTTCTGCGGGTCGGTCGCCACGTCTTCGCCCGAACGATACGTGTAGGATCGCGACCGGCGGACGGCGAGCGACAGACCATCAGGAGGATCACCATGACTCTCGATCGTGCGCACCCTGCCGGCCCTTCAGCGCGGTTTCGAATCGGTCGCGGCTGCACCGGGCTCCTCCTCGCGTGTCTCGCCTGGTTCTGGCCGCAGGCGGCCGGCGCGCAGCTCCCGGTCGGCGACACCCCCACGGTCGCGCGGGCGGCGGACGGCAGCTACATCAGTTGGCGCGAGCACATCATCGACGAGCCCGCCACCGCCGGGTTCTGGCTGAGCGGCAGCGACGGCCTGGTGATGGCCGACCTCGACAACGATGGCTACGAAGACATCGTGTCGGTGCACGAGTCCGACAGCGAGTACGACTCGTCGGTGCCGGACCCCGACTACGTGCCGGCCCCCGAGGGCCATGTGCGCGTCGCGTTCGGTGCCGCGGACCCGGACGCCTGGACCAATGTCACCATCGCCGAAGGGACCGACGCGCCCGCGCCCGAGGACGCCGCCATCGCCGACGTCAACGGCGACGGACACCTCGACGTCGTGGTGGCGGCGGAGCTCTCGCACCTCATCTATCTCCAGAACCCGGGCGCCGGCGTGCGCCACGCCGCGTGGCCGCGGCTTATTCTGCCGATGACCGAGGGCCGCGGGTCCTACATCCGCGTCTTCCTGGCCGATCTCGACGGCGACGGCGTCCCGGAGATGACCGCCCCGAACAAGGGGGCGCAGCGCCCCGCGCCGGAGGACTTCGCGCGCTCCACGCCGGTCTCGATCTTCTCCGTGAAAGGGGACCCGCTCGAGGGCGCCAACTGGACGGAGACGGTGCTCGGACGCTACAGCGTGCCGCAGAACGCCGAGCCGGTGGACCTGGACGGCGACGGCGATCTCGACATCGTGGTGGGGACGCGGGGAGAGAACCGGCTGCTGTTCTTCGAGAACCCCGGCGACGGCAGCCTCGATTTCCGCGAGCATGCCATCGGCATCTACGGCGCGCGCGCGGCCGGCTTCAACCTGGAGTACGCGGATCTGAACGGGGACGGCCGCCTCGACATCATCGGCGCGGCCACCGGCGGCCTCGCCTGGCTGGAGCAGCCCGAGCGGATCGACGACGCGTGGAACGCGCATCGGATCGGCACCTTCGCCCCCGACAGCATGACCGGCCTCGAGCTGGCCGACATCGACGGCGACGGCGACCTGGACGTCATGGCCGGCAGCTACAGCCGCGGCCCGCGGGAAGGCGACGGCGACGTGGACAAGGACGACGCCCTCGGGCGGATCGGCTGGTTCGAGCACCCCGGCGACGCCACCGGGGCCTGGCGGCGGCACGACGTCTCCCGCCGCAAGCGGGGCATGTACGACAAGTTCATCGCCCGCGACGTCGACGGCGACGGGGACGTCGATTTCCTGGGCACGCGGGGCAACAGCGCGCCCTACGACGGGGTGTTCTGGCTGGAGCAGGTGCGTTCGGACACGCCGCGCCCGGCGTTCGAGCGGGCACGCACGGAGGACAGCCCGGAGATGCCGCTGCCGTAGCGAGATCGCGGCGCCCGGAACTATACCCAGCCTGATGGCGTCATAGAGCGGTGTGATCAGAACAGCCCTCGCTCCACGCCAGCCCCCGCGCGCGCTCAGACTCAGGCCCGGCATCGTCATCGTGACGCTGTTGTGGTCGACCTGGGATCGGGGGGATGTCCCGGACGCTGTTGAACTTGAGCTGATGTGAAGCGGGTGGCGGCTCCTGCCCCTGTCCTGTGGTAGGACAGGGGGATGCAATCAGAAAAGGAGACTGCCACCCATGGCGAAGCATGACAGGCGGAAGACGTCCGGCCAACCCCCCAGCTCGCGACCCGTCACGATCCAGGTGCCGCTGCCGGTGCTCGGCGTGGTCAACGGTGTCCGGGAAGCGTTCCATGGCTTTTGCATCGCGACCGGGCTGCAGGTCCTGGAGGCGATGATGGAGGCGGACCGGGAAGTCCTGTGTGGTGCGAAGGGGCGCCATCAGGTCGAGCGGCCCGCGTGGCGCGGAGGGAGTGTCGACAGCCAGGTGACACTCGGCGGGCGGCAGGTCGAGCTGCCGCGGCTCCGCGTGCGGAGCTCGGATGGCGAAGTCCCGCTGGCGAGCTTCCAATGGGCGGCGGCCACCGACCCGCTGGACGAGCACACGCTGGCCGCGGTCGCCGCCGGGGTGTCGACGCGCCGGTACGCGGGCACGCTGGACCCGGTACCGGCCGACGTGACCGAGCGGGCGACGTCGAGCAGTGCCGTGTCGCGGCGGTTCGTGGCGCTGTCGACAAAGCGCCTCCAGGCGTTTCTCAGCCGGCCGTTGGGCGAGTTGGACCTGCGGGCGGTCTGCATCGACGGCAAGGTCTTCCGGGACCAGTGCATGGTGATCGCGTTGGGGATCGACACGCAGGGCCGGAAACACGTGCTGGGCCTGCGCGAAGGCGCCACCGAGACGGCTGCCGTCACCACCGGCCTGCTCAGCGACCTGGTGACGCGCGGATTGCCGACGGACCGGACGTTGCTGTTTGTCATCGACGGCGCTACGGGGCTGCGCCGGGCCATCACCGACGTCTTCGGTTCTCGCGGCGTGGTGCAACGCTGCCAAGTCCATAAGTGGAGGAACGTCATCGGCCATCTGCCCGAGCGGCTGCACGCCTCTGTCGGCAAGGCGTTGCGGGATGCGTGGAACCTCGATTCGGCAGACCGTGCGGCGCGGGTGCTCAAGCGGCTGGCCGGGTCGCTGGAGCACGACCACCCCGGCGCGGCGGCGTCCATCCGGGAGGGACTGGACGAGACGCTGACCGTGCAGCGCCTCGGTCTGACGGGGGCGCTGCAGCGTACGCTGCGGACGACGAACATCATCGAGAACCTGAACGGCAGCGTCGAGCACTACTCGCGCAACGTCAAGCGCTGGCGTGGTGGCCAGATGATTCAACGCTGGGTGGCGAGCGCGCTGGTGGAGGCGGAGAAGCACTTCCGGCGGGTCCGGGGCTACCGCGATCTGCAGCACCTGGTCGGTGCCCTGGACGCGCTGGCTCCGCCCGACGGCGTGGTTGCTGACGTGGCGTAACATAGATGACTTCGTAGAGGAGACCGGGAGTTCGCCACCCGAAGTTCAACAACGAACGGGACAACCCCTGGATCGGACTCCCGCTGCTGGCGCCGGAGGCGGCGCCGATCGCGGTGGTGGGCGCGCTTCTGGGTGGGCTGGGACTCATGGTGTGGTGGGCGTTCTTCAGCAGGGCGGCGCCGATCGAGCGCTGGGGCGCGCCGCTGCTGATGCTGGCCGTCTCGCTCGCCACCGTGCCGCTGCTCGACGTCTCGATCTCCAGCTCGATGATGGGGCTGATGTTCCCGGTCTACACGGCCCCCATCCTGAGCTTGGTCTTCGTGGCGTGGGCGGTGGCCACCCGCCGCATGGCCGACGGTCCGCGGCGGATCGCGCTGGTGACCGCGATCCTGCTGGCCTCCGGCTTCTGGACCACGTTGCGCACCGACGGGATGACCGGCGACGCCCGTCACGACCTGACCTGGCGCTGGACGGAGACCGCCGAAGCACGGTTGCTGGCCACGAGCATCGATGAACGACTTGCGCCAGCGCCGAAGGCGGCGAAGGCCGCAAACGACGCGGACTGGCCGGGGTTCCGTGGCCGCAACCGCGACGGCGTGGTACGGGGCATACGAATCGCGACCGATTGGGACACGTCGCCGCCGGAAGAGCTGTGGCGCCGGCCCGTCGGCCCGGGGGTGGGCTCGTTCTCGGTCCGGGGGCAGCAGGTCTTTACCCAGGAGCAGCGGGGCGATCGGGAGGTGGTATCGAGCTATCTGCTGGCGACGGGTGAGCCGGTCTGGTGGCACGCCGACCCGGTACGGTTCTGGGACTCGCACGCCGGCGCCGGGCCCCGCGGCACCCCGACGGTGGCGGGCGATCGACTGTATACGTTGGGCGGCACCGGACTGCTGACGGCGCTCGACGCGCGGACCGGCCGGCGGCTGTGGGCGCGCGACGTGGCCACCGACCACGACGTGTTCTCGTCGGGGTGGGGCTTCGCCGGCTCGCCGCTGGTAGTCGACCAGGTCGTGATCGTCGCCGCCATCGGCACCCTGGCCGCCTATGATGCCGAGACCGGCGCCCCGCGGTGGTCCGCGCCGGACGGGGGCGACAGCTACAGCTCTCCGCATCCGGTGACCCTCGATGGGGTGCCACAAGTACTGCTGCTCACCTCCGACGGCGTCACCAGCGTTGCGCCGGCCGACGGCAGGGTGCTGTGGACCCACGACTGGGCCACCGCCAGCCGCATCGTGCAGCCGGCGCTGACCGCCGGCGGCGACATCCTGGTCGGCGCGGGCGGCTTCGCCGGGCTGCAGCGCGTGTCGGCGACGCGGGCGGCCGGCAAGCACGGCGGCTGGACGACGGAAGTGCGCTGGACGACGAGAGGTCTGAAACCGTACTTCAACGACTTCGTGGCGCACGAGGGCCACGCCTACGGCTTCGACGGCAGCATCCTGGCCAGCGTCGACCTGGAAACGGGCGGGCGTGCCTGGAAGGGTGGCCGCTACGGCCACGGGCAGCTCCTGCTGCTCGCCGACCAGGACCTGCTGCTCATCCTGGGCGAGCGGGGAGACCTGGCGCTGGTCGACGCGACGCCCACGGGGTTCAGCGAGCGGGCGCGGGTGCCGGCAATCGAGGGCAAGACCTGGAACCACCCGGTGCTGGTCGACGACATCCTGTTGGTTCGCAACACCGAGGAGATGGCGGCGTTTCGGCTCTCCCGCCAGTGAAGAACCAATCGTTGCCGGCTGCCTTCTCGTTCTCGCCTCGACCGACGATGCGAGAGCGCCGCATCAGGATCTGAGTCAGGCGCGCTCCACCCCGAGCTGGGCCGCGGGACCGGGAGCGCCAACCAGCTATCGGTCGCCGTCCGGATTCCCGACGAACCGGTAGCCGACGCCGCGCACCGTCAGCAGATGCCGCGGGCGAGCCGGCTTGTCCTCGATGTAGCGCCGCAGGCGGACGATGAAGTTGTCGACGGTCCGGGTGTCCGTATCGTGGCGCACGCCCCAGACCTCCTCCAGGAGCGCCTTGCGGGACACCGTCTCCCCGGCGTGCCGCACCAGGTAGCCGAGCAGCGTCGCCTCCATCACCGTGAGCGGCTGCTCCGCCCCGTCGCGGCGCAGCACCTGGTTGCGGAAGTCGATGGACCGGCCCGCGAAACGGTACTCTTCGATCTTCTGCTCCTGTCCCGCGGCGTCGCCCCGCAGCCACGTCCGGCGACGGAGCAGACCGGCGATCCGCGCCAGCAGGATGGAGAGGTCGAAGGGCTTGGACAGGTAGTCGTCGGCGCCGGCCTCGAACCCGCGCAGCACGTCGTCGTTGTCCGAGCGGGCGGTCAGCAGCATCACCGGCACGAACTGCCGCGCGGCGCGCAGCCGGCGCACCACCTCGAAGCCGTCGAGGCCGGGCAGCATGACGTCGAGCAGGACGACGTCGAACCCACTCGCGCCGGCCCCGGTGGCGACGAGGCGTTGCAGGGCCACCTCGCCGTTCTCCTCCACCTCGGCCGCGAACCCTTCCGCTTCGAGGTTGAGCTTCAGGCCCCTGGCGAGGTGCTCCTCGTCTTCGACGATGAGGACGCGGCTCATGACGCCTTCAGCGGCAGCTCGAGCGTGAAGGTGCTCCCGCGGCCGGCCCCCCGGCTCTCGGCGAACGCGCGCCCGCCGTGCCGCCGCGCCACCGCGCGCACGATAGACAGCCCCAGCCCGGTGCCCCGCACCCGCGCCCGCAGGGCGGCCGGCAGCCGGTAGAACCGGCGGAACACCCGCTTCAGCTCGTCGCCGGTGATGCCCATGCCCTGGTCGCGGACGCTGATCGCCACCCGCCGTGCGCCGATCCGGGCCACCTCCACCGCCACCCGCACCTGCGACCCGGAGTACTTGATGGCGTTGTCGACCAGGTTGGTGACCGCGGCCAGCAGCTCGTCGCGGTCGCCCCGCACCACGAACGCCCCGTCCGGCGGGCGGTGGACGTAGGCCACCTCGCCGTTCACCAGGTGATGCCGCTTGCCCGCAAGCGACACGCACTCGCCCACCACCTCGGACAGGTCGACGTCGGCCGGGTGATCGACCCGGTGCGCATCGCCGGTCTTGCCGGCCAGCAGGATCTGGTCGATGGTCCGCTGCAGCCGGTCGGAGTCGTCGAGCATCGTGTCGATGACCTCGTGCTGCGTGGCGGGGGGCAGGTCGCGCTGGCGCAGCGTCTGCAGGTACAGCTTGATGCTCGCCAGCGGCGTCTTCAGCTCGTGGGTCACCGCGTGGATGAGGGCGTCGTGCTGCTCGCTCCGACGGATCTCGCGGATCAGGAACAACGTGTTCAGCACCAGGCCGCCCACCAGGACGACGAAGCTGATCACCCCGAGCAGCACAAGTAGCCCGGCCCGCCAGTTGACGACGATGAAGCTGACGTTGAGGGCCACGGCGACGGCGATCAGGCCGCTGCCGAACAGCGCCGCCAGGACGATGGACCGTGTGCGGTTGCCGCCGCCGAAGCGTTGCATGCGGAAACTAGGATAGCGCCGGGGCGAAGCCGCTGCACGCCGGGTCCGCCCCGTGTCCGTCCTGGACAGCCCGTCGCGCTAACGGCTCGTCTCGCTCACTGCGCCGCGGTTCCGAGGGACGGACCAACCGACTCGACCACCGCCCCGACGATGTCCTGTTCCGCGGTGATCGCCTTGTTGGCGATCTGCGCCGGGGTGGGCACCTTCACGTCCCAGGCGAGCCCCAGCCACGACATCAGCTTGATCTGCATCCAGCTCAGGTCCACCTCGCTCCACGTCATCCCGTGCCGGGCGGACGTCGGGTAGGCGTGGTGGTTGTTGTGCCAGCCCTCGCCGAAGGTGAACAGCGCCACCCAGAACGAGTTCTTCGAATCGTCGCGGGTCTGGAAGCGGCGGTTGCCCCAGATATGCGTCACCGAGTTGATCATCCACGTGCAGTGGAGACCGAAGACCACGCGCAGGAAGACGCCCCACAGCAGCCACGGCAGGCCGCCGATGGCCAGCAGCGCCAGCCCGAGAACCACCAGCGGCACCCAGTGGTACTTCGACAGCATCCGGTAGAAGGGGTCCTTCATCAGGTCGGGTGCGTACTTGCCCAGCACCTCGATGTCGCCGTGCAGCTCCTCGCCGAAGATGGTCCACAGCATGTGCGACCACCACTTGCCGTCGCGCGGCGTGTGCGGGTCGCCGTCCCGGTCGGAGTGCTGGTGGTGGATGCGGTGCAGCGCCGTCCAGAAGATCGGCCCGCCCTGCAGCGTCAGCGTCCCGCAGACCGCGAAGAAATACTCCAGCAGCTTCGGCGTCTTGTACGAACGGTGCGTGTGGAGCCGGTGGTAGCCCAGCCCGATGCCCCACCCGACGCACATCCAGTGCAGCAGCACGGCGACGAGCACCGCGTCCCACGTGGCGAAGAACAGGGCGGCGATCGCCAGCGCGTGGAAGATGGCGAACGCGATGGCGGTGCTCCAACTGATCCCGTCGGCGCTTGCGAAATCGATCTCCCTTGCGGGCATGGCAACTCCTCTGTGATCGGGCCGGGCACCGGCGCCCGGTCCGGAGGGGCAAAGCCTATCAAGCCGCGGCCATGGCCCGTGTAATAGTTCTGCAATTTCGCCGATCCCGGCGGGTTGACGCGGCGAGGATGGCGATGACCTCGCGGGGCTTGAGAATGGGTATGGGCGGCACTCGATCAGGCAACGACGACGACCTGGGTACCCACGTACTCGCCGAGTGGGAACGCGCGGTCGCCTCGCTGAAACGCGGCAGCGGGAAGTTCGATGGTGCTACGATTCGCGGCAACATGGCTGGAATCCTGAAGCATCTTGCCGTTCTCGTCACCGTCGCGACCCTGGCCGCCTGCGCGGGAAGCTCGCCGCCGCCCGCCGAGCCGGGCGGCCTGGCCATCGTCGGCGCCCAGCTCATCGACGGAACGGGCGGCGCTCCGATCGCCGACTCGGTGATCATCATCCGCGACGAACGTATCGTCGCCGCCGGGCCGCGCGAGACCACCGGGATTCCCGCGGGCGCGGAGGTCGTCGACGCCGCCGGCAAGACCATCATCCCCGGGCTCGCGGACATGCACGCGCACTACGGCGCCGACCGGGCAGCGGCCGAGGCGATGATGCGGACGCAGCTCTACTACGGCGTCACCACCGCGCGCAGCATCGGCACCGACGACGCCGAGCAGGTGGAGCTGATGCTCGAGGCCAACGCCGGCCGCCCCGACACGCCGCGCATGTTCACCGCCGGCCGCGGCTTCACGCACCCGGGCGGCTTCAACGCCGGCGCCCGGCAGCCCACCTCCGAGGAGGAAGCGCGCGAGATGGTCCGCGCCCTGGCCGGCCAGGGGGTCCACTTCGTCAAGATGTGGGTCAACGAGATGCCGGAGCCGGGTCTCAAGATCGCGCCGGAGATCCGCACCGCCATCGTCGAGGAGGCCATCGCCAACGGCCTCGTTCCCGTCGCTCACATCGACGAGGAGACCGACGGCCGGCAGTTGATCGAAGCCGGCCTCGGCGACTTCCTGCACTCGACCGTGCTCACCTTCGGCCCCGGCAGCGGCGCGCCGGTGGACGACCCCGAGCCCTCGGCCGAGTTCATCCGGATGTGTCTCGACAACAACGTCTCGTTCACGCCCACGCTGTCGATCGTCCAGAACAACTGGCACTTCGCCGAGAACCCGGAGCTGCTGGACGATCCGGACCTGCGCGCGGCCATGAACCCGCAGACGCTGGAGCGGTGGAGCGACCCCGAGGCGCGGGCGGAGGTGGTCGAGGCCGACAACTTCGAGGACCGCAAGGCGGCGTTCCGGCAGGTGCAGGACTTCGTCAAGACGATGCACGACGCCGGCGTGCGCATCGCCCTCGGCACCGACAGCGGCACCGCCAACGTCCCGATGGGCTGGGGCACCCACCACGAGCTGGAGCTTTACGTCGCGGCGGGGCTCACCCCGATGCAGGCCATCGTCGCCGCCACTGCCACCAGCGCCGGCGTGGCGCCGCCGGTGGGGGAGGCGGAGTTCGGGACGCTGGAGGCGGGGAAGATTGCGGACCTGGTGGTGCTCGATGCTGATCCGCTGGAGGATATTCGGAATACGCTGGCCATCGACCGGGTGATGAAGGGTGGGGAGTGGGTGGAGCGGGAGGGGTTGTTGGCGGTGCGGTAGGCGCCCCACCTCCCGCATTTTAAGGGGACGATTCATTCAGAACTAGTGTCAGCCAGAAAACCCTCGTTTCGGGCCGAGATTTTGCGCCAATTCGTGGCATCCGGGGCGTGATTTCGGCACGAACCCCGGCGACGGAGGCGCCTGACGAGCTGCGGGATAGCGAAGGGCAGCAAATCAGCCCGAATGTCCTGTTTCCAAGGACAGGAGGACCGTGCCGTCTCTTGCCGGCTCGGAATCCAGCTTGGTTATCAGGGCCGGTTGGTCAGGCGACGAGTCGTTGTCGTTTGCGTTCCCGCTTCTGCAGGATCAACCCGATGCGATGCAGGTTGGCCGCCAGCACCGACAAGGCAACCGTACGCGCGAAGCCGTCCGCACCATGGCTGCGAACTCGGTCGAGTCCCCGATGCTCCAACCCATTGATGGCAGACTCGATCGCCGGATGCGCGCGCCGCGCGGCAACAAACGACTCCTCCTCTTCCCGTTCCCGGTCGGCTCTTGAAAGATATCCTCTCCCCGGCAACGCATTGACGTCGAGCAGCGCATCGAGGCGGACCCGATTGTCGCGGCTATGAAAGCCCCGGTCGAAACTGCACGCCCGCAACTCCGGATACAGTGCCTGCGCTTCCTGCACCATCGGCACTGCCACGTCCACATCCTCACCCTCCCACAGGACCTTGTGGTGAAGGATGAATCCATACTGGTCTTCGATAATGGCGACAGGAACCCCGAGTTCGACCGGCGTGCCCGCCTTGCCTTTGGAAACCCAACGCGTGTGTTCCTCGAAAATGGAAAAGACCTTCTCCTCGTGAGGAATCGTCTCGCCACGCAGAAGACGCCGCTCCGCCTGGTCAATCTGCCGCCGGGCGTGAGCGACGAGGCCTGAAATGGAGCGACAGCCCAATTCCCCCACGCCCTGGCCCCGCAACACGTCGAGCGTTGCCTCTGCTCGCTCCACCAGCGCCCGGCAGCGCTCCACATACGCCGCCACCCGCTCCGGATGCCGCTGCGCTCGCCTCGTCGAGCGCACCTTGTTGAACAGTTTCTTGACCTCCCGTGACAGATGGCGCCACTGACGCCAGCCGCGCACCGCGTATTGCTCAGCCGTCAGCCCCGTCTCCCGCAGCAGGCAACGCACCGCGTCCCACAACAGGCTGACGTCCGTCGGATAGTGCACGTCCGTCTCGACGACGAACGAATCACACCGCCCGCGTAATGGCTCGCCAGGCTTTTTTTTGCTACCTTGTGTCCGCTCTCCACCACCAGCCGCCCGACCGCCGATAACAGCTCCGGCGTCAACAAGGACACGTTGTCGACCACCGTTTGGTACTCGTAACGCGTCTTGTCATCGAAATCGCCGTGTCCCAGGAACGCACGTATCGTCTGATGATGGTTCGTCAGGTCGTGAAGACGGTCGAAGTCGCAGCCCAGTCCCTGCTTCAGCACTCCCAGTACCAGAATCTGCCACAGGTCCATCCCCGGACGCCCGACTGTGCGGTCGGCCTCCGGCAGGATGTGCTCGTCCAGCAGCACAAACAGCCGCGCACGCAACGCCTCGTCGCACCAGATGTGCTGAAGCCCCTTCAACACCGCCGGGATGTCGTCCCGCGACTTCGGGTTGATCCAGACCTTCTCGACGGGCACCTGCCCGAGCTGGAACTGCGATCTGTGAACTTCTCTCATGATGGCAATGTCGCGAAGATGGTCCCGAAATGGGTCGATCCTTGGGAGATCACCCGCAAAGAATACGATATCTGGACGCTCTTCGCCACTCAAAATCGGCGGTACACCCTATAGAATCAATGACTTGCGGGTTTTCCGCCGAACACGAACTAGTTCCGAGAACGGAGGGCTCGAGGTGCATCAGGTCAAGGTCCAGTTGCTCAATTGTTACGGAATCAGGGAACTGACTCACACTTTCGACTTTTCTCAGCGTAAGGTATACGCGCTCTACGCACCCAACGGCTCGATGAAATCGTCGTTCGCTCAAACACTCCAAGACGTCGCTAATGGCAAGGCGTCAACTGACCGAATATTCCCCTCTCGCGCTACTACCCGAAGAATCACGGACGAAAACGACATCGACCTTCCACCGGAGAGTATTCTCGTCCTTCCTCCATACGACGAGTTCTTCAGCCACAGCGAAAAGACCTCCACGCTCTTGCTGAACAATGCCTTGCGTAAGGAGTACGAACAACTACACATCGACATAAATCGATCCAAGACGAGTTTCTTGCAGGCAATGAAGAAACAGTCTGGCTCAAAGAAGAAGCTCGACCGAGAGATTGCGCTTACCTTTACAAAGAGTGACGACGAAGAGTCCTTCTATCAGGCTCTAGAACGTGTCAGCACCGAAATCGAGGAACAGTCTGACTCTCCATTGGCACATGTTCGGAACGACTCCGTTTTTGACGACAAGATACAAGAAGCACTGAAGACGCCGTCGCTTACCGCCGCCATCCATGACTACATCATTCGCTACAACGAGCTGCTCGAGGAATCAACATACTTCGAGAAAGGCGTATTAGAATACTACAACGCCGGCCTAATAGCAAGGACATTGGCAAATAATGGCTTCTTCGACGCCAAGCACAGTTTGACGCTACATGCGGACACCAAGACTGAAATAACAACGCAGAGACAACTCGAGAGTCTAATATCTCAAGAACTCGATCACATAGCGAGCGACGCGCAATTGAAGACTCGGTTCGCCGCCATCAAGAAGCAGCTGGAGAAGAACGCTAAGCTTCGGGAGTTTCAGCGTTATCTTTGCGATGACGAGCTCCTCTTGCCGCACTTGGCCAACCTCGACCTCTTCAAGGAGAACATTTGGAAATCTTATTTCAAGACTAACGAATCAGCCTACAACGACTTGCTTCAACGGCACAGGCACGTTAAGGCTAAGAGAAAGGAAGTAGAAGAAAAGGCACGGTCTTTGTTTAGCGGGTCGCGGCGAAGATCCGCGTTTAAAGACTGCAGGTTTGGTGCGCCCGTGCCGACAAGCGGGGTATGGCCGAGGGTCCGGACGCGCCCCAGCGTGAGGATGATCCGCGGGACACGCGCATCAAGCAGCAGGACCGGGAGATCTCGCGGCTGCGCGGGGACTTGGCGCAGGTCAACCGCGACCGGGATCGCTGGAAGCGGCACAGTGAACGGCTCCAGCAACAACTCGATACCGCGCGCCGCGCGGGCTTCCGGCAAGCGGCTCCCTTTGCCAAGGACCGACCGCAGGGGCGCGGCGGGCGTCCCGGACGGCGGGCCGGTGCACGCTATGGCCGGCAGGCGTGCCGCCGGCGTCCGGCCCAGGAGGACGAGACGCATGCGGCGCCGGTCCCGGCGGCGTGTCCGGACTGTGGCGGCGTGATCGAAGTGACCCGCGTGGCATCGCAATATCAGGAAGAAATCCCCGAGGTGCGCCCGGTCGTGCGCCGCTTCGACATCGAGGTGGGTCACTGCTCGCAGTGTCAGCGGCGCGTGCAGGGCCGCCACGCGCTGCAGACCTCGGATGCGCTGGGCGCGGCCGGTGCGCAACTGGGCCCCGGCGTCGTGGCGCTGGTCGTCGAGTTGCACACCGAGATGGGCGTACCGCTGGCAAAGGTCGCCCACGTGCTGCGGACCACGTTCGGCCTGCAGGTGACGCCGGGCGGCCTCTCTCACCTGCTGCACCGCACGGCCCGCGACGCCGCGCCGACCTACACGGCGCTGTGCGAGCAGGTCCGCAACTCGCCGGTGGTCACGCCGGATGAAACCGGGTGGCGGGTGGGTGCCATCAGCCACTGGCTGTGGGCGTTCGTTACCCCGGAGACGACGGTCTACGCCATTTGCCCCGGCCGCGGGTTCGACGATGCCACCACGGTTCTGGGGGCCGACTTCGACGGGGTGCTCGTGCGCGATGGGTGGGTGTCGTATCGCTGCTACCGAGCCGCGCTGCACCAATCCTGTCTGAATCACCTGCTCCGACGATGCAAGGAACTGCAGGAAGATCATCCCGACAGTCTCTGGGCCGGGCAGGTGCAAGCGGTCTTGCAGACGGGCCTTGCCGTGCGTGACCGCTGCAACGACGGCGAGTTGAGCGAGCACGGTCTGGCATCGGTCCGCGGCCGACTCGTGGCCCAGCTCGGTCGGCTGATTGACGCACCGCCACCGCTGGACGACACCGAGCGCTTTGCCCGGCATCTGGCCACCGAATTCGCTGCCGTGTTTTCTCTTCTTGTGGGACCTGTCGGTCGACGCGACCAACTGGCGCGCCGAACAGGCCATCCGTCCCGCCGTCGTTATCCGAAAGGTCTGCGGTGGCAACCGCACCCGCCACGGCGCCGACAGCCAGCAGGTGCTGGCCAGCGTCGTGCGCACCGCCCGCCAACGCGACCTCGATCTGCCTCCGCTGATCGCCACGATGTTGCGCGCCACCGGTCCCGTCGTCCCCGACGCCTTCGGGCTCCCCCCGCCGCCCGCCTGAGGGTGGGCGGCATCGCACCCTCGCGAGAGACGTGAAGACCGGCAACCCCGAGACGGTCGCTTCAACTGCGACCGACCCAGGCAGGTATCGTCACGCGCAGGGGTAAAGCACCAATAGAACCGATGCAGTTCACAGCTCCGTTGCCGTTCGGGACTTCAAGAGTCCCCAACCCATTTCTGCTCGTATTTGTTGAGGAATCACCCGCTAAACGAATACAAGGCACGGAGCGAGAGCACTTATTGGGAAGCCGCGATCGGCCTATTCAATGACCGTTTTATCGTCCCGTTCAAGCTGGTTGCCAAGAACAAGGCCGCTGTGGTCTTCGGCCAAACAGCGTCCAGAGACCCGGACCGCCTCGAGCCCGTCCGCCGTTACCCTGCACGATCGGCCCGATCCGATACTGCTTGAGGCGGCCTTTCAGGGATCGAAGGTATTTGCGACCCGAGGCCCCGTTTACCCATCTGTACTCGATGCAATCCGGTCGTGAGGTCAACAACACATTGAAGCAACTGTCCAAAGCGATCACCTCACCGGGTTCCGGTTCGAGGGCCGTGATTGGGAACTCACCCCGAAGACGGCGTTCTACGACTGGCTCTACATCGGAGCGCTACGAGAGCTGGCCGAACGAGACGCGAGGATCGATGTCGCGCTCGCTGCATTCGATGCCTTCACGGACATCGAGTTCAATCCCAAGAAGTCGCTGAATTGCCAAGCTCGATCATGTTCGCTGTATGTCGCCCTGCTCAAGAACGGTAATTTGAACGAGGTGACCGTAGACCCAAACGATGGTGGCGAGGAAATCCTGGTAGTGCTCCTCGTGCTCGATCTCCGCGTCGGCGGTGTAGAGCTTGTACGGGGTCGCGGAAAGCAGAAGCGTGCGCACTCGCTTGCCGTCGTGCGCCGCGGCCTGGAACAGCTCCTGGGCCAGATCCGCCGCGGCATCGCGCTCGGCCCCCTGCGTGCCCAGCAGCGACTTGAAGCGCTGGAACTCGTCCAGGAGACCAGATCGGGCTCCAGAGCGCGGACGTACGCGCCGGCCATCATGCGGCGCAGGTCGGAGATGACCCGATCTCGCGGGTGCCGCGCTTCGGCCGGCCATGACCGATAGCGCCGGAACCACGTGGCGAGGAACTCGCGGAGCCTGCCCTGGAGGTCCGTCTCCTCATGGAACGCCGCCTCGAAGCCTTGCCGTATGGTGTCGTCGATGGGCCGGGGGTAGTTCTCCAGCCGCGAGCGCCATCTGTCTCTCCTGGTGATCCCTCCCTGCAGGAGATTCATGAGCGCAGTGCGCGGTCCCACCAACGGATCGAGCAGTTGAAACAGCACCTCCCGCTCCCGGCCCCGGCCGGCCGAGTGCCCCATGTTGAACGAGGTGCCGGGCGTGAAGCTGACGAAATTGAGCTTGCTGTCGGCGAGCCTCGATTCGCCTTCCCGATGCGCCAGCTCCGTGGCCAGCATCACCAGGCGGGTCGCCAACGCGAACGACCGTTGCTCCGCCCCGCCCACCTGCAGCTTGGGGAGATTGGCGCGCGCGATGCTGCCGTTGCTGCAGATGTAGACGATGTCGATCCGTTCGACGTCGTTCCAGAGGTGATCGATGGCGCGGGCGATGATGCCACGGGCCACCAGCGTCTTGCCGAGGCCTACCTCGTCGGCCACCAGGAACCGCCCGGTGCCGTCCTTCGCCTTGAACAGACGATGGAAGGCATGCTCTACCGTGCGAAGCTGGAACGGCTTGAGCGGCCTGAGGCTCGCCTCGACGGATGGTCTCTTCATGGCTGCGGCTCCCGGGTGAGCGCCTCCTCGACGGCCGTCCAGACCGCGAACAGCTCGTCCGGCACGATGCGCCGCCCTTCCTCCGTCTTCCGCAGGTCGTCGATGAGGCGGCGGACCGGCTTGAGCCGATCAGGGTCTCTGGAGGCGGTGCGGACGAGGTCGTCGAGCAGGGTCTCGCCGCCGCCGCCGACTCCCCAGGGGGCGGCGCCGTCTCCTTGTCCTTCGTCCTCTACCCACCCGGACAACTGGTCGAGCCCGCCCAGCAACGCCCGCAGGAACCGGAGGAACTTCTCCGGGCTGTCCAGCAGCCCCCTGAGCACGTGGTGCATGCGGTCGGCGGGCATTCCCTCGGCCGGAAGCCGCAAGGCCATGCGAATGTCGTCCACGCCGCGCACGGCGACGCGCAACCGAAACGCGATGAATGCCGTCAGGCGGGCGACAGGCAGCCTCCAGCGCAACGGCTCGTCCAGGCCCAGGGCCTGATCCTCGGCAACGGAGACGGGCCAGACTGCGACTTCGATATCGTCGCCCGGCGAAACCACGCCGCCGTCGATCGTCAACGTCCAGAGGTGCTCCCCGGGAACGCAGACTACGCGCAGGTCGGCGTCGACGAGGGCGTCGCATGCCGCTTCGAGCCGCGCCCGCGCGTCACTCACGCGCGGATCCTCGGCCTCTTGCTCGACCCTCTGGTACGGCACGCACAACTTCAGGAAGCCGCCGTCGAGGAAGTGACCGATGCCGCGACCGCTGGCGCCCCCCTTCTTGCCCGTAACGGACGCCATCATCTCGACGTTGCTGCCGTTGAGCGCCGCCGCGGTCAGGTTCGCGGAGCCGACCGACCACGTCACGCGCCAACCGTGCTCGACGGCGATCATCTTGGCGTGCAGCCCCGACGGGCGAGCATCGCCGGCGGCCACCCGGGAAATGGTGAGGATGTCGTCCCGGCTCGCCATAGCCGCTCCCGTCAGCGCAGCTCCTGGAAGAATTCGCCAAGTATCGCACTACAGGATGGACATCGGAAGGCGACCAGGCGGACGTCGGACAAGCGTTGAGGTGCGGGAAGTCAGGCAGTGAGGCCGAGGCGACCAGAGGCGGATCTGCTAGAATGCGCTTGACGCCATATGCCCTGTATAGCATATTATGTCCGTGGCTTGGAAAGTCGACTTCCATCCGGCGTTCGACCCGGAATTCGAGGCACTGGCCCTTGAAGTGCAGGATGAGCTGCTCGCGCAAGCAAAGGTGCTCGAGATGTTCGGACCTGCGCTGGGACGCTCGCGGGTAGACACGCTGAACGGCTCGCGGCACGCCAACATGAAGGAGCTGCGCTTCACTGGCGCCGGCGGCGTCTGGCGGGTCGCGTTCGCCTTCGACCCCGAGCGCAAGGCCATCCTGTTAGTCGCCGGCGACAAATCGGGAATCGGCGAGCGACGTTTCTACAGACAGCTCATCAAGAAGGCCGACGAGCGCTTCGCTCAACATCTCGGTGAGCTGGAAGAGGACAGGAGGACAAGATGACGACCTTGACGGAAAGAATGGAGAGGCTCCCCCCGGATCGCCGGAAGAGGGTCGAGGAACGGGCCCTGGCGCTGATCGCCGAGGAGATGTCTCTGCGGGACCTGCGCAAGGCCCGGAAGCAGACGCAGGTGCGGGTCGCCAGAAAACTCGGGATCAACCAGGAGAACGTGTCCCGTATCGAACAGCGCAGCGACTTGCTGCTGTCCACCCTCAGCGGATACGTCGAGGCCATGGGGGGCAAGCTGAGCCTGGTGGCGGAGTTTCCGGACCGGCCTCCGGTGGCTCTGACCGGCATTGCCGCGCTGGACCAGGACGCCCCGTCGAAGAAGCCCGCCGGGCGCGATAGTCGATGAGGGCAATACGCCGATGTCCACGAATAGTGCGCCAACACAGGCACCGCCTTGCAGACGTACGCGCTCGCCATCCACCTCGACGACCAACCGACGACGCCCGGGGTCGGCTGCTATTCTCCCGACATGGAGAAAGTCCGTGTCGAAGCCGAGTTGCCGGCCGTGCTTGCCGACCAAGCACGAGCGTTCGTCGCCGAAGGCTGCGCGACCGATATGGACGAACTGCTGGCGGAAGCCCTTCGGCGTTTCCTCGAGTCCCACGCGCCGGAGTTGACCGACGCGTTCATGAAGGAAGATGTCCAATGGGGATTCCGTGGAGACGACTGACGCAGTCAACGACCTCGGCTGTCTCGATCTTCTGAGCGAGTTCTCCCAGATACTCGTACCAGTCGCGGATTGCCGGCCAGTTATCGTAGAAACGCGTGCGTGTCGAGCAGGCTTCGCACGGTTCTATCGACCCTCCCACAGCCTCAATTCCGCTTCCGGCAGCGGCTCGAAGAAGGCGTCGGTGATCTTGATCTTTCCCTTCATGGCGCCGAAACGACCTTTGTCCCTGGGCTTGCAGCGCACGAGCCGGCCCGGTGCTGCGAGGAAGGAGGATGCTCTGTCAACGGTCGCCCGAAAGAGCGTCATTCTGGACAGGACGTCGACCACAACATGTAGGGGGTGTATGAGTGAGCATCGTCGGCAAGAGCCAGTCTGGACGAGCCGTGCGCGGAGCCGGCGTCAAGGCCGTCAGCCCCGCGGAGCGGGGGCGGAGCGAAGCGACGCGCCTTGACGTCGGTGAGCACAAGCGCACGCTGTTGGGTTGACGATGCCGCCGGCGACCACAACATCTTGCGGTCGACCCGAGTCCAGTTTCTGTCGGTTCCTCGCGCTCGGCAACATGCTCTCCTACTCCGGAGTCGCAGCGACGTCGTGCATCCACATCGCGCTCGACACCAGGCGCAACGCGACGAGAACCAGGACGGTGCGGTAGAGGCTCGTGAAGACAACCTCATCGAAACGATCGAGCAGTCGGCTGCCGACCGCCGTACCGGCAATCACCAGCATGGACATCGCCAGCAGTAGCCCGAGGTGCTCGCGGTACGAAAAGCCCACCCAGCCGAACGCCGCGATCTTCGCCAGATGTCCTGCCCCCTGACACGCAGCCGCGGTTCCCACGACGCCCCGCCGCGACAGGCCGAGATGCAGAAAGAACGGCGCGACGAGCGGCCCGACCACCCCGATCAGGCTGCCCAGAAAACCGGCGACGCCGCCCAGCAGCGCGAAGCGGCGCGCCTCGCCACGCGCGCCGGCGGGACGAATTCGCAGCCAACCGGGTCGCAACGTGGCCACCAGCACGAATACGCCGATCAGCGTCGTGCCGAGCGCAGCCGGGATGGCAAGCGCCACGCGCGCCCCGGCCAGCGCCAGCGGCAGCAGGAACAGCGAGTACCAGCCGACGACCCTCCACGCCACGTGGCGCCCCTGCACGACGGTGCGCGTACCGTTGGAGATCAGTTGGATCACACCGTGCAGCGGAATGGCGGCGGCCGGCTCGAAGAACAACAGCATCACGGCCAGCAGCACGCTCCCCCCAGCCAGGCCGACCATCGCGGACAGCACGGCTGACGCAAACGCCACGCTGCAGAGCAGAGCGACGGTCAGCGGGTCCATGTGCGGGAATGATAGAGCCCTGCCGTCGAATGCTCACGGGAGCAGGCGACGGCGTTCGCGCCGGCCGCAACGGCCAGCGTCACTCGCTACGCGGTTGACGTACGGTAGCGGTTAACATACGGTTGCAGCATGGGGTTGGAAGGCGGGAACATCTCGCCGGCGGCTGGCGTGGCCGATCCGGAAGAAGCGGCCGAGCGGACGTTCACGGCGCATCGACACGACGGCGGCTGGCTCGACGCCTTCGTCGCCGGCCTCGACCGTCGTCGCGCGGTCGACGCCTTCAGGCGAACGACCGAGACATGGGGCCTGAGCCAAGCCGAGGCGGCCCGCCTGTTCGGCGTAAGCCGTCAGGCGGTCGGGAAATGGCGGCGGCGCGGCGTGCCCCCGGAGCGCGCCGGTGCGGTGGCGGATCTGGCCGCCGCCACCGACCTGCTCGTGCACCATCTCAAGCGCGATCGGATCCCGGCGGTGGTGCGCCGCCCGATTCCGGCCCTCGATGGCGTGTCGCTGGTGGACCTGCTGGCGCGGGGCGATACGCGCGCGGTGCTGGCCGCGTGCCGTGACATGTTCCGGTTCGACCGGGTCCATGCCTGACCGTGGCGTTGCAACGCGAAGCGGTTCCCGCTGCTCACGTCTGGTGGCGTATCGCCGACCCGTCCTGGAGTGACCCGCTCGACCCGGACTTCGCGCGGCGACACGGCGGACGCTGGAACCCGCCGGGCAGCTTTCGGGTGCTCTACCTCAACGAGGACCTCGGGACGGCGCGTCTGAACCTCTGCGCTTTCCTCGCCGGCTGGCCGTACGAACCGGAGGATCTCCGCGACGACACGGGCCCGGTGCTGATCGGCTGTATCTTGCCGGACCGCCAGATCGTCTGCGACACGCACTCGACAGCCGGCGTGCGCGCCGCCGGTCTGCCCGCCACCTACCCTCTCGACGAGGACGGCACGCCGGTCCCGCACGCTCGCTGCCAGCCGGTCGGCGCGCGCGCGAAGGCCGAGCGTCTGCGCGGCATCCGCGCCCGCTCCGCGCAGTCCCGGGACGGCGCCGGCCGCGAGTTGGCGTGGTTCCCGGCCACCCGGCGCAGCATCGCCCGGCGGGTGCGAACGCTGTCGTTCGCGGCGTGGTTCCGGGGTTGAGCCTCCTCACGCCGACCCGTAGACGTGGGCGCACAGCCGACGTTAGACCAGGATGTTCGTGTCGGCCGTGATCTTCACACCTCTCCCGCCCATCCCCGCGGCCGGCCGTACAGGCGGTCGAGAAACGCACCATGAAAAGTGACTTGCGGGGCGCAAGTCGCATATTTACAGCAGCTTGCATGGCTATATGCCATGTCGAAAAACATGTCACAATTGGCGTCATGGACTGGCAGCGATTCAGTTTCGAGTACCGGCTGCGCCTCGATGCCCTGATCCAGAGCCTGATCCGGATCGAGGCATCCCGGGAAGCGGCGCTCAACTTGGTGCTGCCGCCCGACTGGAAGACGCAACTGGACCGGCTGAACCGCGTACGCGCAGTTCACGGAACGACCGCCCTCGAGGGCAATCCGCTGTCCGAGGCCGAGGTGAGCCGGCAGATGGACCTGCTGGCAGCCAAGTCGACGGCTCCTGCCACTACGTCCAGGGACCAGCGCCAGGTGCAGAACGCCGGCCGGGCGCAGGATTGGGTCCGCCAGCGATTCACCCCCACGGCCGCTCCGTTGCGCCGCTCCGATGTCCTGCGGATGCACGAGCTGATCACGGAGGGGTCCGACGAGACGGACAACCTTCCCGGTCGGCTGCGAATGCGGTCCGTCGTCGTGGGGACGGAAGCGCTGGGCGGCGTGCATCGGGGAGCGCCGCCGCAGGACGTGTCCGGGCTCGTCGATCGGTTCGTCGAGTTCGTGAACTCCCGACCCTTCATGGCGCAACACCCCGTGGTGCGAGCCCTGCTGGCGCACTTCTTCCTTGTCACGATTCACCCGTTCGGGGACGGAAACGGCCGGGTGTCCCGGCTGGTCGAAGCCGGCATTCTCTTCCAGGGCGAGTACAACGTATTCGGATTCTATGGCCTGTCGAACTACTTCTACCGCCATGGGGAGGAGTACAAACGGCTGCTGCAGGAGAGCCGGCGCACGCAGCCGTTCGACCTGCACGCGTTCGTGGCGTTCGGCGTGGAGGGGTTCGCAGCCGAGCTGAAGGGCATCAACAACTTCATCAAGACGAAGCTGAACCGCGTCGTCTACCGGGCCACTCTGGTTCGGGCGTTCAACCAGCGGGCGGGCAAGCGCCGTCGAGTCATCAACCAGAGGGAATACGGCCTCCTGGACTTCCTTCTGCACGAAACGGAGCCGATCGATCCCTTCGCCGAGGAACCTTCACGGAAAATCGAGTACTCGGCGCTTCGCCGAGCGCCGTACGTCACGGGGGTGTACAGGAACGTCACGGCTCGCACGTTCTATCGGGAGCTGATCAGGCTGGCCGAAACGGGGTTCATCAAGTTCTCGGTTCAGGAGCAGGAACCGACCGTCGAGATCGACTTCGAGGCGATCGGCAGGTACTGACTGGATTGCGATGGCGACACAACGAGCGGGTCGAGGGCGGCGGTGGCTCGAGACGGCCCAACTGGTCCTCGGCCACGTGGTGGCCGTGGTTGTCGGATTCGTCCTGATGGTCTTCGGCCTCGGTCTGGGGGTGACGATGGTCATGCTGCCGGTCGGTCTTGTCGTCGGTCTGATCGGCGTCGGCGTGTTCGTGTGGGGTCTGTTGGGTCACCTGGGGGAGGACGAGTGAGGTCCGCACCCGCACGCCCGGCTTACCCCGACAGCCGGTGTTCCCGGCCCAGCTCCACCAGGCGCTCGATCAACTCGGAGTGTCCGGTGACGTGGAAGATGTAGCGCGGCACGTCGCGACCGACCCGGCGTGACATGAAGGGCTCGCCCCAGAAGCTCAGCAGGCATTCCGTGGCGCCGCTCGGCTGCGTGTCCGCCAGGATGAACGAGACGTCCTCCGGGAGGCTGGACCACACCGGCTGGGCGACCTTGCCGGCACCGCCGCACGCTACGACCTTGGGCCAGACGTCGCGCTCCCATTTCGGGCGCTGCCGTTCGTCCAGCACGAAGGTGATGGCGGTGACGGACGGATTCTCGATGGCCGGAAGCAGGAGCGCATCGAAGAGCGGTTGCCGCTCGAACATCGACAGGCAGACGTTGAACCAGACCATGTCGCCCCTGGCGCCGCGAGAGAACTCGGTGCTCGCCTGACGAAGCTCCCGGGGGCCGATGACGAGCACGTCCGGCGGCGTCGCGCTCCGGGCGAGCTGGCCCAGCAGGAGCTCGCCGCGATCCACGCCGGCCGCGATGCGCCGTTGCCCGTGTTCCGACCTGAGCAGCCGCAGGAACATCGCCGCTATCAGCACGAGCGTGATCATCGACAGCACTTCGGTCTCGATCACGTGGAGGAAGTGCAGCACGATCGCGGTGACCGCGGCCAGCACGCCGGCGACGGCGTCCCACTCGATCTTCAGCAGGCGGTGCATCAGGACGGACCTCCGCGACCCGGATACCCGGCGGCGGCAGCGCTCAGCCCGATCGCGGCCAGGACCCCGAGGTCGACGAACAGCAGCGGCGCGAAGGGCGGCGCGCCGTGCACGAAGTTCTCGAACAGGCTGGCCGACAACCCGTTGACGTCGGCGGCCACGTGGAAGTAGAAGCCGAGCAGGCCTACGACGGCCTGCAGCGCGAGCACGCCGAAGCAGATGATAGGGAACGCGCCGCGCCGGTCCACCAGAGCGACCGACAGGAAGCCTGCCGCCAGCGCGCTCGCGGCCACCGGCCACCATTCGCTGGCGTGGAAGATCCCGTTCTGCGCGTGGTCGCAAAGCGCCAGGACGAACACGCCGAGGAAGCCGCCGAGGGCGAAGAACACCACCCACCAGTCCCACTCGTCGGTCTCGCGCGGCACCATGCGGTTGACCAGCAGCAGGAAGCCGAGGCCGGCGTAGGCGAGCGGGGCGGCGAACGGCGCCGTGTACACGAGGCTGCGAATGGTCCACTGCGAGAAGAACTGGCTCTCCAGGTGGTAGACGACGCCGGCCATGCCGAGCGCGATGGAGCCGAAGCCGACCACGAGTCCGACGCGGTGCGCGTAGGACCCGGGCATGGTGCGACCGGCCCCCGGCAGCGCCGGGGCCAGCAGCAGCGTCGCGGCGATCGAGAAGGCGAAGGGGATCCACTCCGCCCAGTGACGGAAGGCGTTGACGGAGTGGGCCAGGAAGACGTCCAGGACCAGGAAGGCGAAGTTCGCGAGAACGAAGGCCTCGAGCAGCGCCCTCCTGCCACTGGGTCCGAGGAGCCGCCGCAGTAGATGGGACTGGCGCAGACTACGCGGTTCCCGCTCAGCGATCCGCACGCGCGTCCCGCAGGTCGGCGGCTATGTCCTCGAGCTCGGTGAGCTTGAGCAGCAGCTCGTAGTTGCCGTGCCACTGCACGAAGTCGGCCCCACCCATGAATGCGCCGTGCTTGGTGGTGCGCCCGAAGTAGTGCCAGAAGTCGAAGTACAGGAACTCGATCGGCTCGTCGAACGGCTCCGCCGTCAGCAGCCCTTCGGCGCGCAGCGCGGCCATCAGTGCCTGTCCTTCCCGGACCCGCTCGTTGGTCGCGGCAAGGACGGCCTCCGCCTCCTCGTAGAAGCGCGCGACGCTCGACGAGGCGTGGCAACGGAGACACGTCTCCTGCATCTCGGTCCGGGCGCGGGCGTACCCCGGGCGCTGCTCGGAGACCGGCGCGAACAGCCAGTAGGACAGCCGCTCCGTCGTATCGTGGGTCACCTTCAGCCCGTCCAGGCCGCTCAGGTGGCAGGTCGCGCACGTGGGGATCGGCATGTCCGCGGTGGTCAACCGCTTGGGTTCGGCGCTCAGATTGAGCGAGGTGCGCTGCGCCGCGAACAGCGCGCCGTGCTTCGACTCGGTGTAGATCTCCACCTGCGCGTGGTCGGGACCCATGTGGCACTGCCCGCAGGTCTGCGGCTCGCGGGCCAGCGCGATGGACGTCGAGTGCCGCGAGTGGCATTCCGTGCAGCTTCCGATGGAGCCGTCGCGGTTGGGCTGGCCGATCCGGTGGCAGCCGAGGCAACCGGTCTGGGTCGCCGCCGCGCCTTCCAGACTGGCCAGCGCGTTGGCGGGACGGTCGACCGCGCCGGGATGGTATTGCTCCCCGAAGGCGAGCTGCTCGGGCGACATCCCGCTCGTCCCGCTGACGGCGGCCCACGCCGGCAGGGCGTGCCGGCTGCGCGCGAACTGCTCGTACTCCGTGCGGTGGCAGCCCCGGCAGTTCAGGGAGGTGACGTCCCGCGCGAGGCGGAAGTTGTAGTGGTCGTACGTCTCCTGCCCGTCGCCCGGCTGGTGGCAGTCGTAGCAGGTGATGTTGGCGCGGCTGTGCTCACTGCGCTCGAACTGGTGGACGACCGCCGCGGTCTCCTCCCGGTGGCACTGCGCGCACCGTCCGGTTGCCCGCACCAGCTCCGGCAGCGGCTGCCGGAGCTCCGATTCCGGCCGCGCCTGGTTGATCAGCAACGCTGCCAGCAGCAGCGCGCCGCTGACGGTGACGGCGACGAAGACCCGACCTGAAGGGCATCTGATCGCGGCGGGCCGGCACATCCGGCCTCCACCTCCATCATAGTCCCGCTTCTGCTTCGCCTCGCTTGCAGGGGCCGGTGCGGACTGAAGATGGTTCGCTACATGTGGGCCACCGGGCTGCGGCGTGGTCCCGGAATGGTGAAGTGGTATGATGAAATATCATACTTGCGTGCGACGATGCCTAAAGCCAAGGTCGCCCTCACGCTCGATGCCGAACTGCTGGATCAGGTGGACACCCTTGTGTCCGAACGGCGCTTCCCCAACCGAAGCCAGGCGGTCGAGTCGGCCCTTGCCGAAAAGCTCGGTCGGCTCGCCCGCACTCGGCTGGCGACCGAATGCGCCAAGCTGGACCCGGCCCTGGAACAGCGCCTCGCGGATGAAGGCCTCGAGGGTGACTCGTGGCCCGAATACTGAGGGGCGACATCCGCTGGGCGAACCTGAACCCGGTACGCGGTCACGAACAGGCCGGCAAGCGCCCGGTCGTAGTCCTCAGCCACGACATCTTCAACGAACGATCCGGCACCGTGATAGCGGCGGTCCTCACAAGTCAGGAGCCCCGCGCAGGTTTCCCCCTCACCCTGCAGCTCAGTACGCCAGGACTCCCCAAGCGCTCGTGGGTCAAGATCAGCCAGGTCCGCACGCTGTCGGTCGAACGCATCGGCGGACGGCTCGGACGGGCTTCCGAGGAGGAGCTGGCTGCGGTTGTCGATGGTCTGGTCGAGATCATCGGCTAGGATTCTGCGCCGTAGAACGGTGCAGAATCCTAGTCAGGCTTGGTTGGGCGGCAACCGGAGCCGCAGGCGATCTTGGCCATGCGCGGATCCGGCCCCGACGTCGCGTCACTCCGGCAGGGCAAAGACGTAGAGCGCGTTGCCTCCCTCCGGCTGGAAAATCTCCGGGCTGAGCTGCGCGGTGAGGCCCCGGAACGCGCCCCCGAGCGAGGCCGGGACGGCGAGGAACTGCCGGCCCGCCACCTCGTAGGTGATGGGATAGCCGTGCGCCGCGGCGCCGAGGCGGGTCTCCCAGCGAATCTCCCCGGTCCGGATGTCGAACGCCCGGTAGTAGCGGTCGGCATCGCCCGCGAAGACGAGGCCGCCGGCCGTCGTCAGCGTCGACGTCAGGAAGGGGGCGCGCTGCTCGCGGCTCCACAGCTCCTCCATCGTCCGCACGTCGTAAGCGGCCAGCTTGCCCACGTTGCCGTCGCTGCCGGGCATCTCGCGGAATTCGGAGCGGCCCGCCGTTCCGCCGCCCCCCTCCACGAACTCCACCTCGCGCCCGGTCAGGTACATGCACGCCTGGTGGAGCGGAATCACGAGCGCGCCGGCGCCGGGGTGATACGCCGACGCCTGCCAGTTGTGCCCGCCGAGCAGGCTGGGACAGGCGGGCACGCGGTCGCCGACGTCGGCGTCACGGATGTCCTGCCGGTAGGTCAGCTCGCCGGTGGTCCGGTCGATCGACTCGAAGACGTCCTGGTAGACCGTCTCGCGCAGGTCGACGAACGCGCCGGTCCGCCGGTCCAGCTTCCATAGGATGCCGTCCTTCCCGATCGTGAAGAGCCACCGCTCGTCGTCGGCGTCGACCAGCACCCGCTCGTAGACGATGTCGAGGTCGAGCGTCTCGCCCGGCGCGTGCTGGAAGTACCACTGGACCTGCCCGGTGCTAGGATTCAAGGCCAGGGTCGAGTTGGTGTAGAGCGCATCCTGCCGCGTAGTCATTCCGCGGCTCGCCGCCACCCACGGCTTCGCCTGCGCCGTCCCGATGTAGAAGAGGCCGAGCTCCGGGTCGTAGCTGCCCGGGATCCACGAGTCGCCGCCCGCCCGCAGATACGGCGGCGTGTCGCCCCACGACGCGTCGTTGGGGTCGCCCGGCAGCGCGATCGTGGACGTGCGCCACAGCTCCTCGCCGGAGTCCGGGTCGTGCCCGGTGATGAAGCAGGTCTGCTCCTTGTAACGGTTGCAGCCGTTCATGCCGGAGACGACGACGCCGTTGGCGACGACCGGCCCGGAGTTCTGGCGGAACCCCTGCGTGTAGTCCGCCTTCACGGCGCGCCACACCTCGGCGCCGGTCCGCGCGTCGAGCGCGACGAGCGCCGCGTCGTGGGTGGCCAGGTAGACCTTGTCGCCGTAGAGCGCCAGCGTGCGGGTCGCCGCCCGCTGCGGCGCATCCTCCGGCAGCGGCCACCGGAACTGCCAGATGACGTCGCCGGTGAGCGCGTCGATCGCCTGCACCACGTTCCCCGGGCTGACCAGGAACATCACCCCGTCGTGCACCAGCGGTGTGGTCTGGTTGTTCCCCTCGCGGATCGCCAGCGTCCAGGCGAGCTGCAGTTGGCCGACGTTGTCGCCCGTGATCTGATCGAGCGGACTGTAGCCGTGGCTGTCGCGCGTCCGGCGCCAGCTCAGCCAGTCGCCGGGAGGCGGGTCCGCGAGCAGCGCGTCGGTCACCGGAGTCAGCTCGTGCGGCACCTCCCGGTTGACGAAACGGGACGGTCGCCGCCGGGGCAGCTCGCCTTCCTCCGCCGCACGCCGCGCCTCGGCGATGTCCGCCGCGTCGCCGATCGTGACCGCCGCGTCGGCCGTCAGCGGCGCGTCTCCCGGCCGGGCGCCGTTCGCGTCCAGGATGTACGCGACTAGGTTCAGGTAGACCTGATCGCCGAGCGATCCGCCGAGGCCGGGCGGCATCGCCTCCCGCAAGTACGCGAACAGCTCGTCCGTCGTCTGGCCGGCCCAGCCGTTCAGAAAATCCACCCCGTTCAGGGGCGGCGCTTCCGCCCCGTCCAGCGCCTCTCCATGGCACTCCCCGCACTGCCGGGCATACACCGTCCACCCGGCCGCGGACTGCTCCGCCGTATATCCTCCGTCCGCGCCCGGGGCCTGCGCCGCCGCCGCGACGCTCCCCGGCCGGACACCCGGTTCGCCGAAGGAGCCGCCCATCACGATCAGTACAACGACCGCCACCCGGATCCCTGCCGCCGCGCCGCCGCCGCGAGTTCCCTTCGACATGATCGCAACTCCCCGGCGCCGTCAGAAGGCGCCTGCAGACCGCGTGGCCGCCCGTGCCGCCGTTATACCACCAACAGGGTGGTAAAGACGCGGCAAGTCGTTAGGATGGGGCGACGGACTACGGGACGAGAGACCGACCGGAGGCTTCCATGACCGCAACCCGCTTCGCAACCGCGCTTGCCGCCTTCGCGCTCGCGCCCACTTTGGCGATCGCCCATCCGCTCGACGGGTTGACCGGGGCGGAAATGCTGCGCGTCACGGAGATCCTGCGCGCGGCGGGTGAGGCGAACGACGCGACCAGGTACCCGCTGATCGAGCTGATCGAGCCGCCCAAGGCCGACGTGCTCGCTTGGTCGGAGGGAGATCCCGAACCGCGCCGCGCCCTGGTGCACCTCCTGAACGAGACCGGCTTTCGCACCGCCGTCGTCGACATCACGAGCGGCGCGGTCGAGACCGCCGGACCGGCCGCGGGCCAGCCGATGGTGCTGTTCGAGGAGTTCACCGGCGCCATGACCGCCGCCCTCGAGCACCCGGAGATGATCGCCGGGCTGGCACGGCGCGGCCTGACCCCCGGCGACGTGTTCTGCCTGCCGCTGACCGCCGGCAACTACCTGACCCCGGAGTACGAGGGCACGCGCCTGATGAAGGTGCCCTGCTACGTCAATCCGACCGGCTCGAACTACTACGCCAAGCCGATCGAGGGCCTGTTCGCGGTCGTCGACCTGCTGCGAGGCGAGGCGACCGGCGTGGTGGACGAGGGCATCGTGCCGGTGCCGGAGGACGACTGGGGCTACACCCCGGACGAGGTCGCCGCGCGACGGCCGCTGCGCCCGGCGCCCAGCCCGGTCCATCTGACCCAGGCCGGCGGCCCCGGATATGCCGTCACCGGCTCGCGCATCGAATGGGACATCTGGCGCTTCCGCCTGCGCGTCGACAAGCGCCCGGGCATCGTGCTCTCGAACATCGACGTGCGCGACGGCGAGCGCTGGCGCCCGGTGCTCTACCAGGCGCATCTCTCCGAGGTGTTCGTGCCCTACATGGACCCGTCCGCGGGCTGGTACTTCCGCACCTACATGGACAGCGGCGAGTACGGCTTCGGCCTGTTCCTGACCCCGTTGACGGCCGGGGTCGACTGCCCCGGCCACGCCACGTTCCTGCCGGCGCTCGTCAACGACGACCAGGGCAGGCCGCTGGAGATCCCGAACGCGATCTGCGTGTTCGAGCGCACCATCGGCGATCCGGCCTGGCGCCATTTCGAGGTGTTCGCGCAGGGCGAATCCACCTTCGTGCCCGCCGAGGGCCGGCCCGATACCGAGCTGGTGGTGCGCAGCGCCTCGGTCGTCGGCAACTACGACTACCTGATGGACTACCGCTTCCGGCAGAACGGCGAGATCCTCATCAAGATCGGCGCGACCGGCCAGGATGCGGTCAAGGGCGTCGCCTCCACCTCGATGCAGGACGCGACCGCCGCCGCCGACACCGCCCACGGCACGCTGGTGGCGCCCAACCTCGTGGCGCCGTTCCACGACCACTACTTCAACTTCCGTCTGGACTTCGACGTCGACGGCCCGGTCAATCATCCCGCCGTCCTGGAGGTGGTGGCCGGGCAGCCGGCGGCGAACAGCCCGCGCCGCTCTTTCTGGACGGTGAAACGCTCGGCCCCGGCCTCCGAGCTGGACGCGCGCTACACCTTGAGCGCGATGGCGCCGAAGTACTTCCTGGTCGTGAACGAGGCCGAGCGCACGCGGCTGGGCCACCACCCCGCCTACATGATCCATCACGGCAACGTCGCCTACGGCCCTTTCGACTTCGCCGCCGACCCGCCGATGAAGCGCAACGCCTATAATCGAGCACACGATCTGGAACACCGTCCACGACCCGGCCCAGCGCTATGCCGGCGGCGAGTTCCCGATGCAGAGCGACGGCTCGGACACGCTGGCCGAGTGGGTGAAGGCGGATCGGCCGTTGCAGGGCAAAGACGTGGTGACGTGGTTCACCGCCGGGTTCCACCACCTCCCGCGGGCGGAGGACTGGCCGGTGATGTCGACCGACTGGAAGACCATTCACCTCATGCCGCACAACTTCTTCACGCAGAACCCCGCGCTGACGATCCGGGCGCGGGACTGAGGGCCGGTCGCGATGCATGAGACGTCGGTACAAGCAGTCGTCGCATCCGACGGCGTGGAGCTCCATGCCGAATCCGTAGGCGGCGGCGATGCCATCCTCTTCGTTCACGAGTACGCCGGCGATCATCGAAGCTGGGAGCCGCAGATTCGGCGGTTCTCGCGAAGCCATCGCTGCATCACCTACGCGGCGCGGGGCTACCCGCCGTCACAGGTGCCGGCCGATGCCGGCGCGTACTCGCAGCAGCGCGCCGTCGACGACGCGGTCGCCGTGCTCGATGGACTCGGGGTCGAGGCGGCGGACATGATCGGGATCTCCATGGGCGGCTTCGCCGGACTGCACCTGGCGATGCAGCATCCCGCGCGCGTTCGATCGCTGGTGATCGCGGGCACGGGCTATGGAGCCCATCCCTCGGAGGCGCCGCGCTTCCGCAAGGAGAGCGAGGCGATCGCCCGGTTGATCGAAGAGTCGGGGATCGAGTCTTTCGCTCGACAGTACCTGTCCGGGCCGGCGCGGGTGCAGTTCCGGAACAAGGACCCTCGCGGGTGGGAGCAGCTCGTGCGCGAGTTGGGGGAGCACGCCGTGGATGGCGCGGTGCGCACGATGCGCGGCGTGCAGCGGCAGCGCCCGTCGTTGTACTCGCTCGAAGCGGAGCTCTCCGGCATCGCAGCGCCGGTGCTGATCCTCGCGGGCGACGAGGACGACGGCTGTCTCGAGACCAGCCTGTGGCTGAAGCGCAGCATTCCCCGCAGCGGTCTCGTCGTCCTGCCGAAGTCCGGTCACACGCTGAACCTGGAAGAGCCCGACCTCGTGAACGCGTTCATCGCGGACTTCCTGAGCCGGGTCGCGGCCGGGGCGTGGGGACCGCGCGACGCGCGCGCCACGCCGGGAGCCATCACCGGCATGTCGTAGCCCGCGTAGCTGCGCCGGCGCCGTCCAGCCCGCGCGTTGCCCACTTGACGTGGCTTCCCGCTACGGACATGCTCGACAGCACGTTCAAGGTGCATCGGCCAGGGAATATGAGGTGAGACATGGCAAGGAGCAGGTTCGCTTCGACCGGGATCGGAATCGCGGGAGCAGTAGTCGTCACCCTGTCGCTCGTCGCGGTGCTGGCCGGTCAGGCGCCCGGCGGAGCGATCATGATGGACGGCGACGACATCGCCGGCGTGGTCACCGGCCCCGACGGCCCCGAGGCGGGGGTCTGGGTGATCGCGGAGACACGCGATCTGCCCACCCGCCACGTCAAGATCGTCGTCACGGACGACGCGGGACGCTACCTCCTCCCGGATCTGCCGCAGGCCACCTACGACGTGTGGGTGCGGGGCTACGGGCTGGTGGACTCCGAGAAGGTGCAGGCGGAGCCGGGCGCGGCGCTCGATCTCACGGCGGTCGTCGCCCCCGACGCGGCGGCGGCGGCGGAGTACTACCCGGCGCAGGACTGGTTCGCCCTGCTCGAGGTCCCGGCGCCGGACGAATTCCCCGGCACGGGGACGGCCGGTAACGGCATCTCGCCGGACATCGAGAGCCAGGGCGAGTGGATCCGCTCGGTCGTCAACACCGACGGCTGCACCGGGTGCCACGCGCTGGGGAACAAGGCCACGCGGGAGATTCCCGATGCGCTCGGAGACTTCGACTCGCATTTCGCCGCCTGGGACCGCCGCGTGCAGTCCGGGCAGGCGGGCGCCACCATGGACGCGCGGTTGTCCGTGGTCGGGCGCGATCGCGCGCTGGCGATGTACGCCGACTGGACCGATCGCATCCAGGCGGGCGAGTACCCGATGACGCCGCCGCCCCGGCCGGAGGGCGTCGAGCGGAACGTCGTCGTGAGCCTGTGGGACTGGTCGGATCCGGAGGCGTACATGCACGACCTGATCTCCGCCGACAAGCGCGACCCGACGGTCAACGCGAACGGTCCGGTCTACGGCGCCCCGGAGAACAGCACGGACGACATGCCGGTCGTCGACCCGAACACGCACGTGGCCAGCGTCGTGCCGCTGCAGGTTCGCGACGCGGACACGCCGAGCTCGGCCGCCACGCTGCCCAAGATGCCTTCGCCCTACTGGGGCGAGGATGTCATCTGGCACAGCCGCAGCGTCGCCCACAGCTTCGCCATGGACAGCCGGGCGCGCGTCTGGATCGCCGCCCGGGTGCGTGCCGCCGAGACCCCCGCCTTCTGCGGGCCGGGTTCGAGCCATCCGTCCGCACAGGCGTTCCCCATCGAGCGCAGCAACCGGCAGGTCCAGATGTACGACCCCGAGACGGGAGAGGTCACCACCGTCAACACCTGCTTCGGGACGCACCACCTGAACTTCGCCTACGACGACAAGCTGTGGTTCTGCGGCAGCGGACCGGTGGTCGCCTGGTTCGACACGACGGTGTTCGACGAGACGGGCGACGAGGAGCTGGCGCAGGGCTGGACGGTGCAGGTGCTCGACACCAACGGCAACGGCCGGCGGGACGAGTACGTCGAGCCGGGCGAGTCGATCGATCCCACGAAGGACGCGCGGATCGAGCGCGGCTTCTACGGGGTCGCGCCGAGTCCGCTGGACGGATCGATCTGGGGCTCGACCCTCGGGTTCCCGGGCGGGCTCGTGAGGCTCGTGCCGGGCGACGATCCGGTCAACACCGCGCTGGTGGAGTTCTACGAGGTGCCGTGGAACGATTCCGACGCTTCCGTGCAGGGGTTCTCGCCGCGCGGCATGGACGTCGACAGCGACGGCGTCGTGTGGACGGTGCTGGCGAGCGGTCACTTCGCGAGCTTCGACCGCACGAAGTGCGCGGGACCGCTCAACGGGCCTGACGCCACCGGCCGGCATTGCGCCGAAGGCTGGACGCTGCATCAGTTCCCGGGGCCGAACTTCAAGGGTGCGGTCGATTCCGGGAGCGCCGAATCGGCGTACTACAACTTCACGGACCGGTTCGACCTCCTGGGACTCGGCGAGAACGTCCCGCTGGCCACCGGCAACCTGTCCGAGGGCGTGCTGGCGCTCGTGGACGGCGAGTTCCACAACCTCCGCGTGCCCTACCCGCTGGGGAGCTTCTTCGGCAAGGGTCTCGACGGGCGGATCGACGACCCCGACACCGGCTGGAAGGGGCGCGGGATCTGGACGACGTCAGGTAGCCGGACCCCGTTCCACGCCGAGGGCGGGACCGAGCGCGTGGCGCCGGTCTTCAAGTTCCAGGTGCGGCCGGACCCGCTGGCCCACTAACGATCTGGCCGTTGCGTGCAGGCTGCGGCCCTTCGGGTGCACGGTCACTCGAAGGCGCCGCAGCTCGCCTGCCGGTCGTTGGAGAACAGCGGAACGGCGTCCGCGTTGGATCGCAGCAGCTCGTCGTGATCGAACCCGTGGTCGCTCCCTTCCCCTCCGACGCGGCTCGATTGCGTGACATTCAGGTCATACCTGATGTGTTCCGTCCAAGCGGGTCATCTTCCTGTCGAACGTGCCGACCGGCAGGTGCCCCGCCTTGCGGGCGGCCTCGACGATCATGCAATCGGAGAACCCGATCGATCGCCCGCGTTCGAACGTCGAGTGGGCCTTCCTGACGACATCCTCATCCTGCAACGTCAGGCGGTCGTGACCGAGCAGCATGCCGACGACACTCCCGATCTGTGTTCGGTTCAGGCCGTAGACGGAATCCAGCACCCAGGAGGCTTCCACGAACACGAGAAGGGGTACCCAGGCACCCTGGGCAACGAATGCCTCCGCGCGGTCGACCTGTTCCGGATCGTCCCGCACTATCAGCCGGACGAGAACGTTCGTGTCAACGGCGCGCATGGGTGCGTCGCATGCGGGAGCGAATGCCCTCGTCCAGGTCCTCGACGCTTCGGCGAGCCGGAGGGCTGCTGAACACCGCCTTGTGAACGTCCAGGGAGGAGTACTTCGACGCCCGCCGAACGACCACTTCTTCCCCGCGCTCGCACCACTCGACCGTCGAGCCCGGCGCCACGCCCAGCTTGCGGCGGATCCGGGCCGGGATCGATACCTGCCCCTGGGATGTGATCTTCGATTCAATCCGTTCCATACCCTGCCTCCCGCTCAGCCTACCCACATTCTCTTTTGCATTACCCCGGTAAATCAAGCAGTCCTGCGCTGCGCGGCCAGCCGCCATCCCACCCGGTGTGAGATGATGGGCCGCTGGATTCCGACATGACGAAACTGACAATCGCGATGCTCTCGGCCGGCCTGTTCCTGTGTTTCTCCGCGGCCCACGCGCAGAGCGGCGACCCCGGCACGTGGGACGCGGAGGCCGCGGCCTCCTACCTGGACCACCGCGTGGAGTGGTGGTCGGGCTGGGAGACGGCGGCGCGCGAACGCGGCACGTTCTGCGTCTCCTGCCACACGACGGGCCCCTACGGCCTCGCGCGACCGATGCTGCGGCCGGCGGGCGGCGCGAGCGAAGCGGCGGGTTCCGAGCGGGCGCTGCTGGACAGCGTGACGACCCGCGTCAGTCACTGGACCGAGATCGGCCCGTTCTACCCCGACGAACGCTACGGCACGCCGAAGACCAGCCAGTCGCGGGGGACGGAAGCGATTCTCAACGCCCTGGTCCTCGCCCGGCACGACGGTCGGACCGGCTCGCTGAGCGAACTCACGCTCCAGGCCTTCGACAACCTCTGGGCGTTGCAGGAGACGACCGGCGCCGCCGAGGGGGCGTGGCCCTGGCTGCACTTCAACCTGGCGCCGTGGGAATCGGACGAGGGGCCGTACCACGGGGCGGCGCTGGCCGCCGTCGCAGTCGGCCTCGCGCCGGCCGACTACGCTTCCCGCCCGGACATCCAGGACAGCATCGCGCGGCTCGGCAACTACCTGCGGCGGCGGCTCGATGCCCAGCCGCCCTTCAATCGGGTCATGGCGCTGTGGGCCTCCGGCGCGCTGCGGGGTAGTGTGCTGGCGGACGCGCAACGGAAGGCGATCGTCGATGAGATCGCCGGCCTGCAGCGGGAGGACGGCGGCTGGAGCCTGTCGTCGCTGGGATCCTGGGCCCGGCGGGACGAGACGCCCCTCGACACGAAGAGCGACGGTTACGCGACCGGGCTGGTCACGTTGGCGCTGCAGCAGGTGGGCCTGAAGCGGAATCACGCCGCGGTCGCGGGCGGCCTCGCCTGGCTCATGCGGAACCAGGACGCCGACGGGTCGTGGCCCGCGGCGTCGCTCAACCGGGAACGCGATCCCGCGTCGGATCGGGGTCGCTTCATGCGGGACGCCGCCACCGCCTACGCGGTGCTGGCGCTGACGGCAGGCAACGAACCCGAGTAACTTGCACGCACCGAGGGAGGATTCTTTCAATGGCATACCGAGCAGGCATCCGGACGGCAGCGGCGGTCATCGCGGTGGCGATGGTCTCGGCGGCGGGGCTCGCACAGGCGCAGCCGGTCACCGGGCCGACGAACGAGCACCCGAACCCGTTCGAGACGATCAACGATCACTTCAAGCTGCCGGAAGGACGCACCTGGGGCTCGACCAGCGCCGTGGACATCGATCCCGACGGCACGTCGATCTGGGTCGGCGAGCGGTGCGGGACGAACAGTTGCGCGGAATCGGACCTCGATCCGGTTCTCAAGTTCGACAAGGACGGCAACCTGCTGAAGAGCTTCGGCGGCGGCATGCTCATCTTCCCGCACGGCATCCACGTCGACGGCCGGGGCAACCAACGTCTGGGTCACCGACGCGCAGGGCCCGCGGGGACGCGGTCCGGCCTACGAGGGCAAGGGCCACGCCGTCTTCAAGTTCAACCCGGACGGTGAGCTCATGCTGACCCTGGGCCGGCCCGGCGTGGCCGGCGACGGGTCGGGGCCGCTCCTCAACGAGCCGAACGACGTGCTGGTCGCGCCCAACGGCGACATCTTCGTCGCCGAGGGCCACAGCGGCCAGGGCGCGGGGGCGAGCTGGGACACCGTCGCCCGCATCGTCAAGTTCGACAGCCAGGGCAACTTCATCAAGTCGTGGGGCGGCATCGGCACCGCGCCGGGGCAGTTCCGCACGCCGCACGGGCTGGCGATGGACTCGCGCGGCCGCCTCTTCGTCGCCGATCGCGGCAACGTGCGCATCCAGATCTTCGACCAGGACGGCAACTACATCGACCAGTGGAAGCAGTTCAGCCGTCTCAGCGGGATCTTCATCGACGCGGACGACAACATCTACGGCGCCGACTCCGAGTCGAGCGGCACGTCCAACCCGGGCTGGCGCCGCGGCATCCGCATCGGCAGCGCGGTGACCGGACACGTTCGGTACTTCATTCCGGACCCCGACCCCGTCCCGCGGGGAACGACCGCAGCCGAAGGCGTGGCGGTGGATGCCGAGGGCAACGTCTACGGCGCCGAGGTGGGGCCGCGGCAGCTCGTCAAGTACGTGCGGAGCGACCAGTAGGCCGGAAACGAACCGCGGGAAGTCATCCGGGACGGCGCGATGCCGCCGCCCCGGATCCTCGACGATCCCCTCACCGGGCCAGCTCCCCCTACCGGAACCGGCCGCCGCCCTCGGGAGCGGTTGCCGTTCCCGAGAAGCTCAGCTCCGGGTCGTACCGCAACACGGTGCGCTCCACCGAGAGGACCACGCCGGCCAGTCCGGCCGCCGTGTCGCTGGTCCGCGCGCCCAGGGCGCGCTGCATGATGGTGGGACGGTTGAGCTCCGTGAAGCTCGAGTGATTTTCGACGAGCTGCCACACCGCCGCGCCGGATCCCAGGTAGCGCTCGTACATGCCGAACACCACGCTGTCCCCGCGGAACAGCGGAAGTCGCTCGCGCATGAACGCCTGCCAGTCGGCGAGGCGTCCCGGAGCCACTTCGAGCGTCGTGATCCAGGCCAGCGCCAAGCCGCCGGCGTTCGGCGACTCGACACTCAGCTCGGGGCGGTAACGCAACGCGTAGGTCCGGTGGCCGGAAATGGTGCGCCGTACGCGATCCTCGATGCGCTCCCTGTCCCGCCGATCGAGAGCGAACGCCAGCGGACCGCCGCGATCGAGACCCGAGAGATCGTCCATCGGCGTCACGAACATCCGCTCGTACTGGTTCCCGAACTCGGCCGTGCGCCATGCCGAGCGCCACGCCACTCCCGCACGCTGAAGGGCAGGATTGACCTGCTCGAGCTGTACTTCGATGAACTCGTTCAGCTCCTGGGGGATGACCTCCAGGATGTCGACGCGCATCCAGGGCATCGTCTCCTGGGCGCGCGTCACGGGCACGCTGCCGGAGACGAGAAGTGCGGCGACGACGGCGATGACCAATCCGACGACAGGGCGTTTCATTGATTTCCTCCTGCTTGATGACCGGCACCCGCACGCCGGTCAGCGCGGGGGCAGCACGGAGATACTTTACTTCGTGCCCGCGCGAAGTTCTCCATCGCCCCTCTGAAACGCGTCGATTCAGGCGGCCCGGCGGCAGCGGCACGCCGGGGCAAGCGTCAGTTCGCCAGCGGATGCGGCCGGATCTGGAACTTCACCAGGATCGGCTTGGAGATCGACCTGTATCCGCCGTTCTCCACGGCGAATCCATCCTCCGCGTGCCACACCGTGTCGGAGCCGGTCGACGAGTAGACGCCGCGCCCCTTCCAGCCGGCGTCGGGGTCGTCGATGCGGCCGTCCAGGCCCCGCGGGTGGAATCCCGCCAGCGGATAGGGCACGCGCATCACTACCGTCTCGCCCGTCTCCGGCAGCAGCGCCATCAACGAGTCGGAGCCGGTGCCGGTGGCGATCGGCACGTTCTCGCCGAGCCCCAGCGTGTCGAACTGGTCGACCCAGTTGTAGTAGTTGTAGTCGGCCCGGACTTCCGTCCCCTTGAATGTGGGGCCCGGCAGCGGGTGCAGCGTCCACCCTTCCGCGCAGTGACGCCCCTCGTGCGCGGTCGGCCCGGCCAGCGACCCGCATTTGCGGCGGTCGAAGCTGGCGAGGTGGTTCGTCCCCGACAGCGCGGTCCAGATGACGCCGTTGCTGTCGACATCGAGGCCACGCGGCATGAAGCCGACCTCGCCGTTCGCCTCCACGTCCCAGCGCTCCGACGGCACCTCGAAGACCTCGGCGATGCAGCTCTCCGGCGGGTCGTCGCCCACCACCAGCCGGACGATATTCCCGGGGTAGGAGTCCTGCGCGCCCCACACCGATCCGTCGACCGGGTTGACGATGATCCCGTAGGCCCCCACCGTGACGCGCGTATCCAGCGTCGGGTCGAAGTCGTAGGTGCTCTGGGTGGCGTCCTCCTCGAACCGGGCCCCGCGGACCTGGGTGGGCTCGTTCCAGGGCTTCGTGATCCGCCCGTCGCCGTTGGTGTCGACCACGGTCGGGCACCAGCCCTGCGACAGTTGCCCGTCGCCGGTCCGGTCGAGCAGCTTCGTGTCGACCCAGCCGAACACCGGGCTGTTGGGCCGGCTCAGGAACAGGGTCTCGTTCTCGTCGTAGGCGAACTGCAGGTGGTGGCTGCCGAAGCAGGTGTCCACCATCGTGAACCGCTGCGTCTCGGGGTCGTAGTAGCTCACGTTGCGCCCCGACCGCGCCAGCGGGAAGTAGTCCGCGTACCGGTTGTCCGCCCCCTCCCTGCACCACGCCGGCTGGTTCTCCGGCGGGCGCAGCGTCGCGGTGTACCAGACCCGTCCCCGGCTGTCGAGCATCGGGTTGTGAATGCTGGCCGGATTGAAGCGTGCGATGTCCGCCAGCCGCGACGCCGGGTAGCCCGACTGCGCGTAGGACGCCCGCATCGTCGAGCGATCCGCCAGGGTCGGGATGCGCACCATCGTTGCGGTGTGGGTGGCCGGATCGAGCATGGCGAGGTTGTCGTTCGCGATATCTACGCCATAGATCGGGCCGTTGGCGTTCACGTGCGGGTTGCGCTTGTCGGTGGACGCCTCGTCGTGGATCTTGCCCATCTCGTCGGTCCACTCCCACTGGGTCAGGACCACGTTCCGCTCAACACCTTGCGGCCGCGGCGGCGCCGGCGGCACCTCCCCGGTCGCGATACGGTCGCTCCAGTCGGCGAACATGTCCAGCCCGCGCTCGCGCCCGAACCGCGACATCCACATGCTCATCTCGGCCCCGCGCTGCCCCATCCGGACCCGCGCGTCCCACGCGTCGGCGGTCGAGTCGTACTCCTCCGTGTGCGGATGCCCGCGCGTGAACTCGCCCCCGACCTGGTGACAGCGCAGGCAGGCCTTCACGTTGTAGAGGTACTCGTCGCGCGTCCGGAGCTGCTCGCTGATGCCGTTGCCGTCGGCGCCGGTGCCCGGGAACTCGCTCGCCTCCGGGGGCTCGATCAGCGACAACCAGTGGGCGGCCGGATAGACCGCCGCGGCTTCCTGCGGCGTCCGCGCGACGATGGCCGTCAGCTCGAGGTCTTCACCCGGCGCGGTCGTGACCGGTGTCGAGTCGACCAGGCCGTAGCCCCGTACCCACACCGAGTAGCTCGCCTCCGGAAGCTCCGGCAGCAGGAACCGTCCGTCGTCGTCGGTCACCACGATCTTGCGGAACTTCGTCGGCAGGTCACCGGTCTCCGCGATGACCCAGACGCCCGCTTCGGGGCCGGCGCCGCTGGTCACCACGCCGGTGATTGTCGAGGGATCGACCGCCTGCGCGCCCACTGCAAGGCCCGCCGCGCCCAGGCCCAGGAGGATTCCCACCGCCAGCCGTTCAAGCTTTCGTCGCATCGTGATCTCCCGCGGTCCCTTCCGGCCTGCCTGACCGAACCGCTCGTGCCGACGATGACGGTTCGAGGGGTCGGCGTCAAGGGCTGGTGGAACAGGGTGATTCCAAATTTGATATGAATGTGATGGCGATGGAGCCTCTTGCAAAACCCTTGGTCGGCCGGGTTTTCCTACCCGAGGCAGAGGGAACGGACGGTCAGCGGGGTGGGACGCAGCGTTCGTAGGATTAGGATAGCAGCCGTCACCGGCGCCGGGGAACCGGAGACACGGGGTCTCAAGGGACCTCTGGGACCTCCCGGTCGGTTATGAGGGCGAGCGCGCGCGACGAGACGTGGCGCATTTCCCTCACGACCCGTTCCAGTTCGCGGTTGTTCTCGAGCCACTCCTGGTAGAGGGCGAGTTCGTCTTCGGAGAGCAGCAGGCTGACCGTTTTTCCGCGCACCTTGTGTGTCCAGTAGCGGTACGGGCCGTGACGCGCGTCCGGGTCGCGGTGGCAGCGGCAGGCAGGCTTCCCGCACGTGAGACGGCGGGTCTGGATACTGCCCTGGCGGACAAACCCGAGCGTTTGCAACTCCGCCTTGAGCGCATCGTATTGTTCGCTGTACCGGCGCATCGGGTTCCGGCGGCCCATCGGTTCCCTCCTTGACCTCACTCCTACACTACTATATATAGTAGGCGCTGGGAGCAGTCAAGCCATGCAGAACCTGCGCGCCTCGTTCGCCGCCTACTGGGAGTCAATCCAACAGGGCCTGTTTCCCCGGTTGGAGCAGGTGTTGGGTTCGCTGACCGAGAAACAGCAGCAGTTGGTGCAGACCCTCGAGGTGATCCGTATCGAGCAGATGATTCCCTCGCGCTTGCGGATGCCGGGCCGCCCCCGCAAGGACCGCGCGGCGGTGGCGCGCGCCTTCGTCGCCAAGGCGGTCTACGACATGCCGACCACGCGCCTGCTGCTGGACCGGTTGGCCACCGACGTGGTGCTGCGCCGCATCTGCGGCTGGGAGCGGCGGCGCGAGATGCCAAGCGAGTCGGTCTTCTCTCGCGCCTTCGCCGAATTCGCCCACTCCCAGTTGCCCCAGCGCGTGCATGAAGCGTTGCTCCGGAAGACGCACGGCGACCGTTTGGTGGGCCATCTGTCCCGAGACTCGACGGCCATCGAGGGGCGCGAGAAGCCGGCCGCGAAGGAGAAGTCGCCTCCGCCGCCCAAGCGCAAGCGGGGGCGGCCGAAGAAGGGTGAAGAACGGCCCAAGACACGCAAACGCCTCGACCGGCAACCGAGCATGACCCTGCAGGAGATGCTCGACGACCTGCCGGCCGAGTGCAGTGTGGGCACGAAGAAGAACAGCAAGGGCTACAGGGACACCTGGGTCGGCTACAAGTTGCACATCGACGTGGCCGACGGCCAGATTCCGGTCAGTTGCATCCTGACGTCCGCCTCGCTGCACGACAGCCAGGCCGCCGTTCCACTGGCCACCCTGTCGGCCCAGCGGGTGGACAATCTGTATGACCTGATGGATGCCGCCTACGACGCGGTGCAGATCCGCGAGCACAGCCGCGCACTCGGCCACGTCCCGCTGATCGATATCAACCCCCGCCGTGACACTGCGCTGGCCGAAGAACTGCAGACCGAAGCCCGGCGCCTGAAGCGTCTCGGCTTGCAGCTTCCCGAACAGGTTCGGTACAACGAACGCACGGCGGGTGAGCGCGTCAATGGCCGACTCAAGGACGAGTTCGGCGGGCGCCACGTCCGAGTCCGCGGCAACGCGAAGGTGATGTGCCACTGCATGTTCGGCGTGCTGGCGCTCACCGCCGACCAGCTCCTGCGGCTGGTGACGTAAACCAACGCCTCGCCGGCCAACGCGCATCCCCTTCCGGTCGCCCGACAGGCGTCAGTCACCAACCGGTGTCTCCAACGCCCGGTGGGAAAACCCTCGAACTCCCTGATTTCCGCCTCTTGGGTCGCCGCCGGTCCTCCCGCCCCGCATTCTCGGTCGGGATCCAGGCAAAACGATGTTCACCAGAAGAACTTGTGCTCCGAGCCGAGCTACGCCAAGAGTTTTGCAAGCGGCTCGATGTATAGATGATGGCGTGGTGAAGACGCAGATTCAGCTTCCGGACGCGCTGTATCGCGACATCAAGCGGCTGGCCGCCTCACGGGAATGGTCCCTGACGGAGACCATGCGGCGCGCCGCCGAGCAGTTCCTGGCCCGGCATCCCCTCGTCACGCCATGCTCGACGCCGTGGCGGCCACCCATGTCGGACACGGTCGGATGGCGCGGACTGAGCCACGAGGCGATCCGGAAGGCTGCGCTCGACGACCTCGAGGCGCGGACCGTCGAGGCGCTTCGAGAAACCGGACACCAGGCGAGGCGTCGGCGGTGACGTCGTTCGACACCAACATCCTGCTCTACGCCTTCAGCCGGTCCAGCCCCTTCCACGATCTACGATGCACGCTTGGCCCTGTCGTTACGGCGACAGGGCGTCACGGAATTCGCCACGGCCAACGTGAAGGACTTCGGCGGCTTCGGCTTCGATCGGGTCTGGAACCCGGTGGAATGACACTCGGCCAGAACTGGCCCACGGCAGCCCCGCCACGCTGCAGCCCGGACGGGCGCCGTCCGTCGACCTGCGGCGGGCGTTCTTCGGAAACCAGCCCGACCGGCCAGCACGAACCAGTATCCGGTCCTGCGTCATCCGCCGCGAGCCGAAGTCAGTGGCGCGGCCGCCCCAGGTGGCGCCAGAAGTCCGCTTCGTCCGCGCACCCCAGCGCCGCCGCCACCAGCGCCTCGCGACCGGCCCCGGCCAACGCCGCCACGTCGCCGGGGAAATCTTCCGACACGCGAATCCCCCGCGACCCGAGCAGGCTGCGCACGACCGCCGTCAACTCCTTCGCGATGCCCTCCGTACGACCCTGGGCGAGCTTGTTCTCACCGAACGCGCGCAACATCGGATCGTCTCGTCCGGCCCCGTGCCCTCCCGTGCGCCCAGCGCCCGTGCCACGCGCTCCAGCACCCGACAGGTCTGCGCCGTCGCCGACTGCGTCAGGCCCGCGAAGATCTCCGCTGCCGTCCAGCCTGGAAACGCCCTGCTCGCTGCCTCCGTCCGGTAGCGTCCCCCGATGAGCCGGTGGATCGTCACTCCCGCCGGGCGCCGCCGTCTCGCTCCCTCGGGCGGCACGATCACCCACAGCTCCGGAAAGCCCCACGCCTCGTACAGCAGGAGCTTGCCCGGGCGCACGTCCGTCGTGTGGTCGACTTCCAGCACGACGTCCGGCAGGTCGTGCTCGCCGATGACCAGGGACCCCTCCGGCGTCAGGGCTCGCCGCGGATGCAGGTGCAAGGTCTCGTCGGCCTGCATCATCCGTGCCGGCTGCCCGCTCGCGTCGCGAACCAGCAGGTCCACCGATCCGAACGACGCAATCGGCGCGCCGCGCATCATCGCAATCCGCTCCACCAGATGCGGCAACCGTCGCGACGTGCCCTCGTGAATGCCCCCGGTCGGCTCGGCCAGCACCCAGGCCGTCTCGCTCCGACCTTCCCAGTACTCGAGCCGCCCGTCGTAGTCGGTGAGGCGGTCGCGGAGGAGCGGAATACGGCGGCAACCCGGAAAGCGCAGGTCTTCGTCGGCCCTCGGGGTGTCGAGCAGCGGCTCGGTCGGCACCAGCCCGTCGTCGACGGGCGCCGAGCCGCCGCGCTCCAGGTTTTCGGCCCCGTGCGCCGGCGGTGTCGTGGTCTGCGTTTGCGTCTCGGCCATCCCGGCATGATATCCCGGCGCTACCAGTCGATCCGGCCGGGGTCGCCGGCATAGACCGAACGGATGAACGCCAGGATCTTCCAGACCTCGTCGTCCTCGAGCACGCTGTAGACGGTGGGCATCGTCTGCTCGGGGATCTCGCCCTTGATGAGCCTGAACAGCACGTCATCGTCGCTGCCGAACGTCCAGGCGTCGTCGATAACAGAGGTGGCCATCCCGCCGCCGCCCCCGCCGCCGTGACAGCCCTGGCAGCCGACCTGGAAATACAGCGTCCTGCCCTCCGCGGCCATGTCCACGTTCCCCGTGAACGGGTTCAGCTTCCGTGGCCCAGGGGTCGGCGCCGGCGCCGCGGCCGCCGGTTCGGGCTCGGCGCTCTGACCCGCGGAGACGGATCCGCCGGCGGCGGGGATCAGCGGCACGCCGTACTCCTCCAGAATCGCCAGAATCTCCGCCTGCCGCCGGTCGATCACGGCCTCCAGCCGGTCCTTCAACGCCTCGTTGCCCTTCGCGACGCCCATCGAGATGTCGAAGGACAGCGGCACCCCGGGTTCATCCGCCAGCGGGACCAGCTCGAGCGGTGCGTCCGACGTCGTCGCGGCGTAGCCGGCCAGCGGGCCCCACGCGACGGCGACGTCCACCGCACCCGCCACCAGGTCGTCGAGCAGCTTCCGGGGCCGGTCCCGGTCGCCGCGCGGATCGAAGAACAGCGAGTAGGTCGAGATGTTGTCGAGCAGGCCACGCCGCGCGAGGCTCTCCTCGGGGGGCGTGTTGACATGGACGCCGATGCGGAGCCGTTGCAGCTCCGGCGCGTCCAGCGACCGGAGGTCGTAGCCCCGGTCGTTGCGGTAGGCCATGACGTAGGACGAGCGGTAGTACGGCTTCGTCCAGAGAACGAAGTCGAGTCCCTCCGGAACCCCGAAGATGACGTCGCACGTGCCCGCGTCGATGGTGTTCCGGACGAGCCCCCGCTGGTGCGGCCACCAGGCATAGACGGGTGTGGCGCCAAGCTCGGCGGCGACGACCGCGGCAATCCTGTTCTCGAACCCCTCGAGCCGGTCGTTCGAGAACGGCAGATTGTCGGGATCGCCGCAGACGCGCAGAGTGGGCGACTGCGCGAACACGGCGCCCACCGACGCCCCATGCGCCGCCGACAGCACAAGCGCCGCCAGCAGCGCACAGACTCCGACCGCGGCGACGGCGCTGCCGGCGGCGACAACGCCCCTGAAGGTACCGGTCACGGCAGTCTCCGTTCGCCTAGTCATCGAGCGCGAAGACGTGCAACGTCCCGCCCACGGAGGTCACCTTGTCCAGCCCCGAGTCGAAGGCGGCGCCGACCGCTCCGAGCGCCCCGAGCGGATCCTCGCGCGAGAGGTCCGCCGCGACCGGGAGGCCGAACCAGCCGCCGATGCCGGAGTAGATCGCGACGTACTGCCTGCCGTCCGGTCCGACGAATGTCATGGGGTTGCCGATCGAACCCGACGGCAGCCTCGAGCTCCACAGGATCTCGCCGCTCCTGGCGTCGACCGCCTTGAACCAGCGGTCCATGGTCCCGTAGAAGACCACGTCGCCGGCCGTGACCATCGTACCGGTCCACACCGGAAACGGCTCGGTGATGCCCCAGACCTTCTCGCCCGCCTCGGGATTCCAGGCCATGAACTCGCCCTGGTAGCCGCCCGGTCCGGCGAAGATCCGCACGTTCGCGCCGACGTACGGCGCCCCGGCGATGTAGCGCACCTCGAAGCCTTCGTAGTTCATGCACAGATTGTTCGTGCCGGCGTAGATCAGGCCGGTGCGGGGCGAGAACGACACGGGCTGCTGGTTCTTGGCGCCCATGGCCGACGGGCAGATGTCCAGGGTGTTCACGCCCTGCCGGGTGCGCTTCTCCGGGACCTCCACGGGGCGGCCGGTCTCCAGATCGATGCGCTCGGCCCAGTTGGTCGCCTGCACGAACTTGTCGGCCGACAGGAGCGTGCCGTCGGTGCGGTCGAGCACGTAGGCGAAGCCGTTGCGGTCGAAGTGCACGAGCGCCTTCACGTCCCGCCCGCCGATGGTGAGGTCGAGCAGCAAGTGCTCGTTGATGCCGTCGTAGTCCCAGGCATCCCACGGCGTCATCTGGTAGGCCCACTTCGCCATGCCCGTATCGGGATCGCGGGCGAAGATCGACATCGACCACTTGTTGTCGCCCTCGCGCGGCGTCGGATTCCAGGTCCCGGGGTTGCCCGTGGAGTAGTAGATCAGGTCGAGCTCGGGATCGTACGCGTACCAGCCCCACGTGGCGCCGCCGCCGTTCCGCCAGCGGTCGCCCGGCCATGTCTCCGTACCCGCGCCGGCCCCGCCGTGATGGGGATTGGCTGCATTGAAGTCGGGGGCCAGCATGACGTCCTCGTCCGGGCCCATGCTGTAGGCCTTCCAGAGCTGCTCGCCCGACTCGACGGCGTAGGCGGCCACCCAGCCGCGGATGCCGAACTCGCCGCCGGAGACGCCCACGATGTACTTGTCCTTGACCACGAGGCCGGCCATCGTCATCGTCTCGCCCCGCAGCGGGTCGGCGTTCCTGACATTCCACAGCTCCTGGCCGCTCTCGGCGTCCAGCGCGATGACGTGCCCGTCGAGCGTCGTCATCAGGATCCTGCCCTCGACGTAGTTCACGCCCCGATGGACCAGATCGCAGCAGGCGACCGGCACGGCGCGGTCGTCCTGAACCGGCGTATACCTCCACTTGATGGGCCAGCCCTCCTGCGTGAGGTCGATGGCGTACACGTGGTTCGGGTACGCGCTGTGCACGTACATCGTCGAGTCCACCACGAGCGGCTGCCCTTCATGGCCGCGCAGAGCGCCCGTCGAGAACGACCACACCTGGGTGAGATTCGCGACGTTGTCCGCGGTGATCTGATCGAGCGAGCTGAACCGCGTCGCCGAGTAGTTCTTCCCCGGCAACACCCACTCGTTGTCGTCGTTCTGCCGCGACAACAGATCCTGATTGGCGGCGATCGCCAGCGGCAACCCCAACGCCAGCACCACGACCGCACAGATGCTTCGTTTCATGGCCGTTCCCTTTCCCAGTCCGTCCCCGGTCGCCGCCGTCGCCCGTGCCGGGCGATTCGCACCGAGAATGGCCGGTCGGAGGACCGCCGTCAAGGGTTAATGTCACCTGGCCGCGCGTGCCTGCCGCCACTCTCGGGCGAGCTGCCAGGCCTCGGCGAGTTGAGCCGCGGACATCTTCTGCTCGGCCCGGGCTCGCCCCTCTATCGCGCCATCCCGCACGGCGCCGGTGCCGCGTGACGCCGCGAGGTTCAGCCACATGTGGGCGCGTACGTAGTCCTGCGGAACGGTCTGGCCGGCGCGGTTTGCGAGCCCGGGGCGGTCCTCTGGTATCGCCGGGCCCGTCCTCGCGGCTCGCCCATTCGCCTGCAAGGCGTCCGCATGGCCCCCGGGGAGGTCGAGGCCGTCGCCGTACATGAAACCCAGATTGAATTGCGCCATCACATGTCCCTGCTCCGCCGCCAGTGTCCACCACCGCACCGCCTCCGGGCCGTTCGGTCGGACGCCGTTGCCGCGGGCGTACATGCCTCCCAGATTGTTCTGGGCGTCGGCGTCCCCCTGTTCCGCCGCGTGTCGATACCAGCGGACGGCATGGGCATCGTCCTGCGGCACGCCGCGCCCTTCGCGGTAGTGGAAGCCGAGGTTGAACTGCGCCGCCGCGTGACCCTGCTCGGCCGCCGCCCGGAACCACCGCGCCGCCGCTTCATCGTTCTGAAGCACGCCGTCGCCGCGCCGGTACTCGAATCCGAGCGAGACCTGCGCTGCCGCTTCCCCCTGCCGGGCCTGCGCGTGCAAGACAACCAGTTCGGCGGGAAGCTCCGGGGATGGCGCCTCACCGATACCGGAAGTCGCGGCGACAACGATTGCCACGAGAGCGACGAGACGCATACGGAGATCGAACACCCGCGTCCTCCGAGAACACGCCGCACATCTACGCGAATCTGCCCATCCTACCGCGATCCGATCCCTCCGCGGCGCCGTCGGGTCGCTGTCGACGACCAGGGGTGCGGCCGGGGTCCGAATCGATCGCGACGGCGAACTGCCCGTCGATTGCCGCTCGCGTCCTCTTCAGCGCATCATCAGTGGTGGAGCATCACGCGACGCCGATTCGTCGTTCTCGAGCGACGCCCAGAGAAGGATCCGGCCGACCGACCGGCCCGTGAGAGGAGCCATACCGATGCGTGCGACCCCGTTCCCGATCGCGGCGGCTTTCGTGCTCACTGCCCTGGCCGGACCGACGGCCCAGGAAGCCGACGACTCTGCCGACCCCCCGGACCTCCCGCTGGAGCCGGCCCGGACCCTGTCGCTCGACACGGACGAGGGGACGTGGATCTCGGTGGACGTCAGCCCGGACGGCGAGACGATCGTCTTCGACCTGCTGGGCGACCTCTACACCATCCCGTTCGCCGGCGGCGACGCTGCATCGCTGACCGAGGGGATGGCCTACGACAGCCAGCCGCGCTACAGCCCTGACGGGTCGCAGGTGATCTTCGTCTCGGACCGCGACGGCTCGGAGAACCTGTGGCTGATCGACGTCGAGTCGCAGGCGACCCGGCAGGTGACGAACGCCTCGGCCAACAACTACGAATCGCCGGAGTGGCTCCCGGACGGCGACTACGTGGTGGCGGCGGCCGGGGCGGGCGCGCTGGCCGGGGGCGACCGGCGCAACCCGAAGCTCTGGATGTGGCACGTCGACGGCGGCACCGGCGTCCAGCTCATCGACGAGCCGGGCTCGCGGCGGATCACCGGGCCGGCCCCGACGCCCGACGGGCGGCACGTCTGGTTCGCGCAGCGGGAGCGTCTGTGGCAGTACAACGCCATCTTCCCGCAGTATCAGCTCGGGGTGTACGACCGGGAGACCGGGGAGCAGTACGTGCGGACGTCGCGCTACGGCTCGGCCCTGCGGCCGACCATCTCGCCCGACGGCGCGTGGCTGGTCTACGGCACGCGACACGAGGACCGGACCGGCCTGCGGCTGCGCGAGCTGGCGTCCGGCGACGAGCGCTGGCTCGCCTATCCCGTGCAGCGCGACGACCAGGAGTCGGTGGCGGGCGCCGACACGCTGCCGGGCATGTCGTTCACACCCGATTCGTCGGAGGTGGTCGTCTCGTACGGGGGCAGGATCTGGCGCGTCCCGGTCACCGCTGAGTCCGAGCCGATCCCGGTGCCGTTCCGCGTGCGGACCGAGCTGGAGATCGGCCCGGAGCTGGCGTTCGAGTACCCGGTCGACGACCGCCTGCGGTTCACGGTGCGGCAGATCCGCGACGCGGCGCCTTCGCCCGACGGAACGACGCTGGCGTTCGCGGCGCTCGACCGCCTCTACGTGAGGCCCGTCCCGGAGGGGGAGCCTCGTCGCCTCACCCAACTGGACATGGTGGAAGCGCAGCCGGCGTGGTCGCCCGACAGCGTCTGGATCGCGTTCGTCACCTGGTCCCCGGACGGCGGCCACCTCTACAAGGTGCGCGCGGACGGCAGCGCCCCGCCGGTGCTGCTGACCACCCGACCCGCGATCTTCCAGTCCCCGGCGTGGTCGCCGGACGGAGCGCAACTGGTGGCGATCCAGGGACCCGCCCGCAGCTTCCGCGAGGCGGCGCGCCAGACCGCACCCGGCGCCAGCGCCAACATCGTGTCGATCCCGGCCGACGGCGGCGACTGGACGCTGGTGGCGCCCACCGACGGGCGCAGCTTCCCGCACACGACGTCCGACCCGGACCGCATCTTCCTCTATCACCGTGACGACGGCCTGGTGTCGATCCGCTGGGACGGCACGGACGAGAAGGCGCACGTGAAGGTGAACGGCCCGGCGCCGCCCGGCGGCGGCGACCCCGCCCCGGCGTCGCTGGTGCTGATGGCGCCGACGGGCGACCGGGCGCTGGCCCAGGTCCGCCTCGACCTCTACACGCTGGCGGTGCCCTATGTCGGGGGCGATACGCCCGTGGTGTCGGTGGCCGATCCGGAGCGTGCGAGCGTGCCGGTCCGCAAGCTGACGGAGCTGGGCGGACAGTTCCCCGCATGGAGCGCCGACGGCCGGCGCGCGCACTGGTCGATCGGCAACGCGCACTTCATCTACGACCTCGACGACGCGGCGGCCGCCGAGGAAGGGGCGCGCGCGGCGGAAGCGGCCGAGGCCGCGGAGGCCGCCACGGCGGAAGACGCGGAGGACGCCGCGGCAGAAGAGGCGCGCCCGACCAGCGACGAAGGCGGCGCTGCCGAGAACGAAGACGACGAGGACGCCCCCGCCTACGAGCCGGTCGAGATCCGCGTCCTGGTAGACGCGATCCGCGACATCCCGAACGGCTACGGCGTGCTGCGCGGCGGGCGGGTGATCACGATGCGCGGCAACCAGGTCATCGAGAACGCCGACGTCGTCCTGCAGGGCAACCGGATTCTCGAGGTCGGCCGCCGTGGCTCGGTGGAGTTCCCCGACTTCGCGCGTATCATCGAGATCCCGGGCACGACCATCGTCCCCGGCTTCGTCGACACCCACGCCCACATGCGCCCGAGCTTCGGGGTCCACAAGACGCAGCCGTGGACCTACCTGGCCAACCTCGCCTACGGGGTCACCACGACACGCGACCCGCAGACCGCCACCACCGACGTCCTGACCTACGGCGACCTGGTGGAGACCGGCGACATCGTCGGCCCGCGCATCTACTCGACCGGACCGGGCGTCTTCAGCGCCGAGCAGATCGAGGATCTCGATCACGCGCAGCGCGTGCTGCAGCGCTACAGCGAGTACTACGACACGCAGACGATCAAGATGTACATGTCCGGCAACCGCCAGCAGCGCCAGTGGATCGTCATGGCGGCCAAGGAGCAGAAGCTGATGCCGACCACCGAGGGCGGCCTCGACATGAAATACGACCTGGAGATGATCATCGACGGCTACCCGGGGCTGGAGCACTCGTTCCCGATCTTCCCGCTCTACCGCGACGTCGTCAGCCTGGCCGCCGAGACCCGTATCGCCTACACGCCGACCCTGCTCGTCTCCTACGGTGGGCCGTTCGGCGAGAACTGGTTCTTCACGCGCGAGAACCCGCACGACGATTCGAAGCTGCGCCGCTTCATTCCGCACGCCGAGCTCGACCGGCTGACCCGCCGGCGCGGCGCCGGGGTCGACGCGGGGCCGGGCGGCTGGTTCCGCGAGGAGGAGTACGTCTTCCGGCAGCACGCCGAGGGGGTGAAGGCCATCGTGGAGGCGGGCGGGGTGGCCGGGGTCGGCAGCCACGGGCAGCTCCAGGGACTCGGCTACCACTGGGAGCTGTGGGCCACGCAGTCGGGCGGCCTGTCGGAGCACGACGCGCTGCGGGTCGCCACCGCGCTCGGGGCGGAGGCGATAGGCCTCGACGGCGACCTCGGCTCGATCGAGCCGGGCAAGCTGGCCGATCTCGTCGTCCTGGAAGCCAATCCGCTCGACGACATCCGCAACACCAACCGCATCCGCTACGTGATGAAGAACGGCCGCCTCTACGACGGCGACACGCTCGACGAGACGTGGCCGCGCGAGCGCCCGCTGGGCAAGCCGGTCTGGCTGGGCGACGAGCCGGACGGCGTCGCCGCGGGCATCCGGTAGCCGGACGGACGCCTTCGTTTGCGGGGAATGGCCGACTGTCCATATGCCGGAACGGTAATCGTTTTTCTTGACGAACAGCAATATGTAATCGTAATGTCGGCTTCGTCACAGTTTTGCTGGGCGATCCCATGACCGCAATCGGAACGGAGCAGTCGACCTCGCGGCTCGTCGGCTATACGGCCCTGATCGAACGGTACGCGATCGACGTCATACCGAACTGGCATGCGTCGCGCGTGGCGACCGGCAGCGTTCACCGCGTCGATTCCCACGATGGCATCGTCGAGGAGACCTTCCCGCTCCGCTACTGGCCCGGCGACGGGCCGGGCGATCACCTGGAATTCGCCCTCAAACACGATGGAACGAACCTCGGGATCCTGGCCACCCTGTTCGGGGTGATGCCGGAGGACGACCTGCTGGCCTACGTCCGGTCCAGGCCCACCGGCAAGTACGCCAGGCGGTTGTGGTTTCTCTACGAGTTCCTGACGGACAGGAAGCTCGCGCTGGACGACCTGAAGCAGGGAAACTACGTCGACCTGCTGGAGCCGGGCGCGTTCTACACGGTCGAATCGTCCCGGCGAGCGCGCCGTCAGAGAATCAACGACAACCTGCTGGGGGATCGTCGATTCTGTCCGACAGTCCGTCGCACCGACATCCTGCGGGACTTCGACGCGGACGACCTGCCGGCACGCTGCCGGGAGATCGTGTCCCGTTACGCGCCGGCACTCCTGAAGCGAACGCTCGGCTACCTGTATGCGAGGGAGACGAAGTCCTCGTTCGAGATCGAGCACATCACCCCCTCGTCCACCCGCACGGAACGCTTCGTGGCGCTGCTGCGACTCGCGCAGCGGGAGGACTTCTGCCGCAAGCCGCAACTGATCGACCTGCAGAACCGCATCGTCGATGCTCGTTTCCGCGATGGTGACTACCGACGCACCCAGAACTACGTCGGCGAGACGGTCGCCCTGGGAAACGAACGGATCCACTTCGTGTCCCCCAGACCGGAGGACCTCGGTGCCCTCATGGAGGGCCTGACAGCGGCTCACGAGCGCATGGCGGGCGGCAGTGCCCCCGTTCGTAATACATGCCGCGGCCATCGGCTACGGGTTCGTCTTCCTGCACCCGTTCGAGGACGGCAATGGCCGCATCCACCGCTTCCTGATTCACAACATTCTCGCCCGGCGCGGCTTTACTCCCGCGGACGTCATGGCGCCCGTCTCGGCAACCATGCTGAAGAACCCGGGTGATTACGACGCGTCGCTGGAGGCTTTCGCCGCCCCGCTGATGCCGCTGGTGGAATACACGCTCGACGCCGACGGGCGCCTGACCGTGCACAACGCCACCGCCATTTGGTATCGCTACCCCGACTTGACGGCGCAGGCGGAAGCCCTCTTCCGCTTCATCGACCGGACCATAGATACGGAGCTTGCCGAGGAACTGACGTTCCTGACCCGCTACGACGCGGCCAAGAGGGCGATCCAGGCGATCGTGGACATGCCCGACCGCCGGATCGACCTCTTCATCCGCTTTTGCGGGCAGAACAACGGCCGGCTCTCGGCCCGCAAGCGCGCGAGCCACTTCGGCCGTCTATCGGACGAAGAAATCGCATCGATGGAACACGCCGTGCAGTCGGTCTATGGCGACGACCTGTCCGTCCGCGCGTAGTCGTTCTGCAAGGCGAGCGTCTTTGTTTAGCGGGTGGCCACGCAAGATCTATTTTTTTGGATTGTACTTTTGGCGCAAATATGGCATAAGTCTTGTGTGGTCAACGAGTACGGGCTGTCCAGCGACGATACCGGCGACGAACGGATAGGACGGCTGCGCGACGAGGTAGGGCGGCTCCGGGAAGAGCTGTCGCGGCGCGAGCGGGAGAACGACCGGCAGAAGCGCCAGATCGACGGCTTGCGACGCCAGGACGAGCGTCAGAAGCGGGAGATCGAGCACCTGAGGCGGCAGTTGGCCGCTGCGCGTCGGGCGGGGTTTCGACAAGCCGCCCCCTTCGCCAAGGACCGCCCGCAAGGACGCGGCCGGCGTCCCGGTCGACGGGCTGGTGCGCAGTATGGCCGGAAGGCGTGCCGCCCGCGCCCGGCACGGGTTGACCAGACCCTGGAAGCGCCGGTGCCGAGGGTGTGCCCCGACTGCGGCGGGTCGGTCGGCAGTGACCCACGTGGCGTCGCAGTATCAGGAAGAAATCCCCGAGGTGCGCCCGGTCGTGCGCCGCTTCGACATCGAAGTGGGCCACTGCTCGCGGTGTCAGCGGCGCGTGCAGGGCCGCCACGCGCTGCAGACCTCGGATGCGCTGGGCGCGGCCGGTGCGCAACTGGGCCCCGGCGTCGTGGCGCTGGTCGTCGAGTTGCACACCGAGATGGGCGTACCGCTGGCAAAGGTCGCCCACGTGCTGCGGACCACGTTCGGCCTGCAGGTGACGCCGGGCGGCCTCGCTCACCTGCTGCACCGCACAGCCCGCGACGCCGCGCCGACCTACACGGCGCTGTGCGAGCAGGTCCGCAACTCGCCGGTGGTCACGCCGGATGAAACCGGGTGGCGGGTGGCTGCCATCAGCCACTGGCTGTGGGCGTTCGTTACCCCGGAGACGACGGTCTACGCCATTTGCCCCGGCCGCGGGTTCGACGATGCCACCACGGTTCTCGGGGCCGACTTCGACGGGGTGCTCGTGCGCGACGGGTGGGTGTCGTATCGCTGCTACCGAGCCGCGCTGCACCAATCCTGTCTGAATCACCTGCTCCGACGATGCAAGGAACTGCAGGAAGATCATCCCGACAGTCTCTGGGCCGGGCAGGTGCAAGCGGTCTTGCAGACGGGCCTTGCCGTGCGTGACCGCTGCAACGACGGCGAGTTGAGCGAGCACGGTCTGGCATCGGTCCGCGGCCGACTCGTGGCCCAGTTCGGTCGGCTGATTGACGCACCGCCACCGCTGGACGACACCGAGCGCTTTGCCCGGCATCTGGCCACCGAATTCGCTGCCGTGTTTCTCTTCTTGTGGGACCTGTCGGTCGACGCGACCAACTGGCGCGCCGAACAGGCCATCCGTCCCGCCGTCGTTATCCGAAAGGTCTGCGGTGGCAACCGCACCCGCCACGGCGCCGACAGCCAGCAGGTGCTGGCCAGCGTCGTGCGCACCGCCCGCCAACGCGACCTCGATCTGCCTCCGCTGATCGCCACGATGTTGCGCGCCACCGGTCCCGTCGTCCCCGACGCCTTCGGGCTCCCCCCGCCGCCCGCCTGAGGGTGGGCGGCATCGCACCCTCGCGAGAGACGTGAAGACCGGCAACCCCGAGACGGTCGCTTCAACTGCGACCGACCCAGGCAGGTATCGTCACGCGCAGGGGTAAAGCACCAATAGAACCGATGCAGTTCACAGCTCCGTTGCCGTTCGGGACTTCAAGAGTCCCCAACCCATTTCTGCTATTTCTGCCCGTATTTGTTGAGGAATCACCCGCTAAACGAATACAGGCGAGCTTCTGGTCGTAATCGAAATGCCGGCGACGTAACGGTTTCTGGGGCCCTTCAGCGGAATGCAGATGACCACGCCGCCCAGGGTGTCGCCCACCGCGAAATCGTCGGGCGGACTGTCGGGGTGCGCGTTGTGGCAGTTGACGCAGGCGTCGGCGTCGGCCACGTCGGCGTAAACCGCGGTGAAGTAGTCCGGGTCAGTCTACGCTCGGCCGGCATCGGCAGCGGTCGAATCCGCGGGGCGGGGCGGTGCGCTATGATGACGAAAGACCCGATGTTCGACTCCCTGGCCATCGTCCGGCAGTTGACCGCCGCCGGCATCGAGCGTGAACAGGCAGACGCGATCGCGGATGCCGTCCGGCAGGCTGCCGATCACGGCGACCATGTGACGGCCGACCAGTTCACCGCCGGGCTCGCGGCGCTGGAACTTCGGCTGATCAAGTGGATCATCGGCACCGGGATTGCCGTGACCGGCGCCGTCGTTGGTCTGCTCCGGCTGCTTGACTGATCCCCGCAGCCTCGCGGACAACCGAGAACTCCCATCCGTCATCCCCGCTACGCGAATCCTGTCTCATGGTCGACGCCTGACCAACAAACCGCGCCAGGAATATTGCGTTCTCGACAGAACCCTATAAGATGCCCGCATGACGTCGCGGCGGAGCTTCCTGAAGTGGAGCGCCCTGGTCGGCGGCGCGAGCGCGCTCGGCGGCGGCGGACTGCTGCTGTCCCGGTATCCGACCGGCGGGGCGCCGGCCGGCGTCTCCGGCGCGGGGGCCGCGGCGGCGACCGGCAGCCGGATCTTCCGCACCGCCAACACGCCGGAGTGCCTCCACTGCGCCCTCCTGGCCCATGTCGAGGACGGCCGTCTGGTCAAGGTGACCGGCGATCCGGACTTCAACGTCCTGGCCTGCGCCCGCGGCATCTCCCGCATCCGCCAGCTCTACAGCCCCCATCGGCTCAAGTACCCGATGCGGCGGGCGGGCCGGCGGGGCGAGGACCGCTGGGAGCGGATCACCTGGGAGGAGGCGCTCGACACCATCGCCGAGCGCTACCGCCGGATCCTCGAGGAGGACGGCAATCAGGCGTTCCTCGCCTTCGGCGGGACCGGCAACTGGTCGGCCCTGTCCACGGGCGTGCAAGGACTCTACTCGGCCTTCTGGAACCGCTTCGGCGGCAACACGCCGATCATCTCCCAGCTCTGCTGCGCGTCGGTGACCCAGGGGTTCAACGCGACTTTCGGGGGCGGTCGGTCGGAGTTCCGCGACGAGTGGGTGCACAGCCGCTTCTTCCTGGCCTGGGGCAACAACCCGGCAGTTTCCAACCAGGGCTACATGAAGAACCTCTTCCAGGCGCGGGAAGAGCACGGCGCAAAGCTGGTGACCATCGATCCGCGGCTGAGCGAGACGGCGGCCCTCTCGGACCGCTGGATCCAGATCCGGCCCGGCACCGACGCCGCGTACGCCCTGGGCATGGTGAAGGTGCTCCTGGACGAAGGGCTCTTCGACGAGGAGTACGTCCGCCGATTCACCAACGCGCCGTTCCTGGTGCGGCTCGGCGAGAGCGGCTACGACCTGCAGTCGGAGTCCCAGGGCTGGCCGGCGGGCGGCGAGACGCTGCCGGTCGACCTGCGGGACCTGCGCCTCCTGACCGACGGCGGCGGCGGTCCCGGGAGCTTCGTCGTCTGGGACGAGCTCGGCGGCCGGCCGGCGACCCCTGACGCGCCGGGGATACGGCCCGCCCTGCGCGGCAGCTACGAGATCGGCGGCGTCCGCTACCAGCCGGTCTTCGAGTGGATGCGCGCCATCGCCGCGCGCTACACGCCGGAGGTGGTGCACCGGGTCACCGGCGCCCCGGCCGATTCGGTCGCCGCGGTGACGCGGGAGTACGCGGCCGTCAGGCCGGCCGCGATCATCCAGAACATGGCCGGCGCGCAGCGCACCGACCACGGGACGCTGACGGTCATCGGCCACCTCTACCTCGCCTCGCTCACCGGCAACGTCGGGATGCTCGGCGGGGGCGTCAACGACAACGGCGGCTTTCTGCGGCAGGGCGGAAACATCAACTACCCGGTGCCCGTCCAGCGCAACGAGCCCATCGCCGGCATTCCGGCTACCAAGCTCGGGGAGTACCTGGTCGAGCGCAAGCCGCATCCGATCCGGGCCATCCACGTGGCGGGGACCGGGGTCCTCACGCAGTACCCCAACACGCGGAAGATCATCGCCGGGCTCGACAACATCGATCTGATGGTCGTGCAGGACATCTTCATGACCACGACGGCGCGCTACGCCGACTTCGTCCTGCCGGTGACCACGCTGTTCGAGACCCGCAACCTGCTGGCCGGCGTCCGCAGCCGCTACATCCAGCTCATGCAGCAGGCGATCGAGCCGCTGTTCGAGTCCCGCTCCGACCGCTGGATCCTGACCGAGCTGGCCGGGCGGCTCGGCTTCGGCGACGACTTCGACAAGCCGGACGACGATCTGCTGCGGCACGTCCTCGAGCCGACCGGGGTGAGCCTGGAGCAGCTCGAGGAGGGTCCGGTCAATCCCATGCCGGATCCGTGGATCCCCTTCGCCGACAAGAAGTTCGACACGCCGTCGGGGCGCATCGAGTTCTTCTCCCTGTATCTGCAGGAGAAGGGCTTCGACCCGCTGCTCGAGTACCTGCACCCGGTCGAGGCGCCCTGGGTGGACACGACGCGGGCCGCGCGCTATCCGCTGCAGCTCATCAACCGCAAGAACCACAACCACGTCAACTCCAGCTTCCACCACCACGACTTCCTGACCGAGATCTGGGCCAGCCAAGTGCTGCAGATCCATCCCCAGGACGCGAAGCCGCGCGGCATCGAGGACGGCGCTCGCATCCGCGTCTTCAACGACCGGGGGGAGATCGAGGCGATGGCGCAGGTGACCCGCGGCATCCTGCGCGGGGTGGTGAGCGTGACCACCGGCTGGGGCGCCGTGAACGAGAAGCAGACGGCCAGCATCCTCAGCCCCGACAAGTACGAGCCGATCTCTCTGGGTCACACGCTGAACTCGTCGATGGTCGAGGTTGCCACCGGGGGCGCGGCATCCACGGGGGACGCAGCATGAGCCAGCAGGTCGCGTTCTTCTTCGACGCCAACCGCTGCACCGGCTGCCGCACGTGCGAGATCGCCTGCAAGGTCGAGAACGGGGTCGAGATGGGTCCGCGCTGGCGCAAGGTGCGGACGGTGGACGGGCGACGACGACGGCGGGCCCTACATGTACCACGTCTCGATGTCGTGCAACCACTGCGAGGTCCCCGTCTGCGCCGAGGCCTGCCCGTCCGGCGCCATTACGAAGCGGCCCGACGGCATCGTCATCGTCGATCAGAGCAAGTGCATCGGCGCCCGTCTCTGCGCCTGGGCGTGTCCCTACGACGCGCCGCAGTTCAGCGAAGAGACCGGCAAGATGGAGAAGTGCAACTTCTGCTCGCACCGCATCGATGCCGGCACCGGGGGACCCGCCTGCGCCGAGGCCTGCCCGACCAAGGCCCTGCAGTGGGGCACGCTGGACGAGGTGGCCGCCAAGGCGGGCGCCACGGACCAGTTCGGACCGCTGCCCGACGCCGACATCACCAGGCCGGCGATCCGCTTCATCCCGCTCAAGCTCGTCCGCGCCTGACCGCTCCCCCGCATGGAGACGCGCGACTGGTCGCTCGTAGTCTTCACGGTGCTGACGCAGGCGGCGGTGGGGGCGTTCCTCACACTGCAGATCCTGCGATACCTGTCGGCGCGGCGTGGCGCACGGGAGGGACGGGAGACGAGCGGTGTACGGAATCCGGATCGCTGGACGGCAACCCCGCTCCTCGTTGTGCTCGCGGTGCTGTCCGTCGGTTTGTTCGCGGCCCTCTTTCATCTCTCCACCCCGCTCCAGGCGGCGCGCGCCGTCGTGAACTTCTCGTCGTCCTGGCTGAGCCGGGAGATCGTCTTCGGGAGCCTGTTCGCGGCGCTGCTGAGCGCGCTCGCGTGCCTTGAATGGCGCGCGGCGAATCGCGCTGAAGGGCGGTCCGAGACCGGTGCAGGGCCGGCGAATCCGACGAGTCCGGCGCTGGCGACGTGGCTGCCCCGGGTCACCGCGGCAGCCGGCTTGGCGTTTCTCGGCTGCCAGATCGGCATCTATCTGCTGCCGGCCCAGCCGGCGTGGAACAGCTTCGCCACCCCCGCCGCGTTCGGAGGCACGGCGCTGCGGCTGGGCGTCCTCGGCGTGGCGGCCTGGTTCGTCGTCCGGAACCTCACCGCGGGAGTCGACGATCCCGCGCGAAGCGACCCCCTCGGAAGTGGCGGCACATTGTCGGCGACCCTGCGCGGACTGGCCCTGGCCGGCATCGCGGCGCTGGCGCTGGAGTTCGTCGTGGCACCGCTCCATCTCTCCTCGCTGGCTGCCAGCCCCTTGCCGGCCGCTGCGGCGAGCGTTCAGCGCCTGACCGGCGACTTCGGCGGCATCCTCCTGCTGCGACTCGGACTGCTGGGCGCGGCCGCCGCGGCGCTGGGCGGCGTCCTGGCGAGCATCCGCGGAACCGCGGAGCCGGCCGGGCCCTCCGGGCATCGACTCGCCTCCGCCCTCACCTGCGGCGCGTTCGGCCTCACCGTGGCGTCGGAGGTGTGCGGGCGCTTCCTGTTCTACGCCATGCAGGTGAGGGTCGGCATCTGACCGCACCCGTGCCGAACGAAGCGCGGACCGTACCGGACGAGTGGCGGCGGCGCCAGGTGGAGCAGGCCATCGCCTACCACTTTCTCGGCCGGTGCTTCTACGAGGCCCCGCGCGCGGAGTGGCTGGCCGCCTTCGCCAGGGACCGCCTGTTCGAGGCTTGGCCCTTCCCGTCCGGCGACGACAGGACCGCCGCGGGGCTGGCATTGCTGGCGCCGTTCTGCAGGGGCTGGGACCCGGCGCAGCTCGGCGCGCTGACGTGGGACTTCAACCGGCTCTTCGTCGGACCGGGGGAGATGCTGGCCGCGCCCTGGGAATCGGTCTACCGCAGCAAGACGAAGCTCACCTTCCAGGAGCCGACCCTCCAGGTACGCGCGCTCTACGAGCGATTCGGCGTGCAGGCGCCGGCGATGCACCGCGAGCCGGACGACCACCTGGGGCTGGAGCTGGCCTTCGTGGCGACGCTGTCGGACTTGGCCGCGCAGGCCGCGGCCGACACGGCCCAGCTCACCGGATGCTTCGAGGCGCAGAGGGATTTCCTGCAGGACCACCTGCTCGCGTGGACGCCCTCCTGTCTGGCGCTCGTCGAGCAGCACGCCGAGACCGACTACTATCGCGCCGCGGCGCTTCTTGCCCTCGGGTCGCTCGCGGAATCGGCGCGTCTGTGCGGGGCAACGCCGTCCGGATGATGCGAGCCAGCCGAAACACCCCGGTTCTTCATGCGCGATGCCGGCCAGCGCCGGTCGCGTCGCTCCGGCGACGGCGTCATTTCGCGTCGAACATACTCGCCACGTCCAGGGAACAGTCCCCCAGGGAGACCGAATCGGCTTGCTGTCCCCTGCGGAAAACGCCGTGTGCCGCGTAGGCGGTCCCCCGCAATTCGAGCACCGTCGCCGTCTCGTCCAGTGGATTGACGATCCAGTATTCGGGGATTCCCGCTTCCGCGTAGTCCAGCCGCTTGTCCCGAGTGTCGCGGCCCGGGTCGTCGGGACTGACGACCTCGACCACCAGATCGGCACCGGTCCAGAAATCGTTCCCGCGGCGAGGATCGTTCGCGTCGAGCACGAGCAACATATCCGGCTCTCTGAATTTCCCGTCACGAATCCTCAGGCGCAACGGGGCAAAGAGCACCGTACCGCCGAGCTCCAGCGCGCGAGGGAAGAGCGCCAGCAACAGGAACCGCACGATCACCTGATGCCGGTCCGTCGGCATGGGCAGGATATCGAGATGACCGTCCGTGAACTCGAGCAGCCGCCGGCAGCGATCCGTCAACTGCAGGTACTGCGCCTCGGTCCACGGCTCCTGCAGCGACAGTTGGTCGATTGACTCACCGCCGCCCGGCGTGACGGGCCGCCATTCGTCCGGGTGTGCCGCAGGTCTCATGTCGTCGGTACGTTTCGGTGAACCCGGCGAACCGATTCTCGAGTATCGGCAGGCGCGGTTCGGCATGTCAAGCGCCGACGTTCCCGCGGGCCCTCTTCGCACGACTCGGCTCCGGCTTGCTACTCGCGCCGGCGTGTATGTGCACTTGATGCACAGCAGTTGGTGCCTGGTGTCCAAACTCCACTCTGAGTGAGCTATTCCCAGGGTTTCGCTCAACGCTCCAACTCACTGCAGTTCAATGGCTTGGCGGCCGACTGTCGGTTGGCATCCGCCGTGCAAAGTTCGTAGCGAGGATTGCGGCGAGCTCGCTGCACGAACGGAGGACCGACATGCACATCGAGCATCCACGCAGGAGGCTGGTCAGCCATCTCTCCCCTGCGGTTCTTGCCGTCGCCATGGCGACGACGATGACATCGGCGACCACGCACGCGCAGCCCGGTGCGGCGGTCTCGTCCAGGCAGCCGGGCGCAGCGGACTCGTCCACGCGGGCCGGAACGGCAGCTTCGAACGCACAGGAGCCGCAACGGCGGCCCAACAATGAAATCGATCGGTTCATGGAGCGGGTGTTCGCCAACCGCGACGCCGCACCGTGGCGCCGGCTGGGAGACTTCGTCCTGCGCGAGACCTACTCGTTCGAGCTCGACGTTCCACCGGGAACCTTGCTCTCCGGGTTCCGGCGCGTGCGCGAGTACGAGTGGTACGTCCGCAACGGAACGGCGGTGCGCAGCCCCGTACGAGTGGATGGCGTCGGTATCGACGACGCGACGCGACGCGGCGACGAACGGTCGTGGCTGCGTGAGGAGGAGCGACGGCGTGACGGGCTCGACGGGGGCGACCCCGAGCCCCGATTCATCACCGACTTCTACTTCCTGGAGTGGGGACTGGAGCCGGGCGATTACTACTTCGTCGGTCGCGAGTCGGTGGCGGGCCGCGAGGTGGTCCGGATCGAGTTCTACCCGAGCGGTCCATTCTGGGAAGAGGCCGGCGAACGGATCAATCGGGGGGTCATCAAGACCTCGATGGTGACGCTGTGGGTCGACCCCGAGATTCACCAAATAGTGAAGTACGCCTTCGAGAACGCGGGCCTCGACTTCCTTCGGTTTCGATGGCTCCTGCGGGCCGACGGTCTGCAGGCGTCGATGGAGTTGGCGCCGGTCAGCGGCGTCTGGATGCCGGCGAGGATGACCCTCTCGGGCCGCGCCACGACGGCACTCGGCGAGTTCGCGGCGACGGTCACGCAGGAGTTCTTCGACTACGGGGAGGCGGAGACGGGAGTTCGGCTCGTGGATCCCGGAAGAGACCGATGAACCCCACCCGCGGGCTCCTTCGACCGCAAACTGTATGGTGATCTCCCTGTCTGCCTTCACATCCGAACGCGAACGGCGCCTCTGGGCGTGGACGCTGGCCGTCGTGGTGGCGATCTACTCCACCCTCGGACCTGATCCCGGATCTTGATCGGCGGCGCTATGGACCCGCCCTCGTTCCGGTTCTGCAGATACCGTTCTCGCGTCGCGGGGCTGATCGTCCTCGCCGCCGTCGGCGATTTACCGGTATCCGTCACCGCGATCGTTTCCTTGAGGGGAGCCGAGCCGGAGCACCAGCTCCTCTTCAGACCTGCTGTCGACGCGGCAGGTTCACCCGATGAGCCGAAGGACGGCGATCACGAGGCCGGCGCCAGCGAACACGATACCAATCATCCACTTGATGAGGCGGGCTTCGAGGCCGGCCAGCTCGACGCGCAACTCCGCGAGGTCGGCTTTCGTCGCCGCGCCGGCCGCGTCGTGCTCAACGGCTTGACGGAGCGCGGCCGTGATGGCGTCCGCCTGTTCCGGCGTCAGGTCCGCATCGGTCAGGCTGCGGGCGATCGCGTGAGTGTCGAACATCGGCAGGACTTCAGTGTAGCTCAGAGCCGGAACCGTAGCGGCTGCAAACAACGGAAGCACGCAGCCGCCGGCATCCGTCCGCATAGAATGAGCCCTGTAGTCGGAACATCCGAGGAGTCCTCGCGGTCGGCGGCGGGGCCGACCGCGAGCAGCTCGTCGCGCTGGCCCTTCCGTAGATTCGGGCTTGGATTGACATCTGTTGGTGATGTTTTCATGCTAACAACATGAGCACGATGATCCAGATCCGCAACGTGCCGGACTCCCTGCACCGCCGGCTGAAGGCCCGCGCCGCCATGGAAGGCGTTTCGATGTCCCTCTACGTACTACGGGGAATCGAGAAAGCGCTTGCACGACCAAGTCGGCAGGAACTGCTCAAGGCCATTCGCAAGCAGCCGGAAGTTGTGCTCGACCGTTCGCCTGCAGAGGTTCTCCGGGAGGAGCGGGGGCTGCGTTGATGGTGCTGGATGCCTCCGGCGCCATCGAGCTGCTGCTGAACACGGCCCGCGGCAAAAAACTTGGCGCGAGACTCGCCGATTACGCCGAGGTCGTCCACGCACCCCATCTAATCGACATCGAGATCGCCCACGTGCTCCGAAGGTACATGCTGGACGGAACGTTCGACGCGCGGCGCGCGTTGCAGGCGCTCGACCAGTGGCGACAGCTCGATGTCGAACGGTACCCGCACGAACCGTTCCTCGACAGAGTCTGGGATCTTCGGAACAACGTCACCGCGTACGACGCGGTCTACGTGGCCCTGGCGGAAACGCTCGGGGAATCGCTCGTCACCGGGGACCAGAAGCTGGCCAGCGCTCCGGGCCTGACCGTCGGCGTCGAGTTGGTCTAGGAGTCTGCGCCGTAGAACGCAACGAAGTGAGTTCTGCGGCGTAGGCTCCTGGGGCGGTGGGGGCTGGGGCCGAACACGGAGCGCTGCGACGGGTTTGGCGGCGCTAGTAGCTGGCCCGGCAACCGATTGGCAAGACCATGCCTGCGGGGCGTCGCGATGGCAAGGAAGAAGCGGGAGGCAGACTCATGAGAACCGTCATCGTCGCCGTCGCGCTGCTCGGGGTCGCGGGAGCCGCGCGGGGAGGGGTCGCACTGCAGGACGAAGGCCAGATCGTCTTCCGTCGCATCTGCAACATCGAACCGGGTCAGAACGCCGCCGCGGCGGCGCTCGCGCGGGGAATCGTCGACCTGGTCGAGAGGAACTACCCGGGCGCGGAGATGTCGGTGCAGACGGGCCGCTGGATGACCGGCTCTCAGAACATCGAACGGCCCGTCGACCAGATCCTCTTCAGCGAACGGCACCTCGATGCCGAGATGCGCCGGGACTTCACCGAAATCCTCATGGGCGACCAGGAGTTCCGAGCCCTGCAACGGAGAATGCAGGGGATCGTCGACTTCGTCAGTTGCACCGAGACTCAGTTCCGCGAACGTCGCTAATGGAGAATGCCGCACGGGCGGCCGTGTCGATGGCGGTCGAGGCCGACCAAGGAGAAGCGCGATGATGAGACGCACATTCGCACTCGTGGTTCTGGGGGTTCTGCTGGGCGCCCTGGCGACGCCGGCCGACGCGCGGGTGGTCCGGATCGAGGTGGAGCGGACGACGCCGTACGCCGGCGGGAAGGAGTTCGGCGACGCCGGCCGGTTCGAACGCCTCGACGGGACGGTGTACATGGAGGTCGACCCGGACGATCCGCTCAACGCGGTGATCGTCAACCTCGACCGCGCCCCCCGCAACGAGCGCGGCATGGTGGAGTTCAGCGCGCCGTTCTTCATCATCAAGCCGGTCGACATGGCCCGCGGCAACCGCAAGCTGCTGTACGGCATCAACAACCGCGGGAACGCGATCGAGCTCCCCTTCCAGACCTTCCCGTCGCTGCCGCCCGGGGCCGATCCCGAGTCCGGCGACGGGCTGTTCTTCCGTCTCGGCTACACCTTCGTGGACGCCGGCTGGGCGGGCGACGTCACGACGACGGCGATGCGGCTCGGCGCGAACCTGCCGGTGGCAATGCAGGCCGACGGCAGCCCGATCGTCTCCCGGATCCGGATCGAGTATCCGTCGGATCCGACGGCGGCCGGCACCGTCGCCCATACCCTTCCGCTCAAGGGGAACGACCGCTTCGTGAGCTACGAGTCGGCCGACACCGATACGGCGCACTCCACGCTCACCGTCCGCGACGCCATCGACGGCGAGCGCCGGCCGGTCCCGGCCGACGGCTGGGCGTTCGGCACGTGCCCGTCGGGTGAGGCGTCGCTCGCGGCCTCGACCACCGACATCTGCCTCTTCGACGGCTTCGACCCGGACAAGGTGTACGAGCTGATCTACCCGGCGAAGAACCCGTGGGTTATGGGCCTCGGCTACGCGGCTACCCGGGACGTCGCCGCGTTCCTGCGCTACGAGGCGGCCGACGACGCCGGGACGCCGAACCCGCTGGCCGCGAGCGCCGACGCGACCGGCATTCGCCGCGCCTACGGGCTCGGCATCTCGTCGACCGGGATGTACCTGCGCGACTGGCTCTACCTCGGCTTCAACGAGGACGAAGCGCACCGACGCGTGTTCGACGCGGTCCGCATCCACATCCCCGGCACGCACCGGCTGTTCGCCAACGTGGAGTTCGCCGACCCGAACATCTACTCCCGCCAGGACCGTACGTCCGACTTCACGTCGCACTCGTATCCGCCGCTCACCTACGCGGTGACGACCGACCCGGTGACGAACATTCGCGACGGCATCCTCAAGCGGCCCGCGACCGACCCGCTCGTGTTCCACGTCGACACGAGCAACGAGTTCTGGCAGATGAAGGCGTCGCTGAACGTCCACGACGGCCACGGCAACCCGGTGCCGATTCCGGACAACGTCCGCCTGTACCTCTTGGCCGGCCACCCGCACGGCGGGGCCGCCGGGGTCGGAGCGATGCCGTCCGACCGCGGGGCGTGCGAATACGTGACGAACACCTACCGGAGCGCGGCGCCGACGATGCGCGCACTGCTCGTGGCGCTGGACGACTGGGCCGACCGTGGCATCGAGCCGCCCCCGAGCAGCTACCCGGACGTGCAGCGGGGGACCCTGGCGACGGTGGACGAGGTGGGGCGGACGTTCCCGGCCATCCCCGGCGTCGCCTTCCCGACGCGGGCGAACGGGCTCGACGCGCTCGACTTCGGCCCCACGTTCGGCTCGCAGGGCGGCCGGCAGACCGTGCTGCCGCCGACCCGCGGCGGGTCGTATCGGGTACTGGTGCCCACGACCGACCGCGACGGACACGACATCGGCGGCATCCACACGGTGGACATCGCCGTCCCGGTCGGCACGAACACCGGCTGGAACCTGCACGCGGCCGGCCCGCGCGGGCGCGACCTCTGCTCGCTGACCGGGTCGTTCTTCCCGTTCGCCCGGACGCGCGCGGAGCGGATGGCCAACGGGGATCCGCGCCTGTCGCTGGAGGAACGCTACGGCGACCACGCGGGCTTCGTGGCCGCGGTCCGGGGCGCCGCGGACGAGTCGGTCGGCCGGCGGATCCTGCTGCCCGAGGACGCCGAGGTGCTGATCCGGATGGCGGAGGAGAGCGACATCCTGCGGTAGCCGAACCGGTCAACTCCGTTCAAGATGCCCACGCGCCTGTCCGTATACAGTCGATGCATCGTTCGGGTCAGTGACGACTTCGAAGCGAAGCTCGGCCACGCGCGGACGATGACAAGTCGACCGAACAGGAACCCTATCCCGAGGTATTGACCATGCGACGCATCGGTGCACTTACGACGGCAGTAGTCGCGACCGCGGCGTGCCTGGCCACGAGCCCGGCCGAGGCGCAGCACGGGGCGCCGGCCGACGGCGAGTGGCGCAGCTACGCGGGTGACAGCGGCAGCACGAAGTACTCGCCGCTCGACCAGATCACGGCCGACAACTTCGGCGACCTCGAGGTGCTGTGGCACTGGGAGTCGGTCGACTCCCACCTGGTCCACTCCACCCCCGGCGGCGACTCGCTGGTCGCGGCCGACACCCTGTTCGACATCCTGCAGGCGGAGGAGCCGGACCTGTGGACCGCTTTCGACGGGGTGCGGCAGACACGCACGCAGCCGTCGATCCGCTCGCTGGTGGCGACGCCGCTCATGGTGGACGGCATCCTCTACGTGAGCACCCCGCTCTACCGGGCCGCAGCCATCGACGCCCGCACCGGCAGGACCCTGTGGGTGCACGATCCGCGCGCCTACGAGTCGGGGATGCCGGCCATCGCCCAGTGGCGGCACCGGGGCGTGGCGTACTGGGAGAACGCCGGCGACGCCCGCATCGTGTGGGCCACCGGCGACGGCTTCCTCATCGCGGTCGACGCGAAGACCGGGATCCCCGCCGCCGACTTCGGCGACAACGGGCGTGTAGATCTCACCGACGGCGTACCGCGCGCGACCCGCGGCGAGCGCGACATCCTGAACCTGCTGCCGCTCTCCTCGCAGTCGCCGCCGCTCGTCATCCGCGACACCGTCATCGTCGGCTCGACCATCAACGACCGGACCATCACCCGCGAGGCGACGCCCGGGTTCGCCCGCGCCTACAACGTGCGCTCCGGGCGGCACCGCTGGGACTTCCACACCGTGCCCCAGAGCGCCGACGAGTACGGCTCGGACACTTGGCTCAACGAGTCGTGGCGCTACAGCGGCAACACCAACATCTGGTCGATGATGAGCGGCGACGAGGAGCTCGGCTGGGTCTTCCTGCCGATAGGCACGCCGACGAGCGACTACTACGGCGGGCACCGGCTGGGCGACAATCTGTTCGCCGAGAGCCTCGTGGCGGTCGACGTGGAAACCGGCCAACGCCAGTGGCATTTCCAGATGATCCACCACGGACTGTGGGACTGGGACCTGCCGGCGGCGCCCAACCTGCTCGACATCACGGTGGAAGGGCGGCAGATCAAGGCGGTGGCGCAGGTCAGCAAGCAGGGCTTCGTCTACGTCTTCGACCGGGTCACCGGCGAGCCGGTCTGGCCGATCGAGGAGACGCCGGTAGCGACCGACACCGACCTGGAGGGCGAGATCCTGTCGCCGACCCAGCCCTTTCCGACGAAGCCGGCCCCCTTCGAGTACCAGGGCTCCTCGATCGACGACCTCATCGACTTCACCCCGGAGATCCGGCAGATGGCGGTCGACGCGGTGGAGGGCTTCCGGTTGGGACCGCTCTACACGCCGCAGACGCTGCGCGGCACCATCATGCGGCCCCCCGTCGGAGGCGGCGCGAGCTGGTCGGGGGCGGCCGTCGACCCCGAGACGGGCTACCTCTACGTGCCGTCGTTCAACGGCCACTCGACGATCCAGCTCACTGAGCCGGAGCCGAACGAGCCGTCGACGCTCCGCTACATCCGGCGTTCGGTCTCGGCCGGTCCCGTGATGCCGCGCGGGCTGCCGCTGTGGAAGCCGCCCTACACCCGCATGACGGCCATCGACATGAACACGGGCGAGCACGCCTGGATGATCCCCACCGGAAACGGCGACCGCATCCGCAACCACCCGATGCTGCGCGACCTCGATCTCCCGCCCCTCGGGGGTGACGCCGGCCGCAGCGGTCCCCTGCTGACGAAGACCGTGCTGATACAGGCGCTGACGGCCGGCGGCAGCGAAGGCGGGCCGCGGCTGGTGGCCTACGACAAGGCGAGCGGGGCCGAGATCGCGTCCCTGGATCTGCCCGGCGGGGCGCTCGGGGCGCCGATGACCTACCTGCTCGACGGGGTGCAGCACATTGCGCTGACTGTCGGGGGTGAGGTGCCGGGGCTGATCGCGTTCCGTTTGCCGGAGTGAGCGTCGAGAGGATGCCGCCGGCGGGAAGACAGCGGCATGACGGGGAGGAGAGAGCCCGTGACATGCCAGCGCCGGATGATCCCAAGATCTACCACATCGTTCACGTGGACCGTTTGCCATTCATCATCGCGGATGGTGGCCTTCTCTGCGATACCGAGATCGCTGAACGCCGGCGGATCGGCACCACGATTGGGATGAACGACATCAAGCAGCGGCGCTTGAGCGAGCTGCGTCTGAGCAGCCACCAGGACCTCTACGTGGGAGCGTGCGTCCCGTTCTACTTCTGTCCGCGCTCTGTAATGCTCTACGTGATCGGCCAGGCGAATCATCCACAGTTGTCCTATAGAGGCGGGCAAGATCCCATCGTTCATCTGGAGGCGGACTTGCGGGCAACGGTCGCCTGGGCGGAGGAGCAGGATCTCCGCTGGGCGTTCACACTCTCGAATGCCGGTGCCCGCTACTTCGAGGATCGCTCCGACCTGGGACACTTGGACGAGATCGACTGGGACGCCGTCGAGGCAACGGATTGGCGGCAATGCAAGGAGGGCAAGCAGGCGGAGTTCCTGATCGAGCAGCGCTTCCCGTGGGAACTCGTCTCCCGTATCGGTGTCCGGTCACGGCAGGTCTGCCACCGGACCGAGGCGGCCCTCGAAGCGGCCCCGCACAGACCGCCCGTCGAAATCCGTCCAGCGTGGTACTACTGAGGGAGGAGTGGTGCCGTGATCACGTACAAGACTGGCGACATCCTTACGGAGGCGGCGGAAGCCCTGGTCAATACTGTCAACTGCGTCGGGGTGATGGGGCGGGGCGTCGCACTTCAGTTCAAGCGCGCGTTTCCCGAGAACTTCAAGGCGTACGCCGCCCGATGCAAGCACGACGAGATGAGGCCCGGGCGCGTGTTCGTCTTCGAGACGGGAGCGATTGTTCCCCCGCGCTACATCATCAATTTCCCGACCAAGCGCCACTGGCGGGGCAAGAGCCGACTTGAAGACATCGAGTCGGGGTTGGAGTCACTCGCGTCGGAAATCCGCTCGCGTGGAATCCGATCGATTGCCATCCCGCCGCTCGGCAGTGGGCTGGGTGGACTGCACTGGCCGAGTGTGCGTACGCGCATGGAGGCGGCTCTGGGCGTACTCGACGATGTCGAAATCGTCATCTTCGAGCCGGGCGGAGCACCAGCGGATGGTCGGTCCAACCGATCACGCGCTGTTCCGAAGATGACAGCTGGTCGGGCGGCGCTGGTCGGGCTGCTCGACCGCTACCTGCTCGGCCTACTGGATCCGTTCGTCACGTTGCTGGAAGCGCACAAGCTCATGTACTTCATGCAGGCCGCGGGAGAGCCGCTGAAGCTGCGGTTCACGAAGGGGCAGTACGGGCCGTACGCCGAGAACCTGCGGCACGTGCTGAACGCCGTCGAAGGCCATCTCGTATCCGGCTACACCGCTGGCGGCGATGCCCCTGACAGGCGCTTGCAGCTCGTGCCAGGCGCGGTGCAGGAGGCTCGCGCGTTTCTCGGAGGCAGGGCCGACACGCACGCGCGCTTCGCCAGGGTGTCCGAGCTGGTTGACGGCTTCGAGTCGCCGTACGGTCTGGAGTTGCTGGCCACGGTTCACTGGGTCGCGGCCGGCACGGGGAAGGTCTCGGACCTCGACGAGATCGCCGAGCAGACCTACGCATGGAACGACAGGAAGAAACAGTTTACGCGACGGCAGATCGAGCTTGCCTTCCGCGTGCTGTCCGACAAGGGCTGGTTCCCGTGACCGGTGCTCCGGTGCGCCCTGGCGCACCAGCCCGTCGTCATCCGCGCGCACGCACGGTACAGTGCACCCGGTTCGGATCGACGCGGAACTCCGGCTCGGGGTGGCCGGCGGCACGCAGGAGCCGGCGCGCCGCCGGGATCCCGAACCCGTACCGCTGCACCAGGCCGAGCACGCGCATCGCCTCGGCGAGGATTGGATTCCGATAGTCGACGACCCCCGGCTGCCCGAAGTTGCCGGCGTTGACCACGCCGTACGGACCACCGGGGCTGCCGATCTCGATTCGATCGTCGAACCAGTACACGTGGGTGGGCGCGTTCGTGTCTTCGTAGGTCCGGTGCATGACGGCGTTGCGCACGAGCTGCTGCACGGCATCCAGCGGGTAGGTCGAATCGCGGACCTCGACGGGCCCGGACAGGAAATCGACGGACGTGCGGTTGTGTGCGATGAGCTTGTCGTCGAGCCGCCGCACGACGTCCGCGATTGCACCCCGGCAGACCTCCGAATCCGTAACGCTGTCGCCGAACTCCGTGCCGGCGACCCGGAGAAACTGCGCGTAAGCGCCGGGAAGAAAGTCCTGCGGTCGCTTCCCGAGGACGAGAATGCCGCCGACGGTCGGCACCGGGTCGTCGACCGACACGATCATCTTGGCGGCAGCGAGTCGCTCTTCCGTGCTCCGGTCGTTGCCGGCCAGCGTCTCCGCATCGACGGCCGAGGGGAGATAGTCCTCCTCGAAGCGCCGCAGACTGAGGTCGGCGAGGCGCGCCCGGGGCGCCCGGCGCGCGTCGAAGTGCGGGTCTCGATGACGTCGCTTCTCGTTCAGGATCACCGGCTCGCCGTACGCCTCCTTGCCCGTCTTCGTCGACAACATGAACGTCGACGCCAGCGGCACGTCCACATCTGCAAATGCCGGGTTCGGGCTCTTCACCGTCCGCGCCCACCACAGGTGCACGCGGGGCGCGGGCATCGCCGGTCTCACGACGCGCTCAACGGGTCGACGACCGTAAGGAACGGAAACCGGCGGTAGTCGGTGTCGCGGGTACAGATCCGGCTGATGCCGTGCTCGCGCATCAGCACCGCCGTGTGGACGTCGTGCATCACGTTGCCGCAGAGGTCGGGCAGCTCCGACAGGGTCTGCGCCAGCACTGACTGATGCCGCGGCGTCGCAATCAGCAGATCGAATCCCGGCGACGCGAGCAGGTCCGACACGAAGCGACATGCATCGCGCGTTTTCCAGGGTGACGGGAGTACGCGAGGGTGCGTGGCCACCCGCAGGAACTCGTAGCAGACGCTCCAGGTAAGAAACGCCGGGGACGGGTCGCGACGCGCTTCTCCGAGACGCCGGCGGCACGGACGATGCAACGTCGAATCTCTATTGGCGGCGTACACCAGTACGTTGGTGTCGAACAACAGCACGTCATTCCTCTTCCATCGCCCTGTAGAGAGCGTCGCGATCCGAGATGTCGACAAGTTCCCCACCGCCGTTCCATGACGGCAGTGGGGGCAGGATTTCGGGTTGCCGGGCGACCTCGGGAACGGCGAGCACGCGCCTGAGCCCCGCTTCGACGAGCGCCGACATCGTCGTTCCACGACGCGCCGCCTCTTCCCGCAGCCGCTGCATCACCGAGTCGTCGATGTTGAGCGTCGTCTTCATATGGAAAACCATATCACCGTTCCGTCCGAGAGCAATGGGCAACGGCGACCGGGAAGCCGACGATCAGCGGCGAAAGTCGTGGCCCGGTTGCGGCAACTCAAGTTCGAGTCGCCGGCCGCCGGAACGGCGCTCGACGTGCTGAGAGACCTGCGGTCGTGATCGTCGTCGATGCGTCGGTCGCGATCAAGTGGTTCGTGACGGAGGAACCACTTGTCGACGAAGCTGCGCAGGTGCTCGACGAGATCGGACGCGACCCCGCGCCATGCTCGACGGCGTGCGACACAATCGGCGGCGCAGCCGCGGATCAGCAGTGCTGCGTCAATCGCCGCTGATCCTTGTGGCGGAGCCACCGGCTGTCGAAGCCGTGCAGGCCGGAGAAGTCGACGGCGTCCAGAAACTTGAAGGTCTCGGCGATCGAGCTCAGCAGGTGGTCGGCCATGCGCCGGGTGAGATTGTTCTTCACCACGATCCGGAACATGGTCCGCTCGGGGTCCTCGTCGCGGCAGAGCGGCAGGATCTCCTCGGTCAGCGGATGGGTCAACGACATCTTGTAGCCGCCGACGTACCAGTGGTGCTGCGAGAGCGCATGCTGCAGGTCGATGTCGTCATAGGTGAAGCCGCACGCCGGATTGAGCCTGGCGGCGACCACCGGCAGGCAACCCTCGTCGCCGTGATCCAGGAGAGTGAAACGGGGCTGTCCCTTCCATGTCAGGGCCTTCAATCCGTCGCGTATGTACTTCGCGTTGCCCATCATGTTTTCGCAGACCTGCTGGTAGCCGGCCAGGCCGTAGCGTAGAAACTTGTAGTACTGGACGTAGACGCCGCTGGCCGGTCGCGAGAAGTTCAGCGTATAGGAATCGGCCTTGCCGCCGAGGTAGGAGACCGAGGTTGCGACGTGCTCACTGAGATTCGTCCGCTCACGCCAGACGATCCAGCCGGTGCCGCAGCACGACTCGCCGTACTTGTGTCCGCTGGCCGATATGGACAGGACGTTCGGCAGGCGGAAGTCCCACGCCGGCAGCGTCTGGAAAGGCGCGATGAAGCCGCCCGACGCGGCATCGATGTGAATCCCGACCTGCAGATTGCGCTCGCGGTTGACTTCGTCGACGACCCGACTGACGTCCCAGACCGGATCGTAGTGGCCCGCGTAGTGGTTGCCCATGATGCAGACCACGCCGATCGTCCGTTCGTCGATCGCCGCGCGGACCTGCTCGGGATCGACCGTGAACGTGTCGCGGTGCGGGAAGATGAGGCGCGGCTCGACGTCCATGTACTTGAAGAGCTTCTCCCAGGCGGCCTGAAAGCAGGAGGAAATCACCAGGTTCGGCAACTCGCCGCGGACCGCGTGGACGCTGCTGGCGGAGCGCTCGGCGTTACCACCGCCGCCAGCGGAACTTGAGTGCGAGGCCGGCGAGCAGGCAAGCCGGCAAGCCTCCGTCGATCCGACGGTGCCGGCGCCCGGGAAAACGTGATATTGGGCGAAGTCCTCCGGTTTCGGACAGTGCCATAGCCGCGCAATCATGTTCACGACGGCGTCGTGCAGTTCGTAGGAACGCGGGTACACCGTCTGGTCGGCCAGGTTTATGCGCAACCCCATCAGCGCGACCGCCTCCTCGTCCTCTTCGAACTCGACGTTGACGTAGGAGGCGGTGTTCAGCTTCTGGTTGAAGTCGATGGCGTGGCTGTTTTCGATGACGGTCCTGGCCGTCTTGGGCGGCATACCGTCCGGCGGGATGCCCGCGGCGGCGGCCGGCGCCTCGAGGGCGGCCTTCGAATAGTAGTAGCTGCTCGCACCCATCTGGCGCATCCGCTGCAGCTCATCCCGTAGACTGGCGACCTCCTGCTTGAGATCGTCGACAATGGTGCTCATCGATGCACTCCTTGGTCAGGCAGGGTCACGCGACCGGCACAGCTCGGGGTAGGGGCGATCACCTGGAGGCGGGCCGCCTCGATCGGTGTCGCGGTTCAATTACCGAGACGTCAACGCGGAACTCTACTTCATTCGGCGTCTGCGTTACCTGCTCCAGCGCGATCGGCAGCGCTCCGGGCCTCCTTGTCGCATGCGAGATCGGCATCGCCCTGGTCCTGGCGTTGGCAGCGGACTCCTGATCTGCCGGCTCGCCGCGCCGCGCCGCGCGCGTGGATCCGCTGATTGCGATTTCGTGCCGAGTAGCCGGCCGCGATGACCCGGTAGTCATTCGGCAGCCTCACCTGGCCCGCGGATCGGCACACCGCACGGCGCGGTGAAGTCGTTCTTCGGAAGATTCCCGGTGTTTAGGACAGTGATCGAGTGCGCCGTGAAAGGCGCCATTCCTCAGCGGGTGCGAATCCCGCCCGGCAACTGTCGCTCCAGCCGGTAGCGGTCGGGGCGGACGATGGAGGCAACGACATCGGCTGAAGCACTCCGACGAGAAAGGGCCGCCTCGGGCGGTTCAGCGAACACACGGGCTGTAACGACGTGAACACCGCGCAGGCCTCGAAACGTCTAATACGGAAGCCGACCCGCCTCGATCACGGGGAAGGCTGCCAGCGGTCAGGAAGCGAGCGACGCGAGCACCGACCGTTTCCGCCGGGGTAATGGTGACGGCACGTGTGGAAGAGGGGAGTGGACGCAACACGGGAAGCCCTGCCGGTGGCGTGGCACGCGCCAACGGACAACCCGCGAGGGTCAGGTCGGGCCGGTCAGGGTGGCGGAGAGGTCCGTAGGTGTGCGCCAGGCAGCGCACTGGTCAGGAGGGTTGAAGTCCCTCCGGCCCCCGGATGAGGGGGGCCGTATCCAAAGGCGGGGGTAATGCCTCGCCGGCCGCAGGTGGCAGGTATGGAGACACCTACACGGGCACGCAGGCGAAAGCCGGACACAGCCAAGGTGGACCTGGAGCCGCCACGACGGAACTGCGGAGGACAGGGCGCCCACCGTGAGGTGGGGTCCGAAGGGTTTGCGGAGCAGTACCGGGCCGTAGTCGAGGGGGCGACCCCATGACGAACCGGTCGGCCAAAGGTGGGGCAAGGTCGAGCCTGCACTACAGAGGCGAAGGCGATCTCATCCACCCACCGCACCAAGGTGTTTGCGGGCGGCACGGTATGGAAGACCAGTGCGTGACCCTGGGAGACCTCGGCGGGTCCGCGGGTGGCGCCGCGGCAACTGACCCTATAAGCGAGAGCGAAGTGGGAAGGGATGCTCGTCGAGGAGTCGGACGGCCGAATAGTACCTGAAGCGCGGTGAAAGCCGCGTGACCGTCAGGGGGCGGCAACCGAGTGGGTTGGGGAAGGCGGCCGGCGAAGACGGTCGGGACCAGACAGGACGGTGAGATGAGCAAGGGCGCTGAGGTGGACAGTTCCATGAGTGAAAGACCCCAACATCAGCGACCGAGGAGACTTGCCGACTGGCTGAACCCGACGGGCCGGAGGATGGTCCACTCTTTGATTCCTCCATCGGTCCTCATCACGCGAAGACGTCTTCGTGAAAGCGGTATGCGGGAAAACCGCACGTACCGTTTGAGCGGCGGACGGAGGCCAGCGCCCGCGGGGCGCGCCTCCTCCGACCCGACACCGAGGAAGCCGGGTAATGCCGGCAGAGGGAAGGGACCTCAGGTGGAAGCGATGGCGAAAGGCAGCAGGCTAACGGGAGTGGCCAACGGCCTAGGACTGCCCGTGCCCCATAATTTTTCGCTGGACTTCATGCAGCCACTTCGCTACGGTGGCCGGCATGGAGATTCAGAATCAGGTCTCACGTATTCTACGGGACAACCTCGCCCGCCTGCGTGACGTGCTGGACGAGGCGGTTTCGCAGGGTGTCGGCAGCCTCGGTCAGGTCGCCGATCGCGTCTGTGAAACGTTCGATTTCCGCGACGGGCGGGGCCGGTGGCAGCGCGCGAGCTGTTGCCGGGCGTTGTCCGACCTGCAGGCGGCCGGCCACGTCTCGCTGCCTGCGAGTCAGGCGGCTCGCGGCGTTGGGGGCCGGGCGCGGGTGCTTCCGCACCCGATGGCGCCGGCGGTGGACGTGCCGGGCACGGTCGGCAAGGTTGTGGGTCTGACCCTGGCGCTGGTTGAGACCGACGCGCAGCGCCAAGTCTGGAACACGCTGATGGCGTACGAGCACCCGCGCGGCGCCGGTCCGTTCGTCGGCCCGCAACTGCGGTATCTGGTGGGTTCGGCGCATGGTTGGCTGGGCGGCGTCGGGTTCGCGGCGAGTGCGCGGCGGCTGCGGTCCCGCGACGCCTGGGTCGGGTGGGACGACACGGGCCGGCGCGCGCACCTGCACCGGGTGTTGGGACTGTGCCGGCTGCTGGTGCGCCCCGGCATTGTGTGTCGCAACCTGGCCTCGCACGTGCTGGGCCGGGTCGTCCGGGCAGTCGGCGACGACTGCGAGGGTCTGTATGGCTATCGCCCCTGGCTGCTGGAGACGTTCGTCGACGAGACCGAACAGACGGGGGCGAGCGTGCGCGCGGCCAACTGGGTTCGGGTGGGTGAGACCTGCGGTCGCGGTCGCCAGGACCGCCGGCACGCGGCGCCGGAAACGCGCAAGGCGGTGTATATGTATGCCTTGGAGCCGGCGTGGCGCACCCGCCTCGCGGTGCCTGCACCGGTCGTGGCGCCGCTGGCGGTTGGCGACGGTCTCGACGCCGCGGTCTGGGCGGACCACGAGTTCGGCGGGGCGCGTTTGGGCGACGCGCGTCTGAGCGCGCGGCTGGTACAGAGCGCGCAGCAAATGGCAGAGTCTCCGATGCGCGCCATCACCGGCGCCGCCCACGGCGCCCGCGCGATGGTCAAGGGCCATTACCGGCTGATCGACCAGCCCGCCGACAGTGCGGTGACGGTCGACAACATCCTCGCGCCGCATCGCGAGCAGACGCTGCGCCGGATGCAGGCGCACGACACGGTGCTGTGCATCCAGGACGGCACCCGGTTGAACTTCACCCGGCGCGGGCAGACGCAAGGGCTGGGGGCCATCGGCTCGAACCAGACCGGGGCGGTGGCGCGCGGCCTGGAGTTGCACACGACCTTGGCCGTCAATCCCGACGGGGTGGCGTTGGGTGTGCTGCGGGCCGCCTTCGACGCGCCCGCGTCCCCCAACTCCGAGGCGGAAGGCGAGCCGACCCCAAAGCCGCGCGAGAAGCGCAAGGCGTTCCGTTGGATCGAGGGGCTGCGCGACTGCGCGCAGGCAGCCGAGCAATTGTCCCAGACCCGCGTGGTGTGCGTGATGGACCGCGAGGCCGATTTCCTCGACCTGTTCGTCGAACACCGCGCGGCTGCCCCGCAGGTCGACCTGCTGGTCCGCGCCAAGGCCGACCGCGTCCTCGGCAGGGAAAAGACGCCCGCCGGGCAGACGGTCTCACGCCGTCTGTTCGATACGGTGCGCAACGCGCCGGCCCGAGGCGCCGCCAAGGTCGAGGTGCAGCGGCTGAGCGCGCGCGTGAAGGCCAGCAAACAGGCCCGCAAGGACCGCCGGGCGGAGCGGGTCGCCGACGTGACGCTGCGCTACCAGCAGGTGCCGCTGCCCTGCCCCGGCGACGAGCCGGTCGCACTGTGGGTCGTCCACGTGCGCGAGGAACAACCGCCGCCCGCGGCCGAGCCGCTGGAGTGGTTCCTGCTGACCACTTTGCGTGTGAGCAGCGCCGACGACGCCACGCGCATCCTGCAATGGTACGTCCGGCGCTGGCGCATCGAAGAATACTTCCGCGTGCTCAAGTCCGGCTGCAAGGTCGAGGAGTTGCAGCACCACACGGCCGAGCGGCTCGAACGCGCCATGGCCATCAAGATGGTCATCGGGTGGCGCATCCAGTTGATGGTCCAACTCGGGCGCGAAGTGCCCGACCTGCCGGGCGACCTGCTGTTCTCCGATGGCGAGTTGCGCGTGCTCGCCACCTTCGCCCGCTCACGCAAGCTGCCGCCGCCGGCGCGCCTCGGCGACGCTGTCGGTCTGGTCGGGCGCCTCGGCGGGTGGCTCGGACGCCAACGCGACCCGCCCGGCGCACAGTTGATGTGGCACGGCTACACTCAACTGGTTGCCATGGCCTTCGCCTTCGAACTGCGGGACGAGTTCGGATGACCTCCTGCTCACTACAGTCCAGCCCCGGACATCCGGGGCACGGGCAGGGCTAGCTGTCGCAGCCGACGGCCACGGCAAGCGCGCGGCAGACCTCGCGCATCTCCTCGGGGCCGAGCCGGCCGATGCGGCGCTCGAGGCGCGAGCGCTCGACCGTCTGCACGTGGTCGAGGTTCACGGCGGACTCCTGCTGCAGGCCATGCTCGGGCCCGACCACCACCTCGCTCGGCGCCCCGCGGATGGTCGAGGTGATCGGCGCCACCATGATCGTGCGGAGCAACGGAATGACCTCCTGCCGCGTCAGCACGGCGACCGGGCGGCGCTTGTCGGGGCCGGCGAACCGGTAGGTCCAGATGTCGCCCCGATTCACGGTTCGGGCCATGCTCCTTCGTGCTCCCAGCCGGCGAAGCCGTCGTCGAACCCCTCGCCGTGTCCGTAGGCGCGAGCGTAAGCGTCCGACACCTGGCGAGCACGCCGGCGTTGAAGGTACTCCGCCGCCGCGCGCCGGAGCACGGCCGACCTTCCGATGCTCCTGACCTCGTCGTCGGCATCGAGTCGCTGCAGCAGACGCTCGTCCATCATGATCTGTACAGCTTTCATGTGTATAGCTTACCAACATAGAATGTGGCGTGCCCGTGAGCGGCAAACTCCTGCTCTCCGACGAGCCGCCCCGCTTCGCGCTGTCCCGCGGCGTGTTCCTCCGCCTGCTCGGTTTCGTCTACTTCGTTGCCTTCGCCTCGCTTGCGCCGCAGCTCGCGGGCCTGATCGGATCGGACGGCCTGCTCCCGGCCGCGGGCTATCTCGAACGGGCGCACGACCTCTGGGGCCGCGACGCCTACGTGCAGCTTCCGACGCTGCTCTGGATCTGGCCTGGCGACGCGCTGCTCGCGGTGCTGTGCTGGCTCGGAATCGCCCTGTCGGCCGCCGCGATGGCCGGCGTCGCGCCCATCGCGACCTTCGCCGCGCTGTGGGCCGTGTACCTGTCGGTCACCGTCGCCGGGCAGGACTTCCTGTTCTTCCAGTGGGATCTGCTGTTGCTGGAGACCGGCTTGCTGGCCGTGCTCTACGCGCCGCGGGGCTGGTGGCCGCCGCTGGAAACCCGGGGCCGGGCGAGCACGGCCGCGCGCTGGCTGGTCTGGGGCCTCGCGTTCAAGCTGACCTTTCTGTCGGGCGTCACCAAGCTGCTCTCCAACGACGAGACGTGGTGGGGCCTGACCGCGCTTCGGTACCACTACGAGACGCAGCCGATCCCCACGTGGGTGAGCTGGTACGCGCACAACACCCCCGACTGGTTCGGCGCGCTCTCGGTCGGGGTGATGTTCTGCATCGAGCTCGCCGTGCCATTCGTCGTTTTCTTCCCGCCCCGCTTCCGGGCGGTGCGGACCGCCGGCTGCGCATTGCTCTGCCTGCTGCAGGTGCTCATCGCGGTCACCGGCAACTACGGCTTCTTCAACCTGTTGACCGTCACGCTGTACGTATCCCTGCTGGACGACGCCGCCATCGCCTGCGCGCTGCCGTGGCTGCAGGCGCCGCCCGGATACGCGGAGCACGGGCCGTTCCGGACTGGCGCCAGGGGCGCGGTCATGGCAGTGCCGGTCACGATCCTGGCGATCCTGAGCGCTCTGACGTTCGTCCGGGAGGTGCGACGACCGGCGCCCATGCCGGGCTGGTCCGATGTGCTGCTCGGCGCGGTGGTCCCGTTGCGGTCCGTCAACGGCTACGGCCTCTTCCGCGTGATGACGACCGAGCGGCCGGAGATCGTCATCGAAGGCTCCGCGGACGGCGTGATCTGGACGGAGTACGCGTTCCCGTGGAAGGCGGGCGATCTCGCGCGAGCACCCGGCTTCGTCCAGCCGCACATGCCGCGCCTGGATTGGCAGATGTGGTTCGCGGCGCTCGATCCGCAGCGACACGCCCACTGGCTGTTCGCCCTCGTCGATGGTCTCCTCGAGAACGACCAGATCGCGCTCGGTTTCCTCGAGGACAATCCGTTCGCCCACGAGCCCCCCGCCTTCATCCGGCTCGTGCTGTACCGCTACCGGTTCACCACACCGGAGGAGGGTGCGGAGGGAGACTGGTGGAAGCGCGAGCTGACCGGCTACCTTACCGAGCCGATCCCCCGCCGTCCCTGATCGTCGTAACCGCTCGGTACACTGCGCGCCGGGGGGGGGGGCCTGCAACCGTCCGGATCAATGCACGCCGGGGGTCCGGAATTTCTGCCGGGCGGCGATCTCGGTCAGCGCCCGCCGCGCGTAGCCCTCCGTTTCGGGATGCGGGTCGGCGTCCAGAACCGCGGCGAGGTGCTGGTAGGCGGCCGTCGGCTGGTTGCGCGCGTAGAGCTGCACCAGACCTGCCCCCAGATGCGCCTCGGCGGCGTACGGGCCGAGCGGGTAGTCGCGCAGGTGCCGCTGATAGACCACCAGCGCCGCGTCGGGATGTCCGTTGTTGGCCAGCCAGCGCCCGAAGCCGATGGAGTCGCCCGGCAGCAGCAGCCGCGCCGTACGCGCCGCGCTCAGGCGGAAGTACTCGGCTGCCGCCCGGCCGTGCTCGCCGGCGGCGATCAACTGCCGAACGCCGCGCACCGACGACGGGTCCGGGTCGATGGCGGGCTCGGCCGGGTCCGGGTCCGGCTCGAAATCCTCTGGCCGGCGCCCCACCTCGCGCCGCGCACTCCACCAGGCGTAAGCCAGCCCGCCGAGGAAGCCGCCGATGTGCGCACCGTAGGCCACCCCGCCCCCGCCGGCGCCGCGCGTCACCAGGAACGGGAGCAGGTTGTCGACGATGAGGTACATCCCCAGCACCAGCCGCGCCGGCGCGTACACCACGTTCATGAAGATCGGGAACAGCATGATCCACAGCCGCACCCGGTTCCTCGGGAACCAGATGAAATAGAAGCCGAGCACGCCCGAGATGGCGCCCGACGCACCGACCATCGGCACCGTGGATTCGAGGTCCAGCACCGCGTGCGACAGGGTGGCCAGGACGCCGGTCCCGAGATACGCGACCAGATACCGCGCCGGACCCAGTCGGTGCTCGACGTTGTCGCCGTAGATCCAGAGGAACAGCATGTTGCCGGCGAGGTGCATGAATCCGCCGTGGAGAAACAGCGCGGTCAGCAGCGCGATCACACTCGGATCGGCCGGCCGAAAGCCGTAGGAAAAGACGACGAGGTCGTAGGCCGAGACCTGCTGGAGCAGTGCCGCCAGCTCCATCCGCCCGGAGAGCCGCGGGCCGATCGCGCGCAGATACTCGGCCAGGGCCGGATCGTCGAGCGCGGGGCGGACGGCGCTCAGCGGCAGCGTGACGAACAGGAACACCGCGATGTTGAGGCCGATCAGGGTGTAGGTGACGACCGGCACGCCGCGTGGGTTCGGCTCGTCGCCAAGCGGCAGGAACATGGCTCAGCTTTCGGCGGGCGCGTCCGCCTGCGCGGCGGGCAACAACCCGTCCAGGGTCTCCAGCCGCCGTGCGATCTCGTCGCGGACCGAGCGGAACCCAGCGAGCCTCTCGGCGTCGGATCCGGCCCCGCCGGCAGGATCAGGCAGCGGCCAGTGCAACCGCCGCACGGTCCCCAGGAACGCCGGACAGACCTCCTCGGCGCACAGCGTCACGACGAGATCGACCGACCTGGGGTCGATCGTGTCCACGCTCTTGGACCGGTTGCCGCTGATGTCGATCCCGACCTCGTCGAGCGCGGCGATGGCGAATGGATTGACCGCCGCGGGCGACGATCCGGCACTGGCAATCCGTACGCGGTCGCCGAACCGTGCCTGCGCGAGACCTTCGGCCATCTGGCTGCGCGACGAGTTCGCGACGCAGAGGAAGAGCAGCCCCCGCATCGTTGTACGCTATCACGTGGAGGCACACATGATGCGGCGACTCGCTCTGTTGATTCCGGTTCTGCTGCTTTCGGTCGCGTGCGGAGGCGACGAGGAAAGCCCCACGTCCCCCACATCCCCCGCATCCCCCACGTCCCCGAGCGTTGGGCTCGACCTGCCGTTCAGCACGGAAGACCTGACCGTGGGTACGGGACCGGAAGCGATGAACGGCGACATGCTGTCCGTGAACTACACGGGCTGGCTCTACGACCCGAACGCCGCGGAGAACAAGGGTACGGAGTTCGATTCCGGGAACTTCTCGTTCGAACTCGGCGCCGGACGCGTGATTGCCGGGTGGGACCAGGGGCTGGTCGGCATGCAGGTCGGAGGGCAGCGGCGAATCGTCATTCCCCCCGCGCTCGGCTACGGCAGCAGCGGGCAGGGCCCCATCCCCGGAGACGCGACCCTGCTCTTCGAGGTCGAGCTCGTCGGCATCAGCTAGACCGGAAGCCGGCCCCTGCGGGGTCCGACCCCAGTGCCCGCTGCAGGCCACGCTATTCCGCGGGCAGCGCGAACACGAACAACCCGTTCCCCGCATTGGGACGCCGCTTCTCCGGGGTCAGCTCGGCCGGCATCGTCGTCCAGCTCCCGCCCCCGGTGCCGGTCCCGATCGCCACGTACTGCCGGCCGTCCACCGCGTAGGTGACCGGGAAGCCCTGGACGGCGGTCGGCAGGCGGGTCTCCCAGAGCTGATCGCCGGTCGTGACGTCGTAGGCGAACGCGCGCCGGTCGTACGTGCCGACGAACGCGAGGCCGCCGGCCGTCGTCAGCGCCGCCGAGATGTACGGTGTCCGTTTGCGGTGCGACCAGAGGATCTCGCCGCTCACGTGCATCGCGACGAACTCTCCCATGTTCCCGTCGCTGTCCGGGTGCAGGAAGTTCTCCCGGAACACCATGCCGGCGCCGCCGCCCCCCTCGCGGAACTCGACCTCGCCGTAGATCGACCGCTGGCAGTTGAGCGTCAGGGGAATGTAGAACGCCTCGGTCTCGGGGCTGTAGGCCATCGCCCGCCAGCTCTTGAGGCCGGAGTGGCTCGGGCAGAACGACAGCTCTTCGTTCAGCACCGGCTTCATACCGGGCCGGAACGCCATGCCCCCGGTCTCGGGATCGATGTCCACGAGGTTCTGGTAACCGAGGTCGGTGGCGTTGATGTACTGCCCGGTCTCGCGGTCGAGCTGCCACAGGATGCCGAGCTTGCCCATGGTGAAGACCGACGGCCGCCCGTCGACCTCGACAAGGATGCGCTCGAACGTCTCGTCCATGTCGTGGGACTCGCCCGGCAGATGCTGGAAGTACCAGCGCATCTCGCCGGTCGCGGGATCGAGCGCAAGGGTCGAGCTGGTGTAGAGCGCGTCCGCGTCGGTCCGGCGACTCACCTGCGCCCACGGCTTGGCCTGCGCCACGCCCCAGTAGGTGAGGCCGAGATCGGCGTCGTAGCTCCCGGCGATCCAGGCGTCGCCGCCGCCGCGGAACATCATCGGCAGGTCGCCCCAGGTGTCGCCGCCCGCCTCGCCCGGCCGCGCCACGGTGGACGTCCGCCACAGCTCGCGCCCGGTGTCGGCGTCGTGCCCGGTGATGAAGCAGCCCTCTTCCCAGAAGCGCAGGCAGCCGGCCATCCCGGAGATCACCACGCCCTCCACCACGAGGGCGCCGCTGCTGAAGAAGAACCCCTTGGACGAGTCGGCGACCTCCGCCTCCCACACGATCTCGCCGCTCCGCGCATCCAGCGCCACGATGTTCGCGTCCGCCGTGTTGAGGATGATCTTGTCCCCGTAGATCGCGATGTTGCGGTTCGGCCGGCCGCGACCCCGCGCGGTCGGGAACTCCCGGCGGTACTCCCACAGCAGGTCGCCGGTGGCGGCGTCGAGCGCCTGCACGATGTTGCCGGGGCTGGCCAGGTACATCACCCCTTCGTGCACGATCGGGGTGGTCTGCTGCGAGCCGGGCTCCATCGCCCACGACCAGACCATGCGGAGATCCCCGACGTTCTCGCGCGTGATCTCGTCCAGGGGGCTGTGACCCCACCCGTCGCGGGTCCGGCGCCAGTTCAGCCAGCTCTCCGGCGGCGGGTCCGCCAGCACCGCGTCGGTGACCGGACTGACGGCGGGCGCCTGCGCGGTCGCCGGCGCGACGAGGACCAGGACGGCGAACGTGACCAGGGCGGCAAGCGTGACGATCGCAACCGGACGAGTCATCGTGGACTCCCTCTCTTGACCGACGGCCGTAACAGGTGTGGCGATTCTCTTGACGGCACCATATCACGGGCAAGGCCCGGGGCCGCGACTGCGACCCCGGCGACACTCCGGCAGGCGTTCATCTACCGGTGGAACTGACGCCGAACTTGCTAGGCGTCAGGTCGTTCAGCCCGCAGATCTCGTTGCCGCCGGGCCGGCCCCGTGGGGGCATACATACGCTCGCGGGCCCCGCGACCGGACCGACACCCCATACGTGGTGACACGATGCGCCTGCTGGTACGCACCGCGATGGTGCAAATCGCTAAACCGGTCCGCATTGAACGGATCGTCCGCCCCCGTACGACACGTTCTTCCACAGGGTTTTCCACAGCTTCTGTGGAAGACGACCGGTCGGGTTCGTCCGTCGTCTCCGGGCGGCGACGATCCAGGACGCCGAACGTCGCGCCGACAATCGGGACGGGCTCGCGAATGCCGGTTAAGTGACGCAGTATCAAGCATATGGCGTCGAAGACCCGCGCGGGTGAAGCCCTGCCGGGATCAAGCCGGACGCCGCGGGCGAGGGGTCGGAGGGCTGTGAGCCCGGTGCCGCGATTCGCGCGGGTTCGACACCGGAATCAACATCGGGTCGGCGGGGCTGTTGACGGGCTCGCGAAGCTCGTTTGGACCCGGTCCCGTCCGGACTGACGCCACCGGGATCCTGTTAGTGCGTGGACGAAGAACGATCGGGCGCTACGGCTCGGCCTCGGCGCGCTCCCACCAGACGGAGCCGAAGTTCACGAAGGGGCCGCCGTCGGTCGAGATTCGGGTACGTACCTGGTAGGCGAACGGCGACGTCATGTAGGTCCGACCCCGCAGCAGGATGCTGGAACCCTCTCGCGTGATCGGCGCCGCCTCCCAGTGGTGCGAGAAGTACCCGCCCGGGTCGCCGCCGATCCGGCCCAGCTTCACCAACCGGAACCCGCGGCTGTCGTCCTCGATGCGCACGAGGTACTTCGCGCGGCGGTCGTAGACCATGAGCGCCTCGATCGTCACCGGGGCGTCGTCCACCGACGCCTCGACGGTGCTCTCGTAGGTGCAGCCGCCCACGCGGCGGACCGTCTCGGTGCCCACGAAGTAGCCGGACGGCGCCAGCGGCGATTCCGGCAGCACGCCTTCTATGTTCCAGGCGCCAACCAAGTAGTGCGGGTCGAAGGGCGCGGGATCGTCGCCCTCCTCTTCCCGCTCCACGCCGACCGTAGGCCGTCGCAGCGCGTTCAACGCTTCGATCAGCTCCAGCTCCTGCTCGGACAGGCACTGGTCCGCCGCCAGCGTCTCGCCCGCCCGCAGCTTCACGATGGGCTCCGCCTCGATCTGCGCGGTGGTCTGCGCCCCGAGCGGGGCCGCCGTCACGGTGAAGAGCACGGTGCATGCAACCAGCCTGGTCATCACAAACGACTCCCTACTCGCCACAGGTGTCGGCCAGCCCGACGACGGCCAACAGGTTGATTCGTGCGATGTCGTCCGCCTCGATCAGCAGTCCCTTCACCAGGACGGTGCGGCCCGCGCGCAGCCCCCCGGTGGCGTTGACCTGATCGGGGGCCGTGAACGACGACCGGTCGAACGACCGCAGCAGGGCCTCGGCGCCGAGGAAATCGGCCACGCCGACGAGTTGGAACTCGCGCTCGCCGCGCCCCTGCTCGCTGGCCTCGTCCACCTCGTCTTCGTTGAACACGCCGGCTTCCGTGACGGTCGGTTCGACGGCGCGGGTCAGCCACCACTCGGCATCCCCGGCGCGGCGCTCCACGCAACCGACCGTGTGCACGATCGCGACCGCCGGCGCGCCGGTGGTCGCGGCCAGCCGCTGGCCCCGGGTGGACGCCGGCGCCAGCCAGACGGCCGCGGCCAGCAGGAGGACCGGTGTCTTCCCGTACGACATGTCTCGATGCTCCAACGGCGTCAGTCCTGCCCCTGCGTCCCGTTCTCCTCGTCCTCCAGCGTGTACTTGACGTTGGCCAGGAACATGTCGTCCCAGCTCTGCTCCGACCAGTAGACCTCCTTGTGCGGGGCCGGATTCAGACGGTTCGCACGCGAGTTGTCGTAGCGCGCGATCGCCTTCACCGTGCTGCCCGCCGGCACCCGGATCGGCTCGACGAGGTCGTACTCGAACTGCCAGTCGAAGCTGTAGTTCGGCACCCGGAGCAGGATCTCCTCCCGGCCGTCCGGGTAGGTCAGCACGTAGGTCACGTCCCTGCCGCGCACGTGCATGTGGAGGAACAGGCTCTGCAGGATGGCGTCGTTCTGGAACGCCCCGATGCCGGTGACCGTCCAGTTCGGATCGTTCGGTGGAATCGGCGCGAGCAGCGGGTTCAGCCCCTGCCCCGCCTGCCGATCGGCGTTCGCGGCTTCCTGCTCCTCCTCGGTGAGCGGTGGCGGCGCCACGAGCTGCTCGTTCTCGGAGGTGTACTCGCGCAACGACAGAGTCCGCTCGTACTTCCCGTCCGTCTCCTTGGCTAACCAGGCTCCGATGGCCGGCCGGGCCACCTCGGGCTTGCCGGTGGCCTGGTAGTGCAGGTTCCAGATGATGTAGTCGAACAGGTCGCCGCGCACCTCGCGGACCTGACCGTCGCGGACCACGTTGGCCCCCACGCCCGGAATGTACGGCCCGAAGCCGGCCCGCGCCCGGCGCCGCTCCGCGATTTCCTCGGCGGATCGCTCCTCGGCTTCCTCGCCCGCCTCGTCATCCGCGGACGCCTCGTCCGCCGTTTCGGTCTCTGCCGGAGCGGCGTCGGGATCCTCCACCGGCACGTAGTCCACCAGCGGCCCGCCCGGCCACGCGGGCCCGCGGCCGAGCTTCGTTCCCGGCGGCAGATCGACCAGACCGGTCGTGATGTGGTGCGTCACCGCGTAGTTGCCGGGCCGTACCTCGGTCGCCGACACCCGCATGACGTCGTCGAAGGGCAGGGGCGTGAACAGGTTGAAGTTCGGGGTCTCTCCCTCGGCGTCGATTTGCCACGCGATCGGGAACTCGATGACGTAGTCCGGATCCAGCCCGTCGGGGTGGCTCCAGCCCGCCGCGGAGAAGTCGGGCGCCTCGGGGGCCGGCCCGTCCCCCTGCGGCGCGCCGCCGTCGACCCAGGCCACGATCGTCTCGATCTCGTCGTCGCTCAGGCTGATGTCGTTGGAGAACTCGCCGAAGCGCCGGTCGGCGAACCACGGCGGCATCTCGCGGGCGACGACCTTCGCCTTGATGGCCCGCGCCCACGGCCGCGCGTCGCGGTACGACAGCAGCGACATCGGCGCCACCTGGTTCGGCCGGTGGCAGCTCGCGCAGTTGTCGAGCAGGATCTCCCCGACGTGCTCGTTGTATGTAGGTGTCCCTTCGGCTGCCCCCGCGGGACCGGCCGCGAGTGACAGTGCGATCACGATGCCGGCGGACAGTACAACCAATCGCGTCATCGATCTGATCTCCAACGGTGTTGCCGATGCTCCGCTGCCGCCGCGCGTGGCGGATGCAGTAGCGCCAGTTGTCGTAGTTTCCGATGGTACCCCTTCCGCACTGCCGGTTCAATCGCCGACCGCGCGGTTGAGCCAACCAGACGCGGTCCGGCGCGGCCGGTGCGTGCAACGCCGAGCCGGCGTGTATGATGGGCCGATTCCCGGTTGGAGGTATCGTCGCGCCGCGGTGCGCGGGCAGGAGGAGGACGTGATGCGACAGTCGAGCAGCGTATGGACGGTGGCGCTGGTGGCGGCCGGACTCGCAGCCGGCGTGAATCTGCAGGCGCAGCAGGAAACCGAAGGCGCGAACGCGGTGATCCCGTGGGCCTACGTACTCAACGAGCCGGCCACGAACGCCGACACGCCCGACCCCGCCGAGGTCGTCACAGTCCCCGGGTCCAGCGTGTCGATGCCGCGCTCTGAGATCAACATCAACAACGGCCCGCCCGACTGGCATCCCGACGCCCATCCGCCGATGCCGGAGGTCGTGGCGCACGGCGGCGGCGACGGCGTCGTCGCCTGCGGCTACTGCCACCTGCCCAACGGCCAGGGCAAGCCGGAGAACGCCGGCGTCGCCGGCCAGCCCTACGAGTACATCGTGCAGCAGATGACCGACTGGCGGAACGGCCTGCGCCGGCCCGGCGAGCCGCGCATGGGGCCGCCCGCCTTCATGGAACGCATCGGACTGGCGGCCAGCGACGAGGAGGCGCGGATCGCGGCCGAGTACTTCTCCTCCATCGACTTCAAGCCGTGGGTGCGCGTCGTGGAGACCGACGCGGTGCCCGAGACGCACTTCGCAGGGTGGATCCACGAGGTGGTCGAGGGCGGCGGCATCGAGTCGATCGGCACGCGGGTGGTCGAGACCCCCGAGGACCTGAAGCGGACCAAGCTGCGCGACGATGCCTCCGGCTTCATCGCCTACGTGCCGACGGGCGCCGTGGGACGAGGACGCCGCATCGTGCTCACGGGGGGCGACAACTCGGTGGCCTGCACCACCTGCCACGGCGCCGACCTGCGCGGCATCGGCCCCGTGCCGGCGCTGGCCGGCCGCTCGCCGAGCTACATGGCGCGGCAACTCTACGACCTGCAGACCGGCGTGCGCAACGGCGCGTGGTCCGACCTAATGGACGCCGCGGTGAAGAACCTCACCGTGGCGGACATCGTGGACATCGTGGCCTACACGGCCAGCCTGGAACCGTAGCGGCGACCGAGGCCGCGGTGCTCGCCGGGCTTTGCGGGCGCCGGGAAGTGCGGTATCGTAAAGGGTGCGGTCGGTCCCGGAACGGTCCGACCCGCGCTCTCCCCCGTGCGGTGAGGTGGCCGAGAGGCTGAAGGCGGCGGTTTGCTAAACCGTTGAAGGGGCATTAACCTCTTCCCAGGGTTCGAATCCCTGCCTCACCGCCACTCAATGCCAAGAAACCACTGAATCTAAAGCAGTTTCTTCCCTAGAGGGGAATTCTCCCCCTCATTTCTTCCACCTTTTCGGCGCGGATTCCGTCGGGCACCTGGAGACACGGGCGGACGGGACCAGCCCGGTCGCGAGAGCCTCCGGAAGCCCGGCGCTGCGGGCCGCTGACCTCTGCCGGCCACGACGCGGCGCGGGCACGCCGCGCTGGGGGCGTTGGCCCAGGCCGCCGCCGGACACGGTTGTCCTGCAACCCGATCACGGCATCAACGGTTGAACGTTCTCTAGGAGGGCATCATGTCCACGTCGCAGAACGACGGCGAAACGACTCCGCGCCCGGACGCGAAGAAGGGCCCCGACGTCAAGGAGACCTCCGACGCCAAGGAGACCTCCGACGCCAAGGAGGGTTCCAAGAACCAGAGAAAGTCGCCGGAGGAGCAGCTGAAGGAACTCAAGGAGAAGAAGACTCAGTTGGCGAACCGGATCGACAGACTCCTGATGGCGGCGCGCACGCGGGACCGGAAGCGGCAGACCCGGCGCAAGATCATCATCGGCGGTGTCATGCTGCTCGAGGCTGACAAGAACGAGAAGACGCACTTGTGGCTGCGTGGCCGGATCGACAAGTACGTCAGGAAGGACAGCGACCGTGAGCTCTTCGCGGACCTGTTGACTACGAAGTAGTTCACAAGGTGCCAGCGGGGACGCCGCCCGGCGTCCTCGTACGCCGCGATCAGAACCTCTCGCGGCGGTTCAGCCGGCCGTGGCGATGGCGATCGCCACGGCCGGCGCATCTTCTTACTCGCAACTTCTTACTCGCAACACCCGTCTGCAATTCGCCCGGTGGTACGACGACGAACTAGAGCGCCAGGGTCCGATGGTGCCCGTCGCCCTTGCTTCGCTGATGGTTGCGCCCGTCGCGTTCGACACCGTCACCGCTCCCGTCTCCTGGCCCTCGTCGTGGCTGCCGTCGCGCACGACGCCGGTGATGGTATTCGCGAACTGTCCTCGGGCTGAAGGCCACCGTGAACGTGAAGACGCTGCTGCCGTCGTGAGGGCGGCACGTTCTCGAACGAGGCGGTCAGCAAGTCGTCTTCCGATTTCGACTCGGGATCGGTTGCCGTGTCCGGATCATGCCGATGCCGACGCCCTCGTCGATCCCTCGTTTCTCAGAAAACCGATGAGGTTCGGGCCGGGTAAGCTTGCTGTCGCAGAGCGCTTGTCCCAAGACGGCGGCCACGGGAACTCCGCTCGGGCATGAATTCAAAGAGACTGTGAACAGCTGTCGACCCTGCGATTTCGCTCTGTCGAAGCGCTGCGCCGTAAGGCGCAGCGCGGCGAGCTGTTCATGACGGTGGCTGTCGGCTACGTGCGGGTGGACCGGGACCGGATCGGGACGGATCCGGATTGATCCGGATCAACGTGTGCGCGAAGCGGTCGCGCTCGTGTTCCGCAAGTTTGCCGAGTTCGGTAGCATTCGGCAGGTTCATCTGTGGCTATGCCAGGAAGGGGTGGTGCTACCCGCGGTGGTCTTCGGACCAGTCGCAGCGCAGGGTCGTCTGGAAGTTGCCGGCCTACACCACCGTTCATCGCATACTGACCAATCCGGTCTACGCCGGCGCCTACGCGTTCGGACGCACGGACAGTCGTACCCACTTGGAGAACGGACGCAAACGGGTGGTCCGTGGCTTCCGGCGCGAGCGGGACGAGTGGGATGTGCTGATACGTAATCAGCAGGTCAGCGGTTCGAGTCCGCTCGCCGGCTCCAATAGAATCAATGACTTACAAGGATCCAGCGCGATAGGCGATTGCGGTCATGTCGGCACTATGTAGGCAAATGGCCCGCTCAGGCCCGCAAGAGCCAGCACCGCGCGGCAACATCGTGAACGGCCGCGACCGACGCCACCGTTGAGCCGCCTTGGCGGGCGTTGTCTCCCTTTCGACCGCGTCTGGCCGACACCCATCTCCTCATCGGCCACGCTCCAGACGTACGCCGTCCGCCGCCATACGGCTCAGCCTGGTACCAGTCGGCACTGTCGCTCCGGCGGCATCCCGCGCTTGCGTGGTCAACACTGCGAGACTCCATTCTCACGAAGCGGGTACGTGCAGCACAGCGTCACCAACCACCCGACGGCGGGTCTGTCGCTACCGGCCAACCCGCCTCGCGTCAGCGTCCGGCATCGTCGCTCCCTTCCCGCCACGCGCGGGCACGGGAAGCGCCAACGGCTCGCGCCGCTATCCGCGCAACCCCAACCAGTGGTTCGCAGGTCGACTGCGTCTTTGTTGATCAGTTGCCATTTGATCGGCGTCAACCGCAGCTTCCGCCCCGCGAAACGGTCCCCGAAGCCCGGCACCCGCGCCGCCTGCTACCGTTCCTCCACGTGCTCGACCACGTGCACCGCCGTCGTCCGCCCGAACCGCGCCAGCGGCGCTCGCGGCAGCGGATCCCGATTGTCGGTCGTCCCCGTCGGTTCGCCGTCCGGCAGCCGCCCCTACGAGGTGCTCGACAGCGTCAGCGTCTCCTCGCCCTCGTCGTGCGCGTCGTCGAGCTCCCACGCCGCGGTGAGTACGACGACGCGCTCGGCGGGATCCTCGATGACGTTGACGACGTAGCCGAGATTCACGACGTCGGCAGGCGAGCGCTCCTCGTCAGGAAAGAACGCCGGCTCCCAACCGGACACCGGAATCTCCATCTTGTGCAGCCGCAGCAGGTCGTCGCCACGACCACAGCCGTAGTCAAAGAACGTCCGCTCCCGATGGATGAGGCCGTCGTCGAGCGCGACGGCCACGGGGCGGGACAGCGCGCTCCGGCGGATGGCGGTGCGATCGGCTCGTGTAGTGCTCATCGGGAGAGCAGACCGACGCATTCTACCGACTCCCATCCGGTGCGTCAGAGGACTTCGCGCCATCGACACAGGGTAGGAGTCCCAGGAAAGCCCAGTGCCGGACATCCGCATGCCGGGTTTTACGAGGTCGGAGCCGGAAACCTGCCCCGGCCTTTGCGGCAAGGCTGCCCGCTGAACGTCCCCGGGTTGTCGGAAGCTCGATTTCTCTTCGCAGCCGCATGGTCGCTTGCGTTCGACTCTTCATCATCAATTCCAAGTCCAATTCTGATGGAGATTCCGCGGAACCATTTGAAGTCCCAGCGACGGGCACACCGACCAGACCCACTGCCGCGGGCCGGCCCGCCGCCCGCCACCCGACCGCATACAACTCGTCCATCACCACCACCGAGTCCCGACGCCGTCAAACGACATCGACGTCGACCGCGCGATCCTCCGGCCCGACGCACTGCACCGGGTACTCCGCCACCCCGAACAGCTCCCACTGCCGCAGCGCCGCGTCCACCTCGGCCGTCGTCGCCGCGCGGGACCCGCCGCCGTCGTCCACCTTGATCGCGAACAGCCCGCGGCCTCTTCCGAGCACGCGCCAGCGACGTTCAAGCATCCGTTCGGGCACAATCCCGGTATCGACCCACTCCCACCTGCCGTTCGGCCCGCCGGAACGGAGTACGCGCGGAAGCACGACTTCCGCATCGACGACGACTTCATCGAGGGAGATCGCCTCCGGCCAGGCTCCCGAAAAGCGCCGGCGGCTCGACGAGCTGATGAGCGTCCTCCAGCGCGGCGACCGCCTGGTCGTCAGCGAACTCTCCCGGCTCGGTCGGTCGCTGGGTCAGATCACAGAACGCTGGTCCGATCGATCATTTACCTGCGGCTCCGCCGTTGCGGTTCGTCGCTTCCTCGAGGTACTTGACCGCCGCCTGCATCTCGTCGGCGTCCCACGCTGGCCAGTCGGCGTGGCCGGGCAACCCCGATACTCCGACCTTGCGGCCGGCGGCGACCAGCCCGACGATCGCACGTTGCGAACCGTAGTGGTCGCACAAGTCCAGGAACCGCATCGTGATGCTGACCGATGGCAGCTCGTCTTCCATCCCTCTCGCCTCGCCTCGTTATCGACCACGGCCGACGTGTCCAGCAGTGTGTCCAGCAGTGCCTGGTCGAACCTGCAGCCGGCGAGCGGCGGTCTGGCGCACGTCCGAGCGGTCCGGACGGCCCGAATGGGCATCTCGCGGTGAGCGGTGGAGACCGGCGCCGTGATTGCCGCGAGGCGGAGGGCCCCGGTGGTCACCGACGTTGCCCCGGCCCGGCGCCGGATCTCCCGCGTTCCGCGCAGCGATGCCACGGGGTGTTCCGCTCGGGTGTTCCGGGGACCGCTTTCCGCGGACCGCTTCCGTGCAGATCCACGCGAGCAGAGACGATGCAGGGCTGCACCGCCTCACCCAAGTGCCGGCCGCCGCGGCCGACTGGTTACGCCGGCCTACTCCTGGCGTGCTCGCGCTCGTAGAACGCCCTGAGCGGCCCCCGGCGGGCTTTCCGTGGCCGGATGGCCGGCGCTGATCTCCGGCCGGTCGAGAATGGACGCAGGGAGGAACGTCAGCCGGTGCTCACGGGTGCTCACGCGGATCGGCGGATCGGTCCAGACGTGGCCGCACGGCTCGCAGTGGTAGCGGACATTCTCGCCGCCGCACTGGTAGGCGCGGACGTCGGCGGCGCCGCACGCCTTGCACGTCATCGGCCGATGCTCCCGTGTAATCCGCTGAACGCTTCCCGAACGTCAATCCGGCGGCGGATGAGTAGTCCCCGGTCGGCGAGGTCGTGACTGATGGGCTGTTCCAGCGTCAGCCGCACCTCGCCGCCGGCCGGTTCTGGCGAACCGTCCTCGAACTCCGGCGCGGGCTGGTTGGCGTCCAGCACGACCACCAGCGCGCCCACTTCGATCAACGGCTCGGCGCCCTCTGGTACGTCGAGCGGGAGGCTCGTTGCCGGAATCACGGTCTCGCCGTAGATGCCCCACGTCAGCCTGTCGGCCAGCTCGCGCGCCAAGTCATCGACCAGGCCGCCGTCGTCCATGCCTGCGGTCCACACGCTCGCCCGGCGGATGGCGCGCAGCGGCTCCGGGAAAGTCGTCCATGCGGTGCTCGTGAATCGCGCTCGCTGAATCGTCGTCATTGCATCATCCTCCGATGGTTTCGACGTTGCTCATTCAAGGCGTTGCACGTCCTACAACGGCTCGTCTTGCTCGGGTATCCGCACTGCGCGCACTTCCCGGCCGCTCGCCGCCGGGCGTAGTAGGCGCGGGCGTATTCTGCCGCATCCGGCCGCGGGGGTGCGGGAGTCGGGTCGAAGATGCGACAGCCGCCGGTGTCGGCGTACTGCAGAGGCCGAGGGTGATTCGGAGTTGGTGAACTTGGGGCTACGATGTTCGTACGGTGAACGAGCTTCCGTCAGTCGCCTTGACGATGCGGTTCCTGGCCCTGTGCGACAAGTACGGCTCGCAACATCTCGCGGTCAAGTTGGTCGCCTCCGGCCGGAACACCGGGGTGCCGGGGCTGCCCGAAACCGACGACTGGACGGCGTGGGACACTGACCAGATGCGAGCCGCGGTCGAGCACCTGGAGCACAAGCGCGGCGTCCGATAATACCCAGTTCTGCGTTCACGAGCTCGGCATTCCCGACCGGGCCCCTGGCGAAGTTGATCGCCAGCTACAAGCCCCGCGTGGACGCCGCAGATGCGCCTGTTCTGCGCGGCATGTGCGAGGAGGTAGCGATTGACCGACACGACCGACGAAACGATGACGTGCGAGGGCTGCGCGTTCTGGCGGCAGGATGGGCAGGATGGGCAGTGCAAGCGGCATGCGCCCCGCGCCGTCTTGCTGATAGACCCCGGCGAAGACGCAAGCGCCGTGACCGTCTGGCCGTGGACCGAGCCGAACGACTGGTGCGGCGACTGGAAGCAGCGACCTACCAAGGCGCGCGGCGGCGTCGGGCGCACGTGGAAGTGACGGAGAAACGAACCATGCCCCCAGCGTCCGATAAACGGCAGTTCCGTTAATCTTCGGGCCGCCCGTTTTCCGTCCCCGACTGGGGCTACGATGTTCGTGCGTGAAAAAGCTTCCGTCGGTCGTCTTAACGATGCGGTTCCTGGTCCTGTGCGACCACTACGGCTCGCAACATCGCGCGGTCAAGTTGGTCGCCTCCGGCCGGAACACCGGGGTGCCGGGGCTGCCCGAAACCGACGACTGGAAGGCGTGGGACGCTGACCAGATGCAAGCCGCGACCGAGCACCTGGAGCACAAGCGCGGCGTCCGATAACGGATGACCTGTCAACCAACCCGGGCAAGTGTTTCCGGGGCCGGAGCGCGAGAATCGTCGATCAGCCTGGATCGGCTTCGCCTCGAAGTCGACCGGAATCGACCAGACGGCAGGGGCTGTTTCGCCCCGTGGCGGGCGCATGGTAGGCTGCCCCCCGTATGTTCGACACGCTCGCCGTCGCCCAGCAGCTCGCCGCCGGCGGCGTCGACCGCGACCAAGCCGAAGTCATCGCCAAGGCGATCCACGACGGCCGCCTCGAACAGGGCGACCACGTTACTTCCGATCAGTTCAGGGCCGGCTTCGCCGAGGTGCGGGCCGAGATTGCGAACCTCGATACGCGGCTCTCGACACAGATCACCGAGCTGCGGACCGGGGTCGCGAACCTTGAAACCAGGTCGGCCTGCTCTCAGACACGCAGAAGCGCTATCGGATTCAGGGCGTACCAAGATGGCCGATAGCCGTTGCGTCGTCCAGGTTCCCGTACACCGCAACGTGATCCGGATCCGGAGGCGAGGCTGCGGCGTCAAGCTCGACGCCGACCACCAGCGTACGCGTCCTGGTTGATGCGACGCGCGCGCGTCGACGAAGCGACGACGGCTCGAACACTTCGTAGAAGGCTCCCTTGGTGTGCGTGTTGAGGTGGTCGCACACCAAGGTGATCTTCGGGCATTCGGCGTAGCGTCCTTCCAACAGGCCGGCGACCTCCAGCGCCCAGTCCACCTTCGTACGCCGGGCCCGGGCGGTCGCCTGCCGCCAACCCGCCAGCGGCTCGCTGAACAGGAAGACCGCGGCCGTGCCGGCCCGTTCGTACTCGTAGTCGACACGCCGGGGACGGTTCTTCGTGGCCGCCATCGGCGGGCGGGTTTCCTTGACCAACTGCACCGGCTGCTCGTCCATGCACACGACGGGACAATCCGGATCGTAGGGTTTCTGATACAGATCCAAGACCTGTTCCATGTGCGCCACGAACTCGGCATCGGCCTGCGGCGGGATCACCCAGTACTGGATTTTCCGCTGGGTCATCCCGTTTTTTTTAGCGTCCGCCGGATGGTTTCGTGGCTGATCGACTCGACGATCGCCAACTCGACGACCCGCCGCGCCAGCAGGCGCAACGACCAGTTCGCGTAGCCCTTCGGGGGCGGCCCCAGACGCAGGGCGATGATGTGAGCCTCCTGCTCGCCGTCGAGCAGTTTGGGGACCGGGGGGAACTCCCGCCGTTTTCGCTCCAGCGCCTGCTCGAACCCTTCCAGCACGCATCGTTGGCGAACGTTCTCGACCGTCTTGGTGCGGCAGGAAAAGGCGTCGGCGATCTGCTGATCGGTCCACGCGGGCCCGTCCGCATCGGCCTTCACGAGCATCTGCGCGCGGCGCACTTTCTCGCTGCTCCCGTTGAGCTTGCGGATCGTCTCTCGACAGATCTCGCGTTCCTGGGCTGTGAGTCGAACGATGTACTTTTTCTGCGGCATGGGAACTCTCTCGGTTCGAGACGAATTCCCCGATAGTCCTAATGTTTACTCATGGCGAAGCACTAGTGTTCCGTCACGTCACAATCTTCGGCCGCGGACATGGGTTACAGCGCGCAATCATCGACGAATCACAGCACCGCAAACCAGAACATTTAATCATGGCGCAGCACTAGTGTGCTGCCTGATAAATGCGTTTACCCCATGCCGGCTTGCGGCCAACACTTGAACTGGTGCGACAGCAGCCGCTCTCGACGCCGAACGCAACTCCCAACGCCGCCGCTCGATCCTGGGCCACGCAGCAGGAGGCGAAAATAAAGTAACCCCAATTGTCGGGCAGGACACTAGTGGTTCGTCACGTCATCATCTTCGGATACGGACATGGGTTACAGCGAGCAATCATCGACGAATCACAGCACCGCACACCCGAACGTTTAATCATGGCGCAGCACTAGGGCGCTGGCCAGCGCTGGTATACTTCAAGGCGTCACGAAAGTCTGGAGGTGCACCATGTTGCGAGTGCTCGTGCTCCTCGCGTCGGTGTTGGGTCTTGTCAGCGGGCACCCTCTTGGTGCCCAGACCTGCGATCCCGCCGGAGATGTGAAGTTCGTCTGCGGCACGACCAATCCGGAAGATCTCTACCCGGTTCCGGGCGCCCCTTGGGTAATCGCATCGGGACGATACTCCGCTACGGAAGGTCCCCTCTACGCGGTGAGCCTTCGTGATCACCGCGCCCAGGAGATCTTTCCCGCGGGAGCGTTGCCGCCAGAGCACGACCGGGATACCTATCGCGCCTGCCCCGGTCCGAACAACGTGTTCCAGCCACACGGACTGACCCTGCGGGAGGGCCGCGGCGATGTGCATACACTCTACGTGGTTGGTCATGGCGCGCGCGAGGCCATCGAAGTCTTTGCGCTGGACGTCGGCGGCACCGTGCCCACGATGAAGTGGATCGGATGCATCCCGGCACCGGAGGGCACCAGCCGCATCAACTCCATCACGGCGCTGCCGGACGGCTATCTTGGCGCGACGAACTTCGACCGCGAAGGTGGGGAGCTCTGGGAATGGCATCCCACGACGGGCTGGGTCGAAGTGCCCGGTAGCCAGATGCCCGGTCCCAACGGTCTCGTGTCCTCGGATGATGGGCAGTGGTTCTTCATTGGGGGCTGGAGCGATCGGGCGCTGGTGCGGCTGTCACGCGGCCAGAGTCCGGTGCGCGTCGACCGGATTGCGGTTGGCTTCAACGTCGACAACGTGCGCTGGGGAACCGCTGGCAAAGTCATCGTCGCCGGCCACCTGACCCAGTGTGAAGACGTTGATCCTTGTGAGCCGTCGGCCGCTCGCGTGGCCGAGGTCGATCCGACGACGTTTGAAGTCCGGCAGCTGGTGGACTACAAGGGAAACGAGTTCTTCAAGCTCGGCACCGTGGCCATCGAGGCGAATGCTGAGATCTGGATTGGCGGGATCAGGGGCAGTTATGGGATCGCCCGATTCCCACGCTAGACGGAAACGTCAGCGCTGAGAAATATGGTGGAGGCAGCGGGAGTTGCGTGTATTCCATAAGTCATTCACAGCAAATGATTTACTGTAGGTGCGCCGGCCACCGTTCCCTCGCTCGTTCCCACATCTTCAGCGGGAATCCAGTGGCCGTTGGAAGCCCATCGCGGACGAATCCGGCACGACACGCGATGTATCCCATCCCCTTCTCGCGAACTCAAGGCGACTCACCGTGGAGCGTGTACGCTCAGACTGTCGTGAGCGGGCGCGCAACACTGGTTCCGCCTTCTGAATGTCTGAATCGCTACGAACGGTGATCTCGCGGTACCCCTTGTAGTAGGGAGAAGGCCGACTGAGTCCATCCTCAAGCGGTATGTCGCGCACGTGCTTTTCGGCGACTACCAGGCGGATACGGACTTCCCGGATATACAACGTGTCATGATGTGAACCCGCAAGCGTTAACCCGTCCGCGGGATCGGGGCTATGCTGAGTTCGGGACTATGCTGAGTCGCTTGAGGGGTTCACTCTCAAGTGCCTGTTGGAACGAGGGTTGCGTGAGCTGACCGATTCCCGAGACTCCGCATAGTCGGGATGCTCTGTCCGGCCTGATTGGCCGGAAAGGGGCTTTCCATGACCGTTCACGGCTCGTGGACCGTCGCCGTCTGGTCGAGGCGTAGCACGCACCACCAATGACGTACGCGCGGCTTGCGTCCTCAGACGTTGCGCAACCGCGCTTGGCTCGTCCAGATGCTCGTCCGGGTCGCTCTTGGCACGGACCCGAGGCTGCACTCCGCCGGTGCGTCGAGGATCCCGCACCTCAGCCACTCCGCTTCACGGCCACCGACCGACTCCTCGACTTCCTGGAAGCCCGCTGACTATGCGGAGTACCGCTCCACGAAATCGTCCGGGTCCACGCGGGCCACCGAGCCAACTCCGCATAGTCCTGAACTCCGCATAGCCCCAGTTCCACGCACCGGTTACGGCTTTCGCTGCTGCCGGCTGCGGTCGGCGTCACATGCCGCCCTCCGCCGCCATCCCCTTGACGCCGTTTGGCTTCTTTGCGGCGCCGTTCGGCATGCCATCGCTCGACCAGGGCGTCTTCGCTGCGGTTGGCGACCTCACTCCGGAAGGGCGAACACGAACAGGTTGTTGCCGCTGCTCGGACGCAGCTCCGGCGTCAGGTCGAGGAAGCGGCCGGTGCCGACGCTGACCGCGACGTACTGCCGGCCGTCGACCGCGTAGGTGATCGGAAAGCCGGACACCGGCGAGCCGAGGTTGATCTCCCAAAGGATGTCGCCCGTCCGGTCGTCGAACGCGCGGAAGCGCCCGTTGACGTCCCCGCCGAACACCAGCCCGCCGCCGGTCGCGGCCAGCGCCATGGTGGCGGCCCGCTGCTGGTAGTTCCACAACACCTCGCCGGTCTCGGCCGAGATCGCGTGCACGCTGCCCACGTTGTCGTAGCCGGGGGCGATCTCGGACCGCCACGCGATGGCGTAGAGCCGGTTCGTCCGGTTGTCCGGATCTTCGGCCATCATCCGCGCGCAGACGTTGCGCAACGGCATGTACATCGTGTTGGTCAGCGGCGAATAGGCGCCCGCCTCCCAGTCCTTGCCGCCGGTCGCGTGCGGGCAGGCCAGCACCTGCTGGCCGGCCGCGGTGAAGACGAGCTCGGCGTTCTCGGTCACCCGGCCTGTGGCGCCGTCGATGCCGCTGACCACGTTCTGGGTGATGGTCGGGGTGGCCCACAGGAACTCGCCGGTCTCCCGGTCGAGGGTATAGACGATGCCCGTCTTGCCGGGAATGCCGGTCAGCACGCGCCGCTCCTCGCCCGGCTCGATGCGCGGGTTGATCCAGCTCACCGCAGCGGCGTTCGGGCGCACCGGCGTGTCGACCAGGAGCCGTTCGAACGGATGGTCGAGGTCCCAGTGGTCGTTCATGTGCTGGTAGTGCCAGACGATCTCCCCGGTGTCGCCGTGCAGGGCGAGCGTCGAGTTGTGGTAGAGGTGCGCCAGGTCGACGCCCCCCAGCATGAACTTCGGCGCGGGCGAGGTGACCGACGTGCCGACATAGACCAGATTCAGCTCCGGGTCGTAGCTGGGCACCATCCAGGAGCCGACGTGTCCGCGCTCCTCGAACGGGACGTCGCCCCAGGTCTCGTCGCCCGGCTCGCCGGGGCCCGGAATCAGCCGCCGCCGCCACAGCTCCTCGCCGGTCGCCGCGTCGTGGGCGGTGATGACGCAGCCGAGCGGACCGCCGCGCGGGTCGCAGCTCCGCCCGGAGTACGCCTTGCCGTTGGCGACGATCGGCCCCGAGGTCTGGTTGGCCGGGTTCACGGTGTAGTCGAGGATCTCGGTGTCCCACACCACCTCGCCCGTCTCCGCGTGCAGGGCGATGATATGGTCGTCCATCGTGGTGTCGATGATCAGCTCGCCATGGATGGCGATGTTGCGGTTGGTCTCGATCAGGCTGCCGATCATGTAGTCGCCCAGGTCGTCCGGCCGGTCGCGGCGGTACTCCCAGATCAGGTCGCCGGTCACCGCGTCGATGGCCTGGATGACGTCCTGCGGGTTCGGCATGAACATCACGCCGTTGCGGACGAGCGGCGTCCCCTGCTGGCGGCCCTGGCTCGCGAGGGCGCGGCTCCAGACCAGCCGGAGGCTGCCGACGTTGTCCCGGTTGACCTGATCGAGGGGGCTGTAGCCCCAGCCGTTGAGCGTGCGGCGCCACATCAGCCACTCGTCGGGGCTCGGATCCTGCAGCTCGGCGTCGGTGACCGGCCGGATGCGATCCGCTTCCTGCGCGAGGATGGGAGGTGCGGAGACGGCCGCGAACGCGGCGAAGGCGACGAACGCGACGCACAGGATGCACGCCGAGCGGAACGGGAACGACGGCCAGCCGGATGCAGGCATGACGCCTCCTCTGGGTTCGAGTTCTGGCCGATTATGTCACCGGCGGAGGCCGGCGGCGGGGTATTCCGAGTCGGAACCGCAGCGGCACGGCTACCCGTCATGCCCGCGGGGCTTCCGGCGCCCCTCCAGCGGAGGGGTAGGATCTTCACTGTTCCGGTTCCAGGTTGCATTCGTGGCGCTGAGCATCAAGAACATCGAGGCCGAGCGGCTCGCCAGGGAGCTCGCAGGAGAGCGGGGCACGACCGTGACGCGCGCCGTCATCGACGCCCTCGACGACGCGCTTCGGCGCACGCGGGGCCGGAAGGCCGCACCGTCGATACGGAATGCGATTCTCGATCTCGGATCGTTGCGCCGCACTGCCCGACCTCGACACGAGAACGGCCGACGAGATTCTTGGGTACGACGAACGCAGGGACTTCCGCTGATGGTTGTCGATACCGTGCGGTGACCAGACGCGACCGGACGCCCGGCGCGAGGCTACGCCAGCTTCAGACCAGCAGCAGCGAATCGGTTGAAGTGGGCTTCGTTGGATGTCGCGACAGCCGCACCGTCCGCGAGAGCGGCCGCCCCGATCATGCAATCGATGATCATTGCGCGGCGCCGGCCCGACTCGTTGAACAGGCGAGCCGCGATCACCGCGTGGTCCGGCGTGAAGTCCTGCCGGCGTTCAACGACTCGGTCGGCCAACTCCCGATCGACGCCGCTGAGCGGACCGCACAGGAACTCGGCCCACGCGACCGAACTCATGACCACCGCTTCTCCCTTGCCAACCCACATCCGCAGCTTCGCCTCCTCGGGCGTTCCCGGAATCAGCGCGCGAATGAGGAAGCTGGTATCCAGATGAATCATCGCGGTTCGGAACCGAGCCGCAGGCCGGCCGCCCGGCGCTCCGACTCCACCTCCCGGGCCCATCGCTCCAGATCGACCTTGCGCGAGCGCAGCGACGCCTGAAGCTGGTCCAGCGCCGCCAAGGCATCCCCGCCCGTGGCGGGTATCCGGCTGGCTTCGCTCCGGATGGCCCGCCGTAGCGCTTCCGACTTCGACACCTGCCAGCGACGGGCCAGATCCTCGAGAGCCCGCACGGACTCGACGTCGAGTGAATACGTCGACTTGATGGTAGTGGTGGCCATACTTTAGTATGGCCATGCGTTGCTTCTTCATCAAGTTCCCGCCGACCACGCAACTCAGGAACACCATCAGCGGTCGGGCTTGGCGATGTCATGATCTGTCAGCGCAACGGCGTATGCTCGCAGGCGTCGAAACCCGCGACTGAATGACTCTCAGGCAGGTGCGAGGCTCGAACAATCCTGACCGGATCGGCACGCTGGGCGTCGAGGCCTTCGACGCCGCCTACGGTGCCGGATTCCAGGCGGAGGACGATTCGCCGCATGCCCTCGAGTGCGAGCTCGTCGAGGACGGCGGCTCGTTCGAGGCCCATCAACCGAGCGCCGGAGGTCGACCGCACCGGCTCGCATTCGTGGACGGCACGATGCGCACCGAGGCGCGGCTGACCCACACCGGCCCGGGGGGCGACGTCAGCACGGGCCTCGCCGGGAGCTGGGCCGCCGGCGCGGTGCTCGTCACGGAGGACGCACCGGCCTGCTTCGATCGGGTGGCCGTCGGACGCGCGTCCATCTTCACGGGTGGACACACGGTCCGCCTGCCCGACCACGGCGACGGCTGGCGCTGGGAACCGCACGCGGTCGACGGCGCCGACATCGAGGCCGCCCGCCAGCTGCTTCAGCGCCTGATGCGCGACGCCGAGTCCGACGTCGCCGAGCGGCTCTGCGCCGGCGAATGGCTGACCGTGCTCGACGGCCCGCTGCACGGCATCCGGCACCGCCGCGGGCTGCCGGTCATCGGCTACGTCAAGACGCATCACCGCCGTATGCTTGCCCACGCACACTGGACCCAGGTGCCGCGGCTGGCGGTGCGGGAACGTTCCGGACTCTTCGCGATGGGCGACGAGCTGTACGGCTGCTACCTGCGGGTGGGCGACCCCGGACCGTGGGCCGGCCCCTGGGCGGGTATCGCCCGCATCGAGATGCCGGCCGGAATCGGACAGGCCGCGGCCGTCGAGGCGGCGGATCGGGCCGCGGGCTGGCTGCCGGACTTCGCGTCGGCGCTCCACCGGGACGCGCGGGCGCCGGTCAACCTGACGCCGATCGCGGGACTGGAACGGCATCTGCACCATCTACAGGGCGACCCGCGCCTGGCGCTGCGCGCCGTGCGCGAAGCCGTGCTGCAACGCAACCGCGAGGGACGGACCGCATGAACGACGACGGCGGACGCATCGGACTCGTCGACGGCTCGGTGGAGAGCGACTCGCGCACCTTCCAGGTCGTGCTCGATCCGGAGGTGCTGATCCAGCTCGACGAACTGGTCGCCGTCACCACCGACCTGCCGGGCGGAAGGCAGGTGACGCACTACGGCATCGTGACCGAGCTGCGTTCCCGGTTCGAGGGAGCCGACCTGCCCTCGGACACCGGCCGGGTGGTCGACCGGACCCTGCCCGCGGAGCACGTGCGGCGGGCCGAGGTCCGCGTCCTGCGCGTCGTGCCCGAGCTCTTCGTCGCCCCCCACGCCGGCGCGCTCGCGACGCGGGCGATCGGAGAGCACCGCGCGGTCGCCCTGTTCGAGGACGAGATGACCCGCGGCAAGCTGCCGGTGGGCCTCGACCTGAGCGGCACGCCGGTCTACGCCGACATGCGCTTCGTGGACGGACGCTCCGGCGGCCACGTCTCCATCTCCGGCATCTCCGGGGTCGCCACCAAGACCTCCTACGCGCTGTTCCTTCTCTATCAGCTTCTGGAGACCGAGCAGGGCATGGATCTGCTGGGCGGCCGGTCGGGACGCGAGAGCGTGCGGGCGCTGGTCTTCAACACGAAGGGAGAAGACCTGCTGCACGTCGACCGCCCCAACGCCGAGTTCGCCGCCAGGCCGGACGAGATCGACAAGTGGCGGGCGCTCGGCATCGACGATCCGGGACCGTTCCGCTCCGTCCGGCTCTACGCGCCGCGCCGGTCCGGCGTGCTGACCAACGTCGCCGACGTGAAGACCCGCAAGACGGCCGACGTGAACGCCTACGGCTGGACGCCGGAGCAGTTCATCCGCGAGCAGCTCCTGCAGTTCTGCTTCACCTCGGACGACGAGCGCTCGACGCAGGTCGGCTTCGTAGAACAGCAAGTGCGGATCCAGCTCCTGCGTCGGCTGCGGCGGCTGGAAGGCGACCTGTCCGGCGCGGTGGTGATCTCGGAGTTCGTGCCGCCCAACACGGGCTTCAACCCGGACCGGCTGGCCGAACGCGAGCCGGACGCGTCGGCGGCCGGGGCCGGGCACGTCATGCGCGACTTCGGCGATCTCATCGATCTGCTGGAGGGAATCGTCTCCACGGACGACGAAGGCCTGATGAACGAGTGGTTCGGCCGCGCGCAGTCCGGCACGCGGCAGGCGTTTCTCCGCCGGCTGCTGAAGCTGCGCCGCCACATCGGCCCCCTGATCGGGTGCGGTCTCGAACCGGTCTCTTCGGAGAACGCCAAGCTCCACGTCGTGGACATCTCGACGCTGCACGACGACGCCCAGCGCTTCGTCGTCGGCGCCCTGCTCGACCGCGTCTGGGGCGAGAAGCAGGGCACGGGCCGCACCCCGCTCCGCTTCGTCGTCCTCGACGAGCTGAACAAGTACGCCCCGGCCCACGGGTTCTCGCCGCTCAAGGACCTGCTGGTGGACATCGCCGAGCGCGGCCGGTCGCTCGGCGTGCTGCTCATCGGGGCACAGCAGGCCGCCTCCGCGGTGGCGCAGGCGCTGCCGCGCAACGCCTGCCTGAAGGTGGCCGGACGGCTGGACGCCAGCGAGTCCGACGCCTATCGCTTCCTCACACCGGCCCTGCGGGAGCGTGCGACACGCTTCATGCCGGGCACCATGGTCGTCTCCCAGCCTATCGTGCCGGAGCCGATTCCCATCCGCTTCCCGTTCCCGCCGTTCGCGACCAACCCGGACGAGGCGGCGGCGGACGACGAGGCGGCGCGAATGCAGACGGCGGACATCATCCGCAACGTGGGCACCCTGGCCGGCCCGAAGGTGGACTTGTGAAGTTGCTCCATACCTCCGACTGGCACCTCGGCGCGAGGCTCGGCCGGCACGATCGCACGCCCGACCACGTGGAGGCGCTCCGCGGGCTGCTGAGCCTGGCAGAATCGGCTCGCCCGGACCTGATCCTGCACACCGGAGACCTCTTCGACGCCTCGCGTCCGCCGTACGAGGCGCTGGAGCTGGGTGTGCAGGCGCTGAGACGGCTGTCGGCGATCGCCCCGACGCTGGTGCTCTCCGGCAACCACGATTCGTCCGTCCTGCTGTGCGTGATCGACGAACTGGCCGGCGCCGCGGCGCCGCGCCGGCTGCGGCTGGTCACCCGGCCCGAGGTGGTCGAGTATCCGGACATCGCGCCGGAGCCGGTGGCCGTGGCGTGCGTCCCGTTCATCGCGCCCAGCGCCATCGCCAACTACGCCACCGACGATCTCTCCCGATTCGAGGGCAACTACGCGGACGGCATCAGGACCCTGAACGACGGCCTGCTCGACGAGGCGCAGCGGATCGTGGGGACGCGCGGCATCGTCCTTTACGCTGCGCACCTCCATGTGCAGGGCGCCCGTCCGGGCAAGTCCGAGCGGCGGATCACCGTGGGCGAGGACTACGCCACGCACGTCGAGGGTCTCCAACGCGCGCTGTACTGCGCCTTCGGTCATATCCACGACCCGCAACTCCTGCCCGGGGGCACCGCGCAGGGACGCTACGCCGGCTCGCTGATTCCGCTCGACTTCGGCGAGCGCCGGCAGGCGAAGCAGGCCGCGCGGGGTCAAGCGAAAGATGAGCAACTACCCCCTACGACCGCGGCATGCACCGACCCGCACGATGAACGCCAAGATCGCCATCGAGATCGTGAAATGAACAGTATTGGGGCTAAGGACTCACATGGTCGAAGACGTCGAAGTAGTGGACGAGTGGTTCAGAACGATTTGAGCCGCCCGCAGAGGGAAGCACGCGCAACGTCGCTCGGCGCACAAGTCAATTAACCCATCTTTACCAAGATTAGCGGTCGTTTTGCGGATTTGGGCGGTTTTCGGGGAGTGCGAGGCCTGTAACTTGTTGATTATAAAGGATCGGGTTTCGCCAGAGACGAATGTAGTGCCATAATCGTATGGAAAGGGTTGCCTGGGGCAGGGTGCGTCCGCTATGGTGGGCTCCATGTTCATTCGGCGCACCCAAACCCGGCGGACTGAGGACGGAAAGCCCTACTTCTCTCATCGCCTCGTGCACGCCGAACGCCTCGGCAGCAGCGTGCGCCAGCGCACCCTCCTCAACCTCGGTCGCCACTTCGATATTCCTCAGGCGGACTGGCCGCTGCTGTGCGCCCGCATCAACGATGCGTTGAGCGGTCAGGCGCCGCTGGTGGCCGATTGTCCGCCTGCCGTGGAGGAGGAAGCGCAACGGATCGCGGCGCAGTTGATCGCCCGCGGCGCGGCCGCGCCGACCGCCGGACTGACCGATGTGCAGCCGGTCGATGTCGACTCGTTGCGGCTGGTCCGCCCCCGCAACGTCGGCGTGGAGCAGGTCGGCCTGTGGGCGCTCGAGCAACTGGACCTGCCGGCGTTGCTGACCCGGTTGGGCGTCAACGGCGCCCTGCGCAGCGCGGCCACCGGCGCCATCGTCGGGCGTCTGGCCGCGCCCGCCTCGGAGCGCGCGACGCACCGCTGGCTGCAGGAGCGTAGCGGTCTCGGGGAGTTGCTCGGCGTCGACTTCGAGACCGTCGGTGCGATGCAGCTCTACCGCGCCTCGGACGTGCTGGTGAAGCATCGCGAGGCGATCGAGGCGCATCTGTTCGACCGCGCGATGGGGCTATTCGACCTGCAGCCGACGGTGACGCTCTACGACCTGACCAACACCTACTTCGAGGGCGAGGCGAGCGACCAGCCGCAGGCGCAACGCGGGCACTCGAAAGAGAAGCGCAGCGACTGCCCGCTGCTGACCCTGGGCCTGATGCTCGATGCCAGCGGCTTCGTGCGCCGCTCGAAGGTCTTCGCCGGCACCGTCCGGGAACACCGGACGCTGGCCGGGATGCTCGAAGCACTGGAGGCGCCGGTCGGCGCCCTGGTGGTGATGGACCGCGGTGTCGCCACCGACGCCTGTGTGACGTGGTTGCGCGACAACGGCTACCGCTATCTGGTGGTCAGCCGCGAACGCCACCGCCGCTTCGATGCCGATGCCGCCGTGTCGCTCCAGACGCAGTCGGACCAGACCGTGCACATGCACAAGGTGGTCTCGACCGACCCCGACGAAGTGCGCCTGTACTGCTACTCCGAGGAGCGGGCCGAGAAGGAGCGGGGCATCGTCGAGCGTTTCGCCTCCCGCTTCGAGACCGCCCTGACGAAGCTCAACGACGGGCTGTCGCGTCCCCGCGCGCACAAGCGCCTCGACCAGGTCTGGCAACGCATCGGACGGCTGAAAGCCAAGCATTCCCGCGTCGCCTCGCACTACCAGATCACCGTTACCGCCAACGAGGCCGGCGACCAGGCCGTCGCCGTCAACTGGACCCGCCGCCCCCAGGACGGCTCGATGGTTACCCATCCGGGCGTCTACTGCCTGCGCAGCAGCGAGACCGACTGGAACGAAGACGCCTTGTGGCGTACCTACACCACGCTCACCGACGTCGAGGCGGTATTCCGCTCGCTCAAGTCCGAGCTCGGCCTGCGCCCGATCTACCACCGCAAGCCGGCGCGGGCCGACGGCCACCTGTTCATCACCGTCATCGCCTACCAGCTCGTGCAGGTCATCCGCACTCGGCTGCGCGCGCGCCGCGAACACGCCAGGTGGACCACGCTACGCCGCGTCCTCGAAGGCCAGCAGCGCGTCACCGCCACCTTCCGCCGTCCCGACGGACGCACGCTGCATGTGCGCACGGCAACCCAAGCCGAACCCGATCAGCGGGCCATCTACGACGCGCTCGGCGTCGACCCACATCCCGGCGGCGTCCGCAAGACGCTCGTCTGACCGACCAATTTCCCCGGTTCGTACGCGTTTGTAGTGCCACTCGGGCATTTCTGTCGGCGTAAACCACTGATTCTAAATTGGTTTAGTTTTGTGGTTGGTAAACTTGGGTTAACAGAAGGCGGCCCGTCTCCGCAGTGTGAGCTTGCCGCAAACAGTAACGGGGCGCCCGCCTCGCTGGCAGACGCCCCGTGTCAGGCTCTCGGTGACCGCAAACGGCCACCCCCGTGAATCAGCGTGCTACGCGATGATCTGCGGGATCGGTACCCCGTGGACGTCGGTCAGGCGCATGTCGCGGCCGTTGTAGCGGTACGTCAGCTTCTCGTGATCGATGCCCAGCAGGTGCAGGATGGTCGCGTGCAGGTCGTGCGCGGACACCCGCTGCTCGGCCGCCTTGTAGCCGAACTCGTCGCTGGCGCCGATCACCTGGCCGCCCTGGATGCCGGCTCCGGCCATCCACCCGGTCATCGTTCCGGGGTTGTGGTCGCGGCCGACGCCGCGCTGCGAGATCGGCATCCGGCCGAACTCGGCGTGCCAGACGAGCAGCGTCTCGTCGAGCATGCCGCGGGCCTTCAGGTCGGTCATCAGGCCGGCGATCGGTAGGTCGGTTTCGGCCGCGTGCTGCGTGTGGTTCTCGATGAGGTTGCTGTGCGCGTCCCAGGTGTCGGTGTTCTGCTGGCCGATGCCGCCGTGGAAGAGCTGCACGAAGCGGACGCCGCGCTCCACCAGGCGCCGCGCCATCAGGCACTGCCGCCCGAACGGTTCGGTGATCGGGTTGTCGAGGCCGTAGAGCTTCTTGGTGGCTTCCGACTCGACCGTGGTGTCGACCGCCTCGGGCGCGCAGCCCTGCATCCGGTAGGCCAGCTCGTAGGACGAGATGCGGGCGGCCAGCTCCGAGTTGCCCGGGTTCTTCGCCATGTCGAGGTCGTTCAGCTTCGCCAGGGCGTCGAGCCGCGCCCGCTGCTGCGTCTCGGTCATCCCCTCCGGCGGCTGCAAGTCGACGATCGGGTCGCCGACCGCGCGGAACAGCGTCCCCTGGTAGGTGGCCGGCATGAACCCGGCGCTCCAGTCGTTGGGGCCGCCGAGCGGGCCGCCGCGGTAGTCGTTCATCACGACGTAGGCGGGCAGGCTGGCCGCCTCCGAGCCGAGGCCGTAGGTGACCCACGACCCCACGCTGGGGAAGCCCATGCGGATCTGGCCGCTCTGCATCTCATAGGTCGCCTGGATGTGGTCGTTCGACCGGCCGTACATCGACCGGATGAACGCCATCTCGTCGACCTTGCTCCCGAGGTGCGGGAAGATCTCCGAGACCTCGATTCCGCTGTCGCCGTGCCGGTGGAACTCGAACGGGCTCGGCATGAGCGGGCCGGGGTGCCCCTGGCGGACGACCACCGACTCGGCCATCGGCTGGCCGGCGTACTTCGTCAGCGCCGGCTTGGGGTCGAAGGTGTCGACCTGGCTGACGCCGCCGCTCATGAAGAGCGAGATGACCGCCTTGGCGCGCGGCTCGAAGTGAGCCGGCTTCGGCGCGAACGGGTTGCCCGGGATCGGCGCCTCGCAGGTGTCGGACTGCGCCGTCTCCGCCGCCAGCAGACCCTGCCGATCGAGCATGTCGGCCAGCGCGAGGCCGGCGATGCCGCCGCCCGACTGGAACAGGAAGTCGCGCCGTGACCAGATCGTCCGTTTCCGGCAGTGGTGATGGTGATGATCGTGCATCGTCGCTACCTCAGGTACAGGAACTCGTTCAGGTTCAGCATCACGTGCGTGAAGTCGACCAGCGACTGCTCGGCGACGAGGCCGCGGGCGATCTCGCGCTCCATGTCCGACGGCTTGCGCGTAAGCGCGATGAGGTAGGCGAGATCGATCTGGCGGTCCAGATCGCCCGGCGCCTCGCGCTCCAGCCGCTGCGCGAACAGCTCGGCCTGGTTCAGCACGAACGGGTTGTTCATCAGCGTCAGCGCCTGCGTCGAGACGGTGGAGACGTTGCGCGCCGCCGCCGTCTGGTTCTGATCCGGCAGGTCGAACGTGTCGAAGAAGGGGAAGCCGAGCGACCGGCGCCGGAAGACGTAGACGCTGCGGCGCCACACCTCCGGGCGGTCCGGCTCCTCGCACCAGATGCCGGTGGACGGCGCCGTGATCCGCCGTCCTGGCGGAGGGCTGCCGCACCAGAATCCCTTGCCGTCCGACTGGAACAGGATGTCGGACGGAATGTGCGGGAAGACGGCCGGCCCGCCCACGGTCAGGTCGATGCCGCCGCTGACCGTCATGATGGCGTCGCGCAGGATCTCCGCCTCGAGACGCTGCCCGCGGTAGTGCCAGAGCAGGTTGTTCTCGGGGTCGGCGTCCGCGCTCGCCTCGTGCCTGAAGGAGGAGGCCATGCGGTACGCCTCCGACGTCATCAGCAGCCGGTGCATCTCCTTGATGCTCCAGCCGCGGTCCATGAACTCGACCGCCAGCCAGTCGAGCAGCTCGGGATGCGTTGGCGCGTCGCCCATCCGGCCCAGGTTGTCCAGGGTCCGGACGATCCCCCGCCCGAAGTGGTGGTGCCAGATCCGGTTGACGATGACCCGCGCCGTCAGCGGGTTGTCGCGCGACGCGATCCACTCGGCCAGCGCCAGGCGCCGGCCGGACGTGCGCCCGTCGGGACGCGGAATCTCCGTCGGCGGATCGCCGTAGGTGGCGGCGGTCAGGAAGCCGGGCGACATCGGCGAGCCGGGGCTGAACGGGTCGCCGCGGATCAGGAAGTAGTTGGGAGGCGCCTCGTAGTCGGGCCCCCCTTCCTCGTACAGGTAGGCGCCGTCGACGTCGGGCGGCGTCCGGCATTCGGGACAGCCGATCACCTCGTCGCCCGGGCCGTTCGGCGCGAAGCGGTAGTCCCCGTCGGTGACGATGTGCGCCATCGCCGGCGTGGGCGGCCGCTGGTCCTCGAGCGCCGCGATCTCCGCGTTCAGCTCGTCCACCCGCGCCTTGTCCTCGGGGCTCAAGGCGGCGGCGACCTGCGCGCGCGGCGGGTTGAGGGTGAGCACCTGCGTGGCGAGGAGCTGCTCGCCGGGGGTCCGCTCCGCCTCCGGCTTGAAGGCCGCGGCCTGCACGTTCTCCGGGAAGCGCTCCCGGATCATCTGCGCGCGGAGCTCCTCGCGGTACGGCGTCTCGATGTCGTCGACCTTGTCGCGCAGCGGCTGCTGCCGCTCGTCGATCTCCCGCATCGCCGCGAAGTAGGAGTCCGCCTCGTCGCGGTCGAGCAGCGGGTAGTCGATCTCGACGTAGCCGAAGATCGCCGCCTGCATGCTGTAGTAGTCCTTCTGCAGGATCGGGTCGAACTTGTGGTCGTGGCACCGAGCGCAGTGGACCGTCATGCCGAGCACGCCGCGGCCGACCGTCGCCAGCATGTCGTCCAGGTAGTCGTGACGGCGCTCCGGGTTGTCCTTCTCGCGGAAGTTGACGCGCGGGCCGGACCGCAGGAAGCCGGTGGCGATGCGCGTCTCGTCCGTGACGTGATCCAGCTCGTCGCCCGCGATCTGCTCGCGCAGGAACTGGTTGTACGGCTTGTCGTCGTTGAACGCGTCGATGACGTAGTCGCGGTAGCGCCAGGCGTTCGGCCGGACGTAGTCCTGCTCGAACCCGTCGGTGTCGGCGTAGCGCGCCACGTCCATCCAGTGGCGGCCCCAGCGCTCGCCGTAGTGGGGCGAATCGAGCAGCCTGTCGATCAGCCGCTCCCAGGCTCCGCGCTCCGTGTCGGCCAGGAACTCCTCGACCTGCTCGGGGGTTGGCGGCAGGCCGATCAGGTCGAGATAGGCGCGCCGCAGCAGCGTCAGGCGGTCGGCCCGCGGCGCGGCCGTCAGGCCGGCGTCCCTGCGCGACGCTTCGAGGAAGCGGTCGACCGGGTGGTCGAACGTCTTCGAGGCCGGCACGGGCGCCTGCTGGGGGTGCCGGAAAGCCCAGTAGTCGCGGGCGCCCGTCGGCAGCGCGTCGTTCTCCAGCGCGGCCAGCGCGTCGGCGGCGGCCGTCACCTCGCCGGCATCCCAGTGGGCCCCCTCGTCGATCCAGGTGCGGACCGCCGCGAGCTCGGCGTCGGACAGCGGATCGCCGCTCAGCGGCATGAACGGCTGATCGCGGCCCGCCACCATCCGGAACAGGCGGCTGTCCTCGGCCCGGCCGGGCACGATGGCCGGACCCTTCGCCCCGCCCTCGAGCGCGGCTTCGCGCGAGCTCAGATCCAGTTCGGAGAGCTGCGCCGCCTCGCCGTGGCAGTTCCAGCAGCTCCGCTCCATGATCGGGCGGATGTGGTCGGTGAAGTTGATCGGCTCGGTCTGGGCGCCGGCGGTTGCCGCCAGGCCCACCACGGCCGCAAGTGTCACGCCGAACAGGACGAATGGTCTTGCGCTCCGCATCGTTCCCCCGTCAGTTGCGTTACTTCGCCGGCAACGGCAGCTTGTCCGCGTAGTCCGGATCTTCCTCGTACCGCGCGTTGTGCAGGATGTTGCGCAGGCCGCGGTTGCCTTCGTGGCAGGCGTACTCGTAGAGCGCCCGGTCGGTCTTCGTCATCGGTACCAGCGCGGTCCACGAGTTCGTCCAGGTGGCCGGATCCGCCATGGTGATCTCGTAGTGGACCGTGTCCGGGCCGACGCGAGTGAAGCGCTCGACGAGTCGCAGCGTCTCCGTCGAGCCCCGGAACGCGCTCTTGGGCGAGAAGTTGACGGTTTCGACCACCAGCGTGTCGCCGTCGTAGTACCCGCGCGAGTCGCCGTGCCACTGCGGCAGGTCCGCCGACAGGTGCGGGCGGCCGTCCAGCGGCACGATGCGCGCGTCGTGGATCATCTCGGAGACGATCGCCACGTGGGTCGGCGTCTGCAGGATCTGGTAGTTGTTGTTGTAGGCGCCGGGAAGTCGCGGCATGCCGAACGTGATGCAGCGCTCCGTCAGCCCACGGTACTCCGCCGCGTCCGCCCCGTACTGCCGGCGGCGCTCGGAGCGCGCCGCGGCGCGTTGCCGCGCGTCCTCGGTCACGGCGGGAAGCCGGCCGTCCGGGGGATCGACGACCAGCGACGTCCGCCGGTCGCCGGTCAGCGCCCGGCCGTAGTCCAGCCACCACTTGGCGTGGACGCTCGGCGAGCGGTCGTAGTCGTCGAGCAGCTCGTTCTGGCGCTGCTCGTAGGCCGCCGCTTCCTCCGCGGTCAGCGTGGCCTTGCCGGCCAGCTCGCGCGGCCGCTCCAGCGGCGTCATCGTCCGGTAGTCCCAGACGCCCTGCAGGTCGGGTGCGCCCCAGGAGGTGCGGGGAAACGTCCAGTCCGCGGCCGGAGCCGCTTCCGAGCCCTCGGCCACGGTGGACTGCGCCGCCGCTCCGCTCGGCAATCCGAGGATCAGCGCCACGCCGATAGCCACCGCCGACGGTATCACTGAGCACGCCCGCTGCATGCAGCCCCTCCTGATGGAATGTCCCATGGAAAAACCGTAACGATAGCACCACGCGGGGCGGGATCGACAGCGATTTCGGCCGCTCAGAACATCGCGATCGGGTTGACCGGGCTTCCTGTCCCGCGCGCCACGCGCAACGGCAGCGCCTGGAACATGAACTCCCAGCGCCCTTCCTCGGCGCACGCCGCGGCCACCGGCTCGAGCAGCGCGTTGTCGAGCAGCGCCACGCCGAAGTTGAACAGCACGCCGTGGACCGGCCACGGCAGGTCGCTGTCGGCGCGGGCGTCCATCAGGTCCCAACCGAGCAGCGCCACGTCGTGGTCGCGGATGAACTCCGCGCAGCTCGGATGCAGCCCCGGGCGCCCGCGGCTGCCGTCGTCGCCGCTCTCCATGTAGGCGGTCCAGCCGCTGTGGACCAGCAGCGCGTCACCGGCCTCGACGGAGACGCCCTGGGCACTGGCGATCGCCTCGATCTCGTCCCCCCGCACCGGCTCGTCGATGCAGACGTGCGGCTCGCCGCGGTGGCGCGGGACATCGATCAGCACGCCCTTGGTGATGATCCCGCCGCTCCAGTGCGTGATGTCGCCGAACTGCGCGCCCTGGGTCGTGATCTCGACGTCCGGATCGTGCCCCTGCCACATCCCGTCGTCGTCCCAGATGTGGCACAGCGCGTCGACGTGCGTGATGGTGGAGCCGTGATAGATGAAGCCGAGGTAGTCCATCACGTAGCCGCCGCCTGGTCCGCGCGAGCTCTTCTGGATGAAGTGCTGCGGCGGCTCGAAGACGCGGCTCAGCGAGACGGTCCGGCCGGTGCGTACCAGCCCGGCCGCCGCGGCACGCTTCTCGGGCGTGATGAGGTTGATCGCTCCGACCTGGTCGCCGTCGCCCCAGCGCCCCCAGTTGCGCCGGTCGCGGTACATGGCGGCGTAGTCGGCTTCGCCGCCTGACTGCGCTGCCGCGGAAGGAGCCGTTGCCGGATGCGCCGCGGCTCGTCGGGCGCGGGCCGCCTGCCGGGCGAGGAGTTCCGGGGGAGAGAACGTCTCGGGCGCGGCGCCTGCCGCTGACGTTGCCGGTTCACCCGCCACGGCCAGGGTTCGGCCGGGATGTGCGAAGGCGGCCCCGCCCATCGCGGCCGCGTGCATCAGAAATCGCCGTCGTGAAGAAGCCATTTCGATCCTCCCGTTCCGGTTCATGCCCCGCCGCCGTCGGCGGTGTTCGACTTCACGCCACCATCATAGCGTCGCACCCAACTCGACTGCGACGTCGCCAGTTGCCCCTCCGGTCGCTCTACGGCAGCGCCAGCGCGATCAGCTCCGGCACGTCCCCGCCGATGGTCAGCGCTATGTACTGCTTCCCCTCGTACATGTAGGTCATCGGCGTTCCGATGGCGCCGGACGGGAGATCGACGGAGCCGACGATCGCGCCGGTCGCCTTGTCGCGCGCCACCAGCCGCGGTCCGCCGTCGGAGCCGCCGGCCGACAGCGCACTGATGAGCAGCGTCTTCGTCAGCACCGGTCCGCCACGTCCCTCGCCGCCGAGTGGCGGCAGGTCCAGGTCGCGCAGCCGCGGATGGTTGCGGTAACGGTCGCCGTCGCCGTTCGGCTGCATCCAGGCGTGGTCGCCGGCGTTGAGATCGATGGCCGTTATCCGCGAGTAGGGCGGCTTGAGCAGCGGCAGGCCCTGCGGCATCGTCGGCTGGGTCCCGCTGTCGAAGTCCGCCTGCGTGTAGCGCAGGTTGCCGCCCTCGGCCGGGTCTGGCGTGTAGTACTTGATGACGGAGAACGAGTTCGTGGACGGCACGTAGAGCAGACCGGTCTCGGGGTCCGCCGCCGCGCCGCCCCAGGTCGCGCCGCCGGCGATGTGGGGCCGCTGGATGGTGCCCTGCAATCCGCCGTCCACGCTCAGCATGGGGGGCGTGAAGAGCGGTCCGAGCCGGAAGTTCTCGACCGCCTCGACCGCCAGCGCGCGGATCTCGGGGGTGAAGTCGACCAGGTCGTCGATGCTCATGCCCTGGTACTCGAACGGCGGCGGCCTGGTCGGGAACGGCTGCGTGGGCGAGAGCACATCGCCTTCGAGGTCGGTGTCGGTCTCCACCGCACGCTCCTCGATCGGCCAGACCGGCTCTCCGGTGGCGCGGTCGAAGACGTAGGTGAAGCCCTGCTTGCTGACCTGCGCCAGCGCCTTGATCGGGCGGCCGTCGACCTCGATGTCGATCAGGGTCGGTGCGGCGGGGAAGTCGTAGTCCCACACGCCGTGGTGGACCGCCTGGAAGTGCCAGACCCGCTGTCCCGTCTCGGCGTCGACGGCGACGATGCTCTCGGCGAAGAGGTTGTCGCCGAGGCGGTGGCCGCCGTAGTAGTCGCTGGTCGGGGTGCCGGTGGGCAGATAGACGTAGCCGAGCTCGTCGTCGGCGCTCAGCGGCGGCCAGATGTTGGCGTTGCCGGAGTAGCGCCACGACTCGTTCAGCCACGTGTCGGCGCCGAAGTCGTCCGCCTGCGGGATGGTGCGGAACGTCCATCGCACGTCGCCGGTCCGCGCGTCGATCCCCTTGACCCAGCCGGGCGGCGCCTCCTTGCGGACGACGAAGTCCGAGATGATCGTCGGCGTGACGACCACGTCGCGGGTGATGACCGGCGGGGAGGCGACCCCCACCAGGTTGCGGCCCTGGTAGTTCGTCGCGCCGCGATCGGCCCGCGGCACGCCTTCCGTCAGATCGACCCGGCCGTTGTCGCCGAAGTCGCGCACCGGTTCGCCCGTGCGGGCGTCGACCGCTATCAGGTATGCCTCGCTCGTGCCCCAGAAGATGCGGGCGTCGTCGCCGTCGCTCCAGTAGGCGAGACCGCGCGATCTGTAGGAATGCGTCGGGGCGCCGCCCTGGTAGGCCTGCGGGTCGTGAACCCAGAGGGTCTCACCGGTGCCGGCGTCGACCGCCGCCGCCTGATAGAGCGCGGTGGTCAGATACAGCACGCCGTCGATCATCAGCGGCGTCGCCTGCAGGCCGCGGATCGAGATTGGCCGCTCGTCCTCGCTCTCGCGCAGCGCTTCCAGGTCCACCTGGCCGTCGGCGGACTGCCAGCGCCAGGCGATGCGCAGATCGTCGAAGTTGCCGGCGTCGATCTGGTCCAGCGGGGAGTACTTGGTGCTGCCGTTATCGCCGGCGTAGCTGCGCCACTCGCCGTCGACGGCGCCGTACTGCGCGGCGGCGGGCTGGGCCGAGAGAACGAGCGCGGCGGCGACGGCGACGAGACCTGTGTGTCGAGCGGACATGGGATCCTCCAATCAGAACCGCGCGGCCGGCTGCAGCTACAGGTCGCAGGCGACGCAGGCGTCGGCCAGGATCCGCCAGCGCTGCATGCGGCTATCGTATATTGCCCGGATGCAGATGAGACGAATGCGAGCCGCGGTGTGGGTGGTTGTGGCGTGGGTCCCGGGTGCGGTGGCTCCCGCGCAGGCGCAGGAGCCGGTCGATCTGCTGCTGCACGACGGCAAGGTGTTCACCGCCGACCCCCTGCTCTCCACCTACTCGTCGGTGGCGGTGCGCGACGGCCGCATCGTGGCCCTCGGCGGGGACGAGCTGGCCGACCGGTACGACGCCGGTCGCACCATCGACCTCGCCGGGCGGCTGGTGCTGCCCGGATTCATCGACACGCATATCCACATCCGCGGGAATCCCGCCCGCTGGGTCGATCTGGCCGGGCTGGAGAACCTCGCCGAGCTGAAGGCGCGGGTCACGCGGAGGGCGGAGCAGCTCGGTGCGGGGGAGTGGATCACCGGCTACGGCTGGTCGGAAGACGAGCTGGCCGAACGGCGCCGGCCGTTCCGCTGGGATCTGGACGACGCGGCGCCGGCCAACCCGGTGGTGCTGACCCGCGCCGGCGGGCACAGCTCGGTGGCGAGCTCGCTGGCGCTGGAGGCGGCCGGGCTGGCCCCGGACACCCAGACGCCGCCGGGCGGCATCATCGAGCTCGACGACCGGGGCCGCATGAACGGCATCTTGCGCGAGGGCGCGCAGGGGCTGGTCAGCCGGCTGGTGCCGGACCCGACTCCGGAGGAGTTGCGGGTGACTTTCGTCGAGAACCTCCGCCGCCTGCTTGCGCTCGGAATCACGAGCATCATCCACGCCGGGGTCGACATCGCCGGCTACGCCGGGTGGGAAGCGGTCTACGCCGAGCATGCCGGGGAGCTGCCGCGCGCCGCCGTGCAGCTTCGGGTGCCGCCGGATCCGCAACGGGCCATCGACATGCTGGACCGTTTCGGCCGCAGGACCGGCGACGGCGACGAGTGGCTGCGGGTGGGACCGATGAAGTTCTTCGTCGACGGCGGCTACACGGGCGCCGCGGCCTGGACCCTGGAGCCCTACAAGGGGCAGCCCGGCTACCATGGCAGCGGTCCCCTGATCGACGAGGTAGGCCTGCTGGAGATCTCCCGCGCCGCTCACGAGCGGGGCTGGCAGATGACCTTCGAGGAGGACGAGAAGGGCAGCCTGGAGGTCGGCAAGCGGGCCGACTTGGTGGTCCTGTCGCAGGACCTGCTGACCATCGACCCGGCGCGGACCATGGACACCGAGGTCGACCTGACGGTGCTCGGCGGTCGGGTGGTCCACGAGCGGTAGCGGCCGTGGAGATACCTGACGCTTCATCGCGGCCGAAGAAGCGCCGCCACGAGGACGCGCGGCGAGCCCGCGCCGGTGCCCGCTGCCATGTCTGACGCCCCGGTGCACCTCCGGAAGCTGCTCGGCCGCGGCGACGTGCTGGCCATCGCCTTCGGCGCGATGGTCGGCTGGAGCTGGGTGGTGCTGGCGGGCGAGATGATCGTGCGGGCGGGCGCGGGCGGCTCTATCCTGGCGTTCGGCATTGGCGCCCTGATGGTCTGGCTGGTGGGGCTCACCTACGCCGAGCTGTCATCCGCCCTCTCGCGCGCGGGCGGCGAGATCAGCTTCACCTTCGTCGCGCTGGGGCCGAGCGGTGCGTTCGTCTGCGGCTGGACGCTCGTGCTCGCCTACGTGGCGGTGTGTGCGTTCGAGGCGGTCGCTCTGCCGACCGTTCTCAGCTACCTGGTCCCCGGCGGCTTCGAGGCCGGCCGCCTCTACACCGTGGCCGGCTGGGAGGTGCACGCGAGCTGGGTGCTGGCCGGCGTGGCCGGCGCGCTCGTCATCGGCGTCGTCAACTACCGCGGTATCCGCTTCGCCGCCTTCGCGCAGCGTCTCGCCGTCGGCAGCCTCCTTCTGGTGGGGCTGGCCTTCTTCCTGCCGGGCACGGTGAGCGGCGACACGGCCAACCTGGTCCCCTGGATCACGAGCTGGGAAGGGGTGCTGCGGGTCGTGATCATGACCCCGTTCCTCTACGTCGGTTTCGACGTCGTCCCGCAGCTCGCCGAGGAGATCGACGTCCCGTTCCGCACCATCGGCCGCATCATCGTGCTGTCGATCGTCATGGCGCTCGGTTGGTACGGCCTCGTGCAATTGACGGTGGGCCTGTCGCTGGATCCCGCCACGCTGGACGGGCGGGCGCTGCCGACCGCCGATGCGATGAGCGCCGTCTACGGCAGCCCGTGGGCCGGGCGCGTGTTGGTGGTGGGCGGCGCGTTCGGCATCCTCACGAGCTGGAACGCGTTCTTCCTCGGCGCCTCGCGGCTGCTGTTCGCAATGGCCCGCGGTGGGATGCTGCCGGCCGTCTTCGCACGCCTGCACCCGCGCCACGGGTCGCCGGTGGCGGTGGTCGCGGTGCTGACCGGTATCACCGTGGTCGCCCCGTTCTTCGGCCGGCCCGCCCTGGTGTGGCTGGTCGACGCCGGCTCGCTGGCGACGGTGGTCGCCTACCTGCTGGTGGCCGTGGCGTTTCTCATCATCCGGCGCCGGTACCCGGACCTGCCGCGTCCGTATCGGGTCGCGGCGCCGTCACTCGTCGGCTGGCTCGCGGTGGCGGCTACGGTGTTTTTCATCCTTCTGTATCTGCCGGGCAGCCCGTCGGCGCTCGTCTGGCCGGAGGAGTGGGCCATCGTGCTGCTGTGGACGGGGTTGGGCGCCGCGCTGGCCGCCGGAATGCGGCGCCGACCACCGGCGCTGGCCGCCGCCGGGACACAGGCGCGGATGATTCTCGGGGAGCATGCGAGTCTGCTCCAATCCGGGGGTTAGGATTCCGTCATGCCTATCAGGACCGACCGTGACATACGCTGGCGGTACCGCTCGCTCCTGGCCGCCGTGGCGGTGGCCGCGTTGTGGATCGGCGACCTTCGCTCCCAGCCGGCCGCGGACCTCCTGCTGGTTGGCGGTTTCGTCTACGACGGCTCGGGACAGCCGCCGGGCCGGCAGGACGTCGGCGTGGTGGGGGAGCGGATCAGCTTTGTCGGCGACGCGGCGGCAGCCGGCCTCGATGCCGCCGTGGTCGTGGACGTCGACGGGCTGCTGGTCACGCCGGGCTTCATCGACATGCACTCGCACGCAGAGCTGACGGAAGACTACGGCCGGGACGCACTGCCGTTCCTCCATCAGGGCATCACCACGGTGGCGATTGGGGTGGACGGTGGGGGTACGCCCGACGTCGCCGAGCTGTTCGCCGGGCTCGATGGCCGCATCGGGGCGAACACGTTCGCCTACGTGGGACACGGCGAGATCCGGGAACGGGTGATCGGAGAGGTCGACCGCGCGCCGACGGCGGTCGAGCTGAACGAGATGCGCGCGCTGGTCCGGCAAGCCATGAACGAAGGGGCGTTCGGTCTCTCGACCGGACTCTTCTACGTTCCGGGATACTTCGCGACTACCGAGGAGGTCATCGAGCTGGCGCGGGTCGCCGCGGCGTTCGACGGTATCTACGACACACACGATCGCGACCTCGGCGCCAGCTACCGGGGCGTCGGCTATCTCGACTCGATACGTGAGGCGATCCGGATCGGTGAAGACGCAGGGATGCGCGTCATTTTCAGCCACTTCAACGCGCAGGGGGCGAGCAACTACGGCCGCGCGCCCGAGGGGGCCCGCCTGATCGAAGAGGCGCGCGCGCGGGGTGTGGAGGTGGCGGCGGCGCAGCACGTCTACACCGCGACCCAGTCGAGCCTGGCTGCCTATACGATTCCGCGCTGGGCCTCGAACGGCGGCCGTGAGGAGATGCTCGAACGGTTTCGCGACCCCGAGACCGTCCGCCGGCTCGACGTCGAGACGATGGAGATGCTGGCGATCCGCGGGGGCGCCGACAAGCTCCTGTTCGCCGACCCGCGGCCGGAGCTGAACGGCCGGACGCTCGCCGCGGTGGCGGCCGAGTGGGAGCTGCCGGTACCTGCGGCCGTGCGGCGCATCCTGACCGCCGGCAACGCGGCGGTGATGAACCTCGACCTCTACGACATCGAGAACACGCGCTACCTGGCGCGGCAGCCCTGGATGATGACCTGCACCGACGGCCGCACCCCATCCCCCGCGCAGAACGTCACGCACCCGCGCGTATTCGGCGCCTTCACGCGCAAGCTCCGCCAGTTCGTGCTCGATGAGCGGATCATCACGATGCCGTTCGCCATTCGCAGCATGACCGGGCTGGCCGCCGATTTCCTGCACCTGGATGACCGCGGGTACCTGCGGGCCGGCGCCATCGCCGACATCGCGGTGTTCGACGGCGACCGCATCCGCGATCGCGCCACCTACGACCGCCCGCGACAGCAGGCCGAGGGGACGGTGCATGTGCTCGTCAACGGTCGTTTCGCGATACGGGACGGCGACGCAACAGGCGCGCTGGCCGGCCGGCCCATTCGCCGGACAACGACGACAAGCGAGAGTGCCCCTCCTGGCCAGTGACCTCACGCTCAGCAGGAGGGTTCAGCGAACGTTAAGGTGGGCCGGCGATTTGAAGCGCGGCATCCGGTGCTCGCGTTCTGCGGACTGAGCCGCGAAGAGGAGATGCTCATGTTCAACACTATCTGGACGTGCCTGGTTGCCCTGACGCTTGTGGTGTCGTTGGGTGCTGTCAATCCCGTGTCGGCAGAAGAGCTGAGTGCGGAAGATCACGCAGAGATACATCAGCTCTATGCCAGATACGTGCAGGCCATCGACTTCGGTGATGCGATCGCGTGGGCCGATACCTTTACGCCAAACGGTTCCTTTGGCGATTCCGTTACTGGTCGCGATGCTCTGATCGCGTTTGCCGAGCGATACCACGAGGAGAACGGAAGCGAACCACGCCATTGGTACACCGCCCTTGTGCTTACTCCGACCGCCGATGGCGCCGAGGGCAGGTGCTACGCTTTGACGTTCAACTCAAGCGCTCGGAGCCTCATGTGGACGGGGACGTACAGAGACGTGTTGGTGGAGACCTCCGAAGGCTGGCGGTTCTCATCTCGTCAACTCACGATTGACACCCCAGCCAACAGCGAGTAGGGGGGTGCCCGACCGTCTGATAGCCCTCGGCTCACCGTCGGAGGCGAGCGCGAAGCGGGCGTTGGAGCGACTGGCCCGGGTCTTCCGGACACGGGTAATAGCATGCATGTGGCCGGCAGGTGCCGGCGGATGATCCCGCTGGCGGGGGCTCGGACGACGGGAGACTTCGACATGCAGATGCAGTTTCGTGTGCTGGCGCTGGCGGCGGTGGTTCTGATGATCTTCACGACCGCGGTCGCCGGTCAGACGCTACCGCGCACCCCGGACGGGCAGCCCGACCTGCAGGGCGTTTGGGATTTCCGCACGATGACGCCGCTCGAGCGGCCGACCGACCAGGAGCAGGCGTTCCTGAGCGAGGAGCGCGCATGGTAGCGCCGACTGGCGATTGAGCCCCGTTTCTATTGGATTTTCTCGCCCCTGCGCCGACTCGCTGAAAACCGATCCCCAGCCGTATCCCCAGAGCGAAACCGACATGCTAAGGATTCGGCCGCCATGCCGATCAGCCTGTTTCGCCAACCGGACGACTCCGCGCGTCGCTCGTGGATGGTCAGCCGCGCCAGACCTTGACTTTACTTCTCGTGGGGGGAGTCGTGCAGACTGGTTGGGAAGCTGGCAAGCAGAAACTGCTCGACGAAGCCGATAAGGCTGCTCACCTCTGGCTCCGTGATCTTGTCCCAGTCGGCGTGCATCGCATTGTTCCTCGTCTTGAGCATGCCGTCCAACAATGACTTTTGTGCACCGAACACTAGTCCCTTCGACTTGAGTGCATTGATCACGTGCGCCATCGTCTTATCGTCTACGTCCAAGCCGTTTCGCACGGCGTAGCGCTTCAGGGCATCCTCCAACGCCGCCGATGCGATGACGGCTGCGACATCCTTGTTGTTCTCCTTCATGGCCTGCTTGGCTGCGGTAGCGAAATTACCGAAGACGTCCGCGGCCGTCTCGACCTCAAGATCGAAAAGGAACCCTTTGTCGTAGGCTTCGCGAGCCGCTTGGAATGCGCCGAACAGCTCTCGCAGCGCGGGCTTCGTCCCCTTGCACCCAGCGCACCCGGCATCAAAGACCTTACAATACGTTGACTTAGGTCCGCACACGCCCCTAATCAGGCTCGCGGCACTTGTGGTCCACCGTCGCCATGCAGCACGGTCTGTAGCGTAGGTCCCTCTAAGATTAGAGGGTCCATATTGAATGGCGTTGAACACCGACGGGCGCATTCCCGATTTCCCGGTCACGCGCTCACACCCACCGGCGTCATGGCCATCCGCTGCAAACAGTTCCATCTGCCGGACTTATAGAAAGACCGCAGGAGAAGAATCGCGTCGACGCTCTCCGGTAGCCAATAGATGGAGGCGCCCTTGATGCGGAGATTGATGACGCGACGGATGGCGCTTTCGACGGCACCGCTGCCCCGCGGAAGCCCGAGCCCGACCATTGTGGTGTAGGCGAAACGATGACGGTTCTTCAGGAAGTAGTTGAGGTGCGTGCGGATCTTGCCGGCCGTGCGCCCGCGGCACAGCTCCCGCAGGGCCGTGATCACCTCGTCCACCCGTGCTCGCTTGAGCAGCCCCCGCGTGCGGTTGAGCCAGCGGGTGCGTTGCGTAGCGCTCCAGCGGCGCAGCTTGACCGCGTCCGAGAGTTGCTTGGCGGCATGATAGAAGTCGATCAGCCCCAGCACCTGTGTCGGCGAGAGCCCGAGCGCGGCGATGAGGCGCGGGATGCGTTGCCAGATCCAGGGCGCGCCGTCGGCGATGAAGAGCACCTTGTCAGCGGCGTTGAGGCCGATCTGCCGCGCGTACGACAACAGCAGGGCGAAGACCGCCTCCGGTCCCCGGAGCGTGCCGTCGATGATCGGGGCCCACGTCTGAGACGGTCGCCCGTCGTCGCCGACGACGTACAGGATGAGGAGCTTCGGTTCCTTCCAGTCGGTATGGAATCGGTTGCGCCCCTTCTTCGTCTTGGGGCCACGCTTCTTGCGCCTCACACGGACGCGGCCCCCGTCGAGGGAGACGACCACCCGCTTGCCGGTCACGCGGTCCAGCAGGCCGCACGCCGCGCTCTGCTGGGCCGCTCGGGCCCGCGCAGCGTAGCGATAGGCGGTCGAGCGGAGGGTCTTGATATCCAGGGCGATGCCGTCGGAGCGGAGCTGCGCCTGCGCTTCGGCCAGCGAGCTGAGCATGGCGACCGCGCGGCTTGCATCCGAGGCCAGCTTCGGCGTGCACCGGTCGTAGATGCCCAGCACCACCAAGGCGGGGTAGAGTCCCCCGGCCTCCGCTTCGCCCGACGGGCGTGTTTCTCGCGGTAGTACGGCGTCGTGACCGGCACCGTCGTGCCCCGGGAGGTGCGAACGTTGACGGTCTCCAGGCCGTCGCTCCGCATCCGCCGGGGCAGGTGGCGCACGAGGGCGCTCGCCGCGTCGCCAACCGCGGCGGAGCACACCGCGCGTTGCAGCACGGGGGTGAGGAGGGCGCCGAAGAACTCGTCCGCGATGGCCCGCAGCTGCTCTTCGCACTGCTCCGCTTCCTCTGCCGACCTGGGCGCTGGAGCACGCGCCTCAAACTCCAGCGCCCGCCGGAGGGCAGTGCGCAGGTGGACGGGAATGTTGCGAAGATCGATCTCGCGGCTCGGGGTGTCGATGGCGCTCTTGTCCATTTCAACGCACCATCATGGGCAGTCCGAGCCGTAATGTCCAGTACCACCCTCCCCGTCTGTCCGAAGACCGGCTCAACCTCCCCCAGCCTCACAGGCCATCTTTGCCTACACACTGCTCCGGGAAATCGGGAATGCGCCCACACCGACTCTAGTTCGGCGAATCGCTGGCTGATAGCGTCACGGGACGGCAATGCTCTTCCCTCCTAGTGCTGCGCCATGATTAAACGTTCGGGTGTGCGGTGCTGTGATTCGTCGATGATTGCGCGCTGTAACCCATGTCCGTGTCCGCAGATTGTGACGTGACGGACCACTAGGGTGGGGCTTCGATCCGGCTCCACATTTCTTCGCATCGGCCCGAAGTGCCGTGTGTGGCCGTCCCAGCCCCGATTTCAGAACGCGACTGGCCACACGACGGCGGCGATTGCTCCTCCCTCGGTGTGGCACCCGGACGCACACTATAGACCCGTTAAGCGCCGCCACGCCAGTCCAGAGCGACTGCAGGATCGCCGCCCTGCGTGGCTGTACGGCGCTGTACGGCGCGCCACGATGCTGACCGACAGTCCGATCCGGCTCGCGGGCCGTACAGGGCCACACAGCCGCACCCAGCCCCGGATTCTGCGATCAGTCCGTCAACCGCTCCCACACGCGCGTATCCGCCCTCCTCAGGTAGTCGGTAAGTGGGCTGTCTGTGTAGCCCTGTACGCGCCGCTCCCGGATTCAAGGCCGTAGGGATCGTGCCGGAGTCGAGAAACGCCGTGCAGGGCGCACAGCCGGCCCAGGCCCGTATCTGGAGATCAGCTCACCAGCCGCGCCCAGATGTCAGTATCGGCGCTTCGCGGGTAGTCGGTCAGGTCCAGCTTGTGAACCCGCGTCAAGACACGTACTGCGCCGCGTCGAGCACGATCGAGCCGCCTTCACCCTCCCGGACCGGGGTCTGGCGGTAACCCTCCTCAAGAAAGTAGCAGCAGCCATCCTGGCAGACTGCCTTACCTGACCGCAGGTTGTTGTCCTTGTCGATGAATTCGTGCCAGACCAGATCCTCCGCGTCCACGGAGTCAACAAAGTCCTGCCATGCGTTCACTTGACACCTCCTTTCGGTGAGTAATGGTCCATGATAGAGACGGCAGCCGGCCGTGTCAAAAGCACTTTGTGTGCCGTTCAGTGCTGCGCCCGTTCTCGGCTCCCAAGGTCGCTGTATCCACGAACAACCGCCGTGCCGATCCGATTGGCGTCACTTCGATCATGTGCTCATCCTCCGGTTTTCACGATTTTCGGCTCCAGCTGCCCCAGGATGGCCCCAGCCGGTTTCAGGGCCGGCCTCGCTGGATTGCCGGTGGACGCGATCGCCCGGTCGTGTGGTCGGCGTGTAAGTCGGTGCCGTCGGCGTGCGATTCCGTGTAAGTCACCTTCCGCGCCGGTCGCCGTCCGTGTACGTACAGAACCATACATCCGCGCATGTAGACACGGGCGGACAGGCGTACAAAGTGGGTTTTAGGCAGTGTTCATATAGGTCACCTTGTACGCCTGTTCGTACGCCTGTGGCCCGTTTGTCCGTCTGTGTCAGGCGTACATCGGCCGTTTTCACGACTCGGCACAGGCGGATAGGCGTACAAGGATCAGCCACGTCTCGACACTTTCTGGCGCGGGCAGATCCACCGTTCGCCGTGACCGCCACGCGGAAATCGCGTGTCCTTGTACTGCCAGTCGCCCTCTGCGATATCCAGCCCGGCGCAGATGATGCCCTCCACGGTCGCGCCTACACGCGCGTTTCCCACGAAGCGATCCACCAGCCCGACCTTGTGCGCGATCTCGCCGTACGTGAAGTGGCCGCCTATCTGTTCGTTGCCCCAGTTCGTCACGTCTCGCACCTTCTTCGAAAAAGCGTCGATGGTCGGGACGGCGTTCAGACGGCAGGCATTCGCGAGCATCCGGTATTCAGCGTTGCGGTCCCGGATGCGCAGCGGATTGTCCGACAGATCGAAACAGCCCCGCTCCACTTCATAGAACAGATGCTCACGGGCCACGGACGTACGGCCGCAGACGCCCCAAGCGCCGCCGGGCGGACGGACCATCAGATCCTTACCGCTGGCGGACAGCCCGACGTCGAAGCCCACGTGCTTTATCGCCGCTAGCCAGTCCTCCGCCTTCGTCCGGTCGAATTTCGGCCTGTCGCCCTCGCTGGCGGTCTCGCTCTCGGCCCGCACCTTCGTGAGCGTCGCCGTCAGCGCTGCATTCTGCGCCCGCATCGCTGCCAGTTCCGCGCGCAGGTTCGTTTCTGCCTCGACTAGCCGCTCCGCGCCGTCTGCCGCTCTCTGCACCTCGCCCTCCGCCGTCGCCCTGTCGCGCCCTGCGCCCTCTAGCGCCGCGATCCATTCGTCCCGCCGGTCAACGCCCTCACGCGCATCTGCCATGACGCCATCGCGCATAACGTCGTGCCGGCCGCGTTCCACGCCCTCCAGGTCGTCAGGTTCGATGCTGCCCGGACTCCGAAACGTCGAGGGCCGCAACCAGGCCCCGCCGTGCGGTCCGAGCACGCCCTCCGCTATGAGTACGTCCACCCCGCGCGGCTGCCGCTCCACAGGTTGCGCCCGCTGTTTTCGCGCGTCCCGAAGCCACATCGTCACGCGCGGATCGGGCCGCGCGTCACATTCGGCGTATGCAGGCAGGTCGTTGTATGCCACCGAGTAGCCCGCGCCCTGGAGATGTTTGAGATCTCCGCAGTGCCGGCCCTCGCCATCGTGCAGGCCGCCTACCTGCCAGTAATCGCCGGTGCCGACTGCGGCGAAGTAGTGCTGTCCGCCCGATGGCGTCCGTAGGTTCGGCGGCCGGGCCACCACCGGGGCGATATCAGGCGGTACCAGCGCAGGCTCGTCGATGTCGATCACCAGCCGGTCGGACGTGATCCCGACTTCGTAGCCGCCGCGTACCCGGAGCGCGTGACCGAACAGGGTATCGATCAGTCTCGGATCACGCGTGGCCCAGTACGGCCCCGCCGGGTCCAGCCACCAGCGCGTACCTTTGTGGCGGACGTGCTCCTGCGCCCACGGGGCCAGGGCTTCGGTCGGATCGAAGCCGACGGAGTAGCCGCGTTTGATGGTCGGCACCTTCCCGGCGAGCGGGAAAACGAACCAGCCGAGTCCGGCTATCCGGTGCGCGTCTGCGTGCGTAGTCCTGTCTGGTGGTGCTGTCGCTGTCGCTGTGGTCTGTTCGTGCACGGTCACTTCCCCCATACGTCTACGCCCTCGGACGCGGTATGCGCCCGTGGCAAGTGGCCAATCAGGGCCGTGCTCGCTGCTTCGGTGCCGTCGCCGCCCTGTCCCGCCTCCAAGCTACGGAGGAGGTGCCGGCCGTGTAGCTCCGGCCGGCACCATGGGGAAAGTGCGTCGACGACAGTTCGATCCTGCCACAGATCCGCCCACGCGAAAAGTAGAGCACGCCATAGCAGGAGTGGCAGGCTGCTAACCCATACCTAATAGGTCAACCGGAAGCACAGCACCGTAACGGGTTACGCGACGGCGTACGCGAAAACGGCCCCGCCGTGGCAGGGCCGAAAGTGGGATGGGTGCGGCTCTTCTTCGTAGAGGAGTTTTTGCCCTATTCATGGGCCTTTTTGCCCGCGGATGCGTCTCTCCAGTGCTCCTTTCGGGGGGACAGCAACCAAACCAGCGCGTACCCGCGTCTTTCCGGCGGCCAGCCGAGCCTCGAAACGGTACCGAACACCGTCGGTCTGTCCCCCTCGGGCGCGCTCCCTTCTGAACATTCGCGCGGCGTTCTGGTACGGTGCCGTGGGAAGGGAGGCAGACCTGCGATGGCTGTGACGACAGGATTCCAGGGACGTACATTCGACGTGCCGCGAACCGGCGTCCCTTGCATCGATCTCCCGAGCCGAGCCCCGTGCGCAGCGGCCGATGCTGTCTTCGCGGATGCCAAAGCCTTCCTCTCGTCCAGCGAAGCCCGGCAGATGAGCGAGAGCGAACTCGAACGGGAACTGCACCGGCGGCGCCAGGATTTGGTACGCAAGCTCCTGCAAGGACATCGCGACCAACGCAGCCCGAAAGAGGCTGCTGGTCCGGCCGAGGACACCAGCGGTGTCGAGTGCTCGGAGCCGCACGAGCACGAAAGCCACGCCGAAACGACCTCCGGCACGATGCAGGTTGTGGGGTCTGGGCTGCGCGCGGCGCGGTCACGACGGCTTGCATCGGCTCGATGCCGCGCTGAACCTGCTGCCGGAGCGCTACTTGGTCGAGATGCGCCGCCGCGTGACCATCGCGACCGCCTCGCGGGCACCACCGCGTACGCCCTGGAAGCCACAGTGTTACTCGACATCATCCACGTGGCAGCGGCGACGCGGCGTGCGGTGCTCGTCGTCGGCTCATCGAAGGGCCTGTCGGCATTTGGTCCGCGACCCGATGGGAGTCGACCGGCGCACGGTGACACTTGGCTGCAGTTGCGGCGGTTCTCAGCCGCCGCAGGCAGCCGGAGCCTTGATGCGTACTGAGACCTCTCACGAAGCGCGCGAGGACCAGCGGAAGTCCCCCATCGGTCGCTGACGACAGAAGTACCGTCGGCCACCGGACCCTCTGCCGCTCCTCACCACGCCTTGACGGATCCAATTGCCTCCTGCCTCGCCGCCGCCGGAGAGACTGATTGGGCCGCCAACGAAGAAGAGCCGCACCCAAGTGGGATAGGAGATGTTTCCACGGGCCGGCATGTGATAGTTTGGCCTAATCGGAAGTTTCAGCGGGCGATTTAGCCCTAAACCATAGGGTCTAAAGGCTTTTTGGAGCTTTTCGGCTTGGTGCATACGGCGATATGTAGCCATGTAATAGGCGCGTAATGCGCGTTGTTTTCTTTTTATGTATTGAGTTACTTCGGTATAATTAGTGACCATGTATATCGAGAGCGTGCCCAATCGCTCCTCCCCCCCAGCCGTCCTCCTGCGCGAGTCCTACCGCGCCGGCGGCCACGTCAAGAAGCGCACCCTCGCCAACCTCTCCAAGCTGCCGACCGCCGCCATCGAAACGCTGCGCCGCGTCCTCCGCGGTGAGCGACTCGTCAACCCCGAAGACGCCTTCACCTGCGTGCGCAGCCTGCCCCACGGCCACATCGCCGCGGTGCTCGGCACCCTCAAGCGGATCGGACTGCACACGCTGATCGCCCGTAACGCCGGTCGCCTCCGCGACCTCGTCCTCGCCCTGATCGTCGCCCGCGTCATCGACGCGCAGTCGAAGCTGGCCACCGCGCGCGGCCTGGCCCCCGAGAGCGCCGTCTCCACCCTGGGCGAGACGCTTGGGCTCGGCGACGTCGATCAGCACGAACTGTATGCGGCGATGGACTGGCTGGTGGAGCGGCAGGCGGCCATCGAGCAACGCCTGGCCAAGCAGCACCTGCAGGAACACACCCTGGTGCTCTATGACTTGACCTCCAGCTACCTGGAGGGGACCCACTGCCCGTTGGCGCAGCGCGGGCACAGCCGCGACGGCAAGCAGGGCACCTTGCAGATCGTCTTCGGCCTGTTGTGCACGGCCGCGGGCTGTCCGGTCGCGGTGGAGGTCTTCGAGGGCTCGACGAGCGACCCGAAGACGGTGGCCTGCCAGGTGGACAAGCTCCGCACCCGCTTTGGCTTGCAGCGGGTGGTGCTGGTGGGCGACCGCGGCATGCTGACCGCAGCGCGGATCCGCGAGGACCTGGCGGGCGTCGACGGGCTGCGCTGGATCACCACGCTGCGGGCGCCGACGATTCGGAAACTGCTGGCCGCCGGCACGGTGACGCCGTCGCTGTTCGACGAGCGGGACCTGGCCGAGGTCACCAGCGAGCTGTTCCCCGGCGAGCGGCTGGTCGTGTGCCGCAATCCGTTGCTGGCCGCCGAGCGGCAGCGCAAGCGGCAGGAACTGCTGGCGGCAACCGAGAAGGACCTGGCGCCCATCGCGGCAGCGACAACGCGCCAGAACCGGCTGCTACGCGGAGCAGCCGAAATCGGTATGCGCGTCGGGAAGGTGATCAACCGGCACAAGATGGCCAAGCATTTCGTCACCACGATCACCGACGACACGTTCACTTATCGCCGGGACGAAGACAAGATCGCGGCCGAGGAGCAGCTCGACGGGCTGTACATCGTCCGCTCCAACGTCGAGCCGGAGCAGTTCGATGCAGCGCAGACGGTGCGGGCCTACAAGGACCTGTCGAAGGTGGAGCGGGCGTTTCGGAGCCTGAAGTCGGTGGACCTGAAGGTGCGGCCGATCCACCACCGGCGGGCGGACCGGGTGCGGGCGCATGTCCTGCTGTGCATGCTGGCCTACTACGTCGAGTGGCACATGCGCCACGCGCTGGCGCCGCTGCTGTTCGACGACCACGACCCGGCGGCGGCCGAGCAGCAGCGGCCTTCGGTGGTCGCCGCCGCTCGCCGCTCACCGGCGGCCCTGGCCAAGGTGGGCTGCAAACGGACCGACGACGACTTGCCGGTGCACAGCTTCCGGACGCTGCTCACCGACCTGGGAACGCTGACGGCGAACACGATGCAGGTCGCCGAAAGCGGCGTCACCTTTCAGTTGCAGACGGACCCCACACCGCTGCAGCAGCGCTGCTTCGAGCTACTGGGGGTAACGACCCGAGTGTAGCCACCACCGACACCCCGACGGAATCGCTAACTGACTCAATGAGAATGACTTCCGCGCGATTCGCTCTGAAACTTCCGCCTAATAGGTATGAGTAGATACAAAAACGGCCCGCGCGGGTGCGGGCCGTTCCGTCGCCGCCGGTGAGCCCTCTACGTCGTCACGTAGTCGGCCCAGTTCTGCATCAGCTTTCGGCGCTTTTCGCATAGGTCAGTTCGGAGGTAGGACGCTTCGACCCCGTTCTCTGCGATCTGGTGGGCTAGGCCTACCCTGTACCCACATTATTCGTTCTGGACAACTCCAGCACGCTCCCGCCGTCCAATGCGGTAGCCGATGGTTGCGATGGACATTCGTTCGTAACCGCGCCACATGATCTGGTGTCCGGGGGGCGGGTCGTGCGTTCGGTTCTGGTAGCCGCCGAGGATGGCGAGCAGGAGGACTGCGGCGGCGAGATGGTCAGGGGGGCGGCAGGCCGAGTTCTTCGGCATAGTCGGTCAGGAAACGCAACTCGATGTCGGTGAACAGCAACTGGGCGTCGCACCCCGGTACGTCACGTCCGAGCAGGGTCATCACCATCAGGCGCCAGGCGATCACGGTATTGATGGTGACCGCGCGTTGGAGCCGGTCGGCGGTGTGGAACGCGAGATGTTCGACTCGGCATCCGGACTTGAGCACCCGGAACAGGTCTTCGATGCGCCAGCGCCGCAGGTAGTAGCCGATGACCGCGACCGCGGTTTCGGTGCTGTCGACGTCGAGACTGGTGAGCAGGAACCACTCGACCGCCGGCTCGCCGGGCGGCGGCGCGGTTTCGCGCACATGGACCGTTGACAGCGCCAGCGGTTCGGCGCCGGCGATGGTCGGCGGCGCCACCACTTGGCGATGGCGCACCTCGGCCCGCGCCACCCGCCCGGTGCGCGCCGGGCGGGCCTGCCTGCCGCTGGATTTGCGCCGCGCGCTCAGGCGGTCGATCTCGATCTCGACGTGCCCGTCGGCGGCGCCGGCGCGCATGGCGGCGAACAGCTTCGGGGCGCCCTGGGCGAGACAGCGGTCATGGTGGGCGCGCACCAGCACTTCCACCCGGTTCAGACGGCGCTGCTCGTCGAACACCGCGAAGCAATCCGCCTCCCGGTCCATGACGCTGAGCACCCGGGTCTTGCGACTCAACGCCGCCGCCGCCCGGTCGATGTCGCGCAGGCCGTCGACCCAGCGCCGCGTCTTGGGGGCCGTCTCCTGCGCCGCCGCCGGCGGTGGCTCGTCCGCCGGGCGCGCCGCGCCGCCCGGCGGCGCCTCGAAACCGCAGCGCAGCACGCCCAGCGGCAGACCCGCGCCATCGACCGCCAGGGTCAGATGCAGATGCAGGCCGAGCGTCTTCGAGACCGTCTGGTTGCGCCCGATGATGCCCAGCCCCTCGCAGTGCGGGCGCGTCGCAAAATTCAGATCCGTCCCGTCCTGGATGCACAGCACCGTGTCCTGGCCGCGCATCCGCTGCAGCGTGCGCGCCCGGTGGGGCGCGAGAATGTTCCCGGGCGTGACCGCCGACGACACCGGCTGGTCGATGAGCCGGTAGTAGCCCTTCACCGCCGCGCGGTCGTGGGACGCGTTGGCGGTGACCGCCTCTCCGGGCAACGACGCCAGCAGCCCCGCGCTCTTGACCAGACGCGCCGACAACCGCTGATCGCCCAACGGCGCCCCTCCAAACTCGTTCACCGTCCAGGCGCCGCTGTCGAGACCGTCAGCCGGCGCCAGCGCCGGCGCCGCGTCGACCCGCGCCACCCCCAACCGCCGCCGCCAGTGCGGCTCCAACTCATACATATATACCGCCTTGACCGGACGAGCCCGCGCATGGTCGCGGTCCTGGCGCCCGCGACCGGCCGTGTGCCCGACCCACACGAAGTTGGCCGCCTTGAAGCTGGCCCCGTCATGCGCGGGGCCGACGAAAGTCTCCACCAGCCACGGACGATACCGGTAGCGGGCCTCGAAATCCGCTGGCAGACGCGCCAGCACCTGGCCCAGCACCTGGCTGGCCAGGTTGCGGCATTGCACGCCGGGGCGGATCAGGAACCGGCTCAGGCACAGCACCCGGTGCAGATGCGCCAGACGCTGCCCGGCGCTCCACCCCATCCACGCCTCGCGCGCCCGCAATTGCAACGCCGACGCCGAAAACCCGACCGCGCCGAGCACCCCGTGCGCCGAGACCACCAGATAGCGCACCTGGCAGCCCGCAAAGGTCGTAGTCCCCTGCGGATGCTCGAAGTGCAGCAAGGTATTCCACACCCGGCGCTGCCGGCCTTGCTCTACCCGCTCCAGCGACAACCCCGCGACCGCCTCCACCGTACCCGGCACCGCCGTGGCCGCCGCCACCGGCGCGTCGAAACGCTGCGGAGTGGGCGCGCCCCCGCCACCCCGCGACGCCGGCAACGCAATCCGCCCCGCCTTGTGCAGCGTGTTGAGCGCTTTAAGACAACCCGCGAGTTGGGCCGACCCGCGCGCATCCACAAACCCGAACTCCGCGCACACCCGCCGCCCCACCGCCGCCCGGTTGTTCAGCGCCTCCTGCGCCACAATCCGCTCGAGGCGAGCTTGCGACTCAGGCGCACGAAGGGTCTGTAGTATCTGGTTCTGATGCTCCATGCCGTGACGCTACACGGCGGAAGCTGATTTGTTCAGCCCTGAATGCGGGTACAGGGCAGGGCTAGGCAGGCTTCGGCTACGTCGCGCGGTGCCCCGGCCACTTCCGCCGACCAATCCCGGAACGTCGAGCGCAAACCATGGATGTCGGTGTCGCCCGCCTTGTGCCATGCGCGGATCGTCGTGCTGTTCTGGATTGCGTTGCCGTGCTTCGTCGTGAACAGCAGCCCCTCGCCGCCGACTGCCGCGAACTGCGCCTTCACAAGCGCTACAACCTGCGGGGCTAGCGCTACCCTGTACCCACATTATTCGTTCTGGACAACTCCAGCACGCTCCCGCCGTCCAATGCGGTAGCCGATGGTTGCGATGGACATTCGTTCGTAACCGCGCCACATGATCTGGTGTCCGGGGGGCGGGTCGTGCGTTCGGTTCTGGTAGCCGCCGAGGATGGCGAGCAGGAGGACTGCGGCGGCGAGATGGTCAGGGGGGCGGCAGGCCGAGTTCTTCGGCATAGTCGGTCAGGAAACGCAACTCGATGTCGGTGAACAGCAACTGGGCGTCGCACCCCGGCACGTCACGTCCGAGCAGGGTCATCACCATCAGGCGCCAGGCGATCACGGTATTGATGGTGACCGCGCGTTGGAGCCGGTCGGCGGTGTGGAACGCGAGATGTTCGACTCGGCATCCGGACTTGAGCACCCGGAACAGGTCTTCGATGCGCCAGCGCCGCAGGTAGTAGCCGATGACCGCGACCGCGGTTTCGGTGCTGTCGACGTCGAGACTGGTGAGCAGGAACCACTCGACCGCCGGCTCGCCGGGCGGCGGCGCGGTTTCGCGCACATGGACCGTGGACAGCGCCACCGGTTCGGCGCCGGCGATGGTCGGCGGCGCCACCACTTGGCGATGGCGCACCTCGGCCCGCGCCACCCGCCCGGTGCGCGCCGGGCGGGCCTGCCTGCCGCTGGATTTGCGCCGCGCGCTCAGGCGGTCGATCTCGATCTCGACGTGCCCGTCGGCGGCGCCGGCGCGCATGGCGGCGAACAGCTTCGGGGCGCCCTGGGCGAGACAGCGGTCATGGTGGGCGCGCACCAGCACTTCCACCCGGTTCAGACGGCGCTGCTCGTCGAACACCGCGAAGCAATCCGCCTCCCGGTCCATGACGCTGAGCACCCGGGTCTTGCGACTCAACGCCGCCGCCGCCCGGTCGATGTCGCGCAGGCCGTCGACCCAGCGCCGCGTCTTGGGGGCCGTCTCCTGCGCCGCCGCCGGCGGTGGCTCGTCCGCCGGGCGCGCCGCGCCGCCCGGCGGCGCCTCGAAACCGCAGCGCAGCACGCCCAGCGGCAGACCCGCGCCATCGACCGCCAGGGTCAGATGCAGATGCAGGCCGAGCGTCTTCGAGACCGTCTGGTTGCGCCCGATGATGCCCAGCCCCTCGCAGTGCGGGCGCGTCGCAAAATTCAGATCCGTCCCGTCCTGGATGCACAGCACCGTGTCCTGGCCGCGCATCCGCTGCAGCGTGCGCGCCCGGTGGGGCGCGAGAATGTTCCCGGGCGTGACCGCCGACGACACCGGCTGGTCGATGAGCCGGTAGTAGCCCTTCACCGCCGCGCGGTCGTGGGACGCGTTGGCGGTGACCGCCTCTCCGGGCAACGACGCCAGCAGCCCCGCGCTCTTGACCAGACGCGCCGACAACCGCTGATCGCCCAACGGCGCCCCTCCAAACTCGTTCACCGTCCAGGCGCCGCTGTCGAGACCGTCAGCCGGCGCCAGCGCCGGCGCCGCGTCGACCCGCGCCACCCCCAACCGCCGCCGCCAGTGCGGCTCCAACTCATACATATATACCGCCTTGACCGGACGAGCCCGCGCATGGTCGCGGTCCTGGCGCCCGCGACCGGCCGTGTGCCCGACCCACACGAAGTTGGCCGCCTTGAAGCTGGCCCCGTCATGCGCGGGGCCGACGAAGGTCTCCACCAGCCACGGACGATACCGGTAGCGGGCCTCGAAATCCGCTGGCAGACGCGCCAGCACCTGGCCCAGCACCTGGCTGGCCAGGTTGCGGCATTGCACGCCGGGGCGGATCAGGAACCGGCTCAGGCACAGCACCCGGTGCAGATGCGCCAGACGCTGCCCGGCGCTCCACCCCATCCACGCCTCGCGCGCCCGCAATTGCAACGCCGACGCCGAAAACCCGACCGCGCCGAGCACCCCGTGCGCCGAGACCACCAGATAGCGCACCTGGCAGCCCGCAAAGGTCGTCGTCCCCTGCGGATGCTCGAAGTGCAGCAAGGTATTCCACACCCGGCGCTGCCCGCCTTGCTCTACCCGCTCCAGCGACAACCCCGCGACCGCCTCCACCGTACCCGGCACCGCCGTGGCCGCCGCCACCGGCGCGTCGAAACGCTGCGGAGTGGGCGCGCCCCCGCCACCCCGCGACGCCGGCAACGCAATCCGCCCCGCCTTGTGCAGCGTGTTGAGCGCTTTAAGACAACCCGCGAGTTGGGCCGACCCGCGCGCATCCACAAACCCGAACTCCGCGCACACCCGCCGCCCCACCGCCGCCCGGTTGTTCAGCGCCTCCTGCGCCACAATCCGCTCGAGGCGAGCTTGCGACTCAGGCGCACGAAGGGTCTGTAGTATCTGGTTCTGATGCTCCATGCCGTGACGCTACACGGCGGAAGCTGATTTGTCCAGCCCTGAATGCGGGTACAGGGCAGCGCTAGCGGAACTCGATGGGCGCGGCGCTTGCCGTGCTTGCCCTTCATCCGCTCGGCTGCATTTGGCGCACATCGACACCCTGACCGCCACCGTGCAGAAGCTCGAGCAGCACGCGGACGAGGTCCTTCGCCCTTTTCGCGAGGCCGCCGACCGGCTGACGACGATGCCCGGGGTCAGTGAGACGGTCGCGCGGGTGCTCATCGCCGAGATTGGCGTGGACATGACGCGGTTTCCCGGTCCGGGCCATCTGGTCTCGTGGGCGGGCCTGTGCCCGCGCCTCGACGAGAGTGCGGGGAAGCGCCGCTCGACCCGGATTCGTCACGCGACCCCGTGGCTGAAGACCGCGCTGGTCCAGGCCGCGTGGGCGGCGACCCGGAAGAACGGGAGTTACCGTTCTCGGGACGTACCTTCTGGGTCGCGTTGGGTGCCACCAGAGATCGAGGTCGCATGGACCGACACTGCCGCCGTGCCGGTGAGGCGCCCAACACGGTCCGGCGGTTGCGGGAGCGTTGAGCGATGCGAGACGTGGCTCACAGCCCCGCTCCCCCCGACCAGGCGCCGTATGCGGTGGCCGAGGCCGTCTTCGCTGACGCCAAAGCCTACCTCTCATCGCGCGAAGCCCAGCAGATGACTGAGAGCGAGCTCGAACGGGAGCTCCACCGACGGGGCCAGGAGTTGATGCGCAGGCTCCTGCAAGGACACCTCGATCAACGCACCCCAGGGGAGGCCGCCGGTCCGTTCGAGGGGGCCGACGATGTCGAGCGCTCGCAGCAGCGTCCGCAGGAACGCCACCCGGAGACGACCTTCGGGACGGTGCAGGTTGCGCGCCCGGGTGGGTCGCGCTCGTCGATGGCGCCGAGACGCAGCTCCACCTCGCGAGCGCCGCCGTCGACCTTACGGTGTGGTAATCGACCTCATCCACGTGGCCGAGTACGTCTGTAAGGCGGTGCCTGTGTTCCATCACCACCGGCGTCATCGAAGGGGCGTGCGGTACCTGGTCCGCGACCGGATGGAGTTCACTGGTGCACGCCGGTGCTACACAGCACCTGTTTCATCCATGCGCGGGTCCGGATCCGCCGGGTGGCCAACTTGGTTGGAGCCGAGGCGGTTCTGAAGCTCCGGGTGCTACGAAGCCAGCCGCGACTTCGATGCGTACTGGGACTTCCACGACGCGGGAGTACCAGCGGCACCACGCCCAGCGATACGCTGATGGAATAGCGCGACCGGTCAGCAAGCCGCCCCCGCCGCCCTCCCCACCACGCCTTCGACGGGTCAAGTAGCTCTTGCCGTGCCGCTGGCAGAAGCCCCCTTTGGCCGTCGACGAAGAAGAGCCGCACCCGAACGGGATCCCGCCTGGCGCGCCAGAATCATCGACCGACCGGTCCGAAGTCCGGCGGCGGCCGGCGATGCCTGGTTGCAGCCTCGTAGGCCGACGCGGCGCGCAGGATGAGCGGCTCGTCGCCGGGCCCCGCCCAGAACGAGATGCCAACTGGAAGCGCGGAATCGAGCCGCGTCCGCCGTCTGCTCGTGACGTTGTCATAGCCGTCCTTGTCCTCGTTCAGAACGTACACGGGGTCATAGACGATTCGATTGAAGCCGGCCGGCACCGTGAGCTCCGGAATGCCGAGGTTTGCGCTCGTGGGAAACCGACCACTCGGACGGTTCTTGACCGACGGCTCACCCGCGTATCCGATTCGCACCGGGGGCACCGTGATCGTCGGGTTGACCAACACGTCGAGATCGTTTCTGTGCAGTACGTTGAGCAGAACGAGCCGCATGACGTCACGCATCTTCACGCGTCGCGTGATGCCCTCCGATGCGATGTTCTGTGTGTACTCCCAATTGCGCATCGCCACCGCGCGCGACTCGCTGTAGTACTTCGAATTCGCGTTCAGGCTGGTCCAATCGGTCACCGTGGGATCCCCGCGACGCATCAGGTACTGGGACATGTGAAAGCTGAAGCTCGCCGTTGGTGGCGAGCTGTTGATGCTGCGAAGATTCAGGTCGTCCGACAGCGGCGCCGTGCCTTCAGCGGCGCTCGCGAGATAGTCACGGGTAGTCACGTCGTAGCCGGGCACGGCGAACCGGAACTCTCCATTGGCGTCCTTTGCCTGGATGTACTCCGGCATATGCACGGGCAGGATCTCGGCTATGGCCCGGTGAAAGTCATACGTCATGTTCGGAATCGAGGGATCGTCCGGATACTCCGGATCGGATGACTCGACGATCTCCGCGCCGAGCTCGTCGCGCAGCACGCGAATGATCTGCTCGTTGACGAGATCGCTCATCGCGGCATCGTTGTCGGTGTGCTTGACCATGTATTCGCGGACGACGCCGATGCGCATTCCGGCAAGCGGTTTGGTGCCGACGGTCTCCTCATCGACCACAGAGCTCGCATAGGGTGCCTCGGAGATCAGTGCGCGCGGGAGTGCGCTGTGTATGTCGCGGGGATCGTAGAAGCCACGGTCGGGGTTCCTGAGCGCGTCGAGGACCATGGCCGCGTCCTCGACCGTGCGGCAGTGGATGCCCCCGCGGTCGAGGTAGGGCTCCACGCCGATCGCACCACCGTAGGGCACGAGCCCCTTGGTCGTCACGAAGCCGACGACGCCGTTTCGCCAGGCCGGTTGCCGGCACGATCCACCGGTTTCCTCACAAATCGAGCAGGTGACGAGATTCGCGCCGACCGACACGGCTGACCCGGAGCTCGAACCACCGGGCTCCCGGGCCGTATCGTAGACATTGCACGAGGCGCCGGCCCAGCTGCTGCGAGAGACACCTGCGCCAAACGTCCGTGATCCGGCGTTGGCGCCCCCCGGGTCGCCGCCGCCGGCGTTGTATTCGGAGAGGTTGGCTTTGGAATAGATGATGGCGCCCTTGGCGCGCAGCTCGGCGACGGCCGTCGAATCCCGCGGTGGAGCATCCATCGCGTAGCTCGTGTCGGCACCGCCTGTGGAACGCATGTCGGTGGTGTCGAAGACGTCCTTGAACGAGAACGCGGCACAGTACATCGGCATCCGATCGAGGTCGGGATTCCTCCCGTACAGCGCATCAAGCTCGGCTGCTCTCTCGAGCGCGTCAGGCTGTTGTCGAAACGCTTCGCATGCCGCGGGGCAGTAAGCAGGTAGAGCGCCGTCCGACGGGTGCGCATCGCATTCGGCCTGACAGCTCACCGATCGCTCGCCACGAAGGTTGAGCGTGCTCAGCGCATTGAGCTGACCCGCGTCCTTCATGCCGACGACCATGCCGTACTGCTGCTGAACGCTGGGGTCGGACCGCGTGGCCTCCATGCGGCCGAACTCGATCGGCAACCCTCGGTAGTCATCGTAGTCCGGCAGAATCTCACGCACCGGCACGGTGGTGGCAGGGAACTGGATCGGGGCGCCAGCCCGGACGGCACCCTGCCCCGGCGCAACCCGTTCACCGTCTGCGGTGACGAGCTGAGTGCAGATTCCGTTGTATGCTCTCGCACGCTCGACATAGGCCTCCACCACCTGCACACAGCTCGTCTCGCCCTGCTGGATTGCGCGCTGGATATCGCCGATGGTGGCTTCTTCGATCTGAAAGGCGCCCTGCGCCAACGCGGCGACCGTACCCATCGTCCACGCGCTTCCGAGCGCCACGCTCAACGCGACCACGCGTCCAATGTCATCCCTGCGGTCCCACAGCGTTGTCATCGTCTGCTCCTGATCTCTGGCAATGCAGGTCATCCTGTGGCGTGGTCCCGGGCACTCGAGCGTCCGCGCCACGCAATCACGAGGTTCCCGACCGTTCAGTCTGGCGTCGCCCGACTTCGACCGCCGGCATCCGGCGCAGACGGGATTGGCGCGGTGCGCTTCGAGTTCGCTGCCCTCCACAACGGTGAAGACGCCAGCCATCGTCGATGGTACCAGTGATGGGAGGCTCGGCGGCAGGATCTCGCCCTTGAACGCAATCGAGACAGTGATTGTGGTCTGCGCGACTGCCTGAGCCACGATCGCCTGCGTTGGTATGCTCGCGGTCAGGACGCCGTCGGCTCTGCGCTCCAGCGTGCCGGTGTAGGTCCCGGCCACGTTCGGGATCTGCGGCGCGCTCGGCGGGGTCGGGGTTGGCGCGCTGGCGGCATCATCCCCGCGCTGGCGCCGGACGGAGCCTCAGTCTCGACGCTCTGGCCGGAGGCGCGCTGTTCCCCGCCGCATCCCGTCAGTCCTTCACCCTGACCCAAGAAGCAGCTCGGCTTCGAGAGGCGAATCGTTTCGTAGCCGGGAATCGCGTATCGCTTGGACGATGCCTTCTTCAGGGTCGTGATCGGAAACCGCTCCGTCGGATCGCGGAAGTCCACGTACGTGCAGGAGATCAGGTTTCCCGCGTCATCGACGTGGTGCCCGTCCGCGAGGTACTGGAAGCTGCCCATGCAGACTCCGGCACGGCGCGCCCCCGGTTCGCGCTTGCCGGGCCACCTACCAGCCCAGCGTGGCCCGGCCGAGAAACCCGTTGCTCGCGCCGCCTTGCATCGGACTCTCCCGCCGCTGCGTGTCGTTGCGGTCAAGTTCTCCGCCTCATCGACGTGGTGCCCATCCGCGAGGAAGCTGCGCATGCACACTCCCACACGGCACGCCCCCGGTTCCCTTCTGCGGGGCGACCTACCAGCCCAGCGTGGCCCGGCCGAGGAACCCCTTGTCCGTTCGGTCCAGCATCGGACTTTCACGACGGTGCGCATCGACGCCCAGCTCGAGGTCCAGACCCTCCCGGCTCAGCACCCCGAGTGGCGCACTGGATTTGCGGGACGCTCCAGGAGCCTGCGCGGGTTCGGGTCCGCCTACTTCACCCCGTCGTCTTGCGCCCGCGCGCCGCGCAGGACGTTGCCGATCGCGTAGTTCCCCTCGTGGCAGGCGAACTCGAACAGCTCCCCCGCCGCCACGCCGCGCTCCGACTGGTCCTGCGACAGCGGGAAGCGCACGGTCCAGGGGCGCGTGAAGCGCGTGGGGTCGGTGATGGTGGCCTCGTAGTCGATGGTCTCGGCGTCGACGCGCGTGAACCGCTCGACCATGTGCAGCTGGCTGGTCGGGGCGCGCCAAGTGCTGTTCCACCGGTCGTGCGGCCGGTCCGGGAAGTCGCGCGACTCCACCACGAGCGTGTCGCCGTCCCAGCGGCCGCGCGGTTCGCCGTTCCACTGCGTGATGTTCGCGTGCGGGCGCCCGTCCAGCGGGATGATGCGCCGCTGGTGGAACATCTCGTGGAAGATCACGACATGCTCCGGGGTCTGGAAGATCTGGTGGTTCGGGTTGTAGCCGAACCAGATCTGCGGCAGGCCGTCGCCGAGGCAGCGCTCGCCGGTGTCGAGGTCCAGAAAGGAGTTCCAGGGGCCGGAACCGTGCGGGCGCTCGTTGTCACGCGCGGTGGCGGTGTATGGAATCCGGCCGTCCGGCGGGTCGACAACCAGCGACGTGCGCCGGCTCGGGTCCCAGGCCGTGCCGCCGTCCAGCCAGAAGCTGTTGTAGAAGCCGGGCGTGCCGTCTTCCCGCCAATCTACGTTGCCGCCGGCCGTCGTCGACTCGGCAGGGCGTTCCGCAAGCTGGACGTTGCGCGCCAGGGCGCCGTTTTCCAGCGCGGCGACTTCCTCTTCCGAGAGGAACTCCCGCCCCTCGAATTGCGGCGGCCGTTCGAGCGGCGTAAGGGTGGAACCGACCCAGATACCCTGCAGGTCCGGATCCCCCCACGACGTCCGGAGCGCGGCGCCCGGCGCTTCACCCGCGAGCGACTGCGCGTGTACGGCGGCGGCGCCGAGCCCCGCCGCGATTGCGAGCGTTGCGACCACGTGCGACAGACCAGAAATCAGACGCTGCATCGCGAGCCTCCTTGACAGTCCCGTGGGATGGATTCGCCGGCGAGCCTCCGTGTGGGATTGCGGCTCTACCGGCTCGATCCTCAGCACCGCGCCGTCCGGCTCGTCGGTCGCCAGATACATGCCGCACGTCGCGGATGCGTTGCTTGAGTTCGGACAGCACGGTGCGGGACGATAGTCCGTCTTGGCGCGCTCCAGATCATCCTGCCCTCCTGGGACCCCGGCACGGGGACCCCGGCACGCCGCACGCCGCCGCACGCTCGAACAGAGGATAGTCCGTCTTGGCGCGCTCCAGATCATCCTGCCCTCCTGGGACCCCGGCACGCCGCACGCCGCCGCACGCTCGAACAGGGCGGATTACCGACTGTCCTCGCGCGGATTCGCCCCTCCCGGCAGCGCCGTGGGGCCGGATAGTGTCAGCCCGTATTACGGCAATGACTTCGCGTAGTCTTGATGAACGTCAAGAACGACTCTTCTCACGCTGCTGGTGGGACTCGCGGCGACGGGGCTTGTCCATGCTCAGGAGACGGTCATCGAAGGCACCGTCACCGACACGACGGATCTCGTGTTACCCGGCGTGACCGTGGAGGCGCGCAGCACCGAGGCCGGCGGCGGGCGCATTCCCGATTTCCCGGAACAGTGTGTAGGCAAAGATGGCCTGTGAGGCTGGGGGAGGTTGAGCCGGTCTTCGGACAGACGGGGAGGGTGGTACTGGACATTACGGCTCGGACTGCCCATGATGGTGCGTTGAAATGGACAAGAGCGCCATCGACACCCCGAGCCGCGAGATCGATCTTCGCAACATTCCCGTCCACCTGCGCACTGCCCTCCGGCGGGCGCTGGAGTTTGAGGCGCGTGCTCCAGCGCCCAGGTCGGCAGAGGAAGCGGAGCAGTGCGAAGAGCAGCTGCGGGCCATCGCGGACGAGTTCTTCGGCGCCCTCCTCACCCCCGTGCTGCAACGCGCGGTGTGCTCCGCCGCGGTTGGCGACGCGGCGAGCGCCCTCGTGCGCCACCTGCCCCGGCGGATGCGGAGCGACGGCCTGGAGACCGTCAACGTTCGCACCTCCCGGGGCACGACGGTGCCGGTCACGACGCCGTACTACCGCGAGAAACACGCCCGTCGGGCGAAGCGGAGGCCGGGGGACTCTACCCCGCCTTGGTGGTGCTGGGCATCTACGACCGGTGCACGCCGAAGCTGGCCTCGGATGCAAGCCGCGCGGTCGCCATGCTCAGCTCGCTGGCTGAAGCGCAGGCGCAGCTCCGCTCCGACGGCATCGCCCTGGATATCAAGACCCTCCGCTCGACCGCCTATCGCTACGCTGCGCGGGCCCGAGCGGCCCAGCGGAGCGCGGCGTGCGGCCTGCTGGACCGCGTGACCGGGAAGCGGGTGGTCGTCTCCCTCGACGGGGGCCGCGTCCGCGTGAGGCGCAAGAAGCGTGGCCCCAAGACGAAGAAGGGGCGCAACCGATTCCATACCGACTGGAAGGAACCGAAGCTCCTCATCCTGTACGTCGTCGGCGACGACGGGCGACCGTCTCAGACGTGGGCCCCGATCATCGACGGCACGCTCCGGGGACCGGAGGCGGTCTTCGCCCTGCTGTTGTCGTACGCGCGGCAGATCGGCCTCAACGCCGCTGACAAGGTGCTCTTCATCGCCGACGGCGCGCCCTGGATCTGGCAACGCATCCCGCGCCTCATCGCCGCGCTCGGGCTCTCGCCGACACAGGTGCTGGGGCTGATCGACTTCTATCATGCCGCGAAGCAACTCTCCGACGCGGTCAAGCTGCGCCGCTGGAGCGCGACGCAACGCACCCGCTGGCTCAACCGCACGCGGGGGCTGCTCAAGCGAGCACGGGTGGACGAGGTGATCACGGCCCTGCGGGAGCTGTGCCGCGGGCGCACGGCCGGCAAGATCCGCACGCACCTCAACTACTTCCTGAAGAACCGTCATCGTTTCGCCTACACCACAATGGTCGGGCTCGGGCTTCCGCGGGGCAGCAGTGCCGTCGAAAGCGCCATCCGTCGCGTCATCAATCTCCGCATCAAGGGCGCATCCATCTATTGGCTACCGGAGAGCGTCGACGCGATTCTTCTCCTGCGGTCTTTCTATAAGTCCGGCAGATGGAACTGTTTGCAGCGGATGGCCATGACGCCGGTGGGTGTGAGCGCGTGACCGGGAAATCGGGAATGCGCCCCCGGCGGCCCGATCGAAACGGCCGTCACCGATGGCGTCGGCGCGTTCGCGATCACCGGACTCCTGCCGGGGCTGTATGACGTGACGTTCATGCTGCCCGGCTTCCAAGAGGACGCGCGCAGCGGCGTGGTGCTCGACGCCGGGGTTACCGTAACCGTCGACATCGTCCTGTCGGTGCAGTTCGAAGAGCAGGTGGTCGTCGTCGGCAGCCGCGCGCAGCCGCGCTCGGTGACCGAATCCCCGGTTCCCATCGACGCCATTTCCTTTCGCGACGTCATGAGCCAGGGCGCCACCACGCTCGACTACCGGTTGCGGAACCTGGTTCCCTCCTTCAACGTCGCCACGCACCCGATCAGCGGCGCCGCCGCGCTCGTACGGCCGGCGAACCTGCGCAACCTCGCCCACGACCACACGCTGGTGCTGGTCAACGGCAAGCGCCGCCACCGCTCGGCGATCCTCGTCTGGTTCGGCGGCGTGACGGACGGCACGCAGGGGCCGGACATCTCGACCATTCCGTCGATTGCCCTGCGGCAGGTGGAGGTGCTGCGCGACGGCGCCTCGGCGCAGTACGGCTCCGACGCCATCGCCGGCGTGCTGAATTTCCTGCTCAAGGACGCCCGCGAGGGCGGCAGCCTGGAGTTCAACACCGGCACCTACCGCGCGGGCGACGGCGACGCTTACAACGTCGCCGGCAACGTCGGGTTGCCGCACGGCGACAACGGCTTCGCCAACCTGAGCCTTGGAGTACGGCAATGCCGGTCCGACCGACCGCAGCGTGCAGCGCGCCGACGCGGCGGCACTCATCGCGGCCGGCAACAGCGCCGTGGCCGACCCGGCGCAGCCCTGGGGCGACACGACCAGCGAGGGCGACCTGAAGCTGTTCGGCAACTTCGGCCACCTGCACGCCAACGGCCTGCAGCTCTACGGCCACGCCAACTACGCCCACAGGACGTCGACGCAGGGGTTCTACTACCGGAATCCCAATACGCGGGCCAACATCTTCAGCCTCGACGGCGGTCAGACGCTGCTCGTGGGGGACGTGCTCGACGCGCGCGACGGCGTCCGGGACGGCTCGGCGGGCTGTCCCACCGTGAGAATCACCGACCACAGGCCGGATCAGGCGGCCCTGGCGCAGGTGTTCGACGACCCGAACTGTTTTTCCTTTCAGGAGATCGCGCCCGGTGGTTTCACCCCGTCCTACATCGGCGTGATCACCGACCTGTCGGCGGTCACCGGTCCACGGCCGATGGCCTGACGTGGGACGCCAGCGCCGGCTACGGCGCGCACCAAGCGGACTTCTTCCTGTTCAATACCGTCAATGCCTCGCTCGGGCCGGCGACCCCGCGCGATTTCGATCCCGGTCTCTACCGGCAGGCGGAGGTCAACTTCAATTTCGACGTCTCCTACGCCGCCACCGACATGGTCCATCTGGCCGGTGGCGCCGAATGGCGGGACGAGCGCTTCACGATCCGCGCCGGCGAGCGTCCGTCGTGGGAGGTCGGTCCGTTCGCGGCGCAGGGCTTCGTCTCCGGTTCCAACGGCTTCGCCGGGTTTCCCGACCACACGGCCGGCACCTGGACCCGCGCCAACGTCGCCCTCTACGGCGACGTGGATCTGGGCAATCCCGATGACCGCTGGACCGTCGGCGGCGCCCTGCGCGTCGAACGCTTCGACGTGTTCGGCGCGACGGCGAACGGCAAGCTGTCCACCCGCTACGGCCTGGGCGATGCCGTCTCGGTACGCGGCGGCGCCAGCACCGGGTTCCGCGCGCCGCCGCCCGGCCAGCAGAACACGTTCAACGTGCAGTCGACCATCAACCCCAAGACCCTGGATCTGGTCGACAGCGCCACCGTGCCGTCCACTTTCAGGGCCGCGCAGCTCCAGGGCGGCCGGCCGCTCGATCCCGAGACATCGACCAACGCGACCGCCGGTCTGGTGGTCGACACCGGACCGTTCACGCTGACCGCCGACTACTTCCACGTGAACGTCTCTAACCGTCTCGCCCTGTCGCAGAACTTCACGCTCGCGGCGGACGAGCGGGCCCTGCTGCTTTCCGAAGGCATCACGTCGGCGCGCACGCTGGCGTTCTTCCGCTTCTTCATCAACGACTTCTCGACCCGGACGCGGGGGCTCGACGTCGTTTCGACCTGGTCGCCCCCCGGGCTGCGAGGTGACACGGTCTTCAGCCTGGCGATGAACCGCACCGACACGGAGGTGACGGAAGAATCGGAGCTGCTCAGCCCCGGTGACGTGCTCGCCCTGGAACGGGGCGTGCCGGAGACGCGCTGGAACGTCGCCGTCAACCAGCGTGCGGGGCGGCTCGGCCTGCTCGGCCGCCTGCACTACTTCGGGTCGTGGGTCGACCACCTCGACGCGCGCTCCGCGCGCGGCGCCGACGCGCAGGTTCTCGGCGGTCGCTTCATCGTCGACCTCGAGGCCAGCGTTTCGGTTGCCGCCGACGTGACGCTGGCGGTCGGCGGTCAGAACGTCTTCAACACCTTCTCGGACCGGATGGACCTCTTCGCCGCGCAGTTCGGCCTCCCCTACAGCCAGTTCACGCCGTGGGGATTCAGCGGCGGGTACTACTACGCGCGACTCAACTACGGCTGGGGTGGGTAGCGGCACGATACGCGGAAACTTGGCGTCGATGTCGTAGCCACACCGCCTTCAGGACCCGGCGTTCAGTCGTCGGGTGCTGCGGCGAACTGGCGATTGGCGGACGCGCCAACGCGCCGAGCCGCCATCCCTCTGTGTCGTGCCCCGGTCCGCCAACCGTCGGCAGTCGTCTCAGGCAGTCTTGCAGAGTGTGATTGAGTCCAACCCGAAATTGTGAATGGAATGGAGCCTCTTGCAAAACCCTTGGTCGGCCGGGTTTTCCTACCCGAGGCAGAGGGAACGGACGGTCAGCGGGGTGGGACGCAGCGTTCGTAGGATTAGGATAGCAGCCGTCACCGGCGCCGGGGAACCGGAGACACGGGGTCTCAAGGGACCTCTGGGACCTCCCGGTCGGTTATGAGGGCGAGCGCGCGCGACGAGACGTGGCGCATTTCCCTCACGACCCGTTCCAGTTCGCGGTTGTTCTCGAGCCACTCCTGGTAGAGGGCGAGTTCGTCTTCGGAGAGCAGCAGGCTGACCGTTTTTCCGCGCACCTTGTGTGTCCAGTAGCGGTACGGGCCGTGACGCGCGTCCGGGTCGCGGTGGCAGCGGCAGGCAGGCTTCCCGCACGTGAGACGGCGGGTCTGGATACTGCCCTGGCGGACAAACCCGAGCGTTTGCAACTCCGCCTTGAGCGCATCGTATTGTTCGCTGTACCGGCGCATCGGGTTCCGGCGGCCCATCGGTTCCCTCCTTGACCTCACTCCTACACTACTATATATAGTAGGCGCTGGGAGCAGTCAAGCCATGCAGAACCTGCGCGCCTCGTTCGCCGCCTACTGGGAGTCAATCCAACAGGGCCTGTTTCCCCGGTTGGAGCAGGTGTTGGGTTCGCTGACCGAGAAACAGCAGCAGTTGGTGCAGACCCTCGAGGTGATCCGTATCGAGCAGATGATTCCCTCGCGCTTGCGGATGCCGGGCCGCCCCCGCAAGGACCGCGCGGCGGTGGCGCGCGCCTTCGTCGCCAAGGCGGTCTACGACATGCCGACCACGCGCCTGCTGCTGGACCGGTTGGCCACCGACGTGGTGCTGCGCCGCATCTGCGGCTGGGAGCGGCGGCGCGAGATGCCAAGCGAGTCGGTCTTCTCTCGCGCCTTCGCCGAATTCGCCCACTCCCAGTTGCCCCAGCGCGTGCATGAAGCGTTGCTCCGGAAGACGCACGGCGACCGTTTGGTGGGCCATCTGTCCCGAGACTCGACGGCCATCGAGGGGCGCGAGAAGCCGGCCGCGAAGGAGAAGTCGCCTCCGCCGCCCAAGCGCAAGCGGGGGCGGCCGAAGAAGGGTGAAGAACGGCCCAAGACACGCAAACGCCTCGACCGGCAACCGAGCATGACCCTGCAGGAGATGCTCGACGACCTGCCGGCCGAGTGCAGTGTGGGCACGAAGAAGAACAGCAAGGGCTACAGGGACACCTGGGTCGGCTACAAGTTGCACATCGACGTGGCCGACGGCCAGATTCCGGTCAGTTGCATCCTGACGTCCGCCTCGCTGCACGACAGCCAGGCCGCCGTTCCACTGGCCACCCTGTCGGCCCAGCGGGTGGACAATCTGTATGACCTGATGGATGCCGCCTACGACGCGGTGCAGATCCGCGAGCACAGCCGCGCACTCGGCCACGTCCCGCTGATCGATATCAACCCCCGCCGTGACACTGCGCTGGCCGAAGAACTGCAGACCGAAGCCCGGCGCCTGAAGCGTCTCGGCTTGCAGCTTCCCGAACAGGTTCGGTACAACGAACGCACGGCGGGTGAGCGCGTCAATGGCCGACTCAAGGACGAGTTCGGCGGGCGCCACGTCCGAGTCCGCGGCAACGCGAAGGTGATGTGCCACTGCATGTTCGGCGTGCTGGCGCTCACCGCCGACCAGCTCCTGCGGCTGGTGACGTAAACCAACGCCTCGCCGGCCAACGCGCATCCCCTTCCGGTCGCCCGACAGGCGTCAGTCACCAACCGGTGTCTCCAACGCCCGGTGGGAAAACCCTCGAACTCCCTGATTTCCGCCTCTTGGGTCGCCGCCGGTCCTCCCGCCCCGCATTCTCGGTCGGGATCCAGGCAAAACGATGTTCACCAGAAGAACTTGTGCTCCGAGCCGAGCTACGCCAAGAGTTTTGCAAGCGGCTCAATGGGTAACGAAAATTTAGCCGTGCTCGTAAGTTGTTTATTGCAAATGGGTTACGTAGACAGCGCGGAGTTCGGTGCGGAAGCCATGTGCTATTGTCGCTGCCAGTCCCGGGGTCCTGCCAAGTTGACTCCACGATGGAATTTCCTCGTAAACAGCGTGCCTGGGACGTGCGCGTCGAGGACGACGCGCTTCACGATGCCTCCCCAATAGCGGAAGGCCGACTCGATGCCGTCGAGTAATGACTCGAGCCCCTCGACCGGGTACGCCTTGGCGATGTACGCGTTCGAGTACAGCAGCGTCGCCACCACGTACTTGACCTTGCACGGCACGCCGGCGATGTCGATGTTGACGCTCGCGAATTCCTGAACGGCATGACCAGACTGGTCATATCCTTCAGGAATTCGCGAGCGCTGACAGTCGCCCTGCGACTCGCCGTAGTCGACCTCCATCGTCGTGCCTGGAGCCACGCTGCGGTGCACGAAGGCCTCCTTCGACGTGACACTCCTCCGCAGCACCGCGACGTAGCGGCGCACCGTGCGCGGGGAGACCGCGCCGGCCAACGGCAGCAACAACCGGGGTTCCGCTTCGCGGTCAACTTCCGGCCGTCGGGCAGCCGTTGCTCGATCTGGTCCCGCCACGGGTCCAAGCTGCCGGCCCTCGGCGGCGACACCCGCACCGGCGGCGTCGGCCGCGCGGCGCACCGTCTTGACGTCCAGCTGCAGCCGCCGCGCAATCTCCTTCTTGGTACTCCTTCCACCAGATGCAGGTGGCGGATCTCGGCCCACTGACTCATCCTGATCACCTCCGCGTCCTCCTGGCTGAACCGACGAGACGACCGTTCTCGCCCCGTCGATTCATCGCCACAGGGACACCATTTCTTGAGTGCTCAGGGGGTCCCTGTACCTTTCCGGATGACTTCGCGCGATGATCTCGCGGAGTCGGGCAGGCCGCCGGGAGCACCAAGGGGTCCCATGTGCAGAGAGCACCTGAAAAGGACTTGTGCCCCGGCGGTCCAGCCACCGATGGATGCCCCGTGGGGAGTTTGCGCCGTAGAGCGCCAGTACAGGGACCGGCAGGCATCGGGGCGCGCCCATTCGATTCTGCAGAGGGAAGGTTCGAATTGAAGCTGGCTTGGTTCGCGGGGGTCGACTGGGGGTCTGAGAAACATCAGGTGTGCGTGCTCGACGCTGCCGGGAAGGTGCTCGGAGAACGAGAGTTCGAGCACAGCGGTACAGGGCTGTCGCAAATGGCGAGCTGGGTGCTGTCGCTCGCGACGGGAGACGCAGGCGAAGTCGGAGTGGCGGTCGAGACGCCACGCGGGCCGGTGGTCGAAAGCCTGATGGAGCGCGGCTTCGCCGTCCACTCGATCAACCCGAAACAGCTCGACCGTTTCCGCGACCGCCTCTCGCCGGCGGGCGCGAAGGACGACCGGCGGGACGCGCGCGTGCTCGCCTCGGCGCTGCGTACCGACCCGCACTGTTTGCGGCGGCTGGAGCCGACCGACCCGGCAATCGTCGAGCTGCGCGAGTGGTCGCGTCTGAGCGAGGAACTGACGCGTGAACGCGTTCGCCTGGCCAACCGAATGCGGGACCAGCTCTGGCGCTACTACCCGCAGTTCCTCGACGCGGTTGACGACGACGTCGCGGCGCCGTGGGCGCTCGACCTGTGGCAGAGCCTTCCGACGCCGCGCGCGGGGCAACGGGTTCGCGAGGTAACGCTGACCAGGGTGTTGAAACAGCACCGCATCCGCCGGATCGATACCGCGACGCTGCGCGCTCGGCTGCGGGCCCCGGCCATCAAGCTGACGCCGGGCGCGGCCGAAGCCGCCGTCACGCATGTACGGCTCGTCGCCGAACGCCTCGCCCTGGTCAACCGCCAGCTCGAGCACGTGCGCCGCGAGCTCGACGGGTTGGTGCATCAGCTCGCCCAGGCTGCTCCGACACACGACCCGAACGCGTCCACCGAGGACGAACCATCGTCGACAAAACCGCCCGATGCGGCCATCCTGCTGTCGCTGCCCGGCATCGGCAACAAGGTGCTCGCCACGCTGCTTGCCGAGGGCAACGACGCGGTGCGGCGACGGGACTACCACGCACTTCGCTGTCTCTGCGGGGTGGCTCCAGTCACCCGCCGTTCGGGTAAGAGCATGATCGTGACGCGGCGACAGGCGGCCCACGACCGGCTGCGCGACGCCGCCTACCACTGGGCCCGTGTCGCCGCCCAACGCGATCCGGTCAGCCACGACAAGTACCGGTCGCTCCGCGCCCGTGGCCACGGACACGCGCGCGCCCTGCGCTCGGTGGCCGACCGCCTGCTCAACGTCGCCTGCGCGATGCTCCGCAACGGCGCCTGCTTCGACCCGCACCGTGTCGAGATCACGGCCACGTGAGCCGGATCCGCGGCCGTAGCTCTTGGTGTCTGGATGCCCTGGCCGTCGCTTGCGGCCGGGAAGGCGCACGTGATCCCGTCCGGGGGGTGTCGACGGTGCTCCGCGACAGAGGAGCGGATCGCAGGCGTCGCACTTGCAGGCAGTCGATCGAGGGCCAGCCTTCCGGCTGGCCCGCAAGGGCTTCCCGCACGGTCGGCCGCGGCAGTCATCCGAAGGACCGGAGCGTCGCGGAGGACCCGCGAAGCGGGTTGACGGCCGTGGCTGACCGTGCGTGGTGAACGCGATCCGAGCGAAGCGAGGGCCTTTGGTGACATCCCGTCGCCCCTCGGAGGGCGCATTCCCGATTTCCCGGAGCAGTGTGTAGGCAAAGATGGACTGTGAGGCTGGGGGAGGTTGAGCCGGTCTTCGGACAGACGGGGAGGGTGGTACTGGACATTACGGCTCGGACTGCCCATGATGGTGCGTTGAAATGGACAAGAGCGCCATCGACACCCCGAGCCGCGAGATCGATCTTCGCAACATTCCCGTCCACCTGCGCACTGCCCTCCGGCGGGCGCTGGAGTTTGAGGCGCGTGCTCCAGCGCCCAGGTCGGCAGAGGAAGCGGAGCAGTGCGAAGAGCAGCTGCGGGCCATCGCGGACGAGTTCTTCGGCGCCCTCCTCACCCCCGTGCTGCAACGCGCGGTGCGCTCCGCCGCGGTTGGCGACGCGGCGAGCGCCCTCGTGCGCCACCTGCCCCGGCGGATGCGGAGCGACGGCCTGGAGACCGTCAACGTTCGCACCTCCCGGGGCACGACGGTGCCGGTCACGACGCCGTACTACCGCGAGAAACACGCCCGTCGGGCGAAGCGGAGGCCGGGACTCTACCCCGCCTTGGTGGTGCTGGGCATCTACGACCGGTGCACGCCGAAGCTGGCCTCGGATGCAAGCCGCGCGGTCGCCATGCTCAGCTCGCTGGCCGAAGCGCAGGCGCAGCTCCGCTCCGACGGCATCGTCCTGGATATCAAGACCCTCCGCTCGACCGCCTATCGCTACGCTGCGCGGGCCCGAGCGGCCCAGCAGAGCGCGGCGTGCGGCCTGCTGGACCGCGTGACCGGCAAGCGGGTGGTCGTCTCCCTCGACGGGGGCCGCGTCCGTGTGAGGCGCAAGAAGCGTGGCCCCAAGACGAAGAAGGGGCGCAACCGATTCCATACCGACTGGAAGGAACCGAAGCTCCTCATCCTGTACGTCGTCGGCGACGACGGGCGACCGTCTCAGACGTGGGCCCCGATCATCGACGGCACGCTCCGGGGACCGGAGGCGGTCTTCGCCCTGCTGTTGTCGTACGCGCGGCAGATCGGCCTCAACGCCGCTGACAAGGTGCTCTTCATCGCCGACGGCGCGCCCTGGATCTGGCAACGCATCCCGCGCCTCATCGCCGCGCTCGGGCTCTCGCCGACACAGGTGCTGGGGCTGATCGACTTCTATCATGCCGCGAAGCAACTCTCCGACGCGGTCAAGCTGCGCCGCTGGAGCGCTACGCAACGCACCCGCTGGCTCAACCGCACGCGGGGGCTGCTCAAGCGAGCACGGGTGGACGAGGTGATCACGGCAGGCCCGCAAGGACCGCGCCGGGCGGAGCGGGTCGCCGACGTGACGCTGCGCTACCAGCAGGTGCCGCTGCCCTGCCCCGGCGACGAGCCGGTCGCACTGTGGGTCGTCCACGTGCGCGAGGAACAACCGCCGCCCGCGGCCGAGCCGCTGGAGTGGTTCCTGCTGACCACTTTGCGTGTGAGCAGCGCCGACGACGCCACGCGCATCCTGCAATGGTACGTCCGGCGCTGGCGCATCGAAGAATACTTCCGCGTGCTCAAGTCCGGCTGCAAGGTCGAGGAGTTGCAGCACCACACGGCCGAGCGGCTCGAACGCGCCATGGCCATCAAGATGGTCATCGGGTGGCGCATCCAGTTGATGGTCCAACTCGGGCGCGAAGTGCCCGACCTGCCGGGCGACCTGCTGTTCTCCGATGGCGAGTTGCGCGTGCTCGCCACCTTCGCCCGCTCACGCAAGCTGCCGCCGCCGGCGCGCCTCGGCGACGCTGTCGGTCTGGTCGGGCGCCTCGGCGGGTGGCTCGGACGCCAACGCGACCCGCCCGGCGCACAGTTGATGTGGCACGGCTACACTCAACTGGTTGCCATGGCCTTCGCCTTCGAACTGCGGGACGAGTTCGGATGACCTCCTGCTCACTACAGTCCAGCCCCGGACATCCGGGGCACGGGCAGGTCTAGCCCTGGTCTAGCCCCAATACTGTTGCTTTAACATTCACACCCCTGTATTCTGCTCTGAGAGCGGAGATGCGGGGGGGGGCGATGTCCCGAACACAAGCCGTTCTGCCAGGTGGCCCGCGGCTGTCGGACTATCTCAGCATCGGGGTGCTCGCACAGGTGTACCCGATCGGGGCGGTACGCAAGGCGTTGGCGTCGTGCGGTCGGGCAAGCCTTCGGCAGCGCGCTCTGCCGGCCGAGGCGATGATGTACTACGTGGTGGCGTTGGGGCTGTTCCGGTCGGTGTCAGCGCGGGAGGTGCTGCGCTGCCTGATGGAGGGGCTGCGGTGGGTGTCGTCGGACGCGACGCTGCGCGTGTCGGGGAAGTCATCGATTTCGCGAGCGAGGACGCGCTTGGGGTCTGCGCCGTTCGAGGCGTTGCGCGCGGCCCGGGTGGGGCCGGTGGCGGACCTGGCGACGCGCGGGTCGTGGTATCGCGGCCGGCGCCTGGTGGCGTTCGACGGGTCCACGCTGAACGTGCCGGACGAGGCGACGAACCGGCAGGCGTTCGGCGCGCCCGGCGCGTCGCGTGGCCGTGCTGCTTTCCCCCAGGTGCGCCTGACGGCGCTGGTGGAGGTGGGGACGCGCGCGGCGTTCGCGTGGCGGGCGGGAGCGTATGACGAATCGGAGCAGGCGCAGGTCGAGGCGCTGCTGCCTTGGTTGTCCACGGGAATGCTGGTGCTTGCCGACCGGGGCTACTGCGGCTTCCCGCTCTGGCGGCGGGCGGCCGGCACCGGCGCAGACCTGCTCTGGCGCATGAAGGCGAACCTGCGCCTGCCGGTGCTGGAGCGCTTCGACGATGGTTCCTACCGGAGCGTGCTGCGGGGCAGCGGCCAGGACCGCCGGCGCAGTCAGGGTGAATGCCCCGTCCGGGTCGTCGAGTACAGGCTTGACGACCCGAGCGACACCGTCTACCGCTTGGCCACCACCCTGCTCGACCCGGCCGTTGCGCCAGCCGCCGAGGTTGCCGCTCTGTACCACGAGCGATGGGAGGTGGAGACCGCCTACGATGAGGTCAAGACCCACATCCTGGGACCCGGCGCAATCCTGCGCAGCAAGACGCCGGACTTGGTGTTGCAGGAGGTCCACGGCCTGATGCTGGCGCATTACGCCGTGCGGCGTCTGATCCACGAGGCGGCGCGCAAGGTCGACGAGGACCCGGACCGCCTTTCGTTCGTCCACGCCGTGCGGGTCGTGCGCCGCCGTGTCGAGAACCCCGGCGTTTCCCCCCTCATCTCCGAATGAGCGGCTTCGCGAGCGCGTGCTGGAAGAGATTCTGGAAGAGCGGGTGGTCTCCAGTCGCGGCCAGAAGAAACCCCGCGGCGTCAAGCGGAAGATGAGCGGTTATCCACTTCGCGGCCCTGGTCCGATATCCCGCCGCAAGTGGGACTGGACACCGCGTATCGTGGCGTCAGATCTCTAAAGCAACAGTATTGGGTCTAGCCCGGATCATTCATGAGGGGTCGTGACCGACCACCGTCAGGGTGTGATCGGCTCGCGAATCGGGCGGCACAAGCGTCTGGGTCACGCCGGCGACCGGCGATGGCGTGGTCGAGCAGCAATACGACGCACGATGAGCGTCATGGAGGGCTGGCCAAAGACAGCTTCGCCGTGATGGCGGCCGTGCACGGCGGGTCCAGACTCGCGTTGGACGCGTTACCCGGCGCGCGCCCCGAGGGAAAGGGCGATCTTGCGCCACGCGTCGAGATTCGGCGTCGAGCGCGGCAGATGCAGGACGAGGCGGCGGACGGAGCTGACGACGTGGACGCTGAGCTTGAGCAGCCGATCGCGCAGCCACATCACCTGGGTTCGGGCACACGCGGTGCGCGCCGCGTGCAACCGCAGTTCCTGCATGAGCACGTAGGCTGCGGCGGTCAGAAAAACGCGCAACTGGTTCGCCCGGAGTCTGCAGCAGCTCGTGCGGTCGAGCTGCAGGTCCTTGAGTTCCTTGATCCGGTTCTCGACGTCGCCACGGGCGCAGTAGACCTTCTCGTAGAGAAAACGCGGCGTCTGCCGCATGTTCGTCACCACGAAGCGCGGGTTGTCCCGCGGCTCGCGGTCCCCGAGACGGACGACTTCGGCCTTGATGATGACCCGGCGCGGGGCGCTCCACGTGCCCGCCGCATAGTCGGTGTCCATGTAGAGATGCTCGGTCTGCTCGCTGCGCGCCCGCGCCACCAGCATCGCCGGCTCGGCGTGCCGCAGCAACACGGCGTTGCTCGCCATCGCCACCACGTAGTCGAGCCGCGGCTGTGCACCCAGGAAGTCGAACAGCGCCGGGGACGCAAAGCCGCCGTCGAGCCGAACCAGAAAGCGCGCCCGTGGAAACGCGCAGCGCAGCAGCGGCAGCAGCCGTGCCAACAGGGCCACGCCCCCTTCGGAGGCGACCGCCTTGCCGTGCCGCAACACCGCCGAACACAGATACTGCTCGGGTTCGCGGTCGAACGTCAGGAACGCGAGCAGCGGCAAGTAACACCAGTTGTCATAGTACCCATTGAAGAGGCTGTACTGCTGGGCGCCGTGCGTCGGGTCGTCGGTCGGGTCCAGATCCTGGAGGATCAGCCGTCCGTCGACACCGTCTACGTTCCCGTAGGCGGCGGCGGACTCATCGCCGGCGTGGCCGCGGCGGCCAAGCAGCGCCGGCCCGCGACTCGGGTCATCGGCGTCGAGCCGGTCGGCGCGGCGGCCATGGCCCGTTCGGTGGAGGCCGGGGCCCCGGTGACGCTCGATACCGTGGGGAGCATCGCCGACGGCCTGCTGCCGGTGCGCCCCGGCGATCTGACGTTCGCCCACGTCAAGGCGCTCGTCGACGACGTCGTGACGGTCGAGGACGAGGCGATCGCCGCCGCCGTCCGCTGGCTCGCGGTGCGGGCGAAGCTCGTCGTCGAGCCGAGCGGCGCCGCCACGGTCGCGGCGGTGCTCTTCTCCGGACGCGAGGAGGGCGCCGAAGACGGCGCCACCGTCGCGGTGCTCAGCGGCGGCAACATCGCCCCGGCGGCGCTGGCGGACCTCCTGCGCGAGGACGGCGGCGCGTTCAGAATCGCACGCGCACGCCGGCGAAAGCGCTCCGCGGCGCGCCCGGTCCGATGAACCGCGGATCCCCGGCGTCCGGGACCTCGCTCAGGTAGAGCTCGAGCTCGGCGAGCACGCCGGCCGTCGCATACCGTGCGTCGAGCAGGTTCTCCACCCGCACGAACAGCTCCACGCCGCGCTCGAAGCGATACGACGAGCGGAGGTTCACGATCCCGTAGCCATCGAGTGCGGCCTGGTCGTTGCCTTCGTCGCCGACGAAGATCCGGCTCGACCCGACGACGGTCTCGACGGCGACGTCCCAGGCGGTGGTGAGCCGCTGCCGCACGCCTACCTTGAGGCTGTGGCGCGGGATTCCCGGCAGCCGGTCACCCGCTTCGACGGTGATCGTCCCGTCCTCCGCGGCCGCGTCGTTGACCTCGGCGTTGCTCGGCAGCAGGAGCGGCGACGCGAAGGTCGCCTCCACGAGCCCGTAGCTGGCGTACCAGCCCGTCCGGGCGACCTGGCCGTCGAGCTCGACATCGACGCCGGCGCGCGCGGTGGCGCCGGCGTTCTGGAAGTACCCGGTCCCGATCAGCGCGGGCGAGGCGACGAAGAGAATGTCGTCGTCGATGCGGGTGCGATACGCCGACGCGGACCATGCGCCGCGTCCGGCTCGGCCCTCCCAGCGGCCCCGGACGCCCGCCTCGACAGATCTCCGGCGTGTCGGGGAGTATCTCGGAGAGGGGTTTCCGCGCGGTATCGCCGCGGGCGGCCCGCTGGTCTTCGTCGCCGATCAGCCGGCCGGATTGATGCTCGTCGACGTGTCGTCCCCGGCCGCGCCGGCGGTGGCCGGCACTCTGTCGCTCGGACGCGACCCGGTGACGCAAGTGATCGCGCCTGACCCACGCTCCACCGGCGGCGCGTTGCCGGGGGTGGTCTGCATCGTCAGCGGCCGCGGCGGGTTGCAGGCGGTCGACGTCTCGGACCCCGCCGCGCCGAGAGTGTCGGCGGCCATTCCCACCGCCGGCCGGCTCGCCGGCGCCGCGATGTGGGACCGCCGGGTCTACGCGGCGAGCGGCGGCGTCCTGCAGGTATTCGATCTGACGGATCCCGGGCGGCCGACGCTTGCGGGCACGTCCGAGCTCGGCGGCCAAGCCGGTGCGGTGGCGGTCAACGATGACCTCGTCTTCGTGGCCACCGCCGAGGATGTCGTCATCTTCCGGCGGCGGTAGAACGCTGCCGCGGACTGTTCAGGAGGACACAAGTGCAGCGCGTGCGCGACGGTCAGGTCGTGACTGGCATATCCGGCGTCTTCGCCGCGGCATCGGCGGCGGGCGCGTTGTTGTGCGCCGCCCTCGTACTGGTCGCCGCACCGGTCGGCGCGCAGGAGTGGGGCCAGTTCCGGGGACCGAACGCGGCCGGGGTCGTCGCCGACAACCCCGGCCTGCCGGAACGCTGGAGCGCGACCGAGAACGTCGCCTGGCGCACGCCGCTGCCGGGTCTCGGCTGGAGCTCGCCGATCGTCGCCAGCGGCCTCGTGTTTCTCACTACCGTCGTCAGCGACGGCGAGATCGATCGTGACGCGCTCGGCCGCCTTGAGCAGGACCGCCCCGCCGTCGGAGCTTGCCTGCTCCTCGGCGTGGAGGTCCCTGAGTTCCGAAGGCTCCTCCGCTCACGGCACTACCTCCGTTTCGGCGGCGTTCCCGCTCGTTCCCGCTTCGTCGGGAGAGTCGACCTCGATGCCTGCGGCTGCGATCGCGTCGCGGGCGAGCGCGCAGAACTCCCGGGCCGTCTCGGCCCACTCGGCGGCGTCGTCGACCGTCGGCTCGGCGTCCCCGCCCGGGTGCCAGTCAACTTCCGCCTTCCAGGCGGACCAGAACGCTCGGATGCGATTCCGCCAGCCGGGGTCCAGCGCCCCGGGCTCGATCAGGTGGCGTTCGACACTCGTCGGGAGATCCTTGCGCCGCACTACGCTCACCCCCCTGGTGAGGCACCACGCCATCGCCGAGAAGAAGACCGCGTCGAAGGCAGGCCGCGCCGCCATGCCGGGGTACTTCAATCGCCCGTCCTTCATCTCCTTGATTTCGTACGCGAGCGTCTTCATGTCGCTCCCGGCCTCCTTCAGCCATACGGGCACGGCGTGCCGGATGCCCTTCCGGGTCACCGGCGGCCGGTCGCCCGGCGGCCTCCTCGCCGGTCGGTGGACCGGATGGATCTGGACGCCCTCGGCCTCGACGTTCCTGGGGAACGGCAGCTCCTTCTCCAGGTCCCGGAGCCAGTCGGCCTCCGTCCGGACCACGACGTTGTGGTCGACGCCGTCGGGGTCGTCGTCGCCGTAGATCAAGTTCCGCGCGCTCCCTACGGCGTCCGGGACGTCTCCGACGAGCACCAGGACGTCGACGTCGCTCGCCGGTCCGGCGTCGCCTCGGGCCTTCGAGCCGTACACCACGAGTCGCTTAAGGAGCCCGCCGGGCGCCTTCTTCAGCCGTTCGAGGTAGCTCTCGAGCCACAGCCTCTCGTCTGGTTCGAGCGTCGGGTGGCCCGGCGCCGGGGCCGTCGGGCCGTCCCGGTCCTCGGTGTCGGGTGTGCCGCTCACGGCGCGTCTCCCTGTCCTCTTCCGGCGTCCGGCCAGCCCTTCGCCCAGGCGATGAAAAGGTCGGTCGTGGCGCTCCCGACCAGGGGCGCTTGACTCAGGCGCCGGGCCAGTCTTTTCACGTCGGCCATCGGGCTCGGCCGGTACCCGATCTGTTCGACGCACACGTTGATCCGGCGCTCGTCTACCGACGTCTTCAGGTGGGTGTGGCCGTGGACGTTCACGCAGCCGGACGGGACGTCGTCGAGGGGCACGTGGGTGAAGAGCAGGTCGGGCTCGCCCGGCAGGTGGGCGCACGCCGCCACCGCGTCGAACGCCCGCCGGAGGCGGCGGATGTGCGCGTTGTCGTGGTTCCCGGCCACGAGGATCTTGCGGCCCGGTCTGCGCCGGAGGCGGTCGATCAGGCCGTCCGTCGGGCGGTCCATGGTGACGTCGCCCAGACAGACCACCGTGTCGCGGTCCCGTACGCCGTGCGTCCACTGCTCCAGCAGGTAGCCGTCGCCGTGGTGGCGGTTCCGGAACGGACGTCCCAAGATGGCGACGCTCGCCTCGTGCCCGAAGTGCGGGTCGGAGAACACCTACGTCCGGTATTCCTCGCCTGGGTTCAGTCTTGTGCCCATCAGCCGCTCGGACACGTTCAGCATGGCCGCGGCGGCGTTCCGGTCGTGAGCGGGGATACGCTCGTTCCGCGTCTGGGCGGTCAGCTGCGCCTCATAGAGTCGTTGAAGCTCGATCTCGTTCATGTCCATTCCGGCCCGGAGTCACCTCTCTTGTCAAGGCTTCCCGGGCCTGTGCGGCCTGCCGGCCATGCCGGGCGTGCCGAGCCCGTCCGCGTCGGATTTCCGCCGGTGTTCAAACCGTCCCGATCAGACTCCCGCGAGGTGCGCGTGCCGTACCCGTTCGGCCGTCGTGAGCCCCGGCGGTATCCGGCGGGCGACGAGAGCCTTCGCCAGGGGGATGATCTGCGCCCGCACGTCGAGCGGGCGGTAGAGCGTCTGCTCGACGCTGACGTTGATCCACCGACCCCGCCTCAGCGGCTTGAAGGCGTGCTCGTGGCCGTGGACGTTGACGCACCCGTCCGGCACTTCGGTCAGCGGCACGTGCTCGGACTCAAAGGCACCGTATCGGAGGCGGAGTTGCATGTGCTGCGCGCGCGCCTGGTCGGGGGACAACTGAACAAGGCGCGCCGCGGCGAGCTGTGGGATGCGGGCCCCGCTGGGCATGGTCTTCGACGCCGGCGGCAAGCTCATGCTCGACCCCGACGAGCAGGTGCAGGGCGCCGCGTCCGCCTCGTGTTCGACACCTTCGACCGCACCGGCTCGGCCGGCGCAGGGGTGCGCTACTTCCAGCAGCAGCAGATCGCGTGGCCGCGGCGGGTCCCCAAGGGACCCCGTCCCGGCGCGCTGGTCTTCGGCGAGTTGGAGCGTGACCGTGTGCTCGCCATCCTGCACAATCCGCGCTACGCCGGAGCGTACGTCTATGGTCGGACCCGGCAGCGCAAGCTCCGCCTCGCCGGGCAGGCGCGGTATCGACGACTTCCCCGCGATGAGTGGAAGGTCTTCTTGCCTGACGCGCACCCCGGCTACATCACCTGGAAGCAATTCGAAGCGAATCAGGAGGCGTTGCGCGCCTGCGCCCAGAGCTTCGGAGCAGACCGGCGCAGCGCGCCGCGCGAGGGCGTGGCCCTGCTGCAGGGGCTCGTCATCTGCGGCCGGTGCGGCGGCCGCATGACGGTCCGCTACATCGTGTCTGGCGGTCACCCGCGGCCGCTCTATTCCTGTCAGCGCCGGACGATAGCGCGGGCGGAGCCGCCGTGCCAGAGCCTGCCGGGCGCGGCGATCGACCGCGCGGTCAGCGAGCTGGTGCTCGAGACCGTCACCCCCGCGTCGATCGACGTCGCGGTCGAGGTGTTCGAGGAGTTGCGGTCCCGAGCCGGCGAGGTCGACCGCGCCAAGCGGGCGCAGATTGCCCGGCTTCGAGAGGACGCCGAGCTGGCGCAACGGCAGTTTCTGCTCGTGCGGCCCGAGAATCGGCTCGTGGCCGACAACCTGGAACGGCACTGGAACGAGGCGCTCCAGCGGTTGGCCGCGGCCGAAGAGGCGTACGCCGGTGCGGACAAGACCCGGACGCCGCCGGTCACTCCCGAGATGAAGGAGCGGGTGGCGGCATTGGTCGCCGACCTACCGCGCGTCTGGCATGACCCGCGCACCCCGGCGCGCGACCGTAAGCGGATGCTGCGGCTGCTCATCGAGGATGTCACCCTGCTGCGCGACGACGTGATCCGAGTGTCCATTCGCTGGCGGGGCGGCGCGACCCGCCGGGATCGAGTGTCCACTGCCGCTCGCGGCGCCGGATCTGCGTCGTACTCCCGCCGCGGTCGTCGAGCAGGTCCGCGCGCTCGCCACCGAACAGACCGACGCGCAGATCGCCGACACCCTCAACGGCCGCTGGCTCCGAACCGGAACCGGGCTGCCATTCAGCCGCCCGCGCGTACGCATGCTCCGCGAGGCGTACGACATCGACAGCTACGCCGAGCACCTGATCGGGGCGCGCTGGCTGACCGTACCGCAGATGGCCGCGCTGCTCGACGTCCACCCGGCCACCGCCAAGCGCTTCGCGCACCAGGGCGTGCTGCGCGCCGTGCGCGCCGACGACAAGGGCACGTTACTCTTCGAACCGCCTACCGGACCGCTGCCCGTCGCCCATCCCGGGAAACGGTTGCGCGACCGGAGCCGATACCCAAAGCTTGTGTCGCACGTACAGGAAGGCGCGTAGTATGAAGCCTGGAACTTCTCATTTCCCCGGCCCGGCGTGCAGGGGCGCGGTGCGAAGTGGTAATGGCCGGCGAGGTCGAGCAGGCGGGGATGAAACTGCACCGCGGCGCCGCGGCGGTCGAGCACGGCGCTGCGCAGGTTGTCGTACACGAGGTTGCGGGCGGCGCCTCCCAGCGCCTCGAAGGCGTCGACGTACCCCCGCAGGAAGCTCTCCAGCGTCTGGTCGAGGGTGAACAGCGCGGCCAGCGCGCGCGAGTAGCCGAGGACCATGACGAATCCGGAGACCGTGCGTGTGCCCTGTCCGATGTGGACCTTGCCGAACGAGCCCCAGTCGACTTGTGCCTGCTCCCCGACCAGAGTCACGACCCGGCGGTAGACGGCGCGGCCGGACTCGGGCCGCAGGCGCCGCACGAGGCGGCGGACCGGGAAGACCGAGCCGGCATAGCCGCGCTGGCGGACCATCTCGTGGATCCGCGTGGCGCGCAGCCGCGGGTACTGCGTCAGGGTGTCGCGGATGAACGGCAGATACGGGTCGAGGATGCTGGGCCGACACAGGCTGGGACGGACCCCTGCCGTCTCGCGCTCCACCGCGGCGCGGACCGTCTCACGGTGGAGGCCGAGCTGGGCCGCGATGGTCCCGACCTTCCAGTGCTCGCCGTAGAACAGGCGCCGGATCTCGGCGCGCTGCGCGGGTGTGATCATCCTTCCTCCTTGTCCCCGCGATGCGGGGCTCGCGCATCGGAACCAGCCACCGACTCGACCGCCCGCAGACCACGCATCGGGTGGGAGTGGGCGGCCGAACCGGGGCGGCGTCAGGGACGGGGAGTCTGGTCGATCGCCGCGGTGTGGTGGAAGACTGATCCATCACGCGGCGGCGGTCGCGGTAAGCGCGTTGCTGGTCGCGATGGTCGAGACGGCCCTCGGGACTCTGCTGATGGCGGGCCCTGGCAGCCTGCAGCGACCGGCGACGACCGGCCGCCCGGCAGCGCGGCGTGCAGTAGGCATGGCCGCGATCACACGCCGCGCAGATGGCGAAGAGACGGCTGCAGTGTCGGCAGGTCTTCTGGCGTAGCGGCAGGTCCACGGCGTCGGAGCGCGCGGGGCAAGCTCCGACTGGACAGCCAGCGCCAACCGTGGCACAACAGCAGCGACCGGCTCGGTCTGTCGGAGCTCGGGGCGGTCACGAGGGTCCGGTTCTCTACACCGGGCCCTCACCCCACGTCTGAGTCCGTTCCAACGGTATCCGAACGCCCCGGCGCTTGCGAGCACGGACGCTGCAGTGTCGCCCGTCCGCTCAGGCACGGGCGCCGACGACGATCCGTCCAGCCGTCGCCGGCCGTTTCACAGCCCCTCGCGTAGTCACGTCCAGCCCCCTCCGCTGCCGGTCCCGCGCTCGGCTACCGCACTCCGCAAACGTCCGCGGACGGACGTTCGCTCCGCTTGGTCTTCTGCTTCTTCAGAAAGCGGTTTGAACCGACCCGCGTTCAGTTTCGATCAGTTCTCGGTGCTCGCTGACATCGTCAGGGTAGAGGGCGTCGGCCAGAAGCTCGATCGCCGTCCCGACCGAACGCACGTTCCCCTTGTGGAGAGCCCGCTTCAGCTCGCCGGCCAGGGCCGCCACCTGTCCCCGCCCAGTTCCCAGGACCTCCGGCGCCGCGGTACGACCGTTGCCGCTGCCGCCGCCGTCTCCGGCGATCAGGCGCCGGCATTCGGCGACCGTGCGGGCAAGGGCGAAGTCGGCGGGCAGGCGATCGAGGGTTCGGCGCAATCCGTCGTCGTCACCCGCACCGAAACAGACCATGGCCTTGCTGAACAGACGCCAGGCCGCGAACGGCGAACGCCGGGGCACCCCCTGCAGAAGGTCCGCGGCCCGCGCCCAGTCGCCGGCATCCATCGCGTCGAGACCGGGCATGACCGCGCCGGCGTCCCGCCGTAGCGGATGGCTCGTGTCGAGGATGTCGAGACCCTCCCAGCACCGCTCGATGACGAGCCGATCCGCCAGCGCCCGCTCCACCGGCAGCAGGGGCTGCCCGGTGGTCAGGTGGTCCGCATAGGCCGCCAGGGAGCCCGCACCATCCAGGTACCGGACGTACTGGACCCAGTCGTCCTCCGACAGTGACTGCAGGGAGATGGACTCCCGGTGCCGATCGGCCCGGGCACGCATGGTGGCCGCTTCCTTTTCCATGCCCTTCGCCGCGAGCTGCCGGCCGCGCTGGATGGTGGCACAGAAGGACACCAGCGGCAGCCCTGCCAGACTGTCGTCCCGGTCCCGCGCCTTCCTGATCAGATCGAGCGCCTTGCGCCCGTCGCCCTCCGCGAGGATCTGCCGGGCCTGATCCAGCAGACGACGGGGGGATGCGCGAGGTGCGCGTGCGGGTGTCGACCGCTTGCGATTACCGCGATTGCGCCTGCCGGCCACCGTCGATCATGCAGCCCCAAGGGTTCGAAGCTCCTCGAAGGCCGGGAGCCAGGGAACACTCCGACCGTCGAGGGTCAGGACGAGGCTGACGATATGGTAGCCGAGATCCCCTGGCGCCCGCTGCGGCGATCACGAACGCGGCGATGCCCCGCCCCCGCACTGCCACCCCGTCCCCGATTCCTGTGACGAGATCGAGCAGGTCGATACCGGACCCTCGTGCCGGACGACCAGCGGTCGAGGGGTGAGAGCCGGCAGGACGCCGGCCGTGCCGCTGGGTCGACCGAGCATGATGCCGTTCCAGCGCTGGCTCGTCACGTGCGACCAAGCACGGGTAGAGTTACCAGCTGCCGCCGGACGACCGACAGAGGAGAAACCAATCGTGTCGCTGGCCCAAGCGTCGCCGGCGTCAGATCGGGCGCGGCGGCATCGCCCGATGCCCTGCCCCCGGGAAGCCTCGCACCTTGTGGCAGGGTCGATCCTGGGCTGCGCGATGCCTGCATTCTCGTCGCGCAATGGGGGGAGTGCGGTGAGCCCGAAGCGTTGAGGCCGGTACGGCGGGTTCCGTGGTGAACGCTACGGACTCCGCTCTTGCCTTGCAACTCATTTGAAATCAGCGGCTTACGCGAACAGCGACACCAGTCAGTCCCAGTTTCGTTCACAATTCGCACTCGGACTAGACTGGACTCTGCAAGACCTCCCGAGCCCTTCCTTGAGGCGCGGACCAGACATCACCAGCCGCGCACGCTGCGGCTGAGGCTGGCGATGACGGCCTCGGCGACGAAGCTGCAGTCGACGACCTGCGGCTTCCTTTCGTCCGTCCGCGCCTGCAAGCACAATTCGTAATCGGTCGAGCCTCTTGCGAAAACCGGTGATCGGCCGGGTTTTATTTGCCGGAAGCCGCAGGCGAGGGACGGTCAGTGGGCGGGACGTAGCGTCTGAAGGATGGCGGTAGCGGTCACCGCCGCCGACGAGCCCGAGACGCGGGGGTTCATGGGGCCTCCCGGCCGGTTATGAAGGCAAGCACGCGCGAAGAGAGGCCGCGCATTTCCTTCACGAGCCGCTCCAATTCGCGGTTGTTCTCGATCCACTCCTGGTAGAGGACGAGTTCGTCATCGGTGAGCCTCATCCCGACGGTTTTCCCGCGGTCCTTGCGTGTCCAGTAGTGGTAGGGACCGTGCCGGGCGTCCGGGTCGTGGTAGCAGCGGCAGGTGGTCTTCCCACACACTATCCGGCGGGTCTGGAGGCTGCCCTGGAAGAGAAACCCAAGCGACTGCAGTTCCGCCTTGAGCGCGTCGTATCGCTCCGTGTACTGGCGCATCTGGTCCCCACCGGCCATCGATCCGCAGCTTGACATTGTCCCTGGCGGTAAGTATGCAGTAGCTCGTAGGAGCGGTCAACAAGCCATGAATTCCCTGCGCGCCTCGTTCGCCCCCTACTGGGAGTCGATCCAGCGTACGCTGTTCCCGCGGTTGGAGCAGGCGTTGGGTCCACTGACCGAAAAACAGCAGCAGTTGGTGCAGACCCTGGAGGTCATCCGTATCGAGCGCCTGATTCCCCGGTACTTCCGGGCGCCGGGGCGGCCGCCCAAGGACCGCGCGGCGATGGCGCGGGCCTTCGTGGCCAAGGCAGTCTACGACCTGCCGTCGACGCGCGCACTGCTGGACCGGTTGGCCGCCGATGTGGCCCTGCGCCGGCTCTGCGGCTGGGAGCGGAAGTTCGAGGTGCCGAGCGAGTCGGTCTTCTCGCGCGCCTTTGCCGAGTTCGCCGACACGCAGTTGCCCCAGCGCGTGCACGAAACGCTGATCCGGGAGACGCACCACGACCGGCTGGTGGGCCACCTCTCGCGCGACTCGACGGCCATCGAGGCCCGTGAGAAGCCGGCCGCGAAGGAGAAGCCGCCCACGCCGCCCAAGCGCAAGCGGGGGCGGCCGAAGAAGGGCGAAGAACGGCCAAAGGTCCTGACACGTCTCGAACGGCAGCCGACCATGAACCTGCCGGCGATGCTGGACGATCTGCCGACCGGCTGCGATGTCGGCACGAAGAAGAACAGCAAGGGCTACAAGACCACCTGGGTCGGCTACAAGCTGCACATCGACGTGGCCGACGGCCAGATTCCGATCAGTTGCCTGTTGACGTCCGCCTCCCTGCATGACAGCCAGGCCGCCATTCCGCTGGCGACTCTGTCCGCCGAGCGGACGACCAATCTGTATGACCTGATGGACGCCGCCTACGACGCGGAGCAGATCCGGCAGCACAGCCGCTCACTCGGCCACGTCCCGTTGATTGACGTCAACCCTCGTGGCGACAAGACGCTGGCGGAGGAACTGCGTCCACGCCCCTGTCGCCCGCGAGCTGGCGGGCGATATCAATCCACGGCGTCTCGCGTCCCGGCTGCGGGTCCCAAGCGTTGCCGACGAACACCGCGACCTTTGCCTTGGGCACACCAGCGACACCCGCTTCACGCACGAGGTCGGCGACACCGTTGAGGCCGGCTATCGCATCCCCATGGCGTGCCAAGTGGTACAGCGTGGTGAGCGTGTGCGTCTTACCGCCGCCGAATTGCGTGATGAGCGTGAGCACCGGCGAGGTATTGTCCGTTCTCCCTGAAAGCCGGCGCAGCACCATGCTCGCGTGCTCGCGCAAGGCCCGCGTGAAACACGTGCGGGCGAAGAACTGCGTCGGATCGCGATAGTCCTCCGGCGCCGTCCCGGCCACGACCTGCTCGAGGGCGATGGCAAACTCATCAGGATTGAACGAGCGGCCTTCGCGGACTTCCTTGCGTGGCGTCGCGACCTTGTACCAGGGTTCCATGCCGATCCTCCTACGGTCTCTTCATTCGCGTGAATAGGTCGGTGGCCGGTTGCTTCAAGCGGATGAGATTCGCGTAGGCTACCCGCGCGAAGTCTCGCTTTCCCGCGTACATTCGGTAGCGGATGCCATCAGTGACGATCACGTCGCATGGCAGCCCGAGTGCCTCCACGTATCTCTTGGCTTGATCAAGCGCGCCTTCGACGCCCGCGCCCAGGCGTTTAGCCTCGATCACGAGATGACAGTGCTCCGGCGTGCGAGGCAGCGCTCGGAACACCGCCACGTCGATGTGCCGCCATTGCACGGCGATCCGTTCCGGCGGCCAGCCGAGCGCACGTAGAAATGGTACAACGAAATGGACGATTAGCTCGTCCTCGCTCGGAGGCTCCCCGAAGGTGTGGTCGTCCTGCAACAGCGGCACAAGGTCGGCAGCCTGCGCGACGATTCCCTGTAGAGCGTCGGGCACACGATCAAGTGGCGGTCGGCTACTGGGACGAGGAAACGCGGCGGAGCTACGTGTTCGTGACGAACAACACGACGTGGGTGGGGAAGACGATTGCCAACCTGTACAAGTCGCGGTGGCAAATCGAGCTGTTTTTCAAGTGGATCAAGCAGCATCTGAAGGTGAAACGCTTCGTCGGCCGGACGAAGAACGCGGTTCTGTCGCAACTGTGGGTGGCGACGTGTATGTACCTGCTGTTGGCCTACCTGAAGTTCGTCCTGCGACTGAGCTGGAGCCTGCACCAGATGCTACGAGTTCTCCAGCTCAACCTGTTCGACCGCCGTCCACTGGTGGAGCTGTTCACGACGCCCTCGCCACCGGGTTCCCCAGACCCTCAGATGCTGCTGTGGTGCTGAAAGTGTGGGACAGTAGTGGCGTCGAATAGACTGCACGGCCCTGTACGCGCCGCTCCGGGCTTCAGGCGTGTAAGTATCGTGCCGAGTCCGGGAACGCCGTACAGGGCCGCACAGCCGGCCCCAGGCCCGCACCTGGAGATCAGTCCGTCAGGGTGCGCCAGATGCGGGTATCGGATGCCCGCGGGTAGCTCGTCAGATCCGACTTGTGAACCCAACCGCGTTTGACGTCAAGCGCCAGCTCCCACGCGGGTGGCACGTCAGGAAAGTGAGGGGATTCGTTCCGGCGTATAGGACAAGGCTTGATCGGCCGACATCTATCAGTGGATGGACTGTCAGCACGAGGACCCGATCATGCCCGATGAACAGATTGCGGCGCTTGAACGGCAACACGCACACCTTCGCAGTCAAGCCGCCTCCATCGGCGAGATGCGCTCCGGTTCGCTGACCGAGCGCTTCCGACCATGCGGCAAGGACGGTGTCATTGCGCCAAGCCAGGCGATCCCGGGCACGGTCCGGTCCTGTCCCTGACCCGCAAGCAGGCTGGCAAGACGGTCACACGCATCATCCCGGCCCAGGCCGGGCCGCAGACGCAGGCGCGGCTCGCCGAGTATCGCCGCTTTCGGCAATTGTCGAAGATGTTCATCAAGGTCAACGATGCACTGAGCGAGGCGCGTCTGGCGACCGGCAGTGCAGCAAAAAAAACCGCAGACCGCGGTGATCGCCAAGTCGCTGGCGGCCGAAGCGGCACGTGAGATCGAGCGGCTGCTGGGGGCCGACGCGACGCAGACACTGGGCGACTTCGAGGCGGCCGAGACCGCGGTGCGCACCGCCGTCCTAGCGGTGGCGGCTCGTTTCGTTGCCGAGCGGCTCAACGCCGACCACAGTGACCAGCACGCCGCCGGCCTGCCCTGCCGGTGCGGACACACGGCCCGCTACGCCGGCCGGCGTGCAAAGACGATCCGCACGGCCCTGGGCGCCATGACCCTGGAGCGGGCCTACTACCATTGCGAGTCCTGCCGAGGGCGCGACCACCGAGGCGGTGCTCCCGGTCCGCTTCGAGGCGCAACGGCCGCGCCGGTGACGAACCGGCCGGCGGTCAACCCCGCACCGGACTCGGCCCCGCGGCCATGGCCGGCGGAGCCGCTGGAGCAGCCGGCCGGGGTGGCTGGAAGCTCTGGATCGAGATCTGCGCGGCGACACGCTCGGCGATGTGCAGGAAGACCTGGCCCGCCGGTGACTCGGGCTCGGCGCTCACGATGGGCGCACCGGTGTCGCCGCCGACACGAATGGGCGCATAGAGCGGAATGTGCCCGAGGAACGGAACGTCGAGTTCCTCGGCGACGCGCTCGCCGCCGCCGCGGCCGAACAGGTCGCTCTCCTGCCCACAGCCGGAGCAGGCGTAGTAGCTCATGTTCTCGACGATCCCGAGCGTCGGGATGTTGAGCTTGCGGTACATCCCCACGGCGCGGCGACTGTCGGACAGCGAGACCGCCTGCGGCGTCGTCACCACCACGGCGCCGGTGACCGGTACGGTCTGACTCAGGCTGAGGGCGACGTCACCGGTGCCCGGAGGCATGTCGACGACGAGGTAATCCAGCTCGCCCCACTTGACGTCCAGAAAGAACTGCCGGACCACGCCGTGCAGCATGGGACCGCGCCAGATGATCGGCGCGGTCGCGTCGGTGAGAAAGCCCATCGACACGACCCGGATGCCGAACTTCTCCGCCGGCTCGATCTTCTGACCGTCCGACTCCAGCCGCGCGTCGAGGCCGAGCATGATCGGCACGTTGGGACCGTAGACGTCCCCGTCGATGATCCCGACACGCCCTCCGTAACGAGCCAGCGCGACGGCAAGATTGACCGACACGGTCGTCTTGCCGACGCCGCCCTTCCCGGCGCCGACGGCGATGATGTTACGGATGCCCGGAATGGGCGCCTGCTGGGCGTCGGTCACCGCGGACCGGACGCTCGCGGTCATCTCGATGTCGACGGCGTCCACGCCGCCGAGCGCGGATACCGCCGCCCGCGCCTGCTCCCGCATCTGGTCCTTGACCGGACAGGCGGGTGTCGTCAACTCGACCACGAACGCGACTCGGCCGCCGTCGATGGTCAGGTTCTTGACGAACCCGAGACTGACGATGTCCCGCCCCAGGTCGGGGTCGGTGACCGACTTGAGCGCATTCAGAACGGCAGCTTCCGAAACAGCAGGCATAAGCTCTCAAGCTTAGCGGCTCGGTCTCCGCCAGACAACCGGACCGGCGCCGAGGGTGCACGTCAGGAAAGTGAGGGGATTCGTTCCGGCGTATAGGACAAGGCTTGATCGGCCGACATCTATCAGTGGATGGACTGTCAGCACGAGGACCCGATCATGCCCGATGAACAGATTGCGGCGCTTGAACGGCAACACGCACACCTTCGCAGTGAATTCGCCTCCCTCGGCGAGATGCGCTCCGGTTCGCTGACCGAGCGCTTCCGACCATGCGGCAAGGCCGGGTGTCATTGCGCCAAGCCAGGCGATCGCGGGCACGGTCCGGTCCTGTCCCTGACCCGCAAGCGGGCTGGCAAGACGGTCACACGCATCATCCCGGCCCAGGCCGGGCCGGAGACGCAGGCGCGGCTCGCCGAGTATCGCCGCTTCCGGCAATTGTCGAAGATGTTCATCGAGGTCAACGATGCACTGAGCGAGGCGCGTCTGGCGACCGGCAGTGCACCAAAAAAAACCGCAGACCGCGGTGCTCGCCGAGTCGCTGGCGGCCGAAGCGGCACGTGAGATCGAGCGGCTGCTGGGGGCCGACGCGACGCAGACACTGGGCGACTTCGAGGCGGCCGAGACGGCGGTGCGCACCGCCGTCCTGGCGGTGGCGGCTCGTTTCGTTGCCGAGCGGCTCAACGCCGACCACAGTGACCAGCACGCCGCCGGCCTGCCCTGCGGGTGCGGACACACGGCCCGCTACCGCCGGCCGGCGTGCAAAGAACGATCCGCACGGCCCTGGGCGCCATGACCCTGGAGCGGGCCTACTACCATTGCGAGTCCTGCCGAACCGGATTCTGTCCGCGTGACCGGACCCTGGGCATCGACCAGACGACATTGTCGCCCGCGGCGACCCGCATGACGGCGGCGGCGGCGGCCCGAGTCAGCTTCAAAGAGGCCAGCACCCTGCTGGACGAACTGGCCGGGCTCGCCGTCGACCCCAAGCAGGTCGAGCGGACCGCCGAAGCGCTGGGACGCGTGATCGCAGCCGACGAACGCCAAGCCGTCGAGCCGGAGGCGCACCGCGTAAAACCTACCCTGTATCTCGGCGTGGACGGTACGGGCATTCCCGTGCGCAAGGCCGAAACCGCGCAGCGCCAAGGCAAGCAGCCCGACGGTTCGGCCAAAACCCGCGAGGTCAAGCTCGCGGTCGCCTGGACGGCCGAACGCCGTCACCCCAAGACCGGCATCCCGATGCGCGACCCGGACTCAATCTCCTACACGGCCGCTATCGAGACGGCCGCCAGCCGCGATACCGACCGCCAACCCTCCCCCTTCGCCCAGCGCGTCTGCCGCGAAGCCGAACGCCGCCGTTTCGCCGATGCCGACCGCAGGGTCATCCTCGGCGACGGTGCACCCTGGATCTGGGCCCTCGCCGACGAGTGTTTCCCCGATGCGATCCAGATCGTCGACATCTTCCACGCCAAAAGCCACCTCTGGGACGTCGCCAAGGCCATCTACACACCCGGGTCCGACCTCGCCGCGCAGTGGCCAAAACAACGACGTGACGAACTCGATGCCGGCCGCATCAGTGCCATCGTCGCCGCCCTCGCCCACCACGCCCCAACCTGCGACGAGGCCCGCAAATGCATCCACTATCTCATCCGCAACCGTAAGCGCATGCGCTATGCCGCGTTCCGGGCCAGGGGCCTGTGCGTCGCCACCGGCGTCGTCGAGGCTGGCTGCAAACATGCCATCGGGGCGCGCCTCAAGCGCGCCGGCATGCACTGGTCCGTCAACGGCGCCAACGCCATCCTCGCCCTGCGCTGCTGCATCCTCAGCGGCCGCTTCGAAGCCTTCTGGGAACGACGAAACGCCGCCGCATAACACGGCACTCACAAATCTGACGTGCACCCGTCGCCTGGACGGCCGAACGCCGTCACCCCAAGACCGGCATCCCGATGCGCGACCCGGACTCAATCTCCTACACGGCCGCTATCGAGACGGCCGCCAGCCGCGATACCGACCGCGAACCCTCCCCCTTCGCCCAGCGCGTCTGCCGCGAAGCCGAACGCCGCCGTTTCGCCGATGCCGACCGCAGGGTCATCCTCGGCGACGGTGCGTCCTGGATCTGGACCCTCGCCGACGAGTGTTTCCCCGATGCGATCCAGGTCGTCGACATCTTCCACGCCAAAAGCCACCTCTGGGACGTCGCCAAGGCCATCTACACACCCGGGTCCGACCTCGCCGCGCAGTGGGCGAAACAACGACGTGACGAACTCGATGCCGGCCGCATCAGCGCCATCGTCGCCGCCCTCGCCCACCACGCCCCAACCTGCGACGAGGCCCGCAAATGCATCGACTATCTCGTCCGCAACCGTAAGCGCATGCGCTATCCCGCGTTCCGGGCCAGGGGCCTGTGCGTCGCCACCGGCGTCGTCGAAGCGGGCTGCAAACATGCCGTCGGGGCGCGCCTCAAGCGCGCCGGCATGCACTGGTCCGTCAACGGCGCCAATGCCATCCTCGCCCTCCGCTGCTGCATCCTCAGCGGCCGCTTCGAAGGCTTCTGGGAACGACGTAACGCCGCCGCATAACACGGCACTCACAAATCTGACGTGCACCCTGACCGAATCTCGGGCTTGGCACTCGGGCCGGTCATCTGACAACCGCGGCGGTGTGGCCGAATGGCGCCCAACACGCCGGTTGCCGTCAGCGGGCAAAAGGAAACGCCCGGACAGGCGCGCCGCCTGCCCGGGCGTTCGAACGAAACCCGTGGGAACGTCGGGACTCCCTAGTACATCCCGCCCATGCCGCCGCCGTGGCCCATGCCGCCGCCGGCGGACTCCTTCTTGTCCTCGGGGATCTCGCACACCAGCGCCTCGGTCGTCAGCAGCAACGACGCGATGGAGCCGGCGTTCTGGAGCGCGGTGCGCACGACCTTCGTCGGGTCGATGACGCCAGCCGCCACCATGTTCTCGTACTTCTCGCTCTGCGCATTGAAGCCCTGCTCGTCGTCGTCCGCCTCGGTCACTTTCTGGACGACGATAGAGCCCTCGAACCCGGCGTTCTGGGAAATCAAACGCATCGGCTCTTCGAGCGCCCGCCTGAGGATGTTGACGCCGATCTGCTGATCGCCAGCGAGCGTGAGGTCACCAAGCGCGCGGGAGGCGCGCAGCAGGGCGACGCCGCCGCCCGGGACGATGCCTTCCTCGACGGCCGCCTTCGTGGCGTGCATCGCGTCCTCGACGCGCGCCTTCTTCTCCTTCATCTCGGTCTCGGTAGCCGCGCCGACCTTGATGATCGCAACGCCGCCGACGAGCTTGGCGAGACGCTCCTGCAGCTTCTCGCGGTCGTAGTCGGAGGTCGTCTCCTCGATCTGCGCACGGATCTGCTTGACACGCCCCTCGATGGCCCCGTGGGTCCCGCCGCCCTCGACGATGGTCGTGTTGTCCTTGTCGATGGTGACCTTCTTGGCCGTGCCGAGGTCCTCGACGCGGATGTTCTCGAGTTTCAGCCCGAGGTCCTCGGTGATCGCCTTGCCGTTGGTCAGGATGGCGATGTCCTCGAGCATCGCCTTGCGGCGGTCGCCGAAGCCGGGGGCCTTGACCGCGGCGCCCTGCAGCGTGCCGCGCAGCTTGTTGACGACGAGCGTCGCCAGCGCCTCGCCCTCGATGTCCTCGGCGATGATGAGGAGCGGCTGACTCAGACGCGCCACCTGCTCGAGGAGCGGCAGCAAGTCCTTCATCGAGCTGATCTTCTTCTCGTGGATGAGGATGATCGGGTTCTCGAGGACGCACTCCATCCGCTCGGCGTCGGTCACGAAGTAGGGCGAGAGGTAGCCGCGGTCGAACTGCATCCCCTCGACGACGTCGAGCGATGTCTCGAGCGTGCGGGCTTCTTCGACGGTGATGACGCCGTCCTTGCCGACCTTGTCCATCGCCTCGGCGATGATCGTCCCGATGGTCGAGTCGTTGTTCGCCGAGATGGTGCCGACCTGCGCGATCATGTTGCCGGTGACGCTCTTCGACATCGCCCTGAGCTTGCCGGTAACGGTCTCCACCGCGGTCTCGATTCCGCGCTTGACCTCCATCGGATTGGCGCCGGCCACGACGTTCTTGGCGCCCTCGCGGTAGATCGCCTGCGCGAGAACGGTCGCCGTGGTCGTGCCGTCACCGGCGATGTCCGAGGTCTTGCTCGCCACCTCGCGGACCATCTGGGCGCCCATGTTCTCGAGCGGGTCCTTCAGGTCGATCTCCTTGGCGACGGTCACGCCGTCCTTGGTGATGGTGGGCGACCCGAACTTCTTGTCGAGGACGACGTTGCGGCCTTTCGGGCCGAGGGTGACCTTGACGACATTGGCGAGCTGGTTGACGCCCTCGATGACCTTCTGCCGCGATTCCTGTCCGTAGACGATCTGCTTGGCCATAATTCTCGAACTCCAATCACTGAAATGCGGTAGTCTCCGCTAGTCGCTTTCGATGACGCCGAGGATCTCGTCCTCGCGCATGATCAGGAACTCGTTGCTGTCGAGCTTGATCTCTTGGCCGGAGTACTTGCCGAACAGCACCTTGTCACCGGCCTTGACGTCGAGCGGCGTCACCGTCCCGTCGTCCTTGACCTTCCCGTTGCCGACTGCGATCACATTCCCCTGCTGCGGCTTCTCCTTGGCCGTGTCCGGAATGATGATGCCGCCGACCTGCTGCTCGCCTTCTTCGATGCGCTCGACGATGATGCGGTCGTGAAGTGGTCGTACATTGGCAGCCATGAACTCTGCTACTCCCTTCGTGAAAAACTCCGTCAGCCGCACGAGTCGCTTCGCCCGTGCGGGCCTCCCCCATGGTGGCGTTAGCAGTCACCCACCGAGACTGCTATTTTAGCGACCACACGAGAACCGCGTCAACGCAGGGCCGGTCAGCGGATGCACGTCAGGAAAGTGAGGGGATTCGTTCCGGGGTATAGGACAAGGCTTGATCGGCCGACATCTATCAGTGGATGGACTGTCAGCACGAGGACCCGATCATGCCCGATGAACAGATTGCGGCGCTTGAACGGCAACACGCACACCTTCGCAGTCAATTCGCCTCCATCGGCGAGATGCGCTCCGGTTCGCTGACCGAGCGCTTCCGACCATGCGGCAAGGCCGGGTGTCATTGCGCCAAGCTAGGCGATCCCGGGCACGGTTAGAAGGCGGGATATGAGGCTCACAACGGCGACAAATCGATGCGCATCGCGGTCTCTGGCGGGCGATGCGGCCCGCGAGGACCGAATTTTGTCATCTGTTCGCCAACTACCGAAAATCCACCCCGCCCTGCGGACCGGCGAAGTCGCCCCGACACGTGACTCAGGTCGTGGGCCGGCGACCCGTTGCGTGCCGCAAATCTCCTGCGGCGCAGACTCCTAGCCGCTTTTGGCAGCAGAAATCTGTTGCCGGGCGTGCTACGATCTGAACGGGAGGCTTGCTTGTGGTCGCCGCGAGCCGCAGGATCACAACCTGAACATGACTCCACTGTGAAGATCACGGTCGCTCAAGGATTCTAGCCCGGATCATTCAGTGCGCCGTGACAAGGCGCTATTCCTCAGCGGGTGCGAATCCCGCCCGGCAACTGTCGCTCCAGCCGGTAGCAGTCGGAGCGGACGATGGAGGTAACGACATCGGCTGAAGCACTCCGACGACAAAGGGCCGCCCTGGGCGGTTCAGCGACCACGCGGGCCACAACGCGAGTAAACGCCGAGCAGGCCTCGAAACGAGTAACGCGGAAGCCGACCCGCCTGAATAACGGGGAAGGCTGCCAGCGGTCGGGAAGCGAGCGACGCGAGCACCGACCGGTTCCGCCGGGGTAATGGCGGCAGCACGCGTGGAAGAGGGGAATGGACGCAACACGGGAAGCCCTGCCGGCGGCGTGGCACGCGCCAACCGACGACCCGTGAGGGCAAGGTCGGGCCGGCCAGGGTGGCGGAGAAGCCCGTATTACCGTTGAAGCCGGGCAATGCCGGCCGAGGGAAGGGGCTTCAGGTGGAAGGGATGGCGAAAGGGAACAGGCTCCGGGAGTGGCCGAACGGCCTATCACCCCGATGAATGAGCAGGAATGCCAGACGTCATCACATGCAGAAGCGAAGGGGACGACCCGCGCGGTCGCCGTCGTCAGGGCGTCAACAGGTCTGACGACGCACCGGCCGGCCAACGCCAGGGTGTGAGCCGGGTGCCACGGCTCGCAAGACCCGCCCGCTGGTCGCAACTGGAAAGCCCGTGTGCGAGCCGCATGATTCCACTGGAGAGCCCGGTGCCGGAAATCGGCACGCCGGGTTCGGAGAGCGGGGGGAGGAAACGTGCCCATGGGACTCGGACTGCGGCCCGGTGCGAAAGCGCCGGATGAGCCACCGACTCCCTACTGGTTACGCGCCTCCCCTCGACTCTACTGAGGGGTCGTGACCGACCACCGGCAGGGTGTGATCGGCTCGCGAATCGGGCGGCACAAGCGTCTGGATCACGCCGTCGACCGGCGATGGCGTGGTCGAGCAGCAATACGACGCACGATGAGCGTCATGGAGGGCTGGCCAAAGACAGCTTCGCCGTGATGGCGGCCGTGCACGCGGGTCCAGACTCGCGTTGGACGCGTTACCCGGCGCGCGCCCCGAGGGAAAGGGCGATCTTGCGCCACGCGTCGAGATTCGGCGTCGAGCGCGGCAGATGCAGGACGAGGCGGCGGACGGAGCTGACGACGTGGACGCTGAGCTTGAGCAGCCGATCGCGCAGCCACATCACCTGGGTTCGGGCACACGCGGTGCGCGCCGCGTGCAACCGCAGTTCCTGCATGAGCACGTAGGCTGCGGCGGTCAGAAAAACGCGCAACTGGTTCGCCCGGAGTCTGCAGCAGCTCGTGCGGTCGAGCTGCAGGTCCTTGAGTTCCTTGATCCGGTTCTCGACGTCGCCACGGGCGCAGTAGACCTTCTCGTAGAGAAAACGCGGCGGCTGCCGCATGTTCGTCACCACGAAACGCGGGTTGTCCCGCGGCTCGCGGTCCCCGAGACGGACGACTTCGGCCTTGATGATGACCCGGCGCGCGGCGCTCCACGTGCCCGCCGCATAGTCGGTGTCCATGTAGAGATGCTCGGTCTGCTCGCTGCGCGCCCGCGCCACCAGCATCGCCGGCTCGGCGTGCCGCAGCTAGATCATCTCGCTCTCGCACGATTGCCTTCACGTGCTCACTGAGCGCCCCTCCGAAAAGGCTGAAGAAGCGGTTGGCGTTGCGGGCGTCCCAGTCGAACCAAGTGTGGTATTGGCGCTCCACAGCTTTCCGTTTAACCAACCACTTGATTGGCGAACGCGCCAACGGCCGATTCGGCATTCTCTCTATGTCGGTGCCCGGTCCGCCAGGTACAGGCGTCCAACCCATCGTCTGCTGAACGCCGGTGTGGCTGCCAGATACCGGGCTGCGGTGCCGACGGCGGCCGACGGTGCCACCGAGACGCCGGACGCCGATAGACAGCAGCAGTTGCCAAAGCCAAGGAAGCAGCCGGGATGACGGCGGGGGCCCGCTACCGGAACGACCGGCCGCCGGGGTAGCAGCCCGGATGCCGACGGTGACACACCGGCGCATGCCGCGCGCACCCAGGCTGACGCAGCCGCCGCCACCGAATCAAGGGCACCGAGAGCAGCCGCTGGGATGACGGCGGTGCTGCCGCCACCGGTACGACGGGCAGCCGAATGACGGCGCAGGCGCGGCCAACGGCGGCGAGGCGGCGGACGCCGACCGCCAGCAGCAACTGCGGCAGCCGGGATGACGGCTACGGCGCCACCGGAACGAGCGGCAGTCTGGGATGCCGACGTGGCGGTCGTCACCGGGACGACCGGCAGCCGGGATGCCGCCAAGCGGCACATGGTCGCATGCCGCGCGCACCCTGACTGACGCAGCCGGCGGCACCGAATCAAGGGCAGCGGGAGCAGCCGCCGCGGCACAGCACGACCGCGCACCCGACCGTGCGCAGGCTCGCCGCCGTCGAGAAGGCCGGGCGAATCCACGCTGAGCTGCGTGCGGGGGGCCGGTTCATCCCTCGCACAGTCGCCCACGTACAGCGGCGACGCCGGACCTATTCGGAATGGTGCGAGGTTTGCTGCCAGCGGCTCGGCTCCGCGGACGATACGCTCGGTGCGAGATCCTTTGATGTCTTCCAGTTGCCGACGCGCATCACGTCGTCGGTGGTCGACGTACTCTCCGAGTTCGTCCCATCGCCCTCGTTCGCAGGGGATGGAACCCGTGCGGGTTCGACGGGACATCGGCTCACTGCATGGGACACCCGTGCGGGTTGACGGGACGTGGGCTCGCCGCCATGGGACACGACCGGCGTCGGTCCCAGCCATCTCAGACGGTTGTGCTCCTTCTCGTCATCGGAGGACACGAAGCCGGTGAGCAACTCGACCGGGCCGAAGCCGATCGGCTTGGCGCCTCATCAGTGCCCGGTTCACCGCCGAGCGGCGCGCTGAGCGCGAACGCCGGCGCCAAACGGTCGGCCGGGCCATCATCCCATCAGGACCTCGTGGGTTCCGAGACGATCGGGCGCCGCAGACTCGTCGACGCGCGATCGTGGCCGGCTCCTCTACGGGGCGCTGCACCAGAACGAACGCGAGTGCGGTCCCGTCCGACATCGACAGCGTCGACGGCGGCGAGGCCGTTCATCGGTCGTCGCTCGGAGACGAACCCGAAAGGTGATCAGCCCGATGGCCTGCAGACTGGTCAACAGGTGCGCAGCCCCCTTTCCGGCGATCCGCGTCATGGCTGCGCGCACCGCTACTACCGGCACCGACCGCGATCGGAACGTGCGGCCTTCTTGCCGTCCTCCCCGGATGAGAGCGCGCCGGCCGTCGGCGGCGTTCTGCGGTGTCGGGGCCGCCGCCGCCCTGGGGGGATGGGACACCTCGATGCCGACCGAGAGCCGCCCGTCTTCTTGGCTTTGTTTGTTCGCTGCGCTCCGTGCTCCATCGGCCGCCCTTGTCCGGGGGCCCCGACCCGTATAGACATCGCTCCGGATACGACACGGCGACGGGGGAAGCGGTGCCGACGACGAGCGGGCGGTTCTCGATCGCGAGACCCACGTCGCAGCGTCCCTGGAAACCTCGGACGGTCCCGGGACCACATCGGTGCCCGGAGCGATAGTCCATGAGCGCCGGGGTGCAGGGCTCGACACTGTGTCTGGCAGCCGCTACCGCAGTCTGCCGGATACCCGGATGTCCGCCCGGGTTGGCGGCGGGCGCGGGTGCGAGCCCGTGGCCGGATCGGTCGCTGCGTACATGTTCGCCGGCCCGTCGCGGCGGTTGGGGCCGCCGGTACGGTCCCTCGATAAACTCTCCGCGTGCGGGGGATCCCCTTTGTTCAGCGTGCCTTTCGGGAGGCCGAGGGCGCCGCAGCACTGGTGGCACGACGGGCGCGCCGGCAACCCGTGAGTATGTTTTCTTCGGCCGCAGTGATCGGCTCGGGAGGAGACGACCCATGGCGATAAGGACTGTGCGAGGGCCCGTGGTGAAGGAGCGGACGGGAATGTCCCGCTCGACGGTTTTCGTCCGCATGGGGCTTGGCAAATCTCCTCGGTCGGTGCGCATCGGCGCCGGCTGGCTTGAGGACGGGGTCGCGTTCATCAAGACCTGCCCGCGCGCTGGCTCCGAACGGCGGAAGGGGGCCGGATCATGAGCGAGGGCGACCGTGCCGACCGCACGCTCACCACCGTCAAGGCGCTCCATGTCTGGCTGATCGAGACGACGCAATGCCGACCAGCTCGGATCGACGAGTTGTCCGGTGCAGCCGGATCTGCGTTTACCACTGCGTCGCGCGAAGCTACAGGTTCCTGTGGCGGTAAGTCAAAGCCTGACGGCGACTGTCTTGCGAAAGGGCAAGCTCAGCGGTCGAAGTGGTCGACGATCACCTGCACGGCATCACGGGCGTCGGCGGACACGCCCAGAAACGGCCGCGCCGGAATCCCGCGGCCGAGGGTCGCCGAAGTGGTGCGTGGCCGCGTAGACGACGTCAGTGCCGGCGACCGCGGAGGTATCGTCCCAGTCAGCGAGGATGCGCGACGCAAGGTCGCCGGACCGCGTTGGACCGGGCCCCGGCTGCGCTTTCGGCCTGCCGGAGCCCGGTCCTCGGTGGGTCAGTGCTGCCTTCGGGCACGTTCGCCCGCTGCTCCTACCACTGCACGGTCGCTCGACCGAGCACGCGCTGGTCGGTTCCTCCGGCCTGCTCCTGCCGGTGGAAGATCGGGCTCTCGCGGCGTTCGGCGTCGATCCCGAGTTCCAGGTTCAGCTTGCCCTGCTCGAGTACCTGCATGCTGTAGCCGATCCGGTAGTCGCGGCCGTACTCCGACGTGCGCACGCCCGCCCGCGGCGTCCCGACGAAGCGGCTGCCGATCGGCAGCCCGTAGCCCACCTCCGTGTCGAGGCGCTGGCCGCCGCTGCCCATCAGTCCGTCGTGGCCTATGCCGGCCATGCTCTCGCGGCCCCAGAGCGCTTCGGCGCCGCTCATCGACTCGCCGCCCCAGGCGGGCGAGACCCGCGCGGTGAAGCCGAGCGGCGTAGACGGGGTCGGGTTGTAGCTGACCGAGATCGACATGCCGCGTTCGGCGAACCCCTCCGCCTGGTGCACGACGAGCGTGCGGATCCGAACGTCCACCGAGAGGCCTGTCACCGCGTCGGCGAAGACGAGCCCGGCGCCGACGTCCATGCCGGTTCCGGTCTCGCCGTCCCCGCCGTCCTGGCGGATGCCCACCTCGACGCTCGCCGTGAGCGCCATGCGCTCGCCGATGGTCAGGTTCTGCGAGCCTTCGGGCGACTCGCCCCGCCAAGGCAGGTTTTCCGGCTTTGGGCGAGCGTCGCTCGCCCGTTGATGCGGCTTTCCCCGCACCTCGCGGCCGTGCTGGTTCGTTTGGCTGCGCCCCCCCTGGCGGGAGGCTCTTGCTGCGCTGATTTCGTTGAGTTGTTGGCCCCTGCTCGATCTCGATTCCCGTCAGTCGATCTGTTTCTGCTCCTCGTGCTGGCCGGCTGCGGAGCCTTTTCTCCGGCAGCACCGGTCCTGTCACGATGCATCAACTTGTCCCTCGGCCTCGTTGGACCTGCTGCGCTGTTTGCGATCCGGATGAGCCGTCCTGATGTTTGGCTCCTGGAATCGCCTGCGTCTGCTGGGGCTGGCGCCGTCGGCGGTCTTCCGGTCGGTCCTCTACCCGCGTCCTGACTCGTGGCCGTGCCCCTTTATGGCCGTGTCTGTGCTGCTTCGTGGCGGTTGGCCACTTCGGCTAGGCTTTCGGGGGTGCTGAACTCCTCGAAGTGGTTCTTGATTCCGGGCGAGATCTCCCGCTCCCGGCCGGTGAGTGGACGCATGTCCGTTGACGCCCCAGGTGCCCTGGAAGGGCTCGGTCCACCGCTCGGAGCCCCTGCCATTGGCGGGGGCAGCCTGCAAGAGATCTATGCATCTTGAAGACCTTCAACCGCGCTGTGCCGTTCGGGGCGTGCATCCGGATGGCCTCGTCACCGTCGTCAGCGTGCAGTGGTTCGGTTCCGAAGCGCTTGAGCTGACCTACAAGACGCCGGTCGGCACGGTTGCTAATGAGCTGCTGTACCGCCAAGACGAGGCTCGGATTGAGGTTGTTGCCCAGGGGCGACCGTGGGGCTTTGACGGCGACGGCGCCCTGTTCCGTCTGGTCTCCGAAGCCCAGCGCATCCGCCTTGCGCATCTGTTCGATCCGCTGCTGGCGGTCCACACGTCGGTGGTCGACCCGCTGCCGCACCAGATCACCGGCGTCTACGACGCGATGCTGCCGCGTCAGCCGTTGCGTTTTCTGCTCGCCGACGACCCCGGCGCGGGCAAGACCATCATGGCGGGGCTGCTCATCAAGGAGCTGATCGCCCGCGGCGACTTGGAGCGGTGCCTGATCGTCTGCCCTGGCAGCCTCGCCGAGCAGTGGCAGGACGAGCTGTACCGTCGCTTTCAGCTCCCTTTCGAGATTCTGACCAACGACAAGCTCGACGCTGCCCGCACCCGAAACTGGTTCCTCGAGACCGATCTGGTCATTGCCCGTCTGGACAAGCTCTCGCGCGACGAGGACGTGCAGCAGAAGCTGCAGGCGCCGGAGGCGGGCTGGGACTTGGTCGTGTGCGACGAGGCGCACAAGCTGTCGGCCACGTTCTTCGGCGGCGAGATCAAGTACACGAAACGCTACCGCTTGGGGCAGTTGCTCTCGGGCGTGACCCGCCACTTCCTGCTGATGACGGCGACGCCGCACAACGGTAAGGAAGAGGACTTCCAGCTCTTCATGGCTCTGCTCGACGGCGACCGCTTCGAGGGCCGCTTCCGCGACGGCGTCCACGCGGCCGATGTCTCCGACTTGATGCGGCGTATGGTCAAGGAACGGCTGCTGAAGTTCGATGGCAAGCCGCTCTTTCCCGAGCGTATTGCCTACACCGTGCCGTACCGGCTCTCCGACCCGGAAGCCCGCCTCTACAGGGCCGTCACCGACTACGTGCGCGAGGAGTTCAACCGCGCCGAGGCACTCGCCAACGCCAAGCGGGCGGGCACGGTCGGCTTCGCGCTGACGCTCCTCCAGCGGCGACTCGCCTCCTCGCCCGAGGCGATCTACCAGTCGTTGCGGCGGAGGCGCGAGCGGCTGGAAACCCGCCTGCGTGAGTTCGAAGTCCTCCAGCGCGGCGGCCAGCACACCCCCGCCATTGTGTTCTCGGCTCCAGATCTCGACGCGGCCGACGTCGAGGATCTCGACGACGCGCCGGAACAGGAGATCGAAGATGTCGAGGCGCGCATTCTCGATCAGGCGACTGCCGCCCGTTCTATCGCGGAGCTGAAGGCGGAGATCGAGACTCTGAAGGTGCTTGAAGCGACCGCGCTCGGCGTGCGTCGCACGGCTGGAGACACGAAGTGGCGTGAGCTTGCGGGCCTGCTTGGCGAGATCTTCACGGCTACAGGGCGGGACGCTCGAACCGGGGAGCCGGCGAAACGCGCCGGCGACGGCGCGATACCTCGTCCGGTCCCTTCTCCGCAGCAGAAGCTCGTCGTCTTCACCGAGCACCGCGACACGTTGAGTTACCTCTACGAGCGCATCACGACGTTGCTCGGCCGCGAGACGTCGGTCGTCGTCATCCACGGCAGCGTGGGCCGCGAGGCTCGCCTGGCGGTGCAGGAATCCTTCCGGCACGATCCGCAGGTGCAGGTACTTCTGGCGACTGACGCTGCGGGAGAAGGCATCAACTTGCAGCGCGCCCATCTGATGGTCAACTACGACCTGCCGTGGAACCCGAATCGGCTGGAGCAGCGCTTCGGTCGTATCCACCGGATCGGCCAGACGGAGGTCTGTCATCTGTGGAATCTGGTAGCGGACGAGACCCGCGAGGGCGACGTTTATAGGCGGCTGCTGGAGAAGCTGGAGCAGGCTCGGCAGACGCTTGGCGGTCAGGTGTTCGACGTGCTCGGGAAGCTCGTGTTCGAAGGTCAACCGCTGCGCGACTTGTTGCTCAATGCCATCCGCTACGGCGAGCAGCCGGAGGTGCGAGCGCGCCTCGATACCGCCGTCGATCAGGCGTTCGACCACACTACGTTGCAGGACCTGCTCGAGGAGCGGCAGCTCGTTCACGACGCGATGGACGCCAGTCGCGTTCAACGCGTTCGCGCGGAGATGGAGCGGGCCGACGCGCGTCGCCTGCAGCCGCACTACATCGAATCGTTCTTCCGGGAGGCGTTCGGCCGGCTCGGCGGCACCGCGCCGCAACGGGAGCCCCGCCGCTACGAGGTAACGCATGTTCCGGCGCCTATCCGGAGCCGCGACCGAGAGGTCGGGGTCCGTGAGCCGGTGCTGCCACGCTACGAACGGATCGTGTTCGAGAAACCGTTGGTTGCGCCGGCCGGCCAGCCGCTGGCCGCGTTCGTTTGTCCGGGCCATCCGCTTCTCGACGCCGTTGTCGACTTGACGTTGGAACGCCATCGCGATTTGCTGACGCGTGGTGCCGTCCTTGTCGACGAACGCGACGATGGCATGGTGCCCCGCGTGCTCTTCTCAATCGAGCACGCCCTGCAGGATGGGAGCGTCACCCGTACGGGCGATCGACGTGTTATTAATAGGGTCATTGGTTGCCTGACATCAGACAGGTAATTTCGGCCCGATTTCCTCATATTTCGGCATACTGCGAGGTCAGGATACTTATTTCCAGCTTAATATCTCCAAGCGGGTGCTCTACGTCGATCTCGACGCAGATGGCGTATCGCGCCATCTGCACTACGCGCCCTATCTCGACTACCGGCCGCTGGCCGCCGAGGAGCCCGTGGTTGACGCGATCTTCGAGCGGCCCGAGTGTGCGTGGATTCGCCGCGATCTGGAGCAGGCGGCGCAGGGGTACGCGGTCGCCCACGTCGTCCCCGAACATCTTGCGGATGTCCGCGACGCCAGGCTCGCGCTGATTGGGAAGACCGTCGCCGCCGTGAAGGACCGGCTCACGAAGGAGATATCGTACTGGGACCACCGCGCCGAACAGCTCAAGCTCGACGAGGAAGCCGGCAAGACCGGCGCGCGGCTCAACTCGGGCGAGGCGCGCCGGCGGGCGGATATGTTGCAGATCCGGCTGCAGAAGCGGCTGGCCGACCTGGAGCGGGACGCGCAGATCTCGCCTCGGCCGCCGGTGGTGCTCGGCGGTCTCCTGGTTGTTCCCCGGGGCTTGCTGCACGCGATGGCCGGACGCGCGGCGCAGAGCGCCACGTCGCCGGCGGACACCCAGGCGTCGGCTGCGCGGGCGCGCGCCATCGTGATGGCGACCGAGCGCGGCCTCGGTTTCGAGCCGACCGACCGCGAGTTCGAGAAGCTCGGCTACGACATTGAGAGCCACGTCCCCGCTACCGGCGCGCTCCGGTTTATCGAGGTCAAGGGGCGCCGGAGCGACGCCGCGACCATCACCGTTACGCGCAACGAGATCCTCTACTCGCTGAACAAGCCGGACGACTTCATTCTCGCGATCGTCGCGTTCTCCGGCGACGACACGCATCGTGTTCACTACGTGCGGCGGCCGTTTGAGCGCGAACCGGACTTCAAGGCATCATCGTTTCGTCTCCTTTTTTCGCTGTTGGTACGGTCCGGCGCACCTCTCCGGAGGGGCTTCTCCGATGCCCGATCTCGATCAGGGTACTACTTTGGATTTTGGGCCGTTCCCAAGGCCTCATGTTTATCACTCAGAGTCGGCTTGGGGGCCGATTCTGGTCTATAGACCAAAAGCACCGCTAAGCGGCCTGGAGGGCCCGCCAAGCACCCGTTTTTTCCGGTCTCGGAGCGCCTCTTTTGGGCTCGCGCGGGATTCAGGTTCCGTGTCCTGCAGTCCGGCCAGCCGGGTGCCGTCGGCAGGTGCGTTCACGAACCGGAGAGGAGGGCTGATGGTCGACGCGTCCACCGCGTACAGCTTGTTCTTGAACCGGAAGCCATGCCGCGGAGCCCGCTGCTGGCAGCGGGCCAGCAGGCGTCCGAAGAGCGCTTCGTAGAGCGCGTACGGCTGCTGTGCGTTCACCCGCGCCAACGAGGAACGACTGACGAACGCTCGCACGCCCAGGTGATAGAGCTTGTGGGGTTGGGCGCGCAGGTTGCCGACGATGTCGCGCAGGCTCTGCAGGCCGCCCAGTTGTCCCAGGCCGAGGGCGACGAACTGCGCCCAGCGGCTCATCACGCGGAGTCTCTGGCCAAGCCGCACTCGGAGCGGTGTACTTCGGGGGAAGATGCTCTGCGCTCGTCCAACACGGGCTCGACGGCGGCATACTTCGCAACAAGGGTCGCTTCCAGCTCGATGTCTCGCTTCATACCTCGAGGTGTGGGCCTGTCGGACAAAACGATTCTGAAACCGATCCGGTGGCTTCAGGGGCGATCCGCGTCGCGCTAGCCTCTGCCGCTGCTGCCCGGCGTGGGACCAGGCCGGCCGGTCCAGTTCGGCCGGTGTTTCAGGTGCTTCCGGGCCGCGGCGGGCCGGCTCCAGGTTTACTCGTTCCGTCCCGGGTGCCTGTCCCGTTCTTCATGTTATTCCCCGTCGAGTCCTCTTGCTCCTCTTCTCCCTTCGTCGACTGTCTCGTCGCCTGGTAGAGCCTGCCCGGGTACGGCCGGCTTCCTGTCGTTGACCTGTTTCGCGGTCGACGTCCACGTGCTGGCGCGCGATGCCGCGCAGCGTGTCCGAGACCAGCGGCGTCTTCGTCGGGTCCGCGCGGCCGCGATCGACGCCGCCGAGGCCGGTAGGCGGACCGCGCCGCGCCGGCGGCGAGCGGGTATGCATACGGTTAACGGTGTGCCTGGAGAAAGTATCCCACGGTGTACCCCACAACGTCAGGAACGCTCTGCCAGCCTCTGAGTCAAGGCAGCCCCGCCTCTGGCCCCATGCCGACCGCCGGCTCGGATCTTGGAGGATCTGCGCTTGCCGCACCCCAAATGCCGCGCCGGACCGCTGGCAATCATGTAGCCCATGATAAGCCGAGTCCCACGGGTGCGAGCCGCCGTAGTCGAACCCGTGGGGGATTCAGCGGTCATTGAACAGGGGCGGCCGCGGGCGCCCGCCAGTACGCCGGTGCTGCCGGGACGGAGATGGCGACGACAACGCCACCGGCATCCTCGTCGCCGCCCAGACCGGGCGGCTGCTCGTTCGCGTGAGACAGCCCATCAAGTCGCGGAGCTTCGCCCCCGGGTCTCACGGATCCCGGTCTTCCGGCCTCCGGGAAAACCCCAGCCGCCGGGGCAGGTTCTCGTCGCCCCACTTGCGGTAGTCGGCCATCGTGTGGAACGCGCGGCCGGGTCCGTCGTCGAGCACGGGTCTGTACGTCCAGATGAAGGACAGGTCGAGGTGCTGGTCGAGCGTCCGTTTTCGCGCGTTCCGAACTGCGCCAAGTTCACCACGTCGATGTCGTCGGGTCGTTTCATCGCCCCGGTGACCGTAGTTGGCGCTGGTCGTGGGCGTTATCGCCTACCAGTCGAGCTGGAGGGTGCCCCAAGCGTAGTGGAAAGTCGGTGGCGACTCCTGCCCGGCTGTGGTATCAGTCGGGTGTGTTCAAAAGGAGGAGAGGCCACCGATGAAGAAACCGTACAAGATCGTTTCGGGCGCGTCCGCGCCGAACCGCCGGGAACTGGCGGACTGGCTGGCGAAGGACGGGCAACTGCTGATCCCGCTGGTCGAACTGCTGGAGAAGGGCGAGCGAGCCATCGACGAGGTGATCGACGTGATGGGCCGGGCGACCATCGAGGCCGTCCTGCGGATGAGCGCCGAGCAGGTGGCGGGGCCGAAGGAGCAGGGACGGCGCGACGCCGACCGGGATCTGTACTGGCACGGGGTGCAGGCGGGACGTGTGGCATTGAAGGAGCGGCAGTTGCGGGTCGACAAGCCGCGGCTGCGCAAGAAGCGGCCGCGGGCCGATGAGCCGGGCGAGGTGGAGATTCCGGCGTATACGGCGTTGCAGGCGGATCAGCCACTGGCCGACCGGATGCTGGAGCTGGTGCTGCAGGGCGTGTCGACGCGCAAGTACGAGAAGGTGCTGCCGGCGCTGGCCGACCAGGTGGGGGTGAGCAAGTCGGAGGTCTCGCGGGAGACCATCGAGGCGGGGACGCGCGTTCTGAAGGAGTTGGCCGAACGGGACCTGGGCAAGTTGGACGTGCTGGTCGTCTACCTCGACGGGATCGTGTTCGGGAACTACCACGTGGTGGCGGCGGTCGGTGTGGATGCGGATGGTCGTAAGCACGTGCTGGGGCTTTGCGGCGGGGCATCGGAGAACACGGAGGTCACCGCTGGCCTGCTCGAAGATCTGGTGACGCGGGGCCTGCGGGCTGACCGGCGGCGTCTGTTCGTCATCGACGGCGCCAAGGCGCTGCGGCAGGCCATCGGGCGGGTGTTCGGGTCGGCGAACCTGGTGCAACGTTGTAGAAACCACAAGGTAAGGAACGTCTTGGGTCATCTGCCGAAAGAGCAGCACGAGCAGGCGCGTTCGACGCTTCGGGCGGCGTGGAAGCTGGACGCCGACGAGGGCATCCGGAAGCTGGAGCAGTACGCCTCGTGGCTGGAGCGGGAGTGGCCGTCGGCGGCGGCGAGCCTGCGCGAAGGGCTCTCGGAGTTGTTCACGGTCAATCGCCTTGGGCTGCCGAAGCCGCTGCGCCGCTGCCTGACGACGACGAACATCATCGACTCGTCGCACGCGGGCGTTCGCCAGCACACGAATCGGGTGAGTCGCTGGCAGAGCGAGGAGATGGCGGTGCGGTGGGCCGCGGTGACGTTCCGAGAGACGGAGAAGCACTATCGCCGCATCACGGGCTATGAGCATCTCTGGATGCTGAAGGCGCACCTCGACGAAGAGAATGGCGCCCTTGCCGAATTGCAGAAGGCGGGGTAATGTGTGTCTGTCGCTGCCGACTTTCAACTACTGGCGGGACACCCTCGGGGCGCCGGACAAGACCCGGCACTCGCTCGCGGACCTGATCGGCCAGCGCATCTTTGGCATCGCCTGCGGCCATCCCGACTGCAATGATGGCGACCGTCTCGCCGACGACCCCACCCACAAGCTGCTGCTCGACAGGGACCCGGTTTCGGGCGAGCGCCTAGCGTCGCAGCCGACGCTATCGCGGTTCGAGAACGCGGTCAACCGCTGCGCGCTCTACCGCATGGCGGACGAGTTGGCCACGCGGGTCATCGAGCGGCATCGCCGCCGTCTGGACGGGCGGGCGCGGTGCATCACGATCGACCTGGATCCGACGGACGACCCGACGCACGGGGCGCAGCAGTACACGCTCTTCAACGGCTACTACGACAACTGGTGCTACCTGCCGCTGCTTGGCTTCCTGACCTTCGACCGCGAATCCGAGCAGTATCTGTGCGCGGCGCTGTTGCGGCACGGCAAGGCGGTCGCCTCGGAGGGGACGGTCGGGCTGTTGTCGCGGCTGCTGCCGCTGCTGCGCCGGGCGTTTCCGCGGGCGCGCATTCTCGTTCGGCTCGACGGAGGCTTTGCCAGCCCGGCGGTCTTCGCCTTCCTGGAGGCGCAGCCGCGGCTCGATTACGTGGTCGCGATGGCGAAGAACGCGGTGTTGGAGCGGCACGCCGGGCCGGCCATGCTGGTGGCGCGGGCGCGGACTTGGCGCAGCGAACAGACCGAGCACGTCTACACCGAGACCAACGAGTACCAGGCCGGCACGTGGAACCACGCGCGCCGCGTGGTGATCAAGGCCGAAGTCGTCCGCCACCGAGACCGCGAGCCGCGGGACAATCCGCGCTTGGTCGTGACCAACATGCGGCAGACGCCGCGTTTCCTCTACGAGAAGGTCTACTGCGCCCGCGGGGACGCCGAGAACCGGATCAAGGAACTGAAGGCCCTGCAGATCGACCGCACGAGTTGCCAGACGTTTTCGGCGAATCACTTGCGCGTCCTGCTGACGTCGGCGGCCTACGTACTGATGCAGGAGTTGCGGCTGCGCGCCGCCGACACCGCGTGCGCCCGCGCGCAGGTGCCTTGGCTGCGCGACCGGCTGCTGAAGCTCGGCGTCCAGGTGGTGTGCTCGGTGCGTCGCATCGTCCTGCGCCTGCCGCGCGCGACACCGGACCTGGCGGGCGTGGCGGCACATCGCGTTCGCGCTCGGGGCGCGCGCCGGATAGCCGCTCGGCGAGCGCCGCATCGCTGACTGACGGAGGCTGTCAACCGCCTGACGGGTTGAACTGTCGTTGCCCGCCTCTTGCCGCCCTCATCACTACGGCGGTCGGCCGCTTGACCACACCATCACCCGCGGTCGGCGACGTTCGAAGGGCCGCCCAACCGTCGATCACCCTCTACCGGTGACCGAATCGGGTGCTGTCACCTCCTGCCAGTGACCGCGGCGGGGTCGCCAGTAGAGTCGAGGGGAGGCGCGTAACCAGTAGGGAGTCGGTGGCTCATCCGGCGCTTTCGCACCGGGCCGCAGTCCGAGTCCCATGGGCACGTTTCCTCCCCCCGCTCTCCGAACCCGGCGTGCCGATTTCCGGCACCGGGCTCTCCAGTGGAATCATGCGGCTCGCACACGGGCTGTCCGGTTGCGACCAGCGGGCGGGTCTTGCGAGCCGTGGCACCCGGCTCACACCCTGGCGTTGGCCGGCCGGTGCGTCGTCAGACCTGTTGACGCCCTGACGACGGCGACCGCGCGGGTCGTCCCCTTCGCTTCTGCATGTGATGACGTCTGGCATTCCTGCTCATTCATCGGGGTGATAGGCCGTTCGGCCACTCCCGGAGCCTGTTCCCTTTCGCCATCCCTTCCACCTGAAGCCCCTTCCCTCGGCCGGCATTGCCCGGCTTCAACGGTAGTACGGGCTTCTCCGCCACCCTGGCCGGCCCGACCTTGCCCTCACGGGTCGTCGGTTGGCGCGTGCCACGCCGCCGGCAGGGCTTCCCGTGTTGCGTCCATTCCCCTCTTCCACGCGTGCTACCGCCATTACCCCGGCGGAACCGGTCGGTGCTCGCGTCGCTCGCTTCCCGACCGCTGGCAGCCTTCCCCGTTATTCAGGCGGGTCGGCTTCCGCGTTACCCGTTTCGAGGCCTGCTCGGCGTTTACTCGCGTTGTGGTGGCGGTAGGGAACCGGGTTACCCCGGTCCCCCCGCGCAGATCCGTACGTGCGCGCTAGCGCATACGGCTCCTACCTTGGGTGGCTGACGGCAAATCGCTCGGTTGGCCAAGGATGCCGGACCTTTACGGGAGGCCAATACAGGGCCGCGAGACGTGCGACCCCGGCTATCGTGGTCCGATCCTTCTGTGACCGCCCGCGCAAGGTTCTGAGCCAAATCCACAAAAGACGCCTCGCGAAACCGCGAAGAGCCCGGGCGCTGGTCGGCACGGCATAGTAATTCAACCATCCGTTGACCACTCGCCCCAGCCATTGCGCCGTGTCGTGGACGTCCTCGTGCATCCGCTCGCGGAGTTTCTCCTTGACCCGTTTCAAGGTTCGCGTGACCCGTTTCGCTATCGGCTTGCGCCCCAGCCCGAAGTTTCCGTTCCTCTTCTTCTTGCAGTAGTGCGTGAAACCGAGGAAATCGAAGGTCTCCGGTCGACGTTCCCCGCGCGCCCGGCGGTCCGCCATCGCGAACCGTCCGAACTCGACGAGGCGTGTCTTGTCAGGGTGCAGCTCAAGCGCGAACTGGCTCATCCTCTCCCTGAGGTCGTGGAGAAACTGGTCCGCATCCGCCTTGCGTTGGCAGCCAACGACGAAGTCATCGGCGTAACGAACGATGATAGTGTCCCCCGTAGCCTGTCGGGCGCGCCACTTCTTCTGGAACCAGAGGTCGAGGACATAGTGCAGGTAAACGTTGGCGAGGATGGGAGAAACCACCGCGCCTTGCGGGGTCCCCTGCAGGTCGTCCTTCCACTCGTCGTCTTCCATGACGCCGGCGTTCAGCCACTTGGCAATCAGCCGGAGTACCCGTGTGTCCCCGATTCGGTGCTCGAGAAACCGCAACAGGTGGTCTCGCGAGAGCCGGTCGAAGAACGCCCGAATGTCCGCATCGATTATCCAGTTGACCTTGCGCCGTTCTATCCCGAAAGCCAGGGCGTCAAGCGCATCATGCGCCCCGCGCCCCGGCCGGAACCCATAGCTGAACCCGAGAAATTCCGGCTCGTAAAGCGGCGTCAGGATGACATCCACTACCGCCTTTTGGACAATCTTGTCTTCCAGGGCGGCAATGCCGAGCGGTCGCGTCCCGCCGTCCGGTTTGGGTATTTCAACCCGCCGCGACGGCAGCGCCCGATACGCTCCCGAGTGTACGCGTCCGTGCAGGTCGAGCAGCCGCTCTTCCAGTCCGTCCTCGTACCCCGTCCACACCAGACCGTCCACGCCAGCCGATGCGGTCTTCTTCAAGTCGTAGAAGGCGCACCGTAGCGCGTCCGTCGTGATGTGGTGCAAGAGCGCAGTCAGTTTCTCCTGCGGCTTTCTCGTTGCAGCTTGCCGTATCCGCTCGACCGCCTGTGACACGCCCACCCGACCCTGCGTCCGGTACGTGCTTTGGTCTTGCGAATTCCCCTTGGTTGAGGCCCTTCCCTCCGGCAACTCCGCAGGCGCTTTCGCTCCCTTGTTCGCCGCTTTCATCGGTGTCGGGTCGGAGGAGGCGCGCCCCGCGGGCGCTGGCCTCCGTCCGCCGCTCAAACGGTACGTGCGGTTTTCCCGCATACCGCTTTCACGAAGACGTCTTCGCGTGATGAGGACCGATGGAGGAATCAAAGAGTGGACCATCCTCCGGCCCGTCGGGTTCAGCCAGTCGGCAAGTCTCCTCGGTCGCTGATGTTGGGGTCTTTCACTCATGGAACTGTCCACCTCAGCGCCCTTGCTCATCTCACCGTCCTGTCTGGTCCCGACCGTCTTCGCCGGCCGCCTTCCCCAACCCACTCGGTTGCCGCCCCCTGACGGTCACGCGGCTTTCACCGCGCTTCAGGTACTATTCGGCCGTCCGACTCCTCGACGAGCATCCCTTCCCACTTCGCTCTCGCTTATAGGGTCAGTTGCCGCGGCGCCACCCGCGGACCCGCCGAGGTCTCCCAGGGTCACGCACTGGTCTTCCATACCGTGCCGCCCGCAAACACCTTGGTGCGGTGGGTGGATGAGATCGCCTTCGCCTCTGTAGTGCAGGCTCGACCTTGCCCCACCTTTGGCCGACCGGTTCGTCATGGGGTCGCCCCCTCGACTACGGCCCGGTACTGCTCCGCAAACCCTTCGGACCCCACCTCACGGTGGGCGCCCTGTCCTCCGCAGTTCCGTCGTGGCGGCTCCAGGTCCACCTTGGCTGTGTCCGGCTTTCGCCTGCGTGCCCGTGTAGGTGTCTCCATACCTGCCACCTGCGGCCGGCGAGGCATTACCCCCGCCTTTGGATACGGCCCCCCTCATCCGGGGGCCGGAGGGACTTCAACCCTCCTGACCAGTGCGCTGCCTGGCGCACACTCCGGCCTCATCCGACTTCTTCATTCCGTGCACCATCGGATACGGAATCCTCCTTCCCTCTGCGGCCCCGGTTCGACTGCCGGGGCAGAATGAAGACCTCCCAGGTCCCGACGAAGGACGTACGAACGTGCATGGGTTCTCCGACACCGTGGAGTCCGCCATCCCCTCACCAGTCGCGGTGATGACGGTGTTGCCTTCAACCACGGGCACGGTCTCGGCACTCCAGACATGCAACCTTTCGATGCTCGGTGGCCCTGCCCGTTCGCGCCCCTGTCAACGCTTCGCCTGCCGCCTCACAGCGACCGGCGCATGACTCGGGGTGAAGGTGGTCGGTTACTCCTTCCCTCTGCCGGACTTCCACCGGCTGTCCTTCGTCAGTTAGCCTGGCGCACGCCCGCGTGGTCGCTGAACCGCCCAGGGCGGCCCTTTGTCGTCGGAGTGCTTCAGCCGATGTCGTTACCTCCATCGTCCGCTCCGACTGCTACCGGCTGGAGCGACAGTTGCCGGGCGGGATTCGCACCCGCTGAGGAATAGCGCCTTGTCACGGCGCACTGAATAATCCAGGCTAGAGACCGAGCGCTCGCGTTGACACAACAGTGAGTGCCCACGGAACTACAGCAGAGCGATGTCGGCCTGCCAAGCTGCGGACGAGTACCGGGGTGACGGTACGTGCGGTGGAACGGACGCCCGTGTGGCTGTTGTGGCCTACTGCACCGCGGCCCCGCGCCGCGCAGTACCGCGTCGAACAGCTTGGCGCTCCGCGGCGGCCATCATGCTGCCGCGTTCTCCGTGCCGGTCGACCGAGCAATGGAAATCCCCCTCAAGCGGGTGACCGGATAACCGTCAATCCAGTGTCGGCAGTCCGGCCACTAGACCCCATCATCACGCGCTCTCTGCCGCGGGCGGTAGCACCCTTCAGGAATGTTGGCGGTTCCGCCCCGATGAAACGGTCGTCGTCGCCCAGGCGCGTCGGCCGGTGCCCAGGGTCGTCGCAGCATGCTGCCGGGCATTGTGCCACGACGCCGTCCACGCGCATCGACTTACGGGAACCGATCCGTTCACTCTGCCACGGATTTGTCACGCTCTCCGCTGGCCACTGGAACGTCCTGGGGATGTACAAACCGGGCGTGGTCATCAAGGATTTGCGGACCCCCACAGTGAACGCCGTTCATGGCGTCGGTCAGGACAGACCAAGCCGAAAACACGGGTCCGCGCACGCAGTCGGACACGCTATCTGTTGACGAGGCATCATGTACAATCCTTTCTATGACATAGTGAAGGCGGACGAGCTATCGCCTGACCTTGCCGCCGAACTATTCATCGAGGAGGCGAGTCCGATCTGGTCCGACATACAGTATCCAGTCAACCACCTCGCGCGGCGACACCGCAAGCGAAGGCCGAGCAGCGCGCCGCCGCGCTCGACGCCGCCCGCCGGCGCGCCCGCGACCTCGAACCGACGTCGAGCGCGAGGACTGGGCGCAGGTCTACGAACAGGAACGGCGGACGCACACGCCGCCGCCGCAGACGCGGACCGAGCGGTTTCGGCAGCGCCTGCAGCGGCCCCTGCGCAAGGCGGGCGCGTCGCCGGACCGGGCGCGGGCCACCGCCGAGCACTTGGTCCCGCGGCAGCGACGCCGACACGGCGTCCTCCGGCGCACCTGGGCGCGCCTGGCGGCCGCGGTCCGCCGGCCCGTCGACCGCTTCGCGGCGCGCCAGGCCGCTCGACGCCCGGCTCGCCGCCGCGCGGCTCGAGCGCGTGCTCGACATCCGACGGCGGCTGGGCAATGCCATCGATACCGCGATGGACGCCATCCTCCTCGCCCGCCGCGCCGGCGCGCCCGCTGCGCAGATGGACCGCTGCTACGAGCGGCACAATCGCGCACGACGCCGGCTCGACCGCTACGAGCGCTCCGTCGAGCCGGTCGTGCGCGACCACGACGCGGCGATCCGGCGGGAGGCGCTGGCACGGAAATGGAAACACGAGCAGCGCGAACGCGAGTGGCGGAGGAGGAAGCCCGAGCGCGCCGAGGCTGCCCGCGCCCGACAGCAGCCGGGCCGGACCGCCGAGCCGACACCGCCAGCCGCAGAGCCCCGCTCCCCACCCCGCGCGGCGCCTGCGCCACCCCGTGCGGCGCCTCGACCCGCGCCCAGCCAGGTCCCCGAGAACCCGGCGACGCCGCCCTCGCCCGCGCAGGGCGCGGGAGAGGCCGCCGACGGGGCCGCGAGCAGGACCGGGACTGGAGGCGGTAGGGCCGCCCCCCCCTTCGTCTTCCTGGGAGGAAGCAGGTACGCGACGACCGTCACGGTGGCGTCCGGTTCCGGCCACCGAACCCTGCAGGGCGGGAGCGCCGACCCTCATGTCGGTAGGCGAGGAATGACTCGGGTGATCCTCGGCTGGCAGCCCGCCGCCAGCACGCCGTCTCCAACCGGAATCTCAACGAGAACTGCGAACTCGTAGCCAAACTTCTCCACACAGTATTCCAGCTTCGTTCTGTCACGCTTCCGGGGTGCCGTGTTCGTACACTTCTTCAATTCCATGACGAGGAGATTGGACTCCTGGCTACCTCGGCGATGGATGATCACGTCCGGATAAATCAGAGTCTCACCGGGTGCAGGATCCATCTCAATGGTCTTGGGATCCATGCCGTAGCGGTTGTACTCCACGTCCACGTCGTAGGCAGGAAAAACGGCTTGAAGGTGCATGGCAAGGCGCGCGCAAATCGTGCGCTCGTTGGCCTCGTACTCAAGCAGCCGGACATCGTAATGGTTCAGCGCGTCGAACGCACAACTCAATCGAGCCTTGACATCGGTCCACCGCAACCGGTCCCGTTCATGCTGCTGACGCTTCACATCCAAGCCCCCCGGCGTTGGCCCACACTGCCCATCGGCCGGCCTATCTACGGCCGGCCTTCAAGACCTCGTTGGCAAGGAACGTGGCAGCTTCCTGCGTATTGCTTCTCATGGCGTCGGTTGCGGCGCTCCATGGCGGTCCGGTCCACACGCCGCGTCGGGTGAATGAGTGGACGTAGCCCAAGCCGCCGTCAAGCAATCGCTCTACGCGCACCAATCCGTATTCGTACGCGATGGCGCAGCGTCCGGTCAGCAACGCTCGCTCTCGTCAGCTTCCGAACCGAGGAATACACCGCCCTGCCCGTCCGAGCCGCCTGCCCATGTAGCGGAGTAGCGTCGTCTTGCCGGCGGCCGCGGGGCCGACCACTGCGGCAATCTCTCCCGAGCGGACGTAGAGGGAGAGCCTGCCCAGGGCAGGAAGCGGCGCGCCGCGGTACCGAAAGGTGATCGCGTCCAAGAAAATGTACATCGGCCGTTAGCCGAATGCCTCGACCAGTTCGGTGCGACGCGGTCCGCACTTCACGGTCGGCCCGCGTCGGCTGCCCAGGCTCGTTCACACGTCGCCGCCGTTGAGCGTCAGCAACTCGCGCAGGGCGTCCTCGTCGGAGATGTCCGCGGGCCAACCGTACGCCGCGGGCTGTTTCACTCGCCGTATCCCCCGTTGTGAATCGGACTTCACCGGACCATGAACAACCTCCGCGGGCGGCTTGGGATCGGACCGATCACCGTGCGTAACAGCGATCTATCCGACGGTGCCGTGTCGGTACGTGGATGCTGCTCAAGAGAACGAATACGATATCGTGGGCCCATGCTGGCGAATCAACTGACCCTCAAGGACCTGAAGTCCGAGCTTTGGAGGTGTGCCGAGATTCTGCGCGGCAGCGCAGTCGACCGGACCGACTGGAAGGGCTACATCCTCCCACTGCTGTTCTTCAAGCGAATCAGCGACGTCTGCGACGAGGAAGCCGCCGAGGCCCGGGAGATCTACGGCGAAGTCGATCTTACCGACTTCCCGGAGCTTCACCGCTTCACCGTACCGAACGGGTGCCACTGGCGGGACGTCCGCGAGACGCCGGCGAACGTCGGCGCCGCACTAGCGCGGGCGATGCGGGCGATCGAGCGGGCCAATCCCGAGACCCTGACGCGGGTTTTCGGCGCCGCCGACTGGGGCAACCGCGAGATGCTCGGCGACGAGCTGCTCAAGGACCTCATCGAGGGCCTGTCCGGCGTACCGTTGGGCAATGCTGTGGTCGGGTCCGACATCCTGGGCGACGCCTACGAGTATCTGATCGGCAAGTTCGCCGACATCACGCGGCGCAAGAAGGCGGGCGAGTTCTACACGCCGCGCAGCGTGGTGCGAATGATGGTCGAGCTGCTCGATCCGCAGGAGGGCGAGAGCATCTACGACCCGGCCTGCGGCACAGGCGGGATGCTGCTCGGGGCGATCGAGCACGTGGAGCGGGCCGGCGGCGACCCGCGCACTTTCTTCGGGCGAATCTTCGGCGAGGAGAAGAACCTGACCACGTCGTCCATCGCGCGCATGAACCAGGTGTTGCACGGCGTCGAGGACTTCCGGATCGAGCAGAACGACACGCTCCGGAATCCGGCGTTCACCGACCCGTCCGGCGCCCTAGCGCTACCCTGCCCCCACATTCAGGGCTGGACAAATCAGCTTCCGCCGTGTAGCGTCACGGCATGGAGCACCAGAACCAGATACTACAGACCCTTCGTGCGCCTGAGTCGCAAGCTCGCCTCGAGCGGATTGTGGCGCAGGAGGCGCTGAACAACCGGGCGGCGGTGGGGCGGCGGGTGTGCGCGGAGTTCGGGTTTGTGGATGCGCGCGGGTCGGCCCAACTCGCGGGTTGTCTCAAAGCGCTCAACACGCTGCACAAGGCGGGGCGGATTGCGTTGCCGGCGTCGCGGGGTGGCGGGGGCGCGCCCACGCCGCAGCGTTTCGACGCGCCGGTGGCGGCGGCCACGGCGGTGCCGGGTACGGTGGAGGCGGTCGCGGGGTTGTCGCTGGAGCGGGTAGAGCAAGGCGGGCAGCGCCGGGTGTGGAATACCTTGCTGCACTTCGAGCATCCGCAGGGGACGACGACCTTTGCGGGCTGCCAGGTGCGCTATCTGGTGGTCTCGGCGCACGGGGTGCTCGGCGCGGTCGGGTTTTCGGCGTCGGCGTTGCAATTGCGGGCGCGCGAGGCGTGGATGGGATGGAGCGATGAGCAACGCCAAGCGCATCTGCACCGGGTGCTGTGCCTGAGCCGGTTCCTGATCCGCCCCGGCGTGCAATGCCGCAACCTGGCCAGCCAGGTGCTGGGCCAGGTGCTGGCGCGTCTGCCAGCGGATTTCGAAGCCCGCTACCGGTATCGTCCGTGGCTGGTGGAGACCTTCGTCGGCCCCGCGCATGACGGCGCCAGCTTCAAGGCGGCCAACTTCGTGTGGGTCGGGCACACGGCCGGTCGCGGGCGCCAGGACCGCGACCACGCGCGGGCTCGTCCGGTCAAGTCGGTATATATGTATGAGTTGGAGCCGCACTGGCGGCGGCGGTTGGGGGTGGCGCGGGTCGACGCGGCGCCGGCGCTGGCGCCGGCTGACGGTCTCGACAGCGGCGCCTGGACGGTGAACGAGTTTGGAGGGGCGCCGTTGGGCGATCAGCGGTTGTCGGCGCGTCTGGTCAAGAGCGCGGGGCTGCTGGCGTCGTTGCCCGGAGAGGCGGTCACCGCCAACGCGTCCCACGACCGCGCGGCGGTGAAGGGCTACTACCGGCTCATCGACCAGCCGGTGTCGTCGGCGGTCACGCCCGGGAACATTCTCGCGCCCCACCGGGCGCGCACGCTGCAGCGGATGCGCGGCCAGGACACGGTGCTGTGCATCCAGGACGGGACGGATCTGAATTTTGCGACGCGCCCGCACTGCGAGGGGCTGGGCATCATCGGGCGCAACCAGACGGCCTCGAAGACGCTCGGCCTGCATCTGCATCTGACCCTGGCGGTCAATGGCGCGGGTCTGCCGCTGGGCGTGCTGCGCTGCGGTTTCGAGGCGCCGCCGGGCGGCGCGGCGCGCCCGGCGGACGAGCCGCCGCCGGCGGCGGCGCAGGAGACGGCCCCCAAGACGCGGCGCTGGGTCGACGGCCTGCGCGACATCGACCGGGCGGCGGCGGCGTTGAGCCGCAAGACCCGAGTGCTCAGCGTCATGGACCGGGAGGCGGATTGCTTCGCGGTGTTCGACGAGCAGCGCCGTCTGAACCGGGTGGAAGTGCTGGTGCGCGCCCACCATGACCGCTGTCTCGCCCAGGGCGCCCCGAAGCTGTTCGCCGCCATGCGCGCCGGCGCCGCCGACGGGCACGTCGAGATCGAGATCGACCGCCTGAGCGCGCGGCGCAAGTCGAACGGCAGGCAGGCCCGCCCGGCGCGCACCGGGCGGGTGGCGCGGGCCGAGGTGCGCCATCGCCAAGTGGTGGCGCCGCCGACCATCGCCGGCGCCGAACCGCTGGCGCTGTCAACGGTCCATGTGCGCGAAACCGCGCCGCCGCCCGGCGAGCCGGCGGTCGAGTGGTTCCTGCTCACCAGCCTCGACGTCGACAGCACCGAAACCGCGGTCGCGGTCATCGGCTACTACCTGCGGCGCTGGCGCATCGAAGACCTGTTCCGGGTGCTCAAGTCCGGATGCCGAGTCGAACATCTCGCGTTCCACACCGCCGACCGGCTCCAACGCGCGGTCACCATCAATACCGTGATCGCCTGGCGCCTGATGGTGATGACCCTGCTCGGTCGTGACGTGCCGGGGTGCGACGCCCAGTTGCTGTTCACCGACATCGAGTTGCGTTTCCTGACCGACTATGCCGAAGAACTCGGCCTGCCGCCCCCCTGACCATCTCGCCGCCGCAGTCCTCCTGCTCGCCATCCTCGGCGGCTACCAGAACCGAACGCACGACCCGCCCCCCGGACACCAGATCATGTGGCGCGGTTACGAACGAATGTCCATCGCAACCATCGGCTACCGCATTGGACGGCGGGAGCGTGCTGGAGTTGTCCAGAACGAATAATGTGGGTACAGGGTAGCCCTAGCGACGTTCGACTGCGTCATCGCCAATCCGCCGTTCTCGCTCAAGGAGTGGGGCCGCGAGGTGTGGGAGGTGGATCCATGGGGCCGCGCCGCATTCGGCCTGCCGCCGGCGAGCTACGGCGACTACGCCTGGGTCCAGCAGATGGTGGCGTCGATGGCGGAGCACTCGGGCCGGATGGCGGTGGTGCTGCCGCAGGGAGCACTGTTTCGCAAGGGCGCAGAGGGCCGCATCCGCCGGGCGCTACTCGAGCAGGACCTGATCGAGGCGGTGATCGGGCTCGCGCCCAACATCTTCTACGGCACCGGACTCGCCCCGGCGGTGGTGACGCTGCGCCGCGCGAAGCGACGCGCCCGGCGCGGGAAGGTGATCGTGATCGACGCGTCGAGCCTTTTCCGCAAAGGCCGGGCGCAGAACTTTCTCGACCCGGCGCACGCGGAACAGATCGTCGGGTGGGTGCGACATTTTCGGAACGCGGAGGACCGGGCGAAGGTCGTCTCGACGGAGGAAATCGAGCGCGAGGACTGGACGCTCAACATCTCCCGCTACGTGCTGCCGCCCGTAGGCGAGGACGTACCGCCGCTGCCCGAGGCGCTGGCCGCCTTCAAGCAAGCACTGACCGAAGCCCACTCCGCCGAGGATCGCCTGCGGCGTGTGCTGGTCGAGGATGGCTGGCTGGAGTGACTCGGTCGGACCGCGGCAACGGTCGAGAGGGACGACGGAACGTGGCTGACGTGCATCCGTCGCACGGACACTTCGGCCAGCAGGCGCTGGAGTCGTACCTCTGGGGCGCGGCCAACCTCCTGCGCGGGCTGATCGACGCTGGCGACTACAAGCAGTACGTCTTCCCGCTGCTCTTCTTCAAGCGCCTCTCCGACGTCTGGGACGAGGACTACGGGAACGCCCTCGACGAGACCGGCGACCGGGGATACGCGCAGGCGACCGCCAACGACCGGTTCATCATCCCGGCCGAAGCGCACTGGTCCAACGTCCGCCGTGCGGCGCGCGACGTGGGCCGGACCCTGCGGGGCGCGTTCCGCGCCATCGAGACGGCCAACCCGAAGCGTCTGGTCGGCGTTTTCGGGAACGCGCCGTGGACCGACAAGGCGCAGATGCCGGACGCGACGCTCAAGAACCTGATCGAGCACTTCTCGAAGCACACGCTGAGCCTCGCCGCCGTGCCCGAAGACGAGCTGGGCAACGCCTACGAGTACCTCATCAAGCAGTTCGCCGACGACAGCGGCCACACGGCGCAAGAGTTCTACACGAACCGGACGCTGGTGCACCTGATGACCCAGATGCTCCGGCCGGGGCGGGGCGAGCGCATCTACGATCCGACCGTCGGCACCGGCGGCATGCTCATCTCCGCGCTGGCGGAGGTGCGGCGCAACGGCGGCGACGTGCGGACGCTCGGCCTCTACGGACAGGAGATCATCGGCACAACGGCATCGATCGCGCGCATGAACCTCGTGTTGCACGGCGTCGAGGACTTCCGGATCGCGGTCGGCAACGTGCTGAGCGACCCTGCCTTCATCGAGCGAGACCGCCTGATGACGTTCGACGTGGTTATCGCCAACCCGCCGTACTCGATCAAGACCTGGAACCGCGACGCGTGGCTCGACGATCCGTGGGGCCGCAACATCCTCGGCACGCCACCGCAGGGCCGTGCCGACTACGCCTTCTTCCAGCACATTCTCAAGAGCCTGGACCCGCAGACCGGCCGGTGCGCCATCCTGTTCCCGCACGGCGTCCTGTTCCGCCAAGAGGAGGGGGCGATGCGACGCGGCCTGATCGAACGCGACCTCGTGGAATGCGTGCTCGGTCTGGGGCCAAACCTCTTCTACAACTCGCCGATGGAGGCGTGCGTCGTCATCTGCCGGACGCGGAAGCCGCCCGACCGCCGCGGCAAGGTGCTGTTCATCGACGCCGTCCGTGAGATCGCGCGGGAGCGGGCGCAGAGCTTCCTGACACCGGAGCATCAGAAGCGGATTCTGACGGCGTACGAGGCGTTCGGGGACGAGCCCGGATTCGCAGCCGTCGCCTCCAACGACGACGTGCTTTCCAACGACGGCGACCTGTCCGTCCTCCGCTACGTCCGGCGGATCGCTGGCGCGGATACCGACACCCAGATCGGAGGGGATCTGCGGGAGGCGTGGACCGACTTCGACGCCGGTAGTGCGGCGTTCTGGCGCGAGATGGACGACGTGGTCGCGATGGTCGAACGGATCGCCGCGGAGGACCGGTCCGATGGGTAGCGGCAGGCTCACGTACGGCTGGACGCGCGTCGCCTTCGGGGATGTCGCAATGTGTGTGAACGACCGAATCGACAATCCGGTCGACGCCGGCGTCGAACGCTATGTTGGCCTTGAGCACCTCGACTCCGATTCGCTCGTGATCAGACGTTGGGGCTCTCCGGCTGCCGTGACGGCAACGAAACTCCTCTTCCGGAAGGGCGACATCATCTTCGGCCGACGTCGCGTGTACCAGCGCAAGTTAGCGGTCGCGGACTTCGACGCTATCTGCTCCGCGCACGCCCTGGTCCTTCGAGCGAAATCCGGAGCCGTCCTGCACCAGTTCTTGCCGTTCTTCATGCAGAGCGACGTGTTCATGGAGCGCGCCAAAGCGATTTCGGTTGGCTCGCTATCGCCAACGATCAACTGGCGAACGCTCGCGAACGAGGAATTCACCTTGCCGCCGCTGGACGAACAGCGCCGGATCGCGACGCTACTGGTCTCCGTCGATGCTTGTTGTGAATCGCTGCGAAATACCGTGGACGACCTCCAGGCGGTCGAGTACGCCTTTCTTCTTCAAGCATTCGGCGAGTACCGCTCTTGCCCACGGGATGCGACGCTGGTACAGCTATCCGACGTTGCAGAAGTTCGGACGGGCTTAGCCAAAGGGCGCACGGCTGATCCCGCCACCACAACAAGGCCGTACCTGCGCGTAGCCAACGTCGAGGACGGACACCTGAATCTTCGAGAGGTGAAGCAGATCGTAGTCAGAAAGAGTGACGTCGACAGGTACACGCTCAGACGCGGCGACGTGCTCATGACTGAGGGTGGCGATCTTGACAAGCTTGGCCGCGGCACAGTGTGGCAGGACGAGGTTCCGGGTTGCCTGCACCAGAATCACGTCTTCGCGGTGCGTACGGATGCCAGCCGTCTCGATCCTTGGTACCTGGCTGCAATCGCGCGCAGCCACTACGGTCGGTCGTTCTTCCTCCATCATGCAAAGCGCACAAGCAATCTGGCCTCGGTAAACAAGGGGGAGGTCTCCAGTTTCGGGCTCCCATTGAGACCATTGTCCGTTCAGCGCGCGTGGCTTTCGCATTATCGGCTGTTCACGATAACCGCGCTTGCCATGCGAAGAAGGCGCGCAATCCTGCTCAAGATGAAGGGCGTGCTCCTTCGCGACCTCACACCGCTCGACGGAGCAACTCGAACCGCACAGCGGTGGTCGCGCGACAGCAGGGCAGAGGCTGCATCCGAATAGGCCCGCTCAGCGGGTCGATTGTCGCGAAACCGGACGCGGATTCCCAACGGGAAGTTGACGGTACACGCGTGTTCCGGATGTCGCACCTTCGCGCCGCTGACTCGTACGCATCGGTCCCCAGAGGACCGCGACGGCAGCGTGGCAGCGTCTCCTCGTCGAACTCGGGCCGCCGCTTGACCGATCGCCGGTGGTTGCGTAGGCTGAGCCCATGGCGCACTTGGACCGGATCACCATCGAGCCCGGAAAGCGCAGCGGCAAGCCCTGCATCCGCGGCCTGCGCATGGCGGTTTCCGACGTGCTCGACTACTTGGCGTCCGGCATGTCCGAGGAGGACTTGCTCCGGGACTTCCCGGACTTGGAGCGCGAAGACATCCGCGCCTGCCTCGCGTTCGCCGCTGATCGCGAGCGGCGACTGGTTGCGGTCGGCGGAAGGTGAAGCTGCTCCTCGACCAGAATCTCTCGCCACAGCTCTGCGACCGCCTTCGCGACATCTGGACCGATGTCGTTCACGTTCGAGCGGTTGGCCTGGCGGCGGCGGACGATGCGGCCGTCTGGGCGTACGCGAGGCAGCACGACTTCACCATCGTCTCGAAGGACGGGGACTTCAGCGGTCGTTCCTCCCTGTACGGTGCGCCGCCGAAGGTCATCTGGCTGGCGCTCGGCAACTGTTCGACCAGCGAGATTGAACGGCGTCTCCGTGGCCACCGCGATGAGATCGAGACGTTCGCTACCGAACCGGACACGACGTTGCTCGTGATCGAACCCGGCCAGGGCGTCGGCGCGTCGTAGCGGCGCGCCGATCAAGCTGCCACCATGACCTTCACCGAGTCGAACACGGTCGAGGCGCTCGTCCGCGACATCCTTTGCGGCGGCGTCACCCACCATACGGCCGTCGGACCCGGCCTCGCGCGGCGGCACGGCGCGCTCTCCGGCCTCGGTTGGCACTACCTTGGGCCACAGCACCTGACGCGGCAGGCGCACGAGGTCCTTGTCGAGGACCACGTGCGGGAGGCGCTGATCCGCCTCAACCCGGAGATCGCGACGCAGCCGGATCGGGCCGACGACGTGCTGTACCGGCTGCGAGCCATCCTGATGGGCGTGCGGACGGACGGGCTGGTCAAGGCGAACGAGGAGTTCGCAACGTGGCTCGCCGGAGAGCGGTCGATGCCGTTCGGCGCGGACGGCGAGCACGTCACCGTGCGGCTCGTCGACGAGTACCAGGAGCTGACCGGCGGCCTGAGCGATCTGGATCGGGAGCAGCTCTCGAAGACCGCAGCCCGCACGGCGGTGCTGCTGAAGACGCCCGAAAGGGTCGAGCGGATCTGCGCCGACATCGCCCGGCACTTCCAGGAGAAGGTGGCTCCCAACGGCTTCGGCGCGCAGGTGGTCACCTACGACCGTGAGAGCTGCATGCTGTACAAGCAGGCGCTCGACCGGGTGCTGCCCGCGGAGATGTCCGATGTCGTCATGACCGTCAACAGCGGCGAGGACGAATACGCCGCCTACCGCCGGGACCGGGACGCCGAGGAGCGGCTGCTCGACCGCTTCCGCGACCCGAACGACCCGCTGAAGATCCTGATCGTCACGTCGAAGCTGCTGACCGGCTTCGATGCGCCCATCCTGCAGGCGATGTACCTGGACAAGCCGCTGCGTGACCACACCCTGCTACAGGCCATCTGCCGCACGAACCGGCCGTACGGCGTGACCAAGACACATGGGCTGATCGTCGACTACCTGGGCATCTTCGACGACGTTGCCCAAGCGATCCAGTTCGACGAGGAGGGCATCACTCGCGTCGTCACGAACATCAACGAGCTGGTCGCGGCGCTCCCTGCGGCGGTGCAGAAGTGCCTGGCGTGGTTCCCCGGTGTGGACCGCACCGTCACCGGCTACGAGGGGCTGATCGCCGCACAGGAATGCCTCCCCGACAATGCGGCGCGCGACCGCTTCGCCGCCGACTACAGCTACCTCGCGCGCCTCTGGGACGCGGTCTCCCCCGACCCGAGCCTGGAACCGCACGAGGCCGACCACGGCTGGCTCGGCCAGGTCTACGAGTCGGTGAAGCCTTCGTCCGGAACGGGCAAGCTCCTCTGGCACACCCTCGGCGCCAAGACCATCGACCTCATCCACCGGCACGTCCACGTTGACACTGTCCGCGACGATCTGGAAACGCTGGTGCTCGACGCCGACGTGTTGGACGCGGTGCTGGGCACGCCCGACCCCGACCAGAAGTCGAAGGAGATCGAGATCAAGGTCGCCAACCGCCTGCGCAAACACCTGCACGATCCCCGCTTTCGCGCGCTCGGCGAGCGGCTCGAGGAGCTGCGACGGAAGCACGAGCAGGGCCTGCTGGTCAGCATCGAGTTCCTGAAGTCACTACTCGAACTGGCCCGCGACGTGGTCGAGGCGGAGCGGACCATCGAGCCCGCGACACCCGAGGAGCGCGGCAAAGCCGCTCTGACGGAGCTGTTCGAGGAGGCCCGCAACGACCGTACGCCCGTCATGGTCGAGCGGGTCGTCAACGACATCGACGAGATCGTTCGGCACGTCCGCTTCGAGGGCTGGCAGACCACCCACGCCGGCGAGCGGGAAGTGAAGAAGGCGCTCCGAAAGACGTTGTTCAAGTACCGCCTGCACCAGGACCAGGAGCTGTTCGACCGGGCCTACGGCTACATCCGGCAGTACTATTGACCGTGTCGAGAGACCGAGCCCGAAGTCAAGCCGCCGGTGCTGTCGCGCGACCGAGCCCTACTACTTTGCCTGCTTCATGAGCGGCAGACCTTCCACCACCCACATGAACGACTGCACGTCGATCAAATCTCGGGCTCCGCGAGGTCTGAGCAGCTCCAGGAGTCGATTACTCAGGGTCAGCAGCCGGTTGTAGGTGCCCCATTTCGGGTTCGCGGAATACGACAAATCGAAGGTGAACGCTTCAGCGATCCTCTGTGTCTGCAACGGCTTGAGGAACATGTGGCCGTCAGGCTTCGCCAGGAACGGCAGAATCGTCACGACCGGCCAGGTCAGCACCCGCGCCCTTCCGGGGTCAGCGGGTAAGCTGCCCGTGGCTTCGACGAGCCCAGAGAATGCCTGCTCTCCGCCCTCGTCAACAAACTTCAGAACAGCCTCGGCGTACTTTCGTGCGGCCCGCTGGTCCCTACTAAACGCGTCGTTCAGAGCAATAAGCTCCTGAGTTGCCAACAGGTTCGTCAGGTGGAGCAGCTTCCGCAGCATGTTCACGAGAGCGTCTGTCGGCCCCTCCGCGACGATGCGTCGGCCACGGTCGCCCAGCAGTTCCGTCGCGACCTGGAGATGAGCCTTCCATTTGTAGTTGCGCTCGTACTTCCAATACTCCGGGTCATCAAAGGCACGCGGGAACTTTGCGACGAACCTGTCCACCGCCTGCTTCTCGGTGATGCGGAGCCTATGCGGGGTTTCGACTCTGCCGTTCCGCACCATCGGAGGTAGGTTGTCCAGCAAGCTGTCTGACTGTCCCGCAGCTGTGGTCAAGACGGCGACGCGCCGCTTCAGTTGCTTGACGGCATCCTTCGGTGTGCCCTCGATGTCCTTGCAGTAGACCCAGGCATTCTGTGGATTCAAATGGATCACCTTCCAGATGCCCCACATCCTGTGAGTCACGAGTAGCCCGACTGACAGCCTCTCTGCCGACATGGATACTATTCAGGCAGCGTCAGCGAGACTCCCCCTGTAAGTGATTGAATATGCATTCGGTTAACGGTTTGCATGAAGAGAGTATCCCACGGTGTACCCCTCCGTCCGCGGGAACAAACGCCTATGATATAGGCGAAAAACCGTCTACGCAGAAGAGCCGCATTCTACTCGCAATGCGTCTTTGTCGCCGAAGTCACTGTGGCCCAGGAACGCGTATCGTATCGTGATGGTTCGTCAATTCATGAATACGGCCGAAGTCGCAGCCCAGCCCCTGCTTCAGGACCCCAAGCACCAGGACCTGCCACAGGTCCATTCCAGGATGCTCATGTAGATGACTCGGCCAAGGTCAGACTGCGGCACGTGGTACACTGCGCGAAATGAGCTACGAGATAAATGCCTCAAAACTGAACACGTCGAGCCGCGAGTTTTCGATCGTCCGGGATGCTCTCTTGGCCCGCTACGATCGCCTGTTCGACGCGCACGTGCCTGATGGGCGCTTGCGGCGAGAACGAGCTGCAACAGAGCAACAGGCCATCGCGGGTTCGTACACACAGATCATCACCAATCACACCCAGACCATAGCCGGCGCATTCAAGTCGGCACTATATGCGTCCGGCTTTGCCCTCCTGCGCCCGACAGTGGAAGCCATGCTGAAGCAGGGAATGCTCGCCGACTTCGAGGGCGATGGCGACGGTTGGAAGAAGATACCAAACAAGCCACTCCGTATAAAGCGCGTCCATATCCAGCAGATGGAGAGGCGCTCTGGATGCTCGGACATTCTACCGTGGTGGAGCACAAGCAAGCCGCTACTCAATGATTTTGTGCACGGCGGAATAGGACAGCTGGCCGGCAACCCTATCGACGACGACGGACGGCCACGATACCCAGGTGAGTGGTTCTGGGCGGCCATGCTCATCACTACATTGTGCATGCTCATCACCTCGGGTTGGTTCTGGGCTCACGTAGGCAACGAAGAGCATGCTTATCGGGTCCTGAATGCTACGACTGGAGAGAATTGGGTGGCCATCACCGAGGTCCGTAACGGTCAACCTGTTCGAATCGTCGGGCAATGACCGGGCACCCACCTCACTGCCCGCCTCGCCTCGCGGTCCATCGGCGGAAGCAATGGAACACGCTCGTTCAGAGCTGGTGGGAGGTCACGCGACTCCCGATGCCAGTACCGCGGGACCGATCGGCGATGGGTGCGGCTCTTCTTCGTAGAGGAGTTTTTGCCCTATTCATGGGCCTTTTTGCCCGCGGATGCGTCTCTCCAGTGCTCCTTTCGGGGGGACAGCAACCAAGCCAGCGCGTACCCGCGTCTTTCCGGCGGCCAGCCGAGCCTCGAAACGGTACCGAACACCGTCGGTCTGTCCCCCTCGGGCGCGCTCCCTTCTGGACATTCGCGCGGCGTTCTGGCAACGGTGCCGTGGGAAGGGAGGCAGACCTGCGATGGCTGTGACGACAGGATTCCAGGGACGTACATTCGACGTGCCGCGAACCGGCGTCCCTTGCATCGATCTTCGGAGCCGAGCCCCGTGCGCAGCGGCCGATGCTGTCTTCGCGGATGCCAAAGCCTTCCTCTCGTCCAGCGAAGCCCGGCAGATGAGCGAGAGCGAACTCGAACGGGAACTGCACCGGCGGCGCCAGGATTTGGTACGCAAGCTCCTGCAAGGACATCGCGACCAACGCAGCCCGAAAGAGGCTGCTGGTCCGGCCGAGGACACCAGCGGTGTCGAGTGCTCGGAGCCGCGCGAGCACGAAAGCCACGCCGAAACGACCTCCGACACGATGCAGGTTGTGGGTCTGGGCTGCGCGCGGCGCGGTCACGACGGCTTGCATCGGCTCGATGCCGCGCTGAACCTGCTGCCGGAGCGCTACTTGGTCGAGATGCGCCGCCGCGTGACCATCGCGACCGCCTCGCGGGCACCACCGCGTACGCCCTGGAAGCTACAGTGGTACTCGACATCATCCACGTGGCAGCGGCGGCGCGGCGTGCGGTGCTCGTCGTCGGCTCATCGAAGGGCCTGTCGGCATTTGGTCCGCGACCCGATGGGAGTCGACCGGCGCACGGTGACACTTGGCTGCAGTTGCGGCGGTTCTCAGCCGCCGCAGGCAGCCGGAGCCTTGATGCGTACTGAGACCTCTCACGAAGCGCGCGAGGACCAGCGGAAGTCCCCCATCGGTCGCTGACGACAGAAGTACCGTCGGCCACCGGACCCTCCGCCGCTACTCACCACGCCTTGACGGATCCAATTGCCTCCTGCCTCGCCGCCGCCGGAGAGACTGATTGGGCCGTCAACGAAGAAGAGCCGCACCCATCAGCGATTGCGGTCGGGGACGCTCGATCATCGGCTCAAGCCGACTGCGTGCGTCGGAGACAATAGGCAATGATACGCCGACTTCCACTAGACACGATGCCCCAGGGGTCGAGGCCGACGCGGGAGCGGCGTCACTCGGGTCCGTGCCAGCCGTGGCGGGTCGGCGAATGGTCGGTGGACACCTCCGACGAAATGGCCGGTTTTGACGGACGAGTGGGAGGCCGGCCCCGGCCCGGCACCACTACGCTGAGCGGTCTTCAGCTAGTGTCCCGAATCGCAAGTGCGTTCGCAGTAGATCCAGAGCGACGTGATGCAGAGCAGCCGGTTTGGAGGGGGCAGGACGGTACGGATGCTGCTCGCCACTGCGAGTCAACTTCGGACACTTCGGACGCGGGGCACTAACCGACCACGCCCAGAGGGCGTGGGTTTAGGAAGGCCCCTCGAAGGGACGGAGCAATTGATGCCGAACGCTCGACGACGACGTGACCTGCGGCATCGACTTTCTCCGCCACTATGCGGCCTCCTCGGTACCAGGTGCGGGCAGGTCGAACCCTTCGTCATCCTGCGGCACGTCTTCGCCTTCCTCGGGCGCTGCCTGCGCGAGAGCCGTCGGATGGCCCGTCGCCCGCGCGATCATGGCCAGAAGACGGCTTTCGCGATCCGCCATGAAGCCCACGAAATCGTCGGCGCGTAGAAGTCCGGGATCCATCGCGTGGCTTACGAGGTATTCGTCGAGTGCAGCCGGCGCGATGGGCGGGGCGTCCCTGCCTCCCGCCTCGAGCCGGGCCAGATAGACTGAGGGCGAGACCCCACCGAGGATGCGATTCGTCTTGTAGCTGAGTGGCGTCTTGTTGATGACGGTGTCGAAGGCCTTCGGTTCGATCTGCCTATTCTTGCACCAGTTTCTCGGAAAGATGTGGTGGATATCGACATATTCGTCGAAAAACACGGCCTGGCCGAAGGGCTGGCCCGAGCGGAAGTCGATCGCGCCCTCGGCCATGAGCAGAGCGTGGATACCCTTGTAGGCGGCCGAGAGGCGCGTGCGGAGGGTGCGCAATCGCTCGGGCCGGAAACGGCCATCAGTGATGGTGGCGGGCTCGGGCCCGCCGTTGAGCCAGGCGGGAACTTCGAGAACGTCCTTGGCGAAGCGGGATTCAATGGCCGAGCCGTAGAGCTCGCCGAAGATGCCGCACCAGAACCAGCGCGCCAGCCGGTCGCGCACCGTTGCATGGTCGAACTTGGGCCCGATGATTGCGAGGATGGCGGCGAAAGGAACGAGCTGGCCCTGATAAGGTAGATCGATGACGCGGTAGATGTGGTTCTGGCGCAGAAAGCGTGCGGCGGTCTCAAAACCTCTCTCGACCGCGTCACGGTGCATCAGATAGGCGTCGAGCGGCAGGTCCAGGAGCGACTGGCGTGTGGCCCGGACGGCGGAAAGCTCGGACTCCTTGCGTCCCGCGGCGATCTCTGCCTCCCGTGTATTGGCGCCGTGCACAAGCGCGATGGCCTGCAAGACATCCGTCGCGGCGACCTTCTCCAGGACGCCGAACTTCTGCTCGGCCGCGCGGCCGTAAAGCTGGAGGCGGGTCTGCAACCCCGGCTGGCCGTCGGCCCCGAGCCAGTCATCCCGCAGGCGGTGCCCGCGGGCGGCATACATGGCGGTGACGAGCTCGAACGCATCGAGCGGCTTGCCGGCGGTATTCACCTTCTCGAAGACGAGGCAGACCGCCTCGTGCGAGGTGTCGGGGCCAAGCGCGATCACCGGCAGCTGGTAGGCCTTGAAGTTCTGCAGGATCTCATCCTTGAACGGCTTGAAGCGCTTGCGCGTCTCGGGGTCCCTCTCCAGCCAATATTCGTTGAACCCGTCCTGCCATTCATCCCAGTCGAACACCTGGTTCAGCGGGAACATGAGGTTCTGGAATTCCAGTTCTGGCGTGGAGAGGTCTAGATCGATCTTGCGGTCGAAGTCCGACTTGATCCGCCGATCCTCGGGCACCGAAACGATGGCATTCTCGCGGTCCTCCGCCGAATTCATGGCTTTCCGGATGTCGATATAGAACCAGCGCTTCACGAGCTTGAGACGGGGCGTGACCGTTTGCACGACCTCACATCGAAGGCAGGTCTGGTAGAGTGAGGTCATGCGCTGCTGGCCGTCGAGGAGGAGCTGGTCGGGTGCCGCACTCGCCGCTACGGCCTCGGCACCCTGAATTGGTCTGCGCGCGAAGGTCTCGGCAGCTCCCGGCTTGACCTCCAGTGTCATTAAGGCACCCACCGGAAAGGCTTGCGAGATTGACGCGACAAGTCCCTTGATCCGCTCTTCGTCCCAGACCCAACTGCGTTGAAAGTCGGGAAGCTGGATCGTCCCGCTTCCGCAATCCCGGAGCAGTTCTTCCAGGTTGACGGGGTTGGTCTTGAATGCCGCTTGTTTGCCCAAGGTCACACCCCTCGTGATCTACGACCGCGTCCGCTACCGGCGCCGGAGAATCCGGCGCGGCCCCAAGTTCTGACGGCCCCGGTGACTCCGGCTCCCGCGCGCCTGCCACCTTTCCGCCGCGACCGCGCGCAGTCGCCGGCCACCGCGGCGGCCGGTGGCGGATTCGCCGTGGTGTCCTCGGCTGCCGCGACGCGCAGCAGCTCGGCCTACGCCCCATCGTGGTAGCCGGTCGCAGCATCCCCGCGCGACACCCAGCAGGCCGGATGCCCCCCGGCGTCCGCGGCCAGAACGGCCCGTCCGGCATGCCCGCGCCGAATCCCTCATTTCCGCAGTCCCTGCTGAATCAGCCCCCGCGTCCAACGGTCCGAGGCCCAGAGCCTCCGCTGCGGCGGCCGCTGCGGAGCGCACCGCCCCGCAGGAAGTTTACGACCTCCGCTGCAGCAGGAGCGAACACCTCCGGCCGCTGCGCCGGGTGATCCCACACCGTCACCCTCTAGCAGCCTGTGGGAAAACCGATCCTGTAGCGTGAACGGCAGGCGTTGATGACTCAGGGTCGTATTTATAACGTGCGTGGCGTTCGGTGCGGAGTCCGCACCTTTGGGATTGCCGCCTTGTCGTCAACGGTTTTCATGAACGCCCGCGGGTGGCCATGACCAATTCCGTGTGCAATTCTGGTCGAGATTCTACGAGGCCACCTGGGCCAGCCACGGACAGGTACAGGACCGAGGACTCTCGGCGGCGACGACCGTCTGCAGGTCGCCGATGAAGCGTTGTCTCACGACGCTGCGTCGTTCCTCCTCGTCATCATCGCGGCCGCCACGCTCCTCTTCGCACCCCCTGCAGGCGCAGCAAGGCGACCGCGGGTCGTCCCCGTCACCGACGCATGCTCCAGGACCCGGATCCGGACGACTGGCTGATGTAGGTTGTCTTCAAGGTCGACCCGGTGCGGTGGTCGTCCGCGCCAACGTGCTGAACGCCGACGTGTGCGCGATGTCGCCCGGCAACCGTACCGCACTGCTACCGTCGAGAACGAGGCGGCCCCGGGACGACCGAGACCGGTGTGCGGCTGCTGACGACGGAGTGACGGGAGCGGACCGCTCGGTGAGCCGACGGATGGTAATGCGACTTCGGGTGGAGATCGCTCGGCTGGAGGCGGCGTATCCGGCCGACCCTGGGCTCGGGAAGCCCGGCGGGAGTTCTGTTCACCGGCGCGACGGTGAACGGCGATCGACCGGGCGGCATGCGGTGCGGGAGGGAGGGGCGGTGTTGCGCGGAGCAGCGCGGATCGGAGAGGTTGTCCGTCAGTGGGCGACCCAGACTTGGCGCGCCGGGGATGTAGAGGGCGTCGGGCATGACCGATAACGGGTTCGGGAAGTTGTCGATGCAGGTTGACGACCGCGACATCGACATCGGTCAGGATGACGCGTTGCCGTCGGTCGAGACGACGATGCGGTTCCTGGCGTTGTGCGACCGGTACGGTTCGCCCGAAGCGGCAGCGGTTGCCCGAGGCTGGCGTGCCGGGGTTGCCCGACCGGCGCGAGTGGCCGGTGTGGACCGCCGCCCAGATGCGTGCAGCGGCCGAGTACCTCCAGGAGGCGGGCGCGGCTGTGACGGAATCCGGAGCTGCGCGCCGGCAGCAACGCGTATCCGCCGGACGCTGAGCGCCGCCCCGGGCGGCGGCCGTGGGTGTGCGTACGGATCGGGGTCCGGCGCCACGGTCTCGCGATAGCATCCAAGGAAGCAGGATCACGATGTCGAAAAGCGGAATTCTGGACGCCCTGAAGGATGAGGAGAAATCGCTCAGGACTCAGCTCGTCGCGATACAGCGTGCGATCGAGGCGCTCGAAGGGGCGGATGCCCCTGCGCCCGCCGGGCGCGGCAAGAAGAAGTCACTCAAGGTGGTCGCCAAGCGGAAGCGAACAATGACCGAGGAACAGCGCCAAGCGGTTGCTGACCGGATGCGGAAGTACTGGGCATCGCGGCGTGAGGCCAAGGCGGAGGAGTGACGTGACGTGCACCGGTTGTTCCCGCCGTCGAGTCGTTTCTGCAGGCTCGACGGGATGCGCTGGACTCTGATCGCCGAATTCGCATCGGACCCTCGTGGGCCTTGGCCAGGGCGCTGTCGCCGAGAGCCACCGTGGCATCCCGTTGCGAACCAGGGCACGATCCGAAACGTGTAGCTCGATTCGAGATGCTGACCGAGCAGCAGCTCGCGTTTCTGGCTCCGCGCCAAAAGCACCAACGCCGTGGCGAGGCGATCTCGGTGGCGGGAGTCACGCAGGTGACCGTCGCGGAGGCCGTCGGCCTGCCGCAGCCCTACGTCAGCGACGTCGCCCGCCAGCGGTACCGGACCACCACCGCCGAGAACGCGAGGAAGTTCGCCGACTCTACTTCGGTTGCTCCATCGCGGATTCCGTTCCCGCCATTCCGTCGATAATAATAATGTTCCCAATGGCGAGGATCGATCTTCGAAGCGAACTCCTTGCCGACACGATTCTCGGCACCGACACGGCCTTCGATCTGATCGACGAGATCTCCACCATTCCCGGTGTCAAGTGGTCTCATGCGCCCTGTATCGGCTTGCGCGGCAGCATCGGCACCGCCGCCCCGCCGACGGCCGAGCGGATCCGCGCCGCGGATCCCGAGACGGAGGAGCCGTTCGAGTCCCCCATGGACGGCCGGTCGCTGCGTTGGAAGGAAGAGGAGGAGGCGTTGTGCCCCATCGCGATACGGGAATGGCACGCGAACAACGTCGACGACATGATGCTCCTCGAGTGCATTCACACGGAGCCGTGGGACGCGATATTCAAAGCATGGTGGGAGAGGTTTCCCGATGCGCCAAAGGAACCGGTGGCCTCCGCGCTCTGGCCCGTGCCCGTTCCCATGATCCCTTGGATGCTGATCATTCACGCTGCCGACGAGGCCCCGCTCGAAGGCGAGACCAGTGTCGAGCCTCACAAGACGCCGTACACCCTCGAGCAACTCCTCACCACCGTCAAGGCGCTCCATGTCTGGCTGCTCGAGACGACTCAAAGCCGACCAGCTCGGATCGACGAGCCCGAGCACCCGTAAAGGCATCGACGTGAACGGGATCACGCTGCCGAGTCGCCGGCGATGTCAACGATGGTCGGCGCGCCCCGGACCCCGGCGTGCCGGCGTGCTGATCAGGAGCGCGAAGCGCATGGGATAGCCGCACGGGGACAATGGGACGCTGCCGGTGTCCATCGCCCGCAGAACGTGACAGCGGGACCAACCCTGTCCTTCCGCCACGCGGGAACCGTCTCGGCGTCCGGCCGCGCGGACCAGCCGGCCGCGACGGCTACGAAGTCGACGCCATGGTCGGCGCTCCGGTGTACCCGTTGGCGAACAGGACGTGCCCCCACTGGCCGAACTCGGCGAGCAGGCAGTCAGCGGGCTCTCGATGCCGAAGACGTACAGCGCCATCCTGTACGCTGGCGTCCATGTGTCGGTGGTCCCGCCGAACGGGTATTGTCGTCGGCCGTTCTCGATCACGACCACGCGGAGACGATCGTGAGCGAGGACACGGTCCAGCCAGCTGTCGGTCAGATCAAAGGGTGCGAGCAAAGCGGCCCGGGTCACACGGCCAGCGGCCAGCGTCTCCGACGAGCGCGGGCCCGGACAATGGCCGGCCGTGACGCCGCCGCGTTCATCCGGCGGCGCCGGCTCATCATGAGCCTCCCGTCGCCACGTCCCGGCACAGAGCGCACCTGCCATCCAGCACCGCGAGACTCTCGAACCCGCACGCGGAGCACCTTCCCGACGTTCCCCGCGTCCGGTCCACGTCGTACCGCCGCGCCGCCTCCGAACCACTGTCCACGCCGAACGCACCACCTGTCGGCTCCATGGCTGCACGCTCGCCACCTGGCAGTTCCGGCACATCTTCCGTCATCGGTTCCCTCTTCCCGTCAGCCATTCACGTTCGCACAGACGCCGCGAACGATCCGGAGCATTCTTGACTTCCCATCGTCACTCGGTCGGTTCGAGATCGTCACTTCTTTTCGATCCGTCACGGTCGCGCGCGCCGACACGGCGAAGCGCCTTCGACCGTGACACCGGTAACCGTGGGGTCGAGCCGCCGTGGAGACGACACACCCCGCTCGCGAGCCGGTAGCAGCTCGGCAGGCCGTCCGACGTCGGTCCAGCGCAGGGCAGCTCGCTACGAGGGACGCTGGCCAGTCGCTACCCCGCGTGTGACGTGTGAAAGGACACGATCACGTCGACGGCGGCCGCGCCATGCCCCAACCGCTTTCGCCCCGGCTGCTGAGCGGCGCCTTGAGGCGCGTTGGCCTCAGCTTCGCGTCTCGCGCAGCAACTCGCAGTGTCCCGCTGCTTCGTGCATGTCCTCTGGACTGACCTCGGCGTGTCCGGCCAAGTCGGCGATCGTCCGCCCTCCTCCTCTTCCCGTACCATCCCATCCGACATGCCCACGCCGTTCCAGACAGATCCACCGCCCGGTACGACCATGAACAGCTCCTGGCCACGCTCAACGAACGCCAGCGCGAAGCGGTCACCGCCCCGGACGGACCGATCCTCGTCATCGCCGGCCCCGGGTCCGGAAAGACCCGCGTGATCTGCGCCCGCATCGCCCACCTCGTGCGCACCGGCCGTAGCGAGCCCGCCCGCATCGCGGCGCTCACCTTCACCCGCAAGGCGGCCAACGAGATGGCGCAACGGCTGCGCACAATGCTCCCCGCCGGCGACGCGCGAGCCGTGTGGATCTCCACCTTCCACCGCCTGTGCGGCAACCTGCTCCGCGAGCACGGCACCGCCATCGGGATGCCCGCCGATTTCCGGATCGTCGACGAGACAGAACGGATGAACGTCATGCGCCAGTGCATGTTCGACGCCAACGTCGACACCCGGGTCCACAAGCCGCAGGCGCTGCTGCACCGAATGAGCGTCATCAAGAACCGCATGCAGGTGGCTGCGACCCCCGACAACTGGGACGGGGACGAGCACGCCGTGCGCAACGCACGCCTCTGCGCCGCCTACCAGACCGCGCTCGCCGAGGCCAACGGGCTCGACTTCGACGACCTGCTGCTCGCCACGGTCCGCACGCTGCATGAGCACCCCGACGCGCGCCGCGCCGCAGGCGACCGCTTCCCGCGCGTGCTGGTCGACGAGTACCAGGACACGAACCTCCCGCAGTACGTCCTCGTTCGCCAGCTCGCCGAGGGACATAACGACGTGTTCGTGGTCGGGGACCCGGACCAGGCGATCTACGGCTGGCGGGGCGCCGAGCTGGCGAACATCATGAGCTTCCAGCGCGACTTCCCCGCCGCACGACGGATCGACCTGCAGTTCGCCTACCGCTCCAGTGCGCGCCTGCTCGAGGCCGCCACCGCGATGATCCGCCACAATGCCAACCGTCTCGACCACCGCCTGGGCTCGGCCAACCCACCGGGACTGCCCCCGGCCGTCCACAACGCAGCCGACCCGACGGCCGAGGCGAGCTTCGCCGTCAGCCGCGCCGCCGCGCGAATCGCACGCGACAACGGGTCGGTCGCGATCCTCTACCGCACCAACGCGCAGTCGAGAGCCTTCGAAACCGCCTTCAAGCGGGCCGGCATCCCGTACCGGATCACCGGCGACAAGAGCTTCTACGACCGGCCGGAAATCGGCGCCGCGCTCGCCTGCCTCCAGGCCGCCTCCAACCCCGACACCGACGACGAGGCGATGCGCCGGTTCGTCGACCTGCCGCCGCACCCGCGCACCGGCCAGAAGGCCGCCGCGCAGATCGACCGCATGCGCGCACCCACGTTCTGGAGCCGCGCGGCGCTGGCCGTACGCACCGGAACGCTGCCCGACCGCCACACCGCCAACCTGCGGCTGCGTTTCGAGCTCGCCACGGTGCTCGCCGCCGCCGCCCGGCGGCTGCCGCTCGACGACCTCGTCGACATCGTGCTCCACGAGACCGGATACCATCAGGCCGTCGCAGCCTCCGGCGACCCCGACGCGGCCGACCGGCTCGACAACCTGGCCGAGCTCGGTTTCGACGCCGCGGTCTTCCGCCGCGACGCCGGACAAACCCACACGGCAGGCCCCGACGAGCGCCTGCAAGTCCTCGCGGAGTTCCTGGAACACTGTCGGTCGATGCGCGCGCCCAAGCGCGCCGGCGCGGCCGACATTCGCGTGACGCTGTCCACTCTCCACGGAGCCAAGGGGCTCGAGTTCGACACGGTCGTCATCGGCGGCTTCGACGCCGAGCACCTGCCGCACCGCGGCACACTCGTCTCCGCCGACGACAACCAGAGCGCCGTGGAAGAAGAACGCCGGCTGGCGTATGTAGGCATGACACGCGCCCGGTCCGAGTTGTACCTCAGCGTGCCAGCCGTCACTGGGCACGGCGCACGGCAGCGCCCCACCGAGCCATCGCCGTTCCTGACCGAAATCCCCGAGAACCTGAGAACCAGGACGGGCAACGCGTACATGTCCGCAGGACCGCTGGGACCCGAAAGGCCGGTGTTCGCAGTCTGAACACCCACCGAAAGCGTCCTGCAACACCCCCCGCCACCGGCCTCACAGCCCCCGCGCTCTATCGAACACCTGCGCGGACACGACATAAACCACGGGAGGGGGAGCGGAAAAGAGAAAATGGTGGTGGTGGTGAGAGTAGGTGGGAGTCTGATTCGCCCCCACGACGCCCCGAGCAGAGACCACGCGGCTACTGCTGCGCAGCCCACCCGCACCCCCGTAAGCGCCCCGGCGCAAGCTGGTCCACGCCCACACAGCGGGCGCCCGGACGCGCCCGCGCGAACCATCGCGCAACCCTCGCAGTCAGGCCGTGTACAGCCTCCCCCGGGCGCCGCGCCGGAGACTGGAACCATCCCGGAACAGCCAGATCGCAGCATGCTCGCTCGCTCGCGTCGAGCCGCGGGCGCGTAGATACTCAACATCCTCCGGGGCGCCGTCGTCGAGATACGTGTCCTCGCGGACTCGCTCGGAGGGTGCCCCAAGCGTAGTGGAAAGTCGGTGGCGACTCCTGCCCGGCTGTGGTATCAGTCGGGTGTGTTCAAAAGGAGGAGAGGCCACCGATGAAGAAACCGTACAAGGTCGTTTCGGGCGCGTCCACGCCGAACCGCCGGGAACTGGCGGACTGGCTGGCGAAGGACGGGCAACTGCTGATCCCGCTGGTCGAACTGCTGGAGAAGGGCGAGCGAGCCATCGACGAGGTGATCGACGTGATGGGCCGGGCGACCATCGAGGCCGTCCTGCGGATGAGCGCCGAGCAGGTGGCGGGGCCGAAGGAGCAGGGACGGCGCGACGCCGACCGGGATCTGTACTGGCACGGGGTGCAGGCGGGACGTGTGGCATTGAAGGAGCGGCAGTTGCGGGTCGACAAGCCGCGGCTGCGCAAGAAGCGGCCGCGGGCCGATGAGCCGGGCGAGGTGGAGATTCCGGCGTATACGGCGTTGCAGGCGGATCAGCCACTGGCCGACCGGATGCTGGAGCTGGTGCTGCAGGGCGTGTCGACGCGCAAGTACGAGAAGGTGCTGCCGGCGCTGGCCGACCAGGTGGGGGTGAGCAAGTCGGAGGTCTCGCGGGAGACCATCGAGGCGGGGACGCGCGTTCTGAAGGAGTTGGCCGAACGGGACCTGGGCAAGTTGGACGTGCTGGTCGTCTACCTCGACGGGATCGTGTTCGGGAACTACCACGTGGTGGCGGCGGTCGGTGTGGATGCGGATGGTCGTAAGCACGTGCTGGGGCTTTGCGGCGGGGCATCGGAGAACACGGAGGTCACCGCTGGCCTGCTCGAAGATCTGGTGACGCGGGGCCTGCGGGCTGACCGGCGGCGTCTGTTCGTCATCGACGGCGCCAAGGCGCTGCGGCAGGCCATCGGGCGGGTGTTCGGGTCGGCGAACCTGGTGCAACGTTGTAGAAACCACAAGGTAAGGAACGTCTTGGGTCATCTGCCGAAAGAGCAGCACGAGCAGGCGCGTTCGACGCTTCGGGCGGCGTGGAAGCTGGACGCCGACGAGGGCATCCGGAAGCTGGAGCAGTACGCCTCGTGGCTGGAGCGGGAGTGGCCGTCGGCGGCGGCGAGCCTGCGCGAAGGGCTCTCGGAGTTGTTCACGGTCAATCGCCTTGGGCTGCCGAAGCCGCTGCGCCGCTGCCTGACGACGACGAACATCATCGACTCGTCGCACGCGGGCGTTCGCCAGCACACGAATCGGGTGAGTCGCTGGCAGAGCGAGGAGATGGCGGTGCGGTGGGCCGCGGTGACGTTCCGAGAGACGGAGAAGCACTATCGCCGCATCACGGGCTATGAGCATCTCTGGATGCTGAAGGCGCACCTCGACGAAGAGAATGGCGCCCTTGCCGAATTGCAGAAGGCGGGGTAATGTGTGTCTGTCGCTGCCGACTTTCAACTACTGGCGGGACACCCTCCTCGCTCGCGCTGTACAAGCTCTCGGTAGGCGTCTGTTGCGTCACTCATCGGTCCCCCTACAAACAACCCGCTGTTCGTCGGTCGTCGCCAGCGACTGCGCCCAGCTACGCGGGCCGCGACAACGGCCGCGTCGTGCTGGGAGAGCTGTTGTAGGAATCGGGATCGGTCGACGGGATCTAAGCCGTCGCCGACCCCTTGACGACGCGGCCCGAAAGGGGGCCGCACGCCATGGCTGATGGTACTGCTAAACGGCGGAAGTTTTCGGATCTTCGTACGGCACACCGGGAAGTCTGCGATGAATACACCAAGGCGGTGTGGGCGGCTGCAGCGGCGGGAGTCGAGGGGCGGGCCGGTGAAGCCTGACCTGCGGAAGCTCGCCGAGGCGGCCGACCGCCTGGCGTCTGCTTCGAAGGCGTTGACGAGGACACCTTGAGTTCGGGCGCCGGCCGGCGCGATCCGTCGTCGCGGTCCTACGCCCGCGGCGACGGTCCATGTCCACCGGCCGGCGCTCCGGTCTGGCGCTGCGGGCTTGCGGGAGTCTGATAACGGCGAATCCTGGTCTCTCGCCGCTGAGCCCGCTGGTGGGTCTTGGGCGGGACTGCTGGACGACTTTCTTGGTCAGCGGACAGGTCATCCTTTCCACCCCAGGCGCACCATGCTTGCGCTGCTGTAGCTTTATCACTGATGAACGCCTCAAGGAGGAAGCCAAGCGCTACGGTGCTGCTGGCAGCCGCCCACAGGTTGTGTGGTCGAATGGGGTCCTTGCCTCCACGGCAATTGGGTTGCTGACTCAAATTCTCACACCGTGGTACCCAGACCCGCCGGCCTTTGTATATTTGGAGTACGACGGCAACAAGGGTACGGTGTCACGCAGCGCACGCATGGATGCCCTCAAGGAGTGCATATGCAAGCACCATCCGCCCGATGAAACTGGCGATCCAAGGTTCGATATACGTGATCATCGCACCATAGCCCTCTATCATTGAAGCTGTGACAGCCAGTCGCCAAGACTCTCAATGCGGCCACTGCGTACGTGAGCGAGCGCCCTGGTCCTCAGTGGACGGGTCAAACCCGGCCATTTGTGGACACCTCAAAACTGGCCATTTCCGGCGGCCCGAGACTGGAGTTGAGTATCTACTTCACGGGGTCCTCTGTTGGCAAGGCAGCCCTGGAACACCGGTGGCGCGGCCCACGGCGACGAGCTTGGCCACCAGATTCTCCGAGCCGTGGTGGTCGCACAGTGCCAGGAACCGCCGCGTCAGGGCGACCGAGGGAAGCTCGGTCACACACGAACATCGTAGCCCCGAAATGGGCAGCCCGGCCGGCGGCGAATGTGTTTCCCGGCCCAAGGCCTACACGTCCACGCGGCCCTGCAAGCGCGCGCCATCGGCCATAACCAACCGCGGAGCCGAGATCGTACTTTCGACCGAGCCGGCCTCACCGATACGCACCAGCTCGCTTGCCTGGATTCTCCCGTTCACCTTGCCGAGAATCACGACCGCCTTCGCCGACAGACTGCGCCTTGACCCTGCCGGTTAGACCGACTGTCAGGACATGTTGCGGCAGCTCGATCGTTCACTCGACCGTGCCGTCGATGACGAGATCCTCGCCCCCCTTGATCTCGCCCTCGATGACGACGGCCTGTCCTATCGTGGTGATGCCCTCGGGGGCGTGCGGTCCGCCGGTACGCTGTCCGTGCGGCGCCCGCGGACGACTGACCGAAGCATCGTCAGCAGGCCGCATCTCAACCATCGTACATCGCGCCGCCCGGCTGGCAGAAGACCTTCGGCCCGCTACGCGACGCCTTCAACCACGCGGACTACCGGACGCTCGCCGCGACGTTGCCCACGCGCTGGCACTGATGCGCCAGCAGGGTCGGCGGCGCGGACCGGAAAGGGATTCTGGTCCGAACCGCCGAAGTAGAATCAGGCTCACGTGGGAACGTGGAGGGATAGCTCCTATGGAAGAAGTCATGCAGTCCAAGTACGCGGACCAGATGGAGGCCGTCAAGCGTAGGACGGAGGTCGTCGATGCCGTCATTAGTAGGCAGCTCGACGTAGTCTACATGCCAGCAGCCGTGGAGCTGGTTTACCTCCAGTTGAGAAAGATGCTCGAACTAATTGCCATGGCGTCACTCGTTGCAAACAGAGCTGCCATGGAGCAACTGTACTCTCCCAAGAGGCTAGGACGCTATTGGAACGCGGACGACCTCCTGAGAGATATAGGGAGAATCAACCCGGATTTCTATCCGCGTCCCATCATTGAGGTACCGTCACAGGACCCGCGGGTGAAATCAAATCTCCAAGATCGGGTTGGGGATTTCCTGTCGAAAGACGACTTTAGGCATCTCTACAACAAAGTGTGCGGCACCTTGATGCACGCTACTAATCCTTTTGGGAAGGCGATCGACTATAATGGCCTCATCGCCGGCATCCCTGCGTGGCGCACCAAGGTAATCAACCTTCTCAATTGCCATAATATCAAGCTGGTCAACGATGAGAATATGTACCTAGTTCACATGAAAGAGGAACGGGACAACAAAGCACACGTGTATACATTCCAGCGCATCAGAGGCGGTCTGCAAGCGCGTTAGTTAGTGTCAGCCAGAAAACCCTCGTTTCGGGCTGAGATTTGCGCCAATTCGTGGCATCCTGGGCGTGATTTCGGAGTCTCCTTAAACGCGTGTGGGTAGGGGCGGCGCCAGTTCGATGCCTCCACAGCAGAGGAACAGCATCGAGATGAGCGCACCGTGCGAGTGGAAACCGTAGGCGCGGCGCGCGATCACCCGGAGCTTGTTGTTGATGCCCTCGACCGGCCCGTTCGTCATCCGCGTGTCCAGGTAGGCGAGGATGCCCACCGCGTGCTTGCGGATCGTCCGCGCCAGCTTCACGAACGGCGCCAAGCGCGACCGCGACGCCCATTCCAGCCACTGGTCGAGCAACTCTCGGGCATCGTCGGGCGTGGTCTGCTCCAGGATCCTCGCTAGGTACTCCTTCAACTCGTAGGCGCGGTCGAGTGCGCGATTCGCCCGGCGCACCGCCGCCAGGCGCCGTTTCTCGCCCGGCTTGAGCCGCTTCGGGTGCTTCAGCAGGCAATAGCGCGACCCCTTCAGCGTCTTGGCCGTATTCGCGTCCGCTCCCCGTTGCTCCGCCCGCCGCACGTCGTCCACCGCGTCGGAGGCGAGACGTTCAACGTGGAACCGGTCGAAAACCACCCGCGCGTGCGGCACCCGCGCTCGCAGTGCTTTCTGCCAGCTCGCCGCCAGGTCCGCCGTCACCAGTTCGAGCCGCTCGCACCCGGCCGGTCCCAGCCGGTCGAAGAACGCCTCCAGCGTCTGTGCGCTGCGCCCCTTGCCGGCCCACACCACCCGCTGGCGGTCGTGATCGACCACCAGCGTCAGGTAGTGATGCCGCTTCCTGTAGCTGAACTCGTCGACGCCGATCCGACGCAGGTCGTCGAACCGACTCTCGTCCATCTGCCGAGACACCACCCGCTCGACGATGCTGCCCACCGCCTGCCACGAAATCCCCAGCACCCGACTGACCGTCGTCCGGTCCGTGACCTGTGCCAGATACGCTGTCAACTCTTCGAACGGCGCCGTGAACACGCTGCGGCCCGACGCCCACGACACCTCCTCCACCCGCACCCCGCACTGCCGGCACGACACCCGCCACGGCGCATACTGCAACAACACCGGCGTCGCCCCCCACGGCACATGCCGCCACCGCCGCATCGGTCGCCGGTCATAGCGCGGCGCCCGCCGGCCGCATACCCCGCACCGCGACCGACGCCACGATGGCCGCACCAGCACCGTCAACGGCCCCGTGTTCCCCAGATGCGCATCCTTGACGTGCATCCGCATGACACCCAACAGCCGCCGTAGTACCGTGGTCAGACGCATGGGGCTTTCCTCCTCCTTGTTGGTCGGCTTGGTAACCCCCAATGAGACCAGGAAGCCCCGTGCGTTTGCAACCGCTTGCGCCGCTCGAGACCGCGCCCGCCAAGCCTGGGGACGTGATCCCGGTGCGGGCGTTGCCGGCGGTCCTCCGCGACAGCGGAGCGGCGCGCTGGCGTCGCACTTTCAGCCAGTCGAGCAAGGGCCAGCCTTCCGGCTGGCCCGCAAGGGCCTCCCGCACGGTCGGTCGCGGCAGTCATCCGAAGGACCGCAGCGCAGCGGAGGACCCGCGAAGCGGGTTGACGGCCGGGACCGACCGTGCGTGGTGAACGCGATCCGAGCGAAGTGAGGGCCTTATCTCGTCGCCCCGCGGATCGGCCTCAACCCACCCACACCTGTTTCAGGAGAGCCTGATTTCGGCACGAACCGGCGGCGACGGAGGCGCCTGACGAGCTGCGGGATAGCGAAGGGCAGCAAATCAGCCCGAATGTCCTGTTTCCAAGGACAGGAGGACCGTGCCGTCTCTTTGGCGGCTCGGAATCCAGCTTGGTTATCAGGGCCGGTTGGTCAGGCGACGAGTCGTTGTCGTTTGCGTTCCCGCTTCTGCAGGATCAACCCGATGCGATGCAGGTTGGCCGCCAGCACCGACAAGGCAACCGTACGCGCGAAGCCGTCCGCACCATGGCTGCGAACTCGGTCGAGTCCCCGATGCTCCAACCCGTTGATGGCAGACTCGATCGCCGGATGCGCACGCCGCGCGGCAACAAACGACTCCTCCTCTTCCCGTTCCCGGTCGGCTCTTGAAAGATACCCTCTCCCCGGCAACGCATTGACGTCAAGCAGCGCATCGAGGCGGACCCGATTGTCGCGGCTATGAAAGCCCCGGTCGAAACTGCACGCCCGCAACTCCGGATACAGTGCCTGCGCTTCCTGCACCATCGACACTGCCACGTCCACATCCTCACCCTCCCACAGGACCTCGTGGTGAAGGATTAATCCATACTGGTCTTCGATAATGGCGACAGGTACCCCGAGTTCGACCGGTGTGCCCGCCCTCATGCATCCCCTCATTTTGCAAGCATCAGATCACGCCGAAAACCTGTCCGGCTACGCTTGGGGCGATACGGACTGGATGGCCTCGCGCGCGGCCCGCAACGCGCACGACGCGTCGTTCGCGGTCTACGAAGCGCATCTCGGCTCGTGGATGCGGGTACCCGGCGTAGGAGGCTGGCTGACCTACCGGGACATCGCCGGCCGGCTGGCCGACCACGTCGCGGATCTGGGCTTCACGCACGTGGAGCGGCTGCCGGTCGCGGAGTACCCGCTCGACGAGTCGTGGGGCTACGGCACGCTCGGCTACTTCGCACCGACAAGTCGTTTCGACACCCCGCAGGAGTTCATGGAGCTGGTGGATACGCTGCACCGGCGCGGGATCGGCGTCATCGTGGACTGGTCGGCCGCCCATTTCCCGAAGGACGCCCACGGCCTGGCCCGTTTCGAGGGCACCTGTCTCTACGAGCACGCGGACGCGCGGCAGGGAGAGCACCCTCACTGGGGCTCGCTGATCTTCAACTACGGCCGCCGCGAGGTGAGCAACTTCCTGATTTCGAGCGCGCTCTTCTGGTTCGAGAAGTACCACCTCGACGGCCTGCGCGTGGACGCCGTCGCCTCGATGCTCTACCTCGACTACGGGCGCGAGGCCGGGGAGTGGGTGCCGAACGCCCGCGGCGGCAACGAGAACCTGGACGCCGTCGACTTCCTGCGGCGCCTGAACGAGAGCGTCCACGCGGAGCACCCCGGCATCATGATGGTGGCCGAGGAGTCGACCGCCTGGCCGCTGGTGACCCGCCCGACGGACGCCGGCGGGCTCGGATTCGGCTTCAAGTGGAACATGGGCTGGATGAACGACACGCTCGAGTACATCTCGAAGGAACCGGTCCATCGCAGCCACCACCACGACGCGCTCACCTTCAGCCTGATCTACGCCTTCAGCGAGAACTTCATCCTGCCGCTGTCGCACGACGAGGTCGTTCACGGCAAAGGCTCGCTGCTGGCGCGCATGCCGGGCGACGGGTGGCAACGGCACGCCAATCTGCGGCTGCTCTACGGCTTCATGGTCGGCCACCCCGGCAAGCAGCTCCTCTTCATGGGCGGCGAGATCGCGCAGGAACAGGAATGGACGCACGCCGAGAGCATCGACTGGCACCTGCTGGACAGACCGCTGCACGCCGGTCTGCGCAGGTGGGTGCGGGATCTGCACCTGCTCTACCGCGGCGAGCCGGCCCTGTACGAGCTGGATGCGGAGCCGTCCGGCTTCGAGTGGATCGACTGCGACGACCGCGGCAGCAGCGTCCTGAGCTTTCTCCGCCGCGGCTGCGGCGGGGAGCCGCTCGTCGTCGTCTGCAACTTCACCCCTGTCGCGCGGCACGATTACCCGGTCGGCGTGCCGCACGGCGGCTCCTGGCGCGAACGGCTGAACAGCTATGCGTCGTGCTACGGCGGCGGCGGTCTTGGCAATGGCGGGCACGTCGTTGCCGGGGAAGCACCGTTTCACGGACGCCCGTTCTCCCTCCGGCTCACGCTGCCGCCGCTCGGCGTGCTATTCTTGAAACAGGACTGACGAACACCCGCTGGCGATCCCTTCCCGGACAGCTCCGGTTTCAGGACAGGTCGGCTCGGCAAAGCGCGCGTGGCTGGTTCTCACGGCCAGAAAGTCCGTGGTGAGACTAGGCACAAGAATGTCGCATCAGTTCGTCGCGCTGACATTGTTGTGGTTTCGTGCGCGGGAGTGACGCGCCGCGCGGCCCGGCGCCACAGACCGTATCTGCTTGACAGGGCGACTGTTCCGGTCTTCGGGCAGCCGGACTCGGCGGTGGCGGCACGACTCTTGCTCATGAGCGCTGTCGTGGGCGCCGCTCGAACGCTTTGCATTTCGGTACGGGTTTAACAGGAACGGAACGCGCGCGACACCTTCTGGACATACGGCGGCGGTAGCGTTGACGCTGGCCGGTTTCAGACCCCGCGTCCCGCGGTGGTCGAGGTGCCGCGCCGGTCGAATGCCGCGGAGCCGTTGGCGCGGCGGCTCTGCGTTGGATGGCGTGTTGGAGGAACTTGAGGAGTATGGCGAAACGAACGACACAGTCGACAGGGACCGTCAAGCGCACGCGGAAGACCGCACCGCGGAAGACCACCCGCCGCACCGCGGTGAAGCCGGTCGCGGCGGCGCCCGTGGAAACGACAACCGCGACCGGGCCAATCGAAGCGGCCGGCATGATCGAGGCGGCGGCGGCGCCCGAGCCGACCGACGCGCAGATTGCCGAGCGCGCCTACTTCCTGTCCCTCGAACGACAGGGCTCGGGCGGTCCCCTCGACGACTGGCTGCAGGCGGAGCGTGAGCTGCGGAACGGGTCCGAGTCGGCGTAGGAGGAGTCTGCGCCGGAGTTCATTCGTACCGCTTGAACACGGGCGGCGCGGCGGGGGCTGGGCTACGACATTTGTGTGGACCGTCGCGTCGCCTGCAACACGATTGTTGAATTGCACGACGTCTTCCCGGCAGATCCGGGAAACGAAACAAAGCGGAAGGTGAAGGTAAGGAAGCAATGATGACGTCCATGGCACAACCGATGGCGGTCGTGCTGGCCGGCGGCGATGGTATGCGTCTGCGGCCGCTGACCGAGCGCTGGCTTGGCCGGCACGTTCCAAAACAGTACTGCACGTTCGCGGGGACGCGATCGATGCTCGACCACACTCTCGATCGGGCCGCCTGCCTGTGCGACCCGAGCCGTATCCTCACGGTCGTCGGACGGCACCACCACGACGTGCTCGGCACTCGCGCGCCGCGTGCGACGGACGGCGCGTTCATCGAGCAGCCGGCCAATCTCGACACGGCGCCGGGCGTGCTGTTGGGGCTGGTGCATGCCATGCACCGCGACCCCGACGCCACCGTGGTCATCCTCCCGTCGGATCACTTCGTGTACCCGGAGTGGCGGTTCGTGGCGAAGGTGCAAGTGGCGATTCTGGCCGCCGAGCGGCTCGGCGACCGGATCCTGCTGCTGGGGGCCGCGCCGACCGACGTCGAGGACGAGTACGGCTGGATCGTTCCGTCCGACGACCTCGGACGCCAGCCGGCGCACCGCGTGTTCGCCGTGGAGTCCTTCGTCGAGAAGCCGGCTCCGGCGGAAGCGGCCCGACTCTACGAGCGCGGCGCCCTGTGGAACACCCTCGTCCTGGTGGCGCGCGCCCGCACCCTGTGGGAGCTCGCCTGCGAGCGGCTTCCGCATCTGACGCCGTTCTTCACGGTGCTGCAGGCGGCCATCGGCACGCCGCGGGAGACCGCTGTGCTCGACGAGGTGTACGACACCATGCCGCGGGTCAACTTCTCCTCGGAGCTGCTCGAACGGGCATCCGACCGCATCGCCATGCAGTCGCTGGACGGCGTCATGTGGAACGACTGGGGGCAGCCCGCGCGCATCGTCGAATCCCTGCTGGCGATCGGCAAGCAACCCGCCTTCAGCCTCCGGCTCCTGGAAGAGGAGCTGGCGCCGCGGCGCGACTTCCGTTCGCTGGCGACCGCCGGCGCGGAAGCCGCGGCGAGCTGACCCCACGCCCGGAACGGCGAGCCGGGGGACACGCCCCGGTCCGCCGGCCGTTCCGTCCCCCGGATCCCCTTCGGACAGGCTCGGGTGCAGTTCAAGCGCGACGACGGCGATGCCTTCATCAACCTTGCATCCGACCGGGGATGGCGACGACAGCGTGACCGACATCGTGGTCGCCACGCAGCCGGGGCTCGCGTTCGTTCCTACCGGACGCCGACCAGACGGCGCGCCAAGTGGCGACGCCGGAAGCGTGGCGTCCGGTGCGGAATCCGCCAACTCCGGATAACCGCCTTGTTGCCAAAGGGATTCCATGAACACCCGCGCGTGGCCATGACCAATTCCGTGTGCAATTCCGGTCGGGATTCTACGAGACCACCTGGGCCAGCTACGGACAGGTACAGGGACCCCCTGAGCACCCGGAAACAGCGGATTCCCTGGCGATGATCAGACGCCCCCTTCTTCCAGGAGCAGGTCCCGGAGGAGGCGGTTCACCCGGGTGGCGAGACAGGGTCGTCTCGTCGCGACAGAGCCAGAAGGACGCGGAGGTGATCAGGATGTCTCAGTGGGCCGAAGTCCGCCACCTACATCTGGTGGAGGGTGTGCCGAAGAAGGAAATCGCGCGGCGGTTGAAGTTGGACGTCAAGACGGTCCGGCGGGCCATAGGCCGGCCGACACCGCCGGTGCGGATGTCGCCGCAGCGGGTCAGGAGTCTGGCCCCCTGGCGGAAGCAGATCGAGGAGTGGCTGCGCGACGACCTGCGGTTGACCGCGAAGCGGGTCCGGCGGTTGCTGCTGCCGTTGGCTGGGCCGGTCTCCCAGCGCACTGTAACGCCGTTACGTTGCGGCGCTGAAGAGCGAGGTGAAAACGAAGGAGGCCTTCGTGCACCGCAGCGCGCTTCCCGGCGCGACGATGGAGGTCGACTTCGGGGAAACGTGGGTCGACCTCGCCGGGGCGCCGTGCAAGGTCAAGTACCTGGTGGCGACGCTGCCGTACTCGAACGCGTACTTCGCCAAGGCGTACCCGGTCGAGCGGCTCGAGTCGCTGCTCGACGGCATCGAGTCCGCCTTCCTCTATTTCGGGGGCGCAACGGCTCGCGTCGTCTTCGATAACACGTCGCTTGCGGTCAAGGAGATCCTGGCCGGCCGGGACCGGGTGCAGACCGAAGCGTTCGAGGCGTTCCGGGGCGCGTGCCGGCGGCGGCGTCAGACCGACAGCGTGCGCGTGTGCTCGCCGACGCCAAAGCGCGTCGCTTCGCTCCGCCCGCGCTGTCGCGGGGCTTACGGCCTTGAGGCCGTCCTGCAGCGTGTGTCCCGGTCTTCCTGTTCTCATGACTGCCGGTTTCGCTGGTGCAGGCCGATGAACCCCACGATCACGCGGTTGTCTTCCTCGTCGCGCACGAATCCAATCCGGATGGTGTGCCGCGGGTCGCGGCTGGTTCCCTTGCCGATGTGGGCGCCGAGGTACCAGGTCTTCCCGTCGGCCAGCGTCTCGTACCACTCGCGGTACTTCGCGATCGATTCCTCCCGCTGGCTCGTCTTGTAGGTCCACCCGGTGCAGGTTTCGCCTATGCGATTGTCGTTGGCGTCGCAGTGCGCGGTGGCGAGCCAAGCGAGCGCATCGTACACCTCCGCAGGGTTCGTGAACGGCGTGTTCTCGTTGGAGCGCGAGTTGAGCTTTATCAGCAACCTGTCGGGGAAGGCCTCGCGCGCCAGCGCCACGGCCTCGCCGACGCTGTCGATGCTGACGGGGGTGTCGTCGGGCCGGCGGCCCTTCCTGCTTTCGACGTATACCTGCCGCCACTGCTCTTCCGTCCTGCGGCTGCGGGCGACCAGGTCGTTCAGCTTGCTGGTCTCGTCGTCCCGCCGCCCGCTCTCGGCGCGCAACTCCTCGTTGCTGCTGCGGAGCCGGCCGTTCTCCTCGCGCAGCGTGTTCAGTTCGGCCTGCAGCCGGTCGCGTTCGGCTGTCAGCGCCTCGATGGCCGCAGGATCTCCGTCGGCTTCCTTCCCGGTCGGCGGTTCTTCCTCGTCGACAGCGGGCTCGGCTCTCTGTGCCGCTGTCGCCGCCTCTTGCGCCTGTCTGGCGCGCGCCATTCGGTCCTGCCACTCGGCCGTCAGCTTTAGGATCCCTTCCTCTGCCGCCCGGCGCGCTTCGGACCGTTCGATCTCTTCCTGGCGGGAGGCCGCCTGCGGCCGCAACGGCCGGTAAGCCTCCAGTTGGACCCGTAGCGCTGTCAGGAACTCGAGCGTTCCGATCAGAAGCTCCGGTCCGCCGGGCGGGGCCTGCAACGTGATCGGGCCGATCCCCAGGTAGTGCAGGTCGTCGTTGAACTCGTTCTCGATCCCGTTCCACTGGTCGGCGATCTTGTGGACGACACCTTCGATGATCCCCCGTTCCTTCTCTCGCAGGATGTAGCGGATCCACTTGCCCAGGTTGGCCGCGTCGGCGGGCCATTCGGGCGCTGACGCGGGTAGCTCCCACAGCGTGTCGATCCAGGCCTTGAAGAGCTCGGATTCGACCGGCGGGGGGCCGGGAAACCGGCCGGACACCAAGCTCAGCATCAGCGCGGCATCGTCGCGGTGCGCATAGGCGCCGTCGCTGTCCTGCAGCATCCGGTTGCGTTCGAGCAGCCACTCGTCGGTGTCCCAGCAACTGGTGAACCGCACGGGCGGCGCGTCGACGACGTCGATGCCTCGTCCCCGCAGGTGCGCGGCGGCCCGTTCCCGCAGGGCCGAATGGGTCTGCATCCAGGTTCCGAGGATGGCCGCGGCGAGCCCGTGGTCGCCTCCGGCGATCGTGTCGAGGATCGTCTCGACCAGTCGGTCGTGCGGCGCGCGGTTGGCGTCGCGGAACCCCTTGATGCGCAGCTTGCGAATGCGGCTCGACAGTTCGCTGCGGGCCTTATCGCTCAAGCCGTTCCGGCCGGCGAGCGCATCGATTATGACTGCCAGGTCGTGCCCCTCGGGCAGCAGGGTGAAGATCTCGTTCGCCGCTCGCACTTCCCCTTCGCGCGGGCCGGTCTGCATCATGGCGCCTCCTCTCCCACGGCCGCGGGGCCTGGTTGCGCCCGATGCCGTCGCGCGCTGCGCCGGAGCCACCTGGCGCAAGTCGCGGTCTCCTCCGCAAGCCTCGCGGCTGACGGCCGCAGCCGAGTGTCCCTGTTTGGGTCATGGCCGTTGACGTTATCCGATCTGGTTTCCTGTGGTCGCGACTCGAGTCCAGGGCGCCAGCGCTCCATGCCTGCAGGTTGAACCCGCGCAGGGTGGGCTCCGCGCCGATGCGCCAGCGGCGGCGCCGAGGAGGCGCTGCTGCCTGCGGGCTCCCCTTGCCCTAATCAGCTTCGGCTACAGGTAATTGACCGGGGCGACAGCGAGCAGCTTCCCGCAGGAGTGACCCGCATCGACATCCCGGCGCTCGACGACGTGGCGGGCCTGATCAACGACAATTATTTTGGCCGGTCGACGAGGACGGGATCGGCCGGTTCGTGGGTGATGCGAGCTCCGTGTGAGACTGCCCGTTTTCCTCATGGAGGACGGGTTGGTCACGGACGTACAGGTTCGACGATTGCACGAGAAACGGATGTCCGGAAAGACGTTGGCGGCGGCAGCGGCGGCGGCCGGGATGAGCGAGCGCACGGCGCGCCGGTGGCAGGGGCGCATTCCCGATTTCCCGGAACAGTGTGTAGGCAAAGATGGACTGTGAGGCTGGGGGAGGTTGAGCCGGTCTTCGGACAGACGGGGAGGGTGGTACTGGACATTACGGCTCGGACTGCCCATGATGGTGCGTTGAAATGGACAAGAGCGCCATCGACACCCCGAGCCGCGAGGTCGATCTTGGCAACATTCCCGTCCACCTGCGCACTGCCCTCCGGCGGGCGCTGGAGTTTGAGGCGCGTGCTCCAGCGCCCAGGTCGGCAGAGGAAGCGGAGCAGTGCGAAGAGCAGCTGCGGGCCATCGCGGACGAGTTCTTCGGCGCCCTCCTCACCCCCGTGCTGCAACGCGCGGTGTGCTCCGCCGCGGTTGGCGACGCGGCGAGCGCCCTCGTGCGCCACCTGCCCCGGCGGATGCGGAGCGACGGCCTGGAGACCGTCAACGTTCGCACCTCCCGGGGCACGACGGTGCCGGTCACGACGCCGTACTACCGCGAGAAACACGCCCGTCGGGCGAAGCGGAGGCCGGGACTCTACCTCATAGGCGCTAACTTGTTAAGGCCACATGGTCCTCCGGCAGCTCAGTTCAGCCGAAGTACGCGGAGAGTTGCGGCTGTCGGCGACGTGGCGGCTCCGCCAGCTCGCCGGAGATCGTTCGCCAGTCGCTGATCATGCGCGCCAGCGGGAGCGGCGGTTCGATGGCGCGCGTGACCTGGTTGAGCACGAACTTGAAGTCACGCCACGCGCTCGGGGGGTGCCGGCGCCGGCACGTCGTAGCCCCAGGGGGAAATCGCGCGGGCGTGGTGGATCAGCTTCTCCACCAGCAGCGCCACGAACAGTTTCCCGTAGAGCCACGCCTTGGCGCTGTCGTCGTCGTACTTCGGCACGTGCCCCAACTGGGCCAGCGACTTGAAGCGCTTGAACACCAATTCGACCTGCCAGCGCAGGCGATACCTACTCCAGCACGTCCGCGGCGGAAAAGGGTGGCTCGGGAAAGGTCGTGAAGACGATCACGTACTCAGCAAAGCGCAGCGTGGCCGGTTGCACCTGGTTGCCCTTGCGGGCGGCGTCTCGGCGGACTTTCAGGTGCGCCAAGCGGATGGCTTCCGCCGACTTGCGGAGCACGCAGACCCGGCCCGGCAATCTTGCCGGCCGGGCCGCCATCGTCGCCCGGGACCGCGACCGTGATCGCCCAGGACCGGCCGGCGCCCGGACGCGTGACCGACCCCACCGCCGCAAGCAGGTCGAACGGCCGCCCGGCCGTCGTGCACAGCGGCAGCGACCCCGTGTTGACACGCACAATCAGCCGCCCGCCCGCGTCGACCACGTGGCGAATGCCCCGGGCCGTCGAATAGCCGCGGTCGGCCAGCACATGGTCGCCGGCGCGGATCGGGAACTGCGCCAACGATTCTCCCGTGCCCGGCCCCTCGGTCCCCGTCAGCTTGAAGAAGTCGCACGCCAGCGACGGCAGGCCCACGCTGTAGTGCAGGCGCCACAGCGACCCGCTCGGGCCCGGTTCCTTCACCGTCGTCGCATCCACGGCCCGGACCTGGAACGCGCCTCCGGGGATGACCGCCAGACCCTGCTCCTCGAACAGGCGGACACACAGCGCGTGCAACCAACCCTTGGATTTCTTCAGCCGCTTCAACAGCGCCACGTCGGACAGGTCCGCCAGATGCGCCTGCCGGGCCCGAACCACCGTTTCCCGCAACGAGTGTCCGCAGCCGAGGTGCAGCAGGAGGGTCCGCAGGAGGTTGTCGACCGTCTTGTCCTTGCGCAGCCCCTTCAACGCCCCGGTGTCCTGCGCCAACTCGCGCCAGTCCTGAGGGAAGAACGACACCAGCACATCCCAGTCCTCGTCCACCGTGCCGGCCTCCGTGTCATGCATCCACATGCCAGGATACGCCGGCCATGTCGCGAAAACAAGTTAGCGCCTATGGGACTCTACCCCGCCTTGGTGGTGCTGGGCATCTACGACCGGTGCACGCCGAAGCTGGCCTCCGATGCAAGCCGCGCGGTCGCCATGCTCAGCTCGCTGGCTGAAGCGCAGGCGCAGCTCCGCTCCGACGGCATCGCCCTGGATATCAAGACCCTCCGCTCGACCGCCTATCGCTACGCTGCGCGGGCCCGAGCGGCCCAGCAGAGCGCGGCGTGCGGCCTGCTGGACCGCGTGACCGGGAAGCGGGTGGTCGTCTCCCTCGACGGGGGCCGCGTCCGCGTGAGGCGCAAGAAGCGTGGCCCCAAGACGAAGAAGGGGCGCAACCGATTCCATACCGACTGGAAGGAACCGAAGCTCCTCATCCTGTACGTCGTCGGCGACGACGGGCGACCGTCTCAGACGGGGGCCCCGATCATCGACGGCACGCTCCGGGGACCGGAGGCGGTCTTCGCCCTGCTGTTGTCGTACGCGCGGCAGATCGGCCTCAACGCCGCTGACAAGGTGCTCTTCATCGCCGACGGCGCGCCCTGGATCTGGCGACGCCTCCAGCGCCTCATCGCCGCGCTCGGGCTCTCGCCGACACAGGTGCTGGGGCTGATCGACTTCTATCATGCCGCAAAGCAACTCTCCGACGCGGTCAAGCTGCGCCGCTGGAGCGCGACGCAACGCACCCGCTGGCTCAACCGCACGCGGGGGCTGCTCAAGCGAGCACGGGTGGACGAGGTGATCACGGCCCTGCGGGAGCTGTGCCGCGGGCGCACGGCCGGCAAGATCCGCACGCACCTCAACTACTTCCTGAAGAACCGTCATCGTTTCGCCTACACCACAATGGTCGGGCTCGGGCTTCCGCGGGGCAGCGGTGCCGTCGAAAGCGCCATCCGTCGCGTCATCAATCTCCGCATCAAGGGCGCCTCCATCTATTGGCTACCGGAGAGCGTCGACGCGATTCTTCTCCTGCGGTCTTTCTATAAGTCCGGCAGATGGAACTGTTTGCAGCGGATGGCCATGACGCCGGTGGGTGTGAGCGCGTGACCGGGAAATCGGGAATGCGCCCGGTGGCAGAGCGGCGCGTTGCCCTCGACAGTGAAGGCGCCGCGGAGATGGCGGACGCGGGAGGATGCGTTCGCCGACGTGTGGCAGTCGGAGGTCGTGCCGCAGCTGGAGGCCGATACGGAGGGACGGCTGCAGGCGCAGACGCTGTTCACGGAGCTGTGCCGGCGGCATCCGGGTCGCTTTGCGCCGGGGCAGCTACGGACGTTGCAGCGGCGCGTCTGCGATTGGCGGGCGCAGGACGGTCCGGATCGGGAGGTGTACTGACCACGCGCGGGTGTTCATAGAAGTCATTGGAAACAAGGCGGTGATCCGAAGTTGGCGGCTACCGCACCGGACTCCCACGACGGCACCGACGCCCCGCGCGAGTTGCCGGGCTCCCGGCGGGCGCGACCGAGCGCCGAACACGAGACCGGTTGCCCACTCGAACAGCCGAAGCGATTCGACTTTGCCGGCGACGCGTCCAGGACCGCGACAGTGTCACCCGTCAACCACCGCGGTGCTCCGGGGACCGGAGGCGGTCTTCGCCCTGCTGTTGTCGTACGCGCGGCAGATCGGCCTCAACGCCGCTGACAAGGTGCTCTTCATCGCCGACGGCGCGCCCTGGATCTGGCAACGCATCCAGCGCCTCATCGCCGCGCTCGGGCTCTCGCCGACACAGGTGCTGGGGCTGATCGACTTCTATCATGCCGCAAAGCAACTCTCCGACGCGGTCAAGCTGCGCCGCTGGAGCGCGACGCAACGCACCCGCTGGCTCAACCGCACGCGGGGGCTGCTCAAGCGAGCACGGGTGGACGAGGTGATCACGGCCCTGCGGGAGCTGTGCCGCGGGCGCACGGCCGGCAAGATCCGCACGCACCTCAACTACTTCCTGAAGAACCGTCATCGTTTCGCCTACACCACAATGGTCGGGCTCGGGCTTCCGCAGGGCAGCGGCGCCGTCGAAAGCGCCATCCGTCGCGTCATCAATCTCCGCATCAAGGGCGCATCCATCTATTGGCTACCGGAGAGCGTCGACGCGATTCTTCTCCTGCGGTCTTTCTATAAGTCCGGCAGATGGAACTGTTTGCAGCGGATGGCCATGACGCCGGTGGATGTGAGCGCGTGACCGGGAAATCGGGAATGCGCCCTCGGGGACGTTGCCCAGGACTCCATCCCCCCCAGGAGCCGGAGCCTCCCGGAAACCCGGTACGGTTCAGTGCACCTTCCCATTCTCAAGTTCCTCGCCACGGTGCCCCTCGTTGAAGTCTCGCACTCGACGTGCGATCGTGCGCGCGATCGTCGCCATGCCTTGCATCAGGCTTACCCCGTCCGTCCGGGACTCCGCCAGCGTCATTCTGTCCTCGTACGTGTCCTCGTTCTCCCGCGCAGTCACGTCGATGACCAACAGCGCCACCACCTGCATCAGGTCGTGCAGGCTGCCGATGAGCAGTTCAAGATCGTCCGGCGACAGGCGCTCGCTGACCTCCCAGGGCACGTTGCCCGGGCCACGCATCATTTGCATCATCGCTTCCTGCGCGCCGTTGGTGTGGTCGGTCAACTTCATCAACGCGCTGCGCAGGGCCGGCGCCGTCGGGCGGTTGTCGGCCACCCCGCCAGCCGGCGGCGTGTATCCGGGCTGCTGGTTCGCCAGGCTTTTTTTTTGCTACCTTGTGTCCGCTCTCCACCACCAGGCGCCCGACCGCCGATAACAGCTCCGGCGTCAACAAGGACACGTTGTCGACCACCGTTTGGTACTCGTAACGCGTCTTGTCATCGAAATCGCCGTGTCCCAGGAACGCACGTATCGTCTGATGATGGTTCGTCAGGTCGTGAAGACGGTCGAAGTCGCAGCCCAGTCCCTGCTTCAGCACTCCCAGTACCAGAATCTGCCACAGGTCCATCCCCGGACGCCCGACCGTGCGGTCGGCCTCGGCAGGATGTGCTCGTTCAGCAGCACAAACCGGGGGATGTCCCGGACGCTGTTGAACTTGAGCTGATGTGAAGCGGGGGTGGCGGCTCCTGCCCCTGTCCTGTGGTAGGACAGGGGGATGCAATCAGAAAAGGAGACTGCCACCCATGGCGAAGCATGACAGGCGCAAGACGTCCGGCCAACCCCCCAGCTCGCGACCCGTCACGATCCAGGTGCCGCTGCCGGTCCTCGGCGTGGTCAACGGTGTCCGGGAAGCGTTCCATGGCTTGTGCATCGCGACCGGGCTACATGTCCTGGAGGCGATGATGGAGGCGGACCGGCAGGTGCTGTGTGGCCCGAAGGGGCGCCATCAGGTCGAGCGGCCCGCGTGGCGGGGCGGGAGTGTCGACAGCCAGGTGACGCTCGGCGGGCGGCAGATCGAGTTGCCGCGGCTCCGAGTGCGGAGCGCCGACGGCGAAGTACCCCTGGCGAGCTTCCAATGGGCGGCGGCCACCGACCCGCTGGACGAGCACACGCTGGCGCGGTCGCCGCCGGGGTGTCGACGCGCCGGTATGCGGGCACGTTGGATCCGGTGCCGGCCGACGTGACCGAGAGGGCGACGTCGAGCAGCGCGGTGTCGCGGCGGTTCGTGGCGTTGTCGACAAAGCGGCTGCAGGCGTTTCTCGGCCGGCCGTTGGGCGAGCTGGACCTGCGGGCGGTCTGCCTCGACGGCAAGGTCTTCCGGGACCACTGCATGGTGATCGCGCTGGGGATCGACACACAGGGCCGGAAACACGTGCTAGGCCTGCGCGAAGGCCCACCGAGACCGCTGCCGTCACCACCGGCCTGCTGAGCGACCTGGTGACGCGCGGACTGCCGACGGACCGGACGTTGCTGTTCGTCATCGATGGCGCTCAGGGACTGCGCCGGGCCATCACCGATGTCTTCGGTTCTCGCGGCGTGGTGCAACGCTGCCAAGTCCACAAGTGGAGGAACGTAATCGGCCATCTGCCCGAGCGGCTGCACGCCTCTCTCGGCAAGGCGTTGCGGGATGCGTGGAACCTCGATTCGGCGGACCGCGCGGCGCGGGTGCTGGCGCGGCTGGCCGGGTCGCTGGAGCGCGACCATCCCGGCGCGGCGGCGTCCATCCGGGAGGGACTCGACGAGACGCTGACCGTGCAGAGCCTCGGTCTGACGGGGGCGCTGCAGCGTACGCTGCGGACGACGAACATCATCGAGAACCTGAACGGCAGCGTCGAGCGCTACACACGCAACGTCAAGCGGTGGCGCGGCGGCCAGATGATTCAACGCTGGGTGGCGAGCGCGCTGGTGGAGGCCGAGAAGCACTTCCGGCGGGTCCGGAGCTACCGTGATCTGCAGCGCCTGCTCGGCGCCCTGGACGCGCTGGCTCCGCCCGACGGCGTGGTTGCCGACGTGGCGTAACATAGACGACTTCGTAGAGGAGACAGGGAGTCCGCCACCGGAAGTTCAACAACGAACGGGACAAACCCCTTCTCCGGGGAGCGGGACACCAGCGCCGCGGCACGAGATACGGCGCTGGCGCACCTCAAGCAGCTCGGCCTGAATCCCGACGACTGGAAGTAGAGTCCGGGCACGCCGACCTTGATCACAACAGCGTTGATGCGCGCTGCCCGTTACACGCCTTGCGCCACCCCGATCAACAACCAAGCCAGTAAGCCAGCGAGCAACACGATCAGACAGCCGCCCCCATGTGGTGGCTCGACGGGTGGCGGTGCATCCTGCGTATCATCCAGACGTCGAGCATCGTCACGGCCCATCCGAGAGCGCGCTTCCCATTCCTCGTCGCGCGTCAGGCGCTCGAAGCGGTCTTCAGTCATCTGTTCGGCTGAGCGAACCCGAGTTCGCGCAGGCGGCCCTTGAGTTCCTTCACGCGATACTCAAGCTCCTCAAGGCGGGTGACGGCGGCGAGAAGCTCATCGGTGGTGGGCAGCTCGATCTTGCTGGCCAAGTGCCCTGTGCCGACAGAGAGGAACGACATGTTGTGCTCAGTGAGCGCAGAGCGCAGGTCGCCATCAGCAGCGGCCCTGAGAGTATCCTTGAACAGCTTGACCTTCTCACGGTACTGAGAGGCTTCCCGTTCGGTGGACTCAAGCTCGATCATGAGGGTACCGAGCTGGTGCGCCTTGTCATCGTTGGTCATACAGATCGCGTTTCCACCTTCTCGTCATCGCAGCGGTCGGTTCAACGAACTTCAACTGCGAGAACTTCTGTCCATCGGTGATGTCGGCCTGGCACTTCTTCCCGACGGCGTTCGCGATCCGGGAGGCGTTGGAGTTACTGTCCCTGATCTCTTCGTCGAACAGGACCCCAAAGAGCAATACGGTCGCGGTGATATCGACGCCCCTGGTAGTGGTCGCCAGCATCTCGTTCAGCTTGTCGACGAGGTCGTTTTCGGTCATGTCACGAGGTTACCATCCGGCAGTGTCCCAGATCGGGTATCCTTGGAGAGCGGGCCGGGGGCACCAGGATCGCAAAGATCGTCAGGAACGAGGATCTCCCGTTGCGCATGCAGTCTTTTCATGGACGGGCACCTGCACCAATGATGGCGTCGCAACGCCGGAGTGGGCCGCCCAGTCGTCTATCGGCGTCTGGAGAGGCGGCACCCGCAGTCGCGATTATTCTCTGACCCACAAGGACAGCTTGTTGCGTCCTCGGGCACTGGTCCACTCGTCGCCTCGTCGCACGAAATTGAATCGCCCAAGAGTGCGTTTCATCCATGCGTCCGGTGTCGTCGCAAACAGCGCCGCCTTGTGCACGGCGAGAAGCGCCTGGACGATGGCACGCGAGATCCCCTGTCCTCGATGCTCTTTCTTCACCGCGACGTAGCCCAGCTCTTGCATCGCTGGGTGTAGCTCAGCGCGACTCCGCATCGCCACCGTCACCGTGTGGGGGCGGGTCGGCTTGATAACGCCGACGCCAATGATTTCCGCACCCGAACGCTTCACTGCGACCACAGTCGAGCGAGGGAACCAGCTTTCGACGGAGGCGCGATCAGCAGCATCGCCTTCCACGATAAGCGCCACACACTCCCTCGTCTCTGCTTCCGTCAATTGCGATGGGCATTCAATCATGACAGCGCTATCTTCGCATGCTTGATCCGTACTGGGTTTCCCGACGACTGAATTACGTGACTCAGGCCCGCACGTCCGGATTCTACATCATCCCCCCTCCGTGATGGTCTTCCTTCCGCGCTTGATCTCTTCGTCCCTGTGCCCGATTCCCTCCGAGCCGCGGAGCTCCGTTCCGTGTGCCTCGAACGGCCTCACCGCCAGATCCGATCTCTTCATCCTAAGTACGGAAGCTCCAGGTCGTCGTAGTCTCGGTACGGTGTCAGGACGGGGCGGATTGTCGGATCGGTGCTAGTTTTCGAGGTACCCTGCCCAGTCGTCCATCAGCCGCCGCCGACGCTCGAACAGGTCCGAGCGGGCATAGGCGGCCTCGACCTTGTTCTGGACTACGTGAGCGAGCGCGGCCTCGATGACCTCGCGCGGGTGGTTGGTCTCCTCGGCCGCCCAGTCCCGGAACGACGAGCGGAACCCGTGCGGCACGGCCGCTATATGGTGCTTGTCAAGCAACCGGCGCAGCCGATTGTGGCTGAGCGGCTTCCCCCCTCCGGTGGTGAACACCAGCGGACCGGAGCCGTCGCCGAGCGTCCGCGCCGCGTCGAGGATCTCAATCGCCCGCCGGCACAGGGGAACCCGGTGGTCGCGCTTCGCCTTCATCCGCGTGGTGGGGATGGTCCACACGTGGGCCTTCGTGTCCATCTCGCCCCCACGTGGCCCCGCGTACCTCGCCGGAGCGCACCGCCGTCAACACCAGAAACTCGAAGGCGAGCTTGACGGCGGGTGTTCCGCCCGACGCCCGCACCGTCGCGACCGCCGCCGCGACCTGCTGGTGCGGCAGCGCCTGCATGTGCTCGACGACAACCTGCTGGGGTCCGAGTACCGCTGCGACCCGGTCCTGCGCGCCGTCGGTGTGTTCGATCAACGTTATCGACGCGTTGCGCAGGGCCTGCGCCGTCGTGCCGTTGTCGGACACCCCGCCAGTTGGCGGGGTGTCTCCGGGCTGCTGGTTCGCGGAGGGCGCCGATGGCGCGCTGCAGCACACGGCGTGCCCCGTCTTGTACTCCGCCAGCGTGCCGTCCTGCTGGGGGATGTCCCGGACGCTGTTGAACTTGAGCTGATGTGAAGCGGGTGGCGGCTCCTGCCCCTGTCCTGTGGTAGGACAGGGGATGCAATCAGAAAAGGAGACTGCCACCCATGGCGAAGCATGACAGGCGCAAGACGTCCGGCCAACCCCCAAGCTCGCGACCCGTCACGATCCAGGTGCCGCTGCCGGTCCTCGGCGTGGTCAACGGTGTCCGGGAAGCGTTCCATGGCTGCTATGGAATGACCTCTTGTCAACACTCATGCGTTCGTCAACACCTGTGGCCCCTGAGCGCCGGGCTCCGTCGGCCATCAGCCCAAGAGTGGGCCGCCGAAACGACGAACGATCGAAGGGCGCTTCGACGACGAGTCACGCTGCTATTCGGTGATTATCACGGTTGCCCGTGACAGCGCACGCATGACGGTGATTCGTCGGGAGAGTGGGCCGTCTTGGAGTCGCGAGTTGGGAGCGGCCGCGCCGTCCGGATCGCATTGCCATGTCGCCCGTTCTCCAGATCGTGCCTCCGATCATTCGCCGTCTCGACGGCCCCTCCTCAGGCCACTTCACGTTTCCGGTCAGTTCCTGGCCGGAAGCTTGCTTTCGGTCATATAAGCTGTTCCCACCGTGGTGGGCGTCGGGTCACCCGGAGGGCCGTAGCGAAGCGAAGGAGCCGCGCTTGCGCGGCTTGACGCGACGCCCGCCACGGTGGTTCCGGCGCCCAAGGCCTCGCATCCCCCTCGCTCGACGCCGCTCGGCGTGCGCCGAATGCCGCACCGCCCCGCGATTCATGCCGCCTCCGGGTGCAAGGCCGCCCACAGAAATCCGACCAGCTCGCGGGCCACCGCCACCGTGACGACCGTGCCCGGCTTGTGCTCGGCCAGCCGCCGGAAGCGGCGACACAACCGCTGCTGCGCCTTGTCCGCCAGCGCAATCACCCGTGGCGGTTGCCCGCTCCGCCGCTGGGCCAGCGTCCGGCTGACGCCGGGCCGGTGTCGATAGTGCCACGCCGCTTCCACCACCAGCCGCCGCGCCAGCGTGTTGCCCGTCTTCGTGATCGGCCCGCGGCGATGACGCTCCCCGCTGGAGTGCTCCCCGGGTACCAGCCCCAGATACGCCATCAGCGCCCGCGCCGTCGGAAACCGCTGCACATCGTGCAGCTCGGCGAGCAGCAGCATCGCGGTCAGCGTGTCGATGCCCCGGAAGCAGCGCAACCAGCCCACCGGCTCCCGATACGGATCGGTGGTGGCCACGGTCGCCAACTGCGCATCCAACTCCGCCAGTCGGGCATCGAGTTGATCGATCGCCAGCAGGTAGTCGTCCAGGACGACCCGGTCGGCCGGATGCGGCCACGTCAGACCATTGACCCAGCGCCGGTGCGCCTGGGTCCACGCGCGACCCGGATAGTGCAGCCCTCGGCGAAGCAGCAATTTGCCGAGCCGGTGCCGGCACCGCTGCCGATCCGCGCGTGCGTCATCACGAGCCCGGCACAGGTCGCGCACCGCTTCCTCGGCCGGCGTCGGCGGCCGCACCTCGGTCAACAGCCCCGCCCGATGCAGTTCCGCCAGCTTGCGCGCGTCCCGCCGGTCGGTCTTGATCCGCTCCCCCGGCTTGCGCGGCACCAGCGCCGGCGCGATCACCTGGCACTGGACCCGGCCCCGCTCGAGCTGCCGCTGCAATACATAGCCGCACGGCCCGGCTTCGTAACAGCAGGCGACGGGACCCGCTGCGGCCTTCTCCAGCTTGCGGCGCAGCCGTTCCACCGCCCGGGCCTCGTTCTGTACCTTCCAGATGACGGGAGCGGAGGCATCCGGCGCCAACAGCGCCACGTGCAACTCCACCTTGTGCGCATCGATTCCCACGTAGGTGATAGGCTCGCTCATGACCGGCTCCTTTCGTCTGCGGCTCTGACGCCGCGCTCGGTGTCAACCCGCGAATCGTAGGCGGCCTCGGCCGCCTTGTCGCGTGCTCGCGCACGACGACTGTACGATAGCGAGCCGGTCATTCCATATCGTCTTGTGCATCGCGACCGGGCTACATGTCCTGGAGGCGATGATGGAGGCGGACCGGCAAGTGCTGTGTGGCCCGAAGGGGCGCCATCAGGTCGAGCGGCCCGCGTGGCGCGGCGGGAGTGTCGACAGCCAGGTGACGCTCGGCGGGCGGCAGATCGAGTTGCCGCGGCTCCGAGTGCGGAGCGCCGACGGCGAAGTACCCTTGGCGAGCTTCCAATGGGCGGCGGCCACCGACCCGCTGGACGAGCGCACGATGGCCGCGGTCGCCGCCGGGGTGTCAACGCGCCGGTACGCGGGCACGTTGGACCCGGTGCCGGCCGACGTGACCGAGAGGGCGACGTCGAGCAGCGCGGTGTCGCGGCGGTTCGTGGCGTTGTCGACAAAGCGCCTGCAGGCGCTTTGTCGGCCGGCCGTTGGGGGAGCTGGACCTGCGGGCGGTCTGCATCGACGGCAAGGTCTTCCGGGACCACTGCATGGTGATCGCGCTGGGGATCGACACACAGGGCCGGAAACACGTGCTGGACCTGCGCGAAGGCCCACCGAGACCGCTGCCGTCACCACCGGCCTGCTGAGCGACCTGGTGACGCGCGGACTGCCGACGGACCGGACGTTGCTGTTCGTCATCGATGGCGCTCAGGGACTGCGCCGGGCCATCACCGATGTCTTCGGTTCTCGCGGCGTGGTGCAACGCTGCCAAGTCCACAAGTGGAGGAACGTAATCGGCCATCTGCCCGAGCGGCTGCACGCCTCTCTCGGCAAGGCGTTGCGGGATGCGTGGAACCTCGATTCGGCGGACCGCGCGGCGCGGGTGCTGGAGCGGCTGGCCGGGTCGCTGGAGCGCGACCACCTCGGCGCGGCGGCGTCCATCCGAGAGGGACTCGACGAGACGCTGACCGTGCAGCGCCTCGGTCTGACGGGGGCGCTGCAACGTACGCGCTGCGCACGACGAACATCATCGAGAACCTGAACGGCAGCGTCGAGCGCTACACGCGCAACGTCAAGCGGTGGCGCGGCGGCCAGATGATTCAACGCTGGGTGGCGAGCGCGCTGGTGGAGGCGGAGAAGCACTTCCGGCGGGTCCGGGGCTACCGCGATCTGCAGCACTTGGTCGGCGCCCTGGACGCGCTGGCTCCGCCCGACGGCGTGGTTGCTGACGTGGCGTAACATAGACGACTTCGTAGAGGAGACAGGGAGTCCGCCACCGGAAGTTCAACAACGAACGGGACAACCCCCCGAACCGCCCGTCTATTCCGGGCTGTCTGTCGAGGGCGTTTTGGGGGTCACAAGGCAGAACTGAGTTTGCTTAGCTCCGGCGACACTTCGATGTAGTGCTTCGGCTCGACAGGGTCGCCGATTGTGCAAACCGCGAAGCGGTATTCGCTTTGGGTCTCGAAGCACATCTTCTTGGTGAACCAAGCCTTCGGGCCGGCGTTTGGGTCGGACCAGTCTTCCTGCGTGTCCACGCGCCCGGAACTGTCCTCGTAGTGAACGGGACCGTGGTACACGTACACCACGGTATCGATCGGCGCCGACCCTTGCCATAGGTTCGTGTCGTAGCGGCTGCGAGCGTAGGCGGCTTGTTCGCGCGCGTGGAGTCTGACTTCACTTTTCTTGAGGGTCAGCGCCAAGTTGATGCCCAGCCAAGTCGCGAAGGTGTTGGGACCGGCAATCCCGGTTGCGGTACTCCGGCCGCGCTTCGCGAAGTCCTCCCGTAGTCGGCGCAACTCTCTGTCGGTTCTGTAGTGCGAGGCACAGTACACCCACGGTTCTCGTAACGCTGCGAAGGACACCTCCGCGTGCTTCACTCTCCCAGGAAATACAGCATCGCTGGCCCACCGCGTCGCGTCCTTGGTGAGGGTGCCGTCGTGGGGGTCGTGGATTCCGGCCTTGAGGCTCTCCTCTTTCCGATAGAAGGCGGGCGTTCCAAGTTGGAGCTTCTTCGTTCGGAATGCCGCGTACTGCGGCTCCGAGAATACAACCACGTTGCTAACCGTCGTCTTCTGTGGTCGGTAGTCGAGACGGTGCACGAGGAGCAGGTGCAGCGACTGGGCTTTCACGTCGTGAACGGTAATCATCTCCGTGATGCGGGGCGCCGGCGTGGCGGCCTGGTTCGTAGTCTCTGTGATCCGGGAGTGATTCATGGTTCCGACCGTGTCGGACCCGAGGCGGGACACAATCAGTTGACCGTCGCGGTGGCGGGAAGCGGTTGGTCCCTGGAACAGGGCTTGGTTCTCTGGCGTCATTCCTCCAGTATGTCATTGCCGCGACCTCCTTGGCCCGGCCTGGGACTCTGAGCGCAGCCCCGGCGCTCATGTTCTCGATGCGCAGGCCCTCAAGTAGCAGAACCGGGTTGATCCCCTCGCGGTTCTCGGCGCCGGGCTTGTGCTTCCCGCCCTTCGTGTCCCTGCCGCCCCGAAGCGCTAGCCGGCCCTCGTTTTGTGGCAGGCCGTTTCCCGTCGGAGGTCGAAGTGCTCCTGCGCGGGCGTCTCCGGATCGGCCGCGCCCCCTCGCTCCTCGTTGTGGTGTACGCTCCCTCGATCCTTCGTGGCTGCTGATGAGGCTTTCCTCGAACGAGATCCGTGCAAGGAGCGGGACGCCAGCGCTGCGGCTCCCGGGCACCTCGAGGACCTCGGCTTGAACCCCGACGAGTGGAAATGAACGCCGCTGGACGCATGTTCTTCGCAAGCGTGGTAACCGACGGATGCTCGGTAGCCGACTGGCTGATGGCACTACTCACGCCCGTGATTGCCGCTATCGCGGTGTATATCGCCTATCAGCAGTCGCGAACGAATCGCCGGAGGCTCGATCTCGACCTCTACGACCGGAGGCTGGGAATCTACCAAGCGACGGTCGAGTACATCAGCGCAGTACTGACGGATTTCCATCCGACGGTGGAAGTCATCTTGCGGTTCCGCAGATCCACTGCGCAGGTCCCGGTGAGGCGTCGAGTCGTCGTGGCCCTGTATCTCAACCGACGCCTGCGGCGTGATGCGGCGCGGGCCGCGAGATCACGCACCCTCGTCTCGGTGTCCACATGCAGCGGACGGACTCCCGCAATCGGAGGTGTCGATCGTCGGATCGGAGATCTCCTCTGAATCGACGCAGTACCCCGCGAGCGGGCTCAGAACTTGTGGAGGTATTAGTTCATGTTCTCGGAAGACCAAGAGACACTCACCGCCCTAAATGCTCTCGGCGAAGTCGTCCAGCGCAATCGCCCGCCGCTCGTCATCTGGCTTGGTGCCGGCGTGAGTGCATGGGCGGGCTACCCCTTGTGGGCTGAACTTGCCGCAACGATGCACCGGCGGTTTTCAAGGGAGCTGAGCACCTACGCCAAAAATACCGGCTCCGGGCTATTGGCAGCAGAGTCATATATCAAACTATTTCAGCTGATGCGCAACTCTGATCCCGCATTCTACCGCTCTTGTCTGCTAGAAGCATTTGCTTATCGGAAGCCAACGCCCGTCTATGAACGGTTGTTACGTGCACTGGAGCGCGCCGGCGCGATAAGCATCGTGACAACTAACGTGGACGAATCCCTGGAGCACCATCTGCGCGGAAGAGAAACGATTCAACGGTCCGACGTTGAACGCATCCCACGGCTCTTAACGGAAGGCAGGACCTTTATCGGCAAACTTCACGGTTCGATCAGCTCGGTTGAGACGATGGTGTTTTCGGAGCAAGACTACAACGATGTCAAGCGCGATGAACCATTCCTAAATGCGCTACGTTCGGTTTTCGCAGGGGCCAGCGTACTATTCCTGGGGTATAGCCTTCAAGACCGACACGTGATAGCCGCCCTTCACGACAGTTCCGCAACCCACCCCCTATTCGGAACGGGTCCACATTTTATTGTCACGCCGGAAGGTTCATCCGAGATTCCGAGCAACGTAAAGCGTATCAGTTACGTGGTCGATCCTCCAGACCACCGAAGCGCAGTGCTTACCGTTGAAGCCGTCGCCGACATGCCAGGCCGGCCGCGCTCCACGGCATCGACTCCGCCGCCAAACGAAGTCGCGGAACAGAACAAGGAGACCATATGCTTTATTGGAGACTTGCTACCGTTTGGTAAGGTGACCACGTCTCAGACGCTTACCGCGGCGAGCGCGTCAGGCACGCGAGAGTTGCTCGTTGGTGAAGGCTATGTCGACGGAGAAGTGGTTCTGCACGATTACTCCGCATTACACGACCTCGTAGTGGGCCTGGTGTGCTTTGACGTGATTTGTCTATCGCTTGGCCACTTGGGGAGGTTACACCAGTTGCTCGGCGGGACTTTTTTTTGGGCATTCGCTGAAGCTGGGGCGATACGTCTCATCAATCCGCCTTCAGATCCGGTTGTAGTCTTTCGAGAGCCGGGCGCGCTAGCTGGTGAGATCCGAGCATTGAAACGAGGCTCCAAAGCCAGTTCTATGGAGTCGTTCAAGGAGATGACGGTTTCCGAGAAGATTCGCCAGCACTTGACGGCACGACCCGGCAAGGAGGAAGAGGCCGAAAGACAAATGGACATGCTAGAGTCTTCCATGTTCGACTTGGCACGAGTACTAACTAGTGTCAGCCAGAAAACCCTCGTTTCGGGCTGAGATTTGCGCCAATTCGTGGCATCCTGGGCGTGATTTCGGCACGAACCCCGGCGACGGAGGCGCCTGACGAGCTGCGGGATAGCGAAGGGCAGCAAATCAGCCCGAATGTCCTGTTTCCAAGGACAGGAGGACCGTGCCGTCTCTTGCCGGCTCGGAATCCAGCTTGGTTATCAGGGCCGGTTGGTCAGGCGACGAGTCGTTGTCGTTTGCGTTCCCGCTTCTGCAGGATCAACCCGATGCGATGCAGGTTGGCCGCCAGCACCGACAAGGCAACCGTACGCGCGAAGCCGTCCGCACCATGGCTGCGAACTCGGTCGAGTCCCCGATGCTCCAACCCATTGATGGCAGACTCGATCGCCGGATGCGCACGCCGCGCGGCAACAAACGACTCCTCCTCTTCCCGTTCCCGGTCGGCTCTTGAAAGATATCCTCTCCCCGGCAACGCATTGACGTCGAGCAGCGCATCGAGGCGGACCCGATTGTCGCGGCTATGAAAGCCCCGGTCGAAACTGCACGCCCGCAACTCCGGATACAGTGCCTGCGCTTCCTGCACCATCGGCACTGCCACGTCCACATCCTCACCCTCCCACAGGACCTTGTGGTGAAGGATGAATCCATACTGGTCTTCGATAATGGCGACAGGGACCCCGAGTTCGACCGGCGTGCCCGCCTTGCCTTTGGAAACCCAACGCGTGTGTTCCTCGAAAATGGAAAAGACCTTCTCCTCGTGAGGAATCGTCTCGCCACGCAGAAGACGCCGCTCCACTTGGTCAATCTGCCGCCGGGCGTGAGCGACGAGGCCTGAAATGGAGCGACAGCCCAATTCCCCCACGCCCTGGCCCCGCAACACGTCGAGCGTTGCCTCTGCTCGCTCCACCAGCGCCCGGCAGCGCTCCACATACGCCGCCACCCGCTCCGGATGCCGCTGCGCTCGCCTCGTCGAGCGCACCCTGTTGAACAGTTTCTTGACCTCCCGTGACAGATGGCGCCACTGACGCCAGCCGCGCACCGCGTATTGCTCAGCCGTCAGCCCCGTCTCCCGCAGCAGGCAACGCACCGCGTCCCACAACAGGCTGACGTCCGTCGGATAGTGCACGTCCGTCTCGACGACGAACGAATCACACCGCCCGCGTAATGGCTCGCCAGGCTTTTTTTTTGCTACCTTGTGTCCGCTCTCCACCACCAGGCGCCCGACCGCCGATAACAGCTCCGGCGTCAACAAGGACACGTTGTCGACCACCGTTTGGTACTCGTAACGCGTCTTGTCATCGAAATCGCCGTGTCCCAGGAACGCACGTATCGTCTGATGATGGTTCGTCAGGTCGTGAAGACGGTCGAAGTCGCAGCCCAGTCCCTGCTTCAGCACTCCCAGTACCAGAATCTGCCACAGGTCCATCCCCGGACGCCCGACTGTGCGGTCGGCCTCCGGCAGGATGTGCTCGTCCAGCAGCACAAACAGCCGCGCACGCAACGCCTCGTCGCACCAGATGTGCTGAAGCCCCTTCAACACCGCCGGGATGTCGTCCCGCGACTTCGGGTTGATCCAGACCTTCTCGACGGGCACCTGACCGAGCTGGAACTGTGATCGGTGAACTTCTCTCATGATGTCAATGTCGCGAAGATCGCGAAGATCGTCCCGAAATGGGTCGATCCTTGGGAGATCACCCCGCAAGAATACGACATCTGGACGATCTTCGCCACTAGAAATAGACGGTTACACCCTGTAGAATCAACAACTTGCGGGTTTTCCGCCGAACACTAACTACCGAGCAACTGGCGGAGAAGACCCGTAGTGCGATAATGCATCCATCTATTCGTCGATTGTTGGGCATTAGCGGCGGAACGCCACAAGGCGTCGTACCACGATGGCTGGCGTTTCCCGTATTGCGGCTCGCCGGCGTCGTGAGAAGGGGGGTCATTTGTCAGCAGATCAAGGCCAGCGCGACGCGGATGGTTATGGGTAGCGAAAAGCTGGCGAGCGTAGTTTTCTCCGCTTCTGAAGCGACGGTGTGGGTGGACGACGCAGCGAGTTACGTCTTGACGGGGCGGTTCAATTCGGATCTCGGTGCATTGATCGAGCGTCAGCCTAGCCCTACCCTGTACCCACATTATTCGTTCTGGACAACTCCAGCACGCTCCCGCCGTCCAATGCGGTAGCCGATGGTTGCGATGGACATTCGTTCGTAACCGCGCCACATGATCTGGTGTCCGGGGGGCGGGTCGTGCGTTCGGTTCTGGTAGCCGCCGAGGATGGCGAGCAGGAGGACTGCGGCGGCGAGATGGTCAGGGGGGCGGCAGGCCGAGTTCTTCGGCATAGTCGGTCAGGAAACGCAACTCGATGTCGGTGAACAGCAACTGGGCGTCGCACCCCGGCACGTCACGTCCGAGCAGGGTCATCACCATCAGGCGCCAGGCGATCACGGTATTGATGGTGACCGCGCGTTGGAGCCGGTCGGCGGTGTGGAACGCGAGATGTTCGACTCGGCATCCGGACTTGAGCACCCGGAACAGGTCTTCGATGCGCCAGCGCCGCAGGTAGTAGCCGATGACCGCGACCGCGGTTTCGGTGCTGTCGACGTCGAGACTGGTGAGCAGGAACCACTCGACCGCCGGCTCGCCGGGCGGCGGCGCGGTTTCGCGCACATGGACCGTGGACAGCGCCAGCGGTTCGGCGCCGGCGATGGTCGGCGGCGCCACCACTTGGCGATGGCGCACCTCGGCCCGCGCCACCCGCCCGGTGCGCGCCGGGCGGGCCTGCCTGCCGTTCGACTTGCGCCGCGCGCTCAGGCGGTCGATCTCGATCTCGACGTGCCCGTCGGCGGCGCCGGCGCGCATGGCGGCGAACAGCTTCGGGGCGCCCTGGGCGAGACAGCGGTCATGGTGGGCGCGCACCAGCACTTCCACCCGGTTCAGACGGCGCTGCTCGTCGAACACCGCGAAGCAATCCGCCTCCCGGTCCATGACGCTGAGCACTCGGGTCTTGCGGCTCAACGCCGCCGCCGCCCGGTCGATGTCGCGCAGGCCGTCGACCCAGCGCCGCGTCTTGGGGGCCGTCTCCTGCGCCGCCGCCGGCGGCGGCTCGTCCGCCGGGCGCGCCGCGCCGCCCGGCGGCGCCTCGAAACCGCAGCGCAGCACGCCCAGCGGCAGACCCGCGCCATTGACCGCCAGGGTCAGATGCAGATGCAGGCCGAGCGTCTTCGAGGCCGTCTGGTTGCGCCCGATGATGCCCAGCCCCTCGCAGTGCGGGCGCGTCGCAAAATTCAGATCCGTCCCGTCCTGGATGCACAGCACCGTGTCCTGGCCGCGCATCCGCTGCAGCGTGCGCGCCCGGTGGGGCGCGAGAATGTTCCCGGGCGTGACCGCCGACGACACCGGCTGGTCGATGAGCCGGTAGTAGCCCTTCACCGCCGCGCGGTCGTGGGACGCGTTGGCGGTGACCGCCTCTCCGGGCAACGACGCCAGCAGCCCCGCGCTCTTGACCAGACGCGCCGACAACCGCTGATCGCCCAACGGCGCCCCTCCAAACTCGTTCACCGTCCAGGCGCCGCTGTCGAGACCGTCAGCCGGCGCCAGCGCCGGCGCCGCGTCGACCCGCGCCACCCCCAACCGCCGCCGCCAGTGCGGCTCCAACTCATACATATATACCGCCTTGACCGGACGAGCCCGCGCGTGGTCGCGGTCCTGGCGCCCGCGACCGGCCGTGTGCCCGACCCACACGAAGTTGGCCGCCTTGAAGCTGGCGCCGTCATGCGCGGGGCCGACGAAGGTCTCCACCAGCCACGGGCGATACCGGTAGCGGGCCTCGAAATCCGCTGGCAAACGCGCCAGCACCTGGCCCAGCACCTGGCTGGCCAGGTTGCGGCATTGCACGCCGGGGCGGATCAGGAACCGGCTCAGGCACAGCACCCGGTGCAGATGGGCTTGGCGTTGCTCATCGCTCCATCCCATCCACGCCTCGCGCGCCCGCAAATGCAACGCCGACGCCGAAAACCCGACCGCGCCGAGCACCCCGTGCGCCGAGACCACCAGATAGCGCACCTGGCAGCCCGCAAAGGTCGTCGTCCCCTGCGGATGCTCGAAGTGCAGCAAGGTATTCCACACCCGGCGCTGCCGGCCTTGCTCTACCCGCTCCAGCGACAACCCCGCGACCGCCTCCACCGTACCCGGCACCGCCGTGGCCGCCGCCACCGGCGCGTCGAAACGCTGCGGCGTGGGCGCGCCCCCGCCACCCCGCGACGCCGGCAACGCAATCCGCCCCGCCTTGTGCAGCGTGTTGAGCGCTTTGAGACAACCCGCGAGTTGGGCCGACCCGCGCGCATCCACAAACCCGAACTCCGCGCACACCCGCCGCCCCACCGCCGCCCGGTTGTTCAGCGCCTCCTGCGCCACAATTCGCTCGAGGCGAGCTTGCGACTCAGGCGCACGAAGGGTCTGTAGTATCTGGTTCTGGTGCTCCATGCCGTGACGCTACACGGCGGAAGCTTATTTGTCCAGCCCTGAATGTGGGGGCAGGGTAGGCCTAGCCTGCTGCTCGGAGTATTAGGTTTTAGAGAGTCGGCTGCTGGGGAGAGTCTTCGGCGCCAAGTAGCGGAGCACCTCGCGACTAGCGAAGCTGGCCAGGTCGGCGCGGCGGTGAACGCGGGCATGCATCAAGCGCTTCCCACGTCGGTGCTCCAGGAGGCTCGGGATCAGCTTTCCGGACTGTTCATGCCACGGGTCGGCGGTCCGCGTCTTCAGCCTGCTGTCTGGGGCGACCTTCGGAATGGGGAGGAGCGAATCGCCGGTTGGCGAAAGCGGAGCCGAGTCTTGCTAGATGGAGTATGCGAGAGTAGCGGGCTGGGTCCATACGATGCTTGCCCATGTGGGTCGGGCGAAAAGATGAAGTTCTGCTGTATCGCGGCGCTACGGTGAACATCGAGTCTCCTCAGTTAGAGGCGTGGGTGCGTTGGGCGGGGACACGTGGACGCGTGGCAATGGTCGAGGTGCGTGGCATGTCCGCTCCGTTGAAGGAGGCGGCATGCGAGTTGGCGAGCATCAGGCGTTTGGAGTTGGCCCGATTCCGTGGACAGATCAACGCTTTGTCCGGGTCCGGTGTCGCAGCGAAGTTGTTCCTTGGGGAGGCGGCCTGTGTGATGAGTCTCGACCTAGTCTCGGCGCTGTAATCGTGCGCCTCGACATCTCCGTCACGGGCGGAGCGTGCGGCGACCCTTCAGCTTCACAGATGTGAGCTATTGACGTGCACACGGCGTTTGCGTTGGCGCTCCCAGAGCGATTCGTTCCAGATCCACCACGCGGGAGTTGGGAGGTTGCTCCGGCTCGGCGATTGCCGCATCAACGCGGTGAAGTGTGGCGTTCGGTGCGGAATCCGCGAACTTGGGAGAACTGCCTTGTTGCCAACGGAATTCCATGAATCCGGCGCGTGGCCATGACCAATTCCGTGTGCAATTATGGTCAGGATTCCACAAGACCACCTGGGCCAGCTACGGACAGGTACGGGGATGCTCACACGAGTCGTTTCGTCAGGCCCCTCGCCGGACGCGCGACGCTCATCTCAATCGACGAGCTCGTGCTGGTCGCGCAAAACGTTCGAGCAGGCGCCGCCGCAGCGAGCGTCGTCGGGTTCTGCCGTTGGCCGCGTCGAACGGCGGGGCGAGGCCTCGGGAGCCTGTCGCGGTTCGGCGACGGGGTCGATCAGTCTGTTGTGGCGGCCCTGGTCGCCAGTGGGATGCGGCGTGCGGGGTCGACCGGACGAGATCGCGACACCGGGATCGCTGCAACGACAACCCCCCGCCGGAATGGGGATGAAACGGAGACGAGGCTGGGAAGCCCCGCGAAAGGACGGCAGAGCCCCGCAGTAGCGGGGATCAACCCCCTGAGCGGCTCCGGTTTCCCGAATCCCCAGCGACCGCCCCGCACGCGCGGGGATCCACCCTGACCAAAATCGGCTGCCAACCGACCAAACGAGACCGCCCCGCCCGGGCGGGGATCCACCCCAAAGGGTGAGCATGCCGGAAACCAAGAGCGACGACCGCCCCGCACGCGCGGGGATAAACCCAACTCTTCGCGCCTCATCTGCTGGCGGTCTGCGGCTGCCCCGCGCGCGCGGGGACCAGCCCCGGTCCACGACCCGTCGCGGACCCTCAAGGTGAAGCTCCCCGCGCGGGCGGGGCAACCGAGAGGCGACGCGCCAGCACCCCGGCAAACTCAGGACCTTCCCCGCACACGGGGGGAATCGACGCCCCCGTGACATCTTCCGCACCGTGCGCCGCGACAGAGTCCGCCCCCCGCACCCGGCGGATCGGCTGGCCACGCAGAACAAGGGACGAGCCTGCTATGCTCACGTGCTCCAGGCGGTTTCCGGTAACCGCAGCTCAATAGGCACGACAGAACCGATGGACGAGCTTAAGGAATGGCGGGCCGCTCGCCAGAAAGTCAAACGGCTGGACCGGGACGCCGAGCCCGAAGTGCTCGGCCCGCCCGAAGCGTTCGACGACCATCGGCCGGACGACGCGTTCCGCAAGCGCTGGCATCCGCGGCACGACGCGACCCAGGTCGGCGCGGCGAGCCGCGCCGTACGCGGCCGGCTGCGGAGCAGCTGCGCCGGATGGGCAAAGAAACCGACCAGCGAGGAGTTCTACAAGGCCATCCGGGCGCCAAAGCCGACGCCGCGACAAGTGGCCATCATCCACACGTGGATACGGGAGGCGGAACGGGAAGAGTTCCTGGAGGCATGGGCCGAGGGCGCCTACACCTGGCGCGAACTCGCGTGCGCCATCCACCGCGCCGGGCTGGAACGAGCCCCGCGGTGCGCGGACATGAACGGGCTGGCGCCATGAGCGGTAACGAAGAACCGGAGAAGCTGACGCTGTACGGTGGCGCGCGCGAACTGTTCGCAAAGACGCGCGACGCACTAGACGAACACGTTGGCGAACATGCCGCCGACGGCGAAGGTTGGAAACTGGGGGGCGGCACCGTGCTCGCCGCCCGCTGGAAGCACCGCGAGAGCGACGACCTGGACGTGCTGTACGACGCTGACACCGACACGGCGCACTTTGAGAGCAAGCTCCAGCCCGCCATGGAAAAGGCGGGAGGGAAAGCCGGCCCGTGGGGCGAACTGAGCCGGATCGAGTTCGAGGACCAGCACATCGACCTGATGAAGGGGGCACCAAGCCCCGGAGCAGGGCATGCGAAGGCCACCGTCGACGGACACGCGACAACCGCGCTGAGCAGCGTGCAGATCCTCAGCGGAAAGCTCCGGAACCGCGCGCTCGATCCGCCGGTCCGGGACGTGTACGACATCGCGGTGTGCGGGATCGAAGAACCCGAGAGCCTCGAGATGGCGATCAACGGGCTGTATTCGGCAAAGCTCGACAGCGTAATCCTGGGTTGGAAAATGAACGAGGCCGCGCACGCGAAAGACGCGGCCGAACAGATCAGAGGCGAGCCGAAACGCCTCCAACAAGTCCGCGCGAAACCGGCCCAGTACGCGGTCCTGGCTGCCGAGAACGCAATCTACAGAAAGGTGGTGATCGCGGCCGACCGCGGAACGGTGACCGTCGAAACCCGGTCCGCAACAGCGATACGCGAGCGGGCGTACGGGAGCGCCGAGGCGCTTGAGGAAGGATTCGAGAGCACCGGGATGAACGAGGTGCTCCGGGCGAACCGGCGGAACCCGGCCAGAATCCGCGAGCGGTCCGCCGAGGCGCTGCGAACAGGGGAACGGGCCACGATCGTCGAGATCACGCCGGAACAGCCCCCGCGGCGACAAGAGAAGCTGCCGCCGATTCCCGAACGGCACGATGGGGCAGCGCCCGCCCGGCCGCACATGCGGAACCCGGGCAGCAGCGCGGAAAGGGCCCGGACGCGCGGGGCAGGCAGCACCACCGAACCCGGTCGATGAACCGGTACAGCTTCACACCGACGACGGAGCTGGCGGCGTGGGACGACTGGCGTAGAGAGTGGTGGCCACGAGCTGCCCACCGATAGTACCGCCTTTCAGCGCGCACGGGTTGCGCGCCTGGAGGGAGCGGTCGATCGACTTCTGTCGGAGATTGGTCCGAAGGACCCGGAGGGCCGGCGTCTTTCGACGACGCCGGCGCAGGACGCCCTCCTGCGCTTCATCGGCACGTCCGGATCGTAGAGCGGGCTGCGCCACCGCGAGGGATCCGCCCCGCACGCGCGGGGATGTACCTCGAACCCGCTTGTCAAGGTCTGCTAGCCCCGCGTTCACCCCGCAAGCGCGGGGATAAACCCAGGTTCAACGGCCAGATGGCCGCGACGGAGACGTCACCCCCGCACGCACGGGGATGAACCCCGTTCGGAGATCACGCGAAAAGCCAATGAAAACCGTGTTTGTTGGCTTTTTGGGGTGCAGATCAACGCGGATCTGAGTAGAAACGACCCCCGTGGAGCAGGTGCGGCTGGCAGTACGGCTGGCAGTACCGATGACCGGCTGGCGACGCCTCATCTCGACGACAGTACGACTCGGCCACCGCGACGGCACCCGTCCCCGACATCGGGGCGCCGACAGACAAAGCGGCGGGCTCACGATGACCAAGAGAACCGTACGGCTTCGAGATCGACCTCGAGAGGCGCGGGAGCTTCGTGAGGAGCCACGCCGGGTGGACCGAGGAAACTTGAGCGATACCGACGAGAAGAGTAGAGTGCCAGCAATGACGACGGGAGACCGACTAACCGTGATCGGCATCGGGTTGGGAGTGATCATCGCGATCGCCAACGGAACGTGCTCGACGAACCAGCGGTTGGGCGAGTTCGAGAGGCGGTTCACCGAAGCCGCCGAGCAGCGGCGGGAAGCCGCCGAGCAGCGGCGAGAGGAACACGACCAGATCATCAGACGCCTCGAACGACTCGAGGACCTGCACCTCAAGCCGGTGGGCGAAGCGCCGTAAGAGAAACGACGGCGGCGCCAGAGCGCTACGCATAGGGCAAACCGCGCGCAGAGACGGCGCCGAGCGGCGGCAAGCAGACTCAGCGATCTTGAGCCCCGACATCAAGCGCAAACGGATCGTGATCCGCAACGGAAAAAGCCTGTGCGCGATCCTGCTCGGCAACACAAACCACCAGCCCATCTGTCGGCTGTACTTCAACAAGGCACAGAAGAGGATGGACATGTTGAACGAGCAGAAGGTTGAAGAGCGGGTCGCCAGCGAGTCGATCAGCGACATCTTGGTGCATGCGGACCAGATCAAGGCCAAGGTCCGCCGGTACGAGGCTCAGCGGAGCGCGACACCCACCGAATAGTCAACCCCCGACGCCTCCGACGGGCGCATTCCCGATTTCCCGGAGCAGTGTGTAGGCAAAGATGGCCTGTGAGGCTGGGGGAGGTTGAGCCGGTCTTCGGACAGACGGGGAGGGTGGTACTGGACATTACGGCTCGGACTGCCCATGATGGTGCGTTGAAATGGACAAGAGCGCCATCGACACCCCGAGCCGCGAGATCGATCTTCGCAACATTCCCGTCCACCTGCGCACTGCCCTCCGGCGGGCGCTGGAGTTTGAGGCGCGTGCTCCAGCGCCCAGGTCGGCAGAGGAAGCGGAGCAGTGCGAAGAGCAGCTGCGGGCCATCGCGGACGAGTTCTTCGGCGCCCTCCTCACCCCCGTGCTGCAACGCGCGGTGCGCTCCGCCGCGGTTGGCGACGCGGCGAGCGCCCTCGTGCGCCACCTGCCCTGGCGGATGCGGAGCGACGGGCTGGAGACCGTCAACGTTCGCACCTCCCGGGGCACGACGGTGCCGGTCACGACGCCGTACTACCGCGAGAAACACGCCCGTCGGGCGAAGCGGAGGCCGGGACTCTACCCCGCCTTGGTGGTGCTGGGCATCTACGACCGGTGCACGCCGAAGCTGGCCTCGGATGCAAGCCGCGCGGTCGCCATGCTCAGCTCGCTGGCTGAAGCGCAGGCGCAGCTCCGCTCCGACGGCATCGCCCTGGATATCAAGACCCTCCGCTCGACCGCCTATCGCTACGCTGCGCGGGCCCGAGCGGCCCAGCAGAGCGCGGCGTGCGGCCTGCTGGACCGCGTGACCGGGAAGCGGGTGGTCGTCTCCCTCGACGGGGGCCGCGTCCGCGTGAGGCGCAAGAAGCGTGGCCCCAAGACGAAGAAGGGGCGCAACCGATTCCATACCGACTGGAAGGAACCGAAGCTCCTCATCCTGTACGTCGTCGGCGACGACGGGCGACCGTCTCAGACGTGGGCCCCGATCATCGACGGCACGCTCCGGGGACCGGAGGCGGTCTTCGCCCTGCTGTTGTCGTACGCGCGGCAGATCGGCCTCAACGCCGCTGACAAGGTGCTCTTCATCGCCGACGGCGCGCCCTGGATCTGGCGACGCCTCCAGCGCCTCATCGCCGCGCTCGGGCTCTCGCCGACACAGGTGCTGGGGCTGATCGACTTCTATCATGCCGCGAAGCAACTCTCCGACGCGGTCAAGCTGCGCCGCTGGAGCGCGACGCAACGCACCCGCTGGCTCAACCGCACGCGGGGGCTGCTCAAGCGAGCACGGGTGGACGAGGTGATCACGGCCCTGCGGGAGCTGTGCCGCGGGCGCACGGCCGGCAAGATCCGCACGCACCTCAACTACTTCCTGAAGAACCGTCATCGTTTCGCCTACACCACAATGGTCGGGCTCGGGCTTCCGCGGGGCAGCGGTGCCGTCGAAAGCGCCATCCGTCGCGTCATCAATCTCCGCATCAAGGGCGCATCCATCTATTGGCTACCGGAGAGCGTCGACGCGATTCTTCTCCTGCGGTCTTTCTATAAGTCCGGCAGATGGAACTGTTTGCAGCGCATGGCCATGACGCCGGTGGGTGTGAGCGCGTGACCGGGAAATCGGGAATGCGCCCCCTCCGACCCCAACAGCGAGGTGGGCTACAGGTTGCCGATCGGCAGCCAATTCGTCCCCCGCAGCTCGTCAGGCGCCTCCGTCGCCGCCGGTTCGTGCCGAAATCACGCCAAGGATGCCACGAATTGGCGCAAATCTCAGGCCGAGACGAGGGTTTTCTGGCTGACACTAGCTAACGAGTTCCTGCAACGGCTTACGGAGAATAACGAGGTGCTCATGAACCTTGTTGATCCGGAAGACGGCAGGATAGCCTAGTGCTGCGCCATGATTAAACGTTCGGGTGTGCGGTGCTGTGATTCGTCGATGATTGCTCGCTGTAACCCATGTCCGTATCCGAAGATGATGACGTGACGAACCACTAGCGGTCGAAGATTGTTGTACTCCGCCCGGCGGTCCCAAATAATAAGGTCGTCGAAGATCCAACCGCGTGTCGCCGCTGCCGCGGCGAGGTCAGCATGCAACGGGAAGAAGCGGTCCTTCTTCCGAAGATCCATCAGATTGACAACACAGTACCGGCCGGGCTGGAGCACTCGGCGGACCTCGTCGAGGACGTCGGCAAGACGGTTGACAAAGGCCGAGTAGTCGACAATGCCGCCGAGATCACCAGGTAGAGAGCCGTAGTCGCGCGCCGGACGGCCGTCCGCAGTACGGCGCCGCCGCAGAACATCCCAGTAGGGAGGCGAAGTGACGCACAGCCCTATGGAGTCGAACGGAAGGTGGCCGGCAAGCATGCAGGCATCCGCGGCGGTCACGCGGTGCGGCCGCTGGGGCCCGCCGAGCGACGCCGACGCCAAGCGAGCGCGCGCCAAGGCGACTGCAGCTTGCGACAGGTCGAAGCCGACCCCAGTGTGCCCAAGGGCGGCAGCAGCCAAGAGTGTGGAACCAGAACCGCAGAAAGGGTCGAGAATCGTGCCCGGACCCGGCGGCAGGAAACAACGGATCGCACGGACGACAAGCTGCTCCGGAAATACAGCCGGATAGTCGACACGGGATTCCGTGGGCGTCTTCCGGAGGTCGGCCCATACCGAAACGGAGTGGCGGAGCCAGTCACGACCGGACAGAGAGTTCGCGCGACGGGGAGAAACCAGGCGAGAAGCCATCGACAGGAAGGATGCCGCCGAGGAGACAAAGAAGGAGCGCGCGACTACACGCTGTCCGGCAGGCTGGCGCTCAGCCCGAGCGTCGAGAGCGGACTGCGCCACGACCGGAGCGACGCCAAGAACGGCGCCGGCACGGACGTAGGCGGCGGGCTGGTCGTCACCGACCAGACGGGCGGGCTCAGCCTGGAGATGCGCATCCGGGTGCTGATCGTACACCAGGCCCTCGGTGTCCCGCGGGCAGGGACACGGCCACCGCGACGATCGGCGGAACGAGATATAAGTGACATGCTCGAACGCAGAGTCCGAGGACTGGTTCGGCTGGCAGTTTCGGCGGGCGCATTCCCGATTTCCCGGTCACGCGCTCACACCCACCGGCGTCATGGCCATCCGCTGCAAACAGTTCCATCTGCCGGACTTATAGAAAGACCGCAGGAGAAGAATCGCGTCGACGCTCTCCGGTAGCCAATAGATGGAGGCGCCCTTGATGCGGAGATTGATGACGCGACGGATGGCGCTTTCGACGGCACCGCTGCCCCGCGGAAGCCCGAGCCCGACCATTGTGGTGTAGGCGAAACGATGACGGTTCTTCAGGAAGTAGTTGAGGTGCGTGCGGATCTTGCCGGCCGTGCGCCCGCGGCACAGCTCCCGCAGGGCCGTGATCACCTCGTCCACCCGTGCTCGCTTGAGCAGCCCCCGCGTGCGGTTGAGCCAGCGGGTGCGTTGCGTCGCGCTCCAGCGGCGCAGCTTGACCGCGTCCGAGAGTTGCTTTGCGGCATGATAGAAGTCGATCAGCCCCAGCACCTGTGTCGGCGAGAGCCCGAGCGCGGCGATGAGGCGCGGGATGCGTTGCCAGATCCAGGGCGCGCCGTCGGCGATGAAGAGCACCTTGTCAGCGGCGTTGAGGCCGATCTGCCGCGCGTACGACAACAGCAGGGCGAAGACCGCCTCCGGTCCCCGGAGCGTGCCGTCGATGATCGGGGCCCACGTCTGAGACGGTCGCCCGTCGTCGCCGACGACGTACAGGATGAGGAGCTTCGGTTCCTTCCAGTCGGTATGGAATCGGTTGCGCCCCTTCTTCGTCTTGGGGCCACGCTTCTTGCGCCTCACACGGACGCGGCCCCCGTCGAGGGAGACGACCACCCGCTTGCCGGTCACGCGGTCCAGCAGGCCGCACGCCGCGCTCTGCTGGGCCGCTCGGGCCCGCGCAGCGTAGCGATAGGCGGTCGAGCGGAGGGTCTTGATATCCAGGGCGATGCCGTCGGAGCGGAGCTGCGCCTGCGCTTCGGCCAGCGAGCTGAGCATGGCGACCGCGCGGCTTGCATCCGAGGCCAGCTTCGGCGTGCACCGGTCGTAGATGCCCAGCACCACCAAGGCGGGGTAGAGTCCCGGCCTCCGCTTCGCCCGACGGGCGTGTTTCTCGCGGTAGTACGGCGTCGTGACCGGCACCGTCGTGCCCCGGGAGGTGCGAACGTTGACGGTCTCCAGCCCGTCGCTCCGCATCCGCCAGGGCAGGTGGCGCACGAGGGCGCTCGCCGCGTCGCCAACCGCGGCGGAGCGCACCGCGCGTTGCAGCACGGGGGTGAGGAGGGCGCCGAAGAACTCGTCCGCGATGGCCCGCAGCTGCTCTTCGCACTGCTCCGCTTCCTCTGCCGACCTGGGCGCTGGAGCACGCGCCTCAAACTCCAGCGCCCGCCGGAGGGCAGTGCGCAGGTGGACGGGAATGTTGCGAAGATCGATCTCGCGGCTCGGGGTGTCGATGGCGCTCTTGTCCATTTCAACGCACCATCATGGGCAGTCCGAGCCGTAATGTCCAGTACCACCCTCCCCGTCTGTCCGAAGACCGGCTCAACCTCCCCCAGCCTCACAGTCCATCTTTGCCTACACACTGCTCCGGGAAATCGGGAATGCGCCCAGCGGAGCTGCGCCTGCGCTTCGGCCAGCGAGCTGAGCATGGCGACCGCGCGGCTTGCATCGGAGGCCAGCTTCGGCGTGCACCGGTCGTAGATGCCCAGCACCACCAAGGCGGGGTAGAGTCCCGGCCTCCGCTTCGCCCGACGGGCGTGTTTCTCGCGGTAGTACGGCGTCGTGACCGGCACCGTCGTGCCCCGGGAGGTGCGAACGTTGACGGTCTCCAGCCCGTCGCTCCGCATCCGCCAGGGCAGGTGGCGCACGAGGGCGCTCGCCGCGTCGCCAACCGCGGCGGAGCGCACCGCGCGTTGCAGCACGGGGGTGAGGAGGGCGCCGAAGAACTCGTCCGCGATGGCCCGCAGCTGCTCTTCGCACTGCTCCGCTTCCTCTGCCGACCTGGGCGCTGGAGCACGCGCCTCAAACTCCAGCGCCCGCCGGAGGGCAGTGCGCAGGTGGACGGGAATGTTGCCAAGATCGACCTCGCGGCTCGGGGTGTCGATGGCGCTCTTGTCCATTTCAACGCACCATCATGGGCAGTCCGAGCCGTAATGTCCAGTACCACCCTCCCCGTCTGTCCGAAGACCGGCTCAACCTCCCCCAGCCTCACAGTCCATCTTTGCCTACACACTGCTCCGGGAAATCGGGAATGCGCCCGTTTCGGCTGGCAGTCACCACGCCGCACCATAACTCGCTTGCAAGCAGAAGTTTAGCGGCAGCCGCGGGGCCACCGGAAATGGGGATGAACCCTGCACCGAGGCGTGGGAAACCTGAAGAGGGCCGCCGGAGAGCGCCGCGGGAAAAAGCCCCCGCCCGGGACCCGAGGCCGTGAACGACGAAGGCGAGTGGCAGCGCAACTACCGCAAGTCGCTCGAGCAGCTCCAGGCCAACCGGGACGCGCAGAGCACGGGACCGCGATACGTGACGGTCAAGGAAATACAGGACGGCCAGACGGCCTACGTGACCAAGGTCGACCTGCGACGAGAGCGAACCGGCAAGCAGGGCTAGGCCGGCGCACCCTACGGCACAACACGCGTGGAACACCCGCCGGGGGCTGGCCTGCGGTGGTCCTGTGTGGCCCGCCGTGTACGGGCCGGTAGCCCCATGGGGGCCAGGAACCGTAAGCGCCCGCGCCCAGGTGGGGCTCGGAATACGGATGGCGAAAGAACTCGGACAGGGGAGTGGCAGAAAGAGAAGTCCAACGGAAGCACAGACCAGAAGACGAGGAGAGGGAAATGGAATCCTGGAGCCGACAGGCCACCGAGAGAGAGACCACGCACCTGCCACTAGGCGAGCGCCCCACCGCGTACCCACCGGGCATCGACGGGCCAGGACCAGGATTCAGCGGTGACCTGCTGGTACGGGTGACCGTAACGAGCGCGGACACCGACGCCGGTTTACCGATGGCCGAGCCGGCACCGGTGCCGAAGAAGCGGGCGACCGCGTGCAATGCGAAGCAGGCGCGCTCGGTGCACGCCGACGAGCTGCCGGTGGTCAGCCGGATGGCCATCGCCACCGGAATGAGCGACGACCCGGGCTGGCTGGGCGTCCACGGACCCCGAATCACTGCAGGCTACGGTCCCGGAGGACCGACCGAGGGATCGGGAGACACCGACACCTACCGGGGAGCGAACCGCCAGCCGGTGGAACTGCCAATCGGGGGCGTCCTGGTCAGCCGGGCGAACGACCGGAGCACCGAACGCAAGGGCTGGAACATCTGGCGGGTGCTGCCGGCCGGACCCGCCGCAGTGCTCGAGGCGACCGTCGACGACGACCCGGAAGGTGGAGAACGGATCGCGATAGCACGCGCGATCGACCGGAACATCCACGAAGCGTTCGAGGAAGCGGTCAACCGGCTGACGGCAGCCGGAGCGCACACGACCCAAAAAGTATTGGCGGGAATAGCGAGCTGGACCGCCGCGGAGAACCGGCGGGTCGCAGTGCAGGGGACGGGCCGCAACCGGGCCCGCCGACGGCAGAGACGATAGCAGGGACCTGAGCAGAGCAGACAAGGAGATGACGACGATGACAAGATCAGGAATCCCCGCAGGCAGCCTGGCCGACCGCAAACCAGTACCCGCCGAACCCGGAAAGACCGTACGGGGGCCGGAGCAGACGACGGCGCCGGCCAGGGTCGCAGATGCCCCAGAGCATGAGGCCGTGGGCTGGTGTACGCCGGGATCGGCTCCAGACAGACGCCTCCCGAGATGCTCGAGGCGATGACCGAACTGGCCCGCGAGCTGGAGCGGACCGGATGGGACCTGCATTCCGGTGGAGCCGACGGCGCCGACACGGCGTTCGAGAACGGCACGACCAAGGCAGGACGGACCGTCTACCTGCCCTGGAAGGGTTACAACGACCGCACCGGGAACGAGTGCATGACGCTGACGAACAGCGAGCAGAGCCATGCGCAGGGGGTGGTGTCGAAGTACCACGGCGCGTGGCAGCGCTGTTCAAGAGGCGCACGCGCACTCCACGGACGGAACCACGCGATCATCCACGGACTCGGACATGCAGCTGCCGACCGGCGGGTCGACGCGGTAATCTGCTGGACACCGGGCGGGGCGACTCAAGGCGGGACCGCCACTGGAATGAAGATGGCGCGAACCGCCGGTATCCCGGTACTGAACCTGGCGCGCGTGAGCGCCGCCGACGCCCTGGTGACGATGCACACGATCGCGAGAAAAAAGCTCGCGACCGGCTGAAGCGACAACCGGAGCCATGTACTGCGCCTTGGAGTTCGGCTTCCACCAAGGTGGACGGAGGGTCACATCAGTCTGCTCCAGCGGTGTGTACAACAACATCTCGACCGCCACGGGGTGGCGGGGCGGGAGGCACCGCGACCCAAGGGACGAACACAGGCGGGTCCTCATGGAGATCCGCAGCAAGGAGCTGTACGACACGCTCGATTTGGACAGAACGGCCCGCCACCGCATCCTCAAGGAAATACTCAAAGGAGTGGAGCCTCTTGCAAAACCCTTGGTCGGCCGGGTTTTCCTACCCGAGGCAGAGGGAACGGACGGTCAGCGGGGTGGGACGCAGCGTTCGTAGGATTAGGATAGCAGCCGTCACCGGCGCCGGGGAACCGGAGACACGGGGTCTCAAGGGACCTCTGGGACCTCCCGGTCGGTTATGAGGGCGAGCGCGCGCGACGAGACGTGGCGCATTTCCCTCACGACCCGTTCCAGTTCGCGGTTGTTCTCGAGCCACTCCTGGTAGAGGGCGAGTTCGTCTTCGGAGAGCAGCAGGCTGACCGTTTTTCCGCGCACCTTGTGTGTCCAGTAGCGGTACGGGCCGTGACGCGCGTCCGGGTCGCGGTGGCAGCGGCAGGCAGGCTTCCCGCACGTGAGACGGCGGGTCTGGATACTGCCCTGGCGGACAAACCCGAGCGTTTGCAACTCCGCCTTGAGCGCATCGTATTGTTCGCTGTACCGGCGCATCGGGTTCCGGCGGCCCATCGGTTCCCTCCTTGACCTCACTCCTACACTACTATATATAGTAGGCGCTGGGAGCAGTCAAGCCATGCAGAACCTGCGCGCCTCGTTCGCCGCCTACTGGGAGTCAATCCAACAGGGCCTGTTTCCCCGGTTGGAGCAGGTGTTGGGTTCGCTGACCGAGAAACAGCAGCAGTTGGTGCAGACCCTCGAGGTGATCCGTATCGAGCAGATGATTCCCTCGCGCTTGCGGATGCCGGGCCGCCCCCGCAAGGACCGCGCGGCGGTGGCGCGCGCCTTCGTCGCCAAGGCGGTCTACGACATGCCGACCACGCGCCTGCTGCTGGACCGGTTGGCCACCGACGTGGTGCTGCGCCGCATCTGCGGCTGGGAGCGGCGGCGCGAGATGCCAAGCGAGTCGGTCTTCTCTCGCGCCTTCGCCGAATTCGCCCACTCCCAGTTGCCCCAGCGCGTGCATGAAGCGTTGCTCCGGAAGACGCACGGCGACCGTTTGGTGGGCCATCTGTCCCGAGACTCGACGGCCATCGAGGGGCGCGAGAAGCCGGCCGCGAAGGAGAAGTCGCCTCCGCCGCCCAAGCGCAAGCGGGGGCGGCCGAAGAAGGGTGAAGAACGGCCCAAGACACGCAAACGCCTCGACCGGCAACCGAGCATGACCCTGCAGGAGATGCTCGACGACCTGCCGGCCGAGTGCAGTGTGGGCACGAAGAAGAACAGCAAGGGCTACAGGGACACCTGGGTCGGCTACAAGTTGCACATCGACGTGGCCGACGGCCAGATTCCGGTCAGTTGCATCCTGACGTCCGCCTCGCTGCACGACAGCCAGGCCGCCGTTCCACTGGCCACCCTGTCGGCCCAGCGGGTGGACAATCTGTATGACCTGATGGATGCCGCCTACGACGCGGTGCAGATCCGCGAGCACAGCCGCGCACTCGGCCACGTCCCGCTGATCGATATCAACCCCCGCCGTGACACTGCGCTGGCCGAAGAACTGCAGACCGAAGCCCGGCGCCTGAAGCGTCTCGGCTTGCAGCTTCCCGAACAGGTTCGGTACAACGAACGCACGGCGGGTGAGCGCGTCAATGGCCGACTCAAGGACGAGTTCGGCGGGCGCCACGTCCGAGTCCGCGGCAACGCGAAGGTGATGTGCCACTGCATGTTCGGCGTGCTGGCGCTCACCGCCGACCAGCTCCTGCGGCTGGTGACGTAAACCAACGCCTCGCCGGCCAACGCGCATCCCCTTCCGGTCGCCCGACAGGCGTCAGTCACCAACCGGTGTCTCCAACGCCCGGTGGGAAAACCCTCGAACTCCCTGATTTCCGCCTCTTGGGTCGCCGCCGGTCCTCCCGCCCCGCATTCTCGGTCGGGATCCAGGCAAAACGATGTTCACCAGAAGAACTTGTGCTCCGAGCCGAGCTACGCCAAGAGTTTTGCAAGCGGCTCAGTGGTGAACCAGAATCAGTCCAAGTGCATCGACATCGCCAGGATCGCCGAATCGGTCGCACCTGCACAGATGCTGACGCTCAAACGCGCGATGGACACCACGCTGCCACTCGGAGGCAACAACCGGTTGAGCGAGGCCGTGCTCACGAAGTACGCCGCACAACTGCTGCTCAAGACTCACCATACCGCAGGAAAAGCCATAACCTCGACGGTGAGATGGCCACGCTCGTGGATAACGGCCGCGTCTAAGGACACTGCCCTAAACTAGTTTGTCATCTGCCGATTTACTGGTCATACTGGAGGTATGAAGCGAGACATCGAGCTGGAAGCGACCCTTGTTGCGAAGTATGCCGCCGTCGAGCCCGTGTTGGACGAGCGCAGTCGCCGCCGGTGGGCGGCGGCCGAGTCGCGCGCTATCGGCTACGGCGGCGACGCGGTGGTTTCGTCGGCCACCGGTCTGGCTCGGGAGACGATTCGCAAGGGACGCCGGGAGATTTCCCGCGACGAGGCGCCGACGGACCGCATCCGACGCCCTGGAGGCGGAAGGCCTCGCATCCAGCAGGATCAACCCGGCATCGAGGCCGCGCTCGAAGCCTTGGTGGATCCGCTGACGCGCGGAGACCCGACCTCGCCGCTGCGCTGGACGTGCAAGAGTCGCGCAAAGCTGGCGGCGGCGCTGAACGAGCAGGGGTGGCGGGTGAGTTCGACCACTGTGGGCCGGCTGCTGCACCGCCTGGGCTACCGGCTGCAATCGCCGCGCAAGCGGCAGGAAGGCGCCACGCATCCGGACCGCAACGCGCAGTTCGAGCACATCAACCAGACCGCGGACGAGCATCTGACCGCCGGCCAGCCGGTGATCTCGGTCGACACGAAGAAGAAAGAGCTGGTCGGGAACTTCAAGAACGGCGGGCGCGAATGGCAGCCGAAGGGCACGCCGCCGGCGGTGCTGGTGCATGATTTCCCGACCGACGCCGAGGGCAAGGCGATTCCGTACGGCGTCTACGACATGGCGCGCAACGAAGCCTGGGTGAGCGTGGGCTGGGACCACGACACACCGGCGTTCGCGGTGGCGTCGATTCGACACTGGTGGCATCAGATGGGTTGCGGCGCCTACCCCGAGGCCACGACCCTGTTCATCACGGCCGATGCGGGCGGGAGCAACGGGTATCGGTTGCGCGCCTGGAAGCATGCGCTTCAACAGTTGGCCGACGAGACCGGACTGACCATCGAGGTGAGTCATTTTCCACCCGGCACCAGCAAGTGGAACAAGATCGAGCACCGGCTCTTCTGTCACATCACGGCGAACTGGCGCGGCACCCCGCTGACGACGTACGAGACCATCGTCGACCGCATCGGGAACGTCCGGACAGCCACCGGGCTCCGGGTCCGGGCCGAACTCGACGCCGGGGAGTATCCGACGGGCGTTACGGTGACCAAGGAACAGATGGACGCACTCGCGCTGGTCCCCGATGCGTTTCACGGGGAATGGAATTACAAACTGTTACCCCGATGAAGTTGACAACTTTGTATCGATCACTGTCCTAAAAGCGGCGGTAACCGCATGGGAAGAGCCTGCCGGCAGTCACAGGTTACGCTACTCAGATGGCAGCAACATTACAGACGGTGGCCAGACCCCGATGCGTTGCTAGCGAACTGGGGAAAATACTACAGCATGTACCACGCCAACCGTGGGGATAGTGAACCAGTTTGATCGCTACTCGAACCGACCCAGGTCCAGCCGACTGAACCAGCGTCAAGGAACAGTAGCAGTGGCGTCCACCGAAGAAACGCACGCCGGGGTAGCGGGGGTGACGCCTCATGGCCAGGTCCGGCCTCTGCATGGCGCGGCGGATGACGACGGCCGGACCAACAGGCCCCGGGCAGGCGACCGCCGTCCGCCCGGGCGCCGGCCCGGTAGGGTCGATCACACGCGGCGAGGCCGCGGGCCCGGCAACGGAACCGGGATCCAAAGGACCCACACGCGCGCCTGAGCGCCAATCCCACCGAACGCGCGCGACGGCGAGGACCGCCTGGCCCACACCACCAAACCGCGGCTGACGAAGCCCTCCTCCCCGGTTCGTGAACGCGCCTGCCGACGGCAGCCGGCTGACCGGACGGCAGGAAGCCGAACCGGAGTCCCGCCCGAGCCCGAAAAAGGCGCACCGGGACCGAAAAAAAAGAAGCGCTCCGCGGGGCCCCTCGAAGCCGGTTACCGGCGTTTTTGGTCTATAGACCAGAATCGGCCCCCAAGCCGACTCTGAGTGATAAACATGAGGCCGTCGGACGGGCCAAAAACCCCGAACAGCACCCTAAACGGAAGCGGGCTCCGAAGAAGCCGATCCGGAGACGTGCGCCGGACCGTACCAACAGCGAAAAAAGGAGACGAAACGATGACCGAGACGGGTCGATAGCAGGAGCGCCCCGGCGCCGAAGATGCAGGCCCCCTGCCAGGCACAGGAGGCGTTCCGCGAGGCGCCGGAGTTCGCGAAAGAGGACGCGAAGCCGTCCCAGGCGGGAACACCCGACGATACGCTTCGCGTGTTCAAGGACGGGAACGGCGCCCGACGTCGACGACCACTGGGCGCACGGCGACCCGCTGACCGACGAGACAGGGTAATGGGCCAGGTTGATCGCTGATCGAACCGACCCACGTCCAGCCGACTGAACCAACGTCAAGGAACAGTAGCAGTGGCATCGGCCGAAGAAACGGACGCCGGGGTAGCGAGGGTGACGCCTCATGGCCAGCTCCGGCCTCTGCATCGCACGGCGGATGACGACGCCCGGACCGACAGGCCCGGACAGGCGACCGCCCTGCGCCCGGGCTCCGGCCCGGTAAGGTCGATCACACGCGGCGAGGCCGAGGGGCCGGCAACGGACCCGGGGTCCAAAGGACCCGAGGCGCGTAAGCGCCAAACGCAGGAACACCCCGCGAACCGCGTCTTCGTCATCGGCGCCGATGGAGAGCCGCTGATGTCCTGCACCGTGCAACGGGCACGCCGGCTCATGAAGGCCGGCCGCGTGCGGAAACGCGACTACCGGCCATTCACCATCCACATGAAGGACCGAAGCCAAGACGACGGCCGCACACAGGTGCAGCCGACCGAGGTCCGGTGCACGCTGGGCGCACGCCGCACCGGAATCGCCGCGGTGATCCTGCTCGACGGCGAGGACCGCATCGTCTACCAGGAGGAAATCGAGCACCGGACCGACATCAGCAAGAGGCTGAACGAACGCAAGGCGCACCGGCGCCGGCGGCGCGGAACGAAGTGGTACCGGCCGGCGCGCTTCGACAACCGAACGCGCGGAGCCAAGTGGGTGCCACCGACCATCGAGAGCATCGTTTCGAACCAGACGCACCGCCTGGTACGCCTCGCAAAACGCGTCGGCACCGCCAGCACGGTGGTGCAAACAGCAAAGTTCGACACCCAGAAAATCCTGAACCCCGGGATCCAGGGCAAGGAATACCAGCAGGGACCGCTCTACCGGTCGCACGCCCGGGCGTACGTCGCCCAGCAGTGGAACTCGTCAACCCCTTGATGACCGCGTTCATGGAGGGCTGCAGGGACCAGACCACGCACGAGTACTGGGTGCGCAGGAAACCGTTCGGACGGGACATCGGCCGCCCTGTACGGATCGCACTCGCGATACGGCCGGACGCGTGCGCTCACCCTCCGATCGCGCCCGAGACTGTCCGTAGTACGCATCCGGGACTACGAGACCGGAACCGCCGTCGAGGTGGAGGCCCTGGGTGAAACCCCGGCCGTGGTACGAGCGAAGGCGACCGCCGAAGCGCCGTGGCGCCAGATCGACTTCCACGACAGCGACCTGAACGCCGCGATCGCGCACGTGGTGGACCCGGTATCGGACCACCGATCGCTGCCGGCACGCATCGACGTCCTCGAACAGATCGCGCACTTCCTGTACGACAACGAGACGGTCGACCGGAGAGGCGAAGTCCGCCTGATCGAACCCGACGAGAAGGTGACGACGATCACCGGAACTCCCAAGAACGTCCTTGCACTGGTCGCAGAAACCGTGACCGCGGCCCGGGGGGCGTACGGCGAGATCGGCTGGACGCTGGACGGGATCGACAGAACGGGCGCGCGCATCGTCCTGCACTCCCCACAGAGCGAGACCATCAGCGACACGCTCAGGAGCAACTGGGTGGCCGACCGCGAGCCCCCCAAACCGAAACTCGCAACCGTGAAGGCTCACCAGAGCAACCGCCGCCTGGTGCAAAAGCTCATCAGCGAAGCACTCAGACACCAGGACAAGCGGCCGATCTGGAACGGAACCCCGTACCAGACGCGAATCACCGGTTTCACGCTCACAGCGGCCGGCGAGTAGAACGGGCGAGACCACAAACGACCCCAGCCGGCCGATGCGTCCGCCGGCCGGCGACTGCACCCCCAGCGTAGAAGTCGCCGTCGCGGCCGCAAACGGCCGCAACGGCGCGACCCGCAGAAACAGGACGCAAAGCCCATGAGAAACCTGCTGACCACGCCAGCCAGAGACGTCATCCTCGTCGACGCCGGCGGAAGGCGCCAACTGCTCGAGAGCCCGAAGGGTATTCGTTTAGCGGGTGATTCCTCAACAAATACGGGCAGAAATAGTCGCTGGACAGCCCGTACTCGTTGACCACACAAGACTTATGCCATATTTGCGCCAAAAGTACAATCCAAAAAAATAGATCTTGCGTGGCCACCCGCTAAACAAAGACCCCGAAGGTTCCGTTACCCGAAGTGGCCCGGCTCGGCCAGACGAACACGCCGACCGGAACCGCACAACGCGCGGTACCCACGGTACGCCTCACCGAGATCGGCTCCACACGCACTGCCGAGTGGAACATCGCACTGGCCGACCAGATAGCAGGCGACCAGGACGAAACCGGAGACGGCATGGTGCTGATAGACCGGGACCTCCTGGGTCTGGTATGGCCGAACCTGAGAAAATACGTCTTCGCACCCGGAAGAGTCAGACCGGTCCGGAAAACCGACGACAAGTCGACGTCGACAACCATCACCGGACTGTTTCAGCTCGCCTGGACCAATAGCAACTGATGAAAGCAAGCGTGAGACTCAACCGACACTGGAGACCGAGGCCGGGACCTGCCGACGCCTACAGCAGAACGGCAACGATGCTTGCCGCCGTCGTGCTGACGGCGGCCACCCAGAACGCCCCGGGCACCGGGGCCTGGTACGTCATCGGCAGCATCGTCCTGCTGTCCGAAGTCATCCGCGCGAACAGACAGAGCAAGGCGCCGTTCCTGATCATCGCGACACTCAGCTTAGCCGCGATGACGTTCGACCCGCCGCTGACTGGGACGGGAATACCGGCAATGGCCGCCGCGGGAGCATGCACGGCGACCTCGTGCGGATGGCGGGCAGTCAGCCGCAACACCGGGAGCGAACGAAGGACATGAAGCTGAAGCACGCAATCATCGGCAACTACACCGGGGAACGCAGGAACGCGGTACTGTGTCCGGCGAACCAGGACACCGTCATCAACGACGCCGACCACAGCGGCCGACGAGTACTGCACGCGATCGCATGCAGCCTGGCGATCTACCGAGACCCGACGCGCACGCACCCGTCCAAGGGTTGGACAAAGGGCCAGATAGACCCACCGGAACTGCAGCTGCCGGACGATGGAGCGAGCCGACAGACCGAGAGCACGACCAGTCAGGACCCGGCCACCGTGCTCATCGAGACCGCGAATGGTTCCCGATGGAAACGCTGGGTCGATCCGGACAGCGGAAGGACAGAGACGCTGGTCGAGATACTGGCGAAGGGCGACGAGCGAACCGCGATCATCGCACTCGGGATCACACCCCACGTGGACGAGTACTTCGACGGACTGGACCACCAGCCGGGCGCCGAGCGGGAACACAGCCCGAACCAGTACACGAGAACGCAGGACCCACCGCCGACGGCGGACGAGATCCTCGAGCGAATCCACGAACGGATCGAGAACGCCTTTCGGGATACCGACCCCAGCACCGAACGATCCGCAATCCTGCTGCTGGACAGCACAGAGTTCGAGTGGAACCACGACGACTTCGGCAACTTCCTGGCGCGCGTTGCACGAGAATCACCCGAGACACAGGTGATCGCTTACCGCGCGCCGCGATAATACCGAAGCGGCCGAAACCGCAAGTCCGGAGACGACGACGATGCAGAGCCAGAGCACGAAGAACTCCGCGCGATGGTCAGCGGACAAGCCGTTCAACCAGCTGCCGCCGATGCCGGCAGACGACGTCCTGTGCACGGACGCAGCCGTCGCAGGCGCCGAGAACGCGCTGACGGCGCTGACCGAGGCCAGAACCATGACGGCCACGAAAGTCGAACGCCGGACGACTTGGCGAACCGTGCCGCTGATGGAGGCATGGGCCAGCTCGCAGATCGAGAACGTCCTGACCACACCGGGACGGATGCTGGAGCTGCGTTCGCCGGACTACGAGAACAACGACTGGGCGACAGCAAGCACGATACGCCTGCAGGGGCAGGTACTCAACCTGTGGCTGAACGATTCCGAATGGGCATCAACAGAAGCAGCGAAGAAAATATGCTCCGAGACCAAAGGGCGCGAGATGCCGCTACGAGAGGAACCCGGCACCGTAATCGTGGGTCCCCGGGGAGTCGTCTACACGCCGCCAGACGAGCCGAACGTCATCAGAAACGCACTCCGCGACCTGTGGGAACAACTCCTCGAACCGTGCGAGCCGACCATACGCCTCATCCGGATGGCTGCCGGCCACTACCAGTTCGAGGCAATACACCCGTTCCACGACGGAAACGGCCGCACGGGCCGCGCACTGCTCGTCGCCGGGGATCGCCGACGCGAAGCTTGCGGAGACACCGCTGTGCGCACCCAGCCTGCAGATCCTGCGAACCCGGCAGGAGTACTACCAGCGCCTCAACAACGTGCGTCAGGAGACGGACTGGGAGCAGTGGACGCTCTACATGCTGCGGGTCATCGAGCAGAGCACACGCTGGTGCATCGACCGGTTGGCCGAATCGGGCGCACAAGCGGCCCAAATCGCCGACCAGAGCCAACAGATCCACACGTGGAGCACCAAGCAGCGGGACGCCGCCGAAGCGGCCATAAAGCTCACCTGGACGACCAGCCGAGAGCTCGTGTCGCTCGGGTTCTTCGAGAGGACCGACCGAGCGTTGCGATTCCTGCGGAAGCTGGAAAGCGACGGCCATCTCAAGCGGGAGGAGTTCACCACCAAAAACCGGTTTCGCGCGATACAAACCGAACGCACATGGACCGGCCAGTAACCCGCCAGACGAGAACGGCGGAAAGGAAGCTATGCCACGAGAACCAGAACCGGTACGGATCGAGACGCCGCGGGACCGCAGGAACGACGCGAACGTCGAGTACACCGTACGGATCCACACGGCCCATGAACCGAGCGGCCGGCGTCGAACCATCAACCGCCAGGCGATCGTCGAAGCGACAAGTCCGGAGAGGGCAGGCGCCGTCGCGATCGGGCACCTGATGCAGTCCGGAAGCAGCAACACCAAGGAGTCCGGAACGCGGTACAACATCGTCGTGACCGACGCCGCCACCAACAGCCGATGGACCGGAACGCTCGAGTACACATCAGCCGGAGAAGAACCGGCCCAGCCAGGAAAGAGAACCGCCGAGGGACAGTCCACCTACCGCCAGCGCGCGCAGCACGAGAGCAAGCCCCACCGTGACAAGACCGCCGACACCGCATCCACGCGGAAAACACGGGCTGAAGTCATCGACCCGAAGTCGGACCGGAAGAACCCCGACGACCAGACCAAGCCGGTGTACTACGTCAAGCTGCTCTCGCAGCAGCCCGAGCACGGCGAGACAATGCCGCTCGACGCCGACGCGACCGTACGCGGCGGCGACGCGCTCAAGGCGGCCGAAGCAGCTGTACGCAGCTTCCGGACCGAAATGCCCGGGCTCGTGAGCCGGCAGGGACGCCAGACGACGTACCAGGTCGACGTCGTTCGTCAGGCCGAAGAGAACGAGCCGTACGAGGGCTGGCACATCGAAGTCATCTGCGACACCAAGAGCGGCGTGATCGGCGGACACGGCCACCGCAACAGCGACACCGTCCACTAGAACGCCGGACCCGGTCCAGCGACCCCGCCCTACCGGCCGACCGGACACAACGCCGACGGAACCACCCTCCGCCGGACCACCGGCCCGTAGGCATCGTAGACCTCCGACACGACCAACCGACGCACCGACGCGGGAAACACCAGCTCGACGCGCCCGGCCTGGAGCACGATCAGAGCGGCCTCGACAACCGCATAGAGGACGTGAGGCGTCAGACGCTCGGGGCGAACGTGAAGAAACGCCTCGACGGCGCCGGGGACGTGACCGCGGTCGGTAACATCGAGACGCAAAGCCAGCGGAAAGTCCGACGAGAACTCGTACGCCAGGCGCCGCGCGGCGGCGCCCAGCCCGGGGACGCCGTCCGGAAAGCCGACCACCAACGCGAGCCCCGTGAAGTCCACAGGCTCGGCGAACAACGCGTAATCAGCAACGATGACGCGAGCCACCCGGGCCGGGAGCCCGCCGAACTCCGCATGACAGTCGTCGTGACAGTCCGCACAGACGAAGAGTCGGGAGGCTGACGCCGGCACACTCGAAACCACCATGTAGCCGACCCCGCCGGGCCTCACCACGAAACGGCACAACCCGCACGATGCGTCCCGGGACACGACGACCCGGGCATGGGCACGGGCACGCATCAGTTGGTCCCAGAGCGACCGCCGGCGTTGCCAGATCCGGTAGCACCCGTCGCAACGGTGGTGAGTACGGTCACGAACACGCGAAGGCCCTGTAGACCTGACCGGGCGAGGATTCACGGCGCAGTCGATACACAGGCCCGCAGCAGCCAACACATGCCTCTCGGCAACACTGCGAACGTATCGAAGGGGACGAGGCATCTGCACCCCGGATGCGACCGGACACAAGATGAGCAGGCCCGGAACGGGCGCAAGAAGAGTACGGAGACCGTGCCCTGGAGAGCCGCTGCAAATGGCCGAACGGCAAGCCGGCTCACGGTAAGGACGGCATCGACGCGCTACGATCTGCCAGATACGGCGCCATGCGGGGGGCACGGTGCCCCGCCGAAAACGGCAGCCGCGAAGCAGGGAGAGCCACCGATGCAACGGAAGCGACTGTCAAAGGACGATCTTGTCGACCGTATCCGTGACGGACTCGACAAGAAGGGCTGGGAAATCACCAAGCGCGGACGGAACCCGGCAACCGGCGAGCGAATCACGATCCCCGCGCGGAAGGTGATCAAGGCGCGGCCGGTCAAGAACCTCCGCGACCTGGTCGCCGCACAGGACTAGTGCTTCGCCATGAGTAAACATTAGGACTATCGGGGAATTCGTCTCGAACCGAGAGAGTTCCCATGCCGCAGAAAAAGTACATCGTTCGACTCACAGCCCAGGAACGCGAGATCTGTCGAGAGACGATCCGCAAGCTCAACGGGAGCAGCGAGAAAGTGCGCCGCGCGCAGATGCTCGTGAAGGCCGATGCGGACGGGCCCGCGTGGACCGATCAGCAGATCGCCGACGCCTTTTCCTGCCGCACCAAGACGGTCGAGAACGTTCGCCAACGATGCGTGCTGGAAGGGTTCGAGCAGGCGCTGGAGCGAAAACGGCGGGAGTTCCCCCCGGTCCCCAAACTGCTCGACGGCGAGCAGGAGGCTCACATCATCGCCCTGCGTCTGGGGCCGCCCCCGAAGGGCTACGCGAACTGGTCGTTGCGCCTGCTGGCGCGGCGGGTCGTCGAGTTGGCGATCGTCGAGTCGATCAGCCACGAAACCATCCGGCGGACGCTAAAAAAAACGGGATGACCCAGCGGAAAATCCAGTACTGGGTGATCCCGCCGCAGGCCGATGCCGAGTTCGTGGCGCACATGGAACAGGTCTTGGATCTGTATCAGAAACCCTACGATCCGGATTGTCCCGTCGTGTGCATGGACGAGCAGCCGGTGCAGTTGGTCAAGGAAACCCGCCCGCCGATGGCGGCCACGAAGAACCGTCCCCGGCGTGTCGACTACGAGTACGAACGGGCCGGCACGGCCGCGGTCTTCCTGTTCAGCGAGCCGCTGGCGGGTTGGCGGCAGGCGACCGCCCGGGCCCGGCGTACGAAGGTGGACTGGGCGCTGGAGGTCGCCGGCCTGTTGGAAGGACGCTACGCCGAATGCCCGAAGATCACCTTGGTGTGCGACCACCTCAACACGCACACCAAGGGAGCCTTCTACGAAGTGTTCGAGCCGGCCCGGGCACGGGAATTGGTTCGTCGCATCGAGTTCTGCCACACGCCGAAACACGGGAGCTGGCTGAACATCGCGGAGAACGAACTGAGTTCGATGACGCGCCAATGCGTGCGCGGGCGCCGCATCGGCGACCTCGGGACGCTGCACGACGAAGTGTCGGCGTGGTCCACCGACGTCAATGGCACGCAACGCGGTGTCGACTGGCAGATGAAGGTCGACGATGCGCGCTGTAAGCTCAAGTCCGTTTATCCGAATATTATGAAGTGACGAACCACTACAGTGTCAGCGAGCACCGAGAACTGATCGAAACTGAACGCGGGTCGGTTCAAACCGCTTTCTGAAGAAGCAGAAGACCAAGCGGAGCGAACGTCCGTCCGCGGACGTTTGCGGAGTGCGGTAGCCGAGCGCGGGACCGGCAGCGGAGGGGGCTGGACGTGACTACGCGAGGGGCTGTGAAACGGCCGGCGACGGCTGGACGGATCGTCGTCGGCGCCCGTGCCTGAGCGGACGGGCGACACTGCAGCGTCCGTGCTCGCAAGCGCCGGGGCGTTCGGATACCGTTGGAACGGACTCAGACGTGGGGTGAGGGCCCGGTGTAGAGAACCGGACCCTCGTGACCGCCCCGAGCTCCGACAGACCGAGCCGGTCGCTGCTGTTGTGCCACGGTTGGCGCTGGCTGTCCAGTCGGAGCTTGCCCCGCGCGCTCCGACGCCGTGGACCTGCCGCTACGCCAGAAGACCTGCCGACACTGCAGCCGTCTCTTCGCCATCTGCGCGGCGTGTGATCGCGGCCATGCCTACTGCACGCCGCGCTGCCGGGCGGCCGGTCGTCGCCGGTCGCTGCAGGCTGCCAGGGCCCGCCATCAGCAGAGTCCCGAGGGCCGTCTCGACCATCGCGACCAGCAACGCGCTTACCGCGACCGCCGCCGCGTGATGGATCAGTCTTCCACCGTACCGCGGCGATCGACCAGACTCCCCGTCCCTGACGCCGCCACGGTTCGGCCGCCCGTTCCCACCCGATGCGTGGTCTGCGGGCGGTCGAGTCGGTGGCTGGTTCCGATGCGCGAGCCCCGCATCGCGGGGACAAGGAGGAAGGATGATCACACCCGCGCAGCGCGCCGAGATCCGGCGCCTGTTCTACGGCGAGCACTGGAAGGTCGGGACCATCGCGGCCCAGCTCGGCCTCCACCGTGAGACGGTCCGCGCCGCGGTGGAGCGCGAGACGGCAGGGGTCCGTCCCAGCCTGTGTCGGCCCAGCATCCTCGACCCGTATCTGCCGTTCATCCGCGACACCCTGACGCAGTACCCGCGGCTGCGCGCCACGCGGATCCACGAGATGGTCCGCCAGCGCGGCTATGCCGGCTCGGTCTTCCCGGTCCGCCGCCTCGTGCGGCGCCTGCGGCCCGAGTCCGGCCGCGCCGTCTACCGCCGGGTCGTGACTCTGGTCGGGGAGCAGGCACAAGTCGACTGGGGCTCGTTCGGCAAGGTCCACATCGGACAGGGCACACGCACGGTCTCCGGATTCGTCATGGTCCTCGGCTACTCGCGCGCGCTGGCCGCGCTGTTCACCCTCGACCAGACGCTGGAGAGCTTCCTGCGGGGGCACGTCGACGCCTTCGAGGCGCTGGGAGGCGCCGCCCGCAACCTCGTGTACGACAACCTGCGCAGCGCCGTGCTCGACCGCCGCGGCGCCGCGGTGCAGTTTCATCCCCGCCTGCTCGACCTCGCCGGCCATTACCACTTCGCACCGCGCCCCTGCACGCCGGGACGGGGAAATGAGAAGTTCCAGGCTTCATACTACGCGCCTTCCTGTACGTGCGACACAAGCTTTGGGTATCGGCTCCGGTCGCGCAACCGTTTCCCGGGATGGGCGACGGGCAGCGGTCCGGTAGGCGGTTCGAAGAGTAACGTGCCCTTGTCGTCGGCGCGCACGGCGCGCAGCACGCCCTGGTGCGCGAAGCGCTTGGCGGTGGCCGGGTGGACGTCGAGCAGCGCGGCCATCTGCGGTACGGTCAGCCAGCGCGCCCCGATCAGGTGCTCGGCGTAGCTGTCGATGTCGTACGCCTCGCGGAGCATGCGTACGCGCGGGCGGCTGAATGGCAGCCCGGTTCCGGTTCGGAGCCAGCGGCCGTTGAGGGTGTCGGCGATCTGCGCGTCGGTCTGTTCGGTGGCGAGCGCGCGGACCTGCTCGACGACCGCGGCGGGAGTACGACGCAGGTCCGGCGCCGCGAGCGGCAGTGGACACTCGATCCGGCGGGTCGCGCCGCCCCGCCAGCGAATGGACACTCGGATCACGTCGTCGCGCAGCAGGGTGACATCCTCGATGAGCAGCCGCAGCATCCGCTTACGGTCGCGCGCCGGGGTGCGCGGGTCATGCCAGACGCGCGGTAGGTCGGCGACCAATGCCGCCACCCGCTCCTTCATCTCGGGAGTGACCGGCGGCGTCCGGGTCTTGTCCGCACCGGCGTACGCCTCTTCGGCCGCGGCCAACCGCTGGAGCGCCTCGTTCCAGTGCCGTTCCAGGTTGTCGGCCACGAGCCGATTCTCGGGCCGCACGAGCAGAAACTGCCGTTGCGCCAGCTCGGCGTCCTCTCGAAGCCGGGCAATCTGCGCCCGCTTGGCGCGGTCGACCTCGCCGGCTCGGGACCGCAACTCCTCGAACACCTCGACCGCGACGTCGATCGACGCGGGGGTGACGGTCTCGAGCACCAGCTCGCTGACCGCGCGGTCGATCGCCGCGCCCGGCAGGCTCTGGCACGGCGGCTCCGCCCGCGCTATCGTCCGGCGCTGACAGGAATAGAGCGGCCGCGGGTGACCGCCAGACACGATGTAGCGGACCGTCATGCGGCCGCCGCACCGGCCGCAGATGACGAGCCCCTGCAGCAGGGCCACGCCCTCGCGCGGCGCGCTGCGCCGGTCTGCTCCGAAGCTCTGGGCGCAGGCGCGCAACGCCTCCTGATTCGCTTCGAATTGCTTCCAGGTGATGTAGCCGGGGTGCGCGTCAGGCAAGAAGACCTTCCACTCATCGCGGGGAAGTCGTCGATACCGCGCCTGCCCGGCGAGGCGGAGCTTGCGCTGCCGGGTCCGACCATAGACGTACGCTCCGGCGTAGCGCGGATTGTGCAGGATGGCGAGCACACGGTCACGCTCCAACTCGCCGAAGACCAGCGCGCCGGGACGGGGTCCCTTGGGGACCCGCCGCGGCCACGCGATCTGCTGCTGCTGGAAGTAGCGCACCACTGCGCCGGCCGAGCCGGTGCGGTCGAAGGTGTCGAACACGAGGCGGACGGCGCCCTGCACCTGCTCGTCGGGGTCGAGCATGAGCTTGCCGCCGGCGTCGAAGACCATGCCCAGCGGGGCCCGCATCCACAGCTCGCCGCGGCGCGCCTTGTTCAGTTGTCCCCCGACCAGGCGCGCGCGCAGCACATGCAGCTCCGCCTCCGATACGGTGCCTTTGAGTCCGAGCAGCAAGCGGTCGTTGAAGTGGGCCGGGTCGTAGAGCCCGTCTTCGTCGAGAATGAGCGTCTCGCTCAGCGCGCAGATCTCCAGCAGGCGATGCCAGTCGCTGGAGTTGCGGGCAAGCCGCGAGACCTCCAGCCCCATGACCATGCCGACGCGACCGAGGCCGACGTCGGCGACGATGCGTTGGAACCCGGTCCGCTCGGCCGCCGACGCGCCCGACAGACCGAGGTCCTCATCGATGACCACGATCCGCTCGGCGGCCCAGCCGAGCGCCAGGGCCCGCCGCTTCAGGGCGTACTGGCGGGCAGTGCTCTCCTGATGGTCGTGAACCTGCTGCAGCGACGATTGCCGCACGTAGAGACAGGCGAGCCGACGAAGATGGTCCGCCGTGACCGCGGTCGATTGACTCATGGGGATATGCCCTCCGCAATGCGGCCCAGTACCAAGCTCGCCAACACACGCGCCATCTCGGAACGGACGGGCGGCGCCAGGTCGAGGTCGCCGCTTTCGGCCGCCGGCGGCTCGACCGGCGGCAGGCAGAGGGTCGCGACGGCCTTCAGCCACGCCGGCATGCCGCGGCTCATCAACAGCGCCACCCCGTAGCCCTGGCGAGAGAACGCGACATCGGTGGCGGCGTCCTGCCGCGCGACCTCGTACTGCCGGCGCACCTGCTCGATGTCGAGGCTTGACGCGGTCATGGGACCTTCTGCGGGCGCGGTTTTTTTTTGCGCCGCGCCACCGCCCGGTCGAGCGAGCGGGCGTGAACCGAGATGCCGAACCGCCGCGCCACGGCCGCCGTCAGCGGCTCGTCCGGTCGCACGTCTTCGCCCGCGCGCCAGCGCTCGACGTAGTCGACAACCGCTTCGGTGCACTTGTGGGCTCCCTTCGGTCCGGGACGCTTGGGCACCAGCCCGGGGATCCCGTGCGCCTCGAACGCGGCCGCGGTCTGGTAGAAAGTCTGGCGGCTGACCCCGAAGCGCGCGGCGATCTCGGTCACCGGCCGTCCATCGACCTGGTGGCGGCGAACCATCTCGTACTTGACCTGCACGCGGTCGCGCGGGTCGAAGAACGGATGGCTCACAAAGGCGTCGTCGCGGACGGCCTCGGGGTGCGGATGCAGGGCTCCTGCCTCGCGCAGGGCCTGCGTCTTGGCGTCCGGCGGCAGCTTGGGAGGACGGCGCATCGCGTATGTCCAATAGATTATGGCTACATACCCGGGCGACGTCAAGGAGAATCCGACCGGAAACCCCAAAGACAGCACCGCTTTATTTGCGGACTTTTGCAACGCACTCCTGCCGATGACGTCCTGCCGCTCACTCCCAGTGGATGAAATCCACGTGACATCCTGGACGAAATCTCCGTGACGCCCTCGCCGCTCATGTCCTGACCCTCGCGCGCACCATCTCGGCGAGCCGCAGCAGGTCATCGAGTCGAAATGGCGCACGCCCGCGCCCCGCCACTACCGCGGGGTCCGGTGGCGCAAAGTCCGTCCAGCCAACGGGAATCGACCAGACCGCGCCGTCGGGCCGTTGCACCGTTACCCGGTCTTCTCCCCACAGGGACTTCGTCACCACGAAGGGGAAGCGGGCGCCCCGGAGCGGATGGAACGGGTGGGTGATCCGAATCTGTGGTGCTTCAACAGCACCAGGAGCATTCTGCAGCTTTGAAGAAGGGAAAAGTCGAGAGGCAGATCCAATACCTACGGCACGCGTTCTTCGCTGCGCGGCCCTTCCGCGACCTCGACGACATCAACGCCCAGTTTCGCCGCTGGCGAGACGAGGTCGCCCACCGCCGGCGTCACCCCGACCAGCCCGACCGTACTGTCGCCGACGTCTGGGCCGAAGAGAAGCCCCGCCTGCTGCCGCTACCCGCTCATCCCTTCGAGACCGACCTGGTGCGCGTCGTCCGCTCCGGCAAGACCCCCTATGTCCGCTTCGACCGCAATCTCTACTCGATTCCCCACACCCACGTCCGAAAGCCGCTCACCCTGGTAGCCGGCGCCACCCGCATCCGCATCCTCGACGGACAGACCGAGCTGACCAACCATCACCGCACCTACGACACCGGACTGACCGTCGAGGACCCCGCCCATCTGGAAAACCTGCTCGCCGCCACCCGCCAGGCCAACGCCCACACCACCCGCGACCGCCTCCGCGCCGCCGTCCCCGCCACCGCGACGCTCTTCGAGCGTCTCGCCGAACGGGGAGAGGCGCTGCGCCCGAACGCCACCCGGCTGCTCGCCCTGCTCGACGACTACGGGCAGCAGGAGCTGGCCGCCGCCGTCGCACTCGCCCTCGAACGCGACGCCCTCGGCGCCGGCTCCATCACCCACATCCTCGAAACCCGACGCCGACAGCGCGGACTCAAACCCCCGCTGCGGCTCACGCTGCCCGACCGACCCGGACTGCGAGACCTCGATGTCCGGTCCCATGACCTGGAGTCCTACGATGCCCTCGGACAGAACAGCCCTGACGACGCTGGCGACTGACCTCCGGCGCCTCGGCCTCAACCGCACCGCCGACGAGCTGAACGACCGCATCGCCGAGGCCACCCGCAAACGCTGGAGCGCCACCGTGCTGCTCGAACATCTCGTCGCCGACGAACTCGAAGACAAACAGCGCCGCAGCGTCGAGAGCCGACTCACCCGAGCCCGCCTCGGCCGTTTCAAGCCGCTCGCCGACTGGGATTGGGAATGGCCCACCGCGCTGGACCGTCTCGCCCTCGAACGCATCCTCACCCTCGACTTCCTCGCCCGCGGCGAGAACGTGATCCTGGTCGGTGCGCAGGGCCTGGGAAAGACGATGCTGGCGAAGAACATTGCCCACCAGGCCGTCCTCGCCGGACACTCCGCCCTCTTCACCACCGCCGCCGACCTGCTGCTCGACCTCAACGGACAGGAGACCGGCCGCGCTCTAGAACGCCGCCTGCGCCACTACACGCGGCCGACACTGCTCGTCATCGATTAATGTTGAGTGATCAGTAATGTGGAGTAGCCGCCTTTTGTTCCCGCGGCGCCGAGCGCATTCCCTCCAGGACTCCACATTACGTACGTAGCATCGGGACCGTGCCAATCCCGGCACCGCGTTCCTGGAGGTCCCGATGTTGGTCGAGTTGTATCCGAGGGTGCACCGGCGGTACACGTCGTTGGCGATCATCGGTCCGATCTTGGACGGATACGGCACGTGGCTCTTGAGGCAGGGCTACTCAACCGAACGCGCCCGCGAGCATTTCCAGGCGGCGCCACGCCTCGTCCGCCGTCTACAGCAACAGGGCGTGTGGGCCCTGACGAGCCTGACGCGAGCGCGATTGCGGGCCTGTAGGCCCGCGGATTCACAGGAGGATCCCGATCTGGCGGTCCTGGTGCGGCAGCTGGCGCGGTATTGCGAGTCCGAGCTGGCGCTGTATCCGCCGCCCGCGTTGACCCGGGTCGAGCAGCGAGTCGCCGCCTACAGGACCTATCTGCAGCAGGTCCGGGGGTTCGCGCCTTCGACCCTGACGCACCATGGCCGCACGGCCGGCGAGTTTCTGGCACACATCGACTACGAGACGCACCCGCTGCGGCTCGCCACGCTCGACCGCCGAGATCTCGACACCTTTCTGTGTGCCGTCGCCCCCCGCCAGTCGCGTGCGTCCCTTCAGCATGTGGTGGCCAACCTCCGAGCCTTCCTCCGGTTCCTGGCGTCTGCCGGCGAGGTCCCGACCGGGCTCGACACGCAGATCGACACGCCGCGGGTGTATCGCGGCGAGAAGCTCCCACGGGCGCTGCCCTGGGACACGGTGCGGGCGCTCCTCCAGTCGATTGACCGCTCGAGCCCGCTGGGGCGCCGCGACTACGCGATCTTTCTCCTCATGGCGACCTACGGCCTGCGCGCGTGCGAGGTCGTGACGCTCACCCTCGACGACGTGGAGTGGCGGGCGGAGCGGCTGCGCATCCCGCAACGCAAGACACGCGGCTCGCTCTGGCTGCCGCTCACCGACGAGGCCGGGACTGCGCTGCTCGACTACCTCCGTCACGGACGCGCCGCCCTGAACCTGCGCCGGCAGCGGGTCCCGTTCCAGGGGCCGCCGCCGCGCAGCTATCGGGAGCTGTTTCTCCGCTGCCGCACGCCGGCGGGCGTCCTCAAACCGACGGCCGTCACCGAGGCCTTCCAGGCCTGGTCGAAGCGAAGCGGACTCGCCATTCCGTTCCAGGGAGCCCATTGCGTGCGGCACTCGTATGCGGTGCATCTCTTGCGGTCGGGCCTGTCGCTCAAGACGATCGGGGACCTTCTGGGCCATCGCACCCTGGAAAGCACGTGCGTGTACCTCCGCTTGGCGGTTGACGACCTCCGCGACGTCGCGCTGCCTCTGCCGGCCGCGGTTGACCGCACTGCGCCGGGGGTGGCGTCATGACGGCGTTCCGCTCCGTCCTGGCCGCCACCATCCGGAGCTACCTGACGCTCAAGCGAGCACTGGGCCGGCAGTACTCCAACGAAGAACACGTGCTGGCGCACCTGGATCGGTTCCTCGCCGCCCGGCGCGTCGATCTCGTCGCCGAGACGTTCGCCGCCTGGTGTCTCACCCTGCAGCACTTGGCCTCGGTCACGCGTCGAGGTCGCATGCGGGTCGTGCGAAACCTGTGCCTGTATCGCCGACGCGGCGAGTCCGGCTGCTTCGTCCCGGACGAGCGGCTGTTTCCGCCGGTTCACCAGGCCATCCGGCCGCATATCTTCACCGACAGCCAGATAGTCCAGTTGCTGGCCGTCGCGGGCACGCTGCCCCGCACCTCCAATTCGCCACTCCGTCCCGAGAACATGCGCCTCGCGATCGTGCTGCTGTCCACCTCCGGACTGCGACGCGGTGAGCTGACGCGGCTGACCGTGGGAGACTACGACCCGCCGCAACGCACGCTGACGATCCGCCAGTCCAAGTTCTACAAGTCCCGCCTCGTCCCGGTATCGGCGGATGCCGCCCTCGAGGTCGAGCACCTGATCGCGGTTCGCAACCGGCGGCGATTTCCAGCCGGGGCGGACAGCCCGCTGCTCTGGCATCGCCATCCGGGCACTGGCGGCTACAGCGGCGGGGGCCTCGGCGGCGCCATGCGGGCACTCTTCCGGCGGGCCGGCATCCGGACCGCGACGGGGCATCTCCCACGCACGCATGATTTCCGTCACGGATTCGCCGTCAACGCACTCCTCCGGTGGTACCGCGCCGGACTGGACGTGCAGGCGAAGCTGCCCTTCCTGGCCGCCTACATGGGGCACGTCTCGGTCGTCTCGACCGCGTACTACCTGCAGTTCGTCGAACCCCTCGCGGCCGCGGCCAGCGCGCGATTCGCGGACCACTGCGGTGACCTCATCACGGGACCCATCGGTGCGGGAGGTGCGCGATGACCGCCAACGGCCCGAACGACCTGGCCCGAGCCCTCCGGGCGTTCTTCGCCGATCACCTGCCCCGGGTGCGCGGAACGAGTCCCCACACCGTCCGGAGCTATCGGGACAGCCTGGTGCTGTTGCTGCGCTTCGTCGCAACGCAGACGCAACAGTCCGTCATCCGGTTGGACCTGGACGACCTCGGGCCACAGCCGATCCTCGCGTTTCTTGAGTACCTGGAGCACGACCGGCGCAACAGCGTCGCCACCCGCAATGTGCGCCTCGCCGCGGTCCACGCGTTCTTCCGGTACTGCGCCATGGAGTACCCCGCACGACTCGCACACTGTCAACGCGTCCTCGCCGTCCCGTTCAAGCGTACCGGTAGCCGCTGCGTGGAGTACCTCGAACACGAGGAGGTCGAAGCCGTCCTGGGCGGCGTCGATCGCGGCACCGTCGACGGCCGCCGCGACTATGCGCTGCTCGCCACCCTGTTCAACACCGGCGCGCGGGTCGGGGAAATCGTCGGCCTGAGCGTCGCCGACCTGCGGTTGGACACCCCCGCGCAAGTCCGCCTGTATGGCAAGGGACGGAAAGAGCGCGTTTGCCCGTTGTGGCCGCAGACCGCCGACCTGCTGCGCGCCCTGCTGGGCGAACGCGGCCGCGAGCCACGATCCGATGAGCCGGTCTTCCGTAATCACCACGGGACCCGTCTGACACGATTCGGCGTCCGCTACCTGCTGCAGAAGTACTGCACCCGCGCGCAGGCCACCGTCCCGGCCTTGCGCACCAAGCGCCTCCATCCCCACAGCATGCGGCACAGCACGGCTGTCCACCTGCTCCGCGCCGGCGTCGACATCGTCACGATCAGTCAGTGGCTCGGCCACGCCAGCGTCACGACCACGCACCGCTACGCGACCGTCGATCTCGACATGAAGCGTCAGGCGCTCGCCAAGGCTTGCCCCACCGCCCGCGCCACCGCGGGGCCGGCCCCGTGGCGCACGGACGCGTCGGTGCTCGAATGGCTTGAAGCGCTCTGAGGAAGGCGATCGGTAATGTGGAGTGCAGCGACCGATCGTGCCCGGGATCAACGCCGTCGCCGCGGCTACTTCACATTACTGATCACTCAACATTAATCGATTAATGTGGAGAGCCGCTTGCAAAACTCTTGGCGTAGCTCGGCTCGGAGCACAAGTTCTTCTGGTGAACATCGTTTTGCCTGGATCCCGACCGAGAATGCGGGGCGGGAGGACCGGCGGCGACCCAAGAGGCGGAAATCAGGGAGTTCGAGGGTTTTCCCACCGGGCGTTGGAGACACCGGTTGGTGACTGACGCCTGTCGGGCGACCGGAAGGGGATGCGCGTTGGCCGGCGAGGCGTTGGTTTACGTCACCAGCCGCAGGAGCTGGTCGGCGGTGAGCGCCAGCACGCCGAACAGGCAGTGGCACATCACCTTCGCGTTGCCGCGGACTCGGACGTGGCGCCCGCCGAACTCGTCCTTGAGTCGGCCATTGACGCGCTCACCCGCCGTGCGTTCGTTGTACCGAACCTGTTCGGGAAGCTGCAAGCCGAGACGCTTCAGGCGCCGGGCTTCGGTCTGCAGTTCTTCGGCCAGCGCAGTGTCACGGCGGGGGTTGATATCGATCAGCGGGACGTGGCCGAGTGCGCGGCTGTGCTCGCGGATCTGCACCGCGTCGTAGGCGGCATCCATCAGGTCATACAGATTGTCCACCCGCTGGGCCGACAGGGTGGCCAGTGGAACGGCGGCCTGGCTGTCGTGCAGCGAGGCGGACGTCAGGATGCAACTGACCGGAATCTGGCCGTCGGCCACGTCGATGTGCAACTTGTAGCCGACCCAGGTGTCCCTGTAGCCCTTGCTGTTCTTCTTCGTGCCCACACTGCACTCGGCCGGCAGGTCGTCGAGCATCTCCTGCAGGGTCATGCTCGGTTGCCGGTCGAGGCGTTTGCGTGTCTTGGGCCGTTCTTCACCCTTCTTCGGCCGGCCCCGCTTGCGCTTGGGCGGCGGAGGCGACTTCTCCTTCGCGGCCGGCTTCTCGCGCCCCTCGATGGCCGTCGAGTCTCGGGACAGATGGCCCACCAAACGGTCGCCGTGCGTCTTCCGGAGCAACGCTTCATGCACGCGCTGGGGCAACTGGGAGTGGGCGAATTCGGCGAAGGCGCGAGAGAAGACCGACTCGCTTGGCATCTCGCGCCGCCGCTCCCAGCCGCAGATGCGGCGCAGCACCACGTCGGTGGCCAACCGGTCCAGCAGCAGGCGCGTGGTCGGCATGTCGTAGACCGCCTTGGCGACGAAGGCGCGCGCCACCGCCGCGCGGTCCTTGCGGGGGCGGCCCGGCATCCGCAAGCGCGAGGGAATCATCTGCTCGATACGGATCACCTCGAGGGTCTGCACCAACTGCTGCTGTTTCTCGGTCAGCGAACCCAACACCTGCTCCAACCGGGGAAACAGGCCCTGTTGGATTGACTCCCAGTAGGCGGCGAACGAGGCGCGCAGGTTCTGCATGGCTTGACTGCTCCCAGCGCCTACTATATATAGTAGTGTAGGAGTGAGGTCAAGGAGGGAACCGATGGGCCGCCGGAACCCGATGCGCCGGTACAGCGAACAATACGATGCGCTCAAGGCGGAGTTGCAAACGCTCGGGTTTGTCCGCCAGGGCAGTATCCAGACCCGCCGTCTCACGTGCGGGAAGCCTGCCTGCCGCTGCCACCGCGACCCGGACGCGCGTCACGGCCCGTACCGCTACTGGACACACAAGGTGCGCGGAAAAACGGTCAGCCTGCTGCTCTCCGAAGACGAACTCGCCCTCTACCAGGAGTGGCTCGAGAACAACCGCGAACTGGAACGGGTCGTGAGGGAAATGCGCCACGTCTCGTCGCGCGCGCTCGCCCTCATAACCGACCGGGAGGTCCCAGAGGTCCCTTGAGACCCCGTGTCTCCGGTTCCCCGGCGCCGGTGACGGCTGCTATCCTAATCCTACGAACGCTGCGTCCCACCCCGCTGACCGTCCGTTCCCTCTGCCTCGGGTAGGAAAACCCGGCCGACCAAGGGTTTTGCAAGAGGCTCGTGGAGCTCAACATTAATCGATGAGCTCGGATACCTCGCCTACGACGCACGCGCCGCCGACCTGATCTTCCAGCTCGTCAGCCGCCGCTACGAGCACCGCTCCCTGCTGATCACCACCAACCTGCCGTTCAAGCGCTGGGACACCGTCTTTCCCAACGCCTCGTGCGCCGTCGCACTGATCGACCGACTGACCCACCACGTCGAGATCCTTCTCATTGAAGGCCGCAGCTATCGCCGGCGGGAGGCCGAGCTCAGCCAGCAGGAGCGCAACCGCCAGCGTCCGCACCGTGATCACGCGCCGGAATGACGGCGACCCTCATGTCGTCAATGAGACCGGTCGACCGCTGTCCAGAAAACGTCACTTCCTGAAGCTCGACAACAAGCAGGCCGTGGCCGCGCGAATCCAGCGGAACTGAAGCGGGCCCGGCTGCGCAGCCGGGCTCGACTCGCCCAGGAACCAGAACACCCCCCGGCCCGACTACTCCACAGCGGCCGCCGACGCAACCGTGACGACGACGCGCCGGAACGGCGCGCAATAGCGATCCGGAAGACCCCTGTTGGCCGAGTCACAGAACCAGAGCCGACCGGTCCAGCGGTCCACCAGATATGCGCCGGCACCATACGCGCCGGGATCCGGTGCAGACACCGCGTAACGGGGAGCTGCAAGAGAACCGGCAATACCGAGAAGCCCGACCAGCAAGACCAGCGCGAGGACCAGACCACTCCGCTGTTCGAACATCGAAGGCGCCTGCGCCAGGACCACAGGCACACCGGCCCCGGAAGAACCGAGACCCCCGGAGGGCGCCTCGGAGCCAGGGGCCGGCTCCCGAACAGGCTCTGCGGCCGAAGTGTCGGCAGCACTCCCAGGACCGCCGCCGCCAGCATCACCGCCGGCTGGAGCCGAAGCAGCAGACGGCTCCACGTCGTCGACGTACGCAGAAGGGATCTCCGGAGGAGCGCCACCAGCATCCGGCGGTGCGTCACCCACAAACTCGAGGTCCGGCCGGTCCGGTCCACCGGGGAAAAGCACCCGGGTCCCATCCATATGGAGCCCGCGCTCCACGATGCTGCGGGCAAGCTGCGAACGGGGCACACCGCGTTCAGCCGCCAACTCCGTGATGCGTTCGGCCACCGACACCGGAAGCGAGAACGCCACACGGCGCGTATCATCCGAAACAGGAGGCTCATCCACCTTCTTGCCCGGCGAACGGCGTGCAGGAACCGCGCGAGCCTTCGCACCCGAACCAGACGCAACGGCGGGCGCCGCGCCCGAATCAACGTGTTCTTCACCGGGAAGCGGAGAACGAGCTGCAAAATTGGTCATCGCGACGGGCCTCCTGAAGAATCCGGGAAACAGTAGACACGGAGTCGGTGAAAGAGATCCTCGCCACGACGAATCGAGGCGGAGTACGCCGGGACGAAGCCCGGCAGGTCCGCATCAACCACCGCGAGACGAAAACCGGGAAGCAGGTACGGAACGACATGCTGCGCAAAAAAGTCGCCTGCCCAGGGCAGCTGATGCCAGAGACCACAGGTGGGACCGGTAGGCGGGGTCCACCCTATCGGTTCGTGCAAAACGATAGCACCAGGACACGCCGATCTGGACGCATCGACCAGAAACGGGTCCAGCTCGACACCGACGACAGCCGGACAGCGACGAGCAGCCGCGGCCAGAACCACGCCGTCACCGCAACCGAAGTCGACGAACATATCGGCAGGACCGACCCGAAGGGCGTCCAGAACGGCATCGACCACAGCAGGATGCAGTGAACGGAACGGTGCGAGCACATACGGCGGCCCACCGCTGACGCAGGACCACGGCAGCGCGACATGACCAGCTGGCGGCAACATGGATTCTCCAGACATGATGAGGGTTCCAGAAGGAGACTACCGCGAGGATTCCAGCACCAGGGCCAACGACCGGATGATCCGGGCGACGCTGATATCCACGCTGAGCAGGGAGGCGAATGGCGCCGGGCACGCGGTCCTCGTACATGAACTCGGACTCCTGCGGGGTGCGGGGCGGATCGACATTGCACTGGTAACCGACAGCAGGTTCGACGGGTACGAGATCAAATCCGACCGCGACAACTGGTCGCAGCCGGAACCCAGATCAGGATCTACAACCAGGTCCTCGACAGAATCACCCTCGTAACAGGACCCAGACTCGCGCCGGAAGCCAAGAAACGGATCCCACGCTGGTGGGGGATCCGGCAATGGAGCCAGACGTCCGGAACCCATGAGATCGCCACGCTCCGGGAGGCCCGGGCGAACCCGGACGTGAACCCGAGAGCAGTCGTGGAACTGTTGTGGCATGAAGATGCTGCAGCCCTCCTGAACCATCACGGCCTGCTGGACGGCGTACGGGGCAAGCCCCGCCGCATCCTTTGGGACAAGCTGGTACTGCATCTCTCAGCAGACCAGATCCGGGCGGCGGTCCGGAAAGCGTTGCGTAACCGCCGGTACCCGAACGCATCGGGTCGGACCCGCCAAGTGGACGTCCCCGCCAACCTACACTAGATCCCGCCGACGCAGAAGGCGGACTAACGATGCGAAGACTGATCGTCGAGAGATCGGAACACCCGGGGCACGCATCGATACGCGTGGGATCGATCAGCAGCCGACTGCACGCCGGCGAACAACAGTACGAACCGGCATGCGAAAGGTGCGGTCGAACGCTGGAACCCCAAGAGTCCTACGAAAACGCCGAGAGCCTGCTACGCCAGCATCGGTTGAACTGCAGGCCTAAAATCGACATCCGTCGCCTAGAGCCAATCGCGCCGCCACGTGGTACGCCGTATACGGCCGTACAGGGGTCCGAGCACACCGGCCATCCGCCGATCCGCATCGGTCGGATCTACCACGACGGGGCGAACACAGACAACGCAACGTGGACCCCGGTATGCGAACGCTGCAGCCACTGGCTCCAACCCGGACCGAGCCACAACGAAGCGATAAGCACCCTGCGGAAACACCGAAAAGCGTGCCGGCCCGGTGTCCCGGGCGACGGCCGAGCCAACAGAACACAGCGAACAGAAACCGCCCGCCTAACCGGAACGGCCGCATCAGCCAGACACCGACCATAGGCAGGAACAGCGGCTGCGCGCCTACCCCACGTCTAAACCCGAGCGGCCGAGTCCGCATCCTAAAGCAGGCCAGCCAACCGCAGCGGCAGGGCTACACGCAACCAGCGCGACGCCACGAACCAATACGGCACAACCGAAAAACCGGGAAGACCCTTACGGGCCGGCTGTTGCCAGCAGTGCACACCGACGCGAGTGGAAAGCCATGTTTTCTCCAGCTATACTCCGCGAATCAGCTACCCGCCCGGCCAGCCGGTGGCCGGGCGCAGGCCGCAACGGGGCCTGTCACGGGCCGGCCCCGGTGAGGCCGGACCGAGGCTGGGGCAGCCTGCCGGCGCACAGCGCCTTGCCGGCCGGGGGCCGGCCGGGGGCCGGCCGGGAGCGAAAAACGAGGAGCCACAGTTGAGGGAGCAGAAAAACGACGACAGAGCAGAGAAAGCCTCTCAGAGGAGAGAGGCCCCCAGGACCGCGGAGAAAAGCAATGCTGACGCTGACGCTGCTGTGCCGCAAGGGTGGATCCGGAAAGAGCACCCTGGCGCTGGAGGGTGTCCCGCCAGTAGTTGAAAGTCGGCAGCGACAGACACACATTACCCCGCCTTCTGCAATTCGGCAAGGGCGCCATTCTCTTCGTCGAGGTGCGCCTTCAGCATCCAGAGATGCTCATAGCCCGTGATGCGGCGATAGTGCTTCTCCGTCTCTCGGAACGTCACCGCGGCCCACCGCACCGCCATCTCCTCGCTCTGCCAGCGACTCACCCGATTCGTGTGCTGGCGAACGCCCGCGTGCGACGAGTCGATGATGTTCGTCGTCGTCAGGCAGCGGCGCAGCGGCTTCGGCAGCCCAAGGCGATTGACCGTGAACAACTCCGAGAGCCCTTCGCGCAGGCTCGCCGCCGCCGACGGCCACTCCCGCTCCAGCCACGAGGCGTACTGCTCCAGCTTCCGGATGCCCTCGTCGGCGTCCAGCTTCCACGCCGCCCGAAGCGTCGAACGCGCCTGCTCGTGCTGCTCTTTCGGCAGATGACCCAAGACGTTCCTTACCTTGTGGTTTCTACAACGTTGCACCAGGTTCGCCGACCCGAACACCCGCCCGATGGCCTGCCGCAGCGCCTTGGCGCCGTCGATGACGAACAGACGCCGCCGGTCAGCCCGCAGGCCCCGCGTCACCAGATCTTCGAGCAGGCCAGCGGTGACCTCCGTGTTCTCCGATGCCCCGCCGCAAAGCCCCAGCACGTGCTTACGACCATCCGCATCCACACCGACCGCCGCCACCACGTGGTAGTTCCCGAACACGATCCCGTCGAGGTAGACGACCAGCACGTCCAACTTGCCCAGGTCCCGTTCGGCCAACTCCTTCAGAACGCGCGTCCCCGCCTCGATGGTCTCCCGCGAGACCTCCGACTTGCTCACCCCCACCTGGTCGGCCAGCGCCGGCAGCACCTTCTCGTACTTGCGCGTCGACACGCCCTGCAGCACCAGCTCCAGCATCCGGTCGGCCAGTGGCTGATCCGCCTGCAACGCCGTATACGCCGGAATCTCCACCTCGCCCGGCTCATCGGCCCGCGGCCGCTTCTTGCGCAGCCGCGGCTTGTCGACCCGCAACTGCCGCTCCTTCAATGCCACACGTCCCGCCTGCACCCCGTGCCAGTACAGATCCCGGTCGGCGTCGCGCCGTCCCTGCTCCTTCGGCCCCGCCACCTGCTCGGCGCTCATCCGCAGGACGGCCTCGATGGTCGCCCGGCCCATCACGTCGATCACCTCGTCGATGGCTCGCTCGCCCTTCTCCAGCAGTTCGACCAGCGGGATCAGCAGTTGCCCGTCCTTCGCCAGCCAGTCCGCCAGTTCCCGGCGGTTCGGCGCGGACGCGCCCGAAACGATCTTGTACGGTTTCTTCATCGGTGGCCTCTCCTCCTTTTGAACACACCCGACTGATACCACAGCCGGGCAGGAGTCGCCACCGACTTTCCACTACGCTTGGGGCACCCTCCCGGAAATCGGCACGCCGGGTTCGGAGAGCGGGGGGAGGAAACGTGCCCATGGGACTCGGACTGCGGCCCGGTGCGAAAGCGCCGGATGAGCCACCGACTCCCTACTGGTTACGCGCCTCCCCTCGACTCTACTGAGGGGTCGTGACCGACCACCGGCAGGGTGTGATCGGCTCGCGAATCGGGCGGCACAAGCGTCTGGGTCACGCCGGCGACCGGCGATGGCGTGGTCGAGCAGCAATACGACGCACGATGACCGTCATGGAGGGCTGGTCAAAGACAGCTTCGCCGTGATAGCGGCCGTGCACGCGGGTCCGGACTCGCGTTGGACGCGTTACCCGGCGCGCGCCCCGAGGGAAAGGGCGATCTTGCGCCACGCGTCGAGATTCGGCGTCGAGCGCGGCAGATGCAGGACGAGGCGGCGGACGGAGCTGACGACGTGGACGCTGAGCTTGAGCAGCCGATCGCGCAGCCACATCACCTGGGTTCGGGCACACGCGGTGCGCGCCGCGTGCAACCGCAGTTCCTGCATGAGCACGTAGGCTGCGGCGGTCAGAAAAACGCGCAACTGGTTCGCCCGGAGTCTGCAGCAGCTCGTGCGGTCGAGCTGCAGGTCCTTGAGTTCCTTGATCCGGTTCTCGACGTCGCCACGGGCGCAGTAGACCTTCTCGTAGAGAAAACGCGGCGTCTGCCGCATGTTCGTCACCACGAAACGCGGGTTGTCCCGCGGCTCGCGGTCCCCGAGACGGACGACTTCGGCCTTGATGATGACCCGGCGCGCGTCGCTCCACGTGCCCGCCGCATAGTCGGTGTCCATGTAGAGATGCTCGGTCTGCTCGCTGCGCGCCCGCGCCACCAGCATCGCCGGCTCGGCGTGCCGCAGCAACACGGCGTTGCTCGCCATCGCCACCACGTAGTCGAGCCGCGGCTGTGCACCCAGGAAGTCGAACAGCGCCGGGGACGCAAAGCCGCCGTCGAGCCGAACCAGAAAGCGCGCCCGTGGAAACGCACAGCGCAGCAGCGGCAGCAGCCGTGCCAACAGGGCCACGCCCCCTTCGGAGGCGACCGCCTTGCCGTGCCGCAACACCGCCGAACACAGATACTGCTCGGGTTCGCGGTCGAACGTCAGGAACGCGAGCAGCGGCAAGTAACACCAGTTGTCATAGTACCCATTGAAGAGGCTGTACTGCTGGGCGCCGTGCGTCGGGTCGTCGGTCGGGTCCAGATCGATCGTGATACGCTGAACCCGCCCCAGCCGGCAGGCGGTGGCGCTCGACAACACGCGCCGCCAACTCGCACCCCATGTCGTAGAGCGCGCCGCGGCCGGCCGCGTTCTCGAACCGCGACAGCGTCGGCTGCGAGGCCAGTGACTCGCCCGCCACCGGGTCGCGGCCGAGCAGCAGCTTGTGGATGGGGTCGTCGGCGAGGTGCTCGGCATCGTTGCAGTCGGGATGGCCGCAGGCGATGCCGAAGATGCGCTGGCCGATCAGGTCCGCGAGCGTGTGCCGAATCTTCTCCGGCGCGCGCTTGTCGCTCAGGCACCGGGCGAACGCCTTGACCAACCCGTACACGCGCTCGGCCGCCTTGAGCAGGACCGCCCCGCCGTCGGAGCTTGCCTGCTCCTGGTTGAACTTGGCGAACAGTGGCTTGTCGAACAGATCCGGGAACAGAACAGTCTGTGGTCCAGTGTCGGTCGTCACGCAGGGGCCTCCGTGGTGGCTAAAATGCCTGTGGAGCCACTTGCAAAACTCTTGGGGTCGCGGCTCGGCTCAGTCCTCCGATTCTCGGGGTGAACACCCCAATTGTTCTGGATTTTGACTCCGTGTTCTGGTCCTGAAGGGCCGGCGGCAGCCAGGAAGCGGAAAACAAGGGGATCGACGTGTTTTCCACCGAGCGTCGGGACACCGGTGGGTGACTGACGCCGGTTGAGCGCCGGGATTGGATGGGCGTTTGCCGGCGGCGCGTTGGCTATGTCACCAGACGCAGGAGCTGGTCGGCGGTGAGCGCCAACATGCCGAACATGCAGTGGCACATCACCTTCGCGGTGCCACGGACCCGGACATGGCGACCACCGAACTCGTCCTTGAGACGGCCATTGACGCGCTCACCCGCCGTACGCTCGTTGTAGCGAACCTGCTCGGCACGCTGGAAGCCGAGATTTTTCAGGCGCCGGGCTTCGGTTCGCAGTTCCTCCGCCCGGGCCTTGTCGCCACGAGGGTTGACGTCAATCAACGGGACGTGGCCGAGTGAGCGGCTGTGCTCCCGGATCTGCTCCGCGTCGTAGGCGGCGTCCATCAGGTCATACAGATTGGTCGTCCGCTCGGCGGACAGAGTCGCCAGCGGAATGGCGGCCTGGCTGTCATGCAGGGAGGCGGACGTCAACAGGCAACTGATCGGAATCTGGCCGTCGGCCACGTCAATGTGCAGCTTGTAGCCGACCCAGGTGGTCTTGTAGCCCTTGCTGTTCTTCTTCGTGCCGACATCGCAGGCGGTCGGCAGGTCGTCCAGCATCGCCGGCAGGTTCATGGTCGGCTGCCGTTCGAGACGTGTCAGGACCTTTGGCCGTTCTTCGCCCTTCTTCGGCCGCCCGCGCTTGCGCTTGGGCGGCGGGGGCGGCTTCTCCTTCGTGGCCGGCTTCTCACGGGCCTCGATGGCCGTCGAGTCGCGCGAGAGGTGGCCCACCAGCCGGTCGTGGTGCGTCTCCCGGATCAGCGCTTCGTGCACGCGCTGGGGCAACTGCGTGTCGGCGAACTCGGCAAAGGCGCGCGAGAAGACCGACTCGCTCGGCACCTCGAACTTCCGCTCCCAGCCGCAGAGCCGGCGCAGGGCCACATCGGCGGCCAACCGGTCCAGCAGTGCGCGCGTCGACGGCAGGTCGTAGACCGCCTTGGCCACGAAGGCCCGCGCCATCGCCGCGCGGTCCTTGGGCGGCCGCCCCGGCGCCCGGAAGTACCGGGGAATCAGGCGCTCGATACGGATGACCTCCAGGGTCTGCACCAACTGCTGCTGTTTTTCGGTCAGTGGACCCAACGCCTGCTCCAACCGCGGGAACAGCGTACGCTGGATCGACTCCCAGTAGGGGGCGAACGAGGCGCGCAGGGCATTCATGGCTTGTTGACCGCTCCTGCGAGCTACTGTATATTTACGCGCAGGGGCAATGTCAAGCTGCGGTTCGATGGCCGGTGCGGACCAGATGCGCCAGTACACGGAGCGATACGACGCGCTCAAGGCGGAACTGCAGTCGCTTGGGTTTCTCTTCCAGGGCAGCCTCCAGACCCGCCGGATAGCGTGTGGGAAGACCACCTGCCGCTGCTACCGCGACCCGGACGCCCGGCACGGTCCCTACCACTACTGGACACGCAAGGACCGCGGGAAAACCGTCGGGATGAGGCTCACCGAAGACGAACTTGTCCTCTACCAGGAGTGGATCGAGAACAACCGCGAATTGGAGCGGCTCGTGAAGGAAATGCGCGGCCTCTCTTCGCGCGTGCTTGCCTTCATAACCAGCCGGGAGGCCCCATGAACCCCCGCGTCTCGGACTCGTCGGCGGCGGTGACCGCTACCGCCATCCTTCAGACGCTACGTCCCGCCCACTGACCGTCCCTCGCCCTGCGGCTTCCGGCAAAGAAAACCCGGCCGATTACCGATTTTTGCAAGAGGCTCTGTGGATACTGCATTTTTACCATACGGAGGCTCTTGTGTCTCTACCTGGATCGGGCCCTTGGTGCATGATCCGGGCTAGACCTGCCGATCGTAGATCGTCGTGAGATTGCTGGAGCCCACGGCAGCGCCGAAGTGAATGTCTACCTGGGCCAAGTCCACGTGCCGAGTCTCCGATTCACGATGTACGGGATGTTCGCGGGCGTAGCATTGCAGGCTGGCGGCCAACCACACTTTTCCCTCATCGGCCGGACATTCTTGCGCTACTTTACAATGCACTACGACGGCCGTAGCGGGATTGTCACCCTAAGCAATGACTAAAAGACGCGGGGCAATGCCGGGCCTTCATCAAGGCGCGAGCGTGTCACGCGGCATGGCCCCGGACGGAACGTGATCTGCGCGGGGTTCGCCGAGCGCCACGGCGACGACTGCACGCCCGTGCAGATCGTGCGGCGCCTGGAAGCGTTGACGGGGGCGCGGCCGTGACGACTGCGCCGCCGCGCTACGAGATCCGCTGTGTCGAGTGCGGCGCGGTGCTGGCGGCCGGCGAGGCGGGAGACCTGCCGAACGTGATCTAACCGGAAGTTTCAGCGGGCGATTTAGCCCTAAACCATAGGGTCTAAAGGCTTTTTGGAGCTTTTCGGCTTGGTGCATACGGCGATATGTAGCCATGTAATAGGCGCGTAATGCGCGTTGTTTTCTTTTTATGTATTGAGTTACTTCGGTATAATTAGTGACCATGTATATCGAGAGCGTGCCCAATCGCTCCTCCCCCCCAGCCGTCCTCCTGCGCGAGTCCTACCGCGCCGGCGGCCACGTCAAGAAGCGCACCCTCGCCAACCTCTCCAAGCTGCCGACCGCCGCCATCGAAACGCTGCGCCGCGTCCTCCGCGGTGAGCGACTCGTCAACCCCGAAGACGCCTTCACCTGCGTGCGCAGCCTGCCCCACGGCCACATCGCCGCGGTGCTCGGCACCCTCAAGCGGATCGGACTGCACACGCTGATCGCCCGTAACGCCGGTCGCCTCCGCGACCTCGTCCTCGCCCTGATCGTCGCCCGCGTCATCGACGCGCAGTCGAAGCTGGCCACCGCGCGCGGCCTGGCCCCCGAGAGCGCCGTCTCCACCCTGGGCGAGACGCTTGGGCTCGGCGACGTCGATCAGCACGAACTGTATGCGGCGATGGACTGGCTGGTGGAGCGGCAGGCGGCCATCGAGCAACGCCTGGCCAAGCAGCACCTGCAGGAACACACCCTGGTGCTCTATGACTTGACCTCCAGCTACCTGGAGGGGACCCACTGCCCGTTGGCGCAGCGCGGGCACAGCCGCGACGGCAAGCAGGGCACCTTGCAGATCGTCTTCGGCCTGTTGTGCACGGCCGCGGGCTGTCCGGTCGCGGTGGAGGTCTTCGAGGGCTCGACGAGCGACCCGAAGACGGTGGCCTGCCAGGTGGACAAGCTCCGCACCCGCTTTGGCTTGCAGCGGGTGGTGCTGGTGGGCGACCGCGGCATGCTGACCGCAGCGCGGATCCGCGAGGACCTGGCGGGCGTCGACGGGCTGCGCTGGATCACCACGCTGCGGGCGCCGACGATTCGGAAACTGCTGGCCGCCGGCACGGTGACGCCGTCGCTGTTCGACGAGCGGGACCTGGCCGAGGTCACCAGCGAGCTGTTCCCCGGCGAGCGGCTGGTCGTGTGCCGCAATCCGTTGCTGGCCGCCGAGCGGCAGCGCAAGCGGCAGGAACTGCTGGCGGCAACCGAGAAGGACCTGGCGCCCATCGCGGCAGCGACAACGCGCCAGAACCGGCTGCTACGCGGAGCAGCCGAAATCGGTATGCGCGTCGGGAAGGTGATCAACCGGCACAAGATGGCCAAGCATTTCGTCACCACGATCACCGACGACACGTTCACTTATCGCCGGGACGAAGACAAGATCGCGGCCGAGGAGCAGCTCGACGGGCTGTACATCGTCCGCTCCAACGTCGAGCCGGAGCAGTTCGATGCAGCGCAGACGGTGCGGGCCTACAAGGACCTGTCGAAGGTGGAGCGGGCGTTTCGGAGCCTGAAGTCGGTGGACCTGAAGGTGCGGCCGATCCACCACCGGCGGGCGGACCGGGTGCGGGCGCATGTCCTGCTGTGCATGCTGGCCTACTACGTCGAGTGGCACATGCGCCACGCGCTGGCGCCGCTGCTGTTCGACGACCACGACCCGGCGGCGGCCGAGCAGCAGCGGCCTTCGGTGGTCGCCGCCGCTCGCCGCTCACCGGCGGCCCTGGCCAAGGTGGGCTGCAAACGGACCGACGACGACTTGCCGGTGCACAGCTTCCGGACGCTGCTCACCGACCTGGGAACGCTGACGGCGAACACGATGCAGGTCGCCGAAAGCGGCGTCACCTTTCAGTTGCAGACGGACCCCACACCGCTGCAGCAGCGCTGCTTCGAGCTACTGGGGGTAACGACCCGAGTGTAGCCACCACCGACACCCCGACGGAATCGCTAACTGACTCAATGAGAATGACTTCCGCGCGATTCGCTCTGAAACTTCCGTCTAACGAGCAACCCGTCCGCGCATCGGTGCTCCGGGGCGGGACAATGCGGGTGCGGCTGGCTCGAAGATGGATCCGAGCCGCGCGTCTTCGGCTGCACGCGGTGCGGGTACGTGCGTGAGGAGTCCGAGTCTCGCCGCTGCCCGCGGTGCATGATGATGTTCGTCCGATGGGCGCCGCTGTGTCCGTCGTGCGAGGGGCCGCTGAGGACGGACTAAGCCCCGTTCCCGTCCCGCGTGGTCCCGTTCGGTCCCGTTGAATCCACAACGCCGATTCAGGTATCCGATTGGGTAACCCTGCCGCCAACCGGCGCGAAAACGTCAATGTTTACGGGTGTTTTCGCGCTACTGTCTGAGTTCGCCGCGTACTCCACCACCCGGAAGCTCGCCCGGTTACGGCCGTCGCTGCCGCCGAGCGCCAGGTGCATCCACGCCGGCTCCATGCCCTGCACCCGCGCCAGCAGGTCCGAGTACAACAGAAGCTGCAGCAGCGCCTCGCCCTTGGCGCTGCGGGCCAGCTTTGCATCCAGCACCTCGTACGACCAGCCGCCCAGCGCGCTCGACCGCTTCACCCGGAGCAGGAAATCGGGGTAGCCGCTCCAGCGGCCGTCGTTGCCCTCCAGGCGCCCCTGGTAGATCACGTCGGCCCCGGAGCCGCATTGCGTCCTGCGCGTGCGCGACCGCTGCTGCCCGGTTCCGGTGCGAGAATGGTGTATCGCACGCGGTGACGGTCTCCACGGTGCGGCCGTCGGCCGTGAATCGCTCCAGGAGATGTCGCTCGTGTTCGATCCCGCGCTGCTTCAGCACGTCGGCGCGCGGGTCGTCGTAGGCGGCGCCTCGATCTCGCCGAGCGCGACGGCGCGGCGCAGGCTCGTCAGGTGGCTGCAGGAGAGGTGGCGGCTGAGATCGGTGGCCGAGAACGCGAGCCCGCAGTCGGCGTCGTGCATGGGGCGAGACCATAGCACGGGCTGTGTCAGGGGCTGTCACCGGGGGGACGGCGGAGCCGGATCCGAGTCGTGTGAGGTGGAGTCGTCTGGTACCATCGTGACGTGATGAGGGGCGTGCTGGGCTCCGAGACGGATCGCGTGACTGCATGAGTCAAAGCGGGCCACTGTTACGCCGAATTCTCGGCGGTCGCTCGGATGCGAATCTGCGCTTCGACGACCTGCGTGTTCTGCTCCGGGAACTTGGATTCATCGAGCGCGTACGGGGAAGCCATCACATATTCAGGAGAGAAGGTGTCACCGAGAATCAACTTGCAGCGTGGCAGCGGCCATGCCAAGCCCTATCAGGTGCGGCAGGTCCGTCGTGTGATCCTGCAGTACGGGCTGGAGGTGAACGGGTGATGTACAAGTATGAGATCATTCTCTACTGGAGCAGGACCGATGGAGTTTTCGTTGCCGAGGTGCCCGAGCTTCCCGGGTGCATGGCGCACGGCGACACACAGGAGGCTGCTCTCGGCAACGTCAACCAGGCGATGGAACTCTGGATCGATACGGCGAGAGAATTCGGTGATCCCATACCGGAGCCCAAGGGTGAACGTCTGATGCTGGCATAGCCAAGACGGTGGAGATCTCTCCGAGCGCCACGGCGCGCCGCGGGCCGGTCAAGTTCGAAGGGAAAGACCGTGAAGTTGCACTACTACGCGGACACTGACAGCCGGGCGCATTCCCGATTTCCCGGTCACGCGCTCACACCCACCGGCGTCATGGCCATCCGCTGCAAACAGTTCCATCTGCCGGACTTATAGAAAGACCGCAGGAGAAGAATCGCGTCGACGCTCTCCGGTAGCCAATAGATGGATGCGCCCTTGATGCGGAGATTGATGACGCGACGGATGGCGCTTTCGACGGCACCGCTGCCCCGCGGAAGCCCGAGCCCGACCATTGTGGTGTAGGCGAAACGATGACGGTTCTTCAGGAAGTAGTTGAGGTGCGTGCGGATCTTGCCGGCCGTGCGCCCGCGGCACAGCTCCCGCAGGGCCGTGATCACCTCGTCCACCCGTGCTCGCTTGAGCAGCCCCCGCGTGCGGTTGAGCCAGCGGGTGCGTTGCGTCGCGCTCCAGCGGCGCAGCTTGACCGCGTCGGAGAGTTGCTTTGCGGCATGATAGAAGTCGATCAGCCCCAGCACCTGTGTCGGCGAGAGCCCGAGCGCGGCGATGAGGCGCTGGAGGCGTCGCCAGATCCAGGGCGCGCCGTCGGCGATGAAGAGCACCTTGTCAGCGGCGTTGAGGCCGATCTGCCGCGCGTACGACAACAGCAGGGCGAAGACCGCCTCCGGTCCCCGGAGCGTGCCGTCGATGATCGGGGCCCCCGTCTGAGACGGTCGCCCGTCGTCGCCGACGACGTACAGGATGAGGAGCTTCGGTTCCTTCCAGTCGGTATGGAATCGGTTGCGCCCCTTCTTCGTCTTGGGGCCACGCTTCTTGCGCCTCACGCGGACGCGGCCCCCGTCGAGGGAGACGACCACCCGCTTCCCGGTCACGCGGTCCAGCAGGCCGCACGCCGCGCTCTGCTGGGCCGCTCGGGCCCGCGCAGCGTAGCGATAGGCGGTCGAGCGGAGGGTCTTGATATCCAGGGCGATGCCGTCGGAGCGGAGCTGCGCCTGCGCTTCAGCCAGCGAGCTGAGCATGGCGACCGCGCGGCTTGCATCGGAGGCCAGCTTCGGCGTGCACCGGTCGTAGATGCCCAGCACCACCAAGGCGGGGTAGAGTCCCGGCCTCCGCTTCGCCCGACGGGCGTGTTTCTCGCGGTAGTACGGCGTCGTGACCGGCACCGTCGTGCCCCGGGAGGTGCGAACGTTGACGGTCTCCAGGCCGTCGCTCCGCATCCGCCGGGGCAGGTGGCGCACGAGGGCGCTCGCCGCGTCGCCAACCGCGGCGGAGCACACCGCGCGTTGCAGCACGGGGGTGAGGAGGGCGCCGAAGAACTCGTCCGCGATGGCCCGCAGCTGCTCTTCGCACTGCTCCGCTTCCTCTGCCGACCTGGGCGCTGGAGCACGCGCCTCAAACTCCAGCGCCCGCCGGAGGGCAGTGCGCAGGTGGACGGGAATGTTGCCAAGATCGACCTCGCGGCTCGGGGTGTCGATGGCGCTCTTGTCCATTTCAACGCACCATCATGGGCAGTCCGAGCCGTAATGTCCAGTACCACCCTCCCCGTCTGTCCGAAGACCGGCTCAACCTCCCCCAGCCTCACAGTCCATCTTTGCCTACACACTGCTCCGGGAAATCGGGAATGCGCCCCTGACAGCCTCTATGTCGGCGTACCCACAGGGACCGTTCGAGGGGAAACAGACAGATTCAGACGATGACTACTTTGCGCGCCGTTCAGGTGATTGCCATTCTCGCGGCCACAATCGCCGGTCTCGCAGCGACAGCCGCCGCGGCCCGGTCGCAGGGCGGCGATGCGCTGCCCGCCGGCTTCGTCCGTCTCGGCGACGCGATTCCCGGCATCGTCCTCGACGTGCGCTACTACGGCGCCGATAATTTCGTCGGCGCTCCGGTGGACGGCTACGAGGCGCCGGCGGCAATCCTGACGCAGCCGGCGGTCGGCGCGCTGCGACAGGTCCAGGCATCCTTGCGGGCGCGCGGTTTCGCCCTGAAGGTGTTGGACGCCTACCGCCCGCAGACCGCCGTCGATCACTTCGTCCGCTGGGCCGCCGATCCGTCGGACGACCGCACCAGGGCGGAGTACTACCCGGAGGTGCCGAAGTCGGAGCTGTTCGCGCGCGGCTACATCGCGGAGATGTCGGGCCACTCGCGCGGCAGCACGGTGGACCTGACCGTCGTCCGACTGTCGGATGGCGCCGAGCTGGACATGGGGACGCCGTTTGATTTCTTCGGCGCGGAATCCGCGGTGGACTATGACAACCTGACCGACGAGCAGCGCGCCAACCGCCGCCTGCTGGCCGATGCCATGCAGGCCCGCGGCTTCGAGCCTTACCCGGAAGAGTGGTGGCACTACACGCTCGCAGACGAGCCGTATCCCGATACCTATTTCGATTTTCCGGTGCGCTGAACGCGGCGACCTCGGCGATCAACCGCTCGGCGGCCGGCGCAGGGTTGCGTTCCGGTCCTGCTCCGTCGCGGCGGGTTGTGCTCCGGATGTTCCTGCGCTGTGTTCCTGCGCTGTGTTCCTGCGTTGTGGGATCAAGATGATTGCGGAGGATTCCTCCGTGGCACTTCCACTATGACGAGAACCTCGGCAGTACTCGTCGCATGGCATGCGAAAGTGTGCGGACCGAAGTCCAAATCCACGCGGAGGTGGTTCGCGCGACACGCGATGTGGGTTGTCGAGCCGCCGACGGGTAGTGGCGGCAAGTAGTGCATTGCACTTTACTCCAACAGGCCCGCCAGCGCCGACGCGGCTTCAAGCCCGGTATTCGACTCCGAGAGCCGCTCGCGTTGTCTGCCGGTGAGCCACTCCACCTGGCTGCCGGTGGCATGGCGCTTCACCGCGAGGACGTGTTCGATCTGTTCTGCGACGGCGCGGACGTGGGAGATCACGCCGACCATGCGCCCGCCCGCCGCCACGGTGCTCAGCGCCTCGACCGCGGTGTCGAGATTGTTGCGGTCCAGGGAGCCGAATCCCTCGTCCAGGAACAGCGATTCCAGCCGGCCGCCGCTGCGCGCCATCATCTCGACCATGCCGAGCGCGAGCGAGAGGGAGGCGATGAACTGCTCGCCGCCGGAGAGGCTGGCGGGCGACCGCGCCTGTCCGGAATCGCGGTCCAGGACACGCCATTGCGCATCGGTGTCCTGCGGGTCGACGAACGCGTACCGGCCACTGCTCATCGTGTCGAGGATCCGGGAGGCGTGCACCAGGAGATCCCTGGAGCGGCGCAGGGTCAGCCACTTCGGGAACGCACCCGGCTTGAGGGCGTTCTCGAGGTCCGTCAGCGCGAGTGCCTTGTCGACAGCCTTCTGGCAGAGGGCACGGAGGTTCTGGACGTCATCGACGATCCCGGCAAACCGCCTGGCGTCGTTCTCCTTCTGGCGTTCGTGGAATCGGGCCTCGTTGGCGGCCGTCCGAGCGGCCTCGACGATCGCGTCCAGATCGTCGGCGTCAACGTCGCCGGCGAGGCGCGCCGCGATCGTCGCGAGTTCCGTGCGGGCCGTATCCGCGCGAATTGCCGCGGCGTTCGCCTGCGCGTCCGCGTCGCGGGTGACGTTCGCCGTCGTCGTCCGAAGCGCCTCGATTCCGGCCCGCAACGCCCCCGTGCCTCCCGGACCGACCGTCGCCGGGACATCTTCGTCCAGGTCGAGATCCCAGACCGCTTTCATGAGCACCGAACGATGTGCGTTCAGGTCACGGACGATGTCGTTGATGGGGGCGGTCACCTCGGCGGCGTTCCGGCGCGCGAGCGCATCTCGTTCCTCACGGGCCGCCGCGATCTCCTTCTGCAGCCGTTCCCGCTCGGTCGCTCGTCCCGCGAGAACCTGCTCGCGATTCCCGGCAGCCGCCATTCGTTCGCCGACCGCGGCCCTGTCCATCTTCTGCAGGCCAGCGGGATCCGCAGGCAGATCCAGGCTCGGTCGGAAGGGTGCCGGCACCGCCCGGATGGCCTCGTGCGCCTGGGCCAGCGCCTTCGCGGCGGCGTTCCGTTTCACGCCGGTCAGTGCGTGAGCGCCGGCGGCGGATTCAGCGTCGGCCGCGGCCACAGTCGACCCTCTGTTCGATTCCGTCTGCAGTGTCCCGTGCTCGTGATCGTGTCGTGCGAGCGCGTCGGAGGCCTCCGTTACCGCGGCATCGAACGGGCCGAGCAGGAGGTCGTGGTCGGGCAGGGTGTCGGCAAGCGTGGTGTCGGCCGCCTCGCCGAGGGTCCGGAAGCTGGCCGCCAGCGCGTTGGCCGCCGCGCTGGCACGATCTCCGGCCTCGTCGAGCTGTCGGTCGAGACCTTGCAGATCCGCCGTGAGTGCGGCTACGCGCTGGCCGGTCGCGACGGAGGCACGCTGGGCGGCTTCCCAGGTGTTGCGCGCTTCCTGTTCCCGCCGGGCGAGCGTTTCGACGTGCGCGGCGTGCTCACGCTCGTACCGCTCGAGCGCGTCGGAGGCGTCCAGTAGCGCCGTGTCGAGCGGACCGAGCAGGGCATCGTGGTCGGGAAGCACGCCGTGCAGGTCGACGCCCGCGTCCTCGCCGAGCGCCTTCAGCGCGGTCGTGAATGCCGCACTCGTGGCGCCGGCCTGGATCACGGCTTCGTCGATCTGTCGTTCGACCCCGGTTCGCTCCGTGGTCAACGCGACCACGCGGTTTCCGGCGGCGTCGGCCGCCTGTCCGGCGAGCTCTGCCGCCGTGATCGCTTCGTGCAGACCGGCACCGGCCGGGGCCGTCCAGCCGGCGGGCAGTTCGCGCAAGCAGACGGGGCACGCATCGCCGGCGTGCAGATCGCGGGCCGCCGCAGCCGCGGAGTCGGAGCGTCGAAGTGCCGCCAGATGCTCGTTCGCTTCCCGCCGCCGGCGTCCAGCCTCGCGTTCCTCGGCCTCCGCCGCTTCCAGTCGTCGCGTGAGGGCGTTTCGCTGCTCCCGGAGCGCGGTGAGCTTCTGCTCCCCCTCCTCCGCCGCATGCGCTCGATTTCGGCACTCGTCGTATCGCTGCCCGACCATCAGCCGGCGCTTGTCCGCGGCGGCTCGCGCGTCGAACAGTCGCTGCCTTTCCCGGGCGTAGGCTTGCGCGTCGTCGTCGGATGCACGCTGCGCGGCCCTCGAACGTTCGTCGGCTGCCGTGGCGGCCGTGTCGTCGCGGCGCGCCTGCGTCCTGGCTGCGTTCAGTTGCTCGACGCGTGCTGTGCGTTCGTTCCGCCGTGACGCCAGTGCGTCCCGTGCGTCGTCGAGCGCGATCCGGCACGCCTTGCAGTCGGCGTACCGTTGCTCCACCCTCGCACGCCGGTCGCTCGCGGCCTCGACCGCCGCTGCCAGCGGAGGCCGCCGTTCGGCGTGACGCGCGGTCTGTTCGCCGGCGGCTGCGGCGAGTTCGGACATCCGTGTCGCATGTGCCGTCGCCTGCCCGGCCGCGTCGGCGCTCCGGCGGGCCTCTTCGGCTGCGGTTTCTGCCGCTGTGACGAGCGGTCCGATGGCGGGTAGCGTGGCCAGCGCCGACGAAACCTCCGGCACGCCGGGGCCGTCGGTGTCCGCCGGCACCTTCGCGAGCCGGGTCGCCAGGTCGGCTTGCCGCTGCACGAGGGCTGCATCCTGCGCCGCGATCTCGCACTCACGTACCGTGATCGGCGCCATCCGCTCTTCCGCCCGGTCGATTACCGGGGCGCGCAGCCGTTCGATGACGTCAGCCGCCGCCGTGCGCGCCCGGAGCCCGTCGCGAAGGGTCTTGTGAGCCGCGTCGGCTTCGTCTGCCGTGGCGGCTACCGCGCGAGCCCGTTCACGCACCCGGTCCAGGTCCGCAATCAGTTGCGCGAGGTACACCGCAGGATCTTCCGGGTAATGTGACACGGCATGCTCCAACTGCACCCGCAGACCGGTGGCCCGCTCGCGGGCGGCTCCCACGAGCAATCCCGCTTCCGCCAGCTCGTCCGTGCGCCAGACCTGCCGGAGAATCGCGGCACGTTCGGTCGGTTTGTCCTCTACCAGCAGGCGCGCGAAACGGCCCTGCGGCAGCACGACGGTGCGCAGAAACGCGTCGCTGTCGAGGCCGAGCAGTTTCTCGATGCGCCTGTTAACGGGCCCGACCTTGGCGACCTGCTCAACCACCTCGTCCTCGTCGCCGAACCGGCGGAGCTGAGCGTTTGCCGGTCCGACCTTGCCGTTGCCGCCCCGGCGCAGCGTGCGGGCGACCTCCCACGTCTCGCCGGACACCTTGAACCGGAGCACGACCCGCAGATGCATGGACGTGTCGTTCATCAATTCCTGGTTGCCCTGCGCCGTGAACGTCGTCTGCCCGTACAGGGCGTAAGTGATCGCTTCCAGAATGGAGGACTTGCCCGCCCCGGTGTCGCCGACGATGGCGAGGTGGTCACGTCCAGTGAAATCGATTGGCACGGCGGGCGACCGGAACGACCGCAACCCTTCGATGGCGAGACGGATGGGGCGCATGTCAGTCCTGTCCTTCGTCCCGCTTCGCGGCAAGAGCTTCGAGTGTCTGTTCGGCCTGCGAACGGATCTCGTCCACGCCGAAGTCCCCGGGCACGGCATCCTGACCCACACCACTCAGCGCCTGCGCGAAGAGGGTGCGCACGGCTGCGTGCGGCGCCTTGATCCCTTGCGCTGCAGCCGTGCGCCACTCGATGAACAGCTCGTCGAGTCCTGGTTCCGGCCTGCCGTTGCCGGAGTCTTCTATCTTTTTGTCTCGCTGGTTCGTGACGGTGTTGATCAGTTCGAATACGACGCACTCTGGCGACCATTCCGCCAGTCGGTCCGCGAGCTCGGGAATCGGATCGTCGGACACGACCCGCGCCTTCAGAATGCAACCGTCGAGCCCGCCGTTCGCGGCGCGCCGCTCCATGTCCGCCAATGTGCCGGCGAAATCCGTCAGGGGACGGCCGCCCGGCAGGTCGTGCGTCTCGACCTGCACGCCGTCCCCGATCGTGATCAGCACCGCCTGCTTCGCCTGCCGGCGCTCGCCGAAGTCGAGCGGAATCAGCGAGCCGGCGTAGCGTCCCTGCGCGGTGCCCCCGGGCAGGAGTTGCGGGTCGTGGATATGACCGAAGGCGCAGTACAGCGCGCGTTGGAGACCCTCGACGTGCGTGGCGTAGTCCTCGCCCACGGTGATCCGCCGCTCGGACTTGCCCGGACGGGCGCCCTGCACATGGAGGTGCGCAGCGTAAAGGACGATGCCGCGCGTCCCCACGATCCGCTGCGCCTCGTCGAGCAGGCCGTCGTTCAGGGTCCTGATGCCGTCCGCGTAGTTGCCCTCGAATCGGGAGAGATCGTCGGTGGCGTAGTTGGCGATGGCGCTGGGCGCGATGAACGGGACGCACGCCACGGCCACCGGCTCCGGCGCGATGTCCGGATACTCGACCACCTCGGGCCGGGTGACCAGCCGCAGCCGGCGCGGCGCCGCGGCGCCGGCCAGTTCGTCGATCACGCACAGCAGGACGGACGAATCGTGGTTGCCGGAGAGCACCAGCGTCGGGGCGATCGCCGACAGCCGTCTCAGCGCCTGCACACCCAGCTCCAGCGCCTCGTACGGCGGACGCGAGGCGTCGAAGAGGTCTCCGGTGTGCAGGATCAGGTCCGGGCGAGCCGATTCTGCCAGGCTCAGCAGCCCGCGGAGCGCCTCCACGTGGTCGGGCGTGCGATCGTGCCGGCCGAGCCTCGCGCCGAGGTGCCAGTCGGAGGTATGGAGCAACTTCACAAGTCCACCTTCGGGCCGGCCAGGGTGCCCACGTTGCGGATGATGTCCGCCGTCTGCATTCGCGCCGCCTCGTCGTCCGCCGCCGCCTCGTCCGGGTTGGTCGCGAACGGCGGGAACGGGAAGCGGATGGGAATCGGCTCCGGCACGATAGGCTGGGAGACGACCATGGTGCCCGGCATGAAGCGTGTCGCACGCTCCCGCAGGGCCGGTGTGAGGAAGCGATAGGCGTCGGACTCGCTGGCGTCCAGCCGTCCGGCCACCTTCAGGCAGGCGTTGCGCGGCAGCGCCTGCGCCACCGCGGAGGCGGCCTGCTGTGCCCCGATGAGCAGCACGCCGAGCGACCGGCCGCGCTCGGCGATGTCCACCAGCAGGTCCTTGAGCGGCGAGAACCCGTGGGCCGGGGCGTACTTGTTCAGCTCGTCGAGGACGACGAAGCGGAGCGGGGTGCGGCCCGTGCCCTGCTTCTCGCCCCAGACGCGGTCGAGCAGGGCGCCGACGACGAAGCGCTGGGCGTCGTCGTGCAGCGTCGAGATGTCCACGACGTGGAGCTTGGCGTTCTCCGAAGAGACCGGTTCGAGACCGCACCCGATCAGGGGGCCGATGTGGCGGCGCAGCTTCAGCAGCCGGCGGAGAAACGCCTGCCGCGTGCCGGACTGCGCGCGGCCGAACCACTCGTTCATCAGGCCTTCGTCGTCCGTGGAGACGATTCCCTCCAGCAGATCGATGAGATCGCCGAAGTCGCGCATGACGTGCCCGGCCCCGGCCGCCGACGCGTCCGGCTCGCGTTCGGCCAGCCGGTCCGGGTTGAAGCCCGTGTTGGGCGGCACGAACTCCGAGATCACCACCGCGCCGGACAGGTCGCCTTCCAGCCGCCGCAGCCGCCGCAGGAGCTGGATCCGCACTTGCTGTTCTACGAAGCCGACCTGCGTCGAGCGCTCGTCGTCCGAGGTGAAGCAGAACTGCAGGAGCTGCTTGTGGATGAACTGCTCCGGCGTCCAGCCGTAGGCGTTGACGTCGGCGGTCTTGCGGGTCTTCACGTCGGCGACGTTGGTCTGCACGCCGGACCGGCGCGGCGCGTAGAGGCGGACGGAGCGGAACGGTCCCGGATCGTCGATGCCGAGGGCGCGCCACTTGTCGATCTCGTCCGGCCTGGCGGCGAACTCGGCGTTGGGGCGGTCGACGTGCAGCAGGTCTTCTCCCTTCGTGTTGAAGACCAGCGCCCGCACGCTCTCGCGTCCCGACCGGCCGCCCAGCAGATCCATGCCCTGCTCGGTCTCCAGAAGCTGATAGAGAAGGAACAGCGCGTAGGATGTCTTGGTGGCGACCCCGGAGATGCCGGAGATGGAGATGTGGCCGCCGGAGCGTCCGTCCACGAAGCGCATGTCGGCGTAGACCGGCGTGCCGCTCAGGTCGAGGCCCACCGGCAGCTTGCCGCGGGTCATCTCGTCCTCGAACAGGGCGACCGTGCGGTGCTCTCCGACCGCCCGCGTCGCGAGCGCGCCGGCATGGGGGGCGACGAAGAGCTCGGGCACGACGCGCAGGACGCGGACCTCGGCCCGCCGCACGTGCTCCGCGGGCAGGGTCCGGTCGACCACCCGGCCGGTGTCCGAGGGCAGGTCGGCTCCCTCGAACCGGGAACGCAGCTCGGTCACGATGCCGTAGTGCGTCACCTGCCTTCCGCCCGGCAGGTCGGTGGTGACGGCGACCAGCTCGTCGAGCTGGATCAGCACCTCCGGATTGAGAACGACCTGGAAGGTGCGCGAGTCGCTCTCGACCGAGCCGTCGACGAGTCCGATGCGTCCGCCGTCGTCGTTCATGCGGTCCGTCCCTCGCGGTTGCGTTGCAGCACGGCTTCCCGCACGGCGCGTAGCGCCAAGCGCGGGTCGCCCTGTAGATGGTGCAGATGCCGCTCCAGGCCCGCGATCGGCGTCAGGTTGACCGGCGCCCGCGCGTCCCGGTGGAGCGCCGACGCGAAGGCCGGCAGCCAGCCCGCGGCCCGATCCGCCGCCTCGACGGTCGCGACCCGGCCGATCCCGGCCGGCATCTCGATGCGGGCGATACCCGCCCAGGGGCCGGCCCACGGTCCGGGATCGCCCACCCGCAGGTAGCAGCCGTACAGCTCGTCGCCCATCGCGAAGAGTCCGGAACGTTCCCGCACCGCCAGCCGCGGCACCTGGGTCCAGTGTGCGTGGGCAAGCATACGGCGGTGATGCGTCTTGACGTAGCCGATGACCGGCAGCCCGCGGCGGTGCCGGATGCCGTGCAGCGGGCCGTCGAGCACGGTCAGCCATTCGCCGGCGCAGAGCCGCTCGGCGACGTCGGACTCGGCGTCGCGCATCAGGCGCTGAAGCAGCTGGCGGGCGGCCTCGATGTCGGCGCCGTCGACCGCGTGCGGTTCCCAGCGCCAGCCGTCGCCGTGGTCGGGCAGGCGGACCGTGTGTCCACCCGTGAAGATGGACGCGCGTCCGACGGCCACCCGATCGAAGCAGGCCGGTGCGTCCTCCGTGACGAGCACCGCGCCGGCGGCCCAGCTCCCGGCGAGGCCCGTGCTGACGTCGCCCTCCGGGCCGGTGTGGGTCAGCCGCGCCTCGGTGCGCATCGTGCCGTCCACGAATGCGAGCCGGTGCGGTCGACCTCCGGCGCTCGGTTGATGGGCCTCGAACGAGCCGCCGTCCTCGACGAGCTCGCACTCGAGGGCATGCGGCGAATCGTCCTCCGCCTGGAATCCGGCGCCGTAGGCGGCGTCGAAGGCCTCGACGCCCAGCGTGCCGATCCGGTCAGGATTGTTCGAGCCTCGCACCTGCCTGAGAGTCATTCAGTCGCGGGTTTCGACGCCTGCGAGCATACGCCGTTGCGCTGACAGATCATGACATCGCCAAGCCCGACCGCTGATGGTGGTCCTGAGTTGCGTGGTCGGCGGGAACTTGATGAAGAAGCAACGTATGGCCATACTAAAGTATGGCCACCACTACCATCAAGTCGACGTATTCACTCGACGTCGAGTCCGTGCGGGCTCTCGAGGATCTGGCCCGTCGCTGGCAGGTGTCGAAGTCGGAAGCGCTACGGCGGGCCATCCGGAGCGAAGCCAGCCGGATACCCGCCACGGGCGGGGATGCCTTGGCGGCGCTGGACCAGCTTCAGGCGTCGCTGCGCTCGCGCAAGGTCGATCTGGAGCGATGGGCCCGGGAGGTGGAGTCGGAGCGCCGGGCGGCCGGCCTGCGGCTCGGTTCCGAACCGCGATGATTCATCTGGATACCGGCTTCCTCATTCGCGCGCTGATTCCGGGAACGCCCGAGGAGGCGAAGCTGCGGATGTGGGTTGGCAAGGGAGAAGCGGTGGTCATGAGTTCGGTCGCGTGGGCCGAGTTCCTGTGCGGTCCGCTCAGCGGCATCGATCGGGAGTTGGCCGACCGAGTCGTTGAACGCCGGCAGGACTTCACGCCGGACCACGCGGTGATCGCGGCTCGCCTGTTCAACGAGTCGGGCCGGCGCCGCGCAATGATCATCGATTGGTGCGCCGTGCGAAGGCGCCATTCCTCAGCGGGTGCGAATCCCGCCCGGCAACTGTCGCTCCAGCCGGTAGCAGTCGGAGCGGACGATGGAGGTAACGACATCGGCTGAAGCACTCTGATGACAAAGGGTCGCCTTGGGCGGCCCAGCGACCATGCGGGCGGTAGCGCGAGCGAACGCCGAGCAGGCCTCGAAACGATTGATGCGGAAGCCGACTCGCCCAATTGACGAGGAAGGCTGGCATGGGTCGGGAAGCGAGCGACGCAGACACCGACCGATTCCGCCGGGGTAGTGGCGACGGCACGCATGGAAGAGGGGAATGGACGCAACACGGGAAGCCCTGGCGGTGGCGTGGCACGCGCCAACCGACAGCCCGCGAGGGTCAGGTCGGGCCGTGCAGGGTGGCGGAGAGGCCCGTAGTACCGGGGAAACCGGGTAATGCCGGCGGAGGGAAGGGACCTCAGGTGGACAGCGATGGCGAAAGGGAGCAGGCTCACGGGAGTGGCCGACGGCCTAGTACCCCGGAGATGAGCAGAAATGCCGGACGTCATCACATGCACAAGCGAAGGGGACGACCCGAACGGTCGCTGTCGCCAGGGCGTCAACAGGCCTGACGACGCACCGGCCGGCCTGCGCAAGGGTGCGAGCTTGGTCTACCCTGTACCCACATTATTCGTTCTGGACAACTCCAGCACGCTCCCGCCGTCCAATGCGGTAGCCGATGGTTGCGATGGACATTCGTTCGTAACCGCGCCACATGATCTGGTGTCCGGGGGGCGGGTCGTGCGTTCGGTTCTGGTAGCCGCCGAGGATGGCGAGCAGGAGGATTGCGGCGGCGAGATGGTCAGGGGGGCGGCAGGCCGAGTTCTTCGGCATAGTCGGTCAGGAAACGCAACTCGATGTCGGTGAACAGCAACTGGGCGTCGCACCCCGGCACGTCACGACCGAGCAGGGTCATCACCATCAGGCGCCAGGCGATCACGGTATTGATGGTGACCGCGCGTTGGAGCCGGTCGGCGGTGTGGAACGCGAGATGTTCGACTCGGCATCCGGACTTGAGCACTCGGAACAGGTCTTCGATGCGCCAACGCCGCAGGTAGTAGCCGATGACCGCGACCGCGGTTTCGGTGCTGTCGACGTCGAGGCTGGTGAGCAGGAACCACTCGACCGCCGGCTCGCCGGGCGGCGGCGCGGTTTCGCGCACATGGACCGTGGACAGCGCCACCGGTTCGGCGCCGGCGATGGTCGGCGGCGCCACCACTTGGCGATGGCGCACCTCGGCCCGCGCCACCCGCCCGGTGCGCGCCGGGCGGGCCTGCCTGCCGCTGGATTTGCGGCGCGCGCTCAGGCGGTCGATCTCGATCTCGACGTGCCCATCGGCGGCGCCGGCGCGCATGGCGGCGAACAGCTTCGGGGCACCCTTGGCGAGACAGCGGTCATGGTGGGCGCGCACCAGCACTTCCACCCGGTTCAGACGGCGCTGCTCGTCGAACACCGCGAAGCAATCCGCCTCCCGGTCCATGACGCTGAGCACTCGGGTCTTGCGGCTCAACGCCGCCGCCGCCCGGTCGATGTCGCGCAGGCCGTCGACCCAGCGCCGCGTCTTGGGGGCCGTCTCCTGCGCCGCCGCTGGCGGTGGCTCGTCCGCCGGGCGCGCCGCGCCGCCCGGCGGCGCCTCGAAACCGCAGCGCAGCACGCCCAGCGGCAGACCCGCGCCATTGACCGCCAGGGTCAGATGCAGATGCAGGCCGAGCGTCTTCGAGGCCGTCTGGTTGCGCCCGATGATACCCAGCCCCTCGCAGTGCGGGCGCGTCGCAAAATTCAGATCCGTCCCGTCCTGGATGCACAGCACCGTGTCCTGGCCGCGCATCCGCTGCAGCGTGCGCGCCCGGTGGGGCGCGAGAATGTTCCCGGGCGTGACCGCCGACGACACCGGCTGGTCGATGAGCCGGTAGTAGCCCTTCACCGCCGCGCGGTCGTGGGACGCGTTGGCGGTAACCGCCTCTCCGGGCAACGACGCCAGCAGCCCCGCGCTCTTGACCAGACGCGCCGACAACCGCTGATCGCCCAACGGCGCCCCTCCAAACTCGTTCACCGTCCAGGCGCCGCTGTCGAGACCGTCAGCCGGCGCCAGCGCCGGCGCCGCGTCGACCCGCGCCACCCCCAACCGCCGCCGCCAGTGCGGCTCCAACTCATACATATATACCGACTTGACCGGACGAGCCCGCGCGTGGTCGCGGTCCTGGCGCCCGCGACCGGCCGTGTGCCCGACCCACACGAAGTTGGCCGCCTTGAAGCTGGCGCCGTCATGCGCGGGGCCGACGAAGGTCTCCACCAGCCACGGACGATACCGGTAGCGGGCTTCGAAATCCGCTGGCAGACGCGCCAGCACCTGGCCCAGCACCTGGCTGGCCAGGTTGCGGCATTGCACGCCGGGGCGGATCAGGAACCGGCTCAGGCACAGCACCCGGTGCAGATGCGCTTGGCGTTGCTCATCGCTCCATCCCATCCACGCCTCGCGCGCCCGCAAATGCAACGCCGACGCCGAAAACCCGACCGCGCCGAGCACCCCGTGCGCCGAGACCACCAGATAGCGCACTTGGCAGCCCGCAAAGGTCGTCGTCCCCTGCGGATGCTCGAAGTGCAGCAAGGTATTCCACACCCGGCGCTGCCGGCCTTGCTCTACCCGCTCCAGCGACAACCCCGCGACCGCCTCCACCGTACCCGGCACCGCCGTGGCCGCCGCCACCGGCGCGTCGAAACGCTGCGGCGTGGGCGCGCCCCCGCCACCCCGTGACGCCGGCAACGCAATCCGCCCCGCCTTGTGCAGCGTGTTGAGCGCTTTGAGACAACCCGCGAGTTGGGCCGACCCGCGCGCATCCACAAACCCGAACTCCGCGCACACCCGCCGCCCCACCGCCGCCCGGTTGTTCAGCGCCTCCTGCGCCACAATTCGCTCGAGGCGAGCTTGCGACTCAGGCGCACGAAGGGTCTGTAGTATCTGGTTCTGGTGCTCCATGCCGTGACGCTACACGGCGAAAACTGATTTGTCCAGCCCTGAATGTGGGGGCAGGGTAGAGCTTGGTGCCACGGCTCGCGAGACCCGCCCGCTGGTCGTGACCGGGAACTCGTGTGCGAGCCGCATGATTCCACTGGAGAGCCCGGTGCCGGAAATCGGCACGCCGGGTTCGGAGAGCGGGGGGAGGAAACGTGTCCACGGGAATCGGCCTGCGGCCCGGCTGCGAAAGCACCGGATGTGCCACCGACCCCCTACCGGCTACGCGCCTCCCCTCGACTCTACCATGATCGGGGCGGCCGCTCTCGCGGACGGTGCGGCTGTCGCGACATCCAACGAAGCCCACTTCAACCGATTCGCTGCTGCTGGTCTGAAGCTGGCGTAGCCTCGCGCCGGGCGTCCGGTCGCGTCTGGTCACCGCACGGTATCGACAACCATCAGCGGAAGTCCCTGCGTTCGTCGTACCCAAGAATCTCGTCGGCCGTTCTCGTGTCGAGGTCGGGCAGTGCGGCGCAACGATCCGAGATCTCGAGAATCGCATTCCGTATCGACGGTGCGGCCTTCCGGCCCCGCGTGCGCCGAAGCGCGTCGTCGAGGGCGTCGATGACGGCGCGCGTCACGGTCGTGCCCCGCTCTCCTGCGAGCTCCCTGGCGAGCCGCTCGGCCTCGATGTTCTTGATGCTCAGCGCCACGAATGCAACCTGGAACCGGAACAGGAAGATCCTACCCCTCCGCTGGAGCGGCGCCGGAAGCCCCGCGGGCATGACGGGTAGCCGTGCCGCTGCGGTTCCGACTCGGAATACCCCGCCGCCGGCCTCCGCCGGTGACATAATCGGCCAGAACTCGAACCCAGAGGAGGCGTCATGCCTGCATCCGGCTGGCCGTCGTTCCCGTTCCGCTCGGCGTGCATCCTGTGCGTCGCGTTCGTCGCCTTCGCCGCGTTCGCGGCCGTCTCCGCACCTCCCATCCTCGCGCAGGAAGCGGATCGCATCCGGCCGGTCACCGACGCCGAGCTGCAGGATCCGAGCCCCGACGAGTGGCTGATGTGGCGCCGCACGCTCAACGGCTGGGGCTACAGCCCCCTCGATCAGGTCAACCGGGACAACGTCGGCAGCCTCCGGCTGGTCTGGAGCCGCGCCCTCGCGAGCCAGGGCCGCCAGCAGGGGACGCCGCTCGTCCGCAACGGCGTGATGTTCATGCCGAACCCGCAGGACGTCATCCAGGCCATCGACGCGGTGACCGGCGACCTGATCTGGGAGTACCGCCGCGACCGGCCGGACGACCTGGGCGACTACATGATCGGCAGCCTGATCGAGACCAACCGCAACATCGCCATCCATGGCGAGCTGATCATCGACACCACGATGGACGACCATATCATCGCCCTGCACGCGGAGACGGGCGAGGTGGTGTGGGACACCGAGATCCTCGACTACACCGTGAACCCGGCCAACCAGACCTCGGGGCCGATCGTCGCCAACGGCAAGGCGTACTCCGGGCGGAGCTGCGACCCGCGCGGCGGTCCGCTCGGCTGCGTCATCACCGCCCACGACGCGGCGACCGGCGAGGAGCTGTGGCGGCGGCGGCTGATTCCGGGCCCCGGCGAGCCGGGCGACGAGACCTGGGGCGACGTCCCGTTCGAGGAGCGCGGACACGTCGGCTCCTGGATGGTGCCCAGCTACGACCCGGAGCTGAATCTGGTCTATGTCGGCACGTCGGTCACCTCGCCCGCGCCGAAGTTCATGCTGGGGGGCGTCGACCTGGCGCACCTCTACCACAACTCGACGCTCGCCCTGCACGGCGACACCAGTCTCTTCCAATGACACATGAGTATCCATGTTGTCAAGGGTCCGGATCGAGGGAAGAGCTCGTCCGCCGCGGGGGGTGAATCCGTACATTCGGGCACCGGCGCCGACCTGTACGTACGATGGTCGAACGTCGCGGCCAATCCCGACGTCACCTCCGGTGAGCGTACGTACCGACAGGGGAGTGACCGTCCCTGCGCGGGGCTCCGATGGCCGCGCACGGCGAACCCGGCGTCCCGCCAATCCTTGCACTTGCCGAGCGCGCTCCATGACGCGCATCCTCTGTGGCGGACTCCGAAAATCCGGACAGTCATCGACATCGAGGTCGTGAGCCAGCATGCGAACGCTGCCGACGTGACGACGGCACAGCGCGGCGTTCCACTGCAAGCGTTGCAGGCACGGGCGCCGACGACGATTCCGTCCAGCCGCCGTCGACCCTCTCACAGCTCCTCGCGTAGTAACGCTCGGCCAAATCCCCGCCGTGGTCGTGCGCTCGGCTACCGCGCTACGCGCACGCCCGCAGACGGACGTGCACTTCACTTGGTCTTCTGCTGCTCGAATCCGACCCGCGAGGCGTGGAGCCCACGGACTGGTCATGCGGCGACGAACGGCGCGCTTCCCGCCGGCGCCGCCGCGCTGCCGCGCCCGGGCCGGTCGGGCAACCAGGAGCGGTTCTGTTCGAGCAGGGCGTTGGCCAGCAGGAGGAGCTTGCGCATGACGGCGGTCAGAGCGACCTTCGGCGGCTTCCCCAGGCCGCGGAGCTGGCGGTACTTCGCACGCAGGCCAGGGTTGCAACGGATCGCCGCCAGGGCCGGCATGTAGAGAAGCCGCCGCACCCGCGGCCGGCCGCCCTGGATGAAGCTGCGGCCCTGCCAGGCGCCGGACTGGCGCGTGACCGGCGCGAGACCCGCCAGGCTGGCGACCGCCTTGGCGTCGAGGCGGCCGAGTTCGGGCATCCGGGTGAGCAGGCCCGCCGCGGTGATGCTCGACACGCCCGGGATCGAGGTCAGGATCTCGGTCCGGCGGGCCAATACCACATCTTCGGCCAACCCCTTGCCGATTGCGGCATCGACGGCGGCCAGATGCCGGTCAATCTGGGACAGCCGCGTCTTGCTCTGCTGCTTCAGCAGCGGATGTCGAAGGTGCTTCTGGCGGTTCCGTGCGGCGGTGCGGTCCGTGACCAGCGCGTCGCGCGCCACTTGCAGTTCCTCGAGGGCGCGCCGCGCCGGCGGCGACGCCTCGGTCGGCCGCAGATGCAACGCTGTCCCCATTTGCGCCAGCACCCGCGCGTCTACGGCGTCGGTCTTGGCGCGCTGTCCCATCGCCTGCGCAAAACGCCGCGCCTGCAACGGATTGGCTCGCGCCAGCGGCAGGCCCGCCTGCAGGAGCGCCTCCTCGAAGGCGCGGTGCCAAGGTCCGGTGGGCTCGTACACGACCGAGCGGACCGGCTGGTCGATCCACGCGATGAGCGCCTTGAACCCCGCCGAGTCATTGGTGAATCGCGCGGCCTTGCCGGCAGGAGCCATGCAGGCATCGAGATGCGTCTTCGAAATGTCAACACCTACGGTACAATCGGGCATCTTTTCCTTCTCCTGTGCTTGTCTTGCGAGCCTTCACGCTCATGTATCCATTCAGGACGTAGGAAAAGACGGTGGCGACCAAACTCATGTACGGCCCTGATCGGCCTGGCCTGACGCGGTCCGACCACCGTCACCCCTTGGCGTCCCAACCGGATGCCAGGGGGTGAACCTCTCCCGAAGTCCACGGCGGCAAAACTAACAGACAAGCCTGAACGAGGAGTTGTTTCCAACGACACATGAGCCTGAACGGGGGCCGGGTCGAGGATCATCGGAGGATGATCGTGAGACTCGACACGCACCGTCTGCAGACCCTGGATCAGGTTCGGGAATTCCTCGCCGGAAGCGAGCAGGTCGACCTGCAACCACAAACCCGCGCCGACTCCTACGCGTTGGTGGCGAAAACCGTGCGACGGTTCGACTACGCCCTGCGGGGGAAGGCCGACAAGGGCCTGCTGCGCCGCTTCCTGGCCAAGGTGGCCGGCTTGTCACGGGCCCAAATCACACGCCTGTTGCAGCAACACCGGACCACGGGAGAGATCGCCGACCGCCGCGACACCCCGCGCCGACCGTTCCCGCGCCGCTACTCCAACGCCGACATCGGGCTGCTGGCCGAGCTCGACGTGCTCCACGGCACGCTGTCCGGTCCGGCCACGCGCAAGCTCTGCGCCCGCGCTTTCCATCTGTTCGGCGACTGCCGCTTCGAACGCCTGGCCGGCATCTCCAACGGCCATCTGTACAACCTGCGGCACACGACAAGCTATCAACGGCGCCGCGGAACGCCGCCGCTGCCGACGCGCCCGGTGCAGGTCGCGATCGGGGAACGCCGCCGCCCGCAGCCGTTCGGACAACCTGGCTGGGTGCGGGTCGATACCGTCCATCAAGGCGACCTGGACGGCATCAAGGGCCTCTACCACGTGAACCTGGTGGATGAGGTCACCCAGTTCCAGTGCATCGGCTCGGTCGAGCATATCCACGCCGCCTGCCTGGCCCCGGTCCTCGACGCTCTGCTGCGGGCGTTCCCCTTCACGCTCCACGGCTTCCACGCCGACAACGGCTCGGAGTTCATCAACCGCGAGGTCGCGGCGCTGCTCCAGGGGCTGCACATCGACGCATTCACCAAGTCCCGCGCCCGTCGCAGCACCGACAACGCCCTGGTCGAGAGCAAGAACGGCTCGGTCATCCGCAAGCAGCTCGGTCACGGCCACATCCCCAGCCGCTGTGCCGCGCAGGTCAACGCCTTCACCCAGCAGGTCCTCTCGCCCTATCTCAACTTCCACCGCCCCTGCTTCTTCCCCACCGAAGAAGTCGACCGCAAGGGCCGCGTGCGCAAGCGCTACCGCGACGCCGACATCATGACCCCCTACGAGAAGCTCAAGTCGTTGCCCGACGCCGCCGCCTGCCTGAAGCCCGGAACCACCTTCGCAAAGCTCGACGCGGTCGCGTTCGCGATGAGCGACAACGAAGCCGCGCAGGCGCTCGACGAGGCCCGCACGCGGTTGTTCCGGTCCATCCACCCAGCGGCCTGAAGGTTTGCTCCGGCCCGCTACCGCCGCCTGTCGGTCGGCGTCGTGCTGTTGACGAGCAGGCGCGAGGAAGCTCGAACACCGGACGTGCCAACTCGCGCGGGCGCTGCCGAGCCCGGATCGCCGGCGCCGACGCGCGTCGTCACCGGCTGCGGTCGAATACGGACGGACAGCGCTGTCGTCGAGCCCGGATCGCCGGCGCCGACTTGCGTCGTCACCGGCTTCAGCACCACCGAAAGGCGGAAGCGCGACGCCATCAGGCACGAGCGCCGACGACGATCCATCCAGCCGTTGCCGGCCGTTTCACAGCCCCTCGCGTAGTCACGTCCAGCCCCTCTGCTGCCGGTTCCGCGCTCGGCTACCGCACTCCGCAAACGTCCACAGACGGACGTTCGCTCCGCTTGGTCTCCTGCTGTTCAGAACCCGGCAAACCAGACCCTCACCGTTCGGTTGCTACGGCAGCGGCTACAGCACCTTCGCCCTGAACCAGGACGCGCCTAGCGCCGCGTCGTACATCGTGACGGTTCCGCCGCCATGAGCGATAATGCTGCGGTCACGCGCGCCCTCAACGCGGCCCGCGCCAGGACCTGTTTCGATCCGTCGGTTCGGTCGCCTGACAGGCTCGGCTCACGTGCCCCGCTTCAGGCTCATTTCTGGATTGGAAAGGACTCGCAGCGGCACCTCGGCGGGTGCACGACAAGGAAGTGAGGGTTTGCCGTAGGGGGGTATCGAGCGAGCGCTGATCGTCCGATTCCTCGGGTAGGAGACTCCGACCATGCCCGAGGCGCAGTTGACGGAACCGCTCGCTGACGCGGCCGAAAAAGGGGGCTTCAAGGAGGAGATGTTCGCCGCCTTGAAGTCGGCGGTCGAGGCCGATGTCGACGCGTTCCTCAGGCGGGGGAACGTGAATGCGCAGGACTTCGAGACGCTCCTGCAGACGGTTCGCCGCCGCGCGCTCGCCACGGCGACCCGGGTCGTAGAAGCGGCTGGGGCGCAACGCTCGTAGCCGCTATCGGGGCCGAAGTCGATGCGCTCGTCGGTCCCGGGCGCGCCGAGGTGGCGGACTTCGAGGCCCTCGAACAGGCGGTCCGTCACCAAGCCCTCGACATCGCCGCGCAGTGGATGGCGCAGCGCTTCAACGCAGACGATTCCGACCATTCGGGTTCGACCACAGCATGCGCCTGCGGCCGGCGGGCGCGCTACGCCGGCCGTCGCCCGAAGACGTTCACCACACTGTTGGGGCCGGTTACCCTGCAACGCGCCTACTACCACTGCGACGCCTGCCGCAGCGGGGTGTGTCCGCGCGACCAGGCCCTGGGTCTGCAAGGTGGCTCGCTGTCACCGGCCATCACGCGGCTGGTGGGACTGACGGCGGCCGAGGGCAGCTTCGCCAAGGCGAGCGAGTGGTTGACCGCCCTGGCCGGGGTGAATGTCGAGACCCGGCAGGTCGAGCGCTGTGCCGAGGCGCTCGGACGCGACATCGCTGACGACGAGCGCTCGGTCACCGAGCAGCCCGCCGCGGCGCCCGCGCCGACGATGTACCTGGGGCTGGACGGCACCGGCGTGCCGGTGCGCCCAACCGAGGTCGAAGGACGCCGCGGCAAGCAGCCCGACGGCTCGGCCAAGACCCGCGAGGTCAAGCTGGCCACCGTGTGGACGGCCGAAGGGCGCGACACACAAGGCCGCCCCGTGCGGGACCGCGGGTCGGTCAGCTACAACGCCGCAGTCGAAAGCGCGGCCAGCCGCGACACCGACCCGCAGCCGGCCGCCTTCGCACAACGGGCCTATCGCGAGGCAATACGGCGCGGTTTCGACTCTGCAGCCCAGCGCGTCGTCATCGGCGACGGCGCCGCGTGGATCTGGAACCTGGCCGCCGAGCACTTTCCCGGCGCCATCGAGATCGTTGATATCTACCACGCCAAGCAGCACCTGTGCGACGTCGCCAAGGCCATCTACGGTCCCGGAACCGACCTGGCCGACCGGTGGGCCAGGGACCGGCGTGCCGAACTGGACGCCGGCCGGCTGTGCGCCGTCGTCGCCGCGCTGCGCATCCATGTCGAGACCACGCCCGAGGCGCGAAAGTGCATTCACTACCTGTTCGGGAACCGCCACCGGATGCGCTATCCGCAGTTCCGCGCCAGGGGCCTGTGCGTCTCGTCGGGCGTCGTCGAGGCCGGATGCAAGCAGATCGGCGACCGGCTCAAGCGCGCCGGCATGCGCTGGACCGTCGCCGGGGCCAACGCCATCATCGCGCTGCGCTGCTGCATCCTCAGCGGACGCTTCGAGGACTTCTGGGAGCGACGAGCCGCAAATGCCGCCTGACGCTCATCTCACAATGATGTCGTGCACCCCACCTCGGCCAGCCGCGGCCGCCTCGTGGCCGGCCGTGCACCCGGTTGGGCATCCGGCGGCTCGGCGCGGATCAGAATCGGAAGTAGGTGTTGGGCAGCACGCCGAAAGGACGTACGGCGAGCAGGAGATAGAACATCGCCAGCCAGAAAGCCCAGCGCAGCGGCAGCGGCAGCGCCTCGCTCCACCGGACGAACCGGTCCCGCATCGCATCTCCGGCGAAGTTGAGGCCGAGGCCCGCCAGCGTCACCGGCAACAACAGAAGCGCGAAGCCTTCGCCCGCGAGTCCCGGGGTGAACATCCGCGACAGGAACGTACCGGCGACCGCGAGATCGGTGCACACGAAGAAGACGCGCGACAGGCTCACGACGACCATCGTCCACGCCCAGCCCCGCAGCCACTCCGTCGCGGTCAACCGGCGCTTGGTGTCTTCACCGCGCGCCCGGCGCTCGTCGAGCCGGTACTTGTAGATCGCCAGTGCGAGACCGTGGCATGCGCCCCAGAGGATGTAGCCCCAGGTCGCGCCGTGCCAGAGACCGCAGAAGACCATTGTCGCGAACAGGTTGAAGAGGACGCGTCCGCGCCGGCGGCGGGAACCCCCGAGCGGGAAATAGATGAAGTCCCTGAGCCAGGAGCTGAAGGTCATGTGCCAGCGCCGCCAATAGTCTCCGACGCTGGCCGCCGCATACGGATTGTTGAAGTTGTCGGGAATCCGGAAGCCGAACAGCAGCGCGCAGCCCCGAACCAGGTCCACGTAGCCGGAAAAATCGCAGTAGATCTGCACCGTGTATCCGAACATCGCCATCCACAGCGCGGCGGCCGTGTAGTTTTCGGGCACGTCGAACATCTGGCTGACGCCGAAGCCGAACAGCAGCGAAGCGATGACCATCCGCTTGAAGAGACCCGACAGGATGAGCGAGATGGCGAGCGGAAGCTGCTCGATCCGGGCGGGAGCCGGCCTCTCGATCTGCGGCAGCAGATCGCGTCCCCGGCATATCGGACCGATCAGCAACTGGGGAAAGAACGCCATGAACAACGCGAAGTCGACCAGGTTCCTCGCCCTCGGACCCGACTCCCGGTGCACCTCGATCAGGTAGGCGATGGCCTGGAAGGTGTAGAACGAGATGCCGATCGGCAGGACTATCTGCGGAATTTGCAGTTGCACGGCGGATCCCATGGCGTAGAAGCCGTCGTTCAACGTCTCCGCAAAGAAGACGTAGTACTTGAACCACGCCAGCAGGACGAGATTCGCCGCCACCCCGGCGGCGAGCCAGCGGCTGCGCGTAGACCCCGCGCTTGCAACGACGAGGGCGGCCACCCGATGGTTGCCGGCAATGGAAAGGGCCAGCAGGCCCACGAACTCCCATCCGAAGCTTCCGTAGAACCATGCGCTGGCGGCAATCAGCAGCAGCTTCTGCGCCAGGCGGGACCGTCCGAGCGCCCAGAAGACGGACAACGAAACCAGGAGGAAGAGGAGGAAGCGGACGGATTCGAAGGGCATCCCGAAGTGATTGATTCTGACCGGGAACCGGTGATCGTCGCAACACGAGGTCGAGATGCCCCGGTTCCGCGGGTAACATAACCATCGATACTGCCGGCAGGCGGACCGCCCCGGGGCGGCACCCATGACGATCCCACGAGCGCAGAAAGAACCGAGGCCGCGGCCCGAACAACCGCAGCGGCGGACCGGACAACCGCGCCGGCAGCCCGGACAAGCGAGGCGGCGAGGCCGACCCGCGCGCGCGCCGCGACGCCGGTCGTGGATGGCACGCCTCCGGCGCGCCTGCCTGCTCCTGCTGGCCGCCTGTCTCGGCGCACCGCTTGCGGTGGTGCTCGTCCTGCGCTGGGCGCCGCCTCCCACCACCGCCTTCATGCTTCGGGACACGTTGGCCTCCGCCGCCGATACCCAGGCGCCGGAACGGATGCCCTACCGCTGGACGAACTGGGGCGGGATCGCTCCGCACGCCGCGCTGGCCGTCATCGCGTCGGAGGACCAGAAGTTCCCGGATCACAACGGCTTCGACGTGGAGGCAATCCGCATGGCGCTGGGCGACGCCCTGCAGGGAGAGCGGTTGCGCGGCGCGAGCACGATCTCGCAGCAGACCGCGAAGAACCTGTTCCTGTGGCCGGGCCGCAGCCTGTTCCGGAAGGGACTCGAAGCGTACTTCACGGTACTCATCGAGCTCTGCTGGAGCAAGCGGCGGATCGTGGAGGTATACCTCAACGTGGCCGAGTTCGGGACCGGCGTATTCGGCATAACGGCGGCGAGCGAACGCTTCTTCGACAAGCGCCCGCATGAGTTGAGCGCAGACGAGGCGGCGCTACTGGCGGCAGTTCTGCCCTATCCCTCCGGGTGGCGCGTCGACGATCCGTCACGGCGCGTCCGCCGGCGACAGGCCTGGATCCGCGCCCAGATGAGCCGGCTCGGCGGCGTCACGCTGATCGAGGAGCGGCTCTCCAACTGATCGCGGCGAGGCGAGGCCCGTGCAGTGCGGAATTCCGGCACAGTTCTTGCTTTAATTGTCAGGCCATGACGTTCGAGGACTACGACACCGAGAGCTTCTACGACGAGATGTTCCTGCCGGACGGCTCGCCGCGGCCGGAGGCGCGACAGCTCGTCGAGCGGATCGAGGGGTTGCCGGACGGCGAGCTCGTCCGCCGTCACCAGGCGGCCGAGCGGTCTCTGCTCTATACGGGCATCACCTTCACCGTCTACGGCGACGAGGCGGGCACGGAACGGATCTTCCCGTTCGACATCGTCCCGCGGATCGTCTCGCCCGACACCTGGGATCCGATCGAGCGCGGGCTCAAGCAGCGCGTGGAGGCGCTGAACCTCTTCATCGACGACGTGTACCACGACCGGAAGATCGTGCGGGACGGCGTCGTGCCGGCGGAAGTGGTCGAATCTTCCCAGGGTTACCGTGCCGAGTGCATCGGCATCGACCCGCCGCGGGGCGTCTGGTGCCACATCACCGGCACCGACCTGGTGCGCGATGCGGACGGGACGATCTACGTCCTGGAAGACAATCTCCGCTGCCCCTCCGGCGTCTCCTACGTGCTCGAGAACCGTGCGGTCATGACGGCGACCTTTCCCCTCTTCGAAGGGCTGGGGGTGCGGCCGGTCATCGACTATCCCAGCCGGCTCCTGACGATGCTCGACGACGTTGCGCCGCGGGACGTGGACCGGCCGCGGGTCGCGGTGCTGACGCCGGGGGTCTACAACTCCGCCTACTTCGAGCACTCGTTCCTGGCACAGCAGATGGGCGTGGAGCTGGTCGAAGGGCGCGACCTGGTGGTGGCGGACGACCGCCTGCAGATGCGCACGACGCGCGGCTTCGAGCGGGTCGACATCCTCTACCGGCGCATAGACGACGACTTCCTCGACCCCACCTGCTTCCGTTCGGACTCCCTGCTCGGCGTTCCGGGCGTGATGGATCTGTACCTCCGAGGACGGGTCACCCTGGTCAACGCGCCGGGCACCGGCGTCGCCGACGACAAGGTCGTCTACGCCTACGTGCCGCGGATGATCAAGTACTACCTCGATCAGGAGCCGATCCTGCCGAACGTGCCCACGCACCTCTGCTGGCGCGACGAGGATCGCCGCTACGTCCTCGACCATCTGCCGGAGCTGTTCGTCAAGCCCGCGAATGCGTCGGGCGGCTACGGGATGCTCGTCGGGCCAACTGCCAGCAAGGCGGAGCTGAGTGACTTTCGCGAGCGGATCCAGGCGGCGCCGCGCAACTACATCGCCCAGCGGAAGCTCGACCTGTCGCGCGTGCCGACACGCGTCGATCAACGTTTCGAGGGCCGTCACGTCGACCTGCGCCCCTATATCCTGTACGGCCGCGACATCTACGTGCTGCCGGGCGGACTGACCCGCGTCGCGCTGCGCAAGGGTTCCCTGGTGGTGAACTCCTCGCAGGGTGGCGGCAGCAAGGACACCTGGGTGCTGTCGTAGCTGTATCCCCATCATGCTGAGCCGCGTCGCCGAATCGATCTACTGGCTGAGCCGCTACATCGAACGCGCCGAGAACGTGGCGCGCGTCGTCGGCGTGAACAACCAGTTGCAGCTCGACCTGCCCGACCTCGCCGACGAGCAGTGGGATCCGATGGTGAAGGTCACCGGCGACGACGAGCGGTTCCAGGCCGGCTTCGGGGCCACGACCCGGTCGAACGTCATCGAGTTCCTGACCTTCGACGCCGCCAACCCCAACTCGATCTTCTCGTGCCTGACCCGGGCGCGCGAGAACGCCCGGTCGGTGCGCGAGATCATCTCGTCGGAGATGTGGGAGGAGATCAACCGGTTCTACCTCTTCCTGCGGGAGCCGGACGCGCGGCAGCGCGCCCTGTCGGACGCCCACGCGTTCTTCGAGCACGTCCGCCGCTCCACCCACCTGATCGAGGGTACGAAGAACGAAACGATGGAGCACGCCGAGGCCTGGCACTTCAGCCGCATCGGCCGGTTCATCGAGCGCGCCGATCAGACCACCCGGATTCTCGACGTGAAGTACTTCCTGCTCCTGCCGTCGGCGGACGACGTCGGCAAACCGATAGACGACCTGCAGTGGGGGGCGCTCCTCCGCTCGGCGAGCGCTTTCGAGGCCTATCGCCGGACGCACGGCCGCGTGGCCGCACGGGCGGTGGCCAGCTTCCTCCTGCTCAACCGCGAGTTCCCGCGCTCGGTGCATCACTGCGCCAACGAGGCCCATCTCTCGCTGCACGCGGTGACCGGAACGCCAATCCGGCGGTTCGCGAATCCGGCCGAACGTGCGCTCGGCAGACTCGTCGCGGAGCTCGACTATACTGACATCATGGATGTCGTTCGTTCGGGCCTGCACGATTTTCTGGACGCGATTCAAGACAAGCTCAACGGCGTCGGCAAGGAAATCACGCACACTTTCTTTGCGCAACGCTGGCAGGGAGAATCGCTGCGATGACCTACTGCGTCGGGATGAACGTCGAGGACGGCATCGTCGGATTGTCCGACACCCTCATCACGTCGGGCCGCGAAGTGACGACGCTACGGAAGGTGAATGTCTACTCGCCGCCGCGCGGCACCTTTTTCGTCATGACGTCCGGACTCCGGTCGCTGCGGGACAAGACGCTCACCTACTTCGAGGATCGGCTGGTCGAGCGGGCCAGCCGCGACGTGCCGTTCGAACGGCTCTACCAGGCCGTCAACCTGCTGGCCGAGCAGGTGCGCACGGTGGCCCACGAGGACAAGGCGGCGCTGCGCGAGAGCGGCATGTCCTTCAACATTCACGCCCTGATCGGCGGGCAGATGGAGCGGGACGCGCAGCAGAAGCTCTACCTGCTGTACCCGGAAGGGAACTGGGTGGACACCGGCCGCCTGACCCCCTATCACGTCATCGGATCGGTCGGCTACGGCAAGCCGCTCATCGATCGCACGCTGAGAGTCGAGGACTCGATGCGCCATGCGTTCAAGGTGGCCTGCCTTTCCTTCGATTCCACCCGGATCAGCGCCGCCGACGTCGATTTCCCCATCGACGTCGTGCTGTACCGACGGAACTCGTTCCGGATCATCGAGCGCCGCTTCCGGAAGCAGGATCTGGAACAGCTCTCGCGCTGGTGGGACGAGCGCGTCCGGCGCGCGATAGAAGAGACGCCGAAAGAGCTGCTGGACCACGCCTACGACGAGCTCGAGACCGCCCCGGCGGGCCCCGTCTCCACCGTCTCGTGAGAATCACCGTCCGCCATCGAACATCGTACTCCTTCGATGGGCTCGTCTACCTCGAGCCTCACGTCATCCGGCTGCGCCCGCGGGCCGACGGTTCGATCCGGCTCGTCGAGTTCGCCCTGGAGATCGACCCCGAGCCGGCGGTGCGCACGGACATTCTCGATCCGGAGGGCAACGTCGTCACGCACGCCTGGTTCGAGGACAGGTGGTCGCGGCTGACGCTCTGTACCCACGCCGTCGTCGAGACGCTCCTCACCGACCCGTTTCGATTCCTGATCACGGAACCGGAGCGGCCTCTGCCCTATGCTTACGCGCCCGACTTCTGCGAGCGGCTGGCGTTGTACCGGCGTCCGCCGGACGCCGCGCACCCCGCGGTACGGGAGCTGGCTCTCGCCGCGGCCACCGATTCGGAGCACGACCCGGCGCGCTTCCCGCTGGCCCTCGCCCGGCGCATGCGCGAGCGGTTCACGCTGGAGACGCGGCCGGAGGGTTCACCGCTTGCGCCCGAAGCGACGATCGCGGCGGGGCGCGGCGCCTGCCGCGACCTGACGGTGCTCTTCGTCGCCTGCTGCCGGGCCATGGGCCTCGCGGCGCGCTTCGCCAGCGGCTACGCCCACACCGACACACCAGATACGACGGAGCTCCACGCCTGGGGCGAGGTATTCCTGCGCGGCGGCGGCTGGCGCGGGTACGACCCGAGTCAGGGACTCGCCGTGACCGACCACCACGTCACCGTCGCCGCCGCCGCCAATCCCCGGGACGCCGCCCCGGTCAGCGGCACGTTCCGGGGGGACGGCGTAACCGCGAATTTCGGGGCAGAGATCGAGCTGGTTGCGAGCGAGTCCTGACCGACCGAATTGTCGATACTTGCCGTCGAGCCGACATCTGTGTTGTTTTGCCCGTCGCCGCGCGCAACTCCACCGGCGCACTTCGTAGCCATGTGCCCTTTGGTTCGCGCGAGCGCGGGTAGTACGCACGTCGGTGTCGACACAATCGTTGGTCTTCGGGTGACCCGTCGACAAGAATGTCGCCCCCGCCGCGGCCACGTCGGACCTGTCGAAGGTCCTGCTATACTATGTAGTTGATCCCGCCTGCGCCTTCTTGCTGGGAGGTCGTTCAACGGTAGGACACGCGGCTCTGGACCGTGGAATCGGGGTTCGAATCCCTGCCTCCCAGCCAATCTCGCCAAGGCTCCATTTGGCTGGGAGGCAGGGATTCCAGGCAGAACAGCGGGAGGAAGCCCCGCTTACCTCGCCCAGCCGCAGTGGCGGCGGCAGGGACGGCTAGCTCTGCCCGTGCCCCAAAATTTTTCGCTGGACTTCATGCAGCCACTTCGCTACGGTGGCCGGCATGGAGATTCAGAATCAGGTCTCACGTATTCTACGGGACAACCTCGCCCGCCTGCGTGACGTGCTGGACGAGGCGGTTTCGCAGGGTGTCGGCAGCCTCGGTCAGGTCGCCGATCGCGTCTGTGAAACGTTCGATTTCCGCGACGGGCGGGGCCGGTGGCAGCGCGCGAGCTGTTGCCGGGCGTTGTCCGACCTGCAGGCGGCCGGCCACGTCTCGCTGCCTGCGAGTCAGGCGGCTCGCGGCGTTGGGGGCCGGGCGCGGGTGCTTCCGCACCCGATGGCGCCGGCGGTGGACGTGCCGGGCACGGTCGGCAAGGTTGTGGGTCTGACCCTGGCGCTGGTTGAGACCGACGCGCAGCGCCAAGTCTGGAACACGCTGATGGCGTACGAGCACCCGCGCGGCGCCGGTCCGTTCGTCGGCCCGCAACTGCGGTATCTGGTGGGTTCGGCGCATGGTTGGCTGGGCGGCGTCGGGTTCGCGGCGAGTGCGCGGCGGCTGCGGTCCCGCGACGCCTGGGTCGGGTGGGACGACACGGGCCGGCGCGCGCACCTGCACCGGGTGTTGGGACTGTGCCGGCTGCTGGTGCGCCCCGGCATTGTGTGTCGCAACCTGGCCTCGCACGTGCTGGGCCGGGTCGTCCGGGCAGTCGGCGACGACTGCGAGGGTCTGTATGGCTATCGCCCCTGGCTGCTGGAGACGTTCGTCGACGAGACCGAACAGACGGGGGCGAGCGTGCGCGCGGCCAACTGGGTTCGGGTGGGTGAGACCTGCGGTCGCGGTCGCCAGGACCGCCGGCACGCGGCGCCGGAAACGCGCAAGGCGGTGTATATGTATGCCTTGGAGCCGGCGTGGCGCACCCGCCTCGCGGTGCCTGCACCGGTCGTGGCGCCGCTGGCGGTTGGCGACGGTCTCGACGCCGCGGTCTGGGCGGACCACGAGTTCGGCGGGGCGCGTTTGGGCGACGCGCGTCTGAGCGCGCGGCTGGTACAGAGCGCGCAGCAAATGGCAGAGTCTCCGATGCGCGCCATCACCGGCGCCGCCCACGGCGCCCGCGCGATGGTCAAGGGCCATTACCGGCTGATCGACCAGCCCGCCGACAGTGCGGTGACGGTCGACAACATCCTCGCGCCGCATCGCGAGCAGACGCTGCGCCGGATGCAGGCGCACGACACGGTGCTGTGCATCCAGGACGGCACCCGGTTGAACTTCACCCGGCGCGGGCAGACGCAAGGGCTGGGGGCCATCGGCTCGAACCAGACCGGGGCGGTGGCGCGCGGCCTGGAGTTGCACACGACCTTGGCCGTCAATCCCGACGGGGTGGCGTTGGGTGTGCTGCGGGCCGCCTTCGACGCGCCCGCGTCCCCCAACTCCGAGGCGGAAGGCGAGCCGACCCCAAAGCCGCGCGAGAAGCGCAAGGCGTTCCGTTGGATCGAGGGGCTGCGCGACTGCGCGCAGGCAGCCGAGCAATTGTCCCAGACCCGCGTGGTGTGCGTGATGGACCGCGAGGCCGATTTCCTCGACCTGTTCGTCGAACACCGCGCGGCTGCCCCGCAGGTCGACCTGCTGGTCCGCGCCAAGGCCGACCGCGTCCTCGGCAGGGAAAAGACGCCCGCCGGGCAGACGGTCTCACGCCGTCTGTTCGATACGGTGCGCAACGCGCCGGCCCGAGGCGCCGCCAAGGTCGAGGTGCAGCGGCTGAGCGCGCGCGTGAAGGCCAGCAAACAGGCCCGCAAGGACCGCCGGGCGGAGCGGGTCGCCGACGTGACGCTGCGCTACCAGCAGGTGCCGCTGCCCTGCCCCGGCGACGAGCCGGTCGCACTGTGGGTCGTCCACGTGCGCGAGGAACAACCGCCGCCCGCGGCCGAGCCGCTGGAGTGGTTCCTGCTGACCACTTTGCGTGTGAGCAGCGCCGACGACGCCACGCGCATCCTGCAATGGTACGTCCGGCGCTGGCGCATCGAAGAATACTTCCGCGTGCTCAAGTCCGGCTGCAAGGTCGAGGAGTTGCAGCACCACACGGCCGAGCGGCTCGAACGCGCCATGGCCATCAAGATGGTCATCGGGTGGCGCATCCAGTTGATGGTCCAACTCGGGCGCGAAGTGCCCGACCTGCCGGGCGACCTGCTGTTCTCCGATGGCGAGTTGCGCGTGCTCGCCACCTTCGCCCGCTCACGCAAGCTGCCGCCGCCGGCGCGCCTCGGCGACGCTGTCGGTCTGGTCGGGCGCCTCGGCGGGTGGCTCGGAACCAACGCGACCCGCCCGGCGCACAGTTGATGTGGCACGGCTACACTCAACTGGTTGCCATGGCCTTCGCCTTCGAACTGCGGGACGAGTTCGGATGACCTCCTGCTCACTACAGTCCAGCCCCGGACATCCGGGGCACGGGCAGGCCTAGGACCCCGGAAATCAGCAGGAATGCCAGATGTCATCACATGCATAAGCGAAGGGGACGACCTGAGCGGTCGCCGTCGTCGGGGCGTCAACAGGCCCGACGACGCACCGGCCGGCCAGCGCACGGGTGCGAGCCCAGTGCCAGGACTCGCGAAGACCCGTCCGCTGGTCGTGACCGGGAACCCGTGTGCGAGCCGCATGATTCCACTGGAGAGCCCGGTGCTGGAAATCGGCACGCCGGGTTCGGAGAGCGGGGGGAGGAAACGTACCCACGGGAGTCGGCCTGCGGCCCGGTTGCGAAAGCACCGGATAAGTCACCGGCCCCCTACCGGCAACGCGCCTCCTCTCGACTCTACTACAAAGTTGTCAACTTCATCGGGGTAACAGTTTGTAATTCCATTCCCCGTGAAACGCATCGGGGACCAGCGCGAGTGCGTCCATCTGTTCCTTGGTCACCGTAACGCCCGTCGGATACTCCCCGGCGTCGAGTTCGGCCCGGACCCGGAGTCCGGTGGCTGTCCGGACGTTCCCGATGCGGTCGACGATGGTCTCGTACGTCGTCAGCGGGGTGCCGCGCCAGTTCGCCGTGATGTGACAGAAGAGCCGGTGCTCGATCTTGTTCCACTTGCTGGTGCCGGGTGGAAAATGACTCACCTCGATGGTCAGTCCGGTCTCGTCGGCCAACTGTTGAAGCTCATGCTTCCAGGCGCGCAACCGATACCCGTTGCTCCCGCCCGCATCGGCCGTGATGAACAGGGTCGTGGCCTCGGGGTAGGCGCCGCAACCCATCTGATGCCACCAGTGTCGAATCGACGCCACCGCGAACGCCGGTGTGTCGTGGTCCCAGCCCACGCTCACCCAGGCTTCGTTGCGCGCCATGTCGTAGACGCCGTACGGAATCGCCTTGCCCTCGGCGTCAGTCGGGAAATCATGCACCAGCACCGCCGGCGGCGTGCCCTTCGGCTGCCATTCGCGCCCGCCGTTCTTGAAGTTCCCGACCAGCTCTTTCTTCTTCGTGTCGACCGAGATCACCGGCTGGCCGGCGGTCAGATGCTCGTCCGCGGTCTGGTTGATGTGCTCGAACTGCGCGTTGCGGTCCGGATGCGTGGCGCCTTCCTGCCGCTTGCGCGGCGATTGCAGCCGGTAGCCCAGGCGGTGCAGCAGCCGGCCCACAGTGGTCGAACTTCACCCGCCACCCCTGCTCGTTCAGCGCCGCCGCCAGCTTTGCGCGACTCTTGCACGTCCAGCGCAGCGGCGAGGTCGGGTCTCCGCGCGTCAGCGGATCCACCAAGGCTTCGAGCGCGGCCTGGATGCCGGGTTGATCCTGCTGGATGCGAGGCCTTCCGCCTCCAGGGCGTCGGATGCGGTCCGTCGGCGCCTCGTCGCGGGAAATCTCCCGGCGTCCCTTGCGAATCGTCTCCCGAGCCAGACCGGTGGCCGACGAAACCACCGCGTCGCCGCCGTAGCCGATAGCGCGCGACTCGGCCGCCGCCCACCGGCGGCGACTGCGCTCGTCCAACACGGGCTCGACGGCGGCATACTTCGCAACAAGGGTCGCTTCCAGCTCGATGTCTCGCTTCATACCTCCAGTATGACCAGAAAACCGGCAGGTGACAAACTAGTTTAGGGCAGTGTCCTTACCGTACCCATGGGCTCGAAACAGAGCACATACGCTTCCTCTGCGGCGGAAGTGCGATGCTCGACGCCGCGAGGAACCACCACGCACTCTCCGGCATTCATATCCACCCGCCGGTCGCGGAATTCCACCGAGAACCGTCCCTTCCACACCAGGAAGAACTCATCGACGTCATTGTGGTGATGCCAGGGAAACACGCCCTTCGCTCTAACTAATGAGCTTTACTTCCTGTCCGTTGAGCGCCGCGATGACGCGCGGACGCCACGGTTCGTCAATCCGATCGCAGCTTTCATCGATGCTGAGCTTCTTCGTCACTCTGCCCTCCGCCCGGACGTGTTCGCTGGGGATCGACCCGGGCACACGCCTCAATCTTGACACGCGGGCTGCCACCAGCTTGTGGAGCGCGTCCATCGTCCAGACGCTGGGCAGGCGTCTAGTCCAGTCTCCGTCACGGGCCCCCTCCGTGACTTGACGGCGTCCGTGAGCCTCTATTTCCGGAACACCGCCGCGTAGTGGGCAGCGGCCGGCCAGTCGGCCGTCGTGACGTGGGTCAGCCCGGCCGCGGTGACCTCCGCCACGACCTGCTCGTCGTCGGTCCAGTGCGGCCATCCTCGGAGCGGACTCAGTATTCCGCTGAACTCCAGCTCGATGATCACCAGGCGCCCGCCGGGCTTGAGCGACGCGTAGAGGCTGGCGTTGAACGCCGCCGTGTCGGTCAGGTGGTGATAGACGCGGCGCATGAAGATCGCGTCACAGCAGGCCGGCGCCAGGTTCGTCTCGTGTTCACCGGCTTCGACCACGGTGACGTTGCCGAGTCCGGCGACGGCGACGGCTTCCCGGATGTCGTCGCGACGCCGCGGCGAAAGCTCCGTCGCAAATACCTGCCCGGCCTCACCGACCACCGTTGCGACCTCGATGCTCAACCACCCGTCGCCGGCCCCGACGTCGGCCACCGTATCGCCCGGCTGAATGTCGAGCAGACGAGCAAGGCGATCTACTTCGGTCTCACTGTCCCAGCCGGCGAGCATGAGAACCGCGACCACGAGGACGGCGCCGCCCAACCAGCGGGCCACAGGCTTCCATCTTTCCATCGAGCACTATGACGTGGGTCGGATCTCCAGAGTTCCGACGAATCCGGCACCCTGTCTCCGATGCCATTCGCAATCGCACTCGGAGTTCCGAACAACGACGCCTCCACATAGCGACCCTCGACCTTGCCCTGTGGGTAGTCCGCAATGAATCGGCGCATCGCGGTCATCCGCCGGCGGCCCAGCTCTGCAACCGACGGCACGTGTGTCCAGACGAACTCCTCGGCATTCCGGCGCACCTGGTCCATCACCTCGTGGAACGTTGCTTCGACCCGTTGTTCGATGACGGCGACCTCGTCATCGGTCGGTCCATCCCCTCCGGACGCGGTCACCCCTCGAATCAGCGCGCTGGCGTCTTCGTTTGCCAGACCAGAGCCGACGAGCGGTCCACAGCCAGCCTCGCCTCCAATTCGTCGGCAACGAATCCAGCTCTCGTCGTACCGCCGCCTGCTGCACCAGACTGTTCAGGATCCTCCTGGCGGCCTGCCACTCCTGCTCGTAGAATCCCCAGGAACGAAGCTCTCCAGACTCGATGTCCGAGACACCCCGCAGGAGGCCGAGCGGATACGTGATCTGGCTGAACGGCGCCTTTGGGGTTGGAAAGACGACCGTCGCACGCGCCCTTGCTGCAGAGCTGACCGACGCTCTGATAGCGGATCCCGAAGACATCGGCAGGATGCTGCGCAAGGTCGTTCCGGCTGCAGTCCGTACCCCGGACTTTCAGGACATCCCATCCTGGCGACGCCTGACGGTCGCAACGATCGAGAGCATCCTCCGCGATCACCCGGGGCCGCTCGTGGTACCGATGACGGTCGTGAATCCGGCCTACTTCGACGAGACGGTTGGCTGCCTGCGCCGGTCGGGCGCCGCAGTGCATCACTTCACGCTCGTCGCCAGCCCCAAGACCATCCGCCGGCGACTCCTGCGACGGCTGTCCCTGCCATGGGCGACCTGGTGGGCGTTGCGCCGCGTCCAGCGCTGCACAAGCGCGTTGCAGGCGCCCCTGTTCGCAACCCACGTCGACACCGAGAATCGGTCGGTGTCCGACGTCGTCGCAGCCATTCGGGGCATGGTGCACTGAACCCGACTGATCCCTCGCAGCCGATTCCGGGCCGTGGTGTTCTGGGACTCTGCCCCGCAGGCCTGGTCGTCGTTCGGCACTTCACTCGCACTGCCGGAGCGCCGCCAAGGGGGTCGATTGCTGTCGCGCGCCGAGCGGCCAGCAGGCTCGCCGCTGCGCACGCCGCAGGAGCAGCGCAGTGAGTACCGCGACTCACCCTGCTTGGTGCCGCCTCTTCGGCACCGTCGCCTACGGCGTCGCCCGGAGGACCAGGGAGATTGGGGTGCGCTCGAAGGGCAGCAGCAACGTCCCGCCGGCAGCCTCCACGCCGCGCAGCTTCCCGGACGCGGGCCAGGAGCTCCCGATAGGCGGTCCGCCGGGAAGCGTCCGCCTCGTATGCGCCGTCTCGGGGCGTGAGGGTTAGCGTGAGCACCGCCGCGGGCCGGTAGCCGAGGTCGACGCGGAGACCGCGCTGATGGTCAGCCGGACCGGCGGATCCTGCTGGACCTCCACCTCTCCCCAGGTCGTCGATTCTCGGCATGGGCATCCAGGTGAAAACCGCATCTCTCCCAGCCTCGCAAGAGGAACGGCGCGAGTGCAGGTCTATCGATGCGTTAGCAGCCCGTGGAAGAAGTCTGTTCGCTGAGTTCCGCTGTTCAGGCAGCTTGGCGATGAGGGATTGAGCCGGCGAGCGCCGTCGGGGTCCATTTGAACCCCCAGGCGCGCGTCAGACGCCCCCAGCGGTCGATCAAACGCCCGATCAGGCGGCAAATCGCCGAAACAGCCCGCCCCTGCAGGCTCCGGGGCGTACCGATGCCGGTCTGGCTGCGCAGGAGCAGCCCGATGTTGCAGGCGGCCGCCTGGAGCAGCACGCGCTTGCGGACATTCTCGTGACCGCGCACCCACACCCGGCGCATACCGCCCGTCTCATACATGTGCGCGAAAGTACGCTCCACCACCTCGCCCCGGCAGCGTTGCAGGCGTCGACCCCGCTGCCCGCGGACACGCCGCCGGTTCGCATACAAAGCCTTCTGCGCAGCACGCTTCTCCGGCGGCGTCTCTCCCGTCTTCTTGTCCTGCCAGCAGCGCCGGCCGCGCTCCGGCTCCGATACGTGACTCCGAACCCCTACCGCGCCGAGCGCCACCAGCGTCTCGTCGCTGTGGTAGCCCTTGTCGGCCACCACCTCTTCGACCCCCACGCCGTTCGGCTGCACCGCCTCAACCTGCTCGGCCGCCATGATCAGCGTCGCCGTGTCGCCATCCGATGCATCCTGCACCGTCACCGCGACGATGGCCCCCGTGTCCATGTCGACCCCGTGCTCGTCGGCCTTGTGGGCCAGGTGCGTCCGACCGTCCTTCATCTTCGCGACCTTCGCGTCCGGGTCCTGCGGCGATTTCCACTCCTTGTTCGACGTCTTCTTGTTCTTCCGGGACCGGTCGAAACGAGCCAGATCCGCCCGCGTCGGTGTCTCCACCCCGGACGCCTCCGCCAAACTCCGCACGAACGCCTCGTAGGATTCGCCCGTGTCCCGCCGCTCGATGCTCCGCATCGCCGCGTTCGCTTCCAGCGTCGTCGCATCGATGCCGACCGTCTTCCCCCGCACCAAACCCGCAGCCGACAGCCGCTCCAGAATCCACGTGAACACGGCCTCGTGGGTCTCCACGTCGGGTGCGCGACAGCGTCGAGTGATCCGGCGCCGCCTCGGTCAGCTCCAGGTCCAGAAACGACCGCAGACTCAGCGAATCCGCCACCCGCCACGCAATCCCGCGCTCCGACGACAGACCCTCGAAATAGCCGATGAACAGCATCCGGAAATACCGACCCGGACGCAGACTCGGCCGTCCCAGCCGGTCCGCGTAGAAGGCCGCGCACAACTCCTCGACGAACGCATCGAATCCGGAATCCGCCAGGACCCGGTTCAGCCGCTCGAAGTAAGGATGCCCATCGTTCGTCGGAAGGTCCGCCGTGTCCACCCACATCGGCGACGCCTGTCGCGCCGCCGGTCTCTTGCCCATCGCCATGCCGTTCAGTGTACGAAACTCGACCGCGCCGGGGCCAGCGCGGATCCGCGACTTTCGCCACAGGCTGTTATTAAGGACCGCATTAGTATGGTGACACTATGCGGTGATATAGCGCAGGCTCGGCTTCTTGAAGAACCCACGCAACAGGGCTGGCGTCCGCTGTAAGGACCGCATGTGGCCGAGGACGTAGCGTTTGAGTTCCTGCGGCGTCTGCAGCAGGCGTTTGCGAACCCCGTGTGTCTTCAGATGGTTCCACACGAGTTCATCCGGATTGAGTTCCGGGGAGTACGGCGGCAGGAAGAACAGCTCAAGGTGGCCGTCCGTCGACGCTACGAACTCCTGGACCGCTTTCGCCCGGTGCGAGGAATGCTGATCGACGATGAGGAAAATCGGCTGCGTCTGATTGTGCAGTAAGCGCTTCAGAAATGCGATGAAGCGCACCGCCGTCATCCGCCCGTCGACCACCATGAACCGCAACACGCCCTGCGGACTCACCGCCGACACCAGATTGAGCCCGAACCGTTTGCCAGTCGCCGGCACCACCGGTGTTTGGCCCATCGGCGCCCACGTGGTGCCCGAATGATGGCTGTTCGACCGCACGCCCGCTTCGTCCGCAAAGAAAATCTGCGCGCCTGCCTTACGGGCTTTCGCCTGAATCGCAGGATAGTCGACCGTCAGCCACTCCCGGACCTTGGCGGGCACCTGTTCAATCGCCCGGCGAACCGGCCGCTGGGGCGTGAGCCCCAGCGAGCGCAAGAGCCGCCCAACTGAGGCCAGGCTCAGGGTCACGCCGCAGTGCTGCCGAATCAGGTGTCGGACCATCGCCCGCGTCCAGAGGGCGAACTCGAACTGCAACTGCAGCGGGTTGTTCTGCGTCACCGTGCGATACACCCAGGCGCGCTGCTGGTCCGTCAGCTTGGGTGGCCGTCCCGGAATCGGCAACGCCCGCAGCGCCTCGATACCACCGGCGCGATACTTGTTCAGCCAGTCATAGATTACAGTGCGGGCGAATCCCATCACCCGCATCACCGCGGAGGGGGCTTCCCCGGCTTCAACCCGCTGTACTGCCTGTATGCGAATGTCTTCGAGTGCCTTGTGGTCAAGCGAACGACCATCGCGTTTCCTCACACTCTCCATTATATAGTGTCAGGTAACTTATTTCCAGCTTAATAGCATCTGACGCGTGCGGACCACGATAAACATCGACGACGATGTCCTCCTTGCCGCCAGGGGGCTGGCGCGTCGTGACGGAAGCAGCATCGGCGCAGTGATCTCCGAGCTCGCCCGCAAGGGGCTGAACGGCGGGTCGCTGGATGACGGAGTCCCGGAGAATGACGGCTTCTACGGATTCCAGCCGTTGCCGAAGCGCGGCAAGGCCGTGACGAACGAACTGATCGATCGGCTACGCGAAGACGGGGACAGATGACAGTAACGGTGAACGGCGCCGAGATCTTCTACACCATGCACGGCAACGGGCCGCCCTGCCTGGTGCCGAGCGCGATGGGAACGGCGCCCTACGAACGCCAGATGGCGCCCCAACTCCTGGACCACCTGACGATGGTGTACGTCGACCTGCGCGGAGGCGGGCGGTCGACCGGGAGCGCGGCGGACCTGACATTCGACCGCGTCGCGGAGGATGTCGACGCGGTCCGCGCCGACCTCGGCGTGGACCGCGTCGCCGTGCTGGGCCATTCGATCCTGGGCATGCTGGCACTGGAATGTGGCCGCCGCCGGCCGGAAAGGGTCTCGCATGTCATCACGGTGGGCACCCCACCCAGCGGCGACATGGCCACCCTGAGCGCCCGGAGCGCGGCCTTCTTCGAGGCGGAAGCCGACGACGAGCGCAAGCAGCGGATGCGCGACAATCTGGCGGCGCTGCCGCACGAGCCGTCGATGGAGCAGATCATGCTGGCCCAGACGCCGATGCGGTTCCACGATGCCGGGGTGGACGCAGCCCCGCTGTTCGCGGGTGCGGTACCACGCCCCGAGCTGCTGATGCACATCATGGGCACGCTGGCTCCCGAATGGACCATCGCCGCCGACCCCGGCTCGCTGACCGTGCCGGTGCTGCTCACGCACGGACGGTCGGACTACACGGTGCCTCACGGGCTGTGGGACGGCATCCCGGCCACGCTGCCCAACGCCACCTTCGCCTGTTCGAGGCAAGCGGCCACCAGCCGTTCTACGAGGAGCCCGAGCGGTTCACCGCTACGGTCACCGAGTGGCTGTCGAGCGAGGGCTCGCCCGGACGCTCACCAGTTTGGTCCGGTTCAGGAACACACCGCCGACGATGACGGCGGCAATACGACGCGTGTTCGTTATGTTGGCGAGGCGGGTCGCGGTCGAGCACAAGATCTAACCGTTTCCGGCCTCGATGGCGCATTGTGTCGCCACGATCCAACTTATAATCAATCTGTCTCTGCGGGGGAGCAACGATGCGCCTATTCCTCTCCGCCGGTCTCGTCACCGTGGTCTTGCTGCTGCCGTTGTCGTCTGCGGCACAGGTGACGGGCGATTCAGGCACCCCCCGGACACCTTGGGGCGCGCCGGACCTGCAGGGAATCTGGGACAACCGGACCATCACCCCGCTGGAGCGCCCGCGGCAGTTCTCCGGACAGGAGACACTGACCGCCGCCGAAGCCGCCGCCTACGAAGCGCGGACCGCCGTACAGCGTGTCGGCGACCGGTACTACTGGGATCGGGGGACGAGGACGGTGGCGGATCGGCGTACGGCCCTGATCAGCGATCCGGCCGATGGTCGCGTTCCCGCGCTCACGCCGGCGGGTCAACGACGGTTCGAGGCCGGGCGGAGCCAGGGTGTCGGCGCCGCCGATGAGCGCAACCCGAGCGAACGCTGCATCACGCGGACGGTGCCGCGGCTCCCGGGGCTCTACAACAACAACTACCAGATCTTCCAGACACCGGGCCATGTCGTGATCTTCATGGAGATGATCCATGACGCCCGCATCATCCCGCTGGACACTCGCCCTCCGCTCCCGGACGGCGTCCGTCAGTGGAACGGGGATTCGCGCGGCCGGTGGGACGGCGACACGCTCGTCATCGAGACCACGCACTTCACCGGCAAGACCAACTTCCGCGGTTCCGCCGACAACCTGCACGTGGTCGAGCGTCTGACCCGCATCGACGCCGACACCATCGACTAACCGGTTCACGGTCACCGACCCCACGACCTGGACGCGCCCGTGGACCGCCCGTATCCCGCTCAACCGGAACGACGGCCCGCTGTACGAGTACGCCTGCCACGAAGGCAACGACGGCCTGGCGGGCATTATCGAGGTCAATCGCAACCTCGAGAAGACCGAGGCCGCGCGCTGACCGCGCGGTCCGGAGACGAAACGCATGCGGCCGGGCACATGACCGATGCACCTCGCAGCCGACTGCGCTCCGTCCTGCGCTGGACACCGTCCGTCGTGCTCGCCCTGGTCCTGCTCCCTTCGTGGGGCATGTTCCTGTCGGGCGGGATGGCGGCTGTCGTCGGCTGGTCCCTGCTGATCGACGCGGGGCTGCTGCTTGCCCCGTTGTCCCTGCTCGTGCTGGTCGTCGATGCAATTCGCAAGCGCAGATTCAGCCGTCCCATGTGGGCCACACTGCTGTTCGCTCTGGTCGCGCTCTGGCCCGGTTTCTGGGGCTTCGGCTTGCTGACCGTCACGTTTCCGTACAGTCTCGAGACCTCGGAGCCGTCCGCCACGGTTCGCCTGCCATCGAACGAGAGGCTGCGCGTCGGGTGGGGGGGCGACAGGGTCGCGACGAACTACCACGTGACAACGCCGGACCAGCGCTGGGCCTACGACCTGCTCGTGGAGCCGGCGGCGCACGGGTCGACCGACCTCGAAGACTACGGTTGCTACGGGACGGCGGTCGTCGCACCGGTGAGCGCACGCGTGCACATGGCCTCCGACGGCGCTCCGGACCACTTGCCGGGCCAGACAAGCGATGACCTGGAGAATCCGACCGGAAACAGCGTCGTGCTCCGTCTCGAAACCGGAACATATCTCATCATCGCGCACCTGAAGACCGGTAGCGTACAGGTGGAAACGGGCGACGAAGTGGAGGAGGGTGACCCGATCGGCGCCTGCGGCAACTCGGGCAACACCAGCGAGCCGCACATTCACATTCACCATCAACGGCAGGACCCGCGGATCTACCCGCTCAATTTTGCGGAAGGACTACCGCTCTATTTCCGCGACCACGACGGTCCTGCGATGCCCGAGGGGGGGTTGGAAGTCGACTCCGGCAGCGGGCAGCTCGTCCTGACGGGGGCTACCGTGCAACACGCGGCTGCGACGCCCTGACCCGGACCGGCGGACCCGCCGGTGACGAAGGCCAGATACGACACCCGGAGAGCCGCGGTCCAGGCGACCGGTCCGTTCTGGCCGCCACGACCCCGTGACACTACGATCGTCCGAACCGATGAGTACACATACCCAGACGACGATTGCCCTCGCCGAACCCGCGCTCTTCCGCCAACAGTGCTACGTGAACGGCGGCTGGCTCGACGCGCGGAGCGGTGGTTCCATCGAGGTCGACAACCCCGCGACGCGCGAGGTCATCGGCACCGTTCCCGCCCTCGGCGCAGAGGAGACCCGGGCCGCCATCGAGGCCGCCGAGGCGGCGTGGAGCGGGTGGCGCTCCCGCCCGGCCAAGGACCGCGCCAGGCTGATGCGCCGCTGGTTCGAGTTGATGATGGCGCACCAGGAAGACCTCGCCGTGCTGATGACGAGCGAGCAGGGCAAGCCGCTGGCCGAGTCGCGCGGCGAGATCGCCTACGCGGCGTCGTTCATCGAGTGGTTCGCCGAGGAGTCGAAGCGCGTCTACGGCGACGTCATCAATCACCCGCAACCGGGGAAGCGGATCGTGGTGCTGAAGCAGCCGATCGGGGTTGTCGCCACGATCACGCCGTGGAACTTCCCGGCCGCGATGATCACCCGCAAGTGCGCGCCGGCGCTCGCGGCGGGTTGCCCCGTCGTCATTCGCCCGGCCTCGCAGACGCCGTTCTCGGCCCTCGCCCTCGCGGAGCTGGCCGACCGGGCGGGGATCCCGCCCGGGGTGGTCAACGTCATCACCGGTCCGTCCGGTCCGATGGGAGCCGAGCTCACCTCGAATCCGACCGTCCGCAAGCTCTCGTTCACCGGGTCCACCCAGATCGGCAAGCTGCTGATGGCGCAGTGCGCCTCGACGGTGAAGAAGGTCAGCCTCGAGCTCGGCGGCAACGCCCCGTTCATCGTCTTCGACGACGCGGACCTCGACGCGGCGGTGGTCGGAGCGATGGCCTCGAAGTACCGCAACGCGGGACAGACCTGCGTCTGCGCCAACCGCCTGCTGGTGCAGGACGGGGTCTACGACGCGTTCGCGGCGAAGATGGCCGCAGCGGTCGCCGGACTGAGGGTCGGCAACGGGCTGGAGGAAGGCACGCAGCAGGGCCCCCTCATCGACATGCGCGCGGTCGAGAAGGTCGAGGAGCACATCGCGGACGCGGTCGGCAAGGGCGCGGAGGTGACCGTCGGCGGCGGGCGCCACGCCCTCGGCGGCAGCTTCTTCGAGCCGACCCTCCTCACCGGGGTCACCCCCGCGATGGCCGTGGCGCGCGAGGAGACGTTCGGCCCGGTCGCGCCGCTGTTCCGCTTCTCGACCGAGGACGAGGCGATCCGCATGGCCAACGACACCGAGTTCGGCCTCGCCGCCTACTTCTACAGCCGCGACATCGGCCGCATCTGGCGGGTCTCCGAAGGCCTCGAGTACGGCATCGTGGGCGTCAACGAGGGGATCATCTCGAACGAGGTGGCGCCGTTCGGCGGCGTCAAGGAATCGGGGATCGGGCGCGAAGGGTCGAAGTACGGCATGGACGACTTCGTCGAGATCAAGTATCTCTGCATGGGTGGAATCGACGACTAGAAGCCGCTGGTGCCCCCCGGATTACACTGGGGGTTCCTCGCTGGCGTTTCTTTCGTGTGAACGACAGCGCGTTCTGCCGTTAGAATCTGCTCGATCGACAACGTCCTGAAGGGAGGGCCGGATGCGCCATCGTCATCTCGCCGCGTTCGTAGCGGTTGTCGTCGTCGGAGTTCTGACGTCGGTCCCCATCGCCGGGCAGAATCAGGCCCAGGAGGCCGCGGACGGGGAGGCGACGTGGACGCTGCCCCGGACGGCCGACGGGCAGCCGGATCTGCAGGGCTACTGGACGACCCAGACGTTCACGCCCCTGGAGCGGCCCGAGCGCCTGGCCGACCAGGAGTTCCTCTCGGACGAAGAAGCGGCCGTGCTGCAGCAGCAGCTCACGGCCGAGGGCGTCGACCCGCTGCGGCGCGACGCCATCGGCATCGAGGATCCGGAGGCCCGGGAAGAGGCGCTCTACCAAGAAAACCGTGACAGCTCGTACGTCCACTACGACAACCAGGTCTGGCTACGCACGCCGGTACCGAAGGGACTGTCGACCCAGCGGACGTCGCTGGTCACATATCCGCCGAACGGCCGGATTCCGCCGATGACGCCGGAGGGCGCCGCGCGGGTGGCCGCCGAGAGCGCGATGGCCAGGGTGTTCGACGGCCACGAGACCCGCCCCCTGATGGAACGCTGCGTCGTCTGGACGCACGAAGGCCCGCCGCTGCTGCCGCCGGCCTACAACGACATTCATCAGATCTTCCAGACGGGGGACCACTTCGTGCTGTTCACGGAGCTGGCGACCAACCCGCCGCGCATCTTTCCGCTCGACGGGCGCCCGGGCATCCCGAACGCGATTCGCCAGTTCGGCGGCAACTCGCGCGCCCGCTGGGAGGGAGACACGCTGGTCGTCGAGACCGACCACTTCATCGCCCGGCGGAACTACCGCGGCGCCAACCAGTTCCGGCACGTCGAGGAGCGCTTCACCCGCGTCGCGGAGGACGAGATCCAATACGAGTTCACCATCACGGACCCGACGACGTGGACCAGCCCGTGGGGCGGCGTGGTGCCGATGATGCGCACCGAGGGGCCGATGTTCGAGTACGCCTGCCACGAAGGCAATCACGACATCCGGCACATCCTGGAGATCAACCGGAATCTCGAACGGCAGGCGGCGGAGGCGGCTGCCGCAGGGGGCTCGAAGTAGAGGGGAAGCTGGCGCCCGTGACGGGGCGCCAGCTCCGCATCGGCACCAGCGGGTGGCACTACCCGGCCGGTGAGGGAACCTGGGACGGAATCTTCTACCCGCCGCGCGGACGCCGGCACCGGCCGCCGGGATTCGACGAGCTGGCGTACTACGCGGAGCACTTCGACACCGTCGAGGTGAACTCGACCTTCTACGGTGTGCCGCGCCGCGCGGTCACCGAGGCCTGGGCCAGCCGAACGCCCGACGACTTAGCGTTCTCGGTCAAGCTGTACCAGCAGTTCACCCACCCGAAGATGTTCGCCGCCGCCACCGGCAGCGGTGACATGAAGGTCGAACGCGGGGATGTCGACCGGTTCCGCGAGGCCGTCGCGCCCCTGCACGAGGCCGGCAAGCTGGGCGTCCTGCTGGCGCAGTTCCCCGCCAGCTTCAAGAACGACACGGCCGCGCACGATCACCTCGCGTGGCTGATCGAGGCGCTGTCGGATTGGCCGGTCGCGGTGGAGCTGCGGCACCGCAGTTGGAGCGACGACGTCGCCGGGACACTGCGGCTGCTCAACGGGCTCGGGGCCGCGTGGGTGCAGATCGACGAGCCGAAGTTCCGCCTGTCCATCGCCCAGAACTACCTCCCCAACGTGGAGAGCTTCTACTACATGCGGCTCCACGGCCGCAACGCCCGGAAATGGTGGCGCCACGACCGGGCCGAGGAGCGCTACGACTACCATTACTCCGCCGCGGAGCTGCAGCCGTTCCGGGACACGGCGGATGCCGCGGCCCGTCTCGTCAAGCGGCTCTACCTCTACATGAACAACCACTTCGCGGCGAAGGCGGTGGCGAACGCGGCCACCCTGAAGCACGAGTTGGGCCTGGAGGTGTCCGGCGCCTGGCGCGGGGAGATGGTGGCGCGCTATCCGGAGCTCGCAGGGGTGGTCAGGACGGAACCCGCGGCGATGCCGCTGCTACCGGTCGGCGGGTCGCCGGCGCGCAGGTGATCGATGCCTTTCGTTCTGCCCACGCCCTGGTGGGTGGTACCGATGGTGCCTTGTTGGCACGGTCGACGCCGAGGTCCGACGCAGCCTCAGGTGACCAGTGCAAAGTGGCTGCCGCGGGCTGCCCGCCGATCGAACGTGTAGGTTCGCGTACACCCGCGTGCATGGTTGCGATGGGAAATCAGGTAATCGGCGAAGTCCGCGCCACTCGATTCGAACTCGCGTAGAGCGGCCCAGACAATCTCGCGGTCCTCGACGGTGTACTCGGCGGTTCGCAGAAGTTGGCGGATCACGGGGATGACGGCGGCCTTCTCATAGCCGTAAGCGCTCGCCAGGACCCACACCAGTTCCGCCAGCACAGGAACGCTGACGTAGCCGGGCGTCGCGGTACACCGACTTTCGATGAGGCGCACCGCGGCGGCCGACTGTTCGGGATCGTCCTGCACGATGTAGCGCACCAGGACGTTGGTGTCGAGACCGAGCATCGCCTCAGGATCTGCGGGTTGCCGCTCTCGCGATGGCTTCGTCCATTTCCTCGAGAGTGACCGGTACGCCCGGCTTCGGAAGCATCCCCTTTAATTGCGTGACCGATGCGGTCACGGGCGCGACTCTCAGGCAGCCGTCGTCCTCCAGCATGAAGTCGATCTTGTCGCCCGGCTTGAGGTGGAACCGGTCGCGAATCGGCTTGGGCAGGGTCACCTGCCCCTTGCTGGTGATCGTCGCTTGCATTACATTTCTCCATAATCCTTACTCAGAAGAGCCTCTTGCAAAAATCGGTAATCGGCCGGGTTTTCTTTGCCGGAAGCCGCAGGCGAGGGACGGTCAGTGGGCGGGACGTAGCGTCTGAAGGATGGCGGTAGCGGTGGTAGCGGTCATCGCCGCCGACGAGCCCGAGACGCGGGGGTTCATGGGGCCTCCCGGCCGGTTATGAGGGCAAGCACGCGCGAAGAGAGGCCGCGCATTTTCCTCACGATCCGTTCCAGTTCGCGGTTGTTCTCGATCCACTCCTGGTAGAGGACGAGTTCGTCTTCGGTGAGCCTCATCCCGACGGTTTTCCCGCGGGCCTTGCGTGTCCAGTAGTGGTAGGGACCGTGCCGGGCGTCCGGGTCGTGGTAGCAGCGGCAGGTGGTCTTCCCACACGCTATCCGGCGGGTCTGGAGGCTGCCCTGGAAGAGAAACCCAAGCGACTGCAGTTCTGCCTTGAGCGCGTCGTATCGCTCCGTGTACTGGCGCATCTGGTCCGCACCGGCCATCGAACCACAGCTTGACATTATTCCTGTGCGTAAATATGCAGTAGCTCGCAGGAGCGGTCAACAAGACGATATGGAATGACCGGCTCGCTATCGTACGGTCGTCGTGCGCGAGCACGCGACAAGGTGGCCGAGGCCGCCTACGATTCGCAGGTTGACACCGAACGCGGCGTCAGAGCCGCAGACGAAAGGAGCCGATCATGAGCGAGCCTATCACCTACGTGGGAATCGATGCGCACAAGGTGGAGTTGCACGTGGCGCTGTTGGCGCCGGATGCCTCCGCTCCCGTCACCTGGAAGGTACAGAACGAGGCCCGGGCGGTGGAACGGCTGCGCCGCAAGCTGGAGAAGGCCGCAGCGGGTCCCGTCGCCTGCTGTTACGAAGCCGGGCCGTGCGGCTATGTATTGCAGCGGCAGCTCGAGCGGGGCCGGGTCCAGTGCCAGGTGATCGCGCCGGCGCTGGTGCCGCGCAAGCCGGGGGAGCGGATCAAGACCGACCGGCGGGACGCGCGCAAGCTGGCGGAACTGCATCGGGCGGGGCTGTTAACCGAGGTGCGGCCGCCGACGCCGGCCGAGGAAGCGGTGCGCGACCTGTGCCGGGCTCGTGATGACGCACGCGCGGATCGGCAGCGGTGCCGGCACCGGCTCGGCAAATTGCTGCTTCGCCGAGGGCTGCACTATCCGGGTCGCGCGTGGACCCAGGCGCACCGGCGCTGGGTCAATGGTCTGACGTGGCCGCATCCGGCCGACCGGGTCGTCCTGGACGACTACCTGCTGGCGATCGATCAACTCGATGCCCGACTGGCGGAGTTGGATGCGCAGTTGGCGACCGTGGCCACCACCGATCCGTATCGGGAGCCGGTGGGCTGGTTGCGCTGCTTCCGGGGCATCGACACGCTGACCGCGATGCTGCTGCTCGCCGAGCTGCACGATGTGCAGCGGTTTCCGACGGCGCGGGCGCTGATGGCGTATCTGGGGCTGGTACCCGGGGAGCACTCCAGCGGGGAGCGTCATCGCCGCGGGCCGATCACGAAGACGGGCAACACGCTGGCGCGGCGGCTGGTGGTGGAAGCGGCGTGGCACTATCGGCACCGGCCCGGCGTCAGCCGGACGCTGGCCCAGCGGCGGAGCGGGCAACCGCCACGGATGATTGCGCTGGCGGACAAGGCGCAGCAGCGGTTGTGTCGCCGCTTCCGGCGGCTGGCCGAGCACAAGCCGGGCCCGGTCGTCACGGTGGCGGTGGCCCGCGAGCTGGTCGGATTTCTGTGGGCGGCCTTGCACCCGGAGGCGGCATGAATCGCGGGGCGGTGCGGCATTCGGCGCACGCCGAGCGGCGTCGAGCGAGGGGGATGCGAGGCCTTGGGCGCCGGAACCACCGTGGCGGGCGTCGCGTCAAGCCGCGCAAGCGCGGCTCCTTCGCTTCGCTACGGCCCTCCGGGTGACCCGACGCCCACCACGGTGGGAACAGCTTATATGGCCGAAAGCAAGCTTCCGGCCAGGAACTGACCGGAAACGTGAAGTGGCCTGAGGAGGGGCCGTCGAGACGGCGAATGATCGGAGGCACGATCTGGAGAACGGGCGACATGGCAATGCGATCCGGACGGCGCGGCCGCTCCCAACTCGCGACTCCAAGACGGCCCACTCTCCCGACGAATCACCGTCATGCGTGCGCTGTCACGGGCAACCGTGATAATCACCGAATAGCAGCGTGACTCGTCGTCGAAGCGCCCTTCGATCGTTCGTCGTTTCGGCGGCCCACTCTTGGGCTGATGGCCGACGGAGCCCGGCGCTCAGGGGCCACAGGTGTTGACGAACGCATGAGTGTTGACAAGAGGTCATTCCATAGCAGCCATGAATTCCCTGCGCGCCTCGTTCGCCCCCTACTGGGAGTCGATCCAGCGTACGCTGTTCCCACGGTTGGAGCAGGCGTTGGGTCCACTGACCGAAAAACAGCAGCAGTTGGTGCAGACCCTGGAGGTCATCCGTATCGAGCGCCTGATTCCCCGGTACTTCCGGGCGCCGGGGCGGCCGCCCAAGGACCGCGCGGCGATGGCGCGGGCCTTCGTGGCCAAGGCGGTCTACCGACCTGCCGTCGACGCGCGCACTGCTGGACCGGTTGGCCGCCGATGTGGCCCTGCGCCGGCTCTGCGGCTGGGAGCGGAAGTTCGAGGTGCCGAGCGAGTCGGTCTTCTCGCGCGCCTTTGCCGAGTTCGCCGACACGCAGTTGCCCCAGCGCGTGCACGAAGCGCTGATCCGGGAGACGCACCACGACCGGCTGGTGGGCACCTCTCGCGCGACTCGACGGCCATCGAGGCCCGTGAGAAGCCGGCCACGAAGGAGAAGCCGCCCCCGCCGCCCAAGCGCAAGCGCGGGCGGCCGAAGAAGGGCGAAGAAGGGCCAAAGGTCCTGACACGTCTCGAACGGCAGCCGACCATGAACCTGCCGGCGATGCTGGACGACCTGCCGACCGCCTGCGATGTCGGCACGAAGAAGAACAGCAAGGGCTACAAGACCATCTGGGTCGGCTACAAGCTGCACATCGACGTGGCCGACGGCCAGATTCCGATCAGTTGGTGCGCCGTGCGAAGGCGCCATTCCTCAGCGGGTGCGAATCCCGCCCGGCAACTGTCGCTCCAGCCGGTAGCAGTCGGAGCGGACGATGGAGGTAACGACATCGGCTGAAGCACTCTGACAAAGGGTCGCCTTGGGCGGCCCAGCGACCATGCGGGCGGTAGCGCGAGCGAACGCCGAGCAGGCCTCGAAACGATTGATGCGGAAGCCGACTCGCCCAATTGACGAGGAAGGCTGGCATGGGTCGGGAAGCGAGCGACGCAGACACCGACCGATTCCGCCGGGGTAGTGGCGACGGCACGCATGGAAGAGGGGAATGGACGCAACACGGGAAGCCCTGGCGGTGGCGTGGCACGCGCCAACCGACAGCCCGCGAGGGTCAGGTCGGGCCGTGCAGGGTGGCGGAGAGGCCCGTAGTGTGCGCCAGGCAGCGCACTGGTCAGGAGGGTTGAAGTCCCTCCGGCCCCCGGATGAGGGGGGCCGTATCCAAAGGCGGGGGTAATGCCTCGCCGGCCGCAGGTGGCAGGTATGGAGACACCTACACGGGCACGCAGGCGAAAGCCGGACACAGCCAAGGTGGACCTGGAGCCGCCACGACGGAACTGCGGAGGACAGGGCGCCCACCGTGAGGTGGGGTCCGAAGGGTTTGCGGAGCAGTACCGGGCCGTAGTCGAGGGGGCGACCCCATGACGAACCGGTCGGCCAAAGGTGGGGCAAGGTCGAGCCTGCACTACAGAGGCGAAGGCGATCTCATCCACCCACCGCACCAAGGTGTTTGCGGGCGGCACGGTATGGAAGACCAGTGCGTGACCCTGGGAGACCTCGGCGGGTCCGCGGGTGGCGCCGCGGCAACTGACCCTATAAGCGAGAGCGAAGTGGGAAGGGATGCTCGTCGAGGAGTCGGACGGCCGAATAGTACCTGAAGCGCGGTGAAAGCCGCGTGACCGTCAGGGGGCGGCAACCGAGTGGGTTGGGGAAGGCGGCCGGCGAAGACGGTCGGGACCAGACAGGACGGTGAGATGAGCAAGGGCGCTGAGGTGGACAGTTCCATGAGTGAAAGACCCCAACATCAGCGACCGAGGAGACTTGCCGACTGGCTGAACCCGACGGGCCGGAGGATGGTCCACTCTTTGATTCCTCCATCGGTCCTCATCACGCGAAGACGTCTTCGTGAAAGCGGTATGCGGGAAAACCGCACGTACCGTTTGAGCGGCGGACGGAGGCCAGCGCCCGCGGGGCGCGCCTCCTCCGACCCGACACCGGGGAAACCGGGTAATGCCGGCGGAGGGAAGGGACCTCAGGTGGACAGCGATGGCGAAAGGGAGCAGACTCACGGGAGTGGCCGACGGCCTAGTACCCCGGAGATGAGCAGAAATGCCGGACGTCATCACATGCACAAGCGAAGGGGACGACCCGAACGGTCGCTGTCGCCAGGGCGTCAACAGGCCTGACGACGCACCGGCCGGCCTGCGCAAGGGTGCGAGCTTGGTGCCACGGCTCGCGAGACCCGCCCGCTGGTCGTGACCGGGAACTCGTGTGCGAGCCGCATGATTCCACTGGAGAGCCCGGTGCCGGAAATCGGCACGCCGGGTTCGGAGAGCGGGGGGAGGAAACGTGTCCACGGGAATCGGCCTGCGGCCCGGCTGCGAAAGCACCGGATGTGCCACCGACCCCCTACCGGCTACGCGCCTCCCCTCGACTCTACCCTGTTGACGTCCGCCTCCCTGCATGACAGCCAGGCCGCCATTCCGCTGGCGTCTCTGTCGGCCGAGCGGACGACCAATCTGTATGACCTGATGGACGCCGCCTACGACGCGGACCAGATCCGGGAGCACAGCCGCTCACTCGGCCACGTCCCGTTGATTGACGTCAACCCTCGTGGCGACAAGGCCCGGGCGGAGGAACTGCGAACCGAAGCCCGGCGCCTGAAAAATCTCGGCTTCCAGCGTGCCGAGCAGGTTCGCTACAACGAGCGTACGGCGGGTGAGCGCGTCAATGGCCGTCTCAAGGACGAGTTCGGTGGCCGCCATGTCCGGGTCCGTGGCGCCGCGAAGGTGATGTGCCACTGCATGTTCGGCATGTTGGCGCTCACCGCCGACCAGCTCCTGCGTCTGGTGACATAGCCAACGCGCCGCCGGCAAACGCCCATCCAATTCCGGCGCCCAACCGGCGTCAGTCACCCACCGGTGTCCCGACGCTCGGTGGAAAACACGTCGATCCCCTTGGTTTCCGTCTCCTGGCTTGCCGCCGGTCCTTCAGGACCAGAACACGCAGTCGAAATCCAGGACAATGGGGTCTTCACCCCTGAGAATCGGAGGACTGAGCCGAGCCGCGACCCCAAGAGTTTTGCAAGTGGCTCAGAAGTAAGGTAATAGGTAAATGGGGACGAGATCAAGAGCTGGGTTGCCGCTACGGCTCCACGTAGGCCGTCCCTGACGTGGCGAGCCCGGTGCTAGCGCTGCCCGTGCCCCATAATTTTTCGCTGGACTTCATGCAGCCACTTCGCTACGGTGGCCGGCATGGAGATTCAGAATCAGGTCTCACGTATTCTACGGGACAACCTCGCCCGCCTGCGTGACGTGCTGGACGAGGCGGTTTCGCAGGGTGTCGGCAGCCTCGGTCAGGTCGCCGATCGCGTCTGTGAAGCGTTCGATTTCCGCGACGGGCGGGGCCGGTGGCAGCGCGCGAGCTGTTGCCGGGCGTTGTCCGACCTGCAGGCGGCCGGCCACGTCTCGCTGCCTGCGAGTCAGGCGGCTCGCGGCGTTGGGGGCCGGGCGCGGGTGCTTCCGCACCCGATGGCGCCGGCGGTGGACGTGCCGGGCACGGTCGGCAAGGTTGTGGGTCTGACCCTGGCGCTGGTTGAGACCGACGCGCAGCGCCAAGTCTGGAACACGCTGATGGCGTACGAGCACCCGCGCGGCGCCGGTCCGTTCGTCGGCCCGCAACTGCGGTATCTGGTGGGTTCGGCGCATGGTTGGCTGGGCGGCGTCGGGTTCGCGGCGAGTGCGCGGCGGCTGCGGTCCCGCGACGCCTGGGTCGGGTGGGACGACACGGGCCGGCGCGCGCACCTGCACCGGGTGTTGGGACTGTGCCGGCTGCTGGTGCGCCCCGGCATTGTGTGTCGCAACCTGGCCTCGCACGTGCTGGGCCGGGTCGTCCGGGCAGTCGGCGACGACTGCGAGGGTCTGTATGGCTATCGCCCCTGGCTGCTGGAGACGTTCGTCGACGAGACCGAACAGACGGGGGCGAGCGTGCGCGCGGCCAACTGGGTTCGGGTGGGTGAGACCTGCGGTCGCGGTCGCCAGGACCGCCGGCACGCGGCGCCGGAAACGCGCAAGGCGGTGTATATGTATGCCTTGGAGCCGGCGTGGCGCACCCGCCTCGCGGTGCCTGCACCGGTCGTGGCGCCGCTGGCGGTTGGCGACGGTCTCGACGCCGCGGTCTGGGCGGACCACGAGTTCGGCGGGGCGCGTTTGGGCGACGCGCGTCTGAGCGCGCGGCTGGTACAGAGCGCGCAGCAAATGGCAGAGTCTCCGATGCGCGCCATCACCGGCGCCGCCCACGGCGCCCGCGCGATGGTCAAGGGCCATTACCGGCTGATCGACCAGCCCGCCGACAGTGCGGTGACGGTCGACAACATCCTCGCGCCGCATCGCGAGCAGACGCTGCGCCGGATGCAGGCGCACGACACGGTGCTGTGCATCCAGGACGGCACCCGGTTGAACTTCACCCGGCGCGGGCAGACGCAAGGGCTGGGGGCCATCGGCTCGAACCAGACCGGGGCGGTGGCGCGCGGCCTGGAGTTGCACACGACCTTGGCCGTCAATCCCGACGGGGTGGCGTTGGGTGTGCTGCGGGCCGCCTTCGACGCGCCCGCGTCCCCCAACTCCGAGGCGGAAGGCGAGCCGACCCCAAAGCCGCGCGAGAAGCGCAAGGCGTTCCGTTGGATCGAGGGGCTGCGCGACTGCGCGCAGGCAGCCGAGCAATTGTCCCAGACCCGCGTGGTGTGCGTGATGGACCGCGAGGCCGATTTCCTCGACCTGTTCGTCGAACACCGCGCGGCTGCCCCGCAGGTCGACCTGCTGGTCCGCGCCAAGGCCGACCGCGTCCTCGGCAGGGAAAAGACGCCCGCCGGGCAGACGGTCTCACGCCGTCTGTTCGATACGGTGCGCAACGCGCCGGCCCGAGGCGCCGCCAAGGTCGAGGTGCAGCGGCTGAGCGCGCGCGTGAAGGCCAGCAAACAGGCCCGCAAGGACCGGCCGGGCGGAGCGGGTCGCCGACGTGACGCTGCGCTACCAGCAGGTGCCGCTGCCCTGCCCCGGCGACGAGCCGGTCGCACTGTGGGTCGTCCACGTGCGCGAGGAACAACCGCCGCCCGCGGCCGAGCCGCTGGAGTGGTTCCTGCTGACCACTTTGCGTGTGAGCAGCGCCGACGACGCCACGCGCATCCTGCAATGGTACGTCCGGCGCTGGCGCATCGAAGAATACTTCCGCGTGCTCAAGTCCGGCTGCAAGGTCGAGGAGTTGCAGCACCACACGGCCGAGCGGCTCGAACGCGCCATGGCCATCAAGATGGTCATCGGGTGGCGCATCCAGTTGATGGTCCAACTCGGGCGCGAAGTGCCCGACCTGCCGGGCGACCTGCTGTTCTCCGATGGCGAGTTGCGCGTGCTCGCCACCTTCGCCCGCTCACGCAAGCTGCCGCCGCCGGCGCGCCTCGGCGACGCTGTCGGTCTGGTCGGGCGCCTCGGCGGGTGGCTCGGACGCCAACGCGACCCGCCCGGCGCACAGTTGATGTGGCACGGCTACACTCAACTGGTTGCCATGGCCTTCGCCTTCGAACTGCGGGACGAGTTCGGATGACCTCCTGCTCACTACAGTCCAGCCCCGGACATCCGGGGCACGGGCAGTCCTAGCGCCCGGCGCCCGTGTCGTGATCTCCTCACCACCCTGGAGCCGGAAATCCAGGTGCTGGATCCCGCCGACACCCGGCCGTGCCAGACCCGTCGCCCGCCTTCGTGCTCCGTCGCTCCGCGTCATCATGGCACCTAGTACCGTTCACTGTCGCCCGCTGGCGCCATCGGCCAGACCGCCGACGGCTCGCCGTTCACGGTCGCCCCTGCGTGCATGATGGTCGACGCGGACTGCAGGAACGCCGCCGGAAAGCCGAGCTGCGGCTCGGACAGTCGATCGAGCGACCCGACGTGCTCGGGCGCGAGCTGCACGTCGAGACCGGCCAGGTTCTGCTCGAGCTGCTCCAGCGTGCGGGCGCCGATGATGGTCGACGTGACACCGGGCCGCGCCTGAACCCAGGCGAGGGCCACGGCCGCGGGCGAGGTACCGAGCGCGGCGCCGGTGCGAATCAGCTCGTAGATGATGTCGAAGGCCCGCTCGTCGAGAGAGTCCGTCACCCGGCGGCCCCGCCCGGGATTGGCGCTGCCGGCGTTGTCGCGGGTGTACTTCCCGGTCAACACGCCGCCCCGCAGCGGAGACCAAGGGGCGACGCCCAGCCCCAGCTCGCCCGCCATCGGCATCAGCTCGCCCTCGACCGTGCGCTCGAGCAGGGAGTACTCGATCTGCAGCGCCACCAGGGGCGTCCAGCCCCGAAAGTTCGCCAGCATCTGCGCCTGGGCCGTTTTCCACGCGGGGGTGTCGGAAAATCCGATGTAGCGGACCTTGCCCGCGCGCACGAGGTCGTCGAGCGCCCGCATCGTTTCCTCGATCGGGGTGAACCGATCCCACAGGTGCATCCAGTACAGATCGATGTAATCCGTCCGCAGGCGCCGTAGCGACTCCTCGCACGCGGCCGTCGGCGACTTGCGGCTGGCGCCGCCGCCGTTCGGGTCGCCGGGGTAGAGGTTGGCGAAGAACTTCGTCGCGACAACGATCCGGTCCCGGCCAAGAGCGCCGGCCCGAAGATAGTCGCCGATGATGGTCTCCGAGTGTCCCTTGGTGTACGCGTTCGCGGTGTCGATGAAGTTCCCGCCGCGTTCGATGTAGCTGGCGAGGATGGCCTCGGACGTGGCCACGTCCGCGCCCCATCCCCAATCCTCACCGAAGGTCATCGCACCAAGGCAGAACGGGCTGACCCGCAGCCCGGAATCGCCGAGCGTTGCATAGGACAGTGATCGATACAAAGTTGTCAACTTCATCGGGGTAACAGTTTGTAATTCCATTCCCCGTGAAACGCATCGGGGACCAGCGCGAGTGCGTCCATCTGTTCCTTGGTCACCGTAACGCCCGTCGGATACTCCCCGGCGTCGAGTTCGGCCCGGACCCGGAGCCCGGTGGCTGTCCGGACGTTCCCGATGCGGTCGACGATGGTCTCGTACGTCGTCAGCGGGGTGCCGCGCCAGTTCGCCGTGATGTGACAGAAGAGCCGGTGCTCGATCTTGTTCCACTTGCTGGTGCCGGGTGGAAAATGACTCACCTCGATGGTCAGTCCGGTCTCGTCGGCCAACTGTTGAAGCGCATGCTTCCAGGCGCGCAACCGATACCCGTTGCTCCCGCCCGCATCGGCCGTGATGAACAGGGTCGTGGCCTCGGGGTAGGCGCCGCAACCCATCTGATGCCACCAGTGTCGAATCGACGCCACCGCGAACGCCGGTGTGTCGTGGTCCCAGCCCACGCTCACCCAGGCTTCGTTGCGCGCCATGTCGTAGACGCCGTACGGAATCGCCTTGCCCTCGGCGTCGGTCGGGAAATCATGCACCAGCACCGCCGGCGGCGTGCCCTTCGGCTGCCATTCGCGCCCGCCGTTCTTGAAGTTCCCGACCAGCTCTTTCTTCTTCGTGTCGACCGAGATCACCGGCTGGCCGGCGGTCAGATGCTCGTCCGCGGTCTGGTTGATGTGCTCGAACTGCGCGTTGCGGTCCGGATGCGTGGCGCCTTCCTGCCGCTTGCGCGGCGATTGCAGCCGGTAGCCCAGGCGGTGCAGCAGCCGGCCCACAGTGGTCGAACTCACCCGCCACCCCTGCTCGTTCAGCGCCGCCGCCAGCTTTGCGCGACTCTTGCACGTCCAGCGCAGCGGCGAGGTCGGGTCTCCGCGCGTCAGCGGATCCACCAAGGCTTCGAGCGCGGCCTGGATGCCGGGTTGATCCTGCTGGATGCGAGGCCTTCCGCCTCCAGGGCGTCGGATGCGGTCCGTCGGCGCCTCGTCGCGGGAAATCTCCCGGCGTCCCTTGCGAATCGTCTCCCGAGCCAGACCGGTGGCCGACGAAACCACCGCGTCGCCGCCGTAGCCGATAGCGCGCGACTCGGCCGCCGCCCACCGGCGGCGACTGCGCTCGTCCAACACGGGCTCGACGGCGGCATACTTCGCAACAAGGGTCGCTTCCAGCTCGATGTCTCGCTTCATACCTCCAGTATGACCAGAAAATCGGCAGGTGACAAACTAGTTTAGGACAGTGTCCATAGTGATCGAGTGACATGCCCCGAGTGTACCGCCGTCCGACATCACCCGCCGGTGACGAACAGGCGCCGATGAGCCGGTTTCCGTCCGGTCTTCGCACTCCCAGGTAGTCCGCGGCAGGACGCCCGTTGCACCGAGTTCCGTGAGGTGGCTGCAACCGGTCTCCCCTGCCGCGGGCAACCGGGCCGCGGCGGCAATCGTGCCGCCCGGTGGGACGAAGGGAGGAGTCCGATGGCAACGACAGGGACGCTGGCGGCGGCGGGAGCCAACCACGTGCGCGAGCACGGCAGCATCCTGGCGGACGTGGAGAAGCGCGCCCTGATCCGGATGGCGGCCCGGTTGCCGCGCCGGATCAACGCGGACCACCTGACGGCGCTCGGGCTGCTCGCCATGGTGGGGGTCGGGGCGTCGTACTGGGCCTCGCGGTGGAACGAGCTGGCGCTGCTCGGCGCCGTCGCCGGCCTCGCGCTGAACTGGTTCGGCGACAGCCTCGACGGGACGGTCGCCCGGGTCCGGAACCACCTCCGGCCGCGCTACGGCTTCTACGTCGATCACGTGGTCGACGTCACGAGCATGGCGCTGCTGTGCGCCGGCCTGGCGCTCTCGCCGCACATGAGCCCGGTGGTGGCGCTGCTGCTGCTGGCCGCCTACCTGATGGTCTCGGCCGAGGCCTATCTGGCGACGCATGCCTGCGGCGTCTTTCGCGTGTCCCTGCTGAAGGTGGGACCGACGGAGCTCCGCATCCTGCTGGCCGTGGGCACCCTGCGGCTGCTGACGAACGGCTCCGAGGTGGAACTGTTCGGCGGCACCTGGCTGCTGTTCGACGTCGGAGGCGTCGTGGCGGCGGCGGGGCTGTTCGGCGCGCTGGCATTCTCGGCAATCCGCAACGGGCTGGCGCTCTATCGCGCCGAGCCGCTCCCTCGCTGACCGATGGCGGGAGACCTGACGGTGTCGCTCGCGGGCGCGCTCCGGCGACGGAGGCCGCCGGCGCCCGCGGGCGCAAGGGGACTGAGAAGATGGCAGGTCTTCAACGCGGTCGGCGCGATGGGCGTAGCGGTCCAGATCGCGGCGCTGGTGGTCCTGACCGAGGCGGCCGGGCTGGACTACCGGCTCGCCACGGTGCTCGCCGTCGAGACGGCCATCCTGCACAACTTCGTGTGGCACGAGCGCTGGACGTGGCGCGACCGGGCATCCGGCCGGCCCCGGCCGTGGACGCGGCTGGCGCGGTTCAACCTGGTGACCGGCGCCCTGTCCATTGCCGTCAATGTCGTGTTCACGGGGTTGTACGCGACGGCGTTCGGCGTGCACTACGTGATCGCGAACCTGCTGGCGATCGGCACCGGCTCGCTGCTCACGTTCATCGCGAACGATCGCTTCGTGTTTCGCGCCGGCACGGCGGCGGCCCGCCAGCTTGCCGGCGCGGGCGGGCGCGGTTGATGGAGAAACGGTTCTGGAACGGGAGAAGAGACATGACGACTGGATCAGGCGAGATGACCGGCGCAGGGAATTCGAAGAAGCGGACACGGCAAGCTCCCTGGAGGAGCGCGATGCTCCAGGGTGGACTGGCGGTGGTCCTCGCGGCGGCAGGCACGGCGGGGCTCGGTGCGGCGGAGCTGCACGACGAGACGATCGCGGCGTGGCAGCGCTACGTCGAGGCGACCGAACGGCGCATCGCCGGTGAGCTCGAGGCCGGCGGCCGCTTCCTGGTGCAGGATTTCGGCGACGACGCGGCCGGCGCACGGCGGGACGTACTGGCCGGCGACGTGCGCATCGATCGGATGGAGACGCGCGGCGCGGACGGCGCGCGCATCGAGGTGCCGAAGGGCGCCATTCATCACTGGCGCGGCAGCGTACTGATTCCGGGCGTCGCGCTCGACGACGTCCTTCACGGCCTGATGCACGGGACCAATCTGACGAAGATGCAGAACGGCGGCGTCGAGTCGCGGGTGCTCGATCGCGACGGCGACCGACTGCATGTGTTCCTGAAGCTGCGCCGCAAGCAGTTGATTACCGTGCACTACAACACCGAGCATCGCGTGCGGTACACGCGCCACCGCCCCGACGCGGCGTCGAGCCGCAGTGTCTCGACCCGGATCGCCGAGCTGGCCGACGCCGGATCGCCGAGCTGGCCGACGCCGGATCGTCGGCCGAGCGCGAGAAGCCGATCGGCCGCGACCGGGGGTTCATGTGGCGTCTGAACTCCTACTGGCGCTATCAGCAGACCGACGCTGGCGTCATCGTCGAATGCGAGTCGGTGAGCCTGAGCCGCGACATTCCGCGCGCCATACGCTGGATGGCGGTCCCCATCGTGAACCGGACCGCGCGACAGGTGATGACGCGCGCGTTGACGTCGATGGCCGAGACGATGAGCGCCCGGGCGCCGGCCGGGATCGGGGCGGCACCCCTGCTCGCCAGTCGCCGCTGACCGGCGGCCGGGCGTCCGGATGGAGGATTGCAGGTCGGAATCGGCGGCGCTGGCGCCGCCGAAACCCAAAACGACGGAGAATAGACGCCGGCAGGGGAGATGGGAACGTGATGAAGCGCTCGAGACGTCGGGTCGGGAGCGGCCTGCTTGTCCGCGCTGTGCTGGCGGCCGCGATCCTGGGCGGAATCGGGACCGTCGGCGAGGCGGCGGAGCTGCAGCCGCAGACGATCGCGGCGTGGGAGCGCTACGTCGAGGCGACGGAGCGGCGCATCGCCGACGAGCTCGACGACCCCGAGCGCTTCCTGGTGCTGGACTTCCGCGCGGATACGGCCGCGGCCCGCCGCGAGATCGTGTCCGACCAGGTGCGCATCGACAAGCTGGAGACCCGCGACGCGGACGGAGAGCGGATCCGGGTGCCGAAGGGCACCATCCACCACTGGCTCGGAAGCGCGCTCATCCCGGACGTCACGCTGGAGGAGGTCCTCCACGCACTCATCTACGCCGTCGAGCCGGAGGCGCTGCAGGACGACGTGATCGAATCGCGCGTGCTCGGCCGCCCCGGTGACGACCGGCTGGAGCTGTTTCTCAAGCTGCGCCGCGAGCAGGTGGTCACGGTCCACTTCAATACCGAGCACTCCGCGGCATACACCCGCCACCGGCCCGGCATGGCCTCGAGCCGCACCATCGCGACCCGTATCGCCGAGCTGGACGGCGCCGGCACGCCTGACGAACGCGAGAAGCCGGTCGGCCGGGACCGCGGCTTTCTCTGGCGGCTGAACACCTACTGGCGATACGAGCAGGTCGATGAGGGCGTCATCTTCGAGATCGAGTCGCTCAGCCTGAGCCGGGGCATCCCGCGCCTCCTGCGGTGGATGGTGTCGCCGTTGATCAACCGGACGGCGCGGGACGTCCTGACGCAGACGCTGGCGTCCATGGCGGAGGTGCTGAGCGCCCGAGCGCCGGGCGCGTTCGCCGCCCGCGGCCTGCAGCCCTGACCCGCGCCCCCGCAACCCGCTCTTCCCGTCGGCCGGACGCCGTCCCGCGGCCGGCCCCGCGCCGCATGGGGTACGCTGGGCAACCGATGTCCGACGCCGTCACGCGACGCCGGCGTCCTCTGCGTCCTCTGCGTCCTCTGCCGCGACCCGATCCGGCCCAGCGGCGGGCGGTCGATGGCTGGGTGCGCGTCGTGCCCGGGGTGCTCGCGGCGCACGTGCTGCTGCTCGTGACGCTGTGGGCCCGGCCGGGGCACGTGGCGCTCTGGCTCTGGTACGGGGCGCCGATTGCCCTGGCGCTCGCAACCGCCGTCCTGCTCGTCGCCTCGTTGCGTTCGGCCCACCGCTGGAAGCACGGCGCCAACCGCTGGCAACTGCTCGCCTACGCCGGCCTGCTCGCCGTCATCTTCACGCTGCCCGTGTACGACCCGTACCCGTCTTCGTACGACGAGCGCCCGAGCGGCGTCGCGTTCCGCCTGCCCCTCGACGAGCCGCTGACGGTCGCCTGGGGCGGTTCGACCGCCGAGGTCAACTACCACGTGTTTCTCCCCGACCAGCGCTGGGCCTACGACCTGGTCGTCACGCGCGAGGGCCGTACGTTCCGGACGGACGGGGTAGCACTCGACGACTACCACGCGTACGGCCTGCCGGTGTACGCGCCTGCTGGCGGCGTCGTCTTCGCGGCCCAGGACGGCGAGCCGGAGGTCGCGATCGGCGTAACGCGCTGGGGGCTGGCCGGGCTCGGCAATCACGTCGGTATCGAGGTGGCGCCGGACGAGTACCTCCTCATCGGCCACCTGCAGCCGGGATCGGTCGCCGTCTCCCGCGGCGACCGCATCACCATGGGGCAGTTGCTCGGGCACGTCGGCAACTCCGGCAACAGCAGCGAGCCGCACGTGCATCTGCACCTGCAGGATTCGACGCGGCCCTACTTCGGGGAAGGCATCCCGTTTCACTTCCACGGATACCGCCACGAGGGCCGCATCGTGGCGCGCGGCATGCCGGAAGGCGGCCGGCGCGACGGCCGCTATCGGGGCGCGCTCGTCGCGCACGTGCCCGCGGTTGCGCCGGCTGCCGGCGGAACCGAGTGACCGCCGGACTCCGGCGCGCTGCGCCTCTCATCCCGCTCATCGGCGTTGCACTCGAGGCGCCCGTGGGCCATGATGCGGGTGTGCCGGATCGTGACGGTGCAGGAGGAAGGTTCGAATGACTCATCGATGTCTCGCGGCACTCTCCGTTGGAATGACGATCCTGGTGCTCGCGCCGCTGCCGGCCGCCGGCCAGTCGCAGGCATCCGCGACCCCGGCGGAAACGCCGAACGGCCAGCCGGACCTGAGCGGGGTGTGGGACTTCCGCACCGTGACGCCACTCGAACGGCCGGCCGAGCTCGCGGACAAGGCGTTCTTCACGGAGGAAGAGGCAGCGGCCTTCGCGGAGCGGCGCGTGCGGGAAAGCGACGTCGATCTCAACCGGGCCACCTCGACGACCGCCCGGGAGATCGTCAACGGTACGCGCGAGAGCGTGGACTTGGCCGCGGCCTACAACAACTTCTGGTACGACCGGGGCACGACGGTCGTCGGCACGGGGCGCACGTCGCTGGTCATCGACCCGCCGGACGGCCGCGTTCCGATGCTCACGCCGGAGGCGCAGGCCCGTGTGGCCGCCCGCGTCGAGCGGAGTCGGCGGATCACGGAGGGTCCCGAGGACCGGCCACTGGGGGAGCGCTGCATAGTGCGGCCGAACGCCGGGCCGCCGCTGACGCCGGCCGGCTACAACAACAACGTGCAAATCTTCCAGACGCCCGACCACGTGGTGCTCTTGACCGAGCAGATTCACGATGCGCGTTTCGTGCCGACGGACGGGCGCCCGCACCTGCCGGAGCGTCTCACGCAGTGGATGGGCGACTCGCGCGGGCGCTGGGAAGGCGAGACGCTCGTCGTCGAGACCACCAATTTCAACGACAGGAAGTACTTCCGCGGCGCCGGCGAGAACATGCACCTCGTCGAGCGCTTCACCCGCCTGGATGCGGACACGCTGCTCTACGAGTTCACGGTCAGCGATGCGCAATCGTTCACGAGACCGTGGACGGCCCAGATTCCAATGAGACGCAATCCCGATCCCATCTACGAGTACGCCTGTCACGAAGGCAACTACGGCATGGAGGGCACCCTGACCGGCGCCCGCGCCGTCGAACGGCGGTGACTTCGTAGCGCATCGGTGGCTGATCGCGGCCGGACCCGGCGGATCGATGCAGATCGGGACGGGCCAGCCCGCACGCCGGATCGCGCGCCCCAATGACGCGCGATCCGGGCTTTGCATTCTGCACGGTCAGGGAGTAGGCTGACTTTAGACTGCGGTTGCGGACCCGCTCACTTCACCCCCATCGAGCACCATCGAGACCTTATGAGGTTGGCCGTCCCGCCTCGAATGATGTTCGCCACGATGGGTATGGCGGGACGGCGCCGCCGCAAGGGGCGACACAGAAGGAGTCACGGATGGGTCAGAGGTTGTACGTCGGAAACATTCCGTTTGCCGTGGGTGAGGATGATCTTCGGGATCTGTTCTCGCGGTTCGGAACGATCGAATCGGTGTATATCGTGACGGATCGGGCGACGGGACGCCCGCGCGGCTTTGCATTCGTGGAGATGGTGAACGACGAGGACGCTCAGAAGGCGATCGGCGAGCTGGATCAGACCGAGTTCCAGGGCCGCCGGCTGGCCGTCAACGAAGCCCGGCCCCGCGCCCCGCGGCCGGACGGACCGCCCGACGACGGCTTTCGCGGCCGACGGCGGGAACCGCGCTGGTAGGAGCGTCGGGACGCCGCGCGAGCGCGGCGTCCCGTTCCGCGACACGCTGACGCGGATTCCCCCGATAGCGGACTCCCCGCAAGACTTGCAGCAGGTCTCCATGCCATCGGTTCAATCCCGGACGGAGGTACACGACGTCGTCGTCATCGGCTCGGGCGCCGGCGGGGCGACCGTCGCGCACGTACTCACCGGCCTCGGCATCCGCGTCACGCTGCTCGAAGCGGGACCGATGCTCGATCCGCTCGCCGAGTTCAAGGAGCACCGCTGGCCGTACGACTACGACCACCGGGGCGCCGAGGAGGGGGGGCGGCGCTACTTCGGCGGCGGCAAGCCGTTCGGCTTCTTCACGACCACCAGCGGCGGCTGGGAGCTCGACGGCGAGCCGTACACGGTGGCCGACGACACCGACGACTTCTGGTGGTTCCGGTCGCGGATCGTCGGCGGCCGGACCAATCACTACGGCCGCATCTCGCTGCGCTTCTCCGACTACGACTTCAGGCCCCGCGACCGGGACGGCATCGGCTGGAACTGGCCGATCGCCTACGAAGATCTCGCCCCCTAACTACGACAGGGCCGAGACGTTCATCGGCGTCGTCGGCAGCCGCGAGGGGATCCGCAGCGCGCCGGACGGCGTCTTTCACGCGCCGCCGCCGCCCAAGGCGCACGAGTTGCTCATCCAGCGCGCGAGCCGCAGGATGGGCATCCCGTGCATACCCAACCGGCGCGCGGTCATCACCCGCGCCATCAACGGCCGGCCCGCGTGCCACTACTGCGGGCAGTGCGGCCGCGGCTGCGTGACCGGATCGAACTACTCCGCGAGCCAGACGCAGATCTTCCCGGCGCTCGAGACCGGCCGGCTCGACGTGATCGACCTGGCCATGGCGCGGGCCATAACCACCGACGCAAGCGGCAGGGTCGACGGCGTCGTCTATATCGACAAGCGAACGGGACAGGAGCGGCGGGTGCGCTGCCGCGCGCTCGTCCTGACCGCAAGCGCGTGCGAGTCGGCCCGCCTGCTGCTGAACTCGAAGACCACCGAGCACCCCGACGGGGTCGGCAACTCGTCCGGCGTCGTGGGCCGCTACCTGATGGACACGGTCGGGTTCGACATCGGCGGCACCGTGCCGGCCCTCGAAGGGCTGCCGCGCTACAACAGCGACGGCGCCGGCGGCGCCCATCTCTACATGCCCTGGTGGGGTTGGGAGCGGCAGGAGGCGCTGGGCTTTCCGCGCGGCTACCACATCGAGATCGGCGGCGGTTACGGCATGCCCGGTATCGGCGCCTTCGGCGGCGCGGCGCGGCGCGCGGGCTACGGCGTGGGGATCAAGCAACAGGCGCGGCGCGACTACGGCACGCGGGTCGCCTTCGCCGGCCGCGGCGAGATGATCCCCAACGAGCACAGTTTCTGCGAGATCGACCCCGATGTGGTCGACCGCTTCGGGATCCCGGTGCTCCGTTTCCACTTCAAATGGAGTGACCACGAGCGGCGCCAGGCGCGGCACATGCGCGAGACCTTCGCCGAACTCATCACCCTGTGGGCGGCGAGCCGCAGTCGCCGGGGATCCGCGACGCTTCCGGGATCTCCATCGGCGGGAGCATCATCCACGAGGTGGGCACCGTCCGCATGGGGGACGACCCGCGGCACTCGGCGCTGAACGGGTTCTGCCAGGCGCACGACGCGCGCAACCTGTTCGTGTGCGACGCGGCGAGCTTCGTCAGCAATCCCGACAAGAACCCGACCCTGACGATCAACGCGCTCGCCTGGCGCGCGTCCGAATACCTCGCCGAAGCGCTACGGAGCGGCGACCTCTGAAGCGGGACCGGAAACCGATGGGGCTGGAGGATGAGGAGCTGGCAGCGTGACGACCGGTGAGGCGGGAGTCACCCGCCGTCAGGTGCTGCGGCAGTTGGCGCTGGCGGTTACCGGCGCGGGCGCCGGGGTGTTCAACGTCGACGCGGCGCGGGTGGTCCATGCCCTGGCGGGCGAGGCGCGCGCGCAGGCGGGCGGCTACGCGCCGGCGGCGCTGAGCGCGCACCAGTTCCGGACGGTCACGCGTCTCGCCGAGCTGATCGTGCCGGCTGACGAGGGCGGCGGCAGCGCGGTCGAGGCAGGCGCCCCCGAGTTCATCGATCTCCTCTGCAGCCAGAACCCCGACCTGTTGCGCATCTACGCCGACGGGCTCGCCTGGGTCGACGCGGCGATGCGGCGGACCCGCGATCGGACGTTCGTCGACGCGAGCGCCGCGCAGCAGACGGCGCTGCTCGACGGGCTGGTCGCCGCCGAACGCGGGGAGTCGTCGTCCTCGGATCTGAAGGAGGGTCTGGGCTTCTTCAACTGGGTCCGCCGGATGGCGGTCGACGCCTACCACACCAGCCCGATCGGCATCGCCGACGTCGGATTCCGGGGCAACCGGGTGCTCGGTGCATACTCCACGCCGCGCGAGGCCGTCGAGTTCATAACCCGCACGGCGGACGAGCTGGGCCTCTGAACGCCGCGACGGCTGCCGCCCCCCGCCGGAGGGCGTGATCTCCGCCGTCTGATAGACTGACAAACCCTGAGCGCCGCGCGCGCTCACCTGTTTCAGCAACCCGGAGGAGATGTATGGCGAACCGAGGTCGTCCCACCCAGACGAAACGGCAGCGCGAGCGCGCCCGGCAGGAACGTGCGCGGATGAAGACGGAACGGCGCTCCGAGGCGAAGGTCCGGCGACAGGAAGCTCCGCCCCGCCCCAGCCAATTCGATCGAGACATCGCCGGGATGGTCCCCGGGCCGCAGGCGATGCCCGATTGGCAGCGCGAGTTCTTCGAAGAGGAGCAACGCGCCACGGAAGCGGCCGAGAAGGCCGCGCTGGAAGGCAAGTAGGCCGCGCATTCCGCGGTCACACGCGCTTCCGGAAGCCGACGCACCGCGAATCGACGGCGTTCCCGATCCCGATCGGGCCCAGCCGCACGCCTTCCCCGCACCGCGACCGCCGCTGACGAAGAAAGCCGCCCGGGGACAGCATGTGCCCCCGGACGGCATGACCGACCCGACGAGTCGCGCGCCTACGCGGCGTGTTCGACGCCGTCGGCGGGGTCGCCCGGGCCGATGGCGATCCGGCGCGGCCTGGCCGCCTCGGCCAGCGGCAGGCTCAACTCCAGCATCCCGTTGTCGTAGCTCGCGACGACCTGCTCCGCGTCGACGTTCGCGGGCAGCATGAAGGCCCGCTCGAAGCGGCCGTAGTGAAACTCCGACGTGCGGCCCTGGCCGTTGGTCTCGGTGCGCGTGCGCTCGCCGGAGATGCAGGCTGTTGCCGTGCAGGTCGATGTGCACGTCCTGCGGGTCGATCCCGGGCAGCGCCACCCGGATCTTCCAGCCGTCCTCATCCGAGTTGACCTCAGTGGCCGGGATCCAGGCCGCCGGCGCCCCCGCCCGCTCGTCACCGGCGTAGCTGCCGAACACGCGGTCCATTTCCCGGTGCAGGCTGGTCAGCTCCTCGAACGGGTTCCAACGCGTCATGCGCAACATAGCGGTCCTCCTCCTTCTGACGGAATTCCTCTCCGTCCTTGCGCACCGAACCCTGTGGCCGGCGCGTCGTTGTTCGTGTCATCCATGCACCCAGTCTGCAGGGTGACTTTTATAGAGTCAAGTAATCTTAGTGTTATACGCTCACTCACGACCAATGAGACGAGCGCCCGGCCGGAAAAGTTCCCGGATCGGGACAGTCTTCTGCCGGCGAGGGGCTGGGATACCGAGCGGGGACGGATCGGATCGGGGCCAGGACCTAGCGTCGCAGAACGCAGCGAAGCGAAGTGCTGAGGCGCAAGCTCATGGAGCGGGGGGGATGGGCCGAAACGCCGAGCCGGCGAGGCGTTTCGGGGCGCTATTCGTCCCAACCGAGCAGCGAATCGATGGAGCCGGTGGCGATCGGGTGATAGCCCGGCCGGGCCCGGCGGTAGATCGCGAGCGCCCTTTCGCGGCCGTCCGGTGCTGCGGCCAGCGCCGCGTAGAGCGGCAGGATGAGCTTCCGCCGGCCGATCTCGAGGAGGTAGCGCTCCAGGCGGGCGTCCGCCGGACGGTACGTGTTACGGATTGCAACGAGAAGCCACTGGTGGGCGATCTCGGCGTTCGCGGACGCGGTGAACCCGAACGCGGCATCCAGCTCGGCCATCCGGGCGCGGGCGAGTCGGTCCGGCAGAACGGCGAGGAAATGGAGCCACTCGTGCGTCGTCCAGGCCGCGGTCTCCAGGGCGGCGGCCCGCACCGCTCCGGCCGCCCAGCGCGCCGCTGCCGTCTCCACCGCGTCGAAAGCCGCGGACGCCGGCCGCGGGGCATCCGCGGGCAGGCCCGGCGCACGGACCCAGTCCTCCACAGGCACCGCACCGGCGAGCGCCTCGTCGTCGAGGAGGTGCTCCGACAGGTAGGCGAGAAAATCGGCGGTCGTGATGCTGCGGAACGCGAAGTGGTCGAAGTAGCCGCGCAGGAACGCGTCGAAGCGCTCGCGGCCGGCCGCCTCCTCGAGACGGCGCAGGAACAGCGCCCCCTTCTCGTAGGGCACCTGCGTCATCCCCGCGTCGGGGTCGCGGCCGGCGAGATCGACGTGCAGGACCTCGTCGGCGTCGTCGAGCCGCTCGAGGTCGGCATGCAGCGCCCGCAGCCCGAGCACCGCCTCCATCGCCTCGCGGTCCGGTCCGTAGACCGCCTCGACGATGCGCCGCTCCAGGTAGACCGTGATGCCCTCGTTCAGCCAGAAGTCGCGCCAGGTGGCGTTGGTCACGAGGTTCCCCGACCAGGAGTGCGCCAGCTCGTGCGCGACCAGCGAGACTAGGCTCCGGTCGCCGGCCAGGATCGTCGGCGTCGCGAAGGTGAGCCGGGGGTTCTCCATGCCGCCGAACGGAAAGCTGGGCGGCAGCACCAGCAGGTCGTAGCGCTCCCAGCGGTAGGGTCCGTAGAGTTGCTCGGTAGCCGCCATCATCGACTCGGTATCGGCGAACTCGTCGGCCGCCGCCTCGACGACGGACGGCTCGGCATAGACGCCCGTCCGATCGCCGAGCGGACGGAACGCGAGGTCGCCGGCGGCCAGCGCGATCAGATAGGAGGGAATCGCCTGCGGCATGTCGAAGCGATAGTCGCCGTCGGCCGCCGCGTTCGGATCGTTGGCGGCGCTCATCACCGCGCGCAGCCCCTCCGGCGTCCGGAAGCGCGCGCCGTAGGTGACCCGCACGGCCGGGCTGTCCTGCAGCGGGATCCAGCTCCGCGCGTGGATCGCCTGCGACTGCGTGAACATGAAGGGATGCGCGCGGCCGGCGGTCTGCTCCGGGGTCAGCCACTGCAGGCCCGACGCATCGGGGCTGGTCTTATAGGTCACCCGGGCGCGGGTAGCCGCCGGCGGGAGGACCACGGTGAGTGCGGCGCCGAGGACCGGATCGGCCGCCGCCAGCGAAAAGGTGGCGGCGTCGAAGCCGCCGGCGGGCGACCAGCTCTCGACGGCGGCGATCGTCAGGTCGCGCGTGTCGAGGACCAGCGCGTCCGCGCCGTCCTGCAGGCGCTCGAACGACAGCATCGCCGTCCCGCGCAGGCGCCGCTCGTCGAAACGGATCTCCAGATCGAGCTCGACGTGGGTGACCCGGATCTCGTCGCTGTTGGCGTACGAGTGCAGGTCATGCCGCGCCGGGTCGTCCAGCGGCCCGTCGGTCGCGGATGGCCCGGAATCACAAGCCACGACGGTGCACGTCAGCAGGAGCGCAAGCAGGAATCGCGGCATCGGGCCTGGTGGGGACTTCCGGCACGGTCTTGGGACAGGATGGACGCGGGGGGCCTGGATCGACGGCAGAGCCGGGGACCTCGGGCCGCCCGCATCGCGCACTACCAGGGCATCTGCCGGTTCGTATGCCGCCGCCCGCGGTCCGCCGCCTCGGGCCCGGGGCCGGAACCGATGCGGACGCCCTCGTCGATCATGGCGATGATGTTGTCGCCGTTCATCGAATTGAGGAACGGCACGCCGGCCTTCTTCGTGGCCTCGAAGACCCGCGAGCGCGCGTCCTGGAGCACTTGCGGCATCTCCGCGCCGCGGCGCGAGACGTTGTACGACATCGACATGTCGCCCGGGCCCCACTCGGCGAACCCGACCCCCGGCACGGCGACGCTCGCCTCGGCGTTCTCCAGCGCGTGGCGATCCTCGATCTTCAGGCCGACCAGGATCTCGCCGTTCGGGTTGAGCGGCCACGTGTCGGCGAGCCGCTGATACTCCTGGTTCGACACGCCCCAGATGCGGGCCGCGAAGCCCTGACCGCCGTTACCGCGCAGTCCCTCACCGACCCCGTCGGCCGCCGGCGCGTGCGGATAGCGCGACGACTCCACGAGAATGCGGACCACCTCGGGGGTGCGCGCGTGCGCCAGGAGCACCCCGTGGACGCCGGAGCCGAGCACCTGCTCGACCATCCAGTAGTTGCCCCACATCACCTGCTCGTTGATGCCGCCGATCGGCAGCACCGCGACGACGGTCGGCGTGCGGTGGCCGCTCTTCGTCGGCCCGCCGTCGACCAGCCCCTGCATGAAGCCGCGCAGGTTGTCCATGTCGAAGGGGCTGTGCTCCATGTTGTAGGTGATGTAGTCGGCCCAGGTCTGAGCCATGCGCACGCCCTCTTCGTACCCGCCGCCGTTGACCTGGGTGTAGTAGACGGGCTGGCCCTGCTCAAAGAGCTCGACCACCTTGTTGATCCGCTTCGGCGTATAGACGTCGCCCGACTGCGCCGCGAGACTGACGGCGGCGAGCACTGCGAGTCCGAGCACTGCGAGTCCGAACCGTGTGAATCCGGGCATGGTCGTTCCCCCCTCTGGTACGGCATCGAGCCGCCGACTGCCGTTGTCTGCAGGTACCCGATGCTGGCCGCATCATAGCGCATCGCCGGTCGTCTGCAACGGGACTGCGCGCGGTGCGGACTGGTAGCGCGCCGGTAGTAAGATGGCGGCTTCATGAGAAGCCCTGCGTTCGTCCGGGCACGCGCCAAGGCCGCCGCGAAGGCGGGCGCTCGGCGGCTCTCCGTGGGCGCCGCGATGGCCGCAGCGACACTCGTCGCCGCCTGCGGATCCGGAACCGAAACGGACGCCGGACGCCGGCCGGAGATCCCGGCCCGGCCGCGTCCGAACATCGTCGTCATCATGGCCGACGACCTCGGCTACGGCGACCTGTCGGCCTACGACGGCTGGATCGAGACCCCGGCGCTCGACGCGATGGCGTCCGAGGGGGTCCGCTTCACCGACTTCCATTCGAGCGGGGCGGTCTGTTCCCCGACCCGTGCGGGGTTCCTGACCGGTCGCTACCAGCAGCGGGCCGGCATCCCCAACGTCATCTACGCGAATCCCGCCTGGAACCGCCACCACGGCCTGCAGCCGCGGGAGACGACCATCGCCGAGCTGCTCGGCGCCGAGGGCTACGCGACCGGCATCGTCGGCAAGTGGCACCTCGGCTACCGCGTGCAGACGAACCCGCTGCGGCACGGCTTCGACGTCTTCCACGGCTACGTCTCCGGCAACGTCGACTACTTCTCGCACGTCGACGGCTTCGGCAACCACGACTGGTGGGACGGGGAGAGCAACCGCGAGGAGCCGGGCTACGTCACCCACCTGATCAACGATCACGCGGTGGCGTTCATGGAGGAGCAGGCGACGGCGGATCGGCCGTTCTTCCTGTACGTGGCCCACGAGGCGCCGCACTTCCCCTACCAGGGACCGGACGACGCCGCGTTCCGGGTCGTCGGCGAGCGGATTCCGGAGATGCGCGAGCCCGAGCAGATACGCCGCGCCTACCGCGAGATGGTCGAGGAGATGGACACCGGCATCGGCGCGATCCTCGACACGCTGCGCCGCCTGGAGCTGGCCGAGCGGACGTTCGTCTTCTTCCTGTCGGACAACGGCGCCACCGCGGCCGGCTCGAACGGGCCGTTGCGCGGCTTCAAGACCAGCTTGTGGGAAGGCGGGCACCGCGTTCCGGCCATCGCCTGGTGGCCCGGCGTCATCGGGGCGGCGGCCACGACCGGCGCGGTCATGACCAGCATCGATCTGGCCGCCACCGTGCTCGACGTCGCGGATGTCCTGCTGCCCCAAGACCGCCCCCTCGACGGCGTGAGCCTGCTGCCGCACCTGCTCGGCGGCGCGGCGCCGGACGACCGCCCGCTGTTCTGGGCCTACCAGCAGGCCCGCCGACCCGTCGAGCAACTGGCGATGCGGCACGGGCCCTGGAAGCTGATCGTCAACGGTCCCGACGGTCCGGAGGTCGCGCTCTACGACCTGGACGAGGACCCGGGCGAGACCACGAATCTCGCCGCGGACGAGCCGGAGCGCGTGGCGGCGATGGGGGACGCGCTCGACAACTGGCGCTTCGAGGTGGAGGAGGGCGCCACCGTGCAGCCTGCCCCCCTCTTCGCGCCGGGAGCGGTGGGGCCGTGACAGCGGCAGCGCGTTTCCTGGATACTCCGCGTCTCCTGGAGCGGCGCGTCGGACGGGTCGAGTGGACCGTCACCGCAGTATGAGCGATCCGACCGGCGACCGCGTGAGCGAGCTGGCCGAGCGCGCCGGCCGGCAGGACGGCGCGGCGCTCGCCGAGCTGATGCCGCTCGTCTACGACGAGTTGCGGCGGCTCGCCCGCGGCTACCTCGGCCGCGAGCGGCGGGCCTATACCCTGCAGCCGACGGCGCTCGTCAACGAGGCCTACCTGCGGCTGCTCAAGGACAGGAAGCAGGACTGGCGGACGCGCGCGCACGTCATCGGCATCGCCGCCGTGGCGATGCGGCAGATCCTGATCGAGGCCGCGCGCACTCGCGCCGCGCAGAAGCGGGGCGGCGACGTCGACCGGGTGACGCTGGACGAAGGCCTGGTCGCCGGCGACGAGCGCTCCGTCGACGTGCTGGCGGTGGACGCGGCGTTGCACAAGCTGGCCGCGTTCGACGGCGAGCAGGCCCGGCTGGTGGAGCTGCGCTTCTTCGGCGGCCTGACCATCGAGGAATCCGCCGTGGCGCTCGGCATCTCTCCCGCGACCGTCAAGCGGCACTGGGCGGTGGCCCGCGCGTGGCTGCAGCGGGAGATCACCGGTGGCGACCACGATGGACGCTGAGCGCTGGCAACGGATCAACCACGCTGTTTCACGCCGCGCTCGAACGCGACCCGGGCGGCCGGGAGGCGTTCATCGACGAGGCGTGCGCCGGCGACGCGGCGCTGCGCACCGAGGTGCTGTCTCTGCTCCAGAACCACAGCGGCCCCGGCGTCGTCGACCGGCCGGCCGTGGAGGCGGACCCGGGCCTGCTCCGGTCCGCCGCCGACGACCCGCTGATCGGCAGGCGCCTGGGCCCCTACGAGGTCACCGGCCTGCTCGGCCGCGGCGGGATGGGCATCGTCTACCTCGGTCACGACACGCGGCTCCACCGTCCGGTCGCCATCAAGGCGCTGCCGCCCGCGGTCATCCACGACGACCGCATGCGCGCCCGGCTGCGGCGCGAGGCGATGGCGGCCGGGGCGCTGTCCCATCCCGGCATCGCGACCGTCTTCGCGCTCGAGGAGTTCGAGGCTCAGCTATACTTCATCCAGGAGTACATCCCCGGCCGCACGCTGCGCGCCACCATGAAGCTGCGCGAGGGTCGAATGCCGGTCGCCGAGATCGTATCCATCGCCCTCGACGTGGCGCGGGCGCTGGCCGCCGCGCACGCGCACGGCGTGCTGCACCGTGACCTCAAGCCGGAGAACGTGCTGCACACCCCCGCCGGCGCGATCAAGGTGGTCGACTTCGGGCTCGCGCGGTTCGAGCCGGGCGCCGGCATCGCCGGCGACGAGACACTGACCCGGCCCGGCGCCACGCCCGGCACGCCGGGGTACATGGCGCCGGAGGTGCTGCGGGGCGATCCGGTGGACGCGCGCGCCGACCAGTTCTCGTTCGGCGTGTTGCTCTACGAGCTGGTCGCCGGCGAGCATCCGTTCGAGGGCACGGACGACATCACGACGGTGGCGCGGATTCTCGAGACGGAGCCCTCCGGTCTCGGTCCCACCCGCCCGGCGTGTCCCGAATCGCTCGCCCGCGTCGTCACGACCTGCCTCGCCAAGGCGGCGCGCGACCGCTACCGGACGACCGCGGCGGTGGTGGCCGCGCTGGAGGCGGTGCGGGATTCCGTCGAGGCGGCAGCAACCGCGAACCGGGCGGCGGGTGCCGGAATCACGGCCGGCGCCGGGGCATCGTCGCCACCGGAAGCGGCGTCGCCGCTGGGAGCACCGTCACCTGCGGGCGCGGCGCCCGCGCCGGGGCGGGAGTCGATCCCCCAGAGATCGGCGACCGCCGCGCCGGCCGGAAGCTCGGGGCAAGCCGCCGGCGGCCCGCTTCCGCCGCCCGCCACCCCGGAGCGCGGCGCCGCCGCCAACCTGCGCTGGTGGTGGCAGTTCCATCAGGTGGCGGTGAGCGTCGTCTACGCCCTGATGCTCTATCCTGTCTGGCGGGCGCGGGACTGGCTGCCCGCCCCCTGGGGGCTGGCCGCGTTCATGACGACGGTCGCGGTAGTCGGCGCCGCGGTCAACCTGCGTCTGCACCTCTGGTTCACGGCGCGCGTCTATCCTGCCCAGCTCGCGGCTCAGCGCCGCGCGTCAGTCCTGGGGAAGCGCCTGCTCGACACCGCGTTCGCGGTGCTGCTGCTGTCGATAGCGGCCGCCAGCGCCCCGAGTCACCCGCGCTGGGCCGCGTTCTTCATCGTTATGGCCATCTCCAGTGCCCTGAGCGCGCGCGTGATGGAGCCGGCAACGACGCGGGCCGCGTTCCCCGACGACTGATCCGGTCGGGCAAATGGAGCGCTACATCGGCGTCCGCAACGCACTCCTCCGGCGGCCCCACGACGGGCCCCTCGACGACGAGCGCGGATTGCTGCTGGCGGACTGGTCGCCAGAGGCGGTCGCCTCGACGAAGTCGTCGATGCGAAGTCGTGCTGGCGCGCGTACTGGAGGATGGCGCGACCGGTCGTGGTCATTTCGCCGCAACGCCTGGGCGCGGATCGGCGACACGCTGCACGAGGCGGTCGACGAGGCGGCTGGACTGTAACCTTCTGCCGCCGCGGGAACTTCTCCACCGTCGGCACCAACCACAGCACGAAGCGGTACATCGACTCCACCGACCCTGGCGCGCCATGTCGCGCGCGTCCCCCGTCTGCGCCGACTGGGCGGACGAGGCCATCGTGGAGGCCGACGCTTTTGCGGTCGGGCGAGACTTGGGCGGTCACAGGTCCGGCCTCGGCCAGATGCCCATCTTGGCCGTGCGCTCGGCGAAGGCGCCGGCGCCTCGGCTCCTGCTCATCAGGCTGCCCGCTTGAGCTTTAGCAGCGGGTAGTCCTCGTACCGCGGCGTGAGAGTCCGGTTCGTGCAGTCCGCGATCAGGTCGAGCCGTTCGAGCACGACCTGGCCGATGAGGACCTCGCTCAGCGGCGGTCCGACGATGCAGTCCATGGTCATCGAGCGGTTGCCGATCTGCACGACCACGGGGCCTGCCAGTGGGCGTTCCTCGCGCCGTTCGTCGGCGTAGGTGACGAAGGCGGTTCCCTGCGTCTGCAGGCCCAGGCGCTCGACGACGTTCTGCGGCAGGACCAGCGTCACCGCGCCGGTGTCGACGATGCCGTCAACGGTCGAGCGTCGGATGTCGGCCTCGGCGCGGTCGCCGCGGCGGAAGTACTCGCGGTCGCCCGCGTTTTCGAGCGTTACGTTGGCGTGAATCTCTCCCATGATTTCCTCGATTCTAGCCCAAGTTTACCAACCACAAAACTAAACCAATTTAGAGAGCCTCTTGCAAAACCCTTGGTCGGCCGGGTTTTCCTACCCGAGGCAGAGGGAACGGACGGTCAGCGGGGTGGGACGCAGCGTTCGTAGGATTAGGATAGCAGCCGTCACCGGCGCCGGGGAACCGGAGACACGGGGTCTCAAGGGACCTCTGGGACCTCCCGGTCGGTTATGAGGGCGAGCGCGCGCGACGAGACGTGGCGCATTTCCCTCACGACCCGTTCCAGTTCGCGGTTGTTCTCGAGCCACTCCTGGTAGAGGGCGAGTTCGTCTTCGGAGAGCAGCAGGCTGACCGTTTTTCCGCGCACCTTGTGTGTCCAGTAGCGGTACGGGCCGTGACGCGCGTCCGGGTCGCGGTGGCAGCGGCAGGCAGGCTTCCCGCACGTGAGACGGCGGGTCTGGATACTGCCCTGGCGGACAAACCCGAGCGTTTGCAACTCCGCCTTGAGCGCATCGTATTGTTCGCTGTACCGGCGCATCGGGTTCCGGCGGCCCATCGGTTCCCTCCTTGACCTCACTCCTACACTACTATATATAGTAGGCGCTGGGAGCAGTCAAGCCATGCAGAACCTGCGCGCCTCGTTCGCCGCCTACTGGGAGTCAATCCAACAGGGCCTGTTTCCCCGGTTGGAGCAGGTGTTGGGTTCGCTGACCGAGAAACAGCAGCAGTTGGTGCAGACCCTCGAGGTGATCCGTATCGAGCAGATGATTCCCTCGCGCTTGCGGATGCCGGGCCGCCCCCGCAAGGACCGCGCGGCGGTGGCGCGCGCCTTCGTCGCCAAGGCGGTCTACGACATGCCGACCACGCGCCTGCTGCTGGACCGGTTGGCCACCGACGTGGTGCTGCGCCGCATCTGCGGCTGGGAGCGGCGGCGCGAGATGCCAAGCGAGTCGGTCTTCTCTCGCGCCTTCGCCGAATTCGCCCACTCCCAGTTGCCCCAGCGCGTGCATGAAGCGTTGCTCCGGAAGACGCACGGCGACCGTTTGGTGGGCCATCTGTCCCGAGACTCGACGGCCATCGAGGGGCGCGAGAAGCCGGCCGCGAAGGAGAAGTCGCCTCCGCCGCCCAAGCGCAAGCGGGGGCGGCCGAAGAAGGGTGAAGAACGGCCCAAGACACGCAAACGCCTCGACCGGCAACCGAGCATGACCCTGCAGGAGATGCTCGACGACCTGCCGGCCGAGTGCAGTGTGGGCACGAAGAAGAACAGCAAGGGCTACAGGGACACCTGGGTCGGCTACAAGTTGCACATCGACGTGGCCGACGGCCAGATTCCGGTCAGTTGCATCCTGACGTCCGCCTCGCTGCACGACAGCCAGGCCGCCGTTCCACTGGCCACCCTGTCGGCCCAGCGGGTGGACAATCTGTATGACCTGATGGATGCCGCCTACGACGCGGTGCAGATCCGCGAGCACAGCCGCGCACTCGGCCACGTCCCGCTGATCGATATCAACCCCCGCCGTGACACTGCGCTGGCCGAAGAACTGCAGACCGAAGCCCGGCGCCTGAAGCGTCTCGGCTTGCAGCTTCCCGAACAGGTTCGGTACAACGAACGCACGGCGGGTGAGCGCGTCAATGGCCGACTCAAGGACGAGTTCGGCGGGCGCCACGTCCGAGTCCGCGGCAACGCGAAGGTGATGTGCCACTGCATGTTCGGCGTGCTGGCGCTCACCGCCGACCAGCTCCTGCGGCTGGTGACGTAAACCAACGCCTCGCCGGCCAACGCGCATCCCCTTCCGGTCGCCCGACAGGCGTCAGTCACCAACCGGTGTCTCCAACGCCCGGTGGGAAAACCCTCGAACTCCCTGATTTTCGCCTCTTGGGTCGCCGCCGGTCCTCCCGCCCCGCATTCTCGGTCGGGATCCAGGCAAAACGATGTTCACCAGAAGAACTTGTGCTCCGAGCCGAGCTACGCCAAGAGTTTTGCAAGCGGCTCCTACGGTACAATCGGGCATCTTTTCCTTCTCCTGTGCTTGTCTTGCGAGCCTTCACGCTCATGTATCCATTCAGGACGTAGGAAAAGACGGTGGCGACCAAACTCATGTACGGCCCTGATCGGCCTGGCCTGACGCGGTCCGACCACCGTCACCCCTTGCTTGGCGTCCCAACCGGATGCCAGGGGGTGAACCTCTCCCGAAGTCCACGGCGGCAAAACTAACAGACAAGCCTGAACGGGGGCCGGGTCGAGGATCATCGGAGGATGATCGTGAGACTCGACACGCACCGTCTGCAGACCCTGGATCAGGTTCGGGAATTCCTCGCCGGAAGCGAGCAGGTCGACCTGCAACCACAAACCCGCGCCGACTCCTACGCGTTCGTGGCGAAAACCGTGCGACGGTTCGACTACGCCCTGCGGGGGAAGGCCGACAAGGGCCTGCTGCGCCGCTTCCTGGCCAAGGTGGCCGGCTTGTCACGGGCCCAAATCACACGCCTGTTGCAGCAACACCGGACCACGGGAGAGATCGCCGACCGCCGCGACACCCCGCGCCGACCGTTCCCGCGCCGCTACTCCAACGCCGACATCGGGCTGCTGGCCGAGCTCGACGTTCTCCACGGCACGCTGTCCGGTCCGGCCACGCGCAAGCTCTGCGCCCGCGCTTTCCATCTGTTCGGCGACCGCCGCTTCGAACGCCTGGCCGGCATCTCCAACGGCCATCTGTACAACCTGCGGCACACGACAAGCTATCAACGGCGCCGCGGAACGACGCCGCTGCCGACGCGCCCGGTGCATGTCGCGATCGGGGAACGCCGCCGCCCGCAGCCGTTCGGACAACCTGGCTGGGTGCGGGTCGATACCGTCCATCAAGGCGACCTGGACGGCATCAAGGGCCTCTACCACGTGAACCTGGTGGATGAGGTCACCCAGTTCCAGTGCATCGGCTCGGTCGAGCATATCCACGCCGCCTGCCTGGCCCCGGTCCTCGACGCTCTGCTGCGGGCGTTCCCCTTCACGCTCCACGGCTTCCACGCCGACAACGGCTCGGAGTTCATCAACCGCGAGGTCGCGGCGCTGCTCCAGGGGCTGCACATCGACGCATTCACCAAGTCCCGCGCCCGTCGCAGCACCGACAACGCCCTGGTCGAGAGCAAGAACGGCTCGGTCATCCGCAAGCAGCTCGGTCACGGCCACATCCCCAGCCGCTGTGCCGCGCAGGTCAACGCCTTCACCCAGCAGGTCCTCTCGCCCTATCTCAACTTCCACCGCCCCTGCTTCTTCCCCACCGAAGAAGTCGACCGCAAGGGCCGCGTGCGCAAGCGCTACCGCGACGCCGACATCATGACCCCCTACGAGAAGCTCAAGTCGTTGCCCGACGCCGCCGCCTGCCTGAAGCCCGGAACCACCTTCGCAAAGCTCGACGCGGTCGCGTTCGCGATGAGCGACAACGAAGCCGCGCAGGCGCTCGACGAGGCCCGCACGCGGTTGTTCCGGTCCATCCACCCAGCGGCCTGAAGGTTTGCTCCGGCCCGCTACCGCCGCCTGTCGGTCGGCGTCGTGCTGTTGACGAGCAGGCGCGAGGAAGCTCGAACACCGGACGTGCCAACTCGCGCGGGCGCTGCCGAGCCCGGATCGCCGGCGCCGACTCGCGTCGTCACCGGCTGCGGTCGAATACGGACGGACAGCGATGTCGTCGAGCCCGGATCGCCGGCGCCGACTTGCGTCGTCACCGGCTTCAGCACCACCGAAAGGCGGAAGCGCGACGCCATCAGGCACGAGCGCCGACGACGCTCCATCCAGCCGTTGCCGGCCGTTTCACAGCCCCTCGCGTAGTCACGTCCAGCCCCTCTGCTGCCGGTTCCGCGCTCGGCTACCGCACTCCGCAAACGTCCACAGACGGACGTTCGCTCCGCTTGGTCTCCTGCTGTTCAGAACCCGGCAAACCAGACCCTCACCGTTCGGTTGCTACGGCAGCGGCTACAGCACCTTCGCCCTGAACCAGGACGCGCCCAGCGCCGCGTCGTACATCGTGACGGTTCCGCCGCCATGAGCGATAATGCTGCGGTCACGCGCGCCCTCAACGCGGCCCGCGCCAGGACCTGTTTCGATCCGTCGGTTCGGTCGCCTGACAGGCTCGGCTCACGTGCCCCGCTTCAGGCTCATTTCTGGATTGGAAAGGACTCGTAATTGCGACCCCCGATGGGCGCAACCCTCGAGTGCGAACCGTCTGGCTCATCGACGAGCGCGGGGAGCCGCGTCTCATCACCGCGTATCCGCTGAGGAGGCGGGATGCTGGAAGAACATGATCGCATCGTGCTCACTGACGACGTTGCCGACCCGGGCCTGAAGGCTGGGGACGTTGGAACGATTGTTCACGTCCATCGGGACGGTGAAGCGTTCGATGTCGAGTTTCTGACCCTGGATGGCCACACGGCGGCGGTGGCCACCGTGCCGTCGTCACAGGTGCGTCCGGTGACCGGCGCGGAAATCACCCACGCACGCGCCTTCCGGGCGGGGGCGGCGGCACGGCCATAGCTGGCCCTGCCCGTGGGACCGTTCACGGTGGAGAGCCTGTCGCCGCACCGCGTGCTGGCGGTCGACGAGAACGACGAGCTCCTCGACCGCGCCGCGGAACCGAGGGCCGACTACGGGCCGCAGCAGGACTTCGCGGGCATGATCCTGGAGCAGCTTGCGACCGCCGGCGTGCAGCAGGCACACAAGGAGGGTCGCATCGCCTTCGCCGCCGTCACGCCCTGGCCGGGCGGGTACATCTGCGCGGAGGGACGCTACCTCGAAGGCGATGGAGATTCCGGCCCGGAGAAACGCGCCGGGGTCTTCGTCGGCCCCGAGTTCGGCACGGTGTCCCGTCCGGACCTGGTGGCCGCCGCGCGCGAGGCGGGCGACGCCGGCTTCGACGTCCTGATCGCCTGCGCGTTCAACTACGAGGCGCACGCGTCCGAGTTCAACCGCCTCGGCCGCATCCCGGTCCTCAAGGCGCGCATGAACGCCGACCTCCACATGGCGGACGAGCTGAAGAACACCGGCAAGGGCAACCTGTTCGTCATCTTCGGCGAGCCGGACATCGACATCCTCCCGGTCGACGGAGTAGACGCCGGAAGCACGCGGATCCAGGTGAAGATCAACGGCGTGGACGTCTTCCATCCGACCACCGGCGAGGTCCGCAGCGACGGCGCCGACGGCATCGCCTGCTGGTTCATCGACACGGACTACAACGAGGAGAGCTTCTTCGTCCGGCACGCCTACTTCCTCGGCGCGAACGACCCCTACAAGGCGCTCAAGACGACGCTGAAGGCCGAGATCGACGCCGACGCGTGGGCGTCGCTCCACAGCGACATCTCGCGTTCGTTCGACCGCCCCGAGTCGGGCCGCATCGCCGTCAAGGTCATCAATCACCTCGGCGACGAGGTGATGAAGGTGTTCCGGGTGTGAGGAAGGCTGGCCATGAAGAAGCCGCGAGTCTACGTCGAGACCAGCGTCGTCAGCTACCTGACCGCGCGGCCCGCGCGTGACATAGTGATTGCAGGTCGGCAGCAGAGCACGCAGGACTGGTGGGCGGGCGCGAAGGAACGGTTCGAGTCCGGCACATCGCGAACGCCGCGGCGCGGCCACGGATCGAGGCGGTCTGTCGAGACGCCGGGATCGATCCGCCGCTTCTGTGCACGCCGGAGCAACTTGTCGTAGCGGAGGACGACGATGAAACCTGATCCGATTGTGGCCGAGGTGCGCGCCGTGCGCGACCGGCTCGCAGCGCGTTTCAACTATGACGTCGCCGCCATTGTCCGGCACATCCAGAGTGTGGAGGCCACATCGGGCCGCACCTACGTGCAGCCTCCGCAGAGCAGTAACGCCGCAATGAGTGCCGCGACGGATGGTGCACCGGGCGAGGGGCGCGGTGCGGATGAGGCATGAGGCGCGCGTAGATGGCCACGAGCCCGATGAACCTTGACGCGGCCACCCGGGTGCCGATCGAGCGGCTCCAGCTCGATTCAACCACCTCGGCGACGAGGTGATGAAGGTGTTCCGGGTGTGAATCGCCGCGTCCCGACGATGGAGAATGTCCCATGGCCAGCGGTGAACAGCTCAAGGCTTTGCTGAAGTCGCACGCGGATGGCGATGACGACCTCATGCATCCCCTCATTTTGCAGCATCAGATCACGCCGAAAACCTCCCGATACACCCGCTGTTCCATGAGCATGCTTCCGAACGTCTCCATCAACGGACGAATCCGATCCTCGGGCCAATTGGGGAGATGGTGGTACAGCATCAGCCCCTGCCGAAACAGCGAATGCGTCCGCCGCTTCACCGTGTTCGCCTTCAACCAGCGGTCATAACCGATGCGCTCGCCAGCCGCACCCAGCAACGACAGAACGGCGATTGCCAACGCGCTGATCAACAACAGACGGTCCCGCCGGTCCGGGCGCGAAACATGCATCGACGAGAGTCCCATCCCGAAGCGCATGTCCTTGATGTCCCGAAAGCCCGCCTCAATCCCCCAGCGCTTGCCGTAGTACCGAATCAGGACCCGCGTCGGGACTGTCGCTTCGCTGGCCACCAGGCACCACGGTTCGTCCATCTTCGGATCCTGTACGCACACGACCACGCCGACCGGCAGCTCGTACGCGTCGGTCACCCGAGCACCCACCAACCGCCGCGCACGCCCCTTGTCGCCGACCCACGCGGCGGCCGCTCGCCGCTCGCCGCGCGCATTCGTCACATAGATGTCTCCACGCAGCCGAATCACGTATTCGAAGGCCAGCTCCGTCGTCAACGCGTAGAACAGCTTGCAATCCGCAAAGCCCCGGTCCGCCACGACGGTAACTTTCACCCCGGCCGGCAGCACCTCCCGCAACCGGCACAGCACCTCGTACTCATAGCGCCGCTGATTACCCTTCAGCGTCGAGGACGCCACCGTCTTCCACAGCAGGGGCGTTGCGCGCCCATGGCCAGTCACCATCGACAGCACGATCGTGTCCTGCCCGTCGGCCGCAAAGCTGGTCCAATCCAGCGCAACGATCACCTCCGTGCGGGCGCCGACGATGAACGGCGTCCAGTATGCGAAAAAGGTCCAGACGTCGACGCCTCGATTGCTCAGGAGCCGATCCACCTGCTTCACACCATGCTTGGTCAACGTACCCAGGGCCTGGGCCAAGCCGCGGCCCACTGCATGGATTGCCAGCGAAGCGCTCGTCAGCACGCCCAGGGTGGCGTTGGCCAACGACAGCACCCGTTTGGCATGCAGGTCGCCTTCATACAAGGTGGCGATGAAGTTCAGGAGGTCGTGTCTCCGGAGCGATTGCCCGGATGAGGCCGGCAGGTCTTGATGTAGATGCATGCAATATTATTCTAATTCAAAGTGCGCCACCTTGCAAACTTTTCTAATGCGAGATGTCTGTTCAAGAAGGGTTTCTTCTTATTGATTTCATATGGCAAAATGAGGGGATCTCTGAGGATGACGACCGGTTCTTCTCCGTCGCCATGCAGGTGGCCGCCCACGCGGCGAGGCGCGGGCATGGGAGGCTCGCCGAGGAGCTGCGCACCCTGATCGATCGCGCCAAGAGCAAGCCGGGAGCCGGTGCTCCGATTCCGATCGGGCGGCCGCGCGGCGAGTTGGCGAACCTGCTGGAAGCGTCCCATCCGAGCGCAAGATTGGGACAGATGGTGCTGGGAGAGGAACTCGGGGACCAGATTCCGGTTCTGGCTGGCGAGCTGGGGCTTCCACTCCTGCAGGTGCGGCTTGACGGGCTGATCACCAAGTACATGGGGGAGACGGCGGCCAAGCTGCGGCAGATCTTCGAGGCGACAGGACGAACGCGAGGGGTGTACTTCTTCGACGAGTTCGATGCCATCGGGTCGCAGCGCGGACTCGCGAACGATGTCGGCGAGATCCGACGTGTTCTCAACAGTTTTTTGCAGATGATCGAGCAGGATCGCTCGCACAGCCTCGTCATTGCCGCGACCAACCATCCACGCATTCTCGATCCTGCGCTTTTCCGCCGCTTCGACGACATTCTGCACTACGAGTTGCCCGATGGGGCGCAGATTGCGCAAGTCCTCAGGACACGGCTCGCTTCGGATGCCGTGAAGCGGATCCGGTGGCGCAGCCTCGCCGACCTCGCGGCGGGCCTGAGCTACGCGGAGGTCGTTCGCGCCGCCGACGAGGTGCTGAAGGATGCATTGATTCACGAGCGGCCTCTGGTTCGCGAAGCGGACGTCCGGGTGATGCTGAAGGAGCGCCGGACCATCGCCGATAAGCTCGCTACGAGGCAAACGTAGAAGCCGGCGGACACATGGCGAACGGGACGGACCGAAGAAGTCGGCACTTCATCCTCGAGGGGTTCGCGGAAACGCAGGCGTATCGGTCGCCACAGTAGGGCGGTAGTCGCAATGTCGTGACCGTGCGCGATCGTGGCCGCCACGCCCTCTCAGGCTGGAGCCTGCGTCACAGGCTTCGCCTCGAGGGCGCTGGCGCTCGGGGCCGGCCGGAGGGCCGCCGGTCAGCCCGCCGCGTGCATGTCCTGGCGGCGTCCAGGGTGGGGAGCCGGGCGATCGCCGCGCCGTTCTCGCGCGCCGCAAGCCGCAACTCGTAGAGCTTCTGGAGGTTGAGCGAGAACTCGTCCGAGGTGCCGAAGAAGCGCCCGAGGCGCAACGCCGTGTCGCCCGGTGACCGCGCGCCGGCCGTTGAGAATCCGGGTGATGCGGTTCACCGGTACCTCGATGCGCCGCGCAAGCTCCGCCGCGCTCATGCCGAGCGCGGCGAGATCCTCGCGCAGCGTCTCGCCCGGGTGGATAGGCTCGCGCATGGGCCTGTCCCTCCGCAGCACCTTGACGGGCGGCGGCGACGGGGCTACGTTGGCGGCTCTTGTCGGGGGAAAGGATGGAGCGATTCGCAACGGGACGAATGAGGGAATGCACATGGAGTACACCGCGGTCGTGAAGCGTTGCGGCGAATGGTGGATCGGCTGGATTGAGGAAGTGCCGGGCGTCAACTGCCAGGAACGCACGCACGAGGAATTGTCGTCGTTGCATGAAGCGGAGCGTGCTGTTGCGATACCTGCAGGCCCAAGGGTGCTCGGCGTCGATCCAATAGGACGGGACCAGTAGGCGGAGGAGCCGCATGGGACGAGCCAGAGCGAATGGTGAGGTGGGTTGGCCATGAAGCCGCGTGTCTACGTCGAGACCAGCATCGTCAGTTATCTGACGGCACGGCCTGCGCGTGACATCGTTATTGCGGGGCGGCAGCAGAGCACGCGGGCCTGGTGGGTGACGGCTTCAAGCAGATTCGAGCTGGTGATTTCGCAGTTGGTCCGCGAGGAAGCCGGGGGCGGAGATCCGGATGCTGCGACCGTCCGGCTCGCCGCGCTTGCGCCGCTGGCTAGGCCTTACCCTGTACCTACATTATTCGTTCTGGACAACTCCAGCACGCTCCCGCCGTCCAATGCGGTAGCCGATGGTTGCGATGGACATTCGTTCGTAACCGCGCCACATGATCTGGTGTCCGGGGGGCGGGTCGTGCGTTCGGTTCTGGTAGCCGCCGAGGATGGCGAGCAGGAGGATTGCGGCGGCGAGATGGTCAGGGGGGCGGCAGGCCGAGTTCTTCGGCATAGTCGGTCAGGAAACGCAACTCGATGTCGGTGAACAGCAACTGGGCGTCGCACCCCGGCACGTCACGACCGAGCAGGGTCATCACCATCAGGCGCCAGGCGATCACGGTATTGATGGTGACCGCGCGTTGGAGCCGGTCGGCGGTGTGGAACGCGAGATGTTCGACTCGGCATCCGGACTTGAGCACTCGGAACAGGTCTTCGATGCGCCAACGCCGCAGGTAGTAGCCGATGACCGCGACCGCGGTTTCGGTGCTGTCGACGTCGAGGCTGGTGAGCAGGAACCACTCGACCGCCGGCTCGCCGGGCGGCGGCGCGGTTTCGCGCACATGGACCGTGGACAGCGCCACCGGTTCGGCGCCGGCGATGGTCGGCGGCGCCACCACTTGGCGATGGCGCACCTCGGCCCGCGCCACCCGCCCGGTGCGCGCCGGGCGGGCCTGCCTGCCGCTGGATTTGCGGCGCGCGCTCAGGCGGTCGATCTCGATCTCGACGTGCCCATCGGCGGCGCCGGCGCGCATGGCGGCGAACAGCTTCGGGGCACCCTTGGCGAGACAGCGGTCATGGTGGGCGCGCACCAGCACTTCCACCCGGTTCAGACGGCGCTGCTCGTCGAACACCGCGAAGCAATCCGCCTCCCGGTCCATGACGCTGAGCACTCGGGTCTTGCGGCTCAACGCCGCCGCCGCCCGGTCGATGTCGCGCAGGCCGTCGACCCAGCGCCGCGTCTTGGGGGCCGTCTCCTGCGCCGCCGCTGGCGGTGGCTCGTCCGCCGGGCGCGCCGCGCCGCCCGGCGGCGCCTCGAAACCGCAGCGCAGCACGCCCAGCGGCAGACCCGCGCCATTGACCGCCAGGGTCAGATGCAGATGCAGGCCGAGCGTCTTCGAGGCCGTCTGGTTGCGCCCGATGATACCCAGCCCCTCGCAGTGCGGGCGCGTCGCAAAATTCAGATCCGTCCCGTCCTGGATGCACAGCACCGTGTCCTGGCCGCGCATCCGCTGCAGCGTGCGCGCCCGGTGGGGCGCGAGAATGTTCCCGGGCGTGACCGCCGACGACACCGGCTGGTCGATGAGCCGGTAGTAGCCCTTCACCGCCGCGCGGTCGTGGGACGCGTTGGCGGTAACCGCCTCTCCGGGCAACGACGCCAGCAGCCCCGCGCTCTTGACCAGACGCGCCGACAACCGCTGATCGCCCAACGGCGCCCCTCCAAACTCGTTCACCGTCCAGGCGGCGCTGTCGAGACCGTCAGCCGGCGCCAGCGCCGGCGCCGCGTCGACCCGCGCCACCCCCAACCGCCGCCGCCAGTGCGGCTCCAACTCATACATATATACCGACTTGACCGGACGAGCCCGCGCGTGGTCGCGGTCCTGGCGCCCGCGACCGGCCGTGTGCCCGACCCACACGAAGTTGGCCGCCTTGAAGCTGGCGCCGTCATGCGCGGGGCCGACGAAGGTCTCCACCAGCCACGGACGATACCGGTAGCGGGCTTCGAAATCCGCTGGCAGACGCGCCAGCACCTGGCCCAGCACCTGGCTGGCCAGGTTGCGGCATTGCACGCCGGGGCGGATCAGGAACCGGCTCAGGCACAGCACCCGGTGCAGATGCGCTTGGCGTTGCTCATCGCTCCATCCCATCCACGCCTCGCGCGCCCGCAAATGCAACGCCGACGCCGAAAACCCGACCGCGCCGAGCACCCCGTGCGCCGAGACCACCAGATAGCGCACTTGGCAGCCCGCAAAGGTCGTCGTCCCCTGCGGATGCTCGAAGTGCAGCAAGGTATTCCACACCCGGCGCTGCCGGCCTTGCTCTACCCGCTCCAGCGACAACCCCGCGACCGCCTCCACCGTACCCGGCACCGCCGTGGCCGCCGCCACCGGCGCGTCGAAACGCTGCGGCGTGGGCGCGCCCCCGCCACCCCGTGACGCCGGCAACGCAATCCGCCCCGCCTTGTGCAGCGTGTTGAGCGCTTTGAGACAACCCGCGAGTTGGGCCGACCCGCGCGCATCCACAAACCCGAACTCCGCGCACACCCGCCGCCCCACCGCCGCCCGGTTGTTCAGCGCCTCCTGCGCCACAATTCGCTCGAGGCGAGCTTGCGACTCAGGCGCACGAAGGGTCTGTAGTATCTGGTTCTGGTGCTCCATGCCGTGACGCTACACGGCGGAAGCTTATTTGTCCAGCCCTGAATGTGGGTGCAGGGTAGGGCTAGGCTCGCCTTCCCCAAGGAAGCGCTTGCGTTGGCGTAGCGGCTCGTCGATGCGGGGGCGGTACCGCGACGGGCTGCGCCGGACGCCGCGCACGTCGCGATTGCTGCCGTGCATAATGTCGAGTTTCTCGCTATCTGGAACCTCCGCCACATCGCCAACGCGACGGCACGCCGGCGGATCGAAACCGTTTGTCGCGACAGCGGCATCGAGCCGCCCGTTCTGTGCACACCCGAGGAGCTCACGGAGACCGAGGAGGTGGATGATGGTGGATGATCCCATCGTGGCCGAGGTGCGCGCGGCGAGGGACCGGCTCGCAGCGAGGTTCGACTATGACCTGGAGGCGATTTTCCGGTACATCCAGGCGGAGGAAGCAAGATCGGGCCTGACGTACGTACCGTGTCCGCCCCGCGAAACCGCGCTCGCAGATGGGGCGCGGGAGGCCCACGAGCGCAAGTCAGCTCGGTGACAGGAAGTGCGGCTGTGACTGACGCAGGCTGGCCCCACCGTTTCGCGCAACCGATCCTGAATTCGCCGGACGAGCTCCCATCGCGCTATTGGGAGCTCGACGCGAGCGGCCAGCCGACGAACAGCGTCTTCCCGGGAGCGTTGGAGGGTCGTAGTCATCACGCCGATCCCGAAGCCGAAGAAGGGCCGGGCGGGGTAGCCCCGTGCAGGTCCCTGGCGGCGTCCAGGGTGGGGAGCCGGGCGATCGCCACGCCGTTCTCGCGCTCCGCAAGCCGGAGCTCGTAGAGCTTTTGGAGGTTGAGCCAGAACTCGCCCGAGGTCGCGAAGAAGCGCCCGAGGCGCAGCGCCGTGTCGCCGGTGACCGCGCGCCGGCCGTTGAGAATCTGGGTGATGCGGTTCACCGGTACCTCGATGCGCCGCGCAAGCTCCGCCGCGCTCATGCCGAGCGCGGCGAGATCCTCGCGCAGCGTCTCGCCCGGGTGGATAGGCTCGCGCATGGGCCTGTGCCTCCTCATAGGTGGTAGTCGACGATCTCCACGCCGGCCGGGCCGGGGCTCCCCTCGGGGACGCCGGCCCCTGAGCGCTTCGAGCCGGTTACCCGGCCGCGCCAAGTCGCCGAGGCCGACGGCTGCGTCGAGCTGGGCGAGCTTGCGCGAGGCGGTCCGCGCGAAGCCGGAGAAGGCCGCGACCCGACGGCCCCGGTAGAACGCCTCGGTCCTCCGATCGGCGAATCCGCCGATCACGACGCTTCGGTTCCCGCGGCCATCGCACGGTGTCCAACCGCGGTGGCAGGCATCCGCGTTACGTCAAGCATAACTGGCCAACAGCATAGTGGGCCACGCCGTCGCCGGGTGGTCTCGCGCGGCTGCCGCTGAAGCTCGCCACCGGGGCCGGAAAGACCATGGTGATGGCCATGCTCATCGCCTGGCAGACGATCAATGCCGTGCGCCGTCCGGGCAGTCGGAAGTTCACGCGCGGCTTCCTGGTGGTGACCCCCGGCGTCACGATCCGGGACCGGCTGCGGGTGCTCCAGCCGAACGATCCGGACAGCTACTACGCCAGCCGCGAGCTGGTGCCGAACGACATGCTCCGCGACCTGGAGCGGGCGAAGATCGTCCTCACCAACTACCACGCGTTCCTGCGGCGCGAGACGCTGCCGCTGTCGAAGGGCGGCCGCGCCCTGCTGCAGGGGCCGGGGCCCGAGCTGCGGACGAAGGAGACCGAAGGGCAGATGCCGCAGCGGGTCATGCCCGGGCTGATGGGTATGAAGCGCATCCTGGCCCTGAACGACGAGGCGCACCACTGCTACCGCGAGAAGCCGGCCGGGGAGGACGGGCTACCGCGAAGGAGTGCTGTTCCCCTGGACGGCGAGCGACTTCTCGCTGATGGACGCCATCGAATGCGGCATCGTGAAGCTGCCCCGCGTGCCGGTGGCCGACAACATCCCCGGCGGCGAGATGCCGAAGTTCCGCAACCTGTGGGAGCACATCCGCCCGAAGATGCCGAAGCGGGGCCGGGGCAAGGCGGGCGGGCGAGAACGAGGACGGCTCCACCACGCTGGTGAACGGGCGTCTGGCGCTGTTCCGCAATTTCGACGAGCACGGCAACCCGCTCGCTCGCCCGCGCACGCTGCTCATCGACAGCGAGCAGCTCGACTCCGGCGAGGCGCTCGACAAGCACTTCCGCGCCGCGGCCGGCGACGAGATCGAGCGCTTCCGGCGAGAGATCGTCCCCCGGACGGGTGACCGCCGGCAGGCCGAGCACCTGTCGGACCAGGATCTGCTCGGCGAGGTGATGAACACCGTCGGGAAGCCGGAAACGCTGGGCGGATCGATCCGCTGCGTCGTCTCCGTCTCGATGCTCACCGAGGGCTGGGACGCCCGGACCGTCACGCACGTGCTCGGGGCCGCGCCTTCGGCACGCAGCTCCTGTTCGAGCAGGTCATCGGCCGCGCGCTCCGCCGCCAGTCGTAAGATCCCAACGTGATGGCCTCTTCGACATATATCAGATGGACGAGGACGAGGGCGCGCTGGAGGTGCAGTTCCAGGCGCTGGTCGAGCTGGCGGTTTCGTGACCAGGGTTACCGGAGGGCGTGACGCTTTGAAGCTGCCGCGCGCCAGGCGGGCACGAGTCGACGAAAGCAAGGTCGTCGGCTATCTACTGTCGACACACCATCCGGATGGTCGGAGCAAGGCGGCCTTCTTTGGCAGCTTCGGGTTCAGCGCCGCGCGATGGGAGCTCCTTGCCGATGCGTTGCGCAAGCATGGGACGAATGGAGACGTCACCTCCATCGCCGCGTCAGACTATGGTACACGGTACAGTGTGGACGGCGTAATTGCGACCCCCGATGGGCGCAACCCTCGAGTGCGAACCGTCTGGCTCATCGACGAGCGCGGGGAGCCGCGTCTCATCACCGCGTATCCGCTGAGGAGGCGGGATGCTGGAAGAACATGATCGCATCGTGCTCACTGACGACGTTGCCGACCCGGGCCTGAAGGCTGGGGACGTTGGAACGATTGTTCACGTCCATCGGGACGGTGAAGCGTTCGAGGTCGAGTTTCTGACCCTGGATGGCCACACGGCGGCGGTGGCCACCGTGCCGTCGTCACAGGTGCGTCCGGTGACCGGCGCGGAAATCACCCACGCACGCGCCTTCCGGGCGGGGGCGGCGGCACGGCCATAGCTGGCCCTGCCCGTGGGACCATTCACGGTGGAGAGCCTGTCGCCGCATCGCGTGCTGGCGGTCGCCGAGAACGACGAGCTCCTCGACCGAGCCGCGGAGCCGAGGGCCGACTACGGGCCGCAGCAGGACTTCGCGGGCATGATCCTCGAGCCGCGAGCTGGTGCCGAAGGACTGCGCGGTCGCTTTACCGCGCGCTGTCGCGCGCGACCGGTATGATGCCGACCCATGGGGATCCGATACGCCCGACCGTCGGACTCGATCCGTTCGGGGACGCCATGACGAGAAACGAGGTGCTCCGTCTGCTTCGAGGGCACAAGGTGACGCTCGCCCGGCGCTTCGGCGTGATCGAGTTGGCCCTCTATGGGTCCTTTGCCCGCGATCGAGGCTCTGACGACAGCGACGTGGACATCCTGGTCCGGTTCGACGCGCCGCCGGATTGGAGGCGCTATTTCGGAGCGCAGGCATATCTGGAGGACCTGCTGGGCCGACCCGTGGACATGGCGACGAGCCGCGAGCTGCGGGCGGAGATACGCCCCTACGTCGAGCGCGAGGCAATCGATGTCTGATGCGGACCAGCCGCCTCGCGAGTGGCGCTTCTATATTGCGGACATGATCGAATTCGCCGAGAAGGTCCTGGCCTATACGAAGGATGTGGACCAGGACACGCTCGTTGCCGACCCTCTCAGATACGATGCGGTACTGCGGAACCTCGAGTTGATCGGTGAAGCCGCGACGCATATCCCCGGTCACGTGCGGGCCGCGCATCCGGACATTCCGTGGCGAGCGATTGTGGGACTTCGCAACCGCTTGGCGCACGGTTACCTGACCATCAGCGACCGCGTGGTTTGGACGACGATTCAGGAAGCCGTTCCGCCCCTCGTGCCGTCTCTGCGAAGCGTTTTGAACGCGGCCACCGACGACCGCGCATAGAGATGGCGAAGCGCAAGCAAGCCAGAACCGCGTCGGAGTCGCTCCACAGCGACATCTCGCGTCCGTTCGACCGCCCCGAGTCGTGCCGCATCGCCGTCAAGGTGATCAACCACCTCGGCGACGAGGTGATGAAGGTGTTCCGGGTGTGAATCGCCGCGTCCCGACGATGGAGAATGTCCCATGGCCAGCGGTGAACAGCTCAAGGCTTTGCTGAAGTCGCACGCGGATGGCCGCCGCGCTCATGCCGAGCGCGTCGAGATCCTCGCGCAGCGTCTCGCCTGGGTGGATGGGCTCGCGCAGGGGCCTGTGCTCCTCACCAGTGGTAGTCGACGATCACGACGCTTCGGTTCCCGCGTCGTGACGGGCGAGATCCGGCAAGGTATCGAGCGCCTCCGCCGGCGCGACTCCCGCCAGGCGGAGATCTTCGAACGCTGGCTGGAGCACGTCGTGACGTCGTACGCCGACCGCGTCCTCCCGATTGACGGCCGCGTCGCCGACGCCTGGGGCCGCTTGGGCGCCGTGCACCCGGTTCCCGTCATCGACGGGCTTCTGGCCGCGACCGCCCGTGTACACGTACCCCTGGCCACGCTCGATGCCCGCCTGAGCCAGGCGCCCGGTCCTGGTTGCGGATTCCTGCTGCCCGACCCCGGCCCGGCGTCGTCGGTGGAACCGCCATGACGAGGCTTGTTCCCGCATGCACAATCTCGACTGCATCCCGCTCGACCTCGACTCCACGGCTCGCAGGGCCATCATGCGGCTGCCCGCCGGCATCCTCGTCGTCCCTGTTCGGATCCACCTCAACCATCTCGGCGACGAGGTGATACACTGACACAGTGCGCACGAAACTCGTGCGCCTGGGACGGCATGAAGAACATCACCTTGAGTGCCGACGAGGCGTTGATCGAGGCAGCGCGGCAGCGGGCGGCCAGCGAGCGCACGACTCTGAACGAGCAGTTCCGCCGGTGGCTGGCGGACTACGTCGGCCGCAAGCGGCAGGCCGCCGAGGCCGTGCAGGTCATGCGCGAGCTGCAGGGCCGCCTGCACGTCGGGCGGAAGTTGACCAGAGAAGAAATGAATGAGCGTTGACTGCTTCCTCGACACCAACGTCTTCGTGTACCAACTCGAAGGCCGCGACGCCCGGAAGGCCGCGATTGCCCAGGACCTGATTCGACGGGGAATAGAGAGCGGGAACGCGTGCATCAGCTTTCAGGTCGTCCAGGAATGTCTCAACACCGCGCTCCGCAAGGCGCTTGTTCCCCTCGGTGGGCAGGACATGCGCCCGTACCTGGAATCCGTGCTCGCGCCGCTGTTCCGGGTGCAACCGAGCCTGCGGCTCTATCGCGCATCCCTGGACGTGCAGTCGCGGTACCGGTTCGCCTACTACGATGCCCTCATCGTCGCGGCCGCACTCGACGCGGGGTGCGCCACCCTCTACAGCGAAGACCTGCAGGACGGGCAACGCATCGAGGGGCTGACGGTCGTCGATCCGTTCGGCGCAGCGTCCTGACAGCGTACGGCGGCGCGTCGTGACGGCGCAGGAAAAGACCGTCTGCACACGCTGTTGCTCTCCAATCAGCAGCACGGAGGAGACCGATGAGAAGACTGTGGAAGCGGCCTGCGAATCCGGCATCCCGACCGGCGGTCGAGACGGTGATCTTCGCAATGCGCGCCGACGGCACCGACGTCCGCCAGCTCACCGACGACAAGTGGGAGGACTCGGGCGCGGTCTGCGCGCCCGAGGGGGTCGGCCGGCTGCGGTAGTTGCGGTGCGAACCGGCGATCGGGCCGCCCGCCGCGAGCGCTGGCGCGCCTCGAAGCTCCAGCCCCGCGGGAGGACGGTACGACCGGGGAAGAGAGACTGAAATGACGCTCGATGACTTCCGGCGGACGGCGCCGTCCCCGGCGCTGGTATTGGCCGCGACGGTATGGCTGGCGGCCGGCGATACGACGGTGGAGGCGCACGGCAGCGAGGCGCGCTACGTCGAGGTGGCGCCGTGGCAGCGGGATCGCATTCCCCGCGTGCTCGCGGTGAGCCGATCCGAGCTGGGCACCCCGGGCACCCGGCGCACGATGGAGGTGCGGGACGTCGAGGGCCGCTCGTGCCTCGTCGGCGCGCTCTTCGCGCTGGACGTCAACGACGACTATGCCTTCGACATCGACGAGCCGGTCACACTGACGTTGACCTACGCCACCGGGTTGACGACGCCCTTCGTCGTCGGGTGGGACCGGAACGGCGGCGAAGGCGTCGGCGTCACCGCCGAGCTCGCCCCGGAGCCCGGCGGCGTCTTCGCGAGCACCACGCTCACCCTCGACCGCGCCCGCTTTGCTGGCCGCGGCGTCCGGGGCACCGACCTTGCCGTGAGCGCGCGGGAAGGCATCGCCTTGTGTGACGTGTCCATCGAGCGCAGCGGCGAGACGCGGCCGCCAACCCGGTTCGGACGCCTCATGCTCGACGTGCGCGACGGCGACGGCGGCCCGGCCGTTCCGGCTCGAGTGGGTCTGTACGACGCCACCGGCCGCGCACCCCTCCCTTCCGGCCGGGCGCTGAGCATCCACCGGTTCACCGACGAGATCCGCCTGCTGCGCGTCAACGCGCGCACGGCCTGGCCGTCGAGCAACCGCCTCGCCTTCTATGTCGACGGCAGCTACGAGAGCCGCCTTCCCGCCGGCGCCTACGAGCTGGTGGTCACGCGCGGGCCGGAGTACCGCTCGCACCGCGGCGTGATCGAGATCCGACCCGACGAGACGACCGCGGTCACCGTCCCGCTGCAGCGCTACGCCGAACTGCCCGCCGCCGGGTGGTTCTCGGGCGACTCGCACGTCCACCTGATGCGCGACCGGCCGGAGGACGACGCCGTCTGGGGCCAGATCGCCGCCGAGGACCTCTACGTCGCCAACCTCCTGGAGATGGGCAACGTCGCGGGCACCCACTTCAAGCAGCCGGCGTGGGGCCGGGCGGGGCGCTACGCCCGCGACGGCCGCGTGCTGGTGTCCGGGCAGGAAGACCCGCGGACCGGGCAGCGGGGCCACACCATGCACTGGAACATCGAGCGGCCCGTGCACGAGCCCGACTCCTTCTTCGAGTACCACGAGATCTTCGAGAACACGCGCCGGCAGGGCGGCGTGACCGGCTACGCGCATCTCGGCGAGCTGTTCAACGGCCGCCGCGGTCTGGCCCTCGACGTGCCGTTCGGCCTGGTCGACTTCATCGAGGTGCTGCAGGGCGGGCGGCTGAACACCCAGATCTGGTACACGTTTCTCAACCTCGGCTACCGGGTGCTGCCGGTCGCCGGCGCCGACTTCCCGTACTTCGGACCCACCCTGCCCGGCGTCGAGCGCACCTACGTCCGTCTGGACGGACCGTTCTCGGCGGACGCGTGGTTCGACGCGTTCCGGGCGGGCCGCGCCTACCTCACCAACGGCCCCTTTCTGGAGCTCTCGGTCAACGGCCGGCGGATGGGCGACGAGCTGCGCGTCGCCCGCGGGACGCCGCTCGTCATCGAGGCTTCGGCCCGGCTCAACCCCGAGTTCGACCGGCTCGACCGGTTGGAGCTGGTGGTCCTTGGCGACGTCGCGGCGACCGCAGCGGCGGACGGGACCGACGCGGTGACGCTGAGCCACGAGATGGCGGCGGAGGGCAGCCTGTGGATCGCCGTTCGCGCCTGGGGCGGGCGGCAGGAGCCCCGCGACATGACGGTGGCCCACAGCGCACCGATCTACGTGGTGGTCGGCGACGAGCCGACCTGGAAGCGCGAGGCGGTCCCGGAGCTGGTCGCCCACCACCGCGCGCAGTTGCAGGCACTGCTCTCCGCCCCGATCGATCCGCAACAGGACCTGGAGACCTGGGAGACCGCCACGACGCTGGTCGAGCGGTGGCAAGAGCAGCGACCCCGCCTCGAGCCCCGCGTGGCGGAAGCCGACCGGCGGCACCTCAGAGATCCCCTCATTTTGCCATATGAAATCAATAAGAAGAAACCCTTCTTGAACAGACATCTCGCATTAGAAAAGTTTGCAAGGTGGCGCACTTTGAATTAGAATAATATTGCATGCATCTACATCAAGACCTGCCGGCCTCATCCGGGCAATCGCTCCGGAGACACGACCTCCTGAACTTCATCGCCACCTTGTATGAAGGCGACCTGCATGCCAAACGGGTGCTGTCGTTGGCCAACGCCACCCTGGGCGTGCTGACGAGCGCTTCGCTGGCAATCCATGCAGTGGGCCGCGGCTTGGCCCAGGCCCTGGGTACGTTGACCAAGCATGGTGTGAAGCAGGTGGATCGGCTCCTGAGCAATCGAGGCGTCGACGTCTGGACCTTTTTCGCATACTGGACGCCGTTCATCGTCGGCGCCCGCACGGAGGTGATCGTTGCGCTGGATTGGACCAGCTTTGCGGCCGACGGGCAGGACACGATCGTGCTGTCGATGGTGACTGGCCATGGGCGCGCAACGCCCCTGCTGTGGAAGACGGTGGCGTCCTCGACGCTGAAGGGTAATCAGCGGCGCTATGAGTACGAGGTGCTGTGCCGGTTGCGGGAGGTGCTGCCGGCCGGGGTGAAAGTTACCGTCGTGGCGGACCGGGGCTTTGCGGATTGCAAGCTGTTCTACGCGTTGACGACGGAGCTGGCCTTCGAATACGTGATTCGGCTGCGTGGAGACATCTATGTGACGAATGCGCGCGGCGAGCGGCGAGCGGCCGCCGCGTGGGTCGGCGACAAGGGGCGTGCGCGGCGGTTGGTGGGTGCTCGGGTGACCGACGCGTACGAGCTGCCGGTCGGCGTGGTCGTGTGCGTACAGGATCCGAAGATGGACGAACCGTGGTGCCTGGTGGCCAGCGAAGCGACAGTCCCGACGCGGGTCCTGATTCGGTACTACGGCAAGCGCTGGGGGATTGAGGCGGGCTTTCGGGACATCAAGGACATGCGCTTCGGGATGGGACTCTCGTCGATGCATGTTTCGCGCCCGGACCGGCGGGACCGTCTGTTGTTGATCAGCGCGTTGGCGATCGCCGTTCTGTCGTTGCTGGGTGCGGCTGGCGAGCGCATCGGTTATGACCGCTGGTTGAAGGCGAACACGGTGAAGCGGCGGACGCATTCGCTGTTTCGGCAGGGGCTGATGCTGTACCACCATCTCCCCAATTGGCCCGAGGATCGGATTCGTCCGTTGATGGAGACGTTCGGAAGCATGCTCATGGAACAGCGGGTGTATCGGGAGGTTTTCGGCGTGATCTGATGCTGCAAAATGAGGGGATGCATGAGCGGCGGTACCGGGAGCTGCTGGAGCGGTTCCGGCGCTCCGGTAGACGCTGAAGCAGTGGCGCACGACGGTCGAGTTGTGTGAGCGGCGAACGGCATCGGCTATCTTTGTGACATGGCTATGCGCGATGACCCTATCGTGGCCGAGGTGCGCGCGATACGCGACAAGCTCGCCGCCGAGTGCGGCTACGACGTCGAGGAGATCTTCCGGCGCATCCGGAAGCGGCAGGCTGAGTCCGGTCTCGAGTACGTGAGCTTCCCGCCGCGGCGCGCGGCGCGCCGGCAGGACGCAGCGGGACCACCGTCGGACGAGGGTGCGTAGCGGGATGACGATGGAGCTTGAGGCGACCGCGAAGGTCCCGGTCGAGCGGCTGCGGCTGGACCGGGCGAACCCGAGGTTGGACGGCGAGGAGGCCGAGGCATCCGACGAGCGGATCATCGCGCGCCTCTACCGCGCGGCCGAGCTCGACGAGCTGTTGCAGTCGATCTCCGCCAACGGGTACCTCGACATCGAGCCGCTGGTCGTGATGCGCGACAGCGACGGCGAAGATGACGGGCTCATCGTCCTGGAAGGCAACCGGCGGCTCGCCACGCTGCTTCTGCTGCGGGAACCGGCCTTGGCGAGCAGGATCGCGGTCACCGAGAGCACCCGCATCACATCCGTTCCAGAGATCGACGACGAGGTCCGGCAGACGCTCAACGAGGCTTCCGTCTATCTCGTCGCGAATCGCGAGCGGGCTCGGGCCTTCATCGGCTTCAAGCACATCAACGGTCCGCAGAAATGGGACGCCTACGCGAAGGCTCGATTCGCGGCCGACTGGTACCGGAAGGGCCGGGCGGATGGGATCGGCCTGCAACAGATCGCGCAGGCCATCGGCGATCGGCACGACACCATCAAGCGCATGGTGTCGGCCATCTACGTATTGGAACAGGCGCGAGAGGAAGGGCTGTTCGAGGTCGAGGACCGACTCCCTCCGAAGTTCAATTTCTCGCATTTGTACACGGCACTCTCGCGTTCTCCTTACATGGACTACCTGGGTCTCGAAGTCGCGTGGTCGCGGCATGATCCGACGCCGGATCAGGTGCCGCGGGACAGACTCGACCGGCTGAAGCAGGTGCTCGTCTGGATATACGGCTCGAAGGCCGACGACGTGGCGCCGGTCGTGCACAAACAGAACCCCGACATCAAGCGTCTCGGCGAGGTGCTCGCCCACGCCGAGGGGCGGCACGTCCTGGAGCAGACGGGCGATCTGGATCAGGCGCACGCCAGCACCGAGTCCGTGGACACGCGGTTCACTGCCTCGCTGCTGCGCGCCCGGGAGGCCATCGGCGATGCCGCGGGTTCGCTGCGCGCGTACGACGGCGCCACGTCGTAGAGGCCGGCGCCGAGCCCGCAGCCCTGCCAGTCCACCACCGCGAAGTCGTCCCCGGCGGCAGCGGCGCCGCCGGCCGCCGCGCCGCCGTCGACTTCGGGGCCGAAGAACAGGTTCTCCCCCCGGTAGTCGCCGTGGATGAACGTCCTGGGTCCGGCCGCGACCGACCCGAGGTGCGCGGTGATTCTCGGTCCCAGAGCCTCGGCCAGCCGGCGGGTCTGCGGGGAAAAGGAGTCGCCGAAGCGCTCGAGAACGACCGGAAGGCACAGCAGACAGGCGATCTGCATGAAGCGCCGGAACTTCGGGGCGAGGACGTCGCTGCAACCGGACAGTGCCGGGCAATCGACCGCGCCCCAGAACTGCCCGTGCAGCCTGGCGATCTCCCGGACCGCGAGCCTCGCCCGCCCGGCCGAGACGCCTGCGACCTGGACCGGCACCTCCAGGTCGCGCAGATCTTCGAGCACCAGGACGAAGCGGTGCGTAGCTTCGTCGAAATCGCCGTACAGCAGGGCCGGGGATCGGATGCGCGCATGCCGCGCCACGCGGCGGTAGTACAGGCACTCGCGCTCGTGCATCGACAGCCACTTCGCGAACCGGAACGCCCTGCGGTCCGCGGTCGGCAGCTTGACGATGACGGTGGCGGGGTCCGCGGCGAGGCCGCCGTCGACGGTCAGGTGACAGCGCAGGAGCCTGCCGAAGGCATTGGTGGCTGATCCGAGGTCCTCGACGACGACGTCCCTGATCGCCGGACAATCGGATGCGCCGCCCGCGGCCAGCGCCCGCTGCATCCAGTCCGCGTCGATCGCGGCCGGGTCGTCGCAGAGGGCCGGGCGGCTGGTCATGTCGATTTCTCCCGCCCGCGGCCGCCGGGCGCGAGAGCGGTCACTCGACTTCGATGAAGATCGGGTTCGAGTAGAACCAGAGGTCGTGCCAGGGGTTCTCACCGGCGCCGTCCATCGGAGGCTCGAGGTCTTCGGTGCTCGTGCCGCGCACCCGGACGTAGAGGTCGCGGTTCACCGCGGGCAGCACCGCCTCGACGGCGTAACGGTCTCCGTCGCGGGCCAGCGCGTCGCGCGTGAACCGGGCGAAGACCCGCGTCGTGGGGTTGCGGTCGTTCGCCGGATCGGAGGCCGGTCCCCGCACCTCGCCCACGATCACGTCGACCCGCCGCACGGCGGGGTTCTCGCCCGCCCCGTTCGCGGTCTCCGGGTCGCGGAACCGGACGGTGGCGGTCACCTGCGCCCCCGGCGTGACCCGCAGCGTGCCGCCGAGCCCGGCCTCGTGCCTCTCGCTCGCCAGGCTGACCTCGAGCTCGGTCACCAGGTCCCCGGCCACCGCGAACATGCGGCCGTGCCGCAGGCCGTCGAGGACGTCGGCGTAGGTCGGGTGCGCGTGGACCCACGTCTTGTGGAACTGGCCGGGCCAGAAGTCGCTCCCGGCTCTCACCGGCTCGGTGTAGTGGAAGTGCGAGTCGGACGAGGCCACGATCCAGAACCGGCGGCCTTCGCCGAGCAGCGCGTCCCACAGGCCGCCGACGATGGCGGTCATCTGGTCGAAGCCGCCCAGGGTCTGCGCCCCGGGGTTCCAGTACGAGCCGCGGTACACGCTGCTGTTCTCGTCCGTGAGGGTGGCGGCCTGGTGGCCGGGTGCGCCTTCCATCCCGCGGTACACGTCCGGCGCGAGGTCGTTGTTCTCCCGGAACTCCCACGGCTCGTCGCGACCGTAGCGCCCGATCGCTGCCGCCGACCGGGAGGGATGGTTCGCGAACAGGATCGGCAGCCTGTCCAGCCCCTGCATGTGCGCCAGCGCCTGTCGCCTGAGCCCCGCCGACTGCCGGCGCGGGTCCGGGGGCTGGGCCCAGTCCTCGTTGGCGTCGAAACGGCTCTCGATCTCGTGCAGCACCGACGCCTCGTCCTCGGCACGGGGGATGATGAGGGTGTGGTGGTCCATGCCCGGCATGTTCAGCTCCATGCCGTAGAACTGCAGCACGTCGGGAACGAGCTCGCGCGACAGGGTGAGCTCGCGGTGCGCCTGCTCCAGGTTCACCTTGGAGTGGTACGGGCCGCCGTGATCGGTCGTCACCATCCAGCGCAGGCCGAACCGCCGCGCCATCGCCGCGTTGCGCGGCGTCGAGTAGAGCGCGTCCCGTCCCTTGATGGGGGTCGGCGGGACGGAGCGGTAGTCGTAGCCGGTGCTCCAGTGGCTGTGGATGTGGGAGTCGCCGGCCAGCCATTCGCGCTCGGCGGCCGGTGCGGCCAGTGCGAGGGCGGCCGCTGCGCACAGCACGCCGGACCAGAGGAGGCGCGGAGAGGCGGCACCTTGTGAAGACATGGCGGCATCCTAGTCCGAAGCCGGCGGGGTCGGTCGTTCCCTCGGCGAATCTTCCATTCCGGAAGTCGCGGCACACCGGCGGCGCGCCACGCGGAACCGGAAGCGGTCGTCGGGGCTGGGCGTGGGGACCGGACTGATCTTCAGAACGTAGTCGGGAGGGTCCAGGGCCAGATCGACTTCGCGGACGATGGTGGCCATCGTCGCGGCGATGGCCACCTCGGCGAATCCGGCCCCGAGGCAGACGTGCGAGCCGGCGCCGAATGGGACGAACACGCCGGGCTGACGGTGCTCCCGCCGCTCGGGGGTGTAGCGCTCGATATCGAAACGCTCGGGCTCGGGAAAGTACTGCGGCAGATGGTGCGGCACGGTGGTCGCCACGATGACCGTCTCTCCGGCCGGGATGGTGTAGCCGGCGAAATCGAACGTGTTCGACACGGTGCGCGTGATGGCCGGTGCGATCGGATACATCCGTAGCGTCTCGAGCGCGACCCGATGCGTGACATCGAGACGGCGCAAGGCCTCCGCGGTCAGCGGGCCGTGCGCGAAGCTCGCATCCGCCTCGGCGGTCATCCGGTCGAGCAGGTCGGGGTGCTTCAGCAGCGCGTAGAGCATGAACGCGCACGTGCTCCCCACCGTGTCGAGCCCGGCGATGAACGGCCCCAGCACCGCCGGCATCAGATCGGTCTCGGGCAGGAACTGCGGGTCGCCATGGTGGAGCGCCAGCAGGTCGTCCACGAGGTCGGGCTCGGCGCCGGACCGACGGTCCGGGCCGTGGACCGCCCGCACCGTCGCGTAGAGCTCCTCGACCCGCTGACGGGCGCGCCGGAAACGCGGGGTCCGCATCAGCACGGCCGGCCGCTGGCGCGTGACGCGCGCCGCGAGGAGCGTGCGCACGAAGACGATCATGTCGTCCAGGTAGTCGCGGGGCGACACGCCGGCAGCGATGGTGCCGAGCTGCTCCGTGATGATGCGCTGCAACGCGTACAGGCCGGGGATGGGCTCGTCGAGAGGCCACCCGGCAACCTCGTGCCTCGTGATGGCAATCACGTCGTGCAGGTGCTCGTGGATGAACGAGCGCGAGTAGCCAGGCTGTTGCGCCTTGCGCATCCGGGCGTGCTCGGCCCCGTCCATGCTCACCATCGAGCGCGCCGCGCCCAACTCCCTGTCGAAATCCATCCAGAACTCGCGCGAGCGGAGGTGCTTGCTGCCATCACGCGTGACGAACAGGTTGGCCTCGGGTCCCGCAAGCACCGTGAACCTGCGGTGGAGTGCGCGGACGCGGAATACGGGACCGAGTCGCAGGTACTGCCGGGTGAAGAATGCCCCGACGTCGCCGGCCATGGCGAATGCATCCCCGACCAGGGGCAAACTCGGCGCGCTGGGCGGTGCGTGCGATGGGGTAGCCTTCATCAGGTGTAACCAGTATTCGCAAGAGCACCGGCTGCAGCCGATACAATACTGCAATCGTACACCGTCTCAAGGGGCGCATTCCCGATTTCCCGGTCACGCGCTCACACCCACCGGCGTCATGGCCATCCGCTGCAAACAGTTCCATCTGCCGGACTTATAGAAAGACCGCAGGAGAAGAATCGCGTCGACGCTCTCCGGTAGCCAATAGATGGAGGCGCCCTTGATGCGGAGATTGATGACGCGACGGATGGCGCTTTCGACGGCACCGCTGCCCCGCGGAAGCCCGAGCCCGACCATTGTGGTGTAGGCGAAACGATGACGGTTCTTCAGGAAGTAGTTGAGGTGCGTGCGGATCTTGCCGGCCGTGCGCCCGCGGCACAGCTCCCGCAGGGCCGTGATCACCTCGTCCACCCGTGCTCGCTTGAGCAGCCCCCGCGTGCGGTTGAGCCAGCGGGTGCGTTGCGTCGCGCTCCAGCGGCGCAGCTTGACCGCGTCGGAGAGTTGCTTTGCGGCATGATAGAAGTCGATCAGCCCCAGCATCTGTGTCGGCGAGAGCCCGAGCGCGGCGATGAGTCGCTGGAGGCGTCGCCAGATCCAGGGCGCGCCGTCGGCGATGAAGAGCACCTTGTCAGCGGCGTTGAGGCCGATCTGCCGCGCGTACGACAACAGCAGGGCGAAGACCGCCTCCGGTCCCCGGAGCGTGCCGTCGATGATCGGGGCCCCCGTCTGAGACGGTCGCCCGTCGTCGCCGACGACGTACAGGATGAGGAGCTTCGGTTCCTTCCAGTCGGTATGGAATCGGTTGCGCCCCTTCTTCGTCTTGGGGCCACGCTTCTTGCGCCTCACGCGGACGCGGCCCCCGTCGAGGGAGACGACCACCCGCTTGCCGGTCACGCGGTCCAGCAGGCCGCACGCCGCGCTCTGCTGGGCCGCTCGGGCCCGCGCAGCGTAGCGATAGGCGGTCGAGCGGAGGGTCTTGATATCCAGGGCGATGCCGTCGGAGCGGAGCTGCGCCTGCGCTTCAGCCAGCGAGCTGAGCATGGCGACCGCGCGGCTTGCATCGGAGGCCAGCTTCGGCGTGCACCGGTCGTAGATGCCCAGCACCACCAAGGCGGGGTAGAGTCCCATAGGCGCTAACTTGTTAAGGCCCTATGGTCCTCCGGCAGCTCAGTTCAGCCGAAGTACGCGGAGAGTTGCGGCTGTCGGCGACGTGGCGGCTCCGCCAGCTCGCCGGAGATCGTTCGCCAGTCGCTGATCATGCGCGCCAGCGGGAGCGGTGGTTCGATGGCGCGCGTGACCTGGTTGAGCACGAACTTGCAGTCACGCCACGCGCTCGGGGGGCGCCGGCGCCGGCACGTCGTAGCCCCAGGGGGAAATCGCGCGGGCGTGGTGGATCAGCTTCTCCACCAGCAGCGCCACGAACAGTTTCCCGTAGAGCCACGCCTTGGCGCTGTCGTCGTCGTACTTCGGCACGTGCCCCAACTGGGCCAGCGACTTGAAGCGCTTGAACACCAATTCGACCTGCCAGCGCAGGCGATACCACTCCAGCACGTCCGCGGCGGAAAAGGGTGGCTCGGGAAAGGTCGTGAAGACGATCACGTACTCAGCAAAGCGCAGCGTGGCCGGTTGCACCTGGTTGCCCTTGCGGGCGGCGTCTCGGCGGACTTTCAGGTGCGCCAGGCGGATGGCTTCCGCCGACTTGCGGAGCACGCAGACCCGGCCCGGCAATCTTGCCGGCCGGGCCGCCATCGTCGCGCGGGACCGCGACCGTGATCGCCCAGGACCGGCCGGCGCCCGGACGCGTGACCGACCCCACCGCCGCAAGCAGGTCGAACGGCCGCCCGGCCGTCGTGCACAGCGGCAGCGACCCCGTGTTGACACGCACAATCAGCCGCCCGCCCGCGTCGACCACGTGGCGAATGCCCCGGGCCGTCGAATAGCCGCGGTCGGCCAGCACATGGTCGCCGGCGCGGATCGGGAACTGCGCCAACGATTCTCCCGTGCCCGGCCCCTCGGTCCCCGTCAGCTTGAAGAAGTCGCACGCCAGCGACGGCAGGCCCACGCTGTAGTGCAGGCGCCACAGCGACCCGCTCGGGCCCGGTTCCTTCACCGTCGTCGCATCCACGGCCCGGACCTGGAACGCGCCTCCGGGGATGACCGCCAGACCCTGCTCCTCGAACAGGCGGACACACAGCGCGTGCAACCAACCCCTTGGATTTCTTCAGCCGCTTCAACAGCGCCACGTCGGACAGGTCCGCCAGATGCGCCTGCCGGGCCCGAACCACCGTTTCCCGCAACGAGTGTCCGCAGCCGAGGTGCAGCAGGAGGGTCCGCAGGAGGTTGTCGACCGTCTTGTCCTTGCGCAGCCCCTTCAACGCCCCGGTGTCCTGCGCCAACTCGCGCCAGTCCTGAGGGAAGAACGACACCAGCACATCCCAGTCCTCGTCCACCGTGCCGGCCTCCGTGTCATGCATCCACATGCCAGGATACGCCGGCCATGTCGCGAAAACAAGTTAGCGCCTATGGGGTAGAGTCCCGGCCTCCGCTTCGCCGACGGGCGTGTTTCTCGCGGTAGTACGGCGTCGTGACCGGCACCGTCGTGCCCCGGGAGGTGCGAACGTTGACGGTCTCCAGGCCGTCGCTCCGCATCCGCCAGGGCAGGTGGCGCACGAGGGCGCTCGCCGCGTCGCCAACCGCGGCGGAGCGCACCGCGCGTTGCAGCACGGGGGTGAGGAGGGCGCCGAAGAACTCGTCCGCGATGGCCCGCAGCTGCTCTTCGCACTGCTCCGCTTCCTCTGCCGACCTGGGCGCTGGAGCACGCGCCTCAAACTCCAGCGCCCGCCGGAGGGCAGTGCGCAGGTGGACGGGAATGTTGCGAAGATCGATCTCGCGGCTCGGGGTGTCGATGGCGCTCTTGTCCATTTCAACGCACCATCATGGGCAGTCCGAGCCGTAATGTCCAGTACCACCCTCCCCGTCTGTCCGAAGACCGGCTCAACCTCCCCCAGCCTCACAGGCCATCTTTGCCTACACACTGTTCCGGGAAATCGGGAATGCGCCCGTCTTAAGGCCGACGCGAGGCCATCACCGGCAAACGAGTAGCGTGAAACCGACCGGGTCGCACAATGCCACAACCCGGCAGAGCAGGAGGCCTATCGCTCGGGCTTGTAGTCCCGCTTGGGCTCGCGCTGGTTCCTCTGGAACTGTTCGGTCGCCGTCCTTCTTTCGTGCATACCGGTCCCTATCGGGAGGTTCACCGCTCTCTTTGCGGTTTGCCAGCGCCGCGCCTGTCCGTCTTCCGCCTCGTATAGGAGGACGTCTTCGGCTGTCGTTCCGCACACGTCGCTCGCGTACTCCCGCAGCTCTCTTGCCGCAACTTTTCCCCTTGCCAGGTGTGCGTTTAGTCCGTATCGCTCGAAGGACCGCTCGATCTCGCGAGCCTCGATCTTCCAGGGTGCCGCCAGGCGGCCCTCGCCTGTGGTCCGCTCTACGATTACATGCCGCTCCGTGCACCGGACGCTCAGGTTCTTGTACAGTGCGTTCCGGCAGGCCACTGTTGCCCGTCGGCCCAAGCTCGCTATCTCCGCCATCTCCTCCGGCGCGATCCCTTCCAGCTCCTCCGGTCCGTCCTCGGCCAGCAGCGGGCCGTTCCAGTGCCACACGTGCGCGACGTGTTCGCCCGTCGTCCGCGGCATCGCGTTCATCGCGATCTGCAGTGCTTCGGGGTCCTTTGTCGCCGCTTTCTCGATGTCGTATGCATCGCGGACAAGATGCAGTTCCGCCCGTTCGAGCTTCCCCCGCAGTATCTGGGCGTTCGCCAGCACTACCACCGGCTCTCCGTCGATGGTGACCGTCTCCTGGCCTTCTCCCAGTATCGGGTTTCGTGCCCACAGGTCGATGTGCTGTTTGCTGAACACGATCTGGTACATGTTCAGCTCAGGGTCGAAGACCGGTTTGCCGCCGGTCTCCTCCATCCGCCGCTCGAAGCTGGAGTTGCTGCGGTCGGTCAGGCTCCCGAGCTGGATGTCTGCGTCCACCGTGAGGTCGATGTCCTCGCTTCTCCGGTGCTGCCACCGGGCTGCGAGTATCGTTCCACCACCGATCCGGTATCCCTGCTCCTCGCCTGTCAGCTCTTCGAGGCTCTCGCCTATGATGCGGCGCGTCCGCAGCCACAGCTCCCGGGCCGGTTCGGGCAGTGTCATCCGCTTGCTGTCCTCTGCTGCCTTCGCTCCGGATAGCGCACCCAGCGGTTCAGCACGTGCGCCGCCATACATCTGCTGTTGCCTGTCCGGTGGAGCGCCGCCACCAACTCCCGCAGCGTGTAGGCGCGCTCGGCCCAGGCCGACACCAGTTGCATCCACGTGGCCTCGCTGGCCCACATGCGCAGGATGCAGCCGTCCCTGCTGGTCGGTCGTTCCCTGTGCACGGCCTCGTAGAACTCGGCGGCGGTCGGCTGCTCCTTCCAGCCTGCGCAACTGCTGCCGATCCGCAACGCCACCGTGGCGCTGTGCCGCCCTCTCTGCCTGGGATCGTCGATCAGAGCCAGGCGCCTCTCTTCGTCGTCGGTCGGCTCCTCGTCGCTGAAGGCCTCGGCGGGATGCAGTTCCACCGGCACCCGCCAGCGCCTTATCGGCGGCCTGGGGCGCGGGTCCTTTCGCCTGCCCATGCCCACCGTCTCTGGTTGTGTCGGCCAGCTCCCTTGCACTGTGCTCGGCTCCTTCGTCCGGGTCCGACCATCGCCGGCGGGGTCATCCCCCGGGGTTGGCGCAGCTCCGATCTTGCCATGGCCTACCCATCGAGTGCCCCGATGGTTGTTGCCGCGCCCGTGATCGTGGCATGGTGGTAGTAGTGACTATCGTTGCCTCGTTCGAGATCGAGTACCGGCGATACCTCGATCCGGCCGGTCGTCCGGAACGTTCGCTGCCAGCTTTCGCCCGCGAGCGTGATGCGCTCGTGTCGCTGTATCGGGCGATGGTGCTGACGCGCACGTTCGACGCGAAGGCGATCGCGCTGCAGCGCACCGGCCGGCTGGGCACGTACCCGTCGTGCCTGGGGCAGGAGGCGGTTGCGGTGGGACTCGGGGACGCGATGGCGGCGGACGATGTGCTCGTGCCCTACGCCCGCGAGCAGGGCGCCCAGCTCCTCCGTGGGGTCACGCTGACCGAGTTGTTCCTCTACTGGGGCGGCGACGAGCGGGGCAGCGACTTCGGCCGTCCCCGTGAGGACTTCCCGATCTGCGTGCCGGTCGCCAGCCACGCCCCGCACGCCGTCGGGGTCGCCCTCGCGTTTCAGTTGCGGAACGAGCGCCGGGTCGCGGTCTGCGTATCGGGCGACGGCGGCACCTCCAAGGGCGACTACTACGAGGCGCTGAACGTCGCGGGCGCCTGGCGGCTGCCGGCGGTGTTCGTCGTGACCAACAACCAGTGGGCCATCTCGCTGCCGCGTTCCGCCCAGACGGCGGCAACCACGCTGGCCCAGAAGGCGATCGCCGCCGGGTTCGCCGGCGAGCAGGTCGACGGGAACGACGTCATCGCGATGCGCGACGCGGTGCACCGCGCCCTGTCCCATGCACGCGACGGCGCCGGTCCGCACCTGATCGAAGCGATTACCTATCGGCTGTCCGACCACACCACCGCGGACAACGCGAGTCGCTACCGCGACGACGAGTCGGTCGGACGCCATTGGCGCGAGGATCCGATCGCGCGGCTGCGCGCCCACCTGACCGCCGCGCACGGCTGGTCGAAGGACGAAGAGGAAGGGACGCTCGCGTCGTGCGCCGCCGACGTGGAACGCGCCGCGGAGGAATACCTGGCAACGCCGCCCCAGCCGCCCGAGGCGGTCTTCGACTACATGTACGAGCGTCTCCCGGCCGATCTGGCCCGGCAGCGCGCGGCGGCCGCGGAAGCGCGGGCTGCGGCGGCGCGATCCGATGATGGTTGAGATGGTCGAGCGGGTCGAGCGGACGATGGTGCAGGCCCTCAACGCCGCGCTCGCGCGGGCGATGTCGGAGGACGAGCGCGTGCTCGTGCTCGGCGAGGACGTCGGGATCGACGGCGGCGTCTTCCGGGTGACCGACGGTCTGCTGGATCGCTTCGGGGCCGCCCGCGTGCGCGACACGCCGCTCGCCGAGACCGCGATCGCGGGGTTGTCGGTGGGCGTCGCGGCGCAGGGGTTTCGACCGGTCGCCGAGATCCAGTTCATGGGGTTCATCCAGTCCACCGTCGACCAGCTCGTCTGCCACGCGTCCCGGCTGCGGTGGCGAACACGGGGGCGGCTGACCTGCCCGCTGGTGATCCGCGCGCCGTACGGCGGCGGCATTCATGCGATCGAGCACCACTCCGAGAGCATGGAGGCGATGTTCGCCCACGTCCCGGGCCTGCGCGTCGTCATCCCGTCGTCGCCCGCCCGCGGGGGATGTCCCGGACGCTGTTGAACTTGAGCTGATGTGAAGCGGGTGGCGGCTCCTGCCCCTGTCCTGTGGTAGGACAGGGGGATGCAATCAGAAAAGGAGACTGCCACCCATGGCGAAGCATGACAGGCGGAAGACGTCCGGCCAACCCCCCAGCTCGCGACCCGTCACGATCCAGGTGCCGCTGCCGGTGCTCGGCGTGGTCAACGGTGTCCGGGAAGCGTTCCATGGCTTTTGCATCGCGACCGGGCTGCAGGTCCTAGAGGCGATGATGGAGGCGGACCGGGAAGTCCTGTGTGGTGCGAAGGGGCGCCATCAGGTCGAGCGGCCCGCGTGGCGCGGAGGGAGTGTCGACAGCCAGGTGACACTCGGCGGGCGGCAGGTCGAGCTGCCGCGGCTCCGCGTGCGGAGCTCGGATGGCGAAGTCCCGCTGGCGAGCTTCCAATGGGCGGCGGCCACCGACCCGCTGGACGAGCACACGCTGGCCGCGGTCGCCGCCGGGGTGTCGACGCGCCGGTACGCGGGCACGCTGGACCCGGTACCGGCCGACGTGACCGAGCGGGCGACGTCGAGCAGTGCCGTGTCGCGGCGGTTCGTGGCGCTGTCGACAAAGCGCCTCCAGGCGTTTCTCAGCCGGCCGTTGGGCGAGTTGGACCTGCGGGCGGTCTGCATCGACGGCAAGGTCTTCCGGGACCAGTGCATGGTGATCGCGTTGGGGATCGACACGCAGGGCCGGAAACACGTGCTGGGCCTGCGCGAAGGCGCCACCGAGACGGCTGCCGTCACCACCGGCCTGCTCAGCGACCTGGTGACGCGCGGATTGCCGACGGACCGGACGTTGCTGTTTGTCATCGACGGCGCTACGGGGCTGCGCCGGGCCATCACCGACGTCTTCGGTTCTCGCGGCGTGGTGCAACGCTGCCAAGTCCATAAGTGGAGGAACGTCATCGGCCATCTGCCCGAGCGGCTGCACGCCTCTGTCGGCAAGGCGTTGCGGGATGCGTGGAACCTCGATTCGGCAGACCGTGCGGCGCGGGTGCTCAAGCGGCTGGCCGGGTCGCTGGAGCACGACCACCCCGGCGCGGCGGCGTCCATCCGGGAGGGACTGGACGAGACGCTGACCGTGCAGCGCCTCGGTCTGACGGGGGCGCTGCAGCGTACGCTGCGGACGACGAACATCATCGAGAACCTGAACGGCAGCGTCGAGCACTACTCGCGCAACGTCAAGCGCTGGCGTGGTGGCCAGATGATTCAACGCTGGGTGGCGAGCGCGCTGGTGGAGGCGGAGAAGCACTTCCGGCGGGTCCGGGGCTACCGCGATCTGCAGCACCTGGTCGGTGCCCTGGACGCGCTGGCTCCGCCCGACGGCGTGGTTGCTGACGTGGCGTAACATAGATGACTTCGTAGAGGAGACCGGGAGTTCGCCACCCGAAGTTCAACAACGAACGGGACAACCCCCGCCCGCGCGCGTACGGGCTGTTGCTCGCGGCGATCCGCGATCCGGACCCCGTGCTCTTCCTCGAGCCGAAGCGGATCTATCGTGCGCTCAAGGAGGAGGTGCCGGACGACGGCACGGCCGCGCCCCTCGATTCCTGCTTCCAGCTTCGCGACGGGGACGACCTGACGCTGGTGACCTGGGGCGCCATGATCGTGGAGACGCTGGCGGCCGCCGAGCAGTTGGCGGCGGCCGGCGTGACCGCCGACGTGCTCGACGTCGCCACGCTGTCACCGCTCGACATGCCGACGATTCTGCGCTCGGTCGAGAAGACGGGACGCTGCGTCATCGTGCACGAAGCGCCGTTGACCGCCGGTTTCGGAGCGGAAATCGCGGCGCGGCTGGCGGAACACGGACTGCTGTCGCTGCGGGCGCCGGTCAAGCGGGTCACCGGCTACGACACCGTGATGCCCCTGCCGCGCCTGGAGCACCTCTACATGCCGTCGACCGCACGCGTGCTGGCGGCGGGGCTCGGGAAACGCTCGCATTCTCATAGGAGCCACCGGTTGGCCGCAACCACGACGGACACGTTCACGCTTCCCGACCTCGGAGAGGGACTCCACGAAGCCGAGATCGTCTCGTGGCACGTGACCGAAGGCGACCACGTGGTCACGGATCAGCCGCTCGTGGCGGTCGAGACGGACAAGGCCGTGGTCGAGATCCCGTCGCCGCGGTCGGCGCGCGTCGTCAGGTTGCACGGCGGAACGGGTGACCGGGTCACGGTGGGCGATCCGCTGGTCGAGTTCGAGTCCGCCGACGCGCAGGCGGATGCGGGGACGGTCGTCGGGACGATCGACACGACCGCGACCACCGAGACCTCGCACGCCGCCGCGCCCAGGGCCGCCGCCGGCAGGATGACCCCGGCGGTACGCGCGCTGGCCCGCAAGCTCGGCATCGATCCGGCGATGGTACAGGGGACCGGACCGGCGGGTGCGATCACGACGATCGACATCGAGCGCGCGGTCCAGGCGCTCGCCGTGGCGGCGCCCGCCGTGCCGCTGCGCCGCGCCCGGCGCGCGATGGCCGAGCGCATGGCGAAGGCCCACGCCGAGGTCGTCCCGGCGACGGTGACGGATCGGGCGGACGTCGATGCGTGGCCGGCGGGCGCGGACGTGACCATGCGCCTGATCCGCGCGGTCGCCGTCGGCTGCGCCGTCTCGCCCGCCCTCAACGCCTGGTTCGAGCCGGAAACGATGTCCCGCCGGCTGCACGACCGGATCGATCTCGGGATCGCCGTGGACCTGGATGACGATGGCCTGTTCGTGCCGGTGCTCCGGGACGTCGGCCGGCGAGACCCTGTGGATCTGAAACGCGGTATCGAGCGGCTGAAGGCGGATGTTCGCCGACGGACGATCCCGCTCGGCGAGATGCGTGGACAGACATTCACGTTGTCGAACTTCGGGACGGTCGGCGGCCAGCACGCCGAGTTGGTGGTGGTGCCGCCGCAGGTCGGCATACTCGGCGTCGGCCGGATGACGCAGCAGGTCGTCGCCGCGGGCGGCGCGCCGGCAGTCCACCGTACGCTCCCGCTGTCGCTCACCTTCGATCACCGCGCGGTGACCGGTGCCGAGGCGGCGCGGTTTCTCCGCGCCGTGGTCGACGAGCTCGGTCAGGGGGAGCCGTCCGTCGCGTCCCGCCTCCAGGACCGGTGACGGGACGACGATGAGTGTCGCCGAAGCCGTCATCGGAGCCACCGACCACTACGCGCGGGCCGAGCTGGTCACCCTCGCGGTAGAAGACGCCGTGCCCGTCTTCCTCGATCGACGGCGCGTCGAGCTGATCGACAAGGATCTGCCGAGCGCGCCCTACCACCACGAGGCCCTGGAGCTGGACATCGGAGTGGCGATCGACCTCGTGAACCGGGTGAGCCGATCGGTGGCGGAACACGCGCGGGCGGCGATCTCGACCATGCTGGCGACCTGTCGCGCCCGAGTGCTGATCCTGCCCACGAGTCCGTACGACAGCCTGCCCGACGCGCTGGAGGAAGTACTGCGCTCACGTCCCTTGACCCATGCCGCCGACGGCATGCTCTACCGCGAGTCCCTGGCGGAGGCTGCGGCCGAACTCGGCATGGAGGTCCGGAGGTACCCTCGCAAGACCGATCCGACGGTGCTGGCGGCCGAAGCGATGGGTGCGGACGTGGCCGCGGTCGCCTCGGTGATCGCCCGGTTCGGCCGAGAGGCGGGAACGCCGTGGCGCAAGGACCACAAGATGGCCGCGGCGGCCGGGCTCTGGGTGCTCGGACCTCGGATTCGTCGTTGAGACTCCGCCGTCGCCGGGGTCGGCGTGGCGGCCTACGCTCACCTGCCGGCCGCGCGTATGCTGTAGTTGTCGTTGCGCCACATCAGCATCCGTCCGTCGGGCATCTCTTCGAAGATGAACTCCTCGCCCGGATCGCCGTTGTCGCGCACCCGCCGGAAGGTGCCGTCTTCGATGTGGCGGAGCCGGGTCAGCGACTCCAGCGGATCGTCGGTGGGGAGCGACAGCACGTGCAGATCGCCTTCCCGCAGGATTACCGCGCTCTCTCCCCCGAGCGGCCGCTGGTAGGTGCCGGTGAAGCCCATGAGGGTCTCCCGAGCCGTCGTGGCCTCGCCCTCGGAGCCGGCGGGGACCGCACCGGCGGGAGTATCGCCGTTCGGCTTCCCGGCGGCTTTGCGCAGGGCGGGCGCGACGATGTCGAAGGCGGACTGTGCGAACCGGCGGGAATCGACGCCCTGACCGTTGGTCATGAACGCCGTGGCGACCTTGTCCCGCGGGCGCAGCAGAAGATGGCTGCGGTAGCCCGGGCAGGAACCGCCGTGGCCCACGAAGGTGTCGCCGTCCGACTTCCACACGGAGAAGCCCAGTCCGTAGGTGGTGTCGCCGTCGGGTTCGAGCCAGTGTACGCGGTGCATCTCGCGCAGCGTGTTGCGGTCGAGCAGCGCATCGTCTCCATCGAGCACGCGGAACTGCCACGACGCGAAACGCCCCAGATCCTCCACCGTCGAGATGAACCCGGCCGCGGGGCTGATGCCGCGGACCCAATAGTCCGGAATCAGTTGGCGTTTGCCGTCCCGCCCGCGCGCGGTGTAGCCGCTCGCCAGCCGGTTGCCCCGGAAGCGGTCATCCAGGTCGGTGAAGGTGCTGGACATCCCCAGCGGGTCCAGGATGTTCGCGCGGATGTAGTCGCGGTAGGCCCGCCCGGCTGCCGCCGCCACGATCTCGCCAGCCAGGGTGAGCCCCAGATTGGAGTACTGGTAGTAGGTGCGCGGGGGATACAGCATCGACTGGGTGGGCAGCGTGCCGACGATCTCCTCGTGGGTCGGGAAGGGATAGTCGGGGCCGGTCCAGTACGGCGCTCCCGCTTCGCGCGGGAGACCGGAGGTATGGGTGAGCAGCCCTTCGACGGTGACCGGGACCGCCTCCGGGTGGTCGTCCTGGATAGTGAACCAGTCCAGGTGCTGCGCCACGGGGTCGTCGAGCTCGACCTTGCCCTGGTCGCGCAGTTGCAGCACGCCGACCGCGGTGAAGAGCTTGGAGATGGAGCATATGGAATACATCGTCGACGGGGTCGCCCGCTCCTCCCGCTCCACGTGCGCATACCCAAAGCCCTTGGCCCACACGAGCTCCTGATCGTGTACGACCGAGAGGGAGGCGCCGGGGATGCCGCCGTAGGCCTGCGCGGCATCCATCCAGACATCCAGCAGATGCAGTGCTTCGGCGACGCCGGGATCATCCGCGAGCGATTGCTGCGCGTGAAGCGGAAGCGCGGCAAGCAGGAAGAGCGCAAGCGCCGCGGCGCCGGCACCGATACGGGACGCCGGCCGAAGCAGGAAGTGCGGTGTCTTCATCGGGGTACTCCGTAGCTGGCATGGAGGCTGTCGGCGATCGCGTCGCTGCTGTCGACGGACGACCGCAGACGTTCCCTCACGTTGCGAGCCGTCAACTGGGCCATGCCGATGCCTTCATTGAAGTCAGTGCATTGCAGCCAATCATGTCCCTCGACGTGGTGTCAAGCCGTCCTCCCAGCCTCCCAGCCCCGCCGCCCGATACCCGCTGATGGGGCGGCGGCGGTGATGCGGTAAGCTACGGGTCGCGGTCGATCGGCCTTGACATGGGGAAGATGCAATGATCAGACGATTTGTCGAGTTCATCGGCGTGGCGGCGGCGCTTGCGGTGGTGATCGGGCTGCTGAGCCTGGCGGCTGCACCGGGCGGGGTGGAGGTCGCGGCGGCCGGCGCGGAGGCTGGGGAGCAGTCGGGGACGGAGCGCCGGCTCCACACGGCGTGGGGCGAGCCGGACCTCCAGGGCATCTGGAACGACCCGTACCAGATCCCGCTGCAGCGGCCGGCGCAGTTCGCCGACGTCGACGTCTTCACCGAGGAGCAGCGGGCGCAGCTCGATCAGCAGCGCGGCGCGCTGCGGCGCCGGGACGAGCGGGCGCCGCTCGGGACCGAGCGCGACGTCCGGGGCGCCTACAACGCGGTGTTCGAATCGATCCGCCCCACCGGGGACCGCACCTCGCTCGTCGTGGATCCGCCGAACGGCCGGGTCCCGCCCTACACGTCCGAGGGGGCGGAGCGCGTGCGGCTCGACCGGGAGTACAAGCTCGCGCTGCTGCAGGCCACCGAGACGTGTCGCATCCAGGAGCCGGCCTGCGCCGGGTGGGAGTACGCCCCGCCGTCACCGCTGCGCGAGGAGATGCCTCCCATCTACAACACGGGACGGCTGAACCGCAACGACGGACCGGAGGATCGCAGCCTGTCGGAGCGCTGCATGGCGGCCGGGCTGCCCGACTTCAGCGGATTCCGCCGCATCGTGCAGTCGCCCGGCTCGGTGGCGATCTTCTACGACGTGGGTCAGGGGCAGGGCTGGCAGCGCAACATCCCCGTCGACGGCAGCGAGCATATGCCATCGCACATCCGCCAGCGGTTCGGCGACTCCCGCGGCCACTGGGAGGGCGACACGCTGGTGGTCGACGTCACCAACTTCTCCGAGAAGCGGGACTACCGCGGCTCGCGCGAGAACCTGCACATGGTCGAGCGCTGGCGGCGGCTCGACGAGACGACGCTCGAGTACATCGTTACCATCGACGATCCGACCACCTGGACGCGGCCGTGGACCGTTCGGCAGGAGCTGGAGCTGCAGGATGGCCAACTGAACCGGATCTACTACGAGCCGCGCTGTCACGAGGGGAACTACGGTCTGCCGGGGCAGCTCGTGGGGAGCCGTGTCGAGGAACAGGAGTTCGCCCAGGGACTCGGACCCGATCCGGCCACGCGGGACACCGCCACCGGCGGGGGCACCATCGGGGATCCGCTGGGACGGTAGTCGGCCGCGGCGGCGGGTCGCCCGGAGGTGCCGTGACGTTCACTTGCGCACTCTGGCCGCCCGCCGTTGCTGCACCTTGGGCACGCCGGTGGACTGAGAACCCACTCAGCGGACGGTGATGCTCACGTCGTGCTCGGTGGCCAGCAGGTTGTCGTTGGCCGTCGCCCGGAGCACGTAGTCGCCGGGCTCCGCGAACGTCGCCGTCACCGCCGCCTGCCCGTCCTCGACCGCGACGGTCGAGGACGGCTCGAACGACACGCCGACGGGTCCCCGCCAGACTATCCAGGATACGCGCAGGCCGCGGACACGCGGCCCCTGGAGGCCTGCGCCGCGCCGATTCGGCACGCTGGGGACATTGTGCGGCGGCTCCGGCTCGTCCGGGTCGCGCCGCAACGTCGGGGGATCGTTGGAGCCGGCCACGCGGCTGGCCGGATCGATCTCGCGCACGACCGGCAGCCCGTCGTCCGTCACGCGGGCGATCAGCGTCGGTCTGCCCGGCAGGGTGACGTCGGCCGGCGCCTCGATGGCGATCGCCGGCGCCGTATTTCGCGCGGCCTCCGCGTTGAGCCGCCGGCCGCCGGCGGAGCGGGCCCCGGTCTGCCATGTCGGTTCGAGCCAGCCGATGGCCCGCAACGTCTCGCCCTGCACGGTGAGGTTCCAGACCAGCCGCCGATCCCCGAAATCGGCGGGCACGTCGATGCTGAACACCCGGCGGTGCGCACGCGGGTAGAAGAACGTCGGCTGCCCGGAGTCGAGGTCGCCGGGTTCGAAGTGGTTGTCCGGCCCGACCGGGACGTGCACCTCTTCGACGAAGTTGCGGTTGAAGTACCCGAAGTGCATGGTGAAGCCGCCGTCGGGATTCCGTGACCACCCTTCGTAGATGGGCTGCACCGTCTGGCCCGAGCGGTACTTCAGGTTGTAGGGGGTCGGCTGGGCGCCGGCGAGGGATGGCGCGCCAACGAGCAGCACCAGCAGAACCACTTCCGCACGCAATCGGAGACTCATAGGCATCGCAGCACCTTCTCGCGCTGAGTGTTGGGCGGCCCCCTCGAAAGATCGGGCTCTGCCGGGCCACCTGCCCGGCAGAGCCCTCGGCGAGGCCCCGCACGCCTACCCCCCAGGGGGGCGCGCTACTGGTCGTTGTTGGTCGCCGCCTGCTGCCGTCGCGCCTTGCGCTCCGCCAGCTCCCGCGCGTACTCCTCGTCGGTCAGGTCGTACCAGCCGATCCACGCGAAGCCCATCTCGTCGATGGTGCGGCCGCCGTTCCCGGTCCAGTTGCTCGGATCCGGATTGGACCGGTTGACATCGGTGTTGTCGTGCCAGCTTATGGTGTGCAGGATGGTTCCCGCCGGCACCAGCGGCGCGACGTCGTCCGCGTAGTTGTAGACGAGGTGCCAGTTGTAGTCGAAGTTGGCGCAACTGACGACCTCGCTCGTGATCGGCGTAGTCGGGTAGATCAGCTCCAGGCACTGGTACTTGCCGAGGATGTGCATGTGCGGCTGGAACGCGGTGAGCTTCGCCGGGTTCCTCAGCCGCTCGTAGCCGTCCTGACGGACGACCGCGCCGGCCGGAATGTCCAGGTCGGTGTTGTGCCGGGCGAGCTGCTTCGACCAGCGGACGTGCTTCGGCACCACGTCCTTCGGGTGAAACACGATGCCGAGCTCGATGCCGGCCTCCACTTCCTCGCCGATGGAGTGCAGGTGATAGCTGGCCCGCGCCTTCATGTTCACCGGCAGCAGCTTGCCCGTGTCCTCCGGGTAGATCTCGGCGCCCTTGCCCGAGGCGTACTCCACCAGGAACACGCCCTGGTCCTGCGTGCCGTCGTTCGTCAGGTCGTCGTAGTCCGGGTCCACCGCGTACGAGAGCGCGTGGTGGACGACCTGCCGGGAGCGCCCGTCCACGGGCCGCGTCTGGATCGCCTTGATGTAGCGGTCCTCCTCGATGCCCAACGGGGCGTAGAGCGAGCCGAACAGGTCGGGTCCCTCCGCCGGCACCAGGTAGTCCGGGTAGCGCACGACCAGGTCCGGCTCCCCGATCTGCCATTCCGACCAGTCGGGGAACTCGGGCATCTGCGGCATGTCGGCCGGGTCGCCCATCGGTGCGCCGGCGTCCACCCAGGACGCGATCATGGCGATCTGCTCGTCCTGCAGCGAGATGTCCTCCTTGAACTCCTGGATCCCGATGTTCTTGTCGATGTGCCAGGGCGGCATCTCCCGCGCGACCACGCGGTTCTTGATCGACCGGGCCCAGGGCCGCACCTCGGCGTAGGTCGTCAGCGCCATCGGCGCCATCTCGCCGGCCCGGTGGCAGACCACGCACGAGTCATACAGGATCGGCGCGACGTCCCGGGTAAACGTGATCTCGTCCGCCGCGCCGCTCTGCGCCGCCGCCGCGGCGGGCATCATCGCCAGTGCGACGATTCCGGCCGCGAAGATCGCGCCCGAAGAAACCGCCCGCCGCCGGGTCGCTCTGCCGTCTCTCATGGGTCTCGCCCTCTCCGCTGTATCGAGTTTCAGGCCGCCGCCGCGTCAATCACCGCAACGAAGGGAACCCACGGCCCGCCGAGCACGGGCCGTGGGACATGACGTTGGAACGAGCTACTCCTGGCCCGGCCACCCCTCGTCGATCGGCTTCGACGAGTCCGCCGTGATCTTCACGTGCGCGCAGTGGTGGTAGCTGTAGGCTCCCGGATTGTTGTAGGCGTGCTCCGCCATCCACTGGATGACCTGCAGCGTGCACTTGTCGCAGTTGATGTTCGGAATGGGGATCTCCGCCTCGAACGCGATCGGCGTCGGCTCGCGCGTGTAGTGCATGAACAGGCCGTCGGCCAGCACCGGCGGCTGCGCGGGAGCCTCGATCATGGCCGACAGCGACCACGGCCGGTCCCATTCGCCGCGGTGGCTGGGCCGCGTCGTCGATTCCGGGTCGGGCGGCAGCTCGAGCGGCGTGTTGACCGCCAGCGCCACGCGGTAGTGGCCCGGATGGTAGATGGTCTCGTTGATCTTCAGTGGCATCATCGAGCCGCCCTGCAGCTCGGTGACGATGCCGCTCGGCGTGCCCCAGTCCTCGTTCGAACCGCCGCAGGGGCCTGCCTTCTGCGGGTCGCCGCGCTCGTTCTCGACGATCCACGGGGCGGGCTCCACAAGCTTGAAGTGGGCCTGGGTCACTGCCGGCGCCACGAGCGCCACCACGGCGAGGACCAGAAGGAATCGAACGAAATGCTGCATGCCAAAGCTCCTTTGTCGGACAGGTGAATTCAAGGGTCCAACGGCAACGATACACACTATCACCTTGCCGCTGGGGGTTCAACGGGATCATCTGTTGCATCCGGACGCCCGATGTGCTGCCATTGGCGGGCGGCGCGCGAGTGCCCGCGCCGGCTGGCCCGGGTCTCGGATTCGAGCGAGGGGGAACCGATGCAGCGGAGACAGATGGCGTGGATTGGGGCGGCCGTCATCGCCCTGGGCGTGGCGTTAGGCCTCGGGCAGAGCGCGCTGGACGGCGCCACCGCGGCGCAGGGTGGGGTTCCGGGGGCCACGCTGGAGGTGGACCCGTTCTGGCCGCAGCCACTGCCGAACAAGTGGCTGCTCGGCCACGTCATCGGCGTCGCGGTCGACTCGCGGGACCACATCTGGGTGCTGCAACGGCCCCGGTCGCTGACCGACAGCGAGCGCGGCGCGGCAGTAGATCCGCCGACCTCCGAGTGCTGCGTCCCGGCGCCGGCGGTGATCGAGTTCGACCAGGAAGGCAGCGTCGTACAGGCGTGGGGCGGGCCCGGGGACGGCTACGAGTGGCCGAACGAGGAGCACGGCATCTTCGTCGACCACCTGGACAATGTCTGGATCGGCGGCAACGGGCAGGGCGACGGCCAGGTGCTGAAGTTCTCGCGCGACGGCACGTTCCTGCTGCAGATCGGCAGCGCCGGCCCGCTCAGCGGCAGCCACGACACGACGCGGCTGGGGCGTGCGGCCGACATCGGCGTCGACCCCGAGGCCAACGAGGTCTACGTGGCCGACGGCTACGGCAACCGCCGCGTCATCGTCTTCGATGCGGATACCGGCGACTACAAGCGGCACTGGGGCGCGTACGGCCGGCCTCCCGTCGACGGCGAGCTCGCGCCGTACGACCAGCAGGCGGATGCCTCGCCGATCTTCGGCGACACCGTCCACTGCGTTCAGCTTTCGAACGCGGGGCTCGTCTACGTCTGCGACCGGATGAACCATCGGCTCCAGATCTTCGAGAAGGACGGCACGTTCGTGCGCGAGGGGTTCGTCGGCAAGGAGACCGCGGGCGCCTCGGCGTGGGACATCGCCTTCTCGACCGACCCGGACCAGACGTACATCTACAATGCCGACGGAGGCAACCACCTGCTCTGGACCGTGCGGCACGAGTCGCTGGAGACGCTCGGGACCACCGGGCGCCGCGGCCGGATGGCGGGCCAGTTCGAGTCGACGCACTCGCTGGCGGTCGATTCCGACGGCAACGTGTACGTCGGCGAGACTCTCAACGGGCGGCGTGTGCAGAAGTTCATGCCGGCGGGTGAGTGACGGCGGGGATCAGTCGACAAGCGCGTTCACCGGACCGGCTGCCGCGTGCGGGCGTGGCAGCCGGTATTCATTCGTGCGGGGGTTCAGCCGATGCATGGTTTCACGAGACTGCCAATCATTCCGACGTCCTTTGCCGCCCTGTGTCTGGCTGCGCTGCTCGCTGCGGCAGGCGCGACGTCCGTTTCCGGCGCGACCGGCGCCCCTGGCGCCCAAACCGGAGCCGCCGCGCTTCCGGCGGACGTCAATCCGGACTCCCGCAACCGGCTCGCCACGACCGCGCCCGACCCGGCCGGGGGGCCGTCGGCCGCGGCGAACGCGATCCGGAGCGCCGGCACCGGTGTCAACGCGCGCTGGGAATCCCCGGTCGGGCGTCCGCTGCTGGAGCTCGCCATCCTGATAACGGCGCGCGAGCACGACGCACCCTTCGAGTGGTCGCTGCATGAGATGGAGGCCGTGGCGGTCGGCCTCGACCCGGCCGTCATCGACGTCGTGCGCAACCGCGAGGCGCTGTCCGGACTCGGCGACCGGGAGGCGGTCATCATCCAGGCCGGCCGCGAGATCTTCGGCGAGCACCGCCTGAGCCAGGAGACCTATCGTCGCGCCGTCGGCCTGTTCGGCGAGGCCAACTACGTCGACGTCGTCGATCTGATGGCGCGCTACGCCGGCACCGCGGGGCGTCTCGCGGCGTTCAACCAGTACATGCCGCCCGGCTGGCCGCAGTTCCTGCCGTTGCCGTTCACGCAGCCGGACGACGTCGACCCGCGGTCGCGCAGCCGCCTGCCGTTGACGCCCAGCCCGGCAGAGACGCTACGGTCCACCCCCAGCCTCTACGGTCGCACGCTCTCCCCCCAGGGGACGGGGCCGGGCCAGATTGGGAGTCACGGCGCCGGCCGCGAATCGCTGGAAGCGAACGTGGCGCGGCCGCTGCTGGACCTGGCGATCCTCGTCACCGCGCGCGCCTACGACGTGCAGTACGCCTGGACCCTCACCGAGCCGACCGCCGTCGAGAACGGCCTGGATCCGAACGTCATCGACGTCGTCCGCGAGGGCGGACCGGTCGCGGGGCTGGGAGAGAAGGAAGCCGCGCTAATCGAGTTCGGCCGCCAGCTCTTCGGTCCCCACACCGTGAGCCCGGAGACCTACGCGAACGCCGTCGAGGCGGTCGGGGGGACGACGAATCTCGTGGACCTCGTGGGCCTGATGGCGCAGCACGTCTCCGACGCCACGCTGCTGATCGCGTTCGACCAGCACCTGCCGGCGGGGATGGCGCCGTTGCTGACGATGCCGTAAAGCAAAGGCGGGTTCACGGAAGACCAGGCGGCGCGGCGGCCGTTCCGGTGTACGCACGCCAGTAGGCAGGGATCGTACCCACTCCTGTCGTGACCTGCGCTGTCCCAGACGTGTAGTAGTCTTCCGCGAAGACAGATAGTGTCTTCCATGTCGTTCCCATTTGGTCCAAAACGTCAACCGCACAGGCAAGTATTCTGAATAACGTTTCCGAAACGTGCCCGAGAAGTCCCACCCAATCCCGTGTAAAATGTGGTAGCTTAGTGGTAAGTTTATTTCGCGGGGAACGCGATGACGAGGTTGACGGCTCGACAGGTTCAGACGCTGCGCAAGCCGGGCAGGTATTCGGACGGGCACGGGCTGCATCTGTTCGTGCAGCGTAGCGGGACGCGGTCCTGGGTGCAACGGCTCACGGTCCCGGGTCGGGGCAGAGTTGACCGCGGGCTCGGCTCGGTTGACATCGTGAGTCTGGCGCAGGCTCGCGCGTGGGCGCTCGACAACAAGCTCGCGGTCAAGCGGGGCGAAGACCCGTTCGCGGGGCCGCAACGGTCGACGGCTCCGACCCTGCGGAAGATCGCCGGCAAGGTCGCCGACTCGAACCGGGCACGGCTGTCCCCGGGCGAACAGCAGGCGCGGGCGGCGACGCTGGAGCGGCACGCGGCTGATCTGCTCGACCTCCCGGTCGACCGGGTCGGCAAGCCGGAAGTGCTGCGGGCCCTCGAGCGGGTGTGGACATCGCAGCCCGGCACCGGCCGGAAGCTGCGGACGGCGCTCGGCGCCATCTTCCGCCGTGCGCGCGCGGCGGGGCTGATCGAGGTCGATCCGGTCGCAGCGGTGGCCGGAGCGCTCGTCCCCCAGCCGGCCGTACGCCAGCACATGCGCAGCGTGCCGTACGCAGACGCGCCCGCGGCGATGAAGCGAATCGACACGTGCCGCGCGACGTTGTCGGCGAAGGCCTGCCTGCGGTTCCAGATCCTGACGGCAGCGCGCCCGTCCGAAGCACGGCTTGCCACGTGGGGCGAGATTGCCGAGGACGCGCGCGAGTGGCGGATCCCGGCTTGCCGGATGAAGCAGGACCGCGAGCACATGGTACCGCTGGTCCCTGCGGCCGTGGCGTTGCTCGGTTCGGTGCAGTCGCTGCGCCGGCACGACGGCGACGAGGCGTTGCTCTTCCCGAGTCCGCAGGCGGGGGCCGGCTCGCTGTCGGCGGCGACCGTGGCCGGCGTCATGAAGTCGGCCGGTCTCGCCGGCGCGGGGTCGCCTCACGGCTGGCGCTCGACGTTCCGCACGTGGGCATCGGAGCGAGCGGACGCGGATTACGCGGTCATGGAAACGAGTCTGTCGCATGCGGTCGGCTCGGCTGTCGAGCGGAGCTATTCGCGGTCGACGTTTCTCGACAAGCGCCGGGCACTGCTCGATGCATGGTCGGAGTTCCTTGCCGGCTGCTCGACGGCGACCACCGTCGTGTCGGAGCTCCGCCTCCCACTTTCTTGAACTGGTCGCTGAACCGGGCCGCCATCGACAGTTCGGCAAGTACGGAGCACCCGCGCGCGGTGATCGAGGGGGCGCTGGCGCACGTGGTGCGGAACCAGACCGAGGCGGCGTCAGGGCGCTCCGACCTGTTCGAGCGAGCGCCGGCGGCTGGGCGACTGGGTGCGTGCGCTATCTGAGCGGGCGGGGCGGTCCAGGCTCGGGTCCGCCGACGGCTGAGTTGAACCGACAAGCGGCGTTTTTAGCGACTCGGCGGGGGCACGGCGTCGGCCCCTTGGATGAGTAACGCCGCCGCCTCGACCGTGCGCGCCGGTGCAGATACTCGAACGCCTTGGAGTCGGTGCGCAGCCAATCCGCGGCTCTTGGGCGGGCTAACGTGGGCGCATCATCGAGGCGAGCAGGTGCGCCGACTGCTTCGCCTTTTCGAGTTCCTGCAGCAGCTCCCACAGCTCGTGCGCCGAGACGGTTCCCCGGTCGAGCCAGTCCTTGATCGTCTCGGGGAAAATCGCGGCCTTGCGTTCGATCACTTCCAGCAGTTCGTTCACATGCGCATCGAGCGCCGTCTGCGAGTCTTCGGCGGTCTGCTCGGCAGCATTACGCGCGGCCCACCAGATGCCGGTAACCTGATCAGCGCGCCAGTCGGGGACTCGGAACGGGGGACTTTCCGCACTCGGCGTCCCGCGGTAGACGGCCAGCAGCATGCCGCGATCGGCAACCTTCTGACGCTTCCAGGTTTCAGCCACCATCTCCTGGTGGCCTTTCTCATCGGGCATCTTCCAAGCCAACACCTCGTAGGTAGCGGCGGTGATCCGAATCAGCAATCGGATCGCCTCGCGGTCGGCGTGGTGTCGGAGCCACATGAGCCGGTCCGCTCGGAGTTGTGCACACGGGGAAACCAGGCAATGGTCTCCGGGCCAGACGCCGGCTGGCAGCATCGAGTAGGTTCGCGCCTGCGTGTAGAAGGCCTGCGGGTCGTCGAGACCTTCCGGGGCCGGCGCGCGCTCGGACTCGTCCGGTGTCGTCAGGTAACCCTCCGGCGAACAGCCGTCCCACGTGCGGACTGGCAACTGCACGTCGGCGTTGAAGCGGGTGAGGGACGCGGCCCGTGTCTGCTTGTCGGCCCGGATCTGGATCTTGCCCGCGTCGAAGTCGGAGGGTTCGGTGTCACGCGGGGGGCCGACGTAGAGCTCGAGGCCGAGCGCGTCACAGATCTGTTCCAGACGCTCGAGGCGGGGACTGTGTCCATTCAGTACGGATCGGATCGCGTCCTGCGGGAGCCCGCGGTCAACGGCAGCCCGATGCTTGGACTGTCGCGTCTCTACGAGGCGACGGCGCACCAGGTCAGCGAAGTCGAGCGGCATATTCAGAATTCTACCCGGTTCCTGGCCGACCTGCACGAGTTGACAGTCGGTAAATCTACTGATACTATCGGATATATGCTGAATTCTGTCGTGACCCGGAGGAATGGCGATGAGGCTCTTGAGAGCGCGGGCGGTGGCGGAACGGTTGAGCGTATCCAAGTCCAAACTCTATGACATGTTGAAGCGGAATCAGTTTCCCGCGGCCCCGATTCGACTGCCTGGCGGCAGCCCGCGCTGGCCGGAGAAGATGGTCGACGCGTGGATCGAACGTCATCGGGTCGGGGGACCCGTCAGTGCGGGCTGAGACCGCCGCATCGGGCGCCGGGCGTTCAAGCGCGCTGGACTGCCTTGGTATCGTATACTATTCTGGAATAATTTCGGAGATTATTCTGATTGAGGATGGAGCGTTGGGCTTGACGAACCTTGGCCGTGACGAGGCCCCGGCGCGCCACGGCGGCAGAGGGCGGCGATGACCTACCTGCTCGCCGGGGGGCGCAGGGTACGGGCGCATCCGGCGGCGGATGTCTTTCCGCTGCTGAGCAAGGACGAGATCACCGCGCTCGCGGCCGACATCCGGACCTACGGTCAGCGCCTGTCCGTGTTGCTCCAGCAGGCGGATGATGGGGTCGACCTGGTCCTCGACGGTCGCAACAGGCTGTTGGCCTGTGAAGAGGGCGGGCTCGAACCGCGGGTGGAGTGCGTCGAGCCGACGGCGGACGCGGTGCAGGTCATCGTGTCGACGAACCTGGCCCGGCGGCACCAGGGGGCATCCCAGCGGGCGATGTCGGCGGCTCGACTGGTGAACCTGCGGGGGAGACCGGAGCAAATTGCATCAATTGATGCAATTTCGCAGGGTAGCGCGGCCGGGTTGCTGCACCTGGGCCGGGCGACGGTCCAGCGCGCGGTGGCCATCCTGCACGACCCGCTACTTGCGGCCGCGGTCGACGCGGGAACGGTTAAGGTCTCCGACGCGTACGCCATCCGGCACGCGGCTGCAGAAGCCAAGCGTCGAGCGTTGGCAGCTGTCGTCGACGGTAGCGAGCGTACGCTGCGGGGGGCGCTCGAACGCGAGTCGCCCGGCTCCGCGACCGTCGGGTTGGGGTCGACAGCGCCTGCGGCGGATCGGGCGACTGGCCGGTCCGAGCCGAGTCGCGGCGTAGGCGACGCAAAGACCGTCATGGCATCCGAGGCGAGCGCCAGCACGCCGATAGCAGTGCAGGATCGGGAGTTGGGCGGCGCCGATGCGTCGCCCGACCCGGCGCCGTTGTTGCCGGCGCCGGCGGCGGTTGCCGGCCGGGAAGCTGCGGATGCGCAGGTGCAAGGAGTCGATGTCGCAACCGCCGCGCGAAGCACTTGCGACGCCGATGCCGAGCGCCGGCGTTCGACTGCCGGGTCGACAGATTCGGGTGCGTTGGACGGTTCCGAGGCGACGGATGCGACCGGTGGGCGGACGCGGTCCTCGGCGTCATCGAGCGACAGCGGACCGAGCGGCACGCCGACAGCAATACGGGGTCGGGAGCGGGGCCAGCAGCCGGCAGGGCCGGCCGGCGGAGTCGGTGGCGCCGATGTCTCGCCCGACTCGGCGCCGTTGTTACCGGCGCGGGCGGCGGTTGGCGGGCGGGAAGCTGCGGCTGCGCACGAGCAAGGCGTCCATGCTGCAACGGCCGCGCAAACCGCTTTCGACGCCGATGCCGAGCGCCGGCGTTGCGTGTCGGAATTGCGATCTTCGGCGGTACGTCTTGGGGCAGTCAGCCGGGTCGGCACACCATCGCACTTCGAGGCTGCGTGCCGTCTGGTGCAGGATCTGGTGGTGGCGATGGAGCGGTGTCTGGAGGCAGGTCTGGATGAGCAGGCGCTGGTTGCCGGCCTGCCGGCGGACCTGTTTCGCAGCCTGGAAGCGCGATTGCGCACCGAAATCGGTCATGGCTCCACATCGACACAGGACGCAGGCGACGCCGAGGGCCGGGGTCGCGGGTCAGCGCCCCTCGAACAAGCGAGCAACCCGCGCGCGTGGATGAAGAGGTTCGGTTTGAAACCGCTACCGTCAGCCGTGAGCAGCAACCGCGGCTTTGTGCGTGCTTGCGGGAGCAGCAGACCGCTGACGGCGGTCGCGGTAGGGAGTCGGGTTGCCCCGGTCCGCTCAGCTCCGTACGTGCGCGTCAACTCTCCGGCCGACACGTTCGACGACTGATCTTCAGCGCCTGGCTGGACCAGCAGAAGCTGCTCACTCGCTTCGTGACCGGGCTGCCCCGGCGACCGTCTTCGACGCGCCCGAGCGGCCTGCTCTCGGATGTGGCAAGCGGCGTCAATCTGCTGGCCGCGTCGTATGACCAGCTGGTCATACGACACGCTTTCCAGCGACCGTTGACACCACGAAGCCTGCGCGCCCGAGGACTTCAGCCAGGCCGTCCCCCTGCTCGACGATCTGTCCGCACTCGGCGATCCCTGCCTGCGCTGGTAGCGCCGAAGACGCAACCGCCCAGGGCGGACAACGCCGACGGTATGACCCTGCTCTTCGAGTCGATGGTCTCGTAGAGCGTCGTGCGGTCCACCCCGAGCCCGAACAGCGCCATCCCGGGAGACAGCGCCGGTTCGGCGCCCTCGACCTCGTACTCGCTGCGCTCGGTCGCGACCACCAGATGGCTCAGCCGCCAACTGCGCAGCACCTCTTGCATCCCCACTTCTCGTTCCGACCGGCCGAGGCGCGCAACGCGCGCGCGTTGCGCGACCCGCCATGATCCCGCCAGGCAGCTTCGACCGCATGGCGCGCCGCGCACGCCGGCGGCGGGAAGAGGTACGACGTGCTCCGCCACGGCTTCAGCAAGCCGTTCTGCCAAGGCCTCAATGGACGGGGTCAGAACCGGCCATTTCGGCGGCGGGTCCGCGGCGGTGCGCGCCGGCTCGCCATGGCCGGACATCGGTCAGCACCCACGGGGGCGACTCGACGCAGGTACCGCGCACCGAGCCGGCGTCGCCGTACCTCATGCTGCAGGACCGCGGTGCGGGGGCGCCGGAAGGCCGTCAGATGGCCGCCTTTCCGGAAGGCCGTCGACGAACAAGAAGCAGGCTGAGCAGGCCGATGTCTCAGCGCGCACGATTCGACGCGCCAAGGCGCAGATTCGTGCGAAGGACAAGAGCAACGACACGTCGACCGCCGGTAGTGCGAACGCCGTTGTGGCCTGCGGCAATTGCATCAATTGATGCGTTTTCGCAATCGCAGGCCGCCGGGCGGATGGGGGCGAGTCGCGCCACCCGCAGGCCTCCGCGGGCGCCGTCGACACCGACAAGCTCCCACCGCCGGCACGGGCAGGTCATACAACCGATGTGCGCCGCTGGCGGCATTTTCACCCGACCCGATACCACCTCAGTCGACGACGAGACCACGGTGGACGAAGCCACGCAAGACCGAAGAAACGGCGTATGTTGCCGAAGTGAAAACGCGGCGACGTCCATCGGTGTCGGGTCGGAACATCGACGTCGTTCTGGTGATCTCGTGTACGAGAGCAAGAACGACGATGCCTGTTGGTTCTGTGGTCGGCGTCGGGATAGCCGAACTCGGCGGGATCGGACTCGGCGGCGAGCGCTGAGCCATGACAACGGCTGAACGGCCGTTGCGCCATACCGGCCGACGGCACGCGCAACGCGTCAATCCGGCCCGGACGGATCGTGACCTTGCCGCGCCGCTTCGAGATCGCCCTTGCCCGCCGCCTCTCGCAACCGCCTGATCAGTCGCCCGAGAGCGCGCCGCGCCCGCTCGAGATCGGCGATCCAGCCGGACAGCATGCTGCGGTCGGTCGAGGGCGCCGAAGTCAATCCGATCCTTCTTGGACAAAGGACGCTGGCTCGGCTGTGAACCGCAAGGCCGAGACGATCTGGTTGGCGATGGCCTCGCCGTCGAGCGCTGAGCCCGACAACGGCTGGCCACCGACCCACGAACCTCGGGATCGGCAGCAGCAGAAACGGCGGGGTCCGGCACCGGATCCACGTCAGGCTTCGAAGCCGGCTCGGGCCCAGACCCATCCGGATGGGCGCATTCCCGATTTCCCGGAACAGTGAGCCGCTTGCAAAACTCTTGGCGTAGCTCGGCTCGGAGCACAAGTTCTTCTGGTGAACATCGTTTTGCCTGGATCCCGACCGAGAATGCGGGGCGGGAGGACCGGCGGCGACCCAAGAGGCGGAAATCAGGGAGTTCGAGGGTTTTCCCACCGGGCGTTGGAGACACCGGTTGGTGACTGACGCCTGTCGGGCGACCGGAAGGGGATGCGCGTTGGCCGGCGAGGCGTTGGTTTACGTCACCAGCCGCAGGAGCTGGTCGGCGGTGAGCGCCAGCACGCCGAACAGGCAGTGGCACATCACCTTCGCGTTGCCGCGGACTCGGACGTGGCGCCCGCCGAACTCGTCCTTGAGTCGGCCATTGACGCGCTCACCCGCCGTGCGTTCGTTGTACCGAACCTGTTCGGGAAGCTGCAAGCCGAGACGCTTCAGGCGCCGGGCTTCGGTCTGCAGTTCTTCGGCCAGCGCAGTGTCACGGCGGGGGTTGATATCGATCAGCGGGACGTGGCCGAGTGCGCGGCTGTGCTCGCGGATCTGCACCGCGTCGTAGGCGGCATCCATCAGGTCATACAGATTGTCCACCCGCTGGGCCGACAGGGTGGCCAGTGGAACGGCGGCCTGGCTGTCGTGCAGCGAGGCGGACGTCAGGATGCAACTGACCGGAATCTGGCCGTCGGCCACGTCGATGTGCAACTTGTAGCCGACCCAGGTGTCCCTGTAGCCCTTGCTGTTCTTCTTCGTGCCCACACTGCACTCGGCCGGCAGGTCGTCGAGCATCTCCTGCAGGGTCATGCTCGGTTGCCGGTCGAGGCGTTTGCGTGTCTTGGGCCGTTCTTCACCCTTCTTCGGCCGCCCCCGCTTGCGCTTGGGCGGCGGAGGCGACTTCTCCTTCGCGGCCGGCTTCTCGCGCCCCTCGATGGCCGTCGAGTCTCGGGACAGATGGCCCACCAAACGGTCGCCGTGCGTCTTCCGGAGCAACGCTTCATGCACGCGCTGGGGCAACTGGGAGTGGGCGAATTCGGCGAAGGCGCGAGAGAAGACCGACTCGCTTGGCATCTCGCGCCGCCGCTCCCAGCCGCAGATGCGGCGCAGCACCACGTCGGTGGCCAACCGGTCCAGCAGCAGGCGCGTGGTCGGCATGTCGTAGACCGCCTTGGCGACGAAGGCGCGCGCCACCGCCGCGCGGTCCTTGCGGGGGCGGCCCGGCATCCGCAAGCGCGAGGGAATCATCTGCTCGATACGGATCACCTCGAGGGTCTGCACCAACTGCTGCTGTTTCTCGGTCAGCGAACCCAACACCTGCTCCAACCGGGGAAACAGGCCCTGTTGGATTGACTCCCAGTAGGCGGCGAACGAGGCGCGCAGGTTCTGCATGGCTTGACTGCTCCCAGCGCCTACTATATATAGTAGTGTAGGAGTGAGGTCAAGGAGGGAACCGATGGGCCGCCGGAACCCGATGCGCCGGTACAGCGAACAATACGATGCGCTCAAGGCGGAGTTGCAAACGCTCGGGTTTGTCCGCCAGGGCAGTATCCAGACCCGCCGTCTCACGTGCGGGAAGCCTGCCTGCCGCTGCCACCGCGACCCGGACGCGCGTCACGGCCCGTACCGCTACTGGACACACAAGGTGCGCGGAAAAACGGTCAGCCTGCTGCTCTCCGAAGACGAACTCGCCCTCTACCAGGAGTGGCTCGAGAACAACCGCGAACTGGAACGGGTCGTGAGGGAAATGCGCCACGTCTCGTCGCGCGCGCTCGCCCTCATAACCGACCGGGAGGTCCCAGAGGTCCCTTGAGACCCCGTGTCTCCGGTTCCCCGGCGCCGGTGACGGCTGCTATCCTAATCCTACGAACGCTGCGTCCCACCCCGCTGACCGTCCGTTCCCTCTGCCTCGGGTAGGAAAACCCGGCCGACCAAGGGTTTTGCAAGAGGCTCCAGTGTGTAGGCAAAGATGGACTGTGAGGCTGGGGGAGGTTGAGCCGGTCTTCGGACAGACGGGGAGGGTGGTACTGGACATTACGGCTCGGACTGCCCATGATGGTGCGTTGAAATGGACAAGAGCGCCATCGACACCCCGAGCCGCGAGGTCGATCTTGGCAACATTCCCGTCCACCTGCGCACTGCCCTCCGGCGGGCGCTGGAGTTTGAGGCGCGTGCTCGAGCGCCCAGGTCGGCAGAGGAAGCGGAGCAGTGCGAAGAGCAGCTGCGGGCCATCGCGGACGAGTTCTTCGGCGCCCTCCTCACCCCCGTGCTGCAACGCGCGGTGTGCTCCGCCGCGGTTGGCGACGCGGCGAGCGCCCTCGTGCGCCACCTGCCCCGGCGGATGCGGAGCGACGGGCTGGAGACCGTCAACGTTCGCACCTCCCGGGGCACGACGGTGCCGGTCACGACGCCGTACTACCGCGAGAAACACGCCCGTCGGGCGAAGCGGAGGCCGGGACTCTACCCCATAGGCGCTAACTTGTTAAGGCCCTATGGTCCTCCGGCAGCTCAGTTCAGGCCGAAGTACGCGGAGAGTTGCGGCTGTCGGCGACGTGGCGGCTCCGCCAGCTCGCCGGAGATCGTTCGCCAGTCGCTGATCATGCGCGCCAGCGGGAGCGGCGGTTCGATGGCGCGCGTGACCTGGTTGAGCACGAACTTGCAGTCACGCCACGCGCTCGGGGGGCGCCGGCGCCGGCACGTCGTAGCCCCAGGGGGAAATCGCGCGGGCGTGGTGGATCAGCTTCTCCACCAGCAGCGCCACGAACAGTTTCCCGTAGAGCCACGCCTTGGCGCTGTCGTCGTCGTACTTCGGCACGTGCCCCAACTGGGCCAGCGACTTGAAGCGCTTGAACACCAATTCGACCTGCCAGCGCAGGCGATACCACTCCAGCACGTCCGCGGCGGAAAAGGGTGGCTCGGGAAAGGTCGTGAAGACGATCACGTACTCAGCAAAGCGCAGCGTGGCCGGTTGCACCTGGTTGCCCTTGCGGGCGGCGTCTCGGCGGACTTTCAGGTGCGCCAAGCGGATGGCTTCCGCCGACTTGCGGAGCACGCAGACCCGGCCCGCAATCTTGCCGGCCGGGCCGCCATCGTCGCCCGGGACCGCGACCGTGATCGCCCAGGACCGGCCGGCGCCCGGACGCGTGACCGACCCCACCGCCGCAAGCAGGTCGAACGGCCGCCCGGCCGTCGTGCACAGCGGCAGCGACCCCGTGTTGACACGCACAATCAGCCGCCCGCCCGCGTCGACCACGTGGCGAATGCCCCGGGCCGTCGAATAGCCGCGGTCGGCCAGCACATGGTCGCCGGCGCGGATCGGGAACTGCGCCAACGATTCTCCCGTGCCCGGCCCCTCGGTCCCCGTCAGCTTGAAGAAGTCGCACGCCAGCGACGGCAGGCCCACGCTGTAGTGCAGGCGCCACAGCGACCCGCTCGGGCCCGGTTCCTTCACCGTCGTCGCATCCACGGCCCGGACCTGGAACGCGCCTCCGGGGATGACCGCCAGACCCTGCTCCTCGAACAGGCGGACACACAGCGCGTGCAACCAACCCCTTGGATTTCTTCAGCCGCTTCAACAGCGCCACGTCGGACAGGTCCGCCAGATGCGCCTGCCGGGCCCGAACCACCGTTTCCCGCAACGAGTGTCCGCAGCCGAGGTGCAGCAGGAGGGTCCGCAGGAGGTTGTCGACCGTCTTGTCCTTGCGCAGCCCCTTCAACGCCCCGGTGTCCTGCGCCAACTCGCGCCAGTCCTGAGGGAAGAACGACACCAGCACATCCCAGTCCTCGTCCACCGTGCCGGCCTCCGTGTCATGCATCCACATGCCAGGATACGCCGGCCATGCCGCGAAAACAAGTTAGCGCCTATGGGACTCTACCCCGCCTTGGTGGTGCTGGGCATCTACGACCGGTGCACGCCGAAGCTGGCCTCCGATGCAAGCCGCGCGGTCGCCATGCTCAGCTCGCTGGCTGAAGCGCAGGCGCAGCTCCGCTCCGACGGCATCGCCCTGGATATCAAGACCCTCCGCTCGACCGCCTATCGCTACGCTGCGCGGGCCCGAGCGGCCCAGCAGAGCGCGGCGTGCGGCCTGCTGGACCGCGTGACCGGGAAGCGGGTGGTCGTCTCCCTCGACGGGGGCCGCGTCCGCGTGAGGCGCAAGAAGCGTGGCCCCAAGACGAAGAAGGGGCGCAACCGATTCCATACCGACTGGAAGGAACCGAAGCTCCTCATCCTGTACGTCGTCGGCGACGACGGGCGACCGTCTCAGACGGGGGCCCCGATCATCGACGGCACGCTCCGGGGACCGGAGGCGGTCTTCGCCCTGCTGTTGTCGTACGCGCGGCAGATCGGCCTCAACGCCGCTGACAAGGTGCTCTTCATCGCCGACGGCGCGCCCTGGATCTGGCGACGCCTCCAGCGCCTCATCGCCGCGCTCGGGCTCTCGCCGACACAGGTGCTGGGGCTGATCGACTTCTATCATGCCGCAAAGCAACTCTCCGACGCGGTCAAGCTGCGCCGCTGGAGCGCGACGCAACGCACCCGCTGGCTCAACCGCACGCGGGGGCTGCTCAAGCGAGCACGGGTGGACGAGGTGATCACGGCCCTGCGGGAGCTGTGCCGCGGGCGCACGGCCGGCAAGATCCGCACGCACCTCAACTACTTCCTGAAGAACCGTCATCGTTTCGCCTACACCACAATGGTCGGGCTCGGGCTTCCGCGGGGCAGCGGTGCCGTCGAAAGCGCCATCCGTCGCGTCATCAATCTCCGCATCAAGGGCGCATCCATCTATTGGCTACCGGAGAGCGTCGACGCGATTCTTCTCCTGCGGTCTTTCTATAAGTCCGGCAGATGGAACTGTTTGCAGCGGATGGCCATGACGCCGGTGGGTGTGAGCGCGTGACCGGGAAATCGGGAATGCGCCCCATCCGGATTGGACTCCGGAAAAGCCGACCGTGCGGATATGCGACGACGCTCGGGCTACGACTTGCCGTCTTCGCCGACCACACGTATCGGCAGGGTGCAACTGTTGCACCCTGCGCCCGGACCTTGCCGGCGTACTGCTGAGAAGAGCCGACCTGGCGGGCAATCCGCTGCTGACTCGGATCGGGCCAGGTGGCGAGCGCAAGCTCGACGGCATGCCGCCTGCGTCAATTGCATCAATTTGATGCACTTGGCAATCGCAGGCCGCCGGGCGGCTGGGGGCGAGTCGCGCCATCTCTGCGCCGCTGACTCAGATCGGGCCCGGTGGCGAGCCACGCTCGACGGCATGCCGCTCGCCCGGCTTGCGTGGCGCCAGCGCCGGCGCGATCACCTCGCAGCCAACCCGGCCGTGCGTCAACCGCCGCTGCAACGCGTAGCCGCACGGGCCCGCTCGTAGCAGCAGGTGACCGGACCCGGCGCGACCTTTCCAGCTTGCGCCGCAGCCGGGCCACTGCCGCGATGTCGTTGCGCACCTTCCAGGTGACAGGCTCCGTCGCCTCCGGGGCCAGCAGCGCCACGTGAAGCTCTGCCTTGTGCGCATCGAAGCACCGGAAAGCAGTCAGATGGCCGCGTTTCCGGAAGGCCGTCGACGAACAGGGAGCTGGCTGAGGAGGTCCGATGCATCAGAGCGCACGATTCGACGCGCCAACGCACAGGTGTGTGCGAAGGACAAAGAACAACGACGCGTCGACCGCTGGTGGTGCGAAGCCGCCGCTGCGACCCGCGGTAATTGCATCAATTGATGCATTTGGCAATCGCACGCCGCCAGGCGGCTGGAGCGAATCGCGCCATCTGCAGGCCACCGCGGGCGACTCTTGGAACAGCCGACCTGGCGGGCGATCCAGCCCGGCTCAGGTCCGGCAGGTAGCGAACGCAAGCTCGATGGCATGTCACTGTCGGTGCGCGGTTCAACCGCTGGCCGTGCGTACGGTTGGCGCCCAGGGCCAACGCGTCATCATCGTCACGGGTGCCGACGTAGACGTCGGCCTCGATCTGGTCGCGACCCGCGCGACAACAGCCTGCAACCGATGGAAGCCGTCGGCAAGGCAGTAACGATGGTCGCCTTTCCGGAAGGCCATCGACGAACAGGGAGCTGAGCAGGCCGATGCATCACAGCACGATTCGACGCGCCAAGGCGCAAGTTCGTGCGAAGGACAAGAACAACGTCGCGTCGACCGCTGGTGGTGCGAAGCCGCCGCTGCAACCTGCGGTAATGCATCAATTGATGCAAATGTCGCACAATCGCAGGCCGCCGGGCGGCTGGGGGCGACTCGCGCCATCTGCAGGCCACTGCGGGCGCCGTCGACGCCGACAAGCTTCCAGCGCCGGCATGAGCAGGACACGAGGTGAAAGGCACGCACACAGCAGGACACCGACTCCGCACGCACCAGCGAGCCACTGGCCTGACCGCCGGGATCGGCCCCCGGCTCGACAGCGACGATGAGCCTCTCCGGGCCGACACCGCGCCCGACCGGCGCGAGCGGCTACGCCGCCGCAAGACCGAACACAAGATGACGCATTGCACGAGTTCGCCCGCGGCATCGAGGTGCTGGGAATTCGTCGCCCACGCGCCGCTGCGCAACGTCCACCGGGCCATGTTCGGCATACTCGCGCTCGAAGCTGAGCCGACCGACCCCAGGCTGTGACCACCGGCGCCAGACGTGCGCAACGCCCGCCGGAAGGAGATCCGATGCCCCGAGCACTCACCGTCAACGACGCCACCGTCCTGAAGCTGACGATGCTCGCCGTGCTGGAACGCTATTCCACCTTCGACCACATTGATCTGGATGACATCAACTCAAGAACACCGGCACCAGCCGGACCCGCCGACCAGATCATGGACGCCATCAACCGCGTCCGCATCGACGGCAAGCCCATCGTGCGGGTTCACCGCACCATCGAGAGGGGAGAGACGTTCTACGAGTTCGACTACCCGCTCGAGAATGCCGGCTTCCCCGGCGGAGCCAGAACGGTCTGCCTGGCCCTGTTGGTACGCATGCAAGAGCTCATCAGGATGCCGGTGGCCGACGACGAACGCAACGACACCTCCGAGGAGGGTCTCGACAAGGCGACGCTCGACGGTCTGGCGGCGTCCATCGAGATCCTGCCACCGCCCGATACGCTGCACTGACCGCACGCACCGAGCAGTAAGACGCACCCAGCGGGACAACGATCCGCTCCCACGCCGAGCCGCAGTGACCCTGCACCGAGCGGAACGCAAGGTCCACAGGCGCGCGGCCGCAACCCCGGGCCATTGAGCGGTACGGCTGCCCGTCATGATCCTGCCGGCCACCAGCCGCAACGAGAGGATTCGTATCCTGCAGCATCACGACATGGTGACCGGCGGGGCGATCGTCGGCGCGAACGTCTTCGGGGAGCGGCATCGAGCACCACGCCGGTCAGCACGGCGGCCGCACCGAGCAGGGCGCCGGCACAAGCTGGCGGCGCCGACGATATTCCGTCGAGCGGAGGCCGGGGCCGGTTGCTCGTGCCGCACTCGTGCGACCCGCGAAACCGTCGCTCCGAGAAATCCTCGAAGCGGCCGCTGAGCTTGCTGCGGCGCAGGGCGATGATGGCGTTGGCGCCGGCCACCGTCCACCCCACGCCGGCGCGCTTGAGCTAGGCGCCGATCTGCTTGCATCCGGCTTCGACGACGCCCGAGGAGACCGACTACACCCGGGAGGCGGGAGTGTGGGACTTGGCCGGGGCGCTCAGCGCGTTGTGCGCCAAGGTGGTGTGCCGCCGTGCCGAAGGGGCACGGGTCCGATGAGCACGGGAACGAAGAGAACGAAGGGAAAGATGAGCACGAAAAGAACGAAGAAGAACACGGAGAGCACGATGAACAGGAAGGGAACGAAGCGCCGGTCGAGGTCACGCCGGAGACCGTCGTGGATATGCTCGGCGCGCCAGCGCATACCGATGCGCGTTCTATCTGGAATGGCAGAAGCGGCTCCAGGTTCGTGCATTCCAAACGAAACATCGACGAGCCCAGCAACGGCTCAAAGACAGACACCAGGAGAAGAGGGAGGTAGAACGATGACCCTTGAGCAAGCGCGGCGGACGCCCGGCTACTACGGGCGACTGATCGAACCGTGGACGCCGGAGAGCAACGAACCGCTGCTGTTCGAGTTTGTGGAAGTCCTCACGGACGGAACCATCGCCGACCCGGTCAGGGACGACCCAGGGCCCATCTGCCCGAGCTCGGAGCTCCACGACGACTGCAAACCATGGAACCGAGTCTGATGCTGAGCGGCCCCGCAGGCTTTCTGACAAGCGTGTTCATCCTCGCCGGGGTTCCAATCCACGAGGCTATGTCCCGGGCGGTCGAGATGCTGAAGAGAGCAGACACGTCCGTCTCGTGACCGAACGGGCGCGCGACATGGCGGCCGGGGTGCCGGACCCACTGTCTGGCGGGATTGGAAACGGCGCCGGTATGCGGCTCGGCGAAGCGACGGGCAGGTCGAGTTTGCACGTGGCTTCCCGACCGCCGGCCTCTATACATTGGCGTCGTACGGCGCGGCGTTCCGAGTAGCTCCGCGGTCAGCTCCAGCGCGTCGTCGTCGCCCGCAACGTCGACGGACGCGAGCGTCTCGGTGGCGCGGCTCAACGCCATGGGCAGACTTGATCGATGCGCGGTCCTCGGTCGTCGGATCGTGTTCGTTCTCCACGTCCGCAGGAAGAACCGAACGGTCGAGAAGATCGAGTTGCCCGGCGACGTTACGTTCACGAACGAGTACGCGTCCAGCGTGGACCCCGGCAGGAGATGAACGTGCTGATCACGCCCGACAGCACGTTCAACAGCGACGACTGACGGCCGATCAGGTCCAGGTCAACGATGACGCGGTCGAGGCCGTCATCGGCGGCTACACCCGAGAGGCGGGAGTGTGGGACCTGGCCGGGGCGCTCGCGTTGTGCGCCAAGGCGCCGCCGTGCCGCGGGGCACGGGCTCGAGGAACACGAGAACGAAGAGCCACGAAGGGGACGAAGAGAACAAAGGGGACGAAGACGGACAAGGAGAGCACGATGAGCAGGAAGGGAACGAAGCGCCATTCGAGGTCACGCCGGAGACCGTCGTGGAGATGCTCGGCGCGCCGGCGCATGCCGATGCGCGTTCGATCTGGAATGGCAGAAGCTGCTCCAGGTTCGTGCATTCCAAAGGAAACATCAACGAGCCCGGCAACGGCTCAAAGACAGACACCAGGAGAAGAGGGAGGTACGACGATGACCCTTCAGCAAGCGCAGCGGACGCCCGGCTACTACGGGCGACTGATCGAACCATGGACGCCGGAGAGCAACGAACCGCTGCTGTTCCGGATGGTGGAAGTCCTTACCAGCCCGTGGAAGAAGTCTGTTCGCTGAGTTCCGCTGTTCAGGCAGCTTGGCGATGAGCGATTGAGCCAAGCGAGCGTCGCCGGTGTCCATTTGGACCCCCAGGCGCGCGTCAGACACCCCCAGCGGTCGATCAAACGCCCGATCAGGCGGCAAATCGCCGAAACAGCCCGCCCCTGTAGGCTCCGGGGCGTACCGATGCCGGTCTGGCTGCGCAGGAGCAGCCCGATGTTGCAGGCGGCCGCCTGAAGCAGCACGCGCTTGCGGACATTCTCGTGACCGCGCACCCACACCCGGCGCATACCGCCCGTCTCATACATGTGCGCGAAAGTACGCTCCACCACCTCGCCCCGGCAGCGTTGCAGGCGTCGACCCCGCCGCCCGCGGACACGCCGCCGGTTCGCATACAACGCCTTCTGCGCAGCACGCTTCTCCGGCGGCGTCTCTCCAGTCTTCTTGTCCTGCCAGCAGCGCCGGCCGCGCTCCGGCTCCGATACGTGACTCCGAACCCCTACCGCGCCGAGCGCCACCAGCGTCTCGTCGCTGTGGTAGCCCTTGTCGGCGACCACCTCTTCGACCCCCGGACCGTCCGGCTGCACCAACTCCACCTGCTCGGCCGCCATGATCAGCGTCGCCGGCAGCGTCGCCGTATCGCCGTCCGATGCATCCTGCACCGTCACCGAGACGATGGCGCCCGTGTCCATGTCGACCCCGTGCTCGGCCTTGTGGGCCATGTGCGTCCGACCGTCCTTCATCTTCGCGACCTTCGCGTCCGGGTCCTGCGGCGATTTCCACTCCTTGTTCGACGTCTTCTTGTTCTTCCGCGACCGGTCGAACCGAGCCAGATCCGCCCGCGTCGGTGTCTCCACACCCGACGCTTCCGCCAACCGCCGAATGAACGCTTCGTGGGATTCGCTCGTGTCCCGCCGCTCAATGCTCCGCATCGCCGCGTTCGCTTCCAGCGTCGTCGCATCGATGCCGACCGTCTTCCCCCGAACCAGACCCGCAGCAGACAGCCGCTCCAGAATCCACGTGAATACCGCCTCGTGAGTCTCTACGTCGATCCGCCGCCGGGTGCGCGACAGCGTCGAGTGATCCGGCGCCGCCTCGGTCAGCTCCAGGTCCAGAAACGACCGCAGACTCAGCGAATCCGCCACCCGCCACGCAATCCCGCGCTCCGACGACAGACCCTCGAAATAGCCGATGAACAGCATCCGGAAATACCGACCCGGACGCAGACTCGGCCGTCCCAGCCGGTCCGCGTAGAAGGCCGCGCACAACTCCTCGACGAACGCATCGAATCCGGAATCCGCCAGGACCCGGTTCAGCCGCTCGAAGTAAGGATGCCCATCGTTCGTCGGAAGGTCCGCCGTGTCCACCCACATCGGCGACGCCTGGCGCGCCGCCGGTCTCTTGCCCATCGCCATGCCGTTCAGTGTACGAAACTCGACCGCGCCGGGGCCAGGCCGGATCCGCGACTTTCGCCACAGGCTGTTACGGACGGAAGCATCATGGAGGAGACAATGGGCGACCCATTGCCCCTCTGCCCGAGTTCGGATCTCCACGACGACTGGCAGCCTATGGAGGCGAGCCTGATGCTGTGCGGCCCCGCAGGCTTTGTGACAAGCGTGTTTATCCTCGCCGGAGTTCCCATCCACGAGGCTATGTACCGCGCGGTCGAGATGCTGAAGAGAGCAGACACGTCGGTCTCGTGACCGAACGGCCGGGCGAAATGGCGGCCGGGGGTGCCGGACCCACTGTCTGGCGGGATTGGAACGCCGCACGGTATGCGGCTCGGCGAAGCGACGGGCAGGTCGAGTTTTGCACGTGGCTTCCCGACCGCCGGCCTTTGTACATTGGCGTCGTACGGCGCGGCGTCCCGAGTAGCTCCGCGGTCAGCCCCAGCGCGTCGTCGTCGCCCGCAACGTCGACGGACGCGAGCGTCTCGGTGGCGCGGCTCAACGCCACGCGCAGAGTGATCGATGCGCGGTCCTCGGTTGTCGAGCCGTTACAGCGGCGGCCGGCGCGTCGGGGGACGACCACGGGCTGACATCTGATCCTCGCCGGCATCCCACGCGAGGACGCCCTGCGCCGCGCGGCCACGTTGCGGCCGTAAGCACGCCCGACCTCGCTCGCCTCGGCGCCGCCGATGGCCGTGCCGCCGGGCGTCGACAAACCACGGAGACAACCAGCCATGCAACCGCTCTACCTGTTCGTACAGGGAATGCGTCCCTTGAAGACCAACGCGCCGACGGCGATCTCCTTCTCGGTGGCAGACCAGATCGTGATCGCCGGCGACGGCGGAGCTGACAGGGCGGCGATCCGTCAGGCGATCGCCTACGCGCTGTACGGGCAGACGTCGTGCCGGGTTCGCGCCGACCGTGAACTGATGGACGAGGAGTCGTCCTGCATGCGAGTCACCTTCATTTTCTGGACCCACGGCAACGCCTGGGAGGTGACTCGCACGATGGCGCGCCTGTCGGACGGCGCGGTCGGCAACACCAACTGCATCCTGCGCCGGATCGGCGACGTCAGCGCCCCGGTGACGAGGATCCACGGCGTACGGAAAGTCAACCGACGGTTGGGCGAGCTGCTGCAGCGGGACATCGACGCCGTGCAACTCTGGCCGCGCCCGCGGGCCCGACGCCCGGCGCCGAGGCCGATTGCCAACGACGGCGATGCGCATGACCACGTCGCGGCTCCAGGCGTTGACATCGACTTGCTCCGCGAATGCATGGAGACCGTCAGCCGCGAGTCGGCCGTTCTGCGGCGAGAAGCCGCGGCGCTCGCCGACGCTACCGCAGTCGGTGCCCTGGCCGCCGCGCAGCATCGGTTGGCGCAGTCCGAACTCGTCGAGCGCACCGAGGCGCTACGCGAGACGAAGGCGCGACACGCCGGGGCAATCGAGCGCCTGCATGCCCTCCGCACTCGGTACAGTCTGGATGGCGTCGAGGACGTCTCGACGCAGCAGCGGGAGCCCAGGCTGGCAGGACCGCCACGGCCTCACCCGCGGAGCAATTGAGGACAACGCGAACTCGAGGCGCCAGAGACCAGTGGGTGAGGTGGCCGCTGTCCAATAGGCCCGACCCGACCGATGGCGTCGGTCCGCGTGGTGGAGGTCGGCAAGCATTCGGATGGTGATATTAACCTGGAAATAAGTATCCTGACCTCGTAGCATGCCGAAATATGAGGAAATCAGGCCGGCAATCACCTGTCTGCTGTCAGGCAACCAATGACCCTGTTATTAAGCTGGAAATAAGTATCCTGACCTCGCAGTATGCCGAAATATGAGGAAATCGGGCCGAAATTACCTGTCTGATGTCAGGCAACCAATGACCCTATTAATAATAGCGACGGATCAGCTTCATTCACTGCGGCTCGCGGGTAGTTGCTGGCTGTTCGGCATGGCCTGATCATCATCGCGTGGCTGGGGGCGCGACTCCGAGGCGTGCGGCATTCCCCGAATGACGTCCCTACGGACCGGTCATCCATGCTACCGGTTCGGTGACCGAGCGAGGGGAAGAAGACCCGCCGGGCGATCGAACGCTCGCTCCACAGCGTGCAGGAAACGTGCGACGGTGCGCTTCGTCGTTTCGGATGTTAATCGTCGCTCCGGCGGGCGTCACGCAGCGATACCGCCGACTCCGCCGACTGTCAATCCGGGTTCGGCGCGAGGCCGAGTTCACGACGCAGCGTAGAGAAGTCGAACAGCGCGGCCGGGCCGCGTCGATCAACGTGTTCCATGACATGCATCCTCGGTCATCAGAACCTGCATTAATCTGATCGATTGGGGGCTCGGTGCGGCTCCGTTTTCTGAACAGCAAGAGACCAAGCTGCGCGTGCCTCGCGCCGATGTCAGAACCTCTTGCGTTCGGGGAGTAGCTGCGCATAGGCGTATCAACCTCAACAACGAAGTGACGAAACAGAAACGGAAACGACAAACAAGAACGGACGAAGGGAGGACGGAGGACGGAACAAACAATCACGAGCCCAACAAGGATTTCAGCCTGCAGGTCGCCGGTGCCGCCAACAGATCGAGGACGATGCCGACTAGCTGGGGTCCCGCTGGAAGCTCTGCTTCCGAACATCGTCATCGTTGTCGCGACTCAGGAGAACGTCGCGAGACCACTACCAGGGCGAGGGCACACACGACGTGGCAGGCGTTCGACTCCGGTGGAAGCGAACCGGGGTAGAGCACTGGATCGGGGTCGTGCCTTCACAAGCAGTCGAAACAGAAGGAGGAGAAACATGCAGACGACAATCGACTCGGTAACCGCGGCGCAGGCCGCGATACTCGCGCGACTGATACACGGCGAGGTCGCACGCGCGATGATCGAGCAGGCTGAGCGCGTGGCGCAGGCATTAGAGATCGACAGGCAGCAGGCGATTCTGTGGTTGCACCAGACTCTGAACCACGAGACGGTGACGTGTATGATTCTGAAGGCACTCGGATTCGACAGGTTGTTGGTCGACGCTGCCGACACCCTGAGCATACGGTACCGGGAGAGCGTGCGGGACTATGCGAAGCGAATCGCGGCTTGCGACGACACCGACGTGCTTGCCGTAGCCGTCGCTTTGATCGAGAACGAGATCAAAGAGGGGGTCGAGCAGGACGGCACGCTCGCGGCCTGGAAGAAGGCACGCCGTGTGCTGAAGCGCGCCACCGACGCCCTGGCGAACCAGCAGCCCGGAGACACGCCGCCGGCTGGCGGGGTGGCCGACAACCGCCCGACGGCGCCGGCCCTGCGCAGCGCGTTGAAGCGGTTGACCGACCACACCACCGGCGCGCGGGAAGCGATGATGCAAATGATGCGTGGCCCGGCCAACGTGCCGTGGGAGGTGAGCGAGCGCCTGTCGCCGGACGATCTTGAACTGCTCATCGGCAGCATGCACGCCCTGATTCAGGTGGTGGGGCTGTTGGTCATCGACGTGACTGCGCGGGAGAACGAGGACACGTACGAGGACAGAATGACGCTGGCGGAGTCCCGGATGGAAGGGGTAAGCCTGATGCAAGGTATGGCGACGATCGCGCGCACGATCGCACGTCGAGTGCGAGACTTCAACGAGGGGCACGGTGGCGAGGAACTCGAGAATGGGAAGGTGCACTGAGATCCCAGGCCGGAGTGGCGCCGGCGACCCCATCTCGGGGCGGCCGGTGACAAGCTGATCGGAGGCGCCGCGGCGGCCGCCGCGGCGCGCCACAATCACGGTTCCAGGCAGAGACCCCACAAACATTGGCCCGATCAAGTTGAGCGAACGGGCATTATTGGACACGGAGGCCCTCCGCGACCTGTGGGAGCTCGATCTCGAGCTCGAAGCCGCCCGGGCCGGCGGCGCCGAGACGCTGCCGGCCCGGGCGGGGCCGCTGTGACAGAATTTCGGCGCATTGCGCCGGTAGCGAAAACTGATTTCCCCGGCCGGACGGCGGTCGGCGGCGTGTAGTGGATGTTCGTGTGTTTCGGGGACCGGCGCGATCCTGTGGCGGATCGCATCAAAGGAAGCAGGTCACGATGTCGAAGAGCGGAATTCTGGACGCGCTACGGAACGAGGAGCGCTCGCTCAAGAGCCAGCTCGTTGCCATACAGCGCGCGATCGAGGCGATCGAGGGAAACGCCCCGCCGGCCGTCGGGCGCGGCAGGAAGAAGGCGGCCAAGGCGGTCGGCAGCCAGAAGCGCACGATGAGCGACGAGCAGCGCAGAGCCGTCGCCGACCGCATGCGCAACTACTGGGCATCGCGGCGAGAGGCCAAAGCGCAGGAGCAAGAGCCGCAGAAGTGACGCGGCGTGCACCGGCTGGTCCTGGCCGCGGTGGACCGAGTCAGCCTCGACAATGAGCGCTGACGCCGATCGCCGAGCCCGAACCGCATGTTCTCCGGCCTTGTCGGCGGCAGTCTCCACTGGCCCCGCCCGTGGCATGCGGTCGAGAACGTGGCGAAGGTCTTACACGTATCGCACGTAGGTTTCCATTCGCGATGTTCACCGAGCAGCAACTTGCGGTCCTCCGCTCGGAGCCGGGGTCGAACCGCGTGGCGAAAGCGATGGCGCTGTCCGGCGTCACGCAGGTGATCGTCGCGAAGGCGCTCGGCCTGACGCAGCCCTACGTCAGCGATGTCGCGCGCGGGCGCTACCGGACGATCACCGTGGAGAATGCCAGGAAGTTCGCTTCCTACATCGGTTGGCGTATCGAGGATCTGTTCCCGTGACCGCGCCGAACGTCGGAATGAACGAGGACGGAGACGATGAAATGTTTCGTCGTTGCACCGCTGACTGCGCTGATCGCCGGCGCACTGACCGGCAGTCCGGACGCGCGGCGCGTCGGCCGGCCGCCGGTTCTGCTGGTGCTCGCGTCACTGGCAGCCATTGGCGTGGCGATGCAGGGACTCGCGAGCCAAGACATCGGTACGGGCGGTCCTATCGCGGATGCGCTGGCGAGAGCGGTAGTGTCTGTGGCCACGCTCCTGATCGGTGTTCCGGCCGTCGTCTTCCTGGTTGCACGTGCCGGTGCGGTCTGGCTGCGGCCGCGGCTGCAGGTCTCCCAGCAACTCACCGAGTATCTGCGCGTGATGTGGATCCGGATCGGCGGCTTCGCCCTCGGGTACGTGGCAATCATGTGAATGAGACTCGCGGTCCCGGTCCGGGGCTTCGCCGGCTGGGCACGTTTCCGGCGGAGTTGAATGGGAGGGGCGGGCCGGGACCGCGACCTGCCTGTTCGCGATCGAGGTTGACAACGGCGGCGGGTTCCGTCCGGCGACGACGACCGAGGTGGATGGGACGTGCGGTAGCGGCAGCTGTTCGGGGCGGTGGAATACCCGGTGAAGCGCGCCGGCCCGGCCGATCGCGCGGGCGATGTCGACGTCGGTTGACGGCTCCGGGAACCCGGAGGGCTTGATGAGCGAGCTGTATGCAGTCGGGTGGCGGGCGCTGGGGCGGCGGCGGCAGTGGGTGTGGTCGGTGTTCCCGTCGTTGGCTCAGGCGGTTAGCGTGGCGCGCGGCTATGCGGCGTGCGATGGCGGCGGCCGGTGGCGGGTGTACGGCACGCGGGTTGTCGATGTCGGCGACGGCACGGTCGAGGCGGTCCTGGCCCGCAGGCTGGCGGAGGGGATCGAGACAGACCGACACGAGTGATGCCGGAGCAGAGGCTGGTGGTTCCGGTGTGCCCTCGCCGCGAGAACGGTCACCTGTGGGGGTTCGACCGGGAGCGCTCGACGCGGGATTGCGAGGCGGACAGATGCGAAGCGTGCGGGTTGGTGCGGTTGACGTCGTATCGGATGGGGCAGGTTGTGCGCTATGCGGGTTCGGGAGCGGATGCTGGCGCATGAACGATGCGTCGAAGGTGGTCAAGGAGCGAACAACGGAAGCTGCTTGGAGGGGTGCGGTCCTGAATTCCGGAACGGCAGAGTGGATACATCGGTTCGTCCGGTGCCCGCACATCGGAGAGACCTGCGCGGCTGGCGGATTGCACCACCGGACGCCTGAAGGCCAGCCGCGCGGACATCGTCGCCGCGGTGCACGGCCGGGTGACGGCGCACCACCGTTCCCGCTGAAGCTGCATCTGTCGCAGGTCGACGCGCTCACCGCCGCTGTGCAGCAAGTCGAGCACCAAGCCGACGAGGTCCTGCGCCCTTTTCGGGAGGCCGCCGACCGGCTGCAGACGATGCCGGGGGTCAGTGAGACCGTCGCCCGAGTACTCGTCGGAGAGAGCGGCGTCGACATGGCGCAGTTTCCCACTGCGGGCCATCCGGTCTCGTGGGCGGGTCTGTGCCCGCGCCTCGACGTGCACGGTCACGTACACCAGAAGGAGTCGCCGACCAGGAACCGGCACATTAACGTGTGGAGCAGTTCGACTACCAGCCGGTGAAGCGGAGCGACATCCGACGGCTGGCCCGTCGGCTGCTGGAAAGGAAGAACCGTCCCCGGCCACAGCACCCCGACGCGGCTGAGCGTCGTCGAACGCGTCATGCTGTTACGGCGACCGTGCGAACACGACGCTGAAGTACAACATCGACATCGGACGCACCACTCGAGGAAAACTCGACGATCACATGGAACGATTCTCCGCCCCGGTCACCCACCAACCTTCGGCGTCATCAGCCTTTACTTCCACGGCGGCCAAAAGCCTCGCCTCGCGGTTGCGTTTCCGGCCCGCGCAGCCCAGTGCGGCAACTGGCAGCGCCGTGGGCGTACGAGACGTAGGCCCAGTGCGGCAACTGGCAGCGCCGTGGGCGTACAACACGTAGCCCAGTGCGGCAACCGGCGGCGCCATGGGCGTACGAAACGTAGCCCGTTGCGGCAACCGGCGGCGCCATGGGCGTACGACACGTAGCCCAGTGCGGCAACCGGCAACGCCGTGGGCGTACGACACGTAGCCCAGTGCGGCAACCGGCAACGCCGTGGGCGTACGAAACGTAGCCCGGGGCGGCAACCCCCTACGGCTCTTCCTCAACTGGAAACCGAAGACTTCGACGGTCGACGGCAACAGAGCCTGACGGAACAAGCAATGTTCCGGCAAGCCGACTAGGGCCTGTTAACACTGCCTCAGCGCGTCGAACATGAGCACGAAGTGGATGAAGCCGATGAACATCACATCCAGCTTCTCGAATCGGGAGAAGATCCGGCGATAGCCCTTCAGTCGGCGGAACAGACGCTCGACTTCGTTGCGTCGCTTGTACATCTCCCGGTCGTACTCCCACGGGTCCGTCCGGGTCTTGATCGGCGGCACCACTGGTGTGAATCCGAGGTCCAGCGCCAGTTGGCGGGTTTCGTCGCCCTGGTACGCGCGGTCCATCACCAAGGCCAATTCGGCATCTTGCGGCCCCAGGCTGGTCAGGAGCTTCCGGCCCTCCGGGCCGTCGTGGGCTTGGCCGGGCGAGAGCGCAAACGTCAATGCCATTCGAGCATCCGCGGCAACCAGATGAATCTTGGTGGTCCACCCGCCGCGGGATTTGCCGATGGCTTGGGGGCCGTTTTTTTTCGAGCCCCCGTGCCGTCGGGATGGACCTTGACGATGGTGCTGTCCAGCGACACCGCCTCCAACTTGATGCGGATCAACTGGGCGCGTTGCAGGTGTTCGAAGACCCGGTCGAGCACCCCGTTCTTGGACCAACGATTCATGCGGGTGTAGATCGTGTGCCAGTTCCCAAAGCGCCTCGGCAACCCTCGCCACTTGCACCCCTGCTCGGCGACGTACAGGATCGCGTTGAGCACCTGCAGATTGGGCATGCTGACATTGCCACGCTGTCGCGGGAGACAGGACGCGATGGGTGCGTACTGCGTTTCGGTGAGCTCCATCCAGGAACGATACCACGATCCGGCCAATAGTGTTAACACGCCCTAGTCCGGGGACCTCGACGAACCGGATTAGGCCTGCCGGCCGTAGGCCGCAAGGGGCAAGGAGAGACCACCACGGTGCCCTGACTCAAGATCAACGAGCAACCGTCCAAGACCTCTAGCAAAGGCCTGACGGAGCAAATACGACCGGCTGACCCCATGAACACGGGACAATCGGTCCAACTCGTTGAGCTGTCCGGCAGTGAACCTGAGCTTGACCACGTGCCTGAACGGCTCATGGTCTGGATCATAAACAGGTCGGTGACCCATGGGCGAAGCCTACATCTCCATGTCATCGCCGGGTGGTCCATCACCCGGAACCGGAGTCAGATCACCAGTGTCCGCATCAAGAAGTTGGTCGACTAGGTCATCAAAATCCTGGTCCGCCAACACAACGCGAGGACGCTGAGCGGCAGCTTCATCCACCAAGTGTGATTTCAGAACCGCCTCAGTGATCGCCGGATTAACACTAACCAAAGTGGCACCGAACCGCTGAAGAGCGGCATAAGCCTGCGGAAGGTCCGCAACCGCCGAGTCCGCCTGCGCAACAGGCCGAGCAGCACCTTGAGCGCGGCGAGAGACAGGACGCCGAGTCTGACGCCGCGCAGCTTGCTGATAGACGTACGGAAGCCCCGCCTCAAGACCCATGCGAAAAGCCGCTGACCGAGGGACCTGCAGCGTCTCCGCCAAGCCGTCATATTAACCTGGAAATAAGTATCCTGACCTCGTAGCATGCCGAAATATGAGGAAATCAGGCCGGCAATCACCTGTCTGCTGTCAGGCAACCAATGACCCTGTTAATAAGACCGCACGGTTACCGGTTCGATGAAGACAATAACCTTCTCTTTTGGCACTGCTGTTACACCGAACCTTTCCTGCTCCTAAACCACACATCAGGATACCACATCTAATATCCTGCGATCCGGATCCAAAACACCGGAATGGATCCTAAAGGTGCGTTCATTGGGGCCCTCCAACGCGTACGCCTCGTACGTTTCACCGCTTGGTCGATCCGGAACCTCATCCCGTGATTCGGCGTTTTTTCCCGCCACGCATAGCGTTTTGCGCAGGCACGATCCTAGTCCGGAGACTAGGATCTATGATCCTACGTACGATCAGAAGAACGTAGGTGAGCGACCCCCCAAGCAGGGTCGCTCACACTGGCATTTTTCCCTGCGGGAAGACTTTTTAGGGTCTAGTACCCCAGGACACGTGTTCCTGTTCCGGAACTAGGATCTACTTGTAGATCCTAACCCTAGCAGCCCGTGGAAGAAGTCTGTTCGCTGAGTTCCGCTGTTTCAGGGCGCATTCCCGATTTCCCGGTCACGCGCTCACACCCACCGGCGTCATGGCCATCCGCTGCAAACAGTTCCATCTGCCGGACTTATAGAAAGACCGCAGGAGAAGAATCGCGTCGACGCTCTCCGGTAGCCAATAGATGGAGGCGCCCTTGATGCGGAGATTGATGACGCGACGGATGGCGCTTTCGACGGCACCGCTGCCCCGCGGAAGCCCGAGCCCGACCATTGTGGTGTAGGCGAAACGATGACGGTTCTTCAGGAAGTAGTTGAGGTGCGTGCGGATCTTGCCGGCCGTGCGCCCGCGGCACAGCTCCCGCAAGGGCCGTGATCACCTCGTCCACCCGTGCTCGCTTGAGCAGCCCCCGCGTGCGGTTGAGCCAGCGGGTGCGTTGCGTCGCGCTCCAGCGGCGCAGCTTGACCGCGTCGGAGAGTTGCTTCGCGGCATGATAGAAGTCGATCAGCCCCAGCACCTGTGTCGGCGAGAGCCCGAGCGCGGCGATGAGGCGCGGGATGCGTTGCCAGATCCAGGGCGCGCCGTCGGCGATGAAGAGCACCTTGTCAGCGGCGTTGAGGCCGATCTGCCGCGCGTACGACAACAGCAGGGCGAAGACCGCCTCCGGTCCCCGGAGCGTGCCGTCGATGATCGGGGCCCACGTCTGAGACGGTCGCCCGTCGTCGCCGACGACGTACAGGATGAGGAGCTTCGGTTCCTTCCAGTCGGTATGGAATCGGTTGCGCCCCTTCTTCGTCTTGGGGCCACGCTTCTTGCGCCTCACACGGACGCGGCCCCCGTCGAGGGAGACGACCACCCGCTTGCCGGTCCGCGGTCCAGCAGGCCGCACGCCGCGCTCTGCTGGGCCGCTCGGGCCCGCGCAGCGTAGCGATAGGCGGTCGAGCGGAGGGTCTTGATATCCAGGGCGATGCCGTCGGAGCGGAGCTGCGCCTGCGCTTCGGCCAGCGAGCTGAGCATGGCGACCGCGCGGCTTGCATCGGAGGCCAGCTTCGGCGTGCACCGGTCGTAGATGCCCAGCACCACCAAGGCGGGGTAGAGTCCCGGCCTCCGCTTCGCCCGACGGGCGTGTTTCTCGCGGTAGTACGGCGTCGTGACCGGCACCGTCGTGCCCCGGGAGGTGCGAACGTTGACGGTCTCCAGGCCGTCGCTCCGCATCCGCCGGGGCAGGTGGCGCACGAGGGCGCTCGCCGCGTCGCCAACCGCGGCGGAGCGCACCGCGCGTTGCAGCACGGGGGTGAGGAGGGCGCCGAAGAACTCGTCCGCGATGGCCCGCAGCTGCTCTTCGCACTGCTCCGCTTCCTCTGCCGACCTGGGCGCTCGAGCACGCGCCTCAAACTCCAGCGCCCGCCGGAGGGCAGTGCGCAGGTGGACGGGAATGTTGCGAAGATCGATCTCGCGGCTCGGGGTGTCGATGGCGCTCTTGTCCATTTCAACGCACCATCATGGGCAGTCCGAGCCGTAATGTCCAGTACCACCCTCCCCGTCTGTCCGAAGACCGGCTCAACCTCCCCCAGCCTCACAGTCCATCTTTGCCTACACACTGCACTGCTCCGGGAAATCGGGAATGCGCCCGCTGTTCAGGCAGCTTGGCGATGAGCGATTGAGCCAGCGAGCGTCGCCGGTGTCCATTTGGACCCCCAGCTAGCGGTACAGGGGCCATGTTGCGCCCCCGTGTCGACCCTGATCGAACGCTGTAGAGTCGAGGGGAGGCGCGTAACCGGTAGGGTGCGGTGGCTTGTCCGGCTCTTTCGCACCGGGCCGCAGTCCGAGACCCGTAGGCACGTTTCCTCCCCCCGCTCTCCGAACCCGGCGGGCCGATTTCCGGCACCGAGGTTCGCCATCTCGGTGCGTGGCGCGATGGTTCGCGCGGGCGCGTCCGGGCGCCCGCTGTGTGGGCGTGGACCAGCTTGCGCCGGGGCGCTTACGGGGGTGCGGGTGGGCTGCGCAGCAGTAGCCGCGTGGTCTCTGCTCGGGGCGTCGTGGGAGCGAATCAGACTCCCACCTACTCTCACCACCACCATTTTCTCTTTTCCGCTCCCCCTCCCGTGGTTTCTGTCGTGTCCGCGCCGGTGTTCGATAGAGCGCGGGGGCTGTGAGGCCGGTGGCGGGGGGTGTTGCAGGACGCTTTCGGTGGGTGTTCAGACTGCGAACACCGGCCTTTCGGGTCCCAGCGGTCCTGCGGACATGTACGCGTTGCCCGTCCTGGTTCTCAGGTTCTCGGGGATTTCGGTCAGGAACGGCGATGGCTCGGTGGGGCGCTGCCGTGCGCCGTGCCCGGTGACGGCTGGCACGCTGAGGTACAACTCGGACCGGGCGCGTGTCATGCCTACATACGCCAGCCGGCGTTCTTCTTCCACGGCGCTCTGGTTGTCGTCGGCGGAGACGAGTGTGCCGCGGTGCGGCAGGTGCTCGGCGTCGAAGCCGCCGATGACGACCGTGTCGAACTCGAGCCCCTTGGCTCCGTGAAGGGTGGACAGCGTCACGCGAATGTCGGCCGCGCCGGCGCGCTTGGGCGCGCGCATCGACCGACAGTGTTCCAGGAACTCCGCGAGGACTTGCAGGCGCTCGTCGGGGCCTGCCGTGTCGGTTTGTCCGGCGTCGCGGCGGAAGACCGCGGCGTCGAAACCGAGCTCGGCCAGGTTGTCGAGCCGGTCGGCCGCGTCGGGGTCGCCGGAGGCGGCGACGGCCTGATGGTATCCGGTCTCGTGGAGCACGATGTCGACGAGGTCGTCGAGCGGCAGCCGCCGGGCGGCGGCGGCGAGCACCGTGGCGAGCTCGAAACGCAGCCGCAGGTTGGCGGTGTGGCGGTCGGGCAGCGTTCCGGTGCGCACGGCCAGCGCCGCGCCGCTCCAGAACGTGGGTGCGCGCATGCGGTCGATCTGCGCGGCGGCCTTCTGGCCGGTGCGCGGTTGCGGCGGCAGGTCGACGAACCGGCGCATCGCCTCGTCGTCGGTGTCGGGGTTGGAGGCGGCCTGGAGGCAGGTGAGCGCGTCGCCGATTTCCGGCCGGTCGTAGAAGCTCTTGTCGCCGGTGATCCGGTACGGGATGCCGGCCCGCTTGAAGGCGGTTTCGAAGGCTCTCGACTGCGCGTTGGTGCGGTAGAGGATCGCGACCGACCCGTTGTCGCGTGCGATTCGCGCGGCGGCGCGGCTGACGGCGAAGCTCGCCTCGGCCGTCGGGTCGGCTGCGTTGTGGACGGCTGGGGGCAGTCCCGGTGGGTTGGCCGAGCCCAGGCGGTGGTCGAGACGGTCGGCGTTGTGGCGGATCATCGCGGTGGCGGCCTCGAGCAGGCGCGCGCTGGAGCGGTAGGCGAACTGCAGGTCGATCCGTCGTGCGGCGGGGAAGTCGCGCTGGAAGCTCATTATGTTCGCCAGCTCGGCGCCCCGCCAGCCGTAGATCGCCTGGTCCGGGTCCCCGACCACGAACACGTCGTTATGTCCCTCGGCGAGCTGGCGAACGAGGACGTACTGCGGGAGGTTCGTGTCCTGGTACTCGTCGACCAGCACGCGCGGGAAGCGGTCGCCGACGGCGCGGCGCGCGTCGGGGTGCTCGTGCAGCGTGCGGACCGTGGCGAGCAGCAGGTCGTCGAAGTCGAGCCCGTTGGCCTCGGCGAGCGCGGTCTGGTAGACGGCGCAGAGGCGTGCGTTGCGCACGGCGTGCTCGTCCCCGTCCCAGTTGTCGGGGGTCGCTGGCACCTGCATGCGGTTCTTGATGACGCTCATCCGGTGCAGCAGCGTTTGCGGCTTGTGAACACGGGTGTCGACGTTGGCGTCGAACATGCACTGGCGCATGACGTTCATCCGTTCGGCCTCGTCGACGATCCGGAAGTCGGCGGGCACTCCGATAGCGGTGCCGTGCTCGCGGAGCAGGTTGCCGCACAGGCGGTGGAAGGTGGAGATCCACACGGCGCGCGCCTCGCCGGGGGGGAGCATCGTGCGCAGCCGTTGCGCCATATCGTTGGCCGCCTTGCGGGTGAAGGTGATGGCCGCGATGCGGGCGGGCTCGCCGCGGCCGGTGCGCACGAGGTGGGCGATGCGGGCGCAGATCACGCGGGTTTTTCCGGACCCGGGACCGGCGATGACGAGGATCGGTCCGTCCGGGGCGGTGACCGCTTCGCGCAGGCGTTCGTTGAGCGTGGCCAGGAGCTGTTCATGGTCGTACTGGGCGGTGGATCTGTCTGGAACGGTCGTGGGCATGTCGGATGGGATGGTACGGGAAGAGGAGGTGGGCGGACGATCGCCGACTTGGCCGGACACGCCGAGGTCAGTCCAGGGACATGCACGAAGCAGCGGGACACTGCGAGTTGCTGAGCGAGACGCGAAGCTGAGGCCAACGCGCCTCAAGGCGCCGCTCACCAGCCGGGGCGAAAGCGGCTGGGGCATGGCGCGGTCGCCGTCGACGTGATCGTGTCCTTTCACACGTCACACGCGGGGTAGCGACTGGCCAGCGTCCCTCGTAGCGAGCCGCCCTGCGCTGGACCCACGTCGGACGGACGGCCGAGCTGCTACCGGCTCGCGAGCGGGTTGTGTCGTCTCCACGGCGGCTCGACACCACGGTTATCGGTGTCACGGTCGAAGGCGCTCCGCCGTGTCGGCGCGCGCGACCGTGACGGATCGAATAGAAGTGAAGAATGCTCCGGATCGTTCACGGCGTCTGTACGAACGTGAGTGGCTGACGGGAAGAGGGAGCCGATGACGGAAGATGTGCCGGAACTGCCAAGCGACAGACTGAACCACCGGAAACGTTGACGTTGTCGCGCGGCGCGGCGCCAGACTTACCACATAGTTAACCACCGGATGATGCGGCCGGTTGCGGCCGTTGATGGACCGATGCGGATGGTTCATCGAGAAGGATGCCGACTATTGTGATAACTGACTGAAAATAGAGGGCTTATACTGCGCGCTTGAGAGGGTATACCACGACGCATACCACAACGGGTCAGGGCGAGAGCACCCGACACCGTCAACGAACGTTCAATTCGGCCCGGAGAGAAATAGCCGCGCGATAGCTATTCCAAGGCTCACCGCGATGACCATGCCGCCGATGACGCCGCCGAGCACCCACAGCTTCAGCCTGAGTACGTCCTCGCGGAGAGCGACGTGACCAAGCTTCTCATGGACAGCGCGCATGTCGCCTTCGAGGAGCCGCAGGCGCACGTCATGTTCCCCCGACCCGCCGCCGTTTCCGCCGCTCACCCGGTTTTGGTCGCCTTGGAAGTCGAGAAGCGTCATTCCATGCCCCCCCAGACCTGCAGCTTCTCTACCAACGTCCTGTCGGCGATTCCGGTGTAGCGACCCGCTGCAACGACGAACCCGCTGGCCCCTCCGACCTTGATCCCAAGGCTGTCGCGGACTTGTTCAGTCGTCACGAAGGGACTGCGCACCACCCAAGCCCCGGGCAGGACCTCGTGTCGGTCGTTCTCGTTGAAGTTGGCACGGATCGTGGCCACGAGAGATTTTCCGGTCGGCTGAGGTGGCGACATCACGACGTAGATCGGCATCGGATCCTTTGGGGTCAGGCTACACCGCCGGGCCGGCTCGACCGCCGCGGCCCCGGCGGGGGAACAATTGTAGCCTCACACAGAATCGCCTGCACAGCCGCTCACGACCGGACGGCGTAGACCCTTCCGGCGTCCCGAGAATCGCCGCCACGGTCAACCTCGCCAGCCGAATCCGCCGAATCGGCCGCGGCCTCGTCGTGGTGGTCGTGCCACCGGTCCCGCTTCGCGACAGCCGCGGCAATCGCAGCCGGCCGTGCGTCCCGAGCAGCGGCCCGCAGATCGACCTCGTTCTCTCGGACGTAGCGCGTGATGCAGCGCCGGCAATCGGCGCAAGCGCCGCCGTCCCCGCTGTGCTGGCAGTCCCAATCCGGGTGCCCGATTACCTGGCGAACCAGGCGCGCCCGCCAGGCGTTGGCAGCACCCTTGCGGACGCATTCGGCGCACCGACCGCCGCCCTTCTCGCCGCTCGCTGGCGCCTTGCCGCACGTGATGCAGATGCCCATCGCGCGGCGCTCGGCGTTCAGCCGCTGGATCGCTTCCTTGTTCCGGCCGGGATGCTCGGCATCGTAGCGCCGATTCGCCGGGTGGTTCTTGTGGGTTCTCGGACACGTGCAAGCGGCGCAGGGACGACCACAGGCGCGGCACGCGCACTCGCCAGGCGCCAGGGCTGGCGCGTCTCGGCGAGGTGTCCTCGGCGCTCGCTTCCGGCCGCGGCTCCGGTAGGTCTCGCGTGGTCGGACGGGCGGGGCGTCGGCCAGGTCGCCGGCCACCCATGCCGGAAGAACTCGCCGGAAGGTGAGCGCCCCGGTCTTGCACGGCCCGTCATGGCCGGCCGGAAGCTCGCACCGGAAGGTCAGGCCGCGGTGGGTGAGCGCGCCGTCACAGGCCATCGTCGGGTCATGTCCCCTGTTCCTGGTCGAACAGGCTGACGGCAACCTCGCGGGTCAAGCCGTGTGCCATCAGGCCGCCGACCGCTATCGCCCGACGTTGCCGGCGTCGTGATTCCGCCTCCAGCCGTTCGGTGTCGAGCAAGGGCAGCGACCACGACACCGGGCCGCCGAAGACGCGCGCGAGCTCCGCGCCGAGCTGGTCGAGCATCGGCTGAACCCGAGCGCGCAGCCAGAGCGACCGAAGCTCCCGCGTGGACTGAGCGCTGCCGCTCTCCGCGAGGAGAAGCCCGCCCGGAATGCCGAACGCGGACTGCACGTCCCGTCGCAACTGGTCACGTAGCTCTACGCTCGCCGCGTCCGGCTCCGCGCCGATACGCTGCGCGACGTCGCCTTTCGCCTCCATGCCACGGTCGAGCGACTGAACCTGCAGGGCGCCATCCCCGACCAGGTGGGCGACCGGAAGCGAATCCTCGAAGTCACCCTTCTTGTGAGGGGTTTGCCGCCACGGAATTCTGAGGTCCATGACGCGGCTGACGGCTACCGAGTGCTCCCCCATCAGCGAGCGTTCGACAGCCTGTGCCAACGCTGCCAACGCAGGAGCGTCAGCGAGAACGGAGCGACCGACCCAGGGCTTCGACGGCACCGGCGCCCGGCGCCAGTGGAAGACTTGCGAGGCTGGATACTGCGCGTGCCGCGAGCCGTTCGGAACGCTGACGTCGAGCAGGTATCTCCATGTCTCCGGGTCGGGGTCCGAGCCGCTCACGTTCGCCAGAACGGCAGGAACGAAAACCGGCTGGCCGGCGCGTATGTCGAGCAGTCGAACCGACTCCCCCCGTAGCAAGTATTCCCGAACCATGCACGCCCTGACCGCTGCCGGCACAGGATACGGAGACGTGAGCACGGCAGACGCAGACGCATCCGCCCAAAGCGATAGGCACGATTCGACGGCACCGAGAACGCCATCCGTGGCGCCGCGCTGCGAGATGAGAATCAGATCGTGCGTGGACAGTTCGCCCGCGCCTCTCCCTCGCCAGCCGAAGGGCCACGGCCAGATCATAACCAGACCCGGTGCCGCTTCTGCGTTCGGACCTCGGCAGCGGTCGTGGCGTATTCGGGCTGGCTGGTGACGATGGCGCCGACCACCAGGGCGGAGAGCACTTCGCGGACGCCTGCCTTGGTGCGCTGTACGGGCTTCTTGTGTACTGCACTCCGCCCTCGCCGTGCCCGGCGAAACCGCGCGATGCCGCCTCGGAGCGTCCGGGCCGGACAACGGGAGGAAGCACATATGACCACAGGACTTCTCACGCTCCGCGACGTGACGGGGATGACCGCCCTGTCCCGCTCGGCCGTCTACGCTCTGATGGCCGAGTCCCGCGTTCCAACGGGCCGTGGGAGCAGATCCAGCGGACTCGCGGTCGAGCAGACCGTGGTGGTCGCGATCCGCAGGTACTGCGCCGTGGTCGCCAGACTCCGATGCCCGAGCAGGAGCTGGATGGTGCGCAGGTCGGTGCCGGCCTCGAGCAGATGGACGGCAAACGCATGGCGCAAGGCCTCAACACACTGCTCATCATTCGCAGCTGAGCCAGGTTCACTACCGCCATCACCCGCTCTTCGGTCAGCACGTGCAGGTCGTTCGCGCTCTCCGTCAGCGAGGAGCGCCGTCCGTCATCATCCAGCTACCCGAAGAGGTCTATCCTCTCTCGAATCCGTCGTTGGGACCGATGGCGAGTGGAGGCGGTGCGAGTTTCATATGTCGGTCTCCGTTTTGCTGCTGTCCCAGTAGAGTCGAGGGGATGCGCGGAGCCGGTGGGGGTCGGTGGCTCATCCGGTGCTTTCGCAACCGGGCCGCAGCTCATGCATCCCCTCATTTTGCCAGCATCAGATCACGCCGAAAACCTCGCGACACACCCGCTGTTCCATGAGCATGTTTCCGAACGTCTCCATCAACGGACGAATCCGATCCTCGGGCCAATTGGGGAGATGGTGGTACAGCATCAGCCCCTGCCGAAACAACGAATGCGTCCGCCGCTTCACCGTGTTCGCCTTCAACCAGCGGTCATAACCGATGCGCTCGCCCGCCGCACCCAGCAACGACAGCACGGCGACCGCCAACGCACTGATCAACAACAGGCGGTCCCGCCGGTCCGGGCGCGAAACATGCATCGAAGAAAGCCCCATCCCGAAGCGCATATCCTTGATGTCCCGAAAGCCCGCCTCAATCCCCCAGCGCTTGCCGTAGTAGCGAATCAGGACCCGCGTCGGGACCTTCGCTTCGCTGGCCACCAGGCACCACGGTTCGTCCATCTTCGGATCCTGTACGCACACGACCGCGCCGACCGGCAGCTCGTACGTGTCGGTCACCCGAGCACCCACCAACCGCCGCGCACGCCCCCCGGCGCCGACCCACGCGGCGGCCGTTCGCCGCTCGCCCCCCGCACTCGTCACGTAGATGTCTCCACGCAACCGAATCACGTATTCGAAGGCCAGCTCCATCGTCAACGCGTAGAACAGCTTGCAGTCCCCAAAGCCCCGGTCCGCCACGAGGGTGACTTTCACCCCGGCCGGCAGCACCTCCCGCAACCGGCACAGTAGCTCATACTCATAGCGCCGCTGATTACCCTTCAGCGTCGAGGACGCCACCGTCTTCCACAGAAGGGGCGTTGCGCGCCCATGGCCAGTCACCATCGACAGCACGATCGTGTCCTGCCCGTCGGCCGCGAAGCTGGTCCAATCCAGCGCAACGACCACTTCGGTGCGGGCGGCGACGATGAACGGCGTCCAGTATGCGAAGAAGGCCCAGACGTCGACGCCTCGATTGCTCAGCAGCCGATCCACCTGCTTCACGCCATGCTTGGTCAACGTGCCCATGGCCTGGGCCAAGCCGCGCCCCACGGCATGGATTGCCAGCGAAGCGCTCGTCAGCACGCCCTGGGTTGCGTTGGCCAAGGACAGCACCCGTTTGGCATGCAGGTCGCCTTCGTACAAGGTGGTGATGAAGTTCAGGATGTCGTGTCTCCGGAGCCATTGCCGGGATGAGGCTGGCCGGTCTTGATGTTTATGCATGCAACCATATTCTAATTCAAAGTGCGCACCTTTCCAACTTTCCTAATGTGAAACGGAGGATTTTGCTCTATTTGTTCATATGAGAAAATGAGGGGATCTCTGAGATGCTGGCGTTATGACTGGGTGATCGATCTGGATATCCGCGGCTTCTTTGACAACCTGGACCACGCGCTCGTCATGCGCGCGGTCAGGAAGTACACCCGGTGCCGGTGGATTCTGCTCTATGTGCAGCGGTGGCTGACCGCTCCCATGCAGCAGGAAAACGGAACCCTGGTGCCGCGCACGATGGGAACGCCCCAAGGGGGCGTCGCGAGCCCGCTCCTGGCCAACATCTTCTTGCACCTCGCGTTCGACGACTGGATGCGGTCAACGCACCCGGACGTTCCGTTCGAGAGGTACGCGGATGATATCGTCGCGCACTGTCGGACGGAGACGCAGGCGCAGCAGGTCCTGTCGCACATCAAACGTCGTCTGGCGCAATGCCGGCTGGAGGTCCATCCGGAGAAGACGCACATCGTCTACTGCAAGGATGACGACCGGCCGGGGCAGTATCCCACGGAGCAGTTCACCTTCTTGGGGTACACGTTTCGCGCGCGTCGGTCGAAGAATCGGTGGGGTAAGTACTTCATCAACTTCGCGCCGGCGGTGAGCAATGCGGCAGCGACGCGGATGCGACAAGCGATGCGACGTCGGCACCTTCCTCGGCGAAGCGACAAGGCCATCGACGACCTGGCCCGCATGTGGAATCCTGTCCTTCGAGGGTGGATTCAATACTACGGCCGTTTCTACAAATCGGCCCTGTATCCGGTCTTTCGCCACTTCAATGGCCTGTTGGTTCGATGGGCCATGCGGAAATACAAGAGGCTACGGCGACATCGCCGTCGAGCCAGTCACTGGCTCGGTGGCCTTGCTCGTCGCGAGCCCCGGCTGTTCGCCCACTGGCATCTGCTGGGGTTGACGCCGGCGGCTGGATGATGGGAGCTGTATGAGCGGAGACGTTCACGTACAGTTCTGCGAGCGCCCGGGGGTGAGACTCCCCCGGGCGACTCACCTGGTGATCCTGATCGACGGCTACCGCCGGTGGCGGTGGCTTGAGAAGGCCGTGTACAAGCGGCTTCTGGAGGAACTGGCCACACTCGACGTGGAACTCAATCGTGACAAGACGCGTCGCGTCGATCTCGCAAAGGGCGAGAGCTTTACCTTCCTTGGGTTTAACATCCGCCGCGCCTGGACGCAGCGGGGCAAGTGGGGGGTTGCCTGTGTGCCGAGAATCAAGGCACGCACCAAACTCCTGCGTCGGCTCAAGGAGGTGTTTCGACGACGTCGCTCGCAGCCGGTTGAAAGGGTCATTGCTCTCATCAACCCAATCCTGCGCGGATGGACGAATTACTTCCGCATAGGACAATCGAGCCGATGCTTCAGTCACGTGAAGGACTGGGTCGAACAGAAGGTACGGCGACACCTGATGCGACAGCGCGGGCGACTGGGGTTTGGCTGGAAGAGGTGGAGTAGGCAGAGGCTGTATGACGGGCTCGGGTTGTTCTCCGAATACCGGGTCGTCTACCTGCCGAAAGCACTCCCGGCTTGAACGGCCGCATAACCCTTGAGACGAAGGCAACAGGAAAGCCCAGTGCCGGAAATCGGCATGCTGGGTTGTGTGTCCAGCGAAGGCTGGCCGGTTCAGCGGGAGACAGTCCCGCCGGGGTAAGAATCAGGAGCCCCGTAGCTTGGATAGCAGGGAGGAGAGAAACCGAATTTCTGAGCCTATCGACAAGGTCTCCCTTGGGGAGATTGCGAGTCATCGGGCCGTAACGCGAGTGAACGCACAGGTGGCCTCGACAATGTATTCCGAAGGCCGAGCCCGCAACCCGGGGGCGAAGGCAGCATGGGCGGCCGAAAGCTGATTGACACGGCTGACCCACTTCGGCGGGGTGATAGCGGCAGCACGATGACAAGGACAGGCCGAGCAACTGGAGAAGCCCTCCTCGCCCCGGTGCGAAATCACCGGAGCAAGGTAGGCTCTATAACCGGCAACACCGGGAAGTGGGCCGAAGGCGAGAGGGTGGCGGATGGGCGAGTAGTGTGCGCCAGGCAGCGCACTGGTCAGGAGGGTTGAAGTCCCTCCGGCCCCCGGATGAGGGGGGCCGTATCCAAAGGCGGGGGTAATGCCTCGCCGGCCGCAGGTGGCAGGTATGGAGACACCTACACGGGCACGCAGGCGAAAGCCGGACACAGCCAAGGTGGACCTGGAGCCGCCACGACGGAACTGCGGAGGACAGGGCGCCCACCGTGAGGTGGGGTCCGAAGGGTTTGCGGAGCAGTACCGGGCCGTAGTCGAGGGGGCGACCCCATGACGAACCGGTCGGCCAAAGGTGGGGCAAGGTCGAGCCTGCACTACAGAGGCGAAGGCGATCTCATCCACCCACCGCACCAAGGTGTTTGCGGGCGGCACGGTATGGAAGACCAGTGCGTGACCCTGGGAGACCTCGGCGGGTCCGCGGGTGGCGCCGCGGCAACTGACCCTATAAGCGAGAGCGAAGTGGGAAGGGATGCTCGTCGAGGAGTCGGACGGCCGAATAGTACCTGAAGCGCGGTGAAAGCCGCGTGACCGTCAGGGGGCGGCAACCGAGTGGGTTGGGGAAGGCGGCCGGCGAAGACGGTCGGGACCAGACAGGACGGTGAGATGAGCAAGGGCGCTGAGGTGGACAGTTCCATGAGTGAAAGACCCCAACATCAGCGACCGAGGAGACTTGCCGACTGGGCTGAACCCGACGGGCCGGAGGATGGTCCACTCTTTGATTCCTCCATCGGTCCTCATCACGCGAAGACGTCTTCGTGAAAGCGGTATGCGGGAAAACCGCACGTACCGTTTGAGCGGCGGACGGAGGCCAGCGCCCGCGGGGCGCGCCTCCTCCGACCCGACAGCGTGGAGGTGGGGTAATTCCCGTGGAGCGAAGGCGCCCTGCTGCTGGCGGGTCTCCGACAACACGGAAGGCAAGGACGGGATGATAAAGACGTCCAGCGGTGCAAGACCTGAGAAGGAGACTTTATCTCAAGGGGAAGGCTGACCAGGCGACTGGGGTTCGGCCGGAAGAGGTGGAGTAGGCGGGGCGACCTGCCGAAAGCGCTCCCGGCTCGAACGGTCACATAAACCTTGGGACGAAGCCAACAGGAAAGCCCAGTGCCGTAAAGCGGCACGCTGGGTTTGACGAGGCGGGAGCTGGAAACGTGCTCACGGGAGCCGGACTGAGGCCCGGAGCGAAAGCGACGGAGCATCCACCGGACCCTACCGGCGGCGCGCCAGTTCTCGACCCTACTGACGAGGCGGGAGCTGGAAACGTGCCTACGGGAGCCGGACTGAGGCCCGGAGCGAAAGCGACGGAACATCCACCGGACCCTACCGGCGGCGCGCCAGCTCCCGACCCTACCGGAGAGCGGGGGGAGGAAACGTGCCCATGGGAATCGGTCTGCGGCCCGGTTGCGAAAGCACCGGATGAGCCACCGATGCCCTACCGGCTACGCGCCTCCCCTCGACTCTACTGAGGGGTCGTGACCGACCACCGGCAGGGTGTGATCGGCCCGCGAATCGGGCGGCACAAGCGTCTGGATCACGCCGTCGACCGGCGATGGCGTGGTCGAGCAGCAATACGACGCACGATGAGCGTCATGGAGGGCTGGCCAAAGACAGCTTCGCCGTGATGGCGGGCGTGCACGCGGGTCCAGACTCGCGTTGGACGCGTTACCCGGCGCGCGCCCCGAGGGAAAGGGCGATCTTGCGCCACGCGTCGAGATTCGGCGTCGAGCGCGGCAGATGCAGGACGAGGCGGCGGACGGAGCTGACGACGTGGACGCTGAGCTTGAGCAGCCGATCGCGCAGCCACATCACCTGGGTTCGGGCACACGCGGTGCGCGCCGCGTGCAACCGCAGTTCCTGCATGAGCACGTAGGCTGCGGCGGTCAGAAAAACGCGCAACTGGTTCGCCCGGAGTCTGCAGCAGCTCGTGCGGTCGAGCTGCAGGTCCTTGAGTTCCTTGATCCGGTTCTCGACGTCGCCACGGGCGCAGTAGACCTTCTCGTAGAGAAAACGCGGCGTCTGCCGCATGTTCGTCACCACGAAACGCGGGTTGTCCCGCGGCTCGCGGTCCCCGAGACGGACGACTTCGGCCTTGATGATGACCCGGCGCGCGGCGCTCCACGTGCCCGCCGCATAGTCGGTGTCCATGTAGAGATGCTCGGTCTGCTCGCTGCGCGCCCGCGCCACCAGCATCGCCGGCTCGGCGTGCCGCAGCAACACGGCGTTGCTCGCCATCGCCACCACGTAGTCGAGCCGCGGCTGTGCACCCAGGAAGTCGAACAGCGCCGGGGACGCAAAGCCGCCGTCGAGCCGAACCAGAAAGCGCGCCCGTGGAAACGCGCAGCGCAGCAGCGGCAGCAGCCGTGCCAACAGGGCCACGCCCCCTTCGGAGGCGACCGCCTTGCCGTGCCGCAACACCGCCGAACACAGATACTGCTCGGGTTCGCGGTCGAACGTCAGGAACGCGAGCAGCGGCAAGTATTAAGGACCGCATTAGTATGGTGACACTATGCGGTGATATAGCGCAGGCTCGGCTTCTTGAAGAACCCACGCAACAGGGCTGGCGTCCGCTGTAAGGACCGCATGTGGCCGAGGACGTAGCGTTTGAGTTCCTGCGGCGTCTGCAGCAGGCGTTTGCGAACCCCGTGTGTCTTCAGATGGTTCCACACGAGTTCATCCGGATTGAGTTCCGGGGAGTACGGCGGCAGGAAGAACAGCTCAAGGTGGCCGTCCGTCGACGCTACGAACTCCTGGACCGCTTTCGCCCGGTGCGAGGAATGCTGATCGACGATGAGGAAAATCGGCTGCGTCTGATTGTGCAGTAAGCGCTTCAGAAATGCGATGAAGCGCACCGCCGTCATCCGCCCGTCGACCACCATGAACCGCAACACGCCCTGCGGACTCACCGCCGACACCAGATTGAGCCCGAACCGTTTGCCAGTCGCCGGCACCACCGGTGTTTGGCCCATCGGCGCCCACGTGGTGCCCGAATGATGGCTGTTCGACCGCACGCCCGCTTCGTCCGCAAAGAAAATCTGCGCGCCTGCCTTACGGGCTTTCGCCTGAATCGCAGGATAGTCGACCGTCAGCCACTCCCGGACCTTGGCGGGCACCTGTTCAATCGCCCGGCGAACCGGCCGCTGGGGCGTGAGCCCCAGCGAGCGCAAGAGCCGCCCAACTGAGGCCAGGCTCAGGGTCACGCCGCAGTGCTGCCGAATCAGGTGTCGGACCATCGCCCGCGTCCAGAGGGCGAACTCGAACTGCAACTGCAGCGGGTTGTTCTGCGTCACCGTGCGATACACCCAGGCGCGCTGCTGCTCCGTCAGCTTGGGTGGCCGTCCCGGAATCGGCAACGCCCGCAGCGCCTCGATACCACCGGCGCGATACTTGTTCAGCCAGTCATAGATTACAGTGCGGGCGAATCCCATCACCCGCATCACCGCGGAGGGGGCTTCCCCGGCTTCAACCCGCTGTACTGCCTGTATGCGAATGTCTTCGAGTGCCTTGTGGTCAAGCGAACGACCATCGCGTTTCCTCACACTCTCCATTATATAGTGTCAGGTAACTTATTTCCAGCTTAATAACACCAGTTGTCATAGTACCCATTGAAGAGGCTGTACTGCTGGGCGCCGTGCGTCGGGTCGTCGGTCGGGTCCAGATCGATCGTGATGCGCCGAACCCGCCCCAGCCGGCGGCGGTGGCGCTCGACAACACGCGCCGCCAACTCGCACCCCATGTCGTAGAGCGCGCCGCGGCCGGCTGCGTTCTCGAACCGCGACAGCGTCGGCTGCGAGGCCAGTGACTCGCCCGCCACCGGGTCGCGGCCGAGCAGCAGCTTGTGGATGGGGTCGTCGGCGAGGTGCTCGGCATCGTTGCAGTCGGGATGGCCGCAGGCGATGCCGAAGATGCGCTGGCCGATCAGGTCCGCGAGCGTGTGCCGAATCTTCTCCGGCGCGCGCTTGTCGCTCAGGCACCGGGCGAACGCCTTGACCAACCCGTACACGCGCTCGGCCGCCTTGAGCAGGACCGCCCCGCCGTCGGAGCTTGCCTGCTCCTAGGAGTCTGCGCCGCAGGAGATTTGCGGCACAGAACGAGTCGCCGGCCCACGACCTGAGTCACGTGTCGGGGCGACTTCGCCGGTCGGCAGGGCGGGATAGATTTTCGGTAGTTGGCGAACAGATGGCGAATTTCGGTCCTCGCGGGCCGCATGGCCCGCCAGAGACCGCGATCCGCGTCGATTTGTCGCCGTCGGGAGCCTCATCTCCCGCCTTCTACGCCGCCATCAGCGGCTGCAGGCGCTTGACGTTCAACGCCAGGCACACCAGGTCCCACTCGCACCGCACCTTCGCCAGCCCACGCAGGCTGAAGCGCCGAAACCCCAGCACGTGCTTGATCCAGCCGTTGGGAGCCTCCGACAACCACTTGCGCTCCGCATACGCCGTGCGGCCCGCCGGCGTCGCCAGCTTCTCCACCATGCGACCCGTCGCCGGATGGGCCTTCAGATCGCGGGTAGCCGTCTGCTTGCCCTCCCGGCCCAGCGCCACATACCCGTCAATGCCCCGCTTCTCCAAGTCCGTCAGGTCCCGCTCGTTGCAGTACCCCGCGTCGGCCAGCACCGTCTCCGGCTGCGCGTCGAACGTCTCCTTCACCGCGTCGAGCAACACCGGCAACTCACCCTGGTCGCTCGCGTTCGCCGTCAGGTCCGTCGCCACCACCAACTGGTGCTCCGCGTCCACCGTCACCTGCGCGTTGTAGCACTGCTGGAATCCCTCGTTGCTCGTCTTCATGATCGAGCTTTCCGGGTCCGTGAAGTTGCTCTGCGCCTTCTCGTCCGGCTCGCCATACGCCCGCTTGTACGGTGGACCGCCCTTCGGGTTCCGATCCTGCCCCGGCTGCCGACCCCGCGCGGCGTCCGCCGCCCGAGCCGCCGCTTCCAGACGCGCCTTCGCTTCCCGGATCGCCGCCAGACGCGCTTCTCGCCGACGCAACTCCGCCGGCAGATCGTCGCCCCGAACCTCCGCGCCCAAGCGCGCATCCTCGGCCTCGTCAACCGCGTCCGCCTTGCGCAACAGCGCCTCGATCTCGCTTTCCAGGCGCTGTTCCTCTTCCTGCATCCGGTCGTAGCTCATCGCCTTGCGCTTACTCGCGTTCGCACGCACCTTCGTCCCGTCGATCGACAGCTTCCCCAAGCGCGCCAGACCCAACTCCTGCGCCAGACGGACCACCTCCACGAACAGCGTCTGGAAATCCGCCAAGTGCCGACGCCGAAACTCGCACAGCGTCCGGTGTTGCGGAAAGTTGCCCGCCGCCAGCACCCGGAACGCAACGTCCTCTTCCAGCTTCCGAGCGACCCGGCGCGACGAGAACACCCCCGTCGCGTAGGCGTAGAGCAGCACCTTCACCATCATCCGAGGCTCATACGGCGCGTTGCGACGGCCGTCCCCCTCGTACAGAGCGTAGAACGCCGTCAGATCCAGACCGTCCACCAGATCGCTGACATGGTGCGCCAAGTGGCCCTCCGGCAGCCACTCCCGAACGTCGGGCGGCAACAGCAGCGACTGGTCAGGCACATAGGGGCGGAATGTGGTCGACATCGAGTCCTTCCGTCGTCGGCTCGCCTACAATTGTCGCATCTGTTTTTCTGCGGCGCAGACTCCTAGTTGAACTTGGCGAACAGTGGCTTGTCGAACAGATCCGGGAACAGAACAGTCTGTGGCACAGTGTCGGTCGTCACGCAGGGGCCTCCGTGGTGGCTAAAATGCCTGTGTATACTGCATTTTTACCATACGGAGGCTCTTGTGTCTCTACCTGGATCGGGCCCTTGGTGGAGGGTGTCCCGCCAGTAGTTGAAAGTCGGCAGCGACAGACACACATTACCCCGCCTTCTGCAATTCGGCAAGGGCGCCATTCTCTTCGTCGAGGTGCGCCTTCAGCATCCAGAGATGCTCATAGCCCGTGATGCGGCGATAGTGCTTCTCCGTCTCTCGGAACGTCACCGCGGCCCACCGCACCGCCATCTCCTCGCTCTGCCAGCGACTCACCCGATTCGTGTGCTGGCGAACGCCCGCGTGCGACGAGTCGATGATGTTCGTCGTCGTCAGGCAGCGGCGCAGCGGCTTCGGCAGCCCAAGGCGATTGACCGTGAACAACTCCGAGAGCCCTTCGCGCAGGCTCGCCGCCGCCGACGGCCACTCCCGCTCCAGCCACGAGGCGTACTGCTCCAGCTTCCGGATGCCCTCGTCGGCGTCCAGCTTCCACGCCGCCCGAAGCGTCGAACGCGCCTGCTCGTGCTGCTCTTTCGGCAGATGACCCAAGACGTTCCTTACCTTGTGGTTTCTACAACGTTGCACCAGGTTCGCCGACCCGAACACCCGCCCGATGGCCTGCCGCAGCGCCTTGGCGCCGTCGATGACGAACAGACGCCGCCGGTCAGCCCGCAGGCCCCGCGTCACCAGATCTTCGAGCAGGCCAGCGGTGACCTCCGTGTTCTCCGATGCCCCGCCGCAAAGCCCCAGCACGTGCTTACGACCATCCGCATCCACACCGACCGCCGCCACCACGTGGTAGTTCCCGAACACGATCCCGTCGAGGTAGACGACCAGCACGTCCAACTTGCCCAGGTCCCGTTCGGCCAACTCCTTCAGAACGCGCGTCCCCGCCTCGATGGTCTCCCGCGAGACCTCCGACTTGCTCACCCCCACCTGGTCGGCCAGCGCCGGCAGCACCTTCTCGTACTTGCGCGTCGACACGCCCTGCAGCACCAGCTCCAGCATCCGGTCGGCCAGTGGCTGATCCGCCTGCAACGCCGTATACGCCGGAATCTCCACCTCGCCCGGCTCATCGGCCCGCGGCCGCTTCTTGCGCAGCCGCGGCTTGTCGACCCGCAACTGCCGCTCCTTCAATGCCACACGTCCCGCCTGCACCCCGTGCCAGTACAGATCCCGGTCGGCGTCGCGCCGTCCCTGCTCCTTCGGCCCCGCCACCTGCTCGGCGCTCATCCGCAGGACGGCCTCGATGGTCGCCCGGCCCATCACGTCGATCACCTCGTCGATGGCTCGCTCGCCCTTCTCCAGCAGTTCGACCAGCGGGATCAGCAGTTGCCCGTCCTTCGCCAGCCAGTCCGCCAGTTCCCGGCGGTTCGGCGCGGACGCGCCCGAAACGATCTTGTACGGTTTCTTCATCGGTGGCCTCTCCTCCTTTTGAACACACCCGACTGATACCACAGCCGGGCAGGAGTCGCCACCGACTTTCCACTACGCTTGGGGCAACCTCCCTTGGTGCATGATCCGGGCTAACTGCCGGTCGGCACCCCAGGCGTCAGCCTGCACAAGCTGCGCCACAGCTTCGCCGTAGGCAGGCTCGCCGCTTGGTCGCAGCAAGGAGTCGTGGTCCGCGATCGGCTCCCCGCGCTCGCCGTCTACCTCGGCCACGTCAGCCCGCAAAATACCTACTGGTATCTGACGGCCACGCCGCCGGTGCTCGAACCGGCCGCCGCGCGGTTCGAGGCGTTCGTCGACGGGAAGGGGGCGCCATGACTGTCCGTGCCCCGCTCGGTCCATTGCTCCGTGCGTTCTTCGCCGACCATCTCCTGCAGCAGAAGGCCGTCAGCCCACAGACCATCCACGCCTACCGCGACGCCTTTCGCCTGCTGCTGACGTTTCTGGAGCAGCACCGTCAGCGCAGGCCCGAAGTGCTGACGCTCGACGACCTCGATGCTCCCGTCATCCTGGCGTTTCTCGACCACCTCGAAGAAGACCGCGCCAACTGCATTGCGTCGCGCAATGCGCGTCTGGGTGCCGTCCGCTCCTTCGTCCGGTTCGCAGCGCTACGTACGCCCGAGTGCGTCGACCTGGCGTCTCGCGTCCTGGCCATTCCCCGCAAACGCACGCCACGACGACAGGTCGCCTACCTGACGCGTGCGGAAATGGACGCCATCCTGGCAGGCTGTGACCGTTCGACCCACGGCGGACGGCGGGACCACGCCCTCCTGCTGACGCTGTACAACACCGGGGCGCGGGTCTCCGAACTCATTACCGCGCGGCTCTCCCACGTACGCTTCGGCGCCACCGCGGTCGTCCAGCTTTTCGGAAAGGGCCGCAAGGAGCGAACGGTTCCCCTGTGGACCAGGACCAGCCGCTGCCTGCGCCAGTGGTTCGACGAAGAAGGCGAAGCCGCGCCCGACTATGCGTTCCGCAACGCGCGCGGTGACCGCCTGACGAGGCAGGGCGTCACCCATCTGCTCGATCAGGCCTGCTGGCGAGCTCGCGAGCGATGTCCGAGCCTGGCCGCCAAGCGCGTGTCGCCGCACGTCGTCCGCCACACTACCGCGATGCACCTGCTCCAGGCCGGCGTCGACATGGCGACCATCGCGCTGTGGCTCGGCCACGAGCGACTCGAAACCACCCATCAATACGTCGAGGCGGACCTGCAACTCAAGGAAGACGCTCTGCGAAAACTCGACCGCTCGGTCAACGAACGCAGCGGTTCAAGGCCGACTCCTCGCTGTTGGCCTTCCTGGCGAGCCTCTGATTATGGAAAGCAGACGGCGTGCTGGACCCCGACCGCCGCCGTCTCGCCCACGGTCACTTGTCATACGATGCTGGTCATACTGGAACACGCTGAAGCTCGGTGAGGCCGTCCTCACCAGGAAGAACGCCGGCCTCGACGTCCCGGCCGAAATTCCTGGCCCACGTCTCGCCGCTCGGATGGGAACACATCAACCTGACCGGAGAATACCGGTGGCCAGGTGCCGGCCCACTCGCGCAGAATACTCTCGTGGCTCACATCATCGTGCAGAATGGTCCCCTGGTCGCGCCCGGCGAATGGCTGTCCGATGCCCCACACCTCATCAGAGCCGTGCTCGATCACCGCGTGCGGATCCGGGGAATCCCCCGCCACCAAGGCATCATCGCGGCTGTCCGCGCGATCGACAACGCCCCACTACAGCGGCGCAAGAAGCTCTGGTGGACGATCCGCGGAGGCCTCGGCCTCTACGATCCCGAGACGCTGCGCAACGAAGCGATCAAGGTCGGGCTGCTCACCACGTTCCACGAGCGACCAGCATGTACGCAACCAGAGCTTGAAAACGCGAGTCAGCTCACCCTGTTCGCCACAGTCGGCGACGAGGGGACCACGAACAACCCCGCCGTCCGGCTGACCCCGAAAGGCATCGCAATTACGTCACGGAGTTGATTCACCAAGAATGCTCTAACCGTGCGTCAGCCCTGGGCATGGGCCATCATCAGCGGTCGGAAGCGAGTAGAGAATCGCAGATGGAGCACCCGTGTGCGCGGGCGCATCGCGATCCACTCCTCGCAAAAGCCAGAGGGCGATTGGCGGCGGCTTGCCGCCATGCTTGAGGATGCCGCCACGTGGAACGCCTGCCGCGAGTCGCCGAACGGTACGGTCCTTGGGACGGTGGAGTTGGTGGACTGCGTCGAGGAGAGCGATGACTACTTGTTCGACGGGCGGCCGTGCTACGGGTTCGTGATGGCAAATCCGCGGCCGTTACGTAAGCCAATCCACGTACGTGGCAGCCAGAGGTTCTGGACGGTCCCTCCGAACATCGCCCGGCGCCTACGGTAAGGCGGGCTCCTCGGCCGTCGTGCCCGCGGCCGCCGCCGGGTTCACCATGGCGCCGCTGCTATTATCGCTCCCGCGCAGGTCGCCGCTGGGCGGCGACGATCTCGCCTGGCGCCCGGAGCAGCCCCTCTGACGCAAGATCAACCCGTGACCGGCGGCACTCTGACGAAGGCGGCGCTCGTGGAGATGGTGGCCGATGTCGCCGACCTCACGAAGAAGCGCGCGGAAGTCATCGTCGAGACCGTGTTCGGCAACTTCGTGCACGCGGTTCACCGGGGGGAGAAGGTCGAACTCCGCGGCTTTGGCAGTTTTCGCCTCCGGCGCCGCGAGCCGCACAGGGGCCGCAACCCCAGGACCGGCGATCGGGTGGACGTGCCGTCGAAGCGGGTCGCCTACTTCAAGCCCGGCAAGGAACTGAAGGAGCTGATCAACCGAGAGCCTGCGCCGGCCGGACCAGCGGCGTCTTCCTCTCCCGCGTCGATGTCCGATGCCGGGACGCCGCTATCCTGGCCGGAAGGCCGCCCCGGAAGGTCGGCAGGCCGGCACGACCAAAGAGTTCGATCAGTCAACATCGGAGAAGAAACATGCCAGCCAGCGTAACCATCGAGGACAACGAAGCGGAGTTCGAGGCTTCGGAAGCCGACGAACGTGCCACGCTCGCGCTGTGCGACCTGCTCGAGGAAGCAGACAGAGGCCGGATGACCTTGATCGAGCTGGCGAGCCGCCTCAGAGAGCTGACGGAGGCAGCGCCCGAGCACATCGATGCCCGCGCCCATCTCGGAAGCGTGCTACTGGAGAGCGAGCAGCTACAAGAAGCCGCAGCGGAGTACGAGAGAGCCTTCGAGATCGGTAGCAAGGCCCTGCCAACCGACTTCGACGGACGGATCGAGTGGATCCGACTCGACAACCGGCCGTTCCTGCGAGCAGCGTACGGGTTGGCCCTCGTACGACTGAAAACGGGAAAACGGACCGAAGCCATACGCCTGATGGAGCAGCTGCTCCGGTGGAATCCGAACGACAACCAGGGCGTGCGTCTGAGCATCGGTTCCGAGTACTTGCGGGCCGGACACCGGACCAAGGCCGGCAAGGTTCTCAGGAAACACGCCGACGAGTACCCGCCGTACCGCTACGAGCTCGGCCTGCTCCACCTCCAGAAACAGAAGTGGGCCGAGGCGGCGACCGGCCTGCGGCGCGGCTTCGTCGACAATCCGTACATCGCCGAAATCCTCTGCGGCAATTCGGACCCGATGCCGCTGTCAATCTGGGAGGGCAGCAACTGGCAAGGGGTGGAAACTGCCAAGGTGTACGTCCGGGAGTACGGAGAATTGTGGCGCCGGACCGCAGACGCTCTCGAGTTTCTGCGGTGGCTGCACATGCATCCACGCGTGATGGCCGAACGAGCGGCAGTCATCGAGTGCCGGCAGGAACTGCTCTGGGAGAACGACTACAACGGCAGAGGACTAATCCTGGACCGGGAACGAGCGGTGTGTAGCGGTATTGAGTCAACGATGTCCAGAGAGATCATCAAGACCCGCACGGACCGAAGCGGCCAGCCCATGGCGCCTTGGAAGAACCCGCGGGCGCGAGAATGGCCCTCCGTGCACTAGGGCCTGTTAACACTATTGGGCGGTTCGTGATATCGTTGCTGGATGGAGCTCACCGAGACGCAGTACGCACGCATCGAGCCCTGCCTCCCGCGACAGCGTGGCAATGTCAGCATGCCCAATTTGCAGGTGCTCAACGCGATCCTGTACGTCGCCGAGCAGGGGTGCAAGTGGCGAGGGTTGCCGAAGCGCTTTGGGAACTGGCACACGATCTACACCCGTATGAATCGTTGGTCCAAGAACGGGGTGCTCGACCGGGTCTTCGAACACCTGCAACGCGCCCAGTTGATCCGTATCAAGCTGGAGGCGGTGTCGCTGGACAGCACCGTCGTCAAGGTCCATCCCGACGGCACGGGGGCTCGAAAAAAAACGGCCCCCAAGCCATCGGCAAGTCCTGCGGCGGGTGGACCACCAAGATTCATCTGGTTGTCGCGGATGCTCGAACGGCACTGACGTTCGCGCTCTCGCCCGGCCAGGCCCACGACAGCCCGGAAGGCCGAAAGCTCCTGGCCAGCATGGGGCCGCAGGATGACAATATGGCCTTGGTGATGGACCGCGCGTACCAGGGCGACGAAACTCGCCAACTGGCGCTGGACCTGGGGTTCACACCCGTGGTGCCGCCGCTCAAGACTCGGACGGACCCGTGGGAGTACGACCGGGAGATGTACAAGCGACGTAACGAGGTCGAGCGTCTGTTCCGCCGGCTGAAGGGCTATCGCCGGATATTCTCCCGATTCGAGAAGCTGGATGTGATGTTCATCGGCTTCATCCACTTCGTGCTCATCTTCGACGCGCAGAGGTAAGTGTTATTATTAAGGACCGCATTAGTATGGTGACACTATGCGGTGATATAGCGCAGGCTCGGCTTCTTGAAGAACCCACGCAACAGGGCTGGCGTCCGCTGTAAGGACCGCATGTGGCCGAGGACGTAGCGTTTGAGTTCCTGCGGCGTCTGCAGCAGGCGTTTGCGAACCCCGTGTGTCTTCAGATGGTTCCACACGAGTTCATCCGGATTGAGTTCCGGGGAGTACGGCGGCAGGAAGAACAGCTCAAGGTGGCCGTCCGTCGACGCTACGAACTCCTGGACCGCTTTCGCCCGGTGCGAGGAATGCTGATCGACGATGAGGAAAATCGGCTGCGTCTGATTGTGCAGTAAGCGCTTCAGAAATGCGATGAAGCGCACCGCCGTCATCCGCCCGTCGACCACCATGAACCGCAACACGCCCTGCGGACTCACCGCCGACACCAGATTGAGCCCGAACCGTTTGCCAGTCGCCGGCACCACCGGTGTTTGGCCCATCGGCGCCCACGTGGTGCCCGAATGATGGCTGTTCGACCGCACGCCCGCTTCGTCCGCAAAGAAAATCTGCGCGCCTGCCTTACGGGCTTTCGCCTGAATCGCAGGATAGTCGACCGTCAGCCACTCCCGGACCTTGGCGGGCACCTGTTCAATCGCCCGGCGAACCGGCCGCTGGGGCGTGAGCCCCAGCGAGCGCAAGAGCCGCCCAACTGAGGCCAGGCTCAGGGTCACGCCGCAGTGCTGCCGAATCAGGTGTCGGACCATCGCCCGCGTCCAGAGGGCGAACTCGAACTGCAACTGCAGCGGGTTGTTCTGCGTCACCGTGCGATACACCCAGGCGCGCTGCTGGTCCGTCAGCTTGGGTGGCCGTCCCGGAATCGGCAACGCCCGCAGCGCCTCGATACCACCGGCGCGATACTTGTTCAGCCAGTCATAGATTACAGTGCGGGCGAATCCCATCACCCGCATCACCGCGGAGGGGGCTTCCCCGGCTTCAACCCGCTGTACTGCCTGTATGCGAATGTCTTCGAGTGCCTTGTGGTCAAGCGAACGACCATCGCGTTTCCTCACACTCTCCATTATATAGTGTCAGGTAACTTATTTCCAGCTTAATAATAGGGTCATTGGTTGCCTGACAGCATACAGGTAATTTCCGGTTTGATTTCCTCATATTTCGGCATACTGTGAGGTCAGGATACTTATTTCCAGCTTAATAACAGGCCCTAGACGAACCGGGTCTTGGTGCCGTTTTAACTGGGGCTGCCGGCTGGACAATATCCGGCAGGCCGAATGGTAACGGGGGACAGGCCGGGATCGCGATACCCCCAGAACTGCACATCGTCGAAGGCGAAACGGACGAAGAAGAGGCGGTGGTCGAGCAGGTCGAGCCGGCAGGCGCGGAGTGGGTCATCGGCGAGTCGGTTTCGGTCGAGTCGGGGTGGGAACGCCGCCGAGATGCGTGCAGCGGTCAAGTATTCTCAGCAAGCGGGGGCCGAAGCAGGGGCCGCTGTGAGAGAATTCGGCGCGTTGCGCCGGTAGCGAAACAGACTTCGCCGGCCGGACGGCGGTCAGCGGTGGTAGTGGATGTTCGTGTGTTTCGGGGGACTGGCGCGATCGGTGGCGGATCGTATCGAAGGAAGCAGGTCACGATGTCGAAGAGCGGAATCCTGGACGCGCTACGGAACGAGGAGCAGTCGCTCAGGAGGCAACTCGTTGCCATTTAGCGTGCAATCGAGGCGATAGAAGGGAATGCGCCGCCGGTCGCCGGCCGCGGCACGAAGCAGGCGCGCAAGGTGGTCGCGAAGCGGAAGCGTGCGATGACGGAGGAGCAGCGCAGGGCGGTCGCCGAGCGGATGCGGAACTACTGGGCCCCGCGGCGAGCGGCCAAGGCGCAGGAGGAAACGCCGAAGGAGTGACGCAGCGTGCGCTGGCCGGTTCTGGCGTCGGTGGCCCGAGTCTCACCGAGCAGCAACTCGCGGTGCTCCGCTTGGAGCCGGGTTCCAATCGCGTGGCAAGAGCGATGGCGCTGACCGGCGTCACGCAGGTGAACCTCGCGAAGGCCCTCGGGCTGACGCAGCCCTACGTCAGCGATGTCGCCCGAGGGCGCTACCGGACGATTACGGTGGAGAACGCAAGGAAGTTCGCCTCCTACTTCGGTTGCCGTATCGAGGATCTGTTCCCGTGACCCCGCCAAACGTCGGAATGAACGAGGACGGACCCTGGAAAAGCCGCTCGAATTCACCAACGTGCCGAGCTGCCCCCCGCGCGCGGGGAGAGCGCCGAAGTGGAGCAGTCCGCGCTATCCACGGCGTGCTCCCAGGCCGGCCCGATGCCTGGGCGCCGCGCTCTGGGCTGGCGGCAAGGTGCCGGACGCTCGAATGCGCTTTACACTGGGCCGATGAAGAACGGTACCGCAATGCCGCTGCGGATCCGGAAACTCCGGGCCGAGTGGAAGCCCGATAATCGGCAGGCGCTCGAGCAACTGCGCGCCCACATCCGGGAGCAGGAAGCGCCACAATGAAGGTCAGGCAGCTGCCGTACATCGACTGGAGCTCGCCCGGAATGATCGACCCGGACCGCGCCGAGCGCGACGAGGAAGGCCCGCTCGAGGACATTGATATCGACGACAACGCGCCGGCGATAGTCCTCGAGTACGCGCGAGCGCATGGGTACCGGCCCGCGCACCCGCGGGTGCTGCCGCCGGCACGCTTCAGCGACGCCCGAGCCGAGCCGTGGCAGTGCGAGATGATCAACGCCCGCACAGCAGCGGACGAAACCGGTCCGCAGAGCGCTACCGTCCAGATGCGGCTGACCAGCAGCTGCGCCGGCTGGGAACAACGGCCGACGAGCGAAGAGTTCTACGAGGCGGTCCGCGCCGAAACGCTCACCGGGCGGGAAAAGGCAATCCTCGACACGTGGGCCAACGAAGCCCAGGGGTTCGAGGTTCTGCACGCGTGGACCGAACACGCCTACACGTTGCGCCAGCTCGCCCTGGCGCTCGAACGCGCGGGAATCGAGCGGTGCGCGATCGCCGAGGGACTGAACCGCCTGAGCGTGTGACCGAGACGGATGGACGACCTGACGCTGCCGAACCCGGCGCGCAAGCTGTGGCTCGAGACGCGCGACATCGTGCGAAAGGCCCTCGAGCAGCTGCAACCGGGAATCGAGTGCCGGATCGGCGGCGGCACGATCCTGGCCGCCGGGTGGAAGCACCGCGGGAGCTTCGACGTCGACCTCCAGGTCCCAAAGGGCACGAAGCTGGATGAACTCCAGGGCGCCGCCTACGGGTGGCTGGACACCGAGCTCAAAAGACTCGGTGCAAAACCCGGGTACAGAGCGCGGCTGAACCTGTTCACGATCACGCGGGGGGAGAAGCCCGACCAGCAGGAAGTACAGGTCTGGGGCCACGAACCCCAGATCGGGCGTGGACACACAAGAACGCTTGTTGGGTATTTCGCTGAACGTGAACACCGATTCCGGCGAACGTGAACACTGATTCCGGCCAACGTGAACGCTCGTCGGAGCGCAGCGACGTTGCTCAGTCAGTTTCCTCTCATGGGTGCCGCAACGGATCTTCGAGATCCTACTCGTGACCTCCTGATCGAGAGTACAGACGAAAGTGCCTGTGGAGCGTGTGGGCGCCGTCTTCGGCGTCCAAAGAGTGTGGTAAACGCGCCTTGGACGACGCCCCAGTTGCGCCGAGCGTATCGCGCGCGTTTTCCACACCCTGGCACGATCCACAGGCCGCTCGGGTCCGGCGGGACCGTCGCGCGTGTCGCCGACGCGCTCGGCAACACGGAGGAATTGACGGTTCACTTCGGTAGCGACGGCGACGTCGTCACTTCCGTTTCGGCGGCTCCAATTCCATCAGCGCAGGCGCCCAAGTGCCACGACCCAACTCCACAAAGACGCCGTCCCGTCCTAGAGTCCACTGCTGGGATGCCTCCACGTGCGCTGCCTCCCGACTCAACGCTCGCACGGGCCCCCCTTCTCTTGCCAGAGCCAACGTCTCTTCGTCCAACCCTATTCTAATATCAGCGCATGCCACATCGACGACCCGCACTGTTCTTCCGTCCACTCTCACCACCTTAGTCTCATTCTGGTCCACAAGGGTCACGAAGGGCTTGTAGTAGTCGTCGAGGAATTGTGTCTCTGAGACATCGAGATCAAGAGACTCCCCATCAACTTCTGGTGGGTCCGCCAGGCACACTTCCAGACCACTCCCCCGAAAATGAGTAATCGATGCGACACAGAGATGCGGAGCCACGCATCCAATCGTCCCCAATGCTCTGGACTGGTCCTTGGCACTCTTAAGCACACTATGAGTCATCGCATTGGTACGTCCCTTCGCTTCGAACACGTGCCATCTACCAGCTGCGTCTCTACCGACCAGATCGGGGCGGCGTGCTCCGCCTTCTCCGACGGAGATCGGCTGTAGATTGTGCGCGTAGACGTCCAAATGCATGACCCAATGCACATCCAGTAGCCGCCCGGCCACTAGTTTCGCGAACGTGAGGCCAAGAAAATATGAAACTGCCGACTTCTCCGACGGATCGAGTCCGTCATTGGCGGCGGTCTTGCAAATGCCGCCGCTCACCCCTCCTGCGAGATTCGCGTAGACCATGAAGGCTCTGTAGATCATCTCGAAAACCGAATGCGTCCCATGTCGGACTACGTCCCGCCAGCTACGACGGCCAACTGTGACCGCGGCGTGTACAATGTCGGGCCACGTCGCGTCGAGAACAGGCGCAGTGTTAGCTAGCGTTCCGTATTCGGAGGGAAAATCCCTCGCTTCGTAACACACAATCGGCATATCGGATCCCCCTCGTTAAAAACCCGGATCATGAACCAGGGGGCCCGATCCAGGTGGAGACAAAGAGTCTCCGTATGGCAAATCAAATGGGTGTGGCTCTTCTGCGTAGAGGGCTTTTTCGCCTATTCATGGGCTTTTTTGCTCGCGGACGCACCCTTTTCGGCTCGTTTGCGCGGGGACAGCGCCCAGGACAGCGGCCACCCGCCTTTTTCGGGCAACCAGCCCGGCCTGATCACGGCGCCTGGGCGCTTCGGTCTGTCCCCTCCCGGCGCGCCCCCTGGGCCCCCTGGACCCCCTGGACCCCCTGGACCCCCTGGACCCCCTGGACATTCGCGCGGCGTTTTGCTACGGTGTCGTGGGAAGGGAGACGCCTCTTTGATGGCCGTGGCAACGACGAGGTTCTCGGGACGTTCCTTCAGCGTGCAAGAGGTGACGCTGATCCGCGAGATTGTGCGGGAGTGTTCGGGCTTGAGCCGGATGGAACTGGCGCGCACCGTGTGCGAGCTGTTGCGGTGGCGGCGCCCGAATGGGAGGCTGAAGGCGCGGGAGTGCCGGGAGTTCCTCGAGCGGCTCGACGCGGAGGGTGCGCTGGTGCTGCCTGACAAGCGCCGGGGCCGCGCGGTCGGTTCGGTCACCCGCGTTCCCCGGACGGCGGCGGGGGAGCCGGGGCGCCCGCTGCTGGGCAGCGTGCGCGATGTCGAGCCGCTGGCGGTCGAGCTGGTGCGCGAGCCCGCCCAGCGCCTGCTGTTCCGGGAGCTTTTGGGACGCTACCACTACCTCGGGCACACGGTCCCGTTCGGCGCGCACCTGCGCTATCTGGTGTTCGCTTCGAGGCCGGCGCGGGCGGTGGTCGGCTGCCTGCAGTTCTCAAGCCCCGCGTGGCGCATGGCGGCCCGCGACCGCTGGATCGGCTGGGACGAGGCGACTCGGGCGCGCAATCTCCAGCGCGTGGTCAACAACAGCCGCTTCCTGTTGCTGCCGTGGGTCGCGGTGAGCAACCTCGCCAGCGCGGTGCTGGCGCGCGGCCTCGGGCAGTTGGCGATGGACTGGCCGCGCCACTACCACCTCGAGCCCTGGCTGGTGGAGACGCTGGTGGACCCCCGCCGCCACCACGGGGGTTGCTACCGCGCCGCCAACTTTGTCGCGGTGGGCGCGACCAGCGGTCGAGGTCGCATGGATCGGCACTGCCGCCGTGCCGGTGAGGCGCCCAAGACGGTCCTGGTTTATCCTGTGGTCCGGCATGCGCAGCAGCGGTTGCGGGAGCATTGAGCGATGCGAGTCGTCACCCCCAGCGCCGCTGCCCCCGATGAGGCGCCGTATGCGGCGGCGGAGGCCGCCTTCGCCGAGGCCAAAGCCTACCTGTGTTCGCGCGAAGCCCAGCAGATGAGTGAGAGCGACCTCGAACGGGCGCTGCACCGGCGGGGCCAGGAGTTGCTGCGCAAGCTCCTGCAAGGGCACCTCGAGCAACGCAGCCCGGGGGAGGCCGCCGGTCCGGTCGCGGGGGCCGACGCTGTCGAGCGCTCGGAGCGGCGCGTGCACGAACGCCGCCTGGAAACGACCTTCGGCACGGTGGCGGTCGAGCGCCTGGGCTACGCGCGCCCCGGTCACGACAGTCTGCATCCGCTCGATGCCGCGCTGAACCTGCCGCCGGAGCGTTACTCGCTCGAGGTGCGCCGGCGGGTGGCCGAGGCGGCCTCGTCGCGGTCCTTCGACGAAGCGCTGTTCGAGCTGTCTCGCCATACCGGGGCGGAGGTGCCCAAGCGGCAGGCGGAACAGTTGGTGGTTCGCGCGGCCCAGGACTTCGACGCCTTCTACGAGGCACGCCGTGCCGAGGAGGGCCAGCCGCCACCCGAGGGGTCGGTTGTCGTGCTCACCTTCGACGGCAAGGGCGTCGTGCTGCAGCGCGAAGATCTGCGGGCAGCGACGCGCAAGGCGGCCGAGAAGCGCCGGCAGCACAGGGAGCAGCTCTCACCGTTCCAGCGCCTGAAGCCGGGAGAGAAGAAGCACTCGAAGCGCATGGCGACGGTGGCCGCCGTCTACACGACCGCGCCGTTCGAGCGGAGCCCGGAGGAGTTCCTGCAGAGCCTGATGCCACGACCGCCGGGCGCGAAGACCCCGCTCGTGCGGCCTCGCCCCGTGGCCAAACGGGTCTGGGCGAGCCTCGAACGGGAGCCGTGGGAGGTGGTCGCCGAGGCGACGCTGGAAGCCGAGCGCCAGGACCCCGAGCACGTCAAGCGCTGGGTCGCGCTCGTCGATGGCGCCGAGAAGCAGCTCGACCTCGTCGAAGCGAGCGCCGCCGCCTACGGCGTGGACGTCACCGTGATACTCGACATCATCCACGTGGTCGAGTACGTCTGGAAGGCGGCGCATGTGTTCCACCGCGAGGGGAGCCCCGAGTTGGCGTGCTGGGCGTGGACGCGCGTGCGGTCCATTCTCGAGGGCAAGGCCCGCAAGGTGGCGGCGGCGATGCGGCGCGCGGCGACCGTCGCCGGCTTGTCGAAGGACACCCGCAAGCCGGTCGATACGTGCGCCGACTACCTGCTGAAATATGCGCCGTATCTGCACTACGACCGCTACCTCGCGGCGGGCTATCCCATCGCCACCGGTGTCATCGAAGGGGCGTGCCGCTACCTGGTCCGCGACCGGATGGAGTTGACCGGCGCGCGCTGGCGCCTGGTGGGCGCCGAGGCGGTCCTGAAGCTCCGGGCGCTACGAGCCAGCGGCGACTTCGATACGTACTGGGACTTCCACGAAGCGCGCGAGTACGAGCGGAACCACGCCCAGCGATACGCTGACGGGATGGCACCGCCGGTCAGCGAGCCGCCCCCGCCGCCCTCCCCACCACGCCTTCGACGGGTCAAGTAGCTCTTGCCGTGCCGCTCGCAGAAGCCTCCTTGGGCCGCCGACGAAGAAGAGCCACACCCAAATCAAATGCAGTGTTCCGCGGTTTCAACACCTACGGAGGCGCTGCGCGACGACCGGCACTGTACCACAGACTGTTCTGTTCCCGGATCTGTTCGTCAAGCCGCTGGGGGCGCATTCCCGATTTCCCGGTCACGCGCTCACACCCACCGGCGTCATGGCCATCCGCTGCAAACAGTTCCATCTGCCGGACTTATAGAAAGACCGCAGGAGAAGAATCGCGTCGACGCTCTCCGGTAGCCAATAGATGGAGGCGCCCTTGATGCGGAGATTGATGACGCGACGGATGGCGCTTTCGACGGCGCCGCTGCCCCGCGGAAGCCCGAGCCCGACCATTGTGGTGTAGGCGAAACGATGACGGTTCTTCAGGAAGTAGTTGAGGTGCGTGCGGATCTTGCCGGCCGTGCGCCCGCGGCACAGCTCCCGCAGGGCCGTGATCACCTCGTCCACCCGTGCTCGCTTGAGCAGCCCCCGCGTGCGGTTGAGCCAGCGGGTGCGTTGCGTCGCGCTCCAGCGGCGCAGCTTGACCGCGTCCGAGAGTTGCTTCGCGGCATGATAGAAGTCGATCAGCCCCAGCACCTGTGTCGGCGAGAGCCCGAGCGCGGCGATGAGGCGCTGGATGCGTTGCCAGATCCAGGGCGCGCCGTCGGCGATGAAGAGCACCTTGTCAGCGGCGTTGAGGCCGATCTGCCGCGCGTACGACAACAGCAGGGCGAAGACCGCCTCCGGTCCCCGGAGCGTGCCGTCGATGATCGGGGCCCCCGTCTGAGACGGTCGCCCGTCGTCGCCGACGACGTACAGGATGAGGAGCTTCGGTTCCTTCCAGTCGGTATGGAATCGGTTGCGCCCCTTCTTCGTCTTGGGGCCACGCTTCTTGCGCCTCACACGGACGCGGCCCCCGTCGAGGGAGACGACCACCCGCTTGCCGGTCACGCGGTCCAGCAGACCGCACGCCGCGCTCTGCTGGGCCGCTCGGGCCCGCGCAGCGTAGCGATAGGCGGTCGAGCGGAGGGTCTTGATATCCAGGGCGATGCCGTCGGAGCGGAGCTGCGCCTGCGCTTCGGCCAGCGAGCTGAGCATGGCGACCGCGCGGCTTGCATCCGAGGCCAGCTTCGGCGTGCACCGGTCGTAGATGCCCAGCACCACCAAGGCGGGGTAGAGTCCCATAGGCGCTAACCTGTTTTCGCGGCATGGCCGGCGTATCCTGGCATGTGGATGCATGACACGGAGGCCGGCACGGTGGACGAGGACTGGGATGTGCTGGTGTCGTTCTTCCCTCAGGACTGGCGCGAGTTGGCGCAGGACACCGGGGCGTTGAAGGGGCTGCGCAAGGACAAGACGGTCGACAACCTCCTGCGGACCCTCCTGCTGCACCTCGGCTGCGGACACTCGTTGCGGGAAACGGTGGTTCGGGCCCGACAGGCGCATCTGGCGGACCTGTCCGACGTGGCGCTGTTGAAGCGGCTGAAGAAATCCAAGGGTTGGTTGCACGCGCTGTGTGTCCGCCTGTTCGAGGAGCAGGGTCTGGCGGTCATCCCCGGAGGCGCGTTCCAGGTCCGGGCCGTGGATGCGACGACGGTGAAGGAACCGGGCCCGAGCGGGTCGCTGTGGCGCCTGCACTACAGCGTGGGCCTGCCGTCGCTGGCGTGCGACTTCTTCAAGCTGACGGGGACCGAGGGGCCGGGCACGGGAGAATCGTTGGCGCAGTTCCCGATCCGCGCCGGCGACCATGTGCTGGCCGACCGCGGCTATTCGACGGCCCGGGGCATTCGCCACGTGGTCGACGCGGGCGGGCGGCTGATTGTGCGTGTCAACACGGGGTCGCTGCCGCTGTGCACGACGGCCGGGCGGCCGTTCGACCTGCTTGCGGCGGTGGGGTCGGTCACGCGTCCGGGCGCCGGCCGGTCCTGGGCGATCACGGTCGCGGTCCCGGGCGACGATGGCGGCCCGGCCGGCAAGATTGCCGGGCCGGGTCTGCGTGCTCCGCAAGTCGGCGGAAGCCATCCGCCTGGCGCACCTGAAAGTCCGCCGAGACGCCGCCCGCAAGGGCAACCAGGTGCAACCGGCCACGCTGCGCTTTGCTGAGTACGTGATCGTCTTCACGACCTTTCCCGAGCCACCCTTTTCCGCCGCGGACGTGCTGGAGTGGTATCGCCTGCGCTGGCAGGTCGAATTGGTGTTCAAGCGCTTCAAGTCGCTGGCCCAGTTGGGGCACGTGCCGAAGTACGACGACGACAGCGCCAAGGCGTGGCTCTACGGGAAACTGTTCGTGGCGCTGCTGGTGGAGAAGCTGATCCACCACGCCCGCGCGATTTCCCCCTGGGGCTACGACGTGCCGGCGCCGGCGCCCCCCGAGCGCGTGGCGTGACTTCAAGTTCGTGCTCAACCAGGTCACGCGCGCCATCGAACCACCGCTCCCGCTGGCGCGCATGATCAGCGACTGGCGAACGATCTCCGTCGAGCTGGCGGAGCCGCCACGTCGCCGACAGCCGCAACTCTCCGCGTACTTCGGCTGAACTGAGCTGCCGGAGGACCATAGGGCCTTAACAAGTTAGCGCCTATGGGGTAGAGTCCCGGCCTCCGCTTCGCCCGACGGGCGTGTTTCTCGCGGTAGTACGGCGTCGTGACCGGCACCGTCGTGCCCCGGGAGGTGCGAACGTTGACGGTCTCCAGGCCGTCGCTCCGCATCCGCCGGGGCAGGTGGCGCACGAGGGCGCTCGCCGCGTCGCCAACCGCGGCGGAGCGCACCGCGCGTTGCAGCACGGGGGTGAGGAGGGCGCCGAAGAACTCGTCCGCGATGGCCCGCAGCTGCTCTTCGCACTGCTCCGCTTCCTCTGCCGACCTGGGCGCTCGAGCACGCGCCTCAAACTCCAGCGCCCGCCGGAGGGCAGTGCGCAGGTGGACGGGAATGTTGCGAAGATCGATCTCGCGGCTCGGGGTGTCGATGGCGCTCTTGTCCATTTCAACGCACCATCATGGGCAGTCCGAGCCGTAATGTCCAGTACCACCCTCCCCGTCTGTCCGAAGACCGGCTCAACCTCCCCCAGCCTTACAGTCCATCTTTGCCTACACACTGCTCCGGGAAATCGGGAATGCGCCCGATTCGAGTTGCGGCCGGAAGTGGTGAACGCTCTTGCACTCTGTCTCGGGCAGTTTACATCAGCCGCAGAATTGCGAGCCGAGTTTGTCGCTAGGGAAGGACGCTTCATAACTTCAAATGAAGTTGCTCAAAGAGGGGAAATCGCGTTTCAGTTTGGTGAACTGCAAGGCAGAGACGCTGTTGATATTAACAGGGTCATTGGTTGCCTGACAGCAGACAGGTGATTGCCGGCCTGATTTCCTCATATTTCGGCATGCTACGAGGTCAGGATACTTATTTCCAGGTTAATATGTTCAACAGCTTTGCGGAGTGCACGAACACCAGCGTGCGGCTGTTGTTGGGCCAGGAACTATCGGAAGCAGAGGTCAGGGTTTCGAGCCCCGGCCAGCCTTTAAGGCGCGACTTGTCGTCGATGGGAATGAGCATCGACCTGCCCATAGAGGACAACGGCGTAGAACTTGATTGTTCCGTCGCGGTTGTAAACCGTGGACGCCAAGCATTCTACACTTGCGCTCTAACAAACAGCACAGCAGTCACGAGGCGCTGTATGGTATTAAGAACCTGTGTCAGCGTCCACCGTCGAGCACGAAGGGCGCGTCGCGGTCTGTGCACTCGATCGGTCGGCTGTAGAACGGGGCGTAGTTGTCGGCGACGAAGGAGTAGAACTCGAGCGCGAAATCGTTGAAGCGTGTGCTGTAGGTTCGCTGCAGCACCTTGTGCGGCATGGCGAAGCGTTGCCCGTCGCTGGCTGACGTCGTGCCGTCGCCCCAATGGCCGGCGGCGTCGAGGCGGGAGATGCCATGGACGATGCCGGCGAGCGCCGCGCGCTGGTTTTCCTCGACGAGGCGCGCCAATCGCTGACGTACTTGAGCCTCGACGGGGAACCCGGTGCGCGCCCAGAACGCGTCGCGGACCTGCTCCCACTGCGCGCTCGGCAGGAAGAACGCCTCGAAAGCGGCCGAAGTTCTTCGCGCCGTCGATGGCGAGGTTGCCGGTCTGGATCTCGTCGCGGACCTTGAGGAACAACGCGCTCTCCCAGCGGCGGGCTTTGTGTCTGGCAGCCCCCACCGCGCTGCGCAGCACGGAGTCGGCCGGCGCGAGAACGTGCTCGTCGCGAAGCCAGGCGCGCGCCCGCGCCAGCAGCGAGGCGGTGCGCTCGAGCCGCAGCGACTCGTCTTCGAGTCACGGCGCACAGAAGAATCAAGGCTTAATCAAGCGTCCTCGACACGCGAAAACCGAAGCTGCCGAACCGAAGGCCGGCGCGGACCCCGCCGCGCGCGCCGGGACGGAGGAGCTCCGCATCGCTGACCCAGGAACCGCCGAGCAACACACGGCGGCCGCAATTGCCCTCCCAGCAGTCCTCCGTCCACTCCCACAGATTCCCCACCATGTCCGACAGGCCGGCTGCGTTCGAACCGTAGGAGCCAACCGGGCAGGTTCCACGGTTGCCCGGCCGTGCCCCGTAGCATCCGTGCTGCGACCCCACAGCAGCGCGTTCCCATTCCGCCTCGGTCGGCAGCCGATACGTCACACCCGTCGTCCGGCTCAGCCACGACACGTACGCCTGCGCGTCGTCCCAGCTCACGCACGTCACCGGATGACCATCCGTCTGCGGAAAGCTGGGGTCCCGCCACGAATCGCCATCGACGCAGTCGTTCCCACCGCCGCCCGTCGCCGACGCGAACGCTCGATACTCGCCCACCGTCACCTCGTAACGACCCAGGGCCAGACCGCCCCCCGGCTGCATCACCATCTCCGGACACGCCTCGCAGTCCCGGAACACCTCCCCCGGACGCGGACGCGCATCGCCGCCACCCGCTGTGTCTAGGGCCGGCGCAGCCGTGCCGGAGACCCGAGAGCCGGAGGCTCGTGACCCGATAGTCGGAGACCCGACCCCGCCGACCGCGTTCCCGGCCACTGCGGGTGAACCATTCGCTGGTGCTCCCAGAGCCGCCAGCCGCGCCTGCGCCAGCGCGCTGAATACCCCGTTCGGGAACTGCGCCAGATACGCCTCGAACTCCGCCGGGTTCGTGCTGTTCACGATCGATTGCCAGAACAGGTTCTCCTGCGCCGCGCTGGCCGCAGGGGCCGACGGCTGCGCCGCGGGGGCCGAAGGCGATGGAGCCGCCTGCGCCGCAGGCCCGGACGCGCCAGCCGTCCGCAGCGCTGCGGACGCCGGACCGTCCAGATACCCCGTCGGCCGAGCGCCACGCGACGACTGCCAACCCCGAATCGCAGCACGCGTCCGCGGACCGAACAGACCGTCCGCCCCTCCAGAGTCGAAACCGGCCGACCGCAGCCCCTGCTGGATCTGGCGCCGAGCCGCTCGGTCCAGACCCAACCCCTCCTCGACCACCGGGCCGTTGCAGCCCCAAACCCGAACCACGCATCCAGAACCGCCACCGCGCGAACGGCACTCCCGCAACGCCGCCTCACGCGCCTCGGACGCCGATGCATACGATTGCCCCCAGCCAACCGCCGTACTGTCCGCGTCCTCATCCGCCGCATACGCTCCGCAACGCTCGAACGTCAGAACTACAGAGCATCCCGTGCCGCACTCGCGCAGGGCCTCCTCACCCGCCGCCGCCGGCGTCTCGTAGTCCACCGCCCAGCCCCACTGGGCGCCCTGACGCGCGTCTATCGCCAGCGCGCCCACCGGTGTCTGCGCCACGGACAACGACGCCGTGCACAGCGAAACGCAGACAACGAGCCACGACCGCGCTTGTGCTCTCATCGTGTCACTCTCCTTCCCCCGAACACGATAGCGCACACCCGCCGGACGAGATGCAGCAGGTCTCCGTGGCCGCAACATCCTCGCGCTCGGGCCGATCTGGTGCGCGCGGTCAACGCCGCGGTCGCCGAAGCCGAGCGGGCCGCCGCCGCGCCCGGCGGCTGGTTCTTGCGGGTCACCGCCTGTCTCGGCGCCCGCGAGGACGTGCTCATCGCCATCAACCCGCGTCCAGAGCCCTCACCACCGGGGGGCGGCGTCGCCGGGCGGCGACCAGGCCTGGGGCGAGGTGCGCGAGCGCCTCGACGACGCCGACCGGCGCTCGTCGGACGCCTGGGCGCCGGAATCGAGCGGCGCTGACCAGGCCCTGGGGGTCCGATAACCAGTACTCGGTTAACCAGGCGCGGCGAGCGTTTCCAGGGGTTTTGACCCGAAGTTCTTCGGACCGGCGCTTCGCCGGCGAAGCGCCTCGATCCGCTCAACCGCGACCCCGCTGCTGCCGCCGACACGGCGCCCACCGAGGGCGAGACGCGCCGGCTGGGTTGGGCAGAACGGCCGACGAACGCCGAGTTCTACGACGCCATCCGCGCCGTCGAGCCGAACGAACGCGAGCGGGCGATAGTCGGCGTCTTCGCACGCGAGAGCGAGACTGGCAGGCGCTGATGGCCGCCTGGGCCGAACGCGCCTACACGCTGAGCGAACTCGACGGCGCGCTGCACCGCCTGCGGCCACGCCCGGAGTCCGGCCGCACACTACCTTGAACGGATGGGCGACCACCGTACGGAGAGAGCAGCCTGGTAGCGGCAAGATGAAAAGGGACCCCGTGGCCACTTGAAAAGGGACCCCCTGAGCACCCGGAAACAGCGGATTCCCTGGCGATGATCAGACGCGGCGAGACAGGGTCGTCTCGTCGCGACAGAGCCAGGAGGACGCGGAGGTGATCAGGATGTCTCAGTGGGCCGAAGTCCGCCACCTGCATCTGGTGGAGGGTGTGCCGAAGAAGGAAATCGCGCGGCGGTTGAAGTTGGACGTCAAGACGGTCCGGCGGGCCATAGGCCGGCCGACACCGCCGGTGCGCGTGTCGCCGCAGCGGGTCAGGAGTCTGGACCCCTGGCGGAAGCAGATCGAGGAGTGGTTGCACGACGACCCGCGGTTGACCGCGAAGCGGGTCCGGCGGTTGCTGCTGCCGTTGGCTGGGCCGGTCTCCCAGCGCACTGTACGCCGTTACGTTGCGGCGCTGAAGAGCGAGGTGAAAACGAAGGAGGCCTTCGTGCACCGCAGCGCGCTTCCCGGCGCGACGATGGAGGTCGACTTCGGGGAAACGTGGGTCGACCTCGCCGGGGCGCCGTGCAAGGTCAAGTACCTGGTGGCAACGCTGCCGTACTCGAACGCGTACTTCGCCAAGGCGTACCCGATCGAGCGGCTCGAGTCGCTGCTCGACGGTATCGAGTCCGCCTTCCTCTATTTCGGGGGCGCAACGGCTCGCGTCGTCCTCGATAACACGTCGCTTGCGGTCAAGGAGATCCTGGCCGGCCGGGACCGGGTGCAGACCGAAGCATTCGAGGCGTTCCGGGGCGCGTATCCGTTCCGGGCCGAGTTCTGCGCGCCGGCCAAGGGCTGGGAGAAGGGTTCGGTGGAGGGAGGCGTCAAATACGCACGGAATCTGGTGTTCCGGCCGCGGCTGGCGATCAAGAGCTGGGTGGCGCTCAACGCGGCGATCCTCACCGAGTTGGAGGCCGACCTGCCGTTGCGCCACCTCGACGACGGGCGCTCGGCGCAGGAAGCCCTGGCGCTGGAGCGGCAGCATCTGCGGGCGTTGCCCGAGCATCTTCCCGCCACCTGCCGCGTCGTCGCGCGGGTGGCCGACAAGTTCGGACACGTCCGCGTGGACCACGTCACCTACTCGGTGCCGATCCGCCACGCCTACCGGCCAGCGTGGGTGAAGCTGTACCACGACCGGGTGGCGATCGCCGTCGGCGCCGAGGTGGTGGCGCAGCATCGCCGCGTGTTCTGCCGGGGCGCGAAGGTCCTTGATGCGTTCCATGTGCTGCCGTTGCTGGAACGCAAGCACCGGGCGGTGGCCGAGGCGACGGCGCTTGCCGACTGGCGGCTGGCGCCGGTGTGGGAGCAGGTGCGGGCCGAGCTGGCCAAGCACACGCGCAAGCCCGACCAGGAATGGGTCCGGATGCTGCGGCTGATGGAGACGCACCCGGCCGCGGCTGTCGAGCGCGCGGTGGCCGCCGCGCTCGAACAGCATTCGCCGCGCCTGGAGACGGTGCGGCTCATCCTCCGGCAGCAGCAGGCAGGCCCGCCGCCGGTGTGCCCGCCGGTCACAGGGGTGCATCCGGAGTTGGCGCGCATTGCGGTGCCCGCCCCGACGCTGGCGGCCTATGACGCGCTGGTGGGAGGGGATCGCTGATGGTGACTGCGATTACCGAGCCCCCGCATCTGGAGACGGACCTGAAAACGCTGAATCTGTCGACGGTCGCCGCGCAGTGGCGACGGTTGGCCGAGCAGGCCGCCCGCCAGCGCCAGGCGCCGGCCGATTACTGGGCGCAGCTGGTACACCTGGAGGTGACCGGACGCCGGGAGCGCCGCATCCAACGCCGCATTCACGAGGCTCGCTTCCCGATGCTGAAAACGCTCGACGCCTTCTCCTTCGAGGCGCAGCCGGAGTTGGACCGCGACGCAGTCCTGCAGGTCTTCGACTGCAGCTTCGTCACCGAGGCCGCCAACGTGGTGTACGTCGGCGGCGTCGACCCCGCGTCATAGTCCCCACCTCTCTACGTGCCTATATTTTCAGGGGTTCCTGGCGCAAGCCCCCTGTTACCGGACCCTGTTCCAAGTCATGCTGGGCGTTCTCGAGGGCGTCGACCGAGATCACCCAGGGAGCTCCCTTGCAGGCTTGACGGGCAGAAATCACACCGCGCCGGATCTGCCGCAGAACCGTCATGTTGCTGACCCGGAGACGTTCCGCAGCTTCCTGCAGCGTCAGCTCGTTGCGCTCCTGGCGCTCACCCTCGCGATAAACCGCGATCCCGTGGTACGTTCTGAACGAGCGCACACGCGCCTCCGTCCAGGAATTGCCCTTTCCGGTTCGCTTTCCGACACGATTGAGAAGACCCGCAATCGAGCCGTCAGGCATCAGACGAGCCAACTCCCGGACGAGGTCGGCCGTCTCGGCGTCCGCGGTCCAACGGTGATGGCCGGGGCGGTTCTTCCGTACCGTCAACTCGGTGTGATCGCCGCCTTGCCAGTGCAGCCGCAACCTGATTCGGTCACCCTCGACGTTCGCGACGATCTCGACGAGCAGCGCCCGCACAATGCGTTTGCGGCTCTCCGGGGTCGCCCGCTCATGGTTCCAGGCCCGTTCGAGGTCGGCGCCCAGCGCAAGATACTCTTCCCGTTCGTCCGGAGCGAGCGCCTCCCGTTCCTGGCTGGCGAGCAACGCCGACACGTGCTGCTCACGTTCCCGCACGACTGCCAGACGTTCATTCCAGCGTCGTTCCAGCTCGCCGGCGACCAGTCGGTTGTCCGGATCCACGGCATCGTACTGTCGACGCGCATGTTTCTCCTCGAACCGGGCTGCTTCGAGCGCCAGCTCCGCTTGGCGCAACACTTCGCACGATGCCCGTTGCCGATCCTCGATTGCCTTCAACGCCGCTTCGATTCCCAACGGCTTCAGCACGTGCAGCACCACTTCACCGACCGCTCGATCCACGCGCAGCCCGCCGAACGAAATGCACAGCTCGTTCCCGTGATTGATGTGGGCGCCCCGGCACTGGTAACGCACGATGTTGCCCTGGGTCCCGCTGTAACCCACATGAAGCTTGCGACCACAGTGCCCGCAACGGAGCAGGCCTGCCACCAGTGCCTCGCCCTTACGGATCGAACCTCGGACCATCGCCCCCTGACAGTTCGCGTTGTCGCCGACCACCTTCTGATTCCTCTCGTACTCGGTCCAGGTGATGTAGCCGTCGTGATGATCGCGAATCAGCACCTCCCACTCGTCCCGCTCGCGCCGGAAGCCACGGACCACCCGTTTGCGTCCGTTCTCCAAGTAGGTACGACTGCCCGTGCGTCCGAACGCGTAGGCGCCGGCGTAGACCGGATTGGTCAGTATGCGATGAACGGTGGTGTAGCCCGGCAACTTCCAGACGACCCTGCGCTGCGACTGGTCGAAGACCACCGCGGGTAGCTCCACTCCTTCCTGGCATAGCCAGAGATGAACCTGCCGAATGCTGCCGAACTCGGCAAACTTGCGGAACACGAGCGCGACCATTTCACGCACACGTTGATCCGGATCCATCCCGATCCGGTCTCGGTCCACCCGCACGTAGCCGACAGACAGAAACTGGGGGGTCCCTTTTCACGTGGCCACGGGGGTCCCTTTTCTGCTTGCCATTTCCAGAGCAGCCCAGGGTAGAACGCCACCGCTAACCCAGGCTTAAGCACTTAAGCACTTAAGCCTGGGCTATACTCGCGGTCGCATGCAGGTTATCGCGCTGCTTTCAACGAAGGGCGGCGCTGGCGACGGCGCTGGCGACGGCGCTGGCGACGGCGCTGGCGACGGCGCTGGCGGTCGAGATGGGCCGCTGTCGTCCTCGACCTCGACCCGCAGGCCTCGGCCTGCCGTTGGCGCGATCGCCGGGAGGCCGCGTTCCCGGTCGTTACTGACGTCGCGCCGGCGCGGCTCCGGCCGACCCTCGATGCGGCTCGCGCCCGGCGCGTGGCCACCGTTGTTCTCGATACGCCGCCGCGGTCGGAAACGGCCGCGCTGGAGGCCGCCCGGGCGGCCGACCTGGTGATCGTTCCCTGCCGGCCCCAGATTGTCGACCTGGAGACGGTGCCGACGACGATCCAGGTGCTCGCCCTGGCGCGCGAACCTCTTGCCGTGGCCGTGCTCGTCGCGGTCCCGCCCCGTGGGCAGCGGGCCGACCAGGCCCGCCGTGCCATCCAGGGTCTCGGTCTGCGCGCTGTCCGCATACCCTCGCCACCGGACCGCTTGGGGAGACGCCAGCGCCCTCGGTCTGACGGTCGGCGAGTACCAGCCGGCCGGCTGCGCGCCTGCCGAGCTCCGCCGCGCAGTCGAGTGGGGTCACTCTCCTCGTCGCGCAGCCACAACTGCCGGAGGCGTCAGATGTCGAAGTCCGTCCCTGATCTTGAGCAGGCCCTAGCGCTCACCTCGAGGGGGCGCGCCCGGCGGCCTGTCGAGCCCCACGAGGTCCGTCCTCCCCGCGTGATGATCGCCATCCACGTCGATCCGGATGTTCGGGACCAGTTGCGGGCGATCGCCTACGAGCAGAAGGTCCCGCTCCGCGGCCTGGTCTGCGCCGGGCTCAACGCCGTCTTCGCCCAGCACCACAAGCCCGAAATCGCCCGCTGATCCGGTCCTCCGCGACAACGGAGTATCCATGTTGTCAAGGGCCCGGATCGAGGCAAGAGCTCGCTCGCCCAGGCCGCCGGCGATGGCGTCTTGGTCGAACTTGAACAGCTTCGAGGGCTCGGCGGTGGGTCCGATAATGCAGAGCATTTTTTGGTTGGCGGCGCGGCGGCCACCGGCCGACAGCGGCAGGGCGCGTCACCGCGCCGCTGACCAAAAAATGGATTGGACTGAACCGGCTGCCCCGACGCTCGGCTATGGGCGTTGCATTGGTCGGGAGACACTGCTGGCGTGCGGGCCGCGGGTCGTACGTGGACGTTGCGGACCGACAGCGTTTGGTGAGGATGAGTACGGAGGCCCTCCCGCAGCGGTCGGGTGGGGTTGGAGACGCAAGTCGACCGGCCCGGCGACCCGGGAGCTGCAGGATGCGGCGCCTGGCGGACTTCGATGGGCTCGTCACGACGAATCCTGGATGGCCGTCGCCGCCCACTCGCCGGCGAGGCCGTCGACGAGGTGCATGTTCCCGTCGTGACACGAGGGACACCGCCGCAACGAGCGACCGGTCAACGCCTCGTAGCGGTCGCGATAGTCGGTTGTGGCGGGTCCGGCGTGCTTTGCCTCGGGTAGCGGGGGCGCGTGCAGCAAACGCCGGCACTCGGTGAGCTTCTGCTGGCGGTTGCGATTGGCGAGGAAGCCGTAGTGCCGAATGCGGTGGAAGCCGGGCGGGAGCACGTGGAGCAGCATGCGCCGGATGAACTCGGTCGCCGTCAGCGTCATGGTCTTCTTGCGGGACGCGCCAGCCCGGCGGTAGTCGGTGTAGCGGAAGCACACGGAGTCGTGGTGGAGGCTGCACAAGCGCTGGTTGCTGATGGCGATCCGGTGGGTGTAGCGGCCGAGGTAGTCGAGGACCTGTTCGGGGCCGGCGAAGGGTCGCTTCGCGTAGACGACCCATTCGGTCTCGCGGGCCGGCCGGAGGTGCTCGGCGAAGCGCCGCGGGTCGCTGAGGGTCTGCTGCCGGCCGGCGAAGCGCAGCTCTCCGGACTCGAAGGCGTCCTGCAGCGCCGCGAGGAGCACTCGACGGAAGTAGCGTGACAGGACCCGGACCGGCAGGAAGAACCCGGGACGGCAGGCAACCCAGCCGCTGCCGTCTCTCGCCAGCCCCCCACCCGGAATCACGCAGTGCAGATGGGGATGATGGACGAGCGTCTGGCCCCAGGTGTGCAGGACGGCGAAGAAGCCGATCTCGGCACCGAGGTGGCGGGGGTCCGCGGCTATGGTGCGGAGCGTCTCGGCGACGGTTCGGAAGAGTAGACCGTAGACGACGGCCTTGTTCTGGGCGGCGATCTCGGCGATCGCCGGGGGCACGGTGAAGACGACGTGGAAGTACTCGGTGGGCAGCAGGTCCGCCCGGCGCCGTTCGAGCCACGTGGCGCGGGCCAGCGACTGACAGGTCGGGCAGTGGCGGTTGCGACAGGAGTTGTACCAGACGCGCCGATGACCGCAGTGGTCACACTGCTCGACGTGGCCGCCGAGGGCGGCGGTGCGGCATTGCTCGATGGCCGTCATCACGCGGCTGTGCGCCGTCGAGAGGGCGGCTCCGACCTCGGCCCGGAAGGTATCGCCGTAGCGGCGGAACACCTCCGCCACGGTGAGCGCGGCGCGTGGCACAACCGTAGCTCAGTCGACGACCTGGGTGCGTTCTGGGACGGGCCGTGGGAGCAGATCCAGCGGACTCGCGGTCGAGCAGACCGTGGTGGTCGCGATCCGCAGGTACTGCGCCGTGGTCGCCAGACTCCGATGCCCGAGCAGGAGCTGGATGGTGCGCAGGTCGGTGCCCGCCTCGAGCAGATGGACGGCAAACGCATGGCGGAGCGAATGTGGCGAAACCGCTTTGGCGAGGCGCGCGCGTCGGACGGCGAGCCGGCAGGCATGCCGGACGGCTTCCGGCGTGATCGGCGTCTCCGGGCGCTCGCCGGGAAAGAGCCAGTGCCGGGGCCGGTCGACTTTCCACCAGGCGCGCAGGACCGCCAGCAGCTTCGGCGAGAGCATCACGTAGCGGTCCTTCTGTCCCTTGCCCTTCGCGATGCGCAGCACCATGCGTTCGCTGTCGATGGCGGACACGGTGAGGCGGACGGCTTCGGAGATGCGCAGGCCGGCGGCGTAGCACGTGGTCAGGATGGCGCGATGCTTCGCGGCTTTCACCCCGTCGAGAAACTGGACCACTTCTTCCGGACTGAGCACGACCGGTAGGGACCGCGGTTTCTTCGGCGCGGGGATCATGTCGTCGAAGACCCACCGCTTCTGGAGCGTGACCCGATAGAGGAAGCGAAGCGCCGACACGGCGACGACCAGCGAGCTCGGCGCGAGACGACGTTCGTTGGTCAGGTACACCTGATAGGCGCGGATCTGCTCCGGACCGAGACGAGCCGGGGACCGGTCGAAGTAACGAGCGAACCGTGCGACGGTCTCGACGTACGTCCGTTGGGTGCACGTCGACAGCCGCCGCACCTGCATGTCTTCGAGCATGCGTTGACGAAGGGAAGCCATGAGACGCTCCTCTGTGAAGGGCCTGGGGGATTCCAGGCACTCGCAGACCAGCGTACGGCGAGGCTCACGACGGGCTGTGGGGGCTCGACGATCTGGCCGGACGTCTCAGTGGTGGCGGGTGGATCCGCCCTCTACCGCGGAGCGGTTTAGGGCCTGTTAACACTATTGGGCGGTTCGTGATATCGTTGGCTGGATGGAGCTCACCGAGACACGCAGTACGCACGCATCGAGCCCTGCCTCCCGCGACAGCGTGGCAATGTCAGCATGCCCAATTTGCAGGTGCTCAACGCGATCCTGTACGTCGCCGAGCAGGGGTGCAAGTGGCGAGGGTTGCCGAAGCGCTTTGGGAACTGGCACACGATCTACACCCGTATGAATCGTTGGTCCAAGAACGGGGTGCTCGACCGGGTCTTCGAACACCTGCAACGCGCCCAGTTGATCCGCATCAAGCTGGAGGCGGTGTCGCTGGACAGCACCGTCGTCAAGGTCCATCCCGACGGCACGGGGGCTCGAAAAAAAACGGCCCCCAAGCCATCGGCAAGTCCCGCGGCGGGTGGACCACCAAGATTCATCTGGTTGCCGCGGATGCTCGCACGGCACTGACGTTCGCGCTCTCGCCCGGCCAGGCCCACGACAGCCCGGAAGGCCGAAAGCTCCTGGCCAGCATGGGGCCGCAGGATGCCATGTGGCCTTGGTGATGGACCGCGCGTACCAGGGCGACGAAACTCGCCAACTGGCGCTGGACCTGGGGTTCACACCCGTGGTGCCGCCGCTCAAGACTCGGACGGACCCGTGGGAGTACGACCGGGAGATGTACAAGCGACGCAACGAGGTCGAGCGTCTGTTCCGCCGGCTGAAGGGCTATCGCCGGATATTCTCCCGATTCGAGAAGCTGGATGTGATGTTCATCGGCTTCATCCACTTCGTGCTCATCTTCGATGCGCTGAGGTAAGTGTTAACAGGCCCTAGTCCAATGGGAAGTTATGGCAACTTCGCCGGACGCCTGAGTCCCGACAACGGGAACTCTCTCCCCCGCCCGTGTTCACGCGGCTGCGCCCGGAAACGCGCCCGCCGGCCAGCCGGGTTCGTGTTCCCCCGCAACCTCTCGCAGTTGTCGCCTACAATCGGGCGCGCGCTCAACTGCCTTTCGGACACGAAGCGCAGCGTTCGGCGGGCTCGCGCGCTCGTCGCGACAGTCACGACCGGCGGTAGCGGCCTGTCGGTCATGTTCGGGTGAGGTCGCGCCGTGCGACACGCGACACGTGAGGCCGTAGAGAACGCTGAGAGGATCGGCGCGCGACCCATGCATACCCGTCTCTCCAGCCTGTGTGCTTACGCTGAAACTGTGAGATTCTGAGGCGTGCGAACCTGGAAACACTGGACACACGACGAAGACGAGCTGCTGCGCGCCGCCGCCCAGCGCGGGTATCCCGACCTGCGGTGGATCGCGTTGAAGCTCAGCCGTAGCTACTCGACCGTTCGATGGCGTGCGTCCCGGCTCGGCGCTCTACGTAACGCGCGGCCGGGAGAGGGCGCCCGCGGCCCGGCCGTCCCGACCGGCCGCACGTGCTCGTACTGCAGTTTGCCATTCGAGGCGACCGGGCGGGCCGTCTACTGCTCGCCAGAGTGCCGGGCGCTCGCTGGCGGCCACTGTCCCGGCTGCGGGCGGCCCTACCAGCCGGGCGCCGAGTGCCAGTGGTGCGCCGCGGTCGGGAAGCGGGCGACGTGGCCCGCCGCGGTCGGGGCGCTCCAAGACGACCGGCCCGCAGCATCGGCGGGCAGCGTGGCGGCCGGGCGGATGGAAAACGAAATCAGAAAAAGGGGGATGGGGGTAAATCGCTGGATCTTGGAACCCATCGGCCCGTTACCGACCTGACGGTGCGGCGGCGATCTGGTTCGACGCTGGAAAGAAGAAGGGAGACCGATGACGAAACTTGAAGAGCTGAAAGCGGAACAGGAACGCATCCGGAGGGAGATCGAGCAAGAGCAGAACCGCGAGACGGGAGCAGCGTTGCAGGCTTTCTTCGCACGGCTGACGGAAGCGGACCCGCTCGAATTCTACAAGGCCGTATCGGTGGCGATGATCGCAGCTCGCAATCACGGTGCAAGGTCGATTGCAACGCCTGCTGACTTGGTTTATGGGTTCCAAGCGCCCGACAAGGAGTAACACGTGAAGGGCCGGTACCCCGGCGAGTCGCTGTGACCGCTGGTGAATCTGGTGCGCGTGCGACCGTTCCACGTTGCGCGTATAGCGCTCGACGCTGCCGTTCAGGTTCTCGATGATGTTCGTCGTGCGCAGCGTACGTTGCAGCGCCCCCGTCAGACCGAGGCGCTGCACGGTCAGCGTCTCGTCCAGTCCCTCTCGGATCGACGCCGCCGCGACGGGGTGGTCGCGCTCCAGCGACCCGGCCAGCCGCGCCAGCACCCGCGCCGCGCGGTCCGCCGAATCGAGGTTCCACGCATCCCGCAACGCCTTGCCGCGGACAGAGGCGTGCAGCCGCTCGGGCAGATCGGGTTGTTTGCGGGAGGGGGCGAAATTCTACGTTAAGGACAGTGATCGAGTGCGCCGTGCAAGGCGCCATTCCTCAGCGGGTGCGAATCCCGCCCGGCAACTGTCGCTCCAGCCGGTAGCGGTCGGGGCGGACGATGGAGGCAACGACATCGGCTGAAGCACTCCGACGAGAAAGGGCCGCCTTGGGCGGTTCAGCGAACACACGGGCTGTAACGACGTGAACACTGCGCAGGCCTCGAAACGTCTAATGCGGAAGCCGACCCGCCTCGATCACGGGGAAGGCTGCCAGCGGTCAGGAAGCGAGCGACGCGAGCACCGACCGTTTCCGCCGGGGTAATGGTGACGGCACGTGTGGAAGAGGGGAGTGGACGCAACACGGGAAGCCCTGCCGGTGGCGTGGCACGCGCCAACGGACAACCCGCGAGGGTCAGGTCGGGCCGGTCAGGGTGGCGGAGAGGTCCGTAGGTGTGCGCCAGGCAGCGCACTGGTCAGGAGGGTTGAAGTCCCTCCGGCCCCCGGATGAGGGGGGCCGTATCCAAAGGCGGGGGTAATGCCTCGCCGGCCGCAGGTGGCAGGTATGGAGACACCTACACGGGCACGCAGGCGAAAGCCGGACACAGCCAAGGTGGACCTGGAGCCGCCACGACGGAACTGCGGAGGACAGGGCGCCCACCGTGAGGTGGGGTCCGAAGGGTTTGCGGAGCAGTACCGGGCCGTAGTCGAGGGGGCGACCCCATGACGAACCGGTCGGCCAAAGGTGGGGCAAGGTCGAGCCTGCACTACAGAGGCGAAGGCGATCTCATCCACCCACCGCACCAAGGTGTTTGCGGGCGGCACGGTATGGAAGACCAGTGCGTGACCCTGGGAGACCTCGGCGGGTCCGCGGGTGGCGCCGCGGCAACTGACCCTATAAGCGAGAGCGAAGTGGGAAGGGATGCTCGTCGAGGAGTCGGACGGCCGAATAGTACCTGAAGCGCGGTGAAAGCCGCGTGACCGTCAGGGGGCGGCAACCGAGTGGGTTGGGGAAGGCGGCCGGCGAAGACGGTCGGGACCAGACAGGACGGTGAGATGAGCAAGGGCGCTGAGGTGGACAGTTCCATGAGTGAAAGACCCCAACATCAGCGACCGAGGAGACTTGCCGACTGGCTGAACCCGACGGGCCGGAGGATGGTCCACTCTTTGATTCCTCCATCGGTCCTCATCACGCGAAGACGTCTTCGTGAAAGCGGTATGCGGGAAAACCGCACGTACCGTTTGAGCGGCGGACGGAGGCCAGCGCCCGCGGGGCGCGCCTCCTCCGACCCGACACCGAGGAAGCCGGGTAATGCCGGCAGAGGGAAGGGACCTCAGGTGGAAGGGATGGCGAACGGCAGCAGGCTAACGGGAGTGGCCAACGGCCTAGGACCCCGGAAAATCAGCAGGAATGCCAGATGTCATCACATGCATAAGCGAAGGGGACGACCTGAGCGGTCGCCGTCGTCGGGGCGTCAACAGGCCCGACGACGCACCGGCCGGCTAGCGCACGGGTGCGAGCCCAGTGCCAGGACTCGCGAAGACCCGTCCGCTGGTCGTGACCGGGCACCCGTGTGCGAGCCGCATGATTCCACTGGAGAGCCCGGTGCTGGAAATCGGCACGCCGGGTTCGGAGAGCGGGGGGAGGAAACGTGCCCACGGGAGTCGGCCTGCGGCCCGGTTGCGAAAGCACCGGATAAGCCACCGGCCCCCTACCGGCAACGCGCCTCCTCTCGACTCTACTATAGAATTGCCAACTTCATCGAGGGACGAGCTTGTAGTTCCAGTCGCCGTGAAACTCATCGGGAACCAGCGCGATGGCGTCCATCTCCGACTTGGTCACCGTCACGCCGGTAGGGTACTGACCGCTGTCGAGTTCCGCTTGTACTTGAAGCCCGGCCTCAGTTCGTGTGTTGCCGATGCGGTCGACGATGGTCTCGTAGGTCGTCAGCGGGGTGCCACGCCAGTTCGCCGTGATGTGGCAGAAGAGTCGGTGCTCGACCTTGTTCCACTTGCTCGTGCCGGGTGGGAAGTGACTCACCTGAATGGTTAGGCGGGTCTCGTCCGCCAGCTTCTGAAGCTCGTGCTTCCAGCCACGCAACCGATACCCGTTGCTCCCGCCGGCGTCCGCCGTGATGTACAGGGTCGTGGCATCCGGGTAGGCGCTCTGACCCATTCGCTGCCACCAGTGCCGAATCGAGGCCACCGCAAACGTCGGCGTATCGTGGTCGCATCCAACGCTCACCCACGCTTCATTGCGGGCCATGTCGTAGACGCCGTACGGAATCGCCTTCCCCTCCGCGTCGCTCGGGAAATCGTGCACCCGCACCGCGGGCGGCGTCGCCTTCGGCTGCCATTCCCGGCCCGCATTCGAAAAGTTCCCGACCAGCTCCTTCTTCTTGGTGTCGACCGAGATCACCGCCTGTCCGGTGGCCAGAAACCGGTCCGCCGTCGCATTGATGTGCTCGAACTGCTCGTTGCGGTCCGGATGGACCGTGCCTTCCTGCCGTTTGCGCACCGACTGCAATCGGTAGCCCAAGCGGTGGAGCAGCCGACCCACCGTGGTCGAGCTCACGCGCCATCCCTGCTCGGACAGCGCCGCCGCCAGTTTCGCGCGGCTCTTGCACGTCCACCGTAGCGGCGGTGTCGGGTCCCCGCGCGTCAGCGGATCTACGAGCGCTTCAAGGGCCGCCAGAACACCCGGCTGGTCCTGCTCGATTCCCGGACGTCCGGCGCCCGGAGCCCGAATGCGGCTCGTCGGCGGTTCACCTCTTGCGATCTCGCGGCGTCCATTGCGGATCGTCTCCCGCGCCAGACCGGCGGCCGACGACACCAGCGCGTCGCCGCCATAGCCAATCGCCGCCGACTCGGCCGCTGCCCACCGCCGGCGACTACGCTCGTCCAACACCGGCGCTACCGCGCTGTACTTTCCGACGATGGTGGCTTCCAACTCCACGTCTCGCCTCATGCCGCGACTATGACCGGAATCCCACAAGATGGCAATCTAATTCAGCGCACTCTCCTAAGTCCGCGCCACCTTCGCGGGCCATTCGAACCAGTTCCCTCCACGGCTTCTCGCGCTTTGTCGACGTTCCAGCTCACTACCCTCTAATCATCCAATCCCCCTGATCTCTCGCTGCACCGACATGGAGAAACGGCCCGCGGCAACTCAAAGTCTACCAGCCCGTGGAAGAAGTCTGTTTGCTGAGCTGGCCTATTCAGGCAGCTTTGGCGATGAGCGATTGAGCCGACGAGCGCCGTCGGGTCGGCGTCATCTCAATCGAGGATCTCGTGCTCGTCGCGCAGAACGCCCGAGCGGGCGACGACAGCGGGTTCGGCAGCCTGTCCAGGTTCCGCGACGGGGTGGATCCCAGCGGGTTTCTTGCGGTCTGCCCGGCGGCCCAGACCGGCGTCGTGAGATTCCCGACTGCCGGGCAGCGGGCCCCTTCAAGGGTCCGTTCTCGTTCATTCCGACGTTCGGCGGGGTCACGGGAACAGATCCTCGATACGGCAACCGAAGTAGGAGGCGAACTTCCTTGCGTTCTCCACCGTAATCGTCCGGTAGCGCCCGCGGGCGACATCGCTGACGTAGGACTGCGTCAGCCCGAGGGCCTTCGCGAGGTTCACCTGCGTGACGCCGGTCAGCGCCATCGCTCTTGCCACGCGATTGGAACCCGGCTCCGATCGGAGCACCGCGAGTTGCTGCTCGGTGAGACTCGGGCCACCGACGCCAGAACCGGCCAGCGCACGCTGCGTCACTTCTTCGGCGTTTCCTCCTGCGCCTTGGCCGCTCGCCGCGAGGCCCAGTAGTTCCGCATCCGCTCGGCGACCGCCTTGCGCTGTTCCTCCGTCATCGCACGCTTCCGCTTCGCGACCGCCTTGGGCGCCTGCTTCGTGCCGCGGTCGGCGGCCGGCGGCGTGGTCCCTTCTATCGCCTCGATTGCACGCTGAATGGCAACGAGTTGCCTCCTGAGCGACTGCTCCTCGTTCCGTAGCGCGTCCAGGATTCCGCTCTTCGACATCGTGACCTGCTTCCTTCGATGCGATCCGCCACAGATCGCGCCAGTCCCCCGAAACACACGAACATCCACTACCACCGCCGACCGCCGGCCGGCCGGCCGGCCGGCGAAGTCTGTTTCGCTACCGGCGCAATGCGCCGAATTCTCTCACAGCGGCCCCCGCTTCGGCCCCCGCTTGCTGAGAATACTTGACCGCTGCACGTATCTCGGCGGCGTTCCCACCCCGAGTCGAGCGAAACCGACTCGCCGATGACCCACTCTGCGCGTGCCGGCTCGACCTGGCTCGACCCCGCCTCTTCTTCGTCCGTTTCGCCTTCGACGAACTGCAGTTCTCGAGGGTATCGCGATCCCGGCCCGTCCCCCGTTACCACTCGGCCTGCCGGATATTGCCCGGCCGGCAGCCCAGTTCATACGGCACCAAGACCCGGTTCGTAGTGCACGGAGGGCCATTCTCGCGCCCGCGGGTTCTTCCAAGGCGCCATGGGCTGGCCGCTTCGGTCCGTGCGGGTCTTGATGATCTCTCTGGACATCGTTGACTCAATACCGCTATACACCGCTCGTTCCCGGTCCAGGATTGGTCCTCTGCCGTTGTAGTCGTTCTCCCAGAGCAGTTCCTGCCGGCACTCGATGACTGCCGCTCGCTCAGCCATCACGCGTGGATGCATGTGCAGCCACCGCACAAATTCGAGAGCGTCTGCGGTCCGGCGCCACAATTCTCCGTACTCCCGGACGTACTCCTTGGCAGTTTCCGTCCCTTGCCAGTTGCTGCCCTCCCAGATTGGCAGCGGCATCGGGTCCGGATTGCGGCAGAGGATTTCCGCGATGTACGGATTGTCGACGAAGCCGCGCCGCAGGCCGGTCGCCGCCTCGGCCCACTTCTGTTTCTGGAGGTGGAGCAGGCCGAGCTCGAAGCGGTACGGCGGGTACTCGTCGGCGTGTTCCCTCAGAACCCTGCCGGCCTTGGCCCGGTGTCCGGCCCGCAGGTACTCGGAGCCGATGCTCAGGCGCACGCCCTGGTTGTCGTTCGGATTCCACCGGAGCAGCTGCTCCATCAGGCGTATGGCTTCGGTCCGTTTTCCCGTTTTCAGTCGTACGAGGGCCAACCCGTACGCTGCTCGCAGGAACGGCCGGTTGTCGAGTCGGATCCACTCGACCCGTCCGTCGAAATCGGTTAGCAGGGCCTTGCTACCGATCTCAAAGGCCCTCTCGTACTCGGCTGCGGCTTCCTGTAGCTGCTCGCTCTCCAGTAGCACGCTTCCGAGATGGGCGCGGGCGTCGATGTGCTCGGGCGCTGCCTCTGTCAGCTCTCTGAGGCGGCTTGCCCTACCCTGCCCCCACATTCAGGGCTGGACAAATAAGCTTCCGCCGTGTAGCGTCACGGCATGGAGCACCAGAACCAGATACTACAGACCCTTCGTGCGCCTGAGTCGCAAGCTCGCCTCGAGCGAATTGTGGCGCAGGAGGCGCTGAACAACCGGGCGGCGGTGGGGCGGCGGGTGTGCGCGGAGTTCGGGTTTGTGGATGCGCGCGGGTCGGCCCAACTCGCGGGTTGTCTCAAAGCGCTCAACACGCTGCACAAGGCGGGGCGGATTGCGTTGCCGGCGTCGCGGGGTGGCGGGGGCGCGCCCACTCCGCAGCGTTTCGACGCGCCGGTGGCGGCGGCCACGGCGGTGCCGGGTACGGTGGAGGCGGTCGCGGGGTTGTCGCTGGAGCGGGTAGAGCAAGGCCGGCAGCGCCGGGTGTGGAATACCTTGCTGCACTTCGAGCATCCGCAGGGGACGACGACCTTTGCGGGCTGCCAGGTGCGCTATCTGGTGGTCTCGGCGCACGGGGTGCTCGGCGCGGTCGGGTTTTCGGCGTCGGCGTTGCAATTGCGGGCGCGCGAGGCGTGGATGGGATGGAGCGATGAGCAACGCCAAGCCCATCTGCACCGGGTGCTGTGCCTGAGCCGGTTCCTGATCCGCCCCGGCGTGCAATGCCGCAACCTGGCCAGCCAGGTGCTGGGCCAGGTGCTGGCGCGTTTGCCAGCGGATTTCGAGGCCCGCTACCGGTATCGCCCGTGGCTGGTGGAGACCTTCGTCGGCCCCGCGCATGACGGCGCCAGCTTCAAGGCGGCCAACTTCGTGTGGGTCGGGCACACGGCCGGTCGCGGGCGCCAGGACCGTGACCACGCGCGGGCTCGTCCGGTCAAGTCGGTATATATGTATGAGTTGGAGCCGCACTGGCGGCGGCGGTTGGGGGTGGCGCGGGTCGACGCGGCGCCGGCGCTGGCGCCGGCTGACGGTCTCGACAGCGGCGCCTGGACGGTGAACGAGTTTGGAGGGGCGCCGTTGGGCGATCAGCGGTTGTCGGCGCGTCTGGTCAAGAGCGCGGGGCTGCTGGCGTCGTTGCCCGGAGAGGCGGTCACCGCCAACGCGTCCCACGACCGCGCGGCGGTGAAGGGCTACTACCGGCTCATCGACCAGCCGGTGTCGTCGGCGGTCACGCCCGGGAACATTCTCGCGCCCCACCGGGCGCGCACGCTGCAGCGGATGCGCGGCCAGGACACGGTGCTGTGCATCCAGGACGGGACGGATCTGAATTTTGCGACGCGCCCGCACTGCGAGGGGCTGGGCATCATCGGGCGCAACCAGACGGCCTCGAAGACGCTCGGCCTGCATCTGCATCTGACCCTGGCGGTCAATGGCGCGGGTCTGCCGCTGGGCGTGCTGCGCTGCGGTTTCGAGGCGCCGCCGGGCGGCGCGGCGCGCCCGGCGGACGAGCCGCCGCCGGCGGCGGCGCAGGAGACGGCCCCCAAGACGCGGCGCTGGGTCGACGGCCTGCGCGACATCGACCGGGCGGCGGCGGCGTTGAGCCGCAAGACCCGAGTGCTCAGCGTCATGGACCGGGAGGCGGATTGCTTCGCGGTGTTCGACGAGCAGCGCCGTCTGAACCGGGTGGAAGTGCTGGTGCGCGCCCACCATGACCGCTGTCTCGCCCAGGGCGCCCCGAAGCTGTTCGCCGCCATGCGCGCCGGCGCCGCCGACGGGCACGTCGAGATCGAGATCGACCGCCTGAGCGCGCGGCGCAAGTCGAACGGCAGGCAGGCCCGCCCGGCGCGCACCGGGCGGGTGGCGCGGGCCGAGGTGCGCCATCGCCAAGTGGTGGCGCCGCCGACCATCGCCGGCGCCGAACCGCTGGCGCTGTCAACGGTCCATGTGCGCGAAACCGCGCCGCCGCCCGGCGAGCCGGCGGTCGAGTGGTTCCTGCTCACCAGCCTCGACGTCGACAGCACCGAAACCGCGGTCGCGGTCATCGGCTACTACCTGCGGCGCTGGCGCATCGAAGACCTGTTCCGGGTGCTCAAGTCCGGATGCCGAGTCGAACATCTCGCGTTCCACACCGCCGACCGGCTCCAACGCGCGGTCACCATCAATACCGTGATCGCCTGGCGCCTGATGGTGATGACCCTGCTCGGTCGTGACGTGCCGGGGTGCGACGCCCAGTTGCTGTTCACCGACATCGAGTTGCGTTTCCTGACCGACTATGCCGAAGAACTCGGCCTGCCGCCCCCCTGACCATCTCGCCGCCGCAGTCCTCCTGCTCGCCATCCTCGGCGGCTACCAGAACCGAACGCACGACCCGCCCCCCGGACACCAGATCATGTGGCGCGGTTACGAACGAATGTCCATCGCAACCATCGGCTACCGCATTGGACGGCGGGAGCGTGCTGGAGTTGTCCAGAACGAATAATGTGGGTACAGGAGCCTCTTGCAAAAATCGGTAATCGGCCGGGTTTTCTTTGCCGGAAGCCGCAGGGCGAGGGACGGTCAGTGGGCGGGACGTAGCGTCTGAAGGATGGCGGTAGCGGTCACCGCCGCCGACGAGTCCGAGACGCGGGGGTTCATGGGGCCTCCCGGCCGGTTATGAAGGCAAGCACGCGCGAAGAGAGGCCGCGCATTTCCTTCACGAGCCGCTCCAATTCGCGGTTGTTCTCGATCCACTCCTGGTAGAGGACAAGTTCGTCTTCGGTGAGCCTCATCCCGACGGTTTTCCCGCGGTCCTTGCGTGTCCAGTAGTGGTAGGGACCGTGCCGGGCGTCCGGGTCGCGGTAGCAGCGGCAGGTGGTCTTCCCACACGCTATCCGGCGGGTCTGGAGGCTGCCCTGGAAGAGAAACCCAAGCGACTGCAGTTCCGCCTTGAGCGCGTCGTATCGCTCCGTGTACTGGCGCATCTGGTCCGCACCGGCCATCGAACCGCAGCTTGACATTGCCCCTGCGCGTAAATATACAGTAGCTCGCAGGAGCGGTCAACAAGCCATGAATGCCCTGCGCGCCTCGTTCGCCCCCTACTGGGAGTCGATCCAGCGTACGCTGTTCCCGCGGTTGGAGCAGGCGTTGGGTCCACTGACCGAAAAACAGCAGCAGTTGGTGCAGACCCTGGAGGTCATCCGTATCGAGCGCCTGATTCCCCGGTACTTCCGGGCGCCGGGGCGGCCGCCCAAGGACCGCGCGGCGATGGCGCGGGCCTTCGTGGCCAAGGCGGTCTACGACCTGCCGTCGACGCGCGCACTGCTGGACCGGTTGGCCGCCGATGTGGCCCTGCGCCGGCTCTGCGGCTGGGAGCGGAAGTTCGAGGTGCCGAGCGAGTCGGTCTTCTCGCGCGCCTTTGCCGAGTTCGCCGACACGCAGTTGCCCCAGCGCGTGCACGAAGCGCTGATCCGGGAGACGCACCACGACCGGCTGGTGGGCCACCTCTCGCGCGACTCGACGGCCATCGAGGCCCGTGAGAAGCCGGCCACGAAGGAGAAGCCGCCCACGCCGCCCAAGCGCAAGCGCGGGCGGCCGAAGAAGGGCGAAGAACGGCCAAAGGTCCTGACACGTCTCGAACGGCAGCCGACCATGAACCTGCCGGCGATGCTGGACGATCTGCCGACCGCCTGCGATGTCGGCACGAAGAAGAACAGCAAGGGCTACAAGACCACCTGGGTCGGCTACAAGCTGCACATTGACGTGGCCGACGGCCAGATTCCGATCAGTTGCCTGTTGACGTCCGCCTCCCTGCATGACAGCCAGGCCGCCATTCCGCTGGCGACTCTGTCCGCCGAGCGGACGACCAATCTGTATGACCTGATGGACGCCGCCTACGACGCGGAGCAGATCCGGGAGCATAGCCGCTCACTCGGCCACGTCCCGTTGATTGACGTCAACCCTCGTGGCGACAAGGCCCGGGCGGAGGAACTGCGAACCGAAGCCCGGCGCCTGAAAAATCTCGGCTTCCAGCGTGCCGAGCAGGTTCGCTACAACGAGCGTACGGCGGGTGAGCGCGTCAATGGCCGTCTCAAGGACGAGTTCGGTGGTCGCCATGTCCGGGTCCGTGGCACCGCGAAGGTGATGTGCCACTGCATGTTCGGCATGTTGGCGCTCACCGCCGACCAGCTCCTGCGTCTGGTGACATAGCCAACGCGCCGCCGGCAAACGCCCATCCAATCCCGGCGCTCAACCGGCGTCAGTCACCCACCGGTGTCCCGACGCTCGGTGGAAAACACGTCGATCCCCTTGTTTTCCGCTTCCTGGCTGCCGCCGGCCCTTCAGGACCAGAACACGGAGTCAAAATCCAGAACAATTGGGGTGTTCACCCCGAGAATCGGAGGACTGAGCCGAGCCGCGACCCCAAGAGTTTTGCAAGTGGCTCACAGGGTAGGGCTTGCCAGCTCGCTCAAGGTCATCCGGCCTCTGCCTGCTTCCTCGAGCAGGTCGCACAGCGCGAGCGTGGCACGCTCGTCGGCTTCCGAGGCCTCGAACTCCGCTTCGTTGTCCTCGATGGTTACGCTGGCTGACATGTTCTTCTCCGATGTTGGCTGATCGAACTCTTTGGTCGTGCCGGCCTGCCGACCCTTCGGGGCGGCATTCCGGCCAGGATAGCCTCGTCCCGGCATCGGACATCGACGTGGGAGAAGAGAGCACCGCTGGTCCGGCCGGCGCAGGCTCCCGGTTGATCAGCTCCTTCAGCTCCTTGCCGGGCTTGAAGTAGGCGACGCGCTTCGACGGCACGTCCACCCGATCACCGGTCCTGGGGTTGCGGCCCCTGTGCGGCTCGCGGCGCCGGAGGCGAAAACTGCCGAAGCCGCGGAGTTCGACCTTCCCCCCGGTGCAGCGCGTGCACGACGCCGCCGAACACGGTATCGATGATGGTCTCGGTGTCCTTTTTCGTGAGGCCGGTGACGCGGGCCACCTCCTTCCACGAGCGTCGCGTCGGGACGAGCATCAGCCGGTCCTGCCGTTTCACCGTGGCCTCGAAGCGCTCCGGCAGGTCGGGTCGGCCGGCCGGCCGGCCGGCGGCCTCGAACGAGCGGCGCGTAGCCAAAGCGCTCCCGGAGCGCCGCCTCGTCCGCCGAGCGAGTCCCTCCGCCCTCACGGTGCTCTACGACCAGCCGGCGGGCGCCGCCCGCGTGCGCAACCAAATCCCCTCTCCGGGTCGTATCCCCGACGGCGGCGGGACAGTGCCTCGGCTCGACGGCCTTGCACTCGCTCGAGTGCCTTCCGTGAACGGTTCCGTGCCCTGCTTGATCCGCACGGACAGCAGCGTGCCGGCGACGGTGCTCGTCGCCAGTGGCCCCTGCCCGCGGCTCGGCTCGAGGCGCGGTGAAGCAGCACTCCATCAGACAATGGGCCGTGGTCCCCGAACGATACGGCGTTGGCAACCGCCAACCCACGCGAGAACGCGGGGCCGAGGCTCGTGCGGGAAGGCCATCGATGCCTCGGGTCCGCAGGCGCGGCCGTAGACAACCGCCGACTTGCTGATGGTAGCGGAACATAATGGAAGCATCGATGCTGTTTCCCTCGGGGAAGGTGACTTGGAAAACCCGTGGAGCGGTGGCCGAGCAGAGGCGACGATTCGAGTTCGTGAAGAAGTTGCTGACCGCTCCCGTGCTCGGGACATCGTGAAGTCGCGCGACGAACGGCAACCGGGGTCAGCGGACCGGGAGGTCCTGGCCGGGCTGGTCGAGCGCGTCACCTTCCACAACCCGGACAGCGGGTTCTGCGTTCTGAGGGTCAAGGCACGGGGCCATCGCGACCTGGTCACGGTCGTGGGCCACGCCGCCATGGTCGCGGCCGGGGAATGGATCACAGCATCCGGAGAGTGGGTCAACGACCGCACCCACGGCCAGCAGTTCAAGGCGCGCTTCCTGCGGAGCTCCGCGCCGTCGTCGATCGAGGGCATCGAGAAGTATCTGGGGTCGGGCATGATCCGGGGCATCGGTCCGGTCTACGCCCGCAAGCTGGTCCGGGCGTTTGGCGAAGAGGTGTTCGACGTCATCGAGGCGGAGCCCGAACGGCTGCGCGAGGTGAACGGTATCGGTCGGGTCCGGGCCGGGCGGATCACCGACGCCTGGGCCGAGCAGAAGGTCGTTCGCGAGATCATGGTGTTCCTGCACAGCCATGGCGTGGGCACGGCGCGGGCGGTGCGGATCTTCAGGACCTACGGAGCCGACGCGATCGAAGTCATGTCGGAGAACCCGTACCGTCTTGCGCGGGACATTCGCGGCATCGGGTTCAAGACAGCCGATGAGATCGCGATGAAGCTGGGCATCACCAAGACCGCGATGATCCGGGTGCGCGCGGGTATCGGTTATGCACTGACCGAGGCGATGGACGAGGGCCACTGCGGTCTGCCTGCCGAGGAGCTCGGGCCGCTGGCGGCCGGCCTTCTCGACGTGCCCGACGATGTGATCCGGACCGCGCTGGATTTGGAGCTGGCCGCGGGCACGGTCGTCGCGGACACGGTGGCGGATACGCCGTGCGTGTTCCTCGGGGCACTGTATCGGGCCGAGCGGGCGATCGCCGAGCGGCTCTTGGGCATCGCGGCCGGCAGACTCCCCTGGCCACCTATTGATGTGGAACGAGCGCTGCCTTGGGTCGAGAGGAAGACCGGCCTGTCGCTTGCGCCGGGACAGGCCGAGGCGGTGCGGTTGGCGCTCGCTTCCAAGGCCGTCGTCATCACCGGGGGACCGGGGGTGGGCAAGACGACGATCGTCGACGCCATCCTGCGCATCCTGGCCGCCAAGGGCGTCGAGCGCGTGCTGTGCGCGCCGACCGGCCGTGCCGCCCGGCGGTTGAGCGAGGCCACCGGGTTGGAGGCCCGCACCATCCACCGGCTGCTCGAGGTCGATCCCCTCAGCGGCGACTTCAGGCGCAATGCGGACAATCCGCTCGACTGCGGCCTGCTGGTCGTCGACGAGGTCTCGATGGTGGACGTCATGCTGATGAGGGCGCTGCTCGCGGCGGTCCCCGACCAGGCGGCGTTGCTGATCGTGGGCGACGTCGATCAACTGCCCTCGGTGGGGCCGGGTCAGGTGCTGGCTGACGTCATCGCATCCGGTACCGTTCCGGTAGTGCGGTTGACGGAGGTCTTCCGCCAGGCGGCGCGGAGCCGGATCGTGACCAGCGCGCACGAGATCAACCGCGGCGCGATCCCCGATCTCTCCCGGCCGGACGGCGACAGCGACTTCTACTTCGTGCCGGCCGAAGAACCGGAAACCGCCGCCGCGCGGATAGTCGATCTGGTGAAGACGCGGATCCCGAAGCGCTTCGGCTTCGACGCTGTCCGCGACATCCAGGTTCTGTGCCCGATGAACCGGGGCGGCGCTGGCGCCCGCTCGCTCAACATCGAGCTGCAGGCCGCCCTCAACCCGGCCGGCGAGCGCAAGGTCGAACGCTTCGGTTGGACCTTCGCGCCGGGCGACAAGGTGATGCAGATCGAGAACGATTACGACAAGGAGGTCTACAACGGCGATATCGGGCAGGTTGCCGATGTCGATCCCGAAGCCGGGGAGCTGACCGCGCGATTCGACGGGCGTGAGCATGTCTACGGCTTCGGCGAACTGGACACGCTGGTTCCCGCCTACGCCGCGACCGTGCACAAGAGCCAGGGCTCGGAGTATCCGGCCGTGGTCATCCCGGTGCTGACGCAACACTACGCGATGCTGCGGCGGAACCTGCTCTACACCGGGGTGACCCGGGGCAAGCGGTTGGTGGTGCTGGTGGGTCAGACGAAGGCCGTGGCCATTGCGGTCCGGAACGTCTCGGGACGCAGGCGGTGTTCGAAGCTCGATGAGTGGCTGAGCGGCCCGGAAGGTGAGTCGGCAACGGATCGCGACGCGAGCGCGGCCACGGAAATTGATCCGGATGCTTGAACCGAGTGGACGCTTTTGGAAACGCTCCGCCCCCAGTTTGCGCCGCATTGCCTCGCGAAGCGCGGCCTACGCCAGCACGACCATCCAGTACGGCTTGGCGGTCCCCGCCAGGTGCTCAGCCCGCCGCTCCCGCCAAGCCGTCGACTCCGGTTACTGATCCTTCTGCAGCTGCAGGAAGACGCGCGTGTCGCGGCGTTGCACGAGGAGGAAGGCCGTCCGGCCCGCCTCGATGGTGTCCGGGACGCCGAGCCGGCGCATCATCTGCGACGTCAGATCCTGCAGGGTGATGCCGAAGCCCTCGCTGGTCTCCTCGGCCACGGCCGCCATCACGCTGCGGCTCTCGGACGTCGAGGTTCAACTCGCCGATCGTCACATCCAGGGTCACCGGCTCGCCGTTGCGGACGACGTCGACCGCCACGCCGGTGCCCGGCCGGGTGCCGACCACGCGGCGCTGCAGGTCCAGCGAGTCCTCCACCGGCTCGCCCGCGTAGGCGGCGATGACGTCGCCCGGCTCGATGCCCGCTTCGTCGGCAGGTCCGTCCGGCGCGACGGTCGAGACGATCACCCCGCGAAGCGCGTCGAGGCCAAGCACCTGGTAGTCGTCACTCGGCACCTCGCCGATCTGCACGCCGATGACGCCGCGGGTCACCTTGCCGCCGCGCAGCTCGCCGAGCAGGGGTCCAGCACCGTGTTGATTGATCGGCACGGCGAAGCCGACGCCCGAGTTCGATGCGCGGTCGCTGATGATGGCCGTGTTCATGCCGATGACCTCGCCGCGGATGTTCAGCAGCGGGCCACCGGAGTTGCCCGGGTTTGATCGCCGCGTCGGTCTGCAGCATCTCGTTGGTACGACCAGGCACCGGCCGCATGGACCGGGCGAGCGCCGAGACAACCCCGACTGTAACCGTGTGGCTGAGGCCGAAGGGCGCGCCGATGGCCATCACCCAGTCGCCCGGCGCCATCCGGCTGGAGTCGCCGAATCTGGCCGCGGGCAGCTTCCGGGCGGGCCGCTCGACCAGCTCGAGCAGCCCGCTGTCGGTCAGCCGGTCGCGGCCGAGCACCCGCGCGGCGTAGCGCTCGTCGTCGCCGTAGAACTGGATCTGGATGCTGGTGGCGTTCTCGACCAGGGGGTTGTTGGTCAGGATCAGGCCGGCGGCGTCGAACCCGGTGCCGGTCGCCGCCAGCGGCGTGCGCTCCTGCTCGTCCTGGTCCTCGTTACGCTCACCCGACCGATCCCGGTCGAACCCCGGGGGCTGTCCGAAGAAGCGGTGGAAGTCCTCGCCGCCGAAGGACTCCTCGCCGCGGCGGAAGAACTCGTTCCTGGTAACCTGCGGCCGCGGCAGCTCGGTCCAGATGGTGACGACCATCGCGGTCTGCGCCTCGGCGGTGTCCCGGAAACGTAGTCGCGGTCAGGTCCGGATAATCGTTCCCGATCTCGGCGGCGACACCACGGTTGCCGGCGCCGAGTCGTCGTCGAGTATCGTGTGGTCGCCTCTGACGTGTTGTCGTTCCCGAGCTCGTAGTTCTCCCCGTTCTCAGGGTGACGGTCACCGTGCTGGTCGCTCTCGCCCGTGTTGCCGTTGACCGTTTCGACGCGCAGCGTGTTGGTCCCCGAGCCCGGGCTGACCGACGCGCTCGTTCGTCGGTTTCGCCCGTCCGGCGGAGCGTGAACATCGCATCCGAGCCTTCGGCTTGAACTCGGCGTTCGCCTCGATGGTCACTGTCGGCAGGTCCTCAACCGAGGGCGTCGGGCCCGGGGTCCCCGCCGTGCGGCGCGCCGCCCGCGACGCGGGCGAGGCGCCGGGCCGCTCATCCGCTGGGCTCTTGAGGTCCTCGAGGCGCGCCACCCCGGGGTAACGAGCCGTCGTGTAGAATCCGCGGAGTCTTGTGGGCTCCGATTTCCATCGACCGGATCGAGCCCCCTGTTTACACGTCGCATGGCCGCCGACACACCGTCCCGCAAGTGGTACTGGGAGAAGACCAACCCCAGTCGTAGCAGTTCGTCAGGCGATCTCTCCAAGCTGTTCAAGAACGAGAGCGTCAAGCAGCCCGGGGTGTTCTCAGCCGGTGCGCCTTCAGCGGACGCCACGCTGCTCGCACGGGAGGTAATCCAGAACTCGTGGGATGCCGCGATCGAGTTGCGCGAGGACTCCGACGATGCACCGCCCTTCGAGAATCGCTTCTCGTTCAGGTCCGCGCTTGCGGAGCGCAAGCGGCATCTGATCGTCAGGTTGGGGCTTGGCGAGCTGGCCGAACGACTAGGCGATTCCGACCACGGACAGCTCGGTCTTCGTTCGCCCAACTGCCTGGAGCGACTGGCGGAGGATGGGGCACTCCCGTACCTCCTGATCGAGGAGAGCGGCACCACGGGTATGTACGGACCGTGGTCGGGCGACCGGTCCAAGATGTACCTGGCGCTCAACACCGTCTCGTTCCACGCGAAGCGGGCGGGCACCGGCGGTTCCTACGGGTACGGCAAGAGCGGGTTGATCCGCGGGTCTGCCGTCCGGACGGTGGTCGCCTACACGTGCTTCCGCGAACACGAGGACGACCCGGGGGTGACCCGCCGGCTACTCGGCATGGCCTACTGGGGCCAGCACCATATCGGTGATCGGAGCTACACCGGATTCGCTCGGTTCGGTCACGCGACAGGATCGGAGGACACCGTTCCCTTCAAGAACGAGAAGGCCGACGAAATCGCCGACGGCCTCGGCATCCCCGTTCGGCAGCCGGAGTCTCCAGAGCAGCTCGGAACGACGTTCCTGCTCATCGATCCCACCGTTCGTCCGCCGGGTCTCGTCAAGGCGATCGAGCGTTCCTGGTAGCCCGCCCTCGAGAGTGGGGTGGACTTCAACGCCGTCGTAGAGACGGCGGAAGGAAGTGAGTCGTGTCCCCGCCCCCGAAAGGACGACGTGCTCGCGACGTTCCTCGACGCCTACGAAGTGGCGACTGCGCCGCCAGATAACCGGCGGTCCGATCGTAAGCAGGTCGCCTTCAGGTCCATAGGCTCGTTTCCCCGCCCCGGCGTGCTGGGGTTGGTGGCCGATCCGGCGGGGTGGTCGTACCCGGAACAGACGACGCCGTCCGGCGACGAGGTGATCGAGCACCGTAGTCTGGTGGCCCTCGTCCGGAAGCCCCGCATGGTCGTTGAGTACTACGACGCGGGGCGCGCTACGCCGTACGTGCGTGGCGTATTCGTCGCTGATCCTAGCGTCGACGAGGCGCTCCGAGCTACCGAGCCCAAGGGGCACGACGCTTGGCAAACGACCGCGTCGGAGTCGGACGACATTCCGCTGTCCGCCACCCAGTGCGCGAAGCACATCGTCGCGCGCATCAAGTTCGCGGTGGGGACCTTCCGTCAGCAGTTGAAGCCTGAGCGGCACCGTCGCGACGACTACGTGCTGCCGGCGTTCGATCGGGCCATGAGGAGACTGCTCGCCGGTCCAGCCCGGCCCCGACCCGAACCGGAGCCACGGCCTGTTTCGATTCGCACCGATTCTATGCTCGCGCAGGTGGCGGCCGATTCGCTGAGAGTCAGCGGCTCTGTGTCCTTCTCTCTCACGGACCATGCCCCTGATGACGAGGCAGAGATCGCCGTGACGATTCGTTACGTGTTCGTGGAGGATGATCGGACAGGAGACGATGCGGAAATTACGGTCGATCCACCGGCGGGTTTCAGGCCAGCCGGTGGGGGCAACGAGTTCGTCGGTCGTCTTGCACGCGGCGTTGAGGCGCGTTTTGCCTTCGCGACCGAGCCGTACCGGAACGGCTGGACTGGCGAGCTTCGCGCGAACGCGGAGTTCGTGAAGGACCTCAACGTTGAGCAGTGAGACTCGGACTGTCCGTCCGTTCGAGATTTCCAAATCGCTCGCGAAAGTGCTCTCGAAGGCTGCCCTCCGCTTTGGCGGTGGCACTTGCAAGGCCGGCGGGCGGATCACGATCTTCGAGCCTGAGCTGCATGTGCGGAAGAGGGCCGAGATCCACTGGACACCGGACGACGAATCGTTCGAGGCGTTCAGGAAGACGCTAGCGGAGGGCGCGGCCGCCGACGGGTTCGACCGGTCGGCGCTGGCCCTGTTGGTGACCGCAGCGACGCCGTATCTGAAGATCACGAACATCGTCCACCAAGCCTCATGCGCGAATCTGGACGCCATGGCGCGCGTCGTGGCCCTGACGGAACCGGATCGCCCCGAGGCCTTCTGCGCCCCGCATCACGGCGCGACCGTCGATGTTTTCCTTCTCTTGGCGCGGGCCCTCGAGCCGCTGCCGCTCCGCCCGTGGCGGCGGGGAACGTGGCTGGCGCGAGAGACGTTCAAGATCGCAACGGAACAGGCGCAACGGCTGTTCCATCCGAAGCCGCTCGACGACGAGACGCGACAGCAGCTCGGCCTTCCCCGGAAGACGATGCGCTACGTCAGCATGGACGACGTCGATCCGCTCGAATCGTACGACGCCCAGGCTCTCGACCTCTACGTCGACCGCGAGCTGCTCGATGATCTCAGCGCCCGGTCCCGATCACCCGTGAGCCAGGCGATGCAGTTGCAGCTCGCGCAGGATGTCATCACGGCTATCGTCCATGCCGCGGCGGCACGCGAGAGCGAGCTGAAGGGCCAGACATGGAGTGACTTGGGCGACTCCCTGTTGGCCAGGGTGCTCCGCATCGCCGCGAAGGCCGGGGCGTCGGGCGAGCAGCTCCTCCGCGACGTGACTGCCAATCCCGCCAAGGTGATTGCGCACGCGGAAGCGGCCCTCGACGTGCTCGTCCGGACCCGCGAATCCGTTCGCGACGGTGAGTCATGAGATATCCCACCATCCGCGGAGATCGGTGCGCGGGTCTTGCTCTGCGGATGTGGAAGGATGAACACCCAGCTCTGGAGCCCGCCGTCGAGTGGGTCGGCGAAGGTGACGACGTGGATCTGGACTGCGTACGTCAGGCGGCGGCGATGATGACGGCCGACCTCGACGACACGGCGACCGATGCGGCGAGAGAACAGCGCGAGGGTGAGGCCGCGCCGCTGCTGCATGACGCTCTGTGCGTCGTTGATGTCGACGTGCTTGACGATCCCGGTTTCTGGAGCCTCGGTGAACACCCAAATCCGGCCATTAGTAGACGGCTGAAAACCGGCCATTTCCGATAGCGGCCCGAGACGTTGACACCGGAGCCGCTTGCAAAACTCTTGGCGTAGCTCGGCTCGGAGCACAAGTTCTTCTGGTGAACATCGTTTTGCCTGGATCCCGACCGAGAATGCGGGGCGGGAGGACCGGCGGCGACCCAAGAGGCGGAAATCAGGGAGTTCGAGGGTTTTCCCACCGGGCGTTGGAGACACCGGTTGGTGACTGACGCCTGTCGGGCGACCGGAAGGGGATGCGCGTTGGCCGGCGAGGCGTTGGTTTACGTCACCAGCCGCAGGAGCTGGTCGGCGGTGAGCGCCAGCACGCCGAACAGGCAGTGGCACATCACCTTCGCGTTGCCGCGGACTCGGACGTGGCGCCCGCCGAACTCGTCCTTGAGTCGGCCATTGACGCGCTCACCCGCCGTGCGTTCGTTGTACCGAACCTGTTCGGGAAGCTGCAAGCCGAGACGCTTCAGGCGCCGGGCTTCGGTCTGCAGTTCTTCGGCCAGCGCAGTGTCACGGCGGGGGTTGATATCGATCAGCGGGACGTGGCCGAGTGCGCGGCTGTGCTCGCGGATCTGCACCGCGTCGTAGGCGGCATCCATCAGGTCATACAGATTGTCCACCCGCTGGGCCGACAGGGTGGCCAGTGGAACGGCGGCCTGGCTGTCGTGCAGCGAGGCGGACGTCAGGATGCAACTGACCGGAATCTGGCCGTCGGCCACGTCGATGTGCAACTTGTAGCCGACCCAGGTGTCCCTGTAGCCCTTGCTGTTCTTCTTCGTGCCCACACTGCACTCGGCCGGCAGGTCGTCGAGCATCTCCTGCAGGGTCATGCTCGGTTGCCGGTCGAGGCGTTTGCGTGTCTTGGGCCGTTCTTCACCCTTCTTCGGCCGGCCCCGCTTGCGCTTGGGCGGCGGAGGCGACTTCTCCTTCGCGGCCGGCTTCTCGCGCCCCTCGATGGCCGTCGAGTCTCGGGACAGATGGCCCACCAAACGGTCGCCGTGCGTCTTCCGGAGCAACGCTTCATGCACGCGCTGGGGCAACTGGGAGTGGGCGAATTCGGCGAAGGCGCGAGAGAAGACCGACTCGCTTGGCATCTCGCGCCGCCGCTCCCAGCCGCAGATGCGGCGCAGCACCACGTCGGTGGCCAACCGGTCCAGCAGCAGGCGCGTGGTCGGCATGTCGTAGACCGCCTTGGCGACGAAGGCGCGCGCCACCGCCGCGCGGTCCTTGCGGGGGCGGCCCGGCATCCGCAAGCGCGAGGGAATCATCTGCTCGATACGGATCACCTCGAGGGTCTGCACCAACTGCTGCTGTTTCTCGGTCAGCGAACCCAACACCTGCTCCAACCGGGGAAACAGGCCCTGTTGGATTGACTCCCAGTAGGCGGCGAACGAGGCGCGCAGGTTCTGCATGGCTTGACTGCTCCCAGCGCCTACTATATATAGTAGTGTAGGAGTGAGGTCAAGGAGGGAACCGATGGGCCGCCGGAACCCGATGCGCCGGTACAGCGAACAATACGATGCGCTCAAGGCGGAGTTGCAAACGCTCGGGTTTGTCCGCCAGGGCAGTATCCAGACCCGCCGTCTCACGTGCGGGAAGCCTGCCTGCCGCTGCCACCGCGACCCGGACGCGCGTCACGGCCCGTACCGCTACTGGACACACAAGGTGCGCGGAAAAACGGTCAGCCTGCTGCTCTCCGAAGACGAACTCGCCCTCTACCAGGAGTGGCTCGAGAACAACCGCGAACTGGAACGGGTCGTGAGGGAAATGCGCCACGTCTCGTCGCGCGCGCTCGCCCTCATAACCGACCGGGAGGTCCCAGAGGTCCCTTGAGACCCCGTGTCTCCGGTTCCCCGGCGCCGGTGACGGCTGCTATCCTAATCCTACGAACGCTGCGTCCCACCCCGCTGACCGTCCGTTCCCTCTGCCTCGGGTAGGAAAACCCGGCCGACCAAGGGTTTTGCAAGAGGCTCACCGGTCTGGAACACGACGTTCCTGCCCGGGCATGAGCAACGTCTTGAAGGAAGAGAAACGACAACAGGTCCTCGCGCTGGGGCGGCTCGGCTGGTCGCTTCGGCAGATCGAAGAGGCCACCGGGGTCCGGCGCGAGACCGCCAGCGGTTACCTGAAGGCGGCCGGCCTGAAGGTGCGGGGCCGTGGACGGCCTCCCGCTCGCCCGGCAAAACCGGCCATTTCGCCGGAGGTGTCCACCGACTCTTCGCTGGCCACGACGGCCGGCAAGGGCGCCGCCGCCGCCGCACCCGTCCCCGAGCAACGGCCCGGTCGGGCGCCGCAGGCGAGCGCGTGCGCGCCCTACCGCGAGCTGATCGTCGACGCGCTCGGCCGCGGGCGCAACGCCATGGCCATCTGGCAGGACCTGGTCGACGACCACGGCTTCCCGGCGGGCTATGCAAGCGTGCGGCGTTTCGTCTCGACCGTCCGGCAGCAGCCCGCCCTCGAGGCCCGGGCAGTGATCACCACGGACCGGGGGGAGGAAGCACAAGTCGACTACGGCGAGGGACCGATGGTCCGTGACCCGGACTCCGGCAAGTACCGGCGAACACGGCTCTTCGTCCTGACCCTGGGCTACTCGCGCAAGGCCGTGCGGCTGCTGGTCCAGCGGTCGAGCGCGCAGATCTGGGCCCAACTGCACGAGCGGGCGTTCCGACGGCTGGGAGGCACCGTGCGCGTCGTCGTGCTCGACAACCTCAAGGAGGGCGTCCTCACCCCGGACATCTACGACCCGGCGCTCAATCCGCTCTACCGCGACGTGCTGGCCCACTACGGGGTCGTCGCCCTGCCGTGTCGGGTCCGCGACCCCGATCGCAAGGGCAAGGTCGAAGCCGCCGTCGGCCACGCCCAGAAGACGCCGCTGCGCGGACTCCGCTTCGAGCGCCTCGACGACGGTCAGGCGTATCTGGACCGCTGGGAGCGGCGCTGGGCCGACACCCGCATCCACGGCACGACCAAGCGCCAGGTCGCCGCCATGTTCGAGGAAGAACGCCCCGCGCTCGGCCCGTTGCCGCTCGAGCCGTTCCGCTACTACCAGTACGGCCGCCGCACCGTGCATCTGGACGGTTGCGTCGAAGTCGCCGCGGCCTACTACTCGGCGCCGCCCGGCTGGATCGGCCGCCGCGTCAACGTGCAGTGGGACGACATCCACGTCCGCCTCCTCGACCCGGGCGCCGGCCAGCTGTTGCGCGAGCACCTGCGCACCCAGCGGGGCTGGCATCGCATCGCCGACGACGACCGGCCCACCCGCACACCGCCGAAGACCCTCGCCCTGCTCGCCGCCGCCAAGCGGGCCGGTCCCGCCATCTCCACCGTCTGCAACCACATCCACCGCCATGAGGGCGCCGTCGGCGTCCGACGCATCCTCGGCGTCCTCTCCCTCGTCAAGAAGCACGGGGCCGCCGTCGTCGAAGACGCCGCCACCGGCGCGCTCGAACTCGGCGTGCCCACCTACCGCTTCCTGAAACGCTACCTGGACCGTCACCCCGTCGCGCCGCTGTCGCTACGCCAGGTCGACCCGCTCATCCGCGAACTGACCGTCTACCGCGATCTGATCGACCGCAGAACAGGAGACCCCTCATGAATCTCGTCGAACTCGACCAGGCGCTGCGCAAGCTGCGCCTCTCCGGCATGGCAGACGTCCTCGACACCCGCCTGCTCCAGGCCCAGACCGAGCAGATGGCCCCCATCGACCTGCTCGCCGCGCTCGTTTCCGACGAGCTCCAGCGCCGCGAGGACCGCCTGCTCGCCCGCCGGCACAAACAGGCCCGATTCCGCGACCCCGACCGCGCGCTCGACGGCTTCGACTTCGCCTTCAACAAGAAGATCAACCGCGCGCTCGTCTTCGAACTCGCCACCGCACGCTTCATCGCCCAGCGGGAAGACGTCCTGCTCATCGGCCAGCCGAGTCGGGTCTCATGATGCACACCTCGCTACGTCACTGAAAATCAAGCACTTCCTGAGCCGAGCTCGATGTTAGCGGACGACGTCCGGATGGGATCGCGCCGGCAAGCGCGACGATCTGTTCCTCCGGGATGGCCCAAGGGGCGCCCCGGCAGACCTGCTGGGCGACGAGCGTGCCGTCGCCGATGAGTCGCAGCACGGTCATGGTGCTGACGCCGAGCCGGCCGGCGGCTTCCTTCAGGGTCAGCTCCCCACGTTCCGCCATCTCACCGGGACGATGTGCCGGCACCCGGTGTTGGCTTCGAAAGGTGCGGACCCGTGCCTCGGTCCAGGCGTTGCCGCGTCCGGTCCGCTTGCCGAGGCGATTCAGCGTTTGGGCGATGCCGCCGTCCGTCAGCTGGCGGGCCAGTCCCCGGATCAAGTCGCCGACCGTCGCGTCCGTGCACCAGCGATGCTGTCCCGTTCGGTTGCGGGGGACGGTGAGACGAGTGTGATCGCCGCCCCGCCAGTGGAGGAGCAATTCGATGTGCTCCGCGGCCAGCTTCACAACGATCTCTTCGAGGATGGCGCGCACGATTCGTTTCCGCGTCTGTGCTGTCGCACTGGGATGGGTCCAGGCCGTTTCGAGGTCGGCGCCAAGCGCCAGCAGGCGGTCGTGCTCCGCGGGCGACAGCGCCTCCGGGTGGGCCGCCGTCAGGCCGGCGATCCGTTCTTCCTGCTGTTGCACGTCCGCGAGGCGATCGTTCCATCGGCGTTCGAGCTCGGCGGCGACCAGGCTTGGCCGGGTCGATTGCGTCGTACTGGCGACGCGCCAGGTCCGCCTCGTACCGCGCCTGGGTGAGCGCCAGCTTCGCGTGGTGTCGCCTGTCGGTGTGCTGCTGTTCGCGCATCGCTACCGCCTTGAGGGCAGCCTCGATGCCGAGCGGGTTCAACAGCCGCAGCACTTCGGTCGCCACCGCCGCGTCGACCCGCACGCCGCCGAACGCGATGCACCAGCCCGTCCCATGGTTGAGATGCGCGCCGCGGCAGCTATAGCGAACGCATTCGCCCTTGGTACCGCTGTAGGCGACGTGGATCCGTCGCCCGCAATGTCCGCAGCGCAGCAGACCGGCGAGCAACGCGTCCCCGCGGCGAACCGCGCCGCGCGTCAGCAGACCCTGCCGGGAAGCGTTGTCGGCGATCACACGCTGGTTCCTCTCGTACTCTGCCCACGAAACATAGCCCTCGTGGTGATCCACGATCAATACGTCCCACTGCTCGCGTTCCCGAGCGAGCCCACGCCGGACACGCTTGCGCCCGTTCTCGACCGTGACCCGGCTCCCCGTTCGACCGAAGGCGTAGGCGCCGCCGTAGATCGGGTTGGTCAGCAGTCTGTGAACCGTCTTGTAGACCGGGAGCTTCCACACGACCCGTCGGCCGTCGCCGTTGGCCTCGACGGACGGCAGTCGCACGCCCTCCTGCCGGAGCCAGAGATGCACCTGCCGGACGCTCTCGAACTCGGCAAACTTCCGGAACACGAGTCCGATTGCTTCCTGCACCCGCAGGTCGGGGTCCTTTGCGATCCGGTCGTGCCGGACCTTCACGTAGCCGACCGCGACGCTCAGGAACAGCTCGCCGCGACGCGCCTTCTGTCGGAGGGCTTCGAGCGAACGCTGGCGCAACAGCGACAGCTCCATCTCGGCCATCGTGCCCTTCATGCCGAGCAACAGGCGGTCGTCCGGCAGCCGCGGATCGTAGATGGCTTCCTCGTCGGCGAGCAGACAGCCCACCAGACCGCAGAACTCAAGTAGCGTGTGCCAGTCGCGGCCGTTACGCGCGAGGCGTGAGGCCTCCACCGCCAGTACGATGCCGACGCGTCCCTCACAGATCGCGAGCAGCAGCCGCTCGAACCCCGGACGAGCGCTGCCGCCGCCCGAGCGCCCGAGGTCGTCGTCCACCACGACCGGTTCGGTCCAGCCGAGCCGCCGGGCATGTTCCGCGAGCCCATACTGCCGACGCCGGCTCTCGTGGTGGTGGCGCAGTTGGTCTCGCGTCGATTGCCGGACATAGACGAAGGCCTGACGGCTGAGATGGTCAGGTGCGATCTTGCTCATCGCCTCCCTCCGTCTTTCCGGATTCCGCCGGTTTGCTCATGGTCGCGGGCGCCACCGCCGCTTCGAGCAACAGAGTCGCCACCAGCGGAAGCAGCGTCGCCCGTGTCCTCGACTCGAGCGCCGGTCCCGGCTCCATCTGCACCAGTAGCGCGCCTTGCCCCACCACCTGTATCCGTCCCATGCCGCTCTCCTTCCTCCATGCTGGAGAACGACGATAGCGCCGCGTCGAGAGCAAGACGCAAGTCGCGCAGGCCCGCCAACGCGATGCGTGGGTGGTCTACTACCGCAAGCGCGGCGGCCGGGGGCTCGCACATCCAGGTCGGGATGTGGGCCAGCGTGTCGTCCGGCTGTCGAACGACGAACACGCGCCTGCCACGAAAGTGCTGGCGGCGCACGATCTCCACGCGCTTCCCGCTCCGCGGATGGAACGGATAGTGGATCGTCGCTTCGGACGCTTGGTATCGGGCAGTATGGGACGGGGCTCCCCGGCACCGGCAAGAGTCACCTCGCCCAGGCCATCGGGCGCGCCGCAATCCAGCAGGGCTACCGCGTCCTCTACCGCGAAACCCACACCTTCCTCGAAGAACTCGCCGAGGCGACGCTCGCCGAGACCCGCAAGGACTACCTCGCCGAGTTGACCCGCGCGCACCTGCTCATCATCGACGACCTCGGCATGCGCAAGCTGCCCCACACCGCCGCCGAGGACCTGCTCGAGCTGATCATGCGCCGCTACGAGCGGGCCTCGACGATGCTCACCTCCAACCGGCCGGTCGACGAGTGGGGGAAGCTGCTCGGCGACACCGCCGCGGTCACCGCGCTGCTCGACCGGCTCCTGCATCACGCGCACGTGCTCAAGTGCGGGCCGCGCAGCTGGCGCACCCGGGTGCGGACCACCTTGGTAGAGTCGACGGCAGGCGCGTAACCGGTGGGGAGTCGGTGGCTCATCCGGCGCTTTCGCACCGGGCCGCAGTCCGAACCCCGTGGGCACTTCCCCCCGCTCTGCGGTAGCCGGCGTTCCGCTGGCGTCCTACCCCGGCGTTGCGGAGCGGAGCGAAGGATTCGCGCGCGGCCACGCGTCAACGCCCATCCGGACGTGGTCCGCGCGCGCGAGAGCGCCGCCTCCAGGCGCGCCTGGCGCAACAACCGACACCGACCGCCCCCACACTCGCCGCGTGCGCCAGACGAGCCTTCCGCAGCACTCGGGTTGTCGCTCGACGCAACGCCCTTTCCACTGCGTCGTCGTCGACCACACCGTCCGGCCCAGCCCGGCCGTTCCGTCTCGCGAGGGTACCCCGGCCGGGCATGACCAACACCGACGTCCGGCGCGGAACCCACCCAGGAGACCAGACCACACAAGGCCCTCTCTACGCTTGGAGCATTACCTCGCGCACGCTGTCGCGGACCAACCCGCACGCGTACACCGATGCCGATGACAACCGAGCGGTGGGTGTCGCCACGCTTGCGCCTCGATCGCGCGGCCGACCGCTTCCCCCTGGTCCGTTACGTAACGCTGCAGCATGGTCGTGTGGCGTTGACCAACGCCGAGCGGCAGCCACGTTACCGGGAGCGGCGGAAGGCTGGCGAATCCCCGATCCGGTACCGTCGGCCAGCGGACCGCAGATCGCGGCCACAGCAGTGGAACGACGCGGTGCAGACGCTCCTGGAGTTGCAGGAACAGGTACCGGGAGTGGCGGGACGCCTTGCCGGATCCGCGACCGCGGAGTTGCTCGAGCAGGTCTGCGATCTGGATCTGTCGGTACTGGAGGCTGTCGAGCTGCCCAGGGGCTTCGGGCGTGACGGCTAGCAGCTAGCTCTACCCTGCCCCCACATTCAGGGCTGGACAAATAAGCTTCCGCCGTGTAGCGTCACGGCATGGAGCACCAGAACCAGATACTACAGACCCTTCGTGCGCCTGAGTCGCAAGCTCGCCTCGAGCGAATTGTGGCGCAGGAGGCGCTGAACAACCGGGCGGCGGTGGGGCGGCGGGTGTGCGCGGAGTTTGGGTTTGTGGATGCGCGCGGGTCGGCCCAACTCGCGGGTTGTCTCAAAGCGCTCAACACGCTGCACAAGGCGGGGCGGATTGCGTTGCCGGCGTCGCGGGGTGGCGGGGGCGCGCCCACGCCGCAGCGTTTCGACGCGCCGGTGGCGGCGGCCACGGCGGTGCCGGGTACGGTGGAGGCGGTCGCGGGGTTGTCGCTGGAGCGGGTAGAGCAAGGCCGGCAGCGCCGGGTGTGGAATACCTTGCTGCACTTCGAGCATCCGCAGGGGACGACGACCTTTGCGGGCTGCCAAGTGCGCTATCTGGTGGTCTCGGCGCACGGGGTGCTCGGCGCGGTCGGGTTTTCGGCGTCGGCGTTGCATTTGCGGGCGCGCGAGGCGTGGATGGGATGGAGCGATGAGCAACGCCAAGCGCATCTGCACCGGGTGCTGTGCCTGAGCCGGTTCCTGATCCGCCCCGGCGTGCAATGCCGCAACCTGGCCAGCCAGGTGCTGGGCCAGGTGCTGGCGCGTCTGCCAGCGGATTTCGAAGCCCGCTACCGGTATCGTCCGTGGCTGGTGGAGACCTTCGTCGGCCCCGCGCATGACGGCGCCAGCTTCAAGGCGGCCAACTTCGTGTGGGTCGGGCACACGGCCGGTCGCGGGCGCCAGGACCGCGACCACGCGCGGGCTCGTCCGGTCAAGTCGGTATATATGTATGAGTTGGAGCCGCACTGGCGGCGGCGGTTGGGGGTGGCGCGGGTCGACGCGGCGCCGGCGCTGGCGCCGGCTGACGGTCTCGACAGCGGCGCCTGGACGGTGAACGAGTTTGGAGGGGCGCCGTTGGGCGATCAGCGGTTGTCGGCGCGTCTGGTCAAGAGCGCGGGGCTGCTGGCGTCGTTGCCCGGAGAGGCGGTCACCGCCAACGCGTCCCACGACCGCGCGGCGGTGAAGGGCTACTACCGGCTCATCGACCAGCCGGTGTCGTCGGCGGTCACGCCCGGGAACATTCTCGCGCCCCACCGGGCGCGCACGCTGCAGCGGATGCGCGGCCAGGACACGGTGCTGTGCATCCAGGACGGGACGGATCTGAATTTTGCGACGCGCCCGCACTGCGAGGGGCTGGGCATCATCGGGCGCAACCAGACGGCCTCGAAGACGCTCGGCCTGCATCTGCATCTGACCCTGGCGGTCAATGGCGCGGGTTTGCCGCTGGGCGTGCTGCGCTGCGGTTTCGAGGCGCCGCCGGGCGGCGCGGCGCGCCCGGCGGACGAGCCGCCGCCGGCGGCGGCGCAGGAGACGGCCCCCAAGACGCGGCGCTGGGTCGACGGCCTGCGCGACATCGACCGGGCGGCGGCGGCGTTGAGCCGCAAGACCCGAGTGCTCAGCGTCATGGACCGGGAGGCGGATTGCTTCGCGGTGTTCGACGAGCAGCGCCGTCTGAACCGGGTGGAAGTGCTGGTGCGCGCCCACCATGACCGCTGTCTCGCCCAGGGCGCCCCGAAGCTGTTCGCCGCCATGCGCGCCGGCGCCGCCGACGGGCACGTCGAGATCGAGATCGACCGCCTGAGCGCGCGGCGCAAGTCGAACGGCAGGCAGGCCCGCCCGGCGCGCACCGGGCGGGTGGCGCGGGCCGAGGTGCGCCATCGCCAAGTGGTGGCGCCGCCGACCATCGCCGGCGCCGAACCGCTGGCGCTGTCCACGGTCCATGTGCGCGAAACCGCGCCGCCGCCCGGCGAGCCGGCGGTCGAGTGGTTCCTGCTCACCAGCCTCGACGTCGACAGCACCGAAACCGCGGTCGCGGTCATCGGCTACTACCTGCGGCGCTGGCGCATCGAAGACCTGTTCCGGGTGCTCAAGTCCGGATGCCGAGTCGAACATCTCGCGTTCCACACCGCCGACCGGCTCCAACGCGCGGTCACCATCAATACCGTGATCGCCTGGCGCCTGATGGTGATGACCCTGCTCGGTCGTGACGTGCCGGGGTGCGACGCCCAGTTGCTGTTCACCGACATCGAGTTGCGTTTCCTGACCGACTATGCCGAAGAACTCGGCCTGCCGCCCCCCTGACCATCTCGCCGCCGCAGTCCTCCTGCTCGCCATCCTCGGCGGCTACCAGAACCGAACGCACGACCCGCCCCCCGGACACCAGATCATGTGGCGCGGTTACGAACGAATGTCCATCGCAACCATCGGCTACCGCATTGGACGGCGGGAGCGTGCTGGAGTTGTTCAGAACGAATAATGTGGGTAACAGGGTAGAGCTAGCTGCTAGCGCGTCGGCAAACACCTTGCCAACAGAGGACGCCGTGAAGTAGATCTCAACTCCAGTCTCGGGCCGCCGGAAATGGCCGGTTTTGAGGTGTCCATAAATGGCCGGTTTTGACCCGTCCACTGAGGTTTCTGGAGATACCTGAGCCTCGACCTCTTCTGGGATTTCATCCGGTGGCGTGAGACGAGGGCGTTCGCGAGGGGGAACTACCTGAAGTGCGTCGACGGGAGGTCGTCCACCGAATGCGTACTCACCCGCATGTACCTGCGGGCTGCGGCGGTGGGCGGGTTGGTTTTCGCGGGGTACGCTTCGGTCCTGCCGAGATCTGCCGATTTCTGGCGTAGTCACGTGGTGCGTGTCAGGACCGGCACGGCGCCCTCATTGGTTCGAGCTTTCGTCGACATGCAACGGCAGCACCGACTGCCCACCGACCCGTTGCGGCAGTTCGCCAAGGCCCTGAACCGCACTTGGTCGAACGTCGTGTTGTCGGTCTACGACGACGAGGCCCAGGCGCTCCTTGAGGAGATCCGGCGCCAGGTGTTGTCCGAGCGGAGTTCGGAGTGACCTGCGGTGCCCTGTTCCCGTCGTCGGAGGGAGAATCCCTCACGTCGGATGAGTACCAAAGGGAGTCTTCCCGATTGGTACACACGCTGCGGCTTGCGGGGACCACGATCTCTTCGGCGATTGCCGTCGGCGCATCCGAGCCGACGGCGGATCCGAAGGGCGCCTGGTGGACGGCACTGCGAAGCGGGGCGGTTCCGCGGCCTGCCGAGCACCGCGCCCGGCCGTTCCGGACGCTAGATCTGTTCTGCGGCCCCGGCGGCCTCGCGCTTGGAGTGCGGAATCTGTGCGCCGAGATCGGGCTGCCCGTGCGAGCGGAGCTGATCGTCGACGAAGACGAGGAAGCGACCGACGTCTACGCGTCGAACCACGATATCCGTATCCGCCGGATCGCATCTGTGGCCGCGCTGGTCGACTTTCGCCTGCGCCGTCGGGGTAGTGACGCCGCGTTCGTGTACGAGCCCGAGATCGTGGAGCCGAAACTGGCGGTTGCCGTTCGCGGCGTCGACCTCGTCATGGCCGGACCGCCGTGCCAAGGGCACTCCAATTTGAACAACCAGACGCGGCGCGATGACGTTCGGAACGCCCTCTACCTGACGGTGCCCGCGTTCGCCGTCGCCGCGCGTGCGCGGATGGCGATCGTCGAGAACGTTCCGGAGGTGACCAGTGATCGTTCCGGTGTGGTCCAGACGGCGCGCCAGCTGTTCGAGTCGGCTGGCTACTCGGTTGAGGAGGGGATTCTGAGCGCGGACGCGATGGGCTGGCCGCAGACCCGCCGCCGGCATTTTCTCGTCGCTCGAGTCGACGCCGCGCCGATTCCCATCCGCAAAGTGTTACAGGCGTTGGCCGAGGTACCGCCGCGGTCGGTGTGGTGGGCGATAGGAGATCTCGAGACGCGGTCGGGTGACGACCCGATGGATCGTGCCGCGGAGCTCAGCCTGGAGAACCGCCAGCGCATCGACTGGTTGTTCGACAACAACGCGTACGACCTTCCCTGTTCGGAACGCCCGGAGTGCCATCGCGAGAGCACCAGTTATCCGTCGGTATACAGCCGAATGCGTCGCGACACACCGGCCCAGACGATCATCACCGGTTTCATGACCCCGGGCCGTGGCCGGTACGTCCACCCGACACAGCGGCGTACCCTGACGCCGCGGGAGGCGGCGCGCCTGCAGGGATTCCCGGACACCTACCGCTTCGTCACTGATCCGCGGTGTCCGCCCTCCAGGGCCAAGCTCGCCAAGTGGATCGGCGACGCGGTGCCGATGGCGCTCGGATACGGCGCAGCGCTCTCGGCCGTCGGCGGTGACGTCTCGCCGTTCCTCCGGTGATCCCGGTGTTGCCGAGGGAGCAATGCCTGTCAATCGAGCGCCCCGTTCCATCTCGGCATCGGTCTCGCGCCGGATGCACAACACGCCTCAACGGGATACACCCCTTGAGATGCAGGTGCGAAGTCGGCTACATCGACGCGGGCTGCGCTTTCGGGTGGATCGCACGATTCCGGGTGTGACGCGATCCCGTCCGGTCAGCCGATTTCCGGATCGTCGACGAGACAGAACGGATGAACGTCATGCGCCAGTGCATGTTCGACGCCAACGTCGACACCCGGGTCCACAAGCCGCAGGCGCTGCTGCACCGGATGAGCGTCATCAAGAACCGCATGCAGGTGGCCGCGACCCCCGACAACTGGGACGGGGACGAGTACGCCGTGCGCAACGCACGCCTCTGCGCCTCCTACCAGACCGTGCTCGCCGAGGCCAACGGGCTCGACTTCGACGACCTGCTGCTCGCCACGGTCCGCACGCTGCATGAGCACCTCGACGCGCGTCGCGCCGCTGGCGACCGCTTCCCGCGCGTGCTGGTCGACGAGTTCCAGGACACGAACCTCCCGCAGTACGTCCTCGTGCGCCAGCTCGCCGAGGAACACGACGACGTCTTCGTGGTCGGCGACCCGGACCAGGCGATCTACGGCTGCCGGGGGGCCGATCTCGCGAACATCATGAGCTTCCAGCGTGACTTCCCCGCCGCACGACGGATCGACCTGCAGCTGGCCTACCGCTCAAGCGCGCGCCTGCTCGAGGCCGCCACTAGGGCGCGGTCGGCTTCTCGTGCCGGCGACACCCATCCTGCCGGCCGGTCCGCCGGCTTCCATCGGTTCCTCTGGGAAGATGGCGACCATCTTCCCGGGACGTCGTTCATCTGCACCGCGATTCTGGCGACCTCGTGGTCGCGTACGTTGCGCGCGGCGTTGGCGCCGGCCGTCGGGTTGAAGGCGTGTCGGTTCGGTGCGGTCCCTGGGCCTTGCGCGGGTTGGATCAGTCAACCGCGAGGCGCTCCCGGCGGTCTGGACAATCCCGCGCGGCGCCGCCTCGCGCCGGCCGGCTCACTCCTCCGGCCGCTCCGTAGCTCGCTTGGCCCGTTATCGCCCGTCGCCCTGTCCCTGCCGTGGCGTTCGTCGGCCCGCGCCGATGTTCGAGAGGCACCGTGGCGGCACTCGCCGCGTTTGCGGATTGTTTGTCTTGCGGCCGGAGGCACCGGGGAGGCTGGCTAGTTTCCGTTGGCCGGGGGTTCGGCTTTGAGCGCCTCGATGAGCAGGTTGCGCACTTCGCGCATGCCGTTCTCGACGCCGGTCATCCGATCGTTCAGCTCGGTAACCCGGTCGTTGAGGTCGTCGACTCGGCTGTTCGTGTCGTCCATCCGGGAGTTCATGGTGACCCCCAGGTCGCTGATCCGCGTGTTCACGGTGTCCTGCAGGTCGTCGATCCGCGTGTTCACGGACCCGATTAGAAGGGTCATCACGGTCAGCAGTAACGCCCCCATGCCCACGGAACTGCCCACCACCGTCACGACCATCGCTGTTCTGTCGTTCATCGGCTCCTCACCGTATCATGCCTGACCGTTTCGGCCGGGCTCGTCCTTCGGATTGGCTCCCGCCAGGATTACCCGTGCCCGGCCGGGGCCGTGGCTTTCTTTCACTCAGCGCCTTAGCCTCTCTCCGAGGAGCGATGCCGATTGCGGCAAGCCCCAACTCCCGGTCGGGCCGCAGCTCCGATTCGACATCGCCGATTATCGCACCCTCGGCCGTGTCGGCCTCGCTGAACCGGCCGGCATTGGCGTGTTCTTCGCGGATTCGGCCAGGAATCGTGTTGCGGCGCTACCTGTTCTGTGTCTTGTCGTCTCTGTGCCGGCCGTTGTTTCTGTGTTTCGGTGGCCATTATTCGTGTGGAAGCACAGTCGCCGTAGCTCCCTGCACCCGCCGGCGTACGTGTCGAGGGATGGTGGGCGGCTGTCCGTTGCCTCGGTCTCTCCCGGTCTCGCCGCGTTCCTGGCCGCCGTAGCGGGGGTGCGGCTGTCCTGTGTCCCGCATCCGTCGGCGGTGACGATTGCTGCCGCGAGTGGTGGTGCCACCTGCTGGCTCGGCTTCCTGCGCCGTGGCGGTCTCTCGTTCGTCAAGGGCCCGGCTGTGTGTGCTGGCGGGGTCGGTGTTGGGTCGCGTGACGGGCCCTCCTGCTTTTCAGCCGGGCAGCTCGAACCCAGTGGTTCGAGCTGCCATCCCCGCGTCAGTTGGGAATTGCGGGTCTTCCGTCGATTCGGAAAGCTTGCATGCGTCCACCGGTACGCTGCACCTGCATATCGTGATCGTGCTGGCGCTCTGGTTTCCCCCGGTTGTTGCACCCTTCTCTAGCGCTGGGACTTGCGCTCGACCAGCTGCTGTGCGCGATCGACCCGTGGTTGCGGACTCGACTCTTTCCGTCGCTCAGCCATGGCCTGTCAGTCTCGTTGTTTGCCGGACCGTCACCAACCGATGGTGGACCGTACCTGCATCCGGTGGTAGGGTCCTGTGACCCCGAGCGCATCCTCCCGGCGTTCGACGTCAACGCCGAGCTCGAACCGCATCTTCTGCGGGTCCATGAACCCGAGCTGGTACCCGAACCGCAGCCCGCGCCCGTATTCGGATCTCTGGAAGCCGATCCGTGGCGTTCCCACGAATCGCGAACCCACCGGCAGACCGTAGCCGGCGTCGGTGTCGAGCTGACCCTGGCCCGATTCGGGGTTTCCGCCCATGCCACCCAGCGGTTGGGCGTTCCACAGGGCGTTGCCGCCGGAGTCTCGTCCCCAGGTCGGCGTGACGCGCACGTTCAGACCCAGAGCCGACGGCGTCGGGTCGTAGCTGAGCGCGAGCGACAGGCTGCGTTCCTGGAATTGCGCGGCTTCGTGGATGACGACTTGGCGCATCCGGAGATCCACGGCCAGGCCGCTGCGGGGATCGGTGAATCGGAGACCTCCCCCCAGGTCGATGCCGAATCCGGTCTCCGCGTCTCCGCCGTCGTGGCGCAGCGCGATCTCCACGCTGGGAGTCAGCACGGTTCCTGCGAGTACCGTGTCTCGTGAGCTTTCGAGGCCGGCTCTCATGCGCGATACGGACGCCTCTGTCGCCGCCATGCGCCCGCCCGCCTGTTCGACGCCTTCGGTCGACGTCGTCACCCACAGGACGTCGCTCTTGATAGCCAGCCCGAAGCCTTCGCCGCCGCTCCCGATGAGTTCGCCCCGGGCGCCTGCCGCGGCCATGCCCATCGACAGCCCGGCCTCCAACGGCACGCCGCCAGCAGGTGTCAGCCTCAGCGAGCCGGCTCCGTACCCTCCTGTCGTCCAGAACGACACGCGCTCGGTCGCCTGGTAGCCCAGCCACGGATACAGCCCGGTCACGCCGGACGCGATGTCGCCGCCGGCGGTCCTGGAGTACGAGCCCAGCCCCTGGGTGTCGGCAACGGCCAGCCCCATCACCATCCGGCCCTTCGCGTAGTCGGCGCCGAAGAGCCGTGTCTGGACCTGACCGTTCAGCGCCAGGGCTCCATCCCGCCCGGCGAAGCTGGACTGCGTGCTGCGGCTCCAGAGCGACAGCGTCCCGCCGTGCTCCATCGCTCGATTCATCTGGAATGCGGCGCTCGCCAGCGGGTCTAGGCCCTGGTCATCGAATCCCTGCCCGCGGTTGTCCGGGTCCCGGCCGTGAGTCCCGAGAACGCCCAGGGCGTTCGGCTGGCCGTTGGCTGCCGGCGTCTCGCCGAACATGTCGTAGCCGGCGACCCGGACTTCGACGCCCGGCTCCCGGCGTGCGGCCATCCGCTCCTCGACGTTCTCGATCACGTGCTGCGCCGCGGTGCGCCCGAACCTGGCCATCAGCGCCCTGGGCAGCGGGTCGTGGTTGGAGATCGTGCCGGTTGCCGAGGCGTCGACCAGCCGTCCCGCGGACGGGTTCGACAAGGTCAGGGTGAACGTCTCGGAACCCTCGTCGTGATCGTCGTCCAGGACCTCGACGTTCACGGTCGCCGTCGTTGAGCCGCCGGCGATGGTCACGGACCCGCTGGTCTCGTTGTAGTCAACGCCGGCCTGCGCTGTACCGTCGGATGTCGCGTAGTCGACGGTCACGCCGCTCGCCCTCGAGCGGCTCAGCCTGACCACGAACTCGGCGCTGGCGTTCTCGCCTTCCTCTACCTCCGCGTTGTCGATGCTGATTCCGACCGGTCCTTGGACCGTCGCTGAGGGGGAGTTCGACACGGCTCTGCCGTCGGTGGTGCAGACCGCATCCGACGAGTCGCAGTCCCTCGCCGGCAGACTCACCCGCACGTCGCCGTAGCCGTCGGGCTCGATCCGCACGGTCCCGTGCGGTACGACCGGCGACCTCCTCATCGGGATGCGCCGGCGCGCCGAGCATCTCCACGACGGTCTCCGGCGTAACCTCGACTGGCGCTTCGTTCCCTTGGTGCTCATCGTGTTCTCCGTGTTCTCCGTGTTCTTCTCCGTGTTCTTCTTCGCTTTCTGCATGCTCTTCTTCGTTCCCTTGGTGCTCATCGTGCCCGTGCCCCTCGGCACGCCGGCGCACCACCTTGGCGCACAACGCGCCGAGAATCCCCGCCAGGTCCCACACCCCCGCCTCCCGGGTATAGCCGCGGATGACGGCCTCGACCGCCTCGTCGGTGATGCGGACCTGACCGGCCGTCAGTCCGTGGAACGCGAGTTGCAGCGGCAACAGGTGCCCGGTCGCGATGACCCGCTTCTCGGCCTCGGTGTACCCGGACAGCTCGATCACCGCCATCCGTTCCCGCAGCTTCGACGGCACCGAAGCGAGACTGGCGGCGGTGGCCACGAAGAGCGCCTCGGACAGGTCGAAGGGCAGGTCGAGATAGTGGTCGCGGAAGGCCGCCCCCGGCGCCGGGTCGAGCGCTTCGAGCCGCGCCGCCGCCGCGCCGCCTGCCTCGTCCAGGCAGTCGATCTCGTCGAGGACGAACACCGGGTTGCGGACGCCGACGCGCCGCAGCTCCTCGACGATTCGCCCGGGCTGACCTGACCGGGCGCCGTGCAGTGCCGACGCGCCCGCCAGCGTCCCGCAGGCCACCCACGCGCACGCCCGCCCGAGCGCCGCGGCGACAAGCCGCGACAGCGACGTCTTCCCGACGCCGGGCGGACCGACCAGACAGAGCAACGGGGACGGGGCGTCCGGCTTCGCCAGGCGCACGGCGACGTAGTCGAGCAGGCGCTCCTTCACCGCGCCGTGAACGGCATGACCCGCATCGAGGATCGCCCTGACGCGCGCCAGGTCGAGCGGTACAACAGCAGCGGTACGCCTGGTCCACGGCAGGCTCACCAGGCATTGCAGATACTCGCGCGCCCGGGCATGCTCGGGATCGGTGGACGCCCACGCGGACAGCCGCTCGAGTACCTGCCGCCCTCGGGCCTGCACGGCGGGCGGCAGCGCGGGCGCGTCGAGCTGTTCACGGAGACGTTCGAGCCCGTCGGTGGGGTCGGCGCCCGGCTCGCCGAGAAACGCGCGGACCTGCCGGGCCGTGATGCGGTCACGGACGAGCGAGGCGTCGCCGGTCTCGCGGCCCAGCGTCACCTTGCGGCAGATCGCCTGCAGGCAGCGGGCGAGCTGACGGATGCCCCGCTCGCTGGTGTAGTCGCGGATGATCCGCCGGCAGGCGCCGCGGGTGAACCGTACCGGCGTGTCCGCCAAGCCGGCCGCCCGGTTCTGCTCCCCGATCAGGTGCGTCTCGGCGATGGCGAGCTTCTCGGTCTCGGTATAGCCGGGCAGGTCGATGATCTCGAGCCGGTCCCGCAGGGCCGGTGGAATCCGGGCCGCTCGTTCGCCGTCGTGATGAACAGCACCTCGGACAGGTCGAAGGGCAGCTCGACGAACGCGTCGCGGAAGCGGGCGTGCTGCGCCGGGTCGAGCACCTCGAGCAGAACCGCGGCCGGCGCGCGCCCGAGCTTGTCGAGCTCGTCGAGCACGAAGACCGGGTCCTTGCTGCCTACCCGCCGCATCTCGCGCAGAATCCAGCCGGGCTGCGCGTCCTTCCAGGTGCGGTTGTGCCCCCGCAGGTCCGTCTCGTCCCGCAGCCCCCCGCAGGACAGCTTCACGAACCCGCGCCCGAGCGCCTCGGCGATGCCGTACGCCAGCGACGTCTTGCCGACCCCGGGCGCCCCGGCGAAGCAGAGTACGGCCCCGTGCGGGTTCCGCCTCCGCACGGCCAGGTACTCGATGACGCACGCCTTGGCATGGTCGAGGCCCGCGTGCCCGGCGTCGAGCGCCGCGCGGGTGCGCGCCAGATCGATCGGTGCGGCGCTGCGCCGGGTCCACGGCAGATGTTCCAGCCACTCGATCCAGTCGTTCGTCTTCGCGGCCTCGGCGTCGGACGACTCCGACAGGCGCCGGCGCTCGCGCGCGATCGTCTCCCGTACCGCCGACGGCAGCGCCTCGCCCTCGCCGAGCAGCTCGCGCACCGTGGCCGGTGTGACCACCTCCGGTCCCAGGCCCCCCGGCCGGCGGCGCCGCGCTACCTGCCGGCAGATTGCGGCCAGCTTCGCCTGCAGGTCCGCCACGCCCGCTTCATTCGTGTGGCTCTGAATCACCCGGCGGATCGCCTCCGCCTCGAAGCGGACATCGCCCATGCACGCCGCCGTCCGCCACGGCTCGACGGCGCCCTGCGGCGGCGGCGCCGCCCACAATGCCTCCAGCTCCCGCACCGACGAGACCTCCCGGTCCACCACCACGGCCGGTCCGGCCCGGGCGGTGTCGGATGCCACCGCGCGGGCCGGCGCCGCCGGATCGAGCGCCAGCGGCGGCGTGTCCTGGGACTGGCCGAACGGGCGGGTCAGCAGGTACCGCTGCGCGATGGCGAGCTTCTCCTGCTCGCTGTACGCCGGCAGCTCGATCACCTCGAGCCGCGTGCGTACCGGCTCCGGTATCCCGCCGGCATCGGTCGCCGTCACGACCCACAGCGCCGCGGACAGATCGAACGGGACCTGGAGGTACTCGTCCCGGAACGCGCTCCGGCGCGCGGGGTCCAGGACGTCGAGCAGCGCGTCGGCGGCGTCCGATGCCACCCGGTCGAGCTCTTCGAGAATGAAGACCGGATTGCCTACCCCGGCCTCGTGCAGACCCTCGACGATGCGCCCGGTGACGCCGTTCTCGACCCCGCGGATCAGGCACTCGGCATTCCCCTTGCCCAGCGGCACGCGCACGTGGGTGCGGCCGAGCGCCTCGGCGACGGCCACCGCCAGCGACGTCTTGCCCGTTCCCGAAGGCCCGGCGAGGCAGGGAACGGGCGTGGGCGTCCGGGCTGGTCCCGGGCGTACGACCAGCGCGGGCGGCCTGTCGGTCTCCGCTCCCCGGTTGCGGCGCACGCCTTCCACGGTGAGCGGGCCGCGGGTCTGCGGGCACGCCGCCAGCACCTGCAGGAGGCGGGTCTTGACCCGCTCGAGGCCGCCGTGGGTGCGGTCGAGCGCCCGCGCCACATGCGCCGGGTCGAACCGCTCCGGCTCGCGCGTTCGCCACGGCAGGGCCAGCACCATCTCCGCCCGGTCCAGCGCCTCGTCGACCGCCGCCGCATCGGACCCGAGCGCCCGGACGCTGCGCCGCAGCGTCTCACTCGCCGGACGGGGCAGCTCGGCGGCCTCCAGGGCCTCGAGCACCTGCTCGAGGCGCGCGCCGGGGGCGGCCAGCGCGCGCACGGACTCGAGCGCCGAAGCGACGGACCGGCCGTCAGCCGGCGGCGGAACCTCGGCGGCGGCGCCGGCAAGCGGTGCCTCCGCCGCCCCGAGCCCGGCAGCACCGTCGCAGAGCAGGCCCAGCGCCTGCGCCTCGTCCACTACACGAACCCGGCCCGAGGCCGCCAGGTCGGCCAGGCCCCACCGCTCGCGCTGCGCCGCGGTGGTGACCACGTAGGCGCCGCCCGCGGGCCTGCTTCGGCCCTGCGAACCGCCCGGACACCCGACGGTGTCCAGCACCCGGCAGTGTTCGTCCCTCGTCGCCGGATAGACGAGCAGCACCGTGTTGTCGTCGTCCCCCCGCAGCAGTCTCACGCGCATCCTCTACGTCTCCTCAGAGTGTTCTTCTCATCCATCGCAAGACCCGCGTCGCAGATCGAACGCGCAGGCTGCACGCGGGCGTTCGACAAGCGCCTGCCGACCGGGTGAACGGAACCTGCCGACAGCGCCGGTACGCCCGGCGCGGCTCTGGAACCCTCCCCTCCTTCGTCCGTTCCCGTCTTTTGCATCCCGCCTTCTTCTCGTCATTCCCGCGTGCGCGGTTCGACCGGCCGACCCCGGCCGGTCTTGCTGAGGGTCCCCTCCATTCGAAAATGGGGGGCGTGGCGGGTTGCCGGTTTCCCAGGCGATACCACACGGGTGCGAGGGCGCGCGCGGTCACGCGCCCTCGCACGCCATGCGGCGACGAGCAGGTACGTGATGCGCGCGGGCGGCGCCGACCTGACCGTTCTGTCCTCACCATCCGGCAGACCCACCTGGCCCCGCCTTTCAAGGGCGGTCAGCCAGGGCGCCCCACTGGTCGTCGTGACGTCGACCCGGACCGAACTGTCGGGGTTGCGGGCGATGTGGACCTCCTCGCCCTGGTACAGGCAGTTGCCGATATCCCATCCAACGCTCGTCAGCTCTTCCTTCCGTGCCTCCGTTTCCGAGTGCCGCAGTGTCGTTGCGATCACTCGGCATTCGCGTTCGAAGCCGTGCCGCTGTGTTCGTGCGCTGTCGGCTTCTACCCCGGTCCTTGATTTCGGCTTCGCGTTCTTCGGCCTTCCGCAACCGCGTCTGCGCGGTTGCGGAAGGCTCCGGTCCTCGTTCAGTTCCTGCTCGGCCCTGCCACGTTACAGCTCCAGATTCTTCCTGTAACGTCTTTCCGCGCCTCGTTGCGGCAGAGCCCTCCTGATGCGTTCTGTTCTGCGCTAGGTTAGGTGCGGGCCTGGCACCGGCCGGCCCAGGGCCGGCAACCGGCCGGCCGACGGTTGTTCGGCCGCTCGTCGTTGCCGCCTGTATTCAGGCTCTTTGGTTCACGTCCAATCAACGATCCCGATTGGGAGCCGTACCGACACGTTGTCGAGTTGCGATTGGCGGCGTCCGAGCTCAACGAGCTCAATCGGCTCTGTCTCGAGCACGGTGTCAGCCGTGCGCTCTCGTTGCGCAGGGCTATGGAATGCGGGCTACCGCCCGCTGTAGACAGCCTCGAACTGGCGCGCTCGGCGGGAATGTCGCTTCGTACCGGGCGGCCCATCCGTACCTTGCAGAGGTCGCTCCGCTATCCGGTACCGGAGGAGTCCTGATGTTCTGTTCTGCGCTAGGTTAGGCGCAGGCCCGGCACCGGCCGGCCCAGGGCCGGCAACCGGCCGGCCGACGGTTGTCCGGCCGCTCGTCGTTGCCGCCTGTATTCAGGCTCTTTGGTTCACGTCCAATCCATGATCCTGATTGGGAGCCGTACCGACACGTTGTCGAGTTGCGATTGGCGGCGTCCGAGCTCAACGAGCTCAATCGGCTCTGTCTCGAGCACGGTGTCTGCCGTGCGCTCTCGTTGCGCAGGGCTATGGAACGCGGGCTACCGCCCGCTGTAGACAGCCTCGACCTGGCGCGTTTCGCGGGAATGGCGCTTCGTACCGGCCGGCGGATCCGTACCTTGTTGACGACCGGGTACGGTCCTCGGACTTTTCAGCCGATTACTGCGGTTTTTGGGTGCGGAACCTCCGGACCAACGTCTGCACCGGATGTCGCTTTGCTCTCCGGTACCGGATGAATCCTCAGGTGGGCGCGGGTAATTGGCCGGCCCTGGGCCGGTAACCGGCCGGCGCTGGGCCGTCCTGCCGGTGCTCGTTGCCGCCTTTATTCCGGCTTCGGTTTGGGCTAATCGATGTACTTGTTCCCTCGTCCCTTCATCGCGTCGGTGACCAGTCGGCGCAGTGCTCGTCGCAACATGACCTCGGCTGGTCGTTCGATCTTCAAGGCGAGTTTCTTGATGTCGGTGTGCAGTTCACGATCCACGTGGATCGTGAGTGTTGTGGTGTCCTCACGGTCTCTTCGTCGGCGCGTTGCGGATGCGGCCGGTCGCGGTACTTGAATCTGTTTGGTCGCGTGTGCTCGATCGTGCTTGAGTACGTCGTCGGCGCCCTGGGTGGTCTGGCTGCCGCCTGTCACTCCGGCGGCCTCCTTGATCAGGTTTGAGAGCCCGGCGTCATTTTTTCGTCTGGCCATGGTGGTCAGTGATCCATTTCTCGAGCGCTTCGAGCTCGGCTGCCGCTTTTGAACCAGGGTACGCTTCGCGTGCGGTCCGGCCGTTTTCGTACGACCGAGCGTGCGCGATACGGCGCATGACTACGACCGGGCAGATCACGATCCCGTGTTTCTTCCCGAGTATCGCCAGCGCCTTGCGTGTGCGTTCGTTGTCGTTCCCCCGGCTCTCTCCCTGGTTGATTACGAAGACCGCCAGTCCGCCGGCTAGTTCGGCGATCTTCGCTGTTCCTGGCATTGCCGCGATGTCCTGCCCTGTCGGCCGGCACGGTATGACGATGATGTCGGCGATCGTCGCTGCGGTGAGGGCGGACTCGGTCGCGCCGGCGGGCGTGTCGATGATCAGTCGTTCAACCCCGTTGGTCTTGCAGGTGTGCTGGATCAGGCCCAGGCGGTTCGGTTGGGTCGCAGTGACCACGGGGTCGTTCTGCTGTCCCCGTTGGTCGCTCCACGCCACCGACGTTCCTTGTGGGTCGATATCGATGATGCACGTGGCGCCTCGGGTCGTGGCGCACTCTACGCCCAGGCCCAGCGCCAGAGGGTGCCCCAAGCGTAGTGGAAAGTCGGTGGCGACTCCTGCCCGGCTGTGGTATCAGTCGGGTGTGTTCAAAAGGAGGAGAGGCCACCGATGAAGAAACCGTACAAGATCGTTTCGGGCGCGTCCGCGCCGAACCGCCGGGAACTGGCGGACTGGCTGGCGAAGGACGGGCAACTGCTGATCCCGCTGGTCGAACTGCTGGAGAAGGGCGAGCGAGCCATCGACGAGGTGATCGACGTGATGGGCCGGGCGACCATCGAGGCCGTCCTGCGGATGAGCGCCGAGCAGGTGGCGGGGCCGAAGGAGCAGGGACGGCGCGACGCCGACCGGGATCTGTACTGGCACGGGGTGCAGGCGGGACGTGTGGCATTGAAGGAGCGGCAGTTGCGGGTCGACAAGCCGCGGCTGCGCAAGAAGCGGCCGCGGGCCGATGAGCCGGGCGAGGTGGAGATTCCGGCGTATACGGCGTTGCAGGCGGATCAGCCACTGGCCGACCGGATGCTGGAGCTGGTGCTGCAGGGCGTGTCGACGCGCAAGTACGAGAAGGTGCTGCCGGCGCTGGCCGACCAGGTGGGGGTGAGCAAGTCGGAGGTCTCGCGGGAGACCATCGAGGCGGGGACGCGCGTTCTGAAGGAGTTGGCCGAACGGGACCTGGGCAAGTTGGACGTGCTGGTCGTCTACCTCGACGGGATCGTGTTCGGGAACTACCACGTGGTGGCGGCGGTCGGTGTGGATGCGGATGGTCGTAAGCACGTGCTGGGGCTTTGCGGCGGGGCATCGGAGAACACGGAGGTCACCGCTGGCCTGCTCGAAGATCTGGTGACGCGGGGCCTGCGGGCTGACCGGCGGCGTCTGTTCGTCATCGACGGCGCCAAGGCGCTGCGGCAGGCCATCGGGCGGGTGTTCGGGTCGGCGAACCTGGTGCAACGTTGTAGAAACCACAAGGTAAGGAACGTCTTGGGTCATCTGCCGAAAGAGCAGCACGAGCAGGCGCGTTCGACGCTTCGGGCGGCGTGGAAGCTGGACGCCGACGAGGGCATCCGGAAGCTGGAGCAGTACGCCTCGTGGCTGGAGCGGGAGTGGCCGTCGTCGGCGGCGAGCCTGCGCGAAGGGCTCTCGGAGTTGTTCACGGTCAATCGCCTTGGGCTGCCGAAGCCGCTGCGCCGCTGCCTGACGACGACGAACATCATCGACTCGTCGCACGCGGGCGTTCGCCAGCACACGAATCGGGTGAGTCGCTGGCAGAGCGAGGAGATGGCGGTGCGGTGGGCCGCGGTGACGTTCCGAGAGACGGAGAAGCACTATCGCCGCATCACGGGCTATGAGCATCTCTGGATGCTGAAGGCGCACCTCGACGAAGAGAATGGCGCCCTTGCCGAATTGCAGAAGGCGGGGTAATGTGTGTCTGTCGCTGCCGACTTTCAACTACTGGCGGGACACCCTCATTTCCGGCACCGGGCTCTCCAGTGGAATCATGCGGCTCGCACACGGGCTGTCCGGTTGCGACCAGCGGGCGGGTCTTGCGAGCCGTCGCACCCGGCTCACACCCTGGCGTTGGCCGGCCGGTGCGTCGTCAGACCTGTTGACGCCCTGACGACGGCGACCGCGCGGGTCGTCCCCTTCGCTTATGCATGTGATGACGTCTGGCATTCCTGCTCATTCATCGGGGTGATAGGCCGTTCGGCCACTCCCGGAGCCTGTTCCCTTTCGCCATCCCTTCCACCTGAAGCCCCTTCCCTCGGCCGGCATTGCCCGGCTTCAACGGTAATACGGGCTTCTCCGCCACCCTGGCCGGCCCGACCTTGCCCTCACGGGTCGTCGGTTGGCGCGTGCCACGCCGCCGGCAGGGCTTCCCGTGTTGCGTCCATTCCCCTCTTCCACGCGTGCTACCGCCATTACCCCGGCGGAACCGGTCGGTGCTCGCGTCGCTCGCTTCCCGACCGCTGGCAGCCTTCCCCGTTATTCAGGCGGGTCGGCTTCCGCGTTACCCGTTTCGAGGCCTGCTCGGCGTTTACTCGCGTTGTGGCCCGCGTGGTCGCTGAACCGCCCAGGGCGGCCCTTTGTCGTCGGAGTGCTTCAGCCGATGTCGTTACCTCCATCGTCCGCTCCGACTGCTACCGGCTGGAGCGACAGTTGCCGGGCGGGATTCGCACCCGCTGAGGAATAGCGCCTTGTCACGGCGCACTGAATGATCCGGGCTAGTGCCATTGCAAGATCGTTATCGATGCAGCACTCTTCGGCTCCAGTATCGACAAGCGCCGGGAACTCGTCCGCCGGCAGCGCTGGTGGTTTCTGGTCTGCTGGCCGGAATCCGGGGTCTAAGCCGACTTGAACGTAGACGGTTGGGCCGAAACGAACGAGGACCGATTGCTCCGCGGAACCGCAGTTAGTGGTCGGCATGAACTGGACGAAACTGTACCGAGGCCGGCAGCAACAAAGGTCCAGCTCCGACCTGCCGGATCAAGTATGGGCCACGGCCGAAGTGCCGTACGGCATCATCGGCTGCCGCTTGAGAGTCACCGAATACGCCTTGAAGTACACCATCACGGATCACCACCCACTGCCCGTTGTGCTGGGTCTCCAGATCCGATCGCATGCGATCATATGCGGCAATCTCGTCGTTTAGGCGCGCCATAGCTGCCCCCATCTAGTAGCCGCGACTCCAAACATCGCAAAAAATCTCACGCCTCCGCTCCGGTGTCAAGCGCGCAACGCGAGCCTTTCCGCCCTCGCTCGTCTACTGTCCGCTGCCGGTTCTGCCGGCGCGGCGCCTCGCAGGATTCCTGGATCTCGCCGGTGGCGATCCGCCCAACGTGGACCGCACAGGCAACCGAATCAGCCGTCCGCCACTGCACCATCGTCATCCCTCCCCGCGCTCACGGACACCGGCTGGCCGGGCGACCAACTCTCGCCGTGGGTCTTCGCGCCGCTGGGCGGGGCGCAGTTAGCGCATTGTCGTTGACATGACGCGTGATGTCAACGCGCCAGACGGTGTCGCACGGTGTCGCACGGTGCGTCAACCCCTCTCATTGCCCATCGTAGCACCATCACCCCCGGACCGGTCCCCCACGCGCGTGCGCCGTCGGTAGGCCTGTTGATTGCGTGCCGCCCGGCGCCGGCAGCGGGCGCACAGGCACCGGTCGTCTCGGTCCCGATCGCCGCCGCACTCGGTGCATAGCCCGGCCGCCGTCCACCGGGCTCGACGCGCCGCCAGGTACTCCCGGTGCGGCTGCCGCTCGACTCGCGGATGCGCGTCCCGGTAACGGTTGCTGGCATCCGCCAGGCGCCGCCGACAGCGCGCGCAGCACCGCCGGTCGTCGCGGTCTCGGTCCCGGCCGCACTGCGCGCACAGCCCGGCGGCGCGATACCTGGCGCGGGCGCGGGGCGTGCCGGCCGGTAGGGGGCGCCGGCCGTCGTTGCGGACGGTTCGCTTGTGCGGTCCGCCGGCAACGCATACCCGACAGATCCACAAGGGGCCGGCGATGCCCGGCCGCGCGCCGCACCTGGTGCACCAGGTGCCCGGCGGGAGAATCTTGATATCGCCCTTGCTGCTCACGGCTGCCGAGCCTCCCGCCGGCAGGCCGCACAGCGCGCGTGCCCGCCGGTCGTCGGCGCCGCACAGTCCAGACACGCACCCGCAGCCTTGCGGCGAGCCCGAAGCGCCGCGGACCGCTCGGCGGCTGCCGCGGCGCAGCCCTCGCACGTCTTGCGGTCAGGGCGCGGCGGATTCGAGCCGCACCGCGTGCACAGCTTCGCCGCGGCCCGCTCGGCGTAGCGTTGCCGCTCGCCGTCAGGATTGACGACTTGCCAGCCGGTCCACTCGGAAGGGGTATTCAGGGGGGCGCGGCGACTACCGATCAGGCGCCATGCGGCGGCGATGCTCAGTAGTCGGCACTGTTCGATTGCGGGGGCGGTCCACACGTCGCCTCAGTGGATCGTCGGCAGGATGCCGCGGCGGCGGCCGGCAGCGCGCAGCGCGGCGATCACGTCGGCAGCGGATGCGCCGAGCCGGTCCGCTCTCACGTCGAGCGCTTCGACCACCGCCAGCGCGGTCAGCTCGCCAGCTTCGATACCGGCAGACAGCGCGGCCGGTCCGCCGTACGCCTCGATGGCTGCGCAGCAATCATCGGCCAGGGCCGACAGCGTGTCAGCTCGCATCGTCCCATCCTGTAAGCAACATCGCGTCTTCGGTGGACACGCCAGCTTTCGCCAAGGCGGCGACGGCTCGAGCCCTCGCCGCCAGGTCCGCCATGCCGGACGGCCGCGCGTAGTCGAGACTCACCGGCCGCTCGAGTACCCGTGACAGCTCTTCGGCGATCATCGCGGCGAGCGGCTGAACCGTCAGAGTCCACAGACGGCGGGCTGCTTCCCTCGCCGCGGTCCCGTCGGTCACGCCGGCCGGTCCGAGCGGCGACGGAACACCGAAGCACGCCAAAACGGTATTTTCGACCGCCGTCCGCAACCGCACCAGCGCATCAGGCGGATCGGCGCCGAGCCGTTCCGGTTTCCAGTCTCGCCGCGGCGCGCCCTGCTTGTCGCCGTAGCCGCCGGCCGTGGTCTCGGGTAGCAGGGTGCGGCCCTTCGCCAGGCGGATCGCTTCCGGCAGCCCGCCGCCGTCGTCGTCGCCGTCGTCGTCGCTCTTGCTGCCGCTGAAACCTTCCGGCAGCGCGATCAGGTTCGCCACCGGGCCGGCCGCCTCATACCCGAGCGACTGCTCAAGGCTCGCGGTCAAGGCGCCCGTGAGACTGGCGTACTGCAACGGCGAGACACCGCGGGCCGGGCTGTGCGCTTCGGTCGCGTAGCGGACGTGGAAGACTTGCGCCGCCGGTGCCGTCAAAGGTCGACGATTCCCCGCGCGAGCGCCGCCGCGGCGGCGTTCTGACCCGGTTCGATGTTGCAGATGCGACGGAAGACGATCTGGCCTTCGTCCTGCAGTGCGACCCCTCCCCGCGCGGCTCCCGCGACCCCGAGCAGCGCGACAGCGACGATGACGGTTCTCATGAGTCTGCCTCCCGCTTCTTCCTTGCCATCGCGACGCCCCGCAGGCATGGTCTTGCCAATCGGTTGCCGGGCCAGCTAGACCAACTCGACGCTGACGGTCAGGCGCGGAGCGCCGGCCAGCTTCTGGTCCCCGGTGACGAGCGATTCCCCGAGCGTTTCCGCCAGGGCCACGTAGACCGCGTCGTACGCCGTGACGTTGTTGCGCAGACCCCAGACTCTGTCGAGGAACGGCTCGTGCGGGTACCGTTCGACATCGAGCTGTCGCCACTGGTCGAGCGCCTGCAACGCGCGCCGCGCGTCGAACGTTCCGTCCAGCATGTACCTTCGAAGCACGTGGGCGATCTCGATGTCGATCAGGTGGGGTGCGTGGACGACCTCGGCGTAGTCGGCGAGTCTCGCGCCAAGTTTCTTGCCGCGGGCCGTGTTCAGCAGCAGCTCGATGGCGCCGGAGGCATCCAGCACCATCAACGCAGCCCCCGCTCCTCCCGGAGAACCTCTGCAGGCGAACGGTCGAGCACAACTTCCGGCTGCTTGCGAATGGCCTGGAGCAGTTCCTGCCGACTTGGTCGTGCAAGCGCTTTCTCGATTTCCCGTAGTACGTAGAGGGACATCGAAACGCCTTCCATGGCGGCGCGGGCCTTCAGCCGTCGGTGCAGGGAGTCCGGCACGTTGCGGATTTGGATCATCGTGCTCATGTTCCTAGCATGAAAACATCACCAACAGATGTCAATCCAAGCCCGAAGCTACGGAAGGGCCAGCGCGACGAGCTGCTCGCGGTCGGCCCCGCCGCCGACCGCCAGGACGATGTACTGCCGGCCGTCCGCCAGGTAGCTGATCGGCGCGGACGACGACCGCGCGGGGAGCTCCATCTCGAACAGCTCGTAGCCTGTGTCCTTCTCGAACGCGCGCAGGCGCTTCGACTCGATGCCCTGGCCGATGAAGAGCAGCGTTTTCGTCAGCAGCGGGCCGCCGCTCTTCTCGTAGTTGCCGAGCGGGGGCAGATCCATGCCGCGCAGCGCCTCGTGGTCGCGGGGGCCGTCGCCGAGCGGCACGCTCCACAGCTTCTCGTCGGCGTTCAGGTCCAGCGCCGCGAGCTGCGAGTAGGGCGGTTTGAACAACGGGAGTCCCTGCGGGCCGGGCAGGTTGCTCACCTGCGGCCGGATCGTCAGGTCCGAATTCGCCGGGTCGCCCGCCTCCAGCACGACGAACGAGAAGTGCGCCCAGCTCGGCACGTAGAGCCGCCCGGTCTCCGGGTCGAAGGCGGCGCCCCACCAGTTGGCGCCCCCGCTCCAACCCGGCCGCGAATCGATCTGGATGACTCGGCGTCGCTGCTCCTCGCCGATCGATTCTGTACCACCCGAATTCTGGCAATAGAACGGCATTCAAGCCGTGCAGCATGAAGCGGTGCGTCCCGCCATCCATTGCGAGCCGCTGATAGCACAGGCCGGCGGGGATGCCGGGCGTGCGGGGCTGGGCGGTCGTCCGAGCCAATCGGGCGCGCAGCGACTCCTCGAGGATCGCCGTCAGCGTCATGCCGCACCTGGCTGCCTCCCGTTTAGCTTCCAACAGGAGGCTGTCAGCCAATCGGATGGTGGTTCGCATGATGTATACCTCAGAGATCCCCTCATTTTCTCATATGAACAAATAGAGCAAAATCCTCCGTTTCACATTAGGAAAGTTGGAAAGGTGCGCACTTTGAATTAGAATATGGTTGTATGCATAAACATCAAGACCGGCCAGCCTCATCCCGGCAATGGCTCCGGAGACACGACATCCTGAACTTCATCACCACCTTGTACGAAGGCGACCTGCATGCCAAACGGGTGCTGTCCTTGGCCAACGCAACCCAGGGCGTGCTGACGAGCGCTTCGCTGGCAATCCATGCCGTGGGGCGCGGCTTGGCCCAGGCCATGGGCACGTTGACCAAGCATGGCGTGAAGCAGGTGGATCGGCTGCTGAGCAATCGAGGCGTCGACGTCTGGGCCTTCTTCGCATACTGGACGCCGTTCATCGTCGCCGCCCGCACCGAAGTGGTCGTTGCGCTGGATTGGACCAGCTTCGCGGCCGACGGGCAGGACACGATCGTGCTGTCGATGGTGACTGGCCATGGGCGCGCAACGCCCCTTCTGTGGAAGACGGTGGCGTCCTCGACGCTGAAGGGTAATCAGCGGCGCTATGAGTACGAGCTACTGTGCCGGTTGCGGGAGGTGCTGCCGGCCGGGGTGAAAGTCACCGTCGTGGCGGACCGGGGCTTTGGGGACTGCAAGCTGTTCTACGCGTTGACGACGGAGCTGGCCTTCGAATACGTGATTCGGTTGCGTGGAGACATCTACGTGACGAGTGCGGGGGGCGAGCGGCGAACGGCCGCCGCGTGGGTCGGCGCCGGGGGGCGTGCGCGGCGGTTGGTGGGTGCTCGGGTGACCGACACGTACGAGCTGCCGGTCGGCGCGGTCGTGTGCGTACAGGATCCGAAGATGGACGAACCGTGGTGCCTGGTGGCCAGCGAAGCGAAGGTCCCGACGCGGGTCCTGATTCGCTACTACGGCAAGCGCTGGGGGATTGAGGCGGGCTTTCGGGACATCAAGGACATGCGCTTCGGGATGGGGCTTTGCTTCGATGCATGTTTCGCGCCCGGACCGGCGGGACCGCCTGTTGTTGATCAGTGCGTTGGCGATCGCCGTGCTGTCGTTGCTGGGTGCGGCGGGCGAGCGCATCGGTTATGACCGCTGGTTGAAGGCGAACACGGTGAAGCGGCGGACGCATTCGTTGTTTCGGCAGGGGCTGATGCTGTACCACCATCTCCCCAATTGGCCCGAGGATCGGATTCGTCCGTTGATGGAGACGTTCGGAAACATGCTCATGGAACAGCGGGTGTATCGCGAGGTTTTCGGCGTGATCTGATGCTGGCAAAATGAGGGGATGCATGAGCCTCGACAAGGGTCTCGACATCGGGTGGGTAGGCGCCGGGGGTCTGCCGCTGATAGAGCATGATGGCCCGCGCGTACTGCTCGCCGCGGAAGATCAGCTCGGCCTCGCGCTCGCGCTGCGCCGCGTGGTGCCACACCGGGAGCGCCATCGACAGCATGAGACTCATGACGGCGAGAACGACGAGCAGAGCGGCCATCGCGAAGCCCTGCTGTCCGCGCGGTCGCCGGACTCTCTTCACGGACTTCCTACCAGTCGGCATAGACGGTGCCGTCGAGGGCGACCGCCTCGGACCCGCTCCTGACGTCGTAGACGCCCTGGACGAACGGTTCCGCCGGATCCGGTTCCGCCGGCACGACCACCCATGTTGCGGACGACCGCGTCACCGGATCTTCCGGGATCGAGCGCAGATAACCGCCGCTCACCAGGGCGTGCAGATCCCGCGGGTATTCCCCGAGGTCGGCGTTGTGCTGATCGATGGCGTCGCGCATGCGGAAGAGGTCCTCCTTCAGCACCGCCTCCCGCGAGCGGATCACGGCGTTGCTGTACCCGACGAGCGCGATCGTCGACAGCACCGTGATCAACGAGATCACGATGGTCAGCTCGATGAGCGTCCAGCCCTGCGCGCCCCGCCAGTCCCGCATCGTCTCACCAGTCCCGGTAGCGCGTGCCGTCGAGCGCCGTGCCTCGCGATTTCGTGTAGACGTCGTACACGTTGTCCCCGCCCCAGCGTGTGGTGTCGGGATCGTCCTGGTAGGACCTCATGCCCCAGTCGGTGGTCTTCGTCATCGGATCGATCGGAATCCGCCGCAGGAAGCGCAGGACGCTGCCCGCGTTCTCGTCGACCGGCTCGACGCCCCCCACGAGCGTCTCGAGGCTGGGCGGATAGCCCTGGTTCTCCGGATCGATCTCCGTGCCGCCGATGACACCCAGGTCCACCGCGTCCTTGTAGCCGTCGATCGCGGTCCGCATCTCACGCAATGCCCGCCGCAGCTCAATCTCCCGCTGGCGCTGCATGGTCACCTGCGCGAGCGGCGCGACCGCCGACGCCAGGATCAGCAGGATGCTGCTGACGACGAGTAACTCGACGAAGGAATAGCCAAGCGTCCCCCGCATCAGGCGGCTGGTCGTGCCCGCGACCACCCTCCCCCGCAGGTCGCTCGACCGCGCCGGACGCCCCGCGCTACGGCTCGACGCGCTGCGCATGGTCATCGTCCCGATAGTAGGTGGAGAGAACCAGGCTCAGTACTTCCCCCGCCTCCGTCTCGTCTCCCTGGCTCAGAACGATCTCCTCGATGACGACGAACTCCGGCGCCGTCTCGAGCGCGTGGATGAACCGGCGAATGTCCCGATACGCGCCGCTGAGCAGCATCGACACCTGAAGTCGCGCCAGGCGGCTGCCTTCTTCCCGGTCCGGCGCCGAGGCGCGCCTTTCCAACAGCAGCCCGTGGTCGGCCGCGAGCGCCGCAAGTCGGGCGAACGTGAGTGCGCGCGCGCCGGCCAGATCGCGCGGCAGGATCTCCTCGTGGAACGTGCGCAGTTCCGCGTCCGCCCGTGTCATCGCGTCCGCGGCGAGCCGGGCGCTCTCGAAGCCCCGCCGTGCCGCTTCCAGACTGGCGGCGGCTGCAGCCGCACGCCGGCCCGCGTCCTTGACCTCGACGCTCGCTGGGTAGACCGCGAGAGTATAGAGCCCGGCATCGGCGGCCAGGCCAAGCGCCACCAGCGCAACGACGACGCGCTTTTCCGCGAGCACCCGCCGGAGGAACGTGACGGTTCTGCTCATGCCCCCTCCGGTGCGTCCCGGCCGTCCCTCTCGTCGAGCCGCAGCAGGCGTCCGCGCAACTGCGCGCGGCTGATTGACGTTCCGTCGACGCCTACCCGGAGCGGTTCTCCTCACCCCGCCTCCGCCTTCGGGATTGTGACCCGCCGTCTGTCTGGCGAGCCACTTGCAAAACTCTTGGGGTCGCGGCTCGGCTCAGTCCTCCGATTCTCGGGGTGAACACCCCAATTGTTCTGGATTTTGACTCCGTGTTCTGGTCCTGAAGGGCCGGCGGCAGCCAGGAAGCGGAAAACAAGGGGATCGACGTGTTTTCCACCGAGCGTCGGGACACCGGTGGGTGACTGACGCCGGTTGAGCGCCGGGATTGGATGGGCGTTTGCCGGCGGCGCGTTGGCTATGTCACCAGACGCAGGAGCTGGTCGGCGGTGAGCGCCAACATGCCGAACATGCAGTGGCACATCACCTTCGCGGTGCCACGGACCCGGACATGGCGACCACCGAACTCGTCCTTGAGACGGCCATTGACGCGCTCACCCGCCGTACGCTCGTTGTAGCGAACCTGCTCGGCACGCTGGAAGCCGAGATTTTTCAGGCGCCGGGCTTCGGTTCGCAGTTCCTCCGCCCGGGCCTTGTCGCCACGAGGGTTGACGTCAATCAACGGGACGTGGCCGAGTGAGCGGCTGTGCTCCCGGATCTGCTCCGCGTCGTAGGCGGCGTCCATCAGGTCATACAGATTGGTCGTCCGCTCGGCGGACAGAGTCGCCAGCGGAATGGCGGCCTGGCTGTCATGCAGGGAGGCGGACGTCAACAGGCAACTGATCGGAATCTGGCCGTCGGCCACGTCAATGTGCAGCTTGTAGCCGACCCAGGTGGTCTTGTAGCCCTTGCTGTTCTTCTTCGTGCCGACATCGCAGGCGGTCGGCAGGTCGTCCAGCATCGCCGGCAGGTTCATGGTCGGCTGCCGTTCGAGACGTGTCAGGACCTTTGGCCGTTCTTCGCCCTTCTTCGGCCGCCCGCGCTTGCGCTTGGGCGGCGTGGGCGGCTTCTCCTTCGTGGCCGGCTTCTCACGGGCCTCGATGGCCGTCGAGTCGCGCGAGAGGTGGCCCACCAGCCGGTCGTGGTGCGTCTCCCGGATCAGCGCTTCGTGCACGCGCTGGGGCAACTGCGTGTCGGCGAACTCGGCAAAGGCGCGCGAGAAGACCGACTCGCTCGGCACCTCGAACTTCCGCTCCCAGCCGCAGAGCCGGCGCAGGGCCACATCGGCGGCCAACCGGTCCAGCAGTGCGCGCGTCGACGGCAGGTCGTAGACCGCCTTGGCCACGAAGGCCCGCGCCATCGCCGCGCGGTCCTTGGGCGGCCGCCCCGGCGCCCGGAAGTACCGGGGAATCAGGCGCTCGATACGGATGACCTCCAGGGTCTGCACCAACTGCTGCTGTTTTTCGGTCAGTGGACCCAACGCCTGCTCCAACCGCGGGAACAGCGTACGCTGGATCGACTCCCAGTAGGGGGCGAACGAGGCGCGCAGGGCATTCATGGCTTGTTGACCGCTCCTGCGAGCTACTGTATATTTACGCGCAGGGGCAATGTCAAGCTGCGGTTCGATGGCCGGTGCGGACCAGATGCGCCAGTACACGGAGCGATACGACGCGCTCAAGGCGGAACTGCAGTCGCTTGGGTTTCTCTTCCAGGGCAGCCTCCAGACCCGCCGGATAGCGTGTGGGAAGACCACCTGCCGCTGCTACCGCGACCCGGACGCCCGGCACGGTCCCTACCACTACTGGACACGCAAGGACCGCGGGAAAACCGTCGGGATGAGGCTCACCGAAGACGAACTTGTCCTCTACCAGGAGTGGATCGAGAACAACCGCGAATTGGAGCGGCTCGTGAAGGAAATGCGCGGCCTCTCTTCGCGCGTGCTTGCCTTCATAACCGGCCGGGAGGCCCCATGAACCCCCGCGTCTCGGACTCGTCGGCGGCGGTGACCGCTACCGCCATCCTTCAGACGCTACGTCCCGCCCACTGACCGTCCCTCGCCCTGCGGCTTCCGGCAAAGAAAACCCGGCCGATTACCGATTTTTGCAAGAGGCTCTGGCGGCAAGGGATTGTTCGGTCTATCCGCCGCCGGCCGGGTCAGGGACCAGCCAGCTCTCGCGGGCCGTAGCGCTGACGGTCACCGACGAGGTGACGGCCGCGCGGCTCAACCAGTGGTTGCAGACCGGGCCGTCTCACCCCACGCAGTTTCGATGACTGCCGCGATGCTGTTCGGGCAGTGCAGGCTGTCTCGATAGGTGGAATAGCCGGTGGGTGCCAGCGCTGGCACCCACCGGCACCCAACGCGTCCTCATCCCAGCCGTGCGAGCACGCACGATCACCGCTGCTGCAACTTTCAGAGGAAATGCGGCCGAACGCGGGAGCGGCTCGTACAAGCGCGCAAACACGATCAGAACGTGATCAAGATGATCGTGTTCCAGCACACGGCGATCACCTCGGCAGTCTCGACCCGCGCTTGGATGGCGCCGACCTGCTCGCGTTCCTCATCGAGGTCCATGTCGGCGTCGCCGGACTGGGGAGCGGCGCAGCGCGAGCCTCCGAAGGTGATCATCGGTCGACTTCAAAGAGTGCCATCGCGACGATGATTCTCTTCGGAAAAGCCCCAATGTGCAGGGCCGGCGGCGCTGATCAGCACAGTGAACCGACCCCAACGCAGATGATCGTCTTCAGTGGGCGGAGTGGTCATCTTCGAGGCTCCACCACCACTCTTGCACGCCGCCCGGTCCTCCCCGCTTGTGCGATATGACGTTGTACCTGGACTTGGCGCGGCGTAGCGTCGGCTCCGTTATCCCCGCCGCAGCCGCCCGTTGCATCACCACCTTCGCAGGAAGCGGCTCGGTGGCCAGCCACTTGAGCAGCAACTGCCCCGCCACGTCAACCTTCGACGCGGGCGCAGCGCCGCCGTCGGCCCGTTCCGGTGGAACGGTGGTCCGAAGCCTCCCAGGACCGCCCCACACGATCGTTGGCACGTGCTGGTCACCTGGGGCCAGTGAGTACGGCTGCGGACCGACGCCACCGCCAAGATCGGGTGGGGTGCTCGCCAGCACCATCCCGTGCTTGTCGTCTCCGTTCCGCACGACGATCAACCGGGTGCGCGCGACACCGAGTATTTCCAGGACGCTGCTGCCTGACGACCGCGGGTCAGGGTCCGAGCCCACGTGGAGGTCCCGGAGCAGGAGCATCGCAGCTCCCGTCTGCTCGGCCAGCTCCGCCAACCGCACCAGGGCGGCGCGCGCGGCGCCGCCTCCCTTCGGGACAGGAAACGACGCGACGGCGGGGCAGACGAGCGGGTCGATCACTACCAGCTTGGTGCCTTCGGGAATCGACCTCGACATCGCCTTGCGATCGGCTCCCGGCAGCAGGTCGTCGACCTCGCAAGACCGATGGGTGACGTGCGACATGTCCGCACCAGCGGCTTCAAGGCGAGTCCTTACGGTGTGACTCAAGAGGCGGTGAATCAGCAGGACAACGTGGCTTGGCGCCTCCGGTCTTGACAGGCCGTCGGGCATCGGACGGCCCGTCGAGACGCGCGCGGCGAGGTCGAAGGCAAGCAGGCGTTTCTCGCGGTCGAACACGCTGTCCAGGACAGTGATGCCTCCAAGGGATATCCTGCCCGGCCACAAGGTCCTCCAGCGCGCGCTTCTCGCGGCCGGCTTCGAAGTAGGCGCCGACGTTCTCCATGCCATCCGGCAGGAAGACCATCCGCACGCGGAGGCCAGCTGCGGCGCACGACCGTGCGACGGCGTACGCTCGATCCCACCGCTCCTTACGCGCATCTGGAATGATGGCGACGTCCTGTACGCGGTTGTCCTTCAGTTGTTCGGTATGTCCGAGCTCCCACTGGCCGAGTCCGCCGACGCTGGAGGTCGCGGGCATCGAGCCGCCGAACGTGCTCCACAAGCGCTCGACGCATGCCTTGCTCTCCACCACGATGACCGGCTTCCGGTTCAGCCAAGGGGCGGCCCCCAGCACGTTGTCCAAGCGGTACAGCCGAGGCTCAACGCCCTGCATCGAACCATGCGAGCCGCACCCAATTGAGAAGGCAAAACGTCTTTGTTTAGCGGGTGGCCACGCAAGATCTATTTTTTTGGATTGTACTTTTGGCGCAAATATGGCATAAGTCTTGTGTGGTCAACGAGTACGGGCTGTCCAGCGACGATATTTAATAGGGTCATTGGTTGCCTGACAGCATACAGGTAATTTCCGGTTTGATTTCCTCATATTTCGGCATACTGTGAGGTCAGGATACTTATTTCCAGCTTAATACCGGCGACGAACGGATAGGACGGCTGCGCGACGAGGTAGGGCGGCTCCGGGAAGAGCTGTCGCGGCGCGAGCGGGAGAACGACCGGCAGAAGCGCCAGATCGACGGCTTGCGACGCCAGGACGAGCGTCAGAAGCGGGAGATCGAGCACCTGAGGCGGCAGTTGGCCGCTGCGCGTCGGGCGGGGTTCCGACAAGCCGCCCCCTTCGCCAAGGACCGCCCGCAAGGACGCGGCCGGCGTCCCGGTCGACGGGCTGGTGCGCAGTATGGCCGGAAGGCGTGCCGCCCGCGCCCGGCACGGGTTGACCAGACCCTGGAAGCGCCGGTGCCGAGGGTGTGCCCCGACTGCGGCGGGTCGGTCGCAGTGACCCACGTGGCGTCGCAGTATCAGGAAGAAATCCCCGAGGTGCGCCCGGTCGTGCGCCGCTTCGACATCGAAGTGGGCCACTGCTCGCGGTGTCAGCGGCGCGTGCAGGGCCGCCACGCGCTGCAGACCTCGGATGCGCTGGGCGCGGCCGGTGCGCAACTGGGCCCCGGCGTCGTGGCGCTGGTCGTCGAGTTGCACACCGAGATGGGCGTACCGCTGGCAAAGGTCGCCCACGTGCTGCGGACCACGTTCGGCCTGCAGGTGACGCCGGGCGGCCTCGCTCACCTGCTGCACCGCACAGCCCGCGACGCCGCGCCGACCTACACGGCGCTGTGCGAGCAGGTCCGCAACTCGCCGGTGGTCACGCCGGATGAAACCGGGTGGCGGGTGGCTGCCATCAGCCACTGGCTGTGGGCGTTCGTTACCCCGGAGACGACGGTCTACGCCATTTGCCCCGGCCGCGGGTTCGACGATGCCACCACGGTTCTCGGGGCCGACTTCGACGGGGTGCTCGTGCGCGACGGGTGGGTGTCGTATCGCTGCTACCGAGCCGCGCTGCACCAATCCTGTCTGAATCACCTGCTCCGACGATGCAAGGAACTGCAGGAAGATCATCCCGACAGTCTCTGGGCCGGGCAGGTGCAAGCGGTCTTGCAGACGGGCCTTGCCGTGCGTGACCGCTGCAACGACGGCGAGTTGAGCGAGCACGGTCTGGCATCGGTCCGCGGCCGACTCGTGGCCCAGTTCGGTCGGCTGATTGACGCACCGCCACCGCTGGACGACACCGAGCGCTTTGCCCGGCATCTGGCCACCGAATTCGCTGCCGTGTTTCTCTTCTTGTGGGACCTGTCGGTCGACGCGACCAACTGGCGCGCCGAACAGGCCATCCGTCCCGCCGTCGTTATCCGAAAGGTCTGCGGTGGCAACCGCACCCGCCACGGCGCCGACAGCCAGCAGGTGCTGGCCAGCGTCGTGCGCACCGCCCGCCAACGCGACCTCGATCTGCCTCCGCTGATCGCCACGATGTTGCGCGCCACCGGTCCCGTCGTCCCCGACGCCTTCGGGCTCCCCCCGCCGCCCGCCTGAGGGTGGGCGGCATCGCACCCTCGCGAGAGACGTGAAGACCGGCAACCCCGAGACGGTCGCTTCAACTGCGACCGACCCAAGCAGGTATCGTCACGCGCAGGGGTAAAGCACCAATAGAACCGATGCAGTTCACAGCTCCGTTGCCGTTCGGGACTTCAAGAGTCCCCAACCCATTTCTGCTATTTCTGCCCGTATTTGTTGAGGAATCACCCGCTAAACGAATACGGCAAAACAAAGAAGAGGTGGTAGAGCGGGACGATATAGTCTTGCGGAACTAGCAACGGACATTTGGACTCTGGCGGGGATTGATGGCGAGCCAACGGTCGTTGAGTGGGTGTCGGAGCGCCCCGAGTCAGAGGCATGGATTCGTATTCCGTCGGAGCGCCCGGCAGTTCTTTGGGAGAATCCCCTGTTTCCGGACAGCACTGTTTACTTTGGTCAGAGTCGAAGGGAGAGAGTGAATTGTGGGACGACGGAGCAGGCGCGGCTTGTGCGGCGGCTCGCGGAACTAGGTGTCGTCGGAGACGTGAAGGTTCCAGATGGTGGCGGTGCGGAGATTCTTCGGGAAGAAGTTGATGCACGCGTGGGCGTCGCGAAGGAGAGATTCGAAGGGTTGGCGGAGGCTCGGACAAGCAACACGCGGCAACGGGAGCAATTGGTGGAGATGCTTGTGCTGTGGTACGTGCGCGGCCAGACATAGCAGCCCGTGGAAGAAGTCTGTTCGCTGAGCCCCGCTGTTCAGGCAGCTTGGCGATGAGCGATTGAGCCGACGAGCGCCGTCGGTGTCCATTTGAACCCCCAGGCGCGCGTCAGACGCCCCCAGCGGTCGAACAAACGCCCGATCAGGGGTTGGTCCCGTTCGTTGTTGAACTTCCGGTGGCGGACTCCCTGTCTCCTCTACGAAGTCGTCTATGTTACGCCACGTCGGCAACCACGCCGTCGGGCGGAGCCAGCGCGTCCAGGGCGCCGACCAAGTGCTGCAGATTACGGTAGCCCCGGACCCGCCGGAAGTGCTTCTCGGCCTCCACAAGCGCGCTCGCCACCCAGCGTTGAATCATCTGGCCGCCGCGCCACCGCTTGACGTTGCGCGTGTAGCGCTCGACGCTGCCGTTCAGGTTCTCGATGATGTTCGTCGTGCGCAGCGTACGTTGCAGCGCCCCCGTCAGACCGAGGCGCTGCACGGTCAGCGTCTCGTCCAGTCCCTCTCGGATCGACGCCGCCGCGCCGTGGTGGTGTCGCGCTCCAGCGACCCGGCCAGCCGCGCCAGCACCTGCGCCGCGCGGTCCGCCGAATCGAGGTTCCACGCATCCCGCAACGCCTTGCCGACAGAGGCGTGCAGCCGCTCGGGCAGATGGCCGATTACGTTCCTCCACTTGTGGACTTGGCAGCGTTGCACCACGCCGCGAGAACCGAAGACATCGGTGATGGCCCGGCGCAGCCCCTGAGCGCCATCGATGACGAACAGCAACGTCCGGTCCGGTTGCGGGCGGCGTCGGCTTCCCGGGCGGCCTGGCCTGGCTGCCGGCGGCCGAGGGCGGGGGGCGGGGGGCGGCTGTTTCTCGCCGACCGACGCGCGCTGCGGGAGCTGGATCCCGAGACCGGCGCGGAGGTCCACGTGGTGCCCGGCGTCGGCTCCGACGTGGGCGAGGCGCTGTCGGCGCACCCGCATGGCGCGCAGTTGCTCCTGTCCGGCGCCACCAGCGTCAGCATCTGGGATCCGGACGGCGATCGCCTGGTCGCCCGCTTCGAAGGCTTCGAGGAGGCGGTCGACGCCCTCCCGCTGGGCGGCGACATCATCGTGAGCGAGTACGAGACGGGCAGCGTCCTGCGTTTCAACCCGGCCTCGCCCGATGAGCGCACCGTGCTGGCGAGTGGTCTCGAGGCGCCCGCCGGCCTGGCGGTCCATGGCGGCGACCTGTACGTCGCGGACCGCAGCGGGACGCTCCTGCAGATTCTCGACGACGGCGAGCGCGTGGAGCCGCCCCGCCTGGTGGCCGGCGGCTTGGCCGGCCCCGAGGGTATCGCGGCGGACGACGACGGCACGCTGTACGTCGTCGAAGAAGACGCGGGCCGCGTAACGCAGGTCGATCCCGAGACCGGCGCGGCAACCCTGGTGGCAGACGGTCTCACGCTGCAGAGCCTGGAACAGAAGAGCATCGGGGGGGCGACATCCGTCGGGTTCCTGTCCGGCATCGCGGTTGGAGACGGCAGCCTCTAACTGTCGAGCTATGCGGAGAATCGCGTGTACCGCATCGACCGGTAGGGAGTGAAGCAATTGGCTATGCGAGAATGAGGCTTGCCGGCACGCCAGCGCGATGAGGCAGCGGGAGGAGTTCCGTGACCACCAGGAAGACGGCGATATCGAGACGGCGGTTCCTGAAGATGGCGGGCGCGGGTGCGGCTGCCGCGGTGGCCCCGGCCGGCCCGTCGGCTCTCGTGGGCGAAGCCGCCGCCGCTGCCCCCGATCCGGAGATCAGGCTGGCGCCCGAGTCGAGCCGTCCCGCTCGGCGCCGCTGCCGGAGCGCACGTGGCCGATGACGGCCGCCAACGTGTTCGCCGAGTGCTGCCAAGCCGAGGGGCTCGCCGCGTTCATCCACTGTCCGGGCACTATGCCATCCAGAACGCGCTCGCGGAGGCCGGCATCCCGTCGTCCTACGGGGGGCGGCACGACGGACACATGGGCATGCCTGCGACGCCTTCTACCGCGTCACCGGCGAGATTGCGGCGTTCAACGCGCAGTGGGGCGGTTGCCTCGCGATGGGCATGGCGCTCTTCACGATCGCGCACGGCGCCTGTTCCCCCATCCTGATCCTGAGCGGCGCCGGCCGGGTCTCCGACGAGGATACGGGGAGACGGAAGGGGATGGTGGCCGGCACCTGGCGCGACCAGAGGATGACCAACGGCGTGACGAAGTGGGGCAAGACCATCCTGACCGCCGACCGCGTCTGGGAGCACACCGCCGAAGCGTTCCGGCAGATGAAGACCGGCATTCCCCAATCGACGCACCTGATCTTCCCCAGCGACGTGCTCGGCGCTAGGTTCGAGTCGCCGCGGCAGTTGAGCTACCGCCACGACAAGTCCAGGTACCGCACGGAGGCCAGCCCGCACCCGGAGCCCAAGGCCGTCACCGCGGCCATCGACCTCCTCAGTGGAGAAACTGATCAGCCTGATCGGCTGGGTGCGGACCCGTCTGCAGCAGTGGCACCCGGCCTACCTGTGGGAGGTGGCCGGCGAATCCGACGGATAGCGCTCGCGGTCAACCGCCGCGACAGGTCGCTTGAAGCCCTGGTCGATCATTGGTGCGCGGGAGGACATCGAATCGAATACGCATCGCCGATCCGAGTTTGGTCTGGTAGTTTTCCAGGATCTGCACAAGGATGTCGAAGGAGGTTTGCCATGAAGACACGTATTGCCGTCGTTGGAGTAGCCGTTGCTGTGGCCGCGCTCGCCGTGCCGGCGCTGGTCGCCGCCCAGGGGAGCTCGGCGGCGAAGCGGGTCGAGCCGTTCAACCACCTCACGGCCCCGCGGGTCGAGCTCGGCGAGGCCACGCCGGGTGGGAGCGAGATGCGTCGGCTGTGCCCCAATCGTCTCGACGTTTGCGAGAAATACTGGGAATATACGGTGTATTTCGTGGACAACTACACGATTCCGTTCCGCGACAAGGAGATTCTCATTCTCCGCACCGCCTGGTTGTCCCGCGGCGAATACATCTGGGGCCGGCACTACGTCAGGGGCAAGGAGGCCGGGCTGACGGACGAGCAGATCGCCCAGATCACGGAAGGACCCGAGGCGTCGGGATGGGACGACTTCGATGCGACGCTGCTCCGGGCCGCGGACGAGCTGCACACGAGCCGGTTCGTCAGCGACGCCACGTGGAACGCGCTGGCCGCGCGCTATACCGAGGATCAGGTGAGAGAGGTGGTGATGATCGTCGGCGACTACACGCAGCTCGCGATGTTCCAGAACAGCCTCGGGGCACAGTTGCCGCCGGGGTACGAGGGACTACCGGACTAGGGCGTGTTAACACTATTGGCCGGATCGTGGTATCGTTCCTGGATGGAGCTCACCGAAACGCAGTACGCACCCATCGCGTCCTGTCTCCCGCGACAGCGTGGCAATGTCAGCATGCCCAATCTGCAGGTGCTCAACGCGATCCTGTACGTCGCCGAGCAGGGGTGCAAGTGGCGAGGGTTGCCGAGGCGCTTTGGGAACTGGCACACGATCTACACCCGCATGAATCGTTGGTCCAAGAACGGGGTGCTCGACCGGGTCTTCGAACACCTGCAACGCGCCCAGTTGATCCGCATCAAGTTGGAGGCGGTGTCGCTGGACAGCACCATCGTCAAGGTCCATCCCGCCGGCACGGGGGCTCGAAAAAAAACGGCCCCCAAGCCATCGGCAAATCCCGCGGCGGGTGGACCACCAAGATTCATCTGGTTGCCGCGGATGCTCGAATGGCATTGACGTTTGCGCTCTCGCCCGGCCAAGCCCACGACGGCCCGGAGGGCCGGAAGCTCCTGACCAGCCTGGGGCCGCAAGATGCCGAATTGGCCTTGGTGATGGACCGCGCGTACCAGGGCGACGAAACCCGCCAACTGGCGCTGGACCTCGGATTCACACCAGTGGTGCCGCCGATCAAGACCCGGACGGACCCGTGGGAGTACGACCGGGAGATGTACAAGCGACGCAACGAAGTCGAGCGTCTGTTCCGCCGACTGAAGGGCTATCGCCGGATCTTCTCCCGATTCGAGAAGCTGGATGTGATGTTCATCGGCTTCATCCACTTCGTGCTCATGTTCGACGCGCTGAGGCAGTGTTAACAGGCCCTAGCGCGCCAATACGTCGCCAGGCGGCTCCGCGTGGCGCCCAACCAATCCTGCAGGAGTCCGCGTCGTTCCACGGCGCGGACTCCTGGGCGCACGCGGTGAAATCCGGAAATGAAAGGCCGCTGGCGATTCCGAGAACACGGGGTCGCCGAGTCGTCTGAACAGGCCCTCCGCCGGATACCTGACGCTCAAGTGAGACCTGTGCCGGTCGCGGACGACGTCACGTGTGACCGAAATGGTCGCCGCCTGGCTGCGGCCCGCGATCGCCGACGGTCCGGCAGCGCCAGCCAGCCCTGGCCGAGCGTTCGCCCGCCGGGATCGAATCACCTGAGAGCCTCGCGCGGAAGCGCGCCGTAGCGACCGCCATCGCGGCTGGTACCGCGGCGGCCGGCCTCGGACTTGGCCGGCTCAGTGAACGGGTTCCGGATCGCTGGCCTTCGTCGTCGACCTCGACCAGCTCGACTCCGGTGCCGTGCACGGTCAACAGCGAGCAGACAGCCAAGGCGATCTCAGCGTGTCGCGATGCCGAGTTCGCGGCGAAGGGTCGAGAAATCGACCGGCGCGTCCGAGAAGCGTTGCTCCAGATGTTCCATGTGCTTCAGCAGCAGGTCGACCTCTGCCCGCCCGGCGGCAGTCTGCACGCACTGGCGCGGCGTCTTCAGGTTGAGCGCCGGCAGCGGCTGGTCGAGCCAAGTGGTGTAGTGGCGCATCTTCATCTCGGCCAGCCGGCGCGCCTGTTCGGGGGAGGTCGTCATCGGCTCCGGCGGTGGTTTCCCCGGGCTAGTCAGGAGCGCGAGCGGATTCAGGTGCTTGCGGGCGCGGTGGCGGACGCAAGTGCCGCAGACCGCCTCGATCCGTTCACGCAGCGCGTCCGCCCGCGCTTGCGAGTTGGTTCCTACCTGCAGCACCGTGGGGGCTATCTGTACCCAGCCGAGGACATCCGGGTCGCCGTTCGGCGGCGGCTGCGGAGCGTCGGGTCGCAGAATCACGTAGGCCGCCGAATCCTCGTTGGGCCGCTTTTCCGCATCGTCGATCTCCGCGATACGGGCTTCGACCTCCGCCATCGCTCCGGGCATGACCTCGAAGTCGTCCACCGTGATCAGCAGGGGGTCGCCGTCCCGGTTGCGGATGTCGGGCGGCGTCGCACCCCGCGCGTCGACGACGGCGATGGTCTCCTCCCAGTACCGGATCAAGTGGCGGCCGAAGGCCGCGTCCCGGAGTCTCTCGACCGGCACGGCCCGCCTACGGCGCAGGCGGCCCCGCGCGCGCCGGACGACCTCGGCCGTGTAGATAGGGGACAGCGGGCGCGGGTGCGTTCCGCAGATCAGCGAGACGCCGTCGTGGTCGACGACGCGGGCGAGCAAGGCGTCACGACGAATGAGCACCTGCGACCCACCCGTTTCTTGCACGGTGCGCCGCTCGCCGGATAGGAGGTCGTGCAGGGTCAAGGTCTTTCCCGGCTCGATGTCCTCGACTTCCCACACCGAGAGCCACGCGGCCCGTTGTGCGTCGAGCCGGCTCCGTTCTTCCTGCGAGCAGCGGCTTTCGCGGGCGTCAAGGTAGGCGTCGACGACCGTCGTCCCTTCCACCTCGAAGCAGTAGACGGACCAGGGCAGCGCGAGCTGCATCGCCTCATCGGGGTCGGTGAAGTCGTCTTCGAACGCTTCCCACGCCGGTCCGAATGCCTGCAGGGCGAACCGGGAGAACCGGTTCAAGAGCCGTTCGTCCATCGCGTGCGTCTGGGCCGTAGCCTGGCGTCTGGCGTGCTCGGCTTCGTCGTCCGCCAGGTGGCATTTCTTGTACTTGCGCCCGCTGCCGCACGGACAGGGTGTGTTTCGGCCGACCCGCGGCCGGAACGGCTCCGCTGCCCGCTGTTGCAGGAAGGTGTCGAACTCGGGTTCGACCGATTCCGCCAGGTCGAAGTCCGTGAACGCCTCGTAGGGAACCGTGAACCGCACTTCCCGATCGTCGTCGTCGAAGTACGACTCGCAGACGGGGGCGAAGGTGTCCGACTTGAAGATCGCTGCTTGCTTGGCGAAGAACGCACTGAGTGACAGCGCGCAGGCGGTGGCGATCTCGACGTCCCGCTCGACGAGCGGGCGCGGCGCGCCGTCCAGGTCGCGGCGCTCCACCAGCGGGTAGGCGTCCGCGCTCGCGACTGCCCATCCATGCTCCATCGCTTCGCGCCGCATCGATGCCGGCAGGACCGTGGCGGCCTCGAACGTCAATGCGAGCAGTTCCGTGCCCACCAAGCTCGACCCGTGTTCGATGGCGTCGGGTTCGGTGGCCTTGAGGAACTGCTCGAAATCGTCGAGCGACGTGAAGATCAGCACGCCGCGGCTCTCGTCGAGTTGGCCGATGATCGAGAGGCAGGCGCCGTCGACGCCGAGCGCCGGGATGTCCATCCGCAGCACCTGCGTGTCGTCGGCGACCCTCCACGGCTTGATCGCGAACAGGGAAAAGGCGGCCGTGAAGAGCTTCTCGACCGCGGCGGGCGATACGTGGCCCCCGGCGAAGTAGCTCGCTTCGCCGCCCTCGACCTCCGGCATCGCCGCCTGCATGTGCTTGAGGAACTCATCGAGCTCCGGCGTCGGGGCGACCTTGACGGGGATGGTTCCTGCCACCTCGGCGCGCACTTCGGCGGCGATGGCGGCGTCGGAGACGCGGATGACGTCGGGCTGGCGTGGCGACCCTGCCGCGGGCTGCGTCAGGGCTCTGCGCAGCGTGCGTGCGACGGCGCCCTCGGTGTCCTCGGGCATGACGACGGCATGGCCGACAACGTGGTGGTCCGGCAGCTCCATCCAGACCACGAATTCGGGGCGGTAAGGCTCGTCGCGACCATGGATGAACATCGGAGAAGAAAGAAGACCACCGATCCACTCGCGGGACGGTTGCCCTGCGCCGCCACTATCCCTCGCTGCAAAGCGTCGCAGCGTCACGCGCCGAGCCTGCCGATCATGACGGAAAATCATACTGCGGCCTTGGTTCCCGTTGCGGTCCGGAGCCAGACCTGACCCCTCGGCAACCGCGGCGGTGAAGCAGCGCGCGGACCACATCTCTGGACGCGGGGGGGTGACGCGTTTCGCGGTGGATGTGTGGTTGGCGTCGCCGGTGACGTGTCCGTGCCGTAGCGGCGACGTCATCATCCGTGCCGACTTCGAGCACGCTCTCCTCGGTGGCGGCCGTTCAACGGCCTGCAGATCCGCGGAGCAGGTGAAGGGTTCGAGCTGGTCGACCAGCCGGCCGCTGCGGCGCACATCGGCGACGTCGAAGGTCTCCCGGCGGCACCGTTTCTGGTCGCCCATCGACGGTGCGCTATCCGATGTGGGCTGAACGTGGATCCTCTGTAAACGCGGCCGCCCTCGGCGGCGAAGACCGGCTTGCGGCGCGCGAATGTTCACATTGATTTAATGTTCGCTTCAGCGATTGATGCGGATCGATCCCGGCCGGGTTTCATGACCAATCAGATCGTCATCACCGAGAAATCCAGTCAGGCGAAGGATGTCCGCGCCGCCGTTGGGTCCCGCTACGGCGCCGTTCTGCCGGCCGAGGGCCATCTGCTCGATCTGTGCGAGCCGGAGGATGTGAACCCGGCCTGGAAGCGCTGGGCGGCGGTGCTGCTCAGGCCAGAAGGGCTGTACGGCACCAAGCCGGCCCCGGGCGGCAACAAGGCGGCGAAGCTGAAGGCTATTCGCGAGGCGCTGCGCACTGCCAAGCGGGTCTGGCTCGCTACCGATTGCGACCGCGAGGGGCAGCTGATAGGCCAGGAGATCCTGGAGCACTGCGGCTATCGCGGCGAGGTCCTGCGGGTGCTGTTCACTGCGCAGGACGCACAAACCATCCGCGAGGCGTTCGGCCGCGCCCGACCCAACGGCGAGCATGCCCGCCTCTACGCCGCCGCCGTCGCGCGCCGGCAGGCCGACCAGATCTACAACCTGTCGCTGACCCGCACCGCAACCGTCACGGTCGGCCGGGGTGCGCGCGGCGTGATCGGGGTCGGCCGGGTGAAGACACCGACGCTGGCGATCGCGTGCAAGCGTGAACTGGAGATTCGCGACTTTGTTCCGGGCTCGTATTTCGAGGTCGTGGCCGGCGCGCATGCACGGGCCGGGGCGTTCCGGATGCGGCACGCGCCGAAGGAGCGCATCCTCAAGCGAGCGGACGCCGAGGCGGTCGCGACCTCGGCGCGGGACTTCGAGGGTCCGCTCGGCGTGCGGGTCGAGGACAAGGGGCAACGCCCGCCCAGGCTCCACGACCTGCCCTCGCTGCAGAAGCTGTGCAGCGCCCGGTTCGGCTGGTCGGCTTCCAGGACCCTGGAAGTGGCGCAGGAACTCTATGACGGCGCGGACAAGAAGATCATCACCTATCCGCGCGCCGAGGTGCGCTACTTGCCGGAGAGCGCGCTCGCGGACGTGCCGAAGATCGTTGCCGGGCTGCAAGCCGGGAAATCCTACGGCGCGATACCCGTGCCTTCGCCGCCGGTAATACGCAAGGGGCGGAACGGCAGCTTCCATGACAAGGGGCTCGAGGGCGAGAGCCACCACGCGGTCATCCCCAACGTCAACAGGATCGGCGATCTGGGTGAGATCTGGCGCCGTCTGTCGGGCGACGAGAAGAAGTTGTTCGACACCGTCGCTCGGTCCTACCTCGCTTCGGTCATGCCGGACTACCGCTACCGTCAGACGATCGTGACGCTGGATGTCTGCGGATTCGAGTTCCGCGCGACCGGACGCCAGCCGATCGAGCGTGGCTGGCGCGACGCCTTCCCCGAGTGGCGGCCCGCCGAGGAGAAGGGCGAAGGGGCGCAGGTGCTGCCGGTGCTGCGCGACAGGGAGGTCGCGCGGTTGCGCGATGCGAAGATCGAGGACAAGGAAACCCGGCCGCCGCCGCGCTACAAGGAGGGCACGCTGATCGAGGCGATGCAGAATGCGTGGCGCTTCGTCGAAGATGAGATCCTGCGGGACCGTCTCCAGGAGGCCAAGGGCATCGGCACGCCGGCGACCCGGGCGGAGATCATCGCCGGACTGAGGGATCAAGGATTCCTGAAAGCGGAGAGACAGAACATCGTCCCGACCGAGCGGGGGTTTGCGCTGTTCGGGGTTCTTGAACGCGCCGATCCGGCGTTGGTGGATCCGGGTGTGACGGCGGAGCTCGAATGCCTGCTCGACGATGTGGTAATGGGCAAACAGGAGATGATGGGCGCAATCGACGCGGTGTGCGATGCGGCCCGGCGCATCATTGACAGGCTCGGGAACGGTTCCGTTGCTGGGGAGACGGTTGCGCTGGGAGAAGCTCTCGGCGGCGGAAACGGCGGTGAGGACCGCCCGCCGACGGCCGCGATGAAGCGGTTTGCCGCTTCGATCGCCAAGCGCAAGGGCATCAAGCCGCCAGGGGGCTATACGAAATCGGGGGCGGTCTGCCGGGCGTTTCTGGATCTGCACGCGCCGGCGCGGGCGGCCAGCGATGCGGACGAGGAATCCACGGGGGCAGCGGGGTCCAGGTCGCCGAGTCCGGCGCAGGTATCGTTTGCCGAGGCGATCGCGCGAGAGAAGGGCGTTGGGTTACCCGACGATGCCAGGGCCTGTTCAGCCGCGATGTCGAAGTGGATCGATGCGAACAGGGAATCGAAAGCGGCAAAGGGCCGGAAGGCGCCGGGGCGGAATCCGCGCGGCCCGGCAGCGACGGGAAAGACGGTGCAGGCGAAAATGCCGCGGAAACGGAAATCGAGAAGCGCGGCAGAGGAAGGGGTGCAATCCGGCAGCGTCAGGACGGATTCGGAAACGGACACACCGTTGCGGATTCCCTACGGGAACAAGCAGGTGGCGTTCGAACTCGGCGCCCGCTACGCAGCAAGAGGCTGGTATGCTCCGCCCGGCGTCAATCTTGCGGCCTTCCGGGAGCGTGGATGGCTGTAGCGCCGTTGCGTCGGGATCCCAATCCCGCGATGATGTCGCCGCGGAGCCACCGAGGCTCCCCCGTCGAGACCGTTGGGAGGGTCCGGCACGTATAGTTCCATTCAGGATGCTCACCGAGCAGCAGTTCGCGATTCTTCGCGTGGAGCCAGGCGCCAACCGGGTGGCGAAGGCGATCTCGTTGGCTGGAGTCACGCAGGTGACCGTCGCAGAGGCCCTGGGCCTGCCGCAGCCCGACGTCAGCGACGTTGCCGGTCAGCGGTACCGGACCATTGCCGTCGAGAACGGGAGAGAGTTCGCCAACTACTTCGGTTGCTGCATCGACGATCTCTTCCCGCCCTCCCGCCGATATTCGAGATGACGATGACCGATCGTCGAAGCAAGCTTCTTGCCGGCACGATCTCTGGTACAGACACCGCTTTCGACCTGATCGAGAAGATCGCCGCCATCCCCGGTGTCAAGTGGTCGCATGCGCCCGGCATCGGCTTGCGCGGGAGCATCGGCGCCGACGCGCCAGCGGCCGAGCGGACCCGCGCCGCGGATCCCGAGACGGACGAGCCGTTCGAGTCTCCTGTGGACGGCCGGTCGCTACGCTGGATCAACGAAGGCGAGCAGGAGGCATTCTGCCCCATCACGATACGCGAATGGCACGCCCGCAAGATCGACGACATGATGCTCCTCGAATGCATCCACACGGAGCCGTGGGACGCCGTGTCCAAAGCATGGTGGGAGAGGTTTCCGAATGCGCTCAAGGAACCGGTCGCCTCCGCACTCTGGCCCGTGCCCGTTCCCATGATTCCCTGGATGCTGGTCATCCACGCTGCCGACGAGTGCCCGCTCGAAGGCGAGACCAGCGTCGAGCCTCACAAGACGCCGTACACCCTCGACCAACTCCTCATCACCGTCAAGGCGCTCCATGCCTGGTTGCTGGAGACAACGGGAAGCCAACCCGCTCGGATCGACGAATCCCGGGGCCGGGAGACATCGACGTGAACCGGATCAAGGCGTAGGCCCGCGACGAGTTCGATGATGGCCGGGACGCTGCGGTCCACGGCGTCCGCCTCTGTCCGCAACGGCGGGCGCTAACGCTGGCACCCTGATCCCGGACGACTCCGAGCGATCGTGCCGGCGCGGACTGGAACCCGTTGCGTTGGTCGTTCGGGCCGGTCGTCGGGCATTCGCGTCAGTGTGGCGGGCGAACCCGGGAGGTGTTCGGACGGCGGAAGTCGTTCCGTAGAATCCGGATCGGAATCGACATGGAACGGAGCACGGCCGCGGGCGTCCATTCATGCTTCTGAGAATCCGGCTTCATTGGAAGTGGCGGCATCCGCACCGAACGCCACCAGCCGGCGTTGCGCCAGTGGCGGTGCGCAGCCGCCCGCATGCCCGCCGTCTCGAACATTTCGGCGGCTACTTCAGGTGTCCCTGCACTTCGTGCCGCCGCACCAGGCGCGTGAGGTCCGGGGCCTTGACGGCGGGCAGTACCTGCGCGGCGCCGTGTCGATGAGAGCACGCGCGTCGTTCGCGCTTGCACGCATTCCTCCGGCGGCGCGTCCCCGGCGAAGTGCTCGATCAGATCATCGGGATCGTAGAGCGCGGCGTCCCCGAACAGTTCCGCGCTCAGTTCCAGTCTGTCGTCGTTGCCCGCAACGTCGACAAACGCGAGCGTCTCGGTGGCTCGGCTCAACGCGGAGGTGGTCGATGCCGGTGCTCGTGTTCGCGGAGTCCCGCGGTATTCGTGTCGCCATTGGCCCGGTCGTTGAGCCGCTCCGGCAACGCGGCGGCGGCCCGTCCGGGGGACGATGGCGTGATGACAGCACCGGCAGCAGCGAAGCCCTTACCTGTGCGCGCAGTCGGGTCAAAACGTGACCACTGTCCCGGCCGGCCGGAACCAGCCGATCGCGCGCGCGTCAGCCCGTCGGCGCGGCTTCGGCCTGTCGCTACGGACCGCGACCCGGGGCGTGGTAACGGACACGAGGTGGCGGAACCGGCTCCGGCGTCCACCCTGAGCGGGAGCGCCGGCCAGCGCGGGCGACCGGGAGGCTGACGGCTGGTACGAGGCGCGATGGACCGTTCAGGCAAGGCAAGCCTCGCCGAGTTGCGGCCGATTGTGCGCCACGAAGGCGCAGAAGGGAGGCCGAGATGGCCACCTAGCCCTGCCCGTGCCCCGGATGTCCGGGGCTGGACTGTAGTGAGCAGGAGGTCATCCGAACTCGTCCCGCAGTTCGAAGGCGAAGGCCATGGCAACCAGTTGAGTGTAGCCGTGCCACATCAACTGTGCGCCGGGCGGGTCGCGTTGGCGTCCGAGCCACCCGCCGAGGCGCCCGACCAGACCGACAGCGTCGCCGAGGCGCGCCGGCGGCGGCAGCTTGCGTGAGCGGGCGAAGGTGGCGAGCACGCGCAACTCGCCATCGGAGAACAGCAGGTCGCCCGGCAGGTCGGGCACTTCGCGCCCGAGTTGGACCATCAACTGGATGCGCCACCCGATGACCATCTTGATGGCCATGGCGCGTTCGAGCCGCTCGGCCGTGTGGTGCTGCAACTCCTCGACCTTGCAGCCGGACTTGAGCACGCGGAAGTATTCTTCGATGCGCCAGCGCCGGACGTACCATTGCAGGATGCGCGTGGCGTCGTCGGCGCTGCTCACACGCAAAGTGGTCAGCAGGAACCACTCCAGCGGCTCGGCCGCGGGCGGCGGTTGTTCCTCGCGCACGTGGACGACCCACAGTGCGACCGGCTCGTCGCCGGGGCAGGGCAGCGGCACCTGCTGGTAGCGCAGCGTCACGTCGGCGACCCGCTCCGCCCGGCGGTCCTTGCGGGCCTGTTTGCTGGCCTTCACGCGCGCGCTCAGCCGCTGCACCTCGACCTTGGCGGCGCCTCGGGCCGGCGCGTTGCGCACCGTATCGAACAGACGGCGTGAGACCGTCTGCCCGGCGGGCGTCTTTTCCCTGCCGAGGACGCGGTCGGCCTTGGCGCGGACCAGCAGGTCGACCTGCGGGGCAGCCGCGCGGTGTTCGACGAACAGGTCGAGGAAATCGGCCTCGCGGTCCATCACGCACACCACGCGGGTCTGGGACAATTGCTCGGCTGCCTGCGCGCAGTCGCGCAGCCCCTCGATCCAACGGAACGCCTTGCGCTTCTCGCGCGGCTTTGGGGTCGGCTCGCCTTCCGCCTCGGAGTTGGGGGACGCGGGCGCGTCGAAGGCGGCCCGCAGCACACCCAACGCCACCCCGTCGGGATTGACGGCCAAGGTCGTGTGCAACTCCAGGCCGCGCGCCACCGCCCCGGTCTGGTTCGAGCCGATGGCCCCCAGCCCTTGCGTCTGCCCGCGCCGGGTGAAGTTCAACCGGGTGCCGTCCTGGATGCACAGCACCGTGTCGTGCGCCTGCATCCGGCGCAGCGTCTGCTCGCGATGCGGCGCGAGGATGTTGTCGACCGTCACCGCACTGTCGGCGGGCTGGTCGATCAGCCGGTAATGGCCCTTGACCATCGCGCGGGCGCCGTGGGCGGCGCCGGTGATGGCGCGCATCGGAGACTCTGCCATTTGCTGCGCGCTCTGTACCAGCCGCGCGCTCAGACGCGCGTCGCCCAAACGCGCCCCGCCGAACTCGTGGTCCGCCCAGACCGCGGCGTCGAGACCGTCGCCAACCGCCAGCGGCGCCACGACCGGTGCAGGCACCGCGAGGCGGGTGCGCCCCGCCGGCTCCAAGGCATACATATACACCGCCTTGCGCGTTTCCGGCGCCGCGTGCCGGCGGTCCTGGCGACCGCGACCGCAGGTCTCACCCACCCGAACCCAGTTGGCCGCGCGCACGCTCGCCCCCGTCTGTTCGGTCTCGTCGACGAACGTCTCCAGCAGCCAGGGGCGATAGCCATACAGACCCTCGCAGTCGTCGCCGACTGCCCGGACGACCCGGCCCAGCACGTGCGAGGCCAGGTTGCGACACACAATGCCGGGGCGCACCAGCAGCCGGCACAGTCCCAACACCCGGTGCAGGTGCGCGCGCCGGCCCGTGTCGTCCCACCCGACCCAGGCGTCGCGGGACCGCAGCCGCCGCGCACTCGCCGCGAACCCGACGCCGCCCAGCCAACCATGCGCCGAACCCACCAGATACCGCAGTTGCGGGCCGACGAACGGACCGGCGCCGCGCGGGTGCTCGTACGCCATCAGCGTGTTCCAGACTTGGCGCTGCGCGTCGGTCTCAACCAGCGCCAGGGTCAGACCCACAACCTTGCCGACCGTGCCCGGCACGTCCACCGCCGGCGCCATCGGGTGCGGAAGCACCCGCGCCCGGCCCCCAACGCCGCGAGCCGCCTGACTCGCAGGCAGCGAGACGTGGCCGGCCGCCTGCAGGTCGGACAACGCCCGGCAACAGCTCGCGCGCTGCCACCGGCCCCGCCCGTCGCGGAAATCGAACGCTTCACAGACGCGATCGGCGACCTGACCGAGGCTGCCGACACCCTGCGAAACCGCCTCGTCCAGCACGTCACGCAGGCGGGCGAGGTTGTCCCGTAGAATACGTGAGACCTGATTCTGAATCTCCAGAGGGTGTCCCGCCAGTAGTTGAAAGTCGGCAGCGACAGACACACATTACCCCGCCTTCTGCAATTCGGCAAGGGCGCCATTCTCTTCGTCGAGGTGCGCCTTCAGCATCCAGAGATGCTCATAGCCCGTGATGCGGCGATAGTGCTTCTCCGTCTCTCGGAACGTCACCGCGGCCCACCGCACCGCCATCTCCTCGCTCTGCCAGCGACTCACCCGATTCGTGTGCTGGCGAACGCCCGCGTGCGACGAGTCGATGATGTTCGTCGTCGTCAGGCAGCGGCGCAGCGGCTTCGGCAGCCCAAGGCGATTGACCGTGAACAACTCCGAGAGCCCTTCGCGCAGGCTCGCCGCCGCCGACGGCCACTCCCGCTCCAGCCACGAGGCGTACTGCTCCAGCTTCCGGATGCCCTCGTCGGCGTCCAGCTTCCACGCCGCCCGAAGCGTCGAACGCGCCTGCTCGTGCTGCTCTTTCGGCAGATGACCCAAGACGTTCCTTACCTTGTGGTTTCTACAACGTTGCACCAGGTTCGCCGACCCGAACACCCGCCCGATGGCCTGCCGCAGCGCCTTGGCGCCGTCGATGACGAACAGACGCCGCCGGTCAGCCCGCAGGCCCCGCGTCACCAGATCTTCGAGCAGGCCAGCGGTGACCTCCGTGTTCTCCGATGCCCCGCCGCAAAGCCCCAGCACGTGCTTACGACCATCCGCATCCACACCGACCGCCGCCACCACGTGGTAGTTCCCGAACACGATCCCGTCGAGGTAGACGACCAGCACGTCCAACTTGCCCAGGTCCCGTTCGGCCAACTCCTTCAGAACGCGCGTCCCCGCCTCGATGGTCTCCCGCGAGACCTCCGACTTGCTCACCCCCACCTGGTCGGCCAGCGCCGGCAGCACCTTCTCGTACTTGCGCGTCGACACGCCCTGCAGCACCAGCTCCAGCATCCGGTCGGCCAGTGGCTGATCCGCCTGCAACGCCGTATACGCCGGAATCTCCACCTCGCCCGGCTCATCGGCCCGCGGCCGCTTCTTGCGCAGCCGCGGCTTGTCGACCCGCAACTGCCGCTCCTTCAATGCCACACGTCCCGCCTGCACCCCGTGCCAGTACAGATCCCGGTCGGCGTCGCGCCGTCCCTGCTCCTTCGGCCCCGCCACCTGCTCGGCGCTCATCCGCAGGACGGCCTCGATGGTCGCCCGGCCCATCACGTCGATCACCTCGTCGATGGCTCGCTCGCCCTTCTCCAGCAGTTCGACCAGCGGGATCAGCAGTTGCCCGTCCTTCGCCAGCCAGTCCGCCAGTTCCCGGCGGTTCGGCGCGGACGCGCCCGAAACGATCTTGTACGGTTTCTTCATCGGTGGCCTCTCCTCCTTTTGAACACACCCGACTGATACCACAGCCGGGCAGGAGTCGCCACCGACTTTCCACTACGCTTGGGGCACCCTCGAATCTCCATGCCGGCCACCGTAGCGAAGTGGCTGCATGAAGTCCAGCGAAAAAATATGGGGCACGGGCAGACCTAGCTGCAGCCATGCTGCACGAGGGATGAGGGCAGGCCCCTCGGAGCCGCCCGGCAGGGGGAGGCTCCAAACCGCCGTGCGCTGCCTCGGTCAAGAGCCGAGGTGGTAAGCGTCACGGAAACGGCGCGGCGTGACCGCGTCAGGTAGGGTGCAGGGAGACGAAGTGCATGAACCACCGGCAACGTGTCGAAAGCGTAAGGACGGTGTCGAAACCGGGGCGAGTCGGTAACCCGGGACAAGTCCAGCGGGAGCCTGCAGCTTGGCTGGGCGGCACCCGGCATAAAGGTGGCGTGACCCTGCACCAGGCCCTTGTGTGGAACGTGGGAACCTGTCGCCTCGATGTAAAGGGAGAAATCCAAGGGGTCGACCCCCAAGGATGAGAAGCCCGATGCGAGGCACAGGGGCGGAGCGACCCGTACGAGCGATGAAGTCGAGGAAACTCGATGGAGCAAAGGGGTCGCGTCATCCAGCGTGTCCAGACGGTCAACCGCGCGCGCGGGAGGAGCCGTCGAGCCACGCGAAGCCGTTTCGATGTTCGCCCATTGGCATCTGCTGGGGGTGACGCTGGCGGCTGGATGATGGGAGCTGTATGAGCGGAGACGTTCACGTACAGTTCTGCGAGCGCCCGGGGGTGAGATTCCCCCGGGCGACTCACCCTGGCCAGTCCGTACGAGCACAAGCGCCTTTCCCGTGACGATTGATTAACAAGCCGAACGAGTTCCGGTTTCGTGACCCCAACCTCTTCGATGGCCTGCGGCGATAGCGGGTCAACGAGCCGGCGGCAACTGACAGTGCCGCTGCCGATCAATGGCCCGCCGGGAGGCCGCTGCGGTCGGCAGATCTCGTAGCCGCCTCAGCTCTGCGCGAGGGGGTTGACCGTATCGAATCACCATGGCATGTTGAATAGAGCAAGGTTTTCCCCGCACGGGTGGGGATGCACCTGCGAGGGTTTTTTTTGGGCTCCTGTAAGGACAGTGGCTGTCAAACGCGTCAGCCGATGCCCCGCGCGCGCGGGGATGTTTAGAGGCCCGACCGGTCCTTTGAGATCGGTCGGGCTTTCGTCTGTACGGCCCGTGGTGGTCGCTCGTCCAGTGTCCTTTCTCGACCGTCCTACGGTGAGCGCTGAAGACACTTGGTAAGGTCGATGGATTCGAACGCAGTCTCTTCTTCGGTCTCCACAGGCTCGTACTCTTCTGGGCGGCAGGTAAACACGAGGATCTGGAACCTTCTCGCGCACTCCATCATGAAGGTGCGCAGCCATTCCATTCGCGACGCATCACTCTGGACGAGCTGGTCGTCCAGCACGATCGCGCTTCCGATGGCGTCCGCGATCGTAAGGCGCAAGACCATCGCTAGCTGCTCCCGCGTGCCAACGGAAAGCTTCGTGAGATCCCGCTGGATTCCAGCGACCTCGATACTCTCGGTCTGAAGCTTCGGGCCGATGACTAGGTCGCCGTATCTGCCGTCCGTTAGATCTGCCATCCGCGTGGTGATCGGCTCGATGAGCGCCTTACCAAGGTGGACGGCGTCCTCCGCTTCCGCCTCCTGCAGGGTGTCGCGAAGAAGCTTCCAGGCGCCATAATCGAGGTCGAGCTCGTGTTCTCGTCGGTTTATGGCCTGCACCGCCTCGTTGGCCTGTTCGAGCTTCTCCTGGATGGAGTGGCCGCCAACCTGTTGTAGGCCTCCCTCCGCTTTCTGGAGTTCGGATTGGAGTTGATCTCGTTGGTCTGTAGCCTCTCGAATGAGTCCGTCCGCTTCGATTCGGTCCGCGTCGGTGACTTCGGTTTCCGGCTTCGGAAGCGCCTCCCACTTGCTCTGGAGACCCGCGAGGATAGCGAGGGCGGCAGGAAAGTCTTCGCGGTGGACGACTTCTTGTCGGATCGAGGCCTCGCCGTTCAGCCTGTCGAGGGTACCCTGCGCTTCTTCCGCTTGCGTCGCCCACTGTTTGGTACTCAGCTCGGCGCCCTCTATAGCTGCCTCTGCCGCTACCACAGCGTCTCGTGCCTGTTCGACCTCGCTGGTCTGGTCCCGCTCGAACAATTTCAGGTCCTGCTGCTTCTCTTGACGCTGTGCTGCGAGCGTCTCGAGCTCCGTAGCGGCCTGTTGAAGCACTTCCGTGCAGGGTTCGCCGAGGGCATCGCTGGCCTCGCAAAGTTCGCGTTCCAGTGACACGACTTCCTGTTCCTTCGTCTCGAGGACGCCCTTGTCCTTGGCGAGTTGCTGCTCGAAGGCTCCGACCTGCTTCTTCCTGGTCTCCAGCGTTTCTCCGAGAGACTTCAGTCGATCTTCGAGAGCGGCTTCGTCGAGGTCGTCCGCCGATTCGTGCCGCCGGAGAGCTTCTTCAAGGTCATTCTCTGAGGAGAGGAACGAAACCAAGCGCTGTTCGAGCCGGACGACCTTCCGATCGAGAGCTTCGGCCGCGGCACCGGCCGCGGCGGCGGCCTTTGCCCGATCTGCGGCGGTCTGGGCGTTCCGCTCCAGTATCCCAGCCTGTTCCCGTCGCCCATCACAGTCGCGCTGCATGTCGCGGATGTGCTGCAACTGGGTGACGCCCAGACGGCCGAAGATCTCGGACGTGCGTTCATGCCAGGTCTGTCGAAGAGCTTCGGCCTCACGTCGCGCGTCGGAACTCCCTCCACGGATGTCGATCTCGGCGACGTCGTCCAGGGTCAACTGCAGCTGAGAGGATGCGTCCAGCGATGCTGGTTCGGTGAGCACCGCGTCTTGGAAGGGTGCGTCGTCGGTTCGGATGCGCACCGTGATCTGCCGCCTGGGTCTGATGTCGACCGAAATGCCCACCCGGAGCTTCCCCTCTGCCACCAGGAGGCGTGTTTCAAGCTTGGCGAGCGATTCAACCTCGTGCGCGTCAGGAAGACCGAGTTGGGCCACGTCATCACGAATCTTCCTTGCCTGCTCGCGACCGGCTGCGGCTGCGGCTTCGAGCTCGGCAGCCGCGCGTGCGTTGTCTCGCGCGCGGTCGTGGTCTCTGCGTGCGGCCAGAAGTTGCGCAGCCTGGAGCGTTTCCTCGGTGCCGGAGATCTCGTCGTTGTCGACCTGGTTCTGGCTGATGGCCGTCTCGACCAGTGCCCCCGCCCGGGCGAGTGTGCCTGATTTCTCGTCGACGTCAGCCCGAAGCTCCTCGGTCTTGTCTTGGAGGGCGCTCACGCTGGCGGCTTCCTTCCGGCGCTGCTCGACGGCGCGCTGGCGGTTCTCGTTCTCGATGAGGCTCTTGTCGATCTCTTGTCTGCGAATCTTTCGTGCCTGCTCGGTGCTGCTGCTCTCCAGTCCGGAGAGGCGTTGGCGTGCCGCTTGTAGGGTCTCTGCCGTGGCTTCCTGTTCTCCGGTCGACTCCTGCAGCGCGGTCTTCGTCGACTGCACCGCTTCTTCTGCAGCTTCCCGGGCGGTCGTGACTTCGACCAGCTGGTCGTGCAGCGCCTGGATCCGGTCTCGTTCTACGGTCGCGGCGACGATCTGTGCCTGGACATCCTCTCGTGCCTGTTGTTGGCTCCAGGCGATTTCGAGCCTGGCGCGGGCCTTCTCTCTGTCGTCCAGGCGGCTCTGTGCCTCGTTCAGAGCGTCGCGAAGTTCCTCGACTTGGTGGCGTGCGTCCTCGCTATTGCGGGCCTGAGAGCCGATATCAGTACGGCGCTTCTCTGCAGCTTGCCGCTGCGTTCGCAGTTCCATCCATGGTGAGCCCCGGCGGCGGCTCTTCTGGTCCGTGCTGGTATACGCCTCGTCCACCTTCTGCTGCGTGGCGGCGAGGACTCGCGTGAAGACCGGATTTTGCGCCAGCGCTTGCAATGCGTCGACGAGGCGCTGCTTGCCAGACTCATTTGGGTCGTCGTCGAGCCCGCGCTTGAGCACCTCCTTCACGGCATCCTGCTTGCCAGTAGCGTCGTCGACAGGAACGACTCGGCGAACCCCTTCTTCTTCCCTTTGCCGCCCGGTCGGTCCAACCCCCACTGCAGCGTGTCCCGTATCTTTCCGTCGACCTCTCGCCCCTTGGCCTCCTGAGTGAAATCCGTCCCGTCGCGGGAGAACTCGAGATAGCTCGACCCTTCTGCGCCCTTGCCGAAACTCTTGCGAATGCGCCAAATGCGTTGCGGCTCGACCTCAAAGGTCAGGTTTACCTGTGGGGGTTGGTCCGTGTGCCAGTCCTCGAACGACTCGGCTGCCGTGGCGCCGTCCTGCAGGAGCAACGCTGCGCGAACGGCCGTGACCAGGGTGGACTTGCCGAACTCGTTCGGTCCGTGCAGAACGTTCAGCCCGTTGACGAACTCCAAGTCTGCCGAGCGGATGCCGGCGAAATGCTTAACCGAGAGCGCTCTGATCCACATGTCTGACTAACGGCCTTCTCTCACGAGCTGATACAGATGATGAATCGCCCGCTCCGTCGTTTCAGGCTCCGCGCCGGCCTTGGCTTCCAGCCGACGGACCACAGATTGGAGTACGTCCGGCAGGTCTTTCGTGAAGCTCGACGAGTCGGTTACGTCCAGGCGCAGTCTGTCCCGTTCTCTCATGAGCACGCCAACTCTGGGGTGCGCGGCCAGCGAGCCCTCGAGCTCGGCGAGGATGCGGACTGCTTCGTCGTACTCGTGCAGGGGCAGGCGCATATCCAGTGTCAATCGGAGGACCGTCTTTCTGAGGCTGGCGTCAGCTCGAAGTAGGCGCAGCTCTTCGAGCGAGTGACACGACACCTCTTTCCACTTCCAGACTGCCACTGGAGCACGTTCAATCAGAGCTCGTCGGGCCCGATCGCGCGGGAAGAAGACGAGCGCCACCTCCCCGGCGTCCGTTTCGCCGAACTTGGTGGCCTCCGGGGCGCCTGGGTATACGGTTGGAGCCTTGGCGTCCGGCTGCACGTCGCGAAAGCTGTGGGTGTCGCCGATGGCCAGGTAGTCGAGCCCGCGGTCGACGGCCGCGTTCCTGGCGATGGGGAAGGTGGTCTGGTGGTCTTTGAGATCGAACGTTTGCCCGTGGACGAGACCGATACGTAGCCTCTCGTCTCCAGGTTCTCGCAGCGGCAGGCTTTCGGCGAGACCCGTCTGGCCCGCATGTGAGCGGCAGGGCGTGGCGTAGACGACGGCGGTCGTGCCCAACTCCAGAGCGAAGTCGTCGCGATCGACGACGTGAACATACTCGGGAAGGCCACGCCGGAATGGGGCCGTCGGCGCGTAGATCGACCCGGGCATCAGCGGGTCGTGATTTCCGGGCAGCAGTATGACCGGGCGTGTCCACGGTCGCCGTGTGAATTCAGCCAACAACCCCTTCCACCACTCCTCCTCTGGACGCGGTTCGTTGAACAGGTCACCCGCGCAGAGTACGGCGTCCACGTTGCGGTTGTCCGCTAGGTCGAGGATGCGGCTCACCACTTCGAGACGTGCTCGGGTCAGGCGCACTTCCTGTTCAGGCGCGACCGCCGGGAACCGCAGGCCCAGGTGCCAGTCGGCCGTGTGGAGCAGCTTGAGGGCCACGTCGGGTTCCTCCTGTGCGGTCATGCGATGACGAACTCCAGGCTGAAGAGACGCTCCGCGTGGGGCGGCTCATAGCGGCGTTGATGCGCGTGTGTCTTCCATTTCCCGTAGTCGTCGTCGTCCCGTGCGATCAACCGTTCGATCTGTACCTCGAGCTCTTCGATCTCGGTCTCCATGCGGCGGAGCATACCTTCGGCCTTCGCGCGTGCGTCGGCGCCGAGGGCGGCGGCATGTTTCTATTCGGCCTCTTGCAGCCGGACTGATGCGTCTTCGCGGGTGCGTCGCAGCACCAGGAGGCGGTCTTCCATGTACTGGTCAAGTTGATCGAGGGTCTTCGCGAATTCATCATTCTCGGCCTGGGCGGCCTTCGCCTGGTCGAAGAACAGTTCTTCATCCACGACCTCGTCAAGGTCGTTTGGCGTGAGCGAGAGCGCCGGGGCTGGTGCTGTGATGTCTTCGCAGGGCATCTGCACCAGCTCGAGGGCGGCCTCTGCCGGGCGGAGGACCTCCGCGTCTTCGAACAGGGCCGTGGCGACGAGGCGATCCTCGTGCTCGAATCCCCGATACGACACCCGCGTCAGGGCCAGCCGGCCACGCGCCCCGCTACGATCCCGTAACGCCTCTGGCGCGCTGTCGGTCAAACGAAACCGCACTGAGAAGGTACCCTGCCCGGAGGTACGGGCTTCATCCAGCGCTGCCAGAACGAGGGGGTGCGCCACGTGCAGGGACTCGCCGTCTTGCAGGCCTTCCGCGCGCCCCATTGCCACGGTGAGCCCTGCCGACAACGGTTCCGGAAGTCGTGGCGATGCAGGAATCTTGAGTCTCTTGCGGGAGACGTGCTGCGTCGTGGTGTGCGGCACGCCGTGTGCCTCCAGATACCCAAGCACGACCCGCTCCAGATCCGCGTCCAGCTCAGCCAGCGTGGCTGGGAGCTCGTCTGCAATCTGGCGAAAGACCTGCTGCACGCGGTCGTCGAAGCGGCTCTCGATAAGCCCCGTTGTGCGCTCTTTGACCCGCGTCAGTTCCTGGCGGCGGTCTTCGATAGACTCTCGCAGGCAACGGAGCTCTGCTTCCACCTCATCCACCGACCTGGCCCGGTCCCAGATGCGGTGGAGCTGCTTTTCGAAGTCGGGGCCGAGTGCGGTCGTCAGTTCTTCTGAACGGTCAGACCGAGCGGCATGCAGGACATCGTCGGACATGTCCAGTACATTTCCGAACAGGTCGAGCTTCTGGGTGAGAATCTCGAGCGTGAGACGCTGCGCCTCATTGTCTTTGGCCAGGAAGTTGATGACCGTGACGTCGCGTTCCTGCCCATAGCGGTGGCAGCGTCCGATGCGCTGCTCGATACGCTGCGGATTCCACGGTAAGTCGTAGTTGATGACGGTGTCGCAGAACTGCAGGTTGAGCCCCTTCGCGCCCGCCTCGGTGGCAATGAACACGCGGGACCGCGTCTTGAACTCGTGGACCAGGGCCAGCCGAACCGCGACGCCAAGACTTGGTTTCGAAGTGGGCGGGAGGTTCTTGCCGACCTCCTCTCTCCAGCGCTGTAGTGCCTCCTGTGCACGGGGCGAATCGTTAGTCCCCCGGAAGAGCGTGATCTCCCGGTCGTCCAGCCCGGCCCGCTCGACCAGCAGCCCGCGCAGATATTCTTGCGTGGTCAGAGATTCGGTGAAGACCACAAGCTTGGTGTTGACGCCGCGCCGGTCGCGCATGGTCTGCACCGCCATTACAAGGCTCTGAGCCTTACTGTCGTGTGGGAGCTCGTGCGCGCGCCGCACGAACTCTTCGACGCGGGCAAGCTCTGCTGTCACAGTCTCCGGCTTCGAGTTCGCCTCGTCCTCTTTCACGGCCTCGAGTTCGTCGTTCTCGAGATCAGCCAGCAGGGCAGTGGCGGCCTCGCTTCGCGCCCAGCAACCCCTGACCGCATCTCGCGAAGCCGTGTGGCAACCCGTTCCAGACTCTTCGCCAGCGCCGCGGTCGACGATGCCATTAGGCGGTGAAACTGAAGCAGTAGCAGCTGTCGAGAACGTCCCTGAAACGCGCACAGGCTGGGGGTCAGGAGATAGGCTGTGACATCGTCATACAGCTTCTTCTCTTCGGGGCTCATCGAATACTCGTACAGCTTTGCCCGCCGGCCCACGAACGGTTTGTCGAGGAATTCTTGTGCCTGTCGTCGCAGCGTTCGCTGAACAACCGCGCCGAGGCGACGCTTCAGTTCTGAGCCCTGCTCAGGAACGAGTCGACGACCGTCCTTCTTCTCACAGAAGAGCGTCTTGAACGTGGGAAACGACCCGAGCAGCGTCCCGGTCGGCTCGATGTAGTGCAGCAAACCCCACAACTCGGCCAGAGAGTTCTGGAGGGGAGTGGCCGTGAGCAACAGCACCGGCGTTGGACCAATCAGCTTTCGAACGCGATGTGCTGTCTGGGCATCCTTGCTGCTCTCGTCGTAGATGCCGTGGCTGTCAAACCGTTTGTAAATGCCAGCAAATATCTCGTGCGCCTCGTCGATGAGACACAGATCGAACGGCGGCAACGCCTGCAAGCGTTCGGAGCCCTTGACGCTGCCGGCGTACTCCCGACCGACCAGAAATACGCCCGAGCCCGACACGTCGAATTGCGGGTCGGCAGCCTCCTGGGCGACGATGCCAAACAGCGTGTAGAGCTCGTCCTGCCACTGGCCCATCAGCGGCCTCGGCACGATGATGAGAATGCGGGAAGCGCCCTCGGCTAGGACTGCCCTGTGCCCGCATTCAGGGCTGAACAAATCAGCTTCCGCCGTGTAGCGTCACGGCATGGAGCATCAGAACCAGATACTACAGACCCTTCGTGCGCCTGAGTCGCAAGCTCGCCTCGAGCGGATTGTGGCGCAGGAGGCGCTGAACAACCGGGCGGCGGTGGGGCGGCGGGTGTGCGCGGAGTTCGGGTTTGTGGATGCGCGCGGGTCGGCCCAACTCGCGGGTTGTCTTAAAGCGCTCAACACGCTGCACAAGGCGGGGCGGATTGCGTTGCCGGCGTCGCGGGGTGGCGGGGGCGCGCCCACTCCGCAGCGTTTCGACGCGCCGGTGGCGGCGGCCACGGCGGTGCCGGGTACGGTGGAGGCGGTCGCGGGGTTGTCGCTGGAGCGGGTAGAGCAAGGCGGGCAGCGCCGGGTGTGGAATACCTTGCTGCACTTCGAGCATCCGCAGGGGACGACGACCTTTGCGGGCTGCCAGGTGCGCTATCTGGTGGTCTCGGCGCACGGGGTGCTCGGCGCGGTCGGGTTTTCGGCGTCGGCGTTGCATTTGCGGGCGCGCGAGGCGTGGATGGGGTGGAGCGCCGGGCAGCGTCTGGCGCATCTGCACCGGGTGCTGTGCCTGAGCCGGTTCCTGATCCGCCCCGGCGTGCAATGCCGCAACCTGGCCAGCCAGGTGCTGGGCCAGGTGCTGGCGCGTTTGCCAGCGGATTTCGAGGCCCGCTACCGGTATCGTCCGTGGCTGGTGGAGACCTTCGTCGGCCCCGCGCATGACGGGGCCAGCTTCAAGGCGGCCAACTTCGTGTGGGTCGGGCACACGGCCGGTCGCGGGCGCCAGGACCGCGACCATGCGCGGGCTCGTCCGGTCAAGGCGGTATATATGTATGAGTTGGAGCCGCACTGGCGGCGGCGGTTGGGGGTGGCGCGGGTCGACGCGGCGCCGGCGCTGGCGCCGGCTGACGGTCTCGACAGCGGCGCCTGGACGGTGAACGAGTTTGGAGGGGCGCCGTTGGGCGATCAGCGGTTGTCGGCGCGTCTGGTCAAGAGCGCGGGGCTGCTGGCGTCGTTGCCCGGAGAGGCGGTCACCGCCAACGCGTCCCACGACCGCGCGGCGGTGAAGGGCTACTACCGGCTCATCGACCAGCCGGTGTCGTCGGCGGTCACGCCCGGGAACATTCTCGCGCCCCACCGGGCGCGCACGCTGCAGCGGATGCGCGGCCAGGACACGGTGCTGTGCATCCAGGACGGGACGGATCTGAATTTTGCGACGCGCCCGCACTGCGAGGGGCTGGGCATCATCGGGCGCAACCAGACGGTCTCGAAGACGCTCGGCCTGCATCTGCATCTGACCCTGGCGGTCGATGGCGCGGGTCTGCCGCTGGGCGTGCTGCGCTGCGGTTTCGAGGCGCCGCCGGGCGGCGCGGCGCGCCCGGCGGACGAGCCACCGCCGGCGGCGGCGCAGGAGACGGCCCCCAAGACGCGGCGCTGGGTCGACGGCCTGCGCGACATCGACCGGGCGGCGGCGGCGTTGAGTCGCAAGACCCGGGTGCTCAGCGTCATGGACCGGGAGGCGGATTGCTTCGCGGTGTTCGACGAGCAGCGCCGTCTGAACCGGGTGGAAGTGCTGGTGCGCGCCCACCATGACCGCTGTCTCGCCCAGGGCGCCCCGAAGCTGTTCGCCGCCATGCGCGCCGGCGCCGCCGACGGGCACGTCGAGATCGAGATCGACCGCCTGAGCGCGCGGCGCAAATCCAGCGGCAGGCAGGCCCGCCCGGCGCGCACCGGGCGGGTGGCGCGGGCCGAGGTGCGCCATCGCCAAGTGGTGGCGCCGCCGACCATCGCCGGCGCCGAACCGGTGGCGCTGTCCACGGTCCATGTGCGCGAAACCGCGCCGCCGCCCGGCGAGCCGGCGGTCGAGTGGTTCCTGCTCACCAGTCTCGACGTCGACAGCACCGAAACCGCGGTCGCGGTCATCGGCTACTACCTGCGGCGCTGGCGCATCGAAGACCTGTTCCGGGTGCTCAAGTCCGGATGCCGAGTCGAACATCTCGCGTTCCACACCGCCGACCGGCTCCAACGCGCGGTCACCATCAATACCGTGATCGCCTGGCGCCTGATGGTGATGACCCTGCTCGGTCGTGACGTACCGGGGTGCGACGCCCAGTTGCTGTTCACCGACATCGAGTTGCGTTTCCTGACCGACTATGCCGAAGAACTCGGCCTGCCGCCCCCCTGACCATCTCGCCGCCGCAGTCCTCCTGCTCGCCATCCTCGGCGGCTACCAGAACCGAACGCACGACCCGCCCCCCGGACACCAGATCATGTGGCGCGGTTACGAACGAATGTCCATCGCAACCATCGGCTACCGCATTGGACGGCGGGAGCGTGCTGGAGTTGTCCAGAACGAATAATGTGGGTACAGGGTAGCGCTAGCCGGCGTTCTTCTTCCACGGCGGTCCGGTTGTCGTCGGCGGAGGCGAGTGTGCCGCGGTGCGGCAGGTGCTCGGCGTCGAAGCCGCCGATGACGACCGTGTCGAACTCGAGCCCCTTGGCTCCGTGAAGGGTGGACAGCGTTACGCGAATGTCGGTCGCGCGGGCGCGCTTCGGTGCGCGCATCGAGCGGCAGTGTTCCAGGAACTCCGCGAGGACTTGCAGGCGCTCGTCGGGGCCTGCCGTGTCGGTTTGTCCGGCGTCGCGGCGGAAAACCGCGGCGTCGAAGCCGAGCTCGGCCAGGTTGTCGAGCCGGTCGGCCGCGTCGGGGTCGCCGGCGGCGGCGACGGCTTGGTGGTATCCGGTCTCGTGGAGCACGGTGTCGACGAGGTCGTCGAGCGGCAGCCGCCGGGCGGCGGCGGCGAGTACCGTGGCGAGCTCGAAACGCAGCCGCAGGGCCGGGCCGGGGAATGAAAACACGCCTGTACAAGACGATGGCCCGCCGGCGAGCAGCCAGCGGGCCTTCTCGCGAGTATTACCGGGGTCGCCGAGCGCCCGGCCGTTGGTGACTCGATTCTACCTCAGTGGGTGGTCTGTCCCTCCTCCACCTTTGCCGCTACCCGCTCAGTCTCGGCCGCCGCGGCCTGTAGCGCGAACCCTACGACCTTCACCAGCTCCCCGCGCGCCGTAGCTCCCGCCGGGCGCATTCCCGATTTCCCGGAGCAGTGTGTAGGCAAAGATGAACTGTGAGGCTGGGGGAGGTTGAGCCGGTCTTCGGACAGACGGGGAGGGTGGTACTGGACATTACGGCTCGGACTGCCCATGATGGTGCGTTGAAATGGACAAGAGCGCCATCGACACCCCGAGCCGCGAGATCGATCTTCGCAACATTCCCGTCCACCTGCGCACTGCCCTCCGGCGGGCGCTGGAGTTTGAGGCGCGTGCTCGAGCGCCCAGGTCGGCAGAGGAAGCGGAGCAGTGCGAAGAGCAGCTGCGGGCCATCGCGGACGAGTTCTTCGGCGCCCTCCTCACCCCCGTGCTGCAACGCGCGGTGTGCTCCGCCGCGGTTGGCGACGCGGCGAGCGCCCTCGTGCGCCACCTGCCCCGGCGGATGCGGAGCGACGGCCTGGAGACCGTCAACGTTCGCACCTCCCGGGGCACGACGGTGCCGGTCACGACGCCGTACTACCGCGAGAAACACGCCCGTCGGGCGAAGCGGAGGCCGGGACTCTACCCCATAGGCGCTAACTTGTTTTCGCGGCATGGCCGGCGTATCCTGGCATGTGGATGCATGACACGGAGGCCGGCACGGTGGACGAGGACTGGGATGTGCTGGTGTCGTTCTTCCCTCAGGACTGGCGCGAGTTGGCGCAGGACACCGGGGCGTTGAAGGGGCTGCGCAAGGACAAGACGGTCGACAACCTCCTGCGGACCCTCCTGCTGCACCTCGGCTGCGGACACTCGTTGCGGGAAACGGTGGTTCGGGCCCGGCAGGCGCATCTGGCGGACCTGTCCGACGTGGCGCTGTTGAAGCGGCTGAAGAAATTCAAGGGTTGGTTGCACGCGCTGTGTGTCCGCCTGTTCGAGGAGCAGGGTCTGGCGGTCATCCCCGGAGGCGCGTTCCAGGTCCGGGCCGTGGATGCGACGACGGTGAAGGAACCGGGCCCGAGCGGGTCGCTGTGGCGCCTGCACTACAGCGTGGGCCTGCCGTCGCTGGCGTGCGACTTCTTCAAGCTGACGGGGACCGAGGGGCCGGGCACGGGAGAATCGTTGGCGCAGTTCCCGATCCGCGCCGGCGACCATGTGCTGGCCGACCGCGGCTATTCGACGGCCCGGGGCATTCGCCACGTGGTCGACGCGGGCGGGCGGCTGATTGTGCGTGTCAACACGGGGTCGCTGCCGCTGTGCACGACGGCCGGGCGGCCGTTCGACCTGCTTGCGGCGGTGGGGTCGGTCACGCGTCCGGGCGCCGTCCGGTCCTGGGCGATCACGGTCGCGGTCCCGGGCGACGATGGCGGCCCGGCCGGCAAGATTGCGGGCCGGGTCTGCGTGCTCCGCAAGTCGGCGGAAGCCATCCGCTTGGCGCACCTGAAAGTCCGCCGAGACGCCGCCCGCAAGGGCAACCAGGTGCAACCGGCCACGCTGCGCTTTGCTGAGTACGTGATCGTCTTCACGACCTTTCCCGAGCCACCCTTTTCCGCCGCGGACGTGCTGGAGTAGGTATCGCCTGCGCTGGCAGGTCGAATTGGTGTTCAAGCGCTTCAAGTCGCTGGCCCAGTTGGGGCACGTGCCGAAGTACGACGACGACAGCGCCAAGGCGTGGCTCTACGGGAAACTGTTCGTGGCGCTGCTGGTGGAGAAGCTGATCCACCACGCCCGCGCGATTTCCCCCTGGGGCTACGACGTGCCGGCGCCGGCGCCCCCCGAGCGCGTGGCGTGACTTCAAGTTCGTGCTCAACCAGGTCACGCGCGCCATCGAACCGCCGCTCCCGCTGGCGCGCATGATCAGCGACTGGCGAACGATCTCCGGCGAGCTGGCGGAGCCGCCACGTCGCCGACAGCCGCAACTCTCCGCGTACTTCGGCTGAACTGAGCTGCCGGAGGACCATGTGGCCTTAACAAGTTAGCGCCTATGGGGTAGAGTCCCGGCCTCCGCTTCGCCCGACGGGCGTGTTTCTCGCGGTAGTACGGCGTCGTGACCGGCACCGTCGTGCCCCGGGAGGTGCGAACGTTGACGGTCTCCAGGCCGTCGCTCCGCATCCGCCGGGGCAGGTGGCGCACGAGGGCGCTCGCCGCGTCGCCAACCGCGGCGGAGCACACCGCGCGTTGCAGCACGGGGGTGAGGAGGGCGCCGAAGAACTCGTCCGCGATGGCCCGCAGCTGCTCTTCGCACTGCTCCGCTTCCTCTGCCGACCTGGGCGCTCGAGCACGCGCCTCAAACTCCAGCGCCCGCCGGAGGGCAGTGCGCAGGTGGACGGGAATGTTGCGAAGATCGATCTCGCGGCTCGGGGTGTCGATGGCGCTCTTGTCCATTTCAACGCACCATCATGGGCAGTCCGAGCCGTAATGTCCAGTACCACCCTCCCCGTCTGTCCGAAGACCGGCTCAACCTCCCCCAGCCTCACAGTTCATCTTTGCCTACACACTGCTCCGGGAAATCGGGAATGCGCCCCAGCAAAGTCCCGTCCAGTCCAAGTGCGAATTGTGAACGAAACTGGGAATGACTGGCGTCGCTGTTCACGTAAGCTGCTGATTAAGAATGAGTTACAAAAGAAGCGCCGAGTCCGTAGCGGGATCCCCGGGTCGCCCAGGAAACCTCGGAATTCCTGATGACACCACATGGAGGATGGGTTGTCGTGCTCAATTCCGTGCGCAATCGGCGCGCGGATTGCTCCGGATTCCCCCGGACGATCTAGGGTGCCACCCATAGACGGTTTCCGGCTTCGGCAGAACATCGACGCGTGCGACAGTGGCCGCGTCAATGGGGCGGCTGCCGGCCGTTCTCGAGCGGACGGCTGCCGGCCACACGGTCGACAGCGACTCCAGTTGGAGACTGGCTCGATCGGGGAAGTGAATGAAGCCGGGGACGCCGCCGACGTCCTCCGGCGGGCACCGCCGCTCGCCGTCGACGAACGCCGGGAAGTCGGACATCGGCCTCGCCATCCCCGACCGATACCAGGAAAGATGTCGTGCCACCAGTCGTCGCCGAAGTCGTAGACGGAGAGGCACCGCTCAACGCCACGCTCGATGCGCGCCTTCAGACGGACACCAGCGGCTTTGTGCACGTTCCGGTCGAAGAAGTCGTCATCGGGCATGGGCTCGCCGTAGACGTGCTCGCCGACCACGAACTCGCACAGATGGGAGTTGGTCGAGAGGAATGCGACCTGAATGATGTCGTGCAAGGCCAGAAGCGCGGCGGAGAGTGGCTCGTCGACCCGGCGCCACAGCCGGGGTTCAATTTCCCGCAGTTCTATCATGAGGATCGTGAGGTGTGCGACGGGTTCGAGCATCACCAGTTGCCGGGAGCCGTCCCGTCTCGGGTGCTCGTCAGCCGGCAGTCACTCAGTCGCATGAAGTTCGGTCCCTGGCGCCGGGTAGCCGCGGGGCCGGACCCTCGGCCCTCAGTTCGGATGGGGCGACCAGAGTCGTCGATCCGGTCACTACCGGCGTGCGACGGCCAGACGCAGCGAAGCCGGCGCGCCTCTTTACTCCTGCGGCTCTTGCTCCTGCGCCTTGGTGGTCTCTCGCCGGGATGCCCAGTACTTGCGCATCCGCTCGGCGACGGCCCTGCGCTGCTCGTCGCTCATCGTGCGCTTCCGGCTGCCGACCGCCTTTACCGCCTTCTTCCTGCCGCGCCCGACGGCCGGCGGGACGTTTCCCTCGATCGCCTCGATGGCGCGCTGTATGGCAACGAGCTGGCTCTTGAGCGAGCGCTCCTCGTCCCGCAACGCGTCCAGGATTCCGCTCTTCGACATCGTGACCTGCTTTCTTCGCGACGACCCGCCCGCATCACTTGCCCCGGTCGCCGGCACGCAAGAATCCAGGAACGCCGCCGGGCGCGGCCGAAACAGGTCGCGACGAGATCGTCCCGATTCCCGGGAGCATCACGACCTGCTTCCCGCGGGACGCCGGAACAGCGGACACCAAGCACGTGCCTGATCCTGTCGCTCCCCAGCCTCTTGGAGCAAGTCGTCGCGCGGTTTGCGTCGGCCGGCCGATCGGCCGGCGCCAGGGTAGCCGTTCCCATAGACCGGGGTCGAGCCGGACAGTACTGCATTCGGGAGCCGATGGGGCAGCCGAGCCACGGGAGGAGTCGGCTGAGTGCCCAGAGGCCGAACGGCACGCAGAGTTGCTCGATCTGCGGCGAGTGTTGAGAAGACCCGGGGCAGTTCAGTTCTGCCGAGGGCCAGGCCGTGCGACCCGCGACAAACGCGGCATGTTACTCCCAGGCTCCGCCCACCAGACCGAGACTGCCCAGTTCGCGCACCGCCGAGTCCTGCCGCAGCTCCCTGGCGAGCACGAGAAGTTCGGTGCGTGGGTAACCGTGCTCCCGGCTGTCCGGCTCCGGCACCGGATTCCGGGCGCGCCAGTCGGCGCAAACCTCGGGGCGCCGTCGCCGAGCACCCGGGCCGCCGCGCCGAACTTGCCGCGTCTCTTCAGCGTCTTGCCGACAACGGCGATGCTCACCTGCGGAGCATACGTACGAAGGTAACCGCGGTTGTCGTCGGCGTGGGCGTTGTTCTGCCGGGTCCGAATGCTGCCCGAGCTCCATCTGCCGGACGCCGGCGTTGCTGGAGGAGCGCCAGCGGCGACTCGCGGCGCGCGCCGTGCGCCTGGGGCGGGCGGATTTCACGTAGTCGGGCCTGGGCGTTCAGGACTCCATGGAGGGGCTTCGTCTGCGCCGGCGCTCTCGCCAGCTCAGCATAGCCGGGGCAACCTCAGGGCAACGCTGCTCGCTCCTTGTGGTATAAGCACCAGAGCACGGAACGCTTATGGACATCTCCCGTCGCACGTTCCTGAAGGCCTCGGTCACCGGCGGCCTCGCGGTCAGCGCTCTCGGTTTCGATTTGCGTCCGGCGCACGCCGCGGTCCGCCAGCTCAAGATCGTCAACGCCACGGAGTACCGGACCGTCTGTCCGTACTGCGCTGTCGGCTGCGGGACGATCGCCTACGTTCACGGCAGCGGTGGTCTCAACACGAAGAACACCGTCATCCACGTCGAGGGCGATCCCGACAGCCCGATCAACGGCGGGACGCTCTGCCCGAAGGGCGCGTCGCAGATGCAGCTCGCGATCAGCCCGCGGCTGCGGCACCAGCCGCTGCTGCGCCGGGCGGGTGCGTCGGAGTGGGAAGAGGTCGACTGGGACACGGCGATGGACTGGTTCGCGCGCAAGTTCAAGGACTCGCGCGATGCCTCGTTCCGCGAACGGGACGACCAGGGCCGCGTCGTCAACCGCGCCGACGGGATCGCCTGGGTCGGCAGCGCCACCGTCTCGAACGAGGACGCCTACCTCATCACGAAGACGATGCGCGCCATGGGCCTGGTCTACATCGACCATCAGGCCCGCATATGACACAGCCCCACGGTGGCCAGTCTGGCCGCCACGTTCGGCCGCGGGGCGATGACCAACCACTGGAAGGACATCAAGAACACCGATGTCGTCCTGGTGATGGGTGCGAACCCGGCGGAGAACCATCCGTGCGGGTTCAAGTGGGCGATCGACGCGCGTGACAACCGCGGCGCGAAGCTCCTGACCATCGATCCGCGCTTCACCCGCACGTCGGCCGTCGCCGACCGCCACATGCAGATCCGGCCCGGCTCGGACATCGCCGTCCTCGGCGGCCTGATCCGCTACGCGCTCGAGAACGACCTGTACCACGCCGACTACGTGCGCGCCCACACGAACGCGGCGTTCGTCGTCGGGGAGGACTACGGGTTCGCAGACGGCCTGTTCGCCGGCTTCAACGAGGCGGCCAGCAACTACGACAAGACGGCCTGGGACTACGAGCGGAGCCCGGACGGCTACGTCCGCCGCGACCCGGCGCTGGCCCACCCGCGCTCGGTGTTCCGGTTGCTGAAGCAGCACTACGACCGCTACACGCCCGACGTCGTCGCGGACATCGCCGGCTGCACGGAAGAAGAGTTCCTGCAGATGGCCGAGATCATCTGCTCGACGGGCCGCGCCGACCGGGTCGGCACGATCATGTATGCGGTCGGTTGGACGATGCACACGGTCGGCAGCCAGATCATCCGCACCGCGGCGATCCTGCAGTTGCTGCTCGGGAACATCGGCCGGCCGGGCGGCGGCATCAACGCGCTGCGCGGGCACGCCAACGTGCAGGGGGCGACCGACCACGCCATCGTCGCCGGCATCCTGCCCGGCTACCTGAAGGTGCCGACGCCGCCGCAGACGTCGCTGGCGGCGCATCTGGGCGACTCGACGCCGCGGCCGCTCGTCGCCGACACCGTCAACTATTGGGGCAACTACCCGAAGTTCTACGTCTCGCAGATGAAGGCGTGGTTCGGTGACCACGCCACGCGCGACAACGACTTCGCCTACGACTACCTCGCCAAGCAGGACGGCGACGCAACTTGGCTGACCATCTGGGACAAGGCGCGCCAGGGGACGCTGGAAGGGTTCGTCGCCCTCGGGTTCAACCCGCTGCTGGCCGGCCCGGACGTGCCGCGCCTGCTCGACTCGATGTCGAAGCTGAAGTGGAAGGTGGTCATCGACCCCTTCATGCTCGACTCGGCCGAGTTCTGGAAGGCGCCGGGGATGGACCCGGCGGCCATCGACACCGAGGTGCTCTACCTGCCGTCCTCCCACTGGATCGAGCGCGACGGCTCGTTCACCAACAGCGGGCGCTGGGCGCAGTGGAAGGAGAAGGCGATCGACCCGCCGCTCGGCGTGCGCTCCGACACCTGGATCCTGTCCGAGCTGTTTTGGCGGGTGAAGGAGCTGTACCAGGCCGAGGGCGGCGCCTGGAACGACGCGATCCAGCACCTGACGTGGGAGTATCTGAACCCGCGCGAACCGAAGCTGGTCGAGTTGGCGAAGGAGATCAACGGCTACGACCGGCGCAGCGGGCGGCTGCTCTCGTCGTTCGGCGAACTGGCCGACGACGGGTCGACGACCTCGGGCAACTGGATCTACACCGGCAGCTTCACCGAGGCGGGCAACCAGATGCAGCGTCGCGGCACCGCCGACCCGACCGGTCTCGGCATGCACCACGACTGGGCGTTCAGTTGGCCGGCGAACCGCCGCGTGCTGTACAACCGCGCGTCGGCCGACGCCGAGGGGCGGCCGTGGGATCCGGCCCGCGCCGGCATCGCCTGGAACGGGCGCGAGTGGATCGGCGACGTCCCGGACTACGGCCGGACGACGCCGCCCGACGCGGCCGGGGCCTTCATCATGACCGAGGAAGGGGTGGCGCGCCTGTTCAGCAGCCACCTCGCGGACGGCCCGTTGTCGGAGCACTACGAGCCGGTCGAGAGCCCGTCGCCGAACGTGCTGCACGACAACGTGCCGATCAACCCCGTCATCCACTGGTACGACGGCGCGCGCGAGACGCTCGCCACCGGCGACGACGACTTCCCGTACGCCTGCACCGTGTATCGCGTCGTCGAGCGGGAGCACTTCGTGACGAGCAACGTGCCCCTGCTGGTCGAGGCGATGCCCGACTTCTTCGTCGAGGTGCCGGAAGGTCTGGCCGCCGAGAAGGGGATTCCGAACGGCAGCCAGGTGCGGGTCTGGTCGAAACGGGGCGAGGTGCAGGGGACGGCCATCGTCACCAAGCGCATCAAGCCGCTGCGCGTCAACGGCAAGGTGGTCTGGACGGTCGGCATCCCGGTCCATTGGGGTTTCGTGGGGTTGACGCAGGGGTCGATGGCGAACCTGCTGACCCCGTACGTCGGGGACGCGAACACCCGCTGCCCGGAGTTCAAGTCGTTCCTGGTGAACCTGGAACAAGCGACCTGACATGGCCGACACCCTCTCCATCCGCCGCGTGTCCGCGAGCCCGGACGCCTACATTCCGATAGACGCGCTCCGCTCCGGCGGGCCGACCTACGCCAAGCTGGTCGACATCGGGGCCTGCATCGGCTGCAAGGGCTGCGAGGTCGCCTGCAAGGAGTGGAACGACCTCGGCATCGAGCCGACCGCCAACTTCGGCAGCTATCAGAGCCACAAGGACCTGAGCCCGAAGACGTGGCTCCTGATGCGCTTCAACGAGGTCGAGATCGACGGCAACCTCAATTGGCTGATCAAGAAGGACGCCTGCCTGCACTGCGAAGATCCGGGCTGCCTGTTCGCCTGTCCCGCGCCCGGGGCCATCGTCCAGTACACGAACGGCATCGTCGACTTCAACCAGGAGAACTGCATCGGGTGCCAGTACTGCGTCACCGGCTGCCCGTTCGACATCCCCCGCTTCGACGTCCACACGCGCAAGGTCTCCAAGTGCAACATGTGCGTCGACCGGGTCGAGGCGGGCCTGGAGCCGGCTTGCGTGAAGACCTGCCCGACGAACGCGATCTCCTGGGGCAGCAAGCACGACATGCTGGCCCTGGCCGACCGGAAGGTGGAGACGCTCAACTCGCGCGGCTACCAGAACGCGGCCGTCTACAACCCGGCCGGCGTCGGCGGCACGCACATGATGTACGTCGTCCCGCACGGCGACCGGCTGGAGGACTACAGCCTGCCGACGGATCCGACAGCCAGTCCGATGCCGATGACGGGGCTCGGGTTCCTCAAGCGGATCGGCGCGTACCTGATGGGCTTCGGCGTTCTCGGGGTCGTAGGACACTTCCTCCGTTACGGGCCCGAGCGGCTGGACGAGCACGAGGATCACGAACCGCGCGGGGACGCCGGCGCACCGGCCGCCTGAAGACCCGGCGCGCATCACTGACCGACCCATGGCTGACCGGGTGCTGAATCGCTTCACCTTCGCCGAGCGGATCGTCCACTGGGTGGTCGGGGTGTCGTTCGTCCTGTTGCTGGCGACCGGTCTCGCCTTCGCCTACCCGGCGCTGTTCTGGCTGACCACGCTGCTCGACGGCGGCCTCTCCGCGCGGGTGCTGCATCCCTGGGTCGGCGTGCTGTTCGCCGGCGGGATGGCGTTCATGATCGCGATCTGGATCCGCGACATGTTCCTGAGCGAAACCGACTGGCGCTGGCTGCGCGCGGTACGCCACTACGCGACCCGCGATTCGGCGAACGTGCCGCCGGCCGGCAAGTACAACGCCGGCCAGAAGATGTTCTTCTGGTTCCAGGGGCTGCTGGCCTTCGTCTTCGTCGTCAGCGGCGTCCTGCTCTGGTTCCCTGCCTCGTTCGGCGCCGGCCTCCTGCAGTGGATGCGCCTCGCGCACTACTTCGCGACCCTCGGCGGCGGCCTGCTCCTGATCGTGCACGTCTACCTCGGCACCATCGCGTATCCCGGCACCGCGCGCGCGGTGATCGACGGGACGGTGACGGAACGGTGGGCTCGCCATCACCATCCGGGGTGGCACGAGGAACAGACTCGTCCGTAGCGGCGCGACAGCCGACCACTCTTTTCGAAGGCACGTCGCGGCCGGCTCCAGCGTCCGAGCGGCCTTGCCCTCCCGAAGACCGGCGGCGACTCCATGAGTCGTCGGCAGAATTGCCCGATGCAGTCCTTTCCAATCCAGAAATGAGCCTGAAGCGGGGCACGTGAGCCGAGCCTGTGAGGCGACCGAACCGACGGGTCGAAACAGGTCCTGGCGCGGGCCGCGTTGAGGGCGCGCGCGACCGCAGGATTATCGCTCATGGCGGCGGAACCGTCACGGCGTGCGACACGGCGATGGGCGCATCCTGGTTCAGGGCGAAGGTTCTGTAGCCGCTGCCGTAGCAACCGAACGGTGAGGGTCTGGTTTGGCGGGTTCTGAACAGCAGGAGACCAAGCGGAGCGAACGTTCGTCTGCGGACGTTTGCGGAGTGCGGTAGCCGAGCGCGGAACCGGCAGCAGAGGGCTGGACGTGACTACGCGAGGGGCTGTGAAACGGCCGGCAACGGCTGGATGGATCGTCGTCGGCGCTCGTGCCTGATGCGTCGCGCTTCCGCCTTTCGGTGGTGCTGAAGCCGGTGACGACGCGAGTCGGCGCCGGCGATCCGGGCTCGCCAGCGCCCGCGCGAGTTGGTACGTCCGGTGTTCGAGCTTCCTCGCGCCTGCTCGTCAACAACATGACGCCGACCGACAGGCGGCGGTAGCGGGCCGTGAGCAAACCTTCAGGCGTGCGCCAGGCTAACTGATGGAAGGACAGCCGGTGGAAGTCCGGCAGAGGGAAGGAGTAACCGACCACCTTCACCCCGAGTCATGCGCCGGTCGCTGTGAGGCGACAGGCGAAGCGTTGACAGGGGCGCGAACGGGCAGGGCTACTGAGCATCGAAAGGTTGCATGTCTGGAGTGCCGAGACCGTGCCTGTGGTTGAAGGCAACACCGCCATCACCGCGACTGGTGAGGGGATGGTGGACTCCACGGTGTCGGAGAACCCATGCACGTTAGCCCATCTTTACCAAGATTGGCGGTCGTTTTGCGGATTTCGGCGGTTTTCGGGGAGTGCGAGGCCTGTAACTTGTTGATTATAAAGGATCGGGTTTTGCTGGAGACGAATGTAGTGCCATAAGCGTATGGCGATGGTTGCCTGGGGCAGGGTGCGTCCGCTATGGTGAGCGCCATGTTCATTCGGCGCACCCAAACCCGGCGGACTGAGGACGGAAATCCCTACTTCTCTCATCGCCTCGTGCACGCCGAACGCCTCGGCAGCACCGTGCGCCAGCGCACCCTCCTCAACCTCGGTCGCCACTTCGATATTCCCCAAGCGGACTGGCCGCTACTGTGTGCCCGCATCAACGATGCGTTGAGCGGTCAGGCGCCGCTGGTGGCCGATTGCCCGCCTGCCGTGGAGGAGGAAGCGCAACGGATCGCGGCGCAGTTGATCGCCCGCGGCGCGGCCGCGCCGACCGCCGGACCGACCGATGTGCAGCCGGTCGATGTCGACTCGTTGCGGCTGGTCCGGCCCCGTAGCGTCGGCGTGGAGCAGGTCGGCCTGTGGGCGCTCGAGCAACTGGACCTGCCGGCGCTGCTGACCCGGTTGGGCGTCAACGGCGCCCTGCGCAGCGCGGCCACCGGCGCCATCGTCGGGCGTCTGGCCGCGCCCGCCTCGGAGCGCGCGACGCACCGCTGGCTGCAGGAGCGCAGCGGTCTCGGGAAGTTGCTCGGCGTCGACTTCGAGACCGTCGGTGCGATGCAGCTCTACCGCGCCTCGGACGTGCTGGTGAAGCATCGCGAGGCGATCGAGGCGCATCTGTTCGACCGCGCGATGGGGCTGTTCGACCTGCAGCCGACGGTGACGCTCTACGACCTGACCAACACCTACTTCGAGGGCGAGGCGAGCGGCCAGCCGCAGGCGCAACGCGGGCACTCGAAGGAGAAGCGCAGCGACTGCCCGCTGCTGACCCTGGGCCTGATGCTCGATGCCAGCGGCTTCGTGCGCCGCTCGAAGGTCTTCGCCGGCAACGTCCGCGAAGGTGTTCATCCCCGCCGACTAGTGCTGCGCCATGACTAAACGTTCGGGTGTGCGGTGCTGTGATTCGTCGATGATTGCTCGCTGTAACCCATGTCCGTATCCGAAGATGATGACGTGACGAACCACTAGGTCCTCGCTCAGCCGCTCGGATCGGAGACAACAGCTCGCCGCGCGCGGCGGGCGCGCCTGCGCGCGGCCGTCGCTCATGGCACGCCGGCCGCGCGCGCCGCGGTGGTTTCGCCGGCCACATCGCGGCCCGTCGCCAGGATTCGGGCCAGCGTGCGCACCCGGCTCAGGCGCAGCGGACAGTACTCCGTCTGCTCGACGCTCACGCTGATGTGGGTGAGCCGGCCCGGCGATGTTGCCGAGCGCGAGGAACTGGCCAGTATGACCAGCTGGTCATACCTGTCCAGTTCCTCGCGCTCGGCAACACAGAGCGGCACCCTTGAGCGACCCGAGCACCTGGTCCGCGCGGGCGCGCGGCCGCAAGGGCGGCAGGAAGTTCGCGCTGTCGAAAGCCCAGGTGCGGCTGGCCCAGGCCGCCACGGGGCTCCGCGACACCTCCGTGTCTGAACTATGCCGCGAACTCGGGATCAAACCCATGACGCTCTACAGGTACGTCGGACCCTAACTCCTGGAAAACGCGGCGCGTTTTCCAGGAGCTTCCACAGGGCCTTTCCCATCAAATCACCCACGAAAAACCCCGAAAGGCCCCAAAATAGCGTTGGGATAGACGCCAATTTGTGACGCGAATCAAGACCCAGGATCGCTGATTCCCGGCTACGCCGACGCCGCTCGCTGAGCCACGACCAGCAGGTGGTCATTGTCGAACGTGATTCGCGAACAGTCGCCGAAGACGTCCCGCACGCGGCGCTGGAACGTGTCGAGTGCCGTCCGCAGTCTGTCGGGGGAGTAGAACCTGAACGTCGAATAGTGATAGGCGGTGACTTGCTCGAGCAGTCTCGACAGAGAGGTCGTGACGCGCCACGGAATCGTCTGCACACGAACCGACGTGAAGGCATGGGTAGCGTCGAGCGCCCGTCGAAACGCCGAGACGGAATGGAGCCGGGTCTCCAGTGTAGCGAAGTCCGAAAAGTACCGCCCCCAGATCGTGCCCCGGTTCTGCTCTGCCGTTCTCGTGTAGAGCACCAGCAGACCGGATGGGGTGAGCACGCGAGCCGCCTCGCTCGCGAACCTGGCCAGGTCGAAGTGATGGACCGCGTTGAAGCTGGTGATGGCGTCACAACTCGCGGCGCGGAACGGGAGCGTCTCGACGGCGCCGACGAGGTGGCTCGCACCGGGGTAGGCGCACCCGTTGAGCCGTCGGGCTTGGCCAACCATGGCCGGACTCCGATCCAGACCGATGGGACAGATGTCAGCGGCGAGCGTTGACGACAAGTACTCGCTGACCATGTCCAAGTACCGCCCGGTGCCCGTGCCGACGTCCAGGAGCCGGAACGGACGGGCCTGCGCCGCGGCGGACGCCAACACGTCGCTGACGAGACGCACCGCGGCGAGATCCAGGTCACGCACGCTCCGATACGCGGAACACACGTCGCCGAAGTGGCGATTCATGTCGCCCCGGCGCCACCCCGTGTCGGCGGCAGGCGGCGGGTCGGCGGTCAGACCTCGAGTGTCTGCGGTGGGCATAGAGCGTCTGCTGAAGCCGAGCCAAACAGGAATGCCGGCCGAGGCCGCGCAAAACCTCCTGTGGCAACGTAGACTCTATCACTCTTCGAGGCGCGCTGGGAAAGCGCCGGATGTCCGCCGCGCGTCCGGTAGGCGGAGCGGACCGTGCCCGCGAGCTCAATGAAACAGGACATGGGCCAGGACCAACGAGGCGAGCAGCCCCGCACCGAACCGCGCCACGCCCCTGTCGGGCGCCGCGACCAGGTCGCGCAACGGGATGCGCCATCCCTGACGCATCATCGTCGGCACGGCCACCGCGGCGAAGCTGAGCACGATCACCCACCCCGACCGCACGAGGTAGCTCGTCTCCGGCCACACGAGCGTGAAGCCGAGGTACATCGCCATGCTGCCGAGCAAAGCGCCCAACACGAGGCGGCGTGACGGCCGGATGAGAAAGACGGCGGCGGTCACGATCACGACGAACCCATTCTTCACGTAGTACGACAGCTCGTTGAACCAGTGGGTCAGCGGATCCGCTTGCAGACTCCCGGTCTTGAAGAAGACCACCGCAAAGGCAAACAGCACGCCGGTCACCAACGCCCCCAGGATGGCCAGTTTGCCCATCCGGACGATGTCGTGCGGGGATGCGTCCCGCCGCAGGTGGCGCTTATAGATGTCGATGGACCACAGCGTCGATACTGAGTTGAAGATCGAGTCGACCGTGCTCATCAGCGAGGCGAAGAGCCCGCAGACGATCAGGCCGCGCAGGCCGGCCGGGAGGAACTGGTTGACGAGGGTGATGTACACCGTGTCCGGGTCGTCGAGTGGCGCGTCGGCCAGGATCCCCGCCATCGCGATACCAGGGATGACGATGATGAGCAGCATGACGTACTTGAGGACCCCCCCGACCAAGAGTCCCACCTGGGCGTCCCGGAGGCTCTTCGCCGCCAAGGCCCGCTGGAGAATGACCTGGTTCGCACCCCAGTAGTTCAGGTTCAGCAGGTTCATCCCAAGCAGCGCGATCCACGGGACCGTCGGGTGGTCTCGCGGCAGGTGGAGGTGCATGAGGTGCCCCGTCTTGCCGAAGAGCGCTGCCCAGCCGCCGAGGTGGTGCACCGCGACCGTCACCGTGATGAGGCCGCCGCCGAGGAGCAAGACGAACTGCGCGAGATCGGTTCGCACCACGGCGCGCAATCCGCCCAGATACGTGTACAGGGCCGAGAACGCCCCGAGGGCCACGATCAGGACGGCCAGCCGCACGGCCTGGCGGTCGCTGATCCACGCCACCATCTCGGTGAAGATGCCGTCGAGCGCGTAGGCCGCCCAAAACAACGCGGTGCCGAGGTAGAGGAACGCGTACAGCGCAATCATCAGCACCGCATACGCCAGCGCGATCTGGGGCCCGAACCGCTGTTCGAAGAACTGGCTGATGGTCACGACTCTCAGCCGGAGGTAGAGTGGGATGAAGAAGAAGGTCGCGACGACGATGCCGAAGATGGCGTTGAGCTCGAAGTTTGCCAGTGCCAGGCCGTCGACGTAGGCTGCGCCGGCCACCGAGAGGAAATGGCCGGCCTCGATGTTGGTCGCGATCGTGGAGATCGCGATGGACGGCCACCGCAACGAGCGTGAGCTGAGGAAGTACTCCTCAGGGTCGGCGGCCGAATCGGCTCGGACCCGCAGGCCGATCGTGAAGATGACGGCGAAGTACGCGAGGACGATCCCGAAGTCGACCATCGGTCGATTCTAGATCGCCCGCATGTGGTCGCTGCGGAACCTGATGCCGTGTCCCACAACGCATCCTCGAGGACCTGTGGAGCGGCGACGTGGTCTCAGCTGACCTGCCGCCCTGAGACCGCTGCTCGAGAGGTGGAATTCGGGCGTGGTCAACCCCCGGGCCAGGCGACGGACCAATCATGCGCTTCCAACAACTGGAACGGCCGACGGAGACGGGTCGCCTCTGACTACGAACGCCAGGCCACAATCAGGCCAGCAAGCAACACCTGCTCCTATGATCGACACCCCCTCATCGTGAAGGCATCTCATGCTCGAAGCACTCGCTTCGCAAGCCCGGGAATAGATCTCACAGCTCCTCGCGTAGTAACGCTGGGGCAAATCCCCGCCGTGGTCGCGCGCTCGGCTACCGCGCTACGCGCACGCCCGCAGACGGACGTTCGCTCCGCTTGGTCTTCTGCTGTTCAGAACCCGGCAAACCAGACCCTCACCGTTCGGTTGCCACGGCAGCGGCTACAGAACCTTCGCTCTGAACCAGGACGCGCCCAGCGCCGCGTCGTACATCGTGACGGTTCCGCCGCCATGAGCGATAATGCTGCGGTCACGCGCGCCCTCAACGCGGCCCGCGCCAGGACCTGTTTCGATCCGTCGGTTCGGTCGCCTGACAGGCTCGGCTCACGTGCCCCGCTTCAGGCTCATTTCTGGATTGGAAAGGACTCCGCCAGCCACAGGCAAGGAGAGGCGCCAGAAATGAAAGCTCCCTCAACTGGACGCGAAAAACGCCGGGGTGGGACACGCGCGGACGTTCGTCACCTGCCCAAGTGCATGAAATGCAATCATGAAATTGGTCCCGGGGAAGCGTATGAAGCTCAGGAGGACGCGCACGGGCAACTCAAGGTATGGCATGCTGTACGTTTGTATTTCGATGAATGCGCGGTCGCGATACCGAAAACGCTCCAAAAAATGGGTTTCTGTAGATGATCGCCAGCGACGAGGCGTCCAGATCGGGGCGCTCCCGTTCCCAGTGGTCGATCATCACGTCCACGGGACCACGCTCCATGCCGGCAAGTGTAATCCTCATCTGTCTTTGGTCAAGACTCTTGACACGGACACAGATGCATGGGAATACTTCCGCGTCGATGGAACAACTCTTCTCACGGGGGTACGTCATGTCCGCACCCGCTTTCGTGAATCGGGTCCTTGTCCTCGGTCTGCTCCTGGCGTTGGCGAGCGTGGCCCCGGCGGTCGCGCAGTCCGACGAGCTGGAGACCTTTCGCGGCACAACCACCAGCGCCCTGAGCGCAGAGGGGGTGGAGCTGCGGATCAACGTGCTCCGCTGGACCGCCGACGAGGATCGCGGCTCTATCCTGTCTCTGATCACCCCGGCGGCCGGACAGACGGCCGGGGAGGGCGAAGACCTCGAAGGCGCGCTGCAGGACCTGCAGACGGTCGGGTTCATCTGGACCGGCGGCAGCCTGGGCTACGCCCTGAAGTACGCGCACCGCACCGAGGACGAGGCGGGCGGTGAGCGCATCGTCCTGGTGACCGACCGCCCGCTCGGGCAGTGGGATCCCAATGGGCCGTGGGCCGGTAGCGACGGCTCGGGCCCGGCTGCCGCGACATTCACGGTGGTCGAGCTGCACGTCGCCGCGGAAGACCAAGGCGAAGGGAAGCTGTCGTCGTCGGCGCCTATCGAGTTCAATGCGCCGGCGCAGACCGTGGGCCTTGCCGACTACGCGTCGGCGGCGGTGCACCTGGAGAACGTCTACCGCGAGCCGCCACCGTACTCGGCTCGCTGATCGGGCGGGCTCACTTTCGACCGACGTGCGGCAGGCGAGGCTACCGCACGTGTGGAGCGGCCGTCGACTCGGGACGAGCCGCGTACGGCGTTGCCTCCTCACGAACACGCACGCTGGCGCGTTGGCGGCGGCGGACGGATCATTCATGATAACGGTAATGCACGTCCGATTATCCGCTCTCGCGCCGGCACGTGCTACGCAAAAGCTGGACGGCGTGGGTGGCGGCCCCGCGGGCGGTGAGCTCGACGGCGGGTACCACGCGGCCGCCGTGCGAAGTTCTGCGGCCCTCGAGGCCGGCCGCGGCGCAGGCGGCCGCAAACCGGCGGTTCACCTGGTCGACAGTCGCCCATCCGGATGCCTGGCGGGACGATCTCCTGGTGCTCGACCTGGCCGAATGCCCGGGCGAGCGGCTCCCTGGTCCTCGGCAACCACAGCGCCCTCATGACGCAGCGTCCCCGAGATCACCTCCCGCCTCGTGGGTGGCTTCCCCGATAGCATCCTGCGCGCCGGCATCGCCAGCCGAAGACGACGACGGTTGCAGCAGCAGCTTACGAATGCGGATCACGTCCCATCCGTCAACCGGCGGGTCGGCCGCGCCGTCGTCGTCCGGCAACGTCCGGCCGGCGCGGGTCCGCATCGCGCAGGCGGCGCAGCGGTCGCCGTCGCGGAGCACGAGGTCTACCGTCCGGCCGCAGCGCCGACACTGCCACGTCATCGAGCGATGCTCCCATGTATCCGGCTGAACTCCCGCCGCACGTCCGCCCGGCGCCCCAGGAGCATCGCACGATCGGCCGCCTCGTGACTCAAGGGTTGCTCGAACCTGATCCGCACTTCGGACGTGCCGGGCTCGGCGGAACCGTCCTCGAACTCGGCCGCCGGCTGATTCACGCGATGTCGGTCCTGCGCTCCGCGGGTCATGAGGTCGAGTGGGTCGGCGACTGGTCCGGAGATCCCGGGGATGAACACATCCTGGCGACAGCAGCCGCGCACGGACAGGCACTGGTCACGCTCGACCAGGACTTCGGCGAGTGGGCGGTCTTGTATTGACGTCCACATGCTGGATCCGACCGGAACTTGCGCGCAGGATCAGGGGCCTGTGTGTGCCGCTGCCCTCCGTCGTTACGGTACGGAGCTCGAACAGGGCGTCATCGTGACAGCCGAGGAGCAACGCGTGCGAATCCGCCCGCCGGACGTCACGCAACGATGAGTCCACGCGCGGGGCTTGCCGACCAGATACGCGTTGGCGAGTCGGGCCACCATTCCTTGTTTGTAGAACGCACGGTGGGCCCCGATCACGTCGTGCGTGAAGCCGTCACCGATGCGGTGGCGGCCAGCTGACCGCGTTCCGAGTCGAGGTACTGCATCCAATCGGTCATGAGTTGCCGCCGACGGTCGAACAGATCGCTCCGGGCATACGCCGCTTCAGTCTGGTTGCGGACGACGTGCGCGAGCGCAGCCTCCACCACCTCCCGCGGGTGATTCGTCCGCTCGGACGCCCAGTCCCGGAAGGACGAACGGAAGCCGTGCGGCACGGCCCGGATCTCCAACTGCTCGAGCAGCTTCGACAGCCTCGCGTCGGCGAGCTGCTTGCCGCGCGCGCTGGGAAAGACCAGCCCGGCGGACTGGGCCGTAGTCGAACCCTTGCGCAGTCGTGCTGCCGCATTCAAGACCTCTACCGCGCGGGCGCACAGCGGTACCCGGTGCTCGCGAGTCGTCTTCATCCGCGTCGCCGGGATCGTCCACACCGACGCGCCGAAGTCGATCTCCTCCCACCTCGCCCCGCGCGCCTCCCCGGGCCTGACCGCCGTCAAGACCATGAACTCGAAGCACAGCTTCGTGCCGACCCACGCCGACGAAACCTTCACCGCTTCAACGGCGCCCGCAACCTCCCCATGTGGAAGTGCCGGCATGTGCCGTACCTGATTCGCGCGCTTCGGAAGCGCCGCCGCGATGGCGTCGCCGGTCGGGTTGTCGGTCCGGTAGCCCTGTGCCACGGCCCACTTCATCACGGCGCCGATGCGCTGGCGGAGCTTCCGCGCCGTAGCGTGCCTGCGCGTCCACAAGGGCAGCAGCACGGCCATGACATCGGCCGTCGTCACCTGATCGAGGCTCCTGCCCCCGATGCGGGTGTAGGCGTGATCGCGCAGGCACCCCCGCCACTGCCTTTTCGTCTTCTCCGGATGCTTCCAGATCTCGCTGTGGATCGCGATCACCTTCTCGGCCGCCTCCTCGAACGTCGGTACGCCCTTTGCCGGGCGTGTGTTAGCCAGTGGGTCCCCGCCGGAGCGGGCGACTTTGCGGTTGGCCAGAGCCAGTTCCCGCGCTTCGGCCAGCGACACGAGCTTGTAGCTGCCGAGTCCGAGCGTGCAGGACCTGCCGCGGATCACGAGCCGTTGCACCCAGCGGCGGGTTCCAGAGACGTCGACGTGCAGATAGAGTCCGTTGCCGTCGCAGTACCGCCCGGCCTCGGCGACCGTGCGGCAGAACGCAGCCGACAGGGCCTGGTAGGGATGTGGCCCCCTGCGCTTGGTGTTCAGCCGCTTCTTGGGGAGCGGATTCATTCCGTATTCCGTTCCCAATTCTCAGTTCGAGTCGAGCGAAAGTCTCTGGGACGAACCCTAGATCGTCGTCTCGAATTGTCTCGATTCTATTGGGAAATCTGAACGGCATGCTACCGAATCCCGAGAGATCTGGCAGAAAAGCGAAAGACGGATTCCGCACCGAACGCCACGCATACGCCTCACCGCGCGACGCCACGCTTAAAGTGGTCAACCCTATGCGGAGCTCGGCATAGCCGAGACCACCTCACCCGTGATTGTGCCGACGGGTGTGGACACGGATTGTACGTGCACTGCGTGCAACATGCGTCCGACCTCTCTATCGCAGTTCGAGGGCCGCAGACCGCGTGAGCTACTTGGCCTCTTCGTCCGCGCGCACGAGTACGTCCATCATGGCCCGGGGCAGAGGGCCTCTGCGAGAACACCGGGCTGCCCGAGCCAGGTGGGCACGCGTCCGCAGTCCGCCGGCGAACGCGAAGGACTCCCTTGCCCCATTCGACCTGGACGACCTCCCATTGGCTACGGCCACCAACGCCCTCTGGCGTCCAGAACGGCGGCTTACGCCGCAGCGGGAACAGGAGGCCGCAGTCCGACTCACCGTCACCCACCGCCGAGAACCACAGGTCTCGTCGGTCTGACGCGGAGCCTCGCTAGGAGACGGGCGACGACCCTACTTCGAGGGCGACGCCAAATGCAGGGTTGATGACGTACACAATTCCTGATTCGCTGAGCTTACGAATGATACCTTTCAGCCTTGTCATGTCGTAGTTGACAGAGTATATGAAAGTAACGTCACCGTTCAAGCGCATCACACCGAGCGCACCGTACCACAGCAACAACTCAATGAACGCGTCCCTCTCTGCATCCGAGCCGCTCACCTTGTCCAATAAGGCATTCACCTCAGCAGGACGCAACCTCGCAGAACTACCGATGAATTCGTACAAGATATTCTCCGCCTCCGGCAGCACGTCTCGGATTTCCAGGCTCACTTCCGACAGCAGATCGGATGAAAACGCCGACAAGCCCTTCTTGATCGGGCGCATTCCCGATTTCCCGGAGCAGTGTGTAGGCAAAGATGGACTGTGAGGCTGGGGGAGGTTGAGCCGGTCTTCGGACAGACGGGGAGGGTGGTACTGGACATTACGGCTCGGACTGCCCATGATGGTGCGTTGAAATGGACAAGAGCGCCATCGACACCCCGAGCCGCGAGATCGATCTTGGCAACATTCCCGTCCACCTGCGCACTGCCCTCCGGCGGGCGCTGGAGTTTGAGGCGCGTGCTCCAGCGCCCAGGTCGGCAGAGGAAGCGGAGCAGTGCGAAGAGCAGCTGCGGGCCATCGCGGACGAGTTCTTCGGCGCCCTCCTCACCCCCGTGCTGCAACGCGCGGTGTGCTCCGCCGCGGTTGGCGACGCGGCGAGCGCCCTCGTGCGCCACCTGCCCCGGCGGATGCGGAGCGACGGCCTGGAGACCGTCAACGTTCGCACCTCCCGGGGCACGACGGTGCCGGTCACGACGCCGTACTACCGCGAGAAACACGCCCGTCGGGCGAAGCGGAGGCCGGGACTCTACCCCATAGGCGCTAACTTGTTTTCGCGACATGGCCGGCGTATCCTGGCATGTGGATGCATGACACGGAGGCCGGCACGGTGGACGAGGACTGGGATGTGCTGGTGTCGTTCTTCCCTCAGGACTGGCGCGAGTTGGCGCAGGACACCGGGGCGTTGAAGGGGCTGCGCAAGGACAAGACGGTCGACAACCTCCTGCGGACCCTCCTGCTGCACCTCGGCTGCGGACACTCGTTGCGGGAAACGGTGGTTCGGGCCCGGCAGGCGCATCTGGCGGACCTGTCCGACGTGGCGCTGTTGAAGCGGCTGAAGAAATCCAAAGGGTTGAGCCTCTTGCAAAACCCTTGGTCGGCCGGGTTTTCCTACCCGAGGCAGAGGGAACGGACGGTCAGCGGGGTGGGACGCAGCGTTCGTAGGATTAGGATAGCAGCCGTCACCGGCGCCGGGGAACCGGAGACACGGGGTCTCAAGGGACCTCTGGGACCTCCCGGTCGGTTATGAGGGCGAGCGCGCGCGACGAGACGTGGCGCATTTCCCTCACGACCCGTTCCAGTTCGCGGTTGTTCTCGAGCCACTCCTGGTAGAGGGCGAGTTCGTCTTCGGAGAGCAGCAGGCTGACCGTTTTTCCGCGCACCTTGTGTGTCCAGTAGCGGTACGGGCCGTGACGCGCGTCCGGGTCGCGGTGGCAGCGGCAGGCAGGCTTCCCGCACGTGAGACGGCGGGTCTGGATACTGCCCTGGCGGACAAACCCGAGCGTTTGCAACTCCGCCTTGAGCGCATCGTATTGTTCGCTGTACCGGCGCATCGGGTTCCGGCGGCCCATCGGTTCCCTCCTTGACCTCACTCCTACACTACTATATATAGTAGGCGCTGGGAGCAGTCAAGCCATGCAGAACCTGCGCGCCTCGTTCGCCGCCTACTGGGAGTCAATCCAACAGGGCCTGTTTCCCCGGTTGGAGCAGGTGTTGGGTTCGCTGACCGAGAAACAGCAGCAGTTGGTGCAGACCCTCGAGGTGATCCGTATCGAGCAGATGATTCCCTCGCGCTTGCGGATGCCGGGCCGCCCCCGCAAGGACCGCGCGGCGGTGGCGCGCGCCTTCGTCGCCAAGGCGGTCTACGACATGCCGACCACGCGCCTGCTGCTGGACCGGTTGGCCACCGACGTGGTGCTGCGCCGCATCTGCGGCTGGGAGCGGCGGCGCGAGATGCCAAGCGAGTCGGTCTTCTCTCGCGCCTTCGCCGAATTCGCCCACTCCCAGTTGCCCCAGCGCGTGCATGAAGCGTTGCTCCGGAAGACGCACGGCGACCGTTTGGTGGGCCATCTGTCCCGAGACTCGACGGCCATCGAGGGGCGCGAGAAGCCGGCCGCGAAGGAGAAGTCGCCTCCGCCGCCCAAGCGCAAGCGGGGGCGGCCGAAGAAGGGTGAAGAACGGCCCAAGACACGCAAACGCCTCGACCGGCAACCGAGCATGACCCTGCAGGAGATGCTCGACGACCTGCCGGCCGAGTGCAGTGTGGGCACGAAGAAGAACAGCAAGGGCTACAGGGACACCTGGGTCGGCTACAAGTTGCACATCGACGTGGCCGACGGCCAGATTCCGGTCAGTTGCATCCTGACGTCCGCCTCGCTGCACGACAGCCAGGCCGCCGTTCCACTGGCCACCCTGTCGGCCCAGCGGGTGGACAATCTGTATGACCTGATGGATGCCGCCTACGACGCGGTGCAGATCCGCGAGCACAGCCGCGCACTCGGCCACGTCCCGCTGATCGATATCAACCCCCGCCGTGACACTGCGCTGGCCGAAGAACTGCAGACCGAAGCCCGGCGCCTGAAGCGTCTCGGCTTGCAGCTTCCCGAACAGGTTCGGTACAACGAACGCACGGCGGGTGAGCGCGTCAATGGCCGACTCAAGGACGAGTTCGGCGGGCGCCACGTCCGAGTCCGCGGCAACGCGAAGGTGATGTGCCACTGCCTGTTCGGCGTGCTGGCGCTCACCGCCGACCAGCTCCTGCGGCTGGTGACGTAAACCAACGCCTCGCCGGCCAACGCGCATCCCCTTCCGGTCGCCCGACAGGCGTCAGTCACCAACCGGTGTCTCCAACGCCCGGTGGGAAAACCCTCGAACTCCCTGATTTCCGCCTCTTGGGTCGCCGCCGGTCCTCCCGCCCCGCATTCTCGGTCGGGATCCAGGCAAAACGATGTTCACCAGAAGAACTTGTGCTCCGAGCCGAGCTACGCCAAGAGTTTTGCAAGCGGCTCGGTTGGTTGCACGCGCTGTGTGTCCGCCTGTTCGAGGAGCAGGGTCTGGCGGTCATCCCCGGAGGCGCGTTCCAGGTGGTCCGGGCCGTGGATGCGACGACGGTGAAGGAACCGGGCCCGAGCGGGTCGCTGTGGCGCCTGCACTACAGCGTGGGCCTGCCGTCGCTGGCGTGCGACTTCTTCAAGCTGACGGGGACCGAGGGGCCGGGCACGGGAGAATCGTTGGCGCAGTTCCCGATCCGCGCCGGCGACCATGTGCTGGCCGACCGCGGCTATTCGACGGCCCGGGGCATTCGCCACGTGGTCGACGCGGGCGGGCGGCTGATTGTGCGTGTCAACACGGGGTCGCTGCCGCTGTGCACGACGGCCGGGCGGCCGTTCGACCTGCTTGCGGCGGTGGGGTCGGTCACGCGTCCGGGCGCCGTCCGGTCCTGGGCGATCACGGTCGCGGTCCCGGGCGACGATGGCGGCCCGGCCGGCAAGATTGCGGGCCGGGTCTGCGTGCTCCGCAAGTCGGCGGAAGCCATCCGCTTGGCGCACCTGAAAGTCCGCCGAGACGCCGCCCGCAAGGGCAACCAGGTGCAACCGGCCACGCTGCGCTTTGCTGAGTACGTGATCGTCTTCACGACCTTTCCCGAGCCACCCTTTTCCGCCGCGGACGTGCTGGAGTGGTATCGCCTGCGCTGGCAGGTCGAATTGGTGTTCAAGCGCTTCAAGTCGCTGGCCCAGTTGGGGCACGTGCCGAAGTACGACGACGACAGCGCCAAGGCGTGGCTCTACGGGAAACTGTTCGTGGCGCTGCTGGTGGAGAAGCTGATCCACCACGCCCGCGCGATTTCCCCCTGGGGCTACGACGTGCCGGCGCCGGCGCCCCCCGAGCGCGTGGCGTGACTTCAAGTTCGTGCTCAACCAGGTCACGCGCGCCATCGAACCGCCGCTCCCGCTGGCGCGCATGATCAGCGACTGGCGAACGATCTCCGGCGAGCTGGCGGAGCCGCCACGTCGCCGACAGCCGCAACTCTCCGCGTACTTCGGCTGAACTGAGCTGCCGGAGGACCATAGGGCCTTAACAAGTTAGCGCCTATGGGACTCTACCCCGCCTTGGTGGTGCTGGGCATCTACGACCGGTGCACGCCGAAGCTGGCCTCCGATGCAAGCCGCGCGGTCGCCATGCTCAGCTCGCTGGCCGAAGCGCAGGCGCAGCTCCGCTCCGACGGCATCGCCCTGGATATCAAGACCCTCCGCTCGACCGCCTATCGCTACGCTGCGCGGGCCCGAGCGGCCCAGCGGAGCGCGGCGTGCGGCCTGCTGGACCGCGTGACCGGGAAGCGGGTGGTCGTCTCCCTCGACGGGGGCCGCGTCCGCGTGAGGCGCAAGAAGCGTGGCCCCAAGACGAAGAAGGGGCGCAACCGATTCCATACCGACTGGAAGGAACCGAAGCTCCTCATCCTGTACGTCGTCGGCGACGACGGGCGACCGTCTCAGACGGGGGCCCCGATCATCGACGGCACGCTCCGGGGACCGGAGGCGGTCTTCGCCCTGCTGTTGTCGTACGCGCGGCAGATCGGCCTCAACGCCGCTGACAAGGTGCTCTTCATCGCCGACGGCGCGCCCTGGATCTGGCGACGCCTCCAGCGCCTCATCGCCGCGCTCGGGCTCTCGCCGACACAGGTGCTGGGGCTGATCGACTTCTATCATGCCGCAAAGCAACTCTCCGACGCGGTCAAGCTGCGCCGCTGGAGCGCGACGCAACGCACCCGCTGGCTCAACCGCACGCGGGGGCTGCTCAAGCGAGCACGGGTGGACGAGGTGATCACGGCCCTGCGGGAGCTGTGCCGCGGGCGCACGGCCGGCAAGATCCGCACGCACCTCAACTACTTCCTGAAGAACCGTCATCGTTTCGCCTACACCACAATGGTCGGGCTCGGGCTTCCGCGGGGCAGCGGTGCCGTCGAAAGCGCCATCCGTCGCGTCATCAATCTCCGCATCAAGGGCGCATCCATCTATTGGCTACCGGAGAGCGTCGACGCGATTCTTCTCCTGCGGTCTTTCTATAAGTCCGGCAGATGGAACTGTTTGCAGCGGATGGCCATGACGCCGGTGGGTGTGAGCGCGTGACCGGGAAATCGGGAATGCGCCCTTCTTGAAGTCCCCTGCCTCAATCTTACTATGCCGAAGGTTAATCGCAACCGCTCTGCAGTGATTGACCAAGTCGAGCAGCGCACGTGGGCGCATCAACGACCGCTCAATGACGAACTGTGACGACTCCTCGCCATCGACGTAGCTCACGGCAATTGCACGCCACACGTCTTCGGACAGCGTGTTGTCCTGAACTGCATCACCGTATACGAGACGTCGTCGTAGCATCTCACGAAGGAGATCTTCATCTGTCCAGTCCAACACGACCTTTGACTCCTTACCTCGGTCTGGTGTTGCACCAACGAGTAGCTCGAAAATGTCATTTCTCAGGAACACTAGAGTCCGACAATCGAAATCGTATTCGTTTAGCGGGTGATTCCTCAACAAATACGGGCAGAAATAGCAGGAATGGGTTGGGGACTCTTGAAGTCCCGAACGGCAACGGAGCTGTGAACTGCATCGGTTCTATTGGTGCTTCACCCCTGCGCGTGACGATACCTGCCTGGGTCGGTCGCAGTTGAAGCGACCGTCTCGGGGTTGCCGGTCTTCACGTCTCTCGCGAGGGTGCGATGCCGCCCACCCTCAGGCGGGCGGCGGGGGGAGCCCGAAGGCGTCGGGGACGACGGGACCGGTGGCGCGCAACATCGTGGCGATCAGCGGAGGCAGATCGAGGTCGCGTTGGCGGGCGGTGCGCACGACGCTGGCCAGCACCTGCTGGCTGTCGGCGCCGTGGCGGGTGCGGTTGCCACCGCAGACCTTTCGGATAACGACGGCGGGACGGATGGCCTGTTCGGCGCGCCAGTTGGTCGCGTCGACCGACAGGTCCCACAAGAAGAGAAACACGGCAGCGAATTCGGTGGCCAGATGCCGGGCAAAGCGCTCGGTGTCGTCCAGCGGTGGCGGTGCGTCAATCAGCCGACCGAGCTGGGCCACGAGTCGGCCGCGGACCGATGCCAGACCGTGCTCGCTCAGCTCGCCGTCGTTGCAGCGGTCACGCACGGCAAGGCCCGTCTGCAAGACCGCTTGCACCTGGCCGGCCCAGAGACTGTCGGGATGATCTTCCTGCAGTTCCTTGCATCGTCGGAGCAGGTGATTCAGACAGGATTGGTGCAGCGCGGCTCGGTAGCAGCGATACGACACCCACCCATCGCGCACGAGCACCCCGTCGAAGTCGGCCCCCAGAACCGTGGTGGCATCGTCGAACCCGCGGCCGGGGCAAATGGCGTAGACCGTCGTCTCCGGGGTAACGAACGCCCACAGCCAGTGGCTGATGGCACCCACCCGCCACCCGGTTTCATCCGGCGTGACCACCGGCGAGTTGCGGACCTGCTCGCACAGCGCCGTGTAGGTCGGCGCGGCGTCGCGGGCCGTGCGGTGCAGCAGGTGAGAGAGGCCGCCCGGCGTCACCTGCAGGCCGAACGTGGTCCGCAGCACGTGCGCGACCTTCGCCAGCGGTACGCCCATCTCGGTGTGCAACTCGACGACCAGCGCCACGACGCCGGGGCCCAGTTGCGCACCGGCCGCGCCCAGCGCATCCGAGGTCTGCAGCGCGTGGCGGCCCTGCACGCGCCGCTGACACTGCGAGCAGTGACCCACCTCGATGTCGAAGCGGCGCACGACCGGGCGCACCTCGGGGATTTCTTCCTGATATTGCGATGCCACGCGGGTCACTTCGATCACGCCGCCACAGTCCGGACACGCCGCCGGGACCGGCGCCGCATGCGTCTCGTCCTCCTGGGCCGGACGCCGGCGGCACGCCTGCCGGCCATAGCGTGCACCGGCCCGCCGTCCGGGACGCCCGCCGCGCCCCTGCGGTCGGTCCTTGGCAAAGGGAGCCGCTTGCCGGAAGCCCGCGCGGCGCGCGGTATCGAGTTGTTGCTGGAGCCGTTCACTGTGCCGCTTCCAGCGATCCCGGTCGCGGTTGACCTGCGCCAAGTCCCCGCGCAGCCGCGAGATCTCCCGGTCCTGCTGCTTGATGCGCGTGTCCCGCGGATCATCCTCACGCTGGGGCGCGTCCGGACCCTCGGCCATACCCCGCTTGTCGGCACGGGCGCACCAAACCTGCAGTCTTTAAACGCGGATCTTCGCCGCGACCCGCTAAACAAAGACTCGAAATCACTTCGACGAAGCTGCCGCTCCAGCTTTCTCGTTGCTTCAAGGAGCGCTCTGATGATGACCAAATCCTCGGCCTGAATTCCATGGGTTGGCCAGCCTTTGTCAACGTTATCGAACAGTAGCCACAAGGAACTCTTTAGTTTTAGGTAATTGACAACCCTATCCCTAAGGGCAGCGACATCATGCACGTACAGGATTTCGGTTAGCTCGGGCGCGGAGAGTCGAACACCGGATTCTTCATAAGGATACCTTCGCTGTATCTCCTGACTCACGTGCTGGAGAAGCACGGACATACGCTCGGAGAAGTCGCCCTCCCCTACATACACGTCGGTCCGATAGAGCGCCGCGAGTTGTTGGTACGGCTCGTAGAGACGCTGATCCCGAGTATGCGGTATTCGATCCTTATCCAGGATCTTGTAACAGATCTCAAGAAGGAGGAGGTACTCCCAGAATGCCGTGATTGTGTGTTCCAACGTACCTCCGGCGAGGAGGCGCAAGACATCTTCTTTGAACTTTAGGAGCTTGTAGCCTTCTGGCTTCAAGTCCAGCACGATATTGCTGCGGATGCTACGTATCCGGTCACGCACGCGATGAAAGATTGCCGACTTCCCGGATCCCTTCCTACCGACGATGATGCGGACGTCACCCCTCAGTGCCCGCTGATACGCATCCGTCTCCAGATATTAAGGACCGCATTAGTATGGTGACACTATGCGGTGATATAGCGCAGGCTCGGCTTCTTGAAGAACCCACGCAACAGGGCTGGCGTCCGCTGTAAGGACCGCATGTGGCCGAGGACGTAGCGTTTGAGTTCCTGCGGCGTCTGCAGCAGGCGTTTGCGAACCCCGTGTGTCTTCAGATGGTTCCACACGAGTTCATCCGGATTGAGTTCCGGGGAGTACGGCGGCAGGAAGAACAGCTCAAGGTGGCCGTCCGTCGACGCTACGAACTCCTGGACCGCTTTCGCCCGGTGCGAGGAATGCTGATCGACGATGAGGAAAATCGGCCGCGTCTGATTGTGCAGTAAGCGCTTCAGAAATGCGATGAAGCGCACCGCCGTCATCCGCCCGTCGACCACCATGAACCGCAACACGCCCTGCGGACTCACCGCCGACACCAGATTGAGCCCGAACCGTTTGCCAGTCGCCGGCACCACCGGTGTCTGGCCCATCGGCGCCCACGTGGTGCCCGAATGATGGCTGTTCGACCGCACGCCCGCTTCGTCCGCAAAGAAAATCTGCGCGCCTGCCTTACGGGCTTTCGCCTGAATCGCAGGATAGTCGACCGTCAGCCACTCCCGGACCTTGGCGGGCACCTGTTCAATCGCCCGGCGAACCGGCCGCTGGGGCGTGAGCCCCAGCGAGCGCAAGAGCCGCCCAACTGAGGCCAGGCTCAGGGTCACGCCGCAGTTCTGCCGAATCAGGTCTCGGACCATCGCCCGCGTCCAGAGGGCGAACTCGAACTGCAACTGCAGCGGGTTGTTCTGCGTCACCGTGCGATACACCCAGGCGCGCTGCTGGTCCGTCAGCTTGGGTGGCCGTCCCGGAATCGGCAACGCCCGCAGCGCCTCGATACCACCGGCGCGATACTTGTTCAGCCAGTCATAGATTACAGTGCGGGCGAATCCCATCACCCGCATCACCGCGGAGGGGGCTTCCCCGGCTTCAACCCGCTGTACTGCCTGTATGCGAATGTCTTCGAGTGCCTTGTGGTCAAGCGAGCGACCATCGCGTTTCCTCACACTCTCTATTATATAGTGTCAGGTAACTTATTTCCCGCTTAATAGTACGCAGCTAGGTCCTTGAGTTCATTCTCTGCTGATGACGCTCCGAGCGACACACGTTCCAGGATGCTGGTCGCCGGTCGTAGTCGCGGCTCTATTGTGGTCTGGAATGCTTCGGTTACCCGCCCCGCAAAGTCCCCGATAGCTTCGTCGATCTGGCCTGGATGGTAAAACGCCTTGACCAGATCCCGACAGTCTAGAGGAACCGGCTCGTCACCCTGTTGAAGCAGCAGTAACTCTTTGTTCATTCCGTGGGCCAAACCGGCAATGAAGGCTGCCCTTACGTTATGCACCTGATGTCCCACATCGGTATGCGGCAGCAGATATACCAGTATGCCAAAGGACTCGGCGACATTTGTGATAGCTTCTGCGCCAGAGAGTCTCGGTTGCTCATTTGGATCGAAGTTCCGATACTGAAGCCTGCCTTCTTCTTGAGCCGTGCAATGATCCGAGTGACTGGGTCCGTCTTAAACCGCGCTTCAATCAAGTAGATCGGCGATTGGCGGTTCAGTTTCGTCCGAGGCAGGTCAATTGCTTTGGATGAGTCTATGTCGCGCAATATCTCAACTAGCTGATCGGAGTTCTCGTAATTAGCGTGGCCGAGTGTGTCGAAAATGCCCACCTCTGGGATACTTGGTGTTCCGGGCGCCAACGCGGGGTTCCTGATCAGGACGAGACGCTTCCCGAGTCCAATCGCGTAACCTATTTCGTAGGTGACATTGAAGTTCAGGCGCGAAACGTCTGCTACGAGACACCTTCCCTCGTCGATTTGTCTAAGAATCTCCGAGCGGATGAAGTTACCTGCAATATCCGTCTCCTCCCAGCTAGCCTGGATTATTCACGGCGACCCCGCCGCGGTCACCGGCAGGAGGTGACAGCACCCGATTCGGTCACCGGTAGAGGGTGATCGACGGGTGGGCGGCCCTTCGAACGTCGCCGACCGCGGGTGATGGTGTGGTCAAGCGGCCGACCGCCGTAGTGATGAGGGCGGCAAGAGGCGGGCAACGACAGTTCCACCCGTCAGGCGGTTGACAGCCCTCCGGCCGGCAGCGATGCGATGCTCGTTGAGCGGCTATCCGGCGCGCGCCCCGAGCGCGAACGCAATGTGTCGCCACGCCGCCAGGTCCGGTGTCGCGCGCGGCAGGCGCAGGACGATGCGACGCACCGAGCACACCACCTGGACGCCGAGCTTCAGCAGCCGGTCGCGCAGCCAAGGCACCTGCGCGCGGGCGCACGCGGTGTCTGCGGCGCGCAGCCGCAACTCCTGCATCAGCACGTAGGCCGCCGCCGTCAGCAGGACGCGCAACTGATTCGCCGAAAACGCCTGGCAACTCGTGCGGTCGATCTGTAGGGCCTTCAGTTCCTTGATCCGGTTCTCGGCGTCCCCGCGGGCGCAGTAGACCTTCTCGTAGAGGAAACGCGGCGTCTGCCGCATGTTGGTCACGACGAAGCGCGGATTGTCCCGCGGCTCGCGGTCTCGGTGGCGGACGACTTCGGCCTTGATCACCACGCGGCGCGCGTGGTTCCACGTGCCGGCCTGGTACTCGTTGGTCTCGGTGTAGACGTGCTCGGTCTGTTCGCTGCGCCACGTCCGCGCCCGCGCCACCAGCATGGCCGGCTCGGCGTACCGCTCCAACACCGCGTTCTTCGCCATCGCGATCACGTAATCGAGCCGCGGCTGCGCCTCCAGGAAGGCAAAGACCGCCGGGCTGGCAAAGCCTCCGTCGAGCCGAACGAGAATGCGCGCCCGCGGAAACGCCCGGCGCAGCCGCGGCAGCAACCGCGACAACAGCCCGACCGTCCCCTCCGAGGCGACCGCCTTGCCGTGCCGCAACAGCGCCGCGCACAGATACTGCTCGGATTCGCGGTCGAAGGTCAGGAAGCCAAGCAGCGGCAGGTAGCACCAGTTGTCGTAGTAGCCGTTGAAGAGCGTGTACTGCTGCGCCCCGTGCGTCGGGTCGTCCGTCGGGTCCAGATCGATCGTGATGCACCGCGCCCGCCCGTCCAGGCGGCGGCGATGCCGCGCGATGACCCGCGTGGCCAACTCGTCCGCCATGCGGTAGAGCGCGCAGCCGTTGACCGCGTTCTCGAACCGCGACAGCGTCGGCTGCGACGCCAGGCGCTCGCCCGAAACCGGGTCTCTGTCGAGCAGCAGCTTGTGGATGGGGTCGTCGGCGAGACGGTCGCCATCATTGCAGTCGGGATGGCCGCAGGCGATGCCAAAGATGCGCTGGCCGATCAGGTCCGCGAGCGAGTGCCGGGTCTTGTCCGGCGCCCGCTTGTCGAACAGACACCCGGCGAACGCCTTGACCAGGCCGTAGATGCGCTCGGCGGCCTTCAGCAGGATCGCCCCGCCGTCGGAACTGGCCTGCTCCTGGTTGAACTGGGCGAACAGCGGCTTGTCAAACAGATCCGGGAACAGAACAGTCTGTGGTACAGTGTCGGTCGTCACGCAAGGGCCTCCGTGGTGGCGCAAGTGGTTGTTAACACTGCGCTTGTACCACACGGGGGCTCTTGTGTCTGTACCGGAATCAGAACACGCCACGAATTTTCCGGGCTAGACAAGCCTTCGTGTCCTGAACGCTCACGAAGCTGGCTCAACGCCAATCGGATTGTCTAACCGACAACATCAGGAAATTTTGGATACGCAATGAGCCCGGTCGGTCCACTCACTCGACTTCTCCACCATTCGTATCGGCGGGGCACCAGCCCAATAGTGCTCGCGCCCAGGACAATCAACAAGCCGTATTCTAGCCGAAGGCTGGTCAATGGCGAAATGGAAATTCTGGGCTCTCCTGAAACAGGAGTGGGTCGGGTTGAAGCCTGTTGCGAAGGCCTGGATCGCCATCGCCGACAGCGGCCCGATTCCCGGGACGCAAATCAGCCACACCGGGGCGCATTCCCGATTTCCCGGTCACGCGCATCACACCCACCGGCGTCATGGCCATCCGCTGCAAACAGTTCCATCTGCCGGACTTATAGAAAGACCGCAGGAGAAGAATCGCGTCGACGCTCTCCGGTAGCCAATAGATGGATGCGCCCTTGATGCGGAGATTGATGACGCGACGGATGGCGCTTTCGACGGCACCGCTGCCCCGCGGAAGCCCGAGCCCGACCATTGTGGTGTAGGCGAAACGATGACGGTTCTTCAGGAAGTAGTTGAGGTGCGTGCGGATCTTGCCGGCCGTGCGCCCGCGGCACAGCTCCCGCAGGGCCGTGATCACCTCGTCCACCCGTGCTCGCTTGAGCAGCCCCCGCGTGCGGTTGAGCCAGCGGGTGCGTTGCGTCGCGCTCCAGCGGCGCAGCTTGACCGCGTCGGAGAGTTGCTTTGCGGCATGATAGAAGTCGATCAGCCCCAGCACCTGTGTCGGCGAGAGCCCGAGCGCGGCGATGAGGCGCTGGAGGCGTCGCCAGATCCAGGGCGCGCCGTCGGCGATGAAGAGCACCTTGTCAGCGGCGTTGAGGCCGATCTGCCGCGCGTACGACAACAGCAGGGCGAAGACCGCCTCCGGTCCCCGGAGCGTGCCGTCGATGATCGGGGCCCCCGTCTGAGACGGTCGCCCGTCGTCGCCGACGACGTACAGGATGAGGAGCTTCGGTTCCTTCCAGTCGGTATGGAATCGGTTGCGCCCCTTCTTCGTCTTGGGGCCACGCTTCTTGCGCCTCACGCGGACGCGGCCCCCGTCGAGGGAGACGACCACCCGCTTCCCGGTCACGCGGTCCAGCAGGCCGCACGCCGCGCTCCGCTGGGCCGCTCGGGCCCGCGCAGCGTAGCGATAGGCGGTCGAGCGGAGGGTCTTGATATCCAGGGCGATGCCGTCGGAGCGGAGCTGCGCCTGCGCTTCGGCCAGCGAGCTGAGCATGGCGACCGCGCGGCTTGCATCGGAGGCCAGCTTCGGCGTGCACCGGTCGTAGATGCCCAGCACCACCAAGGCGGGGTAGAGTCCCATAGGCGCTAACTTGTTAAGGCCCTATGGTCCTCCGGCAGCTCAGTTCAGCCGAAGTACGCGGAGAGTTGCGGCTGTCGGCGACGTGGCGGCTCCGCCAGCTCGCCGGAGATCGTTCGCCAGTCGCTGATCATGCGCGCCAGCGGGAGCGGCGGTTCGATGGCGCGCGTGACCTGGTTGAGCACGAACTTGAAGTCACGCCACGCGCTCGGGGGGCGCCGGCGCCGGCACGTCGTAGCCCCAGGGGGAAATCGCGCGGGCGTGGTGGATCAGCTTCTCCACCAGCAGCGCCACGAACAGTTTCCCGTAGAGCCACGCCTTGGCGCTGTCGTCGTCGTACTTCGGCACGTGCCCCAACTGGGCCAGCGACTTGAAGCGCTTGAACACCAATTCGACCTGCCAGCGCAGGCGATACCACTCCAGCACGTCCGCGGCGGAAAAGGGTGGCTCGGGAAAGGTCGTGAAGACGATCACGTACTCAGCAAAGCGCAGCGTGGCCGGTTGCACCTGGTTGCCCTTGCGGGCGGCGTCTCGGCGGACTTTCAGGTGCGCCAAGCGGATGGCTTCCGCCGACTTGCGGAGCACGCAGACCCGGCCCGCAATCTTGCCGGCCGGGCCGCCATCGTCGCCCGGGACCGCGACCGTGATCGCCCAGGACCGGCCGGCGCCCGGACGCGTGACCGACCCCACCGCCGCAAGCAGGTCGAACGGCCGCCCGGCCGTCGTGCACAGCGGCAGCGACCCCGTGTTGACACGCACAATCAGCCGCCCGCCCGCGTCGACCACGTGGCGAATGCCCCGGGCCGTCGAATAGCCGCGGTCGGCCAGCACATGGTCGCCGGCGCGGATCGGGAACTGCGCCAACGATTCTCCCGTGCCCGGCCCCTCGGTCCCCGTCAGCTTGAAGAAGTCGCACGCCAGCGACGGCAGGCCCACGCTGTAGTGCAGGCGCCACAGCGACCCGCTCGGGCCCGGTTCCTTCACCGTCGTCGCATCCACGGCCCGGACCACCTGGAACGCGCCTCCGGGGATGACCGCCAGACCCTGCTCCTCGAACAGGCGGACACACAGCGCGTGCAACCAACCCTTTGGATTTCTTCAGCCGCTTCAACAGCGCCACGTCGGACAGGTCCGCCAGATGCGCCTGCCGGGCCCGAACCACCGTTTCCCGCAACGAGTGTCCGCAGCCGAGGTGCAGCAGGAGGGTCCGCAGGAGGTTGTCGACCGTCTTGTCCTTGCGCAGCCCCTTCAACGCCCCGGTGTCCTGCGCCAACTCGCGCCAGTCCTGAGGGAAGAACGACACCAGCACATCCCAGTCCTCGTCCACCGTGCCGGCCTCCGTGTCATGCATCCACATGCCAGGATACGCCGGCCATGTCGCGAAACCAAGTTAGCGCCTATGGGGTAGAGTCCCGGCCTCCGCTTCGCCCGACGGGCGTGTTTCTCGCGGTAGTACGGCGTCGTGACCGGCACCGTCGTGCCCCGGGAGGTGCGAACGTTGACGGTCTCCAGGCCGTCGCTCCGCATCCGCCGGGGCAGGTGGCGCACGAGGGCGCTCGCCGCGTCGCCAACCGCGGCGGAGCGCACCGCGCGTTGCAGCACGGGGGTGAGGAGGGCGCCGAAGAACTCGTCCGCGATGGCCCGCAGCTGCTCTTCGCACTGCTCCGCTTCCTCTGCCGACCTGGGCGCTGGAGCACGCGCCTCAAACTCCAGCGCCCGCCGGAGGGCAGTGCGCAGGTGGACGGGAATGTTGCCAAGATCGACCTCGCGGCTCGGGGTGTCGATGGCGCTCTTGTCCATTTCAACGCACCATCATGGGCAGTCCGAGCCGTAATGTCCAGTACCACCCTCCCCGTCTGTCCGAAGACCGGCTCAACCTCCCCCAGCCTCACAGTCCATCTTTGCCTACACACTGCTCCGGGAAATCGGGAATGCGCCCGCCACACCGTCTGTTCGTCTTCGCGCGCCCGCTCACGCAGTTCCTTCTCCAGCTCCGCGATCTTCTCGTCGAGCTCGGCGACCTGAAAACCAGCGACAGCGCGCCCGGCTCCCGAACCGGGCCCGGCAGTTCCGAATCGGCATCTTTTTCCGCTGCGCGGATGAAGGCGAAACGCGGTCACCGGGTCCCGCTGCGCCGCCGGACGGTGGAGATTCTCGACGGCGCGCGGACGCTCGGCGACGGGAGTCCGCGCGTGTTCCGGATGCGGAGCGGGGAAGGCGATCTCCGCGTCGACGCTGCCCAAGATGCTCTAGCAGCGTCGGATCGCGGCCGTGGCGCACGGCTTCCGGTCGTCGTTGCGGAACTGGGCGGCCGAGGAGACAGATCACCAGCGCGCGAGGTGATCGAGGCGGCGCTGGCGCAGGTCGCCAGAACAAGGGCGAGGCGGCCTACGCGCGGTCGGACCTGTTCGAACGGAGACGCCAGCTCATGGACGATTGGGTGGCGTCTGGCCAACAATGGCATGACATAGGAGCCGCTTGCAAAACTCTTGGCGTAGCTCGGCTCGGAGCACAAGTTCTTCTGGTGAACATCGTTTTGCCTGGATCCCGACCAAGAATGCGGGGCGGGAGGACCGGCGGCGACCCAAGAGGCGGAAATCAGGGAGTTCGAGGGTTTTCCCACCGGGCGTTGGAGACACCGGTTGGTGACTGACGCCTGTCGGGCGACCGGAAGGGGATGCGCGTTGGCCGGCGAGGCGTTGGTTTACGTCACCAGCCGCAGGAGCTGGTCGGCGGTGAGCGCCAGCACGCCGAACATGCAGTGGCACATCACCTTCGCGTTGCCGCGGACTCGGACGTGGCGCCCGCCGAACTCGTCCTTGAGTCGGCCATTGACGCGCTCACCCGCCGTGCGTTCGTTGTACCGAACCTGTTCGGGAAGCTGCAAGCCGAGACGCTTCAGGCGCCGGGCTTCGGTCTGCAGTTCTTCGGCCAGCGCAGTGTCACGGCGGGGGTTGATATCGATCAGCGGGACGTGGCCGAGTGCGCGGCTGTGCTCGCGATCTGCACCGCGTCGTAGGCGGCATCCATCAGGTCATACAGATTGTCCACCCGCTGGGCCGACAGGGTGGCCAGTGGAACGGCGGCCTGGCTGTCGTGCAGCGAGGCGGACGTCAGGATGCAACTGACCGGAATCTGGCCGTCGGCCACGTCGATGTGCAACTTGTAGCCGACCCAGGTGTCCCTGTAGCCCTTGCTGTTCTTCTTCGTGCCCACACTGCACTCGGCCGGCAGGTCGTCGAGCATCTCCTGCAGGGTCATGCTCGGTTGCCGGTCGAGGCGTTTGCGTGTCTTGGGCCGTTCTTCACCCTTCTTCGGCCGCCCCCGCTTGCGCTTGGGCGGCGGAGGCGACTTCTCCTTCGCGGCCGGCTTCTCGCGCCCCTCGATGGCCGTCGAGTCTCGGGACAGATGGCCCACCAAACGGTCGCCGTGCGTCTTCCGGAGCAACGCTTCATGCACGCGCTGGGGCAACTGGGAGTGGGCGAATTCGGCGAAGGCGCGAGAGAAGACCGACTCGCTTGGCATCTCGCGCCGCCGCTCCCAGCCGCAGATGCGGCGCAGCACCACGTCGGTGGCCAACCGGTCCAGCAGCAGGCGCGTGGTCGGCATGTCGTAGACCGCCTTGGCGACGAAGGCGCGCGCCACCGCCGCGCGGTCCTTGCGGGGGCGGCCCGGCATCCGCAAGCGCGAGGGAATCATCTGCTCGATACGGATCACCTCGAGGGTCTGCACCAACTGCTGCTGTTTCTCGGTCAGCGAACCCAACACCTGCTCCAACCGGGGAAACAGGCCCTGTTGGATTGACTCCCAGTAGGCGGCGAACGAGGCGCGCAGGTTCTGCATGGCTTGACTGCTCCCAGCGCCTACTATATATAGTAGTGTAGGAGTGAGGTCAAGGAGGGAACCGATGGGCCGCCGGAACCCGATGCGCCGGTACAGCGAACAATACGATGCGCTCAAGGCGGAGTTGCAAACGCTCGGGTTTGTCCGCCAGGGCAGTATCCAGACCCGCCGTCTCACGTGCGGGAAGCCTGCCTGCCGCTGCCACCGCGACCCGGACGCGCGTCACGGCCCGTACCGCTACTGGACACACAAGGTGCGCGGAAAAACGGTCAGCCTGCTGCTCTCCGAAGACGAACTCGCCCTCTACCAGGAGTGGCTCGAGAACAACCGCGAACTGGAACGGGTCGTGAGGGAAATGCGCCACGTCTCGTCGCGCGCGCTCGCCCTCATAACCGACCGGGAGGTCCCAGAGGTCCCTTGAGACCCCGTGTCTCCGGTTCCCCGGCGCCGGTGACGGCTGCTATCCTAATCCTACGAACGCTGCGTCCCACCCCGCTGACCGTCCGTTCCCTCTGCCTCGGGTAGGAAAACCCGGCCGACCAAGGGTTTTGCAAGAGGCTCATAGGTGAAGATGATCCCTAAGCAACGGCCACACGAAAGCCCGTGAATGAGCCTCTGCCCGCAACTGCTCCCGCACGGCATCAATCTGTTCGTGCCACGCCCAATACGGAATCTCAAGTGTCATGTTCTCCTTGCCGCCTACAACATCATCGAAGGTGCCAACACGATCCATGTCCCTAAGGACACTGCCCTAAACTAGTTTGTCACCTGCCGATTTTCTGGTCATACTGGAGGTATGAAGCGAGACATCGAGCTGGAAGCGACCCTTGTTGCGAAGTATGCCGCCGTCGAGCCCGTGTTGGACGAGCGCAGTCGCCGCCGGTGGGCGGCGGCCGAGTCGCGCGCTATCGGCTACGGCGGCGACGCGGTGGTTTCGTCGGCCACCGGTCTGGCTCGGGAGACGATTCGCAAGGGACGCCGGGAGATTTCCCGCGACGAGGCGCCGACGGACCGCATCCGACGCCCTGGAGGCGGAAGGCCTCGCATCCAGCAGGATCAACCCGGCATCCAGGCCGCGCTCGAAGCCTTGGTGGATCCGCTGACGCGCGGAGACCCGACCTCGCCGCTGCGCTGGACGTGCAAGAGTCGCGCAAAGCTGGCGGCGGCGCTGAACGAGCAGGGGTGGCGGGTGAGTTCGACCACTGTGGGCCGGCTGCTGCACCGCCTGGGCTACCGGCTGCAATCGCCGCGCAAGCGGCAGGAAGGCGCCACGCATCCGGACCGCAACGCGCAGTTCGAGCACATCAACCAGACCGCGGACGCGCATCTGACCGCCGGCCAGCCGGTGATCTCGGTCGACACGAAGAAGAAAGAGCTGGTCGGGAACTTCAAGAACGGCGGGCGCGAATGGCAGCCGAAGGGCACGCCGCCGGCGGTGCTGGTGCATGATTTCCCGACCGACGCCGAGGGCAAGGCGATTCCGTACGGCGTCTACGACATGGCGCGCAACGAAGCCTGGGTGAGCGTGGGCTGGGACCACGACACACCGGCGTTCGCGGTGGCGTCGATTCGACACTGGTGGCATCAGATGGGTTGCGGCGCCTACCCCGAGGCCACGACCCTGTTCATCACGGCCGATGCGGGCGGGAGCAACGGGTATCGGTTGCGCGCCTGGAAGCATGCGCTTCAACAGTTGGCCGACGAGACCGGACTGACCATCGAGGTGAGTCATTTTCCACCCGGCACCAGCAAGTGGAACAAGATCGAGCACCGGCTCTTCTGTCACATCACGGCGAACTGGCGCGGCACCCCGCTGACGACGTACGAGACCATCGTCGACCGCATCGGGAACGTCCGGACAGCCACCGGGCTCCGGGTCCGGGCCGAACTCGACGCCGGGGAGTATCCGACGGGCGTTACGGTGACCAAGGAACAGATGGACGCACTCGCGCTGGTCCCCGATGCGTTTCACGGGGAATGGAATTACAAACTGTTACCCCGATGAAGTTGACAACTTTGTATCGATCACTGTCCTAAAGGCTCGCCGAAACAATTCCGCCAGGCTTTCGTACCGTGTCCGTTCTTCGCTTGTGTCAATTGTTAGGGTGAAGGAGTCGCGCACAACCGAGACCGCGACGTGCGCGTCATCCAGGATGATTGCCCCGACTTGTATCGGTTGTTTCTGGCCACGCACACCGAATTTGCTTTGGCCGTTAAACAGAGCCTTATAGGTAGCTACCATGACGGCTCGTGCATTGAGAAACTCATCGCTGAGCGGCTGACCCTTTGGGTATGGGACCGCGGGAATACCGTAAGCTTGCGCCTTTTCGAGAGTCTGCTGAACAAGTTGTTGCGTAGGCGTCAGGTGCAACACCGGCTCCGACAACTCGTTGAGTGTTGATTGTGCCGCAAGAAGGCCAACCAGTGTCTTACCGCCACCAGTATGCAGCTTGAGAACAGTGTCGCGCTCGCTTCGGCGCTCGAACCAACTCTGGAGGACTTCCGCCTGGCTCGTATACAAATCGTTGATGCCAGATGCTTTCGGAAGGCGTCGGAAGATTTCGAGTGGATCGATGACTCTTGGTTTCTGCTTTCTGGTTCTGAGCCTATTGAAGTCGACCATGCGCCCTCCTGCGGACCGCCCCAACCTGAAAACGAGATCATACGGGGGATCGGTGAAGTCGAGCAAGATCCGGTTGCCCGCAAATTCACATCGTTTCCGTCCGCCAGGTACCGAAAACCGGGCATGCGGGCTGTGCTCCATTCCTCGACCGATCGTGCGCACGCGCTTCGTTCCGCGTCGGCAGGCCAAACCCTGCCGACGCCAGCGCGCTGATGTGGAACACGCGGCCTATAGCCCGGAGCTTGACCTCGCCGTCGACCGTGAAGGAGTACCTGCGCCGCACCAAAGGGGCCGGTCTGAGATGGCCGGGAGCCGACACAATTGACGTGCCCTCGAGCGGGGAGTGTCTGCCGAATTGGTCCGAAGCGCGGCTGCGTGCCTTCGAATTCTCCGGTAGGTGTCCCGCACTCGCTGGGCGCCCCGGTTCGACCGCTGCACGGGGATCAGGGGTCGACCAGTTCGTGTTTCGCTGTTCTCGCTGCAACCGATCCAGCTCAACCTTCAGAACTGAACGTCAAACGCTAATGTGCTCTGCTGGGAATCTTCCGCGCGTCGATCTACTTACCGGCCCCGCCGGTGAGCTCGACCGCGTCGGCACTGAGGCACACGGTCCACGAGATGTACACGGCGACCCCGTTGTACTACGGGTCGCGCCTGTTGCTGGCGGCCCCCTGCAGCGCGAGGGGCGGACGGTGAGCCGCAAGCGGGCGCGGCGCCTGATGTGGTTGATGGGGCATCCAGGCGGCAGGTCCGACGCCGCGGTTGAGTCAGACCCGTCCCGCGCACCCCGCGCACCGGGTGTACCTGTATCTGCTGCGCGACATCGAGTTCGAGCGGGTCGACCAAGTGTCGAGTTGCGACATCACCTACTTTCGACTTCGCTCGGGATTCGTCCATTTGATGCCGATCCTGAACTGGCGCAGGCAGGTACGTCCTGGCCTGGGAGCTGTCGGTCACGCTGGACGAACAGTTCTGCCGAGACGTGCTCGAACCAGCGCGCCTATCCGAGGCCGGAGATATTCAACACGGATCAGGATGTGCAGTTTACCAGCGATGCGTTCACGAGCCTGTTGCGTGACGATCTTGACAACATTCACGCCTTTGAGATAGTTTAGTCACTGGATTCTACCGCACAGAATAGACCTTTGCATTTGGAGACGCAGGCATGAAGGTGTTCATCAGTTGGTCAGGCCAGCCCAGTAAGAGGCTTGGTGAGGCTCTTCGAGACTGGCTTCCGGGCGTCCTCCAACTCGTTACGCCATATTTCACTCCATCAGACATCGAGAAAGGAACGCTTTGGTCGACCGATATCGCGAAAGAACTCTCAGAATCGCAGGTCGGCATCCTCTGCGTCACCCGGGACAATATTCATAGTGATTGGCTTCTTTTTGAAGCTGGCGCTCTATCAAAGAGCTTGGAAAAGTCTCATGTCTGTCCAGTCTTATTCGGAATCACCAACACCGATCTTACAGGTCCACTGAAGCAGTTCCAAACGACGAATTTTGAGAAGGGAGATATACACCGACTGCTCGGTGTCATTAACCCGGATCATGCACCAAGGGCCCGATCCAGGTAGAGACACAAGAGCCTCCGTATGGTAAAAATGCAGTATCCACAGGCATTTTAGCCACCACGGAGGCCCCTGCGTGACGACCGACACTGGACCACAGACTGTTCTGTTCCCGGATCTGTTCGACAAGCCACTGTTCGCCAAGTTCAACCAGGAGCAGGCAAGCTCCGACGGCGGGGCGGTCCTGCTCAAGGCGGCCGAGCGCGTGTACGGGTTGGTCAAGGCGTTCGCCCGGTGCCTGAGCGACAAGCGCGCGCCGGAGAAGATTCGGCACACGCTCGCGGACCTGATCGGCCAGCGCATCTTCGGCATCGCCTGCGGCCATCCCGACTGCAACGATGCCGAGCACCTCGCCGACGACCCCATCCACAAGCTGCTGCTCGGCCGCGACCCGGTGGCGGGCGAGTCACTGGCCTCGCAGCCGACGCTGTCGCGGTTCGAGAACGCGGCCGGCCGCGGCGCGCTCTACGACATGGGGTGCGAGTTGGCGGCGCGTGTTGTCGAGCGCCACCGCCGCCGGCTGGGGCGGGTTCAGCGTATCACGATCGATCTGGACCCGACCGACGACCCGACGCACGGCGCCCAGCAGTACAGCCTCTTCAATGGGTACTATGACAACTGGTGTTACTTGCCGCTGCTCGCGTTCCTGACGTTCGACCGCGAACCCGAGCAGTATCTGTGTTCGGCGGTGTTGCGGCACGGCAAGGCGGTCGCCTCCGAAGGGGGCGTGGCCCTGTTGGCACGGCTGCTGCCGCTGCTGCGCTGTGCGTTTCCACGGGCGCGCTTTCTGGTTCGGCTCGACGGCGGCTTTGCGTCCCCGGCGCTGTTCGACTTCCTGGGTGCACAGCCGCGGCTCGACTACGTGGTGGCGATGGCGAGCAACGCCGTGTTGCTGCGGCACGCCGAGCCGGCGATGCTGGTGGCGCGGGCGCGCAGCGAGCAGACCGAGCATCTCTACATGGACACCGACTATGCGGCGGGCACGTGGAGCGACGCGCGCCGGGTCATCATCAAGGCCGAAGTCGTCCGTCTCGGGGACCGCGAGCCGCGGGACAACCCGCGTTTCGTGGTGACGAACATGCGGCAGACGCCGCGTTTTCTCTACGAGAAGGTCTACTGCGCCCGTGGCGACGTCGAGAACCGGATCAAGGAACTCAAGGACCTGCAGCTCGACCGCACGAGCTGCTGCAGACTCCGGGCGAACCAGTTGCGCGTTTTTCTGACCGCCGCAGCCTACGTGCTCATGCAGGAACTGCGGTTGCACGCGGCGCGCACCGCGTGTGCCCGAACCCAGGTGATGTGGCTGCGCGATCGGCTGCTCAAGCTCAGCGTCCACGTCGTCAGCTCCGTCCGCCGCCTCGTCCTGCATCTGCCGCGCTCGACGCCGAATCTCGACGCGTGGCGCAAGATCGCCCTTTCCCTCGGGGCGCGCGCCGGGTAACGCGTCCAACGCGAGTCCGGACCCGCGTGCACGGCCGCTATCACGGCGAAGCTGTCTTTGACCAGCCCTCCATGACGGTCATCGTGCGTCGTATTGCTGCTCGACCACGCCATCGCCGGTCGCCGGCGTGACCCAGACGCTTGTGCCGCCCGATTCGCGAGCCGATCACACCCTGCCGGTGGTCGGTCACGACCCCTCAGTAGAGTCGAGGGGAGGCGCGTAACCAGTAGGGAGTCGGTGGCTCATCCGGCGCTTTCGCACCGGGCCGCAGTCCGAGTCCCATGGGCACGTTTCCTCCCCCCGCTCTCCGAACCCGGCGTGCCGATTTCCGGCACCGGGCTCTCCAGTGGAATCATGCGGCTCGCACACGGGCTGTCCGGTTGCGACCAGCGGGCGGGTCTTGCGAGCCGTGGCACCCGGCTCACACCCTGGCGTTGGCCGGCCGGTGCGTCGTCAGACCTGTTGACGCCCTGACGACGGCGACCGCGCGGGTCGTCCCCTTCGCTTATGCATGTGATGACGTCTGGCATTCCTGCTCATTCATCGGGGTGATAGGCCGTTCGGCCACTCCCGGAGCCTGTTCCCTTTCGCCATCCCTTCCACCTGAAGCCCCTTCCCTCGGCCGGCATTGCCCGGCTTCAACGGTAGTACGGGCTTCTCCGCCACCCTGGCCGGCCCGACCTTGCCCTCACGGGTCGTCGGTTGGCGCGTGCCACGCCGCCGGCAGGGCTTCCCGTGTTGCGTCCATTCCCCTCTTCCACGCGTGCTACCGCCATTACCCCGGCGGAACCGGTCGGTGCTCGCGTCGCTCGCTTCCCGACCGCTGGCAGCCTTCCCCGTTATTCAGGCGGGTCGGCTTCCGCGTTACCCGTTTCGAGGCCTGCTCGGCGTTTACTCGCGTTGTGGCCCGCGTGGTCGCTGAACCGCCCAGGGCGGCCCTTTGTCGTCGGAGTGCTTCAGCCGATGTCGTTACCTCCATCGTCCGCTCCGACTGCTACCGGCTGGAGCGACAGTTGCCGGGCGGGATTCGCACCCGCTGAGGAATAGCGCCTTGTCACGGCGCACTGAATGATCCGGGCTAGGAGTCTGCGCCGCAGGAGATTTGCGGCACGCAACGGGTCGCCGGCCCACGACCTGAGTCACGTGTCGGGGCGACTTCGCCGGTCAGCGGGGCGGGGTGGATTTTCGGTAGTTGGCGAACAGATGACGAAATTCGGTCCTCGCGGGCCGCATGGCCCGCCAGAGACCGCGATGCGCATCGATTTGTCGCCGTTGGGAGCCTCATATCCCGCCTTCTACGCCGCCATCAGCGGCTGCAGGCGTTTGACGTTCAACGCCAGGCACACCAGGTCCCACTCGCACCGCACCTTCGCGAGTCCGCGCAGGCTGAAGCGCCGAAATCCCAGCACGTGCTTGATCCAACCGTTGGGAGCCTCCGACAACCACTTGCGCTCCGCATACGCCGTGCGGCCCGCCGGCGTCGCCAGCTTCTCCACCATGCGAGCCGTCGCCGGATGGGCCTCCCGATCACGGGTAGCCGTCTGCTTACCCTCCCGGCCCAGCGCCACATACCCGTCAATGCCCCGCTTTTCCAGGTCCGTCAGGTCCCGCTCGTTGCAGTACCCCGCATCGGCCAGCACCGTCTCCGGCTGCGCGGCGAACGTCTCCTTTACCGCGTCGAGCAACACCGGCAACTCACCCTGGTCGCTCGCGTTCGCCGTCAGGTCCGTCGCCACCACCAACTGGTGCTCCGCGTCCACCGTCACCTGCGCGTTGTAGCACTGCTGGAATCCCTCGTTGCTCGTCTTCATGATCGAGCTTTCCGGGTCCGTGAAGTTGCTCTGCGCTTTCTCGTCCGGCTCGCCATACGCCCGCTTGTACGGCCGACCGCCCTTCGGGTTCCGATCCTGCCCCGGCTGCCGACCCCGCGCGTCGTCCGCCGCCCGAGCCGCCGCTTCCAGACGCGCCTTCGCTTCCCGGATCGCCGCCAGACGCTCTTCTCGCCGACGCAACTCCGCCGGCAGATCGTCGCCCCGAACCTCCGCGCCCAAGCGCGCGTCCTCGGCCTCGTCAACCGCATCCGCCTGACGCAACAGCGCCTCGATCTCGCTTTCCAGGCGCTGTTCCTCTGCCTGCATCCGGTCGTAGCTCATCGCCTTGCGCTTACTCGCGTTCGCGCGCACCTTCGTCCCGTCAATCGACAGCTTCCCCAAGCGCGCCAGACCCAACTCCTGCGCCAGACGGACCACCTCCACGAACAGCGCCTGGAAATCCTCCAGGTGCCGCCGCCGAAACTCGCACAGCGTCCGGTGTTGCGGAAAGTTGCCCGCCGCCAGCACCCGGAAACCAACGTCCTCTTCCAGCTTCCGAGCGACCCGGCGCGACGAGAATACCCCCGTCGCGTAGGCGTAGAGCAGCACCTTCACCATCATCCGAGGCTCATACGGCGCGTTGCGACGGCCGTCCCCCTCGTACAGAGCGTAGAACGCCGTCAGATCCAGACCGTCCACCAGATCGCTGACATGGTGCGCCAAGTGGCCCTCGGGCAGCCACTCCCGCACGTCGGGCGGCAACAGCAGCGACTGGTCAGGCACATAGGGGCGGAATGTGGTCGACATCGAGTCCTTTCGTCGTCGGCTCGCCTACAATTGTCGCATCTGTTTTTCTGCGGCGCAGACTCCTAGCCTGGCAGCAGGCGACTGGCCTAGTTTGCGCGATCGAGTGCAAGAGTTTGCGCTTCGACCGCACCGTAGGTGAGATCGGAGAGCGCTTGGCGGAATACTCAGTCGGGACTGTGGGGACGACGCGTTCACCGTTGCAGAAGCATCTCGACCGCATATCTTGTCTGGAAGGCAACCGCGAACGGCTCGCGGAGTTCACGGGCATGACAGTAGATCGGCTGCAGTTGCGCTCGGGGTTGGTGACGGAGAAGCTAGTTCCGATGCAATTCGGAGGAAAGGCACGCGAGCTGCTGGATCTCATTACTGACTACGAACTGCTCGAAGAAGCCCTTCCGAATCGATGATTGCGGGCGTACCGGTACGCGTAGCTCCGCGAATGACTGATTGCGACCGCTGCGCCGTAGCAGGCGCTGACCCTCTCCAGGGGGCGGGCGTCCAGCGCCTGGGCGCTGCCCCGCGCTGCGCTAGCACCACGTTCAGTGCGGCGTCGGCGGCGGGTCGACGGGTCGCGACCGCGGCAACCGCTGCCAACACAACATGGCCGAAGTGGTCCAACACGCGGTTCCAGCGCTCGCGACCGATGGTACGCGCCAACCTCGTGTCGTGGGAGCGGTCGCTGCTCACCGTGGCGCGACCTGACCGAGGTCATCGAGGACCGCGCCGAGCGTGCCAGCGGGCCGGGCTGGGTGCTGGGCATTCGCTCCCACTGCCCTTCCGAGAGTGCGCCATTGCTGGTCGAAGCTGGCGCGACGGCGCGGACATCTCCGCCTTGACGCGCCGGATCGGCGTGAGGATCTTCAGGACGTCGGTCGTATTGACCTCGGAGACCGGCCGGCGGTCCACGCGGGGGCACGTGTACCGTCCCATGCTTCGCCACGAGTTCTGCGCGTGCCACCAGCCGTTCCGCTTGTGCTCCAACACGCGCTCGGCGGCCTCGGCGACGATGGGAAGTCCGTCTGTGCGGCGCTTCTTGGAGAGGTCATCGGTGAGGCATAGCCAAGAAGTACGGCCGTGGATCTGATGCCTGGAGTTCGGTGCGGAATCCGCCAACTTCGGATGACAGCCTTGTTGCCAAAGGGATTCCATGAACACCGGCGCTTGGCCATGACCAATTCCGTGTGCAATTCTGGTCGGGATTCTACGAGACCACCTGGGCCAGCCACGGACAGGTACAGGACCGAGGACCCTCGGCGGCGACGACCATCTGCAGGTCGCCGATGAAGTGTTGCCTCACAACGCTGCGTCGTTCCTCCTCGTCATCATCGCGGCCGCCACGCTCCTCTTCACACCCCCTGCAGGCGCAGCAAGGCGACCGCGGGTCATCCCAGGTGTGCGGCTGCTGACGACGGAGTTGCGGGAGCGGACCGCTCGGCGAGCCGACGGATGGTAGTGCGACTTCGGGTGGAGATCGCTCGGCTGGAGGCGGCGTATCCGGCCGACCCTGGGCTCGGGAAGCCCGGCGGGAGTTCCGTGCACCGGCGCGACCGTGAACGGCGATCGACCGGGCGGCACGCGGTGAGGGAGGGGCTGTGTTGCGCGGAGCAGCGCGGATCGGAGAGGTTGTCCTTCAGTGGGCGATCCAGACTTGGCGCGCCGGGGATGTAGAGGGCGTCGGGCATGACCGATAACGGGTTCGGGAAGTTGTCAATGCAGGTTGACGACCGCGACATCGACATCGGTCAGGATGACGCGCTGCCGTCGGTCGAGACGGCCATGCGGTTCCTGGCGTTGTGCGACCGGTACGGTTCGTCCGAAGCGGCGGCGGCCGCGGTTGCCCGGGGCCGGCGTGCCGGGGTTCCCCGACCGGCGCGAGTAGCCGGTGTGGACCGCCGCCCAGATGCGTGCAGCGGCCGATTACCTCCAGGAAGCGGGCGCGGCTGTGACGGAATCCGGAGCTGCGCGCCGGCAGCAACGCGTATCCGCCGGACGCTGAGCGCCGCCCCGGGCGGCGGCCGTGGGTGTGCGTACGGATCGGGGTCCGGCGCCATGGTCTGGCGGGTAGCATCCAAGGAAGCAGGATCACGATGTCGAAAAGCGGAATTCTGGACGCCCTGAAGGATGAGGAGAAATCGCTCAGGACTCAGCTCGTCGCGATACAGCGTGCGATCGAGGCGCTCGAAGGGGCGGATGCCCCTGCGCCCACCGGGCGCGGCAGGAAGAAGCCACTCAAGGTGGTCGCCAAGCGGAAGCGAACAATGACCGAGGAACAGCGCCAAGCGGTTGCTGACCGGATGCGGAAGTACTGGGCATCGCGGCGTGAGGCCAAGGCGGAGGAGTGACGCGACGTGCACCGGTTGTTACCGCCGCCGCGTCGTTTCTGCAGGCTCGACGGGATGCGTTGGACTCTGATCGCCGGATTCGCATCGGGCGTTCGTCGGCCTTGACCTCGGCGATGTCGCTCGGAGCCACCGTGGCATCCCGTTGGGAACCAGGGAATGGTCCGAAACGTGTAGCTCTATTCGAGATGCTGACCAAGCAGCAGCTCGCGATTCTGCGCTCCTCGGCAAAGCACCAACCGCGTGGCGAAGGCGATCTCGTCGGCGGGAGTCACGCAGGTGACCGTCGCGGACGCCGTCGGCCTGCCGCAGCCCTACGTCAGCGACGTCGCCCGCCAGCGGTACCGGACCATCACCGTCTAGAACGCGCGGAATTTCGCCAACTACTTCGGTTGCTCCATTGCGGATCTGTTCCCGCCATCCCGTCGATAATGATCCCGAAATGACGAGGACCGCTCTTCGAAACAAGCTCCTTGCCGACACGATCCTCGGCACGGACACCGCCTTCGATTTGATCGAGGAGATCGCCGCCATTCCCGGCGTCAAGTGGTCTCATGCGCCTTGTATCGGCCTGCGCGGCAGCATCGGCGGCGCTGTCGCGCCGACGGCCCAGCGGATCCGCGGCGCGGATCCCGAGACGGAGGAGCCGTTCGAGTCCCCCATGGACGGCCGGTCGCTGCGCTGGAAGGAAGAGGCGCAGGCGTTGTGCCCTATCGCGATACGAGAATGGCACGCGAACAACGTCGACGACATGATGATCCTCGAGTGCATTCATACGGAGCCGTGGGACGCGGTATCCAAAGCATGGTGGGAGAGGTTTCCCGATGCGCCCAAGAAACCGGTGGCCTCCGCGTTCTGGCCCGTGCCCGTTCCCATGATCCCTTGGATGCTGATCATTCACGCTGCCGACGAGGCCCCGCTCGAAGGCGAGACCAGCGTCGAGCCTCACAAGACGCCGTACACCCTCGAGCAACTCCTCACCACCGTCAAGGCGCTCCATGTCTGGCTGATCGAGACGACGCAAAGCCGACCAGCTCGGATCGACGAGTTCGAGGACCCGTAAGACATCGACGTGAACGGGATCACGTTGCCGAGTCGCCGGCGATGTCGACGATGGTTGGCGCGCCCCGGTCCACGGCGTGCCGGCATCTACGAGGTCGAAGGCGTGACCTGCGAGGTTCACCCTGCCGCCCGCTACGAGCGTCCTGCCGCTCCACACCTCGCCTGCCGACAGCGAAGTCCAGCCATCGTGGGGTCGATGACCGCCCGCAGTACCGAGTCCGTCTCTGAGGCGACAGGAGATCGTCACTGTTCGTGAACTTGCACGACGCCGTGGAGCCGTGGCGCGCGGGCCGCCCGCACTCAGTCGGTCCGGAGCGCCGCGACGGGATTGACTCGGCTGGCGCGGCGGGCCGGCAGGTAGGCCGCGAGCAGTGCCGCGTCGCCGAGCACCAGCGGCACCCCGACGAACGTCAGCGGGTCGAGTGCGTCGACCTCGAATAGCAGCCCACCCAGCAGCCGGGTCGCGACGGCGGCAAGCGTCAGTCCGAGCGCGCCGCCGATGACGACCAGCCTGGAGGCCACCCGGGCCGAGCACCCGGACGACGCGGGAGCTGTCGGCGCCGAGCGCCATGCGGATGCCGATCTCGCCCGTCCGCCGGGCGACGCGGGAGCTGACCAAGCAGTAGAGGCCGACCGCGGCCAGTGCCAGCGCTCGCACCCCGAACGCCGACAGGACGAAGGCGGAGAGCTGCTGGGGCAGCCGCATCAGCGCCAGATGGCGGTCCCTCGTCTTCGTCTCGAGGACCCATAGATCGGGATCCAGCTCGCGCCCGGCGGTGAGGAGCGCGAGTGCGACGAGGCGCGCGTCTACACGCGGCGCCTGCTGGATCGCTTCCGGGCGCTCCCCGGCGTCGAGGCGGTCGGCGCCATCAGCAAACCTGCACCTGAACCCGCTCAGCACGAGCTCGAGCGACTTCAACGTCGACGGGTTCGAGCCGCCGATAGACCACGGCGCCTTCATCGCATACCGGGCCGCGGTCGAGCCGGAGTTCTTCGAGGTGGTAGGCATCGAGATCCTCCGCGGGCGCAACTTCAACGACGCCGACCGCCCGGACACCCAGCCCGTGGTTATCATCAGCGAGGCCATGGCCGGGCGCTGCTGGACCGACGGAGACGCCGTCGGCCGGCGGTGCGGCGGCGCGAAGACGATCCCCCCTGGCTCGTCGTCGGCATGGCGAGCGACGCGAAGGTGCGGACGCTCGGCGAGGCGCCGCGCAACATGGTCTATCTCCCTTACTCGCAGCGGTTCACGCCGTGGCTGACCGTCGTAGCGAGGACGCCGATTCGACCCGGAGCGGGACGGCGGGCGTGAACCGGGCCACCGGCGTCAGGAAGGTCTCGATGGCGGTCGGCTCGCGGCCGAAGCCCGGGTCGACCGACTGCACCTGTTGAAAAGCTGCGGAGGAAGAAGCCGGCCCCGACGAGCAGCAGCAGCGAGATCGTCAGCTGCGTAATGACTCGCGCTTTGCGCCACCGGAACTGACCGGGCTGACCGCCCCCGGCGCTGTCGCTCCTGAGGGCACCGGCGACGTCCGGTGAGTGCTCTGCAGCGCCGGCACCAGGCCACGCCGGTCACATCGCGACGTTCCCTACCGGGCTTCCCGAGCCGAGGACGGGCCGGATGCCCCACCGCCAGCCGCGCGATCGCCACCCACAGATGCGCATCACCGCCAGCTGGCTGGCGGTCCCTTCACGCGCGCGGGACACCAGCGAACCTACGGCGGTCTCGGTCGCGCCGGCGTTTCGCCCGACGGCATTCCTCTTCTACTCCACGACTCCATCGACGCAACCGCAACGCGTCCCCCGCGCGCGGGGCCCCGACCCGCTACGTGCACCGTGCGATTCCGGGTCCTGTCCCTCCCGGTTCTCTTCGAGCAAGTCTGTCCCATCCGCCGGGTCCGGGCGTCCCGTCAGCCCGGATGCCGTTCCATCAGCGCTACCCGGTCTTCAGGATGGACGCACGTTCGCGGCGATTGGCCCGACCCGTGGACGTGGAGAACGAGGTTTCCCGGTACTCAGGCGGCACCGGCCAGAAGTTCTGTGCGGAGGTGCTGACCACGACTCGGACCGAGTCCTAAAGCGCCACGGAATGAGACACCCGCCTGCGCCAGGGTAGCGTGCACGGTCGTCCCGGCGGCCCGCGAACCCGCGGTGCCGGCCCGGGACGGGTGGTCCGTGGCGGCTCCCGCCGTCCGGAGTCGAACGCGGTGGGACGGCATCTTCGGCTGATGGGACGCTCGGGCCCCTCCACGGGACAGCCTCATCGGAGGGCGGCTACCCGGACCAGGTGTCCCTGGGATTCCTGACCAACGTGAGCCGAGCGTCCAACCCGGCTGGCCCCATAGCCGCTGACGCCGGCATGCTCGCGGTCCAGACCCGCCATCTCAGGCGTCCGTCCCCGACCGCAACGGCACCCCCTGACGCTTGCCGTGCGGCGCCTCCCCGCCGGTGCAGGGTGGATGTCTCGTTTCGGCCAGGTCGGTTCCCCAGCCTCGGTCTATCCCCGCGGGCATGTTCAAGGCGAGGACCTTGCCCTCGTCGATCACCTGGTCGAGCGGCGGGAGCCGGCGCGCGACGGCGGCCGGCGAACACGGCGGCGTCGGCGGGTCCGCGGGCGAGCCGGCTTGCTCCCTTGCCGGCTTCGGCGGGCAGAACGTCGCGGCGACGTCGGGTAGGTCGGAAGACCGAGAGGAAGACACTGAGGCTCTCGATGATGCTGGAGCCCAGCTTCGGGTCGATGGTGAGCCAGGCGGCTCGACCAGCGCCTCGACTTCGGCGATCTTCCGCTCGATCCGCTCCGGGTCGAGCGTCGAGCGGTAGACCTCGCGCAGCGTCACCCAGCGGTCCGGCGACATCCGGTGCGGCTCGATGATCCAGCGCACCAGGTTCACGTAGGCCTGCTGCCACGTCCGCTCCCAGTACTCGCGGATCTCGAGCGTCGGATTCCGGCGGATCCGACGCGAGTTGCCACACCACTTCCAGGCTCGGGATCCTGCGTGTCGGAGACGTGATGAGCCGGGGGCCGAGAACCCTCGGCCGCAACGACCGCCTGCAGGTAGCCGATGATCTGATGCGCACCGTACGCTGCCGCCACCTGCCGGTGCTCGACGAGCGCGGGCGCCTGGCGGGCATCGTGAGCCAGCGCGACCTGTTCAGAGCGCTCTGCTGCGGGCGCTCGGATACGGCTCCAGGGCTCGCGACCAGGTGCTGTCTTCAGTCGTTGTCAAGGAGGTCATGGTGGCGGAGCCCGTCATGGCACCAGATGGAAGATGGGGTGTCGTGCTCAATTCCATGTACAGTTCAGTTGGCACGCGGATTGCGCCAGGATCCGCCGGACGACGCACGTGCTGCCGCCGACAGATGGTCTCAGGCTTCGGTCAGGACATCGACGCGTGCGTGGCGGTCGCGTGGCGGCCGTTGTCGAACGGACGGCTGCCCGGGACCAGCCGGTCGAGTGCGGCAGCGACAGTTGGATACTGGCAACGGTCGACAGCAGGAGGTGAACACAGGTCAGGCAGAATCTGGCCGCGTCTGCGGGGTTGCGTGCTGAACAGCGCGCGTTCCTGACGTCGTGGGAACCGCTGTGGGAACGGCTCTAGCGCTGTTCGTGTAAGTACCCGCATTCGCAATTACTTAGGGTGACAGTCGCGATTACCCTACCGGAATAGCGACATAATCATCGCGAATCTCGAAACGCATATAGAGGAGGCTTCATGCCCGTATCCGCCTGGCCGTCGTTCCGGTTCCGCCCGGCGTTCATCGCGTGCGGCGTCGTTGCCGTCGCCCTCGCGGTTGCGACGGTGTCTCCGATCTTCGCGCAGGAGGATCGCATCCGCCCGGTCACCGACGCGGAGCTGGAGAACCCGAGCCCCGGCGACTGGCTGATGTGGCGGCGGACGCTGAACGGCTGGGGCTACAGCCCGCTCGACCAGGTCGACCGCGACAACGTCGCCGGCCTGCAGATGGTCTGGTCGCGGGCGCTCGCGCCGGGCCGCCAGCAGGGGACGCCGCTGATCCGCGACGGCGTGCTGTTCATGCCGAACCCGCGCGACGTCATCCAGGCCATCGACGCGGTGACCGGCGACCTGATCTGGGAGTACCGCCGCGACCGTCCGGACGATCTGGGCGACTACATGATCGGCAGCCTGATCGACACCAACCGCAACATCGCGATCCACGGCGAGCTGATCATCGACACCACGATGGACGACCACATCATCGGCCTGCACGCGGAGACGGGCGAGGTGGTGTGGGACACAGAGATCCTCGACTACAAGGTGAACCCGGCCAACCAGACTTCGGGCCCGATCGTCGCCAACGGCAAGGCGTACTCCGGCCGGAGTTGCGACCCGCGCGGCGGGCCGCTCGGCTGCGTCATCACCGCCCACGACGCCGCGACCGGCGAGGAGCTGTGGCGGCGGCGCCTGATTCCGGGGCCGGGCGAGTTCGGCGACGAGACGTGGGGCGACGTGCCGTTCGAGCAGCGCGGGCACGTCGGCTCGTGGATGGTGCCGAGCGTCGATCCGGAGCTGAACCTGGTCTACGTCGGCACGTCGGTCACCTCGCCGGCGCCGAAGTTCATGCTGGGCGGGGTCGACAAGAAGCATCTGTACCACAACTCGACGCTGGTCCTGCATGCGGACACCGGCGAGATAGTCTGGTACTACCAGCATCTGAACGACAGTTGGGACCTCGACCACCCGTTCGAACGGCTGCTGGTCGACACGGCGGTGCGGCCGGATCCGTCCGCGGTGAGCTGGATCAACCCGCGGCTGAACCCGGGCGAGGAGCGCCGCGTGCTGACCGGCATCCCGGGCAAGACGGGCGTCGTCTACACCCTGGACCGGGAGACCGGGGAGTTTCTGTGGGCCACGCCGACCATCACCCAGAACGTGATCAGCGGCATCGACGGGGCGACCGGAGCCGTGACGGAGAACGCGGAGCTGGTCTTCACCGCGCAGGGCCAGACGGTGCTGGCCTGTCCGCACGCCAGCGGCGGGAAGGACTGGGAGGCCGGCGCCTACAGTCCCCTGACCAACACGATGTACATGCCGTTGCGGAACGTCTGCGCGCGGATGCGGGCCAGCACCTTCGACGACGAGGAGGCCAGCCAGCTCTATGCGATCGCGTGGCGCAGCCAGCTCGCGCCGGGCACCGACCAGGTCGGGGCGGTGCATGCGATCTCCGCGGAGACCGGGGCGACCACTTGGATGTACGAGCAACGGGCCGCCACCATGGCCCTCGCCGCGACCGGCGGTGGGCTGGTGTTCGGGGGCGACGTCAACGGCCGGTTCCGCGCGTTCGATGACACTACGGGGGAGATCCTCTGGGAGATCAACCTCGGCTCGCCGGTCTCCGGGTTTCCGGTCACCTACGCGGTCGACGGCCGGCAGTACGTCGCGGTCGGCGTCGGCACCGGCCGCTTCCTCGATCTGACGCCGGAGCTGCGCCCGAGCAGCGGCAACAACCTGTTCGTGTTCGCGCTGCCGGAGTAGCGACATAATCATCGCGAATCTCGAAACGCATAGAGGAGGCGTCATGCTCGCATCCGGCTCGCCGTCGTGCCCGTTCCGCCCCGCGTTCATCGTGTGCAGTTTCGTGGCTGTCGTCCTGGCGGTCGCGGCCGGGCCGCCGGCCTTCGCGCAGGAAGCGGACCGCATCCGGCCGGTGACCGACGCGGAGCTGGAGAATCCCAGTCCCGACGAATGGCTGATGTGGCGGCGGACGCTGGACGGCTGGGGCTACAGCCCGCTCGACCAGGTCGACCGCGACAACGTTGCCGACCTGCAGATGGTCTGGTCGCGGGCGCTCACACCGGGCCGCCAGCAGGGGACGCCGCTGGTCCGCGACGGCGTGCTGTTCATGCCGAACCCGCGCGACGTCATCCAGGCCATCGACGCGGTGACCGGCGACCTGATCTGGGAGCACCGGCGGGACCGCCCGGACGACCTGGGCGACTACATGATCGGAACCCTGATCGACACCAACCGCAACATCGCGATCCACGGCGAGCTGATCATCGACACCAGCATGGACGACCATATCTTCGCGCTGAACGCGGAGACGGGCGAGGTGGTCTGGGACACCGAGATCCTCGATTACCGGGTGAACCCGGCCAACCAGACCTCGGGGCCGATCGTCGCCGGCGGGAAGGTGTTCTCGGGACGGAGCTGCGACCCGCGCGGCGGGCCGAACGGCTGCGTCATCACCGCCCACGACGCCGCGACCGGCGAGGAGCTGTGGCGGCGGCGCCTGATCCCCGCCCCTGGCGAGCCGGGCGACGAGAGCTGGGGCGACGTCCCGTTCGAGGAGCGGGCGCACGTCGGCTCGTGGATGGTGCCGAGCGTCGATTCGGAGCTGAACCTGGTCTACGTCGGCACGTCGGTCACCTCTCCGGCGCCGAAGTACATGCTCGGCGGCGTCGACAAGAAGCACCTGTACCACAACTCGACGCTGGCCCTGAATGGCGACACCGGCGAGATCGTGTGGTACTACCAGCACATGAACGACCACTGGGACCTCGACCACCCGTTCGAGCGCCTGCTCGTCGACACCGCGGTGCGGCCGGACCCGTCCGCGGTGAGCTGGATCAACCCGCGGCTGAACGCGGGCGAGGTGCGCCGGGTCGTGACCGGCATTCCCGGCAAGACGGGCATCGTCTACACCCTCGACCGCGAGACCGGCGAGTTCCTGTGGGCCACGCCGACCATCACCCAGAACGTGGTCAGCGGCATCGACGGGGCCAGCGGGGCGGTGACCGAGAACGCGGAGCTGATCTTCACCGCGCCGGGGCAGACGGTGCTGGCCTGCCCGCATGCCAGCGGCGGGAAGGACTGGGAGGCGGGCGCCTACAGCCCCCTGACCAACACGATGTACATGCCGCTGCGCAACGTCTGCTCGCGGATGATGGCCATGGCGGCCCCCGACGAGCAGGACGAGGCGCGCCGGCTCTACGCCATCGCCTGGCGGCCCGAGATCGCCCCGGGCTACGACGACGTGGGGAGCGTGCAGGCGATCTCGGCCGAGACCGGCGAGGTGGTCTGGAACTACCAGCAGCGGGCCGCCACCATGTCGCTGGCCGCCACCGGGGGCGGACTGGTGTTCGGCGGCGACGTCAACGGGCGCTTCCGGGCCTTCGACGACCGGACGGGAGAGATCCTCTGGGAGATCAACCTCGGCTCGCCGGTCTCCGGCTTCCCGGTCACCTTCGCGGTCGACGGTCGCCAGTACGTGGCGATCAGCACCGGCTACGGCCGCTTCCTGGAGCTGACGCCGGAGCTGCGCCCGAGCAGCAACAACAACCTTTTCGTCTTCGCCCTCCCGGAATAGCCGAAAGAGAAGAAACCATGAGCAGATTCACGAGCGCCGCCACCTTCGTCGCCGCCACCTTCGTTCTCTTGCTGCTGGGGACGGCAGCCCCCGCTACGGCCCAGGAGGAGTGCGGGCCGGACGGCGACGTGCAGTTCATCTGCGGCCCGGTCAGCCCGGAGGACTTCGCGCAGGTGCCCGATTCGCCCTGGGTCATCGTCCCCAACATGGTGGACAACGGGCCGATTCAGGCGGTCGACACTCGCGACGACAGCGTGGTCACCATCTTCCCGGCCACGGCCGGGGCGCGGCATGACCGCGCGATGTATGGCGACTGCCCCGGCCCCGTCACGTCCGACATCCGGCCGCACGGTTTGCACCTGAGTCCCGGCGACGGCGGCCGTCACACGCTGTTGGTCGTCGGCCATGGCGCGCGCGAATCGATCGAGGTGTTCGAGCTGGACGCGGCCGGATCACAGCCGGCGCTCACCTGGGTCGGCTGCGCGGTCGCACCCGAGGGGATCGGGCTCAACTCCGTCGTCGCGCTTCCCGAGGGCGGCTTCACGGCCACGAGCCCCGCCACGCTCGACATCTGGGAGTGGCAGTCCGGCGCCGGCTGGAGCCGCGTCCCCGGCAGCGAGGACATCGGGCCCAACGGCATCGAGCTCTCGCGCGACGGCGAGTGGTACTACGTGGGCGGCTACGCGGCGCAGGCGCTCATCCGTCTGTCGCGCGACCGCACCCCGCCCGAGCAGCACCCGATCCCGGTGAGCCACTACATCGACAACGTCCGCTGGGGAGCGGGCAACACGCTGCTTGCGGCCGGCCACATCGGCCCGACCCGGGCCTCCATCGGCGAGTGCATCCGCGGGGGCAACTGCGACGGGGTCAGCTCGCGCGTCACGCGCATCGACCTGGACACCCTGACCGCCGAGGAGGTCGTCAACTACCCGTCGAACGATCTGCTGCTCCTCGGCACCGCCGCCATCGACGTGGGCGACGAGATCTGGGTCGGGCAGGTCGCCGAGGGGGATCGGATCGCGCGCTTCCCGGCGCCGTAGGGAGCGCGAACTCAGGAACCGGTCGGCGGTTTCTGGAGACTGCGTCGGATGCTCACCGGCCGGATCGCGTCCGGCACCGCCGCGTGCCTGACGACGCCGATGTCGGTCTCGAGCTTGGCTGCAACACGTTCCACGTTGGCGAGTCGCTCGTTGTGACTCTTCAGCTCCTGGAGCACCTCGCCGAGTTGCGCTGTCAGCCGCTTGTCGACTTCTTCCAGGTACTTTTCCATTCGGCCGAGCTGTTTGGCCAACGCCCCGAGCTGCTCGACAACCTGTTTGTTGGTCAACGGCGTCCCCCGATGCGCCCTAATGTTAAGCCATTGAGCGACGCGGATGCGGATGCGGGGCCGGCTGTCGCAGCCGTGCCGGCTGTTGCGTCGGACGCTCCGCATGGGGGATGATGCGGGAGTTCAGCGTAACGGCGCTCGGGAGGACGAGATGAGAAGCGGGTGGGGTCGCATGAATGCGCGGAGCAGCCTGCGGGCCGGCAGGCGCCGCATCGCCGTCGCAGAGGCAGTGCTGTGCGTCGGCCTGGTCTGGGCGGCATGGGCGTCGGCGCCCGCGGTAGAGTCGGCCGCACGCCCGGCGGGATCCGCATCGCACGGCGCGGCGGGACAAGCGGGCGGCTCGGTGCTGGACGGCGTGTTCACCGAGGCCCAGGCGTCCAGCGGCGAGGCCACGTTCCGGCGGGTGTGCGCCGCCTGCCACGACCCGGGCGAGTTTTCCGGCGGCCGGTTCCGCCTGACGTGGGTCGGCCAGAGCGCTGGAGACCTCTTCGACACCATTTCGACCCTGATGCCGGAAGGGGACCCGGGAAGCCTCAGGCCCGCGCAGTACGCGTCGGTCGTCGCCTACCTCCTGCAACTGAACGGCTATCCCGCCGGAGAGGCGGCGCTGCCGACCGCCCTGTCGGCGCTGCGGGCGATGGAGATCGTAGCAGCGCCGTAGCCGCCGGTCATGCCGGCGCGTGGCCGCTGCGCGGGCCGTTCACTCGCGTCGTTCGCAGGCCTCCGAAGGAAGGACCAGATCCATGAAGGGCTCGATGACACGGCTCGCAAGCGTCCGGACCCGGCTCGGTTTTCTCGTCGCGGCCGCGGTGGTGGCCGGCGTCGTCGGCGGTCTCCTGGTCGTTCCAGCCCCGGCCGTTGCCCAGGGGAGTGAGACGTCGGCGGGCGAGTGGCGCTACATCGGCGGCGACGCCGGGCACACGCGCTACTCGGGTCTCGATCAGGTTACCGCGGACAACTTCGAGGACCTCGAGGTCGCGTGGGTCTGGCGCGGAGACAACTTCGGGCCGAGCGCCCTCGGGGTGTCGCGCTCGACCCCGATCTACGTCGACGGCATTCTCTACACCGTGGCGGGCGAGCGCCGCAACGTCGTCGCCATCGATCCGGCGACCGGCGAAACGCTCTGGACCTTCCGCGAGCCGCACACCATCCGCTTCGACCGCGGGATGCGCAACGGCTACGGCAAGGGCGTGGCCTACGCCGAGGTGGACGGCCGCGGCGTCATCTACATCATCAGCCCCGCCTTCTTCCTGCACGCGCTCGACGCGCAGACCGGCCGGCCGCTGGAGAACTGGGGCAACGGGGTACCGCTCTCCGGGTTCCCCCAGACCGGCGTCGTCGACCTGCTGCCCGATCTGATCGCCGACTGGGGACCCTGGCAGAGCTGGGACGGCGCCTACGATCCCGACTTCGGCATCCCGCGCGAGCTCGGCTACGTGACCAGCTCGTCGCCGCCGATCGTGGTCAACGGCGTGGTGATCGTCGGCAACTCGGCCGAGCAGGGCTACAACCAGACCCGCGTCGAGAACGTGCCGGGCGACATCATGGGCTACGACGCCCGCACCGGCGAGCACAAGTGGAAGTTCCACGTCATCCCCCGCCCCGGCGAGTTCGGGCACGAGACCTGGGAGAACGACGCCTGGGAGTGGACCGGCGACGTCTCGTCGTGGGCGCCGATATCCGCGGACCCGGAGCGGGGCCTCGTCTACGTGCCGACCAATCCCCCGACGATCGATTTCTACGGCGGCTTCCGGCCGGGCGACGGGCTGTTCGGGACCAGCGTCATCGCTCTCGACGTCCAGACCGGCGAGCGCGTGTGGCACTTCCAGACCGTGCATCACGACATCTGGAACTTCGACAACCCGACCGCGCCCCTGGCGCTTGACGTCACGGTGGACGGCCGCCCGCGGCAGATCGTCGTCCAGGCGACCAAGCAGGGCTGGGCGTACACGTTCGACCGCGTGACCGGCGAGCCGATCTGGCCGATCGAGGAGCGGCCGGTGCCGCAGTCCGAGGTGCCGGGCGAGCAGCTCTCGCCGACCCAGCCGATGCCGACCCGGCCGGCCGCCTACGAGATGCAGGGGCTGACCGAGGACGATCTGATCGACTTTACCCCCGAGTTGCGGGCCGAGGCGCTCGAGATCATCCAGAACTATCGGATCGGGCCGATCTTCAATCCGCCGATTCAGCGCGAGCACCCGTCGGGGCTGCGCTCGTTCGTGAGCTGCCCGAGCGGTGCGTCGAACATCTTCGGACCGACGTCGGCCGATCCCGAGACCGGCATCATCTACGTTTCGACGCGGCGCGGCTGCCGCTCCGAGAACATCGTGCCGGGCGAGCTCATCGACGCCCCGAACGACATCAAGACCACCGGCCGCACCTTCTCCGAATTCGCGGTCGTGAACCGCGGCGACTTCCGCGGACCGCAGGGCCTGCCCATCTTCAAGCCGCCCTACAGCCGCATCGTCGCCATCGACATGAACACCGGCGAGCACCTCTGGGAGACGCCCAACGGCGACACTCCGGAGCGCATCCGCAACCACCCGGCCCTGCAGGGCGTGGACCTGCCGAACACCGGCGTTCCCGCACATCCGGTCACCATGGTCACCAGGACGCTGGTGCTCACGGCCGAGGGCACGGCCGGGCTGCCGCGCCTGCACGCGCTCGACAAGCGGACCGGGGAGCGGCTCGGAACCGTGGCGCTGCCGGCGTCCGGGCAGTACGGGATGATGGGCTACCTGCACGAGGGCCGGCAGTACGTCGTGGTGCAGGTGGCGGGGCCGGATCTGCCGGGGTCGCTGGCGGCGTTGCGGTTGCCCTTGCCCTGACGGTTCGAGCACGGATCAAGGCGACGACTCGACCGGTTCGATCCGGAGCACCGCGCCGTCCGGTTCGTCGGTCGTCAGATAGAGGAGGCCGTCCGGTCCCTGCCGCACGTCGCGGATGCGCTGCTTGAGCTCTGCCAGCAGGGTGCGGCCGCCGTTGCGCTGGACACGCCCCTGCCGGTTGAACACGATCCGGTGAAGCTGACGGGTACCGAGGCTCCCTCTGCCCATCGCCGCGATGAAGGCGTTGCCCGTCCACGTCGGGAATAGGTCACCCGTGTAGAAGGTGATGCCGGCGAGCGCCGGAGAGGGGTTCCAGAACGCGAACGGTTCCTCCATCCCGGGCGCCCACGGGTGCTCCGACGTCGTGCCGGACAGGCCGCCGAGCTTGTTGCCGGTGTAGTCGAGGCCGTAAGAGACGACGGGCCAGCCGTAGTTTCGACCGGCTTCGATGATGTTGAGCTCGTCGCCGCCCATCGGTCCGTTCTCCGTCTCCCAGATCTGGCCGATGTCCGGATGGACGAAGAGCCCGAGGGCGTTCCGGATCCCGAGGGCATAGATCTCGGGCCGGTAGCCCTCTCGCCCCGCGAACGGGTTGTCGTGCGGCGCCGAGCCGTCTTCGTTGAGTCGCAGCACCTTGCCCGCGTGGTTGGCGGGGTTCTGGGCATCGTCCGCCGTGCCGATCATGTGGCGGGTGGGCATCCCGACGGTCATGATGATCTTGCGGTCGCGGCTGAACGCGATCCGCGCCCCGGAGGTGCCCTGCGACCACGCGTCGCTGACGAACACGTCCGTCACGTCGACCAGGGCGTTGCCACCGTCGAAACGGGCGCGCGCCAGCGTGGCCGTGGCGGCATCCCTCTGCACCGGAGGCCCCCCCGGTCCACCCTGGAAATCGTCGTGAGGGTTCCCGGGCATCGGCTTCGAGTAGGTGAAGTAGATGAGGCGGTTCTCCTCGTACCGCGGATGCAGCACGATGTCCATCAGCCCCGAGTTCACCGCCCCGGTGTTCACCTCGGGCAGACCGGCAATCGGCTCGGGATCGAGCACGCCGTTCCGGATGATCCGGAGACGACCCTCCCGCTCGGTGACGAGGATGTCGAGGTTGGGCAGCAGCGCCAGCGCCACGGCCGCACCAGCCCCGTGATCGGCACGACGCGAAACCGCTGCCCGTCCGCCTCGAGGACCTGCGGCGCGGCAGCCGGGCCGGTGCGCGCAGCGGCGGCCGCGGCGGGCAACCGAGCCGCCTGCCCGGCGCTGACACCGACCACGACCAGGACGAACGCCAGGACAAGAATCGGAATGCCAAGTCTCATGAGCGCCTCTCAGGCCAACTGATCGAGTCCCTAGTGAACACTGGCTGGCATCCTACAACGAAGAACCGGTCGGCGGTCCTCCGTCTGCACCGCGCTACCTGACCTCGACACGAGGCGATCTCCGCCAGGAAATGCGGCAGATGAGGCTTCTTCCCCTGCAATCGTTCCCAGAGATCCCTGAAGCGCCTCTCGATCATGTTGGCATGATATTAAGCTGGAAATAAGTATCCTGACCTCGCAGTATGCCGAAATATGAGGAAATCGGGCCGAAATTACCTGTCTGATGTCAGGCAACCAATGACCCTATTAATATCCGCGTGCGGCGGCGCGCGCCGGGCGCGGTTTCAGCACCGGTCGACTACACTCCCATATGTCGCACACGATGACGCTCCGCGCGGAGGCGGTCAGGCGGGACCCATCGGAGAGCGCGTTCCCGCCCGGCGGCGCGGGGGTGGTCCCGTGACCAAGGTCCGCCTCAACCGGCACATCCGCTACGAGCCGGACGCTCCGTGCCCGCCCCTCGTGACGCTCGGCGTTGCCTTTCAGGGCGTCGTCCTCATCCTCGCAAATACGGTCCTGATGGTGACCATCATCGTCAGGGCCGCAGGCGAGGGTGAGCTCTACCTGGCGTGGGCGGTCTTCGCGGCGCTGATTATCGCGGGGGTCACTACCGCCCTGCAGGCGGCGCATGTCGGGCGGGTCGGAGTCGGGCACATCCTGATGACGGGCGCCGGCCCCCACTTCATCGCAATCTCGGTCGTGGCCCTGACGCAGGCGGACCTCGCTGATCACCCACACCAATCCTGTCCGTTTGGACCGAGTTATTAATAGGGTCATTGGTTGCCTGACATCAGACAGGTAATTTCGGCCCGATTTCCTCATATTTCGGCATACTGCGAGGTCAGGATACTTATTTCCAGCTTAATACGTTGCCTCTAGATGAGGACAGGATTACGTCGGCCTTCTGAGCCTCCTGCAAGCGAGTCGAGAAGGCTGTCGGAAGATCGTGGTATGATGAGCGAACACCCGGATCTGCTGTTCTTTAAGCGATTTGAAGCAGAGGAATTCCGTCAGACACGGAGGTTTTAAGCCGCCCTTCCGCTCGCGGAGGATGATGTCTGGGTAAGTCGGCACCACATCTTTGACCACGATCCCCCGGTAATCTTCGCGGAAGGCATCGATCCAGGTCCTGGCCGAGATGATCCCGGCTACGGCCGCGTCGTACGCGGCGCGGCGGCAGTGATCCCTAGCATCGTAGAGCTGATGGCTCGGGGACGTGACCGACCCATCATCATTGAGCGCGTTTACGATGTGGAATCCAGCGTTCCGTAGCTGGTTGTGTACGGGGATGACCACATCCTGCCGAAATTCGCCAACCTCCGCGGAAAAGGTGTCAGCGTCCTTGAAAGCCTGACGGACCTCGGCCACGGTAGCATCAGGCATCGTCGTTCGGTCGTACCCGCTGACGGTCGATGTCGTCAGCGGTCGCGTACTCGCCGCGCTGTAGCCGGACACTGCCGGTCGCGAGGCGCTGGACGATCTTCTTGTCCGACGCACGCAGGGATTTCTCCGACAGCGCCGCTGGCTTGGCTGTCGGCATCTGTCTGCCCCCCAACCGACCGGGTCTTCTCTCCAAACCGACGAGGACTCGTATCCTTTCATCAGGAACGGGATCACGCGAACTGAACTGCAAACAGGAGGTAGGAGCTGGAACGTGAGTGCCGCCGGGAGGTGACACCAGCGCTCGAAAGAACCAACCGCGCCACGATGGGCCACGGGCCTCACTCCGTCAGTGTACAACGCGGCGCGGATGCTGACCGAGTACGGCGAGTGCCAGCTCTTCCGGTGTCGCGCCGGGGATGCTCACGTCGTCCTCCCGCTCGGCCTTGGTCGGCTGGTAGCGCGGATCATTTTTCGGGACCGCTTGGCGGGACGGGCGTTGTGGGCCTGGATTTGCCATCGGGTTCTCCCTGCGACGGGGACCAAGGGTGTGTTCAGTGACGCTCACGGGCGCAGGATAGCACGAAAAATCAACAATCCGGGGCGGGGCGCCGTTCAGTTGCGGAACTCGAAGTTCTCGACGACGTCCTGCACGTCAGGCGAGAAACCGTCCCAGGTACGCCTCGAAGTCGGACCGGAACTGCTGCCGGCTCGCTCGGGCGCGCAGGTCTCGCAGGCTGACCTTGGACGTGTTGTAGAACGCCTACCCCGCCGCCGCCCGCAGGGCGCTGTCCTGCTCGACGACCTCGGTTTCGTCGAGCACGGCCTCCATGTCGAGCACCGCCTGCTTGGTGTCGTCGAGCACCGCGTCGAGCCGGCGCAGCACGGTCGTCGGGGGATGATGTCGCGGTACTTGCCAGGGAGGTACAGATCGCGCAGGATGTCGTCGGCGATGCCCCAGATGGAGTTCGCGATGCAGTTCAGGTCGGCGTGGTTCATGGCTTGCCACTGGCCTTCGCCTTCGGCACCTGTCAGCGCCGTGCCTCTGGCCGCTTCGTTGCGGCCGACCGCATCCTCGGCGGCAGTCGGTCGGCCACCGCTTCCTCCTGCGGGCCCCGCAACTTCCTGATCACCGCCCCCGACAACGGGACGGGAACTCGCCAAGTCGACTACTACGTGCTCTCGTTCCGGTTGAAGCCGTCGCCGATGAGCGCACCGACCGCGACGCCCGCGACCGCGAAGTCCCCCGTCTCCAGATCGACCCTGATCGGCCTGTGCCTCGGGTTCGTGCTCTCTGGTCGCAACTCAACGTAGCGGTCGCTGACCCGAATGAAGCGCTTCAGCGTCACCTCGTCATCAATGCGTGCGACGACCACCTCCCGATGTTCGGCTACGGCCCGCGACTGAACTGCGACGATCGTCCCCGTGACCAAGCCGAGACGATTCATGCTGTCGCCCTCGACCCGCAGAAAAAAATCCGGCCGCGGCGAGAACATCTCTGCTACAGCCCTTGGGACCTGAGCAGCAATGCGCTCGTTGGCGAGGATCGGCTTTCCCGCCGCGATGGGGCCCGCCACCGCGAGCGGCACCTCCTCCCGCAGCAGGCGGATGTTGCGTGGGCTACCTGGCCGGAGCCCGATCCACCCCTTGTTCATGAGCGCCAGCAAGTGCGCATCGACCGTTGACTTGTGCTTCAACCCGAGCGCCGTCGCGATCTCGGGTCGGGACGGCGCCACCCCACTGTCGCGTACGTAGCCCCGAATGAAGTCCAGCACCTGACGCTGCCGCTCGCTCAGGCTCCGCATTCTCCGAGGCTCCCCTCTACATCGCGGGGGTTGACAGCCCCCCGACCTTGCCGTAGTATACCGCTATACAGCGGACTCTACAGGGCGGCGTCTACAGGGCGGCGTTGGTGTTCCCGCCGCTCTCTGGGCGCCCGATTGTCGCCCGCTGGCGGGTCACGCGCAAGTCCTCTTCGCGTCCCCGGGAGAAATATCAGGTGCAAGGGCCGCTACCCGATAGCGGCGCGTTTCCCCGTCACGGAGATCGAGCCTGGGAGATCGGTCACATCGACCACACGCCGCTCGATATCCGCCTCGTCTCCACCAAGACAGCGACGCTTCTTGGCACGCCATGGTTAACTAGTGTTCGGCGGAAAACCCGCAAGTTGTTGATTCTACAGGGTGTAACCGTCTATTTCTAGTGGCGAAGATCGTCCAGATGTCGTATTCTTGCGGGGTGATCTCCCAAGGATCGACCCATTTCGGGACGATCTTCGCGACATTGCCATCATGAGAGAAGTTCACCGATCACAGTTCCAGCTCGGTCAGGTGGCCGTCGAGAAGGTCTGGATCAACCCGAAGTCGCGGGATGACATCCCGGCGGTGTTGAAGGGGCTTCAGCACATCTGGTGCGACGAGGCGTTGCGTGCGCGGCTGTTTGTGCTGCTGGACGAGCACATCCTGCCGGAGGCCGACCGCACAGTCGGGCGTCCGGGGATGGACCTGTGGCAGATTCTGGTACTGGGAGTGCTGAAGCAGGGACTGGGCTGCGACTTCGACCGTCTTCACGACCTGACGAACCATCATCAGACGATACGTGCGTTCCTGGGACACGGCGATTTCGATGACAAGACGCGTTACGAGTACCAAACGGTGGTCGACAACGTGTCCTTGTTGACGCCGGAGCTGTTATCGGCGGTCGGGCGCTTGGTGGTGGAGAGCGGACACAAGGTAGCAAAAAAAAAGCCTGGCGAGCCATTACGCGGGCGGTGTGATTCGTTCGTCGTCGAGACGGACGTGCACTATCCGACGGACGTCAGCCTGTTGTGGGACGCGGTGCGTTGCCTGCTGCGGGAGACGGGGCTGACGGCTGAGCAATACGCGGTGCGCGGCTGGCGTCAGTGGCGCCATCTGTCACGGGAGGTCAAGAAACTGTTCAACAAGGTGCGCTCGACGAGGCGAGCGCAGCGGCATCCGGAGCGGGTGGCGGCGTATGTGGAGCGCTGCCGGGCGCTGGTGGAGCGAGCAGAGGCAACGCTCGACGTGTTGCGGGGCCAGGGCGTGGGGGAATTGGGCTGTCGCTCCATTTCAGGCCTCGTCGCTCACGCCCGGCGGCAGATTGACCAGGCGGAGCGGCGTCTTCTGCGTGGCGAGACGATTCCTCACGAGGAGAAGGTCTTTTCCATTTTCGAGGAACACACGCGTTGGGTTTCCAAAGGCAAGGCGGGCACGCCGGTCGAACTCGGGGTTCCTGTCGCCATTATCGAAGACCAGTATGGATTCATCCTTCACCACAAGGTCCTGTGGGAGGGTGAGGATGTGGACGTGGCAGTGCCGATGGTGCAGGAAGCGCAGGCACTGTATCCGGAGTTGCGGGCGTGCAGTTTCGACCGGGGCTTTCATAGCCGCGACAATCGGGTCCGCCTCGATGCGCTGCTCGACGTCAATGCGTTGCCGGGGAGAGGATATCTTTCAAGAGCCGCCCGGGAACGGGAAGAGGAGGAGTCGTTTGTTGCCGCGCGGCGCGCGCATCCGGCGATCGAGTCTGCCATCAATGGGTTGGAGCATCGGGGACTCGACCGAGTTCGCAGCCATGGTGCGGACGGCTTCGCGCGTACGGTTGCCTTGTCGGTGCTGGCGGCCAACCTGCATCGCATCGGGTTGATCCTGCAGAAGCGGGAACGCAAACGACAACGACTCGTCGCCTGACCAACCGGCCCTGATAACCAAGCTGGATTCCGAGCCGGCAAGAGACGGCACGGTCCTCCTGTCCTTGGAAACAGGACATTCGGGCTGATTTGCTGCCCTTCGCTATCCCGCAGCTCGTCAGGCGCCTCCGTCGCCGGGGTTCGTGCCGAAATCACGCCCCGGATGCCACGAATTGGCGCAAAATCTCGGCCCGAAACGAGGGTTTTCTGGCTGACACTAGCTAGAGAACGTTTCTCCCCAGCGCGGCGTGCCCCCGGCGTCGTCGCTGGCAGAGGTCACCGGCGCGCTGCACCCGACGTACGGGGAGAACTGCGTTAGAATCAGTAGGTTGTGGGAGATTAGTGGCGGTGAGGCAGTAGCCTGCGCCGCCGTCTTGATCTCCGTCTGCCGTTTCTCCGTCGCCGCCGGGAACAGCGCCCGGATTGACTGCCGTGAGAGGCCGGGGCGAAGTTCTACCATTACCAAAGGCGCACCATTCGGTTGTCAGGCTGGTTGAGCCCGGCACGCGCGCTGCTCTCGCGCGCGCTGCTCTCGCGCGTCGATCCAGCGGAGAACGCTATTGCGCCGGAAGCCGATGCGACGCGCTCCGAGAGGGATCCCCGGTGGGAAGCCGGCCTCGGGATCCTGCCGGATACGCCACAGAGTTGGGAGCGATACGCTAATGAGGTTCGCCGTTTCGGCTCGGCTGATGATCTCGGGTGTGTCGTACCGTCCTTTCTTGTCGGTCATGGTTTCGTCTCCGTTCGCCGCGATCCACCGCATGTAATCCGTCAGTCGAGCGTAGACACCGGGCCCCGTGATCGTCCGGGGTTGGGTTGGGTCCGCGTGGAACGCCCCCTCGTACCGGCGCTCTGTCGCGGCTGGCGTTCATCGCTCCTCGAATTCATCGGGGAAGTTGGGAACGCACGAGCCGTTCGCCCGGACCCGCGTGATCGAGGTCGCGCAACCGACGCTGGAGCCAGTCTGGCGGGAACGTGCCGACGCAGCCGCCCTGGCGAGAGCGTCGTGAGCGCACAGTGCCGGTCGTCGCCGGGCACGGCGAGGCGAGCCGACTGCCGATAGCACCCGCATCGGTCAGAGACAGTGGCGCCGGACAGCATAGGTATCGCGCCCTTGCAGGTGTACGAGGTACGCGCAGGGTTCAGGGCGAACCGGCTCGCGCGCGGCTCTCCATCCACGCCGCGATCTCGTCCTCGAACCAGCGGACGCCACGTTTGCCGACGCGAATCGGCTTGGGGAGGTTCCCGCGGCGATATCCCCGTACAGAGTGGACCACGGCATCTTCCTGCGCTCGACCTCGCGCCGGTCAAGGAGTCTCCTCGTCATCCTCTGTTGTCACCGCCCCAGCTTCCTCCAGGGTCAACGCGCCCTTCGGAGCGTCGTGTCGAGTACCGACGTCATCTGCCTCCAGCGCGGCGCCGGTTACGGCTTGAAGCTGCTTCAGGTACTGCTCCTGCGACAGCTTGCGCTCCATTTGGCGAAGCTTGTTGCGCTCGATCACGAGCTTGACGGGGAGCGGCGCGCTTGCGGTCAGGCGCAGGCTCTCTTGTTTCGCCCAGGTCGAGATTCCCGCCAACTCGACGTTGCTGTAGGGTCCGGGCGGCACGTTGGGACCCACGCTCGTCGGGTATAGCGCTTCGGTGGTGAGTGCCTGCTCGATGAGCGCCGCCACGAGCTTTCGCCGCTCGCTCGCGTAGTTGATTTCCTCGATGCGGGAGTCGGCGACGGTCACGTTCGTCCCAGGAATCTCCCGCTCGGGTCCGGTGACGACGCTGCGCAGGTCGCGCGGCGACAGTTCGCGGATGACCCTGTCGAGCATGTCGACGTGTTTGTTCATGAGACGAAACGCGGTGACGAGCTGCTCGTCTTCAGGCCTGGGTGGGCGTCCGACTCTTGCCATCAGAAAGCCTCCATATCCAAATCCACTTCTTCCAAGTTCCCCGCTCGAAGGATCCGGGCTACCCGCAGCGGCATCGGGGGCAGTCCGCCCGAGCGAAGCCCCGCATCACCGGCCGGAGCAGCGACGACGACGAAACAGACGCATCGACCCTCTCCTTCGGGCGAGGACGGCCCGTATTGCGCACGAGAATGCAGCGCGCGTCGCGGCTGACGACCGCGGGGCCGCCGGCCCGGGATCGATTCCTGTACGCCTGACTTGCTGGCATCGTCGCCATCGAGGTCCGGATCCGCAGTGCTCGCCGCGCTCTCGGCCGTGGGCGATCCAGGGTGGTCACCGCGTGCTGCGCTCGGGGAGGCGGGACGCGGCACTGGAGCCTTGGCGGCCGCGGCCGCGTCCGGACCGTCGTCCGAGGCTCGCGTCTTCGCCGCGCGCCGCCGGATCGGCCGCAGACCAGCCTGATCCTCCTCGCGGACGATCGGTCCGTTTCCCTCGAGCTGATACAGCTTGCGGTCCCTCGCCTCGGTGTACGCGTCGTCGAGCAGTTCCGCAGCCAGCGGGCCACTCGCGACCTCCGAAGGGGCAACTCCAGGAGCACGGCGCCGACGAGGATCGTCCTGCGTCGGTGCGCGGGCTTTCTGGCGGGCCGTTTCTCTGCTGGAGACGAGGTAAGACGCTTTATGCGTCATGATAACTAGTATACATAGTTTACGAGTCTTTATGAGAGTAGTTGTGTTTTCGTTGTTGTATTTCTGTTGTCCGGATTCCCTGTCGTTCGGTCGAGCAGAGCCAGACCGTCGCCTCTGCGTGGCCGCAGGAACTGGGTGTTCGGCTCGCGCGCGTCGGACCGCGCTGCTCGCACGGTCGCAGCCGTGGAGGCGTATTGCCGGCCCGTAGCGTCGAATCCTGGCGTGAGCGGCCGCGAGCACTACCACTGCAAGCAGTGGGTCGAGGAAGGCGGGGCGGACGACCGCTGGACGACGACCGACGGCGCTGACGGGCGACCTCTCGGTGGACCTGTAGGAGGCCTGAGAGCGGTTGCGCGCGGCGGCGGCCGCGGTCGGTGACCAACGCTAGGTCGTCGTACAAGTCGAGCATGTTCGCGAGGAGAGCCTCGGCGAGACGTCGACCGTCGCCAGCCACGCCAGCACCAGCGTAGAGAGGCCTCGGGGGTCGTTCGCGACCGCGAGGAACGCCGCACCGGGCGTCGGCGGCCAAAGAGAAGCCGACATGGCCCCGCCTTGCGGATTAGCACCCTATTTGCACCCTACCGACACAGCATTCTTCAGAAAGACCCAGCAATAATTGATGTTTTCGACAAGATTCGAACCGATATCTGGTTCATCTACTACGAGGAGGGCAATCCGCGGGTGTCGATCGCCCCGGACGTGTTCGTCGTGTTCGGCGTGGAGGACCGCCAGCGGCCGAACTACAAGCTGTGGGAGGAAGGACAAGCGCCGGCCTTCGTCCTGGAGGTGGCTTCGCCGAGCCCGTGGCGCGACGACCTCGGGCTGAAGAGATTGGTCTATGCCCGCCTCGGGGTGCGGGAGTACTGGCAGTACGACCCGACGGGGGAGCACTTGCCAGCGCGTCTGCAGGGCGAGCGGTTGACGCGGTCGGGTTACGTGCGTCAACCCGCGGCGACGGCGCTGGACGGAACACTGACGTTGCGCAGCGAGACGCTGGGTCTGGAACTGCGGGCGGCGCCGGGGCGAGAGATGCGTTTCCGGGATCCGGCGAGCGGTCACGATCTTCCCAGTCACCACGAGGAAGCCGAGGGCCGCCTGATCGCCGAAGAGCGCGCTGCGGTTGCCGAGAACCGCGCCGCAGCCGCCGCAACCCGGGTTGCGGCTGCCGAAACCCGCGCCACGGCTGCCGAAACCCGCGCCACGGCTGCCGAAGCACGGGTAGCTGAACTGGAAGCGCTCCTCCGCAGCCGGCGTTGACCATCCCCGTCCGGCGCCGCTTCCGCCGTTGGCCCCGGCGCGCGCCGCGGTCGACTTCCGGCCTCCGGAGGGCGCCGACGAAGGCGCAGCCTCGGCATTTCCGTATTGTGCAATCGGCGCGCCCGGTCAATAATGTGCGTTTACAGTTGGGCGCAGTGTCCCTGTCGCCTCGACGGACGAGGGTGCCGTTCATGACGAAGCGCAGAGGTTCTCCGTTGCAGGCCGGCGTCGTGCTCGTGATGTTGGCGGCTAGTGCGGGGCTCGCTGCGGCGGGGCAGTCCGCGCCGGGGGAGACGGCAGCCACGCCCGAGCGAGAGTTGCTGGACCGCTACTGCGTCGCCTGCCACAACGAGCGCCTGCAGACCGCGGGACTGGAGCTCGACAGCGCGGACGTAACCCACGTTTCCGCCGACCCCGACCTGTGGGAAAGGGTGGTCCGCAAGCTGCGCGCCGGTGCGATGCCGCCGGCCCCGCGGCCGCGGCCCGACGAGGCGACCTACGCCCGGTTCATAGAGCGGCTCGAGACGGAGCTCGACGCTGCCGCAACGGCCGACCCGAACCCCGGCCGCACGGAGGCGTTCCATCGACTGAACCGGGCCGAGTACCGCAACGTCATCCGCGATCTGCTGGCCCTCGACGTCGACGTGGCGGAGCTGCTGCCGGCCGACGACGGCAGCTACGGCTTCGACAACATCGCCGGCGTCCTCGGCGTCTCGCCGACGCTGCTCGAGCGCTACCTGTCCGCGGCGAAGCAGGTGAGCCGGCTGGCCGTCGGCAATCCGGCACTGCCGCCCACGGCGCTGACGTTCCGCCGCTCGGCCGACGACGCGCAGGACGCCCGTCTGGCGGGCCTGCCGTTCGGCACCCGCGGCGGGATGGCGATTCCCTACAACTTCCCGGTCGACGCGGAGTATCAGATCCGCGTGCGGCTCAGCCGCGACACCGCCGACAACTTGGCGCCGTTCACCGACCGGCACGAGTTGGACATCAGCTTGGACGGCGAGCACCTGCAGACGTTCACGGTCGGCGAGCCGGCGCCGGAGGGCGCGGCACGCAACAGCCCCGAGTACCTTGAGTGGCGCACCCGGCAGCGGCGCGTCGACGAGAACTGGGTGCTGCGGGTTCCAGTTCCGGCCGGCCCACGGACGTTGCGCGCGGCGTTCCGCAAGAAGACCGCTGCCTACCCGGAGACGCTCCGGCAACCCTACCTGCGACCGTACACGAACACCACCGGCGGCGACACCCGCTACCAGCCGTACCTGGAGAGCGTCGTCATCACCGGGCCGTACGAGGCGAGCGATGCGCCGCCGACCGTCGAGACGCCGAGCCGCGCCCGCATCTTCACGTGCCGGCCCGAAGCGGGGGATGAGGCCGCCGGCCGCGAGTGCGCCCGCGAGATCCTGTCGGTTCTGGCACGCCGCGCCTACCGGCGACCGGTCGTCGAGCGCGACCTCGACGTGTTGCTGTCGTTCTACGAGGACGGGCTGCGCGACGGTGGCTTCGAGGCGGGCATCGAGCTGGCACTGCGGCGTCTGCTGGCCGGTCCCGAGTTCCTGTTCCGCGTGGTGCGTGACCCGGCGGACGTCGAGCCCGGCGTCAACTACCCGTTGACCGACCTGGAGCTCGCGTCGCGCCTTTCGTTCTTCCTGTGGAGCAGTATCCCCGACGACGAGCTGCTCGATACCGCGGTGGCGGGGCGGCTGCACGATCCCGAGGTGCTGGAGGCGCAGGTGCGGCGCATGCTCGCCGACGAGCGCGCAGCCGCCCTGGTGGAGAACTTTGCAGGGCAGTGGCTCTACCTGCGCAACGTCCCCGCGCTGGCCCCGGACGAGAACCGCTTTCCGGACTTCGGCGAGGCGCTGCGACGGGCGATGGAGCGGGAGACCGAGCTCTTCGTCGAGAGCGTGATGCGGGAGGACCGCAGCGTCCTCGATCTGCTGACCGCCGACTACACCTTCGTCAACGAGCGACTGGCGCGGCACTACGACATCCCGAACGTCTACGGCAGCCACTTTCGGCGGGTGACGCTGCCGGACGCCACGCGGCGCGGGCTGCTCGGCCATGGCAGCATCCTGGCCGCGACCGCCTATCCGACCCGCACGTCGCCGGTCCTGCGCGGCAAGTGGGTCCTGGAGAACCTGCTCGGCACGCCGCCGCCGCTGCCGCCGCCCGACGTCCCGTCGCTGGAGGAGATGACCGGCGAAGGCCGCGCGCTCTCCATGCGGGAGGCGATGGAGCAGCACCGCGCCAACCCGGTGTGCTCGAGCTGCCACCGGTTGATGGACCCGCCGGGCTTCGCGCTGGAGCAGTTCGACGCCGTGGGCAAGTACCGGACGCACAACGAGGCTGACTTGCCGATCGACGCGTCCGGGGTTTTGCCGGACGGCACGGTGTTCGAGGGTGCGGCGGGGCTGCGCGACGCGCTCCTGCGGCGACCCGACCTGTTCGTGACCACGTTGACCGAGAAGCTGCTGACCTACGCCCTTGGCCGGGGCGTCGAGCACTACGACTCGCCGGCCATTCGCGCCATCGTCCGTGACGCCGAACGGGACGACTCCCGGTTCTCGTCGATCATCCTGGGCATCGTCGAGAGCGTGCCCTTCCAGATGAGGAGATCCGCATCATGATCATCACGAAGATGGCGCTGCCGCGCCGCACGTTCCTCCGCGGGCTCGGCGCCACCGTGGCGCTGCCACTGCTCGACGCGATGGTGCCGGCGCTGTTGGCGATCTCGAAGACGGCCGCCGCGCCGGTCAAGCGTCTCGGCTACATCTACCTGCCCAACGGGGCGGTAATGCAGTCGTGGACGCCGCAGGGCGCGGGAACGGACCTGAAGCTGTCGCCGACCCTCAGCCCGCTGGCGCCCTTCCGCGATCAGACGCTGGTCTACACGCGCCTGGCGCACGGGCAGGCCGAGCCGCTCGGCGACGGCAACGGCGAGCACTCGCGGGCCAGCTCGGTCTGGCTGAACGGCGTGCATCCGAAGCACACCGAGGGAGCCGACGTGGAGGCAGGCGTGACCGTCGATCAGGTGGCCGCGGCCAACATCGGTACGGACACGCCGCTGCCGTCGCTGGAGCTGGCCATCGACCTCGACTTCCTGGTCGGGAACTGCGAGAACGGCTATAGCTGCGTCTACATGAACACGGTGGCGTGGCGCACCGCGACGACGCCGCTGCCGATGGAGAACAACCCGCGCGTCGTCTTCGAGCGCCTCTTCGGCGACGGCGGCACGCGCGACGAGCGGATGGCGGAGCTACGCAAGGATCGCAGCATTTTGGACTCGGTGACCGACGACCTCGCGTACCTGGAGCGCGATCTGGGGACCGCCGACCGGCGCCGGCTCGACCAGTACCTCGACGCGGTTCGCGCGGTGGAGCGGCGGATCCAGTTGTCGGAAGCGCAGGGCGCCAGCGCGGCGCTGCCGGACGACCTCGACCGGCCGGCCGGAATCCCCGATTCGTACGAAGACCACGTCAAGCTGATGTACGACCTGATCTCGCTCGCGTTCCAGGCCGACATCACGCGCGTCTTCACCTTCATGGTGGGCCGCGAGCTCGGTGGCCGGACCTACCCGCAGATCGGGGTGCCCGACCCGCACCACGGGATTTCGCATCACCGGAACGATGCGGAGAAGCTCGCCAAGCTGTCGAAGATCAACCGGCACCACGTGGAGCTGCTGACCCACCTGCTCGGGCGGCTGCAGGACGCGCAGGACGGCGCCGGCACGCTGCTCGACAGCTCGATGGTGCTCTACGGGGCCGGTCTCGGCGACAGCAACGACCACCTGCACTACGACCTGCCGGTGCTGACGGTCGGCGGCAAGGCGGCCGGCATGCGCGGCGGCCGGCACCTGCGCTACCCGAAGGACACGCCGATGACGAACCTGCTGGTCAGCATGCTGTACAAGGCGGGCGTGCCGGCCGAGAAGCTCGGCGACAGCACCGGGCCGCTGAACGCGTTGACGGACGTGTAGGAAGGTCAGGCCCGTGCCACCCCGCCGGCTGCCACGTGACGGCGGCTGGCGGCGTTGGCCCGGCAGGCTGGAAATCCGGGCCCCCCGCGGGAAATCGAGGCGGTCATGACGAGAGCAGCAGTACGGCGCGGTGTGAGCGTTGCGTTCACCGTCGTGATCGCGGCGGCGTTTCTCGCCGGTGCAAGCGCAGCAGCGGCGGCGGTAGACCTCCCCCTCATCGACGCGGCGCGGGCGGGCAACGTCGAGCGAGTCCGGGCGCTGATCGCGAACGCCGTCGACGTCAACACGTCCGACGGGGATGGCACTACGGCGCTGCACTGGGCGGCACTCAACGACGACCTCGCGGTTGCGGGCGCGCTGATCGCCGCCGGCGCCCGGGTCGAGACGGCCAACCGCTTCGACGCGACGCCGCTGGCTCTCGCGGCCGAGAACGGCAGCCCCGCCTTCATCGGCCTGTTGCTGGATGCCGGAGCGGATCCCGACGCGGTGACGCCGGAGGGCGAGACCGCCCTGATGACCGTCGCCCGGACCGGCCGGACGGACGCGGTGCAGCTTCTCCTCGACCGCGGCGCGGACCCGAACCGGGCAGAGGGCTGGCGCGGGCAGACGGCGCTGATGTGGGCGTCTGCCGAGAACAACCTGGCCGCGGCGGCGGCGCTGCTCGCGGGCGGGGCCGACGTCCACGCGCGTTCCACCGGCGGCTTCAGCCCGCTGATGTTCGCGGTACGGGCAGGTTACAGGGACATGACGCACCTGCTCGTCGAGGCAGGCGCGAGCCCGGAAGAGACGCTGTTCGACGGCACCAGCGCGCTCGTTCTGGCGACCAAGAACGGCCACTACGAGCTCGGCGCATTCCTGCTGGACGCCGGCGCGGACCCGAACGCGGACGACCAGGGCTGGACCGCACTCCACGAGACCAAGTGGACGCGCCGGCCGAACCTCGGCTTCAACAACCCGCCGCCCATCGTCACCGGCTCGATGACCGACCTGGAGTTCACCCGCAAGCTGGCCGCGCACGGCGCCGACCTGAACGCCCGGATGACGAAGGAGCCGAACAACCGCTACCGCAACGTCCTCAACCGGATCGGCTCCACGCCGTTCCTGCTCGCGGCGAAGGCGGCCGACGTCGAGATGATGCGCCTGCTCGTCGAGCTCGGCGCCGACCCGCTGCTGCCCAACGAGGACGGCACCACACCGCTCATGGTGGCGGCCGGCGTCGGCATCTGGGCGGTGGGCGAGAGCCCCGGCACCAACGAGGAGGCGCTCGAGGCCGTCGAGTACGCACTCGATCTCGGCGGCGACATCACAGCCATCGACGACAACGGCGACACGGCGCTGCACGGCGCCATCATCCGCGGCTCCGAGCCGCTGGTCCGCTTCCTCCTCGACCAGGGCGCCGACATCGAGGCGACCAACGAGAAGGGCTGGACTCCCTACCGCATCGCCAAGGGCGTCTTCTACTCGAACACCGGCAAGCGCTGGGCCGAGATGGAGACGCTGCTGCTCGAGCTCGGCGCCGACCCGTCCAGCGCCACCGGCGCGGACAACACCATCTCCGACTGGACACTCGACGATCCGATCTCGCCCGACGTGCGCTGACGGTAGTGGCCAGCGGGGCCCGCGCGCACAGCCTCGGGTAGCTTGTCTATCATGATGCGATGCGCCGTGAAGCAGCGATGGACGACCCGCCACTGACGTTGCATCCCAACGAGCGGATCTGGCTGAACGAGTACCGGCGCGCGATCAACGAACGGCATCCCGGCGCAGTCGTGCGCATGGTCGTCTACGGATCGAAGGCGCGCGGCGATGCGCACGAGGACAGCGACATCGACCTGCTCCTCATCGTGAAGAACGAAGCCGCCGAACTCAAGCTTCCGTTGCGGCGCATCGGATACCGTCTGTCCGCGACGTCGTACGCCGTGCCATCGATTCTCGCCTATACGCAGGATGAGTGGGCCAGCTACGAGAATCTGGGATCGGCGTTTCACGAAGCGGTGGAACGCGATGCGGTGGCCGTGCTGTGAAGCGGGAGATGGTGGTCGCCGAGTGGCGACGCGCGTCCGAATCGCTGAGCGCGGCCGAAGTCCTGATGCGTGAGGGTTGTCAAGCCGATGCCGTATCGAGGGCGTACTATGCGATCATGCATGCTGCCAAGGCGGCGCTGTTCGTGCACGGTGTCGCAGCAACCAGTCACACCGGGGTCAAGCGGATTGTTCGGACTACATCTCGTTCACCCGGGTAGGATTGAGTCTCTGTGGTCGGACCATCTCGCCGAGGGATCAGACGAGCGACTGGCGGCGGACTACGACGTGTTCATTTCCTACTCCGAAGAGGAAACCCGTCGAGAATGCGATCGCGCTCGTGAGTTTCTGGAACGCATGCGGCACTACCTGATCGCGAATGGCTTGGCTGAACGTGACCTCGACCGGACGATGCGTCATGGATGAAGAGACTCGCGCGACGCCTGGAGATCGCCAGACCTTGGAATAGCGCCTCAACGATCTCGAACGGAAGGGAATCATCGTGTCTTCCGGTCAGCCGAAGGCGCCACTCAAACCACTGGGGAAGAGGCCGGGCGCGCTGAAGCGGTTCCTCGACGATCGGAACGAGTGAGCGCTCGCTCGTCGACACATCAGTGCGTATCAACGGCCGTCTTCGTGCCGCCGCCGTGTCGCGTGCCCCGGGGCCGGCACGAGACCTTCACCGCCCCGCGCGTGAATGCATCTGTTCCGTCTCGCGGAGAGCACGGATCCCGACCTCGCGGCCTACATGCACCGCGTGCCGCGTGTCCCGGAGTTCCTGCGCACCGCGAAGAAGATGAACCTGACGTCGGAGGACTTCGACGTGCTGATCGAAGAGGTCAAGCGGCGCCGCCCCTCGCGCCCCTCGGAGACCGTCGATACCGCGGATACGTAGACGTGAGCTGCTGCGATGCGGACGATGGGTTCAGGCTTGGTCGATTTCCAGGAGATCGGCGCCTGCCGACTGCCCGGCGGCGCGGAGAGCCCGGTCCAGCGTGGCGAGCGGCATCCGCATCCGCATGGCGAGCTCGAGGTACATCGCGTCGTAGACGGAGATCCCGTGTGCTGTTGCCAGGTCGAGTGTCTTCCCCCACGTGCGAGACGTGGATATCGGGTCGATGTCGATGGGCAGCGCGTCGAGGTGCGCGAGAATGCCGGGCCACTCATCCTGCGCGATCCGCCCGCGCCGGGTCGCGAGGAGCAGTACGTTTGCCGTCTCGATCGGCCACAGCGCCGGAACGAAGGCACGGGTCTCGAGCAGCGAGTCCCGCAACCGGTCCGTCGCGACGGTCGCCTCGTCGGCGAAGACCCACGCCATGGTGACCGAGCAGTCGAGCACGAACGCCATCAGTAACGTCGTCCTTCCTCGATCATCTGTCGCACCGACAGCCCTCCCAGGCTGTGAGCCCGCTGAAACTCCTTCAGGCCGTCGATGGCCGCACGGATTCTGGCCGTGTCCCGCTGCCGGAACGGGATCAACTCGGCGACGGGCTGGTTGTGTCTGGTGATCACGAACCGTTCGCCCTGCTGCACGCGCTTGAGCAGCTTCGGCAGATGCGTCTTCGCTTCGAACGCGCCGATCTCGGACATGGGTGACCCTTCACGAACCACAGGTAGAACAGACCGTACTCAGACTAGGGCCTGTTAACACTTACCTCTGCGCGTCGAAGATGAGCACGAAGTGGATGAAGCCGATGAACATCACATCCAGCTTCTCGAATCGGGAGAATATCCGGCGATAGCCCTTCAGCCGGCGGAACAGACGCTCGACCTCGTTACGTCGCTTGTACATCTCCCGGTCGTACTCCCACGGGTCCGTCCGAGTCTTGAGCGGCGGCACCACGGGTGTGAACCCCAGGTCCAGCGCCAGTTGGCGAGTTTCGTCGCCCTGGTACGCGCGGTCCATCACCAAGGCCATATTGTCATCCTGCGGCCCCATGCTGGCCAGGAGCTTTCGGCCTTCCGGGCTGTCGTGGGCCTGGCCGGGCGAGAGCTCGAACGTCAGTGCCGTTCGAGCATCCGCGACAACCAGATGAATCTTGGTGGTCCACCCGCCGCAGGACTTGCCGATGGCTTGGGGGCCGTTTTTTTTCGAGCCCCCGTGCCGTCGGGATGGACCTTGACGACGGTGCTGTCCAGCGACACCGCCTCCAGCTTGATACGGATCAACTGGGCGCGTTGCAGGTGTTCGAAGACCCGGTCGAGCACCCCGTTCTTGGACCAACGATTCATACGGGTGTAGATCGTGTGCCAGTTCCCAAAGCGCTTCGGCAACCCTCGCCACTTGCACCCCTGCTCGGCGACGTACAGGATCGCGTTGAGCACCTGCAAATTGGGCATGCTGACATTGCCACGCTGTCGCGGGAGGCAGGGCTCGATGCGTGCGTACTGCGTCTCGGTGAGCTCCATCCAGCAACGATATCACGAACCGCCCAATAGTGTTAACAGTCCCTGGTCTATATCAATGTTGACCGCACTGGTCTGACTGGTTATAATCGGTTGCGTGAGCCTCGTCTATTCGACCTACGAAGCCAAGGCGCGCTTTTCCGAGGTCATCCGCCAGGTTCGTGAGGGCAAGGTCGTTACGGTTTCCTACCGTGGCGAACCGGTGGCCGAGATCCGTGCAATCCAGCGACAGCCGCAGACTATCGAGGCGCACCTCGACGAACTCGAACGGCGGGGGATCCTCGTGCCCTCCGGCCAGCCGAGAGCGTCCCTTACCCCGCTGGGGCGGCGGCTTGGCGCATTGAAGAGGTTTCTGGACGACCGGAACGAATGAGCGCCGCCTACGTCGACACGTCGGTGTTGGCTGCGATTGCCTTCGGGGAGCGCGATGGCCCGCCGATGGCGCGTCGACTGGAAGAGTTTTCACGCCGGCTCGCATCGAATCTGCTCGAGGCCGAACTGCGTGCGGCTTGCGCCCGCGAGCGCCTCGGCCTTTCGGATAGCCTCTTCGCGAACCTCACGTGGGTGTTCCCCGACCGATCGCTGGGGCCCGAGCTCGACAGGGTCTTGAACGCCGGCTACCTCCGCGGCGCCGATCTGTGGCACGTTGCCTGCGCGCTCTACGTTACGCGGACACCGGGCGATATCTGGTTCCTCACGCTCGACGAGCGGCAACGTCGGGTGGCTGCGGAGCTCGGGTTCCGGGCCTGACCTGCACATGCGCGTGAGACGCCGCTCAGTCGTGCTTGTGCTTCGTCGTGATTGCATCGAAGCCTGACACCAGATCACTCTGGCCGAGGGCCTCTTCGAGCAGTCGTAACACGCGTCGGATGCGCCGGCGGTCGATGTGGGATCCGCGCAGGCGCCACAGGCTGCGCGCGTCCTCGATGTCTTTCGGCCGGCCAGCGAGGACTTTGGCGATGACGAGGTCGGCGATGTCGATTACCGGGACCTTGGCGCCGCCGATGTCCGTGGTCTTCGCTCGGCCGAGGAATTCTTCTTCGAGGCCGGACCCCGCCAGCACGATGTCGAGCGGCATGCCGGTGGCGACATGGACGAACGGCAGAACCCGCGTTTGCCGCAGAAACTCGGGATCGTCGACGCGCAGCGTGAAACCACCGGCCTCCATGTCGCGCGCGAAGCGCTGAGGGTCGTCAGGTGCGAGCGCGACGGTGACGTCGACGTCCGCGCTGAATCGAGGCACGCCGTACGCAACTACCGCCTGCGCTCCGAAGAGGTACCAGCGTCCCCAGCGGTCGAGAACTCCTGACAGCGCCTCGAGCAGTTCAAGCGCGGCGGGCTGCATCGACACGGGCGAACATCTTGGTCATGCGCACATGGTGGCGCAGGTCGTCGCGGCGGCTGGCGGCGTCAGGCCAGTCCGGATGCTGCAGCAGCGCCTGCCGTCGCAACTCGTCGGCGATCCGTAGCGCTTCGAGCGGACCGAGCCTCCGGACCCGCTCGGCCCAGTAGGCATCCTTCGCGTCGCGCGCCCTTTGCCAGTCGCGAGCCATGAACGCGTGAATCCCGCGCGTGATCATGTTCCTATGGTATCCGCCCGAGCCGAAGGTCTCAATCGGCGGGACGACGGTTGCCCGCGTGGTAGGCTTTCGCCATGAGACTTAAGCAGGCGACCCTGCGCGTCATGGGGCGGGACGTGCTGAAGGAGGCGGTCCAAGGGCTCGAGATCGATGACGTCGACCGCCGCAGCGTTCAGAAGATGAACGCCCGCCTGTCGCGCGCTCGGCGGGCGACGCCGGAATACCTGCTGGAGTTGCTTTCTGAGCAGGACGTCAAACACGTATGCGAGCTCCTGAGCATCGATGCCACTGGCAGGCGGAGGACGCTTGTGCTCAGGCTGCTTGCTGCGGCTGGCCGTTCCCCTGGTTCGAAGCGGGTGGCTACGGGGCAAGCTGAGCCCGCCGGCAACGCGCGTTCGGGCCGCAGAGACTCGCCACAGGTGGTCGCGGTGCCACGACGCGATTCCGGGAAGAGAGCATCCGATACCCTCTACACCGTCGGTTGCAATGGTATTCCGGAACCGGCAGAGATGGTAGGACTGCTACGTGAGCATGGAGTCGAGGTGCTGATTGATGTCCGCTGGAAGCCTTCCGCTAGGTTCAAGCCCCAGTTCAATAGGCCGAAACTGGAGCAAGCTCAGGGACCGATGAAGACGGCAGGGCTGGACTATCTCCATATCGTCGAATTGGGTAACGTCGGCAAGGACACAGGGGCAATGCGACTCAAAGACGAGGCAAAGGGACTGGCGCTCTTGTCGGATGAAATGAAGCGCAGAGTCGTCGCCATCATGTGTCAATGCAAAGAGCCGGAGGAATGCCACAGAAGCGTCGTGGCCCGGAAGATGACCGAGCGGATGCCGGGGCTGCGCGTCGAGCACCTTCGAGCACCTTCGCAAGCTTGAGTGGCAGCCGTTGCGCGACCGAGTCTCCAGTCAGCCGAAGGGGTCACTCAAGCCGTTGGGCGGGAGGCCGGGTGCACGGCAGCGGTTCCCGGCGATCGGAGCGAATGAGATTCAATCGGGTCCGCTTTCCTCGGACGCGGCCCGGTCGCGTACGAGCCAGACGGTCTCGGCCGCGAGCACGCTGGCGAAACGGCCGGTGCCGTTTCGGAGCGCCTCCCATTCATCCACGGTGTAGACGAGCAGGTCGGCCGGTACGGGCAGCGTCTCGAGCTTCCAGTCGCGGGCGCGTTCCATGAACGGCAAAGGGCTGCGCGCGACGACGGCGATGAGATCGAGGTCGCTGCCGAAACCTTGGTCGCCGCGGGCATACGAGCCGAAATAGCCGAACGCCTGCAGTTCGGGGCGCCGCCTGGCCTCGGCGGCGGCCCAGGCGCGCAAGCCGTTGAGCACCGCCTCACGCGTCGGCCAGCGCTTGACGGACGAACTCGACGATGTCACCGGCATGGTTGAGTGCCTGTTCACTCTGCATGGGACCGTAGTACTCGAAGGCCGGCCCTGTGAAATGCCCGTTGGGATAGCGGATTGCTCCTGCCCCGGTCGCCCGGGACAGGAGCATCCGTTCCTCGGAGCTCCGGTTCCTCCGGAGGGCTACTCGCCCGACGGCATGCGGCAGGCGAAGTTCTCCGCCTCGTCCGTGCTGCCGGTGCCGGTGTAGACCGCCTGCGCGGGATACGGGCAGAGCGGCCGCGTGCGATCCACCTCGCCGTCCTGCACTCGGGTCGCGATGATGTGCTCCGGCGCGTTGTCCTCCTCGACCCACTCCTCGAGCGCCGTCAGCATGTCGAAGCGGCTCGGCCCGGCGCCGCCGCCGCAGTGGCCCATGCCGGGCGCCATGAAGAGGCGGTAGGAGTCGTGGACCTCGTCACGGCTGCCGACCGTATCGACGACGCGCTGGTAGTACTGCGTGACGTTGGCCGGCGAGATCTGCGGGTCGCTCCAGCCGTGGTACGAGATGAGCTTGCCGCCGCGCTCGAAGAACGGCTTCAGGTTCGGGTCGAGCGCGTTCAGGGTGTCGTTGTCCCGATCCTCCGCGAGCACGATGTCGGTCTCGAAGTTGAACTGGTCGATGGTCCACTCCGGATCCGCAAAGGTCAGGTAGCGGAACTGCTCCACCCCGGTTGACCGCGCCGAGTTGGTCCAGCCGAAGTCGGTCCAGCCGAGCTCGCTGCCCGGCAGCAGCCCGGTGATGGGCCGACCGGTCCTGGGGTTCTCCGGCGAGGAGTAGAGCATGCGGACGGTGCTGACCTGGGCCGCGGTGAGGCAGGACTCGTCGCCGGCGTCCTCGCAGAGCAGCGTGCCCGGATCGAAGTTACAGCTCTCGGGATCGCCCACCACGCCGTCCTCGACGCCGTCGGTGGCGTCGCAGGCGGCGAGCACCGCGTCGTGCACGAGCTGCCGGTCGGCGGCCAGGAGCCGCATGGACTCGTCGGCCTCCAGCGGCTTCGCCACGCGCAACGAGCCTCCCGCCCGGCCGGTCCAGTCGAGGCCCGGCGCGCCGGCGATGATGCCGTCGAAGACCTCCGGAAAGCGCTGCGCCGCCTTCATCGCCTGCCGGCCGCCGGCCGAGCAGCCGTTCCAGTAGGAGTAGCGCGGCGCCTCGTTGTAGTGGGCCTCGATGGCGGCCTTGGAGACGACGGTCATCTCGTGGATCGAGCGGTAGCCGAAGTCGATGACCTTCTCGGGGTGGCCGAGGCCGAAGCTGGCCGTGTTGCCGACGTGCCCGGTGTCGGTCGAGCTGCTGGCGTAGCCGAGCGCGACCGCCGCGGCCATCGAGCCGTGGCGGATCGAGCCGGTGAACGCGCCGTTGCCGACCGCCTGGTACTTGCCGTTCCAGCCCTCGGACGGCAGCCACGCCTCGACCTTGATGTCGGAGTCGGCGGACGGCGTCAGGGTCGCCGACACGCGGCAGAAGGCCGGCAGCTCGGCGTAGGTGCGCATCTGCGCGGCCGACGGGGGACGTCCGCCGCCCGACGGCGGCGTGAACCCGCCCGCCTCGACCAGCTCCGCGCCGGTGATGGTGGTGTTCGGCAGCGAGAGCGCCATCACGCGGTCGCACGCTGCGGCCTGGGCGGCCTGGGCCGCGATGAGCTCCTGGCTGCCCTGGGGGGTGACGAGGATTCCGATGACGGCGATACCGACGCTTGCGGTAGCAGCGATCACGCGCTTCATGTTCTGCCTTCCTTTCCTCTTCATCGTCCGGTCCGGCGCATCGCCCGGCCGGATCGCCGACTCACGAAACATACCTCTAGAACATCGCGATCGGGTTCGCGGGGCTTCCGGTGCCGCGTGCGACGTTCAGCGGCAGCCCCATGAACATGAACTCGTAGCGGCCCTCCTCGGCGCACGCCGCGGCGAGCGGTTCCAGCAGCGCGTTGTCGAGCAGCGCCACCCCGTAGTTGAACAGCACCCCGTGGACCGGGAAGGCGAGGCCGTAGGGCTCGGGCCGCGCGTCCATCATGTCCCAGCCGAGCAGCGCCACGTCGTGGTCGCGGATGAACTTCGCGCAGGTGACGCTGAGACCGGGGCGGTCCCCCCCGCCGTAGTCGCCGCCGGCGCGCACGTAGGGATCCTTGCCGCTGTAGACCAGCAGCGCGTCGCCCGGCTCGACCTCCACCCCCTGCGCGCTCGCGATCTCCTCGAGCTCCCAGCCGTGCACCGGGCGGTCCGTTGTCACGTGCGGCTCGCCGCGGTGGCGCGGCACGTCGAGCAGCACGCCCTTCGTGATGATGCCCTCGCTCCAGGCGCCGATCGAGCCGAAGGCCGCCCCCTGCGTCGTCACCTCCGCGTCGGGGTCGCGGCCCTGCCACATGCCGTCGCTGTCCCACATGTGGCACAGCGCGTCGATGTGGGTGATGGTCTGGCCGTGGTAGATGAAGCCGTAGTAGTCGACCACGGCGCCAGCCCCGCCGGCCCGCGGGCTCTTGCGGAGGAAGTGCTGCTCCGGCTCGAAGACGCGGCTCACCGAGACCTTGCGGCCGCTCCTGACCAGGCCGGCCGCCGCCGCGCTCTTCTCCGGGGTGATGAGGTTGACGGCACCCTTCTCGTCGTCGTCGCCCCAGCGTCCCCAGTTGCGGCGGTCGGTGTACCAGGACTCGACCTCGGCCTGCGAAGGCATGCGTGCGTCGGACTGCCCGCCGGCCGGCGCCGTGCCGGCCGCGTTCGTCTTGCGGACGTGGCGTTCGAGCAGTTCCGTGGGAGAAAAGGCGTCCGGAGCCGTCACGCTCCCCGCGTGGATTCCGGTCGATGCCGCCGTGCGAGTGCCGCCCGAAACTCCCGCTGCCGCCGCCGCCGCGCCCACCGTGGTCAGAAAACGTCGTCGTGAAGAGGCCATCGTGTGCCGTCCTTTCTTGCGCCGCGGTCGGCGTCACCCGCGAGTCCGAGCCGGGCTGTGCGTCCCGGACCGTCAATGCTACCGCAGGCGGATACCGATTGACACGCCCCGTTTCGTTCGTTCAAACTGGTGGTCTTCGCTGTGCGCAGACCACCAGCGAGGGTTGGTTGGGCGGAAAGCGGAGCCGCGGCGACGATTTCCGGGCGAGGCTGCTTTCTCACCGTTCGCGGGGTTTTCCGTCGGCCGGCGATGCCGCCGGACCCCGCCCGAGGCCACAGATGCCGAGAGTCCCGCGTTTCGCACTCGTTTTCCTGGCGGCCGGTCTCCTCGCCGCGGTCGCAGCCACGCCCGCGGCCGGGCAGCAGGCGCCGTCCGCCGGGGTTATGGGTCAGGCGCTGATCGACCGCTACTGCGTTACCTGCCACAACGATCGTCTCGACACCGGCGGCTTCTCCTTCGAGGAACTCGACGTCGCCGACATCGCGGCCCATCCCGAGGCGTGGGAGAAGGTGGTGCGCAAGTTGCGCGCCGGCGCCATGCCGCCCCGGCCGCGCCCGCGCCCGGACCAGTCGACCTACGACGGGTTCCGCGCATGGCTCGAAGGGGAGCTCGACGCCGCCGCGGCGGCCGGCCTGAATCCCGGCCGCACGGAGACATTCCATCGCCTGAGCCGGACCGAGTACCGCAACGCGGTCCGCGACCTCCTCGCCCTGGACGTGAGCGTCGACGACCTGCTGCCGGCGGACGATACGAGCTACGGCTTCGACAACATCGCCGGCGTGCTCGGCGTGTCGCCGACCCTGATGGAGCGGTATCTCTCGGCCGGGCGGAAGATCAGCCGTCTGGCGGTCGCCTCGCCGGTACCGTCGCCGACCGCCGAGACGTTCCGGGTCGCTTCCGATCTCGGGCAGGACCGCCGCATGGAAGGGCTGCCGTTCGGTACCCGCGGCGGCACGGTCATCGACTACAACTTCCCCGAGGACGCGGAGTACATCTTCGAGATCCTGCCGGACGGGCCTCTGCGCATCGAGTCGCACGACCTGGAGATCAGCATCGACGGCGAGCGGATCGCGCTGTTGGCCGTCGGCAAGGCGCCCGACCCGGACGATCCGCGCGGGCTCTACACGCCGCAGATCGAGACGCTCGAAGTACGGGTGCCGGTCACCGCCGGACCGCACGAGGTGGGCGTGGCCTTCCTGCGCAAGACGGCGGCCGAGCCGGAGGGCATCCGCAAGCTCTACCTGCGTCCGTTCACCGGCGAGGGTTCGGGCGGCGATTCGCGCTACCAGCCCTATGTCGAGAGCGTGACCATTGCCGGTCCGTACGAGTCGAGCGGCGCCCGGCCGGTCGAGGGGACCCCGAGCCGCGAGCGCATCTTCGCCTGCCGTCCGACGCGTGGCGAGGCTGCCGAGGAGACGGCGTGCGCGCGCGAGATTCTCTCGACGATCGCGCGTCGGGCCTATCGCCGGCCGGTCGACGACGAGGACGTCGCGCGGCTCCTGACCTTCTACGACCGGGGGCGCGCGGCGGGCAGCTTCGACACCGGCATCGAGATGGCGCTCCGGCGGCTGCTGGTCAGCCCCGAGTTCCTGTTCCGCGTCGAGCGCGATCCGCAGGGCGTCCCGGCCGGGGAGACCTACCGGGTCAGCGACCTGGAGCTGGCATCGCGCCTCTCCTTCTTCCTCTGGAGCAGCATTCCGGACGACGAGTTGCTGCAGGCGGCCGAGCACGGGGAGCTGAGCGACACGCAGGTCTTCGAGGCGCAGGTCGATCGGATGCTCGCCGATCCGCGGTCGGACGCGCTGGTCGGCAACTTCGCCGGCCAGTGGCTGACGCTGCGCAACGCCGCGGCGGTGCAGCCGGACGAAGACGAGTTCCCCGACTTCGGCGAGGGCCTGCGACGGGCGTTCCGGCGCGAGACGGAGATGCTGTTCGGCAGCATTCTCCGCGAAGACCGCAGTACGCTCGACCTGCTGGCCGCCGACTACACCTTCGTCAACGAGCGGCTCGCCCGGCACTACGGCATTCCGAACGTGCGCGGCAGCCACTTTCGTCGCGTGACGCTCGCCGACGAGGCGCGCGGCGGTCTGCTCGGTCACGGCAGCATTCTCACCGTGACGTCGTACGCCAACCGGACGTCGCCGGTGAACCGGGGCAAATGGGTTCTGGAGAACATCCTCGGGACGCCGCCGCCCCCGCCCCCGCCGGACGTGCCGGACCTGGAGACGGCCGAGGGAGGCAATGCGTTGTCGATGCGCGAGGCGATGGAGCAGCACCGCGCCAACCCGGTCTGCTCGAGCTGCCACCGCCTGATGGATCCGCTGGGCCTGTCGCTGGAGAACTTCGACGCGATCGGCCGCTGGCGCAACCGGAGCGAGACCCGCGGCGCGATCGACGCGACCGGCGAGTTGCCGGACGGTACGCCGTTCGACGGGCCGGCCGGCCTGAAGGCGGCCCTGCTGAGCCACCCGGACCGCTTCGTCACCACCGTGACCGAGAAGCTGATGACCTACGCCCTCGGGCGGGGCGTCGAGTACTACGATGCGCCGGCGGTGCGCGCCATCGTGCGCGAGTCCGCCGGGGATGGGTACCGCCTGTCGTCGCTCGTCAAGGGCGTCGTTCGGAGCGCGCCGTTTCAGATGAGGAGATCGCCGTCATGATCATCACCAGAACGTCATTGCCCCGGCGGACCTTCCTGCGCGGGATGGGCGCGACGCTGGCGCTGCCGCTGCTCGACGCGATGGTGCCGGCCGCGACCGCACTCGCGAAGACCGCGGCGAAGCCGACGCCGCGGCTCGGCTTCATCTACATCCCGAACGGTGCGAACATGGCGCAGTGGACGCCGGCCGGCGACGGCGGGCCGCTGGAGCTGTCGCGCAGCCTGAAGCCGCTCGAGAAGGTCCGCAGCCACGTGGTGATCCCGACCGGTCTGGATCACCGGCAGGCCGAGGCGTGGGGCGACGGCAACGGCGAGCATTCGCGGGCGAGCGCCGTCTGGTTGAACGGCATCCACCCGAAGCGGACCGAGGGGGCCGACGTGCAGGCGGGCACCACGGCGGACCAGATCGCCGCCGCCGCGCTCGGTCAGGAGACCCCGCTTCCCTCGCTGGAGCTGGCCCTCGAGAACAGCTTCGTCGTCGGCAACTGCGACAACGGCTATAGCTGCGTCTACACGAACACCTTTTCGTGGCGCACGCCGACGACGCCGCTCCCGATGGAGCACAACCCACGCGTCGTTTTCGAGCGGCTGTTCGGCGAGGGGGGCACCGAGGCACAGCGCGTCGCCCGGCTGCAGGACGACCGCAGCATCCTCGACGCCGTGCGCGAGGACATGGCGCGGCTGGAGCGGACGCTCGGCGCCGCCGACGGCTCGCGCGTGACGCAGTACCTGGACGCGGTCCGCGAGATCGAGCGCCGCATCCGGCGGTCGGAGGCGCAGTCCGACGCGGCGCTGCCCGAGGTGCTCGAGCGGCCGGTCGGCATCCCGGAGTCGTTCGACGAGCACGCCCGGCTCATGTTCGACCTGCAGGCGCTGGCGTTCCAGGCCGACATCACCCGCGTCTTCACGTTCCTCATCGGGCGCGAACAGACCGCCCAGAGCTTCCCGGCGATCGGCGTCCCCGACCCGCACCACGCGATGTCGCACCATCAGTTGGACGCGGAGCGGCTCGAGAAGTACGCGATGATCAACACCTACGAGGTGAGCCTCCTCGCGGGCTTCCTGGAGAAGCTGCAGGCGACGCCGGACGGCGACGGGACGCTGCTCGACCAGGCGATGATCCTCTACGGCGGCGGCATCAGCGACGGCGACCAGCATTCGCACCTGGATCTGCCGCTGATCCTGGCCGGCGGCGGCGCAGGATCGCTCAAGGGCGGACGCCATCTGAAGTACACGACCGAGACGCCGATGACCAACCTGCTCGTGAGCATGCTCGACAAGGCGGGGGTGCCGGTCGACGATCTGGGCGACAGCACCGGGCGGCTGCCGATGGAGCCGCTCAGCGGCGTGTAGACCGGCACGAGAAAACCAGGGGCGGGATGAAGATGATGGGTCGTACTGTCGCTACCTTGGCGGTGTTCCTGTGCGCCGGTGTCGCGATGGCGGCTGGGGTCGACCAACCGCTGGTCGATGCGGTGAAGGTGGGGAATGCCGAGGCTGTGGAGACCCTGCTGGCGGACGGCATCAGCGTCCGAATGGCGGAGGTGGACGGGACGACGGCGCTGCACTGGGCCGCCCACCACGACCGCCTGGAGATCGCCGGGCTGCTGCTCGACGCCGGGGCCGAGGTCGATGCGACCAATCGCTACGGGGTGACGCCGCTCGCGCTCGCCTCGGTCAACGGCAGCACGACGATGATCGCGCGCCTGCTCGAGGCCGGGGCCGATCCGAACCTGCCGAATCCGGAGGGCGAGACACCGCTGATGACGGCGGCCCGCACCGGCAACGCCGGGTCCATCGAGACGCTGCTGGCGCACGGCGCCGACGTGGATGCGGTGGAGGCGTGGCGGGGACAGACGGCGCTGATGTGGGCGGCGGCCCAGAACCAGGTCGGTGCGGTTGCGGCGCTGCTGGCTGCGGGCGCCGATCCGAACGCGCGCTCTGCGCGGAGCTTCACGCCGGTGCTGTTCGCGGCGCGCGAGGGGCACGTCGCGGTTCTGGACACGCTCGTCCGCGCCGGCGCCGACGTCGACGACGCGCTGCCGGCCAACGGCATGAGCGCGCTTGTTCTGGCCGTCTACAACGCCCAGTACGATTTCGCAAGGGCGCTGCTCGATCTGGGGGCCGATCCCGACGCGGCCGTCAACGGCTGGACGGCGCTGCACCAGACGGTCTGGACGCGCCGCCCCAACCTCGGGCGGAACCCGCCGTTCCCCGTGCCGCTGGGCGATCTCGATGCGTTCGATCTCGTGCGCGCACTGGCCGCGGCCGGCGCCGACCTCGACGCCCACCAGACGAAGGAGCCGCGCGACGGCAACCGGAACATTCTCAACCGCATCGGCTCGACGCCGTTCCTGCAGGCGGCGAAGGTGGCCGACGCCGAGATGATGCAGCTTCTGGTCGACCTGGGGGCCGATCCCTCGATTACCACCGGGGAAGGCGTGACGCCGCTGATGGCGGCGGCCGGCGTCGGCATCTGGAAGATCGGCGAGAACCCCGGGACCAACGACGAGGCGCTGGAGGCCGTCGAGCTGGCTTGGGCACTGGGCAACGACGTCAATGCGGCCGATACGAATGGCGACACGGCGCTGCACGGCGCGATTCATCGCGGCGCCGGCAACATCGTGCGGTTCCTGGTGGAGAAGGGGGCCGACGTCGACGCCGTGAACGGCAAGGGCTGGTCGGCGCTGTCGGTGGCCCAGGGCGTGTTCTATCCGAACACGTTCAACCGGCATCCGGAGCTGGTGTCGCTGTTGCTCGACTTGGGGGCCGACCCCGACGCGGGCTCCCGGCGGCCGGTGGATCTGTCGCCGGCGGAGCGGCTGGCGGTGGCCCAGCAGCAGGAGCAGTGAGTGCCCGCTGCATGCCTTGCCGGACCAGCCGCCGAAGAGCACGAAACGACGTAGCGTGAATGACCGAACGACGTGAGTTGGATGACGACGATCCAGGAGGAAACAACATGAGCGCGCGGACACAATCGTCATGGCGCACGCTGGCGCGTCTCGCCATCGTGAGCGCCGCTCTCGGGGCCGTGATCGCGGCCTTCGGGGCAGTGCCGAACGCCGAAGAGGCGGAGATGGCCGAGGGCTACATCAGCGGCGTGGTCGAGAGCAGCGCCGGCCCCGAGGCGGGCGTGTGGGTCATCGCCGAGACCGAGGAGCTGGAGACGAAGTTCGCCAAGATCGTCGTGACCGACGACGACGGCCACTTCGTGCTGCCGCAGATGCCGGACGCGACCTACGACGTGTGGGTGCGCGGCTACGGCTTGGTCGACTCCGAGAAGGTGAAGCTCTCGCCGTCGACCGACGAGGTCAGCCTCACCGGCGTCGTGGCGCCGGACGAGCAGGCCGCGGCGCAGTTCTACCCCGGCAATTACTGGTACTCGCTGATCGAGCCGCCCGCGGCGAGCGAGTTCCCGGGCACCGGCCCGGACGGGAACGGCATCTCGCCGAACCTGCAGAGTCAGGCCGCGTGGGTCGACATCATGAAGCAGGGTTGCCAGCTCTGCCACCAGCTCGGGAACACGGCGACGCGCGTGGTGCAGCACCGCGACGACTTCGACTCGACCGTGGCGGCCTGGGATCATCGGGTGCAGACCGGTCAGCGCGGCAACCAGATGAGCGCCGCGATGAGCCGCTTCGGCCGCCAGCGCGCGCTGGAGATGTTCGCCGACTGGACGGACCGCGTCGCCAACGGCGAGACGCCGCCGCGCCCGCCGCGCCCGTCCGGCGTCGAGCGGAACCTCGTGGTCACGCTGTGGGACTGGGGTCTCGACAGCTCCTTCATCCACGACGAGATCACGACCGACAAGCGGAATCCGTCCGTGAACGGCGGCGGGCCGGTCTACGGCGTGTCGGCGGGCCACGGCAGCCTCACGGTGGTCGACCCGGTCGCCAACACCGCCGTCGAGCTGAAGATTCCGGTCCGGCCGGAGGATCCCGACTCGGTGCCCTCGCGCTTCCCGCAGATGCAGCTCCAGCCGTCCTACTACTGGGGCGACCAGTTGCTGTGGGGCCGCGGCGGTCCGGACGGCCATGAGAACTCGTCGGATCCGCACAACCCGATGATGGACCAGAAGGGGCGCCTCTGGATGACGTCGACCGTCCGCGCCCGCCCGAACCCCGACTGGTGCAGGGAAGGCTCAGACAACAAGTTCGCACAGTACCTGCCTCTGTCGGCGAGCGGCCGGCAGGCGTCCTATTACGATCCGGAGAGCGAAGAGTTCGTCCTGATCGACACCTGTTTCGGCACGCACCATCTGCAGTTCGGCGAGGACAAGAACGACACCCTCTGGTTCAGCGGCGACGGCAATTCGATCGGCTGGATCGACACGAAGGCCTACGATCTCAGCCGCGACGAGATCGCGTCGCAGGGCTGGTGCCCGACCGTCATCGACACCAACGGCGACGGCGTGATCACCAAGCCGTGGAACGAGCCGAACCGCAGCGGAGAGGTCGAGATCGATCCCGCGCTCGACACCCGCACCGTCGGGTTCGGGTACGGCATCATCGCCAGCTCGATCGACGATTCCGTCTGGATCAGCCGCACGGGGCCGTTCCCGGGCCGGCTGGTCCGTCTGGACCGGGGCGACAATCCGCCCGAGACCTGCATCGCGGAGGTCTACGAGCCGCCGTCCATCGAGAATCCGAACGTCGATGCTTCGCAGACCGGCTTCGCGCCGCGCGGCATCGACATCGACCGCAACGGCGTCGTCTGGACGGCCCTCTCCGGCAGCAGCCAGATGGCCAGCTTCGACCGCTCGAAGTGCGCCATCACGGGCGGCTCCGAGGCGACCGGCCAGCACTGTCCCGAGGGGTGGACGCTGTACAACGTCCCCGGCCCGCAGATGAAGGGCGTGGAGACGCCGGGCAGCGCCGACTTCCACTACTACAGTTGGGTCGACCAGTACAACACCCTCGGGCTGGGCGAGAACGTGCCGATCGCGAACGGCTCCGGCTCGGATTCGCTGCTGGCCCTCGACCCGGAGACCGGCGAGTGGACCACGCTGCGGGTGCCGTATCCGATGGCGTTCTACTCGCGCGGGCTCGACGGCCGGATCGACGATCCGACCACCGGGTGGAAGGGCCGCGGCCTGTGGGCCAACTACGGCTCGAACTACGTGTGGCACACCGAGGGCGGCAAGGGCACCAAGAGCAAGATGGTGCACTTCCAGCTCCGGCCCGACCCGCTGGCGAAGTAGGTCGGACCCATTCGCAGTTTCTTTCGAAGGGGGCAGGCCGGTCGCGCCTGTCCCCTTCGTTTTGTCTCCGGCGTTCCGGCCATCCGGAAAAGGAGCGAACGGCATGAACCAGAACACGGCGATCCTGCTCGGCGCCGGAGCGATCGCGGTCACCGTCGTGGGTGGATCCTGCGCGACGAACGCCAGCATCGCTGACCTGAGAAACGTCATGACGATGCGGATGGACAGCTTCGAGGAGCGCCTGTCGACCCTCGAAGGCGAGTTGCGCACCCAAGGGACGTCCCTGGCGGAGCTCGCCGCTGCGGTGCCGCCGCCGCCGCCGGCACCTCCGCCCCCGTACCACGTCTACGTCACCAACGAGTACTCCGGCGACCTGACGGTCATCGCCGGCGGCACGAACGAGGTGGTCGCTACCGTTCCGCTCGGCAAACGGCCGCGCGGCATCAAGGTGTCGCCGGACGGCACGCAGTTGTTCGTCGCGTTGAGCGGCTCGCCGCCCGCGCCGCCCGGCATCGACGAGAGCACGCTGCCCCCGCCCGACCGCTCCGCCGACGGTATCGGTGTGGTCGACATCGCGGCGGGCGAGGTGGTGAACATCGTCCGCGCGGGCACCGATCCCGAGCAGGTCGCGGTCAGCGCCGACGGCACGCGGCTCTACGTAGCCAACGAGGATGCCGGTGAGGCCAGCGTGGTCGACATCGCGACCGGTGAGATCCTGGCGGGGCTCCCGGTCGGTGGCGAGCCGGAAGGCGTTCGGATCAGCCCGGACGGCAGCGTCGTGTACGTCACGTCGGAAGAAGACAACCAGGTCTCGGTTATCGACACCGCCGCCAACGAGGTGGTCGCGCAGTTCGAGGTGGGCGCCCGCCCGCGAGCCTCGGCGTTCTCGCCGGACGGCAGCCGGGCCTACGTGACCTCCGAGAACAGCGGCACGGTCCACGTCGTCGACACGTCGACGCATGAGGTCCTCGACGTCATCCAGCTCTCCGGCGAGCTGGTGCGGCCGATGGGCGTCGTCGTGTCGCCCGACGCGTCGCGCGTCTACGTGACGATCGGGAGGGGACGAAACGTGGTGGCCATCGACGCGGTCTCCGGCGAGCCGGTGGCGTCGGTGGAGGTGGGCGACCGGCCCTGGGGCATCGGCATCACTCCGGACGGCCGCTATCTCTATACCGCGAACGGGCCGTCGAACGACGTGAGCGTCGTCGACACCGAGTCGATGGAGGTTGTCGCCAGGATCCCCGCCGGCGAGCGGCCGTGGGGGATCGCCATCGTTCCCACGCAGTGATTTGGAGGGGCCTGACGTCGCCTGAACGGACGGTTTAAGGTAAGAGACATCTACTCCCCGTCGGACTTGCCCGAATTCTAGCCGCTTGGCCGGAAGAAGGCCCCGACGGGGTTATTTTTTTGCCCCCGCACGTGCCGCCAGAACCTCCCACGAAACGTGTCGTATCGTTCTTCGACGGCCAGAACCTCTTTTGGCATGCCAAGGCTGCGTTCGGGCATCAGCATCCGAACTACGATCCGAACCTGCTCAGTGAGGGCGTGTGTCGTGAGAATGGCTGGCGGTGTCACGGCGTGCGGTTCTACACGGGCATCCCGTCGGCGGACAGAGATCCACGGTGGCACGGGTACTGGCAGCGTCGCCTATTGAGCATGCAGCGGGCGGGCATACACGTGACGTCTCGTCCTATTCGTTACCGCACTAAGGAAGTCCGTTTGGCGGACGGTACGCGTCACGAAATCGACGCGACGCAAGAGAAGGGCATCGACCTTCGACTGGGACTGGACGTGTTGAATCATGCCGCGTGCAGATAAGTCGCTACGCCAGCACTTGAGCGAAGCTCACGAACGATTTGACACTGTAGTTGTAGTCGATGTCTTGTCGATGTAGTGACGTCTCTCATGGATTCGGACGGAAAGGCCTGACGAGGCTGGCTTTGACCGAGGACAACCGGGCTCGCTGCTACACTCCAGCAAGGCCGATGACGCAGGAATGGTCATGAACGAACCGGATCTCACCGTCACGCTCGGCATCGAGGAGGAGTTCTTCCTCGTCGACCCGGAGACGCGCGACCTGGTGTCCGACCCCGACCCGGACATCTTCGCGGCGTGCGAGCGGCAGCGCGGCCCGCACAGGGTCGTGCACGAGGTGCTCCGGTCGCAGATCGAGACCAGCACGAGGGTCTGCGGGTCGGTGGCCGAGGCGCGCGAGGCGCTCCGGGAGACACGCCGGCTGGTCGTCGAGTCCGCCACGCAGCACGGCGTCGCGGTGATGGCCGCGTCGAGCCATCCCTTCGCCGAGTGGCGGTCACAGCTCATCACCGCGCGTGAACGGTACGAGCGGTTCGCCGTCACCTTCCAGGAGACCATGCGGCGGATGCTCGTCGCGGGCATGCACGTCCACGCCGGCTTCGGCGATTCCGATTCGCGCATCCGGGTGATGACGGCGCTGCGGCGCTACCTGCCGCTGTTGCACGCGCTGTCGACCTCATCGCCGTTCCACGCCGGCCGCGAGACCGGGTTCAAGTCGTACCGGCTGAGCATCATGGGCGCCATGCCGCGCACCAGCATGCCCGGCCCTCTGTTGTCGCGGGCGGACTACGACCGCATCGTGGCCGCCTACCAGCGGATGCAGTTCATCGAGAGCGGCAGCGAGCTGTGGTGGGACGTCCGGCCGTCCCACGACTATCCAACGGTGGAGATGCGCATCTGCGACGCGTGCCCGCGTCTCGACGACGCGGTGAGCATCATCGCGCTCTATGCGTCGCTGGTCCGGCGGCTGCTGCAACTCGACAGCCGGGGCCTGCTGCCGCCCGATCCGCCGACCGAGATCATCGCCGAGAACCGCTGGCTGGCGCTGCGCTACGGCGTGCTCGCCTTCCTCGGCAACGTCTGGCGCGGCCGGGGACGGGTGGATATCGAAGACTACGCCGCCCGGCTCGTCGAGGAGCTGGCCGACGACGCTCGCGATCTCGGCTGCGAGGACGAGCTGCGCCACGTGCTCACCATCATCCGTGACGGCAGCAGCGCCGACCGGCAGCTCGATCACTTCCGTCTCCGCCGCCTGGAGGGCGATACGCAGGAGGAGGCGTTGCGCGCCGTGGTCGATCTGGTGATCGCGGAGACGCGAGAGGGAATCGAAGTAGATGCATAGTCTTCCGATGAGGGCGGCGTGGGTGCTTCCGGCGGTGGTTTTCGTCGCGTGTGCCGGCGGTCCGGCGGGCTCGGATGAGACGTTCCCGGCGGGTGAGGGCGTCGGCGAGGCGGCAGCCGCATTTCCGCGGCCGAGCTTCCACCACATTCACGTCAACTCGGTCGATCCGGAGCGCGCGCTCGACTGGTGGTCGACGTTCTGGCCGGCCGGGGAGCGGACGACGCTTGCGGGCATGCGGGCGTTCGCGACGGACGGCGTCTACCTGCTGTATACCGAGGTCGAGACCCCGGCGCCCGGCGCGTTCGACCCCGTGCGGCGCCAGTCGATGCCGCAGAGCCCGTTCTGGACCACCGGTCCGAGCACCGACGGTCTCGCCCTCTACGAGCGGCTGACCGCGCTCGATCCCGCCGGCGAGCGCTTCGACTTCCTGCCGGTCTTCACGGGACCGAACGATACCGAGGGCGTGCCGCATTCCGGTCTGGCCCCCTTCGGCGACCAGCTCCTGACCGTGGCTGAGATGGCCGAGCGCGCCGCCCGCGAGGGTTCGAACCCGCCCCGTGACCGGGGCAGCGGCCAGGACTTCGGGTATCTGGTCGACCCGGACGGCATCCTGGTGGAATTCAACGGCAACGCCGAGACAGAGGACCTCTTCTACGGCCACACCCACTTCTGGCACGAGCAGCCGCTGTGCGCCGCCAACTGGTACGTCGAGAATCTCGGCATGGAACTGCCGCCGCTCCGCGACCCCGACACCGGCGCCCCGACGCCGCGCGAGCTCCACGATCCCTGCGATGTCGAGATCGGCGACGTCAGCTATGCCTCGTTCCTGCCTATGGGGCAGCTTCGGAGGCCGATCGCGAGCGTCCGCCTCGCCGACGCCGGCTGGATGTGGTACACACGCCAGTGCCGGGACGGCCGCTGCGGACCCGAGCTCGACCGGCCGCTCGTCCCGTCGCGCGGTCAGGTGGTCGACCACGTGGCGATCGCGTATCCGGACCTGGAACCGGTCCTCGCGCACCTCGAGGCTCGCGGCGTCCCGATCCTGGAGGGGCCGTACCCGTTCGGCGAGAGCCGCGCGGTGCTGATCGAGGACCTCGAGGGCATGGCGATCGAGTTGATCGAAGCCGATTCCTGAGCTGCACTGTCCGGCCAGGGTGCTTCACGCTCTGCGGCCTGCCCCGGCGCCGCGCGCCGGGAACCTCGCGTTGTACGCTAAACCGAGCAGATCATGCTGACGACGCAGGAGTTGCGCGCCTTGATCGCGGACCACGAGTCCGACCGCGTCGAGCTCACCGTCTCCACGACGAAGACGGACAAGTTCGGGGAGGCGATCTGCGCGTTCGCCAACGATTTTCCCAATCACCGACAGCCTGGTTATCTCATCGTCGGCGCGGACGACAAGGGAAGGGTCGGCGGTCTGACCGTCGGCGACGAGCTGCTGCGGAATCTCGGAGACCTGCGTTCCAACGTCAACATCGAACCGCTCTCGGCCATGATCGTGCAGAAGTACACCTTGCCGGAGGGTGACGTGGCGGTGGTCGAGGTCCTGCCGTCGGACCTGCCGCCCGTACGATACAAGGGCAGGGTCTGGATTCGCGTAGGTCCATCGCGCCGCGGCGCAAACCAGCAGGAAGAGCGGCTCCTGATCGAGAAGCGAACGGCCCGGCAGCGGTCGTTCGATGTCCGCCCGTGCCACGGGTGCACGATTGACGACCTCATCATGGATCTGTTTCTGGTTACCTACCTGCCGGCCGCCGTGGAGCGTTCCGTCATCGAGGAGAACAACCGAGCCGACGAGGAACAGATGGCGTCGCTGCGGTTCCATGACCTGTCCGCCGGCTGTCCGACGAACGCGGGCGTGCTGTTGTTCGGCAGGGATCCCCTGCGCTGGGTGCCCGGCGCCTGGATTCAGTTCGTCCGCTGGGCGGGCACGACGATGGCGGATGACCCGATCGCCGAGCGGCGATTCAGCGGCGATCTCATTACGGCTCTGAGGGAGCTCGAGGCGTTCGTTTCTTTTCCGGCACAGCCTCATCCCGTGGCGGAATCGGCTCTTCGCGAGCGAACGGCAGTTGACTATCCGCCGTTGGCCATCCGCGAGTTGCTGTTGAACGCGATCATGCACCGGTCGTATGAGACCAATGCGCCCGTACGGTTCAATTGGTACGACGACCGCATAGAGATCCAGAACCCGGGCGGGCTGTACGGCATGGCGTCGCCCGAGAATTTCCCGCGACAAACCGACTACCGCAATCCGGTCCTTTCGGAAGCCCTGGCGACGCTCGGCTACGTCAACGCGTTCGGACGCGGCGTCATCCGCGCGCAGGAAGCGTTGCGGAGGAACGGGAACCCAGAGGCGGAGTTCGAGTTCGAGACGTACCATGTGCTGGCGACCATTCGGAGGGCGCCTTGAAGACAATTGCTTTCTTCAACAACAAGGGGGGCGTCGGCAAGACCACGCTGGTCTACCACCTGGCCTGGATGTACGCGGAGCTCGGGTTCTCCGTGGTGGCCGCTGACCTCGATCCGCAGGCGAACCTGAGTGCGGTGTTTCTCCGGGAGGACCGGCTGGAGGAGTTGTGGCCTGACGACGGTCATCCCGAGAGCATTCTCGGTGCCGTGTCACCCATCCTGCGAGGCCTTGGAGATATCCGGGAGCCGCACGTCGAGCGGGTTTCGGCCAACCTCGGCTTGGTCGTCGGCGATTTGGGATTGTCCAGTTTCGAGGCGAAGCTGTCTTCCGCGTGGCCGGAGTGTCTGGGCCGTGACGAGTCGGCGTTTCGCACCGAGTCGGCGTTCCATAGAACGATTCTCAACGCCGCCGACAAGCGGAATGCCGACCTGACGTTGATCGACGTCGGGCGGAACCTGGGCGCCATCAACCGGGCGGCGATCATTGCGGCGAACTTCGTCGTCTTTCCGCTCGCACCCGACCTGTTCTCCCTGCGGGCGCTCCGCAACGTCGGACCGACGATCCGCGAGTGGCGTAAGGATTGGCAGGATCGTCTGGAACGCCGTCCCGCGGTGCAGGGTCTCGCGCTGCCGTCGGCCGATATCGTGCCAGCCGGCTACATCGTGATGCAGCATGCGGTTCGCGCGGGTCGTCCCGTGCAGGCGTATCAGAAGTGGATCGAGCGGATTCCGGATGTTTATCGAAGAGAAGTGCTCGACAGGGTTGGCGACGGCGTGTCCTCGACGGACGAAGACTCCGAATGCCTGGCCACCCTCAAGCACTATCCAAGCCTGATGGCCATGGCTCACGAAGCCCGCAAGCCGATGTTCCATCTCAAGCCAGCGGACGGTGCGCTCGGCGGTCACATCTATGCCGTGCAGGATTGCTACCGGGATTTCGAGAGGCTCGCGAAGGCGATAGCGGTCAGGTGTGATGTAACGTGTGGTTGATTGACTGAGGATTCGGCAGAACTGATGGCGCGAAAGATCGACACCGGCGGAGGGGGCATCCTGCTCGCTGTGAAAGCCCTGGTTCCTGCGTCGAGAGACGCTAATATGACGCGCGGAGGGTGTGACGATGCGTGAACTGAAGATGATTGCGGGAATGTCGGCGGTGGTTCTCGTGGTGGCGGGAATGTCGGCCGTGGCGCGTCCGGCGGCCGAGCAGACGATTACGGCGGAGGAGTTCGCGGAGCTGACGGCCATCCGGCCGGTGCCCGGCAAGAACGGGTTGTACGTCATCCCCGGCTACGACGGCGGTGTGACCGGGGGCAACGTGGCGGTCCGGGTGACCAACGACGGCGTGATCATTGTCGACAACAAGTTTCCGCACAGCTTCGGGATGATCACGTCCGAGGTCCGGAAGGTGACGTCGCTGCCGATCAGGTACGTCCTCGACACCCACCACCATGGCGACCACGCCGGCAGCAACGCCGACTTCATGGCGGTCGGCGAGGTCATCTCCCACCGGAACGCGCGCGGGAACATGGTGCGCAACAACCAGCCCGGCGCGCCGCGGATCGTTTTCAGCGACGAGACCTCGGTATTTCTGGGCGGCGTCGAGACCCGGGCGCACCACTTCGGGCGCGGCCACACGAACGGGGACGCCGTCGTCTACTTCCCGGACCTGCAGACGATCCACACCGGGGACCTCTTCATCTGGGGGCAGCGGTCGGACGGCAGCACCTTGTCGCCCTTCATGGACTACAACAACGGCGGGAGCGGCCTGGCGTGGACGGCGACGCTCGACGGCGTCCTCGAGCTCGACTTCGATACGGTGATTCCGGGCCACGGCCCCATCCTCGCGCGGGACGAGGTCCGCACCTTCCGCGACCGGATGCAGACGCTCCAGGACCGGATGCGGGCGGCGATCGAGGCAGGGGTCAGCCGCGACGACGTGTCGGACCGGGTGCAGACCGCCGACCTCGACTGGCCGTTCAGCCCCGCCGCGCTGCAGGCGTTCTACGACGAGGTGGCCGCGGACCGGTAGCGCGCTCGAACGGCGGCGGCCGATGCTGCGGCAGAGGTGGCGCCGGGCGCATTCCCGATTTCCCGGAGCAGTGTGTAGGCAAAGATGGCCTGTGAGGCTGGGGGAGGTTGAGCCGGTCTTCGGACAGACGGGGAGGGTGGTACTGGACATTACGGCTCGGACTGCCCATGATGGTGCGTTGAAATGGACAAGAGCGCCATCGACACCCCGAGCCGCGAGGTCGATCTTGGCAACATTCCCGTCCACCTGCGCACTGCCCTCCGGCGGGCGCTGGAGTTTGAGGCGCGTGCTCCAGCGCCCAGGTCGGCAGAGGAAGCGGAGCAGTGCGAAGAGCAGCTGCGGGCCATCGCGGACGAGTTCTTCGGCGCCCTCCTCACCCCCGTGCTGCAACGCGCGGTGTGCTCCGCCGCGGTTGGCGACGCGGCGAGCGCCCTCGTGCGCCACCTGCCCCGGCGGATGCGGAGCGACGGCCTGGAGACCGTCAACGTTCGCACCTCCCGGGGCACGACGGTGCCGGTCACGACGCCGTACTACCGCGAGAAACACGCCCGTCGGGCGAAGCGGAGGCCGGGACTCTACCCCATAGGCGCTAACTTGTTAAGGCCCTATGGTCCTCCGGCAGCTCAGTTCAGCCGAAGTACGCGGAGAGTTGCGGCTGTCGGCGACGTGGCGGCTCCGCCAGCTCGACGGAGATCGTTCGCCAGTCGCTGATCATGCGCGCCAGCGGGAGCGGTGGTTCGATGGCGCGCGTGACCTGGTTGAGCACGAACTTGAAGTCACGCCACGCGCTCGGGGGGCGCCGGCGCCGGCACGTCGTAGCCCCAGGGGGAAATCGCGCGGGCGTGGTGGATCAGCTTCTCCACCAGCAGCGCCACGAACAGTTTCCCGTAGAGCCACGCCTTGGCGCTGTCGTCGTCGTCGTACTTCGGCACGTGCCCCAACTGGGCCAGCGACTTGAAGCGCTTGAACACCAATTCGACCTGCCAGCGCAGGCGATACCACTCCAGCACGTCCGCGGCGGAAAAGGGTGGCTCGGGAAAGGTCGTGAAGACGATCACGTACTCAGCAAAGCGCAGCGTGGCCGGTTGCACCTGGTTGCCCTTGCGGGCGGCGTCTCGGCGGACTTTCAGGTGCGCCAAGCGGATGGCTTCCGCCGACTTGCGGAGCACGCAGACCCGGCCCGGCAATCTTGCCGGCCGGGCCGCCATCGTCGCGCGGGACCGCGACCGTGATCGCCCAGGACCGGACGGCGCCCGGACGCGTGACCGACCCCACCGCCGCAAGCAGGTCGAACGGCCGCCCGGCCGTCGTGCACAGCGGCAGCGACCCCGTGTTGACACGCACAATCAGCCGCCCGCCCGCGTCGACCACGTGGCGAATGCCCCGGGCCGTCGAATAGCCGCGGTCGGCCAGCACATGGTCGCCGGCGCGGATCGGGAACTGCGCCAACGATTCTCCCGTGCCCGGCCCCTCGGTCCCCGTCAGCTTGAAGAAGTCGCCCGCCAGCGACGGCAGGCCCACGCTGTAGTGCAGGCGCCACAGCGACCCGCTCGGGCCCGGTTCCTTCACCGTCGTCGCATCCACGGCCCGGACCTGGAACGCGCCTCCGGGGATGACCGCCAGACCCTGCTCCTCGAACAGGCGGACACACAGCGCGTGCAACCAACCCTTGGATTTCTTCAGCCGCTTCAACAGCGCCACGTCGGACAGGTCCGCCAGATGCGCCTGTCGGGCCCGAACCACCGTTTCCCGCAACGAGTGTCCGCAGCCGAGGTGCAGCAGGAGGGTCCGCAGGAGGTTGTCGACCGTCTTGTCCTTGCGCAGCCCCTTCAACGCCCCGGTGTCCTGCGCCAACTCGCGCCAGTCCTGAGGGAAGAACGACACCAGCACATCCCAGTCCTCGTCCACCGTGCCGGCCTCCGTGTCATGCATCCACATGCCAGGATACGCCGGCCATGCCGCGAAAACAGGTTAGCGCCTATGGGACTCTACCCCGCCTTGGTGGTGCTGGGCATCTACGACCGGTGCACGCCGAAGCTGGCCTCGGATGCAAGCCGCGCGGTCGCCATGCTCAGCTCGCTGGCTGAAGCGCAGGCGCAGCTCCGCTCCGACGGCATCGCCCTGGATATCAAGACCCTCCGCTCGACCGCCTATCGCTACGCTGCGCGGGCCCGAGCGGCCCAGCAGAGCGCGGCGTGCGGCCTGCTGGACCGCGTGACCGGGAAGCGGGTGGTCGTCTCCCTCGACGGGGGCCGCGTCCGCGTGAGGCGCAAGAAGCGTGGCCCCAAGACGAAGAAGGGGCGCAACCGATTCCATACCGACTGGAAGGAACCGAAGCTCCTCATCCTGTACGTCGTCGGCGACGACGGGCGACCGTCTCAGACGTGGGCCCCGATCATCGACGGCACGCTCCGGGGACCGGAGGCGGTCTTCGCCCTGCTGTTGTCGTACGCGCGGCAGATCGGCCTCAACGCCGCTGACAAGGTGCTCTTCATCGCCGACGGCGCGCCCTGGATCTGGCAACGCATCCAGCGCCTCATCGCCGCGCTCGGGCTCTCGCCGACACAGGTGCTGGGGCTGATCGACTTCTATCATGCCGCAAAGCAACTCTCCGACGCGGTCAAGCTGCGCCGCTGGAGCGCGACGCAACGCACCCGCTGGCTCAACCGCACGCGGGGGCTGCTCAAGCGAGCACGGGTGGACGAGGTGATCACGGCCCTGCGGGAGCTGTGCCGCGGGCGCACGGCCGGCAAGATCCGCACGCACCTCAACTATTTCCTGAAGAACCGTCATCGTTTCGCCTACACCACACACAATGGTCGGGCTCGGGCTTCCGCGGGGCAGCGGTGCCGTCGAAAGCGCCATCCGTCGCGTCATCAATCTCCGCATCAAGGGCGCATCCATCTATTGGCTACCGGAGAGCGTCGACGCGATTCTTCTCCTGCGGTCTTTCTATAAGTCCGGCAGATGGAACTGTTTGCAGCGCATGGCCATGACGCCGGTGGGTGTGAGCGCGTGACCGGGAAATCGGGAATGCGCCCGGTGGCGACCGCTTCAGTCGGAATCGGATTCGACTGCTTCATCGAGCGCCTTCGACGCGGCGCCGAACATGTCCTTGAGGACAACAAGACGGTGGCGCTTCAGTTCCTCGACGCGCTGCCACAAGGCGTCGTTGATTCGGGCCAACACTCTCTCGCGCATCTCTGCGGAGAGAGTGCAGTCGTTGATGTACTCGTACTTCTCGATTGTGAACCCCGCGATGTCCTTCAGGTTGTCGCCGACGACGTCGAAATCGATCACGCTCCGGAGAGTTCCGGCCTCGTGTTCGGCAGGTTCCGAATCGTCGACCAGCGCGTCTATCGCCTGCGTCTCGGAACCGTGAGTCGGCACGATCCTGTCGATTCCGGTGACGGCGAAGATCTGGCGGATCGCGTTCGGGAGGGAGCAGACCGCAACCTGGGCGCCCCTTTTCCTGAGCTGCTTGCCCAGCATGAGCACGACCCGCAGTCCCGCGCTGCTCATGAAGGCGACCTGTTCGAAATCGATCACCAGGGTCTCGGCGGTCGGACTCAGGCCGGCTTCCAGGATCCGCTGAAACTCCGGGGTACTGGCGCCGTCGATGCGGCCTTCTATCTGGGCGACCGCTACTCTGCCCTTCCGCTCCCACTTGATTCTCATCGGGCGCATGCTACACCGACGACGAGCATGAGGCAGACGCCGGGCGCGCTTCGGGACAAGATCCCGGCGACGCGGTTCCGAGCGACGCAAGCAACCCCAGGGGCAGCACGTTGGAGCTTGCTCCAGGGACGACGTTGCAACCGGCTGCGAGCTTCCGCGCAGCCCCTCCACGAACGCAGCCGGACCATGGCATGGTATAACGGTGACGGGCACGTCATCGCCGCGGCGGGCGGTGGTCCGGGTGCCGGCCGGACATGACAGGGGATCGGGGGAGGACAGGACGATGGACGGGATCTACTGCTGTAGCTACGCGCGTTTCGCCGTTCGCGTGGGAATCGTCGCCGCCATCGTCGGGGTGGTGCTGTTCGCCGCCGTCGGTCTGGCCGGTGCGCAGACGGCCGGAACCGAGACGACGTTCACGAAGGACGTGTTGCCGATCCTGCAGCGCGCCTGCCAGCAATGTCATCGTCCCGGCGCGGTCGCGCCGATGTCGCTCCTGACGTACCAGGACGTCCGGCCCTGGGCCCGAGCCATCCGCGACAGGACCGCGCAGCGCGAGATGCCGCCCTGGTACATCGAGCGCAACGTCGGGGTTCGCGCGTTCAAGGAAGATCCGTCGCTGTCGAACGAGGAGATCGCCACCATCGGACGCTGGGTCGAGGCGGGGGCGCCCCGCGGCAACCCGGCGGACGCGCCGCCGCCGATCGAGCTCGCGTCGCTCGACGACTGGCGCATCGGGACTCCCGAGTGGATCGTCGAGCTCCCGGAGGAGCAGACGATCGGAGCCGTGGACGCCGACCGCTGGCTGAATGTCTGGGCCGACTCGCGCCTCAGCGAGGACCGCTACATCAAGGCGGTCGAGACGAAGCCGTCGCCGGGGGCCTACTCGGTCGTGCATCACGTGGCGACGTCGATGGTCTGGGAGGAAGAGAACGGCGAGGAGGGCGGCGGATTCCTCAACGAGTACGCCATGGGCAAGAACGGCGACATCTTCCCGGAGGGCACCGGCCGGCTCATCAAGGCGGGCACCCAGATCCGGTTCAACATGCACTACAGCTCGGTCGGCGAGGAGATCAAGGACCGCACGCGCGTCGGCTTCCAGTTCTACCCGGCCGGCCAGGTGCCGGAACGGGTTCTGATCTCGCGGCACATCGGCGACAGCTTCGACACGCTCGACATCCGGGCCGGCGAGGACAACGCGCGCAGCGACGGCTACTACGTGCTGCCCGAGCCGACCCAGGTCACCGGCTTCCAGCCGCACATGCACATTCGCGGCGACCGGATGTGCGTCGAGGCGATCTATCCGAGCGGCCGGATCGAGTCGTTGAGCTGCACCGGGCACAACTTCGGCTGGCACATCGTCTACAACTACGCCGACCACGAGGCGCCGCTCCTGCCCGCCGGCACCATCCTGCATGTGATGGGCTGGCACAACAACACGGCGACGAACCGGTACAACCCGGATCCGAAGAACTGGGTTGGATTCGGTAACCGCTCGATCGACGACATGAGCTTCGCCTGGATGAGCTTCTACCACATGCCCGAGGACGAGTACGAACGCAAGCTGCAGGAGCGCGCCCGGTCGACCAACGACTGACGCGCGAGGCCGACGATGATGTCGAGGCGATGTCGGTTCGGCAACGTCGTGGCGCTGGCCGGTGCGCTCCTCCTCGGAGGCGCGCCGGCGGCGTCCGCGCAGACCTACCACAGCGGCCAGAACCTGCAGCCGGTCTTCGAGGGCTGGGAGCAAAACGGCGACGGCAGCTTCAACATGGTCTTCGGGTACCTGAACCGGAACTACGAGGAGCATCTGAACGTTCCGGTCGGGCCGGACAACTACTTCGAGCCGGGCGCGGCAGACCAGGGGCAGCCGACCTTCTTCTACCCGCGGCGCCAGCGCATCATCTTCCGTGTTCGGGTGCCGGCCGACTGGGGGGACAAGGAGCTCGTCTGGACGGTCACCGCGCACGGGCGGACCGACCGGGCGGTCGGGTGGCTGGTGCCGGAGCAGATCATCGACGCGCAGGTCGTCGCGATGAACCGGAGCGGCGGCGGTGCGCCGGACATCGTCAACGCGGCGCCTTCCATCGTACTGGTCGAGAGCACGGAACGTTCCGTGAAGGTGGGCGAGCCGCTGACCCTGACCGCGATCATCCGCGACGACGGTATTCCCGAGATGCGCCCCGCCCGCCAGAGCCGTCCTCCGGGGCGGCGCAACGCGCTCGGCCTGCGCCTGGCGTGGGTGCACTACCGGGGGCCCGGAACCGTCGACTTCGATCCGTGGAGCGCGCCGATGGAGGACCACACGCCCGGCTGGACGCCGCCGCCGCTGCCCGAGGACGGGCGCATCGTGACGACGGCGCGGTTCAGCGAGCCGGGGACCTACGTCATTCGAGGGCTGGCCGACGACGGTTATCTCTATTCGGCGGCCGACGTCACCGTCACCGTCACGCCCTGATTACGGGGTCGGGTCACGGACCATGCAGACAGGATCGACAACCGTGCGGCAGGTGCTTCTTCACGTGTCGGTGCCGGCGGCGGCTGCCGCGCTGCTGTCCCTGACCGCTTGGCCCGGCGGAGCGCTGCAGGCGCAAGCGGGGCAGGAGGGGCGGACGGTGTGGGACGGCGTCTACACCGCCGAGCAGGCCGCGCGCGGCAAGGGGGTCTACGACAGCAGTTGCGGCGCATGCCACCTGCCCGACATGAGCGGCTCCGACGAGGCGCGCCCACTGGCCGGCGAGCGGTTCATGCAGGACTGGCGCGAAGACACCCTGCATACGCTGTTCGTCCGCATTCGCAACCTGATGCCGTTCGACGAGCCCGCCACCCTCAGCGAGGACGCCTACCTCGACAGCGTCGCCTATATCCTGGAGTTCAACGGTTTTCCGCCCGGCGATCGGGAGTTGGTGCCGGACGGTCTGGCGGACATCCGGATCGAGGGCCGGGAGGGCCCGGCCGAGGTGCCGAGTTTCGCCCTGGTGCAGGTCGTCGGTTGCCTGACCGAGGATGCGGGCGGCTGGCTCCTGATGAACAGCACGCGGGCGGTCCGTACGCGGGACCCGTCCGCGTCGACCGACGACGAACTGAGCGCGCTGGGCTCGCGCCGGCTCGGCACGCGGGCCTTCGAGCTGATGAACGTCTATCCCAACCCGGCGTCGCATGCCGGGCACCGGATGGCGGTCAAGGGATTCCTGATCCGGGACCCGGCCGGCGACCGCATCAACGTCAGCTCGCTCGGCATCGTCGCCGACGACTGCGCGCCGTAGGCGGCAAGCCCGCCGCGTCATCCCCGCCCCGGGGGGACGCCGAGTCGCTGGTCGACCGGCTCGGCGAAGCTATTGTCCGGCCGGTTTCACCACCGCCACGCTGTTCACGTCGCGCTCGTGCTTCGAGGCGTCGTAGACTCCGTGGTCCTGCATGACCTGCCGCAGCAGATCGGCGGTGTGGTCCGCGCGCTTGACCGTGCCGGTGTAGTGCACGCCGTCGGCGACGCGCAGCGGCGACCACCCCTCGTTGCTCTCGGCAAGCAGGTCGGCGCCCCGCTCGGCCAGGAACTCCACGATCGGGTTCGCGCCCCGGAGCGCGGCGCCGTGCAGCGCGGTGTAGCCCCGGTCGTCGGTGCGATTGACGTCGCGGTCGCCCAATTCCCAGGCGAGCTTGACGGCCTCGAAGGCTTCCTCGTTCGTGCCGGCGCTCTCGCCCAGGTTGAAGATGCCGACGCCGGCCGCCACCATCAGCGGCGACGCGTTGCCGGTGGTAGGTAGCTGGGTGTCGGCGCCGTAGTCGGCCAGCAGCCGCATCAGCGGCGCGTCCGCATGCTTGGCTGCGAGGAGGTACGGCGTCGCCCCGACGCGGTTCAGGTTGTTCCGCTCGCGGTTGTTGAACCGCTCGGTCTGGCGCGCGTCCGGGTTCGCGCCGTTGTCCACCAGGAAGCGCGCGAACGCCAGCGTGTCGACCCGGTCGAGCAGCACCACGGGAGGCATGCCCTTGCCCGAGTTCGGACGCCGGGTGTACGCCAACTGATGCAGCGCCGTCCAGCCCTGCTCGGCCGCGTTCGGATCGGCGCCGCGCTCGACGAGATACTGCGCCAGCGAGAAGTACCCGTTCATCACGGCGAGGACCAGGGCGCTGGTGCCCACGGTCGGGTCGCGCCGGACGTCTTCCGAAGCGTCGTCCTCGGCGGCGAGCGGCCGGATCGTGTCGTTGACGTCGGCGCCGGCCGCGAGGAGTGCGCGCACCGCGTCGGCCCTGCCCGCCCGGACCGCGTACAGCAACGCGGACCAGCCGGCCGTCGACCGCTCGTTGACGTCGGCGCCGAGCTCGAGCAACGTGTGGACGGCGGCCGGATGGTTCTCCGCGGCCGCCCAGTGCAGCGCCGTCTGGCCGCGCCAGCCTTCCCGCGCGCGCAGGTCGGCGCCGCGGGCCAGCAGCAGCCGCAACACGTCGACGTCGCCGGTGCGCGCCGCGGTCATCAACACCGTTTCGCCTTCCGGCAGGGTCGTGTTCGGATCGGCGCCGGCGTCGAGGAGCGCCTCGACGATGGGAGCACTGCCGCGTCCGGCGGCCAGCGCGAGCGGCGTGACGCCGTAGCGGTTGGACGCTTCCACGTCCGCGCCCGCATCGAGCAGGAGCCGCGCGGTTTCGACGTCTCCCTTGTAAGCGGCCCAGTGCAGGGCGGTCGTACCATCGATCTCCGCGGTGTTGACGTCGACGTTGCTCGCCAGCAGGGCCCGGACGATGTCGACGTCGGCAGCCCTGGCCGCCTCCACCAGGGGCAGGTCACGCGCAAGAGCGGCCGTCGCCGTACCGGCGAGCGAAATGCCGAGGACCACGGACGACGCGAGCAGGGCGGTACGGAACGACCGCGCCGAAGTTCTTGCTTCTACCGACATGTCGGCTGTCTCCCCAACTATCGAGATTCGCAGTGCCATGGTATCGCAGATCACCGCGCCCTTCCACCGTCGATTGTCGTTGACAACGGGTGTGAACGACGTAGGATCTAGCAGGTTGGGGCGACTGTTCGGTGGCCGGGCCGGGATCGGTCACGGCGACAGGAAGAACCGATGACGCGACGCGTATTCGTCCTGTTCGGCGTTTGGATGGTGGCTTGGGCACTGTGCCTCGCGCCCGCCGCGGCCGGCGGACCGGCCCAGGAGGAAGAGGCAGCGACTGAGCCGTCGCCCTTCGCGGCGCACGAGACGCTGCTCCAGCGGTACTGCCTCACCTGTCACAACGAGCGGCTGGCCGCCCGCGGAACGGTCCCGGTCGCGTTGCGCACTGCCGATCTGGCCGACGTGCCGGGCACGGCGGACGTCTGGGAGAAGGTGATCCGCAAGCTCCGGACCGGCTCGATGCCGCCGGTCGGGCGGCCGCGGCCGGAGGCGACGGACAGCGACGCGCTCGCGGCCTGGCTGGAGAGGGAGATCGACCGCGTCGCGGCGGCGCATCCCAATCCGGGGCGCACGGAGCCGCTGCACCGCCTCAATCGCACCGAGTACCAGAATGCGGTCCGCGATCTGCTGGCCCTGGACATCGACGCCGCGGCGCTCGTCCCGGCCGATGATCAGAGCTACGGGTTCGACAACATCGCGGGGGTCCTGAAGGTCTCCCCGACGCTGCTCGAGCGGTACATGAACGCGGCGCGCACGGTCAGCAGGCTGGCGGTGGGTGCATCGCCGATGGCGCCGGCCGGCGAGACGTTCCGGATCACCTCCGACCTCTCGCAGTACCAGCACCGCGACGGCCTGCCGTTCGGGACGCGCGGCGGCATGTCGGTCGAGTACAACTTTCCCCGCGACGCCGAGTACGAGCTGGAGCTGGAGCTGCTCGACCTCTTTGCCGGCGCGCCGATCCGCGAGCCGCACCAGCTCGAGCTGAGTTTGGACGGCGAGCGGGTCGCCATCTTCCACCTGACTCCGCCCGACCCCGACCGGGATCAGGGCTCGGCCTACAACCGCGGTCCGGATTCGCTCCAGGCCCGCGTGCAGGTCGGGGCCGGCCCGCGGGTGGTGACGGCGGCGTTCATCAAGAAGACCAGCGCGCTCGCCGAGAGCGTCCGGGAGCCGTTCGCCCGGCCGCACGGCGAGGGCGACTATCTGCTGTACCAGCCGCACCTGGGCACGCTGACCGTCTCCGGCCCGTTCAACACGCTCGGGGCCGGCGACACGCCGTCGCGAAGCCGCATCTTCGTCTGCCGGCCGGATGACGAGGCAGCCGAGTCGCCGTGCGCGCGGGAGATCGTCGCGAACCTGGCGCGCCGCGCCTATCGGCGACCGGTGACCGCGGCGGACCTGGACGCCCTGCTCGCCTTCTACGACGAGGGCCGGGCCGCCGGCGGCTTCGAGGCAGGCATCGAGCGGGCGGTCCGCGCGCTCCTCGTGAGCCCCGACTTCCTGTTTCGGGTCGTGTCGGATCCGCCCGGCGTTGCGCCGGGGGCTCCCTACCGGTTGAGCGACCTGGAGCTGGCGTCGCGCATCTCGTTCTTCCTCTGGAGCAGCATTCCGGACGACGAGTTGCTGGACGTCGCCGCGCAGAGGCGGCTGCGGGATCCCGGCGTCCTGGAGCAGCAGGTGCGGCGGATGCTGGCCGATCCGCGGTCGGAGGCGCTGGCGAAGAACTTCGCCGGCCAGTGGCTGCGCCTGCGCAACATCTCGGGCGCACTGCCGTCGGACGTGCTCTTCCCCGATTTCGGCGAGAGCCTGCGGCAGGACTTCGTGCGGGAGACCGAGCTGTTCTTTGACAGCGTCATGCGCGAGGATGGGAGCGTCACCGAGCTGCTGACTGCCGGCTACACGTTCCTCAACGAACGGTTGGCGCGGCACTACGGCATAGGCGGTATCTATGGCAGCGACTTCCGGCGCGTGGCGTTGGCCGACCCCAACCGGCGCGGCCTGCTGGGTCAGGGCAGCATCCTGACCGTCACCTCGTACTCCGACCGCACGTCGCCGGTCGGGCGCGGCAAGTGGGTGCTGGAGAACGTCCTGGGGACGCCGCCGCCGCCGCCGCCGCCGAACGTGCCGGAGCTGGAGCCGGCTGAAGATTCGGGCAAGGTGCTGGCGATGCGGGAGCGGATGGAGCAGCATCGCGCGAACCCGGTCTGTGCGAGCTGCCACCGCCTGATGGACCCGCTGGGGCTGGCGCTGGAGAACTTCGACGCGGTGGGTCGCTGGCGCGGGCACATGCCGGGCGGAATCGCCATCGACGCGTCCGGGGCGATGCCGGACGGCACTCCGTTCGACGGACCCGCGGATTTGCGCGGGTTGCTGGTCAGGAACCCGGAGCAGTTCGTGACCGTCGTGACCGAGAAGCTGTTGACCTACGCGCTCGGCCGCGGTGTGGAGTACTACGACGCGCCGGCCGTCCGGGAGATCACGCGCGCGGCGGCGGAGCACGACTACGGTCTGGCGTCACTCATCGTCGGCGTCGTCCGGAGCATGCCGTTCCAGATGCGGCTGGCCCGGACCGGGACGCCCGCCAACTGAACGAATCTCGCTGATCAGGAGTAGCTGTCATGTTCATCACCAAGACGGCGTTGCCTCGTCGGACGTTTCTCCGTGGGATGGGTGTCACCCTCGGCCTGCCGCTGCTCGACGCGATGGTGCCGGCCGCGTCGGCGCTAGCGAATACCGCCGCCCGGCCCGTCCGGCGTCTCGGCTTCGTCTACATCCCGAACGGGGCGGTGATGAAGCATTGGCAGCCCGCCGGCGACGGCGCGCTCAAGGAGCTGTCGCCCACGCTGAGCCCGCTCGCGCCGTTCCAGGATCAGGTCATCGTCCCCATCGGCCTGAGCCAGAAGCAGGCCGAGGCGCTCGGCGACGGCAACGGCGAGCACTCGCGCGCCGGGACCGTCTGGCTGAGCGGCGTCCACCCGAAGGAGACCGAGGGCGCCGACGTCCGCAACGGCATCACGGCGGACCAGATCGCCGCGCAGCACATCGGCGGCGATACGCCGTTGCGGTCGCTCGAGCTGGCGATGGAGCAGACCTACCTCATCGGCAACTGCGACAACGGCTATAGCTGCGTCTACACGAACAGCATCTCTTGGCGGACCGCGACGACGCCGAACCCGCACGAGACGAACCCGCGCATCGTCTTCCAGCGGATGTTCGGCGACGGAGGGTCGCCGGAGGAGCGGCGGGCGCAGGTGCAGGAGGATCGCAGCATCCTCGACTGGGTGACCGCCGACATCGCGGATCTGCAGAAGAAGCTCGGCCCGACGGACCGCAGCAGCGTGAACGAGTACCTCGACTCGGTGCGCGAGGTCGAGCGCCGGCTGCAGATGGCCGAGCTCCAGCAGAGCGAGACGCTGCTGGATCTTCCCGACCGGCCGGTCGGGGCGCCGGAAACGTACGACGCGCACGCCCGGTTGATGTTCGACTTGGTGGCGCTGGCGTTCCGGGCGGACATCACGCGCGTTTTCGTGTTCACGCTCGGCAAGGAGCAGACCAACCGCGCCTATCCCGAGCTCGGCGTCAACGGCGCCCACCACGCGGTGTCGCACCATCAGCACGACCCGCTGAAGTTCGAGCAGGGGCACAAGATCAACCAGTACCACATCGGCCTGACCGCCCACTTCCTCAAGGCGCTGAAGGCGACACCGGACGGCGACGGCAACCTGCTGGACCACTCGCTCGTGCTCCACGGCGGCGGCATCAGCGACGCCAACGAGCACTCGCACATCGACCTGCCGTTGGTTCTGGTCGGCGGGGCGGGCGGTGTCAAGGGCGGCAAGGTCCTGCGGCACTCGAAGGACACCCCGATGAACAACCTGCTTCTGGCGATGCTGGAGCGGTCCGGCGTGCATACGGACCAGTTCGGTGACGCCACGGGCAGGATCCCGCTGGAGCCGCTCTCCGGCGTGTAGCTCGCCTGTCACGCTCCTTCGCGACAACTCCGACCGGCGCGCGTGGCGCCGGTCGGAGTTGTGTACGGACGGACCGCCACTATCCGAGTGGCGGAGCCGGCGCGTCGCACTGTTAACGAGTCGGTGACAGGACCGACACATCCCTCCCGTATCGTCGATCCCGGGATGCCATCGCGTGGCGTCATGCGCGTGAACTCCGGGAGTCTATCGTGGAACTGGAAGGCGGCGGTGCCGAGCGCCTTGGGCTGCGCGGCATGCTCTCTTTCGCGGCCGACCCGCGGGCCGGCGACCGGTGCCTGAGGCGATTCTGCAGCGGATGGAATGTAAAGTACCGGTGATGATCGACCGCATCGTTGTCGAGAACTTCAAGAGCCTGCGGCGGGTCGATCTGACCCTGGGTCGGATGAATCTCTTGGTGGGCGCGAACGCCAGCGGCAAGTCGAACTTCCTCGACCTGCTCCGCGTGCTGCAGGGCATCGGCAACGGCTTCACCATCGGCGAGATTCTGGACGGCAAGCCGAGGAGCGCGACCAGCGAGGTGTGGGACGGCATCCGCGGCGGAAGCCGGCTGGCCTGCTTTGCCGGCGCCGGGGAGGACCGCGGCAGCGATGACGTAACCATTGAGGTGCATGGCAGGTTTGCGGGCGGTCCCGTTCGGAGTTGGCTGGGGAAGGACGAGCGGGACTCGGAGGGCGGGCCTGCACTGAAGTGGGCGCTTCTGATCTGGTTCTCGCCGTCGACCGGCTGTGTGAACCGTGAGCGATTCAGCGTCGACTCGGCCATCTACGACACCGATCAGGTCGAGGGTTTCTCGCAGAAGGATCCGAGGGACCCGGTATGGTGCCCGGTTGTGGGGGCGCAAGGATGGTCCGTCAAGTTGCTGCGTACGCGTTCCGTGCTGGGCCAGCTTGCCCGTAGCGCATGGCGACATGGCATTGGCGCGGAGGATGTTGAGAGTCTGAATCGGTCGGAGGGCGCGCCCGGGTACTACCGGGACCAAGCCCAGGGTGTTGCCAAGCTGCTGGCGAACATCCAACCGGTGGAGCCCGAGTTGCCGATGCTGCGAGCCTATTCGAGATTTACCGACCTGCAGCGCATGGGTGATCGGGGAGAGGACTTCGCTGCCCTCGTACAAGCGATCTGCAAGGACAACAAGGCGAGAGAAGGCTATCTATCCTGGCTCCGCCAGCTTCGACCCGAGGAGATCGACGATGTCGGGGTACTGCATGGCGCCATGGGAGAGCCGCTGTTCATGCTGCGAGAGAACGGCCGGGAGTTCCCGGCTGCGGTTCTCAGCGACGGCACCCTGCGCTTCGCGGCGCTCGCTGCCGCGTTCTTCCAGCCCCACATGCCCGATCTGATGACGATCGAGGAGGTCGAGAACGGGATTCACGCAAGTCGAGCGCGACTCCTGCTGGAGCTGCTGCGCAGTCAGGCGGAGACGGCCAAGACGCAGGTCGTCGCTACCACGCATTCGGCGACGCTGCTGGACTGGCTCGGGGAGGAGGACTACGGGACGACGTTCGTCTGCAAGCGGGACGAGGAGACCGGCGAATCGCGGATCTGTTCGCTCACGGACGTGCCGCATTTCGTCGACGTCGTGAAGAAGAAGCCGGTTTCCGAGCTGCTCTCGGAGGGTTGGCTGGAAGCGGCGCTGTGAGCTTCAACGTCCTGGTCATCCCGGAAGATCCGAAATGGAACGGGTACATCCTGAAGCCTTTGGCCAAGAAGTTGATGGAGAGCGCGGGGAAACCCAAGGCCAGGACAGTGGTGGTGCCCAAACCGCGCCTTCGCGGCTACGAGCACGCGCGGCGGGCCATTCGTGACGAGCTTCCCGACAGCTACGGATTCTTCGACCTCTGGTTGTTCTTTCCCGACCGCGACAACGACCCTGGGCGCGGTGACGCGATGGGGCAACTGGAAGCGGATCTCCAATCCAGGAAACATTCCGCTCCTCTGCTGTCCGGCACAACCGGAGGTCGAGATCTACGCCTGCGTCGGCTTCCGGGACGACTTGCCCGGTGGTTGGGAGGACGCTCGCACCCACCCTCGGATGAAGGAAGAAGTGTTCGCACCGCTCTTGCAGACGCACGGCGATCCAAGGCAGGCCGGCCGCGGGAGAGAAGCGATGACCACGCGGTCGCTCCACAATCTTCAGCGGCTGTTTCAGTTGTGCCCGGAGACTCAGCGTCTTCGCGACCGGATCGCGGCGCATCTCGAGACTCTCTGACTTGCGTGTTCCCACCGAGCGCACGCCGCCTGCGAACGCAGACCGGCTCGGCTTCACACGGCGATGGCGCCGGCAACGCGGGCAGGTGGCCGGAGCTGTCCGAGATCCAGTCCTTTCCAATCCAGAAATGAGCCTGAAGCGGGGCACGTGAGCCGAGCCTGTCAGGCGACCGAACCGACGGATCGAAACAGGTCCTGGCGCGGGCCGCGTTGAGGGCGCGCGTGACCGCAGCATTATCGCTCATGGCGGCGGAACCGTCACGATGTACGACGCGGCGCTAGCCCAAGTTTACCAACCACAAAACTAAACCAATTTAGAATCAGTGGTTTACGCCGACAGAAATGCCCGAGTGGCACTACAAACGCGTACGAACCGGGGAAATTGGTCGGTCAGACGAGCGTCTTGCGGACGCCGCCGGGATGTGGGTCGACGCCGAGCGCGTCGTAGATGGCCCGCTGATCGGGTTCGGCTTGGGTTGCCGTGCGCACATGCAGCGTGCGTCCGTCGGGACGGCGGAAGGTGGCGGTGACGCGCTGCTGGCCTTCGAGGACGCGGCGTAGCGTGGTCCACCTGGCGTGTTCGCGGCGCGCGCGCAGCCGAGTGCGGATGACCTGCACGAGCTGGTAGGCGATGACGGTGATGAACAGGTGGCCGTCGGCCCGCGCCGGCTTGCGGTGGTAGATCGGGCGCAGGCCGAGCTCGGACTTGAGCGAGCGGAATACCGCCTCGACGTCGGTGAGCGTGGTGTAGGTACGCCACAAGGCGTCTTCGTTCCAGTCGGTCTCGCTGCTGCGCAGGCAGTAGACGCCCGGATGGGTAACCATCGAGCCGTCCTGGGGGCGGCGGGTCCAGTTGACGGCGACGGCCTGGTCGCCGGCCTCGTTGGCGGTAACGGTGATCTGGTAGTGCGAGGCGACGCGGGAATGCTTGGCTTTCAGCCGTCCGATGCGTTGCCAGACCTGGTCGAGGCGCTTGTGCGCGCGGGGACGCGACAGCCCGTCGTTGAGCTTCGTCAGGGCGGTCTCGAAGCGGGAGGCGAAACGCTCGACGATGCCCCGCTCCTTCTCGGCCCGCTCCTCGGAGTAGCAGTACAGGCGCACTTCGTCGGGGTCGGTCGAGACCACCTTGTGCATGTGCACGGTCTGGTCCGACTGCGTCTGGAGCGACACGGCGGCATCGGCATCGAAGCGGCGGTGGCGTTCGCGGCTGACCACCAGATAGCGGTAGCCGTTGTCGCGCAACCACGTCACACAGGCGTCGGTGGCGACACCGCGGTCCATCACCACCAGGGCGCCGACCGGCGCCTCCAGTGCTTCGAGCATCCCGGCCAGCGTCCGGTGTTCCCGGACGGTGCCGGCGAAGACCTTCGAGCGGCGCACGAAGCCGCTGGCATCGAGCATCAGGCCCAGGGTCAGCAGCGGGCAGTCGCTGCGCTTCTCTTTCGAGTGCCCGCGTTGCGCCTGCGGCTGGTCGCTCGCCTCGCCCTCGAAGTAGGTGTTGGTCAGGTCGTAGAGCGTCACCGTCGGCTGCAGGTCGAACAGCCCCATCGCGCGGTCGAACAGATGCTCCTCGAGCTCCTCGCGATGCTTCACCAGCACGTCCGAGGCGCGGTAGAGCTGCATCGCACCGACGGTCTCGAAGTCGACGCCGAGCAACTCCCCGAGACCGCTGCGCTCCTGCAGCCAGCGGTGCGTCGCGCGCTCCGAGGCGGGCGCGGCCAGACGCCCGACGATGGCGCCGGTGGCCGCGCTGCGCAGGGCGCCGTTGACGCCCAACCGGGTCAGCAGCGCCGGCAGGTCCAGTTGCTCGAGCGCCCACAGGCCGACCTGCTCCACGCCGACGCTGCGGGGGCGGACCAGCCGCAACGAGTCGACATCGACCGGCTGCACATCGGTCGGTCCGGCGGTCGGCGCGGCCGCGCCGCGGGCGATCAACTGCGCCGCGATCCGTTGCGCTTCCTCCTCCACGGCAGGCGGACAATCGGCCACCAGCGGCGCCTGACCGCTCAACGCATCGTTGATGCGGGCGCACAGCAGCGGCCAGTCCGCCTGAGGAATATCGAAGTGGCGACCGAGGTTGAGGAGGGTGCGCTGGCGCACGCTGCTGCCGAGGCGTTCGGCGTGCACGAGGCGATGAGAGAAGTAGGGCTTTCCGTCCTCAGTCCGCCGGGTTTGGGTGCGCCGAATGAACATGGCGCTCACCATAGCGGACGCACCCTGTCCCAGGCAACTATTGTTATACGCTTATGGCACTACATTCGTCTCTGGCGAAACCCGATCATTTATAATCAACAAGTTACAGGCCTCGCACTCCACGAAAACCGCCCAAATCCGCAAAACGACCGCTAATCTTGGTAAAGATGGGCTAGGCGCGTCCTGGTTCAGGGCGAAGGTGCTGTAGCCGCTGCCGTAGCAACCGAACGGTGAGGGTCTGGTTTGCCGGGTTCTGAACAGCAGGAGACCAAGCGGAGCGAACGTCCGTCTGTGGACGTTTGCGGAGTGCGGTAGCCGAGCGCGGAACCGGCAGCAGAGGGGCTGGACGTGACTACGCGAGGGGCTGTGAAACGGCCGGCAACGGCTGGATGGATCGTCGTCGGCGCTCGTGCCTGATGGCGTCGCGCTTCCGCCTTTCGGTGGTGCTGAAGCCGGTGACGACGCAAGTCGGCGCCGGCGATCCGGGCTCGACGACATCGCTGTCCGTCCGTATTCGACCGCAGCCGGTGACGACGCGAGTCGGCGCCGGCGATCCGGGCTCGGCAGCGCCCGCGCGAGTTGGCACGTCCGGTGTTCGAGCTTCCTCGCGCCTGCTCGTCAACAGCACGACGCCGACCGACAGGCGGCGGTAGCGGGCCGGAGCAAACCTTCAGGCCGCTGGGTGGATGGACCGGAACAACCGCGTGCGGGCCTCGTCGAGCGCCTGCGCGGCTTCGTTGTCGCTCATCGCGACCGCGACCGCGTCGAGCTTTGCGAAGGTGGTTCCGGGCTTCAGGCAGGCGGCGGCGTCGGGCAACGACTTGAGCTTCTCGTAGGGGGTCATGATGTCGGCGTCGCGGTAGCGCTTGCGCACGCGGCCCTTGCGGTCGACTTCTTCGGTGGGGAAGAAGCAGGGGCGGTGGAAGTTGAGATAGGGCGAGAGGACTGCTGGGTGAAGGCGTTGACCTGCGCGGCACAGCGGCTGGGGATGTGGCCGTGACCGAGCTGCTTGCGGATGACCGAGCCGTTCTTGCTCTCGACCAGGGCGTTGTCGGTGCTGCGACGGGCGCGGGACTTGGTGAATGCGTCGATGTGCAGCCCCTGGAGCAGCGCCGCGACCTCGCGGTTGATGAACTCCGAGCCGTTGTCGGCGTGGAAGCCGTGGAGCGTGAAGGGGAACGCCCGCAGCAGAGCGTCGAGGACCGGGGCCAGGCAGGCGGCGTGGATATGCTCGACCGAGCCGATGCACTGGAACTGGGTGACCTCATCCACCAGGTTCACGTGGTAGAGGCCCTTGATGCCGTCCAGGTCGCCTTGATGGACGGTATCGACCCGCACCCAGCCAGGTTGTCCGAACGGCTGCGGGCGGCGGCGTTCCCCGATCGCGACCTGCACCGGGCGCGTCGGCAGCGGCGGCGTTCCGCGGCGCCGTTGATAGCTTGTCGTGTGCCGCAGGTTGTACAGATGGCCGTTGGAGATGCCGGCCAGGCGTTCGAAGCGGCGGTCGCCGAACAGATGGAAAGCGCGGGCGCAGAGCTTGCGCGTGGCCGGACCGGACAGCGTGCCGTGGAGCACGTCGAGCTCGGCCAGCAGCCCGATGTCGGCGTTGGAGTAGCGGCGCGGGAACGGTCGGCGCGGGGTGTCGCGGCGGTCGGCGATCTCTCCCGTGGTCCGGTGTTGCTGCAACAGGCGTGTGATTTGGGCCCGTGACAAGCCGGCCACCTTGGCCAGGAAGCGGCGCAGCAGGCCCTTGTCGGCCTTCCCCCGCAGGGCGTAGTCGAACCGTCGCACGGTTTTCGCCACCAACGCGTAGGAGTCGGCGCGGGTTTGTGGTTGCAGGTCGACCTGCTCGCTTCCGGCGAGGAATTCCCGAACCTGATCCAGGGTCTGCAGACGGTGCGTGTCGAGTCTCACGATCATCCTCCGATGATCCTCGACCCGGCCCCCGTTCAGGCTTGTCTGTTAGTTTTGCCGCCGTGGACTTCGGGAGAGGTTCACCCCCTGGCATCCGGTTGGGACGCCAAGGGGTGACGGTGGTCGGACCGCGTCAGGCCAGGCCAATCAGGGCCGTACATGAGTTTGGTCGCCACCGTCTTTTCCTACGTCCTGAATGGATACATGAGCGTGAAGGCTCGCAAGACAAGCACAGGAGAAGGAAAAGATGCCCGATTGTACCGTAGGTGTTGACATTTCGAAGACGCATCTCGATGCCTGCATGGCTCCTGCCGGCAAGGCCGCGCGATTCACCAATGACTCGGCGGGATTCAACGCGCTGATCGCGTGGATCGACCAGCCGGTCCGCTCGGTCGTGTACGAGCCCACCGGACCTTGGCACCGCGCCTTCGAGGAGGCGCTCCTGCAGGCGGGCCTGCCGCTGGCGCGAGCCAATCCGTTGCAGGCGCGGCGTTTTGCGCAGGCGATGGGACAGCGCGCCAAGACCGACGCCGTAGACGCGCGGGTGCTGGCGCAAATGGGGACAGCGTTGCCTCTGCGGCCGACCGAGGCGTCGCCGCCGGCGCGGCGCGCCCTCGAGGAACTGCAAGTGGCGCGCGACGCGCTGGTCACGGACCGCACCGCCGCACGGAACCGCCAGAAGCACCTTCGACATCCGCTGCTGAAGCAGCAGAGCAAGACGCGGCTGTCCCAGATTGACCGGCATCTGGCCGCCGTCGATGCCGCAATCGGCAAGGGGTTGGCCGAAGATGTGGTATTGGCCCGCCGGACCGAGATCCTGACCTCGATCCCGGGCGTGTCGAGCATCACCGCGGCGGGCCTGCTCACCCGGATGCCCGAACTCGGCCGCCTCGACGCCAAGGCGGTCGCCAGCCTGGCGGGTCTCGCGCCGGTCACGCGCCAGTCCGGCGCCTGGCAGGGCCGCAGCTTCATCCAGGGCGGCCGGCCGCGGGTGCGGCGGCTTCTCTACATGCCGGCCCTGGCGGCGATCCGTTGCAACCCTGGCCTGCGTGCGAAGTACCGCCAGCTCCGCGGCCTGGGGAAGCCGCCGAAGGTCGCTCTGACCGCCGTCATGCGCAAGCTCCTCCTGCTGGCCAACGCCCTGCTCGAACAGAACCGCTCCTGGTTGCCCGACCGGCCCGGGCGCGGCAGCGCGGCGGCGCCGGCGGGAAGCGCGCCGTTCGTCGCCGCATGACCAGTCCGTGGGCTCCACGCCTCGCGGGTCGGATTCGAGCAGCAGAAGACCAAGTGAAGTGCACGTCCGTCTGCGGGCGTGCGCGTAGCGCGGTAGCCGAGCGCACGACCACGGCGGGGATTTGGCCGAGCGTTACTACGCGAGGAGCTGTGAGAGGGTCGACGGCGGCTGGACGGAATCGTCGTCGGCGCCCGTGCCTGCAACGCTTGCAGTGGAACGCCGCGCTGTGCCGTCGTCACGTCGGCAGCGTTCGCATGCTGGCTCACGACCTCGATGTCGATGACTGTCCGGATTTTCGGAGTCCGCCACAGAGGATGCGCGTCATGGAGCGCGCTCGGCAAGTGCAAGGATTGGCGGGACGCCGGGTTCGCCGTGCGCGGCCATCGGAGCCCCGCGCAGGGACGGTCACTCCCCTGTCGGTACGTACGCTCACCGGAGGTGACGTCGGGATTGGCCGCGACGTTCGACCATCGTACGTACAGGTCGGCGCCGGTGCCCGAATGTACGGATTCACCCCCCGCGGCGGACGAGCTCTTCCCTCGATCCGGACCCTTGACAACATGGATACTCATGTGTCGTTGGAAACAACTCCTCGTTCAGGCTCATGTGTCATTGGAAGAGACTGCGCCCGTGAACGCACGCGCGACTGATGCCATAATTGCACCGATGACCATGAAGATTCGCACGCTGCGCTGTCTCGTCGTCCTGGTTGCGTTCTGGGGGCTCGGCGCCGCCGCGGCCGCCGCCCAGGACCTGCGGATTGTGACCGCCGCCGCGGATCAGGACCGGGAGGCGGTGCTCGCGCTTCTCGGTGAGGGGGTCGACGTCAACACGGCACGGCCCGACGGGGTGACCGCACTGCTCTGGGCGGCGCACTGGGACGACATTGAACTGGCGGAGCGGTTGCTCGACGCCGGCGCCGAAGTGAACGCGGCCGACGACCACGGCGTGACCGCGCTCGAGCGCGCGGCCGAGAACGCGAGCGTCGCCATGGTCGAGACGCTGCTGGCGGCGGGCGCCGATCTCGACGCGGCGCAGACCAGCGGGCTCACCCCACTGATGACCGCTGCGCGGACAGGCAGCGTCGATGTGGTGCGGGAGTTCATCGCGGGCGGGGCGGACGTCAACGCCGCGGTGACGGCGACCGGAAGCACGGCGCTGATGTGGGCGGTCTCGGAACGGCATCCCGAGGTCGTGCGGCTGCTGCTGGCTGCGGGCGCCGACCCCCGCGCCTCGACGTTCAAGGGCTTCACACCGCTGATGTACGCGGCCCGGAACGGCGACGTCGCCACCGCGGCAGTGCTCATCGCGGCCGGCAGCGACGTCAACGAGCCGAGCGCCGACGGCACCCACGTGCTGCCGTTCTCGATCGTGAGCGGCCAGGACGCGTTCGCCCTGTACCTGCTGGAGCAGGGCGCCGACCCCAACGGCGAGATGGGTGGCGTTGCCGCGCTGCACGCGGCGGCCGGCAACGTCAGTCCCTGGCTCCTCGAGTGGTATCGCCGCCATGGCCGCAACCGTCTCTATGCCGGCCTCGGAGGCCCCCGGCTGGGCGCCGCTCGCCGGCTGACGCTGGTAGAGGCGTTGCTCGCGCGCGGGGCCGATCCGAACGGCCGGATCACGGCGTGGGCGATGATCATGAACTACATCGGCTATCCCAGGAAGGGAGCGTTCGAGCCGTTCGCCTGCGGCACCGGTGACCTGCGCGGCGCGACTCCGCTGTGGGTGGCGGCCTACGACATGAACGGCGCGCGGGGGCAGGCCCACGTCTTCGCCGTGATGCCGAGCGCCACGACGACCGGTGTCGACGTCATGCGGGCGCTGCTCGACGCGGGCGCCGACCTGCACCTGACGACCAGCGACGGTACGAACCCGCTGATGGCGGCGGCCGGGCTCGGACCGGCTACCTACACCCCGCGTGAGCCCCGCGGGGTCAGAGCCCGCAGCTCGGAGCGCGCGGTCGAGTTTCTGCACGGGGCCGGCGCGGACATCAACGCCACCAACGAGGCCCACTTCACGGCGCTGCACGGCGCGGCGTTCCGCGGCATGAACGAGGTCATCGAGTACCTGGTGGAGAACGGCGCGGACATCGACGCACGCGACTTCCGGGGCCGGACCGCCTACCGCATGGCGGAGGGCTCGAAGCAGTCGTTCCAGTTCCAGAGCTGGCCCGAGACGGCGGCGCTGCTCGCCCGGCTGGGGGCCAATACCGAACTGGGGATCCCCGGGACCGTTCAGGAACGGCTGCGGGACATCCCGGTCGACGCCGCCGACGACCAGCCGTGACGGGGCGCGGAACAGCGGGGACGAAGCAGCCGCAGCCGCCACCGCACGGGACCATCGATGCAGCACTTGCGTCCCAGCGTGAGGCCGCCGTGGCTTCCGCGGCGCGGTGGGGCTACGAGCCGCACAACGGTCCGGCCCGCTGGGGCACCCTCGATTCCGCGTTCGGCGCCTGCGCCCTGGGCAAGGAGCAGTCGCCCATCGACCTGTCCGGCGCGCGGCGCGCCGACGTGAACGCGGTCGAGTTCGACTACCGGCGGACCGGGGTCACGGTCGAGAACACCGGCCACACGATCCAGGTGAATCCCGAGCCCGGCAGCGGCATCGTCATCGACAGCGTGCGCTACGACCTGCAGCAGTTCCACTTCCACCACGGCAGCGAGCATACGGTGAACGGCGCCCGGCTGCCGCTGGAGATGCACTTGGTGCACCGGTGTCGCGGCGGCGCGCTGGCGGTGGTCGGCGTCCTGTTCGGGGAGGGCGAAGCGAACGGCACCCTGGCGTCCGTGTGGGCGCATCTCCCGCCCGAGCCTGCCGCCCCCGTCGGCGTGCCGCACAGTCTGGACCCGTCGGCGCTCCTTCCGGCGCGCCGCACGACGTGGCGGTACCGGGGGTCGCTCACCACCCCGCCCTGTACGGAGGGCGTCGCCTGGGTGGTCCTGACCGAGCCGCTCACGTTGTCAGCGGCCCAGATCGACGACTTCGCGGCGGTCTATCCGAACAACTACCGGCCCGTGCAACCGCTCGGCGAGCGGGTTCTCGTCCGCGGCTGAGCGCGGCGATCGCCGCTCGACCGCGACGGCCACCTTCCCGCAAAGCGCTACTGGCGGTGGTCGGTCGGCCGCGCTTGCCGTTCGTCGTATCATGAAGATACCGATGAGCTTCGACACGCTGCGGGCCGCCGAGACTCTCGAGAGCGTCGGGTTCGAGGCGATCTTCACATGGCGTATCGTGCTCGCAATGGGCGCCTTCGCCGCGCTCGTCCGGTTCCTGCCCTGACTATCGCGGCGCCCGCGCTTGTTGACAGTCCTCCCGTTTGACGAACAGGACTCCGTCATGTCTATCAGGACTGACCGTGACATACGCTGGCGGTACCGCTCGCTCCTGGCCGCCGTGGCGGTGGCCGCGCTGTGGATCGGCGACCTGCGCTCCCAGCCGACGGCGGACCTGCTGCTGGTCGGCGGTCTCGTCCACGACGGCTCGGGACAGCCGCCGGAGCGGCAGGATGTCGCCGTGGCGGGGGAGCGTATCAGCTTCGTCGGCGACGCGGCGGCGGCCGGTCTCGATGCCGCCGTGGTGGTGGACGTCGACGGGCTGATGGTCACGCCCGGCTTCATCGACATGCACTCGCACGCCGAGCTGGCGGAGGACTACGGACGGGACGCGCTGCCGTTCCTCCATCAGGGCATCACCACGGTGGCGATCGGGGTGGACGGCGGAGGCACGCCCGACGTCGCCGAGCTGTTCGCCGGGCTCGAGGGCCGCATCGGGGCGAACGCGTTCGCCTACGTGGGTCACGGCGAGATCCGGGAACGGGTGATCGGAGCGGACGACCGCGCGCCTACGGAGGCCGAGCTGAACGAGATGCGCGCGCTGGTCCGGCAGGCCATGAACGAAGGGGCGTTCGGTCTCTCGACCGGACTCTTCTACGTGCCGGGCTACTACGCGACCACCGGGGAGGTCATCGAGCTGGCGCGGGTCGCTGCTGCCTTCGACGGGATCTACGACACGCACGATCGCGATCTGGGCGCCAGCTACCGGGGCGTCGGCTATCTCAACTCGATCCGCGAGGCGATCCGGATCGGGGAGGAGGCAGGGACGCGCGTCATTTTCAGCCACTTCAACGCGCAGGGCGCGAGCAACTACGGCCGCGCGCCCGAGGGGGCCCGCCTGATCGAGGAGGCGCGGGCGCGGGGCGTGGAGGTGGCGGCGGCGCAGCACGTCTACACGGCGACCCAGTCGAGCCTGGCTGCCTATGCGATACCGCGGTGGGCCTCGAACGGCGGCCGCGAGGAGATGCTCGAACGGTTCCGCGACCCCGAGACCGTCCGCCGGCTGAACGTCGAGACGATGGAGATGCTGGCGATCCGCGGCGGCGCCGAGAAGCTTCTGTTCGCCGACCCGCGACCGGAGCTGAACGGCCGGACGCTCGCCGCGGTGGCGGCCGGGTGGGAGCTGCCGGTACCCGCGGCGGTGCGGCGCATCCTGACGGTCGGCAACGCGGCGGTGATGAACCTCGACCTCTACGACGTCGAGAACACGCGCACCCTGGCGCGGCAACCCTGGATGATGACCTGCACCGACGGCCGCACCCCGTCCCCCGCGCAGAACGTCACGCACCCGCGCGTATTCGGAGCCTTCACGCGCAAGCTCCGCCAGTTCGTGCTGGACGAGGGGATCATCACGATGCCGTTCGCCATCCGCAGCATGACCGGTCTGGCTGCCGATTTCCTGCACCTGGACGACCGCGGGTACCTGCGGGTCGGCGCCGTCGCCGACATCGCGGTGTTCGACCGCGCCCGCATCCGCGATCGCGCCACCTACGAACAGCCGCGACAGCCGTCAGAGGGGACGGTGCACGTGCTCGTCAACGGTCGTTTCGCGATACGGGACGGTGACGCGACAGGCGCGCTGGCCGGCCGGCCCATTCGCCGGCCGACGCGGACCGGCGAGAGGTCATACCGAGATCAAGCAGGTCGAGAAGCGCGTCCGGGTTTCGGACCCGGACCTCCACCTGCACGCCTACGTGCTGTCCGTTACCCCGCCCGACCGGATCGGCGACGAGTTGCGCCCGCGGGAGGAGTGGGCGCGACGGACGCCGCGGGCTCGGAAGGCTGTCGACCGGTCATGGGCATATAGTGTAGAACCGTTGCATGCCTTGTTGGCGTCGGCTTCCGTTGGACGCCAGCGCGCTTCGTCACTCCGGCAGCGCGAACGCCAGCAGCTCACCCGGCGCCTGCGGGCCGCCGACCGCCACCACCACGTACTGCCGGCCGTCGAGCAGGTACGTCATGGGCGTGCCGGTCTGCGGCGCCGGCATGTAGACAGCGCCCGCATCGGCGCCGGTCGCCTTGTCGTAGGCGCGCAGCAGGGCGCCCCGGCGGCCGTCGGGGGTGGTGATGAACCCGCCGTCGATCGCCTGCCGGCCGCCCTCGCCGGAGATGAGCAGCGTCTTCGTGGTCAGTGTGCCCACGGGTCCTTTCCGGCCGGTGCGCGGGATGTCGACCCCCCGCAGGGCCGGGTGCTCCTTCACCCAGTCGGGCGTCTCGCCGTGGGCCACCTGCCAGACGATCTCGCCCCGGTTCAGGTCGATGGCGGTGATCCGCCCCCACGGCGGCCGCATCAGCGGCAGGCCCTGGACCGTCATGCCGGGGCCGCCGGCCGGCAGGTTGAGGTAGTCCATGTCCGAGCGCCGCGGATCGTTCTGCATGGAGAGGATGCGGGTCAGGGTGTGGGAGAAGACGTAGAGGATGCCGGTCTCCGGGTCGTAGGAGCCGCCGGGCCAGTTGGCGCCGTTGGGCACGAACAGGGTCCCCAGCTTGTCGCCGGACCCGCGCGTGATCGGCGGCGTGAAGACGGGGCCGAAGCGGTACTGCTGGACGATGCGCAGCGCCTCGGCCTCGAGCTCCGGGGTCAGGTCGATGATCTCCTCCAGCTCGAACCCCTGCCGCTCGAACGGCGGCGGCTTGGTGACGAACGGCTGGGTGGGCGAGAGGTTCTCGCCGGGAACGTCGCCGGCCGGCACGGGGCGCTCCTCGATGGGCCAGACCGGCTCGCCGGTGACGCGGTCGAAGACGTAGACCCAGCCCTGCTTGGTCGGCTGCGCGATCGCCTTTATCTCGCGGCCGTCGACGGTGATGTCGGCGAGGATCGGCGCGCAGGGAACGTCGTAGTCCCACACCGGATGATGGACGAACTGGAAGTGCCAGATCCGCTCCCCGGTCTCGACGTCGACCGCGACCAGGCTCTCGCCGAACAGGTTGTCGCCGGGCCGGTGCCCGCCGTAGTAGTCGTTGGTGGGGATCTCGACCGGCAGGTAGGCGATGCCCAGCTCGGTGTCGACGGTCATCTGGGTCCAGACGCCGGTGTTGCCGGTGTACTCCCAGGAGCCGTCCTCCCACGTCTCGTTCCCGAACTCTCCCGGCTGCGGGATGGTGTGGAAGATCCACTTGCGCTCGCCGGTCCGGGCGTCGAAGCCGCGCACGTAGCCCTTGGCGTTGCGGCGGCTGGGCGGCGTCCTGCCGGAGCGGCTCGCCGCGCCCACGAGGACGACGTCGCCGGCCACCACGGGAGCGCCGTTCCAGGCCAGCTCGCTCGTGATCGGGTCAAGGTCCTGGTCGTTGTTCTGCTTGAGATCGACGATGCCGTCGACCCCGAAGCCGGGAACCGGCCAGCCGGTCTTCGCGTCCAGGGCCACGAGCTGGTAGCCGATGGTGACGAAGTAGATCCGCTCGTCGCCGGCGCCGTCGGTCCAGTAGCCGACGCCGCGGCCGGAGAGCCGCCGCACGGACTGCGCCGCGCGCTCGCCCTCGTCGAGGCGGTACATCCAGAGGTGCTCGCCGGTGGCTGCGTCGATCGCGACCACGTTGCGCCGGCTGCCGGCGGTGGCGTAGAGCACGCCGTCTATCATCAGCGGGGTGGTCTGCAGATAGTAGTCGGGGCGCGGGCCGAGGTTGGTGGTCCGGTAGCGCCAGGCGAGCTCCAGGTCGTCGAAGTTGCCGGCGTCGATCTGGTCGAGCGGGGCGTAGCGGGTGGCGCCGAGGTCGCCGGCCCAAGTGCGCCATTCGCCGTCCGTCGTCCCGTGCTGGGCAGAGGCCGGGACGCTGGCCAGCAGCGCAGCCATCAGGAAGCAGATCGCCGCGTGGAGGCCGAAAGAACCGGGCCGTCGAGCAGTAGCAGATCGCATCGGTGGATTCCTCGTCCTGTCGATCCGGGGCTCCGAACAACTGCCGCGCCCGGGGTTTCCGTCGTGTCTCGCCGCGGACTCCCGGCGCGCCGCTGTTCCGACATGATACCCGTGGAGACGCAATCCGTAGCGTCACTGTTCAGCACGCGCTAAGATCGGGACACGCTTTGCTTCGGGGGGCGCCGCAATGGCGGTCAGCGTGGAGTGCCGGTGCTCCCCAATGTCAGGAGGACACGATGCGGACCACGCCACTTGCGCTGCTCGCTGCGGTCGTACTCGTCTTGTCGTTCGCGTGCGGAGAGAGCGCGCCGCCCCCCGAGCCGGCGGCGGAAGTCGAGGCGGCGAATCCGAACGAGCAGTTCGCCGGGGCCTGGGCCCTCGTGCGTAGCGAGCGCCGCGACGCCGACGGCGAGCTGCTCGGAGAGCCGCGGGAGGACCGGGTCGGCTACATCATGTACGACCCGTCCGGGTACATGGGCGTGACGCTGATGTCGACCGACCGTGAGCCGTACTCCGAGGGCGGACCGACCGCCGAGGAGGCGCTGGCCCAGATGGGCAGCTACGCGTCGTACTTCGGGCGGTTTTCCGTAAACGAGGAGGAAGGGTACGTCACCCACCACCTCGAAGGGAGCCTGAACCCGGACGGCGCCGGCTCGGACTACCGGCGGTACTACACCATCGAGGGGGACACGCTGAGGCTCCAGCCGCCGGCCAGCGAGGACGGCTCGCGGTCGTACATCACCTGGCAGCGGCAGCCCGACCTGCCGGAGGCCGAGCTGACCGACACGCACGGGCGGCTCTTCGGCGTCTACCGCGTCGAGTCGGTGACCCGCCAGACGACCGACGGCGAGCCGGTCGACGCCGACCAGTACGAGACGGCGTACATCATGTACGCGCCGTCGGGACACATGTCGGTGCACCTGATGCGGCCCGACAGGATGCCCTATGCCGGCGACGAGCCGACCGCCGAGGAGGCGCTGGCGACGACTCTCAGTTACGGCAGCTACTTCGGCCCCTTCTCGGTGAACGAGGAGGAGGGCTACCTGGTTCACCATCGCATCGGGAACGAGGATCCGGGCCAGAGCGGGACCGACGCGCAGCGCTTCTTCGAGCTGACCGATACGCACCTGGCGCTGCGGCCGCCGCCCGCCACCGACGACGAGGGGCGGCAGGTGCAGGCCACGATCCTCTGGGCGCGCATCAGCGACTGAGTCTGGGCGCTGGGGCTGGTTTCGCGGCTACTACGCGAGTCCGTCGTCTCGAAACGGATTGACGACCCGAAGCGCTTCGAACCGCTGACCGTGCTGCAGGTCCTCCGTCAGCAGGACGGCCGCGCCGGCGTCGAGAGCGCTCTCGATGATCAAGGCGTCCCAGTAGGACACCTGTGAGGATGCGCTTCGGCGAACCGCGGAACGCACCAGCGCCGGCGCGCCAGACCGCGGACCGGAAGCGCACCGAGTGCATCCAACGCTTCGACGGCGCGATCCGGAGGAAGCGGCTTGGCCAGCTTGCGGGTCACCGTGACGTAGAACTCGCCGAGCACCTGCGTGCTCAGCACGAGTTGGTCAGCCTTGGCGTCGAGAAGTTGCCGGGCCGTCTTCTGCTTCTCGGGTGATTCGACATCGAACGCGCAGACCAGTACGTTCGTGTCGACGAACCAGAGATCAGCGCTCATGCAGCTCGTCGCGGTCGCGGGTCCAAGTGGCGGTCCCGCGCCGGGCCCTGTTGGTCCTCGACAACTCCAACAAGCGATCGACCGCCTCACGGCGCCGGCCCGGTCCTCCGGCATAGGACTCGAGGTAGTCCCGGAGCACCGCGTTCACCGAGGTGTCCTGCTCCACTGCGCGAATCCTGGCTCGCTTGAGGACTTCGTCGTCGACCGTAATCGTCAGGTTCATGTCCGGTCCCGTCAACACAACACGAGATCAGTGTGGCACGGATTGAGTTGCTGAAAACCGAGCGGGCGATGCCGCAATCCACCGCGGATACAGCATCGCCCCATCGCCGGAAGTAGTGTCCGGATCTCGACGGAAAACGAACGCGTATCGTCTGCCCGGCGACTACTCGGCCAGCGGATGCGGGCGGATCTGGAACCGCACGATCTCGCTCGTCATCCCCTTGCCGCCCTCGTTGTGCCAGTTGGTCACGGAGTCGTAGCTGGCCCAGACGCCGCGGCCCTTCCAGCCGGCCTCCCGATCGTCGATGCGTCCGTCGAGGCCCCGGGTGTAGAAGCCGAGCGGGTAGGGCACCCGCAGGGTGACCCACTCGCCGCTGTCCGGGAGCAGCGCCAGCAGGGCGTCGGAGCTCGTGCCGTTCGCGATCGGCACGTTCGCGCCCAGTCCCAGCGTGTCGAACTGGTCCACCCAGTTGTAGTAGTGGAAGTCGGCGCTGCCCGCCGCCGTCACGCCCTTCATCTGCGGGCCCGGCGTCGGGTAGAGGGTCCAGCCCTCTGGGCAGTGCTGTCCGGTTGCGGTCGGGCCGTTCAGCACGGCGCACTTGCCGCGGTCGAAGCTCGCGAGGTGGCCGCTGCCCCCCAGCGCCGTCCAGAGGAGGCCGTTGCGGTCGACATCGATGCCGCGTCCGCCGTGGCCCCACTGGCTCGGGTCGACGTCGGGGTTCTCGAACGGCGGTTCGTACACCTCCGCGCTGCAGGTCTCGGGCGGGTTGTCGCCGAGATCCAGCCGCACGATGCTGCCGGGCACGGGCAGGCGCCGCGCGATCCAGATCGAGCCGTCGACCGGGTTCGGGATGACCCCGTAGGCGAACCCGTCGAGCCGCATGTCCTTCGCCGGATCCAGCGGCTCGCCCGGCTCGGTGTACTCGCCGATGACGCCGTCGCCGCTCGTGTCGACGACGGTGGGGCACCAGCCCTGGGCCGCCTGCTCGTCGCCGGTCTCGTCGTACAGCTTCGTGTTCAGCCAACCGACGACGTCGGTCGATCCGCTCAGCCAGAGCGTGTCGTTCTCGTCCTCGGCGAACTGCAGGTGGTGGGTCATGTAGCACGTGTCGATGTGCACGAACTCCCCGCTCTCGGTGTCGTAGTACGAGAGCTGCCGCTGGCTGCGCGAGATCGGGAAGTTCTGCGCCGAAGGATGGTCCGAGCCGGACTGGCACCAGTCGGGATTCTCGGGGGGCCGGATCGACTGGGTGATCCAGAGGCGCCCCTTGCCGTCCAGCATCGGGTTGTGGGCGCTGTAGCCGCGGGTGGTCGGGCGCTCCGTGCCCCAGTAGGGCGACGGTATCAGCGCGGTCGTGCCCGCGTACGAATCGCCGCGCTCCGGCATCGGGACGCGGGTCGTCATGTCCATGCGCATCGAGCTATGGGTCACCGGGTCCGTGATGACCAGCCCGGCCCCGCCCACGCCGTACAGCGGACCGTTCGGATACAGGGTGGGATTGCGTTTGTCGGTGGCGATCTCGTCGTGCACCATCGCCATCGTGTCGCCCCAGCCCCACTGCGTCAGGACGAGGTTGCGTTCCTGTCCCTGCGGGCGCGGCGGCGCCGGCGGGACCTCGCCGGCCGCGATGCGGTCGGTCCAGTCGGCGAACAGGCCCAGAGCGCGCTCGCGCCCCATCCGGTTCAGCCCGCTGCTCATGCTCGGTCCGCTCCGCCCGACCTGCACCCGGTGCTCCCACGCGTCCAGGGTGGAGTCGAAGTCGTCCAGGTTCAGCATCGGCATCTCGCGGGTCGCCATGTTGCCCATCTGGTGGCAGAGCTGGCAGCCGTCCTTGAGCCGATCGATCCACTCGGCCTGGTGCCGCATGCGCTGGCTGATGCCGTTGCCGTCCACCCCGGTGCCCGGGAACTCGCTCTCGGCCGGCACCTCCAGCAGCGAGTACCAGTAGTTGGCGGGGTAGATGCGCGCCGCCTCCTGCGGGGTGGCGGCCACCGTCACCGTCAGGGTCAGCTCGTCGCCGGGGCGCGCCGGCTGTTTCTCCGAGTCCAGCAGGCCGTAGCCGCGCACCCACACCTCGTAGGTGGCGTCCGGCAGATCCGGAACCAGGAACCGCCCGTCGTCGCCGGTGACGACTATCTTGCGGAACGTGGTCTCCAGTTCATCCGTCTCGGCGATGACCCAGACGCCCGCCTCGCCGCCGCCCGCGCTCCGCACGACGCCGCCGATGTCGTCACCGGCCGCCCGCGCGTGCGCGCCGGTCAGCCACAGCATGCCGCCGGCCAGGAGCACCGCTCCCAGCAGACCGATTCGGGATGTCGCGCGCATACCAAACCTCCCTTGAGCAACTGGTTTCACGTACGGTCAGCATACAGATCGTGCGGCTCGCGGTCGATGTGAACTACTTGAGTCTGCGCTCCAGTTCGTCCGAGGAGAGCGACGGCTCGCGCCGGCGTGCCTCGATGAGCTCCCAGAAGGCAGGGCTGGTCTCGAGAACCACCGTTTCCCAATCCTTGCCTTCGACTCCGAGCACCACAGCGGCCGGTTCGCCGCGACGCGTCACGATGACCCGGTCCGTCTGGGCCGAGTCTACGACCTGCTTGACACTCTTCTGAAGGTCGCGCACCGAAATCGTCTTCATATCCCTTGCCCACGGTTACTATCGCACATGCAACGCGCACTTCACTCTCGCCGCACAACGACCACGACCGGACTGGTGGCAGCCAGCCTGCTGGCGATGCTCCTGCCCGAATGCGCGCTGGCACAGCCGGGCGATGCAGTTCTGCTGACCCGCGCGGAGCTGACCGGCTACCAGGAGACGACCGGATACGAGGAGGTCGTCCAACTCGTCGAGCGGGCCGCATCCCTCTCCGACCGCATCCACGCCACCAGCTTCGGCACGACGTACGAAGGCCGGTCGCTGCCGCTGGTCGTGGTGGGCGACGTTTCCGACGCCCGGCCGGAGTCGGTCGTGGCGGCCGGTCGGGCCCGCGTGTGGCTGCAGGCGAACATCCACGGCGGGGAGGTGTGCGGCAAGGAAGCGCTGCTGATGCTGCTGGGGGATCTCGTGACCGGTGCGCACGAGGAGTGGCGCTCGTCGCTGGTCCTGCTTATCGCGCCCGTCTACAACGCCGACGGCAACGAGCGGATGGCTCTGGACAACCGGCCGTTCCAGCTCGGACCGGTCGGCGGCATGGGCACGCGGCGGAATGCACAGGAACTCGACCTGAACCGGGACCACATGAAGCTGGAGTCGCCCGAGGCACGGGCGCTGGTCCGGGCCTACGGAGACTACGACCCGCACGTGGTCATCGACCTGCACACGACCAACGGCACGCAGCACGCCTACCACCTCACCTACGCGCCGCCGCTGCATCCGAACACCCATCCCGCCATCGACGGGCTGCTGCGCGACGAGTGGCTGCCGGCCGTGACGGGTGCAGTCAGAGAGAGCGACGGCTGGGACTTCCACCACTACGGGAACGTGCCGCGTGCGGCGGGTGCCGAGCCGAGCTGGCGCACGTTCGATCACCGCCCGCGCTTCAACAACAACTACGTCGGCCTCCGCAACCGGATCGCGCTCATCAGCGAGGCCTACGCCTACGCGCCGTTCGCGGAACGGGTGGCCGCGACCCTCCGCTTCGTCGAGGAGTCGCTGGCGTTCGCGCACCCGCACGCGGGCCGTATCGCCGCGCTGATCGCGGCCGCCGACGCCACGCCGGTCGCCGGCCGCCGGCTGGCCACGCGGGCCGTTCCGCGCCGCTCGCCCGAGCCAGTGGAGATCCTGCTGGGGCGGACGGAAGGGGTGCCGCACCCGGAGACGGGGGCGCCGATGCGCCGCCGGCTCGACGTCGTCGAGCCGACGCTCATGGGCGAGTACGTCGCGTTCGAGGCGGCCGAGGACGGTCTGGAGGTCGCGCCGGCGTCCTACTACGTTCCCGCGGACCTTGCGGCGGTCGTCGACCTGCTCGCCGCCCACGGCGTCGAGGCCTTCCCGCTTGAGACCGACGCGACGGTCGGTGTCGAGCAGTTCGTCATCCGCGGTACGTCGCTTGCCGAGCGGGCTTTCGAGGGACACCAGGAGCGCACGGTCGAGGGGGCCTGGGAGGCGGTGGAGCGTACGGTCCCCGCCGGTACGCTGGTGCTGCCGGTGACGCCGCGGCTCGGGCGCCTGGTGTTCGCGCTGCTCGAGCCCCGTTCGGACGACGGGATCGTGAACTGGAACCTGCTGGACGAGCGGATCGAGGTGGACTCGATCTATCCGATTCTCAGACTGCCGGCTGTGCCGGCGGAACCGTCTCCGGCGCCGTGAGTGTCGGGTTCGCGTAGTTCCAGCACCTGAAATCGAACGCCGCGTGTCGCCGCGGGGCGACCGGCACAGCCGCGAGCGCGGGGGCTGCGGGCCCCCGGCTCACGACTCCGACGGAAGCGTCGGCGCAGGTCACTGCGCGCCGATCAGGAACTACTGCGCCGCCTCCACCCACTCGGCGAACTGCGACCACGGCCCCGGAACCCCGTGAATGGGGACGATGGTCTCGACGTCGAGCCCGAGGCGCTGCACGTTGCTGTACAGGCTCCGGGCGCTGGCGTTCGGACTGGCGGGCAGCGAGCCGCCGGGGCCGGGCGGCGTGAACAGGTCGGCCTGCACCAGGATCTTCTCGTTGGGCAGGTAGGCCATCAGCATGCCGGCGGCGTGGGCGAGCCCCTGGACGTGGTGCAGCTCGACCAGGCGCGTCGTGTCGCCGAGGATGTACTTCTCCCGCAGCGTCTCGAAGATGTAGCCCTCCGACCACTCCTCCGGCGGGAACAGCGAGAAGCGGTCCGGCTCGAGCAGCCACGGCCGCGCCCGCAGGACCTCCTGGTAGTAGCCGAAGTTTCCCTGGTGCGTGACGACCGTCGCGCCCTCGTGGACGTAGGCGCGCATGCCGCCCAGGTGGTCCCAGTGGTGATGGGTGGTCACGACCCAGCGGATCTCCTTGCCCGGGATCCGGCGCATGATCTCGTCGATCACGGCGAGCGAGCGCGCCTCGTTCAGCGGCGCCTCGATGACCGCGACCTCGTCCTCGAACTCCACCGCCACGCTGTGGTGCGAGCCGCCGGCCATCAGCCACACGCCCTCGGCCACCTCTTCCGCCTCCACGCGCATGGGCGGCGCCATCGCGTTCCGCGCCGCGTCGGGGACGTTCAGTGCGGCATCCGCCACGTTCACTTCGACCTCGTCGATGGTCGACAGTTGGAACGTGTGATCGCCGCCGCTGACGTTCGGCGCGTGGGCGCCGTCGTCGAAGTCCTGGTGCTGGTGCCAGTTCATGGGGAACATCATGCCCCCGCCGACGTCCTGGTAGTTCGTGTAGACGGTCTCGTAGTACATGTCGCCGACGACCGGATTCGGCATCCAGCTCTGCACCCGCTCGATGATGTTGTCCCCGGTGATGGTGCCGTTGATCCGGTACTTGTCGAGGGCGACGAACGAGACGACGGTCACGCGCCCGCCGTATTCGTTCCGCTCGACCGCCATCACGTCGTCCGCGGCCATGGCTCCCTTGAGGAAGCCGTGCGGGGTGAGGTAGATCTCCAGCCGCCGGCGCTCGGCGTCCTGCGGCCTGGGCACCACGCGGTCGACCTCCCCGTTCCACGCGTACTCGCCCCGGACCCTCCAGTTCCGGACCCGGTCCCCCACGATCGGCGCGCCGCCGCCGCCCCGGGCGGGATAGTTCCCCTGCCGGATGACCATCTCCTCGGTCGACGATTCCGTTTCGAAGTCGATGGTGCGGGTGTACTCCGCCAGCTCGAAGCGCGGCCAGTCCTCGGCGGGGGCGAAGTTCTGGCCCGCAGCGCCCACCCAGCCGTTCCCGGAGTACCGGATCGACATCATGTCGTCGACGCCCATCGTCTCGGCGGCGGCCTGCAATACGGCCTGCGCGTCCTGCGCCGCGGCCGGCCCGGCCGCCAACATCGCGACGGCAACGAAAAGTCCAACTCGCTTCAGCATCATTCCCTCCCCGTAGCTTCCTGACGATCCGCGCCGGGCGGATCGCGTCGCCGCGCCGCGCCCGGCTCCCCGAATCGCAAAGCGTAGCCCTTTTGCGGCGGGATGGCCACGGGAATCGTGGGATTCAGGGTCGCCTGCCGCCGGGGGCGCCGTTGCGGGATGGGGTTACTCTTCGCGGTGGCGAGCCCGAGACGGCGTTTCGTGCGTCTCTGGAAGCCTGCGAGCGACGATCAATCCGAAGAGCCCGAAAAGGACATTGAAGCCTCAGAGATCCCCTCATTTTGCCATATGAAATCAATAAGAAGAAACCCTTCTTGAACAGACATCTCGCATTAGAAAAGTTTGCAAGGTGGCGCACTTTGAATTAGAATAATATTGCATGCATCTACATCAAGACCTGCCGGCCTCATCCGGGCAATCGCTCCGGAGACACGACCTCCTGAACTTCATCGCCACCTTGTATGAAGGCGACCTGCATGCCAAACGGGTGCTGTCGTTGGCCAACGCCACCCTGGGCGTGCTGACGAGCGCTTCGCTGGCAATCCATGCAGTGGGCCGCGGCTTGGCCCAGGCCCTGGGTAACGTTGACCAAGCATGGTGTGAAGCAGGTGGATCGGCTCCTGAGCAATCGAGGCGTCGACGTCTGGACCTTTTTCGCATACTGGACGCCGTTCATCGTCGGCGCCCGCACGGAGGTGATCGTTGCGCTGGATTGGACCAGCTTTGCGGCCGACGGGCAGGACACGATCGTGCTGTCGATGGTGACTGGCCATGGGCGCGCGACGCCCCTGCTGTGGAAGACGGTGGCGTCCTCGACGCTGAAGGGTAATCAGCGGCGCTATGAGTACGAGGTGCTGTGCCGGTTGCGGGAGGTGCTGCCGGCCGGGGTGAAAGTCACCGTCGTGGCGGACCGGGGCTTTGCGGATTGCAAGCTGTTCTACGCGTTGACGACGGAGCTGGCCTTCGAATACGTGATTCGGCTGCGTGGAGACATCTATGTGACGAATGCGCGCGGCGAGCGGCGACGGCCGCCGCGTGGGTCGGCGACAAGGGGCGTGCGCGGCGGTTGGTGGGTGCTCGGGTGACCGACGCGTACGAGCTGCCGGTCGGCGTGGTCGTGTGCGTACAGGATCCGAAGATGGACGAACCGTGGTGCCTGGTGGCCAGCGAAGCGACAGTCCCGACGCGGGTTCTGATTCGGTACTACGGCAAGCGCTGGGGGATTGAGGCGGGCTTTCGGGACATCAAGGACATGCGCTTCGGGATGGGACTCTCGTCGATGCATGTTTCGCGCCCGGACCGGCGGGACCGTCTGTTGTTGATCAGCGCGTTGGCGATCGCCGTTCTGTCGTTGCTGGGTGCGGCTGGCGAGCGCATCGGTTATGACCGCTGGTTGAAGGCGAACACGGTGAAGCGGCGGACGCATTCGCTGTTTCGGCAGGGGCTGATGCTGTACCACCATCTCCCCAATTGGCCCGAGGATCGGATTCGTCCGTTGATGGAGACGTTCGGAAGCATGCTCATGGAACAGCGGGTGTATCGGGAGGTTTTCGGCGTGATCTGATGCTGCAAAATGAGGGGATGCATGAGCATTGAAGCACTGCCGGTAGGATAAGCACATCTTCCAGAAACGCAACCCGGAGCGCCGGTTCTGCTTTTCTTTCTCAGTAGCTGCTACCTCTTCAAATCTGAACAACTGGAGTTCCGAGGGTTCGACTGGCCTGATACCGTGCCGGGAACCCCTGTATTGCGCCGTGCGGGACCTTCAGCGTTGGGGTTCGAGCGCGACGCACACCTTCCGTCCCATCGCCGAAAGCGCGCGGTCGATACGCTTCACGCTGGAGGCCTTGCCGGGGTCGAGCAGCCGGCGAACCTGGACGGGCTGGCCGCCGAGCGAACGGGCCAGTTCGCTCAGGCTGACACCCTGCTCCCTCATGGCCACGTAGAGCGCCGCCTTGACCGCGACGTGCGCCGGAACCGCAACGCGAATGTGTCCGCGTCTCGCAACGGTCGGAATCGGAATATCGGCTCGCTCCGCAATTCGCGCCCCGATGGTCTCCGCGAGGCAGTCGGCAGCCATCTCCATCGCGTCGTCCAGGGTGTCGCCCTGGGTGATGGCGTCCGGCAGGTCCGGGAAGGTCACCAGGTAGCCCCCGTCACCTTCTTTGCTGAATCGTGCCGGGTAAGCGAATTCCATTGTGGTCTCTACACAAGCTGACGCAGGTCGTGGCTCAGGTGGGGAACGAGTCCTTGATGCCCAACTGCTTGAGCACGGCGTGCACCAGTCCGGGCTTCAGGTTGCTCGTCCATGGAACCGTCGTACTGCGGTTCCCCAAGTAGACCCGTGGGCATCGTGACCTCCCTTGGGGATCTCGATCCTGCGGTGCAAATCTGTACCAGGTCAAGTCTTCGTGTCCCCCCTCGCCGGTTCGAAGCGAGCAGTGCGGGAGCTGCCATCGTTCAGCGCAGGGGGGCGCGCAGGGCTACAATCGGAGCGTCTTCCACCCGGGAGGGAACACGATGAAGATGACAATGAAGGCGTCGGCGGTCCTGCTGTTGTCGGCGCTGGCGGTGTCCGGAGCATCCGCCCAGGGCTCGGACCGGGCCGTGACCGAGGCGCAGTACGAGCAGTGGAAGACGGAGCTGACCAACTGGGGGCGGTGGGGCGCGGACGACGAGATCGGCGCGCTGAACCTGATCACGCCGGCCAAGCGCCTGGAGGCGGTGGCGCTGGTGGAGGAGGGCTTCACCGTGTCCCTGGCCGGGGACGCCGACACCGTCGAGGCGGTCGACAACCCGCGGCCGTACCAGCACGAGATGGTCGGGATCAGCTCGGACCGGATCTCCATCCAGTACCACGGCATCTCCCATACCCATCTCGACGCGCTCGCCCACATCAACGACGACGGCGTCTTCTACAACGGCTACGCGCCGGACGCCGACACGGTCATCGCGAACGGACACGCGAAGAACTCGATTCACAACCTGAAGAACGGCATCGTGACGCGCGGCGTGCTCATCGACATCCCGCGGCTGCGGGGCGTGCCGTACCTCGAACCGGGGACGCCGATCTACGTCGAGGACCTCGAGGCGTGGGAGGAGCAGGCGGGGGTGAAGGTCTCACCCGGTGACGCGCTGTTCATCCGCACCGGCGTGTGGGCCCGCCGCGCGGCCGAGGGCCCGTGGCTGCGGGGCCGCCGGCCTGGCGGCCGATCGGCGGGGCTGCATCCGTCGGTCATTCCCTGGCTGAAGGAGCGGGACATCGCGCTGATGGGCAGCGACCACCCGACCTACGTCGCGCCGTCGGAGCTGCCGGGCGCGGTCCATGACTTCGCGCTGCTGTACCTGGGCGTGCACCTGTTCGACAACTGCGACCTCGAGGCGCTCGGCGAGGCGGCGGCGGAGCGCAACCGGTGGGAGTTCCTGCTGATGGCGGCGCCGTTGCCGATCCGCGGCGGGACCGGGTCGCCGCTGAACCCGATCGCGGTGTTCTGAGCGCGGAGCCGGCGGCTGCTGCTACGGTCGGGGCAGGGCCCACGCGGGAGCTGTTTCTGCAGGGGCGGTGGACGGTCGTCCGATGAACTCGGCGAGGGCCCGGCCGGCACGTGCGCGTGTGCCGGCCGGACGCGACTCGATCCGATTTCGGCGCTACTTCGACTCCTGCGCGGCGGCGGCTGCTTCCTCGGCGCGCGCCCCGGCCAGGATGTTGTACAGCCCGTAGTTGCCTTCGTGGCACGCGTACTCGAACAGCGGCTGATCGTTCCGCTGCATGGGGACCTCGTAGGTCCACGGCCGCGTCCAGACGGTCGGATCGTCGATCGTGGCCTGGTACAGCAGCATGCCGTCCGAGACGCGAGTGAAGCGCTCGACGAGGCGCAGGTTGGCGTCGGTCCGCCCCTGCGAGAAGCTGGTCTCGCGCAGGAAGCGGCTCGTCTCGACGACCAGGGTGTCGCCCTCCCAGTGGCCCCGCGCGTCGCCCGTCCACTGCGGCAGATCCGTGTGCTCGCGGCCGTCGAGCGGGACTACGCGCACGTTGTGGTTCATCTCGTTGAGCAGGGCCACCGTGTCCGGCGTCTGGAAGATCTGCACGTTGTTGTTGTAGCCGCCCGGCGTCATCGGCGGCCCGGAGTTGAAGCCGGTGATGCAGCGCAACTGCAGGCCGTTGGAGCCGAAGTCCTCGACGAAGCCGCCGGGCGTGGGGGCGTGGGTCACGACCCCTTCGCGCGTCGCCCGCAGTGCCGCCTGCTGCGCTTCGGCCTCGGGAGTCAGCGGCGGCATCTTGCCGTTGGGCGGGTCCACGACCAGCGACGTGCGCCGGGTGCCGACCGTCGTCGTGCCGCGGTCCAGCCAGAAGTTGTTGTAGAAGCCGGGCGCCCCGTTCTCGCCGCTGTCGACGCTCTCGGTCGCCGAGGTGCGCTGGGCGGGCCGGCTCAGCAGCTCCTCGTTGCGGGCGAGGGTCTCCTGCTCGATGCGCGCCGCCTCTTCTGCGCTCAGGAACTCCTGGTCCGCCAGGTCGTCCGGCCGCTCCATCGGGGTGATGGACCGGAAGTCCCAGACGCCCTGCAGGTCCGGGGCGCCCCATGCCGTCCGGGGCATGTCCGCCGTGTTCTCCGCCTGGGCCGCCGCGGCCAGGGGCGTCAATGCCACGATCGCGACCGCCGCCACCACCGCCGCGAATAACCGATGGCTCATCGTCGTCCTCCTTGTTCCGTTTCTCGCACGTCCATCGAGCCCCGTCCGTTTTCGGACGCGACCTCGTGTATTCCCCGAGGCGCCGCTTCGCGCCGATTATGACCCGCACGTCGCGGGTGTCAAGACGCTCAGTTGCCCCAGCCGTAGCCGACCCGCACATGGGAGTAGGCGCCGTTGAAGCCCCACGGCGTGTACTCGCTGTACTTCTCGCCGACCGACATCGCGCGCGCGCTCTCGTCGGGATAGGTGTTGAACGCGTTCTGGGCGCCGACGGCCAGCGTCGCGCCGCCGCCGAGGGCGATGCTCGCCTCCAGGTCGATGATCGGCCGGCCGTCGAAGAAGCCCTGCTCGATGCCGCTCGATGGCACGTAGAGCTGGGCGAACCCGCTGTCGAAGTCGTACCAGCCGCCGAAGTAGTTCACCCGGCCGAGGACGCTCACCCGCCCGACCTGCTGCGTCAGGCCGACGTTCCAGCGGGTCCGCGGCAGCGCGTAGGCGAACTCGGCGAGGCGCCGGTCGTTCAGCAGTCCCTTCCGGTTGTCGGTCACTTCGGTGTCGGTGTAGTTGAAGACGGCGCTGACGGTCGTGTTGCCGCGCAGCGCCAGCGGGGTGAAGGTCGACACCAGGTCGATGCCCTGCGACGTGGTGGAGAAGGCGTTGGTGAAGAAGCGGAAGCGCCGCAGATCGCGCGCCGCCTCGACGCCCTCCGTGAGCAGTCCGTCGATCTCGGTGTTCGTCAGGGTGAAGTTGCTAGTGATGCCGATCCGGTCGGATACGCTGATCCGGAAGTAGTCGGCGGTGACGCTGAACTGCCCCGTATCGAGGACGACGCCGGCGGTGTAGTTGATCGACTTCTCGGGGGCGAGCGGCTCGCCCCCGCGCAGCGCCGCCACCGGCGAGATGGACGGGATGGTGCCGTTGTTCACCAGGTCGCCGAGGGCCGGGTCGAAGATGGTCGAGATGTTGAAGCCGTTCTGCTGGCCCGGCGTCGGGGCGCGGAACCCGCTGCTCACGCTGGCCCGCACGAAGCCGAAGCGGCCGGAGAGCTTGCTGTTCATCGTCGTCCCGAAGTCGTCGAAGCGCTCGATGCGGACGGCCGTGCCCAGCGTCCAGTCCTCCTCGCTGCCGCTCAGCTCGACGTCGCCGTAGAGCGCCACGCTGCCTCGGCTCCAGGTCCCGGCGGCCATCGGGCCATAGCCGAAGAACCCGTTGGACCCGGCCGAGAAGCCCTGGCCCCGGCCGTAGGGGCCGACCGTCCACGACTCGGGATCGCCCGTGGTGGTCCGGTACTGCTCGTTGCGCCACTCCGCCCCGGCCGCGATGTTGATCATGTCGCTGGCGGCGTAGGACAGGTCGGCGTTGAGGCCGACGTCGCGCTGCCGGTTGCTGCCGAGATCGAACTCGGTCGGGGTGTCTGGGCCGAGCGAGGCGTTGACGGTGTCGCGGATGAACAGGTCCGTCTCGTGCGCACCCAGAGAGCCGCTGATGTCCCAGTTGAAGCCGTCCACCGTGAAGCCGCGCACGCCGCCCACCAGCGACATGTCCTGCGCCTCGCCGCCGAAGCCGGGCGTGAAGCCGCCCGGAAACAGCTCGCGGAACGAGAAGCAGTTCGGGTCGTCGAACACCTGCTGCAGGGCCACCGGATCGGCCACGTTGTCGGTGATGGTCACCTTCGGGCAGTTCGCCGATCCCATCCCGCCGGCCTGCAACGCGTCGCCGATCAGCAGCGTCTCGCCGCCGTCGAGGCTGAAGACCCCGCCCCGCGTGTTCGGGTTGCGGAAGAAGAAGCCGCCCGTCACCCGTTTGCTGGCGTAGTTGGTGTGGCCGTAGACCTGCACGCCGGCCGCGGTGGTATAGCCGAAGTTCCCGAACAGCTTCAGGTCGTCGTCGACGTCCGGCGAGCCCCAGACCTGCGGCGTGTCGGACGTCACGTCGGTGTTGCCGGCCGCGATGAGGGCGATGGCGTCGCTACGGGGCGCGGTGCGGTTGGTCGGTTGCGAGCCGCCGTACTCCAGGCTCAGGTTCGCGAAGCCGGTTGCGCCGATCGGCAGGCCGACGTTGCCCGCGAAGTTCACCGCCTCGCCGCCGCCGTCCCCGAACCGGCCGGTGTTGTACTCGAAGGCGCCGCCCGACGCCGCGTCCTTGAGCTGGAAGTTCAGCACCCCGGCGATGGCGTCCGAGCCGTACTGCGCGGCCGCGCAGTACGGCAGCACCTCGACCTGCCGCAGCGCGATGGCCGGGATGGCCGAGATGTCGGGTCCCTGCGATCCGAACGCCACGCCGTTGCCGCCGTGCCAGTCGATGATCGACGAGCGGTGGCGACGCTTGCCGTTCACCAGGACCAGCGTATGGTCCGGGGCCAGGTTGCGGAGCATCGCCGGCCGGACGACGGTGGACGCGTCGCTGATCGGCTGCGTGTTGACGGCGAACGACGGGACGACGGTGCGGAGCTGGTCCTGCAGGTTGACGCTCCCCTGGCTGGACAGCTCGCTGGCGGAGAGCACGTCCACAGGCACCGGCGATGCCGTCACCGTCCGCGGCCGGGCACGGGAGCCGACAACGACCGTCTCCTCACTGAACCCGGCGAGCAGGTTGTCGATCTCCTCGGGTGAGAGTCCCAGCGTCTCGACCTCCTCCGCGGTCATGCCGAGGGCGCGGCCGAGCGCCTCCATCTGTTCCTGGGGCTCGTCCTGCGCCGCGCCGCGCGCTTCTGCAACGACCTGCGCCGGCGCCCAGGCCAGGGCCAGGAGGGTCAGCGTCCAGATGGCGAGAGAGGGGTGGTTGACGTGGCTGACAATCGTCTTCAGGTGCCTCGGTTTCAACGGAACCTCCCTGTCGGCCTTCGGGCCTGGCTGGACTTCCGGTCGCGATCCAAGTGGATGCCCGAACGGAGGGAATATGCGTCGAGAGCTCCTGTGTCTCGTCGAAATGCCGCCGTCGGATCCTCGGACGTGGCTTTGACAGGGTGCGACAGCGGGCGTATATTCGGGTTGATTCGAGGAATCGACAACAGCGGTGCCGGCGGGCGAGGAGCCGGTCCTTCCGGGCCGTGTTCCCGGCGGTGAGTCGTGGTGTCTGTGAGGTATGGAGATGAAGCGACGACTGCTCGAGTCGCTCGGTGTGGCAACGGCAATCGCTACCGTCGTGGTGCTTCTGCAGCTCGCCGCCGTGCAGGTGGAAGGGCAGGGTCCGGATGAAACCGCGTGGGGGCATCCGAACCTCGAGGGCATCTGGCTCGACGTGTACGCAACGCCCTTCGAACGGCCCGCCGAGCTCGGCGATCGAGAGTTCTTCACCGCGGCGGAGCGGGCGGAACGCGACCAGGCCCGCATGGGCAACCCGGGGCGCAACCGGCGCGGGCAGGATGGCCGGACGGACGTGGCCGGCGCGTACAATGCGGTCTACACGTCAGCGAGGCCGGCGGGCCCACGCACGGCGCTCGTCGTCGACCCGCCGAACGGGAGGATTCCCGCCCTCACACCAGAGGCCCAGCGGCGGAACGAAGCAGAGCGAGAGTGGCGCCTCATGCTCTTGCGCAGCACCGAGACCTGCCGGTCCGGCGCCAGGGGTTGTGCCGGCGGAGAGTACGGGCCGTCGTCGCCGCGCAGATTCGATGTCGCTCCCTTCTACAATACCGGCCGCATGAATCGCCACTTCGGCCCGGAGGATCAGAGTCTGGGCGACCGGTGCATGTCGGGGCGCACACCCGATTTCAACGGCTTCCGCCGCATCGTACAGGGGGCGGATTCCATCGCGATCGGCTACGACACCGGGCAGGGCCAGGGGTACCAGCGCATCGTCAACCTGAGCGGAAGCCATCCGCCGGACCGGATCCGTCTGCGGCATGGGGACTCCCGTGGTCGCTGGGAGGGCGAGACGCTGGTCATCGAGACCACGAATTTCGCGCCCAAGTTCCGCTTCCGCGAGTCGGGTGGGAACCGGCGTCTCGTCGAACGCTATACGCGGATCGACGAGGACACGCTCGAATACGAGGTAACGATCGAGGACTCCACCGCGTGGGTGGCGCCGTGGACCATACGGCAGGAGTTGAAGCGTCAGAGCGACCAGCAGAACCGGATCTACTACGAGCCGCGGTGCCACGAAGGGAACCACGGCCTGCCGGCGCTGCTCATCGGCGCCCGCGTGGATGAGCAGGCGTTTGCGGAAGGGCGCGGCCCGGATCCGTTCACATTGGACACCGCCACATGCGTAACCGGCTTGCAGGACTGAGTGACCATTGCGCCGGAGGCAGCCTGCGGGCGTCGCCGGCCGTGCCGGTAACGAAGCCGGCCCTCCTCGGCGTGAGGCCGAGCTTCGTTACCAGGGAGCATTGATGATGGGAAACCGTTTCAGAGTCTCGACCGTGGTCACGGCCCTTGCCGCCTTCGGCATGGGCGCCGTCCTCTCCTTCGGGGTGACCGGTACGGCCAGCCAGAGCCAGGACCAGGCGCCGCGGCCGGCGCAGACCCCCGACGGGCGCCCGAACTTCAATGGCGTGTGGCAGGCCAACAACGAGGCGCATTGGGATCTGGAAGCGCACGAAGCGCGGCCCGGCATGGTGATGCAGGAGGGCGTCTATCCGTACGAGTACGCCAGGGTGCCGGCGGCGCCGGTGGTGGCGCTGGGCGCCGCGGCCGGCGTGCCCGCGTCGTTGGGAGTCGTGCAGGGAGACGGCCGGATCCCTTACAGGCCGGAAGCGCTCCAGGTGAAGCAGGAGAACGGACAGAACTGGATCGACCGCGATCCCGAGCTCAAGTGCTACCTGCCCGGCACGCCTCGCGCGATGTACATGCCCTATCCCTTCCAGATCGTCCAGGGCACCGACAAGATCCACATGACGTTCGGGTTTTCGAACGCGGCGCGTGTCATCCACCTGGACGACGTCGATCTTCCGCCGGACTATACCTACATGGGGCACTCGGTCGGGCGGTGGGAAGGGGACACGCTGGTGGTCGACGTGACGGAGTTCAACGGCAAGAACTGGTTCGATCGGGCCGGAAACTTTCACAGTGAAGCCCTGCGGCTCACCGAGCGTTTCTCGCCGCTGTCGCCCGATGCCATCTGGTACGAAGTGACGATGACCGATCCGGAGACCTTTACCGAGCCGTGGACGATCGCCATGCCGATCTATCGCCGCCTGGAACCGAGTGCCACGGCGCTGGACTATCCCTGCATCGAGTTCGCCGAGGAGTTCATGTATGGACACCTGCGCCGCGAGCAGTTGGTCAGGCGATGGGAAGGCGAGACCATGATCGTGGAGATTACGCGCAAGATTCCGCCTGGCGATCTTCTGTATGAGTGGTATCGACGGTAACGAACCGGTTTACGTGGCCAGCTAGAAGTCCGGGAACTCGTCAGATGCGGGAAACCGCATGTGAAACAACAGCGGCAGGGAGGCCGAAACCCATGAGGACGAAACTACTGATTGGGGGCTTGAGTGCGATCGTCGGAATCGGTTTGTGGTTGGCGGGCACGGTCGCGCCAGTGGCGGCGCATCACGCATTCGCCGCGGAATTCGACGCCGACCGGCCGGTCGAGTTCAGCGGCGAGGTCTCGAGAGTCGAGTGGGTCAATCCCCACGTCTGGATCCACATCGACGTGGACCTGGACGACGGCACGACGGAAGAATGGGCGTTCGAAGGAGGTACTCCGAACGTGCTGTTCAGGCGGGGCTTCACGAGACGGTCGCTGCTGCCCGGAACCGAGATCCGCGTCGATGGATATCAGGCGAAGGACGGCACGAACCGGGCGAACGGCCGAGACATCACGCTCCCCGACGGGACCAGGCTGTTTCTCGGGTCGTCCGGCACCGGTGCCCCCTGGGAGCTGGCGCGGCCCGGTGTCGACACCGTAGAGAGTCCAAGGTGACTGCTTACCTGTCGGACGTTTTGATGCCGCAGCGGTAACGCCGCGCCCGGCCTCGCAACCGCGAGGCCGGGCGCGATTCCTTTTACCGCTGAAGCGCGTCGGCGTCGTAGATGGAGAAGGAGAACGGATCCGGGCCGCTCCCGTCCGCAAACGCCTGGTCATCCAGGCGCGCGCCGAGGAGCAACGCCGGCAGGCCGTAGTTCCCCTCGTGGCACCGCGGCTCGTAGTAGATCCGGTTCTGCTCGTCGCTCTGACGCCGCAGTTCCTGCCGGATGGTCCACGGCGCCACCCACACCGTCGGATCCTCGATCGTCAGCTCGTACTCGAGCGTGTCCTCGTCGACCCGCGTATACCGTTCGACGAGCCGACGGTTCTCGGCCGAACCCTGGTAGGGGAACTTGTGCGAGAAGTTCGTGGTCTCGATGACCAGCGTCTCGCCCTCCCAGCGGCCACGTGAGTCCCCGTGCCGCAGACGGATCCGGCTCGGCGGATGGCTCCCGCTCAGGTTGACGAGGCGCTGGAACCCCTGGCCCTGCCCCGTGTCATAGGCGATCGCGATGGAATCCGCGCCCTGCACGATGCGACGGAACCCGTTCAAGTCGGGTGTGCGCCCCGACATGCAGCGGTCACCCAGACTCTGATCCTCCGGGCCGTCGTGGCGGTTCATGCGGCCCCGCGTGTTGTAGTACGGCGTGGCGTCGTATCTGCGCGGCGACGGCGGCCCGTACTCCCCCCCGGCGCATTGCGGCGCATTGTTCCGGCAGGTCTCCGTGTTGCGCAGGAGCATGACGCGCCACTCCTGCTCCACTTCGTTCCGCCGCTCGGCCTCGGGTGTCAGGGCGGGAATCCTCCCGTTCGGCGGATCGACGACGAGCGACGTGCGTGGGCCCGCCGGCTTCGCCGACGTGTAGACGGTGTTGTACGCCCCGCTCGGAAGTATCGCCGGGCGCTCCAGTTGGGCCTGATTCCGTGCGGCCCGCTCTTCCTCCGTGGCGAACTCTCGTTCGCCGATCTCGGGCGCCCGTTCCAAGGGCGTGGAGTACACATCGAGCCAGATGCCTTCCAGGTTCGAATGCCCCCACGCGGTCGCACTCGGAGCCTGGCCCTGCACCGAAACGGCGGTGAGCTGCAGGAGCACCGTGACGGTCACGAGCCCCGTTGCCACACCGAGCAACTCGAGCAGTCGTCGCCTCATTTTCATAACCCCCTGAAATTACAACGTGAGAGCACGTTCGTTGTCGAGGTAGCCGGCGCCCGTGCGCGGGGGCCTTACTTGCTCGATCCGGCCGCCTGCTCCTGCTCGGCCGCGCGGGCGCCCGCCAGGATGTTCTGCAGTCCGTAGTTCCCCTCGTGGCACGCGTACTCGAATATCTCCCCCCCGAGCGGCGACATCGGAATCTCGGCGGTCCACGGGGTCGCGTATGTCGCCGGGTCGGTGACCGTGAAGCTGTAGTCGATCCGGTCGGCGTCGACCCGCGTGAATCGCTCGACCACGTGCGCCTGCTCGCTGGCCGCATGCACCAGGTAGCGCACGCGCTGATCGCCCCTCGGGGTCAGATTGGTCGTCTCGACCACCAGCGTGTCGCCCTCCCAGCGGGCGCGCGAGTCGCCCATCCACTGGCCAATCTGCGGCGACAGGTGCGCGCGTCCGTCCAGCGGGATGATCCGCGCGTCGTGAATCATCTCCACCAGGATCACGACGTAGTCGGGCGTCTGCAGGATCTGGTAGTTGTGGTTGTAGAAGCCCGGGATCATGGCGCCCGGCATCCCGCGCGTGAGGCACCGGTCGTAGAGGTTCAGGTCTTGCCACGTGTCGAACCGCGTGCCGTCCCGCAACGCCGCGAACGCCGCGTCGCTCTCCCGCACACGCTCCGTCCTCGGCGGGTACGTCCCGTCGGGCGGGTCGACGATGAGCGACGTCTGATTGGTCCGCACGCCGCGGTCGAGCCAGAAGCTGTTGTAGGCGCCGGTCTGGCCGGGGGGCGGCGGGCGGTCCCGGGCGGCCTCGGCCTGCGCGTCGAGATTCGCGCGCTCCTCTTCGGTGAGCACCGCCCGCCCCTCGAAGTCGCTCGGCCGCTCGAGCGGCGTCGTGGTCCGGTTGGTCCAAACCCCCTGGAGATCGGGGTCGCCCCACGGCGTGCGCTCCGGCGGCTGCGCGGCCGCCAGCACCGGAACCAGGACGACGGCCGCAAGAATCGCGATGACATGCCTCATGCTGCACCTCCTCATGGTGTCCATCCTAGCCCGGAAACCCTCGCCTTGCGGCTCCGATTTCCGCCCAGCCGGGCCTGCCTTCACGGCCGAGCGGCTATTCGACGGTAAATGTCCCCGCCGCGGTGCGCCCGCCGTCCGCGCGCAGCCGGCGGACCGAGGGGACGTCGCCGACGGTGAACTCGAACGCACCGGTCCGGACCGGCGTAAAGCTGAACTGGGCCGTGCCGGCCACGTCGAATTCGATTGCTCGGAACGCCAGCGCCTGCAGGTGCACCTCGATCCCGTTGATCGTGACGAGGCGCAGGTGCGAGTTACGCAGCAGGTCGTCGACCTCGAGCCGCCACGGTTCGACGCCGTCACTCGTGACGTTCAGCCGGTAGTACTCGCCCGTAACCAGGTCGACCTCGGTGGTGGATAGCAAAGGGCCGTCCGGACTCGTCGTAATCTCCAAGTGAATGTCGAGCGGCGGTCCGGCGGCCAGATTGCCGCCCACCTGGGCATGTGCGGCGGCCGCGGCGAGCGCCAGCGCCGGGACGCAGATTGCGGCGACGATGGCCCGTAGCGGCATGCCGGTGGTTATACCCGAATGTCGCCCGGCGAGCCAGCGATTTCGGCGCAGCAGAGGGTCGGGTGAGGTCGGTGGGCGCTTCGGGTTCGCGGGCGTCCGGCGTTGACCCGGGGATTCCATCGCTAATACCATCGTGACCGAGTTGAACGGATCAACGACCTGACCGTGGAGCAGCCGATGTCCGACCGTCCTGCACCGAGCCGAATCGCCGTTGCGGTTGCCTGCGCCAGCGTCTGGTTGGGGGCGGCCGCACCCCATGCCGAGGACTGGCCGCAGTGGCGCGGCGTCAACCGGGACGCCGTGTGGCGCGACACCGGCATCGTCGAGCGCTTCGCCGCCGACGGCCTGCTCGTGAAGTGGCGGACGCCGGTGCGCACCGGCTTGGCCGGGCCGGCCGTTGCGGATGGCCGCGTCTTCGTCCTCGACTACCGGGAGACGCCGGGCAGCCGCACCATGGACGGCCGCGAGCGCCTGCTGGCCCTCGACGAGGAGACCGGCGCCGTGCTGTGGACGCAGGAGTGGCCCGCGGCCTACCGCAACATCCACTACAAGTTCGCGATCGGTCCCCGCGCGACACCCGCCGTCGACGGCTACCGGGTCTATATTCTGGGCGCTGCCGGGACGCTGTCGTGCTTCGATACCGCGACCGGCGACCTCGTCTGGCGTGTGGACACCGTCGCCGACTACGGGGTGACGGTGCCGGTCTTCGGCGTGTCGCAGTCGCCGCTGGTCGAGGGCGAGTACCTGATCGCGCTGCTCGGCGGCGAGCCGGACGCGATGGTGGTGGCGTTCGACAAGGCGACCGGCGCCGAGGCGTGGCGCGCGATAGAGACGAACTCGGAAGCGGGGTACTCGTCGCCGATCGTGATCGACGCCGGCGGCGTCCGGCAGTTGATAGTCTGGTACCCTGCGGGAGTGACGTCGCTCGATCCGGCGACCGGCGACATCTGGTGGCAGCACGACTTCGCCGTGCCGAGCGGGTACACGATCGGGACGCCGGTCCGGAACGGCCCGTACCTGCTGGTGACGCAGGTGGAGAACGGCGGTCTCGTGCTGGCCCTCAACCCCGACCGTCCGGCGGCGCGCCTGCTCTGGGAGGGCGCGAACCCCAACCGGACCGACCGACCGCCGCAACGGTCGCTGATATCGACGCCGGCGGTTGCTGGTGACGCGGTATACGGCCTCAGCAGCTACGGCGAGTTCCGCGGCGTCGACCTGAGAAACGGCGCCCGGCTCTGGTCGACCGAGCGGCTGACGCCGGACAACCGGTGGACGAACTCCTACCTCGTCCGCAACGGCGACCGGTGGTTCATGGTCCACGAGACGGGCGAGCTGGTCATCGCGCGCTTCACGCCGGGCGGGTACGAGGAGGTCGACCGGACGCAACTGCTGACGCCGACCACCCGCACCCAGGGCGGCGCTTCGGGGCGCTGGGACGATCGCGCGGTCCTGTGGGCGCATCCCGCGTTCGCGAACCGCCACGTCGTGGCGCGCAACGGCGCCGAGATCGTGCGGCTGTCGCTCGCCGCCGAGGATTACGAGTAGCCCGCCGGAGGCAGCAAACGGGCTGCCGGGGGAGAGCCGATGGCGACCTATACACGCAAGCAGTTTCTCGGCCTCGGCGCCGTGCTGGCCGGCGGGGCCGGCGCGGCCCGATTGCCGATTGCGGCGGCGCAGGAGCCCTCCGGCGAGACGAGTCAGGCGGACCTGGCGGTGATAGACGCCCGGGTCTACACCGTCGACGACGCCCTGCCCCGCGCCGAGGCGTTCGCGGTCCGGGGGGACCGATTCGTCGCCGTGGGCAGCACCGACGACGTGCGGAACCTCATCGGTCCGAACACCGAGGTGATCGAGGCCGCGGGGATGACGGTCACGCCGGGATTCATCGATACCCACTCCCACCCCAGCGGCGTGAACGAGCTCTACGGCGTGAACACGAACCTGCGGACGGTGGCCGAGATCCAGGCCGCCCTGCGGACCAAGGCCCTCGACACCCCGCCCGGCCGGTGGGTGCGGGGCTTCATGTTCGACGATACGAAGGTGGTCGACGGTCCGCTGCACCGGACCCACCTGGACGCGGCGGTGCCCGACCATCCGGTCAACGTGGCGCATCGCGGCGGGCACACCAACTGGTTCAACAGCACCGCGTTCGCCCTGGCCGGCATCACCCGCGACACCTCGGACCCGCCCGACGGGCGGTTCGCGCGCGACGTCGACGGCGGGCTCTCGGGCATGGTGGCCGAGTACGCCCGGGACGTTTTCGCCACCGTCGGCGAGCGCGAGGATCTCACCGAGGAGGAGCAGCGCGCCCGCGCCCGCGAGGGCATGGCGTACATCTCGCGGCTGATGACCGCGACCGGGCTCACCACCGTGCACGACGCGGGGGCGAGCCGCGGCCGGCTGGTCGCCTATCAGGACGCCCGCGAGGCGGGGGAGCTGCGCCACCGCGTCTACGCCATGGTCCGCGGGCCGTACGAGCACCTGCGCGACGCCGGCGTCTACACCGGCTTCGGTGACGAGTGGGTGCGCATCGGCGGGGTGAAGTACGGGGCCGACGGGTCCGCGTCGGAACGCACGATGCGGATGAGCACGCCGTTCGAAGGCCGGCCGGACGACTACGGCATCCTGACGATGTCGCAGGAGGAGATTCACGAGGTGGTCGAGGAGGCGCACCGCCACAACTGGCAGGTGGGCATCCACGCCAACGGGGACGTCACCATCGACATGGTGCTGAACGCCTACGAGCGGGTCCTCGACCGCTGGCCGCATCCCGACCGCCGGCACCGCATCGAGCACTGCTCGCTGGTCAACCCCGAACTCCTCCGGCGCATCCGGGACACCGGCACGATCCCGACCCCGTTCTGGACCTATATCCACTTCCACGGCGAGAAATGGCGGGAGTACGGCGCCGCGAAGATGGAATGGATGTTCGCGCACCGCTCGTTCCTCGACTACGACATCCCCGTGGCGGGGGCGTCCGACTACACGCCCGGGCCGTTCGAGCCGCTCATGGCGATCCAGAGCATGGTGACCCGCCGGGACTTCGACGGCCAGGTGTGGGGCGCCAGCCAGCGGGTGAGCGTGGACGAGGCGTTGCGCATCGGCACCCTGCACGGCGCGCGGGCGTCCTACGAGGAAGGCGACAAGGGCTCGATCACCGCCGGCAAGCTCGCCGACTTCGTCATCCTGGAGCGCGACCCGCACGACGCGGACCCCGACGACATCAAGAACATCGGCGTCGTGCGCACGGTGGTCGGGGGGCGGACGGTGCACCCGGCGACGGCGTAGAACTTTGGAAACACTACGGACTCAGTGCTCGAATGGAGGATCAGTCATGTCAGGTTTTCGCGTAGAACAGGTCGTTTTTCGATGGATGGTAGTCGCGGCCCTGGTCGCCGCCGGCGCCGCCGGTCCGGCGACCGGCGAGGCACAGACGCAGGAAGCAGCCGATCAACCTTTCGAGGCCGGTGAGCCGCTCGACCTGTCGTCGAACGCCCGGACCTACGGCGGCTTCCGATTCGCCGAGAGCATGTCCTACGACGCGGAGCGCGACCTGTACGTGGCGGTCAACGCCGGGATTGCCCAGGACGTGCTGCCGAACGACGGCTATATCTCGCTGATCAACCCCGACGGCACCGCTCACACGCTGAAGTGGATCGGCGTCAACCGGAACGGCCTGACGCTGAACCATCCGCTCGGCAGCGACATCGTCAACGGCCTGCTGTACGTGGCCGATATCAACGTCGTGCGGTGGTTCGACATGGAGAGCGGCGCACCGAGGGGCAGCGTCACCGTGGAGGATGCGCAACGCTTCAACGACATCGAGGTTGCCGAGGACGGGACCATCTACGCCACGCAGACCGGCACCGAAGAGAGCGACACCTGGCGCGTGTACCGCATCGCGCCGGATGGAGCCGCGTCGGTCGTCGTCGAGGGCGAGCCGCTCGCCCGGCCGAACGGTATCGCCTTCGATCCGGACGGCAACATCGTCGTGGTGAACATCAACGACAACGCGGTGCTCACGTTCTCGGCCGACGGCGAGCTCGTGAAGACCGAGCATGCGGTGGACGGCGGCAACGACGGGCTGGTCATCCTGGACGACGGCACGAAGTACGTCGCCAGCGTCAGGTTGGGCACCGTCTCGCGCATTCGCCCGGGACAGGCGGCCGAGGTCGTGGCGTCCGGCATCCCGAGCGCCGCCTCGATGGCCTACGACTCGAAGCGGAACCGATTGCTCATCCCGATGAACAACTGGAACGCCATCACGATCGTCGATCTCGACTGAACGGTGTCGGTCTGGCGGCTGGCGATGCCGGAGTGAATCGGACCAACCCGGTCACTCCGGCAGGGCGAAGACGTAGAGCGCGTTCCCTCCCTCCGGCTGGAAGATCTCCGGGGTGAGCTGCGCGGTGAGGCTCCGGAACGCGCCTCCGAGCGCAGCGGGGACGGCGATGAACTGCCGCCCGCCCGCCTCGTAGGTGATGGGATAGCCGTGCGCCGCGGCGCCGAGGCGGGTCTCCCAGAGGATCTCCCCCGTCCGGATGTCCAGGGCCCGGTAGTAGCGGTCGGCATCGCCCGCGAAGACGAGGCCCCCGGCCGTCGTCAGCGTCGAGGTCAGGAAGGCGGCGCGCTGCTCGCGGCTCCAGAGTTCCTCCATCGTCCGCACGTCGTAGGCGGCCAGCTTGCCCACGTTCCCGTCCGTGCCGGGCATCTCGCGGTACTCGGACCGGCCCTGCTCACCGCCGCCGCCCTCGACGAACTCCACCTCGCGGCCGGTCAGGTACATGCACGCCTGGTGGAGCGGGATGACCAGCGCGCCGGCGCCGGGGTGATACGCCGACGCCTGCCAGTTGTGGCCGCCGAGCAGGCTGGGACAGGCAGGCACGCGATCGCCGATGCCGGCGTCGATGATGTCCTGCCGGTAGGTCAGCTCGCCGGTGGTGCGGTCAATCGACTCGAAGACGTCCTGATGGACCGTCTCGCGCAGGTCGACGAGCGCGCCCGTCCGCCGGTCGAGCTTCCAGAGGATGCCGTCCTTGCCGATGGTGAACAGCCACTTTTCGTCGTCGGCGTCGATCAGCACGCGTTCGTAGACGATGTCGAGGTCGAGCGTCTCGCCCGGCGCATGCTGGAAGTACCACTGCACCTGCCCGGTCCGCGGGTGCAGCGCCAGCGTCGAGTTGGTGTAGAGCGCGTCCTGCCGCGTCGTCAAGCCCCGGCTGGCCGCCACCCAGGGCTTGGCCTGCGCCGTGCCGATGTAGAAGAGACCCAGCTCCGGGTCGTAGCTGCCCGGGATCCAGGAGTCGCCCCCGGCCCGCAGATACGGCGGCGTGTCGCCCCACGACGCGTCGTTCGGATCCCCCGGCAGCGCGATCGTCGACGTCCGCCACAGCTCCTCGCCGGAGTCCGGGTCGTGCCCGGTGATGAAGCAGGTCTGCTCCTTGTAGCGCTGACAGCCGTTCGTGCCGGTGACGACGACGCCGTTGGCGATGACCGGCCCGGCGTTCTGGCGGAAACCCTGGGTGTAGTCCGCCTTGACGGTGCGCCACACCTCGGCGCCGGTCCGCGCGTCGAGCGCGACGAGGGCCGCGTCGGCCGTGGCGAGGAACACCTTGCCGCCGTGGAGCGCCAGCGTGCGGGTCGGCGCCCGCTGCGGCGCATCCTCCGGCAGCGGCGAGCGGTGCTGCCAGATGACCTCGCCGGTGAGCGCGTCGATCGCCTGGACCACGTCCCCGGGACTGGCCAGGAACATCACGCCGTCGTGCACCAGCGGCGTCGTCTGGTGGTTGCCCTCCCGGATCGACAGCACCCAGGCGAGCTGCAGTTGGTCGACGTTGTCGCGCGTGATCTGCTCCAGCGGACTGTAGCCGTGGCCGTTGCGCGTGCGCCGCCAGCTCAGCCAGTCGCCCGGCGGCGGGTCCTGCAGCAACGCGTCGGTGACCGGCGCCAGCTCGTGCGGCACCTCCCGGTTGACGAACCGCACCGGCCGCCGCCGGGGCCGCTCGCCTTCGCGCGCCGCACGCCGTGCCTCGGCCACGTCCGCCGCAGCGCCAATCGCGACCGCCGCGTCGGCCGTCAACGGCGCGTCCCCCGGCCGGGCGCCGTTCACGTCCAGAATGTACGCGACCAGGTTCACGTAGACCTGATCGCCCAGCGATCCGCCGAGGCCGGGAGGCATCGCGTCCCGCACGTACGCGAACAGCTCGTCGGTCGTCTGCCCGGCCCAGCCGTCCAGGAAGTCCACCCCGCGCAGTGCCGGCGCTTCCGCCCCGTCCAGCGCCTGTCCATGGCACTCCCCGCACTGGCGGGCGTACACCGTCCACCCGGCGACGGCCTGCTCGGCCGTGAAGGCCCCGTCCGCCGCAGGCGGCTGGGCCGCCTCGACGACGCCCCCCGAGCCGCCGGTCTGGACACCAACCACGATGAGTCCGGCGACTGCCACCCGGACCACCGCTGCCGCGAGATTCGATTCTTGCCAACGCGATCCGCCGACGCCGACGCGAGTTCGCTTCGACATGGTTCCGCACTCCTCGGTGTCGTCAGGGGGAATCTTGGGCGTATTCGCCCGAGGAGCAACGCAGTCCACGCGGGATGCATCGCCGCTCGAATGCAGCGGGCTATCGCCACGGGCTGCTATACCACCAACCCGGTGTCGCCAAGCCGTCAATCGTCCTGCTGGTTCTCGATCTCCAGGCGCAGCGCCAGCAGGGCCTCCCGCGGGCGGGATTGCAGGTCGAGCGGTCCGGGCGCGGCTTCCCAGCGGCGCACCGTCGCCGCGGAGACCCGGAGCAGTTCGCTGAACTCGGCGACCGAGAACCCGCACCGTTCCCGCAGCCGGGCGATCAGCGCGCCCGTGGGGCGGAACCCGGACGTTGTGGCCCCGGCAGATGCCGGCGGCTTCCGCGCGCTCGGCGCGGGTGCGCCCTCCCCGGCGTCGAGATCGATGCCGAAGATGCTCCCCAGGTCGTCGTCCGCCAGGGTGTCGGCCGTCGCCGTGCCTCCGGGCAGCGCCATGTCGGCTGCGATCAGCTCCGCCTCGTCGACCCCGCGCAGGTGGAAGAGCAGCTCCGGGCTCTTGTCGAGACGGGCGCCGACGCCGTAGAGCACCGCCGCCGCGTGCTTGCACATCGTGGCCCAGTCGGGGCAGTCGCACGCCAGCTTGATCTCGCCCGGCTGGGGAAACAGACCGGTGTCCCGATCGGTGACGACCTCCATGACGCGGTCGGACAGCCGGCCCTGCAGCAGCTCGAGGACCGATCCGATCTGCCCCGCGCACGCGGCCTGGATCGCCTTCCAGGCCGGCCGCTTCAGCTTCCGGATGCGGATGACGACGTGGTACAGCTCCCGGCCGACGACCATCGCGTCGACGCCGCCGGTCTCGATGCCCAGATGACAGACGCAGCCGTTGCGCACGTAGGTGCGGCCGCGCGGCAGGCGGTTGGCGTAGTCGGAGAACGATTCCAGGTGCTCGCACCAGCGCCGGCCCCAGAAGCTCCGGGCGATGGCGCGCCCCCTGCCCTTCAGCTCGACCGGCTGTACCTCGACGCCGCGCGCCCGCAGATCGCGCAACTCCAGCATGGCTCTCGCGCGCCGGGCGCCGACCGGCACATAGGGCGGATACCAGTCCAACTTCGGACCCTGTCAGTTCACAGCCTGTGGGTTCGCGCGCGTGACGTCGAGTCGCACCAGGTCGATCAGCTCGTCGTCGGACAGCTCGGTGAGGTTGACCTCACCGTCGCCGTCGAGCAGATCATCGGCCAGTTTTCGCTTCTCGGCAATCATCCGATCGATTTTCTCCTCGATCGTGCCGCGCGTGACGAAGCGGTGGACCAGCACGTTGCGCCGCTGGCCGATGCGGAAGGCGCGATCGGTGGCCTGATTCTCGACCGCCGGGTTCCACCAGCGGTCGAAGTGGATGACGTGGGACGCCGCGGTCAGGTTCAGCCCCGTGCCGCCCGCCTTGAGCGACAGGATGAAGAAGGGCGGCCCGTCGTCGCGCTGGAACCGGTCCACCAGCTCCTGCCGCCGCTTGACGCCGGTCGCGCCGTGCAGCACGAGGCCGGCCCGGCCGAAGACCGTCGCCAGGTACTCCGACAGCGGATCGATGATCTCCCGGAACTGGGTGAAGACCAGCGCCCGTTCCTGGCGCTCGGCCAGCTCCTCGCAGATCTCGGCCAGGCGCGCGAATTTGCCGCTGTCGCCGGGCCGGTAGTCGCCGTCGCCGGCGAGCTGGCTGGGATGGTTGCACGTCTGCTTCAGCCGCATGAGCGACCGCAGCACCACGCCGCGCCGCTTGATGCCTTCGGTCGCTTCCAGCTCGTCCTGCATCGTGCGCACGATGCGCTGGTAGAGCGCGACCTGCTTGCGGGTCAGGTGGCAGTCGCGCGTCGTCTCGGTCTTGTCCGGCAGGTCGTCGATGATGCGGCGGTCCGTCTTCAGGCGCCGCAGGATGTAGGGGGCGACGAGCCGGCGCAGCGGCGCGAACGGCTGCTCCTCGCGCTCCTGCAGTTCCTTGACGAATCCGTTGAACACGTCGCGCGAGCCGAGCAGTCCCGGGTTCAGGAAGTCGAACAGCGCCCAGAGGTCTCCCAGGCGGTTCTCGATCGGCGTGCCGGTCAGCGCGACGCGGGCGCGGGCCGGCAGCGCGCGCACCGCCCGGCTCTGGCGGGTGGCCGGGTTCTTGATGGCCTGGGCTTCGTCCAGAATCACCAGCCGCCACTGCACGTCCGCCAGCCAGGGTTGCCGCTGCAGCATCGCGTAGGTGGTCACCGCCAGGTCGACGCCGGCCAGGCGCCGCCCCGGGGCCGCCGCGACGTCCGCCAGCGTCTCCCGGTCGGTTTCGGCCGGGTGCAGAAACCGCAGGGCCAGCGACGGGGCGAAACGCTCGGCCTCGCGGCGCCAGTTTCCGAGCAGGGAGGCGGGGATGACCAGCAGCGACGGGGCCGGCGGGGGCGCATCCTCGCCCCGGTCGCCCAGCAGCAGCGCCAGCACCTGGATGGTCTTGCCGAGACCCATGTCGTCGGCCAGGCAGGCGCCCAGGCCCAGCGTCGTCAGCAGCCGGAGCCACGCCACGCCGTCGCGCTGGTACGGCCGGAGCGTGGCCCGCAGCGCGCCGCCGACCGCCACCGGGTCGAGCGCGTCCGGCTGCCGCATCCCGGCTAGGAGCCCGCGCATGGCGTCGCCGGCCGCGACGTGCACCCAGGGGCGTTCGGCCTCCGTCCGATCCTCGTGGCGGAGATCGGCCGACGCGCCGGCGAGCAGGCGCATGCCCTCGATGAAGGAGATGCCGTCGTCGCCGGCCAGATCGCGCACCGCCTCCCAGTGCTCGATCGCCTCCCGCAGCCGGTCGCGGTCCACCTCGACCCACTGGCCCTTCAGCAGCACCAGCTCGCCGTCGCCGTCGAGCAGCGTCTCCAGCTCGGCGCGCGACAGCGACTCGCCGCCCAGCGCGACGCCCACGTCGAAGTCCACCAGGGCGTCGGCGCCCACCATCGACGGCGTCGTGCCCCCGATGGTGACGCTGACCTGCGGGCGCGGGCGCTTGCGCCACCAGTTCGGCAAGCGCACGGACAGGCCGCTCGCCTCCAGCGCCGGCACGCTGCGGAGCAGCCGATAGGCGCGATCCGGCGTCCACGCCAGCGGCTGGTAGACGTCTCCCGAGTCGACCAGCTCCCGCACCCAGTCGCACGTCTCGGCGGCCTGCTGGATCGGCGACAGCAGGGCGATGAGCGCGGCGCGGTTCTTCGCACCGGCGTACTGTTGCAGCGCCCGGCGGAGCGGCAGGTGCTTCACCCGTCCGCTCGCGCCGAATCCGGAGGCGTACGTGGCCATGAACGCGAACGGCCGCTCCTGGTCGTTGCGGTTCTCGGCCAAGTGGAAGCAGACTCGCCCCACCTGATGCCAGCTCGGGGCCCGCGCGCGCAGAAACGCCGGCAGGCCGCCGGTCGTGGTCCCGACGGCTTCGCGCACCCACGCGTCCAGGTGGCTCCAGACCCCCTGCAGGCTGTCCTCGGAGAGATACTCGCCCCGTGCATCGGGGGGGCGGACAGAATCCAGCCCGCGCAGTCGGCCGCCGTCGGGGGCTCGACCTGGATATTCGTCTCGTGTTCCGGCAGATGGCACAGCGCGGTCAGGTGGCGTTCAGAGATCTCCTGCCAGAAGCGCAGGGCGGGCGTTTCATGGGTGTCGATACGCTCCGCCGCCAGCGTGAAGAGCGCCTCGCGCCAGTCGGCGTCGAAGGCGGCTTGCAGGCGCGCGAAGGCGGGCGGGACGGGGTCGCCGTCGCGAGGCGCCCAGCGCAGGTGCCTGGCCGGCGTCAGTCCGAGACTCATGTCGACGGATGGAGGCCGTGACTATCCATCGACGTGTGGGTCGATGATGGCGGGCGGGCGTCAGGCAGCGTCCCGGTCGCGGCGGCCGGCAAGGAAGCCTTCCAGCGAGCCTTCGAGCTTCGCCATGCGCTCGCGCTGGTCGGCGAGCTCGCGGTTGATGTTGTCGAAGCGCTTGTCGACGTCGTCGAAGCGCTTGTTGATGTCCTTGGCGAGATCGTCGATTCGCTTCTCGGTCTTGTCGATGCGTTGGTTCAGATCGCGGCGCAGCTCGCGGATGTCGAGACGCAGCCAAGCGAATAGTGCGACCAGCAGCGCTGGCGTGAGCCAGGGCGTGACGGCGTCCATGCCGTCAGCGTAGCATGCTGCCGCCCCAGGTGAAACCGTCCCGGCCCGGAGTCGTCAAGGCGTTCCGCCGGAATTCGCAGTGGAACATCGGACGCCCGCCGGATAGACTAGGTGGGCTGAAGGAGTCCCGGCCCGCCGCCGGCCAATCCATGCTGAAGAGAATGCGGGTTGCGCTCGGAATCGCGCTCGCGCTGGGCGTCGCGATCACGGCTGGCCCGGCCGCGCACGCGCAGGCTGCCGGTGCGACCGAGACGGCGCAAGCCCCCGGTGGGACCGAGGCCGCGCAGGCGGTGGTCGACGGTACGTGCCGCCGCTGCCACAACGACCGTCTGCGCTCCGGCAACCTGTCGCTCGCCGGGTTCGAGGTCGACAACGCGGTCGAGCAGGCCGCGGTGGCCGAGCGGATGGTCCGCAAGCTGCGGGCCGGGCTGATGCCCCCGGCCGGTGTCCGGCGTCCGGACGAGTCGATCCTGCTCGGGCTCGCCGCCGCGCTCGAGACGCGGCTCGACGCAGCCGCCGAGGCGAATCCCAATCCGGGGCGGCGCGGGTTTCAGCGTCTCAACCGCGCGGAGTACGAGCGGTCGGTCCGCGATCTGCTGGCTCTCGACGTTGCCGCGGGCGACTACCTGCCGCTCGACACCAAGAGCGCCAACTTCGACAACATCGCCGACGTGCAGATGCTGTCGCCGACGCTGATGAACGGCTACCTGCGTGCGGCCAGCGCGATCAGCCGCCTCGCCGTCGGCGATCCCGAGGCGGAGCCGGTCGAGGCGGTCTACAAGGTCCCGCGCTGGGTGTCGCAGCGCGAGCAGGTCGAGGGCGCGCCCTACGGGTCGCGGGGCGGCGTCTCGGTGACGCACACGTTTCCCGCGGACGGCGACTACCGCTTCCGGGTGTCGTTCCACCACGAGACCACCGGCGCGCTCTTCGGCAGCGGCCCGGGCGCGCTGCACACGACGACGCGTCCGGAGCAGATCGAGATCGCCATCGACGGCGAGCAGACCGCGCTCTTCGAGCTCGACCGCTGGATGCACGTCTCGGATCCCAACGGCGTCAACCTCTGGACGGAGCCGATGCGGATCAGCGCCGGCCCCCACCGGGTGTCGGCCGTCTTCGTGCCGCAGTTCGACGGGCCGGTGCAGGACATCATCTCGCCGCACGAGTGGTCGCTCGCCAGCACCAGCATCGCCGACGCCTACGGCTTCACGAGCCTGCCCCACCTGCGCGACCTGGCGGTCCGCGGCCCGCTGGAAGTGATCGGTGTCTCGGAGACCCCGAGTCGGGCGCGCATCTTCACGTGCCGGCCGGGGGCGGCCGAGGAGGCCCGCGGCTGCGCCAGCGAGATCGTGGACCGGCTCGGCGCGGCGGCCTACCGGCGCCCCCTGACGCGCGGGAACCACGCGGCCCTCATGGACCTCTACGCCGCCGGGGCGTCCGACGGCGGGTTCGAGGCCGGCGTGCGCATGGCGCTCGAAGGGATGCTGGCCAGCCCGCACTTCGTCTTCCGCTTCGAGGAGCCGCCGGTCGACGTGCGGCCGTCCGCCGCTTTCGCGATCGGCGACCACGACCTCGCGGCGCGCCTGTCGTTTTTCGTCTGGGCGGCGGGACCGGACGCCGAGCTGATCCGGCTGGCCACCGAGCGGCGGCTGTCCGAGCCGGACGTCCTCGAACGGCAGGTGCGGCGGATGCTGGCCGATCCGCGCGCGGAAGCGCTCGCCACGCGCTTCGCGGCCCAGTGGCTGCGGCTGCCCGACCTGGAGACGCTGCACCCGGACGTGCGGGTCTATCCCGACTTCGACGAGCAGCTCAAGTGGGCGATGCAGCGCGAGACCGAGCTGTTCTTCCTGAACCTGGTCCGCGAGGACCGTAGCGTGCTGGAGTTGCTCGACGCCGACTACACCTTCGTCAACGAGCGGCTCGCGAAGCACTACGGGATTCCCGGCGTCGTGGGGCCGCGGTTCCGCCGCGTGACGTTCCCGGCCGGCGAGCTCCGGCGGGGTCTGCTGGGTCACGGCAGCGTGCTCGCGCTCACCTCCTACGCCGACCGCACGTCGCCGGTGCTCCGCGGCAAGTGGGTGATGGAGGTGCTGCTCGGCAGCCCGCCGCCGCCCCCGCCGCCCGACGTGCCGGATCTGGAAGAGACGGTGGTGGCCGAGGACGGACGGCTTCTCCCGGTGCGCGAGCGGCTGGAGCGGCACCGCGCCAGCCCGGCGTGCGCATCGTGCCATCGCATGATGGATCCGATCGGGCTCGCCCTGGAGCACTACGACGTCACCGGGGCCCGCCGCATCAAGGACAACGGATCGTCCATCGACGCCTCGGGCGAGCTGTACGACGGCACGCCGATCCGCAGCGCCGCCGACCTGCGGAGCGCCCTCCTGGAGCGCCCCGTGCCGATCGTTCGGACCTTCGTCGAGAACCTGATGGCCTATGCCCTCGGCCGCCGGATCGAGCACTACGACATGCCGTCCGTGCGCGAGGTCGCCACCGCCGCCGCCACCGCCGACAACCGCCTCTCCGCCTTCATCCTCGGCATCGTACGCACGCCGGCGTTCCGGATGAAGGGCGGGCTGGGCGAGGAGAGCATCCCATGAACTTCGTCACCGGCAAGCATCTGCCCCGGCGCACCTTCCTGCGCGGCGTGGGGGTCTCGGTGGCCCTGCCGTTCCTGGACGCGTTCGTGCCCGCGGGCCGCGCCGGGACGCGCGCCGCGGCGCGCCCGGTCGCCGATCCGACGCGCCTGGTGTGCATCGAGAACGTGCACGGTGCCGCCGGCAGCACCGAGTACGGCGCATCCCGCCACCTCTGGTCCCCGGCCGCGGTGGGACCGGACTTCGATCTGACGCCGAGCGCGCTCAGTCCGCTGGAGCCGTTCCGCGACGCGCTGACCATCGTCAGCGACACCGACGTCGCGCCGGCCGAGGCGGTGACTCCGCCGGAGATCGGGGGCGATCACTTCCGGTCGAGCGCCGCGTTCCTGACCCAGTCGCATCCGAAGCAGACGGAGAGCTCGGACGTACGGGCCGGGATCTCGTTGGATCAGCTCTATGCGGCGCGCTTCGGCCAGGACACGCCGATCCCCTCGATGCAGCTCTGCATCGAGAACGTCGATCAGGCCGGCGGCTGCGCCTACGGCTATTCGTGCGTCTACACCGACACCATCAGTTGGGCCTCGCCGACCGAGCCGCTGCCGATGATCCGGGACCCGCGCCTGGCCTTCGACCTGCTGTTCGGGGCCGGCGGCTCTGCCGAGCAGCGCGCCACGAGGCGGCGGGAACGCCGTAGCGTGCTGGACTTCATCACCGGCGAGGTGGCCGCGCTGCAGCGCGACCTCGATCCGGCGGACCGGCGGCGGATGGACCGCTACCTGGACGACGTGCGCGAGATCGAGCGGCGGATCCAGCGGGTGGAGGCGCGCAACACGGGCGAGGAGGGGCTGCTGCTGCCGGGCGCCCCGGCCGGCGTGCCCGATTCGTTCGACGAGCACGTGAAGCTGATGTTCGACCTGCAGGCGCTCGCCTTCGAGGCCGACATGACCCGCGTCTTCTCGTTCAAGCTGTCGCGCGACGCTACCGGCCGGGTCTACCCGGAGAGCGGGGTCACGCGCGGGTTCCACCCCACCTCGCACCACGGCGACCGCGAGCAGAACATCGAGGAGTTCGCCCGGCTCAACCGCTACCACGTGAGCCTGATCCCCTACTTCCTCGAGAAGCTGCGGAGCATCGAGGAGGGGGACGCGACCCTGCTCGACAAGGCGGTGGTCATCTACGGGTCGCCCATGGGCAATCCGAACGTGCACAACCACAAGCGTTGCCCGCTCTTCGTGGCCGGCGGCGCCAACGGACACCTGCCCGGCAACCTGCACCTGCGGGCCGCGCCCGGCACTCCGATGGCGAATGTCATGCTCGACCTGCTGCACCGGCTCGGCCTCGACGACCTCGAGTGCTTCGGCGACAGCACGGGGACTTTTTCGCTGTCCGCGTGATTCCGGGTAGCCGGTTGGAGCCAGCGATGCATCCGATTCGAATCGCCGTTGTAGATGCGAACAGGCCGTTGTCCGGACGGCGCGTGTCCGTCGGCACCGGAACGCCGAGGGCGGGTCGCCCGATGCGTATCGCCGCGTTGGCCGCGGGTGTCTCGGCAGCCGTCCTGATGACGCTGACGCTCGTCTCGGCCGCGGTCGATGCACCGCTCGTCGAAGCCGCCATGCAGCAGGACGTCGGCGCGGTCCGCGGCTTGATCGCCAGCGGGGCCGACCTCGACGCGGCCCATGGCGATGGGATGACAGCCCTGCACGGGGCTGCGCAGCACGGCAACGTCGATATCGTGAGGCTGCTGCTCGCAGCCGGCGCCGACGCCGAGGCGCGGACCCGGCTGGGCGGTCACACGCCGCTGCACGTGGCGAGCCGGAGCGGGCAGGCCGGGGCGGTGGAAGTGCTGCTCGCGGGCGGCGCCGATCCGGCCGCCGTCACGACGACCGGCGCCACCGTATTGCACTTCGCGGCCGGCGCGGGTGATGCCGGTGCGGTCGCCGCGTTGTTGGACCATGGCGCCGATCCCGACGTCCGCGAGCCGGTGTGGGGCCAGACCCCGCTGATGTTCGCCGCCGCCGGGGCGCGGACCGAGGCCATCGCGGTGCTGCTGGCGCGGGGCGCCGACCCGGAGTTGGCCGGCAAGGTGGTGGACGTCGCCGCGCGCAACGAGGCGGACCGGGCCGAGACCCGCCGCCGGCGCGAGCGGATGGCGGCGCTGCGAGCGCGACGGGCGTCCGAGCAAGGCGAGGGGTCCGCAACCCCGGCGGCATCCGCCGCGTCCGGCGCCACTGCGACTGTCGCTTCGACGTCGGCCGACCCGCCGTCCGCCGAGGCCGGCGCCGCGGGTGCTGCCGGTCCGGCCGAATGGACCTCGTCCGCACCCCTTTCCCCCGAGGAGCGTGCCGCCATCGCGGCGGCCGAGGCCGCGGCCATCGAGGCGGATCTGCTGGAGGAGCCCGAGCCGCTCGGCTTCGCCGACCTGGTCGGGACGCACGGCGGGCTGACGGCCCTGCTGCTCGCGGCGCGCGAGGGCCACACCGACGCGGCGCTGGCGCTGATCGAGGGGGGCGCCGACGTCAACCGGGTGAGCGCGGCCGACGGCACCAGCGCGCTGCTCATCGCCGCGATCAACGGGCACTTCGACCTCGCGATGCGGCTGCTGGACCTGGGCGCCGACCCGACGCTCGCCAGCGACGCCGGGGCAACTTCGCTCTACGGGGCGCTGAACATGCACTGGGCGCCGAAGGCGCGGCATCCGCAGCCCACCGACTACCTGCAGCAGTTCACGTCGTACCTGGAGTTGATGCAGGCGCTGATGGACGCCGGCGCCGACGTCAACGCCCGGTTGACGCGGTCGCTGTGGTACACCACCTACAACCGCGACCTGCTCGGCGTCGACCGCGCGGGGGCCACCCCGTTCTGGCGCGCCGCCTATGCGCTCGACGTCGACGCCATGCGCCTGCTCCTGGCCCACGGCGCCGACCCGCATCTGCCTACGGTCAAGGTCCCCTCGCGCCGACGCGCCGCGGACCCCGATCCGTCGGGTCTCCCGCCGGTGCCCTACGGCGGTCCCGGCGTGTCCCCGCTGCTCGCCGCTTCCGGCGTGGGCTACGGCCAGGGCTTCGCCGGCAACTCGCACCGGCACGTCCCGGACGGCTGGCTGCCCGCCGTGCGCTTTCTGGTGGAAGAGGTCGGCTCCGACGTGCACGCCCGCGACCACAACGGCTACAACGCGATCCACCACGCCGCGTCCCGCGGGGACGACGCGCTGGTCCGCTACCTGGTCGCGCGGGGCGTCGACGTCACGCAGGTCAGCCGCATGGGGCAGACCACGGTCGACATGGCCAACGGCCCGGTCCAGCGCATCCAGCCGTTCCCGGAGACGATCGCGCTGCTCGAGAGCCTGGGCGCCCGGAACAACCACCGCTGCATGAGCTGCTGACGGTCACTGCGCCGTCCGGCGTCACCGGGCCGTCAGCCACACGCGGCGGTTCTTCGAGGGGAAGCGCGTTCCGGCGTTCCAGGGGTTCGCCGATCAAGCTGTTCGCAGGCTCACCTTGCTCGACAGCGCGGACGCCCTCCAGGATCTGGCCGGATTGCCGAGCAACCGACTGGAGGCACTCCAGGGAGATCGCGCAGGGCAGCACAGCATCCGGATCAATGCGCAGTGGCGGATCTGTTTCGGGTGGACCACCGACGGTCCGCACGACGTGGAAATCGTCGACCATCACTAAGGGGGAAGGCTGTGGTCCCGAGGAACGGTATGCGGCCGGTGCACCCTGGTGAGATTCTGCGCGATGAGCTGCAGACGGTCGGCTTGTCAGCCAATGCGCTATCAAAGGCGCTCGGTGTGCCGGTGAACCGCATCACCGCGATCCTGAATCGGCAGCGCGGCATCACCGCCGACACCGCGCTCCGGCTGGCGCGCTATTTCGGGACGACGCCGCAGCTTTGGCTGAACCTGCAACAGGCCTATGAGCTGCGCCGGGCTGAAATCGCGGTGGGTCGCCAGATTGACGAGTGCGTCCAGCCGCGACACACCGCGGCATAGGCAAGGTCCGCTCTCGCCACATTTTGGTCTGGCGGTTGGGGAGAACGAGCTTCCAGGTCTACAGCGTCCGCAAGGTGTGCGATGCGGATGCCGGCGAAGCCGCGCGAGCCAGGCATCAAGTGTCTCTCCGTGGACATCCCGTTTCCGAGACGGACAGGGTCATCGAGATTGCCGTGTGAGGGTCCTCAGCGGAAGGGAGTTCTGCCGCCTTCTCGAATCGCGAGGGTGGCGGGTCAGAGGCAGTCATCACATCTATGCAAAGGTGGGACTGCCAGCCCGCATCTCGGTCCCGGTGCATAGCGGTACCCTGAAGCGCGGCGCGCCCGACCTTCGGTTCGCAGTTCCTCCGTCAGCGTCTTGTCGCGGCGGGGGTTGGTGTCAATCAGCGGGACGTGGCCGAGTGAGCGGCTGTGCTGCCGGATCGGCTCCGCGTCGTAGGCGGCGTCCATCAGGTCATACGGATGGTCGTCCGCTCGGCCGACACCGTCGCCAGCGGGATGGCGGCCTGGCTGTCGTGCAGCGACGCGGACGTCAGCAGGCAACTGATCGGAGTCGGAAGCGCCGGGGCATCATCTGCTCGATACGGATGACCTCCAGGGTCTGCACCAACTGCTGTTGTTTCTCGGTCAGCGGACCCAACACGCGCTCCAACGGCTTGAAGCTCACCGCAGACGAACTCGGGCTTTACCAGGAGTGGATCGAGAACAACCGTGAACTGGAACGGCTCGTGAAGGAAATGCGCCGCATCTCTTCGCGTGTGCTCGCCCTCATCACAGGCAGGCAGGCTCCATGAACCCCCGCGTCTCCGGCTCCCCGGCGACGGTGGCGGTTACTGCCATCCTGCGAACGCTACGCCGGCAATGCCGACCGCCTCGACGTAACGCGAGCCGAACCGGCCGCCCACTTCGTTGAAGTCCTTGCATGAGATCGGCCCCAGCGATGGGTCGAGCACGGTCGAAAACGCGACCCCATCGAGGAGCCGATAGGACGGTCTCCCTATCCTTGTTCGGGCCACCCGGAGCGACTGCCGCCCAGGGGGCGAGGCCGCCGCGGGGGCGGGGCCGGATAAATTGTTCAGTCCATGAACAATTTCGATATCATGGCGCGGAGGGGAGACCACGCGCGGTGACACGAACGGAGCAATGGATCGCGTTCGCGGTGAGCGCCATGGCCGTCATCTTGACCGTCATCGGCGCCGCGTTCTACCTCGGGTCCATGATGGCGACCGAGGCCGACGTCGCGGGTCTCCGGGAAGAGATACGGGAGATGATCGAGCGGTCCGAGGCGCAGATGCAGGAGCTGCGCGGATACCTGGTCGACCACCTCAACGGCCACGCCAACTAGGGCCTGTTAACACTATTGGACGGTTCGTGATATCGTTGCTGGATGGAGCTCACCGAGACGCAGTACGCACGCATCGAGCCCTGCCTCCCGCGACAGCGTGGCAATGTCAGCATGCCCAATTTGCAGGTGCTCAACGCGATCCTGTACGTCGCCGAGCAGGGGTGCAAGTGGCGAGGGTTGCCGAAGCGCTTTGGGAACTGGCACACGATCTACACCCGTATGAATCGTTGGTCCAAGAACGGGGTGCTCGACCGGGTCTTCGAACACCTGCAACGCGCCCAGTTGATCCGTATCAAGCTGGAGGCGGTGTCGCTGGACAGCACCGTCGTCAAGGTCCATCCCGACGGCACGGGGGCTCGAAAAAAAACGGCCCCCAAGCCATCGGAAAGTCCCGCGGCGGGTGGACCACCAAGATTCATCTGGTTGCCGCGGATGCTCGAACGGCACTGACCTTCGCGCTCTCGCCCGGCCAGGCCCACGACAGCCCGGAAGGCCGAAAGCTCCTGGCCAGCATGGGGCCGCAGGATGACAATGTGGCCTTGGTGATGGACCGCGCGTACCAGGGCGACGAAACTCGCCAACTGGCGCTGGACCTGGGGTTCACACCCGTGGTGCCGCCGCTCAAGACTCGGACGGACCCGTGGGAGTACGACCGGGAGATGTACAAGCGACGTAACGAGGTCGAGCGTCTGTTCCGCCGGCTGAAGGGCTATCGCCGGATATTCTCCCGATTCGAGAAGCTGGATGTGATGTTCATCGGCTTCATCCACTTCGTGCTCATCTTCGACGCGCTGAGGTAAGTGTTAATAGGCCCTAGACGGCGACCAGGCGCAGCTTCCGTTCGCGCCCCGGTGAGCGTCCTGAATCGCCGGCTGTGGGGTGCTGGTTTACAGAACTGGCCATTATCAGACGCAGGGGGGCTAAGCGCCGACCACGCGCAGCCGTTCTTCGAGCTGCTTGTGGTCGTCGTGCAGGCGGTTCAGATCGGCGCGCACGTCGTCGATCCGCTTGTGCACGCCGTTCACCAGCGCATACATGAAGCCGGCGAGCGCGATGGCCGCCGTGATCACCGTACTGATGATCCACACCGTGTCGGGGTTCATGTCGTTTCATTCTACCGCGCCGGGCTTCGTTCCCCGCGGGTCCCGGCCGGGAAGGGGAATCACTCGTCGGCAGGCTCCGGCTGTTCCCACATGCCTTCAAGTTCTTAGGCGCTCGGCATCCTCTGCAAGCTGTCGCTCTCGTTCCTGGTGTTCGCGCAGCGCTTCGTCCCCGACCGGCATCGTGGCCAGCGCGCCGCAGTTGTTCGAACAGGGTCGGCCGGCGCCGACGCCCGCCGCGTCGTCGACGAGGTGAAGAGCAACGTCGACGCCAATCACCCAACCCTTCCCGATCGAGACCGAGAAACAGATCCATCCGCGAGCTGACGAACCGGCTGCAGGCCGGTCGGCAGCCATCGTCTGGCCTTCGTGCCCATGGCTCAGACGTCCTCTTCGATTTCGAGCGCGTCGGCGTCGAGGCGGTACTGCTCCAGAACAGGACCGAAGAACCGAGCGAAAGTTCCCGCCACCGGCCCGGCAACCGTCAGGCGATCGATACCGCAACATACGACGAGGTCGTCCGACAGCACGCCCTTCCGGCGCAGAAAGCGCACCCCTTCTCGGGCATGGACCTCGGGTTCGGCGTCGTCCAGCGCAACGATTCCCTCCGGCGCGCGTCCTACGACGGCACGATCCGCGAAAAGGAGTACCCACCGCGGCGGCACCTCGCTGGCCGCTTCGAAGACCGCGAGGGGCCGAGGTACCGACGGAGGCGTAACGACGATTCCTGGCGAGGGGAGCTCCAGATCGCCGCTCGCTCGCAGGATCGCCGGCGCGGCGGGCTTGGGCCAGGACGACGCCTGCGAGTGCTTCAGCCGGGTGCGCAACCGCGTCGACACCGCCGCCAGATACCTGTCCCAGCGCGCTTCCACCTGCTTCGGGGCGCCGAGCAGCACCGACGCGTTGAGCAGCACCATGTAGTCGTGCTCCAGCGGCCACTGGTCGGGCGTCGCTCTCGACAGTAGGTCGATGACCGAGTCGACGAGCGGCGCCGCCAGCTCCTCTCCCACCAGATCCCGCGGCGGTTCGATCAGGCGGCGCACTGGCGCTCCCACCCCCCCGCCGGTATCGACCACCTCGTCGAAGGCGACGTCCAGCGCGGTCTTCAGCAGATCCCTGGCCGCATCCTCCCCGCCGGCGTCCTTGCGTGCGGCGCCGGCGAACGGGCCGTCCCAGATCTCCTTCCGCGCCTTCTCGCGGTCGAACCGGCACCAGTCGCAGGCCAGCACGGCTAGCCGCACGAAGCCCTCCTCGACACGTACTGCGGTGCGGCTGCCGGAGCGCACCAGAGGGACCTGCAGGCCGCGCCCCAGACGACTCTCCAGGTCCTCGATCGCCTGACTGGCCTCCGGCTCGTCGAGTCCGCGCATCACCGGCAGGATCTCGACGAGCCGCTCGGTGATCGCTTGGCGCTTCGCCGACGGCAGCGAACGCAGGTCGACCGCCTCGGCGGCATCGGGAACCCCGTCGTCGGCGAGCGCGCGCAGCAGCGCCAGCTTCGCGAACTCGTCCGGGATCCGCGCGCGCAGGATACGGTCCAGTAGCAGCCTGCGATTGTGGTCGACGCCGGGGATGCGGCGATGCACGTCGAGCGCGAAGACCAGCGCCGCGTAGTCGGCGCTCCGCTGCACCCGCCCCGAATCGTAGGTGCGCGCCACGTGCTCGTAGACGAGCGCGACCGAGGATTCGAGGGCGTCCCTGAGCAGGGCGTCGACGTACTTCGTCGCGACGTGCGTGCCTGCGAGGGTCAACGCCTTGCCGCCAACAAACCAGGCCGCTGCCGTGACCGGGTTCCACCCGAGGGCGACCCGCGTCGCGCTACTCGCGACGTCGATCAGGATCTTGTAGCGCGCATACTGCTTGTAGAGAACACGCGCCTGCTGGATCTGCTCCAGTCTGGTCTTGACCGTCGCGAGGCTCTGCGCGGGAAGATCGACGACCGGCACGAGGCGCGCGATCTGCAGGAGCTCCCCGAGGACCGAGCGACTCGTCAGCACGATGTCGCCCAATCGCGCTTCCATGACGGGATCGTCCCTGTCCTGGTGATACAACCCGGCGACCTCCCGCACGACGCCCTCGATCTCCCCCCCGATCGCACCGAGATCGGGGCCGACCGTCTTCCCGTCCACCTGCCGCCAGTACCGTTTCTCCTTGATGCCTCTCCAGACCCGGTCGCAGCGCTGCCGAATCAGGTCGGCGAGCCGTCGATCTATGTCGTTCGCCGGCACGGCCGCCGCGGCCGGGTCTTCGTCCGCCGCGCCGGCCCGTTGCGCCAGCGCCCGCCAGCTATTCTCGATAGGCGATACGCCGTCGGAAAGCCACTTCTCCTCCTGCACCCGCCGTTGTTCCTCGCGCAGCTCGTCGAGTTGCCGGTCGATACGTTCCGTCAGCTCGGCGTCGAGAACCGCCGACCGCGCCAGGCCCATCAGGTAACCCAGCGCAGCGGCCCCGAGCACGATGAGCGCCATGCCGAACTCGAACCACCAGAAACGGGCGAGGCCGAAACCGGCCACCATGACACCGATCCCGGCTGCCAGCCACCTGCCGTGCTCACGCAACCACATCCTCCACATGGCTCCGTTATCCCCACCGAATCGACCTTCTACATCCCGTCCGACGACCGTTCCGGACACCTGTCATCGGGTCGGTCCCCACGCCCTGCCATGCCGGCCGCGGCTCGATGTCGGTCACCAGCCGCAGCCCGCCGACCGGCCGGCGCAGCGCAACGCGCGCCAACGGTCCGATCTCCTGTGTCCTCGTCGTCGTTGTCAATCGTCACCTCCACACATCCAGGACGTGCACCGCCTTGGCCAGGCGCGCCGGTACTGGGTTCGGTAGCTGTCGAGGACCGCGTGCAGCACCAGCCCTCGGCGGTTTGTTTTAACACCGGTCGTCGACTTGGCCGGGGAGCTGTCGCCTCTATCCGATGAGGCGCAGGATGCCGACGGTCAACGTCGCGGTGGCGATGACGGTGCCGACCATCCAGCGGACGAGCCTGGTTTCGAGGTTCGCGATCCCGGTCCGCTGCTCGGTGCGCAGCTCGCCAATCTGCGTCGAGAGCCGCGTATCGAGGTTCGCAATCTCGGCCCGCACCTCGGCGAGGCCGGCCCTGAACTGGTCGGAGGTGACGTGGTCGCCCTGCTCGAGGCCGTCGTGAATCGCCTTGGCGATGACCTCGGCCTGGTCGCGGTCGACGCCACCGGCGGCGAGCTGCGGGGCGACGGCGAGCGTGTCGAACATCGAGGCAGCCTACCACGGGGGCCGGGGCGGGCGAAACCGGCCGCCGCCGCACGGTCTATTCGGGACGACTTCGAGGTGAAGCCGCCGCAGCCGTCGGGTCGATTTCCCCGGCGCAGAGCCGCGGGAACACGGGCCCGGGCCGGTTTACAGAACCGGGCTTATCAGACCCAGCACGCACTCGTCTCCGCACTGAGAGCTCGCTGCAAAACAGCAACGGGGCGCCCGCCTCGCTGGCAGACGCCCCGTTTCGGGGTCTCGGGTGACCGTGCGCGGCCATCCCTGTGAATCAACCCGCTACGCGATGATCTGCGGGATCGGCACCCCGTGGACGTCGGTCAGCCGCATGTCGCGGCCGTTGTACCGGTACGTCAGCTTCTCGTGGTCGATGCCCAGCAGGTGCAGGATGGTCGCGTGCAGGTCGTGCGCGGACACCCGCTGCTCGGCCGCCTTGTAGCCGAACTCGTCGCTGGCGCCGATCACCTGGCCGCCCTGGATGCCGGCCCCGGCCATCCAGCCGGTCATGGTGCCCGGGTTGTGGTCGCGGCCGACGCCGCGCTGCGAGATCGGCATCCGGCCGAACTCGGCGTGCCAGACGAGCAGCGTCTCGTCGAGCATGCCGCGGGCCTTCAGGTCGGTCATCAGGCCGGCGATCGGCAGGTCGGTCTCGGCCGCGTGTTGCGTGTGGTTCTCGATGAGGTTGCTGTGCGCGTCCCAGGTGTCGGTGTTCTGCTGGCCGATGCCGCCGTGGAATAGCTGCACGAAGCGGACGCCCCGCTCCACCAGGCGCCGCGCCATCAGGCACTGGCGCCCGAACGGCTCGGTGATCGGGTTGTCGAGGCCGTAGAGCTTCTTGGTGGCTTCCGACTCGACCGTGGTGTCGACCGCCTCGGGCGCGCAGCCCTGCATCCGGTAGGCCAGCTCGTAGGACGAGATGCGGGCGGCCAGCTCCGAGTTGCCCGGGTTCTTCGCCATGTCGAGGTCGTTCAGCTTCGCCAGGGCGTCGAGCCGCGCCCGCTGCTGCGTCTCGGTCATCCCCTCCGGCGGCTGCAGGTCGACGATCGGGTCGCCGACCGCGCGGAACAGCGTGCCCTGGTAGGTGGCCGGCATGAACCCGGCGCTCCAGTCGTTCGGCCCGCCGAGCGGACCGCCGCGGTAGTCGTTCATCACGACGTAGGCGGGCAGGCTGGCCGCCTCGGAGCCGAGGCCGTAGGTGACCCATGACCCGACGCTGGGGAAGCCCATGCGGATCTGGCCGCTCTGCATCTCGTAGGTCGCCTGAATGTGGTCGTTCGACCGGCCGTACATCGACCGGATGAACGCCATTTCATCGACCTTGCTTCCCATGTGCGGAAAGATCTCCGACACCTCGATGCCGCTGTCGCCGTGCCGGTGGAACTCGAACGGGCTCGGCATCAGCGGACCGGGGTGCCCCTGGCGGACGACCACCGACTCGGCCATCGGCTGGCCGGCGTACTGTTTCAGCGCCGGTTTCGGGTCGAAGGTGTCGACCTGGCTGACGCCGCCGCTCATGAAGAGCGAAATGACCGCCTTGGCGCGCGGCTCGAAGTGAGCCGGCTTCGGCCCGAACGGGTTGCCCGGGATCGGCGCCTCGCAGGTGTCGGACTGCGCCGTCTCCGCCGCCAGCAGGCCCTGCCGATCGAGCATGTCGGCCAGCGCGAGGCCGGCGATGCCGCCGCCCGACTGGAACAGGAAGTCGCGCCGTGACCAGATCGTCCGTTTCCGGCAGTGGTGATGGTGATGATCGTGCATCGTCGCTACCTCAGGTACAGGAACTCGTTCAGGTTCAGCATCACGTGCGTGAAGTCGACCAGCGACTGCTCGGCGACGAGGCCGCGGGCGATCTCGCGCTCCATGTCCGACGGCTTGCGGGTAAGCGCGATCAGGTAGGCGAGATCGATCTGGCGGTCCAGATCGCCCGGCGCCTCGCGCTCCAGCCGCTGCGCGAACAGCTCGGCCTGGTTCAGCACGAACGGGTTGTTCATCAGCGTCAGCGCCTGCGTCGAGACGGTGGAGACGTTGCGCGCCGCCGCCGTCTGGTTCTGATCCGGCAGGTCGAACGTGTCGAAGAAGGGGAAGCCGAGCGACCGGCGCCGGAAGACGTAGACGCTGCGGCGCCACACCTCCGGGCGGTCCGGCTCCTCGCACCAGATGCCGGTGGACGGCGCCGTGATCCGCCGTCCTGGCGGAGGGCTGCCGCACCAGAATCCCTTGCCGTCCGACTGGAACAGGATGTCGGACGGAATGTGCGGGAAGACGGCCGGCCCGCCCACGGTCAGGTCGATGCCGCCGCTGACCGTCATGATGGCGTCGCGCAGGATCTCCGCCTCGAGACGCTGCCCGCGGTAGTGCCAGAGCAGGTTGTTCTCGGGGTCGGCGTCCGCGCTCGCCTCGTGCCTGAAGGAGGAGGCCATGCGGTACGCCTCCGACGTCATCAGCAGCCGGTGCATCTCCTTGATGCTCCAGCCGCGGTCCATGAACTCGACCGCCAGCCAGTCGAGCAGCTCGGGATGCGTTGGCGCGTCGCCCATCCGGCCCAGGTTGTCCAGGGTCCGGACGATCCCCCGCCCGAAGTGGTGGTGCCAGATCCGGTTGACGATGACCCGCGCCGTCAGCGGGTTGTCGCGCGACGCGATCCACTCGGCCAGCGCCAGGCGCCGGCCGGACGTGCGCCCGTCGGGACGCGGAATCTCCGTCGGCGGATCGCCGTAGGTGGCGGCGGTCAGGAAGCCGGGCGACATCGGCGAGCCGGGGCTGAACGGGTCGCCGCGGATCAGGAAGTAGTTGGGAGGCGCCTCGTAGTCGGGCCCCCCTTCCTCGTACAGGTAGGCGCCGTCGACGTCGGGCGGCGTCCGGCATTCGGGACAGCCGATCACCTCGTCGCCCGGGCCGTTCGGCGCGAAGCGGTAGTCCCCGTCGGTGACGATGTGCGCCATCGCCGGCGTGGGCGGCCGCTGGTCCTCGAGCGCCGCGATCTCCGCGTTCAGCTCGTCCACCCGCGCCTTGTCCTCGGGGCTCAAGGCGGCGGCGACCTGCGCGCGCGGCGGGTTGAGGGTGAGCACCTGCGTGGCGAGGAGCTGCTCGCCGGGGGTCCGCTCCGCCTCCGGCTTGAAGGCCGCGGCCTGCACGTTCTCCGGGAAGCGCTCCCGGATCATCTGCGCGCGGAGCTCCTCGCGGTACGGCGTCTCGATGTCGTCGACCTTGTCGCGCAGCGGCTGCTGCCGCTCGTCGATCTCCCGCATCGCCGCGAAGTAGGAGTCCGCCTCGTCGCGGTCGAGCAGCGGGTAGTCGATCTCGACGTAGCCGAAGATCGCCGCCTGCATGCTGTAGTAGTCCTTCTGCAGGATCGGGTCGAACTTGTGGTCGTGGCACCGAGCGCAGTGGACCGTCATGCCGAGCACGCCGCGGCCGACCGTCGCCAGCATGTCGTCCAGGTAGTCGTGACGGCGCTCCGGGTTGTCCTTCTCGCGGAAGTTGACGCGCGGGCCGGACCGCAGGAAGCCGGTGGCGATGCGCGTCTCGTCCGTGACGTGATCCAGCTCGTCGCCCGCGATCTGCTCGCGCAGGAACTGGTTGTACGGCTTGTCGTCGTTGAACGCGTCGATGACGTAGTCGCGGTAGCGCCAGGCGTTCGGCCGGACGTAGTCCTGCTCGAACCCGTCGGTGTCGGCGTAGCGCGCCACGTCCATCCAGTGGCGGCCCCAGCGCTCGCCGTAGTGGGGCGAATCGAGCAGCCTGTCGATCAGCCGCTCCCAGGCTCCGCGCTCCGTGTCGGCCAGGAACTCCTCGACCTGCTCGGGGGTTGGCGGCAGGCCGATCAGGTCGAGATAGGCGCGCCGCAGCAGCGTCAGGCGGTCGGCCCGCGGCGCGGCCGTCAGGCCGGCGTCCCTGCGTGATGCCTCCAGGAAGCGGTCGACCGGGTGGTCGAACTCCCGCGCGGCCGGCACCGGCGCCTGCTGCGGGTGCCGGAACGCCCAGTAGTCGCGGGCGCCCGGCGGCAGCTCGTCGTTATCGAGCGCGGCCAGCGCGTCGGCGGCGCCCGTCACCTCGCCGGCATCCCAGTGGGCTCCTTCGTCGATCCAGGTGCGGACCGCCGCGAGCTCGGCGTCGGACAGCGGATCGCCGCTCATCGGCATGAACGGCTGGTCGAGGCCGGCCACCATCCGGAACAGGCGGCTGTCCTCGGCCCGGCCGGGCACGATGGCAGGACCCTTCGCGCCGCCCTCGAGCGCGCCCTCGCGGCTGCTCAGATCCAGGTCGGAGAGCTGCGCCGCCTCGCCGTGGCAGGTCCAGCAGCTCCGCTCCATGATCGGACGGATGTGGTCGGTGAAGTTGATCGGCTCGGTCTGGGCGCCGGCGGTTGCCGCCAGGCCCAGAACGGCCGCGAGTGTCACGCCGAACAGGACGGATGGTATTGCGCTCCGCATTGTTCCCTCTGCTGTTCCGCTACCTCGCCGCCGGCAGCTTGTCCAGGTAGGCGGGGTCTTCTTCGTACCGCGCGTTGTGCAGGATGTTGCGCAGGCCGCGGTTGCCTTCGTGGCAGGCGTACTCGTAGAGCGCCCGGTCGGTCTTCGTCATCGGTACCAGCGCGGTCCACGAGCTCGTCCAGGTGGCCGGGTCCGACATGCTGACTTCGTAGTGGACCGTGTCCGGGCCGACGCGGGTGAACCGCTCGACGAGACGGAGCTTCTCGGTGGAGCCCCGGAATGCGCTCTTGGGCGAGAAGTTGAGCGTCTCGACCACCAGCGTGTCGCCGTCGTAGTACCCGCGCGAGTCGCCGTGCCACTGCGGCAGGTCCGCCGACAGGTGCGGGCGGCCGTCCAGCGGGACGATGCGCGCGTCGTGGATCATCTCCGAGACGATCGCCACGTGGGTCGGCGTCTGCAGGATCTGGTAGTTGTTGTTGTAGGCGCCGGGAAGTCGCGGCATGCCGAACGTGATGCAGCGCTCCGTCAGCCCGCGGTACTCCGCCGCGTCCGCCCCGTACTGCCGGCGCCGCTCGGAGCGGGCCGCGGCGCGTTGCCGCGCGTCCTCGGTCACGGCGGGGAGCCGGCCGTCGGGCGGATCCACGATCAACGACGTCCGCCGGTCCTCGGTCAGCGCCCGCCCGTAGTCCAGCCACCACTTGGCATGCACGCTCGGCGCGCGGTCGTAGTCGTCCAGCCGCTCGTTCTCCCGCTGCTCGTACGCCGCCGCTTCCTCGGCGGTCAGCGTCTCCTTGCCGGCCAGCTCGCTCGGCCGCTCCAGCGGCGTCATCGTCCGGTAGTCCCAGACGCCCTGCATGTCGGGTGCGCCCCAGGAGGTGCGGGGAACCGTCCAGTCCGCGGCCGGAGCCGCTTCCGAACCCTCAGCCACGGCGGACTGCGCCGCCGTTCCGGCCGGCAATCCGAGGATCAGCGCCGCGCCGATAGCCACCGCCGACGGTATCACTGAGCACGCGCGCTGCATGCAGTCCCTCCTGGATGGGGTGTTCCCACGGATAAACCGTAACGATAGCACCACGCGGGGCCGGATCGACAGCGATTTCGGCCGTTCAGAACATCGCGATCGGGTTGACCGGGCTCCCGGCGCCGTGCACCATGTCACGGCGCCGCTGCTTCGATTGGGCGGATGGTCCGCAGGTCTCCCGCAACGGCCGTTTCCGCCAACGCGAGCTCGTAGTGAGTCTGGAGTTCATCCAGCTCTGGGCGTCGGTGCCGAAGTACTTCGCCAGCCGCAACGCCGTCCCCGCCGTAATGCCTCGCCGGCCCCGTACGATCTCGTTGATGCGCGCCGGTGTCACGCCAGTTGCCTTCGCGAGTGCAGTTGCCGACAACCCGAACGGCTCCATGAAGTCGTACTTCAACCTCGCCGGGGTGTACCGGCTGCAAGCGGGACATGGGGCCGCCTCCTTCAGTGGTAGTCGACGATCTCGGCATCGAACACGTTTCCGTTCTCGAAGCGGAAACAGAGCCGCCATTGGTCATTGATCCGAATGCTGTACGAACCCTGTCGCTCTCCCTTGAGCGACTCGAGCCGATTTCCCGGCGGGACCCGCAGGAAGTCGAGCGTCGTCTATCGCATATCGATATGCGAGTCATCCCGCGGCTGACGCGCGAAGCAACGCGGGCGCGAGTCGAGCGAGAGCCGCGCTCAGAACATCGCGATCGGGTTGACCGGGCTCCCCGTGCCGCGCGCCACCCGCAACGGCAGCGCCTGGAACATGAACTCCCAGCGCCCTTCCCCGGCGCACGCCGCGGCCACCGGCTCGAGCAGCGCGTTGTCGAGCAGCGCCACGCCGAAGTTGAACAGCACGCCGTGGACCGGCCACGGCAGGTCGCTGTCGGCGCGGGCGTCCATCAGGTCCCAACCGAGAAGCGCGACATCGTGGTCGCGGATGAACTCCGCGCAGCTCGGATGCAGCCCCGGGCGCCCGCGGCTGCCGTCGTCGCCGCTCGCCATGTAGGCGGTCCAGCCGCTGTGGACCAGCAGCGCATCCCCCGCTTCGACGCTGACGCCCTGAGCGCTGGCGATCGCTTCGAGCTCGTCGCCGCGCACCGGCTCGTCGATGCCGACGTGCGGCTCGCCGCGGTGGCGCGGGACGTCGATGAGCACGCCCTTGGTGATGATCCCGCCGCTCCAGTGCGTGATGTCGCCGAACTGCGCGCCCTGGGTCGTGATCTCGACGTTCGGATCGTGCCCCTGCCACATCCCGTCGTCGTCCCAGATGTGGCACAGCGCGTCGACGTGCGTGATGGTGGAGCCGTGATAGATGAAGCCGAGGTAGTCCATCACGAAGCCGCCGCCGGGTCCGAGCGAGCTCTTCTGGATGAAGTGCTGCGGCGGCTCGAAGACGCGACTCAGCGAGACGGTTCGGCCGGTGCGCACCAGCCCGGCCGCCGCGGCACGCTTCTCGGGGGTGATGAGGTTGATCGCTCCGACCTGGTCACCGTCGCCCCAGCGGCCCCAGTTGCGCCGGTCGCGGTACATGGCCGCGTAGTCGGTTCCACTACCGGATTGCATCCCCGACGGAGCCGTTGCCGGATGCGCCGCGGCTCGCCGGGCGCGGGCCGCTTGCCGGGCGAGAAGCTCCGGGGGAGAGAACGTCTCGGGCGCGGCGCCCGCTGCTGCTGCCGCCGACTCGCCTGTCGCGGCCAGGGTCCGACTGGGATGCACGAAGGCGGCGCCGCCCATCGCGGCCGCGTGCATCAGAAATCGCCGTCGTGAAGAAGCCATTTCGATCCTCCCGTTCCGGTTCATGCCGCGCCGCCGTTGGCGGTGTGGCTCAGTGGCGTCGGTCGAGGGCGCGGAACACGCGCGCCGCAGACGGAACCGGCTCGACGCGGTGCATCGCGGCTCGATTCGGCGGCTGATCTCGGGTGAGCAGCGAGAGCTGCTACCCGGAGTTCAGATGTCCAGGTCGCGCTTCAACGCGGACCACGCGATGCGCCCCCGCTCCTTGCCAGCTTTCGCGGCGGCCTCGTTGTCGAGTTGATCCTCGATCTGCCGGAGAAGCTCCAAGTCTTCGATCGGCACGAGTGCCGCAACGCTCTTTCCATGTCGATCCAGGATGATGCGTTCGCCACCCTCGGCGACACGGTCGAGCGTGGCCGCGAACGCGTCCCGTACCGAGCTTGCAGTGAGTCTCGTCATGCGAGCGCCTCGACCTGATAGGCGAGCACGTCGAGCGCCTCTTCGTTGGACTTCACGTCACCATCATACCGCCGCGCCCAACTCGACTGCGACGTCGCCAATTGCCCCTCCGGTCGCTCTACGGCAGCGCCAGCGCGATCAGCTCCGGCACGTCCCCGCCGATGGTCAGCGCTATGTACTGCTTCCCCTCGTACAGGTAGGTCATCGGCGTCCCGATGGCGCCGGACGGGAGGTCGATAGAGCCGACAATCGCGCCGGTCGCCTTGTCGCGCGCCACGAGGCGCGGTCCACCGTCCGCGCCGCCGGCCGACAGCGCACTGACCAGCAGCGTCTTCGTCAACACCGGCCCGCCGCGTCCCTCGCCCCCGAGCGGCGGCAGGTCCAGGTCGCGCAGCCGCGGATGGTTGCGGTAGCGGTCGCCGTCGCCGTTCGGCTGCATCCAGGCGTGGTCGCCTTCGTTGAGGTCGATGGCGGTTATCCGCGAGTAGGGCGGCTTGAGCAACGGCAGGCCCTGCGGCATCGTCGGCTGGGTCCCGCTGTCGAAGTCCGCCTGCGTGTAGCGCAGGTTGCCGCCCTCGTCCGGGTCCGGCGTGTAGTACTTGATGACCGAGAACGAGTTCGTGGACGGCACGTAGAGCAGACCGGTCTCGGGGTCCGCCGCCGCGCCGCCCCAGGTCGCGCCGCCGGCGATGTGGGGCCGCTGGATGGTGCCCTGCAATCCGCCGTCCACGCTCAGCATGGGGGGCGTGAAGAGCGGTCCGAGCCGGAAGTTCTCGACCGCCTCGACCGCCAGCGCGCGGATCTCGGGGGTGAAGTCGACCAGGTCGTCGATGCTCATGCCCTGGTACTCGAACGGCGGCGGCTTGGTCGGGAACGGCTGCGTGGGCGAGAGCACATCGCCTTCGAGGTCGGTGTCGGTCTCCACCGCACGCTCCTCTATCGGCCAGACCGGCTCTCCGGTGGCGCGGTCGAAGACGTAGGTGAAGCCCTGCTTGCTGACCTGCGCCAGCGCCTTGATCGGGCGGCCGTCGACCTCGATGTCGATCAGGGTCGGTGCGGCGGGGAAGTCGTAGTCCCACACGCCGTGGTGGACCGCCTGGAAGTGCCAGACCCGCTGTCCCGTCTCGGCGTCGACGGCGACGATGCTCTCGGCGAAGAGGTTGTCGCCGAGGCGGTGGCCGCCGTAGTAGTCGCTGGTCGGGGTGCCGGTGGGCAGATAGACGTAGCCGAGCTCGTCGTCGGCGCTCAGCGGCGGCCAGATGTTGGCGTTGCCGGAGTAGCGCCACGATTCGTTCAGCCACGTGTCGGCGCCGAAGTCGTCCGCCTGCGGGATGGTGCGGAACGTCCACCGGACGTCGCCGGTCCGTGCGTCGATCCCCTTGACCCAGCCGGGCGGCGCCTCCTTGCGGACGACGAAGTCCGAGATGATCGTCGGCGTGACGACCACGTCGCGGGTGATGACCGGCGGGGAGGCGACCCCCACCAGGTTGCGGCCCTGGTAGTTCGTCGCGCCGCGATCGGCCCGCGGCACGCCTTCCGTCAGATCGACCCGGCCGTTGTCGCCGAAGTCGCGCACCGGCTCGCCCGTGCGGGCGTCGACCGCGATCAGGTATGCCTCGCTCGTGCCCCAGAAGATGCGGGCGTCGTCGCCGTCGCTCCAGTAGGCGAGACCGCGCGATCTGTAGGAATGCGTCGGGGCGCCGCCCTGGTAGGCCTGCGGGTCGTGAACCCAGAGGGTCTCACCGGTGCCGGCGTCGACCGCCGCCGCCTGATAGAGCGCGGTGGTCAGATACAGCACGCCGTCGATCATCAGCGGCGTCGCCTGCAGGCCGCGGATCGAGATTGGCCGCTCGTCCTCGCTCTCGCGCAGCGCTTCCAGGTCCACCTGGCCGTCGGCGGACTGCCAGCGCCAGGCGATGCGCAGATCGTCGAAGTTGCCGGCGTCGATTTGGTCCAGCGGGGAGTACTTGGTGCTGCCGTTGTCGCCGGCGTAGCTGCGCCACTCGCCGTCGACCGCGCCGTACTGCGCGGCGGCGGGCTGGGCCGAGAGAACGAGCGCGGCGGCGACGGCGACGAGACCTGTGAGTCGAGCTGACATGGGATCCTCCAATCAGAACCGCGCGGCCGGCTGCAGCTACAGGTCGCAGGCGACGCTGGCTTCGGCCAGAACCGCCAGCGCTGCATGCGGCTATCGTATATTGCCCGGATGCAGATGAGACGAATGCGAGCCGCGGTGTGGGTGGTTCTGGCGTGGGTCCTGGGTGCGGTGGCTCCCGCGCAGGCGCAGGAGCCGGTCGACCTGCTGCTGCACAGCGGCAAGGTGTTCACCGCCGACCCCCTGCTCTCCACCTACTCGGCGGTGGCGGTGCGCGACGGCCGCATCGTGGCCCTCGGCGGGGACGAGCTGGCCGACCGGTACGACGCCGGTCGCACCATCGACCTCGCCGGGCGGCTGGTGCTGCCCGGATTCATCGATACGCATATCCACATCCGCGGGAATCCCGCCCGCTGGGTCGATCTGGCCGGGCTGGAGAACCTCGCCGAGCTGAAGGCGCGGGTCACGCGCCGAGCGGAGCAGCTCGGGGCGGGCGAGTGGATCACCGGCTACGGCTGGTCGGAGGACGAGCTGGCCGAGCAGCGCCGGCCGTTCCGCTGGGATCTGGACGACGCGGCGCCGGCCAACCCGGTCGTGCTGACCCGCGCCGGTGGGCACAGCTCGGTGGCGAGCTCGCTGGCGCTGGAGGCGGCCGGGCTGGCCCCGGACACCGAGACGCCGCCGGGCGGCATCATCGAGGTCGACGACCGGGGCCGCATGAACGGCATCCTGCGCGAGGGCGCGCAGGGGCTGGTCAGCCGGCTGGTGCCGGACCCGACTCCGGAGGAGTTGCGGGTGACTTTCGTCGAGAACCTCCGCCGCCTGCTTGCGCTCGGGATCACGAGCATCATCCACGCCGGCGTCGACATCGCCGGCTACGCCGGGTGGGAAGCGGTCTACGCCGAGCATGCCGGGGAGCTGCCGCGCGCCGCCGTGCAGCTTCGGGTGCCGCCGGATCCGCAACGGGCCATCGACATGCTGGACCGTTTCGGCCGCAGGACCGGCGACGGCGACGAGTGGCTGCGGGTCGGACCGATGAAGTTCTTCGTCGACGGCGGCTACACGGGCGCCGCGGCCTGGACCCTGGAGCCCTACAAGGGGCAGCCCGGCTACCATGGCAGCGGTCCCCTGATCGACGAGGCAGGCCTGCTGGAGATCTCCCGCGCCGCTCACGAGCGGGGCTGGCAGATGGGCTTCCACACCATCGGCGACGCGGCCATCGCCATGACCGTCGACGTCTGGGCTCGCATGCTGGAGGCGTCGCCCCGCGCCGACCATCGCCATTACCTGAATCACTTCACGGTCCGGCCGCCGGCGGAGACGATGCAGAAGATGGCCACCTGGAACATCCATGTCGCGCAGCAGCCCAACTTCACCTACACGCTCGAGGGCCGTTACGCCGAGCATCTCGACGGCGAGCGCTACGCCACCAACAACCCGTTGCGGTCGCCGATGCGGCACGGGGTCTTCGTGGCGCTGGGCAGCGACATCCTGCCGATCGGGCCCATGGTGGGGCTGCAGGCCGCCGTGACCCGACAGGGGATGAGCGGCGCGGTGGTCGGTCCCGGCGAGGCGCTGACCATGCCCGAGGCGATCGTCGGCTACACCCGGCTGGCGGCGCATCTCACCTTCGAGGAGGACGAGAAGGGCAGCCTGGAGGTCGGCAAGCTGGCCGACCTGGTGGTCCTGTCGCAGGACCTGCTGACCATCGACCCGGCGCGGACCATGGACACCGAGGTCGACCTGACGGTGCTCGGCGGCCGCGTGGTCCACGAGCGGTAGCGGCCGTGGAGATACCTTGCGCTTCATCGCGGCCGAAGAAGCGCCGCCACGAGGACGCGCGGCGAGCCCGCGCCGGTGCCCGCCGCCATGTCTGACGCCCCGGTGCACCTCCGGAAGCTGCTCGGCCGCGGCGACGTGCTGGCCATCGCCTTCGGCGCGATGGTCGGCTGGAGCTGGGTGGTGCTGGCGGGCGAGATGATCGTGCGGGCGGGCGCGGTCGGCTCCATCCTGGCGTTCGGCATTGGCGCCCTGATGGTCTGGCTGGTCGGGCTCACCTACGCCGAGCTGTCATCCGCCCTCTCGCGCGCGGGCGGCGAGATCAGCTTCACCTACATCGCGATGGGACCGGGCGGTGCGTTCGTCTGCGGCTGGACGCTCGTGCTCGCCTACGTGGCGGTGTGCGCGTTCGAGGCGGTCGCTCTGCCGACCGTTCTCAGCTACCTGGTCCCCGGCGGCTTCGAGGCCGGCCGCCTCTACACCGTGGCCGGCTGGGAGGTGCACGCGAGCTGGGTGCTGGCCGGCGTGGCCGGCGCGCTCGTCATCGGCGTCGTCAACTACCGCGGTATCCGCTTCGCCGCCTTCGCGCAGCGTCTCGCCGTTGGCAGCCTCCTTCTGGTGGGGCTGGCGTTCTTCCTGCCGGGCACGGTGAGCGGCGACACGGCCAACCTGGTCCCCTGGATCACGAGCTGGGAAGGGGTGCTGCGGGTCGTGATCATGACCCCGTTCCTCTACGTCGGTTTCGACGTCGTCCCGCAGCTCGCCGAGGAGATCGACGTCCCGTTCCGCACCATCGGCCGCATCATCGTGCTGTCGATCGTCATGGCGTTCGGTTGGTACGGCCTCGTGCAATTGACGGTGGGCCTGGCGCTGGATCCCGCCACGCTGGACGGGCGGGCGCTGCCGACCGCCGATGCGATGAGCGCCGTCTACGGCAGCCCGTGGGCCGGGCGCGTGTTGGTGGTGGGCGGCGCGTTCGGCATCCTCACGAGCTGGAACGCGTTCTTCCTCGGCGCCTCGCGGCTGCTGTTCGCGATGGCCCGCGGCGGGATGCTGCCGGCCGTCTTCGCCCGCCTGCACCCGCGGCACGGGTCGCCGGTGGCGGTGGTCGCGGTGCTGACCGGCATCACCGTGGTCGCTCCGTTCTTCGGCCGGCCCGCCCTGGTGTGGCTGGTCGACGCCGGCTCGCTGGCGACGGTGGTCGCCTACCTGCTGGTGGCGGTGGCGTTTCTCGTCATCCGGCGCCGGTACCCGGACCTGCCCCGTCCGTATCGGGTGGCGGCGCCGTCACTCGTCGGCTGGCTCGCGGTGGCGGCTACGGTGTTCTTCATCCTTCTGTATCTGCCGGGCAGCCCGTCGGCGCTCGTCTGGCCGGAGGAGTGGGCCATCGTGCTGCTGTGGACGGGGTTGGGCGCCGCGCTCGCCGTGGGGATGAGGCGCCGCTCGCCAGCGTTGAGCGCCGGGCGGCAGGCCAGGCTGATACTCGGAGAGCATGCGAGCCTGCTCGGATCGGCATCCAGGAAAGCGGAGAAGGACACGCTGCGCTGATGCCTGAGATGCCGCGTCGCAGTCAGTCGACGCTTTCGGGATCGATACTTGGTGAGTGAGCGCTTGCGTGGCGCGAATTCTCGAGGTACTTCACGGCTGCGCACATCTCGTCGGCGTTCCACGCCATCCAGTCATCCTGTTGCGGCAAACCGGCCAACTCGTTCTTCCGGCCCGTGGCAATCGCCCCGACCGCCGCTCGCTGCGATCCGAAGAGATCGCACAGGGCCAGGAATCTCATGGTCATGGCGACCGAGGGAAGCTCGTCGTCCACTTGGCGCCTCCGCACTTCATTTGGACGTTCGGCAAGCGTCCGCAGCCGTGCCGCGGGTCGCTGCCGTCGGCCGGTCTTCGGCGTCCTCGGTATGCAACCGGGTCGAATCGGGGGTGGTGGCGGCCCGGCGACCAGCGGCGCTGCTACACTCGCGCGATGAAGTCTGTCGCATCGGTCCTGCGTGTGCGCGATGCGGCGTTCGCCAGGGAAATGGAGCCGGCAGAGCGGCTGGATCTCGCGTTCCGGCTGGGTGAGGAAGACCTCGAATCCTTCCGGGCCACGCAGGGTCTCGATCGGCGGACCGCGATTCGACTGCTGGAGCGGCGGCGACAGGCGACCCGCCAGCCGAGCGCATGCCTCGAACGGCTCATCGGATGAGCCTGGTCGAACGCGTCGCCGCGATTCTCGATCAGGCGGATGCCCCCTGACATCCATGATGCCTGGACGTGCTCTGCCACGGGAGGTGAGAGGCGTCCGGCGGACAGGCGGCAGACGACAGCGTCCGCCCCGGCATCAGGACGAACCGGCGCGCGTCGCCTCCAGGCCGCCGACCACGGCGTCGGTGATCGTGTCCACGCCCACCCCGTTGGTCACCTGGGCGAACACCAGCGGGCCATCCCCCCGCATGCGCCGCGAGTCTCGCGCCATGACGTCGAGGTCGGCGCCTACGAGCGAGGCGAGGTCGGTCTTGTTGATGACGAGCAGGTCGGACTGCGTGATGCCGGGACCGCCCTTGCGGGGGATTTTGTCGCCGCCGGACACGTCGATGACGTAGATCGTGAAGTCCGCGAGATCGCGACTGAACTGGGCGGCCAGATTGTCCCCGCCGCTCTCGACGAACAGCAACTCGGGCTGCACCTTCCCCATCAGTTGGGCCAGTGCGTCCAGGTTCTGGCTGACGTCGTCGCGGACCGCGGTGTGCGGGCAACCCCCGGTCTCGACGGCGGTGATGCGATGCGTCTCCAGCGCCTGGTGGCGCACCAGGAACTCGCCATCCTCCTTGGTGAAGATGTCGTTCGTCACGACGGCCAGGCCGTAGCGGTCGCGGAGCTTGCGGCACAGCGCGAGGAGCAGCCCCGTCTTTCCGCTGCCGACGGGACCACCGATGCCGACCGTGAACGCGCGCTGCCGGTAGTCGCGGACATGCGGCGCGTCCCGATCCGCGAAGAGGCCGGGTGCGGTCGGATCGTGCCCGGACGGGTCATGGTGGTAGTAGGGGTGGTTGAGCATGTGGTGCATTGCGGCTTTCACCTTCTCGACGTGGCGCTCATGGCCAGGGTCCCGCGTCGTTCATGACTGGAAGAGTCGTGAGTACAGGCGGTCGTGCGCTCCCTGCAGCAGATCGATGACCGGCGCCGTCTGGCAGATGTCCTCGGCCGCGAGTCCGCCGCACTGCTCGAGCGTTGCGTCGAGGGACGCCGCGGCGTCGTGCTGCATCCGCTGCGCTCGATAGCTGCCGGCGATACCCAGCCGGACCGCCGCCGACAGGATGCCGCGGGCGGCGCCGTAGAGGACCGCCTTCTGCGCGGTCGCATGCGACAGCCCGATGGTTCGCAAGACGACGCCCGAGAGCGGCGCCACGTGCGCCCATCCCGCCTCGGACCGCGCCTGCAGGTCGGTCATCGCGGGCGAGGGCCAGACCCGGGCGGCGGTGGCGACCAGCGTGCGTCCCTGCACCCGGCTGGCCCGGTTGGCCACGCTGTTCGTGAGAAATGCCTGGGTCAAGGCGTCGAGCTCCGCCAGCCGCTCCGGCTGCCGATAGGCTGAGTTCACAAGCGGCAGCACGCTCCATCCCGTCTGCCGAATCGACTCCGTCAAAAACTGCCGCAACTCGGCCTCGCCGTCCACGTGGCCGGCCTGCCACGCCGCCTCGAGGCCCCAGGAGTGCGCGAACACGCCGACCGGGAACGCCGAGTCCACGACCTGCCACGCGAGCCAGTCGGACATGCCGGGATCAAAACAGGCAATACCGCTGGGCGAGCGGCAGCACCGCGGCCGCCGCGGCCGACAACGCCTCGCCGTCGGCGGTGACGACGTAGGTTTCTGGGTCGACCTGAATGCGCGGCAGCGCGTCGTTGAGCTTCATGTCCCGCTTGCCGATGGTGCGGCACCCGCGCACCGCCGACAGGCCCTTCGTGAGTCCGTAGCGCTCGACGGTCCCTTCCTGCAGCGACAGGCCGGAGACGAACGCCAGCGACGTTGCGCCGGTCGCCCGGCCATAGGCGCCGAACATCGGGCGCATCAACTGGGGCTGCGGCGTGGGAATCGACGCGTTGGCGTCGCCCATCTGCGCCCAGGCGATGAACCCGCCCTTGAGCACCAGCTCCGGTTTCACGCCGAAGAACGCCGGCTTCCACAGCACCAGGTCGGCGAGCTTGCCCACCTCGACCGAGCCCACGTCGTGCGCGATGCCGTGCGCGATCGCGGGGTTCACCGTGTACTTGGCCACGTAGCGGCGGATCCGCAGGTTGTCGTTGTCGCCCTGTTCGGCATCCAGACGGCCGCGCTCGGTCCGCATCTTGTCGGCGGTCTGCCACGTGCGGGTGATGACCTCTCCCACGCGTCCCATGGCCTGGCTGTCGCTCGCCATGATGCTGATGGCCCCGAGGTCGTGCAGCACGTCCTCGGCCGCTATCGTCTGCCCGCGAATCCGGCTCTCCGCGAACGCGACGTCCTCCGGCGTGTTCTTGTCGAGATGGTGGCAGACCATGAGCATGTCGAGATGCTCGTCGAGCGTGTTGACCGTATACGGCCGCGTCGGATTGGTGGAGCTCGGCAGCACGTTCGGCTCGCCGCACACGCGGATGATGTCCGGAGCGTGCCCTCCCCCGGCTCCCTCGGTGTGGTAGGTGTGGATCGTACGGCCCTTGAACGCCTCCATCGAGGCGTCCACGAACCCCGATTCGTTCAGCGTGTCGGTGTGAATCGCGACCTGGATGTCGAAGCCGTCCGCCACGGTGAGGCAGCAGTCGATGGTGGCCGGTGTGGAGCCCCAGTCCTCGTGCAGCTTCAGGCCGACGGCGCCGCTCCGGATCTGCTCTTCGAGTCCCTGCGGCAGGGACGTGTTGCCCTTGCCCAGAAAGCCGAAGTTCATCGGCAGGGGATCGTTTGCCTGCAGCATCAGCTCGATGTGCCGGCTGCCCGGCGTGCACGTGGTCGCCTTGGTGCCGGTGGCCGGTCCGGTCCCGCCGCCGATGAACGTCGTCACGCCGCTGGCGACCGCCTCGTCGACCTGCTGGGGGGAGATGAAGTGCACGTGGGCATCGATGGCGCCCGCGGTCAGGATCAATCCCTCGCCGGCGATGGCCTCGGTGGTCACCCCCACGACGAGGTCGTCGCTCACGCCCGCCATGACGTCCGGGTTGCCCGCCTTGCCGATGCCCGCGATCCGGCCGTTCTTGATGCCGACGTCCGCCTTGCGGATGCCGGTCCAGTCGACGATCAGCGCGTTGGTGATCACGCAATCGAGGGCGCGCTCGTCCGACACCCCCGCCGCCTGTCCCATGCCGTCGCGCAGGACCTTGCCGCCGCCGAACTTGCACTCGTCGCCGTAGACGGTCGCGTCCTGCTCGACCTCCGCCACCAGGCCCGTGTCGCCCAGACGCAGCCGGTCGCCGCTGGTCGGTCCGTAGAGGTCCGCGTAGTGCCGCCGGTCGATACGATGCGCCATGGCTACTCCCAGCTCCCCAGATCACGCGTCTCGTCGACCGGGCCGCTCGCCCACGCGTTCCCGCCGCGGATGACCCGTGCGCCGGCAATCGGCACCAGCGTGGCCGTCCTGCGCTCTCCGGGCTCGAAGCGGACCGCGGTGCCCGCGGGAATGTCCAGGCGGCGCCCGTAGGCCGCCCGCCGGTCGAAGACGAGCGCCCGATTGGTCTCGAAGAAGTGATAGTGGCTGCCGACCTGAATCGGCCGGTCGCCGGTGTTCGCGATGCTCAGGTCGATGGCGGGGCGGCCGTCGTTCAGCGTGATCTGCCCGTCGCCGGGCAGTACCTCGCCCGGGGCGCCCGCCAGGGCCGACGCCGGCCGGCCGACCGCCGGCTCCATCCCCCGGGGCGCAAGAAAGCTCCCGTAGAGCGCCAGCTCGTGGTCGCCGTGCTCCGCCACGATGGGGTGGTGGACCGTCACCAGCTTGGTGCCGTCCGGGAACGTGCCTTCGACCTGCACCTCGTCCACCATGTCGCCGATTCCGTCGAGGACGTCGTCGGTCCCCAGGAAGCGGCGCCCGAGATCCATCAGCTCGGCCACCGACCGGCCGTCCCGAATGAACTCCAATAGCTGCGTCGCGATGAGCGCCACCGCCTCCACGTAGTTCAGCCTGAGACCGCGGGCAAGCCGTTTCTGCGCAAGAAAACCGGCCTGGTGCAGGATCAGCTTGTCGACCTCGCGGGGTGTCAGGTGCATGTCGTTACCATTTCCGCGCCCACGGGCTGTCACCGAGGAGCCGGGGCACAAAGCCGAGGAAATCCCGCAACGTCCGGTCGACGTCCTCGACCGTGCGACCCGCGATGCGCAGGACGCAACCCACGTCGCCGACGGGTGCGGCCGCGACGAGCCGGTCGGCCCGGCGTCTGACGGGCTCCTCCTGCACGCGGGCGTCGAGTCGCTCGACCTCGTCCTTGAGACCGGCGCCGATCAATACGGCTACGGCCAGCACGTCGAACCGGCCGAAGCGGGTCGCCAGCGGGCCGTCCGAGGCGCGCAGGGCCAGCGCGTCGTGCACCACGAGGCGCCCTTCGAGGTGGACGGCGGTGCGGCTGACGTACTCGTCGAAGACCCAGCGCTCGCCCGACTCCCGCCGGCCCGACGTGACCTGGTCGAGGAGGACGAGTCCGCCTCCCGCGGCGATGGTGACCCGCTGCGTCTGACGATAGCGCGACCCGGCGAAGCAGACGACGGCGTCCGGCGCGACCACGAGCAGGCCGTTCTCCCCGACGTCGGCGTCGAGCGCTGCCCGGGTCCCGCGCGGCGAGCGGTAGACCTTGGTGGCGGACTGCGTCGACAGGAACGCGGTGGCGCCGGTCCCGACGGACGCCTGCACCGCGACGTCGTCGCCGTCGACCAGCCCGCCGCCGTGACTCGACGTGTAGATCCAGGCGGCATGACCATGGTTCTTCGGCGTCAGCAGGCGCAGTGGGCTCGTCGCGTACGCCCGGCACACCACACTGCGCCCGCGGGCCAGCGCGACGGCGACCCGCCCGCGCCCGGGTTGCCTTGCGATCCCTGCATCCGGCGGCGAGGCGGGCGGCGGTCCGACGGCGGGGCCCGGGCTACACGGTGAGATGCTCGCGGATGTCATCGTCGCTCAACTCGTCGATCGCCCCGCCGGCCACCGCGCGCCCCTTGTCCAGGATGCGGAACTCGCTGGCCACGCGCCGGGCGAACGGCAGCTTCTGCTCGACCAGCAGCACGGTCACGCCAGCGTCGCGGTTGAGCGTCAGGATGATATCGCCGATCTCGTGGACGATGTTCGGCTGGATTCCCTCCGTGGGCTCGTCCAGAATGAGCAGCCTGGGCTCGAGCACCAACGCCCGTCCGATCGCAAGCTGCTGTTGCTGGCCTCCCGACAGGTCGCCTCCGCGGCGCTGGAGCATCTGCTTCAGCGCCGGAAACAGCTCGAACACGCGCGCCGGGATGCCCCGGCCGCCGTCCCTTCGCGCCGCCAGTCCGATCCGCAGGTTCTCCTCGACGGTGAGCTGCGGGAAGATCTCGCGCCCCTGGGGCACGTAGCCGATGCCCAGTCGCGCCCGGCTCTCGGTGGAACGCGCGAGGAGGTCGGCGTCGTCGAACGCGATCGTGCCCGACGTCACCGGGATCAGCCCCATGACGCACTTGAGCAACGTCGTCTTGCCCATGCCGTTGCGTCCCATGAGGCACAGGCGCGTCCCGGCCGCCACGTCCAGGTCGATGTCCCAGAGCGTGCGGCTGCCGCCGTACGACTGGTTGAGACCTCTGATTCTGAGCAGGCTCATGCGCCGAGGTACACCTCGATGACGCGTGGATCGCTTTGTACGACGTCCATGTCTCCTTCGGCCAGCACCGTTCCCTCGTGCAGGACGGCCACCCGATTGGCGATCGACCGGACGAACTCCATGTCGTGCTCCACGACGACCACCGAGTGCCGTCCGGCGAGCGACAGCAGCAGCTCCCCGGTGCGCTCGGTCTCCTGCGGCGTCATGCCGGCGACCGGCTCGTCCACGAGCAGCAGCTTCGGTTCCTGCATCAGCAGCATGCCGATCTCGAGCCACTGCTTCTGTCCGTGCGCCAGCGTGCCCGCCTGCTGCTCGCGCTTCGACGCCAACCCGGTCGTCTCGAGCACCTCGTCGATGCGCTCGCGGTCCCTGCTCGTCAGACGTGCGAGGAAGGTGTGCCAGAACGACTTCTCGCCGGCCAGGGCGAGCTCCAGGTTCTCGAAGACGCTGAGGAAATCGAAGACGGTCGGTTTCTGAAACTTGCGGCAGATGCCGGCCTGGGCGATCTCCGGCTCGCTCAGCATGAGCAGGTTGATCTGGTTCCCGAACCACACCGTACCCGCGTCCGGCCGGGTCTTGCCGGTGACGATGTCCATCATCGTGGTCTTGCCGGCTCCGTTCGGTCCGATGACGCACAGCAGCTCGCCCGGGTCGACGTGCAGCGTGAGGTCGTCGAGCGCCTTGAAGCCGTCGAAGCTGACCGTCACGTTCTGGATGTAGAGCACGTTGCCGCGCAGCACCGACGGTTGCCGCCGCACCGCGGCCTCGCGCTTCTCGCGCCAGGCGTCGCGCCGGCTCGCGGAGTCGCCGGGACCGATCTGCATTGTCGATCCGCAGCGCTCGTCAGTCATCGTCCCGCCTCAGCATGGGTACGATGCCCGCCAGCCCGCGGGGCAGAAAGAGCGTGACTCCCACGAACATCGCACCGAGGGCGTACAGCCAGAGCTCGGGCAGCGCGCCGGTGAAGTACGTCTTCGCGTAGTTCACGAGGACGGCCCCGGCGGCCGCGCCGTACAGCGTCCCCCGGCCCCCGACCGCCACCCAGATCACGACCTCGATGGAGTTGATGGGCTCGAACTCGCTGGGATTGATGATGCCCACCTGCGGCACGTACAGCGCGCCGGCCACGCCGGCCAGCACCGCCGACAGGACGAACACCCAGAGCTTGTAGGTGTCCACGCGGTAGCCGAGAAACCGGGTGCGGTTCTCGGCGTCGCGAATCGCGCGCAGCACGCGCCCGGCGCGCGACCCGAGGACCTCCCGGCAGGTCCAGTAGCTGGCGGCCAGCACCACGGCCGTCGCGACCAGCAGCGTCGAGCGCGTGGCGTCGCTCTGCAGGTCGAAGCCGAGCAGGTCCTTGAAGTCGGTGAACCCGTTGTTGCCGCCGAACCCCATGTCGTTCCGGAAGAACGCGAGCATCAGGGCGTAGGTGAGCGCCTGCGTCATGATCGACAGATACACGCCGGTGACGCGGGACCGGAACGCCAGCCAGCCGAACCCGAACGCCAGCGCACCGGGGGCCAGCGCCACCATGACGAGGGCGAACCAGAACCAGTTGAAGCCGTACCAGAACCACGGCAGCTCGCTCCAGTTCAGAAACACCATGAAGTCCGGCAGGACCGGGTGCCCGTAGACGCCGCGGGTCCCGATCTGGCGCATGAGGTACATCCCCATCGCATAGCCGCCGAGCGCGAAGAACGCCGCGTGTCCGAGGCTCAGGATGCCGCTGAAGCCCCAGATGAAATCGACCGCGAGCGCGAGGATGGCGTAGCAGAGGTACTTGCCGATGAGGCCGACGGCATAGCTCGACAGGTGGAACGGCGACGAGTCCGGTACCGCCAGATTGAAGATCGGCGCGAGCAGCGCCACCGCCGCCAGCGACCCCAGAAACACGACGCTGCCGCGATCCGCGATCGCCCCCGGCAGGCGCGGCACCGGAACCGTCACCCGCTCTCCGCCGCCCGTCCCGCCTGTGGAAACAGTCCGCGGGGACGGTGCTGGATGAAGAGGATCAGGACGACCAGGACGACAATCTTGCCGAGCACGGCGCCGGCGAACGGCTCGAGCAGCTTGTTCGCGATGCCCAGCGACATCCCGCGGATGAGCGTGCCCCAGAGGTTGCCGACGCCGCCGAACACGACGACCATGAACGAGTCGACGATGTAGGACTGGCCGAGGTTGGGACCGACGTTGGTCAACTGCGTCAGGGCCACGCCGGCCACCCCGGCGATCCCGGCGCCGAGTCCGAACGTCATCGCGTCCACCCACTCGGTCCGCACGCCCATGGCGCGGGCCATCACGCGGTTCTGCGAGACCGCGCGGATGTCCAGGCCCAACCGCGTGTACTTGAGCACCGCCAGCACGAGCCCGAACACGATGAGAGCGAACAGGACGATGTACAACCGGTTGTACGTGAGCGAGAACGCGTCGTTGAACCGGAGCGCCCCGCTCATCCACGTCGGCGTGACGACCGCGCGGTTGTTGGCGGAGAAAACGGACCGCACGAGCTGCTGCAGGACGAGGCTCACGCCGAACGTCGCGAGGAGCGTCTCGAGCGGGCGCCCGTAGAGGAACCGGATGACGGTCCGTTCGATGAACACGCCCGCGGCGCCGGCGACGACGAACGCCGCCGGCACGGCCACCAGCATGGAGACGCCGATGTGGTCCGGCATCCACAGTTGCACGACGTAGGTCGTGTAGGCCCCGAGCATCATCAGCTCGCCGTGGGCCATGTTGATGACCCCCATGACGCCGAAGGTGATGGCCAGGCCGATGGCGACCAGCACCAGCACCGACCCGAGGCTCAGCCCGAAGGCGACGGTCTCGATCACGGAGTACACGTTGCGCATCGAGTCGATCTGCCACATCGCGTCGGTCGCCGCGGCGCGGATGTTCTCGTCGGTCTCGACATGTCCACCGTCCTCGGTGGTCTCGAGCAATGCCGCCAGCCGGTTGCGGACGACCGGGTTCAGGCGGCCGGCGAGCCGTCCGACGGCCTCGAGGCGCACCTGCGAATCGTCGTCGTCGAGCGCCGAGACCGACAGCGCGGTCTCTATTTCGTACGCCACGGAGGCGTCGGTCTCCACCGCCGCCCGGCGGCGCAGCAGATCCAGCGTGGCCTCGTCGAGACCGCGCAGCAACTCCCGCACGGCGTCCAGGCGCACGCCGGCGTCGGGACTGGACAGATCGAACCCTGCAACCGTGGCTCGGAGGGCCCCTCCGGAGCCGATTGTTGGTGATGATTCGCCGCAGCAGGTCGGGGTCGACCGCCTCGACGGCGGCCAGCGAGACGGGGTCGATCAACTGGTAGGCGTCCAGCCGGTCGTCGTTCGATTCGACGACGAAGACCCTGCCGTCACGCTCGCGCTGGAACAGGCGGTCCTCGAGCAGCGCCGTGATCACCTCGCGCACGCTGGGATGCCCGGTCGCGAGCAACCGTCCGGCGACCGCCTCCTTCTCGCGGAAGTTGGCGTCCGCGAACTCGGCCACCAGCGCCCGAAAACCGTCGTCGGCTTGCGCCGCCGCCGGGACCGGACACGCGAGCAGGAGGCTCCAGGCGAGCAGCAGACATCCGATCCACCGCCCGCCCGGCGTTGCCTCCCCTATTCGTAGTTCTGTCCCGAGCACACCTGCGTCTCGGTGTTGTAGTTGCCGCAATTCAGGGTCACCCAATCCGCTGCGGTGTCTTCGCTGACCGGCAGATAGTCCGACCAGGCGTCGCCCGGCACGGTGCCGTCGGTCTGCCAGACCACGTCGAACTGCCCGTTCGCCTGCACCTCGCCGATGTACACCGGCTTGGTGATGTGGTGGTTCGGAAGCACCTGCGCCATGCCGCCCGTCAGATTGGGCGTTTCGGTTCCCGGCAGCGCCGCCAGCACCGCGTCGACGTCGGTCGTGCCGGCCTTCTCCACCGCGTTGACCCAGAGGTTGAATCCGATGAAGTGCGCCTCCATGGGATCGTTCGTCGTCCGGTCCGCGTTGTCAACGAATGTCTTCCACTTCGCGATGAACTCCGCGTTCGCCGCCGAGTCTACGCTCTGGAAGTAGTTCCAGGCCGCCAGATGGCCGACCAGCGGCGTGGTGTCGAGTCCCGACAGCTCTTCCTCGCCCACCGAGAACGCCACGACGGGAATGTCGTCTGCGGAGACCTCCTGGTTGGCGAGCTCCAGGTAGAAGGGGACGTTGGCGTCCCCGTTGATCGTGGAGACCACCGCCGTCGGCTTGCCGGCCGCGCCGAAGCGCCGGATGGCGGCCACGCGGGTCTGCCAGTCCGAGTGCCCGAACGGGGTGTAGTTGATCGAGATGTCGTCCTCCGCGACCCCCTTCTGCTTCAGGTACGCCTCGAGGATGCGGTTGGTCGTGCGGGGATAGACGTAGTCGGTGCCTTCGAGCACCCAGCGCTCGATGCCGACCTCGTTCATCAGATAGTCGATGGCCGGAATCGCCTGCTGATTCGGCGCCGCACCGGTATAGATGACGTTCTTCGACGATTCCTCTCCCTCGTACTGGACGGGATAGAAGAGAAGGCCGTTGTTCTCCTCGAACACCGGGAGCACCGACTTCCTCGACACCGACGTCCAGCAGCCGAACACGACGTCGACCTGCTCGGACTCGAGCAGCTCGCGCGCACGCTCGGCGAACAGCGGCCAGTCGGAGGCCGGATCGACCACCACCGCCTCCACCGGTCTGCCGAGCAGGCCGCCCTTGGCGTTCTGCTCCTCGACCATCATCAGGATCGTGTCCTTCAACGTCGTCTCGCTGATGGCCATCGTGCCCGACAGCGAGTGCAGGACGCCGACCTTTATGGGATCGCCGCCGCCCCCCGGCACGGAGGATGACTCGGGATCGCCCCCGCCGGCGCAACCGGTCAGCGCGGCGCCGAGACAGACGACAAGGCATGCATGCATGAGTTGTTTCATCGATTTGACTCCTGTGGATGAAAGGATCGCTACATCTGAATCTGCAGTCCGACCCCGACCTGGAAGTCGTCGGTCTGCACGGCGCTGTAGCCGGTGTCCTTGAAGAAGATCATCAGGCGCGCGTTGAACTGCCGGATGATGTAGTTGAGATCGACTTCCGTCGTCTTCTGGTCGTAGTCCGGGGTAACGCCCTGGCGAAAGCGGGCGCGTGCGTACTTGCCGAGAATCTCGAACTGACCGGGGCCGACGCGGTTCGGGAACAGATAGGCGGCCAGAAGGTAGCCGCCGTCGTTCATCACGTAGCGCGGGTCGTAGCCGCCGAGGCCGTCGTACCGCGCCCACTCGGCTTCGACGGACACCGCACCGCCGCCCGCGACCTTGCGTTCCATGAGGAAATCGGCGGTATAGGCCGTCCCGGCGTCGCCCTGCTTCTGGCCGGCGAGGCCGACGGCGAGGATGTTCCTCTCGCCGTAGAAAGTGCTGTTCAGGTAGTACCCCGGCTCCGGATCCCAGAAGTCCACCTGTACCCGGCCCGCGCCGATCAGGGAAGGATTGCCGGTCGCGGACTCGCCGTCGAACGCACCGGCGGACAGCTTGACCTTGTCGAACTGGCCCCAGTAGGCGGCGCCGTTGGCGCGCCCCTGGAAGACGAACGGATAGCCGTCCTGGACGCCGTCCGCGTAGACCGCCCAGTGGTGGGCGTAGAACGGCCCGTACAGGTTGGCGCGATCGCTCGGCGGCAGGAACCGCCCCACCCAGACGTTGAACTTGTCCGACATCTCGAACTGGGCGACGGCGTCGAGGATCCCGAACCGAGTGTCCTGGTTGCTGCTCGGCGCACCCAGCGAGCCGCCGTAGGCGATGTCGGTGTTCACCATGAACTTGATGTTGTTGGTGGCCCCGACCCGTTCACGTACAGGCGCAGGCTGTTGACCCGAAAATGGTCGGTCGCGTCGGCATCGTCCGCCTGGCGATGCAGGAAGCTGGATTGCAGGCCGGCGCCCAGCGAAACCGGGGGCGGATCCGGGTCCGGGTCCTGGGCGTAGAGGGCGGGCGCCGTGCCGATCGAGACGGCCAGCGCGGCCGGCAGAGCGAGCGTCAGACAGCTACGTCGCCGACTCGTGTCGCCGATGCTACGGTTGCGTTGACTGAGCACGAACGATGTCCTCCATTGGGATACAGGTTGCGGGACCCTATCGAGGATCGACGGTCCCGAACGAGACAGACCGTAAGGGCAAGGGCTATGCCACCGCGGGTGCGCCGATCCGCGGCGGTCGTGTGGGGCACGATTTTGTAGTAGGCCCGGCGACAATTTTAGCGGCGGCGGCGCGTCTTCCAAGCTCCGTGTAGAGGGTGCCTGGGCGACATTTATGTTGGCAAAAGTCCCAACTGCAGACGTTTTTGTGGAATCAGCGCCAGTCGCGGCCAACCAGAGCCCTCCCGCCCATGACGTGGCGGTGCCTGAAGCGACGAGCTTGTTGTTTTTTGGGCGCGTATCTACATTTGTGTTCGGTTAGCCAAGCCGCCCGCCAGCCGAGCGCATGCCTCCAACGGCGCATCGGGTGAGACTGATCGAATGCGTCGCCGGACACGGGTGATAGCATGCATGTGGACGGCAGGTGCCGGCGGATGATCCCGCCGGCGGGGGCTCGGGCGACGGGAGACTTCGACATGCAGATGCAGTTTCGTGCGCTGGCGCTGGCGGCGGTGGTTCTGATGATCTTCGCGACGGCGGTCGCCGGTCAGACGCTACCGCGCACCCCGGACGGGCAGCCCGACCTGCAGGGCGTTTGGGATTTCCGCACGATGACGCCGCTCGAGCGGCCGACCGACCAGGAGCAGGCGTTCCTGAGCGAGGAAGAAGCCGCGGCGCTCGAAGCGGGCGCCACCGCGCGCCGCGAACGGTTGCTGGAGCCGAGCGAGGTGCGCACGGAACCGCTGCCGGCTGGCGGTGGCGGTCTGGCGGTGGGCGGCTACAACGACTTCTGGCTCGACTACGGCACCAACGTCATCGCCGATCGCCGGACCTCGCTGGTCGTCGACCCGCCCGACGGCCGCCTGCCCGCGCTGACGCCCGAGGGCGATGCGCTGCGGCAGGTGGGGTCGCTCTGGGAGGATCTGCCGATCGGGCGCCCGGTGCGCGTGCGCAGCGCCGGCGTTGGCTCGGACCATCCCGAAGACCGCGGCCTCGCCGAACGGTGCCTGGTCGGGTTCAACAGTGGGCCGCCGATGATGCCGAGCGGCTACAACAACAACATGCAGCTCTTCCAGACCCCCGGCCACGTCGTCATCCTCAACGAGATGGTGCACGACGCCCGGATCATTCCGCTCGACGGCCGCCCGCACCTCCCCGCGAACGTGCGGCAGTGGATGGGCGATGCGCGGGGGCGCTGGGAGGGCGACACGCTCGTCGTCGAGACGAAGAACCTGACCGAGCACACCGGCAGCTTCGATCCGTCCGCCACGCAGGCCATCGGCACCGGTCTGACCGTCACCCTGACGGAGCGGTTTCGCCGTCTGGACGCCGACACGCTGCTGTACGAGTACACCGTCGACGACCCGACGATCTTCACGCGGCCCTTCACCGTGGCGGTGCCGATGCGCCGGAACGACACGCCGATGTTCGAGTACGCCTGCCACGAAGGAAACTACGGCCTGCTGAACATCCTGAGCGGCGCCCGCGCCGCGGAGTCGCAGCAGTAAGTAGTAGTAGCGGGTCAGATCGTCAGCGCGAGGCGCCGGGCGCGGCCGGTGATGCGCTCGGCGCACCCGGCCAGCGCACCCGGGTCCATACCCGGGCCGGCCAGTTCGCTGGCGGCTGCGTCGGCCCGGGTGAGTGCGAGATCTGTCAGTTAGTCGCCGTCATAGGCGAACCGCATCGCGCCGTGCCGGTCCGCGCTCAGCGAGCCGACGACCGCGCCCTCCCACCAGACGGTGAGCGTTCGCATCATCCCCGCGCCGCGCCCCCGGCGGCGCGCGGCGGCGGCTCGATCCGCAGCGTGCAGCCGAGCGCCGCGAGAACCGCGAGCGACTTGCCGATCTGGGCGGTCGGTTTCCCGGCCTCGAGCTCCACGAGGAACCGTACGCCGACGCCCGCGGCGCCCGCCAACTGGTCCTGCCGGAGACCCTGCGCGCGCCGCGTCTCACCGAACCACCCGCCCGATTTCCGCCGGCGTCACGGTGTTATTTCCCGATCGGGAATATGGGCCGCTGGCCGCCGCCTGACAAGTTGAATCGTACCGTTCGGTAAAATTCATGGCAGGACGGCTCTACGGAGGAGATGCGTGCCCGAGCGGGAATGCAGACGCGCAAAGGGCTAAGTCATCCGCGCGCGAACAGTCTCGGATCGTATCTGAACGGCTCGATCCGGGAGACTGCGATGCTGGCCGCGTCTTCGTGGCGATGGTTGATCAGGACGTTTCTGTCGCCGGTGTCGGCAACCGGCACGATGACGGAAGGGACGCGCAGAAGACACGCCGAGACACCGTCCAGCCAGGTGTTGCCCATCGCCATGGTCAGGCTCCTGCTCATGCGCCACCGGTCAGGCAGACGGTCGAGGGGGACTTCTTCGACGTTCAACGCGTCCGGCGCGTCGTAGCGCACGAGCATCATCTCGTCGGGCAGCAGGGCCGCATCGTCGATGTGCACGAGCTTCTCCAGCACGCAGAGCGCGGGGCCGGTCGAGCAATAGGTGACCGGGCGACCCCGCCCATTCCATCGACCGTCCAGCGCGAGCCCATACCCGCCGTCGAGGCGTTCCGCGTAGTCAGCCCCCGACAGCCGCCAGAGCTGCATCAGGCGGCCGCGCCCCAGGCGATGCTCATCAGCAGGTCCTCGACGACCCGGGCGCCGGCGTGCGTACGGGTCAGGTCGATCGGCCGCCGGCCGTTCAGGGCGCTCAGCTCCTTGTGGAGCCACCGGTCGGCCTTGTCCCTGTTGGCGAACGTCTTTCCGGCAAGCGCCATCACTCGCGCGAGTCTGGCGGCGCGGTCGGATTCTTCCGTCGTCAGCCTGGATCGCCTCGCTCGCCGATGCGACAGGGTACGCGGCTTGATGATGAGGTTGCCGATCTCCTGGTCCGTGACGCCCTTCGTCCGGAGCGCGTCGATCGTGTTCACCGAGAACCCGAGCTCCACCGCCTTGGCCATGTCCGCATCCGACAGCACCTGCCAGCCGAGGGCGTCCGCTCCACCGAGCTGTTCGGCGGTGGCGACCGCCAACCGGAATGTAGTGTCCGCCACGGTTCGATCGGTTGGCATTTGCCTATAGTATGCCGGCAAGTTGCACTCGTGAAGGGTGGTAGGCGCGTCGGCGCGTGCGATACTGGCGCGGTGCGCCGCTTCTTCAACACGACCGGCCCTGTCGTTGCGGAGAACCACTACTGCATCCCGGAGTCAGCGGGTGGCGCCGAATGTCCACGTGTGGGGCATGTGAGGTTGCCACAACTGCATCAGGTGGCGGCGTCCCAAGCCTTCAACGCGGTGGTGATCGCCGGTGGGCGCGGTTCGCACCCGAGGGCTGCAAATGAAAGTCTGTTCGTTGAGCGCGTACACTGCAATGTCGACGTGTTCCTCGCAGTTGCCGAGCCGCTCGCCGATGGTCTGCGCCGTGTGCAGGCGCTCGTTGCGGACTCGGGTCTACGTTTATACACTTGGTCCATGCAGCGCCTGCGCGAGGAGTGGCCGGTCATTCTGATCGTGGCAACCATCGCGGGCGCAGCCTGGATGGCTGCGTGGAACGTTCAGGGCTTCATTGCGACACAGATCGCCGCGAGCGAGGCCCGTCTCACCGCCCAGATCCTCGAGACCCGCGAGCAGATCGCCGAGACCCGCGAGCAGGTCGTCGAGATTCGCAAGTACATCGTCGATCATTCGGGCGATCACAGTGGCGCGGATTGACGTTGGACTGGCAAACACGACAGGCCAGCTCGTGTCTCAACGCGTCCGCATCGACTCCGCAAATCTCGTACGGCGCGGAATAGCTTGTGCCGCAGAGTGTGCAGGTGTGCGCGCCGGTCGTCTCCATTGCACTTCCCGCAACGGCTCCGTTCCGATGCGTGTCACTCCGGCAGAGCGAACGCCACCAGTTCCGGCACCTCGCCACCCACGGTCAGGGCGATGAACTGCCGCCCCTCGTGCAGGTAGGTCATCGGCGTCCCGATGGCGCCGCCGGGCAGGTCGATGGAGCCGACGATCTCCCCTGTCGCCTTGTCGCGCGCCACCAGCCGCGGCCCGTCGCCGCCGGCGGTCAGGGCGCTTACGAGCAGGGTCTTCGTGAGCACCGGCCCGCCGCGGCCGTCGCCGCCGACGGGTGGGAGGTTCAGGTCGCGCAGGCGCGGGTGGTTGCGGAAGCGGTTGCCGTCGCCGTTGGGCTGCATCCAGGCGTGGTCGCCGGTGTTGAGGTCGATGGCGGTGATGCGCGAGTAGGGCGGCTTGAACAGCGGCAGGCCCTGCGGCATCAAGGACGGCGTGGCGAAACCTCCCTGGGTGTAGTCGAGGTCGGCCCCCTCGCCGTCGGGGGTGACGTACTTCATGATGGAGTAGGCGTTCTCCGACGGGACGTAGAGAATGCCGGTCTCCGGATCCACCGCGGCGCCCATCCAGTTGGCGCCGCCGCCGATGGCCGGGCGCTGAATCGTCCCCTGCAGGCCGCCCTCGACCGAAAGCATCGGCGGGGAGAAGAGCCCCCCGAGCCGGTGGTTCCGGACCGCCTGCACCGCCATCTCGCGCAGCTCCGGCGTGAAGTCGACCAACTGCTCGATGGACGAGCCCTGGTCCTCGAAGGGCAGCGGCTTCGTGGGGAAGGGCTGCGTCGGTGACAGCACCTCGCCCGGGATGTCGGTATCGGTCTCAACCGCGCGCTCCTCTATAGGCCAGACCGGCTCGCCGGTCACCCTGTCGAAGACGTAGGCATAGCCCTGCTTGCTGACCTGGGCGAGCGCCTTCACCTCGCGGCCGTCGACGGTGACGTCGACGAGGTTCGAGTGCGTGGGGAAGTCGTAGTCCCAGACGCCGTGGTGCACGGTCTGGAAGTGCCAGATCCGCTGGCCGGTCTCGATGTCGAGGGCGACGAGGCTCTCCGCGAACAGGTTGTCGCCGAGGCGGTGGCCGCCGTAGTAGTCGTTGGTCGGGGTGCCGGTCGGTAGGTAGATATAGCCGAGCTCGTCGTCGACGCTGAACGCCGACCAGACGTTCGTGCCGCCGGTGTAGCGCCACGAATCGTTCAGCCAGGTGTCGACGCCGAGGTCGTCGGCCTGCGGGACGGTCCGGAACGTCCAGCGGATGTCGCCGGTACGCGCGTCGATGCCCTTGACCCAGCCGGGCGCCTGCTCCCGCGCGATCGGTTGATCGGAGATGGACATCGGCGTGACGACGACGTCGTGGGCCACGATGGGCGGCGAGTTGATGCTGATCCAGGGATGGCCCTGGCTGTCGACCGTGCCCCGGCCGTTGCGCGGGATCTCCGCCGCGAGGTCGATGCGCCCGTTGTCGCCGAAGCCGCGGGCCGGCTCGCCGGTCTCGGCGTCGACGGCCAGCAGGTACCCGTCCGGGGTGCCGTAGAAGATCCGCGCCTCGTCGCCGTCCGTCCAGTAGGCCAGGCCGCGGTTGCTGTAGCCGCTGGTGTTGATGGCGAACCTCGTGCCACGGACCACGTCCGGGTCGTAGACCCACTGGACGGCGCCGGTTCCGGCGTCGAGCGCGACGGCGAGCCTGAGGGGGGTGACGATAAAGACGGTCCCGCCCACCATCAGCGGGGTGACCTTCATGTTGAGGATGCTCAGGTCCTCGTGGATCTCGCGCAGCGCGTCGAGGTCCAGCGTCGCGTCGGCCGAGCGCCAGCGCCAGGCGATCTCCAGGTCGTTGAAGTTGCCGGCGTCGATCTGATCGAGGCCGGAGTACTTGGTTCCGCCGAGGTCGCCGCCGTAGGCGGGCCACTCGCCGTTGGGCGCACCGTGCTGCGCGGCGGCGGGCGAGCCCCCGGCGAGCAGCAACGCGAACGCTACGACGAGCAGGAGAATCGGTGAACGCCGGAATCGGGTATCGGAACGGGACGGTGCGGATCCGCGGTAGCAACGTGTCACGTCAATTCTCCTGGCGTCATCCGGCGCCTGTGGGCGCCGTCCGGGGTCTGTGGGTCTATCCGGCGTCCATAACAGAAGGAGCCGCGCGGCACGGTGACTGCGCGGCTCCCGGATCGGTCTGTCGGGCTGAGGAAAGACTCCCGCGTTATTGCGGCTGCCGCTCCTCGGTGGCCTTGGTTTCTTCCGTCTCCTGGCTTGCGCCGAGATCCCGTAGGGCCTGGGCCGAGTTTCCGCTCGGATACCGGGTGATGTCGGGCCGCTCGATGCGCCGAGCCTCGGCGCGCTCGGCCAGCGTCAGCGCCGTCACTCCGCCGCCGTTCTGCAGGTTCAGGTCGGCGCCATGCGCGGCGAGCAGCTCGACCAGGGTGGCGTAGTTGCGCTGTGCGGCGCCGTGCAGCGGCGCGGTGCCTGCGTGGTCGGTCCGGTTGACGTCGGCCCCGTGCTCGATGGCCGCCTTGGCCGCCGCGTACGCGGCGCGCTCTTCGCCATCGGGGTCTCGTAGCGAGCTGTTGAACGTCCGTCCGCGCGTGTGCACTCCGTTGACCGCGGCCAGCAGCGGTGTCTGGAAGCCGCCTGCGATGTGCGGAGGGCCGACGCCGCCGGCCCGCTCGAAGACGTTCGCCCACCGCTCCAGCGTGGTCAGCGTCGGGTCGGCGCCCCAGGCGGCCAGCGCCCGCATGAGTTCCGCTTCCTGATAGTAGGCGGCGAGCCAGTACGGCGTGGCGCTGATGAGCTGCGGCGCGATCGCCCAGTCCTGGCCCGCGCGGCGCAGCGGGGTCCCCCGTTCCAGCCGCGTGTTGGGATCCGCGCCGGCGGCGAGCAGCGCCGTCGTCAGCTTCAGGTCGCCGCGCAGGACGGCGGCGTGCAGTGGGGTGTACCCGGCGTCGATGGCGTTCGGATCGGCGTCCGCGCCGAGCGCGAAGCGCGCGAAGTCGGAATGGCCGCTGTGCGCCGCCACCACCAGCGCGCTCGCGCCGGTGGGCGCGGCGTCGTCGATGTCCGCGCCGGCGCCGACCAGCCTGCGGCCGGCCGCGACGTCGCCGTGGCGGGCGGCGAACAGCAGTGGGGTGTATCCGCCCCGGTTCCAGACGAGACCCTGGTCGTACTGCGACGCGTTGGTGGACTCGGCGTGCATCATGCGAGGTCGGATGCGGGAACGGGCGTGGACCTCCGCCCCGTGCGCCAGCAGGACATCGATGATCTCGTGATGGCCCTGGGCCACCGCCCACATCAGCGCGGTCTGCCCGCGCGAGCGTTCCCTGGCGTTCACGTCGGCCCCGCGGATCGCGAGCAGCCGAACCGCGTCCGCGTTTCCGGTGCGCGAGGCGGTCATGACCGGCGTTTCGCCGCTGAGCAGCGCCAAGTCCGGGTCGGCGCCCGCGTCGAGCAGCAGCTCGACCATGGCGGCGCTGCCGTTGTCGGCGGCCAGCCAGACCGGAGTCGCTCCCAACTCGTTGGCGGCGTCGACGCCGGCGCCCGCGTCGAGCAGCAGCGTGGCGATTTCGGGATCGTTTCGATAGGCCGCCCAGTGCAGGGCGGTGGCGCCGTCCGGCTGGGCGGCGTCGACGTCGACCCCCTCGGCGATGAGCGCCCGCACCGCGGCTGCGTCCTGGGCCCTTGCCGCCTCGACGATCCCCGGCGCATCGATGGCGCCGGCCGCCGCGCCGTGAGCCGGCGCCGCCATGATGACGATCGCCAGCAGAGTCAGGAGCCGGGCCGCCGAGGTGCCGGTGTTTGCAAAGCGCTTCGCCTTCATCTGTGGTCGCCTCCCGGCCGTCTCGCGAGTCTCCGCAATCGAATCCGCCGCGCGTGCGCACTGCCGATTGCCGCCCATGCTACCGCAGCCGGATGACGATTGACAACGCGGGGCGGGTGCAGTCAAACTAGCGGGTCTCGTTGCCGCTACTCCAATACCGAAAGGGGCCATCGGTGCGCACAGGCTGGTTCGCCGCGCGTCTCGCCGTCCTCCTCATGCTGCCGGTCGTGGCTGGCGAGTCGGCGTTCGCTCAAGTTCCGGAGCCGGCTGCGGCGTCCGTGTCCCCGCAGCGGGCGTTGCTGAATCGGTACTGCGTCACCTGCCACAACGAGCGGGTGGTCGCCGGCAACGGCTCCGGCATGATGGCCGACCAGTTGCGCCTCGTCGGCCTGGCCCTCGACTCCGCGGACATCGACAACGTGGCCGAGGACGCCGAGCTGTGGGAGAAGGTGGTCCGCAAGCTGCGGGTCGGCGCGATGCCGCCGCAGCCCCGCGCGCGTCCCGACAAGGCGGCCTACGACGGCTTCCGCCGCTGGCTCGAGGACGAGCTCGACCGCGCGGCATCGGCCCGTCCCAATCCCGGCCGCACCCAGGCGTTCCACCGGCTGAACCAGGCCGAGTACCGCAACGTCATCCGCGACCTGCTGGATCTGGAGATCGACGTCGCCGCGCTGATCCCGGCGGACGCGCCGGACGAGAACGGCTTCGACAACATCGCCACCTCGTTGTCGTTGTCGCCCGCGCTGTTCGAACGCTACGTCTCGGCGGCGAAGAAGATCGGTCGCCTCGTGATCGGCGAGGCCCCGACCGGCGGCGCCGAGATTGCGACTTACGACGTGCCCCTGAACCTGATCCAGCGCGATCAGCAGAGCGAGGATCTGCCGTTCGGATCCCGCGGGGGCGCGTCCATCCGCCACCACTTCCCGGTGGACGGGGAATACCGGATCAAGGTCCGGCTGCAGACGAACTACGTCGGTTACGTGCGGGGCATCGACGACGAGCACGAGATCGAGTTCCGGCTCGACGGCCGGCGGATCAGGCAGTTCACCTTCGGCGGCGAGGCGCCGGGGATGCCCGCGCCGATCAGCTTTGCCGGCAACATCCGCGGGACCGACGACTGGGAGCACTACATCCTGCACGCCGACGACCCGCTCGAGATCACGATCCCGGTCTCCGCCGGACCGCACACGATCGGCGTCTCGTTCCCGCGCGAGACGTGGGAAGAGGAGGGCGTGCTGCAGCCGCGCCAGACCGGGTTCGCCCTGGCGATCAACGAGATGCCGGACGGTAACCCGGCCCTGAGCAGCGTGCAGATCACCGGGCCGTTGGCCGTCGACGGACCGGGCGACACCCCGAGCCGCCGGCGCGTCTTCGCCTGCCTGCCGGAACCGGCGGCTCCCGAGGCGGAGCAGGAAGCATGCGCCCGGAAGATTCTGGGCACCCTCGCCCGACGCGCCTACCGCCGGCCGGTGGACGAGACCGACGTGGCGACGTTGCTCGAGTTCTACGAGTGGGGCCGGGTCGAGGGCGGCTTCGAGAAGGGCATTCAGTTCGCGCTCGAACGGCTGCTGGCCGACCCCGACTTCCTGTACCGGGTCGAGCGGGATCCGGTGGATATCGGCAGGAGCGCCGCCTATCCCGTCACCGATCTGGAGCTCGCTTCGCGCCTGTCGTTCTTCCTCTGGAGCAGCATTCCCGACGACGAGCTGCTCGCGGTGGCCGAGAACGGCACGCTGAGCGAACCGGTCGTCCTCGATGCGCAGGTGCGCCGCATGATGGCGGATCCGCGGTCGCAGGCGATGGTGGACAACTTCGCCGGGCAGTGGCTCTACCTGCGCAACATGGGCGGCGTCTACCCCGACCCGAACATCTTCCCGGAGTTCGACGAGAACCTGCGCGAGGCGTTCACGCGCGAGACGGAGCTGTTCATCGGCAACCAGTTGCGCGGGGACCGCAGCCTGCTCGAGCTGCTGTCCGCCGACTACACCTACGTAAACCAGCGGCTTGCCGAGCACTACGGCATTCCGAACGTCTACGGGAGCCGGTTCCGGCAGGTGGCGCTCGACGGCACCCGGCGGGGCGGCCTGCTGGGCCACGGCAGCGTGATGACCGTGACCTCGTACCCGAACCGCACGTCGCCGGTGCTGCGGGGCAAATGGGTGCTCGAGAATCTGCTCGGGGCGCCGCCACCGGAGCCGCCGCCGAACATCCCCGCGCTCGAGGAGCAGAACGAGGACGGCGAGCCGGTGTCGATGCGCGAGGCGATGGTCCAGCACCGCGAGAACCCGGCCTGCTCGGTCTGCCATGCACCGATGGATCCGATCGGGTTCTCGCTCCAGAACTACGATGCCATCGGCGGCTGGCGCGACAACAACGAGGGGGGTACCCCCGTCGACGCGTCCGGCGTGCTGCCGGACGGCGTGCGGTTCGAGGGCCGCGCCGGGCTGCGCGACCTGCTCCTGGATCGACCGGACGACTTCGTTGGAACCGTGACCGAGAAACTGCTGACGTACGCGCTCGGACGCGGCGTGGAGTACTACGACGCCCCGACCGTACGGAAGATCGTGCGCGACGCCGCTGGCGACGACTATCGCTGGTCGTCTATCATTCTCGGCATCGTCAACAGCACCCCGTTCCAGATGCGGAGGTCAGACTCATGATCGTCACCCAGAAATCCATCCCTCGCCGCACCGTTCTGCGCGGGATCGGCGCGTCGCTCGCGCTGCCGCTGCTCGACGGCATGGTGCCGGCGTTCGCCGCCATCCGCAACTCGGCGGCGCATCCGGTCCGGCGATTCGGCGTCGTCTACGTGCCGAACGGCATGGCGATGAAGCACTTCACGCCGGCCACCGAAGGGGAAGGGTTCGCGACCACCCGCATCCTGAAGCCGATCGAGGCGTTCAAGGATCAGATGCACGTGCTGACCGGCCTGAACGCCGTGCCCAGCAACGCGGGGGTGCACGCGAGCGCCGCCACCCGGTTCCTGACCGGGGTGACGCCGGCGCGGACCGAGTCGAATCTGCAGGCGGGCGTGTCCGTCGATCAGCTCATCGCGCGCAGCTACGAGAAGCACACGCAGCTCGCGTCGCTCGAGATCGCCCTCGACAGCCGCGACGTGTCGGGGTCGTGCGACGTCGGCTTCAGTTGCACCTACACGAACACGATCGCGTGGCGTAGCGAGACGACGCCCCTCTCGGGCGAGAACAACCCCCGCGCGGTCTTCGAGCGGCTCTTCGGCGACGCCGGAACGACCGACCCGGCGGCACGGATGGTCCGGATCCGCAAGGACCGGAGCATCCTCGACTCGGTGACCGAGAAGGTCGACACGCTGCAGCGCGGCCTCGGCCCGAACGACCGGGTCCGCGTCAACGAGTACCTGGAGGCGGTGCGCGACATCGAGCGGCGCATCCAGAGGGCGGAAGAGCAGAGCGACCGCGAGCTGCCCGAGGTCGAACAGCCGGCGGGGATTCCGGCGACCTACGCGGAGCACGCCAGGCTGATGTTCGACCTGATGCTCCTGGCGTACCAGACCGACCTGACCCGCGTCAGCACCTACATGATGGCGCGCGAGATCAGCGGCCGGACGTATCCGGAGATCGGGGTGCCCGACTCGCACCACCCGACGTCGCATCACCGCAACGACCCGACGCTGTACGAGAAGATCGCGAAGATCAACCAGTTCCACATCTCGCTCTTCGGGTACTTCCTCGAGAAGGCGCGGGCGACGCCGGACGGCGACGGCAACCTGCTGGACCACATGATGCTGATGTACGGCGCCGGGATGTCCGACAGCAACCTGCACGACAACAAGGGGCTGCCGGTGGTCCTCGTGGGCGGCGCGTCGGGTCAGCTCAAGCCGGGCGGGCGTCACCTGCGGTACACCGAGAAGACGCCGGCGACCAACCTGCACCTGACCATCCTCGACAAGATGGGCGTGCCGGTCGAGCGCATCGCCGACAGCACCGGTCCGCTGAATCTGCTGACCGTCAGCTAGAAGCGCGGTCGCACGCGGCGGCACTTCGAGAGGCCCGGCAGCAATGCCGGGCCTTTTCTATGCCGGCTCCGGACGGATGGGCTGCCGGAGCAGTACGCCTCAGGCGGCGTCGCGCGGTCTGATCGCGGTCAACCTGTCGCCGAGGTCTGCCCCGGACGGCATCGGGCGGTGTTACGCTATCGGACTACTTCGGAGGTACCGATGGCCCGAGTCTCGATCACCGTCAACGGCAGGCGGCGCAGCGCCGACGTGGAGCCGCGCCTGCTGCTGGTTCATTTCCTGCGCGAGAATCTCATCCTGACCGGCACGCACGTCGGCTGCGACACGAGCCAGTGCGGCGCCTGCACGGTGCTGGTCGACGGGCGGAGCGCCAAGTCGTGCACCATCTTCGCCGTCCAGGCCGACGGCGCCGAGGTGACCACCATCGAGGGGTTGGCCGACGGCGAACGGCTGCATCCGCTGCAGGAAGGGTTCTGGGAGGAGCACGGCCTGCAGTGCGGCTACTGCACGCCCGGCATGATCCTGTCGGCAGTGAACCTGCTGGAGGACAACCCGGCGCCCACCGAGCAGGAGATCCGCGACGGCCTCGACGGCAACCTCTGCCGCTGCACCGGCTATCAGCATATCGTCAACGCTATTCAGCACGCGGCCGAGCGGATGGGGCGATCGGACGTCGCCGCGTCGCCGCGTCGATGACTCCGGCGTTTCCGCCGGCGTCGGCCGAGCTGCTGTGCCGGGAGCGGTGCTTCGCCGCGCACCGCGCCGGTCGCTATCTGGTCGCAGAATTGCTGGCGCCGCACCGCGTGCTGAGCAACTCCGCGCACGTGGGGGGGCAGCGCGAGGACCTGCGCTATCTCGTCAACCACCAGAGCTGCGAAGCGACGGGTGACCGGGAGCGCCACGACCTGATCGCCGCCGCCGGGCAGGTCGCCTATCACCACCGGGTGTGCGCCGAGCTGGGGCTGAGCCCGGACGAGACCGCGGTCCTGGGCACGGCGGCCAACATGGTCTACGCCGCCCACCGCACGGCGGCCTTCGACGGCCAGCGGGTGGATGCGTTCACCACGGCCGGTGTCGCCGGCAACGCCGCCCGGGCGGGCGATCCCGCCGCCTGGGCGGAGACCGACGAGGGCTGGCGCCGGGTGTCGCCGCCCCCCGGCACGATCAACACGATTTTGCTAATCGATTGTCCCGTCACGCCCGCTGCCCAGGCCCGGGCCGTGGTGACGATGACCGAGGCGAAGTCGGCCGCGCTCGCCGATCTGGCGGTCCCCAGCCGCTATTCCCCGACCATCGCCACCGGGACCGGCACCGATCAGTTCTGCCTCGCCGCGCCGCTCGATGCAGCGCGCCGGTCGAAGGAGTCGACGAGCCCCCACGTGAAGTTGGGCGAGATCATCGGCGTCGCGGTGAAGGAATCGATCGCCGAAGCGTTGCGCTGGCAGAACGGCCTGGAGGCCTCCTACACCCGCGGCCTGTTCCACGCCCTGGGCCGCTTCGGCCTCACCGAGGCGCGGGCCATGGAGCGCCTGGCGGAGCTGCTCCCGGCTGCGCGCTACGAACTGCTCGACAAGAACCGCAAGGCCGTTTTCTTCGACCCCGGCGTGGGCGCGGCGGCCTACGCACTGGCCGCGGTCCTGGACAGGGTGAGGTGCGGCACGATTCCCAAGGGGCTGGCGCAAGAGGCGCTGCGTTGTCAGGCCGCCTGCATCGCCTGCGCCCTGGCGGGCCGCCCGGACCGCTGGCCGGCGTTCCGGGCCGAGCTGATGGAGGCGTCCGGCGGTCCCATCGAGCTGGTTCTGCGGGCGGTCGCGGCCGGGTGGCAGGCGAAGTGGGCGTGAGCGGTCCGGTATGCGCGACTCGATGACGGGTTCCGGAACGGTGACCGTCGAGCGGCCGAAGTGGACCTGAGCAGCCTGGCTCCCCGCGCGGACCTGGTGGTGGCGGCGGTGGCGTTGGATCTCATCGTGGGGGATCCCGCGTATCGCTGGCACCCGATCCGCCTGATTGGCAGCTCCCTGACCTGGATCGAGGTGCGGTTGCGCGCGGCCGGAGCCGACGGCCGCATCGGCGGGTGCGTGCTCTTCGTCGCGCTGGCGCTGGTCTGGGGCGGCGGCTTCGCGGCGCTCGTGGCCGTTGCGGCGGGACTGCATCCGGTGGCGGCTGGTGCGGCGCATCTCCTGGTGCTCTACAGCCTCATCGCTCTCGGCGACCTGCTGGCCCATGCCGGTGACGTGGACGCGGCGGTCACGACCGGTGATCTCGGCGCTGCTCGGACGGCGGCTGGACGACTCGTCGGCCGCGATACCGAGCCGATGGACGGCTTCGCCTGCCGCCGGAGCGCCATCGAGAGCCTGGGAGAGAGCCTGGTCGACGGGGTGGTCTCGCCCATCTTCTGGTACGCGGTGGCCGGTGTGCCGGGTATCGCGCTGTTCAAGACGGTCAGCACGATGGACTCGATGGTCGGCTACAAGTCCGAACGGTATCGCGACTTCGGCTGGTGCGGCGCCCGTCTCGACGACCTGCTGAATCTGGTGCCGGCGCGGGTGACCTGGCTGCTCATCGCCGTCGCCGCGCCGCTGGTTCCCGGCGGTTCCGGTCACGGGGCCGTGCGCTGGGGCTGGCGGCAGCACGCGGTCGTGCCGGGTCCGAACGCCGGCTGGAGCGAAGCCGCCCTGGCGGGCGCGATCCGGCGTCGTCTGGCGGGTCCGATCCGGCTGCGGGGCCGGCTCGTGACCGACGTCTGGATCGGCGATCCCTCCGCCGCCGAGGGCGGTTCGGCGGAGGACTATCGGCGGGCGCGCGGGACGGTGCTGCTGGCCGCGGCCCTTGCCGTGGGGAGCGCTGTATGCCTGCTGGTATGGGCAGGGTAGCGCCGGTGTTGGCGCTGCAGCGTGTCAGCCGGCGTCGTCCGGGTCAGGCGCCTTTTCTGCGGCGCCGGGTCCTGGATGCGAATTATTCTGACCGGCGGCGCGCCCCTCAACGCATACAATCGGGCAAGTCGCTACTGGCGTCGCGACGAGGAGGAGGAACGACCATGATGGAAGGCCTGCAGTTCGTTTTCCGATGGCTTCACGTATTCGTGGGGATCATCTGGATCGGGCACCTCTACTTCTTCAATTTCGTGAACGCGCCGTTGGCCGCGCAGCTCGACGGGCCGACGAAGCAGAAGGTTGTGCCGGAGCTGATGCCCCGGGCGCTCTTCTGGTTCCGCTGGGGCGCCGCCTGGACCTGGATCACCGGGGTCCTCCTGTTGTTGCTCGTCTTCTATCACGGCGGCCTGGCGATCGAGACCGACGCGAGCTGGGGGGCGGCCGCCATTGCGATGATCGCGGTGACCTTCCTCGCGGTGTTCGCCTACGACGCGCTCTGGAGCAGCGGCCTCAAGTCGAACGTCCGCGCCGCCACGATCGTCTCGTTCGTGCTGCTGGCAATCGTCGTCTGGATGTTCGTGGAGGTCGGCGGGTTCCCGCCGCGATCGGTCCTGATCCACACCGGGTCGATGTTCGGGACGATGATGGCCTTCAACGTGTGGTTCCGGATCTGGCCCGCGCAGCAGCGGATCATCGCGGCGGTGAAGGCCGGAAAAGCGCCGGAAGCGAGCGACCCGGCGCTGGCCGGGCTGCGCTCCAAGCACAACACCTACCTGTCGCTGCCGCTGCTGTGGGCGATGCTCAACGAGCACGCGACGCCCTTCTTCGGCGGCAACTTCGGGATTCCGGGGGACTTCTACTGGGTGGCGTGGCTTGCGGTGGTCGCGCTCGGGTGGCACATCATCTTCCACTGCTACCGCATCGCCGGCCGTGTCTCGGGGATGTGAGGTTTCCCCGCTCCGGGGCCGGCGTGGGCCGGCCCCGGGCGCAAACGGCGGGTGGTCGTCACCGTCTGCCCGGGAGGTAGCGCCTCAGCCCGCCGCTCCCCGGGGGCGTTGGAGCGATCTGGACTCTGCCGCTGGAGCCGTCGTACGACATCGTGACGCGATACAGAAAGCTCCGTCCGAGAATGATCCTGAACGGGCTGCCCATCTTCCTGAGCGGGTAGCCCGGACATGTGGGTCCAGCAGGGTGATGTCGAGGGCCTCGATGCGGATGCGGGCTGAATACACATCCACGATCAGCCGCTCACCGGTCACGCCGGTGACCGCGTCCCTGTCGACTTTCTTCAACTGGAGTTGCTCGGCGAGATCGATGTCTACGCAGCAGTCGCTGGCGCCTGTATCGATCAAGGCTCGTTGAGGGTGCAGGTGTCGTCCGGGAGCTTCGCGTTTCTGTGCGTGCCCGATGTGGACCTCGATCAGGAGTCCGTCGCGGATGAGCCGACCTGGATCCCCAGGGAACCCCAGCTCAGGTGACATGAAGCAGAGGCCACAGTGAGCTCGGCAGGACACGCGGGCCGGCCCCGATCTTGCGGATCAGGCATGGCTGCCGGTCGAACTGTTCAGTACTCCTGCGATCAGCCTCCTCGAACGTGTCGAAGAACCCGACCGGGTTGCCGTCGTGGAACACGACCCACTTGCCCAGGTGTTCGGTTTCCAACTGTTCGCGCATACTCTTGTACGCTGCGATTTCGGCATCCAGTGGGTCGGCTGTCGGTGCGGTCATGGTCGCCTCCTTCCGAAAATCCTGCGCCCGATCACGATTTTGACCCTCTGTTCGCATGATACTACCCGCGGGGCGGTCGCGTTGAATGGCCACGGATGCGTCCGGGACGGTGCGCGCGTCGCAGGCCGGTCTGCCCGACGATGGACCCGCGCGGCCGGTCGCCACGACTCCGAGGGGAGCGAACAGATGCACATTGGCCACCGTGTCCGCTGTTTGGCGCGCCGGTGGCGGGCCATGCCGTTGCTGGCCGCCGGCCTGGTCGCGGCCTGCGGAACGGCGCCGCCGCTGGCCCGGCCGGAGGGGCCTGCCGGACGTATCGTGAGCCTCGACTACTGCGCGGATCAGTACGCCCTGGGTCTCGCCGATCGGGAGCACATCCTTGCGCTCTCGCCGGATGCCCGCGAGGACTTCTCGTACCTGCGGTCCGAGGCGGCGGGGTTGCCGGTGGTCCGTCCGCGGGCCGAGGACGTTCTGGCGCTGCAGCCGGATCTGGTGGTACGCAGCTACGGGGGTGGGCCGCGCGCCCCCGCGTTCTTCGAGCGGGCCGGCGTGCCGGTGCTGCAGATCGATTTCGCGCCCGATATCGACGCGGTCCGCGAGCGGATTCGGCAGGCCGCCGCCACGCTGGGGGTCCCCGCCCGCGGCGAGGCGCTGATCGCCGGCATGGACGCCCGGCTCGCACGGGCGCAGGCGACCCCCCCGGGCGCCCGCACGCTCTACATCTCGCCGTCGGGGGTAGCCGCCGGCTCCGGGACGTTCGTGCATCACCTGATCGCGGCGGCGGGGCTCGACAACTTCGACGACCGGAGCGGCTGGCGGCCGATTCCGCTGGAACGACTGGCCTACGAGACGCCCGACGTCTATGCGGTCGGCGCGTTTGGCGCGATCGATCACAACGTGGCGTGGACCGCGTTCCGGCATCCGGTTGCGGTGCGGCGCGTGCAGGCCGGCCCGGCGGTATCGATCGACGGCGCGGCGACGTCCTGCGGCGGCTGGTTCCTGGTCGATGCGGTCGAGGCGCTGGCGGCGGGCGCCGCCGCCAGCGGGACCGGACCTTCCTGACGCTCGGCCGGTTGCCCTGCGCGGGCGCACCTCACGGCGAGCTGTCTCCCGCCGGCGGACCGGTGCGCCGTAACGCCCCGCCGGATCGCAGGCCGCCGGGATGGCTGGGTCGGTCTGGTATGATCCCCGCTTCACTGTCCGTGGCCAGGTGCTCGGGAAGTCGGTGCGATGCCGACGCTGCCCTCGCAACTGTGAGCAGGTACGAAATCCGCACGACAGCCACTGTCCGTTGAGGACGGGAAGGCGCGGAGAGTAGGCGCGACCCTGCAAGCCAGGAGACCGGCTTGGCCACGCCTCACCCCGCTTCCGAAGGGGAAGCAAAGGAGGATCCGTGGCCGATTGTGTCCTCGTGTTCGTTCGTCGTTCCTTCCGGGTTTCGTTCCGACCCTTTCTCCTGTTCCTGTTCGTTCTCGGTGCAGTGGCTGTCGCGCCGGTCGCGGCCCAGGCGCCGGTCGCCGTGACCGGCCTCGTGACCGACCCGTCCGGCGGCGTCCTGCCCGGGGCCGCCATCGAGGCTCGCCGCGGGTTGCGCGTGGTGGCTGTCGTGTCCAGCGGCATGGACGGCCGCTATCGCCTGGAGCTGCCGCCGGGGGGCGCCGAACGCGTGACGGCCCGGCTCGCCGGGTTTGCGCCCGCCGGCATCACCGTGACTGCAGGCGCGGCCGACGCCGGCACCGCGACCGTCGACTTCCGGCTCGACCTCGCCCCGCTCGAGGACTCGGTCGTCGTCACCGCCTCGCGCACCGCCGAGCGCGGCGCGTCGGTGACCGAGTCGCACGCGGTCTTCACCGCCGAGGATATCGCGCGGCTCGGCAGCCACTCGGTGGCGGACGTGCTGCGGCAGGTGGCCGCTTTCAGCGTGCAGTCGACGGGCCGGGAGGGCTCGATCGCCGCGGTCTACGCGCGCGGCGGCGAATCGGACTATAACCACGTGCTGATCGACGGCGTGCGGGTGAACGACGACGGCGGCGACTACGACTTCGGCCGCGTGGCGGCCGGCGAGATCGAGCGGGTCGAGGTGGTGCGCGGCGCGCAGTCGGCCCTCTACGGGTCGGATGCGATCGGCTCGGTCATCCAGATCTTCACGAAGCGGGGGACGCCGGACAGCGGTCCCCGCCTGTCCGGCTCGATCGAGGGCGGCTCGTTCGGCACGTCGCGCGGCGACCTGCGCCTGCTCGGCGGTGCGCGGCGGCGGATCGACTACCAGATCGGCGTCGCCCACCGCTCCACGGACGGTGCGTTCCAGGACCGCCTGCCGGAGCCGGACCGATTCGACCAGCAGGTGATCGACGGCAACGCCGGGGCGCTCGTGGGCGATCACACGCGGCTGCGGTCCGGTTTCCGCTACAGCACCGCCCGTGCGAATGCGGTCGGGCCGATCACCTATGGGCCGGGCGACTCGGGTACGAGCTACGACACCGATGCCCTGACCTGGCACCTGGACGTCGACCAGCGTCTCGGCTCGCGTGTCGACCACGCCTTCACGGCGAGCTACTTTCGGGCCGGCCGGCAGTCGGACGACGCCATCGCCGATCTGCGGCATGTCGTGCGGGCGGTACTCGAAGGACAGCCCGGGGCGCTCTATCCGGCCGGGCCGCGGCTCGTGCGGCTGCTCGACCAGTCGGCGTTCGACGCGCTCGCGGCCGATTCCAGCGGCCTCGGCGCCGAGCAGTTCCTTGCGCAGAGCGGCCCGCACAGCGGCTACGACTACCCGTTCACCTTCGAGACGCAGCTCCGGCGTCCGGCCGCGCGCTACCAGATCAACGCGACCTGGCTGGACCAGCAGGTGCTGAGCGCCGGCTACGACTACTACCGCGAGACGAACGCCCTCGACGACGTGCAGCAGGTCGAGAACCATTCGTACTTCGTCCAGCAGCAGTTCGCCATCGCGGATGCGTGGTTCGTGACCGGCGGGGCGCGCGTCGACGACAACGCGCACTACGGGACCGCACTCAACCCCAAGCTCTCCGCCGGCGGCTACCCGTTGCCGGTGCGGGCAGGCGCGCTCTCCTCGGTCAAGGTGTCGGCCAACGTCGGCCGCGGCATCAAGAATCCCACCTTCTCGCAGTTGTACGGCTCGCAGTGGGTGGACGGCGACCTTTCGCTGCAGCCCGAGCAGGCGGTAACCGCCGATATCGGCGCCGAGCTCACCTTCGCCGACCAGCGCTGGCTGGCGCGGGCGACCTGGTTCCGCAACGACTACACCGAGCAGATCGCCTATGCGCCGTCGCTCGGGGGCGGCGGAGACGGCGTTGCCGACTACGTCAACATCGACGGCTCGCGGGCGGCCGGTCTGGAGTTGGAGTTCGCGTTGCAGCGGCCCATCGGGGGGCTGACGGCGAGCGCCTCCTACGCGCTGGTCGACACCGAGGTGGTGTCCAACGTCAGCACGAGCGAGCAGTTCCAGCCGGGGCAGCCGCTGCTGCGCCGGCCGCGCCACGGCGGTCACCTGCGCATCGGATACACACGGGGGCGTGCGAGTCTGCACCTGAATCTGCAAGTGACCGGAGACCGCCACGACAGCGCGTTCCTCGGCCTGCAGCGGGTGTCGGACGGGCGCGGAGTGGACATCACCCGCAACCCGGGCTACGCGCTCCTCACCCTCGGCGGGCAGGTGCGTGTTCACGACGACCTGACCCTGTTCCTGCGCATCGACAACGCGACCGACGCGGTCTACGACAGCGCGCTGGGGTATCCGGGCCTGCCGCGGGCGGTCGTCGCGGGCGGGCGTTTCGATCTCGGGGGTTGAACCGCGGATGCCCGCGATTGGAGGGCGCCGTGCGCAGTGATCGCGTGCTGATCGGTCTCCTGACGGCGGCTGGTCTGGCCGCGGTCGCGACCGCCTGCCTGCTGGGCTCGACGCCGCTCGGAGCAGGCCGGGTGCTCTCCGCGCTGCTGGGCGCCGCCTCCCCCGGCGACCTGATCGTGGTGTGGGAGATCCGCCTGCCGCGCGCGCTGGCCGCCTTCGGGACCGGCGCCGCACTCGGTGCCTCCGGCGCGGCGCTGCAGGGGCTGTTGCGCAATCCGCTGGCCGAGCCGGGCGTGCTGGGGGTGTCCGCCACCGCGTCGCTCGCGGCCACCTTCGTCATCTACTACGGTCTCGTCGGGGTGGGCGCTTTCGTGCTGCCGGTCGCCGCGATCGCCGGCGCGCTGGGCGCTACCGCACTGCTGACGGTGGCGGCGGCGCGGGTCGGGTCGGTGGTGACGCTGATTCTCGTCGGCGTGGGACTGTCCAGCTTTGCCGGCGCGATGATGGCGCTGCTGATGAACCTGGCCCCGAACCCTTTCTCGCTCGCCGACATGCTCAACTGGACGCTCGGCACGGTCGCCAACCGGAGCTTCGCGGACCTGGCGCTGGCGGCCCCATTTCTATTGGCGGGGCTCGGTCTGCTGCTGGCGGCGCGGCGCGGCCTCTCCGCGCTGACGCTGGGCGAAGAGGCGGCGTCCGGGGTCGGCGTCGATCTGCCCCGAGCGCGCCGGCTGGTGGTGGTCGGCGCCGGTCTGGCGACCGGGGCGGCGGTCTCCACGGCCGGCGCGATCGGCTTCGTCGGCATCGTCGCGCCGCACCTGGTGCGGCCGCTGGTCGATCACGATCCCGCCCGGACGGTGGTGCCGTCAGCCTTGCTGGGCGGGGCAATCCTGGTGCTGGCGGATATCGGCGTGCGGCTGGCCCCGACCGATGCGGAACTGCGACTCGGTGTCGTCGCAGCACTGATCGGAGCGCCGGTCTTCATCTGGATCGCGGCGCGCAGGCGGGTGAACGGTGGCTGAACTCGCGGTCGACGGACTGTCGGTGGCCCTGAACGGACGCGCGGTGGTGCGCGAGGCGTCCTGGCGCCTCGCCGGCGGCGAGCTGGTGGCGCTGCTGGGGGCGAACGGCGCCGGCAAGACCACGGCGCTGCGGGCGGTACTGGGGCTGACCCCGCGCGTTGCCGGCGTCGTCCGCATCGCCGGGGACGACCCGGCTCGGATGCCGCCGTCCGCGCGGGCGCGGCGCATCGCCTACCTGCCGCAGATGCGGCCGCTGGTCTGGCCGGTGCGGGTGCGCGACGTCGTGGCGCTGGGCCGGTTCGCCCACGGCGCCACCCTGGGCAGGCTGGCCGGCGCCGACGCGGAGGCGGTGGCGCGTGCTGTTCGGGCGTGCGATCTGGAGTCCCTCGTCGAGCGGTCCTGCACGACGCTCTCCGGCGGCGAGCTGGCGCGCGTGCACGTGGCCCGGGCGCTGGCCGCCGAGGCGCCGCTCCTGCTGGCCGACGAGCCGACCGCGGCCCTCGATCCGCTCCACCAGCACCAGGTGATGCAGCTTCTGCGCGCCGGGGCCGACGCCGGCCGCGGCGTTCTGGTGGTGATGCACGATGCGGCGCTCGCCGCGCGGACCGCGGATCGGCTGCTCTGGATGGCGGACGGCCGGATCGTGGCGGACGGCTCGCCCGCGGCAACGCTGACCGCGGCGCGCCTGGCCGAGGTCTACGGCGTGCGGGCGAACGTGCGGCGCGTCGAGCGGGACTGGCTCGTCTCGATCTCGGGCGCGGCATCGCGCGGCCGAGAGCTGTAGAGCTCTGGCCGGACCGCCCGGGCGCCGTCCGACGGAGTCGGGCGAAGGTCGTCGTTCCGTTCAGAAAGATGGCGCGACGTCGAAACCGAGCGCGGCGGCGTTGTCTCGAATGCGTTCGTCGAAGGACAGCACCCGAACGTCCGGGAAGAGATTGCGAACCGAGAGCGCGGTGGCGAGATGGATGGCGTCGAGCGCCCTGACCGGCTCGCGAGGAAATGCTCTGCGGGAGCGATGGACGATCTCGGCGTCCATGCCGTGGAGGGTCCAATGGGCGGAGGCCGTATCGACGATCGTCTGCATCCGTGACGATTCGTCCGCGGTCAGTCGTCCGGTGAAGGCGGCGCGCCGAAGCACCCGATCGCATTCGATGAGCGTCAGGTCCGAAGTGGAAACGGACGCTGCCGCGGTGAGGTGTGACCAGGCGCTGTCGCCGCTCTCCTCGGCGAGCAGCCACGACACCACGGCGCTGGTCTCCGCGTACAGATTCACCGTTCGCCCCGCACGTCGTCGAGAAGCTCCTGCACGACACCGGCGGGTAGTCGGCGCGCCGGGCGAGGGTAGACGTCCGGCCGGTTGGGGGCGCCCAGGCGAACGGTTCCGGTACGGGCTCGACGCCGCAGCCCGGCGTAGGCTTCTTCCTCCGTCGTGTGAACGGGCGGCCCGAGCTCGGCCACGATCCGACCGTGGTGTGTGACGGCGATGCGCTCGCCGTTCTCCACCATCCGCAGGTATTCACTCAGGCGGTTCTTGATTTCTCGTATGCCCGATGTCTTCATCGTGAGTTCAGTGTAGCTTCCTGAGTCTACAACGGGCAAGACGCGCATGCGTCCACCGGTCCGCCTTGTCGCGCCGAGCCCATGCCGTTACGCTAGCCCGAAAACCGTCGCCTGTGGCTCCGATTTCCGCCCAACCGGGCCTGCCTGGAAGTCTGCACCGTTTCTACGGCGCAGACTCCTAGTGGTCCGTCACGTCACAATATTCTGACACGGACATGGGTTACAGCGCGCAATCATCGACGAATCACAGCACCGTACACCCGAACGTTTAGTCATGGCGCGGCACTAGCCGGCTGTGCAGGTTCGCCACCTGGAGGACCGGATGCCCCACGTCGCGACGACCAGCCGCGCCCCGGACGGCGCGGACCGGAGATAGACCATGGCTGCAGCGCCCGTTCTACCCAAGCTCGTCGGCCAGCGCGTCAAGCGCCGCGAGGACCCGCGCCTGATCCAGGGCCGCGGCACCTACGTCGACGACGTGAAGATTGCCGGCATGCAGCACCTCGCGTTCAAGCGCAGCGATGTCGCGTACGGCCGGATCCGCTCGGTCGACACCCGCGCCGCCGAGGCGCTGGAAGGGGTGGAGGCGGTCTTCACCGGCGCTCAGATCGCCGAGTTTCTCGCGCCGATGCCGATCGGCACGCCGTTCCCGTCGCCCGCGCACCGGGCGCTGGCGGTCGACGTCGTCCGCTTCGTCGGCGACCCGGTTGCGGTTGTCGTGGCGTGCGACCGCTACGTGGCGCGCGACGCCGCCGACGCCATCGAGGTCGACTACGAGCCGCTGCCGGCGGTGGTCGATCCGGAGGCCGCGATGACCGGCCAGCCCGCGGTGCTGCACGCCGACTTCCCGAACAACGTCGCCCTCGGCCCGCTGCCGGCAGGCACCGGGGTCGGTCGCAAGGGGGCGGTCGACGACACCGCCGTCGACGCGGCCTTCGAGGCGGCGGACGTGGTGATCGTCCAGCGGATGGTGAATCAGCGACTGGCGCCGAGCTCCATCGAGGCGCGCGGCGTGGTGGCGCACTACGAGCCGGGCCGGGAGGCGCTGACCATCTGGTCGTCGACCCAGAATCCCCACATCCTGCGCACCTTCGTGGCGCGGATGCTCGACCTGGGGGAGGACCGCGTGCGGGCCATCGCCCCGGAGGTGGGCGGCGGGTTCGGCGCGAAGATCAACATCTACGGCGAGGAGTACGTGGCGGCGGCGCTGTCGAAACGGCTCGGTCTGCCGATCAAGTGGATCGAGGATCGGTCCGAGGCGTTCCTCGCCACCGTGCACGGGCGCGACCTGCTCGCCTACGTGGAGGTGGCGGCCACGCGGGCGGGCAAGGTGCTCGGGCTGCGGATGCGCATCATCGCCGACATCGGCGCCTACAACATGCTGCTGACCGCCGGCGTGCCGACCAACAGCATGACGATGGCCAACGCCACCTACGTGATTCCCGCCATCCGCGCGACGCTGACCGAGGTCTTCACCAACAAGACCCCGACCGACGCGTATCGCGGCGCGGGGCGGCCCGAGGCGGCCTACTTCGTCGAGCGGGCGATGGACATGCTGGCCCGCGAGCTGGAGATGGACCCGGCCGAGCTGCGGCGGAAGAACTTCATCCAGCCCGACCAGTTCCCCTACAAGACCCACATGGGGGCGGTCTACGACTCCGGCGACTACGAGAAGGCGCTCGACCATGCCCTGCAGGTCGCCGGTTGGGAAGATCTCAAGGCCGAACGAGACGCGGCGCGGGCCGACGGCCGGATCGTCGGCCTCGGGTTGTCGATGTACGTCGAGATCTGCGGCATGGGTCCATCCTCCACGTTGCCGCCCGGCGGCTGGGAGCACTCGCAGGTCACCGTCGAGCGCGACGGCCGGATCAGCGCTACGACCGGCGTCTCCCCGCACGGGCAGGGCAACGAGACCACATTCGCGCAGATGCTGGCCGACCAGTTCGGAGTGCCGCTCGACCACGTCACCATCCACCACGGCGATACCGCGGTGGTCAAGCAGGGCATCGGCACCTTCGGCAGCCGTTCGCAGGCGGTCGGCGGGGCGGCGCTGCACGACGCGGGGACGAAGGTGAAGGCCAAGATGGCGAAGTTCGCGGCGGCCCTGCTCGAGGCGCACGAGAGCGATCTGGTCTTCGAGAACGGGACGATCTTCGTCAAGGGCGCGCCGGCGTCGGCCAAGCCGTTCGCGGAAGTGGCCGCCTACGCCTACCGGCCGATCCGGCTGCCCGAGGGCTTGACGCCGGGGCTGAGCGACGAGGCGTTCTTCGAGCCGAAGAACAACACCTATCCCTTCGGCTGCCACATCGCGATGCTGGAGGTCGACCGGGAGACCGGCGAGCCGCGGCTGCTGAAGATGGTGGCGGTCGACGACGCCGGCCACCTGATCAATCCGCTCATCGTCGAGGGGCAGATCCACGGCGGACTGGCGCAGGGCATCGGGCAGGCGATGATCGAGGAGGTCGTCTACGACGCCGACGGCCAGCCGCTGACCGCGTCGTTCATGGACTACGCGCTGCCGCGGGCGAGCGATTTCCCGCGCTTCGAGCTCGACAACACCGTCACCCCGACGCCGGTCAATCCGCTCGGGGCCAAGGGGGTCGGCGAGGCGGGGACCATCGGCTCGACGCCCTGCATCGTCAACGCCGCGGTGGACGCCGTGAGCGGCTTCGGCGTGCGGCATCTCGATATGATGCTGCGGCCCGAGAAGCTGTGGCGCATCATTCACGGCCAGTCGGCCAGGAGCTCCGACGCATGATCCCGACCGCTTTCGAATACGAACGCGCCACCTCGCTCGACGACGCGCTCGCGAAGCTGGCCGCGGCCGGCGGCGCCGGCAAGCTGATCGCGGGCGGCCACAGCCTGGTGCCGCTGATGAAGCTGCGCCTGAGCGAGCCGACGGTCCTGATCGACATCGCGCACATCCCCGACTTCGCGGGCATCCGCGAGGCCGACGGCCGGATCGAGATCGGCGCCGGGACCACGCACCACGACGTCGCGACGTCGGCTCTGCTGCGCGACCGTTGCCCGGCGGTGGCGGAGACCGCCGCGCTCATCGGCGATCAACAGGTCCGCAACCGGGGGACCCTCGGCGGGAGCCTCGCGCACGCCGATCCGGCCGCGGACTACCCGGCGGTGATGCTGGCCGTCGACGCGGACTTCCACCTGAAGGGGCCGCACGGCTGGCGCGCCGTCAAGGCACGGGACTTCTTCGTGGGCATGCTGACCGTCGACTTGGGGCCGGACGAGATCCTCGCCAGGGTGACGTTCGCACCGGCGCGGGCGGCGGCCTACGCCAAGCTGCACCAGCGCGCGTCGCGGTTCGCCATCGTCGGCGTGGCGGCGGCGCTCGAGGTGCGTGACGGCATGATCGCGTCGGCCCGCATCGGCCTGACCGGTGCGTCGTCGTCGCCGTCCCGGCTGGCGAACGTGGAAGCGGCATTGACGGGGCGTTCCGCCACATCCGGCACCCTCTCCGCCGCGACCGGGATCGCCGGGGACGCCGTCGAGGACCTCAACGAAGACATCCATGCCAGCGCGGACTACCGCCGCGCCATGATCCGCGTCTTCACGCGGCGCGCGCTCGACGGCGCTCTCGCGCGGATCGCAGGCTGATCGGGCTCAACCCTCGCACGGTCCCCGTCTGGACGTCCGGCGCCCAACCAAATGCGGCCGGGCGGGCGTCTTAACCGGAAGTTTCAGCGGGCGATTTAGCCCTAAACCATAGGGTCTAAAGGCTTTTTGGAGCTTTTCGGCTTGGTGCATACGGCGATATGTAGCCATGTAATAGGCGCGTAATGCGCGTTGTTTTCTTTTTATGTATTGAGTTACTTCGGTATAATTAGTGACCATGTATATCGAGAGCGTGCCCAATCGCTCCTCCCCCCCAGCCGTCCTCCTGCGCGAGTCCTACCGCGCCGGCGGCCACGTCAAGAAGCGCACCCTCGCCAACCTCTCCAAGCTGCCGACCGCCGCCATCGAAACGCTGCGCCGCGTCCTCCGCGGTGAGCGACTCGTCAACCCCGAAGACGCCTTCACCTGCGTGCGCAGCCTGCCCCACGGCCACATCGCCGCGGTGCTCGGCACCCTCAAGCGGATCGGACTGCACACGCTGATCGCCCGTAACGCCGGTCGCCTCCGCGACCTCGTCCTCGCCCTGATCGTCGCCCGCGTCATCGACGCGCAGTCGAAGCTGGCCACCGCGCGCGGCCTGGCCCCCGAGAGCGCCGTCTCCACCCTGGGCGAGACGCTTGGGCTCGGCGACGTCGATCAGCACGAACTGTATGCGGCGATGGACTGGCTGGTGGAGCGGCAGGCGGCCATCGAGCAACGCCTGGCCAAGCAGCACCTGCAGGAACACACCCTGGTGCTCTATGACTTGACCTCCAGCTACCTGGAGGGGACCCACTGCCCGTTGGCGCAGCGCGGGCACAGCCGCGACGGCAAGCAGGGCACCTTGCAGATCGTCTTCGGCCTGTTGTGCACGGCCGCGGGCTGTCCGGTCGCGGTGGAGGTCTTCGAGGGCTCGACGAGCGACCCGAAGACGGTGGCCTGCCAGGTGGACAAGCTCCGCACCCGCTTTGGCTTGCAGCGGGTGGTGCTGGTGGGCGACCGCGGCATGCTGACCGCAGCGCGGATCCGCGAGGACCTGGCGGGCGTCGACGGGCTGCGCTGGATCACCACGCTGCGGGCGCCGACGATTCGGAAACTGCTGGCCGCCGGCACGGTGACGCCGTCGCTGTTCGACGAGCGGGACCTGGCCGAGGTCACCAGCGAGCTGTTCCCCGGCGAGCGGCTGGTCGTGTGCCGCAATCCGTTGCTGGCCGCCGAGCGGCAGCGCAAGCGGCAGGAACTGCTGGCGGCAACCGAGAAGGACCTGGCGCCCATCGCGGCAGCGACAACGCGCCAGAACCGGCTGCTACGCGGAGCAGCCGAAATCGGTATGCGCGTCGGGAAGGTGATCAACCGGCACAAGATGGCCAAGCATTTCGTCACCACGATCACCGACGACACGTTCACTTATCGCCGGGACGAAGACAAGATCGCGGCCGAGGAGCAGCTCGACGGGCTGTACATCGTCCGCTCCAACGTCGAGCCGGAGCAGTTCGATGCAGCGCAGACGGTGCGGGCCTACAAGGACCTGTCGAAGGTGGAGCGGGCGTTTCGGAGCCTGAAGTCGGTGGACCTGAAGGTGCGGCCGATCCACCACCGGCGGGCGGACCGGGTGCGGGCGCATGTCCTGCTGTGCATGCTGGCCTACTACGTCGAGTGGCACATGCGCCACGCGCTGGCGCCGCTGCTGTTCGACGACCACGACCCGGCGGCGGCCGAGCAGCAGCGGCCTTCGGTGGTCGCCGCCGCTCGCCGCTCACCGGCGGCCCTGGCCAAGGTGGGCTGCAAACGGACCGACGACGACTTGCCGGTGCACAGCTTCCGGACGCTGCTCACCGACCTGGGAACGCTGACGGCGAACACGATGCAGGTCGCCGAAAGCGGCGTCACCTTTCAGTTGCAGACGGACCCCACACCGCTGCAGCAGCGCTGCTTCGAGCTACTGGGGGTAACGACCCGAGTGTAGCCACCACCGACACCCCGACGGAATCGCTAACTGACTCAATGAGAATGACTTCCGCGCGATTCGCTCTGAAACTTCCGCTTAACCTCCATGACCGGCGGGCAATGGCGCCCGCGCCAGGTACAGCACGGAGGCAGTTCATGCGGAGGACGTCAACGACGAAGGGACGGTGCGTCGGGATTCTTGCGGTCGCGGCGGCTCTCGTATCGGGTCCGGCCATTGCCGGAGCCAACCGAGCGGCACCGGCGCAACGCGACGGGGACGCACACGAGAGAGCGCGTGCGGAGGTGCGGGCGCTCTTCGATTCCGGCGCGGACGGCAGCTACATCGGCGTGGCGGTGAGCGACGTCGAAGCTGGTGCCGGGGCCGCCGCCGCGGCGGAAGGGGCGGTCGTCACGGAGGTGGTCGACGGCGCCCCGGCGGCCGTCGCGGGCATCGAGGCCGGCGACGTCCTCGTCGAGTTCGATGGCGAACGCATTCGCGGCGTGCGGCAGTTGACGCGGGTGGTTCGGGAGACGCCGGCCGGTCGGACCGTGGCCGCGACCGTGCTGCGCGATGGGGCGCGGCTCACGGTGAACGTGACCCCGGGGGAGCGGTCCTGGGAGCGGTCCCGCCCTGACTGGCGGGCGAACCTGCGCGGCATGGAGATCCCCGAACGGGCTGAAGCCTTCGTATGGCGGGGGGATTCGGCCTTGCTCGAGGGGTTGCCGGACGTCGTCAACGGTGCTTTCGCTTCCCTTGCCGGGCGGGCCCGTCTGGGGATTCGCGGGGAGTCGGTAGACGGCCAGCTCGCCGGGTACTTCGGCGTTTCCGCGGGCGTTCTCGTGCGGCACGTCGAGGATGACACTGTTGCGGCCGCCGCGGGTCTGCGGGCCGGCGACGTCATCACGGCGATCGACGGCGAGCAGGTCGAGGATCTCGGCGCGCTCCGCCGGCGGCTCTCCGCCCTCGATTCGGGCGAATCTTTCACGATCGCCATCATGCGCGACGGCGCCGCGACCTCGCTGTCGGCCGAGTTGGGGGAGGAAGCGGAGCGGCGGCCTCGCGGGTTGCGCCGGGGAGCCGGGATCTGATCGGTCGGCCGCTCGCATCCCGCCCGGCGACTGGCGGGGTGCGAGCGCCCACGTCACACCCCGGAGGATGCCGACATCACCCTCTCCGGCGTGACGATCGTCGCCCCGTCGACCCGGTCTGCGGCACCGCGTTTCAACCAGAGCGCGTAGTGCATCGGGCGACCGCGGCGGAACGGGATGCGCCTGGCCTTGCGAACCAGCCCGGCGAGTATGCCTGCCGGGTCGGCGCGGTCGGACCACTTCACTTCCCCGAGCAGCAGGTGGCGACGGTCGGAGGATTCGGCCACTACGTCGATCTCCAGCGGTTCGCCTCCGGTGCCGGTGCCCCACCAGCGCGACGCACGGTCCCACTGCAGGTCATCGATCGTCACGTGCGGCACCGAACGGCGCGCCAGCCACTCCCATACCTCCGCCACGTGGCCTGCGAGCCGGGCCTGCACCTCGGTATGAACCGGATCGATCAGATCGATCTCGAGACGGGATCGGTTCGGCGCAACGAACCGATACCAGAACAGAGGAAGGGGTCGTCCAATCGGTACAGGCTGCGCCGCGTCGATCGAGTACTTTCGCCGAAGGGAACCTCCCGGCGTACATAGCCCAGATCGATCAACCGGCTCAGGGGACGGCTCAGGTTGGTGGCCGGCTGGCCGACGCGACCCGCGAGCTCGCTGAGACGATGACACCTGGAGCCGATCAGCCCGAGCAGCGAATTGGCCTGCACGGCGCTGCGCATGTCGTCCATCAGGAGGCGTGTCGGTTCACTGTGGAGCACCCCGTTGCGGTCGAGCACGAGCGCCGCCAGCGCCTCGGACGTCGAGCCGTAGTCCGCGGCGAGTTCCCAGTTGCGCGGCAGCCCGCCCCAGATGGAGTACGCGACGACGCTCTCCTCGGCGTCGAGCTGCAGTGCGTGGGGCAGCGCCTCCGGCGGCATCGGAGCAACCTGGACGCTCTCCGCGGCGCGGCCGTACAGCGGCGCGGTCTCGTCCAGCACCAGACCGTGCATCATGCGCTGGGACGATCCGCACGCCAGCAGACGTAACGGCCGTTCCCCGGGCGTATCGATGATCCTCTGGATGATGCTCGGCAGCGCCGGAGAGACCTGGGCCAGGTAGCGCATTTCATCGAGTACCAGCCAGGCATCTGCCGGGGCCCGCATGCGCCATGTGTCCAGGACGGCCGCCCAGTCGCCGTACGAGGCCGCGGCGAAGCCCGGTACGACACGCCCTGCCTCGACCGAGAGGGCGTGCCTCTGAATGGCGGCGTCGCTGAGATCGGCCAGGTAGTACGCGTGCCGGTGACCGCGTAGCGCCTCCTGCAGCAGCCGCGACTTGCCGCACCGGCGCCGCCCATAGACGACGATCAGCGAGCCATGCGGCCGGGACAGGGCTCGCCGCAAACGACTGAGCTCGCGGGCGCGATCTGAGGAAAGCAAGCCGCACACCGCATTAAGTAGAAAAAACAGTATGTTCGTCCATCCGCATGGTCGGTTCCCCGCCGCCGGCGCTCGCATTTGCGGCTGGGGATTCCCGCGTATACTGGCCGCATGTCCAAGATCATCCGCTCGATCGGTCCGGTGGCGGTCTGTCTGGCGGCAGTGGCGACGGCGGCGGCGCAGACCGGTGCGGCCGGCGGCGAGTGGCGCACCTACGGCGGTGATCTCGGCCACACTCGCTACGCGCCGCTCGATCAGATCGATGCCGGCAACTTCGGCGATCTCGAAGTGGCCTGGCGGTTCAAGACGGACAACCTCGGTCCGGTACCGGAGTACCGGTTCCAGTCGACACCGCTCGTGGTCGACGGCGTGATGTACTCGACCGCCGGGTCGCGGCGGGCGGTGGTGGCTCTCGACGCGGCAACCGGCGAGATGCGCTGGATGTACAGCCTCGACGAGGGGGCGCGCGGCGCCGCCGCGCCGCGGCAGTTGTCCGGCCGCGGGCTGGCGTACTGGGAGGCCGACGGCGAGCCGCCTCGGGTCGTCTACGTCACCCCGGGCTACCGGCTGATCGCGCTCGATGCCGCCACCGGCCGGCCGGTCCCCGAGTTCGGGATGGACGGCATGGTCGATCTGAAGCAGGAGGCCGACCAGTTCATCGATCCGGTAACCGGCGAGATCGGCCTGCATGCGACGCCGATCGTGGCGGGCGACGTCATCATCGTCGGCGCCGCCCATCGGACCGGCGGCAACCCGCGCAGTCGCACCAACGTGAAGGGCTACGTCCGCGGCTACAACGCCCGCACCGGCGAGCGGCTCTGGATCTTCCACACCATCCCGCGGCCGGGCCAGTTCGGGCGCGAGACGTGGCTGGCCGACTCGGCGGTCTATACCGGCAACACCGGGGTATGGGGCCAGATCTCGGTGGACGTGGATCTGGGGCTGGTCTATCTGCCGGTGGAGACCTCCACCGGCGACTACTTCGGCGGCAACCGGCCGGGCGACAACCTGTTCGCCGAGAGCCTGGTGGCGGTCGATCTCTACACCGGCGAGCGCCGCTGGCACTTTCAGTTCGTGCATCACGGCATCTGGGATCAAGACAATCCCTGCGCGCCGATCCTGCTGGACCTGATGATCGACGGGGAGCTGGTGAAGGCGGTGGCGCAGCCGACCAAGCAGGCCTTCCTGTACGTCTTCGACCGCGAGACCGGCGAGCCGATCTGGCCGATCGAGGAGCGGCCGGTCCCGGCGGGAGACGTGCCCGGCGAGTGGTACTCGCCCACGCAGCCGTTTCCTACCAGGCCGCCCGCCTACGACCGGCAGGGCGTCACGCTGGACGACCTGATCGATTTCACCCCCGAGTTGCGCGCCGCGGCGGTGGAGCGGGCGTCGTTCTACCAGCTCGGACCGATGTTCACGCCGCCGGTGGTGAGTCGGCTCGGTGGGCCGATCGGCACCCTGATGGCCCCCGCCCAGGGCGGCGGTTCCAACTGGCCCGGCGGCTCCTACGATCCCGAGACCCGCATTCTCTACGTGTCGTCGAACAGCTCGCTCGGGTTGCTGAGCATCGTGCCCCCCTATGCGGGGCAGTCCGACATGGCCTATATCCAGGGCAACGCGGTCGCGGGACCGCGGACCTCCGGGGGCGCGGGCTCGAGCGCCGGCGGCGGACGCACCGAGTTCGAGGTGCCGCCGCGGCCGCCGCTGACCGCGGATGAGCGCCAGCGCGCCCGGCTCACCATCCAGGGGCTGCCGTTGCAAAAGGCGCCGTACGGCATCATCGCAGCCATCGACATGGACCGCGGGGAGATCCTGTGGCGGATTCCGCACGGGGAGACGCCGGACAACATCCGCAACCACCCCGCCCTGCAGGGCCTCGACATCCCCCGCACCGGGCAGCCCGGCAGTGTCGGCACGCTGGTGACCCGCACGTTGCTAATCGCGGGCGATCCCGGGACCCACACCACGCCCTCGGGCGAGCGTGGCGCGATGCTCCGCGCCTACGACAAGGCGAGCGGGGCCGAGGTGGGCACGGTGTTCCTGCCGGCGCAGCAGTCCGGATCGCCGATGACCTACCTGCTCGACGGCGTGCAGTACCTGGTGGTCGCCGTCAGCGGCGCCGGCTATTCGGGGGAGTTGATCGCGTTCCGGCTGCCGGCGTGACGCGGGGTATCGCCGACTGTGAGACGATGAGCAGATGCACGCCATCGTGAAGGTCGTCGTCGCGATCGTCGTCGCCGTTGCGACCACTTGGCCGCTCCGCGCCGCGGACTGGCCCGAGTGGCGCGGCGCCGGGCGGCTGGGGGTCTGGACCGACACCGGCATCCTCGAGACGTTCCCGGACGGCGGCCTGAGCGCCGCGTGGCGGGTGCCGATCAATGGCGGCTACGCCGGGCCGGCGGTGGCGAACGGCCGCGTCTTCGTCACCGACGCGCTCCGCGCCGACCCCCGCACCACCGCCGTCGTCGAGCGGATCCTCGCCCTGGACGAGGCGACCGGGGCGATCCTCTGGACGCACGAGTGGGAGACCAACTACGCCGGGCTCCAGCTCGCCTACGCCATCGGGCCGCGCGCGACGCCGACCGTCGACGGCGACCGGGTCTACGCGCTCGGAGCGATGGGCAACCTGCTGGCCCTCGACGTCGCCGACGGCCGGGTCCTGTGGGAGAGGGACTACGTCCAGGACTTCTACGCCTCGATCCCGTCGTGGGGCATCAGCGGCGCGCCGCTGGTCGACGGCGACCTGCTCATCTGCCTGGTGGGCGGCGAGCCCGACGCCAAGGTCATCGCCTTCGACAAGCACACCGGCGAGGTGCTCTGGGAGGCGCTGTCGTCCGACTGGGAGCCGGGCTACTCGGCGCCCTTCCTCATCGATGCGGCCGGCGTGCCGCAGCTCATCATCTGGCACCCGCGGGCGATCAGCGCGCTCGACCCGGAGACAGGCGCCGTCTACTGGGAGGTGCCGCATATCGTCGACATGGGGATGAGCGTGCCGACCCCGGTGCATGCCGAGCCGTATCTGTTCGTCACCTCGCAGTGGGGCGGAGCACGCATGCTGCGGCTGGCCGAGAGCCATCCGGACGCCGCGCTGATCTGGCAGGGCATCGGCGAGAGCGACCCGCAGTACGGGCGCGTCTTCGACACGCTCGACTCGGTGATGAGCACGCCGGTGATCCAGGGCGACTACGTCTACGGCGTCAGCGGAGAGGGCATCCTGCGCTGCCTGGAGCTGCGGACGGGCCGGCGGGTCTGGGAGACCGACGCGCTCATCCAGGACCCCGCGCGCTGGGCGACGGCGTTCTTCGTCCGCCACGGCGACCGCTACTTCATCAACACCGACGGCGGCGACCTGGTCATCGCCCGGTTCTCGCCCGAAGGCTACGACGAGATCAGCCGTACGCGTCTGATCGCCCCGACGAGTCCCTACGTGCGTCGCCGCGCGCAGGGGCCGTACGTCAACTGGTCGCATCCGGCCTACGCCAACCGGCACGTGATTGCACGCAACGATGAGGAAATCGTCCGCTTCTCGCTCGCCGCGACGCCGTAACGGCACACGGCCCGGCGCGCCGCCGGCGGGTCCGGTCCTGCTGCCGGCGGGGACGGTCCTGGCTGTCGTGGTGGCGGTGGCGGTGGCCTGCGCCGCGGTGACGGCGCCGCTGTGGCAGGAGGCCGGGTCGTCGACCGTGGCGCTGGCGGCCGAGCAGGAGGGCGGCTCACCCCGGCTCGTCGCGGTCATCGCCGACCTGCACATGGGCCTCGGCCGGGACGCGGCGGGGGAGTGGCGCGTCGAGGAGGATTTCCGCTGGGGGAACGATCTCGCGGCCTTTCTCGAGGCGCTGGATGCGGAAGGCGGGGGAGCGACCGACCTCATCCTGAACGGCGACACCTTCGAGCTGGACCGGCTTCCGGACGCGGACTGCGCGACCGACGATCCGGCGCTCGGCTGCACGGAGCCCGAGGCGCTCGCGAGACTGGAACGCGTGCTGGCGGCGCACGCCGGAACGGTGGACGCCCTCGCCGCGTTCGCGGGATCGGGATCGAACCGGCTCTTCCTGGTGCCCGGCGAGCACGACGCCGCGCTGCTGTTTCCGTCGGTGGCGCGACGGGTGGAACAGGCGCTCGGCGCACCCGAGGCACGGGCTGCGGTGGCGGCCGGCGGGTCCTGGCGCTCCGAGGACGGCCGGATATACGTCGAGCACGGCCACCAGATCGGCTGGCGGGTGGATCGCTTCGAGACGTGGCCGGAACCGTTCATCGAGCGGGCCGGCCGCCGGCATCTGGCACGGTCACCGCGGGCCCGCGCCGTCGACGCCTTCTTCGACGAGCACGAGGCGCGCTACCCGGTCATCGACAACTTCGCCGACGAGGGCGCCGGGCTGACCCACGGGCTGGCTGCCGAGGGGACCGCCGACCTCGGTGCGGCGGCGCCTGAGTTGCTGCGCTACGTCCTCTTCCGGATGCCGTGGCAGCAGTTCCGGGTGGACCTCGACGCCGGGGACGTGCAACCGGCGATGTGGGATCTGGCCGCGGTGCGGGCCCAGGGGCCTGCATTTCTGGTCGACTCGCTACCGAACGACGACCGGTTCAAGCCGCTGGCGCAGAGAGCGCACGAGGCAGGTCTGCTGGCGGCGCCGATGGACGAGTCGCGCGACGACGAGCTCGTTGCTCTCTGCGACTACCGCGCGGCCGCGCGCCGTGCCCGCCGCCGCTTCGAGCGGGTGCTCACGCAGCTCGACCCGCAGGGGCCGCCGGTGCGTGAATGCCCGCGCCTGCCGGACAGCCGCGGCGGGCTGTTCGACTACTTCTGGCGGACACGCGACCTGATCTACGGGGGACGGTTGGAGGCTGCGCAGGCCAGTGCGCCGGCCACCGCGCGTCCCATCGCCGTCTTCGTGCACAACCACACGCACCTGGTCGACTGGCGCCAGAGCGTGCTGGAGTCGACGCGCCTGGGCCGCACCGTCATCGTCGACGGCTTCTCGCCGGTTCGTGACGCCCTCTCGCCGGTCGTGATCAACGGCGGCCCGTGGCAGCGGACCATCACGCCCGTGCAGTTCGGACGTCTTCGCGCTGCCCACGACCTCTCGGACGCGGAACTGCTGCGCGCCCTGCGACCCGAGCATCTCGCGCCCTGCTACGGCTTCGTGCAGATCGATCCCTACGACGACACACCGGCACTGCCGGTCACCCGCTACTGGCGGCAGGCCGAGGGCGGGGACTGGGAGATCGCGGCCAGGTGCGGCCGGCAGCCCGCGCTGTAGAGGGCCGGCTCCGGCCAACGATTTGCCGCGTCCAGGCGATGTCGGGAGCCGGCGCGATCGGAACGATGGTCGCGATCGACCGTCCGCGATCCGTCACCACGATACGGGCACCCGAGCAGTGAGACGCCGACCAGTAGGCGCGACGGGGTCTGAAGCAAGCGACTGATGAGCGCGGTTTCGGACGGACCGACGCCGACCGACGGTCGCGAGCCGCACCAGAGGTGCGGAGACAGACGCTTCAGCTAAAGTAGAGCTTACAGAGGGAGCGCAGAATGCGAGAGCGATGCGTGGGGATCCAAGAACTCGAGGCGAACCTGAACGGGTGCCTGGACGAGGTGGAGAGCGGTACGACGCTCCTCCTTACGGACGGGGGCCGACGGGTTGCACGCCTCATCCCGGAACCGAGCGCAAGTGAGGCAAAGGAAGGTGCGGCAATCGCCTGGAGCGGTCGGCGGCTGAAGAAGAGGAAGCCGAAGGCGCGGCTGCGCGGCGGAGGCAGCATGACCGACATCATCAGGGAAAACCGCAGGTGAGAATGCTCTACACGGACTCGAGCGCCCTCGTGAAGCGCTACGTCGAGGAAGAGGAGTCGCCCGCTGTAGTCGCGAGACTAGACAGCGCACCGATCGTCGGAACTGCGCTGATCACACGGGTCGAAGTACCAGCCGCCTTGAAGAAGGCGGTCCGGACCGGCCACATGGATCCAGACGAAGCCGAGGAGGCCCACCGGGAGTTCCTGGAGGACTGGCCCGACCTCACGAGGATCAGGGTGACGGACACGCTGGCAGCACGAGCGGGCGACTTGGCGTGGCAACACGACCTGCGGGCCTACGACGCTGCGCAACTGGCGGCGGCGCTCACGTGGCGGGACGAACGCGAAGACGCAGAAGACGAGATCGTGTTCGCCTGCTTCGACAATCAGTTGACGCAGGCGGCTACGGCCGAAGGCCTCGAGACGTGGCCCGAATAGGCAGCCCAAGCGGACGAGAATCAAGGAATCCTCGAGGTCGTCCCACCGACCCGCCGTTCAAGGGGTCAGCGGCCCCTTTCCGCCTGCTCGGCGAGCCAAAGCCCGCAAAGACCGCTTCGTAGAATGATGAAGCCACTCAACGGTGGATTGTTCGCCAACGATTTCCTGAAGGCCTCGATTGTCGAACTCGACGAGTGGCAGGCCATCACCGATGCCTCGCTGGAGGCCTTCGAGGACTCGCTCCGAGACGTCTTCACGGTCGGTCTCAGAGGAGTTCTGCGAGATCGATCTCGCGGCCGTTCTCGACCTGCCCGGGCACAACGACGGGCTTTTCGCGCTGGACGCCGCCGACCGCCGCCACTGGCTCAGAGTGTTCGTACTCCTGTTGGGTGTGGCTCTTCTTCCTCGACGACCCAGGGAGCTTCTGCGAGCGTCACGGCAAGAGCTACTTGACGCGTCGAAGGCGTGGTGGAGAGGGCGGCGGGGGCGGCTCGCTGATCGGCGGCGCTGTCCCATCAGCGTATCGCTGGGCGTGGTTCCGCTCGTATTCGCGCGCCTCGTGGAAATCCCAGTATGCGTCGAAGTCGCCGCTGGCCCGTAGCGCCCGCAGCTTCAGGACCGCTTCGGCGCCGACCAGGCGCCAGCGGGCGCCGGTCAACTCCATCCGGTCGCGGACCAGGTACCGGCACGCCCCTTCGACGACCCCGGTGGCGATGGGATAGCCCGCCGCCAAGTAGCGGTCGTAGTGCAGATACGGCGCGTACTTCTGCAGTGTAGTCGGCGCACGCATCGAATTGCGCCGCCTGAAGTGCGGCCGTTACAGGCGGTTTCACCATGTCCGCAGTGCTCGCATGAGGGTCGACCACGTTGAGCGCGGCGGCCGCTTCCGGTCGCTGACTAGACTGATGCGGATCATCGCGCGTCTGGTTCGCGCGTGCGTGTCACGTGCGGTCCGAGACGGCCGACGCTGCCCACGCATCATCCGCCAGCCATCGCGGCGGGTCCGACGGGTCGTGAGACCGCGACGTGTGATGATGGAGGCATGGGGAAAGTTCGACGAGTCGTCAGGCCGCATCCACCGTCTCGAACATCACTGCGCTGACGTTGCAGCGTGTTTTGAAGCGCTGCTTTGCGATCCCGTCTTGCGGGCGCGGTTCGTCCGGGCGGCCGGTGCGAACGGCGTCTGCGACACGATCGCCGCCCGGTTGACGTTCCTCGCTTTCCTGCATGATTTTGGCAAGCTGAACACCGGCTTCCAGTTCAAGGTAACGCGTCCGAACCAGCCTTCCCGTACAGCGCCACGACCGGCCGGACACATCGCAGAAGCGTTGCTCTGCTTCGATCAGTCTGACATCTGCGAGCTTCTCGGTCTGCATGAGATCGTCGATGAATGGGGGGCCGGCGTCATCTGCCTGCTGCACGCGATGCTCGCCCATCATGGCCGCCCGGCACGCAGACCAACGCAGTCGGGAGGAGGACCGCCTGAGCTGTGGAAGCCGTTCGCGGGCTACGACCCCCGCGCGACTGCGAAGCTGCTGCGACAGCGGGGCCGCGCCTGGTTCCCGGATGCGTTCCGAGACGGGCCACCCATGCCCGACGTGCCGGCGCTGGCGCATTTGTTCGCCGGGGTCGTAGCTCTCGCCGACCAGCTCGGGTCGGATGAGGACGCGTTCGAATACGAGCCGGATCCGGATCCGCACTATGTCGAGCGTGCCCGTCGCATCACGACTGATGCAGTCAGGGGCAAGGGGTTTCGGCGGTTCGATTGGTCGGCGGACGCTGCCGTGGCGGACGTGGGAATGCTGTTCGACTACCAGGAGCCGCGCCCGTCGCAGCGCGCCGTGTCTGCGGCTCCGCTCGACAGGCCGCTCTTGATTCTGGAGAGCGAAACAGGATCCGGAAAGACCGAGACGGCTGTCCTGCGTTTCGCTGCGCTGTGGCGTGCCGGCCTCGTGGATGGCCTGTACTTCGCGGTGCCGACGCGTGCCGCGGCGAAGCAACTGCACAGCCGAGTACGGGACGCGTTGGACCGACTGTTGCCGCCAGCGGCCACCCTGCACGTCTGGCCGACCCGGCTTCCCCGCACACGCGGGGATGGGCCCTTCACACAGCACTCTCCTCTGCTTTCCGAAGCAGCCTCCCCGCACACGCGGGGAGGAGCCGTGAACGCCGGAACCTACTCGACCGGCTTGACGGGGCGCCCCGTCAAGCCGGAGACAGACCACGGTGCGGCGGTCCGGCAGACCAACAGGCGGCATGCTATCGTGAGGGCAAGAACGATGAGCGACAAGACAGCAATCATCACGGCCGTCGTAGCAGGCACGGCGGTGCTGCTGACAGTAACGGTGGCGCTGCACAACAGCACCAGGCAACAGATCGAGGCGCTCGAGACGAGCACCAGACAACAGATCGAGGCGCTCGAGACGAGCACCAACCGCCAGATCGATGCGCTGAACCAGAGCCTGAGCACCCGGATCAACGACCTGAACACCAGCGTGAACCGGCGAATCGACGACCTGGGAACCAGGGTAGACGACCTCGCGGAGCGGACGATCAAAGTCGAGAACGACGTCCGCGAAGTGCGAACGCTCCTCATTGACAGATTGGGCAACCAAGCCGACGATCGTAGTAACCGCAGCCAACGCGGCCACCCAACCGCGTGACTGCCCCGTAGCGGCGGGGATGGACCCAGGTCGCGCTCGACCTTGCGGCCCCGCGCCTCAGCTTCCCCGCACACGCGGGGAATGGTCCCTTGGGCCTTGGCGCCGGCGGTCACTCGAACACGTTGATCAGCGCATAGGTGATCGCGCCGCCCTCGGGGACGACCACCTGATGCCACGACCGGGCGGGCACGTGGAGGATGTCCCCCTCGGTGACCTCGAACGTCGTTGCGCCTTCGAGCTGCGGCCGCTGGCCTTCGGGAGGTTGTCCCTCGATCCAGTTCACCCGTTCGCCGCCGACCAGCACGGCACCGGCGCCCTTCAGGACGACGTAGAGGTCCCACTTCGTGGTGTGGATCTCCGGCTGCGTGTAGCCGGCGCGGTGAATGATCTGCACGCTGTGCGGCCGGTGGTCGGCGCGGGGAAGTGCGGTCGCGACCACGAACGGGGTGCCCCAGATGCCCTCGCCGTTGCGGAGCGCTTCATCGAGATCGGCCTGAAAGCCGGCGACGGTCTCGGCGTCCCAGTGGAGGTACTCCTCGGGGCGCGGCTCGTTGGGGACGTCCGCGAAAGGGTCCTGCGCGGCCGCGGTCACGGGCAGCGCGAGACACGCCAGTACCAAGAGAGAGCCTGCACGGCGCATGTGTCACCTCCGGTGGCGAGAGTGATGGTTCGACGGGGTTCCCACCGCCACGGGCAGCGGCCCGGAGGCGACGAGCCGTTTCCGGCGGGCATCGACCAGGGCCGCGAAGCCCTCGATCGTGCGCGCACCAAGTAAACGCAGATCCCCAGGACGCGCGAACACCACTTCATCGACGGTTTCGAAGCTGCTGCTGCGCAGGTACGCGTAGCCGACGTCGCGCGTGATCCTGGTGCCGTTCGCCATGACGAAAGCGAGATCCTTCTTGCTCACCCCGACTCCCGCCTGCGCCAGCAGCTTCTCCGGGAGCCAGGTGTATTCGGAGCCGGTGTCCACCACCACCCCGGCAATGTTCACCGGCGGCTGTTTCCTGGTGAGATCCTGAAGCTCGCAGTCGACCTCGAACGCACCCATGACCGTTCATCGTAGCCCGGAAACCGTCGCCTCGCGGCTCCGCTTTCCGCCCAGCCAAGCCTCTCCAGCAGTCTACGCCGTTCTACCGCGCAGACTGCCGGCGGAAACCGATCGCGGCCAATCCGGGCCGGCGGGGCACTGGGCGGAGCTGACGGAGAGGCGCCTGGGAGTCCATGTACGGGCTCTCATCCCAGCCGGGCGAGGATGTCGTCCGCCGTGCGGCAGGCCAGCGCGAGCATCGTGAGGGTGGGGTTCTGGGTGCCGACGCTGGGCATCGATCCGCAGCCGGCGAGATACAGGTTGGGGTGGTCCCAGGTCCGCTGCGAGGCGTCGACGACCGAGTTGCCCGGCGCCGATCCCATGATGTGCGTGCCGCACATGTGACCCGCGCCGCGGTAGTTGTAGTCCTGGTCTTCGTAGCGGAACGCGGTGGGGGCGACGGCGCCGGTCACCGTGTGATCCGTCGCGCCGAGCAGCGCCATGATGCGCTCGGTCGCGGCTCGTGCCGATGCGAAACCCGCCCGTACATAGTCCGACACCCCGTAGGTGATGCGCGGTCGCGGTATGCCCAGGTTGTCGGTCCAGGTGTCCGACAGCTCGACCCGGTTGGACGGGTCCGCCTCCTGCTCGACGAGGAAGGCGAGCCGGAACTGCCGGGTCAGGATGCCGTTGACGGTCGATATGTATTCCCGGTTCGCGAGGATGCGCCGCTCCGGGTTGACGCCGCTGTCGTTGCGGCCGTAGACGAAGTCGGCGCCGGTGACGTAGGGATCGCCGATCGGCCAGGTCCAGCCGCCGTTGCCCAGCTCGATGCGCCAGGCGGCTCGCCGCCGTCGAAACGCGCCTTCCCGCAACGTCTCCACGCCGGAGGTCGACTGCGGCCCGCGGTAGCCGTAGAACGGTGTCGCGGCCGGCGTCAGGCCCCATGCGAGGTAGACGGGATGGTCCATCAGGTGCCGTCCCACCAGCCCGGAGGAGTTGGCGACGGCCCGGCCCGTGATCCGCTCGCTGTTCAGCAGGATGCGTGCGTTCTCGATGGCGTGCGCGGCCAGCACGTAGACGTCGGCGGTGGCGACCCCTTCGCCGGTCCGGCCGGTGGCGGCCGGGACCGAGACGTCGTCGTAGGTGAGGAAGTGGAGGCCGGTGACGGCGCCGGCATCGTCGACGTGCACGGCGTCGACCACCGTCTTCGCCAGCAGCTCGACGCGGCCGGTGTCGAGCGCCATCCGTAGCGCTTCTCGCGGGTCGTATTTGGCGCGCACGGGACAGATCGGCGTGCAGCTCGTGCCGCCGCGGCAGGGGCTCCGGTTCATGAACGGCCCGGCGTTGCGGCCTGCCGGGGTCGACGTGGTGCGGGCCACGGACGGAGAGTCGGCCGCGACCGCGGCGCCGTCCACACGCGCCTGGAAGAGGCGGTCTCCGTGAGAGGGCAGGATCGGTCCCTGCGGGTAGTCGTAGCCCGCGCCGAAGGGGATGCCGTTGACCTCCTCCTGCTCGGTCCGGTCGCCGGCCACGCCGATGAGCTGTTCCGCCTGCCGGTAGTGCGGCTCCAGGTCGTCGTAGCCGAGCGGCCAGTCGAGGCCGTGGTCGTAGGTCGATCGCAGGGAGAAGTCGGCGCCGTCCATGCGGATCGCCGTCCCCATCCAGTGGTTTCCCGTTCCCCCGGCGAGGCGCTCGGACGTGCTCCCGAACGGCAGCGAGCCGGATGCGTACTCCAGGTACGAGCGGGCCGGGTCGTTCCACGCGAGTATCAGCGCCTCGGTCGTCGGCCGGGGTGCGTTCGTGCGGCTCGGATCGAGAGCGCCGGCGTCGGGCGGATATGGCGCCGTGGGTGTCTTGAGTGTGCTGAGCATGTAGCGCTCGAGCAGCTCGCCGTGCGTCGAGTCGAGGCCGGGTCCCGCCTCCAGAATCAGGACGCGCTTGCCGGCCCGGGCGAGGAGCCACGCCATGTTGGCGCCGGCGAAACCGGAGCCGACGATGACGGCGTCGTAGCGCTGCTGTCGTGTCGTGCCCATGAAAGGCTGCGTGTCGATTCGGACCGGGGATCAGGCCCCGTCCAGAAACTGCGCCAGCTCCGGCGGCGGTTCCGACCAGTTGCCCGGCGTGCCCGCGACGCCCGCGGGGCTGGTCTGTGCGAACCGCCAGATCCAGGCGTTGCGGTAGGCGTGCACTGAGACGACCACGTCGGTCCGGTGTGCTGAACCGAGGAACGCGACCGAGCGCGGCATGCGGGCCGTCTCCATACCGCCGTACCAGACGCCGTAGAGCCACATCAACATCGTCAGCCGCGCCAGCGCGCCCACGCCGTCGGACCGCGGGCTTCCCCCGGTCTCCAGCAGGCGCCGAGCGAGCGCCGGCGGAGCGGCTCCGCCGGCCGCGGCCTGCCCGAACTCGGCCAGCAGCGCCGCAAGTGCTTCAGGCGCGGCCTCGCGGCACAGGGCGTGGAACGTGTCGGCGAGCGATGCTGCACCCGGCCGTGGCGCCGGCTCCAGGGCGGTGGACTCGACGCCGAGCAGCGCGGACGACAGCCGCGCGTAGTCGAGGGGCGCCGCCTGCGCGGGGAGTTGCTCCCCCTCCGTGCGGAGGGGGAGTCCGCCCGCGAACAGCAGCGAGCCGGCCGCGCCGGCGCCCTTGATGACCGACCGTCGCGTAAGAGTCATATGTATCGTACGAGCCTATCACCGGACCGCTCCGAGAGGACTGCCACCGCGATCCACGGGCGGTGTGCGGATGGTCAACGGATGAGTTCCAGGAATTCCTGTGGCTTCCCTCCATGCGGTCGAGGGCGAATCCGATCCTGGCGACTGCCGTGACGAGATCATCGCCCGCGATGACAGGGAGGCGCGCCACTATCCCCCACCTCGATGACCCGATACTCGGATGAGGAGGGAAGCGCGTCGCCGTGCTCGAGCACGGTGGCAGCACCGGGTGTAGTACGCTGGGAGTCGGCCCACTGGACAGCCGGCGACGATGGCTTTACCTTCGCGGCACGCGAACCTCGAAAGCGCCGATGGCGAAGGCGCACTGTTTCTGGCGCTCCCGCCGGTCGCCCAGCTCGACGACGATCAGTTCTACGAGCTGTGTCGGTTGAACGGCGAGTTGCGCATCGAGCGCGCGGCCGGGGGAGGTTTGTCGATCATGCCGCCGGCCGGAGGCGAGACCAGTCGCAGGAACGCGGAGATCGTGAGACAACTTGGGAACTGGGCCAGGCGCAACGGAGCCGGAACCAGCTTCGACTCCTCATGCGGTTTCGTGCTGCCGAACGGCGCGATTCGCTCTCCGGACGCTTCCTGGGTCCTCCGCGAGCGTCTGAATGCCCTGTCTGACCGGCAACGCAGCCGGTTCCTCCCGCTGTGTCCGGACTTCGTCGTGGAATTGCGTTCGCCCACCGACAGTCTGCAGGTCCTTCAGGACAAGATGCGCGAGTACATCGACAACGGCGTCAGCCTTGGCTGGCTGATCGATCCGCAGCGCAGGGATGTCTACATCCACCGCCCGGGCGCCGCGGTCGAGTGTCTACGCGCACCGGAGCACGTTTCCGCCGGGCCGTCGCTGACCGGGTTCAGCCTGACGCTGACGGAGATCTGGTAGTCGTTGACACGCCTGCTGCCGACCAAATAGCATGCGAGGTTTGAGAATCAAGCGGGTGAGGTGCGCCCTCGTGATGAAGACCAGTGTGGCGTTGCTCGTGTTGGTGCTTGCGCTTGCGGGCGCGGGAATGTCCATCGCGGCATCGGGGACGCAGGAGCCTGCGGCTACGGTCACCGCGTCGGCGGAGGCCGTCGCCGCGCCGTCGGCGGAGGCCGTCGCGGCATCCGACAGCGCTTCCCACCGCGCGCTGCTCGACCGCTACTGCGTCACCTGCCACAACGAGGGGATGGTGAACGGCCGGGGCCGCGCGGCGTCCCCGCTCGTCGGACAGCTCCGCGCCGTCGGACTCACCCTTGACACGCTCGATCTCGCCGAGGTGGGCAGCCATGCCGACGCGTGGGAGAAAGTGGTCCGCAAGCTGCGCGGTGGGGTCATGCCGCCGGCCGGGCGGCCGCGGCCGGATGCGGCCGAGCTCGAGGCGTTCCTGACCTGGCTCGAGGGCGAGCTGGACGGCGCCTGGGCCGAGACCCGCGATCCCGGTCGAACGGCGACCTTTCATCGCCTGAACCGCACCGAGTATCGCAACGCCATCCGCGATCTGCTGGCGGTGGAGCTCGACGCGGACGATTTCCTGCCGGCCGACGACGCGAGCTTCGGCTTCGACAACATCGGCGGCATCCTGAGAATGTCGCAGTCGCTGATGGAGCGTTACCTGGCGGCCGCGCGCACCATCAGCCGTCTGGCCGTCGGCAGCGCGCCGCCGGCGATGTCGGCCGACACCTACGAGGCGGCGCAGGACCTGCCGCAGCACGGCCGCGTCGAGGCGCTGCCGTTCGGGACGCGCGGCGGCCTCTACATCGAGCACCTGTTTCCGCGGGACGCCGAGTACGACGTGCGGGTCGAGCTGACCGGCACGCGGCGCCTCCGCGAGAACCACGACCTGGAAGTGACCCTGGACGGCGAGGCGGTGAAGCTGGTCACCCTGGGCCCGCAGCGGGACGGTGCGCCGGACAATCCCTACGCCCAGGCCTCCACCGTGGATTTCCGGCTGCCGGTCGCGGCCGGCCCGCGCGAGGTGGGCGTCACCTTCTTCAAGAAGCCGTCCGCCCTGGTGGAGCAGGTCCGCGAGCCGTTCCCGAATCCGCGCGTGGCCGGCAACACCGGCGGTCTGGCCGGGCAGCAGCCGTTCGTGCGCAGCGTGACGATCACGGGCCCCTACGGCGGCTCCGGCGTGACGGAGACCCCGTCTCGCGAGCGCATCTTCACCTGCCGCCCGCCGGATACCGCCGGGGAGGCGTCGTGCGCCCACGACATTCTGGCGGGGCTGGCTCGGCGCGCCTACCGGCGTCCGGTCTCCACCGATGAGATGCAGGTGCTTCTGGACTTCTACGGGCAGGGCCGCCGCGGCGGCAGCTTCGAGGATGGCGTGGAGCTGGCCCTTCGGCGCCTGCTCGTGAGCCCCGAGTTCCTCTACCGCATCGAGGCCGACCCGGCCGCCGCGGCGCCGGGCGAGCCGTACCGCGTCCCGGACCTGGAGCTCGCTTCGCGGCTCTCGTTCTTCCTCTGGAGCAGCATCCCCGACGACGAGCTGCTCGATGCGGCGGAGCAGGGCCGCCTGGGCGACCCGGCCGAGCTGGAGCGGCAGGTGCGGCGGATGGTGGCCGACCCGCGGTCCGCGACGCTCACCACCAACTTTGCCGCCCAGTGGCTGCAGCTTCGCAACCTGGAGACGACGATCCGTCCCGGCGATCCGTTCTCGGTCGCCTTCGACGAGTCGTTGCGCCAGAGCATGCTGCGCGAGACGGAGCTCTTCGTCGACCGCATCGTGCGGGACGACCGCGGCATGGTCGACCTGCTGACGGCCGACTACACGTTCCTGAACGAGCGGCTGGCCGAGCACTACGGGATTCCCGGCGTGACCGGCAGCCACTTCCGGCGCGTCGACCTCCCGGCCGACGGCAACCGGCGCGGCATCCTGGGGCACGGCAGCATCCTGACGTTGACGTCGCACGCCATCCGGACGTCGCCGGTGCTGCGCGGCAAGTGGATCCTGGACAACCTGCTCGGCACGCCGCCGCCGGATCCGCCGCCCAACATCCCGGCCCTGAACGACCAGAGGACCCAGGCCAGGCGCCCGACCCTGCGCGAGCGGATGGAGGCGCACCGCAACAACCCGGCCTGCTCGGCCTGCCACTCGATGATCGACCCGACCGGCTTCGCGCTGGAGAACTTCGATGCCATCGGGCGCTGGCGTGTCGTCGACGAATCGTTCAACACGATCGATCCATCCGGCGTGCTGCCCGACGGCCGGGCCTTCGGGGACGTCGTGGGGATGCGGCGGGCGCTGGCCGACAACGCCGAGCAGTTCGTCACCACGGTGACCGAGAAGCTGATGACCTACGCCCTCGGCCGCGGCCTCGAGCCCTACGACATGCCGACGCTGCGTCGCATCGTGCGCGAGGCGGCGGCGGACGACTACCGGTTCCAGACCGTCATTCTCGGCATCGTCAAGAGTGACCCGTTCCTGATGAGGAGAGCGCAGTCATGATCGTGACCCAGAAATCGCTGTCTCGCCGGACCGTGTTGCGCGGGCTCGGCGCCACCGTCGCCCTGCCGCTGCTCGACGCCATGGTGCCGGCGCTTTCGGCTTCCGCCCGGACAGTGACCGCGCCCGTGCCGCGCCTCGCGTTCTTCTACGTGCCGAACGGGACGCTTCCGCGCAACTTCCATCCGACCGGGACCGGCGGGCCGGGCTTCGACCTGACTCCGGTGCTGAGTCCGCTCGCGCCGTACCGCGATCAGTTGACGGTGGTGACCGGCCTGAGCAACTCCGGCGTGGTCAGCCCCAACGAGGGCGGCGGGGTCCACACGCGGGCGCACGGCGGCTGGCTCAACGGCATCCTGCCGAAGCGGACCGAAGGGGCCGACATCCGCGCCGGGAAGACGATCGACCAGTATGCGGCCGACAAGCTGGGCACGGATACGGCGCTCCGCTCCCTGGAGCTGACCACCGAGTCGAACTACCAGGTCGGCAACTGCGAGAACGGCTATAGCTGCGCCTACCGCAACTCCACGTCGTGGCTGTCGCCGACGACTCCGCTGCCCCACGAGCGCGACCCGCGGGTCGTCTTCCAGCGCCTGTTCGGCGACGGCGGCAGCGTCGAGGCGCGCCTCGCGCAGATGAAGACCGACCGCAGCATCCTCGACTCGGTGACCGAGAGCATCCACCGGCTCGAGAAGCGGGTCGGCGGGCAGGACCGCGCCACCGTGGGCGAGTACCTGCAGTCCATTCGCGAGATCGAGCGGCGGATTCAGCGCACCGAGGCGAACCAGGCGTCCACGCCGCTGCCTGCCGTCGACCAGCCGGCCGGGGTCCCCGACGACTACGAGGAGCACGTCGGGCTGCTGCACGACATGCTGGTGCTGGCCTTCCAGGCCGACATCACGCGCGTGAGCTGCATGCAGATGGCGCGTGAGACGAGCGGGCGGACTTACCCGAACATCGGCGTGCCGGAAGCGCACCATACGGTGTCGCACCACCAGCAGGATCCGCACAACATCGCGCAGTACACGAAGATCAGCCAGTACCAGATGAGCCTGTTCGCCAGGCTGGTCGAGAAGATGCGCAACGCCACGGACGGCGACGGCACGCTGCTCGATCACGTCATGCTGCTGCACGGCGCCGGCATGGGCGACGGCGACCAGCACACGCCGTACAACCTGCCGATCACCCTGATGGGCGGCGGCTGCGGCCAGCTCGCCGGCAACCGGCACCTCGTCTACGACCTGCACACCCCGTTCATGAACCTCGGGCTGACCCTGCTCGAGAAGGTGAACGTGAAGGTCGACAGCATCTCCGACAGCACCGGGCCGCTGACGGGGGTGTAGAGAACAGTCCCGGCGCGAATATCACGTCGCGCGTCTCCCGCTCACGGGACGCGCGGCGTGAGCCGGGAAGCTGCATCCGATAGTCGAGTGGCGGCGGTCGGCAGCCCGCCGCGAGCGGTTGGACTTTCGTGGGGGAGTGCGTCGTTCGGGGCGGCGCTCAGGCGGGCTCCACGTCGAACGCGGTGATGTCGCGCGTCTCGGCGCTGACTTCCACGCCGATCAGGTGGACCATGCGGCCCGGCGCACGGTACTTGTCCGCGTAGCGCCGCGCCTGCAACTGCGCCAGCGCCGCGCCCTCCTCCGAACGCTCCGCCACCTTGAACTCGAACACGTAGACGTTCTGCTCCAGCCGCACCGCCATGTCCAGTCGGCCGCGGCTGGTGGCGTCCTCCACCGACACCCCATCCATCGACGCCTGGAACCAAGCGTAGAACACGCTCGACCAGTACCCCTCGTAGCGGGCGATGTCGTTCCTGCGGTGCCAGTCGTGCGGGATGCCCGCCAGCAGCTTTCGGAACAGCGCCTCCAGGCCGTTCCAGTCCTCGGCGGCCAGCAGCCGGCGCAACGCGAGGCCGCTTCCCGCCGACCGCCAGTTCGGGGCCAGCGCGTCGAGCAGCCCCCGGTTCAGGCCCCGGCGCACTTCCCGGTTGGGGTACCCGAGGCGGTACTGCACGTACCCGTCCAGGTTCTCCTCGGCCGTAATCGTCAGGTAGCCGGTCTGGAACAGCAACGCTTCGGTTGCCACCCTGTCCACGTCGAATGCCGACAGCAGGTCATCGTCCGCATGCAGGCCTTCCAGGTCCGGGGCGGAGAAGTCGCGCCGGAGAAGCGTGTCGATCAGGAAGCGGGGTGTCGCGGTCTCGAACCAGTGCGCCTTGAACTCCCGGCTGGCGAACAGGTGGAGGATGGCCCAGGGGTTGTAGACGCGCTCTGGTCCCCGCCAGTTGTAGCCGTTGTACCAGGCGCGGATCTGGTCGCGGTCGAGGCCGGGGAGCTCGGGTGCGAACACGGTGTCCAGATCGACCTCGGTGTAGCCGCAGATCGCGGCGTAGTGCGGATTCAGGGTGAGGTCGGTGAGGAAGTTGAGATCGGAGAAGAGGCTGACCTTGCTGCACTTGCTCACGCCGGTGATGAAGGTGAGCTCGACGTGGGCGTCGCAGTCCTTGAGCGTGCCGTAGAGCCCGCGCAGGTCGTCGCGGTTGGCGGTCGCCTGCGAGTCGGCGGCGGGCGTTTCACCGCGCTCGCCGGAAGGCGCCGGACCTTCCAGCGCGTTCAGGATCGGCTTGTCGTACTCGTCCACCAGGACGACGATGCGCTCGCCCGTCCGGTCGTGCAGCGCCTCCAGAAGGTCCGCAAAGCGTCCCGCGGGCGTGGGAACGTCGGAGGCCGGGAGTCCGGCCCGGCGTTCGGCCGCGGCGAGTTGCTGCATGGCGCTGGCCTGCAGCTCACCGGGCCTCCTGAAGTTGCCGCCGGCGAAGCTCAGGCGTACGACGGGATGGCGCTTCGACCAGTCCCAGGCGTCGTGGACGGCCAGTCCGCGGAACAGCGGCTCGCTGCCCTCGTACAGCTCCTTGAGCGTGTCCACGAACAGGCTCTTGCCGAACCGCCGCGGGCGCGACAGGAAGTAATGCTTGCCGGCGTCGTTCCCGAGTCGCCGGGCGTAGGCGGTCTTGTCGACGTAGTAGTAGCCTTCTTCCCGAATCTGGCGGAAGGTCTGGATGCCGACGGGAAGCCTGCGTCGATCCACACGGCATCATACTCCCGGCCTCTCGCGTGCCCCGCGTTCCACGTCGAAGGCCGTGACGTCGCGTTTCTCGGCACTGATTTCCACGCCGATCAGGTGGACCATGCGGTCCGGCGCGCGGTACTTGTCCGCGTAGCGGCGCTCCTTCAACTGCGCCAGCGCCGCGCCCTCCTCCGAACGCTCCGCCACCTTGAACTCGAACAGGTAGACGTTCTCCTCCAGGCGCACGGCCATATCCAGTCGGCCGCGGCTGGTGGCGTCCTCCACGGCCAGGTCGTCCAGCGAGGCTCGGAACCAGGCGTAGAACACGCTCGACCAGTACCCCTCGTAGTGGGCGATGTCGTTTCTTCGGTGCCAGTCGTGCGGGATGCCCGCCAGCAGCCGCCGGAACAGCGCCTCGACGCCGGTCCAGTCCTGCGCCGCGAGAAGCCGGCGGAGTGCGCCGGCGTCCCCCGCCGACCGCCAGTGCGGCGCCAGGGCGTCCAGCAGGCTCTCGCTCATGCCCCGCCGCACCTCCCGGTTCGGGTACGCGAGCCGGTACAGCGTCCTCCCGTCGCGCCGCTCCTCGTCCACGATGGTCAGGTAGCCGGTCTGGAACAGCAGCGCCTCCGCAGGCATGGCGTCCACGTCGAAGGTCGACAGCAGGGCGGCGTCGGCGTGGACGTTCTCGAGGTTGGGAGCTGCGAAGCCGCGCCGGAGCAGCGTGTCGATCAGGAACCGCGGCGTTGCGGTCTCGAACCAGTGCGCCTCGAACTCGCGGCTGGCGAAGAGATGGAGGATGGCGTAGGGGTTGTAGACGTTCTCGCTTCCCCGCCACGCGTAGCCGTTATACCAGGCGCGGATCTCGTTCCGCTCCAGGCCCGGCAGCTCCGGGGCGAACACCGTGTCGAGGTCCGCGTCGGTGTAACCGCAGATCGCCGAGTAGTGCGGGTTCAGTGTGAGATCGGTGAGGTTGTTCAGGCCGGAGAACAGGCTCACCTTGCTGAACCTGCTCACCCCGGTGATGAAGGTGATCTCGACGTGGGCGTCGCAGTCCTTGATCGTGCCGTACAGTCCGCGCAGGTCGTCGCGGTTGGCTCTCGCGGTCTCCGGTGCGTCCAGTGCGTCCAGAATAGGCTTGTCGTACTCGTCCACCAGCACGACCACCCGCCGGCCCGCCCGCTCGCTCAGCGTCTCGATCAGGCGGCGGAAAAGCACCGGCGCGCTGCCGCCGCGCGAGTCGACGCCGGCCCGCCTGCCGATGTCCTCGATCTGCGCCGCTGCAATCTCCTCGAGGACGCCGGGCCGCTTGAAGTTGCCGCTGCCGAAGCTCAGCCGCACTACCGGGTGGCGCCTGGACCAGTCCCAGCCGTCGTGTACGGCCAGTCCGCGGAACAGCGGCTCGCTGCCCTCGTACAGCTCCTTGAGCGTGTCCACGAACAGGCTCTTGCCGAACCGCCGCGGGCGCGACAGGAAGTAATGCTTGCCGGCGTCGTTCCCGAGTCGCCGGGCGTAGGCGGTCTTGTCGACGTAGTAGTAGCCTTCTTCCCGAATCTGGCGGAAGGTCTGGATGCCGACGGGAAGCTTGCGCTTCTCCATGGCCGTCATTCTACCCGGCGGTCACGGATCGCCGGGGGCGGAGCACGCCGTGCCAGGAGTTTGCGCCGTAGAAACGGAGTAGACTCCCGGACAGGCCCGGTTGGGCGGGAATCGGAGCCGCAGGCGACGGTTTTCGGGCTAGGAGTTTGCGCCGTAGGAACGGGGCAGACTCCTAGTGGTGCGTCACGTCATCATCTTCGGATACGGACATGGGTTACAGCGAGCAATCATCGACGAATCACAGCACCGCACACCCGAACGTTTAATCATGGCGCAGCACTAGTTAGGTTTTCCGCCGAACACTAGTTAGGCCCGGTTGGGCGGGAATCGGAGCCCGCAGGCGACGATTCTCGGGCTAGGACTGCCCGTGCCCCGGATGTCCGGGGCTGGACTGTAGTGAGCAGGAGGTCATCCGAACTCGTCCCGCAGTTCGAAGGCGAAGGCCATGGCAACCAGTTGAGTGTAGCCGTGCCACATCAACTGTGCGCCGGGCGGGTCGCGTTGGCGTCCGAGCCACCCGCCGAGGCGCCCGACCAGACCGACAGCGTCGCCGAGGCGCGCCGGCGGCGGCAGCTTGCGTGAGCGGGCGAAGGTGGCGAGCACGCGCAACTCGCCATCGGAGAACAGCAGGTCGCCCGGCAGGTCGGGCACTTCGCGCCCGAGTTGGACCATCAACTGGATGCGCCACCCGATGACCATCTTGATGGCCATGGCGCGTTCGAGCCGCTCGGCCGTGTGGTGCTGCAACTCCTCGACCTTGCAGCCGGACTTGAGCACGCGGAAGTATTCTTCGATGCGCCAGCGCCGGACGTACCATTGCAGGATGCGCGTGGCGTCGTCGGCGCTGCTCACACGCAAAGTGGTCAGCAGGAACCACTCCAGCGGCTCGGCCGCGGGCGGCGGTTGTTCCTCGCGCACGTGGACGACCCACAGTGCGACCGGCTCGTCGCCGGGGCAGGGCAGCGGCACCTGCTGGTAGCGCAGCGTCACGTCGGCGACCCGCTCCGCCCGGCGGTCCTTGCGGGCCTGTTTGCTGGCCTTCACGCGCGCGCTCAGCCGCTGCACCTCGACCTTGGCGGCGCCTCGGGCCGGCGCGTTGCGCACCGTATCGAACAGACGGCGTGAGACCGTCTGCCCGGCGGGCGTCTTTTCCCTGCCGAGGACGCGGTCGGCCTTGGCGCGGACCAGCAGGTCGACCTGCGGGGCAGCCGCGCGGTGTTCGACGAACAGGTCGAGGAAATCGGCCTCGCGGTCCATCACGCACACCACGCGGGTCTGGGACAATTGCTCGGCTGCCTGCGCGCAGTCGCGCAGCCCCTCGATCCAACGGAACGCCTTGCGCTTCTCGCGCGGCTTTGGGGTCGGCTCGCCTTCCGCCTCGGAGTTGGGGGACGCGGGCGCGTCGAAGGCGGCCCGCAGCACACCCAACGCCACCCCGTCGGGATTGACGGCCAAGGTCGTGTGCAACTCCAGGCCGCGCGCCACCGCCCCGGTCTGGTTCGAGCCGATGGCCCCCAGCCCTTGCGTCTGCCCGCGCCGGGTGAAGTTCAACCGGGTGCCGTCCTGGATGCACAGCACCGTGTCGTGCGCCTGCATCCGGCGCAGCGTCTGCTCGCGATGCGGCGCGAGGATGTTGTCGACCGTCACCGCACTGTCGGCGGGCTGGTCGATCAGCCGGTAATGGCCCTTGACCATCGCGCGGGCGCCGTGGGCGGCGCCGGTGATGGCGCGCATCGGAGACTCTGCCATTTGCTGCGCGCTCTGTACCAGCCGCGCGCTCAGACGCGCGTCGCCCAAACGCGCCCCGCCGAACTCGTGGTCCGCCCAGACCGCGGCGTCGAGACCGTCGCCAACCGCCAGCGGCGCCACGACCGGTGCAGGCACCGCGAGGCGGGTGCGCCCCGCCGGCTCCAAGGCATACATATACACCGCCTTGCGCGTTTCCGGCGCCGCGTGCCGGCGGTCCTGGCGACCGCGACCGCAGGTCTCACCCACCCGAACCCAGTTGGCCGCGCGCACGCTCGCCCCCGTCTGTTCGGTCTCGTCGACGAACGTCTCCAGCAGCCAGGGGCGATAGCCATACAGACCCTCGCAGTCGTCGCCGACTGCCCGGACGACCCGGCCCAGCACGTGCGAGGCCAGGTTGCGACACACAATGCCGGGGCGCACCAGCAGCCGGCACAGTCCCAACACCCGGTGCAGGTGCGCGCGCCGGCCCGTGTCGTCCCACCCGACCCAGGCGTCGCGGGACCGCAGCCGCCGCGCACTCGCCGCGAACCCGACGCCGCCCAGCCAACCATGCGCCGAACCCACCAGATACCGCAGTTGCGGGCCGACGAACGGACCGGCGCCGCGCGGGTGCTCGTACGCCATCAGCGTGTTCCAGACTTGGCGCTGCGCGTCGGTCTCAACCAGCGCCAGGGTCAGACCCACAACCTTGCCGACCGTGCCCGGCACGTCCACCGCCGGCGCCATCGGGTGCGGAAGCACCCGCGCCCGGCCCCCAACGCCGCGAGCCGCCTGACTCGCAGGCAGCGAGACGTGGCCGGCCGCCTGCAGGTCGGACAACGCCCGGCAACAGCTCGCGCGCTGCCACCGGCCCCGCCCGTCGCGGAAATCGAACGCTTCACAGACGCGATCGGCGACCTGACCGAGGCTGCCGACACCCTGCGAAACCGCCTCGTCCAGCACGTCACGCAGGCGGGCGAGGTTGTCCCGTAGAATACGTGAGACCTGATTCTGAATCTCCATGCCGGCCACCGTAGCGAAGTGGCTGCATGAAGTCCAGCGAAAAATTATGGGGCACGGGCAGGGCTAGGATGGGCGTTCGGGACGCGGTGCGAGGTGGTTGTCATGCATGCCAACAGCAGGAAGAGTTCGTACGTCCGGACTTCGCTGGTCGCCGTGGCCGTGTTCGTCGCAGGCCTGGCCGCCACGCTCACGGCGGAGGCTGCAGCCCGGCGGGACGCACCGCTGATCGCGGCGGTCAAGGCGGTCGATGTCGACACGGTGCGCTCGCTGGTCGTCGATCAGGGCGCCGACGTCAACCAGACCGCTCCGGACGGCGCCACCGCGCTGCACTGGGCGGTGCACAAGAACGATGCCGGGCTGGTCGACCTGCTGCTCGCAGCCGGAGCCGACGTCTCGGTAGCAAACCGCTACGGCGTGCGCCCGATTTCGCTGGCGGCGGAGAACGGCAACGCCGAGATCCTGGAGGCGCTGCTCGACGCCGGGGCCGAGCCGAACGCCGCCCTGCCGGAGGGCGAGACGGTCCTGATGACCGCCGCGCGCACCGGCAATGCCGCGGCCATTCGCGTGCTGCTCGTGCGGGGCGCCGACCCGAACCTCCGCGACGGCTTCCGCGGCCAGACCGCGCTGATGTGGGCGGCCGCCCGCAACAACGCCGACGCCGTGCACGCCCTGGCCGAGCTGGGCGCCGACCTTCACGCGAAGACGGAGACGGTGGAGCGGGCGCCGGGCGGTAACCGCCTGTTCTACGCGCCGCCGCCCACCGGCTTCACGGCGTTGCTGTTCGCCGCTCGCGGCGGCCACATCGATGCGGTGCAGGTGCTCCTGGCCGCCGGCGCCGACATCAACGACACGCTGTCGGACGGCCAGAGCGCGCTGGTCGTCGCCGTGGCCAACGCCAACTGGGAGCTGGCCGACTACCTGCTCGACCGCGGCGCCGACCCGAACCTGGCCGGAGCCGGCTGGAACGCGCTGCACCAGATCGCGCGTACCCGCCGGATGAACACCGGCTTCGGATTCCCGGGCCCCATCCCGAGCGGCAGTGTCGACAGCATCGACGTGTTGAAGAAGATGATCGACGTCGGCGGTGACGTCAACGCGCGGATGACCACCAACGGTATGAAGGACGGCCAGCGCAACCGCCTCAACCGGCTGGGCGCGACCCCCTTCTTCCTGGCCGCCAAGGTGACCGATACCGAGGCGATGAGAGTACTGCTGGACGCGGGCGCCGACGCGACGGTGCCGAGCGCCGACGGGACGACGCCGCTGATGGTCGCCTCCGGGGTCGCCATCTGGAACCCGGGCGAGGACGGCGGATCGCTGCCGGGCCAGGAGGACGAGGTTCTCGAGGCGGTGAAGCTGTGCCTCGAGCACGGCAACGACATCAACGCCGCGAACTACCGAGGCATGACCGCCCTGCACGGCGCTGCCTTCCGCGGCGCAAACAACGTCGTCGAGTACCTGGTCGAGCAGGGCGCCGACCTGAACGCGCGCACCGATCTCGGCTATTCGCCGCTCGCCATCGCCGACGGCTTCAGCTACTCGGACTTCTACAAGGCGCAGAAGCACACCGCGGCGCTGCTCCGGCAGATCATGGAGGAGCGCGGCGTTTCCACCGACGACGAGGGCCACGCCGTCCCCGGCACCCTCTGCTTCGATTGCCTGCAGACCCGCCGCGATCAGATCGAGGAGCGTGTCGCGTGGGAGGCGGAGCTCGAGGCGGAGTTCAGGGCGCAGCTCCCGGCAGCGAAGTAGACGGCACGCGAGTCGCGCAGCAGGTTCGTTGCGCCCGGTCGATCACCGGCCAGGAATCGCTTTACGTCGCCTGTTCTAACCCTCCTCCCATCCCACCGACTTGGCGGCGTACAGGCCCGTCCGCCTGGCACGTTGTCAAGTTTTTTTGCTCTAAAACTTGACAAGTATTCGGGTTGAGCCTCACATTGCGGGCATGGCTGGGAGTCGGTCGTCACCGCGGGAGCCGAGACAGGTCGCAAGCCAGGTCCGTCAACGGATAGCAGAAGGCGGGGAACGCCTGTGGCGGTACGAGGACTTCTCCGACGCTGCTGTCTCCGCGGTCGCGAAGGCCCTCTCCCGGTTGGCGCAGCAGGGTCAGTTGGAACGGGTGAGCAAAGGCGTCTACTACCGCTCCCGGCAAACCACATTCGGCAAGAGCCTGCCGAACACGGCGGCTATCCGGAACATTGCCGCCGTGCGCAAGACCGTCTTTCCCTCCGGAATCGTGGCCGCGAACCTGCTTGGATTCACGACCCAGACGCCCGGGCGGGCCGAAGTGGCGACGAGCGGCTTCAGTCTGCCGAGAAAGCTCCTGGGCAACGACACGATCATTCACACGAGGAGGCCGGACGCCTGGAGAGGACTGTGCGAGACGGATGCGGGGCTACTCGACTTCCTGCGACGTGCCGGCAGGACCAGTGAGCTTTCTCCTGCGGAGACCGTGCGGCGTACTCTGGTGCTGTTCAGCGAACGAGGCCGTTTCGAGCGACTGCTCAACGTTGCCAGATCCGAACCGCCGCGTGTGCGTGCCATGCTCGGAGCCATCGGTCAGGAACTCGGCAAGAAGCCAACTGCGCTCCGACGCCTGCGGGAATCGCTGAATCCCGTTTCGCGGTTCGAGTTCGGCCTGCTGAGGGCGCTGTCTCATGCACGGGACTGGCAGGCGAAGGGACGGGACCGGAAACCGTGAAGCTGTTCGAGCATCCCGACTTCGAACAGGCAGTCCTCCGGGCGACGGAACACTTTCGGGATAGCGGGCTGCGGCCGGCGATCATCGAAAAGGACTACTACGTCACCGAAGCCCTGCGAATCATCGCGGCCAATGACGGCGAGAAGACCATCTTCAAGGGTGGCACCAGCCTCTCGAAGGGTTGGGATTTGATTGAGCGCTTCTCGGAAGATGTGGACATCTTTCTCGATCCGATGGCTTTTAGTCCGGAATTGGGTAAACACGCGATTAACCGGGAACTCAAGAAGCTCAGGGACTCACTCGATGCGCATCCGGCGTTGACGTTTCTCAAGGACGGCAGCCAAACGATTGGCGGGTTCGGTCGTTCCGACCGGTTTATCTACGCACAGCGCTTCGGGGGAAGGGGAGAAGTCTCAGGACAGGTGCTCGTGGAAGCCGGAACCGCGAGTGGCCGGGAGCCTACCGAAACGGTAGAGCTACGTTCGTATCTCGCTACCTTCCTCTCTGAACAGGGGTTGTCGCTCGAAGCAGAGGACGAAGGGAGTTTCCCGATGCGCCTGCTTCATTTCCGTCGCACGTTCGTCGAGAAGATGTTCGCCATTCACGGGAAGGTAGAACTACTGAAGCGTGACGAGCAGCCGCTTGGTTCGTACGCACGGCACTACTACGACCTGTTCCATCTCGCCGCGCAGGAAGCCGTGGTCGCCATGCTTGTCTCAGATGAGTACGCCGCAATCAAGTCAGACTATGACGAGATCAGCCGTGCGCACTTCGAGCGGAGCTATTTCGCGCCCGACGACATGAGTTTCGCGCATAGCGACGCCCTGTTTCCGCCAGCCGCCTTGGCCGAGGCGATCGGCGCTGAGTACGAGGCACAGTGCCGCCAACTCTGCTTCCGGCCGTATCCATCCTGGGAGAGAGTTCAGGCCAGGTTCCTCGAACTCAGGATGCTTCTCTGATTCCGTGTCGGCACAAAGTCGAAGGGCTGCACCGAACGCTATCGGCCAAGTCGTTGAAGTGAGACAATGCCAGGCAAAACTGAACCGAAACTGAAGGACGCCACTTTACAGAATCTGTGCGACGTCATCGGTGACACCGCTACGGGTCTGACCGGACGGGAGATCGGCCGTTACCTATCCGAATGTAGTATCGCCGACCCGCATCTCCCGGTATGACAAAGCGGGACCGCCTCTTTGAAGCTCTCCGCGCTAAGGACACTGCCCTAAACTAGTTTGTCACCTGCCGATTTTCTGGTCATACTGGAGGTATGAAGCGAGACATCGAGCTGGAAGCGACCCTTGTTGCGAAGTATGCCGCCGTCGAGCCCGTGTTGGACGAGCGCAGTCGCCGCCGGTGGGCGGCGGCCGAGTCGCGCGCTATCGGCTACGGCGGCGACGCGGTGGTTTCGTCGGCCACCGGTCTGGCTCGGGAGACGATTCGCAAGGGACGCCGGGAGATTTCCCGCGACGAGGCGCCGACGGACCGCATCCGACGCCCTGGAGGCGGAAGGCCTCGCATCCAGCAGGATCAACCCGGCATCCAGGCCGCGCTCGAAGCCTTGGTGGATCCGCTGACGCGCGGAGACCCGACCTCGCCGCTGCGCTGGACGTGCAAGAGTCGCGCAAAGCTGGCGGCGGCGCTGAACGAGCAGGGGTGGCGGGTGAGTTCGACCACTGTGGGCCGGCTGCTGCACCGCCTGGGCTACCGGCTGCAATCGCCGCGCAAGCGGCAGGAAGGCGCCACGCATCCGGACCGCAACGCGCAGTTCGAGCACATCAACCAGACCGCGGACGCGCATCTGACCGCCGGCCAGCCGGTGATCTCGGTCGACACGAAGAAGAAAGAGCTGGTCGGGAACTTCAAGAACGGCGGGCGCGAATGGCAGCCGAAGGGCACGCCGCCGGCGGTGCTGGTGCATGATTTCCCGACCGACGCCGAGGGCAAGGCGATTCCGTACGGCGTCTACGACATGGCGCGCAACGAAGCCTGGGTGAGCGTGGGCTGGGACCACGACACACCGGCGTTCGCGGTGGCGTCGATTCGACACTGGTGGCATCAGATGGGTTGCGGCGCCTACCCCGAGGCCACGACCCTGTTCATCACGGCCGATGCGGGCGGGAGCAACGGGTATCGGTTGCGCGCCTGGAAGCATGCGCTTCAACAGTTGGCCGACGAGACCGGACTGACCATCGAGGTGAGTCATTTTCCACCCGGCACCAGCAAGTGGAACAAGATCGAGCACCGGCTCTTCTGTCACATCACGGCGAACTGGCGCGGCACTGTCAACGGTTGCCCGAAAGAGCGTCATTCTGGACAGGACGTCGACCACAACATGTAGGGGGTGTATGAGTGAGCATCGTCGGCAAGAGCCAATCTGGACGAGCGTGCGCGGAGCCGGCGTCAAGGCCGTCAGCCCTGCGGAGCGGGGGCGGAGCGAAGCGACGCGCCTTGACGTCGGTGAGCACACGCGCACGCTGTTGGCTTGACGATGCCGCCGGCGACCACGACATCTTGCGGTCGACCCGAGTCCAGTTTCAGTCAGTATGACCAGCATCGCGTTATGACAAGTGACGGTCAGCCGAGCGCCGTTGCCCCTGGCGTGGCGGGCATCCCCGCTACCGCGAGCTTGACATAGTACGCATGGTCTCTGCGGGTTCCCAGTGTCAGGGGACCAAGGAGGAGACCATGCTTGAAACGCTTTCCGTTCGCCCACGCATCTGCGACCAGATCCGGTCCGGGCCGTTGGGTCGCTGGGTCGACGACTTCGTCGACGTACTCATGACGCGCGGGTACGCGACGGGCACCGTGCGCCGGTACGTGCGAGCCGCCGCGATCTTCAGTGCCTGGCTGGCCCAGCAGCGCGTTGCGGCGACGGACGTTGACGAGACGCTGGTCACTCGGTTCGTGACCGGGCTGTCACGGCGACCGTCTTCGACGCGCCCGAGCGGCCGGCTCTCGGATGTGGCATACGGCGTCCGTCTGGTGGCCGCGCATCTGTGGACCCGAGGGGTAGCGGCACGCCCTGTCCGGGTCGCCGCGCTATGCGAGTCCGAGCAGTGGCTGCAGCGCTTCGACGAGCACCTCGTGCAAGCGCATGGCCTGGTCGTCGGGACCCGGCGGAGGTACCGGCGCTACGCCGCAGCCTTTCTTGCCGAGTGCGCGGGGACGCCGACGCCCGACTGGTCCCGCCTCACCGTGCCGACGATCGCGGCTTTCGTGCAGGCCCGGGCAAGCGGGCTTTGTCAGTCCTCCCGCCGCAGCCCGGCCACGGCCACCCGTACGTTTCTTCGCTTCCTGGCCGCCCACGGCGTGGTTCCGGCCGGCATCGCGGGAGCCGTGCCGACCATCCGCGAATGGAAGCACGCCAGACTGCCCCGGGCCCTCGCCGATGACGACGTGCAGCGGGTGCTGGCCGCCGTGGACGAGACGCGCCCCAACGGCTGTCGTGACCGCGCCATCCTGCTGCTGCTGAGCCGGCTCGGCCTCCGGGCAGCAGAGGCCGCAGCCCTCACGGTGAAGGATGTCGACTGGCACAACGGGGTTGTCCGTGTGGCCGGCAAAGGAGGAAAGGAGCGACGACTCCCGTTGCCGGCCGACATCGGGGCGGCCCTGGTCGCCACATTGCGCTCGCGGCCCCTGGCGAGTCCGCCGGACGTGATCTTCGTAACTGCGCTGCCGCCGTATCGGCAGCTCGGCGGGTCGGCCGTCACGGCCATCGCCACACGGGCGCTGCGTCGCGCTGGCGTCATCGTCCCACGGCCCGGCGCCCACCTGTTCCGGCACGCCTTTGCGTCCCAGATGGTCCGCCGCGACGTGCCGATGAAGACAGTCGCGGACCTGCTTGGCCATGCCCGCCTGGAGACCACCACCATCTACGCGAAGCTGGACCGCGAGACCCTGGCGACGATCGCCCTGCCGTGGCCCGGAGGCGAACGATGACCGGCGAGGCTTGGCGCCAGTACTTGCAGACCTACGTCGCGTTGCGCCGCGCCTTCGGCTTCACCATGCAACGGGAAGTACGCCTCCTGCAGGACTTCGTCGAGCATCTCGAACGGCGCGGCCACGACGCCCCGGTTGCGCAGGTTGCCGTCGAGTGGGCCTCGGCGAGTACCGAAAGCCAGCACGCGGGGCGGTTGAGCATCGTGCGCAGGTTTCTCACGATGGTCCGCGCCGCCGAGCCCGATGTCGATGTCCCCGGCGCCGGGCTGGTTCGCACGTGCAAACGTCCCACCCCGCGCATCCTCGCGCCCGACGAGATCGTTGCTCTGATGGACGCCGCCCGCTCTCTCGGACCGCCCAATGCGCTGCGTCCGCACACCGTCGCCACCGTGATCGGGCTGCTGGCGAGCTGTGGCCTCCGCGGCGGCGAGGCGATTCGCCTCGACATCGATCACGTCGACCTCGTCGGTACTCCGCCATGCCTGGAGATTCAGAACACCAAATTCCGGAAGTCGCGCCTCGTGCCGCTCCATCCCACGACCGCCGCCGCGCTACGGGCTTACGCCGAACAACGCCGGGTTCTCGGCTACGATGGCTTGTGTAGCGCCTTCTTCGTCTCCGAACGCGGCGCCAGACTCCACTACCACGTCCTCGCCCGGACCTTCGTGCAGTTGGCTCGCCGGCTCGGCCTGCGCGGGCGGGTCGGCACCCGTGGGGTCAGCCTGCACAAGCTGCGCCACAGCTTCGCCGTGGGCAGGCTCGCCGCCTGGTCGCAGCAAGGAGTCGTAGTCCGCGATCGGCTCCCCGCGCTCGCCGTCTACCTCGGCCACGTCAGCCCGCAAGACACTTACTGGTATCTGACGGCCACGCCGCCGGTGCTCGAACCGGCCGCCGCGCGGTTCGAGGCGTTCGTCGACGGGAAGGGGGCGCCATGACTGTCCGTGCCCCGCTCGGCCCATTGCTCCGTGCGTTCTTCGCCGACCATCTCCTACAGCAGAAGGCCGTCAGCCCACAGACCATCCACGCCTACCGCGACGCCTTTCGCCTGCTGCTGACGTTTCTGAAGCAGCACCGTCAGCGCAAGCCCGAGGTGCTGACGCTCGACGACCTCGATGCTCCCGTCATCCTGGCGTTTCTCGACCACCTCGAAGAAGACCGCGCCAACTGCATTGCGTCGCGCAATGCGCGTCTGGGCGCCGTCCGCTCCTTCGTCCGGTTCGCAGCGCTACGTACGCCTGAGTGCGTTGACCTGGCGTCTCGCGTCCTGGCCATTCCCCGCAAACGCACGCCACGACGACAGGTCGCCTACCTGACGCGTGCGGAAATGGACGCCATCCTGGCAGGCTGTGACCGTTCGACCCACGGCGGACGGCGGGACCACGCCCTCCTGCTGACGCTGTACAACACCGGGGCGCGGGTCTCCGAACTCATTGCCGTGCGGCACTCCCACGTACGCTTCGGCCCCACCGCGGTCGTCCAGCTCTTCGGCAAGGGCCGCAAGGAGCGAGCGGTTCCCCTGTGGACCAGGACCAGCCGCTGCCTGCGCCAGTGGTTCGACGAAGAGGGCGAAGCCGCGCCCGACTATGCGTTCCGCAACGCGCGGGGCGACCGCTTGACGCGACAAGGAGTCACCCATCTGCTCGATCAGGCCTGCCTGCGAGCTCGCGAGCGCTGTCCGAGCCTGAACACGAAGCGCGTGTCGCCGCACGTCGTCCGCCACACCACCGCGATGCACCTGCTCCAGGCTGGCGTCGACATGGCGACCATCGCGCTGTGGCTCGGCCACGAGCGACTCGAAACCACCCATCAATACGTCGAGGCGGACCTGCAACTCAAGGAAGACGCTCTGCGAAAACTCGAGCCGCTCGGTCAACGAACGCAGCGGTTCAAGGCCGACTCCTCGCTGTTGGCCTTCCTGGCGAGCCTCTGATTATGACCAGCAGACGACGTGCTGGACCCCGACCGCCACCGTCTCGCCGACGGTCACTTGTCATAACGCGATGCTGGTCATACTGACAGGTATGACCAGCTGGTCATACCCGTCAGTTCCTCGCGCTCGGCAACAGGCACCCCGCTGACGACGTACGAGACCATCGTCGACCGCATCGGGAACGTCCGGACAGCCACCGGGCTCCGGGTCCGGGCCGAACTCGACGCCGGGGAGTATCCGACGGGCGTTACGGTGACCAAGGAACAGATGGACGCACTCGCGCTGGTCCCCGATGCGTTTCACGGGGAATGGAATTACAAACTGTTACCCCGATGAAGTTGACAACTTTGTATCGATCACTGTCCTAACCCAAGTTTACCAACCACAAAACTAAACCAATTTAGAATCAGTGGTTTACGCCGACAGAAATGCTCGAGTGGCACTACAAACGCGTACGAACCGGGGAAATTGGTCGGTCAGACGAGCGTCTTGCGGACGCCGCCGGGATGTGGGTCGACGCCGAGCGCGTCGTAGATGGCCCGCTGATCGGGTTCGGCTTGGGTTGCCGTGCGCACATGCAGCGTGCGTCCGTCGGGACGGCGGAAGGTGGCGGTGACGCGCTGCTGGCCTTCGAGGACGCGGCGTAGCGTGGTCCACCTGGCGTGTTCGCGGCGCGCGCGCAGCCGAGTGCGGATGACCTGCACGAGCTGGTAGGCGATGACGGTGATGAACAGGTGGCCGTCGGCCCGCGCCGGCTTGCGGTGGTAGATCGGGCGCAGGCCGAGCTCGGATTTGAGCGAGCGGAATACCGCCTCGACGTCGGTGAGCGTGGTGTAGGTACGCCACAAGGCGTCTTCGTTCCAGTCGGTCTCGCTGCTGCGCAGGCAGTAGACGCCCGGATGGGTAACCATCGAGCCGTCCTGGGGGCGGCGGGTCCAGTTGACGGCGACGGCCTGGTCGCCGGCCTCGTTGGCGGTAACGGTGATCTGGTAGTGCGAGGCGACGCGGGAATGCTTGGCTTTCAGCCGTCCGATGCGTTGCCAGACCTGGTCGAGGCGCTTGTGCGCGCGGGGACGCGACAGCCCGTCGTTGAGCTTCGTCAGGGCGGTCTCGAAGCGGGAGGCGAAACGCTCGACGATGCCCCGCTCCTTCTCGGCCCGCTCCTCGGAGTAGCAGTACAGGCGCACTTCGTCGGGGTCGGTCGAGACCACCTTGTGCATGTGCACGGTCTGGTCCGACTGCGTCTGGAGCGACACGGCGGCATCGGCATCGAAGCGGCGGTGGCGTTCGCGGCTGACCACCAGATAGCGGTAGCCGTTGTCGCGCAACCACGTCACACAGGCGTCGGTGGCGACACCGCGGTCCATCACCACCAGGGCGCCGACCGGCGCCTCCAGTGCTTCGAGCATCCCGGCCAGCGTCCGGTGTTCCCGGACGGTGCCGGCGAAGACCTTCGAGCGGCGCACGAAGCCGCTGGCATCGAGCATCAGGCCCAGGGTCAGCAGCGGGCAGTCGCTGCGCTTCTCTTTCGAGTGCCCGCGTTGCGCCTGCGGCTGGTCGCTCGCCTCGCCCTCGAAGTAGGTGTTGGTCAGGTCGTAGTTTCCCACCCGGCGGCGCCGGACCCACGCATCGATGAAACAAGTATATTGTGTAGGCCGTGACGCTGGCACAGAGGTCGGTTTCACTATGGTGCCGAGAGCCCGTTTCGTAGTTTGACCCGGAGTCCCGCGAGCACCCCGTATTGCGACACCGGATCGCCCGGGAAGCGCGTCTTCTAGATTTCGTACCGGCGGACTCCACGCCAGCACTTCGCGATACAGGAGGTGACGCATGGAAGTTTTGTATCCCCGGTGCGCCGGGCTGGATGTCCACTCGCGGTGCGTGAACGCGTGCGCGCGCATCGCGGCGGGTCGGAAGGTCACGACCGAGCACCGGGAGTTCGCGAGCACGACAGCGGGTCTGCTCGAACTGGCGGCTTGGCTGACCGAGGCGGGCTGCACGCACGTGGCGATGGAGGCGACCGGCGTGTACTGGAAGCCGGTGTGGCACGTCCTCGAAGACGAAGCTTCGTTCACGCTGGTGCTCGCCAACGCGCAGCACATCCGGAACGTTCCGGGGCGCAAGAGCGACCGGAAGGACGCGGCCTGGATCGCCGACCTGTTGGCGCACGGGCTGATCCCGAGCAGCTTCGTGCCGCCGGCCCCGATCCAGGAGCTGCGCGACCTGACGCGGACCCGCAAGCAACTGGTCCGTGAGATCGCGCGGCACACCCTGCGCCTGCAGAAGACGCTGGAAGACGCGAATGTGAAGCTGACGCGCGTGGCCAGCGACATCCTGGGCGTCAGCGGCCGGGCGATCCTGGCCGCGCTCATCGCCGGGGAGACCGATCCCGAGCGGTTGGCTGATTGCACCAAGGCACCAAGGGGCGCCTGAAGGCCGACCGTGCGGACATCGTCGCCGCGGTGCACGGCCGGGTGACGGCGCATCATCGTTTCCTGCTGAAGCTGCACCTGGCGCAGATCGATGCGCTGACCGCCGCTGTGCAGCAAGTCGAGCAGCAGGCCGACGAGGTGCTTCGCCCTTTTCGCGAGGCCGCCGAGCGGCTGGCAACGATGCCCGGGGTCAGTGAGACGGTCGCGCGGGTGATCATCGCCGAGGTCGGCGTGGACATGACCCAGTTCCCCAGTGCGGGCCATCTGGTCTCGTGGGCGGGCCTGTGCCCGCGCCTCGACGAGAGTGCGGGCAAGCGCCGCTCGACCCGGATCCGTCACGCGACTCCCTGGTTGAAGACAGCGCTGGTCCAGGCCGCGTGGGCGGCGACCCGGAAGAACGGGAGCTATCTGCAGGCGCAGTTTCGACGGCTCAAAGGCCGGCGCGGCCCGAAGAAGGCCATCGTGGCGGTCGCCGCCTCCATGCTGACCGCCGCCTACTTCATGCTTCGCGACGAGACGGACTACCACGACCTTGGCGGCCGGTACCTGGCGAACCGCGACAAGCAGCGCGTCACCCAGAGCCTGCTCCGGCGTCTGCGGAACCTTGGCGTCGAGGTCGAAGTGAAGGCCGCCTGAACAGGGAGGGCGCTCTGAGTTTCTTTCTAGTTCTCCACCCGGCGGCGCCGGACCCACGTATTCATGAAACAGGATATCGTGTACGGGCTTGGCGCTGGCACAGAGGTCGTTCTCTCTATGGTGCCAAGAGCCCGTTCTCTAGTTGGACCCGGAGTCCCGCGAGCACCCCGTATTGCGAGACCGGAGATGTTCCGGTGAGCGCGCCCTGTAGATTTCGTACCGGCGGACTCCACGCCAGCGCCTTTGCGATCAGGAGGTGACGCATGGAAGTCTTGCATGCCCGGTGCGCCGGGTTGGATGTCCACTCGCGGTGCGTGAACGCGTGCGCGCGCATCGCGGCGGGCCGGAAGGTTACGACCGAGCACCGGGAGTTTGCGACCACGACGGCGGGTCTGCTCGCACTGGCGGCCTGGCTGACCGAGGCAGGCTGCACGCACGTGGCGATGGAGGCGACCGGCGTGTACTGGAAGCCGGTGTGGCACATCCTCGAAGACGAAGCGTCGTTGACGCTGGTGCTCGCCAACGCGCAGCACATCCGGAACGTTCCGGGCCGCAAGAGCGACCGGAAGGACGCGGCCTGGATCGCCGACCTGTTGGCGCACGGGCTGATTCGGGGCAGCTTCGTGCCGCCGGCCCCGATCCAGGAGCTGCGCGACCTGACGCGGACCCGCAAGCAATTGGTACGCGAGATCGCGCGGCACACGCAACGCCTGCAGAAGACGCTCGAAGGCGCGAACGTGAAGTTGACGCGCGTGGTCACCGACATTCTGGGCGTCAGTGGCCGAGCGATCCTCGCAGCGCTCATCGCCGGGGAGACCGATCCCGAGCGGTTGGCTGATTGCACCAACGTCCGGGTGAAGGCCGACCGTGCGGACATCGTCGCCGCGGTGCACGGTCGGGTGACGGCGCACCATCGTTTCCTGCTGGAGCTGCACCTGGGGCAGATCGATGCGTTGCGCGCCGCCGTGCAGAAACTGGAGCAGCAGGCCGACGAGGTGCTGCGCCCTTTTCGCGAGGCCGCCGAGCGGCTGACGACGATGCCCGGGGTCAGTGAGACGGTCGCGCGGGTGATCATCGCCGAGGTCGGCGTGGACATGACGCGGTTTCCCGATCCGGGCCATCTGGTCTCGTGGGCGGGCCTGTGCCCGCGGCTGGACGAGAGTGCGGGGAAGCGCCGCTCGACCCGGATCCGTCACGCGACTCCCTGGTTGAAGACGGTGCTGGTCCAGGCCGCGTGGGCGGCGACCCGGAAGAATGGGAGCTATCTGCAGGCGCAGTTTCGACGGCTCAAGGGCCGGCGCGGCCCGAAGAAGGCCATCGTGGCGGTCGCCGCCTCCATGCTGACCGCCGCCTACTTCATGCTTCGCGACGAGACGGACTACCACGACCTCGGCGGCCGGTACCTGGCGAACCGCGACAAGCACCGCGTCACCCAGCACCTCCTCCGGCGTTTGCAGGACCTTGGAGTGGAGGTCGAAGTGAAGACCGCCTGAGTCAGTGATCACCGTGAGTTTCTCTGTAGAGCGTCACCGTCGGCTGCAGGTCGAACAGCCCCATCGCGCGGTCGAACAGGTGCTCCTCGATCTCCTCGCGATGCTTCACCAGCACGTCCGAGGCGCGGTAGAGCTGCATCGCACCGACGGTCTCGAAGTCGACGCCGAGCAACTCCCCGAGACCGCTGCGCTCCTGCAGCCAGCGGTGCGTCGCGCGCTCCGAGGCAGGCGCGGCCAGACGCCCGACGATGGCGCCGGTGGCCGCGCTACGCAGGGCGCCGTTGACGCCCAACCGGGTCAGCAGCGCCGGCAGGTCCAGTTGCTCGAGCGCCCACAGGCCGACCTGCTCCACGCCGACGCTGCGGGGGCGGACCAGCCGCAACGAGTCGACATCGACCGGCTGCACATCGGTCGGTCCGGCGGTCGGCGCGGCCGCGCCGCGGGCGATCAACTGCGCCGCGATCCGTTGCGCTTCCTCCTCCACGGCAGGCGGACAATCGGCCACCAGCGGCGCCTGACCGCTCAACGCATCGTTGATGCGGGCGCACAGCAGCGGCCAGTCCGCCTGGGGAATATCGAAGTGGCGACCGAGGTTGAGGAGGGTGCGCTGGCGCACGCTGCTGCCGAGGCGGTCGGCGTGCACGAGGCGATAAGAGAAGTAGGACTTTCCGTCCTCAGTCCGCCGGGTTTGGGTGCGCCGAATGAACATAGCGCCCACCATAGCGGACGCACCCTGCCCCAGGCAACTATTCTTATACGATTCTGGCACTACATTCGTCTCTGGCGAAACCCGATCCTTTATAATCAACAAGTTACAGGCCTCGCACTCCCCGAAAACCGCCCAAATCCGCAAAACGACCGCCTAATCTTGGTAAAGATGGGCTAAGCAGAATGAGGACCGGTGCGCCAATGGCGTACTGGCATTCATCAAACAAGTAATGGATCCGGTCCTCTATGTCGTCAGCGTGAAGTTGAGCCCGCGGCCGAGCGTTTCGGCGTTCCACTGGAAGGGGAGGCCGGCGGGGGCGCCGCACAGACCGGGCGCCTAGGGAGCGAGCGCGTTGACGAGCCGAGCCAGGTTTTCGGGCGTGCGCTGGTAGACGATGTCGACGTCCAAAGTCAGCCGGGCCGACCCGTGGACGGTGGCGGCGGCTCCGCCGACGAGGATGGGGCGCATTCCCGATTTCCCGGTCACGCGCTCACACCCACCGGCGTCATGGCCATCCGCTGCAAACAGTTCCATCTGCCGGACTTATAGAAAGACCGCAGGAGAAGAATCGCGTCGACGCTCTCCGGTAGCCAATAGATGGAGGCGCCCTTGATGCGGAGATTGATGACGCGACGGATGGCGCTTTCGACGGCACCGCTGCCCCGCGGAAGCCCGAGCCCGACCATTGTGGTGTAGGCGAAACGATGACGGTTCTTCAGGAAGTAGTTGAGGTGCGTGCGGATCTTGCCGGCCGTGCGCCCGCGGCACAGCTCCCGCAGGGCCGTGATCACCTCGTCCACCCGTGCTCGCTTGAGCAGCCCCCGCGTGCGGTTGAGCCAGCGGGTGCGTTGCGTCGCGCTCCAGCGGCGCAGCTTGACCGCGTCGGAGAGTTGCTTTGCGGCATGATAGAAGTCGATCAGCCCCAGCACCTGTGTCGGCGAGAGCCCGAGCGCGGCGATGAGTCGCTGGAGGCGTCGCCAGATCCAGGGCGCGCCGTCGGCGATGAAGAGCACCTTGTCAGCGGCGTTGAGGCCGATCTGCCGCGCGTACGACAACAGCAGGGCGAAGACCGCCTCCGGTCCCCGGAGCGTGCCGTCGATGATCGGGGGCCCCCGTCTGAGACGGTCGCCCGTCGTCGCCGACGACGTACAGGATGAGGAGCTTCGGTTCCTTCCAGTCGGTATGGAATCGGTTGCGCCCCTTCTTCGTCTTGGGGCCACGCTTCTTGCGCCTCACGCGGACGCGGCCCCCGTCGAGGGAGACGACCACCCGCTTCCCGGTCACGCGGTCCAGCAGGCCGCACGCCGCGCTCTGCTGGGCCGCTCGGGCCCGCGCAGCGTAGCGATAGGCGGTCGAGCGGAGGGTCTTGATATCCAGGGCGATGCCGTCGGAGCGGAGCTGCGCCTGCGCTTCGGCCAGCGAGCTGAGCATGGCGACCGCGCGGCTTGCATCGGAGGCCAGCTTCGGCGTGCACCGGTCGTAGATGCCCAGCACCACCAAGGCGGGGTAGAGTCCACATAGGCGCGAACTTGTTTTCGCGGCATGGCCGGCGTATCCTGGCATGTGGATGCATGACACGGAGGCCGGCACGGTGGACGAGGACTGGGATGTGCTGGTGTCGTTCTTCCCTCAGGACTGGCGCGAGTTGGCGCAGGACACCGGGGCGTTGAAGGGGCTGCGCAAGGACAAGACGGTCGACAACCTCCTGCGGACCCTCCTGCTGCACCTCGGCTGCGGACACTCGTTGCGGGAAACGGTGGTTCGGGCCCGGCAGGCGCATCTGGCGGACCTGTCCGACGTGGCGCTGTTGAAGCGGCTGAAGAAATCCAAGGGTTGGTTGCACGCGCTGTGTGTCCGCCTGTTCGAGGAGCAGGGTCTGGCGGTCATCCCCGGAGGCGCGTTCCAGGTCCGGGCCGTGGATGCGACGACGGTGAAGGAACCGGGCCCGAGCGGGTCGCTGTGGCGCCTGCACTACAGCGTGGGCCTGCCGTCGCTGGCGTGCGACTTCTTCAAGCTGACGGGGACCGAGGGGCCGGGCACGGGAGAATCGTTGGCGCAGTTCCCGATCCGCGCCGGCGACCATGTGCTGGCCGACCGCGGCTATTCGACGGCCCGGGGCATTCGCCACGTGGTCGACGCGGGCGGGCGGCTGATTGTGCGTGTCAACACGGGGTCGCTGCCGCTGTGCACGACGGCCGGGCGGCCGTTCGACCTGCTTGCGGCGGTGGGGTCGGTCACGCGTCCGGGCGCCGGCCGGTCCTGGGCGATCACGGTCGCGGTCCCGGGCGACGATGGCGGCCCGGCCGGCAAGATTGCGGGCCGGGTCTGCGTGCTCCGCAAGTCGGCGGAAGCCATCCGCTTGGCGCACCTGAAAGTCCGCCGAGACGCCGCCCGCAAGGGCAACCAGGTGCAACCGGCCACGCTGCGCTTTGCTGAGTACGTGATCGTCTTCACGACCTTTCCCGAGCCACCCTTTTCCGCCGCGGACGTGCTGGAGTGGTATCGCCTGCGCTGGCAGGTCGAATTGGTGTTCAAGCGCTTCAAGTCGCTGGCCCAGTTGGGGCACGTGCCGAAGTACGACGACGACAGCGCCAAGGCGTGGCTCTACGGGAAACTGTTCGTGGCGCTGCTGGTGGAGAAGCTGATCCACCACGCCCGCGCGATTTCCCCCTGGGGCTACGACGTGCCGGCGCCGGCGCCCCCCGAGCGCGTGGCGTGACTTCAAGTTCGTGCTCAACCAGGTCACGCGCGCCATCGAACCGCCGCTCCCGCTGGCGCGCATGATCAGCGACTGGCGAACGATCTCCGGCGAGCTGGCGGAGCCGCCACGTCGCCGACAGCCGCAACTCTGGGTAGAGTCCCGGCCTCCGCTTCGCCCGACGGGCGTGTTTCTCGCGGTAGTACGGCGTCGTGACCGGCACCGTCGTGCCCCGGGAGGTGCGAACGTTGACGGTCTCCAGGCCGTCGCTCCGCATCCGCCGGGGCAGGTGGCGCACGAGGGCGCTCGCCGCGTCGCCAACCGCGGCGGAGCGCACCGCGCGTTGCAGCACGGGGGTGAGGGGGGGCGCCGAAGAACTCGTCCGCGATGGCCCGCAGCTGCTCTTCGCACTGCTCCGCTTCCTCTGCCGACCTGGGCGCTGGAGCACGCGCCTCAAACTCCAGCGCCCGCCGGAGGGCAGTGCGCAGGTGGACGGGAATGTTGCGAAGATCGATCTCGCGGCTCGGGGTGTCGATGGCGCTCTTGTCCATTTCAACGCACCATCATGGGCAGTCCGAGCCGTAATGTCCAGTACCACCCTCCCCGTCTGTCCGAAGACCGGCTCAACCTCCCCCAGCCTCACAGTCCATCTTTGCCTACACACTGTTCCGGGAAATCGGGAATGCGCCCACGAGGATGTACGCGACGTCCTGGTCGGCGAGGATGCGGAGCAGGGTCGCGAAATCGGTCACGATGCGTGCCGCGCCGCACGTCCGGCCCGTTGCAGCTCTTCGGCGAACCTTGCAGCTCCATCAACTGGCGCAGACGCTCCTCCACGCTGAGCTTCAGGTTCTCGCGCAGCAGGGTCCGGTCGATGTCCTACTTGTAGACCTCGATGACCGGATCGACGACGGGTCGGGAGCCTTGCGCCACGATGGAAGTCTACATCCGCGGAAGTCCGGATCAGGCCGGAACTACGATGGGCGGCGAGAGGCTCCGGGCATGAACCGGCTCTCTGCCAGCCGTGTCTCTTCGAGCCTGCGACCGTCCCACTTCTTGCCGGAAATCGTCCACCACGTGGCTGGAAATCAACCACGCAGTGGACGATTTCCAGCCACGTGGTGGCGTATCTACTGGCCGGCGTTGGTCTGCGCCGGCACGTTGCCGTGCGGCTTGAGCGCCGCCACGCCCGGTCCGGACGGCCCGCGCAGGGTGAACCAGAGCGTGCCCTCCGCGTCGCGGTCCAGCTTCGGGGTGTGCGCCTGCAGCTCCGGGAACGGGAAGTAGGTGAACTCGTCGGTCTTCTGGTCGAAGCGGACCAGCGAGTTGTAGATGCCGTTCTCGACCCAGAGGTTGTCGTCGTCGTCCGGCCAGACGTCGTAGGGATTGCCGTCCTTGAGCGGCAGCGTGTATTCGGTGACGGTCGACGTGACGGGATCGATCTTCGAGATCGCGTTGCCGAAGTAGTGCGCCGCCCAGATCTTGCCGTTGGCGTCGATGGCGGGGCGCCGCGCCGGGTTGGCCAGCGGGTACGACCGCCACTGGGCCGTCTCCTGGTTGTACATGTAGATGGCCGGCGTGTGCAGGCCGACCGCCCAGACGCGATCCTGCCGGTCGACGACGATGCCGTAGCCGCTGAATCCGGCCAGGGGTTCCCACTCGGTGAAGTCCTGCGCGGCCAGGTCGAAACGGCCGATCCGGCCGGCCGAGGCGAAGTAGGTGTACCAGAAGCTGCCGCGGGAATCGACCCAGACGCTGTGCGGGCCGCCGCCCTTGGTCGGCATCGGATAGCGCTTCATCTCGCCGGTGGCCGGATCGAGCTCGCCGAAGTGGTCGCCGGTCAGCTCGACCCAGTAGACGCGCCCGCGGTACTCGACGATGCCGTGCGGCGTGACGTTGATGTCCTCCGGGTTCTCGATCCAGAGCTCCTGCGTGCGGGTCTCGAAGTCGGCGTCCCGGCTGTCCATGCGGATGATCGAGTTGGAGCCGTTGCCGGACACCCAGATGACCCCCGGCTCGGCCCGGCTCGCGAAGACGCTGTGGATGCTGCCGCGCGTGGGCGCGCCGTTCGAGGGCAGGCGCTGGAGTCCGCGGTTCAGCTCGTACTCGATGTAGACCGCCTCGGATAGCGCTTCCTCGTTCCGGATCAGCGGATCGAGCTCCAGGTCCCGCGGCGTCGATCCCGGCCCGAAGTTGGCGGTCAGGTACTCGATGATCAGATCCTTCTCCTCGACCGACACGAGGTCGTGTGTTATCTGCGGCACGCCGGGTGCCATGTTCGCCACGCGGCCGTCGATATCGAACATCCGGTCGACCGCCGCACGCCACCCGCGCTCGTTGCGCGGCCCGCGGCGGTGGAAGCCGGCCGGGCCGTGGCAGCCGAAGCAGGAGCGCAGCATGACGTCGCGTGCCGGGTGGGGCGGATAGAGGGTGTCGAAGTCGACGATCTCCGCCGCTCGACCATCCGCGGCGCCGCCGCCGTAGTTGCGCTGGGCCGACGCGCCGCGCGCCGCCGCTCCCTGCTCCGGTCCCGCGCCGAGCGCGGTCAGCGCGATGTCAACGGTGGTCGTCGCCCCCGCGCTCACCTCGACGGTCGCAGTCGGCGATTCGAACGTCTCCTCGATCACGGTGACGTCGTAGGTGCTCGGCGGCAGGTTGAAGATCCGGTAGCGGCCGTCCTGCGTGTAGACGGTGTAGGCGATCCGCCGGACCGTGTCATGCGCCTTGACGCGCAGGGCCCGCACGTCGCCGTGGTCGGCCGTCACGCTGCCGGCGATCACGCCGGTGGCGCCGGTGTCCTGGGCGATCGCCATACCGCCGGGCAACAGGCCCGCCCCGGTGAGCAGGATCGCCGCGACAATCGCCAACGCCGCGCCGGTTCGAACTCGGGTCGTCGCCTCGATATGCATGAACCTCCCCCTTCGGGCCGCGTGTCGGTGAGGGCCGGCGTAGCGCCCCGACAATCGTCGCCGAACGCGACCACAAGGTCGCGCTGCGGCCTCCGGTTGCCGCCCAACCGAGCCTGACCAGGAGTCTACGCCATTCTACGGCGCAGCCTCCTGTTGCACTTCGACGCGATGCTCGAGCCGCGGTCGGTCCAGGCGGTACGGGCGGGATGGATCGCCGCTCCAACGCAACGCGGCTTGCGCCTCGAGCGCTACGGCCAGAGCATTCGCCAGTCGGTGAAGTACTCCGCTTCGCCCCAGGTGACGCGGAGCATCCCGGAAGGAACGGCTCCTTCTTCAGCCGGCAGGTTCGGCTCCAACGTGATGGCAAGGCTCGGGACGGTTTCCGCGAGTGCGCGGCGACCGATGGGCGTCCTCCCGAAGTCCCGTGACGGGTCGTAGTCCGTTCCCCATTGCCGGGTCTGGCGGCTGACGACGAGCTCGCCGCGGTTCTTGCGCGGGAGCATGAACAGCGTGTACTCCCCGCGCGGCACGTCGAGCTCGCCGAAGCGGACGTCGAAGTCGACGGTCAGGCGTGTGGCCCAGTTCGCCCCCAGGCGCCAGACCTCGCCGTAGGGGACGAGCGCGCCGAAGACTTCGCGCCCGCGCGCGTGGGGCTGGCCGTAGTCGATGGTGATGCGTGACGGCCCGGAATGGGACGGGGTGTAGGTGAACCACCCGCCGTCGCGCAGCACGCGGCCGTCGAACGTCACGCTCGTCGTCACCCGGCCGCTCGGGGCGACCTTGGGGCTGGGCTGCGGGCCGCGGTCCTGGGCGCCGAGCGACGCGGTGAGGAGGACGACGGCCAGCGCGGCGGGTCCGGCGCGAAAGCAAAGAATGCGCATGTCCAGGTCATTCTAATAAGATGGCGGCCATGGGGCGGGCAACCGCATTCTGTCTGGCCGTGGCTCTGGCCGGGGTTGGGCAGCTCGATGCCCTCGCGGCCGGATCGCGCACGGAGGCAGCCGCCGGCGTCCGGGCGTCGCAACCCCGCGAGCCTGCCGTTGCTGCGGCTTCCCGTCGCGCGCTCCTCGATCGCTACTGCGTCACCTGTCACAACCAGCGCCTGCGGATCGGCGGGCTGGCGCTCGATGCGCTGGACGTCTCCCGCGTCGGCGAGGCGCCGGACGTGTGGGAGCGGGTCGTCCTGAAGCTGCGCGGCGGGATGATGCCCCCGGCCGGGCGTCCGCGGCCGGATCGGCAGGCGTCCGAGGACTTCCGGGCATGGCTCGAGGCCGAGCTGGACCGCGCCGCCGCGTCCCGGCTGGAGCCGGGCAGGGTGCCGACGCACCGGCTGAATCGGGCCGAGTACGCGAACGCCGTCCGCGACCTCCTCGCGCTGGAGGTCGACGGCGCCGCCCTGCTGCCGGCCGACGGCACCGGCCACGGGTTCGACAACCTCGCGGGCACGCTTGCGCTCTCGCCGGTGCTGATGGAGCGCTACCTGTCCGCGGCGCGGCGCATCAGCCGCCTCGCGGTCGGCGATCCGACGATCGGACCGGGCTTCACGTCGAAGGCCTACGGGATCCCGATCTCCATGACCCAGAACGACCGGATGAACGAGGACCTGCCGTTCGGGTCGCGCGCCGGTCTTGCCGTCCGCCACCGCTTTCCCCTCGACGGCGAGTACGTCATCACCATCCGGCTGAAGCGGAGCGTCTACGAATACATCGTGAACCTGGACGAGGCGCACGACCTCGACCTGCGGCTCGACGGCCGGCGCGTGGCGCGCTTCACCGTCGGCGGGGCGGCCCCGGGGAGGCCCGCGCCGGTCACCTTCTCAGGGACTTTCGTGGCCGCCGGCGACGCCGAGTATCCGACCCAGGACTGGGACGACTACCGGACCGGCGCGGACGCGGACCTCGTCGTACGCGTTCCGGTGCGCGCCGGCGCGAGGATGGTCGGGGTGTCGTTCGTCGGCAAGTCGTGGGAGCAGGAAGGCGTGCTGCAGCCGGCGTTGCGGGAGTACGGCGCCACCGTTACCGAGACCACCGACACGTCGCCGCGCCCGGAGGGGCCGGGGGTGGAGAGCGTCGCCATCGATGGCCCGTACGCCGCGAGCGGACCGGGAGAGACGGCGAGCCGCGCCCGCATCTTCGTCTGCCGGCCGGGTCGCGATCCCGGCGCCGGCCCCGGCGGCGGAGCGGATGTGGAGACGCTGACGAGCCCTGCGGGCCGGGCTGCGAGCGGCCGGCAGAACGCCCGCTTGGATGAGGACGGCTGCGCCCGCACGATCCTCGCGACGTTGGCCCGCCGCGCGTACCGCCGCCCGGTCGGCGACCGTGACATCGAGCCGCTGCTCGCCTTCTATCGGACCGGCCGCGCAGCGGACGGCTTCGAGACCGGCATCCGGATGGCGCTCGAGCGTCTCCTCATAGATCCGGAGTTCCTGTTCCGTATCGAGCGCGATCCCGAGGGCCTCCCGCCCGGATCCCCGTACCGGCTGACCGACCTGGAGCTTGCCTCCCGGCTGTCGTTCTTCCTCTGGAGCAGCATTCCGGACGACCAGCTCCTGGACGCCGCAACCCAGGGCCGCCTGTCCGATCCGGCGGCGCGCGAACGGCAGGTGCGGCGCATGCTCGCCGACCCCCGGTCGCGTGCGCTCGTCGACAACTTCGCCGGCCAGTGGCTGTCGCTGCGCAGCGTCGAGGGCATCGCTCCCGATCCGAACCTGTTTCCCGTGTTCGACGAGAACCTCCGCGAGGCCTTTCGGCAGGAGACCGAGCTGTTCGTTGAGAGCCACCTGCGCGAGGACCGGAGCGTCGTCGACCTTCTGCGCGCGGACTACTCGTTTCTGAACGAGCGGCTGGCCCGGCACTACGGGATTCCCGGCGTCACGGGAAGCCATTACCGGCGGGTAACGCTGCCGGACGACCGGCGCGGCGGCCTGCTCGGCCACGGCAGCATCCTTGCCGCGACTTCATACGGCAACCGCACGTCGCCTGTGCTGCGGGCGAAGTGGCTGCTCGAGAACGTCCTCGGCACGCCGCCCGCGCCGCCGCCCCCGGACGTCCCGCCGCTTCCGGCGGGCGGGGAGGCGGGCGAGCCCCGCACCGTGCGGGAGCGGCTCGCGCAGCACCGGCGCAACGCCGCCTGCGCCATCTGCCACGCGCCGATGGACCCGCTGGGTTTCGCGCTCGAGAACTTCGACGCGGTGGGGGCTTGGCGTACGCGGGACGCCGGCCTGCCGATAGATGCCTCGGCCGTGCTCGCGGATGGGACCACTGCGTTCGATGGTCCCGCCGGTCTGCGGCAGGTGCTGCTGGACCGCTCGGAGCAGTTCGTGGAGACGGTCACCGAGAAGCTCCTCACGTACGCTCTCGGCCGCGGGATCGAGTACTACGATCGTCCGGTGATCCGCGGCATTGCGCGCGCCGCGGCGGAGGACGACTACCGCTGGTCGTCCCTGATCCTGGGCATCGTCGAGAGCACGCCGTTCCGGATGCGGAGGTCGGAGTCATGATCATCACGCGCAAGGCCATTCCCCGACGGACGGTGCTGCGCGGCCTCGGTGCGGCGGTGGCGCTGCCGCTGCTCGACGGGATGGCGCCGGCGCTGACCGCGCTCAACCGCTCCGCCGCCCGCCCGGTGCGCCGGTTCGGCGTCGTCTACGTGCCGAACGGCGTGGTGATCGACCAGTGGACGCCGGCCGCCGCAGGCGCCGGGTTCGAGCTCTCGCCGATCCTGAAGCCGCTCGAGCCGTTTCGCGACCGGCTCCTGGTGCTGACCGGGTTGACCCAGAACGTCAACGGGCTGACCGCACGCAGCGGGGCGGTTCACGGCCGCTGCGCGACCAAGTTCCTGACCGGGGCCATCCCGCGGCCCTTCGGGCAGGAGGGGAGCGACTTTCTCGCCGACGTCTCGCTCGACCAGCTCGTCGCGCGGCAGATCGGGCAGGACACGGCCCTCGGATCGCTGGAGCTGTCGCTGGAGTCCGGCGACAAGGGGGCCGGCACCTGCGACGGCGGTTATAGCTGCACCTACAGCCACACCATCACTTGGCGCGGTCCGAGCACGCCGCTTCCGATGGAGCACAACCCGCGCGTGGTCTTCGAGCGGATGTTCGGCGACGGCGGCAGCACCGACCCGGCGGTCCAGCAGGCGCGGCTGGCGCAGAACCGCAGCCTGCTCGACTCGGTCAGCGAGAAGGCGGCGGACCTGGCCCGCGGGCTCGGCCCGAGCGACGCGGCCAAGCTGACCGAGTATCTCGACGCGGTGCGAGACATCGAGCGGCGGATCCAGCGTGTCGAGGCGCAGGCGGCGCGCGAGCTGCCGGCGTTCGACCAGCCGGCCGGCGTGCCCGCGAGCTTCGCGGACTACGCGCGGCTGATGTTCGATCTGCAGGTGCTCGCCTACCAGAGCGATTTGACGCGCGTCATCACGTTCATGGTGGGGCGGGAGTTCAGCAGCCGCACCTACCCCGAGATCGGCGCGCCCGGCGGTCACCACCCGCTCTCGCACGAGGACAGCTCGATCAGCCGCGAGCAGTTGATCCGCATCAACACGCACCACGCGGAACAGTTCGCCTACTACTTGGGCCGGCTGGCCGCGACCCCGGACGGCGACGGCTCGCTGCTGGACCACGTCATCCTCTACTACGGGGCGGGCATGTCCGAGGGCGACCACCAGCCGTGGAACCTCCCGCTGGTGCTGGCGGGCGGCGGCGCGGGAAGGCTCAGGGGCGGCCGGCATCTGCGGTACGACGGCGGAACCGGCAGCGGCCGATCCGTCGCCGGCGGCACGCCGCTCGCCAACCTGCACCTGACCGTGGCGGAGAAGCTGGGCATGCGGCTCGACGCCTTGCACGACAGCACCGGGCGGCTGGAACTGTAACGGCATGCTGGCGCGGATCCCGACCACGTCCAACCCGTGCGCGGCACGCTGCGCGCATCGGTCTCCGGCCGCGGTCGCGCTGGCGCTCGCGAGCGTCCTGTTCGCGGCGTGGTCGGACGTTGGGGCCCAGTCAGGTCCCACACCCGCCACGCCACGGCTGATCTCGGCCGTGCGGGCCGCGGATCTCGCCGCCGTGCGGTTGCTGCTGGCCGGACCGGTTGACGTCGACGCGCGGCAGCCGGACGGCGCCACCGCGCTGCATTGGGCGGTGCACCGGGAGCACCTGGAGATCGCCGACCTGCTGATTGGTGCGGGGGCGGATGCCAATGCGGCGAACGACCTGGGGGTTACTCCGCTCCTCATGGCGTGCGCCCGCGGACGCGGTGTGCTGGTCGAGCGCCTGCTCGCGGCCGGCGCGGATCCGAACGCCGCGCTCGAGAGTGGCGAGACCGCGCTGATGGCCGCGTCGCGCGCCGGGAGCCTGGAGGCGGTGAACGCCCTGCTGGCCGCCGGCGCGCGCGTGAACGCGACCGAGTCCACGCGCGGCCAGTCGGCGCTGATGTGGGCGGTCGCGAACCGGCATCCGGCGATCACGCGGGCGCTCATCGAGCACGGGGCGAACGTCGGAGTCCGGAGCCGGACCCGGCGGCGGGTCTTCAACATGGGCGGCAGCCGGTCCGCCGGCTCGGCGTCGCGCGGCATCGCGCTCGAAGAAGCGGCCGAGGGCGGCAGCACGGCGCTGCTGTTCGCTACGCGGTCGGGTGACATCGAATCGGCCCGCCTGCTGGTCGCCGCCGGCGCCGATGTGTACGACAGGGCGGCGGACGGCAACACGGCGCTGAACATCGCGGCGCACGGCGGCCACGGGTCGCTGGCCGGGTTTCTGCTCGCCGAAGGGGCCGACCCGAACGCGGCGCCGCTCGGTTACACGGCGTTGCACGCGGCCGTTTTGCGCGGCATGCTACGTGACCGCGGCGTCTCGAACGACGATCCGAGGGCCGGTTTGCCCCTCGTGCGCGCACTTCTCGAACACGGCGCCGATCCGAACGCGCGCCTCACGAAGGGAACGCCGGTCCGGCGCTGGAGCCACGACTTCGCCTTCATGGATCGCTGGGTCGGAGCCACCCCGTTCTGGCTCGCCGCCCGGTTCCTCGAGATCGACATGATGCGCGTCCTCGCCGCCGCCGGCGGGGACCCGCGCCTGCCGAGCCGCGACGGCACTACGCCGTTGATGGCGGCGGCGGGACAGGGCTACAACCGGGGCGGCGGGAGCGCGTTCATCCGGGACCGGCGTGACTTCTCTTCGTACAACCCGGTGGAGTCGGCGGCGCTCGGCTCGACGATCCCGGCCGTCGAGGAGCGGATGGCGCACGCTACGGTCGAGGCGGCTCTGGCGCTGGGCGCCGACGTCAATGCCGCCAACGGGGCCGGGGATACCGCGCTGCACGCGGCGGCCTCGCACGGCATGAACAGCGTCATCGAGCTGTTGGCGGCTCGCGGCGCCGACCTTCGCGCGGAGAACCGGCGCGGTGAGACGCCACTGGCGCTGGCTGTCTTCGCCGACGGCATCGCGGGCGACCGCTTCGTCCGCGAGGACACGGCGGCGCTCCTACGTTCGCTGGCGGGAGGCGAGGCGCCGGAGGACGCGGCAGTGGACCTTGCGCACCCGGCCCGGCCGCACGCGCACCCGGAGGCGCAGGTCCTGACGAACCCGGTGACGGTTGCGCCCGACTCGGTAACCGCCGGCGCCGAGCTCTACACCCGGCACTGCGCCGCGTGTCACGGGCCGACCGGGCGCGGTGACGGCCGGCTGGCCGCTGCCACCGCCGCCTATGGCGCGCGTCCTTCGAACCTTGCTGACGAGACTTGGCGGCACGGCGCCAGCGACGGCGAGATCTTCGTCGCCATCCGCGACGGTATCGGGCCGGACTTCGCGATGGATGCTTTCCGCGGCCGGCTCAGCGATCCGGACATCTGGCGTCTGGTGAACTACCTGCGAAGCCTGCGCTGAGGGTCCCACGCCGGGCCTGGGAGCGCCTCTCCGGGTCCCCATCTATGCGAGAGCTGACGTGTCACACACTGGAATTACACGACGAGTGAGCGATGCAACCGAACGACGACATAGACCGGCGAACGCAGCCCTACCGGAAACCACTGAGACTTCGGAGCCCGGAGGTATTCGCCGACACCGAACCGACCGCGGAAGAGACGCAGCGGCTGAGTCGAGCGCGCGGGGCGGAGGAAACAAGACGCAACAGCATCACGGTGGAACTGCGACTGGCGCGCAGTTGCGCCGGCTGGAGCGAACGACCGCAGAGCTGGGAATTCTACGATGCCATCCGCGCCGAGAAACCCGACGAGCGGCAGCGGACGATCCTCCACGTCTTCGCCCAGGAAGCCGATTGGTACGAGCTCATCAGCGCCTGGGCGGAAGGGGCGTACACGCTACGCCAGTTGGTGGCAGCGCTCCACCGAAGCGGACACGCGCAGTGCCGTGCAGCGCGGGCGCTCAACCGATGGGCGATGGTGCCGGAGGTAGAAGACGAATGACGCCGCCGACCCTGACACTCCCGCCCCCGGCCGAAACTCTATGGCACGCAATCGCCGAGACGGTGCGCGAAGAGCTCCGGAGCATCAGCGACCGACAGACGCAGTACGCCATCGGCGGCGGATCGATCCTGGCCGCACGCTGGAAGCACCGGTACAGCTACGACATCGACCTGGTGGTCCAACCGGACACGCCGCTAGGCATGCTCGCTGAGGCCAACAACCCGGCCACGCAGTTCGAAGCGAGAATGCGCGCACTAGGGGGAAGGCCGGCGTTCCACCCCATGGCGCGGCTATGGACGGTTTCGTTCGACAAGGGCGAGCGGAAACTGGACCTCTGGGCGACCGCGCCACTACTTGGCGCGGGCCAGCAAACGTACACGATCGACGGCAGATCGGAAACAGCGTTGTCGAGCGCTCAAATCCTGCGCGGCAAGCTGGAACGAGCCGAGGAGCCGCTGGCGCGCGACGTCTTCGACATCATCAAGGCGAGCGAGAAAGAGCCCGAAGCACTCGAGGCCGCGGTTAACGCGATAAGCCAAGAGGCGGCGGACGCCATCGCACAGAGCTACCACTGGGCATCGCCGACAATCGCCGGCGACGCCGAGAAGGCACTGAGCGGAATCCCCGAACAGGAACGAATCGAAGCGAGGCAGCTCGGAAACCGAGCGGCGCACGCGATCAGCAACGGTCTGTACACGAAGTGCCGGATCCGGACACGCAGCGGCGCCATCGAAGTGACCACGGCAACGAACGCACGAGGCGAGAAGACACATCGCATGGAACCAAACAACGCCGAGCACTACTTCGAGGCCACGGGACTGAGCGCCTACCTGGAACCGCAAGGGCCGGGCGCGAAGGCACTGCTCGACTACGCTTGCACAGCGTGCGGGCAACAACGCGACAGGGTAGTGTTCGAAGCGGACGCGCACGGAGTGAGCGCGTGGCGGACCGCAAAAGCCGGGATGAACCTGATGCCGGGAAACGGGATGGACGCCGAAGAGCGGCTCCGGACGAACGACAGGGACAACACTACCACCAGGGGCCAAAAGCCATGACAGGTGAAATCGACGACACGGCCCACCCGCACTCGCGCGACCTATCGCCGAAGTGACTCAGCAGATACGACGGGTGCTGCGATAGCACGTCAACGCCGCCTGAAACGAAACGACGACCGAGCAGAATCATCGCGCAAGAGCGCCGGATCGGAGCCAGAGCCAGCGCGACCGTCAAGGCAAGCGTCAGGGCGGGAAGCCACGGTTACGGAAAGACCAGACCGGACGATGGTGCAAAGGCCCGGCGAAGAGGGCGGTGGACAGCGGAGCGCATTGTGCTCGAGTGTCCGATCAGCTCTCGGTCCTGTCCACAACGACGCCCTTCGAGATGCTCTTTCACGACGGTTGCCCCGCCGTAGCGGCGGTGGACCGGGGACAGCACAGCCCAGAGCAAAGGAAAGAGGGGTAGCCCCGCACGCGCGGGGACCACCCGTCTTTCCTTCCGACGTCGACAGCGTGTCCGGAAGTTGCGCGCGGTCGGCCGTGTTTCGGCCCCCGATTCATGCAACAGCCGTGGCCTCCGCACCGGAAGCCACGCATCGGCGGTAGAGCGGCGTGCAGCATCGACCCCGAGGGCAACAGGTCCCCGGTCCGTGGCGGCAGCATCCATCTGCGTTCCGGAGGGGCCGCGTTCCGGGCTCAGAAGCCGGTCTCGAAGGCGCGCTCTTCGGATGCGACCACGGGCTCGAAGATGCGTTCCACCTCGCCGTGCAGGCGCGCCGCCAATTCCTTGCGGTCGCTTCCCCTGACGGTGTGAGGACCGAAGCGCACGACGGCGTCGAAACGGCGCAGCTCGAACAACCGCTGCGCGTGGGCGAAGAGGGGAGCGTCACCCCACCAGCAGACCGACAGGTTGGCGGGCGGCTCCCCGGGCGGCGTGCGATAGGTGAGTGCCGCCGTGTGGACCGGCATGCCGCTGCGTGCCGCGTGGTCGAGAAGAGAAGTGCGAAAGCGGCGGACCTCGAAGCCCTGCGTGCTCGTTCCCTCGGGGAAGAGCACGACGGCGTAGCCGTCCATTAGCACGTCCTCGATCAGCCGATTGACGCGCAGCACGTCTCGGCCCGCCTCCCGGTCTATGAAGATGGTACCCACCGAACGGCAGAGGATGCCGACAAGCGGCCAGGAACGCATTTCCATCTTGGCGACGAACCACGCGTCGGTGCAGGCCGCCAAAACCGGAATGTCGACGTAGCCGAGGTGATTGCAGACGAGCAGGAAGGGCGCCCGCGGGGGAGGCCCCTCCACGCGGAGACGGCCTCCGATGACGCGCAGGCAAAGGCGCGCCCAAAGACGAAAGATGGCATTGCGTGCCGGCCGGCGCAGGCGCGGCGCCGGCAGGAGCAGGGCGAAGACCATCCACAGGATGGCGAAGAAGACGCCGGTGACCAGCAGCAGCGATCCGATGCGCAGGTAGCGGCGCAGGAAGCGTCCGGCCGGCGATGGGGCGGCCTGGTTCAATCGCTCTCCACCAGACATCGGGCCTCATCGAGCAGCAACGCTGGTTCGTGCAGGCGCAGTCCCGCCGTGTTTGAGCTGATCCGGGTGGCGGCCGACCTGCAGAACTTCTGTGAAGCCCGCGACTGGCGCTTCTGCTTCATCGGCGGTCTGGCCGTGCAGCCGGTGGTCGGAGGCAGGCCCCGTCGGGCGTTTCCCAGCGCGGCGGTGTCGTCAGGTCGGCCGCGCCGAGCCGTCCACCGCGGGCGCCGAGCCAGGCGGCGACCGCCTCCCGGACCAGCGGGGCGGACGGCAGCGCCGGCGGCGGCGCGACGAGGGCGTCGCTTGCGGAGCGCCGGACGAAGAAGTCCGTGGTTGCCACGACGAGCGTTTCGTTCGGGCCGATCGAGGCTCCCGATGGCCGGACGATCTCGAGTTCCCGCCGTTCCCCTGCGCACGCCACCCGCACGCGGATACCCGACACGCTCGGGATTCCCCGCAGGCTGCGGGCCAGCTCGCGCGTCAACGCGCGAGCCAGGGCTCGCTGCACCTGTGCCCCGGTCATCGCCAGCTCGACGATGCGATTGTCGAAGGCGAACACGTCGTAGAGAGGCCCACGGGTGAGAGGTCCGGCGGGTAGATCCCTGCGCAGTCCCGCGCGCCTGCCACCCATGCCGATCGCGAGATCCGCGCCCGGCACGGCAGCCAGGAGCGCATCCGCGAACAGGTTGCCGAGCGGCGATTCGATGCCGTCCGGGTTCCGCGGGAGAGGTGTCTCCAGGATGACGCCGAGCGGCTCGGCGCGCCAGCGGTTCACCCGGTCGAGCTCCGGTTGCATCGCGGCGACTACTGCCTCGTCCGGCTGGACGGGCCGAGCTTCGTAGGACGCGGGCCTGCCGCCATCGGTCGCACAGGACCACCCGTCCGGGGCGCCGGCGGCGCAGACCCCCTGGGGCGGGAAGAGTCGGGCGGCCACGACACCGGCGCCGCGCTCGACGGTCAGATCGACGCGGGCGAACGCCCTCCCGCGCGAATAGGCCTGGACGATCGGGATGCCGGCCACCTCGTGCGCCACCGCCCCGTGGGTGTGTCCGGCGACGATCGCATCGACGAGATCCGGTGGCAGCCGCCGGGCCAACTGGAAGATCTCGGCGTCGTCGTCGCACGACGACAGGTCGATGGGATCGTCGAACCGAAAGCACGCGCCGCCGGCGTGCGCGAGTACCAGCACCAGATCGGCGCCGTGCCCGCGCAGGCGCCGCGCCTCGAGCTCGACGGTGGATGCGAGCGCCGTCGTGTCGAGCCCCTGGACGTTCGACGCGAGCGTCCTCGTGAGCCCGTAGCGGGTCATGATCCCGACGATGCCCACCCGAACGCCCGCGGCGTCGACGAGCGTGGACGGCCGGACGTTCGGCCAATCCACCGGAAGTCCCGTCGCCGCGTCGATCAAGTTCGCCGCGAGAAACGGAAACCGTGCCCGCGCGGCCGCGGCCTTGAGCGCACCGCGCATGTCGGGCGTGCCCCCGTCCCCGGACGCGGTGTCGAGGGCTCCGTAATCGAACTCGTGATTGCCGATGGCGAGTGCGTCGTAGCCGAGCGCGTCGTAGGCGTCGACGACGAGGGCTCCTTCCGAGAGATTGGATGCGATCCCGCCCTCGAAGGAGTCGCCCGCGTCCAGCAGCAGCACCGCGCCGCCGTCGGCCGCGCGCGCGGTGCGCAGATTGCGCAGATACCCGCCCAGCAGCGCAAGGCCTCCGCGTCCGTCGTTCGGGAACACGCGGCCGTGCAGGTCGGTGGTGCCGACGATCGAAAGCGTGAAGCGTCCGGTCGCGCCGTCCGGAACGGTCGAGGGGTCCTGCCCCGCCAGGGCCAACCCCGCAAGCAGAACGAAGGCGGCAACCAGCGCGGCCGCGACGGGGACCGGCGGGCGCAGGCACGTCATGAGGGGATTCTAACGCCCGCAAACAGCGACTGCGAGCGGCGGCCGATGCTAGACTGGGTGCGTCATGAGCATGGTCCAGCGAGTGCTGATCGTCGTCGGCTGCCTGCTGTTGATCCCGGTGACGGCGGTCACCACGGCAGCGGTGAAGCAACGGTACGCCGATGGTCCGAACCGCCTGTTCTCCGGCGGTCCCCTGGTGGCCGGCGAGCTGCACGCCGGCCCGGAACCGGACTGGAGCTTCGTCAGGGACATCCCGACCATCGAGTTGCAGTTGCTCGATCCCCCCCGGTCGCGCCGCATCTGGACGACGGAATACGATGGCCGGCTCTATGTCTGGTCGGGCTATATGGGCACGACCGTCGGGCGGTGGTGGAAGCGCTGGCCGGTGCAGGCGGAACGCGATGGCCGCGCGGTGCTCCGGATCGAGGGAAAGCGCTACGAGCGCCGACTGGTGCGCATCGAATCCGGCGAAGTACTGGACGGCATCTGCGCCGCCATCCGGGACAAGTACCCGTCGCAGGTGACCCGGGCTTCCGTGGAAGCGGGAGGCTCCTGGGTCTTCGAGGCGGCGCCGAGGGGCTGACGGACAATGGGTCTTACAGAACTGTCCCCGGACCGGGCGATGCGGTACTTCTACTGGTGCATCGCCGCCGCGCTGGTCGTCACCATCCTCTCGGTCCTGTTCGTCCCCGGCGTGGACGACTTCGTCGAGCGCACGTTCCAGGGATACGTGGGCCGCGCCGCCCGCTGACGCCGCTGCCCTGCGCGGGGCGGACGGCGAACTGCACGTCCGGCAGATACCAGGCCCGCCGGTGCCGTCGCTTCTACCTGGGCGCGACGATTCTGGTGACGCGGGCGACGCTCGTGTCGCCCGCGTACAGATTGTCCTGCCTGTCCATGACCCAGTAGCTGGCTTCGATGAACTGGCCGGTTCCTGTCCCCATTCCGTTGCCGATGGCGCCGAGCACCTTGCCGGTCCGGTCCAGCTTGAGGAACTGCCCGTCCTGGCCGCTCGCCATCCACGGCTGGCCGTGCGAGTCGAAGTAGAGGGCGCACACGAGGTTTCTCATCTGCAGCGTCCTGAGGAACCTGCCGTCACCCGAGTAGATCACGATGCGATAGTCCTCGCGGTCGCCGATCCAGACGTCGCCGTTCGTGGGATCGACGGCGAGCCCATGGGCCGAGTTGAACTTGCCCGGGCCGACCTCGTTGCCGAACCACTGGTTGATGTAGTTGCCGTCGCTGTCGACGTGCAGGATCCGCGAGGCGCCGATGTTGTTGGCCGGATCGTCGGAATCGGTGTCGTTGGGGCTCTCGTTCCCATGCCCCTGGGCGATATAGACGTCGCCGTTCGGCCCGAAGGCGACCATCACCGGCTGCCAGAGCAGCCGCTGTCCCCTGGCTTCGTCCCCGTCCCAGTCCCCGCGGCGTCCCGCCTCGCCCAGCGTCAGGAGCAGCTCGCCCTCGGGGCCGAGCTTCATCACGGTGGCGCCGTTCGTGGCGGTGATCCAGACGTTTTCCTCCGCATCCACGGCCATGCCGTGCGCCTTGTCCTGGTAGCCGATCACGTCCGGGCCGACCGCGAGGACGAGGTGGTAGTCCGGGTCGAACTTGAAGAGCTGCGGTTTTCCTGCCGGCGCGCGCTGAAAGACCCAGAGGTTGTCCTTCGAATCGAGGGCCACCGCCGAAACACCGCCGAAGCCGGGGGGCAGCTCGTACGGATACGTGAAGGTGTAGCCCAGCGTCTGTTCCCACTGCACGCGCTGCAGTGACTGGCGGCGCCGGCCATCTCGCTTGCCGCAGACAGGCGAGCCGCTGCAACCCGGGGTTCCCCCGGTGGTGGTGCTGTAACCCCCGGCTTCGCTGCGAGGGACCGTCGTGACGTGTCCATCTGGACCGACGATCGTCCGTCCACCCGGGTCGGGGAATGACCCCTGCAGAAACCACGCCGGCGACCCGTCGACGGGCGGCCCCTCGGTCGGCGGCTCCGTTTGAGAGCGCGCCGGCGTCCCGGCAAGAACAAGGCCGAGAGCGGCAGCGGCGACACAGGTGAAATCGCGTTTCTTCATTTCGACTCCAGGCATTCCGTTGGCTGCCGTTACGGATCGTTGCGGGACTCCCGGTCGATGCCGCAGCCGACCAGGCCTCTGCCCTCCCGCTCCGATTCGTATCCCCACCACTCGCACGTCGCGTGGGGCGTCCTCGTGATGTCGACGAACTTCATGATGTGCTGTCCGCGCATGATGTCCAGCGTCGATCTGGTCTCTCCCCAGTAGATGTTGCCGTAGCGGTCGACCGCCACCCCTTCCGGTCCCCCGTCTCCGCCCGTGATCGGCGGCGCCGCGGCGAGGATGAAGGACGTCACCCAACCGGTCCTGGCAGACCCTACGTAGAGCCCCTGCTCCCAGCCCGCGTTGGCGGGCGAGCCGTCCAGCGGCGGCGAGTTGTGCGACTCGGCGTCCGCGGTCACGAGAAGACCGGATGCCCGGTCGATCGCCAGGCCGGCAGGCGCGCCGAACTGCGTCCACACGTCGAGCAGGTTCAGGTCCTGGTCGAAGACCTGGATCCGGCCGTTCAACTTGTCCGCGACGAACAGCCGCCCCTCGGCGTCGAAGTCCAGGGCATGCGCGTCCTTGACCTCCCCCCAGGCCGTGTTGCCCGTCTGGCCCGATGGGCAGTCCGAGCAGCCGATCTGCTTGATGAACGCGCCGTCGGATGCGAACTTCACGAGACGGTTGTTTCCGTTGCCGCCGTGACCGTCACCGACGAAGATGGATCCGTCGAGAGCGACGGCAACCGCCGATGGATTGCGGAAGTGGGTTTCGTCGCCCCCGGGGACTCCCGGCGTTCCGAGCCGCATCAGGACCTCTCCAGCGGGGCTGAACTTGACGACCTGGTGGCCAAGCCCTCTGCGCCTCATCTCGTCCTCTACCTCGGCCGCCGTGTGTCCGTATTCGGCCCCGCCCGCAAAGTCGGCCACCCAGACGTTGCCTTCGGCGTCCACGAACAGGGAGTGCGGCTTGCCCAGGGTTCCCGCGCCGAACCTCGCGACGAGGCTGCCGTCCAGGTCGAACTTGAAGACCATGTCGTAGTCGGGCTTGAAGACGCAGCCCTCCTGGTTCGTGTGGTACCTGGGCGTGCGCCCGCACCTGGTGGCAAGCCAGATGTGGTCGGTGTTGGGGTCTGCATAGATCCCCGTCGTCGCGCCGAAGTCGATGGATCCGTTCAACCCGTCCGGCTGCCAGGGCTTGGGCCACGGGACGGGGCGGTACGGATTGTTGGAATACGTCTGGGCCTGGAGCGGCCCCGGACCGAACGCGGCGATCGCCGCGACGGCGGCCAGTGCGGCCACGATTGCCATGCGCGTCGCGCTCGACATGGTTGTTTTCTCCCGACCGTGGGTCAGCAATCCGAGGCCCTGACAGACGAACACCAGGATCCCTTTCGTCGAGAGCCCGGCGGAAGTACCGGACACCGTCAACCTGCGTGGAACGATGTCGCCGTCCGCCGGCGAGCCTCTAAAGCTCCGACAGGTACTCCAACGCACCCGTGCTGTCGCCGAAGGTCTCCACCGGCAGTCCCAGCTTGCCGAGCACCGCCATGTGCAGGTTGGACAGCGGCGTGTCGTGCTCGTAGCGCAGGTGGCGCCCGCCCTTGACCCGCCCGGACGCTCCGCCCGCCAGCAGCGTCGGCAGGTCGAGGTGGAAGTGAAGGTTCCCGTCGCTGATGCCCGCGCCGTAGAGGAACAGCGAGTGGTCGAGCAGCGAGCCGTCGCCGTCCGGAATCGACTGCATCTTCTCCAGGAAGTAGCCGAACTGACGGACGTGGTGCGTGTTGATCCGCGCGAGCATCTCCAGGTTCTCGGGATCGTTCTGGTGGTGCGAGTAGCCGTGATGGCCGCCCGGCACGCCGATCTCCGGGAACGACCGGCCGCTGACCTCCTTGCCGAACATGAAGGTGCCGACCCGCGTCAGGTCGGTCTGGTAGGCCAGGATCAGGAGGTCGAACATCAGCCGGCAGTGCTCCTCGAAGGTGTCCGGGGTGCCTGCCGGCTGCTCGACGACCGGAATCTCGCGGTCGCTCTGCCGCTCAGCCGTCTGGATGCGCCGCTCGACGTCCCGCACCGCATCGAGATACTGCGCCAGCTTGAGCTGGTCGCCCTGACCGAGGGTGCGTCTGATCGCGTCGGCCTCGGCGGTCACGAAATCGAGGATGCTGCGGTCCTGGCGGAGGCGGGCCAGCCGCGCCTCGACGTCCGTGCTGTCGGTGGCCCCGAACAGGCGCTCGAACACGGCGCGCGGGTTGTTCTCCATCGGCAGCGGCGTCGTCGGCGTGCGCCAGGCGATCGTGTTCGTGTAGGCGCAGCTATAGCCCTGATCGCAGGCGCCGAGCACCTCGACCGAATCGATGGCCAGCTCCAGCGCCGCGAGCTGGGTCTCGTTGCCGAAGGCCCGCGCGGCGATCTGATCCATCGAGATGCCGGCGCGGATGTCGGGACCCTCGGTCTTCTTGACGTGCACGCCGGTCAGCCACGTCGACGCGGCGCGGGCGTGGTCGCCGACCCCTTCACCCTCGCGCGGAATGGCGACCTTGTCGGCCAGACCGCTCAGCACGTTGACCTGCTCGCGCACCGGCGCCAGCGGCTCGAGCACCGGCGTCAGCTCCAGCGCGGTACCGGTCCCCTTGGGGGTCCACGCACGCATCTCGACGCCGTTAGGCACGTAGACGGCACCGAAGCGACGGACCGGGTTGGCCGCCGAGTTGCGGATCGCCGCGAACGCCGGGACCATGCCGTCCAGCAGCGGCAGCGCCAACGAGGCGCCGAGACCGCGTAGCACCGTGCGGCGGGAAAGCGTCTTCTTCGTGATGATCATTAGTGCCTCTTCGGCCGCTACGGCGCGCTTGGTTCGTCCGCGTCCAACGATCTTCGCATCTGGAACGGCATGCTCTCGACGATACCGAGAATCAGCGACGACCAGCGATAGTCGTCGGCCCGGGCGCTGCGGAGAATCCGGCGGACGGCCGGCGCGTCGCGGTGATCCAGTCCGCGGCCGAGCGCGTAGGTCAGCAGCTTCTCGGTGACGGTGGTGGCGAACTCGCTGGCCCAGGGCTCGCGCAGCAACGCGTCCCGGAACGCGGCGGGGCCGTCGAACGGCGCGCCGTCGGGCAGAGCGCCCGAGGCGTCGATGGCGGTAGCTGCTCCGTCCTCACCCGCGCGCCAGCGTCCGACCGCGTCGAAGTTCTCGAGGGCGAAGCCCAGCGGGTCGATCTTGGCGTGACAGGTGGCGCAGGCGGGGCTGGCCCGGTGCTGCGCCATGCGTTCGCGCATCGTGGCCGGCACTCCGGCGTCGTCGTCTCCGCCGAGCTCCGGAATGTCGGGTGGCGGCGGTGGCGGCGGTGCATCCAGCAGGTTCTCCAGGAGCCACTTGCCGCGCAGCACGGGCGACGTACGGTGCGGGTACGACGTCACCGTCAGGATGCTTCCGTGACCGAGCAGGCCGGCCCGCCGGTCGTCGCGGTACCGCACGCGCCGGAAGTGGTTCCCGTAGATGTTGGGCATCCCGTAGTGACGGGCCAGCCTTTCGTTGACGAACGTGTAGTCGGCCCGCAGCAGGTCGTGAACGCTGTGGTCCTCGCGGAGCTGACTGCCGAAGAGCAGCTCCGTCTCCTGCCGGAGCGCCTGCCGGAGGTTGTCATCGAACTCGGGGAACCGCGTGGTGTCCGGCGCCACGCTGCGCAGGTTGCGGAGATAGAGCCACTGGCCGGCGAAGTTCTCCACCAGCGCCTGCGCGCGGGGATCCGCCAGCATCCGGCGCACCTGGTGGTGGAGCACGGCCGGGTCGCTCAGCTCCCCGCGGGCCGCCAGGTCGATGAGCTCGTCGTCCGGGATGCTGCTCCAGAGGAAGAAGGACAGCCGCGAGGCCAGGTCCGGGTCGGCGATGCGATACGGCGCGCCGGGCGCGGCGTCCGCCGGCTCGCGCTCCACTCGGAACAGGAACTTCGGCGACACGAGCAGCGCTTCGAGGGCCCACCGGATGCCGTCGTCGAAGCTGTCTCCCTCGTTCCGGCCAGCCTCGAAGGCGGCGAGGAGGGGGGCGGTGTCGGCGGCGGCCACCGGCCGACGGTACGCGCGGCGCGCGAGCGAGGCGAGGATCTGCTCGGCGCACGGCCGTTCGTCGTCGCCTTCGACCGGATAGCAGGTGAAGATGGCCCGGCGGCTCGGCGTATCGTCGGGCGTCCGACCGTCGTACGGCCCGATCACCTCGATGCGTTCCACGGCAGGAGCGTTCGGATAGAGCGTGAAAGCGAAGCTGGTGATCGGGGGCGGGGCCGGGCGCCCGTCGACCGGCAGCGATCTCCCGATCTCCTCGACGAAGGAGGTTCCCAGCAGCCGCGTGCCGGCCGTTACCGGGATGCGTACCGCCAGTGGCTCTCCGGTCCCGAGGTCGAAGAGCCGGACGCGTTCGCGATCGAGACGGACCTCCAGTCGATGCCCGGCACGTGCGCGCCCCCGCAGAGCCACGCGGATCACGTACTCGGCGTCGAGCGGGAAGTGGTGGCGCACCGCGAGGCCGCCGCGGGAACCGAACGGCAGGTCCTCGCTGAGGCGGCCGTCCTGCGAGAGCAGCGGCGACGTCTTGTAGATGGCGGTGGCCGTGCGCAACGTCGGGTCGCCGACCGCGCGCCGGCTGATCTTCGCCGCCGCCAGCAGGTAGCGTTCCAGCAACCCCGGCGAGACCGACAGCACGTCGCCGATGTTGTCGAATCCGTAGCCCGAGTCGTCCGCCGGCAGCAGGCCCCGGCCGTCGACCTCCAGCGCCAGCAGGTCGCGGATCGCGTTCGTGTACTCGGTGCGGTTGAGCCGCTGCACCGCGGGCCGCCCCGGGTCGGGACTGGCGTCCGCGGCGCGGTCGAGGGCAGCCTCCAGGTAGCCGACGACCGTGGAGTAGGTGTCCGCGTCCGGCCGCGGCCGCGGCGCGGGCGGCATCATGCCGGTACGGAGTTTCCGCACCACCTTCTCCCAGGTCTCGCGGGCGTCGCCGACGTGTGCCGGATCGACCGTGTCGAGGGTCAGCCCGGCCGTGCGCAGCCTTTCGTTGTGGCAGGTGACGCAGTAGCGGTCGAGCGCGGCGCGTGCCGTGGCGGCTGCCGCCGGGCCTTCCTGCTCGTTCTGCGCCCGCGCGGGGCTCGCGGCGGCGAGGCCCAGCGCACCGGCAGCGCTCGCGACGACCACCATCCCCGCCAGCTTCTTCAGCGCCATCGTCTTCATCGTCCCGTTCAGGCTCTCAGGGCCGCGGCGCATCGGGCGGGGCCTGATCCTGATCGCCGTAGTTCGTCAGTCCGAACGTCAATTGGATGCCGGCGTCGGGGTCGGCCCCCAATTCCTGCAGCCGCGTCGCCGCCTCGGCGTGCCGCACGAAGGTGGTGCAGCAGATCAGATGTCCCTCCGCGATCCGCAGTGGCGTCTGCTCGGCGGTGTTCGGCGCGTCGATCGCCGCGCCGTTGTCGACGAGGAACTCGATGACCCGGTTCGCGTTGTGGTAGGCGGCCGCGTGCAGAGCGGTCTCGCCATGCTCGTTGGCGGCGTTGATGTCGAGGCCGAGCTCCAGCCCGGCGGCGAGGGCAGCGACCGCCTTCTCCTCGGTCCAGTCGTAGTAGGTGATGTCGGTCGCGGCGCGCTTGCCGAGCCCGGCCGCGAGCATCAGGGCGGTCGTCCCGTCGGCGGTGGTCAGGTGCGGGTCGGCGCCGGCCTCGGCGAGGAGGCGCATCATCCGGGCGTCCGCGGACTTGGCGGCGACCATGAACGGCGTAGAGCCGATCTGGGTCAGCCGGCCCGAGCCCGGAGACGTGAAGACGCCGATCTCGAAGGCGTTCGTCAGGCGTTGGGGACGCTGGAGGCGGACATCGGGATCCGCGCCGCGGGCCAGCAGCGCCTCGGCCACGGCCAGGCTGCCGGTGGCGCTCGCCAGATGCAGCGCCGCGAACCCGGCTTCGGCCGCACTCGGATCCGCCCCCGCGTCGAGGAGCAGGAGGGCGGTCTCTTCGTGGCGCTTTATCAACGCCAGCATCAACCCGGTGACGCCGTCGGGTCCGGCGTCGTCGACGTTCGCGCCGGCGGACAGCAGCACGCGCACGTTCGAGGCGTCACCCGCCAGAATCGCGTAGAGCAGCGGCGTGAACCCGCCCTCGGGCCGCGGCGGGTCCCGATCTCCGTCGCGGGGCAGCCCGGCGGGATTGATCGCCTCGAACCGGCTCAGCACCTTCGCCTCACGGACGGTCGTCCGCGCCCGTGGGGTATACACGGCGGTGCGCGCCTGCACGTCCGCTCCGACCTCCGCCAGGAGCGTCACGGCGCGTGTGTGCCGCTCCGCGACGGCCCACATCAGGGCCGTATGGCCGCTGCTCGTCGCCGCGTCGAGGTCGGCTCCTGCAGCGATCAGCCGCCGCAGCACGGTTGCATCGCCCGAGCGTGCGGCCATCATGAGGGCGGTCCCGCCCGCGGGCCGGGCTGCGTTCGGATCCGCTCCGGCTCTCAGGAGAAGATCGACCATCGGGACGCTGCCGTTCAGACTGGCGAGCATCAGCGGCGTCACGCCCAGGTCGTTTGCGGCGTCGACATCGGCGCCGGCGCCGAGCAGCAGGTCGGCCGTGGCGAGATCGTCCCAGTGGACCGCCCACGCCAGTGCCGTCGCTCCATCGGCCTGCGGCGCATCGACGTCGACCCCCGCATCGATCAGCACCCGGACCGTCTCGATGTCGCGGCGTTGCGCCGCGTCGGGGAGACCCTGATTGGCCGCGTTGCCGACTGCAGCTTGATGCGCCGAAAAGCCGGTCGAGACCGGCAGCCCGCCCGGCGGCAGGGGGGCGAGGCTCGCGCCGCCCACGGACGATACCGAGCCCGCCGCCGCTGTCGCCACAACGCAGATTGCCGGCGCCAGCGCGTGGAGCCGCATGTTCATGATGTGTCCGGCATGCTAACGCACCGCGGGCGCAAGTTCCAGCCGGGGCCGCGCGCCGCGTTCCGGCTGCGCCCCGGAACCCGACGACCAGCGCGCCGCCGCCCCGCCGGCTGTCGCGGGACTTTCCGCGTGCGATACAATTCCCAATGGTCTTCAGTCCCCGAAAACGTGTGAGGATTCGTACCATGACGACTTCGAAGCTGGTCGGTCTCTGCGGCGTTGCCGCGGTCATCGCGCTCTCGCTGCCGGCTCCCGCTTCCGCCGGGGCCGCTCCCGAGGACCCGACGTTCAGTCGGGACGTCGCGCCCATCCTGCAGCGGAGCTGCCAGAAGTGCCACCGGCCGAACTCGCTCGCGCCGATGTCGCTCATCTCGTACGAAGAGGTGCGGCCCTGGGCGCGCGCCATCAAGTACCGGACCGGGCTCCGGGACAAGCCGGGCGTCATGCCGCCGTGGTACATCGAGAAGAACATCGGCATCCAGCAGTTCAAGGACGACTGGTCGCTGAGCGACGCCGAGGTCGCCACGATCGCGCGCTGGGCCGACAACGGCGCGCCGCAGGGAGATCCGGCCGACATGCCGGAGCCGCCGCCGTTCATCGACGTGGACGACTGGGAGATCGGCGCGCCCGACCTGATCGTCTCGTCGCCGGCGTTCGAGATCGAAGGCGACGCGCCCGACTGGTGGGGCAGCCTGGGAACATCGGAGACGGGACTGACCGAAGATCGCTACGTGGCGGCCATCGAGTACAAGGAGCGCAACGACCTGCAGCGCGGTGTCCGCTCCGACACCGTCGGCGGCCTCTTCATCGTCCACCATTCGGCGCTGTACAGCATCGTGGAGTTCGAGGAGGGTGAGGAGCAGGGCGCGCCGCTGAACTGGCCGGTGCACGAGGTCGGCCGCAACGCCGATGTCTTCGACGAGAACGCCGGACGCCTGCTCGAAGCGGGCTCGACCCTGCTCTTCCCGACCACGCATCTGCACGCGAACGGCACCGATACGCGCGCCCACATCGACGTCGCCTTCAAGTTCCATCCCAAGGGGTACGAGCCCGAGAAGGAGATGCAGTTGCTCTTCTTCGGCAACGGTCCGGACCTCGACATCCGCCCGATGGAGGCCGACCAGCGCGCCGACGCCTACTTCACGCTGCCGGAGAACTCGAAGATCAGCGTCTTCGAGCCGCACATGCACGCGCCGGGCGTCCGGATGTGTCTGGAGGCGGTCTGGGGCACGTCCGTGCAGACCCTCAACTGCGCCGGCTACGACCACAACTGGGTGCGCGTCTACAAGTACGCCGACGACGCCGCCCCGCTGCTGCCGAAGGGGACCATCCTGCACCTCACCGGGTACTTCAACAACTCGCCGACCAACCCGAACGTGGTCGATCCGCGAAACTGGTCCGGCTCCGGCCACCGCTCGGTCGACAACATGTTCATCAACCTGATGCAGGCCATCTACCTGGACGACGAGGAGTTCGCTCAGGCAGTCGCCGCGCGTGAGGCGGCGATCGAGGCTGGCAGCGGATCCGAAATCGGATGTCTGCTCTGCGGGGTTGATGACGAGGCGGCCGAAGCCGACGCCGGCGGCGACAACTGAGGTGCGTCCGATGAACCGTACCGTGCGTTTCGGGATCGTGGTGCTGGCGGCGTCGCTGCTCGCGGCGCCGTCGGCAGGCTTCGCCCAGCGGTCGTACGCGACGGGAGAGAGCATCGCGCCCGCCTACGAAGGCTGGGAGCGCAACGACGACGGTTCCTTCGACCTCGTGTTCGGTTACATGAACCGCAACTGGGAAGAAGTGATCGACGTTCCCGTCGGCCCCGACAACAGTATCGAGCCGGGTGGGCCGGACAAGGGACAGCCCACCCATTTCTACCCGCGCCGGAACCGCTTCGTGTTCCGCATCCGGGTCCCGGCCGACTTTGGCGACAAGGAACTGATCTGGACCCTGACGACCAACGGGCAGACCGAGCGCGCGTACGCCAGCTTGCGGCGTGACTACTTCATCGACGATCTCGTCATCCAGGCGAACTACGGGGCGGGAGGCGCCGCCGCGACCACGCCCGAGCTGGCTGACAACCAGGCGCCCACGCTGGAGATCGAAGGGGCCGGCGAGCGCACGACGCGGGTCGGCGAGCCGGTGACCCTGATCGCCGTCTCCACCGACGACGGCAAGCCGCGCGCCCGTTCGATGGCGGCTTCGAGTCCGCGCCTTCCCGGCCGCATCACGACCGACACGGCGACCGGGCACCGTTTCTCGTGGTTCGTCTACCGCGGTGCCGGGGACGTCACGTTCGATCCGCCCCAGACCAAGGTCTGGGAGGACACGCGCGACACCGGCGGGTCTCCCTGGTCGCCCGGCTGGAAGACGCCGGAACCGCCCGAGGACGGTCGCTGGCTTACCGAAGCGACGTTCGCGGAGCCGGGCACCTACGTGCTGCGCGGCATCGCCCACGACGGCGGTCTCGCCACGACCGCGGACGTCACCGTCACCGTCATCCCTTGAGGCCCCCGATCACCGCTTGACAGTCAGCGGTATCCCATGAACCCTGGTGCGTCGGCGCCTTCGCTGCCGGTTCCCGGACAACGCCTTCCGGCGCCACGGGTCGGCAGGGCCATGACCGCGGAGGAGTTGCTCCGCCTGCCGGACGACAACTGCCGGTATGCCCTGGTCAGAGGAGAGTTGCAGCGTATGGCGGCGGCGGGATTCCGGCACGGCGCCGTCATCATGAACGTGGCGGTCCCGTTGGGTCAGCACGTAAAGGCGCACCGGCTGGGCGTCGTTTGCGGTGCGGAGACCGGGTTCGTCTTGGAGAGGGATCCCGATACCGTGCTTGCCCCCGACGTGGCCTTCGTCCGGCGGGCACGGATTTCGGCATCCGGTCTCCCGGTGACCTTCTGGGAGGGTGCGCCGGATCTGGCGGTAGAGGTCACTTCACCGGGTGACACTCGCCGCGAAGTAGCGGACAAGGTGGCGTCGTGGCTCGCTGCGGGCACGCGCCTCGTCTGGGTAGTGGATCCCAAGCGAGTGACGGTCACGATGCATGAACCGGATGGCATCCCACGGCGACTCGGGGAATCCGACGTGCTGGAGGGCGAGCCGCTGTTTCCCGGGTTCCGTCTTCCGGTCGCCGAGATCTTTGGGCTCGCGCCGTAGCGGCGAGTTCGGCGTCCCGCCGGCAATGCACCCCGTAGATACGACCTGCCGAGCGCCGATCGGTCATGAATAGCGACAGCGCTCACTCCGTACGCCGTCACCTGCGCGTCCCTATCGACGCCTACGACACCGCGATCCGCCAGTTCATTCCCGGCTACGAGGCGATGCTCGGTGTGGCGGCCCGCGAGTTGGCGGCCGTCGCTCCCGGCCTGGTGCTCGACCTCGGGGGAGGGACCGGCGCGCTCGCCGAGGCCATTCTGCAGTTGTGCGACAGCGGGACCGTAGAGCTGATCGACGTGGACCGGGAGATGCTCGCGCAGGCCCGGACGCGTCTCGCGCGGTTCGGCGGGCGTGTGCGCTTTACGGAACAGTCGTTCCTCGCGGCGTTGCCGCGCTGCAACTGCGCCGCGGCGTCGCTGGCTCTGCACCACGTACGGACTCTGGACGCCAAGCGGGCGCTCTACCGGCGGATCCACAGCGCGCTCGAACCCGGCGGCGTCTTCGTCAACGCCGACGCCACGATGCCGGCGGATCCGGACGCGAGCGAGGCGACCTGGCGCGCCTGGGCGGATCACATGGTGGTGCAGGGGATCGACGAGAAGCGCGCGTTCGGGCACTTCGAGGAGTGGGCCGAGGAAGACACCTACTTCCCGCTGGAAGACGAGCTGGCGGCCGTTGCGGCAGCCGGTTTCGACGCCGAGTGCGTCTGGCGCGAGGTTGGAATGACGGTGGTGGTGGGGCGCAAGTCCGGCTGATAGCGAGTCATCCGAAGTCTCCGCGTGTGGCGATTCAGTTGGCCGGCACGAACTTCTGCACGCGGCGGCCGTCGAGCGTCTCGCCGACGAAGAGGTTGCCCTGGGAATCGACGGCGAGGCTGTGGGGCGACTCGAACTGCCCGGCCCAGCGCCCGCGGCGGCCGAAGGTGGCGACCACGTCGAGCGTCTCGCGCGAGAGCGTGTGGACTGCATGGTTGCTGCCGTCGGCGACGAAGACGAACCTCTGTTCCGGATCGCGTGAGAAGGACAGATCCCACGGCGTGCCGCCCACGGTTCCGTTTCGCAGCCGGGCGGCGATGAGCGCCTCGGTCACGAAAGTCCCGTCGGGTTCGAATACCTGGAGCCGCTGGTTCCCGCGGTCGCAGACGTAGACCCGGCCGTCCGCGGCGCGCCCGACGCAGTGCGGCGTGTTGAACTGCTGCGGCAGCGGCCCGGCGCGCGTGAAGGGGGGCTGCGCCGCGTCGTCCGGCGGGTTGCCGTAGGCGCTCCAGTGCCGCCGGTACTCGCCGGTGTTCGCGTCGAAGACGATCGCCCGCCGGTTCGTGTACCCGTCGCTGATGTAGACGTCGCCGGCTGCGGGATCCACGAAGACATCGGTCGGCTGGCCGAGGAACTCGGTGCTGTTGCTGCCCTCCGTGCCCCGCCCGAAGTCGCCGATCTGCAGCAGGAACTCGCCCTCCGGGGTGAACTTCAGGACGTGGGCGTTGTCGGTGGTGGCGCGGGTCGTCAGGTCGTAGGGGAGTCCGCCGCCGAATCCGACCCAGACGTTGCCCTCGTGGTCGACGTGAATCCCGTGCGTCTGGGTCCCCCAGTCGTACCCTTCGCCGGGGCCGCCCCAGGCGTGGACGACGGCGCCGGTGGGGTCGAAGGCGATGACCGGCGGCGTGTTGTCCGCCCCGCGCTGGCTGTTCGGGCGGTGGATGATCCAGACGTTGTCGCTCGAGTCGGTCGCCACGCCGACGACGTTGCCGAGCAGCCAGTCGCCCGGAAGCTCCTGCGGCCAGAACGGGTCGACCTGGAATGTCGGCGCGGAAGACGGCTGGGCGGCGCTTTCCGCCGATGCTGCGAGCGCCATCTCCGCGAGCGGTTGGCAAGCGGCGAAGAGCACCAGCGCGCACGCCGCGAGCAGGGGACGCACGCGGATGACGGTCATGGGCATGTCGGCAGGCTCCCTCGTCACCATGTCGCGCGCCGCCGTCCCGGCCGTGACGCGGATGGGGGGCCACCGCCCACGATGAACGGGGTCCCCCCGGTAGTGCCCGGCTACTCGTCGTTGTCGGTCGCCGCGGCCCGCTCGGCGACGATCTGCTCGTAGTCCTCGTCGGTGAGGTACACCACGTTCACGTGCGCGTGGTACATGTCGTCGTAGCTGCGCTGGCCCCAGCCGACCCACTGCGTCGGGTCCGGATTCGCGCGGTTGCCCGGCGAGTTGTCGTGCCACGCGGTGATCTTGACGACCGTGCCGGCGGGCAGGACCGGGGCCGAGTGGTCGGCGTAGACGTAGTTGACGTGCCAGTTGAAATCGAACTGATCGACGTAGCTCAGCATCTCCGTCCGCCCGTTCGGATAGATCGCCTCCATCGCCAGGGCCTTGCCGCGGATGTGCATGTGCGGCTGGAAGTTCTCGAGCCGCGCCGGGAAACGTAGCGGGACGAACGCCTCGTGCTCGGTCACCTGGCCGGGCGGGATGTCGAGCGTCTGCATCGCCTGGCGCACGCCCATCGCCTGCGCGTAGACCCGATACTTCGGGACGTAGCCCTTGGGGTAGAACCAGATGCCGAGCTCGGTCGAATCGCTGATCTCCTCTCCGACCGAGTGGTAGTGGAGATCGAAACGGATCTGCGAGTCGGCCTTCAGCAGCTTGCCGGTGTTCTCGCGGAAGACGTCGCCGATCTTGCCGACCGCGAACTCGGTGAAGTAGGAGCCGGTGCCCGGGACGTCGACCGCCGCCTCGAAGTCCTCTGGGCTCTCCTGCTGCATCAGGTAGGTGACGGCGTGATGCACGATGGGGCGGCCCGGCAGCGACGGCCGCACCTCGAGTGCCTTGACCCAGCGATCCTCGGTCAGCCCGGTATCGACGACCGGCTGATACCACTGGTCCTGACCCTCGGCCGACTGCGTCCACGGCGTCGAGCGGACCACCAGGTCCGGCTCGCCGAGCTCCTCGTACTTGTCCGCGAGGCGCCAGATGTCGTCCGCCGGCCACTCGACGGGCGGCGGCATGTCGGCCGGGTTGCCGAGCGGCGCACCGGCGTCGACCCAGCGCACCACCGCGTCGATCTCGGCGTCGCTCAGGGAGATGTCGTTGGCGAAGTCCCGGATGCCGACCGTCTTGTCGAGATGCCACGGCGGCATCGTGCGCGTGGAGACCTTCTCGCGGATCGCGCGGGCCCAGGGCCGCACTTCCTGGTAGCTCACCAGCGACATGGGGGCCATGCTGCCGCTGCGATGGCAAGCCTGACAGCTCCGCTGGAGAATCGGTGCGACGTCACGGGCGAACGTCACGTCGTCCGTATCCGTCGTCTGGGCCGTCGCCGGCAGGGCGCCGCCGGCCAGCATCAACAACGCAACCGCCGCGAGCACGAGCCTGTAGGTCTTCATGACTGCCTCTCCGCTTGTCACGCATCGAATGGCCGCCGGAGCGGCCCGGAACGTCACTCTACACGAACGTCGACGTACGCGTTGGTCCAGCAGCACTGGAAGCCGCCGGCCATGATCGGTCCCGGTCCGCCCGAGTCGTCCCAGGCCAGCGCACGCAGGACGTAGTCGCCCGGCTCGCTGAACGTGACGGTCGTCGCGGTCAGGCCATCCTCCCCGATCGCGGGCGTCGGGTCGGCGATCTCGATAGAGCCGGGGCCGCGGTACTGGCTCCAGACGAGGCCCATGCGGGTCGGGCGGCCCTGCAGGCTCTGCTTGCGGACCCGGTCGTCGCGAACGCGGATGGTGACCGTCACCGCTTCGCCGGCCGCGGCGACCAGGGACTGCCGCACACCGCCGGGACCCTGGCCGGTGCGCGCGTCACCCTCTGCGGTGTCGAAAGAGAGCTCCGGCGGACGGTTGCCGCTGGTCACCTCCTCCAGGGCGTCGATTCGCCACTCGGGACGGAGGTGGCCGGGAACGGCGAACGTCTCGCCGGCGGCGGTCAGCGACCAAGTCAGAGTCCGGTCGCCGAAGTCGGCGGGGACGACCACCGTGAACACGCCGGTGTGTCGCCGCGGCAGCAGGTACGTCGGCTGCCCGCGGTCCTCGGCGCCCGGCGTGAAGTGGTTGTCCGGGCCGACGGGAATATCGAGCGCGGCTTCGTAGTTGCGGTTGAAGTAGCCGAACGACAGGGAGAACGTGCCGTCCTCGTTGGGATACCAGCCCTCGAACGACGGATTCACGCTCTGGCCCGCGTCGTGCGGGATCGGGGCGTCGCGCGACTGCGCGCCGGCGACGAAAGGCGTCGCGATCAGGGCGGCCAGCACGCCGACGGCAACCACCGTGAACAGGCGCATTTCGGCCGATTATAGTCCGCCGCCGTCCGGCCGCTCAACCGCGAGACCTTACGGTCGGCGGGGGGTGTTCTCCGCGGGCGGCGGTTTCCTGTTAGGCTGTTCTCCGAAGCAGCGGATCGCGGCACCGGCAGGGACGAGAGTCCGGGCACACGCGAAACTCACGCTCTCGTTGCAGCCACGGATCGTGGCGGCGAAAGGGATGTCCAGATGAACTTTCGGCTTACCGTTGTGGTGCGGTTTTTCGTCGTCGTGATCGCGTCCGGATCGCTGGCGCCGGCATTCGTCGCCGCGCAGCCGGTATCGTCCACCGAGGCGTCCGTGCCGCGTACGCCGGACGGTCGGTCCGCCCTGCAGGGCGTGTGGGACTTCAGCTCCCTGACGCCGCTTCAACGACCCGCCGATCTGGCGGGCAGGGAGTTCCTGACCGACGAGGACGTGTCGGCGCTCGAAGCACGGGCCGCCGCGCGGGTGGACACTGCGCCGCGCCCGGGCGACCCCGGCAGCTACAACCGGTTCTGGTTCGCGGACGGCACGACGGTCGCCGGGACCCGCCGCACATCGCTCATCGTCGACCCGCCGGACGGGCGCCTGCCTGCCTACATGCCCGAGGGCAGGGCGCGGATGGCCGCCCGCGAGGAGGCGCGCAGCCGGAACGCCGGTCCGGAGGACCGCGACGTGGACGAACGGTGCATCCTCGGCTTCAATTCCGGGCCGCCGATGCTGCCCGGCGCGTACAACAACTTCGTTCAGTTGTTCCAGACGCCGGGACACGTTGCGATTCTCAACGAGATGGTGAACGACGTGCGGCTCGTCCCGCTGGGCGAGCAGCCGCGCCTGTCCAGCGAGATACGCCAGTGGAGGGGCGACTCGCGAGGCCGCTGGGAAGACGACACGCTCGTCGTCGAGACCGCGAACTTCAAGGCTCTCGGCACCGCACACCCGGCGCCCAACATGGAGCTCCTCGAAGCCCTTGGATCGGATCTCCATCTGGTCGAGCGTTTCAGCCTGCTCGATGCCGACACCCTGCTCTATCGTTTCACGGTCGACGATCTGACCGCGTTCACCCGTACCTGGAGCGTCGAGATGACGATGACGAGGTCCGACGGCAGGCTGTTCGAGTATGCGTGCCACGAGGGCAATTACGGCCTGTACAACATCCTCGCCGGGGCGCAGGCCGAGGCTCGGGCCCGCCCGTGAACGTCCGAGGTCCGGGTCCTGCGGGAACCGGCGGTCCGTGCCGGCGGCGTAGCGCATCTTGACACCGGCGGCGGGCGATTCGGATAATGCACGGATAGCCTGGGGTTGATCCCGCCGCCATCCTGAGAGTGAGGCGTCCAGTGTTGGCGATTTTCCGACGTTTGTACGCATCGGCGGCGGTCATCGCTCTGGCGGCTCTGCTCTTTGCGCCGACCCCGGTTCGCGCGGCCGGTCAGGCGTCCGAGGCCGTCGCTGCGCCGTCCAACGCGGCCGGCACGGAGTCCACCGCGGCAGCGGCCGCCGAGAGCGAAGAGTATCGGGCCGTCCTGGACCGCTACTGCACCACCTGCCACAGTGACCGCCTGCAGACTGCCGGACTGACCCTCGAGTCGGTCGACATGGCCCACGTGGGCCAAGGCGCGGAAGTGTGGGAGAAGGTGATCCGCAAGCTGCGCGCCCGCGAGATGCCGCCGCCGCGGCGCCCGCGTCCCGACGCCGCGACCTACGTGGCGTTCGTGGACTGGATCGAGACCGAGCTCGACCGTGCGGCCGCCGCCGATCCGAACCCCGGCAACGAGACCGTGCATCGGCTCAACCGGACCGAGTACACCAACGCGATCCGGGATCTGCTGGCCCTGGAGATCGACGGCCGCGAGCTGCTGCCGGCCGACGATCTGAGCTACGGCTTCGACAACATCGCCGATGTCCTGTCGCTGTCGCCTTCGCTCCTCGAGCGCTACATGCTTGCGGCGGGCAAGATCGCCGAGACGGCAATCGGGGATCCGTCGATCCGATCCACCACGGCGGTCTACACCACGTCGCCGGTGCTGATGCAGCACACGCGGATGAGCGAGCTGCACCCGTTCGGCAGCCGCGGCGGGTTCGCGACCCGGCACTACTTTCCGGTCGACGGGGAGTACGAGTTCAAGGTCACCCTGGAGCGGACGCACGGCGATGCGATCAAGGGGCTGCAGCGCCGCAACGAGCTGGAGGTGCGTCTGGACCGCGCCCGCGTCGCGCGCTTCGAGATCGGCGCGGACGGACAGCGCGAGGCCTGGAACGCGGTCTTCAACCTGACCCCCTACGAGCGGAACGCGGACGCCGATCTCCGCTTCCGGATGCCGGTGCAGGCGGGCATGCGCGAGGTGGCGCTGTCGTTCCTCCGCCGGAGCGCGTTGCCGGAAGGGGTCCGCGAGCCGGTGAGCGCGGCCGAGACCTACCACTACGCGGGTGATCGGGACGCCCCGATGGCGGTCTGGATCGTCGAGATCGAGGGGCCGTTCCTCGCGAATGCGCCGGCGGCGGACGCCGCCACGCCCAGCCGCGAGCGGATCTTCACCTGCCTGCCGGACGGGTCGGCGGCCGAGCCGGCGTGCGCGCAGGAGATCCTCGGCGGCCTCGCGCGCCGCGCGTTCCGTCGGCCGGTCACCGACGACGACCTCGCCGCCCTCATGGCGTTCTATGACGTGGGACACGCCAGAGGCGGCTTCGAGTCGGGCATCGAGTTCGCACTGCGCGCCATCCTGGTCGACCCGGAGTTCCTGTTCCGCATCGAGCACGACCCGCCGGATGCGGCGCCGGGTGCGCCGTACCGCCTCTCCGACCTGGAGCTGGCGTCGCGCTTGTCGTTCTTCCTCTGGAGCAGCATTCCGGACGACGAGCTGCTGGACGTGGCGGCGCGCGGGGCGTTGCGCGACGAAGGCGTGCTCAGAGCCGAGGTGCGGCGGATGCTGGTCGATCCGAAGGCGAGTGCCCTGGTGGACAACTTCGCCGGCCAGTGGCTGTTCCTGCGGAACATGCGGTCGGTCAAGCCGGATCCGGTCGCGTTCCCGGAGTTCGACGGGAATCTGCGCGAGGCGTTCACCCGCGAGACCGAGCTCTGGTTCGAGAGCCAGATCAAGGAAGACCGCAGCGTCATCGAGGTCCTGACCTCCGACTACACCTTCGTCAACGAGCGGCTCGCGAAGCACTACGGGGTTCCGAACGTCGCGGGGAACCACTTCCGGCGTGTGACGCTGCCGGACGAACGGCGCCGCGGCATCCTGGGCCAGGGCAGCGTCCTGACCGCGACCTCCTACGCCAACCGCACCTCGCCGGTGAAGCGGGGCGTGTGGGTGCTGGAGAATCTGCTCGGCGCGCCGCCGCCGCCGCCGCCGGCCGACGTTCCGGGGCTGGAGGATTCGGACTCGGTGGCCGACCCGTCGAATCCCGAGAGCCGGCCGCGCTCGGTCCGCGAGCGGATGGAGCGGCACCGGACCGACCCGGTCTGCGCGAGCTGCCACGTCCGCATGGATCCGCTCGGCTTCGCGCTCGAGAGCTTCGACGCCATCGGCGGCTACCGGGAGCTTCCCGTGGAGGAGACCTCCGGCACGCTGCCCAGCGGACGCGAGCTGAACGGGCCGGCCAGCGTGCGCGAGATGCTGCTCGCCAACCGCGAGGACTTCGTCGGCACCGTGACCGAGAAGCTGCTGACCTACGCGCTCGGCCGAGGCGTGGAGTACTACGACCACCCGTGGATTCGGCGCATCGTGCGGCAGGCCGAGGCGGACGACTACCGCTGGTCGTCGCTGATTCTCGGTATCGTCGAGAGCACGCCGTTTCAGATGAGGAAGGCGCGAGAGCAATGATCATCACGAAGACGCATTTGCCACGACGGACGTTCCTGCGCGGTGTCGGCGCGACGCTGGCGCTGCCGCTTCTCGACGGCATGGTGCCGGCGTTCACGCCGCTCCGCGTCTCGGCCGCCGCGCCGGTCAAGCGGCTCGGCGTGGTCTACGTGCCGAACGGCATCGTCATGGAGGAGTGGACGCCCGATGCGACCGGCAAGGCTTTCGACATGAAGCCGGTCATGCAGTCGCTAGCGCCGTACCGCGATCGACTGACCGTCGTGAGCGGGCTCGCCAACAAGCACGGCGACGCACTGCCCGGCGAGGGCGCCGGCGACCATGCCCGCGCGGCCGGGGCGTTCCTGACCGGTGTCCATCCGAAGAAGACCGCCGGCGCCGACATCCGCGCCGGCATCTCGATGGACCAGATCGCGGCGCGGGCGCTGGAGAACGAGACCCAGCTCGCCTCGCTGGAGCTGTCGCTCGATTCGAAGGAGCCGCTCGGCGCCTGCGACCCCGGCTACAGTTGCGTCTACGCCAACACCCTCAACTGGCTGGGGGAGACCACTCCGTTGCCGATGGAGAACAATCCGCGGGTGGTCTTCGAGCGGCTGTTCGGCGGTAGCGGTACGACCGACGCCGCGGCGCGGCTGGCGCGGATGGAGGAGGACGGCACGATTCTCGACGCCGTCGCCGAGAAGCTCGCCCGGCTGCGCAGCAAGCTCGGCGCACGGGACCGCGGCAAGCTCGACGAGTACACGGAAGCGATTCGCGACGTCGAGCGCCGCATTCGGATGGCCGAGCAGCAGGGGCTGACCGACCTGTCGGTGGCGATGGAACAGCCGGCCGGCATCCCCGGCGCGTTCAGCGAGCACGCGAAGCTGATGTTCGACCTGCAGGTCTTGGCCTACCAGGCCGACCTGACCCGCATCATCACCTTCATGGTGGCTCACGAGACGAGTAACCGCGCCTATCCGGAGATCGACGTCTCGGACGCCCACCACCCCCTGTCGCACCACGGCGGCGACCAGGAGAAGGTCGAGAAGCTGATCAAGGTCAACACCCATCACGTGGAGCTGTTCTCGTACTACCTCGAACGCCTCGACGCGACCGAGGACGGCGACGGCTCGCTGCTCGACCACGCCATGGTCCTGTATGGCGCCGGGATGAGCAACGGGAACGTGCACAACCATCACAAGCTGCCGATGGTGGTGGCGGGCGGCGGCACCGGCACGCTCAAGGGCGGGCGGCACATCAGCTACGACGACGATCCGCCGGTGACGAACCTGTTCATGAGCCTGCTCGGCAAGCTGGGCGTCCATCTGGAGACGATCGGCGACAGCACCGGGGCGCTGCACGAGCTGTCGGATGTATAGAACCCGAATCGTTTTCCTGGGCGTCGGGGTCCGCACGTGGGAACGGAGACAGATCTGATGCGCAGCTACCACCGGGTCTGGCTCCTGGCCGCCCTCTTCCTTTTCGCGGTTTCCGGCGTGCCCGCGCTGGCGGTGGGCGCCGACGATGACCTGCGCGTCGTCGAGGCGGCCGAGCGCCAGGACTGGGAAGCGGTCCGCGCGCTGGTCGACGCCGGCGCCGGCGCCGGCGCCACCGCGACGCAGCCGGACGGCGCCACCGCGTTGCACTGGGCCGCGCACTGGAACGACGGAGAGACTGCCGGCCGGCTGATCGCGGCCGGCGCCGACGTCGACGCCGTCAACGATCTCGGCATCCCGCCGCTCTGGATCGCTCTCGACAACGCCAACGTCGACGTGGCGCTGCGGCTCATCGATGCCGGCGCCGATCCCGACACGCGGCTCCCAACCGGCGAGACGGTGCTGATGACCGCGGCGCAGCACGGGCTGGGGACCCTCGTCGCGCGGCTGCTGGAGCGCGGCGCGGACGCCCGGTTCGCCGAGCACGAGCGGGGCCAGACCGCGCTGATGTGGGCCGCCGCGGGCGGTCATGCCGACGTGGCGCGCCGACTGCTGGAGTCGGGCGGCGGCGTGCGCGTACGCACCACCGGCCGGTTCACGGCGCTCATGTTCGCGGCGCGGGCCGGCGACCTCGAGACCGTGCAGCTTCTTCTGGAGGCTGGCGCCGAACTCGAAGCGCGGGCCATCGACGGCAGCACCCCTCTGCTCGTCGCCAGCCGCAGCACCGACGCGCTGGCCGGCATCGACTGGCGGATCATTCCGTACGCCAGCGGTCACGAAGAGACGGCGCACTACCTCATCGAGCGCGGAGCCGACGTGAACGCCGCGGACCGGCGTGGCCGCACCGCGGTGCACGCGGCGGTCGAGACCAACCGGCCAAACCTCGCCGCGGCGCTCATCGCGGCCGGCGCCGACGTCGACGCCCGGTTCGCCGATCGCGTGCCGGCTCTGCGCGGCGACTACATCTCGCGGGCGCCGTACAAGGGAGCGACGCCGTTCTGGCTCGCGGCCCGGGATGCCAACCTGCAGATGATGCGCGTGCTGCTCGACGCCGGGGCCGATCCGTTCGTGGCCAATGCCTTCGGCACGACGCCGCTCATGGTCGCCTCCGGGCTCGGCGAGAACGACGCGCGTCGCCCGCCCGACCACCGGGTCGAGGAGACAGTGTCCCTGCTCATCGAGGTGGGCGCCGGCGTCAAGGCCAGCACGCCGGCCGGCAGCACCGCTCTCCACGGAGCGGCCGCGATGTGGGAGGACGGGGTCATCCAGCTCCTCGTCGACCATGGCGCCGACGTCAACGCCGAAGACAACCGCGGCCGCACGCCGCTCTATCTGGTCGAGTACGGCAACGCCAACGCACCCTCGGAGAGCACCGCGGATCTGCTGCGCGCCCTCGGCGCGCGGGAGCCGGTGGTCGAGCAGTAGCCCGCTACGGTGCCGCCCAGCGGCGCCTGGGCGAGTCCGCGATAGACGAAACCCTCCGCGGCCGTCACCGCTGAGGCAACGCGCGTACTCCCGATGAAGCGCATCAGGCCAGGATTTCTCGCCGCGGCGCTCGTCACCGCGTCCGTGGCCGCGGCCCAGGCTCAACCCCAGCCGACAGGGTCTGCCGACGTGCCGGCGGTCCCCTCCGCAGGCGCCGTGATCGAGGCGGCTCTCATCGACGGTCCCCCGGCACCCGTCGCTCCGGCCGTGATGACCCGCGACGAACAGGGACGCGCGACGGTCCGCGCAATCCGCCTCGACGAGGGTCTCCGTCTGGACGGCGTGCTCGATGAACCGGTCTATGGAGCGGTGCCGGCCATCACGGGCTTCATCCAGCAGTTGCCCGACAGCGGCGCGCCCGCGACCGAGCGGACGGAGGCGTGGATCATGTTCGACGAAACCAACGTCTACGTCTCCGCGCGCGTTTGGGACTCGGCCCCCGAGAGCCAGTGGGTGGCCAACGAGATGCGGCGCGACACCACGCAACTCCGGCAGAACGACACGTTCACCGCGTTCTTCGACACCTTCTACGACCGTCGCAACGGCTTCAACTTCTACACCAACCCGCTCGGGGCGCGCTCCGACTCGCAATTCACGAACGAGGGCAACCCGAACAACGACTGGAATCCGGTCTGGGACGTGCGGACCGGCCGCTTCGAGGGTGGCTGGACGGTCGAGATGGAGATTCCGTTCAAGACCCTGCGCTACCGGTCGGAGCCGCCCTATATCTGGGGCATCCAGCTCCGGCGGGCCATCCGGCGCAAGAACGAGTGGGTCTACCTGACGCGGCTGCCCATGTCGGCCGGCGGCGGCAGTGGGGCGGCCGGCATCTTCCGGGTCTCGGCGGCCGGGTCGCTGGTCGGCATCGAGCCGCCCCCGGCCAGCCGCAACATCGAGGTCAAGCCGTACGCCATCGGGGGCCTGACCACCGACCTGACCGCGTCCCCGCAGATCGTCGACGAGGGGAGCGGCGACGGGGGCATCGACGTCAAGTACGGCATCACCCAGAACCTGACCGCGGACTTCACCTACCGCACGGACTTCGCCCAGGTCGAGGTGGACGAGCGGCAGGTCAACCTGACCCGCTTTCCGCTCTTCTTCCCGGAGAAGCGGGAGTTCTTCCTGGAAGGGCGGGGCATCTTCGGTTTCGCGCGCGGCGGCGTCACGGGCCGGTTCGGCGGCCCCGGCGGCGGTCCGGTCGGCGGCGTCTTCGGCGACGCCAACGTGCCGCAGCTCTTCTACAGCCGGAAGATCGGGCTGGAACAAGGCCGCGTCGTGCCCATCGTCGGGGGCGCGCGGGTGACCGGCAAGGTGGGGCAGTTCGACGTCGGGGCGCTGAACATCCACACCGACGACGAGATGGTGTCCGCCTCCCGGCCGACCAACTTCACCGTCGTCCGCCTGCGGCGCGACATCCTGCGGCGGAGCTCGGTCGGTGCGATGTTCACGAACCGCTCGATCTCGCGGGTGGCCCCCGGCTCCAGCCAGGCCTACGGGGTCGACGGCACCTTCGCCTTGTTCGAGAACCTCAGCGTGATCACCTACCTCGCCCGGACGAAAGTCCCCGGCCCGGATTACCGGGACAAGGACCTGAGCTACCAGGGCAAGTTCGAGTATGCCGCCGACCGCTACGGCTTCCAGGTGGACCACCTGCTGGTCGAGGACAACTTCCTGCCCGAGGTGGGCTTCCTCCGGCGCGACAACTTCCGGCGCACCTACACGTCGGGACGGTTCAGCCCTCGGCCGCAGTCCATCGCGAGCGTCCGGCAGTTCAGCCTGGAAGGGAGCATCGACTACATCCTGACGGCCGACGAGAACCACCTGGAGACGCGCCAGAACGTCGTGGCGTTCCAGACCGAGTTCGAGTCCAGCGATCAGCTCACCTTCACGGCGACCGACAACTACGAGCTTCTGGTCGAGCCGTTCACGCCGCCAGGGGCCGACTTCTCGATCCCGGTGGGGGGCTACAGCTTCTCCGACGCCCAGATTTCCTACTCCATCGGCCAGCAGCGGCGCGTCAACGGGACGGTGGCGGTCAAGCGGGGCGCCTTCTTCGACGGCGACCTGACGACGGTGCAGCTCAGCCAGGGACGTATCGCGGTGCTGCCGCAGATGTCGGTGGAGCCGACGGTCTCGTTCAACTGGATCGACACGCCGTACGGGAAGTTCCAGACCAACCTGGCAGTGACGCGGGTGAACTACGCGTTCAACCCGCGGATGTTCTTCAGCGGCCTGCTGCAGTACAACTCCGCGAGCAACTCGTTCGGCAGCAACCTGCGTCTGCGCTGGGAGTACAGCCCGGGCAGCGAGCTGTTCGTGGTCTACACCGACGACCGCGACGTCACCGGCGGCTTGCGGCCCGACCGGGGCTGGGACCTGCGCAACCGCGGCTTCGTCGTCAAGTTCAACCGGCTGTTCCGATTCTGACCGGCTTACGGTAACGCCAGCGCAACCCACTCGCCGGGATGCCGGAGCGACCCGATCGGCATCAGGATGTACTGCTTGCCCTCGTGCAGGTAGGTGATGGGCGAGCCGTTGGTGCCGGCCGGGAACTCGGTTTCCCAGACTACCTCGCCCGACTCCTTGTCGAACGCCCGGACCTTGCGGCCGGCGTCCGGGCCGGCGCCCGGCGGGGTGCGGACCATGATCGGGTCGCCCTCGCTGACGAAGAGCAGCGTCTTCGTGAGCAGGGTCATCGCGCGGCCCGGCTGCCCGAGCGGCGGCAGGTCGAGGTGCGCGATCGCCGGGTGGTTCCGCGGCCCGTCGCCGTTGGGGACCATCCAGACATGCTCGCCGGTATTCATGTCGATGGCGGTGATCCGGCCGTAGGGGGGCTTGGTCAGCGGCAGCCCCTGCGGCCCGTTCGGGAACGCCCGGGTGCCGCGCGTGTAGCGCACGTTCATGCGGTCGGGGTTCCCCGGCGTCAGGTCGGCCGCGAACGCGCCGGTGACCGACGGCACGTAGAGCATGCCGGTCTCCGGATCGAACCCGGCTCCGCCCCATTCGGCCCCGCCCACCGAGCCGGGGAGCTGCAGCGTCCCCTTCGTGTCGGTCGCGTCCTCGCCGCGGATCGACGGCGGGGTGAAGATTTCGCCGAGGATGTACGGCTCGACGATCTCCATCGCCTCGCCGCGAAGCTCCGGCGTGAAGTCGATCAGGTCGTCGATGCCGATGCCGTGCCGGTCGAACGGCAGCGGCTTCGTCGGGAACGGCTGCGTCGGCGAGATCCACTCGCCCGGCGTGTTCGAGCCGGGCACCGCGCGCTCGACGATCGGCCAGACCGGAGCGCCGGTCACCCTGTCGAACACGTAGGCGATGGCCTGCTTCGTGAGCTGTACCACCGCCTTGATCTCGCGGCCGTCGACGGTGATGTCCATCAGGATGGGCGCGACGTTGTTGTCGTAGTCCCAGAGGTCGTGGTGCACCGTCTGGAAGTGCCAGACGCGCTCGCCGGTCTCGGCGTCGACGCAGACCAGGCTGTTCGCGTACAGGTTGTTGCCCGGGCGGTGCCCGCCGTACATGTCGTTGGTCGGGGCGCCGGTCGGCAGATAGACGTAGCCGAGCTCGAGGTCGGCGCTGAACATCGTCCAGACGTTCGACATCCCCGAGTACTCCCAGGAGTTGTCGAGCCACGTCTCGACGCCCGGCTCGCCCGCCCGCGGAACCGGGCTCCAGGTCCAGCGCAGCGCGCCGGTGCGCACGTCGTAGGCGCGCACGTCGCCGGGATGCTGCTCCTTGGTGAACGGATGGTCGGCCATCGCGCTGCCGAGGATCACGACATCCTTGACAACCAGCGGTGGCGACGTGCCCGAATAGCCGGTCGCGGCGTCGTAGCTCAGGTCGACCAGGCCCGCGTCGCCGAACGCGTCGATCAGCCGGCCCGTCCCGGCGTCGACCGCCATCAGGTACGGCGGGCGAATCGCGTAGATGCGCCGGTCGTCGTCCGACTCCCACCAGGCGACGCCCCGGTTCGGCGCGCCGCGCGGCGTCTCGTCGCCGAGGAACTCGGCGTCCTGTACCCAGATGGTCTCGCCCGTGCCCGGGTCGAAGGCCTCCACCAGGCCGATGCCGTTCGAGGCGTAGAGCACGCCGTCGACCATGATCGGCGTCGCGCGGAGCTGGTTCGAGTAGCGCAACTCCGGCCACCGCTCCCGGAGCGATGTGTCGACCGCTTCGCGCCGCCAGGCGATCTGCAGATCGCCCACCGTCTCCGCGTCGATCTGATCCAGCGCCGCGTAGCGCGTGAAGCCGGCGTCGCCGCCGTGGACGCGCCATTCGCCGCTCACGCCCTGCTGGGCCGCCGCCGTGCCGGAGCCGACGAGCGCCAGGACCAGAACCAGAGCGCCGACGTACTGCCGGTGGAAAATGCGTGCCGTCCTGCTGTCTGCCATTGCCTTCGTCTCCGCGTTCGTCAGCGCCGCTGTGGCCAGCGTTCTCTTTCGACGGGATTCATCATACAGGGCGGTGCCGGTCCGAACGGAACGGTCCGCCGTTGTGATTGGCGCCACCCCCGCCCGAGCCGCGCGGAGCGCCGCGGCGGAACTCAGGAGGCCGCGCCGAGTGGGTGTGTCACGCTCCACAGCACGACAGCGGCCGCCGCCACGTGCTGCACCATCAGGGTCACCACGGCGGGAACGGTGGCGCCCGGAAACGCCTCGCCGCCGCTGTTGGTGAGCATCCAGAGGTCCGGGACGAGCGAGAGGAGCAGCGCGGCGAGGACGATCCGCTGGAACAACGGGACCGGACGCGGGGACCGCTTGTCGACGGCCAGGGCGACCCCCAGCCCGGCGGCGACTCCCACCACCGTCAGGAAGACCGTCGGTCCTGCGACCGCCAACGGCTCGAACTCGGGCGGGATGTCGAAGACGGCAAGCGCCGCCGCGCGCAGGACGAGGTTGGCCGCCACCGCCCCGAGGATCGTCCGGAGCCACACCACCCAGGCCCGCGATCCCGCCACCGCCAGTCGCTCCGCATTCATGAGCCACCTCCACCCAACGGGCAGGCCGCGCCGCACCAGGTCGGTGAAGCGAGCCGCCCGGCAGAAGGCCTCACATTATAGGCGCGCCTCTACTTCGCGAGCGCCGCCCGGAGGCTTGCCGCACGCCGCGGTCAGCGGCTAATATGGTCATCATATATCGGCATCATACGCCATGCGAACGATCATAGAGCTTCCCGAGGAGCAAGTGCGCCAACTGGCTGACGTCTGTCGGCGCGAAGGCGTGTCGCGCGCCGAACTCATCCGGCGCGCGGTTGCGAACTACCTGGATGCGCGGCATGTGGGCGACCGTGAAGACGCGTTCGGGATCTGGCGGGACCACAACGTGGACGGCCTGCGGTACGAGCGCCGTCTCCGGCGCGAGTGGTCGTGAAGAATGCGCGCCCTCATCGACACGAATATCCTGATCGACTATCTCGACGGCATCGAGGCGGCTCGTGACGAGCTCTCGCGGCACCACGACCCGGCGATAAGCGCCATCACGTGGATGGAGGTGATGGTCGGTGCAGAGGATGACCCGGAGACGGCACGCCTCCGGTGGTTCCTGTCCGGCTTCACCCGCGTACCGATCGACGATGATGTGAGCGAGCTGGCCGTGGCGATCCGGCGCGAGCATCGGATCCGCCTGCCCGACGCCATCATCTGGGCCAGCGCCCGCCGCATCGGCGGCGTCCTGGTCACGCGCAACACGAAGGACTTCCCGGCCGACGATCCGGGCGTTCGGGTGCCGTATTCGATTGCCAGCCGACACGATCCCCGCTGAACTGCCGCGGCCTGATCAAGGCGACGGCGGGCAACTGGCGGAGGCGGGGGGCGACGATTGCTCCGCGGGATCTTGGGAATACCCTGCAATCCGGGACCCGATGTACGGAATTGCAGGGTCATCACGGCCGTGGAATGTCAGTTCGGCGGCGGTCCCGGCTACTTCAGCGCGGAGTACGACGTCGGCTCCAGGATCCGCGCGTCGATGCTGTCGACCAGCTTGCGCTCCTCGTCCCGCTCGACCGCGATGATGATCTCCTGGAAGTCCTCGAAGGTGCCCAGCTCCCGCCACATCTCGTCGCGCGCCTCGCGGGACGGATACGCGAGCAGGTAGACGAACGTGTCCTCGACGTCGTCGCCGGTCACCGCGTTCCAGTAGCCGACGTTGGTCATGCCGGCCCGCTCGAACATCGCGGCGGTGTGGTCGCCGAACCGCTTCGCCAGCGCCTCCCGCTGGCCCAGCATCGTCTTGTAGACGCGCAGCTCGTAGACCTGGGAGGCGGCGCGCTGCTGCTCGGCGATGGCCCAGCCGCTGCCGATGATTCCGAACGTGAACCCGACGAAAGCGAGAATCTGCCACTTGCGCATCGTTGCCTCCGATTGTGCCGGTTCCCGATCCGGTGAGTGCGTGGATGCCGACGAGCGCCCGCCCGGCGCGGATGCCGGACGGGCAGCCCACGAGCTGCCGTTGCCGCCCTCAGTGCGCCAGCGGGTCCGGCCGGATCTGGAACTTCACGAGGTTCCCCGGCTCCACCGGGCCGCCCTCGACGTGCCACGCCGCGTCGGCGCCATAGGTGGCGTAGACGCCGCGCCCCTTCCAGCCGGCGTCCGGATCGTCGATCCGTCCGTCCACGCCACGGCTGTGGAACCCCTGCGGATAGGGGACGCGCATGGTCACCCACTCGCCGGTCTGCGGGTCGAGGGCCAGCAGCGAGTCGGAGCTCGACCCGTTGGCGATCGGGATGTTCTCGCCGAGGCCGAGGGTGTTGAACTGGTCGACCCAGTTGTAATAGTGGAAGTCGGTCCCGATGTCGGTGTTCCCGAAGTTCGGGCCCGGCACCTTGTAGAGCGACCAGCCCTCGTCGCACTGCCGTCCGGCGCGCACCTCGGGGCCGCCGAAGACGGCGCACCTGCTCCGGTCGAAGGAGGCGAAGTGACTGCTGCCGGCCAGCGCCGTCCAGAGCACGCCGTTGCGGTCGACGTCGAGGCCGCGGGTGCGGTAGCCCTGCTCGACCGGCACGGTGTACAGCTCGCTGATGCAGGTCTCCGGCGGGCTGTCGCCGCGCTCGAGGCGCAGCATCCGGCCGGGGAAGTCGTCGGAGACGATCCAGACCGCGTCGTCGAGCGGGTTGGCGATGACGCCGTAGGCGCCGACCACGACGCGCGTGTCGAGGGCCTGGTCGAACGCGGGCTCCTCGCGGCTGCCGCGCGGGGCGGGCTCGTTCCACGGCTTGGTGATGGCGCCGTCGCCGTTGGTGTCGATGACGGTCGGGCACCAGCCCTGCGCGAGCTGCTCGTCGCCGGTCTCGTCGTAGAGCTTCGTGTCGAGCCAGCCGATGACGGCGCCGCCGCCGCTGAAGTAGAGCGTGTCGTTGGCGTCCTCGGCGAACTGCAGATGGTGCGTCCCGTAGCAGGTGCCGATCAGCACGAAGTCTTCCGTCTCCGGATCGTAGTAGCCGGTGTGGCGGCCGGCCCGGTCGATGGGGAAGTACCGCGCGTAGGCGTTGTCGGACCCTTCACGGCACCAGTCGGGGTTGTTCGGATGCCGGACTCGGGTCGTGAGCCAGACGCGCCCCTCGGCGTCGATCATCGGGTTGTGCGGGTTGGCGGGATCGTTCCAGACCGCCTCCGCGCCGAAGTCGCGCCACGGCTTGAAGCCCTCGGTGGTGAACATCGACGGCACCGGCGGGTCGTTCTCGCGCAGCGGGATCTTGATCATCTTCGAGCTGTGCTCGACCGTGTCGGTCACCAGCAGGAAATCGTTGCCGATGTCGACGCCGTAGAGCGGGCCGTTCGCGTTGACGCGCGGGTTGCGCTTGTCGGTCGCGATCTCGTCGTGGACGAAGGCGACGTTGTCGCCCCAGTTCCACATCGTGAGCACGACGTTGCGCTCGATGCCCTGCGGCCGCGGCGGAGCCGGGGGCGCCTCGCCGGCGGCGATGCGATCGGTCCAGTCCACCAGCATGTCGAGGCCGGCGTCGCGGCCGAAACGAGTGACAAAGCTGTTCATCAGCGAGCCGCGCTGCCCGCGCTGCACCCGGTCGTCCCAGGCGGAGCGGGCCGAGTCGAAGTCCTCGACGTCCGGGATCTCCCGGGTGCGCTTGCTGCCCACCTGGTGGCAGCGCTGGCAGCCTTTCAGGTTGTTGATCCACTCGCTCTGGCTACCCATCAGCGGGTTGATGCCGTTGCCGTCGGGGCCGGTGCCGGGGAACTCGTGCGAGGCGGGCAGGTTGATCAGCGACAGCCAATAGTTGGAGGGGTAGACCTGGGCCGCCTCCTGCGGCGTCCCCGCTACCGCCGCGGTCAGGTCGAGCTCCTGGTCGGGAAGCCCGGCGACCGGCTCGGAGTCGACGAGGCCATAGCCCCGGACCCAGACGTCGAAGGTCGCGTCCGGGAGTTCCGGCAGGACGTACTGCCCGTCGTCGTCGGTGACGACGATCTTGCGGAACACCGTCTCGAGGTCGTCGGTCTCGGCAATCACCCAGACGCCGGCCTCGGGACCGTTGGCGCTGGTGACGATGCCGCGAATGACGCCGTCGTTGTCCGCCGCCTCCACCGCCACCGTTCCCGGCGTCGCCGCGGCGACGAGCGCCGCGCAGGCGAGCGCAGCGGTCAGGCTTCCCAGTTGTCTCTTGGTCATCGTCGTTCCACCGTTTCTCCGCCGAGTTCACGCAGCAGCGCCACCGTCTCCGGCCACGCCTTTTCGGTATTCGCCACGAAGACGCCTTCGGCGACCATCAGCGGCGTCCAGCCAATGGTGTTGCGGGCGTTGACGTCAGCACCCTGCTCTATCAGGTACTGGACGATCAGGTTCGAGCCCATCATCGCGGCGCCGTGCAGCGCCGTGCAGCCGCCCCAGCGCATGTCGCCCCGGTCGCGCTGCGCGTCCAGCTCCAGCAGGTTCAGCGGGTGGCGCAGCAGCAGGTCCACCCCGTCGCCTTCGATCTCCGTGTCGCCGAAGTCGGCAACCGCATGCAGGTCGTTGCCGAGGGCGAGGGTCATCTTCAGTGCCTCGAGCCGCACGCGCTCGGGGGTGCCGTTGAGCGGACCCGGACTCTCGCCGTCCCAGAACCCCAGGCCGGCCGCCGCCATCAGCGGAGTCACGCCCTGCCCGGTCGGCGTCAACGGGTCGGCGCCGTAGTCCACCAGCAGCTTCATCAGCTCCAGGTCCGCGTGCTTGGCGGCCAGGTAGAACGGCGTGGCGCCGACGAAGCTGATGAAGTTGCGGCCCACCGAGATGTTCGGCGGCGGCTTGACGATGCCCAGATCCACCTCGAACGAGATCTCCCGCCACGCGATGCGCACGTTGGGATTGGCGCCCTGCGCGAGCAGTCGCCGCGCCAGGTCGAGGCTGTCCAGGTTCCCCGTTGGCGCCGGCGGGCGGCCCGAGCCGGGGCGGCGGATCCAGGCCAGCGCGTGCAGTAACGTACCGCGCGCGTCATAGGCGTTCGAATCGGCTCCCGCCTCGAGCAGGGTCGCGGCCAACTCGTAGTGGGCGTTGACGATGGCCAGCGCGAGCGGCGTCGTATGGCCGGTTGCGGCCGGTGTGTACGAGCCGGTGCTTGCCGTCGTGTTGTTCACCCCGGCGTTGACGTCGGCGCCGCCGTTCAGCAGGGCCCGGACCGCGTCGATATGGCCCTCCCGCACCGCGAACAGCAGCGGAGTCAGCCCGGCGCCCGAGCGCGCCTCGACGCCGGCCCCGGCCGCGAGCAGCCGCCGGACCGCATCGGCGTTGTTCTCGGCGGCGGCCCACATGAGCGCGGTCTGGTCCCGCCAGCTCTCGGTGGCGTCGACCGTCGCGCCGGCGGCGAGCAGCCGATCGAGGACCGGGACGCGCCCGGTCCGAGCGGCTACCATCAGAACGGTTTCGCCCGCGGGGGTGGCGGTGTTGGGGTCGGCCCCGGCCGCCAGCAGCGCGCCGACGATGGCCGGCTCGCCGCTCTCCGCCGCGAGCGCCAGGGGGGTGATGCCGTAGCGGTTCGCCCGCTCCGGGTCGGCCCCGGCCGCGAGCAGGTGCTCGACGACCTCCGCCGCTGCGACGCGCGCCGCCCAGTGCAGTGCGGTGGTGCCGTCCGGCTCGGCGGCCCGAGCGTCGGCGCCCTGAGCCAGCAGAGCGGCGACGCGGGCGGCGTCGCCCGATCTGGCCGCTTCCATCAGCGGCGTGTCGGCCGCCGCGGCGGCGTAGGGCAGGGTGATCGCGGCGGCGACGAGTGCGGCCAGGACGAGCATCGGCCGCCGGCAGCCCCGTTCTTCGCGCATGAGATGTCCCTTTCCAGGCATGGTTGGAGGACCGGACACGGGTAATTGCGGATGCTATCGCGTGGCGTCTGCGTTGACAACACCCGGCGAGCAGCGTACAAAGGGCGGGTACCGACAGGGAGCTGGGCGGAATTCTTCGGGTACGCGCCCGCGCGCGGCTTGGTGTCCGTTCGTCCGCTGGCCGGTGGGGGCTGATCTCCCGATGAAATACGCGTCGTGAACCGACCGCACGCTTACAGAAATGATGCCGATGGGTGATGTGATGATGACGCGGCGAGACAGCCCGGCCGTGCGCCGGGTCCGGGGCGTCGTGCTGGCGGTGGCATCGGGCTGCGTGCTCGCCGCGGCGCCGGCGATGTCCGCGCCTCCGGCGGAGGGCGAGGCGACCGCCGCGGCCGTGGAGGCGACGCTCGACCGGTACTGCGTCACCTGCCACAACGAGCGCATCGTGAACGGGCGCGGCACGGCCCCGTCGATGCAGGTTTCGCAGTTGCGCATCGCCGGCCTCGCGCTCGATGCGCTCGATCCGAGCCACGTGGCCGGCGAGCCCGACGCGTGGGAGCGCGTCATCCGCAAGCTGGAGGCGCGCACGATGCCGCCGGTCGGGCGTCCGCGTCCCGACGACGCCACGTACGACGAGGTCATCGGCTGGTTGGAGACGGAACTCGACCGGGCCGCTGCCGACGCGCCCAATCCGGGCCGGCGGCCGGCGCTGCACCGGCTCAGCCGCACCGAGTACCAGAACGCGGTGCGCGATCTGCTGGCGCTCGACAATCTCCCGAAGGAGTTCGACGTCTCGACGCTGCTGCCGGCGGACAACGTCACGAGCGGCTTCGACAATCTCGCCGAGCTGCTGTTCGTTTCGCCGTCGACGCTGGAGCGATATCTGGCCGCGGCGCGCAAGATCAGCCGGCTCGCGGTCGGCGATACGAGCATGCCGCCTATCGTCGACCGCCACCAGCTCGACCGCGACCTGATTCAGGACGGCCACCTGGAGGGCCTGCCGCTCGGCACGCGTGGCGGGACGGTGATCCGCAGTCACCTGCCGGCGGCCGGCGAGTACGTCCTGACCGTCGAGTTCGCCCAGGCCGCGCGCGAGGAGCACGAGGTGGAGGTGAGCGTCGACGGCGAACGCGTCGGCCTCTTCACCATCGGCGGCCGGCCGCTGGTGCGAGGGGCGAGCGGCGTATTCACGTTCGAGGCGGAGCCGCCGGTGGACGTCCGGGTGCCGCTCGGCGGGGGGCCGCGGGAGATTGCGGTGGCCTTCCTGCAGAAGACCGGAGCGCAGCACGAGAGCCTCGTGCGCGCGTCGCGGCGCGGGCAGCGGCGCGAGCCGGCCATCTCCACGGTGACGCTCAGCGGTCCCTACGGGGTCGACGGCGCGGGCGACACGCCGAGCAGGGAGCGTATCTTCACTTGCCGGCCGCGTGGCGGCGCCGTGGCGGCGGAGCCCTGCGTGCGGGAGATCCTGTCGACCCTGGCCCGCCGCGCGTACCGCCGCCCGGTGACCCGCGACGATCTCGACCTGCTGCTCCCGTTCTACGAGGAGGGTCGCGCCGCGGGCGGTTTCGATCGCGGCATTCAGCGCGCCCTGGAGCGGCTGCTGGTCAGCCCCGAGTTCCTCTTCCGCATCGAGCGCGACCCGGCCGACGTTGCGCCCGGCGCGCCTTATCGCGTCGGTGACCTGGAGCTGGCCTCGCGCCTGTCGTTCTTCCTCTGGAGCAGCATCCCCGACGACGAGTTGCTCGACCGCGCGATCGACGGCACCCTCAGCGACCCGGCGGTGCTGGAGGCGCAGGTGCAGCGCATGCTGGCCGACCGCCGCTCGCGCGCGCTCGTCGACAATTTCGCCGAGCAGTGGCTCTACTTGCGCGACGTCGAGGCCAAGGAGCCGGACCCCGGCTTCTTCCCCGGCTTCGACGAGAACCTCCGGCAGGCGTTTCAGCGCGAGACCGAGCTGTTCATGGACAGCGTGCTGCGTGAGGACCGGAGCGTCGGCGAGCTGCTGACCGCCGACTACAGCTTCGTCAACGAGCGGCTCGCGAAGCACTACGGGATGCCCCACGTCTACGGCAGCCACTTCCGGCGCGTGTCGCTGGACGGTACCGCGCGGCGCGGACTGCTGGGCCAGGGCGGCATCCTGACTCTTACCTCATATGCGACGCGCACCTCGCCGGTGCTGCGCGGCAAGTGGATCCTGGAGAATCTGCTGGCGTCGCCGCCGCCCCCCCCGCCGCCGGACATTCCCGCCCTCGCGGAGACGACCGACGACGGCGCGGCGCTGTCGATGCGGGCCGCGATGGAGCGGCATCGGGCGAATCCGGCCTGCGCAAGCTGCCACGCCCAGATGGACCCGCTCGGCTTCGCCCTCGAGAACTTCGACGCTGTCGGCCGCTGGCGCACACGCAGCGAGTCCAACGGGCCGATCGACGCGTCGGGCGTTCTGCCCGACGGCATGTCGTTCGAAGGACCGGCGGGGATGCGGCAGGCGTTGCTGCGCGACCCGCAGCGGTTCGTCGCCACCGTGACCGAGAAGCTGCTGACCTACGCGCTCGGCCGCAACGTCGAGTCGTACGACATGCCGGCGGTCCGCGCCATCGTGCACGACGCGGCGCAGAACGACTTCCGGTTCTCGTCCATCGTCCTGGGCATCGTTCGGAGCACGCCGTTTCAGATGAGGATGTCGCAATCATGATCATCATGCAGAAAGCCCTGCCCCGGCGGACGTTCCTGCGCGGCGTCGGCGCCACGCTGGCCCTGCCGTTCCTCGACGCCATGGTGCCGGCCGCGTCATCGGCGGCGCGCGCCGCCGCGGCGCCGGCCCGCCGGCTGGGATTCATCTACGTTCCGAACGGGGTCATCCAGGAGCGGTGGGTGCCGGCGCAGACCGGACGCGGATTCGACTTCTCACCGATTCTGAGCCCGCTCGAGCCGTTTCGGGACCAGGTGCTGGTCCTGAGCGGTCTGGCCCACCGGCAGGCCGACTCGTTCGGCGACGGCAACGGGGATCACCCGCGGGCGACCGCGGTCTGGTTGAGCGGTGTCCACGCCTGGGAGCGCCGCGGGCGCCAGGGGCCGACCGCCATCAAGCTGGGAACTACGGCGGATCAGATCGCGGCGCGCGAGTTCGGCAAGGAGACGCCGCTGCCGTCACTCGAGCTGGCCCTGGAGCAGCCGACCGCCATCGCCTGCGACACCGGCGACTGCTTCTACTCGAACACGATCTCGTGGCGCAACGAGACCACCCCGCTCGACATGGAAGCGCATCCGCGCGTCGTCTTCGAGCGGCTGTTCGGAGAGGGCGGCAGCGCCGCCGACCGCCTTGCGGTGGTTCGGCAGACCGGAAGCATCCTGGACTCGGTGACCGCGGAAGTGGCACGGTTGGGGGGAACGCTCGGCCCGAGCGATCGCAACAAGCTGGACGAGTATCTCGACGCGGTGCGCGACATCGAGCAGCGGGTCCAGCGCTCGGAGTCGCGGGGCCACGAGTCGTTCGTCGAGCTGCCGGAGCGGCCGGTCGACATCCCCGAGGAGTTCGAGGACCATGCGAAGCTGATGTTCGACCTGCAGGTGCTGGCGTTCCAGGCCGACGTCACGCGGGTGTTCACGCTCATGATGGCGCGCGAGGCGAGCCCGCGGCCGTACCCGCAGATCGGGGTGCCGGATCAGCACCACACGGTCTCGCATCACCGTAACGACCCCGAGTACATCGCCAAGAAGTCGAAGATCGACACGTATCACATCCAGGTGCTTTCCTATCTGCTCGGCAAGCTGCGCGAGACGCCGGACGGCGACGGCAACCTTCTGGATCACTCGATGATCGTCTACGGCGGCGGCATCGGGAACGGCAACCTCCACGAGCACACGAACCTGCCGTGCCTCGTGGCGGGCGGCGGCGGCGGACGGCTGCGCGGCGGGCGGCACCGCGCCTATGCGGCGGACACGCCGTATGCGAACCTGCTGTTGACGGTGCTCGACAAGGCCGGGGTGCCGGCCGAGCAGCTCGGCGACAGTACGGGACTGCTCAACACGGCGCCGCTCAGTCTGTGAGCGGCGTCACACTGCCGGCGCGCGGTGGGCCGGCGAATGCCGGCTCGCGGTGCGCCGGCGATTGAAAGGTATCGGCACGACTCATGTTGAAGAGCAACCCCGCCCGCTGGGCGATCATTCTCTGCTTTGCACTGCTGGCCGCCGGCTGCGGCGACGACGATACGCCGACCGCGCCGACGACCACGGATCCGGATCCGGATCCGGATCCGGATCCGGATCCGGTTACGGTCACGGGAACCTGGTCCGGTTCGTTCGAGGGCGAGCTCATCTCCGGTGACAACGCCAGCGTGGACCTTACCCATGATGGAACGACGGTGACAGGTAGCTGGACGGCTACGGTCAGGCTGCCTCCCGTGCCCGGCGCACCTTCGGAAGTCCCGCTTGGCGGCGCCGTGACGGGAACCGTGGACAATATGAGCACGGAGCTCGCGTTCGCGATCGAAGGGTTCCCGGACTATTTTCCCGAGGGCTGTGCTATCGCGGTGACCGCGTCCTTCGACGAGACCACGATGGAAGGAGACTGGATGACCAACGCCTCGTGTGTGGAGCCGGTCGTCGATATGGGGACGCTGACCTTCATGCGTTAGGCAGTAATCGCAGACAGCGGACGGGCTGGGCTTCGACCGAGGTCCGGCCCGTCTACGCGCCTCGTCAGCCCTTCGCCTCTTTCCAGTTCCGGCCGATTCCGACGTCGACGGTCAGGGGGACCGACAGCTTGACGGCGGACTCCATCTTCGTTCGGACCAGCTCGGCGACCTCCCGCGCGTGCGACTCGGGGGCCTCGAACAGCAGCTCGTCGTGGACGGTCAGGATCATCCGTGCGTCGGGTGGCAGGGCGGCGTGCACGTCGATCATCGCCCGCTTCAGGATGTCGGCCGCGCTGCCCTGGATGGGCATGTTCACCGCGGCGCGCTCCGCGGCGCTCCGAAGCTGGCCGTTGCGGCTCGCGATCTCGGGCACGCGCCGCCGCCGGTCGAACATCGTGGTCACGACGCCGGTCTCGCGCGCCGTGTCGAGCGTCTTCTCCAGGTAGGCGCGGACGGCTGGGAAGCCCTCGAAGTAGGCGTCGATGAACGTCTGTGCGGCCTTGGGGGCGACGCCGATGTCCTTCGACAGGGTGAAGGCGGTCTTGCCGTAGAGCAGGGCGTAGTTGACGATCTTGGCCCGCCGCCGCAGCTCGTGCGGGTCGAGTCCGCTGTCGGCTCCGAAGACCTTGAACGCGGTCTGAGCGTGGATGTCCTCGCCCCGCTCGAAGGCGCCGGTCAGGTTCGGGTCGCCGGAGAGGTGGGCCAGCACCCGCAGCTCGATCTGCGAGTAGTCGGCGGAGATCAGGACCGCCCCCGGCGGTGCGGTGAAGGCGCCGCGGATCTCGCGGCCGACGGCGGTCCGGATCGGGATGTTCTGCAGGTTCGGATCGCGGCTGCTCAGCCGCCCGGTCGCCGCCACCGCCTGGTTGAACGACGTGTGCAGCCGTCCGGTCTCGGGATTGACGAGCTGCGGCAGCGCGTCGACGTAGGTCCCCTTGAGCTTCGCGAGGCTGCGCCACTCCAACACTCTCCGCGGCAGCTCGTGGACGAGGGCGAGCTCTTCGAGCACGTCGACCGACGTGGAGGCCGCCTTCGTCTTGCCGGTGCGCTTCCGGGACGGGAGCTGCAGCTTGTCGAAGAGTATGGTCGAGAGCTGCCGCGGCGAGTTGATGTTGAAGGGTTCGCCGGCGAGAGCGTGGATCTCGGCCTGCAGCGCCGACAACTGCTTGTCCATCGCCACCGACTGCACGGCCAGTGCATCGACGTCGAGCCGCACGCCGGCGCGCTCCAGGTCGGCCAGCACCGGCACGAGCGGCAGCTCGAGGTCGCGGTAGAGCGGCTCGAGCCCGTCGCGGACGAGTTGGGCGCGCTGACCCTCGGCGACCTGCAGCGCCAAGTCGCTTCGTTCGCCGGCGTACTCGACCACCGCGTCGACCGGCACGTCGGCGGGGCCGAGCGCCTTCGCTCCCTTGCCGAACACCTCCTCGGGGGTTATCGCCTTGTAGCCGACAGCCTCCAGGGCGAGGTCGCCCAGGTCATGGCCCGACCGGGTGGCGTCGAGGAGATAGCTGGCGAGCAGCGTATCGAGGTCGAGCCCCGCCAGGGGGACGCCGTGGCGGCCGAGGACGAGAGTGGCCTGCTTGAGGTCGTGGCCCACCTTCGCCACCGCCGCGTCGGCCAGCGGCTTCGCCAGCGCGGCGAGCAACGCCTCGCGCCCGAGGCCGGCATCGGCCCCCAGCGTCCGGTGTCCGAGCGCCACGTAGCGCGCATGACCCGGACCGGCCGAGAGCGCGATTCCGACGAGGTCGGCGCGCATCGCGTCCGACTCCCCGGCCACTACCGCGAGGCCGACCCGCCCGGCGCGCCCGATGGCGTCGAGCAGCGCCGCGAGTTCCGATTCGGACCGCACCACGCCGTAGTCCTTTTCGACGGTCGTTGCCGTCGGCGCGTACTCGGGCACGAGGGTCCGGAAGCCGAGCGCCGTGAAGAGCGTGAAGCAATGGTCGGGTGACGGGCCGCGGTAGCGGAGCTTGTCCGGCTCGAACGGGACCGGCACGTCCGTCCGGATGGTGACCAGCTCGCGGCTCCTGCGCGCCTCGTCCGCATGCTGCTCGAGCGCCGTTCGTTGTCTCTTCTTCTTGACGTCCGCGGTGTGCTCCAGCAGCGCATCGAGGGAGCCGTGCGCCGCGATCAGCTCGCGGGCGCCCTTCTCGCCGATGCCGGGGACGCCCTTCACGTTGTCGACGGCGTCGCCCATCAGGGCCAGGACGTCGATCACCTGCTCGGGCCCGACGCCGAACTTCGCCTGCACGCCGCCGGCGTCGTACCACGTGCCGGGGTCGCGCGGGTTGAAGACCGATACGCCGTCGCGGACGAGCTGGAAGAAGTCCTTGTCGCCGGTGACGATGGCCACATCGAAGCCGGCAACGCGGGCCTGCGCGGCCAGCGTCCCGATGACGTCGTCCGCCTCGAACGTCGCTTGCGTCAGCACCGGCACGCCGAGGGCCTCGCACGCCTCGTGCACGTGCGGCACCTGCTCGCGCAGGTCGGGCGGCATCGGCGCCCGGTTCGCCTTGTAGTCGGCCGCGAGCTCGTTCCGGAAGGTCGGTCCCCGGACGTCGAAGGCGGCGGCAATCAGGGCCGGCCGATGGTCGGCGATGAGCTTGCGCAGCATCGTGACGAAACCGAAGACGGCGTTCGTCGGCCGGCCGTCCGGCGCGCTCAGCCCCCGTATCGCGTGGAACGCACGGTACATCTGGGAGCTGCCGTCGATCAGGAAGACGGTGTTGCTGGCATCCATCGGGCGTGCGAGTGTACCACCCGGTCGGATCGCGGCCGGGCTCCCGTGCGTCGGCCGGGATTCCCGGCTGACGCCGCGGCGTCGGGGCTGGCCGGTTACGGCGTGGCGATATAGCCCCGCCGCGCCCGGACGCGAAGCCGCGAGTCCCGGATCTCGACCTCTATCTCGTGCCAGCGTCCGTCTGCGTGGCCCGGCGCCGGGTAGGCGAGGAAGTACTGCCGGCTGAGCTCGTCGGCGATCCCCGCGGTGGCGGCGTCGAGGTCGTCGGCGTCGCGGATGACCTCCGTCCGGCCGCCGCTGTCGTCGGTCAGGTCGCGCAGCGCGGACGCGTTGACCCGGTCGCCGGCGCCGAACACCGCTCCGCCCCCGGGCACACGGGTCGTCGGCGGGATCGGCAGGCGTCCCCTCCCGCCGCCGCCGGGAATCGGGAAGGGGATCCGCACCGGCGGGCGCGTCCGCGGCGCCGGCGGCCGGCCGCCGCCGTACCGCGACGGTCCCCGGCTGTCGATGCCGATGGCGTAGACCATGACCTCGGTCTCGCGAATCAACCGCTGCAGGTCGCGGACACGAATCTCGCTGTTGGTGTCGTTGCCGTCCGAGATGACGACCACCGCCTTCTTGCGGTGCCGGCCCTGTTCCGCCAGCACCACGGCGTCGGCCACCGCATCGTAGAGCGCGGTGCCCCCGCGGGGACGGATGCCGCCGAGGGCGCGGCTCACCCGTTCGGGGTCGTTGGTCCAGTCGTGCACGAGCCGCGGCTGGTAGTTGAACCGGTACAGGAAGAACTCGTCGTCCGGGCCGAGCAGGTCGAACAGGAAGCGGTCGAGGGCGCTCCGCGCGGCGGCCATCCGCTCGCCCTCCATGCTGCCGCTCGTGTCGAGCACGATGCCGAGGCTGACCGGTACGCGCTCGCGGCTGAAGTGGGTGAGGGTCTGCGGCACGCCGTCTTCGTAGACGAGGAAGTCGTCCTTGTCGAGACCGGACACGAAGCGACCGCGCCGGTCGGTCACGGTTGCGCTCACGTTGATCAGGTCGACGCCGGTGCGGAACCGGAACGCCGGACGGTCGGTGTCCTGGGCGGCGGCTATTGCGGGCGCCATGGCCGCGACGGCCAGCAGGAGAGATGGAATCCGGATGCCGGCGCACGCGTGCTTCATGACGCATCTCCCACGGGGATCGGAGGTTGCACGGCCGAGCGGCGATCTATATGCGGAATCGTCGTTTCGTCCAGAAGGAAGCTGATCCGGTACCGGCTGATGCCGGAGGCCAGCAGGCGAATCGTGAACGGGGAGTCGGCGCCGGGCGGGAGCGAGGGAGTATCCACGGGTGTCCGGCGGGTGGCCACCAGCGTGCCGGCCGCGTCGAACGCCATCGCGACGACCGACAGCCGCTCGGCGTCGACCGCCGCCGGGTTGCGAACCGACCCGCTGATGTCGAGAAACGGTCCCTCGGCCGCGTGCCGCAGCGCGATCAGATCGAGCGGCGGACGGGCATCGTCCAGTGGCTCGTTCGCGTCACCGGCACCGGGTTCGGACAGCAGGAACACGGTTGCCACGACGGCGAGTACGACGCCCGCCGCTCCCGCGAGGGCGGCGAAGCGCCCCCAGCCCGCCGGCGTCGACGGCACGGGTGAAGAGAACAGCCCGCCGATCTCGGCCCCGGGCTCGCTTGCGGCGCCATCGTCCGCCGCGGGCTCCGGCTCGAACGGTCCCGGCACATCGCTCGCGGACCATCCCTCGCCGCTTCTCAGCTCGGCCGCGAGCGCCGCCAGCCGCGCGGCCGACCGCCGCCGCTCTTCCTGCACGAGCCGCCACGTCACCACGCCCATGGCGATGGCCAGGAACAGCGACAGCAGGGTCACGGCGATCAGCGTCATCTCGACCATCGTTCCTTTACCGCAGCCTGAACTCCATTGCCACTTCGACGACGACGTCGACCGTGACACCCTGCCTCCGGGCCGGATGGAAGCGCCACTGGCGCATGGCGGCCACCGCGGTCTCGTCGAGCCCGTGACCGAGGCTGCGGACGACCCGGACTTCGCCCACCTCGCCGGTCGCGAGGACCACGACCTCCAGAACGACGTCGCCTTCGATTTCACCCCGCAGCGCGTCCGCGGTATAGACCGGCTTGACCTCGCGCTGGATAGCCGGCGGTGAAATGCCGCTTCCCAGGCGGTGGGGCCCTCCGCCCGCGCCGCCGCCCGCGCCGGGGCCGACCCCGGCTCCCGAACCCGGGCCGACGCCGCGCCCGGCTCCCGCGCCGACGCCGCCGTCCCGGCCGGGGCCGCTCGATGGCGCTCCGGTCGTGGCCGGAGCCGGTGGGGGCTCGAGCAGGCCGCGGAGATCCCGGCGGTCGGCGCGCATCGCCATCAGCGGCGCCACGATGCGGGGCAGCGCCTCGCGCTCCAGCGGCTCGGGAGGACGCGGTTCCTCGACCGGTTCCACGACGGCCGGTTCTTCGCGCGGTGGAACGGGACTGCTGGTGCGGCTCTCGCCGCGCCGCTCCGCACGCGGCGGCGGCAGCGGCTGCCGCAGTCCTCCTCCGCCGCCACCTCCGCCGGGTCCGGGCTCGGCCACGAACACCAGGCGCGAGAGGGCGCGATCGCCGGTATCCGGCGGATCGTCGGAGGCCGTCGTCATCTGCACTGCGGTCAGCATGACCAGGAGCGGGATGACCATGCCGTGGGCCAGGGTCGACATCGCGACCGAGACGGCGCCGGACGGCGAGTCTCCGAGGTCCCGGTCGAGGAGGGCGCCGCCGAAGACGGAACGGGTCGTGGGGGCCGGCCCGCGCCGCAGGCGGCGCGCAGTGCGTACCGCCTCCCGTTCGGCGACGAACACGCCGTCCAGGGTCGCTGTCTCACCCGCGGCCATCAGGCGCCGGACCACGCGTCCGTCGACGCCGGCCGCATGCGCGACCTCGTCCGCCGAATAGACCTCAGGCGCGCGGCGCGCCGAACGCGTGGTCTGGCCGGGCTGGTGTACGGACATCTCCGCTCACCCTATTTCGTTCCCTCGAAGAAGCTCTTGCCCTCCTGTTCGGCGAGGAGGCGCACGGCCCGGAATCCTTCCGCCTCGAGAGCGCCGGCGGCGCCGCCGTTCAACAGGTAGGTCCGGTCGAGTGCCCGCTGCGAGAAGAGGCCGCCGATGCCTCCCCGCTGGGCCGCCTCGATCACGACGCAACGCCCGTTCGGCCTCAGCACCTTGAGCACCTGCTGGAGACACAGGACCCGTTCGTTCATGCGCAGGCTCCCGATCAGGTCGGGCGCCACGACCACGTCGAACGACTCGGGATCGCAGGGCAGCGCGCCGAGCCGGGCCGTCCTGGCCTCCACCAGCACCCCGGCGCGCTCCGCCGCGCGCCGCACCCGGTCGCACTCGGCGTCCGTCTCCGCGACGACGCCGGCTTCGCCGCTGATCCCGGCCACCCTGGCGAGCTCCGCGATCAGTTGATCGTCCCGGCCGCCGAGCTGCAGCACGGACGCGCCGAGCTTGAGACCGACCATCGACACTTCGAGGTCGCGTGGACCTCCGCTCTTTCTCAGCTTGAACACTGGCCTCGTCCCATCCGCGCCCGGCGCCCGCAGCGCGCCGGAATTCTCAGGTCGGCTTCTCGGTCCGCGGCAGCGACCGGCGGGAAGCCAAAGGCTCAAAACACCATGATATAGTCTCCGCCTGTGCAAGGCTCCCGCCAGATCGCTCCGGCCACGGGGCGCCTTGGAATTCTGCTCGCCGGTCTCGGCGCCGTCAGCACGACTCTCATCGCCGGTGTCCACGCCATCCGCAAGGGACTCGCCGCGCCGACCGGGTCGCTCACGCAGATGGGCACGGTCCGGCTCGGCAAGAGGACCGAGGGTCGTTCGCCCCTGATCAAGGACTTCGTCCCGCTCGCCACCCTCGACGATCTCGTTTTCGGCGGCTGGGACATCTTCGAGGACAACTGCTACGAGGCGGCGCGCAACGCCGCGGTGCTGCGGGGCGGGCTGCTCGATGAGGTCCGCCCCGAGCTCGAGGCGGTACAGCCCTGGCCCGCGGTCTTCGATCAGGCCTACGTCAAGAGGCTCGACGGCCCGAACGTGAAGACCGGCTCCAGCAAGCGCGATCTCGCCGAGCAGCTCCGGGCCGACATCCGCCGGTTCCGGGACACGCAGGGGGTGGAGCGGCTGGTGCTGGTCTGGTGCGGCAGCACCGAGGTGTACATGGAGGAGGCGCCGGTCCATCAGTCGCTCGACGCGTTCGAGCGTGGTCTCGAGGCGTCCGACCCGGCCATCCCGTCGAGCATGATCTACGCTTACGCCGCCCTCAAGGAAGGGATTCCCTACGCCAACGCGGCGCCGAATCTGAGCGCCGACGTGCCGGCGCTCGAGGCGTTGGCCCTGCAGACCGGATCGCCGCTCGCGGGAAAGGACCTCAAGACCGGCCAGACGTTGATGAAGACGATGGTTGCCCCCGGACTGAAGGCGCGCCTGCTGGGAGTGGCCGGCTGGTACTCCACCAACATCCTGGGGAACCGCGACGGCGAGGTGCTCGACGATCCGGAGTCGTTCAAGACGAAGGAGGAGAGCAAGAAGTCGGTGCTCGATCACATCCTGCAGCCGGAGCTTTATCCGACGCTCTATGGCGACCTGCACCACGTGGTCCGCATCAACTACTACCCGCCGCGCGGCGACAACAAGGAAGGCTGGGACAACATCGATCTGGTCGGGTGGCTCGACTACCCGATGCAGCTCAAGATCAACTTCCTCTGCCGGGACAGCATTCTGGCGGCGCCCATCGTGCTCGACGTGGCCCTGTTCCTCGATCTCGCGTCGCGGGCCGGCATGAGCGGCATCCAGGAATGGCTCTCCTTCTACTTCAAGAGCCCCATTCACCGCCGCGACCTCTATCCGGAGCACGACCTGTTCATCCAGTTGATGAAGCTCAAGAACACCCTGCGTCACCTCCGGGGCGAGGAGCTGATCACCCACCTCGGCCTGGAGTACTACGATTGACCCGCCTGCAGGCGGTGCTGGTCGGCGGCGCGTTCAACGGCGTGCTGTCGGCCCTGCCCATCATCGAGTTGGGTAACTGCTGCTGCCTGTGGGTGCTCGGCGGGGGAGCCATAACCACGTGGTTGCTGCAGCGGGAGCAGTCCGAGCCCCTCGAGCCCGGTGAAGCGGCGCTCGCCGGGCTGCTTGCCGGGGTAGTCGGGGCCGTAGTTTTCGCCGTGGTGTCGGTGCCGGTCCAGATGGTGATGGGATCGCTGGGCATGTTCGAGGTCGGCGCTCTCGACGTGCCGCCGGAGGTACGCGAGCTCATCGAGGCGTTGTCGTCCAGCGTCGCGTTGAGAGTCCTCATCGGGTTCGTCACGATGCTGATCGTCAGCGCGATCTTTTCGACGCTGGGCGGTCTGCTGGGGGCGTTCCTCTTCCGGAAAGCGGTCCCGCCGGCGGCGCCCGGAGGCACGGAAATCGTGCCGCCGCCGCCTCCGTACGTCTGACGACGGCTGCCGGCGGCGAACGGCCGAGGGAACCGGACGGCCCTGCCGTGCGTCAGTGCCAATAGCGTGCTCCCGGGCAGGGAGCGCCGGGGCGCCGTACACGGATATCCGAACCGATGCCGTTGATCCACATCCGCGATCTCTGGAAGACCTACCGGATGGGGACCGAGTCGGTCCATGCCCTGCGCGGTGTATCGGTAGACATCGAGCGCGGCGAGTTCGTCGCCATCATGGGACCCTCCGGGTCCGGCAAGTCGACGCTGATGAACCTCATCGGCTGTCTCGATACGCCCACGCGCGGCGAGTACCTGCTGAACGGCAAGGACGTCAGCCGGATGAACGACGACGACCTCGCGCGCATCCGGAACCAGGAGATCGGGTTCGTTTTCCAGACCTTCAACCTGCTGCCGCGGGCATCCGCGCTGCACAACGTCGAGCTGCCCCTGATCTATGCGGGTGTGCCGGCGGCGGTCCGCCGCGAGCGGGCGACCGCGGCGCTGAGCCTGGTCGAGCTCGACGATCGGATGAGCCACCGGCCGAACGAGCTCTCCGGCGGCCAACGCCAGCGGGTGGCGATTGCCCGCGCGCTGGTGAACAGTCCTTCCCTCGTGCTGGCGGACGAACCTACGGGCAACCTCGACTCCAAGACCGGCATCGAGATCATGGCAGTCCTCGAAGGACTGCACCGCGGGGGCAATACGATCGTGCTGATCACCCACGAGCCGGACGTGGCCCGGCACGCCCGCCGGGTCATTCAGATCAAGGATGGGGCGATAGCGCTGGACGACGCGAAGACCGCGCGGGCCGAGGCGCCCGAAGCGGCGCTCACGTGAGCGGCCCGCGCCGGGTGGCGGATACCCGACTCACCACGCCGGAGCCGGGAGCCTGTAGTGCCGACCGCTAGTCGGCGGCCAGGTACTCGCCGAAGACGCTGCGGAGCGTATCCGCAATCTCTCCCACGGTCGCCAGTGCCTCGACGGCCGCGATGATCGGCGGAACTAGGTTCGTCCCGTCCTGCGCCGCCCGCTCGACCGCGGCGAGGGCAGTCCGTTGCGCCTCCCGATCGCGGCCGGCGCGCAGCGCGGCGACACGCCCCGCCTGGTCCGCTTCGATTTGCGGATCGATACGGTGGGTCTCGATCTGCGCCGTCTCCTCGGCGGCGAAGCGGTTGACGCCGATCACGATCGCGTCACCGGCGTCGACCGCCTGCTGCGCGCGGTAGGCGGCTTCCTGGATCTCAGCCTGGATGAAGCCGGACTCGATGGCGGCCAGCACGCCGCCCCGCGCGTCGATGCGCTCGAGCAGCGACAGCGCCTCGGCTTCGAGACGGTCGGTGAGCGCCTCGATCGTCCATGCGCCCCCGACAGGGTCGACCGTATCGGTCACGCCGGTCTCGGCCGCGACGATCTGCTGCGTACGCAGCGCAATCTGCGCGGCCTCTTCGGTCGGCAACCCGAGCGCCTCGTCGCGCCCGTTGCAGTGGAGCGACTGCGTGCCGCCGAGCACCGCGGCCAGGGCCTGCAGGGCCACGCGCACGATGTTGTTCTCCGGCTGCTGCGCGGTCAGCGTGCTGCCGGCCGTCTGCGTGTGGAACCGGAGCTGCTGCGCGCGCGGCGCGGTGGCGCCGAAGCGATCGCGCATCAGCGTGGCCCAGAGCCGGCGGGCGGCGCGGAACTTGGCGATCTCTTCGAGGAAGTCGTTGTGCGCGTTGAAGAAGAACGAGAGACGGCTGCCGAACGAATCCACGTCGAGCCCGCGGTCGACTGCCGCCTGCACGTATGCGAGTGCGTGGGCGAACGTGAACGCGATCTCCTGCGCCGCCGTCGATCCTGCTTCGCGGATGTGGTAGCCGCTGATGGAGATCGGGTGCCAGCGCGGGAGCTCCTGCTCGCAGAAGGCGACCACGTCGGTGACGACGCGGAGCGAGGCCCGCGGCGGGTAGATGTACGTGCCGCGCGCCACGTACTCCTTCAGGATGTCGTTCTGCACGGTGCCCGCCAGCCCGCGCGGATCGATGCCCTGGCGCTTGCCCGCGGCGACGTACAGCGCGAGCAGGATGATGGCGGTCGCGTTGATCGTCATCGAGGTCGACACGCGGTCGAGGGGGATGCCGTCGAAGAGCCGCGACATGTCCTCGAGCGAGTCGATGGCAACGCCCACGCGGCCCACCTCTCCGGCCGCGAGCGGATGGTCGGAGTCGTAACCGATCTGCGTGGGCAGGTCGAAGGCTACGCTCAGACCGGTCACGCCCTGAGCGAGCAGGTAGCGATAGCGGCGGTTCGACTCCGCCGCCGTGCCGAAGCCGGCGTACTGCCGCATCGTCCAGAGCCGGCCACGGTACATCGTCGGGTGGATGCCCCGCGTGAACGGGAAGCTGCCGGGCGCGCCGAGCCGCTCGGGGCCCCTGCCGGCGTCCGGATTCGGGCGATCGACATGGGAACGCATTCAGGGGGATTCTACCAGTGCCGGGCGGGGTGGTTTCTTCGTTTGCGTCCGGCTACAGGATGTAGTGGGTTCGTAAGGAAAAACCTCCATATACCGTGGTTCGCTGGTTGACATGGCGTCCGGCCGCGCCTAGAATCGCTACGGTCGCCTCCACTATCCATGCCGTTGGTGGTCCTCATCCGGCTGGTTTCCCGTTTCAGGAGAGCTTTCGGCGGCGGTACCCCGCGCATGGCCGGCCCGTACGGCGAGGAGGTAGCAGCATGAACGACGTCGTGAACCGTCTTGCGCGCGAGCTCGCCGAGGCCATCGGCGCCGCGGTGGCCCAGGACCCTGGGGTCGAGGCGTGCCGCGAGAGAGCCCGCGCGGCGGGGTACGAGATGCGCGTGTCGCTGGAGACCGAGATTGGGTTCGGCAGCCGCGACGGCTCGTCCGCCGCCCGTGAGACCGGTCCTGTCCGGGCGGACGAGGACGACCACCTGCCCAACGGGATGACCCCGAAAGATCGCCGGTTTCTGCGCGCGCTGCGGATCGCCGCCGGCGAGAGCGACCAGGCCGGTCAGGCCGGCGGTTGATCGGCCGCGCCGGGCACGGGAAGTCAGTCCGTCCAGGTCCGGAGGTCGCGGCCGGTCATCTCGCGCGGTACGCCGACGCCCGCGATGGTCAGCAGCGTGGGAGCCACGTCCCGCAAGGATCCGTCCCGAAGCACGTGGCGCGCCCCGGAAAGTTCCTTGTCGATGAGCAGCACCGGCACCGGGTTGCTGGTGTGCGCCGTGTGCGGTCCCTTCCGTTCCGCATCCCACATCTGTTCGGCGTTGCCGTGATCGGCCGTCACGATCATCGTGGCGCCAGCGTCGGTGACCGCGCCGACGATGCGGGCCAGGCAGCGGTCGAGGGTCGAGACGGCGCGGGCCGCGGCGTCCAGATTGCCGGTATGCCCCACCATGTCGGCGTTGGCGAAGTTGCAGACGATCACGTCGTGTCGGCCGTGCTCGACGTCGTCGACGAGCGTGTCCGTGATGCCGGCCGCGCTCATCTCCGGCTGCAGGTCGTACGTCGGCACCCTGGGTGACGGGATCAGGATGCGTTCCTCGCCGGCGTACGCGCGTTCCTCGCCGCTGTTGAAGAAGTAGGTGACGTGGGCGTACTTCTCCGTCTCGGCCAGCCGCAGGTTGGTCCGGCCGGCGGCCGCCAGGACCTCGGCCACGTTGCCCGAGAAGGACGGCGGATCGAAGGCGATGGGCAGGCCGTACGTCGCGTCGTACTCGGTCATCGTCGTGACCGCGAGCGCCGGGCGTCGCGGCCGCTCGAACCCATCGAACGCGGCCTCGTCGAACGCGAGGGCCTGCGTCAACTGCCGTGCCCGGTCCGCACGGAAGTTGAAGAAGACCACGGAGTCACCGTCGTGCAGGGAACCGATCGGCTGTCCGCCGCCGTCCACCACTACGCCCGGGGTCATGAACTCGTCGGTGGTGCCCGCGACGTAGGCGTCCTGGATGAGCGTGGCGGCGTCCGAGGCGGTGCGGCCGATGCCCTCGGTCAGCGCCGCGTACCCGCGACGGGTCCGATCCCAGCGCCGGTCGCGGTCCATCGCGTAGTAGCGGCCGATCACGGTCGCGATCCGTCCCACTCCCGCGTCCGCCAGCGTACGCTCGACCGCCGCCACGTCGTCGGCCGCCGCGGTGGGCGCGGTGTCGCGTCCGTCGGTGAGCGCGTGGATGAAGAGCCGCTCCACGCGTTGGCGCCGCGCCAGCTCGACGAGCGCCACCAGGTGTCGGAGGTGGCTGTGCACGCCGCCCTGCGAAACCAGACCCACGAGGTGCAGGGCATGCCTGTCGCCGGCGCAGCGGCTCATGGCGGCGACGAGTTGCGGGTTCGCGAAGAACTCGCCCTCCCGGATGCTCTGGTCGATTCGCGAGAGGTCCTGATAGATCACGCGGCCGGCGCCGAGGTTCATGTGACCGACCTCGGAGTTGCCCATCTGTCCCGCCGGCAGGCCCACCGCCTCGCCGCTCGTCACGAGCGACGCATGCGGAAAGCGTTCCAGGAGCTCGGAATACGTTGGAGTGCTGCCGAGGGCGATCGCATTGTGACGGCGCTCCGGGCTGATGCCCCAGCCGTCGAGGACGACGAGGACGACGACTGGGCGGCGGGAGTCGAGCATGGCGGCGGCGTCGGGAAAACGGGATGATACCATGCCGCACGATTGACGACGGGGCGCGTAACTGCTTTGATGTCAATGCCTTGAGGCGCATCGGGTGCACGACATCATTGTGAGACGCCCCTCAGGCGGCGTTTGCGGCTCGTCGCTCCCAGAAGTCCTCGAAGCGGCCGCTGAGCAGGCAGCAGCGGAGGGCGATGATGGCGTTGGCGCCGGCGACGGTCCAGCGCATGCCGGCGCGCTTGAGCCGTGCGCCGATCTGCTTGCATCCGGCCTCGACGACGCCCGAAGAGATGCACAGGCCCTTGGCGCGGAACTGCGGATAGCGCATGCGGTGTCGGTTCCCGAACACATAGTGAATGCACCTTCGCGCCTCGGGCGTGGTCTCGACATGGATGCGTAGCGCCGCGACGACGGCGCGGAGCCGGCCGGCGTCCAACTCGGCACGCCGGTCCCTGGCCCACTGGTCGGCCAAGTCCGTTCCGGGGGCCATAGAGGGTCTTGGCCACGTCGCACAGATGCTGGTTGGCGTGGTAGATGTCGACGATTTCGATGGCGCCGGGAAACTGCTCGGCGGCCAACTGCCAGATCCAGGGGGCGCCGTCGCCGATGACGACCCGGCGGGCCGCGGTGTCGAAGCCGCGCCGTTGCGCCTCGCGATAGGCACGTTGGGCGAAGGCGGACGGCAACGGGTCGGTGTCGCGGCTGGCCGCGCTCTCGACCGCAGCGTTGTAGCTGACCGACCCACGGTCGCGCACGGGCCGGCCCGCCTTGTCGCGCCCTTCGGCCGTCCACATGGTGGCCAGCTTGACCTCGCGGGTCTTGGCCGAACCGTCGGGCTGCTTGCCGCGGCGGCCTTCGACCTCGGCGGGGCGCACCGGCACACCGGTGCCGTCCAGCCCCAGGTACATGGTCGGCGCGGGGCTGGGGACGGTTTCGGCCACATCGCGTTCGTCGGCGGCGACCTCACGTCCCAGGGCTTCGGCGGCGCGCTCCGACCTGCTTGGTCTCGACGCGCACCGCGGCCAGTTCCCACAACAGGCCGCTGGCCGCGGCGAAGCTGAAGTCGGACGCCGCCAGCCCCACCATCCGCAGCACGCCGGGCGACAGCGACGTGGCGTGCAAGCCCAACGCCCGGTCGCGCGGACAGATGCCTGCGCGGCAGGCGTCGCAGTAGTAGTAGGCGCGTTCCAGTGTCAGCGGCCCCAGCACCGAGGTGAACGTCTTGGGGCGGCGGCCGGCGTAGCGCGCCGTCTGTCCGCAGGCGCACGCTGTCGTCGAACCCGAATGGTCGGAATGGTCCTCGTTCAGTCGCCGGGCCACCGTCGAGGCGGCGATTCCGAGGGCTTGGCGACGGAGTGCCTGCTCGATGGCCTCGAAATCCTGCGCGTCGGCCCTCCCCGGCCCGATGAGCGCATCGACTTCAGCCTCGATCGCGGCTACGAACGCTGCGCCCCAACCGCCTCGACGACCCGGGTCGCCGTGGCGAGCGCTCGACGCTGAACTGTCTGCAAGAGGGTCTCGAAGTCCTGCGCATTCACGCTTCCTCGTCGGAGGAACGCGTCGACGTCGGCCTCGACCGCCGCCTCCAACGCTGCGAACGTCTCCTTGACGCCCCCTTTTTCGGCCGCGTGATCGAGCGGTTCAGTCAACTGCGCCTCGGGCATGGTCGGAGTCCTCCCTACCCAAGGAATCGGCCGATCAGCGCTCGCTCAATACCCCCCGTACGGCAAAACCCTCACTTTTATGTCGTGCACCCAGGCGCATCCCGCGGTTTGACTTGAGCGTCGGCGGTCGCATATGATGGGCCGGTTAACCCTGAGTTCATCCGGCAGGAGATCAAAATCCCATGCATGACCTTGTCCGGCGCACGAGAGTCCTGACCGCGTGTGTCGCCGTCGCACTGCTTACCGTCTCGCCCGCAGCCGCCCAGGACGACCTGGAGGACTGGCAGCGAGCGGAGTTGCGTTCGATGCTCGAAGCCATCGAGGCCGCGCTCGATGGTCGGATCGTTCCGGACGGCGATCCGTTCGAGTTTCGGGCGGACTTTCTGAAAGGTACCGACGGCAACGCCTATGTGCCGTTCACCTTGTCGATAGATGCGGACAAGGTCGATACCCCGACGGTCTCCATGTACTTGTTCGTCGTCGAGCCGGGGGACACTGACGCGATCTTCGAGGACGCGTACTTCGCGGACGTGGCGTCCGGCGGCGACGAGCCGATTCGCCTCAGCCGGGCGTTCGCGGCTCCGGGTGGCGCGTACGACGTCTACATCGCGCTTCGGGAAAGCTCCCGCGATCTGGCCCCGGAGAGCGATCCTCCCGGCGATCGGGATCGCGCGCAGATCGACGAGTACTGCGGCGGCCTGTTTCCGAATGACCTCGGCAGTCGCTTCGCGTGCCAGGAGCAGGAGTATCTGGCGTATCGCCTGCAGCGCCGTCCGCGCCTCAGCTTCGACGCGAGCGAGGAGAGCGCGGCGATGATGATGCTGCGGGCTCGCGTCGACGTGCCGGACCTGTGGAACGGACGGCTCCAGTTGAGCTCGATCATCGTGCCCGAGGTGGTCGAGCCGATGGCGGCGCCGCTCACCCCGGAACAACAGATCCTCAGCCCGTACAGCCTCGGCACCACCCGCATAGTCCCGAAGTTCGACCAGGACTTCGGCAAGCAGGCGGAGTTGTCGCTGATCTTCCTCGTCTACAACCCGGGGCTGGCCGACCAATCGAAGCCGGACATCACCATCGAGTACACCTTTCATCAGCGGGCGGATGGAGGCGAGGAGTACTTCAACCGGACCAATCCGCAGGCGTTCAACGGCCAGACGCTGCCGCCCGGCTTCGACGTGACGCTCGGCCACCAGATCGTGGCGGGGCAGACCGTGCCGCTGTCGCTCTTTCCGGCCGGGGACTACCGGCTGGAGATCAAGGTCACCGACAACACGAACTCGACGGAGCTTATCGAGAACGTGATGTTCACCGTGCTGGAAACCTAGGGAGGCGCGGGCGCGACCCGTCCGCCCCCCCGGGGGGGCGGACGGGTCGCGCCGCGAACGCACATGGCCCGCATGTTCCTCGTCGTCGCCGGTGTCGTTCTGCTGCTCGGGTCCGCGGCCCCGGCGGATGCGGTCGGTGAGGAGCAGCGAGGCTCGCCGCAACCGGTGCCGGAGGGCCCCGCGGCCGCCACGGGCGAGCTTGCCGGCGTGGTCACCGCGGCGGACGGGGCCCCCGTCGGCGACGTCCTTGTTTCCCTGTCCGGCCCGGGAGGCTCGTCACTTGCCGTTTCGGATTCCGCGGGACGGTTCCGGTTCGACGCGCTCCCGGTGGGTCGCTACCTGATTCGGACGCACGCGACCGGCGGCGACCGACGCTTCGTGCAGGTAACGCCGGGCGAAGCGCTGTTGGAGCCATTGGTGCTCGGCGGATCCACGGAGTCGAGCGGGGAGCTTCAGCTCGCGGGCGGCGCACTCCAGTTCGGCAATGTTCCGCTCGCGCGCATTCCTGCCGACGACGAGACCGTGCCGCCCCGCGGGGAGCCGGGGGATGCAGCCGCAGGCGTCGCGCCGACGCCTGACGAATCGGATTCCGACCCGCGGACGGCGGCCGGCGCGTTGCAGCAGGACGCCAAGATGTGGCGGCTCCGCCGCGCGCGGCGGAGCGTGCTCAAGGACCACATGACCGGGGGGGCTCTTGTGCAACCGGGCGGGGCGCGAGCTCCCGGTTCCAACGAAGGTCGCAGCATCGCCGAGCGGTGGGCGGCGGCCGGCCACGCCGCGCTGCAGCGTCCGCTGGCGGGACTGCCGGGATTGCCGATCTCGGGTGAGGTGCAGTTCCTGACACGGGCGACGCTGACCGGACCCAACTTCTTCTGGCCTTCCGATACTTGGCCGGGGCAGGTGGCCTACGTGTCCGTGGCGCCGTCGGGCGCTGGCGACTGGGCGCTTCGGGGAACCGTCGACATGACGACCGGCGAGACTTCGTCGTGGGCGGTCGCCGGCTGGTACGCCGCGGAGCCCAGCAACGATCACGACCTGCGGGTTGCGATTTCGTACAGTCGGCAGGCGCACGCGGCCGCCGCCGACCTTCGTATCGACGGCCCCCGGCTGGTCGATGCGGGCGTGCCCAGCCGTGAGGTCGGCCGGATCGATGCAGTGGACACGTGGACCGTTTCTCCCGCCCTCGAGGTCGGCTACGGTGCGGAGCTCGCACGATACGGGTACCTGGAGGACGGCCGACTCCTGAGCCCGCGGGCGAGCGTCACGATGACCCCCGTCGACGGGACGAGGCTGCGCGCCGGCCTGTCACGGAACGTGACCGCCCCGGGCGGAGAGCAGTTCCTGCCGCCGGTCGACGGCTTATGGCTCCCGCCGGAAAGGACCTACTCGTCGCTCTCCGGTGTGGAGGATCTGCACGCGGAACAGGTCCGGCACGTCGAGGCAGGCATCGAGCACGACCTCGGGGAACGCTCCGTCATCGGCGTGCGCCGTTTCAGCCAGACCGTCGACGGCCAGCTCATGGCGATGTTCGCGCCCGGTGTCCATGCGCCGCTCGGAACCTTGCCGGCGTCCGGTGGGCACTACTACCTGACTGCCGCCGGCCGTGTCGAGGTGGACGGCTGGGGAGTGACCTTCAGTCACGAGATGGAGGATCGGTTGCGCGGCGCGGTCGACTACCGCGTAGTGCGCTCGGAATGGACTCCACCGGGAGCCCGGAACATGGCGGAGCCCACGGCGGAGTGGTTCCGAACCGGCAAGGAGCAATTCCACGACGTGACGGCGACGCTGGAGGCCGAGATTCCCGAGACCTCGACCCGGATAGCCGCGCGGTGCCGCGTGGGCACGGGGTTCTCACGTCCCGTCCACGACGGCGCGGCCTCCGGTCTCGACGCCCGTTTCGACGTACAGGTCACTCAGACGCTGCCCTTCGCGCCGTTCGAGGGAAGCAGTTGGGAATTGCTGGTGGCCTTGCGCAGCCTCTTCCACGAGCAGACCCTGGGCGCATCGGTCTATGACGAGTTGCTGGTCGTCGATCCGCCGCGGCAACTCGTCGGCGGTCTGGTCGTCCGCTTCTAGGACCTTGCGCCGCAGAGCGCAGCGAAGCGGAGTTCTGCGGCGCAAGGTCGACATGATCCAGTGTATTGGATCGCAGCCTCCATTTTCTTGCATCCATCGTGATGCCACAGGGGCCGGACGTCTATACGGGGCTTGCGCCGGCGTCGTGAGGGCATGTATGGCGCATGGTTTGCATGTATCGATTCCGGCCTGTCATGACGTTGGCTGAACGAGAGGCGAGCTTTCGCCGCTATCGGGCCGAGTGGGGTCGGGCTCTACTGGCCGTCGGTGTCGTCGCGGCGTTGCTGTGTCTGGCGGTTGCCAACGCGGTCGTACGCGCCGGCGGCGGGGGCGTGGAGGACGGTGTCTTCTGGAGGGACAGCGCGGGCGGTCTGGTTGCCTCGACGGTAGCGCCGAACTCGCCGGCGGCGCTGGCGGGGATCGAGGCGGGCGACGTGCTCCTGGCCGTTCGGGGCGAGCCGATCGAGCGCCACGGCGACCTGTTGCGCCTGCTGAGCGACGTCGCCGCGGGGACGCGGCTCGACTATACCCTCCTGCGCCTCAGCCAGGAGCGTCTGCATACCGTCTTGCTGGAGAAGACCTCCGCGGTCGCGCCGCCCACCTACTTCGTGCTTGCAGCGGTCGGCCTGCTCGGCCTGCTCGTCGGCGCGGCGGTTCGCGTCCAGCGACCGGGGCATCAGGCTTCACTCCATTTCTTCTGGTTGACCGTCGCCTTTTTCGGCGTGTTCGCGTTCTCGTACACCGGGCGGCACGACCGGCTCGACTGGATCTTCTTCTGGGCCGACGAAGTGGCCATCCTGCTGTTGGCCCCGCTCTTCATGCACTTCGCTCTGGTGTTTCCGGAAGGCAGCCCGAGCCGGGTTCGCCACCGTGTCGGACATGTCGTGCTACCCCTCGTGTACGCGCCGGCGATCGTTCTCGGCGTGATGCAGGCGGCGGCCGTGCTGGGTCCGGATGGGGACGCCGGCTTCCTGCGGTCCGTCGAGCGGGTCTGGAGCCTGCAGCACCTCTACTTGGCGGTGTGCACGCTGGGCGGGCTGGCCACGATGGTCGCCGGACTCCGCCGCGTCAGCTCCAGCACCTCGCGGCGGCAACTTGGCTGGATCGTGTCCGGCGCCGCGCTCGGCGGCCTCCCGTTCACGTTGGGTTACGCCCTCCCCTGGGCCCTCGGGATCGAGCCAGCCGGAGTGCTGGAGCTGACGGCGGTGCCTCTGGGCCTCATTCCGCTGGCCTTCGCGTCCGCGATCGTCCGCTACCGGCTCCGCGACGTCGAGGTCATCGTCAAGCGGAGCGTGGGTTACGCGGTGGTCGTGGCGGCGATGGTCGTCATCTATCTCGGGCTGGAGCGTCTGGCGACCGAGGTGTTTCTCGACGAGGCCGATCAGCACAGCTCGATCATCGCGCTCCTGGCGACGGCGGTCGTGGTCCTGCTGGCCGGACCGGTCAAGAACACCATTCAGACCATGCTCGACCGGGCCTACTATCGCGAGCGGTTCGACTACCGCCGCGCTCTGACCCGGTTCGCGCGCGACCTCAGCACAGACCTGGATCTCGAACGGTTGAGCGAACGGTTGGTGAACCGGGTCGTGGAGACGCTCGGGCTCGACCGGATGGTGCTGCTGCTCGGCCGCGATCCGGCCGGCGACGAGACGCGGCTTGCGGACAACGACTTCCGCCCGATTCGCTGGGTCGGGTTCGACGCCACCCCGCCCGTCCTGCCTCGGTCCTCCGGCCTCGGTAGCCGGATGCACGGCCGGCAGGCCGCGCTGCTCGACGATCCGGGGAAACGGTGGGAGTGCGCGCCCGACGACGCGGCGTTCTGGCAGGACCGCGGTTTGTACTACTTCGTACCGTGCGTCGCCGGGGAGGGGACCGTCGCGGTCATGGCCCTGGGCCGCAAGGGGAGCGGCGAGCCGCTGAGCAGCGAGGACATGGCGTTGCTGGCCGCGGTGGCGGGCCAGGTGGCGACCGCGCTGGAGAACGGACGTCTCTACGGCCGGTTGCGGGAGAAGGCGGGAGAGCTCGACCGCATGCGGCAGTTCAGCGAGGACATCATCGAATCGCTGAGCGACGGGCTGGCCGTGCTGGATCTCGATGACCGGGTCCTCCGCTGGAACGCAGGCTTCGAACGCCTGCACGGCGTCTCCCGTGCGGAGGCGGTCGGCAAGTCGCTGGACGAGTTGTTCGACTCGGATTTCGTCGGCCGTCTGAACGCCGCGCGCACGGAACGGCCGGCGGGCGCCGAGCTCTATCGCGTACCGCTTCTTTCCCGCCACAGGGAGCAACGGCGGTTGCGGGTGAAGGCCGCCACGGCGCCGCTCCTGACACCGAGCGGCCGGATCAGCGGGACGATGCTCATCGTGGTCGACGGCACCGCCCGGGTGCAGCTCGAAGAGCAGTTGCAGCTATCCGAGAAGATGGCCTCCATCGGGTTGCTGGCGGCCGGCGTCGCACACGAGGTCAACACCCCGTTGACCGGCATTTCGAGCTTTACCCAGATGCTGCTCGAGGATGCGGATCCGGAGGATCCGCGGACACGGCTGCTGGAGAAGATCGAACGGCAGACGTTCCGGGCGGCCCGGATCGTCAAGGGACTGTTGAATCTCGCGCGCCCGGGTCGGGCGGATACGACGGGGCCGGTCGACATCAACGCGGTGATCGGGGATGTCCTCGTGCTGCTCGAGCAGCAGCTCGAGGCCGGAAACATCAAGGTGCGCCGCGAGCTGCTGGCCCCTCCGCCGGTCGTGCGGGGCATCGAGTTCAAGATGCAGCAGGTTTTTCTCAACCTGTTTCTGAATGCCCGTGACGCGATGCCGAGCGGCGGCTGGTTGACGGTGCGCAGCCGCGTGGAGCGGGATAGCGCCCTCGTAGAGGTGGCCGATACGGGTTCGGGCATTTCGGCGGAACATCTCTCACGGATCTATGATCCGTTCTTCACGACCAAGACGGTCGGTCAGGGAACCGGGCTCGGACTGTCGGTGACCTACGGTGTCGTGCAGGAACATCAGGGAACCATCGAATGCGCGAGTCGGCCCGGGCACGGGACGCGGTTCACGCTGACCCTGCCGCTCGCGGTCCCCGCCCGGGCGCCGGCCACCGAAGCCGCCCGCTGATCGCGAGGCTACTACATGCTGGACGGAGCTTCGCTCCTGGTTGTCGACGACGAAGCGATCATGCGGGAGATCCTCCACTCCCTGCTGGAGCGCCAAGGGTGTCGCATACGGCTCGCGTCGTCCGGTCAGGCGGGCGTCGATCAGGCGCGGGCGGGAACGTTCGACGCGGTGCTGCTGGACGTGATGATGCCGGGGATGGACGGGCTGGCGGCTCTCGACGAGATCAAGCAGCTCGACGAAGCGCCGCCCGTGATCATGATCACCGCTTTCGGCACGTCGAGGAACACACGGGAGGCGTTCAAGCGCGGCGCCTTCGACTTCATCGAGAAGCCGTTCAAGAACGACGACGTCCTGCTCGTCGTGCGCAACGCGGTGGCGCAGCAGCGGCTGCTGAGCGAGAACCGTGTGCTGCGCCAGAACCTCCGGGCGCAGGCTAACCGATTCAGCGACATCATCGGCCACAGTCCGCGTATCCGGAGCGTCTTCGAGATCATCGCGCAGGCGGCGCCGAGCCGCGCCACCATTCTCGTCGCGGGGGAGAGCGGCACGGGCAAGGAGCTCGTGGCGCGCGCCGTCCACGCCAACTCACCGCGAGCCGGGCGGCCGTTCGTCACGGTCAACTCGGGCAGCCTGCCTCCGGATCTTCTGGAATCGAATCTCTTCGGGCACGTCAAGGGCGCCTTCACCGGGGCGGTCAGCGCCAAGAAGGGCCTGTTCGAGATGGCAGACAACGGGAGCATCTTCTTCGACGAGATAGGGACGGTGCCGCTCGAAACACAGGCGAAGCTGTTGCGGGTGCTCCAGGAGCGCGAGTTCAGGCGTCTGGGGGGGGTCGACACGATCAAGGTGGACGTCCGGATCATCGCCGCCACCAACGTGGACCTGCGACAGATGGTCGAGGACGGGTCGTTCCGGGAAGATCTGTACTATCGGCTTCACGTGATTGCGATCGAGCTGCCGCCCCTGCGCGAGCGCCTCGAGGATGTGCCGCTACTGGCCCGAAGCTTCCTCACGAAATACGGGAAGGAAAACAACAAGCCCGATCTGGAGTTGACGCCGGATGCCATGCAGCTTCTCGAGGCGTATCACTGGCCCGGCAACGTGCGGGAGCTGGAGAACGTGATCGAGCGGGCGGCGGTGCTGACGGTCAAGCGCCAGATCGGTCCCGAGCTCGTTCCCGACGTCGTAAGGGCGTCGCCGTCGTTCCAACTGCCGCACTTCGACATGCCGTCGGACGGGATTCCCTTCCGCAAGATCATCGACGACATGGAGGTGCGGTTGATTGTGCGTGCGCTCGAAGCGGCCGGCGGGGTGCAGAAGCGCGCCGCCGAGCTGCTGCGGGTCAAGCCGACGACGCTCAACGAGATGATCAAGCGCCACGGGATCCGCACACGCGGCTCTCGCGCCGGCGCTGCCGCTTCCGCCAGGGCGCGCGCGGGCGCCACGGTCCGTCCCGATCGGGGAACGGCGGGCGCACGGTCCGCGCCGTTCGTGTCCGACCTCGTCGAGGCGTTCGACAAACGTCTGAGCGGTGTCGACTGAGGGTATCTGTCGGCCGGAAGGGGCCGGCCGAAGGACGCCTATCGCTTGCGTGATCCTCGCGGCCTGCCGCGGCCGCCGCCGGGCGCGTTGCGCGAACCACGCGCGCGGCCCGGGCGCTCTGCCGCTACACCTTCGATGAGCCGATCGTACTTGCGCAGGATGACGTCCCACTCGTAGTTGGTTCTGATGTAGTCCTGACCGTTGCGGCCGAGCGCTTCGCGCAGGTTTGCATCCCCGATCAGGAGCTTGAGACACTCGACGAACTCGTCACGGTCACCGTAGTAGAGCCCCGCGTTGCTGCGCTGGCAATGCTCGCGCACGACCTCGCTGCGCGCGTTGGCCAGCACCGGGGTGCCGACCGCGAACGCCTCGAGGGCGAGCAGGGACAGGCTCTCGTAGGGTGACGGCACGACGACGACCGTGGCTGCCTGCAGCGCCTCCAGACGTTCGCCTTCCGACAGCAAACCGGCGAACCGAATGAACGGCTCGTCCGGAATCCGCATCAGCTTGACTCCCATCAGGGCCAGGATGGCGTCTCCCCGGCTGGTCGCGTAGGCGCTGAAGTGTGCGATCAACTCCTCGCAACCCTTGCCGGGATCGATGCGGCCGCCGTAGAGCACGAACGGTTCGTAGAGGCGATGCCGGCGGCGAAACGCAGCGGCGCTCGCGCGTCGTGGATCGACGTCAGGCTGAAAGGATGGCTCGTCCGGATCGGGTTCGTGAACGCCGGTCGTGAACTGCAGCGGCAGGTCCACCCCGCATCCGACCGTCGCTTCCGACGCCGCGCCGATGCGAAATCGGCTCCGCAGGAACGCGCGCTCCACGTCGGTGTTGTACGCCATGCCGGCCGGCGCGCTGAATACGTCGTGGTAGATGCCGAGCCGAATCGCGGGCTCGTCGTGTGCCGTCGGCACCAGGATGCTCCGGCGTGGATCGATTCGCAGGCCGAGGACCGTCGGCGCGTAGAGGTAGGTGAAGAAGACCAGCGCGTCGTAGCCGGCATGGTGCCGCTCGAGATGCTCGATCAGCGCCGGGCACCAGGGCCCCTGTCGCTTCAGCCATTCGAACTCGTCGTCGGCGCCGTGCGGGTTGGAGAAGATCCAGTCCGAGTACTCGTTGAAGCTCTCGATGTCTCGCGTCCCGTCGTTGGCGAACCGATGGACGGTCACTCCGCGGACGCGATCGGCGCCTTCCGGGTACTCGTTTGCCCACGTAACGTAGTCGCGGGCGCATGTCGTCAGAACCTCGACGTCATGCCGCGCGGCGAGCCGTTCCGCCACGAGCCGGCAGTGATACTCGGAACCTCCGATGATCTCGGTTCCGTACCGTTGGACGATGAAAGCGATCTTCACGCGGTCAGTGACTCGATCATGTCGTCGAGGGCCAGGGCGGTGCGTGCCGTGCCGAAGTCGGCCAACCGTCGCCTCTGGCCAGCGATGACCGACGATCTCAACTCGTCATCGTACACCAGGAGTCCAAGCAACTCGGCCGCGTGCTCGAGATCCTTGGGCGTGAAGCAGATACCGGCGCCGCCCAGAGTCTCCGGCACCGCCGCCGCGCCGAAAGCGAGGATCGGCACGCCGGTGGCCATGGCTTCGACGAGTGGCACGCAGAAACCCTCGTGCTCGCTCAGCGAGACGTAGGCGCTCGCCATGCGGTAGTAGGTCGCCAACTCGGCGTCGGGTACCTGTCCCGTGAAGAGGAACCGCCCCGCCGGCATGTCGTACTCGGCGATGAGCGCCAGCAGGGTCGAGTAGTAGCGCGGCACCGCGTTCGTCCGGCCGACGAAGATGAAGCGATAGTCGGAATCGACGTAGCGCTTGTAGTGTTCGGCCAGCCTGATGTGGTCTTCGAGCTTCTTGTTGGGGGCAACGCGCCCTACGAACAGTATGTTGGTCGGGCCGTCGTCGAGCGTTCTCTCGAGGGCGGGGCAGCGCGGGGCGTTCTCGAGCCGCTCGGTGTCGACCAGGATCGGCATCACGCCGGTTCTGGAGAATCCGAGGGCCGCCAGCTCCCGGCGGTTGTACTCGGAGACGCCGAGCGCCAGATCGATGCGGTCCGTCAGGGTCCGCAGCTCCGTCCGGCCCAGGGCGGCGATGCGGAAGATGCCTGCGTCGTACGGCGCGAAGAAATGGGCCGGCGTGACGTTGTGATACTGGAGCACGCGCCTCCCCCGCAGCTCGGTCAGTGCCGCGGTCATGGGAGAGGGGACGGCGAAGTGCAGCACGGTGATGTCGCCTCCCGTGGCCTTCGGGTCGGTGAACGGCCGGACTTCGTCACGCAGGTCGGCGTCGATTGACAGGGCGAAGATGTGAGCTTCGTGGCCCTTGCGCCGCAGCAGATCACGGACGCCGCGCGCGCTGTCGCCGACCGCGTCTCCGCGGTGCGCCGCCGGTATCCACTGGTTGATCACCAACGTTGCAACTCCGTCAGCCCGTCGGATCCAGTGAAACGACGTGCTGCGACTGCCGGTCGGGAAGTGCCTTGAATGCCGAGGGCCTGAAGATCTTCAGCTCCTCGAGCCGTTCGAAGAGACCGAGCTGGTCCCAGAAGTCCGGGGCCACCCGCCACGGGGGCAGGCGGGGCGCCGTGCGCACGCGCTCGACGAATTCGAGCAGCGTGCCGGCGAAGTCCCTGGCGCGCAGCCGAGCGAGCGCCTCGTCCTGGGAGGCGAGAACCTCGTCTTCCAGCGTCGGGTCCGTCAGTACCGTGTTCATCAGCGAGGCGACGTGCCGCGGGTCCTTGTGTTCGTAGAGGATCCCGCCGCCGTCCATCGTCGCGGGAACGGCTGCCGCCGCGAACGCAACCACCGGGATCCGCTTGTGGAACGCCTCGATCAACGGGACACAGAAGCCCTCGTGCTCGCTTGCCGAGAGAAAGAGGTCGGCGACGTCGTAGAGCGCGGTCAGCTCTTCGTCCGTCACGTGGCCGATCAGGTGAACGTTCGTGGCGCCGAGGCGCCGGATGAGATGGGCGATCGAGGCGCGATAGTCGTCGAACAGGGTATGAGAGCCGACGAGCAGGAGCCGCGACGCGCGGTTGTACCGGGTACGGTAGGCATGGAAGAAGCGAATGACGTCGTCGATCCGTTTGTTCGGGATGATCCGGCCCACGAAGAGGATGTTCGTCGAGTCGTCGTCGAACTGCCGCGCCAGCCACCGGTGCGGCGTGACGTCCAGGTGGGAGAAGTCCGGCACGACCGGCAGGACGCCGGTGCGGGGAAACCCGAGCGCGTCGAGCTCGGCCTGATTGAAGGCAGAGTCCCCGAGCGCCAGGTCGCAACGCGCGACGTAGGCCCCGAGCTCGCGCCGGCCGGTGTAGCACTGCCTGGCGATCGAGAAGCGGGCATCGAGAAAGTAGTGGGCGGGCGTGATGTTGTGGTAGACGAGGATCATCCGATCCGGCAACGCGAACGCGACCCGCGAGGCGCGGGAGCCGATGGAGAAGTGATGGATCAGGATGTTGTCCGCGTGGCTGTCGTCGACCAGATACCGGTAGTCCTCGGTGCGATCCTCCAGACGCGGCTCCACCGTCTCCACGTAGATCCGTGACTCGTACCCGGCGTCCCGCAGGACCCGCTGTATCCCGAGGACCTCGTTGCCGATGGCGTCGCCGTAGCCGAGCGTCGCCAGGACCTGGTGGACCGCGACGTCGCGTCTCATCATCGGTCACCCGCCGGGGGGGCGCCGGCGGCGTCATCGGGGTCCCGAGTGTCGCCGTCGTCCCACGTCGCGGCCGCGGGTCCCACCGGGAGCCGGTCGACCACTTCGCGTGCGGGCGCCAGAACGCGGCGGCGGCGGCTCAGCCAGCCCGGTTCCGGCTCGCGCCGCGCCCGGCAGCCGCCCTCGTTCGCGCGCCTCAGCCGCTCCAGCATCGTGAGGTACTTCCCCTCGACGACGTCCCACGTGTAGTGCCGCTCGAAGTACGCGCGCCCGTTCGCTCCCAGAACGCTCCGCAGGCCGCGATCCGCCTCCAGGCGGTGGAGCGCCTCGGCGAACTCGTCGTACGATTCGTAGTAGAGGCCGGCGTTTGCCCGGACGACCTGACCCCGCAGCACGTCACAGCGGCCGTTGGCCAGCACCGGCATGCGCATGGCCCAGGCTTCGAGCGTGACCATCGACAGGCTCTCGAAGTAGGACGGCATCAGCAGCACGTCGGCGGCCGCCATCGCGTCGTACTTTTCCTCCTCGGTAACGAATCCGAGGTGGCGGATCCGCTCGTGCGACGGAATGGCCATGACCGGCCTGCCGATGAGCAGCAGTTGCATCCGGCGCGAAACCCGGCCGGCGTAGTGGCTGAAGTAGTCGAACAGCTCGGCGCAGCCCTTGTTCTCGTCGATCCGTCCCACGTAGAGGACGAAGCGTCCCTTGATGCCGGTCCGCGTCCGGAATCGTGCGGCGGCCGCATCGTCGCGAACTTCCGAGCCCACGCCCACGATCACGCCCGGGACGTGCCGGTTGCCCGACACGCCGTGGATGAGCGCCCGCTCTTCGTGCGAGTTGTACATGAGGGCGCGCACGCTTCTGAAAGTGCGGGCGGAGACCGCGAGCCCGAGTGCGGGATCGCGTTCGGCGGTCGGGACGAGCACGGCTCGCGACGGGGCCGTGCGGACGCCGTGATACGCATGGTAGTAGCGATAGCTGAAGAACACGATGAAGTCGTAGGCCGCCGCGGCGCGGTGCAGGTGGGCCACCAGCGCGGGGCTTGTCGGCCCTTCGGCGTCGAGCCAGTTCAACTCGTCGCCGAGGGAATGCCGCTTCTCGAATACCTGGTTCGACCGGCGGCCGAAGTCGTCTGGATCGCGTTCCCGGCGCACCGGAAACCTGCGCACCCGGACACCGTTGACCACGTCGTCACCCGGGTCGAGCTCGTTGCGCCAGGTGATGTAGTCCTGAGCGCAGCTCGTGAGGACCTCGACGTCGACATGGCGGGACAGCCGCTCCGCGATGTAGCGTGCGTGCAGCTCGGCTCCACCGTTGATATCGGCGCCGTAGCGCTGTACGACGACCGCAAGCTTCACGATTCGGAGGGTTCGCCGGCCGGGCCGCCGGCCGGTTCACCGGTCGTGCCGGACTGGGGTTCGACGTCGGGTACGGCCGGCGGGTCGACGCCGTTGCGCGCGGCCGATCCCGCGCCGCGGCTGCCCGCGCCCTCCCCGTCGGTCGGCTCGCTCTCGCCGGGCGCGCTGTCAGCCCCTTCGGACGAAGTCGCGGCGCCGTTCCCGGAACGCCGTCGTCCACGCCGCCGCCGGCGGCGCTTCTTCTCCGGGCTTCCCTCTTCGCCATTGCCGCTTTCGGGAGCTACGGTGGCGTCCGCCGTCGGCGAAGCCTCGCCGGACACGGCAGTGGTCCGGAACTGCAGGATTTCCTCGAGTGCCCGAGACCGCCGCTCGTCGAAATCGAGGCGCGCGGCGACCGATTCGACCCGCATCTTGTGATTCTTCAGGTCGATGGCCAACCTGGTCATCTCGACGACCAGGTTGTTCATGACCTCGTAGGTCAGCACGTCGAGATCCGCGCGCGCCCGGTTCACCGCCAGCACCCGCGACAGCGTCCGACCGGTACTGTCCGCATGCTCCGAGAGCGCCTGAACGGCCCCTAGCATCGGACCCGGATTGATGAACAGCTTCAGCACCGGTTGCAGCAACCGCCGGATCGCCCGCAGGACGCCGCCGATGCCGCCGCGGGAGGATCGGTAGACGTCGTCGGGATCGAACGGGGGCACCGCGACCGGCTCGAACGCTTCCGTCGCCGCGGAAGATTCCGAGGTTGAAGAAGGGTCGCGCTGCTTCCGGTAGTGATCGAGGAGATCGGAGCGTACGTTCCGCGGGTCGAGAAAGCGGTCGAGCTTCACGCTCGCCAACTCGCGGATCTGGTCCTCGGTGTAGTCCACGCCCCGCTTCTCGCGCAGGCGGGCCCGGATCTGCTCCATGATCTGCTCGACGTCGACGGCATCGGATCGGATGTTGAACTCGGCCATCTTTTCCTCAGTCAACCCTGCCCGCGGACCCGTCTGCCCGTGGCGCATTGGTCGCCGCCCGCGGCGGCAGTGGCGTCCCGCATGAAACCCGCCAGCCGGGACGCTTCTGTCCACGCAGACCGTCAAGGCCGGGCCGGGCGACGATGGTTCCCGGACCGGAGCGAAGAACGAACGAATCTATGGGATGGCCGACCGCCGCGGCGCAGGAGGATGCCGCGGCTTGGCCTGGGTGAAGCTCGTGCTCTTCGGCGGACACTCGCCGATTCAGGAGAAGCTGTCGAGGGCCTCTTGCTCGTTCTCGAAGGCGTCGAACACGGTCAGCAGCTTCGTGATGGACAGGAGATCCTCGATGCGCTTGGTCAGGTTCAGCAGCTTCAACGTCCCGCCCTGACGGTTGACGGTATGTAGGGTGCTGACCATCTGTCCGAGCCCGGCGCTGTCGACGTAGGGCACCCCGGCGAGGTTGAGCACCAGCTTCTTTTGTCCCTGGTGGATCACGCTGTTGATCTTGTCCTTCAGGAGTTCGTCGCCTTCCCCAATCGTCAGCTTGCCCCCCAGGTCCAGAATCATGACGTCGCCGACCCGCCGCTCTTCGATCTGCATGGCTGCTATTAACTCCCGACTCCCCGGTCTCCGACACCCGGAGGACTCACCTCGGTCTGGCGGCCACTGCTGGCGGGAAGGCTCTTGTCTGCGCCCAAAGCCCCGAAAACCTAACACGCGCCCTCGTTGCTGTCAACGGCGCGCGCGCACCGACGACGCGGTCAATCCGCGTCCCGCCGCATCTTCTTCCGGGAGCGCTTTCTCGCGAGCGCCTGCTTGGCGCGCCGCTTGTCCCCGGGCTTCAGATAGAAGGTGTGCTTCTTGATGTCCTTGATGATGTCTTCCTGCTGGACCTTCCGTTTGAAACGACGGAGGGCGCTCTCGATAGATTCGTTTTCCTGAACTCGGACCTCAGCCACGTTCGATTTCACCCCCTCCGTCGATCCCGGATGCCGCCGGGGTCGCTCTGGCAAGGTCGACGCGTATGCTAGGCTCACCGCGTCGGCCCGCAAACGCTCAGAATAGGTTGAATGCTTCTCCGCCGTCAACCGGCGCCGCGGAGCGGCAGCGGGTGCGCCGCCGGCCGGCCGAAGGTCTGCGAGCACGTTTCATGTACAGGGAGTTGCGACAGTGAAGGTGCTGGTCGTCGGGGGCGGCGCCCGCGAGCACGCGCTCGTCAGGATCCTGACGGCCGACGCCGCCGTCGATCGGGTCGTCTGTGCGCCCGGCAACGCGGGCATCGCGCGGGAGGCCGACACACGGGTGGCTCCCGTGGACGTTTCGAAGCCGCAGGCGCTGCTGGCGCTGGCCGCGGCCGAGGGCGCCGACCTCACCGTCGTGGGGCCGGAGCTACCGCTGGCGCAAGGCGTGGCCGATCGCTTCGCAGAGGCGGGCCGGCTGCTCTTCGGACCGACGCGGGCCGCGGCGGCGCTCGAATCGAGCAAAGCCTTCGCCAAGGCCTTCATGGCGCGCCATGGCATTCCGACCGCCCGGTTCGAGGTGTGCGCGGACGAGCGGCAGGCGCTCGATGCGGTCGGCGGAGATCGGTTCGGGTTCCCGGTCGTCGTCAAGGCCGACGGACTCGCGGCCGGCAAGGGAGTCACGGTGGCGCCGGATCGGGCTGCCGCGGAAGCCGCCGTGCGCGAGGCGATGGTGACCCGTCGCTTCGGGGACGCCGGCGCGACCGTCGTCATCGAGGAGTGCCTGACGGGTCCGGAGGTCTCCTTCTTCGCCGTCTCCGACGGCCGGCGCTGTCTGGCGCTCCCGGCGGCCCAGGATCACAAGCGCATCTTCGACGGCGACGCCGGGCCGAACACCGGCGGCATGGGTGCGTTCGGGCCCAGTCCGCTCTTCGACCCGGAGCTCGAAGCGCGGGTCATGCGCGATATCGTCGACCCGGCGCTCGACGGTTTGCGCGGCGAGGGCCGGGAGTACCGCGGGGTGCTCTACGTCGGTCTGATGCTGACGGCGGACGGCCCACGGGTGATCGAGTTCAACGTGCGCTTCGGCGATCCGGAGGCGCAGGTCATCCTCCCGATGGTAGAGAGCGGCCTCGCGGCGGTGCTGCTCGGGGCGGCGCGCGGGGATCTGGGCGACGCCCGCTGGCGCGTCACCTCGGACCCGCACGTCGGTGTCGTGATGGCCTCGGGCGGATACCCCGGATCGTACGAGACCGGACGGCGGATCGATGGACTCGACGCCGCCGCCGAGGTGCCGGGCGTGCACGTGGCGCACGCGGGCACGGCCCTGAAGGGTGGCCGTATCGTCACCAGCGGCGGCCGCGTGCTCACCGTCGTGGCGCGCGGTGCGAGCTATCCGCAGGCCATCGCCCGCGCGTACGACGCCGTCGGGCGCATCTCGTTCGACGGCAGCCATGTGCGGACCGATATCGGACAAAAGGCGCTGATCGTGGCCGAGAGTCGGGGCCGGGCCTAGTGTGCCGTCCCGGAGACACATGACACAATTCGGCCTGCACCTTGGTGAGGAATCAATGGCGTCTCCGCGGTCCTGAACGGCGAGTAATTCTGCATCGAACTTGAGAGGCAGGACGCTAGCAGCCCGTGGTGGAACCCCGGAGGACAGTCGTCGGATGGCGGAACGAGACGTACAGATGCAAAGAGACGTACAGATACTGATGGGATCCAACTCGGACGCCCCGGTCATGCGCAGGGCGGTCGAGGTGCTCGACGTTCTCGGCGTCACGTCGCACATGACGGTCGCCTCGGCGCACCGCTCGCCGGCGCGGGTGCAGCGCATCGTCGAGGAGGCGCCGTCCGGCGGGGTGAAGGTGTTCATCGTCGGCGCCGGGGCCGCCGCTCATCTCGCCGGGGTGGTCGCGGCGCACTCGGCCCTGCCGGTCATCGGGGTGCCGATCGACTCTTCTCCGCTCAAGGGCTGGGATGCGCTGCTCGCCACCGTTCAGATGCCGCCCGGGGTACCCGTGGCCACGGTGTCGGTGGGTTCCGCCGGGGCGGTCAACGCGGCCGTGCTCGCCGCGCAGATTCTGGCCCTGTCGGATGCGCGCGTGGCCGAGAGGCTGGCCGCGTACAAGGCCGGGCTGGCCGAGAAGGTCGAGCGGGCGGCGGCCGAGCTCGAAGGTGTGTCGGAGTCCTGACGCGCGCCGCGCGGAGCGTCAATCCTCGAACAGCATCACGAGCAGCGCCTTCTGCGTATGGAGGCGGTTCTCGGCCTGGTCGAAGACCACCGCCGCGGGGCTGTCCAGCACCGAGTCGGTCACCTCCTCGCCGCGATGAGCCGGCAGGCAGTGCAGGAAGCAGGCGTCCGGCCCGGCGTTGGCCATGAGCGCGTCGTTCACCTGGTACGGCGCGAAGAGACGGCGGCGCTCGGCGACCTCGGCTTCGCGGCCCATCGACGTCCAGACGTCGGTGTAGACGGCGTCGGCTCCGCGCACCGCGGCGACGGGGTCGCGAAACCGCGTCAGCTCGGCCCCGTACCGGGCGACCCGCGCGACGTCCCCGTCGACCACCGGCGGGAGATCGCATCCGTCCGGCGACGCCACGCGCACGTGGATGCCGAGCATGGCCGCGGCCTGGGCGAACGAGGTCGCTACGTTGTTGCCGTCGCCGACGAACGCCACGCTGCGCCCGCGCGGGTCGCCCCAGCGTTCCATCAGGGTCAGGCAATCGGCCAGCGCCTGGCAGGGATGCTCCTCGTTGCTGAGCGCGTTGATGACGCGAAACGAGGTGGTGGCCAGCGCCAGATCGGTCAGCCGTGACTGCTCGTAGGTGCGGACCACCGCTCCGGCCACCCAGCGTTCCAGGCAGCGGCCGACGTCCGCCAGCGATTCCCGCTTCCCGAGGGCGACGTCCGCCGACGGGACGATGAAGTTGCCGCCCAGCTCGCGGATGGCGATCTCGAACGTGGAGCGGGTGCGGAGCGACGGCTTCTCGAAGAGCAGCGCGACGTAGGTGCCCTGCAGCGCCGCCGAGGTCGGCGCCTCCTTGCCCAGCGGCCGGTCGCGCTTGAGGGTGGCCGACAGAGTCAGGCTGTGCTCCAGGTCGGCCGGCTCGAAGTCGAGAATCGACAGGAAGCAGCGCCCCTCGAGGCTGCCGGCGCTGTGCGGGGCGTGCGTCGTCGCCGGTGCGGGATGGTAGGTGGTCACTGTGGCAGCTTCAGGTGCGGTAGTCCGCGTTGATGTGCACGTACTCGGCGCTGAAGTCGCAGGTCCACATCGTGGCCGTGCCCGCGCCGCCGACGCCGAGATCGACCGCGACCGCGACCTCGTGTCCCTTCAGATGCGCGGCCGCCTCCCGCTCCCGGTCGGTGAATATCGTCGTCCCGTCGTAGAGCGTCACCTCGCCGATGCGCACGACGGTCCGGTTCTGATCGAAGGCGACGCCGGCCCTTCCGGCGACCGCTACCAGCCGTCCCCAGTTGGGGTCGCCCCCGTTGATCGCCGTCTTGACCAGCGGCGAGTTGGCGATCAGCCGCGCTACCCGACGCGCGTCCTCCTCCGACGCGGCCCCTGTGACGCGTACCGTCACGAGCTTCGTGGCGCCCTCGCCGCCGCGCACGATTTCGCGGGCCAGCCCGCCACACAGCTCGTGGAGACCGGCCACGAACGCCGGATACGTCGTCTCGTCGACAGCGACCCCGCCAGCCCCGTTGGCCAGCATGAAGACCGTGTCGTTGGTCGACGGCTCGCCGTCGACGGTGATTGCGTTGAACGTGTCCCGAGCCGCCTCGCGGAGAGCGCGATCGAGCGTCGCGGGCTCCACGGCGGCGTCCGTGGTCAGGAACCCGAGCATCGTCGCCAGGTTCGGTTCGATCATCCCGGCGCCCTTGACCATGCCGCCGATCGTGAAGCTTCCCTCCGGCGTCGTGACGCGGACCGCGGCGGCCTTGGAGGAGATGTCGGTCGTCATGATCGCCTCGGCCGCCGCCCGGTGTGCGTCGCGACTCAGGCCCCGCACCGCCTCGGCGATGCCGGCGGTCACCTTCCCGGTGTCGAGCCGCATGCCGATGACGCCGGTCGACGCGATCAGTACGTGCGCCGGGTCGCAGCCGACGGCGTCCGCGGTAGCGGCGGCCATCACGCGCGCCGCCGCCATGCCGTCGGCGCCGGTGCAGGCATTGGCGCACTTGCTGTTGACGGCGATGGCCCGGGCGTACCCGCCGGAGCGCGCGAGCTGCTCGCGCGACACCACGACCGGCGCCGCTACGGCGAGGTTCGTCGTGAAGATGCCGGCGGCGCTCGCCACGCGGTCCGAGACGACGAGCGCGACGTCGAGCCCAGAGGGCTTGAGGCCGCAGGCGACCCCGGCCGCACGGTAGCCTTCCGGCGCAGTTATCCCGCCGTCCACCGCGATGATGGCCTGCGCGCTCATCGCCAGGCTCCGGTCGTCCGCTTCAGGTCGAGCACGACGGCGTACTGGCGACAGCGGCGGAAGAGTTCGCACGTCTGGCAGTCGGCCGCGATCTTCGCCGGCACCCACGGGTGCGGAACGATGGAGAATCCGGCGCGCACGAACGGACGCGCCTGGTGCGTGAAGGCGCAGAGGCGCGGAAACCGCTGCGACACCGCCTCGGCGATCAGGGATTCGAGCAGGCGCCGCCCGACGCCGGTCCCGCGCCGCGGCCCCTCTACGACGAGCGACCGGACCTCGGCGACGGTGGGGCTCAGACGGGCCAGCTCGCCGCAGCCGACGACCTCCTCGCCGTCGGTCGCGACGAGGAATCGCGGCACGTGCAGCTCCACCTCCCCGAGAGGCCGCGCGAGCAGATGACCGGAGACGAGGTTCTCGCTGATGAGCTGGTACATGCGGCCGGCATCCCCGGTGGTCGCGGGACGAATCACGATCTTCCGGGCGCCCGACGCCGGGGACGCGGCGGTTGCGATCTGGGTCATGGTGGCCATGGTCGGCGGTGTCCGTTCCTTCACGCCGCGGGCAGCGCGGCGCCGGCGTCGTCGAGCGCGAGCCGCAGGAGCCGCAATCCGTCGTCGATGTCGTCGTCGGAGAGGTTGAGGGGCGGCAGCAGCCGGACCACGGTGCCGGCGGTGCGGTTGATCAGCAGTCCGCGTGCGATGGCGCAGTCGACCGCCCTGTCCGCCACCGCCGGGTCGACCTCGATGCCCCACATGAGTCCGTCCCCGCGCACCTCGTGAACCGCGCCGCTGTCCGCCACCAGCGCGTCGAGACCCTGACGGAAGCGGCGACCGGCGGCCGCCACGCGTTCGATGAGGCCGTTCCCGAGCGCGTCGAGAAAGACCAGCGCCGCGCGGCACGCGAGCAGGTTCCCGCCGTAGGTGGTGCCGTGATCGCCGTAGCCCACCGCCGCGGCGACCGCCTCGCTCATGAGCGAGGCGGCGACCGGAAAGCCGCCTCCCAGCGACTTGCCGACGGACATCAGGTCGGGAGTCAGCCCGATGGCCGCACTGTAGAACGGCCGGCCCGTGCGCCCCAGGCCGCACTGCACCTCGTCGGCGATCAGCAGCGTCCCCGTCGCCGCACAGGTCTCGGCGATCGCTGCCGCAGTGGCTTGCGGAATCGGCCGTACCCCACCTTCGCCCTGAATCGGTTCGACGACCACGGCCGCGGTCCGCGCGGTGACGGCGTCGCGCACGCCGTCGGGATCGGTCGGGGAGACGAACCGCACGCCGGGCAGCAGCGGCGCGAACGGTGTGCGGTACGGCTCGCCCGCCGTCACGGACAGCGAGCCGAACGTCCGGCCGTGGAACGCGCCCTCGAACGCGACGATCTCGTGGCGGTCGTCCGTGCCCTGCGTCCGCCAGTAGCGGCGGGCGAACTTCAGGCATGCCTCGACTGCCTCGGTTCCGCTGTTGCAGAAAAACGCCCGCGGTAGCCCGGACAGCCGTGCGAGGCACTCGGCCACCTCGCCCTGCAGGGGGTGGAAGAAGAGGTTGGATACGTGCAGGAGCTCGCCGGCCTGGGCGGCCAGCGCGTTCGCCAGTCCGGGATGCGCGTGACCGAGCGAGGCGACCCCGATTCCCGAGAGCAGGTCGAGGTATTCGCGTCCCTCCGTATCGACCAAGCGCGATCCGCTGCCGCGCACGAACACCACCGGGTGCCGCTTGTAGTTCTGCAGCACGTGCGCGGCCTCGACCGCCTTGACCGCCTCTGCCCTCGTCGTCATCGTTCTCTCCCGGTAGCCGACTCTGCGTCAGGCCCGCGACCCGGTCTTCGTGCCCGCGACCGGACCTTCGTGCCCGCGGACGGCCGTCCGTCCGCGATCACGGTCGTTCCGGGCGCGGACGGCCGTCCGGCTGCGTGATCGAACATTCCGCGGCGGGCCTGCCTGCCGTCGACGATGGTGACCGCGCCGGCGCCTCCCTCGAGCGCGGCCCGGCAGGCGAGCAGCTTGGCCACCATGCCGGCGCTGGCCTGCCCGCCGCCGATCAGCGCGTCGATCCCCCGGTCGTCCACCGTGGGGATCGTGCGGCCGTCCGCGTCCAGTACGCCGGCCGTACCGCCCGCGATGATCAGGACTCGCGCCCGGAGCCGGGCAGCCAGAAACCCGGCCAATGTATCGGCGTTGACGTTGAATATCTGTCCCCCGGAGCCGGCGCCGAGGCTGGCGACGACCGGCACGTGGCCGGTTCCGAGCAGGTCGATGAGCAACGCGGGCGGGTCCGTTCCTACCGGCCGCCCCACGAATCCGAGATCGACCTCCGTCCCGTCCGCCGCGCGGTACCGCCGTTCCCGCCGCACCCGCACCAGGGCGCCGTCGGCGCCGGTCAGGCCGACCGCACTGGCCCCCGCCGCGCCGAGCGCCGCCACCAGGCGCGTGTTGACGCGCCCGGCCAGCACGCCCGCCACCACTTCCAGGGTGGGGCCGTCGGTGATGCGCAGTCCGTCGACGGCCCGCTTCGGGATCCCGAGCCGCGCCATCTCGGTGTCCACCTCGCGGCCGCCGCCGTGCACGATCACCAGCGGTTCGCGGTCCGCAACCTCGGCCAGTGCCGTCGCGAGCCGGCGCAGCCGCGCCGGCTCTTCCAGCAGCTCGCCGCCGAGCTTGATGACCGCCGGCGGCCGGTGCCCCGGCGTCACCGCAATCCCTCGCGCTCGTCCAGCCCGCACGCGACGTTGAAGCTCTGCAGCGCCTGCCCGGCGGCGCCCTTCACCAGATTGTCCAGGCAGCACACCAGCACCAGCCGTCCGCTGTCCACCTGCCACCCGACGTCGCAGAAATTCGTGTGCGCCACGTGCTTGATCTCGGGTGGCCGGTCGCCGGTCAACCGCACGAACGGCGATCCGTCGTAGGCGCGCGCATACGTCTCGGCGATTGCATCCGCCGTCACGCCGGGGCGCAGGCGGGTGTAGATCGTCTCCAGGATGCCGCGGTCGAGCGGCACCAGGTGCGGGACGAAGGTCACCGGGCGCGCCAACTCCTGCTCGATTTCCGCGCCGTGCCGGTGCGCGAAGATGCCGTATGCCGCCACGCTGCCGTGCACCTCGGAGAAGTGCGTCCGCGGGCTCGGCTTCTTGCCGGCTCCCGATATTCCGGACTTCGCGTCGATGCAGACGTCCGCGTCCGCGGCGATCAGTCCGGCGTCGACGAGCGGTTTCAGGGCCAGGAGCGCGCCGGTCGGGTAGCAGCCCGGACAGGCGACGAGCCCGGCCCCCGGCAGCACGTCGCGATTCCATTCCGTCAGGCCGTAGACGGCGGGCCGGTCGAGCGCCGGTGTCGCCGGATACCAGCGTCGACGCACGCCGTCGTCGCGCAGCCGAAAGGCCCCGGACAGGTCGAAGACCCGTCGCCCGCGGGCAAGCAGGGCCGGGGCCAACTCGGCGCTGATCGTGTCGGGCAGACCGAGAAAGACGACGTCGGCCCGGTCGACCAGACCGTCTATCGAGAACGGCTCGATAGGGCCGTCCCAGATCCCTGCCAGTGCAGGCAGGGCCTGTGCGGTCTCGCTGCTGCCGGAACTCATCGCGACCGTGACGTCGACCGCGGCGTGACGTGCCGCGAGGCGCAGCAGCTCCTGGCCGCCGTAGCCGGTCGCACCGGCGATTCCGATACTGATGGTGGACATGGGTGGGTCAGGGCCGCCGCCACGAGGTTGGATATCTATGCATGTTAAGGTGTAATTATACGTGGGCGGGCCTGGTCGCGTCAACTAGGCGGGCCCAGGAACAACGGCTCTGATAGGCGTTTTCGGGGCGCGACCCGCGTTGCACGGCGATTCCCGGCTGTGTATACTGATTCGCCTGATTGAATATTTATGAAGCGTTACCGGCAGTCGGCCATCCTCGATCTCGTCTCGCGCGAGGCCGTCTGCAGCCAGGACGTGCTCGGTCAGCAGCTCCGCAAGCGCGGTTTCCATGCCACGCAGGCCACGATCTCGCGCGACATCAAGGAGTTGCAGCTCCTCAAGCGCGCGAGTGACGGCGCGTACGAGCGGCCCGGCGTCACGGAGGGCGCCCGCGGGCTGGCCGACGCGACGTTGCGCCGGGCGATTCTCGAGTACCTGCGCCGCGTCGATCTGGTGCAGCAGTTGCTCGTGCTGCGGACCGGTCCGGGTCAGGCTCAGCCGCTGGCCCTGGCGATAGACAAGGCCGAGTTGCAGGAGGTGGTCGGCACCGTGGCCGGCGACGACACCATTCTGGTGATCACCCGGCACGCGCGGGCCGGCCGCGAGGTGACGCGCCTGTTCGAGGGATGGGCGATGGACGACCGCGCGCATCCGCGGCGGGCGTTGTTTCAGACAGACTGAGGAGAGCAGGGCATGGAACGGATCGTGTTGGCGTACTCGGGCGGGTTGGATACCTCGGTGGCGGTCAAGTGGCTGGCCGACCGCCACGACGCGGAGATCGTGGCGGTCACCATCGACCTCGGCCAGGGCAAGGAGCTCGACGACGTGCGCGAGCGCGCCCTCGCGGTCGGGGCGGTGCGCGCCCACGTAGTCGACGCCCGGGAGGAGTTCGCGCAGGAGTACATCCTGCCGGCGCTCCAGGCCGGGGCGATATACGAGGGCAAGTACCCGCTCGCGACCGCGCTCGGCCGCCCGCTGATCGCCAAGAAGCTGGTCGAGATCGCGGAGATGGAAGACGCCGGCATGATCGCGCACGGCTGCACCGGCAAGGGCAACGACCAGGTGCGCATGGACGTGTCGGTGCGCGCCCTGAATCCGGCGCTCGAGGTGGTCGCCCCGGCCCGTGTCTGGGGCATGACCAGGCCCGAGGAGATCGAGTACGCGCGCGAGCACGGCATCCCCGTGCCGGCCTCGGTGGACAGCCCCTACAGCACCGATTCGAATCTGTGGGGCAAGTCGATAGAGTGCGGCGTGCTGGAAGACCCGTGGCAGGAGCCGCCGGAGGATATCTACACGCTGACGAAATCGCCCGCCGGCGCTCCCGACGCAGCGGCCTACGTCGAGGTCGAGTTCGAGCGCGGGGTCCCGACCAAGGTCAACGGCGTGGCGATGCCGCTGACCGAGCTGATCAACTCGCTGGAGACGATTGCCGGCGCGCACGGCGTGGGGCGGATCGACATGGTCGAGAACCGCCTGGTCGGGATCAAGTCGCGCGAGATCTACGAGGCGCCCGCCGCGACCGTGCTGCACGTTGCCCACCGCGAGCTCGAGGCGCTGGTCATCCCGCGCGACCTCGAGCGGCTGAAGACGGGCCTGTCCCGCACCTACGCCGATCTCGTCTACGACGGGCTGTGGTTCTCGCCGACGCGCGACGCCATCGACGCCTTCGTCGCGAACGTGCAGCAGCACGTCACCGGCACCGTGCGGTTGAAGCTGTCGAAGGGCGATTGCCGCGTCGTCGGACGCAGGTCCCCCGCGTCGCTGTACGACACGGCGCTGGCCACCTACGACGAAGGCGACAAGTTCGACCACGCGGCGGCGGAAGGCTTCATCGAGATCTGGGGCCTGCCGGTCGCCAACGCGGCGAGCAAGCGGCGGGCGGCCGCAGCCGGCGGGCCGGAGTCGGCGGGGCCTTCCGCGACATGAGCGACGAGTCGCATCTCTGGTCCGGGCGGTTCGACAGTGCTCCCGACGAGGAGGTCTTCCGCTTCCAGGCCTCGTTCGGGTTCGACCGGCGCCTGTTCGACGACGACGTGGAGGGGAGCCTGGCGTGGGCCGCGGCGCTGGCCGCGGCCGGCGTTCTCTCGGCCGTGGATGCCGGCGCCATTCGCGAAGCGCTGATCGAGATCCGGCAGCACGGCCGGGACGATCCTTCGTTCGTCGCGGGCCCCGACGAGGACGTGCACGCGTTCGTCGAGCGGCAGCTCGTCGACCGCCTCGGCGACGTCGGGCGCCGGCTCCATACCGGCCGCTCGCGCAACGAGCAGGTCTCGCTGGATCTGCGCCTCTATCTGCGGCGGCGGTTGCCGGTGCTGCAGCGGGAAGTGGTCGCGCTGGTCGGGGCTCTGGCCGATCGCGCGGCCGAGGCGGGGCAGGCGATCATGCCGGCGTACACGCATCTGCGGCGCGCCCAGCCGATCCTCGTGGCCCACTTCCTGCTGGCCCACGCCGCGGCGTTCCAGCGCGACCACGCCCGCCTGGACGCGGCGCGCGGAGAGGCCGATGCGATGCCGCTCGGATCCGGCGCCGTGGCGGGCACGAGCTATGCGGTCGACACCGCCGCGCTCGCCAGGCGGCTCGGCTTCTCCCGCGTGGTGGCCAACAGCATCGACGCGGCGGCGGATCGCGACTTCGTGGCGTCCACCCTGCACGCCTGCGCGCTGACGATGGTGCACGTCAGTCGGCTCGCCGAGGACCTCATCATCTTCACCGGCGAGGAGTTCGGCTACTTCGAGCTGCACGACCGGGTGGCGACCGGAAGCAGCCTGATGCCGCAGAAGAAGAACCCCGATCCGCTGGAGCTCGTGCGCGGCAAGAGCGGGCGGGTGATCGGTCATCTGGCCGGCTGGTTGACGACGATGAAGGGGTTGCCGAGCGGCTACAACAAGGACCTGCAGGAGGATAAGGAAGCGGTCTTCGACGCCGAGGACCAGGTGCGCGGATCGCTGCGGGCCACGACCGCGGTGGTGGCGAGCATCGAGGCGCGCCCGGCGCGTTCCGAGGGCGCCGCCGGCGGCATGCTGCTGGCGACCGACGTCGCCGATTACCTGGTCGACCGCGGCGTGCCGTTCCGGCGCGCGCATGAGATCGTGGGCGGTATGGTGCGTGACCTGCTGGCGCAGGGACGTGACTTCGGCTCGCTGACGGCGGAGGAATGGCGGGGCTACGACGCCCGCTTCGGCGCCGATATCGCTGCCCGCGTCACGAGTCGCGCGTCCGTCGACGCGCGGCGCACGCCGCAGTCGACGAGCCCGGACGCGGTCGCGAATGCGCTGGCGGTCGTGCGGGCCTGGGTCGGCGAGCATCGTCAGGGGTAGTCCCGCGCGTCCGCGTCGCGCACGGGCGCGGGTTTGCGTCACGTTCGCCGGCTCTGCTAGACTCGATCTCCTGCGCACCGGCTTTTTTCGGTCCCGCCTTTTCTAACGGCGTTCTGATTGCTCTGGGGGAACCAGATGGGGCAGCGGCAAGTCCGCGAGGGCGACACTGTGGACAACGGTTCGCGCGAAGACCAGGTGATGAAGCAGGCGATTGCGGACGCCCGCGGCGATGTTCAGGACGTCGAGCGTGAAGGGTCGGTCCGCCGCCCGTTGATTCGGGCCACGCTGACGCACCCGGAGGGCACGCCGCCGCCGCCCCGCGAGCCGCCCGTGTTCACCATGCACCAGCAGCCGGGCGGAAACGGTGGAAGTGCACCACCGCAAGCCGGCAGGCCGGGTCGCGGGGGGCCGTCCCGCCCGTTCGGCGATCGCCGGCCCGCCGGTGGTGCGCCCGGCAACGGTCGCCCCTCCGGCAACCAGGCCCAGGCAGAGGGGCGTCCCGGCTCCAAGTCGCGGTCGTCCCGCCGCGGACGGGGCCGTTCCCGCTAGATGACGGCGCATGGGTGACCTCGCCGGCAAGAACGGTCTGATCGTCGGCGTCGCCAACAAACGGTCGCTGGCCTGGGCTATTGCCCGGGCCGCGGACGAGGCCGGTGCCCGGCTGACCCTCGGCTACGCCACGGAGCGGTTCGAATCGAACGCCCGCAAGCTTGCCGATACGCTGGCCACGCCGCCGCAACTCGTGGCGTGCGACGTGACGGACGACTCGGCCATCACCGAACTCTACCGTCAGGTCGACCAGACGCACGGCGGACTCGACTTCCTGGTGCACGCGGTCGCGTTCGCGTCGCGGGAGGCGATCTCGGCGCCGTTTCTCGAGACCAGCCGCGCGGATTTCGCGCAGTCCCTCGACATCAGCGCCTACTCGCTCGTCGCGCTGGCCCGCGGGGCGGCGCCGCTCATGGAGCGCCGCGGCGGCGGCAGCGTCGTGACGCTCACGTATCTCGGCAGCGACCGCGTGTTTCCGCACTACAACGTCATGGGCGTCGCCAAGGCGGCGCTCGAGGCGACGGTGCGCTACCTGGCGAACGATCTCGGGCCGCGGAACATCCGCGTCAACGCCATCTCCGCCGGGCCGATCAAGACGTTGGCCGCGTCCGGGATTCCCGAGTTCAGCCGCATTCTGCAGCATTACCGCGAGAGTGCGCCGCTCGGTCGCACCGTCGACGCCGACGAGGTGGCCGCGGCCGCCGGTTTTCTGCTCGGACCGGGCGGGCGCGGCGTCACCGGGGAAGTGCTCATGGTCGACGGCGGGTACCACGCCACCGGCATGTAGCATCGTGAAGTCCCTGATCCGCCGGGTGCGCGGAGCATTGCTCCGGCTCGCTTACAACCGCCCCGCCGCCTTCGTCGCCGGCCTCGCGTGCGCCGGCGGGGCCGTCTGGCTCGCTGTCATCGACGCCGCCTGGGAGAGCTGGGCGTCGGACGGCCTGGGCCTCGTGGCCGGTGCGACCGGTGCGGCGCTGGTTCTGATCGCGCTCGGCGGCCGGCGTGCCGACTGGGTGGAGTGACCGCCGCGGGCTGCCGGGCCAGGAGTCTCCGACTTGCCGCACCGCCTGCCCGGAACGACCGAGACCCCTGCCGCCCGGCACCTCCGCGGCAAGCCGATCCACTACTACCGCCCGCGCGGCGACGCCGGCGTCCGCACGTTGATCGACGAAGGGTTCCAGGCGTTCAACGCGGGTCGCCTGTCCGAGGCGTGCCACGTCTTCACGGACGGGATGCTGGACCCGGCGCACGACACCACGATCGGCCTGACGCTGGCCGGCGCGCTGACCCCGGCCGGGCTCGGCGGGTGCGTCATCGAGCTGCTCGACCGCGGACTCGTGGACTTCGTGATCAGCACGGGGGCGAACCTCTACCACGACCTCCACTACGCGCTGAACTTCACCCTGCACCGCGGGTCGCCCTTCCTCGACGACGTCGAGCTGTACGAGGACGGCGTCATCCGCATCTACGACGTGCTGTTTCCCGCCACAGTGCTGCTGGAGACCGACGCCTACGTCCGCGAGTTCCTCGTCCGCTCCGGACTCGACGGCCCCACCTCGAGCGCCGAGCTGCACTACCGCCTCGGACGCGACCTGCTCGACCGCCGAGCGGAGTGCGAGGACTACTCGGTGGTTGCCAAGGCCGCGGCGGCAGGCGTACCGATCTACACGTCTTCGCCCGGCGACAGCTCGATCGGGATGAACGTCGCCTACCACCGCCTCATCGAGAAGAGCGGGCTGATCATCGATCCGAGCCGGGACGTCAATGAGGTGTGCGCCATCATCCTGGCCGCCGAGAAGAACGGCTGCGTGATCCTGGGCGGCGGCTCGCCGAAGAACTTCTACCTGCAGGGCCAGCCGACGCTGTGGGAGGTGTACGGGATCCCGAAGGGCGGCAACGACTACTTCATCCAGATCACCACCGACCAGGTGGTCTGGGGCGGGCTGTCGGGCGCCACCCCGGCCGAGGCGGTGAGCTGGGGTAAGGTGAATCCGGGCGTGCTCCCGGACACCGTCGTCGTCTACGCCGATTCGACCATCGCGTTCCCGCTGTTCTGCGAGTACGCGGTCGGCTCCGAGCGGGGCCGGCGCGAGCGCAAGGGGCTGCTGCACCGCCGGGACGCGCTCGCGGAAGCGCTCGAGCGGCAGGCGCGGGAGGCCCGCACCGGCGGCGCCGGTTCCTCGTAGCCCGTCGGAGCCCCCCCGTCGCATTGGGGACCGGCGATGCACCCCGCCTTGCGGAACCACCCCAGCCGCTTCCGCGTCTACTTGTCCAGCGAACATCGAACCGGGAGGGCAGAAATGCGGGGAAGGTCGTGGACGGCCCTGGCCGGCGTCGCCGCCGGCGCGCTGGCGCTTGGCGGCTGCATCATCGACGTCGAGGGCTACGAGGCGGTGGAGGAAGAGGAGCACATTTTCGTGGTCAACGGGGTGCCGGACGTCGATCTGTCGACCTTCGACGGGCGGATCGAGGTCCGGGGCAGGGACCGTTCCGAGGTGCGTGTCGTCGTCGAGAAACGGGCGGCGAACCGGGAGCGGCTGGAGGAGATAGAGATAGAGACGGAGCAGAGCGGCGATCGGGTGCGGGTCGCGGCGCGGCGGCGCGACGCGGACGGACTGCGCTTCAGCTTTTCGATGGGCAGCAACTGGCGGGGCGCCCGGCTCATCGCCTCGGTGCCCCGCCAGAGCAATCTCGCCGCAGGAACCGACGACGGCCGGATCACGGTCGCCCACGTGGCCGGGACCATCGAGCTCTCCACGGACGACGGCCGCATTCGCGGCGAGGGGTTGCGCGGTGCCGTGCGGGCGCGGACGGACGACGGGTCGGTGCGGCTCCAGGAGGTCGACGGGGACGTTGCGGTGAATACGGAGGACGGGTCGATCCACGTATCGGGCGTACTCGCCGGTCTCGAGGCCTCGACCGACGACGGCCGGATTGTGATCGGCGCGGCGCCGGGAAGCGTCATGAGCGGCGATTGGGACCTGCACGCCGAGGACGGGCGGGTGACCGTCGACCTGCCGCGCGACTTCAGCGCTCTGCTTGATCTGGCGACCGACGACGGCCGTATCCGCGTAGACGACCGCTTCGGCGGGAACGCCGAGCGTGGCTCCGAGACGCTGAGGCGGGTGATCGGCGGCGGCGGGTTCGTGCTTCGGGTCCGCACGGACGATGGATCGATCCGGGTCGGGACGTCGTGAGGAGCGGGCTCGACGCTTCGACGTCGAGCCCGCGAGGGCGACGCGGCGCTCAGTCGCCGGTCGCCACGTCGGCCGGCCTGAACGCGTAGGCGGCCGGGTCCGCGACGCCCGCCGCCTCGAACGCTTGCAGCCGCTCGCGGCACTTGCTGCAGCGTCCGCAGTGCCGGCCGTCCACCGGGTTCATGCACGACAGCGTCAGCTCGAACGGCACCTGAAGCTCCTGGCCGCGGGCGATCACCGCGGCCTTCGACAGATGCCGGAACGGCGTGACGATGCGCAGCGCGTGGTCCAGCCCCTGCGACAGCGCCTGCTCCATCGCCGCGAAGAACTCCGGCGTGGCGTCGGGGAACGGGTTGCCGGCGAGCGGCCCAAGGGCGATGCGGCCGATGCGGTTGACGGCGCACCAGGTCGCGACCTTGGCCAGCAGCAGCACGTTGCGTCCGACCAGATAGACCTCTTCGTCCGCCGTGGCGTAGGCCGGCGGCGTGCCGGCCAGGGCCCAGTGGCTCGGCCGGTAGGTGTCCGTCACGGGACAATCCAGGGTTGTGAGTGGGGCGACGCGCCCGGCGAACGGCGACGCTGCAATCAGGCGTTCCGCGAGCCGGCATTCTTCCGCCTCCCACGCGAAGCCGCTGCGCACGTAGACCGGCTGCACGTGCGCGGCGCCGCCCGCCCGGTCGGTTGCGGCCTGCAGCTCGCTCGCCAGCAGCACCGCGCTGTCGAGGCCGGCCGAGCAGAGCACCGCGGTACGGGAGATCGCCACGCCCGCGACCGCCGCACCCGGAGCGTCCTCGCCCGTCGCCGCCGCGCTGCGGTGTCGTTCCGCCTGCCGAAGGTCGTCCACCATGGGCTGGAATGCTACCAGCCCGCTCCAGCCGGGTACACTCAAGCACCCTGGCCGCTGGTGATATCCTGAAAGGATGACGCTGGAGCACTGGCTTGCGGTTGCCGCGATCTGCGTCAGCATCATCGTGGCCGCGGTCGGTGGACTCGGCTTCGTGTCCGTCCAACTCGGGGCGCGGATCTCCGAGCTGCCCAGGCATCTGGGGGCGCGGCTCGACACGCTCGAACGCGATGTGCGGGAGCTTCGCGCCGCCATCCTCGACCTGTCGCCCCGCGTCTGACGATCCGACGTTACAGTGATCTCCGTGTCCGATCCTGCCGTCGAGACCTATCGCTGGCGCCGCGACGTCTACGACCGCGCGGTGGAGGCGGGCGTGTTCGGTCCGGACGATCGGCTGGAGCTGATCGAAGGAGACCTCCTCATGATGGCGCCGCACGGCAGCCGCCACGCCACCGCCATCCGACTCGTCGACCGGGTGCTGAGGCGTGTGTTCGGCGAGGACTGCATCGTGCAGTGCCAGTTGCCGCTCGCGATCGCCGACGACTCGGAGCCGGAACCGGACGTGGCGGTGGTGGAGGGAGAGATTGCGGACTACCGCGACGCGCATCCCTCGGCGGCGCTCCTCGTGGTCGAGGTGGCGGACGACTCGTTGCGCCGGGATCGGACCGTCAAGCGGCGCCTCTACGCGCGCTGCGGCATCCCGGAGTACTGGATCGTCTCCCTTCCGGACGCCTGTCTGGAGGTCTACCGCCACCCGGCCGGCGACGACTACCGCGACGTCACGGTCCTCCGGGCCGGGGAGACGCTCACCCCGCCCGCCGCCCCGGGCGCGACGATCGCGGTGAGCGGCATGCTTCCCTGACCCTCATTTCGAAGACGGCACAATGTACTCGGTCACCAAGCGCATCGACTTCTGCTACGGCCACCGCCTGCTGAACTACGACGGCGTCTGCAAGCATCCCCACGGGCACAACGCGGTGGCCGAGGTGGAGGTGCGGACCGAGTCGCTCGACGACCGCCACATGGTCTGCGACTTCAGCGACATCAAGCGGAAGATCAAGGGCTGGATCGACCGCGAGCTCGATCACAAGATGATCCTCCACCGCGACGACCCGCTGATCGGCCCGCTGCGCGAGTTGGGCGAGCCGGTGTTCGTCAGCGACGAGAACCCCACCGTCGAGTACGTCGCCCGCCTCATCTTCGACCAGACCCGGGATCACGGGTTCCCGGTCGTCCGCGTCACGGTCTGGGAAACGCCCACCTCGTTCGCGACCTACCAGCCGGACGCCGGGGAGGGGTAGCGCCTACCCGCGGTCACCCTTGGCCTGCGACGTACGATGCCCGAGCTACTTTCCGAGAACGTGCTTGGCCGGCTCGATGGAGCCGAGGCGCTGTATCACCGTCTGATTCTCGTAGCGGCACCCAGCGGATCCGGCAAGACCGAGGCGTTGCGGGAGGTTGCGGCAAGTACGGGGGCACGGCTCGGCGGCTGGCGATGGGCCGGCAGTCCCTCCAGGCCGGGGTTCCAGTTCTGGGGGCGAAAGCTCCTCGACGAGCATGCCACCGATGACCTGCGCGGGAAGCTGGACGCGGCCAAGGATTCCTCGAGTCGCTTCAAGCCTTCACGTCGCCCGGTACGCTCAAGAACTTTCCTTACGGTCGCCAAGACGTGGTGGCTCAGCGAGCCGGCCTGGATGCTCTCGGAGAGGTCGAAGCCATGACCATGTCGGGCAGAGTCCTGAGCGCGACATGGTCAGTCAGCGCGATATGGTCACTGACCATGTCGGTGGTGTGCCTGGGCGCAACATGGTCACTGACCATGTCATTCGCAAGCTCACCGAGCAGCAGCAACGAATCGTTGCCGCCGGTCGTACAGGGCGGCATCGTCACCAGACCAACCCCGACAACCCGCGGGCGGTGAACCAGCGATACATCTTGACCGAGGCCGGCATCGCCCTGCGGGCCGCTCGAACTGGCTGGACGCCACGGCCGAGTGGACCATACAGGGGCTCTCCGCTCCGGAGATTCGCGCACAGCTCGAACGACTCCTCGACGGACAGGTGGCCGGCGACGGTCCTCACAGCGCGCGGGGCAAGACGATGACCGTGCTGCTTCACGTCTGGACGACCGTGCCCGACGCCGCGGTGCCGCTTCGCGACGACGCGCTCGCCCTGTTGCGCGGTCGAACCGGACGTGACCGGCTTCCGCTGCACTGGGGCATGTGCCTGGCGACCTACCCGTTCTTCCGCGACGTGGCGGCGACGACCGGCCGGCTGCTGGCCCTGCAGGGGACAGCCCGTGGCTGGTGGAAGCCGGCCTGGTGAGCCGCGGCCGCCGGGAATACCCGTTGCGCGGGCTCGTCGAGGGGGTTTCGTTCTATCCGATCCACTTGGCGCTGTCCGTCGGTGACGTCAGCCGCAGTCCTCGGCTGGAGCTCTGCCGGCAGGGACTCGACGAGGACACTGTGGTTCTCAAGGCCATGGGTGGATGATGTCCCGGGCGACCGTTAGGACACTGACGGGAATAACCTTACCGCGTCCCAGGCGTGCCAAGCAGCGAAAGAGAGGCTGCGCCTTTGGTGAAGGTGGCAAATCTATATCGATCACTGTCCTTAGGGTAGAATTTATCTTGCTTCATCTACCGTGGACGAAACGATGAGCCTCAACATCAAGAACGAAGAGACCTGCCGGCTGGCTGTCGAACTCTCCAGCCTCACGGGCGAGACCATGACCGGTGCGATCACCGTCGCGTTGCGCGAACGCCTCGATCGCGAGCAGCGCCGGCGGGACGTGGATGTCCGCGTCGAGAAGCTACTCGCCATCGGGGAGCGCTGCGCCAAACGGCTGGCTGCGGGGCCGTCGGCCGCGGATCATGGCGATCTGCTCTATGACGAACGGGGGCTGCCCACGTGATCGTCGACACCTCGGCAGTCCTGGCCGTGCTGTTTCGCGAAGCGGACGCCGCGCACTACGCGAGAACGATCGCGACCGCTTCACCTTGCCGGCTGTCGGTTGCCAATCTGCTGGAAGCGTCAATAGTCGTCGGGCGCCGCGGCGCTGCAACGGACGGCGAGCTCGATCTCTTCATCGAAGAGGGCGCGATTGAGTTGATGCCGGTTACGGTGGAACAAGTGGATTCCGCCCGCCGGGCGTGGCGGCGCTTCGGCAAGGGCAATCATCCGGCCGCATTGAACTTCGGCGACTGCTTCGCCTACGCACTGGCGGAAACGACCGGGGAGCCGCTCCTGTTCAAGGGGGAGGATTTCGCCCGCACCGATGTCGCGCAGGCGTGACGCCCGGCATCAGTCCGGCAATCCGACGCGGTGCCGGGAATCCTCCTCCAACGCGGTCGGAGCCGGCTCGGTCAGGGCCGTGGTTTCGTGACACCGTAGAGGTTGGCCTGACCGAAGGAGGCGGGCGATCGATGCCGGTGCGGCAAGTGCTCGACCGGGGCGGCGTCCCCGTCAAGATCTTCACCGATGACGTCGACCAGGCGTCGATACAGCAGCTCGCGGCGGTCTCGCGGCTGCCGATCGTCGTCGGATACGTGGCCGCCATGCCAGATGTGCACCTCGGCATCGGGGCCACCGTCGGTTCCGTGATTCCCACCCGGCGCGCGCTGATTCCGGCGGCGGTCGGCGTCGACATCGGCTGCGGGATGAGCGCCGCGAGGCTCACGCTCGACGCGTCGAAGCTCCCCGACTCGCTACGGCCGGTCCGCGAGGCGATCGAGGAGGCGGTCCCGGTCGGTTTCGCCGCCCACCCGGAGCCGGTCGCCGGTCGTGGCGTGCTGGACGCGCTGCGCCCCGGCCTGGAGCGGGTCCTGGCCCGCCACGAACGGATCGCGAAGATGATCCGCGACGTGCACGGGAAGTGGCCGCGGCAGCTCGGTACGCTCGGCGGCGGCAACCACTTCATCGAAGTGTGCCTCGACGAGGCGGACCGGGTTTGGGTGATGCTCCATTCCGGGAGCCGCGGCGTGGGCAATGTGCTGGGCCGCTACTTCACGCAGCTCGCGAAGCGCGATATGGAGCGGCACCTCGCCCGCCTGCCGGCGAAGGACCTCGCCTACCTGGAGGAGGGGTCGGAGCACTTCGCCGATTACTTCGACGCGCTGACCTGGGCGCAGCGTTACGCGCTGGAGAACCGGCGCCTGATGATGGCGCGCATCCTCGCCGCGCTGCGGGCGCTGCTTCCGCCGTTCCGGGTGGCGGGGACGGCGGTGGAGTGCCATCACAACTACGTGGCGGAAGAGGAACACTTCGGCGAGCCGGTCTACGTGACCCGCAAGGGGGCGATCCGGGCCGGACGCGGCGAACCGGGCATCATCCCCGGCAGCATGGGGGCGCGCTCGTACATCGTGCGGGGGCGCGGATCGGAGGAATCGCTGCAGTCGTGCGCCCACGGGGCGGGCCGGCGGATGAGCCGCTCGCAGGCGAAGGCGTCCTTCACTGCGGCCGACCTGGAGCGCCAGACGGCCGGCGTCGAGTGCCGCAAGGACGCCGGCGTCATCGACGAGATTCCGGGCGCCTACAAGGACATCGACGCGGTCATGGCCGATTCGTCCGACCTGGTGGACATCGTCCACACTCTCAAGCAGATCGTCTGCGTGAAGGGGTGACGAATTCACAGCGCCGGTCACGGCTCGACGACGATCAGATCGTCGAAGTAGCGGCGGTAGAACCCGCGATCGCGGGTTGCCAGACGACTGGCCTGCACGGAGGCGTGGGCGCCAACCAGGAAGTCGGAGATGATGCGTTGGCGGCTACCGCCAGCGGACCGATAGGCGCGCCACATCCGTCCTGACAGGAACAACGCGCTCCCGTTCAGGGACTCGCGCCTGACGCCCGCGTCTGCCAGAAAGGCATCTAGCTCGTCCATCCGGTCGAAGTTGGCCGCCAACTCGGCGTACACCGGGTCGCACAGGACGAGCGGCCCCAGTGTCGCACTCGTTTCGATCAACGCGAGTGATCGCTCGACGAAGCTCGGATTCGGGCGCAGCACGTCGAGCAGAACGCTCGTGTCGACGGCGGTGATCATGATCCGCGGATGTCGTCGATGAACTCGTCGACCGATTCGGGCATCCGCTCGAGGCGTCCGACCCACTTGCGAATGCCGGACTCGACCGCCGCCGCCCGCGTTTTGCGCAGTATGAGCTCGCCTCTCGATTCGATGAAGGTCACTTCGTCGTGAGGTTCCAGGCCGAACTTGTCCCTCAGCGGTTTGGGAATCGTGACCTGGCCCCGCTCGCCGATTCGCATGTATATAGTATGCATACGTACCAGAAATACGTCAATCGAGCGCCGCTCGATGCAGGCGGCGCAGAAATCCTCTACGATGTTCGTCCGTGAACGAGCTTCCGTCTGTCGCCTTGACGACGCGGTTCCTGGCCTTGTGCCGGGACTACGGCTCGCAACGCCTTGTGGTCAGGCTGGTTGCCTCGGGCCGGAACGCCGGGGTGTCGGGGCTGCCTGTAGCCGACGACTGGACGGCCTGGGACGCTGACGAAATGCGGGCGGCGGTCGAGCACCTGCAGCAGAAGCACGGCGTCCGATAGCCGAGACTTCCATGCACTTCAACCGGCCCGCAATCGTGAGTTGACAGCATGCCGCGTATTTTGAATAATCAAAATACAAAACATGCATACTGCGAAATACAGATTTACACCTTGCGAAATCGCATCGGCGCTGCTGCTGGTTGGCTGGGCGGCCAGCGCGTCCGCGCAGCAGCCGGCGTCGGGCGGCGCCGCGACGTCCCGCACCGGACCGATCTCCGGCTACATGGATTTCCACGTCAACGACGCGGAACACGCCGACCCGGTGCTCGACTTCCACCGCTTCGTGCTGCTCTTCACCCACAGCTTCTCGGAACGCGTCCGCTTCGTGTCGGAGCTGGAGCTGGAGCATGCCGTCGTGTCGCCGGAGACGGATGGGGAGCTGGAGCTGGAGCAGGCGTACGTCGACTTTCTCATCAGCCGGCCGTTCAACCTGCGGGCCGGGATGGTGCTGGCGCCGGTCGGCGTCATCAACGAGCGGCACGAGCCACCCGTGTTCCACGGCGTCGAGCGCCCGTTCGTGGAGACCGTGATCATCCCGACCACCTGGTTCGGGGCCGGGGCCGGCGTGCACGGCGAGCTCCGCGGCGGTTTCCGCTACCGGGCGTACGCGATGGAGACGCTCGACGCGGCGCGGTTCGGCGCCGACGAGGGGCTGCGCGACGGGCGGCAGAAGGGGGCCGAGGCGAACGGCCGCAACGTCGCCGGAACCGCCCGCGTGGAGTACGTCGGCACGCCGGGCCTGGTGCTCGGCGCCAGCGTGTGGAGCGGAGACACCGGCTTCGCGTTTCCGCGCGTGGACTCGAGCCTGACCCTGGTCGAGGCCGACGGGCGCTATCGCAGAGGTGAGCTTGCCGTGCGCGGACTATACGCGCACGCGTTCCTCGACGGAATGGGGGCGCTGAACCGCGCCGTGCAGCGCCTGACGGGGGTCGGCCCCAACGTCGCCGAGCAGATGCGCGGCTTCTACCTGGAAGGGTCGTACTTCATCGTCCCGCGGCCCGCGCCGCGCGAGGTGGCCCTGTTCCTGCGCTACGAGAACTTCGACACGCAGCATCGGATGCCGGCCGGGTTCGAGCCCCTGCCCGCGTTCGACCGCACCGCCTGGATCGTCGGCGCTACGTGGTTCCCGGATCCCGACGTCGCCGTCAAGGTGGACTACACGGTTTTGCGCAACCGGAGCAACGTCATCCAGGCGCCGAACTCCTTCAACGTCGGGTTGGGGTGGTGGTTCTGATGCGGGGAAGTCCGGCAGCGGGTGTCCTGGTGGCGGGCGTGCTCCTGCTCGGCGTCGATGCCGGGGCGTACCGGCCGGTCCCGGCGCCGGCGCCGGGGGAGCCGACCGGCGGTCCGGGCGTGCACGCGGCGGCCGGCCGGCCGATTGACGGCGAGCGCCGCGTCGTGCGGATCCTGGCCGAGCGGTTCAGCTTCACGCCGTCCGAGATCCGCGTGCCGCGTGGCGTGACGCTGGAGCTCCGCATTCGGAGCGACGACACGATGCACGGGTTCCGCATCGTGGGCCGCAGCGTGAACCTGCTGGTGCCGAAGCGGCGGCAGGGCGAGGCGGTGGTGGTCTTCGAGGCGACGGAGGCCGGGCGGTACGCGTTCGAGTGCTCGCGGCTGTGCGGCGCCGGCCACAACTTCATGCGGGGCGCGATCGTCGTCGAGGACACCCCGGATCCGGGCAGAAGCGCCGGTGGCCGGGCATCGGCGACAGGGCGTCCGGCGGAGCGAGCGGAGCCGAGTCCCGATGTCTCGTGAGCGCGGAACCCGGCCGCGCGCGGTGGGGTCGGCGGTGGTAACCCTTGTTCTCCTGGCGGTCACGCAATCGGCTGCGCGGCAGCAGGTCGTGCCGGGCGATCCGCTGCCGGGCCTGACCCCGGTCGAGTTCGAGGAGTTCGTGCTCGGCCTCGACGACTTCCTGGAGGTCGAGGATGCCGAGGAAGGACTCGGTCCGGCCTACAACAACACGAGTTGCGCGGGCTGCCACAACGTGCCGGCCATCGGCGGGATAGCGCCGATGACCACGACGCGCGCCGGTATCCGGGAGCCGGACGGGGACTACCGCGACATCGAGCCGGGCCGCGGCTCGCTCTTCCAGATTTTCTCCATCCCGACCCACGCCTGCCAGTCGGTGATTCCGCCCGAGGCGAACGTCATCGCCAAGCGGGTTCCGGTCCCGCTGTTCGGGGCCGGCCTGATCGAGGCGATTCCCGACGCGACGCTCGAGGCGCTTGCCGATCCCGACGATCTCGACCGCGACGGCGTCAGCGGGCGGGCTCCGATCGTCCTCGACCTGCTGACGGGCGAGCCGCGGGTGGGCCGCTTCGGGTGGAAGTCGCAGCGGGCGACCCTGCTCGATTTCGGGGCGGACGCCTATCGGAACGAGATGGGGATCACGAACGACCTGTTCCCGGCCGAGCTCACGTTTCGGTTGTCGGCGCGGCAGCTCGCGCTCTGCGACGAGACGCCGGACCCCGAGGACATCGCGGAGCCGTCCACCGGCCGGCGCGGCATCGACAACTTCGAGTCGTTCATGCGGTTGCTGGCGCCGCCGGCCCGTGGTCCGCTCTCGCGGCTGGCGACGCTCGGCCGCCAAGTGTTCGAGGCCATTGGCTGCGCGGCGTGCCACGCGCCGGCGCTCACGACCGGACCGAGCAGCAATCCGCTGTTCGACCGCCGGCCGGTGCCGCTGTTCTCGGACCTCCTGCTGCATGACGTCGGTACCGGCGACGGTATCCGGCAGGCCGGCGCCGAGCCCGGCGAGATCCGGACCCCGCCACTCTGGGGGCTGCGCTTCCGGCGTCCTTTGCTGCACGACGGCAGCGCCGCGACGGCGGTCGAGGCGGTCCGGCGGCACGCCAACGAGGCGAACCTGGCGCGGGAGGGCTTCGAGCGGCTCTCCCCCGCCGACCGGGAGGCGCTGGCAGCGTTTCTCCACTCGTTGTAGATGGACCGACGTAGAGCCCCCGACCCCTCGACGCGTGACCGACACGGGTTGCAGCTTTCACGTGTCCGGCCTGCCGGCCGCCGTGGTACGCTTTTGCGCGCATGCCGCCTTCCAGCACCGTCGAGAACTACCTCAAGGCCATCTATCAGGCCGAAATCGCCCACGGCGACGACTGCGCGCTGGTGCCGATGGGGCGGCTCGCGAGCGCGCTGGGCGTCGTGCCCGGCACCGCCACGACCATGGTGAAGGCTCTGGCCGACTCCGGGTTGGTGCGCTACGAGCCGTACGCCGGTGTGCGGTTGACGCCGTCGGGACAGAAGCTGGCCGCGCTGGTGCTGCGGCGCCACCGGCTGATCGAGCTGTTCCTGGTGAAGGTGCTCGACATGAGCTGGGCCGAGGTGCACGACGAGGCCGAGCGGCTCGAGCATGCGGCGTCCGACCGTCTCATCGACCGGATCGACGCCATGCTCGGACGGCCCGCGGTCGACCCCCACGGGGATCCGATTCCGGACCCCGACGGCGCCATCGCGACGCCGCGGTACCAGAGCCTGCTGACCTGTCCGCTGGACACGCCGGTCGTTCTGGCCCGGGTTACCGACCAGGACGCGGAGTTCCTCCGTTTCCTGGAGAGCCACGATCTGACGCCCGGCCAGTCGATCCGCGTCGCGGTGCGTCACGAGGCGGCCGACCACGTGCAGGTCCGCGTCGCGCCGGATCGTCCGGTCATGATCGGCATGCGGGCGGCGGCGAAGCTGCTCGTGGCGCCGCGTGGTTGAGTGCGGGTGCGGAGGCGATGGACATCGACCGGGAGCAGTGGTCGGGTGAGGGAGACTTCACGGAGCACTTGCTGGCGTGGCTCGCCGAGCGCGACGACATCGTCTTCCTGCGGGTCGAGGACGCCGTGGCGGCGCGGGCGGAGGTCGACTACAACTTCATCAGCAACGAGATCTACGTCGGCTTCCGTACGCGCGACCGGCAGGAGCGGCGCCGCCTGTGGGGCGTTTTCCCCGTCCGGCGGACCGTGGCCGAGAAGGTGACGACGATGGAGACGCTCGAGACCGCCCTGGCGGACGACCCGGAGCTGGGCGCGCCGGACTACGCGGACGAGGGCATGATCCAGTATCTGTACACCCAGCGGGTGATCCCGCCCTACCAGACCAGGGGTTACAAGCTGATCGAGCTGGTGCGGATCTACGAGGCGGGCGCCGGTCCGCGGGACTGACGGGGCGACATGGATACCGGAGACGTCAAGCGCCGCGTGCGGCGGACCATAGAGGATGCGCGCGCGCGGGCCGGGGCGCGACGCGAGGACGCGGCGGCGGCCGAGGCGGACGGCGACAGAGTCCTGCGCGCGGTGGCGGCGCCGCTTTTCAGGACCGTGGCATCCGCGCTCAAGGCGGAAGGCTACCGCTTCGCGGTGGAGACGCCGGCGGGAGCGGTGCGCCTATCGCCCGGGGGTGCGAGCGAGGACGTTATCGAGCTTGCCCTCGACACCACCCGGCATCCGCCCGCGCTGATGGGGCGGATGGCGTACGTGCGGGGCCGCCGCGTGCTGAGCGAGGAGCGGGTCGTCGCCGAGCACCCGGCCCTCGGCGACCTCGCCGCGGAGGACCTGCTGGCCTTCGTGCTGTCGGCGCTGACCCCGATGGTGGAGCGGTGACAATCAGACCGCGCCGTCGCGCTTCAGGCGTTCCACCTCTGCGTCCGGGAAGCCGAGCTCGCCGAGAATGGCGCCGGTATGCTGCCCGAGCACCGGCGGCGGGGTGCGGACCGCTCCGGGCGTGTCGCCCAGCTTGACCGGGACGCCGAGCTGGCGGATCGCGCCGGCTACCGGATGGTCGAGCGCGATCACCATCGCGCGCTCGACGATCTGCGGGTCGGTCAGCACCTGCTCGAAGTCCCGGACGCCGCCGCAGGGGACCCCGGCGGCCTTCAGCTCCGTCAACCATTCCCCGGCCGGCCGCGTGCGCAGCCGCTCGACGAGCAGCGGGCGCAGCGCCTCGCGCGCGCCGACCCGGTCCTTGTTGGTCCGGAAGCGCGGGTCGTCGGCCAGCGCCTCGAGGCCGATCACGCCGCAGAACGTCCGCCAGAGCTGGTCGTTGCCGGCCGCGACAACCAGATCGCCGTCGGCCGCCTCGAGGGTCTCGTAGGGCGTGATCGTCGGGTGCAGGTTGCCGAGCCGGCCGGGCGGTGTGCCGGTGGCGAAGTAGATCCCCGCCTGATACGTGAGCAGCGCCGCCACCGAGTCCAGCATGCCGACGTCGACGAGCTGCCCGCGGCCGGTGCGGTGCCGGGCGAGCAGGGCGACGGCGACGCCGAAGGCCGAGAACATCCCGGAAGCGATGTCCGCGATGGCCACTCCCAGCCGGTAGCCGGGGCCGTCCGGTGCGCCGGTGATGCTCATCAGACCGCCTTCGCCCTGCATGACCGCGTCGTAGCCCGGCTCGCGCCGCCGGGGGCCGGTCTGGCCGAAGCCGGAGATGGAGCAGTAGACGAGACCCGGACGCCGCTTCGACAGATCCGCGTAGCCGAGCCCCATCCGGTCCAGCGTGCCGGGCCGAAAGTTCTCGACCAGGACGTCCGCCCGCTCGATCAGTGCGTCCAGCACCCGCCGCCCGTCCGGATGCTTCAGGTTGAGCGTGATGCTCTCCTTGTTGCGGTTGATGCTCATGAAGTAGGCGCTCTCGCCGTCCTGGAACGGAGGCCCCCAGGCGCGGGTGTCGTCGCCCTTGCCGGGCTGCTCCACCTTGATGACGCGGGCGCCCATGTCGGCGAGCATCATCGTGCAGTAGGGGCCGGAGAGCACGCGGGTCAGGTCGAGGACGGTCAGGCCGTCGAGGGCGCCGGGCGTAGCGGTCTGTGACTCTGTCATTGTCAGTGGCGTGATTCTACTTTCGATGTCAGGCGCCGGCCGGGAATCGGGCGGCCGCTTGCGGCAGATCGGCCAGCACGCGGTCGAGCCGGGCCAGTCCTTCCCGCAGGGACGCGGCGCGGCCGCCGTACCCGATCCGCAGGTAGCCGTCGAGACCGAAGTGGTCGCCGGGAACGACCAGCACGCCCTCGGTCTCGCGGAGCCGATTGGCGAGCGCGGTGGAGCCGATGTCCTGGTGGTAGCGGACGAACGCCATGGCGCCGGCCTCGGGGGGCACCCACGCGAGATTCCCGGCGTGCGCGTCGAGCCAGGCGACGACGATCGGGAAGTTGGCGGCGATCATCCGTCGGGTGCGCTCCAGCAGCGCCGTCCGGCGGTCCGGGGCCAGGGCGTGGCGGGCGAGCCGGTCGCTCAGCGCACTCGGTGCAATCGTCGTGTAGTCGCGGCGGCTCCAGAGTTCGGCGGCCATGGGCGGGGCGGCGACCGCCCAGCCGATACGCAGGCCGGGCAGGCCGTAGGCTTTCGACAGGCCCCCGGTGACGATCACCCGCTCGGTCCGTCCCCACACCGTCGGTGTCTCGACGCCGTCGCGCTCGACGCCGCGATAGATCTCGTCCGACAACACCCATGCGCCGTGACGCCCCGCGACCTCGCAGACCGCGGCCACCTCCGCCTCGGTCAGCCGCGCCCCGGTGGGATTGTTCGGGTTGCAGACGGCGATGAGCTTCGCACGATCCGTCACCAGCGCACGCAGCTCGTCGATGTCGGGCGCCCAGCGGGATGCTGGGGCGGCGCGCTCCTCGCGTAGCGGCCAGGGCCGTACAATGGCGCCGAACCCCTCGGCCAGCCCCTGCACCTGCCCGTAGTTCGGCTGCATCACCACGACCTCGTCGCCCGGCTCGATCAGGCGCCAGCAGGCGACGAAGTTGGCTTCCGCACCGCCGTTGGCGACGAGCACGTGGTTTTCGGTGGCGCCGGGGAGGGTGGCCGCGACGGCGGCGCGCAGCTCCGGCGTGCCGTTGGACTGGGTGTAGGCGAGCGGCTGGTCCAGCAGCACGCCGGCGGCGTCCGGGCCGAGGAGCTCACGCACTTCCAGCGGCTCCACGCCGCTCTCCGTCAGGTTGATCTCGACCCGGTGCTCGTGGACCGACTGGAAGCGCTCGAGCTCGAAGGGGGGGATTCTCATGGCCGGACCTCGCAATTCTGGTTGCCCGCTGGCAGCCGATCGTACAACGCGGATCGGACGGCGCGGAACCGCGGAGATCGGCGGGGGTGTCGGAGACTTCGTGTCGGTCCGATAACGGGAACCGATGGGACCGCGCGCCTGCGGGTGGGATCCGGTCGCGGGGGCCGCGCCTCGCACCCGAACGGGCCGCCGTCATTCGGAGGAGACGAATGGACGCACTGCGCTACCAGTCCGGACCGCATCGCATCGAGATCGCGTGCAACCCGCAGCCAAGCGGCATCGCCGACCAGACGTTCGAAGCGCAAGCCTTCCTCGTGCTCGACGACGACATGCCGCCGGTTACGGCTTCCCTCACGGCGCCGTCGGCGGCGGATGCAGTGCAGCAGGTCCGGGAGTACCTCGATCTACTGGGTTACGAGGACCTCATAGCGGTCGAGTGAGAGCTACTGCTGCACCGAAAAAGCGATCAGCTCGCCCTCGTGGTCGCGTTCGCTCACGGCGACCACGACGTATTGCGTGCCGTCGTGCAGGTACGTCATCGGAGCGCCGGACGTGCCGGCGGGCAGCTCGGTCTGCCACAACACCCGGCCGGTCGCCTTGTCCCAGGCGCGGAACATGCGTCCGCCGCCGTTGGGCGGCACCACCTGCATCGACCGGGAGCCGTCGCCCAGGAAGAGCAGCGTCTTCGTCAGCAGCGGCGCCGCCCGTCCGGGGGCCCCGAGCCACGGGAGCGGCAGGTCCTGTAGGGCGACGTGGTCACGCGGTCCGGGTCCGTTGGGCCGCATCCAGACGTGCTCGCCGGTATTGAGATCGATCGCCGTGATCCGTCCCCACGGCGGCTTGACGAGCGGCAGACCCCGCGGCCCGTCGATCCAGACGCTGCTCGGTCCCTGCAGGTACCGGAACGGCGACGCCTCCGGGTCGGCCTCGCGCAGCCAGATCTGGATCGGTGCGGTGATCGAAGGCACGTAGAGCATCTGCGTCTCGGGGTCGTACGCCGCGCCGTTCCAATTGGCGCCGCCGACCCAGCCGGGAAGCTGCAGCGTCCCCAGCGTGCCGCCCGGCGATTCGTCGCGCAGGGACGGCGGGGTGAAGATCGGCCCCGAGCGGTAGCGGTTGAAGATATCGAGCGCCTCGGCCCGCAGCTCCGGCGTGAAGTCGATCAGGTCGTCGACCGTGATCCCCTGCCGGTCGAACGGCGCCGGCCGGGTCGGGAACGGCTGCGTCGGCGAGGTTCGCTCGCCGGGCACGTCGGATTGCGGGACCGGCCGTTCCTCGATCGGCCAGACCGGTTCGCCCGTGACGCGGTCGAAGACGTACGCGAACGCCTGCTTGGTGACCTGCACCACCGCCTTGATCGGCCGCCCGTCCACGGTGATGTCGGCCAGGATCGGCGTGGACGCGGTGTCGTAGTCCCAGATGCCGTGATGGATCATCTGGTAGTGCCAGACGCGGCGCCCGGTCTCGCACTCGAGGCAGACCAGGCTCTCGGCGAACAGGTTGTCGCCCGGCCGGTGTCCGCCGTACCAGTTGTGGGTCGGCGTGGCGGTCGGGAGATACGCGTAGCCCAGCTCCTCGTCGGCGCTCATCACCGTCCAGACGTTGCTGGCCCCGGTGTGCTCCCAGGATCCGTCCTCCCACGTCTCGTTCCCGAACTCGCCCGGCTGGGGGACGGGGTTGAAGCGCCACTTCAGTCGCCCGGTGACGGCGTCGAAACCCCGGATGTAGCCGGGCGCCTGCTCCCGCTGCTCGAAGCGGTCGCTGGTGAAGATGCCGACGATGATGGTGTCGCGGCATACCAGCGGGGCCGCCGTCCAGCGATATTCGTCCAGGTGGGGCACGCCCTGCGTCAGGTCGATCTTGCCTCCCTGCCCGAACTCGCGCAGCGGATCGCCGGTCCGGGCGTCGAGGGCGACGAGGTGCTCGCCGCTCACGATGAAGATCCGCTCGTCGTCGCGTTCCGGGTCTTCCCAGTAGCCGACGCCGCGGGTGGGGCCCCCGCGCGGCCGGCCGGCGCCGTCCTCGAGCGCGCGGTAGGTCCACACCGTCTCGCCGGTGGCCGGGTCGATGGCGGCCGCCTGCCCCAGGTTGGTGCCCATGAACAGCCGGCCGCCGACCATCAGCGGCGTGGCGAGCAGCGTCGGATTGAAACGCAGGTCGGGGTCCTCGTCGACCAAGTCGTAGTCGACCGATCGCCACCGCCAGGCGACGTGGAGGTCCTGCACGTTGTCGGGGCCGATCTGATCCAGCGTCGAGTACTTCGTGCCACCCGACTCGCCCGTGTAGCTGCGCCATTCTCCGCCCGCCGCTCCCTGCTGCGCGGCCACGGGAGGAGCTCCCCACAGCACGAGCGCGCCGAGGACGCAGGATCCCGCCAACGACACTCGGAATGCCGGCATTGCCGTTCTCCTTCTCTCCGGCGGAACGGGCCCGTTCATGGCGCCGGCGGCAGCGCGAACGTGACGAGCATGTTGCTGCCCATCGGCGCCTCCAGCTCCGGCGCGTAGTTGTTCATTCGAAAAATCGCCGCACCACCCACCGGCACGGTCAGGTACTGCCTCCCGCCCGCCGTATAGGTGACCGGAAAGCCGGTGATCTGGCTGCCCAGGATCGTCTCCCACAGCACGTCACCGGTCTCGGCGTCGAAGGCCCGGTAGCGGCGGTTGAGATCGCCATGGAAGACGACGTCGCCGGCGGTGGCGAGCGTCGACCCCGCGTTCGGGGCCCGCTGCGTGTAGCGCCACGCCTCCCGGCCGGTCGAGATGTCGAGAGCCCGCACCTCGGTGAGGTGGCCATCCTCCTCGAGCCCCGGTTCGGGCTGCGTGAACCTCGGGCCGGTTCCCGTGGCCGACCGATCGTTGGCGGTCTGGTTGAGACAGGAGCGATTGATCGGGATGTAGAGCAGCCCGGTCCGCGGGCTGTACGACCACGACCACCAACCCTTCACGTTGTGTCCGCAGATGACGAACTGCTGGCCGACCTCGCGCGCCACCAGGTCCATGTTGATGAAGACCTGCCCGGTCGCCGGATCGATGTCCCGGATGACGAAGCGCTCGGTGCTCTCGTAGGGCAGCGGCGTCGCCCACAGGAACTCGCCGGTCACACGGTCGAGCACGAACAGCCCGCCCGGCTCTCCTATTGTGACCGCGATCTTGCGCTCCTCGGCGGCGCCGGCGATCCGCGGGTTGATCCACATCACCGACTCGGGGTCGGGGGCGACCACCGTGTCGATGAGGGTGCGCTCCTGGACGAAGTCCTGGTCCCAGTCGTCGCACGGCAGGTGCTGGTAGTACCACTCCATCTCGCCGGTCTCGACGCCGAGGGCGACCGTGGAGTTCGAGTACAGCTCGCACGGGGTGCGGTCTCCGACGTCCCAGGTGCCGCGGCGCATGATCCGGGTGTAGGGCATCGGGACGGCGATGCCCCAGTAGATGAGCCCGAGCTCGGGGTCGTAGCTGCCCGGCGAGCCCCACGCCGACACGTGGCCCCGTTGCGACGTCGGCACGTTGCCCCAGGTCTGCCCGCCGGGGTCGTCCGCGCCGGCCGCCGTGTAGACCCGCCAGAGCTCCTCACCGGTGTCCGCATCGTGGGCCGAGATGAAGCAGCGCGCCGGGATTTCGGTGGGGAAGCAGGCGCGTCCGGCGAGCACCCTGCCATCGATGATCATGGCGCCCGAGGAGTGGGTGATCCCCGCGCGGTAGTCGGCCATCTCGGTGTCGAAGGCCACCTCGCCGGTGCGCGCGTCGAGAGCCAGCAGGTGCGCGTCGGCGGTCAGGTGGTAGATGTGGTTGCCGTAGATGGCCAGGTTCCGGGTCCGGTTGCCCAGCGTGACGTACTGGCGCAGGTCGTCGGGCAGCCGCCGCCGGTAGTCCCAGAGCAGGTCGCCGGTCGTCGCGTCGAGCGCCTGGATATGGTCGTCGTTGTTGGCGAGGTACATCACGCCGCCGTGGACGAGCGGCTGGGTCTGCTGCGGCCCGTCGTCCATCGCCCGCATCCAGGCCACCTGCAACTGGTGCACGTTGTCCCGGTTGATCTCGTCCAGCGGGCTGTAGGCCTGGAAGTCGTACGTCCGGTGGGTCATCAGCCAATCCCCGGGGTCGGGATCGCGCAGCATCTCGTCCGTGACGGGTACAAACGGCCGCACCTCGCGGGTGATCGTCTCGCCCTGCTGGGCGCTCAGCAGGGGCGAGAAGGACAGGACGGCGAAGCCGAGAAGCAGGCTCGCGAAAGTCAGGTATCGGTTCGGCATGGTCATCTCCTGAAACAACGGGCTTCCTGCAGCGGTGCTTTCGACTCGGCCGTCACGGCACGACTGCGCCTTACGCGTCCTGCGGCACGAAAGCCAGGAACCGTCGCGGGTTGTCCACCAGGATCTTCTGGATCGTCTCCTCCGGCACCCCCGCGTAGCGCAGCTTGGGCACGAAGATCGTCACGACGGAGGAATAGCCCGCGCCGCCCTTCGCTTTCAGCTCCGCCTCGCGGGCGAAGTCCGCGGACAGCAGCACGTGGTCTTCGTACCCCGCGTCGATGACCGACACGATCATCCGCACCTTCTCCGCGTCGCCCTGCGTGATCTGGTGGCCCACCGTGTCGAAGCCGAGGAAGGCGCCGCGCCGGGCCAGCGCGATGTGCACCTCGGCGCCCGGGTCGTCCCGGATGTCGGCGAGGTGTCCGATGCAGGTGAGCCGCGGATCCACGCCCATTTCCTCGATGATGTCGAGCTGTTCGACCGCGCACGACGAGCAGCCGTCGTGCGGGGTGTGCGTGAAGAGCGGCAGCCCGGTTCGCTGGTGGACCAGGCAACTGGCGCGCAGCACCTTCCGTTCGTCGGGATGCATCGTCATCGACGAGCCGATCTCGCCGATGCCGCCCCAGCGCTCCGCCACGGCGTCGCGCTGGAAGTCCGCCGCCACCTCCTCCTCGGTCTGCCGCGCGATCTCCGGTGGATACCGCGGCTGCGTCCACAGTCCGCCGGCCATGACGATGTGCAGGTTCACCCGCCCGGCCAGCGCGCGCAGGCGCTCGAAGTTCTGGCCGAGGTCCTTCGTTCCGCCGTTGACGATGCAGCTCACACCTTCCTGCGCCGTCGCGTTCACCTCGTCGGCCATCAGGTCGAGGTCGGCGGTGAAGGGCGACCGGGGGTCCTCCGGCGGAGTCACCCAGGGTGGAAGCGGGTCGCCGATGGACAGGTGCTCGTGGAAGAGAGTCGCTCCGCCGGCGAGCTCCTCGGGATCGATGTCGCGGAGCACGGTGCGGATGATCGCCCCGTCGGGGAACGTCACGCCCTCGCCGCCCTGCCGGCGCGCCGCAGACAGGGGAGCGGCCGTCAGCCCCGGAGCCGCGACGATCCCCATGCCGACGGCGCCGATCCGTCTCAGTGCGTCGCGACGCGTCACGGTTGCGGAACGGTGCGGGCACTCGCGCATGGTCACTCTCCTTGGTTGCCCGTACCATACGCCAACCGAGCCGGTTGCGCACCGTCGATATTGCGCCCGGCCACCGGTCCGCCCTCGCCCCCGAGCGTCCCGCGCAGGCGGTCGCCGGGAGCGTGGTCCGGCCCCGCGATCGGGTAGGATCAGGGGGGTATGGATGACCACGGGCTGCGCGTCTACGACTCCATTCTCGGTCTGCTTTCCGGCGCCGACAATCCGACGCCGCTGGTCCGCCTGAACCGGGTGACGCCCTTCCGCCACACGCGGGTCTACGGCAAGCTGGAGTGGTACAACCCGTTCGGGGCGGTCAAGGACCGCGTCGCGGCCAACCTCGTCGCGGACGGCGAGGCGCGGCAGACGGTGCAGGAGAAGCAGAAGCTGGTGGAGCCGACGTCGGGGAACACCGGCATGGCGCTGGCGATGATCGCGAACGCCAGGGGCTACTCGCTGACGACGCCGCTGTCGAGCGAGATCCCGCTCGAGAAGCGGACCATGCTGCGGTTCTTCGGCGCCGACGTGATGGAGCTGGCCGACACCCTGTGTCCGGCTCCCGGGGCGCCGGAGGGGGCCATCGCGAAGGCGATGGAGATCGGGGGTCGTCCCGATTTTCACATGCTCAACCAGTACGTCAACGAGGCGAACCCCGAGGCGCACTACAAGACGACGGGGCCGGAGATCTGGAAACAGACGCAGGGCAGCGTCACGCACTTCGTCGCCGGTCTCGGCACCTGCGGCACCATCACGGGCACGGGCCGCTTTCTCAAGGCCCGGCGTCCGGAGGTGAAGGTGCTCGGCGTCTATCCGAACGAGGGGCACGACATTCCCGGTGTGCGCAGCTTCCGGCAACTCAAGCAGACGAAGCTGTTCTTTCCGGACGAGTACGACGACATGGTCGAGGTCCACAACCAGGCCGCGTTCGATCTCTGCCTGCGCCTGAACCGGGAGGAGAGCATCGTCGCGGGACCGAGCTCGGCGATGGCCCTGCAGGGGGCGTTCGAGCTGGTGCCGGACGAGCCGGGGAGCGTCGTCGTCGTGATCTTCCCGGACAACGCCTTCAAGTACGCGTCGTCGGTGGTCAAGCACCTGCCGGGGCTCGTGGCGCAGGAGGCGAAGCCGGCCGCGCCGGCCCGCAACCCGCTGCTCGACACCATGGTGGAGAACGTGCGGGGCAACCCCGACCTGACCATCGGCGTCGAGGCGGCCCACGCGCAGTTGCAGAACGGAAGGCCCTTCGTGCTCGACGTCCGGCCGCGGAAGCAGTACGAGGAGGCGCACGTGCCGGGCGCCGTCAACCGGCCGCTCGCCGAGCTTCCGGACAATCACGCCGGGCTCCCGGAGGATCGCGACGCGCCGATTCTCAGCGTCTGCCAGCGCGGGAACGCCTCGCTCTCGGGGCTGCTGTTCCTGAAGTCGCTCGGCTATCGCAACGTGCGGAGCATCACCGGCGGGACGCTGGCGTGGCGGGACAAGGGCTTCGTCACCGAGTCCGGGCCGGAGTCGGACTGAGCGGACGTGGGGCGACCGATGCTGACGCTCTGCGCCGAGGCCGACGCCGGCATCCGGCGCCATGGCCGCGAGACGTACCCGCACGAGTGCTGCGGGGCGCTCATCGGCCGGCACGACCGGGTGGTCGAGGCGCTGGCCCTGCCCAACACCACCGAGGAGGGATCGCGGCGCCGGTTCCGGGTGCGGCCAGCCGACTACCGCGCGGCGGAGCAGCGGGCCGATGCGCTGGGCGCCGACCTGCTGGGCTTCTATCACTCGCACCCGGACCATCCGGCGCGTCCGTCGCAGTACGACCTCGACCACGCCTGGCCGGTGTTCGCCTACGTCATCGTCGCGGTCGCGGGCGGCGAGCCGGGCGCGCTGACCTCGTGGCGGTTGCGCGAGGATCGGTCGGCGTTCGACGAAGAGCAGGTCGCTATCGAGGAAACACCATGCCAACCAGGATTCTGATTCCGACGCCGTTGCGCGTCTACGCCGACAAGCAGGACGTCGTCGAGGCGGAGGGCGCGACGGTCGGGGAGCTGCTCGCCAACATGACGGCGCGATACTCGGATCTGCGCAAGCACCTCTACAACGAGGAAGGCAAGCTGCGCAGCTTCGTCGCCATCTACGTCAACGACGACGACATCCGTTTCCTGGAGAGGGAAGCGACGCCGCTCAAGGACGGCGACACCGTCAGCATCATCCCGTCGGTGGCGGGGGGGGTGCGGTCATGACCGTCGCCGCGCCGCCGGCGCTCAGCAACCAGGAGGTCGCCCGTTACAGCCGCCACCTGATCATGCCGGAGGTCGGCATGGACGGGCAGTTGAAGCTGAAGGCGGCCAGCGTGCTCTGCATCGGCGCCGGGGGGCTCGGCTCGCCGGTGGCGATGTACCTGGCCGCGGCCGGCGTCGGCCGGCTCGGCATCGTCGATTTCGACGTGGTCGACTACAGCAATCTGCAGCGGCAGGTGATCCACGGGACGCCGGACGTGGGGCGCTCGAAGCTCGATTCGGCGCGCGACACGCTGAACGCCATCAATCCCGAGGTGCACATCGAGACCCACGACGTGGCGCTCTCGTCGAGCAACGCGCTCGACGTGCTCCGCGGTTACGACGTGATCGTCGACGGCACGGACAACTTTCCGACCCGCTATCTGGTCAACGACGCCTGCGTGATCCTCGGCATTCCGAACGCCTACGGCAGCATCTTCCGCTTCGAGGGGCAGGCCTCGGTCTTCGCGGCCAAGGACGGGCCGTGCTACCGCTGCCTCTACCCGGAGCCGCCGCCGCCCGGTCTCGTGCCGAGCTGCGCCGAGGGCGGGGTGCTCGGGATCCTGCCCGGCGTGGTCGGCACCATCCAGGCGACCGAGGCGGTCAAGCTGATCATGGGCGTCGGCGAGCCGCTCGTCGGCCGCTTCCTGGTCTACGACGCGCTCCGCATGCGCTTCCGCGAGCTGAAGCTGCGCAAGGACCCGGACTGCCCGGTCTGCGGCGACAGCCCCACCGTCACCGAGCTGATCGACTACGAGCAGTTCTGCGGCATCACCCCGTCCGCCCCGGCTCCCGAGCCGGCCGCCGGCGCCGCGGACGACGCCACGGTCGAGCAACTCAAGGCGCGCCTCGACGGCCGCGACGGCGTCTTCATCCTCGACGTGCGCGAGCCGCAGGAGTACCAGATCTGCGCCATACCCGGCTCGACGCTGATCCCGCTCGGCGACCTCCCCAGCCGCCTCCACGAGCTCGAGGGGCGCGGCGAGATGATCGTCCACTGCAAGTCGGGCGTGCGCAGCGCCAAGGCGGTCAAGCTGCTCCGCGAGGCGGGTTTCGCGCAGGCGAAGAACCTGCGCGGCGGCATTCTGCGCTGGATCGACGCCGTCGACTCGTCGCTGCCGAAGTACTGAGGCCCCGACGTTCGGCGGAGTATTGGGTCGATCGGGCTCCTGGGACGCAAGCGACATGAACGCCGACGCGCCAATCGATGCTTTCGTCTCGGAGCCGTACCGGCATCTGGAGGACCCGGCGCGGGATCTGCCGCGGCTCGCGAAGGATCCCTCCGCGATGGCGAAGATCGGGGCTGCGGTGGCGCAGGTGCCGACGCGTCACCGGCTGTTGCTGGGAGACGCCCGCCGCGCCGTTCTGCCGTCGGAGTCGGTCCACCTCGTCCTGACCTCGCCGCCGTACTGGACCCTGAAGGAGTACCGCCGTTCGGCGGGCCAACTGGGCTGGGTCGCCGACTACGACGAGTTTCTCGAACCAGCTCGACGAGGTCTGGCGCATGTGTCACAGGGCGCTGGTGCCCGGGGGACGGCTGATCTGCGTCGTCGGTGATGTCTGCCTGTCAAGGAGAAGGAACGGCGGCCGGCATACCGTCGTTCCCCTACACGCTTCCATCCAGGAGCGCTGCCGGGCGCTCGGGTTCGACAACCTCGCGCCGATCATCTGGCACAAGATCGCGAACGCGGCGCACGAGGTGGAGCGGGGCACCGGCGGTTTCCTGGGCAAGCCGTACGAGCCCAACGCCGTGATAAAGAACGACGTCGAGTTCATCCTGATGCAGCGGAAGCCGGGCGGCTACCGGCGCCCGAGCCGTCCTTCGCGTACCCTCAGCCTGCTGTCGGAGGCGAGCTTCAGGACCATGTTCCGACAGATCTGGACCGACATCGCAGGGGCGTCGACGAGGGACCATCCCGCCCCCTATCCGGTCGCCCTGGCCGATCGTCTCATTCGGATGTTCAGCTTCGTGGGAGACACCGTGCTCGACCCCTTCACCGGAACGGCCTCCACGCAAGTGGCTGCTGCCGCGTGCGGCAGGAACACCCTCGGAATCGAGGTCGACCCTGTGTATTTCGAACAGGGATTGCAGCGTCTGCGGCCCAGAAACCGGAGGTTTGCCGACCCATGCGAGAGTCGAGGCAGGCACTAACCAGCATGAACCGTGCGAGGTGCTCCACCGAGTGACTGGCACTACGACTCGTGCTGGCTCCGAAGCGGCTGATGTCGTGTGCGAGAGTCTTACAACGCCGTAGACCTCGAAGATCTTCGGGCTTGTGGCGACCAAGTTCAGGGCTGTGTTGGATTTCATTGTATCCACTCTTGGCCGCATCGTTGCACTTGGCGGCCGAACTGCTGTGTGGTAAAGTTTGCCTGTGGGGTGCAAGGAGTAGGTCTTGTGAACATAAACAATCAACGAATACCGGTCGTCGATTTCTGTAATGACATCAAGTCGAACGAAGTACGGATAAATCGCAACTACCAGCGAAGTGACAAAGTGTGGCCACCGGCTGCCAAGTCCTTCTTGATCGAAACGATTCTTCTCGACTATCCTATCCCGAAGTTGCTTCTCTCGCAGCACACGGACCTGAGGACACGACGGTCTCACAAGGAGATTGTGGATGGTCAGCAGAGAAGCCGGGCCATCCTGTCGTATTTTGACGGAGAGTTCCGGATTTCGAGGCATAGTGAAGAAGACAGGTTTGCAGGTCGTAGTCTGGAGGAGCTCGAAGAGGATGACCGTAAACGCTTTCTTGACTACGGACTAGCCGTCGATCTGATGGTTGGGGCTACTCCGGACCAGATTCGTGAGACATTCCGACGCATCAATTCGTATACCGTGCCGCTCAACCCGGAAGAGCACAGGCACGTCGTCTTTCAGGGGGACTTCAAGTGGTTCATGCACGACCTCACCAAGCGCTTTGACGAGGGCTTTATCCGAATTGACCGGCCTCGGTGCGGGCTTCGTCGACGTAGACGGCGATGTCGATGTCGCTTTGGCCGTGCGCATCCCCGCGGGCGTGCGAACCGAACAGACAGGCCTCCAGGATCTCTACCCGGGGCTCCAGCGCCCGCTTCACGCGCTCCACGAGCGACCGGTCGGCCTGCCCGGGTTCCATGTCCGCATCATGCGGTATCGCTTCGGTCGGAGCAAGGCCGCATCCGGCGGGACCTCGGCACGTTGACCCGTTCGGCACGATGTATCACATTGGTGCAAATGGAGCGCATCGGGATTCGCGACCTGCACATGAAGACGGGCGAATGGGTGCGCCGCTCAGCGCGTGGCGAGGGCGTTGTCGTTACCGAGCGAGGGCGTCCCGTGGCGTCTCTGGTTCCGTTTCGCGAGGGTGATGCGGGCCGGTCGTTTCGCGACCGCATTCTACTGCCCGAGTTCGAAGCCTTGCCCGCGGTCCCCGGCGATTCTACGGCTGACGTGTCCGACGACCGGGATCGCGGATGACGTACTTCGACACGGCGTACGTACTCAAGTGCTACGTCGCGGAGCCGGGCTGGGAGCAGGTGTCGTCCACCTGCTGTCTGCCCGCGAGCATGGGCTGACGGAGATCTACAGCAACGATCGACAGTCGGCGCGCCGGGTCGGATCTTGAGCGCGCCGCTCCCCTGCAGTAGCCTGTCCGCGACGTGACCTTCCGGCGCCTCGGCATCGGCTTCATCGGCAGCGGGTTCATCACCCGCTTTCACATCCGGTCCCTGGTCGGGGTACGTGACGCCGACGTGCGCGGATGCTGGAGCCCGAACGCCGGGCACGCCGAGTCGGCCGCGGCGCTGGCGCGCGAGCTCGACGTGGGGGAGGCACGCGCGTTTCCGTCCATCGAGGCGCTGGTGGCCGATCCGACGGTCGATGCCGTCTGGATCTGCGGGCCGAACCACGCGCGGGTCGCGAACCTGGAGGCGGTCTGCGCCGCCGTGACCGCTGGCGCGTCGTTGCGCGGCGTCGCCTGCGAGAAGCCGCTCGCGCGCACTGTGGCCGAGGCCAAGCGGATGCTCGCGCTGGCCGAGCGGGCGGGTCTGCGGCACGGTTACCTGGAGAATCAACTCTTCGCGCCGGCGGTGACTCGCGGCCGGGAGCTGATCTGGCGGCGCGGCGCCGCCCTGACCGGGCGGCCGTACCTGGCCCGCGCCGCCGAGGAGCACAGCGGGCCGCACAGCCCGTGGTTCTGGCGGGGCGACCTGCAGGGCGGCGGGGTGCTGAACGACATGGCGTGCCACTCGGTCGAGGTGGTGCGGCACCTGCTGACCGCGCCCGGCGCGCCGCGCGCCTCCATCCGGCCGCGGGGTGTGACCGGACGCATCGCGTCGCTGAAGTGGAGCCGACCCGAGTACAGCGACCGGCTGCGGCGGACCATGGGGGCGGCCGTCGACTACGCCACCCGGCCGGCCGAAGACTTCGCCGGCGTCACCATCGAGTACGAGGCGGACGACGGGGCGCCGCTGATCGGGGAGGCCAGCACTTCGTGGAGCTACGTCGGGGCCGGGCTGCGGCTGAGCATGGAGCTGCTCGGTCCCGAGTACTCGTTGGCCGTCAACTCGCTCGACAGTGGCGTGAAGCTGTTCTTCAGCCGCGAGGTGCGGGGCGCGGCGGGCGAGGACCTGGTAGAGAAGCAGAACGCCGAGGTCGGCTTGATGCCGGTGGTGGTCGACGAGACGGCCGAGTACGGCTACACCGCGGAGAACCGCCACATGGTGCGGGCGTTCCTGCGCGAGGAGACCCCGGACGTGACGTTCGACGACGGGGTCGAGGTGGTCGAGCTGCTGATGACCGCCTACATGAGCGCCGAGCAGGGGCGGACGCTGCCGTTTCGGCCGGACGGACTCGACGCGTTCGTGCCGGCGGTGGCGCAGGGAACCTGGAAGGGACGGGGGACGCCGTGAGGCGACCGGGCGTCCTCCGCCGGAGCAGACGTATGCGAACCATCATGCTCGGTCGGTCGGCCGGCTTTCTCGCGCTCGTCCTGGCCGTCTCGGGGTGCCTGCACGGCGACGTCCGGGGCGTGTCGCTGGATCCAGACGAGTTCATCGCGACGGCGCAGCTTCCGGACGACCTCCGGCTCGAGCTGGCGGCCAGCGAGCCCGCCGTCGTCGATCCGGTGGGCGTCGCCTTCGACGCCGACGGCCGGATGTTCGTCGTGGAGATGGGCGGCTACCCGCAGCGGCCGGAGGGATCGCCGCCGCGAGGCCGCGTCAAGCGGCTGGTCGACGCGGACCGCGACGGCTACTACGAGACCTGGACGCTCTTCGCCGACGGGCTGCCCTACCCGACGTCGGTCCTGCCCTGGCGCGACGGGACGGCGTGCTGGTGACCGCACCGCCCGACGTCGTCCACCTGCGCGACCCCGACGGCGACGGGGTGGCCGACCTGCGCGAGGTGCTCTTCACCGGCTTCCCGGTCGCCAACACGCAGCACAACATCAACGGCCTCACTTGGGGCATCGACAACTGGGTCTACGCGGCCAACGGGGGCAACCACGGCAGCGGCCATCCGGCCGGCCGGCCCGGGGCGGCGGTCTCGATCCGCGGCGCCGACTTCCGCTTCCGGCCCGACACCGGGGAGCTGGAGACGTCGTACGAGACCACCGGAGGACACGGCATCGCGTTCGACGCCTGGGGTCGGATGTTCGGTACCCACAACGTCAACCACGTCCAGCACATGGTGTTCCCGATCCGCCGGCTGCGGAGCAACCCGGGGCTGGCGCTGCCGACGACGCGCGACACGATCTCGGACCACGGCCGCTCGGCGCAACTCTTCCAGGTGTCCGATGCGCAGACCCGCGTCAACAACCCGGATCAGTCCGGGCACTTCTCGGGCGGATCCGGGATCGCGTACTACGGCGGCGGCGCCCTGCCGGAAGCGTACGAGGGCAGCCTCCTCGTGAACGACGTGGTCGTCAACGTCGTGCACCAGGACGTGCTGACGCCGGACGGGCCCAGCTTCACGGCGAGCCGCCGGGTCGACGGGGCAGAGCTGCTGGCGGGGCGGGACAACTGGTTCCGGCCGGTCACCGTGGCGACCGGACCCGAAGGGGCGCTCTACGTCGTCGACATGCACCGGGCGGTCATCGAGCACCCGGAGTGGATTCCGGACACGGTCGAAGAGACGCTCGACCTGCGGGCCGGCGACGACAAGGGGCGGATCTACCGGATCGTCCCCCACGAGGGATTGCCCACGGTGCGCCCGGAGCTGGCCGACGCCGGCGTGCCGGCGCTGATCGACGGCCTGGCCCGTCCCAACAAGTGGTGGCGCGACACGGCGCAACGCATCCTGGTGGAGCGGGGCGATGCGGCCGCCGTGCCGCCGCTGCGTTACGTGTTCCGCGACAGCCGGGACCCGCTCGCGCGGCTGCACGCCCTCTGGACGCTACGGGGATTGGATGCGCTGGAGGTGGGCGATCTCCGTTTGGCCGTGCAGCCGGGGCCGAGCGGGGCGCGCGAGAACGCCGCGGTGCTGGCCGCGGACTACCCGGACGATCCGAGCGTTGTCGACCTGGTCACGCAACTGGCCTGCATTCGGACGCGCGCGTCCGAATGCAGGCTGCGTTGGCGCTGGCCGGCGTGAACACGACGCAGGCGAGAGAAGCGCTGCAGTGGGTTCTCCGGGAGGACGCGCACCACGACTGGACGCGCTACGCGGTGCTGGCCGGCATCGAAGAGGACCACGCGGAGGTGCTCGACGGGCTGCTCGGTTCGGATAGCCGCTTGCGCCCGCCCGATCACACGGCCGGACTGCTGGACGCCGTGCGTCATCTCGCGGCGATGGCGGTTGCCGCCGGCGGTGCGGAGGAACTCCGCGGCCTGGTCGGTCTGGCTGTCCGGCCGACCCTGGGGGACGCGGCGCGGGCAGCGCTGCTCGACGGGCTCGCGGACGGTTTGGAGCGGGCCAATCCGGAGCCGGCCGCCGCCGCCCGGGCAGCGCGCAGTGTCTCGCGACTTCTCGATTCGGACCACACCGGGATCGTCAGGGCTGCGCTACGGGTCGTCTCCGCCGCCGGAACGACGGATCTCGCCACGGTGGACCGGGCGATCGCCCGCGCCCGCGGCCGCGCCCTGGACGAGGCGTTGGCGGTCGAGGCCCGTACCGCGGAGATCGCACTGCTTGGCCTGGGCTCCTACGCACAGGTCGGCGACACGCTGCTGGCGCTGATGGAGCCGCAGGCGCCGCCGGCGGTCCAGGTCGAAGCGGCCCGCGCCGTGGCCGGTCTGGACGACCCCGCGCGCGGTACCGAGTCGCTGGTTCGCTGGCGCCGCTACGGGCCGGCGGTCAAGGAGATCGTGATCGAGATGCTGCTGGGGAACCAGCCGTTCCACGTGCTCCTGATCGAGGCGTTGGAGAACGGCGATCTGACCGCTGGCGAGCTGGATCTCGACTTCGGACAGCGCCGCCGGTTGCTGCGCCGCTCCAGCGAGGACGTGCAGACCCGGGCCGCCGCCTTCTTCACCGACCACGAATTCGGCAACCGGCAGGCGGTAGTCGACGAGTGGTTGCCGCAGGTGGTCGGCGGACGGGGCAGCGCCGAGCGCGGCGAAGCGCACTTTCGGAACCTCTGCGCCCAGTGCCACCGGTTCCGCGGCGCCGGCCATCCGGTCGGTCCGAGTCTCGACATGTCGTTCTTCCGGGGGGAGGAGGATCTGCTGACCTCGATCCTGGATCCGAGCGCGGCGTTTGCGCCCGAGTACGCCAACTACTTGGTCGAGACGGAGCAGGGCGAGCTGCTCAACGGAATCCTCGCCGCCGAGACCGACGCCGCGGTCACGCTGTCGCGGGCGAACGGCGAGACCGACACGGTGCCGCGCAGCCGCATCCGCGAGCTGCGGGCGGAAGGTCTGTCCCTGATGCCGGACGGACTCGAGCAGGGGCTCGACGCGGACGGTCTCGCGGACCTGCTGGCCTATCTGCGGCAGCACGATCACTGAGTGCGGCGCTCCGTGCGCCACCGCTCGACGTGGTCTGCCAGCTCGTCGAAGTCGTCGAGGTGCTCGGCCAGCACCCGGGCCATCTCCTTGCGGCCGAGTCTGGCCCTGCCGCTTCCGAACGCATCCCCCACGGCGGCGAAGGTCCCGAGCCGCTCGCCGAGGTCCGGCGGCAGTACCTTCGAGGCGACGAGGCACTCGATGGACGACCGGTAGACCGCCGGATTGCGGCCGGCGGCGGGACCGATCCGGCGACTCAGCTCGAAGATGCTCCGGGCGCAGAGCTGCAGGCCGCGTTCGACGGACCTGCGGCGGCTGGCGTCGAAGAGAAGCCTCAGCGAGGACAGGTCGCCGTGCCGGCGCAGCGCGGCGACCGATTGGCGCAAGGCAAGAAGGTGCCGTTCGACGTCCATGCCGGCCGACAGTACTACAGCGTCGGTCCTTCTTTGCGCCCGGTTTGGCGCACCGGCCGGCGCGATCTAGCGCCGCCAAACGCGTCGCAGGGCTCCGTGTTTGGCCCCAGCCCCCACCGCCCCAGGAGCTTGCGCCGCGGAACTCACTCCGTTGCGTTCTACGGCGCAGGCTCCTAGAATGACCGGTAGCTCTCCGTCCGCGGCGGGTTCCCGATGCTGCGATTCTCGAAGAAGGCCGACTACGCGCTCATCGCACTGAAGGATCTCGCGTCGGGTCCTCCCGGAAGCTCTTCCAACGCCCGCGAGATCGCCGGCCGCTACGACATCCCGGTCGAGTTGATGGCCAAGGTGCTGCAGCGGCTCGTCCGGATGGGGATGGTCGCCTCGCACCAAGGGACGCGCGGCGGCTACCAGCTCGCGCGCGATGCGACCCTGATCTCGGTCGCCGACGTGATCCAGGCGATCGACGGGCCGGTCCTGGTGACCGCCTGCTCGGACGAGGACGAGAGCTGCGAGCAGTACGCCAAATGCAATGTGCGCGATCCCCTCTGGCGGCTCAAGGATCGCATCGTGCAGTCGCTGGCTGCCTTCACGGTCGACGAGCTGGTCAGCGACGACGGGTCCGAGCCGTTGCCGCTCACCGTGGCGCGCCGGCCCGCCGAGTCCGCGTTCTCCACGCCGGCCGCGGCCGGTCGCTAGGCGTCTGCGCCGTAGAAACGGCGCAGACTCCTAGACAGGCCCGGTTGGGCGGAAATCGGAGCCGCAGGCGACGGTTTTCGGGCTAGATTCCGTCTCCTACCGCGGGATCCGGTGCCGCCGGCTCTCCGGAAACCCGAAGCGAAACGCGCCATGCCCGAGTTGCCCATCTACCTGGATCACCACGCGACGACGCCCGTCGACCCCCGGGTGGTCGAGGCGATGCTGCCGTTCTTCTCCGAGCGTTTCGGGAACGCGTCGAGTCGCCACCACGCGTTCGGCTGGACCGCCCGCGACGCGGTGGCGGCGGCGCGCCGGCAGGTCGCCGAGCTGATCGGCGCCGACCCGCGCGAGATTTGCTTCACGAGCGGTGCCACCGAGTCCGACAATCTCGCGGTGCGGGGCGTGGTGGCGGCGGATCCGCGCCGGCCGCTGCACGTCGTGACGATGACCACCGAGCATCACGCGGTGCTCGATCCGTGCCGCCGGCTCGAAAGCGAGGGCGTCGAGGTGACGCGCGTCGCGCCCCGGCCGGACGGGCTGTGCGACGCGGCCGACGTCGAGCGCGCGCTGCGGCCCCACACCCGCCTCGTGTCGGTGATGGCCGCCAACAACGAGATTGGGGTCCTCCAGCCGGTGGCGCGGATAGCCGAGCTGACGCGGCCGCGCGGCATCGTGCTGCACACCGACGCGGCGCAGGCGGTCGGAAAGGTGCCGGTCGACGTCGACGAGCTCGGCGTGGACCTGCTGTCGCTGACGGCGCACAAGATGTGCGGCCCGAAGGGGATCGGCGCACTGTACGTCCGGCGCCGCCGACCGCGCCTGGCAATCGTTCCGCTCGTCGACGGCGGGGGACACGAGCAGGGCTTGCGCTCGGGGACGCTGAACGTGCCGGGCATCGTCGGCTTCGGCGCCGCGGCCGCGATCTGCCGGGCCGATCTGGAGGCGGAGGGCGCCCGCGTGGGACGGCTGCGCGACCGGCTGCTGGCGGGGTTGCGCGAGCGCCTGGACGGCGTGAGCGTCAACGGGTCGCTGGCCGCGCGCCTGCCGCACAACCTCAACGTGAGCTTCGAGGGCATCGAGGGCGAGTCGCTGCTCGTGGGACTCGACGACGTGGCCGTCTCCTCGGGGGCGGCCTGCACGTCGGTGAACCCGGAGCCGTCGCACGTGCTGAACGCCATCGGGGTCGGCGACGAGCTGGCCCATGCCTCCATCCGCTTCGGTCTCGGGCGCACGACGACGCAGGAGGATGTCGACTACGCGGTCGACAAGGTGGCCAGCCTGGTCGTCCGCCTCCGTCAGTTGTCGCCGTACGCCGCCTGACGCCGCCGCGGGCAATCGGGTACACTGGAGTGCCCGACGATGATTGAGGTCACTGCAGCGGCGGCAAAGCGGATCCGCGAGGCGATGGCGAGCGACGGCGTGGCCGACGGTGGGCTGCGGGTCGGCGTCAAGGCGGGCGGGTGCTCCGGCTTCAGCTACGTGTTCCGGTGGGAGACGGAGCCCCGGCCGGACGACGAGGTCTTCGAGGGCGACGAGATGAAGATCTTCGTCGACCCGAAGAGCTACAAGTACCTGTGCGGCACCGTCCTCGACTGCGATGCGTCCATGCTCGGGCAGTCGTTGATCTTCCGCAACCCGAACGCCAAGAGCGAGTGCGGGTGCGGATTGTCGTTCGACGTGTAGCCGGGGGCCGGACGCCGTCGCGGGTCTGCTGTCCACCGCCGTTGCTCGGTCATGCCCGCCATCACTGACGCACCCGAGATCCGCCCGCGCCGGCCGCTCGTGGTCGTGTCCAACCGCGAGCCGTATCAGCACACCCGCGCCCGAGACGGGACCGTTCAATGGTCGCCGACCACCGGCGGCGTCGCCGTGGCCCTCGATGCGCTGATGCGCGAGCGCGGCGGGGTCTGGATTGCCCACGGGTCCGGTGACGCGGATCGGGACGTCGTCGATGAACACGACCGCGTGATCGTGCCGCCGGACCATCCCGGGTACACCCTGCGCCGGCTCTGGCTGACGGAGGAGGAGGCGAAGCAGTACTACGAGGGCTTCGCGAACGAAGGACTGTGGCCGCTGTGCCACGAGGCGCACGTACGGCCCATCTTCCGCAAACCGGACTGGGAACGCTACCAGCAGGTCAACGACCGGTTCGCGGACGTCATCGAGGCGGAGCTCCCCGATCTCTCGGCGCCGGTCTTCATACAGGACTACCACCTCGCGCTCGTCGGGGCGCGGCTGCGACGCCGCCAGCCGGGGGTGAAGACGGCCATCTTCTGGCACATCCCGTGGCCGAGTCCCGACCGGCTCCGCATCTGCCCCTGGCGTCGCGAGTTGATGGCGGGTCTGCTCGGCAACGATCTCATCGCCTTTCAGCTCGAACGGGATCGCCGCAACTTCCTGACCGCGGCTCGCGAGGGCGGCTTGGAGGTGACGCGCAACACCGTCCGCACGGGGAACCGGATCGTGGCGGTCAAGGCCGTGCCGATCGGCATCGACTACGACCGCATCCAGCGGATCACGCACGATGTCGCCCTCGGCGCGGAGCAGGCGCGCCTGCGGCAGGAGCTCGGGCTCGACACCCCGCTGATCGGGATCGGGGTCGACCGTCTCGACTACACGAAAGGGGTTCTGGAGCGCCTCGATGCGCTGGAGCTGCTGCTGGAGCGGCGCAGCGACGTGCGCGACCGGTTGACGTTCGTGCAGGTCGGCGTCCCCTCGCGGTCCAGTCTGCCCAGCTACGTCGACGTCGTGGAGGCTATCGACCGCAAGGTGGCCGACATCAACGCGCGGCACGGGTCCGGGCGGGCGATCCGCTACCGGAAGTCGTCGTTCCGGATCAAGCGTCTCGTGGCGCTCTACCGCCTCGCGAATTTCTGCATCGTCAGCTCGCTGCACGACGGCATGAACCTGGTGGCCAAGGAGTTCGTCGCGGCGCGGGATGACGAGGACGGGGTGCTGGTCCTGAGCGAGATGGCGGGCGCCGCGCAGCAGCTCCACGACGCGCTGCTCATCAACCCCTACGATATCGAGGGCTTCACCTCGGCGATCGAGCGGGCGATCGACATGCCGCTCGACGAGCGCCGCCGGCGGATGCGCGCGATGCGGCGCATCGTCGCCGGACGCAACATCTTCGGGTGGGCGTCCGACATCCTCGAAGGGCTCGAGCAGCTCAACCCGCGGGCGCTGCCCCCGGCGCCGGGCATTCGCCCCACCGAGCGAGAGCGGCTGAGCGTCAGCCGCGTGCGGATTCCGCCGGGCGTGCAACCGTCGTAAGCTGCCGCGGCGCCGTGCTAGACTCCGACGATGGCTGCGGCCGGCGTTCTCTCGCACAGCATGCGCGCGTACTACCTCCCTCTCACCGCCGGGCTGGTGCTGGCGGGAAGCGCCTTCATGCCGTGGATGCTCGTCGGCGGGCGCGGTCTCGGAGGCTTCCCGAACATCGCCGGGCTATGGGTCCTCGGGCTCGGGATTCTGGCCGCCGTCCTGGCCATCCTGAGCGTGATCACCCGCAAGAACTCTCGCCATCCGCTACTGCTGGTCGGCCTGGCGGCGTTCGGGGTCATCCTGGTCAGCGAGCAGTGGATGGAGCGGACGACCGCCGATCAGGTCTGGGCGCAGTCGCAGGCGCGCGCGATCGTGCAGGGCAGCCGGACCGCCGTCGCGTTGCCGGACCCCACGATGGCGCCCGGCGGCTATCTGGCGCTCGCGGCGGCCGGCGTCATCGTGCTGTTCGGCATGACCATCGTCGTGCGACAGACCGCGACGCCTTACGCCGTATCCGAGGATGACGACGCCTGAGCCCGGCGCGCGGCATTCCCTTTCATCTCTCATGCGTATCACGGTTGCTCACAGTCCCGACTCGGACGACGCGTTCATGTTCTACGGCTTCGCCTGCGGCGCGGTGGCCGCGGACGGGTTCGAAATCGATCAGGTGCTGGCCGACATCGAGAGCCTGAACCGCGCGGCTTTCGAGGGGCGCTACGAGGTGACCGCGGTCTCGTTTCACGCCTACGCCCACCTCCTCGACCGCTATGCCCTGTTGCCGCACGGCGCCAGCATGGGTGATCGCTACGGGCCGATCGTGGTGACGCAGGCGGATGGCCCGCGCTCGCTCGACGGCGTGACGGTTGCCATTCCGGGCGAGCTGACGACGGCGTATCTCGCGCTGCAACTGTTCCATCCCGGCGTCGCCTACCGCGTGATGCCGTTCGACGAGATTCAGCCCGCGGTCGTCGACGGCACGGTGGAGGCAGGACTGCTGATCCACGAAGGGCAGTTGACCTACGGCGACGATGGGCTGCGGTGCCTGGTCGACCTCGGCGTCTGGTGGGCCGACCGGACCGCAGGTCTGCCGCTACCGCTCGGGTGCAACGTCATCCGGCGCGATCTCGGGGCCGGCCCGATGCGCGAGGTGTCGCGCCTGCTGCGGGCGAGCATCGCGCACGCGCTCGATCACCGCGAGGCCGCGATCGAATACGCGCTCGACTTCGGCCGGGGCCTCGACGTCGAACGGACCGACCGCTTCGTCGGCATGTACGTGAACGGTCTGACTCTCGACTACGGAGATCGGGGACGCGCCGCGGTGGAGCGCCTGTTCGCCGACGCCTACGATCGAAAGGTGATTCCTGCACCCGTGCCGGTCGAGTTCGTCGACTGACGGGAGGGCGCAGGGGGAGCCATGTACGCGCGGATTGCCTCGGTGGGGCTGCGGGACGTCGCCGACAAGCTGGACGGCGGCATCCGCCTCGACCTCGATGACGGGATCCGGTTGTTCGACGCTCCGGACCTGCTGGCGGTCGGGTGGTTGGCCAACCGGGAGCGCGAGAAACGACACGGCGACCGCACGTTCTTCAACCACAACATCCGCCTCGAAGCGACCAACGTGTGCGTCGCGAGCTGCCTGTTCTGCGCGTTCGCCCGCCTGCAGCCGGGCGACGTGGGCGCGTACACCATGAGCCACGAGCAGGCCTGGGGCAAGCTGCGCGAGCGGGCCGACCGGCCCCTGACCGAGGTGCATGTGGTCAACGGCCTGCACCCGGATCTGCCCTGGGACTACTACCTGGAGCTGCTGCGCGGCTTCAAGCGGATCCGGCCCGACATCCACCTGAAGTGCTTCACGGCGATCGAGATCGCGTTCTTCGCCGAGCTCTATGGGATGACCGACGAGCAGGTACTCCGCGACCTGATGGACGCGGGACTCGACTCGCTGCCCGGCGGTGGGGCCGAGGTCTTCTCCGAACGCGTCCGCCGCAAGATCTGCCACGACAAGGCGGACGCCGACCGCTACCTGGCGATCCACCGGCTGGCCCACGGACTCGGCATGCGCTCGAACGTGACGATGCTCTACGGCCACATCGAGACCGACGAGGAACGGGTCGACCACATGCTGCGCGCCCGCGCCCTGCAGGACGAGACCGGCGGCTTCCAGGCGTTCATTCCGCTGGCGTTCCATCCCGACAACAACCGGATGGAGAAGCTGCCCGCCCCGACCGCGGCCGACACGTTGCGCGTCCACGCCGTCGCCCGCCTGATGCTCGACAACGTGCCCCACGTCAAGGCGTTCTGGATCGCCACCGGCGTCGGCGTCGCCCAGACCTCCCTCTGGTTCGGGGTCGACGACCTCGACGGCACGGTGCAGGAAGAGCGCATCTACCACATGGCCGGCGCCCCGACTCCCGAGGCGATGACCCCGGCGGAGATCAGCCGCCTGATCCGCATCGCCGGCCGAGAGCCGGTCGAGCGCGACACCCTCTACAACGTCGTCTCGCAGCCGGCGTGAGCGTCGCCGCGCCGCGCGCCTCTCGCACTCCCCGGCACGTCGGTGGCCGCCGGGGCCGTGAGGGTCGCGATGATGCACGGCGCACTCCGGAGCCGACAGGGCAGGTGGGGATGCGTGGTAAAATTCAAGACAGCGTCAGGTTCCACAGTGGGGCTTGGCCTTTTTGATGACCTGCGATTGAGAAACTTTTCACAAAGTTGACAGCGGCAACCTGCCGAAGCTGACAGCAGGAAACGCGGCGGGCGGCCTTAGAAGGACGCTTGGCGTCGACTCCCGGGATGGGGTCGGCGCCTTTTGTCGACGCCGGCTTGAGAAAAATTTCACAAGCTGGAGCGCAAAATCGAGCACGGAGCACGGAGATGGACGTCGAGCAACTGACCCGGTTCGAGAACACGGAGATCGGAGAGCGGCAGCCTTTGCCGGACCGTTATCTGGGGCTCTCCGACGACGAGATGGCCGAGCGGATCGCGCAGGCCCGCGCGGACCTCGGCGAGCGCCTGCTGATCCTGGGCCACCACTACCAGCGCGACGAGGTGATCCGGTTCGCGGACTGCACGGGCGACTCGTTCAAGCTGGCGCGGCAGGCGGCCGGCCGGCACGACGCGGACTACATCGTGTTCTGCGGCGTCCACTTCATGGCGGAGAGCGCCGACGTGCTGAGCGCGCCGCACCAGCAGGTGATACTGCCGGATCTGGCCGCGGGCTGCTCGATGGCGGACATGGCGGCCGCGGATCAGCTCGAGGTCTGCTGGGACGAGCTGCAGGCTCTGGGCGCCACCGACGTCGTTCCGGTGACGTACATCAACTCGGCGGCGTCCATAAAGGCGTTCTGCGGCGAGCGGCGCGGGGTGGTGTGCACGTCGGGCAACGCCGAGCCGACGCTGCGCTGGGCGTGGGCGCGAGGGCGGCAGATCCTGTTCCTGCCCGATCAGCACCTGGGACGCAACACCGCCTGGCGGATGGGGGTGCCGCTCGACGAGATGGTTGTCTGGGATCCGGATCTGCCGTACGGTGGGGTGGAGTCCGACGCGCTGCGCAACGCCCGGATGATCCTGTGGAAGGGGCACTGCTCGGTGCACACCCGGTTCACCGTCCCGCAGGTGGAGCACGTGCGGCGCAGCCATCCCGGCGCGCGGGTCATCGTGCACCCCGAGTGCACCTGGGACGTCGTGCAGGCGGCCGACGACAGCGGCTCCACGGAGTACATCATCGACAAGGTCGCCGGCAGCCCGCCCGGATCCACCTGGGCGATAGGCACCGAGATCCACCTCGTCAGCCGGCTGGCGGCCGAGCTCGCCCCCGAGCGCACCATCCTGACCCTCGACCCGATCGGGTGCCTCTGCTCGACCATGTTCCGCGTGTCGCCCAACCACCTGCTCTGGGTGCTCGACGCGCTGCGCGAGGGCGTTGTCCACAACCGGATCGTCGTCCCGGAGCGCGAGAAGGAATGGACCCGCGTGGCCCTCGACCGCATGTTGGAGATCCGTTAGCGGCTCCCATGCCGTCTGCTAGACTCATTGGCTGCACCGCAACGCCCGGCGCTCGATGAGGCTGGGCGATCCGATCCCCAAGGAGAGATTCAGTTCATGGCTCACGAATTGCCCCCGCTGCCGTACGACTACAACGCCCTGGAGCCGCACATCGACGAACAGACGATGCGCATTCACCATACGAAGCACCACCAGACCTACGTCACGAAGCTCAACGGCGCGCTCGACGGGCATCCGGAGCTGGCCGCGAAGGGCCTCGACGAGCTCATCGCCGACCTCGACAGGGTGCCGGCGGGGATCCGCACGGCGGTCCGCAACAACGGCGGCGGGCATTCGAACCACACGCTGTTCTGGCAGGTGATGAGTCCGACCGGCGGCGGCGTGCCGACCGGCAACGTGGCCGGCGCGATCGGCGCCGCGTTCGGATCGTTCGACGCGTTCAAGGAGCGGTTCGCGGCGGCCGGGGCCGGCCGCTTCGGCAGCGGCTGGGTCTGGCTGATCAACTCGGGCGGTGCGCTGAGCATCGAGAGCTCGCCCAACCAGGACAGCCCGATCATGGACGGCAAGACCGCCATCCTCGGCCTCGACGTCTGGGAGCACGCCTACTACCTGAAGTACCAGAACCGGCGTCCCGACTACATTTCGGCCTGGTTCGACACGATCAACTGGGACGAGGTGAACCGGCGGCTCGGCTAGCCCGCGACGAGACGCTCGACGGAAATCCGCGAGACGCTCGCAGCTCTGCGACATAGAGGGGACCAGGAGGAGATCGCCGCGTCATGGCCTCGGTGCTCTTCCTGTTTCTCGCCCACCTCGCGGTCGGCATCGCCGCGTCGCTGTTGCTGGTAGGGCAGACGGCGGGCGTCAAGTTCTTCCGCTTCAACGCCGGGCTGGCTGCCATCCTCCTGCTGATCGCGCTGGCGTTCCGGCCCGACCCGCCGGCCGCTGCGCCGGCCGCCGCCTTCGGGTTCGGCGCCCTGCTCGTGGCGACGGGCGCTCTGCTCGTCTACTGGGCTACGATCGGCCGCGCGCTCGCGCGGCTGCGCCCGCTGTTGCTCTGGACCACGGCGCTGGGGGGCGGGGCCGCGCTGGTGGCGCAGGCGGCGAGCTGGTCGGTGGTCGAGGCGGGGCCGTCCGCGTGGCTCACCGCCGCCAGCTTCCTCTCGTCGGCGGCGCTGCTCGGGGGAAGCTGCACGGCGATGATCCTGGGTCACTGGTACCTCGTGCTGCCGTCGATGGACGTCTCCCTGCTGCAGCGGATCGTGAAGTTCCACATCGCGTCGACCGCCGTGCGGATCGCGGTCGTCGGCGCGGTCACCCTGTGGGCGCTCGCGACCTGGCAGGCGCCGTCGGGGGCCGGCTTCGACCGCTACGCGCTGTCGATAGAGGGGGTCTTCCTGTGGCAGCGGGTGCTGTTCGGGCTGCTCGGGCCGGCCGTCCTTTCCTACCTGACGTGGGAGACGGCCAAGATCCGCTCCACGCAGTCGGCTACCGGCATCCTGTACGTCGATTTCTTCACCGTCATCGTCGGCGAGGTGCTCGCGAAGTACCTGCTGATCTCGCAGCGGGTGCCGCTATGAATCTGACCATCATCTGCCCTGAGTGCGCGAGCCGCCTGCCGATCGCCGCGGCCGAAGCGCCGACCGCCGTCCTGTGCGGCGGGTGCGACCGCGCGATCTCGCTCGCGGTGAGCGACAAGGTCCGCGCCGGCGAGGAGGTCGATGTCTGTCCGGTCTGCGAGGGCGGCGAAGTCTACGTCCGGAAGGACTTCGACCCGAAGCTCGGCCTGGCCGTGATCATCACCGGCGCGCTCATCAGCGCCGGCTTCTACTGGTACCAGATGGACCTGGTCGCCTACGGCGTGCTCGGCGGCGCCGCGCTGCTCGACCTCATCGTCTACGGCCGACTGCCCGACCTCGAGGTGTGCTACCGCTGCCATACCGAGTTCCGCGGCGACCAGCGGCGGAGCGGGGACGTCTTCGACCTCCACACGGCGGACGAACTCGAGCTGGAGTGGGCGCGGCGGATGGGCAAGCGGTAACCTTGCTCTACTCCGGCCGGTTTCAACCACGCGCCGCTCGCCGATGTGGGCCTTGGAGACGCCAATTGATACCACGGACTTCGTGGTGCCCCCCGCCGGAGCAGCCGGCGGCGGTCTGGCTTGACCCGAGGGGTATCGATTGATACCATGGGGCTTCGGGCCGGGGACGGTCCTGAGGGTCCAGTTGTCGACTAGGCTTGCGTTGTCTCCATGGCGGACGAGTCCAGGCCCGATGGCCGAGGCGACCTTGGTGCGGTACTCGAGGCGGCCCGTTCGTGTATCCGACGCGGGGATGGCTGGCAGGCGTCGCGGGCCCACTACGACCGTCTTCGTCAACACTGCGACGAGATCGGCATCCGCGGCGAGCCGACCATCACCGTTGCCCTCCGGGAGTGTCTCAATGAGATCACGGTTCAGGATCTCCACGCCCGAGACGATCCAGGGTACGACGGTCTGTGCGAGGGACACGATCTGTACGAGGCCGCGTGGTTCTCTGCGCACGTCGGGCGCAGGATGTACCTGAAGTTCTCGCTGTTCAACGAGCGGCTGATCATCGTGAGCTTTCATGAATCCACCAAGAACGTAGACTTCTAGACTCTCGCTGGGGTATGCAGGATGAAGTGCATAGCGTGTGGGCACGATGTTGAACCGGAAGCGCCCAGAACTGTTGAAGCGGAACTGAAGGGCGAGCACGTTTCAGTGGAGTTGAACGCACCACAGTGTGCGAACTGCGGTGAAGTCGTAATTCTTGGGAAGCATGTTCGGGCTTACCACCGGGCGGTTTCCGACGCGTACCGCCGAAAGGTCGGCTTGCTGACGATTGACGAGATCGAGAGCCTGCGCCGCAAGTTGGACATGAAGTGGCCGGAGTTCGCCGGCTACGTTTCCGTCGGCATCGCAACGCTCAAGCGCTGGCGGCGGGGAGAGATTCAGACGGAGGCGTTGGACCGTCTGGTTCGACTGCGGGCGGACCTTCAGTATGCGGAAAGAGCGGTCAGTGAGTTGCGTGCGCGTCTGGCGCGTGTTGCCATGACGCGCGATGCGCTCGCGCGTTCAGTGTTCGAGTTGGATGCCTTCGGCCACGCGACTCGACGTGTGGCGGTCAGTTCGTTGGGCCGCGGTTCTGATTCTTGGAGCGACTCAGTGGTCACCCAGGAGAGTCCCCTGGCAGCGTGATGGCAAGGAAGACCCCAGGTTCAGCGACCAACGGCAGACCGAAGACGGGGTCGGCGCCCGCTCGCGCGTCGAAGCGCAAACCGACCCCGATCCAGGCGGCGAACGAGGTTGTGACTCATACCCGCCTGGAACGCGTCCGATTCTCTGGGTTCTCGGCGCACGCACGGATGGCAATAGAGGAAGTCGATATTGACGCGCGTCTGCGGGCATCAACCAACTTCCGCACGCCAAGCGTCGATTCGGCCGGCGACGGGAAGAACGCCGGGTTCAAGGCGACGAGCACCTTGGTGTTTCGACTGGATGCCCCGGCACCCTCTTCGGAGCAGCGGGACGAAAGCGAGCCATGCGTCGTCGTCAAGGCGACGCTGGAAGCCTCGTACGCGCTCAAGGATGGTTCGCCGGACTTTAGCGATGAGCAGTTGAAGACGTTTGCGCTGCACTACTGCCCGTTTCACGTTTGGGGATACTGGCGAGAGTTCGTGCACTCGTCGCTGGCCCGTCTGGAATTCCCGCCTCTTACGGTTCCGTTGTTTCAGATCGACATGGCGCAGTCCTTCGTCGTCGATGAGGTGGACTGAGCTCAGAACAGCGTGACGTGGACCCGCTCGCCTTCCTCCACCGCGTCGACCCCCATCGGGATCTCGATGTACCCATCGGCCTGCGACATGCTGGTGATGTCGCCCGAGGCCTTGAAAGCGCCGACGGCGGCGCCGTCGACCACACGCACCGTGTAGAACTGGTGTCGATTGCCGACCGAGACGAAGCGGTGCCCGGCCGGCACCGTGACCGTCCGCGTCCGGAGCGGGGGCAGGTGCGCCATGCGTCGGAGCAGCGGGACGAGCAGCAGGTAGGCGTTCGACAGGCACGAAGTCGGATAGCCCGGCATGCCGAGCACGGGCGTCGATCCGATGTGGCCGAACGCCGTCGGTTTGCCCGGCTTGACCGCGATGCCGTGGAACGCCACGTTCCCCTTCTGGCGGAGGACGTCGCGGGTCAGGTCGCGCTCGCCGACGGAGCTGCCGCCCGAGAAGACGAGGACATCCGTTCCCTGCGCGATGATGGCGTCGACCGCGGCGCCGAGCGCCGCGAGGGAATCCCCGGTGATGGGATGTGCGGCGGCGACCCCGCCGTGCTCGGCGATGACCGCACCCAGGGTGAAGCGGTTGATGTCGTAGATCTGGCCCGGTGCGAGCGGCTGCCCGGGCTCGACGATCTCGTCGCCGGTGGAGACGATGCCGATCCGCGGCCGATCGTAGACCTCTACCTCCGGGATGCCGAGGGCGGCGATCGAGCCGACGCGGCTCGGGGTCAGCACGTCGCCGGAGTGGAGCACGGTCTGGCCGGCCGCGATGTCGGCGCCCCGCCGGCCGATGTGTTGGCGCGCGTGGACCGCGGTGAACACGTCGACCGCGTCGCCGCGGCGGTCGGTCTGCTCGACCATCACCACGGCGTCGGCGCCGTCGGGAAGCGGCGCCCCGGTCGCGATCTGGATGCATTCCCCGCGGCCGACGGCGCGGGTCGCGACCTCGCCGGTATGGAGCGTGGCGACGCAACGGAGCCGCGCGGGTTCCTCCCGGCTTGCGCCGGACGTGTCGGCCGCCACCACCGCGTAGCCGTCCATCGCCGCGCGGTCGAACGGCGGCACGTCGCGGTCCGCAACGATGCCGGCGGCGAGCACCCTGCCGTTTGCCGCGGCCAGCCCGACCCGCGCGGTGCGGTCCAGCGGCCGGGCCGCGTCGTGGACGATGCGCAGCGCCTCGACGATCGGGATCGTCTCCCGGAAGGGACGCATCCTGGTGCCGCGCCCGTTCGTGCCAGGCCCGTCGCCGGTCACCGGCGCGCCTCGCGGACCAGGTGACCGAGCTCGGGCAGGATCAGCTTCGTCATCGCCAGCCGCACCGCGTTCTCGGAGCCGGGCAGGCTGATGACGATGGTGCCGGCGGCGAGGCCGGCGCAGGCGCGGCTGAGCATCGCGGCAGGTCCGATCTCCTCGTAGCTGAGGGCCCTGAACAGCTCGCCGAAGCCGTCGATGCGCTTGTCGAGCAGTGCGGAGACCACCTCGTAGGTGCCGTCGCGCCGCGTGATGCCCGTGCCGCCGGTGGCGATGACGACGTCGACGTCCGGACTCTCGATCCCCACCTGCAGCGCTTCGCGCACCCGCTCCGGATCGTCCGGCACGATGGTCTTGCCCGCGACGTCGTGACCGTCCCGAGCCAGCAACTCCATGATGGCGCCGCCGCCGCGGTCGGTCTCCTCGGTCCGGGTGTCGCTGACCGTGACGACGCGGCAACGGGTGGTCTTCGGCGCCGCGGCGCGGTGGGCTACGTGGCTCACAGGGGCGATTATAGCGATGGGCTGTAGAATCCGGTGATGCGGACCGAACCCGCGCGGCGGCGTTTCCCGGGAGCGCCGGCGTCGGGGTCGCGCTCGCGAGCTGTGCCGCTGGCGGTCGCCGCGTTCCTGCTAGCGACCCTCGGCATCGGGAGCCTGCTGGCCCAGGACGATCTGGACCCGCCCGCGCGGCGCTGGGTCGAGGAGACGCTCGGCCGGCTGACCGTCGACGAGAAGGTCGGCCAGCTCGTCACGCCCTCGTTCCGGTCGGTCTACACCAGCACCGACAGCGCGACCTACGACGATCTGGCCGAGCTCTTACAGGACTTCCGCGTCGGCGGCGTGCACGTGTTCGGGGCGCGGCGGGCGACGCCGGATGTCCTGCTCAACCCGACGTACGCGCGGTCCGTCCTCGGCCAGCCTCTGGCCGCCGCGTCGCTTCTGAACCGCTTGCAGGCGGCGGCGGAGATCCCGCTGCTGGTCACCTCCGATTTCGAGACGGGGGTCGGGTTCCGGATGGCCGGCGCCACGAACTTCCCCCGCGCCATGGCGTTCGGGGCCGCAGGAGATCCGCGGCTGGCTTTCGAGGCGGGCCGCATCACGGCGATCGAAGCGCGGGCGATCGGCATCCATGTGAACTTCGCCCCGGTGGTCGACGTCAACAACAACCCGCGCAATCCAGTGATCAACACCCGGTCGTTCGGTGAGGATCCGGCGACGGTGGGCCGGCTGGCGGCGGCGTACATCGAGGGACTTGCGGCCGGCGGGATGATCGCCGCGGTGAAGCACTTTCCGGGCCACGGCGACACCGACGTCGATTCGCACCTCGCGCTGCCGATCCTCCGCCACCCGCGGGAGCGCCTCGAATCGGTCGAGTTGCCGCCGTTCCGGGCGGGTATCGCGGCCGGGGCGGGCGGGTTGATGACGGCGCACGTCGCGCTGCCGGCGCTCGACCCGGACGTGCGCAGGCCGGCGACATTCAGCCGGCCGATCACGACTGGGCTGTTGCGGGACGAGATGGGATTCGGCGGCCTGGTCTTCACCGACTCGATGCGCATGCGCGCCATCACCCGCATGCTGCCGCCGGCAGCGGCGGCGGCGCGGGCGGTGGCGGCCGGGCACGACGTGGTCCTTCATTCGCCGGACGATCGGGCCGCCCTCGCCGGCGTCAAGGCGGCGGTGGCCGACGGGACGATCGGCATGGCGCAGCTCGACCGCTCCGTGCGCCGCGTCCTGGAGGCGAAGGCGCGGCTCGGCCTGCACCGCCGCTCCCGGGTCGACCTCGACCTCCTGCCGGAGATCGTCGGCGCCCGAGCGCACGCCGCCGTCGCCAGCGAGGTGAGCGAGCGATCCATCACGCTGATCAGGGACCGCCCCGAGAACGTGCCGTTGCGGACGCCGCGGGCCGGGTCGATCCTCTATCTCTCGGTTCTCGACTACCCGTCGGGCTGGGGCATCGGCGCGCCGAGCCGCTTCCTGATTCCCGAGCTCCGGGAGCGCTGGCCCGACGTGACGGCTATCGAGCTGTCGGACCGGACGCCGCCGTCCGACCTGGAGTTCGTGCGCGAGACGGCTTCGCGCTACGACGCCATCGTCGCCGGCGTCTTCGTGCGTACCGCCTCGTTCAGCGGCCGGATGGATCTGGACGACGACCTCGTTGCTCTTCTACGGGACCTGGCCGGCGATGCGGCGGAGCGCGGCCAGCCGCTCGTCGTCGTCCTCTTCGGCAACCCGTACGTGACGCGGTCCCTGCCCGAGCTGCCGTCGGTGCTCCTGACCTACGATTACCGCGGGGTGTCGGAGGTGACGGCGGTGAAGGCCATCGCCGGGGAGATTCCGATTCGGGGGCGGTTGCCGGTCGGTCTCGACGAGGGCCTCCCGGCCGGGCACGGGTTGATCCGCTTCGGCGGGTAGTGGTGTTTCGGCCGCCCGAGTCCTTTCCAATCCAGAAATGAGCCTGAAGCGGGGCACGTGAGCCGAGCCTGTCAGGCGACCGAACCGACGGATCGAAACAGGTCCTGGCGCGGGCCGCGTTGAGGGCGCGCGTGACCGCAGCATTATCGCTCATGGCGGCGGAACCGTTACGGTGTACGACGCGGCGCTGGGCGCGTCGTGGTTCAGGGCGAAGGTTCTGTAGCCGCTGCCGTGGCAACCGAACGGTGAGGGTCTGGTTTGCCGAGTTCTGAACAGCAGGAGACCAAGCGGAGCGAACGTCCGTCTGCGGACGTTTGCGGAGTGCGGTAGCCGAGCGCGGAACCGGCAGCAGAGGGGCTGGACGTGACTACGCGAGGGGCTGTGAAACGGCCGGCAACGGCTGGATGGATCGTCGTCGGCGCTCGTGCCTGATGGCGTCGCGTTTCCGCCTTTCGGTGGTGCTGAAGCCGGTGACGACGCGAGTCGGCGCCGGCGATCCGGGCTCGACGACATCGCTGTCCGTCGGTATTCGACCGCAGCCGGTGACGACGCGAGTCGGCGCCGGCGATCCGGGCTCGCCAGCGCCCGCGCGAGTTGGTACGTCCGGTGTTCGAGCTTCCTCGCGCCTGCTCGTCAACAACACGACGACCGACAGACGGCGGTAGCGGCCGTGAGCAAACCTTCAGGCCGCCGGGTCGATGGACCGGAACAACCGCGTGCGGGCCTCGTCGAGCGCCTGCGCGGCCTCGTTGTCGCTCATCGCGAACGCGGCCGCGTCGAGCTTTACGAATGTGGTTCCCGGCTTCAGGCAGGCGGCGGCATTGGGTAACGACTTGAGCTTCTCGTAGGGGGTCATGATGTCGGCGTCGCGGTAGCGCTTGCGTACTCGGCCGCGCGCGTCGACCTCCTCGGTGGGGAAGAAGCAGGGGCGGTGGAAGTTGAGATAGGGCGAGAGGACCTGCTGGGTGAAGGCGTTGACCTGCGCGGCACAGCGGCTGGGGATGTGGCCGTGACCGAGCTGCTTGCGGATGACCGAGCCGTTCTTGCTCTCGACCAGGGCGTTGTCGGTGCTGCGACGGGCGCGGGACTTGGTGAATGCGTCGATGTGCAGCCCCTGGAGCAGCGCCGCGACCTCGCGGTTGATGAACTCCGAGCCGTTGTCGGCGTGGAAGCCGTGGAGCGTGAAGGGGAACGCCCGCAGCAGAGCGTCGAGGACCGGGGCCAGGCAGGCGGCGTGGATATGCTCGACCGAGCCGATGCACTGGAACTGGGTGACCTCATCCACCAGGTTCACGTGGTAGAGGCCCTTGATGCCGTCCAGGTCGCCTTGATGGACGGTATCGACCCGCACCCAGCCAGGTTGTCCGAACGGCTGCGGGCGGCGGCGTTCCCCGATCGCGACATGCACCGGGCGCGTCGGCAGCGGCGTCGTTCCGCGGCGCCGTTGATAGCTTGTCGTGTGCCGCAGGTTGTACAGATGGCCGTTGGAGATGCCGGCCAGGCGTTCGAAGCGGCGGTCGCCGAACAGATGGAAAGCGCGGGCGCAGAGCTTGCGCGTGGCCGGACCGGACAGCGTGCCGTGGAGAACGTCGAGCTCGGCCAGCAGCCCGATGTCGGCGTTGGAGTAGCGGCGCGGGAACGGTCGGCGCGGGGTGTCGCGGCGGTCGGCGATCTCTCCCGTGGTCCGGTGTTGCTGCAACAGGCGTGTGATCTGGGCCCGTGACAGGCCGGCCACCTTGGCCAGGAAGCGGCGCAGCAGGCCCTTGTCGGCCTTCCCCCGCAGGGCGTAGTCGAACCGTCGCACGGTTTTCGCCACGAACGCGTAGGAGTCGGCGCGGGTCTGTGGTTGCAGGTCGACCTGCTCGCTTCCGTCGAGGAATTCCCGAACCTGATCCAGGGTCTGCAGACGGTGCGTGTCGAGTCTCACGATCATCCTCCGATGATCCTCGACCCGGCCCCCGTTCAGGCTTGTCTGTTAGTTTTGCCGCCGTGGACTTCGGGAGAGGTTCACCCCCTGGCATCCGGTTGGGACGCCAAGGGGTGACGGTGGTCGGACCGCGTCAGGCCAGGCCGATCAGGGCCGTACATGAGTTTGGTCGCCACCGTCTTTTCCTACGTCCTGAATGGATACATGAGCGTGAAGGCTCGCAAGACAAGCACAGGAGAAGGAAAAGATGCCCGATTGTACCGTAGGTGTTGACATTTCGAAGACGCATCTCGATGCCTGCATGGCTCCTGCCGGCAAGGCCGCGCGATTCACCAATGACTCGGCGGGATTCAACGCGCTGATCGCGTGGATCGACCAGCCGGTCCGCTCGGTCGTGTACGAGCCCACCGGACCTTGGCACCGCGCCTTCGAGGAGGCGCTCCTGCAGGCGGGCCTGCCGCTGGCGCGAGCCAATCCGTTGCAGGCGCGGCGTTTTGCGCAGGCGATGGGACAGCGCGCCAAGACCGACGCCGTAGACGCGCGGGTGCTGGCGCAAATGGGGACAGCGTTGCCTCTGCGGCCGACCGCGGCGTCGCCGCCGGCGCGGCGCGCCCTCGAGGAACTGCAAGTGGCGCGCGACGCGCTGGTCACGGACCGCACCGCCGCACGGAACCGCCAGAAGCACCTTCGACATCCGCTGCTGAAGCAGCAGAGCAAGACGCGGCTGTCCCAGATTGACCGGCATCTGGCCGCCGTCGATGCCGCAATCGGCAAGGGGTTGGCCGAAGATGTGGTATTGGCCCGCCGGACCGAGATCCTGACCTCGATCCCGGGCGTGTCGAGCATCACCGCGGCGGGCCTGCTCACCCGGATGCCCGAACTCGGCCGCCTCGACGCCAAGGCGGTCGCCAGCCTGGCGGGTCTCGCGCCGGTCACGCGCCAGTCCGGCGCCTGGCAGGGCCGCAGCTTCATCCAGGGCGGCCGGCCGCGGGTGCGGCGGCTTCTCTACATGCCGGCCCTGGCGGCGATCCGTTGCAACCCTGGCCTGCGTGCGAAGTACCGCCAGCTCCGCGGCCTGGGGAAGCCGCCGAAGGTCGCTCTGACCGCCGTCATGCGCAAGCTCCTCCTGCTGGCCAACGCCCTGCTCGAACAGAACCGCTCCTGGTTGCCCGACCGGCCCGGGCGCGGCAGCGCGGCGGCGCCGGCGGGAAGCGCGCCGTTCGTCGCCGCATGACCAGTCCGTGGGCTCCACGCCTCGCGGGTCGGATTCGAGCAGCAGAAGACCAAGTGAAGTGCACGTCCGTCTGCGGGCGTGCGCGTAGCGCGGTAGCCGAGCGCACGACCACGGCGGGGATTTGGCCGAGCGTTACTACGCGAGGAGCTGTGAGAGGGTCGACGGCGGCTGGACGGAATCGTCGTCGGCGCCCGTGCCTGCAACGCTTGCAGTGGAACGCCGCGCTGTGCCGTCGTCACGTCGGCAGCGTTCGCATGCTGGCTCACGACCTCGATGTCGATGACTGTCCGGATTTTCGGAGTCCGCCACAGAGGATGCGCGTCATGGAGCGCGCTCGGCAAGTGCAAGGATTGGCGGGACGCCGGGTTCGCCGTGCGCGGCCATCGGAGCCCCGCGCAGGGACGGTCACTCCCCTGTCGGTACGTACGCTCACCGGAGGTGACGTCGGGATTGGCCGCGACGTTCGACCATCGTACGTACAGGTCGGCGCCGGTGCCCGAATGTACGGATTCACTGACGTGGTCCCGGTGGTTTGGACAACTCGAGGGCTTGGTTAAGGTGTATTCCGATTGCGAAATCACGCCCTCGTCGTCCTCTGCTCCTGCACTGACCGGCGGCTGCCACGGTTGGCACGAGGCCGGTTCGTACCCGGTTATCGATGATGATGATGCGCTGTGGAGCTGTGGGAATCTCGCGGCCGGTGTGCAGGCATGGGCGGCGGCGCTCGCCCGCGAGATTTCCAACGGCCTGTGGGCGCCCGCCTCGCCTCCCTCCGGATTCAGCGCGACGGTGAGCGGGCGTCCACAGGCCGGGCAGGTCCACAGTGCCGGGTGGGACATGGTGCTCGGTCCGCTCATGCGCTGACGGCTTCCTCCTTCTCGATGAACTGGAACGGTGCTGGAGCCGGTCAACGACCGGCTCACCGGTAGCCGGACGAAACACCGTCCACCCCGATGAAACGGGACCGTGCTGGAGCCGGTCAACAACCGGCTCACCGACGTGGTCCGGTTCTCCGGAAAGGTCGCGGACTTGGTCAAGGTGTACCCCGGTTGGTAAATCACGCCCCGCCTCGTCCCTTGCCTCCCACGCTCGCCGGCGGCTGCCACGGTCGTCACGGCGTCGGTCGTGGCCGCGATGCCCGCCGTGGTGGTCCCACGCCCCGCTGCCCGCGTGTTCACGCCGCCCGCTCCTCGCGGTAGGCTTCGGCCGGCGTGCGTCCGCCGCGCGCCGAGTGCGGACGCACGTCGCTGTAAAACGTCATCCATTCCGAGATCACCTGCTCGGCCGCAAACCCGTCCGACAGTTCGTGAAGATACACCGCTTCATACTTCAGCGACCGCCAGAGCCGCTCGATGAAGACGTTATCCAGGCACCGACCGCGGCCGTCCATCGAGCACCGCGCGCCCGCAGCCTGGACACGGTCGGTGAACGCCGCGCTCGTAAACTGCGACCCCTGGTCGGTGTTGAAGATGCCGGGCGTCCCCGTTTGCAGCGCCGCCTCCAGAGCCTCGACGCAGAAGCTGCTGTCCATCGTGTTCGACAACCGCCACGACAGCACATGTCGGCTGGCCCAGTCCATGATCGCGACCAGGTACAGAAAGCCGGTCGTCACCGGGATGTACGTGATGTCCGCGCACCACACCTGGTCCGGACGGTCGATCGTCAGTTCGCGCAGCAGGTACGGGTAGACGTGGTGATCCGGCTGCGCGTCGCTCGTGCGCGGCTTGCGGTAGATCGCCTCCAGGCCCATCAGGCGCAGCAGGCGCCGGACTCGACGGCGCCCCGCCGCCACGCCCTCGCGCCGCAGGTGGCGCGCCATCTGCCGACTGCCGTAGAACGGGTACTGGAGCGACAAGGCGTCCATCCGCCGCATCAACGCCAGGTTCTCCGCGCTCTCTCCCCGCGGCGCGTAGTACACCGATGAGCGGCTGATGCCCAGCAGCGCGCATTGCCGCCTGATGCTCAACGCGCCGGCCCGGTCGACCAGGTTCCGCCGCGCCGGCCGGCTCAGCGCTGCAACCCCCGCTGAAAAAAATCCCGTTCCATCGTCAACTCGCCGATCTTCGCGTGCAGGTCGCGGATCGTCGCCTCGTGCTCCGACGGGCCGGGCGATCCGCCGCGGGCGAACACCTCGTCCAACCCCTCGACCGCCTGCCGCTTCCAGGTGCCCACCTGGTTCGGATGGACCTCGTGCTTGGCCGCGATAGCCTGCACCGTTCGGTCCCCCCGCAACGCCTCGAGCGCCACCCGTTTCTTGAAGTCCGCCGTGAACCGGCGGCGCCGTTTCGTCGTCATCCCAGTGCCTCCCCAAGGCCCTGGAATACACCTTAGCCGGTTGTCCGAAAAACCGAGACCACCTCACACCACCCGCGGCGGACGAGCTCTTCCCTCGATCCGGACCCTTGACAACATGGATACTCATGTGTCGTTGGAAACAACTCCTCGTTCAGGCTCATGTGTCATTGGAAGAGACTGCCCGCGCTGATACGGCCACCAGTCGGGTATAATGAAATGTTCCGCCGCGTACGAACGCGCCCTTAGCTCAGCTGGATAGAGCGTCTGGCTACGAACCAGGAGGCCGCAGGTTCGAATCCTGCAGGGCGCGCCACTTCTTGTTCTTGCCCATTCCGGCCCCCGGCTCAGCTCTCGCGACCCGGTGCCGGCCTCCGGCGGCGGTTCGTGCCCCGCGGCGGCACTCAACGCGTGAAGAGCGGCAGCGCAACGCCGACGTGGGCGAGGATCCGGAACGAGTAGTTGTAGGCCTGCTCTACGCGATGCACGCGCAGCGAGCCGGCGAGCATGACGCCGTCTGCCTCGTAGAACGCCTTCGACAGCCCGACTTCTCCGTAGCGGCGGGTCGGCCGGAACACGGTGCCGTCCTGCAGGCGCGAGCCGTAGTTGAGGTCGCCTTCCTCCTTCAGCCACAGGCAGGCGTTCCAGAAGATGGCGTGTCCGCGCCAGCCGTGCTTCGATGCGGCGGCGCGCAGGAAGAGACCGTGGCCATGGCTGCTCAGCTCCGACGCGGCCCGATCCGGGACGTGCCTGGACCACATCATGTAGGCCTCTATCGACGTGGCGTCGAAGAAGTCGATGCGCGGCTCGATCACCAGCCCCGGCCCCCCGGCGACGCTGTCGTTGACCGGACCGGGATCGAAGAGCTGTCCGCCCTCGTGCACGATCTGAAGCTGGTACCCGAGCGCGACCGATGATTCGGCTCCGAAGGCCAGGCGGCCGCGGAAGCCGGCGTCGAAGCGCTCGCGGTGCTCGGCGGTGTTCAGGCGTTGCCAGTCGATCCAGGCGTCCTGCGCGAACCGCTCCGCCGCCACCTGCCACTGGAGTCCCCCCTCGTAGGGACGCGTGAACGCCAGCGTCTCGACCTGCAGCGGCGGCAGCAGGCCGTGTGGCCCGCCGAGGTCGGGGGCGGCCACGAAGTCGTGGGGGACGGTGTCGAGCGTGCCGAACACGAAACGCGACGGCCCGCTCTCGACGGTCAGGCTGATCACCGGCCGCCACTGCTCGGCGATTCGGGCGGAGCCGTACCGATGGTTCAGGAACAGCCCGCCGCGAAGGCTCGCCTGGTCCGTCAGCTCGAGGTCGACTCCCACCGTGGCGGCCGCCCCCAGCAGCGTCTCGCCGTCCCGGAAGGGGTTGAAGAACTCGGTGTTGTCGCCGTAGATGGCAACGTCGGCCAGCAGCGTCGCCTGCTGCTGGGCTATCGCGGGCGCCACCATGGCCAGGAAGAGCAGGACGAGGCCACCGCCGGCCGACAGCGCCGTATGTTCGGACGGGCGAGGCATGGGCGGCCGGATTATACGTCGCAGTGGCCGGCGGGGCCGCCGTGCGCCCGCCGCCCGGCAGCGTTCCTCCGGTGCTGGTACCATTACAGGGACCATCATGTCGCCCAAGAACGCAGCCGTCGCACCGTTTCCCGGCGTGGTCGGCAAGTTCCTCCGGGTCGGCTCGGAGCGCTTCCTGATCAAGGGCGTGGCCTACGGCACGTTCGCTCCCGACGCGGGCGGCTACCAGTTTCCGCCGTTGGCCCGGGTCGCCGAGGACTTCGCGCTGATGGAGCAGTCCGGCATCAACACGGTGCGGACCTATACCGTGCCGCGGGCGGAGCTGCTGGACGCGGCGGCCGACCAGGGGCTGCGCGTGGCGGCGGGGGTTCCGTGGGCGCAGCATGTCGCCTTTCTCGACGACCGCAGGCTCGCCCGCGCCGTGCGGCGGGACCTCGTCAGGGAGGTCCGGCAGCTCGCCGGGCATCGCGCGACCCTGCTCATCGCCATCGGCAACGAGATTCCGTCCGGCGTCGTGCGCTGGCACGGCGCGTCCCGTATCGAACGGTTCCTGCGGGACGTGTACGACGACGCGAAGCAGGCCGCGCCCGACGCGCTGCTCACCTACGTCAATTACCCGCCGACGGACTACCTCGATCTGTCGTTCTTCGATCTCTGTGCGTTCAACGTCTACCTGCATCGCGGCGACGATCTGCGGGAGTACCTCGCGCATCTGCAGGTCGTGGCCGGCAATCGGCCCCTGCTGCTGGCCGAGGGGGGCGCCGACAGTCTGCGCGAGGGCGAGGAGGGGCAGGCCGCGCTCACCGCGGCGCAGATCCGCATCGCGTTCGAGGAGGGCGCCTGCGGTGCGGTCGCGTTTTCCTGGACCGACGACTGGTGGCGCGGCGGCCACGCCGTCGACGACTGGCGGTTCGGACTGACCGACGAGCTGCGCCGTCCCAAGCCCGCCCTGGCCGACGTGGCGCTCGAGTTCGCGGATGCCGGCTTTCCGCCGGACCGCCGTCGCGACTGGCCGAAGGTGTCCGTACTGATTTGCGCCCGCAACGCGGCCGAGACCCTCGACGAGTGCCTGCGCTCGGTCGGGGAACTGGACTATCCCGACTACGAGGTGCTCGTCGTCAACGACGGCTCGACCGACGCTACCGGGGAGATCGCACGGGGACACGCGCGGGTGACGGTCATCGATACGCCGCACGGCGGACTGAGTGCGGCGCGCAACGCGGCGCTGGTTCGCGCGAGCGGTTCGATCGTCGCGTACACCGACGCCGACGTGTGCGTCGATCCGTCCTGGCTGATCTACCTCGTCCAGCCGTTCCTGCGGTCCGACGTCGTCGGGGCCGGCGGCCCCAACGTGGTGCCGGAGGACGATCCCTGGATGGCGCAATGCGTCGCCCGGTCGCCCGGCGCGCCGACCCACGTGCTGCTCGACGACCGGGCGGCCGAGCACGTGCCGGGCTGCAACATGGCCTACCGCCGCGATGCGCTGCTGGCCATCGGCGGGTTCGATCCCGCCTACCACGCCGCGGGGGACGACGTCGACGTCTGCTGGCGGCTGCAGGCGCGCGGCCAGCAGATCGGTTTCGCGCCGTCGGCGATTGTCTGGCATCGCCATCGCCGTACGATGCGGGGCTACTGGCGCCAGCAGGTGGGCTACGGCGAAGCCGAGACCCAACTGATGGACAACCACCCGGAACGCTTCCTGAACGGCCACGCGGTCTGGAAGGGGCGGATCTACAGCTCGCTGCCCTTTGTCCGCGCCATCTCCCGGGTCCGCGTCAACGCGGGGGTGTGGGGCACGGCGGCGTTTCCCTCGGTGTACAGCGCCCACATTCCGTCGATGACCTACGCACCGCATCTGATGGAGTGGCAGCTCGGGTCCGTCCTGCTGGCGTGCGCCGCCGGCGCGAGCGTCTGGTTCGGCCAGCCGGCGCTGGCCGTCGCGGCGGGCCTGGGCGCCGTCGCGGGTCTGGCCACCACGCTTCTGAAGTGCGTCGGCTACGGTCGGCGCACGGACGTCCGGGGCCTTCCCGCCGTCGGTCCGTTCGGTCCCCTGGCGAGTCGTGTCCTCTACCGGACGACGATCGCCTGGCTGCACCTGCTGCAGCCGATCGCGCGCGGCTGGGGCCGCCTGCGCGGCAAGCTCTGGCCCCCGGACATCGGCACCCGGCGCGCCGCCGCCGCGACCCGCAGCCGCGGCGCCGGTGAGCGGCTGGAGATCGGCCGGGCGATCCGCCTGATGTGCCGTGGGCAGGACCGGATGGCGCTCTGGAGCGAGCGGTGGGTCGACCGCGCCGCCCTGCTGACGCGTATCACCCGCGGCCTTCAGGCGCGGGCCGTCGGGCGTGCGATAGACGCGCACGACACCTGGCAGCAGGAGCGCGATCTGGCCGTGGCGACCGGCCGCTGGGGCTGGCTCGACCTGCGGACGTTGCTGGAAGAACACGAGGAGGGCCGTTGTCTGTTCCGCGTCAGCGCGCGCCACCGGCTGGCCCCCTTCGGCGCCACGGTGGGGATGCTGGCCGGCGCCGGGCTCGCGGCGAGCCTGGTTCTCGACGCCGGCCTGACCGCGGCGCTGTTCCTCGGCAGCGGCCTGGCCGCCGCCGCCGGCATGTGCCGCCGGATCGCGCAGGTCGACGCGGGCGTGCGCGCGGTAGTCACGGAGGTGGCGGGCCAGCACGGCATGCTGGTGATGCGCGGCAAGGAGCTGGCGGCCAGGGCGCCGGCCGCGGGATCCGAATCGACCCGCCCGTTGATCAGGCGCCCGCCGGTGATCGGCGGTCCGGAACCGACCCCGGGCGAGGAAGCCAATCCCGACGTCCTCGACCTGCAGCCGTCCGGGGAACGCTGACGGACACGCGCCGGCGACCGCCGGCCATTCATCCGCGCCGGGCGTACTGCCGGTCGTAGTAAGCGCTGTAGGCCTCGCTGTCCTCCTTGATCGGCCGCCACCACCATTCGTTCGTCGCGTACCAGTCGACGGTGGCGTTCAGGCCGGCCTCGAAGGCGGTCCGCGGCTCCCAGCCCAGCGCACGCAGCTTCGCGGTGTCCAGGCAGTAGCGGCGATCGTGACCCGGTCGATCCGCCACCGGCAGGATCAGGGCGGCGGGCCGCTCGAGCCGATCCAGGATGCGGTGCGTCAGGTCGAGGTTCGTCACCGCGTTTCCACCGCCGATGTTGTAGGTCTCGCCGGGCCGGCCCCTCTCGATCAGCAGATCGAGCGCTCGGCAGTGGTCGTCGACGTGCAGCCAGTCGCGGACGTTCAAGCCGTCGCCGTAGAGCGGGAGCGGCCGCTTGTCGATGGCGTTCGTGATGAACAGCGGAATGATCTTCTCCGGGTACTGTCGGGGGCCGTAGTTGTTCGAGGCGCGCGTGATCACCACCGGCACTCGATAACTGGCCCAGTAGCTGTAGGCGAGGCGGTCCGCCCCCGCCTTGCTGGCCGCGTAGGGGTTGCGCGGCCGCAGCTCGTCGGTCTCCCGACTGGCCCCGTCCGGGACGCTGCCATAGACCTCGTCCGTCGAGATCTGCACGAAGCGGCGCAGGCGTGGGGCTTCACGGGCGGCGTCGAGGAGCACGAACGTGCCGTGCACGTCGGTCCGGATGAACTCCGCGGCGCTCATCAGAGAGCGGTCGACGTGCGTCTCGGCCGCGAAATGCACCACGAGATCCGCGTTGCGAACAAGGGGGGACGCGACCGAGGCGTCCGCGACGTCCCCGTGGACGAACCGGTGCCGCGCATGGGTGTCGAGGTCCTGCAGGTTCTCGCGCCGGCCGGCGTAGGTCAGCTTGTCCAGCGTCGTCACGCGCCAGTCGGGGTGCGCGTCGAGCGCGTGGTGGACGAAGTTGCTGCCGATGAAGCCGGCCCCGCCCGTGACGACTACCTCAACCATCCTTGCGGCTCCAGTCGTACGGCAGGGAGCCGTGAGGCTCCAGGCGGTATTCGTCGGGATCGTCGTACCGGTAGGGCTCGGTCGGTACGTTGACGACGAGCGCCGCATCGCGGCCGATGCACTTCCAGCCGTGGTAGACGAGGCTCGGTATCCGCACCAGCGTGGGGTTCTGGGCGCCGATGAAGAACTCGTTGACGCGTCCCCGGGTCGGCGAGTCCTCCCGCGTGTCGACCAGCACCAGCTTGATCATGCCGGCGACGCAGGCGAAGTGGTCGACCTGGCGCCGGTGGTAGTGCCACGCCTTGACCACGCCGGGATACGTGCCGGACACGTACACCTGCCCGAACTTCTCGAAGAGCGCGTCGTCGGCGCGCAGGACCTCCATCAACCAGCCGCGCTCGTCCGGGATCAGGCGCAACGCCTTCGTCCGGACGCCGTCGATCGGCTCGCGATGGACGGTGGCGTACTTGACAGGATCGGCCACGAGTAGTTCCTTTCCGGGCGCGGAACTCAGCGAAGGCCCACTTCCGAGCGGTCGCCGAGCATGAACCGCAGCGCCGCCGGCTTGCCGGAATGGCGGGCGATGGTGACGCTGCGGCCGATCAGGCTGTCGGTGACGCGGCCGGTCAGGTCCGTGATGCGGCTGCCCTCCATCACGATGCTGTGCTCGATCTCGGACCCGCTGATCTCCACGTCGCGCATGATCGCGGTGAACGGCCCGATGTACGCGTCGCGGATGCGTGCATCATGTCCGATGATGACCGGGCCGCGGACCACCGACCCCGAAATGACCGCGCCCGGCTCGACCACGACCTTGCCCTCGACACGCGATTCAGCGTCCACCGCGCCGTCGATCCGCCGGGTCAGGGTGTCGAGGATCAGCCGGTTGGCCTCCAGCAGGTCCTCCAGGCGCCCGGTGTCCTTCCACCACCCGTCGACGATGTGGCGGCGGACCTCCAGACCGCGGTCGATCAGGTCCTGTATCGCGTCCGTGATCTCGAGCTCGTTCCTGAGGCTCGGCGCGATCCGCCGGACCGATTCGAAGATCGCGGGGCCGAACATGTAGACGCCCACCAGGGCCAGGTTGCTCCTGGGGATCTTCGGCTTCTCGATCAGCCGGACAACCCGGTCGCCGTCGGTCTCGGCCACGCCGTACTGCTCCGGGTGCGGCACCGGCGTGAGCAGAATCTGGGCCGCCGGCCGCGTCGCCGCGAATTCCTCGACGAACGGGACGATGCCTTTCGCGAGCAGGTTGTCGCCCAGGTACATCACGAAGGGATCGTCTCCGATGAACGGTTCGGCGATCCGCACGGCATGCGCGAGTCCGCGCGGCGCGTCCTGCGGAATGTAGCTGACCGTCACCCCCCATTGCGACCCGTCGCCGACCGCTGCCTCGATTTCCGCCTGCGTATCGCCCACGACGATGCCGATCTCGCGGATCCCGGCCGCGGCCAGCGTTTCGATGCCGTAGAACAGCACCGGCTTGTTCGCCACCGGGACGAGCTGCTTGGCGCTGGTGAACGTGAGCGGCCGCAGGCGCGTGCCCCTGCCGCCGCTGAGGATGAGTCCCTTCATCGTGGAGGATAATCATAGCGGGCTGCATCGGCGAACCGCCGCCCCCGCGATTCCGATGGTCGAGCACGAGGCGTACATGCGGGAGGCCCTGGCGGAAGCATCCAGGGCGATGGCCAGCGACGAGGTGCCGGTGGGCGCCGTCGTGGTCGAGCGCGACACGGGGCGCATCATCGGCCGCGGCTTCAACCACCCGATCGGGGAGGTCGATCCGACGGCGCACGCCGAGGTCGTGGCTCTGCGCGACGCGGCCCGTCGCGCGGGCAATTACCGGCTGACCGGCGCGACGCTGTACGTGACCGTCGAGCCGTGTCTGATGTGCGCCGGTGCGCTGGTTCATGCGCGGATTGGCACGCTGGTGTACGGCGCCCCCGAGCCGAAGGCGGGAGCCGTGCGTTCCGTGATGCGCGCGCTCGAGCATCCGGCGCTGAATCATCGCGTGGCGGTGGTCGCCGGCGTCCTCGGCGACGAGTGCCGCGGCAGGATGCAGGCGTTCTTCAGCGCGCGGCGGCACGCGGCGGATGCGCCGGCCGGCTGACGCGGGGACGCCGGCCGGCGTACAATGGAAGGCCACCACGCGGAGAGGTACCGAAGTGGTCGTAACGGGGGCGCCTCGAAAGCGTCTTGTCGGGAAACCGGCACGTGGGTTCGAATCCCACCCTCTCCGCCAAATTCCGCATTCGCTCCATTTGGTGGAGAGGGTGGGATTCAGGCGCTCCGCGGCTCCCGCCGCTCCGGGCACGAATCCCTGCTCGTTTTCTCCGCCAAATTTCCGCATTCGCTCCATTTGGCGGAGAGGGTGGGATTCAGGCGCTGCGCGGCTCCCGCCGCTCCGGGCACGAATCCCTGCTCGTTTTCTCCGCCAAATTTCCGCATTCGCTCCATTTGGCGGAGAGGGTGGGATTCAGGCGCTGCGCGGCTCCCGCCGCTCCGGGCACGAATCCCTGCTCGTTTTCTCCGCCAAATTTCCGCATTCGCTCCATTTGGCGGAGAGGGTGGGATTCAGGCGCTGCGCGGCTCGCGCCGCTTCGGGCACGAATCCCTGCTCGTTTTTTCGCCAAATTCCGCATTCGCTCCATTTGGCGGAGAGGGTGGGATTCAGGCGCTGCGCGGCTCGCGCCGCTTCGGGCACGAATCCCTTGCCCCGTCCATGCTTGCCGGCGCTGGACTCGCCGGTTCCGTCAGTCGGTCCGGCGCAGGGGCGGCTCGCGAACGGGGCGGGCGGGACCGTGTTCGGGGACGGGGACCGGGGCGTCTCGAAGTGGTCCGAAATGGCGCTCCAGGTACAGGGCCGCGAGGGCGAGCGCCTCGTCGGCGCCATCGGCATTGAATGTTCTCGGCGTACCTTGGGCGTTGGCGATCCGGCGGAGAGCCCGTCCCCCTTCTTCGACGATGAAGACGTCGGCGATCGCCGCGCTCGTGGTCGGCGGCGTGCCTGCCCGGACGACAACGTAGCAGGGCGTGCTTCCGAAGGTGAACTCGCGATCGCGTTGAGCCGGGCTCGTCACGGGCGCCTCGGCGACGGCCGCCGGACGATGCGCCGGGTCACGAGTTGCCCCCGTCGGCCGGCGGGAACAGGTCCTCGATCGAGCAGCCGAAAAATTTTGCGAACTTTCTGGCGTTCTCGACGGTAATAGTCTTGTAGCGTTGTCGCGCCACGTCGCTGACGTAGGGCTGCGGCAAACCGAGTCCCTCGGCGACGGTCACCTGCGTGACTCCGGCCAGGGCGATAGCCTTCGCCACGCGGTTGGTGCCGGGCTCGGAACGGAGGATCTCGAGTTGCTGCTTGGTGAGCATCGGGTTCTGACTATATGTGGTCGGGAGTAACGTGTAAAGACTATTTTTTTGAGCGGTAAGTCATTGATTGAATTGAGGTACGTTTTTGAACGTGAACCCTCAAATGCGGTAATCTGTGGTCGTGTCGCTCGGTCAGAACATCAAGCGGCTGCGTTGGGAGGCCGGTCTCCAGACCCAGAAGGCGCTGGCAGACCTGCTGGGCGTCCCGCAACCCCAGGTGTCCGACTGGGAGAACGACCGCTACGCGGTCCTGGAAACCCTGACCCTCGTCAAGATCGCGAAAGGCCTCCGCTGCTCCGTGGACCAGTTGCTTGCGGGCATCGATCCGGACTACGACCGGGTTCGGGAGGCTACCGGCGCCGCCGTCCGCGAGGCTGCCAGCGTCGATCTCCTGGTCGAAGTGCCCGTTGACATTCCCGTGGTGGCGGAAGGCGAGGCGTTGCCGGACGGTGTCACCTCGGACGACCGGGGCAGAGAGCGAGCCGACATCGTGCAGTGGATATCGCGCCCCGGGGATCTGCGTGATCCGAACGCTTACGGCGTTCAGATCCGTGGCGACTCGATGGCCCCGGCGCACCGGCCGAGCTCCATCGTGATCGTGTCTCCCGGCCGTCGGGTGCAGGACGGTGACGAGGTTTACGTCAGGTTGCCGTCCGGCGAGTGTCTGGTCCGCTTGGCGTACGCGACCCACGGCGGCTACATGCTGCAGACGTACAATCACGTCTACACGGCGCGCTTCGTCAAGGCGAAAGACATTCATTCCATGCACGTCATTCTGTACTCGCGCCGCCGGGACTTCTGACGAGGCCCTCGCGACGTTCGTCGGACGAACGGCAGGTTCTACGTTAACTGATTGATTCCGCGCGTGTAAGTTCTTTCACGTTTGGTCGTCGGTGCGGTAATCTGTCTCTTGTGTCGCTGGGCCAGAACATCAGGCGGTTGCGCCGGGACGCGGGGCTTGACACGCAGAAGGCGTTGGCCGACCTGCTGGGCGTCCCGCAGCCCCAGGTCTCTGACTGGGAGAATGACCGCTATTCCGTCCTGGAAACGCTGACTCTCGTCAAGATCGCGAAGGGTCTCCGCTGCTCAGTCGATGAGTTGCTCGTAGGGGTCGATCCGGACTACGACCGGGTGCGGGAGGCGTGCGGAGTGGCTGGTGCGGCACCTGAGCGTATCGAATCCCCGATCGTGACACCCGCCGGCATTCCGGTGGTGGCAGAGGGCGATGCTTCGCCGGCGGGTCTCTCGTGGGACGACCGGGGGGCAGAGCGGACCGGCGTCGTGCACTGGGTGTCCCGGCCGAGAGACCTGCGCGATCCGGACGCCTACGGGATTCTGATCAGTGGCGACTCGATGGTTCCAGCTCACCGGCCGAAGACCGTCGCGATCGCAGTCCCGAGCCGCCGGGTGCAGGACGGCGACGAGGTTTACGTGGAACTCGCTTCCGGGGGAGGACTGATCCGTCTGGCCCGGACGACCCGGCTCGGCTACATGCTGCAGGCGTACAACCACGCGTACAAGGCTCTCCTCGTGCAGCAGAGGGATATCCGCGCGATGGATGTCATCGTGTCGTCGCGCCTACGGGAATTCTGACGGTTGCCGGCCGCGGTCCGCGTGCGTTGCGCTGCCTGAGTCATCCGCCGGGCTGGTAGACTGTCAAGAGCATCGGATGCCGATGCGCGCGGAGAGATGTCCGAGAGGTTGAAGGTGCACGCTTGGAAAGCGTGTGTAGGGGTAATCCTCCTACCGTGGGTTCGAATCCCACTCTCTCCGCCAAATTCCGCTTTCGCTTCATTTGGCGGCGAGAGTGGGATTCAGGCGCTCCGCCGCTCCCGCGGCTCCGGGCTCGAATCCCTGCTTTGAGAATTCCGCCGTTGCCTGCCGTGTGTTTTGGCGGCGAGAGTGGGCTTCAGGCGCTCCGCCGCTCCCGCGGCTCCGGGCTCGAATCCCTGCTTTGAGAATTCCGCTTTCGCTTCATTTGGCCTCGAGAGGCGAAGGTCGCTCTTCGAGGTCGCGCGGGTCCGCGCCGAGCTACGCCTACCCGTGCCCCGGATGTCCGAGGCTGAACTGTAATGTAATGAGCAGGAGGTCACCCGAATTCGTCCCGTAGTTCGAAGGCGAAGGCCATGGCAACCAGTTGGGTGTAGCCGTGCCACATCAACTGTGCGCCGGGCGGGTCGCGTTGGCGTCCGAGCCAACCGCCGAGGCGCCCGACCAGACCGACAGCGTCGCCGAGGCGCGCCGGCGGCGGCAGCTTGCGTGAGCGGGCGAAGGTGGCGAGCACGCGCAACTCGCCATCGGAGAACAGCAGGTCGCCCGGCAGGTCGGGCACTTCGCGCCCGAGTTGAACCATCAACTGGATGCGCCACCCGATGACCATCTTGATGGCCATGGCGCGTTCGAGCCGCTCGGCCGTGTGGTGCTGCAACTCCTCGACGCTGCAGCCCGACTTGAGCACCCGGAAGTATTCTTCGATGCGCCAGCGCCGAGCGTACCATTGCAGGATGCGCGTGGCGTCAGCGGCGCTGCTCACACGCAACGTGGTCAGCAGGAACCACTCCAGCGGCTCGGCCGCAGGCGGCGGCTGTTGCTCGCGTACATGGACGACCCACAGTTCGACCGGCGCGGCGCCGGGGCAGGGCAGCGCCACCTGCTGGTAGCGCAGCGTCACGTCGGCGACACGCGCCTCGCGGCGGTCCTTGCGGGCCTGTTTGCTGGCCTTCACGCGCGCGCTCAGCCGCTGCACCTCGACCTTGGCGGCGCCTCGGGCCGGCGCGTTGCGCACCGTATCGAACAGACGGCGCGAGACTGTCTGCCCGTCGGGCGTCTGCTCCCTGCCGAGGACGCGGTCGGCCTTGGCGCGGACCAACAGGTCGACCTGCGGGGCAGCCGCGCGGTGCTCGACGAACAGGTCGAGGAAATCGGCCTCGCGGTCCATCACGCACACCACGCGGGTCTCGGACAATGACTCGGCCGCTTGCGCGCAGTCGCGCAGTCCCTCGATCCAACGGAACGACTTGCGCTCCTCGCGCGGCTTCGGGGGCGGCTCGCCTTCCGCCGCGGGGTTCGGGGACGCGGGCGCGTCGAAGGCGGCCCGCAGCACGCCCAACGCCACCCCGTCGGGATTGGCGGCCAAGGTCGTGTGCAACTCCAGGCCGCGCGCCACCGCGCCGGTCTGGTTCGAGCCGATGGCCCCCAGCCCCTGCGTCCGGCCGCGCCGGGTGAAGTTCAGGCGGGTGCCGTCCTGGATGCACAGCACCGTGTCGTGCGCCTGCATCCGGCGCAGCGTGCGCTCGCGATGCGGCGCGAGAATGTTGCCGACCGTCACCGCGCTGTCGGCGGGCTGGTCGATCAGCCGGTAATGGCCCTTGACCAGGGCGCGGGCGCCGTGGGCGGCGCCGGTGATGGCGCGCATCGGAGACTCTGCCATTTGCTGCGCGCTCTGTACCAGCCGCGCGCTCAGACGCGCGTCGCCCAACCGCGCCCCGCCGAACTCGTGGTCCGCCCAGACCGCGGCGTCGAGACCGTCGCCAACCGCCAGCGGCGCCACGACCGCTGCGGGCGCCGCGAGGCGGGTGCGCCACGCCGGCTCCAAGGCATACATATACACCGCCTTGCGCGTTTCCAGTGCCGCGTGCCTGCGGTCCCCGCGACCGCGACCGCAGGTTGCGCCCACCCGAACCCAGTTGGCCGCGCGCACGCTCGCCCCCGTCTGTTCGGTCTCGTCGACGAACGTCTCCAGCAGCCAGGGGCGATAGCCATACAGACCCTCGCAGTCGTCGCCGACTGCCCGGACGACCCGGCCCAGCACGTGCGAGGCCAGGTTGCGACACACAATGCCGGGGCGCACCAGCAGCCGGCACAGTCCCAACACCCGGTGCAGGTGCGCGCGCCGGCCCGTGTCGTCCCACCCGACCCAGGCGTCGCGGGACCGCAGCCGCCGCGCACTCGCCGCGAACCCGACGCCGCCCAGCCAACCATGCGCCGAACCCACCAGATACCGCAGTTGCGGGCCGACGAACGGACCGGCGCCGCGCGGGTGCTCGTACGCCATCAGCGTGTTCCAGACTTGGCGCTGCGCGTCGGTCTCAACCAGCGCCAGGGTCAGACCCGCAACCTTGCCGACCGTGCCCGGCACGTCCACGGCCGGCGCCATCGGGTGCGGAAGCACCCGCGCCCGGCCCCCAACGCCGCGAGCCGGCTGGCCCGCAGGCAGCGAAACGTGGCCGGCCGCTTGCAGGTCGGACAACGCCCGGCAGCAGCTCGCGCGCTGCCACCGGCCCCGCCCGTCGCGGAAATCGAACGCTTCACAGACGCGGTCGGCGACCTGCCCGAGGCTGCCGACGCTCTGCGACACCGCTCCGTCCAGCACGTCGCGCAGGCGGGCGAGGTTGTCCCGTAGAATACGTGAGACCTGATTCTGAATCTCCATGCCGGCCACCGTAGCGAAGTGGCTGCATGAAGTTCAGCGAAAAAATATGGGGCACGGGCAGAGCTAGGCGGCAGCAGATTCGCGGCGCGGGCGGAATCCAGGCTCGTGCGCATTGGCCGGATCGGCCGATCCGCTGCTGATCGGGAGACTTTCGCCCTCTAGCCTGGATTATTCACGGCGACCCCGCCGCGGTCACCGGCAGGAGGTGACAGCACCCGATTCGGTCACCGGTAGAGGGTGATCGACGGGTGGGCGGCCCTTCGAACGTCGCCGACCGCGGGTGATGGTGTGGTCAAGCGGCCGACCGCCGTAGTGATGAGGGCGGCAAGAGGCGGGCAACGACAGTTCCACCCGTCAGGCGGTTGACAGCCCTCCGGCCGGCAGCGATGCGATGCTCGTTGAGCGGCTATCCGGCGCGCGCCCCGAGCGCGAACGCAATGTGTCGCCACGCCGCCAGGTCCGGTGTCGCGCGCGGCAGGCGCAGGACGATGCGACGCACCGAGCACACCACCTGGACGCCGAGCTTCAGCAGCCGGTCGCGCAGCCAAGGCACCTGCGCGCGGGCGCACGCGGTGTCTGCGGCGCGCAGCCGCAACTCCTGCATCAGCACGTAGGCCGCCGCCGTCAGCAGGACGCGCAACTGATTCGCCGAAAACGCCTGGCAACTCGTGCGGTCGATCTGTAGGGCCTTCAGTTCCTTGATCCGGTTCTCGGCGTCCCCGCGGGCGCAGTAGACCTTCTCGTAGAGGAAACGCGGCGTCTGCCGCATGTTGGTCACGACGAAGCGCGGATTGTCCCGCGGCTCGCGGTCTCGGTGGCGGACGACTTCGGCCTTGATCACCACGCGGCGCGCGTGGTTCCACGTGCCGGCCTGGTACTCGTTGGTCTCGGTGTAGACGTGCTCGGTCTGTTCGCTGCGCCACGTCCGCGCCCGCGCCACCAGCATGGCCGGCTCGGCGTACCGCTCCAACACCGCGTTCTTCGCCATCGCGATCACGTAATCGAGCCGCGGCTGCGCCTCCAGGAAGGCAAAGACCGCCGGGCTGGCAAAGCCTCCGTCGAGCCGAACGAGAATGCGCGCCCGCGGAAACGCCCGGCGCAGCCGCGGCAGCAACCGCGACAACAGCCCGACCGTCCCCTCCGAGGCGACCGCCTTGCCGTGCCGCAACAGCGCCGCGCACAGATACTGCTCGGATTCGCGGTCGAAGGTCAGGAAGCCAAGCAGCGGCAGGTAGCACCAGTTGTCGTAGTAGCCGTTGAAGAGCGTGTACTGCTGCGCCCCGTGCGTCGGGTCGTCCGTCGGGTCCAGATCGATCGTGATGCACCGCGCCCGCCCGTCCAGGCGGCGGCGATGCCGCGCGATGACCCGCGTGGCCAACTCGTCCGCCATGCGGTAGAGCGCGCAGCCGTTGACCGCGTTCTCGAACCGCGACAGCGTCGGCTGCGACGCCAGGCGCTCGCCCGAAACCGGGTCTCTGTCGAGCAGCAGCTTGTGGATGGGGTCGTCGGCGAGACGGTCGCCATCATTGCAGTCGGGATGGCCGCAGGCGATGCCAAAGATGCGCTGGCCGATCAGGTCCGCGAGCGAGTGCCGGGTCTTGTCCGGCGCCCGCTTGTCGAACAGACACCCGGCGAACGCCTTGACCAGGCCGTAGATGCGCTCGGCGGCCTTCAGCAGGATCGCCCCGCCGTCGGAACTGGCCTGCTCCTGGTTGAACTGGGCGAACAGCGGCTTGTCAAACAGATCCGGGAACAGAACAGTCTGTGGTACAGTGTCGGTCGTCACGCAAGGGCCTCCGTGGTGGCGCAAGTGGTTGTTAACACTGCACTTGTACCACACGGGGGCTCTTGTGTCTGTACCGGAATCAGAACACGCCACGAATTTTCCGGGCTAGGCGGTCCAGAAACTGCCGCTCTAAGCGGTTTTCTTGGCTCCTGGGCGGGCTCCGGGTGGATTTCGAGCACGCCTGCGACGTGGTACGCTGCCGGTCGATGATGATCCGGGGCGAGAGACGCACCCGGTCGGAGATCGGCGAGATGTGCGCCTCAGAAGGCCTTGTCAACGGTCTCCGGAAAGCGTGTCATCCTGGACAGGACGGGCGACCACAACATGTAGGGGGCGTATGAGTGGGCATCGTCAGCAAGAGCCAGTCTGGACGAGCGTGCGCGGAGCCGGCGTCAGGGCCGTCAGCCCCGCGGAGCGGGGGCGGAGCGAAGCGACGCGCCTTGACGCCGGCTCCGCGCACGCGCACGCTGTTGGCTTGACGATGCCGCCGGTAACCACAACATCTTGCGGTCGACCGGAGTCCAGTTTCCTTCAGAACTTCGCAGCTCGGCAACAGGCCTCTTCATCGACCGCGGGAAACTCCGGTGGAAGTAAATCGAGGGGCGCCAGAATCACCTGTGGGACGCGGCCGGGCTCGCCGTCCACGCCCGACACTTCCGCACGGCCCCGATGATCGTCAGGGCGAGAGTGCCGAAAGCGACCCATTCCTCGGTTCGGGTCATACCCGAACTGTAGAGATTCCGTATCCCGCGCGCAAGACGGCGGGGGGCGATCCAACTTCACTGCCCGGCGCGTGAGACCGCCGCAGAATCGACGCCCGGTCTCGCCAAGCTCCGTGTCGCCAACGTGACGCGCCATGCGCTCGCGCGGTGCTCAGAGATCCCCTCATTTTGCCATATGAAATCAATAAGAAGAAACCCTTCTTGAACAGACATCTCGCATTAGAAAAGTTTGCAAGGTGGCGCACTTTGAATTAGAATAATATTGCATGCATCTACATCAAGATCTGCCGGCCTCATCCGGGCAATCGCTCCGGAGACACGACCTCCTGAACTTCATCGCCACCTTGTATGAAGGCGACCTGCATGCCAAACGGGTGCTGTCGTTGGCCAACGCCACCCTGGGCGTGCTGACGAGCGCTTCGCTGGCAATCCATGCAGTGGGCCGCGGCTTGGCCCAGGCCCTGGGTACGTTGACCAAGCATGGTGTGAAGCAGGTGGATCGGCTCCTGAGCAATCGAGGCGTCGACGTCTGGACCTTTTTCGCATACTGGACGCCGTTCATCGTCGGCGCCCGCACGGAGGTGATCGTTGCGCTGGATTGGACCAGCTTTGCGGCCGACGGGCAGGACACGATCGTGCTGTCGATGGTGACTGGCCATGGGCGCGCGACGCCCCTGCTGTGGAAGACGGTGGCGTCCTCGACGCTGAAGGGTAATCAGCGGCGCTATGAGTACGAGGTGCTGTGCCGGTTGCGGGAGGTGCTGCCGGCCGGGGTGAAAGTCACCGTCGTGGCGGACCGGGGCTTTGCGGATTGCAAGCTGTTCTACGCGTTGACGACGGAGCTGGCCTTCGAATACGTGATTCGGCTGCGTGGAGACATCTATGTGACGAATGCGCGCGGCGAGCGGCGAGCGGCCGCCGCGTGGGTCGGCGACAAGGGGCGTGCGCGGCGGTTGGTGGGTGCTCGGGTGACCGACGCGTACGAGCTGCCGGTCGGCGTGGTCGTGTGCGTACAGGATCCGAAGATGGACGAACCGTGGTGCCTGGTGGCCAGCGAAGCGACAGTCCCGACGCGGGTCCTGATTCGGTACTACGGCAAGCGCTGGGGGATTGAGGCGGGCTTTCGGGACATCAAGGACATGCGCTTCGGGATGGGACTCTCGTCGATGCATGTTTCGCGCCCGGACCGGCGGGACCGTCTGTTGTTGATCAGCGCGTTGGCGATCGCCGTTCTGTCGTTGCTGGGTGCGGCTGGCGAGCGCATCGGTTATTAAGCTGGAAATAAGTATCCTGACCTCACAGTATGCCGAAATATGAGGAAATCAAACCGGAAATTACCTGTATGCTGTCAGGCAACCAATGACCCTATTAATATGACCGCTGGTTGAAGGCGAACACGGTGAAGCGGCGGACGCATTCGCTGTTTCGGCAGGGGCTGATGCTGTACCACCATCTCCCCAATTGGCCCGAGGATCGGATTCGTCCGTTGATGGAGACGTTCGGAAGCATGCTCATGGAACAGCGGGTGTATCGGGAGGTTTTCGGCGTGATCTGATGCTGCAAAATGAGGGGATGCATGAGCGCGCGGTGGGCGTTCGCGGCGGCATCGATCTGCCTGGACTCGGACAGAACCACTCAGACATGTCGCGTCACCGGTGCTATCGGCCCTGTATGGAAATCGAGCGTCTTCGAGGACGCTTGACGGAAGATCCAGTTGCGGAACGCCACGACCTGCGGTTTCTCGCGGGAGGCCTCAGCGGTCACGAGCAAATACGGGGCGGGTGCGGCGACCGGAGAGTCGAACAGCGTGACAAGTGTTCCCTGTTCCAGCTCGCGGGCGATCATCAATGAGTGGCCGAGAGCCACGCCGATACCGTCGAGCGCAGCCTGAACGACCATCGTGTAGAGACGAAACCCGGAGGCCTCAGACAAGTCCGCGGATGCCACGCCGTGATGAGCGAACCAGTGGGACCAGTCGGTGGTCCAGTGAAGGTCGTAAACGAGCGGCCAGGCATGTAAATCCTTTGGTTTCCGGGGCCGGCCCCGGGCCTGGAGCAGGCTCGGACTGCAGACGGGAAACAGTGTCTCCTCGAGCAGCTTCTCCGAATGAACCGTGTCGGGTACCTCGTCGGCAAAGGCTATCCAAACGTCGAAATCCCGCCGATCGGGGTCGACGTCGCCGTGGTCGACTTCGAACTCGATGGCGATGTCGGGGTGCAGGGTCTTGAAATGGGCAAGCTGCGGCATCAACCATTTCTCGGCAACCACCTCGATAGCAACCAGTTTCAGAAGCGGCGTCTTGCGGCGGTGGCGGTGGCGCTCGGTCGCGTGATTGAAATCCGCGAAGATGCGTTGGATATCCTTCAGATAGGCTTTGCCCTGCGGGTTCAGACGCACGCCGTGTGCGAATCGCAAGAACAGGGTCGTTCCAAGATGTCTCTCGACGGTCTTGACGCGATACGAAACGGAGGCTGGCGTGACGCGCAACTCCCGAGCAGCCGCAGCGAAGCTGCCGTGGCGCGCGGCCGCCTCGAAGAAGCGCAGCGCGTTGAGGGGTGGAAAATCAGGAAGAGACATCGTCTGCAAAGAGTATGGAGGCCAAACTTGGCAAATCGCGCATGCCGAGCAGGCGGTTCCGACCATGCAAGGCCTTCTCTCATTCAGTGCTCAGCGTAGAGGAATTTAGCGAGAGCGCCAAGGTCCCAGGCTCTGCTAGCGTGAGGCATGAGGAATTTTGCCGTCGCGCCCGTGCTGCGTTTCGTAGTAGGGTTGCGCGCTGCGATTATGTCGTTCATGGTTGCCAACGAGCAGGAACTCAAGGTAGCAGGAGCTTCTTGGCGTTCATGCGCCCCCAGCCATCTCCATCCAAGGTGACGTTCGGTCTCCGCAGGTCGGGCGGTCCTGGCGTCTCGGCGCCGAGCGGCGGGTCCTGGCTGCTGCAGCAGAAGGTGCTGGCGCCGGAGTTGCCCGCAGGATACGTCAGCCGTGCATCGTTGCTGCAGCGCCTCGAGGGGGTGCTGGAACGGCGGCTGACGGTGTTGCAGGCACCCGCCGGATTCGGCAAGACGACGGTGCTGGCGGATGTGCCGGACGCTGGCCTGTGCCCGGCACACCCTGCTGTGCGTCGCGTGTTACGAGCGCGCCCGATTCGAGGAGAGCCGCCGGCACGGTCTGCAGGCGCAGGCCTGCTCTACCGAGGACACGCGGTTCGGAGAGGTCTTCGTCGATACCTGCCTGGGTATGGCGGCCATGGCGCAGGGACGTGTGGAGGAGGCCGGCCGAAGATACCGCCGGGCGCGGCGGGGAGTCCGGAAGTTCTTCTCCTCCAATCCCTGCCTCACGGTGAGCACCGACGTGCTGCTGATCGAGCTCGATCTCGAGCGGAACCGCGAGAAGGCATTGTCGTCAGCATCGACTCGGCCAGCGACCGGCAACTCTTCTCGAGGCGCGAGCTGGACGTGCTGTCGGAGGCGGCACGCGGTCTGCGGGGCAAGGAGATAGGCGGTCGCCTGGGCATCTCGTACGAGGGGGTCCGCTACCACCTGAAGAACATCTACCGCAAGGCGGGCGTCAGCAAGGGGTGCACGACATCATTGTGGTGCGCCGTGCGAAGGCGCCATTCCTCAGCGGGTGCGAATCCCGCCCGGCAACTGTCGTTCCAGCCGGTAGCAGTCGGAGCGGACGATGGAGGCAACGACATCGCCTGAAGCACTCCGACGACACGGGTCGCCATTGGGCGGCTCAGCGACCATGCGGGCCGCAACGCGAGTGAACGCCGAGCAGGCCTCGAAACGTCGAATGCGGAAGCCGACCCGCCCACAATACGGGGAAGGCTGCCACGGGCCGGGAAGCGAGCGACGGAAGCACCGGCCGGTTCCGCCGGGGTATTGGCGGCGGCACGCATGGAAGAGGGGAATGGACGCAACACGGGAAGCCCTGCCGGCGGCGTGGCACGGTGCCAACCGACAGCCCGTGAGGGTCAGGTCGGGCCGGCGAGGGTGGCGGAGAGGCCCGTAGTGTGCGCCAGGCAGCGCACTGGTCAGGAGGGTTGAAGTCCCTCCGGCCCCCGGATGAGGGGGGCCGTATCCAAAGGCGGGGGTAATGCCTCGCCGGCCGCAGGTGGCAGGTATGGAGACACCTACACGGGCACGCAGGCGAAAGCCGGACACAGCCAAGGTGGACCTGGAGCCGCCACGACGGAACTGCGGAGGACAGGGCGCCCACCGTGAGGTGGGGTCCGAAGGGTTTGCGGAGCAGTACCGGGCCGTAGTCGAGGGGGCGACCCCATGACGAACCGGTCGGCCAAAGGTGGGGCAAGGTCGAGCCTGCACTACAGAGGCGAAGGCGATCTCATCCACCCACCGCACCAAGGTGTTTGCGGGCGGCACGGTATGGAAGACCAGTGCGTGACCCTGGGAGACCTCGGCGGGTCCGCGGGTGGCGCCGCGGCAACTGACCCTATAAGCGAGAGCGAAGTGGGAAGGGATGCTCGTCGAGGAGTCGGACGGCCGAATAGTACCTGAAGCGCGGTGAAAGCCGCGTGACCGTCAGGGGGCGGCAACCGAGTGGGTTGGGGAAGGCGGCCGGCGAAGACGGTCGGGACCAGACAGGACGGTGAGATGAGCAAGGGCGCTGAGGTGGACAGTTCCATGAGTGAAAGACCCCAACATCAGCGACCGAGGAGACTTGCCGACTGGCTGAACCCGACGGGCCGGAGGATGGTCCACTCTTTGATTCCTCCATCGGTCCTCATCACGCGAAGACGTCTTCGTGAAAGCGGTATGCGGGAAAACCGCACGTACCGTTTGAGCGGCGGACGGAGGCCAGCGCCCGCGGGGCGCGCCTCCTTCGACCCGACACCGCGGAAGCCGGGCAACGAACGCCGGCGGAGGGAAGGGGCCTCGGTTCGAGAGCAGCGCATGACGGAGGGAAGGGACATGGGGACTGGTGAGAGCCTAACAGCCCCAGAAGGAGTTCAGCGACTCCAGACGGCGCTACATGCGAAAGCGAAGGAAGCTCCGGGCCTCCGGTTCTACTCGCTGAGCGACAAGGTGTGGCGCGACGACGTGCTCGCGGTCGCCTGGCAGGCTGTCCGCCGCAACGGCGGCGCGGCCGGGGTGGACGGCGAGACGGTCGCGGATGTCGAGTCGTTCGGGGTGGGCCGGTGGCTGGGAGTACTGGCGCGGGACCTGAAGGAGGGGACCTACCGGCCGCAAGCGGTTCGGCAGGTGCTCATCCCGAAGAAGCAACGCGGGAAGTTCCGGCCGTTGGGCATTCCGTGTCTCCGGGACCGGGTGGCGCAGACGGCGGCGATGTTGGTGTTGTCGCCGATCTTCGAGGCCGACCTGCAACCGGAGCAATACGCCTACCGTCGGGGCCGAGGCGCGCATGACGCGGTCAATCGCGTGCACCGGCTGCTGACGACGGGCCACCGGGAGGTGGTAGACGCCGACTTGTCAGACTACTTCGGCCAGATTCCGCACGCGGAATTGATGAAGTCCATCGCCCGGCGCGTGAGCGACGGGCGGCTGCTGGGCTGGGTCAAGGCGTGGCTGGAGATGGCGGTGGAGGAGGACGACGGTCGCGGCGGTCGCCGCCGCACGAACCGGGCGCGTCGGGAGCGGAAGGGGACGCCGCAAGGGTCCCCGATATCCCCGCTGTTCAGCAACGTCTACATGCGTCGCTTTCTTCTGGGCTGGAAGGTGCTGGGCTACGCCCGGCGCTTCAAGGCGGAAATCGTCAACTACGCGGATGACTGTGCGCCACGAAGGCGCAGAAGGGAGGCCGAGATGGCCACCTAGCTGCAGCCATGCTGCACGAGGGATGAGGGCAGGCCCCTCGGAGCCGCCCGGCAGGGGGAGGCTTCAAACCGCCGTGCGCTGCCTCGGTCAAGAGCCGAGGTGGTAAGCGTCACGGAAACGGCGCGGCTTGACCGCGTCAGGTAGGGTGCAGGGAGACGAAGTGTATGAACCACCGGCAACGTGTCGAAAGCGTAGGGACGGTGTCGAAACCGGGGCGAGTCGTTAACCCGGGACAAGTCCAGCGGGAGCCTGCAGCTTGGCTGGGCGGCACCCGGCATAAAGGTGGCGTGACCCTGCACCAGGCCCTTGTGTGGAACGTGGGAACCTGTCGCCTCGATGTGAAGGGAGAAATCCAAGGGGCCGACCCCCAAGGATGAGAAGCCCGATGCGAGGCACAGGGGCGGAGCGACCCGTACGAGCGATGAAGTCGGGGAAACTCGATGGAGCAAAGGGGTCGCGTCATCCAGCGTGTCCCGACGGTCAACCGCGCGCGCGGGAGGAGCCGTCGAGCCACGCGAAGCCGTTTCGTATTTCCAAGTGGGTGGTTTGGGAGGCCTACACTCGGGTCAAGGCGAACCACGGAGCAGCTGGCGTCGATGCTGAGTCTGTCGAGATGTTCGAGCAGGACCTGAAGAACAATCTCTACAGGATTTGGAATCGGATGTCGTCGGGCACGTACTTCCCGCCTCCAGTCCGGTCGGTTGGAATACCGAAGAAGGACGGAAGTGAGCGACGCTTGGGCATTCCCACTGTCGCCGACAGAATTGCCCAAACGGTCGTCAAGATGTACCTGGAACCGGACGTGGAGCCGCAATTCCACCCCGATTCGTATGGGTATCGCCCGCGGAAGTCCGCGATCGACGCACTCACGACAACCCGGCAGCGATGCTGGCGTTATGACTGGGTGATCGATTTGGATATCCGCGGCTTCTTTGACAACCTGGACCACGCGCTCGTCATGCGTGCGGTCAGGAAGTACACCCGGTGCCGGTGGATTCTGCTCTATGTGCAGCGGTGGCTAACCGCTCCCATGCAGCAGGAAGACGGAACTCTGGTGCCGCGCACGATGGGGACGCCCCAAGGGGGCGTCGCGAGCCCGCTCCTGGCCAATATCTTCTTGCACCTCGCGTTCGACGACTGGATGCGGTCGACGCACCCGGACGTTCCGTTCGAGAGGTACGCGGACGATATCGTCGCGCACTGTCGGACGGAGACGCAGGCGCAGCAGGTCCTGTCGCACATCAAACGTCGTCTGGCGCAATGCCGGCTGGACGTCCATCCGGAGAAGACGCACATCGTCTACTGTAAGGATGACGACCGGCCGGGGCAGTATCCCACGGAGCAGTTCACCTTCTTGGGATACACGTTTCGCTCGCGTCGGTCGAAGAATCGGTGGGGTAAGTACTTCATCAACTTCGCGCCGGCAGTGAGTAATGCGGCAGCGACGCGGATGCGACAAGCGCTGCGACGTCGGCACCTCCCTCGGCGCAGCGACAAGGCCATCGACGACCTGGCCCGCATGTGGAATCCTGTCCTTCGAGGGTGGATTCAATACTACGGCCGTTTCTACAAATCGGCCCTGTATCCGGTCTTTCGCCACTTCAATGGCCTGTTGGTTCGATGGGCCATGCGGAAATACAAGAGGCTACGGCGACATCGCCGTCGAGCCAGTCACTGGCTCGGTGGCCTTGCTCGTCGCGAGCCCCGGCTGTTCGCCCATTGGCATCTGCTGGGGGTGACGCCGGCGGCTGGATGATGGGAGCTGTATGAGCGGAGACGTTCACGTACAGTTCTGCGAGCGCCCGGGGGTGAGATTCCCCCGGGCGACTCACCTCGCGGTGCTCGGTAAGGTGCCGGCGGCAGAGATGCTGACGGCGGTCGAGGGCCTGCTGGAGCGTCTGAAGCTGCCGATGAACGCCGAGAAGACCCGCTGCTGCCGGGTGCCGGAGGAACCGATGACGTTCCTCGGCTACCGGATTGGCCGCAACTACCGGCCGGACACGGGAGCCGCCTACATCGGCACGCGTCCGAGTCGGGAGAGCGTCCGGAGCATCTGCCGCCGCGTGAGCGAGCTGACCAAGCCGCGCAGCGGGCTGCTGTCGCCGAAGGAGATGGTGTCTCGCCTCAACCGGGTGTTGTCCGGTTGGGCGAACTACTTCACCCTTGGGCAGGTGAGTCCGGCGTATCGCGCCGTTGACCAGCACACCACGCGACGGCTGCGCCAGTGGCTTTGCCGCAAGCACAAGGCGCGGTCCGGGAAGTACGTGCGCTTCTCGAACGAGCGACTCCAGGAGGAGTACGGGCTCACGAGCCTTGCGCCGCGAACGGCGAGCCTTCCGTGGGCGAAGGCATGATCTCGTCCGAGAGCCGGATGCGGGAAATCCGCACGTCCGGTTCGATGAGCGGCGACTGGAAACGGAGTCACGGCGGGGAGTGAGGCACCGGCAACGTGCGAAAGCCGCCGGGAACAGCTACCCCCATCCGCCTACCGCCACCGCGCCAGTCGTCGACTCTACAGATGAGCGTCAGGCGGCGTTTGCGGCTCGCCGCTCCCAGAAGTCCTCGAAGCGTCCGCTGAGGATGCAGCAGCGCAGCGCGATGATGGCGTTGGCCCCGGCGACGGTCCAGCGCATGCCGGCGCGCTTGAGCCGGTCGCCGATCTGCTTGCATCCGGCCTCGACGACGCCCGACGAGACGCACAGGCCCCTGGCGCGGAACTGCGGATAGCGCATGCGGTGTCGGTTCCCGAACACGTAGTGAATGCACTTTCGCGCCTCGGGCGTGGTCTCGACATGGATGCGCAGCGCGGCGACGACGGCGCACAGCCGGCCGGCGTCGAGTTCGGCGCGCCGGTCCCTGGCCCACCGGTCAGCCAAGTCGGTCCCGGGGCCGTAGATGGCCTTGGCGACATCGCACAGGTGCTGTTTCGCGTGGTAGATATCAACGATCTCGATGGCGCCGAGAAACTGTTCGGCGGCCAAGTTCCAGATCCACGCGGCGCCGTCGCCGAGGACGACGCGCTGGGCTGCGGTGTCGAAACCGCGCCGTATTGCCTCTCGATAGGCCCGTTGTGCGAAAGCGGCCGGCTGCGGGTCGGTGTCGCGGCTGGCCGCGCTTTCGACCGCGGCGTTGTAGCTGACCGACCCGAGATCGCGCACGGGGTGGCCTTGTGTGTCGCGCCCTTCGGCCGTCCACACGGTGGCCAGCTTGACCTCGCGGGTCTTGGCCGAACCGTCGGGCTGCTTGCCGCGGCGGCCTTCGACCTCGGTTGGGCGCACCGGCACGCCGGTGCCGTCCAGCCCCAGGTACATCGTCGGCACGGGCGCCGCGGCGGTCTGCTCGGTGACCGAGCGCTCGTCGTCAGCGATGTCGCGTCCGAGCGCCTCGGCACAGCGCTCGACCTGCCGGGTCTCGACATCCACCCCGGCCAGGGCGGTCAACCACTCGCTCGCCTTGGCGAAGCTGCCCTCGGCCGCCGTCAGTCCCACCAGCCGCGTGATGGCCGGTGACAGCGAGCTACCTTGCAGACCCAGGGCCTGGTCGCGCGGACACACCCCGCTGCGGCAGGCGTCGCAGTGGTAGTAGGCGCGTTGCAGGGTAACCGGCCCCAACAGCGTGGTGAACGTCTTCGGGCGACGGCCGGCGTAGCGCGCCCGCCGGCCGCAGGCGCACGCTGTGGTCGAACCCGAATGGTCGGAATCGTCCGCGTTGAAGCGCTGCGCCATCCACTGCGCGGCGATGTCGAGAGCTTGGTGACGGACTGCCTGTTCGAGGGCCTCGAAGTCCGCCACCTCGGCGCCCCCGGGACCGAGGAGCGCATCGACTTCGGCCCCGATAGCGGCTACGAGCGCTGCGCCCCAGCCGCTTCTACAACCCGGGTCGCCGTGGCGAGCGCGCGGCGGCGAACCGTCTGCAGGAGCGTCTCGAAGTCCTGCGCATTCACGCTCCCCCGCCTGAGGAACGCGTCGACATCGGCCTCGACCGCCGACTTCAAGGCGGCGAACATCTCCTCCTTGAAGCCCCCTTTTTCGGCCGCGCCAGCGAGCCGTTCCGTCAACTGCGCCTCGGGCATGGTCGGAGTCCTCCTACCCGAGGAATCGGACGATCAGCGCTTGCTCGATACCCCCCGTACGGAAAAACCCTCAACTTTCTTGTCGTGCACCCGTCAGCAAGCGGGCAGACGCGATCGAGTACGCGCGGTCGCTGGGGATTCTGACGTGATCGCCGCCGCGGCGCCTACACCCGCCCGCTACGAACGGCATCCGCTCTCGGCTGCATGGCCGAAGGGCGCGTGTTTCGGCGCCGGCCGGAACCTCTAGTGCTGTGCCACGTGTAAACATTAGGACTATCGGGGAACTCGTCTCGAACCGAGAGAGTTCCCATGCCGCAGAAAAAGTACATCGTTCGACTCACCACCCAGGAACGCGAGGTCTGTCGGCAGACGGTCCGCAAGCTCAAGGGAAGCAGCGAGAAGGTGCGCCGCGCGCAGATTCTCTTGCAGGCCGATGCGGACGGGACGGGCAGGACCGACCAGCGGATCGCCGACGCCTTGTCGTGCCGCACCAAGACGGTGGAGAACATTCGCCAACGCTGCGTGCTGGAAGGGTTCGAGCGGGCGCTGGAACGCAAACGGCGTGCGTCGCCCCCGGTCCCCAAACTGCTCGACGGCGAACAGGAAGCTCACATCATCGCGCTGCGTCTGGGGCCGCCCCCGAAGGGCTACGCGAACTGGTCGCTGCGCCTGTTGGCGCGCCGGGTCGTCGAGTTGGCGATCGTCGAGTCGATCAGCCACGAGACCATCCGGCGGACGCTGAAAAAAACGGGATGACGCAGCGGAAGCTTGAATACTGGGTGATCCCGCCGCAGGCCGATGCCGAGTTCGTGGCGAACATGGAACAGGTCCTGGACCTGTATCAGAAACCCTACGATCCGGATTGTCCCGTCGTGTGCATGGACGAGCAGCCGGTGCAATTGGTCAAGGAAACCCGCGCACCGATGGCGGCCACGAAGAACCGTCCGCGGCGTGTCGACTACGAGTACGAACGGGCCGGCACGGCCTCGATCTTCCTGTTCAGCGAACCGCTGGCGAGTTGGCGGCAGGCGACGGCCCGGGCCCGGCGTACGAAGGCGGACTGGGCGGTGGAGGTCGCCGGCCTGTTGGAAGGACGCTACGCCGAGTGCGAGAAGATCGCCTTGGTTTGCGACAACCTCAACACGCACACGAAGGGCGCCTTCTACGAAGTGTTCGAGCCGACCCGGGCACGGGAACTGGTTCGTCGCATCGAGTTCTGCTACACGCCGAAACACGGCAGTTGGCTGAACATCGCGGAGAACGAACTCAGTTCGATGACGCGCCAATGCCTGCACGGGCGCCGCATCGGCGACCTCGAGCCGCTGCACGCCGAAGTGTCGGCGTGGTCGGCCGACGTCAACGGCATCCAACGCGGCGTCGACTGGCAGATGAAGGTCGACGATGCGCGCGGCAAACTCAAGTCCGTCTATCCGAAGATTATGACGTGACGAACCACTAGTGCTTCGCCATGAGTAAACATTAGGACTATCGGGGAATTCGTCTCGAACCGAGAGAGTTCCCATGCCGCAGAAAAAGTACATCGTTCGACTCACAGCCCAGGAACGCGAGATCTGTCGAGAGACGATCCGCAAGCTCAACGGGAGCAGCGAGAAAGTGCGCCGCGCGCAGATGCTCGTGAAGGCCGATGCGGACGGGCCCGCGTGGACCGATCAGCAGATCGCCGACGCCTTTTCCTGCCGCACCAAGACGGTCGAGAACGTTCGCCAACGATGCGTGCTGGAAGGGTTCGAGCAGGCGCTGGAGCGAAAACGGCGGGAGTTCCCCCCGGTCCCCAAACTGCTCGACGGCGAGCAGGAGGCTCACATCATCGCGGGCGCATTCCCGATTTCCCGGAGCAGTGCAGTGTGTAGGCAAAGATGGACTGTGAGGCTGGGGGAGGTTGAGCCGGTCTTCGGACAGACGGGGAGGGTGGTACTGGACATTACGGCTCGGACTGCCCATGATGGTGCGTTGAAATGGACAAGAGCGCCATCGACACCCCGAGCCGCGAGGTCGATCTTGGCAACATTCCCGTCCACCTGCGCACTGCCCTCCGGCGGGCGCTGGAGTTTGAGGCGCGTGCTCGAGCGCCCAGGTCGGCAGAGGAAGCGGAGCAGTGCGAAGAGCAGCTGCGGGCCATCGCGGACGAGTTCTTCGGCGCCCTCCTCACCCCCGTGCTGCAACGCGCGGTGCGCTCCGCCGCGGTTGGCGACGCGGCGAGCGCCCTCGTGCGCCACCTGCCCTGGCGGATGCGGAGCGACGGCCTGGAGACCGTCAACGTTCGCACCTCCCGGGGCACGACGGTGCCGGTCACGACGCCGTACTACCGCGAGAAACACGCCCGTCGGGCGAAGCGGAGGCCGGGACTCTACCCCGCCTTGGTGGTGCTGGGCATCTACGACCGGTGCACGCCGAAGCTGGCCTCGGATGCAAGCCGCGCGGTCGCCATGCTCAGCTCGCTGGCCGAAGCGCAGGCGCAGCTCCGCCGGGCGCATTCCCGATTTCCCGGAGCAGTGCAGTGTGTAGGCAAAGATGGACTGTGAGGCTGGGGGAGGTTGAGCCGGTCTTCGGACAGACGGGGAGGGTGGTACTGGACATTACGGCTCGGACTGCCCATGATGGTGCGTTGAAATGGACAAGAGCGCCATCGACACCCCGAGCCGCGAGGTCGATCTTGGCAACATTCCCGTCCACCTGCGCACTGCCCTCCGGCGGGCGCTGGAGTTTGAGGCGCGTGCTCGAGCGCCCAGGTCGGCAGAGGAAGCGGAGCAGTGCGAAGAGCAGCTGCGGGCCATCGCGGACGAGTTCTTCGGCGCCCTCCTCACCCCCGTGCTGCAACGCGCGGTGCGCTCCGCCGCGGTTGGCGACGCGGCGAGCGCCCTCGTGCGCCACCTGCCCCGGCGGATGCGGAGCGACGGCCTGGAGACCGTCAACGTTCGCACCTCCCGGGGCACGACGGTGCCGGTCACGACGCCGTACTACCGCGAGAAACACGCCCGTCGGGCGAAGCGGAGGCCGGGACTCTACCCCGCCTTGGTGGTGCTGGGCATCTACGACCGGTGCACGCCGAAGCTGGCCTCGGATGCAAGCCGCGCGGTCGCCATGCTCAGCTCGCTGGCCGAAGCGCAGGCGCAGCTCCGCTCCGACGGCATCGCCCTGGATATCAAGACCCTCCGCTCGACCGCCTATCGCTACGCTGCGCGGGCCCGAGCGGCCCAGCAGAGCGCGGCGTGCGGCCTGCTGGACCGCGTGACCGGCAAGCGGGTGGTCGTCTCCCTCGACGGGGGCCGCGTCCGTGTGAGGCGCAAGAAGCGTGGCCCCAAGACGAAGAAGGGGCGCAACCGATTCCATACCGACTGGAAGGAACCGAAGCTCCTCATCCTGTACGTCGTCGGCGACGACGGGCGACCGTCTCAGACGTGGGCCCCGATCATCGACGGCACGCTCCGGGGACCGGAGGCGGTCTTCGCCCTGCTGTTGTCGTACGCGCGGCAGATCGGCCTCAACGCCGCTGACAAGGTGCTCTTCATCGCCGACGGCGCGCCCTGGATCTGGCAACGCATCCCGCGCCTCATCGCCGCGCTCGGGCTCTCGCCGACACAGGTGCTGGGGCTGATCGACTTCTATCATGCCGCGAAGCAACTCTCCGACGCGGTCAAGCTGCGCCGCTGGAGCGCGACGCAACGCACCCGCTGGCTCAACCGCACGCGGGGGCTGCTCAAGCGAGCACGGGTGGACGAGGTGATCACGGCCCTGCGGGAGCTGTGCCGCGGGCGCACGGCCGGCAAGATCCGCACGCACCTCAACTACTTCCTGAAGAACCGTCATCGTTTCGCCTACACCACAATGGTCGGGCTCGGGCTTCCGCGGGGCAGCGGTGCCGTCGAAAGCGCCATCCGTCGCGTCATCAATCTCCGCATCAAGGGCGCCTCCATCTATTGGCTACCGGAGAGCGTCGACGCGATTCTTCTCCTGCGGTCTTTCTATAAGTCCGGCAGATGGAACTGTTTGCAGCGGATGGCCATGACGCCGGTGGGTGTGAGCGCGTGACCGGGAAATCGGGAATGCGCCCCACGAGGCCGTGTACCCCGGCTTCTGCCAGGAACCTGACGGACGAGAAGAGAAGGTTCCTGCCGAACTCCTTCTTGTTGGCCGCCGGTACTTTCGCGAGCCGCAGCTCCCGCATTTCGTCCCGGGTCAGTGTTTCCGTGTCGCCCTGCAGCCACCTCACGGCTGCCTCGCCGGTGGACGACCTGTCGTCCACGCCACGAAGCGCTGCCGCCATCACACGCCCAAAAGCGTTTTCGGGGTAGTCGGTTCTCTGAATACTGTCGGTCCACCGTCGAAATGCCACGTCGACATCGGGCGCGCCGTGAACGCGGATCTCCTGCCGTTTCCTCTGCGCGATATGGCCGATCAGAGCTCGCAGTCCAGGACTCCGTTGTTGGGGAAGCTGCAACTTCTTTATCACCTCCCGGTGGATGTCCAACGGACTCTCCAGACTGATGCTCTCGCCACACGGCACGTACGCGACCGCGAAGTTCTCTTCGAGCGCTCTGGCGCCGAGGGCGAGCAGGAAGTGCGTCTTACCCCCACCATACGGCGCCAGCACCAGTTTGAAATGTGCGTTCTTGCGGCAGAGCTGCCGAAGAAACCGGGATGCCAACCGATCCAACCACGGTTGGATCGCAACCGAGTAACTGGGCAACACATGAGACGCATACACGAGCTCCGGAGGCGCCTTGCCTTCAGCACCCAGCATCGCCCAAAGTTGGGACGCGTCGTCTTCTGTCATTCCACCCGCGTCAGGACGCATGCGCCATCACCTCCTGGGCAACACTCGCTGCTGCGAACTTGACGAAGTCGCGCACCTTGCCCTCGGAAAGAGCTTCGGCGTACTGCTCCGCTTCCCCGGTCAGCCGCTTCAGTACCCGCGCACTGACGTCGGAAGTCAATCCCGCCTCCCTTCCCAGATCCACGATACGCCCCGCGAGTTCCTCGAAGAAGCGGGGGTTCCGCGGCCCCGGTTCGGTCAGTTCGTCCAGACTTACCGAAACGGCCCGCTGATTCCGCGCTTCTCGAAAACGATACCGCTCAATGCGCTGGCCGAGCGCCCCGAGACTTTGGTCGGCCATCTCGACGAAGTCCTCCAACACCGCATAGTAGACCGCGCAGCCGCTGAACGATCCGACCGCCAAGTGGTCAACGAATGTTCTGATGTGAGCCATGTGTCGTTGCCTTTGGCGTGCACCGCCTCGGTTCAGTGCGGCGTCCGTTTCGTCGAACAGTACGACCAGTCCTGGATACCCGAGAATGCGCGGCAACGCGAGCAACGACCTCAGCCACACGCCGGCGCTTCTGAGTCCGAGTTTGCCCAGAGGACGGAGAGTCAACGGGTACTTGCGATATAGCGCCCCAAGTGTCACCCGGTAACCGACCTCCCCGGCCAATAGCGCCTCGATGTCATCGCCGAACGGCTCGTCGTCGTCGCCCCTGATGAACCCGGCGTAGGACCGCACCAAGTTGCGGTAGTCGGGCGCCAGCGTGCTGTTTGACCCGATCCGCTCGATAACCAACTGCTGCTCGTCGGCGCCGCTCCCCGTGAACTGTGCTTCGATCACCCTGGCGACGCCCGAGCTCCCGGAGAACGACTGCCGCAGGGGCGGCATCATGCTGCGCGCGATCGCTCGGTATGTTTGCGGTAGGGATCTGAAGGGACTGTCACCATCCTGGCAGTCGACGTACGCGGTGACGAATCCATGCTCCCGAGCGCGGTATTCGATTGCCTTGAGAAAGTGCGTCTTGCCGCGACCGTACGGCGCGAGTATAAACTGCAGATCACTACCGCCACCGGTGACGAACGGAAACGTCTCGTCGACGATGCGCTCGAGAGCGTCCCCAATGCCGGCGGAGATGCGAGCGATGTCTGCGCCGTCCGGGGGGGTCCCGGTCTGGGCCAAGCGGGCCAGAGTCTCTTCGGCACGCATCACGTTGACGCCTTCTCGATCCAGAGGACCGCGACCTGCGGGCTCTGCTCCGTCGACCCCGTCCCCTCGAGCATGGGCAGTGTAACAGCGCCGCGACCGGCGATCGTGCCCATGTTCGGCGTCCGGCTGCAAAGCCGTTCCCCGCGGCCGCCGAGCCACCCTGACTGCCCGAAACGCGCTAGGTCGTAGATGAACTGGCACAGCGGGTAGTCGCTGAAGTGACGTGCACTCGGCTGTTTCTTGAACGCTCGGTCGCGGAGCTGCCGTTCTACGACGACCAACGGGTACAGCTCGCGGATAGGAACCTTTCCGTCGGGGGCCAGTTCCTTCGCTCTTGCCGTGCGGACGGCGTCCTTGATGGCGTCGAAGAAGGAGTCCCTTGAGAATGGGAATCCGTCCAGTTCAGATCGCGCGTCCATGACCCGGTCGAAGACCCTGCGACCGTCGGTTTCGTCGAACGTTCCCCACTTTTCGCTGCCGAGTTCCAACGTCACACGAGCCCCCTTGCACCTTACTCTGAAGCAGTCAACGTGGTCGTAGTCGTGCCGCCGCAGTGCTCGGCGCCCGGCCTCCGCCGCCGCGCTAAGCAGATCCTCGCGGCGTCGTCCCAGCTGTTCATCCACGCGCCGCCCGAGTTCTCCACGCTGCCGGTCAAGAACCCCGCACAGCTCGTCATCCAGGAAACGAACCGCATGTAGCGCATCGGCGGACTTTGTAATCAGGGGCAGTTCCGCGACAGTACTAAGATCGCTTCCCTTCATCCACGCGCGGGCCGCGAGCCGGAACTTGCCGTCGGTCTTGATTCTGGATTCGATGCTATTAAGCTGGAAATAAGTTACCTGACACTATATAATGGAGAGTGTGAGGAAACGCGATGGTCGTTCGCTTGACCACAAGGCACTCGAAGACATTCGCATACAGGCAGTACAGCGGGTTGAAGCCGGGGAAGCCCCCTCCGCGGTGATGCGGGTGATGGGATTCGCCCGCACTGTAATCTATGACTGGCTGAACAAGTATCGCGCCGGTGGTATCGAGGCGCTGCGGGCGTTGCCGATTCCGGGACGGCCACCCAAGCTGACGGACCAGCAGCGCGCCTGGGTGTATCGCACGGTGACGCAGAACAACCCGCTGCAGTTGCAGTTCGAGTTCGCCCTCTGGACGCGGGCGATGGTCCGACACCTGATTCGGCAGCACTGCGGCGTGACCCTGAGCCTGGCCTCAGTTGGGCGGCTCTTGCGCTCGCTGGGGCTCACGCCCCAGCGGCCGGTTCGCCGGGCGATTGAACAGGTGCCCGCCAAGGTCCGGGAGTGGCTGACGGTCGACTATCCTGCGATTCAGGCGAAAGCCCGTAAGGCAGGCGCGCAGATTTTCTTTGCGGACGAAGCGGGCGTGCGGTCGAACAGCCATCATTCGGGCACCACGTGGGCGCCGATGGGCCAAACACCGGTGGTGCCGGCGACTGGCAAACGGTTCGGGCTCAATCTGGTGTCGGCGGTGAGTCCGCAGGGCGTGTTGCGGTTCATGGTGGTCGACGGGCGGATGACGGCGGTGCGCTTCATCGCATTTCTGAAGCGCTTACTGCACAATCAGACGCAGCCGATTTTCCTCATCGTCGATCAGCATTCCTCGCACCGGGCGAAAGCGGTCCAGGAGTTCGTAGCGTCGACGGACGGCCACCTTGAGCTGTTCTTCCTGCCGCCGTACTCCCCGGAACTCAATCCGGATGAACTCGTGTGGAACCATCTGAAGACACACGGGGTTCGCAAACGCCTGCTGCAGACGCCGCAGGAACTCAAACGCTACGTCCTCGGCCACATGCGGTCCTTACAGCGGACGCCAGCCCTGTTGCGTGGGTTCTTCAAGAAGCCGAGCCTGCGCTATATCACCGCATAGTGTCACCATACTAATGCGGTCCTTAATAACCTTCAGTTCTTTTCTTTCTTCTGGTGTCATGGGGCGTCCTCTACTAGCCGTCGGCTCTTCCTCGTCCAGCCTCGCGCTGCCCTGAAGTGTGTCGGACGAGGCGCTTCTCGCAGGCTTCGTGATGCAGTTGCTCGTACACGCGCCCCATCTGACCACCGCTGTCGGATCCACGCCGACACCTGGATCGGACAGGCTTTGCCAGATAGGACGGGGCGCCCGGAGCGAGGGGATCCGGATCCGGGACCACGCGGCGGTAGCCAACGAGAGGGCACTGGAGACCGACGAGGCAGCCGAGGGCTGCGCGTTGCGCATCCGGCGAATGACCCCGGAGCCCGTCAGACCGCGATGACGGAGCGGAAACCGCCCAACGGCTGCACTGGGCAACACCCGTCGAGAACGAGGACCAACGGCTCCCGCTCCTTGAAACGGCGCCAACCGCGCGTCGTCGAGCCGAGCACCACCCTGGCAGGCGACGACCGAAGCCCACGGAGACCATCATATTCGACGGACCCTGGACGGACGCGCACACGCTCGGCGTGGCGATCACGCTCGGCGCGCTGCAGACTGGGAGCGCTGTTCCGCATCTACATCGAGCGCGAGTGCCGGCGCGAGAGCATCGGCGGGCTGCACCGCCGCCTGGACGTGCTGATGGGGATGCGCTGCGGCTTCTGCGACAAGCACCTCGGCAACGGCGCGCTCGAGCCGCCGGCGGCATTAACCTGCTCGTGCCGGAACACGGCCGGCTTCCGGAACCAGCTGCGCGGGGTCCGTCCTCGCCGCCGACTCCATTCAGCACACGGCCTCGCCAGCGTCGAACGCCCGGCGGACCGATTCGACCGGAGCCAGGACCTGTCCGTTGCTCCACTCGCTCCGGATCGTCAACGATCGGCAGCGTAGCACGGTCGCAGGCTTGCTCGAAATCGACATGGACTGCGCTCGAGGGCAACAAAATCGGCAAGAGCGCCAGTTTCAGACCGGCCTGCCTGGGGCGAAGGGCGCCGATCTTCGTCGGATCGTCACGTGGGACAATGCGCACGGGCTTGAGTCTATCCGCTCTCGGTCCTGCAACCATCGAGCTCGGCGCAGATCCGCGTGACATCGAGGAGTCGTGCACCCTCCGCCATCGCCTTGGACTCCTTGCCGGGCGGTGACGCCGATGCGTGGAGTTCGTCGGCCGCCGGGATTCGGAGCAGCGTGCCGTCATTCGCCGCCGAGTGCATCATCCAGCTTGTCGAGGACGCGGAGCCCCTCGTCTATGGATCCGCGCGCGGAGAGAGCGCTCGGAACCGCGTCTCCGCGTCATGCTGGGTGACGGCGATGGTGCCTCTTCCATGAGCTTATTGACGCTCATGGCGCGTTGTCGCGCGAGAGCCTTCATCCGTGCGTGCGTGTCGTCGGGGAGACGGATGGTCAGTGTGGACATGGCTCAGTGCTCGGCAATAGTTTCGATGGTACATTCCGGTCTCGGGAGTTGGATGCGGGGAAAGGAGAATTCACATGCGCCGAGTCGTTCCAGCGATGCTCATCGTCTTCGTGGCCGCGTCGGCCGCGGCGCAGGACGGGCCGCAGGCCAACGACGTCACGTCGGCCGAGATTCAGAGGTTCATCAACGCACTCCCGCGGGATCGGGTCAGCGACCGGCCGATTCGCGTGGTCGAGGTGACCGGCGACTACCGGGTCGGCGTCTACGGCGTGTTCCGTCCGCAGGACTCGCCCGGCGGCGCGAATCTGCACGAGGTGAACACCACCGAGATCTCCTACATGGTGGAGTCGGTGGAGTCCATATATGGGCTGCTAACCGAGCCCCAGATCCCCTTGCAGATCCGACGCAATTCAGGAACTTCCCTGAATCTATGGTGGCGTCCTTGAAGCTTATGTTCGAGAACGTGCAGTGTCGGAAGTCCGCGCTGCTAATCGTTCGGCGGTCAGCTCAGCAAGGACGGCGCGCTTCGTAGGCATTGGCGTGTTCACCCCTCCTTCCGACCACCGCCCGGCGTGGCCTGCTGACACACCGCGAATGGCCGTGACGCCGCCCACGACGATGTGACGGTGGCTGCTGAGCCGAGTGTTGCCGCCGGATCGACGGGGCTGCTGGAGCTGAGCGAGGGATACCAGTTGGGCGACGCCTCGACCGTGATCGGTTTGCCGCCGGAACGGGTGATCGGTTTTACCGGAATGCACAGTCCTCGGTCGTCGAGCCGTTACACCCAGCCGGCGGCGGCCGGCCTGTCGGGGGACGAGCGCGCGCTGACAGTGCCTCCACCATATTTCTCAGCTGACGTTTCCGTCTAGCGTGGGAATCGGGCGATCCCATAACTGCCCCTGATCCCGCCAATCCAGATCTCAGCATTCGCCTCAATGGCCACGGTGCCGAGCTTGAAGAACTCGTTTCCCTTGTAGTCCACCAGCTGCCGGACTTCAAACGTCGTCGGATCGACCTCGGCCACGCGAGCGGCCGACGGCTCACAAGGATCAACGTCTTCACACTGGGTCAGGTGGCCGGCGACGATGACTTTGCCAGCGGTTCCCCAGCGCACGTTGTCGACGTTGAAGCCAACCGCAATCCGGTCGACGCGCACCGGACTCTGGCCGCGTGACAGCCGCACGAGCGCCCGATCGCTCCAGCCCCCAATGAAGAACCACTGCCCATCATCCGAGGACACGAGACCGTTGGGACCGGGCATCTGGCTACCGGGCACTTCGACCCAGCCCGTCGTGGGATGCCATTCCCAGAGCTCCCCACCTTCGCGGTCGAAGTTCGTCGCGCCAAGATAGCCGTCCGGCAGCGCCGTAATGGAGTTGATGCGGCTGGTGCCCTCCGGTGCCGGGATGCATCCGATCCACTTCATCGTGGGCAGGGTGCCGCCGACGTCCAGCGTAAAGACTTCGATGGCCTCGCGCGCGCCATGACCAACCACGTAGAGTGTGTGCACATCGCCGCGGCCCTCCCGCAGGGTCAGTCCGTGTGGCTGGAACACGTTGTTCGGACCGGGGCAGGCGCGATAGGTATCCCGGTCGTGCTCTGGCGGCAACGCTCCCGCGGGAAAGATCTCCTGGGCGCGGTGATCACGAAGGCTCACCGCGTAGAGGGGACCTTCCGTAGCGGAGTATCGTCCCGATGCGATTACCCAAGGGGCGCCCGGAACCGGGTAGAGATCTTCCGGATTGGTCGTGCCGCAGACGAACTTCACATCTCCGGCGGGATCGCAGGTCTGGGCACCAAGAGGGTGCCCGCTGAGAAGACCCAACACCGACGCGAGGAGCACGAGCACTCGCAACATGGCGCACCTCCAGCCTTTCGTGACGCCTTGAAGTATACCAGCGCTGGCCAGCGCCCCAGCTAAAACCCGGAGGCCTCAACCCGGAGGCCTCGCGTTCGGGATGGTCACCGACCGCTGCCGCGTCCTCGACGACGAGACGGGCGAGGTGCTGTGGAGGTGAACCTCGGGTCGCCGGTCAGCGGATCCCGTCGCCCACGTGGTCGACGGCCGGCAGTACCTCGTGGAGCGCACCGACCGACGCACCGCCTCGTAGTGGACCGCGATGCCGCCCGAGCTGTGGCCGAGCAGGCGGCAAGAAGCCTTCGTCCGTTCCGCGCCGCCAGGACGGCACGCCGACGGGAACGGGCTCTAGCCGACATCATTCGCATCGGCTTGAGCACAACCAACCAGCCACAGCCAGCGCGAGACTTCACTTTCAGCGCGATCACGTCGGCGGCCGCCGCGGCCGTCGGTGATCGCCAGCGAGGTGGCCGCGGCGCTCGGTGGCGACGGCGGCGCGGTACGAAGGACCCCTGGCTGGCCCGGATGCTGGCCCCCGGGGTTGAGCCCGAGCGGGATCTTCCACCTCGTCCTTCGCCGCCGCCCCGCGCGCCCGCGCCGCCTTCGCCGATAATGTGTGTCTGTCGCTGCCGACTTTCAACTACCGGCGGGGACACCCTCGAAACCGGGTGCGGTTACATGCTCGTCGTCGAGCACGTCGAAGACTGAATCGAGGACATCACCATGACGGTTCTCATCTCGCAGTACACCGTTTACCTCTTCGGTGTCGTGATCGTCGCGCTGTCTGTGTGGGGGTTCGTGGTTCCGAACCGACTGATCGCTCTGGTCACGGGCTCGATGAACAGGGATTCGGGCCTCTACGTTGGCATTGGCTCCCGAGTCGTGTTGGGCGTGGCGCTGATCGTCGCGGCCCCTCCGGCCAGGTTTCCGACCCTGTTCGCGGTACTGGGCTGGATCTCGATCGCTGCGGCCATCGCGCTACCCTTGTTCGGCCGGGCGAGGCTCCGCGCGCTCCTTGGCTGGTTCGAACGCATACCCACTACACTCGTTCGTCTGTGGTTGGTGTTCGGCGTGGTTTTTGGCGCCTTCCTCCTGTACGGCGTCTAGGGCCTGTTATTCGGCGGCACCACTGGTGTGAATCCGAGGTCCAGCGCCAGTTGGCGGGTTTCGTCGCCCTGGCACGCGCGGTCCATCACCAAGGCCAATTCGGCATCTTGCGGCCCCAGGCTGGTCAGGAGCTTCCGGCCCTCCGGGCCGTCGTGGGCCTGGCCGGGCGAGAGCGCAAACGTCAATGCCGTTCGAGCATCCGCGGCAACCAGATGAATCTTGGTGGTCCACCCGCCGCGGGATTTGCCGATGGCTTGGGGGCCGTTTTTTTTCGAGCCCCCGTGCCGTCAGGATGGACCTTGACGATGGTGCTGTCCAGCGACACCGCCTCCAACTTGATGCGGATCAACTGGGCGCGTTGCAGGTGTTCGAAGACCCGGTCGAGCACCCCGTTCTTGGACCAACGATTCATGCGGGTGTAGATCGTGTGCCAGTTCCCAAAGCGCCTCGGCAACGGGCGCATTCCCGATTTCCCGGAACAGTGTGTAGGCAAAGATGGACTGTGAGGCTGGGGGAGGTTGAGCCGGTCTTCGGACAGACGGGGAGGGTGGTACTGGACATTACGGCTCGGACTGCCCATGATGGTGCGTTGAAATGGACAAGAGCGCCATCGACACCCCGAGCCGCGAGATCGATCTTGGCAACATTCCCGTCCACCTGCGCACTGCCCTCCGGCGGGCGCTGGAGTTTGAGGCGCGTGCTCCAGCGCCCAGGTCGGCAGAGGAAGCGGAGCAGTGCGAAGAGCAGCTGCGGGCCATCGCGGACGAGTTCTTCGGCGCCCTCCTCACCCCCGTGCTGCAACGCGCGGTGCGCTCCGCCGCGGTTGGCGACGCGGCGAGCGCCCTCGTGCGCCACCTGCCCTGGCGGATGCGGAGCGACGGCCTGGAGACCGTCAACGTTCGCACCTCCCGGGGCACGACGGTGCCGGTCACGACGCCGTACTACCGCGAGAAACACGCCCGTCGGGCGAAGCGGAGGCCGGGACTCTACCCCGCCTTGGTGGTGCTGGGCATCTACGACCGGTGCACGCCGAAGCTGGCCTCGGATGCAAGCCGCGCGGTCGCCATGCTCAGCTCGCTGGCCGAAGCGCAGGCGCAGCTCCGCTCCGACGGCATCGCCCTGGATATCAAGACCCTCCGCTCGACCGCCTATCGCTACGCTGCGCGGGCCCGAGCGGCCCAGCAGAGCGCGGCGTGCGGCCTGCTGGACCGCGTGACCGGCAAGCGGGTGGTCGTCTCCCTCGACGGGGGCCGCGTCCGTGTGAGGCGCAAGAAGCGTGGCCCCAAGACGAAGAAGGGGCGCAACCGATTCCATACCGACTGGAAGGAACCGAAGCTCCTCATCCTGTACGTCGTCGGCGACGACGGGCGACCGTCTCAGACGTGGGCCCCCGATCATCGACGGCACGCTCCGGGGACCGGAGGCGGTCTTCGCCCTGCTGTTGTCGTACGCGCGGCAGATCGGCCTCAACGCCGCTGACAAGGTGCTCTTCATCGCCGACGGCGCGCCCTGGATCTGGCAACGCATCCCGCGCCTCATCGCCGCGCTCGGGCTCTCGCCGACACAGGTGCTGGGGCTGATCGACTTCTATCATGCCGCGAAGCAACTCTCCGACGCGGTCAAGCTGCGCCGCTGGAGCGCGACGCAACGCACCCGCTGGCTCAACCGCACGCGGGGGCTGCTCAAGCGAGCACGGGTGGACGAGGTGATCACGGCCCTGCGGGAGCTGTGCCGCGGGCGCACGGCCGGCAAGATCCGCACGCACCTCAACTACTTCCTGAAGAACCGTCATCGTTTCGCCTACACCACAATGGTCGGGCTCGGGCTTCCGCGGGGCAGCGGTGCCGTCGAAAGCGCCATCCGTCGCGTCATCAATCTCCGCATCAAGGGCGCCTCCATCTATTGGCTACCGGAGAGCGTCGACGCGATTCTTCTCCTGCGGTCTTTCTATAAGTCCGGCAGATGGAACTGTTTGCAGCGGATGGCCATGACGCCGGTGGGTGTGAGCGCGTGACCGGGAAATCGGGAATGCGCCCTCGGCAACCCTCGCCACTTGCACCCCTGCTCGGCGACGTACAGGATCGCGTTGAGCACCTGCAGATTGGGCATGCTGACATTGCCACGCTGTCGCGGGAGACAGGACGCGATGGGTGCGTACTGCGTTTCGGTGAGCTCCATCCAGGAACGATACCACGATCCGGCCAATAGTGTTAACACGCCCTAGTTCTAGAGCCTCTTGCAAAAATCGGTAATCGGCCGGGTTTTCTTTGCCGGAAGCCGCAGGGCGAGGGACGGTCAGTGGGCGGGACGTAGCGTCTGAAGGATGGCGGTAGCGGTCACCGCCGCCGACGAGTCCGAGACGCGGGGGTTCATGGGGCCTCCCGGCCGGTTATGAAGGCAAGCACGCGCGAAGAGAGGCCGCGCATTTCCTTCACGAGCCGCTCCAATTCGCGGTTGTTCTCGATCCACTCCTGGTAGAGGACAAGTTCGTCTTCGGTGAGCCTCATCCCGACGGTTTTCCCGCGGTCCTTGCGTGTCCAGTAGTGGTAGGGACCGTGCCGGGCGTCCGGGTCGCGGTAGCAGCGGCAGGTGGTCTTCCCACACGCTATCCGGCGGGTCTGGAGGCTGCCCTGGAAGAGAAACCCAAGCGACTGCAGTTCCGCCTTGAGCGCGTCGTATCGCTCCGTGTACTGGCGCATCTGGTCCGCACCGGCCATCGAACCGCAGCTTGACATTGCCCCTGCGCGTAAATATACAGTAGCTCGCAGGAGCGGTCAACAAGCCATGAATGCCCTGCGCGCCTCGTTCGCCCCCTACTGGGAGTCGATCCAGCGTACGCTGTTCCCGCGGTTGGAGCAGGCGTTGGGTCCACTGACCGAAAAACAGCAGCAGTTGGTGCAGACCCTGGAGGTCATCCGTATCGAGCGCCTGATTCCCCGGTACTTCCGGGCGCCGGGGCGGCCGCCCAAGGACCGCGCGGCGATGGCGCGGGCCTTCGTGGCCAAGGCGGTCTACGACCTGCCGTCGACGCGCGCACTGCTGGACCGGTTGGCCGCCGATGTGGCCCTGCGCCGGCTCTGCGGCTGGGAGCGGAAGTTCGAGGTGCCGAGCGAGTCGGTCTTCTCGCGCGCCTTTGCCGAGTTCGCCGACACGCAGTTGCCCCAGCGCGTGCACGAAGCGCTGATCCGGGAGACGCACCACGACCGGCTGGTGGGCCACCTCTCGCGCGACTCGACGGCCATCGAGGCCCGTGAGAAGCCGGCCACGAAGGAGAAGCCGCCCCCGCCGCCCAAGCGCAAGCGCGGGCGGCCGAAGAAGGGCGAAGAACGGCCAAAGGTCCTGACACGTCTCGAACGGCAGCCGACCATGAACCTGCCGGCGATGCTGGACGATCTGCCGACCGCCTGCGATGTCGGCACGAAGAAGAACAGCAAGGGCTACAAGACCACCTGGGTCGGCTACAAGCTGCACATTGACGTGGCCGACGGCCAGATTCCGATCAGTTGCCTGTTGACGTCCGCCTCCCTGCATGACAGCCAGGCCGCCATTCCGCTGGCGACTCTGTCCGCCGAGCGGACGACCAATCTGTATGACCTGATGGACGCCGCCTACGACGCGGAGCAGATCCGGGAGCACAGCCGCTCACTCGGCCACGTCCCGTTGATTGACGTCAACCCTCGTGGCGACAAGGCCCGGGCGGAGGAACTGCGAACCGAAGCCCGGCGCCTGAAAAATCTCGGCTTCCAGCGTGCCGAGCAGGTTCGCTACAACGAGCGTACGGCGGGTGAGCGCGTCAATGGCCGTCTCAAGGACGAGTTCGGTGGTCGCCATGTCCGGGTCCGTGGCACCGCGAAGGTGATGTGCCACTGCATGTTCGGCATGTTGGCGCTCACCGCCGACCAGCTCCTGCGTCTGGTGACATAGCCAACGCGCCGCCGGCAAACGCCCATCCAATCCCGGCGCTCAACCGGCGTCAGTCACCCACCGGTGTCCCGACGCTCGGTGGAAAACACGTCGATCCCCTTGTTTTCCGCTTCCTGGCTGCCGCCGGCCCTTCAGGACCAGAACACGGAGTCAAAATCCAGAACAATTGGGGTGTTCACCCTCATGCATCCCCTCATTTTGCCAGCATCAGATCACGCCGAAAACCTCGCGACACACCCGCTGTTCCATGAGCATGTTTCCGAACGTCTCCATCAACGGACGAATCCGATCCTCGGGCCAATTGGGGAGATGGTGGTACAGCATCAGCCCCTGCCGAAACAACGAATGCGTCCGCCGCTTCACCGTGTTCGCCTTCAACCAGCGGTCATAACCGATGCGCTCGCCCGCCGCACCCAGCAACGACAGCACGGCGACCGCCAACGCACTGATCAACAACAGGCGGTCCCGCCGGTCCGGGCGCGAAACATGCATCGAAGAAAGCCCCATCCCGAAGCGCATGTCCTTGATGTCCCGAAAGCCCGCCTCAATCCCCCAGCGCTTGCCGTAGTAGCGAATCAGGACCCGCGTCGGGACCTTCGCTTCGCTGGCCACCAGGCACCACGGTTCGTCCATCTTCGGATCCTGTACGCACACGACCGCGCCGACCGGCAGCTCGTACGTGTCGGTCACCCGAGCACCCACCAACCGCCGCGCACGCCCCCCGGCGCCGACCCACGCGGCGGCCGTTCGCCGCTCGCCCCCCGCACTCGTCACGTAGATGTCTCCACGCAACCGAATCACGTATTCGAAGGCCAGCTCCGTCGTCAACGCGTAGAACAGCTTGCAGTCCCCAAAGCCCCGGTCCGCCACGACGGTGACTTTCACCCCGGCCGGCAGCACCTCCCGCAACCGGCACAGTAGCTCGTACTCATAGCGCCGCTGATTACCCTTCAGCGTCGAGGACGCCACCGTCTTCCACAGAAGGGGCGTTGCGCGCCCATGGCCAGTCACCATCGACAGCACGATCGTGTCCTGCCCGTCGGCCGCAAAGCTGGTCCAATCCAGCGCAACGACCACTTCGGTGCGGGCGGCGACGATGAACGGCGTCCAGTATGCGAAGAAGGCCCAGACGTCGACGCCTCGATTGCTCAGCAGCCGATCCACCTGCTTCACGCCATGCTTGGTCAACGTGCCCATGGCCTGGGCCAAGCCGCGCCCAACGGCATGGATTGCCAGCGAAGCGCTCGTCAGCACGCCCTGGGTTGCGTTGGCCAAGGACAGCACCCGTTTGGCATGCAGGTCGCCTTCATACAAGGTGCTGATGAAGTTCAGGATGTCGTGTCTCCGGAGCCATTGCCGGGATGAGGCTGGCCGGTCTTGATGTTTATGCATACAACCATATTCTAATTCAAAGTGCGCACCTTTCCAACATTCCTAATGTGAAACGGAGGATTTTGCTCTATTTGTTCATATGAGAAAATGAGGGGATCTCTGAGGTGTTCACCCCGAGAATCGGAGGACTGAGCCGAGCCGCGACCCCAAGAGTTTTGCAAGTGGCTCTCTAGTGCTGCGCCATGATTAAACGTTCGGGTGTGCGGTGCTGTGATTCGTCGATGATTGCTCGCTGTAACCCATGTCCGTATCCGAAGATGATGACGTGACGCACCACTAGTCAGTAGAACTTCCGCGTGATGTTGAAGCCGATGAACCAATCCTCGTGGTCCGCGCCCCCGGCGACCTGAGCCGGACTGCTGCCGAGACTGAGGTGGTCTCGGTCTTTCGGACAACCGGCCAAGGTGTATTCCAGGGCTTGGGGAGGCACTGGGGTGACGACGAAACGGCGCCGCCGGTTCACGGCGGACTTCAAGAAACGGGTGGCGCTCAAGGCGTTGCGGGGGGACCGAACGGTGCAGGCGATCGCGGCCAAGCATGAGGTCCATCCGAACCAGGTGGGCACCTGGAAGCGGTAGGCGATCGAGGGGTTGGACGAGGTGTTCGCCCGCGGCGGATCGCCCGGCCCGTCGGAGCACGAGGCGACGATCCGCGACCTGCACGCGAAGATCGGCGAGTTGCCAGAGCGACGTCGATCTCGTGATCGTCGACCAGGACCTGACCCCGACGCAGGCGCGCAACCTGGGCGAGCGCATGGAGCTGCGGGTGATAGACCGCACGCAGCTCATCCTCGACATCTTCGCGCAACATGCGACCACGCGCGACGGCAAGCTGCAGGTGGAGCTGACGCAGCTCAAGTACCTGCTCCCGCGGCTCGCGCAGCGCGCCGAGGTCTCGCTGTCGCGACTCGCCGGCTGCATTGGCGGACGGGGGGACCCGGCGAGACGAAGCTCGAGGTCGACCGCCGGCGTACCCGGGATCGCCTGACCCGGCTCGAACGCGAGTTGAAGAAGCTCGCCGCGCAACGCCAGAACCGGCGGCAGCGGCGGGGGGCGCCGCGCGGTCCCGGTCCTGTCCATCGTCGGCTATACGAATGCGGGCAAGAGCACGCTGCTGCGAGCCCTGACGCGCACCGAGGTGCACGTCGGCGACCAGATGTTCGCGACCCTCGACCCCACTGTTGCCGGACTGCGGCGACCTCCACTGCAGCCGCCGCCGGCAACGGCGGCCGCTGCGACCGCCATCGAGGCGCTGCTACGAAGCGTTGCACCGAGAGGGACAAGGCGCCCAGCTGACAAGGCATGATGAGGAAGCATATTGAGCATATTCGACGAGGGTGCCCCAGGCGTAGTGGAAAGTCGGTGGCGACTCCTGCCCGGCTGTGGTATCAGTCGGGTGTGTTCAACAAGGAGGAGAGGCCACCGATGAAGAAACCGTACAAGATCGTGTCGGGCGCGTCCACGCCGAACAGCCGGGAGCTGGCGGACTGGCTGGCGAAGGACGGGCAACTGCTGATTCCGCTGGTCGAACTGCTGGAGAAGGGCGAGCGGGCCATCGACGAGGTGATCGACGTGATGGGCCGGGCGACCATCGAGGCCGTCCTGCAGATGAGCGCCGCGCAGGTGGCGGGTCCGAAGGAGCAGGGCCGCCGCGACGCTGACCGGGAGGTGTACTGGCACGGCGTGCAGGCGGGGCGTGTGGCGTTGAAGGAACGGCAGTTGCAGGTCGACAAGCCGCGGCTGCGCAAGAAGCGGCGGCGGGCCGCCGAGCCGGGCGAGGTGGAGATTCCGGCGTATACGGCGTTGCAGGCGGACCAGCGGCTGGCGGACCGGATGCTGGAGCTGGTGCTGCGCGGGGTGTCGACTCGCAAGTACGAGACGGTGCTGCCGGCGATGGAACACCCGACACACTACCCATTCCGAAGACCTTCCGGACTTCGTCACCATCGTCCGTGACGCTCATCCGTTCAAGGGCCAGCGTTTCGCCGTCGTGGGGCGGATGTACCGACACGGCCAGCGCCAATTCCTATTGCTGTTCCCGGATGGAAGCCGGCGGGTGGTGCCCGTGGCGTGGACGGACGCCGCGGCAGACGGCGCAAACCAGCGTGGCGCCGGTGCCGCACGGAGTCTGGCCAGCATCACCGACTTGTTGCGGACACGGACGATTGTCGACGCTCTCCTCCGTCGCATCGAAACGGAGGAGGAGCATGCAACTGGATCTCGGCTTCCTGAAGACCCCGCGCCCGGGCTCGAACGTGTGGACGGCGCTGGACGACGAGCAGCGCATCGTCGTGCTCGACGTGCTGGCAAGACTGATGGCGGAGACGGGGCGACCCCAACCAGCGGCGGAGGGCGACGATGAGTGACAACAAAGTCCAGCCCTCCCACCTGCGACGCGCCGCCTTCGTGTACGTGCGGCAGTCCACCGCCGCGCAGGTCAAGTACCACCGTGAGTCGACGCGGCGGCAATACGACCTCGCCGAGCGGGCCCGCAAGCTCGGTTGGCGCGCCGATCAGGTCACCGTGATCGACGACGACCTGGGATTGTCCGGCGCGACGACGCAAGGGCGCGACGGCTTCGCCCGCATGACCGCACAGGTCGCTCTCGGACGCGTCGGCATCCTCCTCGGTCTGGAGGTCTCGCGTCTGGCCCGCAACAACGCCGACTGGTACCAGTTGCTCGACCTGTGCGGGATGACCGACACTCTGATCGGCGACGCCGACGGCGTATACCATCCGAGCTTCTTCAACGACCGGCTCGTGCTCGGGTTGAAGGGGACGATGAGCGAAGCCGAACTGCACATTCTGCATGCGCGCCTCGAAGGCGGGATCCGGAACAAGGCGGCGCGCGGAGAGTACCGCCGCGCCCTCCCAGTCGGACTCGTCTGGGGCGAGCGCGCCGGCGAGATTCGTTTCCATCCCGACGAAGCGGTCACTGCCGCCATTCGCACCGTCTTCGAACGGTTCGCCGAGCTCGGGTCGGTGCGCCGCGTCTGGCTGTGGTTCCGCGCCGAGCAGCTGACGTTCCCGCTGCGCGTGCACTACGGTCCCATCCACTGGGTCCCGCCGTCCTATGACGCCATTCATCAGGTGCTCACCAATCCGGCCTATGCCGGCGCCTACACCTACGGCCAGTCTCAACAGGAACGCTATGTCGACGAAAACGGCGTCGTTCGCAAGCGCGTACGTCAACTGCCGCGCTCGGAGTGGTCAGTGCTGATCACCGAGCACCACCCGGGCTATATCGACTGGCCCACCTATGAAGAGAACCTCGAGCGCATCGCCGGGAACACGCGGCCGCAGCGGGATGCAGCGGGCGGCGCCGTCAGAGAGGGCAGCGCGCTGCTGCAGGGCATCGCGACGTGCGGCCACTGCGGGCGGCGGTTGTGTACCCGCTACCGGGGACGACAAACCGCGCCTGGTTATCACTGCCCCGGGAAGGACATCCTTCAGGGACAGGGCTTGTACTGCCTGACCATCGGGGGCGTGCAGATCGACCAGGCGGTATCGGAGGCTCTGCTTGCCGCCCTGCAGCCGGCTGGTCTCGAGGCTGCGCTGCGCGCCGCCGAGCGGATCGAGGCCGATCACGACAGCGCCCTCGAACAGTGGCGACTCGCCGTCGAACGGGCGCGCTACGAAGCCGAGCGCGCCGAGCGACGCTATCGCGCCGTCGAGCCCGAGAATCGGCTCGTCGCGCGCGGCCTCGAGACGGAATGGGAACAGCGCCTGAGCGAACTCGAAAAGGCTCAGTCCGAACTCGAACGCCGCGAACGGCGGCGTCCCCGCGGACTGACCGCCGACGAGCGGAAGGCCATGCTTGCGCTCGGCACGGATCTGCGGCGGGTCTGGGACGCGCCCACCACGACGGCGCGCGACAAGAAGGAACTACTGCGCACACTGCTCAAGGAAGTGATCGTCACCGCGCCGCGCGGCGGACAGACTGCTCACCTGACACTGCGCTGGCGCGGCGGGACGCTCACCGAGCTCGATATCGAACGCCCCCAGAGGCGTCGGGCGCCGATCCGAACCGACGAAGACACCCTCGAGCTCGTACGCCGGCTGGCCCATCACTATCCTGATGGCGTGATCGCCGGCATCCTGAGCCGCCAGGGCAAGACGACCGCCTACGGCCACCCCTTCACAGCGATGCATGTCGGCGCCCTGCGCCGCAACTGGAAACTCGGGTGTTTCGATCCAGCGACCCGCTCGACCGACGGTGACTTGGTGGGCGTCAGGGAAGCGGCCAAGCGCCTGAATATGACGCCATCGACGCTGCACCGGTGGATCAACGATGGATTCATCGCCGGCGAACAGATCACGCCCGGAGCACCATGGCAGGTCCGGATCACCCCAGAGCTTCTCGCCCGCTTCGTCGCACAGACGCCGGCGGGGTACGTGCCGATGCAGGACGCGACTCGAATCCTCGGCGTCTCGCGCCAGACCGTGTTGCAGCGTGTCAAGCGTGGCGAGCTCGACGCTGTGCATGTCCATCATGGGAAGAGAAAAGGCCTGCGAATCAAGGTGATCGACGATGAAGCTACGCTGTTTGAGCACTCCTCATAAAGTCAGGGGGCAGTATGACGACAAGTCCATGGCCGATCAGGTGGGGGTGAGCAAATCCGAGGTCTCACGGGAGACCATCGAGGCGGGGACGCGCGTTCTCAAGGAGTTGGTTGAACGGGACCTGAGTGAGTTGGACGTGTTGGTGGTCTACCTCGACGGGATCGTGTTCGGGGACTACCACGTGCTGGCGGCGGTGGGCGTGGATGCCGACGGCCGCAAGCACGTGTTGGGGCTTTGCGGCGGGGCATCGGAGAACACGGAGGTCACCGCCGGCCTGCTCGAAGACCTGGTGGCGCGGGGCCTGCGGGCGGACCGCCGGCGTCTGTTCGTCATCGACGGCGCTAAGGCGCTGCGGCAGGCCATCGGGCGGGTGTTCGGGTCGTCGAACCTGGTGCAACGTTGTAGAAACCACAAGGTCCGGAACGTCTTGGGTCATCTTCCGAAGGAGCAGCACGAGCAGGCGCGTTCGACGCTGCGGGCGGCGTGGAAGCTGGACGCCGACGAGGGCATCCGGAAGCTGGAGCAGTACGCATCGTGGCTGGAGCGGGAGTGGCCGTCGGCGGCGGGGAGCCTGCGCGAAGGGCTGTCGGAGTTGTTCACGGTCAATCGCCTTGGGCTGCCGAAGCCGCTGCGCCGCTGCCTGACGACGACGAACATCATCGACTCGTCGCACGCTGGCGTTCGCCAGCACACGAATCGGGTGAGTCGCTGGCAGAGCGAGGAGATGGCGGTGCGGTGGGCGGCGGTGACGTTCCGAGAGACGGAGAAGCACTATCGCCGCATCACGGGCTACGAGCATCTCTGGATGCTGAAGGCGCACCTCGACGAAGAGGACGGCGTCCTTGCCGAATTGCAGAAGGCGGGGTAATGTGTGTCTGTCGCTGCCGACTTTCTACTACCGGCGGGACACCCTCGCGTCAACACCCGGATCGCGAGTCCCTCCGGTGCGTCGGCTGGGGTTGGTTTCGCTGTGCCGGTCAATACCGTGAGCCGGGTCGTCCCGCAAATCATCGAGACCGGCGAGTACACGCCGCCCCAGCTGGGCATCAGAATGGACGACGGGCGTCCGGCGTGCTGGTAGTAGAAGTCGAGCGCGGCGCCGGAGCAGCGGATGCGGGGCTGCTGGGCACCGAGATCCGGGCGGAATCGAGTGGGATCCCTCGCCGCGGCCCCGTGGCCCCGTCGCCGGGCCCGGATTCGTAGCGGGGACCGGGCAGCCGTGCACGAGGACCTTGACTTTCTCCTTCACGGCGACCAGCGAGGTGTCGTAGTCGTTGGCATCGGTGATGCCGAGGACAGTACGCCCGCGGCGATGCAGAGGGCGACGCTCTTTTACAGGTAGCGCGCCCCGGCACCGCGTTCAGCGGTCGCCCCGGCAGAATAGTGCGCCAGCATGCGGCTGGTCTTCCAGTTGCCGGCGAGCATCACGTCGGTGGTTGATGCGCCCCGGCTCGTGAGCTCCGACGCCAACCCGACCCGACCCGACCCGAGTGAGCCGTTACTCGACTTTCGACACCGGCGGTCACGGCCGCCGCCGTGAATCGCAGCCCGATCATCTGCGCCGACAACGGCACCACGCGGTCGCCCGGCTCTGGAGTCGTAGCGGCACGTAGCGTCCGGAGGGCGCGCGCCACGCCGTCCTTCACGAACCGTACGTCGTTCACCTCGCCCTCCTGGTTCGTTTTGCTGCGGCGCACGGTGACCAGGATCGATCCCATCGCCGTCGGTCGCATCGACGACGTCGGCCCAGCGCAGCGCGCTTGCCTCGCTGTCCGGCTCGCAGTCTGCGGGCCAGGGGCTGGCCGGAGCGGGCCACCCGCGTAAGCGGTGGTCTTACATCGCTTCGAGCATTTCCAGCGGAATCGGACACGATTTACGACAGGCAACGCCGAAGTAGTAGAGCGGTTGGCCGTCGATCGACAGCCGGTGCCGGTACCGTTCCATGTGATAGATGTCGAGGTATTCGCTCAGGATCAACCTCTTGATGAATACGGAGAATCCACTCGTGTCGCGGTCGTCAAGGAACGTCTCCTTGATGTTGAACGCGACCCAGCCGCCATCGTCAACAAGGTTGAACGCTTCGGCGAACACACGTACGGGAATGTCGCCGAAGCCGAGCGCCGCCACCGAGATCAGACAATTGAACCGCCAGTTGGCCAAGTGCTCATGCTGAGCAGTGCTCATCCTCGACATGTCTATCGCGTGGAAGTCGTCGTAGACACCGGGTCGATCACGCCCCACCGCCATGGCAGCCGGGGCTGAAATATCCACGCCGACGAGGCGAGCGACGCCGAACTTCTGCAACTCCGAACCGACCATGCCGTTGCCCGCGCCGAGGTCGAGGACGCGCAATGCGTTGAAGAGCCACGGTTCCTCGGCCATTGCATGGTGCAGGATAGCCACGACCTTCTCGGGTGAATGGCATTGCAAGCGATCGTAGAAAAGCTGTTCGTACAAGCCCTGGTGTGCGTAGATCGCGTCGTAATTGTGGAAGCGGATCTGAGTTTCCACACCGCCCGCGTCGACGAGCGTGAAGTAGGTCTCGTCTTGCGAGAGACCGTTCGTGTCGGACGCCGGAAAGCGGATGTTGTGTCGTTTTGTAGGCATGTGTATTCGGACACTGCTGTCCCATATAACTTCAAGCTCTCGAGGTTCCTCGCCGGCCGCTCGGTCGGGCTCTCCCCCCCAACCGCTGCGTTCCCGCCAGATGCCAGCGGCTCGATGGCCGCTGATACGGCTGGTCCGAACGGAACCTGCTCACGGACGTTTACGCTTCGAGCACGTCCCTGAGCTGCTTCGCGATGCGCGCCTTGACCACCTGCTTGGCCGGGATCTCGACCGGCGCGCCGGTCGCCGGGTGGCGCCCCATTCGCCGCTCACGCTGCTGCACCAACAGCTTCGCGACCCCAGGAAGCACGAACTCGCCGCACCGCAACAGCTCCTGCGCGGTCAATAGCTGCAGCTCGTCGAAGAACTCGCCGGCCTCCGTACGCTTGATGCCGAACCGCTCGGCGAAGTGCGTGAACAACTCGGTCTTACCCATTCGTCGGGCCTCAGCCATCGATGCCCTCTCCCTTTCCTCGGTGTGAGACGCGCGCTGGCTCGTTCCGACATCACGTAGCCGCCCGTGTTCGGCGGCCTGCCGAACGGTGATGGTGTCGCCCCAATACGTCGCGAGCGTACCACGGAGGTGCCACGGGAAGGCCCAACACCGCGGCGTCGAATGCGGGGAACGCGGACGGTCGAGGGACCGGTGTCCAGGCGACCAGGAAACGGGGACTGCCGGAAGGGTACAGCCGGCGCTGACCCGCAGTGGCCCGTCCACGTCTGCCGGACCCGGTTGAGTGGGGACCGTGATTGCGAGGGCCATCGCCGAAAACGGCGCCCGGCGCGCCAGAAGCGGCGCGGCCCGATCACAGAACGCTGGTCCGGTCGATCATTTACCTGCGGCTCAACCGTCGCGGTTCGTCGCTTCCTCGAGGTACTTGACCGCCGCCTGCATCTCGTCGGCGTCCCACGCTGGCCAGTCGTCGTGGGCGGACAACCCCGATACTCCGACCTTGCGGCCGGCGGCGACCAGCCCGAGGACCGCACGCTGCGAACCGTAGTGGTCGCACAAGGCCAGGAACCGCATCGTCTGGCTGACCGATGGCAGCTCGTCTTCCATTCCGTGTCATTCTTATCGACCGTGGCCGGCGTGCCAACAGCGGCCCGACCAGGGGCCGAACCGCCGCTGCTGGCTCCGTAGCGACCGAGGCAGATCCTGCGACCCGAATGGCAGGTCCTCTTCTCCGATGTCGAACGCCGTATCGCGGTGAATCGCCTTCGCGAGTACCGCTATTCAGGTTCGCTTCCATCGTGGAGCGGCCGGCCATCGAGCCAGGCGTCCAGCCGCCGAAGCGCGCCGGCGTAGGCCCGCCGGGTGTTCGGGCTGACGGAGGCCTCGACCAGGCGGCGCGCGGTCCCCGTCGGGCGGCCGATCGCGGCCTCTTCGGGGTCGAGCCTGGTGGGCGAATCATTCATGTTAAAGGTAACGCACGTCCGATTATCCGCTCTCGCGCGGGCACGTGCTACGCATGATCACCGCATCGATCCGCCCCGCTCGGCGGCCACATGGTCGGACTCGCCGCCGCGCCCGGCACCGCTGCGGCCGGTGGCGTGGCGAGCACGGCCGCTAGGTCCGAGACCCCGAACGGCCGCGGCGGGCGGTGAGCTCGACGGCCAGTCCCACGCGGCCGCCGTGCGAAGTTCTGCGGCCCTCGAGGCCGACCGCGGCGCAGGCGGCCGCAAACCGGCGGTTCACCTGGTCGACAGTCGCCCATCCGGATGCCTGGCGGGACGATCTCCTGGTGCTCGACCTAGCCCTACCCTGTACCCACATTATTCGTTCTGGACAACTCCAGCACGCTCCCGCCGTCCAATGCGGTAGCCGATGGTTGCGATGGACATTCGTTCGTAACCGCGCCACATGATCTGGTGTCCGGGGGGCGGGTCGTGCGTTCGGTTCTGGTAGCCGCCGAGGATGGCGAGCAGGAGGACTGCGGCGGCGAGATGGTCAGGGGGGCGGCAGGCCGAGTTCTTCGGCATAGTCGGTCAGGAAACGCAACTCGATGTCGGTGAACAGCAACTGGGCGTCGCACCCCGGCACGTCACGTCCGAGCAGGGTCATCACCATCAGGCGCCAGGCGATCACGGTATTGATGGTGACCGCGCGTTGGAGCCGGTCGGCGGTGTGGAACGCGAGATGTTCGACTCGGCATCCGGACTTGAGCACCCGGAACAGGTCTTCGATGCGCCAGCGCCGCAGGTAGTAGCCGATGACCGCGACCGCGGTTTCGGTGCTGTCGACGTCGAGACTGGTGAGCAGGAACCACTCGACCGCCGGCTCGCCGGGCGGCGGCGCGGTTTCGCGCACATGGACCGTGGACAGCGCCAGCGGTTCGGCGCCGGCGATGGTCGGCGGCGCCACCACTTGGCGATGGCGCACCTCGGCCCGCGCCACCCGCCCGGTGCGCGCCGGGCGGGCCTGCCTGCCGCTGGATTTGCGCCGCGCGCTCAGGCGGTCGATCTCGATCTCGACGTGCCCGTCGGCGGCGCCGGCGCGCATGGCGGCGAACAGCTTCGGGGCGCCCTGGGCGAGACAGCGGTCATGGTGGGCGCGCACCAGCACTTCCACCCGGTTCAGACGGCGCTGCTCGTCGAACACCGCGAAGCAATCCGCCTCCCGGTCCATGACGCTGAGCACCCGGGTCTTGCGACTCAACGCCGCCGCCGCCCGGTCGATGTCGCGCAGGCCGTCGACCCAGCGCCGCGTCTTGGGGGCCGTCTCCTGCGCCGCCGCCGGCGGTGGCTCGTCCGCCGGGCGCGCCGCGCCGCCCGGCGGCGCCTCGAAACCGCAGCGCAGCACGCCCAGCGGCAGACCCGCGCCATCGACCGCCAGGGTCAGATGCAGATGCAGGCCGAGCGTCTTCGAGACCGTCTGGTTGCGCCCGATGATGCCCAGCCCCTCGCAGTGCGGGCGCGTCGCAAAATTCAGATCCGTCCCGTCCTGGATGCACAGCACCGTGTCCTGGCCGCGCATCCGCTGCAGCGTGCGCGCCCGGTGGGGCTCGAGAATGTTCCCGGGCGTGACCGCCGACGACACCGGCTGGTCGATGAGCCGGTAGTAGCCCTTCACCGCCGCGCGGTCGTGGGACGCGTTGGCGGTGACCGCCTCTCCGGGCAACGACGCCAGCAGCCCCGCGCTCTTGACCAGACGCGCCGACAACCGCTGATCGCCCAACGGCGCCCCTCCAAACTCGTTCACCGTCCAGGCGCCGCTGTCGAGACCGTCAGCCGGCGCCAGCGCCGGCGCCGCGTCGACCCGCGCCACCCCCAACCGCCGCCGCCAGTGCGGCTCCAACTCATACATATATACCGCCTTGACCGGACGAGCCCGCGCATGGTCGCGGTCCTGGCGCCCGCGACCGGCCGTGTGCCCGACCCACACGAAGTTGGCCGCCTTGAAGCTGGCCCCGTCATGCGCGGGGCCGACGAAGGTCTCCACCAGCCACGGACGATACCGGTAGCGGGCCTCGAAATCCGCTGGCAGACGCGCCAGCACCTGGCCCAGCACCTGGCTGGCCAGGTTGCGGCATTGCACGCCGGGGCGGATCAGGAACCGGCTCAGGCACAGCACCCGGTGCAGATGCGCCAGACGCTGCCCGGCGCTCCACCCCATCCACGCCTCGCGCGCCCGCAATTGCAACGCCGACGCCGAAAACCCGACCGCGCCGAGCACCCCGTGCGCCGAGACCACCAGATAGCGCACCTGGCAGCCCGCAAAGGTCGTCGTCCCCTGCGGATGCTCGAAGTGCAGCAAGGTATTCCACACCCGGCGCTGCCCGCCTTGCTCTACCCGCTCCAGCGACAACCCCGCGACCGCCTCCACCGTACCCGGCACCGCCGTGGCCGCCGCCACCGGCGCGTCGAAACGCTGCGGAGTGGGCGCGCCCCCGCCACCCCGCGACGCCGGCAACGCAATCCGCCCCGCCTTGTGCAGCGTGTTGAGCGCTTTAAGACAACCCGCGAGTTGGGCCGACCCGCGCGCATCCACAAACCCGAACTCCGCGCACACCCGCCGCCCCACCGCCGCCCGGTTGTTCAGCGCCTCCTGCGCCACAATCCGCTCGAGGCGAGCTTGCGACTCAGGCGCACGAAGGGTCTGTAGTATCTGGTTCTGATGCTCCATGCCGTGACGCTACACGGCGGAAGCTGATTTGTCCAGCCCTGAATGCGGGTACAGGGCAGGGCTAGCTCTACCCTGTACCCACATTATTCGTTCTGGACAACTCCAGCACGCTCCCGCCGTCCAATGCGGTAGCCGATGGTTGCGATGGACATTCGTTCGTAACCGCGCCACATGATCTGGTGTCCGGGGGGCGGGTCGTGCGTTCGGTTCTGGTAGCCGCCGAGGATGGCGAGCAGGAGGATTGCGGCGGCGAGATGGTCAGGGGGGCGGCAGGCCGAGTTCTTCGGCATAGTCGGTCAGGAAACGCAACTCGATGTCGGTGAACAGCAACTGGGCGTCGCACCCCGGCACGTCACGACCGAGCAGGGTCATCACCATCAGGCGCCAGGCGATCACGGTATTGATGGTGACCGCGCGTTGGAGCCGGTCGGCGGTGTGGAACGCGAGATGTTCGACTCGGCATCCGGACTTGAGCACTCGGAACAGGTCTTCGATGCGCCAACGCCGCAGGTAGTAGCCGATGACCGCGACCGCGGTTTCGGTGCTGTCGACGTCGAGGCTGGTGAGCAGGAACCACTCGACCGCCGGCTCGCCGGGCGGCGGCGCGGTTTCGCGCACATGGACCGTGGACAGCGCCACCGGTTCGGCGCCGGCGATGGTCGGCGGCGCCACCACTTGGCGATGGCGCACCTCGGCCCGCGCCACCCGCCCGGTGCGCGCCGGGCGGGCCTGCCTGCCGCTGGATTTGCGGCGCGCGCTCAGGCGGTCGATCTCGATCTCGACGTGCCCATCGGCGGCGCCGGCGCGCATGGCGGCGAACAGCTTCGGGGCACCCTTGGCGAGACAGCGGTCATGGTGGGCGCGCACCAGCACTTCCACCCGGTTCAGACGGTGCTGCTCGTCGAACACCGCGAAGCAATCCGCCTCCCGGTCCATGACGCTGAGCACTCGGGTCTTGCGGCTCAACGCCGCCGCCGCCCGGTCGATGTCGCGCAGGCCGTCGACCCAGCGCCGCGTCTTGGGGGCCGTCTCCTGCGCCGCCGCTGGCGGTGGCTCGTCCGCCGGGCGCGCCGCGCCGCCCGGCGGCGCCTCGAAACCGCAGCGCAGCACGCCCAGCGGCAGACCCGCGCCATTGACCGCCAGGGTCAGATGCAGATGCAGGCCGAGCGTCTTCGAGGCCGTCTGGTTGCGCCCGATGATACCCAGCCCCTCGCAGTGCGGGCGCGTCGCAAAATTCAGATCCGTCCCGTCCTGGATGCACAGCACCGTGTCCTCGCCGCGCATCCGCTGCAGCGTGCGCGCCCGGTGGGGCGCGAGAATGTTCCCGGGCGTGACCGCCGACGACACCGGCTGGTCGATGAGCCGGTAGTAGCCCTTCACCGCCGCGCGGTCGTGGGACGCGTTGGCGGTAACCGCCTCTCCGGGCAACGACGCCAGCAGCCCCGCGCTCTTGACCAGACGCGCCGACAACCGCTGATCGCCCAACGGCGTCCCTCCAAACTCGTTCACCGTCCAGGCGGCGCTGTCGAGACCGTCAGCCGGCGCCAGCGCCGGCGCCGCGTCGACCCGCGCCACCCCCAACCGCCGCCGCCAGTGCGGCTCCAACTCATACATATATACCGACTTGACCGGACGAGCCCGCGCGTGGTCGCGGTCCTGGCGCCCGCGACCGGCCGTGTGCCCGACCCACACGAAGTTGGCCGCCTTGAAGCTGGCGCCGTCATGCGCGGGGCCGACGAAGGTCTCCACCAGCCACGGACGATACCGGTAGCGGGCTTCGAAATCCGCTGGCAGACGCGCCAGCACCTGGCCCAGCACCTGGCTGGCCAGGTTGCGGCATTGCACGCCGGGGCGGATCAGGAACCGGCTCAGGCACAGCACCCGGTGCAGATGCGCTTGGCGTTGCTCATCGCTCCATCCCATCCACGCCTCGCGCGCCCGCAATTGCAACGCCGACGCCGAAAACCCGACCGCGCCGAGCACCCCGTGCGCCGAGACCACCAGATAGCGCACTTGGCAGCCCGCAAAGGTCGTCGTCCCCTGCGGATGCTCGAAGTGCAGCAAGGTATTCCACACCCGGCGCTGCCGGCCTTGCTCTACCCGCTCCAGCGACAACCCCGCGACCGCCTCCACCGTACCCGGCACCGCCGTGGCCGCCGCCACCGGCGCGTCGAAACGCTGCGGCGTGGGCGCGCCCCCGCCACCCCGCGACGCCGGCAACGCAATCCGCCCCGCCTTGTGCAGCGTGTTGAGCGCTTTAAGACAACCCGCGAGTTGGGCCGACCCGCGCGCATCCACAAACCCGAACTCCGCGCACACCCGCCGCCCCACCGCCGCCCGGTTGTTCAGCGCCTCCTGCGCCACAATCCGCTCGAGGCGAGCTTGCGACTCAGGCCCACGAAGGGTCTGTAGTATCTGGTTCTGGTGCTCCATGCCGTGACGCTACACGGCGAAAGCTGATTTGTCCAGCCCTGAATGTGGGTGCAGGGTAGGGCTAGCTAGCGCCTGATCGGGACGCACCTCTTCGTCATCGCGCCGAACCCAGAGCGGCTCGACGTTTCTCCTGTCCGCCCTGTCGACCTGTCGCGCGACCTGGAATCTGCCGGGGGAGGGCCAGCCAGTAGTCGCTCGCGTCTTGGCGGCGCAAACGCGGTTGCGTGCTCGATCCCCTGCGTTGACACGGGGGCGGACGACGACTACCTTACGGAAACAGTCACATGGAGAGCACCGTAATCATCCCGGTAGTGCTCGGCGCCATGAGCGTGGTCGCGGCCGTGCTTCTGGGAGTGTGGGGGATTGCGGCGCGGTACGACTACCGTCTTCGGGACCGGATGGGTGCGCAAGGCAAGGGGACCAACGAGCAGCTTGGGCAGCTTCGGGACCGGATGGACGCGCAGGGCAAGGAGAGCAACGAGCAGCTCGGGCAGCTTCGGGAGCGAATGGCCAAGCTGGAAGGGCTTCTCGAGGGGCTCCGGGAAGCGATCACCGGAAAGCGGGCCGCGTAGCGCGCACGATCTCCAGGTAGCGCGCCGCCAGCCGATCGCGATCGAAGCGGGCGGCCAACGCGTGACCGGCCTGCCCCAGACGCAGCCGCAACGCCGGGTCGTCGGCCAGCCGCAGCACCGCCTCCACCAGCTCGTCCGCGTCCCCGGGGGCGATGCACACGCCGCAGTCGGCGTCCTCGACGAACCGCTGTGCGAACCCGCGCACGCCGAGAACGAGCGGCAAGCCGGCGTCCGAGGTTGCCAGCACCGCCGGGATCGCTTCCCGCTCCAGCCTGCCGGTGAAGACCACGTTGTCGAGCCGCGCCGACGCCGCGGCGGCGCGCAGCTCGTCCAGCCGCGCCCCGTCGCCGGTCAGCAGGAAGACGATGTCGCCCCGGCCCCGCCCCGACAGCGCGGCGGCGGCCCGGAGCACGACTTCGAGGCCGTGGGCCAGGCCAATCGTTCCGCAGTAGGTGACGACGAAGCGACCGGCGACGCCGAGCTGGGCCGCGAGGGCGGGGTCGGCAGGCCGCGGGCGGAACAGCTCGCTGTGCGCCCGGGTCGATCGGCAGTAGGCGCGCAGGGGACCGGCCTCGTAGGTCGCTACCCCGCTGTCGACCACCACTCGCGGGCATCCAGAGGGGGCACATCTTCCGCTTGTAGGCTTGTAGAGACACGTGTCGGAGCTCCGCCGCTCCCGCGGCTCGGGGCTCGGTGCGGAGTCCTTTCCAATCCAGAAATGAGCCTGAAGCGGGGCACGTGAGCCGCGCCTGTCAGGCGACCGAACCGACGGATCGAAACAGGTCCTGGCGCGGGCCGCGTTGAGGGCGCGCGTGACCGCAGCATTATCGCTCATGGCGGCGGAACCGTCACGATGTACGACGCGGCGCTGGGCGCGTCCTGGTTCAGGGCGAAGGTGCTGTAGCCGCTGCCGTAGCAACCGAACGGTGAGGGTCTGGTTTGCCGGGTTCTGAACAGCAGGAGACCAAGCGGAGCGAACGTCCGTCTGTGGACGTTTGCGGAGTGCGGTAGCCGAGCGCGGAACCGGCAGCAGAGGGGCTGGACGTGACTACGCGAGGGGCTGTGAAACGGCCGGCAACGGCTGGATGGAGCGTCGTCGGCGCTCGTGCCTGATGGCGTCGCGCTTCCGCCTTTCGGTGGTGCTGAAGCCGGTGACGACGCAAGTCGGCGCCGGCGATCCGGGCTCGACGACATCGCTGTCCGTCCGTATTCGACCGCAGCCGGTGACGACGCGCGTCGGCGCCGGCGATCCGGGCTCGGCAGCGCCCGCGCGAGTTGGCACGTCCGGTGTTCGAGCTTCCTCGCGCCTGCTCGTCAACAGCACGACGCCGACCGACAGGCGGCGGTAGCGGGCCGGAGCAAACCTTCAGGCCGCTGGGTGGATGGACCGGAACAACCGCGTGCGGGCCTCGTCGAGCGCCTGCGCGGCTTCGTTGTCGCTCATCGCGACCGCGACCGCGTCGAGCTTTGCGAAGGTGGTTCCGGGCTTCAGGCAGGCGGCGGCGTCGGGCAACGACTTGAGCTTCTCGTAGGGGGTCATGATGTCGGCGTCGCGGTAGCGCTTGCGCACGCGGCCCTTGCGGTCGACTTCTTCGGTGGGGAAGAAGCAGGGGCGGTGGAAGTTGAGATAGGGCGAGAGGACCTGCTGGGTGAAGGCGTTGACCTGCGCGGCACAGCGGCTGGGGATGTGGCCGTGACCGAGCTGCTTGCGGATGACCGAGCCGTTCTTGCTCTCGACCAGGGCGTTGTCGGTGCTGCGACGGGCGCGGGACTTGGTGAATGCGTCGATGTGCAGCCCCTGGAGCAGCGCCGCGACCTCGCGGTTGATGAACTCCGAGCCGTTGTCGGCGTGGAAGCCGTGGAGCGTGAAGGGGAACGCCCGCAGCAGAGCGTCGAGGACCGGGGCCAGGCAGGCGGCGTGGATATGCTCGACCGAGCCGATGCACTGGAACTGGGTGACCTCATCCACCAGGTTCACGTGGTAGAGGCCCTTGATGCCGTCCAGGTCGCCTTGATGGACGGTATCGACCCGCACCCAGCCAGGTTGTCCGAACGGCTGCGGGCGGCGGCGTTCCCCGATCGCGACAGGCACCGGGCGCGTCGGCAGCGGCGTCGTTCCGCGGCGCCGTTGATAGCTTGTCGTGTGCCGCAGGTTGTACAGATGGCCGTTGGAGATGCCGGCCAGGCGTTCGAAGCGGCGGTCGCCGAACAGATGGAAAGCGCGGGCGCAGAGCTTGCGCGTGGCCGGACCGGACAGCGTGCCGTGGAGAACGTCGAGCTCGGCCAGCAGCCCGATGTCGGCGTTGGAGTAGCGGCGCGGGAACGGTCGGCGCGGGGTGTCGCGGCGGTCGGCGATCTCTCCCGTGGTCCGGTGTTGCTGCAACAGGCGTGTGATTTGGGCCCGTGACAAGCCGGCCACCTTGGCCAGGAAGCGGCGCAGCAGGCCCTTGTCGGCCTTCCCCCGCAGGGCGTAGTCGAACCGTCGCACGGTTTTCGCCACGAACGCGTAGGAGTCGGCGCGGGTTTGTGGTTGCAGGTCGACCTGCTCGCTTCCGTCGAGGAATTCCCGAACCTGATCCAGGGTCTGCAGACGGTGCGTGTCGAGTCTCACGATCATCCTCCGATGATCCTCGACCCGGCCCCCGTTCAGGCTCATGTGTCGTTGGAAACAACTCCTCGTTCAGGCTCATGTGTCATTGGAAGAGACTTGCGGTTGATCGGACTCCGCGGGCCGGCGTACACTGAAGGGACCGCGCGTGGTGACGGGTCGCGCCGCGGCTCGGAACCTGTGCAATTTCAGCCTACGAACCGCGTCAGGGCCGGAAGGCAGCAGCGCTAAGTAGTCACTGACATGTGCCGCAGGCTCTTCCGGGCCGCGGTGGGACCCGTGTTCGCGTCCGCGGGTCCTCTACCGCGCGCCTCGTCGCGCCGAACGAGCCTTGGCGACGGATGGCCTACCAGGTTCTCGCACGAAAGTACCGGCCGCAGCGGTTCGATGACGTCGTTGGCCAGCAGGCCGCCACGAAGACGCTCCGCAACGCGTTGGCCCAGGGGCGGCTCGCGCAGGCGTTCGTGTTCGCCGGTCCCCGCGGCGTCGGCAAGACGACGACGGCCCGCATCCTCGCCCGCGCGCTGAATTGTGCGAACGGGCCGACGCCGGACCCCTGCGGGACGTGCGACGCGTGTCGCGAGATCGCCGAAGGGCGCGACATCGACGTCCTGGAGATCGACGCCGCCACCCACACCCAGGTGGACAACATTCGCGAGGTCATCATCGCCGGGCTGGCGATGGCCCCGGTCCGGAACCGCTACAAGGTCTACATCATCGACGAGGTTCACCAGCTCTCCAGCCATTCGTTCAACGCCCTGCTCAAGTCGATCGAGGAGCCGCCGCCGCACGTCGTGTTCATGATGGCGACGACCCAACTCGAGAAGATCCCCGAGACGATCCTGTCGCGGTCGCAGGTCTACGAGCTGCGGACCATCGGCCGGCAGCAGATCGCCGAGCAGTTGCGGATGATCGCGGATGCCGAGTCGATCTCCGTGGACGACGCGGCGCTGGGGCTCGTCGCACGTGCCGCCGACGGCAGCATGCGCGACGCGCAGAGCGCGTTCGATCAGGTGATTGCCTTCGCCGGCGAAACTATCGGGGTCGACGACGTCTCGACCGTGCTCGGCCTCATCGGCCGCGATCCGGTGCTCGACGCCGTTACCGCGGTTGCCGACGAAGACGCGGCCGCGGTGTTCGGTCTCGCGGGGCGGTTCGTGGAGGCGGGCTACGACCTGCGGATGGTCTGCCGTGAGCTCTCGCGCGCGATACGCGACCTGCTGGTGCTGTCGGTCGACCCGGCGCGGGCCGACGATCCCGAGATCGCCGGCGAAGGGGAGCGGGACCGGCTGCTTGCGCTCGCGCAGCGGTTCTCACGCGAGGACCTGATGCGCGCGTTCGACGTGATGGCTCGCGCCGAGGCCGAGATCCGGAGCGCGGCCCAGCCGCGCTATCACCTGGAGATGGCGCTGCTCCGCTGGATGCACCTGCGCAAGCTCGTGCCGCTCGGCGAGTTGCTGCAGGGGCGCGGTGCGTCCGCCGTTCCGCCATCCGCAGCCCCACCCGGCAAACCGCGCCGCGCGCCCGATTCGCGGCCGGCATCCGCGGCGGCGCCTCGCCGCGCGGCGCCTGCCGAGGCCGGCACGGCAGGTGCGGGCGACCCCCGGGCGGCCCCCGCGCCCGTCGCGTCGGTTGCGGCTCCCGCGGCGACGGGTCCGGCGGGGGAGGCCGGCGCGAAGGACATGCTGCTGGCGGAGATCAAGCAGGCCAATCGGTTCTTCCACGGCACGGTCGTGTCGCAGGCGCAACGGATCGAGGTCGTGGGTGACCGCCTCGTCTTCGCCTTTCCCGCGGCGCGGCAAACGCTGGCCGCTCAACTGAAGGCGAAGCGGGAGTGGATCGAGACGTTGTCGGCTCGTGTGGTCGGGCGGCGGCTGACGGTCGAAGCGGTGCAGGAGCAGCCTGCCGAGGCGCAGGGCGCGCAAGAGCAGGCCGCCGCCGCCGCGGCGCCGAGTGCCGGTGGCGCCGCCGGGACGGGTACGATGGCCGGGGAAGGTTCGGTGACGAAGGGCGGTTCCCCGGTCGCGGATGGCCCGTCGACCAAGCTGCGCGAGCGGGCGCTCGGCGATAGCGTCGTCAAGGCGATGCTGGAGTTGTTTCCGGCGGAGATCACCAGCGTCGAGAAAATCTGATGAACATTCAACAAATGATGAAGCAGGCGCAGGAAATGCAGGAACGCCTGCAGCGTGAGCTCGCCGCCACGGAGGTCGAGGCGACGGCGGGCGGCGGCATGGTGACCGTCGTCATGAACGGCGTCAAGCAGGTGCGCGCGATCACGATCGACCCCGAGGTCGTTTCCGCGGACGACGTCGAGATGCTGCAGGACCTCATCGTGGCGGCGGTCAACGACGCGCAGCGCAAGGTCGACGAGGAGGTCGCCGGCAGGATGGGAGGCATGATGGGCGGCCTGCGGCTGCCGGGATTCGGCGGATGACGGAGCTCGGACCGCTCCAGGCGCTGGTGGACCAGCTTCAGCGGCTGCCGGGAATCGGGGCCAAGGGCGCCCAGCGGCTGGCGTTTCATCTCCTGCGGCAGCCGCGTGACGACGTGGAGGCGCTGGTCGGGGCCATCCGGGACGTCAAGGAGCAGATTACCTACTGCTCGGTCTGCCACAACATCACGGACGCCGATCCCTGTTACTACTGCACGCACGACGGCCGCGACCGCCGCGTCATCTGCGTGGTCGAAGATCCCAACAACGTCGCCGCGGTGGAACGGACGAAGGAGTTCAACGGCGCCTACCACGTTCTGATGGGGGCGCTGTCGCCGTTGCAGGGTATCGGTCCCGACGACCTGCGCATCCAGAGCCTGCTCGATCGCGTCGGTCGCGGCGGCGTGACCGAGGTCATCCTGGCGACGAATCCCAACGTCGAGGGCGAGGCAACGGCCATCTATCTGGCGAAGCTGCTCAAGCCGCTCGGGGTGCGCGTCACCCGGATCGCGATGGGACTGCCGGTCGGGAGCGACCTCGAGTACGCCGACGACGTGACGATTCACAAGGCGATGGAGGGCCGGCGCGAGCTGTAGGGCAGCGGGGGCGTCGGGGTCAGCCGCGGTCTTCTGCGCCGAGCCTGGGAACCGGCGGCAGGACTCCCGCCGCAATCAGGGTTTCCAGCACCCGGGCGGTCGCCGGCGCGCGCTTCTCCTCGGCGACTCGACCGACGTCGCGCCGCAAGCGCTCGAGACCGGCCGCGTCGTCGACGTCGTACCACGCCGCGATCCGCTCGACGGCGATCCCGGACCGGGTCGCCGCGCGCACCGTATCGTCGAACGCCGAGGATGTGCCCCAGCCGACGCCGGTGAACAGATCCGGAATCGCGTCGCCCGGATTGGGCGCCGTCAGGCCGATCAGATAGTAGCCGCCGTCGGCGGCGGGGCCGAGCGTCACGGTTGCGGGGCTCAGTCGCGCCAGGGCTTCGGCAACGTGCGCGGCGGGCAGCGTCGGCAGATCCGATCCGACGATCACCGCCCTGGTGAAGCCGGCCGCGAACAGATCCTCGAACAGGGCGCGTTCCCGCGCCCCCAGGTCGTCGCCGCGCTGGGCGAGCAGGACGGTCTCGTCGATGCCGAGGGAGGCGAATCCGTCCGCTCCGCCGCCGGGCGCGTAGGCGACGCGCAACGCGACGTCCGGCAGGCCCCGGCGTATCGCCACGGTGTCCGCCAGGAACGCCGAGTAGAGCCGCCGCCGGTCCGCCTCCGCGGGGACCGCCTGCCGCAGGCGGCTCTTCGGCGCGCGGGCGCCGGCGGGAGAGCGCGCCATTACCGCGACTACCGACGTTCCTTGCGTCTCCGCCGCGAGTCTGCGCGGGGAGAGCCCGCGGCGCGCCAGCACCACCATGCCGGCGGCCATCCAGACCAGCATGCGCGCGGTGCGCGTGGTCGCCAGCGTGACGCCGGTGGTCTCGCCGAATCCCAGCAGCGTGGCGACGGCCGCGGTGCCGGCCTGGTCGACTCCGATCCGCAGTGGAACCACTTTGAAGACCACAGTGACGAAACGGTTCGCGGCTTCGAAGACGAAGACCTCCATCAGCGTCGGGGCTCGCCCCCCGATGGCCGAGAGCACGACGAACGCCTCCATGACCGCCAGCACATGGAACGACATCTCGAGCACGGTGACGAGCAGCACGCGCGGCCACGTTCGCGGGTAGTCGCGATAGATGCGGGATTCCGCGTCCCGGGCGCGATCCGCCGCCCGCTCGAGGAACGCGGTCGCGGCGCCCCGCCGCGCGAGCCAGCGGAGCGCCGCGCTGGCGGCGCGGACGCGATGCCAGATGAGCCAGTGCGTGCCGGCCACGAACAGCACGAGGGTCGCCAGCGGCAGGCCGTAGAGGAGCCACTCGGACGCCGGCGGCTGGACCATCATCACGAGCGCGACCGCGCCTGCGCCGATCACGACGACCATCGACAGGGTGTAGAAGAGCGTCTCGACGGCCAGCGCCGGGACCGTGCGGCCGAGGGGTGCGCGGTGCCGGAGATAGAGCACCTTGACCGGCTCGCCGGCGACGAGACTCAGCGGGGTCAGGTTGGCGACCGCATCGCCGGCCACGAACGCCGGCAGCAGATCGCGCAGGCCGAGGTCGTGTCCGGCCGGAAGACAGCGCAGCCAGGCCAGCGCCCGCACGGCGAAGCGGAGGCCCGACAGCACGATCACCAAGCCGAACGTCCAGCCCAGTGCGCGGATGTCGCCGGCGACGGTTCCGACGCCGGCTTCACGGAGGTAGTGCCCGAACAGCGCGAAGCCGCCGATCGTGGCGAGAAGACTGCCCGTTCCGGGGCGTCGGCCGGATGTCGCGGGACGTGTGCGCATGGGGAACGGAGGCGGCCGGCGACAGACCGTCGGCTCGCTGCCATAATCGGCGGGTAATGGAGTCGGTCTCCCTCCAGTTTCCCGTTGCCGTCATTCTACTTGGCGGCGGGCTGGTGGCCGGCTTCGCAGGGTACCCATTGCTGCGGCCGCTGCTGGCGCTGTACGGCTTCATCGGCGGCGTCATCGTCACTCCCACGTTCGCCGACCAGCTCGACGGTTGGTGGTTCATCGCGGCCACGCTGGCCGGTGGATTCGCGGGGGCGGCGGTGGCTCTGGCCGTCTACCTCGCGACCGTTGCGCTCCTGGGGGCCGGCGTGGCGGCGTTCATCGTGCATCTGGCCGTCGAGGGCGACCCGGCGATCTGGCTCTTGCTCGCCGCGTGCGTGCTCGGAGCACTCATGTCGCTCATCGTCCGTCGCTACGTCGTGATCCTCGCCACGGCGTTCATCGGCGGCTGGACCACGCTCGTCGGCGGGCTGGCGCTGTCCCGGGACCAGGCCGCGATGGCCGCCACCGCGGGCGACGTCGCCGGGTTGTATCCGCTGGTACCCCTGGAAGGGCACGAGGCGTTCGCGGCCGGCTGGCTCGCCCTTGGCCTGTTCGGATCCGTGGTCCAGCTCTTGGCGTCGAGGCGGGTCCACGGCGACGACTGACCGTGCCGGCGGAGATGGTATAATCAACGGTCTTGCGTGTTCCTCAGTAGCTCAATTGGCAGAGCATCCGGCTGTTAACCGGAGGGTTGCTGGTTCAAGTCCAGCCTGAGGAGCCACCTCCCCCTTGGTGGGGGAAACGCTTCCTCATCTTGTCCCTCGGTTGTTGCGCCTTCGGCTGCAAGATTCAAGTCCAGCCCGAGGAGCCAAATCTCCCGACGCGTCACCGAGTCCTCCATCCAATAAGTTGGCGGGCGGCGATCCAATTCCGGGGACACGGTCTCGGGCGGGGGAGACGACACGCCGATCCCGTAGCCTGAGCGTCTGCCTCCGACCGCGCCGGGCATCTCGCCCGGCCCTTGTTTTCCTGGCGCGCAGTGGTCCGCGATGGGAGTAGGATGGGGCAATGGACCTTGCAAAGCCGGTTGCCGTCCGGCGCCGGGCGCGTCGCTTCGGCGTCCTGGCCGTCGTGCTCGCTGTCCTGGCGCTCCGGGCGACGCCGACCGACGCCCAGTTGCGGCTGTACGTTCAGGCGTTCGAGCGAGGCACCGGCGCCATCGTGACCGATCTCGAAGTGCCGGAAGTGATCGTCCGCGAGGACGGCGTCGTCCGTCCGGTCATCGACGTGCGGCCGGCGAATCTGCCGACCAAGCTGGTCGTCCTGGTGGACAACAGCCGCACCGCGGTCCGGGCCTTCGATCGGGTCCGCGAGGGGTTGAGCAGCTTCTTCGAGCGCCTGCCCAACCAGGAGGTGTCGCTGCTCGCTCTGTCGCCCCGGCCCCGCTGGCTGGTGCAGGGCGCCATCGAGCCGGAGGAAATCCGGGCCGGCCTGCGCCGGATGGAGCCCGGGGGGCGGTCGATGCGGATCGTCGATGGTCTGGCGGACGCCAGCGAGTGGATCGCCGACGACAAGGGGCCGCACCGTCCCGTGATCCTGCTCCTCGCGTCGTCCGGGCGGGATCGGAGTCAGGATCGCGCCGAGCGGTTTCTGGACATCGTCGAGCAGTTGCTCCGCCAGGGCGTGACCGCCCACACGGTGCTGATGTTGCCGCCGGCGCCGGGCTCGTTGCGGCGGCGCCTGTCGGTGGCCGAGGCGGTCGGGCGCGACCTGGAACGGTTCACCGGCGGGTCCCAGGCGACCATCTTCCTGGGCTCGCGCCTGGAGGGGCCTCTCGGCGACATCGCGAGTCGCATCGCGGGTCGGAACCGGGAGCTGTCGAGACAGCACGTGGTCCGCTTCGAGCGTCCGGACGACATTCCGCCCGGCCGGATTCAGGTCGACGTCATGCGGTTGGGTCTGCGGTACATCGTGACGGCGGACGGCAGGCTGGCGGAATGAGGACTTGCAGAGGACAGAACGCGGGAGCAGAGGGCAACCATGCGTGATTCGCACTTCGTTCGCCGGATGGCCGCAGCGCTCGTGCCGCTGGCCGTCGTCACCACCGCCGCCGCCCAGGCGCCGTCCGAGGCCGTTCCGGCGTCGTCCAAGGCTGTCCCGACGTTCGCCCGCGACGTCGCCCCGATCGTCTTCGACCACTGCGCGAGCTGTCACCGGTCGGGCGACATCGCCCCCATGTCGTTCCTGTCGTACCGTGAGGTCCGGCCGTGGGCGCGGGCCATCCGGGACAAGGTGGTCGCGCGCGAGATGCCGCCGTGGCACGCCGCGCCGGGAGGCGTTCCCATCCGCAACGTGCGGTCGCTCAGCCAGGCGCAGATCGACACCGTCGCGGCCTGGGCCGACGCCGGGGCGCCGCTGGGGGATCCCGCCGACCTGCCGCCGCCGCCGGTGTTCACCGCGAACGAGTGGCACCATCCGAGCGGCCGCCCGCCGGACATCATCCTCGAGTCGCCGGTGGTCATGGAGATCCCGGCAGACGGCGAGCTCCCGTACTACAACTTCTACTCCGAGCTTCCATTCGACGAGGACGTCTTCGCCGAGGCGGTCGAGATGCTGCCCGGCAACCGGTCGGTAGTCCACCATATGAGTGCCCACGTCACGACACTGCCGGCGGGAACGACGATCGTCGACGGCGTGCCGTACTTCGACGGGCGTTCGCTGACCGGCGACGAGATCCGGTCTGCGAGCGACCGGGACTCGAACGTGCTCGGGGCCGGCGCCGCCAAGCTGATCTGCTTCGTGCCGGGCCGCGGGTTCGAGATGTTCCACGACGGGGTGGCCAAGCGGGTGCCGGCCGGGAAGTTTCTGCGCTGGAGCCTGCACTACAACGTGACCGGCCGACCCGAGACCGATCATTCCCGGATCGGGATCTGGAAGGCCTCGGGCGCGGTCACCCATGAGATCCTGTCGCGCACCATCGGGAGCCCGCTGCCGACCACTCCCGAGCGGACGCTGCCGGTCGTCGTCAACGGCGCGGAGGTGCCGCGTCGCGGGGTGCCGCCGATTCCGCCCCACGCCGACGACTGGGAGATCGTCATGCGTACGGACGTAGCCGAGCCGATCACGTTCTACGCGATCTCGCCCCACATGCATCTGCGCGGCAAGGACATGCGGTTCGTCCTCGAATGGCCCGACGGCCGCGAGGAAGTGCTGCTCGACGTCCCGCGTTACGATTTCAACTGGCAGACCGAGTTCGAGCTGGTCGAGCCGTTGCGGATCCCGGGCGGGAGCACCCTGATCGTCGAGGGCCACTACGACAACTCGTACCGCAACCGCTACAACCCCGCGCCGCAGAAGGAGGTCTACTGGGGCGAGCAGAGCTGGGACGAGATGTTCGAGGGCTGGATCAAGTACTCGATAGACAGCCAGGATCTGACCGCCGTTCCGGTGACCGACGGCCAGGAACAGTAGCCGCCAGCCGCGGTGCGCGCCGGCCGCGGGGTTGCGTCGTGTGACGCCCGGTCGATGCGCGTCCCATCACGGTGCGGCGGCCGCCGCCGTCTCGAGCCGTTGCGCCTCGGCGTAGTGGCGTTGCGCCCCGTCCGCATCGCCCAGCTCCTCCAGCGCGATTCCCAGGTTGCGGTGCGCGAGAGCGCCCAACGGATCGAGTCTGACCGCCTCGCGGAAGGCATCCGCCGCTTCCGCCATGCGACCTGCCGAGGCGAGGGCGATCCCGAGGTTGTTGAACGCCTCGGCGTCCTGCGGCCACGCTTCCACCGCGAACCGGAACTGCTCGGCCGCCTCCGCGTACAGGTTCGCGGCGAGCAGCGCGTTGCCGTAGTTGTAGCGCAGGTCGCCGGTATCGGGGTCGGTCGAGATTGCCTGCCGGTAGTGCTCGAGGGCACGTTCCGGTTCCCCGCCGGCGGCGAGCGCGCTCCCGATGTTGCTGTGCGCCTGCGCGTAGTTCTCGTCCAGAGTCAGGGCGGTCTCGTAGAGCTCGATGGCTCGCGGCAGGTCTCCGCGCTCGCGGTACGCGGTGGCCAGGTTGTTGTACGACGCGGCGCGCATGTGGCTCTTCGACAGCAGCGGCCAGTTGGCGCCGACGGCGCACAGCAGGACGACCGCCGCGACCAGGGGAGCGTAGGAGAGCGTCGCGGTGCGCTGCACGACCCGCAACAGGTGGTCGCCGCCGGCCGCCGCGAACAGCACGAGAAACGGCGCCAGGGGATAGCGGTAGCGGGCGAAGACGTAGAACCCGATCACGCTCGCCGCGTACATGCCGAGCATCAGGTAGAGCGGCAGGAGGCGCCGCCGTTGCGGCCAGGTGACCGCGATGCCTGCCGCGGCCAGCGGCACTAGCAGCCCGAAGTGCGTGAGCCACCCGGTCGCGGCCAGCGGGAGGGAATGCTCCGCGTGGGCGTACTGGCTCTCGGTGTCGACCGTCTCGACCGCGTTGAAGGTGAGCGCCGTCTTGCGGACGAGCAGGCCCAGCCAGCGCCCGGGCGCCGCGGCGATGTCGTCGACCGCCCGCCCGACCCAGTAGCGCGACACGGCGGCCGGCGTCAGGTCGCGTCCCAGCGCCTCCTCGGCCAGCGCCGTCGCGTCGTCGCGCTCGAAGGCTGCATCGCCGCGGCCGTAGCGTAGCGGGCGATAGGCGCCGTCGGCTTCCGAGCTGTTCCCGATGTAGAAGTTCGGCCCGAACTGCGACGTCGTCAGATGCCACTCGCCGCCGACGACGCCGTTGCGCAGCGCGACCGGAGCCAGCACCAGCGCCACGCCGGCCCCTGCGAGCGCCGCCTGCCGCAGCCACGCGCGCCGTTCGCGCCGTTCCAGCCAGAGCCAGATTCCCAGCGCGGGCACGAGGATCAAGGCGTTTTCGCGCGTCAGGCAGAGCGCGCCGAGCAGCGCGCCGATGCCGATCCACCGCCGGTCCGGCGGCGTGCCGTCCAGGGTGCGGCCGAGAAGCCAGAGCAGCGCCGTCAGCAGGAAGACGTCGACCACCGACTTCTGCAGGGTGGCGTCGACGAAGATCGCCGGCGTATAGAAAGCCAGGACGGCCCCGGCGGCGATGCCCACCCGCGGCGAGAAGAACCGGCCGCCGGCCGCCGCCAGCAGGACCGCGGAGCCGGCTCCCAGAGCCGCCTGGCAGATCCGCACGACCGTGACGTCCGATCCGAGCAGGGTGTAGATCGCGCCGAGCAGGTAGGGATAGAGCGGCGCCTGGTAGAACACCTCCGACCCGAGCCAGTCGCCGCCCGCGAGCTCCCGCGCCCAGCGGTCGTACCCCGCCGAGTCGCCGAGCAGGAGGTCGGCGAACGGCGAGTCGCCGAGCTGCCAGACGTGGACGAGGCGGACGATCAAGGCTGCGGCGAAGATGGCCGCGAGGGCCGGCATCCCGACGGACGGGCGTGCGCCGTGCGCCGTGCTGCGCTGGGCCGCGCCGCCGGTGTCGCGTTCATGGCGCGCCTTGCGCCGTTGGACCGCGCGTCGTCCCATCGTTCTCCTGCCGGTAACTATAGCGACACCCGTCCGTTTCCCCGGTCTGGGCGTTGCCGGTCGAGTGGTCCCGGCGTTTTGTGGCAGACTCGCGCCGGAGCGCTCCACCATGGCAGACGTTCGATCCGCGCCCATCGCCTCGATTGCCTCGATTGCCGCGTTCACCGCGGGCGCCGCGCTCCTCGGCGCGTGTGCGATCGGGTCGGGGACGGGCGGTGCGCCGCCGCGGCAGGAGCTGGACGCCGGCGAGAACGGCGTGGCGTACGTCGACGACGCGTCTTGCGCCGACTGCCACGCGCGCGAGCACGCGGCGTGGTCCGGCTCGCACCACGACCTCGCCATGCAGGAAGCCACGGCCGAGACCGTGCTGGGCGACTTCGACGGCGCCACGTTCACTCACTTCGGCGTGACCTCCCGCTTCTTCACGCGCGACGGGCGCTTCTTCGTCAACACGGAGGGTCCGGACGGGCAATTCGCCGACTTCGAGATGGCCTACACGTTCGGCGTCGAGCCGCTCCAGCAGTACCTGGCGCCGTTTCCCGGCGGCTACCTCCAGAGCCTGACGATCGCATGGGATACGGAGCGCGGCGAGTGGTTCCACCTCTATCCGGACCAGGCGATCCCACCGGACGATCCGCTGCACTGGACCGGTCGCTACCAGCGCTGGAACGTGATGTGCGCGGAGTGCCACTCGACCCACCTGCGCCCGAACTACGACCTGGAGAGCGATACGTACCGCACCACCTGGGCCGCGCTCGACGTCGGCTGCCAGGCCTGCCACGGTCCGGGCGCCGCGCATGTCGACCGGGCGCGCGCCGCCCCGGAGCAGAGCGCGTCGACGGCCGCGTCGTCCGGCCTGCTCGTCGACTTCCCGGCCGGTGACCCTGAAGTCGAGATCCGGGCCTGCGCCGGTTGCCACTCCCGGCGCCAGCGTCTCGCCGAGATCGATCGCCACGTGGGCCCATTTCTCGACGACTTCCTGCCGGCGAGGCTCGACGAGGGGCTGTACCACCCGGACGGGCAGATCCAGGACGAGGTCTACGTCTGGGGCTCGTTCGTCCAGAGCCGGATGCACGCGGCGGGGGTGCGCTGCTCGGACTGCCACGATCCCCACCGTCTCGGGTTGCGCGCGGAGGGGGACGCGGTCTGTCTGCAATGCCACCGGGAGACGCCGGTGGAGCGGTTCCCGACGCTGGCGCTGGGCCGCTACGACACGCCGGAGCACCATTTCCACGCGCCGGCCTCGACCGGGGCGCGCTGCGTGAGCTGCCACATGCCGGCACGGACCTACATGCAGGTCGACCCGCGCCGCGACCACGGCTTCCGCATTCCGCGTCCCGACCTGTCGGTGTCGCTGGGCACGCCCAACGCCTGTACGCAGTGCCACGAGGATCGGCCGGCGGCGTGGGCGGCGGAACGGGCCGCCGAGTGGTGGGGGGCGCGGGACGGGACCCATTTCGCCGCGGCGTTCGCGGCGGCCCGCGCGGGTTCGCGGGAGGCGGAGGTGCCGCTGCTGGCGGTGGCGGACGATGCCGCCCTGCCGCCCATCGTGCGCGCCACGGCGGTCGAGGCTCTGCGCGCGTACGGGCCGGACGCGCTACGGGCCATCGAGGCCGCTGCGGCCGATCCCGACCCGCTCGTGCGTGCGTCGGCGGCCGGCGGGCTGGAGCGGCTGCCGCCGCGGCGACGGGCCGCGGTACTCGCGCCAATGCTCGAAGATCCGATCCGGGCGGTACGCATCGAGGCCGCCCGCGGGCTCGATGCGTACCGCGTTCGTTGCTGACCGAAGCCCGGCGGACCGCGTTCGCGGCGGCGCGGGCGGAGCTCGTGGCCGCGCAGATGGCGGCGGCCGACCAGCCCGCCGCGCACCTCAACCTGGGTGTGCTGGCCGCCGGCGAGGAGCGCCTGGAGGACGCCGAAGCCGCCTACCGGACCGCGCTGCGGCTCGACCCGCTGTTTCTGCCGGCGCGCTTCAACCTCGCCACGCTGCTCAACCGGCTGGGACGCAACGCCGCGGCCGAGGCGGTCCTGCGCGACGGCATCGACCGGGTGCCGGACGACGGGGAGCTGCATTACTCGCTGGGCCTGCTGCTCGCCGAGGAGCAGCGTCTCGACGAGGCGGCCGCGAGGCTCGGACTGGCGGTTGCGCTCATCCCGGACCGGGTCCGCGTCGCCTACAACCACGGGCTGGCGCTCGAGACCCTCGGGCGGCTCGCCGAGGCGGAGACGGCGTTCCTGGAAGCGAACCAGCGCGCTGCGGGCGATCCCGACGTGCTGCTCGCCCTGGCCCGGATCCTGATCCGACAGGCGGAGTGGGACCGGGCGCAGGACTATGCCCGGCAACTGCTTGCGGTGGATCCCGGCTCGCCCGCCGGGCAACAAATCGCCAACGAGATTCAGCTTCGCCGGCTGCGCGGCCGGTAGGCGGCACGCGGCGCGGTCCAACGCGCCGAGTCGCTGCTGTAGCCGTCAGCCCATCTTTACCAAGATTAGCGGTCGTTTTGCGGATTTGGGCGGTTTTCGGGGAGTGCGAGGCCTGCAACTTGTTGATTATAAATGATCGGGTTTCGCCAGAGACGAATGTAGTGCCATAATAGTATAACAATAGTTGCCTGGGGCAGGGTGCGTCCGCTATGGTGGGCGCCATGTTCATTCGGCGCACCCAAACCCGGCGGACTGAGGACGGAAAGCCCTACTTCTCTCATCGCCTCGTGCACGCCGAACGCCTCGGCAGCAGCGTGCGCCAGCGCACCCTCCTCAACCTCGGTCGCCACTTCGATATTCCTCAGGCGGACTGGCCGCTGCTGTGCGCCCGCATCAACGATGCGTTGAGCGGTCAGGCGCCGCTGGTGGCCGATTGTCCGCCTGCCGTGGAGGAGGAAGCGCAACGGATCGCGGCGCAGTTGATCGCCCGCGGCGCGGCCGCGCCGACCGCCGGACTGACCGATGTGCAGCCGGTCGATGTCGACTCGTTGCGGCTGGTCCGCCCCCGCAGCGTCGGCGTGGAGCAGGTCGGCCTGTGGGCGCTCGAGCAACTGGACCTGCCGGCGCTGCTGACCCGGTTGGGCGTCAACGGCGCCCTGCGCAGCGCGGCCACCGGCGCCATCGTCGGGCGTCTGGCCGCGCCCGCCTCGGAGCGCGCGACGCACCGCTGGCTGCAGGAGCGCAGCGGTCTCGGGGAGTTGCTCGGCGTCGACTTCGAGACCGTCGGTGCGATGCAGCTCTACCGCGCCTCGGACGTGCTGGTGAAGCATCGCGAGGCGATCGAGGCGCATCTGTTCGACCGCGCGATGGGGCTGTTCGACCTGCAGCCGACGGTGACGCTCTACGACCTGACCAACACCTACTTCGAGGGCGAGGCGAGCGACCAGCCGCAGGCGCAACGCGGGCACTCGAAAGAGAAGCGCAGCGACTGCCCGCTGCTGACCCTGGGCCTGATGCTCGATGCCAGCGGCTTCGTGCGCCGCTCGAAAGTCTTCGCCGGCAACGTCCGGGAACACCGGACGCTGGCCGGGATGCTCGAAGCACTGGAGGCGCCGGTCGGCGCCCTGGTGGTGATGGACCGCGGTGTCGCCACCGACGCCTGTGTGACGTGGTTGCGCGACAACGGCTACCGCTATCTGGTGGTCAGCCGCGAACGCCACCGCCGCTTCGATGCCGATGCCGCCGTGTCGCTCCAGACGCAGTCGGACCAGACCGTGCACATGCACAAGGTGGTCTCGACCGACCCCGACGAAGTGCGCCTGTACTGCTACTCCGAGGAGCGGGCCGAGAAGGAGCGGGGCATCGTCGAGCGTTTCGCCTCCCGCTTCGAGACCGCCCTGACGAAGCTCAACGACGGGCTGTCGCGTCCCCGCGCGCACAAGCGCCTCGACCAGGTCTGGCAACGCATCGGACGGCTGAAAGCCAAGCATTCCCGCGTCGCCTCGCACTACCAGATCACCGTTACCGCCAACGAGGCCGGCGACCAGGCCGTCGCCGTCAACTGGACCCGCCGCCCCCAGGACGGCTCGATGGTTACCCATCCGGGCGTCTACTGCCTGCGCAGCAGCGAGACCGACTGGAACGAAGACGCCTTGTGGCGTACCTACACCACGCTCACCGACGTCGAGGCGGTATTCCGCTCGCTCAAATCCGAGCTCGGCCTGCGCCCGATCTACCACCGCAAGCCGGCGCGGGCCGACGGCCACCTGTTCATCACCGTCATCGCCTACCAGCTCGTGCAGGTCATCCGCACTCGGCTGCGCGCGCGCCGCGAACACGCCAGGTGGACCACGCTACGCCGCGTCCTCGAAGGCCAGCAGCGCGTCACCGCCACCTTCCGCCGTCCCGACGGACGCACGCTGCATGTGCGCACGGCAACCCAAGCCGAACCCGATCAGCGGGCCATCTACGACGCGCTCGGCGTCGACCCACATCCCGGCGGCGTCCGCAAGACGCTCGTCTGACCGACCAATTTCCCCGGTTCGTACGCGTTTGTAGTGCCACTCGGGCATTTCTGTCGGCGTAAACCACTGATTCTAAATTGGTTTAGTTTTGTGGTTGGTAAACTTGGGTCAGCCCTCCGGAGCGTCCAGCAGCGCCCGGGCGGCTGCGGTCGCTTCCTCCAGCGTCCCGATGCCGCCGTCGAGCTGCCGCTCGTAGACCTGCTTCAGGATGGATCCGATGCCGGGGCCGGGCGGCACGCCGAGGGCCAGCAGGTGGCGGCCCATCAGGATCGGCGCCGGGGGGGCGTGCTCGACGCCGAGAGACCGCGCCCGTTCGAGGAACCAGTCCATCGCCGAGCAGTCGGGGGCTCCCGTGCGTCCCAGGCAGTCCGCCTTCGCGAGGCGAGCCAGCAGCTCCAGATCCACCTTCCGGGCCAGCCGCCGGAATGCGCCGTCGCCGACCTTGGGCGCGGCCCGCCACATTCCCGGCTTCAGGTGGTGCGCGACCAGGCCGAGCACCTGGTCCCGGACGTCGTAACCGTCGAAGGTGTGGACGTTGAGCCGGTCCAGAAATGCCGTCGCGGGCGGCACCCCCATCTCCTCGTGGTTCAGCGACCGGATGCGACCGTCGATGTACGCGGTAGTCGCCGGCTTGCCGAAGTCGTGGCAGACGGCGCCGAGCATCACCGCTATCTGCTGCGGGCGCGGCAGGTCGTCGATCCGTTGGCGGGCCTGGTCCACTACGAGCAGGGTATGGATCCAGACGTCGCCCTCCGGGTGCCACTCCGGTTCCTGCGGGCAGTCGACCAGCGCCGCCAGCTCCGGAAACAGGCGCTCGACGACGCCGAGGTCGCGTGCGAGGGCGAAGCCGAGCGACGGCCGCGCGGCCCGCAGGAGCAGCTTCTCCATCTCGCCCCAGATCCGTTCGGCGGGCAGATCGTCCAGCGCGATCGTGCGGCAGACCGCCCGCGTCGGCTCGTCGACCTCGAACTCCAGACGTGCCGAGAGCTGAATCGCACGCAGCACGCGCAGGCTGTCGTCGCCGAAGGTGGCGGGGTCGACCATGCGCAGGCGCTTGGCGTCCAGATCGTCACGCCCCCCATGCGGGTCCAGATGCTCCCGCGTCAGCGGGTCCCAGGCGATGGCGTTCACCGTGAAGTCGCGGCGCCGCGCCGCCTCCGCCAACGGCAGCGTCGGATCGCCGGTGACGACGAATCCCCGGTGGCCGCGGCCGGCCTTCGATTCGGTGCGCGGCAGGGAGACGTCGAGCGGACCGAGCTTGAACACCGCGAAGCTGGCGCCGACGCGGTTGACCGGCCCGAGCCCCGAGAGCACCGCCTGCAGCCGGTCCGCGGACAGGCCGTAGACCTCGACGTCGATGTCCTTCGACGCGACTTTCAGCAGGTCGTCGCGCACCCAGCCGCCGACGATGAACGCCCGGCCCCCCGCGTCGCGCACCGCATGGGTCACGCGGTGGGCGAGATCCAGCTCCTCAGACATCGCGGGCGACCCGGAAGCCGTAATCGGTGTAGCGGAACGACGGGTCGAGCTTGCTGCGTGCCGCCACCCGGCTGATGGTGACCGCATGCCGCCACGATCCCCCGCGCGAGACGCGCCGGATGCCGTGCGCCGCACCGGCCGGATTACGCACCGGCGAACGCTCGTAGAAATCCCTCGAATGCCAGTCGGCGCACCACTCGTGGATGTTCGCGGCGATGCCGCGGACGCCGAAGTCGTTCGGCGGGCCGAGGCTCACCGGCCACGGTCCGTCGAGCGGACCCCTGCCGCCGTTCGGGATCCAGGGAGGCATCGCGTCGCCCCACGGATAGTCCCGGCCCTCCTGCGCGCCGCGGGCGGCCCGTTCCCATTCCGCCTCGGTCGGCAGCCGGACCGGTCTTCCACCCTGCGACGACCGCCACAGGCAGTAGACGGCCGCGTCGTTCCAGCTCACGCCCACCACCGGCAGCTCGGGATCGGCGAAGCGCGGGTTGTCCCACTCGCGCGGCGCCGCCCGGCCGGTCGCCTCCCGGAAGCGGGCGTACTCGGTGCGAGTCACCGGATCGACGGCCAGCTCGAAGGCGTCGACCCAGACCCGGTGCACGGGAGCCTCGTCCCGCTGTCCGGCGGCGCTGCCCATGACGAACCAGCCGGCGGGAACCGGTGAGAAACTCACCTCAGGACACCCGCCGCTCATCCTGCCGTGCGTGCCAAAGCTCCCACGCCGACTGGAGACTCATCCAGAACTCCGGCGTCGTGCCGAGCAGTCGGGAGAGTTTCAACGCGGTGGCGGCGGTGACCCCGCGCTTACCCTTGATGAGTTCGTTGATCCGATTCGCCGGAATGCCCATGCGGTGAGCGGCTTCCGCCTGCGTGAGACCACGCGGCCGCAGGAACTCTTCGAGGAGCATCTCGCCGGCGTGTGTCGGTGGTCGGTATCTCGGGCTCGTCATGAGTGGTAGTCCTCACAGCGAACGTCGTACGCGTCCGCGTCCTCCCAACGAAACGTGATTCGATACTGCAAGTTCACGCGCAGGCTGTATCGGCCGCGCTGATCGCCCTTCAGCGGTTCCAGGCGCAGGCCCGGATCCGAGAGATCCCGTAGTTCGCGTGCGGCTTCGAGACGGTCCAGCTTGCGGCGCAATGCACCCCAGGAAGCGCGTGGGATCGACCGTGCTGCCTTCGAGTTGGCGCCCTCGTACACGTCCTCCGTCGCCTTGTCCGCCCAACCGCGGATCACTCGCGGATGCTACACGACTCCATGTAACGTGTAAATCCCCGGGTCTCGCGGGGCACCGGGCCCCACGCGGTTTCGACAAGGTCCCCTGATATCATTACCGATTGAGCGGTTTTCAGATGGCGAGACACGCATCCAGGCCCGGTGTTCGCATAATCTTCATCGCCCTCGCGGCGACGATCCTGGCGGGCTGCTCGCTGCGTACCATGGCGGTCAACGCGGTGCTGCCGACCCTAGTCAACCCCGCCGTCTATCTTTCGGAGGAGGATCCGGAGCTGGTCCGCGACTCGCTTCCGTTCCTCCTCAAGACGATCGAATCGATAATCGACGCGGATCCGGCTCGCCAGGACGTGTTGCTGTTCGCGAACACGGGATTCGTCCTCTACGCCAACGCCTTCCTTCAGGCCGACGCGGCGGTGGCCGAGTGGGACGACTACGACGTGGCTCTGGAGCTGAACGAGCGAGCCCGCCGCATGTACCTCCGGGCGCGGGACTACGGGCTGCGCAACGTCGAGGTCGACCACCCCGGCATCACCGCGCGCTTGCAGTTCGACCCGGAGACGGCGGTGGCGGTTTTCGAGGCCGAGGAGGTCGAGAGCCTGTACTACCTGGGCGGAGCCTGGATGCTCGCCATCTCGCTCGGGCTGGATCGGCCGGGGCTCGTCGCCGATCTGCCGGCGGCGCGCGCCCTGCTCGACCGGGCGCTGGAGCTCGACGAGGGCTTCGAGCGGGGCGCGCTGCACTCCGCCTTCGTCACGCTGGAATCGGTGGGCGAGGCGATGGGTGGCTCGTACGCCCGGGCGCGGGAGCACTTCGACCGGGCCGTCGAGCTGTCGGACGGGAAGGACGCCGGTCCCTACCTTGCGCTGGCCTCCGGCGTCTCGGTTGCCGAGGAGAACCGGGACGAGTTCCGCGAACTGCTGCAGACTGCGATCTCAATCGATCCGGACGAGGCGCCGGAGAGCCGGCTGCTGAACCTGATCGCGCAGAAGCGGGCCCGGGTGTTGCTGGACCACATCGACGATCTGTTCTTCGAGCCGTTCGACGAGCTCGATGATGAGCTGGAGAACCGACCATGAAAGCGTTCCGCCTTGCCGTCGCCGTCGTGCTGCTGCTGAGCCCCGCCCTGCTCGTCGCCCAGCGCACCAACCTCCGGCTCGGCACGATCCTGCCCGCCAACTCGGTCTGGGACCGGTCGCTGCGACAGATGGCGTCGGCGTGGCAGCGGGCGACCGACGGCCGCGTCCGCCTGCAGGTGCGGGGGACCACCGGCGACGAGGCGACCATCATCCGGCGGATGCGGCTCAACAACCCGCAGGTGGCCGCCCTCACCCTGCCCGGACTGACGGATGTCGACGAGACGTTCAACGTGTTCGGCATCCCGTTCTTCTTCGAGTCGGACGCCGAGGCGCTGCACGTGCTCGAGGTGCTCACGCCGCGCCTGCGCGAGGCGCTCGCGGACAACGGCCTCGTGCTGCTCAACTGGGGACACGGCGGCTGGGCGCACATCTTCTCGGCGCAGCCGATACGCGACATGAGCGACCTGCAGGGCGCGAAGCTCTTCACGTCGGCGGGCGACGACGGCATGGTGCGCTGGTACCGGGAGAACGGCTTCGAGCCGGTGCCGTTGGAGCTGACCGACGTGCTCATGGGGCTGAACACCGGGCTCATCGACGCCTACCCGAGTCCGCCGTACGGCGCGCTGGTGTTCCAGTGGTACCGGCAGACGTCCCACATGCTCGACATCCCGCTCAGCCCGGTCTTCGGCGCCACGGTGATGACCGAGCGGGCCTGGGCCCGCATCGGCGAGGAGGACCGCGAGGCGCTGCTGGAGGGGGCAGCGGCGATGCAGGACTTCCTGTTCGACGAGGTGCCGCGCCAGGACCGGGATGCAGTGGCCGAGATGCAGAAGCGCGGGCTGACCGTGGCGTCGGTCAGCGAGGCCGCGGCGGCAGAGTTGCGCGCCGTGGCCGAGCGGTTGACCGCCACGTGGCGCGGTGACCGCGTGCCGGCCGATATCTACGACGCGGCCATTGCCGCCCGCGACGCGTTCCGGGCGAACTGACCATCGAGCTTGGCTTGGGGATTGGGCAGATGAACGGCGGACACAAATGGCATCCGATCCGCGACTACGAGGTCGATCCGACGTCATTGGAACAGGGCGAGCTCGCGGCCTTGGCCAGAGTCTGGCAGGAAGAGCGTGACCGGCTCGCGGATTCCGAGGCATTGCCGACATTCAACGAGAAGTTGCGCAGGGAATGGGCGATCGAGACCGGCCTGATCGAGCGGGTGTACGATTTCGACAGAGGCGTAACCGAAATCCTCATCGAGCACGGTATCGACGCGGCGCTGATTCCCCACGGGGCCGGCGCGACGCCGGAAACAGTTGCGTCCATGATCCGCGATCACGAGGCGGCGATAGACTACGTATTCGCCTTCGTCAAGGACGAGCGGCCATTGTCGACGAGCTACATCAAGGAACTCCATGCCCTCTTGACGCAGAACCAGGAGATAGCGGAGGGTAGGGACCAGTTCGGAAACCGAGTGCAGGTCCCATTGCTCAGGGGCGCCTACAAGCGGATGCCGAACAATCCAACCGGGCGGTCGGGCAAGATACACGAGTACTGTCCACCGGAGCAGGTTGCGTCCGAAATGGACGCCCTGATCGAAATGCATCGGAACCACGCTGAAGTTGCTCCGGAAGTCGAAGCAGCGTGGCTCCACCATCGCTTTACGCAAATCCATCCGTTTCAGGACGGCAACGGACGGGTGGCTCGCGCGCTGGCCACTCTTGCGCTGGTGAAGGCGGTTCGTTTCCCGCTGGTGGTGCGAAGCGCTAGCAAGAGTACGTACCTGGACGCCCTGGAAGCGGCTGACCTGGGAGACCTGAAGCCTCTGATCGTCTTCTTCTCCGAAATTCAGCGCCGGGAATTCGTACGGGCGCTCGGGCTGTCTCGCGACGTCGGAAGGTTGGTTATCGCGGAGGACTTGATCCGTTCGACCCGGAAGGAGCTGGAGCATCGCCGCGATGCGCTGCTGGCGGAGTGGAATACCGTGAAGGATCGCGCCGAGGAACTCCGGCAGATCGCGGAGGAGCGATTGAGACAGGTGACGGTGACTTTCGACAAGGAGGTCAAGCCTCTGCTCGATCACATCACGGTGTTCGTTGACGGGGCGAGCGATCACGACGCGCGCAGTCATTATTTTCGCCAACAGATTGTGGCTGGAGCGAAGACGCTCGAGTATTTCGCCAACATGGAGACGTATCGCGCATGGGCTCGGCTCGTGATCCACAATGCGAACCAGAGCCAACTGCTGATTGCGTTTCACGGCATCGGTCATGAGTTCCGGGGAGTGCTCGCCTGCTGCGCCGTCTTTTTCCAGCGGGTGCAGACGGATAGAGACGACCGGGAGTCCAGCCCCGCCAAGGCGTTGGCGCGGGCCGTGTTTCAGATCAACTACCGGGAGGATCCGATGTCCATCGAGGATCGATTCCGCGTGTGGCTCGAGGAGTGCATCGTCGCCGGGTTGAGCGAGTGGCGAAGCGCGGATCTGTGACTCGATCGGCAGCGACCGTAGGCTGATTACCTCCATCTTCCCGCGCACGATGACAGATCGGTCGACAGCTCTCGCTCTCCTCAGGCGCCAGCTCGACGACGGCAGCGCCGTCTTTCGTGACGGCCAGTGGGAGTCCATTGATGCGATCGTGAACGACAGGGCGCGGTTGCTCGTGGTGCAGCGCACCGGATGGGGCAAGAGCTCGGTCTATTTCATTGCCACACGAATGCTGCGCGACCGCGGCCGCGGGCCGACTCTGATCGTGTCCCCCTTGCTGGCCCTCATGCGCAATCAGATACAGGCCGCCGAACGCCTTGGCATCCGAGCGCTCACCATCAATTCCACGAACAAGGACGAGTGGCAAGCCGTTCAACGCGCGGTGCACGACAACGAGGCGGACGCCATGCTCGTTTCTCCCGAGCGGCTGGCGAACGATGAATTCGTCGAGGACGTCCTGCTGCCCATCGCCGGGCGCATCGGACTGCTGGTGGTGGACGAGGCACACTGCATATCCGACTGGGGTCATGATTTTCGTCCCGACTATCGGCGTCTGGTCAACGTCCTGCAGCGGATGCCGGATAACATGCCGATACTGGGCACAACGGCGACTGCAAACGACCGTGTGATAGCGGATGCCCAGGCGCAACTTGGCCGAACGGTCGTCCAGCGCGGCGCATTGATGCGGGAAACGCTGTCTCTGCAGACGATGCGTCTGCCGACGCAGGCGGAACGCCTCGCCTGGCTTGCGGACCACATCGACGAGCTGCCGGGGACCGGGATCGTCTATACGCTGACGAAGCGCGATGCGGAGCAGGTGTCGGAATGGCTGAATCGGTGCGGGCACGATGAGGGCAGGGTCGTTGCCCGACCCTACTACAGCGGTGTCGCCCATGAGCGCTACGAAGACTCCGATGCCTACCGCCGCCGGCTGGAGCGGGCCCTGGGCCGCAACGAGCTGAAGGCGCTGGTTGCGACCACCGCCCTGGGAATGGGCTACGACAAGCCCGACCTTGGATTCGTCGTGCACTACCAGGCGCCGGGATCCATTGTCGCCTACTATCAACAGGTCGGTCGCGCCGGCCGCGGCGTGGATCGCGCGCTCGGGATACTCATGTCGGGCGCGGAAGACGAAGAAATCCACGCGTACTTCCGCAACACCGCGTTTCCGAAGGAACAATGGGTGACTGCGGTCCTCGACGCGCTCGAGGAGAGCGACGGTCTCGGCATCCGCGAGCTCGAGGCGTCGTTGAACCTTCGCTACGGACAACTCGAAAAGGTTCTGAAGGTTCTTTCCGTGGACAATCCGGCCCCGATCACGAAAGACGGCGGCAAGTGGCGGAGAACGCCGGTCGCCTATCGGATGGACCATGAGCGCATTCGGCGGTTGACCCGGCAACGGGAGACGGAATGGCGGGAGGTTCAGTCCTACATCGACGAGCCGGCGTGTCTGATGGCGTTTCTGGCCAGAGCGCTCGACGACCCCGACCCGCGGCCCTGCGGGAAATGCGCGTCCTGCGTGGGAAGGCCCATCGTCGCGCCGACGTTCTCCCGACCCCGGGCAATCGCGGCGACCCGCTTTCTCCGCCAGGCGGATATGCCACTGGAAAGCAAGAAGCGCGTGCGGAACGGCCTGCTTCCCGAGTACGGCTTCTCGGGGAATCTCGCCGGAAAACTGGCTGCCGAGACCGGCCGGATACTCTCGCGGTGGGGCGATGCCGGTTGGGGCGACGTCGTTGCCCGAGACAAGGGTGCCGGCCGCTTCCGGGACGAACTGGTCGAAGCCGCGGCCGAGATGGTTCGCGACCGCTGGCGACCGGTCCCCCCGCCGCGGTGGGTTGCCTGCGTGCCGTCGTACAATCGGCCGACGCCGGTGCCTGACTTCGCCGAGCGCCTTGCGAATGCGTTGTCGCTGCCATTCGCGCCGGTGGTGGTCAAGGTGAAGGGCAACGCGCCTCAGAAAGAGCAGCAGAACGGGACGCATCAATGCCGCAACCTGGACGGCGTCTTTGCCATCGATGGCGACCTGCCGGGCGGCGCGGTGCTGCTGGTGGATGACCTCGTCGATTCGGGGTGGACACTGACGGTCATCGCAGCACTGATCCGGCGGGCCGGCGGCGGCCCTGTCTGGCCGTTCGCGCTGGCGACGTCGAACCCAGGCGCCTGACATGCATCCGACGTCGCAGGCCCACGCCGTCCTCCTGCTGACGCTGTCGTTCGGCAAGTCCGACGCCGGGAACGCGAGACCGCTGTCCAACAGCGAGTGGGCCCGGCTCGCGGTCTGTTTGAGGGACCATGACCTCGCGCCGGCTTCCCTGCTCGACAGCGGTTGGCGCGATCTCGTCGCCGGGTGGACGGATTCCGCCGTGCCGCTCGGGCGTCTCGAGGCGTTGCTGGACCGGGGCGCGGCGCTCGGACTCGCTCTGGAGAAGTGGCAGCGAGCTGGCCTGTGGGTGCTGACGCGATCGGATGCAGACTACCCGGCTCGGTTGAAGAAACGCCTCGGCGCGAAGGCGCCGGCCGCACTGTTCGGCTGCGGCGGCAGGCATCTGTTGAACGCTGGCGGTATCGCGGTGGTGGGGTCCCGCGAGGCCGACGACGACGATCAGCGTTTTGCGGAGCGCCTGGGGCAGCAGGTTGCCGGGCAGGGCAGGACCGTTGTCTCCGGCGGCGCAAGGGGCATCGATCAACGCGCCATGCTGGGCGCTCTCGAGAGCGAAGGAACGGCGGTAGGCGTGCTGGCCGACGGCCTGCTGAGATCCGCCACGTCGGCGAAGTATCGCAAGCACCTCATGTCGAACGATCTGGCGCTCGTCACGCCGTTCAGTCCGGAGGCGCGTTTCCACGTCGGCAACGCGATGTCGCGCAACAAGTACATCTATTGCCTCGCCGACGCCGCCGTTGCCGTGTGCAGCACGCCGGAACGCGGCGGTACCTGGCACGGGGCCGTCGAGAACCTGAAGGCGGCCTGGGTTCCACTGTGGGTCAAACGGAACGACAGCGAGGCCTCCGGGAACTCCGGGCTCGTCGAGCGGGGTGCGCGCTGGCTCCCCGCCCGCGTCGAGGGGCCGGGCAGTCCGTTCCCATCGACGAAAAGCGCGTCAGGAAGCTCGCGAAACCGGTGCGGTACGAGGGACGAAGCATGATGAACGCGTTGTACGGCGCCGTCGCGCGCCGCGTCGAGCCCGTGCTCGGATTCCTGCACCGGGCCGAGGAGCTTGTCGCCGCGTTCGCACTGGGGGCGATGGCCCTCCTGCCGCTGGCCGAGATCGTGGTCCGCCCCATCGTCGCCGGGGGCATTCCGGGGTCGATTCCGTTCGTTCAGCATCTCACCCTGTGGGTCGGGTTCCTGGGGGCCGGTCTCGCCGCCCGCCAGAACAAGCTGATCGCGCTGGCCACCGCCACCTTCATCCCGGAGGGGACGGCGCGGCAGGTCGCGCAGGGGTTTGCCGCGACCGTGGGCGCGACCGTCTCCGCGCTGCTGGCCTGGTCGGCGATCGACATCGTCGTCATCGAGATGGAGGTGGGCGGCGAGATCGCGCTCGGGATTCCGTCGTGGGCCTTCCAGTTGGTGCTGCCGTTCGCGTTCGGCGTCATCGCGGTGCGGCTGGGGTGGCGGGCCGGCGGCTGGGGCGCGCGTGCGGCTGCCGCGCTTGGCATCCTCGCCGGCATCTGGCTGAGCGGGACGGGAGCGGCCTGCGGGTTGGGCGAGGACGCGTCGTGCGTGCTGGCCGGCGGCCCCGGTTGGCCGTGGGTCGTGCTCGTGGTGCTCTCGGCCTTGGCCGGCGCGCCGATCTTCACGGTGCTCGCCGGCGCGGCGGTGTTTCTCTACATGGTCGACGCGTTCGACCCGGCGGCGGTGCCGCTGTACGCCTACGACCTGGCCACCGAGCCGCATTTGCCATCCATCCCGCTCTTCACGCTGACCGGGTTCATCCTGGCCCAGGGGCAGTCGTCGGAGCGGCTGCTGCGCGTGTTCCGGGCGCTGGTCGGCTGGATGCCGGGCGGGACCGCCGTGGTCTGCGCCGTCGTCTGCGCGTTCTTCACGATCTTCACCGGCGGCTCCGGCGTGACGATTCTGGCCCTCGGCGGGCTGCTGCTGCCGGCGCTGCTCAAGGACGGCTACCGCGACCGCTTTTCGGTCGGCCTGCTGACCGCCTCGGGATCGCTCGGGCTGCTGCTGCCGCCGGCGATGCCGCTCATTCTCTACGCCATCGTCGCGCAGACCGCGCCGGAGAACCTGTTCATCGGGGGCATCCTGCCCGGCGTGCTCCTGATCGGCTTGGTGGCGGCCTGGGGAATGCGCGAGGGGATCATCACCGGCGCGGGCCGCCACGCCTTCGCCTGGGCGGAGGCGCGTCAGGCGCTCTGGACGGCGAAGTGGGAACTGGCCCTGCCGGCGGTCGTGCTGGGCGCGCTCCTCAGCGGCCGCGCGACGCTGGTGGAGACCTCGGCGCTGACCGCGCTCTACGCGGCAATCGTCACCGGGCTGGTGCACCGCGACTTCCGGCTCGGCTCCGGGCTGCAGCAGGCGTTCCGCGAGTGCGTGGTGCTGATCGGCGGCGTGCTGATCATCCTGGCGGTGGCCAAGGGGTTCACCGCCTACATGGTCGACGTCGACATCCCCTTCCGGCTGTTGGAGTGGACGCAGTCGCGCATCGAGTCGCCGTTGCTGTTTCTCCTGGCCCTCAACGTCTTCCTGCTGATCGTCGGCTGCGTGATGGACATCTTCTCGGCCATCGTCGTCGTGGTGCCGCTCATCAGCACGATCGGGGCGGCGTACGGCATCGATCCCGTGCACCTCGGTATCATCTTCATCGCCAACCTGGAGCTGGGCTACCTGACTCCGCCGGTGGGGCTGAACCTGTTCCTCGCCTCGTACCGCTTCGACCGGCCGCTGCTGGACGTCTACCGCGCGTCGGTGCCGCTGCTCGTGATCCTCGGGATTGGCGTGCTCGTCATCACTTATGTACCATGGCTCACCCTCGGGCTGCTGGAGCTCGTGGGCCGGCAATAGCGCGCGTTCCGGCCGTTCCGGAGCCGCCCCGCACTTCCCCGGGAGACTGCGCTGTGCAGGACCATCAAGTTCGTTCGATGCTGATCGCCATGCTGTTGGCGGCGGTTCTGGCGGCGCCGCTCGCGGGCGGGGCTCCCGCCGGGGAGCCGGCCGCGGAGAACCCCGCCGGGCAGACGCCGCCAGGCGCGGGTAGCGAGGTGCACCTGGCCAACATCCGGCAGCTCACCTTCGGCGGGGAGAACGCCGAGGCGTACTTCTCGTCCGACGGCTCCCAGATCATCTTCCAGTCGACCCGCGACGGGGTGCCGTGCGACCAGATCTTCCGCATGAACCTCGACGGCTCGGACCAGCAGATGGTGAGCACCGGCGCCGGCCGCACGACCTGTTCGTACTTCTATCCGGGCGACGAGTCGATCGTCTATGCCTCGACGCACCTCGGCGGCGCAGCCTGCCCGCCGGCGCCGAGCTTCCGGATGGGCTACGTCTGGGCCATCTACGACACCTTCGATATCTTCCGTGCGAACCCGGACGGCAGCGGCGTGACGCGACTGACCGACGAGCCGGGCTACGACGCGGAGGCGACCATCGGACCGGACGGCCGTATCGTCTTTACCAGCGTGCGCGACGGCGACATGGAGATCTACTCCATGAACGGCGACGGCTCGGACGTGCGCCGGCTGACGCACCGGCAGGGTCCGGACGGCGGGCCGTTCTTCTCGCCCGACGGCTCGAAGATCATCTTCCGCGGCCGCGAGATCCCCGACGGCCCGGAGTACGACGACTTCAAGCGCCTGCTCGACCAGGGACTGTGGCGCCCCACCGCGGTCGAGGTCTTCGTCATGGACGCCGACGGGAGCAACGTGCGGCAGGTGACCGACTTCGGCGGGGCCAGCTTCGCTCCGTACTGGCATCCCGACGGCGAGCGCATCATTTTCTCGTCGAACCTGCACAACCCGGACGGCCGCAACTTCGACCTGTTCATGATCGGCCTCGACGGCAACGGCCTGGAGCAGATCACGTTCACCGACGTGTTCGACGGCTTTCCGATGTTCTCGCCCGACGGCACGAAGCTCGTCTTCGCGTCCAACCGCGACGCGGCGGCCGAGGGGGACACGAACATTTTCATCGCCGACTGGGTGGAGTGACGGGCAGCCCGGGCCGAGGGGTGCCGATTCACTCCCCGAACCCGTGCTGGTCGCCGAGCTGCTCGTGCAGCAGGCTGCGCACCACGAACAGCACGTTCGCGGGACGTTCCGCGAGCCGGCGCATGAAGTAGGGGAACCAGTCGCCGCCGAACGGCAGGTAGATCCGCACTGCGTAGCCTTGCGCCTGGAGCGCTGCCTGCAGGTCGCGCCGAACCCCGTAGAGCATCTGGAACTCGAACCGATCGCGCCCGAACCCGCGCACGTCCGCGGCCTCCCGCACCGCACGGACCATGCGAGGATCGTGGGTGGCGAAGGCGGGATGCACCCCGCTGTCGAGCAGCGTCTCGGTCAACTGCACGAACGCGCCGTCGACCTCTCGCTTGTCCTGGAAGGCCACGTCCGCCGCCTCCTTGTAGGCGCCCTTCACCAGCCGCACCGGTAGGCCGAGCTCGTTGACGCGGGCGAGATCGTCCGGCGTGCGGCGGAGGGCCGACTGCAGGACGACGCCGAGATGCCGGTATCCGTTCGTGCGCATCGCCGCCGCCACGTCCAGCGTGCGGTCGACCAGCGGCGAGCCCTCCATGTCGACCCGGACGAAGCAGCGGCGGGCGTCGGTGTGGGTCAGGATGCGCTTCAGATTGTCGCGGCACAGTCCGGTGTCGAGCTCGAGTCCGAGCTGCGTCAGCTTCACCGACAGGTTGCAGGTCATGCCGGCGAGGCTGACCGACTCGATCACCCACAGGTAGGCGATGGTGGCCGCCTCGGCCGCTTCCGGGCTGCGGACGTGCTCGCCCAGGTAGTTGAACGTGTGGAGCAGACCGCGTCGTTCCAGCCGGCGGGCCGCGTCGATGGCTTCGTTGACGTGCCGGCCGCCGATGAAGCGGCGCGCGACGCCGTGGGTACCGCGCATGCCGTACCTCGAGGCGGCGTTCTTGAGCGTACGACTTCCCGCCAGCGCGAGGAACACCCGGCGCGAGAGGAGATCCAGCACGGTCGAGGGGGTGAGATCCATTGAGAGTCCGTGGTGATACCCCGCACGGGCTCCTTAGTGCGTCAGGGCCGATTCGCCGCGATGCGCGAGCAGATGATCGAGCGACCGCGCATAGTAGCGCAGGACCATCCGTTCGCGTACGCGGAAGCGCTCTCCCTCCACGACCAGGATGCCGCGGGTCGCCAGCGGGCCCGTGGCCGCTTCCACGGCGGCGCGGCCGGTCTCGACGTCCAGATTCGCGCCCGAAGACCGCAGCACCTCGATGAGTCGGTCGATCCGGTCCTCGAGCTCCGCGCGTTCGATGGAGGGCCGAATGGCCGCCGCCATCAGGGCCGTGGGAACCACCTTGTACAGGCCGCCGATGGCCTCGCGCACGCGGCGCTTCAGCCGCACCATGTCGCGGCGGTTGTCGGGATCGTAACCGTCGAAGCGGATCGGCGGCCCGAAGGTGACTATGGCGCGCGACTGGTAGCCGACCGTATACCGCAGCATTTCCGCCAGTTCCTGGTGGAACGGACGCTGGACGCGCTTGATCCGCTGGCGGGACAGCACGAAGTCCTCGATGACCAGGTCGTAGGCGATGGCGGTCGGGATGATGACCAGGTCCTTGTCTGTCCTGTCCGCCTGGGCCGCGGCATGCAGCAGCCCGGTCTTGAACGGCTTGATCTCTCCGCTGTAGCTGCGCCCGCCTTCCAGGTACAGGAGCAGATCGGTCCGGCGCAGCAGCTCGGCGACGTACGCCTTGAGCGTGACGAGATAGGCCGGGTCCTTCATCTCCCGGCGAATGGGGATGGCGCCGGTGACGTGCTTCTGGATGAGCCCGAGCGCACCGCCGTAGAGGTTGCTGCCCGCGGCGATGACCGGCGGCCGGATGCCGAGGTCGTCTATCACGATCGGCTGCACCATCCAGTCGGTGTGGCTCTTGTGATTCGACGCGTAGACGATCCGCTTGGTCCGGGTCGCCGAGCGGACGATGTCGGTCCCTTCGCTGATGCGGTTGATCTTGCGGAGCAGGGGGTAGAGCGGATGCTGAAGCGCGCGGTAAATCCGGTACCGCTGCGTGGTGCGAAGCTCTTCGAGGTAGCCGTGGATGGCGGCGTGCGCCTGATCCGGGGTCTGTCCGCCGCGACCTTCGAGATACTTGACGACTTCGTCGCGGGCGAGCACGGCTTGCGTGATCTCGTCCTGCGCCACGGCCAGCACTATAGCACGGGGATGAACGTCCTTCCGACCAGGCTGGCTACCGCTCCACGGTCACGCTGGCCGGTCGTGAGAGACGGACCGTCAACGTCGTTCCGGCCGCCAGCGCCGCCGGTTCCGCGTCGCCCGCGGCGGCTGCCGCCGTGCCGCCCGCGGCCCCGGCGGCCCCGCCGATCGCCGCGCCGCGGCCGCCGCCGAAGATCGCGCCGAGGATGGCGCCGGCCACCGCCCCGCCTCCGATCCGGGCCGCATTGTCACGCCCGCGCGAGCTTCCCTCGCGATAGACGGTTTCGGTCACGATGGGCACCTCGACCCCGTCGTCGAACACGACCGTGTGGAAGCGGACCCCGAGGCGGGCGGTCCCTTTCAGCTTGCCGCCGCGCTCCACCATGACCACCGATCCGGCGATGAGGCTGCCGGCGGGGATGGCGATCCGGCGCGACACCATCACGTCGCGCGTCACGCGCGCCCGCACGTCGTCCTCCACCTCCGCGCGGTCCGAGGTGACGAACGTATCGATCTGCAATCCGATCACCGAATCGGCCGGAACGACGAGATCCTCGATCGCCGGCGGCAGCGGATCGGGGGCTCTTCCGGATGTCGGGGGATCGAGGCTCACGGCCGGCAGCGGCGGCAGGTTCCGGGCGATCCCTCCCTCGCGCGTCGGAGCGCTCGCTTCCTCCGCCGGCGGCTCTGCCGGTCTCCAGCCATCGACCACGGGGAGGTCACGGCCCGCGCGCGCCGGCGCCCGGCGAGCGGGCGCGGGGGGCGGCGGTTCCGGCTCCGGCTCCGGTTGCCGTGGCGCGGTCGCCGGGACGGGGCGCGGCGCCGGTCGCTCGACTTCCGCGCGCGCGGCGCGGGCCGGCTCCCGCCGCGGGGCGGGGCGGGCCGGAGCGGGAACCGACGGCCGGGCCGCGGGGCGACGCGGAGCCGGGGTCGGCGCCGGACGGGCGCGCGGCGTCTCGGCCGCCGGTGGATCCGCGGCCGCGGCCACCTCGGCGACGATCGCCGGTTCGATGATCTGCTCGGTAGCATCGACGGCGATCCCTGTTGCCGGTCCTGCCTGTGCGGCCGGCTCGTGGAGGCCCACCCCCATCCGCTCCGCCGGCGCCGGATCCGCTGCGGTCGCGTCCGGCCCCGGCGTGTTGTGACGCACCGCGAGATAGGCGCCGATGCCGGCTGCGGCGACGACCAGCGTGACGACGAGGGCGGCGGCGATCGAGAACGTTGCGCGTGTCATGCCCATGCGGAAGACTCCTCACCCGTCGAACAGATTAGCAAGAGCCGTGCCGTTGGTGTCACAGAACGATTATGCCGCGATCCTACGGGGTTGCAAGCCGTTTCGGAGCGCCCCTGCGCGTCCGGAGCGTACTCGACGGGAGGAAATGTGTCACCGTGGGATGACCGGCTGTCTCCCGCCGGTGTCCGTGCTCGCCCGTGGGAGCCGCCAGCGTGTAGAATTAGGCGCCGGATCGGTTGGGGGGCCGAACCGGCAGTCTGGTCGAAGAAAGGCAGGACACCGAGCATCGTCCGGATCGCTTTGCCCGCCACAACCCCCAGACCAGAACGTTCCGGGTCGGCCATCGTCCAGCGCGCGCTGAGCGTGGTGGCCCTGCTGTTCGTGTTTCTCCTCGGCGTCAAGGGACTCGGTGACGGCTTCGAGCTGATCGGGCAGGACTTCATCGAGAGCTTCTTCGCGGCGACCTCCAATCCATTTATCGGCCTCATCGTCGGCCTGCTGGCAACCACGGTCATGCAGAGCTCTTCGGTGACCACCTCCATGGTCGTCGCTCTGGTCGCAGCGCCGGAGAATCCGCTGCCCCTGGCCAACGCGATTCCCATGGTGATGGGGGCCAACATCGGGACCACGGTGACCGCGACCATCGTCTCGCTGGCCCACATCGGACGCCGGGACGAGTTCGAGCGCGCTTTTCCGGTCGCCATCTGCCATGACATCTTCAACTATCTGGCGGTGCTGGTGCTGCTTCCGGTAGAGATCGCCACCGGCTACCTCGGACGCACCGCCAGCATGCTGGCCGAGGCGCTGGGACAGGTGGGCGGGGTCGAATACGAGAGTCCCCTGAGCACCGCGCTGAGCGCCGGATTCGCACCGGTCATTGCGACGGCCGAGGCGCTCTTCGCGGCGGAGGGCGGGCAGGCCGTCTTCCTCATCGGCGCCAGCGGCGCGTTCATCTTCTTTGCGCTGTTTCTGCTCGTGAAGGTCATGCGGGCTGCAGTGGCCTCGCGGGTCGAAGGCATCATAGACCGGGCGCTCAGCTCGAGTGCGGTCATCGCCATGCTGGTCGGCGTGATCGTGACCGTCATGGTGCAGTCGAGCTCGATAACGACATCGCTGCTCGTGCCGTTGGGCGGCGCCGGCCTGCTGCGGCTCGAGCAGGCGTTCCCGGTCACCATCGGGGCCAACCTCGGTACCACGGTGACGGCGCTCCTTGCTGCCCTCGCGGTCTCGGGACCGAACGCGGCTGCCGGCCTCGAGATCGCCCTGGTGCACCTGCTGTTCAACGTGAGCGGCCTGCTGCTGATCTATCCGGTGAAGGCGATTCGCCGACTGCCGCTGGAGGCGGCGCGGCAGGTGACGAAGCTCGCGCTACGGTCACGCAAGCTGACGGTCTTGTGGGTCGCCCTCCTCTTCTACGGCCTGCCAGCGCTCTGCATCGCCATCGGACGCCTGTTCGAGTAGCCCGGCAGCAGAGTGCCCGCCGCGCACGCCCGCAGCCCGACCGTAGTACACTGAACGGTTGGGCAGGACGCCAAGCCGTGAACCAGACATCGCAAGTCGTCGTCATCGGAGCCGGGATCGTCGGGTGCGCGATCGCCTACGAGCTGGCGCGGCGCGGGCTCAGCGTCCGCGTCATCGACCGTCGCGAGGTGGGCCAGGGCGCGACCCAGGCGTCGGCCGGCGTCCTTGCGCCGTACATCGAAGCGCATAGTCGCCGGCCGCTCCTCGAGCTGACCACCCGCAGCCTGGATCTCTACGACGAGTTCGTGGCGCGCATCGTCGAGGATTCGGGCGCGGCGGTGCAGTACGTGCGCACCGGCACGCTCGAGATCGCCACCGGTCCGACGGACATGGCACGCCTCGAGGGCATCCATGCCGCCTGCCAGGCCCGCGGTATCGGTGCGGAGCTTCTCGACGCGGGAGCGGTGCGGGAAGTCGAGCCGCAACTGGCGCCGGCCGTGCAGGGTGGGCTGATCGTCGAGTCGCACGGCTTCATCGGCGCGTCCGAGCTGACCGCCGCGCTGCGGCGGGCCGCGGCGGCCCACGGCGTGTCGTTCCAGACGTCCTCGGCGACGCGCGTAGTGCGCAACGGCGCCGGAATCCGGGTCGAGACGGCCGCCGACGCGCTCATCTGCGAATCGGCCATCATGGCAGCCGGGAGCTGGGTCGGACACGTGGAGATCGAGGGAGCGGCGCCGGTCCCGATTCGACCGGTGCGCGGGCAGCTCCTGCACCTCGGGTGGCCGGCGCCCGCCTTCAGGCGCGTGGTCTGGGCGCCCAACTGCTACTTGGTGCCGTGGAGCGACGGCTCCGTGCTCGCCGGTGCGACGAGCGAGGAGGTCGGCTTCGACGAGCGCGCCACGGTGGCCGGCGTCCGGGAACTGATAGAAGCGTCGCGGCGGATCGCGCCGGGCGTGAGCAAAGCGTCGTTCAAGGAAGCCCGCGTCGGCCTCAGGCCCGCAACGCCGGACGAGCTGCCGGTCATCGGGCCGTCGGCGGCGGTGCCCGGCCTCGTGTACGCCTGCGGCCACTTCCGCAACGGCATCCTGCTGGCGCCGTTGACGGCGGCCCTGATCGGAGATCTGGTGGTCGACCGGCGATTCGACGCCGCGCTCGACATCACGAGTCCGTCCCGTTTCGGCTCGTGCTGAGCCCGACGGGCGGGGCAAACACGTGGCCCGATGCAGTAATCTCTGTCGCAGACCGAAGGAGTCGTTTCGATGATCAACGCTCGAGTTCAAGTGCCCACACCCGTCAACGAGCCCGTGCTCGGCTACGCGCCCGGGTCTCCCGAACGCGGGGTGCTGACCGCTCATCTCGCCGAGGCCGCCGGACAGCAGATCGAGATCCCGCTGCTCATCGGCGGTGCCGAGGTCCGGACCGGCGATCTCGGCCAATGCGTCATGCCGCATGACCACCAGCACGTGCTGGCGTCCTTCCACAAGGGGAACGCCGACTCGGTGCAGCAAGCGGTGGCCGCCGCGGCAGCGGCGCGTCCCGAATGGGCCGCGATGCCGTGGGAGGCGCGCGCATCCGTCTTCCTGAAGGCGGCCGAGCTGCTCGCCGGCAAGTACCGCCCGATCATCAACGCGGCGACGATGCTGAACCAGAGCAAAACGGCCGTCCAGGCCGAGATCGACGCGGCCTGCGAGCTGATCGACTTCCTCCGCTACAACGTCGCGTACATGCCGCAGATCTTCGCCGAGCAGCCCTCCAGCGGTCCGGGGCTGTGGAACTACGTCGAGTACCGGCCGCTCGAAGGTTTCGTGCTGGCGGTCACGCCCTTCAACTTCACGTCGATTGCGGGCAACCTGCCGACCAGCCCGGCGATGATGGGCAACACCGTCATCTGGAAGCCGGCATCGACGGCGGTTCTCTCAGCCTATCGGCTGATGGAGATGTTCAAGGAGGCGGGGCTGCCCGACGGCGTCATCAACCTGGTGCCGGGCAGTGGGGGGCAGATCGGCGACCCGGCGATGAACCACCCGGATCTCGGCGGTGTGCATTTCACCGGCAGCACCGCCGTCTTCCAGGGGATGTGGAAGACGGTCGGCACGAACATCGCGAGCTACCGGAGCTATCCGCGCATCGTCGGGGAGACCGGCGGCAAGGACTTCATCTTCGCGCACGCCTCGGCCGATCCCGACGTGCTGGGGACGGGGCTGATTCGCGGCGCCTACGAGTACCAGGGTCAGAAGTGCAGCGCCGCGAGCCGGGCCTATATCCCGAAGAGCCTCTGGGACCGGCACGGCGACGAGTGGTGCCACCGGATCGAGGGGATCGAGTACGGCGACATCGCCGACATGAAGAACTTCATGGGCGCGGTCATCGATCGCGCGTCGTACAACACGCAGAAGTCGGCGATCGACGGCGCGCGCGCCGACGCGGGCGCCGACGTCGTCTGCGGCGGCCACTACGACGACAGCAAGGGCTACTTCGTCGCGCCGACGGTCATCCGGGCCCACGATCCGCACTACCGGACGATGGAGGTCGAGCTGTTCGGGCCGGTGCTGACCGTCTACGTCTACGACGACGACGCGTACGAGGCGACGCTGGAGCTGTGCGACGCGACGTCGCCCTACGCGCTGACCGGCGCCATCTTCGGGACCGACCGCAAGGCGATCAATCTCGCCCACCGCAAGCTCGTGCACGCGGCGGGGAACTTCTACATCAACGACAAGCCGACCGGCGCGGTGGTCGGCCAGCAGCCGTTCGGTGGCGCCCGCGCGTCGGGCACGAACGACAAGGCGGGCAGCCTCCTGAACATGATCCGCTGGGTGAGCGCGCGCACGACGAAGGAGAACTTCGTGCCGCCGGGCGACTACCGCTACCCGCACATGCAGGACGACGCATCATGAGCTTCTGCGAGCACTGCGCAGGTCAACGGTTCGACAGGGCTCAGGTGCTCCGCACGCTGCGCGACACGCGCAAGCAATTGCGGGACGAGGTCGAGCCCTGCAGCGCGATGGAGGCGCTCGACGCCGCCATCCGCGCCGTGAGCGGGCTGGAGATACCGCACCTCGAGCCGCTCGACGAGATGGGCGACGACACCGTCATCCACTAGCCCGAAAACCGTCGCCTGTGGCTCCGATTTCCGCCCAACCAAGCCTCTCTAGGAGTCTGCACCGTTCTACGGCGCAGACTCCTAGCCCGAAAACCGTCGCCTCCGGCTCCGACCCCGCGTCTACTTCGGCTGCGGGACGATGCGGATGTACGGCAGCGGCGACTGCCAGCCGTCCGGGTACTTCTCGCGTGCCTCGGCGTCGGAGACCGCCGGCAGGATGATGACGTTGTCGCCCTGGTTCCAGTTGGCCGGGGTCGCCACCTTCTTCGTCGCGGTGAGCTGGCACGAATCGAGCAACCGCAGGATCTCGTCGAAGTTGCGGCCGGTGCTCATCGGATAGGTCAGCGTCGCCTTGATGCGCTTGTCCGGGCCGATCAGGAACACGGACCGCGCGGTGGCGTTGTTGGCCGGCGTGCGTCCGACCGACGTGTCGCCGGCGTCGGCGGGGAGCATGTCGTAGGCCTTGACGACCTTCAGCTCCGGGTCGCCGATCAGCGGGTAGTTGAGCGCATGGCCCTGCGACGCCTCGATGTCCTTCGACCACCGCTGGTGATCGCTGACGCCGTCGACGCTGATGCCCAGCACCTTGCAGTTGCGCTTCGCGAACTCCAGCCCGAGCCCGGCCACCGTGCCCAGCTCGGTGGTGCAGACCGGCGTGAAGTCCTTCGGGTGCGAGAACAGGATGGCCCAGCCGTCGCCGATCCACTCGTGAAAATTGATGGCGCCTTCGGTCGTCTCGGCCGTGAAGTCCGGCGCCACGTCGTTGATTCGCAGTGACATCGTCGTCCTCCCCAGAGAAAAGCAGACCCTGAGTGTATCGATTCTCGCGGTCCGTGGCGAGCTTCCACCCATCCGCGGAGGGTGCACGACATGAAAGTGAGGGTTTTGCCGTACGGGGGGTATTGAGCGAGCGCTGATCGGCCGATTCCTTGGGTAGGGAGGACTCCGACCATGCCCGAGGCGCAGTTGACTGCACCGCTCTATCACGCGGCCGAAAAGGGGGCGTCAAGGAGACGTTCGCAGCGTTGGAGGCGGCGGTCGAGGCCGACGTCGACGCGTTCCTCCGACGAGGAAGCGTGACTGCGCAGGACTTCGAGACCCTCTTGCAGACAGTTCACCGTCGAGCGCTCGCCACGGCGACCCGGGTCGTCGAGGCGGTTGGGGCGCAGCGTTCGTAGCCGCGATCGAGGCTGAAGTCGATGCGCTCATCGGGCCGGGGAGGGCCGCCGCGCAGGATTTCGAGGCCCTCGAGCAGGCACTCCGTCGCCAAGCCCTCGGAATCGTCGCCTCGACGGTGGCCCGGCGACTGAACGAGGACCATTCCGACCATTCGGGTTCGACGACAGCGTGCGCCTGCGGACAGACGGCGCGCTACGCCGGCCGCCGCCCCAAGACGTTCACCTCGGTGCTGGGGCCGCTGACACTGGAACGCGCCTACTACTACTGCGACGCCTGCCGCGCAGGCATCTGTCCGCGCGACCGGGCGTTGGGCTTGCACGCCACGTCGCTGTCGCCCGGCGTGCTGCGGATGGTGGGGCTGGCGGCGTCCGACTTCAGCTTCGCCGCGGCCAGCGGCCTGTTGTGGGAACTGGCCGCGGTGCGCGTCGAGACCAAGCAGGTCGAGCGCGCCGCCGAAGCCCTGGGACGTGAGGTCGCCGCCGACGAACGCGATGTGGCCGACACCGTCCCCAGCCCCGCGCCGACCATGTACCTGGGGCTGGACGGCACCGGTGTGCCGGTGCGCCCCGCCGAGGTCGAAGGCCGCCGCGGCAAGCAGCCCGACGTTCGGCCAAGACCCGCGAGGTCAAGCTGGCCACCATGTGGACGGCCGAAGGGCGCGACAAGGCGGGCCGGCCCGTGCGCGACCGTGGGTCGGTCAGCTACAACGCTGCGGTCGAGAGCGCGGCCAGCCGCGACACCGACCCGTTGCCGTCCGCCTTCGCCCAACGTGCCTATCGCGAGGCGCAACGGCGCGGCTTCGACACCGCGGCCCGCTGGGTCGTCATCGGCGACGGCGCCCCCTGGATCTGGCAGTTGGCCGCCGAGCAGTTTCCCGGCGCCATCGAAATCGTCGACATCTACCACGCCAAGCAGCATCTGTGCGACGTGGCCAAGACCATCTACGGCCCCGGAACGGACCTTGGCCGACCAGTGGGCCAGGGACCGGCGTGCCGAGTTGGACGCCGGCCGGCTCCGCGCCGTCGTCGCGGCGCTACGCATCCATGTCGAGACCACGCCCGAGGCGCGAAGGTGCATTCACTATGTGTTCGGGAACCGACACCGCATGCGCTATCCGCAGTTCCGCGCCAAGGGCCTGTGCATCTCTTCGGGCGTCGTCGAGGCCGGATGCAAGCAGATCGGCGCACGGCTCAAGCGCGCCGGCATGCGCTGGACCGTCGCCGGCGCCAACGCCATCATCGCCCTCCGCTGCTGCCTGCTCAGCGGCCGCTTCGAGGACTTCTGGGAGACACGAGCCGCAAACGCCGCCTGAGGGGCGTCTCACAATGATGTCGTGCACCCATCCGCGGACGGCCGCTTGCGGCGCCGGGGGCGCACGGTGTATTCTCTCGCGTTCCCGTTCCGAGGCTGGAGGTCTTCCATAGCAGAGCGAATGGATATGTCGTCGTGTGATCTGCTCATCGTCGGTGGTGGCGCCGCGGGCCTGCGTGCGGCCATCGCCGCCGCCGCGGCCGTGCCGGAGCTCGATATTGCGGTCGTCTCCAAGGTCTACCCGATGCGGAGCCACACCGTGTCGGCCGAAGGGGGCGCCGCCGCCGTCATCAAGCCGGGCGACAGCCTCGACGCCCACTCTTACGACACCATCTCGGGAGCCGACTGGCTGTGCGACCAGGACGTCGTCGAGGCCTTCGTCGAAGAGGCGCCCCGCGAGATGCTGCAGCTCGAGCACTGGGGATGCCCGTGGAACCGGGAACCCGACGGGAGCGTCGCCGTGCGCCCGTTCGGGGGGATGAAGATCCAGCGCACGTGGTTCGCCGCCGACAAGACCGGCTTCCACATGCTCCATACGCTGTTCCAGACCTCCTTGCGTTACACGAGCGTGAGGCGATTCGACGAGTGGTTCGTCACGAAGCTGCTGGTCGACGAGGGGCGCTGTCAGGGTGTCGTGGCCATCGAGCTCGCCACGGGGAAGATTCACGGCATCACGGCGAAGGCCGTGATTCTGTGCACCGGCGGCTGCGGCAAGATCTTCCCGTTCACGACCAACGCCAACATCAAGAACGGCGACGGCATGGCGCTGGCCTATCGGGCCGGCGTGCCGTTGAAGGACATGGAGTTCGTCCAGTACCACCCCACCGGTCTGCCCCAGACCGGGATCCTGATCACGGAGGCGGCGCGCGCCGAGGGTGGGTGGATGCTGAACAAGGACGGCTACCGATACCTTCAGGACTACGACCTCGGCACGCCGACGCCCAAACCCGTTCTGCGTTCGATGGAGCTCGGTCCGCGCGACCGGCTTTCGCAGGCGTTCATCAAGGAGCAGGAGCGGGGGCGGACGCTGGAGGGCCCGTACGGCCACTACGTGAGCCTGGATATCCGCCACATCGGCGAACAGGTGATCGACAGGAAGCTGCCGTTCGTCCGCGAGCTGTGCCGGAGGTACGCGAACCTCGATCCGGTCAGGGAGTTGATCCCGGTGCGGCCGGTGGTCCACTACATGATGGGCGGCGTGCACACGGACATCATGGGTGCGACGCTGCTCGACGGGCTGTATGCGGCGGGAGAAGTGGCCTGCGTCAACCTGAACGGCGCCAACCGGCTGGGCTCGAATTCGCTGACCGAGTGTCTCGTCTTCGGCGCGCGCGCCGGGCAGGCGGCCGCGACCTTCGCGGCCCGGGCGCCGGCGCCGGGGGCGTCGGTCGAGGCTCAGGTGCGGGACGAGGAGCGGCGGCTGGCGGACGACTTCTTCAACGCGAGCGGGCGAACGGAGCGGATTGCCGACGTCCGTTCCGAAATGCAGACGGCCATGGAGGAGAGCGCGGGCATCTACCGGACCGGGGCGGCCCTGACCGCCGGCGCGGAGACGCTCGGCCGGCTGCAGGCCCACGCGCAGCGCCTGCGGCTCGAGGACCGCAGTCGGACCTTCAACACGGAGCTGACCGCGGCTCTCGAGCTCGGCTACATGCTCGAGCTCGGGCAAGTGATTCTCCGCTCGGCCGAAGCGCGGACCGAGTCCCGCGGAGCCCACCAGCGGTTGGACCATCCGCAACGCGACGACGAGCGGTTCCTGGCCCACTCGCTCGCGTATCGGACGGCCGACGGCTCGCCGCGCATCGAGTATTCGCCCGTGACCATTACACGCTGGCCGCCAGGGGAACGCGTCTACGGCAGGTAACCACATGGTGGATACGATTACGTTGGAAGTGGCGCGGTACAGTCCGGAGAAAGACTCTGAACCCGGCTTCCAATCCTACGAGGTGCCCTGCCGCAAGGATTGGGTCGTGCTGGACGCGTTGAACTACGTCAAGGACCAGTTGGACGGGTCACTCACCTATCGGTGGTCGTGCCGCATGGGCGTCTGCGGAAGCTGCGGCATGATGGTCGATGGCCAGCCGAAGCTCACCTGTGCGGTCCCGCTGTCCGACTATGCGCCGGGCCCGGTCCGCATCGAGCCGCTGCAGTTCTTTCCGGTCATGCGCGACCTCGTGGTCGACATCACCGACTTCCTGGAGAAGCTCCGGAACGTGCAGCCCTGGATCGTGCGTGACGAAGAGAAGCCGATCGCCGAGGGGGAGTACCGCCAGACGCCGGCCCAGCTCGACGCGTACAAGCAGTTCAGCATGTGCATCAACTGCATGCTCTGCTACTCTGCCTGCCCGGTCGTCGGTCTCGAGCCGGAGTTCACGGGACCGGCGGCGATCGCCCTCGCCCAGCGCTACAATCTGGACTCGCGGGACCAGGGCGCGGCGGGGCGGATGGAGGTGCTCGACGAGCACGACGGCATGTGGGGGTGCACGTTCGTAGGCGAGTGCACGAAGGTGTGCCCGAAGAACGTGGACCCCGCCGGGGCGATTCAGCTCTACAAGGTGGCCAGCGCGACGAACTGGTTCAAGTCCATCCTGCTGCCATGGGGTTCGAAGTGAGTGACCGCGCGCACGACTCCGGCCGGCCGGCGATGTATCGGCGCCCGATGCCGCTGGGCTGGTGGCTGCAGAACGGCGCATACTTCAGGTTCGTCGTCCGGGAGCTCACGAGCGTCTTCGTCGGCTTCTTCGCCGTGCTCTCGATCTGGCAGGTCCGGGCCCTGGGCCAGGGAGCCGAAGAGTATGCGCGCTTCGTGGAGCGTCTGGGCGCGCCGGCGCTCGTGGCGCTCAACGGCGTCGCGTTGGTGGCCGTGCTGTATCACGCCATCACGTTCTTCAACCTCACCCCGACGATCGCCGTGATCCGCGTCGGGGAGAAGCGCGTGCCGGGATGGGCGATCGTCGGCGCGCACTACGCCGCGGGCGCCGTTCTCTCCGGCGTGGTCGCGTGGATCCTCCTGCGAGGCTAGATGGCCAGGAACCCGACTCCCCTGCTGTGGACCCTGTTCGGCGCCGGGGGGATGGTGTCGGCGCTGGTGTTCCCGATTCATATCTTCCTGCTCGGGCTGGCGTTTCCCCTGGGCTGGATGGAGGGTCCGGATTACGAGTCGCTGCATGCGCTCGTCACCCATCCCCTCACGCGTCTGTATCTGTTCGTTTTCATCTCCCTTCCGCTCTTCCACTGGGCGCATCGTTTCCGGTACACGATCAACGACCTGTTCCAGTTGAAGCAGGGCACGCAGATCGTCGCCGGGATCTGCTACGGTGCCGCGCTCGTCGGCACGTTCACGGCGGCGTACACGCTGTGGACACTCTCGTAGGAGCTGGCGCCGCGAAACGAGCCCGGCGCCTCAACACGCCGAACCTAGACCAACCGGTTACCATTGAGCCGATGAAGGTGTTCCCGACCGCTCGCGATCTGGCCACCGACGTGTCGTGGAACTACGAGGTCAAGAAGCAGACCAAGCCGCTCAAGCTGCGCCCGCCGGGCGTGGAGGACGGTACGTGGCGCATGCAGCAGTCCGACGCGGAACGGGTCCAGGAGATCCGGAAGTGCATCGAGTGCTTCCTGTGCCAGGACGTCTGCCACGTGCTGCGTGACCACCGGCTGCATCACGAGTTCATCGGGCCGCGCTTCTTCGTCTACAGCGCGGCGCTGGAGATGAACCCTCTCGACACCGAGGACCACACCGACGAGTTGGCGAACACTTCGGGGTCGGCTACTGCAACATCACCAAGGTCTGCCCCGAGGAGGTCACCATCACCGACAACGCGATCATTCCGCTTAAGGAGCGGGTGGTCGACAAGCTCTACGATCCGCTGAGCCGGCTGCTGCGCGTTTTTCGGACATAGCGGTGGAGCGAGCGCGGCCGTGCCGCGTGGGTCGAGGGTGGCCATGAGTTCAGACCCGAGCGGAACCAAAGAACACAAGGTGCCGGTAGTGGCCGTGGAGCCTGAGGCGACCACCGTGCCGGGTGCAAGGGTCTGGGTGGTCCGCGCCGGCGGTGGCCGGTACGTGCGTCATTTCATCGACCGGAGTCACGTCTGTTCTGGGAACGTGGATGTTTCGTCGGCCGAGACTCGCGATGAGATCAGAAGCAAGTTCACCGAGGAGAGTCCGCGAGAAGTCGGCCAGCTTGCGGCCTTCCGGAGGGTGCCCCAAGCGTAGTGGAAAGTCGGTGGCGACTCCTGCCCGGCTGTGGTATCAGTCGGGTGTGTTCAAAAGGAGGAGAGGCCACCGATGAAGAAACCGTACAAGATCGTTTCGGGCGCGTCCGCGCCGAACCGCCGGGAACTGGCGGACTGGCTGGCGAAGGACGGGCAACTGCTGATCCCGCTGGTCGAACTGCTGGAGAAGGGCGAGCGAGCCATCGACGAGGTGATCGACGTGATGGGCCGGGCGACCATCGAGGCCGTCCTGCGGATGAGCGCCGAGCAGGTGGCGGGGCCGAAGGAGCAGGGACGGCGCGACGCCGACCGGGATCTGTACTGGCACGGGGTGCAGGCGGGACGTGTGGCATTGAAGGAGCGGCAGTTGCGGGTCGACAAGCCGCGGCTGCGCAAGAAGCGGCCGCGGGCCGATGAGCCGGGCGAGGTGGAGATTCCGGCGTATACGGCGTTGCAGGCGGATCAGCCACTGGCCGACCGGATGCTGGAGCTGGTGCTGCAGGGCGTGTCGACGCGCAAGTACGAGAAGGTGCTGCCGGCGCTGGCCGACCAGGTGGGGGTGAGCAAGTCGGAGGTCTCGCGGGAGACCATCGAGGCGGGGACGCGCGTTCTGAAGGAGTTGGCCGAACGGGACCTGGGCAAGTTGGACGTGCTGGTCGTCTACCTCGACGGGATCGTGTTCGGGAACTACCACGTGGTGGCGGCGGTCGGTGTGGATGCGGATGGTCGTAAGCACGTGCTGGGGCTTTGCGGCGGGGCATCGGAGAACACGGAGGTCACCGCTGGCCTGCTCGAAGATCTGGTGACGCGGGGCCTGCGGGCTGACCGGCGGCGTCTGTTCGTCATCGACGGCGCCAAGGCGCTGCGGCAGGCCATCGGGCGGGTGTTCGGGTCGGCGAACCTGGTGCAACGTTGTAGAAACCACAAGGTAAGGAACGTCTTGGGTCATCTGCCGAAAGAGCAGCACGAGCAGGCGCGTTCGACGCTTCGGGCGGCGTGGAAGCTGGACGCCGACGAGGGCATCCGGAAGCTGGAGCAGTACGCCTCGTGGCTGGAGCGGGAGTGGCCGTCGGCGGCGGCGAGCCTGCGCGAAGGGCTCTCGGAGTTGTTCACGGTCAATCGCCTTGGGCTGCCGAAGCCGCTGCGCCGCTGCCTGACGACGACGAACATCATCGACTCGTCGCACGCGGGCGTTCGCCAGCACACGAATCGGGTGAGTCGCTGGCAGAGCGAGGAGATGGCGGTGCGGTGGGCCGCGGTGACGTTCCGAGAGACGGAGAAGCACTATCGCCGCATCACGGGCTATGAGCATCTCTGGATGCTGAAGGCGCACCTCGACGAAGAGAATGGCGCCCTTGCCGAATTGCAGAAGGCGGGGTAATGTGTGTCTGTCGCTGCCGACTTTCAACTACTGGCGGGACACCCTCGCCTTCCGCCTGGAATTGTGCGAGGGCGACTATGTAATCACGCCTGAGGAAGACACCAAGTGGTTGCGCTTTGGCCGCGTTGAAGGACCGTGTGCCTCAGTTGCTGAGGGTGAAGGCTGTCCGTACCGGAATCGTCGGAAGGTCGATTGGGCCGACACGAAGCTCAAGCGGCACGACTTCTCTGAATCCGTCCAGAACACACTCGGTTCACTATTGGCGGTGTTTGAGGTGAGTCAACGCAAGGAGGTCCTCGCGGCACTCGGTCGGGCAGCCGGTGCCCCGGAAACGGGTGTCATCCCGAAGCACGATAGCCAGGTACAAGTCGGGCCGCCTGATGTCCAGGGAGCTGAGAAGGCATTCGGTAGTCGCATTGCGTCCGATGTTGCGGTCGGAGACGAGTCGGAGAGCGGCGTCGAGGTCGAGCGGGAAGATCCAAGGCAGGGTAAAACGGAACGGCCTTTCGATCCGTCGAAGATCAAGGTTCGCACCGTCAATGTCGTGGTTGATCAGATTGTGTCGCGCATAAAGTACGGCGAGATCGATCTTCAGCCTGATTTCCAGCGGGTGCGCGGGATTTGGGACGCGCAGCGCAGGAGCCGGCTGATCGAGTCCCTGCTCCTTCGCATTCCCATCCCGGTCTTCTATGTCGCCGCGGATCATGACGAGAAATGGGCGGTGGTCGACGGCGTTCAGCGGATCTCGACCATTCACGACTACATGGCGGGCGAGTTCGCCCTGACGCGTCTGGAATATCGCCAGGAATTCGACGGCAAGTGCTACGGGGAGCTTCCGCGGCCGATGCAGCGGCGGATCAGCGAGACCCAGCTCGTGGTGAACGTCATCGAGCCCGGAACCTCGCCGGAGGTGATGTTCAACATCTTTCGTCGGATCAATACCGGCGGCATGACCCTCAACGGCCAGGAGATCCGTCATGCGCTCAACCCCGGTCAGGTCCGGGACTATCTGAAAATGCTGGCTGAGACGGATGAATTCCTCGAAGCGACCGACCGTTCCATCAGACCGCGCCGAATGGCGGATCGAGAATGCGTACTGCGGTTTATGGCATTTCATATCGAGCCATGGGAACGGTACGCTGCCGATTCCCTTGAGAGCTATCTTGAGAGGGCCATGAAGACGATAAACGGTATGGCCGCTGAGCGGCTGGACGCGTTGGCCGGGGACTTCAAGAAGGCGATGCGTGCGGCCACCCGCATTTTCGGGAACGACGCGTTCCGCAAACGCTACCGCCCGGAAGACGGTCGCCACCAAATCAGCTTGGCGTTGTTCGAGGCGTGGGGCGTGCAGTTGGCGCGCTGCTCGGCGGAAGAACTGGAACGGCTGGTCGCCCGGCGCACGGAGGTGCGGGATGGGTTCATGTCGCTGCTGAACCGGGACACAGAGTTCGAGAAGGCGATCTCAGTGTCCACCGGGACGCCCCAGCGGATACATAAACGGTTTGCCGCCGTCCGCGATCTGGTGAAGGGGGTGCACTAATGCTGCGCCGGATCAAGCTGAAGAACTTCAAGTGCTTCGAGAATCTGGATCTGCCGTGCGCCCCTCTCAATCCTGCTGTGTGGTCTCAACGGGATGGGGAAGAGCAGCGTGATCCAGGCCTTGTTGGTGTTGCGTCAGTCGTTTGAGACGGGGGACCTGCGTGAAGGTCGGCTCGTGCTCGGCGGTGCGCTGACGGACCTCGGGGCTGGTTCGGACGTTCTGTTCGAGGACGCGGCGGAGGAAGCCGTAGAGTTCCTTCTCACTTGCCAGCGACAGAGGTCGAAACCAACCGAGTTGGCAATCTGTCCCGTGACCGGCGAGCCGACCCGAGGGACCTTCGCCCCCGGCGCTGATGCCACCGCCAAGTCCGTTCTCAACCGCTTGCTCTCAAGTGCGATGAAGGAGTCCGAGCTGGGCTCCCACGTGAAGGACGTGGACGCCTTCCGGCGCGCCTTCGCGCAGGCTAGCGAAGCGGGCGTCGAAAGGATTCAGCTGCCGTCCGAGTACTTCGATCCGACCGTCGCGTTGGTGTGGTTGGGCGCATTTCGCTACTCGAGAGCCGGCGATCAGTTGACGGCCGTCGAGAGAGACGAAGCAGTAGATCACGCGTTCCCACCGTGGCGCGACGACCCACCGTTCGGTGGACGCCTCGTCTACGCGCAGGCGGAGCGAGTCGGCCCTCGGAAGTTCTATCCGCTCTCCGAAGTGTTGGCCCGGCGCGGGGATCTCGGTGCCCGCGGGGAGTACGCATGGAACTTTCTGAACGACCATCAAGACGAGCAGCTGGCGGCAGACGATCCACGTCGCCAACAGGCCTCCGGACGCCGCATGATCGATGTCGTTGACCACTGGCTGCAGGACGTCAGCCCCGGCGCGCATCTGAAACTCGAAGCTGTGCTCGCCGCCGATGCGGTCATCGCCGGCTTCGCCTTCGATCGCCCGGGAGACGTTACGTCGCAGCGACACCGGGCGACGAATGTTGGGTTCGGCCTGTCGTACGTGCTGCCGGTTGTGCTCGCCCTGCTCTCGGAGCCGGGGACGCTGTGTCTCATCGAGAACCCCGAGGCGCATCTCCATCCGCGCGGTCAGACAAGGTTGGCCGAGCTGGCGGTGCGAGCGGCTACAGCAGGCGTACAGGTGTTCGCCGAGACCCACAGCGATCACTTCCTGGACGGGGTGAGGCTTGCCATCCACGACGGTCTGATTCCACCGGCCGACGTTGCGATTCACTACTTCGAGCGCGACGGCGAACGGGCGGTCGTGTCTTCACCAACCGTCGACGCCGATGGGCGCCTGTCGCGGTGGCCAGCCGGTTTCTTCGATCAGCACGAAGAGAACCTCGCGAGACTTCTCGCGCCACGGAGTTGACGTGCGCGAAATGATCCTGAATCACGCTAGTATGGCGTCCGCTGGATGGCGTGACGCGCTCGATTTCCTGCCGGATCTGGCGGACGGCATGGCGAGTCTCGTCCGGGCCGGGGCAGTTCAGTCGACCTTGCGCATGTCCCGGTCCCTGCATGAGACCTGCTGGCCGGACGAGGGGTCGCTTTACGATGCCTTCCGGGAAACTATGCGCCGGGGGGCACGGGACCAAGCCCTGTTTCTGATGAAGCTCAGCGAGAAGGCGCCGCTTCTGAGCAACCTCGGGCCGGACGTCACCGATCGGTTTCGGATGTGTGAGGAGCCTCTTGCAAAAATCGGTAATCGGCCGGGTTTTCTTTGCCGGAAGCCGCAGGGCGAGGGACGGTCAGTGGGCGGGACGTAGCGTCTGAAGGATGGCGGTAGCGGTCACCGCCGCCGACGAGTCCGAGACGCGGGGGTTCATGGGGCCTCCCGGCCGGTTATGAAGGCAAGCACGCGCGAAGAGAGGCCGCGCATTTCCTTCACGAGCCGCTCCAATTCGCGGTTGTTCTCGATCCACTCCTGGTAGAGGACAAGTTCGTCTTCGGTGAGCCTCATCCCGACGGTTTTCCCGCGGTCCTTGCGTGTCCAGTAGTGGTAGGGACCGTGCCGGGCGTCCGGGTCGCGGTAGCAGCGGCAGGTGGTCTTCCCACACGCTATCCGGCGGGTCTGGAGGCTGCCCTGGAAGAGAAACCCAAGCGACTGCAGTTCCGCCTTGAGCGCGTCGTATCGCTCCGTGTACTGGCGCATCTGGTCCGCACCGGCCATCGAACCGCAGCTTGACATTGCCCCTGCGCGTAAATATACAGTAGCTCGCAGGAGCGGTCAACAAGCCATGAATGCCCTGCGCGCCTCGTTCGCCCCCTACTGGGAGTCGATCCAGCGTACGCTGTTCCCGCGGTTGGAGCAGGCGTTGGGTCCACTGACCGAAAAACAGCAGCAGTTGGTGCAGACCCTGGAGGTCATCCGTATCGAGCGCCTGATTCCCCGGTACTTCCGGGCGCCGGGGCGGCCGCCCAAGGACCGCGCGGCGATGGCGCGGGCCTTCGTGGCCAAGGCGGTCTACGACCTGCCGTCGACGCGCGCACTGCTGGACCGGTTGGCCGCCGATGTGGCCCTGCGCCGGCTCTGCGGCTGGGAGCGGAAGTTCGAGGTGCCGAGCGAGTCGGTCTTCTCGCGCGCCTTTGCCGAGTTCGCCGACACGCAGTTGCCCCAGCGCGTGCACGAAGCGCTGATCCGGGAGACGCACCACGACCGGCTGGTGGGCCACCTCTCGCGCGACTCGACGGCCATCGAGGCCCGTGAGAAGCCGGCCACGAAGGAGAAGCCGCCCCCGCCGCCCAAGCGCAAGCGCGGGCGGCCGAAGAAGGGCGAAGAACGGCCAAAGGTCCTGACACGTCTCGAACGGCAGCCGACCATGAACCTGCCGGCGATGCTGGACGACCTGCCGACCGCCTGCGATGTCGGCACGAAGAAGAACAGCAAGGGCTACAAGACCACCTGGGTCGGCTACAAGCTGCACATTGACGTGGCCGACGGCCAGATTCCGATCAGTTGCCTGTTGACGTCCGCCTCCCTGCATGACAGCCAGGCCGCCATTCCGCTGGCGACTCTGTCCGCCGAGCGGACGACCAATCTGTATGACCTGATGGACGCCGCCTACGACGCGGAGCAGATCCGGGAGCACAGCCGCTCACTCGGCCACGTCCCGTTGATTGACGTCAACCCTCGTGGCGACAAGGCCCGGGCGGAGGAACTGCGAACCGAAGCCCGGCGCCTGAAAAATCTCGGCTTCCAGCGTGCCGAGCAGGTTCGCTACAACGAGCGTACGGCGGGTGAGCGCGTCAATGGCCGTCTCAAGGACGAGTTCGGTGGTCGCCATGTCCGGGTCCGTGGCACCGCGAAGGTGATGTGCCACTGCATGTTCGGCATGTTGGCGCTCACCGCCGACCAGCTCCTGCGTCTGGTGACATAGCCAACGCGCCGCCGGCAAACGCCCATCCAATCCCGGCGCTCAACCGGCGTCAGTCACCCACCGGTGTCCCGACGCTCGGTGGAAAACACGTCGATCCCCTTGTTTTCCGCTTCCTGGCTGCCGCCGGCCCTTCAGGACCAGAACACGGAGTCAAAATCCAGAACAATTGGGGTGTTCACCCCGAGAATCGGAGGACTGAGCCGAGCCGCGACCCCAAGAGTTTTGCAAGTGGCTCTGAGGAGAGGACATTACCGCTCGACGACGGCGCGCCGCTCGTCCTTTGCGCCATCACGAATGCGATTGCCGTTAGCTTTCCGTCCGAGCCGAGCTGGGACCACGATCGGCTTCGTGTCGACTTCCTTGAAATGCTTGAGGACGGCGCGTTCGAGGATGCGCAGGAAGAGATCGACAACTTGGCGCGTGCGGAGCACGCCGTCGCAATCATCGACCGCTGCCGCGATCGCGTGCGGCTTGATTGCTCGAACACGGTCGAGTTATGGGACCGGCGTGAAGAGCTGTTTCCGCACCTGTCATTCGGTCTGGACGTCGAGGGTCACCTCGCGGAGCTGAACCCGGGGCTGCTATCGACACTCGTCAACAGGCTGGCCGACCTGCACGATTCGGCGGCCGCGTGGCCGCATGCGGGTGGCGCTGAGCCGCCTTGGACCTGCCGTGTGACTGACGAGAGCCGCTCGGTGAAGAAAACACCGAAGTGGCGCGACGCGCGGCGGTTTCGTTCCGCTGCCGGCGAGCCGCTGCTCTTCCTGTGGCACGCCCGTTTCGGGAAGGCGGAGCGTATCCATCTGCGGTTCGATGCGTCGAAGAGCAAGATAGAGATCGGCTACGTCGGTCGCAAGCTGCCGACCAAGCGCTTTCCGAACTAGCCGCCCGTCAAGTTCCTCGGAGTGGTCGTGGGTCGCGGCGCACGCGCTTCGGCAGGCCCCTGCTGGTACGTCACGTCGGCGTTGAGTCCGGTCGTTCGTGGGGAACGTGCCAGTTGCATCCGGCGCAGGTTCGATCTGGGGGCGGCGCCGTCACATTCCCCACACGGTGACCGGCGCGCGGTCCGCGGCGGGGTCGCGGCGGAAGATCTTTTCCGCCCGTTCCGGCGCGCGGTCGAACACGATCAGGTGGCCCGCCTCCGCCCCGCAGCGGTCCATGTAGCGGAGCGTCTGGGCCAGTCCCTCCGCGATGGTTCGCTCCAGTTCCCCGCGGCGCAGCTTGCACTCGACCACGAACTTCCGTGTGCGCCCGCCGGAAGGCCAGCGGATCAGCAGGTCGGTGCGGCCGCGGCCGAGCGCGTACTCCCGCTCGATGACCCCGCCGCCGTTCACCACCCGCTGCAGATGCGCCTGGAGCAGAAGCTGCGGGCCCGCCTCCTGATACCGCTCGAAGCGCTGCACCCAGTGCTCCGAGTGCTCGCGGAAGAAGGTCTGGAAGTCGGCGATCAGCCCCTCCACGTTCAGGGAGCCGTCCGCATCCACGTACCAGGTCCGCTCGTGCGGCAGGCCCGCCTGCACCGCGGCGTTCAGGTGGCGCGGCACGACCTCGGCGTAGATCGGGTTGGCGATGCGTGGCGCGCCGCCGGCGTCCTGCGCGATCAGCCCGAGGTCGCGCAGGTAGAGGAGATCTTCCTCCGACCACGCCTGCTCGACCGCGCCGGACAGGATCGGCTCGATCACCCGCCGCACCCGTTCCTCGCGCAACTTGTGCGCCAACTGGTCGATGTGCGTGTCGCGCCGCAGGATCAACCGTTCCTGGGCGGCCAGGATGTCGTCGCCGGTGATTGGGCGCGAGCGGTCGCGGCCCGCCCTGTCGTCGAAGCAGGCGTCGTAGCAGAGCGCGTTCACCAGCCACGGCTGGCCGGCCGTGCGTGTCCAGACCATCTGCAATGCGTCCTCGGTGAACGTCTGTCCCGTCTCCGCGGTGTGCTGGGCGAGCAGGGTCCGCACTTCCGCCTCCGTGAAGTCGCCGAGCCGCAGCGATTTCGACTTGACGTTGAAGGCGCTGCCCCCGAGCACCAGCGCGTTCGCGGCGCTCGACCGGATGCGGTAGTCGCGCACGTCCACCACGCCGCACAGGATCACGCTGTGCGGAAAGGCGGCGGGCCGCTGGTCGTAGCCGGCCCGCAGTTGCCGCAGCACGGACACGAGCGTGTCGCCGATCAGCGTGTCGATCTTGTCGAGCAGAAGCACCAGCGGCCGAGGATCGGCCGCGGCCCAGCGCGAGAGCACGTCGATCAGCGCGCCGTCGGCGCCCTCGGTTTCCAGCGCAGCGCCCCGCAGAGTGTCCAGCGTCTCGTCGCCCAGCGTTACCCGTGCCCGCCGGGCCAGCTCCCCGAGCATGGCGCGCATCGCCCGCGCGGTGTCCTCGCGTGCGGCCTGCCCGACCTCGAAATCCGCGTACACGCAACGGTAGTCGCCGCCGCCGTTCAGCAGGTCGCGCAGCGCCAGCAGGGCCGACGTCTTGCCGGTCTGGCGCGGCGCGTGCAGGACGAAGTGCTTCTTGTCGCGGACGAAACCGAGCAGGGCGTCGAGATCGATGCGCGCAAGCGGTGGGATGCAGTAGTGGTCTTCCCGCCGTACGGGACCCTCGGTGTTGAAGAAGCGCATCCGGCCCACCTCACGCGGGCGAAGCAACTGCAAGTCCTGCCCGTGCCGCGGCGGCGTCGAGCCGCTGGTCGTAGGTCACGACCGCATCCAGGTCATCCAGGGAGAGCGCAGTGGCGAGATGCAGGGCGTCCAGGCTGCGCAACCCTCTGGGCGACAATGTGGCGGCAGCCCGCAGCAGGGGATCGTCCATTGCCACCAGGGCGATGCGCGCCAGCACCTGATCCGCGCGCTGCAAAGCCGCCTCCGGCGCACCCGTGCGGCGCAATGCGCGGCACACTTCCACGCGCGCCAACGCGCTCGATACGCGCTCGGGGTGGTCTCGCAGGTATTGGAGCAGGGCCTTCGACTCCGGCTCGGTCACGACGAGCTTGACGAGTGCGGACGAGTCCAGATACACCATGCGGCTTCAGAGCCGGTCTTCGCGGTCGGCGGCTATCGCGTTGCTCACCGTCGTCGAGGGCTCGCCGGCGAGCGGGGGAAGATCCAGAAGGTCTCCCTCCGGAATGCGTGCGCGCCCTGTCGCGACGAGCTTCGCCAGCGGCGACATGGCGTCGGCGAGGGGTACCAGCAGGGCGACGGGCCTGCCGCGCTCGGTGACCTCGAATCGCTCGCCGCGGTGAATGCGTCGTACGTAGACGCTCAGGTTCTGGCGCAGCTCGCGAATCCCGACCCTGGACATGCCGGTCGATGTCTCGGTCATGATGACGCACAGTGTAGCACATTACGGATCGGCGCGGCGTGGAATAATGGCCAGGATTCGGCAGCCCAGAGGCGACAATGAGAAGACGATGGCCGCGGTATTTCCTGTGTTGTGTGCTCGCGGCCGTCTGGACGACGAGCGCCTTCGCATCCCAACCGCCAGAGGTCTCGGTCGAGGAGACCCTCATCGCGCTCGAGCGGGGCTGGAACGAGGCGTTCTACGCGCGGGACGTCGAGTTTCTCGATACCGTCCTGGCCGACGACTTCATCGTGACCTATGACGACGGCGTCCGGGGCGACAAGGCCCGGGAGCTGGCCCTTGCCGAGGCGTTCAACCAGCGCGTGGTGTCGGCCACGCAGGACGACTTCATCGTGCAGGTCTACGACGACGCCGCGGTGGTCTGGTTCACGCTCCGCGTGGTCGGCATCCGGCAGGGGGAGCGGGCGGAGCTGACGCTGCGCTACACGGACGTGTGGGTGGTGCGCGACGGCCGCTGGCAGTGCGTGTCGTCCCAGAGCACGCGGGTGAACCCACGGTAGTAGCCTGCGCGGCTCGGCGCTTCCGCGCCAGCAGTGCGGCGTGGTCGTCGTTCGCCGGTAGAGCCTGCGGGGCACCCTCAGCGGATGCTCGATCCGCTCGCCGTCTGTGTCAGGTCCGGCTCAGGCGCCGCCAGAAATCCGACTCGTCCGTGCAAGCGAGCGCCGCGGCCGCCATCCGCGCGCCGCCGGGAGTATCGACCATCGCTGCCGCGCGGGAGGTGAACGCCTCGGAGACCGCTATCCCGCGCTCCACGAGCATCGCGCGAACGAGCTCGGCCTGCCCCTCGGCTCGCCCGGCAGCCTTGCCCTCCGCCCGCCCGGCAGCCTTGCCCTCCGCCCGCTCGCGATTGCCCAGCACGCGCAGCAGCGGATCGTCCTGCGGGCCGGTCCCCGCCCGCGCCCCGAGCGCGCGGCCGACGCGCTCCAGGACCCGGCAGGTGCGCTCCGTCGTCAGCGGCTCGGTCAGCGCCGCGTGGATCTCCGTCGCGGTCCAGCCCGGAAACGCCGCGCTCTCCGCGACGATCTCATAGCGGTTCTCCTCCAGTCGATGAATCGTCACGCCGGCGGGCCGGCGGCGGGTCGCTCCGGCCGGCGGCACCAGCATCCACAGCTCCGGGAAACCCCATGCTTCGTAGAGCGGCAGCTTGCCCCGCCGGATGTCCGTGGTGTGGTCCACTTCCAGCACGACGTCCGGCAGGTCATGGAGGCCGATGACGAGCGGCCCGGACGGCATCCGGGCGCGGTGCGGGTGCAGGTAGAGCGTCTCATCCGCCTGCATGATCCGCTCGGCCCGCCCGGCGTCGTCGTTCGCCCGCAGATCGACCGCTCCGAACGCCCGGATGGGCGCTCCGCGCACGGTCGCGATCAGTCGCGCCAGCTCCGGGAGGCGGCGTGAAGTCGACTCGTGGATGCCTCCGGCCGGCTCGGCCAGGACCCAGGCGGTCTCGGTCCGCGCCTCCCAGTACTCCAATCGGCCTTCGAAGTCGACGAAGCGGTCTCGACGTAGGCGCACCGGGCGGCATCCGGGGAACTGCAGTCCGCCGGGCGAGCGGCGGTAGCGGACCGCGGCGGAGGCCGGCATATCCTTGTCGGTCGTGGACCGAGCCGCGCGCGCGGGCGGCGTGGTGTAAGCCATCCCTCATTATAGTCATGCACTATAGCTTCACGATAGTCCCCTCGGCGCGCGTCATCATCCGGCGGCGCGGGCGCCGGCCGGCGAGCTGACGACTGGCGGCGGGGGGAGCAGCGTGACGGCCACGCACGCCGCGACATTGACGCCGAGCCCGACGACTCCGGCGTGGACGTCCCATACCGTCGGCAGCCCCGCGAGCAACAGCCCGGCGTAGGTCGCGCAGCCGGCGAGCATCCCGGTGAACGCGGCGGGCGTCGTCAGGCGCCGCCACGTCACGCCGAGGACGAACAGCGGCGCCACCTGGGCCAGGATCTCCATCTTGATCTCGGTCAGGCCCCACAGCGTCACCCGCGGCGACAGGGCGATGACCACCAGCACGCCGACGACCACCCACGACAGCAGCTTCCCGGCGCGGGTCAGGCGTTCCTCGGAGGCGCCCTCGAGCAGGGTCGTGCCGACGACGTCCTTGGCGAGGATGGAGGACAGGCTCAGGAGCACCGAGTCGGCGGTCGACATGACGGCGGCGACGACAGCGGTGATGACGAGCACGGTGAGGCCGTAGAGCAGGACCGACCGCGTGCTCCAGGCGGTCAGCAGCGCCGGCATCACCTGGTCGGCGTCGCCGGTCGCGGACAGCTCGCGGATGGCGAGGATGCCGACCATGCACATCACGCCGGTCGTGACGAGCGGCAGGAAGACCATCACGCCGAACGCGCGCTTGAGCGTGGCGGCGTCGCGGGCCGCGTAGATGCGCTGAATCGCGTGGGGATAGACAGCGCCGGAGAAGCCGATGAGGAGGAGCGTGCTGAACCAGTTGCGCGAAACCTCCCAGGTCGGAACGGCGACCTTCTCGGGCGCCTCCGCCGCGACCGCCAGGGTCAGGTCGGCGAGGTGGGCAGGGGTCGGCACGACGGCCAGCAGCAGACCGGCCAACCCCACCAGCAGCATGATGCCCTGCACGCAATCGGTCCACGCGACGGCGCGCATGCCGCCCACGGTCTCGTAGACGATGACCACCAGGGTCAGCAGCACGACGCCGACCCAGTAGGGCACCGCCCCGCCCGAGAGCCCCTCGGTGACGTGGCCCATCGCCATGAGCTGCGCCAGCAGGTAGTTGGAGATTGCCAGGACCAGCAGCACGTTGGCGATCAGCGTCAGGCGAGGCGAGCGAAAGCGGTGGTTGATCCAGTCCCCGGGCGTGACGAAGGCGTGGCGGCGGGCGATGCGCTGCAGGCGCGGAGCGAAGAGCAGGTAGACGACGATGATCGCCATCATGAAGCCGACGCTCATCACCCACGCGTAGCCGAGCCGGAACGCCTCGCCGGGATAGCCGAGCAGCGTGTTGCCGCTGTACTGCGTCGCATAGAGGGTCAGCAGCAGCACGAAGCCGCCCAGGTTGCGGCCGGCCAGGTAGAAGTCGCCGAGGCCGGTCTGCGGGCCGCGCCGCCGCGTGGCGTAGCCGACCGCGATCAGCACCAGCAGGTAGAGGCCGACCGCGGCGCCGGCGCCGATCGCGAGCGACGGGTTCACGGCGTTCCGTCTCCGTCGTTCGGGTCTTCGTGGCCGGGCGGCACGGACCAGTAGCGCGTCACCACGTACGCGGTGAAGACGGCGATCGCGAGACAGGCGGCCAGCGAGATGACGACCCAGTGCGGGAGCCCGAACCAGAGCCGCAGGGGGCCGCCCGCCGGGAGGTACCACGGTACGGAAGCGGCGAAGAGGAGGATGTAGACGGCCCAGATCCAGGGGCGCGAGCGGGGCTCGACAGGTTCGGAAGTGGCCGGCATGTCTTTCCGGTGGCGGGCGCCGAGCGGGTGGCTGCGATGGTCGCGGCCGGCGCCCGGCTGGCTTCCCGGCCCGGTGCCTCTATGATAGTGCCGTGCGGTTCGAGTGCTGCCGGGGCTGCCGGCCGGCCGGTGTGACGACAGGAGGTCTTCGATGGGTAGAGTGATGCGATTCGCCGTGCTGCTGATCGTCGCGTCGGGAATGGCAGGCGCCGGGGCGGCTGTCCTGGCCGCAGGACAGGAGGCGGAGATTTCCCTGGACGGCGTCGTCGATCTGCATTTCCATACCGGACCCGATTCGCGTCCGCGGTCGGTGGGCGACATCGAGGCCTCGCGCTTGGCCGCGGAGGCCGGAATGCGAGCCATCCTGCTGAAGAACCACTTCACCATGACCGCCGACCGGGCGGCCATAGCGATGGGGCAGGTGGACGGCCTGGAGATCTTCGGCGGGCTCGCCCTCAACCGTGCCGTGGGCGGGATCAACCCGGAGGCGGTGCGGCAGATGGCCACGTTCTCCGGCGGTCGCGGCAAGGTGGTCTGGCTGCCGACCTTCGACTCCGAGCACGCCGTGACGTCGGGGGGCGGTGACGGGCCGTTCGTATCGATCCTGGAGGACGGCGAGCCCCTGCCGGCGGTGCTGGAGGTCTTCGCGCTGCTCGCCGAGCACGACCTGACGCTGGCGATGGGGCATTCGGCCCCGGGCGAGGTGCTGCGCCTGATTCCGGAGGCGAGGCGGCTCGGCGTGCCCCGAATTCTCGTGACGCACGTGTTCAGTCAGGGCGCGACCCGCGAGCAGATGCGGCAGATGGCCGACGACGATGCGATCATGGAGATCGACTGGCTGGCCGTCTACCGCGGTGGCCGGCCGATCGAGGACTACGTCTCGGCGATCCGCGAGCTGGGCGCCGAGGCCTTCTTCATGTCGTCCGACCTCGGACAAGAGGGCAATCCGTTGCACGCCGCCGGCCTGCGCGACTACATTCGCGCCATGCTCGACGCCGGAATCACCGAGGAGGAAATCGACATCATGGCCCGCCGGAATCCGGCGCGCCTCCTCGGGCTCGATCCCTGGTAGCAGCCGTCAGTGCAACCGGTAGTCGCCCCGGTGCTGTTCCCACTCGTCCGCTTCGAGTTGCTCCTCGGTCTCCCAGCGCCGCCGCCGCGCCGCCCGCCGCAGGCGGTGGCGCCAGATCGCGGCCAGGGCCAGGCTCGTGATGAGGGTCCAGAGCGTGAAGGGGCTCGCCAGGAAGGTGATCCACTCCTCCCAGCCGCCGGAGCTGCGCCAGAACAGGCGCGTCGCACCGCGCACCGTGGTTCCGGTGGCGCCGATGAACGCGCTGTCGAAGGTGGCTCCCGCCGCGACCCCGGACAGGATGTGGGGTACGACGGCGGTGCCGTGCCGCCGTATGACATCCCGCACGATGGCGTGCGAAATGATGTAGGCGCGCGCCGCGTCCCGTCCGTCTCCGGCGAAGAGGCCTTCGAGTGTGGTGACCGTCGGCTGGCCGGCGATGACCGTAGCCCACAGGAACCGGGAGCGGTTGCCGATGTCCCAGCTCCGTTCCGCGACGCTGGCGAGCCCTTCGTTGAACCAGCGCGGCAGGCGTCCGCCGCCGGCCGCCCGCGCGGCCAGGATGTGAGCGACCTCGTGGTGCAGTACGACCTCGAGCGAGTCGTGCGGATAGCTCCCGATACGGTCCGGGAACAGGACGATGAGATCGTGCGCCGCGTCGGCGAACGCACCGACCCAGGGCGCGGTGTCCCGCGCGATGCGGGAGCCCTCCGGCACGAGCACGACCCGAATCCGGTTGCCTGGATCGTGGAGACCGATCAGGCGCATCACCGCTTCCAGCCGGCCCGCATCCAGCCGTTGGATCCTGGCTGCGACCGGGCGCAGGTGCTCGGGGGCCTCGATCACCATCTCGGGAAGGCGCGATTGGGCGCTCACGGGTGTGACGAAGGCCAGCGAGAGGCAGCCGACCAGGCGCACCGCCGCGCCGGCCCGCGCCTGCGAGCGGAGTCGGCGGGTCTCGGTAAAGGGGGCTTCAGCCAGCGTCATCCTGGGCGCCGGGACGGATCGACGCGACCGTCGCGCCGAGGTGGGAACGTGGATCGTCCCAGAAGGCCGTGACCAGGGGATGCTGCTCGAGCGTGGCCTGGACGTTTCCGCGCTGGACCCCGGATCCTCGGCCGTGCACGATGCGTACCTCCCGCAGCCCGGCCTCCGAGGCCGCGTGCACGTACTCCGTGACCACGGACCGGACGTCGCGCGGCGCGAAGGTGTGCAGATCCAGCTCCGCCTCGATGGGCACGCTGTGTGGCGGTTCATGGCTGCTCATAGGTTGCCGTCACCTGGGTGGTGATGCCCCCGCGCACCGAGAAGTCGCCGATCACCGTCATCCGCCGCGGGCGGCACGCCGCCACGAGGTCGTCGAGGATGCGGTTCGTGACGTCCTCGTAGAAGATGCCCTGGTCGCGGAACTCGATCAGGTAGTACTTCAGCGCCTTGAGCTCGATGCAACGTTCGCCGGGCGCGTACGTGATGCGGATCTCCCCGAAGTCGGGGAGCCCGGTCTTGGGACAGACCGACGTGAACTCGGGGCAGCGGATGGCGATCTCGTAGTCGCGCTCGCGTCTCGGGTTGGGGAACGTCTCGATGGGCGAGGCCGGCATCTGCCGAGTTTAGCCTGACCGGACCTGCGCCGACCCGGAACGGATTGACACACGACAACCCCCACGCTACGATTCTCTCAGTTTTATTGGGCTTTTCCGTCCTGATGACCGTGAGCGCGCGCGGTCTTGCAGGCGTCCACAATCGCGCGCTCACACTAGGGGGAGCGTCGATGGCCGCAGCCCGCAAGATGGGCAAGACCGAATTGTTCGTGCATTTCGTCGAGCACATGGATGCCTTCGGCATCAGTCTCAAGCGCGCGGACGTGCGCGAGTTCTTCGACGAGCTGCAGAAGATTTGCGCGCAAGAGCTTCAGGATTCCGGCGAGTTCACGCTGCCCGGCATCGCCAAGCTCGTGCTGCAAAAGCGCGAGGCGCGGATGGGTCGCAACCCGGCGACCGGCGAAGCCATCGAGATCCCGGCGAAGCAGGTGGTCAAGGCGCGGATCGCGAAGCAGATCAAGGACGCCGTGCTCACCGACGAGTAGCGTCCTGCGTGTCGCCGGGCCCGCGCCGGCGACTGCCGCTCGGGTCCGGGGTCGGTTTTCGGCCCCGGTCTCTCATCCCGGCGTAGCCTGCCGAGGCTGGTGCCGCTCGCCGGCCGTTGCGAGGCCGTACCGCACTTGCCGGCGGGCCGGCCCGTATCCAACCGATGCCAACCGACGTGGTCATGCCTCAACTCGGCGAGTCGATCGCCGAGGGCACGATCGTGCGCTGGAACAAGCGCGTGGGCGATCGGGTCGATCGCGACGAGCCACTGTTCGAGGTGTCCACGGACAAGATCGACGCCGAGGTGCCGTCACCGGCCGGCGGCGTCCTGGCGGAGGTGCGTGCGGAGGCGGGCGATACCGTGCCCGTCGACAGCGTCGTCGCGATCATAGGAGCCCCGGGGGAGACGATCGTCGAGAGCGGCGGATCGCCTCCGACGGGATCCGGAGGGCCGGCGCCGCAGGCAGCCGGGCGGACGGCGGCATCGCCGCCATCGGAAACGTCCCGGAACCTCCGCCTCTCGCCGGTCGTTCGCAGGCTGGCGCGCGAGCACGGCGTCGACCCTGCCGATGTCGCAGGAACCGGTGCGGGCGGTCGGGTGACGAAGAACGACATTCTCGAGCACGTCGCGTCGGCAGCGCCGGCCGGGGCCGAGGTTCTGCCGGCGCCGGCAGACGACCGGCGGATCGAGCCGTTGTCGGTCATGCGGCGCGGGATCGCGGAGCACATGCTCCGCAGCTGCCGTACGGCGGCGCACGTGCACACGGTATTCGACGTCGACTTCTCGCGCGTGGCGGCGCTCCGGGAGGTTCACCGGGGCCCGTACGCGGAGCGCGGCGCCAGACTGACGTTCCTGTCGTTCGTCGCGAAGGCGGTCGTCGACGCACTGGTCGAGATGCCGGTGCTCAACGCGTCGCTGACGAGCGACGGCGCCGGTGTGGTCCATGCGCCTGACGTCAATCTGGGCATCGCCGTCGCCCTCGACGACGACGAGGGTCTGATCGTGCCGGTGATCAGGCGCGCCGGCGAAAGGAGCGTCCTGGAGCTGAGTGCGGCGATAGCGGATCTGGCCACGCGCGCCCGCTCGAAGCGGCTGGCGCCGGAGGACGTGCAGGGCGGAACCTTCACGATCACCAATCCAGGCGCGTTCGGTTCCATCTTCGGGATGCCGATCATCAACCAGCCGCAGGTGGCCATCCTCTGCGTGGGAGCGGTGGAGCGCCGGCCCGTGGTGATCGACGAGGCGGGGACGATCGCGGCGCGCCCACGCGCCTACTTCACCCTCGGCTTCGACCATAGGCTCATCGACGGCGCGGTCGCGGACCGTTTCATGGCCAGGATCAAGTCTGCCCTGGAGCAATTCGACAGCGGCGTGCTGTAGCTTTCACCCGGCCTCGCCATGCGTTTTCCGCGGGCGCTTCAGGTTCGGCGGCTTGGGCTCGTACGGTACGCCGATGCCGTCGAGTTGCAGCGGACGCTGGTGGCCGAACGCCAGCGGGGCGTCATAGCCGACCAGTTGCTGTTGCTCGAGCATCCGCCTGTCATCACCCGCGGCGTGCGGGCCGGCGCGGACAACGTGCTGGCGTCGCCGGCCGTGCTGCGCCGGCGGGGCGTCGAGGTCCACGACGCACGCCGGGGCGGCGACGTGACCTACCACGGTCCGGGACAGCTCGTGGGGTATCCGATCGTGTTGCTGAAGCCCGACCGCTGCGACGTGCACCGGTACGTCCGCGATCTCGAGGAGGTTCTCATTCGGGTCGCGGCCGGGTTCGGCGTCCGCGCAACGCGGATCCCGGGGCTGACCGGGGTCTGGGTCGGCAACGACAAGCTGGCCGCGATCGGGGTCCGGCTGTCGCGCTGGGTCACCAGTCACGGATTCGCGCTGAACGTGACGACCGACCTCGATGACTTCGCGTTGATCCGGCCGTGCGGTCTCGCCGATCGCGGCGTGACCTCGCTCGCCCGGCTCGTCGGCTCCCGGATTCCGGACGTCGCGGTGGCCGACTGCGTGGCCAGGCGGTTCGCAGAGGTGTTCGACCGCGAGATCGTGGCCTGCGCCGAATCCGGGTAGTCGCGTCGGTTGGTCGCGTCACCCGGCGCGGGCGGCTTCGAGTCGGCTGCGTTCGCTGGCATTCAGGGCCGGCTCGACGATGCGCGCCACACCGCCTGCGCCGAGCTGGACCGGGGCGGCCAGCGCCTGCCTGCGCGTCCCGAATTCGCCGTCGACCACGACGAAACAGGATGTCTGGCGGCTGCTGCCGGTGATGAGGGCTGCCGCGACCCGTCCGGCGGCCGCCGCAAGTGCGTAGGGACCCGGCGGCCACAGCGCCGCCGTACGGTCGCGCAGACGCCGGTGCGCCGGAGGCGGGAGAATCGCTTCGAGCGACAGGCCGCCGACCGTCGCCTGGCTCCAGGGCACGACGACGTGCTCCGGGGGGGCGCCGAGCACGGTGAGCGCCACCTCCGAGGCTTCGCAGCCGACCTCCAGCGCGACGATGGCCCGCAGTGCGCCCCGGAGGGCCTCCGGAGCGGAGCCGAGCAGCCGGTGCCTGTCGAGTCCCGTCTCGGACACGCCCCGCTCGACGAGGCGGCGCTGTCCGGCGCCCGCGCAGATGACGACGGCGCCGCGACTGAACGCGAGTACCCGTCGCAGCCGGTCCACGCCGGAACTGTCGTCCCACTCGGAATCGGGTGCCTCCGCCGGGCCGGTCAGGACCACCAGGTCGGCGCCGATTGCCGCAGAGGGGTTGCTGTCCGCGACGACGGTGGTGCCGAAACCCTCGACAGGCCCTGCCTGCAGGATGTCGAGCGCCTTGCCGGCCGCGATGTCGCCGGCCTCGTCGATCAGCCGCACTTCCCGGTAGATGTCGTGCGAAGCGGTCACGTGGGCGAGTGCGCCGCCCAGCGTTCCGGCGCCGATGATGGCGAGAACCGACATGGTCAGGCGCCGCGGCATTCCCGCGATGCTCGCGGTATTCTAGTGGCGATGAAAGTCGACACGGGGCCGGCGGCGCAGGGGGGGCACGCCCGTTTCGCGGGCTCGGTGGCGATCGTTACCGGCGGATCGAAGGGAATTGGACGTGCGGTGGCGGAGAGCCTGCTGCAACGCGGCGCCGACGTCCTGATATCGGGTCGCTCGGCCGGGTCGCTCGACGAAGCGTCCGCCGGGCTCGCGGAAGTCGCCGGGACGGCCGGGGCCGGACGCATCGAGACCCTGGCGGCCGACGTGCGGCTACCGGCCGACGCGGAACGGCTGATCGCCGCCGCGGCCGATCGTTTCGGCGGCGTGGACATCCTGGTCAACAATGCCGGCGTCGGCCGTTTCGAGCCGGTCGCGGAGCAGTCCATAGACGACTGGGCGCAGGTGATCGAGACCAACCTGAACGGGGTCTTCTATTGTTGCCGGGCCGCGATCCCGATCATGCGCCGTCGCGGCGGCGGGTGGATCGTCAACGTGAGCAGTCTGGCCGGCAGCTACCCGTTCGCGAACGGCGCCGCTTACTGCGCGTCGAAGGCGGGCCTGGACGCGTTCACCGCCGCCCTGATGCAGGAAGTGCGTTTCGACGGCATCCGGGTGAGTGCGGTCGCACCGGGATCGGTAGGGACCGCGTTCGCCGGCAGCGACGATCGGCACGCCGCGGCGCCCTGGAAGCTGACGGCCTCCGACGTCGCACAGGTGGTCGTCGATCTGCTGAGCCACGACGCGCGGAGCTTGCCGAGCCGGGTCGAGATTCGTCCGTCGCAGCCCCGGAAGGGCTGAACGCCGAGCGAGCCATGTGGATTCTTCGTGCGACCATCGACGAACAGACGAGGACCCTGCGGCTGCCACCGGGCTCGGGACGGACACTGGGCAGGAGCACCCACGCCGACTTCATCGTCGGCGACGTGCTGCTCTCCCGCATTCACTGCCGGCTGACCGCGACGGAAGAGAATCTCGCGATCGAGGATCTCAAGAGCACGAACGGCACCTTCGTCAACGAAGCCCGCATCAGGTTCGCCACCCTGGAGGATGGCGACCGCGTCCGGGTGGGGAAGGTGGAGTTCAGCGTGATCCGCGACCTGCCGGCAGCAACCGAGGAAGGCGATTGACCCCCGTCCCGGGCCGGCGGTCACGGCCGCGGCGGGCGGCTATTCTGCAGGCAGGGTGCGTTCGATCCAGTCGATCAGGACCTCGGCGACGCGCGGGCTGATTTCCCGGTTTCCCGACGACGCGTTCTCTTCGTCTGAGCCGCTCGCCGCCAGCAGCAGGTGGTTCACGCCGTCGAGCGTGGCCAGCTCCACCGTCGACTCCCGCCGTCCCCGCAGGCGCGCGACGCTCTCGAGACGCTGCGCGTGATAGAGCGGGACCAGCCGGTCCAGCGCGCCCTGAACAAGCAGCAGCGGCTGGCGTACGCGGCGCACCTCCTCCGTCGGGTCGAATGCCAGGAAGCTGCGAAACAGCGGCGTGTCGGCCTGTCTGCGCAGGTCGTCGGGAATGCCGTCCCACCCGCCGTCTCCCAGGACGGCGCGATTGATGCGGCCCTGGAGATCGATGCGTTCCTGGCGTTCGTCACCCGTCGTGCCGGTGCGGCGGAGCTCGTCCCGCTGCTGTTCGAGCACGAACGTATCGCCGGTCGTGCCGGGCGTCGCCACCAGCGCGAGTCCCCTGATCCGGTTCTCCCGGCGCGCGGCCAGCAGTCCGATCCAGCCGCCCTCGCCGTAGCCGACCGCTACGATGCGATCACGATCGACGTCGTCGCGCCGCTGGAGATAGCGCACCATTTCTCGCACGTCCTGGGCGTAGTCGTCGAGCGTGGCCGATTCGGCCCGGCCGCCGCTCTGTCCGAAGCCCCGCTTGTCGTAGCGGGCGACGACGAATCCGCGATCCGTGAGCGTCCAGGCGAGCTGGCGAAAGATCGGCACGCCGGAGACCGTCTCGTCGCGATCTACCGGACCCGTGCCGGGTACCAGCAGCACCGCCGGCCAGCGGCCGTCGGGGGGTGGCGTCACGTCGACCGGCGCGGTCACCGTGGTTGCCAGCGTGAACCCGGACGCGGCCACGCGCACGCGCTCGCTGCCGGGGTGCGGCGGATCGGTGGTCAGGCGCGCCGAGACCGACGCGATGTCGCGCCGGGCGACCTCCAACGCGGCGTACGGCAGGCTGACCCGCAGCAGCCGGTTGTTCTCGTCGATCCACACCTCGGCCTCGAGCGGTTGGGAAGGATCGACGAACGTGATGCGGTAGGTCCGTGCTTCGATCGTGCGCGAGGCGGTCTCGATATGCTGAATCCCGACCGCGTCGACCCGGGCCGAGACGTCGCCGCGCGGTGGAACGTAGATCGGCAGCACCGCGCCCGGCTGCGACCCGCCGAGCCGGATGGCCAGCGCCTCGTAGCTGGCGAACACCGAGCTCGGCAGCAGGACCGAGGCCGGGTCGATCGGAGCCTCGGTCGTGGTCTGCCGGTCGCCTTCCTGCAAGGTGTTCGTCGCGGCGCCGTCCGCGAACGTGCTCTCGAGACGGAAGGGAATACCCGCCTGGGAGCCTTCCAGCGTGAGCCGCCGGGGACGCCACTCCGGGTCGTAGGCGGCTTCGAAGACCCGCGTGTCCATCGGTACCGGCGCCGTCATCTGCCCGCTCGCCTGCAGCAGCCAGCCGTCCTCGGTCCGGACCAGGCGCACGCGTTCGAAGCCGGCCGGCGTCGAGCCGACGAAGATGTTGAAGAGAGCCTCGCCGGTCCCCGCGTCGGCAGGCGGTTGAGTCCGGACGCCGGTTGCCGTCACGGCGACCGCGGACAGGCAGAGTGCCAGCCGCACGCAGGCGCGAAGTCGTCCTTGCACAAGAATCAGCATATCATCGACCCGCCATTCGGACCGACCATGAACCTCGCTGACTATCGGACTCTGCGCACCGGCGCGGGCTGCATCGAGTTGGAGAACCGCGGCTGGCTCGCGGTCGCCGGGCACGACCGCGCCGACTTCCTGCAGGGGCTGCTCAGCAACGACGTCGCCGCCCTGTCGCCGGGGGAGGGCTGCTATGCGACCTGCCTTACGCCGCAGGGGCGCATGATCGCCGACCTGTACGTGTTCGCCGGGCGCGACCGCCTGCTGCTGGAGGTCGACGGCAGCGTGGTGGATCGGCTCCGGGAGCGGTTCGACGATCTCGTCTTCACCGAGGACGTGCGGATTGCGGACCTGACCTCCGGGTCGGTGGGGTTCGGCGTGCACGGACCGGCGGCCCGCGACGTGGCGGAGGCTCTGACCGGGCCAACGGCCGGCGAGATGGCGGTCTGCGAGCATCGCGCCCTCGACATCGGGACGGGCGCCGGCTGGGTGGCGCGGACGGACGATCTGGGCATCGAGGGTTACCGCGTCGTCGTGGACCGGCCGGCCGGAGAGGCGCTGCAACGTGCGCTCGCGGCGGCCGGCGCCGTCTCGGTGGAACACGCGGCCGGGGAAGCAGTGCGTGTGGAATCGGGCCGGCCCGCATTCCCGATCGACATGGATCACGACACGATTCCGCTGGAGGCGGGGATTGCAGACCGCGCCATCAGCTTCGACAAGGGATGCTATGTGGGGCAGGAGGTCATCATCCGCATTCTCCACCGTGGCCAGGGCCGAGTCGCGCGCAGGCTGGTGGGGCTGACTCTGGGGCGGCTGGACGGCGCGGAACCGGTGCTGCCGACCCCCGATGCGGCGATCTTCAGCGGCGACGACGAGGTGGGGCGCGTGACGAGCGCCGTCCACTCGCCGGCGCTGGGCGAGGTCATCGCGCTGGGGTACGTCCGCCGGAATCTGGCCGACGCCGGCGGGGCGTCCGTCCATGTCTCGTCGGGGGCGGAGCGCGTGCCGGCGGTCGTCACCTCGCTGCCGTTCGTGCGGCCCGGCGATCGCAGCGTGTGATAATCCCGACCCATGCCTCTCTACACCGGTGTCGGGGACCGCGGCACCACCGCGCTGTTCGACGGGACCACGGTGCCGAAGGACGATGCGCGCGTTGCGGTCTACGGGGACGTCGACGAGCTGAACGCAGTGGTCGGTCTCGCCCGCGCGGCCGGGCTGCCGGACGACCTCGACGAGATGGTCGTCGCGGTGCAGCGCGACCTGTTCGCGATCGGGGCGCGGCTGGCCGACCCGCGGTCGCGCATTGCCGCGCGCGTGACCAAGGCGCAGATAGGTGCGGCCGACGTCGAGCGTCTGGAGGCCTGGATCGACCGGGTCGACGGCGCGCTGCCGCCGCTGCGCAGCTTCATCTTGCCGGGCGGCAGTGCGACCGGGGCGGCCCTGCACCAGGCTCGCGCCGTCTGCCGCCGCGCCGAGCGCCGCATCGTCGGACTCGGTGTCGACGCGGTGGAGCCCGAGCTCCTGCGCTACGTGAACCGGTTGTCCGATCTGCTGTTCGCCCTCGCACGGGCGGTGAACCACCGGTCCGGGGCGGCCGAGATCGAGTGGTGACGCCGGCCGGCCGCGCGGCCCGGATTCAGCTCCGGGCTTCGAGGATGCGCTTCACCGCGTCGAAGATGCAGCGGGCGAGCTCCTGCGAGATCTGCTCGCGGATAGCGCCGCAGGGGACGATGACGGTGGCGTCGTCGGTGTCGATGGCGACGTCCCACTGGTCGCGCGCGAGCCCTTCCGGCCGCTGCTGGACGAGGTTGCTCGGTATCGTGGTCGCGGCGCGATGATTGGGGCTCGTTGCGACGGCGATCGGGGCGCCGTTGATGAGCACGCGGGCCGCCGTTATGGCCGCTTTCGGGATTGGCCGGTCGCCGTGGTGAAACGCCTCCGCATCCTCGGTGAAGAAGACGAGGCCGGTTTCCGACGGGATCTCGGCCAGTAGCGTCCGTCCGCCGGCCGCGATGGACGCGCGTTCGCCGTGCCGCTTGCGCCGGTCGCGGGTCAGCGCCGTCGCCATCCGCAGGGCGAAGAAGATGAGCAGGATCGCGACCAGGGTCGCCACGATGTCGCGCATGTGTCCATGGTAATGCCTGCCGACGGTCCGATCTGGACCGGCGACTGGCTCGCGAGCGGTCCGCCGGGTACCATCGGGGTCGCCGTCGGCGCCGGAGACAGGTGATGGAATCGGTCATCGTTCACTACCAGGAGATTGCGCTCAAGGGGCGGAATCGGCCGTGGTTCATCGACCGGCTCGCGAGCAACCTGCGCGACGCGACGACCGATCTCGACGTCACCCGCGTGCGCCCGCTCATGGGACGGATCCAGATGGAGTTGGGGCCGGCGGCCGACTGGCCGGCGGTGCGCGAGCGCCTCGGGCGGGTCTTCGGCGTGGCGAACTTCGCCCGGTCCCGGAACGCGGGACGGGAAGTCGACGAGATCGCCGGCGCGATTCTCCGGCATCTGGACGAGCCCGACGCCGTCGGCGCGGACCGCGTCGCGAGCTTCCGGGTCCGGGCCAGCCGGGCGGACAAGACCTATCCGCTGACGTCGCCGCAGCTCGAACGCGAGGTCGGTGGTCGGATCGGGGCGGCTACAGGCTGGCGCGTCGACCTCGGGTCTCCCGAGCTCGCGATCACCATCGAGATTCTTCCCGACCGCGTCTTTTACGCGCTGGGCAAGGAGCCGGGCCAGGGCGGGTTGCCGACCGGCACCAGCGGGGCCGTGGTCTGTCTGCTGTCCGGCGGCATCGACTCGCCGGTCGCCGCCTACCGCCTGATGAAGCGGGGCTGCCGCGTGCGGTTCGTTCACTTCCACGCGTATCCGATCCTGTCGCGTGCGTCGATCGACAAGACGCAGGAGATCGCCGACCTGCTGACACGCCACCAGTTGCGGTCCCGGCTGTACTCGGTGCGCTTCGGGGAGATCCAGCAGACGATCGTGCTGTCGGCGCCGCCCCCGCTGCGGGTCGTGCTCTACCGGCGGATGATGATGCGGATCGCCGAGCGGCTGGCCGGCGTCTGCGGCGCGAAGGCGCTCGTCACCGGCGAGTCGGTGGGGCAGGTGGCGTCGCAGACCATCGAGAACCTGGCGGTGATCAACGACGTCGTCACCCTGCCGGTGCTGCGGCCGCTGATCGGCTTGGACAAGGAGGAGATCACGCAGGAGGCGCGCCGCCTCGGCACGTATCCGATCTCCATCATCCCCGACCAGGATTGCTGCACCCTGTTCGTGCCCCGCCGGCCGTCGACCCGGGCGTCGCGCCGGGAAGTCGAGCGCGCCGAGCTGAATCTGCCGGTGGCGGAGCTGGTCGACAGGGCGGTGGAGGAAGTCGAGCGCCAGGACTTCCTGTTTCCGACCCGTTCAGATCAGGTCGGGGTGGAGCAGGCCCCGCCGGTGGTCGCGTAGCGCGTCCCGGGTGCTCCGGAAGGCGAGCTCGGCCCACGGGATGGCGTCAGGACCGAACCACGCCGCCTCCAGCGACTCGTCGGCCGCGTCCAGCGTCCCACCCACCACGGAAGCCTTGTAGACGATGACGATCGGGACCGCCCCGGCGTACGCGTAGATGTTGATCAGCCCGTCGAGCCGGATCTCGAGGCTGGCCTCTTCGCGAGCCTCCCGGACGGCCGCAACGACCGGTGCCTCTCCGCGGTCGACGTAGCCGCCCGGGAAGACCCACTTGCCGTAGCCCGGCTCGATGGAGCGCCGCACCAGTGCGACGTCGCCCTTCCCGTTGGTGATCACGGTCCCGACGGCCACCTTCGGATCGAGGTAGACGACGTGTCCGCAGCGGGTGCAGACGGGCCGCTCCGGCTCGCCCTCCTTGAGCAGCTTCGGCGCGAGGGGGCCGCCGCAGGAGGAGCAGAACCGAAGGAGGGAGCCGTGGTCGTGCGGGGCGTTCACCGGGCGAATATAATGTGATTCGATGTCCATTCTGAAGGTGGCGCGGATGGGGCACCCCGTGCTCCGCCGGCGGACGCCGCCTCTGGATCCGACCGATGTCGGCTCTCCGGCCGTCCAGCAGCTCATCGACGACATGTTCGAGACGATGAACGAGTACGCCGGCATCGGCCTGGCCGCGCCGCAGGTGCACCAGAGCCTGCGGCTGTTCGTCGCGGGCGTGGACGACCCGGAAGGCGGCCTGCCGCCGGTCGTGATGATCAACCCGGAGATCGAGCCCCTCGGCACGGGCGAGGAAGAGGACTGGGAGGGCTGCCTGAGCATCCCGGACATCCGGGGCCGCGTGCCGCGCGCGGTGGACATCCGGATCCGGTCCCTCGACCGTCACGGCATGCCGCAGCGCATCACCGCCAACGGCTTCGCCGCCCGCGTGATGCAGCACGAGACCGACCACCTCGACGGCGTGCTGTTCGTCGACCGCATGCGCTCGTTCGACAGCCTGACCTTCCTCGCCGAATACGACCGCTACTGGCACGAGGACGGCGAGTCAGGCGGTTGATTCGCGCGGGGGCTTGTCGCGCGCGGCCTGCGAAGCGCCGTGCCGGTGCGCCCCGGTCGGCGCCGCGCCGTTTCCGTGCCGCGCGGCGTCAGGACGCCCCTTGCTGCGCCGCCCGCTTTCTGTCGATGGCGCGTTCGGACGCGAGCCGCTCGAGCTCGACGTCCGAGTGATTCGCGAAGGTCATCGCCTTCGCGATTGCTGAGTGTCCCGCCTTGACTTCGATTGACTTCCACATCTCTCGGCAGATGCGCCGGTATGAGGGGTGTCCCTGTGGCGATGTTCTGAGCTCGATGACGTGCATTGCCTCCCGTGCATTCATGCGCATGTAGAAGCGGATACGGTACGCCATCGAAACGGCGTACTGTGCGACAGTGGATGAGTATTTCCGCGCCAGGCGTTCGTACAGCGCAGCGGAGTCGTCCATCACGCGCTCCCAGTCGGCAAGCGCACGCACTTCCGTGACCGCTTCGGGAGGCGGTGCGTATCCGTGCTGCGTCGTCAACTCCTGCCAGTCGAGAGTGAGCATCCGGTGGCGTTGCAGATCCCGGAATGCCCCATAGTCGGATATCACGTCAAACGTGTAAATGGCATGTTCGAAGGCCCGGCCGGGGCGGTGTCGGCGATTCTTCCGCTCACCGACGTAGGTCGTCAGTACGCGTGCTCGCTCTTCCGGTGTCATTGAACCTGCGATGGCGAGGAGCCTGTCGAGAGGGAGCTGGGTCACGGGGTACAGTGCAGCAGCCACCACCTTGACCTCGCCCTCCGGATCGAAGTCGCTCAGCGCAACCTGGGGGCGTGGCTCTCCGTCGGCCTGTCCCGCAATTCTGGTGGACAAGGCTCGGGTCTCCTGAGCGCGGTCGCGCAGGTATTTGGTCCATACGCCACCTCGATCGGGCAGATCAACGCGCTCCAGGAACTCAGGGAGGACCTTTCTGAGTTCAGGGAGCATCAGTCCGCCCACCTCACGAGTCTCGGACAGGGGGGGATGCGCGCGCATCCTGAGAAGGAGTGCCTCGTACGCCTGGCCGGAACCGTAGATGCCGACGTTCGACCGCGTGGCGGCCGGCAGAAGGCCGCGCAGCGTGTCGAGCGCCTTGGCGCGGATCACCGCCCGGTACACCGCCTCCGAGTCCTTCGCACTGCGCCGATTCCGGTTGCTGTAGTACTGCTGCATCGGTTCGATCAAGCGCGCATACGTTTCGAACGCCCGGTCCAGCGTCTCTTCGAACGCTCGGCGGTCCGAGTCGTCCTCGAGCTCCGCCGGGACGACATACTTCCAACGACCGCCCGGCCGATCCGTGTACGGCACGTAACGCGTGGATTGCTCGAGGTAGGACATCAGCCGGCCGCGTTCGAGCACCTTCGTAAGGAGGTTCGAGACGCCTTCGCAGGCGATGTGCGCGCCGCCGAGCTGCGCCACCGAGTCGTCGCCGTACTGAACGAACACCCGGTGGTACAGGCTCTCGGCGCGGTTCCTGCCAGGACCCGGTGCCGCCCCACCGGAACGGGGCTCGACACTGTCGAGGAACTCGTCGAGAAATAGCCGGCGGGCCGACTTCGGTGACCGCGAATACCGTGCGAAGAGGGCTCCCTTCACCGCTTCCGGAAGGTTGGTCAGGACGAAGACCGGCTTGTCGCAGTTGCCGAAGTAGGGCGCCAGCGCGGTGGTTTCTTCAGGGTTGAAGGTCTCCGGGATCACAAGCGTGGAATGCACACGGTAGGATACACAAGCCTCCTGTACTCGGTGACTCCCCGTGAGAACCACGATCTCCTTGCCCGACGACCTCGGTCGCCTCGCGCGAAGCGAGGCTCGACGGCGGGGCGTCAGCCTCTCGGCGGTGATTCGACAGTCGCTGGAGACGAGCCTGCGCAGACCTCCGGGAGCCAAGCTCCCTTGGCAGGGGATCGTCAGCGATCTCGGCAGCGAGGCACGGAACGTGGATGCCGTGCTGGCAGACGGGTGGACCGACCGCGTTTCTGGCGATCGTTGACACTCTGCGGCTGGCGACGGCGAACGACGCTGCTACGCGTTCGGGCAGGCGCCACGCGCGAGGCCCCGACCGCGAGCGTCGAACGACGCGGTATCATACGCCGTGACTTCGGCCTTCACGCATCGCATCGAGGTCCGCTTTCGCGACTGCGACGCGATGGGGCACGTCAACAACGCGGTCTATTTCACGTATTTCGAGCAGGCGCGGGCCGTGATGGCCGAGACGCTCGGTCTCCGTCGCGAGCTGGCCCAGACCGGGTTGGGCGTCATCCTGGTCCACGCGTCCTGCGACTACAAGGCGCAGGTGGTCTTCGGCGATCAGGTCGAGGTCGGCGTGCGGGTGGTGGCCCTCGGACGCACCAGCTTCACGTCCGAGTTCGAGGCCCGCCGCGTGCGGGACGACGCGGTCGTGGCGGCCGGCAGGTCGGTGCAGGCGGTGTTCGACTACGACGCCAACCGGACCGCTCCCATCCCGGACGGTCTCCGCGCGAAGCTCGAGGCGCTGATGACCGGGTCCGTCGTTGCCGCCTCGTGAAGGTCACCCTGATTCCGGGCTGCAACCCGGGCACCTATACCGGGGCCGGCAACAACACCTGGCTGCTGGCCGGCCGTGAGCCGGCCCTGATCGACGCCGCCACCGGGGAGCCGCGGCACCTGGACGCGCTCGCCGAGGCGCTCGACGGGCAATCACTCGCGCGGGTGCTCGTGACCCACGGCCATCCGGACCACGCGTCGGGCGCCCCGGGACTCGCCTCCCGCTGGGCCGGCGTCGCGTTCTTCAAGATGCCCTGGCCCGAGCGCGACGGGGAGTACCCGGTCGACTGGCGGCCGTTGGCGGACGGCGAGCTGGCGCCAGCCGGAGGACGAGGGTTGCGCGTGCTGCATACCCCCGGCCACGCACCGGATCACCTCTGTTTCTTCGACGAGGAGGACGGCACGCTCTTCTGCGGCGACCTGCTCATCCAGGGAGGTACGGTGGTCGTGCCGGCCAGCTACGGGGGCAGCCTGACGCAGTACCTCGCCTCGCTCGCGCGCATCCGCGAGCTGCGGCCGGCCCGCGTCCTGCCGGCGCACGGACCCGAGATCGACGACGTGGTCGCGCTGATCGACCAGTATGTCGCCCACCGGCGCCGCCGCGACGACGAGATCCTCTCCGCGTTGCGCCGGGGGCACACGACGCCGGCGGCCATCGTGCGCGTGGTCTATCGGGATCTCGCCGCGGAGCTGCAGAGGGCGGCGGGAGAAAGCGTGCTCGCGCACCTGGTCAAGCTGGAAGGGGAGGGCGCCGTCCGGCGGCACGATGCGGCCTGGGAGCCCATCTGAGGACCGGAGCGCGCTGCCGCACCTGGGAGAAACGGACATGGGGAATCCGAAGGGCTACGCCAACCCGGAGCTGCTGATCGATCCGCCGGAGCTGGCCCGCCGGCTGGAGACCGGTGCGGCGGCGGGCGCTACGCCCCGGACTGTCGGCGAGACTCCGGTCCTGCTGGATCTGCGGCCGGCCGAGGCGTTCGCGGTCGGTCACATCCCAGGCGCCGCCCATCTCGATCTCTTCGGTCTGAGCCTGATCGACACTGACCCGGCGCCGCTGGCGGCGTTCCTGTGGATGATCGCCCATCTGCTCACGTCTCGTGGCGTCGACGCCGCGCGTCCGGTGGTGGTTTACGACGAGCAGTCGGGAATCCGCGCCGCACGCGCCTTCTGGTTTCTCGAGTTCTTCGGGCATCCCGATGCGCGCCTGCTCGACGGCGGCTTCGGGGTCTGGGGGCGAGCCGGGCTTCCGGTCACCCGGGAGGCGGAGGCGCCGGTGAAGGGAACTTGGGAGGTGGGGGGCGACGACGCGCGTCTGGCGACCTGGCGGCAGGTCAGCGAGCGCCTCGAGCGGGCGGACGTCGCGATCCTCGATACCCGCAGCGACGCCGAGTACTGCGGCACGCTGGTGCGGGCCAGACGCGGCGGGGCCATCCCCGGCGCCGTCCACATCGAGTGGACGCGCAACCTGGACGAGGCGGGCGCGTTCAAGCCGGCCGCGGATCTCCGGGCGATGTACGAGTCCGTCGGCGTCACTCCGGACAAGGAGGTCGTCTCCTACTGCCAGGGCGGCTACCGCGCGGCGCACGGCTACGTGGCGCTACGGCTGCTCGGATACCCCCGGGTCCGCAACTACCTCGGGTCGTGGAAGGAATGGGGCGATCGCGAGAACCTGCCGATAGAGACGCCCGCGGGCTGATTCGCAGCGCGTCCGTCCGGCCGCCACAAAGTCAACCTGGGGCGGGACCCCGAGGTCCCGCCCCAGTATCGCGAGTCAATCGATCCCGGCCGTGGGCCACCAGCGGTAGCGGTCGCTACCAGCGGTAACGCGCCGAGAAGACCATGGTGCGCGGCGGCCGGGCGGAGATCACCTGCCCGAACCGCGAGTCCACCTGGTTGCCGGCCTCGTCGAACTGCGCGTCGAGGTCGACGTTGCGGAACTGCACCTGATTGAACAGGTTGTAGATCTCCCAGCTGAGCTCGAAGGACTGCCCGTTGCCGACCGGCATCCGCTTCCCGAGGCGGACGCCGGTGTCGTAGACGCCCGGCAGCCGCAGATCGTCCTTCCGCACGTTGCCCACCTCGCCCGCCGCGGGGCGGCTGAAGCAGTCGGTGTTGAACCAGCGGTCGATGGAGCCGCCGCCGGCCGACAGGTCGCAGCTCGGATCGATGTTGGCCGGCACCACCAGGTCGATGCTCGCCAGTCCGTCCGGGTTCGAGGAGCGGCGCAGCAGGTCGCCGCCGCCGAGGATGTCCTGGTTGTCGGTGGTGCTGAAGCTGACGGTGGCCGGCGCGCCGCTGACGAACTGCGTGATGCCGGAAAGCACCCAGTCGTTCAGCAGGATTCCGGCCGCCCCGCCGGGACCGGGCAGCTCCCACGTGTAGTTGAGCGTCAGCAGGTGGGTGCGGTCGAAGTCCGACAGTCCCCAGGACCAGGTGTCCCGGTCCTCGTACTTCGGCACGCGCGACCGGGAGCCGTAGAGGATGTCGGCCGACGTGTGGTCCAGCGACCGCGACAGCGTGTAGGAGACCGAGAACTCCAGGCCGCCCGTGAACCGCCGGTTGATCTGCGTCTGCAGCGCGTCGTACCGCGACCTCCCCGCGTTCTCCGTCATGATGATCTCGGCGTAGCCGGGATAGGAGCGCATGAAGTTGTCGGGCAGCGGAAGGCCGGTCGTCGGGTCCTGGTTCTGCGGCAGGAACCGGGCGCCCCGCTCGATGGTGTTCTCGTCCCAGAGCTGCGGGAGGTTGGTGGCCCGCGTCCCGACGTAGGCGATGTCGAGCACGGCCTGCCAGCCGATCTCGGTCTGCACGCCGGCCGTGTAGCTGTAGAGCGTCGGCGCCCGGTGATCGGTCACCACGCCGTACACCGTGCCCGTCGGATAAACGATGCCGCCCGTGCCGGCGAGTACGCCCTGCCGGATCGAGTCCCAGTTGTGCATCGTGTTGTACCAGACCTGCGGCGTCGCGACGAGGGGTGGATTGAGCGCCTGCCGCCAACTGAGCGCGCCCGCCTGCTGCGTGTTGTGGAAGACGCCGAAGTTCGCCCGGAGCGCCGTGCGGCCGTTGCCGAACAGGTCGTAGGCGAAGCCGATCCGCGGCTCGAGCAGGATCGTCGGCAGGTTCTGGAACGGAGCCGGCACCTGCGAGTCGTCGTGGCGCACCATGCCGTTGTCGCCGAGGGATCCCGGCACGAGCGCGCCGATGACCACCTGCGGCTGGATATCGGTCGGGTCGTTCGGGTTCATCGCCATCCGGACGCCGTTGACCATGGTGGGCACGTACAGTTGCGCGGCGTTCATGTGGTCGAAGCGCGACGGCAGGAACGATGCCGAGGGGTTCGCCTGCTCGAACACCGTGTACTTGCTGAACCGCATCCCGACGTCCAGCGTCAACCGGTCGATCGGCTGCCACTTGTCCTGGACGAAGACGTTGCCGATCCACTGGTTGGCGCGCTGCCCCAGCCGGGCCGTGTTCTCCTGGTACGACCGGAACGATCCGACCAGGGCGTTCGCGTAGGGGTGACCGGTGCCGAACGGGTTCGCCGGGTCGCGGTTGAAGTCGAAGTTCCCGGCCAGCGCGCTGGCGCCTTTCCCCTCGATGTTCGTCAGGTGCTCGACGTAGACGCCGACCTTGAAGTTGTGGCGCCCCGAGGTCCACGACAGCCCGTTGTAGAAGTTGAACAGGTCGTCGTTGCCGTAGTTGATGAAGCGCGAGTCCCAGCTCGGGCTCGCCGCGTTGGGAATCGGCGCGCCGAAGCTCATCGCCGGAATGATCCCGTACAGGTTGTTGTTCGGGTACCACTGCGCGAGGGTGTACGGCACCATGCCCTGCGTGTTGGACCCGTCCCCCCCGTTGTCGCGGCCGTCGTCGCCGGGGAAGGCGCTGTGGGAGTCGGTGCGCCGGTTCCGGTTGATGTCGAAGGAGCTGGCCCACGGATTGTGCTCCGACGAGTGCCGCCAGCCGAAGTTGAACTCGTTCACCATGTTGTTGCCGATGACGCGCGTGTAGTTCGTGGCGACGGCGAAATCGTTGTAGGTGAACGTCCGCTCCAGGCTCTCCCAGCCGCCCCGCCAGGAGCTGGTCGGCTGCAGCCAGTGCGAGAAGCGCGCGTAGATCGCGTCGTTCGCGCTCGGCCGGACGTCGACCCGGGTGACGTTGTTGATCCGCGGGGCGCGCTGCTGACCCTAGAACTGGTAGTTGTAGTTCGACTGCCCGTCGACGTTCGGATCGGGGTACCAGTTCAGCAGCGCCTGCCCGTGCGGGTTGATCCGGCCCGCCGGGACGACGTTGTTGGGGAACGCCATACCGGTCAGCGGATCGATCACGGGAATCAGGTTCCCGGACTGGTCGAAGCTCCGCGAGAAGTCGCCCATCCGTTCCAGCGGGCTCGGCACCGTGAGCTGGGCGAGGTTCTGCGGCGTCCTGACCCCCCACTGCTCGTAGCTGTAGAAGAAGAACACCTTGTCCCGCACGATGGGGCCGCCCGCGTTGGCGCCGAGCGTCCAGTAGCGGTACTCCGGCTTCGGAATCCCCGCCTGCTTGTCGAAGTAGTCCTCGCTCCGGAACTGCTCGCTGCGGCCGTAGGTGTAGGCGGTGCCGGAGAAGTTGTTCGTCCCCGCCTTGGTTACGAGGTTGATCTGCGCGCCGCCGTTACGGCCCGTGTCGGCGGTGAAGTTGGTGAGCTGCACGTTCACCTCGCCGACCGCGTCCGGGTTCATCGAATGGCTGGAGACCTCGGGGAGGCCGATGTCGTTGCCGGGGATCCCGTCGATGGTGACGGTGCTCCAGCCCTGGCGGGTGCCGCCGACGTTGGGCAGCCACGAGCCGATGACGATCTCGCCGATCGCGTCCGGATCGGGCTGGTAGCCGACGCCCGGCAGGATCCGCAGCATCGATGTGACGTCGCGGCCGCGGACGGTGATGGCCTCGATCGTCTCCTCGGTGATCAGCGCCGAGCGGTCCGAGCTGATCGTCTCGACGATCCGCTGGGCGGTGACCTGGACGGTCTCCTGCAGGGCGGCGATCGAGAGCTCCACCGTGCCGACGTTGTACTGCTGGTTGGTCGACAACTGGGCGCCGGTCAGCTCGTAGGTCGAGAAGCCGGGCAACTCGACCCGCACGGTGTACGGTCCGGGCTGGACCGCGGCGAAGTTGAAGATACCCACCTCGTTCGTCACCGTGTTCCGGACCGCGCCGGTCGCTTCCTGCAGCAGGGTGATCGTCGCGCCGGGCAGAACCAGGCCGCCGTCGTCGACGACGTTTCCGGAGAACCCGCCGGTGGTGGTCTGTGCGCTCGCGCTCGGCGCGAGACTCAGGACGAGCAGAGTGACGAAAGTGAGCTTCCACGTGCTTCTCATAGGTACCTCCTGATCAGAACGGAGTTTCCGCCGCACGGACGCCTGCCTTCGACTTCCTTCGCCGACTAGGGCCTGTTAACACTTACCTCAGCGCGTCGAAGATGAGCACGAAGTGGATGAAGCCGATGAACATCACATCCAGCTTCTCGAATCGGGAGAATATCCGGCGATAGCCCTTCAGCCGGCGGAACAGACGCTCGACCTCGTTACGTCGCTTGTACATCTCCCGGTCGTACTCCCACGGGTCCGTCCGAGTCTTGAGCGGCGGCACCACGGGTGTGAACCCCAGGTCCAGCGCCAGTTGGCGAGTTTCGTCGCCCTGGTACGCGCGGTCCATCACCAAGGCCACATTGTCATCCTGCGGCCCCATGCTGGCCAGGAGCTTTCGGCCTTCCGGGCTGTCGTGGGCCTGGCCGGGCGAGAGCGCGAAGGTCAGTGCCGTTCGAGCATCCGCGGCAACCAGATGAATCTTGGTGGTCCACCCGCCGCGGGACTTTCCGATGGCTTGGGGGCCGTTTTTTTCGAGCCCCCGTGCCGTCGGGATGGACCTTGACGACGGTGCTGTCCAGCGACACCGCCTCCAGCTTGATACGGATCAACTGGGCGCGTTGCAGGTGTTCGAAGACCCGGTCGAGCACCCCGTTCTTGGACCAACGATTCATACGGGTGTAGATCGTGTGCCAGTTCCCAAAGCGCTTCGGCAACCCTCGCCACTTGCACCCCTGCTCGGCGACGTACAGGATCGCGTTGAGCACCTGCAAATTGGGCATGCTGACATTGCCACGCTGTCGCGGGAGGCAGGGCTCGATGCGTGCGTACTGCGTCTCGGTGAGCTCCATCCAGCAACGATATCACGAACCGTCCAATAGTGTTAACAGGCCCTAGTTGAGGTTCGCGACGCGCCGCCGCAACGCCTTCACGTGCTCCCAGATCTCCTTGTGTTCGTCCGTCTCGCTCGATTCTGCCGCGCTCGATTCGGTGTCTCCGGCTCTTCCGCGGGGAGAGAACCGCAGGTACGACTCCAGGTCCCGCAGCGCGGCGGGGTAGTCGTTCAGGTGGTAGGCCAGCAGGCCGCGGTCGCGCAGCTCCGTGGTGGCCGAGGGGTCGAGGGCCAGCAGCAGCTCGGTGATGGCGTGCGCCTGCGGGAACGAGCGCATGCGGACGTAGATCCGCTTCAGGTTGACCAGCATGCGGACGATGATCTCCGGCTTGGTGGCCCGCATCAGCATCCGGCGGTCGAACGGGACCTCGTCGCCCGCGTGGGAGCGCAGCAGCTTGCGGCAGTCGAGCTCGGAGAGGATGGTGCCGCCGTGGAAGGGATCCACGATGACCTGATCTTCGCCGTATGGCGCGTCCGTGCCGCCCGGCTGTACGCGGAGCAGAAAGTGACCGGGGAAGTTCACGCCGTCGACGTGCAGGCCGACTCGGCGGGACACTTCGATGTAGACGAGGGCGAGGGTGATCGGGATGCCGGTGCGGCGATCGATGACGTTGTTGAGGAAGCTGTTCCGCGGGTCGTCGTAGTGCTTCCGGTTACCCGCGAATCCCTGCTCCTTGAACAGATAGGCGCTGATTCCGGCGACGCGCCGCGGCAGGTCGGCGTCCTCCCCGAGGGCGGCGATGCGGTCCGCCGCCGCGGCGCCCATCCGGTCGAGCGCCCGCAGGTAGCGCGACGCGTCGAGCTGCGGGTACTCGATGCGGGCGATCGAGAGAGCGGCCGGCGCCAGATCGGGCGACGGGGCCTTGGCGACCTCGGTGAAGCGCCGGATGAAATCCGCGGAGACCACGATCGTCACGTTTTTCCATTCTGCACCGGTAGAGCGCGTACGTCGACCCCGGGAGTCCGTGGCTTCACCACGCGCTCCCGGCCGCACCGTGCCGCCGGCACACGGCGGCCAGCGCCCGGCTGTCGACGTCGGCGAGACGGGACACGATGGCCGCCGCGCCGGTCAGCGCGCCGGCGCCGTAGGTCGTCGTGACGCCGACGCACGGGAGCCCGGCGGCGACGGCCGCCTCGATGCCCCAGCGGGAGTCCTCTATCGCCACGAAACCGGAGGGCGACGGGGGCCGGCCGAGCTCCGCGCTCAGCAGCTCCACCGCCCGCGCATAGCCGTCCGGGGCCGGCTTGGCATGCTCGACGTCGTCGGCCGCGACGATGGCCGAGAAATGCCTGCGGAGCCCGGCGCCGTTCAGAATGTCCTCGATCTCCTGATGGAGCGCGCCGGAAGCGATTCCCAGAACGAGATCCCCGGCGAGCCGCTCGATGCACTCGGGCGCGTCCGGAAACACGACCTCGCCAGCGCCGACCAGCTCCGTGTAGCGGCGTCCCTTGGCCTCGATCAGGCGTTCCAGCTCGCCGCGGTCGAGGGCGAATCTCAGGTCGGCGGCGACGGTGGTGAACACGCCGACGTCGTCGAATCCGAGGTAGCGGGCCTCGTAGTCCTCCCTGGACAGGGCCATCCCGCGATTGCGCAGCACGTCCTGGTACGCCTGCAGGTGCAGGCGCTCGGTGTCCGCGATGACGCCGTCGAAGTCGAAGACGACGCCGAGCAGAGGTTCGCCGTCGCCGGTCTGCGTGCCGCGGCTCCGGACGCCGGGCGGGCTCATGGCCCCGGTGCGGCCGGCTCGACCGGCGCGAAGACCGGCAGCCGGCGTTCGTCTTCGGGCGGCAGCTTCTCGCCGGCGTGAATGGGTCTCGGGAGGCGGTTCTCCGGCGGAGGAAACGGGCAGTCGTACTGCTCGTCGAAGTAGCAGGTCGGGTGGTAGGCGCGGTTGAAGTCGAGGTCGTAGACGCCGGTCGAGCTGAACGGCAGATCGATGTAGCGTCCGGCCGGATAGGTCTCGCTACGGCTCGTCTCGTCGCGGAACGGCACGAACAGGCCCTCCTCTTCGGAGAGCAGCGCAGTCAGCCTGTGGGACTCGCCGTGAAGCACGAACTCGAGGTGCCCGATGCGCTGCATGCGCCGGAACTGCCCGGTCGACGTCGGGACGTCGTAGATCGGCTGATCGTCGGCGATGTCGAGCTGGGCGGGGACGCGGTACGACGGGTCCGGGTCGTAGTAGCGGAGCGGCACCATCCACGAGCGGCGGTCGAGCGGCACGAAGGACTCGGGATCGCTCGCGAGAAACTCGTCCTTGTAGGCGCGGGCTTCGACGAGCAGCTCCAAGTAGTTGCTGTCGTCCGGTGCGGGCGGGCCACAGGCCGCCGAGAGCAGGAGCGCGCCCGTCACCGCTCCGGCTGCGAGTCGCTCAAGCACCAGCGCCGTGTGCGAATCGATGAGTCTGGTCACGAGTCTCGAATCCTCGTTGCTGCCGCCGCCCCACCAATATATCCCGAGTGTCCAGCGGAGCCCGTATGCCGAAGATCGTCCGGGCTCCCGGCGGCGCCACCGGACGCCGCTCCTACAAGGGGTACGCGCCTCGGTCCACCGTCGCCTCCGAGAGGCGCCGCCGGATGCGCACGTCGTTGACCGGCGTCACCTTGAGGAGCCGGCGCAGAGCCGCGAGGTGCGTCCGGAGCTCGTCGCCTTCCGCCATCGCGGCGAACGCGGAGCGGGCCGTCGTCTCGATGCGCATGGCCGCCCCGTCGACGTACGACGCGGCGGCATCGGCTTGCAGGTCGGCCGCCGCCGCTCCGGTTTCCGCGGCGATCCGTGCGCGGGCGACGGCGCTGTCGGCCGCGTAGGTGTCGATCGCGACGTCCGCCGCGAACGAGAGCACCTCCTGCTGTTCGCCGAGCTTGTCCCCGTAGGTCTGCATGGCGAGTCCGATGACAGCGAGTCCCACCTTGCGGAACATGCCGACCGCCGCCTCCGCGGTATCGAGCGGGCCGCCCGCGGACGCGGCGGGAGCCGACGGCGCCAGAATCGCGTCCTGCAGCTTCCTGGCGGCGGGGATCAGAGGCAGATGGCCCTTGACGGCGCGTTTGACGAGCATGCCCGGTATGAGCAGCCGGTTGATCTCGTTGGTGCCTTCGAAGATGCGGTTCACCCGCGAATCGCGGTAGTGCCGCTCGGCCGGGTAGTCCCGGACGAACCCGTTGCCGCCGTGGATCTGCACGTTCTCGTCGAGAACCTCGTGCAGCGTTTCGCTGCCCGCCACCTTGAGAATCGACGACTCGACGGCGTACTCCTCCAGCGCGCGGAGAATGGCGCCGCCGTCGCCGGGATCGGCGCCCTCCAGCGTCCCGTCGATGAGACCCACGGTGCGAAAGACCATCGATTCGAGGGCGTAGGTCCTGGCGACCATGCCGCCGAGCTTGTGCTTGATCGCGCCGAAGCTCGCGATCGGCTGCCCGAACTGTCGCCGGCTGGCCGCGTAGCGCGCCGATTCGCCGATGGCGCCGCGGGCGCCGCCCACCGTCGATGCGCCCAGCTTGAAGCGGCCGTAGTTCAGCACGTTGAAGGCGACCTTGTGGCCCTTGCCGACCTCGCCGAGCAGGTTGTCGGCCGGGACCCGGACGTCCTGCAGGATCACCGGGGTCGTCGACGAGCCGTGCAGGCCCATCTTGTGCTCTTCCTTGCCGGTGGAGACGCCGTCGAACCCGCGCTCGACGATGAACGCCGTGAAGTGCTCGCCGTCCACCTTGGCGAAGACGATGTAGAGGTCGGCGAACCCGCCGTTCGTGATCCACATCTTCTCGCCGTTCAGCACGAAGCTGCCGTCCGCCTGGCGCGTCGCGCGCGCCTTGGCCCCGAGCGCGTCCGAGCCGGAGCCGGCCTCGCTCAGGCAGTAGGCCCCGACGGTCTCCGCGGTCACCAGGGACGGCAGGTAGCGCTGCTTCTGCTCGTCGGTGCCGAACATCCGGATCGGCAGGATGGCGAGATTGGCGTGCGCGCCGTAGGTGGCGCTGAACGAGCCGCACTGGCCGAAGCAGCCGGCGATGATGGCCGCGCTGGCCTTGTCGAGCGCCAGGCCGCCGTAGGCCTCCGGCACGTCGGTGGCCAGCAGCCCGAGCTCGCCGGCGCGGCGCAGCAGCTCGCGGGTCAGGTCCCAGTCCTTCGTCTCCAACTGCTCGGTGTGCTCGGCGACCTCGTTCGTGAACTCCCGGGCCGTCTGCTGAATCAGCCGGTGCTCGTCGGTCATGCGCTCCGGGGTGAAGATCGTGTCCTGCGGCGCCGCCTCCAGGAGCCACTCTCCGCCGCGCGGAACGGTCTCGTTTGCGGTGGTGGTCATGATGTCCCTCGTCTGGATAGATGCCGCGGTCGACGCGCTCGAACCACGCGGCGCCGGTCAGAGTCTCTCGAAGATGCCGGCGGCCCCCATGCCGCCGCCCACGCACATGGTGACCATGCCGTAGCGTCCGTTCCGCCGCTCGAGCTCGTAGAGCAGCGTGGCCGTCAGCTTCGCGCCGGTGCAACCGAGCGGATGGCCGAGCGCGATGGCGCCGCCGTTGACGTTGAGCCTGTCGGGATCGATCGGCAGCTCGCGCAGGCAGGCCAGTATCTGGGCGGCGAAGGCCTCGTTCAGCTCCACCAGGTCGATGTCGTCGATCGTCAACCCGGCCGTCTTCAGCGCCTTGCGTATCGCCGGGACGGGACCGATGCCGAACAGCTCCGGCTCGACCCCCGCCGTCGCGTAGGCGACGAAGCGCGCCAGCGGCTTCAGCCCCGCCCGCGCGGCCCGCTCTGCGGTGGTGACGACGACCGCGGCCGCGCCGTCGCTCATCTGCGACGAGTTGCCGGCGGTGACCGATCCGCCGGCGCGGAACACCGCGCGCAGCTTGCCGAGCGCCTCCAGGGAGGTGTCCGCGCGCGGACCTTCGTCCTTCTCGAACGTGACCTCGCGCACCACCGGCGCCTCTCCGCGGCCGTTGGCCGGCTCGGCGACGCTGACCGTGATCGGAACCGTCTCGGCGTCGAAACGGCCGGCTTCCAGGGCCGCGAGCGCCCGCTGGTGGCTGCGCAGGGCGTAGGCGTCCTGCTCTTCGCGGCTGATCGAGGACTCCCGCGCGTGGTTCTCGGCGACCAGGCCGGTGCTGAGATAGACGTCCGGGTAGTGCGCCACGAGCTCCGGGTTCGGCGCGATCTTGTGGCCACCCATGGGCACGAGGCTCATCGATTCGGTGCCGCCGGCCACGATCGTATCGGCCCAGCCGACCATGATCCGTTCCGCCGCGAAGGCGATCGACTGCAGCCCCGACGAGCAGAAGCGGTTGATGGTGACGGCCGACGCCCCGACCGGAATGCCGGCTCGCAGGCTGGCGATGCGGGCCACGTTCATCCCCTGCTCGGCCTCGGGCATCGCACAGCCGAGGATGACGTCGTCCACCGTCTCCGGCTCGATGCCCTCGGCGCGCCGGAGCGCCTCGCGAATCGCGACGGCGGCCAGCTCGTCGGGGCGGGTCGTGCGCAACGTGCCCTTCGGCGCCTTGCCGGCGGGGGTCCGGACGGCGGATGCGATGACTGCGTCTCTCATGGTCTTGACTCGCTTGGTTGGACTTGCCGGTCACGCGGGGACCGGCAACGGGGCGGCTCTCACCGCGTGTGATTGGGCGAACTCGGTCACCGTGTCGGCGAAGCACCGGGGACGCGTGACGAGCCCCAGGTGTCCCGTCCGGTCGAGCCGATCGTAGCGCGCGCCCGGGATTGCCCGCAGGTACTCCCGGGTGCTTGCGACCTCCACGACCCGATCCAGGCCCGGCTCGCCGGTCACGACCTGGGTGGGAACCGCGATTCGCGCGCAGTCGGCGGCGAAGTCGACGCGGTCGGCGTAGCGTCCGCGCTCGGCCATGCGGGTCGGTGCAGCCGGATACCGTACGACCCGCCGCAGGTGGCTCGCGATGAACCGCGTGCGCGCTCCGGGCCGCGGGAAGGCGGCCGCGATCTCCGGGTAGAGCCGAAAACACGATCCGAGCGCGAAGACAGGCGCCGTCAGCCGGGGGGCCGCCAGGTACCGCTCCACCCTGCATCCGGGCTGCCAGGTGGGCGACGGCGTCGAGACGAGGGTCAGGCTCCTCACGCGTTCCGGGCGGGCGGCCGCGTAGTGCAGCGCGATCCAGCCGCCGTAGGACACTCCGCACAGCGAGACCGGACCGCGGACGCCGGCGCGTTCGAGCAGGGTGTCGAGCCACTCGGTGTAGCGCTCGAAGCCGACCGCCGGATCGATGTCGGCGATGGAGCCGGAGTCCCCCGGCAGTGATCCGCTGATCACGCGGCAGCGCGCCGCGAGCGCGTCCACGGCGGGGCGCATCCACTCCCAGCGGCCCTGAATGCCGGGGACGAGTACGAGCGGCAGTCCGGCGCCTCGGTCGGTCATCAGTTTCTCAGGGGTTTGCCGGTCTTGAGCACGTGGGCCATGCGTTCCTGCGTCTTCGGCTGACCGCACAGGCTCAGAAAGGCTTCGCGTTCGAGATCGAGCAGCCGCTGCTCCGATACCGTCGTGGCGTGCGGCAGGTCGCCGCCCGCGAGGATGCGGGAGAGCGTCCGCCCGAGGTGGGCGTCGTAGTCGCTGATGTGTCCGCTGCGCCACGCCAGGTGCACCCCGAGATCCAGTGCGGCGCGAACCCCGGCGCCGCCCACGGGGATGTCGTTGCGGCGTGCGGGCGGCTGGTACCCGGCGCGGGCCAGGTCCAGGGCCGCCGCTTTCGCATCGGCCAGCAGGCGCTCCCGGTTCATCGTGACGGCGTCCGTGTCGCGCAGCAGCCCCAGGCGCCGGGCGTCGGCGGCGCTCGTCGAGACCTTGCCGAATCCGATCAGCTCGAACGCCTGCTGGATGTACGGCAGCGGGTCGGCCGCGCCGGCGGGGGCGCGGGCCGTGAATCGCGCGAGCAGTTCCTTCGTGCCGCACCCGGCCGGGATCAGGCCGGCGCCCACTTCCACCTGGCCCATGTAGGTCTCGGCCGCCGCCTGCACGCGGTCGCCGTGCAGCGCGATCTCGCAGCCGCCTCCGAGGGCCGGCCCGGCCGGGGCGACGACCACCGGAACGCCGGCGTACCGCAGCCCGAGCACGGCCGACTGGAACGTGCGCACCATCAGGTCGATCTCGTCCCAGTTCTCCTCCTGCGCCTCGAGCAGCAGAAGCATCAGGTTGGCGCCCGCGGAGAACGCCGGTGCGTCGTTGCCGATGACGAGCGCGTCGAAGTTCCGGGACGCTTCCTCCACGCCGGCGTTCATCATCGCGACGGTGTCGCCGCCGATGGCGTTCATCTTCGAGTGGAACTCGATGCCCAGCACGCCGTCGCCGAGATCGACGAGGCTCGCGCCGGCGTTCCGCCGGACCGGAGGGCGTTGCTCCTTCGACCGTCGCAGTAGCTGCAGATCGGGAGCGCGCGGGGGAACCGGTTCCGCCCTGAAGCCAACGGTACTCGTTGGCGACGGGGCAGCCTGCCGCAACTCGCGCACCAACGCCGGCGGGTCCGCCCGCCCGTCCGCCTCCAGCACGGCGTCCACTCCGATGGCATCCCAGAGCTCGAAGGGGCCGAGCTCCCAGCCGAAACCCCACCGCATCGCGCGGTCGACGTCGTCTATCGAATGCGCGATCGCCGGGGCGACCTCCGCCGCGTACACCAGCGTTGGGGCGAGCGTTGCGCGCAGGAACTCCCCGACGCGATCACGCCCCTGAAACAGGGTCCGAATCCGCTCGCCGTGGTCGTCCATTGCGGCGGCCGCGTCCAGCGCCGGCAGTCGCGGCGACCGGCGGGCGCGGTAGTCCATCGTGCGCGGGTCCAGCGTCAGGATCTCGCTGCCGTCCGCGGTCTTGCGCTTGCGGTAGAAGCCACCGCCGGCCTTCGATCCGATCCAGCCCCGCTCGACCATGTCGGCCACCAGCGGGGGCAGCGCGAAGGACGCACGTTCCTCCGCGTCATCGAGGCGCTCGACCAGGTTCGCCGCCACGTGGGCCAGGATGTCCAGACCCGCGATGTCCAGGGTGCGGAACGTCGCCGAGCGGGGCCGGCCGAGGGCGGGGCCGGTCATGGCGTCGACTTCCTCGATCGTGTACGCGCCGCCCGCGAGTTGCTCCAGGATCCGTGTCACGCCGAACATGCCGATGCGGTTGCCGATGAAGTTCGGGGTGTCCTTCGCGACCACTACGCCTTTGCCGAGCGCATGATCGCCGAACCGGACCATGGCGTCGACCAACGCCGGGTCCGTGTCGGCCGTCGGGATGATCTCGAGCAGCGGAAGGTACCGCGGCGGGTTGAAGAAATGGGTTCCGAGCCAGTGACGCCGGAACGCCGCGCCGCGCCCGGCGGCGAGGCTCGCAATCGGGATGCCCGACGTGTTGGAGCTGACAACCGCGTGGTCCGCGCGGTGAGGCTCGACCTTCGCCAGCAGCTCCTGCTTCACGTCGAGCCGCTCGACGACGGCTTCGAGGATCCAGTCGTGCTCGCCGACGCGCGCAAGATCGGTGTCGAACCCGCCCACGGCGATGCGCCGCGCCGTCTCCGGCGTGAAGAACGGGTCGGGCTTCAGCTTGCGCGCACGCTTCAGCCCTTCGCGAGCGGTCGCGGCGTCGAGATCGAGCAGGAGCACGGAGAGGCCGGCGTTGGCGGCATGGGCGGCGATCTGGGCCCCCATCGCGCCCGCGCCGAGCACGGCGATCGAGTGTATCCGCTGCATCGTTCAGACCGTTGGCTGCGCCTTCATTCCATTGACCAGGAGATCGATGACCGGGTCCGCGTCGTCGACCAGCCGGTGGTCGCGGTTGCTCAGCACCCAGTTGGTCACCATCTCGTCGAGTGCGCCGAAGATGGCCTTCGCCGCCAGCGTGGCGTTGAGGTCGGCCCGGAACACGCCTGCCTCCTGCGCCGCGCTGACGGCGTCCCGCAGGTGATCGAGATACGTCCGCAGTTGGGCGCCCGAGAAGCGCTCCATGAACTTCGTGGACTGCCGCAGCTCGACCTGGAACACGATCGCCAGGTCACGCTGGCTGCCGAGACCGCCGAGATGCACGCGCGCGAGTCGGCGCAGCCGCTCGACCGGATCGGTGACCCCGACGAGCGCGCGATCCGTCTCTTCGAGCGCCCGTGTCATCGACTTCTCGAAGATCGACGTCAGCAGGTCGTCCTTGCTCCTGAAGTAGAGATAGACCGTCCCGGCGGCGACCCCGGCCTCCCGCGCCACATCCGCGACCTGGGCGTTGAAGAAGCCGCGCTGCGCGAACACGTGCGTGGCGGCGTTCAGAATCGCAATCCGCTTGTCGCCTGTGCCGAGCTGCCGCCGCCCCGGTGATCGGCGTTCCGCAGTGGTCGCGGGCGGCGGGATTTCTGAATGAACGTTCATTCATCACCATTCTGAGACGAACGTGGCAGAGATGTCAAGGAGCCCTCGGGTTTCGCACCGGGGGCTGGGGAGAGGGGACAGGGAGGCCATCGCGCGCGATGCCCTCCAGATGGGGCACCGCGTGCGATGGGCAACGTGCTGATGCGAGTACGGAGCAACCGGCCAGGCCGGCTACTAGGGCAGTGCGTTCAACGTAGCCTGCGCCTGCGCGGTCTCGGTTGCCGACGTCGGATCGTTGACGTCGACCACACGCTGGAGGTACTCCTTCGCGGTCGGGATGTCGCCCTTGTTCAGCGCCACGAGCGCGAGCTTGAAGAGCGGCTTGCCCCAGTTCGGGTCGACCATGTTCGCCCGCTCGTACCACTGGGCCGCGCCGTCGGTGTCACCGCGGCCGAAGGCCTGCTCGCCCTGGTTGTAGAGATCCTCGCGCGAGGCGGTGAGGCTGGTTGCGGCCTGTTCGAGCATCTGCCGGTCCGCCGCGTCGGCCGTGCCGTTGGCGAGCCGCGCCCGGGCACGGGCGACCTGCAGGTCCTGATTCATCGGATCGCTGGCCAACGCACGTTCGAATGCCGCGATCGCGGCCTCGTGGTCCTGCATCTGCGAGTAGGCGTTGCCGATGTTGAAGTGCAGGTTGGTCAGCGCCGGAAGACGCCCCAGCACGGCCTCGTAGCCGGTGATCGACTCCGCGTAGCGCCCGCCGTTGAACGCGGCGTCCGCCGCCGTTATGTCCGCATCCACCGCGTCGAGATCGACCCCCGCGACCGCATCGGGGCCCAGCATCTGGGCCAGCGGATGGAGGATGCGGGGCAACGCGAAGTCGACGGGCTGATTGCGGGTCTGGGTGATGTTCGAGGGGCCCTCCTGGGGCGAGAAGCCGCGCGGCGAGCCGTTGCTGTCGCCGCAGGCGCCCGTGCAGTCGGCCCGGAACATCCATTGGCCGCTCGACAGCCCGAGGATGGCGAAGCGCCCGTCGTCCTCGGTCAGGGTGGTGAACTGGGAAGGATTGCCGGCCGGGTTCGTCGCCGTAATCTGGACGCCGGCGAGCGGGTTGCCCTGTTCGTCCGTGACCTGGCCGACCACGCGTCCCTGGGCCCGAGCCGCCGAAGCGGTGAGCGCCAGAACGACAACGGCGCCGATTGTGGAACAGATGATTTGATGCAGACGCGGGCTCATGTGGTGCTCCTGTGTGTCCCGAGAATCCTGCCGGGAATTGCTCGCTGAGTAGAGTGAACGCGATTGGTGATCCTCTGCCGTCGGGTACCGGTTGCGCTACCGGTCCTGGGTGGCCTGCAGCGCTTCTATCGCCCCCTGCGCCTCGATGCTGGCGGGGTCGCTGGCGGGCACCGCGCGATACGCCGCGAGCGCCCGGTTGAAGTCGTTCTTCTGGCGGTACGCGTGCCCGATCTGGACGTGCAGACCGGTGAGCCCGGGGACGCTGACCAGCACGGATTCGTATGCGTCGATGGCGTCGTCGTAGTCGCCGCGGTCATAGAGAGCGTCGGCGGCGTCGAGCGCTTCCTCCAGCTCGTCGCCCCGGAGGTTGGCCAGCACGCCGGTCGAGGGCGCCGGCGGATGGAGCGGGTCGGTCTCCATGACGAAGTTCACGCGCCCCGTGCCGGACCCGCGCACGTTGGCGAATCCCTGCACCGGCTCGTAGCCCCGCTGCCGGATGAGAAACAGCCAGCGTCCCCGCTGCAGACCGATGAAGGAAAAGCGGCCGGAGTCGTTCGTCGTCGCCTCGACGCGACGCTGCCACTCCGTGTTCTCCCCCACCACCTCCGCGGCGATGATGGGCTCGCCTTCGACGTCGCGCACGGTACCCGTGATCACGCCGGTCTGGGCGGATGCGACCGCGGCGAGCGACGTCAGGAGCAGTGCTGCGACGACCGGCACCGTCACGATGACTGCGAAACGTGGCATGGCTCTTCCTCTTGGCCTGACGGTGGCTCCACCGGGGCAGCGGGATCTGTGACGCCCCGCGTCCGCCCGGAGCGAAGCAACAGTATACACTCGGATCCGGTCGAATCGATGCTGGCGATGCGCTTCCGCCTCACGCTCTTCGGAGCACTTCTGGGCCTGCTGGTCGTGCCGCCGGCCCCGGTGGCGATGCAGGCCGCGGTTCAGCCCCCCGCCGGCTCGCCGCCGGCGGTCGATACGGCCCGCCTCGCGCGGATCGATTCCGTCGTCCGCGATGCGATCGCGGCCGGGCAGCTCCCCGGCGCGGTGGTGCTGGTCGCTCACCGGGGCCGCACCGTCTACCGGAAGGCGTTCGGTCTGCGGGCGGTGAGCCCCGTCCGCGAACCGATGGCGGTCGATACGATCTTCGACCTTGCTTCGTTGACGAAAGTGATCGCGACCACCCCGAGCGTGATGGCCCTCGTGGAGGATGGAGCCATCCGGCTGCGCGATCGCGTCGCCCGCCACCTGCCGGGATTCGAGCGCCACGGCAAGGACGCCGTCACCATCGAGCATCTGTTGACGCACGTGTCGGGGCTGCGGCCCGACCTGCCGCTCGAGGAGGAGTTCCAGGGAACCGACGAGGCGCTGCGGCGCGTGCTCGCGGAACGCCTCGAGGCGCCGCCGGGCGAGGGTTTCATCTACAGCGATCTCAACTTCCTCCTGCTCGGCGCGATCGTCGGGCGGGTGAGCGGGATGCCGCTCGACGTCTTCGCCGCGGAGCGGCTGTTCATCCCGCTCGGAATGCGCGACACGTCGTTCCGGCCGGGTGCGGATCGTGTCGCGCGTATCGCGCCCACAGAGGCGTGCACGCCCCGCGGGTGGCCCTGCGGGGGACCGGACGCCGTCATGCTGCGGGGCACCGTGCACGACCCGACCGCGCGGCGCATGGGAGGCGTCGCGGGCCACGCGGGACTGTTCGGCACCGCCGACGACCTGGCCCGCTTCGGTGCGATGCTGCTCGCCGGCGGCCGCGCGCCGTCCGGCGGAAGGGTGCTGTCGCCGCTCACCGTCGCACGCATGACGAGGGCGTCGACGCCGGCCCGCCTGCAGGACGTGCGCGGGCTCGGCTGGGACCTCGACTCGCGCTATTCGAGCAACCGCGGGGACCTCTTTTCCTTGCGTTCCTTCGGCCACACGGGGTTCACCGGGACCTCGATCTGGATCGATCCGCAGACGGAGACCGTCGTCGTCTTTCTCTCGAGCCGGGTGCATCCGGACGGCGGAGGCAACGTGGTTCGCCTGCGCGGCCTCGTGGCGACCCTTGCCGTGGCGGCGGTCAGCGTGGTCCCGTAGGGGCGGCGGGACGGCCCCTCACATCCGGTAGAGCATCCAGTAGACCATCACGCCGGTCACCGACACGTAGAGCCAGACCGGCAACGTCCAGCGTGCGATCTCCGCGTGGCCGGCGAAGCGCTCGCGCAGCGCCCGGATCAGGGTCACGAGAGCCAGCGGCAGGATGAGCGCCGCGAGCACGATGTGGCTGATGAGCACCGAGAAGTACACGACCCGGATCGGCCCCTGTCCGGTGAACGCCACGGAACCGACGTTGAGGTGGTAGACGACGTACGAGGTCAGGAAGAGAGTCGAGGTGGCGCATGCCGCGAGCATGCACGCGCGGTGCTGCCGGACCCTGCCCGTCCTGATCAGCGCGTACCCCGCGGACAGCAGTACCGCCGAGACGGCGTTGAGCGTGGCGTTGATACCCGGCAGATCGGTGACGTCGAGCACGCGGAGGCCTCAGAGCACGGGACCCGCGAGCAGCGAGACCCAGAACAGCGGCAGATATATCAGCGATCCGAGGAACAGGGCGCGCGCCCGCGCCTCGGAGCGCCGGGCGAGGAAGCGGACGGCCAGTCCCAGGAACAGCACGCCCAGGAGGCCGGCGACCGCAACATGGTGCGGTCCGGTCATCCCGACCAGCGCCGGCGCCAGACTCAGGGGGAGAAGCGCGGCAGTGCAGAGGAGCGCCTGCAGCGCGGTCCGGCGGCCGCCGGGATCGCGGGTTGCCACCAAGGGCAGACCGGCGCGCCCGAAATCGTCCCGGTAGAGCCAGGAGAGCGCATGGAAATGCGGTAGCTGCCAGAGGAAGACGATACCGAACAGGATCCACGCTTCCACCGTCAGCGCGCCGCGCGCGGCGGTCCATCCGATCACCGGCGGCAGCGCGCCCGGTACCGCACCGACCAGCGTCGCCCAGGGCGTCCGGCGCTTGAGCGGCGTGTAGACGGCGGCATAGCTGATCAGAGTGGTCAGGGCCACCGCCGCCGCGAGCGCGTTCACCCGTAGCGCCAGCTCGAGCAGGCCGGCCACGCTCAGCGTCGTCGCGAACAGCCGGCCCTCGATCGGGGTGAGGCGACCGGCTGCCGCGGGTCGCCGGCGGGTGCGCTGCATGACCTGGTCGATGTCCCGCTCGGCGACCTGGTTGAAGGCTGCCGCGCCGCCCGCGACGAGCGCCGAACCAACGAGCACGTGGAGCAGAACTGCAAGGTCGAGTCCCGCGCCGGCGCCGAGGTAGTAACCGACACCGGCGGTCGCGACCACCAGGGAGTTGAGCCGTGGCTTCGTGAGCGCCAGGAAGTCCGCGACGCGATTCGACGTCGCCGGCATCGCCGCCGCGTCGCTCTTCACGCCCGCGCCTCCGAGCTGCTGCCGAGAGGCTCGACCGCGGTGCCGGGTGCATGCCGGAGATCGGCGGCGTCCGCGAACCAGCCTCGGTGCGCCCGCACCGCCAGCACGATCGACGTGGCGAGCGCAGCGGCGCCGACTGCGACGTGGGAGGTGTTGACCGCCACCTGCCGGCCGCTCAGCACCGTCCAGGCCCCCAGGCCCACCTGCACGAGCACGAGCCCCGAGAGCAGGAGCGCAGGCCGCACGAGCTCACGCCGTTCCCGATGGTGGAACAGCAGGTGTGCCGCCGTCGCGATCACGATGGTCGCCACGGCCAGCGCGCCGACCCGATGGGCGAAGTGGATGCCGATGGCGGTGGTCCATTCCGGGGGCACCACGTGCCCGAAGGCCAGCGGGAAATCGGGAATCGCGAGCCCGGCCCCGGTATGCCGCATCGTGGCGCCGAGCAGGATCTGCCCGTAGATGACGGCCGGCGTGGCCAGCGCGAGCCGCGCCAGCACGGGATCGTCCTGTGCACCGGACCCGCCATGGCCCGCACGCCAGCCCGGCGAGGTGAACAGCGTCAGGCTCACCACGAGCGCGAAGAAGAGCTGCGCCAGACCCGCGTGGCTGATGGAAATCGGGGCCGGCAGGAAGTAGAGGACGGTTATCCCCCCGAGCAGTCCCTGCGCGATGACCGCGGCCAGCGCGGTCCAGCCGAGGCGGCGGACCCAGCGGCGCGGCTCGATGCGCGCGATCCAGACGGCCAGCCCGATCGTCAGCAGTCCGACGGTGCTCGCGATCAGGCGATGGCCGTGCTCGTAGAAAATGCCGCCCACCATCTTCGAGAGCGGGAAAGCGAACATGAAGGTGCCGTAGGTGTTCGGCCAGTCGGGCACGGCCAACCCAGAGCCGGTGCTGGTGACCAGACCTCCGGCCACGATGAGCAGCAGCGACGCCGCGGCGACGAACCTCAGGTAGTAATGCAGCCAGCGCATGAGCGGCGGCCGCGCGGGCCGCGGCGGAAGGCGCACCGGGCCGGGACGCCTGCGACCGGACAATCCCGACCCGATAGATTCCGTGGGTGTCGTCTAGCCGACGGTGAACGTGAACGCAACGTTGGCGGTTGCGCCGTCGCCGACCGTCACGTTCTGCGTCTGCACGCCCAGCATCTCGTGCCACGCCTCGATCACGTAGTTGCCGGCCGGCAGATTGCCGATGTCGAACGCGCCGTCGGAGCCGGTCGTCGCGAAATACGGGTGGTCGAGCACGCCGACGTAGGCGTTCATCCAGCCGTGCACGTCGCATTTGAAGGGCACCATCACCTCGGCCGAGTCGAAGGTCCGCTCCATCGACATGCCCTGAATCGGCTGACCGGTGTTGAACTCGGCGTTGACGGCCGGGGTGGCGTGGATGTTGTGCAGCGTCGGATCGGAGTTGACGATCTGCACCGTCTGTCCGACCTGCAGGCCGAAGACGTGCGGCGTGTAGCGGCAGCCGTTCTGGTCCAGGGTGACGGTTTCGGTGGACGCCGGGTACGATCCGGACAGCCCTTCCTTGACGTAGACGAAGACGTTCCCGAGCCCGCCGCCGTCGCCGACCACGTAGTACTCGGTATCGGTCATCGTCGCCTGCTTGACGCAGACCGGATCGGAGTTCATGCGGATGGTCTCGGCCGCCGGCGTCTCGCCCTCGAGCATGATCATGCCGCTGACGGTGCTGGTGCCCGTGGCGCCGACGGCGTTGGACGCCGCGCCGCCCCCCTCGGGGACGATGGACACGGGCGGTACATCGGAGCGGGAATTGCACGCGCCGGCGACGGCGATCGCGGCGAGCGAGACGAGGATCCAGAATGTGCGGTGTCGCATCGAGCTTCTCCTGCGCGGATATGGATACGGGAGAAACCGGGACCGCGTGCAGAGGCGCGCTCCCGGATTACCTTGCAAACTCATCAATTATAACGGCAGTCGGCTGCGGGGGTTATCTGGGGGCCGGTCGGCTCCCCGCCTCGCGCAGCTTGCGCAGCACGCGATCCTCGATCCAGTGCTCGTCCCACCATTCCATCGCGGTCACCGGCCTGCCCTGCAGAAGCATCGCGAAATGCAGGTGATCCCCGCCGGCCAGACCGGTCTGGCCGCTCAGGCCGAGCTGCTGGTCACGCTCGACCGGCATGCCGGGAGCGACGTCGATGGACGACAGGTGGGCGTAGAGCGACTGCAGTCCCATGCCGTGATCGATCACGATGCAGCGGCCGAAGATGCCCAGATACTCGGCGAAGACGACGGTGCCGGCGTTCGCCGCATGCACCGGCGCATTGGCGGTCGATGCCAGATCGAAGCCGAGATGCACCTGCTGATCGACCTCGTTCCCATCGTAGAGATACGTGCGATGGTCGGCGAAGCCGGACTCGACCTGGGAGTTGGCGAGTTGCCGGAACGGTCCGCTCCAGAGCTGGCGGGGCGCCGTCTCGGCGGCCAGGGCGGCGACGGCGGCGCGGTTGCTCTCCCGGAGCTGTCCGTTGATGAGCAGATAGATCTGCAGCAGCTCGGCCGGCGACGTGGCGCTGTCGGCGTGCTCGCCGGCCAGCTCCGGCGACCCTGCCACGATGTCGGGCACGACGCGCCGCAGGAAGCCGTCGCTGAGCGGGATCCGCGAGCGGCGGAACCGCCGTTCGAAAATGCGGTGCGCGAAGCTGGCCGTCGCCTCGTTGCCGGCCGGGTCGCGCGCGTAGAGCTCGACCGGTGCGCCGAGGTCCTGATCGTGGAGCAACGCGAAGAACGCGACCCGCAGGTCTTCGCGTCCGTCGATGCCGGCGCCGGCCGCCGGGTAGCCCGGGTACTCGATACCGCCGACGCGGACGCCCGACTCCGCGTCGGCGGGGGTCACCCGGTAGACGACGAGCTCCGAGCCGCCGTGCGTGACGTAGTGCAGTGTCGACAGCGGCGTCAGGCGCGGCGGGGTGAGGCGAACCGTGACGTCGACGGCGGTCTCCGACCCGCTCTCGCGCAGCCCGAACAGCACCGGCCGCGTTGCCGCGACGACGATGCGCGCCGGGCCCTCCACCAGACCGGGGTGCGTCTCGCGGTCGAAGGTGCGCGCGATGCGCAGGCGGTCGCCGGTCTCCTGCTCGAGCGCGGCGCCGGCCGGGTCGTCGAGGGAGAAGAGAGGGTAGACGGTTCCGTCCTGCTCAATGCGTGCGGTGAGCGTGAGGAACTCGGCGCCGGGTGTCTCCGCCGTCGCGACGAAGGACGCGGTGCGTCCGATGACCTCGCCGGGTTGCACGATCGCGAGGGCCGGACCGGCGACCTGCCCCGCCGAGAGCCAGGCGGCGACGGCGGCCCCCAGCGTCAGACCGGCCGTGAGTCCGAGAACGGCGCGAATCACGCTTCTATGATAGCGCCCCTCGTTGACGCTCGAAACGGCGGGTTGCTAAAATGCAGCAAGGCAGACGGGGCGGTATCGTCTAGGGGTTAGGATACGTGGTTCTCAGCCACGGGACCGGGGTTCGATTCCCCGTACCGCTACCATCCCTCTTCATTCACCTGCGGCGGCGGTGCCTGCCGCGCCCGGTTCGCGGTTCGCCCGCCGCTTCGGAGCCCGAGTAGGGCCGAGTTCGGAATCCCCTGGCGGCACGCTCGCAGCGGTGGTGCCCCGCTTCGCCGCAGAGGTCGCGGCTGCGGGCGTAGTGATCGCGCGCACGTCCCCGATCGCCGGCCAGATCGGAGAGCTTGCCCAGCTCCAGATGCGCGCGCCCGGTCACCCACGAAGGCGCCGGGGCGTGTGCTGCCCGCGCTAGGTCGAGACGGGCGCGGTCGGCGAGCCCGAGCGCTGCCCGCGCCGTGCCCCGCTTGAGGTGCCATACGGCATCCTCGCCGAACATGCGCTTCCGCCCGTCGCCCTGCAATGCCGAGAAGCCGTGCGCCAGCGCCTGCCCGGCCATCGCCGGCCGGTCGTCGCGCAGCCAGGTGGACGCGGTCTCGAGCCAGACCAGGCGGTTGCGGGGGAAGGTCCGCCGAAGCTGGTCCAGCACACTCCGGGCGCGCGCGTACTGCCGCTCCCGGTTGTACAGCAGGACGAGCGCGAACCTGGCTTCCGCCTGAATCTCGCCTCGATGGGCGGCCGCCTCGGCCACCAGCTCGATTGCCTCCTCCTTGCCCCCGTCGAAACCCATGAGGTAGGCCATCCAGCGCAGCGCCCGTGGCATGCTCGCCACGACGTACCGGTAGAGACCGACGAGCAACTTCGCCTCGTTGCGCGTCGGGTCGAGCTCGAGAACCCTCCGGTGCGCCTGATAGGCACGCCGTGCGGGGCCGAGCGCGCCGAGCCGCTCGCCGAGGATCGATCCGCGGTACGAAGCGTCCAGGGCCGCGGTGACGCCGAGCTCGTAGTGGGCGATGGAATCGTCCGGCGCGCGGCGCACCGCCGCCGCGGCCAGCTCGGTCGCCCGCTCGAGGTGCTCGTGGAACGTCGCGGCCAGCGCCGCGGGAGGTTCCTCGAGTTCGTCCGGGCGACGATTCATCGAGCCGGTCAGGTAGTTGTCGGTGAGGAAGTCGCCCCGCAGGAACAGGATGCGGAGCCACGTGACCGCCGCGATGCCGCGGTGCGCGGCAGGATCCTCCGGCCGCTTCGCGATGACCTGCCTGAACGTCTCGACGGCTGCGTCGTAGTCGAGGTCGTAGGCCAGCTCGAAGCCCGCGGCGAGTCCCGCATGGGGCTCCCCTTCGCTGGCATCGAGGGCGGCGGCGCGAGAGCCCCAGGCGAGGGCCAGGAACAGGAGAGCGGCGGCGGGACGGTGCCGGGGCGCCATTGCGCGCCTATGATACCTGTCGGTTCCATGACGCGACGTGTCAAGACGATAGATGCGCATGCGGGCGGCGAGCCGTTGCGCCTCGTGGTCGAGGGGTTTCCCGCCCCGGTCGGAGCGTCGATGCTCGACAAGCGGGCATGGGTGCGCCGCCGCCACGATCGCGTCCGCCGCGCCCTGATGCGCGAGCCGCGCGGGCACGCCGACATGTACGGCGCGGTGCTGACCGAGCCGGTGTCGGCCGGCGCCCACGCCGGCGTGCTGTTCATGCACAACGAGGGCTACAGCACGATGTGTGGGCACGGCGTCATTGCGGTGGTGAAGGTCGCCATCGAGCAGCGCTTGCTGCAACTGCCGGATCCGGCGGCGGACATCGTGCTCGACACCCCGGCCGGTACGGTGCGGGCGCGCGCCATCCTTCGCGGGGACGGCAGCGTAGAGGCGGTGTCGTTCGTCAACGTGCCGTCGTTCGTGCTGCGGGCGGGGACACCCATCGAGGTGGACGGCCGCGTCGTCCCGGTCGACGTGGCATTCGGGGGCGCCTTCTACGCCATCGTCGACGGCGAGGCGGCCGGCGTGCCGATCCGCGGCGAGGAGCTGGGCAGGCTGCGCGCGCTCGGCGGGCTGATCCGGGATCGCATCGACAAGGCGGTCGACGTCGTGCATCCTGCGGACGCCCGCCTGCGCGGGATCTACGGGACCATTTTCACCGGACCCCCGGACGCGGAGGGGGCCCACCTGCGGAACGTGACGGTCTTCGCCGATGCGCAGGTGGACCGTTCGCCGTGCGGCACCGGCACATCGGCGGTCATGGCGGTCGTCGACGCCATGGGCCTGCTGGACCCCGGCGGGCGTTTCGTGCACGAGAGCCTCATCGGCACCACGTTCTCGGGAACGGTCGAGGATCGGACGTCGGTAGGCGACCTGCCGGCCATCGTGCCGCGGATCGAGGGGCGCGCCTGGATCACCGGGCACCACGAGTTCGTGCTCGACGACGACGATCCGCTGTGCGACGGCTTCCTGCTGTAGACTAGGCCAAACTGAGATCCGGTCGCATTCCGGGGACACCGGAGTGGACCGTGCGTCCGCAGACACGCCCTCTTCGGGAGGCATCCACGTGCACCAGGGCCTCCGTACACTCGATCAACTCCCGATCGGCGAGAGCGCCGTCGTTCATCGCATCGACTGCGAGAGGCGCGTCGGCGGCCGGCTCATGGAGATGGGCCTGCTGCCGGGCACGCGCATCGAGATGGTCCGTCGCGCTCCGTTCGGCGATCCGCTGGAGATCCGGCTGCGGGGCTACCTGCTGAGCCTGCGGTCGGCCGACGCCGCGGAGGTCTCGCTGGCGCCACTCGACCAGGTGGCTTCCGGGGACGCCGGCGCGGCGTCCGGGACGTCGTCCCGCTTCGACGCCCATCCGCCGCGCGAGGTCGCCCCGAGGGCACGAGCCCCGCGGGTGCTCGTCGCCGGCAACGCCAACTCCGGCAAGACGACCATCTTCAACGCCCTGACCGGCGCGCGCGCCAAGATCGGGAACTACCCCGGGGTCACCGTGACCCGTTCTTCGCGCCAGATCACGCTGCCCGGCGGGGCCGACGTCGAGCTGGTCGATCTGCCGGGCACCTACAGCCTGAGCACCCACTCGCCGGACGAGCAGGTCGCGGTCGACGAGGTGCTGGGCCGGCGCGGCGAGACGCCGGACGCGGTGTTGGTGGTCGTCGACGCGGGGACGATCGAGCGCGGCCTCTATCTCGTCCTGCAGATCGTCGAGACCGGGGTGCCGGTGGTGGTGGCGCTGAACATGGTCGACGAAGCCGCGGCGGCCGGGGTCAGGGTCGACGCCGGCAGGCTGGGCGAGTGGCTCGGCGTCACGGTCGTACCGACGGTCGGCTCGACGGGAGAGGGGCTCGACGACCTGCGGCGCGCCATCGGCGGCGCCGCCGAGCTGGCTCCGCGAGGCGACGTCATGTGGACCGGATTTCCCGCGCCGGTGGAGACCGCCGTATCCGCGGTGGAGGGGGCCCTGCACGGCGGGGCGTTGGACCGGACGCCGGCCGCCCGGCGGTCGTGGGCGGTCTGGTCGCTGCTGTCGCACACGACGGACGAGGACGACGTCGAGGGGTTGCCGCCTGCCGCGCGCAAGACCGTGGACGATTTGCGCCTGCGGGCCGCCGGCGAGCAGGTGAACCTGGATCAGGAGGTCATCGCGGCGCGCTACCGGTGGATCGAGACGGTGGTGGCCGACGTGCGCCGGGTGTCGCCGGCCGGGGCCGGCAATCGCGCCTGGACGGACCGCATCGACGGCATCCTGACCCACCGCTTCTACGGCATGGGCGTGTTCGCCATCGTCATGGCGCTTCTGTTCGAGGCACTGTTTGCCTGGTCCGAGCCGTTCATCGGGACCATCGAGTCGGCCACCGCGGCACTGCAGTCCGGCGTCACGGCGCTTCTGCCCGAAGGCCCGCTCGAGGACCTGATGGTCAACGGCGTCATTGCCGGCGTCGGCAACGTCGTGGTGTTCGTGCCGCAGATCGCGATGCTGTTCCTCTTCATCGCGGTTCTCGAGGACGTGGGCTACCTGGCGCGCGTGGCGTTCGTCATCGATCGCCTGATGGGGCGCATCGGCCTGCACGGCAAGGCGTTCGTGCCGATGCTGTCGGGGTTCGCCTGCGCGATCCCGGCCGTCATGGCCACCCGGACGATCGAGAGCCGCCGGGACCGGCTGATCACCATGCTGACGCTGCCGATGGTCTCCTGCAGCGCCCGGCTGCCGGTGTACGCGCTGGTGACCGCGGTCGTGTTCGCGGGCGACGCGCGCGTGCTCGGCGTGTTGAGCGCCGGGGCCGTGGTCCTGTTCGCAATGTACGCGCTCTCGGTGGTCGCCACTCTGGGAGCCGCCGCGGTCCTGCGCCGCACCGTGCTCAAGGGGCCGCGGCTGCCCCTGGTCCTGGAGCTGCCGCCCTATCGGGTTCCGCTCTGGCGCAACGTGACGCTGGTCGCCTGGCGCGGGCTGCGGAAGTTCCTGGTCGATGCCGGGACGATCATCCTGACGATGACCATCATCCTCTGGGCCCTGCTGTCCTATCCGCGCAGCGCGGAGATCGCCGAGCGGTACGCGGAACAGCGCGCCGAGGCGCAGGCGTCGGTGGCGGATCCCGATGTTCGAGAGGAGCAGCTCGCGCTGCTCGCGGGCCGGGAGGCGGGAGAGAGCCTCGAATACAGCATCGCCGGGCGGCTCGGAAGGGTGATCGAGCCGGCCATCGAGCCGCTCGGCTTCGACTGGCGCATCGGGGTCGGCATTCTCGGCGCGTTCGCCGCCCGCGAGGTCTTCGTCTCGACCCTCGGCATCGTCTTCGGCATCGCGGAGGCCGACGAGGAGAGCCAGTCGTTGCGGGCGTCGCTGCAGGAGGCGCGGCACGCGGACGGCTCCCCGTTGATGACCCCGCTGGCCGGGGTATCGCTGATGGTCTTCTTCGTGCTGGCGTGCCAGTGCATGAGCACCATCGGCGTGGTCCGGCGGGAGTCGGGCTCCTGGGGCTGGCCGGTGTTCATGTTCGCCTATATGTCCGTGCTCGCCTACGGGGCGTCGCTCCTCGTCTACCAGGCGGGATCTCTGCTGGGTTGGGGGGTGTGATGGACTGGCAGGAAGCCGCGGTGGCGACCATCGTCGGGTACGCGGTCCTCTCGCTCTACCGGCACATGCGCGGCATATTCGCGATGCCGAAGAGCGGCGGCGGCGGCGCCGCGTGCCACGGTTGCGACGACTGCGGGTCGGAGGAGGCGGGCCGGCCGGCCGCCTCGACCGGCGGCGTGGCCCCGCACCCGACCGCGACAATCCACTGATGGCGGCAGGGTCGGCCCCGCCTATCCGCGCACCAGCGCCCCGGCGGCTTCGACGAAGGCGTCGAGCCGCCGTCGGTGCTCCTCCAGAATCGGGTGACTCCAGCGCCCGGAGGCCAGGTCGTAGACCGCGTTCTGGTACCACAGCATCTCCCGCGGCCCGGCGCTGAACGCGTCGAGGAAGGCGGCGCCGCGCGTCTCGATGCCGGCCGTCATCTTCGTCAGGTTGTGGATCTTGTCGGCCGCGGCGACGGCGAGCGCGCCGAGCCGCGGCGTCGTCCGAAGCTGTTCCAGGTAGGTGAGTTTGCGCGTTTTCCAGCGCGCCGGCTGCGGCGGCTCGGAGACGTCCTCCACCATGCGGAGCACTTGTGCTCCGAAGCGTTCCGCGATGACCCGCGGATCGAGGTCGGTATCCTCGAGCGTGTCGTGCAGCAGGGCCGCGACGACCGTGTCCTCGTCGAACCCGAAGTCGGCGGCGATGAACGCGACCGACAGCGCATGGGAGGCCTCGAAGCCGCGGCCCGCCTTGCGCCGCCGCAGGCCGTGCGCCTCGAGCATGGTGGTGACGGCGCGCTCGATCCGGGCGGAGTACATCGAGTGACGAATCCCGGATTGCGATGGTCGCGGCCGGCGATTCTCGGTCGGGAATCGGTGATCAGGGGCCGTCGTTGGTGACGTTCGGAGCGGCGTAGGTGCGTCGCGCGCGCGCCTGCATCCCGCGCTGCTTGATACGCACCTCGATCTCGTGCTGCCGGCCGTCGCTGCGGGGCGTGAAGCCTATGACGTACTGACTGTGCAGCTCCTGTGCGACGCGCGTGAAGGTCGGGCCGAGGTCGGCCGCCTCGGTCAGCTCGAAATAGCCGCCGCCGGTCTCCTCCGCGAACCGCCTCAGGTTGCGGTCCGGACGGGTCGTCACGTAGCGGGCCCCGTTGAAGTAGTTGCTCTCGAAGCCGATGGAGTAGATCATCACCTCGTCGGTGATGGCTTGGTTGAGAACGTCCCGCGACCCGGCCTCGCTGTCGGTGTCGTCGCCGTCGGTGAACAGGAGCACGACGCGTCGGCCAGCCACCTCCGAGAGCGCATCGAGGGCCGTGGCGGCGGCGTCGTACACGCGCGTGGCGTTGCCGAAGTCGAGGCGGGACAGCCAGGAGATCAGCTCGTCGCGGTCGCCGGTGAACTCGGCCGGCTCGATCTCGACCTTGTCGTTGAACGCGCCGACCCGCGCCCGATCGAACGGCAGCATCCGAATCAGGAACTGCTCGGCCCCGGCCATCAGGCGGCGGCGGTTCAGGTCCATGCTCGCGCTGGTGTCGAGCATGACGACGACCGTGATTGGCCGGACGTCGTTCTCGAACAGCACGATCTCGGCCGGTTGCCCGTCGTCGAAGACCTCGAAGTCTTCCTGGAAGAGGTCTGGCACGAGGCGGCCGTTGCGGTCGGTGACCGTGACGAACAGGTCGACCAGTTGCGTGCCGCTCCGGAACAGGGGCTGCTGCTGCGCCGCGACGCCCGCGCCCGCGAGCAGCAGTCCGGCCAGCGCCGCCAGAACCGCGCACGTTCTTGAAAGCATGCGAGCAGCTTACCGCCGACCGGCCGTTCATGCAACGGCAGCGCAACAAGGCAGAGCGCGCCCCGCCGCGCCGGGCGGCGCCGGCTCGCCCATTCTGCGCTGCCCAGGCGGCTGGCCGCGGCCGATTGCCGGAGCGCATTGTCAGCGCCGGGCCGGGAGAGTACGTTTAGGAGGGCCTGCGCGCGAGAAACGGGTCGAGGGAGGAAGACGATGCTCAGACTTGCAGTGATCGCAGTGACGCTGGCGGCGGCCGTGATGGTGACCGGGCCGGTCTCGGCGGCGGTGTCCGACGGGCTCGCCGCGCCGTACCTGCACATTCAGGTGGCTCTCGCCAACGACTCGACCGGCGGCGTGGCCGACGCGGCGCGGACGATTGCAGCCGAGGCTGTCGAGATGGGCGAGCAGGCCGCGGCGATCGGCGCGGCGGCCGAGGCGCTCGCCGGGGCGACGGATCTCTGGTCGGCACGCGACGCGTTCGGTCCCCTGAGCGACGCCCTCATCGCGTACGGCAAGGAGGTCGGGTTCGGCGAGCTGCGGGTCGCCTACTGCCCGATGGTGGACAAGGAGTGGGTCCAGGCGACCAGCGAGATCCGCAATCCCTTCTACGGATCGATGATGCTGACCTGTGGGGAGTTCCGGTAGTCCGGTTCGCGGCGGCCAGGGCAGCGGCAGGTTCGGAGTAGAGCGTGACCAACGACGTAAGACGGGCACTCGACGACGCCCTGCGCGAGCGGATTCTGATCCTCGACGGCGCCATGGGGACGATGATCCAGCGGCGCGGGCTCGCGGAGGCCGACTTCCGCGGGACGCGGTTCGCCGACCATCCGCAGGACCTGAAGGGCGACAACGACCTGCTGGCGCTGACGCGGCCGGACGTGATCGAGGCGATCGCCGACGAGTATCTGGCGGCCGGCGCCGACATCCTCGAGACCAACACCTTCAGCGGTACCTCGATCGCGCAGTCGGACTACCGCCTCGAGTCGATAGTCCACGATCTCAACGTTGCAGCGGCCCGCATCGCCAAGCGGGCCGCCGCGCGCTGGACCGCCCGCACGCCGGATCGCCCGCGCTACGTCGCGGGTGCGATCGGGCCGACCAACCGGACGCTGTCCATCTCGCCCGACGTCAACGACCAGACGTTTCGCGCCTCCACCTTCGACGCGCTGCGGGACGCCTACGCCGAGCAGGCCCGTGCGCTGATCGAGGGCGGCTGCGATCTGCTGTTGATCGAGACCATCTTCGACACGCTCAACGCCAAGGCCGCCATCTCCGCGGTCCAGCAGGTATTCGACGAGCACGGGACCGAGCTGCCCCTCATGCTCTCGGTCACCATCACCGACCGTAGCGGCCGCACGCTCTCGGGCCAGACCATCGACGCGTTCTGGGTCTCGGTCGCCCACGCCCGGCCCTTCTCGGTCGGCATCAACTGCGCGCTCGGGGCGCGCGACATGCGGCCGTACCTCGCCGAACTGGCCCGCGTCGCCGATACCTGGATCAGTTGCTACCCGAACGCCGGCCTGCCGAACGCGTTCGGCGAGTACGACGAGCAGCCGGAGGAGACGGCCGGGCTGCTGCGCGAGTTCGCAACGAGCGGCTTCGTGAACCTTCTCGGCGGCTGCTGCGGCACCACCCCGGAGCACATCCGTGCCGTCGCCGAGGCCGTGGCGGACGTGCCGCCGCGCCCGCGCCCCGCGGGGGGTGCGCCACGGCTCACGGAGCTCAGCGGGCTCGAACGGCTCACGGTCCGACCCGACGCCAACTTCCTGATGATCGGCGAGCGGACCAACGTGACCGGCTCGCGCCGCTTCGCGCGCCTGATCCGGAACGACGACTACGCCGCGGCGGCCGACGTCGCCCTCGATCAGGTGCGCGGCGGCGCCAACATCGTGGACGTCAACCTGGACGAGGGGATGCTCGACTCGGAGGCGTGCATGACGCGGCTCCTGAGTCTCATCGCCACCGAGCCGGAGATCGCCCGCGTGCCGATCATGATCGACAGCTCGAAGTGGTCGGTCCTCGAGGCGGGGTTGAAGTGCGTCCAGGGCAAGGGCATCGTCAACTCGATCAGCCTCAAGGAGGGCGAGGCCGCGTTCCTCGACCAGGCGCGTCTCATCCGGCGCTATGGCGCCGCGATGGTCGTGATGGCGTTCGACGAGACCGGCCAGGCCGACACCATCGATCGCAAGGTCGCGATCTGCGAGCGCGCCTACGGGCTGCTGACGGAGCGCGCCGGCGTGGCGCCCGGGGACATCATCTTCGACCCGAACATCCTCGCGGTCGCCACCGGACTCGAGGAACACGCCGGCTACGCCATCAACTTCATCGAGGCGACCCGGATCATCAAGACCCGCTGTCCCGGCGCCAAGGTGAGCGGCGGCGTCAGCAACCTGTCGTTCTCGTTCCGGGGCAACGACGTCGTGCGCGAGGCGATGCACGCGGCCTTCCTCTACCACGCGGTCCGCGCCGGCATGGACATGGGGATCGTCAACGCCGGCCAGCTCGCGGTCTACGAGGACATCCCGGCCGACCTGCTGACTCACGTCGAGGACGTCATCTTCAACCGGCGCGCCGACGCGACCGAGCGGCTGGTGCGCTTCGCCGAGGGCGTGCAGGGGACCGCGCGGACGCGCGAGGTCGACCTGAGCTGGCGCGACGCGGGGGTCGGCGAGCGGCTGGCCCACGCCCTGGTCCACGGAATCGTCGACTTCATCGAGGCCGACGTGGAGGAGGCGCGGCGGCAGTCCGCGCGGCCGCTCGACGTCATCGAAGGCCCGCTGATGGACGGCATGAAGGTGGTCGGCGACCTGTTCGGCGCCGGCAAGATGTTCCTGCCCCAGGTAGTCAAGAGCGCCCGCGCCATGAAGAAGGCGGTGGTCTATCTGCAGCCCTACATGGAGGCGGATCAGCTCGCCAGCTCGGCGCAGGGTCGGATCGTGCTGGCGACCGTCAAGGGCGACGTGCACGATATCGGCAAGAACATCGTCGGCGTCGTGCTGCGCTGCAACAGCTACGACGTGATCGACCTCGGCGTCATGGCGCCGTGCGACAGGATTCTCCAGACCGCGGTGGACGAGGGCGCGGATCTGGTCGGGTTGAGCGGACTGATCACGCCGTCCCTCGACGAAATGGTGTTCGTGGCCGCGGAGATGAAGCGTCGCAAGATGCGGACGCCGCTGCTCATCGGTGGGGCCACGACGTCGCGCCAGCACACCGCGGTCAGGATTGCCCCCGCGTTCGACGGGAGCACGGTCCACGTGGCCGACGCCTCCCGTGTGGTCGACGTGGTCTCCGGGCTGCTGAACCCGGAGCGTCGGCCCGCCTTCGACGCGGACAACCACGTCGACCAGGTGCGGCTGCGCGAGCAGTTCGCCCGGCGGGGGCGGCGGAAGCTGGCGACCTACGCGGAGGCGCGGGCCAATCCGTTCCGCACGGACTGGGATGCGGCCGACCTGCCGGTCCCGGCGTTCACCGGCCGCCGGGCGGTCGACGTCCCGCTGGACGAGCTGACGCCCTACGTCGACTGGACGTTCTTCTTCGCGGCGTGGGAGCTCAAGGGCCGCTTCCCGGCGATTCTCGACGATCCGGCGCAGGGCGCGGCGGCGCGGGAGCTGTACGAGCACGCGCAGGCGCTGCTGGCGGAAATCGTTGCGATGCGCGGCCTGACCGCGCGTGGGATCTACGGCTTCTGGCCGGCGACCGCCGACGGGGACGACGTGGTCCTGCACGATCCGGCGGCGTCCGCGGGGGGCGGGGGCCCGGAGGTCGTGCGCTTCCACATGCTCCGGCAGCAGGAGGCGCTCGGTGACCGCGCGCAGCGGTCGCTGGCCGACTTCGTAGCGCCTCGCGAGTCGGGGCGGACCGACCACGTCGGAGCGTTCGCCGTCACCGCCGGGATCGGCGCCGAGGACCTCGCGCAACGGTACGAGCAGGACCACGACGACTACCACGCCATCATGGTCAAGGCGCTGGCCGACCGGCTGGCCGAGGCGTTCGCGGAGATGCTGCACGCGCGCGTGCGCCGGGGGTGGGGCTACGAGTCCGGCGGGTCACACTCCAACCAGGATCTCATCGCGGAGCGCTACCGCGGGATCCGTCCCGCGTTCGGCTATCCCGCCTGTCCGGATCACAGCGAGAAGTTCAAGCTGTTCGATTTGCTCGACGCGCGCGCGGCCGGTCTCGACCTGACCGAGAGCGCCGCGATGACCCCGGCGGCCAGCGTCAGCGGACTCTACTTCGCGCATCCGGAATCGCGGTACTTCACCGTCGGCCGGGTCGGCGCCGATCAGGTGGCGGCGTACGCCGCGCGCAAGGGGCAACCGATCGGCGAGGTCGAGCGGTGGCTGGCCGGCAACCTCGCCTACGACCAGGCCGTCGCCCCGGCCGCCGTCGCCGCGGGCTGACTTCATGGAGGACCTCGGTGTCCTTCTGGACCTGGCGATCATCGCCGGGCTGGCCCTGCCGGTCGTGGCGCTGGCGCATCGCCTGCGCCTGCCCCCGCTCGTCGGCTTCCTCGCCGTGGGAATCTTCATCGGACCGTCCGGGGTGGCGCTGATTCCCGACCCGGAGGCGGTGGCCGCGCTGTCCGAGATCGGCGTCGTGCTGCTGCTGTTCGAGATCGGTCTGGAGCTGTCGCTCTCCGACGTGCTGCGCTGGGGGCGCTCGGTGGTCGTGGCCGGCGGCGCGCAGATGGCCGGCATGCTGGCGCTGGCGATCGCCGCCGGAACCGCCCTGGACATGCCGATAGGCAGGGCGCTCTTCTACGGCGCCCTGATCGCGATGTCGTCGACCGCGGCGGTGACGAAGCTGTACGCGGACCGCGGCGAGCTCGACACGCCGCACGGGCGGGAGGCGGTGTCGGTCCTGCTGTTTCAGGACCTCTGCATCGTTCTCCTGATGGCGCTGCTGCCGCTGCTGGCGGCGACCGGCGCGGGGCCCGACATGGCCGCGTTCTGGACCCGGATGCTGGGCAGCGTCGGTGCGATGGCGGCGCTTGTGGTCGGCGGGCGGGTCGCGGTGCGCTGGACGCTCGACCGGGTGGCAGCCGAGCGCAACCGGGATCTCTTCACGCTCTGCGTCGGGTTCTTCGCCATAGGCACCGCGCTCGTCAGCGCCGCGTTCGGTTTCTCTCTGGCCATCGGGGCGTTTCTCGCGGGGCTGATCATCTCGGAGTCGGAGTACGGCCAGCAGGCGCTCTCCGACGTCATTCCGTTCCGCGTGCTGTTCAGCGGCGTCTTCTTCACGTCGATCGGCATGCTGCTCGACCTGTCGCTGCTGGTGCAACGGCCGTTGGTGGTCATCGGCGCGACCCTGCTGATCGTGGCGGTCAAGACCTTGATCGCGACCGGAGCCATCGTACTCCGGGGCCGGCGGCTGGAAACGGCGCTCCGGAGCGGCCTGGGTCTGGCGCAGGTCGGCGAGTTCTCGTTCGTGCTGGCCGCGGCCGGGCTCCCACTGGGCCTGTTCGCCGGCGATGACTACCAGACGTTCCTGTCGGTGGCCGCCCTCTCGCTCATGGCGACGCCGTTTCTCATCGGGTCGGCCCGCGCCGTGGCCGAGTCGGTCGCGATGCGGACCGCAGGCCCCGACAGTCGCGCGACCGGCGGCGGCGCGGACCGGGACGGCGACCAGATGGCCGCCGGTTACCGCGACCACGCCGTCGTCATCGGCTACGGTCTGGCGGGACGCTATCTCGCGCGCATGCTGCGGGCGGCGGGGATTCGTTGCGCGGTCATCGATCAGAGCCTCGAGCTCGTGCGTCAGGCGCGCGCCGACGGGCTGCCGGCCGTCTACGGCGACGGCACGCGGCACGCGCTGCTGGAGCGCGTCGCGGGCGCGCACGCCCGGATCATCGTCTTCGCCATCCCGTCGTCCATGGAGGAGCGGCGCGGCGTGGCCGCGGCCCGCGGGCTCGCACCTGCCGCTCGCATCGTCGTCCGCACCCGCTACGTGCGCGCCATAGACGACCTCAAGCGGTTGGGCGCCGACGCGGTGGTCGTAGAGGAGTTCGAGGCGTCGCTGGAGTTGTTCAAGCGCGCGCTCGAGGGCTACGAGATTCCGGCCGGCCGGATCGCGCACGAGCTGGATGCGGTACGCAGCGAGCACTACGGGCTCCTGCGCGGGACCGCCGCCCCCGACCTGACGCTGGACGCACTCCAGCACCTCGGCATCCACGACGCGCTGGAGCTGGTCGAGGTCGAGGGCGGCTCGCCGGCGATCGGCGAGAACGCCAGGACCCTCGATCTGCGGCGGCGGACCGGCGCGATCCAGGTGGCGGTGGTGCGGGACGGGGCGCCGATCTACCGGCGCGACGAGGCGTTCCGCTACGCGCCCGGCGATACCGCGGTCCTTGTCGGCGACCGGGAGTCGTTGGGCACGGCGGCTGCCCTGTTCCGCGCCGTCCGTCCGTGATCCTGGTCGTCCGGATCGGCAGGGGTGGTGTCAGGCGGTCTGCCAGGGGTCGATGACTTCGACCTCTGTACCGTGGAAGTGCGCGACGTTCCTGGTGGCGACAACCGCGTCACGGGAACGCGCAATCGACGACCACCATCGGCGGAGGGCTGAATCGAAGCGCGGCGGTTCTCGCATCGGCTCTCGCGGCGGGATGTCGAGTTCAACGCCCCCGAAGGGCCTGAACAGATCGTGGATCGCCGTGCCCAGGTTCGTTACCGGCGCCGCGGGTTCACGGTCGAGTGCTACGCGCAGAATGACCCGAGCTTCATCCTCCATCGAGCGGTCGTTCTCGGCGGCGCGAACCCGCAGCCTGCGCTTCAAGCGATCGTCGAGCCTTCTTATCGTGATGCTCGCCACGACTTGCCTTCACCCATCGCGTAGAGTGCAATCGATGATTGCATTGCTATCAATGACCGGCGCCGGTTGCGTTTCGCTCCTCCTTCATCGCCTCCCATTCGTCCAGCGACCGCGGCCAGTCGCTCTTCAGCAAGCGCGACATGGCGCGGTCGGCGAGCAGCTTCCCCCCGGTCTGGCAGGGGGGGCAGTAGTTCGACTCGTTGCTGGCGTAGACGATGCGCTGGACGAGCGAGCCGCAGGTGGGACACGGCATGCCATACTGGCCGTGGACGGCCATTTGGGGATGGAATGCCGTCACCTGTTCCGGGAACCGGTCGCCGGTCTCGCGCCGCAGCCGCGCGGTCCAGGCGCGCAGCGTCGACTGCGTCTCCTCGTGCAGCCGGGCGATCTCCGACGCGGTCAGGCGCCCCGTCAGCTTCAGCGGCGACAGGCTTGCCGCGTGCAGAATCTCGTCGGAGTAGGCGTTGCCGATGCCCGAGAAAAGGCGCGGATCGGTGAGGCTCCGCTTGAGCGTGTGATTCTCGCGGAGGAGCGCGCCACGGAAGGCGGTCAGGTCGGCGGCGAGGACGTCGATGCCGCCGCGGTCGTGCGCCCGCAGGCCGTCGCGGCCGGCGACCAGGTGCAACGCTGCGCGCTTGATGGAGCCGGCTTCGGTCAACAACAGCGTTCCGTTGGCGAAGTCGAACGCCGCGAGGCCGAGCTTCCGCGGGATTCGGGTCCCGAGGTCGCGCCACCGCAGGCGGCCGGCGATCATCAGGTGCAGGACAAGGAAGAGGTCCTCGGACAGCCCGATGACGACTCGCTTGCCGAGCCTTTCCACGCTGTGGACCGTCCGGCCTTCCGCGCTGTCGAGCGGCGGGGCGACCGAGCGGAGCACGAACGGTCGCAGCAGCCGGATGCGCTCGATCCGCTCTCCGATGACCCGCTCGGCCAGGCACGCGACGTAGACCTCGACGTCCGGAAGCTCCGGCATACCCGCAGTGTATGATGCTCGCGCGAATCGCTATGGAGTACCGGATCCGTGAGTACGGGTTGCAACAGGGCGCGCTCGAAATCGAGTACATCGAGGAGTACTTCGGTGAGTTCCCGAGCAAGAAGACGGCTACCGAAGTGGTCCGGCGACTGGGCGAGCGCGACCACCAGATCCTGATGGCGGAGGCGCCGCTGCCGGACGATCCCTCGACGGTCGTGCCGGTCGCCTACAAGGTCTCGCACGAGGTGCGGGCGCACGACACCGAGCCGAAGCTGGCCGACCTGATCGCGCGGCTGCGGCCGTCGGTCGAGTTCGAGGATCGCAAGGTGCTCTACAACTGGCTCGGCGGCACGCGCCGCGACTGGCGCGGCCGGGGCTTCTTCCGCGCCCTGACCGAGGAGCAGGAGGCGTGGGCTCACGACAACGGGTTCAGCGAGATCGTCGTCAAGACGAAGAACTGCTTCTACGACATGCGGAGCACCCTCGACCAGCTCGAGTTCAACGTGATCAAGTTCGAGCCGGACGCCAACGACAACCGCGAGTCCAAGGTCTATCTGAGCAAGCAGATCGGCCTGGAGGTGCTCGACCGGCACCGCAGCCGACGGCAGGTGGTCCGGTCGGCGTAGCGGTGGCGATCGAGCGCGTTCGAGTCGCAGCGGTCGACGATCACCGCCTGGACGACTTCCGCGTCGTCTCCGACCCGGCGCTGATGCGCGACCGCGGGCTCTTCGTCGCGGAGGGGCGGCTGGCGGTGGAGCGCCTCCTGGCGTCCCGTTTCCGCACGCGGGCGCTGTTGGTGATCGACGGCGCACTGGAAGGGCTGGAACCGGCCCTGGCCGCCGGCAGGGGCGAACGCGAGCTCGACGTCTACGTCGCCGACTCCGCGCAGTTGCGGCTCGTCACCGGCTTCCGGTTCCACCGCGGCTGCTTGGCGCTGGGGGAGCGTCCCGCGCTCGGGGAGGATGATCCCCGACTGTCGCCGGTTGCGCCGGGAAGCCCGCTCGTGGTGCTCGAGGGCGTATCGGATCCGGACAACGTCGGGTCGATCTTCCGCAATGCCGCGGCGTTCGGTGCGGCCGGGATAGTGCTGTCGCCGACCTGCGCGGACCCGCTCTACCGCAAGGCGATCCGCACGTCGATGGGGACGACCCTGCAGCTTCCGTTTCGGGTGGTCCGGGCGGGCGAGTGGCCGGGCATCCTCGAGCGGATCCGGGAAGCGGGAGCCCGCGTCGTCGCCCTCACCCCGCTGCAACCCGCGACCGAGATCGAGGCGTTCGTGCGCCGCGGTTGCGAAGCGGGGGTCGCTCTGCTATTCGGCAACGAAGGAGACGGCGTGAGCCGGACGGCGCTCGACCGGTGTGACGAGCGGGTCAGGATCGACATCGCCCCGGCCGTGGACTCGTTGAACGTGGCGCACGCGGCCGCTGTCGTTCTGCAGCGGATCCGCGCCGTCAGTCGGCCATGAGCCGCACCTCGCGATGGCGAAAGCAGCCGACCAGGTGGTCGTTGACCATGCCGGTTGCCTGCATGTGGGCGTAGCAGATCGTCGGGCCGACGAACGTGAATCCCCTCTTGCGGAGGTCCTTGCTCAGCGCGTTCGAAACAGGCGTCTGCGCCGGGACCTCCTCGTGCGTCGTCCAGGCGTTCCGCGTCGGCCGGCCGTCGACGAACCGCCAGACGTACTCGTCGAAGCTGCCGAACTGCTCCTGCACGTCGAGGAACGCGCGGGCATTGTTGATGGCCGAGGCGATCTTCAGACGGTTCCGGATGATCCCGGCGTCGGCCAGCAGGCGCTCCACGTCACGCGGCCCGTAGCGCGCCACCGCCCGCGGGTCGAACCGGTCGAAGGCGCTGCGGTACCCCTCCCGCCGGCGGAGGATCGTCAGCCAGCTCAGTCCCGCCTGCGCGCCTTCCAGCACCAGCATCTCGAAGAGGCGCCGGTCGTCGTGCAGCGGCACTCCCCATTCCTCGTCGTGGTACGGGCGGTACAGCGGGTCGGACCCGGCCCACGGGCAGCGGGTCGGCGATTGCGCGATCATGGAGCGGCTGGCGTCTCGCCGCGGGCGAGCCGGTCTCGGGCCTCCTCGACCGCCCGGTGAAACACGAAGAGCGCGTTAGCGTTCTCCTGGCCGTCGGTGAAGTTGTAGGTCCGTCCGCCGCGGACCTTGAGCCGGAGATTGTGCGCCACGTAGTCGACCGCGAACTCTTCGAGTCCGTCGAGCCCGACCTCGAACGCGTCGTCGTCGCCGGTCCGATAGGCGATCCCGCGCGTCGTGGCCACCAGGTGCCCCTCGCACTCGCCGAAGCGGTGCTTGTGGACGACGGCTACGCGCTGGTCCAGGCGCACCTGCCGGAAGCGCACGTCGACGCTCGTCAGGTCGCCGTCGATCTCCACGTCTTCGGCGTGGCCCTCGTAGCCCGGGGCCGAGACGTTGATGCGGCGGCGTCCGGGCTCGACCTCGTACGACTCGAACGGCGTCGTCCCGGCGTAGCGGCGGTCGATGAAGACCTCGGCGCCCTCGACGTCGCTGGTCACCCGCAGGACGATCGCGGGCGGGGGGGCCGCGGCCGGCTCGGGTTCCGGTTCCGGCTCCGGCTCCGGTTCCGGCTCCGGCTCCGGCTCCGGCGCAAGTGTTTCGGCCGGTGCGCTCTCCGGTGCGGCGGGGGCAGCGGGTGCGGGACGCGACGTCCGCGGCGTCTCCACCGCCGCGCGGCGCTCGCCGTCGTCGAGCGGCGTCTGAAACCGCGACAGGTACAGGTAGTAGCCCGCGCCGGCGGCCAGGCCGAGTACGATCAGGACGTACAGCCATCCCCGGCGCGAGCGGGGCGGTGGCTCGGGTTCGTTCAGCAGAGGCATCCGATCATGCTATTAGATCGGTGCGAGACGTGCAGCCGAGGTGTGCAGATGAAATCTGGTGCAGTGCTCACACTGCTGGTCTGGCTGGCGGCGGCGGTTCCGGCGCTGGCCGCGCCGGCCGGCGAACCGTTCGTCACCCCGCTCACGCTCGAGGAGATGAGCGGCAAGCAGGCGGTCTTCGAGACCGATCTCGGTGCAATCGCCATCGATCTCCACCCCGATCTTGCACCCAATCACGTCGGGCTGGTGATGCAGCTCGCCGGGGAGGGCCATTTCGACGGCTCGACGTTCCATCGCATGGTGCGCAACGGCATCGTCCAGGGCGGCGACCCGTTCACGAGCGATCCGGAGCGGGCCGCGGAGTACGGCCGGGGCGGTCTCGGGCTGGTCGACGCCGAGCTCAGCGCTGCCCGGCACGTGCGGGGCACGGTCTCGGCGGTGCTCGTGCCCGGACAGCCGGGGAGCGGCGGATCGCAGTTCTTCATCTGCATCGTCGATCAGCCGGGGCTCGACGGCCAGCATTCCATCTGGGGCCAGGTCGCCGACGGCATGGACGTCGTCACGCGGATCTCCGAGACCCCGGTCGACGCCGAGGGGCGCGCCGCCGAGCGCGTCGTCGTGCGCCGGGTGACGATTCGCGACAAGCCGCCGCCCGAGATTCCTCCGTTCACCACCGAGACCGACGCGGAGCTGGCCGCCTTCCGGGCGGTGCTAGACACCACCCACGGCCGTATCGCGATCGACATGTATCCGGACCGCGCCCCGAACCACGTCCGCAACTTCCTCCGGCTCGTCGACGCCGGCGTCTACGACGGCATCGCGTTCCACCGGGACGTACCCGGTTTCGTCATCCAGAGCGGCCACCTGCCGACCCGCCGCGCGCCGCTCACCGACCGCCAGCAGCGCTTCGTGCAGAACCTGCAGCCGGAGTTCAACGACACGCGGCACGTGCGCGGCATCGTCTCGATGGCGCGGCTCGACGACCCGGCGAGTGCGTCTACGTCGTTCTTCGTCGTGACGGCCGCGGCCCCGGCGCTCGACGGCGTCTACACCGTGTTCGGCGTCGTCGTGGAAGGACTGGACGTGGTCGACCGGATCGAGGCGGTGGCGACGGAGGGGGAGACCCCGGTCGAACGGGTGGAGATCGTCGACGCGGAGGTGGTGCGCCGGTAGCGAACAGGCGGCTCCTGCGGTCCGCCGGGTCAACCCTCGTCGTCGCGAGGCGAGGTCAGGATGTGGCCGCCAGCAGATCCCGCGCGAGCTTCTCGTACAGGTCGACTGCCTGCACCAGCTCGTCGAGCTTCACGTGCTCTTCCGCCGTGTGGGCCACGTGAATGGATCCGGGGCCGACCAGCAGCGGCTGTCCCCACGACGTCAGGAACGGGATGTCGGTGGTGAACGAGAAGGCGGCGGTATCGAAGCCGGGCAGGGTCGTCAGGCGGACCGGCGGCACCACCATCACGTCTTCGATCGACACCGAGCCGGGCAGCGACGCGTCGAGCCGCTCGCGGACGCGCGGCGCCGGCTCGACGGTCCTGAAGTTGACGTCCGCCTCCGCGTCGGGCGGCACCACGTTGGGGGCCACGCCCCCCGACAGCACGCCGACCGTGTAGGTGGTGGCGCCGAGCACCGGGTCGACCGGGAGATCGAGGTCCCGCAGCGCGATCAGAGCGTCGAGCAGCTTCTCGATTGCCGAGTCGCCCAGCTCCGGGTAGGCGGAGTGGACCGCGCGTCCGGTGGCCGAGAGCCGGACGCGGTAGGCGCCCTTCGTGGCGGCGCCGAGGCGGTTGTCGGTCGGCTCGCCGTTGATCAGGTACCGGCAGCGGTTCGAGAGCCGGTTGGCGGCGCGGGCGCCGTGGCTGCCGTTCTCCTCGCCGACCACGACGAGCAGGCCGACGCGGGTCTCGCCGGCGTCGCGAAGCCTGTCGAGGGCCATGATCTCGGTCGCCAGGATCCCCTTGGCGTCGCAGGCGCCCCGGCCGTACAGCGTGTCGCCCTCGACCCTGCTCGGAAAAAAGGGTGGGACGCAATCGATGTGCGTCGAATAGACGATCTCGGGTTCCGTCGCACCGACGGTGGCGATGACGTTGACCCGGTCGTCGACGACCGGCTGCTCGGTGACCGTGAAGCCCCGCTCGCGCAGGCAGCGCGCGAGCCACGTCGTCACCGCGGCTTCGCTACCGCTGGTCGAGTCGATGTCGATGAGGTTGCGGGCGAGGTCGACGAGCGGTGCGGCTACCGGATCCATGCTTCCAGCTCCGTTCGCGTGTCCGTGCGGTCGTCGCGGTATTTGACGATGACCGGCGTGGCGAGCGACAGCCCCCAGTCGGGTCCCGCGCCGCTGGTGACGGCGCGCGCCCCGGGGACGACGACCGCGCCTTCCGGCACCACCGTCGGCTCGCCCGCGACCGGCTTGATGATCCGTCCCTGCGGCAGATCGTAGATCGGCGTCGACCCGGTCAGCACCGTTCCGGCGCCGATGACGGCCCGGCGCTTGACCACGGCGCCCTCGTAGAGGCCGGTGTTGCCGCCGATCAGCGCGTCGTCCTCCACGATGACCGGCAGCGCGCCGACCGGTTCGAGCACCCCGCCGATCTGCGCTCCGGCGCTGACGTGCACACGGCTGCCGACCTGTGCGCAGGAGCCGACGAGCGCGTGGGAATCGATCAGGCTGCCGTCCCCGACGTAGGCGCCGATGTTGATGTACATCGGCGGCATGCAGATGACGCCGCGGCCGAGATACGCGCCGTCGCGCACCGACGAGCCGCCCGGCACGAGCCGTACGTTCGAGGCGGTGGAGAGTGGGCGGAGCGGAAGCGTGTCCTTGTCGAGCCAGGGCGAGTCCGCGCTGGGGGAGTCGAACGCCACGATGTCGCCGCAGCGGAACCCGACCAGGATGCCCTGCTTGACCCATGCGTTGACGCGCCAGCCGGTCGGCGACGACGGGTCGGGCTCTGCCGCGCGCACGCGGCCGGCGGAGAGTTCCGTTCTGAGCGCCGCGAACGCGGCCCGCGCCTCGTCACGGTCCGCCTCGGCCGCTTGGGCGTAGAGTTGTCGTATCTGTTCGGCGAGTTCCATATGGGGGTTCAACTCCAAGAGACTGATCCGCGCTCGGGATACTCCCGAACCCGGAGCGTGCCGGCTTGGCGCCTCCGGCTGTCATGTGCCGGCGAGCGAAGCCTGCCGCTGCCGCGCCGGGGGGCTGCCGGCCCTGGACAGCCCGGTCGCGGCCAGCACGTCGACGATGCGCGCGTGGGCGGCGGCGGCCGGCGGCGTCAGCGGCAGACGGTAGTTCGGGTCGAGGAGCCCGAGCTCGGCCATGGCGGCCTTGACCGGGATCGGATTCGACTCGACGAAGTTCACCTGCATCAGCGGCAGCAGCCGCTCGTGGGTGGCGCGCGCCGCCGTGAAGTCCCCCGCCGCGGCCTGGTCGACTAGTGCCGCCATCCGGGAGGGGGCTTCGTTCGAGACGACCGAGATCACCCCGGTGCCGCCGAGCGCCATCACCGCCAGCGTGAATGCGTCGTCGCCCGAGAGCACGCAGAAGTCGTCCGGTACCGCGCGGCAGATCTCGCACATCTGTCCGAGGTCTCCCGAGGCCTCTTTCACCGCGACGACGTTGGCAATCTCCGCGAGCCGGAGGAGCGTGGCCGGGGCGATGTTGCAGGCGGTCCGTCCCGGCACGTTGTAGACCACGATCGGCAGGTCGGTGCCGTCGGCGATGGCGCCGTAGTGCCGGAAGAGTCCCTCCGGCGTCGGCTTGTTGTAGTACGGCGTGACCGAGAGGATCCCCGTCGCCCCGGCGCTCGCCAGGTCGCGGACCAGTTCGATGACGGCCCGCGTGTCGTAGCCCCCCGCTCCCGCCAGGACCGGAACGGCGCCGTTCGCCTCATCGACGACGAGCTCGACGACGCGGAGCTTCTCGGCGTGCGACAGCGTGGGGCTCTCGCCCGTCGTCCCGCAGGGGACCAGGAAGTGCACGCCGCCCGCGATCTGCCGCCGCGCCAGCCGCCTGACCGCCGCCTCGTCCACGTCGCCGTTCCCCGTGAACGGCGTGACGAGGGCCGTGCCGCAACCCGCCCAGCGTGTCTGCATGGCGCTCCCCTCGATCAGTCGATACCGAGCACGTCGCGCATCGTGAACCAGCCGCGCCTGCCGCGCACCCAGCGTGCCGCCTCCAGCGCGCCCCGCGCGAACGTCGACCGGTCGCGGGCCGTGTGGGTCAGCGTAATCGTGTCGAACGGGCCGTCGTACCCTACGGTGTGCGTACCCGGCATCCTGCCGGCGCGCGTGGAGGAGACGTCGATGCTGCGCGCATAGCCCGCCCACTCCATCGCCGTCCGAAGCGCCAGCGCGGTGCCGGACGGGGCGTCCTGCTTGGCGGCGTGGTGCCCCTCGTGGATCCAGCTCCCGAAGTCCTCGTAGGGCGCAAGGAGGGCCGCGCTCCGCTCCACGACGGCCAGGAACAGGTTGACGCCGAGCGAGAAGTTCGCCGCGTGCACCACGCCGATCCCGGCCTTTTCCACGACCTGCCGGACCTCCGCTTCCCGGTCTTCCCAGCCGGTGGTGCCGACGACGACGTTGATGCCGCGAGCGGCCAGCTTCTCGACGTTGGAAGCGACCGAATCGGCCAGCGAGAACTCGATCGCCACGTCGGCATCGGCCAGCGACGGTGAATCGATGCCCTCGCCGTGACGGTTGTTGTGGACGTCCAGGCGTTCGACCACCTGGCAGTCGTGCTCGGTGCTCAGCGCGTCTATCGCCCTGCCCATCCGGCCGTAGCCGACCAGGACAATCCGCACGCTCATGGCGCCACTGCTTCCCCGGACGCGGCCTCTTCAGCGTCGTTCGCGACTCTGCGGATCAGCGACGCGCCCCTTCTGCGCTCGGCCGGCGTCCGGAATCCGAGGAGCGCGGAGTACCGCTCGCCGGCAATCTGCGCCGAGAGAAACCGCAGGCTGATGCTGGCCCACGCGATGCTGTTGGCCACGGCGTAGGCGAGACCGGGCCGGTTGACGCCTTCGACGAGCAGGGCCTCGATGGGGGACTGGCTGAAGCCGGCCGCCCGCGCAAGGGCCGTCGCCCTGCGGCCGGCGCCGGGCAGGACGGGCGCGGGACGCGGCTGGGACCGGTTCATGCGACACGAATTATACTCGCGCGCCGGGCCCCGCCGGCTCGGACGCGACGTCACCCGGCGTCGTGGCGCGTTGCGACAGCCAGGAGCATGCAGATGGCGATTCCCGAAACCATGAGCGTCGTCGACATCACCGAGCCCGGTCCGCCCGAGGCGCTGCAGATCGGGACCCGGTCGGTACCTGTCCCCGGCGCGGGTGAGGTGCTGATCCGGGTCGCGGCGGCCGGCGTCAACCGTGCCGACACGATGCAGCGCAAGGGGAACTACCCGCCGCCCCGGGGCGCGTCGGACATTCCGGGGCTGGAGGTGTCGGGAACCCTCGCGGCGGTGGGGGAGCGGGTCTCCGGTCTGGCCGTGGGCGACGAGGTGTGCGCGCTGCTCACCGGCGGCGGCTACGCCGAGTACTGCCTCGCGCCGGCGCCCCAGTGTCTGCCGATCCCCTCGGGTGTGTCGTTGATCGAGGCGGCGGCGCTGCCGGAGGCGTACGCCACCGTCTGGACCAACGTCATGGATCGCGGCCGATTGCAGGCAGGCGAGTCACTGCTCGTGCACGGTGGATCGAGCGGCATCGGCACGGTGGCCATTCAGCTCGCCAAGCTGTTCGGGGCGCACATCTTCGCGACCGCCGGGACGCCGGCCAAGTGCGCGGCCTGCGTCGAGCTCGGGGCCGAGCGCGCCATCGACTACCGCGCGGACGACTTCGTGGCCGTTCTGCACGAGGCGACGGGGGGCCGGGGCGTCGACGTCATTCTGGACATGATCGGCGGCGCCTACCTGCCGCGCAACGTCGCCAGCCTGGCGATCGAGGGCCGCCTGGTGATCATCGCCCTCATGGAGGGGGCGAAGGCGGAGCTCGACCTCGCCCGGCTGATGTCGCGCCGACTGACCGTGACCGGGGCGACGCTGCGCGCGCGTTCCATCGAGCAGAAGGCGGAGATCATGCTGGCGCTCCGGGCCCGCGTCTGGCCGCGGTTCGCCTCCAACGAGCTCCGGCCGATCGTACACGCCACCTACCCGCTGGCCGACGCGGCCGAGGCGCACCGGGTCATGGAGTCGAGCGTCCACACGGGAAAGCTGCTGCTGATTCCGTAGGTCCTCGCGGGCTTGGCCGCCGACCGGTCACCCGCCGCCGAAGACGCGGTCGAAGTTGTCGGCGAGGACGGCCTTGCGGCCCTGTGCGTCCAAGCCGATCTCGTCGAGCGCGGCGCACTGCGCCTCGTGAATCGGCTGCTGCCAGCCCCGCGGGAAGAAGGACGAGTCCGATCCGAACAGGATGCGCTCCGGGCCCAGCACCGCCAGCGCCTGGCGGAACACGTCGGTCAGTGTCAGGCCGGGGGTGTACCTGGTCCAGGCGTTCGAGCTGGAGGTGTCGACGTGGATGTTCGCAGCGAGGTCGGCCGCCATCAGCGTCTCGCGGAGGAAGCCCGCCCCGAAGTGCGGGATGACCACCGGGACGCCAGGGAAAGCGGACGCGACCTGCGCGAGAGCGAGCGGATCGCCGAGGCGGACGTCGAACCGCGACGGCAGACCGAGCTTGCGGCGGACGCCGACCGACAGCATCCCGCAGTGGACGAAGACGGCGCATCCACGGTCCGCCGCCGCACGAAAGACCGCCGTGACGCCGTCGTCGTCGAGGGCGAAGCGGTGCATCGCCGGGAAGAGGCAGGCGCAGCGGAGGCCGTGCTCGCCGAATCCCTGCCGGACGCGGGCCTCGGCGCCGGGAGCCGTCGGATTCACCATGAACAGGGCAGCGAAGCGGGACGGGTGCCGCGCCACCGCGGCGGCGACGGACGCCTCGTCGCCGGGGACGCTGGCCATGATGGCGGCCCGCCCCACGCCGTGACGGTCGAGCTCCGCGATCCACCGATCCGCGAGTCGAGCCGGATCGCCCGGTGGCTCCCAGCCCAGCGCGGACGGTAGATCGACGGCCGGGTCCGTCACCCGCGGGGCCGCCGGATCCCGGCCCAACGCGGCGAAGAATCCCGCGGAGAAGAAGTGGCAGTGCGCATCGTTCAGGCGCGTCGCGTCCGGTTCGGTCATCCTGTCCTCGCCGTCGCCGGTGACGGGTTTCGCCCCGGGCCGTGCGGCAGTATACTGGCCGCGGAGTCGAGATCATGGCAGCAGCCAAGGCCGGCCGGAACGACCCCTGTCCGTGCGGAAGCGGGCGCAAGTACAAGCAGTGCTGCGCCGTCAAGCAGGACGGTGGATCGAAGTTCGGCACCTACGCGCTCATCGCGGTCCTCGTAGCGATCGCGGGAGTCATCGTCTACACCTTCACCGCCGACGCCGGAGCCGGCTCGCGGCAGGTGTGGGACCCGGTGCACGGCCACTACCACACGGTGCCCTGAACCGGTGGGGACCACGGCGTGACGCCGCCGGCCCGCGCGGGCTGACGCCACGGCGGGTGCAGTGTGTCCGGACCGCCGTCTCGGAGCCGCGGGCATCACGAGACGACCATGGAATACGTCAACCTCGGCCGCACCGGCCTGCGCGTCTCGCGCCTCTGCCTCGGCACGATGACCTTCGGGTCGCCCGCGTGGCGCCCCTGGATACTGCCCGAGGACGCCAGCCGCCCGTTCATCCGGCGCGCGCTCGACGCGGGAATCAACTTCTTCGACACCGCCGACATGTACTCCCGCGGCGTCAGCGAAGAGATCGTCGGCCGCGCTCTCGACGACTTCACCACACGCGACCAGGCGGTGATCGCCACCAAGGCGTTCTTTCCGATGGGCGACGGGCCGAACGATCGCGGCCTGTCCCGCAAGCACCTGTTCGATGCCATCGACGCCTCGCTCAGGCGGCTCGGGACGGACTACGTCGACCTCTACCAGATCCACCGGTTCGATTCGCACACCCCGATCGAGGAGACCCTGGAGGCGCTCGACGCCATCGTCCGCGCCGGCAAGGCGCGCTACATCGGCGCGTCGAGCATGTACGCCTGGCAGTTCGCGCAGATGCTGCAGGTCTCCGAACGGCGCGGCTGGGCGCGTTTCGTGTCGATGCAGAACCACTACAACCTCGTCTACCGCGAGGAAGAGCGCGAGATGCTTCCCTTGTGCCGCGCCGAGGGCATTGGCGTCATTCCGTGGAGCCCCCTGGCGCGCGGGTTCCTGGCCGGGAACCGCGAGCGGGCGACCGGTTCGGAGGACAAGAAGGGCGGCGACACGCTGCGCGCGCAGACCGACGAGTACGCCCAGTCGCTCTACTACGCCGACGCGGACTTCCGTGTCGTCGACCGGGTCGTCGAGCTCGCCCGCCGGCACGGGGTGACGCCGGCGCAGATAGCTCTCGCCTGGATCCTTCGCCAGCCGGGCGTGACCGCCCCGATCATCGGGGTGACGAAGATCGAGCAGCTCGACGAGGCTGTCGCGGCGCTCGACGTGGAGCTCGACGGCGAGGAATGCCTTCGGCTCGAGGAGCCGTACGTGCCGCACCCGGTCCTGGGGCACCAGTAGCCGCCGTTGTGGACCCGTGTCGTAGCGGGCGAGATGGCGTCAACCGACCAGCCTCTACGCCGAGCCCCGCGCAAGCCGGTCCATCCCGGCCTCGTAGATCGCCCGCACCTGCCCCGTGACCTCGCGGTACCGCGCCAGCAGGTCGGCTCCGGACATCGGCTCCCGCAGCCGTCGCGCGAGCGGCTCGACCGCGTCGGGGTCGGTCGAGATGGCGCCGCCGCCGGTGTCGGTGTGGATGCGCAGCACGGTCTCGATCTCGCGCAGGAACCAGTAGGCGTCGCGGAGCGTGTCGGCCTCCACCGGGCGCAGGAAATCGGTCTCGGGCAGGGTCTCGAGCAGCCAGCGGGTGCCGGCGACGCGGAAGCCCGTGCGGGTTGACCCCTCCCGAATCTGCAGCACCTGCAGCAGGAAGTCGATGTCGGCAAGGCCGCCGCGGCCCCGCTTCAGGTCCAGATGGTCGCCGGCCGCCTCGCGGGCCAGCTCGCGCTCGATGCGGGAGCGGACGTGCCGGGCGTAGCCGGGAGTGTCGGGCTCCCACGGCCGGTAGACGAAGGCGTCGACGGTCTCGCGGACCTCGGCGGCGAGGGCCGGATCGCCGCCGACGTGGCGGCAACGCGTCCACGCCATGCGCTCCCATGTCTCGGCCCGTTCCCGCAGGTAGCGCTGGAAGGCCGGGAAGGGAATCGCGAGCGCCCCCAGCTTGCCCTCGGGGCGCAGCCGCGTGTCGATCTCGTAGGCCGATCCGGCCGCCGTCCTCTTGGAGAGCAGGTCGTAGATGGCCCGCACGAACTTCTGGTGGCCCTGGAACCGGCCGGCGTCGGTCGTCTCGCCGGCGTAGACGAAGACCAGGTCGAGATCCGAGTGCACGGTCAGCTCGCGGCTGCCGAGCTTGCCGAGGGCGAAGACGGTCCAGCCGGCGTCCGGGTCCGACGCGTCCCGGGTGGGCGGAAGGTCGCGCGCAACCGCGCTCGCGGCGGCCTCGATGGCGCAGTCGGCGACGAGCGACAGCTTGTCGTTCAGCAGGTCGAGGCGCCGGCCGACAAGCCACTCGGCGAGCACCTTGAACTCTTCGATCGCCTTGATGCGACGGAAGGGATCGAAGCGCGACGGGAGGTCGGCGCCGTTTGCGATCACCTCGTCGAAGGCGGCAACGACCGCGGCGCGAAAGGCATCCCGATCCAGATCCACGGCGGTCAGGAAATCGAGCAGCTCGGGGTAGGCGGCGAGCCGCGCGGCGAACAGGTCGCCGGCGTCGAGGCCGATCAGCAGTCGGCGCCGCAGCTCGTCGTCCTCGAGCAGCGTGCGATACAGCGCGGCGGGCGCCCCGGCACGGGCGACGACCTTCTCGAGGCGGATCAGGACCTGTCCCGTCGCGGACAACGGCGTCTCGCTCGAGAGGACTGACGCCAGCAGGTTCGCCAGGAGATTGCGCGAGGACGACCGGCCCTGCGACGGCGCCGCGTCCAGCGCCTTGATCGCCTGCAGCGCCCCGTCCGGGTTCTCCACGCCGGCCTCCGCGAGCCGTGCGCGCCCCTGGTCGTCGTCGATCTCGCCGGCCAGCAGTCGGAACAGCTCGCGCCCGGCCAGCCCTTCCTCGCCCGTCTCGTCGTGGAACAGGTTGGCGTAGATGGCGTGCACGCGATCCCGGTGGCGGTCGAGCACGGCGGTGAGCGTCTCGATCTCGTCGAAACCGAGCCGCCGCGCCAGCGCCCGCAGGCCGCGCGCGCTGGCCGAGAGGCTGTGCGTCTGCTGGCCCTCGGCCGCCTGCAGCCCGTGCTCGATGTTGCGCAGGAAAATGTAGGCGGTCGAGAGATCTTCCTGGACGTCGGTCTCGATGAAGTCGAGGGCGCCGAGCTGGTCCAGGGCGGTCAGCGTGTGGCCGGTCCGCAGCGTTGGCCGGTCGCCGCCGTAGATCAACTGGAACACCTGCGCGAACAGCTCCACCTCGCGGATGCCGCCGCGGCCCTCCTTGATGTTGACGTCGAGGTCCCCATGGCGGGCATGTTCCCTGTCGGCCCGCGCCTTGTAGCGCGCGAGCTCCTCGATGGCGGCGTGATCGAGGTACTTGCGGTAGACGAACGGCGTGACCATGTCGACGAACCGCCGGCCGAGCTCCAGGTCGCCCGCGATGGCCCGCGCCTTGAGGAGCGCGAACCGTTCGAACGTCTCTCCGAGGCTCTCGTAGTACTGCGCCGACTGCTTCAGGGAATAGACGAGATTGCCGCCCTGGCCCATCGGCCGCAGGCGCATGTCGACGCGGTAGAGATAGCCCTCGGCGGTGTGATCGGACAGCAGGCTGGTGAGACGCCGCCCCAGCTTCTGGTAGCGTCCATGGGCCGCGCCGGCTTCCTCGTCGGAGGCGTCGTAGACGTAGATCAGGTCGATGTCGGAGCTGTAGTTGAGGTCGCCGCCGCCGAGCTTGCCCATGCCGATGACGGCGAACCGTCCGGGGAGCGGACCCAGCTTGACGGTGGCCTCCGCCGCCGCGATGCGCAGGGTGCGGTCGACGATCGTGTCGGCCAGGTTGGACAACTGCGTGGTGGTCGTCGTCAGCGACTCCCGGTTCAGCATCCCGAACAGATCGCGCGCCGCCACTCGCAGTATCTCCCGCCGCTGGAAGCGCTTCAGCACGTTCACCTGCTGCTCGACGGTCTGCACGTTGTCCAACAGCCGGTCCAGCTCGGTGTCGTAATCGACGCGGTCGGGCGGGGCCACGTCGAGCCGTTGCCGCAGCCAGTAGAGGTACTCCGGGTTGCGGATCAGGATCTCGCTCAGGAACGGCGAGGTGCCCAGGATCTGCATCAGGATGTCGAGCAGGCGCGGATCGGCGGCCAACTCGCGAATGAACCCGGCCCTGGGGGTGCGCGCGCCGACATAGCGGCAGAAGCCGACGAGCGCCGCGTCGGGATCGGGCGTCGTCGAGAGGATGTCGAGCAGCGTGGGGGCCAGGTCGCCCAGCGCCAAGCGGCTGGGCAGGTCGTCGGCGAGCTGCTGCAGGTGCCCGTCGGCCGCCTCGCCGTCGCGCGGGCCGTAGCGTTCGAGGAAGCGGGCCGCCGTTTCCGCCGAAAGCTCCGCCGCCAGGAAGATGTCGCGCGGCGTCAGGGTGTCCATGTCAACGGGGCGCGATGCCGAGCTCGCGGCGGATCGTCGAGAAATCGAAAGGTGTGCCCGGGGAGCGATATTCCCGGTTCTCCATTTCCTTCAGCAGCAGATCGACCGCGCGCCGCCCGGCGACGGTGCGCACGCACTCCCGCGGCGTCTTCCGGTTCAGCGCCGGCAGCGGCTGGTCGATCCAGCCGGCGTAGTGGCGCGCCTGCAGCTCCGCCACCAGGCTCTCCTCTTCGGGTGAGGCCGCCGCCGTGGCCGCCGGTCGTTTCCCGGGACCCTTGCGGAGTGCGCGCGGGTCGGTGTGCTCTCGCGCGCGGTGGCGGACGCGAGAGCCGCAGGCCGCCTCGATCCGTTCGCGCAGCGCGTCCGCCCGCGCCCTCGAGTTGGTCTCGATCCGGAGCCCCGTGGAGTCCATCCGTACCCGGCCGATGATCGTCTGCTCGCCGTTCGGCCGCGTCGCATCGTCGGGCCGCAGGAACACGTACACCGGCGCGTCCTCGCCGGGGCCTTCCTGGTACGTGTCTTCCATCTCCGCGATGCGCGCGGCGATTGCGGTCATGGCTCCCGGCGCGACCTCGAAGTGGTCCACGGTGAGCAGCACGGGGTCGCCGTCCCGGTTGCGGAATTCGGGCGGTATGGCGCTGCGCACGTCGAGGCCTTCGACGGCCTCCTCCCAGTACCGGATCAAGTTGCGTCCGAGAGCGGCGTCCCGGAGTCGCTCGACCGGCACGGCCCGCCTGCGGCGCAGTCGACTCTGCGCGCGCCGGACGACCTCGGCCGTGTCGAAGGGGGGCAGCGGGCGCTGGTGCACGCCGCAGAGCAGCGAAACGCCGTCGTGGTCGACGACTCGGGCCAGCAGCGCGTCGCGCGGCGCCAGCGTCTTCGACCCGCGCGTTTCCCGTACCGTGCGCCGCTCGCCGGTGAGCAGATCGTGCAGGGTCAGGGTCTGTCCCTGATCGACGGCCTCCACTTCCCACACCGAGAGCCACGCGGCGCGTTGAGCGTCCAGCCAGCGCCGTTCGTCGTTCGAGCAGCGTCCGCGAGCGTCGAGGTAGGCATCGACGACCGTCTTCCCGGCCACCTCGAAGCAATAGACCGACCAGGGCCGGGCGAGCTGCAGCGCCTCGTCCGGGTCGGCGAAATCGTCTTCGTGGGCTTCCCACGCCTCGCCGAACTCCCGCCGGGCGAACCGGGAGAGGCGGTGCACCAGCCGATCGTCCAGCGCGTGGGCCGGAGCGGTGGCCTGGCGGCTGGCGTGCTCGGCCTCGTCGGCCGCCAGATGGCACTTCTTGTACTTGCGTCCGCTGCCGCACGGACAGGGTTGGTTGCGGCCGGCTCGCGGCCGGAACGGCTCCGCCGGCGCGGGTGCGGGGAGCGTGTCCGGCTCGGGTTCGACGTTCTCGGTCAGGTCGAAGTCCGCCGGCGCCTCGTAGGGAACGGTGAGCCGCACCTCCCGATCGTCGTCGCCGGTGTAGGACTCGCAGACGGCCGCGAAGCTGCGCCCCGGCTCGAAGATGGCGGCGTGCTGGGCGAAGAACGCGGCGAGCGACCGGGCGCAGGCCGCGGCGATCTCGACGTCCCGTTCGACGAGCGGGCGCGATGTGCCGTCCGGGTCGCGGCGTTCCACCGCGGGGTAGGCGGCCACGCCCGCCACCGGCCACCCGTGCTCCATCGCCTCGCGCCGCATCGACGGCGCCAGCTCGGTGGCGGCCTCGAACGTCAGCCCGAGCAGCTCGGCACCCAGCGCCCGCGCGCCGCGTTCGATGGCGCCGGCTCGGATGGCTTCGAGGAGTTGCTCGAAGTCGTCGAGCGACGGAAAGACCATCACGCCGCGAGTCTCGCCGAGCCGGCCGACGATGGACAGGCAGGCGCCGTCGACGCCGAGCGCCGGGATGTCCATCCGGATCACCTGCCGCTCGTCGGCGACCGTCCACGGCTCGACCGCGTACAGGGAGCGGCCGGCCGTGAACAGCTTCTCGACCGCGGCGGCGGACACGCGTCCCGCGCCGAAGTAGCTCGGCTCGTTCCTGGACGCCGGCAGCGTCGCGATCAGGTGATCGAGGACTGCATCGAGCTCCGGCGCCGGGGCGACCGTGACGGGTATGGCTCCCGCAACCTCGGCGCGCACCTCGGCGGCGGTGGCGGCGTCGGCTACGCGGATGACGTCCGGCTGCCGCGGCGCTCCGACCGCGGGCTGCGCCATGGTGCTGCGCAGCGCGCGTGCAACGGCGCCCTCCGAGTCTTCGGGCATGACGACTGCCTCACCGACGACGACGCCGTCCGGCAGCTCCACCCAGAGCACGATCTCGGGGCGGCAGGGTTCCGGGCGATCGTCGATGAAGAAGGGTGTTGACAGGCGGCCGCCGACCCACTCGTGAGAGGACTGCGTGCGACCCGTGTCCCGACCCCGCCCCGCCACGGCCCCCCGCGGCATCAGTCCGAAACCCTGCCGATCATTGACGGAATCATACCGCCGACACGGTCTCCGGTTGGGTCAGGGGCCAGACCCGTCCCTCGGCTACCTCCGAAGCGAAGCGACCGGCCGGCCACACCGCGATGCCGTCGCTCGACACGAACGACCGGTGGCCGGTGTAGACGAGCACCCGGCGCACAATCCCCGGCAGTACCTCGGCCGCGCGCAGGCCCTTCAGCAGCCCTGTGTGGTATCGCTCAGTCGATTTCACCTCGATGGCCAGCAACTCGCGCCCCCGTTGCAGCAGTACGTCGATCTCTGTCCGCGACTGGTGCGGCGCCCAGTACGACAGCTCGTCGTAGAGATACTGCACCTCGGCGTGGGCGCGGAGCGTCGTGATCACCCAGCTCTCGAGCAGTGGTCCGCGCTCTTCGGGAATCACCTCCCCGAGCTGACGCTTGACGGCGCGGACCACCCCCGGATCGACCCAGTACAGCTTCGGCAGGCGGCGTTCCCGCACCCGGACCCGCGCCTCGTACGCGGGCAGACGGTACACGAGCAGCGTGTCCTCCAGGATGTCGAGATAGCCCTGCACCGTCGTGCGGGCCACGCCCGCATCTCGCGCGATGCCGGCGACGTTGACGACCTGCCCGTTGAACAGCGCCGCCACGGGCAGAAAGCGGACGAAGCCGGGCAGGTTGCGGACCAGCGCCTCGGCGCGGATCTCCTCGCGCAGATAGAGCTGCACGTAGGCGTCGAGGACCTCGCGGGGCGCGTCGTTCGTCCACACCAGCGGCACCGATCCGTATCGCAGCACCCGGTCGAGGTCGAACGCGGGGCCCAGCTCGGCGGCGGTGAGCGGGAACATCGTCTTCTTCAGGGCGCGTCCCGCCAGCAGGTTGACGCCGGCGGCTTTCAGCTTGCGCGCGCTCGATCCGAGCAGTGCGAACCGCAGGCGGCGTGTCTCGATGGACCTGTGGACCTCGTTGAGCAACGCGGGCAGTCGCTGTACCTCGTCCACGACAACCCAGTCGCCGGGGGCCAGATGTGCGATGGACTGCGCGAAGAGCGACGGGTCCGCGAGCAGGTCCTGATACAGCCGCTCGTCGAGCAGGTCGACGTACGCGGCGTCCGGGAACATCGCGCGCGCCCACGTGCTCTTGCCAACGCCGCGCATGCCGAACAGGAAGAAGCTCTGGCCGGGCCGCTCGCTCAGCCGGTCGTAGGTGGACACCATGCCGCTAAAAATACATGAAAATTGACGACATGGTATGCAGCGCGTGGCGGCTCGCGTCTATCGGCGAAGTCGCGTCAGGTGAACACGCCCAGCGCGGCGAGCAGGCTCTCCTCCACGCGGACCATTTCCTCCGCGGAGAGCTCCGTCAACGGTCCGTCGCCGAGCCGCCGGCGATCGAGGGTGCGAGGCTGGTCGACGGTGACCTGCGAGTCCATCCGCAAGCGGTCGCGCGCGCGAATCGTTACACGCAACGGCTCCGCGTCCGGACGGACGTCGCTGGTGAGCGGCAGGACGATGACCGTACGCGATTGCGCCGCGCTCAACCAGTCGCCCTGCACCACGAGCACGGGGCGGATCTTGCCCACTTCGCGACCGCCATTGGGATTCAGGTTGGCGATCCAGACCTGCCCGCGCCGGATCGCAGCCGTCATGTCGTCTTGCGTTCCGCCGGCTGTCCGTCGGCCGCAACCCGCCGTTCCGCCAATTCCAGCGACTCGTTGTCCAGCGGCAAGGCTTCGGCTGCCAAGGCCGTGGCCTCGTGGCCGTCAATCGCGCCTGCGGCTCGCCCAAGCCGCGCGAGGAGACGCTCGCGACGTTGTCGCGCCAGGAACTGCTCCAGGGCGGTGCGCGCCAGCAACGACTTCGGTTGCCTGGCGGCACGCGATTCCTCACTCAAACGTGCGTCGAGATCTTCGGAAATCCGAATACTGAGGGTGGTCATGCCTGGCACATATCGTAGCGCATTCCGAACGACGTTTCGTCACACGGACACGCCGGCAAGGGCCGGACCGAGGGCCGTGGGACGGTGACCGACAAGGATCCGGCTGACGGCGAGGGGGGAACACCAGGCGGGCCGGCGGGATCCCGATGCGCGGATGCGCCGGGACCCCGCCGGACGGAAAGCAGCGACGACTAGCGCCGCCAAACCCGTCGCAAGGCTCCGTGTTTGGCCCCAGCCCCCACCGCCCCAGGAGCTTGCGCCGCAGAACTCGCTTCGTTGCGTTCTACGGCGCAGACTCCTAGATGTCGAAGTAGAGCGCGAACTCCCACGGGTGGGGCCGCAGGCGGATCGCGTCGATCTCGTTCTCCCGCTTGTAGGCGATCCAGGTCTCGATCACGTCCGGTGTGAAGACGTCGCCCTTGAGCAGGAACTCGTGGTCGGCCTCGAGGGCGTTCAGCGCCTCGGACAGATCGGCCGGCGTGCTGTCGATCTTGGACATCTCCTCCGGCGGGAGGTCGTAGAGGTCCTTGTCGAGCGGTCCCGGCGGCGTGATCTTGTTCTGGATGCCGTCGAGGCCCGCCATCAGCAGCGCACTGAACGCGAGGTAGCCGTTGCAGGTCGGATCGGGGAAGCGGGTCTCGATGCGCTTTGCCTTCTCGCTGTTCGAGTAGACCGGGATCCGGACCGCGGCGCTGCGGTTCCGCATCGAGTAGATCAGGTTGATCGGCGCCTCGTAGCCCGGGACCAGGCGCCGGTAGGAGTTGGTCGTCGGATTGGTCAGCGCGAGCAACGCGGGGGCGTGCTTGAGGACGCCCCCGATGTAGTGGAGCGCCATCTGGCTGAGGTCGCCGTAGTTGCCGGCCTCGAAGAACTGGTTCCTGCCGTCCTTCCAGAGGCTCTGGTGGACGTGCATGCCGGACCCGTTGTCCTGGAAGAGGGGCTTCGGCATCAGCGTCACCGTCTTGCCGTGGCGGCGGGCGACGTTCTTGACGGCGTACTTGTACTTCAGCAGCTTGTCGCCCATGCTCACGAGCGAGTCGAAGCGCATGTCGATCTCGGCTTGGCCGGCCGTGCCCACCTCGTGGTGATGGACCTCGATCTCCACACCGATCTGCTCCAGGGTGAGCAGCATCTCGGTGCGCAGATCCTGGTGGCTGTCCATCGGCGGCACCGGGAAGTAGCCTTCCTTGTACCGCGGCTTGTAGCCGAGGTTGCGCGAATTGCCGGCGGCGTCGGGGTTCTCCACCCGGCCGGCGTTCCAGAAGCCCTCGCTGGCGTCGATGTGGTAGTAGCCCTCGTTGTAGGTCTGTCCGAACCGGATGTCGTCGAAGATGAAGAACTCCGGCTCGGGACCGAAGTAGGCGGTGTCGCCGATGCCCGTCGACTTCAGGTACGCCTCGGCCTTCTGGGCGATGTTGCGGGGATCCCGCGAGTAGGACTCGCCGGTGATCGGGTCCTTGACGTTGCAGATGAGACAGAGCGTGGTCTCGGCTGCGAACGGGTCGACAAAGGCGGTCGACGGATCCGGGAACAGCAGCATGTCGCTTTCCTGGATCTGCTGAAATCCGCGGATGCTCGATCCGTCGAACCCGATCCCTTCGTCGAAGACGTCCGCGGAAAACTCCTTCGCCGACACGGTGAAGTGTTGCCACAACCCCGGCATGTCGACGAAGCGCAGGTCGATGACCCGGATTCCCTCGTCCTTGATCTTTGCCATCACGTCGTTCGCTGTCATTCAGTTACCTCTCGTTCTGCGAATATTGCCTACCCTGCGCGAGACGCTGCGCCGCTCGATGCGCGGCCCGTTCGCTACACGACGTCCCGCTCACCCGTCCGAATAATCCGGCTCTGCTCGACCGGTAGCACGAAGACCCGTCCGTCACCGATTTCACCTGTACGCGCCGCATCCATGATGGCGTCGATCGCCGCATCGACCATGTCGTCGGCCAGCACGACCTCGATCTTGGCCTTGGGCAGGAGGCTGATGTCGTACTCGCGGCCTCGGTACACGGTCGTATGGCCGCGCTGGCGGCCGTGGCCGCGCACCTCGCTGACCGTGATGCCCGAGATGTCCTGCTTCGAGAGCGCGTCCTTGATGGCGTCGACCCGGTTGGGACGGACAATGGCTTCGATCATCTTCATGGCGATATCTGTACGCGGCTCACGGATTGGTGGCGAGGGTCTGCTGCAGCTCGTCCTTCAACGTCTGCTGTTCCTCGTCCGATAGCTTGGCGCGGTTCTTCGTGACGTGGAAGACGTCGATGGCCAGCGTGCCCTCCGTCGAGATCAGCACGAGGTCGATGTCGCAACCGTGGGCCGACAGGACGTGGCTGAGTCGATAGAGCAGACCCCACGCATTCGCGACCACCACTTCGAGGACCGTGAACCGCCGGGAGTAGTGATTGTTGAAGCGCACGGTCGGACTGGTCGGTTGCTGCGGACGGCTGGTCGACCGCGACCCCCAGCGCCCGCGCAGCTTGTCGGCGATGTCCACGCGTCCGGCAATGACGTCCTCGAGCAGCGCGGTGAGCTCGTCACGGGCCACCCGGTTCAAACGCAGGTAGCCCTCCTGGTCGGCGAACTGGAAGATGTCCAGGACGAGGCCGTGCCGATTGGTTATCGCCTGGCCGCGCAGAATGTCCATGCCGAAGTACGACAGGACGCCGCACACGTTCGCGAACAGGCCGGGCTGATCCAACGCAATCGTGCTGAGCTCCCACGCGGCATCCTTCTGTTCGAGCAGCGACCGTACCTCCTGCGGCTCCAGCCCGCGCGCAAGCCGGACGTGCTCGTAGACCCGCGGTCGGTCGACCATGCGCAGGTAGCGTTGGGGGAGTCCCTCGATGAACGCGTCGAGATCCTCCGCGGACACGTCGGCTGGGCGCTGGGCGCTCAGCTCGTTCCGGACCGCGTCCGCGTCGTCGATCGCGTCGTCGCTGTAGCCGAGCGTCAGCCGGTTGTAGGTGTCGACGTAGAGACGCCACAGCATCTCTTCCTTCCACGGCGTCATGACGCCGGGGCTGACCGCGTCGACATCCGCGAGGGTCAGCAGGCAGAGCAGCTTCAGCCGCTCCTCGGTGCCGACCAGCCTGGCGAACTGCGTCGCCGTCTCGGGATCCTCGACGTCGCGCCTGAACGCCAGCACGGACATCTGCAGGTGGTGCCGGATCAGGAACTCGACCGTGGCGATGGACTTGTCGGGGAGCCGAATGCGGCGCAACGCGCCGATCGCCATGCGGACCCCTTCTTCCGAGTGGTTCTTGTTGGTCCACTTGCCGACGTCGTGGAAGAGAAGGGCCAACACCAGCAGTTCCGGTCGCTCCAGTTCGCCGAGCACGCTGGCAAAGCGCTTCCGGCCGGGCGTCCGCGGCGTGCAGAGGTGCTCCACGTTGCGGATGGTGCGCAGCGTGTGCTCGTCGACCGTGTACTTGTGGTAGAAGTCGCGCACGACGAGGCAGTAGACCTTCTGGAACTCGGGGAACATCCTGCCCAGCAGGCCGCGCCCGTGCATGTCGGAGAGCCGTGCATAGAGACCCGGCCGCGGACGGAGCACCCGCAGCAGCCGGTCGCGTTCCTCTTCGGTGGGGAAGAAGCTCTCCGGCGCGTAGCGCTCCCCGTGGCGTTCGATGCAGGTGAGCACCTGTTCGGACACTTCCGCGTCTTCGTTCAGCGCGGCCTCGAACGGGCGCAGCCAGCTCTGCGGCTGGAGCGAGGCGAGGGTGCCGTCGACGAACCGGATGCCGTCCCAGGCGCTCTCGAGGTCGTCTCCGATCTGCTTGACGGTCCGGTTTCTGTCAGGCGGCGCCAGCGACGACTTGAGCACCGTCGCCATGGAGCGGTCGATCCGCCGCGCATGGTGGTAGTAGGTGCTCATCAACAGCTCGACCTGCCTCCGCTTCTGGTCGCCCGGCGAGCCGAAGTGCTGCGCGACGGTCTCCTGCAGTCCATGGTCGAGGACGTTGAGGTTGTGGCCTCGCTCCATGTGCAGAATGGAGCGGACGCGCAACATGAAGTCCTCCGCCTCGTCCAGGCGCCCGACGTCGGTGTACGGCTCTCCCGGCGCCCCGCGGGCCATCCGCGCCAACAGCCGTATGGCGGTCGCGTCGCGCAGCCCCCCGGGGGCGTCCTTGATATCCGGCTCGAGCTGAAACACGGTGTGGTTGAACTGCCCGTGGCGCTTGCGCGCCAGATCGACGAGCGCCGCCCGCATCGGGGCGCGCCAGGGCGACTCGGCGGCCAGGCAGGCCTTGACGGAGCGTTCGAATACGCTCGGGTCACCGACGAGAAACCGCGCGTCCAGCAGCGCCGCCAGGTACTCCGGGTTGTCCGTCTCGGGCTCGCGGAACTCCGCGATCTGCCGCACCTGGTGCCCGACTTCCAAACCGAGATCCCAGAGCGGATGCAGGATTGCCCGGAGAAACCGTTCTTCCGGTGCGCCTATCTCTCCGTCGACGACGATCAGCAGGTCGATGTCGGAGTACTGGCAAAGATGGCGGCGTCCGTACCCGCCCAGCGGGATCAGGGCGGTCGGCTTGTCCGTGAGCTCGCGGCCGGTCTCGTAGATGTCCTTCAGGATGTCGTCGATGCGGGTCGCGTAGCGGTGCAGGGTCCGGATGCCCGCGCGGGCCAGGGCCGCCTCGGTGCGAAGTTCCTCACGGGCGTCGACCAGACGCGCGGACAGATTGGACAGGGTCCCGCGCGACCGGGTGTCGTCAGGCGCAGCCGCGGGGTCGGAGGGAAGCATCACAGCCTCGATGTTCGTGGAGAGCTAGGAGTCTGCGCCGCAGAAAAAATAGGCCCCAATATACAGTGTGCAACGACGCTTACAACCACTATATATAGTGGTCGGTCGTGCCGAAAATCGTCCCACGGCGCAGACTCCTAGTAGCCGATGGAGAGGCCCACGGAGCCGATGGCCTGAAACTGGTTGCCGCCGTTGAGAGATTCGAGATAACGGCCCAGCAGCAGCATGTGCGCGCCTCCGGTCAGCTCCCAGGAGCCGAACGACTCCGGTACGTTCAGAGGCATTCCCAGGACGAGGCCCAGATCGAGATAACCGAACGTGTCGTTGGTGAGCCCGCCGTCCTCATAGTAGTTGTTGAGGCTCATACCCAGGGTCAGGGGGACGGTTAGCGACAGCGATCCTTCCGCTAGGTCGAGGCCGGGCTCGATGCCCAGCTCGAAGTACGCCCCTTCGCTCGCGCCGCCGTCAGCCTGTCCATGCACTTCGACCGCGAGGGCGAGATGCGGATGCAGAAGCAACGGAAGCATGGTCACGCCGGTGTCGTCCAGGCTCAGGCTGATCCCGATCTCCTGTACCGTGCCGAAGGAGTGACTCGGGCTCATATAGGCCGTGTACGACACGCCGGCTTCCCAGTTTTCCAGGCCCAACGTGAAGCCGGTGAAGAAGTCCGATTCGTACCATGTGTGCGGACCGGTCGTGGTGCCCCGCCCCGAGGAGTGAAAGCTGTTCCACTGGCCCACCGTGAACGCGATGGAATTGAGGCCATCGCCCCCGTCGAGAAGCATGACGGTAGTGTCGAAGTACGGCTGGACGATGACTCCGTCCCGCTCCTGCCTGATGCCGCGGAAGAAATAGGCGTGGCTCGTGTCGAGTCCCATGTTGAAGGCGATCCGTCCGCTGTTTGCCTGCGCGGACGCAGGGAGGGGTGTCGCCGCTACACACCCCGCGATCACGAGTGCATACGCGTACACGCCCGGTGCGACGCGACGTCGCTCGATCATCGAAACGTCCCTCCCCTCGCAAAGTCCATCGACGGCGTGATGCGCCAGTACTGCCCCAACCGGCGTATCTTATCAAGATCCGGGCGCTTGGACCGGTCGGCACGGAAAGGCGGGAGCCGGAGGCTGGCGTACCTCCGACTCCCACGTTGTGACCCCGCCGAGGAGGAAGCAGAGTCGCAAATTCACAGGCGGCCGGCGGCTAGTAACCGAGACCGAGGCCGAACAGCGCGATGAGCTTCGTGCCGCTGTCCCCGCCGTCGATGGCCTTCGCGCCCTCGCCCAGCACGAGCGCGTTCACGCCGAGGGCGAGCTCCCAGGCTCCGTACTGCTCGGGGACGTTCAGCGGGATGCCGATCGAGGCGCCGGCGCTGAAGAAACCGAACGTGCTGTCGCCGATCATGCCGTCTGCCATTTCGTACTCGAAGTAGTTGCCCATGCTCATGCCGACAGCCACCGGAAACGACAGACTGACCGGGGCGTCGTCGAGCGGCGCCGCCGGCTCGATGCCGAACTCCAGGTAGTTGCCCTTGTTCGGGCCGCCGTCGGCACCGCCGGACACCTCGAACGCCATCGTCACGTACGGCGCCGCGACGTTGTCGACGCTGAAGCCGAGGGCGATCTCCTTGGTGGTGCCCCAGCTTCCGCGCGGGCTCATGTACGCGGTGTAGGTGAGGTCGACGCCGACCGGGCCGGCCGCGCCGCCGATGCCGGCGTAGAAGTCCGTCTCGTAGAAGCTCCCGGGCGCGCCCGCGAATCCCTCGTCGCCCCTGGAGTGCAGACTGCTCCACGTGCCGGCGGTTATCGATGCCGCCCCGAAGCTGATGCTGCCGTCGAGGAACGGCTGCGCGATGAATCCGCCGGTCTCCTGGACGATTCCGCGGAAGTAGTACTGGTTGACGATGTCCACGCCGCTGGAAAGGCTCACGCTGCCGCCGTTGCCCATGTCCTGCGCCGTCGCGGGAGTGGCGGCGAGGCCGGCCGCCGCGGCGCAGATGAACGCTAGGACGATGAAGCGAATGGTTGATCTGTACATGACGCTGACTCTCTCCTCCGTTGGTGGGCTGCGGTCAGGCGGCCCGGGTTTCCGTTGCGAACGACGGCCGGCCGGCGGACGCCCGGGGACCCCGGGCGCCCGCACCGGCGCACCCGGTCTAATGCGTAATCTGGAACCCGCCGTAGGCCTCCATGCCGTGCTCGCCGACGTCGAGACCCATCCGCTCCTCTTCCTCGCTGACGCGGAGACCCATGCTCTTGTGCAGCGCGAAGAAGATGAGCAGGGCGGCCGTGAACGTGAAGGCGCCATAGGCCAGGACGCCAATCAATTGCGTGACGAAAGAGTGGTCCGCGCTGAAGATCCCGACCGCCAGCGTGCCCCAGATGCCGCAGACCAGGTGGACCGAGACCGCGCCGACCGGATCGTCGAGCTTCGCCCGATCGATGTAGAGCACTGCCCCGACCACGATGATGCCGGCGATCAGGCCGATAAACAGGGCGGCGTTGACGCTGACCACGTCGGCGCCGGCGGTGATGCCGACCAGTCCGGCGAGCGCCCCGTTCAGGACCATCGACAGGTCCGGCTTGTGCTGGACGGACCACGAGGTGAGCATGGCGCCGATGACCCCGGCCGCCGCGGCCAGCGACGTGGTGACGAAGACCAGGGACACCAGACCGGGGTCGGCGCTCAGCACCGAGCCGCCGTTGAACCCGAACCAGCCGAGCCAGAGCAGGAAGACCCCGATGGTGGCCAGCGGCATGCTGTGTCCCGCAATCGGCTTCGCGTGCGCGCCGTACTTGCCGAGCCGCGGACCGAGAATGATGATGCCGGCGAGCGCGCCCCAGCCGCCGACCGAATGCACGAGGGTGGAGCCGGCGAAGTCGTAGAAGCCCATCTGGTCCAGCCACCCGGCGCCCCACTTCCACGACCCGGCGATCGGATAGATGAGTGCTACGTAGATCGTCGTGAAGATCAGGAACGAGTTCAGCTTGATCCGCTCGGCCACGGCGCCGGACACGATGGTGGCGGCCGTCGCGGCGAACATCGCCTGGAAGATGAAGTCGGTCCAGTACGTGTAGCCGGGGTTGTAGGCGCTGGTTACGCCTTCCGCGCCCGCGTCGATGCCGAAGCCGGCGAACCCGAAGAACTGGCCGAGCGAGAAATCGCCCGGATACATCAGGTTGAAGCCGACGAAGGCATACGTGACCAGTCCGATGGAGACGACACCCGTGTTCTTGAACAGGATGTTGACGGCGTTCTTCGCCTGCGTCAGTCCCGACTCCAGACAGGCGAAGCCGAGGTGCATGATGAAGACGAGAAACGTCGCCACGAGCATCCAGGTGTTGTTGACGGCGAACATCTCGTCCGACACGTCCTGGGCGAGCGCGGCGTGCGGCAGCAGCACGACGCCGAAGAGCGCGAGCAGGAACAGGCGGCCGAATGAGCGACGAGGTGTATGTTTCATGGCGTTGTCCTTGCTGGTCGTTCGTTGATTCCCCTAGAGTGCCGCCGAGTCCGACTCGCCCGTGCGGATACGGACCGCCTGCCCGACGTCGCTGACGAAGATCTTGCCGTCGCCTATCTCGCCGGTGCGGGCGGACTGCGTGATCGACTCGATGGCCGAAGCGACGTGCTCGTCGTCCGTGACGATCTCGATCTTCACCTTGGGCACGAAGTCGACGGAGTACTCGACGCCGCGGTAGACCTCGGTGTGACCCTTCTGTCGCCCGAAGCCCTTGACTTCGGTGACGGTCAGTCCCTTGATCCCCGACTTCGAGAGCGCATCGCGCACCCCGTCGAGCATGTGTGGCTTGATGATGGCCGTGATGAGTTTCATGAGCTGTCTCCAGAACGGGTTTCGGGCACCAAAGAAGCGTTGCGCACTGACAAAGCAAGATGCGGGCCAGATCTGGCGGGCACGGATCATTCCGGCAAAGTCCGCTGAATCCGCCGCTGTCCGGGCCGGCGCGAGGGCGTGTCGGAGTTTAGAAACTACAAGAATGTATGCTTTTTGTCGAAGCCTACATTTTTGTATGCTTGGAAAATAGAACGAATTGGTCGATCCGGGAGGAGGCGGCGGCGGGGCCCGCCGGGGGCGTATTTCTGGCGTATTCGTGGCGGATTGTTACGGAGAGTCGCTAGCGGACGCCGCAGCGCGAGCGAGCCTGTTGATGTGAAAAACGACATAAATGGTGTCGATGTATAAAATGACGACATTTGTGTCTAATGCTGTTTCTTACCGAAATCGTCGGCAGTCGATCTCGTACTTCTTGACCTTGTAGCTGATGATGCGCTCGGTCGAATCGAGGAGCCTTGCCGCCTTGACCCGATTCCCGCGCGTGGTCTTCAACGCGTCCTGGATCAGGTCCTTCTCGTAGGCGCCGACCGCATCGGACAGCGCGACGCGGGTCACCGTGCCCGTGGCCTCGCTGGTCTGCAGACTCGGCGGCAGGTGGTGGGCGTGGATGACGCTGCCGTCGCAGACGAGCAGGGCCCGTTCGATGCTGTTCTCGAGCTCGCGGACGTTGCCCGGCCAGTGGTACGCCATCAGCATGTCGATGGCCGGCGTCGAGATTCGCTTGACGCTCTTGCCGTGCTCGACGGAGTACTTCTCCAGGAAGTTGTCCGCGAGCAGCAGGATGTCGGTTTTCCGTTCGCGTAGCGGCGGCACGAAGATCGTGAAAACGTTGACGCGGTAGTGCAGATCCTCACGGAAGGTTCCGGCGGCGATGGCCTTCTCGAGGTCGGCGTTGGTGGCTGCGATCAGGCGCACGTTGGTCTTGACGGGCGTCACGCCGCCGAGCCTCTCGAACTCCTTCTCCTGCAGCACGCGCAGCAGCTTGACCTGCGTGGACAGGTTGATGTCGCCGATCTCGTCGAGGAACAGCGTGCCTCCGTCGGCCAGCTCGAAGCGTCCCTTCTTGCGCGCCGCGGCGCCGGTGAACGCGCCCTTCTCGTGGCCGAAGAGCTCGGCCTCGATCAGGGAATCGGGCAGAGCGGCACAGCTCACCTTGATGAACGGCTTCTTGGCGCGCGGGGAGTTGTAGTGGATGGCGTGCGCGATGAGCTCCTTGCCGGTGCCGGACTCGCCGCGGACCAGCACCGTGGTATTCGTGCCGGTGACCTGCGCGATCTGCTCGTACACCTGCCGCATCGGTCCGCTGGTCCCGATGATCTGGGAGAAGTCGTAGCGTTCCTTCAGCTCCGCCTTCAGGTGCGTGTTCTCGGCCAGGAGGCGCTGGCGTTCGACCTCGGCCGCCTCCTTCAGGCGGATCGCCTGCCCGAACATGCTGGCCACCACGCGACAGACGTGCAGGTCGCGGTCGTACTGGCGCGCGCGTTCGAACGGAAAATCGATATTGAGCGAGCCCAGCGCCTTGCGCGCCCCGGGGATCGGCACGCACATGAAGGTGATCTCGGAGCGCGCGCCCTGGGGCCGGCGGCCGGTCCGGTGCAGGAAAGCCGGCTCCTGGCTGATCTGGGGAATGACCACGGGCTTGCCGCTGGCGACGACGCGGCCCGTGATCCCCTCGCCCATCTCCCATTCGGCATGTCTGCCTTCGTCGGGCACGCCGGCGGAGTTTTCCACCCGCAGGCGCCCCGAGTTCGCGTCGGCGAGGACGACCGCGCTGCGGATCACGCCGTAGTCGTGATCGAGGATCTCCAGCGCCCGTTGCAGGCCCTCGCGCGGCGTCCTCCCGACGGTCAGCGCCTGGTTGACCTCGGCGAGCATCACGAGCGGCTTCGCGTCGGTCGACAGGCCCTTGAGCTTCGTCTTCGACATCGGACGTGACTCGCCGGTGGCCGGGGACACCGGCCGTGCACGGGACGTTGCAGCGCGTGCGGCACGCGTACGTGTAGCCATCCCCGTGTGGCTACTCAAAGAACGTGCCAACACGAGAACGGCTGCCGTGGAAGTCGGTCGGCGATGTCTCGCCCGGGCCGGGCGACGAGGTTGCCCACCGCCGGGTGGCGGAAAACTACACGGGCGCCGGCAGGTCGGACGCTCCCATCAGCCAGGCGTCGATGCCCCGCGCGGCGCTGCGGCCCTCGGCGATGGCCCAGACGACGAGCGACTGGCCGCGCTGCATGTCGCCGGCGGCGAACACGGACGGCACGCTGGTCATCCAGTTCTCGTCGCGCCAGACGTTGCCGCGGTCGGTCAGCCGGATCCCGAGCTCGGTGAGCAGCCCGGGCCGTTCCGGTCCCAGGAAGCCCATCGCGAGCAGGACCAGGTCGACTTCCATCTCGAACTCGCTGCCGGCGACCCGGTCGAACGTCGGCCGGCCGTTCTCACGACGCAACGCCACCTTGATGCCGTGCAGCCGGTCGACGCGGCCGTCGTCGGTTCCCGAGAAGCGCTCGGTCGACACGGAGTACACGCGGTCGCCGCCCTCTTCGTGCGCCGCCGACACCCGGAAGATGTTGGGCCAGGTCGGCCAGGGGTTGTCGGGGTCTCGCTGCTGCGGTGGCTGGGGCAGCAGCTCGAACTGCGCCACCGACGCCGCTCCCTGCCGGTGCACGGTGCCGAGGCAGTCGGCGCCGGTATCGCCACCGCCGATGATGACGACCCGCTTGTCCTTCGCGGTAATCGTCTCCGCGGCGGGCACGACGTCGCCTTCGTTGCGGCGGTTCTGCTGCGTCAGATAATCCATCGCGAAATGGATGCCGCGCAGCTCCCGCCCCGGAACCTTCAGATCGCGGGGCCAACCGGCGCCGCCGGCGAGCAGCAGCGCGTCGTGCTCGGCGCGGAGTCGGGCCGCGGAGACATCCACGCCGACGTTGACTCCGGTCCGGAACTGCACCCCCTCGCCTTCCATGACGGTGAGCCGCCGGTTGAGGAAGCGCTTCTCCATCTTGAACTCGGGGATGCCGTACCGCAGCAGGCCGCCGATGCGATCCGACTTCTCGAAGACCGTGACGGTATGGCCGGCTCGGTTGAGCTGGTCGGCAGCGGCGAGCCCCGCCGGCCCGGATCCGATGACCGCCACCGACTTGCCAGTGCGCACTGCCGGCGGCGCCGGCGCGATCCACCCTTCGTCGAAGGCGTGCTCGACGATCGCGAGCTCCACGGACTTTATGGTCACCGCGTCGCCGTCGATCGCCAGCACGCAGGATCCCTCGCACGGCGCCGGGCAGAGCCGACCGGTCCATTCGGGGAAGTTGTTGGTCTTGTGCAGCCGGTCGATTGCGCTGCGCCACCTGCCGCGGTAGACGAGGTCGTTCCAGTCGGGGATCAGGTTGCCGAGGGGACATCCCTGGTGGCAGAACGGAATGCCGCAGTCCATGCAGCGGGCGCCCTGCGCCTGCATGTCGGGCGTCGCGTACGGCAGGTAGACCTCGTTCCAGTCGGCGAGCCGCTCGCCGGTCGGCCGCTTCGGCGCCGCCTGCCTTTCGATTTCGAGAAATCCCTTCAGCTTGCCCATCGGTCTCCGTATGTCACTGTACGCCGATTAGCTCGGCGAACTGCGGCTGGCGCGCTTCGGCGCGCGCCCGCGCCTCGGCCTGCAGCACACGCTTGTAGTCTCGCGGCATCACCCTGACGAACCGCCGGCAAGCGGTGTCCCATTCCGCGAGAAGTCCGCCGGCCACGGTGCTGCCGGTCGTGTCGACGTGCCGGGTCAGCAGTTCCTCGACGAGCAGCAGGTCGTCGTCCGCCAGGGGCTCGAGGTCGACCATGCCCGGATTGCAGCGGCGTTCGAAGTCTCCGTCCGCGTTCAGCACGTAGGCGACGCCCCCGCTCATGCCGGCCGCGAAATTGCGACCCGTAGATCCGATGACGACCACGCGGCCGCCGGTCATGTACTCGCAGCCGTGGTCGCCGACCGCTTCGACGACGGCGTGCGCGCCGCTGTTGCGGACCGCAAAGCGTTCGCCCGCGACGCCGCGCACGAACGCCTCGCCTCCGGTGGCGCCGTACAGGGCCACGTTGCCGATGATGATGTTCTTCTCCGGCGTGAAGGTCGAGCTCGCGGGTGGGAAGATCACGAGCCGCCCGCCCGACAGCCCCTTGCCGAAGTAGTCGTTCGCGTCGCCTTCGACCGTCATCGAGACGCCGCGCGGCACGAATGCGCCGAAGCTCTGCCCGGCGGAGCCGGTGAACGCGATCCGGATCGTGCCGTCCGGGAGACCCTGCGCGCCCCACCGCCGGCTGATCCTGGACCCGAGCATCGTTCCGACCGTCCGGTTGACGTTGCGGATCGGCAGCGAGATCTCCACCGGGCGGCGGTGCTCGATGGCCTCGGCGCAGCGCTCGATGAGCGTGTTGTCCAGAGCGCGGTCGAGGCCGTGGTCCTGCGGCTGCACGCAGCGGCGGCCGACCGTGTCCGGGACTTCGGGCTGGTGCAGAATCGTCGACAGGTCGACGCCGCGCGCCTTCCAGTGGTCCACCGCCCGGCGAACGTCCAGGCGGTCGGCCCGGCCGATCATCTCGTCCATGGTGCGGAAGCCGAGCTGCGCCATCAGCTCCCGGATCTCCTCGGCGACGAACCGGAAATAGTTCTCGACGAACTCCGCCTTGCCGGAGTAGCGCTCGCGCAGCTTCGGGTTCTGGGTGGCGATGCCGACCGGACAGGTGTCGAGGTGGCAGACGCGCATCATGATGCAGCCGGAGACCACGAGCGGCGCCGTGGAGAAGCCGTACTCCTCGCCGCCGAGCAGCGCGGCGATGACCACGTCGCGGCCGGTCTTCATCTGCCCGTCGACCTGGACGACGATCCGGTCGCGCAGGTCGTTCAGGACCAGCACCTGCTGCGTTTCGGCGAGGCCGAGCTCCCACGGCACGCCGGCGTGCTTGATGCTCGTCAGCGGCGACGCGCCGGTGCCGCCGTCGTGCCCCGAGATGAGCACGACGTCCGAATGCGCCTTCGAGACGCCGGCCGCCACCGTGCCGACGCCGACCTCCGCCACCAGCTTCACGTGCACCCGCGCGTCCGGGTTCGAGTTCTTCAGGTCGTGGATGAGCTGGGCCAGATCCTCGATAGAGTAGATGTCGTGATGCGGCGGGGGCGAGATCAAACCGACGCCCGGCGTCGAGTAGCGCACCTTCGCGATCCACGGATAGACCTTGAAGCCGGGGAGCTGCCCGCCCTCGCCGGGCTTGGCGCCCTGCGCCATCTTGATCTGCAGGTCGTCCGCGTTGACGAGGTACTCGCTGGTTACGCCGAAGCGGCCCGAGGCCACCTGCTTGACGGCGCTGCGGCGCAGGTCGCCGTTCTCGTCCGGGATGAATCGAGCCGGGTCCTCGCCTCCTTCACCGGTGTTCGACTTGCCGCCGAGCCGGTTCATGGCAATGGCCAGCGTCTCGTGCGCCTCGGCGCTGATCGAGCCGTACGACATGGCGCCGGTGGCGAAGCGCTTGAAGATCGCCTCGGCCGGCTCGACCTCTTCGAGCGGGATCGGCTCGGCCGCCGGCTTCAGCTCGAGCAGGCCGCGCAACGTCGCCCGCTGGCGGCTCTGGTCGTTGACGAGCCGGGCATAGTCTCGATAAACGGTGGCCTGGTTGCTGCGGCTGGCGTGCTGCAGCTTGAAGACTGTCTCGGGATTGAACAGGTGGTACTCGCCGTCGCGGCGCCACTGGTACTCGCCGCCCGCATCCAGCTCGTCGTCGTCGCGGCCACGCTCGGCGAACGCCCGCGCGTGGCGGCGGACGACCTCCTCGGCCACCGTGTCGATGCCGATCCCGCCGATGCGCGACGCGGTCCACGTGAAGCAGCGGTCGACGAACGCCTTGTCGAGCCCGACCGCCTCGAAGATCTGGGCGCCGCGGTAGCTCTGGAGCGTGGAGATGCCCATCTTGGACATCACCTTGAGCACGCCCTTGGTGCTTGCCTTGATGTAGTTGCGGACCGCCTGCGCCTGGTCGAGGTCCTGCACCTCGCCGTCGGCACGCAGCCCCTCGATAGTCTCGAAGGCGAGATACGGGTTGACGACCGCCGCGCCGTAGCCCACGAGCAGGGCCATGTGATGGCACTCGCGTGCTTCGCCGGTCTCGACGATCAGCGAGCAGCGCGTTCGGGAGCCTTCCCGTACGAGGTGGTGGTGGACGCCGGCCGTGGCCAGCAGGGCCGGTACCGGCGCGTGCTCGCGATCGACCCCGCGGTCGGACAAGACGAGCAGCGTCGCCCCGCCGGCGACGGATTCGCTGGCCGCCCGGTACAGCTCGTCCATGGCCTGCTCGAGGCCCGCCGCCCCGGCGCGGGGATCGAACAGCATCGGCAGGGTCGCGGTCCGGAACGCCGGATCGTGCAGGCGCCGCAGCTTCGCCAGGTCGTCGTTCGTGATCAGCGGCGCATCGACCTTGACGTGATGACACGACCGCGCGTCGGGGGCCAGCAGGTTGGCCTCGGCGCCGAGGGTCGACCCCATGTCGGTGACCAGCTCCTCGCGGATCGCGTCGAGCGGCGGGTTGGTCACCTGGGCGAAGAGCTGCTTGAAGTAGTCGTAGAGCAGCCGCGAGCGGTCCGAGAGGACCGCGAGTGCGGTGTCGGTGCCCATCGAGCCGATCGGCTCGGCGCCGTTCTGCGCCATCGGCGCGATGAGGATCCGCAGGTCCTCCTCGGTGTAGCCGAAGGCCCGCTGCAGGGTGCGCACCGCCTCCTGCGGCTCGGCCGGGGCGCCGGGGGCCGGCGGCAGGTCGTCGATATGGACCAGCTCCTGCTTCAGCCATGCGGCGTAGGACCGCTCCCGCGCGAGGTCGCGCTTGATCTCCTCGTCGTCGACGATCCGGCCCTGCGCCGTGTCGACCAGGAAGATGCGGCCCGGATGCAGCCGCTCCTTGACCAGTACGTTCTCCGGCGGGATGTCGAGGACGCCCACCTCGGACGCCATGATCACCATGTCGTCCTTCGTGACGTAGTAGCGCGAGGGCCGCAGCCCGTTGCGGTCGAGCACCGCCCCGATGACCGTGCCGTCGGTGAAGGCGATCGAGGCCGGGCCGTCCCACGGCTCCATGAGCGAGGCGTGGTACTCGTAGAACGCCTTGCGCTCCGGGCTCATCGATTCGTGGTTGCTCCACGGCTCCGGAATCATCATCAGGACCGCGTGGGCGAGCGGGCGGCCGGTCAGGGCCAGGAACTCCAGCACGTTGTCGAACGTCGCGGTATCGCTCTGACCTTCGCGAATCAACGGAAACACCTTCTGCAGATCGTCGCCGAAGAGGTCCGACCGGCAGAGCGCCTCGCGGGCCCGCATCCAGTTGATGTTGCCCCGCAGCGTGTTGATCTCGCCGTTGTGCGCGCAGTAGCGGTACGGGTGGGCCAGCGGCCACGAGGGGAACGTGTTCGTGCTGAAACGGGAATGCACGAGCGCGAGGGCCGACTCCACGTCCGGGTCCGCGAGGTCGGGGAACATCCGCTCGACCTGGTCCGCGATCAGCATCCCCTTGTAGACGATGGTGTTCGACGACAGGCTGGCGACGTAGAAGAGCTCGCGCTCCCGAAGCTGGAGCCGGTCGGCCTCGTGCGCCGCGCGGTTGCGGATGACGTACAGCTTCCGTTCGAACCGCGCCGCCGCGTCCGCCGCGTCGTCCGGAGCCGGCCCGCGTCCAATGAAGATCTGGCGGATGACGGGCTCACCACTCCTCGCGGTGGCGCCGAGGTGTCCGCTGTCCGTCGGCACGTCGCGCCAGCCGAGCAGGCGCTGGCCCTCCTCGACGACGACGCGGCCGAACGTCTCCTCCACCTGCCGCCGTTCGGCGCCGTCGCGCGGCAGGAACACCATGCCGACGCCGTAGCCGCCCGGCTCCGGCAACTCGAACCCGGCGGCAGGAGCCGCCTTGCGGAAGAACCTGTGCGGAAGCTGCAGGAGCATCCCGGCGCCGTCGCCCGTGTTCACCTCGCAGCCGCACGCGCCGCGGTGCAGCAGATTCACGGAGACTTCGAACGCCTGCCGGACGAGCTCGTGCGACCGCTTGCCCTTGATGTTCACGACGAAACCGACGCCGCACGAGTCGTGCTCGAAGCGCGGGTCGTACAGCCCCTCGGCGCGCGGCATCGCGCCGGCGGTGCGGGGATTGAGGCGTGAATTCTGCATGGTCGCCTTCATCGGTTCGAGATCCGGAGAATCCGCCGCCGGTTACGGTGTGCCCGTGACGGGCGCCACCTGTGCGACCGTGGCCGCGGCGTCGGCATGCGGATCCTCGGCCGCGCCAGGGCGGTTCGCCGGCGCTTCAGCGGCCCGCCCGGCGCTGTCGAGCCGAAGCAGCCGAATGAACTCGGTCACGGCCGGATTGAGCCGCCGCCGACGCCGGTGGACGATGCTCAGAGGCCGCACGAACGCCGCTTCGCCGTCGAGCGTGTCCAGGGGGACGGCCACGAGTGTCTGCCGCTCCACTTCGCGCCGCAGGGTCGATCCCGGAAGAATCGCGACCCCGGCACCGTCCTCCACCGCCTGCTTGATGTTCTCGATGGTGTCGAACTCGGCGACGACGTCGACGTCGACGCCGTGCCGCCGCAGGTAGCGGTCGAGCTCGCGTCGGACCGGGAGCGCGCGGTCGAACGTCACGAATGCCGTACCATCCAGCTCCGACGGTCCGAGCGCCGTCGTCCGGCGTGCGAAGCGGTGGGCCGGTGGACAGGCAACGGCCATGGTCTGCTGCTGCCACGGGACCACCGTCAGGTCGCGGCCCGGCGCGGCGAACGCGAGCAAGCCGATGTCCGACTGATCGTTCTGGATGCGCGTCGGGATCTCGTCCGGATGCATGTACTCGATGTCGACATGGGCGCCGGGTACCGCCGCGCGAAACCGGTCGACGTACAGGCTCAGATCGTGCAGCCCGACGGAATAGATGGACGCCAGGCGCACCGTATAGCCGGACGGATCCTGCCGACGCTGCACCGCTTCCTCGAGCTCGTGGTAGCGGTCGACGATCTCCTGGCAGCCCTGGAAGAAGAGCTTGCCCTCCGGCGTCAGTTGCCACGGACGGCGCGACCGGTCTATCAACTGCGCGCCGAGGCGCCGCTCGAGCTGACGCACCGCCTGGCTCGCCGCGGACTGGCTGACCGAGTTGGCCAGCGCGCCCCGCGAGAAGCTCTGGTGCCGGACCACGTCGCAGAAGATGTTGAGCGCCTCCAGATGCATGAACCCGCCACTGTACCTACGTCCGCAGCTAATGGCAAGCGTTCTTTCTATTAGTGAAACTGATTCAGTCCGAGATCCGCCGGTCAGGACTGTCAACCGGACAGCGTCGGTGTGGGGCGTGAAGTCGGTGCGGGTGTCGTCCGCGCCGCGGACTCAATAAGCTGTCGGATTCTCTGTAGTGTGCGCCAGGCAGCGCACTGGTCAGGAGGGTTGAAGTCCCTCCGGCCCCCGGATGAGGGGGGCCGTATCCAAAGGCGGGGGTAATGCCTCGCCGGCCGCAGGTGGCAGGTATGGAGACACCTACACGGGCACGCAGGCGAAAGCCGGACACAGCCAAGGTGGACCTGGAGCCGCCACGACGGAACTGCGGAGGACAGGGCGCCCACCGTGAGGTGGGGTCCGAAGGGTTTGCGGAGCAGTACCGGGCCGTAGTCGAGGGGGCGACCCCATGACGAACCGGTCGGCCAAAGGTGGGGCAAGGTCGAGCCTGCACTACAGAGGCGAAGGCGATCTCATCCACCCACCGCACCAAGGTGTTTGCGGGCGGCACGGTATGGAAGACCAGTGCGTGACCCTGGGAGACCTCGGCGGGTCCGCGGGTGGCGCCGCGGCAACTGACCCTATAAGCGAGAGCGAAGTGGGAAGGGATGCTCGTCGAGGAGTCGGACGGCCGAATAGTACCTGAAGCGCGGTGAAAGCCGCGTGACCGTCAGGGGGCGGCAACCGAGTGGGTTGGGGAAGGCGGCCGGCGAAGACGGTCGGGACCAGACAGGACGGTGAGATGAGCAAGGGCGCTGAGGTGGACAGTTCCATGAGTGAAAGACCCCAACATCAGCGACCGAGGAGACTTGCCGACTGGCTGAACCCGACGGGCCGGAGGATGGTCCACTCTTTGATTCCTCCATCGGTCCTCATCACGCGAAGACGTCTTCGTGAAAGCGGTATGCGGGAAAACCGCACGTACCGTTTGAGCGGCGGACGGAGGCCAGCGCCCGCGGGGCGCGCCTCCTCCGACCCGACATTTAAATTCATCATGAGCCTCTTGCAAAACCCTTGGTCGGCCGGGTTTTCCTACCCGAGGCAGAGGGAACGGACGGTCAGCGGGGTGGGACGCAGCGTTCGTAGGATTAGGATAGCAGCCGTCACCGGCGCCGGGGAACCGGAGACACGGGGTCTCAAGGGACCTCTGGGACCTCCCGGTCGGTTATGAGGGCGAGCGCGCGCGACGAGACGTGGCGCATTTCCCTCACGACCCGTTCCAGTTCGCGGTTGTTCTCGAGCCACTCCTGGTAGAGGGCGAGTTCGTCTTCGGAGAGCAGCAGGCTGACCGTTTTTCCGCGCACCTTGTGTGTCCAGTAGCGGTACGGGCCGTGACGCGCGTCCGGGTCGCGGTGGCAGCGGCAGGCAGGCTTCCCGCACGTGAGACGGCGGGTCTGGATACTGCCCTGGCGGACAAACCCGAGCGTTTGCAACTCCGCCTTGAGCGCATCGTATTGTTCGCTGTACCGGCGCATCGGGTTCCGGCGGCCCATCGGTTCCCTCCTTGACCTCACTCCTACACTACTATATATAGTAGGCGCTGGGAGCAGTCAAGCCATGCAGAACCTGCGCGCCTCGTTCGCCGCCTACTGGGAGTCAATCCAACAGGGCCTGTTTCCCCGGTTGGAGCAGGTGTTGGGTTCGCTGACCGAGAAACAGCAGCAGTTGGTGCAGACCCTCGAGGTGATCCGTATCGAGCAGATGATTCCCTCGCGCTTGCGGATGCCGGGCCGCCCCCGCAAGGACCGCGCGGCGGTGGCGCGCGCCTTCGTCGCCAAGGCGGTCTACGACATGCCGACCACGCGCCTGCTGCTGGACCGGTTGGCCACCGACGTGGTGCTGCGCCGCATCTGCGGCTGGGAGCGGCGGCGCGAGATGCCAAGCGAGTCGGTCTTCTCTCGCGCCTTCGCCGAATTCGCCCACTCCCAGTTGCCCCAGCGCGTGCATGAAGCGTTGCTCCGGAAGACGCACGGCGACCGTTTGGTGGGCCATCTGTCCCGAGACTCGACGGCCATCGAGGGGCGCGAGAAGCCGGCCGCGAAGGAGAAGTCGCCTCCGCCGCCCAAGCGCAAGCGGGGGCGGCCGAAGAAGGGTGAAGAACGGCCCAAGACACGCAAACGCCTCGACCGGCAACCGAGCATGACCCTGCAGGAGATGCTCGACGACCTGCCGGCCGAGTGCAGTGTGGGCACGAAGAAGAACAGCAAGGGCTACAGGGACACCTGGGTCGGCTACAAGTTGCACATCGACGTGGCCGACGGCCAGATTCCGGTCAGTTGCATCCTGACGTCCGCCTCGCTGCACGACAGCCAGGCCGCCGTTCCACTGGCCACCCTGTCGGCCCAGCGGGTGGACAATCTGTATGACCTGATGGATGCCGCCTACGACGCGGTGCAGATCCGCGAGCACAGCCGCGCACTCGGCCACGTCCCGCTGATCGATATCAACCCCCGCCGTGACACTGCGCTGGCCGAAGAACTGCAGACCGAAGCCCGGCGCCTGAAGCGTCTCGGCTTGCAGCTTCCCGAACAGGTTCGGTACAACGAACGCACGGCGGGTGAGCGCGTCAATGGCCGACTCAAGGACGAGTTCGGCGGGCGCCACGTCCGAGTCCGCGGCAACGCGAAGGTGATGTGCCACTGCATGTTCGGCGTGCTGGCCGCTCACCGCCGACCAGCTCCTGCGGCTGGTGACGTAAACCAACGCCTCGCCGGCCAACGCGCATCCCCTTCCGGTCGCCCGACAGGCGTCAGTCACCAACCGGTGTCTCCAACGCCCGGTGGGAAAACCCTCGAACTCCCTGATTTCCGCCTCTTGGGTCGCCGCCGGTCCTCCCGCCCCGCATTCTCGGTCGGGATCCAGGCAAAACGATGTTCACCAGAAGAACTTGTGCTCCGAGCCGAGCTACGCCAAGAGTTTTGCAAGCGGCTCTCATGATAATTTTAAGTACATGAGCCTCTTGCAAAACCCTTGGTCGGCCGGGTTTTCCTACCCGAGGCAGAGGGAACGGACGGTCAGCGGGGTGGGACGCAGCGTTCGTAGGATTAGGATAGCAGCCGTCACCGGCGCCGGGGAACCGGAGACACGGGGTCTCAAGGGACCTCTGGGACCTCCCGGTCGGTTATGAGGGCGAGCGCGCGCGACGAGACGTGGCGCATTTCCCTCACGACCCGTTCCAGTTCGCGGTTGTTCTCGAGCCACTCCTGGTAGAGGGCGAGTTCGTCTTCGGAGAGCAGCAGGCTGACCGTTTTTCCGCGCACCTTGTGTGTCCAGTAGCGGTACGGGCCGTGACGCGCGTCCGGGTCGCGGTGGCAGCGGCAGGCAGGCTTCCCGCACGTGAGACGGCGGGTCTGGATACTGCCCTGGCGGACAAACCCGAGCGTTTGCAACTCCGCCTTGAGCGCATCGTATTGTTCGCTGTACCGGCGCATCGGGTTCCGGCGGCCCATCGGTTCCCTCCTTGACCTCACTCCTACACTACTATATATAGTAGGCGCTGGGAGCAGTCAAGCCATGCAGAACCTGCGCGCCTCGTTCGCCGCCTACTGGGAGTCAATCCAACAGGGCCTGTTTCCCCGGTTGGAGCAGGTGTTGGGTTCGCTGACCGAGAAACAGCAGCAGTTGGTGCAGACCCTCGAGGTGATCCGTATCGAGCAGATGATTCCCTCGCGCTTGCGGATGCCGGGCCGCCCCCGCAAGGACCGCGCGGCGGTGGCGCGCGCCTTCGTCGCCAAGGCGGTCTACGACATGCCGACCACGCGCCTGCTGCTGGACCGGTTGGCCACCGACGTGGTGCTGCGCCGCATCTGCGGCTGGGAGCGGCGGCGCGAGATGCCAAGCGAGTCGGTCTTCTCTCGCGCCTTCGCCGAATTCGCCCACTCCCAGTTGCCCCAGCGCGTGCATGAAGCGTTGCTCCGGAAGACGCACGGCGACCGTTTGGTGGGCCATCTGTCCCGAGACTCGACGGCCATCGAGGGGCGCGAGAAGCCGGCCGCGAAGGAGAAGTCGCCTCCGCCGCCCAAGCGCAAGCGGGGGCGGCCGAAGAAGGGTGAAGAACGGCCCAAGACACGCAAACGCCTCGACCGGCAACCGAGCATGACCCTGCAGGAGATGCTCGACGACCTGCCGGCCGAGTGCAGTGTGGGCACGAAGAAGAACAGCAAGGGCTACAGGGACACCTGGGTCGGCTACAAGTTGCACATCGACGTGGCCGACGGCCAGATTCCGGTCAGTTGCATCCTGACGTCCGCCTCGCTGCACGACAGCCAGGCCGCCGTTCCACTGGCCACCCTGTCGGCCCAGCGGGTGGACAATCTGTATGACCTGATGGATGCCGCCTACGACGCGGTGCAGATCCGCGAGCACAGCCGCGCACTCGGCCACGTCCCGCTGATCGATATCAACCCCCGCCGTGACACTGCGCTGGCCGAAGAACTGCAGACCGAAGCCCGGCGCCTGAAGCGTCTCGGCTTGCAGCTTCCCGAACAGGTTCGGTACAACGAACGCACGGCGGGTGAGCGCGTCAATGGCCGACTCAAGGACGAGTTCGGCGGGCGCCACGTCCGAGTCCGCGGCAACGCGAAGGTGATGTGCCACTGCATGTTCGGCGTGCTGGCGCTCACCGCCGACCAGCTCCTGCGGCTGGTGACGTAAACCAACGCCTCGCCGGCCAACGCGCATCCCCTTCCGGTCGCCCGACAGGCGTCAGTCACCAACCGGTGTCTCCAACGCCCGGTGGGAAAACCCTCGAACTCCCTGATTTCCGCCTCTTGGGTCGCCGCCGGTCCTCCCGCCCCGCATTCTCGGTCGGGATCCAGGCAAAACGATGTTCACCAGAAGAACTTGTGCTCCGAGCCGAGCTACGCCAAGAGTTTTGCAAGCGGCTCACATGTTCGAGCGTACTCTTCCGCTTCCCGCCTCCGGGCAGGAGACCTTCTTCCTGTGGGGACCGCGCCAGACCGGGAAGAGCACGCTGCTCAAGCGGTGCTATCCCGCGGCGCGTTGGGTGGACCTGCTGAAGGCCGACGAGTTCCGCCGCTACGCGGTGAATCCGGAGTTACTGCGGCAGGAGATCGATGCGGAAGGGCTGCAGCCGGCAGGGCAGGTCGTCATCGACGAGATCCAGAAGGTTCCCGCCCTGCTCGACGAAGTCCACTGGCTGATCGAGAACCGCGGCCTCCACTTTGCGCTGTGCGGGTCGAGTGCGCGGAAGGTCAGGCGCGGCGCGGCGAATCTGCTCGGCGGGCGGGCGTTTCGCTACCACCTGCATGGCGTCACGGCGCGGGAGGTCGGAAGCGGCTTCGACCTCCCGCGGCTACTCAACCACGGCTACCTGCCGCGGATGTTCCAGGCAAACCGGCCACGGCGCCTGCTCGACGCCTACATTGCCGACTACCTGAGGGAGGAGATCGCCGCGGAGGGGCTGGTCCGCAACCTGCCGGCGTTCGCCGGCTTCCTGGACGCGGCGGCGCTCGGAGACGGCGCCATGATCAACTGTTCGAACATCGCCCGCGAGTGCGGTGTGTCCAGCAACACGGTCAAGGGCTACTTCCAGATTCTGGAGGATACGCTGCTGGGGCGGAGCCTCCCGGCGTGGCGCAAGCGTGCCAAGCGTCGGACGATCGGCGCGCCGAAGTTCTACTTCGCGGACGTCGGCGTGGTGAACCGCCTCGCGCGCCGCGGCGAGCTGTTGCCCGGCTCCGAGCTCTACGGCCTGGCATTCGAGAACTGGGTGTTCCACGAGCTCTCCGCGTTCATCGACTACCGGGAGTGGGACGGCCAGCTCACCTGCTGGCGGTTGGCCGGGGGCACCGAGGTCGACTTCGTGCTCGGCGACATGCAAGTTGCCGTCGAGGCGAAGGCCAGCGCCCGGATCACCCGGGATCACCTGAAGGGGTTGCGCAGCCTGGTGGTCGACCACCAGGGCGTCGGCCGGCGAGTGGTAGCCTGCCTGGAGCCCCGCGCCCGGCGCACCGAGGACGGCATCGACATCCTGCCGGCGGAGACCTTCGTGCGCCGACTGTGGGAGGGAGAGTTGACGTAGTCGTTTTCACGCAAGATCGTGAAGCTGGACAGCATCGGTCTTCCCGAGATCCGCGGCGTGGCTCGCCTGCTCCAGAGCTCACTCTAACCTGGACAGCAGCGTACCGAGAGCTACGGGCCCTGCCGTCCTCAGCGCGAAGCCGAGGCGGTCCGCTTCGTCCAGGGGCCGGATGTCGATTTCCGCGCCGCCGAATATCCGGTCGCCGAACGCGGCAAGCTCCTCCCGCAGCGCGGTCTCGGCATCGGCGGTCCGTGGCGCGGCGAGGCGGTCGTTGGCCACGAACTCGATCTCGTTGCCGTGGAACGTGACACCACCGCCTGTCATGCGGGAGGTATCTTCCTCCAGGCGCAGCGCGGCAGTGATCAGCGCGCCCGCGGCGGTCGCCAGTCGCTCCGGGAGAGTTCCTTCCGACGGCTGCTTGCGGGTGTACGACAGACCCGGCCGCCCGCCGATCCCGTCGAGTGCGTAGTTCGCTTCGTGAGCCACGAGGAGCACGCTCGGACCGTCGACGAGGTGGGTGTAGTCCGCCACGTCGATCAGGAGGCCGGGGACCGCGCTCTCCTGAATCCAGCGGTGGAAGACCGGGATGATCGTGCTGGGCTCGCCCGCCGACGCAGGCTCGGCGAACAGCTTGAGGGCGAAGCGCTGCAGCGCCGCGGCGTCGTATCCCATCTACCGGGCCCGCCCCTCGGTTGCGGCCGGCATGCCGGCCGCCGGACGCGCGGCGAGCCGCGCCTGGCACGCGTGGCAGGCCTCCAGGAAGAGCTGCGCCTCCTCGATCAGGTGGTGCACCGCGTCGGGCGCCCGCCGCGGGCCCGACTCGTGCCGCCGGAAGAGGTACATCGCGAACTTGCCGCCGGCGTACTTGTCGAAGAAAAGCTGCGTGTCGAAGAACCGCGTGCGGAACTCGCGGACGATGGCGTCCGGGTTGTCGCCGATGTCGATGAACTCGGACTTGATCAGCCCCCGCGCGCCGAGCAGCATTGCGCCGTAGGCCAGCTCGTCGGCCTCCGGGACCGCCTGCTCCTCGAGCCGCGACTGCGCCTCGAAGATGCGGGCCTCGGCCGCCGCGAGATCGAACTCGGTCAGCGACACGACCTCGCCGGCGCACTCGCCGACGCCCATGTCGCCGAGAGTGAACTCGCGCGGGTCGCCCCAGTCCGAATAGAACGACGCGTCCTCGTCGTGGACGGGAACGGTCGCCAGGTCGGCGAACATCTCGCGCAGGGCGCGCTTGCCGATGCGGCGCGTGTAGTCCTGGAACGATTCCGACTCGCGCCGTTCGGCGACGAACCGCCCGGTGATGCGCTCGACAACCTCCGGAATGCGCTTCGACGGGACGGCGCCGGAGGCCAGTCCGTAGGAGCCGGCGTTGTCGAGCCACTGGCCGCCGAGCACCACCTGGAAGTGGGGCACGGCGTAGCCGCCGATATTGCGGCTCACTCCGTAGAAGCCGAGGTCGGCGATGTGGTGCTGGCCGCACGAGTTGAAGCAGCCGCTCGTCTTGATGCGCAGCCCTTCGACGGCCGGGTCGAAAGCGCCCGCGGCGGCGCGTTCGGAGAGCCGCGACGTGAGCTCCGCCGCGATGCCGCGCGACGAGGCGATGCCGAGCTTGCAGGTATCGGTGCCGGGGCAGGCGGTGATGTCGGCCAGGGTCCCGGCTCCTGCCAGGCCCAGCCCGATGGCCGACAGCTCGCGGTGCAGCGCGGGCAGGTCGGCCTCGCTGACCCAGCGCAGGACGATGTTCTGCTCGACCGTCGCCCGCATCGCGCCGCCGACGTACTTCCGCGCGAGATCGGCGAGGCGGCGCGTCTGGTGGGCGGTCAGGTCGCCGAGCGGCAGCGCGACGGTGACGGTGGCGTAGTCGCTCTGGCGCTGGCGGTAGACGTTGGTGCGCGCCCAGCCCGCGAAGCCGTTCGACCCGCCGCCGTCGGCCGCCGCTGCCGGCTCGTGCGGCTGCTCGGCTGCCGCCGGTGCGCCCGCCAGGTGCGCGGTCCAGCGCGGGTCCTCGGGCAGTGCGGCGCGCTCTTCGAGGACGAGCCGTTTGAACTCGTCGAGGCCGAGGTGCGCCACCAGGAACTTGATCCGCGCGCGGGCGCGGTTACGCTTCTCGCCGAGCCGGGCGAACACCCGGGAGATGGCCTGCGCGAGCGGCAGCAGCTCCTCCACGGGCAGGAACTCGTCGAACAGCCGGGCCTGGTGCGGCACCGCGCCGAGGCCGCCGCCGACGTAGGTCTCGAATCCGTGCCGCTCGACGCCGTTCTCGATGCGGGTGACCGCGATCAGGCCCAGGTCGTGCATCGACACGAGCCCGCACGCGTGCTCGCGGCAGCCCGAGAACGCCACCTTGAACTTGCGTCCGAAGTCCTGTGCATCCGGGTGGCCGAGCAGGAAACGCATGCACGCCTCGGCGTGCGGCGTGACGTCGAACGTCTCGTCGCGGCAGACCCCGGCCAGGGGACAGGCAGTGACGTTGCGAACGGTGTTGCCGCACGCCTCGCGGGTGGTGATCCCGACCGCGGCGAGCCGGCGCATCAGATCGGGCGTGTCTTCGAGATGGATGAAGTGGAGCTGGATGTCCTGGCGCGTCGTCACATGGCACACACCGTCGCTGTACTCCTCGGCCAGGTCCGCCAGCGTGTCCATCTGGTCGGGCGTCAGTCGGCCCATCGGGATCTTGATCCGCTGCATCCCGGGCGCGTCCCAGACCGTCTCGGGACCCTTGGTGAGACCGTCCGAGGGGTAGGGCAGTGCCTTCGGGCCGGTGCCGTCGTTGCGCTGGCCGTTGTCGTAGCGCTGTCCGTAGACGCCGCGGCGGAGACGCGTCTCGGCGAACACCTTCTCGTCGATCTTGCCCTGCCGCCGCAGGGCGATCTGGTTATCGAAGGTGTCGATCTCCGCGCCGAGGTCGGCTGGAATGCGGCCGGCGAGTGCTTCTTTCCAGGTCATGTCACACGTTCCTTGCTCGCTCGCGTGCGCCGTCGAGAGTCCGTGTCGGCAGCGAGAACGGCGCCGGCCGTCCGCACCGGCGTCCCCGTTCCCCCGACCCGCGCGCTCAGGTTCGCCACGTCGCCGACGACGATGGTGCCCGGCGCGCCGTCCGGGATGTCCAGGCGGGCGGTTCCGAGCTCGTCGAGACGCCCGGTCCAGAGACGCATCCGCGGTGTCGATGCGGCCAGCACGATAGCTGCCGGCGTGTGGGCGTTCCAGCCGCGCCCGAGCAGCGTCTCCGCCAGGCGCCCGCGGTTCCGCAGTCCCATCAGCACGATCACCGTCATCGATCCGGGCGCCACCGCGCCCAGGATCGGCTCGAACGCTTCGGCGGCGTGTCCCGACACCACCGTGAATCCGGCGGCGAGCCCGCGGTGCGTCACCGGGATGCCGGCCAGGGCCGGCGCCGCGACCGCCGCCGTGATGCCCGGGACGACCTCGAACGGGATGCCGGCGGCGCGGAGCGCGAGCGCCTCCTCGCCACCCCGCCCGAGCAGGAACGGGTCGCCGTTCTTCAGCCGCACCACGCGCTTGCCACGGCGCGCGCCACGGATCATAACCTGGTGGATCGTCTCCTGGTCCACCGACGGCTGTCCGGCCCGCTTGCTGACGCTGAAGTGCTGTGCGCGCGTCGCCAGGGCCGTGACCTCGGCCGGAACGAGTCCGTCGTACAGCAGGAGGTCCGCCTCGGCGAGGCGCCGCGACGCCTTCAGGGTCAGCAACTCCGGATCCCCGGGACCGGCGCCGACAAGCGACACGAAGCCGAGCCTGTCGGGCGCCGCGGATAGTTTCGCGCCGACCGTCATGACGCCGATGCCTCCGGTGGCGCAGCCGCGGAATCGTTGCCTGTATCGTCCCGGTCACGCGCGTACAGCCTGACGAGCGCGTCGAGCAGCTCGGGGCGCCGCGCTTCCATCGGCACCTGCTCGGCCCGCCACCGCGCACGCATCCGGGCAGCCTCGGACAGCCAGCGCTCGAGCTCCTCCGGCGGCAGCACGGCGTCGAGACCCTCGCGCAGCAGGCCGGCCAGGGCCGGCGCGCGCCCGTCGGTCGAGACGGCGAAGGTCACGCCCGCGCGCCGCACGACGCCGCCCAGGTAGAGGCTGGCGTTCGGCGGATCGTCGACCGCGTTGACGAACACGCACCGGGCCTCGGCAGTCCGCGCCACCTCCCGGTTGACCGCCGGCGTCGCCGCCGCCACGACGAGCCACGCGCCGTCGAGATCGGCCGGCCGGAACTCGCGTTCGATCCGCGTCACGTCCGCCGCGGCCGCCTCGTCGACCCACTCCGGCGCCACCACGGTGACGTCGGCCCCCGCGTCGAGCAACCCACGCAGCTTCGACGCGGCGACCGGCCCGGCGCCGACCACCACCACGCGCCGGCCGGCCAGCTTCAGAAAAGCCGGGTAGAGGTGCATCCGCCCTATCGCTCCTCAACGCGGGGCCGTCGCCGGGCCGTGCAGCCCGCACTCGGTTTTGGCGCTGTCGCGCCAGCGCCCCGCGCGATCGTCCTCCTCCGGTCCCACCCGGCTCGTGCACGGGTGGCAGCCGATGCTCGGATACCCCAGATCATGCAGCGGATTGTACGGCACGTCGTGTTCCACGATGTGGCGCCAGACATCCTGCTTCGTCCACCCGACGAGCGGGTTGATCTTCGCGATCCCGAACTTCGCGTCCCACTCGACGACCCGCGCGCCGGCGCGCTGCGGCGTCTGATCGCGTCGGATGGCGGTGATCCAGGCGTCCACGCGGGCCAGCTCCACGTCGAGCGGCGCCACTTTGCGGATCCCGCAGCAGCGGTCCGGCGCCCGCTCCCACAGGCGGTCGCCGTGCGCCAGCGCCTGCTCGTCGAGGGTCGGCTCCGGGGCCACGCGGCGGATCGTCAGGTCGTAGCGCTTTTCCAGGCCGCGCCAGAGCGCGTAGGTCTCTTCGAAGAAGAGGCCGGTGTCGAGCGTGAACAGATCGATCGGCAGCCGCCGGCTTCCGATCAGATCGATCAGGACGCAGCCCTCGGGACCGAATCCGGTCGCGAACGTCAGCCGGTGCGCGTAACGTTCCACGGCCCACCGCAGCAGGTCGGCGGCCGGCCGGCCTTCGAGCTCGGCGGCGAATCGTTCGAGCGTGTCTCCGCGTTGGTCGTGCCCACGATCGGTGACTACGTCGAATGTCACGAGGCATCTCCTTTTCGGGGCCGCGCACGGGCCCCCGTCACATCCCGAAAATCGCCAACGGAACGCCGATCGCTACGAGCACGACGGCCAGCGCGGCCCGTAGCGACTGTTCCGGCACGCCGGTAGCGAGCCGCGCTCCGGTCAATACACCCGGTATGGCGCCGGCGAGTACCGCCCCGGCCAGGGCGACGTCGACTCGCCCCGCATTTGCATGGCCCAGCGTGGCCACCACGGACAGCACGAGCGCGTGGACGAGGTCGGTCCCGACCGTCTCGCGCGCCCCCAGCGGGTAGGCCAACGCCAGCATGCAGAGGAGAAGCGACCCGCTGCCGATGCTGGTCATGCTCACGAGGACGCCGGTAACGAAGCCGAGCCCGATCGTCACCGCGGCCGCCGGCGTCCGGCGCGGGCGCAGCCGGCCGGCCAGCGTCACGCGCAGCAGGAGCGCCGCGCCGGCGGCCACCAGCACGACGCCCAGGGCGTGGGTGAGCCATGTCTCGAGGCGGTCGACGGGCAGCCGGTTGAGGATCGCCATGCCGGCCAGCGCACCCGGAATCGATCCGGCGGCGAGGCGTCCGACGGTTGGCCAGTGCACTTCTCGGCGGAACGCGTAGAACACGCCGCCGAAGAGCTTCATGCCGCTGGCGATCAGCACGTCCGAGCCGATGGCGACCGACGGTGGGACGCGGGCGAACAGAATCAGCGCCGGCGTCAGCAGCGCGCCGCCGCCGGTCGAGGTGGCGCCGACCAGCAGGCCGGCGGCGAATCCAATGGCAGTAGGGGCGAAGTCCGTCACGTCAGGTTCCACTCGCGGTCCGGAAGCCACAAAAAAAGCCCGGAGGGCGTCTGCCCCCCGGGCCTTCGGGTCGTGCGTCGTTTGCTCAGTCTCGTTTACGGTTCGGCGTGCAACGCGGGACGACCGTCGGCGCGGGGGAGCCCTCGGGGCTCCATGCAACAACAACAGGCGCAGGTGGTCAACGGGGTCGTCATCACGGTGCGTGCGTTCCAGCCATTGTAGTCCGGCGGCGCGGTCGTGCGTCAAGCGACGCGCACCAGCCCCCATCGCTAGTCCTTTCCAATCCAGAAATGAGCCTGAAGCGGGGCACGTGAGCCGCGCCTGTCAGGCGACCGAACCGACGGATCGAAACAGGTCCTGGCGCGGGCCGCGTTGAGGGCGCGCGTGACCGCAGCATTATCGCTCATGGCGGCGGAACCGTCACGATGTACGACGCGGCGCTGGGCGCGTCCTGGTTCAGGGCGAAGGTGCTGTAGCCGCTGCCGTAGCAACCGAACGGTGAGGGTCTGGTTTGCCGGGTTCTGAACAGCAGGAGACCAAGCGGAGCGAACGTCCGTCTGTGGACGTTTGCGGAGTGCGGTAGCCGAGCGCGGAACCGGCAGCAGAGGGGCTGGACGTGACTACGCGAGGGGCTGTGAAACGGCCGGCAACGGCTGGATGGATCGTCGTCGGCGCTCGTGCCTGATGGCGTCGCGCTTCCGCCTTTCGGTGGTGCTGAAGCCGGTGACGACGCAAGTCGGCGCCGGCGATCCGGGCTCGACGACATCGCTGTCCGTCCGTATTCGACCGCAGCCGGTGACGACGCGCGTCGGCGCCGGCGATCCGGGCTCGGCAGCGCCCGCGCGAGTTGGCACGTCCGGTGTTCGAGCTTCCTCGCGCCTGCTCGTCAACAGCACGACGCCGACCGACAGGCGGCGGTAGCGGGCCGGAGCAAACCTTCAGGCCGCTGGGTGGATGGACCGGAACAACCGCGTGCGGGCCTCGTCGAGCGCCTGCGCGGCTTCGTTGTCGCTCATCGCGACCGCGACCGCGTCGAGCTTTGCGAAGGTGGTTCCGGGCTTCAGGCAGGCGGCGGCGTCGGGCAACGACTTGAGCTTCTCGTAGGGGGTCATGATGTCGGCGTCGCGGTAGCGCTTGCGCACGCGGCCCTTGCGGTTGACTTCTTCGGTGGGGAAGAAGCAGGGGCGGTGGAAGTTGAGATAGGGCGAGAGGACCTGCTGGGTGAAGGCGTTGACCTGCGCGGCACAGCGGCTGGGGATGTGGCCGTGACCGAGCTGCTTGCGGATGACCGAGCCGTTCTTGCTCTCGACCAGGGCGTTGTCGGTGCTGCGACGGGCGCGGGACTTGGTGAATGCGTCGATGTGCAGCCCCTGGAGCAGCGCCGCGACCTCGCGGTTGATGAACTCCGAGCCGTTGTCGGCGTGGAAGCCGTGGAGCGTGAAGGGGAACGCCCGCAGCAGAGCGTCGAGGACCGGGGCCAGGCAGGCGGCGTGGATATGCTCGACCGAGCCGATGCACTGGAACTGGGTGACCTCATCCACCAGGTTCACGTGGTAGAGGCCCTTGATGCCGTCCAGGTCGCCTTGATGGACGGTATCGACCCGCACCCAGCCAGGTTGTCCGAACGGCTGCGGGCGGCGGCGTTCCCCGATCGCGACATGCACCGGGCGCGTCGGCAGCGGCGTCGTTCCGCGGCGCCGTTGATAGCTTGTCGTGTGCCGCCGCAGGTTGTACAGATGGCCGTTGGAGATGCCGGCCAGGCGTTCGAAGCGGCGGTCGCCGAACAGATGGAAAGCGCGGGCGCAGAGCTTGCGCGTGGCCGGACCGGACAGCGTGCCGTGGAGCACGTCGAGCTCGGCCAGCAGCCCGATGTCGGCGTTGGAGTAGCGGCGCGGGAACGGTCGGCGCGGGGTGTCGCGGCGGTCGGCGATCTCTCCCGTGGTCCGGTGTTGCTGCAACAGGCGTGTGATTTGGGCCCGTGACAAGCCGGCCACCTTGGCCAGGAAGCGGCGCAGCAGGCCCTTGTCGGCCTTCCCCCGCAGGGCGTAGTCGAACCGTCGCACGGTTTTCGCCACGAACGCGTAGGAGTCGGCGCGGGTTTGTGGTTGCAGGTCGACCTGCTCGCTTCCGTCGAGGAATTCCCGAACCTGATCCAGGGTCTGCAGACGGTGCGTGTCGAGTCTCACGATCATCCTCCGATGATCCTCGACCCGGCCCCCGTTCAGGCTTGTCTGTTAGTTTTGCCGCCGTGGACTTCGGGAGAGGTTCACCCCCTGGCATCCGGTTGGGACGCCAAGGGGTGACGGTGGTCGGACCGCGTCAGGCCAGGCCAATCAGGGCCGTACATGAGTTTGGTCGCCACCGTCTTTTCCTACGTCCTGAATGGATACATGAGCGTGAAGGCTCGCAAGACAAGCACAGGAGAAGGAAAAGATGCCCGATTGTACCGTAGGTGTTGACATTTCGAAGACGCATCTCGATGCCTGCATGGCTCCTGCCGGCAAGGCCGCGCGATTCACCAATGACTCGGCGGGATTCAACGCGCTGATCGCGTGGATCGACCAGCCGGTCCGCTCGGTCGTGTACGAGCCCACCGGACCTTGGCACCGCGCCTTCGAGGAGGCGCTCCTGCAGGCGGGCCTGCCGCTGGCGCGAGCCAATCCGTTGCAGGCGCGGCGTTTTGCGCAGGCGATGGGACAGCGCGCCAAGACCGACGCCGTAGACGCGCGGGTGCTGGCGCAAATGGGGACAGCGTTGCCTCTGCGGCCGACCGCGGCGTCGCCGCCGGCGCGGCGCGCCCTCGAGGAACTGCAAGTGGCGCGCGACGCGCTGGTCACGGACCGCACCGCCGCACGGAACCGCCAGAAGCACCTTCGACATCCGCTGCTGAAGCAGCAGAGCAAGACGCGGCTGTCCCAGATTGACCGGCATCTGGCCGCCGTCGATGCCGCAATCGGCAAGGGGTTGGCCGAAGATGTGGTATTGGCCCGCCGGACCGAGATCCTGACCTCGATCCCGGGCGTGTCGAGCATCACCGCGGCGGGCCTGCTCACCCGGATGCCCGAACTCGGCCGCCTCGACGCCAAGGCGGTCGCCAGCCTGGCGGGTCTCGCGCCGGTCACGCGCCAGTCCGGCGCCTGGCAGGGCCGCAGCTTCATCCAGGGCGGCCGGCCGCGGGTGCGGCGGCTTCTCTACATGCCGGCCCTGGCGGCGATCCGTTGCAACCCTGGCCTGCGTGCGAAGTACCGCCAGCTCCGCGGCCTGGGGAAGCCGCCGAAGGTCGCTCTGACCGCCGTCATGCGCAAGCTCCTCCTGCTGGCCAACGCCCTGCTCGAACAGAACCGCTCCTGGTTGCCCGACCGGCCCGGGCGCGGCAGCGCGGCGGCGCCGGCGGGAAGCGCGCCGTTCGTCGCCGCATGACCAGTCCGTGGGCTCCACGCCTCGCGGGTCGGATTCGAGCAGCAGAAGACCAAGTGAAGTGCACGTCCGTCTGCGGGCGTGCGCGTAGCGCGGTAGCCGAGCGCACGACCACGGCGGGGATTTGGCCGAGCGTTACTACGCGAGGAGCTGTGAGAGGGTCGACGGCGGCTGGACGGAATCGTCGTCGGCGCCCGTGCCTGCAACGCTTGCAGTGGAACGCCGCGCTGTGCCGTCGTCACGTCGGCAGCGTTCGCATGCTGGCTCACGACCTCGATGTCGATGACTGTCCGGATTTTCGGAGTCCGCCACAGAGGATGCGCGTCATGGAGCGCGCTCGGCAAGTGCAAGGATTGGCGGGACGCCGGGTTCGCCGTGCGCGGCCATCGGAGCCCCGCGCAGGGACGGTCACTCCCCTGTCGGTACGTACGCTCACCGGAGGTGACGTCGGGATTGGCCGCGACGTTCGACCATCGTACGTACAGGTCGGCGCCGGTGCCCGAATGTACGGATTCACCCCCCGCGGCGGACGAGCTCTTCCCTCGATCCGGACCCTTGACAACATGGATACTCATGTGTCGTTGGAAACAACTCCTCGTTCAGGCTTGTCTGTTAGTTTTGCCGCCGTGGACTTCGGGAGAGGTTCACCCCCTGGCATCCGGTTGGGACGCCAAGGGGTGACGGTGGTCGGACCGCGTCAGGCCAGGCCGATCAGGGCCGTACATGAGTTTGGTCGCCACCGTCTTTTCCTACGTCCTGAATGGATACATGAGCGTGAAGGCTCGCAAGACAAGCACAGGAGAAGGAAAAGATGCCCGATTGTACCGTAGGTGTTGACATTTCGAAGACGCATCTCGATGCCTGCATGGCTCCTGCCGGCAAGGCCGCGCGATTCACCAATGACTCGGCGGGATTCAACGCGCTGATCGCGTGGATCGACCAGCCGGTCCGCTCGGTCGTGTACGAGCCCACCGGACCTTGGCACCGCGCCTTCGAGGAGGCGCTCCTGCAGGCGGGCCTGCCGCTGGCGCGAGCCAATCCGTTGCAGGCGCGGCGTTTTGCGCAGGCGATGGGACAGCGCGCCAAGACCGACGCCGTAGACGCGCGGGTGCTCGCGCAAATGGGGACAGCGTTGCCTCTGCGGCCGACCGAGGCGTCGCCGCCGGCGCGGCGCGCCCTCGAGGAACTGCAAGTGGCGCGCGACGCGCTGGTCACGGACCGCACCGCCGCACGGAACCGCCAGAAGCACCTTCGACATCCGCTGCTGAAGCAGCAGAGCAAGACGCGGCTGTCCCAGATTGACCGGCATCTGGCCGCCGTCGATGCCGCAATCGGCAAGGGGTTGGCCGAAGATGTGGTATTGGCCCGCCGGACCGAGATCCTGACCTCGATCCCGGGCGTGTCGAGCATCACCGCGGCGGGCCTGCTCACCCGGATGCCCGAACTCGGCCGCCTCGACGCCAAGGCGGTCGCCAGCCTGGCGGGTCTCGCGCCGGTCACGCGCCAGTCCGGCGCCTGGCAGGGCCGCAGCTTCATCCAGGGCGGCCGACCGCGGGTGCGGCGGCTTCTCTACATGCCGGCCCTGGCGGCGATCCGTTGCAACCCTGGCCTGCGTGCGAAGTACCGCCAGCTCCGCGGCCTGGGGAAGCCGCCGAAGGTCGCTCTGACCGCCGTCATGCGCAAGCTCCTCCTGCTGGCCAATGCCCTGCTCGAACAGAACCGCTCCTGGTTGCCCGACCGGCCCGGGCGCGGCAGCGCGGCGGCGCCGGCGGGAAGCGCGCCGTTCGTCGCCGCATGACCAGTCCGTGGGCTCCACGCCTCGCGGGTCGGATTCGAGCAGCAGAAGACCAAGTGAAGTGCACGTCCGTCTGCGGGCGTGCGCGTAGCGCGGTAGCCGAGCGCACGACCACGGCGGGGATTTGGCCGAGCGTTACTACGCGAGGAGCTGTGAGAGGGTCGTCGTCGGCTGGACGGATCGTCGTCGGCGCCCGTGCCTGCAACGCTTGCAGTGGAACGCCGCGCTGTGCCGTCGTCACGTCGGCAGCGTTCGCATGCTGGCTCACGACCTCGATGTCGATGACTGTCCGGATTTTCGGAGTCCGCCACAGAGGATGCGCGTCATGGAGCGCGCTCGGCAAGTGCAAGGATTGGCGGGACGCCGGGTTCGCCGTGCGCGGCCATCGGAGCCCCGCGCAGGGACGGTCACTCCCCTGTCGGTACGTACGCTCACCGGAGGTGACGTCGGGATTGGCCGCGACGTTCGACCATCGTACGTACAGGTCGGCGCCGGTGCCCGAATGTACGGATTCACCCCCCGCGGCGGACGAGCTCTTCCCTCGATCCGGACCCTTGACAACATGGATACTCATGTGTCATTGGAAGAGACTTCGCTTCCCAGGCGTCGGGAGTCGCGTGCTAGAGTGAAGGGTTTGCCGTGTCGTCCGACCGGCCTGCAGAGAGGGAGCCCGCACCTTGTCCGACCACCTGATCGCCCCGCACGGCGGGGCTCTCGTTAGTCTCTTCGCCGACGATGATCGATGCGCCGCACTGAAGGCTGAATCGCGCGACTGGCCGTCGCACGATCTGACGCCGCGCCAGCTCTGCGACCTGGAGCTGCTCGCCAACGGTGCGTTCTCTCCGCTCGCCGGTTTCCTGGGCCGCCGCGACTACGACCGGGTCTGCGCCGAGATGCGCCTGGGCGACGGGACCCTGTGGCCCATGCCGATCACGCTCGACGTGCCGGACGCGCTCGCGTCCTCGCTGTCGCCCGGATCGCAGCTCGCGCTGCGCGACGAAGAGGGCGTCATGGTGGCCGTCCTCGATGTCGAGGACGTCTGGCAGCCGGACCGGGAGGCGGAAGCGGCGGCGGTGTTCGGCACGAACAACCCGGAGCATCCGGGCGTCGCGCATCTGCTGGACCGGACCCAGCCGTGCTACGTCGGCGGCCGGGTGACGGCGGTGCAGCCGGTGACGCACTACGACTACCGGTTGCTGCGCCACACGCCGGCCGAGCTGCGCGCCGAGTTCGCCAAGCTGGGGTGGACGAAGGTGGTCGCGTTCCAGACGCGCAACCCGATGCACCGGGCGCACCAGGAGCTGACGCTGCGGGCGGCCAAGGAGGTCGAGGCGAGCCTGCTCATCCATCCGGTGGTCGGCCTGACCAAGCCGGGCGACGTGGATCACTACACGCGCGTCCGCTGTTACCAGGCGTTGCTGCCGCGCTATCCCTCCAAGACGGCGGTGCTGTCGCTGCTGCCACTGGCGATGCGGATGGGCGGCCCGCGCGAGGCGGTCTGGCACGCCATCATCCGCAAGAACCACGGGTGCACCCACCTGATCGTCGGGCGGGACCACGCCGGCCCCGGCAGCGACTCGGGCGGCAACCCGTTCTACGGGCCGTACGACGCGCAGGAGCTGCTGCGGCAGCACGAGGCCGAGCTGGGCGTCACGATGGTGCCCTTCAAGATGATGGTCTACGTCGAGGACCGCGATTCGTACGTGCCGGTCGACGAGGTCCCGGAGGGGACGCGCACCCTCAACCTGTCGGGTACCGAGTTGCGGCAGCGGCTCGCGGAAGGGAAGGACATCCCGTCGTGGTTCACCTTCCCGGACGTTGCCGGGGAGTTGCGGCGGAGTCATCCGCCCCGTGACCGGCAGGGCGTGACCGTCTTCTTCACCGGGCTGTCGGGATCGGGCAAGTCCACCATCGCCAACGCGCTGCTCGTCAAGTTCCTCGAGTTCGGCGGCCGGCCGGTGACGCTGCTCGACGGCGACCTCGTGCGGAAGCACCTGTCGAGCGAGCTCGGCTTCTCGAAGGAGCACCGCGACATCAACATCCGGCGCATCGGCTACGTGGCGTCGGAGATCACCAAGAACGGCGGCATCGCCGTCTGCGCCCCGATCGCACCGTACGACGCGGTGCGCAAGGACGTGCGCGCGATGGTCGAGCCGCTCGGCGGCTTCATTCTGGTCCACGTCGACACGCCGCTCGAAGTGTGCGAGCAGCGCGACCGCAAGGGGCTCTACGCCAAGGCGCGGGCCGGCATCATCAAGGAGTTCACCGGGATCTCCGACCCCTACGAGGCGCCGGCGGATGCCGAGCTGACGTTGGACACGACGGCGCTGACGCCCGACGAGGCGGCGCAACAGATCGTTCTGCACGTGGAGAACGCAGGCTACGTCGGCGCGGCGGACTGAGCGTTGCGGGCGGGAGGGTCGGTCTTCCCCCTCGGCGAGACGGTGTCTCCCGTCGTGCGGGCTTGACGAACGGGTGCGTGTGCGTCGATTCTCCCTCAGAGACGCGGCCAGATGCGATGAGCCAGCCAATGGACCCGTCCGAGCGTTTCCGCGAGGCCATCGCCCGCTTCGCCGGCGCGAACGCCGAGGATCCCAACCTCGAGACGGCGGACGGCGCCGCGCATCCGAAGGAACTCCTCTACGCGCAGCGGATGTCCGTTGCGCTCGAGCGGTTCGCCCCGGAGGCCTCCGAGGTCGTCCGCCTCGCGGTGCGCTGCCAGCACATCCGCCGCTGGACGGCGCCGCGCGACCGCTATCCCGAGGGGCGCGATGGATACCGCCGCTGGCGGACCGAACTGGGCCGCTTCCATGCGGACACCGCGGGGGACATTCTGCGCGAGGTGGGCTACGACGACGCGACCGTCGGGCGCGTGCAGGCGCTGCTCCGCAAGGAGCGGCTGAAGGCGGATCCCGAGGTGCAGCTTCTCGAGGACGTCGTCTGCCTCGTTTTTCTCGGCCATTACCTCACGCCGTTCGCGGCACGACACGAGGATGAGAAGGTCGTGGGGATTCTGCAGAGGACGTGGCGGAAGATGTCGGACCGGGGCCGGGCCGCCGCACTCCGTCTCGATCTGGCGCCGGAGCTGCGGGCGCTGGTGAACCGGGCGGTCGGCTGATTGGCGGCGCCCCGAACCATGCGCTTCTTCAACACCGAGGGTCCCGTCCGAGCGGACGACCATTACCATATCCCGCCGCTCGAACGGGTGAATCTGAACGATCTCCTCGATCTCGTCCGCGACAAGAAGTACTTCGTACTCCACGCCCCGCGTCAGACCGGCAAGACGTCGGCGCTGCTCGCGTTGCGCGACCTGCTGAACGCAGGCGGCGATTACCGCTGCGTGTACGCCAACGTGGAGACCGCCCAGGCGTCGCGCGAGGACGTGGCGGAGGGCATGCGCACGGTCCTGGCCGAGTTGGCGCTCGAGGCGAGCATCACGCTCGGCGACGACACGCTGGAGAGTGTCTGGCCCGGCGTGCTGGCGCGGGTGGGGCCGGCCCAGGCGTTGCGGCAGGCCCTGCTGCGCTGGTGCATGGCCGATTCGAAGCCGCTGGTGTTGCTGATCGACGAGATCGATACCCTGGTCGGGGACACGCTGCTGTCGGTGCTGCGGCAGTTGCGCACCGGCTACCCGAGGCGCCCCGGAGGCTTCCCGCACAGCGTGATCCTGTGCGGCGTGCGGGACGTGCGCGACTATCGCATCCACTCCACGGCGCAGAACGCGCTGGTGCTCGGCGGCAGCGCGTTCAACATCAAGTCGAAGTCGTTGCGGCTGGGTGACTTCACCGAGACGGAGACACGGGCGCTGCTCGCGCAGCACACGGAAGAGACAGGGCAGGCGTTCGCGCCGGAAGCGCTGGAGCTGATCTGGACCCGCACGGCGGGACAGCCGTGGCTGGTCAACGCGCTGTGTCGGGAGGCGTGCTTCGACAGCGAGGCGGGACGCGACCGCTCCCGCACGATCACGGCGGACGACATCCTGGACGCCCAGGAGAGACTGATCCTGGCTCGCGTGACACACCTGGACAACCTGGCCGATAAGCTGCGTGAGGAGCGTGTGCGACGGGTGGTGGCGCCGATGCTGACCGGCGGCGCGGACCGGGGTGGCTATGCGGACCGGGGCCGGGACGTGGAGTACGCGCGCGACCTCGGCCTGCTGGCGCAGGACGACGCGAAGCGCATCGCCAACCCGATCTACGCGGAGGTCATTCCGCGCGAGCTGACGTGGGTGGCGCAGGACGACGTCGAGGAGGAGACATCCCGGTACGTGGACGCCGGCGGCGGGCTGGACGTGGACAGGCTCCTGGAGGGCTTCCAGCAGTTCTTCCGGGCGCATTCCCGATTTCCCGGTCACGCGCTCACACCCACCGGCGTCATGGCCATCCGCTGCAAACAGTTCCATCTGCCGGACTTATAGAAAGACCGCAGGAGAAGAATCGCGTCGACGCTCTCCGGTAGCCAATAGATGGATGCGCCCTTGATGCGGAGATTGATGACGCGACGGATGGCGCTTTCGACGGCACCGCTGCCCCGCGGAAGCCCGAGCCCGACCATTGTGGTGTAGGCGAAACGATGACGGTTCTTCAGGAAGTAGTTGAGGTGCGTGCGGATCTTGCCGGCCGTGCGCCCGCGGCACAGCTCCCGCAGGGCCGTGATCACCTCGTCCACCCGTGCTCGCTTGAGCAGCCCCCGCGTGCGGTTGAGCCAGCGGGTGCGTTGCGTCGCGCTCCAGCGGCGCAGCTTGACCGCGTCGGAGAGTTGCTTTGCGGCATGATAGAAGTCGATCAGCCCCAGCACCTGTGTCGGCGAGAGCCCGAGCGCGGCGATGAGTCGCTGGAGGCGTCGCCAGATCCAGGGCGCGCCGTCGGCGATGAAGAGCACCTTGTCAGCGGCGTTGAGGCCGATCTGCCGCGCGTACGACAACAGCAGGGCGAAGACCGCCTCCGGTCCCCGGAGCGTGCCGTCGATGATCGGGGCCCCCGTCTGAGACGGTCGCCCGTCGTCGCCGACAACGTACAGGATGAGGAGCTTCGGTTCCTTCCAGTCGGTATGGAATCGGTTGCGCCCCTTCTTCGTCTTGGGGCCACGCTTCTTGCGCCTCACGCGGACGCGGCCCCCGTCGAGGGAGACGACCACCCGCTTCCCGGTCACGCGGTCCAGCAGGCCGCACGCCGCGCTCTGCTGGGCCGCTCGGGCCCGCGCAGCGTAGCGATAGGCGGTCGAGCGGAGGGTCTTGATATCCAGGGCGATGCCGTCGGAGCGGAGCTGCGCCTGCGCTTCGGCCAGCGAGCTGAGCATGGCGACCGCGCGGCTTGCATCGGAGGCCAGCTTCGGCGTGCACCGGTCGTAGATGCCCAGCACCACCAAGGCGGGGTAGAGTCCCATAGGCGCTAACTTGTTAAGGCCCTATGGTCCTCCGGCAGCTCAGTTCAGCCGAAGTACGCGGAGAGTTGCGGCTGTCGGCGACGTGGCGGCTCCGCCAGCTCGCCGGAGATCGTTCGCCAGTCGCTGATCATGCGCGCCAGCGGGAGCGGCGGTTCGATGGCGCGCGTGACCTGGTTGAGCACGAACTTGAAGTCACGCCACGCGCTCGGGGGGCGCCGGCGCCGGCACGTCGTAGCCCCAGGGGGAAATCGCGCGGGCGTGGTGGATCAGCTTCTCCACCAGCAGCGCCACGAACAGTTTCCCGTAGAGCCACGCCTTGGCGCTGTCGTCGTCGTACTTCGGCACGTGCCCCAACTGGGCCAGCGACTTGAAGCGCTTGAACACCAATTCGACCTGCCAGCGCAGGCGATACCACTCCAGCACGTCCGCGGCGGAAAAGGGTGGCTCGGGAAAGGTCGTGAAGACGATCACGTACTCAGCAAAGCGCAGCGTGGCCGGTTGCACCTGGTTGCCCTTGCGGGCGGCGTCTCGGCGGACTTTCAGGTGCGCCAAGCGGATGGCTTCCGCCGACTTGCGGAGCACGCAGACCCGGCCCGCAATCTTGCCGGCCGGGCCGCCATCGTCGCCCGGGACCGCGACCGTGATCGCCCAGGACCGGCCGGCGCCCGGACGCGTGACCGACCCCACCGCCGCAAGCAGGTCGAACGGCCGCCCGGCCGTCGTGCACAGCGGCAGCGACCCCGTGTTGACACGCACAATCAGCCGCCCGCCCGCGTCGACCACGTGGCGAATGCCCCGGGCCGTCGAATAGCCGCGGTCGGCCAGCACATGGTCGCCGGCGCGGATCGGGAACTGCGCCAACGATTCTCCCGTGCCCGGCCCCTCGGTCCCCGTCAGCTTGAAGAAGTCGCACGCCAGCGACGGCAGGCCCACGCTGTAGTGCAGGCGCCACAGCGACCCGCTCGGGCCCGGTTCCTTCACCGTCGTCGCATCCACGGCCCGGACCTGGAACGCGCCTCCGGGGATGACCGCCAGACCCTGCTCCTCGAACAGGCGGACACACAGCGCGTGCAACCAACCCTTGGATTTCTTCAGCCGCTTCAACAGCGCCACGTCGGACAGGTCCGCCAGATGCGCCTGCCGGGCCCGAACCACCGTTTCCCGCAACGAGTGTCCGCAGCCGAGGTGCAGCAGGAGGGTCCGCAGGAGGTTGTCGACCGTCTTGTCCTTGCGCAGCCCCTTCAACGCCCCGGTGTCCTGCGCCAACTCGCGCCAGTCCTGAGGGAAGAACGACACCAGCACATCCCAGTCCTCGTCCACCGTGCCGGCCTCCGTGTCATGCATCCACATGCCAGGATACGCCGGCCATGCCGCGAAAACCAGTTAGCGCCTATGGGGTAGAGTCCCGGCCTCCGCTTCGCCCGACGGGCGTGTTTCTCGCGGTAGTACGGCGTCGTGACCGGCACCGTCGTGCCCCGGGAGGTGCGAACGTTGACGGTCTCCAGGCCGTCGCTCCGCATCCGCCGGGGCAGGTGGCGCACGAGGGCGCTCGCCGCGTCGCCAACCGCGGCGGAGCACACCGCGCGTTGCAGCACGGGGGTGAGGAGGGCGCCGAAGAACTCGTCCGCGATGGCCCGCAGCTGCTCTTCGCACTGCTCCGCTTCCTCTGCCGACCTGGGCGCTGGAGCACGCGCCTCAAACTCCAGCGCCCGCCGGAGGGCAGTGCGCAGGTGGACGGGAATGTTGCCAAGATCGATCTCGCGGCTCGGGGTGTCGATGGCGCTCTTGTCCATTTCAACGCACCATCATGGGCAGTCCGAGCCGTAATGTCCAGTACCACCCTCCCCGTCTGTCCGAAGACCGGCTCAACCTCCCCCAGCCTCACAGTCCATCTTTGCCTACACACTGTTCCGGGAAATCGGGAATGCGCCCGGTCTTCCGGGAGCACTCGGAGCATTGGACGGAGCGTTTCGAGCGGTATCGAGAGGCAGGGCCGCAACTGCTGCTGCAGGCGTATCTGCAGAAGGTGGTGAACGGTGGCGGTCGCATCGAGCGGGAATACGCCCTGGGCCGCGGGCGCGTGGATCTGCTGATTCTGTGGCCGCACGGGGGACGCATGCGCCGGTTCGTCGTGGAGTGCAAGGTGCGCCGCGACGGGCTGGAGCGGACGATCCGCGAGGGCGTCGAGCAGACGCGCGGCTACATGGACCGCTGCGGGGCGGAGTCCGGCCACCTGATCGTCTTCGACCGCTCTGAGGACAGGACGTGGGAGGAGAAGATCTTCCGCCGCGGATCGGCGGCGGACGGCGCGCCGGTCACCGTCTGGGGTATGTGACCGATGGATTCTCCACGCGAAGCCGCTGTCCACCACCTACCAGCCGAACTTGCGCCGCACCGCGACCCGCTCGGGCGACACCTGCACGTCGAGGTCCCGCGTCACTCGATTGTCCGGCAGCGTCAGCAGAACCGCGCCGAGCCCGACCGCGCCGATGCCGGCCCAGGCCAGTTTGGGACGGGTGAATGAAGCCTCGGTTGATGCGTCGCGAAGATCCGTGTCGAACGGAGGGTCGGGGCTCTGGTAGAAGCACTGGGTCGTCTGGCCCTCGTAGGTGTGGGTGCTGTACCCCTCGGGGCAGACGTCGGTCTCGTAGTCGAAAGCCGCGATCACGAGCCCGGCGCCCGCCAGCAGGGATACGATGCCTGCCGTCTTGCGCGGCTGCGCGGCCGCCGGGGCCGCCGCCGAAAGCAGGACGAGAACGCATACCGCCGCAGCAAGGGTCGTCTTCATCGCCTTCGTCGCCTTCATCGCCGCCAGCCCTCCTGCGGACAGCGGTCGCCCGACGGGCGTTCGCGTGACTCTCTTCATTGTGACTTGGTCAGCTTCAGAAGACCGCGAGCGGATTGATCGCGGCGCCGGCCCCGTTGGGCACCGTCAGCGGCGCGAGGACGAACATGAACTCCCAGCGGTTCAGCTCGGCGGCGACAGCGGCCAGCGCCTCGAGGTCGGGACCGTCGATGAGCGGCATGCCGAGGGCAACGAGCGTGAACATGTGCATCGGGAGCGTGGTGCGGCCCTCGATCGGGCCGCCGTCGACGACCCCGCCGTCCGCGAGCAGCAGCGCGATGTCGCGCGCCCTGACGAACGGCATGATGGAGTTGTCGTAGCCGCCGCTGCCGGCCGTCCGCAGGAACAGCGCGTCGCCGGACGAGACGGTGATGCCGGTGCGTCGCTCCCACGCTTCGATGTCCTCGGTCCGGACCCGTCCGGCGCCAGGCATGTCCATGAGGACGCCGCGCGTCACGATGCCGTCCCTGAGCGGATAGACGCCATTCTTCGTGCAGCCGTTCTCCACCGTGGCGGTCTCGTCGAACCGCCGGCCGTTGTAGGTCATCCCGTCCCACGCCACGTGGCAGAGCGCGTCGAGATGGGTCAGGGGGCTCCCGTGATAGCCGATCCTGTGTTGCTCCTCGATCCACTCGGCGCGTTCCCCCAGACCGGGGCCGCCGAGGGCGAAGACGTTGGCGAAGCCGCGCTGGAAGGTGACCTCGGCGCCCAGCACCGGATCGCGCGAGAGCGAGACGGTCCGCCCCGCCGTGACAAGCGAGGCCGCCTCGACTCGCTTTGCCTCCGTGACGAGGTTGAGCGTGCCGAGCTCGTCGTCGGGGCCCCAGCGGCCCCAGTTGGAGAGCTCTGCCATCCAGCGGTCGAACTGCTCGGCGGTGACGCTGCTCGCGGGGCGTGCCGGCTCCGGTTCCTGGCCGGCGACGGGGTATCCGGACGGCAGGCCGCCGGCGAGTGCGAGGACGACGGTAACGGCGCCGGTCGTGGCCGCGATCTTCATGCGTCGGTTCTCCGTTGCCGATCGGTATCGGCGGTCATTCCGTCCCTTCCCGGCGCCGTGGCGCTGCGCCCCCGACGGCGTCAGTCGTCGTCGAGGCCGAACGCGTAGACGACGTTGCCGGCCGCAATCGCCACGTACTGCTTCCCGTCCACCGCGTAGGAGATCGGCGCGGCGCGCACCTGGGCGCCGACGGTCATGTGCCAGAGCTCCTCGCCGCTGACTGCGTCGAGCGCGTAGAAGTAGCCGTCGATGCTGCCGCCGAAGACGAGGTCGCCGGCGGTGGCGAGCAGGCCGGCCCAGGTCCACGGCTGGATGCGGTACTCCCAACGCCGGTCACCGGTGCGGGGGTCGATGGCGCGCACCGCGCTGGTGTACTCGTCGGCGGGCAGGACCTGCTGCTGGCCGCCGCCGATGAAGCGGTCTCCTTCGACGTAATCCTCGTCGCGGATGAAGAACTGGGCCTCGCCGTCGTAGGACATCACGTAGAGCAGTCCGGTGCGCGGGCTGTAGGCGGGCGACATCCAGTTGGTGGCGCCGCCCGCGGGCGGCGAGACGACGATGCCTTCCTCGTTCGGGAACATGCCGGGGACGCGGATCGGCCGGCCGTTCTCGTCGAGCCCCTGCGCCCAGGTCTGCCGCGCGAACGGCTTGCCGAGGAGGAATTCCCCGGTCTCGCGGTCGATGGTGTAGTAGAAGCCGTTGCGGTTGGCCCACATCATGACCCGGCGCGACTCGCCCGCGATGTCGAGGTCGGCCAGCACCGGGATCTGGATCGCGTCCCAGTCGTGCACGTCGTGCGGCGTGAACTGGAAGTACCAGGCCATCTCGCCGGTGTCGCCGTCGAGGGCCAGCGCCGAGTCCGCGTACAGGTTGTCACCGCCCCGGACTTCCCCGTTGTAGTCCGGTCCGGGGTTGCCGGTGCCCCAGTAGACGAGGTCGAGGTCCGGATCGTACGAGCCGGTTATCCAGGTCGGCGAGCCGCCGGTGCGCCACGAGTCGCCGGACCAGCTCTGGTTGTCCGGGTGGTCGGGTCCGGGAATGGTGTAGGTTCGCCACGCTCGGACGCCGGACTCGGCGTTGTACGAGTCGAGGAAGCCGCGGATACCGAACTCGCCGCCGGCGATCCCGGTCACCACCTGGTCCTTGACGACGAGCGGCGCCGCGGTCTTGCTGTAGCCCCCGCGGTGGTCGGCCACCTCGCGGTTCCAGAGAAGATTCCCGGTGCGGGCGTCGATGGCCACCAGGTGGGCATCGAGGGTGCTCATGTACAGCGTCTCGCCCAGGATCGCGACTCCCCGGTTGTTGCGGCCGCAGCAGATGCGCAGATCCTCCGGCAACTCGTGCTCGTAGCGCCAGAACTGCCGCCCGGTCGCGGCGTCGAGGGCGACGACGTTGCTCGGCGCCTCGGTGACGAACATCACGCCGTCCACGACGAGCGGGGTGGTCTCGGCCCGATCGAGGGCCGGGATCTGGTACGCCCACTTCAGCTCGAGCTGGTTGACGTTGCGGATGTGGATCTGGTCGAGCCGGCTGAAGCGCTGGCTGTCGAAGGTCCCCGAGTACATCAGCCAGTTCTGCGGTTCCTCGGCCGCCGCGACCAGACGCTCCCAGGTCACGGGGGAGAACGCGGGCGCGGCGCCGGCGTCCGCGGGCTCCTGGCCGGCCGCCGGGTGGACGAATGCGAACAGCGCGACGACCAGTGCGAGCCTTTTCATCGGTCAACTCCCTTTCCGTTCCGAACGGCGCTCGGCGGCTCCGGCGTCATTCGCCAGATCGCGGCGGCGACGCTGCCGACAACCGAGTGCATTACCGCGGAAATCGCGCTGGGGATCGCCACCAGCGGGTTCGCGAAATTCTGCCGGGCCAGGACGACGCCGAGTCCCGAGTTCTGCATGCCCACTTCTATTGCGGCCGTCCGGGCCGCCTGCTCGCGGCCAATCAGGGCGCGAGCGACCCCGTAGCCGAGCGCGAACCCCCCGACGTGGAGGAAGAGCACGGCGAGGAGCAGGCGCCCGCCCGCTTCTATCACTTGCTCGCGCCCACCACCGATGACGGACGCGGCAATCAGCACGATCATCGCCACCGCCACCAGCGGCGCCACCGGCAGCACCCGGCTGCAGGCGGCGGGGAAGCGTGCCTTGAGGACGGCGCCGGCCACGACCGGCAGGACGACCACCTGCACCGTGTCGACCAGCAGCCCGCCGGCCGGCACGTCGATGCGGCTGCCCGCGAGAAGCGCGGTCAGGGTCGGGGTCATCAGCACCGCCAGCAGCGTGGAGGCGGTCGTCATCGTCACGGAGAGGGCGACGTCGGCGCGGGCCAGAAACGTGATGACGTTCGAGGCGGTCCCGCCCGGACAGCACGAAACCAGGATCAGACCGACGGCAAAGGGCGTCGGCAGGTCGAGCAGCCAGCCGATGCTCCACCCGAGCAGCGGCATCAGCGTGTATTGGAGCGCGACGCCCGGCAGGACGCTGGTCCGTTCGCGGGCGATGCGGCGGAAGTCCTCGAACCCCACCGTCATCCCCATGCTCAGCATGATGACGCCCAGGCCGATGGTGATGAACGGCCCGCTGAACCAGGTGAACAGCTCGGGGCGGACCAGAGCGATACCGCTGGCGAGGAGCAGCCAGAGCGGAAACGCGTTGGTGAGGGCGGTCAGCACCGGCAACTCGCGTGCATTGTATGGCTGCGGGGGCGCCGGATTCCAGCGGGTCGGGTAACGGCGGGCCGGGTAGCGGCGGGCTGCTGGACATGCAATATGCATGCAGATAACCTGACCGCATGGCGAACCTGCAGGTCAGGAACGTTCCCGCGGAGCGGCGCGAGAAGCGCTGGACGCGTTGATGGGGTTCGAACCCGATCTGCTGAAGGGCAAGGCGGCGCTGGTGACCGGCGGCGGCACCGGCATCTGTCGCGGGCTCTCGCTGGCCCTTGCCGCGCACGGCTGCGATGTGGCGATCACCAGCCGCAAGGCGGAGCACCTGGAGCCGACCCGTCGCGAGATTGAGGCGCTGGGCGTCCGGGGGCTGGCGGTGGCGGGCGACGTCCGGGACCCGGCGGCGGTCGACGCTGCCGTGGCGCAGGCGGTCGATGCGTTCGGACGCCTCGACATCCTGGTGAACGGCGCGGCGGGCAACTTTCTCTGCCGGGCGGAGGACCTGTCGCCGAACGCGTTCGGTGCGGTGGTCGACATCGATCTCAAGGGGACGTTTCACATGTGCCGCGCGGCGCTGCCGCACCTGAGGAAGCAAGGCGGGGTCGTCCTGAACATCAGCGCCACGCTGCACTACTTCGGCACCGCCGCGCAGCTCCACGTCTCGGCCGCCAAGGCCGGGGTCGACGCGCTGACCCGCGTGCTCGCCGTCGAGTGGGGGGAGTACGGCATCCGCGTCAACGGCATCGCGCCCGGGCCGATCGCCGATACCGAGGGGGTGCGGCGCCTGCTCGTCGGACCGGCGAAGGACCGGGTGGTGGAGATGACGCCGCTCCGCCGCCTCGGCGCCATCGACGACGTCTCGAAGGCGGCGCTCTACCTCTGCTCGGACCTCGCGTCGTTCGTCAGCGGGGTCACCCTGGTGGTCGACGGCGGGCTCTGGCTGACGTCGAGCCGCATGGCCGAGGCGTGGGACCTCGCCGTCGAGGCCGCGAAGGGGCAAGCGTAACCAGTCCAGGCGCAGGCGCCGCAACTTCGGCTCGTGCGCGGGCTCGTCTCGACGGACGTGCCGGCTACACGCGCTGGTAGTCCGCGCGCCAACTCTTGATCGCCTGCTTGATGGTCTTCTGGTCGGCGTTCTCGTCGAGCGCCCGGCGGGTCAGAGCCGGCAGCTCCTCGTCGCCGGCGAACCGCAGGGCGACGTGCTGCGCGGTCGATACGTCGTCGATGCGCGGCTTGAGGTCATCCGGCAGCAGACGCTCCATGCGCAGGCGTTCCTCGAGGCGGATGACGCGGTCCTGTGCCTTGAGGGCATTGACGCGGGAGAAGAGTCCCACCAGCACCAACGCGACTGCCACGCCGACGCGGTTCAATGCTTCGAGCGTGATTCCATCGAGGAGCCCGGCCAGGGCCAGGACGAGGTTGAGCGCCAGCAGCGGCAGCGCGACGTAGTGGAACAGCGGCACGAGCTTCGCGTGGTTCGCGTAGGTCTGAGGGCGCTTTTCGGACATGATTGATCTCCTGTGGGCGTGCGGGTGGATTGTGGGGCGACGGGTCGAACGGCTCCTGACGCCCACTATAGACCGTCGGGTCGCCGTTCCCGCGGGCGCTACGACGGATCGGAGTATGAGAGGCAGGAGGGAACGATGAGCGAGCTGGCCAAGCAGCAGTGCGTGCCGTGCCGGGGCGGCGTCCCGCCGTTGACCGGCGCGGAGCTGAGCGACTTCCAGGCGCGGCTGGGAGGCGAGTGGAACGTCGTCGAGCAGCACCACCTGGAGAAGGTCTACAAGTTCGACGACTTCCGGCAGGCGCTCGACTTCACGATCCGGGTGGGCGAGATGGCGGAGCAGCAGGACCATCATCCCGACCTCTATCTGACCTGGGGCCGGGTGAAGGTCACCATCTGGACCCACAAGATCGACGGATTGACCGAGAGCGACTTCGTCTTCGCGGCGAAGGCGGACGCGTTGCGATGAAGCCCTTCTCAGGGCCGAGCGGCGGTGTTCGAATCGTCCCAGCTCACCGGATCGCCCACGCTGATCGCGCCGTCGTCGAGCACCTCGGCGAAGGCGCCGCCGGCCCACGCCGGATCGAGCGCGCCGCGCAGGCCGGGTTGGGCGGCGTCCATGTGCGCGCACGGCCGGGTCTCGCCGTGGATCAGGAAACGGCACGATCCGATGCGTAGCGTGCGCCCGCGGGTATTGTCGAGGTCGATGCCGTCGACGAGCAGGTTGGCGCGCCGCAGGGCCGGGTCGACGTCGTCGGCCAGCGCCTCGTTCACACCGTCCCAGCGGCGGCGGGCGATGATCGTCACCTGCCGCTTCCCGCCCTGATCGGCGTTCCCCACCAGGCCCCGCCCGGCGCGCAGGGTGGCGCGTTCGACCGCGTCCATCGGGCCGCGATGGAACCGCTTGATCCACAACCGTTCGAGTCGTCCTGTCATAACCCCGCTAGTGTAAGATCATCGGTTGATGAGTACGCTGACAACCGATCTACAGGGCAGGGCCGACGCGTCGCGCGCGTCGCTCGACGCCTGGGTGCGGGAGGTGGTCGCGTGGCATTTCGACCCGGCGACCGGCTCCCCGTTCTGGCTGGAGTGGGCCGAGAAGGCGGGCTGGGATCCGCGGCGCGAGGTCAACGGCTTCGACGATCTCCGGAAGTTCGGCCACTTCGAGGACGAATGGCTGCGCGGCGGTCCGGTCCGCCGCTGGGTGCCGCGGGCCTACGCGGACAAGCCGATCTTCGTGTTCGAGACGGGCGGGACGACCGGCATACCGAAGAGCCGCATCGCCATCGACGACTTCCGGACCGACTACGAGCTGTTCTCCGACACGCTGCCCGACGAGTGCTTTCCGAAGGGGGCCAACTGGCTGATGCTCGGGCCGAGCGGTCCGCGCCGCCTGCGCCTCGCGGTGGAGCACCTCGCGCAGCATCGCGGCGGCATCTGCTTCTGCGTCGACCTCGACCCGCGCTGGGTGATCAAGCTGATCAAGAAGGGCTGGATGGATCACCTGAAGGCCTACCAGGCCCACGTGATCGACCAGGCCATCTCCACGCTGTCGGCCGGTCACGACATCAAGTGCCTGTTCTCGACGCCCAAGCTGATCGAGGCGCTGGCGAACCGCCTCGAGGAGGAAGGCTCCAGCATCCGCGAGGCCGGCATCACGGGCATCTTCGCCGGCGGCACCGAGTTCACGCCGCAGTGGAACCGGTTCGCGAACGAGGAACTGCTCGACGGCGTCTACATGACGCCGACCTACGGCAACACGCTGATGGGGCTGGCGGCGAGCCCGCCGAGCGGAGCGGCCGAAGACTACAAGATTACGTATCATGGGCCGCAGCCACGGGCCGTGCTGCAGGTGGTGGATCCCGACGACGCGGACCGGGTCGTCGACTATGGCGGCACGGGCCGCGTGATGCTGACCACGCTGACCAGGGAGTTCTTCGTGCCGCGTTTCCTGGAGCGCGACGAGGGCGAGCGCGAGCCCCCGTGCGAGCAGTATCCGTGGGACGGGGTCAGCGGGGTGCGGCCGTTCAGCGCGCTGGCGACCTCCACCACCGTCGGGGTCTACTAGCCGGGAGACCGCGATGAAGTCCGCCGCGTGGTCATGGTGTCGACGCACGATCGCGGCGTGTTCCAACGAGCAACCAGCGCACGAGCGTGCAATGAAGGAGCGGGTGTAACGATGCGAACCGAACTGCTACGCGTCAACTGGAAAGTCTTGGCCGGCCTGGTCCTGGTGCCGGCACTCGCGGTCTTCGGCTGCGGCGGCGGTGGCGGCATGGAAGCCGAGCCCGAGATGGCCGAAGAGCCGATGACGGAAGAGGCACCGGTGCCGAGCGGACCGCCGCGGGTCTTCTTCGTAGCGCCGCTGGACGGGGATCAGATGTCGAGCGACCACGACGTCGAAGTCGAGTTCGGCTCCGAGAACACCATGATCTCGGCCATTCCAGAAGGATTCGACCCGGAGGCCGACGAGCCGCGCGCCGACATGGGGCACTACCACGTGGGCATCGACACCGGCTGCCTGCCGGCCGGGGAAATCATTCCGGAGGGCCAGAACTGGCAGCACTTCGGTGACGGCTCGAACCGGTACACGCTGCAGGTCGAGCCCGGGTCCTACGAGCTCACGGTCCAGATCGGCGACGATCTGCACCGCACGCAGGAGGGTCTCTGCGAGACGATCAGCATCGAGGTGGCCGACGGGATCTAGCCGGATCCCGTTCAGGACGATTCGGGACGTTCCCGGCGCGGCGGCAGGACGACCGGCCGCCGGGACCTTGGAAGGAGCGAAGGAAGAGTGATGCGATTCGACAGCGTGTGGACGAGATCTATCGTGGTGGCAGGCGTGGCTCTGGTGATGTTGGCGGCGGGCGCCGCCGGTGCGGCGGCGCAGGAGGCGCGCGTCTTCTTCGTGTCGCCGGCAGACGGATCGCAGCACTCGGAGGACGTGGTCAGCATCGAGTTCGGGGCCGAGAACTACCCGATCTCCGCCATCCCGGAGGGGTTCGATCAGGAGACCGGCACCCCGCGCGAAGGCGTGGGGCATTACCACCTGGGATACAACACGGGCTGCCTGCCGGTGGGCGAGATCACCCCGCAGGGCGAGGGGTGGCAGCATTTCGGCGACGGCTCGAACACGACGACGCTGGAGAACGCGCCGGCCGGCACGTACGAGTTGACCGTCCAGATTGGCGACGATCAGCACCGCACGCAGGAGGGTCTCTGCGCGACGATCAGCATCGAGGTGACCGACTAGGATCCGGCGGCCGCCACGGGCTGCGGCAGTCCGTGGCGGAACCCCGCGTAGAGCACCGAGAGCGGAGAGCACCGTGATTCATTTCCCAGCGCTCCGGTGGGGCACGCCCTACCGGAGCCTCGACATCGACAAGGTCGTCCGTTTCGACACCGGTGAGCCGGTGGCCGAGGTGAGCCAGGCCAACCCGGGCATCATCGCGCGCGATCTGCGCAAGGCGGCCCGCGCCCGGCACGTGCTCCGCGAGGTGCATCCGGCCGATCTCGTGCAGATGGTGAAGAAGGCCGGGGAGCTGTTCTCCACGGCCGAGCTGCCGCTCGGCGACGGCACGCAGACGCCGGACGAGTTCGTCCGCCAGCAGTCCGCCACCACCGGGCTGCCGGAGCATATGTGCCGGATGAACATGGAGAAGCTCCGGTTCGTGCTCGACCACATCGACGAGATCCTCGCCTCGCTGACCCGTCACCTCGATCCCGGCATTCTCGCGCGGGGCTACGGGGAAGAGGGCGGCGTGATGCGCAGCTACCAGGCGACCACGTCGGTGCTGGGGATCGTGCTGCCGTCGAACTCGCCGGGCGTGCACAGCCTGTGGCTGCCGATCATCCCGCTGCAGATCGGGCTGGTGCTCAAGCCGGGACCGCAGGAGCCGTGGACGCCGTGGCGCATGGTGCAGGCGTTCTTCGAGGCGGGTGTGCCGCGCGAGGCGGTGGCGCTCTACCCGGGGCTCGGTGAAGTCGGTGCGGCGGTGCTCAACAACTCCGGGCGGAGCCTGATCTTCGGCGGCACCGCTACCGTCGAGCAGTACGCCGCGAACCCGGGCGTGCAGGTGCACGGGCCCGGCTTCAGCAAGATCCTGATCGGCGACGACGAGGCGGACAACTGGGAGCAGCATCTCGATCTGATGGTCGACAGCGTGCTCATCAACAGCGGCCGGGGTTGCATCAACTGCTCCGGCATCTGGACGCCGCGCCACGGCCGGGCCATCGCCGACGCGCTCGCCGAGAGGCTCGGGCCGATCGAGCCGCTGCCGCCCGAGGATCCGAACGCCTCGCTCGCCGCGTTCACGGTGCCGGGGCAGGCGCCGGCCATCTCGGCCGACATCGACGCGGCGCTCGGGGAGTCGGGCGTGGTGGAGGTGACGGCGGCGCACCGCCCGGACGGCCGCCTCGTGTCGCGCGAGCGGTGCGACTACCTGCGACCGACGGTCGTCTTCTGTCCGTCGTCCGACGCGGCGATGGCGAAGAAGGAGTACATGTTCCCGTTCGTCACCGTGGTCGAGTGCGAGCAGCGGAAGATGATCGCGGAGATCGGGCCGACGCTGGTCGCTACGGCGCTGACGAAGGACACGGCGTTCGAACAGGAGCTGCTCGACGCGCGGAACATCGACCGGCTGAACCTGGGGCCGATCCCGACGATCAAGCTCAACTGGCTCCAGCCGCACGAGGGCAACATCGTCGACTTTCTCTTCCGGCCGCGCGCCTTCCAGCGCGCCTCTTAGGAGCCGGAGCGGGGGCTGTCGTGCTCGATGTCAGTCAGCTCACCAAGACGTATCCGACGGTCCGCGGACCGTTGCCCATCCTGACCGACGTCTCGTTCTCGCTGTCGCGCGGGGACGCGGCGTCGATCATGGGGCCTTCGGGCAGCGGCAAGAGCACGCTGCTCTACATCATCGGTGCGCTCGAGCCGCCGACCAGCGGAAGGGTGACGCTGAACGGTGCCGACCCGTTCATCCTCGACGAGCGGAAGCAGGCCGCCTTCCGGAACTCGCAGGTCGGCTTCGTGTTCCAGGACCACCTGCTGCTCCCGCAGTGCACGGTGCTGGAGAACGTGCTGGTGCCGACGCTGGTCGGCAGGCCCGGCCCGGCGGTCACGAAGCGCGCCGCGTCGCTGCTCGAGCAGGTCGGCCTCGAGGATCGCATGGAGTATCGTCCGGCCGAGCTCTCCGGCGGCGAGCGGCAGCGGGTGGCCCTCGCGCGGGCGCTCGTCCAGGAGCCGCCCCTCGTCGTCTGCGACGAGCCGACCGGGAACCTGGACCGGCAGTCGGCGGACGTCATCACGTCGCTGCTGTTCACTTTGCACGAGCAGCAGAACAACGTGCTCCTCATCGTGACGCACAACCCGGAGCTGGCGAACCGCTGTTCCATCCGGTATCGCCTCGACAACCAGAAGCTTGAGATCGCGTCCGACTAGACACGGACAGGGAGGAGGCGCGCGCATGAGCCTGCTCGCTCTCATCCAGCGGAACGTTTTTCACTACTGGCGCACGAATCTCGCGGTCGTCGCCGGCGTCGCGGTGGCGGTCGCCGTGCTGGCCGGGGCGCTCCTCGTCGGAGCGTCGGTGCGGTCGAGCCTACGCGCGCTGGCGCTCGAGCGCCTGGGGGCCGTCGACCGCGTGGTGACGAGCGCCCGCTTCGTGCCCGAGGCGTTTGCCGCCGGCGTGCTGGCGGCCGACGCACTGGACGGACAGTTCGCCACCGCCGCGCCGCTGGTGGCGGTAGAGGGTTTCGTGACGCACCAGGCCAGCGGCCGGCGTGCGTCGGGGGTGCAGGTCTACGGAGTCGACGAGCGCTTCTGGACGTTCCACGGACTCGACCCCGAGACGTTCGCCGTGGGACGCAACGCCGTGTTGGTGAGCGGCGGGCTGGCGGGTGAGCTGGATGCCGCCCCGGACGATGCCCTGCTGGTGCGCGTCGAGAAGCCGTCGGCGGTGCCGCTCAGCTCGCTGCACGGCCGGCGCGACGACGTCGGCCGCACGCTGCGGCTCGGCATCGGCCGCGTGCTCGAGGCCGGCGAGCTCGGCGAGTTCTCGTTCCGGCCGCAGCAGGGGCTGGCCCGCTCGGTGTTCGTGCCGCTGGCGCGGCTGCAGGGCGAGCTGGAGCAGGAAGGGCGCGTCAATACGTTGCTGCTCGGCCACGATTCCGGGGGCGGCAGCGGCGACGGTGGGGTCGGAGCAGCTGAGGAAACGGCGCGGCAGGCGGCGGCGGAGTCGGCGGTCCGCGGCGAGGCGACCCTGGAGAGTCTCGGCCTGCGGGTGCGGTCGATTCCGGACCATGACACCGTCGCCGTGGAGTCGGCGGCGGGGCTGCTGACCGACGAGACGGTTGCGGCGGTCGAGCAGGTGGCGTCGGGTCTCGGCCTGCGGGCCGAGCCGGTGCTCTCCTACCTGGCCAACCAGATCCGCAGCGGGGACCGGATCACGCCGTACTCGGTGGTCGCCGCCCGCGACCTGGCGGCGGTCAGCGACGTGAACGTGCCCTCCGACCCCAGTGGGCCCACGCCGGTCATCCTGAACCAGTGGACGGCCGACGATCTCGGCGCCGTGCCGGGCGATCCGCTGACGATCGAGTACTACCTGTGGGCCGACGAGGGGCGGCTGACGACCCACGAAGCCGAGATGCGGGTGGCCGGTGTCGTCCCGATTGCCGGCGCCGCCGACGATCCCGACCTCACACCCGACTACCCGGGCATCACCGAGGCGACCAACGTCATCGACTGGGATCCGCCTTTCCCGGTCGACCTGGAGTTGATCCGGCCGGCGGACGAGACCTACTGGGACGATCACCGCACGACGCCGAAGGCGTTCATTCCGCTCGTGGCCGGGCAACGGCTGTGGGCGTCGCGTTGGGGCCAGGTGACGTCGGTTCGACTCTTCGCGCCGCCGGGCGAGGGCCTGGCCGCGGCCAGGGACCGGTTCGCCGCCGCGCTCCGCGAAGCGCTCGACCCGTTGTCTCTCGGGTTCGTCGTCTACCCGGCCCGCTCCCTGGCGCTGGAGGCGTCGGCTGGGGTGACCGACTTCGGGCTGTACTTCGTCTATTTCAGCTTCTTCCTGGTGGTGTCGGCGCTGTTGCTGGCGAGCCTCTTCTTCCGCCTGGGCGTCGAGCAGCGCCTGCGCGAGATCGGTCTGCTGCGCGCCACCGGGTTTCCCGCGACTGCCATCCGCCGCGTGTTTCTGACCGAGGGGGGCATCCTCTCGGTGCTCGGGAGCGCGCTCGGCGTCCTCGGCGCGGTGCTCTACGCGGAGCTCATCATGCTGGGCCTGCGGACCTGGTGGGTAGATGCGGTCGGGACGACGCGGTTGACCCTCGACGTGTCGCCGGCAATGCTGGCCGCCGGGGCGGCGGGCGGCGTCCTGGCCGCGCTCGGGTCTATCGGCTGGACGTTGCGTGCGCTGGCCCCGGCCTCGCCGCGCAGTCTGCTGACCGGCGCGGTGGCCGAGGTGACCGGTGTCGCGGAAGTCGCCGCGCCGTCGATGCCCGCCGGGACACGGGCGTGGCGGATCGGCATTCTGCTGGTCGGCGGCGGGGTCGCCCTGGTCGGGGTGGCTGCGGCCGGACTGATCGGCGCCACCGGCGGGTTCTTCGGCGGTGGGCTGACACTGCTGGCCGCGCTGCTCGTGTTGGCGTGGGCGTGGCTGAATCAGCGGCCGGGCCGCCATGCAGACGGGGCCTGGTCGGTGTCCGCGGTGGGATTCCGCAACGCGTCGTACCGGCCGGGACGCAGCGTGCTCTGCATCGCGCTGATCGCGTTCGCGGCGTTCATCATCGTGGCGGTCGACGCATTCCGGCGCGAGGGTGCGGGAGACGTGCTGGATCGCGCCTCCGGCACCGGCGGCTATACCCTGCTGGCCGACACGCTGCTGCCGGTGGTGCAGGACCCATCGAGCGCGGAGGGGCAGGACGAGCTGTTCATCGGGGATCTGTTCGCCGAGGGCGAGGCGCTGGCCGGGGTGACCCTGGCGCGCTTCCGCCTGCGGCCTGGCGAGGATGCCAGTTGCCTGAATCTGTACCAGGCGAAGGATCCGCGCGTCCTGGCCCCGTCCGCGGCGTTCGTGGCCGAGGGCCGGTTCGGGTTCGGCGCCACCGCCGCCGAGACGCCGGAGGAAGAAGCGAACCCGTGGCTGCTGCTCGACCGCGAGTTCGAGGACGGCGCGATTCCCGCCCTGGCCGACGCCACGTCGCTGGCCTATGCGCTCCACCTGTCGATCGGCGACGACTTCGTCCTGAACCGCGACACCGACCGGCCGATCACGCTGCGCATCGTCGGGGCGCTCTCGGACAGCATCTTCCAGCGCGAGCTGCTGATCGGCGAGCGTCACTTCCAGCGCGTGTTTCCCGACTACGACGGGTACCGCTTCTTCCTCATCGACGCGCCGCCCGAGCGTACGGCCGAGGTGAGCGCGGCGCTCGAGGATCGGCTGGTCGATTTCGGATTCGACGTCGTCTCGGCCGCGGAACGCCTCGCGGCGTTTCATCGTGTCGAGAACACGTATCTCGCGACCTTTCAGACCCTGGGCGGACTCGGTCTCATCCTCGGCACGTTCGGGCTTGGCGCGGTTCTGCTGCGCAACGTGCTGGAGCGCCGCCGCGAGCTCGCCCTGATGCGGGCGGTCGGCTACAACGCCGGCCACCTGTCTCTGATGGTGCTCGCCGAGAACGCGTTTCTTCTCTTCTCGGGGCTGGCTATCGGCGCCGGCTGCGCCATCGTCGCCATCGCACCGGCATGGCTGGAGCGGGGCGGGGGGGTGCCGCTGCTCTCGCTGGGCGGTCTGCTGTTCGTCGTCGTCGCCGCCGGCCTGCTCGCGTCGCTGGCCGCGACTCTGGCCGCGGTGCGGTCCCCGCTCCTCGGGGCGCTGCGCGCCGAGTAGCGTTTTCGCCCGCCATCCCGGTGCGCGCCGGCCGCCGAGGACGGTCCAAACGGGATATATATTGGGTAGAGGATCCACTTGCTTCGGCGGCATGATGCAGCACTGCGACCGGTATCGGCCCGAGAGTGCAGGACACGGAGTTCTCGAATGATCACCACCGAGTCTCGTGATCACGTTACGGTCGTTCGGCTGGAGCACGGCAAGGTCAACGCCTTCGACATCGAGTTGATGCGAGGCTGGATCGCCGAGCTCGCGCGGCTCGAGCAGGCTGAGACGCAGGCCGTCGTCCTGACCGGTACCGGCGCGGTGTTCTCGGCCGGCGTGGAGTTGCGCCGGCTGACCGAGGGGGGGCGCGACTACGTCAAGGCGTTCCTGCCGCTGCTCGGTGACGCTTTCTTCAAGACATTCACGTTCTCGAAGCCGCTGATCGCCGCGGTCAACGGGCACGCCATCGCCGGCGGCTGCGTGCTGGCGTGCGCCTGCGACTACCGCGTCATGGCCGAGGGCAAGGGCCGGATGGGGACGCCCGAGCTGTCGGTCGGGGTACCGTTTCCGAGCATGGCGATGGAGATTCTCCGGCTCGTGGTCCCTCCGCACAGGCTTCAGGCAGTCATCTATCAGGGACTCACCTGCACGCCGGACGACGCGCTCGCGAACGGCTTCGTCGACGAGCTGACCGCCCCGGACGCGCTCCTCGATCGCGCCGTCGAGGTGGCGGCGCACCTCGGTTCACTGCCCCCTGCCTCTTTCGCGCTCACGAAGCGCATCATCCGGCAGCCGAGCCGGGATCGGGTCGTGCGCTACATGCGGTCGGTGGACGAGGAAGTGCTGGAGGCGTGGATGTCATCCCGGGTGCAGAACGCCGTCCGCGCATACGTCGAGCGAACGCTCCGTAAGTAGCAGTCCCTCCGAGCCCGTAGAACGTCAGGTCCGTCTCTCCGGAAGCCGGTATCGGCGCCCGGAGCCTCCGTTGTCGTTGTGAAGATTCATCGCGTCGCGACCGAAACGACGTGCGATTGCGTATCGTCTCAGGCAGGGTGCGGATCGTCCGTGTCCGGTCGTGACCAGGAGGCAAAGATGCTCCGACGATTTCTGATTCCGATGATGACGTGCCTTGCCCTGCTGATGGCGGTCGTGGCGCCCGCTTCCGCGCAAACGAAGCTGCTCCGCTTTCCGGACATTCATGGCGACCGGGTGGTCTTCAGCTACGCCGGCGACCTCTGGCTCGCTTCGACCGAAGGGGGCCTGGCGGCCCGGCTGACGGCCCATCCCGGACTGGAGCTCTTCCCGCGGTTCTCCCCGGACGGCTCCCGCATAGCTTTCACGGGGCAGTACGACGGCGACGAGCAGGTCTACGTGATTCCCGCGTCGGGCGGCGTGCCGCGGCAGCTCACGTACTATCCGGCGCGCGGTCCGCTGGCGCCGCGGTGGGGTTACGACAACCAGGTCTACGACTGGTCGCCCGACGGGCGGGCGGTCCTGTTCCGGTCGCTGCGATACAGCACGGACCTGTCGGACAGCCGGTTGTTCCTGGCGTCTGCCGACGGGGGATTGCCCGTCCCGCTGCCGATGCCCGAGTCCGGGGCCGGGGACCTGTCGCCCGACGGCTCGCGCGTCGTCTACTCCCCGCTGTTCCGTGACTTCCGGACCTGGAAGCGGTACGAGGGGGGCTGGGCGCAGGAGCTCTACATTTTCGACCGCGAGACCCACGTCGTCGAGCGGGTGACGACGCACCGCCGCGCCGACCGCGACCCGATGTGGATCGGCAACGCGATCTACTTCACCTCGGACCGGGACGGCACGCTCAACCTGTACAGCTACGACCTCGCCTCGCGCGAGACGACGCAGCTCACCGACAGCGATACCTGGGACGTGCGCTGGCCGGGCGACGACGGCGCCGACCGGATCGTCTACGAGCTGAACGGCGAGCTGCAGATCTACACGATCGACTCCGGGACGTCGCGCCCGATCTCGATCACGGTGCCGGACGACGGGCTGGCGGTACGGCCGTCCCGCGTGGCGGCGGCGGACCTCATCGAGGATGCGGAGCTCAGCCCGCAAGGGGAGCGGGCGCTCTTCGTGGCCCGTGGCGACGTCTTCACGGCGCCGATCGAGAACGGCCCGACCCGCAACCTGACGCGCAGCTCGTCGGCACACGACAAGTGGGCGCGCTGGTCTCCCGATGGCCGCCGCATCGCGTACGTGTCGGATGCGACCGGCGAGGACGAGATCTACCTGATCGCCCAGGACGGTTCCGGCGAGCCGGAGCGGCTCACGACCGGCGGGCAGGCGATGCTGTACGCGCCGGAGTGGTCGCCGACCGGGAAGCACCTGGCCTTCAGCGACAAGGAGGGGAGGCTCTACGTGATCGACGTGGAGTCGAAGGAGGTGATCGACGTCGCCGACGAGGCGCGCGGTTCGCTGCGCGACTACGTCTGGTCGCCCCGCGGCGGCCACCTGGCGTTCTCGATGACCGACCCCACCGAGTTCGGCTCCATCTGGGTCTGGAGCCTCGCCGACCGCGCCCTGCATCGCATCACGGACGAGCTGTTCCACGAGTGGAACCCGGCGTGGGATCCGGACGGCGACTACCTCTACTACCTGTCCGACCGGCAGTTCGCGCCGCAGCTCGGCTCGTTCGAGTGGAACTACCTGGTCGATCGCGAGACCGGCATCTACGCGCTGGCCCTGCGCCGGGACGTCGAGCATCCGCTGCCGCCCGAGAGCGACGAGGTGGAGGTGACCGGCGATGACGACGACGCGGACGAGGAAGCGGCCGACGACACGGAGCCGGACGCTGCCGAGGACGGGGATGGCAATGGAGACGGCGACGACGAGGAGCCCATCGCCATCGATTTCGAAGGGCTGTCCCGGCGCGTCGTGCGGCTGCCGGTGACGTTCGACAACTACGTCGGGCTGAGCGGGGCCGATGACGGCGTCCTCTTCATCCGCGGCGGTGCGCAGTACTACGGCCGGGGCGGCGACGTGCAGCCGGCGCTGCAGCGCTTCACGTTCGAGGACCGGGAGACGACCACCATCGCCGACGGGATCGGCGGCTACGCGGTGTCGCGCGACGGCGAGAAGGTGCTGGTGCGCGAAGGGGGCGCGTGGAACGTCTATCCGGCGGGCGGCGGCGACGCCACGGCGGTGTCGACCCGCGGGCTGATGGTCGACCGGGTTCCTGCCGAGGAATGGGCGCAGATCTTCGACGAGGTCTGGCGGCGGTTCCGCGACTTCTTCTACGTCGAGAACATGCACGGCTACGACTGGAAGGCGCTGCGCGATCGGTATCGCCCGCTGCTGGAGCACGTCGCTCATCGCTCGGACCTGAACTACGTCATCGGCGAGATGGTGGCGGAGCTGAACGTCAGCCACGCCTACATCGCCGGGGGCGACTGGGAGACGCCGGATCGCCCGCAGGTGGCTCTGCCGGGCGCCGTGTTCGAGCTCGACGCTGCGTCCGGGCGCTACCGCATCGCCGAGATCTTCGCGGGTCACAACGAGGAGCCGCGCTACCGGGCGCCCCTCACCGAGATCGGCGTCGACGCGCGCGTGGGCGACTACGTGCTCGCCATCGATGGCGAAGAGCTGCTCGGGTCAGACAATCCCTACCGGATTCTGCTGCACCGCGCCGACCGGCCGGTCGGCGTCACGCTGAATGCCGAGCCGACGCTCGAGGGCGCGCGCGAGGTCGCGTTCACGCCCGTCACCGAGGAGCGCAGCCTGCGCTACCTGGCCGAGGTCGAGGCCAACCGCGGCAAGGTGTCGGAGATGACCGACGGGCGCGTCGGCTACCTGCACGTCCCGGACATGGGGGCGCAGGGGATCCAGGAGTTCGTCAAGTGGTTCTACGGGCAGGTGCGCAAGGAGGGCCTCGTAATCGACGTGCGGGGCAACGGCGGAGGCAACGTCTCCCAGATGCTCATCGAGCGTCTCGGGCGCCGCGTCCTCGGCACCAGCTTCGCGCGGACCTATGACACCCCGGGCACCTATCCGGCGGTCGCGTTCCACGGCCACCTCGTCTGCATCCTCGACGAGGACTCCGCCTCCGACGGCGACATCTTCCCCTACCGCTTCCGCGAGGCCGGCCTCGGCCCGCTGATCGGCAAGCGCTCGTGGGGCGGCGTCATCGGCATCACCAGCCACGGCCCGCTCCTCGACGGCGGCTCGGTCAACGTCCCGCAGTTCGGCACCAACGGCGCCGACGGAAGCTGGGTGGTCGAGAACGTCGGCGTGGAGCCGGACATCGAGGTGGAGAACGACCCGCGCTCGGTCATCGCCGGCCGGGACCCGCAGCTCGAGCGGGCGGTCGAGGAAGTGCTGCGGATGATGCGGGAGAATCCGAAGTCGCTGCCCGAGCGCCCCGCGCCGCCGGTGAAGACGCCGTAGCGGATTGGGGTGCAGCGATGCGGCCTCGACAGGAGATCCAATGGCGTTGACGCGAGTCGAACTCGAGAACTTCACGGCGTTCAAGAGCCTGAAGCTGGACCTCTGTCCGGGCGTCAATGTTCTGGTGGGCGCCAACGGCACGGGCAAGACTCACCTGATGAAGGTGTGCTACGGGGCGTGCGACGTTCCGTCGGCGGTAGATTTTGACCGAAAGTTGGTAGGAGTCCTCCTGCCATCAGACCGAAACGTGGGGCGTCTCGTCCGGCGTCAGCAGGGTGCCGCAGGAAAAGCGACCATACGAGTAGAGCGCGGGGCCCGCAGGTTGACTGCCTCGTTCGTGAGTCATCTCGCTTCAAAGCCGGTGTCGTTGCGGCCCTCCACGTTCACGGCTGACGAGCCTGGCGACGATGCGGGAGAGTGCGGTCCTAAGTCGATGGAGAGTGTCTACATCCCCGTAAAGGAGATGCTCTCCAACGCGCCCGGCTTCCTGTCGCTCTATGCGAAGCGTGAAATCCACTTCGAGGAGGTCTACAACGACATTCTGGTTAGGGCGTACCTGCCGGCGCTTCGCGAGCCGATTGACAGCGACCGTGAGGGCCTCCTGGCAAGTCTGCGAGAGGCCATCGGGGGCGAGGTCGCAGTCAAGGGCGAGGAGTTCTTTTTGCGCAGCGAACAGGGAGATCTGGAGTTTTCTCTGCTCGCGGAGGGGGTGCGCAAGCTGGCGCTGCTGTGGCTCTTGATCCGGAACGGCACGTTGCAGCCTGATTCCGTGCTCTTCTGGGACGAGCCGGAGACCAACCTGAACCCGAAGCTGTTCGGCGTCGTCATGGACGTTGTCCTGGAACTGCAGCGCCACGGCGTGCAGGTCTTCCTGGCGACCCACGACTACGTCATCCTCAAGGAGCTTGACCTCCGCACAACGGCCGCCGACAAGGTCGCCTTCCACGCGCTGCACCAGAATGAGGAAACGGGTGAGATCGGTTGCGCCACGACGTACAGCTACCGGGGCATCCACCCGAATGCGGTAGCCGACACCTTCACCGATCTCTACGACCGGGAGATCGAGCGCAGCCTGGCGAGCACCTCGGGATGACGTCTTCTGAACGGGGACGGCCCTGATGGAGAAGGACAGCACCAGGAGCGACGAAATGGCCGCATCCTCGCGGGGCGGTGGGTTCGACACTAGCGTCCGCGACAAGTCGATACAAGATCGGCGACGTCGGCTGGCTGCCGAGCAGGCCGAGATGTTGCAGTGTGTCCGGCACGCCTTGTTCAACCTCCGCGAGCCGCTTGGTGTCCGGAGCGCCTATATCGTCGGCTCGGTGCTGTCGCCGGAGTTCTGGACGGAATCTTCCGATGTGGACGTGGCCGTGGGAGGCTGCTCGCACGCCGTGCTCGACGTCATGAAGGCGCTGGAAGACGCGACCGGCAGGGCAGTGGATGTCATCGACCTGGATCGGCATCCGTTCGCGGAGTCCTGCATCCGTTCCGGAGTCAAGGTGTATGGATGAGGGAGCCTTCTCCGTTCTCGAGGCCACGCTGAGAGCGCGCCGCCGGGACATCCGGCGCATCGGCGATCGCATCGAGGAGCGCCGGAGCACATTTGACGAAGCGACCGCAGGAGTAGACAGCATGGGCTACCAGCTCCACAACCTCTACGGCGCGTTCGAACAGTTGTTCGAAGAGGTCGCACGGTTCTTCGAGAATCGAATCGACGAAGCCAGGTATCACGCGGACCTGATCAGGCGCATGCAGCTCGAGATCCGCGGCATCCGTCCGGCGCTTCTGTCCGAGGCGACGGCATCGGGCCTGGACGAGCTGCGGCGATTCCGCCATCTGTTCCGCCACGCGTACGCCACGGACCTGGACCCGACCAAGGTGGCAGAGTTGGTGGCCAAGGTGCCTGGCATCCGCAGTGCGTTTGATCAGGACTTCGAGCACTTTCTGACGCGATTGCGTCCGGACTAGCCCGCTACCTTGTTTCCCTCAAGTGCTTTTCGATTTCGCCGTCCTCAAACGTCGTGATTCCGTGCGCCTTGTTCTTCCAGAAATAGTCGACGTGTTTCTTGCCCTCCGGCGTGGTCCACGCCTCTGCGATGTCCTCTATTGAAGGGTAGCGTCCGTCGTCTATCGTGGGGTTCGTGGCGGTTGCGAGCAGAAGGTCCATGGCAAGCATCGAACCGTCCTGGGTTCTCGGCCACGTGACGTTGAGAAACCCAGAGTGCTTGTCGACCACGGGGTCCTCATTCGCGGCGTGCGCCAACTGCCCATATCCGTTATTGCGCTCCTCGGCTACGAGGGCTCTCCAGTCCTTCAGCAGTCCCTCCGCTATCGGGCGATCTGGATTCCTTACAAGACCCACGCAGCCCCAGCCGGCCGAGATGCGCTCTGTCGACTCGGACTTGTCCTCTGCCGCCCATAGCTGTCTGGCCTCGCGAACCAGCTCCTCGGGTGTCCCTACTGCCCGTTTGCAGGGGACGACAATCGCACACCCGAATTGCCCTTCACCAAGACTCCTGGAGAAGACCATTGTGTAGGAACGTCCACGCCGGCGTGACCGCCGTCCATAGCGAATCGGCGCGCGGACGTGCTTGTTCGCGTCCAGATCGAACCGTTCACGCCATTTGCTTCTGATGTCGGAGTCGTCCCAGTACAGTGAACCGATGATCAGTGCTCCGACTGAGATCGTGTAGTTGTGCACGACTGTCCCCTCCGAGACTATCGTCCTTCCGCGGCGCCGTGGAACAGGCCGGGGTAGACGAACGCACTCCCGAGCGCGTCGCAGTCGGTCCTGCTGACACCGGCGCGCTGCAGGGTCGGGCGCCACCCCGCCCGCACCGTTTCGACAATCCGCTCGAAGATGGCGGAGGCCTCGTCTTCCGGCAGCAGGAACCGGCCGCAGCCGCTCAGCAGGTTGGCTCTGTTGGCGTAACGGCCGAATCGGCCGCAGGCCATCGCAAGGTCACGATGATCCTGCGCGACGACCGGGGATGGCGTCAGGTCGAACGCCGGACTCAGGCGCCACCCGCGGTCCCTGGCGACGATCGCGTGATTGCGGGGGTGATCGTCGAGATTGGATACGGCGGCGTTGAAGCACATCCGCCCGAACAGCTCCCGCAGGTCGGTCCGCGGGTCGGCGCTGGCGCGGCGGATCTCGTCGGCCAAGAGGAGGTAGGACCAGTTGTTGCGGTCGACCGGGCTGTCACCGGTCTGCAGCAGCGTCAGCGCGCTGACCATGCGGTGGCGCCGGTAACCGGTGTCGGTTCGCTCGCGATCGAAGCGACGCACGAGGAGTACATCGCGATCGGCAACGGTTTCGATGCGGCTGTCGGCCACGTGCAGGCCGCAGCCCCGCGCCAGCAAGAGCATTCCGTGCTCGACGCGCGGGTGGTTCCAGCGGTCTGTCTGCCGCCCGAACTTGGCGATCCAGAGGCCGCGAGCGTCCTGCACGACCGCCTTCGGGCGTGCGCCGCCCAGGGACGTGCCAGGCCACAGGAGCTCTTCGACCTGCGCACCGACGGAGCCGGCACGTTCGGCATCGCCGGCGACCACGGCGTCGATCGCGGTCTGCAGTCTGTCGAGGTCCAACATCCGGTCGAACGTGGACGCGGGAGCGGGTGGGTCGGCATCGGGACCGAAGCCGAGGGCGCCGGCGCGGTCGTCCGGTCCCCGCAGCAGGTAGTCGAATTCCTCCAGGTGCGTGAGACCCGCATGGCGCTCGATGACCCGCCGTCCCCAGGAATCGGGCATCGCGTCGCGAACGGCGCCGAAGAAGCCTCCCATGCGTGCCGTTTCGTAGACGCGGTCGGAAAGGCGCAGCTCGACCGGATCGAATTCCACGGCGTCCTTCCGCTCCCGGTAGCGGCGGCCGTACACGAACGCGCCGACCGGCTCGCCATGCGATCCTGGCGCCACTCGGAAGCGTCCCGCGGTGACGAATTCCGTAGCGCCGGGCAGGGCGATGTAGACGAAGCACTCCCGCTCAGAAGTCATCGCTCAGGTTCCGGGCGCGTCTGGCGACCCTGGGACTGCGGGAGCGTTCGAGCGCCTTGCCTTCCTCGTCGCGGTCGGGATCCGCCACCCCGTCCAGTTGCGGCAGGAGGCCGAGCGCCCAGAGCGTGCCGATGTGGGCGGCGATGCCGGTCGTCGGCTTGCCCTTCTCGACATCGGCGATGACGAAGCGCGACACCCCCACGCGCGCGGCGAGGACCGCCTGCGGCAGCCTGCGGCGGAGCCGGGCGGTACGCAGGTTGCGCCCGAGTCGCTCCAGTGCGTCCTGGACGGCGGCGGGCGGCGATTCGGCGATTCTGGTACGGCTTGCCATGTTTCCTGAAGGCTACTTTACAGGGATTTATGTTGTACCGATTTGACAAACGAAGCGCTATCGCGCCCGGACGCGGCGTCGCGACGCCGGCGATTCCCGGGCTCGATGTACTGCCCGCCGGCCGCTCGGCGGCGACCCGCGCGACGTCGCGAACGCGACACCCCGCGGTCGGTGGGTTCCCAGGCGGGCATGCGGTCCAGTCCGGGCTATAATGCCCGTTGCCTCTCGCGCCGCCCGGTGCGGAGCGAATTCGCCCGGCGCATCGTGTCTGGAGGGACTGACGACCATGTCGAAGATGCTGATTGCGCGTCTGGCGGGTCTGGTCGGACTGGCCGCGGCGGTGAGCTTTCAGCCGCTGGTGCACGCCGCCACCCCGAGCCCGCAGGCGGGTGCGCCCGTCGAGCAGGCGGCGGCGCCCGAAGCGCCGTCACGGGAGTTGTTCGACCGCTACTGCGTCACCTGCCACAACGAGCGGCTGCAGACCGCCGGCCTGATGCTCGACCGGCTCGACGTGAGCCAGGTCCACGCCAACGCCGAGACGCTGGAGAAGGTGGTCCGGAAGCTGCGCAGCGGGCAGATGCCGCCGGAGGGGCGGCCGCGGCCCGATTCGGAGACGATAGACACGTTCGCCGGCGCCCTCGAAGCGGCGCTCGACCATGCCGCGGCGGCCGATCCCAACCCTGGGCGGGTCGCGTCGCGCCGGCTGAACCGGCTGGAGTACGTCAACGCCGTCGAGGACCTGCTGTCCCTGGAGATCGACGGCGAGGCGCTGCTGCCGAGCGACATGGCCGGTTTCGGGTTCGACAACAACGCCGACGTGCTGTCGATCACTCCGGCGCTGATGTCCCGCTACATCGCCGCGGCCACCAAGATCAGCCGCACCGCGGTCGGCAGCCCCGACAACCGGCCGGTCATGCAGGTCTACGAGGTCGGCTACGAGCGCCGCGACGTCCGGCGCGGAGAGGACATGCCGTTCGCCACCCACGGCGGGCTGGCGGTGCGCCACACGTTTCCGCTCGACGGGGAGTACCTCTTCGCCATTCGGCTCAAGCGCAACGAGACGATCGAGACCATCGACGGCATCGCCGAGGACGAGCACCAGATCGAGCTGCGGGTCGATCACGCGCTGGTCCGGCGGTTCCCGATCGGCGGCAAGTTCCCGGGGCCGGACCCCGGGATGCTGATCGCGGTGCCGGAGGACGACGTCGAGGGCCAGCGGCTGCACGAGTACCGGATGACTGCCGACCGCGAGCTGGAGATCCGGATCCAGGTCGGCGCCGGCACGCGGCTGGTGTCCGCCGGCTTCACCGACTCGGCGCCCTCCCCGAACGTGCCGGCCGACCTGCCGGGCATCGACATGCTGTACATCTCGGGACCGTTCAACGGGACCGTCCCGGAGAATACGCCGAGCCGTCAGCGCATCTTCACCTGCCACCCGAGCGACGAGAGCGTCCAGGCTGAAGAAGAGGCCTGCGCACGGGAAATCGTCGGGTCCCTGGCGCGGCGCGCCTACCGGCGGCCGGTGGACGGTGCCGACATCGACCTGCTCATGGGCGTCTATCGCGAAGGCCGCGCCGCCCGCGACTTCGAGGCGGGCATCGAGCGCGCTCTCGAAGCGCTGCTGGCGATGCCGAGCTTCCTGCTGCGGCTCGAGCGGCAGCCGGTCGATACGCGACCGGGCGCCATCTACCGGCTGAGCGACCTGGAGCTGGCCTCTCGCCTCTCCTTCTTTCTCTGGAAGAGCATCCCGGACGACGAGCTGCTCGACCTCGCGGCCGACGACCGGCTGAGCGATCCGGACGTGCTTGCCGGCCAGGTGCGCCGCATGCTCGCCGACCGTCGCGCCACCCGCTTCATGAACGACTTCGTCGGGCAGTGGCTGCAGGTCCGCAACATCCACTCGCAGGACCCGGACGGCGCGCTGTTCGCCGGTTTCGACGACTCGCTGCGCTCCGCGATGGTGCGCGAGACGGAGCTCTTCTACGAGAGTCAGGTCCGGGAAGATCGGTCGATCCCCGAATTGCTGCAGGCCGACTACACGTTCCTGAACGAACAGTTGGCGCGCCACTACGGCATGGACGACGTCTACGGCAGCCGGTTCCGGCGCGTGACGTGGAACGACGACCGGCGTCACGGGCTGCTGGGCCACGCGAGCCTGCTGACGGTTACGTCCTACGCCAATCGGACGTCGGTGGTGCTGCGCGGCAAGTGGGTGCTGGAGACCCTGCTCGGGTCGCCGCCGCCGCCGCCGCCGGCCAACGTGCCGCCGCTCGAGGAGAACGACCGGGGCAATCCGACGTCGTTGCGCGAGCGGATGGAGCTGCACCGCAGCAGTCCGGTCTGTGCGAGCTGTCACCGCCGGATGGACCCGCTCGGCTTCGCGATGGAGAACTTCGACGCGATCGGCCGCTGGCGGGAGGACGACGGCGGGGCGGAGATCAACTCGACCATCGAGCTGTCGGGGCGCACCATCGACAGCCCCCGCGCCTTCCGCGAGGCGCTGCTGGCCGAGGGCGACAACGAGTTCATCCAGGCGGTCGTGGAGAAGCTGCTGATCTACGCGCTGGGCCGCGGGGTCGACTACTACGACGCGCCGTCCATGCGGCGGATCACGCGCGAGCTGGCGGACGACGGCTACCGGTGGTCGTCGCTGGTGAGCAAGGTCGTCGCGAGCGACCAGTTCCGGATGCGGCGGGCGCCCCTTCCGGAAGACGGCGTAGCCGCGAATCAGCAGTAGCATCAATCCGGGGTTCGTCCAAGCAAGGGTTCGCAAGGGAGTCCGGCATGTTCATCACCAGGAAGCATCTGTCCCGGCGTACGGTACTGCGCGGCCTCGGCGCGACGGTCGCGCTGCCGCTGCTCGACGGCATGGTCCCCGCCCTGACCGCCATCAGCCGCACCGCGGCGGCCCCAATCCGGCGGCTGGGTGTCTTCTACGTCCCCAACGGGATGTCGATGCCCTACTGGTTCCCGAAGACCGCGGGGCCGATGGACAACCTGCCGCCGACGCTGCAGTCGCTCAACGGCATGAAGGACCGTGTGCTGCTGTGCGGCGGGCTCGACGACGAGGCGGCGAACCTGGTGAAGGGCGGCGGCGACCACGCGCGGTCCGCCGGTACTTTCCTGACGGGGGTGCCGTTCAAGATCACCAACGGCGCCGACGTCTACGCGGCGGTGTCGATGGACCAGATGGCGGCGCGGGAGCTCTCGAAGGAGACCCAGATCGCCTCGCTGGAGCTCGGCATCGAGTCGAACGCGATGGTGGGCAACTGCGACGGCGGTGCGAGCTGCGCCTACACGAACACCATCGCGTGGCGGACTCCGACCACCCCGCTGCCGATCGAGAACGATCCGCGCGCGGTGTTCGAGCGGCTGTTCGGCACCAGCGGCAGCACCGACCCGGAAGCGCGCCGGGCGCGCCTGCGGCGCGACCGCAGCATTCTGGACGCGGTGGGTGCGGAGCTGAAGGATCTGGGAAGGGTCATCGGTCCGGGCGACCAGGTGAAGCTGGACGAGTACCTGGACGCGTTGCGCGACGTCGAGCGCCGCATCCGCATGGCCGAGGATCAGAGCGCGCGCGAGCTGCCGGTCGTCGATCAGCCGGTCGGGGTGCCCAACGACTACCAGGAGCACGCCCGGTTGATGATGGACCTGCTGGCGCTGGCGTACCAGACCGACCTGACCCGCATCAGCACGTTCATGCTGGCGCGCGAGGTGAGCGGGCGGGCCTACCCGGAGATCGGGGTGTCCGACTCGCATCACCCGCTGTCGCATCACCAGGACGAGCCGGCCAAGCTGGAGCGGCTGCACAAGATCAACGAGTATCACTTCCGGCAGTTCGCCTACCTGGTCGAGAAGCTCGCGGGTCTGCCCGAGGGCGCCGGCACGATGCTGGACTCGACGCTGTTCCTCTACGGGACCGGCATCAGCGACAGCAACACCCACTTCCACGACGACCTGCCGATTGCGTTGATCGGCGGCAAGGCGGCCGGGATCGAGGGCGGGCGCTACATCCGCTACGCGGACGACACGCCGCTGGCGAACCTGCACATCACGATCCTGGAGAAGCTGGGGATGCCGATCGAGGCGCTCGGGGACAGCACCGGCAGGGTCGACCGGCTCACGGGCGTTTAGGAGGCGAGCGTGAGGAGTTGCAGCGCCCGCGGTCTCGCACTGGGTCTGGTCGCAGCGGCGGCGGTGCTGGCCGGCACGGGCCTGCGCGCGCAGGACGGTGCGAGGCCGTACCCGATCTACACGGCCGACCACCTTGCCGGCACCATGGAAACACTCGGACCGAACTTCGCCGCGGCGGTCCGCGCCCTCGATGCGGGCGACCACGCCGCGGCGAAGGAGCGGCTTGCCCGCGCCCGCGAGCAGCTCGCCACCACCATCACCTTCTGGCGCCAGCACGAGCGCGACGACGCCGTCGGGTTCATCCGGACCGCCGTCCGCGCGATGGACGATCTCGACGCCGCGATGTCGGTGGACGCCGTCGACGCCGAGGCTGCGTCGGGTCTCGCCGCCGAGGTCCAGGCGAGGTGCGCCGCCTGCCACGAGATCTATCGCGAAGCGGACCGGGAGGGCGGCTTCCACCTCAAGACCGCCGCGCTCGGTCGGTAGCATGAACGGAGCCACGACAACGCTCACCGGGCCGCTCGGCTCCACCATCCATGTTCTGCGTGCCGATGCCGCGACGGTGACGGCGCTCGCGGCGATCGACTGGAATCGGTCGTTTCCGCGGGTCTGTCTCGATCCGGTGCGGGGCCTCATCACGCTGATGTCCCCCTCGCGCCTGCACGACGACTTGGCCGAGATCCTCTCGCACATCGTGGACGCCGCCGGCTCTGTCGTGACCGGTGCCTCCAAGGGTCTCCGCACGACCCGTCTTCGCGGGCGGGGCGAACCGCCGGGCACGGGGATGGAGCCCGACTGTGCGTTCTACGTCGGGACGCGCGCCCGGGGCTATCAGGGGGCTCTCGTCGAGAGCGAGCTGGCGGCCGACGCCTTCCTGGAACGCACCGCGCCGGATCTCGTGGTTGAGGTCGAGATCACCAGTGCCGACGAAGGGAAAATCGAACGCTACGCCGATCTGGGCGTACGCGAGCTGTGGCGGCTGCACGGCCGGAAGGGGACCCGCGACTTGCGGGTGGACTTTCTCGCCCTCCAGCACGGAACGCCGCCGCGTCGGATCCCGGCCTCGGTCGTCCTCGGCGGCCTTACGTCGGAAGACGTCTGCGAGGCGGTGGACGGCGTACGGTTCAGCATGACGGCCGAGGAGCGGATGGACGCGGTCACCCGCATCGTGCGTTGCAGACAGCGTGCCAGCGTGCGGGTGCGCGAGGCGGATGCGCCGTACGCCGCTCGCTCCGGCTGACCGCCGCGCGCCGCGGGCGCTCCATGCCGGTCCCGGCGTGCCGACCGACCCGATCAGCGGGCGCGGAGCACGAAGAAGTCGTAGCCGTAGAACGCCGAGTACGCGCGCCAGACGTCAATCTCGTGCTGGCACTGGTCGGCCAGCTCCTGCGCCTCCGGCAGATCGCGGTGACGCTCGCGAAACGCCGTCACGTTTCGCTGCAGCGGGCAGTAGTAGTCGTCCCACCAGGCCGACGCGGGCAGCGGGAAGTGGCCCAACGTCTCGTATCCGCACGCGTCGATGGCCGCCAGCAGGGCGGGCGCGTCGCGGATCGCAGGGTATTCCCGATTCCAGAACGCCGCGCATTCGGCGGGCGGGTTCGGCTTCCTCCAGCACACTTCGGTCAGGGCTGCATGTCCGCCGCGTCCAAGCAGCCGGCGCCAGTCTCGCAGACCCGTCTCGACGCCCACGTTGTAGATGGCGCCTTCGCACCAGATCAGATCGAAGGAGCCGTCCGCAAAATCGAGTCGTCGCATGTCGGCCACGCGAGCCTCCAACCGATCCGCGACCCCGATGCGCTCGGCTGCGCGGTTCAGCAGGTCGATGAACGGCGGGTGGTTGTCGACGGCGACGATGCGCGCCGGAGAGTTCCGCGCCAGCAAGAGCGTCTGACCGCCGGTGCCGCAACCGACGTCGAGCACACGGGTCCGCGGGCCGACGCCGGGAACGAGGGTGAGCGCGCGGAGCGTGCTCGCTGCATCGCCCGGTCCCTGCCGGGGCAATCCGCTGAACAGCTCGAAGAACAACGCGGTCATCACCCGCCTACTTCAGGCCGTGCCGTGCCTTGAACTCGGGCCAGTTGCGTTTCAGCTCCAGAAATCCGTCCAGGTCTTCGCACAGCAGGAACGGATTGGTCCGCTTCTCGATCGCCAGGGTCGAGCTCGGCCGCACGCCGTAGTCGTGACCCGGCCAGATGGTGGCGTCGTCCGGGAAGGTGTCCAGGACGCGCTGCAGGCTGTTCCACTCCGTCGCGGCGTCCTCGTCGCTCTTCGTGCCGCCCACCTTGCCGACGAATACGAGGTCTCCGGTGAAGAGCAGCCGGTGCGTCGGTTCGTAGAGGACGAGGTGGTCCGCCGCATGCCCCGGCACGTGGAGGCAGTCGAGGGCCAGCGCGCCGATCTCCAACAGCGCCCCATCGTCGAGCCTGACGCTCGGATCGACCGGACAAGCAGGATGCGCGGCGACCGAGGCGCCGGTCAGACGCACCGCTTCCGGGTTACCCTCCGTGTGGTCGGGGTGTCCGTGCGTGTTGACGACGTGCGTTACGGTCAGTCCCTGCGCCGCGGCACGCTCGGCGAGCACCGCCGGCGCGTAGGAGGGGTCGATGAGGACGGCGGCCTGCGCGTGCCGGTCGCCGAGGAGGTAGCCGAAGTTCCGGTCGCCGCCGGTGCGGATCTGTTCAAAAACAAGCTGCACGATTGTATATCTTATGATCCGCGTGGTCCTGCGGATCCGGCGCGCGGGCACGCCGCATCATGGCGTCGCCCGGACGCGGGATGCGCGCACGAATTTTCGACTGCGCGGAGCTTGTTTGGGCGGCAGCAGCACTCACGAAGAAAGGGAAGCGTGAACCATGCGTAAGTCTCTCCTTGTCATCGCCGTGGTGGTCGCATCCGGCCTGTTCACCGGACCGGCCCTGTTGGAGCAGATGTCGTCGGGCCCGTACGAGGCGGTCGACGGCTGGATGAAGCCGTTCGCGGAGGACGGCTACGCGTTCGGGTCGCCGACGGGCGTCTTCGCGGAGTCGCCCGATCGCATCTTCGTCGTGCAGCGCGGCGAGATCCGCCTGCCGGATCCGGTGCCGTCCGGCTTCGACGGCTACGTCGGCTCGATCGGCCTGAACGCGCTGGAGGCCGGGGAGAACCGCGTATGGCGGAACTCCATCTTCGTGGTCGATGGCGACGGCAACCTGATCGACGCCTGGACGCAGTGGGACGAGATGTTCGAGGGCGGCGCCGGCCCGCACAAGATCAAGATCAATCCCTTCGATGCGGATCGGAAGGTCTGGGTGGTCGACGAGACCAACCACCAGGTGCACGCTTTCTCGAACGACGGCTCCGAGCTGGTGATGTCGTTGGGCGCCGGCGGCGCAGGTGACGACGAGGCGCACTTCAACCGCCCGCAGGACGTGGCGTTTCTCGAGGACGGCTCGATCTTCGTCGCCGACTCCGACAACTCGCGCGTCGTGAAGCTGGACGCGGAGGGCAACTTCGTAACCGCATGGGGCGAGCAGGGGAACGGCCGCGGCGAGTTCGACGCGGTGCACGCGGTGGCCACCGACAGCATCGGCCGCATCTACGTCGCCGACCGGAACAACAACCGGGTGCAGGTGTTCAACGAGACGACCCGCTCGATCTGGTACCACCCGAACATCTCGCCGATCGCCACCTGGCCCGGCTTCGAGTTTCCGAACGACATCTACGCCACCGGCTACGAGGTCTGGATTGCCGACAACATGCCCACGCGGCTGGTCAAGCTCGACTGGAACGGCAACCCGCAGTTCGAGTTCGACGCGGCGGGCGAGGGGCTGGGGCAGTTCCGCGAGCTGCACCAGTTCTCGGTCGACGCCGAGCGCAACTTCTACGGCGTGGACAACGTCCTCGGCCGGGTGCAAAAGTTCGTGCCGCGGGAAGGGGCCGGCTTCACGCAGTTGATGGGGCGGCCGGATCCGGCGCTCCGCTAGGAGTCTGCGCCGTAGAAACGGGGCAGACTTCCAGGCAGGTCCGGTTGGGCGGAAATCGGAGCCACAGGCGACGGTTTTCGGGCTAGGAGACGGGCGACCATCGGGCTCGGTTGTGATTTCGCAAGGGCCTGCTCGCGCCGCGACGCGGGCAGGTCCTTGTGCGCCGAGCGAGGAGATCTTGCATGCGAGAGACGAGATCGTTTCTGCTGGCGACGTTCCTGCTCGTCACGTGTCATCCGGGCGCGCAGGCGGCCCAGGGTGCGCAGGCGGCCCAGGCCACGCCGGGAATCGAGGCCCCGGATCGTGCGGGCTGCGAGGCGCTGCTGCACCTGCGCAACCTGACGATCACCTACGCGGGACTGTCGGAGACCGCCGCCGGCGTTTCCTACTGCTACGTTCGGGGCATCCTGCCCCCGGCCATCCACTTCCACGTGCAGTTGCCGCTCCCGCGTAGTTGGAACGGACGGTTTCTCAAGTGGGGCGACGGCGGCAAGGACGGGGACCTCGACTTCGCCGACCACCGGGTCGTCGCGGGGTACGCGGTCGCCAACAGCAACACCGGCCACGACAGCGGCGCCGAGCCCGGCTCGTCGTTCGCCCACGACAACCGGCAGGCCGAGATCGACTTCGGCTATCGGGCGGTGCATCTGACCGTTGCGGCGGCGAAGACCCTCGTGCGCGGCTACTACGGCGACGACCCCGCGTACTCGTACTTCGAGGGCTGCTCGACGGGCGGCCGGCAGGGCCTGATGGAGGCGCAACGCTACCCGACGGACTTCGACGGCATCGTGGCCGGGGCGCCCGCCAACCACTACCAGGACATGAACGCGGTCCGCGTCTGGCTGCTGCAACGGATGTTTCGCGACGACTTCGCAGGAGCGCTCGCATCCGATACCGACGGCGACGGGCGGTTCGACAGCGTCCGCAAGCTCGACCTGCTGGCCGACGCGGTGCTCGCCGCGTGCGACGGGGACGACGGCGTGCAGGACGGGGTCATCGACGATCCGCTGTCGTGCGACTTCGATCCGGACCGCGATTTGGCCGCGCACCGCTGTCCCGCCGGCGCCGACGGCGACGATTGCTTCACCGCGGCGCAGATCCGGACGGTGAAGGACTTCCACGCCGGGCCGCGCGACCGGGACGGACGCACCATCTACGCCGGCAAGCCGTTCGGCTCGGAGCGCCAGTGGGCCGGCCTGTTCATTCCTCATACCGGCAATCGGTTCGCGCCGGGGGCGGTGCGGCTGGGCGGCGACCACTTGAACTACCTGTTCTACGAGACGGATCCCGGCGTTCCGCCGGCAGACCTTCTCGACACTTCGAGGGAGCCGGACCGCAAGGCCACGCCGCCGGAGTGGGCCTGGTGGGACTTCGACATCGACGACGCGGCGGCGGGCAAGGGCGACCTGATGAAGGGGATCACCGACGCCGTCGATCCGGACCTGTCCCGGTTCCTGCTGGAGCAGGACGGCAAGCTGCTCCTGTACCACGGCTGGGCCGACGCCCTGGTCGTGCCGCAGCCGACCTTCGCGTACTACGAGGACATGGTCGAGACCACCTTCGGCGGGGACGTGGCGGCGGCTCGCGAACGGGTGCGCCTGTTCATGGCCCCCGGGATGAACCATTGCCGGGGCGGAGCGGGACCCGACACCTGGGACCGGTTGCGGCCGCTCGTCGACTGGGTCGAGCAGGGCGCGGCGCCCGCTGCCCTCATCGCCACCCACGCGAGTGAAGGCGTTGTCGACAACGAGCGGCCAATATGCGCGTTCCCGGAGCGCGCCGTCTATACCGGTCCCGCCGGGGGCGCCGACGACTCCGCGAACTGGGTCGCGGAGAACTTCACCTGCCGCTGACCGGAGCGGGAAGAGGGCATCGATGGGCAGCGATCTGTACGACACCGGCATGGAGATCCGGCGGCGCGTGCTCGGCGACGACTACGTCGACCGCGCGCTGGCCGGCGCGGATGCGTTCAACGAGGAGTTCCAGCAGCTCGTGACGGAGTACTGCTGGGGCAAGGTCTGGGGGCGCTCCACGCTGACCGACAGGCAGCGCAGCCTGAACAACCTCGCCATGACCGCCGCGCTGAACCGCGGTGCCGAATTCAAGGTGCACGTGCGCGGGGCGCTGCGCAACGGCTGTACCGTGGCGGAGATCCGCGACACGCTGCTGCAGGTCGCCGTCTACTGCGGCATCCCGGCCGGGGTCGAGGCGTTCAAGCTGGCGCGCGAGGTGTTGGAGGCCGAAGGGGTAGAGATCGAGTAAAGCCTCGTCGCCGCCGCTATTGCGGGACGTAGGCGGGGGCCGGTCCGCTGAACTGCACCGACTCGTTCCCGGACGGGGCGCTGCCGAACATGCGGGCGGACAGCTCGCTGACGGTTGGCGGGGAACCGCTCGTCAGCACCAGCCAGTCGGAGACCGTGCCCGCGTCCAGCGGTCCTATCCGCAGCTTCTCGACGCCGTCGACCGCTTCCGCGAAAGCGCTCTCCTCCAATGCGCGCCACTGCACGCGCACCGAGGTGTCGCCCTTGTTGGTGAGCCGGTACCGATACTCGTAGCCGTCGGCCGTGCGCTCGACCTCCGACTCGAAGACCACGTTGACGTAGTACCACAGCTCGTACTCGACGTCGAACGCGCGGGTCCCGCGCGCGGTTACGAGCGGCTCGTAGGTATCCGCCTGTCGCGCGTCCGCGGGGAGCTCGAGCGTCAGGAGCCCGAGCGCTACGACCGCGAGCGCCGACAGGCAACGGACACCGGCGGTGATGACGACGTGGCGGGCCTGCCGCGCGCCGGATACGAGCATCGTTTTCATTCTACCAGCCACAGTGCCGGTTCCGCGGAACCAACGGCGGCGAGCGGGGTCGAATACGACAGTGGAGCTCGACCGGTCCGGGTCCATGGCGGGTTCCGACCGGCTCGGGAGAGCACGGGGGGACGCAATGTCGAGGAAATTGGCCGGTTACCTGTTGGTGGCGTTCTTCGCCCCCGTTGCGGTCTCGGCGGGCGGCTGCTCCCAGACGGTCGACGCGAGCGACGCGCTGGGTGTCGCCGCAGTGACGACCGGTTGGCTCGAGACAGAATCGGACACGGGCAACAAGATCGTGCCGGTGTTGTCGTTCCGCCTGGACAACGCCGGGGCGGCGCCGCTCGGCGTGCTGCAGGTGAACGGGATCTTTCGCCGCTCGGGGGAAGAGCTGGATTGGGGCAGCGTGCTGATACGGGCGGTGGGGCGTGAAGGGATCGCCGCCGGTGCGTCGGCCGGTCCGTTCACCCTCCGCTCCGAGCGCGGCTACACGGGTAGCCAGTCGAGTGATGCGCTACTGGCGCATGGCGACTTCGTTGACGTCTCGGTGGTGCTGTTCGCCAAGCATCGGTCGGACCGCTGGGTGCGTCTGGGCACGTTCGATGTCGCCCGGCGGCTGCTGGAGCCGGCGCCGGCCGGGTGAATCCCCGGCAGGTCGCCGGCGCTCGCATATTGCTGCATGTCCGGCGTCCGACTAGACTTACCTGTTTCCCTACGGATGTGATCTCGATGGAGTTTCTCGTTCGACACAGCGTGCGTGTGCGCGCACGCCGCGCTCGATGGGCTGCGGCGCTCGCGATCGGCTGGTTCGGACTCGGGCTTCCGGCGGCGCCTGCCGCGCAGCCGGCCGGGGCGGTCGTCGTCCTTCCGTTCACCAACGTCAGCCGGCAGGCTGCCGATGCGTGGATAGGCGACGGGATCGCCGAGACCGTGTCGAGCGATCTGCGGAACCTGGGCGTGCCGGTGGTCGGCGGCCACGGGGTGCCCGGCGTGTCGGACACGGAGGAAGCAATCGCCGTCGGCCGCCTGCTCGGTGCGCGCTGGCTGGTGGCCGGGGGGTATCAGCGCGTCGGTGACCTGCTGCGCATCACCGCGCGGCTCGTCGAGGTGGCGTCCGGCGAGGTGCGCCGGAGCACGAGGATCGACGGGTCTCTCGCGGATCTGTTCGACGTGCAGGACCGGATCGCCGCGGCCCTCGCCGATGCGTTCACGCCGTCCCGCCCGCCCGTCGCGGACGGGGCTCGACGCGGACCGTCACCCGGCGGAACCGGTGTGACCGGGACGCTCGATCTGGAAGGCGCGTTCGAGGACGCCAGCCCGGGCAATGGCGACGGCAACGGCAACGGTCCGGGTGGGGGCATGAACGACGGCGGCGCCCGCCAGCGCCGGCGGACGGCCGTGCCCGATCCGCGGCGCGGGCGCGGCGGCGGGTTCGCCGCGGCGCCCTTCGCCCGCCGGAGCGTGACCATCGGCCGCACGGCGCAGCCTCCGAACCTCGACGGCCTGCTCGACGACGCGGTATGGGAGACGGCGACGCACGTCGACGACTTCGTTCAGGTAGCGCCGGTGGAGGGCGCCCCGGGGACGGAGGCGACCGACGTCTGGATGGCGTACGACCGCGACAACCTCTACTTCGCGTTCCACGTCCACTACAGCGACCCGAGCATGATCCGAGCCAACCGGGCCGACCGGGACGAGATCGGCGGCGACGACCGCATGTCGGTGCTGTTCGATCCGTTTCTCGACCAGCAGCGGGCGTACCAGTTCAGCGTGAACGGCTACGGCGTCCAGAGCGACGAGCTCGTCAACGCCGACGGCAGCCGCGGCGCGTCGCGCGGCCGATCGCCGATGTCGCGTAGCGGCGGCGGCAGCCGCGGCGGCCGGTCGGGCGGCGGCGGCGGCGGCAGCGGCCTGAGCAACTCGGGGCAGTTCGGCATCCGCGGCGACCGTTCGTGGAACGCGCTCTACGAGACGCGCGGCCGGATGGTCGACGACGGCTGGACCGCCGAGATGGCGATTCCGTTCAAGAGTCTGCGTTACCCCGCGCTCGCGGGCGAGGGCGGGCGGCGCTGGGGCTTCCAGATCACCCGCGTGATCCGCGGCAAGTCCGAGGCGCAGTCGTGGTCGCCGATCTCGCGCGGGGTGGCGGGGCAGTTGACGCAGTTCGGGGTCGTGGAGGGGCTCGCGGATCTGTCGCGCAGCCGCAATCTGGAGATCCTGCCGGAGCTGACCGGCGCAGGGCTCGGCTCGCTCGACACCGCGAGCGGGGCGTTCGGCAACCACGATCCGTTCGGCGACCTCGGGGTGAGCGTCAAGTACGGCATCACCCCGAACCTGACGGCGGACATGACCTACAACCCCGACTTCTCGCAGATCGAGTCGGACCAGCCGCAGATCGAGACGAACCAGCGCTTCGCGCTCTTCTACCCCGAGCAGCGTCCGTTCTTCCTCGAAGGGCAGGAGATCTTCCAGACCGCGACGCCGCTGACCCTGCTGCACACGCGCACGATCGTCGACCCGCGTTTCGGCGGCAAGCTGACCGGGAAGGTCGGCAGGACCACGCTCGGCGTCATCGTCGCGGACGACGAGGCGGCCGGCCGCCTGGACGACGCCGCGGACCTGCGCTTCGGCACAACCGCGCAGACGTTCGTCGGGCGGGCCCGCTACGACCTCTACTCCGAATCGTACGTGGGCGCCATCATGACGGCCCGGGAGTTCGGTCAGGACTACAACCGCGTGGGAGGCGTCGACGGGCGGTTCCGACTCGGACGCACGCACCGCTTCAGCTTCATGGGCGTCGGGTCGGAGACGCGCAGCGAGGAATACGGTTTTCTCCAGGGGCCCGCGTTCGAAGCGGATTTCACGCGCCAGGGGCGCAATCTTGAGCTACGGCGCCGCCTACGGCAGCATCGATCCCGAGTTCTGGACGGAGACGGGCTTTCTGCCCCGCTGGAATCTGCGCCAGACGACCGCGAACGTGGGGTACCGCTGGTGGCCCGAGTCGGCGCTCCTCACGTGGGGACCGACGGTGAACTACCTGCGGCTCTACGATCATGCCGGCGTGCTGCAGGACGAGCAGATTCAGGGCATGGCCAGCTTCTCGTTCCGGGGCAACATCTCGCTGACCGGCAACGTGAGCCGCGACCTCGAGCGCTTCGAGGAGGTCGACTTCCAGAAAACCGGGTACGGGTTCTCCGGCGTCATCAGCTCGCGGCGCCTGTCTCTGGTCGGGGGCCTCAACCGGGGCCAGGGCATTCTCTACAGCTACGACGGATTCACGAACCCGCTGACGGCCAGCCCCTACCAGCGCGCGATCCTCGGCCAGTCGACGACCGGCAACTTCCTGATCAGCGGCCGGCCATCGTCGCGCCTGCGCGCAGACCTGACCGGCATCTTCAGCCAGCTCGTCGATCCGACCGCTACGGCCGAGGTGATCGACGTCAAGATCTTCCGGACGCGCACCACGTACCAGTTCACCGACCGGCTGCTCCTGCGGTACATCCTGGAGCACAATACGTTCGGCAAGACGGTCGGCAACAACCTCCTGATGACGTATCGCATCAATGCCGGGACCGTGGCGTTTCTCGGCTACGACGACCGTTACCGGCAGGGCCGGCGCATCGACGAGATCCTGTTCCCGACCGCCGCGCTGCAGCGGACCAACCGTGCAGTGTTCGGCAAGCTTTCCTATCTGTTCCGGTACTGACGGGGCTCCGGTCCGGAGCTCCCACAAAGGAGACGGACGATGAAACCAGTAACTGTTCTCGGCATGTCGGCGCTGCTGCTGATGGGCGGCGCCGCCGCGGCGACGGCCCAGCTCACCGCGGCCAGCGAGGGACCGGTCGCCTACGGGCACCACCACCTGCTCGTGACGGATGCAGCCGCGCACAAGCGGTTCTGGGCCGATACTCTCGGTGGGATTCCGACCCCGTTCGGGCAGTCGGAGATCTACAAGTTCCCGAACGTGCTGGTCTTCGCGCGCGAGGGCGAGCCGGGAGGCGGCACCAAGGGCACCACGGTCAACCACATCGGCTTCCGGGTGCCGAGCGTCCGCGCCGCGCTGGCGAAGGTGCGCTCGGCCGGATACCCGATCGTCACCCGGCAGGAGTTGCCGCCGGCGGTCGCGGTGATCGACCAGATGGCCTACATCGCGAACCAGGACACCTACATCGCCTTCGTGATGGGGCCCGACGGCGTGAAGGTCGAGCTGGTCCAGAGCCGCGATCAGGCCGAGCCGATCGCGCTGCACCACATCCACTTCGCCGCCGCCGACGTCGACGAGATGAAGGCCTGGTACGTCGAAACGTTCGGCGCGGCGCCCGGCATGCGCGGCTCGTTCGAGGCGGCCGACCTGCCCGGCGTCAACCTCACCTACTCCCCGGACTCGGGGGATCTCGCCGGCACCCAGGGACGCAGTCTCGATCACATCGGTTTCGAGGTGGACGGCCTGGAGGCCTTTTGCCAGGAGCTCGAGGCGCAAGGCGTGACTTTCGACCGCCCATACCAGGAGATCGAGGCGCTTGGCATCGCGATTGCTTTCTTCACGGATCCGTGGGGCACCTACATCGAGCTGACCGAAGGGCTGGACAAGTTCTGATGACGTTCAACCGTGCGCGGCACCGTCTCGCAGGTTTGCTCGTGCTGGCGGTGCTCGCGCCGGTCTTCGCGTCCGGCCAGCGTCCGGTGCACGTCGACCCGCTGCTGCTGAACCAGTATGTCGGTCAGTACCGGTTGTCGCCGAGCTACGTCCTGACGATTTTCGTCGACAACGATCGGCTCTACGTGCGCGCGCCCAACCGCGGCACGCGGCTGCTCGTGCCGGTTTCGGAGACCGAGTTCATCGAAGTGGAATCCGGGTTGGGCATCGAGTTCCGCATCCGCGCCGACACGCGCCGCGTCGACCACCTGGTCTTCGAGCAGGCGGGGTACGGCCGGCGTGCGGACCGGATCTCGAGCGACGTGGGCCTCGACCCGGCCACCCGCCCCGCGCTGGCGCTCTCCGAGGCGACCTTGGCGCGCTACGTCGGACGGTACGAGGAGCAACCCGGGTTTGCCATCGCGATCACACGGGAAGGCGATCAGTTGCTGGCGCGGATGACGGATCAGGACGCGACAGCGATCTTCGCGGAATCCGAGACCGACTTCTTCTATCGCGAACGCAACGCGCGCATCACGTTTCGCGTAGACGGCGACGACGTCCCCGCCCTGGTGTGGCGCCAGGGCGGGGCGGCGTTCGAGATGCGCCGCATGGACTGACGCGCGACGCCCGGGCCGGGAGGTTCGAGCAACGGAAGGAGTCGCTCGAATCCGGGGCGTAGCAGGTAGGATATGTACATGGTCCAGACCGCCGGCAAACCGGATCCTGAATCGCTGGTTGCCCGCATCGTGGCCGAGCTCGAGGCGAATCCGGCGGCGCAGTCGCTGCTGCTGCGTGCGCTTCTGACCAACGAGCTCAGAGGCATGCCGGTCCGCCTGGACCACATCGAAGCGGACATCCGCGAGATGAAGGTCGACATCGGGAGACTCAAGACGGACGTTGCCGAGCTGAAGACGGACGTTGCCGAGCTGAAGACGGACGTTGCCGAGCTGAAGACGGACGTTGCCGAGCTGAAGACGGACGTTGCCGAGCTGAAGACGGACGTTGCCGAGCTGAAGACGGACGTTGCCGAGCTCAAGGGCGATTGCCTCGAGTTCAAGCTGCCGCAACGGAGCAGAGCGTTCCTCAGCCAGAAACTGGCGTTGCGCGGGGCGCGCATCATGCAGAGCCCGCTGGGTCTGGAGCTGGGGAACGATCTGAGCGAAGCCGTGGAGCAGGCCGCCGACACGGGCGCGATTACCGACGCCGAGGAGACCCGTATCCTGGCGACCGACCTGATTCTGTGCGCCCGGCGCAAGCGCGACCGGTCCACCGTGTGGGTGGCTGTCGAGGCTTCACACACGATAGTAGGGCGCGACATCGACCGGGCGCGCAAGTCCGCGGACATACTGCAGCGCGTATTCGGCGCGGACTCGGTCGCCGCGGCCGTGGGCTACGGCGTCCGAGCCGACGACAAACGCCGCGCCGAAGAAACGGGCGTCGAAGTCTTCGTAATCGAACGCCGTCCCCGGCGTCAGTCCCCGGCCAGTTCCGCGTAGACCGCGGTCAGGAACCGCTGCGGGTCGCCCCACTTGGCCTCGTACTCGGCGGTCGGGCCGGCGGCCAGCACCTCGTCGTAGGTGGCGCCGTCTTCGACGAGCGCGGACACCTTCGCCGCGACGTCAATGACCATGTCGCGGAACTCGATGACGTCTTCGCGGCTCGATACCACCCCGTGCCCCGGCACGATCTTCGTGTCAGGACCGGCGATGCCGGCGGCGATCCCGAGCGCCTCGATGGTTCCGTCGAGCGTTCCGCCGTTGCCGCGGTCGATCACCGGGAAGGCGACCGTGCGGAACGCGTCGCCGAGGTGCAGCACGTCCGAGCCCTTGAAGTGGATGAAGCTGTCCCCGTCGGTGTGGGCCGGCGGAGCGGGCAGGATCTCGACTTCCTCGCCGTTCAGATGAATCCTGATCGCGTCGCTGTAGGTGAGCACCGGCAACGCTATCGCGGGAAGCTGCTCCGCGAGGCGCGACCGGACGCGGTCCTGAGCCAGGATGTTGACGCCCATCCGTCCCATGTTCTCGTTGCCGCCGGTGTGGTCGCCGTGCACGTGGGTGTTGATCAGGAAGCGGATGTTGCCGTTCGAGATTCCGCCGATCGCCTCGACGATGCGGTCCGTGAGCGGCGCGAACTGATCGTCGATCATGATGACGCCGTCGTCGCCGACCGACAGGCCGATGTTGCCGCCGCGTCCCGCCACGTAGTGGACGGTGCCGGCGACGTGGTGCGTGGAGATCTCCACCGCGTCCCAGTCGGCGTTCTGCTGGGCGCTGGTCGTGAGGCCTACGATGAACACGGCCGCGACTGCGAACGTGATCCCGACGAGCATGCTGCTGCGAATCATTGAAAATTCCCTCCAGAAACGGAAGACGCCGTGCTGCCGCGAATCGTTGCGGAAGCCGTACCCGGAATCACCACGATCATAAGGCCGGCGAAGGAGCGTGGACTATAGTGGGAGAGCGACCATGCGGCAGGAGGATGCAGTGAACGTCACGAAAGCAGAAGCGACACGCCGGCCAGGTTCCGATCGCCGTCGTTTTCTGAAGCAGGCGGTCGGCGCCGGGGCGGCGCTGGCGGCCACCGGGGTGAGCGGCGGCGTAGCCCGCGCCCAGGCGTCCGATCTGGTCGTCCGGTTCGACCATGTCTCTTTCCCCATGCGCAACACCGGGGCCATGCTCGCGTTCTACCGCGACCTCGGCTTCCCCGTGAACGAGGGGGAACGCATCTGCTCGGTGCACTTCGGCGACAGCAAGATCAACTTGCACCGGCCCGAGATCTGGGAGAGCGGCGAGTTCACGCTGCGGGCCCCGCGGGCGGTGCCGCCGTGCGGCGACTTCTGCGTCGTCTGGGGCGGGAGCGCGGCCGAGTTGGAGCAGATGTTCGAGCGGGTCGGCGCGGTGGTCATCGAGGGGCCGGCGCCCCGCCAGGGCGGCCGCAACGGCGGCCTGGACACCGGGACGAGCCGCTACATCCGGGATCCCGACGGGAACCTGCTCGAGTTCATCATCTATACGTGACTGACGGGCGCCGGCCGCGTTCACGGTAGTGACGCCACGAGGCGCGCACGCGCACGGGCAGCGGTCAGGAAAGGCCGGAAGCCAGCGTGATCAGGCCGAGCACGAACAGCACCGCCACCCCGGCGACCAGCGCTTTCGCCCCGAAGTCGGTGCCCCCGGGACTCAGCGCATTCAGCAGCCCCACCAGCGCCGCGCCGGTCATCCCCAGCGCCGCGATGCCCAACAGCCCGAAGAACAGACTCGCCGTCGCCAAGGCCACCATTTCGCTCACGTGATCCTCCCGCGGCAATCCGGGCGACCAACGCGGCCGCCGGGAGAAGGACTGTAGCACGGTGACCGTAGCGGGAGAAATCGGTCCGAGAGTTACTCCACTCACGCCGCTGGCGGTCGGCGACGGCCGGGCGACTTGGCGGCGACGCCGTGCTCGGCGCATCATGATCCAATGCGACGCCGGCTCCTCGTCGACACGGACTCGGCCGTCTTCAACGACGACGCGGCGGCGCTCGCGATGCTGCTGCAGCGGCGCGACCTCTTCGACATGCTCGGGGTCACCGTCGTCGCCGGCAACCACACGGTGCCACAGGGCGCCGAGCATATGCTGCACCTGCTGGAGCTGACCGGTGCGGCGGACGTACCGTTGTATCTGGGCGCGAACACGCCGCTCGTCAACACGGCGGCGCGGGCGGCCCGCTGGGAGGCGGAGTGGGGCGCCATCGCATTCAAGGGCGCGTTCGCGGCCGAGCCCGGGGTGCGGCCGCCGCACGGCGGGCGCTTCGCCGCGACCCGCCCGCGGTCGAGCGACGCGGTGGCCTTCCTGGTCGAGACGATAGAGCGCTACCCGGACGAGGTGACGCTCGTGGCGCTCGGTCCCCTGACCAACCTGGCGCTGGCCCTCCGGCGCCGGCCGGACCTGGCGCCGCGCATCCACGGCCTGGTCTTCATGGGGGGCAACGCGCGCGTGCCGGGCAACGTGACCCCCGCGGCGGAGTTCAACGTCTGGTTCGATCCGGAGGCGGCGGCCGCGGTGCTGGCGGCGCCGATTCCGCGCGTCGCGATGTTCGGCCTGGACGTCACCAACCACGCGCCGCTGCGCAAGACGCTCTTCGACCGCATCGTCGCCGTCGACACCCCGCTCACCCGTCTCATGCGCCACGACATGGGCGCGCGGTTCGAGCGCGACCCGGCGGCCACCTGGTACGTCTGGGACTGCATCACCTCCGCGTGGTTCGTCGAGCCTGCCATCGTGACGGCATCGGAGCGGCTGTCGATCGCGGTCGACACGACGTTCGGTCCGACCTACGGTGCAACCGTCGTCGAGCCGGTCGGCGCGGGAAGCGGCCGTCGCATCGAGGTGATGCTGGATCTGGACGTGGACGGGTTCTACGCGCTGTACGCGGATCTCCTCACGCGGCCGGTGCCCGTCCCAGCAGATCCCGGAACGCCGGCTCGATCTCCGGGAACCGGAAGGTGAAGCCTTCCGCGAGAGCCCGGTCAGGCGTCACGTGCTGGCCTTCTAGCAGCAGCCCGGCGACCTCGCCGAGGGCGATCCGGAGCGCGAAGCCGGGGGCCGGCAGGACCGCCGGTCGGTGCAGTACGCGGCCGAGAGCCTTCGACAGCACTCGATTGGAGACGGGGTTGGGCGCGGTTCCGTTGTAGACGCCCCGCGCGCTCTCGTTCCCGAGGATCCACTCGAACATCCCGAGCAGGTCGTCGACGTGAATCCACGACACCCACTGCCGGCCGCTGCCGACCGGTCCGCCCACGCCGAGCCGGAAAGGCAGCAGCATCTTCGCCAGCGCACCGCCGCCCCGCCCCTGGACGACTCCGATCCGGACCGTGGCCGTGCGCACGCCGGCGTCGAGGGCCGGTTGCCGCGCGGCCTCCCAGTCGGCGCAGAGCCGTGCGAGGAAGTCGCCGCCGGGACCGTCGCAGGCCGTGAACCGGCGCTCCGCGCCGACGCCGTAGTACCCGATGGCGGAGGCGGTGATGAAGACCCGTGGCTTCGCATCCGCAACGGCCTCGGCGAGCTGCCGCGTGGTGTCGACGCGGCTGGACCGCAGCACGACCTTCTGCCGCGACGTCCACCGCCGCCCGATCAGGTTCTCGCCGGCCAGGTGGATGACGGCGTCACTCTCGGTTGCCGCGGTCCGGATCGCGTCCGGTTCCCAGGTGACGTCTCCAGTGGGACCGCGGCTCACAACCCGCACCGTGTGCTCCGCACTTTCGAGCCGGGCCCTGAGCCGTGAGCCGATGAAGCCGGTGCCGCCCGTCAACAGGATCCTCATGTCGTCCTCCTTTGGCTGTGCCGTCTGGCCGCTGCGGTGAGCGTCCTGAGCCCGAGGTCGCTCAGCATGCCGCCGGCCAGGAACCGCTGCGCCATGCCGTCCGCCATGCCGACGCACGCCTCGATGGCCTCGAGGCGTTCCCGCAGCACGGTGGCCTCGCGCGAGTCGTCCGGCGAGAGGCGCGGAATCCAGTCGCGGACGCCGTCCAGGATGGGGTCCCACTCCCGCCGCTTCCTGGCCTGGACGATGTTGCGCACGACGGTGGCCAGATCGGTCTCGACCACGTGGCGCGCGCGCCGCTCGCCGGTGTCCTGCACGGTGACGACCAGTCCCCAGTCGCGCAGCTCCTTGCAGGCCATGCTCACGCCCCCCCGGCTCATCCTGAGCCCGGCCATGATCTCCTCGCTGCCGGCGCCGTCGGGTTGGCCGAGAAGCCAGGCGTAGACGCGGGAGGTTCCGGCGGGAATGCCCCAGAACTGCCCGAGCCGGGACCAGAGCTGGATGAACTCGTTGCGGACCTGCTCGGTGGATGCGCGCATGAACCGAAAATATCATGAAAATTCTGAACTTTCAATATACTATGAATATTAACAGCAGCCGAGGACATGCGTAGCGTGCCGGCGGATGCCCGCGGGTGTGCATGCGCGCGCGGTAACGGCCCTGTCGCTCGCTACGGTGCTGCTACGGCGAGACCGACGCGGATGCCCGCGGGTGTGCAGGCGCCCGCGGTAGCTGCACAAAGGCGCCGGCCGCTACTCGCCGCGCAGCGCCAGAACGGGATCGATCAGGCTGGCGCGGCGGGCCGGCACGGCGACGGCGGCGAGGGCGACGGCGGTGAGCACGATCGGCACGGCGAGGAAAGTCGTCGGATCCGAGGCTTCCACGCCGAACAGGAAGCTGGAGATGAGGCGGGTCAGTCCCGAGGCGGCCGCGACCCCGACGAGTACCCCGGCCGCGATCAGCCGCAACCCCTGGAGCACGATCATCCAGCGGACCTGACCCGTCTCGGCGCCGAGAGCGAGGCGGACCCCGATCTCCCGTGTCCGCTGCTCCACCGAGTAGGCCATCAGCCCATAGACGCCGATGGCGGCCAGCAGCAGCGCCGCGGCGCCGAAGACGGTCATCAGTAACGTGTTGAACCGATGCCGGGCCGTGGACCGGGACACCACCTCGACCATGGTCCGCACGTCGGACACCGGAAGGCCGGTGGCCAGGCGCAGCTCCTCCTGGATCGCGGCGCTGAGCGCACGCGGACCGCTCCGCGTCCGGACGATCCAGCCCATCGGGGCAATCTGGAGGCTGAGGGCGCTGACGGCGTCCGGCAACTGGTCTTGCAGAACGTACATGCGGGGTTGCGGCTCGGCGTTGAGGCTCCCGTCGCGCACGTCGGCGACGATGCCGATGATCTCTCGTTCCGGCTCGTCCGCGAACTGCTGCATGACGCCCCGGCCGATCAAGAGCCGGTCCGCCAGCGGATCGCCCTCGGGCCAGTACCGGTCCGCCAGCGCCTCGTTGATGACGACGACCCGCGGTGTGCCGCTGCCGTCCCGGTCCGTGAACACGCGGCCCCGCCGCGTCGGAATCCGGAACACCTCGAAGAAACCGTCCGACACGGTCGTCCAGCCGCCGCCGCCATGAAACGGTCCGTCGTCGAGGGGCCGTCCCGAGATGATGAACGGCAGATCGAACCCGCCCTCCAGCGGCACGCAGCAGGTCGCCGCGGCGTGCTCTACCCCCGGCAGCGCCCGCACGCGATCGACGCCCTCGCGCAGCGCCTGTCCGACGCCGGCGGCGGTCGCGAACCGCGGCCCGGTCAGCGACGTCCGCATCGTCAGCACGTTGGCGGCGTCGAAGCCGGGATCGACGCGACTCAGGGACAGCGACGTGCGGATCAGCAACGCGGAGCCGACCAGCAGGACCAGCGCCAGCGCGACCTCGGCAGCCACCAGCACGGCGCGCGTCCGGTGCTGCCGGAACCCGGCGCCGGTGCGTCCTCCGCCTTCCTTGAGGGTCGCGCCCAGATCGGCTCGCGATCCCTGGAGGGCGGGAAGCAGTCCGAGCAGCACGCCGGTTCCGAGCGAGACCAGCAGCGCGAAGAGCATCACGCGCCAGTCGACGGCGACCAGCGCTCCGTCGGCGCCGATACGCGGCAGGCCGACCGTGCTGACCGACAGCAGGGCACGGATGCCGGTGATGCCGAGGGCGAGTCCGAGCGCGCCGCCGAGCATCGCGAGCACGACGCTCTCGGTGAGCAGTTGCCGGACGATCCGCCTGCGCCCGGCGCCGAGGGCGGTCCGCAGCGCGATCTCCCGCTTCCGCCCCAGCGCCCGCACGAGCTGCAGATTGGCCACGTTGGCGCACGCAATCAACAGCACGAAGCCGACCGCTCCAAGCAGCACCAGGAGCAGGGAGCGTGCGTTGCGGACCAGCATCTCGCGGATCGGCTCGGCGCCGAAGACGGCCCCGTCCTGAATCACGTCGGGGAACCGCTCTCGATAGACCGCGGTCGACCCCTCCAGCATCGCCTGCGCCTGCGTCAGCGAGACGCCGGGTTGCAGCCGGCCGGCGACGGTGAAGTAGTGCCCCTGGTCCGTGGCGTTCGGGTCGAGCTGGAACGGCGTCCACACGTCCGGGGCGGCGCCGAAGTCGCGGAAGTCGAAGCGATCGCCCACGACCCCGACGACGACGTGCGGCTCGCCGCTCAGCGAGAGGCTGCCGCCGACTACCCCCGCATCGCGGTCGAAGCGCCGTTCCCACATGCGCTCGCTGATGAGAGCCACCCGCGGTCCGTTGGGCAGGTCCTCCTCGGGCGTGAAGACGCGCCCCTGCACGATCGGCGCGCCGAACAGCCGGAAGTAGTCGGCCGACACCTGGGCCCAGCGAAGCTGTTCGGGCAGGTCCCCGCCGGTGTCGTTGATGCGGCCGCCCCGGAAGGCGGCGACGCCCTGAAGTGCTGCGGTCTGCGTACGCCACCAGGCGAACTTCGCCGGCGACCCGCCCGGGTGGCGGCCTTGTGGAGCGACGACCTGCAACCAGACGATCCGCTCCGGATCGGGGAACGGCGCCGGCTTCAGCAGCACCGCGTTGACGATGGAGAAGACGGCGGTCGTCGCGCCGATGCCGAGCGCCAGCGCCGCGACGGCGGCCAGCGTGAAGCCGGGGCCGCGGAGCAGAGAGCGGAGCGCGTGCCGGAGATCCTGCAGGAGTGTGTCCATCGTGATTGCTCCGGTTTCCAGGTGCGCCTGCCCGCTTTTCGTTCCGCCGGTCAAGTGGCCATCACAGGAATAGGACGACCCCGTGCGGCTGCATGTTCGGCGCCGGCGCTCACAGCTTCGTCTGCCGCTCCTTCAGCGCCTTGACGAGCAGGTGGATGCCGAGGCCGAGGGGGATGACGGGCCACCACGCGGCGAGCCAGTCGAGCGGGATGCCGAGCAGCGTGTTCGAGAGCAGGACGACGCCCAGCACGATCAGGGTTGCGGCGCCGCCTATCGAGCTCCCCAGGTTCGGGAGCGAGATGTCCATGTCCATGCTCGGAAGATCGATGCCTTCACCGCCGTCGAGGGCCAGATTGTAGAGGTTGGCTCGCCGGCTGGCGTCGACGATGTTGTAGATGACGAAGAAGGACAGGAAGATCGCCATGGCCGGGACCAGCGCAGGGAACGGACCGCCGCCGGCGGCCAGAAAGGCGATCGTCGTCCCGAACACGACGTTGTGGATGAACCCGATCTTGTAGTACCCGACGTAGATTTGGCCTGCGCCGGGCATCAGCGACAACAGGCCGGCGAGGACCGGGGACTTGGGTTGCAGGCCCGGCGCCGCACCAGGGGGGGCGGCGTAGCGCGTCTGCGCCGCGGCCCGCCGGGAAGGTGCGGGGGTCGCCCGGGCGGCTGGCCCGGGCGCTGCGGGAGAGGGCGATGCGGCTGGCCGAGCCGGCGCCGGTACCGCTGGAGGCGTGTCCGGCGGAGCCGGAGGTGATGGCTCGGCCTGCGCCGTCGTGGTCGGCAGCGGGGTCTGCGGAGGTTCCGGGGATCCGTTCATGGTCTGCTCCTTCCGGCCGGGATTGGCGCGGCCTCCGTGGTCGTGGACGAAGAGAACGGCGGGAACGGCAGCTCCGCCAGCATCGCGCCGGCGTCTCGGCCGATCGAGCGCAGCGCGTCGACGCCGCCGAACAGGTCGCGGTCCCGCACCGCCTGGAGGAACTGCCGCCAGTGCCGGTCGAGCTCCGGCGCCGCGCTCGCCGCTCGGCGCCACCACGAGGACGGGCTGGAGAGCCAACCGGACACTTCGCTCGCGCCGCCGGCCGCGACGCGTACGGTTTCGCCGCGCAGCGCCGTGACGGTACGGTCGAGCGCAGCGACAGACCGGACGCCCGCCGCCTGTGTGCCGGCCGCACTGCGCTCCACGAGGGCCTGCGCTTCCACCGCCGTTCCGCGGAGCGGCGACCAGGACGCGCCGCAGATCAGCCACACCGCCAGCGCGGCGACGCAGCCTGCCTCCCAGGCGACGCGGGGGCGCGTCAGCAGCCGGAGCCCCGTTTCCCGCATCCGATCCCGGAATGCGATCCACCGCGGTTGCCGTGGTCGGGTGCGGGCGAGCACGTCGTCCACGAGGCTCGCATCCGGCGACAGCTCCGCAAACGCTGGAAGGTCCTCGGCCAGCCGCGCCAGCGCCGTCGCGAGGGCCGCGCATCCCAGGCAGTGCCGCACGTGGGTATCGAGCAGCTCGCGGTCCACGTGATCGAGCGTGCCGCTCGCCGGGTCGGCCAGCAGGGTCCGTGCCTGTCCGCATCCCGAACCGCTCGTGCGGGTGAGGATCGCCGCGGTCAGGGTGTCGGGAGCCCCGACCGGCAGCAGTCGCTGTCCCTGCATCGACGCCAGGAGCGCGCGGCAGTCGGGGCAGCCGGCGGCGTGCGCCGCGGCGCGCAGGCGCTCGTCCTCCGGCATCGTGCGGTCGACCAGGGCCTCGATTCGGTCGCTGAAGTGGAGACAGTCCATCGTTTCATCCCCGCGGACGGGAAGTCTGGGCGTACGAGGGGTCGACGGCGACGACCTGCCGCGCCAGCTCGATCCGCGCGCGGGTCGAGCGCGACTTCACGGTCCCGAGGGGCAGGCCGAGCAGGCGTGCGATCTCGGCGAGGCGGAGACCCTGGATCTCCTTGAGCAGGATCATCTCGCGGCTTGCGGCGCTCAGGCGCGCGAGCGCCGCGTGGACCGTTCGTTTCCGGCCGTCGGTCAGCCATGCCTGCTCCGGATTCGGCGCGGCGTCCGGCGGCATCGCGCTCTCGTGCTCGTCGGCCCGCAGATCCTCCGTCGGCGGGCGCGCCCTTCGGCGCCGGAGCTGATCGATGCACAGGTTGCGCGTGATGCGCAGCAGCCACGCCAGGAAACGGCCTCCCTCGAAGGCGTCGAGCTGCCGGTAGACGCGGACGAAGACCTCCTGCGTCACGTCCCGTGCGTCCTCGACGCTGCGCAGATAGTGCCAAGCGAGGCCGTAGACGCGTCCCTGGCAGCCCCGCACGAGTTGTTCCCACGCCAGGTCGTCGCCCCGGCGGCAGCGTTCGACGAGGGCCAGGTGCGGGTCCGGGCCGGCCTCCTGCGTCGTCATTGTGAGAAGGAACGCACCGTAGCGGAAAAAGGTTCGCCGGCTCTGCCGTGGCGGGGCGCCGACTATAATCAGGCCCGCGAAATCATCCTTCGAAGCTCAAGGAGGGCCTCATGCCGTCTCCAGCCTCTCGCGCATATCTCGTCTGGCTCATCGCGGCCGCCCTGCTCGCCGCCGCGGTGCTCCCGGCACAGGCGCAGGACAGCGACTTCACGCCGGTCACCGACGCCGTGCTGCAGGATCCGGATCCCGCGGACTGGCTGAGCTGGCGCCGCACCCTCGACGGGTGGGGCTACAGCCCGCTCGACCAGGTCGACCGCGACAACGTGGGAGACCTGCAACTCGCCTGGTCCTGGGGCCTGGAGCCCGGCGTGTCCCAGACGACCCCGCTCGTGCACGACGGCATCATGTACGTCGTCAACCCCGGCAACGTCGTGCAGGCGCTCGACGCGGGCAGCGGCGACTTCATCTGGGAGCACCGGCGCGAGATGGACGAGCGGCTCCGGTCGGCCGCGCAGATGCGCAGCCTCGCCATCTACGAGGACCTGATCATCCTCAACACCGTCGACGCGCACATCGTCGGCCTCGACGCGCGAACCGGTGCGGTGCGCTGGGACACCGACGTGGCGCCCGACGATGACGGCTACGGGTTCTCGAGCGGACCGGTCATCGCCGACGGCACGATCGTCGCAGGGCTCCGAGGCTGCGATCGCTTCCGCGAGGATACCTGCTACATCGTCGGCGTCAACGGACGCACCGGGCGCGTGACGTGGCGCACGTCGACCATCGCCCGCCCGGGCGAGCGGGGCGGCGACACGTGGGGCGACCTGCCGTTGCTGTTCCGGGCCGGCAGCGACGCCTGGATTCCGGGCAGCTACGACCCGGTCAGCCGCCTCGTCTACTACGGGACCGCGCAGGCCAAGCCGTGGTCGCGGGACGCGCGCGGGACCGACGGCGATGCGCTGTACAGCAACTCGACCCTGGCTCTCGATCCGGAGACCGGCGAGATGCGCTGGTTCTTCCAGCACATCCCCGGCGACAGCCACGACATGGACGAGACGTTCGAGCGGATCCTGATCGACTACGACGGCCGGCAGTCGGTGTTCAGCATGGGCAAGCTGGGCATCCTGTGGGAGCTCGACCGCACGACCGGCGCGTTCACCAACGCCGTCGACCTCGGCTACCAGAACCTCGCCGACGTCAATCCGGAGACCGGGGCGCTCACCTACCGCGAGGGCATGGTGTCGGGCGTGGGCGAGGAGCTCTTCTTCTGCCCGAGCACCGGCGGCTTCAAGAGCCTGCGGGCGATGTCGTACCACCCGGAGACCGGCGCGCTGTACGTGCCGCTCAACCTGCAGTGCGAGACCGCCGCGTTCGGGCCGGTCGAGCGGCGGGTCGGCGGCGGGGGCACCGGCGGTGTGCGGGGCCGCCAGAACCACTTCCATCCCGACGCGCCGGATCTGCTCGGCGAGTTCCAGGCGCTGGACATCCGGACCGGCGAGACGCTCTGGAAGCAGCGGCGCCGCGCGCCCTACAACACGGCGGCGCTGGCCACCGGCGGCGGCCTCGTCTTCATCGGCGACTGGGAGCGCTACGTCTTCGCCCACGACGCCGCGACCGGCGAGCAGCTCTGGCAGAGCCGCCTGACGACCATGGCGAACGGCTATCCGATCACCTACGCGGTCGACGGCACGCAGTACGTCGCCTTCGGGGCCGGCGGTCCGCTCGGCGGCTCGAGCTGGACCAGCATCATCCCGGCCGACCTGGTCCCGGAGATGAAGAACCCGCGCAGCGGCAACGCGATCTTCGTGTTCGCCCTGCCCGACGAGGAGTGAGGCCAATCGTGAGAAAGCACACCGTACGCCGGTTCGCCGCGGTATTCGCAATCGCCGGCTTCGCGGCGGTGTCCGCGGTGCCGGCCCAGCCGCCGGCCGCGAACTACACCGAGGTTGCCGAGTGGCCGCTCCCGGCCACGACGGCCGCCGGTACCCCCTCGCCCTGGAACTTCGGCCAGGTCGTCGCCGTGGCCACCGGCGCCGACGGCAACATCCTGGTCCTCCACCGCGGCGCGCAGCCGGTCCTGGTGTTCGAGCCGGACGGCACCTTCGTGCGGGGCTGGGGCGAGGGACTCTTCAGCAACGGCAAGGTCGGCGGGGTCGCGCCGGACGACCGGGCGCCCGGGGCCTCCGGCTACACCGCGGTCTACGGCGCGGCGGGCTGCCATGCGTGCGGCGCGCACGGCATCCGGGTCGATCCGGACGGTCACGTCTGGGTGGTCGACGCCCCCGGCCACGTCATCTACAAGCTGCGCGAGACCGGCGAGCTGCTGATGCAGCTCGGCACGCAGGGGGTTTCCGGCGCCGGGCACAACACGTTCAACCTGCCCACGGATATCGCCTTCGCCCCGAACGGCGACATCTACGTCAGCGACGGCTACGGTAACGCCCGCATCGTGCGGTTCTCCAGCGACGGCGCGTACCTCGGCGAGTGGGGCTCCCGGGGCACCGGGCCGGGCGAATTCGGCCTGCCGCACGGCATCGCCGTCGCCGGCGACGGCCGCGTCTACGTGGTCGACCGGGACAACCGCCGCGTGCAGGTGTTCGACGCCGACGGCGCGTTTCTCGACCAGTGGACCGAGCTCACCGGCGTGCAGGCGCTCTTCGTGACGCAGGAGCAGCGGATCTGGGCCGGGGGCGCGTTGCGCACGCTCGACGGCGAGATCCTGGCCGAGCTGACCGGTGGCGGCGGGGGGCACGGGATGACCGTCTCGCACGACGGCGAAGTGTTCGCCGCGCAGCTCAGCGGGCGCGTGCAGAAGTTCGTGGCGGGCGCAGACGACTGAGCGCCGGGGCGCCGGGCGTCATCCGCTCGGCGTCGCTACGTTCCCTGGGCGTGACCGTCAGCGGGCACGCCATGCTCGTTGTACCCGAGGATCTCGTCTGCGGGGCGTCGGTCGAGCATCGGGAGCTTCGCGCATCGCCGCCCGATGTCGTCGAGCTCGTCGGCCAGCGAGCGTCCGCTGCCTTCTCGCCTGAGCCGCTCCAGACGGTCTCGAATGGCCTGGGTCACCGTATCCACCGTGCAGAGTCTGCGGATGCCGCGAAGCTCGTGTTCACTACTAGATAGAGCGGCAAAAACCGGATTGACTGCGATATATTACTGCTTATGGTGCAGCGGGCCTACCCTCCGTCCGTCCAGCGCGTCCTTCGCGCGCTGGGCCGCGACATCGGCATCGCCCGCCGGAAACGCCGCCTGCCCGTGGCCGACTTCGCAGTGCGCATGGGCGTGTCGCAGGGCACGCTGATCCGGCTGGAGAAGGGCGAGGCCGGGGTCTCGATCGGGGCCGTCGCGATGGCGTTTCTCGTGCTCGGCGAACTGCGGCGCATGGAGGAGATCCTGGACGTCTCCCGCGACGATACGGGCCTGATGCTCGATGTCGCTAGCCTGCCGAAGCGCATCCGGCGGCAGAAGACCGGTCCCGGCGGGTAGCGTTGCCGCCATGGCCAAGACGACGCGGCGCGTGCGGGTGGCGCTCGGTGAAGCGCTGCGCCCCGTCGGCGAGATCGTGTTCGAGACCGACGGCCGGCGCGAGACGTGCATGTTCCGTTACGCGGCCGAATGGCTCGACGATCCCCGCCGATTCGCTGTCGCCCCGACGATGCCCCTGGCCGGAACACCGTTCTACTCGGCGGCATCGCGAGAACGCCGCCGCTCCGCCCTGCCGGGACCGATCGCCGACGGTGCGCCGGATTCGTGGGGGCGCGGTCTCATCCGCAAGGCCTTGGCCGGGGTGCTCACGGAGCTGGACTACCTGCTTGCGGCGGACGACTCGACCCGACAGGGCGCCCTCCGCTACCTCGACGAGGAGGGTCGGCCGCTGGCGCGCACGTACCCGCCGACACCGCGCCTGGCCGAGCTCGACGAGTTGCGGCGCCTCACCGGACTGAGCGTCGATGAGCTGAACCGGGATCCGGGCGCGCGGGAACGGCTGTTGGGGAGCGCCGGCTCGCTCGGCGGGGCGAGGCCCAAGGCGAGCGTCCGCGACGAGAGCGGCCACCTGGCGATCGCGAAGTTCACGTCCGACGACGATACGATGCCCATCGAGAGGGCCGAAGTGGCAACGCTGAAGCTGGCGCGTGCCGCCGGCGTGAACGCCGCTTCGGTCCGGATCGAGCTCGGCGACACGGAAAGGCCGGTAGCGCTCGTCGATCGGTTCGATCGCGCCGCCGGAGACAGGGTCCACTATCTCTCGGCGCAATCGTTCATCGGCGCAGAGACCGCGACAGGCGCGTACTACACGGACATCGCGGACGCGCTGCGGGCGCATGCGCTCGACCCGCGGGCGCAACTGACCGAGCTCTTCCGACGCGTGCTGTTCACGATTCTCGTCTCGAACAACGACGACCACCTCAAGAACCACGGCCTGCTGCATGCCGGCGGGGGACTGTGGGTGCTTTCGCCCGCCTTCGACATCAACCCCCAGCCGCACCGCCGGCGGCACCTGGAAACCGGCATCAGCGAGATCAGCGGGAACGCAGCTTCCATCGAGGCCGCGGTGGACGCCGCCCCCTTCTTCGACATCGAACGCGATGCCGCCCTCTTCATGCTGTCGGGCATGGTGTCCACCATCGACGAACAGTGGCGGGCGTGCTGCCGGGCCGGCGGCATGACCTCTGCAGAGACCGAAATGTACGAACCGGCGTTCGATCACCACGAGAGTCGCATCGCGCGGCGGATGACTCGGGAGCGGTGACGGCGCGTTCCCGGCCCGATTCCGCGACGGTCGGATGGCAACATCGCCGGGGAGGCGGTTTCGTTCTACTGCGCGTCGAGCGCCAGTTGAATCCGGAGCGCGCGATCGAGGTCTGCGGTTTCGTCGGGCGTCAGGCGTCCGATCGTCTGGCCGACCCGGTTCCGCGACACCGTGCGAATCTGGTCTTCCGGATCTCTCGTCCCTCCGTGGGATCGAAGCGAACGCTCACGACGATGCCCCGTTCCAGCGGCGAGCTCATTCGGAAACCTCGGCGTCGGCGCTCTCCCACTCCCGGTTGATCCGTTCCGCCTCTTCTCCGTCGGCCCGGTACGCTTCCTCGAGGCGGCGCGCCAGGTCGCGGGCCCGATAGACCTCGATCGCCTCGCAGACGAGGGCGCTGGCATTGGGGGTGGCGCGGAGGTGCCGTGCGATGTCCGCCGGCACCGAGATGGTCACCCGCGTTCTCGCCCCGGATGTGGTGGTTGGCATCGGCATCTCCAGGGGAAGTGGCGTTCGATAGAATGACGTCATACTTATTTTATGATGGAACGTGCGGGGACAAGGTCGTAACTCAACTATCTGGAGAGTGATGAGGGCGATGCTTGCAGTCGACGGAAGGGTGCGGGTGCGGCTCGCGCCGTATAATCCCGGTGGCGGGAATCCGAATCGGGGAGGTAGAGGATGAGTCAGTCAAGAGCCGTGCGTCGCGTGGTCGGCAGCGCGATCGCGGGGGTGATGCTGGTCGTTCCGCTGGCGAGCGTGGCGCAGCCGTCGCAGGAAGCACGGTGGAACGTGCCGCGTACCGCGGACGGCCGGCCCGACCTGCAGGGGGTGTGGGCCAACAACACCGCCACGCCCCTGGAGCGTCCGGAGGTCCTGGGCGACAAGGCGACGCTGACCGACGAGGAGCTGGCGCGGCTGCAAGAGCGCTACGCCCGGCTCTTCGCGAGCGGCGAGAGCGACGCGGCGTTCGCGGACAGCGTCTTCGTGGCCGCCCTCGGCGAGCAGGAGGACTTCTCTTCCCGTGACGCGGGCACCGGCAACTACAACCAGTTCTGGCTGGTCGACCGGGAGTTCGACAACCGCACCTCGCTGGTGATCGATCCCCCGAACGGACGGGTGCCGGCCTTCAGCGCGGAAGCGCAGCGGCAGATCGATGGCCGGATCGCCCATCTCGCCGAGAATCCGGCGTCGTCGTGGACCGACCGGCGGTTGCAGGAGCGCTGCATCACCTTCGGGATGCCGAACCTGTTCGCCGGCTACAACAGCTACTACCAGATCATCCAGACGTCCGACCACGTGGTGTTCCTGCACGAAATGATCCACGACGCGCGGGTCATCCCCCTGGACGGTTCGCCGCACGTCGACGACGCCATCCGGCAGTGGCACGGCGATGCGCGAGGTTACTGGGACGGGGACACGCTGGTCGTCGAGACCACCAACTTCTTGGCCGGCAGCGAGTCGCCGGCCGCGCTGTACCAGCGGACGCGCGGGTCCGCGGAGCGGTTGCGCCTCGTCGAGCGCTTCACGCGCGTCGGCCCCGACACCCTGCAGCACGAGTTCACGGTAGACGATCCGGGCACCTACGCGGGCCAGTGGACGGCCATGATACCGCTGGCGCGCAAGGACGAGCTGCTCTTCGAGTACGCCTGCCACGAAGGGAACATCGGCATGGAGGGGATCCTCTCCGGCCATCGCGCGGAGGAGCGAGAGGCCGCGGATGCCGCCGCCGGCTCGCGGTAACGGAACGCATCCGGCGCGGCGCACGGCCGCCGCCGGGATGATTCTGGCCATCCTCGCCCCGGTGGGCTTCGCGCCGGTGGGCTTCGCGCAGCCGCAGGGACCGGAGCCCGGCACGCTCGACCCGCGCGAGACGGCCGGGGTGCCCCCCACCGTCATCGCGGGGGCCGGGTTCGCCGTCGCCGGCGTGCTCGACCGCCCGCCGCCACCGCGAGCGCCGGAAGTGATCGCGCGCGATGCGCTGGGGCGGGCCACCGTCCGCGCGGTAAAGCTGGCCACCGGGCTCCGCCTCGACGGCCGCCTCGACGAGCCGGTGTACCGCACCGTCCCCGCCATCACCGACTTCGTGCAGCAGATGCCGGTCGAGGGCGCGCCGGCGAGCGAGCGGACCGACGCCTGGATTCTGTTCGACGCAACGAATCTCTACGTTGCGGGACGCGTGTGGGACTCGGCGCCCCCGAGCGCGTGGGTGGCGAACGAGATGCAGCGCGACACGCCCCAGCTCCGCGAGAACGATTCGTTCTGGATCGCCCTCGATACGTTCAACGACCGGCGCAACGGCGTTGCGTTCTACACGAATTCGCTCGGCGCGCTCGGCGACTTCGCCATCACCAACGAGGGCAATCCCAACGGCGACTGGAATCCGGTGTGGGACGTCCGGGTGGGGCGGTTCGAGGGTGGCTGGACCGTCGAGATGGAGATCCCGTTCAAGTCCCTGCGCTACCGGCCGGGGCCGGCGCCGGTGTGGGGAATGCAGCTCCGCCGGCTCGTGCGGCGGAAGAACGAGCAGACCTACCTCACGCCGGTGCCCATCTCGGTGGGGCGCCGGGGGATCTTCCGCGTCTCCGACGCCGCCCTGCTGGTCGGGCTCGAGCTGCCCGACGAGGGCAACATCCTGGAAGTCAAGCCGTACGGCATCGGCGGGCGCACGACCGTCGTCGACGCCAGCCCGCCGGTGGCCTGGGACGGCGACGGCGGCCTCGACGTCAAGTACGGCCTGACCCAGAACCTGACCGCCGACCTGACGTACAACACCGACTTCGCCCAGGTCGAGGCGGACGAGCAGCAGGTGAACCTGACCCGGTTCAGCCTGTTCTTCCCCGAGAAGCGCGAGTTCTTCCTCGAAGGACGCGGCATCTTCGACTTCGCCCGCGGCGGCGGCCCGAGCGCCCGCGACAGCACGCTGCGGCAGCTCGGCGGCGGCGGCGCCGGCAGCTCGTTCGGGAGCGGGAACGCGCCGACGCTCTTCTACTCGCGGCGGATCGGTCTGCAGGGCGGCGTGGTGGTGCCGATCGTCGGGGGCGGCCGCGTCACCGGCAAGGTGGGCGACTTCGACGTCGGGGCGTTGAACATCCAGACCCGGGAGCAGCGGTTGTCCGGCTCCGAGGGGCTGGCCGCCGAGTCGACGAACTTCACCGTCGTGCGCCTGAAGCGGGACATCCTGCGCCGCAGCGCCGTCGGCGCGCTGTTCACGAACCGCTCCGTATCGGTCGCCGGGGAAGAGCCGGGCGCCAACCGCGTGTTCGGGGCGGACGCCACCTTGGCCTTCTACGACAACGTGAGCGTCGTCAGCTACTTCGCACGGACGCAGACGCCCGGCTTCGAGAGCCGGGACAAGAGCTACCAGGGCCAGCTCATCTATGCCGGAGACCGCTACGGTCTGACCGCCGAGCATCTCGTCGTCGAGGACAACTTCATACCCGAGGTGGGCTTCCTCCGCCGCGACAACTTCCGTCGGTCGTTTGCCTCCGGACGCTTCAGTCCGCGCCCGCGGTCGCTGGAGGCGATACGCCAGTTCCGGCTCGAGGCGAGCTTCGATCACATCCTGACCGCCGATACGGGCATTCTGGAGACGAAGCAGACGCAGGTGGGCTTTTCGACGGAGTTCGAGACCAGCGACCGGCTGGGGATGACCGTCGCGGACAACTACGAGTTCCTGGTCGAGCCGTTCGAGCCGGGACCGGGCGTGGTCTTGCCGGTGGGCGGCTACGGCTTCCGCGACGTCGAGGCGACGTACACGGTCGGGGCCCAGCGCCGCCTGACCGGCATCGTCACGGTGCGCGGCGGCGAGTACTTCAACGGGAACATCCGGTCCATCGGCTTCAGCCGCGGCCGGCTGGCGCTCACTCCGGAACTGTCGATCGAGCCGACGCTGTCGGAGAACTGGATCGACACGCCGCAGGGCTCGTTCCATACCCGCCTGATCGTCTCGCGCGTCACCTACACGTTCTCGCCCCGCATGTTCTTCGCCGGCCTGATTCAGTACAACTCGGGGGCGGATACGGTCAGCACCAATCTCCGTCTGCGGTGGGAGTACAGCCCCGGCAGCGAGATCTTCGTCGTCTATACCGAAGACCGCGACAGCGATCCGTTGCGGCCCGATCGTTTCGACGGCTTCTCCGCGCTTCGCAACCGCGGTCTGGTGGTGAAGGTGAACCGGTTGTTCCGCTTCTAGAACTCCGAGCCTGCGAGGCGTTTCGGGGCGTTGGAGCGGCGTGCGTTCGGCTTGCCGGGATCGGATGTTACGTCGCCGCGCGAAAACCCGTAGAATCTTCAGCAGGAGCCTTCGGCGCGGGGCCCGGCTCCATTGGACACGATGCGCGCTCGCACGATATTCGCAACGCTCGGCCTTGCGGCGCTTCTCGCTTCCCATCTGGCCGCGCAGGGCCGGCCGACCCCTGTCGAGCGCGATCCGGCGCCGACGTTCACGTCCGGCGTGGACATGGTGACGGTGCACGTCTCGGTTCGCGATCGCAGTGGGCGCATCGTGCGCGATCTCGCCCCCGGGGACTTCCGTCTCATCGACAGCGGCTTCGGACGCCGCATCGAAGCCGTCTACCCCAGCGATGCGGCGCTCAGCGTCGCGGTGCTCGTCGACATCAGCGGCAGCATGGCGGTCGACCGCAACATCGATCGTGCCCGGCGCGCCATAGACGCGATAGTCGGGTCGCTGCAGCCTGGGCGGGACGAGCTCGCGCTCTTCACCTTCGACACGGTGCTGAGGGAGATCGCGCCGTTCACCGGCGACTTCAGCCGGTTCGCGGCGTTCGAGCTGGTCGAGTCGCCCTACGGCCAGACCTCGCTCTACGACGCGATCGCCGACGCGGCAACGCTCGTGGGCCGCCGCGGCAACCGCCACCGCGGGTTGCTCGTCGTGACCGACGGCGTGGACAACGGCAGTCTTCGTTCCGCGGCGGAGGTCTCCAGCATCGCGAGCGCCATCGCCGTGCCGGTGCACGTGATGACGGTGGGCGGTCCGCTGGATCGACGCGACGGGGCGGGCGGCGCGGCGGGCGCCGACGGCGCGGCAGTCGGGGCATCGCTGGCGGACCTGGCGCGCTGGACCGGGGGCAGCGTGCGCGCCACCGGCACCCGCGACGATCTGCTCACGGCGCTCGCCGCATTGCTGACCGGCTTGCGCTACCAGTACGTCCTGACCTTCCAACCCGGCTTCCGGCGCGGATGGCATCCCATCGAGATACGGACGGCTGATGATAATCTGGTGGTCCATGCCCGCGGCGGATACGTGGCGGGGCGGGCTCGGCTGAAGTGGTAGGGTCACACGAATTGTTTCAGGAGGAAACATGCGGAACATGCGGACGACGGTGAAGATGATGGCGCTGGCGGCGGTAATCGTGCTGGTCGCGTCGGCCTGTGCGACGCGGGGCTTCGTGCGCACCGAGGACGCCGTGGTGGACGCCAAGGTGGACACGCTGGCGGGCACGGTGGAGGAGACCCAGGAGCGGACGGTCCAGAACGGCGAGCGGATCGGCGAGGTCGACCAGCGCGCGCAGGCGGCCAACATGGCGGCCCAGACGTCGCAGGCGGCGGCCGACTCGGCGCAGATGGCGGCCGAGGACGTCGACGGGCGCGTCGATCAGGTCGAGGCCGCGGCGAGCCGGCTGATCCTGGAGGTCACGATCAACGAGGCCCAGGGCGGATTCGCGAGCCTGCAGTCCGAGCTGCCGGATGCAACGCGAGCCCGGCTCGACCAGTTGATCCTCCAGCTCGCCGGCAGCGGGCAGGCTTCGTTCATCGAGATCGAGGGGCATACCGACAACACCGGCCCCGAGAGTCTCAACATGCGGCTCGGCCTCCAGCGCGCCGAGGCGGTCAAGGCGTACCTCTACGAGCAGCACAATGTTCCGCTGCACAAGATGAACACGATCAGCTACGGCGAGAGCCGCCCGGCAATGCCGAACGACTCCCGCGAGAACCGGGCGCAGAACCGGCGCGTCGTGGTGAAGGTCCGGTCGTAGTCTGCGTGCGGTCCAGTCTTCGTGCGGGGGCGGTCGGCAGCGTGCCGGCTCGTCCCCGCTCTCCCCGCGGCAACCCCGTTCCGGCCGCGCGCGTCGCGGTGAACCGCTTTGCGCGTGTGCCGCTGTCCAGGAGCGCGACCAATGACGGAAGAACAGAAAAAGATTGACCCGCGCGTCTTCGATCTCTACGACGAATACTGCCACGGCCACATCGATCGGCGTGAGTTTCTGAATCGCGCCGCGGTCCTCACGATCGGCGGCGTCTCCGCGCTCTGGATGGCGCAGGCGCTGCTGCCGCGCTACGCCGAGGCGCAGACCATCTCCTTCACCGATTCGCGCATGAAGGGGACCTACGTCGAATACCCGTCACCCGGCGGCACGTCCGGCGAGATGCGCGGGTACCTCGTGCAGCCGACCGGCGACGGGCCGTTTCCGGCCGTGCTGGTCATTCACGAGAATCGCGGCCTGAACCCGCACATCGAGGACGTGGCGCGGCGCGCGGCGGTGGCCGGGTTCCTGGCGCTCGCTCCCGACGGGCTGTCGCCGGTCGGCGGCTATCCCGGCAACGACGACGACGGCCGCACGCTGCAGCGGAGCATCGATCCGGCGACGCTGGATCAGGACATGATCAACAGCGCGCGGTACCTGAAGGGGCACGCACTCTCCAACGGCCGTCTGGGCGCCACCGGCTTCTGCTGGGGCGGCGGAATGACCAACCGGCTAGCGGTGGAGCTCGGCAGCGATCTGCAGGCGGGCGTGCCGTTCTACGGCGCCTCGGCGGCCACCGCGGACGTGCCGAAGATCGAGGCTTCGCTGTCGATCATCTACGCCGAGTCGGACCCGCGCATCAACGCCATGTGGCCCGAGTACGAGGGAGCGTTGCAGGCGAACGGCGTGGACCACGAGATGCACATGTTCCCGGGGACGCTGCACGGCTTCCACAACAACTCGACGCCGCGCTACAACGAGTCGGCGGCGAATCTGGCGTGGAACCGCACGGTGGGTTTCTTCCGGCGGCATCTCACCGCGTAGGCAGGTTTCGCACATTCCCGCCCGGGGGCGCCAAGGGTGCCCCCGGGGACCGGCTACTGGTTGGCGGCCGCCGGTGCCGGCACGTCGCGCAGGCGCTCCTGCACCGTACCCGGAATACCGAGCCGGGCGTCGGCGCCGAGGTGCTCGATGAACGCCGCGGTTTCCGGCCAGCTCTGGAACTGGAACGACTGTTTCGACCCTTCGGCCATGCGATAGGCGGTGCGCCCGCGGAAGTCCCGCGCGTCGATGTCGGCCCCCTGCGCCACCAGGTACTCGATTACTTCGTTCAGCCCACGGAACGCGGCGCCGTGGAGGGCCGTGAATCCCGCTTCGTTGGCGCCGTTGACGTCCGCCCCCGCCTCGACCAGGAACTCGACCGCCCGTTCCGCGCCCGGCGACCGGACTCCCCGCGGTTCGCGCGGCGTATACGTCGAGCGTCCGAGTCCCGCCGCCACCATGAGTGGCGTCGTGCCGTCCGTCGTAGTCAGGTGCGGGTCGGCCCCTGCCCCCAGGAGCAGGCGGAGGATCTCGGCGCTGGCGCGGCTTGCGGCCCCCTCGACGGCTCCGGTGCCTTCGGGCCTTCCGAAGCGGATGTCCTTGACCCGCGCATTCGCGCTGTAGGCCGCCACCCACAGCGGCGTGGCCCCCAGAAGATCGCCGGTGCCGACGGCGAACGGTTCGAACGCGCCCTTCCTGGGATAGCCGATGTAGCTCATGAACATGGCGGACGTGGCGATGCGGGCGTTCGGGTCCGCGCCGCGCGCCAGCAGCGCCTTCACCAGTGGCAGCGCCCGGACGGGATCGAACGCCGAGCTGCCCAGGGTGCTGTACCGCGCGCCGCCGCCGTGCCGCCGGTTCCAGTCGGCGAGCCAGGTGTCGACGCGCCCGACGGCGGCGTGCAAGGCCGTCACCCCGCCCATCGCGCCGTTCGGGTTGGCGCCCTGCTCGAGCAGGAACCGCGCGAAGGCGTCGTGTCCCCGGACGATCGCATAGGGCAGTGCATGCGTGCCATCGACGCCGGTGTGGTTGACGTCGACGCCTGCCTCGAGCAGGAGGCGGGCCATGTCGCCGTCGCCGTTGCGTGCCGCGAAAAGCAGCGGCGTGAAGCCGGCGGCGGTCGACGCCCGCGGGTCGGCCCCCGCGGCGAGCAGCGTGCGGACGGTCTCGGGATGCGATTCGCCCACCGCCCACATCAGGGCGGTGCTGCGGGTCCGGGCCGTCGCGGCGTCGACGTCGGCGCCATGCGCAACGAGCCGGCTCACCACCCGCACGTCTCCGGTCCGGGCGGCGATCATCAGCGCGGTCAGCCCGCTGGTCTGCGCCGCGTCCACGTCGGCGCCCGCGGCGAGGAGCCGGTCGACCATGGCGGGGCTCGCGTTCTCGGCGGCCCGTTGCAGAGGCGTCACGCCGTGATCGTCAGCCGCGTTCACGTCGGCGCCGGCTCGTAGCAGCATCTCGACCATGTCCAGGTCGTCGCGGTGGGCGGCCCAGAGGAGCGCGGTGGTCCCGTCGGCCCGTGGCGTGTCGGCGTCGACGCCCGCCGCAAGCAGGGAGCGTACGGCCGCGGCATCCTGGGCCGCCGCGGCGGCGACGAGCTGGTGGTCCTGACCGGCCGCGGGCGCGGCTGCAGTCAGTGCCAAAGGCAGGAACCATCCGAGAACGCGACGGCGGAAGTTGGCGTCCATCGTCAGCGGGTCACGGTCACGGTCAGGTTCTCGCTGGTCTGCAACGCGCTGTCGCCGGCGATGGCGCGCAGCATGTACGTGCCGGGCTCGTCGAAGGTCGCGTCGATCTCCCAGCGTCCGTCCGGTGGCAGCGGGGGCAGGATGTAGGGCGGCGACCATGGCGAGTTCGAGTAGACCCGCGTGTCCTGCCACGTCTTCAACTGGGTCGGACCGAAGTTCACCTTCGAAGCATCGCCGCGGTAGACCATCCACGAGAAGCGCAGGCCGGGCGGATTGCCGGGCACGATCTGCCGGGGCGGCGTGTACGCCGGGTGCGGCTTGCCGGGCTCCGCCTGCGGCGGCTCGTAGTTGCCGGACGGCAAGCCGTCGTCGCCGACGTACGCCACGAGCCGCAGCGGCTCGCCCACGCGGGCCCGGCGCGGCTGGTCGACGGCGAGGCGCAGCGACGGGAACTCGTTGTCCCGCCACTCGTCCCGCACGCGCCCGAAGTTGGCCCCCATCTCGGTGGCGATGGTCTGCCGGTCGAGCAGGTAGTCGGTGCGCAGCGAGCCGTAGGCGCGCTCCGTCCGCCCGTTGGTGGTCAACGTCCAGACCACTTCGTTGTCGCCGAAATCGGCCGGCATCTCCACCGTGAACAGGAACATGTTCCGCCGCGGGTAGAAGTGCGTCGGCTGGCCCCGGTCCGGGCCGCCGGGCTCGATGCGGTTGTCGGGCCCGATCGGGATGTCCAGCTCCTCTTCCCAGTTCGAGTTCATGTAGCCGAAGAACAGCGTGTAGGAGCCGTCGTCGTTCTGCCACCAACCCTCGTAGGCGGGCGAGACGCTCTGCCCCCGCGAGTAGGTGAACCGGGTCTGGGCGCCCGCATGGGCGTGCGCCAGCACGAGCAGGAGGGCGAGGGCCGCCCCCCTGCGGAACCACTGCGTCAGCATTGCTCCGGTCTCCCGCACGACTACTGGTCGTTGTCCGCCGCGTCGACCTGCGACGGGAACTCCACCTGGCACAGGGGACAGCCGATCTGGTGGTCGTTCGCGGTCAGGCCCAGCCGCTCGCGGCGCCCGGCCATTTCCGCCTCGAACTGCTCGTCGGTCAGCTCCAGCGCCTCGCCGAGGTCGATGAACATGTTGGCGACCGACCGTCGTCCGCCGCCCGACCAGTTGCGCGGGTCGGCGACGTTGCGGTTGGCGACGGTGGTGTCCAGCCAGCCGATGATGTGCAGGATGGTCCCCTTCGGCAGCAGCGGAGCGTAGTCGTCCTGGTAGATGTACTGCTTGACCCAGTTGTGGTCGTAGCCGACGCAGTTCAGCGTCTCGATGTTGTGGCCCCAGATCGCCTCCACGCACATGCGCATGCCGGGGGCGTGCTGGTGCGGCTCGAACGACACGACCTTCGTGTGCTCCTCCAGGACCCGGTAGGCGTGCAGCTCCTGGTCGGACTGGTCCGGCTTGATGTCGATATCGACGCCGTTGCCCACGAACGTCCGCGAGTGGGAGATCTCCGGCTCGTAGCCCTTCGGGTGCAGCTTGAACGCGAACTTCAGGTGCGCGCTCGTCTCGCGGCCGTTCGCGTGCAGGTGCGCCGTCTCGAGCTCCAGGGACGACCCGGCGGGGAGCAGCCGCCCGGCCTTCAGCGGGAAGATGTCCGCGTTGCGGCCCACCTCGTGGACGGGGAAGCGCGTCGCCGACTCGACGTCCGAGCCTTCCGGCGTCACCGCGCCGTAGGTCATGTGGTGAAACACGTAGCGGCCGCCGACGGTGTCGCCGGTGCCGTCGGGCGGGATGTCGTTGAACTCCTTCACCTCGACCGCGGCCACGTAGCGGTCCTCGGTCAGCCCGGTCGGAATGGTCCCGAGCGAGGTCCACTTGTCCGGCGCGGCGGAGGGTACGGTCACCGCCGGCGACTCCAGGATCAGGTCGGGCTTGCCGATGGCCCATTCGTTCGCGTCGGCGAACACGAGCGGCGGCGGCAGGTCGGCCCGGTTGCCGAGCGGCGCGCCGTTGTCGGCCCAGATCGCGATCTTTTCGATCTCTTCCTCGCTCAGCGACAGATCGTTCTTGAAATGCTGGATGCCGAGATCCCGCTCGACGAACCACGGCGGCATGGCGCCGCGCTGGCTCCGCAGGCCGGTGCGCATCTTGATGGCGCGCGCCCACGGCCGGACGTCCTCGTAGGTGAGGAGCGACATCGGGGCGACCGACGCCGGCCGGTGGCACTGCTGGCAGCTCCGCTGGAGGATCGGCGCGATGTCCTTCGCGAACGTCACCTCCGCCGCCGTGTCACCCGACTGGGCGCTCGCCGCGGCGGGCGCCATGAGACCGACGAAACCGACGAGCGCGAGCCCGAGAACATGCTGAGCCTTCATCGCTGACATCCCTCCTCGGAAGCTGGGCGAACGAATTCCCTAGCGTACTTTCTTGGAAGTCAGCCTGCAACCTGCGCTGGCCACGGGCTGATGGTAATCTCCTGCCATGCAGTCCACTATCGACGCCGCAGGCCGCGTCGTCATCCCGAAATCGATGCGTGACAGCCTGGGGCTGACGGGACGACAAACGATCGAGATCCGCGAGCGGGACGGCGCCATCGAGATCGAGCCGGCGGCCACGCCGATGCGGCTCGAGGAACGCGACGGCCATCTGGTGGCCGTTCCCGACCACGAGCTTCCGGCGCTGACGGACGATCTCGTTCGCGCCACACTCGAACGAGTCCGGCGTTGATGCTGGAGGCAGCCCGATGATCACCGAGAGCGCGCTCGTCGCCCTGGCCGGCCTGGTGGCCATCGTCGCCCTCCTCTTCCTGCTGATCACGCGCTTCAAGTGGCACGTCTTCCTGGCGCTGCTCGTGCCGATCGTGCTGTTCGCGCTGATTCCGGGGATCGACCGGCAGATGTTCATCGACGCCTTCGAGCAGGGCTTCGGGCGCACGATCCAGAGCATCGCGGTGGTTATCGTCCTCGGCTCGGTGCTGGCCGAGGCTCTGAAACACACCGGCGGCATCGAGCGGATTACCGCGTCGATGATCCGCTGGGTCGGCGAGACGCGCATGCCGCTGGCGCTGACCCTGAGCGGCTTCGTCATCGGGCTCGCCATCTTCTCCGACGTTGGCTACGTCATCCTCAACCCGCTGGTCCATTCCGCCGCGATCAGCAGCGGTCTGAACATGAGCGTGATGGCGACGGGGCTGGTCGGCGCGATGCAGCTCACGCATGCCATGGTGCCTCCGACGCCCGGTCCGCTGGCCGCGGTGGCCCTGGTGGGGGCGGACATCGGCAGCGTGATCCTGTACGGCGGCATCGCCACCCTGATCGCCTCGCTGGCCGGCTGGGCCTACGCGCGGGCCGTCGGTCCGTACATCGAGTCGCCGCCGTCGAGCGAGTTCGTCGGCCAGTCGTTCATCGAGCAGGGGCGCGAGGCGGAGCTGCCGGCGACCTGGCGCGCCTACGCGCCGATACTGATCCCTCTCGCCCTCATCGCGGGCCAGAGCGTGACGGCGTTCGCCCTGCCGGCAGAGCACTTCGTCAACCGGGCCATGCTCTATCTCGGCTGGCCGGTCGTCGCGCTCGGCATCGGCATTCTGCTCGCCTATGTCAACACGAAGGCAGACCAGTCCGCGGCCCGGACCAGCACCTGGATCGAGGAGGCGCTACGCGGGTCCGCCATGATCATCATGGTGACGGGGCTCGGCGGCGCCCTCAGCCAGATCCTGCGCGCGACGCCGGCGGTGGATGCGATCGCCGAGGCGGTGGCCGCGACCGGACTGCCTCCCATCTTTCTGCCGTTCGTGCTCGGGGTGGCCGGCAACCTGATTACCGGCTCGACGACGGTGGGCGTGATCACCGCCGCGTCGGTGGCGGCCCCGATGATGGACACGCTCGGCCTCAGCCCGGAGGCGACGATGCTGGCCGGCGCGGCCGGATCGATCATCATCAAGTACGTCAACTCCAGCTACTTCTGGGTCTGCACGTCGCTGTCGCGGATGCCGCTCAAGTCGGCGCTCCTGTCCTACGGCGGGGTCACCCTGGTGAACGGGGTTACCGCGATGGCCGTGGTATACGTGCTCTGGGTCGTTGGGTTGATCTGAGCGGGGTCAGCGTGCAGAAGGAGCGGGAACGCGTCGCGGATGTCCACCGGTACCGTTTCACCGTCGACGAGTTCGCGCGCATGGGCGAAGCCCGGATCTTCACCGAAGACGACCGGGTGGAACTGGTCGATGGAGAGATCCTGGAAATGACGCCCATCGGCCCGTTGCACGCGTGGATCGTGGATCGCCTCACCGAGCTGATTGTGACGCGTGTGGCCGGCAAGGTACACGTACGCATTCAGAATCCGGTTCGCCTGGGTAGCCATACCGAGCCGCAACCCGATCTGGTGGTGGCGCGCAGGAGCGACGCCTACACCGATCGCCATCCCGAACCGGGCGACATCCTTCTCGTCATCGAGGTGGCCGATTCGTCCCTGCGCTACGACGGGCTGGAGAAGGCACCCCGGTACGGCAGGGCCGGCATTCCGGAAACGTGGGTGGTGGACGTGGAGGCGCGCGCCGTCAACCTCTACACCGATGCCGGTCCCGATGGATATGTGAACCGGCAGGTGCGGCGGCGCGGCGGTGAGGTGGTCGCCACCAGGGTGCCGCAGCTCCGCTTTTCAGTCGACGACATTTTTGCGGATCTTGGGCGTCTTCCGGACTGAATCCTGAGTTCTACCGGCTCGGTCCGCGGATTCGGGTGTGCTCCCCGTGTGCTGATACACTGCGCGGAACCGCACGCCCGGGCCGTGTCGGCCAGGTTCCGCTCTGCTACAGGAGGCCACCGTGGGCAAGATCGAAAAGCGCTGGCGTCAGGGAATGTCGCGCCGGGAGGCGCTCGCCGGGCTCGCGTCGTTCCTGGCCGCGTCGCCGCTGCTCCACGCGCAGCGCGACCCGTGGCCGCTCGGGCCGCACCGTCGCTTTCTCGGCTTCGACGAGATGCGCGACGTGTTCGACTTCGAGCCGATCTTCCGCGCCAACGTGCCGCTGTCGGTCTACGACTACACGGCGCACGGGACCGAGTCGGAGTTCACGCTCTACCGCAACCGCGACGCCTTCGCGTGGGTGGACCTCATCGACCGCGGCGGCGTCGATCCGAAGGACGTCGACACGTCGAAGGAGCTGTTCGGGCACCGGATGCCGAGCCCCATCATGCTCGCGCCGACGGCCCGGCAGCGCACCCTGCATCCGGATGGCGAGCTCGGGATGCACCGGGCGGCGACCACCACCGGCACGACGATGGTCGTGAGCAACGTGTCCAGCTTCCCGTTCGCGCGGATTGCCCAGACGGCCGAGGGGCCGCTCTGGTTCCAGCGCTACGCCACGCGCGAGATGGAGCCCAACCGGGTGGCCCTCGGCGGCGCGCAGGAGGTGGGGGCCCAGACGATCGTCGTGACCATCGACCAGCAGGCCTCCTTTTACGAGCGCGACCTCCACGACCGGCACCTCGGCGGTACCCCCCGCCGGGTGACGCGGCGGACGCCGCAGAACCCCGCGAACCCGTACCGGGTCGGCGCCGGCCGGCTGTGGTACGAGTGGCAACTCTTCGACGACCTGCGGCCGATGTGCCAAGTCCCGATGCTGGCCAAGGGGATCCTGACCGGCGAGGGCGCGAAAAAGTGCGTGGAGCACGGCTGCGACGGCGTCATCGTCTCCAACCACGGCGGGCGCGCCATCGACTACGGCCCTTCGAGCCTGGAAGTGCTCGAAGAGGTGGTCGAAGCGGTGGGCGGCCGGGTGCCGGTGCTCATCGACAGCGGCTTCCGCCGCGGCAGCGACGCGCTGAAGGCGCTGGCCCTCGGCGCCGACGCGGTCTGCTTCGGGCGCGCGTCCCGCTGGGGCCTCGGTGCGTTCGGGGAGGAGGGCGCCCAGAAGGTGCTGGAAATCCTCAACGCCGAGCTGAAGCAGGCGATGGCGGCGGCGGGCGTGGCCTCCCTTGCCAAGATCGACCGCAGCATCGTGAAGACCAACTTCCCATAGGCAGATGGAGAGGCGCATGGCGATGAAGGTCGACAGGCGGGAGTCCTTGCGGAAGTTCGGCGCGTTCCTGGACGGTTCTCCCCTCGCGCAGGCCGAGCCGGCCGGCTTCTCCCCTGCGCAAGGGGAGCCGGGCGGCGGGGCGCCTCCCTCGGACCGGCTGGCCCCGGTGCTCGAGCTGCTCAACGTCCCCGAGTTCGAGGAGCAGGCGCGCCTCGTGCTCCCGCCCGCGCGCTTCGAGGCGATCGGCGGCGGCCACCGCACGTCGTTCGACAGGATGACGTTCCGGCAGCGACTGATGGTCTACGCGATGGACCTCGACCTGACCACGCGGCTGTTCGGGTACGACATGTTCGCCCCGATCATCGTCGGCCCTGTCGCCAATCAGGGCGACATCCATCCGGACGGCGAGATCGCCACGGCGCGCGGCGCGTCGGCCGGCAAGGCGGTCATGGTGGCGACCCGCCAGTCGAGCCGGCCCATCGACCAGGTTGTCGCGGCGAGCGACGAGCCGGTCTGGTACCAGCTCTACGCCGACAGCGGCGCGCTGCGGGACGACGCCGCACAGGCCGTCGACGCCGGCTGCCGGGCGGTGTGTCTCACCGTCGGCGTGTCGTCCGACCACAGGCCCACTGCTACCGACTGGGACGCGGTGGCCGCGCTCGCGCGGGCGGTGGACGTCCCGGTGGTCGTCAAGGGCGTCATGAGCGTTGCCGCCGCCGAGGCCGCGCTGGCGGCCGGCGCGCAGGGACTGGTGGTTTCCAACCACGGCGGTCTCGTCGATCGCGGCAGCGGCGCCCTGGCGATAGACGTGCTGCCGGCGGTGGCGGACGCAGTCGCGGGGCGCGTGCCGGTGCTCGTCGACGGCAGCTTCCGGCGCGGAACGGACGTTCTCAAGGGGCTCGCGCTCGGCGCCGCCGCAGTCATGGTAGCCAGGCCGCCCATGTGGGGCCTTGCCGCCTACGGCGCCGAGGGGGTGCAGGCCGTCGTCGAGATCCTCCAGACCGAGCTGGCCCGCAACATGGCCGCCTCGGGCCGCCCGACGATCGCGATGATCGACCGCGCGCTGGTGCGGTGCGACTCGCGGTAGGCGCGGCCGACAGACCGCCAAGGACTCTCGGTCCGGAAGCGAGCGAGCGGGCCGGCTTCGCGTCAGCGGCGCGGCGGGGCCAGATGCCGCCAGAAGTCCGCCTCGTCGGTGCAGGTGACCGCCGCCGCCATCAGAGCATCTCTGGTGACTTCGGCAAAGGGCGGCGACCCGGCCGGAAACGAATCCGAAACCTCGACCCCGCGCGCCTGGAGCACGCTGCGCACGGCCGCCGCCAGGGCTTCCGCGCGCCCGGCGGCGCGCGCCTGCTCGCCGATGGACCGTAACAGCGGCGTGTTGTCGGGACCCGTGCCCTCTCGTGCGCCCAACGCCCGGCCGACGCGTTCCAGGACCCGCCACGTCTGCGCAGTCGGCGTCCGCTCGGTCAGGGCCGCGTGGATCTCCAGCGCCGTCCAGCCCGGAAACGCGCCGCTCGCCGCCGCCGTCCGGTATCGGCTCGCCTCCAACCGGTGGATCGTCACGCCCGCCGGTTTCCGCCGCGTCGCTCCCGCTTGCGGCACCATCACCCACAGCTCGGGGAAGCCCCACGCCTCGTAGAGCGGGAGCTTGCCCCGGCGGACGTCCGTCGTATGGTCGACTTCCAGCACCACGTCCGGCAGGTCGTGTTCGCCGACGATCAACGATCCCTCGGGCAACGTGGCGCGGTTGGGGTGCAGATACAACGTCTCGTCCGCCTGCATCATGTGTTCCGGGCCGCCGCCCGGGTCGCGCACCAGGAGGTCGACCGAGCCGAACGAGGCGATCGGCGAGCCGCGGACCAGGGCTATCCGCTCTGCCAGGTGCGGGAGCCGTCGAGACGTTCCTTCGTGGATGCCCCCGGCCGGCTCCGCGACGACCCACGCGGTCTGGGTGCGGGCCTCCCAGTACTCCAGCCGCCCGTCGAAGTCTGTCAGACGGTCGCTGAGCAGCGGGATAGGGCGGCAGCCGGGAAAGCGGGTATAGTCTCCCGCCTGCTCGACGGGATGCTTCGCGGAAGCAGGATCCGGCACGGCGGCTTCGGCCGCGCCATCCGGCAACGGCGCCGGCCACGGTTGGTTCGCCATGATTCCATCATAGATCCGGCTCGAGTGACCGGGTGTTAGGATGGCTTCATGGTCTCCCGCCGTCTCGCCGCGCCGGCCGGCTCTGCTGCTGCGGCCGCGCCCGGACCCGCGCCGGCTGCCGCCAGGAGCGACTCCGCGGAATCTGCCCCGGCGTTTCCAGGCTGCCGCCCCGTCCGCATCACGCGCGACGCCATCGCCGATCATGAGGGCCGGATAGAGTACTGGAACGCGGCGACCGAGACGGCGTGGGTCGCGCGCGAGCCGACCACGGTCTATCACGAAGGCCCGGGCCAGCAGTTGATCGGTCTGTTGACGCGGATCGCGGCAGTGCGCGGGGCGCCCATCCTGACCCTCGGCACGGCGGATCTCCTGCTGCGCGACGCGCAGGGACAGCGGCAGCGCATCCTGCAGGCGGACCAGATCGTGTTACCTGGACCCGGTGGAAACGCGGCCAAGGGGCGCCGCCGTCGAGGTGGGCGCGGATCATCTGCCGGAAGTCGTGCTGGAGGTGGACTACGCGACCGACGTGCGGCGGGGGAAGCTGGGGCTGTACGAGGCGTGGGGCTTCCCGGAGGTGTGGGTCGAGGTTCCGGAGGGCGGTTCGTCGCGCCGCCGGCCGGGTCTTGCGATCCATCGGCGGGCGGCGGACGGCTACCGGGCGGTGGCGGCCAGCGTCGCCCTGTCGGGCTGGACCGCCGCGGAGATCCACGCGGCTCTGAACGAAGCGGCGTTGTCGGAGGAGACGCGCGCAGTGCTCGAACGCGTGGGCCGTGTCCTCGGAGAGGCCGCGGGGACGGGGCCCGACGACGATGTGTGGCTCGGCGCCCAGCGCCGCGCGGCGCGCGGCGCGCGCCGATGGTCGTGCGGCAGGCCGCACCGAGGGCAGCCTGGAGGTTGTTCGGGCGATCCTGCGAAACCGCGGGCTGGCCGTCTCGGAGCGGCTGGCCGAACTACTGGCTGAACGACTTGCGGGAGACGATCCCGATGCTCTCGTCGCCGCTGCCCTGGCGTGTCGCGACGAAGCGGACCTGGTGACTCGCCTGAACCCGCGGCGCCGCGCCGGCCGGCGCGCAAGCACCCGGGACCGCTGAATACCACGGAAATCGAGAGGAGTCTCGACAGATGCACGATACGACACGATTCGCGATTGCGGCCACCGTTGCGGCCGTGCTGTGCGCCGCCGCGCCCGCCGCGGCGCAGGAGCCGGCCGGCGGCATGGTCGAGTGGCCCTACGTGGGCTCCGATCAGGCGGCCTCGAAGTACTCGCCGCTCGCCGACGTCGACGTCTCCAACGTCGAGCGTCTGGAGATCGCCTGGACGTGGGAGCCGAACGAGCTGCCGAACCAGGAGTTCCGGACGCGTCCGGGCAGCTTCGAGGTGATGCCGCTGATGATCGACAACGTCGTCTACGTGTCGACGATGTACTCGCGGGTGGTCGCGCTCGACGCCGAGACCGGCGAGCAGCTCTGGGCGTTCGATCCCGAAGCGTGGCGCACGGGGCCGGACGGCGGTCCTCCGGGCGGCTTCAAGCACCGCGGCGTGGCGGTCTGGCCGGCGAACGCCAACCGGGCGGCGGGCGCGGGTGAAAACGCGCGGATCTTCATCAACAGCCGCGACAGCCTGTACGCGCTGAACGCTGCCGACGGGTCCCTCGATCCGTCGTTCGGCGACGACGGCCGGGTGCTGCTGACCGAGAACTTCCCGAATCCGGTCACTCACGAAATGTTCGACCAGACGTCGCCGCCCGTTGTCTTCGAGGACCTGGTAATCGTCGGCAGCCGCGTCCCGGATCGCATCCAGCAGCGGTTCGACACGCCGGGGTCGGTGCAGGCGTTCGATGTCCACACCGGCGAGCGGCGCTGGGTCTTCTATACCGTGCCGCAGTCGAACGACGCGTTCGGGGCCGACACCTGGGAAGACGGGTCGTGGCGCTTCACCGGGCACGCCAACGTCTGGGGCCTGATGTCGCTCGACGCCGAGCGCGGGCTGCTGTACATCCCGACCAGCACGCCGAGCAGCGACTACTGGGGCGGCCGCCGCCTCGGCGCCAACCTGTTCGCCGAGTCGCTCGTCTGCCTCGACGCGCGGACCGGGCAGCGCGAGTGGCACTTCCAGGCGGTGCACCACGGCCTGTGGGACTACGACTTCACGTCGGCGCCGAACCTGATGACCCTGGAGGTGGACGGGCGGACCATCGACGCGGTGGCGGAGGTCTCCAAGCAGGGCTTCGCCTACGTGTTCGATCGGGTGACGGGGGAGCCGGTCTGGCCGATCGAGGAGCGGCCGGTCGACATCGAGACCGACGTGCCGGGTGAGGTCGTGTATCCGACGCAGCCGTTTCCGACGAAGCCGCCGCCGTTCGCCGGGCAGGGGGTGTCGCTCGACGACGCGAACGATCTCACGCCGGAGATCCACGGTATCGCGGTGGAGGAGCTGCAGACCTATCGGCTGGGGCCGCTCTTCACGCCGCCCAGTCTGCAGGGCACGCTGCAGCGGCCACGGGTGGACGGCGGCGCCAACTGGGGCGGTGCGGCGTTCGATCCGACGACCAATCGGCTCTACGTACGGACGTCCGAAGGGGTCTCGGCCAACCAGGTGTGCGAGACCGATCCGAATCTGCCGGAGGTCGACGTCGCCTACACGAACAACTGTCCGCGCGGCGGGTCGGCCGGCATATTCCGAGGGTTGGGCGGCTACGTGCCGGCGGAGCGGAGCCGACTCGGGCCGATACCGCTCATCAAGCCGCCGTATGCGCGGCTCGTCTCCATCGACCTGAACGCCGGCGACATCGCCTGGAGCGTGCCGTTCGGCGAGGGCAGTCGAGTCATGCGCTCGCATCCGCTGCTGCGCGATGTCGAGCTGCCGGACCGGCTCGGGACGCCGGGGGCCCCGGGGCCGCTGGTCACCGGCGGCGGGCTCGTTTTTCTGGGCGGCGGCGATCCGTATCTGTATGCGTTCGATGCAGAGACGGGTCGCGAGGTGAGCCGCGTGCCCACCGAGTTCCGGACCAGTGGCAACCCGATGACCTACCGCTCGCGCGCGGGCCGGCAGTTCGTCGTGATCGCCACCGGCGCCGGTCCCGATGCCCGGCTCGTGGCGTTCGCGCTGCCTTGACAAAGGGCGAAGCGGCACACCCCGTTCCGTGCCCACCTCGGTGTCGGAGGTCGTGATCGTCGTCTCTGTCGAGCGGTAAAACCGCACCGTTGTCGCCGACGACCACTCAGCGCCCTGGTTCCGCACCGTCACCAATATCCGGAACGTCTCGCCCGGCTCCCGGGTGCTGTCGTCCCGATTTGGCCCATCCACAACCAAGTCCGAGCCTATCGTCGTCGCCACCACCTCGGGTGTCCGAGACGTCGAGGTACCTACGGGCCGGTGCAGGTGCTCAACGACGTCGGGTTCGGCATATGACCTGCCCTGTCACAGGTCAGGCGCAGACTGACCTGGTGAGGGAGAATTCGGAAACCACTCTGTCCATCGGCTGGCGTCTGCTCGCTGACATCGGCACCCTCTGCACTGGTGTCGGCCGGGCCTCAACAATCCGCCACACGGGGTTCCGGACGAGTTCGGCCGGCTGCTCAAGGCACACGCTGGCGACGACAACGAAGTGATCGCGGGTGTGCTGGCCGCCGTCGACGCCAGCCGCGACGAGCTGTGGGACGTCTGCGGCGGCCGCGGCGACCCGATCACCGGCGTCGACAGCCTGGACGTACGCGGCAGCGCGAGCCGCTGCAAAAAGGGATGCGATTCTCTGTCGGTGAGCCTGGGGAAAAGCTGTTGGCCTGGGGAGGATTCTGGCGTGTGACCGGAAGCAGAATTCGCTGGTCGCCTTGCATCCGCGGCTGGTAGGATTTGACATCGAAAGGAAGACATGGGGTCCCGTCCCAGGTACCGATTCGTCATCCGTGAAGCGTACACGCCGGACACGCTGCCGATGGCACGTCTAGCGGAGTACATGGCCAAGATGGCCGCGCTGCTCGGCGAGAAGCCGCAAGTGCATTTTGTCGGCGTCGAGGAAGGAAGCGCAGTCTTGCTCCAAGAGGTCGAGCAAGAGGCACAGCCGGCGGTGCGCGAACGCATCCAGGCGATGCGCGAAGAGGGCGGACCACAGGATGCGAGGCAAGCGTACAAGGCTCTGAATGAACTGTTGGTTGATGACCGTGCGTCCGGCTATCTGTGTGAGGCTGAGCAAGACGGTGCCGAGCGGCCCGGCGCGCGGCTGCTGGAGTTTCCTGGCGCGGCTCAAGATCAGGAGCCGGATTACGGTCCGTTCACCGAAATCTCCGAGTTGCAGGGAGTGGTCATCCGCGTCGGTGGCGAGCAGAGTGAAGTCCGAGTGCACCTGAGAGACCATGATGTCCTGCACATCTGCCAGGCCAAACGCGAGGTAGCCCAGAAACTGGCGAGGCATATCTTCGGCCGGCCGGTACGAGTACTCGGCAAGGGTCGATGGTATCGGAATGTGCGCGGTCTCTGGTCGATGGTCGGGTTTCTGATCGCCGACTTCGACGAACTCAACCATGCTCCGCTTGGTGATGTTGTGGCCGATCTACGACGGGTGGCAAGGGCAACGCCAGCCCCTGCAGATGCGCTGGAGACACTGAGGGCGCTTCGACGGAGCGAGGACTAGGTGGCTCATGGTCGTGGCATTCGATGCAGACATCCTGATTTTGCTGTTGCACGAGTCGATTCCCCCGCCCTCCGACCCTGAGACCAAGCAACCCGTACAACATGTCCACGAACGGCTCGATCAACTGATAGCGGACTTGGAGGAGCGCGGTGCACGAGTGATTGTGCCCGCACCAGCGCTCGCGGAGATGTTGGTCCTGGCCGAGTACGACGGATCGGAACTCGTCAAGGTCATCGAGAAGCAGGCTGTATTCCAAATTGAGCCCTTCCGTGCCAACGATGCGGTTGAGGCCGCGGCCTCAACACGAGCAGCGCTTGAGAAGGGTGATAAGAAGTCCGGCGCAAAGAGGCCGTGGCAGTGCGTGAAAACGGACCGACAGATCATAGCCGTGGCGAAGCGTTGCCGCGCGCAAACGATCTACTCCAACGACGCCGACATGCGGAAGTTGGCTGGCGATATCGCCGTCGTCTCGGTCTGGGAGCTTCCAGTGCCAATCGAGGTATTGAAGCTGCCATTCGAGGAAGATGGCGATGGGTAAGTGCCCGTCTACGGGCATGTCACCGTGCGGTACCGGTTCCGGCCGGACGGCAACGGTAACGTGTGGTCGATCGGCGTGGGTAGCCCTTGGGCGGTCTTCTGGGAGCGAAACCGTCCGCGCATCTGGGATTCGGACGGAGGCTTTTGGACGATGGACCGGAGACCGGAGGCCGTGGAGGGCGAGCTCGCGGTCGGGACGCTGCTGATGCACACGGAGGTCCTGGTCACGCGCCAGGTATCGGCCCAGGTGAAGGTCCGGGGCGGCGTTCGGGTTGCGCCGTTCATCTACCCGCTGATGCTGCAACCTGTCGTGCTCGGCGTGTGGGGTTTCTGATCAGTCCCAGCCGATATAGCGCGCCGAAAGGCGGGGATCTACCGGCCGCGTTCAAGTGCCCGCTGATCCCGTTCGGGCTCGACCCCGCCGGCTGGCAGCCGCAGGACTCAGCGTATCATGGGCGACATGATCGCCACCGGCCCGCCGCGGCATTCCGGGGCGCGGGCAAGGCGCAGATCCTCAAGGTCCGAGCTGGCGGCTCGGGAGGAGTAGGGGGAGTGGACACCGTGGTCTCGCTTTCCAGCGATACCGAGACCCGTCCGACGGAAGGGATGCGCGCGGCCATGGCCGCGGCCGAGGTCGGCGACGAGCAGAAGGGACAGGATCCGACCGTCACCCGGCTGCAGGAACGGGTGGCCGATCTGCTCGGCAAGGAGGCGGCGCTCTGGCTGCCGACCGGCACGATGTGCAACCTGGTGGCGGTCAAGACGCACACCCGGCCCGGGGACGCCCTGGTGGCCGAGGCGATGGCCCACGTCATCCGGGCGGAGTCGGGCGGGGCGGCGCTCGCCTCCGGCGTCATGGTGCAGGGAATCCACACCGAGCGGGGCATTTTCACGCCGGCGGAGCTCGAAGTCGCCATGGACAGGGCGGTGGCGGTGCCCGTGCCGTACGGGCAACCGGTCGGGCTGGTATGCGTCGAGCAGACCCACAACTTCGGCGGCGGCGCGGTCTGGTCGCGGGAGGAGCTCGCCGGCGTTTCGGCGACGGCGCGGGCGCGGAGCGTGCCGCTGCACATGGACGGCGCGCGGCTGATGAACGCTTGCGTGGCGAGCGGCGTTCCGGCGGCGGTGTTCGCGGCCGAGGTGGATTCCCTCTGGGTCGACTTCACCAAGGGACTCGGAGCACCGATCGGGGCGGTTCTGGCGGGGTCGCGGGACTTCGTCACGGCGGCGCGCCGCTACAAGCAACTCTTCGGCGGGGCCATGCGGCAGGCGGGGGTGGCCGCGGCGGGCTGCCTGTACGCCCTCGATCACCACATCGACCGATTGGCCGAGGACCACGAGCACGCCCGTCTGCTGGCACGCGGCCTGGGCGCCATCGACGGCATCGAGGTGCGCACCGCCGCGCCGGAGACCAACATGGTCTTCTTCGACGTGAGCGGGCTCGGTCTGAGCAACCGGCAGTTCGTCGACCGGCTGGCCGCAGCCGGCGTACGGGTGAGCGGCGCGGGGGGCCAGATTCGGGCGGTGACCCACCTGGACGTCTCGCGGCAAGGCATCGAGAGGGCGCTTGCCGTGATCGGCGAGATCGCTTCCGCGGCGCGCGACTGACCCGAGAGTGAGGACTGTCCACAATGATCCGACTCCATCGCGCCTGGCGTTTCTCCCTGGTCCTGCTGTTCGGCGCCGCTTTCGCCTCGACGGCCGGGGCGCAGGCCGTCGACGTCACGACCGCCACCATCGAGGACCTGAACCGCGCATTCGAGGCCGGCGCGCTGACCTCGGAGCAGCTCGTCGGGCGCTACCTGTCCCGCGTCGCGGCGTACGACGACGCCGGTCCGGAGCTCAACGCCGTCATCACGCTGAATCCCGAAGCGCTGGCGAGGGCGCGCGCGCTCGACGCGGAGCGGGTGGCGGACGGCCCGCGCTCGGCGCTGCACGGGATCCCGATCGTCCTGAAGGACAACTTCGACACGGCGGACATGCCGACCACCGCCGGCTCGGTCCTGCTGGCCGGCTCGCTGCCGCCGGACGACGCCTTTCTGGTGCGGAAGCTCCGCGACGCCGGCGCCATCATCCTGGCCAAGGTCAACATGAGCGAGTTCGCCTCCGGCGGCGCGATGAGCTCGCTCGGCGGGCGTACCCGGAACCCCCACGACCTGACCCGCACGCCGTCCGGGTCGTCCGGCGGAACCGGAGCGGCCATTGCAGCGGCCTTCGCGCAGGTGGGACTGGGGACCGACACCGGCGGGTCGGTGCGCGGACCGTCGACGGCCAACGGCATCGCCGGGCTCAAGCCGACCTACGGGCTGCTCAGCCGTGACGGCATCGTCCCGCTGGCCCTCTCGTTCGACACCGCCGGACCCATGGCGCGGCACGTGTACGACGTCGCCGCCGCGCTCGGGGTCATGGCCGGGGTCGATCCGGCCGACGACGCCACGGCGGCCAGCGCCGGGCGCTTCGAGACCGACTACACGCGGTACCTGGACCCGGACGCGCTGCAAGGTGCGCGGATCGGGATCGCCCGCGACTTTCTCGGCCAGGACGCGGAGGTCGACTGGATCGTCGAGGCGTCGCTCGACGTGATGCGCGCTGCCGGGGCCACGATCGTCGACGTTCGCCTTCCGGACTGGCTGCTCGACGCGCCCGGCAACTTCTACGCCCCGATCCGCTACCGCGAGTTCCGGGCGCAGATCGCGGACTATCTGGCGACTCTGAAACCCGGTTTCCCGACGAATCTGGCCGGGCTGATCGAGCGCGCGGCGCGCGTCAACGGACGGGCCGACGGCGCCGGACCCAACCCGGGCCGCTGGCGCCTGATGCGGGAGGAGGAGGCGAGCGGCGACCTCTCCGACCCGGAGTACGGCGCGGTGCGCGAGCACGGCCTGCTTCTCGTGCGCGCCGCCATCGGCGGGATCATGGATGCCGAGAACCTCGCGGCGATCGTCTACCCGACATCGCCCCGGCGGCCCGGCCGCGCCGACATCGCGCCGGCGCCGGCGGGCGGCGGCGGACGCTCGGCCACGCGCTACGCGAACCTGACCGGTTTTCCGGACCTCATCGTGCCGGCCGGTTTCAGCGGCGAAGGTCTTCCCGTCGGCCTGTCGTTCCTGGGCCGCGCCTTCGACGAGCCGCGCCTGCTGGCCTTGGGCTACGCGTTCGAGCAGGCGACCGGCGCCCGCCGCCTGCCGGTGCACACGCCGCCGCTGGGGCCGTGAGGTTGGTACCGCATGCAGGTCGGGTTCAGGTCTGCGAGGGTGGCAGTGTGGAAGAGGTAGAGTTGATCCTTCCCGCGGCTCGCCGCCACGTTGAACCGCCGCTGTGTGTCGGCGTCAGTCATCGCCCGGATACTGCGGCCGTCCCGGGGAGCCGAGACCATGCTCTCCAGGGAGAGCTGGGAACAACTCTGGGCGTTCGAGGGACGAGTCGTCGAGCTGTTCGCGGCGGGAAGGTGTACAGCGCGATGGCGCGGTCACGCTCGGTCACAGGCGTTCCTTGGCGACGACGGGTCTACCGTCAACCGCGAAACCCAAACACACGACGGCGGCCAACCGACGAGCACACATGAGACACGCCGCAGTCGCCAGCGATCCGTGACGGCAGTGCTGCCGGCAGGGCTCGGCTCGCAGGCTGGGTGAGTTCAAGCGACTGCACGTTCCTGGCGGATACGTTCCCGCGCCAAGTCGTACTGCGCTTGACGGCGCACCCAGAACGCTGCGTTGCTCCACCCGATGCGTTCCAGCGCCAGCGCCATAGCGGGCGAGATGCCCGTTCTCCCGTTCAGCACCCGCGAGAAGGTCTGGCGCGTGCAGCCGAGCCTTGCCGCGGCCTCGGTCACGGTCCAGCCCTCCGCCGTCATCGCGTCCCGGATGCTCTCACCCGGGTGTGCCGGATCGTGCATCGTCGGCATGTCACGCTCCCCCGTCAGTGGTAGTCGATCAACGTCACGTCAGCCGCCGCGCCGTCCCTGAAGCGAAAGACGATGCGCCAGTTGCCGGAGACCCGCACGCTCCATTGCCCGTGGCGGGAACCCGTCAGCGGATGCAGCCGATAGCCCGGTAGGTCCATGTCTCTGGGCTGGATCGCTGAATCCAGGTCCGACAGGATCCGTCGAATCCGAGTATTCGAAAACGTGGGGCGTTCGAGGGCCGGTCGCTTGCCCGTAGTCCCGTGCGATCTTCTCCGTCTCGAATCCGCCGATCTGTCCGCCCTCCGATTCCAGCGCCTGCTCCCGCCCCGGTTGTCTGAGTGATCGGCCCGTCGTTGTCGCCCGGCGTGCTCGTCGGCGGTGAGGGTGCGGCAGGCGGGGTTGCCGTCGAATGCTCCCGCGGTTGACACGCCGCTTCAAGGCGCAGACCATGTGTGCTCACCGTCGAGGGAGGACCGACATGCTGATTACCCGCCGCCAGTTCGTCTCCGTCACCGCCACGGCCGCCGCGGCGCTCGGCGCCGGCGCGGCCCGCCCGCGGGCGGCGTCCTACGATCTCGTCGTCCAGGGCGGTCGGGTCATCGATCCGTCGCTGGGGATCGACGCCGTCCGCGACGTGGGGATCGCCGGCGGCCGTATCGCGGCGGTCGAGCCGGGCCTCGACGCCGGCGACGCGCAGGTGGTCGACGCACGCGGGCGGTTCGTGGTGCCCGGCCTCATCGACGTGCACACCCACTACGCGCGCGAGGCGGAGGGGCCGCGGGTCTGCCTGGAGGACGGGGTGACCGCCTGGGTCGACGCGGGCTCGGCGGGGGCCGACGCCATCGCCGATCAGGTGGCCGTGGCGCGCTCGGCGCCGCAGCAGGGGCGCGTGCTCGTCAACATCGGGCGGCAGGGCATCCTGCCGGGCGGCGACACCATGGACCTGGACCTGGCCGACATCGGGGCGGCGCGGGAGGCCATCGCGCTGCACCGCGACTACGTGGTCGGGGTGAAGGCGCGGCTGTCGCGCAACGTGGCGGCCGACGACGTCGAGGTGCTGCGCCGTACGCAGGCGGCGGCCTCGGCCTTCGACCTGCCGGTGATGATCCACATGGGACAGACGGTCTCGCCGCTGTCCACGGTGTTCGCCCTGCTCAAGCCGGGCGACGTGGTCACCCACATGTACGCGCCGCCGCCCAACGCCATCGTCGGCGACGACGGCCGCATCCGGCCGGCGGTCCTGGAGGCCCGGCGCCGCGGCATCCGTTTCGACGTGGCCAACGGCCGCACCGGCCACATCCGCTGGGACACCTTCGACGCGATCATGCAGACCGGATTCCTGCCGGATACCATCTCCACCGACGGCAGCACGACCAGCCGCGGCGTGCCGGGGGTCGTGGACCTGCCGAACGTGATGTCGAAGTTCCTCGACGCGGGGATGAGCCTGTCGCAGGTGGTGGCGTGCGTCACCGCCAACGCTTCGCGGGTCTTTCCGCACCTGAACGACCGCGGGACGCTCCACGTGGGGGCGCGGGCCGACCTGGCGCTGCTGGAGCTGCGCAACGGCCGTTTCGACTTCGTCGACAACTACGACAACGTGCGCGAGGGCGGGCAGCGTCTCTTCCCGCGCGGGACGGTGCTCGGCGGCGAGTGGATGCCGCGCGCTGCCTGACCGGCGCGTTCGCGCGCTGCCTGACCGGCGGGCCGGACGCAAGGCCGTGGTTCGAGGGGGGACGGAATGACACTGCGCTCACCGACGGCGGCGACGTTGGCAGTCCCGGCAGCCGGCGCTCCCGCGTCGCGCCGCGCGATCGGGGTGGGTAACCGGTCTCGATGCCACGCGGCCTTGCGCCACGGGCTCCTGGCCCTGGCGATCGCGTCGCTGGCGCCGGGCGCGACCGGGACACGGTCGGCTGCCGCCCAGGACGGCGGGGCCGGGCCGCGCTTCGTCACCCACGTCATCGACGGTGAGCTGGCCAGCGGCTACCAGCCGGTGGTGACGGACCTGAATCGCGACGGGCGGCCGGACGTCATCGGTCTGTCCACACGGACCGAAGAGCTGGCCTGGTACGAGAACCCGGGCTGGGAGCGGCACGTGCTGACCACCGGGCTGAGCCGCTCCATCAACGCGGCGGCGCGGGACCTGGACGGCGACGGGATTCCGGAGATCGCGCTGGCCCACGAATTCGGCACCACGCACGCGAGCAGCCTGGGCATCCTGAGCCTGCTGACCCATGCGGGCGATCCGACCGAGCCGTGGCGCATCCGGGAGGTCGACCGCACGCCGACCGTCCACCGCATCCGCTGGGCCGACGCGGACGGCACGGGTCGTCCGGTGCTGGTGAGCGCACCGCTCTCCGGCCCGGCCGCCGAGCCGCCGGAGTACCGCGATGCGGTGCCCGTCTACTGGTACCGACCCGACGACTGGCGGCGGCGCACCGTCACGAACGCCGGGCAGGGCGTGGTGCACGGACTGCTCGTCAAGCCGTGGCGCGATGCCCCGGGCGATGCCGTGTTCACGGCCAGCTTCGCCGGCGTGCACGTGCATCGCTACCTGGACGGCGAATGGAGCCGCGAGACCGTCGCCGCCGGCGCTCTCGACCCTTGGCCCGGGAGCGGGTCGAGCGAGGTGGAGGTCGGGCGCCTGGGCGAGCGCGACTTCGTGGCGACGATCGAGCCGTGGCACGGCCCGCAGGTCGTCGTCTATCGCGAAGAGGCCGGCTCGTGGGAGCGGCAGGTAATCGACGAGATCGGTAGCGGCCATACCATCGTGACCGCGGACTTCGACGGCGACGGGCGGGACGAGATCGTCACCGGGGACCGCGGCGACACGCGCCGGCTGCATCTCTACGCGGCGACCGACGCGGAAGGCGCGGCGTGGTCCCGGCAGGTCCTCGACGGGGACATGTCTCCGTCGGGATGTGCGGTGGCGGACCTGAACAGCGACGGCCGCATCGATCTGGTCTGCATCGGCGGTCGCACCGCCAACCTCAAGTGGTACGAAAACGTCTCGCCGTGAGCGGGTTTACCCGTGCCGGGCGGTCAAGCGTCTGGCTCGGGTGCCGGCCGGTGGAGCCGTTCCAGGGTCTCGAGGCGCTGGTCGACCTTGCCGAAAGCGATCTCGACGGCTCGCAGGCGGTCGTCCATGCGACGCAGGTCGGTGCGGATATCGGCGATCTCGTTGGAGAGGTCGGCCTTGACGGTGGCGATCTCGTTGGAGAGGTCGGCCTTTACGGTGTCGATTCGGTCGATGAGTTCGGTGCGCAGGTCGTCGATGCGGGTGTTCACGCCGGCGATCTGCACGGAGAGCAGTCCGCCGAGAGCGACGGCTACTGCGACGATGGTTCCGATGATGGCTTTGGTGTCGGTACTCATGGGTTGTGCGCCGTTTCCCTACGGTATCATCGTTCGGCGCCGCCGGCAAAGTGCAACACGTCCGTGGATCGCGCCGGAGCCGCCTGGGGCGGAGGGCGGTTCGCTGAAACGCCGAACCCCCTGGCGTCAGTGACTTTCTTCGCGCGGGTGGCTCGTCGCGCCGCGTGATCCGGGTGGGTGATCGCAGAGTGGCAACGGGAGCCGATGTTGGTGAAGCGATTCGCAACGCGAAGGCCCAGGGGGAGGACGAACCGCTCGTCATCCGCGTGCCCGAATCGGACGCCGCTCTGGTCCTGTGATGCATCGTTCGCGTTCCGCTACGCGAGAGTCAGACTGACGCCGAGCCCACCTTTCCTGAAGGACAGAGCGTCGCCCGGCCTCTGGTAGCCATGCGGCTCAGGGCAGTTGGCTGCCAAGCGGGCGTTGACTGCATAGCATGCCTCGACACCGGGGCAGATCATTGCGTCTTTCCTTTGTCGTTCGCTGAGCAGCTCGGGCTGGACCCGACACAGATGGCCAGAGCGGAGACAAATGGTGTCACGGGCCGGGGAGAGGTCTACTACTCCGACGCCCACATCTCGATTCCGCTAGAAACCCAGACGCTCACGCTCGTTGCCTGAGTCGGGTTCATGGCGGGCCTCGATGCGTTGGGCATCGGGCTGCTAGGACAGACCGGGTTCTTCGACAGCTGTAGGGTTGTCTTCGACCAGGCACGGGAGGTGGACGTCGGGCGCCTGGGCGAGCGTGACTTCGTGGCGACGATCGAGCCGTGGCACGGCCCGCCGGTCGTCGTCTATCGCGAAGAGGCCGGCTCGTGGAGCGGCAGGTAATCGACGAGATCGGCAGTGGCCATACCATCGTCACCGCGGACTTCGACGGCGACGGGCGGGACGAGATCGTCACCGGGGACCGCGGTGATACGCGCCGGCTACATCTCTACGCGGCGACCGACGCGGAAGGCGCGGCGTGGTCCCGGCAGGTCCTCGAGGGGGACATGTCTCCGTCGGGATGTGCGGTGGCGGACCTGAACAGCGACGGCCGCATCGATCTGGTCTGGCCGGCCGGTGGAGCCGTTCCAGGGTCTCGAGGGCGGGAAGGCGCGCGCCGCGAAGCTCACACCCGAATGTCTTGACGGCGCCCCCGGCGTCGCTATTCTGCCGATCCCCTGCGGAGGTAGAATGGACTCTTGGAGCAATGGCAGACTGGCTGAACACCCCCGTGATCGTGCTCGCAGTTCTCGCCGTTGCAGGCACACTGTGGGGCATCGTGTGCTTCATCTGGAAGGCCGCACGCTGGACCGCCAAGCTCGACGCGGGGGAACGGGACTTTCGAGCCTTCACGCAGGAAATCCGTGGCGAGATCACAACGATCAAAGAGCACATCATCAAAATCTTCGAGCACATCCCCCCGCCGAAAACGATTGAGTCGGCCAGTCCCCTGCGCCTCAGCGAACTGGGCAAGGTAATCTCCAAGAGCCTGAAAGCTGCCGAATGGGCGGCGCGAATTGCGCCGGGTTTGGTCCCCGAAGTCGCCGGCAAGCAGCCGTTCGAGATCGATCGGTTCAGTGACCAGTACGTCGAGACGCGACTCGATGCTCAGGACCCGGATTGGGTGGCCAGACAGGCGTACGAATCTGGAGTCACAGCGGCCGCGGTCCGAGCGGTATTGCGCGTTGTGCTGCACGACGAGCTGATCCAGCGCGTCGAACAGGACCGATCTTAGACGGCGCTGCCTGCCGGCCGCCGTGGTCGATCTACTCCCCGACGCCAATGAAGCCGGCGACTACCCTCTGCGGAGGCCGAGCCCGCGTTCCCGCGCGCTACAATACGGCCATGGGTTCTCAACAGGCACTGGCCGCGGCGCTGGCCGTCACGCTGGTCACGGCGGTTTCGCCATCCGCGGCGGCGCAGGATCACCCCGGCGCACAGCCCTACGGGCAGGTGTGTCAGCTCTGCCACGGCGCGGCGGGCCGCGGCGACATCGCCCCGGCGCTGGTTCCCTTCGGGTTCGACGCAGACTACGTTCTCGCCGTGGTCCGCGAGGGCTACGGGCAGATGCCGCCCATCTCGCGGCGCGAGCTCGACGACGATGCGGTGCGGCAGGTGGCGGCCTATCTGGAAGTCTTGACGTCGCCGCCGGCCGAGCCGGAGCCTCCGGCGCAGGCGGCCGAGGCCGAAGCGGAGGCGGCCCGGGCGGACGCGGGTCCGGCGGTCGAATACGACGGTCCGCGCACGCCGGAGGGGCAGCCCGACCTGAACGGGATCTGGCAGACGCTGAACTCGGCTTCGTGGGACATACGACCGCACAACGCGCAGGACGGCGTCCCGGCCGGGCTCGGCGTGGTCGAGGGGGGCGTCATCCCCTATCAGGAGTGGGCGGCGGCGCAGCAGCAGGAGAACTACGCGAACCGGCTCACCGCGGACCCGTTGCGGCAGTGCTTCCTGCCGGGGGTGCCGCGCGTCACGTATCTGCCGTTCCCGTTCCGCATCCTGCAGACCCCCAACCACGTCGTCATCACCTACGAGTTCGCCCACGTCGTGCGCATCATCTATACCGACGGCAGTCCCCATCCGCTGCCCAACGACTTCTGGCTGGGCGACTCGCGCGGCCACTGGGACGGCGACACCCTAGTGGTCGACACCACGCACTTCAACGGTCGGACCTGGCTCGACGCGGCGGGCAACTTTCACGGCGACCAGTTGCACGTGGTCGAGCGTTACACGCCAATCACGCCCTACCATGTCGACTACGAGGTGACCATCGGGGACCCGGAGGTCTTCACCCGGCCCTGGACCATGCGCATGCCGCTGTACCGGCGTCTGGACGACGGGCTGCAGCTTCTGGACTACGATTGCGTCGATTTCATCCTGCAGGCGCTGACGGCGCCGGAGGGAGGTGCGCGGTGACCCAGCGAGGATTCGGTTTCGGTGTCGTCACGGCGATCGCGGCGCTCGGCCTGCTCGGCCCGGCGGCGCTGCCCGCTTTCGTCCACGCCCAGGGAGGCGAGCCGGTGGACTTCGAGCCGCCCCGCACCCCGTGGGGCGACCCCGACCTGCGGGGTTACTACCTGCCCTCCCTGCCGCAGTTCCTCGAGACGCGGGCGAGCGACGAGTGGCAGCCCGAGGAGGGGACCAACCGCGGCCAGGGCGCCGCGTTCTCGCGCTTCTTCGAGCCCGACCCGGACGCGCCGCCGCGGCCGGCGCGGGTCGCGCGCCCGATGATTATCGATCCGCCGGACGGGAAGGTGCCGCTGCAGCCGTGGGCGGCCGAGCAGCGCGGCGAGATCATGGTCCGGCAGGACGAGCTCGCCCACCTGGATCCGCGCGTCAAGTGCCTGCCGTCGGCGCTGCCCCGGGCGCACCTGCCGGTCGGCTACAACACGTACCAGATCCTGCAGATCCCCGGCTACGTGATCATGCTCTACGAGTGGAACCACCTCTACCGCTACATTCCGCTCGACGGCCGGCCGCACCTGCCGCCCGACGTCCGCCTCGGGATGGGCGACTCGCGCGGCCACTGGGAGGGTGAAACGCTGGTGGTCGACGTCACCAACTTCACGGACAACACCTGGCCGGTCGGTCACGGCGCGCCGCCGGAGGGGGCGCCGGCCAGCGCGCTGACCACGGGCCACGGCGTGTTCCACAGCGGCGACCTGCACGTCGTCGAGCGCTTCACGTTCGTCGACGCCGACACGATTCGGTACACCGCGACCATCGAGGACCCGAAGGTGTTCACGCAGCCGTGGACCATCGAGTTCAACGCCCTGCGGCGGGCTCCCGAGGGGCACATGCTGTTCGAGTACGCCTGTCACGAGGGCAACGGCCGCAACCTCGAGCTGATGACCGGCGTCGACGTCGGCTCGGCGCGGGTGCAGGTCAGGTAGTCCGCCCGGGCCGGACGGGGCGGGAATCGACGTCGAGGGGGAGATGATGCGAACGAAGCGCGCTACGGCGATGACGGCTGCGACGGGGTTCGGAACGGCCGGAATCCTTGTATTCGGGCTGCTCGCGGGAGCGGGCCCGGCGGCGGCACACCATGCTTTCTCCGCCGAGTTCGACGCCGACCGTCCGCTGCGGCTCGTGGGCACGGTCTCGAGGACCGAGTGGATCAACCCGCATTCGTGGATCCACGTCGACGTCGAGGGCGAGGACGGCGAGGTCGTCACCTGGGCCATCGAGTGCGGCGCCCCCAACGCCCTGATGCGCCGCGGGCTGAACAAGAACTCCGTTCCCGTCGGCACCGAGCTCGTCATCGACGGCTTCGGCGCCAAGAACGGCTCGACCACCGCGAACGCGAGGGACATCACGTTCCCGGACGGCTCGCAGTTCTTCGTCGGCTCGTCCGGCACCGGCGCCCCCTACGAGCGCCGCTAGGAGTCTGCGCCGTGGAATGGCGCCGACTCCTGGGCAGGCTCGGTTGGGCGGAAATCGGAGCCGCCTGCGACCGGCGGACGGCCATGCGCAGGAGGGGCAAGATGACGGGATCATGGACGAGGCTCGCGGCGGCGGCTCTTGCGGCGGGTCTCCTGTCGCTGTGGACGGTGGTTCCTTTCGCGCAGTCGGGGGAGCGCGAGCCGGTCAGCATCGCGCAGTTCGACCGCTGGATGGAAGAGCTGTCGAACTGGGGCCGCTGGGGCGAGGACGACCAGATCGGCGCCGCCAACCTGATGACTCCGGCGAAGCGCCTCGAGGCGGCCGCCCTGGTGCGGACCGGCGAGACGGTGTCCCTGGCGCACGATTTCCTGACCGAGGAGGCGGTGGACGCGGCCGAGCCCTACGTGTTGCAGATGCAGGTGAATCCAGAGGGGCAGAACTCCGGCGACCGGGTGGAGGTCTACTTCCACGGCGTGACCTACTCCCATCTCGACGGGCTGTGCCACGTCTTCTACAAGGACCGGCTCTACAACGGCCACGACTACCGGGACGTGGTGACCGGCGACGGGTGCTCGCTGATGGACACCTCGCGGATGAAGGACGGGCTGGTGACGCGCGGCGTGCTGGTCGACATGCCGCGGCTGAAGGGGGTGCCGTACCTCGAGCCGGGCACCAAGCTGTACCGCGAGGACATCGAGGCCTGGGAGGAGTACGCCGGGGTCCGGCTGGGATCCGGCGACGCGCTGCTGCTGCGGACCGGCCGCTGGGCGCAACGCGACGCGGTCGGACCGACCCGCGAGATGGCGGGCTGGGACGCGTCGGTGATTCCGTTCCTGGCCGAGCGCGACGTCGCGCTGCTGGGCGCCGACTCGGTGCACGAGGCGCCGAACAGCGTGCCGGGGCTGCGCGTGAACCCGATTCACCGCTTCGCCATCGTCTCGCGCGGCATGAACCTGCTGGACAACATCGACCTCGACGCGGCGGCCGAGACCGCGGCCCGGCTCAACCGCTGGGAGTTCATGCTCGTCGTCGCGCCGCTGCGGGTGCCGGGGGGCACGGGGTCGCCGGTGAATCCGATCGCCATCTTCTGATGGATGCGACCGTGCGGTCCGGTAGCGGGCGGGATTTCCCGGGAGCGGATAGAGAGGTTGCGATGAGTATCGGATGGGTCGGCTCGAAGGGTTCGGCGGTCGTGGGGACACTGGTGCTTTCCGTGCTCATCCTGCTGCCGGCGGCGGCCGTGGGCCAGTCCGGGGGAGACGAGGGTTGGACGGCGTCGCGGACCGGCTGGGGCGACCCCGATCTGCAGGGGCTCTGGACGTCGGCGACGCTCACGCCGCTCGAGCGGCCCGCCCGGCAGCCGGAACGGGCGCTGCTGAGCGACGAGGAGGCGGCCGCCATCGAGCAGGAGTCGGCCGCGCGGCGGGCGGCTTCGGACGGCAAGTCGGCTCCCGGCAGCGTCGGCGGCTACAACCAGGTCTGGATGGACGCGGGCACCCGGATCGTCGGCGACCGGCGCACGTCCCTGATCGTCGATCCGCCGGAGGGCGTCATCCCCTGGATCCCGGAGAAGCGGGTCGAGAGCGACCGCGAGCGCGCCCGCTACGGCGTCGGCCCGTTCCACTCCTACACCGACCTCGACACCGGCGAGCGCTGCATCACCGACGGCCTGCCCAACATGGTCCCGCTGCAGCCCTACAACATGAACATGCGCATCCTGCAGACGCCGGGCCAGGTGGTGATGCTGCACGAGATGTACCACGAGATGCGGGTCATCCCCCTCGACGACCGGCCCCGGACCGGCATCGCGCAGTGGACCGGCGAGGCGCGCGGGCGCTGGGAGGGGGAGACGCTGGTGGTCGAGACGATCGACTTCGTCGACAGGCCGGAGACGTACTGGAGCGCCCCGTGGCGGGCCGCGCGTCCCAGCCTGCGTCTGGTCGAGCGGTTCACCCGCGTCGGACCGGACACGATCGACTACACCTTCACGCTCGAGGATCCGCTGTCGTTCACGCGCCCGTGGACCGCGGCGGCGCCGATGACCACCAACCAGGCGGCGCGCGGCGTGACCGCGGGCGAGATGTGGGAGTACGCCTGCCACGAGGGCAACCACGCGATGATCAACGTCCTGGGCGGCGCCCGCGCCGAGGAGGCGGAGGCCGCGGCCGGCAGGTGACGCGGTAGTGACCGCGGCGCTCGCGTCGTCGTGCCCGCCCGTGGTTGCGCTCGGCCGGCAGCGGGTGCATGATGGGCAGGAATCCGGAAATCCGCTGACGCGCTGGAAACGCGCGAGCAGGAGGGTGCGATGAGCCTTCGAGGTTTCGCTGTCGTGTACACGGTAATCGCGGTTGCGGCGCTGGCGCTGCCGGCCGCGGCCGGGGCCCAGGACGGGTCCGAGTCCCCGCGCACGGCGTGGGGCGATCCGGACCTGCAGGGCATCTGGAACAACGCCACCCTGACGCCGTTCCAGCGTCCCGTGGAGATGGGTGACCAGGAGTTCTTCACGGAGGAGGAGGCGGCCGGCCTCGAGCAGCGGACCGCCAACCGCAACGCCGAGCTGTTGGACGCGCCGGCGCAGCGGACGGAGGCTGGCGGCAACGTCGGCGCCTACAACAACTTCTGGATGGAGCGGGGCACGAGCGTGGTGCCGACCCGGCGGACGTCCGTGATCACCGACCCGCCGAACGGCCGGCTGCCCGAGGTGACGGCGGAGGTCGCCGCGTGGCTGGCCTCGCCGGAGGCGGAGTACCGGGCCCGGGTGCGTGGCGGCGACCTGCCGGCCGAGAGCTACGATCAGCTCGACCTGGGCGACCGCTGCATCTGGTACCGCGGGATTCCGTCGTTCCCCACCGGTTACAACAACAACTACCACATCGTCCAGAACCCCGACTTCGTGGTCATCGTGCAGGAGCACATCCACGACGTGCGCTTCATTCCCATCGACGGGCGCCCGCACATCTCCGGGGACGTCCGGCAGTACGGGGGAGACTCGCGCGGCCACTGGGAGGGCGACACCCTGGTCGTCGAGACCACCCACTTCAACGACCAGGCGTTCATCCGCAACTTCAACAACGTCGAGCTCAGCGAGGACCTGCACGTGGTGGAGCGCTTCACCCGCATCGCCCCGGACATCCTCGACTACGAGTTCACCGTCACCGACCCGAAGACGTGGACGCAACCCTGGCAGGGCTCTCTGCCGATGTCGCGCATCGAGGGGCCGATGTTCGAGTACGCCTGCCACGAGGGCAACTACGGGCTGACGAACATCCTGGCCGGGTCGCGCCAGCAGGAAGCGGCGGAAGCCGCCGCGGCGGCTTCGAAGTAGGTCGACCGGCCGGCGCCGCCTGCCTCGTGTGGGCGGCGCCGGCCGGCGCGGCTCCCGCAGGTCGTCAGGTCCACCGTCCTTGGACGGTGACGTTCGTCGTTCCTTAGCCTCCTGCTCGCTCAGCATCCTCTTCCGGCCACGTGGATAGTCCAATCTCCCTCGCAGCCTTACGCAGTCGTTTGTCGCAGCATGCGAACACTACGTTGTATCCGAGCGCGGCAACCGTCTCCTGACACTTCAGAGCTGCTGCGAGTTGCACCGCATCGTATGCCCGGAGCCCGTGGTCCCACACCAGACTGTCTGCCCGTGTGACCAGAGCGTTCGTGAGGCACCCTGCCGAAGTCTGGCCATTCGCCAAGGAACTCGGCGTGCGCGTTTCGCCCCTCTTCGACGGTCAGTCGCTTTTCCCGAACCGCTTTTCCGAGCGCGGCAGCCACCTCTGTTTGCGTGAGCAGTGACGTCACAATGGCTGGTGCTTCGTCTATCAGCGCGCTGACGTCCTCCGAGTTTTCTTCAGCGACGTAGCGTTTCACCAACGCGCTGGTGTCCAGGTAGAGCAACATTACCCGCGGTTCTCAATGACGATGTCACTCACGGTCCGGCTGCCTCGGACGTGCACGCGCGGCTTTGCCTTCTTCAGCCGGCGCCCGCTCCACATGATCGTCCCGGTGGTCTTGAGTACGGCGAGGATCTGTTCGCTGGACTCGGTCTCCGGGATGATGCGTGCCACCTGACGTCCGTGGTCAGTCACGACGATTGTCGTCCCGGATCTGACTTCGCCGATGTACTCGCTCAGTTTCGCCTTGAGCTCCCGCATGCCCACACGTCGCTCTCGCATGGTCGTTCCCTCGGTCTCATCGATCGTGGTCATCTCTGGCCTCATTCCCCCGGATCGATGATCGCGGCGGCCGAGCCGGTCAGCTCCACGATGTGCAGGCCGGTGTCGGCGCGGTCCGCCAAGTAGATGAGCCCGCGATCGTCGACCTCCACGTTGTTCGTCTGGATCGCCACCTGGCAGGTCTCGACCCCGTCTATCGTCGCGCAGCGCTCGGCCGTCCGGTCGGTGGTGGCCGGGATGTAGTACGCGACCTCCTGCATGTTGAACGGGTCGCGGACGTCGATGACCCGGGCGCCCGCGTTGAACCACGACACGACCATCAGCTTCCCGTAGAAGGGGGGCTCCATCGACCACTGGGGGGCGTGCGGGCCGAAGCGGCCGCCCCGCCCGCAGAAGCCGCCGCTCGATTCCGACACCTGGAAGGTCCCGATCGGCAGGGGATGGGCCTCGTCCGTGATGTCGAGCATGAGCGTGACGTGGCGCGTCTCCTGGCACGCGTTGCCGGTCGACTCGGAGACGACGAACAGGAAGTCGCGCGTCGCGTTGTCGCGGTTGCCCGCGTAGTCGGCGATCTCCACGTCGAGCAGCGGCATCGCGGTGTGCCCGCCCCAGTACGACGGCAGATCGACGCGGCCGATCTGCGGGTAGATCAGGCCGGCGGGGCTCGCCGCGAGCGGTGCGGCGGCATCCGGATCGCCGTTCAGCAGTCGCTCGCGGTCGAGGATCTGCACCGCGCCATTGGCGGAGGTGCCGTAGGCCAGATAGACGCGGTCTCCCAGCCGGACCGCTTCATGGACGCCGGAGCCGCCCGGGATGGGGCCCCCCGCGTCGGGCTGGACGCCGGGCAGGCTGAAGTCGCGGATCCGCTCCGGCGCGGCCGGATCGGCCAGGTCGAAGATCTGCAGGATGCGCGGGGCGCGCCAGCCGTCGACGGTGCCGGCCAGGTAGGCGACGCCGGTGTCGCACTCCCACCAGTTCTTGTGGGTGTGCTGCTCGCCGCTCGGAGTACGCCCCATCTCGGCCACCGTTCCCACGAGCTCGGGCAGGGCGGGGTCGGTGACGTCCCAAGTCTCGTGGCTGCGGTTGCCGTTGGAGCGGAGCAGGTAGAACCGGCCCGCCTCCGCGGCGGGGAGCTGCTCGCCCGAGCAGACCTGCACCATCTGCGCGCCGCTGGTGCCGCCGGTGGCGGGGATGTGGGCCAGGTAGACCGGTGCATCCGGGGCGGTGACGTCGACCACCGACGTGCCGTTCGGCTCGACCGCGCCGGTCAGCGGGTTCAGGGCCTCCCCCGCGTGGTGGCCGACGTACAGGATCCGTCGCTCTCCCTGGCGGACCGGCAGCGGCTGATACGCCGAGCGCGCCTGCAGGTCGTTCGACCCGACGAGCCGGGTGTTGAAGCGCTCCTCGCCGTGGCCGGCGTTGCCGGTCTGCGCCGGCAGTGGGACGGTGGCGGCGACGGCGAGCACGGCGGCGATCGACAGGGAAATCCAGCGGTTCATGGTCTGCCTCCCGGATAGCGGATTCACGGCCGGCGCCCCGGCTCCCGGTCAGGTTACCCGAAGCCGCCGCGACCCGTCTGCCCGCGGTCCGTCCGCGCGCCGGGCGCTACGGTCGGCGAACGGCGGCGGTCGGCCCGCGGTTGCGGCCCGCCCCCCCGAAGGCGTAGCATGAGCGCAGGGTCGCCCGCGTGCGTCTCGGGGAGGATCGCGATGTCCAACGGGTTCAGGATACGTGGCCGGATTGCGGCGGGGACGGCGTTGACCGCCGTGACCATGGTCCTCTGGCTGTCGGCGCTGCCGGCCGCCGCACAGGTGCAGGTCTACCAGGCGCCGCGGCTGCCCGGGACCTCGAATCCCGACCTGTCCGGGATCTGGCAGGCGTTCGTCACCGCCAACTGGGACCTGGAGGACCACGGCGCCGAGGCGGGCCCGTTCCCCCGGCAGCTCGGGGTGTGGGGCGCGCAGCCGCCGGGCCAGAGCGTGGTCGTGGGGGGCGGGATTCCCTACCGGCCGGAGGCGCTCGCGAAGCGGGAGGAGAACGCCCGCACCCGGCTGACCGTCGATCCGGACAACATCAACACGGTCGGGGATCCGGAGGCGAAGTGCTACATGCCGGGGGTGCCGCGCGCCACCTACATGCCCTTCCCGTTCCAGATCATCCAGAGCACCGACCGCATCGTCGTCGCCTACCAGTTCGCCAACGCCAACCGCACGATTCCGATCGGGGGCACGATGCCGTCCCCGGTCGATTTCTGGATGGGCTGGTCGAACGGCCACTGGGACGGCGACACGCTGGTGGTCGAGGTGACCGGGTTCCACGACCTGTCGTGGTTCGACCGGGCCGGCAACCACCACGGCGCCGGGTTGCGCGTGAGCGAGCGCTATACGCCGATCAGTCCGTACCACATGCAGTACGAGGCGACGATAGAGGACGACGCGGTGTTCACGCGGCCGTGGACCATCCGGTTCCCCCTGTATCGCCGCATGGAGGAGGACGTGCGCCTGCTGGAGTTCAAGTGCGTGGACCTCGCCGAGGAGTACGTGTACGGGGGCCTGGCCGACGAGCCGGCCCGCTGAGGGAGGTGCGAAGGTGAGATTTCGAGGGCGGGCGGCGGGACTGCTGGCGTTGGTGTTCGCGGTCGGCTTGCTGGCGACGGCGCCGGCCGCCGGGCAGGCGCAGGACGACTACGAAGCGCCGCGGACCCCGTGGGGCGATCCGAACCTGCAGGGGCTGTGGGACACGCGGACCTACACGCCGCTGGAACGGCCGCCGGAGTTCGGCGACCGCGAGTTCATGACGGCGGAGGAGGCGGCCGAGCGCGAGCGTCTCGGCCTGCGCCGGATCGTGAGCGACGACGACGACGACCTGCTCGCGGCCGAGCTCGTGGAGCAGGACGTGGAGCGGTACGCGCGGTCCGACCGGCCCGACGACGGCCGGCCCGGCTTCCGCATCGCCGGAGCCGAGTACAACGCCTTCTGGAGCGCGGACCCCACCACGCCGCGGCTGTCCCTGCGCACGTCGCAGATCATCGATCCGCGCGACGGGCAGATGCCCCCGCTGACCCGCGCGGCGCTGACGATCTGGGAGGAGCGCGAGGCCGCGCGGCGCGCGCGCAGCCAGGCCGACGACTGGGAGGACCGCGGGCTCTCGGAGCGCTGCATCACGCGCAACGGCCTGCCGGGCGAGATGCTCGGCAGCTCGCAGCAGCCGCTCAAGGAGATCGTGCAGAGCCCCGGCTACGTGTCCATCGTGATGCCGTACGGCTACGTGCGGATCATCCCGGTCAACGACCCGACGCCCGTCGGGTCCGACATCCGCCAGTGGAACGGCTACTCGCGCGGCCGCTGGGACGGCGACACGCTGGTCGTCGAGACCGCCAACTTCAAGAACACGGTGAAGAACGTCGCCCCCGCGCACGGCGGCCCGTTCGGCGGGTCCGGCCACGTGCACTACTACTTGGGCACCGGCGAGACCCTGCGGCTCACCGAGCGCTTCACGCGCATCGACGCGGACACGCTGGAGTACCGCTACACGATCGAGGATCCGAACGTCTTCGTGCGACCCTGGTCCGCCGTCAACTACTTCACCCTCGACGAGTGGAGCCAAGCCGGCTTCCAGGACCGGATCTTCGAGTATGCCTGCCACGAGCACAACTACGGGATGATCAACGCCATCCGCGGCGCGCGGGTCGACCGGCAGTGGGCGCTCGACGAGGCGCTGCGCGAGGCGGGTGTGCGCGAGGGCGAGCTGGAAGAGAAGCGGGAAGAGCTGCGGGCCTGGGAAGCCGCGAACCAGGACGGCCGCTGAGGCGCAGCCGGACGAGGTCGTGAGACATTGGAAGCAGGAGGGCAGGACAAATGCGAGCCGCACATGCACTGGTCGGGATAGCCGCCGGCGGTCTGTTGGCGATGGCCGTCGCCGCGCCGGCGGGGGCGCACCACGCCTTCGCGGCGGAGTTCGATGCCAGCAACCCGGTCGAGCTGACCGGGACGGTGGTTCGGATGGAGTGGGTCAACCCCCACACCTGGATCCACATCGACGTCGCGCAGGACGACGGCACCACCGAACGGTGGATGGTCGAGGGCGGCCCGCCGACCTCGCTCCTGCGGCGCGGATTCACCCGGGCCTCGCTGCTCGCGGGCACCGAGGTGTTCGTCGACGGCTTCCGGGCCAAGGACGGCTCGCAGAAGGCCAACGGCCGGGACGTGACGTTCACCGACGGGAGCAAGCTGTTCCTCGGGTCGTCGGGCACCGGCGCGCCGCGGGACGGGCGGGACCCGACCGAGCCGGAGTAGCGCGGGCACCCGGATTGGCCGGCACGGCGGGACTTGCGGAGGGCAAGATGAAGCCAGGAGGCGGCGCGCTGACGGCCCGATGAGCATCCTGAAGATGGCTTGGCGGAACATCGGCCGCAACCGCCGGCGGACGGTGGTCACGGTGGCGGCGATGGCGTTCGGCCTGTTCGCCATGGTCATCTGGTTCGCCATGCTCCAGGGTCTGCTGGCCGACATGGAGCAGACGGTCACCGACGTCGAGATCGGCGACCTGCAGATCCACGCGCCGACCTACCTCGACGAACCGTCGCTCTACACGGTCATCGAAGACATCGACGCCCTGATCCCCGCGCTGGAGGCGGCGGGGTTCCGGGCGAGTCCGCGGCTGGTCGGCGGGGGGCTCGCCGCGGCCGGCGTGTCGGCGGCCGGTGCGTCGCTGCGCGGCGTGAACGTGCGGGTCGACGCCCGCGTCAGCGCGATCTCGACACGCCTGGCCGAAGGAACCTGGCTCGACGAAGGCGATCCGGCCGGCGTCGTCGTCGGCCGGCGGCTCGCCCGGACGCTCGATCTGGAGCTCGGCGGCGAGCTGATCGTCCTGAGCCAGGCGACCGACGGCAGTATCGCGAACGATCTCTACGCCGTGCGCGGGATCCTGCAGAGCGTGAGCGACAGCGTGGACCGCTCCACGGTCTTTCTCACCGCGGCGGCGTTTCGCGAGCTGTTCGTCATGCCCTCGGGCGCGCACCGGATAGTGGTGCGCAAGCCGGACGACCTCGAGCTGCCGCTGGCCGTCGAGACGGTGCGGGGACTCGCCCCCGACCTCGACACCCGTTCGTGGCGGACGCTGCTGCCGACGCTGGCGACCTATCTCGACTCGGCCAGCGCGTCGATGCAGATCGTCTCCGCCGTCATCTACATCGTCGTCGCGATTCTCATCCTGAACGCGATGCTGATGGCGGTGTTCGAGCGCATCCGGGAGTTCGGCGTCCTGAAGGCGCTAGGGGTCGAGCCGCGCCAGGTGATGTCGCTCATCTTCGTGGAGAGCGCGCTGCAGACCGGCCTCGCCCTGGCGATCGGCATGGCGCTCGCCGCCCCGGCGCTGCTGTACCTCGTCGATGTCGGCATCGACACGGGCGCGCTCGGCGGGGTCCAGGTCCTGAGCGCCTCCTTCGCGTCGGTCTGGCGGGCGGCGGTGACGCCGGCCACGTTCGTGGTCCCGACGGCGAACCTGGTCGTCCTGGTGCTACTCGCGGTGACCTACCCGGCCCTGAAGGCGGCCCGCATCAGTCCCGTGGAGGCGATGCGGCACCAGTGAAGGGGTGAGAGCGATGAAGGGCAGCAGTCTCGCGACGATGGCGTGGCGCAACCTGTGGCGGAATCGCCGCCGCACGTACATCACGCTCTCGGCGATCGTCTTCGGCGTCTTCCTGTCCATCGTCATGATGGCGATGCAGGATCGCAACTGGGCCGACATGATCCGGCTGGCGGCCCGCCTGGGCGCCGGACACGTGACGCTCCAGCATCCGGAGTATCTCGACAGCCCGACGATGACCCGTACGGTGCAGGGGACGGGCCGGCTGAAGCGCCTCGCGGCGGACGACGAGCGCGTCATCCGGGTCGTCGAGCGCATCACCGGCTTCAACATGCTGGCGACCGCGCGCGAGAACGTCGGGGCCGGGTTCATTGCGGTCTCCCCGGAGCAGGAGGACGAAGAGACGCTGTCGCTTCTCGAGGCGATCGTCGAAGGCGAGTTCTTCGAATCCTCGACCGACCGCGGGATCATCCTGGGCGAGAAGCTCGCCTCGAACCTGGACGTCGAGCTCGGGTCGAAGCTGGTCTACACGCTGACGGACAAGGAGGGCGAGCTCGTGAGCGCGCTGGCGCGCGTCTCCGGCATCGTGCGGACCGGCTCGCCGAGCGTCGACGCGGGCATCTGCCTGCTGCCGATCGGCACGGTGCGGGAGGTGCTCGGCTTCGCGCCCGACGAAGCGATCCAGATCGCGGTATTCGTCGACGATCAGCGCGCCAGCGACGCGGTGGCCGCCGATCTTGCCGCCGGCGTTCCGGGAGACGTGGCCGTGTTGGCATGGCACGAGCTGCAGCCGGGTCTGGCCGTCTTCATCGCCATGAAGGTCGGCGGCGCCAAGGTCATGATGCTGGTGCTCGCCGCGCTCGTGGCGGCCGGGATCTTCAACACGCTCTTCGTCAGCGTGATGGAGCGCCTGCGCGAGTTCGGCATCATGCTCGCCGTCGGCTTCAGTCCGGGGCAGCTCTTCCGGCTGATCATGCTGGAGAGCGCCTGGCTGGCGGTGGTCGGCCTGGCCGCCGCCGCCGTGGTCACCATCGGACCCTATCTCTATCTCGTATCCACGGGCATCGACGTATCGGGCATGATCCCGGCGGACCAGATGGAGATCGCCGGCGTCGGCATGTCGACGACCTTGCAGGTCGGCATCTACGGCGACAGCGTGACCCTCATCGGCGTGTCGGCGCTCGCCGCCATTCTGCTGTCCGGCGTCTATCCCGCCTGGCGGGCGGGACAGGCCGATCCGGTAGAAACGATTCGCCTGGTGTAAGAGAGGTCCAGGAGCCTTCATGAACGGTGGCAACGGCGAGGTTCCGGTCGTCGCGCTCGAGGACGTCGCCAAGGTCTACCGGCAGGGGGATCAGCGCGTGGAGGCGCTGCGCGGCCTCACGATGACGGTGGGCAGCGGGGAGTTCACGGCCATCAGCGGCCCGTCGGGGTCCGGCAAGACGACCGCCCTCAACCTGATCGGCGCACTGGACACGCCGACGTCGGGCACCGTCCGCCTCGAGGGCGCAGACCTGGGGACGCTCACCCGCAAGGAGCTCAGCCACCTGCGCCGCGACCGCATCGGCTTCGTCTTTCAGGCCTACAACCTGCTGCCGGTCCTCAGCGCCTACGAGAACGCCGAGATCGTGATGGCCGTGCAGGGAGTCGCCGAGGCGGAGCGCCGGGAACGGGTCATGGATCTGCTGGCCCGCGTCGGGCTCGAGGGCATGGAGCACCGGCGCCCGTCGGAGCTCTCGGGCGGCCAGCAGCAGCGCGTGGCCATCGCGCGGGCGATCGCGTCCCGCCCGGCCGTCGTCCTGGCCGACGAGCCGACCGCCAACGTCGACTCCACCACGGCCGAGGCGTTGCTCGATATGATGGAGAACCTGAACCGCGAGCAGCAGGTCACCTTCCTGTTCTCGACGCACGATCCACGGGTCATGGCGCGTGCGCGCCGACTGGTGCGCCTCGTCGACGGCCGCATCGAGAGCGACGACGTCCGCGCCTGAGATACCTCGATCGGATCCGGTGTCAGATGACGGTGATGGGCAAGTCAGCGGTCGGAGAACCGCATTCGGCGAACGCACAGACATGCTCGGCAATGACGTCGAACTCGATCCGGTATTCGCCCGGCGTCTCGATGGTCGGCAGCACGACCTGCAGCGTCACGTGATCGCCGGGCGGGACATCGTGCGGCAGCAAGGTCCGCGACCACTTCGGGTCGATACAGGTGTCCGGGTCGATGCGGTGGAGATTCGCGGCAAGCTGGGTAGTGCCGCGCTGGTCCGGCGTGCCGCACAGCCAGCGCGTATCACCGGTGTTGGTCAGCCGCACGTGGAGTTGCATGGGGGCGCCGGCGGTCACGCGTTCGCGGTCGACGGCCGGTTCGATGCGGGCCTGCAGGTTGTCGGGGTTGCGTGTCGTGGGGTGGTACTCCCCCTTGTAGAGCACGATATAGGTCGTCGTGCGGATCGCCTCCGTCCACAATCCCCAGTAGTGGACCAGCTCGCGGCCCAGTAGGAAGTCCCGCAGGTTGCCCACCGGCACCTCGACCGACAGCGGCAGACCGATCGGGACCACGGTCATCTTGCTGAAACCGCCGGCGAGGGCACACGACTCGAGGGACTCCACGTCGATGTCGTTTTCCAGCACGTCCCAGGCGTCCATTTCGTGCCGGCTCTCCCTGGTGTGACTGCGTCCGGGGGCCGGCTCGCACATCGCCACCACGCCAGTGGTCTTGAGCACGCGCGCCATTTCCCGCAGGATTTCGTCCTGATTCGGGACGTGATGAAAGGCGTCGTACAGGATTATCTTGTCGACGTGCCCGTCGGGCAGCGGGATCCGGTGCCCGTCGTAGGGGAGGAACCGCGGGTCGAGCCCCCAGTCGGTGAGCGGGTCGCGCTCGAACAGTTGATGTCCCATCTCCAGCGCGGTGGGGGAGACGTCGACGGCGATGGTCGGGCAGCCATAACCCATCTTTACCAAGATTAGCCCATCTTTACCAAGCTTAGCGGTCGTTTTGCGGATTTGGGCGGTTTTCGGGGAGTGCGAGGCCTGTAACTTGTTGATTATAAATGATCGGGTTTCGCCAGAGACGAATGTAGTGCCATAAGCGTATAAGAATAGTTGCCTGGGACAGGGTGCGTCCGCTATGGTGAGCGCCATGTTCATTCGGCGCACCCAAACCCGGCGGACTGAGGACGGAAAGCCCTACTTCTCTCATCGCCTCGTGCACGCCGAACGCCTCGGCAGCAGCGTGCGCCAGCGCACCCTCCTCAACCTCGGTCGCCACTTCGATATTCCTCAGGCGGACTGGCCGCTGCTGTGCGCCCGCATCAACGATGCGTTGAGCGGTCAGGCGCCGCTGGTGGCCGATTGTCCGCCTGCCGTGGAGGAGGAAGCGCAACGGATCGCGGCGCAGTTGATCGCCCGCGGCGCGGCCGCGCCGACCGCCGGACTGACCGATGTGCAGCCGGTCGATGTCGACTCGTTGCGGCTGGTCCGCCCCCGCAGCGTCGGCGTGGAGCAGGTCGGCCTGTGGGCGCTCGAGCAACTGGACCTGCCGGCGCTGCTGACCCGGTTGGGCGTCAACGGCGCCCTGCGCAGCGCGGCCACCGGCGCCATCGTCGGGCGTCTGGCCGCGCCCGCCTCGGAGCGCGCGACGCACCGCTGGCTGCAGGAGCGCAGCGGTCTCGGGGAGTTGCTCGGCGTCGACTTCGAGACCGTCGGTGCGATGCAGCTCTACCGCGCCTCGGACGTGCTGGTGAAGCATCGCGAGGCGATCGAGGCGCATCTGTTCGACCGCGCGATGGGGCTGTTCGACCTGCAGCCGACGGTGACGCTCTACGACCTGACCAACACCTACTTCGAGGGCGAGGCGAGCGACCAGCCGCAGGCGCAACGCGGGCACTCGAAAGAGAAGCGCAGCGACTGCCCGCTGCTGACCCTGGGCCTGATGCTCGATGCCAGCGGCTTCGTGCGCCGCTCGAAGGTCTTCGCCGGCACCGTCCGGGAACACCGGACGCTGGCCGGGATGCTCGAAGCACTGGAGGCGCCGGTCGGCGCCCTGGTGGTGATGGACCGCGGTGTCGCCACCGACGCCTGTGTGACGTGGTTGCGCGACAACGGCTACCGCTATCTGGTGGTCAGCCGCGAACGCCACCGCCGCTTCGATGCCGATGCCGCCGTGTCGCTCCAGACGCAGTCGGACCAGACCGTGCACATGCACAAGGTGGTCTCGACCGACCCCGACGAAGTGCGCCTGTACTGCTACTCCGAGGAGCGGGCCGAGAAGGAGCGGGGCATCGTCGAGCGTTTCGCCTCCCGCTTCGAGACCGCCCTGACGAAGCTCAACGACGGGCTGTCGCGTCCCCGCGCGCACAAGCGCCTCGACCAGGTCTGGCAACGCATCGGACGGCTGAAAGCCAAGCATTCCCGCGTCGCCTCGCACTACCAGATCACCGTTACCGCCAACGAGGCCGGCGACCAGGCCGTCGCCGTCAACTGGACCCGCCGCCCCCAGGACGGCTCGATGGTTACCCATCCGGGCGTCTACTGCCTGCGCAGCAGCGAGACCGACTGGAACGAAGACGCCTTGTGGCGTACCTACACCACGCTCACCGACGTCGAGGCGGTATTCCGCTCGCTCAAGTCCGAGCTCGGCCTGCGCCCGATCTACCACCGCAAGCCGGCGCGGGCCGACGGCCACCTGTTCATCACCGTCATCGCCTACCAGCTCGTGCAGGTCATCCGCACTCGGCTGCGCGCGCGCCGCGAACACGCCAGGTGGACCACGCTACGCCGCGTCCTCGAAGGCCAGCAGCGCGTCACCGCCACCTTCCGCCGTCCCGACGGACGCACGCTGCATGTGCGCACGGCAACCCAAGCCGAACCCGATCAGCGGGCCATCTACGACGCGCTCGGCGTCGACCCACATCCCGGCGGCGTCCGCAAGACGCTCGTCTGACCGACCAATTTCCCCGGTTCGTACGCGTTTGTAGTGCCACTCGGGCATTTCTGTCGGCGTAAACCACTGATTCTAAATTGGTTTAGTTTTGTGGTTGGTAAACTTGGGATAACGGTTCAGGAAATGGAGCAGCCAGCAGGTGCCGGCGCCGAGTTCCATCACGACGTCGCCGGGAGCGAGGCGGAGCCAGTGCGCGACAACACCGATGTCGAAGAATCGTTGCGCGAAGTGTTTGACGTCGGTGTACGGCTTGCCCAGCAGGAAACGTCGATCCTCGTGCTCGGCAAAGTAGCGGTCGGCGGCGGCGTTGAAGGCGTCGGTGCGTGCGACGATCTGTTCGGGCGTGAATCGCGAATGCGCCGCGGGCGGTTGGTTCAGGCACTGCGTGGCGTACAGCCGGTCATAGATGAGGTTCAGCAGTCGGCGGATGCGGATGGACCGTTTCGCGAGCCACTGGGTGATGGCAACAATGATCGTCGCCAGGATCTGTGCCCGCATCGTCCCGCAGAGGGTACTACAAGGATTGCGGCAGGCGACGGTCTTCGGACAAGGCGGGCAGGATGTCGCGAAACGCGTAGTGATTCCAGCCGAAGACTTCCTTGATTGCCATCGAGATGTCGAATCCCTGCTGTTCGACCGTCTCGACCGGCACCGTCAAGTTGAAGTCGAAAGGCCATACACAGTGCCCTTCGAACTCCTCGTTCCAGGATCCGACGACATAGACCGGCGCCGGCAGCGCGGCCTGCCCGAGCTCGCCGGACCAGTGCCGCAGGATGTGCTCCTCCATGTGCACGCCCTTCAGGAGCTTCATGAAATCGGCGTACTCGCCGCGGCCGACCTCCAGCGTCGGATGGCCCGGTTTGGCGAAGCCGGGGGCCAGATTGGGGATGACCAGGAGGGGGCGTCCGGTGAAACGGTTGCGGATTCGTGCTGCGGCGGCGTACGTGGTGCGAAGGGTGTCGATCTGGCTCTGGATGTAAAAGGGCGACATCCGCAGCCGTTGCTCGGTGCCTCGCTTGACGTTTGCCGCGTGGTGATAGAGGTAGATGGCGTCGAAGAAATGGCTGCGCGTACGACGGTCGTCCGAGAACTGCCCGGTCGAGGACAGTTGGATCTCCTCGCCGACGAGGTACGGGAACTCGCCGTAGACGTCCGCGAAGGCCTGTCTCGCGTTCACGATCGTTTGTTGCATGGCGGCCGCTTCGCGCGTATCGAGCGGCAGACGCCCCCAAGTGTGCGTTCCGAAGATGAAGACTACCGGACGTCCGTCCAGGGTGAAGATCCGGGCCGGACTGAGGCGGCGCACGTCGTTCAGGAAGTGGGCCATCGCAAAGAAGTCATCGCGGAAGCTCGACTGCACGATGGTCGAAAGAAAGCTGATTCGCCCGCCGGTGACCGGCAGCGTCAGAGTGTCCTCGTAGAGCAGGCAGACGTGGCGGGTGCCGACGTTCGGCGCCTGCAGGAATCCGCTGAAGTAGTTGCGGTTGTTCTGGTTGGGCGAGCGCTCCGAGAGCCAGCTCAAGGCGTCGACCGTGACGCCGAACTCGTTCTTCAGATCATGGAAGGTCGTTTCGACCTCCGGATCGAACGACCGATAGTTGCCTCCCTTGAAACGGACGGTCTGGGTGCCGGGAGGGCGGTCGAAGGCGTTGTACCAACCATAGTGCCAGGCGACGGTGATCGGCCGGCGGAGCGTCGGCCCGTTTGATTCGCCGTAGTGCTGGATGGAATGCGTGACGGAGTCGACGACCAGAGGCTCGACGACGGCGCGTCCGAACACGTCGGCCCGATAGTCGAAGCCGGGCTGCGGCGTGAGAGCGAACCCGCGCTGGTTGTACAGGGCAGTGCTGGCGATCTCCTGGTCGAGGACGCTCATCGCACCGCTGCCATCGACGTCGGCGATGTACGGCGGCAGTAGCGTCGAGTCTTGCTGACCGCGAAGGGCAGCCGTAGGCACCGCGCCGCCGGCAAGCGCGATGCCGGCGGTACGCAGAAACTGCCGCCTCGACGGCTCTTGCGAGTCACGATTCATCGTGTCACTTGGTATCCGGAGCGAGGTGGGCGTCGGCGCATCGGGAAGTTCAGCAGCAACCGCTGGGATGGATGCGCTTTCCCCGCCGCCGCGCGCGGTACTCTACCACATCGACTGCACCGTCACGAACGTTCCTGCACGTCGAAAATGCTACGCGAACACCGGCACGTGGGCCAGCCACCGCCGCGGGTTGTCGACCAGGATCTTGCGAATGGTCGCCGCCGGCACGCCGTGGTAGCGCAGCTTCGGCACGAACTGCACGAGGACGGTCGAGAAGCCGTTGCCCCAGTTGGCCTTGATCTGCGTGGTGTTGGCGAAGTCGGACGACAGCAGGATGTGGTCCTCGTAGCCGGCTTCGAGGGCGTTGAGGACCATGTCCACCTTCTCGCGCTCCGGGATGAAGGACGCGCTCATCCGGTGCCCGACCGTGTCGAAGCCGATGAAGGCGCCGCGGCCGGCGATCTCCTTGTGCGTCTCCCAGCCCGGATCGTCGGACCGCTGGATGGTCGACAGGTGCCCGATGCACAGGTGGGCCAGGTCCGCTCCCGCCGACTCGTAGCGGTCGATCTGCTCGATGGCGCAGGAGGGACAGCTCTCGTGCGGCACGTGCGTGAAGATCGGCAGCCCGGTCCGGCGGTGCACCTGGCTGACGGCGCGGATCATCCGGCGCTCGTCGCCGTGCATGGCCGGAAAGGAGCTGCCCACCTCGCCGAGGGCGCCCCACCGCTCGCGGGCCGCCTGCTCGATCAGGTGCGCCGCGAGCTGGTCCTCGTCCATCCCGGCGATCGACTCCGGGTAGCGCGGCCGCAGGAAGTAGCTGCCTCCGGCGACCACGTGGACGCCGGAGCGCGTCGCCATCGCGGTGAGATTCTTGATTTGCTGTTGCGTGCGCGGCCCGGTGGAAGAGTCGACTATGCAGCTCACGCCGTCGAAGGCGGCCATGCGCAGCTCCTCGACCAGCAGGTCGACCATCTCGTCGTTGGTCGGCGGCGGGGGCGGGGGCGTGCCGGGTCGCCGCGGCTCGGCCGGCGGGCTGCTGTAGTCGAACGAGAGATGTTCGTGGAACAGGGTAGCCCCCGAGCCGATCGCCACCGGGTCGACGTCGGCCACCACCGTGCGCACGATGGCGCCGTCCGGGAAAGTGACCGAGGACGTGTCCTGTGTCCCTGCCTGCCGTCCTGCCGCCCGCAGGTCCGCGCCCGATTTCCAGGCCGTGGCGAGTCCGATCCCCGTCCCGGCTCCCAGCAGCCGCACCGCCTCCCGGCGGCTCATGCCGTCCGTCCGCGCATCCCTTCGGGTCATGCTAGTCCTTTCCAATCCAGAAATGAGCCTGAAGCGGGGCACGTGAGCCGAGCCTGTCAGGCGACCGAACCGACGGATCGAAACAGGTCCTGGCGCGGGCCGCGTTGAGGGCGCGCGTGACCGCAGCATTATCGCTCATGGCGGCGGAACCGTTACGGTGTACGACGCGGCGCTGGGCGCGTCGTGGTTCAGGGCGAAGGTTCTGTAGCCGCTGCCGTGGCAACCGAACGGTGAGGGTCTGGTTTGCCGAGTTCTGAACAGCAGGAGACCAAGCGGAGCGAACGTCCGTCTGCGGACGTTTGCGGAGTGCGGTAGCCGAGCGCGGAACCGGCAGCAGAGGGGCTGGACGTGACTACGCGAGGGGCTGTGAAACGGCCGGCAACGGCTGGATGGATCGTCGTCGGCGCTCGTGCCTGATGGCGTCGCGTTTCCGCCTTTCGGTGGTGCTGAAGCCGGTGACGACGCGAGTCGGCGCCGGCGATCCGGGCTCGACGACATCGCTGTCCGTCGGTATTCGACCGCAGCCGGTGACGACGCGAGTCGGCGCCGGCGATCCGGGCTCGCCAGCGCCCGCGCGAGTTGGTACGTCCGGTGTTCGAGCTTCCTCGCGCCTGCTCGTCAACAACACGACGACCGACAGACGGCGGTAGCGGCCGTGAGCAAACCTTCAGGCCGCCGGGTCGATGGACCGGAACAACCGCGTGCGGGCCTCGTCGAGCGCCTGCGCGGCCTCGTTGTCGCTCATCGCGAACGCGGCCGCGTCGAGCTTTACGAATGTGGTTCCCGGCTTCAGGCAGGCGGCGGCATTGGGTAACGACTTGAGCTTCTCGTAGGGGGTCATGATGTCGGCGTCGCGGTAGCGCTTGCGTACTCGGCCGCGCGCGTCGACCTCCTCGGTGGGGAAGAAGCAGGGGCGGTGGAAGTTGAGATAGGGCGAGAGGACCTGCTGGGTGAAGGCGTTGACCTGCGCGGCACAGCGGCTGGGGATGTGGCCGTGACCGAGCTGCTTGCGGATGACCGAGCCGTTCTTGCTCTCGACCAGGGCGTTGTCGGTGCTGCGACGGGCGCGGGACTTGGTGAATGCGTCGATGTGCAGCCCCTGGAGCAGCGCCGCGACCTCGCGGTTGATGAACTCCGAGCCGTTGTCGGCGTGGAAGCCGTGGAGCGTGAAGGGGAACGCCCGCAGCAGAGCGTCGAGGACCGGGGCCAGGCAGGCGGCGTGGATATGCTCGACCGAGCCGATGCACTGGAACTGGGTGACCTCATCCACCAGGTTCACGTGGTAGAGGCCCTTGATGCCGTCCAGGTCGCCTTGATGGACGGTATCGACCCGCACCCAGCCAGGTTGTCCGAACGGCTGCGGGCGGCGGCGTTCCCCGATCGCGACATGCACCGGGCGCGTCGGCAGCGGCGTCGTTCCGCGGCGCCGTTGATAGCTTGTCGTGTGCCGCAGGTTGTACAGATGGCCGTTGGAGATGCCGGCCAGGCGTTCGAAGCGGCGGTCGCCGAACAGATGGAAAGCGCGGGCGCAGAGCTTGCGCGTGGCCGGACCGGACAGCGTGCCGTGGAGAACGTCGAGCTCGGCCAGCAGCCCGATGTCGGCGTTGGAGTAGCGGCGCGGGAACGGTCGGCGCGGGGTGTCGCGGCGGTCGGCGATCTCTCCCGTGGTCCGGTGTTGCTGCAACAGGCGTGTGATCTGGGCCCGTGACAGGCCGGCCACCTTGGCCAGGAAGCGGCGCAGCAGGCCCTTGTCGGCCTTCCCCCGCAGGGCGTAGTCGAACCGTCGCACGGTTTTCGCCACGAACGCGTAGGAGTCGGCGCGGGTCTGTGGTTGCAGGTCGACCTGCTCGCTTCCGTCGAGGAATTCCCGAACCTGATCCAGGGTCTGCAGCCGGTGCGTGTCGAGTCTCACGATCATCCTCCGATGATCCTCGACCCGGCCCCCGTTCAGGCTCATGTGTCGTTGGAAACAACTCCTCGTTCAGGCTCATGTGTCATTGGAAGAGACTATGCTCTGCCTCCCGTGATACCCAGGGAGTATATTGGGTGGATTCGACACCATGCAGAGGGGGTTCAGATGCACCATCGAGTTCTCGCGTCCGTGAGCGTAGCGGCCCTGGTTGCCGCGTTCGTGCTGCTGCCGGCGGTACCCGCGGCGGCCCAGACCGACCTGCGGACCGGTTGGGGGGCTCCGGACCTGCAGGGCATCTGGGACTTCCGCACCATAACGCCGCTGGAGCGCCCGGAAGATCTGGGCGACCAGGCGTTTCTGACCGCGGAAGAGGCGGCCAACCTCGAGCAGGAGGTGATCGACCGGAACACCGAGCTGGCGCGCCGCTCCGCCCGGCGCACGACGGCCACCGAGAGCGTAGATCGGGGCGAGGAGGGTGCGCCCGGCTTCTACAACAACTTCTGGCTCGACCGGGGTACGCGCACCGTCGGGACACGGCGCACGTCGCTGATCGTGGATCCGCCGAACGGCCGGCTCCCCGAGATGTCGCCCGAGGGTCGGGAGCGCACGGAGGCGCGGCGCGCGTACCTGCGCGAGCATCCCGCCGACTCCTGGCTGGACCGCAGCGCCTTCGACCGCTGCATCCTCGGCTTCAACGCCGGCCCGCCCATCACTCCCGGGGGCTACAACCAGAACCTGCAGGTCTTCCAGATCCCCGACGAGGTGGTGTTGGTGACCGAGATGGTGCACACCGTGCGGGTCGTGCCGCTCGACGGCCGCCCTGCGCTCCCCGGCGACGTCCGGCAATGGTCGGGCGACTCGCGCGGCCACTGGGAGGGCGACACCCTGGTGATCGAGACGACGAACTTCAACGACCAGCGCCGCTGGCGGGGCACCACGCGCAACGTGACCCTGGTCGAGCGCCTGACCCGGGTGGACGCGGACACGCTGGACTACACCTACACCGTGACCGATCCGGAGACCTGGACGAGCCCGTGGACGGCGTCGATCCCGATGCGGCGGAGCGACGAGCCGCTGTACGAGTACGCCTGCCACGAGGGCAACTACAGCATGCCGGGGATCCTCGGCGGACATCGCGTGGAGGAAGCCGAGGCCGCCGCCGCGGCCGTCGCCGCCCAGTCGAACGACTGGACCCGGCCGTTTCCCGGCCACCGGGTGATCGGCAACCTCTACGCCGTCGGCACCTATGGCCTCGCCGTGTTTCTCGTCACCTCGGACGAGGGGCATTTCCTGATCAACACCGGGCTCGAAGATTCGATTCCGCTGATCCGCGACAACATCGAGTCGCTCGGGTTCCGGCTCGAAGACGTGAAGGTGCTGCTGCAGATGCAGGCGCACTGGGATCACACCGCCGCCCTGGCCCAGATCAAGGAGGCGGTCGGGGCCGAGATGTGGGCGACGGCCGAGGACGCGCCGGTGCTGGAGGACGGCGGGTTCAGCGACCCGCACTTCGGCGGCCGGCAATCGTTCAGGCCGGTGGCGGTCGACCGGATCATCGAGGACGGCGACGTACTTGAGCTGGGCGACGCGCGCCTGACGGTGATGTCGAGTCCGGGACACACCGCCGGCAGCTCCAGCTACCTGATGACGGTGACGGAGGGCGGCCGCGACTACAGCGTGGCGATCGCCAACATGAACACCATCAACCCCGGCAAGCAGCTCGTGGTCGATCCCACCTACCCGGGGGTGGCCGACGACTTCGCCGAGACGTTCCGCCGGCAGAAGGCGCTCGACGTCGACGTCTGGGTCTCGGCCCACGGTGGGCAGTACGGCCTGCACGACAAGTACGAGCCGGGGCAGGAGTACAGCCCGGACACGTTCGTCGACCCGGAGGGCTTCCGCGAGGCGGTGGAGCGCCTGGAGGGCCTCTACTTGGCGCAGCTCGAGTCCGAGCGGCAATAGGCATGCCGGCCGGCGTCGGCAGGGGGCTCATCGTCGCGGGCGTTGCCGTGACTCCAGGATAGGCCATCGAGAGATCAGCGGATGCGCGGCCTGCCACTCTCCGCACGACACTTCCGCGCGATTGCCGGCGGCTACGGAGCGCTGGTCGTTGCGCTGACCGTCTCCTGTGGGCGCCTCGGGGAGAGCGTCCGCGCCCCTTGCCGTCGCTCCGCGCCACCGAAGCCGCTGGCGCGAAGCGGTCTGCTGGCTGTCCACGCTGTGTTCCTCGGGTTGTCGGCGCTCTTCTGCTCCAGGGCCTTCCTGCTCACCGACCTCGACAGCCACGCCATCCTCACGGGCGACCCCGCGTTGATGAACTGGCAGTTGCAGTGGGTGTCGCGTGCCCTCTATACCGACCCCCTGAATCTGTTCAACGGAAACACGTTCCACCCGCACCCCAACGTGGTCGCCTTGACCGACCACATGCTGTCGCTCGCTGTCATCAACGCGCCTCTCTCGATTCTGTCCGACAGCCCGTGGTTCGGCTACAACCTGCTCATCTTCCTCGCCTACTATCTCTCCTGCGTCGGCGGCTACTGGTTCATGCGGGAGGTGAGCGGGTCTCATCAGGCGGGCTTCTGGGCAGGCATCTTCTGGGCATTCCTGTTCTTCAGGATCCACCATATCGGGCACCTGCAGGTACTCTCTTTCCAATGGATGCCGTTCGTCGCCGCCACCCTGATCCGTTTCCTGCGGTCCCCGACGGGTGCGCGGACGCTGGCATTGTCGGCCTGCTTCGTCGCTCAGGCGCTCGTGAGCTGGTACCACGCGGTGATCACGACGATCCTGGTCCTGGTGCTGTCGGTTCTGCAGATCGGCCGGCAACGACTGACGCTCAGACACGCGGCGCGCGCCGCCGCGGCCGCTGCGTTGTGCGCCGCCGTCATGCTCCCCACGGCGATTCCCTACCGCCGGAGCCTCGAGGAAACGCAACTCGGCAATCGTTACGCCGAAGCGCTCGTTCCCGGTGACCGGGTGTCCGTATCGAGCTACCTCGAACCGCCGTTGGCGACGCTCATCGGCCAGATGCGACAGGCCGGCCCCTGGATCTGGGGCGAGCAGACGCTATATGTCGGCTACACGGCGCTCGCGCTTGCCCTGGCCGGACTCCTGCTCCGGCGTCCGCGGCACCTGACGCCAGACGGGGACGCGCCACCGAAGACCGTTGACACCCGGTGGATTGCGACCGGGATCTGCCTGGTCATCGTGGGCTTCGTACTGGCGAAGGGATTCGTCTCCTCACAACAGGTGCGGCTGCCCCTGTTACACCTCTCCGAAGTGCCCGGACTGGACTTTCTCAAGGGCCTGCGCGCGACGGAGCGTTTCTCGCTTCTGCTCTATTTCGGCATCATGATTCTGTCCGGGGCCGGGGCAGCGACCCTCGCAGCAAGATGCCGGAGCGCCCGCTCCGCGTGGATCGCGATCTCACTGGCCTGTCTGGTGTTCCTGGTGGAGGTGTATCCAATCCGGCTGCCCTTCGAGCCGCGGCCGTACGAGATCAGCCGTCTGGACGTCGCGATTCCGCGACTCTGGCGCGATGAAACGCGCGCGCCGGTCGTCGTGCACCTTCCGATTCACTATTTTCTGCGCGCCTACGCCACGCCCGAAGCTGTCTACATGCTCGATTCCACGCACCACTGGGCGCGCGTGGTGAACGGATTCAGCGGAGCCGAGCCGCGCGGATTCAGACGAACGATGGAAGCGCTGAATGCCCTGCCGGAGAGTCGGGGCGTGGCCGCGCTGGCGGAGCTGGGGGTCGACCTGGTCGCCATCCACCGATCCGCACCAACCGCCAAGCGCCGATCACTCGTAGCGTTCTTCGAGGAGGAGCCCTGGGCCACGGTCTATCGCGTCGGCGATGAACACCTCGTGCGGATTGACCTGGCGTCCATTCCGGCGGAAACGGGGAAGTCGACCCGGAGCGGCCGTGACCGCCCGAACCGCGATCACCGGTGCGGGTCGTCGCCGGCGCTACCGCGACACGACCAGCAGTACCCCGGCCACGACGACGCCGGAGCAACCCAGCAACCAGAGCGACAGCGTCTCGTCCGCGAAGAGGTAGCCAACGACGAGCGCGATGACCGGGTTCACGTAGGCGTAGGTGGCCGCCTTGGTCGGGGTCGTCGCCTTCAGCAGCCACAGGTAGCAGCCGTAGGCCACCGATCCGAACGCCGCGACGTAGAACCACGCCCCGAAGGCGGCCGGGGACACGCTGGACCAGTCGTGCGTGGCGAGCTCGCCGGATGCCGCCGACATTGCCAGCAGGACGGCGCCGCCGCCGAGCATCTGCATGCCGGCCGACAGCCAGTGCGACGCCGGCTGCGGCGCGTGGCGGGAGTAGACCGATCCGGTCGCCCACAGCAGGCTGGCGATTACGATGGTGCCCGCGCCGACCGCGTCGAGTGACCGCGCGCCCGCGACGTCGGTCGGATTGACGAGCAGCGCGACCCCGGTGAACCCCAGCGCGAGCCCGACAATCACGTGTCCGGGCGGCCGGGCGCCGCGCGGCCGCAGCCAGTCCGCCAGCGCCACCCAGAACGGCACCATCGAGACGAGCAGAGCCCCGATCCCGGAGGGCACGCGTTGCAGCGCCCAACTGACCAGCCCGTTGCCGCCGGCCGCCATCAGCAGGCCGATGAGCGCCGTCGTCAGCCAGTCGCGGGCGGTCGGCCGCGCCGCGCCACGGTGGGCGGCCAGTGCCACGAACACGAGTCCCGCGCCCAGGAAGCGCCCGCTCGCCATGAGGAACGGCGGGATCTCGGCCACGCCCCACCGGATGGCCAGGTAGGTCGATCCCCAGATGACGTACACGGCCGCAAAGGCCGCCACGAGCGAGACGCGCGAGGGATGGGGCATGGGAACACACGCCGGGAGCGGAAACCGCGAAGTGTAGCATCGGGGCTGTCGACGCACTCCAGGAGCACGCACTTCATGCAGCCGTTTCGCTCCGCCGCCTACGGGTACCCGTTCCGGCGCATGTAGCATGAGGCCCATGCGTTCCACCGCCGACGCCATGGCCCTCGTTCGGCAGGCCTGGACCCTGCGTCGCGAGGCGATGGCCTCGCCTCCTTCGACCGCAGCCGGGAAGCGTGGGATCGCCCGGAACGTCCGGGAGCATCTGGTCGAGGCGGTCGCTATCTGCCGCGAGACCGGGGCGCAGCCGGAGCTGTTCGCCGCTCTCGGCAAGCTCGGTCACGTCGAGCAGGACGCCGGGAGCCACCAGGCGGCGCGTGCCTGCTACGAGGAAGCGGTCACGGTGGCACGGTCCGCCGGCGATCCGCTACGCCTTGCGCACGCGGTGCGCCATCTCGGCGACATCCACCGCCAGGCCCGTCGGCTGGCCGAAGCGGAAGCATGCTATGACGAGGCGCTGTCGTTGTATCGCCGGAGCGAGGCCGAAGCGGCGCCGCTGGACCACGCGAACGCGTTGCGGCCGATGGCGATCCTGAAGGAGGAGCGGGGGCAGGTCGCCGAGGCCCGGCTGCTGTGGGCACGTGCTCGAGACCTGTACAGCGCCGCCGGGATCGAGGCCGGCGTGGCCGAATGCGCGGACCATCTGGCCCGGTTCGGCTCAAGGCGGGCCGACCGTCGGGTGTGAATCAAAGGACGCGAAAGCCCTCCTGCCGGGCGGCGTCGGCCAGCCTGGCGTCGCTGCTGACCACGTCGAGCTCGGAGGGATCTTCATCCGTCGCGGTGAGCGCCGCCGCCAACTGCAGTGCGTCGGCGCCGCGCAGCGGATGGACGCGCAGCACGCGAACGGCGCGCCGTCGCACCCGCTCCAACGGACGAACCTCCATCCAGCCCCCCGCGAACTCCTGCAGTCGCGCCAGCGATCGGTCGAGATCGCCGCTGTCTATGCTCCCCTCGCGGTGGAGCCGGTTGAGCGCCGATGCGCACTCGATCCAGCTTCCCCACCACGTCACGATGCCGTGGTCCCGGCGCAGAATGGAACGCCTGTCGTCGCTCGCCGCTTCGTCCACAAGGAGCGACACCAGGGCCGAAGAATCCCAGTACTTCATCGACCCTCTTCGCGTTCCGCGACGACCAACCGGCTCGCGCTGACCCCGGCGGCCAGACGCGGGACGGATGCGGCCAGGAATCGTTCCACCTCGAGCGGTGCACGGGGAGGATCGGCGACGCCCCGTCGGACGAGCTCGGCTTCGGCCTCCCCGGCCGTCAGCTCCGTCGTGCGGTAGGACTCGATCCGGGCCACCGGTTTGCCGTGATTCGTAATGAGCACGGTCTCGCCCCGGCGGACCTCGTCGAGGAGCGCGCTCAGACCGTTCTTCGCCTCGCTCACACTGGCGCTTTTCATATGACCATTATAGCTTTATTTTTATGGCTATACATATTCGTGCAGGCGGCACGTCACGGGGTTGCCCGAGCCGGACGCGGCAATCGTCGGCGTTCGCACGCGCGTAGAATTCGGCGTTCGCACGCGCGTAGAATGCAGCAGCGTCGGGCGGTAGGTACACGGAGGATCATGAGACGAGTCGCGGTCGTCACGGGCGCGTCGAGCGGCATCGGGAGGGCGCTGGCCCTGGAGCTGGCCCGTGACGGATACGACGTCGGACTGACGGCTCGCCGCCTGGATCGGCTGGAGAGCCTTGCCGCCGCCGTCCGCGTCACCGGGGCGCGCGCCGAGTGCGTGGCGGCCGACGCGGCACGGCGCGACGAGACGCATGCCGCGATGCGGACGCTCGCGGAACGCCTGGGACCCATCCACCTGCTCGTCGCCAACGCGGGCGTCGCACTGGGTACGGATGCGCTGGAACCCGACGCGGATGCGCTGGAAGCCGAGTTCCGCGTGAATTTCTTCGGTGCCTTCTATGCCATCGAGGCGGTCATCCCGTCGATGCGGGAGCACCGGGCCGGTCACGTGGTGGCGATATCGAGTCTCGCCGGCTACCGCGGGCTACCCGGCGCGGCCGGTTACTGCGCCACGAAGGCGGCCCTCAGTCGGCTGATCGAAGGCATGCGGCCCGACTGGGCGCTGGCCGGCATCCGGGCCACGCTCGTCCATCCCGGCTACGTGCGCTCGGAGATGACGGATCGGAACCGCTTCGGCATGCCGTTCCTGATGGAGACCGATCGCGCGGCCCGGCTGATCGCCCGCGCGATCCGGCGGAAGAAGAAGCGCTGCGAGTTCCCGTGGCAGATGTCCATGCTCGTGCGCTGCATCGTGCGGTTCCTGCCGGACCGGCTGCTGGTGACCCGGGTGCGCGCCGACAAGCAGCGCGCCCGGCTCTGACGCCCATCCCCGGTCGTCCAGCGGGCCCCCGCGCCTGACCGGGATTACAGCTCTTCGAGGAGCTCGCGCAGCCTGAACACGGTGCGGTGGTTCCTCACCGTCACTTGCTTGTAGACGGGCGCCGCGGCCAGTCTCATCCACGTCGTCCGGTTCTGGTGCTGCTTCGAGATCGACCAGAAGATCACGCCCGGACCGGTGGCGAGCGCTTCGATGTCCGGCTTCGGGACGAGTAGTCGCTCGAGGGCGCGCCGCGGGCTGACGCCGCGGAGGGTGAACAGCGCGTTGTGCTTCCTGTCGTCGTCCCGGCCCCAGGCCGGCGGGGCCGCCGCGACCGCCGCCCGGTAGCGCGCGCGGGTGAAGACGACGGCCTGCACCGGATTCGAGAGCCGTTCCGACAACCGTTCCTCGATGGCGCGGGTCAGCGCCCCCACACGCGCCTCGCCGGAGCGGAACAGGACGTTGCCGCTCTGGATGTAGGTCCGGACACTCTGGAACCCGAGCTCCTCGAAGCAGCGGATCAGGTCGTCCTTGCCGATGACGTTTTGCCCGCCGACGTTGAGGCCGCGCAGCAGGACGAGGAATCGCGGGTCCGTACAGGACATGGTGGTATCGCCGGTCCGGACCCGCTCTCTCAGTCCTCGCCGGTGACGTGGACGACGAGACGCAGGTCGGTTTCGAGCGCCGAGTCGCTGGCCCGCAGCTCCAGCGTGTAGGTCCCCGGAGCGTCGAAACGGGCCAGGGTACGGGGTTCGTCCGGTGCGCTGAACGTCACCGCACCGGGACCCTCGACCATCCGCCAGGCGCTCGTCAGCCGCCCTTCGCGGGGCAGTCCCTCGTCCCGCACGCTGCCGAAGAGCTTCAGGTCCGCGCCGACTGCCACCGAAACCGCCGGCGGCTCTCCGTCGGGTCCGCCGCGCAGGCCAAGGAAGCGGACGAGGGGCGAGCGGTTCAGGCACACCGCGCGGGGCGCGTTCGCCGCGTCGACGTCGCGCAGGACCGAGCCGGCGGTGCGGTCGTCGAGCTCCCAGTTGTACTGCAGCATGTCCTCGCTGGTGGACGTCGTCGTGCCGGCGTGGGAGAGCGTCCAGCGCAGTCCGCCGGTGAAGTCCGCGTCCAGCACCATGATGCACGGGCGCATTCCCGATTTCCCGGTCACGCGCTCACACCCACCGGCGTCATGGCCATCCGCTGCAAACAGTTCCATCTGCCGGACTTATAGAAAGACCGCAGGAGAAGAATCGCGTCGACGCTCTCCGGTAGCCAATAGATGGAGGCGCCCTTGATGCGGAGATTGATGACGCGACGGATGGCGCTTTCGACGGCACCGCTGCCCCGCGGAAGCCCGAGCCCGACCATTGTGGTGTAGGCGAAACGATGACGGTTCTTCAGGAAGTAGTTGAGGTGCGTGCGGATCTTGCCGGCCGTGCGCCCGCGGCACAGCTCCCGCAGGGCCGTGATCACCTCGTCCACCCGTGCTCGCTTGAGCAGCCCCCGCGTGCGGTTGAGCCAGCGGGTGCGTTGCGTCGCGCTCCAGCGGCGCAGCTTGACCGCGTCGGAGAGTTGCTTCGCGGCATGATAGAAGTCGATCAGCCCCAGCACCTGTGTCGGCGAGAGCCCGAGCGCGGCGATGAGGCGCGGGATGCGTTGCCAGATCCAGGGCGCGCCGTCGGCGATGAAGAGCACCTTGTCAGCGGCGTTGAGGCCGATCTGCCGCGCGTACGACAACAGCAGGGCGAAGACCGCCTCCGGTCCCCGGAGCGTGCCGTCGATGATCGGGGCCCACGTCTGAGACGGTCGCCCGTCGTCGCCGACGACGTACAGGATGAGGAGCTTCGGTTCCTTCCAGTCGGTATGGAATCGGTTGCGCCCCTTCTTCGTCTTGGGGCCACGCTTCTTGCGCCTCACACGGACGCGGCCCCCGTCCGAGGGAGACGACCACCCGCTTGCCGGTCACGCGGTCCAGCAGGCCGCACGCCGCGCTCTGCTGGGCCGCTCGGGCCCGCGCAGCGTAGCGATAGGCGGTCGAGCGGAGGGTCTTGATATCCAGGGCGATGCCGTCGGAGCGGAGCTGCGCCTGCGCTTCGGCCAGCGAGCTGAGCATGGCGACCGCGCGGCTTGCATCGGAGGCCAGCTTCGGCGTGCACCGGTCGTAGATGCCCAGCACCACCAAGGCGGGGTAGAGTCCCGGCCTCCGCTTCGCCCGACGGGCGTGTTTCTCGCGGTAGTACGGCGTCGTGACCGGCACCGTCGTGCCCCGGGAGGTGCGAACGTTGACGGTCTCCAGGCCGTCGCTCCGCATCCGCCGGGGCAGGTGGCGCACGAGGGCGCTCGCCGCGTCGCCAACCGCGGCGGAGCGCACCGCGCGTTGCAGCACGGGGGTGAGGAGGGCGCCGAAGAACTCGTCCGCGATGGCCCGCAGCTGCTCTTCGCACTGCTCCGCTTCCTCTGCCGACCTGGGCGCTCGAGCACGCGCCTCAAACTCCAGCGCCCGCCGGAGGGCAGTGCGCAGGTGGACGGGAATGTTGCCAAGATCGACCTCGCGGCTCGGGGTGTCGATGGCGCTCTTGTCCATTTCAACGCACCATCATGGGCAGTCCGAGCCGTAATGTCCAGTACCACCCTCCCCGTCTGTCCGAAGACCGGCTCAACCTCCCCCAGCCTCACAGTCCATCTTTGCCTACACACTGCACTGCTCCGGGAAATCGGGAATGCGCCCAGCGGAGCTGCGCCTGCGCTTCGGCCAGCGAGCTGAGCATGGCGACCGCGCGGCTTGCATCGGAGGCCAGCTTCGGCGTGCACCGGTCGTAGATGCCCAGCACCACCAAGGCGGGGTAGAGTCCCATAGGCGCTAACTGGTTTTCGCGGCATGGCCGGCGTATCCTGGCATGTGGATGCATGACACGGAGGCCGGCACGGTGGACGAGGACTGGGATGTGCTGGTGTCGTTCTTCCCTCAGGACTGGCGCGAGTTGGCGCAGGACACCGGGGCGTTGAAGGGGCTGCGCAAGGACAAGACGGTCGACAACCTCCTGCGGACCCTCCTGCTGCACCTCGGCTGCGGACACTCGTTGCGGGAAACGGTGGTTCGGGCCCGGCAGGCGCATCTGGCGGACCTGTCCGACGTGGCGCTGTTGAAGCGGCTGAAGAAATCCAAGGGTTGGTTGCACGCGCTGTGTGTCCGCCTGTTCGAGGAGCAGGGTCTGGCGGTCATCCCCGGAGGCGCGTTCCAGGTCCGGGCCGTGGATGCGACGACGGTGAAGGAACCGGGCCCGAGCGGGTCGCTGTGGCGCCTGCACTACAGCGTGGGCCTGCCGTCGCTGGCGTGCGACTTCTTCAAGCTGACGGGGACCGAGGGGCCGGGCACGGGAGAATCGTTGGCGCAGTTCCCGATCCGCGCCGGCGACCATGTGCTGGCCGACCGCGGCTATTCGACGGCCCGGGGCATTCGCCACGTGGTCGACGCGGGCGGGCGGCTGATTGTGCGTGTCAACACGGGGTCGCTGCCGCTGTGCACGACGGCCGGGCGGCCGTTCGACCTGCTTGCGGCGGTGGGGTCGGTCACGCGTCCGGGCGCCGGCCGGTCCTGGGCGATCACGGTCGCGGTCCCGGGCGACGATGGCGGCCCGGCCGGCAAGATTGCGGGCCGGGTCTGCGTGCTCCGCAAGTCGGCGGAAGCCATCCGCTTGGCGCACCTGAAAGTCCGCCGAGACGCCGCCCGCAAGGGCAACCAGGTGCAACCGGCCACGCTGCGCTTTGCTGAGTACGTGATCGTCTTCACGACCTTTCCCGAGCCACCCTTTTCCGCCGCGGACGTGCTGGAGTGGTATCGCCTGCGCTGGCAGGTCGAATTGGTGTTCAAGCGCTTCAAGTCGCTGGCCCAGTTGGGGCACGTGCCGAAGTACGACGACGACAGCGCCAAGGCGTGGCTCTACGGGAAACTGTTCGTGGCGCTGCTGGTGGAGAAGCTGATCCACCACGCCCGCGCGATTTCCCCCTGGGGCTACGACGTGCCGGCGCCGGCGCCCCCCGAGCGCGTGGCGTGACTTCAAGTTCGTGCTCAACCAGGTCACGCGCGCCATCGAACCGCCGCTCCCGCTGGCGCGCATGATCAGCGACTGGCGAACGATCTCCGGCGAGCTGGCGGAGCCGCCACGTCGCCGACAGCCGCAACTCTCCGCGTACTTCGGCTGAACTGAGCTGCCGGAGGACCATAGGGCCTTAACAAGTTAGCGCCTATGGGGTAGAGTCCCGGCCTCCGCTTCGCCCGACGGGCGTGTTTCTCGCGGTAGTACGGCGTCGTGACCGGCACCGTCGTGCCCCGGGAGGTGCGAACGTTGACGGTCTCCAGGCCGTCGCTCCGCATCCGCCGGGGCAGGTGGCGCACGAGGGCGCTCGCCGCGTCGCCAACCGCGGCGGAGCGCACCGCGCGTTGCAGCACGGGGGTGAGGAGGGCGCCGAAGAACTCGTCCGCGATGGCCCGCAGCTGCTCTTCGCACTGCTCCGCTTCCTCTGCCGACCTGGGCGCTGGAGCACGCGCCTCAAACTCCAGCGCCCGCCGGAGGGCAGTGCGCAGGTGGACGGGAATGTTGCGAAGATCGATCTCGCGGCTCGGGGTGTCGATGGCGCTCTTGTCCATTTCAACGCACCATCATGGGCAGTCCGAGCCGTAATGTCCAGTACCACCCTCCCCGTCTGTCCGAAGACCGGCTCAACCTCCCCCAGCCTCACAGTCCATCTTTGCCTACACACTGCTCCGGGAAATCGGGAATGCGCCCTGATGCACTGGAAGCGGTGGTGTCCCGGCGCGAACGTGGTCGGCTGGAGGCGGTCGGCCGGCGCCGTTCCGAAGGCGTTGGCCGGACCGGGCGGGACGGTCACCGTATCGAAGTTGTGGCTGAAGTAGGCGTACGAGATGACGTAGAAGCCTTCATCGGTGACGTGAAACCCGTCGTAGACCGGGTAGATCGGCTGGTTCGACTGCGCCGCGGCGGGTGCCGTGGACACGCCGGCGGCCAGCGCGGTGACGAGAAGCGACGAAAGGAATAGGCGGACGATCATGCGCATGCTCCTGAGCTGTCCGGACCAAGGTGTAGACTCGGAAGAATAGCGGGAGAATTCAAGCGGCGCCGCCGCGTCCGGCGCGGCGCCGGGTGAACGGGGAGAAGAAGACATGCGTCGAGTCTGGAATCTCGTGGCAGTTTGCGCAGCGGTCGGAATCCTGGTGGGCGTCTCGGCCACGGCTCTCGCCGCCGAGCCGCCGCAGCCGGAAACGGCACTGCAGGAGCAGGAGGCGCCGACCTTCACCCGCGACGTGCTGCCGATTCTCCAGCGCTCGTGCCAGCGCTGCCACCGTCCCGGCACCGGGGCGCCGATGTCGCTGCTGACCTGGCAGGAGACGCGGCCCTGGGCGCGGGCCATCAGGGACCGCGTGGTCACCCGGCAGATGCCGCCCTGGCACGTCGATCGCGGCGTCGGGGAGTACACCGCCGACCCGTCCCTGAGCGACGAGGAGATCGCCACGGTCGCGGCCTGGGTCGACGCCGGCGCGCCGCGCGGCAACCCGGCCGACGCGCCGCCCCCGATCGACCTGGCCAACCTGAACGAGTGGACGTACGGCGAGCCGGATCTGATCGTCCAGATGAAGGAGGGATTCAGGATTCCGGCCGAGGGCGCCGACTTCTACCCGTCCGAGATCGTGGATCCGGGCCTGACCGAGGACCGCTACGTCAAGTGGGTGCAGGTCATCCCCGAGGCGTACTGCTGCGTGCACCATTCGCATGTCTACGTCAGCGTGCCCGAGACCGCCGAGGACCTCGAGGAGTTCCGGCTCGGCATGGGCTCGAACACCGCCGAGATCGACCTGATCGAGTACGCCATGGGCAGCACCGGGCAGTACTACCCGGAGGGCACCGGCCGCAAGCTGCCGGCCGGCGGCCTGTTCCGCTTCGCGCCGCACTACCACCCCTGGGGCGAGGAGACGATCGACCGGCAGAAGGTCGGCATCAAGTTCTATCCCGAGGGTGAGGTGCCCGAGCTCATCGTCACCGCGCACCGCATCCGCACCGGCATCGGCCACGACTGGAAGCTGAACCGCGAGGCGGTCGAGGACCGGCTGCTGCGCGCCGGCTACGACCTCGACCTGCACGCCGACCGCATGCCGCCCGGCGCCCTGATCGACGACAACACGCTGAACGGCGTCGCGCTGCTGAGCATCCCGCCCCACAGCGTCGTCCGCCACGAGCGCTTCTGGCCGCTGCCGCAGGCGGCCCTGGTCCTGAGCTTCCAGCCGCACATGCACTTCCGCGGCAAGCGGATGCTGCTCGAGGCCATTCACGTCGACGGCCGCCGCGAGGTGCTGACCGACGTCACCAACTACGAGCAGACGTGGCAGATCGTCTATCCCTTCAAGGAGCCGCACCTGTTCCCGAAGGGCACCATCCTGCACACCGTCTCGTGGCACGACAACACCGCCAACAACCGGCACAACCCGGACCCGTCGGCGTGGATCGGCTGGGGCAGCCGCACCATGGACGAGATGGGTCACGGCTGGACCGACGTGGCGTTCATGACCGACGAGCAGTACGCCCGGCGTGTCGTCGAGCGGGAGGCGCAGGCGAACGACGAGTAGTCTCGGGGCCTGGTTGTTGGTCTGGCGCCTTCTGCACGAAGCTCTGAAGAAACCGGAGCGTTGCCGGTCCGACGTGGCCCGCCGGCGAGGCATGTTGATGCGGCGCTGGTCGGCGGAGCTTGCCCGCGGACATGTTTCGTGCAGAACGCAAGAGCGACCTGACGCATTCGAGCACATCCTGACCTGGCAGCGGACAACCGCGGACGCAAGAGCGTGAGCACGGACGACTCAATCGCGGTCGCGTTGCGCCAGCCGGCAGGTGCCGAGTTCCGCAGATGCGCCTTGCAGGTCAATCCGCGTCACTACTCGGGGACATATCGCGGCCGACCGTCGACGGCCGACGACGATGAAGGGTACGCCCGGGCACTTGTCGAGAAGGCACGGGCGCTCGGGGTCACGGTGCTCGCCGTTACGGATCACAATCATGTGGGTGGGATAGCCGCGATTCGGGCCGCCGCTCGCGCGAGGGGGATCCATGTGTTTCCGGGCTTCGAGCTGACCTCGACCGAAGGCATACACGTACTCTGCCTCTATCCTCTGGATTTCACCGAGGAACAGCTCGGGCTGGAGCGAGGCGGGCGAGGATCGGCACCGCGCGTTGCTCGGCGAGTACCTGGCCCCGCCGCGCTGGCGCGTGCGCTACGCGCGCTTCGAGGGCGACGTGGCGGCGCGCGCCGAGGAGCACGTCGTCTGGATCGGACCGGACGGCGCGCCCGGGCGGCGGGAGCACCGGCTCGCGGAGGATGCCGCAGGCGCCACGCTGTCGGAGGAGGACGCACGCACGTTGGCCCGGGATGCGCTCGCCGGGCTGGGTGCCGCCGCGGACCTGTCCGAGGTATCGGCGGAGGAGTTGCGACGGCCCGCTCGCACCGACTGGACGTTCACCTTCCGCGACGAGACCGCCGGCGACCTCGCCGCTGGGGAGGCGCGGGTGGCGGTGGAGATTGCCGGTGACGAGGTGCTCGACACGCGCCGCTACGTCTTTCTGCCGGAGGGGTGGCGGCGCGCCGAAGAGCAGCGGCGGACGACGCTGTCGATTGCCGGAATCGCATCGTCCGTCATGCTGGGCGTGCTGCTGGTGGCGGGCGCGGTCCTGGCCGTGGTCCGCTGGACCCGCGGGGCGTTCGACCTCAAGGTTGCGCTGGCGGCAGCAGGGATCGCGATGGTCGGAGCGGTCGCGACCATGGCCAACAACTGGCCGCTGCTGATGAGCGGCCTGTCCACTGCCCAGCCGCTCCCGCTGCAGCTCGGCATCGGCGTGGTGGGCGGCCTGATCGGAGCCGGCCTGATCGCGACCCTGCTCGGGCTGCTGGCCGGCCACACCGCGGTGCTTGCGAGAGGAGGATCGGCGGACGACCGCGGGCTCGTGACATGGACGGGCCTCGCCCTCGGGATTGGGTTTCTCGGCGCGCTCGCCCCGGCCGGAGCCGCGCTCGGTGGCGGCCTGCCGCCGTGGTCCGCCTACGGTCCCGCGTCCGCGGAGGCTCCCTGGCTGGCCGCCGCTCTCGCGCCGCTGCAGGGGTGTCTGACCCTGGGGCTCCTGGCGCTGCTGGTCGTCACGGCGGCCAATACGCTGACCGCGCATTGGACGCGCCGGCAATCAGCGGTCGGGGTTGCGCTGGTGCTCGTCGGGGCCATGCTGGCGCCCGGAACGTCGCCGGACGACCTGCTGTCGTGGGCGCTCGTGGGGCTGCTCGGCGGGGGGTTGCTGCTGGGCGCCTACGTGTGGGTGCTCCGGGACCGTCCGGCTCTCGTCGTCCTCGCGGCCGCGGCCATGACCGTCCCGAACGTCCTCGATCGCGGACTTGAACAGGCCTACGGCGGCGCCTTGCTCGGGTCGCTGCTGGGAGCGGCCGCGGTCTCGTACATCGCCTGGCGCTGGTTCTTGCACTTGATGCCAACGGCATCCCACGCCATCGTCACGCACAATGTTCGGGATTTTCGCGGAGCGGAAGCGTTCGGTATCCGGGTCGTCACCCCCGCCGTGTTTCTGCGGCTGGTCGAGGAGGCATCATGAGCAGTCTCAGTGTGCGGCTGCCCGACTCCCTGCATGAGAAAATCCGGGAGTTGGCTCGTCGAGATGACGTTTCCATCAATCAGTTCATCGCCACTGCGGTTGCCGAAAAGGCTTCGGCGCTGCTGACGGTCGACTATCTGAAACAGAGAGCACGGCGGGCAGAGCCCGAACTCTTCGCCCGGCTGTTGAACCGAGTCCCCGATGTTCCTCCACCGGCGGGCGATGAGCTCCCGGCCGAGGTGCTGTCTCCGCCTGCGCCTGGAGCACGGCGCCACGGTAGGAGGGTGAGGGTCCGTGACTAGGGTCTCCGCCTGGTGGCGGTGTCTGGGATACGATGGCGCTTGTCTGAAAGAGGGGGACGCTGATGCATCGACGACTTTTCGGCCGGCTCGTGAACGGTTGCGTGGGGGGAGCGCTGGTCGCCGCGGTGGCGCTGGCGTCGGCGCCGCAGGCCGCGTCGGCGCAGCTCGCGTCGGCGGAGTACATCGCGGCGGAGGCCGAAGCGGGCCGTGCGCTGTATGACCGCGAGTGTGCGGAGTGTCACATGCCGAACCTGCGCGGGTCGTTCGAGGCGCCGGAGCTGGCGGGCCCGACGTTCCGCGGGGGGTGGGGCGAGCAGCCGGTCGCAGACCTGCTGGATCTCATCGCCGTGACGATGCCGCCGGAGAGCGCCGGCTCGCTGGCGCCGGAGGAGTACGCGAGCATCGTCGCCTACCTTCTGCAGCAGAACGATTACGAAGCAGGCACGGTCGCGCTGGGCGGGGTGGTCGCCGCGCCCGCGGCGGGGCAGGCTTCGAGCGGGCAGCCGCTGGCTGTCGCCGCGTCGGCCAGTCTGCCGGGCGGAACGTCCACGCTGCATCCCATCGCCGAGCGCGCCCCGGTCACCGACGCCATGCTGCGGGACCCGGACCCCGATGACTGGCTGATCTACCGGCGCACCTACGACGCATGGGGCCACAGCCCGCTGGACCAGATCGACCGCGACAACGTCGGCGACCTGCAGTTGGCCTGGGTCTGGTCGATGGCCGACGGGCGCAACCAGCCGACGCCGCTGGTCTACGACGGCGTGATGTATCTCGCCAATCCGGGGAACGTCGTGCAGGCGCTCGACGCGGTCACCGGGACGCTGCTCTGGGAGTACCGCCGGCCGCTTCCCGAGGCGTTGCGCGGAGCGAACAGCCGCAACCTCGCGATCTACGACGACAAGATCTACATGGGCACGCGCGACGCCCACGTGGTGGCGCTCGACGCCCGCACCGGCGAGCTGGTCTGGGAGACGCGGATGGCCGACTACAACGACGGCTACGCCAACTCCAGCGGACCGATCGTCGCCGGCGGTCGGGTCGTCAACGGCATCAACGGCTGCTCGCGGTTCATGCCCGACAGTTGCTTCATCACCGCGCACGATGCAGCGACCGGCGAGGAGCTGTGGCGCCGCCTGACCATCGCCGCCCCCGGCGAGCCGGGCGGCGACTCGTGGGGCGATCTGCCGCTCGCGTTGCGCGGCGGCGGCGATTCGTGGATTCCCGGCAGCTACGATCCGGAGCTCGATCTGCTCTACTGGCCGGTCGCGCAGGCCAAGCCGTGGGTGCCGGCCAGCCGGGGGCTGACCGTCCACGACCCGGCGCTGTACACGAACTCGACGCTGGCCCTGAATCCCGCCGACGGTTCGATCCAGTGGTACCGGCAGCACGTGCCGGGCGAGGCGCTCGACCTCGACGAGGGGTTCGAGCAGGTGCTCGTCGACAGCGACGGGCGCAAGGCGCTGTTGACCATCGGCAAGCACGGCGTCCTGTGGAAGCTCGACCGCGAGTCGGGCGAGTACCTCGGGCACGTCGAGACCGTCTTCCAGAACGTGTTCGAGAGCATCGACCCGGAGACCGGGGTGGTGACCTACCGGCAGGACATCGCCGACGCCGGCATCGGCGACTGGGTCTCGGTCTGCCCGAGCACCGCCGGCGGCCACAACTGGCACGCGACGGGCTACAGCCCGGAGACGCGTTCGCTGATCATTCCGCTGAGCCAGAGCTGTCTGGAGATCGCCGGCCGCGAGGTGGCGATGGAGATCGGCTCGGGCGGCTCGTCGGCCGACCGCAACTGGTTCGAGATGCCGGGCACGGACGGCAACCTCGGCAAGCTGGCGGCCTATGACGTCGACACTCTGGAGGAGCGCTGGAGCATTGAGCAGCGCGCCGCGTTCATGACCGCCGTGCTGACCACCGCCGGCGGGCTGGCCTTCGCCGGCGACGTCGACCGCTACTTCCGCGCGCACGACGCGGCCACCGGGGAGGTGCTCTGGCAGACGCGGCTGGGGACGTCCGTGCAGGGCTTCCCGGTGACCTACGGCGTCGACGGCACGCAGTACCTCGCCGTGTCGACCGGGCTGGGCGGCGGCAGTCCGCGGCGCGTGCCGGCGCTGCTGAGCCCCGACATCGTGCACCCGGGCACCGGCAACGCGCTGTACGTGTTCAGGCTGCCGCAGTAGGAAGGGGACCCAGGGGCGGTCCGTCCGTCCGGAGGTGGACGGACCGCCCGGGTCAGTCGCTCCAGTCGTAGCCGATACGCGCGTAGAAACCGCCCGGGAAGAGCCTGACGTCGGCCGTGTCATCGACCCGGCCTCAGCCGGCGTCGAGCTTGCCGAGCGCCCAGCGCCGGAACGCGTCGAGGTCGCCGAGGTCATCGCGGATGGCCCGGTAGGCGATGCCGTGATCGACCAGGACGGCGACGTCGACGTCGCTCTCCCGACGCTCCGTGCCGCGGGCCCGGCTCCCGAACAGCCAGGCAAGGCGCACGGTCGGCTCCGTCCGCAGGCCGCGCGCGAGGCTGTCGCGCAATTGGCGAGCCGGTGCGTCCGGGGGGCTTGCGTCGGCAGAGTGCATTCCGAAACCAATGTGCCACGCTAAAGAACGCTTGGCGTACGGGCCGCGGCTGGGTAACAATACGCAGTTGAGCCGACGCGCCGCGCGGATGGCGCCGACACACGCTCGGTTCTGGAGGCTTCAGAAATGTCACTCACAACCGGTTGCCGATTCGGATTCGCCGTCCTCCTGACGGTCGCGCTCGCCGCGCTGGCCGCACCGGCCGTCGCCGCCGCGCAGGATGCCCACGACGTCACGTTCACGAAGGACGTCGCGCCGATCCTGCAGCGCTCGTGCCAGGAGTGCCACCGCACGGGCTCGATCGCCCCGATGTCGCTGCTGACCTACGAGGACGCGCGGCCGTGGGCGCGGTCGATCAAGGACAAGGTGGTCTCGCGCGCGATGCCGCCGTGGTACATCGACAAGAACATCGGCATCCAGGGCTTCAAGTACGACTACTCGCTGACCGACGACGAGATCGCCACGGTCGCGGCCTGGGTCGACGCCGGCGCCCCGCGCGGGAACCCCGCCGACATGCCGCCGCCGCGCGAGTTCCGGAACATCGCCGAGTGGAAGATCGGCGAGCCCGACTGGGTGGTCGAGATCCCCGAGCCGTTCGTGGTCGCGGCCGAGGCGCCCAACTGGTGGGGCAACCTGGAGTCCGAGTCCGGCCTGACCGAGGACCGCTGGATCAGGGCGGTCGAGACCAAGCCGTCGATCGATGGCTTCCCGGTGGTGCACCACGCGGTCACCGGGATGGTGAACGACGACACGGAGGACACCAGCGGCATCGGCGAGTTCCTCAACGAGTACGCGCTCGGCAAGAACGGCGACATCTTCCCGGACGGCACCGGGCGGCAGATCAAGGCGGGCGCGAAGATCCGCTTCAACATGCACTACGCCGCGATCGGCGTGGAGACGACCGACCGCACGCGGGTCGGCCTGCAGTTCTACCCCCGGGGCGTCGTCCCGGAGCGCAAGCTCATCTCCGCCCACGTCGGCGACGACGAGGACATCGACATCCCGGCGGGTGCGTCCAACGTGCGGCACGACGGCTACTACCGCCTGAAGGAGAACGCCCACATCACCGCGTTCCAGGCGCACCTGCACAACCTCGGCAAACGGCAGTGCCTCGAGGCGATCTACCCGGACAACAGCAAGGACATCCTGAGCTGCGCCGACTGGGACTTCGGGTGGCACATCGTCTACAACTACGAGGACGACGTGGCGCCGCTCCTGCCGCGGGACACGCTCCTGCACGTGACGAGCTGGCACGACAACTCCGAGGCGAACCGCTGGAACGACGATCCGACCAACTGGGCCGGCTTCGGCCAGCGTTCGAGCGACGAGATGAGCTTCTCGTGGGTGAGCTGGTACGAGCTCGACGACGAGGAGTTCGAGAAGGAAGTCGCCGCCCGCGAGGCGCTCAGCGCCAACGACAACGACTAGCCGCGCGGCGCGCGGCGCCCCGCGCGTGGATTGGAGCGAAGCCTTCGCGGTCGTGGATCGCGGAGGCTTCGTGCCGTTGCGATGTTCGAGAGAGGTCGCGAGAAGAGCATCATGAGGGGTCAAATTCGCATCGTCCGTGCAGTGGCCGCGGCTGCCTTGCTGGCAGCGGCTATCGGGTCCCCGGCGTCGGCGCAGGAGCGCTGGAACCGGGGCCAGAACGTGCAGCCGGTCTTCGAGGGGTGGGAGCGGAACGACGACGGGTCGTTCACCATGGTCTTCGGTTACCTGAACCGCAACTACGAGGAGCAGCCGAGCATCCCGGTCGGACCGAACAACCTCTTCGAGCCGGGTCCGGCCGACCGCGGCCAGCCGACCCGCTTCTACAACCGGCGGCAGCAGTTCGTCTTCAGCGTCCGCGTGCCGGCCGACTGGGGACGGGAGCAGGACCTCGTCTGGACCGTCACCCACAACGGCCGCGCCGACCGGGCGGTCGGGCATCTCTGGCCGGTCTGGGAGATCGACGCCGGTGTCCGGCGCCTGAACCGCGGCACCGGCTCGGCCCAGGGCTACGCCGACAACCAGCGGCCGTTCATCAGCCTGGAAGGTGGCGACGAGCTGGAGGTGACGCTGCCGGATTCGATCGAGATCGCCGTCATCACCGGCGACGACGGCATCCCGCCCCCGAACCCGCGGCTCGCGGAGCGGACGCCGCGCCGGGGGCCGAAGTCGCAGGCCGTCGTCGATCCGCGCAGCGCGGCGGCCACCGGCCTGGCGGTCACCTGGCTCCAGTGGCGCGGTCCGGGCGCCGTTTCGTTCGATTCGCAGGTCCCGGAGATCGGAGAGGGCGGGCGGGCCGTAACGCGGGTCAGCTTCAGCGCGCCGGGTACGTACGTGCTCCAGGCGGTGGCGGACGATACGGTTCACCTCGTTCCCGTCAATGTGACGGTGAACGTGAAGCCCACCCCGACCGCACCGTAGCCGGGGAACACGCACCAGGCAGGCGGTTCGGCCGCGGCGGCGCGGTCGGACAGGAGGTCGCCATGGCTTTCCGACCGCGTATATCACGCCGGCGACACGCTGCCTTCAGGACGGCGCGCCCGCCCCGGGCTCGTCTCCTTCTGTTCGCCTTGCTGGCCGGCGCCATCGTCACCGCCCGTCCCGCCGGCGTCGCGCCGCGCGCCCAGGAACTGCAGGCAGGCGAGGCGCAGGCGTACGTCGCCGCGCTCAGCCGCGACCGGCCGGTCATGGGGCTGGGGCCCGCCGACTTCCGGGTCGAGGAGGACGGCGACCGGCGCGAGGTGCTCCGGGTCGAACCCGCGATGGTCGGCTTCGACGTGGCGCTGCTCGTCGACGACAGCATGGTCGCCGGCAACAATCTCGTCCATATCCGCGAGGCGCTGGTGTCCTTCGTCGACGCGATGCGCGGCCACCGCATCAGCCTTATCGCGTTCGGCGATCAGCGTCAGACCCTCGTCGACTACACGACCGATACGGGGTTGCTCACGGAGGCGGCGGAGCGCTTCTCAGGCTTCTCGGATACCAGCGCGTATCTCGTCGCCGCGGTCGACGAGACCGCTCTGGAGCTGGCCGCGCGGAGGTCGATGCGTCCGGCGATTGTCCTGGTGACCAGCGAAGGGCGCGGCATGCAGGACATGTCCGTTCGCGGGAGCGGGCTGCCTGCGCGGGGACGGAGCACACCGGATGCCAGCCGCGACCAGGACGCCGAGGCGGTCGCCGAGCGCCTGCGGAGCTACGGCGTCGTCATGCACGCCCTGGCGTTGACGAGCCTGCGGCAGGTCGGCTTTTCCGACTTCGGGCGCAGCAACGGTCTGGCCACCATCACGTCGGGGGCGGGCGCGTTCCGGTGGATGCAGGAGAACCGCGAGCGCGAGCGCATGCTCGACCAGGGCCCGAACGACTCCGGCGGCCGGCTGTACAAGGTGTCGTCGACCTCCGGCATGGCGGAACGACTCCAGCGCATCGCGACGGAGCTGACCAGTCAGTACCTGGTCACCTATCACCGTCCCGCGCTCGACGAGCCGCCGGAGGAGCTCCGGGTGCGGGTCGACCGGCGGCGGGTGACGGTGCGCGCCACGCCCGTGCGTTACTACATCCCGCCCGCCACGGTGTTCGTCGTCGGCGGGATCGTCGGCGGCGAGACCGTCTATCATCATTCGCCCACCTGCCGGGGGCTGGCCCCCGGCCTGATCGGGCAGGCGATCCCGGTGCCGCTCGCTGCTCTCGGCTCCGGCGGCAGGATGTGCCCGCACTGCCCGGGCGCCCGGACGCATCTCGATGCCGGCGCAGAGCGGTGACATTACTCGACAGGTTGTGGCGGACGTCGCGTGGCAGCGGGGGCGTGGTCGTGGCGGTGCTGGCCATCGGCGCGAGTTGGGCGGTTGGCGCGGCCGACGCCGAGGCGTCCGGCGGTCAACATGGAGTTCGTCGACCTGAGCGGCGCGCCGCGTCCGCGGGATGTTCGACAAGTTCCTCGCCCGCGACATGGACGGCGACGGCGACGTCGACCTCGTCGGCACCCGCGGCAACTCGATCCCCTATGAAGCGCGGGAGGGACACTATGAAGGAGCTGACGCTCGTTCTGGACGACGACAAGCTCTATGGGGTCATCGAGACCGAAGCCAGGGCGACTGGGCATACCGTCCAGGAGGTCGTCGTGCAGGCCCTTCGGCAGTGGCGCGAAGACGTCGAGCTGGACGCTGCCGAGCGTGAAGACCTGGCGGAGGCCCGTCGGGAATGGCAGGAAAAGGGCGGTGCGGAAGCCCATGCCTTCTTCGAGCGGCTGCGTGAAGAGGAAGCCGGTTCCGGTGGATGAGACATCGGGTAGAGATCTCACCCGCTGGACAACGAAACCTCAGACGCATTCCTCCCGGATCCAGAGATCGCATCGAAGCGACCATCTATCGCCTGGCCGATGATCCGTATCCGCACGGATGCATCAAGTTGCGAGGCGAAGAACGGACTTGGCGCATCCGCGTGGGTCGCTTCAGAATCCTGTACGACGTGTATCCGGACAGACTCGTGGTGGTGATTCTCAAGGTTGGCATACGCAACGAAGCCACCTATCGACGATAACCGCCGCAACATGCCTGATCCTCTCGACGGAATCTGCGTCCTCGACTTCGGCCGCTTCATCGCCGGCCCGTTCTGCGCCGCGCTGCTCGCCGACCTCGGCGCCGACGTGATCCGGGTCGAGAAGGTGCGGGGCGGGGAGGACCGCTTCCTCATGCCGGTGACCGAAGCCGGCGACGGGGCCTTCTATCTCCAGGTGAACCGCGGCAAGCGGGGGATGACCCTGAACCCGCGCACGCCGGAGGGGCGGCACGTGCTCCAGCGGCTGGTGGCGCAGACCGACGTGGTCGTGGCGAACCTGCCGGATGCTGCGCTGAAGGTGCTGGGGCTCGACTACGAGGCGCTCACGACCATCAAGCCGGACGTAATCCTGACCAGCGTGTCGGCGTTCGGCGCCGGCGGGCCGTCGTCCCACCGGCTCGGGTTCGACGGCATTGGGCAGGCGATGTCCGGCATCATGTACCTCTCGGGCCGACCCGGCGAGCCGACCAAGGCCTACTGCCCGTACGTCGACTTCACGACGGCGCTGGTGGCGACGGTCGGCACGCTGGCGGCGCTGCTGGTGCGGCGCGATACCGGCCAGGGCCAGCACGTGCGGGCGTCGCTGCTCGCCTCGGCGCTCACCATCGCCAACGGCATGCTGATGGAGCAGGCGATCATCCGGCCGGACCGGGTGGCAACGGGCAACCGCAGCCAGACCCAGGCGCCGTCCGACGCCTTCCGCACCCGCGACGGCTGGGTGCTGGTGCAGTGCATCGGCCAGCCGCTCTTCAAGCGCTGGACGGAGCTGCTCGGCGAGCCGCACTGGCTCGACGACCCGCGCTTCGCCGACGACCGCTCCCGCGGCGACCACGGCGCGGCGATCAGCGAGCGGATGGCCGAGTGGTGCGGCGAGCGGACCACAGACGAGGCGCTGGCCGCGCTCGATGCGGCGCGGATCCCGGCCGGGCCGGTGCTGTCCCCGCAGCAGGTGCTCGACGACGCGCACGTGCAGGCCATCGGCTTTCTGCGGTCGGTGGCCTCTCCCGGCGCCGAGGTGGAGGCGCCGGTGGCGGAGACGCCGTTCTCGCTGTCGGCGACGCCTGCCGGCATTCGCGGGCGCGCGCCGGGGCTCGGCGAGCACACCGACGCCATCCTGGCCGACCTCGGCTACTCGACGCAGGCGGTCGAGGCGTTGCACGAGCGCGGCGTCGTTTGATTGCCGCGCCCGTCGTCGCTCTCTGTCGGCAGGACACGGGCTGGCGCCGATACGTCGTCGGCAGCAATCGCAGCATCGTTCGCGCCGCGAGCCCGTGCTCACCCGCGAACTAGAATCGCTTGGACAGACCGGCTTGTGCAAGTACCGCGTTGGCGAGGTACCGGGACTTGATCTTGCCGTCGATGACGAAGTTCCGCTTGGTGACCGGGCTGTACCATATCTCGTGATCGCCCTTGCCGTGCCTCACGCGGTACGCTCCGGCGTCTCTGACCGCTCTTCACATCTGGCGTGTAGTCCGCCATCAAGCGGCAACGCCGACGACAGTGCGACGCCGCGCCAGCAGTTCGAATGAGACAGGATCAGCGGCGTCGATGCCGTTCATTTGAAGTAGCTCGGGAATGATCGCTTTCAGGCGCTCGATGAGATCCTCGATGGTGTCGGCGCCGGTCGCGAGCCCAGGAACGTCGTCGCTGGTGGCGTACCAGCACTGCGCTTCCGGATCCCAATCCGCTCGAACCAACAAGTTGCTGTTCGCTGCCATCGCTTCGCCCCGTCCCAGCGATTATAGGTCCGTACGACTCGCCCCGGCTTGCGGTGGCCGTGGGTCCGGCGCTGGCACGATACCTTCCGGGGATTCGGGGCTGGGGCCGCGAACTGGTCCGGCCCGCCACTATACTCTCCCGCGATGAACTCGCTCGTCGACGACACCGTCGCGCCCGTGCTCGTGGTGTCCTGCTCGCTCAACTCCGCCAGCCGCTCGCACACCCTGGCCGTCGCCGCCGGCGATGCGCTCGGCGGGATCGGCGTCCCCCACGAGCTGCTCGATCTGCGCGAATGGGAGCTGCCGATCTGCGACGGAGAGGCCTGCTACGACCACCCGTCGATCGGGCCGGTAACGGAGAAGGTCGCCGCCGCGTCCGCCATCCTGATCGCGTCGCCGGTCTACAACTACGATCTGAACGCCGCCGTCAAGAACTTCGTGGAGCTGACCGGGAAGGCCTGGGGGCAGAAACCGGTCGGGTTTCTCTGTGCGGCCGGGGGGCCGCGAAGCTACATGTCGCCGATCGGCCTCGCCAACAGCCTGATGTTCGACTTCCGCTGCCACATCCTTCCGCGCTACGTCTATGCGACGAAGGCCGATTTCACGGCGGGGCACGAGCCGTCGGCGGAGCTCGTCGGCCGCGTCCGGCAGCTCGCGCAGGCCGCGGTCGATCTGGCCGCCGCGCTCCGCTGGGTGGCGGGCCGGCGCAACGAGGGAGCCTGATGTCCGTCACGACCACCGCGGCCACGACTGCCCCGAGCCGCAGCGCCGACTTCGACCTCAGCCCCGAGCAGCGGCAGGTGCGGTCCGCCGTCCGGGAGTTCGCAGAGGGGGAGATCCTGCCGTTCGTCGAGGAGCACGAGCGCGCGGAACGGTACCCGGCCGAGCTGATCCGCAAGCTGGTGCCGCTCGGCTACCTGACGCCGCTGCTGCCGGAGGCCTACGGCGGGGGCGGCGCCGACGTGGTCACCTACGGCGTGATCTGCGAGGAGCTGGCGCGCATCGACTGGGTCGTCGCGTCGGTGGTGTCGGTGACCAACTCGCTCGTCGCCGGATCCATCGTCCGCTTCGGGACCGACGCCCAGCGCGACCGCTGGCTGCCGGGAATCTGCGACGGGTCGGTGCTGACCGCGGCCGCCCTGACCGAGCCGGGAGGCGGCAGCGATCTGGCCGCGGTGCAGACCCGGGCGGAACGGACCGCCGGCGGCTGGTCGCTGAGCGGATCGAAGGTGTTCATCTCGCACGCGGCGCACGCCGGCCTGCTGCTGGTGGCGGCGACCGTCGATCCCGCGCAGCGTCACCGGGGCGTCACCGTCTTCCTGGTCGATCCCCGCACCGAAGGGGTCGCGATCGGCGATCTGCCGATGCGCACCCTGAAGCGGGACAACTTGGCCGCCATCCACTTCGACCGGGTTGCCCTGGGGGACGACGCGGTGCTGGGAGAGGTGGGGCGGGGGTTTCCGATCCTCGGCGCGGCCCTCGACATGGGGCGCTTCTCGGTGGCCGCGCGCTGCGTGGGACAGGCGCAGCGGGCCATCGACCTGAGCGTGCCGTACGCCACTGAGCGGGAGGCGTTCGGCCGGCCGATCGGCGAGTTCCAGATGACCCAGCAGAAAATCGCCGACATGATCTGCCGGACGGAGTCGGCGCGCGCGCTGGTCTACCGCCTCGGCCGCATGAAGGACGCCGGCATCGAGCGCTGCTCGGTGGAGGCGTCGATGGCGAAGCTGACCGCGAGCGAGGCGGCCACCGCCAACGCTCTCGACGCCATCCAGATCCACGGCGGCTACGGGTTCTCGGCGGAGTACGAGGTCGGCCGCCTGCTGCTCGAGGCGAAGACGCTGGAGGTGGGCGAAGGCACGAGCGAGCTGCACCGCAGGGTGATCGCCGAGCACGCCCTCGGCCTCCGCGGCCGCTAGTCTCTATCCGAGGTGCCGGGAGACGGTGAAACCCGCGGCTCCCTGCCTGCGTAGACACCTGATAGGGTCGGAGCAGGGGAGAGGGACCATGGCCAGTCATTCCAACCGTACCAGAGCCGCCGTCGCCGCGTGCTGGATCGGGTTGTTCGTGTTCTCGATGGCGCCGGCCGGCGCCGTTGTCGTACAGACGGAGCCGACTGCCGAGGAGGCCGCGCTGGCCGGCGCCGTCCGCGAGCGCTTCGAGGTGGACCTCCGGCCCGACGGTCTGGCCTTGACGTCGACCGGCGCCGACGGTGCGGCGCGCGTGATCACCCTCGGCGACGGCGTGGTTGCCGTGGACGGCGTACCGGTGTCCGGGCTCGAATTGCGACGTGCGTTCGGAGCTGACGCCGACCTAGTGCTGCGCGTCACGTATCTCGGGGACGCGGCCCGGCAGGCGCTGTTCGGCGGCGCTGACGGCGATGCCGCAGACCTGCCCGAGCAGGCCGAGGCGACTCCCGCCGGGGGGTCTGCCGCGGCGCCGGCGGACCCGGCCGCGTCCGGCCAGCCTGCTGCGCCCACGTCGTCGCCGGCGCAGGCTGCGGCGGCCCCTCCCGTCGCGCCGGCGCAGCCCGTCGCGCCGGCGCAGCCCGTCGCGCCGGCCGCCGCCGAGCAAACCACCGCGGACCCCGGCCCCGAGTCCGGCGGCGGGTCGGACGACGCGCCGGCGGTCCGAAGGACGACTCGCGGAGATGTGTTCCGCGTCGGTGGGCCTGTCACGATCGAGCGCGACGAGCGGGTTCGGGGCGACGCGACGGTGATTCTGGGCCCGCTCACGATCGAGGGGGAAGTCACCGGCGACGTCGTGGTGATCGCCGGGCCGGTCCGCTTTGGTCCGGACGCGGTGGTGCGCGGCGACGTCACCGTCGTCGCCGGGTCGTTGCGGCGCGCGCCTTCGGCGGCGTTGCGGGGCTCCGTGACGCAGGTGGGTCTGGGTAGCGTCCGCGGCTACACGGATTCCGGTCGCCGCTGGCAGGTCGGGTGGCCCGGCGGCTGGCTGGGGACCGGGGACCTCATCGGGACGGCCATGCGCCTTTTCCTGCTGGCGCTGCTGGCGTCCGGCATCGTGCTCGTGGCGCGGGGCCCGGTCGAGCGGATCGCGCAGCGTGCGAGCGCCGAGCCGCTCAAGGCGGGCGTCGTAGGCGTCCTGGCCCAGATGCTGGCCGTGCCGCTGCTGGTGTCCGGGATCCTGATGGCGGTGATCTCCATCGTGGGGATACCGCTGCTGCTGCTCCTCCCGTTCATCTTCATGGCCGCCGGACTCATGATGCTGGCGGGGTTCAGCGGTGCCGTGCTCGGCACCGGCCAGTTGATCCGGGACCGGATGGGCGCGTCGGGCTCGGCCGCCTACGCGAGCGTCTGGTGCGGCGCCGCTCTGATTCTCCTGCCGACCATGGCGGGAGAAGCGTTGGGGATCGCCGGCGGCTTCTTCCGGGGCCTGGGCGCGCTGCTGGTGCTGTTCGGCTTCCTGCTGGAGTACGCGGCCTGGACCGCGGGGCTCGGCGCCCTGATCCTGAACCGGTTCTCGCCGGCGCCGGGCGCATCGCCGCCGCCGGGACTTCCCGCGCTGCCACCGGTCCCCGCGCTGCCACCGGCCCCCGCGCCGGCCGCGCCGGCCGGAGCCACCGCTGCGCCATCGTCCGCCGATCCGGTCGAGCCGTCGGCGGCTCCGGGAACGGAAGCGCCGGATGCGAATCGGGACGAGCGCTGAGCACGGCGACCACTACTCGAAGCGTACCGATTCGAGCAGGGCGACGACGTGCTCGTCCCAGGCCTCGACCGTTCCGGCGGGGCCGGTGAGTCTGAAGAAGTACGGTCCGGCCGGCGTCTCCACCACCGCCGCCTTCAGGTGGAACTCGGGCTTGTGGTAGCGCATTCCCGAGCCGGGGCGAACCTCGGCCGCGTAGATGCCGGGCACGTCGAGCGTCGTCACCGCCAGGTCCCCGGCCATGAAGGTCGTGGTCGTCGCAACGTCGGCCGAACGGCGTCCATCCGGCTGCAGCATCTGGCCGGTCCACCGTTCCAGGTTGGCCTCTACGGTTCCGCCGGAGCCGCCGAAGTAGAAGACCGTGAGGTCGGCGTCCTCGGCATCGCCGGCGGTCTTCGGCAGGGTGAACCGGGCCACGCGCATCGGCGACGAGACCGGCACGGCGATCCACTCCGGCGGCGGGTCGAAAGCCAACCCCGGCTCCTGCGCCCTCCCCGTCAGAATCAGCAGAAGCGCGAGGCAGACGGCCGGCGCGATCGGGAGTGCGTCGGTTTTTCGTCTCGGGATGTTCATCATGGGGTTCCTGTTCGTATCCGGATTCTATCCCGCCGGTGCCGGCGCTTCCAGACTGCTATCATCAAGGGTTTCCGACAGGGCCATGGTGCGGAGCCGCCAGGTGGTCGTGCAGATCCTCGGGGAACAGGGAGACCAGGGTGCCCGCCGATATCCCGCACGTGAAGGTGACGCTCGACAACGGGCTCGACGTCATCGTGCACGAGGATCGCCACTGCCCGATCGTCGCCGTCAACGTCTGGTACCACGTCGGGTCCAAGAACGAACGGCCCGGCCGGACCGGCTTCGCGCACCTGTTCGAGCACCTGATGTTCGAGGGCTCCGAGCACCACGACAGCGGGTACTTCCGGCCGCTGCAGGAGGCGGGCGGGACGCTGAACGGATCGACCAGCGCGGACCGCACCAACTACTGGGAGGTGGTGCCGCGCGGAGCCCTGGAGCGGGCGCTGTGGATGGAGTCGGACCGGATGGGGTACCTGCTGCCGGCCCTGACCCGCGAGAAGCTGGACACGCAGCGCGACGTCGTGCTGAACGAGCGGCGGCAGAGCTACGAGAACCGGCCGTACGGGCTCGCGTCGATGACCCTGACGGCGGCCCACTACCCCGAGGACCATCCCTATCACTGGCCGGTCATCGGTTGGCCCGCCGACGTGCGCGCGGCGACTCTCGACGACGTGCGGGATTTCTTCGCGACTTACTATCATCCCGCCAACGCGTCGCTGGCGATTGCCGGTGACGTGCGCGCCGCCGACGCGATTCGGGCGGCCCGCGCGCACTTCGAGGAGATTCCCGCCGGACCGGCGCCGCCGCTGGTGGTCGCGCCGCCGCCGGTGGTCGCGCCGCCGCCGGTGGTCGCGCCGCCGCCGGTGGTCGCGCCGCCGCCGGCGCGCGACCGGGCCTCCGCGCTGCTGCTGGAGGATCGGGTGGAGTCGCCCCGGCTGTACCTCGGATGGGTGACGCCGCGGTTGTTCGCACCGCGGGACGCCGAGCTGGATCTGGCCGCGACCGTGCTCGCCGGCGGAAAGTCCTCCCGACTGTATCGCGCTCTGCTGCAGGACCGGCGGCTCGCCCTCGACGTGACGGCGCACCAGCACTCGCTCGAGGTCTCCGGCCGCTTCGGAGTGGTCGCGACGGCGGCCCCGGACCGCAACCTGGACGAGCTGGAGACCGTCATCAGCGCAGAGATCGCGCGACTGGCGGCGGACGGCCCGACCCGCGCGGAGTTCGAGCGCGCCCGTCACCGGATCGAGGCGGACCACGCGTGGCAGCGCCAGTCCGTCGGGGGGTTCGGCGGTCGGTCGGACCTGCTGAACACGTACAACGTCTACACCGGCACGCCCGCGTACGCCGCGGCAGACTTCGACCGGTACCTGGAGGCGACCCCCGAGAGCCTGGCCGCCGCCGTTTCCGCCGAGCTCGGGACGGGCTCGCGGATCGCTCTCAGCGTCGTCCCGGCCGGCCGCCGGGACGCCGCGCTGTCCGGCTCGACGCCGGTGGAGACGCGCTAGTGGCGGTCGACAGAAGCGGGCTGCCGTCCGTCGGCGCGGCGGTGCCGTTGCGGTTTCCCGCCATCGAGCGCGAGACCCTGTCGAACGGCGTCCGGCTCTGGACCGTCGACCACCACGAGCAGGAGCTGATCAGCTTCCTGCTGCTCGTTCCGTCCGGATCGGCGGCCGACCCGCCCGGATACGAAGGGCTCGCCGCCCTCACCGCCGATCTGCTGGACGACGGCACGCTACGGCGGTCGGGAATCGATCTGCACGACGCGCTCGGCCGGATCGGGGGCCGGCTCGGGACCGAGGTCACGAGCGACGCCACCCTGCTGTCCATCACCGCTCTCGCGCGTCATGCCGGGGACGCCCTGGCGCTGCTGATCGAGCTGGCGACCGAGCCACGCTTCGATCCGGCAGAGGTCGAACGGGTCCGGACGCTGCGGATCAGCCGCATCGCCCAGATGCGACACGTCGCCGGTGCGGTCGCCGAACGGGCGTTCCTGCGGTCGGTCTACGGAACGCATCCCTACGGCCACACGCCGGCCGGTACCCGGAGCGCGCTCGAGCGAGCGACCGTCGACGATATCCGCGCGTTCCACACCGCCCACTACACGCCGGGCCGCTGGACCCTGATCGCGTCCGGCGGTGGCCGGGACGGACAGCCGCGGGACCTGGCGCCGCTCGTGTCCGGCGTTCCCGCCGCCGCGCGCCCCGCGGGCCGCGATCCGGCGCCCTCCGCCGGAGACGCCGGGCCGGCGGATCCCTCGCCGGTCGGCCGGCTCACGTTCGTGTCCCGCGCCGGCGCGGTGCAGTCGGAGATCCGCATCGGACACCTCGGCGTGGTGCGTCGGGCCGCGGACTACCCGGCCATCATGGTCATGAACATGGTGCTCGGCGGGCAGTTCGTCAGTCGGCTCAATCTCAATCTTCGCGAGGCCAGGGGCTACACCTACGGCATCCGAACGGCGTTCGACGGCCGCCGCCGGCGGGGGCCGTTCGTGCTGCAGACGGCGGTCGATGCCGCGGTGACCGGCGAGGCTGTCCGCGAGGCGGTGCGGGAGATCGTCGAGATCCGCGATGTCCGGCCCGTGACCGGCGATGAGCTCGCGACGGCCCGGCCGGTCCTCACCAGCGGCTTCGCGCGCAACTTCGAGACAGCCGGGCAGGTGGCGCACGCGGCGCTGCGTCTGGCGTTGTTCGAGCTGCCCGACGACGAGTACACGACCTTCGTCTCCCGGGTGGCGGCGGTCGACGCCGCCGCGGCGGCCGACGCGGCCGTACGCCGCCTCGATCCCGACGCCCTCCGGGTGGTGGTGGTCGGCCCCCCGGAGGTCGGGCCGGCGCTGGCGGCGCTCGGCTTTGGAGAGCCGGTCGAGGCGACGGTGGACGAATTCATTCGATGACGGTATAAACCGAAACGCGCTCCCGTTCGTCATAGACGTGAGGCGCTTCAATCATGTCTCTGGTCCGTTTCAGCATGAGCCTGGTCGGCATCGCCGGTTTGCTGGCCGCCGTACTGGCCGCGGCTACGATCTGGCTGCTGTTCACCGAGCCGGTGACCGTGGCGGATGCCGTTACGGAGGGGAACGTGACGCCCCTCGTCCGCGAGTTGGCCGGGTTTCTCTACGAGGCGGTCTGGAGCCTGCTGCGCTACCTGCACGTCCGGATCTAGGCCCGTGATCCGGCGGCCCTTCAGAGGGCTCGCCGCAGGAAGCGGACGAGCACGAATCCGTCCAGCCAGTTGAACGGCGCCATCCCCGTGCTGTAGTGGCCGCAGGGCAGCACGAAGACCTCCGGATCGAGCCCGCGCCGGCGGAAGTCGGCGACCAGTTTCCGGGAGAGCCGCACCGGGAACGAGAGGTCGTAGCGCGCGTACACCAGCAGGGTGCGTGTGCCGCGCATGCGATCGAGGAAGGGCGCGGGGCTGATCGGCAGCCATGCGTCGCGCAGCAGCTCCAGGTCGACCGACCCCTCGAGTCCGGCGCGGACGTGCGCCGTCGACAGCCCCTCCCACACGACGTCGGCGAAGTACGGCGAGATGTGGTTGAGCGCCGCCGCCGAGATGCGGGGGTCGTGCGCGGCGGCGAGCATCGACAGGCAGGAGCCCAGGCTGGTGCCGAGAACGCCGATGCGTTCGTATCCCCGCGACTCGAGCCAGTCGACCGTGCGCCGCGTGTCGAGGACCGCCTGCCGGCAGACCTGGACGGTCCGGCCGATGTTGGCGCTGACGATGTAGTCGGCGCGATGCAACTCCGGTGGCATGCGGGAGTCGTGGTACGGCAGGCTGAGGCGGACCGCGCTGACCCCGAATCGCGCGAGCAGCCGGGCCAGCGTCATGTGGCTGCCCGGGTCCGCGTTCCAGTGGGGGAGCACGACGACGGCGCGGCGGGGCTCGCCGGGTTCGAAGGACGCGGGAAAGTACCGCGCGTGGACCGTGTCGTTCTCGGGATGCGGCGTCCGGAACGCGCTCGGGAAGCGCAGGTGGTGGCCGTCGAAGCGAAAGTCGCGGCCCCGCGGCGCCGCGTAGAAGCGCTCGCTGCGGGCGGTGGCGTCCGCTGCCCACGCGCGCAGGGTCTCGCCCGGCGAGCCCGCGTCACCGCGGCCGGCTCCGTCCGTCCGGGGGGCGGCCTCCCGCTCGGCGTCGGGAATCCAATCGAGGCCCCATTCGAACGGTCGGACGACCCGGTCGGTCGTCACCGCGACCAGGCGGCGTTCCCATTCGTGAAAGAGCCGTGCGATCAAGTCCGTACCAGCCGGCAATGCTACTATGCGCGGGTCATGAGCGTGAAACAGGTCGGCGTCAAGGACGCCCACACCCTGCAGACCGACGAGGGCTACACCTACATCGATGTCCGCTCGACTCCCGAGTACGACGGCGGGCATCCGGCGGGCGCCCTCAACGTGCCGCTTCTGAATCTCGACCCCGCCACCCGGCAGATGCAGCCGAACCTGGACTTCCTGGCCGTCGTCAAGGGGACGCAGGCCCCGGACGCCAAGCTGTTGATCGGCTGCCAGATGGGCGGTCGCTCGGCGCGCGCGGCCGATATCCTCGCCGCGGCGGGCTACGCCGACGTCAGCAACGTGCTCGGCGGCTTCGGTGGGGCGCGCGACCGCGTCACCGGTGCGGTGGTGCACGAGGGTTGGGCGGAGGCCGGGCTGCCGGTCGAGACCGGGGCGACTCCCGGCGGCAGCTACGACGAGATGCGGGCAAAGGCGAAGGATCGGGCCGGGTAGAGCTGGACCAGGGCCGGGCCGGGCGGGACGACCGGCCTACCCGCGGATGGCGTCCTCGCAGGCGGCGGCCAGGGCGAGCAGTCGTTCCGTTCCGTCGCGCCGTCCGACGAGCTGGGCGCCCGCCGGCAGTCCGCCTGCCGTCCCGCACGGGATGGAGATCGCCGGGTGTCCCGTCACGTCGAAGAGCTGCGTCAGCCGCAGCGTCAAAGTGCGGGTGGTCTCGCTCGTATCCCCGATGGCGATCGACTCGGTGCCGAGACGCGGAGGTGCGACCGGCAGCGTCGGCAGGAGCAGCGCGTCGCAGTGCTCGAGCGCCGCGTCCACCTCGGCGGTCAGAATCCGCCGTCCGCGCTGCGCCCGCACGTAGTCCTCGGCCAACACGTAACGGCCCAGCTCGAGCCGCAGCCGCACCCCGCGGCCGTACTCGTCCGGCCGGTGGTCGAGATCGGTCCGATGGTGGTCGGCCGCTTCGGCGAGCTGCGTATGCAGGTAGATCGGGCCGGTGTCGGCGGCATGGGGGATATCCACGTCGTCGATCCGGCAGCCCGCCCGCGCCAGCCGCTCGACGGCGCCGGCGAAGGCGCGCTCCACCACCGGTTCCAGCAGGTCGAGGAAGTACCGGCGGGGGAGACCGAGGCGCGGCCGCGGATCGACCGGAGGTCCACCCTCGCGTGCGGCGACGTCTTCCCTCCAGGAGTCGTCGCGCATGATCCGGTACAGCATCGCCGCGTCGCCGACCGAGCGCGCGATCGGGCCGACATGGTCGAGCGACGGCGCCAGCGGCACGACCCCGGCGGCGCTCACTTCGCCGTGGGCCGGCTTCAGACCGACCACGCCGCAGGCCGACGCGGGGATGCGAATCGAGCCCCCGGTATCGGTCCCGATGGAGGCCAGGGCCATGCCCGCGGCGACCGACACCGCCGAGCCGCTGCTCGACCCGCCGGGGATGTGCTCCGGCGCGTGGGGATTGCGGGTCGGACCGTAGGCCGATTCCTCCCCCGTGGTGCCGAACGCGAACTCGTGCAGGTTGCACTTGCCGAGGACGATGGCGCCGGCCGCTCGCAGGCGTGCGGTGACCGGCGCATCCGCCGCCGCGCGGTGTCCGGCCCGCAGCCGGGAGGCGGCGGTGGTCGGAGCGCCCGCGAGGTCGATGATGTCCTTCAGCGAGATCGGGATGCCGTGCAGCGGGCCGCGGTCGACGCCGCGCGCCAGCTCTGCGTCCAGCGCCCGCGCCTGCCGCCGCGCCTCGTCCGACAGCACGGTGATGAACGCATTGACGACTGGCTCGCGCTCCGCGATCGCCGCGAGGCACTCCTCCGCGAGCGCGGTCGCGGTGACCGCCCCGCGGCGCAGGGCCGATCCGATCTCGGCAATGGTCGTTCCGGGCGACACGATCATCCCTCGTCACCGGGTGCAGCGGGTGGCGGGCCGCTGTCGGCCGGTTGCGAATCGCCGGCGGGGTCGGCCGAGCCCGCGAGATCCTCCCGCGCCCGGTCGGCCGCGCGGAGCGCACGGGTGGCCTGGAACAGCATGTCGAGCAGCGGCTCCAGATCGGGCAGCCCGCGCCGTATTGCGTCGTGCCGCGCGTGTTCGAGCCAGTCGTCGAGCCGCATGGTGCGCCGGGATCAGATCATCGCGTCGTCCCGGAACTCTTCGCCGCGCGCGAAGCGTCCCGGATCGAACGCACCGATGTCGAGACGCGTCGACGCCCCGGTCATGAGCAGCTCGGCCAGCGCCGACCCCGTCGCCGGGGCCATCATCAGGCCGTGGCCGCTGAAGCCGTTGGCGAGATAGAAGCCCGCCAGTTGCGGGTGCTCGCCGAGCAGGGGGTTGTGGTCGGGGGTCATCTCGTACAGGCCCGCCCACCCCTCCACCACCTCGGCCGCCTCGAAGGCCGGCAGACGCGCGACGAGCGCCGGCCGGAAGTCGGTCGCCCAGCGGTCTGCGTCGCAGTCGAAGTTCTCCCCGGGCGGCTCGTCGAGCTTCGTGCAGGCGACGACGATGCGATCCGGATCGCCGGGCGCGACCGGGTCGTCGTGGCGCCAGTGGACGCCGCCCGGGTCGATCACCACCGGGAACCGGTAGGGCCAGTGGTGCGGCAGGGCGCAGCGGAAAAGGTGCTGGCGGACCGGTGTCACCGGCAGGTCGAGATCGGCCAGCGCGGCGAGCCTCGCGGCGAAGGGGCCGGCGGCGTTGACCACCGCCCGCGCGTCGAGCGTCACGCCGCCGTCGAGCGTCACGCCGCCGACGCGTCCGCCCGCCACCCGGAGGCCGGTGACTTCGCCGGTGACATGGGTCGCCCCGGCCGCGGCGGCCGCGTGCCGGAAGCCGGCCAGCACCTCGCGCGGATTCGCGTAGCCGTCGTCCGGCCCGAAGACGCCGAAGCGGATGTCGTCGAGGGCCAGATCGGGTACGCGGGCGCGAATGGCGTCGACATCGAGGCGCTCGACGCGCGCCCCGAGCGCGCGCTGCCGTGCGTAGCGCCGCTCCAGCCGCTCCGCGTTCTCGTCGTTCGCCAGGAACAGGTAGCCGCGCTGGCGGAACCACGCCCGCGGCCGATGCTCCGCCGTCTGCATCGCCGTGTCGAACCGCTCGTAGAAGCGGACGCTGTGTTGGGCGAACCGGATGTTGGCGGCGGAGCCGAACTGCTGGCGCACCCCGCCCATGGCCAGAAACGACGAGGCCCGCCGATAGGTCGGGTCGCGTTCGACGACGGTGACCCCGCCTTCGAAGCCGCCGGCCCGCAGGTGCCAGGCGATGCTCGAGCCGACGACGCCGCCGCCGACGATGACGATGCGGTCAGGGGGCATGAGTCGGTGCGGGCGCGACGGTCTCCGGCGCTACGCGTGCCGCTCGGTCCCGCCCGCCGGCAGCCGCGGCGCGACGCCGTCCTCGATGTACTGCTTGAGGGCGTCGAGCGACATCTTCCACCCGGAGGTCATGTCGTCCTGGTAGCGCTTCCAGCGGGCGCCGTCGTCCGCGCCGCTCTGCCGGACCCGAACCTGCGTGGCCGGCCCGTCGATGCTGCAGGTGACCTCCAGCCCCATCGGGCCGAGCGGCTCCTCGCCCGCGGCCAGCCAGTAGGCGTTGGCCACGAACAACTCGCGGCCGGGGCGGTACTCCATGACCGTGCCGTGGAACACGCCGCCGGCCAGGCCGTTCGCGTCTCCCCATTCCAGGGCGTACACGCCCAGCGGGCGCGGCGTGGTGACCGAGTGGAGGACGCCCGACCAAGCGGCCAGCGCATGGGCGTCGAAGAACGCCGCCAGCACCCGGGTCGGCGCCCCGATGATGCGGATGGCGCGATCGACGCGGAGCCCCCCGTTTTTGGACATAGGCCGAATCACCCATCCTATCACTCGCGCACGGGATCGGGGCGCAGGGAGCGAAGTCCTGCCCCGGATCGCGATCGGCGAGGCGCCCCGGACCGGCCGGCTCCCCCGGACCGGCCGGCTCAGTAGAGCAGGCAGTCCCGCCTGATTGTCTCGAACGCCGCGAGGTCGTCCTCCCACCCCAAGGCGATGTCGGTGGCGGTCCGGCCCGCTTCGAGTTCGCGCCGCAGTGCCGCCGAGCCGGCCAGGATGTCGATCGGCATCCTGTCGTGCTCGTACTCGTACGGCGGCTCGCGCCAGCCGAAGCGGTCGCCGAGCGCTTCGCGGCACGCCGCGATCGCCGCGACCCCGGCCAGCACCGGCCGGAACGCGCGGCGGTCGGTGACGTGCATCTGGCAGCCGCCGCAGGGCCGCCCGGCGTGCTTCTGGAACGTCGGCTCGAACGTGACGGGCCGGAAGTGGACGCCGGGCAACGCGAGCCCGTTCAACGTGCCCGCCAGCGCCGCCGGATCGATGCCGGGCGCGCCCAGCAGCTCGAACGGGCGGGTGGTGCCGCGCCCCTCCGACAGCAGCGTCCCCTCCAGCAGCACCGCGCCGGGATAGACGACCGCGCTCTCGATGGTCGGCAGGTTCGGCGACGGGATGACCCAGGGAGCGCCGGCGTCGTCGTGGTACATCGCACGCGACCAGCCGCCGAGCGGAATGACCTGCAGGTCGGCGCCGATGCCGAAGCGCTCGTTGAACAACCGCGCCAGCTCGCCGATCGTCAATCCGTGCCGTAGCGGGATCGGGAACTGCCCGACGAACGACGCGAACGCCGGGTCGAGGACCGGTCCCTCCAGCGCCTCGCCGCCGATCGGGTTGGGCCGGTCGCACACCACCACCCGCAGCCCGCACCGCCGCGCCGCCCGCAGGCAATTGGCCATCGTGTAGATGTACGTGTAGACGCGCGTCCCGACGTCCTGCAGGTCGATCACCAGCAGATCGAGCCCGTCCAGCATCTCGGCCGTCGGCTCCCGGGTGTCGCTGTAGAGCGAGTGGACCGGCACGCCCAGCCGTGGATGCCGCGCGTGGGCGGTCTCGACCATGTTGTCCTGCACGTCGGCGTGGAAGCCGTGCTGCGGCCCGAACACCGCGCCCAGCGTCACGCCCGGCTCGGCGGCGATCCGGTCCACGACGTGGCGGAACGCGCCGTCGACCGATGCCGGGTTCGAGACGACGCCGACGCGGCGGCCGGCCAGCATGCCGGAGGCGAGGAGGCGTTCGAAGCCGAGAGTTACGGCCACAGGTCACCCAACCTCACGTGGATTCGCCGTCGGGGAGGCCGAAGAAGAGCGTGAGCCAGCCGTGCAGGTCTTCCTGCGCCACGGCCTTGCCGGTGGAGTGCAGATAGGCCCGCATGTTGTCGGAGAATCCCTGTCCGGCGAAGACGACGATGCCCGGAATGGGCCACGCCGCGATGTCCTGAATGGTCGCCGGAATCTTTTCTTCCGCGGAGCCGCCGACGCCCTGGTACTTGCATTCGATGCCGAGGCTCCGGCCGGAATCGGTGTGACGCAGCACCAGATCGATACGGCGCTCCGCACCCCAGAGTCTTCGGGCGACCTTGATCTGCCTGCCGACGCGAAGCCCCAGTCGTTCGGCCAGGATCGCCACTTCTCGTTCGAGGTCCGAACCGCTCGATACGGCCGCTCGCCCGCCAGGCATCTAGACGGTCCGCCTCGGTAGGTTGGTGATGATGTACTCGTCAACGTGCCCTCGGCGGGCGGCGTTGGAGTTGATGGCACGGCGGGCAGGGACCGTATGCGCCCGGAGGCCGACCTTCTCGGCTTCCGTGTTGCCATCGTACAGGGCGGCGATCTGCGGCGCCGTCGAGTTGCTGAGCAGCACGTGGCATTTCCTGTCCGCCAGCTCGATCAGCACCCGCTGAAGACGCTGCTGGTCTTCGCCGCCAAAGCCGTCCGACGTGTAGGACGTGAAGTGCGCCGTCGCGCTCAGCGGGGCGTACGGCGGATCGAAATAGAGGAAGTCGCCCGTCCGCGCCGACTGCAGCACGGCATCGAACGAGGCATGTTCGATCTTCACGGACAGCTCCGACAGCGTCGAGGATACCCGCTGCAGGTTGTCCTCGTTGCAGATCCTGGGGTTCTTGTACTTGCCGCGAGGGACATTGAACAGCCCGCTCGAATTCAGACGGAAGAGGCCGTTGTAGCCGGTGCGGTTGAGGTAGACGAACATGGCCGCCAGATCCGGCGTGTACGCCTCCGCGCGCGGACCGGTGCCGTTCATGATCCTCTCCCGTGCCGGATTGAACTCGCGGTTCCGGACCCGGTAGAAGTGTTCCAGGGGCGCCGCGTGGTAGCCTGTCTCGAGCTTCCGCAGACCGGCGACGACCGCGTCAGGATCGTCCCGCAGTTGCAGCCAGCAGCCGATCAGGTCGGCGTTGACGTCGGTGAGGCGGATCCGGCCGTTGCCGAGCCGGCCGGCACCGGCGAGGTCGAAGAAGACCGCGCCGCTTCCGAGAAACGGTTCGTGGTACGCCACGAACCTGTCCGGGTAGAACTGCCGCAGGGCGGGCAAGAGCTGGCGCTTTCCGCCGGCCCACTTGAGGAACGGACGAACCCCTGGCTCGCCCGCGGGTCGTTTCCCGCGGGCCGGGGCGAACGTCGAAGGCGGCCGGACGTCGGGGCCGAACTGCGGAGCCGAACCCATCCGGAAATGATACAAGCGACCGCGACATCCTGACACGCTGTAGAACGCTGCACGGGTCGGCCGGCGGGCTCACCGCTGCGCGAGCGGGAGGGCCTGCGATGCGTGCAGCGGAGCCCTTCACGGATAGACGTTCCTGTACTCGACACACGCGGCGGTCAGTGACGGCGGCGCAGGCGCCCGCAGCTCTTGGCGCCCGCACATGTCAGACAGTTGTCGCACGTGGCTCTTGCACTGGCCGGGTTTCTCCAGCTTCGGATAGCTGGTTGTCTCGTCTACTGTGGCACCGTTGAGATAGGTCAACCAGGTCTCTATGAAACGACGGACGAACACCTGCTGCTGTTTGTCTTCGCAAAGGACAATCACCTGCGCCGGCTTCATGGCGCCCATCCTCGCGCGTAGACTTCGGACATTCGAAGGCCGGTGTCGTTCTTTGGCTCCACTATCCGGGTGTGGCTTTCCGGTTCACGCGCGAGCCACACCGTGTTGTCGGCGAGGAAGTCGATGGCCTCCGGATGGTGCGATATCAGCACCACTTGTGGCAGGGTATCTCCTGCGCCGTCTTCGAGCTCGGCAAGCCACGGCTGCAGCTCGGGCAGCGTCACGTAGTTGTCGGGCTCGTCGAAGAAAAGCGTGCGCGGTACGCTGCCGGACGCACCAGGCGAACCGGAGGCGGGGACGGTGGCGAACACCAGGGAGTACAGGACCATAAGGGCTCGTTGGCCGTCGGAAAGTTGCTCAAAGGTATACGAATGGGATCGTCCGTCATCTCCGGGCGAGAACGTGGCCAGAAGCTCTCGGTAGTCACCGATTCTTGCCGACAGCTTCAGGCCGGTGAATCCCGGCAATATCTCCGCCAGGCGACCTGTCGCCTGCAGGAGCTGGTGTGGATCGTTCAGAATCTGGCCGCGGTACCACGCGGCGAAGTTCGTGCCGTCGGCAATCAGCACGTCGGATTCACCCTCCGATCCGCCGTCAATCTGGTTTGGGGCCAGAGAGGCCAGAGAGAGCGTCTGAAAATTGGACAACAGACCGCGAAACAGATGCAGACGCGAATAGAGGTGTTCGTCGGATTCCGTCGCCAGAGCGGAACGGTTCCGGCCAAAGGGATAGGCGTGTCCTTCGCTGCCGTCGTCGCGGTATAGTTGCAGCTTCCGGTCGCAGGACGACAACACCGGCGTGCCGTCATGCACAAGACGCTCGCTCTTGACTTCGACACCTCTGTCGTCAGGCTGGTGCTCGATGACGAGTTTGGATAGGAACGCACCGCGGTCCGTGGAGAATTCGAGCTCGAAGCGTTGCTCCCGTTTCGTAGTCCATCTCGTGAGGTCGTCCGCCGAGAACAGCTTGTCGACACGCCAGTCGCAGGCGAAATCGCGCAGCTTGCCCACCACCTCGAATACGGCCGACTTGCCGCATCCATTGGCTCCGGCAAGCAGCGTCAGGTTATCGAGGCGCAGGTCGAAGTTGGTGAGGCACTTGTAATTGTCGATGTGGATGCGCTCCAGCATGCCGAGCCGATTGTAGCAGAGCCGTCGCCCGAGCCTGCGAGTACGTTCCGGCGTGTCCGGGCGGGATTCACACGGCAGCGGCGGTCGATTCCGGAACACGTCGTTGTCGTCGTCGAGCGTCACGACGGCGTTTGCCTTCGGCGCGGCCGGAACGCCAGAATGTGCGCAGCATGAAGGAGGACCGTGACCGTACCTGACGTCGAGCTGCATCAAGACCTGCGAAGCGCCGTCGCCGAGTTGTGCCGGCGGTTTCCCGATTCCTACTGGCGGGACCTCGACCGGGAGGAAGCCTATCCCGGGGAGTTCGTCCAGACGCTCACCGAGGCGGGCTACCTGGCCGCCCTCATACCCGAGCAGTACGGCGGCTCGGGGCTGGGGATCACCGAGGCGGCGATCATCCTGGAGGAGGTCAACCGCTCCGGCGGCAACGCGGCGGCGTGCCACGCGCAGATGTACATCATGGGGACGCTGCTGCGGCACGGTTCGGAGGAGCAGAAACGCGAGTACCTGCCGAAGATAGCCAGTGGCGAGCTGCGGCTGCAGGCGTTCGGGGTGACCGAGCCGACCGCCGGCACCGACACCACGCAGCTCCAGACCATGGCGGTGCGCGACGGGGACCGTTACATCGTCAACGGCCAGAAGGTGTGGATCTCGCGGGCGGAGTACTCGGACCTGATGCTGCTGATCGCCCGCACGACGCCGCGCGAGGCGGTCGTCAAGAAGACGGACGGGCTGTCGGTCTTCCTGGTCGATCTGCGCTCCGCGGTCGGCAACGGCGTCACGATCCGGCCGCTGCGGGCGATGATGAACCACGCCACCACCGAGGTGTTCTTCGACAACCTCGCGGTGCCGGTCGAGAACCGCATCGGCGAGGAGGGGCGCGGCTTCCGCTACCTGCTCGACGGGCTGAACGCCGAGCGCATCCTGATCGCGGCCGAGTGCGTCGGCGACGGGCGCTGGTTCATCGAGCGTGCAGTCAAGTACGCCAACGAGCGGATCGTCTTCAACCGGCCGATCGGCAAGAACCAGGGCGTGCAGTTCCCGATCGCCCGCGCCCACGTCAACGTGGAGGCGGCCGACCTGATGCGGGCCCGCGCGGCCGAGCTGTTCGACGGCGGCCAGCCGTGCGGGGCCGAGGCCAACATGGCCAAGCTGCTCGCGGCCGACGCCTCGTGGGAGGCGGCCAACGTGGCCGTGCAGACGTTCGGCGGCTTCGGCTTCGCCGAGGACTACGACATCGAGCGGAAGTTCCGCGAGACCCGGCTCTACCAGGTGGCGCCGATCTCGACGAACCTCATCCTTTCCTATGTCGCCGAGCACGTGCTCGGCCTGCCGCGCTCCTTCTGATGGCCGCCCCCCTCGACGGGGTGACGGTGGTCACCCTGGAGCAGGCGGTCGCGGCGCCGTTCGCCACCCGGCAGCTCGCCGACCTGGGCGCGCGGGTCATCAAGGTGGAGCGCCCCGTCGTCGGCGACTTCGCCCGCGGCTACGACGCGACCGTCAAGGGGCTGTCGAGCCATTTCGTCTGGCTGAACCGCTCGAAGGAGTCGCTGACCCTCGACCTGAAGCGGCCCGAGGCGCGCGAGGTGGTGGGGCGGCTGGTCGACGGGGCGGACGTTTTCGTGCAGAACCTCGCGCCCGGCGCGGCCGATCGGCTCGGGCTCGACGCCGGGACGCTGCGCGGTCGCCGGCCGCGGCTGGTCGTCTGCAACGTCTCCGGCTACGGCGCCACCGGCCCCTATCGCGACAAGAAGGCGTACGACCTGCTGGTGCAGGCCGAGGCGGGCCTGGTCTCGATTACCGGCACCCCGGACCAGTTGGTGAAGTCGTCCATCTCGGTTGCCGACATCGCGGCCGGCATGTACGCCTACTCGGGGGTGCTGACGGCCCTGTTCCGTCGCGAGCGCAGCGGGGAAGGGGCCAGCATCGAGGTCTCGATGCTCGAGGCGCTCGGCGAGTGGATGGGCTTTCCCCTCTACTACACCCTGTACGGCGGGACGCCCCCGGCCCGCAGCGGCGCGCGGCACGCCGCCATCGCGCCCTACGGTCCGTTCGAGGGCGCCGACGGCGAGACGGTGTTCCTGGGACTGCAGAACGAGCGGGAGTGGGTCCGCTTCTGCGCCGAGGTGCTCGAACGCCCGGCCCTGGCCGGCGACCCGCGCTTCGACGCCAACGCGAAGCGGGTGGCCAATCGCGACGCGCTGGAAGCTGCCATCCGGGAGGTGTTCGCGACCCTGACGGCCGAGGAGATCGTCGCCCGTCTCGACGCGGCGCAGATCGCCAACGGCCGCATGAACTCGGTCGCGCAGCTCGCCGAGCATCCGCAGCTCCGGGCCCGCGACCGGTGGCGCGAGGTGCCGTCGAGCGCCGGCCCCCTGCGGGCAACCCTTCCCCCGGCGACCCTCGACGGCGCCGAGCCCCGCATGGACGCGATCCCCGAGGTCGGCGAGCACACCGACGCGATTCTCGCCGAGCTCGGCTACGCAGCGGACACCGTCGCCGCGTGGCGGGCCGCCGGGATCGTCTGACATGAGTGAGTCTCCATACGGCTATCGGCGCGTGATTTACAATCTCCCGATCGAGATCGCGGCGCCCGCGAGCCCGTCGCGTGAGCGCCGCTCTTCAGGAGAACACGCAATGCCCGTCAAGGAAGGTTGGACCGGCCGCGTCTACGAGGACTTCGAGCTCGGCGACGTCTACCGGCACCCGCTCGGCCGGACCGTGCTCGCGGCCGACAACGTCTGGTTCACGCTGCTGTCGCAGAACGTGAACAAGATCCACTTCGATTCGGCCTACGCCGAGAAGACGGAGTTCGGCCAGCGGCTCGTCGATTCGACGTTCACCCTGGCCCTGGTCACCGGCCAGTCGACGATGGACCTGTCCGTCAACGTGATGGCCAACCTCGGCTGGGACGAGGTTCGGCTGCCCGCCCCGGTCTTCGAGGGGGACACGATTTACTCGGAGAGCGAGGTGCTGGACAAGCGCGAGTCGAAGTCCCGGCCCAACGTCGGCATCGTCACGGTGAAGACGCGTGGCTTCAAGCAGGACGGCACCGTCGTCATCACCTACAAGCGGACGTTCATGGTCTACCGGCGCGGGCACGTGCCGGAGTACGCGAGTGCGCGCCCGGAGGTGAAGGCATGACCGGCGGCGGTGCGCGGCGGCCGGTGGCGCCGGGCGTGCTGGTGCTGGCCGTCGCCGTCGCGGCGGGCGCCTGCGGCGGCGAGCCGCGGACGGTGGTGGAAGGCGACCTCGCGTTCGTCGGCGTCAACGTCCTGCCGATGGACGGCGAGCGGGTCATCGAGCACCAGACGGTAGTGGTAGACGAAGGGCGGATCGCCTCGATCGACCCTGCCGGCCGTGTCGAGCCGGCCGAGGGGATGGAAGTCGTCGAGGCGGAAGGGCACTACCTCATGCCGGGGCTCACCGAGATGCACGGGCACCTGCCGAGCCCGCGCATGAGCGACGAGGACATCCGGAACCTGCTGTTCCTGTACCTCGCCAACGGGGTGACGACGGTCCGCGGGATGCAGGGCGACCCGTCGCAGTTCGAGCTGCGCGCTTCCATCGAGCGCGGGCGGCTGCTCGGCCCGCATCTGTACCTGGCCAGCGTGTCGATGAGCGGCGCGCGGGTGACGACGCCGGAGGAGGCGGAGCAGCTCGCCCGCCGCTACCGGGCGGACGGCTACGACCTGATCAAGACCCACGAGGGGCTGAGCCCGGAGGTCTTCGACGCGTTGGCCGCCACCGCGGCCGAGGTGGGGATCCCCTTCGGTGGGCACGTCTCGGACTTCGTCGGTCTGCGGCGGGCGCTCGAGCTGGGCCAGGTGTCGGTAGACCATCTGGACAACTACGTCGAAGCGCTGGTCCCCGCGGACACGCGACCGGACGACGAGCGCGGGCTGGCCGCCGCCGGCGCGCTCGTCGACCGGGTCGACGAATCGCTGATACCCGAGCTGGTGCAGGCGACGGTCGACGCCGGCGCGTGGGTGGTGCCGACGATGGTGCTCTGGGAGACCGCGTTCTACAACGACCGCGGGTCGGTGGACGTGCTGCCCGAGCGGCCGGAGGTGCGCTACATGCCGCCGGAGACGGTCGACCGCTGGCGGCAGGCGGTCGACACCCGGCTGGGGGCCACCGACGTGGAGACCAACCGGCGGGTGGCCGCGCTGCGCCGGCGGATCCTCGCGGCGCTGCACGCCGGCGGCGCCAACATCGCCCTCGGGACCGACTCGCCGCAGATCTTCAGCGTGCCCGGCTTCGCGATGCACCACGAGATGGCGCTCTACGTCGACGTGGGGATGACCCCCTACGAGGTGCTGGAGATCGCCACGCGGCGGCCGGCCGAGTACTTCGGCGCGACCGACGAGTTCGGCACGGTGGCGGTGGGCCGGCGCGCCGACCTCGTACTCCTCGCGGGCAATCCGCTGGACGACATCGGCAACGTGCGCGGCCCGGCCGGCGTGATGATCGGCGGCCGGTGGCTCCCGGCGGCGCAGATCGCGGAGCGCCTGACGCAGGTCGCCCGCTTCTACGGCAACGAATAGACCGGCGCTCCCTATGTGGGCTGCCGGGTCCGATCCCGCTGGAGGCAGCATTCGATGACCGCCATCTCCCGGTTCGCGGAGTTCGTCTCGTCGGTCGAGGTCCCCGCCGCCGCCCGCGCCGCGGGGCGCGACGCGGTGCAGGACACGGTCGGCGTCGCCCTGGCCGGCGCCCCCGAGCCGGCCGCCCGTATCGTGCGGCGGGTGGCGCGGTCCGACGGCGGACCCGGCGCGTGCAGCGTCCTCGGGGCGGAGCAGACGGCGGGCCCCACCTACGCCGCGCTCGCCAACGGCACCGCCGCCCATGCCCTGGACTTCGACGACATGTGCTGGGTGTCGCTGGCGCATCCGAGCGCGCCGCTCGTCGCCGCCGGGCTGGCCGCGGGGGAGGCGGCCGGTGCCTCCGGCCGGGCGCTGCTGGACGCCTACGCGGTCGGCTTCGAGGTGGAATGCGCGCTCGGCGCGGTGATGAACCCCGCCCACTACGAGCAGGGCTGGCACTGCACTTCGACAATCGGCACCATCGGCGCGGCGGCCGCGGCGGCCCGCGTCATGAGTCTGGACGCCGAGACGACGGGACGGGCGCTGTCCATCGCCGCATCCGAGGCGTGCGGCCTGAAGGAAAACTTCGGGACGATGGTCAAGCCGCTGCAGGGCGGGCTGGCCGCCCGCAACGGCGTGCTGGCGGCGCTCCTCGGGCGCGAGGCGTTCACCGCGTCGGAGCGGGCCATCGACGGCCCGCAGGGGTTTCTGGTCGCCATGCGGAGCGCCGGGCGGGATCTGTCGGAGGCCATCGACCGACTGGGGCGGCGCTGGGAGATCGTCGAGGGCGGCATCACCGTCAAGCTGTACCCGTCGTGCGCGGCCACGCACCCCACCATCGATACGCTGATCGACCTGCGGCGCGAGCACGACATCGACCCGGCCGCGGTCGAGGCGGTGGAGGTCGACGTCGATCCGGTGACCCCGACCGTGCTCATCCACGCCCGGCCGGCCACCGGGCTCGAAGGGAAGTTCAGCCTGCACTACTGCGCCGCCGCTGCGCTGGCGTCGGGGCGGGTCGGCATCGACACCTTCGAGGAGGTTGCGATGCGGGCGCCGGATGTGGCGCGGCTCGTTCCGCGCGTGAGCATGCGGGCCGACGACCGGCTCGGCCGCGAGTCGCCGCCGCTCACCGAGGCCCGCGTGAAGGTGCGGCTCGCCGGCGGGCGGACGCTGGAGCGGTTCGTCCGGGGTGCGCGCGGCTATCCCTCGCGTCCGCCGTCGCAGGAGGAGCTGGACGGCAAGTTCACCACGTGCGCCCGGCGGGCGGTGTCCGCCGCCGCGGCCGCCGCGGCGCTCGACTTTCTGCGGGGGCTCGATACCGCGGCGGCGGTTCGCGATCTCGCCGGCCGGTTGGCCGTCGGGTCTGCGGAGCCGCAACCGGTCTGAGGCGATGTCCGAGAAGCCAGCGTTCCGCGTGCGCCGCAGCCTGCTGTTCGTCCCCGCGGTCCGGCCCGACCGCTATCCCAAGGCGTTGGCCACCGGGGCCGACGCGGTCTGCATCGACCTGGAGGACGGCGTGTCCTTCGCCGCGAAGGACGAGGCGCGGGAGAAGGCGCTGGCCCTGTTCGCCGGACGCGAGCCGGTGCGCGCCGAGGTCAGCCTGCGCATCAACGACCCGAAGACCGAGCTCGGCCAGCGCGACCTGGACGCGGTGCGGCGTTCCGGTATTCGTCCCGACGCGCTCATGCTGCCGAAGTGCGACGGTCCGGAGGAGATCCGCGCCGTGGCGGGCGCGCTGGGCGACACCCTGCCCGAGCTGCCCCTCATCGTGATGGTGGAGACGGCGCGCGGAGTGGCCGCCGCCGAGGCGATTGCGGCTGCGACCCCGACCGTCTCGGCGGTCTTCTTCGGCGCCATCGACTTCGCGGCCGACGTCGGGTGCGAGGTGGGCTGGGACGCCACCCTCTACGCGCGCTCGCGCGTGGTGGTCGCCGCGGCGGTCGCCGGGGTCGGCGCTCTCGATTCGCCGTTCATGGACGTGCCCGCGCTCGACGGCCTGGCCGCGGAGAGCCGCCGCACGCGCGGGCTCGGCTTCGGCGGCAAGGCCGCCATCCACCCGACGCAGGTCGCGGTCATCCAGGCGGCGTTCTCGCCGGGGGCGGAGGAGGTGGCCTGGGCGCGGCGCATCGTCGAGGCCTACGACCGGAACCGGGGCGGGGTGCTGCTGGTGGACGGCAAGCTGATCGAGCGGCCGGTCATCGCGTCGGCCCGGCGGACACTGGCGGTGGCGGCGGCGGTGGAGTCGGGCGGCGCTCCGGCCGGCTGATCGCGTCAGCTCGCGCGCGCCGCCGGCATGGGGGCGACGTCGGCGGGCAGGCGCCGTTCCTTGCGCATCGCGTCCAGCCGGTCGTGGGCCAGCGCGTTCTGGATCAGCGGCAGGTAGAAGGCGCCGTCCCCCTCGATGGCGATCACGTCCTCGTCGACGGTCGCCCATTCCAGGTCGACCAGCGCGTCCCACACGGGGCGGTGCTCGGCGACCGGGTCCCGTCCGACCAGGGCCAGGTGGCGCCGGCGATCGACTTCCAGGCTCTGCAGCTCCTGGAACAGCAGGTGGAGGCGGAGGTCGGTGGTGGAGTAGCGGAAGCCGCGCATCACCGGAAACCGCCCGGCGTCGATGTCGCGAAAGTAGTCGTCGACCCGGACCTGGTTCATGTAGGCCCAGCCGGGGTCTTGCGGCGTACCGAAGAAGAACGAGATGCCGGCGAATCCCCAGCCCCAGGCGTCGTAGCCGACCAGCCGCCCCTGGTCCTCGCGGAACGGCTTGCGGAACAGCTCTTCGTACAGATAGCTGCTCGGCGTGGGCCCGCGGCGCTCGAAGTCGTAGGGGGTCACCTGCCTGAAACCCTCCGACAGGAGATAGTCCCGGCCGAGCCGGTACATTTCGAGGTTCTGCTCGGTCGACGGCAGCGCGTCGCGCCGGTTGCGCGCGAAGTCGGTGCGCCCGGCGACGTTCAGCTCGTAGTGCGTCAGGTGCGTGATGCCGGCGTCGACCAGCGCCTTCAGGTCGCGCAGCATGTGGTCTGTCGTCTGGTTCGGCCAGCCGAAGATCAGGTCGACGCTGACCGGCAGGCCGAGCGTCCGGCACGAGTCGAGCGTCCGGAAGACCTGATCCGCGGTCTGCTTGCGCCCGCTCGCCTTGATCAGCTCGTTGTCGAGCTGTTGCGCGCCCATGCTGATGCGGTTGATGCCGCACGTCTTCATGGCGGCCAGCTTCTCGTGGCTGAACGTCTGCGGAATGCCTTCCAGCGTCACCTCGATGCCGGGCGGGACGTCGAAGACGCCGCGGACGATGTCCATCAGGGTGGCGTACTGGTCCGCCTTGTAGAGGTTGGAGGTGCCGCCCCCGAAATAGATGCTCGCCAGCTCGGCGTCCTCGAGGTGGGGGCGGAACATCTCCCCTTCGCGCGTCAGGTAGTCGAGGTAGGTGTCGAGCTGCTGCCTGTCGCGGTAGACCTCGGTCGGAAACAGGCAGAATCCGCAGCGTCCCGGATTGGTCGGCAGGCAGTACGGCGTCCCGACGTACAGGTTGATCCGCTTGTGCACCCCGCCGACCGCGTGCCGCCGATTGTGCATGACGGCCGGCACGGAGACGTCCCGATCGAGCCAGAAGACGGGTGACGGATGCCCGTGCAGAACCTTGTTGCTCTGCCGGCGGCGCCGGTGCGCGTCGATGTAGGTGCGTACCTCTCGTATGTCACGCATCGCGGATGCCCTTCGCAGGATCCGTGTGCCGGCGTCGCGGGAGCTACGTCACGACATTGCGGGCGGCACCGTACGTGCCGCCACCGTCGACCGGATTCCGTGTCCCGCTGGCGGCGCTGGGCTCCCCATCCAGCAGGATTCGAACACAGCCATTGTAACTCACCGCGCCGGGACGGTCGGCCGTTCACTACCGGCGCACGCGGGCGAGGACGCCGTGCAGGTGGTTGAATTCGATGCGGGTCGGCTCGGCGGGGATCGGGATCTCCACCTCGACCTCCGGCCGATCGATCCAGATCCGGCGGACGATCGGTTCGCGGTCGCGGAACTCCAGGCGGATGGGGACGGCCATCCGGAATCCCGGCGGAACGTCCTCCTGCCGCACGCGGCCGTGCAGCACGAACGGCTCCCGCGCGTCGCGCAGGGGCGACACGTCGAGGTCCGGGCGGTACGTCGGTACCTCGACGCCGTAGACCCACTGGTCGAAGAACCAGTCCATCGGCTCGCCGAAGGCCTCCGTCACCGCGGCCTCGAACGAGCGGGTGCTCGCGACCTTGCCGACGTGGTCGCGCATGAACCCGCGCATCAGGTCGCGGAACCGGTCGTCGTCGCCGGTGTCGAGGTCCATCAGGAGCATGCGGAGCATGTGCAGGATGAAGGCGCCCTTCTCGTAGACGATCAGGCGGTAGTCGAACGGCGTGTCGGTGGTGCGCAGCCGGAAGCCCACCACCAGCGCTCCCGACTCGTTGCCGTCGCTCTCGCGGATGACGGCGGGCCGGAAGCCGTAGCGCTTCCCGAAGCCCTGGCCGACGTTGACCTCCCCGAGGGCGTCCAGGCGCCAGGCGTCGAGCATGTCCCGGAACTGGTCCTCCTCGCCGAGACCCGCCAGCGCGTAGAGCGCGGCCGAATAGTTCGCGAATCCCTCCGTCATCCACTGGTCGCGATACGATTCCCAGTCCGCCCCCGCGCCCCACCACTGGTGGGCGACCTCGTGCGCGCGGAACAGCTCGGACTCTCCCGTATGCAACGCGCCGAACACCTGGAAGGTCAGCAGGACGAGGCCGGGAAACGCCTGTCCGCCGGATCCCCGCGTCTCGGTGACCAGCAGCGAATCGAACGGATAGGGACCGAAGTAGTCGTTGTAGGTGCGCAACGACCCGAAGAGGTCGTCCAGGGTCTTCTCGCGGTTGCCGGGCGCGAAGCCGAGGTGGTTGCGGTCCGCGTACACGGCGACCGAGGGCAGGCCGTCTCGCGTCACCTCGTCCACCTCGAACCGCCCCATGTGGAACGACATCGTCCCCCGGACCGGCCGGTTCGTCGTCCAGCGCATGATCCGGGTGTCGTCCTCGACCCGTTCGTCGGCCAGCACGCCGCCGCTCGCGATCCGCAGCCGCTCGGGCACGCGGAACGTCAGGTCGAAGCGCCGCTTCCGGTTGTCCGGATGCCGGGGGATCCAGTAGGTGGTGTCCTTGAGCAGGTAGCCGGAGGCGTCGCGCAGGCGCTCGACCAGCTCGGCCTCGTAGGCGATCTCCAGCACGAACCGCTCGCCGGCCGCGACCGGACGCGGCAACAGCACGACGAGCCACGGGTCGTGCAGGTCCTCGTCGAAGCGCCGGTCGTGGGTCTCCTGCACGTAGTGGATCCGCTCGCCCGCGATTGCCACCGGCTCGTCCGGGCCGGGCGGCTCGTCGTCGGCCTCGTCCGGCTCCGCGCCGTCCGCTGCGTCCGGCGGCGCGCGGCCGGGGGCGAGCAGCCCCACCCGCGTCACGTCGTCGACCTCGGGGGGCAGGTCGAGACGCCAGCGCACGTCGTTGACGTCGGCGAAGGGCGAGATGCTCAGCCGCAGCCCGGACAGCGGCACGAGCGGCTCGACGATCAACGCGACGCTCGCCTTGGCGTCGCCGTTGCTCTCGATGGCCAGGTCGACGTCGGTGCGCGCTACCTGCACCCGCGGGAACCAACGCTCCCGGTCCGGGACGAGCAGGCGGGGCGACAGGCCGTAGTCGCGGAAGCTCCACTCGTCGTCGTCCCGCTCGGCGTCCGGATCGACCGGCCCCTCGGCCTCCGGATCGCGGGGGAAGCGGCCGACGGTCGCTTCCCCCGTCGCGGGCTCGAACTCGTCCAGCGCGTGAAAGCCCATCCAGACGTCGGTCATCTTCCGGCGGTTGTCGAACTCCCCGATGACGACTTCCTCCAGGTCCAGCGGCTCGATCTCGATGGAGAACCAGTCGTGCTCGCGTCCATCGATCTCGGCGAAGAAGTAGGGACGGTCGGGCGGCCCAAGCCCCGACGCGGCCTGCCAGAGGTCCAGTGCGACACGGGCATCGGGGTTCCGCAGTCTGTCCTCGATGAGCGTCTCGCGCCGGTCTTCGAGCAGGTCCACCGCGCGCTCGCGCTGCCGCCGCTCCCTGCGTCCGCCCGCGGCCGGCGGGGGCTCGGTGACGAGCGCGCGGAGCCGTTCGCCGAGGTCGCCGGAGAACCAGAACACGAACCGCTCGAACTCCTCCTCGAGGTGGTCCTCGTCGATCAGCTTGCGGAGCTGCTGGTGCTCCACGCCGTCCGGCGGCCACGCACGCACGGTGCCGCGTCCGAGATACACGGCGACCGGGGCACGACCGCCGATCGGGGGGACCAGGTAGAGCTCGCCGCGCTCGAGCTCGAACTCGAAGCGGTCGATCCACAGCCGTTCGCCGAGGATGTGGCCGGCCGGCTCGGGCTCGGCCGCGCGCAGCGCGTCGTACAACGCGGGGGGACCGAGGCCGGGCTCGTCGTCGTCGGCCGCGGACGCGACGCCGGCCAGCAGGGAAGTTGCAGCGAGAACGACGACGAGGCTGCGCACGAGCGGCGAAGCGTCACCATGCATCGGAGCCATTATCGCTTGATCGTCAAGCCGCCGACGCCGGACTCTGCCGTTTCGCCGTCCGTCCAGCCGCCGGAATCTCGCGGTCGTTCGCGCAGCGGTTATCATTTCGTCACATGTCGTCGTCGTACGGGCGAATCGCCGCCCGCCTCGCCACGAACCACGCCCGCAAAACAGCGCGTCTGGCAGTCATCGCGTGTCTCGCAAGCGGCCTGACCGTGACGGTTCCGCAGGTGATGTCCGGTCAGGACCCGCCGCGAGCCGTGCCGGGGGTTCCCATGGTCATTCCGGTGACCGACAAGCGCCTCCTGGATCCCGAACCCGAGAGCTGGCTGATGTATCGGCGGACCTACGACGGATTGGGATTCAGCCCGCTGCGTCAGATCGATGCATCCAACGTGGTCGACCTGTCGCCGGCCTGGATATTCCCGACCGACGGGAACGACGGGGACCCGCAGGCGCCGCCCATCGTCAACGGCCGGATGATGTTCGTCACGACCGCGGAGCAGGTGATCGCCCTGCATGCGGAGACCGGGGCTCTGCTGTGGCGTTACGTGTATCCGCTGCCCGCCGACGTGCGGCGGCCCCATGCCACCAATCGCGGCGTGGCGCCGTACGGCGACAGGGTCTACGTGGGCACGCTCGACGCCCACGTCGTGGCGCTCGGAGGCGGCGACCGGCCGGGTCGTCTGGAAGCGCGCCATCGCGGACTACCGTCGCACCTACTACATCACCATGGCGCCGCTGGTGGTGAACGGCATGGTCATGGTCGGCACCTCCGGCGGCGAGCACGGCGTCCGCGGATTCGTTACGGCGCTCGATGCCGGGAACGGCGACGAGCTCTGGAGGCGGTACACGGTCCCCGCTCCGGGCGAACCGGGCAGCGAGACCTGGCCGGGCGACTCGTGGCGGACCGGCGGGGGCCCGGTCTGGATGACCGGCACCTACGATCCCGTGCTCGACGTCACCTACTGGGGAGTCGGCAACGGCGGTCCCTGGACCGGAGACGCGCGCCCGGGAGACAACCTCTACACCAACTCGACCATTGCGCTCGACGCGGCCACCGGCGAGTTGCTGGACCACTATCAGTATCACTGGAACGGGTCCTGGGACTGGGACGAAGCCAACGCTCCCCTGCTCGTGGACATCGAACGCGGCGGGCGGACGATCCCTGCCCTCGTGCACCCTGGACGAAACGGATACCTGTGGCTGCTGGATCGGAGCGACGGCGGCATGCGGTTCCTGGAAGCGCAGCCGTTCGTGCATCAGAACGTGTTCACGAGCGTGGATCCGTTCACCGGCCGCCCGGAGTACGACAGCGCGCGCAGGCCCGGCATCGGAAAGCGCGTGGAGTTCTGCCCCTCGATTTCGGGAGGCCGGAACTGGCGGCCCGAAGCGTTCAGTCCGCAGACCGGCCTGCTCTACGTTCCCGCCATCAACAATCTCTGCTCGACCATGGAAGGCCGAGCTGTCGAATACGAGGCCGGCCGACCCTTCGTCGGCGCCTCCGCCGACTGGTTCAAGCGGGACGGGGCCGAGCACGTGGGCGAGCTGCAGGCATGGAACCTCGATTCGGGAGAGCGGGTATGGACACGCGAGTTGCCGACCCGCCTCGACTCCGTGCTGGCGACCGCCGGCAAGCTGGTCTTCGCCGACAGCGGAGGGGTCCTGCGTGCCTTCGATGCGCTGTCCGGGGAGCCGCTGTGGCGTGAGACCGTGGAGGGGTACTGGGCCCGGGGGGTTCCGATGTCGTACGCCGTCGACGGCGTGCAGTACATAGCCCAGCAGTTCCGGCCGGACGCCGGGTTTCCGGCCGCCAGCAACGTGGTCGTGGCGTTCCGGATCGATTGCCAGTGCTGACGCGCTGACCGTGGCCCGCCGCGAGCACGGCGGCGTGGCCGCGGTGCAGTGCGGGGCCCGGATCAGAAGCCGAAGGAGGCGCCGATCCAGCCGCCGCCGCGAAGCGGCTTCAGATCCAGGTTCCGCGCCGGGGAATCCGGCCAGAACAGGCCGATGAGCGCGCCCGCCGCGAGCAGGCCGACCCCGCCGTAGCGGATGCTCTTGCGGTCGCTGAAATGTTCCCGGACGTACGAAGCCGGCGTGAATTCACCGTCGTACACCACGAGCCCGTTGGCGTCGAGGATCCGGATCGTGGCGGCCTGACCGGCGACGAAGCCGTCGCGGTGGCCGGCCACGAGCCCATCGAAGTGGCCGAGATCGTAACCGTCGGTGAAGCCGAAGCCGTATTGATCCGCCAGCTCCTGCGCTTCGACGATGCAACGGGTTGCGCCGACCGGACATCCGTAGCCCGTCCCGAATGCGTCGCCGCGCCGATGGGTGAGCTGGTAGCTGTGGCCGGGGTAGCTGCCTGCGCCCAGGTAGACGCTCAGGTCGACGCGTTGAGGCGTATTCCCCGGCGCGAACCGCGACGGCACGTAATCGGTACCGCCGGCGAGCACCATGCCGATGCCGGCGCCGACCAGTGCGAGCGTGGTGGCGATCTTCGTTGCCGAGCGGCCACCCTCACCCGCGTCCGGAGTCGGTTCCACCGCAGCCGAGCGCTGCTCCGCGGGCGCAAGCTCATCGCGATCCGCACCGCTCGCAGGCAACGGCACTGCGGCAGGGCGCATTCCCGATTTCCCGGTCACGCGCTCACACCCACCGGCGTCATGGCCATCCGCTGCAAACAGTTCCATCTGCCGGACTTATAGAAAGACCGCAGGAGAAGAATCGCGTCGACGCTCTCCGGTAGCCAATAGATGGATGCGCCCTTGATGCGGAGATTGATGACGCGACGGATGGCGCTTTCGACGGCACCGCTGCCCCGCGGAAGCCCGAGCCCGACCATTGTGGTGTAGGCGAAACGATGACGGTTCTTCAGGAAGTAGTTGAGGTGCGTGCGGATCTTGCCGGCCGTGCGCCCGCGGCACAGCTCCCGCAGGGCCGTGATCACCTCGTCCACCCGTGCTCGCTTGAGCAGCCCCCGCGTGCGGTTGAGCCAGCGGGTGCGTTGCGTCGCGCTCCAGCGGCGCAGCTTGACCGCGTCGGAGAGTTGCTTCGCGGCATGATAGAAGTCGATCAGCCCCAGCACCTGTGTCGGCGAGAGCCCGAGCGCGGCGATGAGGCGCGGGATGCGTTGCCAGATCCAGGGCGCGCCGTCGGCGATGAAGAGCACCTTGTCAGCGGCGTTGAGGCCGATCTGCCGCGCGTACGACAACAGCAGGGCGAAGACCGCCTCCGGTCCCCGGAGCGTGCCGTCGATGATCGGGGCCCACGTCTGAGACGGTCGCCCGTCGTCGCCGACGACGTACAGGATGAGGAGCTTCGGTTCCTTCCAGTCGGTATGGAATCGGTTGCGCCCCTTCTTCGTCTTGGGGCCACGCTTCTTGCGCCTCACACGGACGCGGCCCCCGTCGAGGGAGACGACCACCCGCTTGCCGGTCACGCGGTCCAGCAGGCCGCACGCCGCGCTCTGCTGGGCCGCTCGGGCCCGCGCAGCGTAGCGATAGGCGGTCGAGCGGAGGGTCTTGATATCCAGGGCGATGCCGTCGGAGCGGAGCTGCGCCTGCGCTTCGGCCAGCGAGCTGAGCATGGCGACCGCGCGGCTTGCATCGGAGGCCAGCTTCGGCGTGCACCGGTCGTAGATGCCCAGCACCACCAAGGCGGGGTAGAGTCCCGGCCTCCGCTTCGCCCGACGGGCGTGTTTCTCGCGGTAGTACGGCGTCGTGACCGGCACCGTCGTGCCCCGGGAGGTGCGAACGTTGACGGTCTCCAGGCCGTCGCTCCGCATCCGCCGGGGCAGGTGGCGCACGAGGGCGCTCGCCGCGTCGCCAACCGCGGCGGAGCGCACCGCGCGTTGCAGCACGGGGGTGAGGAGGGCGCCGAAGAACTCGTCCGCGATGGCCCGCAGCTGCTCTTCGCACTGCTCCGCTTCCTCTGCCGACCTGGGCGCTGGAGCACGCGCCTCAAACTCCAGCGCCCGCCGGAGGGCAGTGCGCAGGTGGACGGGAATGTTGCGAAGATCGATCTCGCGGCTCGGGGTGTCGATGGCGCTCTTGTCCATTTCAACGCACCATCATGGGCAGTCCGAGCCGTAATGTCCAGTACCACCCTCCCCGTCTGTCCGAAGACCGGCTCAACCTCCCCCAGCCTCACAGTCCATCTTTGCCTACACACTGCACTGCTCCGGGAAATCGGGAATGCGCCCGGCGGAGCTGCGCCTGCGCTTCGGCCAGCGAGCTGAGCATGGCGACCGCGCGGCTTGCATCGGAGGCCAGCTTCGGCGTGCACCGGTCGTAGATGCCCAGCACCACCAAGGCGGGGTAGAGTCCCGGCCTCCGCTTCGCCCGACGGGCGTGTTTCTCGCGGTAGTACGGCGTCGTGACCGGCACCGTCGTGCCCCGGGAGGTGCGAACGTTGACGGTCTCCAGGCCGTCGCTCCGCATCCGCCGGGGCAGGTGGCGCACGAGGGCGCTCGCCGCGTCGCCAACCGCGGCGGAGCGCACCGCGCGTTGCAGCACGGGGGTGAGGAGGGCGCCGAAGAACTCGTCCGCGATGGCCCGCAGCTGCTCTTCGCACTGCTCCGCTTCCTCTGCCGACCTGGGCGCTGGAGCACGCGCCTCAAACTCCAGCGCCCGCCGGAGGGCAGTGCGCAGGTGGACGGGAATGTTGCCAAGATCGACCTCGCGGCTCGGGGTGTCGATGGCGCTCTTGTCCATTTCAACGCACCATCATGGGCAGTCCGAGCCGTAATGTCCAGTACCACCCTCCCCGTCTGTCCGAAGACCGGCTCAACCTCCCCCAGCCTCACAGTCCATCTTTGCCTACACACTGCTCCGGGAAATCGGGAATGCGCCCCTGCGGCAAGCAGCAGCAGCAGCCCCACGGTCACGATTCTCTGCATGGTCGAGTCAATGTGGATGGTGGGTGAACATCTTCAGACGAGGCGCTGTGCCACGAGCTCGCTTTCGGGCAAGAGGTGCCGGGCGATCTCGACGCTCCAGGGCTCGCAGATCCGGCCGTCGTCGACATCCGTGGCAAGCTGATGCGGCGCGACGAAGCTCCCGCTGAGTGACGTGCCCCGGCGCTCGAAAAACTCGGTGGCGCTCAGGGCGACGGCGACGTCGTCCGTCTGCGCACGCCACTCATGGACGATGGCGACGTGGCGGCGCGTCCTGTCGCCGTCTCGACTCCGGATCCAGACCGCGCCGAGCAACTTCAGTTCCCGTGGCTCGACGCTGAGACGGAGCTCCTCCTGAAGCTCACGAATCGCGCCGTGTCCGATGGATGGCCCATTGGCGCCGTCCTCCCGTCTGATATTACCGCCGGCCCAGATCACGATCTTGCCGTGGAGCGGGTTGTCCTTGCGCTGCTCCTTGCGCTTCAGTCGCAGGATGTCGCCGCGCCGGTTGCGCACCACCACGACCGGCAGCGCCTGAACCAGCTCGAGGTCGGACTCCACCGTCTCACGGCTTCTGAACGCGCCCTTGGTGGTGAACAAATCGACAAGCTGTTGCGCCGCCGTCTTGCCGATCCAGATCCCCGCCTCGAAGAGTGGCGCCGCGGTGTCCGCGGGAAGAAACAGGATCTCCTCTTCGAGCTGTTCCTCGATCACCACCGGTTTCCTGGCCGTGCTGAACCGCTCGGCGGCGGCTTCGGCGCGTTGCTGCAGTGCTGACTTCATTCCGCTGTTCGGCAGGAGGTTGGTGCGGAAGGGGGGATTTGAACCCCCACGAGCCATTGGCTCACCAGCCCCTCAAGCTGGCGCGTCTGCCGTTCCGCCACTTCCGCGTTCGTGGGCGGGCGTCCGGCCGGACGTTCCGGCGCGGCTACTGCGGATCTTCGGTCGTCGCCGAGTCCCCGGTCTCGGAGTCTTCGTCCGCTGGGGACGGCTCCGGCAGGGTCGCCGGCTCCTCGACCTCGACGGGCGCCGTCTCCGGCGCGTCGAGGCCGCCGAGCACCGAGCTCGGTCCCCGCTGTCCGATCATCGCCAGGACCAGCGAGCCGGCCATGAACGTCGCCCCGAGCACCGTCGTCACGCGGGTCAGCAACGAGGCGCCGGCGCGCGCGCCGAACGCGGCCTGCGAGCCCCCGCCGCCGAACGCGGCGGCGATGTCGCCGCCCTTGCCCTGCTGAAGCAGCACGACGACTATCAGCAGCAGGCACGAGAGCACGTAGACGCCGGACAGAATGATGTTCAGCACAGCCTCTAATGATACTCCTATCAGCGCGGTCGGCCGGCAGCGACGATCTCGGCGAAGCCGTGCGGGTCGAGGCTGGCGCCGCCGACGAGCGCCCCGTCGACGTCCGGCTGGGCGGACAGGTCGGCGGCGTTGGCGGGCTTGACGCTCCCACCGTACAGCAGGCGGCAGCCGTCCGCGGCCTCCAGCCCGACCAGCGCCGCCAGGCGCCGGCGGGCGTGCGCGTGCGCCTCCTGCGCCTGTTCGGGCGTTGCGGTGCGGCCGGTGCCGATGGCCCAGACCGGCTCGTAGGCGACGACGATCGAGCCCACCTCAGCGGCGGCCAGTCCGGCCAGCCCGCCGGCGATCTGCCGGTCGAGGACCGCCGCCGTCTCGTCTGCCTCGCGCTCGGCGAGGGTCTCGCCGATGCAGACGATCGGCGTCAGGCCGGCCGCGAGGACCGCCCGCGTCTTGCGGTTGACCGCGCCGTCGTCCTCGCCGAACAGGTGGCGCCGCTCGGAGTGGCCGACGATGACGTGGCTCGCGCCTGCGTCCTGGACCATTGCCAGGCTCACCTCGCCGGTGAACGCTCCCTGCGGCTCCCAGTGGACGTTCTGCGCGGCGGCGGCGACGTTGCTGCCGCGACAGGCGCCGGCCACCGCCGCGAGCGCCGTCAACGGGGGCGCCAGCACGATCTCGGCGTCGGCGACGTCGGCCACCAGGGGCAGGAACGCCGTCGTGAACGCGGTCGCCTCGGCGACCGTCTTGTGCATCTTCCAGTTGGCCGCCAGTACCGGCTTGCGCATCGTTCTCTCCATCCCGGCCGGAGCGCTCATTCGCTGTCCGGCAGCGCCGCGACGCCCGGCAGGGTGCGGCCCCCGAGAAACTCCAGTGACGCCCCGCCGCCGGTCGAGATGTGCGTCACCTGCTCGCTGACCCCGGCCTTGGCGACGGCTGCGACCGAATCGCCCCCGCCGACGACGGTCGTGGCGTCCGAGGCGGCGACCGCCCGCGCGACGGCTAGCGTCCCCTGGCTGAACGCGTCGACCTCGAACACGCCCAGCGGTCCGTTCCAGACTACCGTCCGCGCCGAGCCGATGATGTCCGCGTAGGTCTTCTGCGTCCGAGGGCCGACGTCGACGCCCAGCCGCTCGCCGATGGCCGGGTCGTCCACCGCGAGGCACTCGCAGGCGGCGCCGGCTTCGAGCCCGGTGGCGACCACGTGATCCGCCGGCAGCTCCAGCCGCACGTGGCGCTCGGCCGCGCTGCGCTCGACGCTCCGCGTGGTTTCGACCAGATCCGGCTCGACCAGCGAGCGGCCGGTCGGCAGCCCGCGTGCCCGGAAGAAGGTGTAGGCCATGGCCCCGCCGACGAGCAGCGCGTCGACCCGCGGCAGCAGGTTCTCGATGACCTCCAGCTTGCCGGACACCTTCGCGCCGCCGAGCACCGCCACGAACGGCCTCTCCGGGGCGGCCAGCAGGGCCCCCAGGTGCTCCAGCTCGCGGTCGAGCAGCAGTCCCGCCGCGGCGTCGGCCATGTGTCCGACGATGCCGGCGGTCGAGGCGTGGGCGCGGTGCGCCGAGCCGAACGCGTCGTTGACGTAGACGTCCGCCAGCGCCGTCAGCGCCGCCGCGAAGTCAGGGTCGTTCAATTCCTCCCCCGCGTGGAAGCGGAGGTTTTCCAGCAGGGTCACGCCGCCCGGACCGGCCTCCGCGATCGCCTGCCGGGCCGGCTCGCCGATGCAGTCGGCAGCGAAGCTCACCCCCCGGCCGAGCAGCTCCGCCAGCCGCGCCGCCACCGGCCGGAGACTCAGCTCTGGCTTCGGCCTGCCCTGCGGCCGGCCGAGGTGCGAGGCCAGCACGAGCGATGCGCCACGGTCGAGGGCGTACCGCAGCGTCGGCAGCGCCGCCCGCACGCGGGTGTCGTCGGCCACGGCGCCCTCCGCCAGCGGCACGTTGAAGTCGACGCGCACGAACGCGCGCCGGCCGGCGAGGTCGAGGTCGCGAATGGAGCGCTTGGCCACGCTTGACCGCCTACGCGCTCCTGGCCGCGATCAGCTTCACCAGGTCGACGCAGCGGGACGAGTAGCCCCACTCGTTGTCGTACCACGAGAGCACCTTGACGAAGTCGCCCTCCATCACCTTCGTGTACGACGCGTCGACGATAGACGAGTGCGGATTCCCCTTGAAGTCGATCGAGACCAGCGGTTCCCGCGACAACTGGAGGATGCCGGCGAGCGGGCCGCTGGCCGCGGCGCCGAACGCGGCGTTGATCTCTTCCGCGCTGGCTTTGCTGCCGATCTCGGCCACCAGGTCGACCACCGACACGTTGGGGGTCGGCACCCGCATCGCGATTCCGTCGAGCCGGCCCTGCAGCTCCGGCAGCACCTGGCCGACCGCGGCCGCGGCGCCGGTGGTGGTCGGGATCATCGAGATGCCGGCCGCCCGCGCCCGCCGCAGATCGCTGTGCGGCAGGTCGAGCAGCTTCTGGTCGTTGGTGTACGAATGGACCGTCGTCATCCAGCCGCGGAGCAGGCCGAAGCTCTCGTGAAGCACCTTGGCCACCGGGGCCAGGCAGTTGGTGGTGCACGACGCGTTGGAGATGATCCTGTGCTGCGCCGGGTCGTAGGTGTCGTCGTTGACGCCGAGCACCAGGGTCAGGTCGGGGCCCTTGGCCGGCGCGCTGATGATCACGGTCTTCGCGCCCGCGGCGAGGTGCTTGGCCGCGTCGTCACGCTTGGTGAACAGGCCGGTCGACTCCACCACGATGTCCACGCCGAGGTCGCCCCAGGGCAGGGCCGCCGGGTCGCGCTCGGACAGCACCTTGAAGTGGCGCGCGCCGACGCGCAGCCCGTCGCCTTCCACCGCGACCTCGTCGGACAGGTTGCCGAGCACCGAGTCGTACTTGAACAGGTGGGCCAGCGTCTCCGGATTCGTTATGTCGTTGACGGCGACGAAATCGATTTCCCGATCCCCGCTCTGCAGGGCGGCCCGCATGATGTTCCGACCGATCCGTCCGAACCCGTTGATTCCCACCTTGATGGCCATTGCTTCTCCTCCGTGAGACCTTGCATCTCGACGATCCTGTTGTTTCGATAATGTGACAGCCGACAATTGCGGCGTTGCACTCCCCGGCGGGGCCTCCCGTGCGGAAGCCAAACGAACAATTGTACCGACGGCCGCAGAAGCCGGTCAAACGGCCGAAGGGGGGTAAAATCTGCTTACCGAGCCGTCCGACGCGCCATGGACGGCGACAAGGAACCAGCTCGATCGCCTCCGCCGCGAGTAGCCGGTCCCCCCGACTTCGATGCATCTCATCTATACCATCCTGCTGTTCGTCTACTTCCTGGCCGTCCTGCCGGCGACCGCGTACGGCGTGTGGCGCCGGGGCAAGGAGCCCGGAAGTCTGCGCGAGCGGTTCGGCCGCCTGCCGGCCGCGGTCAATCCGGACCGCCGGCCGTCCATCTGGGTGCACGCCGTCTCCGTCGGCGAGGTGCTCGCGGCCCGGCCGCTGCTGCGGGCGCTGCGGGCGGCGTATCCGGAGCACCGCCTGGTCGTGTCCACAACGACCGCGACGGGGCAGCGGGTGGCCCGTGGCTTCGGTGGCGAGGTCGACGCGGTGTGCTACGCGCCGTTCGACTTCCCCTCGTTCGTGAACCGCGCCCTCGACCGGATCGCGCCGGAGCTGCTCCTCGTGGTCGATACCGAGATCTGGCCGAATCTGCTTCGGGCCTGCCGGCGGCGCGGGGTGGGCTCCCTGATTGTCAACGGCCGGCTGTCCGACCGCTCGTTCCGACGCTATCGTCTCGTTCGCGGCTGCATGCGGCGGGTGCTGGCCGACGTGGGGCGCGTCTGCGCACAGACGGAGGCATGGGCGCAGCGGTTCGTGGCAATCGGGGCGGACCCGGGCCGCGTGGTGGTCACCGGCAGCCTGAAGTTCGACGCGGTCGGCGGCCGGCCGACCGGGTCGCCGCTCGATTCCGGGGCAGGGGCGGCGACGGATGACGGCCTGCGGGCGGCGTTCGACTTCGCGCGGACCCGGCCGGTGCTGATTGCCGCCAGCACGTTGCGCGGCGAAGAGGAGGCGGTGCTGCGCGCGTTCGGCCGCGTCCGGCAGACGGCACCGGACGCGCTGCTGGTGATCGCCGCGCGCCATCCGGAGCGGTTCGACGAAGCGCGGGGGATCGCCGAGCGCGCAGGGTATCGCGTGCGGATGCGAAGTGCTCTCGAACCTGGGCGTGATCCCGGCGCCGAGGTGGTGATCCTGAACACGCTGGGCGAGCTGGGCCGGCTGTTCGAGATCGCGTCGGCGGTGTTCGTCGGCGGGAGCCTCGTCCCGGCCGGCGGTCACAACCCGATCGAGCCGGCGGCGTTCGGCCGGGCGATCGTCTTCGGCCCCCACATGGAGAACTTCGCCGACGTGGCGCGCGAGCTCGTGGCGCGCGGCGCGGCGATCCAGGTGCGGGACGCGGATGAGCTGGAGGAGACGCTGGCCGGCCTGATGCAGGACGGGGAACTGCGATCGCGGTTCGGCGAGGCGGCGCGCGCCGTCGTAGACCGGAACCGCGGGGCAACGCGGCGCACGCTGGAGGCGGCGGCGGAGCTGCTGCCGCCGGGGACAGGGCCGAGCGCCGCGGCGGAGGCCGGGACGTGCTGAGCGCGCTGAGCGCTCTCTACGCGCGCGGGGCCGCGTGGCGCCGCCGGTGGTACGAGCGCCCGGGTGCGCGGCGCCGATTGTCGCGGCCGGTCGTCAGCGTGGGCGCGCTGGCCGCCGGCGGGAGCGGCAAGACGCCGCTGGCCGCCCTCGTCGCCGAGCTGCTGCGGGACGCGGGAGAACGCCCGGCCGTCCTGAGCCGCGGCTACGGGCGGCGGATGCGCACCCGCGGCGTCGTCGTCGTGCGCGACCCGGAGGGGCTGCGCGCCGGAATCGACACCGCCGGCGACGAGCCGCGCATGCTCGCCGAGCGCCTCGCCGGCGTGTCGGTCCTGGTGAGCCGCGAACGTTACCCGGCGGGGCGTCTGGCCGAGACGCGGCTGGGCGCGACCGTGCACGTCCTGGACGACGGGTTCCAGCACCTGCAGCTCGCCCGCGACCTCGACCTCGTGCTCGCCAGCGCGGACGACGTGGACCAGCCGACGTTCCCCGCCGGACGCCTGCGCGAGCGCCCGGCGGCGGCGCGCCTGGCCGACGCCCTCGTCGTCGAGGCGTCCGACGCCGCCGCGGCCGGCGCGGTGGCCGAACGGCTCGGCGTGCCGACCTGGTTTCTGTTGCGCCGATCGCTGGGGCCTCCCCGCCCGATCGGGGGCACGACCGCGCGGGCGGGCTTGTCGGCAGGCCGCGTGCTGGCAGTGGCGGGCATCGCCGCGCCGGAACGCTTCCGGCACGCGCTGGCCGCCGCCGGATTCGAAGTTGCCGGCGCGCTTGCGTTCGCGGATCATCATCCGTTCACGCCGGCCGACGTGCGCCGCATCGCCGCGCTGGCCGCCGCGCACGGCGCCGGCCTGGTGCTGACCACCGAGAAGGACGCCGTGCGCCTTGCACCGCTCGCGCCGTTCGATTTCGCCGTCGCCGCCGTGCCGTTGCGCGTGACGGTCGAGCCGGCCGACCGCTTTCGGGCGTGGCTGCTCGAGCGCGTCGCCGACGCGGGAGACGGCAGGTGAGCGTCTCGAGCCGCCACCGGCTGGAGTACGGCGCCGTCCTGGCGGTCCGGATGCTGGCGAGGACGCTTCCGCGGCGGGTGAGCCTGGCCGCCGGCGGGGCGCTCGGGGCGCTCTTCCATCGTCTCCACGGCTCGCGCCGCGAGCTGGCGGTGGCCAACCTGCGCGCGGCATTCCCGGAGCGGACGGCAGCGGACTGCCGGGCCGTCCTGCGCGCGACGTTCGCGCAGCTCGGCCGCCACATCGTCGACTTTCTCTGCTTCGACGCGATGAGCCTGGAGCAGATGCTGCCGCTGGTCGACGTCGAGGGCGCCGAGCACGTCCGGCGGGCGATGGCCCGCGGCCGGGGGGTGATGTACTTCGCCGGTCACTTCGGAAGCTGGGAACTGCAGATCATGGTGCATGCGCTGCGCTTCCGGCCCATCGTCATGGTCGCGCGCACCCTGGACAACCCGCTCCTCGAACGGCTCGTGGAGCGGATTCGCACCCGGGTCGGCACGCGCGTGCTGCCGCGGCAGGGGGCGCTGCGCGAGCTGCTGCGCGAGCTGCGCCGCGGCGGATCCGTCGGCATGATGATCGACCAGCACATCCAGGATCGCAGCGCCGTCGACGTCGACTTCTTCGGGCGCCCCGCCTCGACGACGTCGGCGATCGCGTCGCTCGCGCTGCACACCGGCGCGGCCATCGTTCCGGTCTTCGCGCTGCCCCTGCCCGGCAACCGCTACCGGCTGGTCTACGAGGCGCCGATTACCCCGCCGGACCCGGACGATCCCGACGCGGTTCGCGTCTATACGCAGCGCTGCACCGATCTGCTGGAGCGGTACGTCCGGCGCGACCCGTACCTGTGGCTGTGGATGCATCGCCGCTGGCGACGGTTTTCGGGCTAGTGCATTGCCATGAGAGCCGCTTGCAAAACTCTTGGCGTAGCTCGGCTCGGAGCACAAGTTCTTCTGGTGAACATCGTTTTGCCTGGATCCCGACCGAGAATGCGGGGCGGGAGGACCGGCGGCGACCCAAGAGGCGGAAATCAGGGAGTTCGAGGGTTTTCCCACCGGGCGTTGGAGACACCGGTTGGTGACTGACGCCTGTCGGGCGACCGGAAGGGGATGCGCGTTGGCCGGCGAGGCGTTGGTTTACGTCACCAGCCGCAGGAGCTGGTCGGCGGTGAGCGCCAGCACGCCGAACATGCAGTGGCACATCACCTTCGCGTTGCCGCGGACTCGGACGTGGCGCCCGCCGAACTCGTCCTTGAGTCGGCCATTGACGCGCTCACCCGCCGTGCGTTCGTTGTACCGAACCTGTTCGGGAAGCTGCAAGCCGAGACGCTTCAGGCGCCGGGCTTCGGTCTGCAGTTCTTCGGCCAGCGCAGTGTCACGGCGGGGGTTGATATCGATCAGCGGGACGTGGCCGAGTGCGCGGCTGTGCTCGCGGATCTGCACCGCGTCGTAGGCGGCATCCATCAGGTCATACAGATTGTCCACCCGCTGGGCCGACAGGGTGGCCAGTGGAACGGCGGCCTGGCTGTCGTGCAGCGAGGCGGACGTCAGGATGCAACTGACCGGAATCTGGCCGTCGGCCACGTCGATGTGCAACTTGTAGCCGACCCAGGTGTCCCTGTAGCCCTTGCTGTTCTTCTTCGTGCCCACACTGCACTCGGCCGGCAGGTCGTCGAGCATCTCCTGCAGGGTCATGCTCGGTTGCCGGTCGAGGCGTTTGCGTGTCTTGGGCCGTTCTTCACCCTTCTTCGGCCGGCCCCGCTTGCGCTTGGGCGGCGGAGGCGACTTCTCCTTCGCGGCCGGCTTCTCGCGCCCCTCGATGGCCGTCGAGTCTCGGGACAGATGGCCCACCAAACGGTCGCCGTGCGTCTTCTGGAGCAACGCTTCATGCACGCGCTGGGGCAACTGGGAGTGGGCGAATTCGGCGAAGGCGCGAGAGAAGACCGACTCGCTTGGCATCTCGCGCCGCCGCTCCCAGCCGCAGATGCGGCGCAGCACCACGTCGGTGGCCAACCGGTCCAGCAGCAGGCGCGTGGTCGGCATGTCGTAGACCGCCTTGGCGACGAAGGCGCGCGCCACCGCCGCGCGGTCCTTGCGGGGGCGGCCCGGCATCCGCAAGCGCGAGGGAATCATCTGCTCGATACGGATCACCTCGAGGGTCTGCACCAACTGCTGCTGTTTCTCGGTCAGCGAACCCAACACCTGCTCCAACCGGGGAAACAGGCCCTGTTGGATTGACTCCCAGTAGGCGGCGAACGAGGCGCGCAGGTTCTGCATGGCTTGACTGCTCCCAGCGCCTACTATATATAGTAGTGTAGGAGTGAGGTCAAGGAGGGAACCGATGGGCCGCCGGAACCCGATGCGCCGGTACAGCGAACAATACGATGCGCTCAAGGCGGAGTTGCAAACGCTCGGGTTTGTCCGCCAGGGCAGTATCCAGACCCGCCGTCTCACGTGCGGGAAGCCTGCCTGCCGCTGCCACCGCGACCCGGACGCGCGTCACGGCCCGTACCGCTACTGGACACACAAGGTGCGCGGAAAAACGGTCAGCCTGCTGCTCTCCGAAGACGAACTCGCCCTCTACCAGGAGTGGCTCGAGAACAACCGCGAACTGGAACGGGTCGTGAGGGAAATGCGCCACGTCTCGTCGCGCGCGCTCGCCCTCATAACCGACCGGGAGGTCCCAGAGGTCCCTTGAGACCCCGTGTCTCCGGTTCCCCGGCGCCGGTGACGGCTGCTATCCTAATCCTACGAACGCTGCGTCCCACCCCGCTGACCGTCCGTTCCCTCTGCCTCGGGTAGGAAAACCCGGCCGACCAAGGGTTTTGCAAGAGGCTCATGAGTAAACATTAGGCCGCTGGCCAGGTCGCTCCCGGCGGCGCCTTTGACGTCGGCGCTCGTGGTCGAAGGAAGCCTGGACAAACAAGGCGTGGCCAAGCCGTCCGACCTCTACTCACTCACGTCACCAGATCGTATCCGCGCCGAGGCCGGCGATTTCCGGATCGGGAGTCGCGATGCGGAGTGTCTCGATCAGGCCCTGGGCGGCGATCATGCGGTCGAACGGATCCCGATGCGGGCCGGGTATCGAGCCGGCCCGCAATGCGTGGCTGAAGCCGATGGCCAGTTGGCGGAATCCATCCCGCGCGATGCGCTCGTCCCACTCGGCGAGGATGTGTCCACCGTGTGGGAACTTGCCGACGCGATGCTTGGTCGCCAGTTCCCAAGCGCTCGCGGCGCTGACCCAGATCCGGTTGTGCGGATCCCGCAGCAATCCTTGCAGCCGGCGGCTGAGCTTCTCCGGCTGGCCCCACGCCCACAGCAGCGTGCACGTATCCAGCAGCAGGTTCATCCGTCGCCTTCCCACGCAGCCAGCTCGGCCTCGGTCAGCGGTTCGAACACCGAGTCCGGCACGACGCCGTCACGATCGCGATAACGCCCGAGTACGCGCTCCGGCGGCGGCTCCAACGGCGTCAGGCGAGCACACGGTTTGCCCGCCTTCGCAATCACGATTTCCTCGCCGGCGCGCACGCGTTCGAGAAGCCGCGAGAGCTGGGTCTTGGCTTCGTGAACGTTCACCATGGTCATGATCGGCTCAAGGGTAGTCTTGCAATAGGACTTAGTCAACCAATTTTGTGGGATTGGCCCGGTCGGGAACAGCGGAGTCCTCTGGCCCTTCCTGTCTTTCCGCCCGTCGCCTCGGCGTTTCGGGCGACCTGCTCGACGAGGCGGGTCTCGAACTCACGTGCCGATTCGTCTCGGTTCCGTCCGTGAGAGGCGCCGCTGTCGTCTCCATCCCGGTCTCATCAGGCAAGACGCCGCCGGGCCGAACTCGGTTCACGTCGTCGAGGGGCCAGCGCTGCCACACGCACGTTGCGTCACGGGAGCTGGCTGAACATCGCGGAGAACGAACTCAGTGCCATGACGCGTCAATGCCTGCGCGGGCGCCGCATCGGCGACCTTGAGACTCTGCGCGGCGAAGTGTCGGCGTGGTCCACCGACGCCAACCGCACGCAACGCGGTGTCGACTGGCAGATGAAGGTCGACGATGCGCGCTGCAAACTCAAGTCCGTATATCCGAAGATTCTGACGTGACGGACCACTAGGAGTCTGCGCCGTAGAAACGGGGCAGACTTCCAGGCAGGCCCGGTTGGGCGGAAATCGGAGCCACAGGCGACGGTTTTCGGGCTAGAATCCAGGCGCCCTACCGTGAGTCCACCGCCAGGAGCGTACCCGCAGCGGCACGAAGCCGACCTCCCATCCCGGCTCGTCGGTCTGGCCGAGCGATTCGCCGGACGGCGGATCCTGGTGATCGGCGACGTCATCGCCGACCAGTTCCTCTACGGGCGCCCGGCCCGCGTCTCGCGCGAGGCTCCTGTCCTCATCCTCGAGCACGATCGCACCGCGGTGGTGCCCGGCGGCGCCGGCAACGCGGCGAGCAACGCCGGGGCCCTCGGGGGCGAGGCCCGGCTCGTGGGCCTCGTCGGTCCCGGCGACCGGGAGCTGCTGGACGGGCTGCGGGCGCGGGTCGACACCTCGCGCGTGCTGCGCCCGGCGGGCTATCGGGCGCCGGTCAAGACCCGTATCCTCGCCGGAGGCCTGCATACGGCGCGCCAGCAGATCGTGCGGGTCGATCGCGGGCCGTGCGGCGATCCGGCCGCGGCGTCCGCCGACTTCGGGCAGGCGGCGCTCGACGCGCTCGACGGCTGCGACGCGGTGCTCGTCTCGGACTACGGGTCCGGGCTGGTGACGCCGGCGCTGTTCGCCCGGCTGCGCGAGCGACTCGCGGCGGGCGGCGGGCGGCTGCCGATTCCGATGCTCGTCGACTCGCGCCACAACCTGGCCGCCTTCCGGGGTTGCACCGCGTGCACGCCGAACCAGGCGGAGGCGGAGCAGGTGCTCGGCGGGCCGATCGGCGACGATCCGGCGCGCCTCGAGCGCGCCGGGAGGGATCTGCTGGAGCGGACGGAGGCGGGCGGCGTGGTCGTCACCCGCGGCAGCCGCGGGATGGCGGTGTTCGTCCCCGGTATGGCGACCGACCACATCGGCATGTTCGGGTCCGACGAGGTGGCCGACGTGACCGGGGCGGGCGACACCGTCGTCGCTACGCTCACGCTCGCCCTCGCGGCCGGTGCGTCGCTGTACGAGGCGGCGCGCCTCGCCAACTACGCGGGCGGCCTGGTGGTGATGAAGCGCGGCACCGCGACGGTCGCCGGCAGCGAGCTGATCCGGGCGATCCGGGCCGATCTCGAGCGCGGTCGGCGAGCGGAGCGCTGAGGGCGGTGGGGGTGGTCGTCTCGCACGATCGGGCCGCGGCGCTGGTGGCGGCGGACCGCGCTGGCGGGCGCACCGTCGCGCTCGCCAACGGATGCTTCGATCTTCTGCACGTCGGGCACGTCCGCTACCTGCGAGGCGCGGCGGCGGAGGCCGACCGGCTACTCGTCGCCGTCAACGCCGACCGGTCGGTGGCGGCGCTGAAGGGGAGCGGCCGACCGCTGCAGGACGCCGCGGAGCGGGCGGAGATTCTGGCGGCGCTCGAGATGGTCGACTACGTCGTGATCTTCGAGGAGGCCACGGTTGCCGGTCTGCTGGAGCGATTGCGTCCCGACGTCCACTGCAAGGGGACCGACTACACCGTGGATACGGTGCCGGAGCGCGAGGTCGTGCGCGCCTACGGCGGGCGGACCGCCATCGTCGGCGACCCGAAGGACCACTCGACGCGCGACCTCCTGAGCCGGATATCCCGGGCGCGGCCCGGATGAGCCGGACCGACCAGATGCGTGTCCTGATCGTCCGTCTCGGGGCGCTCGGCGACGTCGTGCACACGATTCCGGTCGTCGCCGCCCTCGGGCGCCGGTTTCCGGGCGCCGTCGTCGACTGGGTGATCGATGAACGCTACGCCGGCCTGCTGGACCTGGTGCCGGGGCTCGACCGCCGCCTCGTGCTGCGCACGCGCGGCCGGCCGGCGGTGGCGGGCTGGGCGGCGCTGCGCCGCGAGCTGCGGGAAGTGCCGTACGACGTCGCCCTCGACGTGCAGGGACTCGGCAAGTCGGCGCTCGTGGCGCGGCTCAGCGGCGCGCGCCGCGTCGTCGGCTTCAGTGCGCCGTTCCTGCGCGAGCGCTGGGCGCGCTGGCTCCATACCGAGACCGCCGACCCGGGCCGCCCGCGGCACGTCGTCGACCGCAACCTGGGAATTCTCGGCGCCCTGGGGGTGGCCGACCGGGACTGGAGATTCCCGATCCGGGTGGGTGCGTCGCCGGCCGTGGACGCGCTGCGGCGGCGTCTCGGCCCGGCGGGCGGCGGCTACGTCATGATCAACCCCAACGCCGCGTGGTCCACGAAGCGCTGGCCGCCCGAGCGCTACGGCGCGGTCGCGGCGCACGTCGCCCGCGCGCACGGCCGGCCGTGCGTCGTGCTATGGGGTCCCGGGGACGAGGCCCGCGCCGCCGCCGTGGTGGCGGCGGCGGCTGGCGCGGCGGTGCCGGCGCCCCCGACCGACCTCGTCGAGCTGGCCGCGCTGCTGCGGGCCGGTGCGCTGCTGGTATCGGGCGACACCGGGCCGCTGCACCTCGCCGCCGCGCTCGGGACGCCGGTGGTGGGCCTGTACGGGCCGAGCGATCCGGTCCGCAACGGGCCCTGGTCGGCGGACGACGAGATCGTCTCCGCGTTTGCCGACTGCGCCTGCGCCGCGCGGCGGGCCGGGACGGGACGCGAGGTCCACATGGTGCGCCGCTGCCGGGCACGAACCGGCTGTCTGGACACCATCGCGGTCGAGCGGGTCTGCGCCGCCGTCGACCGGCGCCTGCGGAGCATCGAACGCAGCGGAGATGCCGGCACCCGACATGCTTGATCTCGACGCCAACCCGTTCCTCCGCTTCCTGTTCCACGTGGCGCGCCGCCGCGTGATCGCCGGCTTCGCCGTCGCAGTCGTGGCGTTCGCGGGCGCCCGGCCGTCGTGGCGGTCGATCGCGGCGGGGGTCCCGATCGCGCTGCTGGGAGAGGGCCTGCGGATCTGGGCGGCCGGCCATCTCGTCAAGGGCCGCGAGGTGACGATGTCGGGGCCGTACGGTCTGATGCGGCATCCGCTGTACTGCGGATCGACCCTCATCGGCGTCGGCTTCGTCGTGGCGGCCGCCTCGCCGCTCGTGGCCGGCGTCGTGCTCGCGTACCTCGCCGTGATGACGGCGGCGGCGATCCGGCTCGAGGAGGCGACCCTGCGGGCGGACTTCGGCGACACCTACGCGCGCTACGCGGCGGGCGACGCGACGGCTCCGACCCGCCGGTTCAGCCTGCGCCGCGCCACCGCCAACGGCGAGCACCTGGCCGTGCTCGGGCTGGCCGCCGCGGTGGCGTTGCTGTGCGCGAGGGCGTGGCTGGCGGGGCGACCGTAGCCCTGTGCCACGGACCGTCACGAGTTCGCGGTATAGTCGCAGCTCTGCCGTTGCCGCCGGTTGCGGCCCGCTTCGGGGCGGTTAGCTCAGGTGGTAGAGCGCCGGTTTTACACACCGGTTGTCACAGGTTCGACTCCTGTACCGCCCACCAGTTTCCAGCGGGAAGCGCTCGCACCGGCCCCGGCCTCGAGTGCAACCGTGCGGCCGGAAATACGATATAATCAGTCTGCTGCGCAGCCGTTGCGCGCTGACCTTGCGGGGTCGTAGTTCAGTTGGTTAGAACGCCGGCCTGTCACGCCGGAGGTCGCGAGTTCGAGTCTCGTCGGCCCCGCCATTCACTTTCCCCAACCCCATCACGGTGTCCGGTCGCGCGGGCTCCGTGCCGCGTGGACGACTACGGCGCCGACCCGCCGCCCTGCAGCTCGATTGCGGCGACCCCCACGCCCAACTCTCGCGGGGGCCGGGTCGTGCCCAGGTGCGTGTTGCTGCGCAGCTCGATGTCCAGGGTGGGCGAGTCCAGCGCGCACGCGCCGAGCGGAAGGGTCTCCTCCCAGCGTCCCCAGACAGGGCCCTCGAACAGCGGGCATCCGTTGACCGCGATCCGCAGTCGCTTCTGCGGTCCCGTCGTCAGGATGCGGACAGTCAGCGCGGACGGTGGAAACAGCGGATCGATCGCCACCGATAGCCGCCCTGCGCCGGTGGTCCAGCGGAACAGACCGTGCACGGTCCCTTCGGCAGGCAGAAAGCCGGAGGACTCGACGTGCCGGAGCGCCGGTATCCTCTGCGCGATCAGGTTGACCGCCCTCCGGTGGCTCGCGATCCCGGGCGCTTCCAGCAGCACCGCCGCGCCATCCGGGCCGTGCCGGATCGCAAACACGCCCACGCGGTTGGCGCCCGGCCGCAACAGGGCCGGGTCGACGAGGGCCTCCCACGGCAGGGCGTGCCCGAACGCCGCAAAGGAATAGACTCGCGTGACCGCCGCCACCACCCCGTTGACCGCGACCGCGAGGGGCGGAACGGCCGATTGGGCGTCGCGCAGGACGATCCCGCCCATGAGGCGCGCCGGCACGAGGTCGGCCTGCGGATCGATGTTGCGCAGCGCGGGAAGGTCGTCGACGACGACTTCGAAGTGGGCCAGCCGATCCGACAGCAGGTCGGCGACCGGCGTGCCGACGAGTCTGCCGTACTCGCCCAGACGGGGTCGGGTCGGATCTCCGGTCTCGAAGCGCTCGAGCTTGTGCGCGACGCTCTCCGCGATCGCGGCGCCGAGGTCGCCCGGGCCATGCAGCCGATCGCGCGCCTGGTTCAGGAACATCGTTTTCGAGGGGCGCTGAGGCCGGCCGGCTGCGAGGACGTTCTCGCCGTCGGTCTCCCAGGGCGGACGGACCCCAATCGAGGCGGCGAGCGTCGGCAGGACGTCGATGGTCTCCACGTTCGCGCCCGTGACGCGTCCCCGCTGCTGATCGGGCAGCTTGATCAACAGGGGCACGGCCGCGACGTCGGCGAAATTCTCCTCGGTCGGCAGCCGGAACCGCAGGCCCGGCCGCAGACTGGCGCCGTGGTCCGCCGTCACCACGATGAGCGCGTCGTCGTAGAGCCCGACGGTGCGCAGGCGCTCCAGCAGCGCGCCCAGCAGCGCGTCGGTGTACTGCACCTGCAGCAGGTGCCTCTGGTAGTCGAGAGTGACGGCCCAGGCGTCCTCGCGCCATCGATCCCGGACCCCCGCGACGATTTGGGGGCGCTGGGTGTGCGGGCGTCCGTCCGGCAGGTGGATCCACGGCTCGTGCGGCAGCAGCACGTGCAGGAAGTGGAGCGGCGGCCGGCCGCCGGCGGCCGGCGCGATCGAGGCGATGTAGTCGGCGGCGCTGCTGCGTCGATCCTGCACCCGCTGGGTGTTCCAGCGGCCGATGAACGTATCGTCGGCCGCGAAGTCGCGCCAGGACTGGGTGACCGGCGGCAGCTCGGCGGAGAGGCCGGCCGGCAGCACCGCCAGCGGATAGACGACGGTCAGGTCGCTCAGCACCCCCGCGAGCCAGGCGCCCGCGCCGGGACGGTGGGACGCGCACAGCGTCCCGGGACACAGCTCGGTCAGCGGCTCCAGGACGTGGAGGCGGTAGTGCGACCCGAGCAGGGTGAACAGGTTGCCCGGATGGTCGCTCGCCGTCGGCAGCCGTCCCGGCGCCGGGTAGTTCCCGGTGACGATCGCGGGCAGGGCGGCCTGCGTCCAGCCGCTCACCGCGCTGGCGTTGCGGAACCAGGTCGCGTCGTCGGCCAGCGCGGCGAAGTTCGGATACAGGCGCGGGTCGATCCCGCCCTCGCGGTCCAGCAGCGAGACCAGCGGAAACTGATCGAACACGACGACCACCACCGGCGGAGCCGGGTCGTGGAAGGCTACGCCCGCGATCGGCGCGGGCGCGTCGCCGCTCGACGACAGCAGCGGTGCGATCGCCGGCTGCATCAGGAACACGGCCGGCACCACGAGCGCCGCCGGCGAGAGGCACGTGGCAAAGAGGCGGGCCGTGGCCGACCGGACGTAGCTCCAGCCGGCCAGCGCGCCGCAAGCCGCGGCGATGCCGAACGACGCCTCGGTGCTCCAGCCGCCGGCCTGCTTGACGGCGGCGAGCGCGACCGCCGCCGCCAGGGCGCCCACCCCGACGCCGGCGGCCAGGGCGTGGGGCCGGCGGCCGAGTCGGCGGGCGAGGCGGAGCACCGCCCACCCGCACGCGGGACCGGCCAGGCAGAGCAGCAGGACCAGTCTCAGCAGGTCGCCGGGCCGGGTGTCGTGGGCAACGAAGAACTCGGGGCTCCGGCTCAGCAGGTCGAACAGCGGCTGGGCCACGGCCACGGCCCAGAGGCCGGCCACGTGCAGCGCTTCCAGGCCGGCGGGCGGTGTGTCCGCCCTAGAGATCCGCATCGGCTTTCGGCCGGCAGTGGTACAGGGTCCGGGTCCCGGAGGTCAACGTCTCCCGTCCCACCAGGTGAAAATGCCGGGACAGCGCGGCCTCGGCCGTCCCGCGGGAATAGTCGGGGGGTGTGCCGTCGCGCTGGCGCAACAGACGCTCTACCATCGGGTCGCCGCGATCGACGAACTCCAGGACCACCTCGGCCCCGAAGCCCGCCAGCCAGTCGGTGAAGTCGTCGAAGGGAACGTTGCGGCCGATGACCACGTGGTGCACCAGGGCCAGGCACAGGACGAGCTCCGGCGAGCAGCGCCGGGAGAGCGGAAGGCGTTCCCGGCCGCGCCAGCCCAGGCCGGGCGACGGGTCGGCGACGTCGGCCACCAGCGGCAGGACATTGGCATGTCCCTCTTCCCGCAACGCCCGGTACAGGCGGTCGATGACGACGTGGTCGGCGTCGAGGGCCAGGACGTAGTCCGCGTGCCCGGCCGCCAGCCGGGAGTAGACCCCGGTGTTGCAGCCGACGTCCCAGACGAGCGGCCAGCGTCGCGATTCCAGGACCCGCTGCACGAAGGCGGCCTTGTGCTCCAGATCGGTATCGCCGTAGCCGTGCTCGCGACCGTACTCGGACCAGGTGGAGCGCACGGGCGTCCAGCGCAGCCCCTCGACCGTCCGGCGCAGGCGGGCGACGTTGTTCCGGATGAGTGCGGCCCCGAAGCCGGCGGCGTGCAGCTCTGCCCTGACGTCGTCGTCCGAGTCCTCGTAGCGGGCCTGCGCCCTGGCCTGCAGGTACACGTGCGCCAGCACGCCGGGTCGCAGGCAGTCGCGGGCCGATAGCAGCGACCGGCACTCGCCGGCGGTGATGCCCTCGAGGCGCCCGCGCAGCCACGGATGGAACGGCACGTTGCGGTAGGCCTGCAGAAAGAGCGGGTACAGGAAGGTCTCGCAGAACTGGCGGTATCCGGCCCACGGGTCGCCGGGCTCGTACGCGGTGAACGAGCCGAGGTCGATGAAGGTCGGGCGCACTCCCAGCCACTGGACGTTGAACGGGGTGGCGTCCTTCAGCGTCATCTCCTCGTCGAGCGCCGCGAGCACGAGGTCCAGTTGCAGGAGCGCCGCCTCCTTCAGCATGCCGAAGGACCACTCGTACGGGTACGACACGACCGGGATGCGGGCATGCTCCAGCACCGCCGCCCACGTCGGGTCCAGGGCCGGGAGATCCTCCCGGTCCGTCACCTCCCGCGTGCCGACGAGGTGGCCCTGCCCGGTCATCCGCCCGTAGAAGCGGGTGTCCGCGAGCCGCCTCCAGTCGGCCAGGGCGCGTTGCGTGAGGGCGCGGAACACCGCGCCCTCGTGGTGGAATACCCGGGTGTCGGGGTCCCGGAAGGATCCGGGCTCGAAGCTCGGAGGCCCGTTCGGCGCCACCGTCAGCGCCTGCCGCGCTCGGCCGTCTTTCGCGTGAAAAGTCCCGTCAGTCGATGCCAGTACAGCCTCGCCACGACGCCGACCGCCGCGAAGCCGCCGAGGAGGACCTGCAGCAGCATGCTGCCGCTGCCGGGATCCAGGTAGGCCTCGACCGGTCGTTCGATCACGAAGAGGGCGGTCACGGCGAGCGCTGCAACGGAGAATGTGTTCTTCATTTGCGTACCATTATCGGGCGTGTGTCCATTATGCAACAACGACGTAACATGATCGCTGAATCTCGGGGTGAACGGGGGCGGTCATGAGGCCCGCGATCTTTCTCGACCGGGACGGGACCCTGAACGAGGACGTCGGCTACCTCGACCGCCTGGAGCGCCTGCGGCTGTTTCCGTGGAGCCTCGACGCGGTGCGCCTGCTGCGCCGCGCCGGGTACGCGGTGGTGGTGGTGACCAACCAGGGCGGGGTGGCGCGCGGCTTCGTGACCGAGGCGTTCGTCGACGAGGTCCGGCGGGTCATCGACCGGCGCCTGGGCGCCATCGGCGAGCGTCTGGACGGGCACTACCAGTGTCCCCACGAGCCGCACGCGCCGGTCGCGGCGTATCGCCGGCAGTGCGACTGCCGCAAGCCGCTGCCCGGGCTCGTCCACCGCGCGGTAAGGGACCTCGACCTCGACTTGGCGCGCTCGGTGGTGGTCGGCGACAAGTGGACCGACGTGGCGCTGGCGCGCGCCGCCGGCGCACGCGGCGTCCTGGTCAGGACCGGGTACGGCCGGAGCCAGGAGCAGGCGCCGCCCGCGGGCCTCCGGCCCGACGCCGTCGCCGACACGCTGATGGACGCGGCGAGCTGGATCCTGCGGCACCCTGACGCACGAGCCTGACGCTCGCGGCGCGGGGGGAGGCACCGTCTTTCGACTTGTAGTATCGTGGCTTCACTTGATGCAGTGTCGAGCGGCGAGGGCGATGGAGAGGTAAAATGTCCACAGTGGAAGCGCTACACGAGCCGGTCACGGAAGAAGTTCACGAACCGGTGACGTTCGCGTGCGTGCGGCGCGAAGCGTTGCAACTGTGGCGCGGAGACGAGGCCGCCGCGCGCCGGTTCCTCAACCGGCCGCACCAGTTGCTCGGCGGTCGTACGCCCCTGGCCGTGGCCCGGGAATCGTCCGCTGGCGCCAAGCGGGTCGTGAAGCTCATCGGTGCGGCCCGGGCGGGTGTTGCCGTCTGAGACCACGCCGCGTCGATTTTCCACGTCGATGCGGGCGTATCGCATCGGTGATGCGAGTGGAGTCCATCCCGTCTATTCCGGCGACGGTTCGTCCGAGAACGCAGGCCGCTGGAATCGTCAGGGTGAGGACGTCATCTACGCTGCCAGGTACTATTCGACGGCCCTGCTCGAAAAGCTGGCGTGGGCGGGCGAAATGCCAGCCAATCAACACTTCGTCGAAATCGACATTCCCGCCGGCGTGACCTGCGAAGTGGTGACGAAAATGGCGTAGACTCCTGGGGAGGGTCGGTTGGGCGGAAATCGGAGCCACAGGCGACGGTTTTCGGGCTACGATGCCGCCGAGGGCGATGCCGTTCCACGAAATCGTCGGCCACCGGGCAGTGATCGCGCGCGTCTCGCAGGCGGTCGCGCGGGACTCGCTGCCTCCCAGCGTGCTGCTGACCGGTCCCGGCGGGGTCGGCAAGCGGCTTCTGGCCGAGGCGATCGCCCAGGCGCTCAACTGCGGCGCGCCGCGGCGGGACGAGTCCGGCCTCGCGGTCGATGCCTGCGGTAGCTGCTCGGCGTGCCGGCGCATCGCGCGCGGCATCTACCCGGACGTAGTGGTCCTCGCACCCGGCGAAGGCGGGTCGATCGGCATCGACCCGGTGCGGGAGGCGCTCGCGCAGGTGGGCTACCGCCCGTTCGAGGGGCGGCGGCGGGTGATCGTCGTCGACGATGCCGATCTGCTTCTTCCGCCGGCCCAGAACGCGCTGTTGAAGACGCTGGAGGAGCCGCCGCCACGGTCGCAGTTCGTGCTGGTGACGGCGCGGCCCGACATGCTGCTGGACACGGTCCGGTCGCGCTGTCCCCGCCTGCGGCTCGGCCATCTCGACGTCGACGAGGTCGCGGGAATCCTGAGGCGGCGGCCTGAAATCGACGCGCGGGCCGTCCGCGCGGCCGCCGCGGCGGCCGGCGGCAGCGCCGGCCGCGCCCTGCAGTTGGCGTCGAGCGACCGGGAGGGGACCCGCGAGGCGGCGGTCGGGTTGCTGCGGTCGGTGTCGGCGGCGCGCGACGCGCGGGCGCGCCTGGACGGCGCCCGGGCCTTCGCGGCGGGGGCGGCGGGGAAGGGCTCGAAGCGCGCGCCGGCCGCCGACCGGCGGGAGCTGCGCGAGCGGTTGCGGGCTCTGGCTTCGCTGCTGCGCGACGTCGCGGCGATCGCGGCCGGCGCCGCCGTGCCGCTCGCCAACGCCGACCTCGACGGCGCGCTCCGCGAGCTGGCCGCCGCCTGGGGCGGCGCGCGCGGCCGGGAGGCGTTCGCCGCCGTCGACGAGGCGCTCGACGCGGTGGAGCGGAACGCGAGTCCGAAGGTGGTGGCCGACTGGGTGGCGTGCCGGATTTGAGGACACGAACATGAGCACTCCCGCGGCGCCTTTCGTCAGCGTCAAGTTCGACCCGGTGGGGCGCGTCCGGCGCTTCCTGCTCGAGGGCGTCGAGTTCGAGCCGCCGCTCAAGCCGGGCGACGAGTTGGTCGTCGCCCGGGGCGAGCAGCGCGCGTACGCCACCGTCGCCCCGACCCTGCCGCAGACGGCCGAGCGGGTGGCGCCGTCGCCGAAGTCGGCCGACCGGGTGGTCCGGCGGGCGACGCCGCGGGACGTCGCGGCACGTGCCGAGCACCGCCGCCGCGAGCGGGACGCGCAACGCATCTGCGCCCTCAAGATCAACGAGCACGGCCTGCCGATGAAGCTGATCCGGGCCGAGCAGCAGCTCGACCGCGCCTATCTCGTCTTCTTTTTCACGGCCGACGGACGGGTCGACTTCCGGGAGCTGGTCCGCGACCTCGCGACCGAGTTCCACTGCCGCATCGAGATGCGGCAGGTCGGCGCGCGGGACGAGGCGAAGCTGCTGGGCGGGTACGGCACCTGCGGGCGCCCGCTCTGCTGCACGACGTGGCTGCGGGGCTTCGAGCCGATCTCCATCAAGATGGCCAAGCGCCAGAACCTCAGCCTCAGCCCGTCGCGCCTGTCCGGCCTGTGCGGCCGGCTGAAGTGCTGCCTGCGCTACGAGCTGCCGAACGCGGCGGGCGAGCAGTTCGCCGGCTGCGCCCACGAGGGGTCGTGCAGCCGCACCGGCTCGTGCGGCTCCGGCTCGTGCGGCTCCGGCTCCGGGGGCTGCGGCGGCTGCGGTTCCGCGTGAGCGCCGGCCGGTCCGAACCCATGGCACTCCCCCGCATCGGCATCACGACCGGAGATCCGGCCGGCATCGGTCCGGAGGTGGCCGGGCGCGCCGCGCGCGATCCGTCGGTGCTGGAGGTCTGCGAGCCGGTCCTCTACGAAACGCCGGGCAGCGGCGCCTGCCGGCCGGGCGTGGTATCGGCGGTGGCCGGGCGTGCGGCCTACCAGGCGGTCACGCGCGCCGTCCGGGACGCAACGGCGGGGCGCATCGACGCGGTAACCACGGGTCCGGTCAACAAGCAGGCGTGGGCGCGGGCCGGGCTGCGCTGGCGCGGGCACACCGAGCTGCTGGCCGACCTCACCGGCGCCGGCGACGTCCGGATGATGTTCTACGCGGGGCGCCTGTCGGTGGTGCTCGCCACCGTGCACGTGCCGCTGGCCCACGTGCCGGCGCTGCTGACGCGCGAGCGGCTGGAGACGACCATCGCCCTCGCGCACGCCGAGCTGCCCCGCTTCGGGGTGGCGCGGCCGCGGCTGGCGCTGGCCGGCCTGAATCCGCACGCCGGCGAGGGCGGCCTGATCGGCGACGAGGAGCAGAAAGTGTTCGCGCCGGTGGTCGAGAGCTGCCGCGCGCGCGGCGTCGACGTCAGCGACCCGATTCCGGGCGACGCGGTGTTCCGCCGCGCCGCCGCCGGCGAGTTCGACGCGGTGATCGCCTGCTACCACGATCAGGGCCTCATACCGATCAAGCTGATGGCCTTCGGCCGGGCCGTCAACGTCACCCTGGGCCTGCCGATCGTGCGGACGTCGGTGGACCACGGCACCGCCTTCGACATCGCGGGCCAGGGCAAGGCCGATCCGGCGGCGATGATCGCCGCCGTGCGGCTGGCCGCGCGGCTCGCCGCCGTGCGGCCCGTGGCGACCGTGAGCGGCTGACGAGCCCCGCCATGCCAGCGCCGACGAAGGCCGACGCCGCCGAGGGCATCCACCCGATCGCGGACAACCGCAAGGCGCGGCACGACTACCACGTCTTCGACACCTACGAGGCGGGCGTCGTGCTGCTCGGCACCGAGGTGAAGGCGATCCGCGAGGGGCGGGTCAACCTGAAGGACAGCTACGGCAAGGTCGAGGCCGGCGAGGTGTTCCTGCACAACCTGCACGTCAGCCCCTACAGCCACCGCGGCTACGCCGAGCACGAGCCGCTGCGGCGGCGCAAGCTGCTGCTGAACAAGCGGGAGATCCGCAAGCTGATCGGGAAGATGGTCGAGCGCGGGTTCACCTTGGTGCCGGTCCGGATGTACTTCAAGCGAGGACTGGTGAAGGTCACGGTGGGCGTCGCGAAGGGCAAGAAGACCTACGACAAGCGCGAGACCATCAAGCGCCGGCAGGTCGATCGCGAGACCCGCGCCCTGGTGAAGGAACGCTCGCGGTGAGGGCGCTGGTGACCGGCGCGGGCGGACAGCTCGGCCGGACGCTGGCGCGCGTGCTCGCGGACGGTTGCGAAGTCGTGCCGCTGACCCGTGCGGAACTCGACATCACCGACGAGTCCCGGGTGCGCTCGGCGGTGGCCGAAGTGCGTCCCGGCGTGATCGTCAACTGCGCCGCGTACAACGCCGTCGACGAGGCGGAGGACGACGCGGTCGCCGCGCTGGAGGTGAACGCGTTCGGCGTCCGGTCGCTGGCGCGCGCCGCGGCGCGGATCGACGCCACCCTCGTCCACTACGGGACCGACTTCGTCTTCGACGGGACCGCGTCCGAGCCCTACCGCGAAGAAGACGAGCCCAATCCGCAGAGCGTCTACGCGGCGTCGAAGCTGCTGGGGGAGTGGTTCGCGCAAGGGGCGCGGCACTACGTGCTGCGCGTCGAGAGCCTGTTCGGCGGCGGCATGAACGGGCCGGGGGCGGACGGACGCCGTCCCGGCGGCAGTCTCGACCGCATCGCCGACGCGCTGCTCGAGGGGCGCGAGGTCCGGGCGTTCGTCGACCGGGTCGTCTCGCCGAGCCACGTGGAAGACGTCGCCGCGGCCACGGTCTCGCTGCTGCGGGCCGCGCCGGCGCACGGGCTGTACCACTGCGTCGGGTCGGGCCGCGGCACCTGGCTCGAGGTGGCGTCCGCGCTGGCGGGGGAGCTGGGCGTGGAGCCCGTCATCCGCGGCATCACCCTGGACGAGCTGGAGCTGCGCGCTTCGCGCCCCCGCTTCTGCGCGCTGTCGAACCGCAAGCTCTCCGCGGCCGGAGTGGAGATGCCGCCCTGGCGGGATGCGGTGGCGCGCTACGCCGCTATCCGGCTGCGCTTCGGACCCGGCTAGATACCCTTGAGGGCCTCGGTAACAAGCGCGCGCAACTCATGCTAGGACTGCCCGTGCCCCATAATTTTTCGCTGGACTTCATGCAGCCACTTCGCTACGGTGGCCGGCATGGAGATTCAGAATCAGGTCTCACGTATTCTACGGGACAACCTCGCCCGCCTGCGTGACGTGCTGGACGAGGCGGTTTCGCAGGGTGTCGGCAGCCTCGGTCAGGTCGCCGATCGCGTCTGTGAAGCGTTCGATTTCCGCGACGGGCGGGGCCGGTGGCAGCGCGCGAGCTGTTGCCGGGCGTTGTCCGACCTGCAGGCGGCCGGCCACGTCTCGCTGCCTGCGAGTCAGGCGGCTCGCGGCGTTGGGGGCCGGGCGCGGGTGCTTCCGCACCCGATGGCGCCGGCGGTGGACGTGCCGGGCACGGTCGGCAAGGTTGTGGGTCTGACCCTGGCGCTGGTTGAGACCGACGCGCAGCGCCAAGTCTGGAACACGCTGATGGCGTACGAGCACCCGCGCGGCGCCGGTCCGTTCGTCGGCCCGCAACTGCGGTATCTGGTGGGTTCGGCGCATGGTTGGCTGGGCGGCGTCGGGTTCGCGGCGAGTGCGCGGCGGCTGCGGTCCCGCGACGCCTGGGTCGGGTGGGACGACACGGGCCGGCGCGCGCACCTGCACCGGGTGTTGGGACTGTGCCGGCTGCTGGTGCGCCCCGGCATTGTGTGTCGCAACCTGGCCTCGCACGTGCTGGGCCGGGTCGTCCGGGCAGTCGGCGACGACTGCGAGGGTCTGTATGGCTATCGCCCCTGGCTGCTGGAGACGTTCGTCGACGAGACCGAACAGACGGGGGCGAGCGTGCGCGCGGCCAACTGGGTTCGGGTGGGTGAGACCTGCGGTCGCGGTCGCCAGGACCGCCGGCACGCGGCGCCGGAAACGCGCAAGGCGGTGTATATGTATGCCTTGGAGCCGGCGGGGCGCACCCGCCTCGCGGTGCCTGCACCGGTCGTGGCGCCGCTGGCGGTTGGCGACGGTCTCGACGCCGCGGTCTGGGCGGACCACGAGTTCGGCGGGGCGCGTTTGGGCGACGCGCGTCTGAGCGCGCGGCTGGTACAGAGCGCGCAGCAAATGGCAGAGTCTCCGATGCGCGCCATCACCGGCGCCGCCCACGGCGCCCGCGCGATGGTCAAGGGCCATTACCGGCTGATCGACCAGCCCGCCGACAGTGCGGTGACGGTCGACAACATCCTCGCGCCGCATCGCGAGCAGACGCTGCGCCGGATGCAGGCGCACGACACGGTGCTGTGCATCCAGGACGGCACCCGGTTGAACTTCACCCGGCGCGGGCAGACGCAAGGGCTGGGGGCCATCGGCTCGAACCAGACCGGGGCGGTGGCGCGCGGCCTGGAGTTGCACACGACCTTGGCCGTCAATCCCGACGGGGTGGCGTTGGGTGTGCTGCGGGCCGCCTTCGACGCGCCCGCGTCCCCCAACTCCGAGGCGGAAGGCGAGCCGACCCCAAAGCCGCGCGAGAAGCGCAAGGCGTTCCGTTGGATCGAGGGGCTGCGCGACTGCGCGCAGGCAGCCGAGCAATTGTCCCAGACCCGCGTGGTGTGCGTGATGGACCGCGAGGCCGATTTCCTCGACCTGTTCGTCGAACACCGCGCGGCTGCCCCGCAGGTCGACCTGCTGGTCCGCGCCAAGGCCGACCGCGTCCTCGGCAGGGAAAAGACGCCCGCCGGGCAGACGGTCTCACGCCGTCTGTTCGATACGGTGCGCAACGCGCCGGCCCGAGGCGCCGCCAAGGTCGAGGTGCAGCGGCTGAGCGCGCGCGTGAAGGCCAGCAAACAGGCCCGCAAGGACCGCCGGGCGGAGCGGGTCGCCGACGTGACGCTGCGCTACCAGCAGGTGCCGCTGCCCTGCCCCGGCGACGAGCCGGTCGCACTGTGGGTCGTCCACGTGCGCGAGGAACAACCGCCGCCCGCGGCCGAGCCGCTGGAGTGGTTCCTGCTGACCACTTTGCGTGTGAGCAGCGCCGACGACGCCACGCGCATCCTGCAATGGTACGTCCGGCGCTGGCGCATCGAAGAATACTTCCGCGTGCTCAAGTCCGGCTGCAAGGTCGAGGAGTTGCAGCACCACACGGCCGAGCGGCTCGAACGCGCCATGGCCATCAAGATGGTCATCGGGTGGCGCATCCAGTTGATGGTCCAACTCGGGCGCGAAGTGCCCGACCTGCCGGGCGACCTGCTGTTCTCCGATGGCGAGTTGCGCGTGCTCGCCACCTTCGCCCGCTCACGCAAGCTGCCGCCGCCGGCGCGCCTCGGCGACGCTGTCGGTCTGGTCGGGCGCCTCGGCGGGTGGCTCGGACGCCAACGCGACCCGCCCGGCGCACAGTTGATGTGGCACGGCTACACTCAACTGGTTGCCATGGCCTTCGCCTTCGAACTGCGGGACGAGTTCGGATGACCTCCTGCTCACTACAGTCCAGCCCCGGACATCCGGGGCACGGGCAGTGCTAGTCAGCGTCGCCGGCGGGCGACGAGGGTCGGAGCAGGGCTCCTTCAAGATGGGCGACACGCTCGGCCAGGCTGGCGACCCGTTCGCCGAGGGTGGTGAAGTCCCGGCGGAGATCCCGGATCTCCTGGCGCATGTCGCGCAGGTCGGACCGGAGCCAAGCGGCCAAGGCAATGATCAGGGCGGGCGTGAGCCAAGGAAGAAGGGCTTCCATGTCCCCAATTCTAGCGCCCTTTTGGCGCGTCGGCCGGCGCGTTCGTGCACGCCCCACAGCATGGATTGCCAGCGAAGTGCTCGTCAGCACTTCGGTAGCCCATCTTTACTTGGGAGCCGCTTGCGAAACTCTTGGGGCTTGCGGCTTGGTGCAGTCCTCGATTCTCCTGGTGAACACCCATTGCCCTGGATCGCCGACTGGATGCCGGCTCCGGAGGACCGGCGGCACGCCGAGAGGTGGAAGTAGGGCTGTTTCGACGTGTTCCGACCGGGCGTCGGGACACCGGTGGGTGACTGACGCCGGTCGGGCGCCGAGGGGCGTTGCCGGCGGTGCGCTGGTTATGTCACCAGGCGTACGAGCTGGTCGACGGTGAGTGCGAGCACGCCGAACATGCAGTGACACATCACTTTCGCGGCGCCACGGACCCGGACATGGCGACCACCGAACTCGTCCTTGAGACGGCCATTGACGCGCTCACCCGCCGTACGCTCGTTGTAGCGAACCTGCTCGGCAAGCTGAAAGCCGAGATTTTTCCGGCGCCGGGCTTCGGTTCGCAGTTCCTCCGCCAGCGTCTTGTCGCGGCGGGGGTTGGTGTCAATCAACGGGATGTGGCCGAGTGAGCGGCTGTGCTGCCGGATCGGTTCCGCGTCGTAGGCGGCGTCCATCAGGTCATACAGATTGGTCGTCCGCTCGGCCGACAACGTCGCCAGCGGAATGGCGGCCTGGCTGTCGTGCAGCGAGGCGGACGTCAGCAGGCAACTGATCGGAATCTGGCCGTCGGCCACGTCGATGTGCAGCTTGTAGCCGACCCAGGTGGACTTGTAGCCCTTGCTGTCCTTCTTCATGCCCACGTCACAGTCGGTCGGCAGGTCGTCGAGCATCGCCGGCAGGCTCATGGTCGCCTGCCGGTCGAGGCGCTTGAGGACCTTCGGTCGTTCCTCACCCTTCTTCGGCCGGCCCCGTTTGCGCTTGGGCGGCGGAGGTGCCTTCTGCTTCGCGGCCGGCTTCTCGCGGGCCTCGATGGCCGTCGAGTCGCGGGAGAGGTGGCCCACCAACCGGTCGCGGTGGGTGTTCCAGATCAGCGCTTCGTGCACGCGCTGGGGCAACTGCGTGTGGGAGAACTCGGCGAAGGCGCGCGAGAAGACCGACTCGCTCGGCACCTCGAACTTCTGCTCCCAGCCGCAGATGCGCCGCAGCACCACGTCGGTGTCCAAGCGGTCCAGCAGCACGCGCGTCGTCGGCATGTCGTAGACCGCCTTGGCCACCAAGGCCCGCGCCATCGCCGCACGGTCCTTGGGCGGACGCCCTGGTACTCGGAAGCGCGGGGGAATCATCTGCTCGATGCGGATGACCTCCAGGGTCTGCACCAACTGCTGTTGTTTCTCGGTCAGCGGACCCAACACGCGCTCCAACTGAGGAAACAGGGCATGCTGGATCGACTGCCAGTAGGGGGCGAAGGCGCCGCGCAGGCGATTCATTTCTTGACCACTCCTGCCCCCTACTGTACATTTACGCACAAAGAGAATGTCAAGCAGCCAATCGATGGCCCACGACGAAGCGATGCGTCGGTACGAGGAACAGTACGATGCGCTCAAGGCGAAACTACAAGCGGTCGGGTTCATCGGCCAGGGCAGCGTCCAGACCCGCCGTATAGCCTGTGGGTCGCCCACCTGCCGCTGCCATCACGACCCGGACGCTCGCCACGGCCCCTACCACTACTGGACGCGGAAGGCCCGCGGAAAAACCGTCGGCTTGAAGCTCACCGCAGACGAACTCGGCCTTTACCGGGAGTGGATCAAGAACAACCGTGAACTGGAACGGCTCGTGAAGGAAATGCGCCGCATCTCTTCGCGTGTGCTTGCCCTCATCACGGGCAGGCAGGCTCCATGAACCCCCGCGTCTCCGGCTCCCCGGCGACGGTGGCGGTCACTGCCATCCTGCGAACGCTGCTTCCCGTCCGCTGATCCTCGCTCGCCCCGCCGCCTCAGGCGAAAACTCGGCCGAACACGCTTTTCGCAAGAGGCTCTTGGGGTAGTGGTTCGCAAAAGGGGCGCGGCGCTACGTGCTGCGGGTCGAGAGCCTGTTCGGCGGCGGAATGAACGGGCCGGGCGCGGGCGGGCGCCGACCCGGCGGCAGCCTCGACCGCATCGCCGACGCGCTGCTCGAGGGGCGCGAGGTCCGGGCGTTCGTCGACCGGGTCGTGTCGCCGAGCTACGTGGACGACGTCGCCGCGGCGACGCTCGCGCTGCTGCGGGCCGCGCCGGCGCACGGGCTCTACCACTGCGTCGGGTCGGGCCGCGGCACCTGGTTCGAAGTGGCGTCCGCGCTGGCGGGGGAGCTGGGCGTGGAGCCCGTCATCCGCGGCATCACCCTGGACGAGCTGAACCTGCGCGCACCGCGCCCCCGCTTCTGCGCGCTGTCGAACCGCAAGCTCGCCACCGCCGGGGTGGAGATGCCGCACTGGCGGGACGCGGTCGCGCGGTACGCCGCTATCCGGCTGCGTTTTGGATCCGGTCCGCCATAATTCCTTCGTCGATGTCCAGCAGCGCGCGACCGTGAACGTGCACACGTTGCACATCGAAGTGCTCTACCCGGCCTTGCGTAACGCGGCCGCCGCCTGCCAGAGATCCCAGTCGGCCTGGAGGCCCATCCAGAACTCCGGTGACATCTCGAACAACTGTGCGAGCCGGAGTGCGGTATCCGCCGTGATCCCACGTCGGCCGCGAATCACTTCATTCAAGCGGTTCAGCGGGATCTTCATGCGCCGGGCCGCCTCGACTTGCGTGAGGTTCGCCGGCCGGAGAAACTCCTCACGCAGCATCTCCCCGGGCGATGTCGGTGGACGCTTCAGATCCAGTACAGACAGCGGCCCCTCAGTGGTAGTCCTCGCACGTGACCGCATCGGCAGAGCCTCCCTCAAAGCGGATGCGCTACCGCTCGTCGATGGTTCCAAAGCGCCGATCCATGGCGTCGAAGCGGCGGTCCGTGCGTTCCTCGAAGCCCTGGAGGCGCCGGTCGATGCCCTCGAGGGAACGCCGGATCTCGTCGATGCTCTCCTGGAGGACTTCCACCTTGCTTTCGACCACGGTCACGCGTTCGTCCATTGCCGCCACGGCTTCGCCCCTTTCAGCTTACGGCACCGGATTCCCGGCGACAACCGCCGGCTGCGGTGGTTCCACTGTCGGGCAAAGCAGGATCCATGCCGGCCGCGCGTGACCATCGAACTCTGCGGGGTCGCACGTGCGTTCGGAAGCGGTCGTCAACTGCGCTGCGTACAACGCTGTCGGCGACGCGGAGGACGACGCGGTGGCGCGTTACGCGCGGGTTCGCCGCGCCAGCATTGCGTGATATCGTGCCAAGGATGGCCTTCGACACGCGCGCGGCCGTGAAGATGTTGACCAGCGCGGGCGCCAAGGAAGAGCTCGCCGTCGCCGTGGTCGATGTCGCTCGGCAGGCCAGCGCCGCACACGATCACGAGCTCGCTACGAAGGCCGACCTGGCCAACCTGAAGGCGGATCTGACGTGGCGTCTCGTCGCCGCGATGGCGGCGATCTGCGCCATTCTTAGATTCGTCGGCTGACGAGTCGGCCGCAGGCGTCCGGCCGCTACCGCAGCGTTTCGTCCACAAGATCCGCCACTCGACGCCACGCTCGTCCACTACGGGACCGACTTCGTCTTCGACGGGACCGCGTCCGAGCCCTACCGCGAAGAGGACGAGCCCAATCCGCAGAGCGTCTACGCGGCGTCGAAGCTGCTGGGGGAGTGGTTCGCGCAAGGGGCGCGGCACTAGCGGGAGACTGGATTCAGTGCGTCTGACCCGGGCGGGTTACGTGGATCAGGCACGCTGCGCGTTGACGGTCGTGCGGGCGCTTCTCGACCGACTGCGTATGTTCGACCTCTACGACCGCAGCGCCATCGTCGTCACGTCCGATCATGGGCTGGGCGTGTTTCCCCCGCGCGATACTCCACCCGGCCGGGAAGGCGTACCATCCGGAAAATCGCTGCTGCGAATGAGGCTCGAGGCCACGCCCCTGCTCCTGATAAAGCCGTTCGGCGCGCAGGGGCCACTGCAGCTCTCGGACGCGCCCACCTCGATCGCCGACCTGCCGGCCACGCTGCTCGACCTGGCCGGCCTGCCGAACACCCTGGGAAGCGGGAAGTCGGCGCTGGCGCTGGATCCGGCGATGCCCCGCGAGCGCACGTACGCGGATCGGCATGTCGGCGGCTGAAGACGACAGGGCGGGACCCGCCGGCGGGGGAGTCTACCGAACCGACGACTACGCCGCCTTCTTCCTGAGGCCCGACACCGACCGCATTGCGTTCGACGTCCGCGCGGCGCCGGATTCAGCCCCGCAGACGGTGACCGTGCGGGTCGATGGCCACATGGTCGGCCGGCTCTCGCTCTCCGGCGACACCTGGCGCAGCATCGAGTATCCGGTCGAGCCGCGCGACGTGGGCGACAGTCCGTTCTGCATCGAGTTGCTGGGGAGCCCGGTGGCGCCCGACGTCGAGAGTCGGTCGCACGGGGTCATGGTCCGGGGCGGCTTCTGACAGGCGGTCGAATCCTGCCGCCGAAAAACGGCATCTGGCAACCGTCCGGCGGTCTCACTCGCCGCCGCTCCGGGTTTACAACGGCTCGAAGGGGCGAGCCGCCGGCGCCGGGTGCGCTGGAACGCGTGGTGAACTTAGGCAGGAACGACGATGTACTCAGCGAACGACAGGGACGCAGGAACGGGTTGCTTGTCTTCACGGAGGCCTGCGACGTGCAACTGGATGGCCTCGTACATCCGTCGTTCGGTTTCTTCTCGGGTGTCGCCCGTGGCGACGCAGCCCGGCAGGTCCGGTGAGTACGCGGAGAAGTTCTCGCCGGCGTGCTCAATCACGATGAGGAAGCGATGCATCACGACTTGTGAATCCACACGATATTAAGCTGGAAATAAGTATCCTGACCTCACAGTATGCCGAAATATGAGGAAATCAAACCGGAAATTACCTGTATGCTGTCAGGCAACCAATGACCCTATTAATATCTGGCCGTTATGCCAGGATTCCTGTGTTTTGCCTTGCGGCCAGGATTCCTGTGTCTTCCGGTTTCTCGTGGGAGTGGTGGAACCTCGAACGCGCCTTGGCGGGCGCCCTTTCGGGCGGGGCCGGCTTCTCGAGACGGCGAGACTGTTCCTGCCGTTCGGTCTTCAGCCCTGCATCGGTTCCTTCAGGAAGATGGTAACCATCTTCCCGGGACGCGTTCATCCGCGCCCGGATTGAGGCGACGCCTCGGTCCCGTATATTCCGGGCGGCGTTGGCGTCGGCGTTGTCGGTGTACCCGCATCTCCGGCACCGGAAGAGAGCTTGGCTCTCGCGGTTCTTCCGGTGTGTGAAGCCGCAGGCGTTGCAGCGCTGGCTGGTGCCGTGCGCTGGTACGAGTTCGATGCGCGTTCCGTGGCGTTCGCCGGCCCGGATCAGGATGGCGGTCTGCTCGGTTGGCGCCACGCCGAGCAGACCGCGGTTGAGACCGGTCTTCTGCCGCACGTTCGTCCCGGGCGTCTCTGATGTTCCCCGGCCGCTCCGGGTCATGTTCCGGGTCTTGAGCTTCTCCACGCACAACGTGTCGTAGCGGTGTGTCAGGTGGTTCGCCCAGGCTCGGCGCCTGTGTCGCCGTTGGCGTGCGAGCTTGCCGCGCTGGCGCTGGTTCAGCAACCGCCGGCGCTTCCAGCGGCGGCTTCCGGTCCGGCATGAGCTCATCCGTTTCTGGTTGTTGCGTATCTGCCGGTTGGCTCGTACCGCCTGTTCGATGTCGTGGTCGAAGGTCTGGACATTGCCCCGGTCGTCGGCGGTTGTCATGGTGTGCACGATGCCGTGGTCGAGTCCGCACGCGTCGCCGGCGCTGTCCGGGCTCTTGAGACCGCGCTTGGGAAGTCGGCCGCTCACGTGGATCCGGAACGAGCGCTCGCTCGGCTCGAGCTTACGGCCGAGCTTGGCTTCGGGTGTGCGTTCGACGACTACGCACGATCGGATGTCGAGGTTCTCTGGAACATCGTCCTTGGTACGGACGGTTCCGATGCCGGGTATTCGGATGGTCCGCTTGTCGATGCGGCGCACTTTCTCATCGATCCAGCAGCGGTGTGAGCCGGTGCGCTCTTCGGTTTTTCGGCGGCGGTAGAGCTGCTTCGGGTCCGGGTTCCGGTTCTGGACCCGTCTGGGTATCGGCTTGCCGTTGGCTGCGGCCTCGACGACCAGGCCCGCGTGCTCGTGGTTGGTGGCCTCCCATTTTGCGACTTGGTCGGCGGCGCCGGCGATGGCTCCGCGGGCGACCAGCCCGTGGATTTCCTGCAGTCCGGGTTCTTCGGCCCGCCAGGCGGTCCAGAAGCCGTACAGTCCTGTCACGCCGGCGGTGGTGTTCTTCTGCAGCGGCTCGTCGCTTCGGTGGGCGAGCAGGTGCTCGACCGTGCGGTTGTGCGCTGTTCTGTTCTGCACGCACGCGAGCATGATCCGAGCGTTCTGGTCGGTCTCATGCACGGCGTGTAGCCGGACCGTGCTCGTCATGTGGGCGGCGCTGTTTCGCTGCACCTTCGCCATGGCAGATTGTCTCACGTTGAGGCCGGCTGGGGTTGCCAATCTGGCCAGCATTCGGTTGTTCGCTGCGGATGCGGCCAGCATTCGTGTGTGTTCTTGAGTCGGGCACGTCTGGATTTGGCCGTTTGGCGGCCACTATTTCTGTGTTTCGCCGGCCACTATTCGTGTGGAAGCACACGACTCCTTGAGTCCCGCCTGTTTCCGAATGCTGTTTTACGTGCCTGGCGCCAAGTCGTCCGACAGCCGGCCCGCAATCGTGACCCGTCCGGTCTTCATCGGGTGCTTGAACTGACGGTGGCTGCCTTTGGTGGTCACCTGTCGCCAGCCATCGGCTTCGATCAGCTTGATGGCCTCACGAACCTTTGGCATCGACCTCTATCATATTCTCCGAGATCGCTTGTGAAGTCGACCGCTGCACGCCGCTCGACCAGTTGACGCAGGCTGCGGGGTCCGATCGGCGCTCGACCAGTTGACGCAGGCCGGGGTCCGAAGCGTCCCTTCGGGTTCCGCGCAGACTCCTAGCCCTGCCCGTGCCCCGGATGTCCGGGGCTGGACTGTAGTGAGCAGGAGGTCATCCGAACTCGTCCCGCAGTTCGAAGGCGAAGGCCATGGCAACCAGTTGAGTGTAGCCGTGCCACATCAACTGTGCGCCGGGCGGGTCGCGTTGGCGTCCGAGCCACCCGCCGAGGCGCCCGACCAGACCGACAGCGTCGCCGAGGCGCGCCGGCGGCGGCAGCTTGCGTGAGCGGGCGAAGGTGGCGAGCACGCGCAACTCGCCATCGGAGAACAGCAGGTCGCCCGGCAGGTCGGGCACTTCGCGCCCGAGTTGGACCATCAACTGGATGCGCCACCCGATGACCATCTTGATGGCCATGGCGCGTTCGAGCCGCTCGGCCGTGTGGTGCTGCAACTCCTCGACCTTGCAGCCGGACTTGAGCACGCGGAAGTATTCTTCGATGCGCCAGCGCCGGACGTACCATTGCAGGATGCGCGTGGCGTCGTCGGCGCTGCTCACACGCAAAGTGGTCAGCAGGAACCACTCCAGCGGCTCGGCCGCGGGCGGCGGTTGTTCCTCGCGCACGTGGACGACCCACAGTGCGACCGGCTCGTCGCCGGGGCAGGGCAGCGGCACCTGCTGGTAGCGCAGCGTCACGTCGGCGACCCGCTCCGCCCGGCGGTCCTTGCGGGCCTGTTTGCTGGCCTTCACGCGCGCGCTCAGCCGCTGCACCTCGACCTTGGCGGCGCCTCGGGCCGGCGCGTTGCGCACCGTATCGAACAGACGGCGTGAGACCGTCTGCCCGGCGGGCGTCTTTTCCCTGCCGAGGACGCGGTCGGCCTTGGCGCGGACCAGCAGGTCGACCTGCGGGGCAGCCGCGCGGTGTTCGACGAACAGGTCGAGGAAATCGGCCTCGCGGTCCATCACGCACACCACGCGGGTCTGGGACAATTGCTCGGCTGCCTGCGCGCAGTCGCGCAGCCCCTCGATCCAACGGAACGCCTTGCGCTTCTCGCGCGGCTTTGGGGTCGGCTCGCCTTCCGCCTCGGAGTTGGGGGACGCGGGCGCGTCGAAGGCGGCCCGCAGCACACCCAACGCCACCCCGTCGGGATTGACGGCCAAGGTCGTGTGCAACTCCAGGCCGCGCGCCACCGCCCCGGTCTGGTTCGAGCCGATGGCCCCCAGCCCTTGCGTCTGCCCGCGCCGGGTGAAGTTCAACCGGGTGCCGTCCTGGATGCACAGCACCGTGTCGTGCGCCTGCATCCGGCGCAGCGTCTGCTCGCGATGCGGCGCGAGGATGTTGTCGACCGTCACCGCACTGTCGGCGGGCTGGTCGATCAGCCGGTAATGGCCCTTGACCATCGCGCGGGCGCCGTGGGCGGCGCCGGTGATGGCGCGCATCGGAGACTCTGCCATTTGCTGCGCGCTCTGTACCAGCCGCGCGCTCAGACGCGCGTCGCCCAAACGCGCCCCGCCGAACTCGTGGTCCGCCCAGACCGCGGCGTCGAGACCGTCGCCAACCGCCAGCGGCGCCACGACCGGTGCAGGCACCGCGAGGCGGGTGCGCCCCGCCGGCTCCAAGGCATACATATACACCGCCTTGCGCGTTTCCGGCGCCGCGTGCCGGCGGTCCTGGCGACCGCGACCGCAGGTCTCACCCACCCGAACCCAGTTGGCCGCGCGCACGCTCGCCCCCGTCTGTTCGGTCTCGTCGACGAACGTCTCCAGCAGCCAGGGGCGATAGCCATACAGACCCTCGCAGTCGTCGCCGACTGCCCGGACGACCCGGCCCAGCACGTGCGAGGCCAGGTTGCGACACACAATGCCGGGGCGCACCAGCAGCCGGCACAGTCCCAACACCCGGTGCAGGTGCGCGCGCCGGCCCGTGTCGTCCCACCCGACCCAGGCGTCGCGGGACCGCAGCCGCCGCGCACTCGCCGCGAACCCGACGCCGCCCAGCCAACCATGCGCCGAACCCACCAGATACCGCAGTTGCGGGCCGACGAACGGACCGGCGCCGCGCGGGTGCTCGTACGCCATCAGCGTGTTCCAGACTTGGCGCTGCGCGTCGGTCTCAACCAGCGCCAGGGTCAGACCCACAACCTTGCCGACCGTGCCCGGCACGTCCACCGCCGGCGCCATCGGGTGCGGAAGCACCCGCGCCCGGCCCCCAACGCCGCGAGCCGCCTGACTCGCAGGCAGCGAGACGTGGCCGGCCGCCTGCAGGTCGGACAACGCCCGGCAACAGCTCGCGCGCTGCCACCGGCCCCGCCCGTCGCGGAAATCGAACGCTTCACAGACGCGATCGGCGACCTGACCGAGGCTGCCGACACCCTGCGAAACCGCCTCGTCCAGCACGTCACGCAGGCGGGCGAGGTTGTCCCGTAGAATACGTGAGACCTGATTCTGAATCTCCATGCCGGCCACCGTAGCGAAGTGGCTGCATGAAGTCCAGCGAAAAATTATGGGGCACGGGCAGTCCTAGCCGGAGCCTGGATTCAGTGCGCGAGTAGGTGAGACAATCCGCCAATGCGCCGATGGTTCGGCCGGTCGGAGCTGCTCCAACGCGTCCCGCGCGGGTGTTGGTGGTTTCTGTACGCGGCAGTTGCGCTGACGGCGCTCTGGCAGTTGGCGGCAACCCTGGCGCCCGCCACCGGTTTCACACGCGAGTACTACTATCCCCTCCACCGCGATACGGCCCCGGCCGCATTCGACGCCACGGTCGTCCCGAGCGTCGACGATCGAACCGTGAGCCTGGACCTGGCGTTCATCGCCGAACGGAACCTGCCGAACCGGGACTACTTCATTCGCTGGCGCGGCGTCTGGTTCTCCCCGCGCCCGGAACGAATCGAGTTTCGGGCCGGCGCCGACGATGGCGTGATCGTGCGGGTGGACGACCAGGTCGTGATCGCGGCCGAAATGACCAACCGGAGAGAGACCGTCGCGCTGGAGACCGGTGTGCATCGACTCGAGATCGACCACTGGCAGCGCGGGGGCCCCAGGACGCTGAGGGTGCAATGGGCGCCGCCTGCCGGCCGGTTGGAGCCGGTCGGCGCCAACCGCGTGTTCCCGACGGACCCGGGTGTGCACGGCTACCTGCTGGCGACGGTGTCCGCGCAGTTGGGGAACCTGGTGCTGCTCGTCTGGGTCGCCGGCGCCGCGATTCTGTCCGGGCGAATGGCCTATCTGGCGGGGCGAACGGCCTGCCGGGTAGCCGCGGCACTTACCGTAGGCGAGGTACGCAGCCGTTTGCGCGCCGTGTTGTTTCCCGCGCTGCTCGGCCCGGGCCAGTTGCTGCTCTTTGGGCCGTGGATCGTGCATACCACCAATCGGGCCGAGTTCCTGGTGCCGTTCCTGACCCTCGCGCCACGCTGGATCTGGCTGCTCGCACCGATCACGGGTGCGCTGGCGGCATTCGGGTTAATTCTGCCGCTGCGGTGGTTTCGGGGCTATGTCGCAGCACTTTGCGCGGTCGGCGTGCTGCTCTGGGTGCAGGGAAATCTGCTGGTCGCCGAGTACGGCCTGCTGGACGGCGGAGGCCTCGACCTCGCGTCGCACGCCTGGCGCGGCCCGTTCGAAGTCTGCTTGTGGATCGCCGCGGTCGGCCTGGCGACGTTCTTCGCAAACGCCGTGAGCCGGGCGGCACCGGCGGCAAGCGTGCTGTTGATGTCACTGCAGGCTGTCGTCCTGTTGGGGCTGACGCTCGCGCCGCCCGGCGGGTCGAGCGGCGACGGGGACGATGCGGTGGCCGGCTGGAGTCCGGTGCCACCGGAAGTCTACGAGCTGTCGCGCAGCCGGAACATCATCCACATCGTGCTCGACATGTTTCCGTCGCACATGTTGGCCGAGATCCGGGACGCCGACCCCTCCACCTTCGATCGCGCGTGGTCCGGATTCACTTTCTACCAGAATCACCTGGGCGCCTTTCCGACCACGTTGGCCAGCATGCCGGCGATGCTCACCGGCATCCCGTATCGCAACGACATGCGAATGTCGGCCTACCGACGGGCGCATCCCTCCGTCTTCCACGCGCTCGGGCAGCACGGGTACCGGCTCAGGTCAGCGTCCGCCTACTTCCGCGATCATCCCGGCGCAGCGTTCCCCGGCGCCGAGGACATCGTTGAATACACCATTCCGAGACCGTACGGCAGCTACCGCACTACCTCGACAGCACGGCGGCCCAACTGCTGGATCTGTCTCTGTTCCGGCACGCACCGCACGGCGTCAAGGCCGACGTCTATCGCGACGGAGCGTGGCTGCTGCAGCAGCGGGCTGCGTCGCTTTGGGGGCCGATTTCCGGCGCGCCGCGGGCTCTTGGAGACACGGCGTTCCTGATGGATTTCACCAGCGGGATGGAGGCAGGCGGTGAATCCCCCATGTACTCGTTCCTGCACGTGATCACGCCCCATCCACCGATCGCCACGGACGCAGACTGCGAATACGTGGGTGGGGTGGGTCTGACCCGGGCAGGTTACGTGGATCAGGCACGCTGCGCGTTGACGGTCGTGCAGGCACTCCTCGACCGACTGCGTACGCTCGACCTCTACGACCGTAGCGCCATCGTCGTCACGTCCGATCATGGGCTGGGCTTGTTCCCCCCGCGCGATACCCCGCCCGGCCGGGAACGCGTGCCATCCGGAAAATCGCTGCGGCGAATGAAGGTCGAGGCCACGCCCTTGCTCCTGATAAAGCCGTTCGGTGCGCAGGGCCCGCTGCAGCTCTCGAACGCGCCTACCTCGATCGTCGACCTGCCGGCCACGCTGCTCGACCTGGCCGGCCTGCCGAACACCCTGGGAAGCGGGAAGTCGGCGCTGGCGCTGGATCCGGCAATGTCCCGCGAGCGCACGTACGCGGATCACGCCTGGGGACGCGGAGGCCAGAACGACTTCCAGAGCCGGTACTTCGATGTCCTCCACCTGTACTCGGTCGACGGACAGGCAAGCAGCTCGGACGCCTGGCGCTACCAGCGGGCGATCTTCAACCCGACGGCCAACCGGAACGCGCAGTACCGGGCTCATCGGATCGGCATGTCGGCGGTTGAAGACGACACGGCGGGACCCGCCGGCGGGGGAGTCTACCGAACCGACGACTACGCCGCCTTCTTCCTGAGGCCCGACACCGAACGCATTGCGTTCGACGTCCGCCAGGCACCAGATTCAGCCCCGCAGACGGTGACCGTGCGGGTCGATGGCCACGTGGTCGGCCGGCTCTCGCTCTCCGGCGACACCTGGCGCAGCATCGAGCATCCGGTCGAACCGCGCGACGTGGGCGACAGCCCGTTCTGCATCGAGTTGCTGGTGAGCCCGGCGGCGCCCGACGTCGAGAATCGGTCGCAGGGGGTCATGCTCCGGGGCGGCTTCTGATGCAGGAGGCTGGCCTACGTGTACCGGCTGGCCCGCGAAGACCTCGACGACCGATCCGCCACTCCAATGCGCCGTGCGTTCCTCGAAGGCCTGGAGGCGTCGGTCGAAGCTATAGCTATAGCTGGTCTTGCTAGTCAGCATCGCTGGCGGGCGACGAGGGTCGGAGCAGGGCTCCTTCAAGATGGGCGACACGCTCGGCCAGGCTGGCGACCCATTCGCCGAGGGTGGTGAAGTCCCGGCGGAGATCCCGGATCTCCTGGCGCATGTCGCGCAGGTCGGACCGGAGCCAAGCGGCCAGGGCGATGATCAGGGCGGGCGTGAGCCAAGGAATAAGGGCTTCCATGTCCGTTACGGCATGGCTCCACTGTCCGGTGCTGCACCCAGGCGGTCTCGTTCGAGCCAGCCCTCGAGTCGCGCCACTCGGCGATCTACGCTCTTGACGTCGGCGGCCAAGGTGTCGAGGCGGCGGCCGACGTCATCGATCCGCGTACCCAGCGCGCGCCACAACAAGCCGCCAACCGCCACAACCGCGCCGAGTGTCAGCCAATCCGGATCCATGCCGGAAGCGTACCACTACGCCAGGCAGGTAGTCGCAGATTCAAAGCAGGCCTTCCCAGGTGGGCCATTCGTTCCCGCAGCAGGCTCATCTGCCCGCCCTGGGCGTTGCAGCCAGCGCCCGCAAGGAGTAGATTCGACACGGTGACGAACGAGACGAAGATCATCATCGGATCGACGATCGGAACGGTCCTGACGACGGCAATCGGACTGGCCGTCCTGATCACGACGCTCTTCGTGAACCTCGGCAGCCGGATCGAGGCGCTGCGCGAAGACATGCGCGAGGACTACCAGCGGCTCGACGATCGGATGCGAACGGTCGAGCAGGGCTTCGCGAAAATCGACCAGCGGCTCGCGACACTCGAGCGCGCAGTAATCCCCGCGGCCGAACCCGCCGAATAACCGACCCGCGTCACGGTGAAGGAACGCTCGCGGTGAGGGCGCCCGCCTCGCGGCATCCGCACGCCAGAAGCGCGTCGCTGGCATCGAAACTTGGCGTCGATGGCGACGAACTTCCTGTCGACAGCGTCGCACCTGGGAGGCGCCGGTCGATTCCCTCGAGGGAACGCCGGATCCCGTCGACGTCCTCCTGGTACGATCTCTTTTCGGTTCGTTTTGCGCGGGGACAGCGCCCCGGACAGCGCCCACCCGCCTCTTTCGGGCGGCCAGCCCGGCCGGATCCGCCGGGTGGCCAACTTGGCGGTTCTGAAGCTCCGGGTGCTACGAAGCCAGCCGCGACTTCGATGCGTACTGGGACTTCCACGCCGCGGGAGTACCAGCGGCGTCCGGTGCACACCCCCGCGCTCGCGGGGTTCCTGACTAGGAGGCCGCGCGCATGCATCGCCGCGGACAGGGCGTCCGATGACCAGCTGCGCGAGCCCTGAGCCCGCGGCCGCAGGGCGGCGCGAAGAGGAAACCCCGGCGTTGATACCAGCGCCAACGACAACTAGCGTACCGAGAGACCAGATGGAGAGCGCTGGAATCATCCCGATCATGCTGACCGCCTTGGGCGTGGTCGCAGCAGTACTGCTCGGCGTGTGGGGGATCGCGGCGCGTTACGACAGCCGGCTGCGCGACAGGATAGACGCGCAGGTCGGACAGCTTCGAGACCGGATCGACTCCCAGGGAAAGGAGACGACCGAGCAGCTCGGGCAGCTCCGAGAACGAATGGCCAAGCTCGAAGGGCTCCTGGAAGGGCTGCGGGAAGCGATCACCGGAAAGCGGGTCGCCTAGTATCTAGGCCAGTCTAGGCCCAATACTGTTGCTTTAGAGATCTGACGCCACGATACGCGGTGTCCAGTCCCACTTGCGGCGGGATATCGGACCAGGGCCGCGAAGTGGATAACCGCTCATCTTCCGCTTGACGCCGCGGGGTTTCTTCTGGCCGCGACTGGAGACCACCCGCTCTTCCAGAATCTCTTCCAGCACGCGCTCGCGAAGCCGCTCATTCGGAGATGAGGGGGGAAACGCCGGGGTTCTCGACACGGCGGCGCACGACCCGCACGGCGTGGACGAACGAAAGGCGGTCCGGGTCCTCGTCGACCTTGCGCGCCGCCTCGTGGATCAGACGCCGCACGGCGTAATGCGCCAGCATCAGGCCGTGGACCTCCTGCAACACCAAGTCCGGCGTCTTGCTGCGCAGGATTGCGCCGGGTCCCAGGATGTGGGTCTTGACCTCATCGTAGGCGGTCTCCACCTCCCATCGCTCGTGGTACAGAGCGGCAACCTCGGCGGCTGGCGCAACGGCCGGGTCGAGCAGGGTGGTGGCCAAGCGGTAGACGGTGTCGCTCGGGTCGTCAAGCCTGTACTCGACGACCCGGACGGGGCATTCACCCTGACTGCGCCGGCGGTCCTGGCCGCTGCCCCGCAGCACGCTCCGGTAGGAACCATCGTCGAAGCGCTCCAGCACCGGCAGGCGCAGGTTCGCCTTCATGCGCCAGAGCAGGTCTGCGCCGGTGCCGGCCGCCCGCCGCCAGAGCGGGAAGCCGCAGTAGCCCCGGTCGGCAAGCACCAGCATTCCCGTGGACAACCAAGGCAGCAGCGCCTCGACCTGCGCCTGCTCCGATTCGTCATACGCTCCCGCCCGCCACGCGAACGCCGCGCGCGTCCCCACCTCCACCAGCGCCGTCAGGCGCACCTGGGGGAAAGCAGCACGGCCACGCGACGCGCCGGGCGCGCCGAACGCCTGCCGGTTCGTCGCCTCGTCCGGCACGTTCAGCGTGGACCCGTCGAACGCCACCAGGCGCCGGCCGCGATACCACGACCCGCGCGTCGCCAGGTCCGCCACCGGCCCCACCCGGGCCGCGCGCAACGCCTCGAACGGCGCAGACCCCAAGCGCGTCCTCGCTCGCGAAATCGATGACTTCCCCGACACGCGCAGCGTCGCGTCCGACGACACCCACCGCAGCCCCTCCATCAGGCAGCGCAGCACCTCCCGCGCTGACACCGACCGGAACAGCCCCAACGCCACCACGTAGTACATCATCGCCTCGGCCGGCAGAGCGCGCTGCCGAAGGCTTGCCCGACCGCACGACGCCAACGCCTTGCGTACCGCCCCGATCGGGTACACCTGTGCGAGCACCCCGATGCTGAGATAGTCCGACAGCCGCGGGCCACCTGGCAGAACGGCTTGTGTTCGGGACATCGCCCCCCCCCGCATCTCCGCTCTCAGAGCAGAATACAGGGGTGTGAATGTTAAAGCAACAGTATTGAGTCTAGGCCCGGTCACCACACGAGAACGCGGCGGAACAAAAGCCCGGTACCGCAAGAGGCGACTATGCGCTGGGACCGCCTAGTCGGCGACTGGCCCGGCGTGCCGTACGTGAACCAGTTCTACCGGCCCAGCCTGGCAGACCCGGCGGAAGAACATGTTCGACTACGTCAAGGCGGACGGGTCGTGCAGCGAGGCAGCGTGGTTGCACGTGGGCGCCTATTTCCACCGCAACCGCGGGCGGGGGCGACTGGCTGCCGCCCTACGAATCCTTGTGCCGCCCGCCAGCTTCCGGGGGGGGCGCCGGCCTGCTGCCAAGCGGCCTTCAGGCCGCGCGCGGGGGGGCTCAATGGGAGCGTCATGTTGACCGTGGGCTGACGGCATTGGCGGCAATTCACGGGCGCCGACGACGCGGAGGGCGGCCGAATACGGAGCGCCTGTTCCCGATTGACCAACCGATTCTCATCTTGGCGAAGGACCGTCCGCAGAGGTGAGCGGGATCCGGCCGCGGAGGTCCGAAGTCGCGCGCGAGGAGCACAGGCCCTGCCGCATGCGCGCGGATGCCAGCATAGGGCCGGCATGCAGTGAAGCCGCCGCAATCGAGCCGCAAGCGTCACCTCCGGCGCAAAGCGCCCGGTTTACCTCATACGCCGCGTCGACGCTCCTCCGAGACGCGGCCGAGCAGATCGGTCGCCGTCGCGCACTCGATGATCCAGTCGCCAATCTCCGCCAACCGGCCCGCGTCGGCAACGTCCTCCAGCGCGGCGGCCAGCCGGCGCGCTGTGGCTGCGTCGAACTTCCGCTCCGCCTGCCGGCACAACAGCGCCCGTTCTTCGGCGCGGCCCTGCGCGATCCCCTGCTCGCGGCCCTGCTCGCGGCCTTCTTCGACCCACTCCTCGGTCCACTCTCGAACCTGTTCCGCCAGCATCGTGCGCACCTCCTCCAGCCGCGGCAGCCACCCGGACTCCCCACCCCGGAAACGCCGCGGCAACAACACCCGATCGCAATGGGAGCGTCATGTTGACCGTGGGCTGACGGCATTGGCGGCAATTCACGGGCGCCGACGACGCGGAGGGCGGCCGAATACGGAGCGCCTGTTCCCGATCGACCAACCGATTCTCGTCTTGGCGAAGGACCGTCCGCAGAGGTGAGCGGGATCCGGCCGCGGATGTCCGGCGTCGCGCGCAAGGAGCACAGGCCCTGCCGCATGGGCGCGGATGCCAGCATAGGGCCGGCATGCAGTGAAGCCGCCGCAATCGAGCCGCAAGCGTCACCTCCGGCGCAAAGCGCCCGGTTCACCTCATACGCCGCGTCGACGCTCCTCCGAGACGCGGCCGAGCAGATCGGTCGCCGTCGCGCACTCGATGATCCAGTCGCCAACCTCCGCCAACCGGCCCGCGTCGGCAACGTCCTCCAGCGCGGCGGCCAGCCGGCGCGCTGTGGCTGCGTCGAACTTCCGCTCCGCCTGCCGGCACAACAGCGCCCGTTCTTCGGCGCGGCCCTGCGCGATCCCCTGCTCGCGGCCTTGTTCGACCCACTCCTCGGTCCACTCTCGAACCTGTTCCGCCAGCATCGTGCGCACCTCCTCCAGCCGCGGCAGCCACCCGGACTCCCCACCCCGGAAACGCCGCGGCAACAACACCTGCGCCACCCACGACCGGAACGCCTGCGTCAACTCCTCGTCACCCTGCTCCCGCAGCAGACCGATCAACGACCCCAACAACTCCGGCAGCCGCTCCCGATCACGACTCGTCTCCAGCGCGATCAGCGCCGACACCAGATTGCCGCCCGGCAGATCGGCATCCCCGACTTGGCCCTCGTCCAGCAGAAAGTACCGCTGCGACGGCTGATACCGCGCCAGCGCCGCACCGCCCGATGCGATCAGTTCGGATACGTCCGCCGCCGCGTTCCACCGCCGTCGGCCGTTGTAGATGACGATCGGCAGCACCGGCGGAAGCGCATCGTGCTCGCGCAGCACTCCCTCGCCGATCAGCTTCTGGTACAGCAGGGTCGTATACGCGAGCATCCGCACCGCCATCGCGCGGTCCACGGTGGACTGGAACTCCAGGTGCAGCACCAGGTACAGCCACCGCTCGTCGTGGAAGCGCACGCGCCACACGAGGTCGCCGTGGCGCTGCCGCAGATCGGGGCTGACATAGCTGGCCGGCAGTGGAGCCAGGGAGGCGAAGTCGAGGGAGCGGCTCCAGTCGCGGGCGGCGAAGCCGTGCAACAGGTCCTCGACCATGCGTGGCCGGGAGAACAACTGTTTGTACGCGGGATCATCCATGGAACAACCCCGCAATCAGATCCCGGCCGCCCATCCCGACATTTTCCCCTACAAGCCTACAACCTGCCGCGCCTTGCAGCTGGAATCGCACGGCGCATGCACGTTACCGTCGTGATCATGCCCTGGCGGGTCCGTTTTCGCCCGCACCCGCGATGACCGATCGCGCCGATCTCGACGTCACCGACGAGTCCCGCGTGCGCGCCGCGGTGGCCGACCTCGGTCCCGGCGTGATCGTCAACTGCGCCGCCTACAACGCGGTCGACGACGCGGAGGACGACGCGGCCGCGGCGCTGGAGGTCAACGCGTTCGGCGTCCGGTCGCTGGCGCGCGCCGCGGCGGCGATTGACGCCACCCTCGTCCACTACGGCACCGACTTCGTCTTCGACGGGACCGCGTCGGGAGCCGTACGGCGAAGACGACGCGGCCAATCCGCAGAGCGTCTACGCGGCGTCGAAGCTGCTGGGGGAGTGGTTCGCGCAGGGGGCGCGGCACTACATGCTGCGGGTCGAGAGCCTGTTCGGCGGCGGTGCGCCGGCTCCGGGCGCGGTCGGCCGCCGGCCCGGCAGCAGCCTCGACCGCATCGCCGACGCGTTGCTCGAGGGGCGCGAGGTCCGAGCGTTCGTCGACCGGGTCGTCTCGCCGAGCTACGTCGAGGATGTCGCCGCGGCCACTCTGGCGCTGGTCCGGACGGCGGCGCCGCACGGGCTGTACCACTGCGTCGGGTCGGGCCGCGGCACCTGGTTCGAAGTGGCGTCCGCGCTGGCGGGGGAGCTGGGCGTGGAGCCCGTCATTCGCGGCATCACCCTGGACGAGCTGAACCTGCGCGCTCCGCGCCCCCGCTTCTGCGCGCTGTCGAACCGCAAGCTCGCCGCGGCCGGGGTGGAGATGCCGCACTGGCGGGACGCGGTGGCGCGCTACGCCGGTATCCGGCTGCGCTGCGGACCCGGCTGGCAGGTCTGGCGGCCTGGCGGGCGCCTGGATTCAGTGCGCGAGTAGGTGAGACAATCCGCAAATGCGCCGATGGTTCGGTCGGTCGGAACTGCTCCAACGCGTCCCGCGCGGGTGTTGGTGGTTTCTGTACGCGGCAGTTGCGCTGACGGCGCTCTGGCAACTGGCAGCAACCATGGCGCCCGCCACAGGGTTCACACGCGAGTACTACTATCCCCTCCACCGCGATACGGCCCCGGCCGCATTCGACGCCACCGTCATCCCGCGCGTCGACGGATCGTCGACCTGCCGGCCACGCTGCTCGACCTGGCTGGCCTGCCGAACACCCTGGGAAGCGGGAAGTCGCCGCTGGCGCTGGATCCGGCAATGTCCCGCGAGCGCACGTACGCGGATCACGCCTGGGGACGCGGAGGCCAGAACGACTTCCAGAGTCGGCACTTCGACGTCCTCCACCTGTACTCGGTCAACGGACGGGCAAGCAGCTCGGACGCCTGGCGCTACCAGCGGGCGATCTTCAACCCGACGGCCAACCGGAACGCGCTGTACCGGGCTCATCGGATCGGCATGTCGGCGGTTGAAGACGACACGGCGGGACCCTCCGGCGGGGGAGTCTACCGAACCGACGACTACGCCGCCTTCTTCCTGAGGCCCGAGACCGACCGCATTGCGTTCGACGTGCGCCAGGCGCCGGATTCAGCCCCGCAGACGGTGACCGTGCGGGTCGATGGCCACATGGTCGGCCGGCTTTCGCTCTCCGGCGACACCTGGCGCAGCATCGAGCATCCGGTCGAACCGCGCGACGTGGGCGACAGCCCGTTCTGCATCGAGTTGCTGGTGAGCCCGGCGGCGCACGACGTCGAGAGTCGGTCGCAGGGGGTCATGCTTGTTGGCGAGCGCGAGGATCTGAAGGAGACTCGACTCCGGCCGACCGCAAGATGTTGTGGTCGCTGGCGGCATCGTCAAGCCAACAGCGTGCGCGTGTGCTCACCGACGTCAAGGCGCGTCGCTTCGCTCCGCCCCCGCTTCGCGGGGCTGACGGCCTTGACGCCGGCTCCGCGCACACTCGTCCAGACTGGCTCTTGCTGACGATGCCCACTCATACGTCCCCTACATGTTGTGGTCGCCGTCCTGTCCAGGGTCCTTCACTTTCCAGCGACCGTTGACAATGCTCCGGGGCGGCTTCTGACAGGCGGTCGAAACCGTGCTGGCGGGCTCGCTTGCACGTATACCGGTCCGATCCCGACGATAGAACCGACGATCATCTTGGTATCGGTCATCAACCGCGGTTGACGGGCGCACTCTGGTAGAGCTGCGCTCAGCGAGCGAAGAGAGCGGTCATGATGGCGAGCAGCGCCGTGAACTGCATGCCGGCGAGCCAGATGAACTGGCGCGACATCCGGTGTTCGAGCGCGTCGAACCGCCGCTCCACCTGTACCTTGAACGCCTGTAGACGCGCGTCGCTGGCGTCGACGGCGTCGAACTTCCTGTCGACGGCGTCGAACCTGGCGTCGACGGTGTCGAACCTGGCGTCGACGGCGTCGAACTTCCTGTCGACGGAAGCGGTCGTCAACTGCGCTGCGTACAACGCGGTCGGCGACGCGGAGGACGACGCGGGCGGTGGCGCGTTACGCGCGGGTTCGCCGCGCCAGCATTGCGTGATATCCTGCCAGGGATGGCCTTCGACACGCACGCGGCCGTGAAGATGTTGACCAGCGCGGGCGCCAAGGAAGAGCTCGCCGTCGCCGTGGTCGATATCGCTCGGCAGGCCAGCGCCGCACACGATCACGAGCTCGCTACGAAGGCCGACCTGGCCAACCTGAAGGCGGATCTGACGTGGCGTCTCGTCGCCGCGATGGCGGCGATCGGCGCCATTCTTAGATTCGTCGGCTGACGAGTCGGCCGCAGGCGTCCGGCCGCTACCGCAGCGTCTCGTCCACAAGATCCGCCACTCGACGCCACGCTCGTCCACTACGGGACCGACTTCGTCTTCGACGGGATCGCGTCCGAGCCCTATCGCGAAGAGGACGAGCCCAATCCGCAGAGTCGAAGCCGAGATCCGAGCCGTGCGAAGCGAACTGGGCAGCCGTATCGACCGGCTGCACGACGAGATGCAGGAGAACTACCACCGGCTCGACGAGCGGATGCGAACGATCTAACAGGGATTCGCCCGGATCGACCAGCGTTTGGACACGCTCGAACGCGCCGTGATCCCTTCCGCAGAACCGGCCGAATAGCCTGGGCGCCGCGCTCGTCAACGCGGGCAACGAGCCCGAGGGACTGGGCGCCCGCCCGAGCTACGAGCGCTACTACGTCCGGCACCTCAAGGCGGGGCGCGTCGTCTCGACGCTCTTTCCTCTGTTCATCTACCTGGGCGCGCGGCTCACGCCTGGGCAGTCCGTGCCGGCACTGGTGGTGTTCGCCTTGCTGCAGGGTGCGCCGTGCGTTCCTCGAAGGCTTGGAGGCGTCGGTCGAAGCTATAGCTAGCTATAGCTGGTCTTGCTAGTCAGCATCGCCGGCGGGCGACGAGGGTCGGAGCAGGGCTCCTTCAAGATGGGCGACACGCTCGGCCAGGCTGGCGAACCGTTCGCCGAGGGTGGTGAAGTCCCGGCGGAGATCCCGGATCTCCTGGCGCATGTCGCGCAGGTCGGACCGGAGCCAAGCGGCCAGGGCGATGATCAGGGCGGGCGTGAGCCAAGGAATAAGGGCTTCCATGTTCCCAATTCTAGCGCCCTTTTGGCGCGTCGGCCGGCGCGTTTCCGCCTTCTTCCTGAGGCCCGACACCGACCGCATTGCGTTCGACGTCCGCGCGGCGCCGGATTCAGCCCCGCAGACGGTGACCGTGCGGGTCGATGGCCACATGGTCGGCCGGCTCTCGCTCTCCGGCGACACCTGGCGCAGCATCGAGCATCCGGTCGAACCGCGCGACGTGGGCGACAGCCCGTTCTGCATCGAGTTGCTGGTGAGCCCGGTGGCGCACGACGTCGAGAGTCGGTCGCACGGGGGTCATGCTCCGGGGCGGCTTCTGATCGCCGGTGGGTTTTTCGGAGGAAGTGGAACGCCGAAGCGGCGTCGTCCTCACCGGCATCTATTACCCGCGGGATTCCCTGAAGGCCGCCCTCTGCGTCGAGGGACGCGAGCGGCTGTACGCCTTCTGCGAGGAGCACGGCGTGCCGTGCGAGGGTTGCGGCAAGCTGATCGTCGCCGCCGGGGCCGACGAGATCGGGGCGCTCGAAGCAGCTCGCGAGGCGGGGAGACGCCAACGGCGTCACCGACCTTGAGGTGGTCGACCGCGCTTTCGTGCGCCGGCGCGAGCCGCACGTCGAGGCGGCGGCGGCCACCGGTCGCCGTCGACGGGAATCCCGCGCCCCGACCGTGGCCAGCGTTCTCGCGCCGAGACTGACGCCGGCGTGCGTGTCGGGGGGAGGCGGTTGGCGCTTGCGCTCGAACTCCATCGTCAGCGCGACCGACCAGCGCCCGGCCTTCAGCGAGAAGGTCGACCCGACCACGCGCGCCCGAAAGCGCGGCGCCTCGAGCAGGCGCAGGCGATGGCCCCACGGAATCTCGATGTACCTGTCGGCGATGTGGATGTCCTGGCCCGAAGGTAGAAGGTGCGCCGGGCGTCGCTCCGCTTCGGCACCGGTGCCCCGAACGGGTTCGACGGGCTGCCGATTCTCTGTCCGGTCTCGCGCCGGCGGTGAAAGGCGGACCGGGCGGCGGCTTCCCGGCGAACCTTCGTCAGCAGGCGCGACAGGCTCGCGGCCGAGGGCTTCGGTGCGTCTGGGTCGGGGCTCCAGGGCTCCCCGTGTCAGAAACGGCAATAAACCCGACTGGAAAGGGCCCCAAGGACCGAAAAACGGGTAGAGCCGGTCGAGAATAAATCCGACCGGCGGTTGAAACAGATCCGACCAGCGGGCCGGGAGGCGGAAATAACGCCGACTGCCAACAACACGAGACCGTGAGAAGCGTGGAGCGGCGCAGGTTATGCGCGAATCGCGGAGCAACTGACGGTTTTCCTGAGAAACAAGAATCGGGCCGAAAGGCCGGAGGAAGCGCGCCGAAACGACGGCAACGAAAACGCGGTGGACCCGCAGGGCCAAGTGCGTCAGAATCGGAGGACGATGACGATGGGAGAGATTCGAGCCAGCGTGACGCTGGAAAACAGCGGCGACCGCGAGGTCGTGTACCGCGGACACGGCGTCGAGGCGGACGTCCGACGAACGACCGTCGAAGGGATCGTCGACACCGGCGCGGTGAGTCTCGTAATCCCGGAGGAGATCGCGACGGAGCTGGGGCTCCGACACTGGGGTACGAGAACCGTCGTCTACGCAGACGAGCGGCGGGAAGAACGCCCGGTGACAGGCGTCACGATCGAGATCGGGAACCTCGCGACGCAGACCGAGGCCATCGTGGGACCGGCCGGGAGCCAGGTCCTGATCGGGCAGCTGGTGCTCGAAGCGCTCGACCTCATCGCCGACTGTAGAAACCGGACGCTGGCGCCGCGCCATCCGGAAGGGCCAGTCCTGGCCATCCGCTAATAAGCCCAACCCCCCGACAAAGGGAACGAAACCGGCCAGTCGGATCTATTCCCCGACGAGTCGGAAGGAATTCCATTTCTGACACCCCGACGGGGACCACGCCTGCTCGGCCGTACCGCTTGAATCGCTGGCCTCGCGGTGCTGGCGCTCCCACTCCGACAGCGCCCAGTTCCACGCCCGCCGCGACGCCTCCGCCCAGGATTCGTGTGCTTTCGGTGGCTGCCGGGATTCGTCTCGCGCCGGCCTCCGGCGCCAGACGCACGGCCGCCGATCTCGTTCACCGCAATCGGTAGGTGCTGTTGAATACGGAGCGCCGACTCCGCTGAATGGGGTCAGTTCGAGTGGACGCCCGGGGTCGTGGATTCAGGTTGCTGCTTTTTGGGATCGGCTCCGGGCGGGTGGTTCGGGGCCAACGCGCGTTGGCCGAGGCGTTGCGTCGTTGACGTGCACGCCGTGTTGCCGGCTCTTTCTCGTGCCTGTCACAAGAAGCCGGGTTCGGTCAGTCGGCCAGCAATGGCCACGGGCTCGCTGAACGGCGGGCCGACGATAGCTTCGAAACGGAGGTAGGGCTTGTGAAAGAGATCTCGGCATTCACCGTTTGTCCTTTTTGGAGGGAGACAAAGATGAGTACACGGCGGACACTTTTCACTCTTGGCGGTCTTGTGGCGGCAGTTGCGTTGCTGGCGCCTGCGGTCGCGCTGGCGCAGATTCCCCCACTCTCTGTCGGGATCTCATCGACGACTCCAGCCAGCTTCGACAAGTTGAAGGTTACCTGGAAGGCGGACGTCAACACCGACGGGCTAACGGCGGGGTATCGCATCTACTTCCGCAAGCAGGCCGCGGACTTCGACGCAGAAGAAGCGGATACCGCAGGGTCCACCGTGCGATCTTCGTAACGCGTTGAGAACACGCGACTTAGCCGATCTGTAAAGCGGCGTATTGCCCTTTTCACTGCCCATGCGCGTCCGGCATGCTCGGCGGTCGCCCCTCCTGTGTCTTTCCACGCCGTGGATCCCGGCCGTCGTGAGATGTCCGGCGGCAGCCGGCACCCCGCGAATAACCGTCCCCCCCCCCGAGCCGGCGCGTCGCTGTCCGGCTCCAAGCGTACCCAGAATTGGCTCGGCTGGCTCATGGCGCCCAGGCCGGGCCGCGCCGGGGAACCGCGCGGGCGCTGAAGCGCCGGTTGAACGCGGACCCCACCGGCTACGCCGGTGCCACGGCGGCATGCGCCGGCCCACAGACGGCGTGCCCCCGGGGTCTTCGCCAAGGCGAGGGAGCTGCAGGGCGCGTTCGCCAGCGACGAACGCGAGGCGACCGAGCCGGCGCCCGCTGCCGCGCCGAACGATGCGCTTGGGGCTGCCACGGCTCGGGCGCCTGTTGACAGCGCTGTGGCGGCTGGACCTGCTCGGGTCGGGTGGCGGGACGGGCGGTCGTCGAGCGGGCTGACGGCATCGGCGGCAATTCGCGGCGCACCGGAGAGGCGGAGGGCGGCCGAATACGGAGCGCCTGTTCCCGATCGACCAACCGATTCTCATCTTGGCGAAGGACCGTCCGCAGAGGTGAGCGGGATCCGGCCGCGGAGGTCCGAAGTCGCGCGCGAGGAGCACAGGCCCTGCCGCATGCGCGCGGATGCCAGCATAGGGCCGGCATGCAGTGAAGCCGCCGCAATCGAGCCACAAGCGTCACCTCCGGCGCCAAGCGCCCGGTTCACCTCATACGCCGCGTCGACGCTCCTCCGAGACGCGGCCGAGCAGATCGGTCGCCGTCGCGCACTCGATGATCCAGTCGCCAACCTCCGCCAACCGGCCCGCGTCGGCAACGTCCTCCAGCGCGGCGGCCAGCCGGCGCGCTGTGGCTGCGTCGAACTTCCGCTCCGCCTGCCGGCACAACAGCGCCCGTTCTTCGGCGCGGCCCTGCGCGATCCCCTGCTCGCGGCCCTGCGCGATCCCCTGCTCGCGGCCCTCTTCGACCCACTCCTCGGTCCACTCCCGAACCTGTTCCGCCAGCATCGTGCGCACCTCCTCCAGCCGCGGCAGCCACCCGGACTCCCCACCCCGGAAACGCCGCGGCAACAACACCCGATCGCAATGGGAGCGTCATGTTGACCGTGGGCTGACGGCATCGGCGACAATTCACGGGCGCCGGCGACGCGGAGGGCGGCCGAATACGGAGCGCCTGTTCCCGATCGACCAACCGATTCTCGTCTTGGCGAAGGGCCGTCCGCAGAGGTGAGCGGGATCCGGCCGCGGATGTCCGGCGTCGCGCGCAAGGAGCACAGGCCCTGCCGCATGCGCGCGGATGCCAGCATAGGGCCGGCATGCAGTGAAGCCGCCGCAATCGAGCCGCAAGCGTCACCTCCGGCGCAAAGCGCCCGGTTCACCTCATACGCCGCGTCGACGCTCCTCCGAGACGCGGCCGAGCAGATCGGTCGCCGTCGCGCACTCGATGATCCAGTCGCCAACCTCCGCCAACCGGTCCGGGTCGGCAACGTCCTCCAGCGCGGCGGCCAGCCGCCGCGCTGTGGCTACGTCGAACTTCCGCTCCGCCTGCCGGCACAACAGCGCCCGTTCTTCGGCGCGGCCCTGCTCGATCCCCTGCTCGATCCCCTGCTCGATCCCCTGCTCGATCCCCTGCTCGCGGCCCTGCTCGATCCCCTGCTCGCGGCCCTCTTCGACCCACTCCTCGGTCCACTCCCGAACCTGTTCCGCCAGCATCGTGCGCACCTCCTCCAGCCGCGGCAGCCACCCGGACTCCCCACCCCGGAAACGCCGCGGCAACAACACCTGCGCCACTCACGACCGGAACGCCTGCGTCAACTCCTCGTCACCCTGCTCCCGCAGCAGACCGATCAACGACCCCAACAACTCCGGTAGCCGCTCCCGGTCACTACTCGTCTCCAGCGCGATCAGCGCCGACACCAGATTGCCGCCCGGCAGATCGGCATCCCCGACCTGGCCCTCGTCCAGCAGAAAGTACCGCTGCGACGGCTGATACCGCGCCAGCGCCGCACCGCCCGATGCGATCAGTTCGGATACGTCCGCCGCCGCGTTCCACCGCCGTCGGCCGTTGTAGATGACGATCGGCAGCACCGGCGGAAGCGCATCGTGCTCGCGCAGCACTCCCTCGCCGATCAGCTTCTGGTACAGCAGGGTCGTATACGCGAGCATCCGCACCGCCATCGCGCGGTCCACGGTGGACTGGAACTCCAGGTGCAGCACCAGGTACAGCCACCGCTCGTCGTGGAAGCGCACGCGCCACACGAGGTCGCCGTGGCGCTGCCGCAGATCGTGGCTGACATAGCTGGCCGGCAGCGGAGCCAGGGAGGCGAAGTCGAGGGCGCCGCTCCAGTCGCGGGCGGCGACGCCGTGCAACAGGTCCTCGACCATGCGTGGCCGGGAGAACAACTGTTTGTACGCGGGATCATCCATGGCACAACCCCGCAATTCGAGCCGCGGGGCGTCACCTCCGGCGCAAAGCGCCCGGTTTACCTCATACGCCGCGTCGACGCTCATCCGATACGCGGGCGAGCAGATCGGCCGCCGTCCCGCACTCGATGATCCAGTCGCCAACCTCCGCCAACCGGTCCGGGTCGGCAACGTCCTCCAGCGCGGCGGCCAGCCGCCGCGCTGTGGCTACGTCGAACTTCCGCTCTGCCTGCCGGCACAACAGCGCCCGTTCTTCGGCGCGGCCCTGCGCGATCCCCTGCTCGCGGCCCTGCTCGCGGCCCTGCGCGCGGCCCTGCTCGCGGCCCTGCTCGCGGCCCTGCTCGATCCCCTGCGCGATCCCCTGCTCGCGGCCCTCTTCGACCCACTCCTCGGTCCACTCCCGAACCTGTTCCGCCAGCATCGTGCGCACCTCCTCCAGCCGCGGCAGCCACCCGGACTCCCCACCCCGGAAACGCCGCGGCAACAACACCTGCGCCACCCACGACCGGAACGCCTGCGTCAACTCCTCGTCACCCTGCTCCCGCAGCAGACCGATCAACGACCCCAACAACTCCGGCAGCCGCTCCCGGTCACGACTCGTCTCCAGCGCGATCAGCGCCGACACCAGATTGCCGCCCGGCAGATCGGTATCCCCGACCTGGCCCTCGTCCAGCAGAAAGTACCGCTGCGACGGCTGATACCGCGCCAGCGCCGCACCGCCCGATGCGATCAGCTCGGATACGTCCGCCGCCGCGTTCCACCGCCGTCGGCCGTTGTAGATGACGATCGGCAGCACCGGCGGCAGCGCATCGTGCTCGCGCAGCACTCCCTCGCCGATCAGCTTCTGGTACAGCAGGGTCGTATACGCGAGCATCCGCACCGCCATCGCGCGGTCCACGGTGGACTGGAACTCCAGGTGCAGCACCAGGTACAGCCACCGCTCGTCGTGGAAGCGCACGCGCCACACCAGGTCGCCGTGGCGCTGCCGCAGATCGTGGCTGACATAGCTGGCCGGCAGCGGAGCGAGGGAGGCGAAGTCGAGGGCGCCGCTCCAGTCGCGGGCGGCGAAGCCGTGCAACAGGTCCTCGACCATGCGTGGCCGGGAGAACAACTGTTTGTACGCGGGATCATCCATGGCACAACCCCGCTATCAGATCCCAGCCGCCCATCCCAACATTTCCCCTACAAGCCTACAACCTGCCGCGCCTTGCAGCTAGAATCGCACGGCGCATGCACGTTACCGTCGTGATCATGCCCTGGCGGGTCCGTTTTCGCCCGCACCCGCGATGAGAGACCCGACGATCGACGTCGCCGCCGTGGGCGGCGGGTTGATCGGACTGGCCGCGGCGTGCGCGGTGGCGGCCCGCGGCCGCACGACGTGCGTGATCGAACGCCTGCCCGGCCCCGGGCAGGAGGCCAGCACCTACAACAGCGGCGTCGTCCACGCCGGCATCTATTACGCGCGGGATTCCCTGAAGGCCGTCCTCTGCGTCGAGGGACGCGAGCGGCTGTACGCCTTCTGCGAGGAGCACGGAGTGCCGTGCGAGCGTTGCGGCAAGCTGATCGTCGCCGCCGCGGACCAGGTCGGGGCGCTCGAAGCGCTCGCGACGCGGGGACACGCCAACGGCGTCACCGACCTCGAGGTGGTCGAGCGCGCTTTCGTGCGCCGGCGCGAGTCGCACGTCGAGGCGGCGGCGGCCACCTGGTCGCCGTCGACGGGAATCCTGGACGCCGAAGCCTACGTGCGCGCCCTGGCGCGGGTGGCCGCGGCGCGCGAGGTGGCGCTGCTGCCCGGCGCCGGCGCCGGCGCCGGCGTCGACGGCGGCGTCGCGCGTCCCGACGGCCTGGCGATCCGGACCGCGCGCGAAACGATCCTCGCCCGCGACGTGGTCAACGCCGCGGGCCTGTACGCCGACGAAGTCTCCGCCGCGCTCGGCGGCGAGACCTTCACGATCCACCCGGTCCGGGGGCGACTACGCCGAGCTGGCGCCGGCGGCGCGGCATGTCGACGTCAGCGACCCCATTCCGGCCGACGCGGTGTTCCGCCGCGCCGCCGAAGGCGAGTTCGACGCGGTGATCGCCTGCTACCACGATCAGGGCCTCGTGCCGATCAAGCTGATGGCCTTCGGCCGGGCCGTCGACGTCACCCTGGGCCTGCCCATCGTGCGGACCGCGGTGGACCACGGCACCGGCTTCGCGCAAGGCGCGGCACGACTACCACGTCTTCGACACCTACGAGGCGGGCGTCGTCCTGCTCGGCACCGAGGTGAAGGCGATCCGCGAGGGGCGGGTCAACCTGAAGGACAGCTACGGCAAGGTCGAGGCCGGCGAGGTGTTCCTGCACAACCTGCACGTCAGCCCCTACAGCCACCGCGGCTACGCCGAGCACGAGCCGCTGCGGCGGCGCAAGCTGCTGCTGAACAAGCGGGAGATCCGCAAGCTGATCGGGAAGATGGTCGAGCGCGGGTTCACCCTGGTGCCGGTCCGGATGTACTTCAAGCGAGGCCTGGTGAAGGTGACGGTGGGCGTCGCGAAGGGCAAGAGGACCTACGACAAGCGCGAGACCATCAAGCGCCGGCAGGTCGATCGCGAGACCCCGCGCCCTGGTGAAGGACGGCTCGCGGTGAGGGCGCTGGTCACCGGCGCCGGCGGGCAGCTCGGCCGGACGGTGGCGTGGGCGCTCGCGGCGGAGCACGACGTCGCGCCGCTGACCCGTGCCGATCTCGACGTCACCGACGAGTCCCGCGTGCGCGCCGCGGTGGCCGACCTCGGTCCCGGCGTGATCGTCAACTGCGCCGCCTACAACGCGGTCGACGATGCCGAGGACGACGCGGCCGCGGCGCTGGAGGTCAACGCGTTCGGCGTCCGGTCGCTGGCGCGCGCCGCGGCGGCGATCTGCGCGTCGAGAGCCTGTTCGGCGGCGTGGATGGGCCGGGCGCCGACGGACGCCGGCCCGGGGGCAGCCTCGACCGCATCGCCGGCGCGCTGCTCGCCGGGCGCGAGGTCCGGGCGTTCGTGGACCGGGTCGTGTCGCCGAGCCATGTCGACGACGTCGCCGCGGCCACGCTGGCGCTGGTCCGGACGGCGGCGCCGCACGGGTTGTACCACTGCGTCGGGTCGGGTCACGCCACCTGGTTCGAGGGGGCGGCGGCGCTGGCGGGGGAGCCATGCGCGAGGACTACCAGCGGCTCGACGATCGGATGCGAACGGTCGAGCAGGGCCTCGTGAAAATCGACCAGCGGCTCGCGACACTCGAGCGCGTAGCAATCCCCGCGGCCGAACCCGCCGAATAACCGACGCGCGTCACGGTGAAGAACGCTCGCGGTGTCCCCGCCGCCGACAGCGACCAGATCCGCGTACCCAGCGCGCGCCACAACAAGCCGCCAACCGCCACAACCGCGCCGAGTGTCAGCCAATCCGGATCCATGCCGGAAGCGTACCACTACGCCAGGCAGGTGGTCGCAGATTCAAAGCAGGCCTTCCCAGGTGTGCCATTCGTTCCCTCAGCAGGCTCATCTGCTCGCCCTGGGCGTTCATGCGCTCCCGAAGGTCCCAGTCCCAGGATGGCGACTCCGCCTGCGCGCTCCGCGCCCCCGGTTCTGCGCGCTGTCGAACCGCAAGCTCGCGGCGGCCGGCATCGAGATGCCGCACTGGCGGGACGCGGTGGCGCGCTACGCGCGATTGCGAGGGTAGGACGAGCGGCGAGTCGGCAACCTCCGGAGCGACGTGCGGGAGATGGGCGAACCCCTGCGCAACGTCGAGATCCAGTTCGCCAAGGTGGACCAACGGTTGCTGACGCTCGAGCGCGCAATCATCCCCGCCGCCGACAGCGACGAGTAGATCGGGATCAGCGTACGTCGTCAGGACCGAGCCCCGGCGACGCCACGCCGGGGCTCGGTCCGCTGCCGTGGCCGGAATCGGCTAAATCTTCTTGATGGTGATCCGGGCCACCGGGTTCTTCCAGTCGCGGTTCATCGGCATGAAGTCGCCGTGGCCGTGGATGCCGCTGTGGATGACGATGGCGCCCTCACCCATGCCAATCTCCGCGCCGTGTCCGCGGGCGTCGCACTCCATGTCCTGCAACCCCGGGTTGGGGATCGACGAGCACATCTCGTCGTTCATCTCCGTGCCGGCATCGTACGCGTAGGCGTAGCCCATCATTCCGCCCTCCCCGGGCAGCATCATGTTGGCGCCCACGAACCCGTCGTTGGTCGGACGCAACATCGCGACCAGGCTCAGCCGGTAGCCGTACATACCCGAGATCATGAACTGCGTGGTGACCCCGGGGGTGGTCATCGAGTCTCCCCCCACGACGTCCATCACGCCCATCATCCCCATGTACGTCTCCATCATCGGCATGGTGTTGCCGCCCTCGGCGATGGCGCGCAACTCGGCCGACGCCATCGTGCCCGGGATGAAGATGCTCATGTCGGGTGAGTGGGTCATCAAGAGGAACGGCGTGAAGGCCTGACCCGGGGTGAGGTTCGTGATCTTGACCTCGTACATGTCCTGCGCGGACGCGGTTGTCGGTTGCCCGACGACGACAAGGACAAGGGCGAGCGCCAGGATGTTCAGGATGCGTTTCATGTCGTGGCTGTCTCAGCCCATGACGCCCGCGTCCTCGACAGCGCACAATCGGTCCTGATCAGTCCGCGGTTGGCGTGTGAGGTTCTCTGGAATCTGTTTCAGAACGAGGGATGCACTGAGCGCGGCGCCGGCACTGGCGCAACAGAGCAGCGGGCCTCCGACGCTATCGCGTCGTAAAGTATTGATTAAAAACCACTTGTGGTTTCTATAGCCGTTCGTTCCCCTCCTGGAAGCTCGACGCCTTGTCGAGCTGGTAGCGGCGTTGTCCTGGCTCTTCGGTGGCCCGTCGGGACTGGCGATCCTGAACGGGATGGTCACCGGCGCGTTGGTCCTGGCAATTGCGGCGGCGCGGCGTCTGGGGCGATTCAGAACACGGCAGCCGAGAATCCGACAGTGGCAAGGAGCCTGGGTGCTCGGCTATGCGGTCGTGACCGCGCCAGGGTTCTTCGCGCGGTTGTTTCTCGATGATTTCTCCACCCAAGTCGTGCTCAGCACGCTTCTCCTGGGCACTGGACTCGCTGGATATGCCTTCGGCGACATCGTAGCGACGCTGGAGCACCTTGACGGCGACTGAACCGCAACGAGTCGACCGTTGACCAGCAGCACGCCGGTCGCGTTCACCAGCGAGATGAGCAGGGTGAGCGTTGCCAGAACGAGACTCACGACTTCGCGGGTTCCCGGATTCACGATGCAGCCTCCGTATACGTTAGCCCGGAAAATTCGGTGCGCCGTGACAAGGCGCTATTCCTCAGCGGGTGCGAATCCCGCCCGGCAACTGTCGCTCCAGCCGGTAGCAGTCGGAGCGGACGATGGAGGTAACGACATCGGCTGAAGCACTCCGACGACAAAGGGCCGCCCTGGGCGGTTCAGCGACCACGCGGGCGTGCGCCAGGCTAACTGACGGAAGGACAGCCGGTGGAAGTCCGGCAGAGGGAAGGAGTAACCGACCACCTTCACCCCGAGTCATGCGCCGGTCGCTGTGAGGCGGCAGGCGAAGCGTTGACAGGGGCGCGAACGGGCAGGGCTACTGAGCATCGAAAGGTTGCATGTCTGGAGTGCCGAGACCGTGCCCGTGGTTGAAGGCAACACCGCCATCACCGCGACTGGTGAGGGGATGGAGGACTCCACGGTGTCGGAGAACCCATGCACGTTCGTACGTCCTTCGTCGGGACCTGGGAGGTCTTCATTCTGTCCCGGCAGTCGAACCGGGGCCGCAGAGGGAAGGAGGATTCCGTATCCGATGGTGCACGGAATGAAGAAGTCGGATGAGGCAGGAGTGTGCGCCAGGCAGCGCACTGGTCAGGAGGGTTGAAGTCCCTCCGGCCCCCGGATGAGGGGGGCCGTATCCAAAGGCGGGGGTAATGCCTCGCCGGCCGCAGGTGGCAGGTATGGAGACACCTACACGGGCACGCAGGCGAAAGCCGGACACAGCCAAGGTGGACCTGGAGCCGCCACGACGGAACTGCGGAGGACAGGGCGCCCACCGTGAGGTGGGGTCCGAAGGGTTTGCGGAGCAGTACCGGGCCGTAGTCGAGGGGGCGACCCCATGACGAACCGGTCGGCCAAAGGTGGGGCAAGGTCGAGCCTGCACTACAGAGGCGAAGGCGATCTCATCCACCCACCGCACCAAGGTGTTTGCGGGCGGCACGGTATGGAAGACCAGTGCGTGACCCTGGGAGACCTCGGCGGGTCCGCGGGTGGCGCCGCGGCAACTGACCCTATAAGCGAGAGCGAAGTGGGAAGGGATGCTCGTCGAGGAGTCGGACGGCCGAATAGTACCTGAAGCGCGGTGAAAGCCGCGTGACCGTCAGGGGGCGGCAACCGAGTGGGTTGGGGAAGGCGGCCGGCGAAGACGGTCGGGACCAGACAGGACGGTGAGATGAGCAAGGGCGCTGAGGTGGACAGTTCCATGAGTGAAAGACCCCAACATCAGCGACCGAGGAGACTTGCCGACTGGCTGAACCCGACGGGCCGGAGGATGGTCCACTCTTTGATTCCTCCATCGGTCCTCATCACGCGAAGACGTCTTCGTGAAAGCGGTATGCGGGAAAACCGCACGTACCGTTTGAGCGGCGGACGGAGGCCAGCGCCCGCGGGGCGCGCCTCCTCCGACCCGACACCGATGAAAGCGGCGAACAAGGGAGCGAAAGCGCCTGCGGAGCTGCCGGAGGGAAGGGCCTCAACCAAGGGGAATTCGCAAGACCAAAGCACGTACCGGACGCAGGGTCGGGGAAGCGTGTCACAGACGGTCGAGCGGATACGGCAAGCTGCCACGAGAAAGCCGCAGGAGAAACTGACTGCGCTCTTGCACCACATCACCACGGACGCGCTGCGGTGCGCCTTCTACGATTTGACGAAGACCGCATCGGCTGGCGTGGACGGTCTGGTGTGGACGGGGTACGAGGACGGACTGGAAGAGCGGCTGCTCGACCTGCACGGACGCGTACATTCGGGAGCGTATCGGGCGCTGCCGTCGCGGCGGGTTGAAATACCCAAACCGGACGGCGGGACGCGACCGCTCGGCATTGCCGCTCTGGAAGACAAGATTGTCCAAAAGGCGGTAGTGGATGTCATCCTGACGCCGATTTACGAGCCGGAATTTCTCGGGTTCAGCTATGGGTTCCGGGCGGGGCGCGGGGCGCATGATGCGCTTGACGCCCTGGCTTTCGGGATAGAACGGCGCAAGGTCAACTGGATAATCGATGCGGACATCCGGGCGTTCTTCGACCGGCTCTCGCGAGACCACCTGTTGCGGTTTCTCGAGCACCGAATCGGGGACAAACGGGTACTCCGGCTGATTGCCAAGTGGCTGAACGCCGGCGTCATGGAAGACGACCAGTGGAAGGACGACCTGCAGGGGACCCCGCAAGGCGCGGTGGTTTCTCCCATCCTCGCCAACGTTTACCTGCACTATGTCCTCGACCTCTGGTTCCAGAAGAAGTGGCGCGCCCGACAGGCTACGGGGGACACTATCATCGTTCGTTACGCCGATGACTGTGCGCCACGAAGGCGCGGAAAGGAGGCCGAGATGGCCACCTAGCTGCAGCCATGCTGCACGAGGGATGAGGGCAGGCCCCTCGGAGCCGCCCGGCAGGGGGAGGCTTCAAACCGCCGTGCGCTGCCTCGGTCAAGAGCCGAGGTGGTAAGCGTCACGGAAACGGCGCGGCTTGACCGCGTCAGGTAGGGTGCAGGGAGACGAAGTGTATGAACCACCGGCAACGTGTCGAAAGCGTAGGGACGGTGTCGAAACCGGGGCGAGTCGTTAACCCGGGACAAGTCTAGCGGGAGCCTGCAGCTTGGCTGGGCGGCACCCGGCATAAAGGTGGCGTGACCCTGCACCAGGCCCTTGTGTGGAACGTGGGAACCTGTCGCCTCGATGTGAAGGGAGAAATCCAAGGGGCCGACCCCCAAGGATGAGAAGCCCGATGCGAGGCACAGGGGCGGAGCGACCCGTACGAGCGATGAAGTCGGGGAAACTCGATGGAGCAAAGGGGTCGCGTCATCCAGCGTGTCCCGACGGTCAACCGCGCGCGCGGGAGGAGCCGTCGAGCCACGCGAAGCCGTTCAATATTTCCAAGTGGGTGGTTTGGGAGGCCTACACTCGGGTCAAGGCGAACCACGGAGCAGCTGGCGTCGATGCTGAGTCTGTCGAGATGTTCGAGCAGGACCTGAAGAACAATCTCTACAAGATTTGGAATCGGATGTCGTCGGGCACGTACTTCCCGCCTCCGGTCCGGTCGGTAGGGATACCGAAGAAGGACGGAAGTGAGCGACGTTTGGGCATTCCCACTGTCGCCGACAGAATTGCCCAAACGGTGGTCAAGATGTACCTGGAACCGGACGTGGAGCCGCAATTCCACCCCGATTCGTATGGGTATCGCCCGCAGAAGTCCGCGATTGACGCACTCAGGACAGCCCGGCAGCGATGCTGGCGTTATGACTGGGTGATCGATCTGGATATCCGCGGCTTCTTTGACAACCTGGACCACGCGCTCGTCATGCGCGCGGTCAGGAAGTACACCCGGTGCCGGTGGATTCTGCTCTATGTGCAGCGGTGGCTGACCGCTCCCATGCAGCAGGAAAACGGAGCCCTGGTGCCGCGCACGATGGGAACGCCCCAAGGGGGCGTCGCGAGCCCGCTCCTGGCCAACATCTTCTTGCACCTCGCGTTCGACGACTGGATGCGGTCAACGCACCCGGACGTTCCGTTCGAGAGGTACGCGGATGATATCGTCGCGCACTGTCGGACGGAGACGCAGGCGCAGCAGGTCCTGTCGCACATCAAACGTCGTCTGGCGCAATGCCGGCTGGAGGTCCATCCGGAGAAGACGCACATCGTCTACTGCAAGGATGACGACCGGCCGGGGCAGTATCCCACGGAGCAGTTCACCTTCTTGGGGTACACGTTTCGCGCGCTTCGGTCGAAGAATCGGTGGGGTAAGTACTTCATCAACTTCGCGCCGGCGGTGAGCAATGCGGCAGCGACGCGGATGCGACAAGCGCTGCGACGTCGGCACCTTCCTCGGCGAAGCGACAAGGCCATCGACGACCTGGCCCGCATGTGGAATCCTGTCCTTCGAGGGTGGATTCAATACTACGGCCGTTTCTACAAATCGGCCCTGTATCCGGTCTTTCGCCACTTCAATGGCCTGTTGGTTCGATGGGCCATGCGGAAATACAAGAGGCTACGGCGACATCGCCGTCGAGCCAGTCACTGGCTCGGTGGCCTTGCTTGTCGCGAGCCCCGGCTGTTCGCCCACTGGCATCTGCTGGGGTTGACGCCGGCGGCTGGATGATGGGAGCTGTATGAGCGGAGACGTTCACGTACAGTTCTGCGAGCGCCCGGGGGTGAGACTCCCCCGGGCGACTCACCTCGTCGTTGGCTGCCAACGCACGGCGGATGCGGAACAGTTTCTCCACGACCTCAGGGTCCGCGCAAAAATAATTTCCTAGAAGCGTCTGTAGTCTCGCAGTAGAGCACACCGGTGCCGCAACTCTCGTGCCCGGCGACCAGTCCCACCAGGACGGATATTTTCTGGATTCTGAGGGGTGCAGCCCGCCCGAATTATGGCATCATTGCGGAAACATAGAGCCGCAATGGTGCCATAATGAGACCAACCGAATTCTCCGCCGACACGATCATCGCCCTGCTCCGCAAGCAGACCATCGCCTCGCTGTCCGAGGTGATGGCGGCGCTCGGCGCCCGCGCCAGCAGGCGCACCGCGTTCCGCAAGCTCAAGGACATCGACGCCCGCACCAGCTACTCGCATCGCGGCGGCTTCTACACCCTCGATGAACTCGCCCACTTCGACGAGCGCGGCCTGTGGTCGTTCGCCGGGGTCCGCTTCTCCCGCGCCGGCACCCTGATCGCAACCGCCAACGCGTTCGTCAACCATGCCGAGGCCGGACACTTCGTCGAGGAATTGGACAACCTGCTCGGTGTCGGCACCCAGGACGCGCTGCGCAAGCTCGTCGGCGACCGGCGGCTGACGCGGCACAAACTCGCCGGCCAGTTCCTCTACTGCGTGGCCGACCGCACGCACCAGACGCACCAAGTGCGCGCGCGACGCCTGCTGATGGCCACGCCCGGACTCGTACGGCCCCTGCCCGACGCCGACCTGATGCCGGAGGAGTTGCGCGCCGCCATCGTATTGTTCGCCAGCCTGCTCGACGAGCGGCAGCGGCGGCTGTTCGCCGGCCTCGAAGCGCTCAAGTGCGGGTGGGGCGGCGACCGGCGCATCGCCCGACTGCTCGGCATCGACCCGTCGACGGTCGCCGCCGGACGGCGGCAACTGGTCGAGCGCGACGTCGAGGTCGACCGGGTGCGGCGCGCGGGCGGCGGACGGCGACCGACGGAAAAAAAACGCCGGAAATCATCGCCTGCATCAAAGCCTTGATGGACCACGAGACGGCCGGCGACCCGGTCAGCGGCCTGAAGTGGACACGCCGTACGACCGCCAAGGTCGCCGACCAACTGTGCGCGCTCGGCATCGACGTCTGCCCCCAGACAGTCGCTCGATTGCTCAAGGCGATGGGCTATTCGTTGCGCGTCAACCACAAGAAGCTCGCCGGCGCTTCCCATCCGAGGCGCGGCGACCAGTTCCGGCACATCACCGAACTGCGCGAGCGTTGCGCCGCCGACAACGTCCCGGTCATCAGCGTCGATACGAAGAAGAAGGAACTCGTCGGCGCGTTCCGCAATCCCGGCACCAAATGGACTCCCCACCATTTTGCAAGCTGCATCTTCGCGTCCTCTTCGGTCCGCGGCCGACTGCTTCGGTCGATCGACCCGGGCATGTGACATGCCCGCCGCAGCACTGGGATGGTGAGTGGGTTGAGGCGACCCCGAGGGGCGACGGATGTCGCTGTACTAAAGGCCCTCGCATCGCTCGGATCGCGTTTACCACGCACGGTCACCCGCGGCCGTCAACCCGCCTCGCGGGTCCTCCGCTTGCGCTTCGGCCCTCTGGGTGACTGCCGCGGCCGACCGTGCGGGAAGCCCTTACGGGCCAGCCGAAAGGCTGGCCCGCTATCCACTGCCGCCAAATGTGACGTCCGTGAACTGCTCCGTTGTCGCAGAGAACCGCCGCGCCGAAGGTGATCGCGAAGCGTCGCCCCGGCAGTGGCATCAAGCAGCAGCAGCTCAACGGGGCCGTGCGGCCGGCCCCGCCATCACGATCGTCGCGGGGGGCCAACATCCGCGCAGGCGAGAAGTGCCGCCTGCTTTTTAATCCGACGGTCGGCGGGGTGACGGGAACAAATCCTCGATACGGCAACCGAAGTAGGCGGCCAACTTCCAGGCGTTCTCGACGGTAATGGTGCGATAACGCCCGCGGGCGACATCGCTGACGTAGGGCTGCGTCAGGCCGAGCGCCTTCGCGACGGTCGCCTGCGTCACTCCTGCCAGGGCCATGGCCTTCGCCACGCGGTTGGAACCCGGTTCCGAGCGAAGGAACGCGAGCTGCTGCTCGGTGAGCATCTCGAATGGAATTATACGTGAGCCTCTTGCAAAACCCTTGGTCGGCCGGGTTTTCCTACCCGAGGCAGAGGGAACGGACGGTCAGCGGGGTGGGACGCAGCGTTCGTAGGATTAGGATAGCAGCCGTCACCGGCGCCGGGGAACCGGAGACACGGGGTCTCAAGGGACCTCTGGGACCTCCCGGTCGGTTATGAGGGCGAGCGCGCGCGACGAGACGTGGCGCATTTCCCTCACGACCCGTTCCAGTTCGCGGTTGTTCTCGAGCCACTCCTGGTAGAGGGCGAGTTCGTCTTCGGAGAGCAGCAGGCTGACCGTTTTTCCGCGCACCTTGTGTGTCCAGTAGCGGTACGGGCCGTGACGCGCGTCCGGGTCGCGGTGGCAGCGGCAGGCAGGCTTCCCGCACGTGAGACGGCGGGTCTGGATACTGCCCTGGCGGACAAACCCGAGCGTTTGCAACTCCGCCTTGAGCGCATCGTATTGTTCGCTGTACCGGCGCATCGGGTTCCGGCGGCCCATCGGTTCCCTCCTTGACCTCACTCCTACACTACTATATATAGTAGGCGCTGGGAGCAGTCAAGCCATGCAGAACCTGACTGGGAGTCAATCCAACAGGGCCTGTTTCCCCGGTTGGAGCAGGTGTTGGGTTCGCTGACCGAGAAACAGCAGCAGTTGGTGCAGACCCTCGAGGTGATCCGTATCGAGCAGATGATTCCCTCGCGCTTGCGGATGCCGGGCCGCCCCCGCAAGGACCGCGCGGCGGTGGCGCGCGCCTTCGTCGCCAAGGCGGTCTACGACATGCCGACCACGCGCCTGCTGCTGGACCGGTTGGCCACCGACGTGGTGCTGCGCCGCATCTGCGGCTGGGAGCGGCGGCGCGAGATGCCAAGCGAGTCGGTCTTCTCTCGCGCCTTCGCCGAATTCGCCCACTCCCAGTTGCCCCAGCGCGTGCATGAAGCGTTGCTCCGGAAGACGCACGGCGACCGTTTGGTGGGCCATCTGTCCCGAGACTCGACGGCCATCGAGGGGCGCGAGAAGCCGGCCGCGAAGGAGAAGTCGCCTCCGCCGCCCAAGCGCAAGCGGGGCCGGCCGAAGAAGGGTGAAGAACGGCCCAAGACACGCAAACGCCTCGACCGGCAACCGAGCATGACCCTGCAGGAGATGCTCGACGACCTGCCGGCCGAGTGCAGTGTGGGCACGAAGAAGAACAGCAAGGGCTACAGGGACACCTGGGTCGGCTACAAGTTGCACATCGACGTGGCCGACGGCCAGATTCCGGTCAGTTGCATCCTGACGTCCGCCTCGCTGCACGACAGCCAGGCCGCCGTTCCACTGGCCACCCTGTCGGCCCAGCGGGTGGACAATCTGTATGACCTGATGGATGCCGCCTACGACGCGGTGCAGATCCGCGAGCACAGCCGCGCACTCGGCCACGTCCCGCTGATCGATATCAACCCCCGCCGTGACACTGCGCTGGCCGAAGAACTGCAGACCGAAGCCCGGCGCCTGAAGCGTCTCGGCTTGCAGCTTCCCGAACAGGTTCGGTACAACGAACGCACGGCGGGTGAGCGCGTCAATGGCCGACTCAAGGACGAGTTCGGCGGGCGCCACGTCCGAGTCCGCGGCAACGCGAAGGTGATGTGCCACTGCATGTTCGGCGTGCTGGCGCTCACCGCCGACCAGCTCCTGCGGCTGGTGACGTAAACCAACGCCTCGCCGGCCAACGCGCATCCCCTTCCGGTCGCCCGACAGGCGTCAGTCACCAACCGGTGTCTCCAACGCCCGGTGGGAAAACCCTCGAACTCCCTGATTTCCGCCTCTTGGGTCGCCGCCGGTCCTCCCGCCCCGCATTCTCGGTCGGGATCCAGGCAAAACGATGTTCACCAGAAGAACTTGTGCTCCGAGCCGAGCTACGCCAAGAGTTTTGCAAGCGGCTCACGTGTGAGACCTTCGCCACGTTCTCGACCGCATGACGGGGCGGGGCCAACGGAGACTGCGGCCGTCAAGGCCTGGAGAGCATGCGGTTCCGGCTCGGCGATCGGTGTCACCGCTCGTCGTCGAGCCTGACTCGGGCTCCCGGGCCAGGAACAGCCGGACCCACGTACGTCACTCCCGTGCAGGCGCTGCCGCCACCCCACCCCGCGGGATGAAAGCCAGCCAAAGCCAGCCAGACCCGATGTCCATCATGCTGGAGGCAGGGCGTGGCGGAGTGAAGCGGAGGCGGCGAGGGCGCCGCAGGGCTTGGCGCCGCCGGCGCCGGATCCCCGGCATCCCGAGGCGGTGCTGGATACGGTGCCGCGGGCGGCTGCATTCGGACACCTGCCGTCAACTTCCTGCGGCCTCACGAGTTCGTCCCCGTCACCCGGACGCGGCGACGAACTGAAACACTTCTTCGAGCGGCTTACCGAACACGTGGGCAATCCGGAACGCGACCTCGAGCGACGGCGAGTACTTGCCTCCCTCGATCGCGTTGACCGTCTGCCGCGTGACACCGACTTGGTCGGCGAGTTGCTGCTGCGTCATCTCGCCGTGGTGGAACCGCAGGGTCCGGATTTGGTTGCGGATGCTCGTCCCCGACTGCGCCACGTTCAGATCCCCCGGCGGTAGTAGACGATCTCGTCCCGCCCGTCGCCGTCGAAGTCCGCGGTGACGATGGTATGGCCGCTGCCGATCTCGTCGATCACCTGCCGCTCCCACGAGCCCGCCTCTTCGCGATAGACGACGACCTGCGGGCCGTGCCACGGCTCGATGGTCGCCACGAAGTCGCGCTCGCCGAGCCGGCCCACCTCGACCTCGCCGCGGTGGAGCGCGAGACGGCAGGCGTCCGCCCGCGCCTGTGTCGGCCCAGCATCCTCGACCCGTATCTGCCGTTCATCCGCGACACCCTGGCGCAGTATCCGAATCTGCGCGCCACGCGGATCTACGAGATGGTCCGCCAGCGTGGCTATCCGGGCTCGGTCATCCAGGTCCGCCGCCCCGTTGATTGTGACGAGCGGGATGTCTGACTGGAGGAGATGCATCGCAGCAGGGGCGTGAGCCGTGATTTCGTACACCGTCGTTTTCGATGATCCGGGGCATTGCGTGCTCGTTGGGTGGGTTGCCCGGCGGGCCGCCGGGTCCTTCGGCCGGGCCGCGTTGTGCGGCCGTGCCTGAATCCGCGCCGGCCCGGCGCGGGGTTCCGGAGGCTCTGCGGACTCTGGCTGCTCGTGTCCGTGGGACCGTGGTCGCGGCACGGTCCTTGCCTCCGGCTCTGGATTCGCTGTTGTGCGCCCTCGCCCCTCTAGGCGGAAGTTTCAGAGCGAATCGCGCGGAAGTCATTCTCATTGAGTCAGTTAGCGATTCCGTCGGGGTGTCGGTGGTGGCTACACTCGGGTCGTTACCCCCAGTAGCTCGAAGCAGCGCTGCTGCAGCGGTGTGGGGTCCGTCTGCAACTGAAAGGTGACGCCGCTTTCGGCGACCTGCATCGTGTTCGCCGTCAGCGTTCCCAGGTCGGTGAGCAGCGTCCGGAAGCTGTGCACCGGCAAGTCGTCGTCGGTCCGTTTGCAGCCCACCTTGGCCAGGGCCGCCGGTGAGCGGCGAGCGGCGGCGACCACCGAAGGCCGCTGCTGCTCGGCCGCCGCCGGGTCGTGGTCGTCGAACAGCAGCGGCGCCAGCGCGTGGCGCATGTGCCACTCGACGTAGTAGGCCAGCATGCACAGCAGGACATGCGCCCGCACCCGGTCCGCCCGCCGGTGGTGGATCGGCCGCACCTTCAGGTCCACCGACTTCAGGCTCCGAAACGCCCGCTCCACCTTCGACAGGTCCTTGTAGGCCCGCACCGTCTGCGCTGCATCGAACTGCTCCGGCTCGACGTTGGAGCGGACGATGTACAGCCCGTCGAGCTGCTCCTCGGCCGCGATCTTGTCTTCGTCCCGGCGATAAGTGAACGTGTCGTCGGTGATCGTGGTGACGAAATGCTTGGCCATCTTGTGCCGGTTGATCACCTTCCCGACGCGCATACCGATTTCGGCTGCTCCGCGTAGCAGCCGGTTCTGGCGCGTTGTCGCTGCCGCGATGGGCGCCAGGTCCTTCTCGGTTGCCGCCAGCAGTTCCTGCCGCTTGCGCTGCCGCTCGGCGGCCAGCAACGGATTGCGGCACACGACCAGCCGCTCGCCGGGGAACAGCTCGCTGGTGACCTCGGCCAGGTCCCGCTCGTCGAACAGCGACGGCGTCACCGTGCCGGCGGCCAGCAGTTTCCGAATCGTCGGCGCCCGCAGCGTGGTGATCCAGCGCAGCCCGTCGACGCCCGCCAGGTCCTCGCGGATCCGCGCTGCGGTCAGCATGCCGCGGTCGCCCACCAGCACCACCCGCTGCAAGCCAAAGCGGGTGCGGAGCTTGTCCACCTGGCAGGCCACCGTCTTCGGGTCGCTCGTCGAGCCCTCGAAGACCTCCACCGCGACCGGACAGCCCGCGGCCGTGCACAACAGGCCGAAGACGATCTGCAAGGTGCCCTGCTTGCCGTCGCGGCTGTGCCCGCGCTGCGCCAACGGGCAGTGGGTCCCCTCCAGGTAGCTGGAGGTCAAGTCATAGAGCACCAGGGTGTGTTCCTGCAGGTGCTGCTTGGCCAGGCGTTGCTCGATGGCCGCCTGCCGCTCCACCAGCCAGTCCATCGCCGCATACAGTTCGTGCTGATCGACGTCGCCGAGCCCAAGCGTCTCGCCCAGGGTGGAGACGGCGCTCTCGGGGGCCAGGCCGCGCGCGGTGGCCAGCTTCGACTGCGCGTCGATGACGCGGGCGACGATCAGGGCGAGGACGAGGTCGCGGAGGCGACCGGCGTTACGGGCGATCAGCGTGTGCAGTCCGATCCGCTTGAGGGTGCCGAGCACCGCGGCGATGTGGCCGTGGGGCAGGCTGCGCACGCAGGTGAAGGCGTCTTCGGGGTTGACGAGTCGCTCACCGCGGAGGACGCGGCGCAGCGTTTCGATGGCGGCGGTCGGCAGCTTGGAGAGGTTGGCGAGGGTGCGCTTCTTGACGTGGCCGCCGGCGCGGTAGGACTCGCGCAGGAGGACGGCTGGGGGGGAGGAGCGATTGGGCACGCTCTCGATATACATGGTCACTAATTATACCGAAGTAACTCAATACATAAAAAGAAAACAACGCGCATTACGCGCCTATTACATGGCTACATATCGCCGTATGCACCAAGCCGAAAAGCTCCAAAAAGCCTTTAGACCCTATGGTTTAGGGCTAAATCGCCCGCTGAAACTTCCGGCTAGGGCGGTGTGATGACGCCTGCTGCCGGGGCTGGGAGTTTCCTCGCTCGCGTTCGGTCGTCAGCCGTCGATGGCGTGCCGGCCTTCCGGGTTCTCGCGCCGTGTTGGTGACGCATACGGGTTCCGGAGGCGGTCCCCCGGGTTTTTCGCCGGTGCGGCCTCGGATGCGTACCGCGCCGGTGTTGCCTTCAGTTGGCTGGCTGGATCCGGACCTGCAGCTGGTGCCACGCGACCTCCCCGCTGTCGATCAGTTCGAGGAGGCGGTCGTTGTTGCGGGCGCTGGCGATCACTGCGCGGCAGGGTTTGTTCGTGAGCCGCTGCATCAGCGCCGCGTGGCTTCGCGCCCGGTCGGCGTCGTGGAGGTCGCCGGTGCAGGACGCTTCGACCGCGAGGTAGGTCGTGTTTCCCTCCGCGTCCATGGCCTCTGCCATGATGTCGCTGGCGACGAAGCTCTTGATCTTGTCGTCCCGCAGGTCGGCTCCGTTGTCTCTGGCGACGCGCCTGAGTTCGACTCCCGGAACAATCCGTCGGTACTCGAGATCGAGTTCGTCGGCGATGACTGCGATGTTGGCGCGGGCCTTCGTTTCGGCGTGGGCGCCTTTCAGGGTGCCCACGTCGTTTTTCAGGGTGCCCACGTCGGCGGCCAGGCGGTCGAGTCGTCTGGTTGTCGTCGCCTTGAACGCCGCGAGTTCCTGCGCCAGGACGTCGAGTCGCTTGTTCGTCGCTGCCAGGTCCTGCGTCAGGAGGTCGAGTCGCCTGGTCGTCTCGGCGGCGAATTTCGCGAACAGGGCGGGCAGTTCGAGCAGCTCCTCTCCGAGGAGCTGTTGGCGCAGCGCGGTGCGCCATTCCGGGTGCCGCTGGAGTGCGGTCAGGATGTCCTGCAAGCTCCGCACCGAGACATCGGGTGGTGCTGTCGTGGCCATCGTCTCTCCCTCATTCTACGCGGCGTACGCGCTGTTGGGAATCCGTGCTCGCGCGGATTTTCGTGCCTTGTTCGGAGCTGGATGCCGTGGTCCATGCCGCATGGGCCTACGCGTCGGTGCGCGTGCCGGTTTCGTCCTCCGCCCGGGCGGGGCGGACGTGATCCCGAACGGGCGCATTCCCGATTTCCCGGAACAGTGTGTAGGCAAAGATGGACTGTGAGGCTGGGCGAGGTTGAGCCGGTCTTCGGACAGACGGGGAGGGTGGTACTGGACATTACGGCTCGGACTGCCCATGATGGTGCGTTGAAATGGACAAGAGCGCCATCGACACCCCGAGCCGCGAGATCGATCTTGGCAACATTCCCGTCCACCTGCGCACTGCCCTCCGGCGGGCGCTGGAGTTTGAGGCGCGTGCTCCAGCGCCCAGGTCGGCAGAGGAAGCGGAGCAGTGCGAAGAGCAGCCGATTCCATACCGACTGGAAGGAAACGAAGCTCCTCATCCTGTACGTCGTCGGCGACGACGGGCGACCGTCTCAGACGTGGGCCCCGATCATCGACGGCACGCTCCGGGGACCGCAGGCGGTCTTCGCCCTGCTGTTGTCGTACGCGCGGCAGATCGGCCTCAACGCCGCTGACAAGGTGCTCTTCATCGCCGACGGCGCGCCCTGGATCTGGCGACGCCTCCAGCGCCTCATCGCCGCGCTCGGGCTCTCGCCGACACAGGTGCTGGGGCTGATCGACTTCTATACGGCCCTGCGGGAGCTGTGCCGCGGGCGCACGGCCGGCAAGATCCGCACGCACCTCAACTACTTCCTGAAGAACCGTCATCGTTTCGCCTACACCACAATGGTCGGGCTCGGGCTTCCGCGGGGCAGCGGTGCCGTCGAAAGCGCCATCCGTCGCGTCATCAATCTCCGCATCAAGGGCGCCTCCATCTATTGGCTACCGGAGAGCGTCGACGCGATTCTTCTCCTGCGGTCTTTCTATAAGTCCGGCAGATGGAACTGTTTGCAGCGGATGGCCATGACGCCGGTGGGTGTGAGCGCGTGACCGGGAAATCGGGAATGCGCCCGTTCAGATCCGTCACCACCGGCTGGTAGCCGCTGGCCAGCTCCCCGTCGATGACGTGGGTGACGAAGCGCGGCTTGACCGCCCGTTCCGGCGCTGACGCCACGATCCGCGCACGTGATCTCACTTGGCGGCAGCGCCGAACGGTGATATCGCCGGGAAAACGGCGCAACCCATGAGCAACGACACCAAAGCAATCATCGGAACCATCGTCGCAGCGGCCGTCGCCCTCGGCGGACTGCTCTCCGCGCAGTTCGCTGGCGTGAACACCCGCATCGACGACCTGCGCACCGAACTCATCGACCGAATCGACACCGTAAAGGCCGACCTCTCCAATGAGATCGCGACCGTAAAGGCCGACCTCTCCGCCGACAACGCCGATATCCGCACCGACCTGCGTCGCATGGACGACCGCCTGCGAGCCGTCGAGATCGCCTTCGGCAAGGTCGACCAGCGTCTGGAGACGCTGGAACGGCTCCACCGGCCCGCACCCGAGCCTGGCGCGTCAGGGAACTGAGGACCACCGGCCGGCGCCGGTGGCCCGCTTCACGGCGAGACGTCGGCCCAGCGGATGCGGTGAACCGTCGGCGTGCGGTCGACCTCCCGGATACGCCATGGCTCGGTCGGGTCGCCCGCATGGGTCAGCAGGCTCAGGATGCCGAGGCTGCTCGCGTGCGTGGCTGGTCGTACTGCCGTCGGTGGCGATGGTGTCGGCAAGGAAGCCGGTCTGCATGATCGCGTCGAACGTGTCCCAGCGGATGTTGAAGGCGACCGCCGCCCCACTCGCTGGCTGGCCGCGACTGCCACCCGCCGCGAGGCCGTCTCGGTGCTCCGCGTTGCGCGGCTTGCGCCGATCATGGCGAACCGCGTTCTCTCTCATCCGGACTCGAGTGTCGCGAGCCGCTGGTCGATTTCGCGAAGCCCTGCTCGACCGTTCGCATCCGATCGTCGAGCCGCTGGTAGTCCTCGCGCATGTCTTCGCGCAGCGCCTCGATCCGGCTGCCGAGGTTCACGAAGAGGGTCGTGATCAGGACGGCCAGTCCGATTGCCGTCGTCAGGACCGTTCCGATCGTCGATCCGAGGATGATCTTCGTCTCGTTCGTCACCGTGTCGAATCTACTTCTTGCGTCGGCCACCGCGGCGCGCACGCGGGACTCGTACAAACAGTTGTTTCGGGAGTGGACCGAGGAGTGGGTCGAAGAAGGCCGCGAGCAGGGGATCGCGCAGGGCCGCGCCGAAGAACGGGCGCTGTTGTGCCGGCAGGCGGCGCGGAAGTTCGACGCAGCCACAGCGCGCCGGCTGGCCGCCGCGCTGGAGGACGTTGCCGACGCGGGCTGAGGAGCCACCCCCTCTTCCCGTCTGTTCCCGGAAATCCCTGGAAAACAGCGCGAAGCTGGTGTACTCGGCGACGGCGCTCGCGTTGCGGAACCATCGCGACTCGCCGGCCAGAGCCGCGAAGTTCGGGTACAGCGCCGGGTCGATTCGGCCGTCGGCGTCGAGCAGGGAGATGAGCGGCAACTGGTCGAAGATGACGACGACGACAGGGGGCGTGGGGCGGTCAGCGGTTCAAGCGGGTGGGCAGGAACCGGCTGGTGCCGGTCGGCGAGCCCTGGACTCCCGATCCCCGTCCAGCCGAAGCCCTCGGCCGCGAGCCTGTCCCGGCTGCTGACGAGGGTTCGTCGTCACTGCGGACACTTCACGAGCGCGACTGTCAGAAATGGAATTACTTCCGACTCGTCGGGGAATAGATCCGACTGGCCGGTTTAGGGCGTGTTAACACTATTGGCCGGATCGTGGTATCGTTCCTGGATGGAGCTCACCGAAACGCAGTACGCACCCATCGCGTCCTGTCTCCCGCGACAGCGTGGCAATGTCAGCATGCCCAATCTGCAGGTGCTCAACGCGATCCTGTACGTCGCCGAGCAGGGGTGCAAGTGGCGAGGGTTGCCGAGGCGCTTTGGGAACTGGCACACGATCTACACCCGCATGAATCGTTGGTCCAAGAACGGGGTGCTCGACCGGGTCTTCGAACACCTGCAACGCGCCCAGTTGATCCGCATCAAGTTGGAGGCGGTGTCGCTGGACAGCACCATCGTCAAGGTCCATCCCGACGGCACGGGGGCTCGAAAAAAAACGGCCCCCAAGCCATCGGCAAATCCCGCGGCGGGTGGACCACCAAGATTCATCTGGTTGCCGCGGATGCTCGAATGGCATTGACGTTTGCGCTCTCGCCCGGCCAAGCCCACGACGGCCCGGAGGGCCGGAAGCTCCTGACCAGCCTGGGGCCGCAAGATGCCGAATTGGCCTTGGTGATGGACCGCGCGTACCAGGGCGACGAAACCCGCCAACTGGCGCTGGACCTCGGATTCACACCAGTGGTGCCGCCGATCAAGACCCGGACGGACCCGTGGGAGTACGACCGGGAGATGTACAAGCGACGCAACGAAGTCGAGCGTCTGTTCCGCCGACTGAAGGGCTATCGCCGGATCTTCTCCCGATTCGAGAAGCTGGATGTGATGTTCATCGGCTTCATCCACTTCGTGCTCATGTTCGACGCGCTGAGGCAGTGTTAACAGGCCCTAGTTCCCTTTGTCTTTGTCGGGGGGTCCGTTCTTCCCGCCGCTCGTCCGCGTAGACGACGGTTCTCGTTCCCCAGTGTCGGAGCCCCAGCTCCGTCCGGTGGTCAGCACGTGCCGCTCCCAGCCCGGGTTCTCGTACCAGGTCAGCTCTTCGATCCGCGTGGACAGGCCGATGACGTCCGGCCGCCCGTCGCGATTCAGATCCGTCACCACCGGCTGGTAGCCGCTGGCCAGCTCCCCGTCGATGACGTGGGTGACGAAGCGCGGCTTGACCGCCCGTTCCGGCGCTGACGCCACGATCCACGCACGTGATCTCACTTGGCGGCAGCGCCGAACGGTGATATCGTCGGGAAAACGGCGCAACCCATGAGCAACGACACCAAAGTAATCATCGGAACCATCGTCGCAGCGGCCGTCGCCCTCGGCGGACTGCTCTCCGCGCAGTTCGCCGGCGTGAACACCCGCATCGACGACGTGAACACCCGCATCGACGACCTGCGCACCGAACTCATCGACCGAATCGACACCGTAAAGGCCGACCTCTCCAATGAGATCGCGACCGTAAAGGCCGACCTCTCCGCCGACAACGCCGATATCCGCACCGACCTGCGTCGCATGGACGACCGCCTGCGAGCCGTCGAGATCGCCTTCGGCAAGGTCGACCAGCGTCTGGAGACGCTGGAGCGGCTGCACCGGCCCGCACCCGAGCCAGGCGCTTGAGTACCGACACCAAAGCCATCATCGGAACCATCGTCGTAGCCGCCGTCTCCCTCGGCGGGCTGCTCTCCGCGCAGTTCGCCGGCGTGAACACCCGCATCGACGACCTGCGCACCGAACTCATCGACCGAATCGACACCGTAAAGACCGACCTCTCCGCCGACAACGCCGATATCCGCAACGACCTCCGCCGCATGGACGACCGCCTGCGAGCCGTCGAGATCGCCTTCGGCAAGGTCGACCAGCGCCTCGAGACCCTGGAACGGCTGCACCGCCCGGCCGGCGCATCAGGGAACTGACTCCGCTCGTTTTCTTCTGCCTCGGCGTCTCGCGCCTGCTGGTGCTGGCCGTCCCGGCGGCGGTGGCAGGGTCGTACGTGGTCGCGATCCACGCCTTCTCGCAGACCCTGGTCGCGGTGCTGCTGGTCGCCATGGCGGCGGTCTGGACGACGGGCGGCGCGAGCCCTGGACTCCCGATCCCGTCCAGCCGAAGCCCTCGGCCGCGAGCCTGTCCCGGCTGCTGACGAGGGTTCGTCGTCACTGCGGACACTTCACGAGCGCGACTGTCAGAAATGGAATTACTTCCGACTCGTCGGGGAATAGATCCGACTGGCCGGTTTCGTTCCCTTTGTCGGGGGGGTGGGCTTAGCGGATGGCCAGGACTGGCCCTTCCGGATGGCGCGGCGCCAGCGTCCGGTTTCTGCAGTCCGAGGTACACGGCTCCGCGGTCGTCCCTGTTTTCCAGCGTCACGCTGGCTCGAATCTCTCCCATCGTCATCGTCCGGCGAGCTCCCTTGCGACGCTACCGGCGGAGCGTGGCCGTTGGTGTGGAGAGTCGACCGGGCTCTGCGCTTGGCGGCTATTCGGGAGGTTCTGCTGCCGGTATGATCACGCGCTCGAGCGTCAGCAGCCGCTGGTCGACCTTGCCGAAGGCGATCTCTACGTTTCGCAGCCGCGTACGCATATCGCGAATGTCGGTCTTGACGTCGTCGATCCGGCCCGTCAGATCGCCGCGCAGGTCGTCGATCTGGCCCGTCAGATCGCCGCGCAGGTCGTCGATCTGGCCCGTCAGATCGCCGCGCAGGTCGTCGATTCGCAGGTTCTGGTTCATCACGAGGCCGATGAGCAACGCCCCGAGCGCTACCCCCGTGCCGATGATCGTGACCACGATTGTTCTTCTCTCGCTCATGGGCCCCGCTTCAACTCTCCGATCCGACGTCCGGATACCTCAAGTCTTGTTGTCTGGCGGCACCGCCGCCGGAGGCGGGACGGTCGGTACGGTACGGCAGTCAGCTCGCAGCTTCCGCTGTCTTGCGAGCACGGTGGATCCCGTCGCCGTCCATGTCGAGTGCGGCAGGCGGCGTTTCCCGATCGATTGGTACATCGATCCGTGCCTCCCCGGTGGTCCAGCGGAACGCACGGTCCTCGGTGCGTTCCAGCCCATGGAAGCCCGCGGCCGTGGCGCCCAGCAGCGCAACCGTCGTGTCGAGGATCAGATTGAGAACGCGCGGTTCACCATCAGCGGTGTACGCTTCCGCCAGACCGACGGTCCCGTCGGCGCGCTCCTCGACCGTGAACACGGCGAGTGTGTTCGAAGAGCGCCAGCTTGTGGCGTACGCGCTCCATCACCGCGCCGCGCAGATCGGCCGGTCCGGCCATACGGCGGGTCCCGCCGCCCGCCACCAGCATCGTCTTCGCGGGACGACCGCTCCAGGCCGGGTCGAGCACGTTCGCGCCATCGGTGGTCCACGGCAGCCGGACGCCCAGCGCGACCGCCAGCGTGGAAAGAATGTCGATGGTCTCGACATTGGTATCCACGGTCTCGCCCTGGCGGTGGCCTGGGCTCCGTGCCGTGCGGGCCGTGCCTGAGGTCGCCATCGTCGGTTCAGGCGATCCAGCCGTCTTCGGCGCGGATGCCTGCGTGATAGGCCAGAGCGAGCGGCACGCAGCCGCCGCAGGGTTGCTTGTTTCTCAGCTCCAACTCGGCGGGAGTCTTCGTCCAGTTGAGGAATGTCAGGTCCGCGTCGTACAGCGTCTCTTCTGCCGGGATTCCCATTCCGTGCCGTGTTCGACCGTCCAGCGGTTGACTTCAATGTGGTCGATGCTCCGTAGGTCGCTCGTCAGCAGCAGCTTGGCGCCGACCGCCATGCTTTCGCTCACGACTGCCGCGTCCCCGAGGTCGGGAATGTCTTCCGGGTCGGTGTTCGGGAAACAGGCCGGGTCGATGACTGTCCGTATCCGTTCGGCCAGTTCCGCCTGTTCCGGGGTCAGCGTGACGATGCGGTACGGGCTCTTCCCGTCAGCCCACATCTCTCCCCACCAAGCCCTGCCCTGTACCCGCATTCAGGGCTGGACAAATCAGCTTCCGCCGTGTAGCGTCACGGCATGGAGCATCAGAACCAGATACTACAGACCCTTCGTGCGCCTGAGTCGCAAGCTCGCCTCGAGCGGATTGTGGCGCAGGAGGCGCTGAACAACCGGGCGGCGGTGGGGCGGCGGGTGTGCGCGGAGTTCGGGTTTGTGGATGCGCGCGGGTCGGCCCAACTCGCGGGTTGTCTTAAAGCGCTCAACACGCTGCACAAGGCGGGGCGGATTGCGTTGCCGGCGTCGCGGGGTGGCGGGGGCGCGCCCACTCCGCAGCGTTTCGACGCGCCGGTGGCGGCGGCCACGGCGGTGCCGGGTACGGTGGAGGCGGTCGCGGGGTTGTCGCTGGAGCGGGTAGAGCAAGGCGGGCAGCGCCGGGTGTGGAATACCTTGCTGCACTTCGAGCATCCGCAGGGGACTACGACCTTTGCGGGCTGCCAGGTGCGCTATCTGGTGGTCTCGGCGCACGGGGTGCTCGGCGCGGTCGGGTTTTCGGCGTCGGCGTTGCAATTGCGGGCGCGCGAGGCGTGGATGGGGTGGAGCGCCGGGCAGCGTCTGGCGCATCTGCACCGGGTGCTGTGCCTGAGCCGGTTCCTGATCCGCCCCGGCGTGCAATGCCGCAACCTGGCCAGCCAGGTGCTGGGCCAGGTGCTGGCGCGTCTGCCAGCGGATTTCGAGGCCCGCTACCGGTATCGTCCGTGGCTGGTGGAGACCTTCGTCGGCCCCGCGCATGACGGGGCCAGCTTCAAGGCGGCCAACTTCGTGTGGGTCGGGCACACGGCCGGTCGCGGGCGCCAGGACCGCGACCATGCGCGGGCTCGTCCGGTCAAGGCGGTATATATGTATGAGTTGGAGCCGCACTGGCGGCGGCGGTTGGGGGTGGCGCGGGTCGACGCGGCGCCGGCGCTGGCGCCGGCTGACGGTCTCGACAGCGGCGCCTGGACGGTGAACGAGTTTGGAGGGGCGCCGTTGGGCGATCAGCGGTTGTCGGCGCGTCTGGTCAAGAGCGCGGGGCTGCTGGCGTCGTTGCCCGGAGAGGCGGTCACCGCCAACGCGTCCCACGACCGCGCGGCGGTGAAGGGCTACTACCGGCTCATCGACCAGCCGGTGTCGTCGGCGGTCACGCCCGGGAACATTCTCGCGCCCCACCGGGCGCGCACGCTGCAGCGGATGCGCGGCCAGGACACGGTGCTGTGCATCCAGGACGGGACGGATCTGAATTTTGCGACGCGCCCGCACTGCGAGGGGCTGGGCATCATCGGGCGCAACCAGACGGTCTCGAAGACGCTCGGCCTGCATCTGCATCTGACCCTGGCGGTCGATGGCGCGGGTCTGCCGCTGGGCGTGCTGCGCTGCGGTTTCGAGGCGCCGCCGGGCGGCGCGGCGCGCCCGGCGGACGAGCCACCGCCGGCGGCGGCGCAGGAGACGGCCCCCAAGACGCGGCGCTGGGTCGACGGCCTGCGCGACATCGACCGGGCGGCGGCGGCGTTGAGTCGCAAGACCCGGGTGCTCAGCGTCATGGACCGGGAGGCGGATTGCTTCGCGGTGTTCGACGAGCAGCGCCGTCTGAACCGGGTGGAAGTGCTGGTGCGCGCCCACCATGACCGCTGTCTCGCCCAGGGCGCCCCGAAGCTGTTCGCCGCCATGCGCGCCGGCGCCGCCGACGGGCACGTCGAGATCGAGATCGACCGCCTGAGCGCGCGGCGCAAATCCAGCGGCAGGCAGGCCCGCCCGGCGCGCACCGGGCGGGTGGCGCGGGCCGAGGTGCGCCATCGCCAAGTGGTGGCGCCGCCGACCATCGCCGGCGCCGAACCGCTGGCGCTGTCCACGGTCCATGTGCGCGAAACCGCGCCGCCGCCCGGCGAGCCGGCGGTCGAGTGGTTCCTGCTCACCAGTCTCGACGTCGACAGCACCGAAACCGCGGTCGCGGTCATCGGCTACTACCTGCGGCGCTGGCGCATCGAAGACCTGTTCCGGGTGCTCAAGTCCGGATGCCGAGTCGAACATCTCGCGTTCCACACCGCCGACCGGCTCCAACGCGCGGTCACCATCAATACCGTGATCGCCTGGCGCCTGATGGTGATGACCCTGCTCGGACGTGACGTACCGGGGTGCGACGCCCAGTTGCTGTTCACCGACATCGAGTTGCGTTTCCTGACCGACTATGCCGAAGAACTCGGCCTGCCGCCCCCCTGACCATCTCGCCGCCGCAGTCCTCCTGCTCGCCATCCTCGGCGGCTACCAGAACCGAACGCACGACCCGCCCCCCGGACACCAGATCATGTGGCGCGGTTACGAACGAATGTCCATCGCAACCATCGGCTACCGCATTGGACGGCGGGAGCGTGCTGGAGTTGTCCAGAACGAATAATGTGGGTACAGGGTAGACCAAGCCTGTTGCCGCAGCTCGTTCTGGCGCCGCTTCGGCAACCTTGATCCGCCGGCCTTTAGCCTGTTCTCGGCGTCGCTTGGCCGTCCCATCCACGGCACGTCGACGGCCAGGGGCGCGAGTTCCCTTGCGACGCTCGGCGTGGCGAGCACCTGCTGGCCCTGTAGCTCCTGCCAAGCGGCGTGGAGCTTGCGTTGCGTCGGCCGCATCAGCTCGGTCGTGTCGACCAGGATCATCTTCTGTCCGCTCGCTCCAGCGCGTCTCGCGTCGTCTGGCGCATGCGCTCTTCGTGGCGCCGTTCCATGGGCGTCCGCTTCCCGGCGTCCTTGTGCCGCGGCCCGTCGTACAGGCGCTTGGCCAGCTCTTCGATCTCGTCGTCCGTCGCGCCCGTTCCGAGTTGCCGAGCAGCACCCTGCCGAAGTGTCGCGCGCAGGCTGCGTTCTCCTCTTATCGTTGCCCCCTGCATTCCCTTCCCCCCTGGGCCGGTCCTGCGCCCACTCTCATTCTGTGCGCTTGCCCGTCTCGCCGCAAGCGTGACTCCCTGGACAGGATTGCTGTGCAATCCGCCGATCTGGCCACAATTCCTGTGCCACTGTGTGGCGTCTTCCCCCTCTATACAGCGGCTCCCCGGCCAGGATTCCTATGTTTCCGCGGCGGATTTCTTGTGGAAGCACACCGGGTCGCGGTCGCGCCGTCCCGCGAGGAAGCCATCCAGCGCCCCTTCGAGCTTTGCCATCCGTTCGCGGTTCCGCAGCATCAGGCCTACTATGGCGATCTGGCATGGAGCCTTGGGCGCCCGGCCCGGGGTATCGCCGGGCCCCCGTCTTCGAATCGCTTGCGCCGCACGTCTCCGTCGCGGTGCGCCGGCCGATACCTGTGCTCGGCAAGCGATGTGAGCGAGCGAGGCGCGCGCGGATCGGCAGCGGTGCCGGCACCGGCTCGGCAAATTGCTGCTCCGCCGAGGGCTGCACTATCCGGGTCGCGCGTGGACCCAGGCGCACCGGCGCTGGGTCAATGGTCTGACGTGGCCGCATCCGGCGGACCGCTCAACGGCGTCGAGCACCGGCTACGCGCCGCTCCCGCTGCGCGGAGCTTCGGCCTTGACACCGGCTCCGCGCACGGTCAAAGGCAACTCTTGCCCGACAGCCGAGAAGCAGTACTTCAACGAAGGAGGTCATCGACTGACAGGTTGACCGAAACCTGGGGGTCCATCTTCACGTGGCCAAACCTGATAGAGCCGGTCCCCGGCCCGTTCCGACCTCCTTGCTCGACCGAGTCCGCCGACTGTGTTCCGCCCGCCGGGCGCTGCATCGTTCGGTTCGCGGATGCGGTCGGACGACCCCGGGTCGCTACTCTTTCTCCCCCGCGCCCCGCATGGGGCGCGGGGAGGGCTCGCCGGCGTGGACCAGCAAATCCCTCATCGTGCCGCCGGTCCCGCGCCGGGGCCGAACCGGGCCTCCGGTCGCGACTCTGCCGTCGAAGCTCGGCGTCAACTCGCCGATCGAGCACGGCGCCCACGAGAACAGGTGCTCCGCGCCACTCGACGGAAGCTGCCCGGTGCCCGCGTTTCGCAGATCACTGACGGACGTACGGCATAGTGAGTGGAAGGTGGCGGTGCCGGTTGCAGCCGACGCCGCCTGGACACGGCGAGCAAGGATTGGAGACCCGTCGCGGCATGCCCGGTCGAAGTGGAACGCAGCCCCGCGAGTTCGGCGTTCCCGCGCCACGGCCTGTTCCCGGTCAGGCGGCACGCACTCATGGTGTGTGCGCCGCTCGGCCGGGGTGGACTGCTCGCGGGTCTCGTTGCGTAACCCTCCGACGCGGACCTGACCGGGCCGCTTCTTGCGGGCCTCGGCTCTCCGACCTCGACTCGCCGCCACCCGTCGCCGGTCTCGAACGCCCCGGCGGACGACTCGGGTGGACTCCCGCGTTCGAGGGGAATCAGCAGCATGTCGTCAGGTTCACGCACCGGATCACGTACGGCCCCGGCTATCGGCGCGCCCGCGCCGATAGCTTTCGGCGGTCGCGCGGCATCTGCCAGTCTGTGCGGGCGGCAACCCGCCCAGGAGGCCCATCACTATGCGCTACGCATTCGCACGACGGCGCCGTCACCGCCGCTGATCTGACGGCGCTGTGCCGGCCCTGCCACTGGACGGCCACGCTTGTGCGCGTGCTGGAGCGCGCGGGCGGCGCGGGGGTGTGGCTGGTGCTGACGGGCGGGGCGCGGCCGGCTTCTGTCCGCAAGCGCGTCGCGCGGCGCCGGCCCCGCGACTGCCGGCGCCGGAGCGGCCGGTGTGTGCGCTGCCGGCGCCGGTGGATCAGCGGCTGGAGTTGCGGCTGCTGGAGGAGCGGTGCCGGCTGCGGCTGAACGTGGGCTGGGCGTGCGACGCGACACCGGGGGCGGGCGATGCCGAGAATCGCCGCAGCGTCGCGGACGGCCAGCCGGAGAAACCTAGACGGACGTGCGGCCGAGCGCCGCCGCCAGCGACCGCGCCAAAACTGCGTCCGGCATCTCTGAGGGCGGCTGCCAGCGGAGCCCCGCTCTTCGTGGCGCTGGCCGTGTTCGAGCGGAAGCTACTCACGCGCCCTTCCAAGGGTCGATCACGTCGATCCCCGTGTCTTCGAAATCGCGAATGTTACGTGTTGCCACCGCCATGCCGCGGAAGCGCGCGATCGCCGTGATCTGACCGTCCGCCTGCGAGATCGGTCGGCCCATCCGGCGCCGGGCGGCTGCGATCCCGGCATACGCGCGCGCGGCGCCGCTGTCGAAGGGCAGGACACGGTTTGCAAAGCCCGTTCGCAACATCCGTTCGAGCCCCGCCGTCAAACCGTCCCGGCGGACAACCACATTCGTATCGAGCACGACCATCGCCGCCTTCTCAATCGAACTTCGGAGGCTCGCGCATCGGTTCACGAGGCGGCAGTGCGAGTTCTACTCCGCCGAAGGGAGCAAAGCACTCGCGAACGAAACTTGCCAAGTTCTCGGGTTCGGGCTCCTGGTCGACGGCTTCCCGCAGGATCAGTCGCACTTCCTCCTCCATGGAACGACCGTTCCCCGCCGCGCGGGTCCGAAGCCGGAGCTTCACATCGTCGTCGAGATTGCGGATCGTGATGCTCGCCATCTGATCCCCTGTCCGTGTCGGAAACTCAGACTACTCGACGATTGCGATGCAATCAAGCCGCGTCGCTTACCGCTGCTTCATGGCCGGCAACCGTGGGACCGGGGCGCCACAGCCCGTGCCATCTACCGGCGGCAGCCGGCGCCGCTACCATAACGGATGGTTACCAGTCGCTGAACCTGCAGCGAGAGCCCTTCAGCAGGCATCGTCCCGCGCAGCGCGCCAGAGCGCGGGGCGTCTCGCGGTCAGTCTGTCAGGGGTTCCACCGCCGGTAATTCTCCCGGGCCATCTGCGTGTTCTCTTCGCGCCGCTGCCGCTGCTCGTCGGTTTCCTCGATGTCGTCGCGTGGCGGCGGACCTTCGTACAGTTGCAGCGCTTTGGCCTCGATCTCGGCCTCGGTCGCGTCGGGTCCGAGTCTCTCCCGCGCTCCTTTGCGGAACTCGTCCACCAGCAGCCGTTCCGCCTCGATGGTGTTGATCGTCATTGCGTTCCCTGTTGTCCTGTCCCGTGGGACCATCGTACCACCATGTACCGCCTTGATTGTGGTTACGCCGCAGTTGCTCGATTTCTCCGGTCGGTGCGTCTTGGCGACGCTGCCAGAATTCGTTGGGTTTTCTCTGTTGGTGCCAGAATTCGTGTGGTGACTGTTACGGTCTACGGTCCTGAAGCGCGTCTTTTCTGCCAGAATTCGTGTGTTTTCCTCGCCACTATTCCCGTGGATCTACAGACGCTGCTGACGCCGTTCGCGCAGGTCCAGCAGGGGGTGGCCGACCAGCTCACCGGCGCCCCGTCCGACCTCGTCTACGCCAACGCGAGCTGCAGCGGCGGCGACCCGATGGCGCTGTGCATGGGCGCGATCTTCGCGTTCGCGGCCACCTGGGGGGCGCGGCTGCGCGGCGTCGCGGTGGGCCTGACCCTGATCACCGCGCTGAACATCGTCCGGCTCGGCAACCTCTCGCTGATCGCCGAGAACAAGGCGCTGCTCGATCTGCTCCACGTCTACGTCTGGCCCGGCATCCTGATCCTGGCGTCGGCCGGCTTCGTCTACGCCTGGATGGGCCGGCAGGGGTTCGGCGCGGCGGGCGGTCCGTCCGCGGGCCGGACCCGGGTGGCGGCGGGCGGCACGGCGTCCGCCGGATTGGCGATCGGGGGCGCGGCGCGGCGCTTCCTGTTGGTGGCGGTGCTGCTGGTGGCGGCCTACTTCGCCACCGCGCCGTTCTTCTACGACAGCCCCGCGGTCGACGTCATCGCGGGCTGGATCGCGGTCGCCGGCGGCGGCATCCTGGCCGCGGCGGGCACTACCGCGGCGGTGTCGGGCGCGATTATCCGGACCGACCACGGCGGCTTCATCGTGACCCAGGAGTGCATCTTCACGCCGCTCATCCCGCTCTACGTGGCCGGCGCGCTCACGGCGCCGCTCGGCCGGTGGAGCCGGGTGGGCGTGCTGGCGGCCACGCCGGCCGTCTTCTTCTGCCTCGGTGTCTCGCGCCTGCTGGTGCTGGCCGTCCCGGCGGCGGTCGTCGGGTCGTACGTCGTCGCGATCCACGCCTTCTCGCAGACCCTGGTCGCCGTCCTGCTGGTCGCCATGGCGGCGGTCTGGACGACGGGCGGCTGGCGGCTGGCGGCGGCTCGGGCGGGCCTCGCGGTGGGCGCCGGCGCCGTGGCCGCGTTCGTAGGGGCCCCGCTGCTGGGCGGGGTCGTGGGCGGAGCGGTCGAGGGGTTGCAGGGACTGGCCGGGCACGCCGGCCACCGTTTCGCGGACGACCAGGGCGCCTGGGCGATCCTGCCCGCCTTCCAGGTCGGCCTGTTCGCCGCGCTCTGGATCGCGGTCGCCCCCGGCCGCCGGTCGTGGCGGCGCGCCCTCGCCGGCCTCGGCGGGGTGGTCCTGGCGCAGGCGATGCTGGGCGTGCCGGTGGACGAGCTCGCCCAGCACTACGGCTTCGACCCCCACGTGGGCCTGCTCCGCGGCTGGGCGCTGGCGCTGCCCGCGGCGGCGGTCTGGTGGCTCGCCCGCCCGGCGCCGAGCACGGTCCTCGCCACGCCGGCCCCGCCGCGCGCCCTTCCGCAGGCGGGCTGACGGCCGGAGATCAGCCCGAGCGGCGAAAGCTCCCTTGCCGCGTCCGATGGCGGACCGCCGCGGCCGGGGCGAGTCGCTGTAGCTTGAAGATCCTGCGCCCTGCCGGTGCAGTGCCGGACGCCCTGCCCAACCTCCAGAAGAGCCATGTGCGGGAACGCCGCCGGGTTGCAGTGAGATGCGTGCCGCAGCAGTCCGAGCACACGGGGCTGAACCTCGGGCACGTATCTGCCGATACAACCCTGTACGGCTAAACCAATTTCGAGGGTGAGTTTTGTGTCAGAACAGAGAAGATGGCTCCGCCTTCTGGCGCTGGCCGCCATCGTGAGCTTGTGGGCAGGTCCGGCATCCGCTCAGGGCGACGGCACGCGGCCGGCCGGCGTGACCTTCCTCGGCGACACCGGGTTGTGGTTCGTGCCTACCGCCGAGGTGGTCGCGGGTGGCCAGGTCGCGGGCAGCGGCCAGATGGCGACCTTCAACCGGCAACAGGGATTCACCGCGATCCAGTCGATGGCCGGCACGATTGCCTTCGGCGTCGGGGATCGCGTGGAAGTCTTCGGCTCGGTTCCCTTCCTGACGCGCATCGACCGGGACGTGCGGCCGCTGTTCCGCCCGCACGACCCGCCCGTCGGCGGCGTGCTGCCGGACTTTCCATTCGCCTCGAGGCCTTTCAGCGGCAACGCCATGGGCGATGTCGTCGTAGGCGCGAAGGTGAACCTGATGACGGAACGGACTCAGGCCCCGTTCGCCGTCGCAGTGCGCGGCTGGGGCAGATTGCCCACCGGCGACGAGGACGCGGGTACGACGGCCGGCGCGCCCGCCGGCGCCGTCGGTCTGATCGTTAGCAGGAACCTGGGCGGCGCCGAGATCGCCGCGAACGCCGATGTCGTCCTGCGCGGCGATCCGTCCGGCATCGACGTGCCCAACGGCCTGTGGTGGGGAGTCGGCGTCGGCGTGCCGGTTCGGGGACCAGTGCGGGTCTTCGGCGAGCTGCTCGGCCAAGGGGAACTGGGTGGCGCGATGAAACTGACGGCGCCGCTCTTCGCAGCGGACGGAAGCATGAGCGGGCTCGCGTCATCAGGCCGTCGGCCCATCGACGCCGTGCTCGGCGCGCAGTTTCAGAGCCGCGGGTTCTCCGCTGGCGCCGGTCTGACGTGGGCCGTCCGGCACGTCGACCGCGGAACGGTCGGTCAGGCCGGCATCGGCACCGACCGGCTCGGATTCCTGGTCCGGTTGAGCTACCACCCGGGCGTCCGAGTCTACACGCCACCGCCGCCACCGCCGCCACCACCACTCGTACCGCCGGCCCCGCCGGCGAACCGTCCCCCAGTCGTCGCCGTCTCTTGCGACCCGTGCGAGGTGGAGTTCGGCGACGAGGTCCGCCTGCGGGCGGATGCCTCCGATCCGGACGGCGATCCTCTGGATTTCCGCTGGAACGCGCCGGCCGGCACCTTCATCGATGCCGCCGACCGGGCCACCACACGGTGGCAGGCGCCGGCGCAGGAGGGCCCGGTCCCGATCACCGCGACGGTTGCGGACGGCAGAGGCGGCTCCGCCTCCGACGCGGCCACCGTGCTCGTCAACGCCCCGCCTCCGCCGCCGACGCGCGAGTTCGTGTTCGAGGACATCCACTTCGACTTCGACCGCTACAGCCTGCGTCCAGGCGCCACACGGGTGCTCGACGAAGTCGTCGCGGCGCTCGCAGAGGATCCCGATCTCGGGATTCAGATCGAGGGACACACCTGCAACATCGGCACCAACGAGTACAACCTCGCTCTCGGTGACCGCCGGGCCACCTCGGTCCAGGAGTACCTGACCGACCTCGGCGTATCGGCCGCGCGCCTGCAGACGATCAGCTACGGTGAGGAGCGGCCTGCGCACGACAACGCCCGTGAGGAGACGCGCCGCCTGAACCGCCGCGCGGCCCTCGTGGTGCGGATGCAGTAGCGGTCCGACTCAGTTTGGCGTCGAGCCGCGCCACCGGGACGATCGCGTGTGTCGAGGTTGCGGGCGACGACGACGTGCCCGGATGGTCAGCCGAGGGTTTCGTCCACCAGGTCCGCTACGCGTTCGGCGATGGCCAAAGACGCGGTCAGTCCGGGCGAGTCGATTCCCGCGGCCTGCACGAGCCGGGGTTGCCGCCGGTCGAGGCGGATCAGGAAGTCCGAGAAGGTCCGGTCGGCCGGGGCGCCGCGCGCCCGGATGCCGCTGCCGCCGGGGCGGAGCTGATTCAGCTCGAGGCCGGGCAAGAGCCGCCGGGCCGCCGCGTGAAACGTGGCGAGCGGCTCGCGGTCCGATTCGTAGTCGTCCTTGCGCGCCTGGTAGCGGGCGGTGGGTCCCAGCGTCACGCTGCCCCACGTGGTCCGGGTCAGGTGCACGCCGAGGCCGTGGCCGCTCGGGTCCGGCAGCGGATAGACCGGGCCGTTCACCAGATGCCGCGCCGCCGGCACCAGCTCGGCGTAGTCGCCCCGGACCGGGCGGATCGTGAAGGTGTCTCGCCGCCGAGCGCGGCGGAGACGTCGTCGGCGTGGAGGCCCGCCGCGTTGACCACGGCGCGGGCGAGGATCGTCTCGCGCGCGGTCCGGATCGCCAGGCCGTCGGGACGGGCGACACCGCCGTCGACGCCGGCGCCGGGCAGCAGCGCCACCTCGCGCGCCGCCGCCACCCGCGCCAGGGCGCGGACGTACGCCTCCGCCTCGACGATGCCGCTCGACGGCGACCGGATGGCCGCCGCCGCCTCCACGTGCGGCTCGCGCCGGCGGACGAAGGCGCGGTCGACCACCTCGAGGTCCGTCACCCCGTTGGCGTGTCCCCGCGTCACGAGCGCTTCGAGCGCGCCGCTCCGGTCCTCGGCGGCGACAATGAGCTTGCCGCAACGCTCGCACGGCACGCCGTGGTCCGCGCAGAAGGCGTAGAGCCGCTCGCGCCCCTCGACGCAGAGGACGGCCTTCAGACAATCCCGCGACCCGCTCGGCGATGGCGAGCGATGCGGTCAGTCCGGGCGAATCGACTCCCGCGGCCTGCACGAGCCGGGGTTGCCGCCGGTCGCGGCGGGTCAGGAAGTCCGAGAAGGTCTGCTCGGCGGGGGCGCTCCGGGCGCGGATGCCGCTGCCGCCGGGGCGGAGCTGATTCAACTCGAGGCCGGGCAACAGACGGCGTGCCGCCGCGTGGAACCGGGCGAGCGGCTCGCTGATCGCCGAGAACAAGGCGCTGCTCGATCTGCTCCACGTCTACGTCTGGCCCGGCATCCAGATCCTGGCGTCGGCCGGCTTCGTCTACGCCTGGATGGGCCGGCAGGGGTTCAGCGCGGCCGGCGGCCGGCCGGGGGCCGGGTCGGGCGCGGCGGCGGGCGGACCGGCGGCCGGCAGCCTGGTCCTCGGCGGCGCGGCGCGGCGCTTCCTGCTGCTGGCGGTGATGCTGGTGGCGGCGGCCTACTTCGCCACCGCGCCGTTCTTCTACGACAGCCCCGCGGTCGACGTCATCGCGGGCTGGATCGCGATCGCCGGCGGCGGCATCCTGGCCGCGGCGGGCACCACCGTCGCCGTGTCGGGCGCGATCATCCGGACCGACCACGGCGGCTTCGTCGTGACCCAGGAGTGCATCTTCACGCTGCTGATCCCGCTGTACATCGCCGGGACGCTCGCCGCGCCGCTCGGCCGGTGGCCGCGGGCGGCGGCGCTGCTCGCCACTCCCCTGATCTTCTTCTGCCTCGGCGTCTCGCGCTTGCTGGTGCTGTCCGTTCCGGCGGCGGTCGTCGGGTTGGAGTTGCCCCGACTATGCGGAGCTCCGCATAGCCGGGTCTATGCGGAGTTCAGGACTATGCGGAGTTGGGTTGGCGACCCGCGTGAACGCGGGCCGTCACGCGAAGTGGTACTCCGCATAGTCAGAGGGTTTCCAGAAAGTCGAGGAGCCGATCGGTGGCGGTGAAGCGGAGTGGCTGAGGTGCGGGATCCTCGACACACCGGAGGGCAGCTTCCTTCATGGCGAGGTCGGCTTCGACGTACTGGTGGGTGGTGGCCGTGTCCTCGTGGCCAAGCCAGAGGGCAATGACGGTGCTGTCGACTCCGGACTGGAGCAGATGCATCGCGGTCGTGTGGCGCAGCGTGTGGGGCGAGATCCGTTGCGTCGCGAGCGAAGGATGACGCTCCGAGGCCTTTCGACAGGCGACGCGCAGTTGGTGCTCGACGCCGGAGCGCGACAAGGGCTTGGCCGCGCGATTGGGAAATACGGGGGCGTCGGGGCTTCGATCGATTCGGGGAAGCCATGCCCGGAGTTGCGTTGCGGTGCTCTTCCAGAGCGGGACGACACGCTCCTTGCGCCCCTTGCCGTGCAGGAGCAGGGACGACGCGCGATCGAGAAGCACATCGGCCACGTTTAGCCGAACCATTTCGGAGACGCGGGCTCCGGTGTTGTAGAGCACGGCGAAGAGGACGGCGTCGCGCTGTCCGCTCCAGGTTGATCGGTCTGGGGCATCGATGATCGCGGCCACCTCGTCGCGGGACAGGTAGCCGAGGACGGGGCGGTCGAAGCGCTTGACGGGAATTGCGAGGACGCGTTGCGCGACGGGCAGTAGGGTTGGCTCGCGCAGCGAGGCGTAGCGCATAAACGACCGGATGGCGGTAAGACGGAGGTTGCGTGTGCGCGCGGAGTTGCCGCGCTCGGTTTCGAGATGGTCGAGGAAGTCGAGGACCATGGGTGCGTCGAGGTCCTCAAGGGTCAATGCCGAGGGCGACCGTCCGGTGCGCTCTGTGGCGTACCCGAGAAACAACGTGAAGGTGTCGCGGTAGCTGGCGATCGTGTGGGCGCTGACGCCCCGTTGCGCGACAAGGCGCCGGCGAAAGAAGTCTTGCAAGAGTGCGGGAAACGCCCGCTCGACCGACGTCATGACGGGCGCTCCAGGGCCCGGTGGGCGAAGCGTTCGAAACGCTGCGAGGTACAGGAGAGCAGCTCGGGAACGGCCGTGCAGTACCAGTAGGTGTAGCTGACCTTGGCGTGGCCGACGTAGGTTGCCAGGGCCAGCATCTTGAGATCGACATCGGCGCCGTCTTGATACCAGCGCAGCAGCCGTCTCGTGATGAAGGAATGTCTCTTATTCCGATATCGGAATAAGCGACATTATTCGGGGATCCGGATTATTCCGAGTCGACTCCGTGTCGACGGCGGGAGTGCTCGTAGTTTCAACGTGTTGAGAGGAACCACAGTGTTCGATATTCCGGAATAATCCCGTCTGTCTTCTCCCTCCGTCTTTCCCTCTGCATGTCATCAGGAGGATGGAGAAGACCATGTCGATTGACCTCTTTTTCCCCACGTCAGAGAGCCGACAACGGTTACGCGCCGGCCCGCTGGCCCGCGATATCGACGGGTTCGCCGCCTGGCTGTCAGTTGAGGGATATGCCCGCCGGTCAGCCCGGGAGAAGCTCCGATTCGTCGGGAAGCTCAGCCGTTGGCTCGAACACGAAGAGCTTGGCGTCGAGACCCTCGACGAGCAGAGAATCGAGGCTTTCCTGATCGCTCGCGGGTCAAGGAGCAGCCGGCGTGGCCAGGCAATAACCGGCCGGCAACTGCTGTGCTACTTGCGCGGGAGCAGCCTCATCCCTGCCGCCGTTTCCTGCCCCGGCAGTGACACTCCGATCGGGCGGATCGAACGAACCTACGAACGGTTTCTGGTCGACGAGCGTGGCGTCAGTCCGGCGACGGTGACCAACTATCTGCCCATCGTCCGTGCCTTTCTCGCCGAGCACTTCGGGTCTCGGGAGGTCGCGCTCGAGACTGTGGGGATCCGGGACGCCAACCAGTTCGTCCTGCGTCATGCTCGGCGCCTCAGCCGTTCCCGCGCCAAGCTGGTCGTCACGGCGCTCCGCAGTTTCCTGCGCCACCTGTACCAGCGCGGCGACATTCCCGTCGACCTCTCCAGCGCGCTCGCCTCGGTCATGGACTGGCGCTTGTCGGGATTGCCGAAGGCGCTTGCGCCCGAACAGGTCGAGTCGATGCTCGACAGTTGCGACCGCGGCACGGCCATCGGACAGCGCGACTACGCCATCCTGCAGTTGCTCGCACGGCTGGGGTTGCGCGCCGGCGAAGTGGTCGCGCTGACGCTGGACGACTTCAATTGGGACGAAGGAATAGTGACCGTACGCGGCAAGGGGAAGCGGCACGAGCCGCTGCCTCTGCCACCCGAGGTGGGAGAGGGCCTGGCAGAGTACCTGCGGGCCTGCCGACCGGCGGCGTGTCCAACCCGGCGAGTGTTCGTCCGCATGCGGGCGCCGCATCGGGGCTTCCGCTCCTCGGCAACCATCTGCAATGTCGTGCGGCGAGCGCTGACGCGCGCCGAGATCGACTCGCCCTTCAAGGGAGCGCATCTGCTACGCCACTCGCTGGCTACCGGCATGCTCCACAACGGGGCCTCGCTCGAAGACATCGGGCAGATCCTGCGCCACCGTCATCCGGAGACCACCCAAATCTACGCGAAGGTCGATCTGGATGCGCTGCGCGCTCTCGCGCCAGCCTGGCCCGGAGGTGCGGCATGACCGACCTGCAGCAGCTTCTCGACGAGTATCTCGCCACGCGACGCGCGCTCGGGGTCGGGCTCAAACTGTCCGGGAGTCTGTTGCAGCGCTTCGTCGCGTTCGCCGCGCAATCCGAGGCCGCCTTCATCACCACCGAACACGCGCTGCAATGGGCAACCGAGCCGCGTGACGCGCAACCCGCCCAGTGGGCGAACCGCCTCGGGATGGTACGTCGCTTCGCCCGCTTTGCGAATGCCGTGGATTCTCGCCACGAGGTGCCACCGCCAGGCCTGCTCTTCCACCGGTACCGCCGCTCGCAGCCCTATCTCTACAGCGACGGGGAGATCGCCGACCTGCTGAGTGCGGCCCAAGGACTTTCCGGGACTACCGGACTCAGACCTTATACGTACGCCACGCTCCTGGCGCTGTTGGCGGTCACCGGGATGCGGAGCTCCGAACCGCTGCGCCTGAACCGCGACGATGTCGATCTCGCACGCGGCGTTCTGACAGTACGGAAAAGCAAGTTCGGGAAGTCGAGATACATCCCCGTTCACGAGTCGACACGCCGGTCGCTGGGCAACTACGCGGCGCAGCGTGATCGCCTCTGTCCCAATCCCTGCAGCCTGAGCTTCTTCCTCTCGGAACACGGCGCCCGGGTCACCGTGTGGGCGCTGCGCTGGACGTTCGTGAAACTGTCCCGACAAGTCGGCCTGCGCGGCCCGTCGGATTCCCGCGGTCCCCGTCTGCATGACCTGCGCCATCGATTTGCTGTCGAGACGCTGGTGCGCTGGTACCGCGACGGGATCGACGTCGAGCCCCATCTGCCCCGTCTGGCGACCTACCTCGGGCATGCGCACGTGAGCGACACCTACTGGTATCTCACGGTCACCCCGGAGCTGATGCAACTCGCCGCCCGGCGGCTCGACCGCGTCGGAAGGAGACCGCTGTCATGAAGACTGCCGACTTCCCCTGGCTCTTGGCGGCGTTCTTCACCGACCGCCTCATGCAGCAGCTCCAAGCCAGCCCGCACACCATCGCCAGCTACCGAGACACGTTCCGACTCCTGGTCCGCCACGCCTGGAAGGTGTTGAACAAGCCCCCGACGGAGCTGGAGCTCGGCGACCTGGACACCGACTTCCTCGGTGCCTTCCTGAGCCATCTCGAGGACCAGCGCGGCAACGACGCGCGCACGCGCAACACCCGACTGGCCGCGATCCGTTCCTTCTTCGGCTACGTCGCTTCGCACGAGCCCCAACACGCGGCCTTGGCGCAGCGGGTCCTGGCCATGCCGAACAAGCGCCATACCCGCCGTTCGGTGGATTTTCTCAACCGGGACGAAGTCGAGGCCTTGCTGCGAGCCCCGGACCTGCGGACGCGGGCGGGACGCCGTGACTGCACCCTGCTGCTTGTAGCGGTGCAAACCGGACTGCGAGCGTCGGAACTCTTCGGTCTGCGCTGCCGGGATGTCCAGCTCGGCGCCGGTGCCCATCTGCGTTGCCATGGCAAGGGACGCAAGGAACGCTGTACGCCGCTACGCAAGGACGCGGCGGCAGCGTTGCGGAACTGGCTGGAGGAACTTCGCGGCGAACCGGACACCCCCGTCTTCCCGAATCAACGCGGCGGCTTTCTTAGTCACGACTCACTACTGTCCCACATTTTCAGCGCCACAGCAGCATCTGAGGGTCTGGGGAACCCGGTGGCGAGGGCGTCGTGAACAGCTCCACCAGTGGACGGCGGTCGAACAGGTTGAGCTGGAGAACTCGTAGCATCTGGTGCAGGCTCCAGCTCAGTCGCAGGACCGAACTTCAGGTAGGCCAACAGCAGGTACATACACGTCGCCACCCACAGTTGCGACAGAACCGCGTTCTTCGTCCGCCCGACGAAGCGTTTCACCTTCAGATGCTGCTTGATCCGCTTGAAAAACAGCTCGATTTGCCACCGCGACTTGTACAGGTTGGCAATCGTCTTCCCAACCCACGTCGTGTTGTTCGTCACGAACACGTAGCTCCGCCGTGTTTCCTCGTCCCAGTAGCCGACCCGCCGCAGCGTGCCCGGATAGGCCTTGCGGCTACGCGCACTGGTCAACTCGATCGTCTGGTCGCTCAACACCCCGGTCCGGATGTCGACGTCGTGCTCACGCACCACCTGATAGCGCACGTTCCGGTGCGCCGTGACAAGGCGCCATTCCTCAGCGGGTGCGAACCCCGCCCGGCAACTGTCGCTCCAGCCGGTAGCAGTCGGGGCGGACGATGGAGGCAACGACATCGGCTGAAGCACTCCGACGACAAAGGGCCGCCCAGGGCGGTTCAGCGACCACGCGGGCCGCAACGACGTTGAACGCTGCGCAGGCCTCGAAACGAAGTGATGCGGAAGCCGACCCGCCCGGAATACGGGGAAGGCTGCCAGCGGTCGGGAAGCGAGCGACGCGAGCACCGACCGGTTCCGCCGGGGTAGTGGCGGCGGCACGCGTGGAAGAGGGGAATGGACGCAACACGGGAAGCCCTGCCGGTGGCGTGGCACGCGCCAAACCGACAGCCCGCGAGGGTCAGGTTGGGCCGGCAGGGTGGCGGAGAGGCCCGTACTACCGAGGAGGCCGGGTAACGCCGGTGGAGGGAAGGGGCCTCAGTTCGAGAGCAGCGCATGACGGGGGAAGGGACGTGGGGACTGGCGAGAGCCTAACCGCCTCAGAACGAGTTCAGCGACTCCAGACGGTGCTACATGCGAAAGCGAAGGAAGCTCCGGGCTTCCGGTTCTACTCGCTGAGCGACAAGGTGTGGCGCGATGACGTGCTCACCGTAGCCTGGCAGGCCGTGCGTCGGAACGGCGGCGCGGCCGGGGTGGACGGCGTGACGGTCGCGGACATCGAGTCGTCCGGGGTGGACCGGTGGCCGGGAGCACTGGCGCGGGACCTGAAGGAGGGGACCTACCGGCCGCATGCGGTTCGTCAGGTCCTCATCCCGAAGAAGCAACGCGGGAAGTTTCGGCCGTTGGGCATTCCGTGTCTCCGGGACCGGGTGGCGCAGACGGCGGCGATGCTGGTGCTATCGCCGATCTTCGAAGCCGACCTGCAACCGGAGCAGTATGCGTATCGGCCGGGCCGGCACGCGCATGACGCGGTCAGGCGCGTGCACCGGCTGCTGACGACGGGCCACCGGGAGGTGGTGGACGCCGACCTGTCGGACTACTACGGCCAGATACCGCACGCGGACCTGCTGAAGTCCATCGCGCGTCGCGTGAGCGATGGGCGGCTGTTGGGCTGGGTCAAGGCGTGGCTGGAGATGGCGGTGGAGGAGGACGACGGGCGCGGCGGTCGCCGCCGCACGAACCGGGCGCGTCGGGAGCGGAAGGGGACCCCGCAAGGGTCTCCGATATCGCCGCTGTTCAGCAACATCTACATGCGTCGCTTCATCTTGGGCTGGAAGGTGCTGGGCTACGCCCGGCGCTTCAAGGCGGAAATCGTCAACTACGCGGACGACTGTGCGCCACGAAGGCGCAGAAGGGAGGCCGAGATGGCCACCTAGCTGCAGCCATGCTGCACGAGGGATGAGGGCAGGCCCCTCGGAGCCGCCCGGCAGGGGGAGGCTTCAAACCGCCGTGCGCTGCCTCGGTCAAGAGCCGAGGTGGTAAGCGTCACGGAAACGGCGCGGCTTGACCGCGTCAGGTAGGGTGCAGGGAGACGAAGTGTATGAACCACCGGCAACGTGTCGAAAGCGTAGGGACGGTGTCGAAACCGGGGCGAGTCGTTAACCCGGGACAAGTCCAGCGGGAGCCTGCAGCTTGGCTGGGCGGCACCCGGCATAAAGGTGGCGTGACCCTGCACCAGGCCCTTGTGTGGAACGTGGGAACCTGTCGCCTCGATGTGAAGGGAGAAATCCAAGGGGCCGACCCCCAAGGATGAGAAGCCCGATGCGAGGCACAGGGGCGGAGCGACCCGTACGAGCGATGAAGTCGGGGAAACTCGATGGAGCAAAGGGGTCGCGTCATCCAGCGTGTCCCGACGGTCAACCGCGCGCGCGGGAGGAGCCGTCGAGCCACGCGAAGCCGTTTCGTATTTCCAAGTGGGTGGTTTGGGAGGCCTACACTCGGGTCAAGGCGAACCACGGAGCAGCTGGCGTCGATGCTGAGTCTGTCGAGATGTTCGAGCAGGACCTGAAGAACAATCTCTACAGGATTTGGAATCGGATGTCGTCGGGCACGTACTTCCCGCCTCCGGTCCGGTCGGTTGGAATACCGAAGAAGGACGGAAGTGAGCGACGCTTGGGCATTCCCACTGTCGCCGACAGAATTGCCCAAACGGTCGTCAAGATGTACCTGGAACCGGACGTGGAGCCGCAATTCCACCCCGATTCGTATGGGTATCGCCCGCGGAAGTCCGCGATCGACGCACTCACGACAACCCGGCAGCGATGCTGGCGTTATGACTGGGTGATCGATTTGGATATCCGCGGCTTCTTTGACAACCTGGACCATGCGCTCGTCATGCGTGCGGTCAGGAAGTACACCCGGTGCCGGTGGATTCTGCTCTATGTGCAGCGGTGGTTGACCGCTCCCATGCAGCAGGAAGACGGAACTCTGGTGCCGCGCACGATGGGGACGCCCCAAGGGGGCGTCGCGAGCCCGCTCCTGGCCAATATCTTCTTGCACCTCGCGTTCGACGACTGGATGCGGTCGACGCACCCGGACGTTCCGTTCGAGAGGTACGCGGACGATATCGTCGCGCACTGTCGGACGGAGACGCAGGCGCAGCAGGTCCTGTCGCACATCAAACGTCGTCTGGCGCAATGCCGGCTGGACGTCCATCCGGAGAAGACGCACATCGTCTACTGTAAGGATGACGACCGGCCGGGGCAGTATCCCACGGAGCAGTTCACCTTCTTGGGATACACGTTTCGCTCGCGTCGGTCGAAGAATCGGTGGGGTAAGTACTTCATCAACTTCGCGCCGGCAGTGAGTAATGCGGCAGCGACGCGGATGCGACAAGCACTGCGACGTCGGCACCTCCCTCGGCGCAGCGACAAGGCCATCGACGACCTGGCCCGCATGTGGAATCCTGTCCTTCGAGGGTGGATTCAATACTACGGCCGTTTCTACAAATCGGCCCTGTATCCGGTCTTTCGCCACTTCAATGGCCTGTTGGTTCGATGGGCCATGCGGAAATACAAGAGGCTACGGCGACATCGCCGTCGAGCCAGTCACTGGCTCGGTGGCCTCGCTCGTCGCGAGCCCCGGCTGTTCGCCCATTGGCATCTGCTGGGGGTGACGCCGGCGGCTGGATGATGGGAGCTGTATGAGCGGAGACGTTCACGTACAGTTCTGCGAGCGCCCGGGGGTGAGATTCCCCCGGGCGACTCACCTCGCGGTGCTCGGCCGAGCGCCGGCGGCAGAGATGCTGACGGCGGTCGTAGGGCTGATGGAGCGTCTGAAGCTGCCGATGAACACCGAGAAGACCCGCTGCTGCCGGGTGCCGGAGGAACCGATGACGTTCCTCGGCTACCGGATTGGGCGCAACTACCGGCGAGACACGGGAGCCGGCTACATCGGCACCCGTCCGAGTCGGACGAGCGTCCAGAGCATCTGCCGTCGTGTGAGCGAGCTGACGACGCCGCGAGACGTGCGCCTGCCGCCGGGGGTCGTGGTGGAACGCCTGAACCGGTTGCTGACCGGCTGGGCGAACTACTTCATCCTGGGACAGGTCAGCCCGGCCTACGAGGCGATTGACCGACACGCGACCCGGCGGCTGCGCCAGTGGCTCTGCCGTAAGCACAAGGTGCGGACCGGGAAAGAAGTGCGCTTCCCGGCTGACCGTCTCTGGTCCGATTACGGGCTCACGCACCTTGCGCCGCGTACGGCGAGCTTTCCGTGGGCGAAGGCATGATCTCGTCCGAGAGCCGGATGCGGGAAATCCGCATGTCCGGTTCGACGAGCGGCGACTGGAAACGGAGCCACGGCGAGGAGTGAGGCACCGGCATTGGCAAAAGCCGCCGGGAACAGCTACCCCCTCCGCCTACCGCCACCGCGCCAGTCGTCGACTCTACCTTCAGGCGGGTCACAAAGGTCACCCCCCGTTGCTGCAACTGATGGAGCCACCCGAAATCAAGATACGCGCGGTCGGCCACCACCACGCTGCCGGCCGGGAACGTCCACGTGCGGGCCACCGTGACGTCGCCGGTCTTGCCGTCGGTCACGCTGATGAACGTTGGCAGATGTCCCGCCTGGTCCACGCCGACGTGCAGCTTGATCGCGCCTTTCGTGCGCCGGAACGACGCCCCACGGGAAGGCCGCCAGGCACAAGTCGATGGTCGACGCGTCCACCGCGAACAGCTTGTTCTTGAACCGGAAGCCATGCCGCGGAGCCCGCTGCTGGCAGCGGGCCAGCAGGCGGCCGAAGAGCGCTTCGTAGAGCGTGTACGGCTGCTGTGCGTTCACCCGCGCCAACGAGGAACGACTGACGAACGCTCGCACACCCAAGTGATAGAGCTTGTGGGGTTGGGCGCGCAGGTTGCCGACGATGTCGCGCAGGCTCTGCAGGCCGCCCAGTTGTCCCAGGCCGAGGGCGACGAACTGCGCCCAGCGGCTCATCACGCGGAGTCTCTGGCCCTCCTGGTGCTGTCGAGCCTCGGCGTCGAATTCATGTCGGGGAAGCAAGTCGAGAAGCTGCCGGAAGACTGTGGTGTTATGGGCCACGGCTTGGATCTCCTGTCTTTTGAACGATTTGGAGCAAAGTCATTCTATCAGACACACGGAGGCTTCAAGCCGCCCTAATTTCAAAGTCTATGGGACAGTAGTGGTTCAAGAACGGTTTTTTCTTATTGATTTCATATGGCAAAATGAGGGAATCTCTGAGGGTGCGTCCATCTTCCCCGAGACGAGCCCTACCGCTCGATCTTCCCGGCAACGAGGAAGCGGGATCGAGGTGGGCACCCTGATCATCGCGGTAGACGTGAATCAGCCGGCGGCCCAGTGCGAGGACGGTTCCGCCGAGCCCGGCACGTCCGAAGTGCGGATCAGGTTCGAGCAGCCCTTGAGTCACGAGGCGGCCGATCGTGCGATGCTCCTGGGGCGCCGGGCGGACGTGCGGCGGGAGTTCAGCCGGACACATGGGAGCATCGCTGGTTCGTCAGCACGGCGGTGTCGTCGCCGTCCTGCGTCCAGGCACGCCCCCCGCGCATCACCGGCCGGAAGCGCATCGATGGTGCACACGCCCGCCGTGGGCAGCGTCACGATCGGCCGGTCGTCGGCGGTGCGGAAGACCCACCAACCGTCGGCCGCGACGGCGACCGCCCGCCTCGATGACGAGCGACGTGTCGTCGTCGACCTGCTGCTGCACGGCGAACAGTGACATCAACCGGTGGTATCGGCCGTTGCGGTCCTCGCCATCAGGCCCGGTATCTGACAGGTTCTGACAGCCGGATCAAGTACAGGCGTGGGGCCGAGGGGCAGGGTCGGGACCGCGGCCCGCGGGTGTACCAAGTCCGCGGCGCGGTCCCCGTAACGGAAAGCAACGCACGAGGTGTCGACCGTTCCCGCCCGGACCTGCACCCCTCTTGTCTTGTCAAACGAACGGGGGAGCGACGGGGGAACGACCCGCCTCCGGTGCGCTGCGCCCCTGGTTTTCTGGCCGTTCTGCTCTGGTCCTGGCGGATTCTGGCGCAGCCCAAAAGGGAGGGAGGGGACGCGTTTCCAGCTGCGGCCCGCGTCAGCCGGCTCGCACGCCCGTAGCCGGGGCGGCATGCCCGTCCGGGAAGACCCAGACGATATGGTGCAGCGGCGGCAGATCCGCACAGCCGCCAGGGAGGAAGCCGTCGCCGGCCGTGACGGCCTGTTGGCGAGCTCGAGGAAGTGATCATTTCTGAAGTGCCGTCGACTGGCTGTGGACGACCCTGCTGATCGCGTCATTCGGTCGCTTCGTCGCGCGCCGGACGCTGGCGGTTGCGCTCCTGCTGGCTGAGTTCAGCCTCCCGGCGACGAAAGCTGCGTCCTTCGATGCGAAGGATCTCGACGTGGTGGGTCAGCCGGTCGATCAGGGCGACGGCGCACGAGGCGTTGGGAAAGACGGTGTCCCAGTTCTTGAAGGGCAGGTTGGTGGTGATCAGCAGGGAGCGGTGCTCGTAGCGTCGGCTGACGATCTGGAAGATCAGGTCCGCGGCGCGGGCGTCGTAGGCGAGGTAGCCGAGTTCGTCGACGCACAATAGCGCGGGGCGCGTGTAGTGGCGCAGGCGGCGTTCGAGTGCGCGGGCGGTCTCCTGTCCGTTGAGGTCGAGCAGCAGGTCGGCGGCGGTGGTGAAGAGGGCGGTCTTCCCGGCGAGGATGGCCTGGTGGGCGATGTTCTTCGCCAGCATGGTTTTTCCCAAGCCTTGCGCGCCGAGAATCACGACGTTGTCGCCGTGGGCGAGGAAGTCGAGCGAGAGGATGCGTTCGAGGGCGGGCCGGTCCAGCGCGGTGGGCCATTCCCAGTCCCAGTCGGCGAGCGGTTTGAAGCGTCCGAGTCGGGCGCGCTTGAGCCGGCTCTCGACGCTGCGGCGCTGTTTTTCTTCGAGTTCGGCGGCGACGATGTGCTCGAGCAGGACGGTGGCGCTCCAGCGCTTGCGGGTGGACTGGGCGATGATGTCGTTCAGCTCGTCGGCGGTGCGGTTGAGCGCGAGGCGGCGGAGGTCAGTCGCCAGCGTCGTCAGGATTTTTCTGTCCGAGGGCATCGTAAGTCTCCAGGTCGTGCGGCCGGACATCGAGGTCACGCAATCCGGGCCGGTCGGGCAGCGTGAGTCGGAGCGGGGGTTTGAGTCCGCGCTGGCGGCGTCGGGTTTCGAGGATGTGGGTGATGGAGCCGGCGCCGAGGGCATCGCGTTGGAGGGCGATGTCGACGGCGGCGGCCAGTTCCTGGGGTCCGTAGTCGTCGAGCAGGGCGAGCAGCCGGGTGGCGTGCGGTCGCAGGGCCTCTCCTCGCTCGGCAAGGCGCTCAAAGAGCGTTGAGGTGTTGGGGACGGCGGCGCGCAGCCGGTCGCGGGTGGTGTGGACGTTGGCCTGGCGAGTGGCGGCGAGCAGGCCTTCCAGATGGGCGGGGTCCTCGACGGTCAGCCCGGTGTCGTAGGTGCGGTGATGGTTGGCCAGCTCGGTCTGTCCGTCGAGGATGCGGATGCGGGTAGCTGAGGCGACCAGGGTCAGCGGCTTGCGGACGTGGGTGTGAGGTATCGAGTAGAGATTGCGGTCGAAGCGGACGTAGGGCGTCTTTCCGGAGCGGACGGCACGCACCAGGTCGGTCTCGAAGGGATTGGCGGGCAGCGGCAGCAGGCGGGGTTTCTCCTCGGCCCACACGTCGGCGACACTGCGGTTGGGCTGGTCGGGATGCGGCCGCCGGTGGGCGACCTCGTCACGCCAGCGTCGGAACTGGGCGTTGATGTCGTCGAGGTCGCGGAAGCGACGGGCGGCGAAGTAGGCGTGGCGTAGGTATTGGATCTGCCTCTCGACTTTTCCTTTTTCATTTCCCCGCCCCGGCGTACAGGGCCGGGGCGCGAAGTGGTAGTGGCCGGCCAGCTCGAGCAGGCGGGGATGAAACTGGACGGCGGCCCCGCGGCGGTCGAGCACGGCGCTGCGCAGATTGTCGTAGACCAGGTTGCGGGCGGCACCGCCCAGCGCGTCGAAGGCGGCGACGTGCCCCCGCAGGAAGCTCTCCAGCGTCTGGTCGAGGGTGAACAGCGCGGCCAGCGCGCGCGAGTAGCCGAGGACCATGACGAATCCGGAGACGGTGCGTGTGCCTTGTCCGATGCGGACCTTGCCGAACGAGCCCCAGTCGACCTGTGCGGACTCGCCAGCCAGGGTGACGACCCGGCGGTAGACGGCGCGGCTGGTTTCGGGCCGCAGGCGCCGCACGAGTTTGCGTACGGGGAAGACCGAACCGGCATAGCCACGCTGGCGCACCATCTCGTGGATCCGCGTCGCGCGCAGCCGCGGGTACTGCGTCAGGGTGTCGCGGATGAACGGCAGATACGGGTCGATGATGCTGGACCGCCACACGCTGGGAGGGACGCTTGGCGACTCGCGCTCGACCGCGGCGCGGACCGTCTCACGGTGGAGGCCGAGCTGGGCCGCGATGGTCCCGACCTTCCAGTGCTCGGCGTAGTACAGGCGCCGGATCTCGGCGCGTTGCGCGGGCGTGATCATCCTTCCTCCTTGTCCCCGCGATGCGCGGCTCGCGCATCGGAACCAGCCACTGGCTCGTCCGCCCGCAGACCACGCATCGGGTGGCAACGGGAAGCCGAACCGGGGCGGCGTCAGGGACGGGGAGTCTGGTCGATCGCAGTGCTGCGGTGGAAGACTGATCCATCACGCGGAGGCGGCGGTCGCGGTAGGCGCGCTGCTGGTCGCGATGGTCGAGACGGCCCTCGGGACTCTGCTGATGTCGCGCCCTGGCAGCCCGCACCGAGCGGCGACGACCGGCTGCCCGGCAGCGCGGCGTGCAGTAGGCATGGCCGCGATCACACGCCGCGCAGATGGCGAACAGGCGGCTGCAGTATCGGCAGGTCTTCTGGCGTAACGGCTGGTCCACGGCGTCGGAGCGCGCGCAAGCGAGTTCCGACTGGACGGCGCCGCGCCGGCCGTGGCACAACAACGGTGACCGGCTCGGTCTGTCGGAGCTCGGGGCGGTCACGAGGGCCCGGCTCTATCCCCGGGCCCTCACCCCACGCTTGAGTCCGCTTCACGCTACCCGACCGCAGTGCAACCTCGCCAGCCCAGAGGTCGTCCCGTACTCCCTGCGGTCAGGCACGCGCGCCGACGACGATCCGTCCAGCCGTCGTTCGCGCACCCAGCGCCCCTCGCGTAGTCAAGTCGCGGCTCATCCTTGCGGGACCGCGCGCTCAGCTACCGCACTCCGCAAACGTCCGCTGCTTCCCGAAACCTGGGTAGTCCGAAACATCGGCGAGCTGGCGGTTATGCCGGCGTCCGAAGGCATCCGCAGCGTTCCGCCAGTGGCTCCGGCGTTGCAAAGCGGAGCGGAGGATTCGCGCGCGGCCGAGCGTCAACGCCCATCCAGACGTGGTCCGCGCGCGCGAGAGCGCCGCCTCCAGGCTCGCCTGGCGCAACAACCACCACCGACCGTCCCCACGGTCGCCGCGTGCGCCAGACGAGCCTTCCGCGGCACTCGGATTGTCGCTCGACGCAACGCCCTTTCCGGTTCGTCGTCGTCGACCACACCGTCCGGCCCAGCCCGGCCGTTCCGTCTCGCGAGGGGTACCCCGGCCGGGCATGACCAACACCGACGTCGGGCTCGGAACCCACCCGGGAGACCGGACCAGAATTTGCTCCGCTTTGTCTTCTGCTTCTTCAGAACACGGTCCGAAGCGACCCGCCTTCAGAAATGATCACTTCTTCGTGCTCCCTGACACGGCCCGGCAGGCGCCGGACGGCCACGCGCGATACACCGTCGCGTCCGGCGGCCGGGGAGCCGCGACGACGAGGAGAACGAGCACCGAGACGACGAGCAGCAGGAAACGCCAACATCCTCGGCCGCGCGGGCTGAAAGCCGCTGCAGGCGGCCGTGTCCGGCAAAGGCCGGCTCTCGCACGCCGTCCGGAGCGCGTGCAGGTCTGACGGCTGTGGACTCGGCGCCAGCGTGGCCATCACCTACCGCCCGCTCTTCTGGCGTCAGGTCCTGATACATCAGAGCCTCTTGCAAAACCCTTGGTCGGCCGGGTTTTCCTACCCGAGGCAGAGGGAACGGACGGTCAGCGGGGTGGGACGCAGCGTTCGTAGGATTAGGATAGCAGCCGTCACCGGCGCCGGGGAACCGGAGACACGGGGTCTCAAGGGACCTCTGGGACCTCCCGGTCGGTTATGAGGGCGAGCGCGCGCGACGAGACGTGGCGCATTTCCCTCACGACCCGTTCCAGTTCGCGGTTGTTCTCGAGCCACTCCTGGTAGAGGGCGAGTTCGTCTTCGGAGAGCAGCAGGCTGACCGTTTTTCCGCGCACCTTGTGTGTCCAGTAGCGGTACGGGCCGTGACGCGCGTCCGGGTCGCGGTGGCAGCGGCAGGCAGGCTTCCCGCACGTGAGACGGCGGGTCTGGATACTGCCCTGGCGGACAAACCCGAGCGTTTGCAACTCCGCCTTGAGCGCATCGTATTGTTCGCTGTACCGGCGCATCGGGTTCCGGCGGCTCATCGGTTCCCTCCTTGACCTCACTCCTACACTACTATATATAGTAGGCGCTGGGAGCAGTCAAGCCATGCAGAACCTGCGCGCCTCGTTCGCCGCCTACTGGGAGTCAATCCAACAGGGCCTGTTTCCCCGGTTGGAGCAGGTGTTGGGTTCGCTGACCGAGAAACAGCAGCAGTTGGTGCAGACCCTCGAGGTGATCCGTATCGAGCAGATGATTCCCTCGCGCTTGCGGATGCCGGGCCGCCCCCGCAAGGACCGCGCGGCGGTGGCGCGCGCCTTCGTCGCCAAGGCGGTCTACGACATGCCGACCACGCGCCTGCTGCTGGACCGGTTGGCCACCGACGTGGTGCTGCGCCGCATCTGCGGCTGGGAGCGGCGGCGCGAGATGCCAAGCGAGTCGGTCTTCTCTCGCGCCTTCGCCGAATTCGCCCACTCCCAGTTGCCCCAGCGCGTGCATGAAGCGTTGCTCCGGAAGACGCACGGCGACCGTTTGGTGGGCCATCTGTCCCGAGACTCGACGGCCATCGAGGGGCGCGAGAAGCCGGCCGCGAAGGAGAAGTCGCCTCCGCCGCCCAAGCGCAAGCGGGGGCGGCCGAAGAAGGGTGAAGAACGGCCCAAGACACGCAAACGCCTCGACCGGCAACCGAGCATGACCCTGCAGGAGATGCTCGACGACCTGCCGGCCGAGTGCAGTGTGGGCACGAAGAAGAACAGCAAGGGCTACAGGGACACCTGGGTCGGCTACAAGTTGCACATCGACGTGGCCGACGGCCAGATTCCGGTCAGTTGCATCCTGACGTCCGCCTCGCTGCACGACAGCCAGGCCGCCGTTCCACTGGCCACCCTGTCGGCCCAGCGGGTGGACAATCTGTATGACCTGATGGATGCCGCCTACGACGCGGTGCAGATCCGCGAGCACAGCCGCGCACTCGGCCACGTCCCGCTGATCGATATCAACCCCCGCCGTGACACTGCGCTGGCCGAAGAACTGCAGACCGAAGCCCGGCGCCTGAAGCGTCTCGGCTTGCAGCTTCCCGAACAGGTTCGGTACAACGAACGCACGGCGGGTGAGCGCGTCAATGGCCGACTCAAGGACGAGTTCGGCGGGCGCCACGTCCGAGTCCGCGGCAACGCGAAGGTGATGTGCCACTGCATGTTCGGCGTGCTGGCGCTCACCGCCGACCAGCTCCTGCGGCTGGTGACGTAAACCAACGCCTCGCCGGCCAACGCGCATCCCCTTCCGGTCGCCCGACAGGCGTCAGTCACCAACCGGTGTCTCCAACGCCCGGTGGGAAAACCCTCGAACTCCCTGATTTTCGCCTCTTGGGTCGCCGCCGGTCCTCCCGCCCCGCATTCTCGGTCGGGATCCAGGCAAAACGATGTTCACCAGAAGAACTTGTGCTCCGAGCCGAGCTACGCCAAGAGTTTTGCAAGCGGCTCATCAGAAATCATACGTCTCTCCTTCGTTTTTGAGCGGTCACCACTGAATACATATAATGTATATTACGTGAGGAGCGACACTGTCATTGTGCGGCTGGAGCGCGAGGGCTGGACGCTGGCGCGCCAGCGCGGCAGCCATCGGCAGTACACGCACCCAGGGCGGCCCGGAAGGGTGACCGTACAGCACCCGCGGAAGGAAATTCCGACCGGGACGCTCCGGAACATCTACCGGCAAGCCGGCTGGCGGTGGAAGGAACGCCCGTAGACCCCATGCGATACCTGGCCATCCTGCATCAGGACCGCCCCGACGGACCGTTCGGCGTCACGGTCCCGGACCTGCCGGGCTGCTTCTCGGCCGGCGACACGCTGGCCGAGGCCCTAGAGAACGCTCAGGAGGCGATCGCGCTGCACATCGAGGGGATGCTGCTGGACGGCGAACCCGTCCCTCCGCCATCCTCGGCCGTGGATCCCGATGGCGGCATCGTGGCGACGGTCAACGTGGACGACGGCCTGCTGTCGGAACGGGCCGTGCGGCTCGCCATCACGCTTCCGCACCGCATTCTGGCGCCGTTCGACAAGGCCGCCCGGCGTGCGGGAACTACCCGGTCGGGACTCTTGACGCGGCTCGCGATGGAACACCTGGCGCGCGGCGCGAACCCGTAAGGGACCCAGCACCTCAATGCTCGACGTGACGTTCGTCGCCTGGCCGCTCGCGCCCCACGTGAACGGGGCGGTCACGGCCGCGGTCGGCGACGGGGGGCCAGACCCGCGCCTGCATCGGGTGACCTCGTCGCCCGGCGAGAGGGGAAGCGCCTCGTGAAGCTGTCGCAGGTTGCGCCGTTGCGGTGGTGCCGTTCGGTCCAACCGCTGGGCTCTGGGTCTCTCGCCGTGGCTGTACTCCGCGTTGATGGCGTCCGGCGGCACGTCCAGCATGGCCACCGGGCATTTGGCTGGCGGGCGGCGGCCACTCGCTCGTGGTGGAGCGGTTCCTGCAGGTCGGGTCCACTTGGGTGAATCGTTTTTCCTCGGTCTCAGGCTCGTTGCCTCGACGATGCTGGCAACCGCGCAGCGCCGGCCCGCTGCGCCAGCGCCCGCCAGCTCTGCTCGATAGGCGATACGCCGCCGGAAACGTTCCGGGTCTGGCTCGCTACGGGCCGCCTCTCCCCGGGGAAACGGGCCCGGTGGAACCGGCGCGCGGAGGATGCCGCCGCCGCCGACCCGAGGGTACCGACAACATTCGTCTTCCACTCGATCGGGCTGACATGACGCAGCAGGTCGGGGTCGAACGGGAAGTCGGGCGCGGCGGCCAGCCGTGAGATCTCCCGGGCCTGCCAGTAGACGATGCAGGCGAGAATCAGGGTCAGGCACGAGCACGCGTTCATCTGGTCGTAGACCTCTCGGGCGCTGATGCGCCCTCGCTGCCCGTAGTAGACGGTCCGCGCCAGGGCGTGGAGCTGCTCGACCTTGAGCAGTCCCCGCCGCACCTTCGCCCGCAGTTTCGGCTCGGACATGTACTGCAGCACGAATTCGGTCTTCAGCGCGCGTCCGAGCTCCCGGTTGGCGGCGTAGAAGCGGTTCGAGGCCTGGAAGCGGTTGAGCCTCTGCAGGGCGGCCGACGCGGTGGCGTGGCCGGCGGGGAACGCCGCGTAGAACTGGCCGATGCGGTCCCACTGCTCGGCGATGAGGCGGAAGTTCACCGCCCGCCGCCCGCGCTGGAGGACCGGCTCGAGGACGCCGTGGTCGCGGTCGGGGTCGGCGCAGTAGATCCGCTGGCGGTGCAGGCTGCGGATGCGTGGGCAGAAACGCATGCCGACCATGACGAACGCGGCGAAGTTGATCTCGGTGTAGCCGTGGGTGTCGGTGTAGTGCTCTTCGAGGTCGAGGTCGCTCTCGTGGTAGAGCACGCCGTCGAGCACGAAGGGCGCGTCGCGGTCGGTGTACTCGATCGGGCGGCTGTAGAACGGGGCGTAGTTGTCGGCGACGAAGGAGTAGAACTCGAGCGCGAAGTCGTTGAAGCGTGTGCTGTAGGTCCGCTGCAGCACCTTGTGCGGCATGGCGAAGCGCTGCCCGTCGCTGGCCGACGTCGTGCCGTCGCCCCAATGGCCGGCGGCGTCGAGGCGGGAGATGCCATGGACGATGGCGGCGAGCGCGGCGCGCTGGTTCTCCTCGACGAGACGCCAATCGCTGACGTACTTGAGCCGCCTGTAGGCGATGTCGGGGGCGACCTTCTCCATGGTGTAGAGGCCGAGGTTGCAGCCGTGGGCGAGGATCGCAGCCAGCAGCGCGCAGACCTCCCCGGGGTCGACCCGTTTCTCGCCCGGCTGCTGGAAGTGGACGCTGAACCCGAGGTCGTTCTCGACCTCGATGAGCAGGTCGGCCAGGCGGATCGTGCGACTGCGGGCGTCCAGCCAGCGGTGCAGCTCGGCGAGGCGGTCCGATTGCGCCGGGTCGGGCTGCTCGGCCGGGTCCGTCTTGAGCCGCACGGTCGCCCCGGCCGTCACGTTCCCGCCGTATCGGACGAGACGCTGGCCGAGGTCCGCGCCAGCACCGATGCATTCATCCAAGAGGTCGTCCGACCTCGTGTGGGACTACAAGACGCCCAGGAAATCGGTCGGCCTGACGGCCGGAACCACATGGGGGGTCCCTCCTGGTCGCGTTGCCGCGTGCCCATGGTCGATTCTCGTCCGCTCAGAGCCTCGAAGTCGACCTGGGCCACCGTTCGACGCTCAACGGATCCGGGCGTTGTCAGACGCGAGGACCGTTCGGGATCACCGCCCGCTCGAGGGTCCAGCCGATTCCCGCGTGCCTATCGTACCAGCGCGGGTGTGGCCGGCTCGACACGTCAGCGCAGGGCCAGGACTGGCCCCTCCGGATGGCGCGGCGTCAGCGTCTGGTTCGTGCAGTCCGAGATCAGCTCCTCGATCGCTGCGTGGGTCGCGGCCACGACCGGTCGGCCGCGACCGTAGCGGCTTGGTCCAGCGCCGCGGCCTCCCGCGTCACCTCGGCGGCGCGCGTGCCCAGGTAGGGCGATGAGCACGAGGATCGGTGACGGCGAGCCGTCGGGCTCCAGCGTGCGAAGCCCGACGGAAACACACAGCACAAGAAGACGGCCGGCACCGGGTCCACCCGCGGCACAGGCCTTGGGGGTCTACACTGACCCCGGCCACCAACGCTTGAGCCGGTGGTTGTTTCAGGTCAGTCCATACCGCGCGTATGGACCGCATCGAACCGGAATACGACCGGCCCGGAGTCTGCGCGTGGTAACGCTTGAGCTGGTGCTGACTTTCCTTGACGACCTCCAAGTCCGCGCGACCTTTCAGGCCGTCGCCGTCGCGATCGACGTTGCGACCGCTCGGAACGTTCGCACTGAGCCGCAGATGCTCAGAAGGGACCCGCGCACGCGCTGGATTGTCGAGAAGAGAACTAGGCAGCCGCCCGTGGATGCGTGGCCCGATGGCGTGCCGTCCGATACCAGGCTGATCACGGACGGCGACGACTTGGCGCAACGCGCGGCCGGGTATGGGCGGAGGAGAAAGCCCTGATGCGGCTGATTGAATTCCTCCTCATCGCTGCTGTAGTCGCCTTCATCATCCTGTATGGTGGCGCGGCTGTGGCGACCGTCGCGGTCATCCTTGGATTCATCTGGCACACGGTGACCGGTGGATAGCATCAGCATCCGGACGACGCCGATGGACCGCCGCGTCATCGTGACCGGCTGCTGACCCAGGGACACGAGGGGAGAGGGGATACCGGATGGCTGAGTTCCACAGAATGAGCAAGAGCGAACTGTTCGCGCATTTCGCCGAGCGCTTCGGCATCAAGCGTGCGGAGGCCGGCGAGTTCTCGATGAAGAAGAGCACGTGGTGGGCGTCGCGGCATCGGAGCGCCTAGTCAAGCCTGCTCGACGTCGAACGCCGCCAGGTTGCGGGCCTCCTTACTGAACTCCACCCCGATCAGGTGGATCGGCTCGCCCCGATCGCGGTACTTGTCCGCGTAGCCCTTCGCTTTCAACTGCGCGATCGCCGCGCCCTCGGGCGCCAGCTCCACCACCTTGAACTCGAACAGGTAGATGTTGTCGTTGAAACGCACCGCCATGTCCAGCCGCCCGTGGCTGCTGCTGTCCTCCACCACCACGTCCAGCCCGAGCCCCGCGAAGTACGAGTAGAAGACGCTGGCGTAGAAGCCCTCGTAGCTCGCGATGTCGTTGTTCGTGTACCACTCGTACGGAATGCTGGCGAAGAACGCCTCGAACAGCGCCGCGAGCCCCGCGAAGTCGTTGACCAGCAGCAGGTCGTAGAGCCGCACGCTGTGCGCCTCCGGCCGCGATGCATCCCCCGTCATGTGCGGGCCCAGTGTTCGGAACTCACAGCCCGAGGTCTTGAGATTGCGAGCCAGGAAGCGGCCGCAGCCGCTACCTTGGGTGAATTGGCACCAAAGGGTTCAGCTGCGAAGACGCGGGCACTGTGGAAAAGCGTCGCGAGACGATTCGTCAGATATCTCTGTGAGCTCGGGATTCTCGACCCGTCCGTACCTGAGGGTGCACCAGAATCGGACGACCTACGACATCTGCGCGTAGCGTACGAAGATTGGCTTCGCCATCAGCGCGGGCTGAGCGACGAAACGGTCAAGAATAACTTGCAGGTGTTCAACGCCTTCATGCGTTTCCGATTCACGGATGATGCGATTCAACCCGACCGCATAACGCCGGAGGACCTGGTCGCCTTTCTCGTGCCAGAGCGCACCGATCGCTGGACCTGTCCGGACCGCACCAAGGCATCGAGGCTGCGCAATCTCCTGCGTTTTCTGCACTGGAGCGGCAGGGTTCCGGTGGCTCTTGTCGAGACGGTATCGCGCACTGCGCGCCGGCACCTGACAACTCCACGCGTGCATCTGGAACCGGGCGAGGTTCGGCGTGTGCTCGATGCTGTTCGAGGCGATTCAGCTCTTGCTCGCCGCAACTACGCGATCCTGCTGCTGACCGGCCGGCTGGGACTTCGTGCGCAGGAAGTGGTCGCCATCCGCCTTGAAGATATTCGCTGGCGCGCCGGCGAGATCCTGATTCGGGGCAAGGGCAATCGTTACGACCCCATGCCACTCCCGGTCGACGTCGGGGAAGCGCTCGTCGACTACATCCGCCACGGCAGAAAAGGAACCTGTCGTCACTTGTTCGTCACCGCCCGGGCGCCGTGGCGCCCGTTCAGGACCGGAGCCATTGTCTCTCAGGTGCTCGGCGATGCGTTGGCGACGGCCGGGCTCAGAGGTTCGCAGCATCGTCACGGCGTCCATCTGCTCCGTCACTCCTTGGCAACGACGATGCTGCGCCAGGGAGCGTCCTTCGACGAGATCGGCGATGTGCTGCGCCATCGGCGTCGTGCGACGACGCTCGTCTACGCCCGCTATGACTTGGATGCATTGCGCTCGATTGCACCGGCGTGGCCCGTAGCGCAAGGAGACCTGTCATGACCACCCTGAGCGATCGCCTTGTGGTGTATCTCGATCACCGTCGCCGCTTCGGATACCGCCGCATAGGAACCACGGCCGCGGTATTGCGTCGCTTTGCAGCCTTTGCCGACGTTATCGGTTTGATTCCTTCCATCGGTCCTCATCACGCGAGGACGTCTTCGTGAAAGCGGTATGCGGGAAAACTGCACGTACCGTTTGAGCGGCGGACGGAGGCCAGCGCCCGCGGGGCGCGCCTCCTCCGACCCGACACCGGTGAAGGCGGCGAACAAGGGCGCGCAAACGCCTGCGGAGTCGCCGGAGGGAAGGGCCTCAACCAAGGGGAATCTGCGAGACCAAAGCACGCACCGGACGCAGGGCCGGGCCGGCGTGTCACAGGCGGTTGAGCGGATACGGCAAGCTGCGACGCCACGCGGTTTGCCGTCAACCACCCAAGGTAGGAGCCGTATGCGTTAACGCGCACGTACGGATCTGAGCGGGGGGACCGGGGCAACCCGGTTCCCTACCGCAACCATCCAGGACGGGACGGATCTGAATTTTGCGACGCGCCCGCACTGCGAGGGGCTGGGCATCATCGGGCGCAACCAGACGGTCTCGAAGACGCTCGGCCTGCATCTGCATCTGACCCTGGCGGTCGATGGCGCGGGTCTGCCGCTGGGCGTGCTGCGCTGCGGTTTCGAGGCGCCGCCGGGCGGCGCGGCGCGCCCGGCGGACGAGCCGCCGCCGGCGGCGGCGCAGGAGACGGCCCCCAAGACGCGGCGCTGGGTCGACGGCCTGCGCGACATCGACCGGGCGGCGGGGGCGTTGAGCCGCAAGACCCGAAGTGCTCAGCGTCATGGACCGGGAGGCGGATTGCTTCGCGGTGTTCGACGAGCAGCGCCGTCTGAACCGGGTGGAAGTGCTGGTGCGCGCCCACCATGACCGCTGTCTCGCCAAGGGCGCCCCGAAGCTGTTCGCCGCCATGCGCGCCGGCGCCGCCGACGGGCACGTCGAGATCGAGATCGACCGCCTGAGCGCGCGGCGCAAGTCGAACGGCAGGCAGGCCCGCCCGGCGCGCACCGGGCGGGTGGCGCGGGCCGAGGTGCGCCATCGCCAAGTGGTGGCGCCGCCGACCATCGCCGGCGCCGAACCGGTGGCGCTGTCCACGGTCCATGTGCGCGAAACCGCGCCGCCGCCCGGCGAGCCGGCGGTCGAGTGGTTCCTGCTCACCAGCCTCGACGTCGACAGCACCGAAACCGCGGTCGCGGTCATCGGCTACTACCTGCGGCGCTGGCGCATCGAAGACCTGTTCCGGGTGCTCAAGTCCGGATGCCGAGTCGAACATCTCGCGTTCCACACCGCCGACCGGCTCCAACGCGCGGTCACCATCAATACCGTGATCGCCTGGCGCCTGATGGTGATGACCCTGCTCGGTCGTGACGTGCCGGGGTGCGACGCCCAGTTGCTGTTCACCGACATCGAGTTGCGTTTCCTGACCGACTATGCCGAAGAACTCGGCCTGCCGCCCCCCTGACCATCTCGCCGCCGCAGTCCTCCTGCTCGCCATCCTCGGCGGCTACCAGAACCGAACGCACGACCCGCCCCCCGGACACCAGATCATGTGGCGCGGTTACGAACGAATGTCCATCGCAACCATCGGCTACCGCATTGGACGGCGGGAGCGTGCTGGAGTTGTCCAGAACGAAGAATGTGGGTACAGGGTAGGGCTAGCCCTACCCTGTACCCACATTCAGGGCTGAACAAATCAGCTTCCGCCGTGTAGCGTCACGGCATGGAGCACCAGAACCAGATACTACAGACCCTTCGTGGGCCTGAGTCGCAAGCTCGCCTCGAGCGGATTGTGGCGCAGGAGGCGCTGAACAACCGGGCGGCGGTGGGGCGGCGGGTGTGCGCGGAGTTCGGGTTTGTGGATGCGCGCGGGTCGGCCCAACTCGCGGGTTGTCTCAAAGCGCTCAACACGCTGCACAAGGCGGGGCGGATTGCGTTGCCGGCGTCGCGGGGTGGCGGGGGCGCGCCCACGCCGCAGCGTTTCGACGCGCCGGTGGCGGCGGCCACGGCGGTGCCGGGTACGGTGGAGGCGGTCGCGGGGTTGTCGCTGGAGCGGGTAGAGCAAGGCCGGCAGCGCCGGGTGTGGAATACCTTGCTGCACTTCGAGCATCCGCAGGGGACGACGACCTTTGCGGGCTGCCAAGTGCGCTATCTGGTGGTCTCGGCGCACGGGGTGCTCGGCGCGGTCGGGTTTTCGGCGTCGGCGTTGCATTTGCGGGCGCGCGAGGCGTGGATGGGATGGAGCGATGAGCAACGCCAAGCGCATCTGCACCGGGTGCTGTGCCTGAGCCGGTTCCTGATCCGCCCCGGCGTGCAATGCCGCAACCTGGCCAGCCAGGTGCTGGGCCAGGTGCTGGCGCGTCTGCCAGCGGATTTCGAAGCCCGCTACCGGTATCGTCCGTGGCTGGTGGAGACCTTCGTCGGCCCCGCGCATGACGGGGCCAGCTTCAAGGCGGCCAACTTCGTGTGGGTCGGGCACACGGCCGGTCGCGGGCGCCAGGACCGCGACCACGCGCGGGCTCGTCCGGTCAAGTCGGTATATATGTATGAGTTGGAGCCGCACTGGCGGCGGCGGTTGGGGGTGGCGCGGGTCGACGCGGCGCCGGCGCTGGCGCCGGCTGACGGTCTCGACAGCGCCGCCTGGACGGTGAACGAGTTTGGAGGGGCGCCGTTGGGCGATCAGCGGTTGTCGGCGCGTCTGGTCAAGAGCGCGGGGCTGCTGGCGTCGTTGCCCGGAGAGGCGGTCACCGCCAACGCGTCCCACGACCGCGCGGCGGTGAAGGGCTACTACCGGCTCATCGACCAGCCGGTGTCGTCGGCGGTCACGCCCGGGAACATTCTCGCGCCCCACCGGGCGCGCACGCTGCAGCGGATGCGCGGCCAGGACACGGTGCTGTGCATCCAGGACGGGACGGATCTGAATTTTGCGACGCGCCCGCACTGCGAGGGGCTGGGCATCATCGGGCGCAACCAGACGGTCTCGAAGACGCTCGGCCTGCATCTGCATCTGACCCTGGCGGTCGATGGCGCGGGTCTGCCGCTGGGCGTGCTGCGCTGCGGTTTCGAGGCGCCGCCGGGCGGCGCGGCGCGCCCGGCGGACGAGCCACCGCCGGCGGCGGCGCAGGAGACGGCCCCCAAGACGCGGCGCTGGGTCGACGGCCTGCGCGACATCGACCGGGCGGCGGCGGCGTTGAGTCGCAAGACCCGGGTGCTCAGCGTCATGGACCGGGAGGCGGATTGCTTCGCGGTGTTCGACGAGCAGCGCCGTCTGAACCGGGTGGAAGTGCTGGTGCGCGCCCACCATGACCGCTGTCTCGCCCAGGGCGCCCCGAAGCTGTTCGCCGCCATGCGCGCCGGCGCCGCCGACGGGCACGTCGAGATCGAGATCGACCGCCTGAGCGCGCGGCGCAAATCCAGCGGCAGGCAGGCCCGCCCGGCGCGCACCGGGCGGGTGGCGCGGGCCGAGGTGCGCCATCGCCAAGTGGTGGCGCCGCCGACCATCGCCGGCGCCGAACCGCTGGCGCTGTCCACGGTCCATGTGCGCGAAACCGCGCCGCCGCCCGGCGAGCCGGCGGTCGAGTGGTTCCTGCTCACCAGTCTCGACGTCGACAGCACCGAAACCGCGGTCGCGGTCATCGGCTACTACCTGCGGCGCTGGCGCATCGAAGACCTGTTCCGGGTGCTCAAGTCCGGATGCCGAGTCGAACATCTCGCGTTCCACACCGCCGACCGGCTCCAACGCGCGGTCACCATCAATACCGTGATCGCCTGGCGCCTGATGGTGATGACCCTGCTCGGACGTGACGTACCGGGGTGCGACGCCCAGTTGCTGTTCACCGACATCGAGTTGCGTTTCCTGACCGACTATGCCGAAGAACTCGGCCTGCCGCCCCCCTGACCATCTCGCCGCCGCAGTCCTCCTGCTCGCCATCCTCGGCGGCTACCAGAACCGAACGCACGACCCGCCCCCCGGACACCAGATCATGTGGCGCGGTTACGAACGAATGTCCATCGCAACCATCGGCTACCGCATTGGACGGCGGGAGCGTGCTGGAGTTGTCCAGAACGAATAATGTGGGTACAGGGTAGGGCTAGCCCTGTCCTGTACCCGCATTCAGGGCTGGACAAATCAGCTTCCGCCGTGTAGCGTCACGGCATGGAGCATCAGAACCAGATACTACAGACCCTTCGTGCGCCTGAGTCGCAAGCTCGCCTCGAGCGGATTGTGGCGCAGGAGGCGCTGAACAACCGGGCGGCGGTGGGGCGGCGGGTGTGCGCGGAGTTCGGGTTTGTGGATGCGCGCGGGTCGGCCCAACTCGCGGGTTGTCTTAAAGCGCTCAACACGCTGCACAAGGCGGGGCGGATTGCGTTGCCGGCGTCGCGGGGTGGCGGGGGCGCGCCCACTCCGCAGCGTTTCGACGCGCCGGTGGCGGCGGCCACGGCGGTGCCGGGTACGGTGGAGGCGGTCGCGGGGTTGTCGCTGGAGCGGGTAGAGCAAGGCGGGCAGCGCCGGGTGTGGAATACCTTGCTGCACTTCGAGCATCCGCAGGGGACTACGACCTTTGCGGGCTGCCAGGTGCGCTATCTGGTGGTCTCGGCGCACGGGGTGCTCGGCGCGGTCGGGTTTTCGGCGTCGGCGTTGCAATTGCGGGCGCGCGAGGCGTGGATGGGGTGGAGCGCCGGGCAGCGTCTGGCGCATCTGCACCGGGTGCTGTGCCTGAGCCGGTTCCTGATCCGCCCCGGCGTGCAATGCCGCAACCTGGCCAGCCAGGTGCTGGGCCAGGTGCTGGCGCGTCTGCCAGCGGATTTCGAGGCCCGCTACCGGTATCGTCCGTGGCTGGTGGAGACCTTCGTCGGCCCCGCGCATGACGGGGCCAGCTTCAAGGCGGCCAACTTCGTGTGGGTCGGGCACACGGCCGGTCGCGGGCGCCAGGACCGCGACCATGCGCGGGCTCGTCCGGTCAAGGCGGTATATATGTATGAGTTGGAGCCGCACTGGCGGCGGCGGTTGGGGGTGGCGCGGGTCGACGCGGCGCCGGCGCTGGCGCCGGCTGACGGTCTCGACAGCGGCGCCTGGACGGTGAACGAGTTTGGAGGGGCGCCGTTGGGCGATCAGCGGTTGTCGGCGCGTCTGGTCAAGAGCGCGGGGCTGCTGGCGTCGTTGCCCGGAGAGGCGGTCACCGCCAACGCGTCCCACGACCGCGCGGCGGTGAAGGGCTACTACCGGCTCATCGACCAGCCGGTGTCGTCGGCGGTCACGCCCGGGAACATTCTCGCGCCCCACCGGGCGCGCACGCTGCAGCGGATGCGCGGCCAGGACACGGTGCTGTGCATCCAGGACGGGACGGATCTGAATTTTGCGACGCGCCCGCACTGCGAGGGGCTGGGCATCATCGGGCGCAACCAGACGGTCTCGAAGACGCTCGGCCTGCATCTGCATCTGACCCTGGCGGTCGATGGCGCGGGTCTGCCGCTGGGCGTGCTGCGCTGCGGTTTCGAGGCGCCGCCGGGCGGCGCGGCGCGCCCGGCGGACGAGCCACCGCCGGCGGCGGCGCAGGAGACGGCCCCCAAGACGCGGCGCTGGGTCGACGGCCTGCGCGACATCGACCGGGCGGCGGCGGCGTTGAGTCGCAAGACCCGGGTGCTCAGCGTCATGGACCGGGAGGCGGATTGCTTCGCGGTGTTCGACGAGCAGCGCCGTCTGAACCGGGTGGAAGTGCTGGTGCGCGCCCACCATGACCGCTGTCTCGCCCAGGGCGCCCCGAAGCTGTTCGCCGCCATGCGCGCCGGCGCCGCCGACGGGCACGTCGAGATCGAGATCGACCGCCTGAGCGCGCGGCGCAAATCCAGCGGCAGGCAGGCCCGCCCGGCGCGCACCGGGCGGGTGGCGCGGGCCGAGGTGCGCCATCGCCAAGTGGTGGCGCCGCCGACCATCGCCGGCGCCGAACCGCTGGCGCTGTCCACGGTCCATGTGCGCGAAACCGCGCCGCCGCCCGGCGAGCCGGCGGTCGAGTGGTTCCTGCTCACCAGTCTCGACGTCGACAGCACCGAAACCGCGGTCGCGGTCATCGGCTACTACCTGCGGCGCTGGCGCATCGAAGACCTGTTCCGGGTGCTCAAGTCCGGATGCCGAGTCGAACATCTCGCGTTCCACACCGCCGACCGGCTCCAACGCGCGGTCACCATCAATACCGTGATCGCCTGGCGCCTGATGGTGATGACCCTGCTCGGACGTGACGTGCCGGGGTGCGACGCCCAGTTGCTGTTCACCGACATCGAGTTGCGTTTCCTGACCGACTATGCCGAAGAACTCGGCCTGCCGCCCCCCTGACCATCTCGCCGCCGCAGTCCTCCTGCTCGCCATCCTCGGCGGCTACCAGAACCGAACGCACGACCCGCCCCCCGGACACCAGATCATGTGGCGCGGTTACGAACGAATGTCCATCGCAACCATCGGCTACCGCATTGGACGGCGGGAGCGTGCTGGAGTTGTCCAGAACGAATAATGTGGGTACAGGGTAGGGCTAGCCCGACCCGTCCCGAGTGCGCGGTCACCCGGCTTTCGACGCCGGCGGCCTGGGCCGCCGCCGTGAACCGCAATCCCACCATCTGCGCCGACAACGGTACCACGCGGTCACCCGGCTCCGGACTCGTGGCGGCGCGCAGTGTCCGGATGGCGCGCGCCACGCCGTCCTTCACGAACCGCACGTCGTTCACCTCGCCCTCCTGGTTCGTCTTGCTCCTGCGCCCGGTAACGAGCATGCCGTCGCCCGCCGTCGGTCGAGTCGGCGACGTCGGCCCAGCGCAGCGCGCTTACCTCGCTGCGCCGCATCCCGGCCATGAACAGCAGTCCCGCGATCACCGCATCGACCCGCCCGCGCTCGAGGGCGACCTCTTCGGACTCGACGCCGCGCCCGCGCCGCCGCGGCCGGCAGCCGGTGGCGACCACGGCGGCCAGGTCCGAGACCCCGAACGGACGCGCCTGCCCGCGCCCCCGATCGGAGGCGGTCCGCCGGTACCCGGCCAGCACCCGGGCCGTCCGCTCGCCGGCGGGAGCGGGCTGTCCGACGAGCTTCGCGCGGAAGCACGCCGCAGCGACCGCCATCGAGGCGCTCGACGAGGCGCGCCCGGCGTCGTGCAGCTCGGCGAGGTAGGCGGCCAGGGTCACGTCGTGGAGCTCGCGGCCGGCGAGCCAAGTGTCGAGGCGCCGCAGCGCGCCGGCGTAGGCGCGGCGCGTGTTCTCGCTGACGGAGGCCTCGACCAAGCGGCGCGCGGTCGCCGTCGGCAGCACGATCTCGGCGTCTTCGGGGTCGATCCTGGCGGGCGAATCATTCATGTTAAAGGTAAAGAGCGCTGAACACAGCCGGCCCGCATAGGCGGACGGTGCCGGGGAGCGGGCGGCGCCGCTGCGGGGGAGCAGGCGTGTCGTCCGCCGCGTGATCAAGGCGCGCCCCCCGCATCTTCGGACCGGTCGAGACCTGCGCGCACACCGCCGGCGACCCACTTGCGCGTCGTCCCGAATCGCCGCTGCTGAAACACTGTGGAAGATCTGTGTCCCGCTGGTGAGTTTTCGGCGGCGACAGCCTTTTCTCGAAGCCGGTTTCCCGACCGCTTCGCGCTCCCGCGCCCTGTCGACCCGGCCATTCGTGTTTAGTTTCGCTTGATCGATTTCGGCGGCTCACTAGAATGCCGGTGTTCGCGCCCGGCACCAGCATCCTGACTCCCATGCCCCTTACCGTTCACCGCTTCGAGCAGACCATCGGGAGTCAGCACTACGTCGTCGAAGTCAGACCCGCACTGCGAGGCTGGCGCGCCTGCCTGGCCCGCACCGCCGGGGTGCCGACCGCCCTGATGCCCTTCTACGGCGCAACGCCGCGCGACGCTCTCGACGCGCTCGTCAGTTGGCTCTCGCACGCCCATGGCGTCGCGGCGGGTTCGCTATAGGCGCTGTGGGTTGGCCCGCACCGCGAGAAGTCTTCGAGATTGGCTGCCGGCGGTGGCCGGCATCTGGCTGGCGGGCCGCGCCGGTCGCGGTCGAATGCGCGCAATTCCGCCCCCGCGCTACGGTCCTCCTCGTCGCCACTGGCAGCACCATCGCCAATCACCCCGACGGCCGGCTGACGGCCGATGAGCTGGCGAATCTGATCCCGGCGGTGGAACGTTACGCCGAGGTCGAGACCGAGCAGTTCGCGAACCTGCCGAACAGCTCGCTCACGGTCGAAGGGGGGCGCATTCCCGATTTCCCGGAACAGTGTGTAGGCAAAGATGGACTGTGAGGCTGGGGGAGGTTGAGCCGGTCTTCGGACAGACGGGGAGGGTGGTACTGGACATTACGGCTCGGACTGCCCATGATGGTGCGTTGAAATGGACAAGAGCGCCATCGACACCCCGAGCCGCGAGGTCGATCTTGGCAACATTCCCGTCCACCTGCGCACTGCCCTCCGGCGGGCGCTGGAGTTTGAGGCGCGTGCTCCAGCGCCCAGGTCGGCAGAGGAAGCGGAGCAGTGCGAAGAGCAGCTGCGGGCCATCGCGGACGAGTTCTTCGGCGCCCTCCTCACCCCCGTGCTGCAACGCGCGGTGTGCTCCGCCGCGGTTGGCGACGCGGCGAGCGCCCTCGTGCGCCACCTGCCCCGGCGGATGCGGAGCGACGGGCTGGAGACCGTCAACGTTCGCACCTCCCGGGGCACGACGGTGCCGGTCACGACGCCGTATTACCGCGAGAAACACGCCCGTCGGGCGAAGCGGAGGCCGGGACTCTACCCCATAGGCGCTAACTTGTTAAGGCCCTATGGTCCTCCGGCAGCTCAGTTCAGCCGAAGTACGCGGAGAGTTGCGGCTGTCGGCGACGTGGCGGCTCCGCCAGCTCGCCGGAGATCGTTCGCCAGTCGCTGATCATGCGCGCCAGCGGGAGCGGTGGTTCGATGGCGCGCGTGACCTGGTTGAGCACGAACTTGAAGTCACGCCACGCGCTCGGGGGGCGCCGGCGCCGGCACGTCGTAGCCCCAGGGGGAAATCGCGCGGGCGTGGTGGATCAGCTTCTCCACCAGCAGCGCCACGAACAGTTTCCCGTAGAGCCACGCCTTGGCGCTGTCGTCGTCGTCGTACTTCGGCACGTGCCCCAACTGGGCCAGCGACTTGAAGCGCTTGAACACCAATTCGACCTGCCAGCGCAGGCGATACCACTCCAGCACGTCCGCGGCGGAAAAGGGTGGCTCGGGAAAGGTCGTGAAGACGATCACGTACTCAGCAAAGCGCAGCGTGGCCGGTTGCACCTGGTTGCCCTTGCGGGCGGCGTCTCGGCGGACTTTCAGGTGCGCCAGGCGGATGGCTTCCGCCGACTTGCGGAGCACGCAGACCCGGCCCGGCAATCTTGCCGGCCGGGCCGCCATCGTCGCGCGGGACCGCGACCGTGATCGCCCAGGACCGGCCGGCGCCCGGACGCGTGACCGACCCCACCGCCGCAAGCAGGTCGAACGGCCGCCCGGCCGTCGTGCACAGCGGCAGCGACCCCGTGTTGACACGCACAATCAGCCGCCCGCCCGCGTCGACCACGTGGCGAATGCCCCGGGCCGTCGAATAGCCGCGGTCGGCCAGCACATGGTCGCCGGCGCGGATCGGGAACTGCGCCAACGATTCTCCCGTGCCCGGCCCCTCGGTCCCCGTCAGCTTGAAGAAGTCGCACGCCAGCGACGGCAGGCCCACGCTGTAGTGCAGGCGCCACAGCGACCCGCTCGGGCCCGGTTCCTTCACCGTCGTCGCATCCACGGCCCGGACCTGGAACGCGCCTCCGGGGATGACCGCCAGACCCTGCTCCTCGAACAGGCGGACACACAGCGCGTGCAACCAACCCTTGGATTTCTTCAGCCGCTCTCCCTCGACGGGGGCCGCGTCCGCGTGAGGTGCAAGAAGCGTGGCCCCAAGACGAAGAAGGGGCGCAACCGATTCCATACCGACTGGAAGGAACCGAAGCTCCTCATCCTGTACGTCGTCGGCGACGACGGGCGACCGTCTCAGACGTGGGCCCCGATCATCGACGGCACGCTCCGGGGACCGGAGGCGGTCTTCGCCCTGCTGTTGTCGTACGCGCGGCAGATCGGCCTCAACGCCGCTGACAAGGTGCTCTTCATCGCCGACGGCGCGCCCTGGATCTGGCGACGCCTCCAGCGCCTCATCGCCGCGCTCGGGCTCTCGCCGACACAGGTGCTGGGGCTGATCGACTTCTATCATGCCGCGAAGCAACTCTCCGACGCGGTCAAGCTGCGCCGCTGGAGCGCGACGCAACGCACCCGCTGGCTCAACCGCACGCGGGGGCTGCTCAAGCGAGCACGGGTGGACGAGGTGATCACGGCCCTGCGGGAGCTGTGCCGCGGGCGCACGGCCGGCAAGATCCGCACGCACCTCAACTACTTCCTGAAGAACCGTCATCGTTTCGCCTACACCACAATGGTCGGGCTCGGGCTTCCGCGGGGCAGCGGTGCCGTCGAAAGCGCCATCCGTCGCGTCATCAATCTCCGCATCAAGGGCGCCTCCATCTATTGGCTACCGGAGAGCGTCGACGCGATTCTTCTCCTGCGGTCTTTCTATAAGTCCGGCAGATGGAACTGTTTGCAGCGGATGGCCATGACGCCGGTGGGTGTGAGCGCGTGACCGGGAAATCGGGAATGCGCCCTCGAAGGGTCCGTCGGCTGCGTTCGAGTCGCCATCGTGCTTCGTCTCCTCCGTTGGTGGGTACATGAGGAGCATTACGAACCGCGGCCACTGAAACGCGTTGGGGTCCCCATTCGACGCGACCTGCAGGCATTCCAGACCACCCACTGAGGTGGTAGGATCGAGTCACCAACGGCCGGGCGCTCGGCGACCCCGGTAATACTCGCGAAAAGGCCCGCTGGCTGCTAACCGGCGGGCCGTCGTCTTGTACAGGCGTGTTTCATTCCCCGGCCCGGCGACCCCTCCCGCGGTGCTGGCGCGACGAGCAGGCCGACGGCGGCGGCGAACATGCTGCAGAAGATGAGCCGTTGACGAATTCGGAAGCGAAGGCGTGCTCGGACTTGGTTGAACGATTCGGGGCGCTTCGGCCCGATGAACGCTGGATGACGGCTCCGCGGGGAGAAGTGGCCGAGCGCGCGGACGCTTCAATTCGGCAGGATTCTGTTTACTCAGGCCGCCTGGCGGCGCTTCCAGCCGCTACGCCGCTCTTCGCCACGAGGTCGCCCGCGCGCCAGCTATTGGGGATCTCCCCCAATAGCTGCGTTCCCGCCAGATGCCAGCGGCTCGATGGCCGCTGATACGGCTGGTCCGAACGGAACCTGCTCACGGACGTTTGCGCTTCGAGCACGGGACCTCGACCGTCGCGCAATACGTCGCGAGCGTACCACGGAGGTGCCACGGGAAGGCCCAACACCGCGGCGTCGAATGCGGGGAACACGGACGGTCGAGGGACCGGTGTCCAGGCGACCAGGAAACGGGGACTGCCGGAAGGGTACAGCCGGCGCTGACCCGCAGTGGCCCGTCCACGTCTGCCGGACCCGGTTGAGTGAGACCGTGATTGCGAGGGCCATCGCCGAAAACGGCGCGCGGCGCGCCAGAAGCGGCGCGGCCCGATCACAGAACGCTGGTCCGGTCGATCATTTACCTGCGGCTCAACCGTCGCGGTTCGTCGCTTCCTCGAGGTACTTGACCGCCGCCTGCATCTCGTCGGCGTCCCACGCTGGCCAGTCGTCGTGGGTGGACAACCCCGATACTCCGACCTTGCGGCCGGCGGCGACCAGCCCGAGGACCGCACGCTGCGAACCGTAGTGGTCGCACAAGGCCAGGAACCGCATCGTCTGGCTGACCGATGGCAGCTCGTCTTCCATTCCGTGTCATTCTTATCGACCGTGGCCGGCGTGCCAACAGCGACCGAAATTCGCCATCTGTTCGCCAACTACCGAAAATCTATCCCGCCCTGCCGACCGGCGAAGTCGCCCCGACACCGGACTCGGGTCGTGGGGCTGGCGACCCGTTGCGTGCCGCAAATCTCCTGCGGCGCAGACTCCTAGTGGTCCGCCACGTCATAATCTTCGGACACGGACATGGGTTGCAGCGCGCAATCATCGACGAATCACAGCACCGCACACCCGAACGTTTAATCATGGCGCAGCACTAGGCGGAGCTGCCGGCGCCGGCGGCCGCGGCACCGTCGATGGCGGCCGCGGCGCTCGCCAAGACCATCTGCGCGGCCAAGTCCTTGAACAGGGCTATGTCGCGCGCCTCGATGGTGATGGAGTCCGCGGCGCCAATCTCTTCGGCCAGGGCGCGCGGATCCGCACGACGAAAGCGCCCTGGACGGGCAGGGCCTCGCCGTTCGCGGCCCGCTCGAGCAGTTCCGCTATCATCCGGAACGCCGTGGCCTCGATGCGCTCGCGCCGTTCGTCTTCGGTCATCGTCGTCCCTCGGCCTTGATGCGGTTGAGCGCGTCGTGGAGCGCTTCGAGTACGCCATGGTCGCGTAGCTGTTCGGCGTGCTGGATGAGCATGGTCAGCGTGTCACGTGTCATCGCGCGGAAGCGTTCGGAGTGTCCACGCGCTTCGTCTGTCATCCCGAAGCCGGGCTTGAGCGGGTTGGTGTCAGTCATTGAGTTCTCCCTCAGATACCTCCCGGTATCAGCCCGTTTCCACGCGGCGGCGCGGCGGCGCCGCGGACAGGTCGACCACGTGACTCCGCGCGTCAGGCTCGTGGGTTTCGTCTGTGGTCTCTTTCCATGTCTTGCCGCACCCGTTGCAGTGTCGGAGCGTAGACCCGTTGAACTCATAGGCCGGCCCGTCAAAGCTGGGTTCGGGGCACATGCAGCGCCAGTCTGACACTGTCGCTTGCTGCTTGCGCCTTGCCTTGCGTCCGCCAACCGGCGTGAATCCGCCGCCGCGTTCGGCCTGGGCGCGCTGCAGGAGCGGTACCATCGGGAAGTGGGATCGAAGTTCTGTTTCGCGTTTTCAAGATTTCTGGCTGCGCCGCGCCGCCGCCGCATCGCCGTCCGGAGAATCAGCGCAGAGGCGACAGAGGACCTCGCCGAGCTGGCGCATGACGCCTGGGCGCGCGCCGCACCTGGTGCACCAGACGCGGCCGGCCGGCGGCGGCTTGGGGCCAGTAGTCATCGCTGAAGTCTCCTGAAGGGGTGATCGTCGCGCAGATGCGGCAGCCGCTCCGGAGGGTCGACGGGTTCGCCCAAGGCCATCAACACGCGGCGCGCGCCCTCGCGGAGCAACGTGCTCACGCTCACGTCGAGCCGCTGGGCGACGTCGCGCAGCTGGTCCCTCATGTGGAGCTCGACGCCGGCCGAGACGTTGAGGGTTCCGCCGTTCAGCCGGCGGCCGCGGCGGAACCGCGTCGGCCGCGCCGCGAGCCAGGCGCGGCAGACCTCTACATCGTAGCGGCAGAACCGGCCGACACGCTCGACGGGCATTCCCTGGCGGGTCCAATTCCGGACGGATTGCGCGTGCTTTCCTAACGCCGCGGCGACGGCGCGTTGGTCGCCGCCTGGCGGCGCCTGGCGCTTGCGGATGGCGCACTCGACGTCCACTAGGTGCCAGACGCGGACGGTCCGGCGCCGGACCGAGGGTTATCTCGACGCCCAGGGCTTCGCTCAGCGGCAAAGCGTGACAACCGGTGCGCGAGAGGCGCGTTTGGGCCAGCGTTTACACGGTCGAATCAATCAGCTCGCCTACGGGCCGGCGAACGTGCTGCTGAGACCGAGGCCTACCAGCAGGCGGGTCGTCACGACGAAGCGCTGCGCACGCTGGACGAAGCGGTGGGCAGCACCCGGCTCACTACCGGATGCTGGCCCCGTCTCGGCGAGCTGTACGAGTGATGGCCGACCGGAGCGTACTGGGATACATGGCTCACTGACGCGGAACGAGGGCTGAGAGCTGTCGGTACCCTGACCCGCCTCCGAATACGCCGTCACCCGCCGCTCGACGGCGGCGACCTGTGCCGCAGCCGTGAACATCGGCCGCAGGTCCTCAGCCCGAGTTAGCCATCTCCGTACAGGTCTCGCGCCGCTGCGCGAGGATCCAATACACCCCGCGCACGTCGGCGGTCCATTCGGTAGTGTCTCAGGTGTCTTTTCGCGCCCTTGACGGCACGGCCAGCATCCGGGCCGCGAACGCCGGGTCGGACAGTGCGCCAACCGATTCGGGCCGGCGCTTGGGCGGCCCAGGGTGACCGGCGAAATCCCGCCTGGGGATGGTACCATCAGAAGAATGACCGTTGAAACCACGACCACATTCACAGCCGCCGAGATCGTTGGGGTCACCTTGGAATGTCCGAACTGTCAGACCACACACAGTGAGCGCGAAGAAGGCCGCGGCGCTGCCTGACCATGCGGCGGTACAGTGCCCAAGCTTGTCAGGGCTGGTTGTGGGTGCAAGGCCTGCCGAACCGTGAACTGGATTTTGTGCGGGCGCTCTTCGCGTTACAGCAGAACATCGCTGCGAATGCGGTGCACTCGCCGAACACGAAACCGGTGACCGGCCGCTTGATTCTGCCCCTGCCGTCCGCCGGCTAAGCGGGGCCGCGGAACCGTAATGGACCAGCGCGTCACCGCCCGCGGCGACACCGAACGCCGCGGCGACACCGAACGCCGCGGCGACACCGAACGCCGCGGCGACACCGAACGCCGCGGCGACACCGAACGCCGCGGCGACACCGAACGCCGCGGCGACACCGAACGCCGCGGCGACACCGAACGCCGCGGCGACACCGAACGCCGCGGCGACACCGAACGCCGCGGCGACACCGAACGCCGCGGCGACACCGAACGCCGCGGCGACACCGAACGCCGCGGCGACACCGAACGCCGCGGCGACACCGAACGCCGCGGCGACACCGAACGCCGCGGCGACACCGAACGCCGCGGCGACACCGAACGCCGCGGCGACACCGAACGCCGCGGCGACACCGAACGCCGCGGCGACACCGAACGCCGCGGCGACACCGAACGCCGCGGCGACACCGAACGCCGCGGCGACACCGAACGCCGCGGCGACACCGAACGCCGCGGCGACACCGAACGCCGCGGCGACACCGAACGCCGCGGCGACACCGAACGCCGCGGCGACACCGAACGCCGCGGCGACACCGAACGCCGCGGCGACACCGAACGCCGCGGCGACACCGAACGCCGCGGCGACACCGAACGCCGCGGCGACACCGAACGCCGCGGCGACACCGAACGCCGCGGCGACACCGAACGCCGCGGCGACACCGAACGCCGCGGCGACACCGAACGCCGCGGCACCCGTGCCAACCCGGAAACCTACGTACCCGACGAGATCCGTGGGTTCGTGGAATCGGTCCGGAAGCTGCGCACGCTTGGGGTCCACGCAGATGCAGATGAGACGGACGGGGCGGCCTAGCCCTTCGGCTTCGGGCCGGGCTTCTGCGGCGGGCACGGCCGTCGTGACCACGTCATCCAGCCATTCGTAGTCCGTGCCACGTGTCGGTCAAGCCGGCCGCCTGCGCGGGCGTCAGCCGCGTCGTCGTGTGACGGCGACACCAGAGTTCATCCCTTCGGGCAGTCGTGCACGATTACCCGGACTCACTCCTTCACGGCGACCCGCGAGGTGTCGTAGCTTTTGGGGTCGGTCGGCCAACCGTATGTGTTCTGTGGGAATTCGGAGGCGGGACCGTGACCTGTTCTGCCCGTCAAGTGGTCGCGAGTTGGGGTGCCGAACTCAAGAACGGTCTACAGGTAGCGCGCCACGGCTCCGCGCTCGGCAGTCGCGCCGGCCGAGTAGTGCGCCACCATGCGGCTGGTCTTCCAGTTCCCGGCGAGCATGACGTCGGTGGTCGACGCGCCACGGCTCGTGAGCTCTGACGCCAGCCCGACCCGTCCCGAGTGCGCGGTCACCCGGCGCTGGACGCCAGCGGTCGCGGCCGTGAACCGCAACCCGATCATCTGCGCCGACAACGACACCACGTGGTCGCCGGGCTTCGGAGTCGTAGCGGCGCGTAGCGTCCGGAGGGCGCGCGCCACGCCGTCCTTCACGTACCGCACGTCGTTCACCTCGCCCTCTTGATTCGTTTTGCTCCGGCGCACGGTGATGAGCATGCCGTCGCCGTCGGTGGATTCGACGACGTCGGGCCAGCGCAGCGCGCTCACCTCGCTCCGCCGCATTCCCGCCATGAACAGCAGTCCGGCGATCACCGCATCGAGACGCCCGCGCTCGAGGGCGACCTGGTCGGACTCGACGCCGCGCCCGCGACGCCGCTGCCGGTGGCAGGTGGCGAGCACGGCCGCCAGGTCCGAGACCCCGAACGGCCGCGCCTGACCTCGCCCCCGATCGCCGCCGGCGGTCCGCCGGTACCCAGCCAGCACCCGGGCCGTCCGCTCGCCGGCGGGAGTGGGCTGCCCGGCGAGCTTCGCGCGGAAGCACGCCGCGGCGACCGCCATCGAGGCGCTCGACGAGGCGCGGCCGGCGTCGTACAGCTCGGCGAGGTAGGCGGCCAGGGTCACATCGTGGAGCGGCCGGCCGTCGAGCCAGGCGTCGAGACGGCGGAGCGCGCCGGCGTAGGCCCGCCGGGTGTTCGGGCTGACCGAGGCCTCGACCAGGCGGCGCGCGGTCGCCGGCGGGGCGGCCGATTGCGGTCTCTTCGGGGTCGGTCCTGGCGGGCCAATCATTCATGTTAACGGTAATGCACGTCCGATTATCCGCTCTCGCGCCGGCACTTGTGCTACGCAAAGCTGGACGGCGTGGGTGGCGGCCCCGCGGGCGGTGAGCTCGACGGCGAGTCCGGTAGACTACACGTGATATTTCCCCTGTGGTGCATTCTGAGATAGGGAAGCATGGTCATGAGAAGCACACCTCCCGTTCACGTAACCAACAGGGCGGCTCCCGCAGCCGTATGTACGCCCGTTCAGCTCGCCAGGGTAGTGTCGGTATTCCTCTGCCCTTCGTTGCCGCGGCCGGAGACCTCCGACCCCGATCCGCAGCCTGCCCTTAATTAGTGTTCGGCGGAAAACCCGCAAGTTGTTGATTCTACAGGGTGTAATCGTCTATTTCTAGTGGCGAAGATCGTCCAGATGTCGTATTCTTGCGGGGTGATCTCCCAAGGATCGACCCATTTCGGGACGATCTTCGCGATCTTCGCGACATTGCCATCATGAGAGAAGTTCACCGATCACAGTTCCAGCTCGGTCAGGTGGCCGTCGAGAAGGTCTGGATCAACCCGAAGTCGCGGGATGACATCCCGGTGGTGTTGAAGGGGCTTCAGCACATCTGGTGCGACGAGGCGTTGCGTGCGCGGCTGTTTGTGCTGCTGGACGAGCACATCCTGCCGGAGGCCGACCGCACAGTCGGGCGTCCGGGGATGGACCTGTGGCAGATTCTGGTACTGGGAGTGCTGAAGCAGGGACTGGGCTGCGACTTCGACCGTCTTCACGACCTGACGAACCATCATCAGACGATACGTGCGTTCCTGGGACACGGCGATTTCGATGACAAGACGCGTTACGAGTACCAAACGGTGGTCGACAACGTGTCCTTGTTGACGCCGGAGCTGTTATCGGCGGTCGGGCGCTTGGTGGTGGAGAGCGGACACAAGGTAGCAAAAAAAAAGCCTGGCGAGCCATTACGCGGGCGGTGTGACTCGTTCGTCGTCGAGACGGACGTGCACTATCCGACGGACGTCAGCCTGTTGTGGGATGCGGTGCGTTGCATGCTACGGGAGACGGGGCTGACGGCTGAGCAATACGCGGTGCGCGGCTGGCGTCAGTGGCGCCATCTGTCACGGGAGGTCAAGAAACTGTTCAACAAGGTGCGCTCGACGAGGCGAGCGCAGCGGCATCCGGAGCGGGTGGCGGCGTATGTGGAGCGCTGCCGGGCGCTGGTGGAGCGAGCAGAGGCAACGCTCGACGTGTTGCGAGGCCAGGGCGTGGGGGAATTGCGCTGTCGCTCCATCACAGGCCTCGTGGCTCACGCCCGGCGGCAGATTGACCAGGTGGAGCGGCGTCTTCTGCGTGGCGAGACGATTCCTCACGCGGAGAAGGTCTTTTCCATTTTCGAGGAACACACGCGTTGGGTTTCCAAAGGCAAGGCGGGCACGCCGGTCGAACTCGGGGTTCCTGTCGCCATTATCGAAGACCAGTATGGATTCATCCTTCACCACAAGGTCCTGTGGGAGGGTGAGGATGTGGACGTGGCAGTGTCGATGGTGCAGGAAGCGCAGGCACTGTATCCGGAGTTGCGGGCGTGCAGTTTCGACCGGGGCTTTCATAGCCGCGACAATCGGGTCCGCCTCGATGCGCTGCTCGACGTCAATGCGTTGCCGGGGAGAGGGTATCTTTCAAGAGCCGACCGGGAACGGGAAGAGGAGGAGTCGTTTGTTGCCGCGCGGCGTGCGCATCCGGCGATCGAGTCTGCCATCAATGGGTTGGAGCATCGGGGACTCGACCGAGTTCGCAGCCATGGTGCGGACGGCTTCGCGCGTACGGTTGCCTTGTCGGTGCTGGCGGCCAACCTGCATCGCATCGGGTTGATCCTGCAGAAGCGGGAACGCAAACGACAACGACTCGTCGCCTGACCAACCAACCGGCCCTGATAACCAAGCTGGATTCCGAGCCGGCAAGAGACGGCACGGTCCTCCTGTCCTTGGAAACAGGACATTCGGGCTGATTTGCTGCCCTTCGCTATCCCGCAGCTCGTCAGGCGCCTCCGTCGCCGGGGTTCGTGCCGAAATCACGCCCAGGATGCCACGAATGGGCGCAAATCTCAGCCCGAAACGAGGGTTTTCTGGCTGACACTAATTAGTGTTCGGCGGAAAACCCGCAAGTTGTTGATTCTACAGGGTGTAACCGTCTATTTCTAGTGGCGAAGATCGTCCAGATATCGTATTCTTGCGGGGTGATTTCCCAAGGATCGACCCATTTCGGGACGATCTTCGCGATCTTCGCGACATTGCCATCATGAGAGAAGTTCACAGATCGCAGTTCCAGCTCGGTCAGGTGCCCGTCGAGAAGGTCTGGATCAACCCGAAGTCGCGGGACGACATCCCGGCGGTGTTGAAGGGGCTTCAGCACATCTGGTGCGACGAGGCGTTGCGTGCGCGGCTGTTTGTGCTGCTGGACGAGCACATCCTGCCGGAGGCCGACCGCACAGTCGGGCGTCCGGGGATGGACCTGTGGCAGATTCTGGTACTGGGAGTGCTGAAGCAGGGACTGGGCTGCGACTTCGACCGTCTTCACGACCTGACGAATCATCATCAGACGATACGTGCGTTCCTGGGACACGGCGATTTCGATGACAAGACGCGTTACGAGTACCAAACGGTGGTCGACAACGTGTCCTTGTTGACGCCGGAGCTGTTATCGGCGGTCGGGCGCCTGGTGGTGGAGAGCGGACACAAGGTAGCAAAAAACAGGCCTGGCGAGCCATTACGCGGGCGGTGTGACTCGTTCGTCGTCGAGACGGACGTGCACTATCCGACGGACGTCAGCCTGTTGTGGGACGCGGTGCGTTGCCTGCTGCGGGAGACGGGGCTGACGGCTGAGCAATACGCGGTGCGCGGCTGGCGTCAGTGGCGCCATCTGTCACGGGAGGTCAAGAAACTGTTCAACAAGGTGCGCTCGACGAGGCGAGCGCAGCGGCATCCGGAGCGGGTGGCAGCGTATGTGGAGCGCTGCCGGGCGCTGGTGGAGCGAGCAGAGGCAACGCTCGACGTGTTGCGGGGCCAGGGCGTGGGGGAATTGCGCTGTCGCTCCATCACAGGCCTCGCGGCTCACGCCCGGCGGCAGATTGACCAGGTGGAGCGGCGTCTTCTGCGTGGCGAGACGATTCCTCACGAGGAGAAGGTCTTTTCCATTTTCGAGGAACACACGCGTTGGGTTTCCAAAGGCAAGGCGGGCACGCCGGTCGAACTCGGGGTTCCTGTCGCCATTATCGAAGACCAGTATGGATTCATCCTTCACCACAAGGTCCTGTGGGAGGGTGAGGATGTGGACGTGGCAGTGTCGATGGTGCAGGAAGCGCAGGCACTGTATCCGGAGTTGCGGGCGTGCAGTTTCGACCGGGGCTTTCATAGCCGCGACAATCGGGTCCGCCTCGATGCGCTGCTCGACGTCAATGCGTTGCCGGGGAGAGGGTATCTTTCAAGAGCCGACCGGGAACGGGAAGAGGAGGAGTCGTTTGTTGCCGCGCGGCGTGCGCATCCGGCGATCGAGTCTGCCATCAATGGGTTGGAGCATCGGGGACTCGACCGAGTTCGCAGCCATGGTGCGGACGGCTTCGCGCGTACGGTTGCCTTGTCGGTGCTGGCGGCCAACCTGCATCGCATCGGGTTGATCCTGCAGAAGCGGGAACGCAAACGACAACGACTCGTCGCCTGACCAACCAACCGGCCCTGATAACCAAGCTGGATTCCGAGCCGGCAAGAGACGGCACGGTCCTCCTGTCCTTGGAAACAGGACATTCGGGCTGATTTGCTGCCCTTCGCTATCCCGCAGCTCGTCAGGCGCCTCCGTCGCCGGGGTTCGCGCCGAAATCACGCCCAGGATGCCACGAATTGGCGCAAATCTCAGCCCGAAACGAGGGTTTTCTGGCTGACACTAATTAAGGACGCTGCAACGGTACTGCGTTCCGCTGGCCTGCACGTCGTTGATGAACCCCTGGACGACCGATCTATACCGACCAACCTACCAGAGGAGACCTTCCTTAAGCTGTGGAGAGCGCGACCCCACTGGTTGAGTATCCGCGCAACCACAACTCAGATTACCAACGGCTGTGCTATGGCCTACCACTTTGAGTTATGGTGTCGAGAAGCGATAATTGAACCTGGAAGGGGCACCAGGCCATCAATTGGCGTTGTGACCGCATACACCACGGGGGGAGTACACACAGCTGGGTTCGGAGATGCTACTGAGCGCTTGCGAAGCATCACGAAAGGGGTGGTGACTGAACTTGTGAGCGAGATCCTGATGGCGAAAGCCCCGCTGACGGAGGGGTGATGAGTGAAACGACGAGCATCCGTTCTTAACCTGCCGGTCAGCCCCTGGGCGTGCTCCAACGGCAATCCGTCACCCGATGTTGGCTGGAATCGACCCGGGTTGCTGCGCTGCGTCAGCCCATCATGCTACCGCTGACCGCATGTCATGCTCGCCCAAGGAGCGACATGAATGCGATGGAACTCTTTTTGGGGCGGTCGATCACGACCCCACGCAGCCGGCGAGGAGCGAGAACATGTTACAGTACGCGAGCGGGATGGCATACAAGAAGTGCACGAAAACGCAACTAGTAAACCACCAATGCGCCTTGTGGTCCACAAGCAACTGAAGGGCGACGTCTACCGCGATATTGTCCGCATCACAGAGAACTATCGAAGAGACTCCCAGGACCGACTCGTACCAGAAGGCACCGTCGTTAAGCTCATTGTGTCTAATGGAGCGTCAAGGACCGTGTTCGTGTGGCTTCGGGGAATGAAAGGCGTGGAAGGCGAGACCGAACCATGGATCCGAATGGACGACAAGACCAGGAACGATCTGGGAGTCGACCGGGGGCAGAAGTACGACTTCAGGATTGAACGTGTCAATATCTGCGGACGACTCCGATGGGCTCTCGGTTCCTCAGACCCTGCCCTCCGCGTAGCCGTTCCAGCTCGGTGTGGTCTCGGTGGTTCTGGGCGTGCTCGGTCTTGTCGTCGCTATTGTCTCCATCTCCTGCAGATGAGACACGTAACCCACCGGGCAACGGTAGATGTGGCGCCCCACGCTCAACGGCTGCGCTACAGCCCGCTCGATTAGATCGATTCGGGACAACGTGGGCAAGCCTCCGGCCGGTCTGGAGCCGCGCCCTGCTGGTCCGCGACGGCGTGATGTTCATGCCGAACCCGCGGGACACCACCCAGGCCAGCGACGCAGTGTGGACTCAAGTTCTGTAAGCGCGATAAGGTCTGTGGTTCTCACGGAGAGCATGCCGATTCGTTCACACGCAGGTACTCGTGAATGAAGTGGTCGAGGAGGTCTGATAGGTGCCGACGCGCACGCGCGTAGTCCCGTGTCGGGCGTCTTCGCCACGTGGGTGCTCGGCCGTAAGTCTCAGACACCGGATCCCGGTCGATTCGTGGGCGAATCCGTGGTGGTGACGGAGAAGCTGGACGGCGGCAACACGCTTTTGCATGCCGGCCTGGTCTACGCGCGTAGCGTGTCGGCCCCTTCCGATGGAAAGTGGATGGCGATGGTGAAGAAGCACCACGCCTGGAAGGTGAACGAGCCGGACGTCTATCTCTACGGCGAGGACATCTATGGGGTGCACAGCATCGCCTACGAGCCCGTGGCGGAGCACGAGACGTTCCATGCTTTTGCGCTCCGGAACGGCGATGGCGTGTTTGCGGCATTTGACAAGGTCGAGGCGTACGCGAAGCAGCGGGAGATTCCGGTCGTGCCGGTCCTGTTCAGAGGTTGCTTCCGAACGGTCGCCGAGATACGCGCCTTCATGAAGCACGCCCACGGCGAGCCTTCCGTGCTCGGCGGCGGGCGGGAGGGCGTCGTGTTGCGGTTGGTGCGAGAGTTCCAGGAGACGGAATTTCCGGTCAATGTCTGCAAGAGCGTCCGCTCGGGGCACGTACAGACTGACGAGCACTGGACCAAGCAGTGGAAGCCATGCCGAATCGCACGGAATGGCTGATGAGACCGGTCTCCGCATGCCTGGAACGAAGATGTGGCGGAGTCAGAGTCAGGGTATGCCCTGACACGGAGGTGTCGCGGTACGCCATCGCGGCCTGGGGCCAGCCGCACCTGGGCTTTCGACAGCGCGAACTTCCTGCCGCCTTTCCGTCAGAATTCCCGGCGGCGCGAGTACACGATGACGTGCATCGCCCGGATCTCCCTCGGCTTCGCGAAACGCGCTGCGCACGCATGGTTGTACGGCTGGAGCACGAAGCCTCGCTGCACGATGAAGACGAGGCGGACCAGACATTCACCCGACACGAGATGAACGTAGGCCTCGTCGCCGTCCTGCACGCAGCAGCGGGGAGAAACGATGGCGATCATGGTCGGCCGGTGCGTCGGAAGCATCGACTCGCTGCGAATCTGAACCCCGTAGGTCCCGCAGCCGCAGGTGTGCGAATGGGAGAGGGGGATCGCTATGCCACCCTGGGGACCTTGACCCTCGTCAAGATTGCGAAGGCTCTCCGCTGCTCTGTTGATCTGTTGCTCGCTGGTACGGATCCGGATTACGACTGCATGCCGAAGCGAGGCGGCGCGGATGAGATTCCGGTGATCGCCGAGGGCGCCCCGCCCCGGCCCTGCGATGGCACGAGCGATGGAAGGCAACCGCCGATATCGTGCAGTGGGTATCCCGTCCCGGAGATCTGCAAGATCTGGACGCCGACACCCAACAGGTCAGCGAGTGCCTTTTGCGTTTGCAGCCCCGCCTCCAAGCGCAACCGCTTGATGTTCTCTCCCAGAGACATGACCAGACACCAACTTTGGAGGAGTGGGTTCCACGGCCCAGAGCGCTCCGATCACCGGGCGGGTTGGAGGTTCCATCACCGTAGCGTTTGACATGTCGCCGGAGTAGCGGCAGAGTAGAGAGCGTATTGTCGTCGAGCCCCCTGAATCGAGCCCGCGCCGTGGGGTCCGGCGTTTCACAGAAAACTGATGGCCACGGGAGGCACTCCGGAATTGACTGTCGAGATGACCCCTGGGACGGACGACGGGGAAGCGCGCGGTTGCACGGTGCGGTTGAGCGACCACTTCGCCAAGGTGTCTGCACGGTATCGAACGCTGCGCGAGCTGGATTTCGAGGCCGTGCGTATCGTCAGCGACGTGGTGGCTCGCGCCGTGGACTTAGGGAGACCCGTGCGGCTTGTGGACGTCGCCACGGGCTCGGGGCGGTACCTGGACGCGGTCAATCATTGCTTAGGCTCAGCTCTTGGCATGCAGGTCGTTTCCATCGGCCTGGATCTGAGTCCGCCCATGCTCAGGCAAGCGCGCATCCGCAACAGACACGCGGGTCTGCGTACGCGGCACCTGGTCGGGGCCGTCGAAACGCTCCCGTTCCGGGCCTCCATCTGTGACGTGATGACCTGCTTCAATGCCGTGCACCACTTCGACCTCGCCCGGTTTGCTGGCGAGGCGTCTCGGGTGCTCACCCCATCCGGCCAGCTCGTCGTCTATACGCGAACCCCAGAGCAGAACCGCCGCACAATCTGGGGCCGCCACTTTCCCGAGTTCGCCACGCGGGAAACGAGACTCCATGAGGTCAACGATGTGCGAGCCGCCCTGGAAGCCACCGGTGCCTTCAGGTCGGTGCGCGCGCAGACGGTTGCGTGGCCGGTCACCACCTCCTTGGTTCGACTCGTCGAACAAGTCACCCACTATCATTATTCGACCTTTCGGCTGTATTCAGAAGATGCGCTCCGCGCGGCGATCGACACCTTCCGCCAGCGCGTGCGGGAGGCGTTCCGCGACGTGACGCACATCACGCATGACAATGACCACGTGCTGGTGATTGCTCAGCGCATGGGCGCGTCACCGCCGCCGACCGCAAGCGCCGCACCCGCCGCTTGATCCTGATCGGCTCCTATATCGACAGCGTCAGCCAAGCCGACCCGGTGTCCATGACCAGGCTCATGAAGGGGCCTCGATGAGTTCCTGGAGCACGACCAGGACAGGGTCTCTTCGCGGTTTCGCGAGGCGTCTTTTGTGGATTTGGCCGGGTGAACCATTCGCTGGTGCTCCCAGAGCCGCCAGCCGCGCCTGCGCCAGCGCGCTGAATACCCCGTTCGGGAACTGCGCCAGATACGCCTCGAACTCCGCCGGGTTCGTGCTATTCACGATCGATCGCCAGAACAGGTTCTCCTGCGCCGCGCTGGCCGCAGGGGCCGACGGCTGCGCCGCGGGGGCCGAAGGCGATGGAGCCGCCTGCGCCGCGGGCCCGGCGGCTGGTTCTCGCGGGTCACCGCCTGTCTCGGCGCCCGCGAGGACGTGCTCATCGCCATCAACCCGCGTCCAGAGCCCTCACCACCGGGGGGCGGCGTCGCCGGGCGGCGACCAGGGCCTGGGGCGAGGTGCGCGAGCGCCTCGACGACGCCGACCGGCGCTCGTCGGCTGGACAGCGTACCGGCAGAACGAACAGCTACCGGGGGGAGGGTCGGTCAGGACCGCGATTTTCTCCTCTCAGCAACGAAGTCCGGAGCCGTCCCGATGGCGCTCTTCGCGGTGAAGCGGCAGGGAGGACACGACACGATGCTCGTCGTCGAGGCGGCGACCGCCGAGGCGGCCGACGGTTGGCTGGTGTTTCGGAGCGCTGACGGCCAGCCGCTGGCATCCCTGCGTGTCGAAGAGGTGCTGGATCTTGAGACCGTCGCCCCTGGGGGGCGGGACCGCATCCCGAACCGTTAGCGGCGGTGCGGCACCTGGTGTTCGGTTCTGCCGGTTCGGAGGAGCACAACGACACCTCCATCCTCCGGCTTTCCTGCAAACCAGTCGGCAAGCTCCCCGGTGGTTCAACCGTCAACTCCTCTGGTCTCAGGCTCCGGCCGAACCGATACCTTTGGATGATGTGACTCTCTTCGCCGTGGAGCGGTCCGAGCAGGACGGAGGCCCACTGGTCATCGAGGCGGCGACTGCCGAGGCGGCCGACGGTTGGCTGGTGTTTCGGAGCGCTGACGGCCAGCCGCTGGCATCCCTGCGTGTCGAAGAGGTGCTGGATCTTGAGACCGTCGCCCCTGGGGGGCGGGACCGCATCCCGAACCGTTAGCGGCGGTGCGGCACCTGGTGTTCGGTTCTGCCGGTTCGGAGGAGCACAACGACACCTCCATCCTCCGGCTTTCCTGCAAACCAGTCGGCAAGCTCCCCGGTGGTTCAACCGTCAACTCCTCTGTTCTCAGGCTCCGGCCGAACCGATACCTTTGGATGATGTGACTCTCTTCGCCGTGGAGCGGTCCGAGCAGGACGGAGGCCCACTGGTCATCGAGGCGGCGACTGCCGAGGCGGCCGACGGCTGGTGGGCGTTCCGCAACGATGACGGGCGCACGCTGAAGACGCTGCCCACGGCAGCTGTGCGAGGCATCGAAACCGTTCAGTCCCGAAGACCCTGGCCCGGCCGCATCAACGCCCACAGACCTTCAGGCTTGGTCCCAGCAGCCTCCGGTCTCCACCGCGTTGCATGACCCGGCCGTCGAGGGTTTGTCCTACCATCGGCAAGCGCCGGTCCTCGCCGTCCCGACTAGGGCCTGTTAACACTGCCTCAGCGCGTCGAACATGAGCACGAAGTGGATGAAGCCGATGAACATCACATCCAGCTTCTCGAATCGGGAGAAGATCCGGCGATAGCCCTTCAGTCGGCGGAACAGACGCTCGACTTCGTTGCGTCGCTTGTACATCTCCCGGTCGTACTCCCACGGGTCCGTCCGGGTCTTGATCGGCGGCACCACTGGTGTGAATCCGAGGTCCAGCGCCAGTTGGCGGGTTTCGTCGCCCTGGTACGCGCGGTCCATCACCAAGGCCAATTCGGCATCTTGCGGCCCCAGGCTGGTCAGGAGCTTCCGGCCCTCCGGGCCGTCGTGGGCTTGGCCGGGCGAGAGCGCAAACGTCAATGCCATTCGAGCATCCGCGGCAACCAGATGAATCTTGGTGGTCCACCCGCCGCGGGATTTGCCGATGGCTTGGGGGCCGTTTTTTTTCGAGCCCCCGTGCCGTCGGGATGGACCTTGACGATGGTGCTGTCCAGCGACACCGCCTCCAACTTGATGCGGATCAACTGGGCGCGTTGCAGGTGTTCGAAGACCCGGTCGAGCACCCCGTTCTTGGACCAACGATTCATGCGGGTGTAGATCGTGTGCCAGTTCCCAAAGCGCCTCGGCAACCCTCGCCACTTGCACCCCTGCTCGGCGACGTACAGGATCGCGTTGAGCACCTGCAGATTGGGCATGCTGACATTGCCACGCTGTCGCGGGAGACAGGACGCGATGGGTGCGTACTGCGTTTCGGTGAGCTCCATCCAGGAACGATACCACGATCCGGTCAATAGTGTTAACACGCCCTAGCCCAAGTTTACCAACCACAAAACTAAACCAATTTAGAATCAGTGGTTTACGCCGACAGAAATGCCCGAGTGGCACTACAAACGCGTACGAACCGGGGAAATTGGTCGGTCAGACGAGCGTCTTGCGGACGCCGCCGGGATGTGGGTCGACGCCGAGCGCGTCGTAGATGGCCCGCTGATCGGGTTCGGCTTGGGTTGCCGTGCGCACATGCAGCGTGCGTCCGTCGGGACGGCGGAAGGTGGCGGTGACGCGCTGCTGGCCTTCGAGGACGCGGCGTAGCGTGGTCCACCTGGCGTGTTCGCGGCGCGCGCGCAGCCGAGTGCGGATGACCTGCACGAGCTGGTAGGCGATGACGGTGATGAACAGGTGGCCGTCGGCCCGCGCCGGCTTGCGGTGGTAGATCGGGCGCAGGCCGAGCTCGGATTTGAGCGAGCGGAATACCGCCTCGACATCGGTGAGCGTGGTGTAGGTACGCCACAAGGCGTCTTCGTTCCAGTCGGTCTCGCTGCTGCGCAGGCACCTTCGTCGCGAATTCGCCGCGTTGAAGACGGACATTTCCGGTCGCGACTCGCCGAACAACACTCTGAGCGATCCGACGTCTGGACTCGTCCGTTGGGGGCGGTTGACGGTCGGGAGTACGGAACGCGTCGATCAGGTTCTGGATCATGTAGCCCTCCGCGCTGGGCAGTACCGCATTCTAGACTGTGGCGATCAACGGGGTCGAGCTGCCGGGAGGTGCCGAACCCCGCGGGTAGAAGGGCGCTCAAGCGGACAACTCACACTGGCGTCAGGACCACCGCGCGCGCTGCCTGTGCGACCCGGCATAGACAGCATCCTATACGTCAAGTCTTGTTGTCTAGCGGCACCGCCGCCGGAGGCGGGACGGTCGGTACGGCACGGCAGTCAGCTCGCAGCTTCCGCTGTCTTGCGAGCACGGTGGATCCCGTCGCCGTGGGAGCGCGGGAGCGCAGCGGCCCACGCCTCGACCTCGCGATCGGACCACCGAACGGCCGCCGGTTGGCGCCCGGCACGTTCGCGCCTGTCATTCGACGAGGCAGGCCGGGCCCAATTGCCGGTCCGGAGGTGGACGGACCCGTCCTCGCTCCGTGGTGTCCCAGCAGGAAAGCGCTTCGGGCGGATCGAGGCGCTACGGGTCGCGCAACTCGACCGCTGCCACGCCCACGCCGAGCGTGCGGTTGTCACTAGTGCTGTGCCATGATTAAACGTTCGGGTGTGCGGTGCTGTGATTCGTCGATGATTGCGCGCTGCAACCCATGTCCGTGTCCGAATATTATGACGTGGCGGACCACTAGCCTGGATTATTCACGGCGACCCCGCCGCGGTCACCGGCAGGAGGTGACAGCACCCGATTCGGTCACCGGTAGAGGGTGATCGACGGGTGGGCGGCCCTTCGAACGTCGCCGACCGCGGGTGATGGTGTGGTCAAGCGGCCGACCGCCGTAGTGATGAGGGCGGCAAGAGGCGGGCAACGACAGTTCCACCCGTCAGGCGGTTGACAGCCCTCCGGCCGGCAGCGATGCGATGCTCGTTGAGCGGCTATCCGGCGCGCGCCCCGAGCGCGAACGCAATGTGTCGCCACGCCGCCAGGTCCGGTGTCGCGCGCGGCAGGCGCAGGACGATGCGACGCACCGAGCACACCACCTGGACGCCGAGCTTCAGCAGCCGGTCGCGCAGCCAAGGCACCTGCGCGCGGGCGCACGCGGTGTCTGCGGCGCGCAGCCGCAACTCCTGCATCAGCACGTAGGCCGCCGCCGTCAGCAGGACGCGCAACTGATTCGCCGAAAACGCCTGGCAACTCGTGCGGTCGATCTGTAGGGCCTTCAGTTCCTTGATCCGGTTCTCGGCGTCCCCGCGGGCGCAGTAGACCTTCTCGTAGAGGAAACGCGGCGTCTGCCGCATGTTGGTCACGACGAAGCGCGGATTGTCCCGCGGCTCGCGGTCTCGGTGGCGGACGACTTCGGCCTTGATCACCACGCGGCGCGCGTGGTTCCACGTGCCGGCCTGGTACTCGTTGGTCTCGGTGTAGACGTGCTCGGTCTGTTCGCTGCGCCACGTCCGCGCCCGCGCCACCAGCATGGCCGGCTCGGCGTACCGCTCCAACACCGCGTTCTTCGCCATCGCGATCACGTAATCGAGCCGCGGCTGCGCCTCCAGGAAGGCAAAGACCGCCGGGCTGGCAAAGCCTCCGTCGAGCCGAACGAGAATGCGCGCCCGCGGAAACGCCCGGCGCAGCCGCGGCAGCAACCGCGACAACAGCCCGACCGTCCCCTCCGAGGCGACCGCCTTGCCGTGCCGCAACAGCGCCGCGCACAGATACTGCTCGGATTCGCGGTCGAAGGTCAGGAAGCCAAGCAGCGGCAGGTAGCACCAGTTGTCGTAGTAGCCGTTGAAGAGCGTGTACTGCTGCGCCCCGTGCGTCGGGTCGTCCGTCGGGTCCAGATCGATCGTGATGCACCGCGCCCGCCCGTCCAGGCGGCGGCGATGCCGCGCGATGACCCGCGTGGCCAACTCGTCCGCCATGCGGTAGAGCGCGCAGCCGTTGACCGCGTTCTCGAACCGCGACAGCGTCGGCTGCGACGCCAGGCGCTCGCCCGAAACCGGGTCTCTGTCGAGCAGCAGCTTGTGGATGGGGTCGTCGGCGAGACGGTCGCCATCATTGCAGTCGGGATGGCCGCAGGCGATGCCAAAGATGCGCTGGCCGATCAGGTCCGCGAGCGAGTGCCGGGTCTTGTCCGGCGCCCGCTTGTCGAACAGACACCCGGCGAACGCCTTGACCAGGCCGTAGATGCGCTCGGCGGCCTTCAGCAGGATCGCCCCGCCGTCGGAACTGGCCTGCTCCTGGTTGAACTGGGCGAACAGCGGCTTGTCAAACAGATCCGCGAACAGAACAGTCTGTGGTACAGTGTCGGTCGTCACGCAAGGGCCTCCGTGGTGGCGCAAGTGGTTGTTAACACTGCACTTGTACCACACGGGGGCTCTTGTGTCTGTACCGGAATCAGAACACGCCACGAATTTTCCGGGCTAGGTGTCGGGGACGTGTGTATCGCTCGCCAGCAGGATCTCCAGGCTGGGCGGTGTCAGCCGGCAACTGTCCAACGCGAACGACTCGGACCAGCGGCCGCTGATGGTGTCGTCGAACAGCACGCAGCCGTCCGCCTCGATGCGGAGCCACTTCGGCGGCCCGGTCATCACCACATCCATGTCGAGTGCGGCAGGCGGCGTTTCCCGATCGATTGGTACATCGATCCGTGCCTCCCCGGTGGTCCAGCGGAACGCACGGTCCTCGGTGCGTTCCAGCCCATGGAAGCCCGCGGCCGTGGCGCCCAGCAGCGCAACCGTCGTGTCGAGGATCAGATTGAGGACGCGCGGTTCACCGTCTCCGGCGTACGCTTCCGCCGCCTCCGGGCACCGCTCCGTCAGCGGCTCCTGCACGTGCAGGCGGTAGCGGCCGCCGAGCAGCGTGAACAGGTTCTGCGGGTGGTCCGCCGCCACCGGCAGGCGGCCACGCTCCGGATAGTGCCGGTCAGGATGGCCTGGCAGCGCGAAGCTGGTGTACTCGGCGACGGCGCTCGCGTTGCGGAACCATGGCGGTGTGTTGGCCCTTCAGGTTATGCCGTCGCGGGGGCTGATCGTGAATTGCGACAGACAGGTCGCTCGTGGTCGCCCATCTGGACAGCGCCATGGCGGGCAGGTCTTCCGGCAGCGCTGACAGAGACCGCGAACCCGCGGTAGGATGAAAGCATGAACCCCGACACGGCGTGGATCATCGGCACGGTGATCACGGTGGGCGTTGCGCTCGCCAGCGTGATGTACGCGCTCGTGAACGGTACACATCGGCGCATCGATGACGTGCGCGCCGAGAACCGGGAAGCGCACGCTGGCATAACGAAGAACATCGACGGCGTCAAGCAGGACATCCGGGACGTCAAGCAGGACGTCCAGATGCTCACCTCGCACCTACTGAACCGCACCCCGCCGCTGGACGCTTGAGTCCGATAGTCGCCGATTCTGTCAACCGCGCGCGGGCCAGCGTTCACAGGGATCGAGGCGCTACGGGTCGCGCAACTCGACCGCTGCCACGCCCACGCCGAGCGTGCGGTTGTCACTGGTGTCGGGGACGTGTGTATCGCTCGCCAGCAGGATCTCCAGGCTGGAGCGGTGTCAGCCGGCAACTGTCCAACGCGAACGACTCGGCCCAGCGGCCGCTGATGGTGTCGTCGAACAGCACGCAGCCGTCAGCCTCGATGCGGAGCCATTTCGGCGGCCCGGTCATCACCACGTCCATGTCGAGTGCGGCAGGCGGCGTTTCCCGATCGATTGGTACATCGATCCGTGCCTCCCCGGTGGTCCAGCGGAACGCACGGTCCTCGGTGCGTTTCAGCCCATGGAAGCCCGCGGGCCGTGGCGCCCAGCAGCGCAACCGTCGTGTCGAGGATCAGATTGAGAACGCGCGGTTCACCGTCTCCGGCGTACGCTTCCGACAGACCGACGGTCCCGTCGGCGCGCTCCTCGACCGTGAACACGGCGAGTGTGTTGGCGCCCGGCTGCAGCAGGCCGGGATCGACGATCGCCTCCCAGGCGCCGTCGCGGCCGAATACGCGGAAGGCGTACCGCCGCGTGACCGCCGCGACTACGCCGTTGAGCGCCACGGCCAGCAGGGGCGGCGACGCGCCGTCCGGGTCGACGGCGGAGCCGGTGATGTGCGCCGGCACGAAGTCCGCGACCGGGTCGACGGCGCCCAGCAGTTCCGGCGCGTCGACGGTCACCTCGATATCGGTCTCGGCGGCCGGGTAGTCGGCGGCTCGCTGGCCGATCAGATCCGCGCGGCCGCCCGCGGCAGGCGCGTGAAGCGGATCTCCCGCTTCGAAGAGCGCCAGTTTGTGGCGTACGCGCTCCATCACTGCGCCGCGCAGATCGGCCGGTCCGGCCATACGGCGGGTCCCGCCGCCCGCCACCAGCATCGTCTTCGCGGGACGGCCGCTCCAGGCCGGGTCGAGCACGTTCGCGCCATCGGTGGTCCACGGCAGCCGGACGCCCAGCGCGACCGCCAGCGTGGGAAGAATGTCGATGGTCTCGACATTGGCATCCACGGTCTCGCCCTGGCGCTGGCCTGGGCTCTTGAAGAACAGCGGCACGGCCGCGATGTCGACGAACGAGGCTTCGGTCGCGCGGAGGAACGGGAAGCCGGACCGCAGGCTCGTGCCGTGGTCCGCGGTGACGATGAGCAGCGCATCATCGTACAGTCCCGCGTCGCGCAGTTGCGACACCAACGCGCCGACGACCGTATCGACGTACTGCAGTTGCAGCAGGTGCCGTTGATAGCGAATCGTGGCGGCCCATTCGTCGTCCAGCCAGCGCACGTTGCTGAGGCCGACGTCGCCGCGCTGCAGCGTGAACCGCTGGCCCGTCCGGAGCAGCATCCACGGATGGTGCGGCAGCAGCACGTGCAGGAAGTAGAGGGGCGGTCGATCGCCGGCCGCGGCGGCGCTGATCGAGTCGAGGAAGGCGGCGGCCGTGTCGCGCGGGTCTGGCCGCGGCGCGAAGAACCGCTCGGCAAACGTCGAAGAGCGGCTGCGCCACGGCGACGCACCAGAGGCTGGCAATGTGCAGCGCGGCGAGGCGCCCGGACACTTTCATCGTGCTGGCCGGTTGTTCCGCCGTCATCGAGCGCGTCCGCCCGGGCGCGGGGTCGCGGGCGGTGGATTTCACGCTACTCGCTTGCCGGTGATGGCCTCGCGGAGGCCTTCGAGCAGGCCTTCGAGGTGAGCCATCGGTTCTCGAAGCAGGCCCATCTGTTCACCCTGGGCGTCGATGCGCTCACGCAGGTCCTTGCCTTGGGCGCGCATCTCGTCACGCAGACTCCGGAACGACGCGCCGATCGCGACCAGAATTGCGATGGCGGCCCCGACGACAGTCCAAGCGGTAGCGACCATGTCGCAAATCCTACCGCGACAACGGGCTGAATCTCTCCGGTTGCGCGATTGCGTCTGACCATCGGAGATTCTGTTAGCCCAAGTTTACCAACCACAAAACTAAACCATTTTAGAATCAGTGGTTTACACCGACAGAAATGCCCGAGTGGCACTACAAACGCGTACGAACCGGGAAATCGGTCGGTCAGACGAGCGTCTTGCGGACGCCGCCGGGATGTGGGTCGACGCCGAGCGCGTCGTAGATGGCCCGCTGATCGTGGTTCGTCTTGGGTTGCCGTGCGCACATGCAGCGTGCGTCCGTCGGGCCGGCGGAAGGTGGCGGTGACGCGCTGCTGGCCTTCGAGGACGCGGCGTAGCGTGGTCCACCTGGCGTGTTCGCCGTGCGCGCGCAGCCGCGTGCGGATGACCTGCACGAGTTGGTAGGCGATGACGGTGATGAACAGGTGGCCGTCGGCCCGCGCCGGCTTGCGGTGGTAGATGGGACGCAGGCCGAGCTCGGACTTGAGCGAGCGGAAGACGGCCTCGACGTCGGTGAGCGTGGTGTAGGTGCGCCACAAGGCGTCTTCGTCCCAGTCGGTCTCGCTGCTGCGCAGGCAGTAGACGCCCGGATGGGTAACCATCGAGCCGTCCTGGGGGCGGCGGGTCCAGGCGACGGCAACGGCCTGGTTGCCGGCCTCGTTGGCGGTGACGCTGATCTGGTAGTGCGAGGCGACGCGGGAATGCTTGGCTTTCAGCCGTCCGATGCGTTGCCAGACCTGGTCGAGCCGCTTGTGCGCGCGGGGGCGGGCCAGCCCGTCGTCGAGCTTCGTCAGGGCGGTCTCGAAGCGGGAGGCGAAACGCTCGACGATGCCCCGCTCCTTCTCGGCGCGCTCCTCGGAGTAGCAGTACAGGCGCACTTCGTCGGGGTCGGTCGAGACCACCTTGTGCATGTGCACGGTCTGGTCCGACTGGGTCTGGAGCGACACGGCGGCATCGGCATCGAAGCGGCGGTGGCGTTCGCGGCTGACCACCAGATAGCGGTAGCCGTTTTCGCGCAACCACGTCACACAGGCGTCGGTGGCGACACCGCGGTCCATCACCACCAGGGCGTCGGCCGGCGCCCCCAGCGCGTCGAGCATCCCGGCCAGCGTCCGGTGTTCGCGGACGTTGCCGGCGAAGACCTTCGAGCGGCGCACGAAGCCGCTGGCATCGAGCATCAGGCCCAGGGTCAGCAGCGGGCAGTCGCTGCGCTTCTCCTTCGAGTGCCCGCGTTGCGCCTGCGGCTGGTCGCTCGCCTCGCCCTCGAAGTAGGTGTTGGTCAGGTCGTAGAGCGTCACCGTCGGCTGCAGGTCGAACAGCCCCATCGCGCGGTCGAACAGATGCGCCTCGATCGCCTCGCGATGCTTCACCAGCACGTCCGAGGCGCGGTAGAGCTGCATCGCACCGACGGTCTCGAAGTCGACGCCGAGCAACTCCCCGAGACCGCTGCGCTCCTGCAGCCAGCGATGCGTCGCGCGCTCCGAGGCGGGCGCGGCCAGACGCCCGACGATGGCGCCGGTGGCCGCGCTGCGCAGGGCGCCGTTGACGCCCAACCGGGTCAGCAGCGCCGGCAGGTCCAGTTGCTCGAGCGCCCACAGGCCGACCTGCTCCACGCCGACGCTGCGGGGGCGGACCAGCCGCAACGAGTCGACGTCGACCGGCTGCACATCGGTCGGTCCGGCGGTCGGCCCGGCCGCGCCGCGGGCGATCAACTGCGCCGCAATCCGTTGTGCTTCCTCCTCCACGGCAGGCGGGCAATCGGCCACCAGCGGCGTCTGACCGCTCAACGCTTCGTTGATTCGGGCGCACAGCAGCGGCCAGTCCGCCTGGGGAAGCGACCGAGGTTGAGGAGAGTGCGCTGGCGCACGGTGCTGCCGAGGCGTTCGGCGTGCACGAGGCGATGGGAGAAGTAGGAATTTCCGTCCTCAGTCCGCCGGGTTTGGGTGCGCCGAATGAACATGGCGCCCACCATAGCGGACGCACCCTGTCCCAGGCAACCATCGCCATACGATTATGGCACTACATTCGTCTCCAGCAAAACCCGATCCTTTATAATCAACAAGTTACAGTCCTCGCACTCCCCGAAAACCGCCCAAATCCGCAAAACGACCGCCAATCTTGGTAAAGATGGGTTAGTCGCGCGCGGGCCAGCGTTCACGGGGATCCGCGCCGGGAATCGGCTCGACGGCCGTCCCGGCTTCGCCTTTGAAGTCGTCCTGAACCGACTCACGCCTGGCCGGCCTCGACGGCACGGCCCGTCAGGCCGGGTGTGGATCCTCGTGATATCTGGCCGCTTGGCCAGGATTCCTGTGCCGGTGGCTGCATCGCGGGAGTCCCGAACGTCGCGCGCCCCTGGGTCGGTGCCGTTTCGCGCCGGTCCGGCGTGCCGGTACGGCGAGTCTGCTCCCGCCATCAGCCAGGAGCTTTCAGGGGTGCATGATCGCCGGGCCGGCCGTTTCGCCGTCCTCGTTGCTCAGGCACGGCCCGCACTACAGCCGGCCGGCGGTGCGACCGGCACGTAGTTTCCGAATACCGGCACGACGTCGTCGTAGCCGGTGCGCACGCCCATCGTGAACACGCTCTCGGTGAGCTCTACTCGCGGTGATAGCACGGCGGGCAGAGCCATGCCGGGTCGCCATCGTCGGTTCAGGCGATCCAGCCGTCTTCGGCGCGGATGCCTACGTGATAGGCCAGAGCGAGCGGCACGCAGCCGCCGCAGGGTTGCTTGTTTCTCAGCGGTAGGGTCCGCCGGCGTACGTCGGGTGCCGGCGGTCGCTCTCGACCGTCGGACTAGGCAGCAGCCGTCGGGTTCGCTCGACCAAGTCGTCCGGGTCGGGGTGCTTCCGCAGCCCGTTGAGCAGCCGCTGGCCTGCTTGGCGCAGCTTGCCGCCGTCGCCATGAGTCATTCGGCCGATGCCATCTTCTGTGCTATCGAGCACCTCGCCCGCCGCGGCGTCGTTCGCTGCTGGCCAGCACGCGAGCAGCCCGGCTTGGATCCATCGTTCCAACTCGGCGGGAGTCTTCGTCCAGTTGAGGAATGTCAGGTCCGCGTCGTACAGCGTCTCTTCTGCCGGGATTTCCCATTCCGTGCCGTGTTCGACCGTCCAGCGGTTGACTTCAATGTGGTCGATGCTCCGTAGGTCGCTCGTCAGCAGCAGCTTGGCGCCGACCGCCATGCTTTCGCTCACGACTGCCGCGTCCCCGAGGTCGGGAATGTCTTCCGGGTCGGTGTTCGGGAAACAGGCCGGGTCGATGACTGTCCGTATCCGTTCGGCCAGTTCCTCCTGTTCTGGGGTCAGCGTGACGATGCGGTACGGGCTCTTCCCGTCAGCCCACATCTCTCCCCACCAAGCCTGTTGCCGCAGCTCGTTCTGGCGCCGCTTCGGCAACCTTGATCCGCCGGCCTTTAGCCTGTTCTCGGCGTCGCTTGGCCGTCCCATCCACGGCACGTCGACGGCCAGGGGCGCGAGCTCCCTTGCGACGCTCGGCGTGGCGAGCACCTGCCGGCCCTGTAGCTCCTGCCAAGCGGCGTGGAGCTTGCGTTGCGTCGGCCGCATCAGCTCGGTCGTGTCGACCAGGATCATCTTCTGTCCGCTCGCTCCAGCGCGTCTCGCGTCGTCTGGCGCATGCGCTCTTCGTGGCGCCGTTCCATGGGCGTCCGCTTCCCGGCGTCCTTGTGCCGCGGCCCGTCGTACAGGCGCTTGGCCAGCTCTTCGATCTCGTCGTCCGTCGCGCCCGTTCCGAGTTGCCGAGCAGCACCCTGCCGAAGTGTCGCGCGCAGGCTGCGTTCTCCTCTTATCGTTGCCCCCTGAGCCTCTTGCAAAAATCGGTAATCGGCCGGGTTTTCTTTGCCGGAAGCCGCAGGGCGAGGAACGGTCAGTGGGCGGGACGTAGCGTCTGAAGGATGGCGGTAGCGGTCACCGCCGCCGACGAGTCCGAGACGCGGGGGTTCATGGGGCCTCCCGGCCGGTTATGAAGGCAAGCACGCGCGAAGAGAGGCCGCGCATTTCCTTCACGAGCCGCTCCAATTCGCGGTTGTTCTCGATCCACTCCTGGTAGAGGACAAGTTCGTCTTCGGTGAGCCTCATCCCGACGGTTTTCCCGCGGTCCTTGCGTGTCCAGTAGTGGTAGGGACCGTGCCGGGCGTCCGGGTCGCGGTAGCAGCGGCAGGTGGTCTTCCCACACGCTATCCGGGGGCGCATTCCCGATTTCCCGGAACAGTGTGTAGGCAAAGATGGACTGTGAGGCTGGGGGAGGTTGAGCCGGTCTTCGGACAGACGGGGAGGGTGGTACTGGACATTACGGCTCGGACTGCCCATGATGGTGCGTTGAAATGGACAAGAGCGCCATCGACACCCCGAGCCGCGAGATCGATCTTGGCAACATTCCCGTCCACCTGCGCACTGCCCTCCGGCGGGCGCTGGAGTTTGAGGCGCGTGCTCCAGCGCCCAGGTCGGCAGAGGAAGCGGAGCAGTGCGAAGAGCAGCCGATTCCATACCGACTGGAAGGAAACGAAGCTCCTCATCCTGTACGTCGTCGGCGACGACGGGCGACCGTCTCAGACGTGGGCCCCGATCATCGACGGCACGCTCCGGGGACCGCAGGCGGTCTTCGCCCTGCTGTTGTCGTACGCGCGGCAGATCGGCCTCAACGCCGCTGACAAGGTGCTCTTCATCGCCGACGGCGCGCCCTGGATCTGGCGACGCCTCCAGCGCCTCATCGCCGCGCTCGGGCTCTCGCCGACACAGGTGCTGGGGCTGATCGACTTCTATACGGCCCTGCGGGAGCTGTGCCGCGGGCGCACGGCCGGCAAGATCCGCACGCACCTCAACTACTTCCTGAAGAACCGTCATCGTTTCGCCTACACCACAATGGTCGGGCTCGGGCTTCCGCGGGGCAGCGGTGCCGTCGAAAGCGCCATCCGTCGCGTCATCAATCTCCGCATCAAGGGCGCATCCATCTATTGGCTACCGGAGAGCGTCGACGCGATTCTTCTCCTGCGGTCTTTCTATAAGTCCGGCAGATGGAACTGTTTGCAGCGGATGGCCATGACGCCGGTGGGTGTGAGCGCGTGACCGGGAAATCGGGAATGCGCCCCTATCCGGCGGGTCTGGAGGCTGCCCTGGAAGAGAAACCCAAGCGACTGCAGTTCCGCCTTGAGCGCGTCGTATCGCTCCGTGTACTGGCGCATCTGGTCCGCACCGGCCATCGAACCGCAGCTTGACATTGCCCCTGCGCGTAAATATACAGTAGCTCGCAGGAGCGGTCAACAAGCCATGAATGCCCTGCGCGCCTCGTTCGCCCCCTACTGGGAGTCGATCCAGCGTACGCTGTTCCCGCGGTTGGAGCAGGCGTTGGGTCCACTGACCGAAAAACAGCAGCAGTTGGTGCAGACCCTGGAGGTCATCCGTATCGAGCGCCTGATTCCCCGGTACTTCCGGGCGCCGGGGCGGCCGCCCAAGGACCGCGCGGCGATGGCGCGGGCCTTCGTGGCCAAGGCGGTCTACGACCTGCCGTCGACGCGCGCACTGCTGGACCGGTTGGCCGCCGATGTGGCCCTGCGCCGGCTCTGCGGCTGGGAGCGGAAGTTCGAGGTGCCGAGCGAGTCGGTCTTCTCGCGCGCCTTTGCCGAGTTCGCCGACACGCAGTTGCCCCAGCGCGTGCACGAAGCGCTGATCCGGGAGACGCACCACGACCGGCTGGTGGGCCACCTCTCGCGCGACTCGACGGCCATCGAGGCCCGTGAGAAGCCGGCCACGAAGGAGAAGCCGCCCCCGCCGCCCAAGCGCAAGCGCGGGCGGCCGAAGAAGGGCGAAGAACGGCCAAAGGTCCTGACACGTCTCGAACGGCAGCCGACCATGAACCTGCCGGCGATGCTGGACGATCTGCCGACCGCCTGCGATGTCGGCACGAAGAAGAACAGCAAGGGCTACAAGACCACCTGGGTCGGCTACAAGCTGCACATTGACGTGGCCGACGGCCAGATTCCGATCAGTTGCCTGTTGACGTCCGCCTCCCTGCATGACAGCCAGGCCGCCATTCCGCTGGCGACTCTGTCCGCCGAGCGGACGACCAATCTGTATGACCTGATGGACGCCGCCTACGACGCGGAGCAGATCCGGGAGCACAGCCGCTCACTCGGCCACGTCCCGTTGATTGACGTCAACCCTCGTGGCGACAAGGCCCGGGCGGAGGAACTGCGAACCGAAGCCCGGCGCCTGAAAAATCTCGGCTTCCAGCGTGCCGAGCAGGTTCGCTACAACGAGCGTACGGCGGGTGAGCGCGTCAATGGCCGTCTCAAGGACGAGTTCGGTGGTCGCCATGTCCGGGTCCGTGGCACCGCGAAGGTGATGTGCCACTGCATGTTCGGCATGTTGGCGCTCACCGCCGACCAGCTCCTGCGTCTGGTGACATAGCCAACGCGCCGCCGGCAAACGCCCATCCAATCCCGGCGCTCAACCGGCGTCAGTCACCCACCGGTGTCCCGACGCTCGGTGGAAAACACGTCGATCCCCTTGTTTTCCGCTTCCTGGCTGCCGCCGGCCCTTCAGGACCAGAACACGGAGTCAAAATCCAGAACAATTGGGGTGTTCACCCCGAGAATCGGAGGACTGAGCCGAGCCGCGACCCCAAGAGTTTTGCAAGTGGCTCCCCTGCATTCCCTTCCCCCCTGGGCCGGTCCTGCGCCCACTCTCATTCTGTGCGCTTGCCCGTCTCGCCGCAAGCGTGACTCCCTGGACAGGATTGCTGTGCAATCCGCCGATCTGACCACAATTCCTGTGCCACTGTGTGGTGTCTTCCCCCTCTATACAGCGGCTCCCTGGCCAGGATTCCTATGTTTCCGTGGCGGATTTCTTGTGGAAGCACACCGGGTCGCGGTCGCGCCGTCCCGCGAGGAAGCCCTCCAGCGCCCCTTCGAGCTTTGCCATCCGTTCGCGGTTCTCGGCCAGCTCGCGGTTGACCTGGTCGAACCGCTTGTGCATATCGTTCGTCAGGGTCTCGAACCGCCGGTTCGCTTCCGTTGTGAGGTTGTCGATTCGGCTCGTCATGCCGTCGATTCGCGTCGTCAGCATCCGCAGCATCAGGCCTACTATGGCGATGATCCCGATCCCCGTGCCGACGGTCGACGCGACGATTGTTGCGGTTTCGGTCATGCCGAGGTTCGGCTGAGGCGCAGCGCAGCGATCATGCTTCCAGCGATCCCGATCACCCCTCCGATCATCCCGATGATCGTCCACGTGCCCCTCGTCATCGGTGCGACTCTACTCCTCGCGCGGGCGCGCCGGGTACCGCCCCGGCGGCGCGCCTCTACGCTGTCGTCATGGTCTTCAGCGACAGCACGTCGTGCCGCGGCGTCTCCATCTCAGCGCTCCGGTGGCCGCCCTTGCGGATCAGTCACCTGCGGGGTTCGAGCCTCGCATCACCGCCATCCGAGACATAGACCTGGAACTTCGTCGCGGTCCTCCAGCTGGCGTTCTGGATCTGGAACCGCGCCTGGACGCGGGTCGGGTTCAGCGCGTTCGGCGTGATCGTCCCGGCTGCGGCTTCCTTCGTGCCGTCCTTGGCTGCGTAGTGCACCGTCTGCCCGGTCGTGATGACCGGATAGGATGCCACGCCCGGTGGCGCGACGGCATCGCCACGCCCAGCGGCGCGACGGCCCCACGCGCGAACGCCCGCAGCCCGGCTTCCCCGCTGCTTTTGCCCAGCAGGCAGCCGCACCACCTTTGCGCCGCCGCCGGTCACGTACGCCGCCCACATGTCCATCAGGCCGCGGCGCTACGCCAGCGGGCGCGGTGCGCCTCGAAGGTGCGCGCGGCGGCCGTCTTGAGGCCTCGCGCAGGCTGTCGAGATACGCGGCCAGGGTCCTGTCGTCGAGCGGCCGGCCGTCGAGCCAGGCCTCGAGCCGGCGACGGGCGCCGCCGTAAGCGGCGCGGGTGCGGGTACGACCGAAGGCAGCAGTGAAGCCTCCTTCCGCTACTTCGGAAACGGCATGATCATGCCGTTCTACGCGGTCAACAAGGCCCGGCAATCTCCCGCGGAACCTCCTGCCGAAGTCCTGCAGCGCTACCCGGGCCAACTCGGCGAGTGCTTCGTCTACGGCAGCTTGACAACGGTCAGCATCGTCGCCGTGTGGGTCATCGTTCCAGCGCTCACGGGGGCGACGAGTTCAGTGACTACTACAGATAGACCAGCAGGCGGGGCTGGAGCTTGCGGTACACCTGCGCAGATTCGTGTCGATGATGCCCTGTGTCGTCGGCGCCACCGGCGCCGAAGCCGTGGAGAAATCACACCAACCGTTCGTCCGCGCGTTCGCTGGCGAACCGGAGCCGTGCACTCACGAGCTCTGCAGGCGCCTGGGCGATTCGAGGGCAGGATGGAGCGACGACCTGAGTGTTATGGCCGACATCTCGACGACCGATGTACTGGCCCTGCAGACCACGTGAACGGCTCTGATGATCAACGAGACGACCAAGCAGAGGGGAGACCTCGTCTACGAGGGGGGCATCCCGGCCGACGATCATCGTGACGGAGAGGATGAGGGGCTCATCGACGAGATCTCTGCGCGCCCGCTCGTCGCGCGCGTCGCGTGGAGCGACGAGTCCCTCGACGACGATTGGCAATTGTCGGCCCCGGCAAACTCATCCGACGCCACAGTGGTGCAACGACATCGGACCTGGCACTTGTGGCCGGTCACAAGTGTCCCGTCGACGCGAACATTACTTGGGCGAGGGGGCCCTGGCATGAGCCTTGGGCGCCCGGCCCGGGGTATCGCCGGGCCCCGTCTTCGAATCGCTTGCGCCGCACGTCTCCGTCGCGGTGCGCCGGCCGATACCTGTGCTCGGCAAGCGATGTGAGCGAGCGAACGGCGTCGCGGTGGGGCAAAGGCGATCTGTTCGACGATCGCCGTACGACCCGCCGCGACCTGGACGCGCCTAGACGATATGGAATGACCGGCTCGCAATCGTACGGTCGTCGTGCGCGAGCACGCGACAAGGTGGCCGAGGCCGCCTACGATTCGCGGGTTGACACCGAACGCGGCGTCAGAGCCGCAGACGAAAGGAGCCGATCATGAGCGAGCCTATCACCTACGTGGGAATCGATGCGCACAAGGTGGAGTCGCACGTCGCGCTGTTGGCGCCGGATGCCTCCGCTTTCGTCAGCTGGAAGGTACAGAACGAGGCTCGGGCGGTGGAGCGGCTGCGCCGAAAGCTGGAGAAGGCCGCACCGGGTCCGGTCGCCTGCTGTTACGAAGCCGGGCCGTGCGGCTATGCATTGCAGCGGCAGCTCGAGCGGGGCCAGGTCCAGTGCCAGGTGATCGCGCCGGCGCTGGTGCCGCGCAAGCCGGGGGAACGGATCAAGACCGACCGGCGCGACGCGCGCAAGCTGGCCGAACTGCATCGGGCGGGGCTGTTGACCGAGGTGCGGCCGCCGACGCCGGCCGAGGAAGCGGTGCGCGACCTGTGCCGGGCTCGCGATGACGCGCGCGCGGATCGGCAGCGGTGCCGGCACCGGCTCGGCAAATTGCTGCTCCGCCGAGGGCTGCACTATCCGGGTCGCGCGTGGACCCAGGCGCACCGGCGCTGGGTCAATGGTCTGACGTGGCCGCATCCGGCGGACCGCTCAACGGCGTCGAGCACCGGCTACGCGCCGCTCCCGCTGCGCGGAGCTTCGACCTTGACACCGGCTCCGCGCACGGTCAAAGGCAACTCTTGCCCGACAGCCGAGAAGGAGTACTTCAACAAAGGAGGTCATCGACTGACAGGTTGACCGAAACCTGGGGGTCCCTCTTCACGTGGCCACAGGGGTCCTGCACGACAAGTCGCACATCGACCGCGCCGCGCCCCGCCATGCGAATCGGTCGACGATGATAGGCGACTACGCAGCCCCGGCGGTCGAGGTCGGCCAGCCGCCGGAGCCGTTCCGCTCGGGCGGCGTCCTGCTGCTGCTCCGCGGGCGAACATCGGCACGCTCATCGGCCGAGCTGACCGCGGCTGCGAGCGGGGTCCTCAACGGGTGGCAGATCGACCGCGTCATCGAGACGATCAACGCCGTTGGGCCACCAACGACAACGGCCCGACGGTTGCGGTGAGAATGCCGCCGAGGCGAAACCTGATAGAGCCGGTCCCTGGCCCGTTCCGACCTCCTTGCTCGACCGAGTCCGCCGACTGTGTTCCGCCCGCCGGGCGCTGCATCGTTCGGTTCGCGGATGCGGTCGGACGACCCCGGGTCGCTACTCTTTCTCCCCGCGCCCCGCATGGGGCGCGGGGAGGGCGAGACGTGATGGGGATTGGTGAAACTGAAGGAAGTGGTCGCCGCGACCGGGTTGTCCCGGTCCAGCATCTATGCGCTGATCGCCGAGGGACTCTTTCCACGCCCGCTGCAAGTGGGCAGGCGGGCAGTGCGGTGGATCGAGCAGGAGGTCCAGGAGTGGCTATCCAGCCGCCCCCGCAGCGGTACCGATGGGCGCCGCGTGTAGTCGGGAGCTGAAGCGCTGCACGCCTCGCCGGCGTGGACCAGCAAATCCCTCATCGTGCCGCCGGTCCCGCGCCGGGGCCGAACCGGGCCTCCGGTCGCGACTCTGCCGTCGAAGCTCGGCGTCAACTCGCCGATCGAGCACGGCGCCCACGAGAACAGGTGCTCCGCGCCACTCGACGGAAGCTGCCCGGTGCCCGCGTTTCGCAGATCACTGACGGACGTACGGCATAGTGAGTGGAAGGTGGCGGTGCCGGTTGCAGCCGACGCCGCCTGGACACGGCGAGCAAGGATTGGACCCGTCGCGGCATGCCCGGTCGAAGTGGAACGCAGCCCCGCGAGTTCGGCGTTCCCGCGCCACGGCCTGTTCCCGGTCAGGCGGCACGCACTCATGGTGTGTGCGCCGCTCGGCCGGGGTGGACTGCTCGCGGGTCTCGTTGCGTAACCCTCCGACGCGGACCTGACCGGGCCGCTTCTTGCGGGCCTCGGCTCTCCGACCTCGACTCGCCGCCACCCGTCGCCGGTCTCGAACGCCCCGGCGGACGACTCGGGTGGACTCCCGCGTTCGAGGGGAATCAGCAGCATGTCCCAATTTCAATGGCCGGTCCCAGACCTGGCCGCCGCCGTCAGGTTCACGCACCGGATCACGTACGGCCCCGGCTATCGGCGCGCCCGCGCCGATAGCTTTCGGCGGTCGCGCGGCATCTGCCAGTCTGTGCGGGCGGCAACCCGCCCAGGAGGCCCATCACTATGCGCTACGCATTCGCACGACGGCGCCGTCACCGCCGCTGATCTGACGGCGCTGTGCCGGCCCTGCCACTGGACGGCCACGCTTGTGCGCGTGCTGGAGCGCGCGGGCGGCGCGGGGGTGTGGCTGGTGCTGACGGGCGGGGCGCGGCCGGCTTCTGTCCGCAAGCGCGTCGCGCGGCGCCGGCCCCGCGACTGCCGGCGCCGGAGCGGCCGGTGTCTGCGCTGCCGGCGCCGGTGGATCAGCGGCTGGAGTTGCGGCTGCTGGAGGAGCGGTGCCGGCTGCGGCTGAACGTGGGCTGGGCGTGCGACGCGACACCGGGGGCGGGCGATGCCGAGAATCGCCGCAGCGTCGCGGACGGCCAGCCGGAGAAACCTAGACGGACGTGCGGCCGAGCGCCGCCGCCAGCGACCGCGCCAAAACTGCGTCCGGCATCTCTGAGGGCGGCTGCCAGCGGAGCCCCGCTCTTCGTGGCGCTGGCCGTGTTCGAGCGGAAGCTACTCACGCGCCCTCCCAAGGGTCGATCACGTCGATCCCCGTGTCTTCGAAATCGCGAATGTTACGTGTTGCCACCGCCATGCCGCGGAAGCGCGCGATCGCCGTGATCTGACCGTCCGCCTGCGAGATCGGTCGGCCCATCCGGCGCCGGGCGGCTGCGATCCCGGCATACGCGCGCGCGGCGCCGCTGTCGAAGGGCAGGACACGGTTTGCAAAGCCCGTTCGCAACATCCGTTCGAGCCCCGCCGTCAAACCGTCCCGGCGTTTGCCCGCTGGCATGATCGCAAGACCGAAGCGCAACTCCGCTTCGGTGACCGCCGTCAGAAACAAGCTTGATGTCGGGCGTTCAGCGACCCACGAGGCAATCGCGGGATCACCCGCAGGATGCATCAACTCGGACACCACATTCGTATCGAGCACGACCATCGCCGCCGTCTCAATCGAACTTCGGAGGCTCGCGCATCGGTTCACGAGGCGGCAGTGCGAGTTCTACTCCGCCGAAGGGAGCAAAGCACTCGCGAACGAAACTTGCCAAGTTCTCGGGTTCGGGCTCCCGGTCGACGGCTTCACGCAGGATCAGTCGCACTTCCTCCTCCATGGAACGACCGTTCCCCGCCGCGCGGGTCCGAAGCCGGAGCTTCACATCGTTGTCGAGATTACGGATCGTGATGCTCGCCATCTGATCCCCTCTCCGTGTCGGAAACTCAGACTACTCGACGATTGCGATGCAATCAAGCCGCGTCGCTTGCCGCTGCTTCATGGCCGGCAACCGTTGGGACCGCGACGCCACAGCCCGTGCCATCTACCGACGGCAGCCGGCGCCGCCACCATAGCGGATGGTTACCAGTCGCTGGACCTGCAGCGAGAGCCCTTCAGCAGGCCTCGTCCCGCGCAGCGCGCCAGATCGCGGGGCGAGTCTCGCGGTCAGTCTGCCGGTCTGCCGCCGCCGGGTCCCCGCATGAACCGGCTCACGGCGCCTCCGCCGGTGGTGACGCGGGCCGCGTAGCGAGCGACCGTGCCGGCATTTTCCATCCGCCGGCGAGCTGCACATCGCGGGTGCTGGCCCCGCGGATGGCGGCCCCGACGACAGTCCAAGCGGTAGCGACCATGTCGCAAATCCTACCGCGACAACGGGCTGAATCTCTCCGGTTGCGCGTCGCCAGCATCCGCAGCATCAGGCCTACTATGGCGATGATCCCGACCCCCGTGCCGACGGTCGACGCGACGATTGTTGCGGTTTCGGCCATGCCGTCGTTCGGCTGAGGCGCAGCGCAGCGATCATGATTCCAGCGATTCCGATCACCCCTCCGATCGTCCCGATGATCGTCCACGTGTCCCTCGTCGGTGCGACTCTACTCCTCGCGCGGGCGCGCCGGGTACCGCCCCGGCGGCGCGCCCCTACGCTGTCGTCATGGTCTTCAGCGACAGCACGTCGTACCGCGGCGTCTCCATCTCAGCGCTCCGGTGGCCACCCTTGCGGATCAGTCACCTGCGGGGTTCGAGCCTCGCATCACCGCCATCCGAGACATAGACCTGGAACTTCGTCGCGGTCCTCCAGCTGGCGTTCTGGATCTGGAACCGCGCCTGGACGCGGGTCGGGTTCAGCGCGTTCGGCGTGATCGTTCCGGCTGCGGCTTCCTTCGTGCCGTCCTTGGCGACGTAGTGCACCGTCTGCCCGGTCGTGATGACCGGATAGGACGCCACGCCCGGTGGCGCGACGGCATCGCCACGCCCAGCGGCGCGACGGCTTGCGCCGCACGTCTCCGTCGCGGTGCGCCGGCCGATACCTGTGCTCGGCAAGCGATGTGAGCGAGCGAACGGCGTCGCTGTGGGGCAAAGGCGATCTGTTCGACGATCGCCGTACGACCCGCCGCGACCTGGACGCGCCTAGTGTCGTTCCCACGCGGTCGCAGGGGTTGTCGGTCCTGAACTCCATCGCGACGGCCCACTGCAACACGGCGCTGATGCGCTGGCGCACCGGTCGTGCGGTCTCCGCCTTGGCGTGCCAGATGGGGGTGAGGATCTCGAGCACGTCGCCGCTGGTGACTTCCGAGACGGGGCGGTCGCCGAAACGCGGAAAGACGTATCGTTTCAGGCTCGCCGGCCAGTCGTGCGCGTGCTACGGATTGCGCCAGCCGGGTCGATCTGCGACAGGACCAGGATGCCGCCGTGGAAGCCGGCGAACAGGAGGGCGGCGAGGGTGCGCGCCGGGCCGTGCCACAGGGGGCAGAACGCCAGCAGCTAGTGTCCTGCCTTTCAAGTTCGATGCAGAATTCCTCGCCGTTCAAGACCGCGGAGACGCCATTGATTCCTCACCAGGGTGCGGACCGAATTGTGTCAGGTGTCTCCGGGACGGCACACTAGCGTTCCTTGGCTGCTTCCGATTGGCGGCTGTCCGCTCCGTCGCCCGAGCTGCCTAATCCTCGTCGCTTGTCGCTTGCTTCTGCTCTCCCGCCAGCTTCACAGCAGTCGCACTGCGGCGATCACGAGTCCGCCCACTGCGACCATCCTCCATGTCAGGTCGGCGCGCAGTTCGGCGAGTCCTGTCTTGAACTGTTCCGAGGTGACGTGCTCCCCGTGGTCTGCTGCCTGCCGGACCGCATCGGTGATTGCGTCCACCTGTGCGGGCGTCAGCTCCGCATCGCTCAAGCTCCGCGCGATCGAGTGGGTGTCGAACATTACCTGCATTCTCCTGTTTCGCTGCTGTGATCGTCAACCGGCCCTCCCGGGCCTCTTGCTATGCGCCTCGGTCCGCTTCCGTGGTATTGTCCCCCCCGTTGGGGAACTGTCGTACCGGCCTGTACCGGTCTTTGACCTTTCCGTGCTTGGGCCGCGCCGGGCCTACATCTCCCCGTCTGCGGGGCCAGCTCGCGTGCACAACACCTGGCTGTGCTGTAGCAGGAGTATCCCCGCCGGAGCGGGGGTCGGGCCTTCTTCGTTTGGGCTTGTTGGCCTATGCGGGGTCGATCCCCGCGCGGGCGGGCGAGGGTTGGGGGAGAGAACGAGGCTGGAACCGCGACCGGCAGCTCGTACGCGTCGGTCACCCGAGCACCCACCAACCGCCGCGCACGCCCCTCGGCGCCGACCCACGCGGCGGCCGCTCGCCGCGCGCCGCGCGTATTCGTCACATAGATGTCTCCACGCAGCCGAATCACGTATTCGAAGGCCAGCTCCGTCGTCAACGCGTAGAACAGCTTGCAATCCGCAAAGCCCCGGTCCGCCACGACGGTGACTTTCACCCCGGCCGGCAGCACCTCCCGCAACCGGTTGAGAGTCTTGCTCTCAAGTACCTGGCGAAACGAGGGTTAGGTGAGCTGACCGGTTCGAGAGACTCCGCATAGTCGGGGATGCTCTGACCGGCCTGATTGGCCGGAGAGGAGCATTCCATGACCGTTCACGCCTCGTGGACCGTCGACCGTCTCGTCGATGCGTACACCCACCACTGTGAATCCACACGATATCTGGCCGTTATGCCAGGATTCCTGTGTTTTGCCTTGTGGCCAGGATTCCTGTGTCTTCCGGCTTCTCGTGGGAGTGGTGGAACCTCGAACGCGCCTTGGCGGGCGCCCTTTCGGGCGGGGCTGGCTTCTCGAGACGGCGAGATACGTGCGCGGGGTGCTCGTCAGCGCCATCGCCAGGCAATTTGGCGTCGACCACCACACGGCCGACAAGGCCATCCGGTGGTACCGTCAGCGCTGAGCCGTCCACCGTAGGCGGCGCGCCACCGGTCGCGTCGTGCGGTTACGGTCGTGCTGGTGGTTCAGCTCCGGTCCAACCGGGATCATCGTTGTCTCCCGATTGCCTTCAGCTTCAGGACCGGGTAGTCCGGGTACCGGGGCGTTAGCGTCCGGTTCGTGCAGTCGGCGATCAGGTCGAGCATCTCGAGGACGACCTGGCCGATCAGCGGCTCGCTTTGCGGCGGTCCGACGACGCAGTTGGTGACCATTCCGCGGTTGCCGATCCGGACGCTCACGGGACCGGCCAGCGGCCGCTCCTCCCGCCGTTCGTCGGCGTAGGTGACGAACGCCGTCCCCTGCTGCTCCAGCCCCAGGCGTTCGACGACGTTCTGCGGCAGGACCAGGGTCACGGCTCCGGTGTCGACGATGCCGTCGATGGTCGCGCGTCGGACGTCGGCCTCTAGGCCGTGTCCCCGGTTGACCACGGCGCGGTCTTCCGTGTTCTCGATGGTGACGTCGGAGTGAATCTCTCCCATTGCCTTCGTCCTTTGATTGTTGCCCGGTCGGTGCGTCGGCCGCAACCGGGCGTGAGAATGGCCCGTACAGGCCTGTCACGCCGGCGGCGGTGTTCTTCTGCAGCGGCTCGTCGCTCCGGTGGGCGAGCAGGTGCTCGACCGTGCGGTTGTGCGCTGTTCTGTTCTGCACGCACGCGAGCATGATCCGAGTGTTCTGGTCGGTCTCATGCACGGCGTGTAGTCGGACCGTGCTCGTCATGTGGGTGGCGCCGTTTCGCTGCACCTTCGCCATGGCGGATTGTCTCACGTTGAGGGCGGCTGGGGTTTCCGATCTGGCCAGTATTCGGTTGTTCGCTGCGGATGCGGCCAGCATTTGTGTGTGCTCTTGAGTCGAGCCCGTCTGGATTTGGCCGTTTGGCGGCCACTATTTCTCTGTTTCCGCAGCCACTATTCGTGTGGAAGCACAACCACCAACGTCGTACGCGCGGCTTGCGCCCTCAGACGTTGCGCAACCGCGCCTGGCTCGCCCGGATGCTCGTCCGCGCCGCTCTCGGCGCGGACCCGATCGACCCCAGCCGCCTGACGCCGACCGACGTGGTGGCGTTCATCACGTCGTTACGGCACCGGTTCTCCCCTGGGTCGATGCGGACCGTGCGGTCCTCGTTGCGGTCGTTCTTCCGGTTCCTGCGTGTCGAGGGATTCTGCGGCGACACACTCGAAGCGGCTCTGCCGACCGTTGCCCATTGGCGGCTTGCGACGCTGCCTTGTTCGCTGACCGAGCAACAAGTCGAGCAGGTGCTCGCGTCGTTCGACGACTCCACCCCGTGCGGGCAACGGGACCTGGCAATCGTGCAGTGCCTGTCGACCCTGGGGCTGCGGCCCGGCGAGGTGGCCGACCTGTGTCTGGACGACATCGACTGGCGCGGCGGCACCCTGCAGATACGCGCCCGAAAGAACCGTCGAGGGGCCGTGCTGCCGTTGCCTCGCGTGGTGGGGCAGGCGCTGGTCGCCTACTTGAGCGGGGAGCGCCCGGCGACCGACGAGCGCCGGGTGTTCGTCGAGCACCTGGGAGAGCGTCGCGGCAAGCCGCTCACGAGCCCTGCTGTCTCGCGTGTCGTGGCACGCGCGCTTCGCCGGGCGGCAATCGACACGCCGCTCACCGGCGCCTACGTCTTCCGGCACACCGTGGCCAGCCGCATGGTGCGAGAGGGAGCCAGCCTCAAAGAGGTCGCTGACGTGCTCGGCCATCGAAGCCTCGACACCACCACGGTCTACGCCAAGCTCGACCTGCCGCGGTTGCGGGATGTCGCGCTTCCCTGGCCGGAGGTGCGCCCATGACGCCCCCGAGCTTCCATCGTCTGGTCGACGGGTACCTCACCACGCGCCGCGGACTGGGCTTCGACCTCGAAACGGCCGAAGGATTCCTGCGGGCCTTCGCCAGCCATGCAGACCGGATCGGACACGACGGACCCGTGACAATCGAGCTCGCGGTCCAGTGGGCACGATCCTCACGCTCCAGCAATCCGACGCAGGCCGTACGTCGACTGGCGATCGTGCGCCAGTTCGCCCGGTACTGCGCGCGCTTCGACCCGGCCATCTGGACGATCTTCGCCACTAGAAATAGACGGTTACACCCTGTCGAATCAACAACTTGCGGGTTTTCCGCCGAACACTAGCTAGTCGGAAGTTTCAGCGGGCGATTTAGCCCTAAACCATAGGGTCTAAAGGCTTTTTGGAGCTTTTCGGCTTGGTGCATACGGCGATATGTAGCCATGTAATAGGCGCGTAATGCGCGTTGTTTTCTTTTTATGTATTGAGTTACTTCGGTATAATTAGTGACCATGTATATCGAGAGCGTGCCCAATCGCTCCTCCCCCCCAGCCGTCCTCCTGCGCGAGTCCTACCGCGCCGGCGGCCACGTCAAGAAGCGCACCCTCGCCAACCTCTCCAAGCTGCCGACCGCCGCCATCGAAACGCTGCGCCGCGTCCTCCGCGGTGAGCGACTCGTCAACCCCGAAGACGCCTTCACCTGCGTGCGCAGCCTGCCCCACGGCCACATCGCCGCGGTGCTCGGCACCCTCAAGCGGATCGGACTGCACACGCTGATCGCCCGTAACGCCGGTCGCCTCCGCGACCTCGTCCTCGCCCTGATCGTCGCCCGCGTCATCGACGCGCAGTCGAAGCTGGCCACCGCGCGCGGCCTGGCCCCCGAGAGCGCCGTCTCCACCCTGGGCGAGACGCTTGGGCTCGGCGACGTCGATCAGCACGAACTGTATGCGGCGATGGACTGGCTGGTGGAGCGGCAGGCGGCCATCGAGCAACGCCTGGCCAAGCAGCACCTGCAGGAACACACCCTGGTGCTCTATGACTTGACCTCCAGCTACCTGGAGGGGACCCACTGCCCGTTGGCGCAGCGCGGGCACAGCCGCGACGGCAAGCAGGGCACCTTGCAGATCGTCTTCGGCCTGTTGTGCACGGCCGCGGGCTGTCCGGTCGCGGTGGAGGTCTTCGAGGGCTCGACGAGCGACCCGAAGACGGTGGCCTGCCAGGTGGACAAGCTCCGCACCCGCTTTGGCTTGCAGCGGGTGGTGCTGGTGGGCGACCGCGGCATGCTGACCGCAGCGCGGATCCGCGAGGACCTGGCGGGCGTCGACGGGCTGCGCTGGATCACCACGCTGCGGGCGCCGACGATTCGGAAACTGCTGGCCGCCGGCACGGTGACGCCGTCGCTGTTCGACGAGCGGGACCTGGCCGAGGTCACCAGCGAGCTGTTCCCCGGCGAGCGGCTGGTCGTGTGCCGCAATCCGTTGCTGGCCGCCGAGCGGCAGCGCAAGCGGCAGGAACTGCTGGCGGCAACCGAGAAGGACCTGGCGCCCATCGCGGCAGCGACAACGCGCCAGAACCGGCTGCTACGCGGAGCAGCCGAAATCGGTATGCGCGTCGGGAAGGTGATCAACCGGCACAAGATGGCCAAGCATTTCGTCACCACGATCACCGACGACACGTTCACTTATCGCCGGGACGAAGACAAGATCGCGGCCGAGGAGCAGCTCGACGGGCTGTACATCGTCCGCTCCAACGTCGAGCCGGAGCAGTTCGATGCAGCGCAGACGGTGCGGGCCTACAAGGACCTGTCGAAGGTGGAGCGGGCGTTTCGGAGCCTGAAGTCGGTGGACCTGAAGGTGCGGCCGATCCACCACCGGCGGGCGGACCGGGTGCGGGCGCATGTCCTGCTGTGCATGCTGGCCTACTACGTCGAGTGGCACATGCGCCACGCGCTGGCGCCGCTGCTGTTCGACGACCACGACCCGGCGGCGGCCGAGCAGCAGCGGCCTTCGGTGGTCGCCGCCGCTCGCCGCTCACCGGCGGCCCTGGCCAAGGCGGGCTGCAAACGGACCGACGACGACTTGCCGGTGCACAGCTTCCGGACGCTGCTCACCGACCTGGGAACGCTGACGGCGAACACGATGCAGGTCGCCGAAAGCGGCGTCACCTTTCAGTTGCAGACGGACCCCACACCGCTGCAGCAGCGCTGCTTCGAGCTACTGGGGGTAACGACCCGAGTGTAGCCACCACCGACACCCCGACGGAATCGCTAACTGACTCAATGAGAATGACTTCCGCGCGATTCGCTCTGAAACTTCCGCATAGTGTGCCGTCCCGGAGACACATGACACAATTCGGCCTGCACCTTGGTGAGGAATCAATGGCGTCTCCGCGGTCCTGAACGGCGAGTAATTCTGCATCGAACTTGAGAGGCAGGACACTAGTGTCCTGTATCGTAGATTGCTTCTCTGTCCCGGCTCCGCAGCCAACGACCAGGCGGCGGACGCCGGGCCGTTCCGCCTGTCACGTTCGACTTCGAGCGGCGGACGGTGACGATAGGTCGCCGCGGTCGGCGAGGTCGACGTCAGCCCAGCGCAGAGCCGCCACCTCGCTACGGCGCAGCGCCCCGTAGCGGAGCCGCCGGAGGCAGGTGGCGAGCACGGCGGCGCAGTCCTTGGCGATGAGGCCGCGGGCTTGGCCGCGGCGGCCCGGCGCATCGGCGGCCGCGGCGCGGCGAAAGGCGCCGGCCTCAGTCGAGATCCACCGGGTAGATGAGCAGGCGATTGCTGTCGAGCTGCGGAATCAGGACGCGGCTGCGGCCCGCGTCGAAGCCGATATCGGCGGCCGGGGTATCGGAGATGATCTCGGTCACCGCGCCCGACGACGAGACGTGATAGATGGCGTTGGCGCCGAAGCTCGAGACCACCAGCGAGCCGTCTTCCAGCGCCACGACGCCGTCGAGCTGTCCCTGGGGCAGCTCGGCCACGACCGTCAGCTCCCCGTCCGGGGCGACGCCGACGACCGTGTTCCCACCGACCGGGACCATCACGAGGCCCTGCGGGGTGTCGATGATGCCGTTGGGCAGGGCCAGCGCGTCGCCTTGCGCGATCGCCCGGGCCTCGCCGCCGACGTCGAACCGGTAGATGGCGGCCGTGCCGGTCGGCGCGAACCCCTGCGCGGTGATGGCGATGCCGGTATCGGTGACGTACACGGTCCCGTCGGTGCCGACGGCGACATCATTCAGGAAGCCGGCGTTCGGCACCGCCCACGCGCCGAGCGGCGCGCCGGAGGTCCGGTCGAACCGGCGGACGGCGTCGATGTCCGCAACGTAGAAGCGGTCTCCGTAGACGGCGCTGCCCTTGGGGGCGTGCAGCGTCACACCGGGGTCGGCGCCGTCTATCCACTTCAGATCGAGGACCTGCCCGTCCGGTGACACGCGCGAGATGAACCCGTTGTCGTCGCGGTCGCCCGGCCCGCCGTTGATGTTCGACACGAGGTAGACATCCGCCACAGGGTCGTGGAGGGCCGACTCCGGCGTGCTCATGTCTCCGACGGGGATGGGTTCCTGACCGTACAGCGGACTGGCGGCGCACAGCATCGCGGCGAGCGCGAGCGCCCGGCGCCAATGTTCGCGGATCTCTCGGTCGCGTGTCATGTCGAACTCCCGGGGCGCCCCGGCGGGGCGCGGTTACGTTGTCGTTGGTGGGTCACCGGCAGAAAGCAGGCGCATTATCGCATGTCGCGACCCCGCGCCGATGCCGGTGGTGAACGCGGGCGCGAAGGGGCGGCGTCGCCTCCCTCCCCGGGCTCCACGACCAGGGGAGGGCTGCGCCGAGCGCCCCGACGCGGCTGGCCGCGGCGCGCACCAGCGGGCGTTGCGTCCGACCAGGTCGCGCGCGCCGGCTCGACGCCGCAATCGCAGGGGGATGTGCCGGAGCGAGGTGAGCGCGCCGTGGGCGGACGCCCCGATCCGCCCACGGGAGAGTCAGGATCCCGTGCGCGTCAATGCCTTGTCGGCGTCGATGATGACGCGCTTCGCGGGCACGTCGGTCATGTACGCGCGGCACCCGGCGCAGCTGCACGAGGTGGCGAGGTTGTTGGCGCCGATTCGCGAACGAAGCGAGCCCAGGATGTCAGTCGCCACGTTCCGCGCCGTCTTCACTGGCGGCCTCCTGCAGGCGGTTCTGCGGATCGGCCGATCTGTTTGTAGAGGGTTTCGGCGACCGACTCGTACTCTTCAGGCTCGATGCCCTTGATCGGGTTGAACGGAATCTCCTTGACGGTGAACCCGGCCGCCGACTCCTGCGTAATGGAACAGCCAACGCCGACCTCGGTGGGCGTCAGCCAGTGGTTTCCCGGCGTGTTCGCGGTCTGGTCGGCGAGCTCGCCCTCTCGCATAGACCGCACGCAGCTCATCCTCGACATCTTCGCGCAACATGCGACCACGCGCGACGGCAAGCTCCAGGTAGAGCTGGCGCAGCTCAAGTACCTGCTGCCGCGGCTCCGCGCAGCGCGCCGAGGTTTCGCTGTGGCGACTCGCCGGCGGCGTCGGCGGACGGGACCCGGCGAGACGAAGCTCAAGGTCGACCGCCGGGGTACCCGGGATCGCCTGTCCCGGCTCGAACGCGAGTTGAAGAAGCTCGCCGCGCAACGCGAGAACCGGCGGCAGCGGCGGGGGCGCCGCGCGGTCCCGGTTCTGTCCATCGTCGGCTATACGAATGCGGGCAAGAGCACGCTGCTGCGGGCCCTGACGCGCAGCGAGGTGCATGTCGCCGACCAGATGTTCGCGCCCCTCGACCCTACTTCGCGGCACCTGCGGTTCCCGCGCGAGCGCGAGGTCACCATTACGGACACCGTGGGGTTCATCCCCGCGCGTGCGGCGTCTTCTTTCCGGCGCGGTTGCGCGCTATCGGCACTACGGCCTCCCCGTCCCCACCGGCCCCCTCAGCGTTTGTGTCGACCGTTGTCCTGCTCTCGTTCCGGCTTTGTACCGCGGTTTGCGCGCGTTCCTGTTGTGACTGGCCGGGGCGGTGGCGCCGGTGTGACCTCGTGCCCTCCGGGTTTCGGTGCTCGCGGCACCGTTTCTTTCAGGCCGGCTGCGAGACTACTCGTCTCCCTACCCCTCATCTTGGGTTGTCCCGCCATGCCCGGCCATCGCTCTTCGGAGGCCGCTTTCTCGTACGCGTTCATCGCCTCGTTGGCTCTCTCGACGTTCCGTATCACCCGGCCGTTCTCCGGGTCCAGCAGTATCCGGGGGCTGTTCCGGTGATCCTCGTCGGGTACCGACGGGTCCTTTACCGCGACGTGCAGCGTCGGGCCTCCCTGGCTGCCGTCGATCCATTCGGCTTCGTACACCCGTCCCTCTTCTCCCTCGGCGACCAGTACGGTCGACCCTTCCAGCTTCACGTCCTGCGGTTGCGGCTGGCCTCCCTCCCGGCCGATGGCTTCTGCCTCTGTACCTGTTGATCACTTCCGTCGCCTGCCCAGTTGTCAGGATGTGCTCGCCCCGGTCGTACAGCCGCACTGATCGCTGGTCGTTCTCCTCGTCGGCCGCCCGCTCGGGATCGATGACGGAGACCTCCAGGAACTTGTTCCCCTGTGCGTTCTCGCCCGGCCTCGCCTCGTAGGTTCGGCCGCCGCCGCCCCGCACTCTCAGCCGCTCGCTCGGGGCCAGTTGCAGTCGGTCGACCGGTTCGCCGCGCTGTTTTCGCCCTTCGGCCAGCGCCCATCCGACGTTATGGAGCCTGGCCTCGGGCAGCGGTCCGCCGCGGTAGACCTGGTCGTAGATGGCCTTGCAGCCTGTGGCGAAAGTCGCGGATCCGGCCTGGCCCCGGCGCGGTCGAGTTTCGTACACTGAACGGCATGGCGATGGGCAAGAGACCGGCGGCGCGACAGGCGTCGCCGATGTGGGTGGACACGGCGGACCTTCCGACGAACGATGGGCATCCTTACTTCGAGCGGCTGAACCGGGTCCTGGCGGATTCCGGATTCGATGCGTTCGTCGAGGAGTTGTGCGCGGCCTTCTACGCGGACCGGCTGGGACGGCCGAGTCTGCGTCCGGGTCGGTATTTCCGGATGCTGTTCATCGGCTATTTCGAGGGTCTGACGCCCCTATATGTCAAGAGTGCAATGGGGAGCACTACGGCGAGGTCTGTTCGCGGGGAACTGTCGACGGTAGCAGCGGTCGACCCGTGGGGGAGATCAGGACATCGAGGGCGTGATCTCGCAACCTGAGGTCAGGCGGCCTCGGCGCAGGCCGCACCGGAGCGGTGGTCGTCGATGAGTGCGTGGTAGACCTCCCGGGCGACGAAGCGCTTCAGGCAGCGGATGATGTCTTTCTTCGACAAGCCCTCGGCGGTGCGACGTCGAACGTAGTCGATGGTCGGCTGGTGCCAGCGCATGCGGACGATCACGATCCGGTAGAGCGCCGCGTTGGCTTGGCGGTGGCCGCCGCGGAAGAGCCGATGCCGGTTCGTGACCCCGCTCGAGGCGGGAATCGGGCAGGCGCCGCACAGCTTCGCGAACGCGGCGTCGGATCGGATCCGAGTGGGGTTGTCGCCGGCAACGATCATCATTTCGGCCGCCGAGTCGGGACCAATCCCGAACACCTCGCGCAGGGTCGGCGCCGCCCTCCTGGTGAGGGTGTCGAGCGCCTCGTCGTGGTCGCCGATCTCGGCCGCCAGTGTGCGCCAACGTGCGGCGAGCGCCCGCAAGGAGTGTTTGACCGATGCCGTCGGGTCGATGATCTCACCTGGTCTGAGGGCGGCGCAGCGCTCGATGAGCTTCCGGTCGGTGAGCGGCTCGAGTGCTTCGCGGAGCGCACCCGGCGCGTTCACGAGGAGCGTCTTGAGGGTGACGATCGCGGCACTCCGGGCCTTGATGGCCGTATCGCGAGCGATCTTGATCTGGCGGACCATCTCTGCGGTCCCGTCGGCGGACTTCGGGATGGCGGTCGCGACGCCCGAGAGCACCGACCGCGCGGCGGACTCGGCGTCAAGGGTGTCGTCCTTGCCGTTGTTGCGCCGCTTGCGCCGGTCGCAATGGGCATAGCCCGCCCGGTTGGCGGGCGCCCGGAACGTCGCGAGTCGGGCGCCGAGGTCATTGATCGCCACGGCGACATGCTCGTGTTTGTGGGTGTCGACGCCGACGATCACCTTGACGGACGGATCGTCGCACGCGATGCTGTTCGACATGTTGCTGGCCTCTTTCACGGACTGGCGACATCGTCTGGTCGGGCGGGCGGACAGGACTGTGACGGGACTTTCAAGCCAGGCCCCTATGCGGTCACTGCCTTCCCGGCCAGACAACATCTGGATGCGTGCTGCCCAGCCAGGTCGACAGATCAGCCCCAGGACACGAAGTCGGTCGTCGGAAGGGTCAGAACCGGCCGGGCAGCAGCACGATTATGCTCACAGTCGTCGGAGCGCGGGATTGCGTGGCGGGTGGCGGATTCGCTGAGTCTGCGGTCGTTTCTGGACCTGGAGCTGACCGAGGCGTCGCCGGATCACTCGACGCTGTCGCGCACCCGGCGGCGGATCGACGTGGAGACCCACGAGGCGGTATTCACGTGGATTCTGGAGCGGCTGTCGGCTGCGGGTTTGGTGCGGGGGAAGACGGTCGGCATCGATGCGACGACGCTGGAAGCGAACGCGGCGATGCGGAGCATCGAGCGGCGGGACACGGGAGAATCCCACGAGGCGTTCATTCGGCGGTTGGCGGAAGCGTCGGGGATAGAGACACCGACGCGGGCGGATCTGGCTCGTTTCGACCGGTCTCGGAAGAACAAGAAAACGTCGAACAAGGAGTGGAAATCGCCGCAGGACCCGGACGCGAAGGTCGCGAAGATGAAGGACGGTCGGACGCACCTGGCCCACAAGGCCGAGCACGGGGTCGACATGGACACGGGGGCCATCGTCGCGGTGACGGTGCAGGATGCATCGGATGGCGACACGGCGACGCTGCCGGAGACGCTGATCATGGCGGCCGAGCAGGTTGAGGCGGTGCAGCCGAACGGCGTGGGGGTCGAAGAGGTGGTGGCCGACAAGGGGTATCACAGCGACGCGACGCTGGTGGCGCTCGACACGATAGGGGTTCGGAGTCACGTATCGGAGCCGGAGCGCGGTCGGCGCTCCTGGCAGGACAAGAAGACGGGGGAGACGCCGCCGGAGAAGGCTGCTGCACAGAAGGCTCTGTATGGGAACCGGCGTCGTGTGCGGGGGCGGCGGGGTCGTCGCCTGCAACGGTGCCGGGGCGAGGTGGTGGAGCGGACTTTCGCGCACATGTATGAGACGGGCGGTATGCGTCGCGTGTGGGTGCGCGGTCACGAGAATGTCCGCAAGCGCGTGCTGCTCCAGGCGGCCGCCTGCAACATCGGGCTGCTCCTGCGCCGGCTGACCGGCGTCGGCACGCCCCGGAGCCTGCAGGGGCGGGCTGTTTCGGCGATTTGCCGCCTGATCGGGTGTTTGATCGACCGCTGGGGGCGTCTGACGCGCGCCTGGGGGTTCAAATGGACCCCGACGGCGCTCGCCGGCTCAATCCCTCATCGCCAAGCTGCCTGAACAGCGGGGCTCAGCGAACAGCCTTCTTCCACGGGCTGCTTGGCCTGGCTCACCTTCCGGATGCCCAGCACGCCACTGAGGTGCTTTATATCCTCTAGATCGGCGGGCCGGCCCGCGAGCATCTTCATCGCCAGCAGGTGCTCGGCCGAGGCCCCGGTCACCACTAGGCCGGGTGTGTTCCAGATCGTCTGCGCCGCCGTGTCCGGCGTGTTCGTCATGAATAGCTGCGCGTTCTCGTTCAGCCAGTTGCGCTTCAGGCCTTCTTCGGCGCCTATTCGGTCGGCGACCGCCAGCACTTGCTCCTTTGCGTCCTCGATTCTCGCGTCCACGTCCCGGGTGGTCCGCGCCCGGCCGTAGCCGGCGATCAGCGCCGCGCCCCCCACCAGGTAGACGTGGCCTCGCAGGCCCTGCTGCTCAAGGTCTTCGGAGAGCCTCGCGAAAAGTTTCATGATGCGGTTGTGATCCAGGGACCCAGACATGTACCTCTCCTCCGCGGGCGTCGAGCTCGCGGGGGTTCGCGATCGCGCCGTGGCGGATGAAGGCCGCCGGCGCGAACGCCGTCGATTCGCGTTGCATCTCCCGCGTTACTCCGACGATCCACGGTATCCGCAGGAACCGTTCCCGCTCCTGGCTCCACCCCGGCGGCTCTATGCCGTGCAGTTCGCACAGGTGCTCTGTAACCGCGGCCAGCAGCGCGTCCCAGTGTGTCCCGGTCAACGGGGGCCGCTCGCCCAGATGGTGTGCCCGCTCGTCGGGCTCCATCGCCACGACCGTGCGCGGCAGCTCGTGCAGGTAGAGCCGCATCAGCTCGGCTTCGGTCCATCCGTTGTCGACCGCCCGCGCGTAGAACGGCAGCTTCGCGTCCATCCGGGCCCCCTTGTCCCTTTCCACCAGACTCTCCTGTGTTAGCTTCCCCTTGGCTTGCAGTACGTACCACGATTCGGCAAGCGACGTCTGCTGGCGGTCGGTCGAGCGGGCGCTCCCTCCTCCCGGTCTGTCCTCGGCCCGGTTCATTCCCGTGTGAGCGCGGCACCGGTATTGCTGCCCTTCTCCGTGGGTTCATCCCCGCACGCCGCACCCCGCTGGCGACCAGGGCCGCCGCAAACAGTCTGATCGACCCCGTCGCGGAACCTGGACAGGCTGCCGAGGTCTCGCCCCCGCCGTTCGACGCGACTATTAATAACGGCATCGAACCCGACGATGCTCGCTGGGTCGGCGCCTGCTGGAACGTTTCTGCTGCAACGAGGACGAGATCGTCGCTTGCGATGGCGCCGACCAGATGGCCCATGTCGTCGATTAATGTTGAGCTCCACATTAGTCGACGAGGCCGGATACGGTGGTCCTGGTGCGGTGTTCATCCCCGCCATCAACCCAGCGAGGGTGGACGATGGAACCGCGGGACGACCGAAACCGGCGTGCGGTTGCTGCCGATGTCGCCCCCGAGCGGATCGCTCGCCGGCTGAGGGTCGTGGAGGCGGAGCGGCTATCTGACCCTTCGGATCTCGGAAGTCCGGCGGGGGCTTCGCGCGCGGACCGGCGCAGCCCGGAATACGGATTGCTCGGAAGGCGCGGCGAAGATGCGACGGTCGGCACCGCGTGGCACGGCGCGCTTGATGTGTGCTCGTCCCGCGAACGGATGAGCCTTGGCGCTCCCCGCAGATTTCCAGAACGTTCGCTTCTCAGGCGCGTCCGTCGCGTTCTGCGTCGTTCGCCTCGTCGAGCGTACAGTGGGTGCCGTCGGACAGCTCTCCCCACGCCAGTTGGCCGCCTCGTTCCTCGAACTCCTCGCGCAGCCGTTGCGGGCGCCGTCTCCAGGCTGCGCTCTGGGAGTTTCCCGATTTCTGTGCGACGGGTTGCGTTGTTTCGGCGCCGCACGTCTTCCAGGGCTTGTTCGGGTGTCGTGCCGCTCCCGAAGATGGCGGTCTCGTCGTAGGCGATGAATCGCTTGTTCGTTGCCGGCATCGTTTTCGTCCCAGTCTGCTCAGACTATAGCGGTGATCGCTGCAGCATTGCGCAGAAGTGTGAAGACGCATCACGGCCGTTCATCCAACGCGTGCGTCGGCGCCGTGGCCCGACGGCTGGCGTGTCCGGCCTCGTCCTGGGCGAGATGGCACTTCTTGTATTTGCGTCCGCTGCCGCACGGGCAGGGTTCGTTGCGGCCGGCCCTTGGCTGGAACGGCGTCGCCAACGCCGGGGAGTTCAGGGCGGGTTCTGTTGATTCCGTCAGTTCGAAGTCGGCGAACGCCTCGTGGGGCACGGTGAACCGTACCTCCAGGTCGTCGTCGTCGTCGTCGAAGTACGACTCGCAAACGGGAGCGAAGTTGTCCGACTTGAACATCGCCGCGTGCTTGCCGAAGAGCGCGCTGAGCGACAGGGCGCAGGCGGTCGCGATCTCGATGTCCTGCTCGACGAGTCGGCACAACGTGCCGTCTGGGTTTCGCCGCTCCACAAGCGGATAGGCGTCGGCGCTCGCTACCGGCCATGCGTGCTCCATCGCTTCCCGCCGCATCGACGGCGGCAGTTCCCCGGCGCGCAGGAACGTCAGCGCGAGCAATTCGGAACCGAGTGCGTCCGGGTCCTGGCCGATGGCGTCGGTTGTCCCTGCCGCGAGGAACTGCTGGAAGCCGTCGAACGACGCAAAAATCAGGACGCCGGGACTCTCGTCGAGTTGGCCGATGACGTAGACGCAGTCGCCGTCGACGCCGAGCGCCGGGATGTCCATCCGTAGCACCTGCGAGTCGTAGGCGAACGTCCACGGCTTGATCTCGAACAGGAAACGGCCGGCCGTGAACAGTTTCTCTATCGCAGCGGCGGATACGCCCTCACCCTGCATCGACGCGATCACCTGATCGAAGAGGGCGTCGAGTTCCGGCGTCGGGGCGACCGTGACGGGTATTTCTCCTGCCACTTCGGTGCGAACCTGGGCAGCAGTGGCCGCATCGGGAACCCGGATACTATGGGGCTGGCGTGGTAATCCGACCTCGGGCTGCGTCAAGGCGCTGCGTAGTGCGCTTGCGACGGCGCCGCGTGCGTCCTCGGGCATGACGACCGTCTGGCCGACGACCAAGCCGTCCGGTAGTTCGAACCAGATCACGATGCAGGGCCGGTAGGGCTCGGCGCGATCGTGGATGAAGAAGGGGGCCGAGAGGCTGCCGCCGACCCATTCGCGGGATGTTCGCGAGTGACTCGACTCGCGTTCCCACCCGGCTCCAGGGTCTTGGGGGTCTTGGGACGTCACGCGGCGACTCTGCCGATCATGAGCGGATCCTATGCCAACAGGATCGCGTTGACTTGAGGGCGAGTCGCCGCCTTCGCGCTGAGGTGCCGCGCGATGTGGTGAAGTTCAGTCAGGATGGACACACGGGTCGTGCACCGTCCATTCCAGTTGGGTCCACGTCGAACCATGAGGTCGCCGTGGAACGGCGTCAGGCCAACGGCGGCGCGGATGCTCTTCGTTTCGGAGCGTTCAACCGAACGATGCGCGGCGGCCGAACGAGGGTTGAACGATGAAGTACGACCACGACGGTAGCCGGCGTGCGGATGCTGACGACGCGTCGCGCGAGCGGACTGCGCGCCGCCTGCTGGTGGTACGGCTGCGGGTGGAGATCGCCACCCGCCAGGCGGCGCAGCCGTCAGACCCCCGAATCGGCCAAGCTCGTCGGGAGCTTCGCGTGCTGACCGGGGCAGCCCGAGATACGGATTGACCGGAGAGTGCGCGGTGCGCGACGAGATCTGCGGCAAGCTCGCCGTCGGCCTGGTCGACGGCCTCGGCACTTCCCAATCGTAAACAGACAAGCGGAGGACCCGCGAAGCGGGTTGACGGCCGGGGCCGACCGTGCGTGGTGAACGCGCTCCGAGCGCAGCGAGGGCCTATCCCGTCGTCCCGCGGACCGGCCTCAACCCACCCACACCTGTTTCAGGAGAACCAGTCTTCCCGCAACTCTCGTTCCTCTTCTGGGGCTGGTTCCGGACCGTGCTCGTCTACTTGCTCTACGGTGCGGTGGCCGCCGCGATCTTCCGCCGCGAGTCCATCCCCGCGCGCGCGGGGATCGGCCTGCACCGAACCCAAAGGAGGCCGTCGGATGCCGGGGGGACCCCGCACCGTCGGGGACGGAACCGCGGCGACCGCGGTAGCATGGGCTGAATGACGATTGAACAGCGGGTCAACGCCGCGGTGGACGAGATCGTCGCGGCGACCGCGCCGGAGCAGATCGTGCTGTTCGGGTCGGTTGCGAAGGGGACCGCGGGCCCGGAAAGCGACATCGACCTGCTGGTGATCGGCGACCCTGCGCGGCACGCCGACGGGAAGCGCACCTGCACACGGACCGGCGATCAGGTCGACGTCTTCGTTACCGATCGCGCCAGTGCCGAGCGGTACCGCTACAGCGCGGCCTATCTGGAGGGCATCGCGCTGACGGAAGGCCGCACCGTCTACGCGAAGGATCCGGAGCGAGCGCTTGCGGCAGGAGAAGGCATGGTCAGACGCACGCTGTACGACCCCGACAAGGCTGTCGAATGGGTCGAGGACGCCCGCGACCGTCTCAAGCGCTTCGCGACGGACGAGAAGGACATCCACAAATGCGAGTCCCTCGTCGACGCCCTGGAGCGCGCGCTCAAGGCGCTGATCGTCGCCGGCGGATGGCGCGTGGCACACCGGCATGGACTCGACAAGCTCTGGACTCAGGCGGAGGCCATCGCCGGCCAGTTGCCCGCGGGAATGACCGAGGCCGAGCTCAAGCACCTGACGAAGTACGCCGGCGAGTTCCTGTATCCGGCGCAGGGCGCCAGAGAACTGAACGCGCACAGGGTCTGGGAACGGTTCGAGGCCCCCATCGGCGACATCGTGGAGTACGCCGAACGGCGGGTGCCGGAACTGGTGAAAGACACGCTGAGGCGTATCGAATCGGAGGGGTGAACGATGGTGTCAAGGATTCAGCGCAACTGGCCGGTCGCTGTCGCGGCGGCGTTTTCCGCACTGCTGCTCGTGATGACGATTGCCGGCGAGGCCGCAGTACGCGCCGAACGGTCGGCGCACATCGCGTGCGCGGCCTGGTGACGACCTACGGGGCCGAGATCGAATGGCTCGCCACCGCGCCAGGGGTAGTACGGCGCCGCCGGGCGGGCGACCCTCGGCTGCACCGCGCGGGTGTGTGGCCGCAGGGATAGAAAGGAGCTGGAAGGTGAAGCGATCGGACCAGACAGCAAGACGGCGCACGCACGGGCGCTGCCAGTGCACGCTGTGCGACGACCTGCCGGCGCGCACCGGGAAGCGGCTTGCATTGAAACGGGCGCGCCAGGCCGCCGCAGGCGACATCAGACGGTCGAGAGCACAGTGAAGCACCGAATAGAGACCGCGGAGCGGACACCGCGACGCCGACGAACCAGTGCGCAAGAACCGCAGGAAAGGGCAGGTCGGCCTGCAAGACAACAAGCGAGGCGCCCGGAAAGAAGCCCGGCAGAAGCAGGGAAGACGTTGAAAGCAAGGAAGACGGCCACCAGATTGCTGCTCACAATGGGATGGGCGGGATGGCTCGCCGCCTGCGGTGCCACGGACGACCTCAGCAACGAAGACTGCCTGCTGCCGTTCGTGCAGGTGGAGACGAAGGCAAGAGTACACCAGGGCGAAGACAGACCGACCGAGGCCAACGTGTGGTTCAGGCGGCTCGCCGCCCGCGTCGACCGACACGTGACGACGCTGCCGGAGCTGCGATCGCTGTTACCGCGGAAGCGAAGAGGCGTCGACAAGTACGACGAGGCCGCCGGACGGGCAACCGTGCGATGGACCTTCCACGACGGCAGCTACATTGAAGCGCGATTGGGAACAAGGTCGGAACCGTTCCGGTTACGACGGCTCGTCATCGACAGCGGGACCGCGGCGTACGTGACCATGCTGCATGAGGACGCCTGCAGCCGGCTCCAGTTCAATCGCTGATCGCAGCGTCGCCGAGACGGAGACCCAGCCCGAAATAGACTTCGAGTTGGTGTAGGCCATTTCGCCGTAGCGCTGCGGGGGGAGATCAAGGGGGATTGGATGATTAGGGTAGTGAGCTGGAACGTCGGCTAGCGCGAGAAGCCGTGGAGGGAACTGGTTCGAATGGCCCGCGAAGGTGGCGGGCGGCCCGCTCTGCCCCCGCGCAGTGCACTCCCCGGGCTCAGGTTTCCGCCGGCCTTCTCGGTGCGCCATTGGGTCCGCTTGTCCGGTTCGATGTTCAGGATCAGGACGTTGCGTCCTCGTCCGCACTCGGCGAGCCCGTATTCCCGCAGCTCCCGCGCGCCGGGTCCTGCTCTTTCCAGGTAGCCGTTCAGCCCGGTTGCCTCGAAGGTGATCGCGGCCTCGTGGGCCGCGATCCGCGTGGTGTGCGGCTTGCGGTCCTTCGTTGCCGTCGTCACCTCGATCGTTCCGTCTCGTGTTTCGATTCGGCAGTGCGTATAGATAGCCCCGCTGATCGCGTGTGCGCCCACGTTCCCGAGCTTCGCGGGCTCGATCCGTTCCTGGTCGGGTATGCCGAGCAGTTGATCTGGCGCCTCTTTCGCGATGTCGGGGCCGTTCCAGTACCAGTCGAGGGCGATGAGTTCGGCGTTCTTTGCCGAAGTCGCGTTCACGGCGCTCTCGAGTGCGTTCGGCGCTTTGGCTGCCGCTTTGGCCATGTCGAAGACGTCCCGCGGCAGCCGCATGTCGGCGCGCTCGAGCTTGCCGCGCAGGATTTGCGCCGACGACAGGACGGTCTCGACCCTGCCGTGAACTGTCCGCTGCTCCTCGCCTGCCCCGATCTCCGGTTCGTGGGCCCAGAGGTCGAGGCCGCGCTTGCCGTCGTCGAAGGCGACCCGCCAGAGCTTCAGGTCGGGGTAGTACGCCGGCTTTCCGCCTAGCGCCTTCAGCCGTGCCTCGAACCCTGACGGGTCTCCCTGCTCGGTCTGCAGTCTGCCCAGCGCGGTGTCGCCGGGCAGCGTCAGGTCGATGTCGAAGCTCTCGCGGTGTCCCCATCTGGCGGACAGGATCGTTCCGCCTCCGATGCGGTACTGCGCCGGCTTCTCTCCCAGGCTCGCCATCGCGTCGTCGACGACGTCGCGGACCATGGCCCATACCCCCGCGGCCGAAGCGGCCAGCTTCAGTTCCGGTGCCTCGCTCATCGCGCCCACCCGTTGATCCAGCGTGCGGCGCGGCACTTCGCGTGTCCGGCGCGGTGCAGCGCCGTCACCAGCTCGCGGATCGTGTAGGCCCGCTCGGCCCAGGCCGCGATGAGATCGCGCCAGTCGGCTTCTCGCGCGAACGCTGCGAGGATCGCCCGTTGGCGTACGGTGGGTTCCGGCGCCCGCAATGCGTCGTGGAACTCCGCCGCCGTTGGCGGGTCTCTCCAGCCGGCGCAGCTGGCCGAGAGCCGCAGCATGATGGTGACGCTCTTCGCGGCGACCTGCGTAAGGTCCTTGCCGTAGCCTAGGCGAAGAGTCTCCTCGTCGCTCGCTATCGTGTCCGCGAAGCGCTCCGGTGCCCGCAGCGTGTCGACGCGGAACCGGTCGAACTCGGCGTCCCGCCGTTCGTACTCCCCGGGCCGCTTGTGCCCGGCCTTCGGCCTCGGCATGACGTTCCCCCTCGGTTCATTCTTCCACGATCCGGATCCGGATCCGGTCGGCGTCTCGTGGCGTCATCGTGAGCCTTCCCCCGCGTGCGCGGGGCGGTTACGCCGTGGCCGGAACCGGTAGATGGAACGGCGGGTTGATCCCCGCTTGTGCGGGGTAGCCGATTTCGTTGCCCGCTGCTCCGGGGACCCTATACCGGGTTCATCCCCGCCCTCAACCCAGCGAGGGTGGACGATGGAACCGCGGGACGACCGAAACCGGCGTGCGGTTGCTGCCGATGTCGCCCCCGAGCGGATCGCTCGCCGGCTGAGGGTCGTGGAGGCGGAGCGGCTATCTGACCCTTCGGATCTCGGAAGTCCGGCGGGGGCTTCGCGCGCGGACCGGCGCAGCCCGGAATACGGATTGCTCGGAAGGCGCGGCGAAGATGCGACGGTCGGCACCGCGTGGCACGGCGCGCTTGATGTGTGCTCGTCCCGCGAACGGATGAGCCTTGGCGCTCCCCGCAGATTTCCAGAACGTTCGCTTCTCAGGCGCGTCCGTCGCGTTCTGCGTCGTTCGCCTCGTCGAGCGTACAGTGGGTGCCGTCGGACAGCTCTCCCCACGCCAGTTGGCCGCCTCGTTCCTCGAACTCCTGGATCAGCGCAGCCGTTGCGGGTGCCGTCTCCAGGCTGCGCTCTGGGAGTTTCCCGATTTCTGTGCGACGGGTTGCGTTGTTTCGGCGCCGCACGTCTTCCAGGGCTTGTTCGGGTGTCGTGCCGCTCCCGAAGATGGCGGTCTCGTCGTAGGCGATGAATCGCTTGTTCGTTGCCGGCATCGTTCTCGTCCCGGTCTGCTCGGTCTATCGTGGTGATCGCTGCAGCATTGCGTAGAGGCGTGAAGACGCATCACGGCCGTTCATCCAACGAGTGCATCGGCGCCGTGGCCGGACGGCTGAGGGTTGGGGGCTATCCTGATGCCAAGATGCCACCACCCAGGCCGGGGAAGTAAGCCAGGGCAACCAGTCTGCAATTGAGCCCGCCGCCGAAGCATAGACACCGACCGATAACGGTCGGCTCGCATGCTGACAGCCACGTTGTTGACGTTGTTGCCGATCCCCTCCGGTTCGAAACAGGAGAGCGTCGACGCGCTCTACGCCGACATCAAGAACACCGCGCGCCAGCCTCATGATGCCCGCGACCGTCGCCGGTGGGCTCGCCGGGCCGGAGGTCCGTCCTAGCGGACGCCGCATAGACACCAGCCAGGCCGGTAACGACCACCACGCGGGGGGCAGGGGGTAGTTCCGGGGGCGACCAGACGAGCGCGATCCATCAGCATGACGAAAGGGAGCATCAAAGGAACACGACGGGGCGGGGCAGTCCCCGCCCCCAAGGCCTTCGCACAGAGCCTCGAAATCAGACCCGTAGCTCGCTAGAGTCCTGACGCTGGGAGCACGCGGCGGCCTGGCGCATCGCGGACGGCGTCGACTGCTCGGCGCAGTCCGCGTTGACGCACATCGGCCGCATCTCGTTGCCGGCGCCGAGGAACCGCTTGCGCACGCGCCAGCATGTGGATCCTCTTGATATCTGGCCGCTTGGCCAGGATTCCTGTGTTTCCCCTTGCGGCCAGGATTCCTGTGCCGGTGGCTGCATCGCGGGAGTCCCGGAACGTCGCGGCCCCTGGGTCGGTGCCTTTTCGCGCCGGTCCGGCGTGCCGGTGCGGCGAGTCTGCTCCCGCCATCAGCCGGGAGCTTTCAGGGGTGCATGATGGCCGGGCCGGCCGTTTCGCCGTACTCGTTGCTCAGGCACGGCCCGCACTACAGCCGGCCGGCGGTGCGACCGGCACGTAGTTTCCGAATACCGGCACGACGTCGTCGTAGCCGGTGCGCACGCCCATCGTGAACACGCTCTCGGTGAGCTCTACTCGCGGTGATAGCACGGCGGGCAGAGCCATGCCGGGTCGCCATCGTCGGTTCAGGCGATCCAGCCGTCTTCGGCGCGGATGCCTACGTGATAGGCCAGAGCGAGCGGCACGCAGCCGCCGCAGGGTTGCTTGTTTCTCAGCGGTAGGGTCCGCCGGCGTACGTCGGGTGCCGGCGGTCGCTCTCGACCGTCGGACTAGGCAGCAGCCGTCGGGTTCGCTCGACCAAGTCGTCCGGGTCGGGGTGCTTCCGCAGCCCGTTGAGCAGCCGCCGGCCTGCTTGGCGCAGCTTGCCGCCGTCGCCATGAGTCATTCGGCCGATGCCATCTTCTGTGCTATCGAGCACCTCGCCCGCCGCGGCGTTGTTCGCTGCTGGCCAGCACGCGAGCAGCCCGGCTTGGATCCATCGTTCCAACTCGGCGGGAGTCTTCGTCCAGTTGATGAATGTCAGGTCCGCGTCGTACAGCGTCTCTTCTGCCGGGATTTCCCATTCCGTGCCGTGTTCGACCGTCCAGCGGTTGACTTCAATGTGGTCGATGCTCCGTAGGTCGCTCGTCAGCAGCAGCTTGGCGCCGACCGCCATGCTTTCGCTCACGACTGCCGCGTTCCCGAGGTCGGGAATGTCTTCCGGGTCGGTGTTCGGGAAACAGGCCGGGTCGATGACTGTCCGTATCCGTTCGGCCAGTTCCTCCTGTTCTGGGGTCAGCGTGACGATGCGGTACGGGCTCTTCCCGTCAGCCCACATCTCTCCCCACCAAGCCTGTTGCCGCAGTTCGTTCTGGCGCCGCTTCGGCAACCTTGATCCGCCGGCCTTTAGCCTGTTCTCGGCGTCGCTTGGCCGTCCCATCCACGGCACGTCGACGGCCAGGGGCGCGAGCTCCCTTGCGACGCTCGGCGTGGCGAGCACCTGCCGGCCCTGTAGCTCCTGCCAAGCGGCGTGGAGCTTGCGTTGCGTCGGCCGCATCAGCTCGGTCGTGTCGACCAGGATCATCTTCTGTCCGCTCGCTCCAGCGCGTCTCGCGTCGTCTGGCGCATGCGCTCTTCGTGGCGCCGTTCCATGGGCGTCCGCTTCCCGGCGTCCTTGTGCCGCGGCCCGTCGTACAGGCGCTTGGCCAGCTCTTCGATCTCGTCGTCCGTCGCGCCCGTTCCGAGTTGCCGAGCAGCACCCTGCCGAAGTGTCGCGCGCAGGCTGCGTTCGCCTCTTATCGTTGCCCCCTGCATTCCCTTCCCCCCTGGGCCGGTCCTGCGGCCACTCTCATTCTGTGCGCTTGCCCGTCTCGCCGCAAGCGTGACTCTCTGGACAGGATTGCTGTGCAATCCGCCGATCTGGCCACAATTCCTGTGCCCCGTCTTCGAATCGCTTGCGCCGCACGTCTCCGTCGCGGTGCGCCGGCCGATACCTGTGCTCGGCAAGCGATGTGAGCGAGCGAGGCGCGCGCGGATCGGCAGCGGTGCCGGCACCGGCTCGGCAAATTGCTGCTCCGCCGAGGGCTGCACTATCCGGGTCGCGCGTGGACCCAGGCGCACCGGCGCTGGGTCAATGGTCTGACGTGGCCGCATCCGGCGGACCGCTCAACGGCGTCGAGCACCGGCTACGCGCCGCTCCCGCTGCGCGGAGCTTCGGCCTTGACACCGGCTCCGCGCACGGTCAAAGGCAACTCTTGCCCGACAGCCGAGAAGCAGTACTTCAACGAAGGAGGTCATCGACTGACAGGTTGACCGAAACCTGGGGGTTCCTCTTCACGTGGCCACAGGGGTCCTGCACGACAAGTCGCACATCGACCGCGCCGCGCCCCGCCATGCGAATCGGTCGACGATGATAGGCGACTACGCAGCCCCGGCGGTCGAGGTCGGCCAGCCGACGGAGCCGTTCCGCTCGGGCGGCGTCCTGCTGCTGCTCCGCGGGCGAACATCGGCACGCTCATCCGCCGAGCTGACCGCGGCTGCGAGCGGGGTTCTCGACGGGTGGCAGATCGACCGCGTCATCGAGACGATCAACGCCGTTGGGCCACCAACGACAACGGCCCGACGGTTGCGGTGAGAATGCCGCCGAGGCGAAACCTGATAGAGCCGGTCCCTGGCCCTTCCGACCTCCTTGCTCGTATCGAGCACGACCATCGCCGCCGTCTCAATCGAACTTCGGAGGCTCGCGCATCGGTTCACGCGGCGGCAGTTCGAGTTCTACTCCGCCGAAGGGAGCAAAGCACTCGCGAACGAAACTTGCCAAGTTCTCGGGTTCGGGCAGCGTCTAACGCTGGAGCGCGGGACACCGGCACGGCGAGTTGCGACGGTACGACGAGAGGGGTAGAGTCAGAAACGATGACGAAAGACACGTGGGCAATCATCGGGACGATGGTGACGATCGGGAGCATCATCGTGGCGCTCGGAGCGATCGCCATCAACCAGAACAGCGAGTTGCACAGGCGGGTCAACGACCTGAACGACGATTTGAACAGCCGGATCGGGTACCTGCGAGCCGAAATGAACACCCGATTCACCGACCTCGACGGGGATGTCGGCAACCTCCGGACCGACGTGCGGGAGATAGGCGAACGCCTGCGCAACGTCGAGATCGAATTCGCCAAGGTCGACCAACGGTTGGTGACACTCGAGCGAGCAATCATCCCCGCCGCCGACAGCAACGAGCAGATCGGGATCAGCGGAGCGGACACAGGCGGTCGAGGCGCGGCTATGCCAGCGTTTCGTCCACGAGGTCCGCGACCCGCTCGGCGATGGGGTTGGGCTTAGCGGATGGCCAGGACTGGCCCTTCCGGATGGCGCGGCGCCAGCGTCCGGTTTCTGCAGTCGGCGACAAGGTCGAGCGTTTCGAGCACGACCTGTCCGATCAGGACCTGGCTCCCGGCCGGTCCCACGATGGCCTCGGTTCGCGTGGCGAGGTGCCGCGAACCCGCGGTAGGATGAAAGCATGAACCCCGACACGGCGTGGATCATCGGCACGGTGATCACGGTGGACGTTGCGCTCGCCAGCGTGATGTACGCGCTCGTGAACGGTACGCATCGGCGCATCGATGACGTGCGCGCCGAGAACCGGGAAGCGCACGCCGGCATAACGAAGAACATCGACGGCGTCAAGCAGGACATCCGGGACGTCAAGCAGGAACGTCCGGATGCTCACCTCGCAGCCGGCCTCTTCGCGACGGGTCGGTACCAGTAGACGGGCACCCAGCGCGATCTCCGGAATCCCGTCGCCGTCCAGATCTCGCGCCGCCGCGTTGATGGAGCGTCTCAGCTCGGTGGTCAGCACGTGCCGCTCCCAGCCCGGGTTCTCGTACCAGGCCAGCTCTTCGGTCCGCGTGGACAGACCGATGACGTCCGGCCGCCCGTCGCGATTCAGGTCCGTCACCACCGGCTGCTAGCCGACTGCTAGCCGCTGATCAGTGCACCGTCGATGACGTGGGTGACGAAGCGCGGTCCTCGGGCAAAGCGACCCTGTGCAGGTGATTGCACTGGCCGCCGAGGTCGATCCGTGGCGCCCTTCCGTCCAGGCAACCCAGGCGCGATCCGTGCACGTGATTGCACTTTACCGGCGGCGCCGAACGATGATATCGTAGGGGAAAACGGCGCACAAACCCATGAGTACCGACACTAAAGCCATCATCGGAACCATCGTCGCCGCGGCCGTCTCGCTCAGCGGACTGCTCTCCGTGCAGTTCGCCGGCGTGATCACCCGCATCGACGACGTGAACACCCGCATCGACGACCTGCGCACCGAACTCATCGACCGAATCGACACCGTCAAGGCCGACCTCTCCGCTGACAACGCCGATATCCGCAACGACCTCCGTCGCATGGACGACCGCCTGCGAGCCGTCGAGATCGCCTTCGGCAAGGTCGACCAGCGCCTCGAGACCCTGGAACGGCTGCACCGGCCGGCCGGCGCATCAGGGAACTGAGGACCGACCGGCGCCGGTAAACCCGCTCACGGCGAAACGTCTTCGTACCACTTGAGGTTGGCGGTGCGACCGCCGATGCAGACCAGATCGATGCGGGCATCGCCGTTCATATCGGCTACCGCGCATCCCGACGGGGACATGTCTTCGTCGAGCACGTGGCGCGCGTCGTGGAGCTCGGCGATGTAGGCGGCCAAGCTCGCGTCGTCTAGCCTCGGACGTAGCCCGCGCCGCGGCGTCCTCGAGGAAACTGCTGCGCCCTCGACCATCCAGCGGTTCTCGTGAGCGTCGTAGCCGCGGACGCAGACCATCTGCGCCACGCGGCGAACCGCTCCGGCGTCCCGCCTGGTGGATGACCGCCCCGCGTAGCCGTGGTCCCGCCTGCAGCGCCGCAAGACTGGCGCGCCTGCCGGCATGACCGGCGAAGAGTGTCCGCACGAGGCGGACTCCGGGGCTCACCCGCTGGCCCCTGCGATCCGGACCGGTAACCGGATCCGCACCGGCCCGCCGTGCGACGTTCACCGCCGCGTTGAGTTCTCGGCGGCGCTTGGCGCCGCAGGCTCGCACGTGCCCGTCCGCCGCGCGCGCCCGTGCCCGTCCGGGTGCTCACGCGCCAGCACCGCGAGGCCAGCGATTCAAGCGGTCTACCTCTCGGGCCAGGACATCCACATCGCCGACAGGTACATCGAGCTTCCGTGGGGCCATCGCCTGCGCCTGCTGGAGGTGCCGCGCTTTCGGGCGCGCGTGGTCGGGTCGACCTTCTCGCTGAAGGCCGGGCGCTGGTCGGTCGCGCTGACGATGGAGTTCGAGCGCAAGCGCCAGCCGCCTCCCCCCGACACGCACGCCGGCGTCAGTCTCGGCGCGAGAACGCTGGAGACGAGTCGTGATCGGGAGCGGCTGCCGGAGTTGTTGGGGTCGTTGATCGGTCTGCTGCGGGAGCAGGGTGACGAGGAGTTGACGCAGGCGTTCCGGTCGTGGGTGGCGCAGGTGTTATTGCCGCGGCGTTTCCGGGGTGGGGAGTCCGGGTTGCTGCCGCGGCTGGAGGAGGTGCGCACGATGCTGGCGGTCCGATCGTCCCGATGATCGTCCACGTGTCCCTCGTCATCGTTGCGACTCTACTCCTCGCGCGGGCGCGCCGGGTTCTGCCGGGCGTTCGAGGTTGACGCTGGCGGATATGGTCTGCTGCGGTAATATCAGCCGACCGGCTTCTGGTACGTGCTCGGCTTGGACGTTCCGCCCGCTGGGACGAAGGGATAGACGAGAATGTTCGACACGCTCAGCGTCGCCCAAGAGCTGACAGCGACCGGAATGCTGCGGGAGCAAGCCGACGTACTGGCGCGGGCGCGATCGGGCGCGCGGCCCTGCACGGTGACCACGTGACGCCGGACATCCTGCGGGAAACACTGCGAGCCGAGACAGCCGCTCTCGAGCTCCGCCTGATTAAGTGGATCATCGGGACGGGAGTCGCCGTCACCGGGGCGGTAGTTGGTCTACTCAGGCTGATCGGCTGAGGGGACCGAACGGCCGGCAACCGCCCTTTGTCGGACGGTTCTCGTTCCCCAGTGTCGGAGCCGCAGCTCCGTCGCGATCTCCACCGGGATTACGAGACTCATCGCGCCGGTGTCGACGATCCCTTCGACCGTCGTTCGTCGGACGTCCGCCTCGACGCGCAGTCCGAGGTACACGGCTCCGCGGTCGTCTCTGTTTTCCAGCGTCACGCTGGCTCGAATCCCTCCCATCGTCGGTACGCATCGGCGCATCGATGACGTGCGCGCCGAGAACCGGGAAGCGCACGCCGGCATAACGAAGAACATCGAGGTGCGGCAGAGCCCGGAAGTGCGCCTTGACGGCCGGCAGCGACGTCCGAGGCGGACATAACCCCCTGCGTTTACTGTGTTTTCTGGGGATTTCCGGGAACAGACGGGAAGAGGGGGTGGCTCCTCAGTCAAGGGCCATGATGCGCCAGACCGCGACGAGTATCCCCAGCAGCGCGAGTAGGCTGGTGACGACAGCCCGGCGTCGACTGGAGTCCTGTGCTTCCTTCGTGGCGTTCAGGTCATCTCTGCTGGCGTCCAGGAGGTCCAGCGTGTCGCATCGTCGAAGTTCACCGCGGTGACGCCTTCGTACTGACGGTCCAGATCCTCCTTCGTCGCGAATTCGCCGCGTTGAAGACGGACATTTCCGGTCGCGACTCGCCGAACAACACTCTGAGCGATCCGACGTCTGGACTCGTCCGTTGGGGGCTGCCGTAATGATGAGAGCTATGCCTGCGGCTCCTTCAGCCGTTGCTCCAGATTCGCGGTCGAGGCGCGGCTATGCCAGCGTTTCGTCCACCAAGTCCGCGACCCGTTCGGCGATGGCCAAAGACGCGGTCAGTCCGGGCGAGTCGATTCCCGCGGCCTGCACCAGCCGGGGTTGCCGCCGGTCGCGGCGGATCAGGAAGTCCGAGAAGGTCTGCTCGGCGGGGGCGCTCCGGGCGCGGATGCCGCTGCCCCCGGGGCGGAGCTGATCCGGCTCGAGGCCGGGCAAAAGCCGCCGGGCCGCCGCGTGAAACGTGGCGAGCGGCTCGCGGTCCGATTCGTAGTCGTCCTTGCGCGCCTGGTAACGCGCGGTCGGGCCCAGCGTCACGCTGCCCCACGTGGTCCGGGTCAGGTGCACGCCGAGGCCGTGGCCGCTCGGGTCCGGCAGCGGATAGACCGGGCCGTTCACCAGATGCCGCGCCGCCGGCGCCAGTTCCGCGTAGTCGCCCCGGACCGGGTGGATCGTGAAGGTCTCGCCGCCGAGCGCGGTGGAGACATCGTCGGCGTGGAGGCCTGCCGCGTTGACCACGGTGCGGGCGAGGATCGTCTCGCGCGCGGTCCGGATTGCCAGGCCGTCGGGACGGGCGTCACCGCCGTCGACGCCGGCGCCGGGCAGCAGCGCCACCTCGCGCGCCGCGGCCACCCGCGCCAGGGCGCGCACGTAGGCCTCGGCCTCCACGATGCCGCTCGACGGCGACCAGATGGCCGCCTCCGCCTCCACGTGCGGCTCGCGCCGGCGGACGAAGGCGCGGTCGACTATTTCGAGGTCCGTCACCCCGTTGGCGTGTCCCCGCGTCACCAGCGCTTCGAGCGCGCCGATCTGGTCCGCGGCGGCGACGATCAGCTTGCCGCACCGCGCGCACGGCACGCCGTGCTCCTCGCAGAACGCATAGAGCCGCTCGCGTCCCTCGACGCAGAGGACGGCCTTCAGTGAATCCCGCGGGTAATAGATGCCGGCATGGACGACGCCGCTGTTGTGGGTGCTCGCCTCCAGCCCCGGGCGGGGCAGGCGTTCGAGCACGCACGTCGTGCGGCCGCGGGCCGCCACCGCGCACGCCGCGGCCAGTCCGACCACCCCGCCGCCCACGACGGCGACGTCTATCGTCGGGTCGCTCATCGCGGGCGATTCTAGCCGGAAGGCGTGGCAGAGCATCTTCACGTCGTAGGCTTGCAGGTTGTAGGCTTGTGAGGCATACATGTCGAAACGCGCCATCATCACGGGAATCACCGGGCAGGACGGTTCGTACCTGGCGGAGCTGCTGCTCGAGCAGGGCTACGAGGTGGTCGGGGCCACACGCCGGCTCAGCGCGCCGAACCACTGGCGCATCGCCCATCTGCTGGACCGCATCGAGCTGCGGCCGGCCGACCTGCTCGATCAGTTGTCGCTCATCCGGCTCGTCGACGAGGTCCGGCCGCACGAGATCTACAACCTGGCCGCCATGTCGTTCGTGCCCGCGTCGTGGGATCAGCCGCTGCTGACCGGCGAGTACAACGCGCAGGGCGTCACCCGCGTCCTGGAGGCGGTCCGGCAGGTCGACACGTCGATCCGCGTCTACCAGGCGTCGTCGAGCGAGATGTTCGGCAAGGTCCGCGAGACGCCGCAGACCGAGCTGACGCCGTTCTATCCGCGCAGCCCCTATGGCGTCTCGAAGGTCTTCGCCCACTACATCACGGTGAACTACCGCGAGAGCTACGACCTGTTCGCCGTCTCCGGCATCCTCTTCAACCACGAGTCGCCGCGCCGCGGGCTGGAGTTCGTGACCCGCAAGGTCACCGACGGCGTGGCGCGGATCAAGTTGGGCCTCTGCGACACGCTCTCGCTCGGCAACCTGGACGCGCGTCGCGACTGGGGCTTCGCCGGCGATTACGTGCGGGCCATGTGGCGCATGCTGCAGCAGGATCGGCCGGACGACTACGTGATCGCCACCGGGAACAGCTTTTCGGTGCAGGATCTGGTCGAGTGCGCGTTCATCCACGCCGACCTCGACTGGCGCGAGCACGTGCGGACCGACCCGGCGCTGCTGCGGCCGGCCGAGGTGGACCGTCTCGTCGGCAACGCGACGAAGGCGCGGGCCGATCTGGACTGGCGGCCGAGCGTCGATTTCGGGTCACTGGTCCGGATGATGGTGGACGCGGACGTCGAGCGGCTCGCCGCATGCAGGGCCTGACCGCCATGCTCGCGGCGCAGCCGGGAAGGCCCGACCCCGAAGACGGCGGTGGCGCGCGCGTCGAGCGCTGGTTCCTCCGCGTCATGCTCGGCGTGAGCGCGGTGGCGTGGTCGTTGCTGGTGCTCGCCGAGCTCGGCTGGTTCCGGCTGGGCCTGGTGGCGTTCCTGGTCGCGGTCACGATCATCGGGTTCGGCCTGCGGGGCGTCCTCCGCACGGTTCCGCCGGCGTCCGCCACGGCCGGCGGCGGGCTGAAGCCGGCGCTGGCGGCGGCGGCCGGGATCCTGCTGTGTGCCGCGCTGTTCCTCCCGCCGTACCACACCGAGATGGCCGCCGGCGACGCCACCGTCTATCTGAACTTCAGCCGGCAGATCGTCCGCCATGGCGCGCTCGAGTTCGAGGATCCGCTGCTGCGCCAACTGTCGCCCGCCAGCCGTGCGGAGCTGTTCCGGAATCGCGTGCCCGGGGACAGGACGGGCCGGTTTGCACGATTCCCCGGCGGCTTCCTGATCGCCGACATCACCTACCCGACGGTCACCGCGGGCTTTTCCCCGCTGTTTCCGGTCCTGACCGCCCTGGGCCACGCCTTCGTCTCGCCGCAGGGGGCGCTCGTGGTGGCCCCCCTCTTCGCGACCCTGAGCCTGATCGGCCTGTGGTGCGTGGCGCGGCGGCTGGGCGGCGTGCGCGCCGCCTGGCTCGCGGCCGCGCTCACGGCCGTCTCGATGCCGCAGATCTGGTTCGCGAAGATCCCGCTGCCGGAGACGGTCGCGCAGTGTTTCGTGATGGCCGGGGTGCTCGCGTGGCTGGTGGCGTCCGCCCGCGGCGCCCCGCGGTGGGCGTGCGCCGCGGGATGGTTCCTGGGCCTGGCCTGTTTCGCCAAGGTCGATCTCAACGTCCTGCTGAGCGTCTTCCTGCTGGCCGTCGTCGCGGTGCGGCTCCTCTCTCGCACGCGGCCCGACGACCCGCCCCCGCCCCTGCTCCTGCCCCTGCTCGGGGTGTTCGGCCTCCTGGTGGCCCACAACCTCGGGCACTACCTCAGCTTCGACTCTCACTACAAGCCGTACATCGCGTACCAGATCCGGACGTCCGAGGTGCTCGGCCTGCTGCAGGACTCCGCGCTGCTGCAGGCGGGGGCGGCCCTGGCGGCGGGGCTGCTGGTGGCCGCGGGCGTGGTCGGGCTCCGCCGGCCGGCGGAGCGGTGGCCCCGGCGGGTGTGGGGACTGGCCGCGGTGGGCGTGATCGTCGTCTACGGCGCCGCCTTCGTGACGGCGTACGACACGGGCCGGTTCGGCGAAACGATCGTCTGGCTGAGCTGGTACGTCTCCTGGCCGGTGCTGGGGCTCGCGGCGCTGGGACTCGCGGCGCTGGGACTCGCGGGGCTGGGACCGGCGCGGCGCGCCGCCGCGCCGCCGGGGCTGGTCTTCGCCGGCCTGCTCCTCGGCGTCGTCGGCCTGCACTATCTGTACGACCCGCTGGAGACCGGCCTGCAGATCGGATCGATGCGGCGGTACGTGCCGGTAGTCCTCCCCCTCACGATGCTCTTCGCCGCCCTGACCGCTGTCGGCCTGCTGGCGCGCGTGCCCGCCGCCAGGTATCGGGCGGGGCTGACCCTGGCCGCCGGCGCGCTCCTCGTGGGACTCGTCGCGCGCCCGAGTCTCGCCGTGATCGGCCAGCCGATGTGGGACGATCGCCTCGCGCCGGTGGCGCGGCTGTTCCCGGAGCGGGCGGTCGTGCTGATGAGTCCGGATCTGGCCGGTACGCACATTCCGACGTCGCTGGCCTACCTCCATGACGTGGACACCATCCTCGTCCAGCGGAATCCCGACGCCGAGGTGCTGCGGCGCGTCATCGGCGACTGGCTGGCGCGCGGGCGCCCCGTGTTCCTCGTCGTCGGGCGGGACGAGTTCTCGTTCCTCGCGGCGGATCTCGAGCTTGCGGCGATCGGCGGGACGCAGGTCGACCACCGCGCCCTGGAAATGACCCGCGGACGGATCCCGCAGGCGGTCGTGCGCCTGCCGATACCGCTGCGGTTCTTTCAGGTCACGGGGACGATCGACCGCGACCGGCTGGACGGCGACGTCGGGACATCCGCCGGGGCCCCCGCGCCCTGACCGGGCCATCCCTGATGCCCCCACCAGGAACGACCGAAACACCGGTTCGAGGTCCGCTGCGAATGCCCCTCGCGACTCGCTATCGGCGCGCCCCGTCCCGCCGCGTGCGTTTTTGGCGTTGGCATGCGACTTGTGCTATCGTCTGCACGCGCATGGGCTGGTCGATGGCGGGCGGCCCCGTATCCCGGAACGACTACCTGTGATCGCACATCATTTCGTCGGGGGCGGAACCCGATCTGTAGACCTGCGCGCGGCCGGAGACGCGGCGGCGGGCATGCTGGCCGCGGTGACCGCACGGGTGCGGGCGGCCGGGCTGAACGTGGTGGCCGAGCAGTCCGTCCCCTTCCCCGGCGGCGGCGCGACGCTGGTCTGGGTGCTGGCCGAATCCCACGTGGTGATGCACCTCTGGCCGGAGCAGGACCGGGCCACCCTCGACCTCCACGTCTGCGACTACCGCGCCTCGAACGCCTCGAAGGCCGAGCGGCTGCGCGACGCGCTCGACACGCTCTGCTTCGCGCCCGGGTCGTCCGATTGGCGCGAGCTGGCGATCGCCGGCGGATCATCCGCGTCGCGGACGGACGGTGCGTAAGGCGCCGATCGCAGCGGGCGATGCCGACAGCGAGGCGCGCTACCGCGGCTTCTGGACCGACGTCGGCACGAACTTCCCCGATCTGGGCGGCGCCCGCTCCACCGAGCAGTACCGCGAGGACGAGCAGTGGCTGCTGCGGACGCACCTCCCCGACCTCGCCGGCTGCCGGGTGCTCAAGACCGATCTCTGGGACGAGGCGCGGAACACCCGCATCCTCCGCTGGGCCGCCGGGCGCGGGGCGCACGCGTTCGGGGTCGACATCTCGGGCGCCATCGTCGCCGACGCCCGCGCCGGCTTCACGGCGGCGGGGCTCGCCCTGGGCGGCGTCCGCGGCGACGTTCGGACGCTGCCGTTCCGCTCCGGGAGCTTCGACGCGATCTACTCGATGGGGACCGTCGAGCACTTCGACGACACCGACGGCGCGCTGCGCGAGATCTTCCGCGTGCTGCGTCCCGGCGGCCGGGCCGTGATCGGGGTCCCGAACCGCCGCGACCCGTTCCTGCGCCCGGCCCTAGTGGCGGCGCTCTACCACTTGGGCCTGTACGACTACGGCTTCGAGAAGTCGTACGCGCGGCCCGTCTTCCGCCGGATGCTCGAGCGGGCCGGCTTCACGGTGACCGCCGAGACCGGCATCCTGTTCATACCGGGCTGGCTGCGGATGCTCGACCTCGCCTGCCATTCGTGGCTCCGGCCGCTCGCCCGCCTGACCGGGGCGCTGTGCGCGCCGTTCGACCGGGCCTCGCGCCGCTGGCCGTGGCTGCGGCGGCACGGATACCTGCTGGCGACGGTCGCGGTGCGGCCGGCCGCGGACGAGCCGGCCGGGATCCGCACGCCGGCCTGATCCGCGGCTGAGCGCGAACCGCAGGAACCATCGTTCGGGCGGCACCGCCCGCCCCCTCAGGGCCCAGCCCGGATCGGTACCAGTGCCAGTTCCCGGACTCGCCGATCGCGATCCGCAAGCTGATCGGTTCCGCCCGCGCGGAGTGCCTCGCGGACCGAGTACAGGCGCACGCTCGTCAGTTGTTCCCGGCCGGCGCGGAACGAGTTCCAGCCGTCCCCCAGATAGGCAGCGAGACGCTCGCGGAGCTCGGGCGTGCCATTCGAGATGACGTAGCCGAAGTAGTTGCGCCAGCGCACTCGGTCGTAGCGCCCCGCCGGCCGCCGGTCGATCTGTCCGAGCGCAGCTCCGTTCAGGATGTCGATCGCCGCTCCCGTGACTGTTTCGCCGCGCGCGACCAGGTAACGCGTGCGCGAGGGCGGCTGGGGCGAGAACATCGACCAGCGCTGTTCAACCCGCAGCAGGTACGCGGGGGCGCTCCACATCCCTCGGGGCCTCAGACCATCCCAGACGGTGCCGACGTTCCAGAGGAAGACGTAGCCGAGGATGGCGAGCGCCGCCAGACCCCGCCACCGCGGGAGCCGGAGACGGCTCGCGACGTCGCCGCCGACACCGAGCTTCTCCCATAGCCACGTCGGCAGGAACACGAGCCACGCGACGATGCACGCCACGGGGAAGATCCCCGTCCGCATCCAGATCAGGATTCCGGTGTGGAAGGCCACGAACAGGACGACGGCCAGCATGCGCGCGGGACCGTTGAAGAATGGCAGGAACGCGAGGATTGGACCATACCTCTCCAGGCCGATGACGAACCGGGTCATCACGTTCAGCAGTTCCGGGTACTCTGGGCGCATTCCCGATTTCCCGGAGCAGTGTGTAGGCAAAGATGGACTGTGAGGCTGGGGGAGGTTGAGCCGGTCTTCGGACAGACGGGGAGGGTGGTACTGGACATTACGGCTCGGACTGCCCATGATGGTGCGTTGAAATGGACAAGAGCGCCATCGACACCCCGAGCCGCGAGATCGATCTTGGCAACATTCCCGTCCACCTGCGCACTGCCCTCCGGCGGGCGCTGGAGTTTGAGGCGCGTGCTCGAGCGCCCAGGTCGGCAGAGGAAGCGGAGCAGTGCGAAGAGCAGCTGCGGGCCATCGCGGACGAGTTCTTCGGCGCCCTCCTCACCCCCGTGCTGCAACGCGCGGTGCGCTCCGCCGCGGTTGGCGACGCGGCGAGCGCCCTCGTGCGCCACCTGCCCTGGCGGATGCGGAGCGACGGCCTGGAGACCGTCAACGTTCGCACCTCCCGGGGCACGACGGTGCCGGTCACGACGCCGTACTACCGCGAGAAACACGCCCGTCGGGCGAAGCGGAGGCCGGGACTCTACCCCGCCTTGGTGGTGCTGGGCATCTACGACCGGTGCACGCCGAAGCTGGCCTCCGATGCAAGCCGCGCGGTCGCCATGCTCAGCTCGCTGGCCGAAGCGCAGGCGCAGCTCCGCCGGGCGCATTCCCGATTTCCCGGAGCAGTGCAGTGTGTAGGCAAAGATGGACTGTGAGGCTGGGGGAGGTTGAGCCGGTCTTCGGACAGACGGGGAGGGTGGTACTGGACATTACGGCTCGGACTGCCCATGATGGTGCGTTGAAATGGACAAGAGCGCCATCGACACCCCGAGCCGCGAGATCGATCTTGGCAACATTCCCGTCCACCTGCGCACTGCCCTCCGGCGGGCGCTGGAGTTTGAGGCGCGTGCTCGAGCGCCCAGGTCGGCAGAGGAAGCGGAGCAGTGCGAAGAGCAGCTGCGGGCCATCGCGGACGAGTTCTTCGGCGCCCTCCTCACCCCCGTGCTGCAACGCGCGGTGCGCTCCGCCGCGGTTGGCGACGCGGCGAGCGCCCTCGTGCGCCACCTGCCCCGGCGGATGCGGAGCGACGGCCTGGAGACCGTCAACGTTCGCACCTCCCGGGGCACGACGGTGCCGGTCACGACGCCGTACTACCGCGAGAAACACGCCCGTCGGGCGAAGCGGAGGCCGGGACTCTACCCCGCCTTGGTGGTGCTGGGCATCTACGACCGGTGCACGCCGAAGCTGGCCTCGGATGCAAGCCGCGCGGTCGCCATGCTCAGCTCGCTGGCCGAAGCGCAGGCGCAGCTCCGCTCCGACGGCATCGCCCTGGATATCAAGACCCTCCGCTCGACCGCCTATCGCTACGCTGCGCGGGCCCGAGCGGCCCAGCAGAGCGCGGCGTGCGGCCTGCTGGACCGCGTGACCGGCAAGCGGGTGGTCGTCTCCCTCGACGGGGGCCGCGTCCGTGTGAGGCGCAAGAAGCGTGGCCCCAAGACGAAGAAGGGGCGCAACCGATTCCATACCGACTGGAAGGAACCGAAGCTCCTCATCCTGTACGTCGTCGGCGACGACGGGCGACCGTCTCAGACGTGGGCCCCGATCATCGACGGCACGCTCCGGGGACCGGAGGCGGTCTTCGCCCTGCTGTTGTCGTACGCGCGGCAGATCGGCCTCAACGCCGCTGACAAGGTGCTCTTCATCGCCGACGGCGCGCCCTGGATCTGGCAACGCATCCCGCGCCTCATCGCCGCGCTCGGGCTCTCGCCGACACAGGTGCTGGGGCTGATCGACTTCTATCATGCCGCGAAGCAACTCTCCGACGCGGTCAAGCTGCGCCGCTGGAGCGCGACGCAACGCACCCGCTGGCTCAACCGCACGCGGGGGCTGCTCAAGCGAGCACGGGTGGACGAGGTGATCACGGCCCTGCGGGAGCTGTGCCGCGGGCGCACGGCCGGCAAGATCCGCACGCACCTCAACTACTTCCTGAAGAACCGTCATCGTTTCGCCTACACCACAATGGTCGGGCTCGGGCTTCCGCGGGGCAGCGGTGCCGTCGAAAGCGCCATCCGTCGCGTCATCAATCTCCGCATCAAGGGCGCCTCCATCTATTGGCTACCGGAGAGCGTCGACGCGATTCTTCTCCTGCGGTCTTTCTATAAGTCCGGCAGATGGAACTGTTTGCAGCGGATGGCCATGACGCCGGTGGGTGTGAGCGCGTGACCGGGAAATCGGGAATGCGCCCGGTACTCTAGGAGCCGCTGGCCCCACGCGCTGGCCCACGTCTCGCCTGCGAGAGCCATTTCGAGGGCCGTGAAGTCGGTCGTCCATGCCGCGCCGGTTTTGAACAGCGCATTGAAGGCGTAGATGAACGCGACCTGCAGAAGGAGCGCCGCGGCGGCGCCGCCGACCACGACACGAGGACGGAACGAAGACCACCCGCTGCGCCGTGCAGCGTCCATCGACCAGCGCGCGCCGAGCGGCAGGAACATCGACCAGAAAAGTAGCATCCGGAGCACGACGTCGCCGGTATTGAGGGCTCCGGGGTTCCGCGCGTGCAGCGATGCCAGCAGGATCCACGAGGCGACGGTGACCCACCACGTCCGCCAGCCTGCGAGCAACAGCACGGCGGCCGCGCCCGCCGCGACGAACAGCAGGGCCTGTCCGATGAGGCCGCCGAAGAGGAAGTGCGGATTCAGGTTGAGCAGGATCGGCGCCCACGGTATGCGCGAACCGACCTCGGCCGCGAGCAGCGCCCGCGGGAGCACGCCTGCATCCGTGTAGTGGGCTCCGAGATCCTGTGCGCGGAGCACGAGGTCCAGGAGGATGGTCAGAGCCAGCCCGATACGGAACACGGCAAGGGACCGAGTGTCGATCCCGAAGACATCGCTCAACCGGTCAGCGACACGCGCCAGCCTTGTTACCGAACTCCCCAATGTCTCCTCCTCACCTGCGCGATCGCTGACGTGGTGCGCCAAGTGGCCCCCCGCCAAACACACCCGCATGTTTCGACGGCAACGGTAGCATCAGCTAGATGCCGTCCGCGATCCCGAGCGTGTCCGGCGATGGGACGCGCTGCAGCTTGCCGTCGTCCGGATACGGTATCGGGTAGCGGACGGTCCGGAATCGACCGGTTCGCCGGCCGCGCCGGCTACATGCTAGGCGCCTAGCGCTGCCGGTGCCCCGGATGTCCGGGGCTGGACTGTAGTGAGCAGGAGGTCATCCGAACTCGTCCCGCAGTTCGAAGGCGAAGGCCATGGCAACCAGTTGAGTGTAGCCGTGCCACATCAACTGTGCGCCGGGCGGGTCGCGTTGGTTCCGAGCCACCCGCCGAGGCGCCCGACCAGACCGACAGCGTCGCCGAGGCGCGCCGGCGGCGGCAGCTTGCGTGAGCGGGCGAAGGTGGCGAGCACGCGCAACTCGCCATCGGAGAACAGCAGGTCGCCCGGCAGGTCGGGCACTTCGCGCCCGAGTTGGACCATCAACTGGATGCGCCACCCGATGACCATCTTGATGGCCATGGCGCGTTCGAGCCGCTCGGCCGTGTGGTGCTGCAACTCCTCGACCTTGCAGCCGGACTTGAGCACGCGGAAGTATTCTTCGATGCGCCAGCGCCGGACGTACCATTGCAGGATGCGCGTGGCGTCGTCGGCGCTGCTCACACGCAAAGTGGTCAGCAGGAACCACTCCAGCGGCTCGGCCGCGGGCGGCGGTTGTTCCTCGCGCACGTGGACGACCCACAGTGCGACCGGCTCGTCGCCGGGGCAGGGCAGCGGCACCTGCTGGTAGCGCAGCGTCACGTCGGCGACCCGCTCCGCCCGGCGGTCCTTGCGGGCCTGTTTGCTGGCCTTCACGCGCGCGCTCAGCCGCTGCACCTCGACCTTGGCGGCGCCTCGGGCCGGCGCGTTGCGCACCGTATCGAACAGACGGCGTGAGACCGTCTGCCCGGCGGGCGTCTTTTCCCTGCCGAGGACGCGGTCGGCCTTGGCGCGGACCAGCAGGTCGACCTGCGGGGCAGCCGCGCGGTGTTCGACGAACAGGTCGAGGAAATCGGCCTCGCGGTCCATCACGCACACCACGCGGGTCTGGGACAATTGCTCGGCTGCCTGCGCGCAGTCGCGCAGCCCCTCGATCCAACGGAACGCCTTGCGCTTCTCGCGCGGCTTTGGGGTCGGCTCGCCTTCCGCCTCGGAGTTGGGGGACGCGGGCGCGTCGAAGGCGGCCCGCAGCACACCCAACGCCACCCCGTCGGGATTGACGGCCAAGGTCGTGTGCAACTCCAGGCCGCGCGCCACCGCCCCGGTCTGGTTCGAGCCGATGGCCCCCAGCCCTTGCGTCTGCCCGCGCCGGGTGAAGTTCAACCGGGTGCCGTCCTGGATGCACAGCACCGTGTCGTGCGCCTGCATCCGGCGCAGCGTCTGCTCGCGATGCGGCGCGAGGATGTTGTCGACCGTCACCGCACTGTCGGCGGGCTGGTCGATCAGCCGGTAATGGCCCTTGACCATCGCGCGGGCGCCGTGGGCGGCGCCGGTGATGGCGCGCATCGGAGACTCTGCCATTTGCTGCGCGCTCTGTACCAGCCGCGCGCTCAGACGCGCGTCGCCCAAACGCGCCCCGCCGAACTCGTGGTCCGCCCAGACCGCGGCGTCGAGACCGTCGCCAACCGCCAGCGGCGCCACGACCGGTGCAGGCACCGCGAGGCGGGTGCGCCCCGCCGGCTCCAAGGCATACATATACACCGCCTTGCGCGTTTCCGGCGCCGCGTGCCGGCGGTCCTGGCGACCGCGACCGCAGGTCTCACCCACCCGAACCCAGTTGGCCGCGCGCACGCTCGCCCCCGTCTGTTCGGTCTCGTCGACGAACGTCTCCAGCAGCCAGGGGCGATAGCCATACAGACCCTCGCAGTCGTCGCCGACTGCCCGGACGACCCGGCCCAGCACGTGCGAGGCCAGGTTGCGACACACAATGCCGGGGCGCACCAGCAGCCGGCACAGTCCCAACACCCGGTGCAGGTGCGCGCGCCGGCCCGTGTCGTCCCACCCGACCCAGGCGTCGCGGGACCGCAGCCGCCGCGCACTCGCCGCGAACCCGACGCCGCCCAGCCAACCATGCGCCGAACCCACCAGATACCGCAGTTGCGGGCCGACGAACGGACCGGCGCCGCGCGGGTGCTCGTACGCCATCAGCGTGTTCCAGACTTGGCGCTGCGCGTCGGTCTCAACCAGCGCCAGGGTCAGACCCACAACCTTGCCGACCGTGCCCGGCACGTCCACCGCCGGCGCCATCGGGTGCGGAAGCACCCGCGCCCGGCCCCCAACGCCGCGAGCCGCCTGACTCGCAGGCAGCGAGACGTGGCCGGCCGCCTGCAGGTCGGCCAACGCCCGGCAGCAGCTCGCGCGCTGCCACCGGCCCCGCCCGTCGCGGAAATCGAACGCTTCACAGACGCGATCGGCGACCTGACCGAGGCTGCCGACACCCTGCGAAACCGCCTCGTCCAGCACGTCGCGCAGGCGGGCGAGGTTGTCCCGTAGAATACGTGAGACCTGATTCTGAATCTCCATGCCGGCCACCGTAGCGAAGTGGCTGCATGAAGTCCAGCGAAAAGTTTTGGGGCAAGGGCAGGCCTAGCGACGTGCGGTTCGACAGGTGCAGGTCGGATCAGAGCCCGACGCTCCCAGGCGGCGCGGTGACGAACGGGATGTCGAGCTCACGCATCAGTCCCGCCAGGTGTGATTCGAGCTGGGTGATCTGCTCTCGTCTTGCAGATCTGCCTCCCACGGATCGCGCAACGCGTCGGTGGGTATCATCGGCGTCCTCCGGCCGGACCACCAGTGCTCTTCGTACTGATGGACCCGGATTCGGCGATCCGGCCGGTGTCGATGCGGTGCTTGCGGACGGAGTGGTTGGTCATCGTCGTCTCGACCGACGGAAGCGCGTCATCCCCCGACCGATGTCGACGTCGCGGTCCTCAGCCTTCATCGACAGCGCTCGAACCACTCGTCGGTGGTCGCTTGGCGCCGGATACCCTGCAGCACCAAGGTGCAGCCGTCCGCTGTAGGGGAACGCCTCGAGCGGCGCGGTGCGTGAAACATCACCTCCCACGGCAGCCAGCGCCGCACTTCCGCCAGTTCGTGTTGCGGACGTTCTGCGAGATGATCGCGCGTTCGTGCACGGTGTGCCCGTCGACGACTCGGGGTACGCCATGGCGCTCCTGGGTCCGTAAGAGAACCTGATCTGCCCCGCCGGCAACCTGGATGCTGCCGGCGACCGACCGGGCACGCGCTGCTGCTGATCGGGACAGGTCGATTGCTCAGGGGCGTCTGGATTCCTGGATGCTCGTGGTTGCGGTGTCCGAGGCGTCAGCGGACCGGCGCGGGACGCTGGCCAGAACCCAGCTCGCCGACGCTGGCCGACTTCGTCACGCGCGCCGGCACACCGTCTGTCCTTCCTCTATATAGGAAGATCCGACCCGAGCGTCGTCAGGCCCGCCAGCAGCAGCGACATCCCGGATCAGAACATGCTGACGCACGGCGTCCGCGACAAGCTGTTTGAAGCGAGCGGAAGCCGTCGGCGACGCGGTCGGCACGATCGCCCACCCGGCATCAGATTCGAACTGAAGCGATCAGGCCGTCTCCAGCTCGTCGTAGCGTTGCGGGCTCAGAGGGTCTTCCCCGTCCACATCACCTGCCCGCGTACTGCGGCGTCGACCGGCCATGGCATTGGCGGGTATCGGTCCTGGTCGCCGTGGTCGCTGACCAACCACCAGCCGTCCGTGCTGCGCCTCACCCGCTTGACCAGTTCGCCGTCCTCGGTCGCCACGACGAACACGCGGTCGTGGCGGCGGCGAGTACGCTGATGATCGACCAGGATGATGGCGCCGTCCTGGATGCTCGGCTCCATCGACTTGCCGGTGACGGGGATCACGCTGCAGCGCTCCGCGTCTAGGCCATGCTTGGCGAGCCAGTCGTTGCGGAACGGCACATAGCCGTCAACGCGGGCGTGATCGGCGTCGCCTTCCGCGCCGCCACCGACGGCGCCGCCCGTGACCAGCTGCACGGGGCTGTAGTCCGGACGAAGGACGGCAGCGTGGGCGACTGCGGCCTCGGCGAGCTCGGCCGCCGGGGTCCAGTCATCCGTCAGCCCGGTCAGATAGTCCAAGGAGACGCCAAGCGTCCTGGCCACCTTGATTGCGCCGTCGAGTCGCAGCGAGGAGCGATTGTGCTCGACGGCCGAGATCACGGTGTGGTCATAGCGGTCCCCGAGCGCCACGGCGAGCTCCACCTGTTTCATCCCCGCGCGCTTCCGCGCCCAGGCCAAGCGCTCTCCCAGCATCGGACCCGACGATAGCGCGTGAAGCCGGTTGACACTTGGAAGGCATCCACATAGCATCCTACATGTGGGTCGGCTCCACAGTACGACCCGCCGGCTTTCCGAGACTCCGTTGGGAGCGGAGAGCACGGAAGATCGGGACGAACCCCGGACGTGCGACAGGCAGTGATCCGCCGCCGCAGCGGCGAAGGAGCAACTCCATGACACGGGCCGACCTCAGTTGGATCTACGGGGCCTTGCTCGCATTCATTGCCATCCTGCTCGCGTTCGTGTGGATTTCCGGCAGCGGAGGTGAACTCCTGGAACCGATCCGTCGTGCCGACGAGACCGAGCGCTCACCAGCGCCTACGGAAGATCCGGAACGCGCCCTGCCGGATGCCTACCAGAGTGCTGATGACTTTGCTGCGGAGCGTCGCCACGAGTTCCCCGCGCTCCATGAGGCGCCCACGCCCGCGCCGGTTGAGGGAACCGGGCGCCTCACGGAAGTCTACGACTACTGGCCCGCCGGAACTGATGTGGCTAGTGCCCTACTAGACGTAGTGGCACTCCGCATCGAACGCTCTCCCGGCCCCGAACTGCGGGCGTATCTCAATGTCCCTGTCGACCCGGAGTTGCTCGAACATCTTCAGAGCCTCTCCAGGGGCGAGCGCGTCACTGTTGCAGGAATCGGTCACGGCGACGGACGACGGATCATCTACGTCTATCCGGTTCATTGGATCAACGGCCGCGAGCCGTGACCGAGTTTCTTGAGGAGACCCGAACTCAAGAACGGCATCAACCGACGCACGAGCAGCGACGGTGTGCGCTATCGTTCGACGACAGCCCCCAGGAGACCAGCATGTCCGTACACCATTTCGGGAAGCGCAACGCTCCCCAGCAGCAGAAGCGGAGCACCACGCTGAAGCAGGACGTCCCTGCGTTCCGGGCGGACGACGCCGTCCTCGAACAGGTGTGGCGCGCCATCGAGGCGAAGTGCGGTGAGGCCGGACGGCCCAGCAGCAGCCTCACTATCTACGAGACGGTGCGCGCCGCTGGGCGCGGCACGAAAGAGCGGCATACATACGAATACGAGAGCATCGACGACCTGCGCCGATCATCGAACGAGCCTGCTCTGCTTCGGCATTACACGCTCAGCGTCTCGTCGCCTTGGGGCGAAGACTGCCGGAGAGTCTACTTCTTCGCGAGCCGTCACGGTGCCGCTTCGGTGGAGATCAGCGCACCCGACGCAGACTGGTGCCACGAAGTGCTCGAAACCGTGCTCCACCTGCTCCGGCCGCACACCGCGTGGTACTCCATCGTCCATCGCGTCGGGTTGATCGGGACGTTCTCTGCGTACATGGGCTTGGCGGCGTTAGCAATCTGGGCCGGCCTTCGAGAGTACCCGATCGGCTTCGGCGAAATTGCAGTCTACGCGGTGAGTCTCGGCGTGATCGTGACCCTGGACTTCCTCCGGGACCGGCTCTTTCCTGCGGCCGAGATCCGCGTCGCGCCGCATGACCGCAACGCTCCGAGACTCGACTGACCGTCCTCGCGCGACAGCCCATCCGAGCCCGCTCCTGGCGAATGACCTGCGGCGCGAACGTGCGGTCCGTGGTGAACGCTACGGACTCCGTCCTTGCTTGGTAACCAGTTTTGAATCAGTCGCTTACGAGAGCAGCGCCGTATTCATTCCCATTTCCGTGCACAATTTCGATCTGTACTCAGCCGGACTCTGCAAGACCTCCTGAGGCCTTCCGCGGGCGGCGGGCATCGTCTGACGTCGTCGCGCAGGCTCTCGGTCACGACGTCGAAGTGCGTGCGCATGCGCTTCTCGGCGTCGCCGATCTCGGCGCGCAGGCGTTGTTCCGCGTCCTTGATTCCGCTGCGCAGCGTCTCCTCGGTCGTCTTCAGATCCTCCTTGGTCGCCAGCGTCGGCAAGACCTGTTCGATCCGGCTGACGCGACGCTCGAGGTCTTCCGTTCGCTGCTCCAGCTGCTCCGTCGGCATCGTCGTCCTCCGTCGTCGTCATGGTGAGTCCGAGCATCAGTCGTCGGACGCCAGGCTCATCGTCGCCTGCAGCACGTACCAGAACAGCAGCGCTACGGAGGCGAACAGCGCCAGCGACGCTGCTACGTGCTGGTCGGTGCGGTAGTGGCGCAGCACGTTGGCCGTGTTGTAGAGGATGGCGCCGGCCGCGAAGAGGATCATCAGCCCGGTGAAGAACAGGCCCAAGCTGAAGCCGAACAGGATGCTGGCCGCGATTGTCCCGAGCGCCACGAAGCCACCGGCCTGCAACAGTCCTCCGAGGAACGAGAAGTCCCGTTCGGTCGTCAGAGCCGTCAGAGTGAGGCCTCCGAAGGTCAGCGCCGTGATGATGCCAGCGGTCGGGATGACGTCCGGGGAGCTGTAGTACGCCGCGATGTAGAGCAAGGGCAAGAAGATGATCGCCTCGGCGGTCACGTAGAGTCCCAGGCCCAGGTACTGCGTGTGCGGCCCCGCCTCGGATCTCGCCCACCTGTCGGCGAGCCAGGAGACCGCCATGAAGAGGCCGAGGACGAGGAGCCACGAGAAGCCGCCGACTATGCTCTGGACCAGCGCTTCGGCCCCGGACCATTGCAGCAGGTACGCTTCGAGGGTCATGAAGGCCAGCACGGCGCCGGCCAGGTGGCCGTAGGTTCGGCGGATGAATGCGCTGCGTGCGCTGGTCTCCGCGTAGACTGCCGGCTGGGTCTCGGCGTGACCGTACATCGTGCGTCTCCTTGCCGGTTCGCGGGCGGCGCGCCGGCGGTCAGGGGCGGCGTTGGCACGCGGGCTTGTGTGCTCGCCGCTGGCGGCTTGAGGCCTCCGTTGATCGCGTCTCGGATCGTACCGTACCACACGTTGAGTTCAGGCTGGACGTCGAGTTGGTTCTATTTGAAGGGCTCGCCGTGCCACTTCACCTCGGCGACGACTTGGGCGTCTTCCGGCCAGAGCTGCGTCGGGAAACCACTCCTTGTCCGGGTTGTCGCTGACGAGCAGCCAGCCGGCTTCAGGGTCGTTCACCACGCGCTTCACGATGAGTTCGTCGCCGACCCGGATCACGAAGATCTTTCCGTTGCGCCAGGATTTCCTGTCTGCCTCCGGTGGCGGGGTGTTCCAGGGCGCTTTCGGTGGATATTCAGACTGCGAACACCGGCCTTTCGGGTCCTAGCGCTAGGCTGACTCCATGTTCGACACGCTCGCCGTCGCCCAGCAACTCGCCGCTGGTGGCGTCGCCTGCGACCAGGCCGAAGTTATCGCCCACGCCATCCACCAAGGTGTCGAGCATGGCGACCACGTCACCTCCGACCAGTTCAAGGCCGGACTCGCGGAGGTTCGCACCGAGATCGCGAATCTCGACACACGGCTCTCGGCGCAGATTGCCGAGCTGCGCACCGAGCAACGCACGGAGATCGCCGGCGTGCGCGCCGAGATCGCGCACTTTGAAACCAGGCTCATCCGCTGGATGGTCGGCACCGTCATCACGACCGCCACGTTGACCGTCGGAATCCTGCGCCTCGTCGGATAGACGCCGGTCTTGACGGTCCTCGCCGGCCCGGCGCTGTCAAGCCGCCCGCTTTCCGGTGATGGCCTCGCGCAGGCCTTCGAGCAGGCCTTCGAGCTTCGCCATCCGCTCGCGTAGCTGGCTGATCTGCTCGCCGGTCTCCTTGCCCTGGGCGTCGATGCGATTGCGGAGGTCCTCGCCCTGGGCGTCGATCCGCTCGCGCAGGCTCTCGCCCTGGGCGCGCAGGTCCTCGCTCTGGGCGTCGATCCGCTTATCGACGTGCTCGCGGAACAGCCGCATATCGTCACGCAGGCTCCGGAACGCGGTGGCGATCGCGATCAGGATCGCGATGGCGGCGCCGACGACGGTCCAGGCGGTAGCGTCCATCGTCGAATCCTACCTCGTAGGTCCCGTCAATGAGAGCCGTGACCTTTGCTAGGTCCGCCCCGCGCGCGCGGAGATCCACCCGTGACCTTGCCGTCCGCCAGCCACGCGTCCAGGTCCGCTCCGCGCGCGCGGAGATCCACCGCGCGCGTGACGGCGCCCCGGTCTGGCCCGCCGGCCGCCCGCACGCGCGGAGATCCACCCGTGGGCAGGTGGCCCACTGGGAAGAGTCCAGAACGGAGGAAACCACCATGAAGACGACAAACGAGCTGGCGGCGGTGCAGGGGAACCCGGGGGAGACATGGGACGAGGAGCGCATCGCCGCCACCGGACTGGTTCCTGAGCTGGAAGCCCAGGGAGGCTACAAGGGGCCGATCGACGGCCTGTTCGTGCTCAACGGCCAACCGGCACTGATCAGGGCCACCCTGGGGCGGCTGCACCTGGAGCTGAGCGCCGAGGCGCTATACGCCTGCTGGAACGGCCGAATGCTGGCCGGGCTGGCGCTCTAAGGAGAGTTGGGCTGAGGGCGTAGCGGAAACAACAAGGCCGCAGCAGCGGGGATACGCCCCCGGCCCGAGGGGCAGAAAACGCCGGGGCCCGTCACAGGGGACGGGCACGACACGCACGTGGCGGACGGCGTAGAATGAGGAACCAGGAATGACCGATACACCAGAGGACAAGGCGACGCGCGGCAGGGGCTTGACGCCCGGCCACTGGATTGCGATCGCCACGATCGCGGTGGCCGTGCTTGGCGGCGTGCTCAGCTGGGCGTTGAGCGAGCATAACGCACGGTTGAGCGAGAACAACGCACGGCTCGCCAACGTCGAGTCGGCAACGACCAACATGGCCGAGGGACTGGCGCGGGTTGAAGGCTCAATCAAGGCGATCAACGAACGCCTGAACGGTTTCGAGGAACGGGTCGACGATCGGCTCGACCGAATCGAGACGAACATCGACAGGTTGATCCAGCTGCACCTGGACGCCGGCACGGCGCAACCGGCGGCCTCGCGCGCCGATATAGCCGGCGACAGAGCCCACCACGACGCAGGCACGCGCCTGCGGGCCGGCAGGTAACCCACCGCCACGGCGGACGAGCCATTCGATCCGCGACGACACGCGGAAACACGGTCGAAGACCCCGCTATGGCGGGGACACCGCACGAAGAGGCCACCTCGCACGCGCGGGGCTGCACCCGCCAGCGCCACGTACGCGCCTGGCTCCGGAGTTGTCGGTGGCGCTCTTCGGTCAGCGCGGGCGATGAGTGCGACAGATCGTCGGTACTCCGGCGGGACCTTCTGGCCGTTTCTCGCATGTGCGTTCTGCTGCGTAGGTGTCGGTTGCTCCGGTCCGGCGCCGACCACGCCTACTACGACCACTCCTGTATCGACCGTGTGTCGCGTGGGACGGATCGTGCCCCGTTTCTACGGCGCAGACTCCTAGATGCGTTCGCCGATGGCGGCGTAGTCCAGGTGCGTGAACAGCAGGTCGTTCAGCTTGTCGACGTTGCCGTTGAAGGTCGCGATGGCCGCGGCCAGCGAAGGATCCGCGGCCGTGGTCTCGATAGTGTCCGGCGGTGGGATGCGCTGCAGCTTGCCGTCGTCCGGATACGGCACCAGGTAGCGGACGGTCGTGCGCTGGAAGCCGCTGGCGCCCAGGAGGTACGTCAGCGTGTCCGGGTGCAGCGGGCGCACGTGGGTGATGTCGCGGATGTAGGCGTCGAAGAAGGCGAACCAGCAGCGGGGATTGATGGTCTCCAGGACGATCCGGGCGCCGGGCCGGAGCTTGCGGCCGGCCACGTTGAGCAGGCGCACCAGGTAGTCCGGCTGCAGGTGCTCGACCACCTGGGCGGCGAACAGCCCCCCCAGCGATTCATCCTCCAGGGCGTCGAGAAGCGCGAGGGCGTCGCCGGCGCTCGCGTCGAGGTCGCGCGCGCGGCACTCCTCGACCATCTCGGCGTTGACGTCGACGCCGCGCGCCCGGATGTCCCGCTCGCGCAGCAGGTCCAGAAACTCACCCCGCCCGCAACCGACGTCGAGCACGTCGGACGCGCCGGCGAACAGCGGCAGATACTCGGTCAGCCGGCTGCGGATCTCGTCCCGCGATCCGCGGAACAGGTTCTCGAAGCCGACATAGGCGTAGGCGTCGGCCGCGGCATCCAGCGCGGCCCGCGTTCCGGCGCCCTCGGCCGGCGCCGCCTCGCCCGGCGCGGCGTCCTCGGCCGGCGTCGCCTCGCCCGGCGCGGCGCCCTCGAGCCGGCGGCGCAGCGCGAGCAGGCCGTGCTGCACCTGGCCGACCGTGGTCCGCAGCTCGTCGACGTGGCGCGCGAAGCGCAACTCGCGGGCGTCGGCCGCCTCGGCGCGCCGGCGCACCTCGTCGGCGAGGCCGTCGACGGCGCTCATCATGGCGCCCTTGCGGTCCTTCGTGTCCACGAAGGGCGTAATCTGCTGCGCGTACTGGATCAGGCGCGACTGGAAAGCCTCCAGCGCTCCGGTGTACTCGGCGAGCGCGGCGATGACCGCGGTCAGGGCCTGCTGTCCCTCGGCCTCCGCCGGCGCCGTGCGGTTGAGGTGATCGACGAGCACCCCGTTGAAGTGCTGTTGCCGTTCCACGAAGGGGCCGACGAGGTCCCACACCCAGGCGCGCAGGCGCCGTTTCCACCCGGTCCCCAGCAGGCGCTCGACGTCGGGCGCCACGCGCCAGGCCTCGTTGACGGGGGTGAGCTGCCGTTGATCGAAGGCGCGCGGCGGGTGGGGCAGCTCGGGCCGCGGCGCCAGTGCGCGATCGACCCGTGTCAGGGCGTCGTTGTACGCGCGATCCGCGGCTTCGAGCGCCCGCTTCCGGCGCGCGAGCTCGTCCGTGCCGATGCGGATGGCCATGCGGAAGGAAGGCGGACCGTCGGCTAGCTGCCGATCACGCCCTCCAGGGGGCTGCTGGCGGTGGCGTACCGCTTGCGGGGTATGCGACCCGAGAGGTGGGCCAGTCGGCCGGCCAGCACCGCCAGCTTCATCGCCTCGGCCATGCCGACCGGGTCGTCCGCGCCGGCGATGCCGGTGTTCATGAGCACGCCGTCGATGCCCAGCTCCATCGCGATGGCGGCGTCGGAGGCCGTACCGACGCCGGCGTCGACGATGACCGGAACGCCGGCCGCCTCCTTGACGAGGACGATGTTGTTCGGATTCTGCACGCCCAGGCCGGAGCCGATCGGCGCGCCCAGCGGCATGACCGCGGCGGCGCCGGCGTCCTCCAGCTTGCGGCACGTGACCGGGTCGTCGTTCGTGTAGGGGAGGACCACGAACCCTTCCGCGACCAGCACGCGGGTCGCCTGCACCAGCGCTTCGTTGTCCGGAAAAAGGGTCTTCTCGTCGCCGATCACCTCGAGCTTCACCCAGTTCGAGAGCCCCGCCTCGCGCCCGAGCCGCGCCGTCCGTATCGCGTCGTCCGCGGTGTAGCAGCCGGCGGTGTTGGGGAGCAGGAAGTACCGGTCGGTGTCGATGTGGTCGAGGAGCGACTCGCGCGACCGGTTCAGCTCGACGCGCCTGACCGCCACCGTGACCATCTCGGCGCCGGACGCCTCGTGGGCCCGCCGCATGACCTCGGCGGTCGGGTACTTGCCGGTGCCGACGATGAGGCGCGAGCGGAACGGCCGGCCGGCGATCACGAGTGGGAGGTCCGTCATGGCTAGCCCCCTCCGACGAAGTTCACGACTTCCACCTCGTCGCCCTCCCGGACGGCGGTGGCGCCGTAGGCCGCCTTCTTGATTACGGAGCGGTTGTGCTCGACGGCGACCCGGCGCGGATCGATGCCGAGTCCCTCCAGCAGGTTGCTCACGTTCAGCGGACCGGTGGTTTCGTAGGTCTCGCCGTTCAGCAGGATGGTCACCGAGCGATCAGAGTACCGCCGCTTCGCGCGGCGGTCAAGACGAGGCGCCGCGCGCGCAGCCCGGCGCCGTCGATCGGCCGAGCACGTCGGCCACACGGACGTCGAAGGGCGCCAGCAGGGCGCGCGTCCGTGCGGTGCCGTCCGGCAGGAGAGCCGCCGGAAGCGCCGGCGCCGGACGGGCGGCGGCGAGCGCCAGCACCCGCTCGTAGTCCTCCGCCATGGCGTCGATCCGGTGGTGCGCGCGCCACCAGGCCCGCGCCCGCTCGCCGAGGCGGCGGCGCAGGCCGGCGTCCGACGCCAGGCGCCGCATCGCGATGGCGAGCGAGGGGACCTCGTCGAGCAGATCGATGGAGACCGTGATCGGTTCGCCGGCGGAATCGGCGGCAAGGCGGGACGGGGTCCAGACGCGGCGGGTGACCAGGGCGGGAATCTCGCCCAGGTGCGGCAGATCGGTCACGACGGTCGGCTTGGCGGCGGCCAGGCAGCGCAGCCACGACGCGGAGGTCTCGCAGCCGCTCGGCCAGCGCAGGCAGAGGCAGACGTCCGCCGCGGCGAGACAGTCTCCGAGCGCCGCGTCATCGACGTATCCCGCGCGGACGACGCGGTGCGCCACCCCGCACGCCTCCGCGTCCCGCATGACGTCGTAGCGGCTCGCCTCGGCTCCGACGAGGAGGAGGCGCGCGGCGGGGACCGTCTCCCGGACGGCGGCCAGCGCGCGCAGGATCTGCGGCAGCCGCTTCTCGGGCGTCACGCTTCCCAGGGCGGCGAACACGATCTCGTCGGCCGCGAGTCCGAGCCGCTCCCGGCCGCGCGCCCGCGACGCTTCCGGCCGCGCGCCGCCGCCGAGGGGATCGCCGACGCCCATGCGAATGGACTCGACCCCGGCGTCCGGGTAGTCGCGGCGAAGCCGGTCGGCGAACCACGCGCCGTGCACCGCGACCAGCCGTGCGGACGAGACGGGGAGCCGCAGCATCGGCCACAGGCAGGCCAGGCTGTCGCCGAGGATGCCCTCGACGCCGAGCTCCACCAGGCCGGGCGGGGCATCCGGGTGGTCGTACGCGAATTCGGTCCGGTACCGGCCGTCGCGTTTGCTCGTCAGGAGCGCCCGCGCGCGCGACTGGTGCAGTTGGCTGTCGTGCAGGACGACCAGGCCGGGGTAGCGCGTCAGGTAGGCCCACATGTAGTCGTGACACGCGGCGTTCCCGAGCTGGTAGACCACCAGGTCGTAGGGGGTTCGAGCCTGTTTCCAGACGAAGTCGTATGCGCCGAGCGCGTCGCTGCCGTCCGGGGCGGCGCCCGCGGCCGGCGGATGCTCCGCGTACACGTCGATGGCGTGCCGCCGGGAGAGCGCCGGCAGAATCTCCGTCGCATGGTGCGCAGTCCCCGACCGTTCGGGCGGCAGCGGCGTGAAGATGGCGAGGCGCACGAGTCTCTCTCCCGGCGATCGCGCTCAGCCCTGGACGAGCTTCTCGATCACGCCGTTCCAGGTGACGGCCGCCGCGCGGGAGTGGCCCGCGTCGCCGAGTGCGGCGGCCCGCTTGCGGTCGGCGAGCGCGTTGAACGCCGCGCCGATGGCTTCCGCGTGCGGCTCGCAGACCAGGCCCGATACGCCGTCCTCGACGAACGCCAGCGGGCCTCCCGAATCGGTCGCGGTGACGACCGGCTTGCGGGCCAGAAACGCCTCGAGCGTCACGTACCCGTAGTCCTCGTCGTAGGGGGGGTAGACGACCGCCAGGGCGTTGGCGTAGAGCTCGACGAGATCGTCGTCGCTCACCCGCGCGACGAACTCGACGCGGGGCGCGAGTCCGGTCTCGTCCACTCGCCGGCGCAGGCTGTCCCGCTGCCTTCCGTCGCCGACGACGACGAGCCGCAACGGCTCGTCCGCGTAGCGCATCGCTTCGATGGCGAGATCCACCCGCTTGATCGACTCCAGACGCGCCACCGACAACACGTAGGAGCCGTACGTCGCGTGATGCAGCCGGTCGGCCAGTGCCGGCGGGTGGTAGAGCGGCTCGGCGTCGAGTCCGTTGAACCGTTGGAGGCGGCCGGCGACGTTCGGCGAGCTCGTATAGCGCCGGCGGCACTCGCCGAGCATCTCGCGATCGAGCGCAAGGAGCCTGTCGCGCAGCCCCACGTCCGGCTCCGTATGCGCGAAGTCGCTGTACTCGGTTCCGCACAGCTCGTAGGCGTCCCGGTTCTGATGCATGAGCCAGGCCACCTTGTTCGGGTGGCGGACGAAGTACGTCGGGAACTTGGTGACGATGACCAGATCGATGGCCCGGCCGTTGCTCTCGCTCAGATCGAGCAGCCGCCATGCCGCCGCATGGGCGAGGATCTCCTCCTTCGGGTAGCACTTGAAGGGGACGCTGACCAGGTCCGTCTCGTACCCCGCGGCGCGCAGATGCTCGACGAGCGACCGTACGTGTGCTTCCGCGCCCCCGGTCACGAAAGGGACCTGCGCTTCGCAGACGAGCACCGTTCGCACCGGCATGATCCGCCGTCGATGGTACCAAAAGGCCGCCGCGGCCGCTTCGCCCAGTCTCTTCCAATGACACATGAGCCTGAACGAGGAGTTGTTTCCAACGACACATGAGCCTGAACGGGGGCCGGGTCGAGGATCATCGGAGGATGATCGTGAGACTCGACACGCACCGTCTGCAGACCCTGGATCAGGTTCGGGAATTCCTCGCCGGAAGCGAGCAGGTCGACCTGCAACCACAAACCCGCGCCGACTCCTACGCGTTCGTGGCGAAAACCGTGCGACGGTTCGACTACGCCCTGCGGGGGAAGGCCGACAAGGGCCTGCTGCGCCGCTTCCTGGCCAAGGTGGCCGGCTTGTCACGGGCCCAAATCACACGCCTGTTGCAGCAACACCGGACCACGGGAGAGATCGCCGACCGCCGCGACACCCCGCGCCGACCGTTCCCGCGCCGCTACTCCAACGCCGACATCGGGCTGCTGGCCGAGCTCGACGTTCTCCACGGCACGCTGTCCGGTCCGGCCACGCGCAAGCTCTGCGCCCGCGCTTTCCATCTGTTCGGCGACCGCCGCTTCGAACGCCTGGCCGGCATCTCCAACGGCCATCTGTACAACCTGCGGCACACGACAAGCTATCAACGGCGCCGCGGAACGACGCCGCTGCCGACGCGCCCGGTGCATGTCGCGATCGGGGAACGCCGCCGCCCGCAGCCGTTCGGACAACCTGGCTGGGTGCGGGTCGATACCGTCTATCAAGGCGACCTGGACGGCATCAAGGGCCTCTACCACGTGAACCTGGTGGATGAGGTCACCCAGTTCCAGTGCATCGGCTCGGTCGAGCATATCCACGCCGCCTGCCTGGCCCCGGTCCTCGACGCTCTGCTGCGGGCGTTCCCCTTCACGCTCCACGGCTTCCCCGCCGACAACGGCTCGGAGTTCATCAACCGCGAGGTCGCGGCGCTGCTCCAGGGGCTGCACATCGACGCATTCACCAAGTCCCGCGCCCGTCGCAGCACCGACAACGCCCTGGTCGAGAGCAAGAACGGCTCGGTCATCCGCAAGCAGCTCGGTCACGGCCACATCCCCAGCCGCTGTGCCGCGCAGGTCAACGCCTTCACCCAGCAGGCCCTCTCGCCCTATCTCAACTTCCACCGCCCCTGCTTCTTCCCCACCGAAGAAGTCGACCGCAAGGGCCGCGTGCGCAAGCGCTACCGCGACGCCGACATCATGACCCCCTACGAGAAGCTCAAGTCGTTGCCCGACGCCGCCGCCTGCCTGAAGCCCGGAACCACCTTCGCAAAGCTCGACGCGGTCGCGGTCGCGATGAGCGACAATGAAGCCGCGCAGGCGCTCGACGAGGCCCGCACGCGGTTGTTCCGGTCCATCCACCCAGCGGCCTGAAGGTTTGCTCCGGCCCGCTACCGCCGCCTGTCGGTCGGCGTCGTGTTGTTGACGAGCAGGCGCGAGGAAGCTCGAACACCGGACGTGCCAACTCGCGCGGGCGCTGCCGAGCCCCGGATCGCCGGCGCCGACTCGCGTCGTCACCGGCTGCGGTCGAATACGGACGGACAGCGATGTCGTCGAGCCCGGATCGCCGGCGCCGACTCGCGTCGTCACCGGCTTCAGCACCACCGAAAGGCGGAAGCGCGACGCCATCAGGCACGAGCGCCGACGACGATCCATCCAGCCGTTGCCGGCCGTTTCACAGCCCCTCGCGTAGTCACGTCCAGCCCCTCTGCTGCCGGTTCCGCGCTCGGCTACCGCACTCCGCAAACGTCCACAGACGGACGTTCGCTCCGCTTGGTCTCCTGCTGTTCAGAACCCGGCAAACCAGACCCTCACCGTTCGGTTGCTACGGCAGCGGCTACAGCACCTTCGCCCTGAACCAGGACGCGCCCAGCGCCGCGTCGTACATCGTGACGGTTCCGCCGCCATGAGCGATAATGCTGCGGTCACGCGCGCCCTCAACGCGGCCCGCGCCAGGACCTGTTTCGATCCGTCGGTTCGGTCGCCTGACAGGCGCGGCTCACGTGCCCCGCTTCAGGCTCATTTCTGGATTGGAAAGGACTCGCCCGGCGCGAAGCCGCGCCGCCGGAAGGGCTATAATTTCCGTTGACCGCGTCCGACCCGCAAATGACTACCCACCGGATCACGAGAGGCTTGCGCCTGCCGATCACCGGCGCCCCGCTGGCGTCGATCGAAGATGGCCGTCCGCTGCGGCGCGTCGCACTGCTCGCGGCCGACTACGCCGGCCTGCGCCCGACGATGCACGTGTCGGTCGGCGACTCGGTCTCCCGAGGCCAGCTCCTGTTCGAGGACAAGACGATGCCGGGGGTGCGCCACACGGCCCCGACGGCCGGTACGGTGAGGGCGATCAACCGCGGCGCGCGGCGCGCCCTGCAGTCGGTGGTCATCGAGCCGAGCCGGGCCGAGCGGGAGGGGCGCGAGTCCGAGGGGGCCAGGTTCGGTGCCTGGTCGGGGCGTCACCCCAGCGGCATGACCGACGGCGAGGTCCGGGATCTGCTCCTCGAGTCGGGACAGTGGACGGCGTTGCGGGCGCGGCCCTTCGGCCGCGTGGCCGACCCGGCGACCCGGCCGCATTCGATCTTCGTGACCGCCATCGACACCAATCCCCTCGCACCCGACGTGGCGGCCATCCTGCAGGGCCGGGAGGGTCCCTTCGAGCGCGGGCTGGAAGCCCTGGCGCGGTTGACCCCGGGGCCGGTGTTCGTCTGCACCGGACCCGACCAGCGAGTGCACGCGCCGGTCTCGGTCGCCAACCAGATCCGGCACGAGGTCTTCGACGGGGTGCATCCGGCCGGGACGGCCGGCGTGCATATCCACACCCTGGATCCGGTGGACCGCCGCAAGGTGGTCTGGCACATCGGCGTGCAGGACGTCATCGCGACGGGCCGCCTCTTTCAGACCGGGGTGCTCGACGTCTCGCGCATCGTGGCGCTGGGAGGACCCCCGGTCGAACGGCCGCGCCTGCTCCGGACGCGCATCGGCGCCGCGACCGAGGCGCTGGTGGAGGGCGAGGTCGACGCCGCGCTCGACCACCGGGTCGTCTCCGGCTCGGTGTTGTCCGGGCGTGCGGCGGCGGGCGACGTCGACGGGTATCTCGGGCGGTACCACCAGCAGGTGTCGGTGCTCGCGGAAGGGCGTGACCGCGGGTTTCTCGGCTGGCTCGGTCCGGGCTTCGACACGTTCTCGACGGTCCGCGCGTTCGCCTCCAGGCTGATTCCCGGACGGCGGTTCGCGATGACGACGTCCACCAACGGATCGCCGCGCGCGATCGTCCCGATCGGGATGTACGAGCGGGTGATGCCGATGGACCTGCTCCCGACGCCGATGCTGCGCGCCCTGGTCATGCACGACGTGGAGCGCGCCGAGGAGCTCGGCTGCCTGGAGCTGGAAGAGGAGGACGTCGCGCTCTGCACGTTCGTCGATCCCGGGAAGACCGACTTCGGGCCGCACCTGCGGCGCGTGCTGGAGACGTTGCGGACGGAAGGCTGACCGCCGCCGGATTGACTTGCATCGGGGCCGGCGGTACGATGGATCGCATCTCGGGGACGGGTCCCCGTCTTTTTTTGACGCCGCGCTTGAGAAAAAAATCACAAGCAGCGGCAGCCCGCGCGCGGACCCGCGAAGCGCGGGCGCCGCGCCCGGGAAAGAACCACGAAGCGCGGATCGCGTCATGAAGTTCCTGCGGCGCCTGCTCGATTCGCAGGCCCATCACTTCGAGCCGGGCGGCAAGCTCGAACGTCTGTACCCGCTCTGGGAAGCGCAGGACAGCTTTCTCTTCACGCCGGGCACGGTCACCGCCGGCCCGTCGCACGTCCGGGACGGGCTCGACCTGAAGCGGATGATGATGACCGTCGTCATCGCGCTGGCCGGGTGCGTCTGGATGGCGCTGCACAACACCGGGTACCAGGCGAACTTGGCCATCGCCGGCGGGGCGGCGCCGCTGGCGACCTGGCAGACCGGGGTCATGGAGGCGCTCGGTCTCGGCTTCGCGCCCGACGACCTGCTGAGCTGTTTGGCGCACGGCGGCCTCTACTACCTGCCGATCCTGATCGTGACATTCGCGGTCGGCGGCCTGTGGGAGCTGCTGTTCGCGGTGGTGCGGAAACACGAGCTGAACGAGGGCTTTCTCGTCACCGGCATGCTGTTCCCGCTGGTCCTGCCGCCGACCGTCCCGCTGTGGCAGGTGGCTTTGGGTATCTCGTTCGGCATCGTGGTCGGCAAGGAGATCTTCGGCGGAACCGGCATGAACGTGCTGAACCCGGCGCTGGTGGCGCGCGCCTTCGTCTTCTTCGCCTACCCGGCGGAGCTGTCGGGCGATGCGGTCTGGATCGCCGCCGATACGTCGACCGACGCGGTCAGCGGGGCGACCGCCCTGGCCACCGCCACCCTCGGCGGGACGGCGGTGATGGCGGCCGACTTCGACTGGTGGCAGGCGCTGGTCGGGTTCGTACCCGGCTCGCTGGGGGAGACCTCGGTGCTGGCCTGCCTGGCCGGCGCGGCGCTGCTCGTCGTGACCGGCGTCGGCTCGTGGCGCATCATGCTGAGCGTGGCCCTGGGGACCGTCGCCATGGCGGCGGGTCTGAACGCGATCGGGTCGGCGACCAATCCCTTCTTCGACGTGAGTCCCGCCTGGCACCTGGTCATCGGCGGCTGGGCGTTCGGCACCGTCTACATGGCGACCGACCCGGTTTCCGCGCCGTCGGTGCCCGGCGGCCACTACGTCTACGGCTTTCTCATCGGCGTGCTCACCGTGCTCATCCGCGTCGTCAACCCGGCCTATCCGGAGGGGATGATGCTCGCCATCCTGTTCATGAACCTGTTCGCGCCGCTGATCGACTACGGCGCGATCCGGATGAACGTGCGGCGGCGGAGGGCGCGCTATGCAGGGTAGCGTCCTCTACAACCTGGGCTTCGCGGCGATCGTCTGCGTGGCCTGCGCCATCGTGGTGTCGTCGTCGGCGGTCGCGCTGCGCGAGCGGCAGGAGATCAACCAGACCCTGGACATGCAGCGCAACGTGCTGGTCGCGGCCGGGCTCGCCGCCCCGGACGAGACGCTGGAGCCGGAGGAGATCGCGGTGCGCTTCACGCCGATCCGGCAGGTGGTCATCGAGCGGGCGAGCGGCGCCGCCACCGACGTGGATCCGGGCGCTTTCGACCCGCGCGCCGCCGCCGCGGACCCGGACCGGAGCCGGACGGCCCCGCCCAACAACGCGGGGCTGCAACGGGTGGCGGACCGGGTGCTGGTCTACGAGCTGAGCGACGACGAGGGGGGGCTCGACCTGGTGGTGCTGCCGGTCCACGGCCTCGGCCTCTGGGGCATCCTCTACGGCTTCGTCGCCATCGACGCCGACCTGGAGACGATCCGCGGACTGACCTACTACGAGCACAAGGAGACGCCGGGCCTCGGGGGCGAGGTGGACAACCCGCGCTGGAAGAGCCTGTGGAACGGCCGCAAGGCGTTCGGCGCCGACGGCGCGCCGGCCATCGAGGTGATCAAGGGGCTGGCCGGGCCGCCCGCGGACGACCCGTTCCGGGTGGACGGGCTGGCCGGGGCCACCATGACGAGCCGCGGGGTGACCAACATGCTGCGTTTCTGGCTCGACGAGCAGGGCTTCGGCCCCTACCTGGAGGCGCTCCGGACGCGGAGGGACGGCTGATGGCGAAGACGCGCGACGCGGGGCGCACGCACGCTTCCTCGGCGGACCCGGCGTGGACTCGACTGAAGGGCAGGAAATGGTCGCCAAGACGTCGTCAAGCAGGAAAGAGCGGGATCTGGTTCAGGTGAAGAACCCCAGAAGCGGGCGCTACGTGAAGATCGACAGGAGCGTCGGCCGGATCGTCTCGCAGAAGAAGTCTCCCGGTCCGTACAAGGGCGTCCGCGTGGTCGGGGCGGGCTCGAAGAGATCGTAGCGTCATGGTCATCTACAGTCCGTTGGACGGAGAGGTCCTGACGACCCGGATCAGGAGCAGGCCGAGATGCTGCTTCCTGATGACGCAGCTTGGCGATCCGGTTCCGGAGGGGGTCGAGGCCATCCGTCGTTCGGTATCCGATTTGTGCGGAAACGGAGGCTACGAGGTCATCGATGCACGGACGGACGTCACCGGCCGGGATTTCCTGTTGAAGATCTGGAGGATGATAGCATCCACGCCGTTTGCCGTCGGTGTGTGCCACGAGGAGATTCCGTTCCCCGCGCAGGCGAACATCTACTACGAGCTCGGCGTGGCGCAGGCGCTTGGAAAGGAGGCCCTGCTCGTCAAGTCCCCCGGCGCCAGCGTGCCGAGCGACTTCGTCAGGACGGAATACGTCGAGTTCGACGAGCGGTTCGACGCGAACTTCGCGGCGTACCTGAATACGTTGCAGAGACAGGCCGAACACTATGCGGTGATCGCCCATGAACTCGAAAGGAACCCGGTCCTCGCAATCGATTATCTGAAACGAGCGTTTCTGATCACCGGGGACGAGGGCCTCCGCGGAAGGGCACAGGCGCTGCTTGACGATGCGGGTCTGGATGACCGGGCCAAGAACAGCGTCGAGCAGCTTGCGGCGGCCTTCTGAACGGCGGGTGAGGGCGGGGTGACCAACATGCTGCGTTTCTGGCTCGACGAGCAGGGCTTCGGCCCCTACCTGGAGGCGCTCCGGACGCGGAGGGACGGCTGATGGCGAAGACGCGCGACGCGCTGATCGACCCGCTCTTCAACAACAACCCCATCGCCCTGCAGGTGCTCGGCATCTGCTCGGCCCTGGCGGTGACCACACGCATGGACACGGCGCTGGTGATGAGCGCGGCGGTGGTCGTCGTCACCATGTCCTCGAACTTCTTCGTCAGCGCCCTGCGGAACCAGATTCCGACCAGCATCCGCATCATCGTGCAGCTCACGATCATCGCATCGCTGGTCATCGTGGTCGACCAGGTGCTCAAGGCGTACCTGTTCGAGCTGTCGAAGCAGCTCACCGTCTTCGTCGGGTTGATCATCACCAACTGCATCATAATGGGCCGGGCCGAGGCCTACGCCATGCAGAACCCGCCCGGCATGAGCCTGGTGGACGGGCTCGGCAACGGGCTCGGCTACGGCGCCATCCTGATGGTCACCGCGTTCGTGCGCGAGCTGCTCGGCTCGGGCACCCTGTTCGGGACGACGGTGCTGCCCCTGGCGAGCGAGGCGGGCTGGTACCAGCCGAACGGGCTGATGGTGCTGTCGCCGGCCGCCTTCTTCATCATCGGGTTCCTGATCTGGGCGCTGCGGAGCTGGAAGCGCGATCAGGTGGAGGCCGAGTGATGCTGGAGCACTACCTGAGTCTCGCCGTGAAGGCCATCTTCGTCGAGAACATGGCCCTCGCCTTCTTCCTGGGCATGTGCTCGTTCCTGGCCGTATCGAGGCAGGTGAGCACCGCCATCGGCCTCGGCGGCGCCGTCGTCTTCGTGCTGACGATCACGGTGCCGATGAACAACCTGATGTACGCGCACCTGCTGAGTCCGGGCGCGATGGTGTGGCTGCACCCGTCGCTGGCGGCCTACGACCTGTCGTTCCTCGGCTTTCTCTCCTACATCGGGACCATCGCCGCGATGGTGCAGATCGTCGAGATGGTGCTCGACCGCTTCGCGCCGCCGCTGCACGCCGCGCTGGGTATCTTCCTGCCGCTCATCGCGGTCAACTGCGCGATCCTCGGCGCGTCGCTGTTCATGGTGGAGCGCAGCTACACGCTGGCCGAGAGCGCGGTCTTCGGCCTCGGTTCGGGCATCGGCTGGGCCCTGGCGGTCATTGCCCTGGCCGGGATCCGCGAGCGGCTGCGCTACTCGAATCCGCCGGAGGGGCTCCGCGGGCTGGGCCTGACGTTCATGCTGGTGGGGCTGATGGCGCTCGGCTTCATGGCCTTCGCCGGGGTGCAGCTCTGATGGTCGTCCGTCGCCGGTTGACGCGCTGTCGCCGCGGGCCTATCGTAGTGGTCCGCTACGCGGGGCGGCGTTGCGATCCGGAGCCGGCATGATGACCGAGACGGGTCAGCGCGATCTCATCGAGATTTACAGGCTGCACGCCGAACTGGCCGACAAGGTGAGCCAGCGGCGCGAAGGAGCGAATCGATTGTACGTCAGCCTGCTGGTGGGCTTGGTGGTGTTTCTTGCCGCCGTGCTCCGCTTCGGGATCGCAGACGATTCCCTCAACGCAATCATGTGGCTTGTCGGCGCGGTCGGCGTATCGCTGTCGATTTCCTGGGCCGTCGTCATTCGTTCCTACCGCCAGCTCAACGATGGCAAGTTCCTGGCCTTGCACGAGTTGGAAGAGAAACTGCCGTACCCGTTCTTCAAGCGTGAATGGGAGCTATTGGACGAGGGCAGGAGTGCGAAACGCTACTGGAAGTTGACGACCGTCGAAGTGGCTCTCCCTGTGATTTTCTTCCTGTTGTCGTGCGTTCTTATCGTGGCCGCGTTCCTGCGGTGACCCGGGGCGGCAAGATGGTAACCGTCACTCTCGGCGTCGCGATGTTCACGTTCGTGATCGTGTCGCTGGTCGGCCTGCTGATGGTCGCCCGGCGGCAGCTCGTCGCCACCGGCGAGGTGACGATCACCATCAACGGCGATCCCGACAAGGCGCTGTGCACGGCGGCCGGCGGGACCCTGCTCGGCACGCTCTGCGACAACCGCCTCTTCATCCCGTCGGCCTGCGGCGGCAAGGGGAGCTGCGGCGTCTGTACGGTGAAGGTGCTCGACGGGGGCGGCGCCGTCCTGCCGACCGAGCGCAGCCACATCAGCCGCGGCGAGGAGCGCGACGGCGTCCGCCTGTCCTGCCAGGTCAAGGTGAAGCAGGACATGGCGATCGAGCTTCCGGCGGAGGTCTTCGACATCCGCCAGTGGCGCTGCAAGGTGCGCTCGAACCACAATGTCGCCACGTTCATCAAGGAGCTGATTCTGGAGCTGCCGCCCGGCGAGGAGGTGCCGTTCCGGGCCGGCGGGTACATCCAGATCGAGGCCCCGCCCGGGACGTACGACTACCGCGACTACGACGTCGAGGAGGAGTACCGCGCCGACTGGGACAGGTTCAATCTCTGGCGCTACACCGCGGTGCTCGACGAAACCGTGACCCGCGCCTACTCGATGGCGAACTACCCGGAGGAGAGGGGCATCATCATGCTCAACATCCGGATCGCCTCGCCGTCGCCGCGGGCGCCGGAAGGGACGCCGCCGGGCAAGATGACCAGCTACATCTTCAGCCTGAAGCCGGGCGACGACGTGACGATCTCCGGTCCCTTCGGCGAGTTCTTCGCCAGGGAGACGCAGGCGGAGATGATCTTCGTCGGCGGCGGGGCGGGCATGGCGCCGATGCGCTCGCACATCTTCGATCTGTTCCGGCGGCTGGGGACCGACCGCAAGGTGACCTTCTGGTACGGCGCGCGCAGCCTCCGCGAAGCGTTCTACATCGACGACTTCGACGCCATCGCCGCGGAGCACGACAACTTCGAGTGGCACCTCGCGCTGTCGGAGCCGCTGCCCGAGGACGAGTGGACCGGCAAGACGGGCTTCATTCACCAGGTGCTCCACGACAACTTCCTGAAGGACCATCCCGCCCCCGAGGACGTGGAGTACTACCTCTGCGGCCCGCCGATGATGCTGAAGGCGTGCATGGACATGCTCGACGGCCTGGGCGTGGAGCGCGACAACATCCTGTTCGACGACTTCGGCTAGCAGTTCGTGGCACATGCGCCGGAATGATGCGCGTGACCGTCTTGCCACTCTCCAAGGCGCTCGACGCAGTGGCGTTGAAGGTTGACGAGTCGCCGCCGCGAGCCTATCGTGGTGGAAGGCCCGCGACCATCGTTCGCGCGACCGGGGAGCCGGGCGTCATGGCGTCGACGTTGTTTTCGTGAAGTCCATTCTCGGCATAGCGAACGGAGAGGGGGAGAAACATCCATGACGAAGCTTCGTGCTTTGGTCTGGGAGGAGATGTTCTTCTCCGACATGCGCCAGCGATACTTCGGGCGGGTCGCGGCACGAGCGAAGACGACCGACGACGTCGTTCACGTCGTGCTGTTCGTGTCCTCGAGCGCCACCTTCGCAAGCGTGATCGGCGGGATTTCCGGCGGAACCACGGTTCTGGCGCTCGTGTCGGCGGTGTTGGCTGGAATCGCCTGGACGATGAGGCTCGGACACCGCGCGACGACCTTCGCCGAGTTCTCCGTGTCGTGGGGACGCATCCACAGCGATTACAAGCGCCTGTGGAACGACATCGGTACCGGCGTTGTCAGCGATGACGCCGTGAGCCAACGCTTCGAGGCGCTGAAGGATCGAGCGGAGGCTATCGATCGGCAGGCGGCGAAGAACCGCATCGACCGCAAGGCGCTCCTGGCGTCCTATCGGGAAGCGGCGCGTATGGTCGAATCATGACCGATGACCGGCGGACGTCGTATCCGCCGCCGCCATTGCCGGCGCCTCCCCCGCCTCCCCCGCCCCCGCCGCCGCCATCCGAGCCCACGAGGCAATCTCAGCAGCCCGGCGAGCGCTCGACGTAGCCGGTTTCGAGCGGTATGGGCATGCGTTCGACGTGGCGGCGCGGACTGCGCGCCGTCGTGCTGACCGCGATCTCGCTCACCCTGTCGGCCTGTTCGGAATCGGTGTGGTCGGACCCCGCGCAGTCCGGGCAGCGGCACACGATCGCGGGGGAGACGATGGGCACGACGTTCACCGTGACCGTCGTGTCCGGAGAGGATGCCGCCGCGACGGGGACATTCGCCGCCGCGTTCGACGGCGGCGCGCGGGATGGCGGCGATCTGCGGGCCGCGGTCCAGCGCCGGTTGGACGAGATTGAAGGGCGGATGTCTCACTACCGTCCGGAGTCCGAGCTCTCGCGCTTCAACCGCGCGCGGACGACCGAGCCGCGGCCGATGTCGCCGGAGACGCTCCGCGTCGTCGCCGAGGCCCTGGCGGTGAGCCGGGCGAGCGGAGGCGCGTTCGACGTGACGGTCGGTCCGCTGGTCGACGCGTGGGGCTTCGGACCGGGCGGGCGGGCGCCGGCGGCGCCGGACGGGGCGGCCCTGGCCACGCTCCGGTCGCGCGTCGGGTCCGACCTGCTGGAGTTGGACCTGGCGGCGGCGACGCTGCGGAAGCGACGGCAGGACGTCGTGGTCGACCTGTCGGCCATTGCGAAGGGGTACGCGGTCGACGCGGTCGCGACGCTGCTCGACGAAATCGGCTTCGAGGACCATCTGGTCGAGATCGGCGGCGAGTTGCGCGGTGCGGGAACGAACGAGGAGGGCGCGCCCTGGCGGGTCGCCATCGAGCGGCCGGTCTCGGGCGCCCCGGCGGCGCGGCGCATCGTGCCCTTGACGAACGCCGCCGTCGCCACCTCCGGCGACTACCGCAACTTCTACGATCTCGACGGCGTCCGGGTGTCCCACACCATCGATCCGCGCACCGGCCGGCCGGTCACCCACCGGCTGCGCTCTGTGAGCGTCATCGCCGAGCGGTGCATGCATGCCGACGCCCGGTCGACGGCGCTGAACGTGCTCGGGCCCGAGGACGGCTACGCGCTGGCCGTAGAGCAGGGGTGGGCGGCGCTGTTCGTGACGGATGACGGCACGGGCCGGCTCGTCGAGAGGGAGACGCCGGCGTTCTCCGCCGCGGTTCGCTGATCGAGTTCGAGCGGGCCGGCACTACAATGGAACGGGATGGGTCTGTTCCTCCTGACAGCCGGGATGATCGCGGGCGTCATGCTCATCATGGCGGTCGGGCTGCTGTTCAAGTACCCCTGCCTGCGCGGCTCGTGCGGTGGCTCCGACGTCCTCGACGCGGACGGTCGGTCCTTGCGCTGCGACGCTTGCCCCCGCCGCGCCGCGAAGTCCGGTGCTGCGGCCCGGACCTGACCGCCGGCGTCGTCGTCCTCATGAACCGGTCCGGTCCCGGGCGGCGCTGCGCAGCGTAGCGGCCAGCAGTTCGTCCGACTGCGGATCGACCGCGCGCAGATCGAGCAGCAGACGGTCGCCGGCGATACGGCCGACGACCGGCGGGACGCCGGAACGCAGAGCCGCGGCGAGTGCGGTGGCCGACCGGCCGTCGGCCTCGACGGCGAGCCCCCGACTCGGCAGCGTGAGCCCGGGGGTGCTCCCGCCGCCGATGGTCGCCTCGGTCGCGGCGACCGAGACGGTGAGCCCCGAAAGGTCCGCGAGCCGCGTCAGCAACGCTGCGGCGCGCGCCTCGAGATCGGCGACCGGCGTCTCGATCATGCGCACCACCGGCACGGCTTCGCCGGCGCGCCCGGTCGCGTGCTCGATCAACGTCGCCTCCAGCGCGGCGTACGTCAGCTTGTCGACGCGCAGCGCCCGCATGAGCGGATGCGACCGCATGCGGTCCAGCTCCGCGCGGTGGCCGGCGATGACGCCCGCCTGCGGGCCGCCGAGCAGCTTGTCGCCGCTGAACGTGCAGACGGCGACGCCCGCCGCAATGCTCTCGCGCACGGTCGGTTCCTCGATGCCGGCCAGCTCGTGCAGATGTCCGCTGCCCAGGTCCTCGACCACCGGGAGGTGGAAGCGGCGGCCCAGTTCGACGAGCTCCGCCAGCGCCGGCCGCTCGGTGAATCCCTCGATGCGGAAGTTCGACGGGTGGACGCGCAGAAGCATCGCGGTGCGGTCATCGATCGCGGTGGCGTAGTCGGCCGCCCGCGTCCGGTTGGTGGTGCCCACCTCGCGCAGGACCGCCCCCGATTGCCGGAGCACGTCCGGTACGCGGAAGCCGCCACCGATCTCCACCAGCTCGCCGCGCGAGATGACGACCTCGCGGTCGGCCGCCAGGGCCGTCAGGGCCAGCAGCACCGCGGCGGCGTTGTTGTTGACGACGACGGCCGACTCGGCGCCGGTCAGGCGGGTGAGGAGCCGGGAGGCGTGCGTGGTCCGCGAGCCGCGCCGCCCGCCGGGCAGGTCGTATTCCAGGTTCGCGTAGCCGCTCGCCACCGCGGCGATGCGGGCGATGGCGGCCGGGCCGAGCGGCGCACGGCCGAGGTTGGTGTGCACGATGACCCCGCTGGCGTTGATGACCGGTTGCAGCGAGGGCGAGAGCGCCGCGCCGAGCCGTGCTTCGAGGCCCGCCTCGATCCGCTCCGCCGCCTCGGCCGCGTCGCGCACCTCAATGGTGGACGCCGCGAGCCGTTCGCGGAGCGCCGCGGCTTCGGCGCGGAGCGCCTGCACGGTGGCGTCGCGGCCGTACCGGGCCTCGATCCGCCGCACCGCCGCGCGCTGCCGCAACTGCTCGCAGGTTGATTACCTCTATGTACCAGGACCACCGGCCGGAAGGTCCGCCCGGCTGGTTGGCGATGCTCAGGTCCCCGCGGGCGTAGTGGGGCAGGCGCTATCGATAACGGCACGCCGGCGTGCACCAAGGGCAGCAGGTGCGCCCCATTCAGCCGGCGCCACCGTCGCTGCGCCATGTCCAACAGCTTATGGGCCATCGGCAGTCCCTTGGTGCGGGAGCCGGTCCCCTTCGTCACACGCTGCCGCAGCCGGACCGTAGCGAACGGCGATTCGATCAGATTCGACGTCCGCAGGTATGCGAGAACTTCCCCAGCAGGTCGAACCAGGACGGCGCGGTGGTTCGGCATCGTCAGACGATCAGCTCGTAGACCGGCGGCGCGCCCTGGTGGTGCGCCAGGATCTGGTGGATGTCGCGGGGATGCGGCTGGCGGTCTGTCGCCCAGTTCCGCAGCACCTGGAAGAGGTGCTCGATGCCGGCCGCGTCGTCCACGTCGGAGTCCACCGTGAACCGGTCGAGCTGCTGTTCGCTCCGAAGAACGTGAGTTGGAGGTCGCCGTGGTGCTCGTCGCTCGTGAACGCGCCGCCGCGGCGGGTTCCTTGTCGGGCTCGTGCAGTACACTCAGGGACGGCCTGAACGTGTTGCGGTCCGCCAACGCGGGCACGGCGACGAACACCAGCATTGGCATCAGCAGCACGCGCGCTGCCTGGATCGCGGCCCCGACGATCATCTCGCCGAACAGCTTGTCCGACGCAGACGCGACGGTCTGCAGCATCCAGGCCGTCCCGACAGCAAACGGCCCCCGGCAAGCGGCTCCGCAGGGCGGCAGCAGAGCGAACTCGTCCTTGCTGCCGGTCGGCGTCTGCGTCCGGAAGGCCATGAGACTGCATACTGCGATAGAAGGCCGCACGCTGGCGCTGAACAGGCTGAGCGCCTCGGCCCGGCAAGGGCACCACCAACACCGGGCTGAACACCGTGGGCGACATCATTCGCCAGTCTGACAGCCCGGATGCAGCCACGCCGACCCGACGGGTGGCATCGGTTCCGCCTCCTCCGTAATGCAGCACCCAAATGAGGTGCATGGGCAGGGGATATCACCGGGGGGACCGTCGGTCGTGGTCCGCTTGCTTCCGACAACCGCCGGTGAATGGATGTCGTCGTCCGCGCTTGGGAGCGCCAATGGCGCCGAAGCGCGGCGCACGCCAAGTGGACCGGTGGCAGCCGGGCGTGTTCGTCAGCGCGTGTACGCTCGCCTTGATCTCCAAGGGGCCAAATTGGCGAGGAGAGAGCGCCGGCCGGCGCGAACGAGCGGCAGTGCCCAGGTGCATTCAGGAAACCCGAGCGCCACGCCGAGCGGAGGGTAGCGTCACCGGCCGCCATCTGGCGCGGCGGGGCGTCGACGCTTGCGCCACGCGCGTACGCGCGTGGCGCAAGATACCTGCAGCTCCGACTCGGCGGCGATCCCGCCTGAATCGGCGTCGGGGCGCCGAGACGCGCAGACGTCAGTTCTCGACCCGTTGTGGTGCTTCCGGAGCCGCTGCTTGCTAAGCTGGAACGTGATGGCTCTATCGAATGCGGAGCGGCAGCGACAGTGGCGCAAGAGAAATCCCGAGAAGGCGGACAAGCGGTTCGACGCCTTCAAGGAGTGGAAGGCGGTGGAGGCGGCCCAGAAGGCGGCCGGACAGTGTGAGCACGAAGGCGGCCTCGTTGAGCTCGACTCCTGGTTCTGCTGCAAGTGCCGGAACGTGCTTCACATCACGGAGCATCTGGATGGTGTCCAACGCGCGATTGCTGAGGGGAAGCGAGACGACGTGAACATTGTGTACCAGTTTTTTCCGCGATGTTCCCCGTTTGCCCGTCGTCGTTAGTTGGGGCACGGACGCTGTCGAAGTCCTGCAAGCGCTCTCGGAAGCCCGGGCCGCGTCTTCAGCGGTGTCCAGGCCCTGTTATCGCATTCCCTTGAACAACTCCTGCGCCGCCATCAGGAGGCAGCGGCTGCGCGAGCTGCGGCATCGACTTGGTACGGAAGTAGAGGGTGTCCCGCCAGTAGTTGAAAGTCGGCAGCGACAGACACACATTACCCCGCCTTCTGCAATTCGGCAAGGGCGCCATTCTCTTCGTCGAGGTGCGCCTTCAGCATCCAGAGATGCTCATAGCCCGTGATGCGGCGATAGTGCTTCTCCGTCTCTCGGAACGTCACCGCGGCCCACCGCACCGCCATCTCCTCGCTCTGCCAGCGACTCACCCGATTCGTGTGCTGGCGAACGCCCGCGTGCGACGAGTCGATGATGTTCGTCGTCGTCAGGCAGCGGCGCAGCGGCTTCGGCAGCCCAAGGCGATTGACCGTGAACAACTCCGAGAGCCCTTCGCGCAGGCTCGCCGCCGCCGACGGCCACTCCCGCTCCAGCCACGAGGCGTACTGCTCCAGCTTCCGGATGCCCTCGTCGGCGTCCAGCTTCCACGCCGCCCGAAGCGTCGAACGCGCCTGCTCGTGCTGCTCTTTCGGCAGATGACCCAAGACGTTCCTTACCTTGTGGTTTCTACAACGTTGCACCAGGTTCGCCGACCCGAACACCCGCCCGATGGCCTGCCGCAGCGCCTTGGCGCCGTCGATGACGAACAGACGCCGCCGGTCAGCCCGCAGGCCCCGCGTCACCAGATCTTCGAGCAGGCCAGCGGTGACCTCCGTGTTCTCCGATGCCCCGCCGCAAAGCCCCAGCACGTGCTTACGACCATCCGCATCCACACCGACCGCCGCCACCACGTGGTAGTTCCCGAACACGATCCCGTCGAGGTAGACGACCAGCACGTCCAACTTGCCCAGGTCCCGTTCGGCCAACTCCTTCAGAACGCGCGTCCCCGCCTCGATGGTCTCCCGCGAGACCTCCGACTTGCTCACCCCCACCTGGTCGGCCAGCGCCGGCAGCACCTTCTCGTACTTGCGCGTCGACACGCCCTGCAGCACCAGCTCCAGCATCCGGTCGGCCAGTGGCTGATCCGCCTGCAACGCCGTATACGCCGGAATCTCCACCTCGCCCGGCTCATCGGCCCGCGGCCGCTTCTTGCGCAGCCGCGGCTTGTCGACCCGCAACTGCCGCTCCTTCAATGCCACACGTCCCGCCTGCACCCCGTGCCAGTACAGATCCCGGTCGGCGTCGCGCCGTCCCTGCTCCTTCGGTCCCGCCACCTGCTCGGCGCTCATCCGCAGGACGGCCTCGATGGTCGCCCGGCCCATCACGTCGATCACCTCGTCGATGGCTCGCTCGCCCTTCTCCAGCAGTTCGACCAGCGGGATCAGCAGTTGCCCGTCCTTCGCCAGCCAGTCCGCCAGTTCCCGGCGGTTCGGCGCGGACGCGCCCGAAACGATCTTGTACGGTTTCTTCATCGGTGGCCTCTCCTCCTTTTGAACACACCCGACTGATACCACAGCCGGGCAGGAGTCGCCACCGACTTTCCACTACGCTTGGGGCACCCTCGGAAGTATCGGTGGTCGGCAACCGCCGAGTTGTTCCCTTCTCCATCAGGTCGCTCCGAGGCGCAGCAGCGCCGCCGGATTCGGGAACGTCCCGACGACGTTCGACCCGCGCTATCTGCTGGTTCCAGGTGGGTTCCGGCGCATTCGTGCCGTGCGACCGGGGCCGATGTTCGGCCCGGAAAGCGATGGGGCCCGGGCACAATAGGTTCGCGGCGGCGTCGGCCAGAAGGGGCGGCTGGTGCGAGGCTCGGCCGCGCACGCTCTCGTCGGCGCTCTCGAATCGGGCCGGCGCGCCGGTATGGTCCGGTGGCACGACGACGATCCCGACGATGCCGCATTCGAGGGCCGGGACGGCGTTTCGATCCGCGGCAGCGCCCAGAGTTGTCGCCGCCAGCGGCCTGCCTGACGAGTGGTACGTCACTGGAACAGATTACGCTTCAGCTTCCGTGGTCCCGATAACGGGTGACCTTCAATCCGCGCCGGAAAGCCGGCGGTTCCGCGGTCTTGTCCGCCACGGGCGGGCGATGTAAAGCCATTTCTCGGACACACCACCAGAGACAGTTTCCTGCCCTGCCGGGATGTGGCCGAGTGGACCCGGACGCTCGGCATCCGGTGGATACGCTTCCTCCGCAACGCACCAGCGGAGGAATGCATGAGCAAGGAACATCCCGACGGCTGGCGGCCGGGTCGCCCTCCACTTCCCGCCGACGAACGGCGGTCGCGCCACATCGGGGTCCGCTTCTCCAGTACCGAATGGCGGCGGATCGCCGCCCACGCCGCGCGGGCGGGAGAACGGCCGAGTGTGTTCGTGCGCGCGAGCACACTCGCGTTGATCGCGCAGGGCGGGCAACTGCCTGTCCCGCCGAGCCGGGCCGGCGCCGAACGGCGCCGCGAGTTACGCGCCATCGGAGTGCTCCTGGCGGAGATAGGTACCTACGTGAACAACGGAGGCGCGGAGATCGCGCCATTGCTCGTCGAGCTCGAGACGTGGATCGTCTCCCAGGTCCGAGCCCGTTAACCGCAATACGCGGGTCTCGAGACGGGGAATTTTGGTGCGGCACGCGTCGCCGCGCGTTCCCGCGCGTCCCCGCCGTCCGAATCGAGGCCGGTCGGTTACGGCCAGATGCCCGCGCGTCCAGCGACGGTCATTTCTCGCCGGCAGTGGACGCGTGCGGGGCTGTGCGACGACCGAAGACCACCTCGCACCCCATGGATCTCGATGAGCATCGCAGCGGCCGAGGTTCTCACCACACCACTCGTCGCCGGCCGATGTCGTTCGACAGCCTCTCGATGGCTGCGACTCGGCCGATGGCCGCCCCCAGCTCTCGTTCCGCCGGAAGTGTCCGGTGGCCGTGGCGAACACGACCGGCTTCTCGGAATCCGTCTTGATCCGCCCGGGCGCGCACAGTCACGTCAGGACGCGATTGGAAGTTCGCTAAGGCCCAACTCGCCGCGTGCCGTACCGATGGCCGTACACGGCATCCTCGCAGCTCACAGCGCACGTGCATTTCTGGGAACACGGGTTTGGGCCATTTCTGACGATTTCTGAGCGTTACGTGCCAGCGTCTCCACGTAACGCCTGCGTAGGGGCACGACGGGAACGCCCCGTAAAGCGTCGGACAGCGCTTCAGACCGCCGCAGGGCTGCCGAACCGCCAGCACATTCGTCGAGTGGCGGGACCAGGCAGCGTTGCTGCGCTGGGCCGAGCCCGACGACGGCGCTGGATGCTGGACCTGCGGATCGGCGGGGCGACCCGTAGCGACCAGTGCGTCAGCGGCCCCGAGCTTCCGGGTGTCGGGAGACATCGACCACGCGGCAGAGGGGCGGTGCGCAGTGCTGCGAAGCACAAGCCGTTGCCGGCGACAACGCCCGAAGCTGGGACGTTCCCGCAGAGCCGCCGCCGTACGGGGTCGGAAACCGTTTCCTCCATAGCCGTTTGAGCAGGATCGTGTTCGTCCGGGAAGCCAGGGTCGAGCGGCGCATCCTCGACGACAGGGACGCGTTCTGTGAAGACCGCGGTACGGCGCGAGCACCCCGTGCCCGCCGCGCGGAACCGTCAATCTTGCCCGGGGCGACCCGTCCCGCGGGGCGGGCCTGGGACCGCAGTGCGCGCGGCGGCGGGGATCGCCGACAACTCGCACAGCCGAATCGTTGTTCCCTACACGTTGTTTGCGGGCCGGAGATGCGGGTTTTCGCGGTTCCAGAACGGCTTGGCGTTTGGCAGCCAGTCGATACGCTTCCTCCGACAGAAGAAGAGGAGGAAGTCGCATGCGGAGTAGGATGTCCAAGGGGCGAGGCCAGGCTGCAGCGCCGGGTCGCCGCCCCCGGCCGGACGGCGGCAGGCGGCGCCCGAAGATCGTCAGCATCTGCGTGTCCCAGGCGGAATGGCAGCTCGTGCAAGAGCACGCCGCACGCGAGCGGGAGAAACCGAGCGTGTACGTCCGCCGAGCCACGCTGGTCTGGATCGCCGTCGAGCCAGCATTGCCTGCAGAAAATCCGGGCCGCGCGGAGGAGCAGCGAGAGTTGCACGCGATCCGTTGCGCGGTGCAGGAACTCGTTAATGACCTGCGTGATGGGCGGGATGTCGATGTTCATCCCGTGCTCCTCCGGGTCCGGACCTGGATTTCGCGGGTCCAGGGAGGAGAGTAGCCGTGTATGGCGCCGTCCGGCCGGGGCGGATGAGTTTTTGTGGACTCGTTCGGTATCTCTGCCGGGACGCCCAAGACACCGGGGCCGGCGTTCAGCCGAGGAGGATCGGGCGGGTCGCCTTCGTGGGCAAGCTGAATCTTCCGGCCTGTTCTCCGGAAGACGCTGCCGGAATCATGACAACGACCGTGCGGGACGCCGAAGACCTGAAGGCGCTCGCCGGGAGGAAGACCTACCCCGGCCCGCCGCTGTCGAAGCCGGGGTATCACTACTGCTGTTCCTGGGCTCCCGGTGAACGGCCCCTGCCTGGAGAGGTCTCGGATGCCGTTCGTGGAAGTCTCGCCGCGCAGGGGCTCGGTGAGCACCAGATCCTGTTCGTGGTGCACATCGATACCGCTCATTGCCACGTCCATGTCATCGTGAACCGCGTAACATGGCGACACCGGCGTCACGGTCGCCGTCAGCCACGGCGTCAAGGAGCTCATCCGCTGGGCACGCGCCTATGAGGAGACGAACGGCGGCGTCCGTTGCGCCGCACGCCTGTAGGTTGCCGAAGACCAGCAGCGGGATGATCTCTTCCGTCGCTAGAGGGCCGCCGGCACAGACCCTGAGACAAGGCGCCGGGAGGCGGACGATCTCGCCCAGAGGATCGACGATGAGCGACGTGCTCGCGGCCTGCCCCCGGCTGCCCGGCCGGACCCGCCATGTCCGCCGGAGCGGGCGTCGACGCGGATAGGAGTACACGCTGACGGAAAGGGCCAGGTGGAGCGAACTGTACGCGCGTCAGGAGCGCGAGCACACACCCGCAACGCAACGACGCAAGGAGCGAACGGAACTCGCCGGGCGCCTAGTCCTGGAACGCGAAACCCGCGTCCGAGCCGCCGCGGCCGACGTCAGTGTCGACATCCTGCTCGTCCGACAGGACGCCCCCGGCGACGACGGCGTTCCGGGCGGGGTTGTCCCGTTCGTTGTTGAACTTCGGGTGGCGAACTCCCGGTCTCCTCTACGAAGTCATCTATGTTACGCCACGTCAGCAACCACGCCGTCGGGCGGAGCCAGCGCGTCCAGGGCACCGACCAGGTGCTGCAGATCGCGGTAGCCCCGGACCCGCCGGAAGTGCTTCTCCGCCTCCACCAGCGCGCTCGCCACCCAGCGTTGAATCATCTGGCCACCACGCCAGCGCTTGACGTTGCGCGAGTAGTGCTCGACGCTGCCGTTCAGGTTCTCGATGATGTTCGTCGTCCGCAGCGTACGCTGCAGCGCCCCCGTCAGACCGAGGCGCTGCACGGTCAGCGTCTCGTCCAGTCCCTCCCGGATGGACGCCGCCGCGCCGGGGTGGTCGTGCTCCAGCGACCCGGCCAGCCGCTTGAGCACCCGCGCCGCACGGTCTGCCGAATCGAGGTTCCACGCATCCCGCAACGCCTTGCCGACAGAGGCGTGCAGCCGCTCGGGCAGATGGCCGATGACGTTCCTCCACTTATGGACTTGGCAGCGTTGCACCACGCCGCGAGAACCGAAGACGTCGGTGATGGCCCGGCGCAGCCCCGTAGCGCCGTCGATGACAAACAGCAACGTCCGGTCCGTCGGCAATCCGCGCGTCACCAGGTCGCTGAGCAGGCCGGTGGTGACGGCAGCCGTCTCGGTGGCGCCTTCGCGCAGGCCCAGCACGTGTTTCCGGCCCTGCGTGTCGATCCCCAACGCGATCACCATGCACTGGTCCCGGAAGACCTTGCCGTCGATGCAGACCGCCCGCAGGTCCAACTCGCCCAACGGCCGGCTGAGAAACGCCTGGAGGCGCTTTGTCGACAGCGCCACGAACCGCCGCGACACGGCACTGCTCGACGTCGCCCGCTCGGTCACGTCGGCCGGTACCGGGTCCAGCGTGCCCGCGTACCGGCGCGTCGACACCCCGGCGGCGACCGCGGCCAGCGTGTGCTCGTCCAGCGGGTCGGTGGCCGCCGCCCATTGGAAGCTCGCCAGCGGGACTTCGCCATCCGAGCTCCGCACGCGGAGCCGCGGCAGCTCGACCTGCCGCCCGCCGAGTGTCACCTGGCTGTAGACACTCCCTCCGCGCCACGCGGGCCGCTCGACCTGATGGCGCCCCTTCGCACCACACAGGACTTCCCGGTCCGCCTCCATCATCGCCTCCAGGACCTGCAGCCCGGTCGCGATGCAAAAGCCATGGAACGCTTCCCGGACACCGTTGACCACGCCGAGCACCGGCAGCGGCACCTGGATCGTGACGGGTCGCGAGCTGGGGGGTTGGCCGGACGTCTTCCGCCTGTCATGCTTCGCCATGGGTGGCAGTCTCCTTTTCTGATTGCATCCCCCTGTCCTACCACAGGACAGGGGCAGGAGCCGCCACCCGCTTCACATCAGCTCAAGTTCAACAGCGTCCGGGACATCCCCTTCCGGGCAGTATCGAGCGGTGGCGGTATGTGGCTGCCCACATGATCCCGTTGGCGGAGGAGAGCCGGCGCCGGACCATTCGTGCCCGGCTGATAGCGGCCAGGAACTGCGGCAGTCTCGAGAGCCTGTCCGAGGAAGCGGTCGTGACGAACGCTTACACGCCGCCCGACAGCCTGGAGCGCTGTCTGCTCCTGGACCGGCTGTTCCCGCTCCGGGAACGACCGTTCGAGGGCGAAGACGACGACAGCCGCCTTCCCTCCTCCGAGAAGCAGCGCCGCCAGGAGGTCCGCGACCGGGCCGCTGCCGCCGGTGTGCCCGATATCGAGGGCTATGCACAGCAGAGCCCGTACCGGCCCCCACCGCGGACCTCGGCGTTGTCCCCGCACCCGGGCTCGACCGGGGCCGCCGCGAAGGCTACGCCAACACGCCGGGCCGGTGGGACTACATCGACCGCGAGGTTGTCTCGCGCTGGAAGGCGCTATGGTCCTTTTGGGATGCGTCCGGTTAGCGCCCCGTCGTCTTGAGCCGGACCCGACGGTGCGCGACGTCGGTGGCAACGGGCCGGAGGCCGGCACGGCGCAGGAGGCGCCGAGGCTGGGGCTCACTGAGCCGCAGGCGTGTCCGAAACAATGTCCGGGCGAAGGACAGGTTCCGAGACAGGCGCAACGAGCTCCGATCGGTCCGGCAGAGGACCCGATCGCTGAGTGCCTCGGACCCTCCGGAAGCTCGATTCGCTGAGACCAGCCGAGGCCCGAAGCCGCGCGTGCCAGCGGCGCCGCTCATGCGCATCGCGACACGGCCATGCAGCTCGTGCCGGCGAACGGACCGCGTGGCCACGGACGGCGCCGGGCGGTTGTGGACAAGTTCCGGGCCGTCTTGCGCATAGGCGACGGCTTGGTCGCCGCCGGCCGCCGAAGGACGTCGGACTTGATGGTGTGGCCGCTGCCGTGGGCGATCTAGAGCGACCGGGAAGTCCATGGGGTGCGTGCGGTACGAGAAGGTCGAACGACGCATCGACAGCGCCCTAAGAGCGGCGTGAGCACCGGGCCGCGCGGGGTGCGACAGACGCCGGCGACTCGCGCGAAGCGGGCGGGTAGACGTCTGCGCCTTGACCGTCACCGAGGCGGTACCCGGTCGATGCACTCGTCGGCGGCAAGCCGCTGATGGCGGCGTAGGACGTGACGCTCGACACTCTGCCGGTTGGTCGCGGGCTTAGTGTGGAGGGACCGGAGAATGGTGGACATCGTCATAGGGGCGGAATGTGGTCGACATCGAGTCCTTCCGTCGTCGGCTCGCCTACAATTGTCGCATCTGTTTTTCTGCGGCGCAGACTCCTAGTGCTTCGCCATGAGTAAACATTAGGACTATCGGGGAATTCGTCTCGAACCGAGAGAGTTCCCATGCCGCAGAAAAAGTACATCGTTCGACTCACAGCCCAGGAACGCGAGATCTGTCGAGAGACGATCCGCAAGCTCAACGGGAGCAGCGAGAAAGTGCGCCGCGCGCAGATGCTCGTGAAGGCCGATGCGGACGGGCCCGCGTGGACCGATCAGCAGATCGCCGACGCCTTTTCCTGCCGCACCAAGACGGTCGAGAACGTTCGCCAACGATGCGTGCTGGAAGGGTTCGAGCAGGCGCTGGAGCGAAAACGGCGGGAGTTCCCCCCGGTCCCCAAACTGCTCGACGGCGAGCAGGAGGCTCACATCATCGCCCTGCGTCTGGGGCCGCCCCCGAAGGGCTACGCGAACTGGTCGTTGCGCCTGCTGGCGCGGCGGGTCGTCGAGTTGGCGATCGTCGAGTCGATCAGCCACGAAACCATCCGGCGGACGCTAAAAAAAACGGGATGACCCAGCGGAAAATCCAGTACTGGGTGATCCCGCCGCAGGCCGATGCCGAGTTCGTGGCGCACATGGAACAGGTCTTGGATCTGTATCAGAAACCCTACGATCCGGATTGTCCCGTCGTGTGCATGGACGAGCAGCCGGTGCAGTTGGTCAAGGAAACCCGCCCGCCGATGGCGGCCACGAAGAACCGTCCCCGGCGTGTCGACTACGAGTACGAACGGGCCGGCACGGCCGCGGTCTTCCTGTTCAGCGAGCCGCTGGCGGGTTGGCGGCAGGCGACCGCCCGGGCCCGGCGTACGAAGGTGGACTGGGCGCTGGAGGTCGCCGGCCTGTTGGAAGGACGCTACGCCGAATGCCCGAAGATCACCTTGGTGTGCGACCACCTCAACACGCACACCAAGGGAGCCTTCTACGAAGTGTTCGAGCCGGCCCGGGCACGGGAATTGGTTCGTCGCATCGAGTTCTGCCACACGCCGAAACACGGGAGCTGGCTGAACATCGCGGAGAACGAACTGAGTTCGATGACGCGCCAATGCGTGCGCGGGCGCCGCATCGGCGACCTCGGGACGCTGCACGACGAAGTGTCGGCGTGGTCCACCGACGTCAATGGCACGCAACGCGGTGTCGACTGGCAGATGAAGGTCGACGATGCGCGCTGTAAGCTCAAGTCCGTTTATCCGAATATTATGAAGTGACGAACCACTAGGCGAGATCGTTCGAGCTCGGTTGCGGGACTCTGCCTTCTACAGTGTCGACGAACTGGCGGCCGAGCCGTCGTCTTGGAACAACGACACCAAGCCGGACAGCTCGGCACGCTATCGCTACTGGGATAACAAAGTGGATCTACAAGAGGGGGGCAGGGTGTGCTTCAATGTTGCTATCTGGGGCGACGACGAGGTGGCACGGTGCCTGCAGATTCGACAGAAAGCCGTCGCCGCGGGGGTTCCGAACGTCGATGCCTACGCGCAGGCGGAGCCAGTGGCATCGCAGATGGCAGCGGGGCAATACGACGGATCCTGGCAGAGGCTGATGCCCCACGGCGGGGATCCGGGTACGTCCCTGCGATGGACATATATCGAGCGCCATGTGCTCCCGCGCTGGAAAGCGGTAAGAGCCGTCTGGAATGCCGCGCCGCGGTCGCGGCGTCGCGCCTTGGAGCGCAACCCCGCCGCCGAGGCCCAGGCAACGGACCAAGGCACCCTCGGCAATGGCTGCTATGGAATGACCTCTTGTCAACACTCATGCGTTCGTCAACACCTGTGGCCCCTGAGCGCCGGGCTCCGTCGGCCATCAGCCCAAGAGTGGGCCGCCGAAACGACGAACGATCGAAGGGCGCTTCGACGACGAGTCACGCTGCTATTCGGTGATTATCACGGTTGCCCGTGACAGCGCACGCATGACGGTGATTCGTCGGGAGAGTGGGCCGTCTTGGAGTCGCGAGTTGGGAGCGGCCGCGCCGTCCGGATCGCATTGCCATGTCGCCCGTTCTCCAGATCGTGCCTCCGATCATTCGCCGTCTCGACGGCCCCTCCTCAGGCCACTTCACGTTTCCGGTCAGTTCCTGGCCGGAAGCTTGCTTTCGGCCATATAAGCTGTTCCCACCGTGGTGGGCGTCGGGTCACCCGGAGGGCCGTAGCGAAGCGAAGGAGCCGCGCTTGCGCGGCTTGACGCGACGCCCGCCACGGTGGTTCCGGCGCCCAAGGCCTCGCATCCCCCTCGCTCGACGCCGCTCGGCGTGCGCCGAATGCCGCACCGCCCCGCGATTCATGCCGCCTCCGGGTGCAAGGCCGCCCACAGAAATCCGACCAGCTCGCGGGCCACCGCCACCGTGACGACCGGGCCCGGCTTGTGCTCGGCCAGCCGCCGGAAGCGGCGACACAACCGCTGCTGCGCCTTGTCCGCCAGCGCAATCACCCGTGGCGGTTGCCCGCTCCGCCGCTGGGCCAGCGTCCGGCTGACGCCGGGCCGGTGTCGATAGTGCCACGCCGCTTCCACCACCAGCCGCCGCGCCAGCGTGTTGCCCGTCTTCGTGATCGGCCCGCGGCGATGACGCTCCCCGCTGGAGTGCTCCCCGGGTACCAGCCCCAGATACGCCATCAGCGCCCGCGCCGTCGGAAACCGTTGCACATCGTGCAGCTCGGCGAGCAGCAGCATCGCGGTCAGCGTGTCGATGCCCCGGAAGCAGCGCAACCAGCCCACCGGCTCCCGATACGGATCGGTGGTGGCCACGGTCGCCAACTGCGCATCCAACTCCGCCAGTCGGGCATCGAGTTGATCGATCGCCAGCAGGTAGTCGTCCAGGACGACCCGGTCGGCCGGATGCGGCCACGTCAGACCATTGACCCAGCGCCGGTGCGCCTGGGTCCACGCGCGACCCGGATAGTGCAGCCCTCGGCGAAGCAGCAATTTGCCGAGCCGGTGCCGGCACCGCTGCCGATCCGCGCGTGCGTCATCACGAGCCCGGCACAGGTCGCGCACCGCTTCCTCGGCCGGCGTCGGCGGCCGCACCTCGGTCAACAGCCCCGCCCGATGCAGTTCCGCCAGCTTGCGCGCGTCCCGCCGGTCGGTCTTGATCCGCTCCCCCGGCTTGCGCGGCACCAGCGCCGGCGCGATCACCTGGCACTGGACCCGGCCCCGCTCGAGCTGCCGCTGCAATACATAGCCGCACGGCCCGGCTTCGTAACAGCAGGCGACGGGACCCGCTGCGGCCTTCTCCAGCTTGCGGCGCAGCCGTTCCACCGCCCGGGCCTCGTTCTGTACCTTCCAGATGACGGGAGCGGAGGCATCCGGCGCCAACAGCGCCACGTGCAACTCCACCTTGTGCGCATCGATTCCCACGTAGGTGATAGGCTCGCTCATGACCGGCTCCTTTCGTCTGCGGCTCTGACGCCGCGCTCGGTGTCAACCCGCGAATCGTAGGCGGCCTCGGCCGCCTTGTCGCGTGCTCGCGCACGACGACTGTACGATAGCGAGCCGGTCATTCCATATCGTCTTGGTAGAGCCGGTGTGGATGTTTCCCCCTGGGCCGGGCGTGAAGGCCGCGCGCGACGCCGGCCGCACGCGGCCAGTAGAGTCCGCACTGACCGGGGTGTTGAACGTGACCGAAACGGCACCGCCCGACCCGCCTGCTGCTCCGATACACTCTCCACAGATCGCCCAAGAGCCGGCCCCCGACAGCAGGAGCCTTGTCGAGTCGGGCCGGAATCTCCTCCGCCTTCTCATCGACCGCTATAGGCAACATAGGGCGAGGAAGGAGCAACATAGGGCGAGGAAGAAGGAGCAACGGAGGTTCGACGCGGACGCGCAGTCCGAACGGGTTGATCGTGCCCCAACCGCACATGAACCGACGGCGAGCGATCGAGATCACGTATCGGCGAAGCCAGCACATGGACCCGCCGCGCCGCAAAGCGTGCCACAGGAGCGCGATTTGGCATCGGGCGACCCGGCCGCGAAGGCCTCGCGGGAGCCGTCGGCGCCGCCGCGAAAGCCGTTGCAGCGCGGCGGCGACCCGGCCTTGGGCGGGCCTCCGCAGCGCCCGCACGGGCAAACGCCGGGCCGATTCCCGGGGAGCCAGCAGCAACCAACAAGCACGAGGGACCGCAAACCGGGTCAGGGCCCATCCCTATGACCGGATGCGCACGGGCGACTCTGCAGGAGGTCCGCCGAGGCCGGCTTCACGGTAGCAGGCCCAATCGATATCTTCGGCGACACGAACCACCTCGACGACACGATCATCGCTGCGAGCGAGTACACGCTGTTCGTAACAACCGCGCTTCCGGCCCGCGCCCGAGAAGACGCGATGGAGGACGACACGTCCCGTCCCCGAGTCCGCTTCGGCTGCCGCACGAACGGCGACCTGCGGGAGGTGACCGGCATCCGGCGGGTGCCGGCCGGCAACACGGCAGGCATGACGAATCGAAGAGAGCCCGGCGTGCGCTGCATGCACAAGCAGCGGACACGTGCCTGCCGCCCAACCGATCTGCAGCCGCCAGACGCGCACTTGGCTGTGCGCCCGACACCGGGCAGTGGCGAGGCCGCCGAACCACTTCCGGCCGCGCTGGCGTGACGCGTCCGACCGTCACGGACCTGGACCGGCGCCCGGGGCGGTCACGTCCCCGAAACCGGGACGTGGTGATCGCCCCGTGGGAGTTGTCGTCCGTGGTGTGGGCGGACCAAGCACAGGCGTCCACGACGGCAGCAGCGCGAGCCCGGTGCGCGTCCGGGGGGACACTGCGGACGGGCGTTGACGCCCTCTTCTCCAAGGATCTCGACCGGGAGCCTTGCGGACCGGAGCCGACGCGGGGGACACGACTCGACCGGCGAACTCACCGCAGGCGAAACGCTCCAGGCTGTCGCGCAGCTCGCGCAGGTCGGCTCGAACGCCACCAGCATCTCGATCAAGACGCAGACCGAGGATCCAGGCCGACGCGATGAGGGCGAGGGCAATGGACCCGAAACCCACGACCCACTTGACGTCGCTGCTGATCCCGTCAGCCTCCATGCCGGCCACCGTCACCGCCGTCGTCGTCATCGGTCGGTCTGCCAGCCGGCAACTGCAGCCGTTCGTCTACGCTGTCACCAAGGTCATGGACCGGGAGGATGGCGGCGATGCCAAGCAGCGCGCGAGAGCCGAGAGCGACTTGCACGGTTCGGTGATCGACGCTGAGCACCGGCGCCGCGGCACCGAACACAAGAACGAGAACGACGCGCGGATGGTTCTCAGGCGTGTCGACTCGGGCCGCTCCCGAGCCGAGCCGGGCCGAGACGAAGCGGGACGTCATCGCCAAGAAGAACCGGGAGCTGGCGGCCAAGATCGAGCAGGGTGTACAACACGCGCTCGTCCGCCACGAACTGCGCCCCAGCCGACGTGCGGACGGTCGGCCACCGCGCGGAATGGGCCGGGAGCCACCTTGGGCTGGCGGACGGTCCCGGCGATGAACCGTCGTGCGGCTATGCGGTCGCCGCGTTGGTGTTGTCGCGCCGCTGCGGTTCGACGCCAGGCAAGGGCTAGCGCTACCCTGCACCCACATTCAGGGCTGGACAAATCAGCTTTCGCCGTGTAGCGTCACGGCATGGAGCACCAGAACCAGATACTACAGACCCTTCGTGCGCCTGAGTCGCAAGCTCGCCTCGAGCGGATTGTGGCGCAGGAGGCGCTGAACAACCGGGCGGCGGTGGGGCGGCGGGTGTGCGCGGAGTTCGGGTTTGTGGATGCGCGCGGGTCGGCCCAACTCGCGGGTTGTCTCAAAGCGCTCAACACGCTGCACAAGGCGGGGCGGATTGCGTTGCCGGCGTCGCGGGGTGGCGGGGGCGCGCCCACGCCGCAGCGTTTCGACGCGCCGGTGGCGGCGGCCACGGCGGTGCCGGGTACGGTGGAGGCGGTCGCGGGGTTGTCGCTGGAGCGGGTAGAGCAAGGCCGGCAGCGCCGGGTGTGGAATACCTTGCTGCACTTCGAGCATCCGCAGGGGACGACGACCTTTGCGGGCTGCCAAGTGCGCTATCTGGTGGTCTCGGCGCACGGGGTGCTCGGCGCGGTCGGGTTTTCGGCGTCGGCGTTGCATTTGCGGGCGCGCGAGGCGTGGATGGGATGGAGCGATGAGCAACGCCAAGCGCATCTGCACCGGGTGCTGTGCCTGAGCCGGTTCCTGATCCGCCCCGGCGTGCAATGCCGCAACCTGGCCAGCCAGGTGCTGGGCCAGGTGCTGGCGCGTCTGCCAGCGGATTTCGAAGCCCGCTACCGGTATCGTCCGTGGCTGGTGGAGACCTTCGTCGGCCCCGCGCATGACGGCGCCAGCTTCAAGGCGGCCAACTTCGTGTGGGTCGGGCACACGGCCGGTCGCGGGCGCCAGGACCGCGACCACGCGCGGGCTCGTCCGGTCAAGTCGGTATATATGTATGAGTTGGAGCCGCACTGGCGGCGGCGGTTGGGGGTGGCGCGGGTCGACGCGGCGCCGGCGCTGGCGCCGGCTGACGGTCTCGACAGCGCCGCCTGGACGGTGAACGAGTTTGGAGGGGCGCCGTTGGGCGATCAGCGGTTGTCGGCGCGTCTGGTCAAGAGCGCGGGGCTGCTGGCGTCGTTGCCCGGAGAGGCGGTTACCGCCAACGCGTCCCACGACCGCGCGGCGGTGAAGGGCTACTACCGGCTCATCGACCAGCCGGTGTCGTCGGCGGTCACGCCCGGGAACATTCTCGCGCCCCACCGGGCGCGCACGCTGCAGCGGATGCGCGGCGAGGACACGGTGCTGTGCATCCAGGACGGGACGGATCTGAATTTTGCGACGCGCCCGCACTGCGAGGGGCTGGGTATCATCGGGCGCAACCAGACGGCCTCGAAGACGCTCGGCCTGCATCTGCATCTGACCCTGGCGGTCAATGGCGCGGGTCTGCCGCTGGGCGTGCTGCGCTGCGGTTTCGAGGCGCCGCCGGGCGGCGCGGCGCGCCCGGCGGACGAGCCACCGCCAGCGGCGGCGCAGGAGACGGCCCCCAAGACGCGGCGCTGGGTCGACGGCCTGCGCGACATCGACCGGGCGGCGGCGGCGTTGAGCCGCAAGACCCGAGTGCTCAGCGTCATGGACCGGGAGGCGGATTGCTTCGCGGTGTTCGACGAGCAGCGCCGTCTGAACCGGGTGGAAGTGCTGGTGCGCGCCCACCATGACCGCTGTCTCGCCAAGGGTGCCCCGAAGCTGTTCGCCGCCATGCGCGCCGGCGCCGCCGATGGGCACGTCGAGATCGAGATCGACCGCCTGAGCGCGCGGCGCAAATCCAGCGGCAGGCAGGCCCGCCCGGCGCGCACCGGGCGGGTGGCGCGGGCCGAGGTGCGCCATCGCCAAGTGGTGGCGCCGCCGACCATCGCCGGCGCCGAACCGGTGGCGCTGTCCACGGTCCATGTGCGCGAAACCGCGCCGCCGCCCGGCGAGCCGGCGGTCGAGTGGTTCCTGCTCACCAGCCTCGACGTCGACAGCACCGAAACCGCGGTCGCGGTCATCGGCTACTACCTGCGGCGTTGGCGCATCGAAGACCTGTTCCGAGTGCTCAAGTCCGGATGCCGAGTCGAACATCTCGCGTTCCACACCGCCGACCGGCTCCAACGCGCGGTCACCATCAATACCGTGATCGCCTGGCGCCTGATGGTGATGACCCTGCTCGGTCGTGACGTGCCGGGGTGCGACGCCCAGTTGCTGTTCACCGACATCGAGTTGCGTTTCCTGACCGACTATGCCGAAGAACTCGGCCTGCCGCCCCCCTGACCATCTCGCCGCCGCAATCCTCCTGCTCGCCATCCTCGGCGGCTACCAGAACCGAACGCACGACCCGCCCCCCGGACACCAGATCATGTGGCGCGGTTACGAACGAATGTCCATCGCAACCATCGGCTACCGCATTGGACGGCGGGAGCGTGCTGGAGTTGTTCAGAACGAATAATGTGGGTACAGGGTAGGGCTAGCGGCCCGCCCTCGCGGCAGGCCTCGGCGTCGGTGCCGGTGACGAAGGGGCTGCGATTCTACCGCTGGACCTTCCTCAGAGCGAACCGGCCGAAGTATCGGCCCGGCTGGTCTCCGGCTGCTGCAGTTCCCAGCCGGTGCCCGTTCAGCCGACGAATCCGTCCGCGAGAGCGACGCCGTCGACCCGCAGGACACGCCGTGCCGGGTGGCCGGATCCCAACCCGTCCGCGTCACCGCATGGCGTGACAAGGCGCACGTGTGACGGCCGCGCCTTCTCCGCCTCGACGCGGAGACCGGCCACCCACCGCGCTCCCCTCGTTCTCGAATCGAGGCGACCGTCAGTGAAACCGGCCGCGGTCGGCCGGTCGGATGACCCACGAGGGAATGACGAGAAGAAGACGGGACGCAAGAGGGGAACGGACGAAGCAGGGGAGGGTTCAAGAGCCGCGCAGGGCGCGCCGCGGCTGTCGGCAGTCCTTGGGGAGACGCCACCGAAGCAGTCGGATCTGTCTGCAACTGCCTGGGTACAGGCAGGCCGCTGCGCCGACTGTTCGCTCGCCCGCCCGGCAGATGCCTGCGAACGCTCGCCCGCGTGTAGCATGCGTGGCCGACCCGCAACGGCGGAACCGGTGCCGGTTGGTACGTTCCGGGCGAATGCTTCGACTATGAACATGATCGTGCTGCTGCTCGGCCGCGTCCTCGACGAGATCGACGGCCTGGATTAGTTTAGGCGGGCGGCCCGGTGGCATTGCTCGAGGCGCTCGGCCCGGCGCCGAACACGACTTCCGCGGGCACCATCTCGGCGTACCGGTCGGCTGATCCGAGGCGCTCTTCGTGGCGACGGCGGCGAGGCTCGGGTTGGTGCCGTCGATGCTGCGGGAACGGATGCCGGTGATCGAAGTGCCGGGGTACACCGAGACGGAGAAGCGTCATCGAGATCGAACACCTGTTGTCGTTGCCTCGCGCTCACGGACTGACGGCTGGTCAGGTCCGCATGACCGACGAGGGGGTCGAGGCCGTCATCCGCGGCTACACCCGGGAGCCCGGGGGATTGGAATCTGGCGGGACGCTCGGCGCGGTGTGCGCCAAGGTGGTGCGCCGCCGAGCTGAGGGGCGCGGCCACGATGAGCACGAGAACGATGACACGAAGGGAATGATGAACACGAAGGGAACGATGAAGCGGTCATCCGGGCGGCGCTGTCCGGCGCCACTGCCACGCACTTCCGCGGCCACCAGCAGTGCATCCGCAAGCTGGCCAACCTGTTGCAGGTCGCGAGTTCCCATCGGCAAGGCCGGGAGTGGGGCTGCGAGTGCAACTACTGCCTCTTCATGTGGGGGCTTCGGAACTACCTCGCTCATCACTGGACCCGGGGCGGCGTGGGATTTGCCATCTCGGGAGGCAGATGGAGCTCGGGCGGCATTTGGACCCGGTAGAACAACGCCCACGCCGACGACAACCGCGGCTACCTTCGTACGTACGCTCCGCAGGTGACCATCGCCGTTGTCGGCAAGACGCTGAAAAGGGAGTTGCAAGTTCAACGCTGCGGCCCGGGTGCTCGGCGACGGCGCCCCGAGGTGCAGTCTGGCGCCCCTTGTCGAGGGCTACATGCGGTGCCTGTCGGCCAACTGCACCGACTGGCGCGTCCGGAATCCGGTGCCGGAGCCGGACAGCCGGGAGGACGGTTACCCACGCACAGAACTTCTCGAGCTCGCCAGGGAACTGCGGCAGGCCTCGGCGGCGCCTGAGCTGGGCAGTCTCGGTCTGGTGGGCGGAGCCTGGGAGTAACACGCCGCGTTTGTCGCGGATCGCACGGCCTGGCCCTCGGCAGAACTGAACTACCCCCGGGTCTCCTCAACACTCGTCGCGGATCGAGCAACGATGCGTGCTGTTCGGCCTCGATGGGTTTTTCGGAGGAAGTTGAACACCGGTTTCGGAGGATGTTGAACACCGATTTCGGGATGTTGAACACCGATTTCGGGATGTTGAACATCCATTTCGGTCATCGTGAACGCTCGTCGGTAGCCTGAACCAGCATGCTTGCGCCCTTTCGACGGGAGGGGCGAGGCGATGCCGGCACGGAGGAATGGAATGGACGCCTCCCACTCTCCGAGAAGGCGGATGCCGGCTCGCCGAATGGCATCAAAATGCCCAAACGGAAGAGGGGGGCTCTGCTGAAACACGTGTGAGTTGGTTCGGACGTAGCCGAAGGCCCTCGCTTCGCTCGGAGCGCGTCTACCTCGCGCACGGTCACCCGCGGCCGTCAACCCGCTTCGCGGGTCCTTCGCGTGTGCCGAGCATGACCGACAGCTTGGAGGTGCAAGTCCTCTATCCAGCCTGATGGCGGTGAAGGATTAGTTAGTGTCAGCCAGAAAACCCTCGTTTCGGGCTGAGATTTGCGCCAATTCGTGGCATCCTGGGCGTGATTTCGGCGCGAACCCCGGCGACGGAGGCGCCTGACGAGCTGCGGGATAGCGAAGGGCAGCAAATCAGCCCGAATGTCCTGTTTCCAAGGACAGGAGGACCGTGCCGTCTCTTGCCGGCTCGGAATCCAGCTTGGTTATCAGGGCCGGTTGGTTGGTCAGGCGACGAGTCGTTGTCGTTTGCGTTCCCGCTTCTGCAGGATCAACCCGATGCGATGCAGGTTGGCCGCCAGCACCGACAAGGCAACCGTACGCGCGAAGCCGTCCGCACCATGGCTGCGAACTCGGTCGAGTCCCCGATGCTCCAACCCATTGATGGCAGACTCGATCGCCGGATGCGCACGCCGCGCGGCAACAAACGACTCCTCCTCTTCCCGTTCCCGGTCGGCTCTTGAAAGATACCCTCTCCCCGGCAACGCATTGACGTCGAGCAGCGCATCGAGGCGGACCCGATTGTCGCGGCTATGAAAGCCCCGGTCGAAACTGCACGCCCGCAACTCCGGATACAGTGCCTGCGCTTCCTGCACCATCGACACTGCCACGTCCACATCCTCACCCTCCCACAGGACCTTGTGGTGAAGGATGAATCCATACTGGTCTTCGATAATGGCGACAGGAACCCCGAGTTCGACCGGCGTGCCCGCCTTGCCTTTGGAAACCCAACGCGTGTGTTCCTCGAAAATGGAAAAGACCTTCTCCTCGTGAGGAATCGTCTCGCCACGCAGAAGACGCCGCTCCACCTGGTCAATCTGCCGCCGGGCGTGAGCCGCGAGGCCTGTGATGGAGCGACAGCGCAATTCCCCCACGCCCTGGCCCCGCAACACGTCGAGCGTTGCCTCTGCTCGCTCCACCAGCGCCCGGCAGCGCTCCACATACGCTGCCACCCGCTCCGGATGCCGCTGCGCTCGCCTCGTCGAGCGCACCTTGTTGAACAGTTTCTTGACCTCCCGTGACAGATGGCGCCACTGACGCCAGCCGCGCACCGCGTATTGCTCAGCCGTCAGCCCCGTCTCCCGCAGCAGGCAACGCACCGCGTCCCACAACAGGCTGACGTCCGTCGGATAGTGCACGTCCGTCTCGACGACGAACGAGTCACACCGCCCGCGTAATGGCTCGCCAGGCCTGTTTTTTGCTACCTTGTGTCCGCTCTCCACCACCAGGCGCCCGACCGCCGATAACAGCTCCGGCGTCAACAAGGACACGTTGTCGACCACCGTTTGGTACTCGTAACGCGTCTTGTCATCGAAATCGCCGTGTCCCAGGAACGCACGTATCGTCTGATGATGATTCGTCAGGTCGTGAAGACGGTCGAAGTCGCAGCCCAGTCCCTGCTTCAGCACTCCCAGTACCAGAATCTGCCACAGGTCCATCCCCGGACGCCCGACTGTGCGGTCGGCCTCCGGCAGGATGTGCTCGTCGAGCAGCACAAACAGCCGCGCACGCAACGCCTCGTCGCACCAGATGTGCTGAAGCCCCTTCAACACCGCCGGGATGTCGTCCCGCGACTTCGGGTTGATCCAGACCTTCTCGACGGGCACCTGACCGAGCTGGAACTGTGATCTGTGAACTTCTCTCATGATGGCAATGTCGCGAAGATCGCGAAGATCGTCCCGAAATGGGTCGATCCTTGGGAAATCACCCCGCAAGAATACGATATCTGGACGATCTTCGCCACTAGAAATAGACGGTTACACCCTGTAGAATCAACAACTTGCGGGTTTTCCGCCGAACACTAGTTAGCGAAGCGCAAGGGCGTCGTCGCGAGGCGGGGTCTGAAGGAAGCGCAGAGCAAAGCTGCGACCCGATGAACAAGAACCGGATGCGAGGCCTACCCGGCCGGACGAGCGAGCGCGAAGTCGCGAAGTCCGCAGCCATCAAGGGCCGGGGTGGTAAATCCGGCGGGGATGCGGTGAAGGCGGTCGGTCTTACCTCGGGAGGTCTGCGTCGTGTCCGGAAGTCCCGGACTGAGCGGGTCCGCAAGGCCCGTGACCGCGGTGCAGAAGTCAGCAGAGGGCATAGTAGCCGGCTCGCCGGCGAAGGCCCGAACGATGGACAGGGTCAGTAGGACGGCAACGCTCATGCGGACCAGGCGGCAGAACATCCAGTTGGAGCTGGCCTTGGAGCCGGAGGCGAAGGGTGAAGCCCGGAGCGCCGGAGCCCAAGGGTCCGAAGCCCGCACGGCGCGTACCGAGCCCGAACGCCCGGCGGCTGGGCAGCAACCGTCGATGGAGGCGGTCGTCGAACCCGGCAATCTGAAGAAGGCGCTGGCGCGTGTCCGGCGCAACAAGGGGGCGCCCGGCGTTGACGGGATGACCGTCGACGAGTTGGGCGATCACCTGAAGGCTCACTGGCCCGAGATCAGGTCCCGGCTCCTCGCCGGCAGCTACACGCCGCAGCCGGTACGGCGGGTGGAGATACCGAAGGCGTCGGGCGGCGTTCGGCTGCTCGGCGTGCCCACGGTCATCGCGAACTGCACATCGCCCCAACGAGCCGTCGGGGTGGACTGAGATCACCCACCCGTTTCATCCACTCCGGGGTCGGCGGTTTCCGATCCTGAAGACGCGCCGCGTCTCCGGCATCGACACGCTCATTCTGCAGGGCACCTCCGGAGGTACGTTCTGCGTGCCCCGCGAGTGGACGGATCGAGAGGTCCCGGCCGCGGCGGCGGCTCTTGCCTCGGTGGACACCCAAATCCGGCCATTGATGGACACTTGAAAACCGGCCATTTCGGATAGCGGCCCGCGACGTTGACGCCGGTCGGGAACGGGACGTTCCTGCCCGGCATGAGCAACGTCTTGACTGCAGAGAAACGACAACAGGTCCTTGCGCTGGGACGCCTCGGCTGGTCGCTACGGCGGATCGAAGAGGCCACCGGGGTCCGGCGCGAGACCGCCAGCAGCTACCTGAAGGCGGCCGGCCTGACGGTGCGGGGCCGTGGCCGCCCTCCCGCTCGTCCGGCAAAACCGGCCATTTCGTCGGAGGTGTCCACCGACTCTTCGGTGGCACCCGCGGCCGGTACGGGCACGTGTGCCGGCGCCCCCGGGTCCGGGGAGCGCCCCAGTCGAGCGCCGCGGGCGAGCGCCTGCGAACCCTACCGTGAGCTGATCGTCGAAGCGCTTGGCCGGGGGCGCAACGCCATGGCCATCTGGCAGGACCTGGTCGATGACCATGGATTCCCGGCGCGCTATGCGAGCGTGCGGCGCTTCGTCTCGACCGTTCGGCAGCAGCCCACCGTCGAGGCTCGGGTGGTCATCGCCACCGCCCCGGCCGAAGAAGCACAAGTCGACTACGGCGAGGGACCGATGGTCCGTGACCCGGGCTCCGGCAAGTACCGGCGGACACGGCTCTTCGTCCTGACCCTGGGCTACTCGCGCAAGGCCGTGCGGCTGCTGGTCCAGCGGTCGAGCGCGCAGGTCTGGGCCGAACTGCACGAGCGGGCGTTCCGACGGCTGGGAGGCACCGTGCGCGTCGTCGTGCTCGACAACCTCAAGGAGGGCGTCCTCACCCCGGACATCTACGACCCGACGCTCAATCCGCTCTACCGCGACGTGCTGGCCCACTACGGGGTCGTCGCCCTGCCGTGTCGCGTCCGCGACCCCGATCGCAAGGGCAAGGTCGAAGCCGCCGTCGGCCACGCCCAGAAGACGCCGCTGCGCGGACTCCGCTTCGAGCGCCTCGACGACGGTCAGGCGTATCTGGACCGCTGGGAGCAGCGCTGGGCCGATACGCGCATTCACGGCACGACCAAGCGGCAAGTCGCCGCCATGTTCGCCGAGGAACGCCCGGCGCTCGGCCCGTTGCCGCTCGAGCCGTTTCGCTACTACCAGTACGGCCGCCGCAACGTGCATCTGGACGGCTGCGTCGAGGTCGCGGCGGCCTACTACAGTGCGCCGCCCGGCTGGATCGGCCGCCGCGTCGATGTGCAGTGGAACGACGCCCACGTCCGGCTGCTCGACCCGAGCACCGGCCAGCTCCTCCGCGAGCACCTGCGCGCGCCACGGGGCTGGCATCGCATCGCCGACCCGGACCGGCCCGCCCGCACGCCGCCGAAGACCCTCGCCCTGCTCGCCGCCGCCAAGCGCGCCGGTCCCGCCATCTCCACCATCTGTGACCACATCCACCGCCACGAGGGCGCCGCCGGCGTCCGCCGCATCCTCGGCGTCCTCTCTCTGGCCAGGAAGCACGGGCCCGCTGTCGCCGAAGACGCCGCCACCGCCGCGCTCGAACTCGGCGTGCCCACCTACCGCTTCTTGAAGCGCTACCTCGACCGCCGGTCCGTGGCGCCGCTGTCGTTGCGCCAAGTCGACCCGCTCATCCGGCAACTGACCCTCTACCGCGATCTCATCGACCGCAGAACAGGAGACCCGTCATGAATCTCGTCGAACTCGACCAGGCGCTGCGCAAGCTCCGCCTCTCCGGAATGGCGGACGTCCTCGAAACACGGCTGCTCCAGGCCCAGACCGAGCCGATGGCGCCGATCGACCTGCTCGCGGCGCTCGTCACCGACGAGCTCCAACGCCGCGAGGACCGGCTGCTCGCCCGGCGACACAAGCAGGCCCGATTCCGCGACCCCGACCGCTCGCTCGACGGCTTCGACTTCGTCTTCAACAAGAAGATCAACCGCGCGCTCGTCTTCGAGCTCGCCACCGCGCGTTTCGTCGCCCAGCGCGAAGACGCCCTCCTGATCGGCCCGCCGAGTCGGGTCTCATGATGCACACCTCGCTACGTCACTGAAAATCAAGCACTTCCTGAGCCGAGCTCGATGTTAGCGGACGACGTCCGGATGGGATCGCGCCGGCAAGCGCGACGATCTGTTCCTCCGGGATGGCCCAAGGGGCGCCCCGGCAGACCTGCTGGGCGACGAGCGTGCCGTCGCCGATGAGTCGCAGCACGGTCATGGTGCTGACGCCGAGCCGGCCGGCGGCTTCCTTCAGGGTCAGCTCCCCACGTTCCGCCATCTCACCGGGACGATGTGCCGGCACCCGGTGTTGGCTTCGAAAGGTGCGGACCCGTGCCTCGGTCCAGGCGTTGCCGCGTCCGGTCCGCTTGCCGAGGCGATTCAGCGTTTGGGCGATGCCGCCGTCCCTCAGCTGGCGGGCCAGTCCCCGGATCAAGTCGCCGACCGTCGCGTCCGTGCACCAGCGATGCTGTCCCGTTCGGTTGCGGGGGACGGTGAGACGAGTGTGATCGCCGCCCCGCCAGTGGAGGAGCAATTCGATGTGCTCCGCGGCCAGCTTCACAACGATCTCTTCGAGGATGGCGCGCACGATTCGTTTCCGCGTCTGTGCTGTCGCACTGGGATGGGTCCAGGCCGTTTCGAGATCGGCGCCAAGCGCCAGCAGGCGGTCGTGCTCCGCGGGCGACAGCGCCTCCGGGTGGGCCGCCGTCAGGCCGGCGATCCGTTCTTCCTGCTGTTGCACGTCCGCGAGGCGATCGTTCCATCGGCGTTCGAGCTCGGCGGCGACCAGGCGGTTGGCCGGGTCGATTGCGTCGTACTGGCGACGCGCCAGGTCCGCCTCGTACCGCGCCTGGGTGAGCGCCAGCTTCGCGTGGTGTCGCCTGTCGGTGTGCTGCTGTTCGCGCATCGCTACCGCCTTGAGGGCAGCCTCGATGCCGAGCGGGTTCAACAGCCGCAGCACTTCGGTCGCCACCGCCGCGTCGACCCGCACGCCGCCGAACGCGATGCACCAGCCCGTCCCATGGTTGAGATGCGCGCCGCGGCAGCTATAGCGAACGCATTCGCCCTTGGTACCGCTGTAGGCGACGTGGATCCGTCGCCCGCAATGTCCGCAGCGCAGCAGACCGGCGAGCAACGCGTCCCCGCGGCGAACCGCGCCGCGCGTCAGCAGACCCTGCCGGGAAGCGTTGTCGGCGATCACACGCTGGTTCCTCTCGTACTCTGCCCACGAAACATAGCCCTCGTGGTGATCCACGATCAATACGTCCCACTGCTCGCGTTCCCGAGCGAGCCCACGCCGGACACGCTTGCGCCCGTTCTCGACCGTGACCCGGCTCCCCGTTCGACCGAAGGCGTAGGCGCCGCCGTAGATCGGGTTGGTCAGCAGTCTGTGAACCGTCTTGTAGACCGGGAGCTTCCACACGACCCGTCGGCCGTCGCCGTTGGCCTCGACGGACGGCAGTCGCACGCCCTCCTGCCGGAGCCAGAGATGCACCTGCCGGACGCTCTCGAACTCGGCAAACTTCCGGAACACGAGTCCGATTGCTTCCTGCACCCGCAGGTCGGGGTCCTTTGCGATCCGGTCGTGCCGGACCTTCACGTAGCCGACCGCGACGCTCAGGAACAGCTCGCCGCGACGCGCCTTCTGTCGGAGGGCTTCGAGCGAACGCTGGCGCAACAGCGACAGCTCCATCTCGGCCATCGTGCCCTTCATGCCGAGCAACAGGCGGTCGTCCGGCAGCCGCGGATCGTAGATGGCTTCCTCGTCGGCGAGCAGACAGCCCACCAGACCGCAGAACTCAAGTAGCGTGTGCCAGTCGCGGCCGTTACGCGCGAGGCGTGAGGCCTCCACCGCCAGTACGATGCCGACGCGTCCCTCACAGATCGCGAGCAGCAGCCGCTCGAACCCCGGACGAGCGCTGCCGCCGCCCGAGCGCCCGAGGTCGTCGTCCACCACGACCGGTTCGGTCCAGCCGAGCCGCCGGGCATGTTCCGCGAGCCCATACTGCCGACGCCGGCTCTCGTGGTGGTGGCGCAGTTGGTCTCGCGTCGATTGCCGGACATAGACGAAGGCCTGACGGCTGAGATGGTCAGGTGCGATCTTGCTCATCGCCTCCCTCCGTCTTTCCGGATTCCGCCGGTTTGCTCATGGTCGCGGGCGCCACCGCCGCTTCGAGCAACAGAGTCGCCACCAGCGGAAGCAGCGTCGCCCGTGTCCTCGACTCGAGCGCCGGTCCCGGCTCCATCTGCACCAGTAGCGCGCCTTGCCCCACCACCTGTATCCGTCCCATGCCGCTCTCCTTCCTCCATGCTGGAGAACGACGATAGCGCCGCGTCGAGAGCAAGACGCAAGTCGCGCAGGCCCGCCAACGCGATGCGTGGGTGGTCTACTACCGCAAGCGCGGCGGCCGGGGGCTCGCACATCCAGGTCGGGATGTGGGCCAGCGTGTCGTCCGGCTGTCGAACGACGAACACGCGCCTGCCACGAAAGTGCTGGCGGCGCACGATCTCCACGCGCTTCCCGCTCCGCGGATGGAACGGATAGTGGATCGTCGCTTCGGACGCTTGGTATCGGGCAGTATGGGACGGGGCTCCCCGGTACGGGCAAGAGCCACATTGCCCAGGCCATCGGCCGCGCCGCGATCCAGCAGGGCTACCGCGTCATCTACCGCGAAGCCCACACCTTCCTCGAAGAACTCGCCGAGGCAACGCTCGCCGACACCCGCAAGGCCTATCTGGCCGAGCTGACCCGCGTGCCCCTGCTCATCATCGACGACCTCGGCATGCGCAAGCTGCCGCATACCGCCGCCCAGGACCTGCTCGAGCTGATCATGCGCCGCTACGAACGGGCCTCCACCATGCTCACCTCGAATCGTCCGGTCGACGACTGGGGGAAGCTCCTCGGTGACACCGCCGCCGTCACCGCACTGCTCGACCGCCTGCTCCATCACGCCCACATACTCAAGTGCGGCCCCCGCAGCTGGCGCACCAGGGTCCAGACCACCTTGCCAACACAGGACGCCGTGAAGTAAAACTCAACTCCCGTCTCGGGACGCCGGAAATGGCCGGATTTGCGGTGTCCACAAATGGCCGGATTTGACCCGCCCACTGAGGGGCACAGCCAAGGCCCGGTCCACGATGACCGCAACGCGTTGCGGTCGAGAGCACCACCCGCTGTCACCGAGACCGGAACCAGCGCAGCGCCTTGTCGACCGTATGGTGATCGACGCCGAAGTGCTTCGCGGTCGCGCTGACGCGAACGCCGCGGTCACACATCGCCGCGACCCGCGTCGCGATCGACTGGTAGACCGGCGTCTCGACCGGCTGGGTGAACTCAGCCTCAATCAGAACCTGGGCAACGGTGCGAAGCGTATGCGATCGCGTCCACCAGACCCCGGCGAGCAGCAGCCGCTGCGAGCCGCCCGACAGAACAACGACGCGGGAGCGGAGCTCGCCACCACCCAGAGAGAAAGCCACCGGTGGTCAGCAGGTGTCTGACGGCACCGGAGTGCCGAGCAGCCAGTTCACGCGACCGCAGAGGGAAGGGGACCGATTCCGAGTGACGACGGGATCGAGTGGAGCGACGCGCTGGACGAAGCGGCGCACGTCACGATCGAGCCACAAACGGTGGCGTGCGTAGCCGCGAACACAAGGAGGTGATAAGGTGACATTGATGTCGAGTGACGTGATCGGAATACTGACGCTATTGTTGTCGCTGGTCTCGGCAGTGGGGGTCCTGTGGATTGCGCTACGGCTGGAACGGTTCGGCGGTCGGCTGGACTCCGTGCAGGAAGACGTACGATCTCACGTCAACATGCCGGGGCTGCACACACCGCGCCAGTAGAGCTGGCCAAGAGATCATCAGCGGCTCGGCGCTCGCCGAGCAAGGTCCGTCGAGCGGAGGACCCGCACGCTCAGCGGACCGTCCGCGCCGCGCCTCCCTAAAGAACTGAACCGCCCGCCGATAGTCCACCAGGGCGAGGACGTCTTGGAACGCCGCGTGTCGGTCGCCGCCAGCTACAACCCGACGCCGACGACGCCTCTCGGCTGCACCGCACGCGTGTCCCCCGGCCTCTGGGGCGGCGAGTCGATGAGCGACGCCGACGCTCTGTGGGGTGGCGAAAGCGTGGGCGGCATAGGCCAGGACGCGCTGCTCGGCCGAGGCGGGAACCGCCTCGGCCGAGGGTCGGCTACGGCCTGCCGATCGGTGCACGGTTCGTCGTGGGTACGCCGCAAGCGAGCGTGCGCACGTCCGAGTACGGCCGCGACTACCGAATCGGCTACGGCATGCAGGTACTCGAGCAGGGCAAGCTGAACCTGCAGCTCGGAATCAACGCCGAACGGCGCGAGAGCCCGCTGTTCCAGATGCAGGAGCAGGGGGCAGGCACCGACCAGCACGTCCTCGGGCGCGCCACCGTGCAGTGGTAGCGAGGCCGGGAGAACCGGCTCAGCACCACTGACCCACCCAGGACCGGGCGCCGGCAAGCCGACAGCCGGGGCCTGGTCCAACAAGGACCGAAAGGCGTTGCGGTCGAGAGCACTAACCCGCGGTCACCGCGACCGGAACCAGCGCAGAGCCTTGTCGACCGTATGGTGGTCGACAGCGAGGCGCCTCGCAATCGCGCTGCCGCGGACGCGGCGGTCGTGCATCGCGGCAACCTCCGCCGCGATCACTTGGTAGATCGGGATGGTCAGTGGGTCGCAAATGTCGACGTCACCCAGAACGCGAGCGAGGGTTCGTAATCTTTCCGAGCGGGTCCTGCTTCGACTAGGGCGTGTTAACACTATTGGCCGGATCGTGGTATCGTTCCTGGATGGAGCTCACCGAAACGCAGTACGCACCCATCGCGTCCTGTCTCCCGCGACAGCGTGGCAATGTCAGCATGCCCAATCTGCAGGTGCTCAACGCGATCCTGTACGTCGCCGAGCAGGGGTGCAAGTGGCGAGGGTTGCCGAGGCGCTTTGGGAACTGGCACACGATCTACACCCGCATGAATCGTTGGTCCAAGAACGGGGTGCTCGACCGGGTCTTCGAACACCTGCAACGCGCCCAGTTGATCCGCATCAAGTTGGAGGCGGTGTCGCTGGACAGCACCATCGTCAAGGTCCATCCCGACGGCACGGGGGCTCGAAAAAAAACGGCCCCCAAGCCATCGGCAAATCCCGCGGCGGGTGGACCACCAAGATTCATCTGGTTGCCGCGGATGCTCGAATGGCATTGACGTTTGCGCTCTCGCCCGGCCAAGCCCACGACGGCCCGGAGGGCCGGAAGCTCCTGACCAGCCTGGGGCCGCAAGATGCCGAATTGGCCTTGGTGATGGACCGCGCGTACCAGGGCGACGAAACCCGCCAACTGGCGCTGGACCTCGGATTCACACCAGTGGTGCCGCCGATCAAGACCCGGACGGACCCGTGGGAGTACGACCGGGAGATGTACAAGCGACGCAACGAAGTCGAGCGTCTGTTCCGCCGACTGAAGGGCTATCGCCGGATCTTCTCCCGATTCGAGAAGCTGGATGTGATGTTCATCGGCTTCATCCACTTCGTGCTCATGTTCGACGCGCTGAGGCAGTGTTAACAGGCCCTAGGCGGGTGCGACCCTCACGCGCCCTCGCGCCCGCCTGCGATCGACCGCCTCGACGTGCGAATCAATTAGAGTACGGCTTCTGAGCGAAGCAGGAGAACGCGACCGTGGAATGGCACGACGTCGTTCGCCGCATCGAAGCGGGCGAAGACAGACACACTGAGTTCAAGCGCGGGATCGGCGACCTGTCGGCGGTCGGGAGAGCGATGTGCGCATTGGCCAATACCAACGGCGGTCTGATCGTGCTCGGGGTGGAGGACTCGCGGGAGATTACGGGCGTCAAGGAAGACACGGAGCGCGTTCAGGAGCGCTTGGCCGCGTTTCTCCAGACCGGCTGCAGTGCACCGGTTCACGCACGCACCGGACGCCAAGAGGAACCCGCGGGCTGGGTGCATTGGATCGAGATCCCGCGACAGCGCGGATTCGAGCCCATGCGTTACGGCGGTCGCGTCTGGATCCGACGCGAGCGCAGCAGCGTGGAACCGTCCGCGACGGAACTCCAGGAGCTCTACAACGCGTTCGGGTACATCCTCACCGAGGAGCGGGCGATCCTGGATGCAGGGCCCGCGCACATCGATCTCGAGGCGTTCCGTTCGTACCTGAAGCGTCTGGGATTCGATACCGCCGACGATCCGCAGCCAGACCCGGAGGATGACCTGCGCAATCGAGACGTGCTCGTCGAGGTGGGTGGGGAGCTGCGGGCGACGCTGTATGGAGTGCTGGCGTTCGGGAAGGACCCCCAGCGGTACACGCGAACGCGCGATTTCCGCATCGAGTGCGTGGCCTACGCGGGCGATGACCGCGCTGCGGAGGTATTGCAGGTCGCCGACGCGGCCGGGCGTCTCGACGAGCAGGTGGAGCGGGCAACGGGCTGGTTTCTCGGCCTCGGCCGCTTCGAGTCGTACGGGAAACTGGTTCGCCAAGACCGTCACCTGCTGCCGCGGCGCGCAATTCGGGAGGCGCTAGCGAACGCGGTGACCCATCGCGACTACGCGATCACCGGCGCGAAGGTGCTGCTGGAAGTGTTCGACCGTCGTGTCGACGTGAGCAGTCCGGGCACGCTTCCGAACCACATGACGGTGGAACGTGTTCGCGCCGGGGCCAACCCGCGGTCGCGAAACGAGTCTTTGGCCCACTTCATGGCGGGGATGGGCTTCATGGAGCGGCGGGGCCGGGGCTGGTTGATCATGCGCCGCGAGATGCTGGCCTTCAACGACACGGAGCCAGAACTGCTGCACGATAAACCCAACCGGTTCGTGCGTGTGACCTTTCGCCTCGCCGCTACCGAGAGCGGGCCATGAGGAGTTCAAGGGCGCCAGACGACGGTGGCATCCGAACGGAATAGCCTGTAGTCGTCCACGAGAACGACTGTGAACGCACGACACGACGGGTGGCGGGGCGCCTGGATTGGACGGCTCACCGCTGACGGTACCACCGAATGGCCTTGTCGGCCGTGTGGTAGTCCACCTCGAATTTGCGGGCGATAGCGCTGACACGGTCCCCCCGATCACGCATCGCTGCCGCCTCCTGGGCGATCACCTGGAAGATCGGCGTCTTGACCGGCCCGCGGAGCTCGACCTGGGCCGCAATCTGCACCAAGGTTCGTAATCTTTGCGAGCGCGTCCTCCATCGGCGGCATCGGCACGCGGCGCGACGCGCGGAGTCCATCGCCCGCGGCCTCGCCGGCTGCAACGAGCAAGACAACCCGCCGGCACCCACGTCGGTGCAAGCTGTGGAGACGCGGCCGAATGGATTGTGCTTCGGTCGCAGGGTCTCCGTCTTGCCCCAACACTTGAACTGGTGCGACAGCAGCCGCTCTCGACGCCGAACGCAACTCCCAACGCCGCTGCTCGATCCTGGGCCACGCAGCAGGAGGCGGAAATAAAGTAACCCCAATTGCCGGGCAGGACACTAGTGTCTTGCCCGGCAATTTAGTTTATATAACGCGACGAGCCGTCTCAAGAGCCTCCCGAGACCTCTGGATCTTGGCCAGCGTCTTCGTACCGTCCGCCTTCCACTTGTAGGGTTTCGGATGTTCGTTCCGACTGGCAAGATAGGTCGTGATCGCTTCGACCAGCTCCGCCACGCTCGCGAAGCTCCCCGCGCGCACGCAGTCCTGCGTCAGGTCCGCGAAGAATCGTTCCACCCTGTTCATCCAAGAGCTCGATGTCGGAATGAAATGCATGTGGAATCGCGGGTGTTTCTGCAACCAGCTCACCACCTTCTCGTGCTTGTGCGTGCAATAGTTGTCGGCGATCAGGTGCAGGTCCACGTCGTCGGGTGTCTCGAGGTCGATCTGCTTGAGAAAACGCAGCCACTCCACGTGCGTGTGCCGCTGTTCGGTGCGGTAGATCAACTTGCCCTCCAGGTAGCTCAGAGCCGCGAACAACGTGACCGTGCCGTGCCGGATGTAGTCGTGTGTCCGCGTCCGGATATGACCGCGGCCCAACGGCAGACCCGGCTGCGTGCGCTCCAGGGCCTGGCATTGCGTCTTCTCGTCGCAGCACAGCACCAGCGAACTCTCGGGCGGGTCCAGATACAGACCCACCACATCCCAGAACGTATTCATTTAGCGGGTGATTCGTCAATAAATACGGTCTGAAGTGGGCCGGGAACGTTCGGAGTCCCGACGAGGTTCCTTTGCGGATGTTGCGTCTCACGCGGGTTGCCGCCATTGCTGCATTGTTACCATGCCGCAGTAGGAAGTCGGGCGCGGACGTATGGGCGTCGGCTTGCCCTGGGCACGGAGGGCAAGGTCTGCTGGCTGCCGAGCGCAGTAGCCGTTCGAAACACCCGCCGCACACAGCCGGCAGCCAAGTCGGGGTCTTTGATCCCTTGACGCACCTGATCGACCACTACGCACTCACGGACCCGCTTCTTGCGCGCCTGCCCGCCCTCTACACTCCCGATTGGCGGATTGGACACTTGGATCGCCTTATTCCGCATGGATACAGGGAGAGCGTTCAACAGGCGACGAATCTGATCGTCGACCCCGTGGTGAGGGCGCTCTATGCCGATCTGCGCGTGATCACCCGCACGCCACAGTTGTGGTCGCGTGCCCGGTGGGCGGCGATGTGGCGTGTAAACACGGGCGTCCACCGGCGACGAATCGACCGCTGGTTCGCCAACCCCGGCGGCGCCCTCCCGGTCATCAAGGTGGAGTGGGCGGCGACTGTTGATCCCGTCAGACGCACGGCGCTTGAGCGCACGTTGGGCCTCTATCACGCCACGCACGACGTAGGGAATACATGGCAATACGAGTTGCCGAATGCCTCGCCGGCGCGTCTGCGAACGATCGTGACCCTCCCCCTCGTGGTGGATACGCACGGCTTCGACCGCGAGAAACTGGTGCTGGATTCGCCGTAACGCTCCCTCGTGCTTCAGGAATCGGTTCGTCCCCTCGCCGTGCTGCGCAGCGCGGCGGCCAGCAGTTCGTCCGACTGCGGATCGACCGCGCGCAGATCGAGCAGCAGACGGTCGCCGGCGATGCGTCCGACGACCGGCGGGACGCCGGAACGCAGAGCCGCGGCGAGCGCGGTGGCCGACCGGCCGTCGGCCTCGACGGCGAGCCCCCGACTCGGCAGCGTGAGCCCGGGGGTGCTCCCGCCGCCGATGGTCGCCTCGGTCGCGGCGACCGAGACGGTGAGCCCCGAAAGGTCCGCGAGCCGCGTCAGCAACGCTGCGGCGCGCGCCTCGAGATCGGCGACCGGCGTCTCGATCATGCGCACCACCGGCACGGCTTCGCCGGCGCGCCCGGTCGCGTGCTCGATCAACGTCGCCTCCAGCGCGGCGTACGTCAGCTTGTCGACGCGCAGCGCCCGCATGAGCGGATGCGACCGCATGCGGTCCAGCTCCGCGCGGCGGCCGGCGATGACGCCCGCCTGCGGGCCGCCGAGCAGCTTGTCGCCGCTGAACGTGCAGACGGCGACGCCCGCCGCAATGCTCTCGCGCACGGTCGGTTCCTCGATGCCGGCCAGCTCGTGCAGATGTCCGCTGCCCAGGTCCTCGACCACCGGGAGGTGGAAGCGGCGGCCCAGTTCGACGAGCTCCGCCAGCGCCGGCCGCTCGGTGAATCCCTCGATGCGGAAGTTCGACGGGTGGACGCGCAGGAGCATCGCGGTGCGGTCCTCGATCGCGGCGGCGTAGTCGGCCGCCCGCGTCCGGTTGGTGGTGCCCACCTCGCGCAGGACCGCCCCCGATTGCCGGAGCACGTCCGGCACGCGGAAGCCGCCACCGATCTCCACCAGCTCGCCGCGCGAGATGACGACCTCGCGGCCGGCCGCCAGGGCCGTCAGGGCCAGCAGCACCGCGGCGGCGTTGTTGTTGACGACGACGGCCGACTCGGCGCCGGTCAGGCGGGTGAGGAGCCGGGAGGCGTGCGCGGTCCGCGAGCCGCGCCGCCCGCCGGGCAGGTCGTATTCCAGGTTCGCGTAGCCGCTCGCCACCGCGGCGATGCGGGCGATGGCGGCGGGGCCGAGCGGCGCACGGCCGAGGTTGGTGTGCACGATGACCCCGCTGGCGTTGATGACCGGTTGCAGCGAGGGCGAGAGCGCCGCGCCGAGCCGTGCTTCGAGGCCCGCCCCGATCCGCTCCGCCGCCTCGGCCGCGTCGCGCACCTCGACGGTGGACGCCGCGAGCCGTTCGCGGAGCGCCGCGGCTTCGGCGCGGAGCGCCTGCACGGTGGCGTCGCGGCCGTACCGGGCCTCGATCCGCCGCACCGCCGCGCGCTGCCGCAACTGCTCGATGGACGGAATCACGCGGGGGTGGGAGGGCATCGGAGGCGGGGGGCGCTCACCGCGCGCGACCCTGGACCAGCTTGCCGGGATCCAGCCTTTCAGTATACCATCGCGGCCACCCCTGACGATGAGCGACAGCCGGATTCCACCGGGCTACACGTCCGTCGAGCCTCCCGACCACCGTCCGAAGGAGACGGTCTGGCCGTATGCCGATCTGCCGGAAGAGCCGACGCCGGAAGAGCTGGCGGCGCTCGATCCCGAGCTCCACGACGTGCTTTTCGGTGCGACCGAGCGCCCCTTTTCGATGACGCTGAGCTTCGAGCCTTTCGACGGGGACGACTGGGAGCGGGCGCTCGCGCTGGCGCGCGCCGCGGCGGAGTACCGCACCGTCGGCTCCGGCGCGCAGCTCCGGCACCGCGCCCGGTTCCACCCGGATGACGTCGAGGGTTTCCACGAGCTCTTCCAGCTCGTGGACGGTCCGGGTGGATGCGAGGTGTTGATCGACGACAAACCGGTTCCCTTCGCCCGTGAGCTGTGGCTGCCGCTCGTGTGGTGTCTGCTTGCCGCGGCCAGGATCAGATAGTTGTGATGCGTGCACTGCTGAGTGTTTCGGACAAGACGGGGCTCGCCGACCTCGGCCGCGCCCTGGCGACGCACGGCGTCGAGCTGGTCTCGACCGGGGGTACCGCGCGGGCGCTGGCGGAGGCGGGTCTGCCGGTCACCCGGGTGTCGGACGTGACCGGGTTTCCGGAGATGCTGGATGGAAGGGTCAAGACGCTCCACCCGGCGGTCCACGGGGGCATCCTGGCGCGGCGCGGCCGGCCGGGCGACCTGGAGGCGATTCGCGGCCAGGGGATCGAGCCGATCGACGTCGTCGTGGTGAACCTCTATCCGTTCGCGCGGACCGCGGCGTCGGAGGCGAGTTGCGGCGAGTTGATCGAGCAGATCGACATCGGCGGCCCGAGCATGGTCCGCGCCGCGGCGAAGAGCTTCGAGGACGTGCTCGTGGTGGTGGACCCGGAAGACTACGGCCGCGTCGTCGAGGCGCTGAACGGCGACGGCGGTGCGGACCGGGCGTTGCGCTTCGAGCTGGCCCGCAAGGCGTTCGCGCACACCGCTGCCTACGATGCAACTATCGCGGCCGCGCTCGACGCGGTCGACACGGCCGGACCGAAGTTCACCCGGACGCCGTTCACGCTGGCGGGGGCCGTGCCCGACCAGCTCTCGGTCCAGGCGCCGAAGGTCCGGGACCTGCGCTACGGCGAGAACCCGCATCAGCGGGCGGCGCTGTACACGGATGGCGCCTGGGGGTTCGGGCGGGCGCGGGTGCTGCAGGGCAAGGCGCTGTCGTTCACGAACCTGCTCGATCTCGACGCCGCGGCGCGCCTCGTCATGGAGTTCGGCGAGCCGGCGGCGGCGGTCATCAAGCACACCAATCCGTGCGGGGTTGCCACGGCGTCGACATTGTCCGAGGCCTACGCGAAGGCCCGGGCGGTGGACGAGTTGTCGGCGTTCGGCGGCATCGTCGGGCTGAACCGGCCGCTGGACACAGAGACGGCCGACGCCATCGCCCAGACCTTCATCGAGTGCGTCGTGGCACCAGCGGTCAGCGACGAGGCGCGCGCGCTACTGGAGCGGAAGGCCAACCTGCGCTTGGTGGTCGCCGACTTCAACGGCGGGGGCGACGCCGCCCGGCGCGACGTGCGCTCCATTCTCGGGGCGTGGCTCGTACAGGAGCGCGACCGGGTGGTCGAGAGCACGGATCCCTGGGAGGACGGCGTGAGGGTGGCGGCAGACACGGTGCTGCGGGTCGCCACCAGACGCCAGCCGACGGACGAGGAATGGATGGCGCTGCGATTCGCGTGGCGCGTATGCGCCCATGTGAAGTCGAACACCGTCATCTTCGCCCACGCGGATCGTCTGGCCGCGGTCGGGGCTGGGCAGATGAGCCGGGTCGACGCGGTCAACGTGGCGGGGATGAAGGCCGGGAAGAGCCTCGCCGGCACCGTGGCGGCCTCGGATGCCTTCTTTCCGTTCCGCGATGGGCTCGACGCGATTGCGTCCGCCGGGGCGACCGCGGTCGTCCAGCCGGGCGGTTCGAAGCGCGATGACGAGGTGATCGCCGCCGCCGACGAGCACGGGATGGCGATGGTCTTCGCCGGTCGGCGGCACTTCCGACATTGACGATCACCGAGGGCGTGCGACGCACGGCCGACTGGTATCGGGAGCAGGGCTGGCTCTAGCGAGCCGTGGCGAGTCAGACGATGGCATTGCGGCACCGGTGGTGGGTCACCGCGGTTCTGACGGGCATACTGGCTTTTCTACTGCTGCTGCAGGTTGCGCAACAACCCGACGGCTGGTACACGCCGGTCACGGTCGAGCGGTTGCGCTCGCCCGACAGCGCGGACTGGTTGATGTACCGGCGCACCTTCGATAGTTGGGGCTACAGCCCGCTCGACCAGATCACGACGGAAAATGTGACCGAGCTCGTGCCGATTTTCTCGATGTCGACAGAATTGTCATCCGCTCACCAGTCGCCGCCGATCGTCAACAACGGCGTCCTGTTCTTCACGACGCCGGGGGATCAGGTGATTGCGGTGAACATGCGAACGGGCGAGCGGCTCTGGCGGTATCAACGGCAGTTTCCCCCAGGGATGGCCCACCCCTATCGGACCAACCGAGGCGTCGGCCTGTATGGAGACAAGGTCTTCTACACCACGCACGATGCGTTCGTGGTCGCGCTCGATGCGATGTCGGGAGCGGTTGCCTGGGAAACACAGGTCGCCGACTACCGAACCGGGTACTACATGAACATGGCGCCGCTCGTGGCGGGCGGCTTGGTGATGGTCGGCCCGTCGGGCGGCGACAGAGGCATCCGCGGGTTCGTGGCGGCCCTCGATCCCGAGACCGGACGCGAGGTCTGGCGCTCGCACACCATCCCCGGACCGGGTGAGCCGGGACACGAAACCTGGCCCGGTGAGACCTGGCGCACGGGTGGTGCGGCGATCTGGATCACCGGCTCGTACGACCCGGAGCTCAACCTCACCTACTGGGGCACCGGCAACGCCGGACCCTGGACGGGGGATCAGCGGTCCGGAGACAACTTGTACGCCAACTCCGTCGTCGCGTTGGACGCCGACACCGGCGAGCTGAGAGCCTATCACCAGTATCACCACAACGGTTCGTGGGACTGGGACGAAGTCTCGGCACCGCTGCTGATCGACGTACCGAGAGACGGCCGCACCATCAGGGCACTGGTCCACCCGGGACGCAACGGCTACCTGTGGATGCTGGAGCGGACCGCCGATGCGATCAACTTCGTCGATGCCCGGCCTTACGTGAACCAGAACGTGTTCAGCGCGATCGATCCGGTAACCGGCCGGCCCGAGTACGACCTTGCGCGGAAGCCGGCCATGGAGAAGCCGGCCACCTTCTGCCCGTCGATCTGGGGCGGCAAGGACTGGCCGCCGGCGGCCTACAGCCCGCAGACCGGGTATCTCTACATTCCGGCGAACGAGAACCTCTGCTCGACCATGGTTGGCCTCGAAGCGAGCTACGTGCCCGGTCGTAGCTTCCTCGGCGCGGCGGCGCGGCACTTCGTGGTGGACGGCGCCGATCACATCGGTGAACTCCAGGCCTGGAACCTCGCCACGGGAGAGCGGGCCTGGACGCACGAGTTCGCCACCTCCCAGAACTGGGGACCGGTCCTCGCCACCGGCGGCGGTCTCGTCTTCGCGGGTGGGACCAACGACGGGTACTTTCGGGCGTTCGACGCCCAGACGGGCGAGTTGCTGTGGGAGCAGCAGACCTACTCCGGGGTCATGGGCGTGCCGTCGTCGTATGCGATCGACGGCGTGCAGTACATCGCCGTGCAGTCGGGCTGGGGCACGGACGGGCAAACGTCGCAACGGCCGTTGAACGCGTACTTCGACACCGAGAAGGTAACCCCGCAGGGGGGAGGCCTCTGGGTCTTTACCCTGCCGCCGGATCGCCGGTGACGTCATCACTCTCGCCGTTCTATATACCCTATGCGTTCTCGCCGGCGGCAGGGGCCTCGGTGTTGGCGGCCGCGCTGTGACGCACGGGGGAAGCGGGGCAGAAGCTCTATTTCCCTTCTGGTATTCTGCTGCGCATGGTCGGTGAAGGACTGCGGCGGTGCCCTGCGCGGGCCGAAACCGCGGCCCGCTGGGTGTCGCCGGCCTCGTCGGCCAGCGCGGGCGGTCACAGGCTCGTGGCGATGGTATTCGTGACAGGCTGTGCCCTCCGGATCATCTTGTCGTTCCTCAACCAGCATGCGAACGACGATCACATGTGGATCATCCGCACGATCGCCTTCGAAGACTGGGTGCCGGGTCTGAAGGACGACTGGCAGGGCTATCAGCCCAAGCTCTATCACTGGACAGTGGCATTGTTGCTGAGGTTGGTGGCCCCGTGGGTCCCCGACAGCGGGGACGTTCAAATCCGCATCGCCAACCTGGTCAACTGCGCCGCATCCATCGCGCTGCTTCTCGTCGCGCGGAGCTGGCTGAGACGCTCGAGCCTCCCGACCCCCACCGTGCTGCTGACGTTCGGTTTGCTGGTGCTGAATCCACGACTCGTCGGCATCGGCAGCCAGGCGACCAACGACACGTTCGTCATTCTCTTCGGGACGCTGTCCTTGTTTTGGGGAGTGCGATTCTTCGACGCGATGTCCTGGCGGGCGCTGTTCGGGATGAGCGGTTTCGCGGCGCTCGCGGTGCTGTCCAAGGGGAATGGGCTCGTGGTGCTGCTGGCCCACGTGTGCGTGTTCACGGCGGTGCTGGTGCGGCGCACCAGCCACACCGCGTGGCCGCCGGTGCGGCTTGCGACCGCTGCGCTGCTGTTCGTCGGGGTGGTCACCTCCGCCGCGGCGGCGTTCGGTCCGTACCTCGACAACTATCGGGACGGGGGATCGCCGTTCGCGCAGAACATGAAAACGCCTCCGCTGCCGCACTTCTTCGAGAAGACGTCCGCGTACCGGCCCGGCATCCGGTCAATCGCGAGCGGCATCATGACGTTTCGTCTCGGCGACATGCTGCGGGAGCCGTCGCTGGTGAACCGCCCGCTGCACGACCCTGACGATCCGACGAACTACGACGTGAGCGGCTATACGCTGCACCAGACATCGTTGTGGTCGCAGCTGTACGGACGACTGCACTTCGTGCACTTCGACCGTTGGCCGCGGACGTGGCAATCCGACAGCGAGATCGTTCAGTGGATCGGCCGGGCGGCGCTCGTGCTCGGCCTCGTCCCGACGGCCGTGCTCCTGATCGGTCTCGTGCGCGAGGGACGTCGCAGCCTCATGGTGCTGGTGGGCCGTGAGCCGTCGGTTTCGGCCGCCGGAGCCGCCGGAGCGCTCCTGTTGACCATTGCGGCGTTCGGCTCTCTCGGCTTCTCGATTGTCTACGCGCTCACCATGCGCGATTTCGGCTTCATGAAGACGATCTACGTATTTCCGTGTCTGCTGGGCTTCGCGTGGTGCTTCGCGCAGGGCTGTGAATGGTTGCGCGGGCGGACGGCGCCCGAAGGTCCCGGGATGCCGGCGTGGTTCACGGGGAACGTCATCGCGCTGTGTGCGGTGTACTTCCTCGACATCGTTGCGCTGATCGCGGGGCTGGTTCGTGCCTGACCCTGTAACATGCGAGCCTAGGTCGCATCGGGGGGGCCGCTTGGCTGCCTCCGTCTGGCCGTACGCTCAGGTGGCGCGTCCCGATCACTGGTTCAAGAACGTCTTCATGCTGCCGGGGAGCCTGCTCGTGCTGAACGCGACGGCAGGGTTCAGCGACCCGGCGCTCGCCTGGCGGATCCCGCTGGCGTTGGCGGCGGCCTGTCTCGTCACGTCGAGCTACTACGTGCTCAACGATATTCTGGACGCGCCGTTCGACGCGAAGCATCCGGCGAAGCGCGGGCGGCCGATCCCTTCCGGGAGAGTGCACCTGCCGATCGCCTATGCCGAGTGGGTGGTCCTGGCCGCCGCAGGGTTTGGCATCGCCACCCTCATCGGGGGACGGTTTCTGGTCGCGACCGTTGCGCTGTGGCTGATGAGCCTCGTATACAACGTCCGGCCGATCCGGGCCAAGGACCGTACCTACCTCGACGTACTGGTCGAGGCGGTCAACAACCCGTTGCGGCTCGCCATGGGCTGGTATGCGACCGGGACGACGCTGGCGGTTCCCGTGTCGATTGCCCTGGCGTTTTGGATGCTCGGCGGCTTTTTCATGGCGGTGAAGCGCTTCGCGGAGTACCGGCACTTCGACGACCGCGAGCGGGCCGCCGCTTACCGGGCATCGTTTCGCGGCTACACGGAAGAGCGCCTGCTCGTGCTGGCGATCTTCTGCGCCGTAGCGTTCGGGCTGTTCCTGGGGATCTTCCTGATCCGCTACCGGATCGAGTTGCTGCTCATCGTGCCCTTCGTTGCGGGACTGATCGCCTGGTACATCCACCTGGGATTCCGGAGCGACAGCCCGACCCGAGACCCGGAACAGCTCTATCGGGAGCCGTACTTCATGGCGTTCGTCGTCGTCTGCGTCTTTGTCGGCCTCCTGGCCCTCAACGTGGATCTCCCGTGGCTGCGGGAGCTGTTCAGACCGACCGCGATACTGGATGCGGGGGGAGGGTAGCGGCGCAACTCACCCCCGCCACCTTGGCGCGGTGCAGGTACTCGCCCACCGTTGACGGCGACGTCCCAGGCTTCGGGCCAACTCCAATCGGGCGCATTCCCGATTTCCCGGAGCAGTGTGTAGGCAAAGATGGACTGTGAGGCTGGGGGAGGTTGAGCCGGTCTTCGGACAGACGGGGAGGGTGGTACTGGACATTACGGCTCGGACTGCCCATGATAGTGCGTTGAAATGGACAAGAGCGCCATCGACACCCCGAGCCGCGAGATCGATCTTCGCAACATTCCCGTCCACCTGCGCACTGCCCTCCGGCGGGCGCTGGAGTTTGAGGCGCGTGCTCGAGCGCCCAGGTCGGCAGAGGAAGCGGAGCAGTGCGAAGAGCAGCTGCGGGCCATCGCGGACGAGTTCTTCGGCGCCCTCCTCACCCCCGTGCTGCAACGCGCGGTGCGCTCCGCCGCGGTTGGCGACGCGGCGAGCGCCCTCGTGCGCCACCTGCCCTGGCGGATGCGGAGCGACGGGCTGGAGACCGTCAACGTTCGCACCTCCCGGGGCACGACGGTGCCGGTCACGACGCCGTATTACCGCGAGAAACACGCCCGTCGGGCGAAGCGGAGGCCGGGACTCTACCCCGCCTTGGTGGTGCTGGGCATCTACGACCGGTGCACGCCGAAGCTGGCCTCGGATGCAAGCCGCGCGGTCGCCATGCTCAGCTCGCTGGCCGAAGCGCAGGCGCAGCTCCGCCGGGCGCATTCCCGATTTCCCGGAGCAGTGCAGTGTGTAGGCAAAGATGGACTGTGAGGCTGGGGGAGGTTGAGCCGGTCTTCGGACAGACGGGGAGGGTGGTACTGGACATTACGGCTCGGACTGCCCATGATGGTGCGTTGAAATGGACAAGAGCGCCATCGACACCCCGAGCCGCGAGATCGATCTTGGCAACATTCCCGTCCACCTGCGCACTGCCCTCCGGCGGGCGCTGGAGTTTGAGGCGCGTGCTCGAGCGCCCAGGTCGGCAGAGGAAGCGGAGCAGTGCGAAGAGCAGCTGCGGGCCATCGCGGACGAGTTCTTCGGCGCCCTCCTCACCCCCGTGCTGCAACGCGCGGTGCGCTCCGCCGCGGTTGGCGACGCGGCGAGCGCCCTCGTGCGCCACCTGCCCCGGCGGATGCGGAGCGACGGCCTGGAGACCGTCAACGTTCGCACCTCCCGGGGCACGACGGTGCCGGTCACGACGCCGTATTACCGCGAGAAACACGCCCGTCGGGCGAAGCGGAGGCCGGGACTCTACCCCGCCTTGGTGGTGCTGGGCATCTACGACCGGTGCACGCCGAAGCTGGCCTCGGATGCAAGCCGCGCGGTCGCCATGCTCAGCTCGCTGGCCGAAGCGCAGGCGCAGCTCCGCTCCGACGGCATCGCCCTGGATATCAAGACCCTCCGCTCGACCGCCTATCGCTACGCTGCGCGGGCCCGAGCGGCCCAGCAGAGCGCGGCGTGCGGCCTGCTGGACCGCGTGACCGGCAAGCGGGTGGTCGTCTCCCTCGACGGGGGCCGCGTCCGTGTGAGGCGCAAGAAGCGTGGCCCCAAGACGAAGAAGGGGCGCAACCGATTCCATACCGACTGGAAGGAACCGAAGCTCCTCATCCTGTACGTCGTCGGCGACGCCGGGCGACCGTCTCAGACGTGGGCACCGATCATCGACGGCACGCTCCGGGGACCGGAGGCGGTCTTCGCCCTGCTGTTGTCGTACGCGCGGCAGATCGGCCTCAACGCCGCTGACAAGGTGCTCTTCATCGCCGACGGCGCGCCCTGGATCTGGCAACGCATCCCGCGCCTCATCGCCGCGCTCGGGCTCTCGCCGACACAGGTGCTGGGGCTGATCGACTTCTATCATGCCGCGAAGCAACTCTCCGACGCGGTCAAGCTGCGCCGCTGGAGCGCGACGCAACGCACCCGCTGGCTCAACCGCACGCGGGGGCTGCTCAAGCGAGCACGGGTGGACGAGGTGATCACGGCCCTGCGGGAGCTGTGCCGCGGGCGCACGGCCGGCAAGATCCGCACGCACCTCAACTACTTCCTGAAGAACCGTCATCGTTTCGCCTACACCACAATGGTCGGGCTCGGGCTTCCGCGGGGCAGCGGTGCCGTCGAAAGCGCCATCCGTCGCGTCATCAATCTCCGCATCAAGGGCGCCTCCATCTATTGGCTACCGGAGAGCGTCGACGCGATTCTTCTCCTGCGGTCTTTCTATAAGTCCGGCAGATGGAACTGTTTGCAGCGGATGGCCATGACGCCGGTGGGTGTGAGCGCGTGACCGGGAAATCGGGAATGCGCCCCTCCAATCCGGCGGCGCTCGGACTGTCGGTCGGTCGACGGACTAGAACCGGATACGCACGCCGAACGACGGGATGATCGGGAACCCGGCGCTCGGATTCTCCACGATGCGCGGCACGCCGCCGTCCGGGTCGTGGGCCAGGCTGGTCTGGAGCTCCACGGGGTTGTCGCGGTTGAGCAGGTTGATTACCTCTAGTCGGAAGTTTCAGAGCGAATCGCGCGGAAGTCATTCTCATTGAGTCAGTTAGCGATTCCGTCGGGGTGTCGGTGGTGGCTACACTCGGGTCGTTACCCCCAGTAGCTCGAAGCAGCGCTGCTGCAGCGGTGTGGGGTCCGTCTGCAACTGAAAGGTGACGCCGCTTTCGGCGACCTGCATCGTGTTCGCCGTCAGCGTTCCCAGGTCGGTGAGCAGCGTCCGGAAGCTGTGCACCGGCAAGTCGTCGTCGGTCCGTTTGCAGCCCGCCTTGGCCAGGGCCGCCGGTGAGCGGCGAGCGGCGGCGACCACCGAAGGCCGCTGCTGCTCGGCCGCCGCCGGGTCGTGGTCGTCGAACAGCAGCGGCGCCAGCGCGTGGCGCATGTGCCACTCGACGTAGTAGGCCAGCATGCACAGCAGGACATGCGCCCGCACCCGGTCCGCCCGCCGGTGGTGGATCGGCCGCACCTTCAGGTCCACCGACTTCAGGCTCCGAAACGCCCGCTCCACCTTCGACAGGTCCTTGTAGGCCCGCACCGTCTGCGCTGCATCGAACTGCTCCGGCTCGACGTTGGAGCGGACGATGTACAGCCCGTCGAGCTGCTCCTCGGCCGCGATCTTGTCTTCGTCCCGGCGATAAGTGAACGTGTCGTCGGTGATCGTGGTGACGAAATGCTTGGCCATCTTGTGCCGGTTGATCACCTTCCCGACGCGCATACCGATTTCGGCTGCTCCGCGTAGCAGCCGGTTCTGGCGCGTTGTCGCTGCCGCGATGGGCGCCAGGTCCTTCTCGGTTGCCGCCAGCAGTTCCTGCCGCTTGCGCTGCCGCTCGGCGGCCAGCAACGGATTGCGGCACACGACCAGCCGCTCGCCGGGGAACAGCTCGCTGGTGACCTCGGCCAGGTCCCGCTCGTCGAACAGCGACGGCGTCACCGTGCCGGCGGCCAGCAGTTTCCGAATCGTCGGCGCCCGCAGCGTGGTGATCCAGCGCAGCCCGTCGACGCCCGCCAGGTCCTCGCGGATCCGCGCTGCGGTCAGCATGCCGCGGTCGCCCACCAGCACCACCCGCTGCAAGCCAAAGCGGGTGCGGAGCTTGTCCACCTGGCAGGCCACCGTCTTCGGGTCGCTCGTCGAGCCCTCGAAGACCTCCACCGCGACCGGACAGCCCGCGGCCGTGCACAACAGGCCGAAGACGATCTGCAAGGTGCCCTGCTTGCCGTCGCGGCTGTGCCCGCGCTGCGCCAACGGGCAGTGGGTCCCCTCCAGGTAGCTGGAGGTCAAGTCATAGAGCACCAGGGTGTGTTCCTGCAGGTGCTGCTTGGCCAGGCGTTGCTCGATGGCCGCCTGCCGCTCCACCAGCCAGTCCATCGCCGCATACAGTTCGTGCTGATCGACGTCGCCGAGCCCAAGCGTCTCGCCCAGGGTGGAGACGGCGCTCTCGGGGGCCAGGCCGCGCGCGGTGGCCAGCTTCGACTGCGCGTCGATGACGCGGGCGACGATCAGGGCGAGGACGAGGTCGCGGAGGCGACCGGCGTTACGGGCGATCAGCGTGTGCAGTCCGATCCGCTTGAGGGTGCCGAGCACCGCGGCGATGTGGCCGTGGGGCAGGCTGCGCACGCAGGTGAAGGCGTCTTCGGGGTTGACGAGTCGCTCACCGCGGAGGACGCGGCGCAGCGTTTCGATGGCGGCGGTCGGCAGCTTGGAGAGGTTGGCGAGGGTGCGCTTCTTGACGTGGCCGCCGGCGCGGTAGGACTCGCGCAGGAGGACGGCTGGGGGGGAGGAGCGATTGGGCACGCTCTCGATATACATGGTCACTAATTATACCGAAGTAACTCAATACATAAAAAGAAAACAACGCGCATTACGCGCCTATTACATGGCTACATATCGCCGTATGCACCAAGCCGAAAAGCTCCAAAAAGCCTTTAGACCCTATGGTTTAGGGCTAAATCGCCCGCTGAAACTTCCGACTAACCTGTGCGCGGAACTGGGCCAACTCCAACTGAACATGGCACCGTTCCGAATCGCCAGAGCGCTCTTCTCCGGGTGCGCACTCGCCTGCGCGGGCCTGATCACCGGCACGGCCTCTGCCCAGAGCCGATCCAGGCTGCAGGGTCACGAGGGTCGCCGCCGAACGGACCCGGTTCGAATCTCTCGCCACAATCGGATTGCTGCCGGGAAGTCGCTGTCCGCCAGGGCGGCCAGGGCCAGCGCGGCCAGCGACTCGGGGGACCGGTGGAGGGTGCAGGCGCGGCGGGCGCGGTTGCGGGCCTCCGCGCGGTCGCCGTGTTCGAGCGCGGCGTGGGCCTGCCGCCGGTGGCTGGCCGCGGCCCGTTCTATCGCCAGCACCTGGCGCAGGTCGGTCCGGCAGCGGTGGCAGGACGGACCGCCGGCATGCCGCGCCCCGCAGGTCGGACAGTGTTCCATGCCGGCTATTCCAGGTAGAAGAGGATCTCGTCGAGCTCGCGCCGCAGATCGGACGCCTGCGCGGCGCGGCCCTCCTTGATGGCGTCCCGAAGATCCTCCATCAGGTTGATCATCTCTTCCCGGTCTTCGGCCGGCGCGGCCTCGAGCGCCTGCTCGGCCCGCGCCAGGGTGTCGCGAACGTCCTGGGCCACGTCCGCGGGCACGGCGGCGGGCGCCGGCCCCGGTTCTCCGCTGCTCCCGGCCGCCGCGTCCCCGGCGGCCTCGGCTGCCTGCTCGCCCCCCACGCCCCAGAGCAGCAGACCGTCCAGGTCCAGGCTGTAGGTGAAGACGATGCCCTGCGCGTGGGCGCCCTGCCGCTGGTTCAGGCCGCTGAACAGGAAGGTACCGATCTCGATGTTCTTCAAGGCATCCGCATCCTCCCCCTGATAGACCTTGATCTCCACCTCTTCCTGGTCCGGGAACATGGTGAAGAACACGTCCGTACGGATAGCAGGCAGCTTGCTGTTACGCCGGATGAGGGGAAAGAACTGGTGCGCGTACGGCATGCCGTAGAGCTCCCCGGCAGCACTGGTGCCGAAGGTGTAGGGCGTTATGTCGACCAGCACGGCCTGCATGTCCTGCCCCATCTCTATCCCGGCCTGCACGCCGGCCCCGAGCGCGACGCACAGATCCGGATCGACCTCTCCGTGCGGCTCCTGTCCCAACCGCTCCGCCAGAACCGCCGCGATCCGCGGAATACGGGTGGAGCCGCCGACCAGCAGCACGCGGTCGAGTTGACTCGGACGCACGCCGGCGTCCTGCAGCGCCGTCGTCACGGCCTGCAGGGAGCGGTCGAGAAACGGCTCCAGATCGCTTTCGAAATCTGCGCGGGTCAGCTCGCAGGCGAGATGTCTGGCCTCGCCGTTCACCGAGGCGATGTGGTCCTCCTCCACGCGCACCCAGGGCTGATCCGACAGCTCGATCTTGGCGCGTTCGGCCGCCCGTCTCAGCCGCGCCTGCAGCAGGCGGTCGTCACGGGCCTGCTCGATCCCCAGCGCCGTCTCGATATGGGCGTTGAGACGTTCGAGGATGAGCGCGTCGAAATCGTCGCCGCCGAGCTGGTTGTCGCCGGCGGTGGCCAGCACTTCCACCACGCCTTCCTCTACGCACACCACGGAGACGTCGAAGGTCCCGCCGCCCAGGTCGTAGACGAGGAGGGTGCGGCGCCCCATGCCGCCGCTCTCGTAGCTGAGGGCCGCGGCCGTCGGTTCGTTGATGATCCGGACGACGGTCAGGCCCGCGATATCCCCAGCCTCGCGCGTCGCCTGGCGCTGGGCGTCGGTGAAGTAGGCCGGGACGGTGATGACGGCCTTGCGCACGTCGCGGCCGAGCGCACGGTCCGCCCGCTCCTTCAGCGCCCTGAGAATGAAGGCCGATATCTCCTGCGGGGTGTAGGCGTCATTGCCCATCCGCACCTGCGTCCCGGAGCCCATCAGGCGCTTGACGGAGAGCACGGTTCGCTCGGGGGCGGCCGCGGCCTGGTTGCGGGCCTGGCGCCCGACGATGACGGCGCCGGTGTCGTCGAGTCCCACGCACGAGGGCAGGATGGCTTCGCCGCCCTCCTCCACGATCAAAGGCTTCCCGCCGGAGATGATCGCCACCTCGGAGTTCGTGGTGCCCAGATCGATGCCGATGATGGTGTCGGTATCGATCGCCCTGGTTTCGGTCGGCATTACTCCCCCGCGTGACGTCGGTTCACTGCGACGTCGGCTAGACGCAGCACGTCATCGTGCCGCACGAACCCGCTCCGCAGCTCCTCTACCACCACGCCGTCCCCGATCCGGTCGACGCTGCGCGCCTCCACCGCGTGCATGACCCGGCCGTCGAAGGGTTGTCCGACGGTCTCCACACGCCGGACGTCGAACCGGGACAGCAGCCGATCGAGTCGTCTGATCGCCAGCTCGTAACCCTCGACGACGCCGCCGACACCACGCGGCGGGCGTGCGAACAGCCGCCGCCGATCTCGCAGGCAAACCGCGGCGTCCTGCCCTCGCACCAGGGCGTCGCGCACCTCCAGGGTCTCCACCAGACAGCGGTCCTCGGCGGTTCTGGAGACGCGCTTCTCGAACGCGGCCAGCGTCTCGTCGCCGCGCGCCGCCGCGCGGGTGGCCGTCTCGCAGTGCGCCGCCGCGGCCGACAGCTCCCGGCCCGCCCTGGCCTGTTCCCGGTTCTGCAGGCGGATCTCCTGGCGCAACGCAGAGAACTCGGCGAACAGATCGCGCAGGTCGCAGTCGGCGGTGTCCGGTTCCTCGGGTTCCGGCGGCTCGTCCCCCACCGCGTCGAGCCACCGCCGGAAGTCCTCCAGCGCCTGCCGTTTCCAGTCTCCGCCTGGTTCACTCATGCAGCTTCCCTTCCGCCTCGAGGAGGGTCTGCAAGCCGGGCGTCGTGCGGCGATCCGGACGAGCCTTCACCAGCGCATCGAGCGCCAGCTCGAAGTCACCGTAGCCGGCCGTTCCGAACAGAGCCGTCTTCACGCGCGCACGATCGTCCTTCAGGGCTTCGTACGCCGCCGTAATCTGCTGGAAGCGTTCGGGGTCATCACCCGGCCGTTGCGCGCGCACCAACTCCAGGTAGCGCCGGCGGATCTCATCGCTTGTCGCCGACGGGGACAGGCCGAGCACGATGTAGGGAGCGAGCATGGTCCAGCTCCTAACCTGGATTATTCACGGCGACCCCGCCGCGGTCACCGGCAGGAGGTGACAGCACCCGATTCGGTCACCGGTAGAGGGTGATCGACGGTTGGGCGGCCCTTCGAACGTCGCCGACCGCGGGTGATGGTGTGGTCAAGCGGCCGACCGCCGTAGTGATGAGGGCGGCAAGAGGCGGGCAACGACAGTTCCACCCGTCAGGCGGTTGACAGCCCTCCGGCCGGCAGCGATGCGATGCTCGTTGAGCGGCTATCCGGCGCGCGCCCCGAGCGCGAACGCAATGTGTCGCCACGCCGCCAGGTCCGGTGTCGCGCGCGGCAGGCGCAGGACGATGCGACGCACCGAGCACACCACCTGGACGCCGAGCTTCAGCAGCCGGTCGCGCAGCCAAGGCACCTGCGCGCGGGCGCACGCGGTGTCTGCGGCGCGCAGCCGCAACTCCTGCATCAGCACGTAGGCCGCCGCCGTCAGCAGGACGCGCAACTGATTCGCCGAAAACGCCTGGCAACTCGTGCGGTCGATCTGTAGGGCCTTCAGTTCCTTGATCCGGTTCTCGGCGTCCCCGCGGGCGCAGTAGACCTTCTCGTAGAGGAAACGCGGCGTCTGCCGCATGTTGGTCACGACGAAGCGCGGATTGTCCCGCGGCTCGCGGTCTCGGTGGCGGACGACTTCGGCCTTGATCACCACGCGGCGCGCGTGGTTCCACGTGCCGGCCTGGTACTCGTTGGTCTCGGTGTAGACGTGCTCGGTCTGTTCGCTGCGCCACGTCCGCGCCCGCGCCACCAGCATGGCCGGCTCGGCGTACCGCTCCAACACCGCGTTCTTCGCCATCGCGATCACGTAATCGAGCCGCGGCTGCGCCTCCAGGAAGGCAAAGACCGCCGGGCTGGCAAAGCCTCCGTCGAGCCGAACGAGAATGCGCGCCCGCGGAAACGCCCGGCGCAGCCGCGGCAGCAACCGCGACAACAGCCCGACCGTCCCCTCCGAGGCGACCGCCTTGCCGTGCCGCAACAGCGCCGCGCACAGATACTGCTCGGATTCGCGGTCGAAGGTCAGGAAGCCAAGCAGCGGCAGGTAGCACCAGTTGTCGTAGTAGCCGTTGAAGAGCGTGTACTGCTGCGCCCCGTGCGTCGGGTCGTCCGTCGGGTCCAGATCGATCGTGATGCACCGCGCCCGCCCGTCCAGGCGGCGGCGATGCCGCGCGATGACCCGCGTGGCCAACTCGTCCGCCATGCGGTAGAGCGCGCAGCCGTTGACCGCGTTCTCGAACCGCGACAGCGTCGGCTGCGACGCCAGGCGCTCGCCCGAAACCGGGTCTCTGTCGAGCAGCAGCTTGTGGATGGGGTCGTCGGCGAGACGGTCGCCATCATTGCAGTCGGGATGGCCGCAGGCGATGCCAAAGATGCGCTGGCCGATCAGGTCCGCGAGCGAGTGCCGGGTCTTGTCCGGCGCCCGCTTGTCGAACAGACACCCGGCGAACGCCTTGACCAAGCCGTAGATGCGCTCGGCGGCCTTCAGCAGGATCGCCCCGCCGTCGGAACTGGCCTGCTCCTGGTTGAACTGGGCGAACAGCGGCTTGTCAAACAGATCCGGGAACAGAACAGTCTGTGGTACAGTGTCGGTCGTCACGCAAGGGCCTCCGTGGTGGCGCAAGTGGTTGTTAACACTGCACTTGTACCACACGGGGGCTCTTGTGTCTGTACCGGAATCAGAACACGCCACGAATTTTCCGGGCTAGAGTCGGCCAGTACGCACGAGCCGCCCGCTTCCACCACAATAGAGCCCTGTACGGCCAGGATAACCTGACGAGCGAAATGGGACGCGAGTTCGACATGTTTGAGCCTGGTCGAATGAGCTTCGCGAGTTTTCAACTGATTCTCCGACGTTCGATTGAGCGACGGCGGATGACCAATGTAGGGACACCGAGTGGAGTTCGGTACGGAGTCCGCCAACTTAGGATAACCGCCTTGTCGCCAATGGGTCCCATGACCCCCGGGCGCGGCCATTCCCAATTCCGTGCGCAATTCAGGTCGGGATTCTACGAGACTACCTGGGCCAGCCACGGACAGGTACAGGCTTCCAACCCATCGTCTGCTGAACGATACCCGTTTCATAGCGGCTCATCGCCCTTTCGTGTCGTGGCTGGCATCGTGGGGCTGCGTTCGCTTCGGCCATCGTCATGGCATGGTGGTTTCCACGATGTTCAGCCGCGCCCGGGTGCTGTGCCCGGGGACGGTTCTTCCTTCCAGCAGCCGGCGGGCCAGCCGCCTGATGTCGCACAGCTTCGCGGGCCGGTAGTTCAACTGCTCGACGCTTACGTTGATGTGTCGGTTTCTGCTCGGCGATTCCCTCTGGTGCACGTGTCCGTGCACGTTGGCGCAGCCGGCCGGCACCTGCAGCAACGGCACGTGCGTCAGCAGCAACGGCGGGTCGCCGGCCGCGGCCAGCGTGACCGCGGTCCGGTGCACTTCGACCGGCCGCACCTGGTTGACCGGGTCCACGTCGTGGTTGCCGAGCACGAGCCACTTGGCTCCGGGCGCCTCCCGCCACCATCGCTGGTGCTGCGCCTGCACGCTGCCGTCGACGTCGCCCAGGCAGATGATCGTGTCGCCGGCGTCGACCAGCTCGTACCAGGCGTCCATCATCGCCTGATTCATCTCGACGGCGTCCGGAACGGCCGGTCGAAAGCCGTTACCGCCTCTTTGTGGCCCAGGTGCAGGTCCGACCAGATCCAGGTCGTTGCATCCGGCTCTTCGCACAGGCCCGGCCCGCCGTCCCGCGCGCGCCGGATCATGGCTTGCGTCTGCCGCGCGTTCACCAGCGGATGCACCGGGGGGATGTCCCGGACTCGTCAGCATCTATGTGCATCTACCGACCCCGGCCGCGTCGACCGTCGCCCTCTGGATCGTCATGACCTGGCTGCACGACCGGCTCGACCTGTCCCCTTTCCTGCACCTGACGAGCGCGACGCGCCGATGCGGCAAGAGCGCGCTCCTGGAGGTCATCGGTACGCTCGTGCGTCGACCCTTGATGACGAGCCATGCGACGGTCGCTGCGATTTTCCGGCTTATCGAACGCGATGGCCCCACGCTGCTGCTCGACGAGATCGACCGCCGTTTACGCGGGGCCGACGCGGCGGTCCTCATCGGGATCATCAACAGCAGCCAGCGCCGGGAATCCGCGTACATCTACCGGTGCACGGGCGGCGACCACGAGTTGACGGCGTTCGAGACCTGGTGCCCGAAGGCTTTCGCCGGCATTAGTCACCTCCCCGACACGGTGATGGACCGGTCGATCGTGCTACGGCTGGAGCGTCAGGCTCCTGGCACAGCGCCCCGGTGGCGGGATCGTGACCGCGATCTGGTCACCGCCCTCCAGCGCCGCATCCTGCGCTGGGTGACCGACAGCGTCGACGCGATTCTCGCGGCGCGCTCAGGCGTGACCTTCCCCGACGCCCTGCATGATCGAGCCCGGGATGCGTGGGAAACACTGCTGGCCGTTGGTGACGTGGCCGGCGGGGAGTGGGCCGGTTCCGGCCGGGCGTGGGCGGCGTGCGTGTACGTCGACGCGGACGCTGAGAACGAGGGCGGGCCAGAAGAGCAACTGCTGGCCGACGTGCGCGCAGTGTTCCACAACGAAGGCGACCCGCCGGCGCTGGCGACACGGTCGATCCTGCACGCGCTGCACGAGATGGACTCCCGGCCGTGGAGCCGCTACGAGAAAGGCAAACCGCTTTCGCCACAGGGGCTGGCCAGACTGCTCAAACCGTTCCATGTCACTCCGAACACCGTCCGGCTGTCCGACGGCGGCATCCTGAAGGGATACAAGCGCGAGGTGTTGGACCCGCTATGGAAGGCGTACTGTCCCGGAGCGGATTCACACCAGATGTCCGTAACGCCCGTTACGCCCTTGAAAACAAGAGAATCGTCGGAACCCCGACCCGTTACGCCTGGTGGCTCCGTAACCCACGGGCGCGGCCGAACACCCCCTGAAACTGGCGATGTAACGGGTGCAACGGGGAGCGGGTTAGCCCGGCGAACATCCGGCCACGAATCAGCAACTGAACCCGGCCACGTAACGGGTGTAACGGGGAGCGGTGCCGTTGGCGACGGGGCGATCGACGACGCGGAGGCGGAGCCGCCGAGTCCACGCAGCCCTGCGGCACCGATCGGCGCAACCGTTTCCGAGCCTGCGTCCCAGGGGCGGGCCGGAAACGGAAACGCAACCGCGAGGCGACGCCCTTGGTAGTAAAGGACGGAAAGGCCGGGGACACCGAAGCTGGCGACGTCGACGGGCAGGAGGTCTCCTTCGAGGGTGTATGCGGCCGAGTGCTTCCGGGGTTTCGGCGAGCACGCGCCCGCCGTGGGGGACTTGCCGGCCAGATGACAGCAGCGAGTCCGGGCACGATGCCGTTGCCGAGCGCACGGTGGGCCCCGCCGAAGGGTTCCTGCTGACCGCGTCACCGATGCGGGCGCAGGCGTGATCGTACAGCCACCCCCGCCACTGCCTCTGCGTCCTGTCCGGGTGCGCGCAGGCTTCGCTGTCGATTCCGATCACCTTCTCGACAGCTTCCTCGAAGGGCGGGACGCCCGTTGCCCGGCCTCTGTCGGCCAGCCGGTCCCGCCCGGAGCGGGCGATCTTGCGGTTGGCCAGCGCCATCTCCCGCCCCTCGGGCAGCGACACGAGCCCGTAGTTGCCCAGGCCGAGCGTGCAGGACCTGCCGCGGATCACGAGCCGTTGCACCACCGAAGAGCGACCCCGCCGTGAGAGAACGGCGACCACGTACCGGTACGTTTGCTCCAGGAGGAACGGCGCGCCCCATCGGAACGCCGAAACATGAAATGAACGACAAGCAGCAGAGTGTGAGCCCAGGCAGGTGGCTGTTCGAGACCGGGCGCCGGGCGGCCGAGCTGGTCGAGAACGCCGCCGAAAAGATCCTGAGTGCGCCGACCCGGCGCCGAGCGAACAGAACCGCCGGGAACCGACCAACGACGCGCCGCAAGGCGACACGGGAATGGTGCTGGCGAGCGAGGAGCTGGTTGCCGACTACCGCAGACCGGGAAAGCACCTGGGCGAGATCGAGTTGGGGCCGCAAGATGCAGGCAGGGTCGTGAACGAAATGGGGGCGCCGGTCCAGCGGCCGACATCGCTCAGCCACATGCTGCAGATGCGGTCGCTGATGGAGAACGGGCGCTGGGCGCCCCGGAGCCAGCTGACGCTCGTACGACACGCCGGCCGGTTGTTCCTGGTCGACGGACAGCATCGCCTGCTAGCCCTGCCCTTGCCCCAAAACTTTTCGCTGAACTTCATGAAGCCACTTCGCTACGGTGGCCGGCATGGAGATTCAGAATCAGGTCTCGCGTATTCTACGGGGCAACCTCGCTCGCCTGCGCGACGTGCTGGACGGGGCGGTCTCACAGGGCGTCGGCAGCCTCGGGCAGGTCGCCGACCGCGTGTGTGAAGCGTTCGATTTCCGCGATGGGCGGGGCCGGTGGCAGCGCGCGAGCTGCTGCCGGGCGTTGGCCGACCTGAAGGAGGCTGACCACATCTCGCTGCCTGCGGGTCAGCCCGCTCGCGGCGGTGGGGGCCGGGCGCGGGTGCTCCCGCACCCGGTGGCGCCGGCCGTGGACGTGCCGGGCACGGTCGACGAGGTTAGGGATCTGACCCTGGAACTGGTGGAGACCGGCGAGCAGCGCCGGGTCTGGAACACGCTGATGGCGTACGAGCACCCGCGCGGCGCCGGTCCGTTCGTCGGCCCGCAACTGCGGTATCTGGTGGGTTCGGCGCATGGCTGGCTGGGCGGCGTCGGGTTCGCGGCGAGTGCGCGGCGCCTGCGGTCCCGCGACGCCTGGATCGGGTGGGACGATACCGGCCGGCGCGCCCATCTGCACCGGGTGCTGGGACTGTGCCGGCTGCTGGTGCGCCCCGGCATTTTGTGCCGCAACCTTGCCTCCCACGTGCTGGGCCGGGCCGCCCGGGCGGTCGGCGACGACTGCGAGCGTCTGTATGGCTATCGCCCCTGGCTGCTGGAGACGTTCGTCGACGAGACCGAACAGACGGGGGCGAGCGTGCGCGCGGCGAACTGGGTTCGGGTGGGTGAAACCTGCGGTCGCGGTCGCGGGGACCGCACGCACGCGGCGCCGGAAACGCGCAAGGCGGTGTATATGTACGCCTTGGAGCCGGCGTGGCGCGCCCGCCTCGCGGCGCCTGCACCGCGCGTGGCGCCGCTGGCGGTTGGCGACGGTCTCGACGCCGAGGTCTGGGCGGACCACGAGTTCGGCGTGGCGCCGCTGGGCGACGCGCGGCTGAGCGCACGCCTGGTGCAGAGCGCGCAGCATATGGCAGAGTCTCCGATGCGCGCCATCACCGGCGCCGCCCACGGCGCCCGCGCGCTGGTCAAGGGGCATTACCGGCTGATCGACCAGCCCGCCGACAGTGCGGTGACGGTCGGCAACATCCTCGCGCCGCATCGCGAGCGCACGCTGCGCCGGATGCAGGCGCACGACACAGTGCTGTGCATCCAGGACGGCACCCGCCTGCACTTCACCCGGCGCGGCCGGACGCAGGGGCTGGGGGCCATCGGCTCGAACCAGACCGGCGCCGTGGCCCGCGGCCTGGAGCAGCACACGACCTTGGCCGTCAATCCCGACGGGGTGGCGCTGGGCGTGCTGCGGGCTGCCTTCGACGCGCCCGCGCCCCCCAACCCCGAGGCGGAAAGCGAGCCAACCCCGAAGCCGCGCGAGGAGACACTCGTCGCTGCACGCCGGCAGGTGGTCGACTGTCGACCGCGGGTGCGTGGGTACCCGCCGAGCTTGGCGCGGCCTCCGGCGAACCGCCTGTGGACAACCACGGCGGCGGGCAGCTCCGGTTACATGGATACCCCAGAATGTCGCTATTCCGGCAGGGCAAAGACGAACAGGTTGTTGCCGCTGCTCGGCCGCAGCTCCGGCGTCAGCTCCAGGAAGCGGCCGGTGCCGACGCTGACCGCCACGTACTGCCGGCCGTCGACCGCATAGGTGATCGGGAAGCCGGAGACCGGCGAGCCGAGGTTGATCTCCCAGAGGATCTCCCCCGTCCGGTCGTCGAAGGCCCGGAAGCGGCCGTTGACGTCACCGCCGAACACCAGCCCGCCCCCGGTCGCGGCGAGCGCCATGGTGGCGGCCCGCTGCTCGTACATCCAGATGGTCGCCCCGGTCTCCGCGGAGATCGCGTGCACCGCCCCGACCTGGTCGGTGCCCGGCGCGATCTGGCTGCGCCACGCGATCGCATAGAGCTGGCTGGCCTCCTCGTCGTCGAAGGTGCTGGCCCGCATCCGCGCGCAGACGTTCCGCAACGGCATGTACATGGTGTTCGTCAGGGGACTGTAGGCGCCGGCCTCCCAGTCCTTCCCGCCGCTGGCGTGCGGGCAGGCCAGCACCGTCTGGCCCTGCGCGGTGAAGACCAGCTCCGCGTTCTCCGACACGGCTCCGGTCGCCCCGTCGATGCCGCTGATCACGTTCTGGGTGATGGTCGGCGTGGCCCACAGGAACTCCCCGGTCTCCCGGTCCAGGGTGTAGACGATGCCCGTCTTGCCCGGGATACCGGTCAGCACGCGGCGCTCCTCGCCCGGGTTCAGCCGCGGGTTGATCCAGCTCACCGCGGACGGATCCGGCCGCACTGCCGTGTCGACGAGCAACCGTTCGAACGGGTGGTCGAGGTCCCAACTGTCGTTCAGGTGCTGGTAGTACCAGACTATCTCACCGGTGTCCGCGTGCAGGGCCAGCGTCGAGTTGTGGTAGAGGTGCTTCTTGTCGACCCCGCCCAGCATGAACTTCGGCGCGGGAGACGTGACCGACGTGCCGACGTAGACCAGGTTCAGCTCCGGATCGACGCTCGGCACCATCCACGAGCCAACGTGCCCGCGTTCCTCGAACGGCACGTCGCCCCACGTCTCGTCGCCGAACTCGCCGGGGCCCGGAATCAGCCGCCGGCGCCAGAGCTCCTCGCCGGTCGCCGCGTCGTGCGCGACGATGACGCAGGCGTGGGGCCCGCCGCGCGGGTCGCAGCTTCGCCCCGAGAACACCTTCCCGCCGGCGACGATCGGCCCCGAGGTCTGGTTGGCCGGGTTCACCCGGTAGTCGAGGATCTCGGTGTCCCACACCACCTCGCCGGTCTCCGCGTGCAGGGCGATGATGTGGTCGTCCATCGTGGTGTCGAAGATCAGTTCGCCGTGGATCCCGATGTTGCGGTTGGTGTCGATCAGGCTGCCGATCATGTAGTCGCCCAGATCGTCCGGGCGGTCGCGGCGGTACTCCCAGATCAGGTCGCCGGTCACCGCATCGATGGCCTGGATGACGTCGCGCGGGTTCGGCATGAACAGCACGCCGTCGCGGACCAGCGGCGTCCCCTGCTGGCGGCCCGGCGTGAGCGCCCGCGACCAGACCATCTGCAGGCCGGCAACGTTGTCGCGGTTGACTTGGTCGAGCGGGCTGTAGCCCCAGCCGTTCAGCGTCCGCCGCCACATCAGCCAGTCGCCGGGGCTCGGGTTCTCCAGTTCCGCGTCGGTGACCGGCCGGATGCGATCCTCCTGCGCGAAGACCGGAGACACCGTCGCGACCGCGAGGGCGGCGGCAACGACGCCGCACGCGATGAACGCCGGGCGGAACCGGAACGACGGCCGGCAGGATACGGGCATGACGCCTCCTCTGCGTTTCGAGATTCCCGGTGATTATGTCGCTACTCGAAGCGTGCTGAACAGCGCGCGTTCCTGCCGTTGTCGGAACCGCTGTGGGAACGGCTCTAGCGCTGTTCGTGTAAGTACCTGCATTCGCAATCGCTTAGGGAGACAACCCCGCAGACGCGGCCAGATTCTGCCTGACCTGTGTTCACCTCCTGCTGTCGACCGTTGCCAGTCTCCAACTGTCGCTGCCCTCGACCGGCTGGCCGGGCAGCCGTCGGTTCGACAGCGGCCGTCAGGGTCGCCACGCGACCGCCACGCACGCGTCGATGTCCTGACCGAAGCCTGAGACCATCTGTCGGCGGCAGCATGCGCATCGTTCGGCGGATTCCGGCGCAATCCGCATGCCAACTGTACATGGAATTGAGCACGACACTCCATCTCCCATCTGGTGCCACAAGGACTTGCGGGTCTTCCGGACGACCCGGGGATTCCGCACCGAACTCTGCGCCGTCTGCACAAACCATGTAGAATGAAGAACTTATAGGAAACGCCTGATTTCCGCTACCCATTCCGTTCCCAATTTCGATCTGGACTCAGTCACACTCTGCGAGGCTATCTGGGCCGGCTGCGGACGATTCGCTGACGGGGCACGGCTACAGACTCGGAGCCCGGGCCTACGGTGCGCTAACGAACCCGATGTGACCATCCCACGACAGTCGCGCGCGGATGCTGGCGACGACAGAGGCGAACCTGGGCGGCTATGCGCTCGGAGTGGGCCACCAGCTCCTGCCGGGCACCCACCAGTCTGGGCGCCGTGCACGCGATCTCGCCCGAGACCGGGCCGGATGCTGCGGATCTAGGAGCAGCAGCCCCCCCGCCGGTCGTGACGCGCGACATTGGTCGACTTCAGCGGAGACGTCAACGCTTCCGGGCGCTCGACCAGGAGACCGGCGACCCTGGAAGATCACACGACCGGAGGGCAACCAGTAACCCTGTCGTGGCCGGCGGGCGGCGGCTCGGCCCGCCGAGCCCTTGCCGGTGCGCACCCGATGGGCGGGTGCCGGACCGCGAGGGACAGCCGTGCGGTGTGTCATTGGCGGGCTTGCCGGCGGCCAAGATGCCGCCATCGCGTGCGGCCCTGGCCGCGCCGGACACGTTGCCTCCGGCAGCGGCGGCGCAGCCTCCCACTGGCGGGCGCGCTCACCATCCTGCCGCTGCTATCATTCTCCCCCGCGGGCGTCGCCGGGCGGCAACTGCCGGCCCTGACGGCCACTATGGTCCCCTTCACACGAACCCATGACCGATGGCAGCCTGACGAAGGCGGCGCTCATCGAGCAGGTGGCCCACGCCGCCGACCTCACGAAGAAGCGCGCCGCGATCATCGTCGACACCCTGTTCGGCAGCATCGCCGAGGCGTTGCACCAGGGGGAGAAGGTCGAACTCCGCGGCTTCGGCAGTTTCCGTCTCCGGTGCCGCGGACGGCATCGGGGCCGCAACCCCAGGACCGGCGACCGGGTGGACGTGCCGTCGAAGCGCTTCGCCTACTTCAAGCCGGGCAAAGAGCTGAAGGAGCTGATCAACCGGAACTCGGCGCAGCCGGTCCCGCTGGTGCCCGAGTAGCCGGCGTCGAACCGTTGCAGCGTGCGACGGCGGCGACCGGTGGCGGTCTATGGCACGCGGGTTGCTGTCGTCGGCGACGGCCCGATCGAGGTGGTCCTGGGCTGCCGGCTGGCCGAGGAGATCGAGATGCGTCGACAAGGCTGATCCCGGAGCAGGAGCTCGGGGTCCCGGCGTGCCCCCCGGCGTCAGAGTGGCCATCTGTGGCGGTTCGACCGGGAGCGCTCGACTCGGGATTGCCAGGCGGATGTGTGCCAAGCCTGCGGATTGGTGCGGCTGACGTCGTATCGGACGGGACAGGTGGTGTGCTACGTGGGAGCCTATGACGGCGACGCATGAACGGTCTGCGGACCGCTCGGGACGAATCGAGGGTCACTTGACAATGGTCGAGACGCAGCCTGCTGACGAGGCTTCGGTCAGCCGTCCGCCGGTGCCGCGCGGACAACGTGTCGACGGACCGCACGCTCCCGAGGGCATCACCAGGATAGGAAGGGGCGTCGTCATCGATGGCGAAGCCAACGGGGGCGAGGACCTCGTCGTCGACGGCAAGGTCGACGGGGCAATCGAGCTGCCCCAACATGTCTTGACGGTCGGCCCAACCGGCAGGGTCGAGGCGCAGTTGTCGGCGAAGTCGGTGGTGGTTCTCGGCAAGGTGAACGGGCGCATCCATGCGAGCGAGCTGGTGCGTATCGGCGAGACCGGCTCGGTCGAAGGTGCGATCTCAGCTCCGCGGTTGGTTGTGGCCGACGGCGCGCGCTTGCAGGGCTGCGTAGACGTGTAGGCCCTTGGGCTGGGACAACCGGAGCGTACGTCGGTTCCCATCAACTCGGCCCTGGGCTTCCCTGGTAAAGACTCCCGCCGTTGGTTGATCGTCATCACGCAGGGGGGGCGGGTCGGCCGTGCGCCACATCAGCCACATTCGCCGCCGGCCCGCCCCGTCCATTTCGGGGTTACGATGTTCGTGCGTGAGCGAGCTTCCCTCGGTCGCCCTGACGCAGCGGTTCCTGGCCCTGTGCGAGCACCACGGCTCGCAACATCTGGTGGTCAAGCTGGTCGCCGTGGGCCGCGGCACCGGGGTTCCGGGGCTGCCTGAAAGCGACGACTGGACGACGTGGGACGCTGGCCAGATGCGGGCCGCGGTCGAGTATCTGGAGCACCTGCGCGTCCGATAGGCGGCATTACGTCGACTTGAGTACAGAACCGCCGCGCTCCACAGGTGATGATGGGGCGGAGTAGAGTCCAAAGCAATGACCAAGGACACGTGGGCGATCATCGGAACAATGTGCGCCATCGGCAGCATCATCTCGGTACTGCTGGGAATCGCCATCAACCAGAAGTGCGAACTGAACACACGGATCTCGGACCTGATCGCGGACCTGAACGACGACTTCAATACGCGGATCCCCAACGGCTAACGCTTTGTACGCGGCTTCAATCGTTTCGGATTCGGCGGAGGGGTCAACCTGCAAGATCCTATAGAGATCGTCGGTGTCGCGCATCGCTCTCGATGTCTCTACTTACCCGGTTTACGCGTGCTGAACGCGTTGTCGATGTAGTATCGCCGATCCCGGGCGTTTGGCTAGGTCGAGCGACAGGCGATCGTCACGCCAGGCACCCGGATGGGCGACGTTGCCGAGGCGGATGATGGTGTCGTCGGCGCAGACGCGGCGTCTCCAGTGCCGGACCAGGTGCCGGTTCATCTCCTCGACGCTCCGGAACGGCCGATCCCAGCCCAGCAGCACCGAGGGATTCGACAGATGCAGGTCTGACCAGATCCAGGTTCTCTCCGGCGCGCTGGCGACGATCGGGACGTCGGCATCAGCTGGCAGGTTCACCAGCAGTTCGACGAGGACGTCCTCCAGGACGGGAGCCATGGTCGATTCTCGCCCACTCAGAGCCTCGAAGTCGACCTGAGCACCGCGCGACGCTCACGCTTGCCTGCCGGCGCCGAGCGCAGAGCCGGACCGGGTTTCTACAGCCTGTGAGGCAGTCAGAACGGACAGTGAGGGGGCCGCCGTGGCGAGCAGATGGGCCTGCTCCGCGACGTGGATGGCGCGCCTCGAAGGTCACGAAATGGACGATAAGCCGTCCGAGACTGTCAAGCGACATCCAAAACTGACCCCCTGACGACACCGAAAACTGACCCCTCGAAGAAACGGCGTATGTTACTGAACTGGAACGTAGCGACGTTGCATCGGTGTGGGCGCATTCCCGATTTCCCGGTCACGCGCTCACACCCACCGGCGTCATGGCCATCCGCTGCAAACAGTTCCATCTGCCGGACTTATAGAAAGACCGCAGGAGAAGAATCGCGTCGACGCTCTCCGGTAGCCAATAGATGGAGGCGCCCTTGATGCGGAGATTGATGACGCGACGGATGGCGCTTTCGACGGCGCCGCTGCCCCGCGGAAGCCCGAGCCCGACCATTGTGGTGTAGGCGAAACGATGACGGTTCTTCAGGAAGTAGTTGAGGTGCGTGCGGATCTTGCCGGCCGTGCGCCCGCGGCACAGCTCCCGCAGGGCCGTGATCACCTCGTCCACCCGTGCTCGCTTGAGCAGCCCCCGCGTGCGGTTGAGCCAGCGGGTGCGTTGCGTCGCGCTCCAGCGGCGCAGCTTGACCGCGTCCGAGAGTTGCTTTGCGGCATGATAGAAGTCGATCAGCCCCAGCACCTGTGTCGGCGAGAGCCCGAGCGCGGCGATGAGGCGCTGGAGGCGTCGCCAGATCCAGGGCGCGCCGTCGGCGATGAAGAGCACCTTGTCAGCGGCGTTGAGGCCGATCTGCCGCGCGTACGACAACAGCAGGGCGAAGACCGCCTCCGGTCCCCGGAGCGTGCCGTCGATGATCGGGGCCCACGTCTGAGACGGTCGCCCGTCGTCGCCGACGACGTACAGGATGAGGAGCTTCGGTTCCTTCCAGTCGGTATGGAATCGGTTGCGCCCCTTCTTCGTCTTGGGGCCACGCTTCTTGCGCCTCACACGGACGCGGCCCCCGTCGAGGGAGACGACCACCCGCTTCCCGGTCACGCGGTCCAGCAGACCGCACGCCGCGCTCTGCTGGGCCGCTCGGGCCCGCGCAGCGTAGCGATAGGCGGTCGAGCGGAGGGTCTTGATATCCAGGGCGATGCCGTCGGAGCGGAGCTGCGCCTGCGCTTCGGCCAGCGAGCTGAGCATGGCGACCGCGCGGCTTGCATCGGAGGCCAGCTTCGGCGTGCACCGGTCGTAGATGCCCAGCACCACCAAGGCGGGGTAGAGTCCCATAGGCGCTAACTTGTTAAGGCCCTATGGTCCTCCGGCAGCTCAGTTCAGCCGAAGTACGCGGAGAGTTGCGGCTGTCGGCGACGTGGCGGCTCCGCCAGCTCGCCGGAGATCGTTCGCCAGTCGCTGATCATGCGCGCCAGCGGGAGCGGTGGTTCGATGGCGCGCGTGACCTGGTTGAGCACGAACTTGCAGTCACGCCACGCGCTCGGGGGGCGCCGGCGCCGGCACGTCGTAGCCCCAGGGGGAAATCGCGCGGGCGTGGTGGATCAGCTTCTCCACCAGCAGCGCCACGAACAGTTTCCCGTAGAGCCACGCCTTGGCGCTGTCGTCGTCGTACTTCGGCACGTGCCCCAACTGGGCCAGCGACTTGAAGCGCTTGAACACCAATTCGACCTGCCAGCGCAGGCGATACCACTCCAGCACGTCCGCGGCGGAAAAGGGTGGCTCGGGAAAGGTCGTGAAGACGATCACGTACTCAGCAAAGCGCAGCGTGGCCGGTTGCACCTGGTTGCCCTTGCGGGCGGCGTCTCGGCGGACTTTCAGGTGCGCCAGGCGGATGGCTTCCGCCGACTTGCGGAGCACGCAGACCCGGCCCGGCAATCTTGCCGGCCGGGCCGCCATCGTCGCGCGGGACCGCGACCGTGATCGCCCAGGACCGGCCGGCGCCCGGACGCGTGACCGACCCCACCGCCGCAAGCAGGTCGAACGGCCGCCCGGCCGTCGTGCACAGCGGCAGCGACCCCGTGTTGACACGCACAATCAGCCGCCCGCCCGCGTCGACCACGTGGCGAATGCCCCGGGCCGTCGAATAGCCGCGGTCGGCCAGCACATGGTCGCCGGCGCGGATCGGGAACTGCGCCAACGATTCTCCCGTGCCCGGCCCCTCGGTCCCCGTCAGCTTGAAGAAGTCGCCCGCCAGCGACGGCAGGCCCACGCTGTAGTGCAGGCGCCACAGCGACCCGCTCGGGCCCGGTTCCTTCACCGTCGTCGCATCCACGGCCCGGACCTGGAACGCGCCTCCGGGGATGACCGCCAGACCCTGCTCCTCGAACAGGCGGACACACAGCGCGTGCAACCAACCCTTGGATTTCTTCAGCCGCTTCAACAGCGCCACGTCGGACAGGTCCGCCAGATGCGCCTGTCGGGCCCGAACCACCGTTTCCCGCAACGAGTGTCCGCAGCCGAGGTGCAGCAGGAGGGTCCGCAGGAGGTTGTCGACCGTCTTGTCCTTGCGCAGCCCCTTCAACGCCCCGGTGTCCTGCGCCAACTCGCGCCAGTCCTGAGGGAAGAACGACACCAGCACATCCCAGTCCTCGTCCACCGTGCCGGCCTCCGTGTCATGCATCCGCATGCCAGGATACGCCGGCCATGCCGCGAAAACAAGTTAGCGCCTATGGGGTAGAGTCCCGGCCTCCGCTTCGCCCGACGGGCGTGTTTCTCGCGGTAGTACGGCGTCGTGACCGGCACCGTCGTGCCCCGGGAGGTGCGAACGTTGACGGTCTCCAGGCCGTCGCTCCGCATCCGCCGGGGCAGGTGGCGCACGAGGGCGCTCGCCGCGTCGCCAACCGCGGCGGAGCGCACCGCGCGTTGCAGCACGGGGGTGAGGAGGGCGCCGAAGAACTCGTCCGCGATGGCCCGCAGCTGCTCTTCGCACTGCTCCGCTTCCTCTGCCGACCTGGGCGCTGGAGCACGCGCCTCAAACTCCAGCGCCCGCCGGAGGGCAGTGCGCAGGTGGACGGGAATGTTGCGAAGATCGATCTCGCGGCTCGGGGTGTCGATGGCGCTCTTGTCCATTTCAACGCACCATCATGGGCAGTCCGAGCCGTAATGTCCAGTACCACCCTCCCCGTCTGTCCGAAGACCGGCTCAATCTCCCCCAGCCTCACAGTCCATCTTTGCCTACACACTGCTCCGGGAAATCGGGAATGCGCCCATCGGTGTCGCGACGGATCAGCGGTCGTTGGACGGGGCCGTCCGGTCCTGGTGCTCTCGGCGCGCGCATGGTCCAGGGCCGGTTCGGCGTGCCGCGCCAGGACGGCGTTCTTGGCCATCGCCACGACGTATCGGACGTCTGGTTCAGCGTCCAGGAAATCGAACAGGGCGGGTGTCGCGAAGCCGCCGTCGAGGCGCACCAGGAAATAGGCGCGCGGAAACGCGCTGCGTAGCAGGGGCAACAGTCGAGCCAGGATGCCGATGGCCCCCTTGGTGGCTGGGACGTTGCCGGGACGCAGCACCGCCGCACACAGATTCACCACCGTCACTCCGTGGTACTTTGTGCGGTCATGAATCGGCGGATGTTCCTCGCCAGCCTCGTCATGCCCGTGCTCGCGGGCTGTAGCGCCCGCGCCCCGGTCCGCAGCACTCCCGACCGCTACGTACGCCGCGGTCTGGCGAGCTGGTACGGCGACGCATTCGACGGGAAGCCGACCGCTAGTGGCGAGCCGTTCGACAGCAACCAATTCACCACGGCCCACTACGATCTGCCGGTCGATTCGCGCGGCCGCGTTCGCAATCTGAACAACGACCGCGAAGTAGAGCTTCGGGTCAACGACCGGATCCCCCTCGAAGCCCTGAACAACGGTCGCATCCTCGACGTCTCCTACGCCGCCGCGAGACAGCTTGAGATGGTGGAGGACGGTGTCGTCCCCATCGAGATCACCGTCTTGGCGTGGGGCCCCTCCCGGTAAATCGGGTTGCCCGGAGACGTGCCGGAAACCCTCTCTTCAGTGGGAAACTCCCGACGGGTTAGGGCTCGCGAGGGACGGCGGGCCACAGGAGCTGACCGTATGCGAAGATCGATGCGACCCACTGGGGCTCCAGCCGCATCGTGTGGCTGCGATCTGGCGAGAGCTGGTCCACCGGGTACAGGTCGCGCTCACGCACAAAGACGAGACGCCCGCTTGTCATGCCGGTGAAGCGCATTCCTCCGAATCCGACCTTGGCGTAGCCGCCGGTGTCGTCCGCCGAGACGACTTGATCGGTGGGCAGCGACACTCGGAGCCTGCCCGGGAATAGGACGAACGTGCCGGGTGGACCGTTGCCCAGGATCGGGAACTGGGAGGGGCGGTCGCGTTCCACGACGAGCGACGACGGCGCGGCGAAGGCGATCAGGAGGGGAATAGCCACGCGCGCGGCGTCTGCGGTGCGCGAACGTGACGGTCCGGACGGCCTTATTCGCGTTCGCGATCCTGAGGCACATGATCTCGCTGCGAGCCATGTCTGATTCATACAACAAGGCCGGTCGCTGCCAGTGTACTGGAAGCAGCCAAAGGTGTGGCTCCTGTGGAGAGTCCCCAGAAGCGCGGGCCATGCCGCCCCACCGGCAGGGGGGCTTCATGCAACAACGCCGCGTTTCAACACCGCGGGGCTGGCCGGGCGCGGGCGAAACACGCGGGAGAGATCTCCTGGATGCTCCACCGCAGGCTCGGCACGCCCGCGGTCGCGCGGCAGGTCGCAGCCGGCGGCGCCCTTTCGGCCGTCCGGATCCGACGATGGCGACCGGGCCACGCGTACTGCAGCCGATCGAGGGATGTCTCCATGTCGTCGAGTTTACGCTTCGTGATTTCGTGCGTCGATCCCCTTGGGGCTTGCGCTCGCGGCCGGATGCGCCACCCTGCACGGACCGGCGCACCGCGGCGAAGCCTCTGTCGTTGCCGACCAATCCGCATCGCCGCGGTGACCTCGGGGCGTGACCACGGCCGGATCGGCGTCACGCTGTGCCCCGGCAAAAGCGATCCCGCCGGGATATCGGGGGCCTGGAAGCGGGATCTGGACACCGACCTCGACGCGATTCAGCGCTGGGGGGCGACCGCGGTGGTCACCCTGATCGAGGAGCACGAGTTCGACCTGCTGAAGGTGCGCGATCTCCCCAGGAAGGTCCGCGACCGACACATGGAATGGTGGCACCTGCCGATCCGGGATGGGAAGTCGCCACCGGCACGGGGCTTCGAGGACAAGTGGGCGGTCGCGGGGGAGGCCCTCCGGGACCGACTGCGGCTGGGCTTCGACGTGCTCGTCCACTGCCGTGGCGGTCTGGGACGCGCCGGAACCGTTGCCGCCCGCCTGCTCGTGGAGCTGGGCGCGCGCCCGGACCGGGCGATTCGTAGCGTGCGCGACGTTCGGCCCGGGGCCGTCGAAACCAGGCAGGAAGCCCACGTGGCGCAGTGCTCGGCTCAAACGCCGTCGGTTCCATCGCACCACCCGGACAGCATCCGAGACCGGGCGCTCGGGGCCTTCCTCGGTCTGGCCGTTGGCGACGCGGTGGGCACGACGCTCGAATTCTGCCCCCGCGATGCGCAGCCGCGCCTGGAGGACATGGTCGGCGGCGGCCCGTTCCGTCTGCCGCCCGGCGCCTGGACCGACGATACGGCCATGGCGCTGGCGCTCGCCGACAGCCTGGCGGCCTCTAGGACGCTCGACTGCCGCGATCTGATGGACCGCTTCGTGAGGTGGTGGCGGGAGGGCGACTATTCTTGCAGCGGGCACTGCTTCGACATCGGGAACACCACCCGCCGTGCGCTCGAGCGGTATCTGAAGACCGGCGGTCCGCTGACCGGTTCGCCCGACCCGGGGAGCGCGGGCAACGGCTCCCTGATGCGGCTCTCTCCGGTCGCCCTCCGGTTCTGGCACGACCGGCCGCTCCTGGTCGCTACCGCCGCCGAACATTCCCGCACGACCCACGGCGCCGAGGAGGCAGTGGACGCCTGCCGGGCGTTCGCGGAGATGCTGGCGGACGCCATCGCCGGGAGGCCGCGCGCCGACGTCCTGGCCCCAAGACGGTTCGAGGGATCCCCGGCAATCGCGCGGGTCCTGGCGGGTAGCTGGCGAGGACCCGCGCGGGAGACCATCCGCTCCAGCGGGTACGTCGTCCACTGGAGTTGGCCCAGTTCCGCGCATAGGTTAAGGCTTTCGCTGCTGTCGGCGTTGTCAGCGCGCGGTCGTCCGCCGACGGGCCGCCCGCGCCAGGATGGCTGTAACGGCTCGACGACCGAGGCTTGCGCATCGACCTCGATGGTGCCGCGCGTGACGAAGCGGTGGACCAGCACCTTGCGCCGCGGGCCGATGCGCAAGGCGCGGTCGGTGGCCCGATGTCCATGGGCGTCATCTACGAGCCGACCACGTTCACGCCACGGCAAGCGAATGGTTTTCACGCGGCGGATGTCGGTAGACTGATACGGATGCTGAAGACACTGTATGTCGCGAATCCCTACGGGTTCTCCGCGCAGCAGAAGGCGGGGCCGTTGGTGGCGCTCGTCGACGCCCTGACGGCGGCTGGCGCCGAGGTGTGGGAGCCGTTCGCCCGCAACAACCAGATCGACAGGACGACTGCCGGCTGGGCCTATCAGATCAGCCAAGCCGACCTGCGCGACGTGCGCGACGCCGACGGGCTGTTCGCAGTGGTCAACGGCTGTCCGCCGGACGAAGGGGTCATGGTGGAGCTGGGCATGGCGATCGCCTGGCACAAGCCGACGTTCTTGTTCCGGGACGATTTCCGCCGGTGCACCGACAGCGAGGTCTACCCGCTCAACCTGATGCTGTTCGCGGGCCTGCCGGAGACCGGCTGGGAGGCGCACTGGTACAGCGCGGTCGAGGAGATCGCCGATCCTGGCAAGGCGCTGGCGCGGTGGCTGAACGACGGGGCATCGCCCGGCACTCCGCGTTGAGACGCGGGACCGCGCGCCGATTCAGTCTGGAATGCCGCCGATTCGAGAGCGGGAACTCATCAAACCGCCCGTGGGACACCTCCTCGTCCTCTTCATCGCCGTACCGGTCGTCGAGTTGGCCCTGCTCATCGAGATCGGCCAGCGCGTGGGCACCGTCGGCACGATCGGGCTCATCATGGGCACGGGGATCGTCGGCGCGTCGCTGGCCCGGCAGCAGGGCATCAGCACGCTGGCACGCTTGCGGGCGGATCTCGACGCCGGCCGGTGGCCCGCTGAACCGATCGTCGACGGCGTGCTGATCCTCGTCGCGGCCGCGGTGCTCATCACGCCCGGCGTGCTGACCGACCTTGCCGGGTTCCTTTGCCTTGTCCCGGCCTGCCGGCGGCTGTTGAAGCGCTACCTGCACCAGCGGTTCGAGGGCACCATGCGGCGCGGCGGTGCCGGTGTCCGCGGAGCCTTCGTCAGCGCCGGCGAGCCGTCACGGCGCTCGCGAATGAAGAACGTCACCCCGCGCCGACCCACCGATCCCGGCCGCTAACCCAGCCGAGTCCCCGGACATCGCTGCCGAGGAGAGAGGCCGGCGACAGCGCGAATCGCGGCGAGCGTGCCGATAGGCCCGTGCCTCTCGCGAGCGCGGCGAGGTGGAGAACCACAGGTGTGGGTTGGGCAGCTCGGGGGCGGCGACGGGCTGGCGTCTGGTACGATCCCGGACTGGATCGCGCCGATCATGACCGCCATCCATCATTTATTAGTGATGCGCTCGTATTGTCGACGCGGAAGGTCAAGACGGTCACCGAGGAGCTGTGCGGGCGCACGTTCTCGGGCCAGCACGGTCAACCGGGGCAGACGGTTTGCTGCACCGCTTTGCGCCGAACCGGCTCGACGAGGCGCATCCGTATCTGGTGCTGCATGTACGCTACGAGAAACACGACACGCATTGGCCCGTACGCTCGCGACCCCCGCTGGATCGCGCCGCTCCCCCCAGCACCACGGCCTGGCGCCGCATCGAGTGAGGTCGCGCCCGGGACCGGGTCCGTCCGGACCGGAACGCCGCTTTGATCGCCCGGCCTCCGGCGGAACGGACGTTGTCAGGCATCGAAGGTGGCGAACACATGCACTCCTGGCCATCGGCCGGATCACCCTCTCAGCATCACCGCAGCGGGGCTTGGGCGTTCCGTTGTATGACTGACAATAGTGGCGTTCGTACTCACGGCCATCGACAGGCGCTACGTCGCGGAGGATCACCTGCGCGTCCTGTGCATCCCGTTCGTGGCCGGCCGAGCGTTCGGCGAGGCCGACCACCGGGCCGCCGGACGGGCCCGTGGGCCTTGGTTCAACGAGGCATTCGCCAAGCGTTCGGCGGGGGTAGGCGGACGGTGATCGGCACACGCCTGCAGATGACGGCCATCGACGTCGACGACCAGGTGCGCGAGATAGCGTCGGCGTCCTGGTCGACGTGCGGACACGCGGGCGTCACCGCGACCGCGCCGATGGTGTTCGTGCCGGTCGAACGGGTGCCGGACGATCTGCTCGGGCAGGTCCACCGCGGTCCCAACGTGCAGTCCGCCCCCCTTGCGTCGCGGTGCCGCCGAGCATCAGGGTTGATCGTCTGGTCGGTCGCGAACGTCGCCCCCGGTGGTGATGTCGAACGCCTGGGCGATTGCCGTGGCTCGCCTCGTTCCGGATCAGCCCGCACATCTGCTGGCACATGCGCGAGTCGACGGTGTGTCCCGGCGCCGGCGCCTCCGACCGGTGACGCTGATGCGTGGTGTTCGGTGCGGACTCCGCCAACTTGGGATTAACCGCCTTGTTGCCAATGGAATCCATGAACACCCACGCGTGGTCATGACCAATTCCATGTGCAATTCTGGCCGGGATTCTACGAGACCACCTGGGCCGGCTACGGACAGGCGCAGGATCCTCACACGTGACGCCTCGACGAGCCGTCTCATCAAACCCTCCGCCGGATGCGTGTGCGCCCAGGCGATCGCGGCGCACACGAGGCCGCGCGACACGAACCTCCCGGATCGGACGGCAGAGGATAGTCACCGTCGCGCTACCGAGAAGATCCGGTTTGAAGGAGGGGCCGTCTGACATGCCCTTCCTTCGCGCCGGGTTGTCGGGAGCGTCTCGCTCGCTCTCGGTGCAGCGCGGGGCTTCACGACGGGCTGCCGACCTGATCGGACACGCCGGCGGCCGGCACGGATTGACACAAGACAGCCCCAGGGCCTACGATTCCACGTTTTTGTCGGGTTTTCTGACTGAATCACTGCGCGCGGGGTCGTCTCGGTAGCCGCCTCAGCGTGCTCACAACAAGGGGAAACATCGATGGCCGAAGCTCGCAAAATGAGCAAGACCGAGTTGTTCGCGCATTTCGTCGAGCATTTCGCTGCCGTCAACATCAGCCTCAAGCGCGCCGACGCGCGGGAGTTCTTCGAAGAGTTGCAGCGGCTGTGCGAGCAACAGCTTCAGGATTGCGGCGAGTTCACGCTGCCCGGCATCGCGAAGCTCGTCTTGCAGAAGCGCGAAGCGCGGACCGGTCGCAACCCAGCAACCGGGGAAGCCATCGAAATCCCGCCCAAGCAGGTGGTGAAGGCTCGCATCGCGAAGCAGCTCAAGGACGCCGCACTCCCCGAAGCGTAACGTTCCGCCCGGATAACGGCGTGAGTGGTCGACCGGCCCTGCACGGCTGCCGTGCTGCTCCGCGCCCCGGGTGTTCGTCGCCCGTAAACGCAGGCAGGCAAGTTCGTCGTGCACACGGGATGGTGAACGGAATCGCCAAGCTCTTGCTCCAGCACGCTGGCCTGCCGCTCGCAGTCCGTGCAGGTCGGGCGAGCCGGCCGCTGTTTCGGTCACGACGAAGGCGAAGTCGACAGGCGTCGACAGTGGACGGCGGACTTGGTCCCTCACAGGGATGATGGGAACTGACATGCCACCGTTCCGAATCGCCAGAGCGCTCTTCTCCGGGTGCGCACCCGCCTGCGCGGCTGATCACCGGGACGGCCTCTGCCCAACTGGAGCCCGGCTTCTACCTGAGCCAGGAAATCCGGTCCAACTTGGCGCCGTCAGCTCGCCCGAAGCGGCGGTGTCCGCGGTTGCCCAGGGCCGGTGTGCCGGGGTTGCCCGACCGGCGCGAGTGGCCGGTGTGGACCGCCGCCCAGATGCGTGCGGCGGTCGAGTACCTCCTGGAGGCGGGCCCGGCTGTGACGGAGTCCGGATCTGCGCGCAGGCAGCAACGCGTTTCCGCCGGACTCTCAGCGCGGCCGCGGGCGGCGGCCGTCGATGTGCGTACGGATCGGGGACCGGCGCGATGGTGTCGCGGGTCGCATCCAAGGAAGCAGGATCACGATGTCGAAAAACGGAATTCTGGACGCCCTGAAGGATGAGGAGAAATCGCTCAGGACTCAGCTCGTCGCGATACAGCGTGCGATCGAGGCGATAGAAGGAGCGGATGCCCCTGCGCCCGCCGGGCGCGGCAAGAAGAAGGCGCTCAAGGTGGTCGCCAAGCGGAAGCGCACGATGACGGAGGAACAGCGCCAAGCGGTTGCTGACCGGATGCGGAAGTACTGGGCATCGCGGCGAGAGTCCAAGGCGCAGGCGTGACGCGACGCGCATCGGTTGTTCCCGCCGCCGGGTCGTTTCTGCAGGCTCGACGGGATGCGCTGGACTCTAATCTCCGAATTCGCATCGGGCGTTTCGTCGACCTTGACCGCGGCGATGTCGCCCGGAGCCACCGTGGCATCCCGTTGAGACCCAGGGCATCGTCCGAAACGTATAGCTCTATTTCGAGGTGACCGAGCAGCAGCTCGCGATTCTGGCTCCGCGCGAAGCACCAACCGCGTGGCGAAGGCGACCTCGTCGGCGGGAGTCACGCAGGTGACCGTCGCGGACGCCGTCGGCCTGCCGCAGCCCTACGTCAGCGATGTCGCCCGCCAGCGGTACCGGACCACTACCGTCGAGAACGCGCGGAAGTTCGCCGACTACTTCGGTTGCTCCATCGCGGATCTGTTCCCGCCATCCCGTAGATAATGATCCCGAAGTGACGAGGACCGATCTTCGAACCAAGCTCCTTGCCGACACGATTCTCGGCACCGACACGGCCTTCGATTTGATCGAGGAGATCGCCGCCATTCCCGGCGTCAAGTGGTCTCATGCGCCTTGTATCGGCCTGCGCGGCAGCATCGGCGGCGCTGTCGCGCCGACGGCCGAGCGGATCCGCGGCGCGGATCCTGAGACGGAGGAGCCGTTCGAGTCCCCCATGGACGGCCGGTCGCTGCGCTGGAAGGAAGAGGAGCAGGCGTTGTGCCCCATCGCGATACGAGAATGGCACGCGAACAACGTCGACGACATGATGATCCTCGAGTGCATTCACACGGAGCCGTGGGACGCGGTATCCAAAGCATGGTGGGAGAGGTTTCCCGCTGCGCCCAAGAAACCGGTGGCATCCGCGCTCTGGCCCGTGCCCGTTGCCATGATCCCTTGGATGCTGATCATTTACGCTGCCGACGAGGCCCCGCTCGAAGGCGAGACCAGCGTCGAGCCTCACAAGACGCCGTACACCCTCGAGCAACTCATCACCACCGTCAAGGCGCTCCATGTCTGGCTGATCGAGACGACGCAAAGCCGACCAGCTCGGATCGACGAGCTCGAGGACCCGTAAGACATCGACGTGAACGGGATCACGTTGCCGAGTCGCCGGCGATGTCGACGATGGTTGGCGCGCTCCGGTCCACGGCGTGCCGGCGTGCTGATCAGGACCGCGAAGCGCATGGGACAGCCGCAGGGACGATGGGACGCTGCCGCCCGTGTCCCATCTCCCGCACGTCGACGGCAGGCTGAACGGCAGGGATCCGCCCCCTGTTCGCGCTGGTGGAGCGGTGCGCCCCCGGACGGCACGCCGCTCCCGCTCGTCGAACGGGACTTCCACTAAAGTTGACCCGATTCCGCGGAGAGGCTCACACTCTCGCCGCAGCCAGTGTCGTCAGCGCGGTTCATTCCGTCGTGTGCGCGTTCGACGGGCGACCGAGCCCCAAGATCTCCCGCTACCGCCAACGTCCCTCTGTTGCGCCGTTGGGGCGAGTTCGGCCGCAGTCGGTTCAGCTCGTCCTGTGAATCCAGTCCCGAGTGGGGTGGGACATATAGGGGGGACTCACACGAGGCCGCACTTTGCAAGCCGGACTTCCCCGAAAACGGGCGGCCGGCGATCTTCGCCCGCGCGGGCCCGGACGATGGCCGGCCGTGACGCCGCCGCGTTCATCCGGCGGCGCCGGCTCATCATGAACCTAACGTCTCCACGTACCGGCACAGAGCGCACCTGCCATCCAGCACCGCAAGACTCTCGAACCCGCAGGCGGAGCACTTTCCCGACGTTCCCCGCGTCCGGTCCACGTCGTACCGCCGCGCCGCCTCCGAACCACTGTTCACGCCGAACGCGCCACCTGTCGGCTCCATGGCTGCACGGTCGCCACCTGGCAGTTCCGGCACATCTTCCGTCATCGGCTCCCTCTTCCCGTCAGCCACTCACGTTCGCACAGACGCCGCGAACGATCCGGAGCATTCTTTGACTTCCCATCGTCACTCGGTCGGTTCGAGACCGTCACTTCTTTTCGATCCGTCACGGTCGCGCGCGCCGACACGGCGGAGCGCCTTCGACCGTGACACCGGCAACCGTGGGGTCGAGCCGCCGTGGAGACGACACACCCCGCTCGCAAGCCGGTAGCAGCTCGGCAGGCCGTCCGACGTCGGTCCAGCGCAGGGCTGCTCGCTACGAGGGACGCTGGCCAGTCGCTACCCCGGTGTGACGTGTGAAAGGACACGATCACGTCGACGGCGGCCGCGCCATGTCCCAGCCGCTTTCGCCCCGGCTGGTGAGCGGCGCCTGGAGGCGCGTTGGCCTCAGCTTCGCGTCTCGCTCAGCAACTCGCAGTGTCCCGCTGCTTCGTGCATGTCCTCTGGACTGACCTCGGCGTGTCCGGCCAAGTCGGCGATCGTCCGCCCTCCTGCTCTTCCCGTACCATCCCATCCGATATGCCCACGACCGTTCCAGACAGATCCACCGCCCGGTACGACCATGAACAGCTCCTCGCCACGCTCAACGAACGCCAGCGCGAAGCGGTCACCGCCCCGGACGGACCGATCCTCGTCATCGCCGGCCCCGGGTCCGGAAAGACCCGCGTGATCTGCGCCCGCATCGCCCACCTCGTGCGCACCGGCCGCAGCGAGCCCGCCCGCATCGCGGCGCTCACCTTCACCCGCAAGGCGGCCAACGAGATGGAGCAACGGCTGCGCACGATGCTCCCCGCCGGCGACGCGCGCGCCGTGTGGATCTCCACCTTCCACCGCCTGTGCGGCAGCCTGCTCCGCGAGCACGGCACCGCCATCGGGGTGCCCGCCGATTTCCGGATCGTCGACGAGACCGAACGGATGAACGTCATGCGCCAGTGCATGTTCGACGCCAACGTCGACACCCGGGTCCACAAGCCGCAGGCGCTGCTGCACCGAATGAGCGTCATCAAGAACCGCATGCAGGTGCCAGCGACCCCCGACAACTGGGACGGGGACGAGCACGCCGTGCGCAACGCACGCCTCTGCGCCGTCTACCAGACCGCGCTCGCCGAGGCCAACGGGCTCGACTTCGACGACCTGCTGCTCGCCACGGTCCGCACGCTGCACGAGCACCCCGACGCGCGCCGCGCCGCCGGCGACCGCTTCCCGCGCGTGCTGGTCGACGAGTACCAGGACACGAACCTCCCGCAGTACGTCCTCGTTCGCCAGCTCGCCGAGGGACACAACGACGTGTTCGTGGTCGGGGACCCGGACCAAGCGATCTACGGCTGGCGGGGCGCCGAGCTGACGAACATAATGAGCTTCCAGCGCGACTTCCCCGCCGCACGACGGATCGACCTGCAGTTCGCCTACCGCTCGAGCGCGCGCCTGCTCGAGGCCGCCACCGCGATGATCCGCCACAACGCCGACCGTCTCGACCACCGCCTGGGCTCGGCCAACCCACCGGGACTGCCCCCGGCCGTCCACAACGCAGCCGACCCGACGGCCGAGGCGAGCTTCGCCGTCAGCCGCGCCGCCGCGCGAATCGCACGCGACAACGGGTCGGTCGCGATCCTCTACCGCACCAACGCGCAGTCGAGAGCCTTCGAAACCGCCTTCAAGCGGGCCGGCATCCCGTACCGGATCACCGGCGACAAGAGCTTCTACGACCGGCCGGAAATCGGCGACGCGCTCGCCTGCCTCCAGGCCGCCTCCAACCCCGAGACCGACGACGAGGCGATGCGCCGGTTCGTCGACCTGCCGCCGCACCCGCGCACCGGCCAGAAGGCCGCCGCGCAGATCGACCGCATGCGCGCACCCACGTTCTGGAGCCGCGCGGCGCTGGCCGTACGCACCGGAACGCTGCCCGACCGCCACACCGCCAACCTGCGGCTGCGTTTCGAGCTCGCCACGGTGCTCGCCGCCGCCGCCCGGCGGCTGCCGCTCGACGACCTCGTCGACATCGTGCTCCACGAGACCGGATACCATCAGGCCGTCGCCGCCTCCGGCGACCCCGACGCGGCCGACCGGCTCGACAACCTGGCCGAGCTCGGTTTCGACGCCGCGGTCTTCCGCCGCGACGCCGGACAAACCGACACGGCAGGCCCCGACGAGCGCCTGCAAGTCCTCGCGGAGTTCCTGGAACACTGTCGGTCGATGCGCGCGCCCAAGCGCGCCGGCGCGGCCGACATTCGCGTGACGCTGTCCACTCTCCACGGAGCCAAGGGGCTCGAGTTCGACACGGTCGTCATCGGCGGCTTCGACGCCGAGCACCTGCCGCACCGCGGCACACTCGTCTCCGCCGACGACAACCAGAGCGCCGTGGAAGAAGAACGCCGGCTGGCGTATGTAGGCATGACACGCGCCCGGTCCGAGTTGTACCTCAGCGTGCCAGCCGTCACCGGGCACGGCGCACGGCAGCGCCCCACCGAGCCATCGCCGTTCCTGACCGAAATCCCCGAGAACCTGAGAACCAGGACGGGCAACGCGTACATGTCCGCAGGACCGCTGGGACCCGAAAGGCCGGTGTTCGCAGTCTGAATACCCACCGAAAGCGCCCTGGAACACCCCGCCACCGGCCTCACGGCCCCCCCGCGCTCTCTCGAACCTCGGCGCGGGCACGACACAAACCACGGGAGGCGGAAGCGGACGGGAGACAATGGTGGAGTCGGCTCTCATGCATCCCCTCATTTTGCAAGCATCAGATCACGCCGAAAACCTGTCCGGCTACGCTTGGGGCGATGCGGACTGGATGGCCTCGCGCGCGGCCCGCAACGCGCACGACGCGTCGATCGCGGTCTACGAGGCGCATCTCGGCTCGTGGATGCGGGTACCCGGCGAAGGAGGCTGGCTGACCTACCGGGACATCGCCGACCGGCTGGCGACCACGTCGCGGATCTGGGCTTCACGCACGTGGAGCTGCTGCCGGTCGCGGAGTACACGCTCGACGAGTCGTGGGGCTACGGCACGCTCGGCTACTTCGCACCGACGAGTCGTTTCGGCACCCCGCAGGAGTTCATGGAGCTGGTGGATACGCTGCACCGGCGCGGGATCGGCGTCCTCGTGGACTGGTCGGCCGGCCACTTCCCGAAGGACGCCCACGGCCTGGCCCGCTTCGACGGCACCTGTCTCTACGAGCCCGCGGACGCGCGGCAGGGAGAGCCCCCCACTGGGCTCGCTGATCTTCAACTACGGCCGCCGCGAGGTGAGCAACTTCCTGATTTCGAGCGCGCTCTTCTGGTTCGAGAAGTACCACCTCGACGGCCTGCGCGTGGACGCCGTCGCCTCGATGCTCTACCTCGACTACGGGCGCGAGGCCGGGGAATGGGTGCCGAACGCCCGCGGCGGCAACGAGAACCTGGACGCCGTCGACTTCCTGCGGCACCTGAACGAGCGCGTCCACGCGGAGCACCCCGGCATCATGATGGTGGCCGAGGAGTCGACCGCCTGGCCGCTGGTGACCCGCCCGACGGACGCCGGCGGGCTCGGATTCGGCTTCAAGTGGAACATGGGCTGGATGAACGACACGCTCGAGTACAACTCGAAGGAACCGGTCCATCGCAGCCACCACCACGACGCGCTCACCTTCAGCCTGATATACGCCTTCAGCGAGAACTTCATCCTGCCGCTGTCGCACGACGAGGTCGTTCACGGCAAGGGCTCGTTGCTGGCGCGCATGCCGGGCGACGAGTGGCAACGGCACGCCAATCTGCAGCTGCTCTACGGCTTCATGGTCGGCCACCCCGGCAAGCAGTTCCTCTTCATGGGCGGCGAGATCGCGCAGGAACGGGAATGGACGCACGTCGAGAGCATCGACTGGCACCTGCTGGACAGACCGCTGCACGCCGGTCTGCGCAGGTGGGTGCGGGATCTGCACCAGCTCTACCGCGGCGAGCCGGCCCTGTACGAGCTGGATGCGGAGCCGTCCGGCTTCGAGTGGATCGACTGCGACGACCGCGGCAGCAGCGTCCTGAGCTTTCTCCGCCGCGGCCGCGGCGGGGAGCCGCTCGTCGTCGTCTGCAATTTCACCCCAGTCGCGCGGCACGATTACCCGGTCGGCGTGCCGCACGGCGGCTCTTGGCGTGAACGGCTGAACAGCGATGCGTCGTGCCATGGCGGCGGCGGTCTGGACAATGGCGGGCAGGTCGTTGCCGGGGAAGCACCGTCTCACGGACGCCCGTTCTCCCTCCGGCTCACGCTGCCGCCGCTCGGCGTGCTATTCTTGAAACAGGACTGACGAACACCCGCTGGCGATCCCTTCCCGGACAGCTCCGGTTTCAGGACAGGTCGGCTCGGCAAAGCGCGCGTGGCTGGTTCTCACGGCCAGGAAGTCCGTGGTGAGACCAGGCACGGGAATGTCGCATCAGTTCGTCGCTCTGACATTGTTGTGGTTTCGTGCGCGGGAGTGACGCGCCGCGCGGCCCGGCGCCACAGACTGTATCTGCTTGACAGGGCGAATGTTCCGGTCTTCGGGCAGCCGGACTCGGCGGTGGCGGCACGACTCTTGCTAATGAGCACTGTCGTTGGGCGCCGCTCGAACGCTTTGCATTTTGGTACGGGTTTAACAGGAACGGAACGCGCCCGACACCTCCTGAACATACGGCGGCGGTAGCCTTGATGCTGGCTGGCTCCAGACCCCGCGTCCCGCGGTGGTCGAGGTACAGCGCCGGTCGAATGCCGCGGAGCCGTTGGCGCGGCGGCTCTGCGTTGGATGGCGTGTTGGAGGAACTTGAGGAGTATGGCGAAACGAACGACACAGTCGACAGGGACCGTCAATCGCACCCGGAAGACCGCACCGCGGAAGATCACCCGCCGCACCGCGGTGAAGCCGGTCGCGGCGGCACCCGTGGAAACGACAACCGCGACCGGGCCAATCGAAGCGGCCGGCATGATCGAGGCGGCGGCGGCGCCCGAGCCGACCGACGCGCAGATTGCCGAGCGCGCCTACTTCCTGTCCCTCGAACGACAGGGCTCGGGCGGTCCCCTCGACGACTGGCTGCAGGCGGAGCGTGAGCTGCGGAACGGCGAGTTCATTCGTACCGCTTGAAAGCGGGCGGCGCGGCGGGGGCTGGGCCACGACATTTATTTGGACCGTCGCGTCACCTGCAACACGATTGTTGAATTGCTCGGCGTCTTCCCGGCAGATCCAGGAACGAAACAGAGCGGAGGGTAAGTAAGCAATGATGACGTCCATGGCACAACCGATGGCGGTCGTGCTGGCCGGCGGCGATGGTATGCGTCTGCGGCCGCTGACCGAGCGCTGGCTTGGCCGGCACGTTCCAAAACAGTACTGCACGTTCGCGGGGACGCGATCGATGCTCGACCACACTCTCGATCGTGCCGCCTGCCTGTGCGACCCGAGCCGTATCCTCACGGTCGTCGGACGGCACCACCACGACGTCCTCGGCGCTCGCGCGCCGCGTGCGACGGACGGCGCGTTCATCGAGCAGCCGGCCAATCTCGACACGGCGCCGGGCGTGCTGTTGGGGCTGGTGCATGCCATGCACCGCGATCCCGACGCCACCGTGGTCATCCTCCCGTCGGATCACTTCGTGTACCCGGAGTGGCGGTTCGTGGCGAAGGTGCAGGTGGCGATTCAGGCCGCCGAGCGGCTCGGCGACCGGATCCTGCTGCTGGGGGCCGCGCCGACCGACATCGAGGACGAGTACGGCTGGATCGTTCCGTCCGACGACCTCGGACGCCATCCGGCGCACCGCGTGTTCGCCGTGGAGTCCTTCGTCGAGAAGCCGGCCCCGTCGGAAGCGGCCCGGCTCTACGAGCGCGGCGCCCTGTGGAACACCCTCGTCCTGGTGGCGCGCGCCCGCACCCTGTGGGAGCTCGCGTGCGAGCGGCTTCCGCATCTGACGCCGTTCTTCACGGTGCTGCAGGCGGCCATCGGCACGCCGCGGGAGACCGCTGTGCTCGACGAGGTGTACGACACCATGCCGCGGGTCAACTTCTCCTCGGAGCTGCTCGAACGGGCATCCGACCGCATCGCCATGCAGTCGCTGGACGGCGTCATGTGGAACGACTGGGGGCAGCCCGCGCGCATCGTCGAGTCCCTGCTGGCGATCGGCAAGCAACCCGCCTTCAGCCTCCGGCTCCTGGAAGAGGAGCTGGCGCCGCGGCGCGACTTCCGTTCGCTGGCGACCGCCGGCGCGGAAGCCGCGGCGAGCTGACCCCACGCCCGGAACGGCGAGCCGGGGGACACGCCCCGGTCCGCCGGCCGTTCCGTCCCCCGGATCCCCTTCGGACAGGCTCGGGTGCAGTTCAAGCGCGACGACGGCGATGCCTTCATCAACCTTGCATCCGACCGGGGATGGCGACGACAGCGTGACCGACATCGTGGTCGCCACGCAGCCGGGGCTCGCGTTCGTTCCTACCGGACGCCGACCAGACGGCGGGCCAAGTGGCGACGCCGGAAGCGTGGCGTCCGGTGCGGAAGCCACGAGTGGTGGCATCATGCCCGTAATTCTTGGCGGACGGCATCGGCCAGGGCATGGTCGTAACCCCATTCCGTGTGCAATTCGCGCGCGGATTGCCTCGGACTGCGGCGGACGACTCATGCTGGCACTACATCGCACGGTTCTTGGTCTCGCTCAAAGCAGTGACGCGTTCGGCGGCGGGCGCGTCGGCGACGGGTCCCGGCCGTTCTGCAACCGTCCGTTCTGAGCGAGACGGTCGACAGCAGTTCCAGTTGGCGACCGGTGGCGGTCCACAGCGGGACGCAGATATGGGTCAGGTCGAATCGGACCGCGCTGCGCCTCGATGCCTCGCGAGGGCACCCCGGCGGCGGGCGGCCAGCGTGGCAAGCCGCAGCCGCACCCATCGCTCGTCGAGGTCGACCGGGTCGAACGGCTTCCCGTACCAGGTCACCACTTCGTTGTGCTCCACGTGGAGCGGATCGAGCGCCGCCTCGAGAAAGTCCATGAAGCCGGGGACGCCGCCGACGTCCTCCGGCGGGCACCGCCGCTCGCCGTCGACGAACGCAGGGTAGTCGACATCGGCCTCGCCGTCGCCGACCGATTCGATGCAGATGTCGTGTCTCCAGTCGTCGCCGAAGTCGTAGACGTAGAGGAAGCGCTCGACGCCACGCTCGATGAGCGTCTTCAGGCGGATGCCAGCGGCCTTGTACACGTGCCGGTCCCAGAAGTCGTCCTCGGGCAGGGGCTCGCCGTAGACGCGATCCCCGATCACGAACTCGAACAGATGGGAATCGGTCCAGCCGACTGCAATCTGGATGATGTCGTGCAAGGCCAGCAGCGTCGAGGAGAGCGGTACGTCGACGCGGCGCCAGAGCCGGGGTTCAATCTCGCGCAATTCGATCCTGAGCCGTGCGACGGGTTCGGTCATCGCAAGATCTGCGGAGCGGCACCGGGTCGTATACGAGTCAAGGGGGAGAAGAGCCGCCGCAGGAAGTTCGGTTCGTGGCGCTGCGTCCTGCCGGGCTCAAACGGGAGAATCGCAAGCGCTCGCGTCGTCTTGTGTCAATCCGTTGCCGGTCGCCGCTGTGTCCGATCGGGCCCGCAGCCCGTCGTGGAGCGCGTTGCACCGGAGAGCGAGCGAAACGCTCCCGCACGCCCGGCGCGAAGGAGGGCATGTCGGACGGCCCCTCCTTCAAATCGGATCTTCTCGGTAGCGCGACCCTGACTATTCTCGGCCGTCCGATCCGGGAAGTTCGTGTTGCGCGGCCTCTTGTGCGTCGCGATCGCCTGGGCGCACACGATCGTGGCGACGTTGACTTCAGGTACGCCGTGATGCCACTGGAACGAACGCTGGGGCAAGTGGCTGCGCGGAATGTCACCGCCATGACGCGGCGCCGATCATCCGAACAGCATGCGCCCGGCTCATCTGGCGCGCGCCGATCCCGCTCTCGGGCGTCAGCGAATACCGCATCGGCGAGTCCTCTGCGCCCCTCTGCGCCCCTGCGATCCCCTCGTGCCCTTGGTCGTAGCTGAACGGAGCGACGTAGGTGGCAGCTCTGCCGCCCGGGTCCGTCGGCTCGGATCAGCATGTACCTCACGTTCGTTTGGTCCCCGCGCGCCCGAGGTGGACGCACCGGCAGCACGGGCAGCAGCCCGCCGATCGGTTTGGTCCCCGCGCGCGGGGTGGACTTTCGACGGGCACCGGCTTTCCCAGACCACCATCGGTTGATCCCCGCGCTCGCAGAGTCATCGCCGGAAGCCTGGCTCGTCGGCGACGTGGCCACTTGGCGCGGCGTCGAGTTCCGGATGCAGCCGCACGGCGTCACCCTCGGGTGGTGACCAGGTCTGGTGTCGAGCACCAACTGCGCGTCGCCTGTCGAAAGGCCTCGGAGCGTCACCCCTCACTCGCAACGCGACGGATCTCGCCCCACACGCTGCGCCACACGACCGCGATGCATCTGCTCCAGTCCGGTGTCGACATCACCGTCATTGCACTCTGGCTCGGCCACGAGGACACGGCCACCACCCATCAGTACGTCGAAGCCGACCTCGCCATGAAGGAGGCCGCACTCCGGTGCGTCGACGATCCCGCACCTCAGCCACTCCGGTTCACAGCCACCGATCGGCTCCTCGACTTCCTGGAAGCCCTCTGACTATGCGGAGTACCGCTCCATGCAATCGCCCGCGTTCACGCGGGCCGCCGGGCGAACTCCGCATAGTCCGGAGCTCTGCATAGCCCCAGCTATGCGGAGCTCTGCATAGCTGGGGCAACCTCAGTCGGACGCCGCGCTGGTCGTCGACGCGGAGTTCGAGAAGGGCGGGACGTGGGCTGGAGCCGTCGAGCAACTCGACCGGCACCGATTCGTTTCGGTCTATGTCCGCGCCACCGGCGAGATGGGGACGGGTCTCGACGCTCTATTGGCGCGCGGAGCCCGTCGATGGATGAATCCCGAAGATCCGGAGGCTCTCGGCTCGCTCCTCGATACGTCGCCCGAGGCAGCTCCCGCATCCGGTCTCGCCTCCCTGCCCCGCGAGGTCCGGAGCGATCAGGATCCAGCCGACGACACCCAGCCCACCCAGGCGCTGGCGCCGCCACCCATTGCCAAGCCTGGTTTCGGGGACGGTCTCAGTCCGGCCGAGAAGCTGCTTGCAAGGGTGAGAGAACTGCTGTCCGCGTACCTGGACGAGCCCAGAAGCGAAGCGGACGTCACACAAGCGCTTGGCGTGCAGAAGACTCAGGCGTCTAGGAGTCCGCGCCGCAGGAAATGGTGCCGGCGCAGACGACGCCGTCCTGGGACTCACGGAGCCGGCTCAATGCGCAGGAGCGCCCCGTCGTCCTCGTCCGTCAGCAGGTAGAGGAATCCGTCGGGCCCTTCGCGCACTTCCCGGATACGTTGCCTGAGCTCCGTCAACATCGACTCGCGCCGCAGCTCCTCTGTGCTGTCGTTGAACACAATGCGTTGCAGGTGGCCTGTGCCCGGTATTCCGCCCTCGCGCAGGGATCCTACGAGCACGTTGCCTCGCCACGCAGGAAACTGGTCGCCGGTGTAGACGGCCATGCCGGCGACCGCGATCGCGGGCAGCCACACCACGAGCGGTGATTCCATCCCCTCGCGCGTCGGATGTTCGGAAACGCGCGAGCCAGGATAGTTGCGTCCGAAGCTGACGACCGGCCAACCGTAATTGCGACCCGGCAGGATGATGTTGATCTCGTCGCCGCCGTTGGGACCGTTCTCGTGGTTCCAGAGCAATCCGGTCTCAGGGTGGACGATGAGGCCCAGCGAATTGCGATGTCCCAAAGCGTAGATTTCCGGCCGATAGCCCGGCTGGTCCACGAACGGGTTGTCGGGCGGTACGGAGCCATCGTCGTTGAGGCGCAGCATCTTGCCGCGCAGGCTCGCGGGGTCCTGCGCGACGTTCCCCACATTGCCGCCGGTGGACATGAAGACCTTGCCGTCGTGGCCGAAGGCGACGCGCCCGTTGAGACCCGAGTTGCCCTCGTACGCGTCGGTGACGACAAGGTCCTCGACGTCGACGAGTGCGCCAGCCTCGAGCCGGCCCCGCGCGAGCGCCGGGGAACCCCTGCCGTTGCCGTCGGCCTTGGTATAGGTGAGGTATACGAGGCCGTTGTTGGCGAATCGGGGATGGAGGGCCACATCCAAGAGCCCGCCGTTGCCGTCGGTTCTGACCTGTGGCACCCCGGAGATGGGGTGCGGGTCGAGCACGCCGCCGCGCACGATGCGAAGACGACCAGGCCGCTCGGTGACCAGCATGTCGCCGTCGGGAAGGAACGCGATGGCCCAGGGATGCGACAGCCCCCTGGCCACGACGCTGACGCGGATCTTGTGCTGCTCGGCCGTATCGATGACCCATGGTCCGTCACCCAACGGCGGCACCGGGACGCCGATGGGCCGTTCCTCCTGCGCGTGGCTGGGCGCGAGCATGCAGAGCAGCAGCGGCGCCGCTAAGAGAACGGAATGTCTGATCCTCATGCGAACCTCCCGCGTGAGTGGAACCCGGATATCGCCGCCTCCTTGTCCCCCGAACGGTGGCGTCGCGCTTCATTCTAGTTCGATCCGTCGGTTCGATCGCGTCTGCCGCGTCGTCTTCCGCCCGGCGGCGGCGGAAGGCCGTGGTGAACCCCGGGTTGCACCCAGACCCCGCTGGGTCGTCACGCCGGTCTTGCCGGGGTGCGTCCGGTTGAGCCGCGACAGCGTCTGCACGGCGTTGACGCCGCCCAGCTTCTTGTCGACGTACATCGTGTGCAGCAGCGACTGGTCGAATCCGGTCTGGAACTTGTTGGCCACCACCAGGAAGCGGTACTCGGGCTTGTCGAACTCGGCGGCGGTCTGGTGCTCACCGATGACGTGGTCGCGCCCGGCGGAGTTCATGCCCGACTCGGTGTACGTCTCCGCGCCGTCCTGCACGGAGCCGGAGATTTCGGCGTGGCGGTGAAGGCGAAGCTCGAGCACCTCGCGCATGTTGGGGCTGAAGCCGGCGAGGTAGTTGCGCAGGTTCTGGGCGACGTGGGGGGCGTCGGCGAGCAGCTTCGCGAAGTCGTAGCGGGACGTGTTGTAGAAAGCGAAGCCGGAGGCGCGCCGGAACTGCGGGTCGAGGTTATCGAGCTTCCCCTTGAAGCGCACCTGGACCTCTAGCTGGCTGAAGAGGCTGGTGGCGGACGGCGTGATCGAGCGGCTCTTCAAGCCCGTTCGATATCGAGCCGCTGACGCGGCGAACTCCGGGTCAGGTTCCGGGGACGGGTTCCTACCCGCGGAGGCCCTGTTCGCCAGCGCGAGAGAACTACTGTTGCCGTACCTGGACGAGCCCAGAACGGAGGCCGATGTCGCCGCAGGGTTCGACAAACAGCACGAGCGAGGTCACCCCCGCCAGCCCGCCGACCTGCATAGCCAGGCTGACGTCGCGCTGCCGGATCCATGCGTTCAGCGGCCGCGCATCCCGGACGAACAATCCGGCATCGACGTCGGCTGCGATGACCGGCAGACGCGCAGAGAGTGCGGCCGGATCGCCACGCACGCGCACCGTCGTCACGAGCGGAGAGACTGTTCCCGCCGCTGCCGCGTGAAACACGTACGGTCGTTCGTTCCCCCAGTCGTCAGGGTCCAGGCCGACATCGCGCACGACGCCCACGATCTCGAACCACGACTTCGCCGCCGGGGCGTCGGGTCGCGCGGACGACGCGGGATACCGAAGGCGTGCGCCGACCGGCGATCCGCCGCGCGAACGGAGTGAAAACGTGCGCGCGAACGCCTCGTTGACGATGACCGTCAGGGCACGGGGACTGCGGTCTCCCCCGTGGAAGCCACGCCCGGCGACAATCCGACGATCGAGGGCTTCGAAGAATCCTCGCCCCACCTCCGACGTCCAGAACACATCGTCGTAGGCCGGCCCCGCGCCGGGAGAGGACTCGACCTCTCCGAATCGTGTCGTCGGCGCCGACCCGGGGGCGCGGTCGGCGAACGTGACCGCGACAACGCCAGGTTCCTCGGCGATGCGGCACCGACGTCGACCCGCGCGCTCCAGGCCGCGACGGTGATACAGGTGCCGCACGGCGCGGTGAACGTCCACGGACACGTGCACGAGCAGGAGTCGCCGACGCCGAACCGGCACGTCAACGTCAGCGTCGAACAGTTGAACTACCGGCCGACGAGACTGAGCGAGATCCGGCGGCTGGCCCGCCAGCTGGGGGAAAAGAAGGACGGTCCCGGGACACAGCACCCGCGCGCGGGTGAACGTCGTCGAACGCGGTAGTCAGCGCACGCGCAGCTGCTCCAGATACTCGACGACCGCCCGCATCTCGTACGTGTCCCACGCCGTCCAGTCGTCGCCGGGTGGCAGTCCCCGGCACGCCGGTGGCGCGGCCGACGGCGACCAGACGGACTGCGAGACGCTGCGAACCGTGGTACTGGCACAGGGCCACAAACCGCTGCGTCAAGGCGACCGACGGAAGCCCGTTCACGAACGGACCCTTTGCCCAGTGACAGCTGGACGGCTGCGTAGCCGCACTACCAGCCCAGAGTGGCCCGCCCGAGCACCCCGTTGCTCGTTCCGCCCAGCATCGGACTGTTGCGGCGCTGCGCCTCGACCCCCAGCTCGAACGCCAAGCTCTCGCGGTCGAGCAAGCCCAAGCCGTAGCCGACCCGATAGTCCTGGCCGTACTGGGAGGTGCTGAAGCCGACCCGGGGCGTGCCGACGAAGCGAGTCCCCACCGGCAGCCCGTAGCCCACCTCGCCATCGAGGCGGTTCCCCTGCGAGAAGCCGCCGTCCGCCATGCCGCCCATCGTCTCGCGGCCCCACAACGCCGAAGCCCCGCCCGTCGCCTGGCCGCCCCACGACGGCGCCACGCGCGCCACGAAGCCGAGCGGCGTCGACGGCGTCGGGTTGTAGCTCACAGACAGCGATACGCCCCGCTCGGAGAAGTCCTGGTCCTGGTGTACCAGCAGCGTCCGCACGCGCACGTCCACCGCCAGCCCGGTCGACGCATCCGAGACGACCAGGCCCCCGCCGACATCCATGCCGGCGCCGGTCTCGGCATCGCCGCCGTCGTGCCGCAGTCCGACCTCCACGCTCGGTTTGAGCGACAGCCGGCCGCCGAACGTGTAGGCGCGCGAGCCCTCGAGGCCCGTGCGGAAGCGGGTCACCGCCGCGTCGGTCGCCTTCAGGCGCCCCGCCGGGCCGTCAACGCCATCGATCGACGTGCCGACCCACAGCGCATCGGCCTTGAACGCCAGCCCGAACCCGCTTGCACCGCCGGCCACCAGCTCGCCCCGCGTCCCCGCCGCCGCCATCGCCATCGACAGGGCGCTCTCCAGGGCAGGGCCACCTTGCGGCGTCAGCATCATCCCGCCCGACCCGTAGCCGGTCACGCCCCACACCGTGACGCGCTCGGCCGCCTTGTACCCCAGCCACGGGTACAAGCCCGTCACCGACGACGCCACCTGCCCGCCGGCGATCCCGGTGTACTCGCCCAGGCCGCGGCTGTGCGACAGCGACAAGCCCGTCACCAACGGCCCCTTCGCGTAATCGGCGCCGAACATCGTCGTGCGGACGTCGCCGCCCAGCGACAGCGCGCCCTCGCGGCCGGAGAAGTGCGACTGCGCCCCGCGGCTCCAGAACGAGAGGATGCCGCCGTGACGCGTCTCCCGGGCCAGCGCGAAGTTCGAGCCGGTCAGCACGTCACCGCCGCCGAGTCCCATCCGCAGGAGTCCGCCGCCGCCGCCATTGAACCCGCCGTCCTGGCGGGCTCCGCCGCCCATCGGGCCAGGGGCTATGCCCATCGCACGGGGCGCGCCGCCCACCGCCATAGCGCCGCCCATCGGACTCCCGCCGCCCACGGCCCCGCGCCCGCCGCCGCCGGCAGACCCCGGCATCCCGAGCGCCGCCGTCCCCGCCGCCGGCGCGCCGGACAGCGAACCGTGGGCGCCCGCGCCTGTCGGAGTCGCGCCGGCCATCCCGCCGAGCCCGCGCAGGAAGTTGAGCGCGACGTCGCGCTCCATCCCGCGCCGCAGCTCCCGGCCCGCGAACCGGCCCCGGAAGCCCGGCTCCCGCGGCGCCCGGAGCCGCTCCTCCACGTGCTCGACCACGTGCACCGCCGCCGCCCGTCCGAACCGCGCCAGCAGAGCCCGCGGCATCGGATCGTGGTTCTCGATCGTCCCGGTCGCGTCGCCGTCGGTGAGCCGGCCCGACGAGGCGTTCGATAGCGTCAGCCTCAGCGTCTCCTCGCCCTCGTCGTGCGCATCGTCGAGCACCCCGACCTCGATCGTCTTCGACCGCTCGCCTGCCGCGAACTTCAGCGTGCCGCTCGCCGCCGTGTAGTCGTCGCCCGCGTGCGCGCTACCGTCCGCCGTCGCGTAGTCCACCGTCAGCGCGGCGCTCGCCGCGCGGCTCAGCATCACCGCGAACGCCAGCGCCACGCCGTCGCCTTCATCCACCCGCGCGTCGGCCACCGCGATGCCCACCGGGGCGGCGACCGTCGCCGACAGCGAGTGCGACAGCGGCCGACCGTCGCCGGTGCAGATCGCCCCGCTCGCGTCGCAGTCGGTCGTCTCCGGCAGCCGTACGGTCACCGCCTCGGCCGAGTCCGGCTCGATCGTGATCTTCCACAGGTCGCGGCGCTTGTCGACCCGTTGCGCCCTGGTGACGTCACCGCCAGTCACCCGGAAACGACGCGTCGCGCACCGTCTTGTAGCTGGTATTGATCCCCTCGCTGAACGCCACCCGGAAGCTGAACGACCCCTGGCCGGCGTGCTCGGCCGGCATGCCCTCGAAGCTCGCCGTCAGCGGCTCCGGCCGCGCCGCGACGGCATCCGTCGCCGCGCTGGTGAGGCTCTCCGCGTTGCCGGCGTCGTCGGTGAAGCTGACCCGGACCTTGAGCCTCTTGCCCTCGTCGGCCGCCTCTGACGTGTAGGTCGCGCCGGTCGCCCCGCCAATGTCGGTGTTCGTGCGGATCCACTGGTAGCCGAAGCTCGCGTTGTCCAGCCCGTCGGCGTCGGAGATGCCCGACGTCGAGGCGGTCAGCTCCTCCCCGACCTGCGCCGTCCCGCCGATCGCCGGCGTCCCTGTCGCCACCGTGTTTCTCTCCGCCGGGCCGATCACGATGGCTGCCGCCCCGCTCGACAGGGCTCTGCCGTCCGATGTGCAGACCGCGCCGTCCGCCGCGCAATCCGCCGACCGGGCCAGCGTGATCAACAGCTCCTCGCGGGTGGCCGGCGTGACCATGATCGACCACACGCCGCTCTCCCCGTCGACCCGGGCCGCGCCGGTCACCGCGCCGCCCGCCACCTCCAGGACGCGCGTGCGCATGGCCTCGGGCGTGACCGCGACCGCCTCGCTGAACGCGATGCGGAAGCTGAACGCGGTCTCGCCGTCGTGGCTCGAAGGCAGTCCCTCGAACGCCGCCGTCAGCGGATCGGCCGTGCGGCCGGGGGCGTTCTCCAGCACCCGCACCGTCACCGTCGGGATCGGCCGGTCATACGTCACTGCGACGGACGTGTGGCTCAGCGTCGCCGTCGCGCCGGCCGCCGATACCGTGGCGTACACCGTCACCGTCTGGCGCCGGAACCAGTTCTCCTTGGTGAACCGCAGCGTCACCGGGACCGCGATCACCCCGACCGTGTCCGAACTCACCGTCAACGTCGGCTGGGGCGACGTCACGTAGGCCGGCGTGTGCGTCAGGCGCACCTGATACGTCGTCCGGCGCCCCGCCGCGACCTCCAAGGTCACGTCGCCCTCGCCGCCCGCCACCTGGTACCCTCTGCGGCCCTCCGGGTCCACCAGCAGCTTCGTCAGATTCGGCAGCGCCTCGAACTCGTCGTAGGGCAGCGAGCTCAGCAACGGGTTCCTGTGTAGCTCCAGTGTCTTCAGAGAATGCAGGTCAGAGAACACGCCGGCCGGCAGCGAGCGAAGCCGGTTGCTGTCCAGCTCCAGCGTTTCCAGCGCCGCCAGCCCGGAGAACACCCCGGCCGGCAGCAAGCTAAGCCCGGTCTCCCTCAGGTACAGCCGCTCGAGGTTCACCAGCCCCTCGAAGTCGTTGCTCCGCAGGCTCATCGTAACCGCCGACTCCGTGCTCGGGTTGCGGCCCAGGTCGAGCGACTGCAGCTGCGCCAGCTGCGTCTCGGTCACCCCGGAGCAGCCGTCCTTGAAGCTGTGCCGGTTCTTCAGCAGCACCAAGATGCGGTCGCGGACGCGCGGCGTGCGGTTGCAGATGCCCCGGATGCTGACCAGATCGTTGTCGAGAATGGTCAGGGTCACATCGTCGGGGCCCGTCACGCCCTCGATGGACGCCGAGCCAGACACCGTCACTACTTGGTTCGACTCGGGGTCGCCGTCGTCGACCGGCGCGATCGTCACCGTCCCGCTGCTCGCGGTCGCGTTCGCGGCGAAGCTCAGCGCCCGGTTCGTGCTCAGCTCGAAGTCGTCGTCCGTCGCCGGGGCCACCGGACTCGCCGACACCGTCACCGTGAAGGCGGTCGCCGAGGCCGGCGACACCGTCGCCGTCACCGTGACGGCGCCCGCGTCCTCGCCGACCTCGCCGTCCGCGTCGCTCAGATGCAGCGTCACCTCTGGCGGCTCCACCGGGTCCACCGGCTCGGGCCCGGACAGCGAGCCGTCCACCTTGTGGCCGGACTGCTGGCCGAGCGCGGCATGGGTGAGGTCCGCCTCCACGTCCGTGGTCTCGCTCGTGATCGTCCCGTTCTGGGGATCCCCGTTGCGGTTGCCGACCAGGGTTCGGTCCTGGTCCCCGATCCAGATGCCGTTGTCGTCGGCGTCGGCGGCCAACACGGTGTAGCCGAACACCAGCGTCGCCGTGCCCGACCCGCGCAACAGCGGCGCGCGCTTGGCCCCACCGACGGACAGCACGAAGTCCGTGCCGGTCGTGGCGGTCACCGCCTCGCTGAAGGTCACCGAGACCTCGATCGTCTCGCCCGCCCCGTAGGTGTCCGTCGCCGCCGGGGTGGAGGTCACCGCCACATCGGTGATCGTCGGCGCGGTGGACGTCTCCGCGTTGGTGCTGACCGCGTTCGAGGGATCCGACCACTCGCTGTCCGTCTCGCCGTTCACCGCCTGCACCCGCGCCTGATAGGACGTGTTCGCCGTCAGCCCGGTGAGAGTCGTGGTGACCGCCGGGCCGGAGTGCGAGAAGCTCCGCCACGTGCCGCTCGTGCCCTCGCGAAACTCCACGTTGTAGTCGGTGATGTCCGGGCCGTCGTTCAGGTCCGGCTTCACCCAGGTCACGGTCAGGGTCGTCGACGATCCCGAGACCGCCGCCAGCGTCGGCTTGGCCGGCTTCACCGGAGCGACGTTCCTCCTCACGGTGAAGAGCACGTCGAGGGCCGAGCCGGTGCATCCCGTCGGAGAACCCTCGCCGCCGACGGAGTACGGATCCTGATAGCTGTGGATTCGCACCGTGTACAGATTGCTGCTGGTGGAGTCGTAGCTCGGCGCCGTGAACTCTATGCTCACGTTCCCCGAGGTACCCGTCGTATCGGTCTCGCCCGCAACCACCGTCGCGAGGTTGCTGTCGTGCGTCGTCAGGTCCGTCAGGCGGGCGACGTCGTTGGTCGCGATCTGGCAGTAGATGGGGTTGCCCGAGTTGCCGACCCCCCAGGTCTTGGTCCCCGCGTCCAACGCTGTCCAGGAAAACGAAAACGTCTTGGGGGTGTTCTCTGGCACCGCCCGGCTGCCGGTTGTCCACTGCTGATTTCCCGCGAAGGTGGCGCTCCCGAACTGCGGGGACGGGTCGTACACCGCCTCGATCTGGAAGGGATGGGTGGGATCAACGACCATGTTGGTCCCGGCATCGTAGACACCGGCCTGCAATTGCGATTTTCCGGTGCTCGTGATCACGGTGTGAAAACCGGCGTAGACATCGGGCGTCACATTCCGGGGAGCGACCTTGACCTCGGTGTGACTGGGAAAGGTCACGTCCAGAAACGCGTTGCCAGCGGCGACTAAGCCGCTGCTGCCATCAGGACTCAAGACGCGGAGCTCGTATGTGCCGCCTGCCTGACCGCCCGAGAAACTGAAGGTCTGCCCGTCGCCATAATCGCGGGGGAACAGGACTTGACCGCTGGCAGGCGACACCATGCAGAGCAGCAGCGCCAGAGCTGCTGCCTGCGCCCAGTTGAACCGCAGACCGGGCGGGAACAGCCGTGGTGCAGGGATTGCCACCCCGACGGGACAGGAGGCCCCCAGGCGGTGGAGACGAGCAACGGCGCTCGGCGCTCGGCGTAATTCAGGTAGTTCGTTCGGGCGCATAGGTCTCCTTCGATGTGTCCTCTCCCGTATTCGGATTGTTCAGTCCGGCCAACGGGTAGAGTCGTTGCTGAGTTGCTGATCAGGGTGGTGGCACTCTGCGTATGAGCGGGTGTGGCGAACAAGGCGGTAAACATCAGGATGAGCCCGGCCGCCAGGTTCCGTCCCGCGAAGGCGCCACGCCCGGAAGGGCCGGGCGCGCCCGCACGCTATGCGGTATCGAAGTCCGGAAGGTGAGCCGCCCCCGCGGGGCGGCAGGCGATCAGGCAGCGATGGCGGACGGTTGTGCTCCCGCGGCCGCGGCGCAGCCAGGAGCTCGGCGCTCAGCATCGTGCGCCCGGCCGCGGCGTCGGGCAACATCGAGTTGGGTTCGCTCTGCGCGTGCTGCCGCGCCACAACAAGGGGGTTGCCTCTAGCTTGGTCTGTCTCATCGTTCAACCTCCCGGGCGCGATGCTCCAGCCGCCTGTCGAATCCACTACCACGCCGCCTCCGACTAGTTTTCCGAGATTCTCAGCGGCGAGGGAAGTCGCAGCACCGCTGAGGTAAAGGGTCCCCTATTGTAATCAACTGCTTGGTAATCGCGGGCCGCCTCGAGCTCCTCCTCGGTGATCGAGTCCTTCGCCTGCGCGAGACAGGACGCTGGTCCCCGTCTTCGTGGTCGTCTCGCCTCTTCCAGGCACCGGCCCTGACAGGAAAGTTCAGGAACGCAAGACGGCGAGGCGTGTCGATGCTCGGCGAACTCATTGCGGAAATATCTTTTACTATCGATGAAACTGAGGACATCATTCATGCCTACCAGCCTGTGGTAAAAGTCGGCGATTCTGGCTCGACCAGATCGATCGAGTTTCGTACACTTGACAGCCATGGCGATGGTCGGTGGCTGTACCGTTCGTCGGAACCACCGCTGCGAGTTTCGTGCTTGCGGAAGCGCTTCGCCTTCTCCATGGTGGCCCCGCCTATACGGACCTCAAGCTAAGGCTTTCCGTTCCAGGGGATTTGCGGGCAATTTCACCAGGAAGGTACCGCGCCCATGACGCCGCGTTGCCGTTTGTGCGTTCAGCATTCGGGGATGGACACACGCCACACGACGTGCCAGCTGTGTCACCGGTCACCCAATAATCCCCACCTGTGGTCACTGAAAACTCCTCACCTCGATAACTGAGGGGAGGAGCAGGATGTCGACACGTCACCCTGGTTGCTCAGATGAACGCCAATCCTGCGGATTTCTACGGTCACGAGTCCGTGCGCACTTCGGTGACAGTGTCGTCGTAACCGACCGGGTCGGCATCCTGTTCCTCGCGCTCCAATAAGCGATTCCCCCACTCATGCGTTTTCCGACGAAAAGGGAAGAGTCCAGAACAGCATGCCCTGATCAGTCGAGCTCGTCAAGCCCGCAACCCCGTCCTTGCGGATTACTTCCGAAACGCGTAAATGACGCTCCCCGAGAATGTCATCCGCTGGTCGGCCTCGAACTCTTCACGGAGCTGGGCGGCAACGGTTTCATGGTCGGGCAGATTCCTCGCCAGTCTGTTTGAGATGGCGATAGAACCAGCGGACCTCTTCGTCTAGCCGCCCATCAAGCTGTACTCCGGCGGTCGCGACTCGCACCTCGTCGTTGCGGTGCCGACAACCGACCGCGTCCGCCAACCGTGCCATCCGTTCGTGAATAACCGGATAGCGACCGCCCTTGGCACCAATCATGAGCAACACCGATCCTGGATGCGCGTCGGTGAGGATGTTCCTGACCGCGGCGCGGTCGGCGGAAGTCAGACTCGCCTCGTGGACCGAGATCAACACGACAGACCGCGTATGGACGATCTCTGCTGCGCGGATGAAGGCGAAGCGCGAGCACCGCGTCCCGCTCTGCCGGCGTGCGCTGGAGATTCTCGACGCGCCGCGGACGCTCGGCGACGGCAATCGGCTCGTGTTCCCGATGCGGAGCGGCAAGGCGATCTCCGCGTCGACGCTCCCCAAGATGCTCCAGTACCACCGGAGCGCGGCCGTGGCGCACGGCTTCCGGTCGTCGTTCCGGGACTGGGCGGCAGAAGAGACGGACCACCCGCGCGAGGTCATCGAGGCGGCGCTGGCTCACGTCGTCCAAAACAAGGTCGAGGCGGCCTACGCGCGGTCGGACCTGTTCGAGCGGCGGCGGTGCCTGATGGACGATTGGGCGATCTACCTCGCTCGCGAACGCTAGCATCAAGACGCTGCAGCGGGCGGGCGGCCAAAGTATGGCACCTTCCAGCTCCGCGTACTCCCATCTCCGTGCGTTGCGAGCTTCAGCTGGAAACCCTGTCCCGCGAAAGGGCGCCAACCCTTGGATAAGACGAAGTCCGCGACTAGTGCTGCGCCATGATTAAACGTTCTGGTTTGCGGTGCTGTGATTCGTCGATGATTGCGCGCTGTAACCCATGTCCGTGTCAGAAGATTGTGACGTGACGGACCACTAGCTGGTGCGAGGCATCTTGTCCGGTCTCGAATCGAAGAACGGGCCTCGGTTCCTCATACTCGTCCGGGAAGTACGTCTCCGGCAGGCCGATGACGCCGACTACTGAGTCGGTCAGTGCGTCATGGACGGGTTTGGCATCAACCGCGCTGGCACCAGTTAGTCTCTCAACAGCTCGCGCGAGGCGAGCAGATGTCAGGAGAACGTGGCACAGATGGAAGCGGAGGTCGCGGTTAAACGAGAACGCCGTCCATCCGTGCTTGTGGATATCAGGATCAGGCCCAACACCCCCTTCGGCGAGACCGACGGCGACGAAGTACCCTGCGAAAGAGCGTGCTCCAAGTCGGGCAGTCAGCAGGGTGAGGCGGCCCTGTCGATGCTTGATTCGACCGGCTACTTTGCCAATGTGGGATCGGTACTGGTCAACAGCCCGACGATACACCTTCACATGGCGGCTCTTGTCGAAGTCTCGACGGTCGACTGTGAGGCCCCTCAGAATGTTGATGCAATCGTCCATGTGCTGCATCAGGCCCTGGAGAAGGGCCTCATGGGACTCAAGCAGTGCTTCCGCTTGTTCTGGTGATTCCGTGTGGCCAGGACCCGTCTCGGGCACGACTGTCTGCAGGAGGTTGACAACTCGGGTAACGCGCTTCGCAACTACCGCAACAGAGGTGTTGTAGGTGCCGAGGGGATGCCGAAGTCCAAGCTCTCGGTGCCGTGACGGAAGCTGTTTGGGAAGTCCGGCGAGGACCGCCCTAGCGGGGAGAATGACATTGCCGTTTGCGTCAGATCGGACCACGACCGGCATCCTGTCCTCCTCCTCGAACGACCGCGTCTTGACGTCGGCCCACGCGAACGATTGTGGCACGCAGGATGGATCGGTGAACAGCGCCAGTCAACGCGGACACGGGACGCCCCGGACCTGGAGTTGGCCCAGTTCCGCGCATAGGTTAAGGCTTTCGCTGCTGTCGGCGTTGTCAGCGCGCGGTCGTCCGCCGACGGGCCGCCCGCGCCAGGATGGCTGTAACGGCTCGACGACCGAGGCTTGCGCATCGACCTCGATGGTGCCGCGCGTGACGAAGCGGTGGACCAGCACCTTGCGCCGCGGGCCGATGCGCAAGGCGCGGTCGGTGGCCCGATGTCCATGGGCGTCATCTACGAGCCGACCACGTTCACGCCACGGCAAGCGAATGGTTTTCACGCGGCGGATGTCGGTAGACTGATACGGATGCTGAAGACACTGTATGTCGCGAATCCCTACGGGTTCTCCGCGCAGCAGAAGGCGGGGCCGTTGGTGGCGCTCGTCGACGCCCTGACGGCGGCTGGCGCCGAGGTGTGGGAGCCGTTCGCCCGCAACAACCAGATCGACAGGACGACTGCCGGCTGGGCCTATCAGATCAGCCAAGCCGACCTGCGCGACGTGCGCGACGCCGACGGGCTGTTCGCAGTGGTCAACGGCTGTCCGCCGGACGAAGGGGTCATGGTGGAGCTGGGCATGGCGATCGCCTGGCACAAGCCGACGTTCTTGTTCCGGGACGATTTCCGCCGGTGCACCGACAGCGAGGTCTACCCGCTCAACCTGATGCTGTTCGCGGGCCTGCCGGAGACCGGCTGGGAGGCGCACTGGTACAGCGCGGTCGAGGAGATCGCCGATCCTGGCAAGGCGCTGGCGCGGTGGCTGAACGACGGGGCATCGCCCGACGCCCCGCGTTGAGACGCGGGACCGCGCGCCGATTCAGTCTGGAATGCCGCCGATTCGAGAGCGGGAACTCATCAAACCGCCCGTGGGATACTTCCTCGTCCTCTTCATCGCCGTACCGGTCGTCGAGTTGGCCCTGCTCATCGAGATCGGCCAGCGCGTGGGCCCCGTCGGCACGAATCGGGCTCATCATGGGCACGGGGATCGTCGGCGCGTCGCTGGCCCGGCAGCAGGGCATCAGCACGCTGGCACGCTTGCGGGCGGATCTCGACACCGGCCGGTGGCCCGCTGAACCGATCGTCGACGGCGTGCTGATCCTCGTCGCGGCGGCGGTGCTCATCACGCCCGGCGTGCTGACCGACCTTGCCGGGTTCCTCTGTCTTGTCCCGGCCTGCCGGCGGCTGTTGAAGCGCTACCTGCACCAGCGGTTCGAGGGCACCATGCGGCGCGGCGGTGCCGGTGTCCGCGGAGCCTTCGTCAGCGCCGGCGAGCCGTCACGGCGCTCGCGAATGAAGAACGTCACCCCGCGCCGACCCACCGATCCCGGCCGCTAACCCAGCCGAGTCCCCGGACATCGCTGCCGAGGAGAGAGGCCGGCGACAGCGCGAATCGCGGCGAGCGTGCCGATAGGCCCGTACCTCTCGCGAGCGCGGCGAGGTGGAGAACCACAGGTATGGGTTGGGCAGCTCGGGGGCGGCGACGAGCTGGCGTCTGGTACGCTCCCGGACTGGATCGCGCCGATCATGACCGCCATCCATCATTTATTGGTGATGCGCTCGGAGTGTCGACGCGGAAGGTCAAGACGATCACCGAAGAGCTGTGCGGGCGCACGTTCTCGGGCCAGCACGATCAACCGGGGCAGACGGTTTGCTGCACCGCTTTGCGCCGAACCGGTTCGACGAGGCGCATCCGTATCTGGTGCTGCATGTACGCTACGAGAAACACGACACGCATTGGCCCGTACGCTCGCGACCCCCGCTGGATTGCGCCGCTCCCCCCAGCACCGCGGCTTGGCGCCGCATCGAGTGCGGTCGCGCCCTGGACCGGGTCCGTCCGGACCGGAACGCCGCGTTGATCGCCCGGCCTCCGGCGGAACTGACGTTGTCAGGCATCGAACGTGGCGAACACATGCACTCCTTGCCATCGGCCGGATCACCCTCTCAGCATCACCGCAGCGGGGCTTGGGCGTTCCGTTGTAGGACAATAGCGGCGTTCGTACTCACGGCCATCGACAGGAGCTACGTCGCGGAGGATCACCTGCGCGTCCTGTGCATCCCGTTCGTGGCCGGCCGGGCGTTCGGCGAGGCCGACCACCGGGACGCCGGACGGGCCCGTGGGCCTTGGTCAACGAGGCATTCGCCAAGCGGTTCGGCGGGGGTACCGTCCACCCCGATGAAACGGGACCGTGCTGGAGCCGGTCAACGACCGGCTCACCGACGTGGTCCGGTTCTCCGGAAAGGTCGCGGACTTGGTCAAGGTGGACCCCGGTTGGTAAATCACGCCCCGCGTCGTCCCTTGCCACCCACGCGCGCCGGCGGCTGCCACGGTCGTCACGGCGGCGGTCGTGGCCGCGATGCCTGCCGTGGTGGTCCCACGCCCCGCTGCCCGCGTGTTCACGCCGCCCGCTCCTCGCGGTAGGCTTCGGCCGGTGTGCGTCCGCCGAGCGCCGAGTGCGGACGCACGTCGCTGTGAAATATCATCCATTCCGAGATCACCTGCTCAGCCGCAAACCCGTCCGCCAACTCGTGAAGATACACCGCTTCATACTTCAGCGACCGCCAGAGCCGCTCGATGAAGACGTTATCCAGGCACCGACCGCGGCCGTCCATCGAGCACCGCACGCCCGCAGCCTGGACACGGTCGGTGAACGCCGCGCTCGTAAACTGCGACCCCCTGGTCGGTGTTGAAGATGCCGGGCGTCCCCGTCTGCAGCGCCGCCTCCAGCGCCTCGACGCAGAAGCTGCTGTCCATCGTGTTCGACAGCGCCACGACAGCACATGTCGGCTGGCCCAGTCCATGATCGCGACCAGGTACAGAAAGCCGGTCGTCACCGGGATGTACGTGATGTCCGCGCACCACACCTGGTCCGGACGGTCGATCTTCAGTTCGCGCAGCAGGTACGGGTAGACGTGGTGATCCGGCTGCGCGTCGCTCGTGCGCGGCTTGCGGTAGATCGCCTCCAGGCCCATCAGGCGCATCAGGCGCCGGACTCGACGGCGCCCCGCCGCCACGCCCTCGCGCCGCAGGTGGCGCGCCATCTGCCGACTGCCGTAGAACGGGTACTGGAGCGACAAGGCGTCCATCCGCCGCCATCAACGCCAAGTTCTCCGCGCTCTCTCCCCGCGGCGCGTAGTACACCGATGAGCGGCTGATGCCCAGCAGCACGCATTGGCGCCTGATGCTCAACGCGCCGTCCCGCTCGACCAGGTTCCGCCGCGCCGGCCGGCTCAGCGCTGCAACCCCCGCTGAAAAAAATCCCGTTCCATCGTCAACTTGCCGATCTTCGCGTGCAGGTCGCGAACCGTCGCCTCGTGCTCCGACGGGCCGGGCGATCCGCCGCGGGCGAATACCTCGTCCAACCCCTCGACCGCCTGCCGCTTCCAGGTGCCCACCTGGTTCGGATGGACCTCGTGCTTGGCCGCGATCGCCTGCACCGTTCGGTCCCCCCGCAACGCCTCGAGCGCCACCCGTTTCTTGAAGTCCGCCGTGAACCGGCGGCGCCGTTTCGTCGTCATCCCAGTGCCTCCCCAAGGCCCTGGAATACACCTTAGCCGGTTGTCCGAAAAACCGAGACCACCTCAGCCGACCCGACGCAGGGTCCCCGGATAGGCCTTGCGACCTCGCGCACCGGTCAACTCGATCGTCTGGTCGCTCATCACCCCGGTCCGGATGTCGACATCGTGCTCGCGCAGCACTTGATAGCGCACGTTCCGCTTCACGCGGGTCACGAACGTCACCCCCCGTTGCTGCAACTGATGGAGCCACTCGAAATCGAGATATGCCCGCTCCGCCACCACCACGCTGCCGGCCGGAAACGTCCACGTGCGGGCCACTGTGACGTCGCCGGTCTTGCCGTCGGTCACGCTGATGAAGGTCGGCAGATGTCCCGCCTGGTCCAGGCCGACGTGCAGCCTGATTGCGCCTTTCGTGCGCCGGAACGACGCCCACGGGAAAGCCGCCAGGCACAGGTCGATGGTCGAAGATTCACCGCGAACAGCTTGTTCTTGAACCGGAAGCCGTGCCGCGGTGCCCGCTGCTGGCACCGCGCCAGCAGGCGTCCGAACAGCGTTTCGTAGAGCGTGTACGGCTGCTCTGTGTTTACCCGCGCCAACGAGGAGCGGCTGACGAACGCCCGGACACCCAGGTGATAGAGCTTATGGGGTTGGGCGCGCAGGCTGCCGACGATGTCGCGCAGGCTCTGCAGGCCGGCCAGTTGTCCCAAGCCGAGGGCGACGAACTGCGCCCAGCGGCTCATCACGCGGAGTCTCTGGCCCTTCTGGTGCCGCCGGGCCTCGGCGTCGAATTCATGGCGGGGAAGCAAGTCGAGAAGCTGCCGGAAGACTGTGGTATTATGGGCCACGGCTTGGATCTCCTGTCTTTTGAACGGTTTGTAGCAAAGTCATTCGATCAGACACGGAGGTTTCAAGCCGCCCTAATTTGAAGTTCTGTGGGACACCAGTGAAGGAGAATACACGTGCACCTCGCCTCAAGGTGTCACGGTCTGGTCGTGGACAGTATACTGGACTGTTGGCACCTTGGCTTCTGAAGGTTGAGGGACTGGAGAACTCAGGGGATGACGGAATAGGCGTCGGTTTTCGTGCGCGACGGGCGGACGCTCAACAGCGTGGGGTTGCAGGTGTGTCTCGGCGGAAACGGGCTCGCCCGCGAGGGTGGGGCGTGGGGTTCCGTGCAGGATCCTCAGGTTGCCCCGGAAACCGTGACGGCACAACCTGGAATGACACCTTTGGCGGGCTCAAGTCGAAAGGGGCCGATGGTGCCGTGCGGGGGCGGAACCCTCTCGCTGGCGGCGCCGTGCTTCTGCTTCGCTGGCCCGCCAGGGGGCAAGACCGCGCTGGCGCACAGCACGGTTGGTCTCGGGCCGCAGGCGCCGCACGAGGCGGCGGACCTGGATCGCTCGGACTGGTGGAAGCTGATGTATCCTTCCATTCCAACAGCGACAGCAAGCTCGCCGTGCAGAACAAGAACAGCGTGAACTCGGCCGGGGTGATCGGCACCCCGTTCCCTGCATCGAATCTGATGGCCATTGGCAGAATCGGTGACGACACGCTCGCCCAAAGGGGCCTTCCGGACGACGTTCGCGTCGCGTACTTCGTCTCCGGGATCAGTGTGTCACGGGTCGTGAGCGCGCGGCGTCAAAGGCAGATGATCATCTGTCCGCGTGGTGAATGCGATGCCGACGGCATTGTGTTACGCGGCTGCGACTTTCGGGACTGCGGGGCTACGATAGTAGTCTCTCACTTCTACTCTCCAGCCACGGGGGTCTTAGCGGATCCGCCTTCCCTGGTTCTGCCTTCGTCCGTCCTTGCTGCGACGTCGACGGACCATCGAGAACCTCACAGTCCCAACGCATATGCCGGATGAGCCTTATCCGGTTGTCTCTGTACCCACCAGAACGGATGTGCCCGAGAGCCGAGGCACTCGGACGAAGTTCTGGATCACGTTCCCCGGCGACGAACACCCGTGGCTGCTCAAAATCCCCCGGACGGATACTGGAGAACACTGGGCGGAGAAAGTCGCTGCCGAAATTGGCAGCCTTATCGGCGTCGACTGCGCACAGGTAGAACTGGCGCGGTGGGTACAACACGCCGTGTTCGGGCAGGGTCTGGACCAGCGCGCCGAAAGATTGCCGAGACAGCGCGCACAACCGGAACTGCTTGCCACGATCTGCAAATCTTTTCTTCCGGATGCATACGCGGAGAATACAGACATTGCCTTTCTCCAGGGCTGGGAGGTCTTGCAGTACTTCATCGAAGACTACGACACCCACCGGCGCTTCGGTCAGCGAGGCCACAATATCAAGAACATAGCAGGCGCATTCGCGCAACTAATGGATGTTGGTAGTGCTAACCCAATGCCACGGTGGGACTACGTCATGGATGACTTGGCGTCCTACGTATTGCTCGATGGACTCATTGGCAACACGGATCGGCATCACGAAAACTGGATGATTGCTTGCGTGTTTGCCGACGATGATACAATAGTCAAGATTATGCCATCATTCGACCACGCTTCTTCCTTGGGCCGCGAGTTGACCGACACCAAGCGACGCCGAGTCCTGGAATCAGACGGTGTGCGGCGCTATGTTCAACGTGGAAGGGGCGGCGTCTACGTCGACCAGCGCCATAAGCGTGCACCCTCTCCGTTGCGCCTAGCCCGCTTGCTGTGTCGATGGAAGCCTACCTTCGCGCGGAAGACTCTGGCTCGGATCTACAGTGTCTCCGAGTCTGCGATTCGTGCGGCAATTCAGCGGATCCCGGGTGAGTTCATGTCCGACATCGCCAAGGAGTTCGCGTATCAGGTCGTCATGACCAGCAAACAGGAGCTACTCGGGAGCGCTCGATGACTACACTATACGTGGCATGGCAACACAGGCCGAGCCGCCGATGGTTTCCCGTCGGACGGCTCACGCGCCATTCATCTGGCACCGTTGGATTCGAGTTCGTCTATATTCACGGAGCCAGAGAGGCGAAGGAGTCGGCGGGCTTCCGAGGAATTCCGGCGTTTCCGAGCTTTGATCGCCGCTATCGGTCCTCGGAATTGTTCCCAACGTTCCGCAATCGAGTCATGAACACCGGCCGAGCCGATCGGCCGGTGTACCTGCACCACTTGGGGCTCGATGTAAACAAATGCGACGAACTTACGGAACTGTCTGTGTCCGGCGGTCGCAGCTATACGGACACCTTCGAAATCTTTCCGGCTATCGAGCCGGACGCAAATGGGCAGTTTCGCACACAGTTGATGCTGCACGGACTTAGGCACACGAACGCCCATGCGGTCGAGGCAGTTCAGGCCTTGCAGCCCGGCGACGAACTGCGGGTAGCCCTGGAACTGAATAATCCGGTTACAACGCATGCTATTGTGGTGTATACGCAGGACTATTACATGCTCGGCTGGCTGCCCAGATACCTGGCGGAGGGGATGCATCGGTACGGGGATTGGGCGGTTCTCGATGCTCAGGCCGCTGTAGCACAGGTGAATGCTGATGCTCCGCTCAGCCACCGGGTGCTCTTGGATTTCAGTGGGCGGCTGCCACCGGAATCTAATCCGATGCGCGACCTGGAGCAGTATCATCCCATCGTGGGATCTGACGACTGTCTGACTGGATGGACAAGAGACTAGACGGCGCACTGATTGAGGAAGTGCGCACGAGGGCGTCCACATCCACCGGCGCCGCCGCCGCGCCGTGAGGGTAATGTGTAGTAGCTACGGACTTGGTCTGACAGGGGCCCTGGTGGGGACCGTCTGTCCGATGGCGTCTATGCGGCATTGTCGATTATCTTCTCCTGGGCCAGCCGGCGTTTATCCTCGAAGGTCTCCGAAGGCGTTCGCCCACAGCACATATTTTCCTTGGTGCGTGCGCTGCTCGTTTTACGTCACCAGCCACGCATCGAGGTCGGCCTGCAGTTGCTCGAGGCTCGTATACAGGGCGGCTTGCGGGAGGCCACCTGGTAGAACTCCTGCAGCACCGTCTTGTGGAACCGTTCGCAGATGCGGTTCGTCTGCGGGCTCTTCACCTTCGTCTCGGTGTGGTCGACGTCGTTCACGGCCAGAAACAGTTGATAAGGGTCCGCGCAAACATAACTTCCTAGAAAGTCCTGTAGTCTCGCAGTAGAGCACACCGGAGTCCCGCAACGGTCGTGCTGGCGACCAGCCCCACCAGGGCGAAGAGTTTTGGGGTTGTCCCGTTCGTTGTTGAACTTCGGGTGGCGGACTCCCTGTCTCCTCTACGAAGTCGTCTATGGGGCGCATTCCCGATTTCCCGGAGCAGTGCAGTGTGTAGGCAAAGATGGCCTGTGAGGCTGGGGGAGGTTGAGCCGGTCTTCGGACAGACGGGGAGGGTGGTACTGGACATTACGGCTCGGACTGCCCATGATGGTGCGTTGAAATGGACAAGAGCGCCATCGACACCCCGAGCCGCGAGATCGATCTTGGCAACATTCCCGTCCACCTGCGCACTGCCCTCCGGCGGGCGCTGGAGTTTGAGGCGCGTGCTCGAGCGCCCAGGTCGGCAGAGGAAGCGGAGCAGTGCGAAGAGCAGCTGCGGGCCATCGCGGACGAGTTCTTCGGCGCCCTCCTCACCCCCGTGCTGCAACGCGCGGTGCGCTCCGCCGCGGTTGGCGACGCGGCGAGCGCCCTCGTGCGCCACCTGCCCCGGCGGATGCGGAGCGACGGCCTGGAGACCGTCAACGTTCGCACCTCCCGGGGCACGACGGTGCCGGTCACGACGCCGTATTACCGCGAGAAACACGCCCGTCGGGCGAAGCGGAGGCCGGGACTCTACCCCGCCTTGGTGGTGCTGGGCATCTACGACCGGTGCACGCCGAAGCTGGCCTCGGATGCAAGCCGCGCGGTCGCCATGCTCAGCTCGCTGGCCGAAGCGCAGGCGCAGCTCCGCTCCGACGGCATCGCCCTGGATATCAAGACCCTCCGCTCGACCGCCTATCGCTACGCTGCGCGGGCCCGAGCGGCCCAGCAGAGCGCGGCGTGCGGCCTGCTGGACCGCGTGACCGGCAAGCGGGTGGTCGTCTCCCTCGACGGGGGCCGCGTCCGTGTGAGGCGCAAGAAGCGTGGCCCCAAGACGAAGAAGGGGCGCAACCGATTCCATACCGACTGGAAGGAACCGAAGCTCCTCATCCTGTACGTCGTCGGCGACGACGGGCGACCGTCTCAGACGTGGGCACCGATCATCGACGGCACGCTCCGGGGACCGGAGGCGGTCTTCGCCCTGCTGTTGTCGTACGCGCGGCAGATCGGCCTCAACGCCGCTGACAAGGTGCTCTTCATCGCCGACGGCGCGCCCTGGATCTGGCGACGCCTCCAGCACCTCATCGCCGCGCTCGGGCTCTCGCCGACACAGGTGCTGGGGCTGATCGACTTCTATCATGCCGCAAAGCAACTCTCCGACGCGGTCAAGCTGCGCCGCTGGAGCGCGACGCAACGCACCCGCTGGCTCAACCGCACGCGGGGGCTGCTCAAGCGAGCACGGGTGGACGAGGTGATCACGGCCCTGCGGGAGCTGTGCCGCGGGCGCACGGCCGGCAAGATCCGCACGCACCTCAACTACTTCCTGAAGAACCGTCATCGTTTCGCCTACACCACAATGGTCGGGCTCGGGCTTCCGCGGGGCAGCGGTGCCGTCGAAAGCGCCATCCGTCGCGTCATCAATCTCCGCATCAAGGGCGCATCCATCTATTGGCTACCGGAGAGCGTCGACGCGATTCTTCTCCTGCGGTCTTTCTATAAGTCCGGCAGATGGAACTGTTTGCAGCGGATGGCCATGACGCCGGTGGGTGTGAGCGCGTGACCGGGAAATCGGGAATGCGCCCTCGTCTATGTTACGCCACGTCAGCAATCACGCCGTCGGGCGGAGCCAGCGCGTCCAGGGCACCGACCAGGCGCTGCAGATCACGGTAGCCCCGGACCCGACGGAAGTGCTTCTCCGCCTCCACAAGCGCGCTCGCCACCCAGCGTTGAATCATCTGGCCGCCGCGCCAGCGCTTGACGTTGCGCGTATAGCGCTCGACGCTGCCGCTCAGGTTCTCGATGATGTTCGTCGTCCGCAGCGTACGTTGCAGCGCCCCCGTCAGACCGAGGCGCTGCACGGTCAGCGTCTCGTCCAGTCCCTCTCGGATCGACGCCGCCGCGCCGGGGTGGTCGCGCTCCAGCGACCCGGCCAGCCGCGCCAGCACCCGCGCCGCGCGGTCCGCCGAATCGAGGTTCCACGCATCCCGCAACGCCTTGCCGCGGACAGGAGGCGTGCAGCCGCTCGGGCAGATCGGGTTGTTTGCGGGAGGGGGGTAGAGTCGACGACTGGCGCGGTGGCGGTAGGCGGAGGGGGTAGCTGTTCCCGGCGGCTTTTGCCAATGCCGGTGCCTCACTCCTCGCCGTGGCTCCGTTTCCAGTCGCCGCTCGTCGAACCGGACATGCGGATTTCCCGCATCCGGCTCTCGGACGAGATCATGCCTTCGCCCACGGAAAGCTCGCCGTACGCGGCGCAAGGTGCGTGAGCCCGTAATCGGACCAGAGACGGTCAGCCGGGAAGCGCACTTCTTTCCCGGTCCGCACCTTGTGCTTACGGCAGAGCCACTGGCGCAGCCGCCGGGTCGCGTGTCGGTCAATCGCCTCGTAGGCCGGGCTGACCTGTCCCAGGATGAAGTAGTTCGCCCAGCCGGTCAGCAACCGGTTCAGGCGTTCCACCACGACCCCCGGCGGCAGGCGCACGTCTCGCGGCGTCGTCAGCTCGCTCACACGACGGCAGATGCTCTGGACGCTCGTCCGACTCGGACGGGTGCCGATGTAGCCGGCTCCCGTGTCTCGCCGGTAGTTGCGCCCAATCCGGTAGCCGAGGAACGTCATCGGTTCCTCCGGCACCCGGCAGCAGCGGGTCTTCTCGGTGTTCATCGGCAGCTTCAGACGCTCCATCAGCCCTACGACCGCCGTCAGCATCTCTGCCGCCGGCGCTCGGCCGAGCACCGCGAAGTCGTCCGCGTAGTTGACGATTTCCGCCTTGAAGCGCCGGGCGTAGCCCAGCACCTTCCAGCCCAAGATGAAGCGACGCATGTAGATGTTGCTGAACAGCGGCGATATTACTCCCCGAACGCAAAAGGTAACTTCCAGTTCGATCGCATGATCACCGGCTGGCGGAATCGGCCTGTACTTGATTTGCGTCTCAAGAAGTAATATGTTTGTGCCTCATGGCGCGGGCCACCAAGGCCGACAAGGCGCGCTTTCTCAACGCCGCGTACCGCCTGCTCGGGCAGCAGATGGAACGCGCCGAGGCGGCCCGGCAGCTCGGTCGCGAGTTCGCGTTGTCGCGTCGGCAGGCGTACCGCTATCTCCAGAAGGCCGCCGGGCTGAGCGCTCCGGTGCCGGCGGTCGAGCCGACCGTCGCGATCACCTTCAAGCTGCCGGTCAGCACCGTACGTGCAATCCGCGCCTACGCCCGGCGCAGCGGACTCTCCCTCGGACAAGTCGTCACCCAGGCGGTGTCGGCGTTCCTGGACACCTTCCGTCAGCCACGTGGGTGAACGACGGCCACGGAATGCTCTGCGGCAGGTGCAGCTCGATTGCGCGTTCGATCGGCTTCGCGACAGCAAGCTCGCTCAGGCCTACTCGCTGCTGGTGCCGGCCCGTATGCGTCCGGTTGCAGCCCACGGAATGGAGCGTCCACATGCAGATGGCGGCGATTTACACGCGTGTGTCCTCGAATCGACAGCGCGAAGCGCACACGATCGCGAGCCAGACGGCGGCGCTGGTCGAGTGGGCCACGACGCTCGATCTGGAGGTGCCCCAGCAGTGGATCTTCGAAGACGAGGGCTATAGCGGGGCGACTCTCGAACGGCCCGGACTGGAACAGGTACGCGACCTGGCGGCCGCCGGCGACATCCAGGTGGTGCTCGTCCATAGTCCGGACCGGCTGAGTCGGAAGTACGCCTACCAGGTCCTGTTGATCGAAGAGTTCGGACGTCACGGTGTCGAGACCCGCTTCCTCAACGGCCCGTCGAACGCCACGGCCGAGGATCAGCTGCTGGTGCAGTTTCAGGGCATGATCGCCGAGTACGAACGCGCTCAGATTCTCGAACGGTCGCGTCGTGGCAAGCGGCACCGCGCGCGAGCCGGTGAGATCAGCGTCCTGGGCGGCGCTCCCTACGGATACCGTTACGTCCGCAAGCGTGAGGACAACCCTGCGGCTTACGTCATCATCGACGCCGAAGCGCGCGTTGTCCGCGACGTCTACGAGCACTACATCGTCACGGGGTGGAGCATCGCGGCCATCACCCGCTGGCTCAATGAGCAAGGGGTGCCCACGCGGAAGGTCGGCACTCGTTGGGAACGTTCCACGGTATGGGCGATGCTGCGCAACCCGGCCTACCGCGGTACGGCGTGTTTCGGGAAGACGCGGCGGGCTCGGCGGCAGCGCGTGACGCGGCCACTACGGCTGCGCGGCGGCGTCGCAAGTCGCGACAGCGCGAGCCACGAACGGCCCCGCGAGGAGTGGATCGAGATCCCGGTGCCGGCGATCGTCGACGAGTCGACGTTCGCCCGCGCACAGGAGCTGCTGCACGAGAACAAGGTGCACGCCCGGCGGCGCACGATCGAACCGAGCCTCGTGCAGGGGCTGGTGAGTTGCCAGAAGTGTGGCTACGCGCTCTCGCGCGCGTCGGGCCGGTCGAGCGCCCGGAGAATTCACTACTACCGCTGTATCGGATCGGACGGATGGCGGCACCTCGGCGGTCCCCGGTGCGACACGCGCCCCGTGCGGCAGGACCTGTTGGACGAGGTCGTCTGGACCGAGGTGATACGGTTGCTTGAGGAGCCGGCCTTGATCCAACAGGAAATGGATCGCCGGCTGGCCGCCGCCCAGGCTGCCGATCCCACGAAGAAGCGTACGCAGGCAGTGGAGCGGGACCTCGCGCGAGTCGGGAAGAGCATGGAACGGCTGCTCACCGCCTACCAGGAGGATCTGCTGTCGCTCGAGCAACTGCGCGAGCGGATGCCGTTGCTGCGTCAACGCGAGCAGACGTTACGCGACGAGTTGAACGCATTGGTCGAGCAGACTCGCGAGCGCGCCGCCCACCTGCGCCTGGCCGAGACCCTGTCGGCGTTTCTCACGCGCCTGCGCGCGGCGGCCGAGACGCTCGACATCGTGGAGCGGCAACGAATCGTGCGCCTCGTCGTCAAGGAGGTCCTCGTCAATGACGACACGATCGTGATCCGCCACTGCATTCCGGTGCCCTCGGGACCGCCGCCAACGAACGACGGCGGACCGAACAACGACACCGACAACGCCGCGGACCCTCGAAGTTACCTTTTGCGTTCGGGGAGTAACCGGAGACCCTTGCGGGGTCCCCTTCCGCTCCCGACGCGCCCGGTTCGTGCGGCGGCGACCGCCGCGCCCGTCGTCCTCCTCCACCGCCATCTCCAGCCACGCCTTGACCCAGCCCAACAGCCGCCCATCGCTCACGCGACGCGCGATGGACTTCAGCAGGTCCGCGTGCGGTATCTGGCCGTAGTAGTCCGACAGGTCGGCGTCCACCACCTCCCGGTGGCCCGTCGTCAGCAGCCGGTGCACGCGCCTGACCGCGTCATGCGCGTGCCGGCCCGGCCGATACGCATACTGCTCCGGTTGCAGGTCGGCTTCGAAGATCGGCGATAGCACCAGCATCGCCGCCGTCTGCGCCACCCGGTCCCGGAGACACGGAATGCCCAACGGCCGAAACTTCCCGCGTTGCTTCTTCGGGATGAGGACCTGACGAACCGCACGCGGCCGGTAGGTCCCCTCCTTCAGGTCCCGCGCCAGTGCTCCCAGCCACCGGTCCACCCCGGACGACTCGATGTCCGCGACCGTCACGCCGTCCACCCCGGCCGCGCCGCCGTTCCGACGCACGGCCTGCCAGGCTACGGTGAGCACGTCATCGCGCCACACCTTGTCGCTCAGCGAGTAGAACCGGAAGCCCGGAGCTTCCTTCGCTTTCGCATGTAGCACCGTCTGGAGTCGCTGAACTCGTTCTGAGGCGGTTAGGCTCTCGCCAGTCCCCACGTCCCTTCCCCCGTCATGCGCTGCTCTCGAACTGAGGCCCCTTCCCTCCACCGGCGTTACCCGGCCTCCTCGGTAGTACGGGCCTCTCCGCCACCCTGCCGGCCCAACCTGACCCTCGCGGGCTGTCGGTTTGGCGCGTGCCACGCCACCGGCAGGGCTTCCCGTGTTGCGTCCATTCCCCTCTTCCACGCGTGCCGCCGCCACTACCCCGGCGGAACCGGTCAGTGCTCGCGTCGCTCGCTTCCCGACCGCTGGCAGCCTTCCCCGTATTCCGGGCGGGTCGGCTTCCGCATCACTTCGTTTCGAGGCCTGCGCAGCGTTCAACGTCGTTGCGGCCCGCGTGGTCGCTGAACCGCCCTGGGCGGCCCTTTGTCGTCGGAGTGCTTCAGCCGATGTCGTTGCCTCCATCGTCCGCCCCGACTGCTACCGGCTGGAGCGACAGTTGCCGGGCGGGGTTCGCACCCGCTGAGGAATGGCGCCTTGTCACGGCGCACCGAAATCCTACGCTAAGGTCAAGCACGTGTCCGCCGGCATCACGGTCCAGAGCGCTCCGATTCAAGGGGCGAGGACCTTCTCGCCTTGCTCGCGCAACTGGCCCTGCGGCCCGACGTACCTATAGAGCGTTGCGGGTTTGATCCCGAGTTCGCTGAAGAACATGGCGCTGCACCTCGACGAGGGGCAGCCTCACGGCCACATCCTCGCCGTCGTGGCGGACGATCTAGGCCGGCTCGGCTGGAACCGTGTCCGGAAGGGATTTCGGCATGACGGGCAGCGAAAGCGGCCGGGCGCTGATGGGCGCGCTGCAGGAGCGGTACCTGGCCCCGGGTCAATAAGAGTACTGGTTACCACCACATGGTATCGTATGCGGGACTTGCGGGTCAAGAGGCCGGAGACGCCCCATCTAGCCCTGTTGGCCGGACAGTACGGCCTCTCCGACCGACGACTGGACGGCCACTCTGGCGGTGGTCTATCCTCTATCTTGTGGCGATAACGGAGGAAGAATTTCGCGCGCTGATTGAGCAAGCACTTCGTGCGCGAGGGGTGTCGGCGATCCGGGCCGCCCGCTCGGCCAACCTCAACCGAGACGCAATCCGCGCTGTCTTGCGTGGCCGCTCCCCGTCCTTCGAGCGCGTGGCCGAGATCTGTGAAGCCCTCGGCATGGATTTCCACATCGGCCTTCGTCCAGAGACGGTCAGATCGGACAAGGGGCTTGCTGAAGAACCCGACAACCAGGTCCCCGAAGAGGCTGACCAGGAGCTTCCCAACGCGCCCGACGCGGAGATCCCGCCTGTCCCTCTGACTCGCTTCACGTCGCGGATGCGGTTGCCGGTCCGCGATCTCGTAGCCTGCTCGCCGCAGGGCCACCTGTCGCAAGCGCATGACGCCGACCGGGCACCAGCACCCGTTGACCTGCCGGACTCGCACGCGTTCTACTTGCGGATGCCGGGTCACTCGATGGTCCCGGCCGGCATTTGGCCGGGTGACTTTTGCCTGGTCTCGCCGTGCGCCAGGCTCGAAACGCGTCAGCGAGTGTGGTTGCGAAATCGGGAGGATCAGGAGACGATCCGGTGGCTAGTTCGGCTCCCCCACAGATGCTACGAGCTCGTTGGCTGGAACCCGCCTGACAAGGAGGGCCATCAGACGATGGTGGCCGAGCAGTGGATGCGCGCGGACGTCGTCGACCGAGGCGTGGTGCTGGCCGTGTATCGCGGCCGGCCATCGGTGGAGAGGCCGCCGTTCCGTGCCGCCGATTGGCGGCCCGAGCAGGCCATCTCCCTACCACCTGGGCTGGATGACGATCGTCGCTAGGTCGCGCGCCCACGTGTCGAGCGCTGCGCGTTTCTCTCCATCATAGGAGTGCCGGTCGTAGACGGCGGTTACGCCGTGCTCGACATGGTTGAGCACCTTGCCAATCACCAAGCGGGGCACGCCGGCGCTGGCCATGCGTGACGCCGCCGTCCGACGAAGGTCGTGCCCGCGGAAATCGTCCAGTCCCAAACGGCTGCTCACCGCGGCTCGTTGCTTCGGGCCGCGCGCGCCGGCCAGTACGTAGATCCCCGCCGACGCGTCGGTGGCCGGGCGGTCGCGTAGCCCGGTCAGGATGTCGATCGCGAGATTCTTGAACCGGTCGACGGTCCATCCCCGCTTCTGCGGGGCCGTCTGTAAACTGCTGAAATTGGGGCAGTTACTGGTGCTCCTCCAGGCTGGCACCACGTCCGCTCCCACGTTTCAGCTCCGTTGATTCTCTTCTGACCGGCCTGCCTCGGTTTGTTCTGGCTTGATCACTCTGCTCGTGCGGTCCCGGTGGCGCTTTGCCTCGCGCTCCTGCCAGTCGAACGCGCCCCGGGGATGTCAGCCGGTGGCTCGGCGCCGACACCGGCGACCCCGAGGGGCTCGACCGTCTCAGGTACCGGGCTCTCTCATCGTGTCAGCGTGGCCGAATAGTCGAGCACTCCGCAGTACGTCGTGATCGCGCTCACCACGATCTGCAGAGTTCGCCCGACGAACGTTCGAGTCGCGGTGGTGACGTTCCATCTTCCGCACGTCGGTTCAGAATCTCCGTCGATGTGTGATCCCCCACCGCTTAGGACAGTGATCGATATAGAATTGCCAACTTCATCGGGGGACGAGCTTGTAGTTCCAGTCGCCGTGAAGCTCATCGGGAACCAGCGCGATGGCGTCCATCTCCGACTTGGTCACCTTCACGCCGGTAGGGTACTGACCGCTGTCGAGTTCCGCTTGTACTTGAAGCCCGGCCTCAGTTCGTGTGTTGCCGATGCGGTCGACGATGGTCTCGTAGGTCGTCAGCGGGGTGCCACGCCAGTTCGCCGTGATGTGGCAGAAGAGTCGGTGCTCGACCTTGTTCCACTTGCTCGTGCCGGGTGGGAAGTGACTCACCTGAATGGTAAGGCGGGTCTCGTCCGCCAGCTTCTGAAGCTCGTGCTTCCAGCCACGCAACCGATACCCGTTGCTCCCGCCGGCGTCCGCCGTGATGTACAGGGTCGTCGCATCCGGGTAGGCGCTCTGACCCATTCGCTGCCACCAGTGCCGAATCGAGGCCACCGCAAACGTCGGCGTATCGTGGTCGCATCCAACGCTCACCCACGCTTCATTGCGGGCTATGTCGTAGACGCCGTACGGAATCGCCTTCCCCTCCGCGTCGCTCGGGAAATCGTGCACCCGCACCGCGGGCGGCGTCGCCTTCGGCTGCCATTCCCGGCCCGCATTCGAAAAGTTCCCGACCAGCTCCTTCTTCTTGGTGTCGACCGAGATCACCGGCTGTCCGGTGGCCAGAAACCGGTCCGCCGTCGCATTGATGTGCTCGAACTGCTCGTTGCGGTCCGGATGGACCGTGCCTTCCTGCCGTTTGCGCACCGACTGCAATCGGTAGCCCAAGCGGTGGAGCAGCCGACCCACCGTGGTCGAGCTCACGCGCCATCCCTGCTCGGCCAGCGCCGCCGCCAGTTTCGCGCGGCTCTTGCACGTCCACCGCAGCGGCGATGTCGGATCCCCGCGCGTCAGCGGATCAACGAGCGCTTCGAGGGCCGCCAGAACACCCGGCTGGTCCTGCTCGATTCCCGGACGTCCGGCGCCCGGAGCCCGAATGCGGCTCGTCGGCGGTTCACCTCTTGCGATCTCGCGGCGTCCATTGCGGATCGTCTCCCGCGCCAGACCGGTGGCCGACGACACCAGCGCGTCGCCGCCATAGCCAATCGCCGCCGACTCGGCCGCTGCCCACCGCCGGCGACTACGCTCGTCCAACACCGGCGCTACCGCGCTGTACTTTCCGACGATGGTGGCTTCCAACTCCACGTCTCGCCTCATGCCGCGACTATGAGCGGAATCCCACAAGATGGCAACCTAATTCAGCGCACCCTCCTTAGGGTGAAGAATCCCGTCGCGTTGATGGTTCCCGTCAGGGCCGCGAGTTGCACGTTATTTCCGGCAATCGTCTGCGATCCGGTGATGGTCACCTGACTTCCTGCTTGTACCACCTCCATCTCGGCATACCCTGTCACCGAGCCCAATGTCGACGATGAGATCGTGATCGGACCTCTGTAGGTTCCAGCCACTTGCGGGATTTGGGGCGTCGGCGATGTCGGCGCCATCGGCCCCCCGTCATCACCGCACGCCATCGCCAGCACGACAACGATCACCACTCCGATCACCGATACCGCCCGTCGCGTTCTGCTTGTTCGCTTGTTCATCATTGTTCCCCTTTACGCATGGTCTCGCGCGCTTCGTAGCATGCTGCGTCCCACATCCGGGCCTTCTTGCCCCCTTCCTTCCTGACGCCGGTGGCCCGGTTCACGCCCGCCGTGCCGCCCAGGCCGCCGATCCCACAAGGACCCGCACGCAAGCGGTGGAGCGGGACCTCGCGCGCGTCGGGAAGACCATCAAGCGGTTGCTCACCGCCTACCAGGAGGAACTGGTATCGCTCGAGCAGCTGCGCGAGCGGATGCCCCTGCTGCGTCAACGCGACCAGACGCTACGACACGAGTTGAACGGACTGGTGGAGCAGACCCGCGATCACGCCGCGCATCTGCGTCTGGCCGAAACCCTCTCGGCGTTCCTGACACGCTTCCGGGCGGGGGCCGAGACCCTCGACATTCTGGAGCGGCAACGGATCGTGCGGATCCTCGTCAAAGAGGTGCTCGTCAGCGACGACACGATCGTGATCCGCCACTGCATCCCCGTTCCCTCGGGACCGTCGCCAACCGCTTCCGGACCGAACGGCCACGCCGGCGCCCTCACCGACCGTCCAAGTTACCTTTTGCGTTCAGGGAGTAAATCCACATAGTCGGGGCAACTTCAGCTGTTCTCTGCGGGGTGGCTCCAGTCACCCGCCGTTCGGGTAAGAGCATGGTCGTGACGCGGCGACAGGCGGCCCACGACCGGCTGCGCGACGCCGCCTACCATTGGGCTCGCGTCGCCGCCCAACGCGATCCGGTGAGCCACGACAAGTACCGGTCGCTACGCGCCCGCGGTCACGGAAACGCACGCGCCCTGCGCTCGGTGGCCGATCGCCTGCTCAACGTCGCCCGCGATGTTCCGCAACGGCACATGCTTCGACCCGCACCGTGTCGAGATTACGGCTACGTGAGCCGGATCCGCGGCCGCAGCTTTTGGTGTCTGGATGCCCTTGGCCGCCGCTCGCGGCCGGGAAGGTGCACGTGATCCCGTCCAGGGACGCCAAGCTCGAGGAAGTGACGGATTTCGTCCTCCTTGCCGTCGAGCCGTGAGACGCCCAGCGAACCCTTCGGGCGCCGTGGCGCGGTACCTGTAGCTGGCTGAACACCGTCCCCCTCCGGGACATGGCTTTCCGCCGCTGTGGTAGGCTGCCGCCATTGTGAGTCGACGGTATCTCGCCCGGACGTGGCAGTGGGTAAGTGGCGGGCTCGGCGTGACTTCAAGCGCGCTCGCGATTGCAGCTGCCGTAGACGATCCCCTGAAGCTCATCGGTGACATGGAGGTCCACGCGGCAGCTTGGGTCATCGTGGCTACCGTCTTCTTTGCGATGTTCTGTGCCTCGATGCATCAGTTCATAGACCGCTGGGTATTTGCACCACACCGTGACCGGATAGCTCGATTCCGAGGGTTGAAAGCGGAAGTCGATAAGATTCTCAACAACTTATATCAGGGTATACACGATCGGCCGCATCGGAAACGGCCAGAAGATAGCAGCTATACACAAAACGTTGAGTTGCTGCGCATCACCACCGGATTGGATACGCGCCTTCGTGCTCTCGGGATCGGTTCTGTTAACGGTAAAGCCATCGACGAATACGAGACTCTCGTTGACATGATGGAGCGCGGAGCGCTGAAGGAGGCGCGGAAGCGGTTTCCGTTGGCGATGCGTCCTGGTGGCGCAGAACGAAGCCCGTACCGTCCATGACGTTGGCCGCCGCTGTTTCCGCCTATTGCGGCGACGGCACGACAGTCCGCCAGCGACGGGCAACGCTTCGCCATGCCGCACGCCCGCGTCTCGAAGACCGACGGCTCCCCTCCCAGTCGCTCGACCTGCAGCGCGACGCCCTGCGGGCCGAGGGCATCGATGACGCGGTCAACCTGTACCACGACTTCGCCTCCGGCGTACGCGACGACCCGCCGGGACTCGACAGCTGCTTGCGCGCTCTGCGGACGGGCGACGTGCTTGTCGTCTGGAAGCTCGACCGCCGCAGCCGCAACCTCGCAGAAATTTACCTGGATTTACAAATCCTGAAATAAAGCACTCTTTCGAACGCTTGGAATCTGCATCGTTTATATGCCAAGCTCTCTTGAAGAAGCGGCGGATGGATAGGCCGGGCGACCTACTTGCGTGGGCCGACTATGGGGCGGCCGGCCGGCGATTCGCCGTCCGTTGAGGAGGGATTCATGAGCGGAGCGAAACGGGTGATTGAACTGGAGGAAGAGCGGCGTAGACGCGCCATCGACATCGCGGTCCTTGCAAGGGTGATCAACAGGTGCGAGTTGCACGATGACGTCTTGCTGTGCGGAGAGAAGGATGTGACCGACGCCTACAAGCTCGGGAACTACATGCGCAAGCGTGATGCCGCCCTGCAAGACGTGTTCCCGACGGGCAAACATCTGACCGATGCGATCAAGGCAGCCGATGAGGAGGTTACGCTTGATGATTGCCCGAGATGCGACAAGCTGATGGAACGGGACTGAACAACGCCAACAACGGCCGGCGGCGGCCCGGAACCTCCAGACGTCGACCCAGCCGTCGCGCCGGTGTCCTTCCGCGCGCCCCGTTCGAAGCAGCAGTACGTCTCGCCCGACGGGTCGGCTTCGGCCGGCGGCGGCTCACCCAGCAGCAGATGGCACAGGTCCATGAAGTGCTACTGCGATGCCGAGCGCTCCTTCCGCGCCGAGGCCCGCCACTCAGTGATGAAGGCGTTCGACGTCACGGCGTCTACGCTTCGACCATGGGCCGTCGGTTGGGCGTAGGAGTCGATTCGGGGGGCAACATTAGGAAGGAAGGCACTACGAATGACGTTGAATATTGCCAAGAATCTGAAGCAGCCGGGCGGGGGCGATTCGTGGAGCCCGGACGGTTACTGGAAGTATCGGATTGACGGAATCGCGGGCTATGCGCACATTCCGGTGAATTGGCTCCCTGGCTCGCCGCCGGAGAGCATCGACCTCATTCCGGAATCGAAGGAGTGGGAGCGCTCATGAGGGGACCTGACATTGCGCCGACCGTCCCCCTCGTACGGGGCGTAGAATTGCCGTCAGGTCCAGGCCGTCCACCAGATCGCTGACGTGGTGCGCCAAGTGGCCCTCCGGCAACCACGCCCGCACGTCTGGCGGCAACAGCCGCGGATTGGTCCGGTGCGTAGCGGCGAATGTCGCATCGTTTTTCTCGGCTATGCGGAGCTCCGCATAGCCGAGACCACCTCAGCCGCGTACTTCGTGTGCTCCGCATGCTTTGAGGTGTTCGCGGGGATAAAGAGCGTGGTAAGGTGGGAAATGCCAGAGCATGGAATCCGCTCGCCGCTGACCCAGTGTCCCGTTCGATTGGAAATGCTGGACAAGCATGGGGTGATAGCTTCGGCGAGCGCTTTCTTCTATGAGAGCCAGGACAATCGTACTTTCCTGGTGACCAACTGGCACAACGTCAGCGGAAGGAACTTCGTGACGGGGGCGCCGAATCAACAAGACACAGGAGCGCCGAGGTTTCCAACGCAGGTGTCGGCAAAGATAATGTCCGACACGGGACGTATCGACGCCGATGGAAGCCCGCTACTAGACGTGCGGGACACCGATCTTCCACTGTACGACGAAGAGTACTCCCCCGTTTGGCTGGAGCATCCGACGGCTGGGCGGCTATGCGACGTCGTTGCACTGCCGATGGAGCGACCGACCTCAGCCTCGCCGGTGTTCCACCGGCCGGCGAACAGGGTGAGCCCTTTACGGATACCCGTGCGACCGGGCAACACAGTCTTCATCATTGGGTACCCGCACGGAATCACGGTCAGCAAGGGACTGCCCGTGTGGAAGTCGGGCTATATCGCGTCGGAGCCCCACTTCCCGGTCACGCTCCGGGAGCCAAAACCGCTGACGGTCCCGGCGTTCTTCATCGATTCGCAGACCAGGAAGGGGATGTCCGGTTCGCCGGTCTTCGCCGAGTATGTCGGGAACTGGAACACCAGCGACCCATACTCCTGGGATGGGAAAGATCCACTCTATCTGACCCGGCCGGACGTGATGATTGGCAGCCATGGGGTAGAGTTCGTTGGCTGCTACGGCGGGCGTATCCCAGACAACCGCGCCAAGCGAGAGGGGGCGTCCCACGGAGCCGAAGAGGACGCCGCGCTAGGCCTGTGCTGGACCAAAGACGCCATTGAGAAGATCTGCAGGGCGGGGCGGAGGGCGGCGAACCCTCACGTGACTCCCGCAGTCTAGTCGGGGAAGTCGAGGACCGGTATCCGCCAATGCCGTGGCCAGCACTGCTGGGCGACAAGACGCCGGGCGTGGAGCAACGGCTCCTCGTCGGGCGGCATTTCCGGCATTGCGCCGTGGACGTCCCATGCGGTCACCAGGCACTCGGCAAGCTGACGGCAGGACTCCACCAGAAAGGCCCCGGAACCCATTGCCGGGTCGCACACCTTGAGATCCAGGATCTGCCCGGGTGTTGGCCGCTCGCCAAGCGCCTCGAGCACCGGCCGCAGGGTGGTCCGCACGATGGGTTCGGTCAACTCGCGTGGGGTGTAGTGGGAGCCGGTACGCCGCCGCTCTTCGCCGGGCTGGAGATACAGCGTGCCCGGGGCCATCAGCCGGGGAGTGCCAGTCGCGTCTACCGAACGGGGCGACACCCGCCGTCCCAGGGCCGCGACGACCTCTTCTGGCGTCGCCGCCGTCTTCAGGGCCGTGGCCGAGGCTCCGGCAAGCTCGCTGTCTGCCTGGTCCTTGAGCCACTTCACGCGTTTGGCACCGTCCACCTCGAGCAGCGCGTCCACGCCAACGACCACATGCGTCGGCCGCACGGCGATGCAGCGCCCGGAGGCGCGTTCGACCTCGTATCCCATCATTGCCTCGTAGACGGAGCCGACCTGCTCCACGTCGAGCGCCCGATAGGAGAGCCGCTCGCCGTCGAGCACGAGCAACGCGTCTAGCACTCGATGGACGCAGCCGTCCGAGACCCGCGGCGCCTCGAACTTCTCGCCAACCACCCGGCCGACGCCCCAAGGCCGACCCTCAAGAAACGGGAACTCGTCGGGATTGAAGAGCTGGCCGTGACGGGTCGGGAGCCGCAGGCCAGCGTGGCCACCGCCGTCGAAGATGAGTCGGAAGAGGGAGAGCAGCCACGCGTAGGCGCCGTACCGCTGGTCCATCGTGTCCGGGTAGCGGCCGGCATCTGACCGGAGGCGGTCGTAGAGACCCGAGACCGAGTAGTTGTTGGCGTAGACCTCTCCCTCCGGCATGAGCCCCTCGTCCTCGGCGTAGAGCACGAAGATGAGACGCATGAGCACCGCGAGCAGTCCTCCGTAGACGTGCTGGGGATCTTCCCGAGCGGTCTCGTCGAAGTTGCGGCGTCCTTCCTCGGGGTCTGACGCCTGGACACCTCGGAGCAGTTCCCACAGGGCGCCCAGTACCTGGTCGGAGAGGGCGTTCGAAACCTCGGCCTGATACCTGCGGCTCTCGGAAAGGATGTCGCCGAGCCGCCGTCCATCCGGGGCCGAGAACACGCGGTGCTCCGAGAGCAGCATGTCGAGTGCAGCAAGGATCGGCCGTCCGCTCACCTCGCACATGGCGGCAAGCGGGAAGGTCAGGTGCCCCGAGGACTCGCCACTGGGAGCGTAGACCAGGCGGAAGGCATCACCGTTACAGAGCAGCCCGGCCGGGACCTTCACCTCACGCAGGAAGCGCTCGAGCTTGGCTTGGGGGCTCGCGAACCACCCCGTGCGGCTGTCATCGTCGGGCGTCTCGTCAAGCGCGGTTCCCCGTGCCACCGCTTGGACGAGCATCAGCGGCCTGCCGTCCCCCATGCTGTCGACGGCCACGTAGGTCGGGCGGAGGGTCTCGTTGAAGTCGGGCAAGACCAACTCCAGCCCGTCTGGGAGCGGCGGACCACCCGATGCCCCGGCGATGTCGTCGAGAGACCAACCCAGCACGCTCTGGAAGAAGGCCGGCAGTTTGGTCAGGGCTGGCTCGTCCGTGACCGACTCCGACCCCGGCGAATGCTCGACAACGGATAGGAACTGCTGCTGTAGCTCGGCCACGTTCTGGCTCGGCACCGCCTGGGCCTTGACCAGCGCCGGCGGAGAGACCACCAGACCCACCGGCTGCAGCAGGCCCAGCCAGTCCTTGTGCACACGCAGATCGGGGTCGTACTTCGCCATCACGCTTGCTCTAGGAGTCTGCGCCGCAGAAAAACAGATGCGACAATTGTAGGCGAGCCGACGACGAAAGGACTCGATGTCGACCACATTCCGCCCCTATGTGCCTGACCAGTCGCTGCTGTTGCCGCCCGACGTGCGGGAGTGGCTGCCCGAGGGCCACTTGGCGCACCATGTCAGCGACCTGGTGGACGGTCTGGATCTGACGGCGTTCTACGCTCTGTACGAGGGGGACGGCCGTCGCAACGCGCCGTATGAGCCTCGGATGATGGTGAAGGTGCTGCTCTACGCCTACGCGACGGGGGTATTCTCGTCGCGCCGGGTCGCTCGGAAGCTGGAAGAGGACGTTGGTTTCCGGGTGCTGGCGGCGGGCAACTTTCCGCAACACCGGACGCTGTGCGAGTTTCGGCGGCGGCACCTGGAGGATTTCCAGGCGCTGTTCGTGGAGGTGGTCCGTCTGGCGCAGGAGTTGGGTCTGGCGCGCTTGGGGAAGCTGTCGATTGACGGGACGAAGGTGCGCGCGAACGCGAGTAAGCGCAAGGCGATGAGCTACGACCGGATGCAGGAAGAGGAACAGCGCCTGGAAAGCGAGATCGAGGCGCTGTTGCGTCAGGCGGATGCGGTTGACGAGGCCGAGGACTCGCGCTTGGGCGCGGAGGTTCGGGGCGACGATCTGCCGGCGGAGTTGCGTCGGCGAGAAGCGCGTCTGGCGGCGATCCGGGAAGCGAAGGCGCGTCTGGAAGCGGCGGCTCGGGCGGCGGACGACGCGCGGGGTCGGCAGCCGGGGCAGGATCGGAACCCGAAGGGCGGTCGGCCGTACAAGCGGGCGTATGGCGAGCCGGACGAGAAAGCGCAGAGCAACTTCACGGACCCGGAAAGCTCGATCATGAAGACGAGCAACGAGGGATTCCAGCAGTGCTACAACGCGCAGGTGACGGTGGACGCGGAGCACCAGTTGGTGGTGGCGACGGACCTGACGGCGAACGCGAGCGACCAGGGTGAGTTGCCGGTGTTGCTCGACGCGGTAAAGGAGACGTTCGCCGCGCAGCCGGAGACGGTGCTGGCCGATGCGGGGTACTGCAACGAGCGGGACCTGACGGACCTGGAAAAGCGGGGCATTGACGGGTATGTGGCGCTGGGCCGGGAGGGTAAGGACAGTGATCGATATAGATTTGCCAACTTCACGAAGGCGCAGCCTCTCTTTCGCTGCTTGGCACGCCTGGGACGCGGCAAGGTTATTCCCGTCAGTGTCCTAAGCAGACGGCTACCCGTGATCGGGAGGCCCATCCGGCGACGGGTCGCATGGTGGAGAAGCTGGCGACGCCGGCGGGCCGCACGGCGTATGCGGAGCGCAAGTGGTTGTCGGAGGCTCCCAACGGTTGGATCAAGCACGTGCTGGGATTTCGGCGCTTCAGCCTGCGCGGACTCGCGAAGGTGCGGTGCGAGTGGGACCTGGTGTGCCTGGCGTTGAACGTCAAACGCCTGCAGCCGCTGATGGCGGCGTAGAAGGCAGGAGATGAGGCTCCCAACGGCGACAAATCGATGCGCATCGCGGTCTCTGGCGGGCCATGCGGCCCGCGAGGACCGAATTTCGTCATCTGTTCGCCAACTACCGAAAATCCACCCCGCCCCGCTGACCGGCGAAGTCGCCCCGACACGTGACTCAGGTCGTGGGCCGGCGACCCGTTGCGTGCCGCAAATCTCCTGCGGCGCAGACTCCTAGGGCCGGCAACCGGCCGGCCCACGATTGTCCCGCCGCTGGTCGTTGCCGCCTGTATTCCGGCTCTGGGTTCACGTCCAATCCACGATCCCGATCGGGAGCCGTACCGACACGTTGTCAAGTTGCGATTGGCGGCGTTCGAGCTCAACGAGCTCAACCGGCTCTGTCTCGAGCACGGTGTCAGCCGTGCGCTCTTGTTGCGCAGGGCTATCGAGTACGGGCTACCGCCCGCTGTAGACAGCCTCGACGTGGCGCGCTCGGCCGGAATGTCGCTTCGTACCGGCCGGCCGATCCGCACCTTGCAGACGACTCGCTACGGTCCTCGGACTCTTCAGCCGATTACTGCGGTTTTCGGTGCGGAATCCCCGGCCCAACGTCTGAACCGGAGGCCGCGTCGCTATCCGGTACCGGGTGTTGCCGAGCGCGAGGAACTGACAGGTATGACCAGCATCGCGTTATTAAGCTGGAAATAAGTATCCTGACCTCGCAGTATGCCGAAATATGAGGAAATCGGGCCGAAATTACCTGTCTGATGTCAGGCAACCAATGACCCTATTAATATGACAAGTGACCGTCGGCGAGACGGTGGCGGTCGGGGTCCAGCACGTCGTCTGCTGGTCATAATCAGAGGCTCGCCAGGAAGGCCAACAGCGAGGAGTCGGCCTTGAACCGCTGCGTTCGTTGACCGAGCGGCTCGAGTTTTCGCAGAGCGTCTTCCTTGAGTTGCAGGTCCGCCTCGACGTATTGATGGGTGGTTTCGAGTCGCTCGTGGCCGAGCCACAGCGCGATGGTCGCCATGTCGACGCCGGCCTGGAGCAGGTGCATCGCGGTAGTGTGGCGGACGACATGCGGCGACACGCGCGCACGGTGCCCGTCGCGTACCCGCGCGTCATGAGTACGTCGACGAAGTCGTCGACCCAACGACCCAACGGCCCGGACCGGATCTGGTCGCAGATGCGTGGGCGAACGGAAAGCGTTTCAAGCATGGTCTCCTCCTTGGTCCCCTGACACTGGGAACCCGCAGAGACCATGCGTACTATGTCAAGCTCGAGGTAGCGGGGATGCCCGCCACGCCAGGGGCAACGGCGCTCGGCTGACCGTCACTTGTCATAACGCGATGCTGGTCATACTGACAGAAACTGGACTCGGGTCGACCGCAAGATGTCGTGGTCGCCGGCGGCATCGTCAAGCCAACAGCGTGCGCGTGTGCTCACCGACGTCAAGGCGCGTCGCTTCGCTCCGCCCCCGATCCGCGGGGCTGACGGCCTTGACGCCGGCTCCGCGCACGCTCGTCCAGACTGGCTCTTGCCGACGATGCTCACTCATACACCCCCTACATGTTGTGGTCGACGTCCCGTCCAGAATGACGCTCTTTCGGGCGACCGCTGACACCGGAGGAGTCCTGATGTTCTGGTCTGCGCCAGGTTACGCGCGGGCCGGTCAACCGGCCGGGCTAGGGCCGGCAACCGGCCGGCCCACGATTGTCCCGCCGCTGGTCGTTGCCGCCTGTATTCCGGCTCTGGGTTCACGTCCAATCCACGATCCCGATCGGGAGCCGTACCGACACGTTGGCAAGTTGCGATTGGCGGCGTTCGAGCTCAACGAGCTCAACCGGCTCTGTTTCGAGCACGGTGTCAGCCGTGCGCTCGTTTTTCGCTCCGGGCCGGCCCCTGGCCGGTCATGGCCCGCGCGCTGGCAGGACGCCCCGGTCCCGGTCCGGCGTCAGCCGGGGCCGGCCCGAAACCGGCCTGCCGGCCGGCCCGCACCCGGCCACCGGCAGGCCGGGCTGGTAGCCGATTCGCGGAGTATAGCTGGAGAAAACGTGGCTTTCCACTCGCGTTGGTGTGCACTGCGTGAGACGTTTCTCTCCGCCGCCACCCGGAATGGTCTCCGCGGTTACCTGGTTGTGCGGTAACGGTCCGTGGTGTCCGCCCGGGTGCGCCTAGCTCTGGCGCTCCGGTTGGTTGTGCTGGTTTCAGAGGTGGATTCGGCGGCACGGCGTCAGACGTGCGTCGGGTGCACTGCCACCCTCGCTACGTGTGGTCCGCGCCTGGCTGATGCGGCCGTTCCGGTTGGGCGGGCGGTTTCTGTCTGCTCGCTTGTGCTGGCTCGATCGTTGCCGTGAACACCGGGACGGCACGCTTTTCGGTGTTTCCGCAGCGTGCTCACCGCTTCGTTGTGGCTCGGTCCGGGTGGGACCCAGTGGCTGCAGCGTTCGCATACCGGGGTCCACGTCGCGTTGTCTGTATTCCCGCCGTCGTGGTAGATCCGTCCGATGCGGATTGGTGGATGGCCGGCGTGTTCTGACCCCTGGGTAGCCGTATACGGGATACCGCGCGGCGGCGCGATTGGCTCGAGGCGGCGGATCTCGATTCTCGGCCTGCACTTCAACCGATGCTGGCGTAGCAGGCTCTCGGCGTTTTCGTAGGATTCTTGCGCCTGGAGCCTTCGACCGCACCTTTCGCATACCGGTTCGTACTGTCGTTCGCCGGCGTGCAGTCGGCTCGGGCGCATTCCCGATTTCCCGGTCACGCGCTCACACCCACCGGCGTCATGGCCATCCGCTGCAAACAGTTCCATCTGCCGGACTTATAGAAAGACCGCAGGAGAAGAATCGCGTCGACGCTCTCCGGTAGCCAATAGATGGATGCGCCCTTGATGCGGAGATTGATGACGCGACGGATGGCGCTTTCGACGGCACCGCTGCCCCGCGGAAGCCCGAGCCCGACCATTGTGGTGTAGGCGAAACGATGACGGTTCTTCAGGAAGTAGTTGAGGTGCGTGCGGATCTTGCCGGCCGTGCGCCCGCGGCACAGCTCCCGCAGGGCCGTGATCACCTCGTCCACCCGTGCTCGCTTGAGCAGCCCCCGCGTGCGGTTGAGCCAGCGGGTGCGTTGCGTCGCGCTCCAGCGGCGCAGCTTGACCGCGTCGGAGAGTTGCTTCGCGGCATGATAGAAGTCGATCAGCCCCAGCACCTGTGTCGGCGAGAGCCCGAGCGCGGCGATGAGGCGCTGGAGGCGTCGCCAGATCCAGGGCGCGCCGTCGGCGATGAAGAGCACCTTGTCAGCGGCGTTGAGGCCGATCTGCCGCGCGTACGACAACAGCAGGGCGAAGACCGCCTCCGGTCCCCGGAGCGTGCCGTCGATGATCGGGGCCCACGTCTGAGACGGTCGCCCGTCGTCGCCGACGACGTACAGGATGAGGAGCTTCGGTTCCTTCCAGTCGGTATGGAATCGGTTGCGCCCCTTCTTCGTCTTGGGGCCACGCTTCTTGCGCCTCACGCGGACGCGGCCCCCGTCGAGGGAGACGACCACCCGCTTCCCGGTCACGCGGTCCAGCAGGCCGCACGCCGCGCTCCGCTGGGCCGCTCGGGCCCGCGCAGCGTAGCGATAGGCGGTCGAGCGGAGGGTCTTGATATCCAGGGCGATGCCGTCGGAGCGGAGCTGCGCCTGCGCTTCAGCCAGCGAGCTGAGCATGGCGACCGCGCGGCTTGCATCCGAGGCCAGCTTCGGCGTGCACCGGTCGTAGATGCCCAGCACCACCAAGGCGGGGTAGAGTCCCGGCCTCCGCTTCGCCCGACGGGCGTGTTTCTCGCGGTAATACGGCGTCGTGACCGGCACCGTCGTGCCCCGGGAGGTGCGAACGTTGACGGTCTCCAGCCCGTCGCTCCGCATCCGCCGGGGCAGGTGGCGCACGAGGGCGCTCGCCGCGTCGCCAACCGCGGCGGAGCACACCGCGCGTTGCAGCACGGGGGTGAGGAGGGCGCCGAAGAACTCGTCCGCGATGGCCCGCAGCTGCTCTTCGCACTGCTCCGCTTCCTCTGCCGACCTGGGCGCTGGAGCACGCGCCTCAAACTCCAGCGCCCGGCCGGAGGGCAGTGCGCAGGTGGACGGGAATGTTGCGAAGATCGATCTCGCGGCTCGGGGTGTCGATGGCGCTCTTGTCCATTTCAACGCACCATCATGGGCAGTCCGAGCCGTAATGTCCAGTACCACCCTCCCCGTCTGTCCGAAGACCGGCTCAACCTCCCCCAGCCTCACAGGCCATCTTTGCCTACACACTGCTCCGGGAAATCGGGAATGCGCCCGTCGGCTCGTGATCGATCCCACCCGTATTGGTGCATGCCCCGGGTGTTCCGACCTCTCGACGATCAGTCTTCGCATCGTTAGTCCGCCTTCTGCGTCGGCGGGATCTAGTGTAGGTTGGCGGGGACGTCCACTTGGCGGGTCCGACCCGATGCCTGTAGCAGTACGAGCCCGGGTACGGCGAATTCGCCGCATTCGACCAGTTCGGTGCTCGCGACCTCGGCCATCTCGTCGACCATCGCCCGCGTCGCGCGCTTGGTGATTTCCAGCCCTTCTTGTCGAGTCCGTCACGGATACGGTCGACAAGATCGTCTTTTGACAGTCGCTTCCGTTGCATCGGTTTGGCTCCCCTTGCTTCGCGGCTGCCGTTTTCGGCGGGGCATCGTGCCCCCCGCATGGCGCCGTATCTGGCAGATCGTAGCGCGTCGATGCCGTCCTTACCGTGAGCAGGCTTGCCGTTCGGCCGTTCTCAGTGGTTGTCCGGGGCACGGTCTCCGTACTCTTCTTGCGCCCGTTCCGGGCCTGTTCATCTTGTGTCTGGTCGCATCCGGGGTGCTGATGCCTCGTCCTCTTCGATACGTTCGCAGTGTTACCGAGAGGCATGCGTTGGCTGCTGCGGGCATCTGTATCGACTGCGCCGTGAATCCTCGCCCGGACAGGTCTACAGGGCCTTCGCGTGTTCGTGACCGTACTCACCACCGTTGCGACGGGTGCTACCGGATCTGGCAACGCCGGCGGTCGCTCTGGGACCAACTGATGCGTGCCCGTGCACATGCCCGGGTCGTCGTGTCCCGGGACGCATCGTGCGGGTTGTGCCGTTTCGTGGTGAGGACGGGCGCGGTCGGCTACATGGTGGTTTCGAGTGTCCCGGCGTCAGCCTCCCGACTCTTTGTCTGTGCGGACTGTCACGACGACTGTCATGCGGAGTTCGGTGGGCTCCCGGCCCGGGTGGCTCGCGTCATTGTTGCTGATTACGCGTTGTTCGCCGAGCCTGTGGACTTCACGGGGCTCGCGCTGGTGGTCGGCTTTCCGGACGGCGTCCCCGGGCTGGGCGCTGCCGCGCGGCGCCTGGCGTACGAGTTCTCGTCGGACTTTCCGCTGGCTTTGCGTCTCGATGTTACCGACCGCGGTCACGTCCCCGGCGCCGTCGAGGCGTTTCTTCACGTTCGCCCCGAGCGTCTGACGCCTCACGTCCTCTATGCGGTTGTCGAGGCCGCTCTGATCGTGCTCCAGGCCGGGCGCGTCGAGCTGGTGTTTCCCGCGTCGGTGCGTCGGTTGGTCGTGTCGGAGGTCTACGATGCCTACGGGCCGGTGGTCCGGCGGAGGGTGGTTCCGTCGGCGTTGTGTCCGGTCGGCCGGTAGGGCGGGGTCGCTGGACCGGGTCCGGCGTTCTAGTGGACGGTGTCGCTGTTGCGGTGGCCGTGTCCGCCGATCACGCCGCTCTTGGTGTCGCAGATGACTTCGATGTGCCAGCCCTCGTACGGCTCGTTCTCTTCGGCCTGACGAACGACGTCGACCTGGTACGTCGTCTGGCGTCCCTGCCGGCTCACGAGCCCGGGCATTTCGGTCCGGAAGCTGCGTACAGCTGCTTCGGCCGCCTTGAGCGCGTCGCCGCCGCGTACGGTCGCGTCGGCGTCGAGTGGCATCGGCTCCCCTTGCTCGGGCTGCTGCGAGAGCAGCTTGACGTAGTACAACGGCTTGGTCTGGTCGTCGGGGTTCTTCCGATCCGACTTCGGGTCGATGACTTCAGCCCGTGTTTTCCGCCTGGATGCGGTGTCGGCGGTTTCGTCGCGGTGGGGGTTGCTGTCGTGCTGCGCGCGCTGGCGGTAGGTGGACTGTCCCTCGGCGGTTCTCTTTCCTGCCTGGGCCGGTTCTTCTCCGGCTGATGTGTACTCGAGCGTTCCGGTCCATCGGTTCTTGGTGGCGGCGTCGGTCACGACGATGTTGTAACGCGTTCCGGACTCCTTGGTATTGCTGTTCTCGGACTGCATCAGGTGCCCGATTGCGACCGCGCCTGCCCTCTCCGGACTTGTCGCTTCGACGATCGCCTGGCGGTTGACGGTTCGACGCCGGCCGCTCGGTTCATGGGCCGTGTGGATCCGTACGGTGTACTCGACGTTCGCGTCGTTCCTGCGGTCGCGCGGCGTCTCGATCCGTACCGGTTCTGGTTCTCGTGGCATAGCTTCCTTTCCGCCGTTCCCGTCTGGCGGGTTACTGGCCGGTCCATGTGCGTTCGGTTTGTATCGCGCGAAACCGGTTTCTGGTGGTGAACTCGTCCCGCTTGAGATGGCCGTCGCTTTCCAGCTTCCGCAGGAATCGCAAGGCTCGGTCCGTGGTCTCGAAGAACCCCAGGGACACGAGCTCTCGACTGGTCGTCCAGGTGAGCTTCATGGCCGCTTCGGCGGCGTCCCGCTGCTTGGTGCTCCACGTGTGGATCTGTTGGCTCTGGTCGGCGATTTGGGCGGCTTGTGCGCCCGATTCGGCCAAGCGGTCGATGCACCAGCGTGTGCTCTGCTCGATGACGCGCAGCATGTAGAGCGTCCACTGCTCCCAGTCCGTCTCCTGACGCACGTTGTTGAGGCGCTGGTAGTACTCCTGCCGGGTTCCCAGGATCTGCAGGCTGGGTGCGCACAGCGGTGTCTCCGCAAGCTTCGCGTCGGCGATCCCGGCGACGAGTAGTGCGCGGCCCGTGCGGCCGTTTCCGTCGTGGAACGGGTGTATCGCCTCGAACTGGTAGTGGCCTGCAGCCATCCGGATGAGGCGTACGGTCGGCTCGCACGGTTCGAGGAGTTGTTCCCACAGGTCGCGGAGTGCGTTTCTGACGACGTTCGGCTCGTCTGGCGGCGTGTAGACGACTCCCCGGGGACCCACGATTACGGTGCCGGGTTCCTCTCGCAGCGGCATCTGGCACCCCTTGGTCTCGGAGCATATTTTCTTCGCTGCTTCTGTTGACGCCCATTCGGAATCGTTCAGCCACAGGTTGAGTACCTGCCCCTGCAGGCGTATCGCGCTTGCTGTCGCCCAGTCGTTGTTCTCGTAGTCCGGCGAACGCAGCTCCAGCATCCGTCCCGGTGTGGTCAGGACGTTCTCGATTTGCGAGCTGGCCCATGCCTCCATCAGCGGCACGGTTCGCCAAGTCGTCCGGCGTTCGACTTTCGTGGCCGTCATGCTTCTGGCCTCGGTCAGCGCCGTCAGCGCGTTCTCGGCGCCTGCGACTGCTGCGTTGGTGCAGAGGATGTCGTCTGGCGGCATCGGCGGCAGCTGGTTGAACGGCTTGTCGGCTGACCATCGCGCGGAGTTCTTCGTGCTCTGGCTCTGCATCGTCGTCGTCTCCGGACTTGCGCTTTCGGGCGCTTCGGTATTATCGCGGCGGGCGGTACGCGATCACCTGTGTCTCGGGTGATTCTCTTGCAACGCGTGCCAGGAAGTTGTCGAACTCGTCGCGGTTCCACTCGAACTCGGTGCTGTCCAGCAGCAGGATTGCGGATCGTTCGGTGCTCGGGTCGGTATCCCGAAAGGCGTTCTCGATCCGTTTGTGGATTCGCTCGAGGATCTCGTCCGCCGTCGGCGGCGGGTCCTGCGTTCTCGTGTACTGGTTCGGGCTGTGTTCCCGCTCGGCGCCCGGCTGGTGGTCCAGTCCGTCGAAGTACTCGTCCACGTGGGGGGTGATCCCGAGTGCGATGATCGCGGTTCGCTCGTCGCCCTTCGCCAGTGTCTCGACCAGCGTCTCTGTCCTTCCGCTGTCCGGATCGACCCAGCGTTTCCATCGCGATCCGTTTGCGGTCTCGATGAGCACGGTCGCCGGGTCCTGCGTGCTCGCGGGCTTGGCCTGTTGGCTCCCGCTGGCCGGTTGGTCCGCTCCGGCGTCCGGTAGCTGCAGTTCCGGCGGGTCTATCTGGCCCTTCGTCCAACCCTTGGACGGGTGCGTGCGCGTGGGGTCTCGGTAGATCGCCAGGCTGCATGCGATCGCGTGCAGTACTCGTCGGCCGCTGTGGTCGGCGTCGTTGATGACGGTGGCCTGGTTCGGCGGACACAGTACCGCGTCCCTGCGTTCCCCGGTGTAGTTGCCGATGATTGCGTGCTTCAGCTTCATGTTCTTCGTTCGCTCCCGGTCTTGCGGTTGACTGCCCGCCATCCGCACGAGGTCGCCGTGCATGCTCCCGCGGCGGCCATTGCCGGTATTCCCGTCCCAGTCAGCGGCGGGTAGAACGTCATCGCGGCTAAGCTGAGTGTCGCGATGATCAGGAACGGCGCCTTGCTCTGTCTGTTCGCGCGGACGACTTCGGACAGCAGGACGATGCTGCCGATGAGGTACCAGGCCCCGGTGCCCGGGGCGTTCTGGGTGGCCGCCGTCAGCACGACGGCGGCAAGCATCGTCGCCGTTCTGCTGTAGGGGTCGGCAGGTCCCGGCCTCGGTCTCCAACGTCGGTTGAGTCTCACGCTTCCTTTCCTCAGTCGCTGTTGGTCCAGGCGAGCTGAAACAGTCCGGTGACGGTTGTCGACGTCGACTTGTCGTCGGTTTTCCGGAGCGGTCTGACTCTTCCGGGTGCGAAGACGTATTTTCTCAGCTTCGGCCATACCAGACCCAGGAGGTCCCGGTCTATCAGCACCATGCCGTCTCCGGTTTCGTCCTGGTCGCCTGCTATCTGGTCGGCCAGTGCGATGTTCCACTCGGCAGTGCGTGTGGAGCCGATCTCGGTGAGGCGTACCGTGGGTACCGCGCGTTGTGCGGTTCCGGTCGGCGTGTTCGTCTGGCCGAGCCGGGCGACTTCGGGTAGCGGAACCTTTGGGCTCTCGAGTAGTTGGCGTCTTCCGTTGGCGTCGACGAGGATGACGTCTCTGGCCGGCATGCTCAGCAGGTTTCTCATGGGCTTTGCGTCCTGTTTCTCCGGGTAGCGCCGTTGCGGCCGCGACGGCGACTTCTACGCTTGGGGTGCAGTTGCCGGCCGGCGGACGTCTCGGCCGGCTGGGGTGATTCGTGGTGTCGGCTGTTCTACTCGCCGGCCGCTGTGAGCGCGAAACCGGTGATTCGCGTCTGGTACGGGGTTCCGTTCCAGACAGGGCGCTTGTTCTGGTGGCCGAGTGCTTCGCTGATGAGCTTTTGCACCAGCCGGCGGTTGCTCTGGTGAGCCTTCACGGTTGCGAGTTTCGGTTTGGGCGGCTCGCGGTCGGCCACCCAGTTGCTTCGGAGCGTGTCGCTGATGGTCTCGCTCTGTGGGGAGTGCAGGACGATGCGCGCGCCCGTCCTGTCGATCCCGTCCAGCGTCCAGCCGATCTCGCCGTACGCCCCCCGGGCCGCGGTCACGGTTTCTGCGACCAGTGCAAGGACCTTCTTGGGAGTTCCGGTGATCGTCGTCACCTTCTCGTCGGGTTCGGTCAGGCGGACTTGGCCTCTCCGGTCGACCGTCTCGTTGTCGTACAGGAAGTGTGCGATCTGTTCGAGGACGTCGATGCGTGCCGGCAGCGATCGGTGGTCCGATACCGGGTCCACCACGTGCGCGATTGCGGCGTTCAGGTCGCTGTCGTGGAAGTCGATCTGGCGCCACGGCGCTTCGGCGGTCGCCTTCGCTCGTACCACGGCCGGGGTTTCACCCAGGGCCTCCACCTCGACGGCGGTTCCGGTCTCGTAGTCCCGGATGCGTACTACGGACAGTCTCGGGCGCGATCGGAGGGTGAGCGCACGCGTCCGGCCGTATCGCGAGTGCGATCCGTACAGGGCGGCCGATGTCCCGTCCGAACGGTTTCCTGCGCACCCAGTACTCGTGCGTGGTCTGGTCCCTGCAGCCCTCCATGAACGCGGTCATCAAGGGGTTGACGAGTTCGAGCAGCCGCTGCGCGTGCGCGTTGTCGGAACGGGGCGAGGGCTGTTGTCTTACGGCATCGACGTAGTGCTTCCCGTACGCGGCGTCGGCGTCCTCCCGCGTTACAGGTGTTTTGCCTTCCGGTGGCTGCTGGCCCTCTATCGCAGGTGACCGTTCGTGTTTACCGTGATCCTGTTCCGTGTTCCGCCGGGTAGCAGGTATTCGGCGTCGTGCTGTCCGTACTCGGCCGCGATCTGGAGGGTGCCCCAAGCGTAGTGGAAAGTCGGTGGCGACTCCTGCCCGGCTGTGGTATCAGTCGGGTGTGTTCAAAAGGAGGAGAGGCCACCGATGAAGAAACCGTACAAGGTCGTTTCGGGCGCGTCCACGCCGAACCGCCGGGAACTGGCGGACTGGCTGGCGAAGGACGGGCAACTGCTGATCCCGCTGGTCGAACTGCTGGAGAAGGGCGAGCGAGCCATCGACGAGGTGATCGACGTGATGGGCCGGGCGACCATCGAGGCCGTCCTGCGGATGAGCGCCGAGCAGGTGGCGGGGCCGAAGGAGCAGGGACGGCGCGACGCCGACCGGGATCTGTACTGGCACGGGGTGCAGGCGGGACGTGTGGCATTGAAGGAGCGGCAGTTGCGGGTCGACAAGCCGCGGCTGCGCAAGAAGCGGCCGCGGGCCGATGAGCCGGGCGAGGTGGAGATTCCGGCGTATACGGCGTTGCAGGCGGATCAGCCACTGGCCGACCGGATGCTGGAGCTGGTGCTGCAGGGCGTGTCGACGCGCAAGTACGAGAAGGTGCTGCCGGCGCTGGCCGACCAGGTGGGGGTGAGCAAGTCGGAGGTCTCGCGGGAGACCATCGAGGCGGGGACGCGCGTTCTGAAGGAGTTGGCCGAACGGGACCTGGGCAAGTTGGACGTGCTGGTCGTCTACCTCGACGGGATCGTGTTCGGGAACTACCACGTGGTGGCGGCGGTCGGTGTGGATGCGGATGGTCGTAAGCACGTGCTGGGGCTTTGCGGCGGGGCATCGGAGAACACGGAGGTCACCGCTGGCCTGCTCGAAGATCTGGTGACGCGGGGCCTGCGGGCTGACCGGCGGCGTCTGTTCGTCATCGACGGCGCCAAGGCGCTGCGGCAGGCCATCGGGCGGGTGTTCGGGTCGGCGAACCTGGTGCAACGTTGTAGAAACCACAAGGTAAGGAACGTCTTGGGTCATCTGCCGAAAGAGCAGCACGAGCAGGCGCGTTCGACGCTTCGGGCGGCGTGGAAGCTGGACGCCGACGAGGGCATCCGGAAGCTGGAGCAGTACGCCTCGTGGCTGGAGCGGGAGTGGCCGTCGGCGGCGGCGAGCCTGCGCGAAGGGCTCTCGGAGTTGTTCACGGTCAATCGCCTTGGGCTGCCGAAGCCGCTGCGCCGCTGCCTGACGACGACGAACATCATCGACTCGTCGCACGCGGGCGTTCGCCAGCACACGAATCGGGTGAGTCGCTGGCAGAGCGAGGAGATGGCGGTGCGGTGGGCCGCGGTGACGTTCCGAGAGACGGAGAAGCACTATCGCCGCATCACGGGCTATGAGCATCTCTGGATGCTGAAGGCGCACCTCGACGAAGAGAATGGCGCCCTTGCCGAATTGCAGAAGGCGGGGTAATGTGTGTCTGTCGCTGCCGACTTTCAACTACTGGCGGGACACCCTCCGCGATCTCGTCGTACTCCTTTCTCAGCGCCTCTTGTGCCTTCCTCCAGTGGTCCGCTTCGCTGAAATGGCCGTTCGCCTGCACCGGTCCCGTTGGCCAGTTGCCGGGCCCGCCCGGCATGTCGTCGGGCCGGAGCGCTTCCTCGATCACGGTTGCGTGCGTGGTCCTGCGGATCAGGGCGAGCTGCTCCCTGCTGACGAGTATCCTGAACTCGTAGCTGAGCATCTCCAGAGCGTCGTTCAGCTCGTCGGCGTGGTACCGGCGGATGTCCCCGACTTCCAGGAACAGTTGCCGTCGACTCTCGCCTTCGGTCTTCTTCAATGCCTCGAGCACCTGCTCGTAGCTGCAGCCGCTCTGCGGCGTCAGCAGCGCCGCCAGGACCCGGGTCTCTCCGAGTTCGTCGCTTCGTCGGAGCACCACGGGTCGTTCTGCCGTGGGCTCGTCGTTGTTCCCCACGCTCGTGTCGACCTCGATGTCGTCGGACCACTTCTCGTTGAGCTTCTGGAGCTGCTCGCCGAAGTCGCTCGACCCGGCGGGAGCCAGCGACCCGGTCTCGTCGTCCATGAGATCGCGTATGCGGTCTCCTCCCGTCCAGGGATGCCGGCGGCTGAGCCACGTCCGCAGGTCCTGCCCGACCGTTCGGCTCTCCTCGTGGGGCATGCGCGCCAGCGCTCTGGCGGTCTCGTCCACCCGCGGGCCGTCGTCGATTAGCGTCAGCTTGCAGCGCCTGGCGCCTGGTTGCCACCGGCCGTAGTCCCGGCTGGTCGGGTCGGCGGCGCTGGTCCCCTTGCATGCCCGGAGCCACCAGTTCAGGGCGTTTCGGAACTTGGCGCTTGCCGCTCGCATGCAACGCAGCCTGGCTGGGACGCTGTACAGGGCCCTGTCGGGCCTCTGCTGCCACAGCGTCTGCTCACTCGTGGTGCCGATCCGGAATCTGCACCGTCCCTCCAGCCGCCGTACGATCACGTCGGAGATGTTCCTGAACTCCATCTGCTTGGTCCTTTTCGGACTCAGGTCATCGGGTTCGCGGTGTAACCGCGCACCGCGTTGTCGAGAGCGCTCACGGCAGCCGCTGCTGCGGCCGACGTCTTGCTGGTCGCCATTTCGAACGTCGGCCTGGCCTGGGTACTGTCGAGCCGTACCGCCCATGGCTGCAGCCGGGTAGGAATCAGCACTCTTGCGTCTCGCTTTCCAGCCTGTACCAGCCGCCCGTACGCGATTCCCAGCAATGCGTCGCTGGTCTCGCTCTCGTCGTCTCCGGTCAGTCGCCGCGCTACGGCGACGTCGGTCTCATCGGTCATCGGCTCGCCGTGCGCCCAGTGGTCGTCCACGTCGGGCGTCGTTCCCGGGTACAGACCCGCGCGAGCGACGCCGTTCCCGTCCTTGAACACGCGCAGCGTCTCGTCGGGTGTTCCCACCTGGGACGGCTTGGCGTCCTCTTTCGCGAATTCCGGCGCCGCGCGGAATGCCTCCTGCGTCTGGCAGCGGCCTGCATCTTCGGCGCCGGGGCGCTCCTGCTGTCGGTCAGTTCCGGTCATCGTTTCGTCTCCTTTTTTCGCTGCTGGTACGGTCCGGCGGACGTCTCCGGATCGGCTTTTTCGGTGCCGGCGTCCGTGTAGGGTGCTGTTTGGGGTTTTCCGCCTTTTTGGCGGCGTCATGTTTAGCACTCTGAGTCGGCTTGGGGGCCGATTCTGGTCTATAGACCAAAAGCGCCCCGAACAGGCTCCGAGGGCCCGCGGAGAGCTGGTCGGTTTTGGTCCCGGTACGCCTTGTTCCAGGCTCGGGCGGGACTCGGGTTCGGCTTCCTCCCGTCCGGTCGGCCGGCTGCCGTCGGCAGGCGTGTTCACGACTCGGGGAGGAGGGCTTCGTGACCCCCGGTTGGTGGTGTGGCTCAGGCGGTCCTCGCCGTCGCGTGCGTTCGGTGGGCCTGGCGCTCCGGCGCCTGTCGGTCCTTTGGATCGCGGTTCCGTTGCCGGGGCCCGCGGTCTCGCCCCGTGTGATCGACCCTGCCGGGCCGGAGCCCGGGCGCACGGCGGTCGCCTGCCCGTGGCCTGTCTGGTCCGGGCGTTGTCATTCGTTGCTCGATGCACAGGCCGGACCTCGCCATGAGGCGTCGCCGCGGGCTATTCCGGCGGGCGTCCATTCGGTGGACGCCACTGCTGCTGTTCCTTGGCTCTGGTTCAGTTCGCGTGGACCCGGGTCGGTCCGATCAGCGATCATGCTGGTTCACTACCCCATGGTTCTCCATGGCTGGTGTGGTACCGGCTGTAGTATTTTTCCCACTTGGCTAGCAGCGCATCGGGGTCTGGCCACCGTCTGTACTGTTGCTGCCATTTGAGCAGCGTGACCTGTGTGTGCCGGGAGGCCCTTCCCATGCGGTTTCCGCTGCTCCTGGCCGCTGTCGTTGTCCACGACCGTGGCCATCTCCCCGTCGAGGTGATGGCTTTTCCTGCGGTATGGTGAGTGTTCAGCAGCAGTTGTGCGGCGTACTTCGTGAGGGATGCTTCGCTCAACCGGTTCGCGCCTCCGAGTGGCAGCGTGGTGTCCATCGCGCGTTTGAGTGTCAGCATCTGTGCGGGTGCGACCGATTCGGCGATCGTGGGGATGTTGCTGCAGTTGACCTGATTCTGGCTCACGACTGCTTTGAGTATTTCCTTGACGATGCGGTGGCGGGCCGTTCTGTCCAACTCGAGCGTGTTGTACAGCTCCTTGCTGCGGATTTCCAGGATGACCCGTCTGTGTTCGTCGCTTGGGTCGCGGTGCCTCCCGCCCCGCCACCCCGTGGCGGTCGAGATGTTGTTGTACACACCGCTGGAGCAGACCGATGTGATCCTCCGTCTACCTTCGTGGAAGCCGAACTCCAAGGCGCAGTACATGGTTCCGGTTGTCGCTTCAGCCGGTCGCGAGCTTTTTTCTCGCGATCGTGTGCATCGTCACCAGGGCGTCGGCGGCGCTCACGCGCGCCAGGTTCAGTACCGGGATACCGGCGGTTCGCGCCATCTTCATTCCAGTGGCGGTCCCGCCCTGTGTCGCGCCGCCCGGTGTCCAGCAGATTACAGCGTCGACCCGCCGGTCGGTGGGTGCATGTCCGAGGCCGTGGATGATTGCCTCGTTCCGTCCGTGCAGCGCCCGTGCGCCTCTCGAACAGCGCTCCCACGCGCCGTGGTACTTCGACACGATTCCCTGCGCATGCGACTGCTCGCTGTTCGTCAGCGTCACGCACTCGTTTCCGGTGCGGTCGTTGTATCGCTTCCAGGGCAGGTAGACGGTCCGTCCTGCCTTGGTCGTGCCGTTCTCGAACGCCGTGTCGGCGCCGTCGGCTCCACCGGAATGCAGGTGCCATCCGCTCCGCTCCAGCTCGCGGGCCAGTTCGGTCATCGCCTCGAGCATCTCGGGAGGCGTCTGTCTGGAGCCGATCCCGGTGTACACCAGCCCACCGGCCTCATGCTCTGAGGCATCCGCGACCCCGGCCGGCGCCGCCGTCTGCTCGGGCCCCCGTACGGTCTTTCCGGGTTCGGCGGGTGCTGGTTTGCGGTCGGCCAGGCTGCCTGCGGGGATTCCTGATCTTGTCATCGTCGTCATCTCCTTCTCTGCTCTGCTCAGGTCCCTGCTATCGTCTCTGCCGCCGGCGGGCCCGGTTGCGGCCCGTCCCCTGCACTGCGAGCCGCCGGTTCTCCGCGGCGGTCCAGCTTGCTATTCCGGCCAATACTTTTTGGGTCGTGTGCGATCCGGCTGCCGTCAGCCGGCTGACCGCATCTTCGAACGCTTCGTGGATGTTCCGGTCGATCGCCCGTGCTATCGCGATCCGTTCTCCACCTTCCGGGTCGTCGTCGACGGACGCCTCGAGCACTGCGGCGGGTCCGGCCGGCAGCACCCGCCAGATGTTCCAGCCCTTGCGTTCGGTGCTCCGGTCGTTCGCCCGGCTGACCAGGACGCCCCCGATTGGCAGTTCCACCGCCTGGCGGTTCGCTCCCCGGTAGGTGTCGGTGTCTCCCGATCCCTCGGTCGGTCCTCCGGGACCGTAGCCTGCAGTGATTCGGGGTCCGTGGACGCCCAGCCAGCCCGGGTCGTCGCTCATTCCGGTGGCGATGGCCATCCGGCTGACCACCGGCAGCTCGTCGGCGTGCACCGAGCGCGCCTGCTTCGCATTGCACGCGGTCGCCCGCTTCTTCGGCACCGGTGCCGGCTCGGCCATCGGTAAACCGGCGTCGGTGTCCGCGCTCGTTACGGTCACCCGTACCAGCAGGTCACCGCTGAATCCTGGTCCTGGCCCGTCGATGCCCGGTGGGTACGCGGTGGGGCGCTCGCCTAGTGGCAGGTGCGTGGTCTCTCTCTCGGTGGCCTGTCGGCTCCAGGATTCCATTTCCCTCTCCTCGTCTTCTGGTCTGTGCTTCCGTTGGACTTCTCTTTCTGCCACTCCCCTGTCCGAGTTCTTTCGCCATCCGTATTCCGAGCCCCACCTGGGCGCGGGCGCTTACGGTTCCTGGCCCCCATGGGGCTACCGGCCCGTACACGGCGGGCCACACAGGACCACCGCAGGCCAGCCCCCGGCGGGTGTTCCACGCGTGTTGTGCCGTAGGGTGCGCCGGCCTAGCCCTGCTTGCCGGTTCGCTCTCGTCGCAGGTCGACCTTGGTCACGTAGGCCGTCTGGCCGTCCTGTATTTCCTTGACCGTCACGTATCGCGGTCCCGTGCTCTGCGCGTCCCGGTTGGCCTGGAGCTGCTCGAGCGACTTGCGGTAGTTGCGCTGCCACTCGCCTTCGTCGTTCACGGCCTCGGGTCCCGGGCGGGGGCTTTTTCCCGCGGCGCTCTCCGGCGGCCCTCTTCAGGTTTCCCACGCCTCGGTGCAGGGTTCATCCCCGCCTGCGCGGGGAGCGTTGGCCGCGGCCTTCGCGGCGGAACGGGTGAATGGATCATCCCCGCACGCGCGGGGCTTAACCGGACGCGGTCCCGTTGAACAGTCGGAGACTCAGACACAGGCCGGAGCAGGCAGCGACGCGCCGTACGCAGCGGCCGTCAAAGCCGAGCGCCGCCGAAACTAGCCTCGGGGCGCCAGAGCGGTCCGCCGTAGCGTCACGACGCGCTCGAGCCGGGCAGAGGGCCAACGCCTAGCCGTCGAACGGAACACCCCTCGCGCGGCGAAAGCGACCGCCCTTGTGCGCCTTCCACCATTTGACGAGAGCGCCCTTCTTGCCAGTCTGGCTGTTGTAGATGTCGACGACAGCGGCGGCAACACACTCGGGAACCTTGCGCCCGAGGCGCTCCCGGTAGTCCTCGGCGCGTCGGTGGACACCGTGGAACCCGTGCCGTTCGCTCGCCAGCCCACGGACCAGCACTTCGTCCTCGATCACCGAATACGTCGTCAGAACCAGTCCCAGGCCCTGGATGAGCCGTTGGTCGAAACCTTTTGGACTCGACTCGTACGCGTCGCGCAACACACGCAGCACGCGCTCGAGGATCAGCGCTCCGTCACGTTCGTATACCCGGCGCAATGCGCCGACCGCATAGACATTTCCGGTATTCTTGGCATAACCGAGCTTGAGGCCGAGACTCGTCACGATCCCGGCAATCGCCGTTTCGATCGGATAGCCCGCAGTCACCGCCACGCTGAAGCGCTCGAAACCGTTGACCGGCGTGCTGTGGTTGCGGCCCAGGAACATGTGCGCCATTTCGGACAGCGCAAGGCCCTCGTAGACCTCGCACTCGATCTGGTCGGTTGCCGCGGCATAGCCGGACTGTTGAATGCCGTAGACGCGATGCTGGCCGTCGACCAGCCAGTTGACGTTTTCGACGCGGCAGACAACCGGAAAGCCGAAGCTGTCGATGTCGAAATTACCCGCGATCTCGTCTCCCTTGGCCTGCCGGAAAGGCCGTTGAGCCTTACCGGGCGCAGGGACACGCAACGTGTCGAGGCTGACCTTTTCAATCTTCGACCGGCGTGGACGAGGATCCATCTGCAATCTCCTGACGAAGCCGGCGTATGAAGCGGCCGAGACCGCGGCGGGCCTCTTCGAGGTCGGCAATCCAATCCGGGACCTGGGCATGGTCGAGCGCGGCGAACTCGATGAGGTCCTCCTGCGCTGTCAGGTTCTTCGCGTCGTAGGCGACCACCGAGACGATCCGGTTCGACCGATCGCGAACCGACTGAATGGCGTTGGCGCGCTCGCCGGGACCTGCCGGCGCCGAATCGGACGATGAAGAAGGCTCGGAACGATCAACGTCGGGAGCTGGTGGTTGGGAGACTTGAGACTCAGACAACGGCGGCAGAGATGGGTCTCCATCAGGCGAACCAACGGGCACCGCGCAGTCCGGACGGGAGTCGACGTCCAAGCCAGAACGCGCGTCGCCCGCAACGGGCGCAGGGGAATCAGCAGCGGCGTCGGAGCTAGGCGTAGCTTCAGGCCGTGACGAAGACGCCGGACGCGTGGCCGCGCGGCGGCGGCCATCGACGCCGACAACCCGATCCGGCAACTTACAACTAGTTGTAAGTTGACCGCGCACCCGAGAAACGTACTGCTGAGTGCAACCGACCTGAGTCGCGATGCGGACCTGGCTGAGGTCCGGCCAGGCACGGTAGGCGAGCTCAATGGCGTGCCGCTTGTCCGCACCGGTGAGACGCTGACCGTGAGCGCGGTTGGCGCCGAGGGCGAACCAGAGCGCGTCCTCACGAGTGCCGTGATACACATCGGCCGGGACCTCGAAACGCCCAGCCTTCCGGTAGGCGAAGACGCGGTGGTAACCGTCGGCGAGCATTTCCGCGCCGTCGGCACGGAAAACAACCACAGGCGGGAACTGAGCGCCGGCGGCCAACGCCTGCACGTACTCGTCGACGACGTCGTCGTCAATGGCCGAGCGGACCTGAGTTCCGGCATCGGTTACGAGACGGTCCAGCGAGAGGACCTCACGGAACGGGCCGCCGACCGCCGAATCGGGCGGCAGCCGAGGAGACGAAGCCGAAGTCGGTCTGACGGAAGACATGGCAAGAAACAGCCTACCGGCAGCCTGCCGGCCGGCCGCTGGCAGACGCGCACGAAACAGGCGGAAGCCACGTGCCAGGGGAAAGGACTCCGGAGCCACGCTCCCAGGTTGCGGGCAGCAGCTGGTGCCGTGGACCAGGGACTAATGCGCCAGACGCGCGGGCATGGAGGAGGCGCACCGCCGATGCACTGCGTGGGCGCGACAGGTTCCCCGAACGCGGGGCTCGACCGGTACCCGGCGCGACATTCTGACGAGGGCTCACCTCTGCCCCCGCCCGGGCGGGGTCAGACCTGGAACACCATGTGGCAACTTGGTCCGAGGCTGCGACACGATGAACGGGAACCGAGCGAGGGTGTCCCGCCAGTAGTTGAAAGTCGGCAGCGACAGACACACATTACCCCGCCTTCTGCAATTCGGCAAGGGCGCCATTCTCTTCGTCGAGGTGCGCCTTCAGCATCCAGAGATGCTCATAGCCCGTGATGCGGCGATAGTGCTTCTCCGTCTCTCGGAACGTCACCGCGGCCCACCGCACCGCCATCTCCTCGCTCTGCCAGCGACTCACCCGATTCGTGTGCTGGCGAACGCCCGCGTGCGACGAGTCGATGATGTTCGTCGTCGTCAGGCAGCGGCGCAGCGGCTTCGGCAGCCCAAGGCGATTGACCGTGAACAACTCCGAGAGCCCTTCGCGCAGGCTCGCCGCCGCCGACGGCCACTCCCGCTCCAGCCACGAGGCGTACTGCTCCAGCTTCCGGATGCCCTCGTCGGCGTCCAGCTTCCACGCCGCCCGAAGCGTCGAACGCGCCTGCTCGTGCTGCTCTTTCGGCAGATGACCCAAGACGTTCCTTACCTTGTGGTTTCTACAACGTTGCACCAGGTTCGCCGACCCGAACACCCGCCCGATGGCCTGCCGCAGCGCCTTGGCGCCGTCGATGACGAACAGACGCCGCCGGTCAGCCCGCAGGCCCCGCGTCACCAGATCTTCGAGCAGGCCAGCGGTGACCTCCGTGTTCTCCGATGCCCCGCCGCAAAGCCCCAGCACGTGCTTACGACCATCCGCATCCACACCGACCGCCGCCACCACGTGGTAGTTCCCGAACACGATCCCGTCGAGGTAGACGACCAGCACGTCCAACTTGCCCAGGTCCCGTTCGGCCAACTCCTTCAGAACGCGCGTCCCCGCCTCGATGGTCTCCCGCGAGACCTCCGACTTGCTCACCCCCACCTGGTCGGCCAGCGCCGGCAGCACCTTCTCGTACTTGCGCGTCGACACGCCCTGCAGCACCAGCTCCAGCATCCGGTCGGCCAGTGGCTGATCCGCCTGCAACGCCGTATACGCCGGAATCTCCACCTCGCCCGGCTCATCGGCCCGCGGCCGCTTCTTGCGCAGCCGCGGCTTGTCGACCCGCAACTGCCGCTCCTTCAATGCCACACGTCCCGCCTGCACCCCGTGCCAGTACAGATCCCGGTCGGCGTCGCGCCGTCCCTGCTCCTTCGGCCCCGCCACCTGCTCGGCGCTCATCCGCAGGACGGCCTCGATGGTCGCCCGGCCCATCACGTCGATCACCTCGTCGATGGCTCGCTCGCCCTTCTCCAGCAGTTCGACCAGCGGGATCAGCAGTTGCCCGTCCTTCGCCAGCCAGTCCGCCAGTTCCCGGCGGTTCGGCGCGGACGCGCCCGAAACGATCTTGTACGGTTTCTTCATCGGTGGCCTCTCCTCCTTTTGAACACACCCGACTGATACCACAGCCGGGCAGGAGTCGCCACCGACTTTCCACTACGCTTGGGGCACCCTCAACCGAGCCGTATGGTGGGTCAGCAACGCCAGCCCCGACCCGCCGCAGTTGCCTGGCGGTGATGCAGCCGATCGTCGAGACCGTCGATTTAGTGTCCTGCCCGATAATTGGGTCAATTTAACGGTGAAGGCTCTTCTCAAGAGCCTTCCGAGCCCTCTGGATCTTGGCCAGCGTCTTCGCACCGTCCGCCTTCCACTTGTAGGGTTTCGGATTCTCGTTCCGACAAGCAAGATAGACCGTGATCGCTTCGACCAGTTCAGCGACGCTGGTGAAGCTCCCTGCGCGCACGCAATCCTGCGTCAGGTCGGCGAAGAATCGCTCCACCATGTTCATCCAGGAGCTCGATGTCGGAATGAAATGCGTGTGGAAACGCTGGTGCTTCTTCAACCAGCTGACCACCTTCCCGTGCTTGTGAGTGCAATAGTTGTCGGCAATCAGGTGGAGGTCGACGGCTTCGGGAGTCTCGCAGTCGATCTGCTTGAGGAAGCGCAGCCACTCCACGTGCGTGGGCTGTTGTTCGGTGCGGTAGATCAGCTTGCCCTCCAGGTAGCTCAGCGCAGCGAACAACGTGACGGTGCCGTGCCGGATGTAATCGTGTGTCTGCGTCCTGATATGGCCGCGGCCCAACGGCAGGCCCGGCTGCGTGCGCTCCAGGGCCTGGCATTGCGTCTTCTCGTCGCAGCACAACACCAGTGACATCTCGGGTGGGTCCAGATAGAGACCTACCACATCCCAGAACTTCTCTTCGAACTTCTTGTCCCTGGAAACCTTGAAGGTGCGCAGACGATGCGGCTTGAGCCCTTGGCTCTGCCAGATGCGCGCCACGCTGTGAGCCGAGATGCCGACCTCCCGAGCCAGCGAGCGGGTGCTCCAGCGTTGCCGCCCTGGCGGCGCCTTGCCCGCCTCCTCGACCACCCGCCGGACAGTGGCCAGCGGAATCGTCGGCTTGGCCCCGGCGGCCCGGCTTGTCCTTGAGGCCGTCCAGCCCTTCTCGGTCAAAGCGTTGCGACCACTTGGTCACACTCGGTGCGCTGGCAGACGCAACCAGTGCGACGCAGAGCTGCTCGGGGCGGGACTCGCAAGAAGCGCCCACAGCCATCATCTTCATCTCCGTCAAGATCCACACGAGAAGACCGGTGCCCGAGCCGAGCGCACCGACCGGTGTCGAGAATTGATAAGTTCTCGACGACCGTTGACAGTCGACCCGGTTCACCGCCCCGCCGCCGCGACGGGAGTCCTTCCATCGGGCAGCGAATCGTACCGCGGCGTTCCCAGGACCCCCGCCACGGTAATGAGGCGTCGGGTCGGGTCCAGCCGGGCGGCGGCGGCGGGGTCGGCGACGACGGTGACCGGGGCCGTGTCGGCGATCTCCACCCGGCGGCCCCGGCGCTGGCCTGTTTCGTGACGATCCCATTGTGCCGAGTCCGGTTCAGCGAGTGCCTGGCCATGGGCGCTGCCAGCGGTCTTGCCCGCTAGTTCCGTGCCGACGCCGAGGCAGCGCCAATCGCCTCGGTGGATGCACGCGCGGTCGGGCCGGATGCGGTCGGGCACCGGTGGGTCAGGGTCAGGTCCCCGCTTGCGGGCCGTCGGTCGGTCGGACGGTTTGAGCGGCCAGCCACTCGTTGAGGTCCGAGCCGCGGTAGGCGACTCGCGAGCCGAGCTTGATGAACGCCGGCCCGCGACCCTCACTCCTCCAATGCGCGAGAGTTGAAGGGCGGCCCAGCACCAGCAACGCCGGATCACCGGCGAGATATAGCTTGTGGTCGTCGAACACTTGCTTGCCTCCGGTTGCGTTCCGAAAGCAAGTATGCCGACCGCGTGCCATGCCAAGGTCAGTCCCGAGCCCCTCCTCCGGCCATCGCCGCCACCATCGCGGCGCCGATTGCGCGCCGTGCGTCCGCGACTGGCAAGCCAACCCCCCGCACGTACCGGTCCGCCATCGCCGTAGTCTTGTGACCCAGCAGGTCTCGCAGCACGTGCGTGCCAACACCCGCCGCCGCCGCGTTCGTCATGACCGTGCGCCGCAGGTCGTGCAGCCGAACGTCCGTCAGGCCCGCCAGCCGCGCCGCCGCCGCGAAGTGTGTGCGGGCGGTCCGATACGTCAACGGTCCGCGCGCGTCGACCGCGAACACGTGGTCATTCCTGTTGATCCTTGGTCGAGAGCGCATGATGGCGAGAGCCGCCTCCGGGAGGTTATGCCCGCCTGCCGGTCTTCGTCTCCGGCAGCGTCACGCGCCCGCTCTCGAAGTCGACATGCTCCCAGTGAATCGAGCAGACTTCCGAAATTCGCAGCCCGGTCAGCGCCGCGACACGAATCGTCGCCACACTCGCCGGATGCTTCTCTTCAAGTTGGTCGAGAGCGGCCGCCAGAGTCGCCAACTCACCGGAGTCCAGTACCCGATCTCTCGCCTCTTCCCTCGCCCGCTCGACGCCTCGTACCGGGTTAGTGTGCTGTGGTTTCCATTCCCACGTCTCGAACAGGTTGAAGAGCCTCGACACGAAGGCCAGCACGCGGTTCCGTGTCGCGTTCGGCAGCCGCCGCACTCATCTTCATCTCCGTCAAGATCCACACAAGAAGACCGGTGCCTGAGCCGAGCGCACCGACGGGTGTCGAGAATTGATAAGTTCTCGACGACCGTTGACAGTCGAGCCGGTTCACCGCCCCGCCGCCGCGACGGGAGTCCTTCCATCGAGCAGCGAATCTTACCGCGGCGTTCCCAGGACCCCGCCACGGTGATGAGGCGGCGGGTCGGGTCCAGCCGGGCGGCGGCGGCGGGGTCGGCGACGACGGTGACCGGGGCCGTGTCGGCCATCTCCACCCGGCGGCCCCGGCGCCGGCCTGTTTCGTGACGATCCCATTGTGCCGAATCCGGTTCAGCGAGTGCCTGGCCATGGGCGCTGCGAGCGGTCTTGCCCGCTAGTGCTGCGCCATGATTAAACGTTCGGGTGCGCGGTGCTGTGATTCGTCGATGATTGCGCGCTGCAACCCATGTCCGTGTCCGAAGATTATGACGTGGCGGACCACTAGTTCCGTGCCGACGCCGAGGCAGCGCCAATCGCCTCGGTGGATGCACGCGCGGTCGGGCCGGATGCGGTCGGGCACCGGTGGGTCAGGGTCAGGTCCCCGCTTGCGGGCCGTCGGTCGGTCGGACGGTTTGAGCGGCCAGCCACTCGGTGAGGTCCGAGCCGCGGTAGCCGACTCGCGAGCCGAGCTTGATGAACGCCGGCCCGCGACCCTCGCTCCTCCAGTGGGCGAGAGTCGAGGGGCGGCCAAACACAAGCAACGCCGGATCGCCGGCGAGGTACAGCTTGTCGTCATCGAACATATTCTTGTCTCCAGTTGCGTGTCTGGAGACAAGTATGCCGACGCCGGTCCGTTCGCTTTCCCGACTGAACCGTACCGGGTTCTTCGGATTGGAGGCGCTGCTCGTCCAGCGCAACGCGCCGCGCTGGCTGCACAACTGCACCAGTTCGACATTCTCGTCCGCAACGACGACGGGACCGTCTCGGTCCGTTGGCCGTATCTGAAGAACAGGACCGTCCCGGTCGACTGAGACCGCGTAGCGTCCACGCGTTGCTCGGCGGCGCGGTTCGGCTCAAATACGCAGTCACTCACGAGCGCCCTCTCCGGCCATCGCGGCGGCCATCGCGGCCCCTATCGCCTCGCGAGCGTCAGCGACCGGCGAGCCTACCGAGCGCACGTACCGATCCGCCATCGCCGTCGTCTTGTGACCGAGCAGATCCCGGAGCACATGCGTCCCGACCCCCGCCGCCGCTGCGTTGGTCATGACCGTGCGCCGAAGGTCGTGCAACCGCACGTCCGACAACCCGGCCAGCTTCGCCGCTTCGCCGAAGTGATGGCGCACCGTGCGATACGTCAACGCCCCCCGGGCGTCGACCGCGAACACGTGATTGCCCTTGTTGAGTCGCGGGACCGCCCGCACGATGTCGAGCGCCGCCGCGGGAAGATGATGCGAACGCCGGCCCGTCTTCGTCTGCGGCAAAGCCAAGCGCCGGCTCGCAAAGTCGATATGCTCCCAACGAATCGCGAGCACCTCGGAGATTCTCAGCCCCGTCAGCGCCGTCACCCGAATCGCCGCAACGCTCGCCGGAAACCGTTGGTCGAGTCGGTTGAGCGCCGTCGCCAGCGCCGCCAGCTCCGCGGCGGCGAGCACCCGGTCTCGGGGTTCCTCGCGGGCTCGTTCGATGCCTCGTACCGGGTTCGTCTGCTGCCCTCTCCACTCCCATGTCTCGAACAGATTGAACAGCCGCGAGACGAACGCCAGCACGCGGTTCCGCGTCGCGTTCGGCAACGGACCAACGGCCAACTCCACGTCCCGGCGCCCCACGTCAGCAACGCGCCGCCCACCCAGAGCCGGCCGGACGTAGAGCTTCGCCTGACTGCCGTAGAGCTGCACCGTGCGCGGCGACATTCGGCCCAGCGCCAGCCGCGCCGGCGCGTACTCGTCGAAGAACCGATCCAGCCCATCCGCCACGGTTGGCGCCACCCTCGCCCGCCGCCGATCCAGCGGGTCGGCTTCGCCCGCGCGGATCGCCGCCAACTGCCGCCCCGCTCGGTCCCGGGCCTCCCGTAGCGACACCTCCGCAACCCGCGCCAGGGTCGCAAGCCGCTTCCGTCCGGCCGACCGGTAGAACACGACGTACGACTTGACGCCCTTCGCCGTGATGCGGACGCCCAGGTTCTTGACCTGGCCATCCCACAGAAACCGCGTCTTCGACCCCGGTTTCGCGTCGCGGATTCGACGTTCCGTCAGCACGCGGCCTCCCCGGTTGCGGGCTGCTGCCCATAGGGCATCTCCGTCATAATAATTTAACCCTCAACCGTCGGACCTGGGCAGCAAGCTGTAGTTCCACTCACCGTGAAACGCGTCGCGTCTGATAGAGAGCCTGCCCATCGGTTCGTCCATGACCTCTCGGCCGGTTGGATAGTCGGTTGCGTCCAGCTCCGACCCGATGGCCAGGCCGCCCTTCGCAGTCGTGCCGCCGATCACGTTCACGACCACCTCGTGACTCACAAGCGCCCGGCCCCGCCAGCTCTCCGTAACGTGACAGAACATCCGGTGCTCGACCTCGGTCCACTTGCTGGTGCCCGGCGGAAAGTGGCACACCGAGATCCGCAACCCCAGCGCATCGGCCAGCTGCCGCAACTCGAACCTCCACTGCCGGCTGCGCCTGCTGTTCGAACCTCCCCAGTCGGCCGTGAGCAGCAACCGCGTGGCCGCCGGATAGGCATGACGCCCCATTTGGCGCCACCAGCGCCGCACCGTCTCCACGGCGAATTCCGCCGTGTCGTGGTCAACGCCGACGCTCACCCAGCTGCTGTTGGCCGTCAGATCGCAGACCCCGCGGGGGACCGCCTTGCCGAGGTCCCGGTCGATGAAATCGTGGACCTTCACCTCCTCCAGCCGGCCCCTCGGATGCCATTCCCGTCCGCCGTCGCGGTATCGCCCGACCAACTCCTTCTTCCTCGTGTCGATCGAGGCCACCGGCTGTCCCAGGCGCTGAAACGCGCGCGCGCGGCGGGCGATGCGCCGGAACTGTGCATCCCGATCCGGATGCTGCCGGCCTTCGAGCCCCCTGCGGTTGGCCTGCAACCTATAGCCCAACTCGTGCAGCAGCCGGTTCACCGTGCGCTCGCTGACCCGATGTCCTTGAGCCCCCAACTGCTCCGCCAAGCGCGCCGCGCTGCTGCATGTCCAGCGTAGCGGCCCCTGCGGGTCGCCCCGCGTGAACGGGTCGAGCAGATCCTCCAATGCCTTCACCAGACCCGGATCCCGATCCGTCAGCGCCTTGCGGCCGCCGCCCGGGGCACGCACCCGCGCACCCCCCGCCCGCGGCGCCGGCGGCGTGGCCGAATCCAGTTCCCGCACGCCTGCCCGCACCGTGCCGCGGGACATCCCCGTCGCTTCGGCGACCCGCGTGATGCCCCCGTGTCCAATGGCGCGGGCTTCCGCCGCAGCCCAGAGGCGTCGGCCGCGCTCGTCCAGCAGTGGCCCCAGCACGTTGAACTTTCCCTGCACCGCTTGTGTCACGGCATTCATGGGATGCAGCATAGCAGAGCGGCCGACTCCAAACGGTTTGTTTATTTTGGCATATGATCATCCTGCCGACACGCCCCTGAACGCGCAGATCAGCTCGGTTCGAGGCCTCGTCGGGCCGTGTCGTGTGGGCAATATGTAGGCACGGAGACAGAATACCGCCCCAATTCTCCGCACGCAAGCGCACAGAGAATATTTGTTAAACGCCTTTATATGAGCAAGTTACGGACAGGCCACGCACGAGCGCGCAAGGGCACAACACGGGGCGTGTAGCAATTCGTAATCAGCAGGTCAGCGGTTCGCGTCCGCTCGCCGGCGCCAATAGAATAAATGACTTACAGGGGAGCCTCTTGCAAAACCCTTGGTCGGCCGGGTTTTCCTACCCGAGGCAGAGGGAACGGACGGTCAGCGGGGTGGGACGCAGCGTTCGTAGGATTAGGATAGCAGCCGTCACCGGCGCCGGGGAACCGGAGACACGGGGTCTCAAGGGACCTCTGGGACCTCCCGGTCGGTTATGAGGGCGAGCGCGCGCGACGAGACGTGGCGCATTTCCCTCACGACCCGTTCCAGTTCGCGGTTGTTCTCGAGCCACTCCTGGTAGAGGGCGAGTTCGTCTTCGGAGAGCAGCAGGCTGACCGTTTTTCCGCGCACCTTGTGTGTCCAGTAGCGGTACGGGCCGTGACGCGCGTCCGGGTCGCGGTGGCAGCGGCAGGCAGGCTTCCCGCACGTGAGACGGCGGGTCTGGATACTGCCCTGGCGGACAAACCCGAGCGTTTGCAACTCCGCCTTGAGCGCATCGTATTGTTCGCTGTACCGGCGCATCGGGTTCCGGCGGCCCATCGGTTCCCTCCTTGACCTCACTCCTACGCTACTATATATAGTAGGCGCTGGGAGCAGTCAAGCCATGCAGAACCTGCGCGCCTCGTTCGCCGCCTACTGGGAGTCAATCCAACAGGGCCTGTTTCCCCGGTTGGAGCAGGTGTTGGGTTCGCTGACCGAGAAACAGCAGCAGTTGGTGCAGACCCTCGAGGTGATCCGTATCGAGCAGATGATTCCCTCGCGCTTGCGGATGCCGGGCCGCCCCCGCAAGGACCGCGCGGCGGTGGCGCGCGCCTTCGTCGCCAAGGCGGTCTACGACATGCCGACCACGCGCCTGCTGCTGGACCGGTTGGCCACCGACGTGGTGCTGCGCCGCATCTGCGGCTGGGAGCGGCGGCGCGAGATGCCAAGCGAGTCGGTCTTCTCTCGCGCCTTCGCCGAATTCGCCCACTCCCAGTTGCCCCAGCGCGTGCATGAAGCGTTGCTCCGGAAGACGCACGGCGACCGTTTGGTGGGCCATCTGTCCCGAGACTCGACGGCCATCGAGGGGCGCGAGAAGCCGGCCGCGAAGGAGAAGTCGCCTCCGCCGCCCAAGCGCAAGCGGGGGCGGCCGAAGAAGGGTGAAGAACGGCCCAAGACACGCAAACGCCTCGACCGGCAACCGAGCATGACCCTGCAGGAGATGCTCGACGACCTGCCGGCCGAGTGCAGTGTGGGCACGAAGAAGAACAGCAAGGGCTACAGGGACACCTGGGTCGGCTACAAGTTGCACATCGACGTGGCCGACGGCCAGATTCCGGTCAGTTGCATCCTGACGTCCGCCTCGCTGCACGACAGCCAGGCCGCCGTTCCACTGGCCACCCTGTCGGCCCAGCGGGTGGACAATCTGTATGACCTGATGGATGCCGCCTACGACGCGGTGCAGATCCGCGAGCACAGCCGCGCACTCGGCCACGTCCCGCTGATCGATATCAACCCCCGCCGTGACACTGCGCTGGCCGAAGAACTGCAGACCGAAGCCCGGCGCCTGAAGCGTCTCGGCTTGCAGCTTCCCGAACAGGTTCGGTACAACGAACGCACGGCGGGTGAGCGCGTCAATGGCCGACTCAAGGACGAGTTCGGCGGGCGCCACGTCCGAGTCCGCGGCAACGCGAAGGTGATGTGCCACTGCATGTTCGGCGTGCTGGCGCTCACCGCCGACCAGCTCCTGCGGCTGGTGACGTAAACCAACGCCTCGCCGGCCAACGCGCATCCCCTTCCGGTCGCCCGACAGGCGTCAGTCACCAACCGGTGTCTCCAACGCCCGGTGGGAAAACCCTCGAACTCCCTGATTTTCGCCTCTTGGGTCGCCGCCGGTCCTCCCGCCCCGCATTCTCGGTCGGGATCCAGGCAAAACGATGTTCACCAGAAGAACTTGTGCTCCGAGCCGAGCTACGCCAAGAGTTTTGCAAGCGGCTCAGGGTTTCGCGGGATAGGCAATTTCGGCTGTGTCGGCACTATGTGGGCAAATGCCCCGCTCAGGCCCGCAAGAGCCAGCACCGCGCGGCAACATCGTGAACGGCCGCGACCGACACCACCGTTGAACCGCCTTGGCGGGCGTTGCCTCCCTTTCGACCGCGTCTGGCCGTCACCCAGCTTCTCATCGGCCGCGCCCCAGACGTACGCCGTCCGCCGCCATACGGCTCAGTCCTGGTACCAGTCGGCACTGTGGCTCAGGCGGCATCCCGCGCTTGCGTGGTCAACGCTGCGAGACTCCATTCTCACGAAGCGGGTACGTGCAGCACGGCGTCACCAACCACCCGACGGCGGGTCTGGCGATACCGGCCAACCCGCCTCGCGTCAGCGTCCGGCATCGTCGCTCCCTTCCCGCCACGCACGGGCGCGAACGGCTCGCGACGCTATCCGGGCAACCCCAACCAGTGGTGCGCAGGTCGACTGCGTCTTGTTGATCAGTTGCCATTTGGTCGGCGTCAACCGCAGCTCCCGCCCCGCGAAACGGCCCGCGAAGCCCGGCGCCCGCGGCGCCTGCCACCGCTCCTCCACGTGCTCGACGACGTCCACCGCCGTCGTCCGCCCGAACCGCGCCAGCGGCGCTCGCGGCAGCGGATCCCGATTCTCGATCGTCGCCGTCGTCTCGCCGTCCGTCAGCCGCCCCGACGAGGCGCTCGACAGCATCAGCGTCTCCTCGCCCTGTCGTGCGCGTCGTCAAGCACCGAGACCTCGATCCGCTCCGTCGACTCGCCCGCCAGGAACGTCAGCGTGCCGCTCGTCGCCGTGTATATCGTGCCCAGGCCGTGAACAACTCGTCGTCGATCCCGCGCTTGAGCAGGGACTGTCCTCTCTACGTTTTTCCGCCCGAATCTCTCGATCGTCTTCATGAGCCGACGCCTTCCGTCCAGGGTTCTTCTGCCCGTCCGGATCCTCTCACGCTCCTTCCGTCGGATGCTCCTCGCGGGGCTGCAAGACGCCTTCCAGTCCGGAAAATGGCCGCTCTGCTGTCTAGCCGCGACGGCCTATCGAATCTCGACCGCGTCCGGGGAAACTGACCGACACCGCCACGTCCGCACGGCCGGCCGTCGACGACGCATCGGCCATCTGGTGGACCTCGTACAATCCCGCGGCCCTTCAGCCGGACAGCCGACACCGCACTGGACTGAATGCGTGGGAGGCACGGGCTCGCCGCTGGTGAGGGGACGCGACGGCAAGCGCCTCCCACGCACCCGTCCAACCGTCCCATCAGCGCCCGGCGGTGTCCCGCGCCCGATAGACTCGGGCGATGGCCACGCAAGACGGCGAGACCTCCCGTGACCAGGCAGGCCGGCGGCGCCGCCGACATTTGGCGTCTCCTGAGGAGCGCGAAGCCCGTGACGCCGAGGCGCGCAGGTTGCGCGTCGCGGGCCTGAGCTATCGCGAGATCGCGGAGGAACTCGGGTGCGGGCGTGGGACGGTCGAGCGCGCCGTCAGGAACGCCCCGCCTCCCAACTCGATCATCCGCGGTGAGCGCATAGACGGAAGGCCAGTCGTCACCATCGACGGGCAGCCCTTCGCGTGGCACGATGCGCCGGACGTCACCGAATGGAGCCCGACAGGCATCGAGTGGGGACATTTCGGTGCCGGGTCGCGCCGGCTCGCATTCACGATCCTGCTTGCGGCGACGGACCGACACGAGGCCTACAAGTACGCTCCATGGTTCGCACAAGGCTGTCTTGCGAGGATCCCAGAGCGCGAGCCGTGGGCTCTCACGACCGACGAGGTGCGGGACTGGCTGGCGAAGTCCCACGAGATGAAGGTGGAAACGGAAGAGCCGCTGTCGCTGGAGGTCAAGCCGGCGCGACGCTACCGTCCGTGACGGTCACGCCGGGTCGGACGCGGTCATTGGCAGCCCGCACCACAGGGTCCGTCGTTCTGACCCGAGAACGGCCCGGATGATCCACTGTCAGCGCGTGTTCGCCACCCACAGGCTGCCTCCACCGCCCCGCGTGCAGAGGTAACCGCCCGGCAACTGTCGGTCCCGGGAATCGCCGCGCGGGTCCCTCCCGAGAACAGGGTAAACGGGACGCCACCCGAGGCTGATGAGACGACCGGGCCGGCCGGATGGGACAGCTCTCCCGGCATCCAGGCTACACCGGCCGGCGGTCCGTTGCTACAGGCGTTCACCACGACTGGGGCCGAGTCTCAAACGCCACCGAACACAGCCCGATGCGCCAGGGTTGCGTGCACCGTCGTTCTGGCGGCGCTGCCAGCCCGCCGTAGTCCGGCCCGGGACCGGGCGGTTCCGTGGCGGTCCCGCCAATCCGCAGTCGAACACGGCGGGACGGCATCTTCTTGCCAACGGGACGTTCGTTTTCCCCCAATGGGACAGGCTCATGCGAGGGCAGCTACGCGGAGCAGGTCTCGCTGGGAGTCCGGACCGCGTCAGCCGACCGTCGGACGCGGCTGCCCCTTGCAGACTCACCCGGCACGTGGCTGCCGGTAACGCGCTAACCGAGCGCTCGACGGCCCGGCGGCCGAACAGCCTACCCCTGATTGGCGCTGAGCCCCTTGCCGGGGGCGTCGGCGTTTGCAGCGCCGGCCCTCACAGTCGATTCTCGGCGACGTCCTGGAACTGGCGGGTACGCGTCGCTGTCGACGTTGGCTCCTCGGAGTCCGACACGAAACCTGGGCCCCCAGTCTTCGCCCCACTGCGGTCTTCCTCGTGGCCGTGTCGGGCGAAGAGCCTCTCCTACCGTTCGCAGGCCCGGCCGTCGTTGTCGCGGTCCATCCGCCGTTGATACGCACAGTGGCCACGCGGGACGCCGGTGGGGTGATCGCGCCGCAGCGCCGTGCAGTTGCGGTACGGTCCGCACTCGGTTCCCGACGCCCGCGGCGACGACGGCGAACTTACTGGCGACACGCCGCGGCTGGCGGACTCGCACACCACGCCGTCGCCGTCTCCGTCGCGCATGAACGGATACGCCGGATGGTCGCGCGTCACCGGAGCGATCCCGTGCGCTCGAGCTTCCGCGCAACTGACGCGGCCGTTCCGGTTGTCGTCCCACGTGGCGATCTCCTCGGGAACGCTGGCCGCGGCCGCGGCCGTGGCCGGCACCTCGCCACGCGCGAACGTGATCAACTCCGTTGAGGTGCATCCTGCCAGTACCTGGTCCAGCGCGTCCGCCTCGCGTCGGTCAATGGTCAGCCCGTAGCGTTCCCGGACGGCGATCACCCGGGCCGCGAACCAGCAACGGTTCTGCGCCGGCAGCCACTCGGCAGCATCGCGATCGACTTTGTCGTAGCGATTCACCTGCGGACCCGCCAGTGTGAGGTTCAACAGGTCGGTCGCGAAGCGGCGCCGGGTCGCAAGGTCCGCGGCGCACAGACCGCTGTTGTGCCTCGGAACGAGCCACATCGACGCCGCACCTCCACTTCACTCGGCTCGACGGTATTCCGCAAGGCAACCTCGGGCCTCCCGAATTCCGGCGCTTGGGAAGATGGAGTCGCGGTCGCGACACCGCATCATCGGCCTGCAGCGCGCGGTTGCGGTAGAGCCGCGGCGTGGTCCCTCGCGTTTCGAGGATGGCCGTGCCTGCCTTCTCAGCCGGGGATCCGGGGTCGCGGTGATGCGGGTGGTCGATGCCGAACACGACCAGACGGGTCTCCCGCTCGTCCGGCACGTCGTGGCCGGACCGCGGCCCGGAATGGATGCGGCTGAAGCCGCCGGTGTCGCGGAGCGCCGCGCGCAGCCGGTCGCCGATTGCCTGGATCACCCGGTCCTGGTCACGCCGCAACTGCTCGGCGCGGTCTTCGGCCAGCTTCGTAACGGTCGGCTGCGTCGCATACCAGTAGCGGGGGCCGTCCTGGTACAGGTAGGTGGCCGCGGAGGCCAGGCGCCGCAGGGCGTCCCCGAAGACGGCGGGGGACTCTCCCGGCAGCACGCAGCCCAGCTTGATGCGCCGGTCCTCGAGGCCACGCTGGGCCGCCCCAGCCGTCGGCGCCGACCCGAGATACACGGTGCGCGCTACGCGCCGGCAGGCCGAACTCTTCCCCAGGTTCGCCACCTCGCCGTCGATCCGCAGCGGCAGCGCCTGCTGCCCGTCCACGTCCTTCTCGATCACCGGCACCCAGTTCTCCGGGAGGTAGCGGGTCAGCTCGAACTGCACCTGCCGGTCGTCTATCGACATGTTGGTCAGCAGGATGAGCGGGGGTTGCGATCGCCCTTCTGCCACAGGCTGTGGATGACCGCCGCCATCAGCCGCAGCACGCCGCGGGTGCGCTGGGAAGGTCACCAGCGTCGACCAGTCGGTGTAGAGCCGGTCGAAGATCTCCGGATGGATTGGATAGGCGGCGCCGATCCGCTTCTCGTAGTCGGCGTCGCGGCACTCGGGCGGGAACTCCTGGTGCTGGCGGCGGTAGAAGTCGGCGAACGCGCGCGCCACCACGTCACGGTCCTTGAACTGGTCCGGATCGGCGAACGGCTCGAACAGCCGCCGCCGGACGATCTCGAATCCCTCCTCGGCGCTGGCCGGCCGCCACGACGATTCAATGCGTCCGATGACGTTGCGCAGTCGGTCGAGCGCCTCGCGCCCGCGCTGACCGCCCACCTCGACGTCGTTGGCCTGCGCGTGCGGGGACGCCGTCGAGTCCGACGCCGGCAGGCTGACCACCAGCAGGCAGTTGCCCGGCCAGCTTCACCGATTCGGTCAGCGCCTGCGCGAACGTGAACTGGGTCTCGAAGCTGTCGCTTACGCGCGGCACAGGTGGTAGAGGGCCAGCATCGAGTGCGTCTTGCCGCCCCCGAAGTTGGTCTGCAGTTGCACTACCGGGTCGCCGCCCGTGCCGGCGAGTCGCTGTGCCGCACCGGCGAGCATGCCCCGGAGACTGTCGGTCAGATAGGTGCGCCGGAAGAACTCCACGGGATCGAGATACTCGTCGGCGCCCACCTCGAACGGAGCCCTGGCGTCCCCCCTGGCGCCTGCCCGCAGTGCGGGATGGTCGTGCAGGTACACCTGCCAGAAATCCGCCGCGAACTCCGCCTGCTGGTAGCGGCCGCTCGCCACGTCCGGGTGTGGCGCTACCACTTGGCGCCACGGCTTCAAGGTCTCGGCCGCACTCCCGATGGCGAGTCCGACCTGCTTGCGCCGCTCACCGCGCGCCTGCTCGTCGAAGCGGACGCGCAGCAGCTCCAGCTTGAGCTTGTCGACTTCCGCCGCCTGCGGCGCCGACACCGCCGTCAGGAGCCGACCCGTCGTGTCCAGGGCGCGGTACGCGTCGTCGCTGGAGAAGAGTTCCTGATGCGCCCAGCGGTTGCGGTGGCCTCGCATCTCACCGACGAAGCCGCGCTCGGCCGGCCCGAGGATCGGCCGGAATACCTCGTTCCACGTCTCCCACATCAGCTTGAGGAGCGCCGCGACGTCCCACTCCGAGACACGGCGGTCGCCAATCTGCGGATCGTCGACGAAAGGCCGCAACGCAGCCGCGCCGACCTTTTGCGCCTTGATCGCGCGCTGCGTCTCGCGGTCGACGAACGGGCCGAGCCCCGCCTTCAGCAGCTCCAGCGCCTTGCCGACCCGTTCGTGGTTGGTTGCCGCCATGCTCTTCGTTTCCCCGTTCTTGGGCCGTGGCCGCCGCTATGTATTGTCTTCGTCCGGTCCCGTCGCGAGCTCGCCGGCGACGGAATCGACACCGGCCAGAAAGATCCGGAAACTGGTCGACCGATTGCGTTCGCGCGTCAGATGCTGCGCCATCCGCCGGGCGCCGGATACCTTCTGGAACTTAGGAACGTGTCGCTCAAGCACCTCGTGCGGGCGCACCACGGCGTCGGGGTCGCGGAATCGTGCTCTTCGTCCCAGGTTCCGCAGCGCCTGGCGACCGAAAGCCTCCGCAAGTGCGTCCGGTTCACCGAGATACCACGCTTCCAGTTCCTGGCACGCAAGGCGGATCAGAGTGTGGGGCCGACGAGCCGCTTCGCAGAGCCCGCGCAGGGCTTCTTTCCGTGCACGGCAGTCCCCTCCGTCGTTGTCCCGGACAACCGCGAACCGTACACCGGGCTCGTGCCACGCGCGGAGCTTGCGCGGGATGCTGCGTTCCAGATCGGTCTTTCCCTCGTGGGGTACGCACAGGAAAGGCAGGCCCGGAAACAGACGAGGCAGCAGTCCGTCGAGGAGCTTCTGCATCGACTCTTCCTCCAGCAGAAGGACCAGTCTCACCGGGGCTCTGCTCCCTCAAAGAGGCCCTGCTTCCAGAGCGCCCCCGGCGGATCCCCCTCGGCGTTCAGGTTGCGCAACAGTTCGCTGTCCGACGCACGCCGGACCGTCGCAAATCCATCCTTCTTCACGAGCCAGTAGATCTCATCCAGCTTGACGCCGTTGAGGAACTCCGGCGAATGGGTCGACACGAACACCTGCCCGCCGCGGCGGGCGTAGTCGCGGAACTCCTCGGCCAGCTCGCGGAGCAGAGCCGGATAGAGTTGGTTCTCCGGTTCCTCTACGGCCAGCAGAGGGCGGGGCTTGGGATCGTGCAGCAGGATCAGATACGCGAACATCTTGATAGTGCCGTCGGACACGTATCGCGCGATGAACGGGTCCTTGAAGCTTTCGTCCTGGAAGCGCAGCACGAGGCGATCGTCGACGGTGAGCTTGGCTTCGACAGAGGTAACGCCGGGCACCCGCGCGCGCATTACTTCCAGGATGTGATCGAACCGGTCGCGGTGACGCTCGTACAGGAACCGGGCCACCTGGGCCACGTTGTCGCCGCGAGCCGACAGATGTTCCGCGAAGCCTACGTCCGCGCTCGGCTGCGCCTCCTGGATGTGGAAATCAGATACGTGCCAGTTATCGAGAAACTCGCTGAGCTCCGCGACCGCCTGGTACTCCTTGAACTGACCGAGCCCCTTGATCGCCAGAGCGCTCGGATCTTCAAGCTCGATCGGCTGCTCCGTCTCAGCGAACTCGTCCTTGGCAATCACGCCAGCGCCCCGTGACACGTCGATGAAATGTGACGATGGGTTCTCGTTGCGGCTCCTCTCGTATACCGCAAAGAGCTCGCGTTGCACGACCGGCCGGTCGTTCTCCTGGGCGATGTCGACACGGTACGCTTCCGGGAACCCGCTGCTTCCGACAAGGTGAAGGATGATGCTGATAGGGCCGGACTCGCCACGGCTGACAAGTTCTCGAAAACCACCACGTCGCTCAACCGCCTGCGCCACGTTCTTGGTCAGTGCATCCTTGAGGAAGCTCATGGCGTCGAAGAGCGTCGACTTGCCCGACCCGTTCGCGCCGACAACAGTCGCCATGGACGGCAAGTCCGCCAGCTCAGCGTCGCGAAACACACGGTAGTTCCGCAGGAATATCGATTCAATCCGCATCCGGCCGCTCCGGCGTCAAGTGTACTCGCCGGCGCGCGCCATTCGCGAAGCGACTTGGCTCCTGGTAGCCGGCGGGCGCCTATCGCGGCGCCTCCGCCCTGGCCAGCAGGTCCTTGAGCGTGTAGTTGACGCTCGCGGCGTCGAAGTCCGGCTCCCGCTGGAACGGCTGCCGGACGTAGTGGACGCGGCGCGTGTCGTCGTCGCGGAACTCGACGATCGCCAGGATGAACCTGGGCGGGGCGTACGCGGACATCAGGAGCCCCGGGATCGAGGCATTCGACAGAGTGACATTCGCCCACGTCGACCTCGGTGTGAGGCTGCACTTGGCCGCTGGCCGCCGCCGGTGGGTCCTCTATGGCGATCTCGCGCTTACCTTCTGGCAGGTGACCGATGTCGTCAAGAACGGCGAGGAGACTGCCACCGACTTCACGAGCATGCCGACGTTCAGCGTCGGGGGCGGACTAGTGGTTCGTCACGTCATCATCTTCGGATACGGACATGGATTACAGCGAGCAATCATCGACGAATCACAGCACCGCACACCCGAACGTTTAATCATGGCGCAGCACTAGAAGTCTGCGCCGCAGAAAAACAGATACGACAATTGTAGGCGAGCCGACGACGGAAGGACTCGATGTCGACCACATTCCGCCCCTATGTGCCTGACCAGTCGCTGCTGTTGCCGCCCGACGTGCGGGAGTGGCTGCCCGAGGGCCACTTGGCGCACCATGTCAGCGATCTGGTGGACGGTCTGGATCTGACGGCGTTCTACGCTCTGTACGAGGGGGACGGCCGTCGCAACGCGCCGTATGAGCCTCGGATGATGGTGAAGGTGCTGCTCTACGCCTACGCGACGGGGGTGTTCTCGTCGCGCCGGGTTGCTCGGAAGCTGGAAGAGGACGTTGCGTTCCGGGTGCTGGCGGCGGGCAACTTTCCGCAACACCGGACGCTGTGCGAGTTTCGGCGTCGGCACCTGGAGGATTTCCAGGCGCTGTTCGTGGAGGTGGTCCGTCTGGCGCAGGAGTTGGGTCTGGCGCGCTTGGGGAAGCTGTCGATCGACGGGACGAAGGTGCGCGCGAACGCGAGCAAGCGCAAGGCGATGAGCTACGACCGGATGCAGGCAGAGGAACAGCGCCTGGAAAGCGAGATCGAGGCGCTGTTGCGTCAGGCGGATGCGGTTGACGAGGCCGAGGATGCGCGCTTGGGCGCGGAGGTTCGGGGCGACGATCTGCCGGCGGAGTTGCGTCGGCGGGAAGAGCGTCTGGCGGCGATCCGGGAAGCGAAGGCGCGTCTGGAAGCGGCGGCTCGGGCGGCGGACGACGCGCGGGGTCGGCAGCCGGGTCAGGATCGGAACCCGAAGGGCGGTCGGCCGTACAAGCGGGCGTATGGCGAGCCGGACGAGAAGGCGCAGAGCAACTTCACGGACCCGGAAAGCTCGATCATGAAGACGAGCAACGAGGGATTCCAGCAGTGCTACAACGCGCAGGTGACGGTGGACGCGGAGCACCAGTTGGTGGTGGCGACGGACCTGACGGCGAACGCGAGCGACCAGGGTGAGTTGCCGGTGTTGCTCGACGCGGTAAAGGAGACGTTCGACGCGCAGCCGGAGACGGTGCTGGCCGATGCGGGGTACTGCAACGAGCGGGACTTGACGGACCTGGAGAAGCGGGGCATTGACGGGTATGTGGCGCTGGGCCGGGAGGGCAAGCAGACGGCTACCCGCGATCTGAAGGCCCATCCGGCGACGGGTCGCATGGTGGAGAAGCTGGCGACGCCGGCGGGCCGCACGGCGTATGCGGAGCGCAAGTGGTTGTCGGAGGCTCCCAACGGCTGGATCAAGCACGTGCTGGGGTTTCGGCGCTTCAGCCTGCGCGGGCTGGCGAAGGTGCGGTGCGAGTGGAACTTGGTGTGCTTGGCGTTGAACGTCAAGCGCCTGCAGCCGCTGATGGCGGCGTAGAAGGCAGGAGATGAGGCTCCCAACGGCGACAAATCGATGCGCATCGCGGTCTCTGGCGGGCCATGCGGCCCGCGAGGACCAAATTTCGTCATCTGTTCGCCAACTACCGAAAATCCACCCCGCCCTGCCGACCGGCGAAGTCGCCCCGACACGTGACTCAGGTCGTGGGCCGGCGACCCGTTGCGTGCCGCAAATCTCCTGCGGCGCAGACTCCTAGGACACAGGCGCTGCCGGTCATCGGGACCGCTACGAATCGCCGCCGTAGCGCTCGGCCAGGGCGTACTTCTCGTCAACGCCGATCAGGTCGTTGAAGCGTTCGAAGGCGATGAGCTGATCCTCGGCGCCGGCCGTGGTGCCATCCGTTCGCAGTCGCCCGTAGACGGTCTCCAGCGCCCGCGCCGCCGCATACAGGCCGGACACCGGATAGAGGATGAGCCCGAACCCGAGCGCGGCCAGATCGCCGCGCGGGAGCACCGGGGTGCGTCCCTGCTCGACCATGTTCGCCACGGTCGGCTTCGGCGCCCGGCGGCCCACCTCGATCAGCTCTTCGCGGGTGCGGGGGGCCTCGACGAAGGTCGCGTCGGCTCCCGCGGCGCGGGCCGCCTCCGCGCGCGCCAGCGCTTCATCGAGGCCGCCGTCGGCGATGGCGTCGGTGCGGGCGACGAGGAAGAAGTCGGCGTCGCCCTTCGCGTCCACCGCGGCGCGGATCTTGCCGAGGTACTCGTCGCGCGGGACGACCCGCTTGCCGCGCATGTGGCCGCAGCGCTTCGGCCACACCTGGTCCTCGAGGAAGCAGCCGGCCGCGCCCGCCGCGATCAGCTCGCGCACCGTGCGGACGACGTTCAGCGGATTGCCGTAGCCGGTGTCGGCGTCCACGAGGATCGGGATGTCGACGCTGCCGCAGATGCGCCGCGCCCGGTCGATGACCTCGCTCTGCGTCAGCAGTCCGACGTCCGGCTCGCCGATGCAGGTGGCCGAGACGGCGTACCCCGACACGAACGCGAGCTCGAAGCCGGCCCGCTCGGCCAGCTTCGCGGACAGCGTGTCGTAGACGCCGGGGAACACCAGGTTGTCGGACCGGTCGAGGATGGATGCTATGCGTGTCGACATCGGTTGCCGCCGGTTCGAAGGGAGCGGCCAGTATAGTGGACGCCCAGACGGAGAGATGCGATGACCGAACGTCCGATATCCGCCGCGATGCTGCCGGTGGAACCTGGGCGGCTATCGTGCGCGCGCCGGGGAGTCGCCCGCGTCACGGCGCGGGCGCGGGTTCGAGGGCGGGCGCGAATGCGTCGAGCCGGCCCGCGACCTCCGGGCTCGGCGTCAGGCCCAGCAGGTGGGCGACCAGCGGGTAGACGTCCACCGCGTCGACCGCGGGCAGCGTGACGGCGGAGGCGATGCCCGGACCGGCGGCCAGGAAGATGCCGTGCATCTGCGGCAGGGTCGGATCCCAGCCGTGCATTCCGGACGGCGGGCGGTCGTCGGGCGAGAACTGCACCATGCCCATCCCGGTAGGCATCACCAGCAGGTCGCCCAGGCGCGCGTTGCCGCCGGCGTGCAAGTGCGCCGGGAGCTCTGCCCTCAGGTACGCTCGTGCGTGCACCAGCCGCGCGTTGAGGCGGTCTCGCAGCACGCGGGCTCGCTCCTGGTCGCCCACGTGGAGGCTCACGGATGGGCCGGTTCCGGTCAGGCGCACTCCGGCGAGATCCGTCACTTCCGGTAGCACGGTCGTCTGCTCCGGGTCCGGCGCGGCCATCCCGTGGTCGGAGACCACGACGAGGGCGACGCGGTCCCCGTGTGGCAGCGCGTCGATGCCTTCCATCAACTGTCCCAGCAGCCCGTCGGCGCTCTCGACGCTCCGGCGCATGTCCCGATGGTTCGGGCCGAGCCGGTGGCCGGCGCTGTCGACCAGCGAGAAGTAGCGGGTGACGAGGTGCGGGCGTTGCGCCGGCGGCAGGGCCAGCCACGCGAGGACCTGGTCGATCCGCTCGCGGTTCGGCACGCGGCCGTCGTAGGGGCGCCAGTGGCTGGGGCGAATGCCTCCGAATCGGCTTCCGTCCCGGGGAAGAAGAAGGCGGCCGAGACCATGCCCTGTTTCTCCGCGGTGACCCAGATCGGCTCGCCGCCCCACTACGAGCCGTCCTGCGCGTCGTCCTGCCGCCGGTAGCTGAACTCGGCGCCGCGGACCGGATCGAAGAAGCGGTTGCCGACCACTCCGTGCGCTTCAGGATGCAGGCCGGTGGCGATGGAGTAGTGGCCCGGAAACGTCAGCGATGGAAACACGCTGACGAGGCTGGCCGCGCGCATGCCGCGGGTCGCCAGCCGGTCGAACGACGGCGTCTCGAAGCGGGCGAGGTAGCCGGGGTGAAAGCCGTCGAACGAGACGAGAACGACGTGCGGCCGGGACCGCACCGCGGGCTCGTTGACGCCGCCGGTTCCCGAAGATTGCGCTTCCGCCGAGGCGGGGAGTTCCGGCTCGGCCCCGACACTTGCGCCGCACCCGGCAATCCAGGCGGCGACGATGACGACTTGCAGGGCAGCCGGCAGTACATGCTGCATGGAGCGCGACCGGGAGAGGGTGGGGTGAGTGACGGGTTTTGAACCCGCGACCTCCGGAGCCACAGTCCGGCGCTCTACCAACTGAGCTACACTCACCACGTTCGTGCCCGCGAAGCAGGTGCCTCGCACTCGGCACAATCCGCTATTGTAGCATTCCTGTTTCAGGCGTTCTGCCCTCCAGTCTCTTCCAATGACACATGAGCCTGAACGAGGAGTTGTTTCCAATGACACATGAGTATCCATGTTGTCAAGGGTCCGGATCGAGGGAAGAGCTCGTCCGCCGCGGGGGGTGAATCCGTACATTCGGGCACCGGCGCCGACCTGTACGTACGATGGTCGAACGTCGCGGCCAATCCCGACGTCACCTCCGGTGAGCGTACGTACCGACAGGGGAGTGACCGTCCCTGCGCGGGGCTCCGATGGCCGCGCACGGCGAACCCGGCGTCCCGCCAATCCTTGCACTTGCCGAGCGCGCTCCATGACGCGCATCCTCTGTGGCGGACTCCGAAAATCCGGACAGTCATCGACATCGAGGTCGTGAGCCAGCATGCGAACGCTGCCGACGTGACGACGGCACAGCGCGGCGTTCCACTGCAAGCGTTGCAGGCACGGGCGCCGACGACGATTCCGTCCAGCCGCCGTCGACCCTCTCACAGCTCCTCGCGTAGTAACGCTCGGCCAAATCCCCGCCGTGGTCGTGCGCTCGGCTACCGCGCTACGCGCACGCCCGCAGACGGACGTGCACTTCACTTGGTCTTCTGCTGCTCGAATCCGACCCGCGAGGCGTGGAGCCCACGGACTGGTCATGCGGCGACGAACGGCGCGCTTCCCGCCGGCGCCGCCGCGCTGCCGCGCCCGGGCCGGTCGGGCAACCAGGAGCGGTTCTGTTCGAGCAGGGCGTTGGCCAGCAGGAGGAGCTTGCGCATGACGGCGGTCAGAGCGACCTTCGGCGGCTTCCCCAGGCCGCGGAGCTGGCGGTACTTCGCACGCAGGCCAGGGTTGCAACGGATCGCCGCCAGGGCCGGCATGTAGAGAAGCCGCCGCACCCGCGGCCGGCCGCCCTGGATGAAGCTGCGGCCCTGCCAGGCGCCGGACTGGCGCGTGACCGGCGCGAGACCCGCCAGGCTGGCGACCGCCTTGGCGTCGAGGCGGCCGAGTTCGGGCATCCGGGTGAGCAGGCCCGCCGCGGTGATGCTCGACACGCCCGGGATCGAGGTCAGGATCTCGGTCCGGCGGGCCAATACCACATCTTCGGCCAACCCCTTGCCGATTGCGGCATCGACGGCGGCCAGATGCCGGTCAATCTGGGACAGCCGCGTCTTGCTCTGCTGCTTCAGCAGCGGATGTCGAAGGTGCTTCTGGCGGTTCCGTGCGGCGGTGCGGTCCGTGACCAGCGCGTCGCGCGCCACTTGCAGTTCCTCGAGGGCGCGCCGCGCCGGCGGCGACGCCGCGGTCGGCCGCAGAGGCAACGCTGTCCCCATTTGCGCCAGCACCCGCGCGTCTACGGCGTCGGTCTTGGCGCGCTGTCCCATCGCCTGCGCAAAACGCCGCGCCTGCAACGGATTGGCTCGCGCCAGCGGCAGCCCCGCCTGCAGGAGCGCCTCCTCGAAGGCGCGGTGCCAAGGTCCGGTGGGCTCGTACACGACCGAGCGGACCGGCTGGTCGATCCACGCGATCAGCGCGTTGAATCCCGCCGAGTCATTGGTGAATCGCGCGGCCTTGCCGGCAGGAGCCATGCAGGCATCGAGATGCGTCTTCGAAATGTCAACACCTACGGTACAATCGGGCATCTTTTCCTTCTCCTGTGCTTGTCTTGCGAGCCTTCACGCTCATGTATCCATTCAGGACGTAGGAAAAGACGGTGGCGACCAAACTCATGTACGGCCCTGATTGGCCTGGCCTGACGCGGTCCGACCACCGTCACCCCTTGGCGTCCCAACCGGATGCCAGGGGGTGAACCTCTCCCGAAGTCCACGGCGGCAAAACTAACAGACAAGCCTGAACGGGGGCCGGGTCGAGGATCATCGGAGGATGATCGTGAGACTCGACACGCACCGTCTGCAGACCCTGGATCAGGTTCGGGAATTCCTCGCCGGAAGCGAGCAGGTCGACCTGCAACCACAAACCCGCGCCGACTCCTACGCGTTCGTGGCGAAAACCGTGCGACGGTTCGACTACGCCCTGCGGGGGAAGGCCGACAAGGGCCTGCTGCGCCGCTTCCTGGCCAAGGTGGCCGGCTTGTCACGGGCCCAAATCACACGCCTGTTGCAGCAACACCGGACCACGGGAGAGATCGCCGACCGCCGCGACACCCCGCGCCGACCGTTCCCGCGCCGCTACTCCAACGCCGACATCGGGCTGCTGGCCGAGCTCGACGTGCTCCACGGCACGCTGTCCGGTCCGGCCACGCGCAAGCTCTGCGCCCGCGCTTTCCATCTGTTCGGCGACCGCCGCTTCGAACGCCTGGCCGGCATCTCCAACGGCCATCTGTACAACCTGCGGCACACGACAAGCTATCAACGGCGCCGCGGAACGCCGCCGCTGCCGACGCGCCCGGTGCAGGTCGCGATCGGGGAACGCCGCCGCCCGCAGCCGTTCGGACAACCTGGCTGGGTGCGGGTCGATACCGTCCATCAAGGCGACCTGGACGGCATCAAGGGCCTCTACCACGTGAACCTGGTGGATGAGGTCACCCAGTTCCAGTGCATCGGCTCGGTCGAGCATATCCACGCCGCCTGCCTGGCCCCGGTCCTCGACGCTCTGCTGCGGGCGTTCCCCTTCACGCTCCACGGCTTCCACGCCGACAACGGCTCGGAGTTCATCAACCGCGAGGTCGCGGCGCTGCTCCAGGGGCTGCACATCGACGCATTCACCAAGTCCCGCGCCCGTCGCAGCACCGACAACGCCCTGGTCGAGAGCAAGAACGGCTCGGTCATCCGCAAGCAGCTCGGTCACGGCCACATCCCCAGCCGCTGTGCCGCGCAGGTCAACGCCTTCACCCAGCAGGTCCTCTCGCCCTATCTCAACTTCCACCGCCCCTGCTTCTTCCCCACCGAAGAAGTCGACCGCAAGGGCCGCGTGCGCAAGCGCTACCGCGACGCCGACATCATGACCCCCTACGAGAAGCTCAAGTCGTTGCCCGACGCCGCCGCCTGCCTGAAGCCCGGAACCACCTTCGCAAAGCTCGACGCGGTCGCGGTCGCGATGAGCGACAACGAAGCCGCGCAGGCGCTCGACGAGGCCCGCACGCGGTTGTTCCGGTCCATCCACCCAGCGGCCTGAAGGTTTGCTCCGGCCCGCTACCGCCGCCTGTCGGTCGGCGTCGTGCTGTTGACGAGCAGGCGCGAGGAAGCTCGAACACCGGACGTGCCAACTCGCGCGGGCGCTGCCGAGCCCGGATCGCCGGCGCCGACTCGCGTCGTCACCGGCTGCGGTCGAATACGGACGGACAGCGATGTCGTCGAGCCCGGATCGCCGGCGCCGACTTGCGTCGTCACCGGCTTCAGCACCACCGAAAGGCGGAAGCGCGATGCCATCAGGCACGAGCGCCGACGACGATCCATCCAGCCGTTGCCGGCCGTTTCACAGCCCCTCGCGTAGTCACGTCCAGCCCCTCTGCTGCCGGTTCCACGCTCGGCTACCGCACTCCGCAAACGTCCACAGACGGACGTTCGCTCCGCTTGGTCTCCTGCTGTTCAGAACCCGGCAAACCAGACCCTCACCGTTCGGTTGCTACGGCAGCGGCTACAGCACCTTCGCCCTGAACCAGGACGCGCCTAGCGCCGCGTCGTACATCGTGACGGTTCCGCCGCCATGAGCGATAATGCTGCGGTCACGCGCGCCCTCAACGCGGCCCGCGCCAGGACCTGTTTCGATCCGTCGGTTCGGTCGCCTGACAGGCTCGGCTCACGTGCCCCGCTTCAGGCTCATTTCTGGATTGGAAAGGACTGACGCGCGCAGGCGGATGCGTCCATGGTCCGGGTCAGCAGCGCCCGGCCGCCCCCGGCGCTCAGCGCGCGGCACGCCCCGCTCGCCCTCGCGCGCGACGCGAAGAGCCCGAAGACCACCGATCCGCTGCCGGTCATCGCGGCGCGCAAGGCCCCCGCGGCCCGCAGGGACGCCGCCAGCGCGCCGATCTCCGGATGGCGCCGCACGACCGGCGCCTCCAGGTCGTTGCGCAGCCGGCCGAGGTCGCGGCGCCAACCGGCCGGCCTCGCGACCATCCCGCCAGGGGCGGCGGTGTCCGGCGCATCCACGTCCCACCAGCGGTAGGCGTCCGCCGTCGAGACGCCGAACCCGGGCGTCGCCAGCACCACCCAGTACCGCTCCAGCCCCGGCAACCGGCGCATCCGCTCGCCGCGGCCCGTCGCCAGCACCGTGCCGCCGCGCAGGAAGAACGGCACGTCCGATCCGACGTCCGCGGCGACGTCTTCCAGCCGCCGCGGACTCGCCGGCGGCGCCCACCACAACCGCAACGCCCGCAGCGCGGACGCCGCGTCGCTGCTCGCGCCGCCGAGTCCCGCCGCGGCCGGCACGCGCTTGCGGATCGACACGGCGAGGCCGTCCGGGTCCCCCGACCGCCCCAGGTCGCGCCAGAGCGCCGCGGCGGCGGTCCAGACCAGATTGTCCCGATCACGGGGCACCCAGGACGCGGCGGAACGGACCGTCAGCGGCCCGCGCCGCGCGGCAATCGACAGCGTGTCGTGCAGCGCAACCGACTGCAGAATCGTCGACACGTCGTGGAAACCGTCCGCGCGGCGCCGCAGCACCCGCAGGTCCAGGTTGATCTTGGCCGGTGCGCGAACCTGCACGCGACGGGGGAAGCGCCGGCCGGTCACGGTCTGGCCGCGGCCTCCCCCGCCGCCGGGGCCGCCGGCGCCACCTCCTCCAGAGGCGTGGCGCCGCGTAGCCCGGCAAGGGTGACCGGCACGTAACCCGCCGGCACGTCGACCTCGAACGCGGCCGGATGCAGGGTGACGTTCATGCTCACGCGCGACAGCGTCCCGACCAGGTCGGCGCCGCCGCGCGGGCCGTCCACCCGGATCCGGAGCCGGCGCGGCAGCCCGCGCACGTGCTCCGCGTACTCGACGGTCAGGTCGCCCCGGCGGCCGGCCGCGACCACCTGCGCTCCGTCCTCGCCGCGCACGTACGCCGTCGCCCCGCCCTGCAGCTCCACCGCCACCGACCCGTCGGGGTACCGGCGCGCGGCGGTGGCGACCGGCTCCGGCTCCAGGCACCCGGTCAGCAACGCGTATACGTCGCCGGGAGCCAGGGCCAGGCCGGCCAGCGCGTACAGCACCTCCGCCGGCCGGGCGTCGCGCACCACCTGCCCGTCTCGCGGCAGCAGCAGGGTCGCGCGATCGTCGCGCGCCACGAACACGAACAGCGGCGCGCCGAACGGGGCGAGGGCCTCGATGCGCAGCGAGCCGGGGCGCTCCGCCGCCGCCCGCATGCGCGTGCGGCGCAGCGTCGTGTCGCCCGACCGCCCGCCGAGCACGAGCAGGAACTCCATCGTACGGACGCCGCGGCAGGGCGCCGCGACGCGTTCCCAGAACGCGGCGTGGTCGGACAGCGGCACGCCCGCGCCGTCCGGAACCTCGATGCCGCGACGCGCGGGCGCGCAGGCTGCCGCCAGCAGCACGACGGCGAGCACAGGGGTTCGAAGGCGCCGGAGTGCGGTGGGAGATCGATCCGGCACGGGCTGTTCGCGGTCGAGACTATCGATCGAGACGGCGCTGCGCGTCCATGATCTTGCGCTCGATCGCCGCGGGCTCGATCTCCTCGCCGTCGCCGTCCAGCGCCCTCCGCCAGGCGGCGATGGCCTCCGTGTACCGCTCGAGCCGGTTGAGCAGGTCGCCGAGATGATCCTGAACCACCGAGTTGCGCTGCAACTGATCGCCGGCCGCACGCAGCGGGGGCTCGGCCAGATCCAGCCGATCGAGCTTGAAGTACGCCCAGCCCAGGCTGTCGAGGTAGGAGCCGTTGTGCGGATCCGTCTCGACCGCGCGGGCGATGAGAGCCACCGATTCGTCCAGGCGCTCGCCCTGGTCGGCGAGCATGTAGCCCAGGTAGTTGAGCGCCTGCGCGTGCTCCGGATCCCGATCGAGCACCCGCCGAAACGCCCGTTCGGCGTCGGCGAACCGGTCGCTCTGCTCGAGGATCGCGCCGAGCAGGAACAGAATCGACGTCTCTTCCGGGAACTGCGGCTGCGCCGACTCCAGCACCAGGAGGGCTTCGCGCAGCCGGTCGTGCTCGCTGTAGAAGGACGCCACGGCCAGATGCGCCCGCGGCACGTCCCGGTTCTCCGCGAGCACCTCCAGCAACAGATCCTCGCCCCGCTCCACTTCGCCGCGCCGGCCATGCAGATCGGCCTCGATGATGGCCAGGGTCAGGTTCGAGGGGCTGGCGCCGCGGGCCCGCGCGAGGAGCCGGACCGCGTCGTCGTGGCGGTCCGCGTCCACGTAGGCCTGTGCGAGCCGGGCCTGGAAGCCGGGACTGGACGGCATCAGCGAGACGGCGTCCTCGTAGACCCGCGTCGCTCCCTCTGCGTTCTCGAGCCACTGGTAAGCGCGCCCGAGCTGGTCCAGCATCTCGGCCAGCACCCGCTGCGGGGACATCGTGCGCGCGCGCTCCAGCAACGGCGAGAGGGTCTCGACGATGCGCTGGTATTCGTGCCGGCGCTCGAACACCTGGGAGAGCACGTAGGGTCCGCGCAGACCGTCGGGCTCCAGCTCGATCAGCCGGCGCGCCGCCGACTCCGCCGCGTCGAAGTTCGCGAGGGAGAGCTCCACCTCGGCCAGCATGTGGTAGCTGGCCTCGTCGCGGGGACGCATCTCGATGACCCCTTCGAGCACCTCGCGCGCGCGCGCCGCCTCGCCGGCCTCAAGCCATGCCGCGGCCAGGCGGCGCCGGACCGCGGCACTGCGCGGGTTCAGGGCCACGGCTCCCCCGTAGGCCTCGGCGGCGTCGCGCCAGCGCCGCGCCTGCTCGTACAGCTCGCCCAGACGCGCCAGCATCCGGTATGTGGGCCGGGTGCTGCCCACCGCCTCCTCCAGCGTACGCAGCGCGTCGTCGTGACGGCCCGCCTGCTGATAGGCCTCGGCCAGCAGCAGGCTCGCGGGGCCGTAGGCGAGCTGATCCTTGGACAGGTCCTCGAGCAGCGCGATCGCCTCGTCCGTCGCGACCGTTCTGAGGTAGAAGCGGCCCAGCGTCAGCTCGACCTGCAGATCCGGCACCACCGAATCGCGCGCCTGCTCCAGGTGCTCGATGGACCGATCCACGTCCTCGCGCGTACCTTCGCGCGTACTGGCCGCCGCAGCGTAGGCCAGCCCCAGCACGCGGTGAGCGGAACGGTTGTCCGGCTCGCGGGCCAGCGCCTCCTCGGCGACGCCTATGGCGTCCTCGGCGCGGCCGGCCCGGGCGTACAGCTCGGCCAGCTCGGCCAGCGGCTCGCCGGCCGCCGGATCGAGCCGGGCGGCATCCCGGTACGCCTGGACGGCACCATCGGTGTCTTCCAGCCCCTCCAGGTGCCGGCCGATCATGAAACGGGCGTACGCCTCGGCGCGCACCGACGAGTCCGACTCCGCCGGCGCCTGCGCGGCGGCGGGCCCGGCGATCATCGTGAGGAGCACCGGGAGCGCGACAGCCAGGGATACTCTGCGGGCCGCATAACACATGCTCGCGATTCTTCCACAGGTCGGCCCCGGCGACAAGACGGTATTCCTCCCGCCGGGCAGGCGCCCTGGGCGGCGCCGGCGTTCTGCTATAGTGAAGAACCGATCATGAGTGTCGATCCGGAGTTGCTCGAGATTCTCGCCTGCCCCGCCTGCAAGACGCCGGTCACGCTCGTCAACGACGGCAACGGGCTCAAGTGCGGCAGTTGCCGCCGCGTCTTCCCGATCAAGGACGACATCCCGGTGATGCTGATCGACGAAGCCACCGTCGATCCGTGATCGCCGCTCTCCGGCACGCCGTCATGCCCCTGCGCCTTCCTGCCGCGTCGAGGCTGGACGCCATCGGCTGGCCCGTGCTGCTGCTCTTCGTCTTCGCCCTGCCGCTGTCGATCGCGGTCTCGCAGATCCTGCTGACGGTGCTTGCCGGCGTCTGCCTGGCGTCCTTCGCGGCACACGCCGACCGTCCCCCGCCGCCGGCGTTCTTGACGCCGCTGCTGGCCTACGCCGCGTGGACGGTCGCCGTCAGCGTGCCGTTCTCGCTCGCCCCGGCGACCAGCCTCGTCGAGTCCCGCGAGGTGCTGCTGTTTCTGGTGACGCCGATCGTCCTCGCCCTCGCCCGCGGCGAGCGCGCCCGGACGGTCGTCACCGTGACCCTGGCGGCCGGAGCGATCAACGCGGTCGCCGGCATCGTGCAGTACGGCATCCTGCAGTACGACAACCTCGGACAGCGGCCGAGCGGCTCGATGGGGCACTACATGACCTACGCCGGGCTGCTGATGCTGATGCTCTGCGCCGCCCTGTCCCGCCTGCTCTTCGACGCACGCGACCGCGCCTGGGCCCTCGTCGTGCTGCCGGCCCTCTCGGTCGCCCTCGTCGTCACCCTGACCCGGAGCGCATGGATCGGCGCCGCCGGCGCCGCCGGCCTGCTTCTGGTGCTGCGCGACCGCCGGCTGCTCGCACTGGCGCCGGTCGTCGCCGTCGTCTTCCTGGCCGTCGCCCCGGCGCAGGTGAGCGACCGCCTCTACAGCATCTTCGACCTCCAGGACCCGACCAATCGGGACCGGCTGGCGATGATGACGGCCGGGGCCGGCATGGTCCGCGATCACCCCCTGACCGGCGTCGGCCCCGGACTGGTGGAAGTGGCCTACGCCGACTACCGGCCGGAGAACGCGGTCAACGAGACGAACCCGCACCTGCACAACGTCCCGCTGCAGATCGCGGCCGAACGCGGGCTGCCGGCGCTCGCCCTGTGGGCCTGGTTCATCGCGGCGGTGGCGCTCGATCTCGTCCGACGGCTGCGGGATCCGGCATCGCGCACCCTGGCCGCGGGCGCACTGGCGGCGGTGGCCGCCATGCTCGCGGCCGGACTGTTCGAGTACAACTTCGGCGATTCCGAGTTCCTGATGCTGCTGCTGGTGCTCGTCACCCTGCCGGCGGCGGCCGCGGCCGGCCCTGCGCCGCGGACCACCTGACGCGGCAACCGATCCGGTTGTGCGCACGTCCTGTACATCATGTCCACGCCGGCTCGTCCCCGTCCGTCCCGTCGTCTCCGTCGCATCCTCGCCGGCCTGCTCCTTCTGGCGCCGACCCTGACCACGGACGCCGGAGCCGCGCGGGCGGAAACCGCCAACCAAGCGGAAACCGCCGCGCAGACGGACGCACCGGCGCCCCCGGTCGTCGCCGGCGTCGTGCTGGACGGCGCCACGACCTCCCCGCTGGCCGCCGCCACCGTGGCCAGCAGCGCCGAAACGGTCGTCACCGACGCCGCCGGCCGCTTCTCGGTAACGCTCGCACCGGACGACGCCGAACTGCGGGTGGCGGCGGACGGCTACCTGGAAACCGTGGTCGCCCTGGACCCGGCGGTCACCGGGACGGGCGCGGCGCTGGAGATCCTGCTGTTCCGCAACACCTTCGCGGAGACCGTGCAGGTGGTGTCCGCGCCGGCCGCCGCCCCGGAGCGGCCGTCGGCCACGCCCATCGCGGCCGCGGAGGTGTTCGAGGTCGCCGGCGCCTTCGACAACATCTTCCGCACGCTGGACACGCTGCCGGGCGTGGCGTCGACCGGCGACTTCGGCAGCCGGCTCGCGGTGCGCGGGGGCACTCCCGACCAGAACCTCACGGTGATGGATGGCGTGGAAATCCACAATCCGTACCGGCTGTTCGGCCTCGTCAGCGCGTTCAATCCGGAGACCGTCGAGCGCTTCGAGCTGACCGCGGGCGGCTTCGGGGCGAAGTACGGCGACCGGCTGTCGTCGCTGCTGATCGTCGACAACCGGGCCGGCGAGCGCGACTTCGGCGGATCGTCGTCGGCCGGCGTCACCGACGCCAACGTGGTGCTGGAGGGCGGCGCTCCCGGGGACGGATCCTGGCTGCTGAGCGGGCGGCGGACCTACTACGACCTGGTCGCCGGGCTCGTCACCGACCAGAACCTCCCCGCGTTCGCCGACGTGCAGGCCCAGGCGCAGTGGACGTTCGGACCCGGTCACCGGTTGGCCCTGTTCGGCCTCACCAGCCGCGAGAACGCCGACTTCCGGTTCGACGACGAGGACGACGAGGAGTCGCGCGAGACCGGACGCCTCCTCTCCGCGGCGGGCAACGACCTCGCCTCGCTGCGGTTCGACGCGCTGCTCGGCGGCGCCGCAACCTCGCGCACCATCGTCTCGTGGTACCGCAACACCGACCTGCTCGGCGTCGACGCCACGTTCGAATCGTCGTCGCGGCGCTCGAACGCGCCCGACGAAGAGGTCGCGGTCGGGCTGACCAGCGTCGCCTTCGACCGGGACCTGTCCGTGCGCGACCTGTCGGTACGGCAGGAGCTCGCGTTGGCCCTGTCGCCCGCCCACACCCTCGAGACCGGGGTGGAGCTGCACCGGCTCGCCTCCGGCGCCGGCATCTCCATCACCGGCGACCGGAACGAGACCGTCGCGAACCCGTCGAGCGTGCGCGGCGGAAGCGGACTCCCCGACGACCTGGATTCGTCGCTCGAAGGCACCCGCGGCGGGGCGTGGCTTCAGGACAGCTTCACGGTGACGCCCCGGCTGTCCATCGAGCCGGGCCTGCGGCTCGACTGGAGCACCGTCAACGGCGGCGCCGTCCTGGCGCCGCGCTTCGCGGCCACGGTGGCGCTCGGCTGGGCGAGCCGGCTGCGCGTGGCAGGCGGCCTCTACATGCAGAGCCCCGGCTACGAGAAGCTCATCCAGTCGGACTACTTCTTCGACCTCTCGCCGGCCGTGGTCACCGGGTTGCGCCACGAGCGGGCGACGCACCTGGTCACCGGGTTCGAGAAGGATCTCGGGGCCGGCACGCTGTTCCGCGTGGAGGGCTATTACAAGACGTTCGACGGCCTCATCGTCGGCGGTCTCGAACCGGAGGCCGAGCGGCGCGCCCGGGTCGCGCGCTACGACTTTCCGGCCGAGCTGCAGGCCAGCGTCCCGACGGCGGCGCGGATCACCAGCGCCCCGGTGAACGGCGGGGGCGGCAGGGCCTACGGCGCCGACGCCTACCTGGTGCGCAGCGATCCGGCCGCCCGTCTCGTCGGCTGGCTCTCCTACGCCTGGGGCCGCGCCGACCGCGACGCCTACGGCCTGCGCTTTCCGTTCGAGTACGACCGCCGCCACGCCTTCAACGCGGTCGGCCGCTATCCGGCTGGGCGACCGCTGGAGCATAGCCGCGACCGCGCAGGCAGCCAGCGGCTTTCCCTATACGCCCGCGGTCGGCATCCGACCGGCGGCGGAAGAGGACGCGCGCCGGACGCCTCGTCCCGGCCCGCGACGCCACCGGCGCGCCGGTCTACACCGTCGACCTCGGCGGCCTCGAAGACCTGCAGCGCGGACGCCTGCCCCACTACGCCCGCGTGGACCTGCGCATCGCCAACCAGCCGGGCGGACCTTCCGGCCGGTGGTCCTGGTACATAGCCGGAAGTTTCAGCGGGCGATTTAGCCCTAAACCATAGGGTCTAAAGGCTTTTTGGAGCTTTTCGGCTTGGTGCATACGGCGATATGTAGCCATGTAATAGGCGCGTAATGCGCGTTGTTTTCTTTTTATGTATTGAGTTACTTCGGTATAATTAGTGACCATGTATATCGAGAGCGTGCCCAATCGCTCCTCCCCCCCAGCCGTCCTCCTGCGCGAGTCCTACCGCGCCGGCGGCCACGTCAAGAAGCGCACCCTCGCCAACCTCTCCAAGCTGCCGACCGCCGCCATCGAAACGCTGCGCCGCGTCCTCCGCGGTGAGCGACTCGTCAACCCCGAAGACGCCTTCACCTGCGTGCGCAGCCTGCCCCACGGCCACATCGCCGCGGTGCTCGGCACCCTCAAGCGGATCGGACTGCACACGCTGATCGCCCGTAACGCCGGTCGCCTCCGCGACCTCGTCCTCGCCCTGATCGTCGCCCGCGTCATCGACGCGCAGTCGAAGCTGGCCACCGCGCGCGGCCTGGCCCCCGAGAGCGCCGTCTCCACCCTGGGCGAGACGCTTGGGCTCGGCGACGTCGATCAGCACGAACTGTATGCGGCGATGGACTGGCTGGTGGAGCGGCAGGCGGCCATCGAGCAACGCCTGGCCAAGCAGCACCTGCAGGAACACACCCTGGTGCTCTATGACTTGACCTCCAGCTACCTGGAGGGGACCCACTGCCCGTTGGCGCAGCGCGGGCACAGCCGCGACGGCAAGCAGGGCACCTTGCAGATCGTCTTCGGCCTGTTGTGCACGGCCGCGGGCTGTCCGGTCGCGGTGGAGGTCTTCGAGGGCTCGACGAGCGACCCGAAGACGGTGGCCTGCCAGGTGGACAAGCTCCGCACCCGCTTTGGCTTGCAGCGGGTGGTGCTGGTGGGCGACCGCGGCATGCTGACCGCAGCGCGGATCCGCGAGGACCTGGCGGGCGTCGACGGGCTGCGCTGGATCACCACGCTGCGGGCGCCGACGATTCGGAAACTGCTGGCCGCCGGCACGGTGACGCCGTCGCTGTTCGACGAGCGGGACCTGGCCGAGGTCACCAGCGAGCTGTTCCCCGGCGAGCGGCTGGTCGTGTGCCGCAATCCGTTGCTGGCCGCCGAGCGGCAGCGCAAGCGGCAGGAACTGCTGGCGGCAACCGAGAAGGACCTGGCGCCCATCGCGGCAGCGACAACGCGCCAGAACCGGCTGCTACGCGGAGCAGCCGAAATCGGTATGCGCGTCGGGAAGGTGATCAACCGGCACAAGATGGCCAAGCATTTCGTCACCACGATCACCGACGACACGTTCACTTATCGCCGGGACGAAGACAAGATCGCGGCCGAGGAGCAGCTCGACGGGCTGTACATCGTCCGCTCCAACGTCGAGCCGGAGCAGTTCGATGCAGCGCAGACGGTGCGGGCCTACAAGGACCTGTCGAAGGTGGAGCGGGCGTTTCGGAGCCTGAAGTCGGTGGACCTGAAGGTGCGGCCGATCCACCACCGGCGGGCGGACCGGGTGCGGGCGCATGTCCTGCTGTGCATGCTGGCCTACTACGTCGAGTGGCACATGCGCCACGCGCTGGCGCCGCTGCTGTTCGACGACCACGACCCGGCGGCGGCCGAGCAGCAGCGGCCTTCGGTGGTCGCCGCCGCTCGCCGCTCACCGGCGGCCCTGGCCAAGGCGGGCTGCAAACGGACCGACGACGACTTGCCGGTGCACAGCTTCCGGACGCTGCTCACCGACCTGGGAACGCTGACGGCGAACACGATGCAGGTCGCCGAAAGCGGCGTCACCTTTCAGTTGCAGACGGACCCCACACCGCTGCAGCAGCGCTGCTTCGAGCTACTGGGGGTAACGACCCGAGTGTAGCCACCACCGACACCCCGACGGAATCGCTAACTGACTCAATGAGAATGACTTCCGCGCGATTCGCTCTGAAACTTCCGGTTAGTAGGGCTTTCGCTGCTGCCGGCGCTGTGTCAGCGCGCGGTCGTCCTCCGATAGGCCGGCCGCCGCCGGCTGGCGGTAACGACTCGACGACCGAGGACCGCGCATCGATCAGTCTGCGCGTGGCGTTGCCCCTGCACGCCGAACCCCGCTGCCGCCCAGGGCCGCTACGAACAGATGATCGACCCCGTCGCGAAACCTGGACAGGCTGCCGAGGCCTCGCCCGGCCGTTCGACGCGACCAACGGCATGGAACCCGACGACGCTCGCGTCGGCGCTTGCTCGGACGTTCTGCGTAACGAGCACGAGATCGTCGATTGAGATGGTGCCGACCAGATGGCCCATGTCGTTCACCACGGACAGACGTCTCACTGGAGGAGCGTCACGCATCCGGCGCAGGGCCTGATGAGACGACACGTGGACGTGCCACGTGTGAGGATCCTGTACCTGTCCGTGGCTGGCCCAGGTGGTCTCGTAGAATCCCGACCAGAATTGCGCACGGAATTGAGCATGGCCGCGCCCGGGTGTTCATGGAATCCCGTTGGCAACAAGGCGGTTATCCGGAGTTGGCGGATTCCGCACCGAACCTCACGCTTCTCGGCGTCGCACGGCAGTCGCCGAGGCGGCTCGACTTCCGGCAGTCCGTCGTGGATCTGAAACGAATCGGTCTGCGGGCACCGACGCGAACGGGCACCGACGCGAACAAGGTGTGCACGATAATCACTGGTGAAGCTGCGTCTTCGGCTTCCAGTTGCAGCGGGATGACGAGTCCGGCGTTGTAGCGGGACGGCCGGAACAACCAAGGAGAACCCATGCGAACCATTCCCTCTCGGCTTGCACTCATCGTGGTCCTCGCCATGGCGGCGCCCGCGCTCGTCGTGCACGGACAGCAGAATCCGGAGGCGATGCCCCAGGCCGGCCTCGTCAGGCTGCTCGACGAGGATAAGGTGCCTTCGGCGTCACGGTCGACGCGCGCGCGGACCCCGTTGCTCTCTCGGCAAACGACGATATCGACTTCGTCTTCTTCGACATGGAGCACGGCCCCTACGACGTCAGCGCGTTGCGGACGTGGATGCAGTGGCTTCTGAATCCTGCCGAGATCGCCGTGACGCGCGACGCGATGGCGGGCAAGGCCGTCATCGTGCGGATTCCGGCGACCGGCCGCGAGCTCGACCAGAACATCTGGATGGTCAAGCAGGTGCTCGACGTGGGTGCGCACGGCATCATCTTCCCGACGGTCGAGACCCCGGAGCAGGCGCTGATGGCCATCCGCGCCATGCGCTACCCGCAGAGGCTGGGTGCGCCGGACCCGGAGCCAGCGGGGTTGCGGGGCACCAATCCCCGGCTCGCGGCGCGCTACTGGGGCCTGTCGGTTCCGGACTACATTGAGCGGGCGGACGTCTGGCGGCTGGATCCGCCGAACGGCAACCTGCTGCCCTGGATCCTCATCGAGAGCCCGCTCGGGGTGGCCAACGTGCGCGAGATCGCCCGCCAGCTCAGCGAGCGGAACATCGGCGCCGTGCTGTTCGCCGGTTCCGAGACCGGCGGAGACATGCTGAACACGCACGGAGGCAGCCTGGAGGCCGTGGCGCAAGCCATCGATACCGTGCTCGCCGCCGGGAAGGAGTTCGGCCTCCCCGTCGCCATGACGAGCACGACCAACATGATGGAGCGCATCGAGCAGGGAGCGCGCCTGTTCACGGGCGGTGTGACGCCCGCGCTGCGGAGGGAAGCGGGCCGTTAGGAGGCCGGCTCGCTCAGCCAGGCAACGGGCTGCCGCGTGTCCGGCACGGCGCTGGCGCGTGCCAAGGTAGGAATCGGGATGGGCGAGATCGGACGGGGCCGGCTCGGCGGGCCGGGGCCTGCCGACGGCGTCGGATCGATCGCAGGACGGCGACAACCGGCACGGGCGGCCTGCTGAGTGTCCCGGAGCGCTCTGGACAGTTTCACGAGAAGCGGAGGACATAGGGCATGACGGAACACGACGACAGCTTCCCGTCGCTGATGCCCAAGCCGGGCGCCCCGCTCCTACCGGTCCAGATCGGGCCGACGAGCCGGCGACGACACCTTACCGGGATGGTCGCCCTAACCCAAGTTTACCAACCACAAAACTAAACCAATTTAGTAGAATCAGTGGTTTACGCCGACAGAAATGCCCGAGTGGCACTACAAACGCGTACGAACCGGGGAAATTGGTCGGTCAGACGAGCGTCTTGCGGACGCCGCCGGGATGTGGGTCGACGCCGAGCGCGTCGTAGATGGCCCGCTGATCGGGTTCGGCTTGGGTTGCCGTGCGCACATGCAGCGTGCGTCCGTCGGGACGGCGGAAGGTGGCGGTGACGCGCTGCTGGCCTTCGAGGACGCGGCGTAGCGTGGTCCACCTGGCGTGTTCGCGGCGCGCGCGCAGCCGAGTGCGGATGACCTGCACGAACTGGTAGGCGATGACGGTGATGAACAGGTGGCCGTCGGCCCGCGCCGGCTTGCGGTGGTAGATCGGGCGCAGGCCGAGCTCGGATTTGAGCGAGCGGAATACCGCCTCGACGTCGGTGAGCGTGGTGTAGGTACGCCACAAGGCGTCTTCGTTCCAGTCGGTCTCGCTGCTGCGCAGGCAGTAGACGCCCGGATGGGTAACCATCGAGCCGTCCTGGGGGCGGCGGGTCCAGTTGACGGCGACGGCCTGGTCGCCGGCCTCGTTGGCGGTAACGGTGATCTGGTAGTGCGAGGCGACGCGGGAATGCTTGGCTTTCAGCCGTCCGATGCGTTGCCAGACCTGGTCGAGGCGCTTGTGCGCGCGGGGACGCGACAGCCCGTCGTTGAGCTTCGTCAGGGCGGTCTCGAAGCGGGAGGCGAAACGCTCGACGATGCCCCGCTCCTTCTCGGCCCGCTCCTCGGAGTAGCAGTACAGGCGCACTTCGTCGGGGTCGGTCGAGACCACCTTGTGCATGTGCACGGTCTGGTCCGACTGCGTCTGGAGCGACACGGCGGCATCGGCATCGAAGCGGCGGTGGCGTTCGCGGCTGACCACCAGATAGCGGTAGCCGTTGTCGCGCAACCACGTCACACAGGCGTCGGTGGCGACACCGCGGTCCATCACCACCAGGGCGCCGACCGGCGCCTCCAGTGCTTCGAGCATCCCGGCCAGCGTCCGGTGTTCCCGGACGTTGCCGGCGAAGACTTTCGAGCGGCGCACGAAGCCGCTGGCATCGAGCATCAGGCCCAGGGTCAGCAGCGGGCAGTCGCTGCGCTTCTCTTTCGAGTGCCCGCGTTGCGCCTGCGGCTGGTCGCTCGCCTCGCCCTCGAAGTAGGTGTTGGTCAGGTCGTAGAGCGTCACCGTCGGCTGCAGGTCGAACAGCCCCATCGCGCGGTCGAACAGATGCGCCTCGATCGCCTCGCGATGCTTCACCAGCACGTCCGAGGCGCGGTAGAACTGCATCGCACCGACGGTCTCGAAGTCGACGCCGAGCAACTCCCCGAGACCGCTGCGCTGCTGCAGCCAGCGGTGCGTCGCGCGCTCCGAGGCGGGCGCGGCCAGACGCCCGACGATGGCGCCGGTGGCCGCGCTGCGCAGGGCGCCGTTGACGCCCAACCGGGTCAGCAGCGCCGGCAGGTCCAGTTGCTCGAGCGCCCACAGGCCGACCTGCTCCACGCCGACGCTGCGGGGGCGGACCAGCCGCAACGAGTCGACATCGACCGGCTGCACATCGGTCAGTCCGGCGGTCGGCGCGGCCGCGCCGCGGGCGATCAACTGCGCCGCGATCCGTTGCGCTTCCTCCTCCACGGCAGGCGGACAATCGGCCACCAGCGGCGCCTGACCGCTCAACGCATCGTTGATGCGGGCGCACAGCAGCGGCCAGTCCGCCTGAGGAATATCGAAGTGGCGACCGAGGTTGAGGAGGGTGCGCTGGCGCACGCTGCTGCCGAGGCGTTCGGCGTGCACGAGGCGATGAGAGAAGTAGGGCTTTCCGTCCTTTGTCCGCCGGGTTTGGGTGCGCCGAATGAACATGGAGCCCACCATAGCGGACGCACCCTGTCCCAGGCAACTATTCTTATACGCTTATGGCACTACATTCGTCTCTGGCGAAACCTGATCCTTTATAATCAACAAGTTGCAGGCCTCGCACTCCCCGAAAACCGCCCAAATCCGCAAAACGACCGCTAATCTTGGTAAAGATGGGCTAAACATCCCCGACCGGTGGGACGGCCACGGCGACTGGCACAAGAGTGCCACGTGGTTCTGGACCGAGCCGGAGGCTCAAGCCCTACAGCTTCACTGACGAGGAGACGTACGGCGAGCTATCGGACCGACTCGGCACCACCTTCGGCGTCCGAGACGCCCGTCGAGGCTTGCGGGAACTGGGGCACCCGGCCGGCGATGCCAACGTGCCGGTATGGGCCGCGACCTACGACCGGGCGGTCATTGAGATGGCGTGGGAGCACCTGCAGAGGGAGCGAAAGGCGAGAACACCGGCACGTCTCGGACCGCACGACCCTCATGAGGTCGCCCGCTGGATCGGTTCACCACTGTACTGGATCCGGCTGAAGTGGTGGGGGTGGAAGCTCCGATGGACGCTCAGCGGCGAGGAACGCGGGCGGTGGGACAGCTGGTGCAAGGAGTTGAGTCCGTGGGCATGACCAACTATCGCGGTCGGTGAAGACGGGCAGTAGAGCGGACGCGGAACCGGTCACTTGGCACTGCCAAGTGGATAGAAGCGGTATTCTACGCACTTGTCAGTGTCAACCAAGGCGTCGCGCCCCTCTTGTCGGGCCGCGAGCTTGGTACTCCCCTCGCGTCTTCACGGTCGCCGGTTCCGGGGCGTCGTCGGTCCCGATTCCCGCTCGCGCATGATTGGTTCGTCAGGCGTCGCGCGCACGTTCTCATCCTGCCGGTGCGCACCACGCGGCTCACCCGTGGCTGCCGGGTAAGAAACACACGGCCCGGTGAGAGAGCGATCCAGGCGGTAAGGCTTTCCGAGGCTGCCGCGCCGTGGAACGGGATTGCCCTATCATCGGTTCGATTGGCCATGCCATTGTGCAACGCGACCGGCACGGTAGTGCGAACGGAGGGCCGGGACTTCAGCGGGAAGCGGTCACAGACGCGCGACGGAACCACGTGCAACGATCCGACAAGAGCACAGCCCCGGTCGAGGACAGCGACGGCGGCATCCCGGCCGACCGCACGTCGAGGCCGGGCGCGCCGGCCCGGAACCGCATGCCCGCGCCGTTGAACGATGCCGGCCGAGCGGATCCCACGGATCCCGGCTCCGAGCAGCGTCTGCTGAATCAGGTGCGGCGGGGGAGCGCCTCGGCGGTGGCCGCGCTGTTCGAGCGGTACGCGCCTTGGCTGCGGATACGAGCCCGCGGCCGCCTGCCGCAGTGGGCCCGCAGCGGGGGGGTGGCGACCAGCGATCTGGTGCAGGACGTGCTGCATCACACCTTCGCCCGGCTCACCTGGTTCGAGTCGAAGCACGTCAGCGCCTTGCGCGCCTATCTCCGGCGCGCCGTGGAGAACCGCGTCCAGGACGAGCTGCGCCGGGCCATCCTCCGTCTGGACATCGCCCGCCTCGCCCCTGGGGAGGACCCCCTGCGGCCCTTCGAGGACGCGGCGCCACAGTATCAGCAACGCCTGCGGGAGGAGCTGTGGGGGCGCTACCGGGACGGCCTGAAGCGCCTGAAGGTCCGCGATCGCCGGCTGATCGTCGGCCGGGCGGAACTGGGGTACAACTACGCGCAGCTCGCCGCCATCGAACGCCTCCCGAGTCCGGACGCCGCGCGCAAGGCGCTCAAGCGGGCCGTCATTCGGCTGAGCGCGGTCATGCCGCTGGCCTCCAGCCGGTAGCGTCCCGCGCGCCGGCGCGCACGGGAGGGCGTCGACGGCCCCCCGTGCGGAACCCGTCCGGTTCCGGCCACCCAGACGTCATTAGAGACATACTCCGCTGGCCGCGCGCCGTGCGCGCGGGTTGGCGCTGCGCGGTGGGATGCCGGCTTTGTGATGCGCACCGACGACCGTGACGATCTGGTAGGCGACGTGGCCGACGCGCTCACGCTGGACCAGCAGGTGCAGTGGGAGCGCTGCGCCCGGCTGGCCGCGGGCGCCGAGCGCGCGCAGATCGAGAACCTGCGCGTCATCGAGCGGGTGCTGGCGAGCCGCCCGGTGGCGGGCCCGGCGGCGGAGACCGTGCCGGCCACCCGGTTCTACGGCCGCGCGGGCGTACGCCACGCCGTCCACGCGCTCATCGGCCTCGCCAGCCTCGAGGTGGCGGCCACGCTGCTGCTGCTGCCGTGGGCCTGGGGCGACTACTATCGCGCGCACGGCGAGGTGGCTGCCTTCATGACGACCAAGTTCGTCGCGCACGCCGCCGCCGGCGGCCTGTTGCTGTGGGCCGGTCGCGGGGACTGGCGGACCTGGCTGCTCGGCGTCTATAGCCTCCTCAAGGCCACCCAAGCGCCGCTGCACATGCTCCCGGCCTTTGTCCTGGAGGTGCCGCCGCCGGCGGCGTACGCGGCCTATCTCCAGCACCTGCCCGTCGACAGCCGGTTCTTCCTGGCCTTCTACATGCCCGCGTTCCTGTTCGCGCCGGCGTTCCTGTGGGCGTTCGCGCGCGAGTGCCCGCGGGTCCATCGCCGGACCTGGCTCGATGACTTGGCGCGTCGCATGATCCCGGCCAGCGTGCTGATCGGCGTCGGCCTCTGGGTGGCCTGCGCCGTGACGCTGGCGCTGGCGCGGGCGGGCGCGGCCGCGCCGGTCGCCCTGGTGCTCGATGGCACGGTCGCCACGCAGGACCTGCTGGTGCTGGGGGCGGTCATCCTCCTCGCGCTGCGCGCGCACACAGCGTCGGCCGACGAGGTGCGGCGCGTCGTGGTGTTCAGCGTGGGGTTCTTCCTGCTCATGGGGCTGTCGACTGCCTACAACGTGGCCGAGACGTTCGCGCCCGGGGACTGGGTCTCCAATTACCGCTGGTCGCCGACGATCCTGGTGATGGAGGTGCTGCGCTTTCCCGGGTTCCTCCTGCTCTGGTACGCGGTGCTGGCGGCGCGCATTCCCCACCTGCGGGAGGCGGTGCGGGCGCTCTACCGCCGCCTGCTGCGGCGCCGCGGCCTGCTCGGGGCGGTGGCCGCCGTGCCCGCCGGGGCGCTGGCGTGGCTCATCGGGCGCAGCCCGGAGCGGGCGGTGGGCGCCGTCATCGCGGATCCGCTGGCGCAGGCGCTGGTCGCGACCGTCGGGATCCTGCTGTTGGTGATCGCCGCGCGGGACCGCATTCTGCTCCACCTGGACGCCTGGATCCTCCCTGAGACCGCGGACCAGCGGCAGGCCCTGGCCGACGCGGCAGGCGCCTTGGCGCAGGCCGAGCGGAGCACGACCGTCGGCGAGACCGTCACCCGGACGGTGCGGCGCGGGTGCGGCGCGCCCGCGACCCTGCTGGTGGCGGACGACGCCGAGACCCGCGCCGACGGGTTCAGCGCCCGCACGCCCGGATCGTGCCCCTGTCGCGCCAGACGGCCATCGTCCACCTGCTGGAAACGGCCGGCGGACCCGTGCGGGTCGAGCCGGCCGGACGGCCGTCGGTCTTCCCCTTGCTGCCGCCCGCTGACGCGGCCTGGGTCACCGAGACGGGCGCCGACGTGATCGTGCCGGTGCCCGGTCCAGGGACGGACGTCCTCGGGGTGCTGGTGGTGGGCCGTCGCCTCGACGGCCGCTTGGTCCGCTCGGTCGACCTGCCGTTCCTGGAGGCGCTCGGCGCGGCCGCCGGGTTGGCGCTGGCGCGCCTGCAGCTGCTCAACGCGCCGGGCGCGGGGTCGGGGGAGGCGCCGCCGGCCGCGGAGTGTCCCGTCTGCCGATGCGTGAGTGCGGCAGGCGCGCCGCCAGGCTGCGCCTGCGGGTCGGCCTACGTCGCCACGGAGGTCCCGACACTGCTCGCCGGCAAGTTCCGCCTGACGCGGCGCCTGGGGGCCGGGGGCATGGGCGCGGTCTACCTGGCGCGCGACCTGCGGCTCGAGCGCGACGTGGCGATCAAGATCCTGACGGCGCGGTCCCTCGACCGCCTGATGGGGCTGCACTCGGAAGCCTGGGCCATGTCGACGGTGACGCATCCGGCCGTGGCCCAAATCTACGGGGTCGAGTCCTGGCGGGGTCGTCCGTGTCTGGTCGTCGAGTTCCTGGCCGGCGGCACGCTGGAGGACCGGCTGCGGGACGGGCCGCTCGCCCCCGCGCAGGCGGTGGCTATCGTCATCCGGCTGGCCGACGCCCTGGCGGCCCTGCACGAGAAGGGCTGCCTGCACGGAGACGTCAAGCCCAGCAACATCGGGTTCACTGCGGAGGGGGCGCCGAAGCTGCTGGATTTCGGGCTGGCGCACGCGGTGGACGACGCGGCCCTGGTGGGCGGCACCCTGCTCTACCTCTCGCCCGAGGTGCTCACCGGCCGCCCGGCCGAGGCCGCCGACGATGTCTGGTCGCTGTGCGTGGTCCTCTACGAAATGGTGGCGGGCCGGCAGCCCTTCGCCGGCGGCACCATCGAGGAGGTGCAGCGCCGCATCCGGCGCCAGCGCCTCGCGGACGGCGGGCCGGACGCCTCCGCCGCGCCGACAGCGACGGCGGCCCGCCAGCGCCTCGCGGCCGGCGGGCCGGACGCCTCCGCCGCGCCGACAGCGGCGACGGCTGTGGCCGTCTTCGCGGCATCGATTCTGACGGCCCCCCGGGCGGGGCGGCCGGACATCGCGCCAGCCTTCGCCGCCGCGCTCGCCGAGGTCCCCAGGACCGCGTAGCCAAAGTTTTTCCCACCCGGCCTGTCCGGTTCTCTCCCGCCATACGTCCCTGCAATCAGAAGGTGGTTCGGGTATAGGGTTTGTGCCCAACGCGGACCAGCTCTGAGCGGTGACGGTGCCACCTGCGGTCGTCGATCCGGCGATCGACACGGTGTGCACCCGGCTCGCGCGGCCGGTCCAGGCCGGAACGAGGGGACAGACAACGTGATAGATGACTTCAACAAGAGCGTGACCGCAGGCGCGCGCGGTGAACTTGCCACACCGCCACGCCGGCAGACTGCCACACCGGCCGACCTAGCGCACCTATCCAGTAAGAGTGGGACAACATACGCCGCAAACCTACGCGAGTACCGATCGCGAACCTCCAACCCGAACGCACTGCGGGCAAAACCACACACACACACCGGGAGGAGCGCAAATGGGAATGAGAATCGGAGCGGTAGTGCTGGCACTGTTGGTGACAGCAGGGTGCGGAGACGACGAGGGCGGCGGGCCGATGTCGCCCTCCCCGGTGGACACGGCGACGTCGTCGTCACCCGGCCAGACCAGGATGCCGGGCATGCCTGGGCTCGGTGGCGAGGGCGGCGACGAGGGCCTGCATTCGATGTCAGGGCCGGACGCGCGCATGGCCGGCAAGCCGGCAAACACGATCAACTTCAATGGCGTGAATTGGAGCTGGAACGCCCAGGAGACACACCTGGAGCCGGACAGCTTCCCGGATGAACGTGTTCTCTCCGACTCGAACGTCTGGAAGCGCGACGACGGCACCGGGCTCATTCGGATCTTCAGCAACGACAATCTCAGCGGGTTCGGCTTCGAGACCGCGGGAGGCCGGTGGAACCTGAGCGAGAGGCGTGCCGGGCTGTACGTATCGAACATCACTGCGGAGGACGTAGAGCAGATCAGAGCGGGTGGCGGCAGCGGCGGGAGAGGCGACGACGGAAGCGGCGATGGCGGTGGGGACGATGGCGGTGGGGACGATGGCAGAGGGGGACCTCGGAACACACCCACGCTAGAGTGCGAGCCGTCGGACACGAACCCGAACAATCAGACACGGCTCGGGGCAATCGATCCGGGAGCCGGTACGGTCAGTTTCCTGATCGAGGTCACATGCAACAGGGCCGCGCTGTCTGCGGAAAAGGAGACCGTCGAGACCGCCGGTTCGGCCGAAGACTTCTACGCCGGAACGACAGGAACCACGGTAGCCAATTGGGTCAGCACGACCGCGGCACGCTCTAGCATCTCTAGCGGGTCAACCGCCCCGACGCCCCCGCTCTACAACCTGAGCGTCAACTTCGATGTCGAAAGGAACGACACCGGCAGCTTGCGCACCGGACGCCTGGTCTGGAAGGACGGCGGAACGGTCGTGGGTGAGAGGGTCGTGCAGCAAGCCGCGCCAACAACCGAATGCAGCCTGCCAGCCGTCAGATCGTTCAGCGCACGGGCTGTCGATCCGCGGCATAACCGGATCACGTGGAGCCTGCCGAGCCAGCCCTCCAGCTGTCCGTACACTAGGGTTGAGCTTGACGTGGCGACTCCGAGCAGCACCACTGCGGTGCAGATGCTGTCGGATATCGACGAGTACATTCACGGTGCGTTGCCTTCTTGTCCAGCGCCGCGCTGCGGCCCACTGACCGAGGACGAAGCAGTCGTCACCTACAGGATCCGAACGACCAACAACGCGAGCCACAACGCGGGGCCGTGGTCGCGCGAGGTGACAGTCAATCGTAGTACCGCCGTCACCCCGACAGCGCCGCTGTACATGCGAGCGATCCACCAGGATTCAGGGCACGTCTTGCTGCGCTGGGATGAGCCCGCGATCCCGGAAGATGGGGCGGGCGTCACGTACAGCGTGGAGGCCAGTGCGCGCGGTGGAGCATGGCGGAGCTGGACGAACTTCACAAATGAAGGCCCACTGACCCGTACGATTTCGTTCGCGGACATGCCGCCTCTGGGTGTAGAAACACCCTATAGGTTCCGAGTCCGGGCAACTCACAACGGACGATCCGGCCCGTGGAGCAACGAGACGGATACGGCGCGTACGTGGGATGCGCCTGGAGCCGTGACCGTCCAGCTCGGCAATCAAACTGGTGACGTCGTCGGTGCCAAGGGCGAACAGATCCTAAACTTCAGATTCGCTCCAGAGGATAGCCATCGTCGTAGCGGTTACGGCACAGGCACGGCGGAGGAGTGTGCGATTTCAGTCGGGAACCGGTCGTCATATCAGGTGGCCAGCATCAGCACCAACGGCCTCGACTGCGTCCCTTATGCGCTCGGGAACGGTGGCTTCTCCGGTCTGAAACTCGAATGGCTCGCGGCCGGCTGGCCCGGTGCTGTGAATCAGACTATCTGGATGCGGTTCGCGCTCCGTAGGGGTTCTACGATCTACGGCCCGACGCAAGAGGTCGACATCACTCGCAATAGTGACAACAAACTCGTCTCGCAGAACGCTTCGACGTTCGGTGGTGGCGGTGGATCAACCGATCCCGACCCGTGCTCACCCCACAACTGTGACGAGCTGCCGGATCCGCCCGAAGGTGTAGCCACGTACGGTAACGGGTCTCTCACGATGCGCTGGACAGCGGGGTTCGCCGGCACGGACTCACGCGGGAATCTGTCGCGCATCCGCCGGATGGACATGAAGTACGAGGCTTGCCCGCACCGTTGGGACGCGGCACTGTCACGGTTCACCAGGATAGGAGGCGCCGTCGGCGCCAACGACACCAACTGCCGCACCGGGACAGGCACAGGCAGAAGCACCGGAACGATGACGTTCCGTGGATCGTTCGGCACCATAGACGGCCATCAAGTAGACATGTGGGATGCGAAGATGGACGCCAAGGTGTTCAACAGCCTTGGAAAAGAATCGAGCTGGGCCGGCTGGACGGGCGGACACGTGGTCCAGGACTGACCCGCACGGCAAACACGGCGGGCGGTCTAAGGGCCGCCCGCTTCTTCCGTCACGCAACAAACAGCTATCCGCCGAAGAGCAACGCGGTGACCATCGTGGGGTTCGGTCTCACGCTTCTACTGGTGGTCGGTGCCGCGATGTGGAATCTGCGTGGCTTCGTCAGCTCGGAGATCGAAAAGGCCACGACCGCTACGAATGCACGCCTGGAAGCCGCGACCGCAGAGATCCGGCAAGAGATTCGCGCCGGGCGCGAAAGCACAGAGCGCCAGATGGCGGAAATCGGTCAGCTCATCTTCGACCTATACGCCGACGAAGACGAGGACGACGAGAACAGCCGGAACTGAGCAAGCCCGGGCTCGATCCGTGTCGATTCGAGACTACGGGACCAGCTAAGCTCGGGATCGACCTGTCCCCGGTCGCTGCCACGCTCATTGAATCCCGCCTACGCGACCAGTCCGGCATCTTCGCGGAGAGCTACCGCCGCACCGACGTCCCGCGGCAGACCGACCTCGGAGACCTGCCGCGAAGAACATCTCGGAGGCGCAGGCGAGCCTAGTTCACGAACGCCTGAACGGGTTCGACAAGCGGCTCGACCGAATCGAGAGCAACACCCACAGGGTGATCCAGCTACACCTGGACGCCAGGCACACGGCCACCGAGGCAAGACAGCAGCCCGGGTGGACGGACCGGACTCCATCCGGTCGATCGGGGTAAAGGCGTAGAAAGCCTGCACCAGCGGGGATCTACCCGGGCTGAAAACACCCCGCACGCACGGGGATGTACCCGAGAACTGCGAGTGAGCGACCCGGACGACCCCGGTACTGCCCCGCGCACGCGGGGATCGACCCCCGCTCCACCGCATGACCGCGGCCAGTCGCCGGGTCCACTCTGCGAGCGCGGGGATCAACCGCTGGTGGTCTGGGAAGCCGGCGCCCGTCGAAGGTCCACCCCGTGCGCGGGGACCAAACCGATCGGCGTGCTGCTGCCCGTGCTGCCGATGCGTCCACCCCGGGCGCGCGGGGACCAAACGAACGTGAGGTACATCCTGATCCGAGCAGACGGACCCGAGCGGCAGACCTGCCACCTACGTCGCTCCGTTCAGGTACGACCAAAGGCACGAGGGGATCGAAGCGCTACGCAAGAAGCACAGGCGCAACGCAAAACGGCGCCGCGGGTCCGGAGGACGGAACGAACCCAGGCGAGAAACGTCTTCGCCGTATGCCGCGACAGTAACGGTTGGTTGGCTCGACCGGCTCCCCGGGGCGCTTGCTGGCTCGAACGAAAGCCCTGCGGCTCATTCATTCGACACCGCGCGCGCGAGCACCCACAGGCGGAGGCACGTCTCGACGCCTATCTGGATGCGACCGGGACCGCAGGGGCGCAAAGGACTCGCCGATGCAGCACTCGCTGACGCGCGAGAGCGGGATCGGCGCGCGCCAGATGAGCCGGCGGATGTTGTTTCGGACGATCGGCGGCGCGTCATGGCCGTGACATTCCGCGCCGCCAATTGCCACAGCGTTCGTTCCGGTGGCATCACGGCGTACCTGAAGCTCAACGTCGCCACGATCGTGTGCGCCCAGGCGATCGCGGCGCACAAGAGGCCGCGCAACACGAACCTCCCGGATCGGACGGCCGAGGATAGTCAGGGTCGCGCTACCGAGAAGGTACCGGTTTGAAGGAGGGGCCGTCCGACATGCCTCCTTCGCGCCGGGCGTTCGGGAGCGTCTCGCTCGCTCTCGGTGCAACGCGGAGCTCCACGACGGGCTGCGGGCCTGATCGGACACGGCGGCGACCGGCAACGGATTGACACAAGACGACGCGAGCGCTTACGATTCTCCCGTTTTTGTTGGGCTTTGCTGACTGAATCACCGCGCGCGGGGTCGTCTCGGTAGCCGCCTCAGCGTGCTCACACCAAGGGGAAACATCGATGGCCGAAGCCCGCAAAATGGGCAAGACCGAGTTGTTCGCGCATTTCGTCGAGCATTTCGGTGCCGTCAACATCAGCCTCAAGCGCTCCGACGCGCGGGAGTTCTTCGAAGAGTTGCAGCGGCTGTGTGGGCAACAGCTTCAGGATTGCGGCGAGTTCACGCTGCCCGGCATCGCGAAGCTCGTCTTGCAGAAGCGCGAAGCGCGGACCGGTCGCAACCCAGCGACCGGGGAAGCCATCGAAATCCCGTCCAAGCAGGTGGTCAAGGCTCGCATCGCGAAGCAGCTCAAGGATGTCGTGCTCCCCGAAGCGTAAAACGTTCCGCCCGTATAACCGGCGTGAGTGGTCGACTGGCCTTGCACGGCTGCCTTGCTGCTCCACGCCCCGGGCGTTCGTCGCCCGTAAACGCAGGCAGGCAAGTTCGTCGTGCACACGGGATGGTGAACGGAATCGCCAGAGGATCGCGTCGGTGGGTACGCGACATGTCTCGGCACCGCAGCGCGGCGTGCCTGGATGTTCTTGTCGGTGACCGGCGCAGAATAGTCCGGGCGGCTCGTCGCGAAGAAAGCAGGCCACGATGTCGAAAAGCGGAATCCTGGACGCGTTGCGGAACGAGGAGCGCTCGCTCAAGAGTCAGCTCGTCGCCATACAGCGCGCGATCGAGGCTATCGATGGCAACGTTCCGCCAGCCGCGGGGCGCGGCAGGAAGAACGCGGCCAAGGCGGTCGGCAGGCGGAAGCGAGCGATGAGCGACGAGCAGCGCAGGGCCGTCGCCGAGCGGATGCGCAAGTACTGGGCATCCCGGCGGCAAGCCAAGGCGCAGGAGGAAGAGGCGCGGGAGTGAGGCGACGCGCCGGTCTCGCTGACGTCTGGGCGTGCGTCCGAGTGACTGCCGCTGTCGACTACCCGGCGTTCGTCCACGGCGAGCGGCGGTGCCCGCCGGAGGACATCGGCGGCGTCCCCGGCTTCATGCAGTTCCTTGAGGCGGCGCCGGATCCGCTGCACGAGGAGCACGAGCAGGTGGTGACCTGGTAACGGGACCGCCGTTCGACGCGGTCGACATCCACGAGCGGTGGGTGCGGCTGAAGCTTTCCACGCTGGCCGCCCGCCGCCGAGGTGCACTCAAGAGCCATCGAGGAGCAGCCGCGTCCGATTCGACCTGACCTGTCTCTACGTCCCGCTGTGGACCGGCCGAAGTCCTGGCCGCCGACCTCGACATTGCCAGTCGCCAACTGGAATTGCTGTCGATCGCCTCGCTGGGAGCCGACTGGTTCCAGAACGGCCGGCAGGGGTCGCCGACGCGGCCACTGCCGAACGCGTCCTTGTCCTTGAGCGAAGCCGCAGACCGTCTGGGAGGGTGGCAGCACAGGTCGTCCGGCGTAGTCCGAAGCAATCCGCGCGCCGATTGCATACGGAATGGGGTACGACCATACCCTCGCCGCTGCCATTCGCCAAGAATTACGGGATTGATGCCCACATGCGTGGCTTCCGCACCGAACTCCACGCATTTTCAGCGGTGGCTCGCCGCAGCTGGTTAGAATCACGGAATGACAAGCCGGGACTGGTTCATGATCAGCATGACGTTCGCGACCCTCACGTACGCGGCCCTGCTCGGAGGGGCCATCAACTCGGCGGTGAGCGAGCGCAAGGCGCGGCTGGCATTCGAGGCCGAGATCGAACACATTTCGGGCCCGAACTGGAACCGCCCTGACTGCAGGTGAGCGCCCGCCGGACACCGTTGCCGGCGGTGCCGCGCGACGTCGCCCCGACGAGCGCACGGCAGCACATCACCGGCTCGCTCGCGCTGAACATCCCGTATCCGCGGTTCTGGAGCAGCGGCGACTGGCACGAGCACAGCGCGTGGTTCGGGGCGGAATCCGACCAGGTAAGCGAATACAGCTTGGCCAGCGAACAGGGCCACGGCCCCCTACTCGACAAGCTCGGCAACAGCGGGCTCAGGGACGCCCGAGGGGGCCTGGCGACGCTGGGTCATCCCGCCGCGCGGCAGAGCAGACGGATTTGGGCGGCGACGCACGAACCGGCCGTGCTCGAGTGGTGTTGGAGCCGCATCGACGAGCACACCAAGCCGGCCTCCCCGATAACGGCAACCGGTTGGTCGGCGCGCTCCGGGAGCTGGGCTTCAAGGTCGACGACGAGCTGGCCGAAGAAATCCGGCGAGGCCGGGACTTCATCCAGCTGACAGACGGACCGTACGACGACCAGGCCGTCGCCGTCACCTGGACCCGCCGCCCCCAGGACGGCTCGATGGTTACCCATCCGGGCGTCTACTGCCTGCGCAGCAGCGAGACCGACTGGGACGAAGACGCCTTGTGGCGCACCTACACCACGCTCACCGACGTCGAGGCCGTCTTCCGCTCGCTCAAGTCCGAGCTCGGCCTGCGTCCCATCTACCACCGCAAGCCGGCGCGGGCCGACGGCCACCTGTTCATCACCGTCATCGCCTACCAGCTCGTGCAGGTCATTCGCACTCGGCTGCGCGCGCACGGCGAACACGCCAGGTGGACCACGCTACGCCGCGTCCTTGAAGGCCAGCAGCGCGTCACCGCCACCTTCCGCCGTCCCGACGGACGCACGCTGCATGTGCGCACGGCAACCCAAGCCGAACCCGATCAGCGGGCCATCTACGACGCGCTCGGCGTCGACCCACATCCCGGCGGCGTCCGCAAGACGCTCGTCTGACCGACCAATTTCCCCGGTTTCGTACGCGTTTGTAGTGCCACTCGGGCATTTCTGTCGGCGTAAACCACTGATTCTAAATTGGTTTAGTTTTGTGGTTGGTAAACTTGGGCTAGAGTAGGCACGCCGATCGAGTCGGAAACACGGCACGAGGAGGATCATATGAGAACGACCCACACGACGCGCCGCTCGTCCACCAGCACGCGGCGCCCCCGCTGGCTCGCCGGCCTGCTGATCGCCGGCCTGCTGATCGCCGGCGGCTTCGCCGCCGAGGACGCCGGCGCCCAGGAGCGGACCCGGATCAACAAGGTCATCGAGGCGATCGAGCAGGGACGGGCCGCCGTCGCCAACCAGGACTGGCGCTTCGTCGACATGGAGCACTCGCCCTTCTCGGCCGGGGGGATCGTGGAGGCGTTCGCCGAGGCGGATCAGGACCGCGACGACATGGGCCGCATGCGGCTGACGCCGATGGTGCGCATCCCGCAGGAGGGTGACGAGGACTTCAAGTGGGCCGTCAAGCAGGTCCTCGACCTGGGCGGCCTGGGCGTCATCGTGCCGCACGTGGACACCGGCGAGGAGGCCGTGCGGCTCGTACAGGCCGCGCGCTATCCGCCGGCCCGGGACGACGCGCAGCCCGAGCCGCGGGGCGAGCGGGGCTGGGGCCCCGGCCGGGCGGTGCGTCTGTGGGGCCTGGACACTGCCGAGTACCACGCGCGCGCCGACGTGTGGCCGCTCGACCCGGCCGGCGAGCTCTTCGTGGTCGCCATGGTCGAGTCGGCCGAGGCGGTCGGGAACATCGATGACATTCTGGCCGCCCCGATCAGCGCGATCATGGTCGTGCCGGGCGACATGAGCATCGACCTGGGCCTCGGACCGGCCCCCGGACCGGAGAACCATCCGGAAGTCGACGCGATGTACGAGAAGGTGCTCGCGGCGTGCAAGGCGCAGGACCGGGTGATCTGCGGCTGCGGGGACGGCGCCGTTCGCCTGCAGCAGCGGATCGACGAAGGCTGGCAGTTCATCCTGCCTCTCGGCGGATAGGGCGTCGTACAAGACAAGTCGCGGCGAGGGCGCCCGACCCCCGCCGCGACTTCATTTCATGCTCCGGACGGCCGCCGGGCTACTTCGCCAGCGGGTGCGGCCGGACCTGGAACTTCACCGCCTTCTGCAGTGTGCCCGGTCCCCCTTCCAGGTGCCACGCCGCGTAGTTGGAATAGCTCGACCAGAGCCCCTTCCCCTTCCAGCCGGTCGTCGGATCGTCGATCCGCCCTACCGACGAACGCGAGAAGAAGCCCATCGGGTACGGCACGCGCAGGGTCACGTACTCCTGCGTGGACGGCACGAACACCTCCAGCGAGTCGGTGTTGACGACGCCGTAGACCGGCGTTTCGGGGCCGAAGCCGAGCACGTCGTGGTGGTCGATCTGCGTCAGGTAGCTCTCGTCCGAGTTGATCGGCATCTCGGCGTTCGAGTACGTCGGCTTGTCCATGCGGTGAAACGTCCAGCCCTCGGGACAGCTCTGACCCGTTGCGGTCGGTCCGTTGGTCACCGTGCACACGCTGTGATCGAACGACGCGAAGTGGCCGCTCCCCCGCCAGTCCTGCCACACGATTCCGTCGCTCGTGATGTGGAGCCCACCACTGCCGTACGGGGGTGGATCCGTGATGCTCGGCGGCGGCATGTAGACCTCGGCGATGCACGATTCCGGCGGATTGTCCCCCAGCACGAGCCGCATGAGCGTTTCGTCGTCGCGCCCGTTGTCCGAGCACCAGACGCTGCCGTCCGCCGCGTTTGCCGCCGGTGAGTAGCAGCCGTACGCGATACGGTGGTCGCGCGCCGGGTCGACCGGCTCGTCCGGCTCGGTCCAGCCGGGGGTGATCACGCCGTCGCCGTTCGTGTCGAGGACCGTCGGGCACCACCCCTGCGCCGCCTCGGCATCGCCGGTCTCGTCCCACAGCTCGACGTCGACCCAGCCGACGCCGTCCCGGAAGCCGTAGTAGAAGCGCTCGTCGTGGCCGAGCTGGTTGTGATCGGCCGAGAAGCAGGTGTCGATCTCGCTGAACCGCCCGCTCGGCGGGTCGTACTGGAAGACCTGCCGGGTGCCAACCTCCAGCGGGAAGTAGTCCGCGAACGGGTTGGCCGCGTCCGTGCAGAAGTCGGGCTGCTCGTCCGGACCGCGCACTCTTCCGGTCAGCCACACGCGCCCCTCCGCGTCCATGGCGACGCTGCGCGGATCGGAGGCGCGGGCCCAGATCGGATCGTCGCCGTAGTACGGCGAGGTGGGCGTGTCGGTCAGGATGCGCGGGGCGTTCGACGGGATCGGAATCGTGGTCGCACGGTGCTCGACCGGATCGACCACGGCGAGGATGTCGCTCGGCTGCACGACGCCGTAGACCAGCCCGTTGGCGTTGACCGTGGCGTCGCGCACGTCGGATGGCGTGCTGTCGGTCCGCCCGTCGTGCTCGGTGCCCCAGTCCCAGAGGGTCACGACGACGTTCCGCTCGGCGCCGGCCGGCCGCGGCGGGCTCTGGGCCGGCGCCTCGCCGGACGCGATGCGGGCCGTCCAGTCGGAGAACATCGCCCGCTGGGGGCCGAGCCGCCGGAACGCTCCGGCCATCGACGCGCCCATCGGTCCCATCGCGACGCGCCGGTCCCACGCCTCGAGGTGCGAATCGACCGCGCTCAGGATGCCGCCGGGGATCTCGCGGGTCGCCCTGTTGCCGACCTGGTGACAGTTCATGCACCCGGTCACCGTGCTGCCCAGCTCCTGCTGCGAGTGCTCGCCCTCGGGCAGCTCCACCATCGACAGCCACCAAGCCGCAGGATAGACTTGGGCGGCGGCCCGCGCGTCGGCCGCCACCACCGCATCCAGATCCAGCGTCTGGCCCGGTGTCGCGGACACGGGCTCGGAGTCGACGAGTCCGTAGCCGCGTACGAATATCTCGTAGCTCGCGTCCGGCAGATCCGGCAGCACGTACCGCCCGCCGTCGTCGGTCGCCACGATGCGGATGAACCGGGTCGGCAGATCCGTCGTCTCGGCCACCACCCAGACGCCCGCCTCGGGGCCGGCGGCGCTGGTCACCACGCCGCCGATGTCGTCCGGGTCGAGTTCGATGCCCGGGGTTTGCGCCAGACCTTCTCCGCCAATCAGCCCGGCGCCAAGGGCAATCAGCATGGCGGCCGCGCCCGCGACCGTCGCCGACGTCAGAGTCGATTGCATGCGTCTGTTCATCGATGCCTCCTAGTACTCCATCGCGACGAGTCCGCCGGCCGCGGTCCACTGGAACCGCATCGCCGGCACATGGCCGCCTTCGCCCTCGCCGGCCGCGTAGACGTAGATGAGCGCCTCGGCGTAGCGGCTCTCGAGCGGCGCCATCAACTCCCGGGCGACGTCGGACGCCTGCTCCAGATCCGCCACCTCCACCTCGAGGGTAATGACGTCGTGCGCGGTCGCCATCTTCAGGATGCGCCACGCCTCGTTGACGACGCCCAATTCGTCGAACACCGGCGTAGCGGGCTCGGCGGGAGGATCCTCACGCGCGCATCCCGCGACGACGGCACAGAGCGCAGCCCCCGCCGCCACGACGTCGCCGCGCGCGCTCATCCCCACTGCGGCGCAGACTCCTAGTGTTCCGTCACGTCATAATCTTCGGCCGCGGACATGGGTTACAGCGCGCAATCATCGACGAATCACAGCACCGCACACCAGAACATTTAATCATGGCGCAGCACTAGGTTGGACCCCGAGTCGCCATGCCCGTTGGAAGTGTAACGCAGACCCGCGAGTTGGGCGCTTCGGCGCCACGGCCTGACCCCGTTCAGGCGGCGCCGCCCTCGGTGTGCTCCGTTCGGTCGGAGCGGGCCGCTCGCGGGTCTCGTTGCGTACCCTCCGACGCGGACGTGACCGGGCCGGTTGGCCGGCCCACTGCCCTCCGAACCTTGACTCGCCGCCGCCACCCGCCGCCGGCGCCGAACGCCCTGGCGGACGGATCGGGTGAGTTGTTGCGTTCGAGGAGGCGATGGCGTCATGTCCGAACTTCTGCGTGCGCTACCGGGCCTCGGGTCCTGTGTGGCGGTCTTGCGCCAGTTCACCTACGGCCCCGGGTATGAGTCCGCTCGAGACGAGGCGCTAGAGCGCGCCGGCGGGATCTGCCGATGCTGCGGCCGGCGAAAAGCCACGCAGGCGCACCACCGTGCGCTGCACTATCCGCCTGACCGGAAGGTCACGGCGGCCGACCTGATCGGCGTGTGCGTGCCGTGCCATCGGCTCATCAGTTTCCGCCGGTTGCTCGATCGCGCTGGCGACCCGGGGGTGTGGGTGATCCTGGCGACAGGGCTGGAGTCCCGCTACCTGGAGGCGGCGCGTGACGAGCGCAGCACCGGTGGGCGCCGATGCGTTGCCCGTCACCATCCTCGCCACTGCGGCGCCCCTGCGCTGGCGGCGGCCCCGCGCGGTGCGTCGAAGGGCCGGGAACTGGATCTGTGGTCGCTGGTTGTGCGGTGCCATCTGGTTCTGGTCGTGGGCTGCCTGGGGTGCGATCGCTTCGTGCGGCTCGACACCCTCGAGCGCTTCCGGGTGCGGCAGGTGGCTGGGGTCGGTCGCGGACCTGCGCCGCCGTCTGTGCTGCTGCAGATGCGGGAGCCGCACGAGGTGGCTCCTTCTGGGCTGCTGGCCGCCGGCCGGACCGGGCACAAACGCCCGGCCGCCCCGGTCCCCGGCCCCTGGCACGCGGCGCCGGTCATGACGGTCGGGGTGGCCTCCGTGGTGGCGCACCACGGGCCGGCAAGCAGATGGCGGACGAAGCAGAAGGTGACCCGATGACTACCGGGAACGAGACTTCGGGTCGCGGCCGGTCCGACGCGGCGCCGGCGCGGCAGCTGGCGATCGCGTCGCCGGCGGAACTGGCCGTCCGGCTCGGGCGGGAGCTGTCGCCGTACGAGGTGGACGAGGACGGTTGGTCGGATCTGCACTTTGCGGCGGCGCTGTCGGCCGTTGACGCGGCACAGAGGCTGTTGTTGGCCGGCGCGGCGGTCGACGCGCGGCTGGCGGCCGACGGCCGGCCCCTGGGCGCGCGGTTGGTCGAGACTCTGTCGGCGTGCGGCCTCGGCTGGCTCGGCGGCTGGCGGCGGACCGGGTGCACACCGTTGCACGTGGCCGTGGCGGCGGGAGCGGAGTCGGTCGTGCGGATCCTGCTGGCTGGCGGGGCGGACCCGGACGCTGTGGACACACGGTCGGCGACGCCGCTGCACTACGCCGCGCGCGGGGCCAGCCTGCCGAAGGCAAGGCGCGCAGCGTCGCCTTGCCGCGTCGTCGCCCGCGTCGACGACTGGCGGTGACCGGCTGCCGACGGTCTTCACAGCCTCGGAATGCTCCACCTCCCTTGGGGGCCAGCTCAGGCGCGCGCTGCTTGAACCCGACGAAATGCTAGGCTCAGCGTCCGGCGGGCATTTTCAGTCGGGGTCGTTGATTCTGGCTTCCAGTTGTTCGGCTGAGATCGCGTACGTCCATCCCGTTGGGCTGATCTTCTGTCACGTCGACGCCGAGCGCCTCGCTCAGTGCTCACGCCGATCATCCTACCGCGGCGAGCACGTGCCTGTGCGGCCCGTCAATTCCGGCGCGCACAGCGTCAAGCGGTGCGCGGCCGGCTCATCTGGATTTGTGGACGTGACGATACGAGGATGATGAGGACACAGACGACAGGACCGTTGGGGCGCGCAGCGCTACGCCAGCCGGTAAGACGGTGGCATCCTCGACGCTGAAGGGCAATCAGCGGCGCTATGAGTACGAGGTGCTGTGCCGGTTGCGAAAGGTGCTGCCGGCCGGAGTGAAAGTCACCCGTCGTGGCGGACCGAGGCTTTGCGGATTGCAAGCTGTTCTACGCGTTGACGACGGAGCTGGCCTTCGAATACGTGATTCGGCTGCGTGGAGACATCTATGTGACGAATGCGCGCGGCGAGCGGCGAGCGGCCGCCGCGTGGGTCGGCGACAAGGGGCGTGCGCGGCGGTTGGTGGGTGCTCGGGTGACCGACGCGTACGAGCTGCCGGTCGGCGTGGTCGTGTGCGTACAGGATCCGAAGATGGACGAACCGTGGTGCCTGGTGGCCAGCGAAGCGACAGTCCCGACGCGGGTCCTGATTCGGTACTACGGCAAGCGCTGGGGGATTGAGGCGGGCTTTCGGGACATCAAGGACATGCGCTTCGGGATGGGACTCTCGTCGATGCATGTTTCGCGTCCGGACCGGCGGGACCGTCTGTTGTTGATCAGCGCGTTGGCGATCGCCGTTCTGTCGTTGCTGGGTGCGGCGGGCGAGCGCATCGGTTATGACCGCTGGTTGAAGGCGAACACGGTGAAGCGTCGGCCGCATTCGTTGTTTCGGCAGGGGCTGATGCTGTACCACCATCTCCCCAATTGGCCCGAGGATCGGATTCGTCCGTTGATGGAGACGTTCGGAAACATGCTCATGGAACAGCGGGTGTATCGCGAGGTTTTCGGCGTGATCTGATGCTGGCAAAATGAGGGGATGCATAATGCAGAGCGACCACGGTCATGGCGTCGTCCGTACGAACCGTGTCACGGATAAGGCCTTCGTACATTTCCGTGGCTTCCGCACCTCGGATTCGAAGCCACGGCGGCGGCGGCTCGGTCGGCGGCGGGGTCGCACCGCCACCGGGTTGGTGGTATAGGGGCGGCACGGGCGGCCACGCGGCGTGCTGGCGCCGTCCGACGACACCGAGGAGTTGCGGACCATGTCGAAGAGAACTCGCGCCGGCGTCGGCGGATCCCGTTGGGGCCAGCCGCGGGATGACGACGCGGCAGGACGCGCTCTACACCAACTCGACGCTGGCGCTGCACCCGGAGACCGGTAGTGGTCAAGTTTGGATTCTCACGCCGCCGCTTGCGCTTCGTGCTCTTCGAGCAGGCCGACGATGTCGCGTATGCTCCACAGCCGGTCCGTGACGCCGGCTTTCATGGCTGGCGACATGCGGATCGTCCGGTGGATCCGCGCGAAGTTGTAGTACATGAAGTGGATCGCGGTCGCCGCGGCGTGGTTCTCCAGCTTCTTGCTAAACCCGTTGGTCAGCCGGGTGTAGCGCCGCATCGACATCCGCATCGTGAGGTTCTGACGTTCGATGTAGCTGGTCGAGATCCGCTTCGGATCCGGGTCGCCCATGACCGGCCGCACGGTGCAGCTCTGGCACACGAGCCACTTGCAAAACTCTTGGGGTCGCGGCTCGGCTCAGTCCTCCGATTCTCGGGGTGAACACCCCAATTGTTCTGGATTTTGACTCCGTGTTCTGGTCCTGAAGGGCCGGCGGCAGCCAGGAAGCGGAAAACAAGGGGATCGACGTGTTTTCCACCGAGCGTCGGGACACCGGTGGGTGACTGACGCCGGTTGAGCGCCGGGATTGGATGGGCGTTTGCCGGCGGCGCGTTGGCTATGTCACCAGACGCAGGAGCTGGTCGGCGGTGAGCGCCAACATGCCGAACATGCAGTGGCACATCACCTTCGCGGTGCCACGGACCCGGACATGGCGACCACCGAACTCGTCCTTGAGACGGCCATTGACGCGCTCACCCGCCGTACGCTCGTTGTAGCGAACCTGCTCGGCACGCTGGAAGCCGAGATTTTTCAGGCGCCGGGCTTCGGTTCGCAGTTCCTCCGCCCGGGCCTTGTCGCCACGAGGGTTGACGTCAATCAACGGGACGTGGCCGAGTGAGCGGCTGTGCTCCCGGATCTGCTCCGCGTCGTAGGCGGCGTCCATCAGGTCATACAGATTGGTCGTCCGCTCGGCGGACAGAGTCGCCAGCGGAATGGCGGCCTGGCTGTCATGCAGGGAGGCGGACGTCAACAGGCAACTGATCGGAATCTGGCCGTCGGCCACGTCAATGTGCAGCTTGTAGCCGACCCAGGTGGTCTTGTAGCCCTTGCTGTTCTTCTTCGTGCCGACATCGCAGGCGGTCGGCAGATCGTCCAGCATCGCCGGCAGGTTCATGGTCGGCTGCCGTTCGAGACGTGTCAGGACCTTTGGCCGTTCTTCGCCCTTCTTCGGCCGCCCGCGCTTGCGCTTGGGCGGCGGGGGCGGCTTCTCCTTCGTGGCCGGCTTCTCACGGGCCTCGATGGCCGTCGAGTCGCGCGAGAGGTGGCCCACCAGCCGGTCGTGGTGCGTCTCCCGGATCAGCGCTTCGTGCACGCGCTGGGGCAACTGCGTGTCGGCGAACTCGGCAAAGGCGCGCGAGAAGACCGACTCGCTCGGCACCTCGAACTTCCGCTCCCAGCCGCAGAGCCGGCGCAGGGCCACATCGGCGGCCAACCGGTCCAGCAGTGCGCGCGTCGACGGCAGGTCGTAGACCGCCTTGGCCACGAAGGCCCGCGCCATCGCCGCGCGGTCCTTGGGCGGCCGCCCCGGCGCCCGGAAGTACCGGGGAATCAGGCGCTCGATACGGATGACCTCCAGGGTCTGCACCAACTGCTGCTGTTTTTCGGTCAGTGGACCCAACGCCTGCTCCAACCGCGGGAACAGCGTACGCTGGATCGACTCCCAGTAGGGGGCGAACGAGGCGCGCAGGGCATTCATGGCTTGTTGACCGCTCCTGCGAGCTACTGTATATTTACGCGCAGGGGCAATGTCAAGCTGCGGTTCGATGGCCGGTGCGGACCAGATGCGCCAGTACACGGAGCGATACGACGCGCTCAAGGCGGAACTGCAGTCGCTTGGGTTTCTCTTCCAGGGCAGCCTCCAGACCCGCCGGATAGCGTGTGGGAAGACCACCTGCCGCTGCTACCGCGACCCGGACGCCCGGCACGGTCCCTACCACTACTGGACACGCAAGGACCGCGGGAAAACCGTCGGGATGAGGCTCACCGAAGACGAACTTGTCCTCTACCAGGAGTGGATCGAGAACAACCGCGAATTGGAGCGGCTCGTGAAGGAAATGCGCGGCCTCTCTTCGCGCGTGCTTGCCTTCATAACCGGCCGGGAGGCCCCATGAACCCCCGCGTCTCGGACTCGTCGGCGGCGGTGACCGCTACCGCCATCCTTCAGACGCTACGTCCCGCCCACTGACCGTCCCTCGCCCTGCGGCTTCCGGCAAAGAAAACCCGGCCGATTACCGATTTTTGCAAGAGGCTCACACGACCGGGCTGTAGCGCCGCTCGCTCTCCGAATCCGCGCCGTAGACCTTGATGAGCATCGCGTAGTCGATGTCCATGCCGAACGCGTCTTCGACGGCTTCGACGTAGGACTGTAGCCCGTCAGTGGTAAGCTGCACCCGATGCGTGAGCCGGCCGGCGAGATCCGTCATGAAGGCGTGCGCGGTGCCCGCATCGCGCGGCCCGATGCGCCACGTCGGGATCAGCTTCGACTCGGCGTCGATGGCTACCCACGTCCACACGTCTCCGGCTTCCTGCGGCGTGCGGGTAGCCTTCTCGACGTTCTTCTGCTTCGCGTAGACGAACTGCCAGATCTCGTCGCACTCAAGCCGCCGGCACCCGAGGTTGTTCAGCGCGGCGTCCTGATAGTCGGCGCAGACCGGACCGAGATCCGCGATCAGCTTCAGGATGGTAGGCTTGGACACGCCCGTCATGCGGGCCGTGGCGCGGATGCTGTTGCCCTCGACCAGGGCCGCGACGACCGCGCAACGCTTGTCCGTTGACAGCTTGTTCATGACTACGATTATAACATGACCGCTCAAGCATACATAGCGTGTTCAACGCTTCACGAAGCGGCCAGTTGCGCCAGCCGGGGCGGGTTTCTACGAGGCGGTTTTCGGGACCCACATGGGGAATGCGCGGAGCCCGTAATCCCGTGCGTATATCGTTTCCCCGGTCTTCGGGTCGGTCTTCGATGCTCTGAAAATGAGCATCATGCCGGCCTTCTGCTCGGGTTCGTTCGTCTGCATGGTAGGTATCACCTCCTTTCTCGACGCCTGAGAGTCCGTCGTCGCTCAGAACGGACTCCAGAAGGCCGTCCCCTGGAAGTGCCCCAACATGCCGAAGTAAGTGCCCCGGCTGGCGCGCTTCTACTCTATGCTTGACCACGCGGAGCGGTCAAGCATACTACTACGATGCCGTGTTGCATATCGGGACGTAGCGCGACCCGACGGCCAGCAAGCCGCAGCCGTCTAGCTACAACCGGCGTAACGCGTGTACCGACGCGTTGGGCTTTTCCGGGTGCGGGTAGAATGGGTCCATGACGGCAACAGAGAAGCAGAACGAAATCGCCGTGCACATAACCAGGCTGAGCGACCTTCGGGCTGAAATTGCGGCCGCTCGGAGGAAGCTCCAGAATGGGCTTAACCGCCTATTATCAGCCGCACAGGCCATCAACCACGACAGCGTAACCCGAGGCCCTTCATGGGCAGACCAGCACCGCAACCCGGAGCCCTGGCCGTCGAAGGCCGAGGTGGAGGAGATGGACAAGGAGCTGGCTGGTCTGAAGTCCGAGGCCGACCATATCATCCAAGACCTCACCGATCTTGGGGTCGATTCTAACTTGTTCAAGATCAACGGCGGAGGCTAATACCGGCGCAGGGAGGCGCGCCGTCAAGGCTACCGTGGGGTCAGTTGTCGGCTTGTGCGCGGTTCGCCCATCGCGCCCGGGCGCCCTTTTGGGCGATCTCCCGGCGCTGTTCCGGCGTGAGCTTCGCCGCGCGAGCTGGCCCACCCTTGAGCCCGCCAAGCTTCCCGAGCGCCACGGCAGCCAAGTTCTTCTCCGGCGGCGCGGGTTCGGTGCGGTCGATGATCGACTGGATCGTGTGATGCGCGGCTTGGTTCACGTCGCGCCGCTTGGATGGTTGTTCGCTCATGCAGCGGACTCTACCCGCGCACGGCCCGCCGCGCAACGGCGAAGAAAACGCAAACTTGACCACTACCCGGAGACCGGACAGGTCCAGTGGTACTTCCAGCATGCGCCGGGCGAGACGCTCGACCTCGATATCGTCTACGAGCGGGTGCTGATCAACGCCGACGACGCGAAGTGGCTGTTCACGATCGGAAAGGACGGCATCCTCTGGAAGCTCGACCGGCGGACGGGCGCGCTCGTCGACCTGCGCGAGACGGTCCACCAGGACGTCTTCGAGTCCATTGACCGGACCACCGGCGCGCTGACCTACCGGCAGGACATCCGCGACGCCGGCATCGGCGATCGCGTGCCGGCCTGTCCCAGCCTACTCGGCGGCCACAACTGGCAGGCGTCGGCGTATCACCCCGGCGCCGGCGCGCTCGTGATTCCCCTCCACCAGGCGTGCATGTACCTGACCGGCCGCGAGGTGGACTTCGTCGAGGGGGGCGGAGGAGAGGCGGGCCGATCCGAGTACCTCGAGATGCCCGGCACGGACGGGAACGTCGGGAAGCTGGCCGCCCACGACGTGCGGACGATGGAGGAGCTGTGGAGCCGCGAGCAGCGCGCCGCCTTCCTGACGTCGACGCTCACGACGGCCGGCGGCCTCGTCTTCGCGGGGGATGCCGACCGCTACTACCGGGCCCTGGACGTCCGGACGGGGGAGGTCCTCTAGGAGACCCGCCTCGGCGCCGCGGCGCCGAGGCTATCCGATCACCTACGAGGCGGGCGGGCGGCAGTTCATCGCCGTCCCGGCGGCGCTGGGGGGCGCGTTCCGGAGCCTCACCGCGCAGCTCACCCCGGAGATCTTCCAGCCGGAGGGAGGGAACGCGCTCTACGTCTTCGCCCTGCCGAGCCAGTCCAGCACATCTTCGTCGTTGACGCTCATCGGCCCGCCCAGCGCGACAAGTGCGCCGATCCGATCGGCGTGCGGCAACGGGTCGTCGGCGAACAGCCGCGTAAGGCCAATATCCGCACGTTGCGCCGCCAGCCAGGCGGCGATACTACCCAGGCCCTCGAACGGGACGTGCTGGAGCACCTGAACCTGCTTCATTTCCGCTGCGTGTCCTCCCGAGCCGTGCCGGCCAGCGTGATCATGACATCGTCCGGGCGTCGATTCCTCTGATTTCCCCAGTGAGTCGGAGCACGGTGGAGGGCGGGAGTGCTTCGACGCCTTCTGATAGACTCGCCGGGCGAAGCGTCCGACCCGATTCTCAAGCACTGCTTTCAGGAGATCCACCCATGCGCATCAACACACTGCTGCCGGTTGCGATTCTAGTCACGCTCGCGGTCGCCGCCAGTCCCGCGGCAGCAGCGGATGATGAGGTGGCCGAGGTGCGCGCGACCTTCGAGAAAGCGGTGGCTGCGCTCAACGCGGGCAACATGGAGGGATTCCTCGACACGGTGCACGACGAGGCGCTGTCGTTCTACTCCTGCGGACCGACGTCGGGCAAGCAGGGGCGCGAGGCGTGCGCGCTCGACTGGCAGCTGTTTTTCAGCACGACGACCGACGCGCGATTCGAGACAAGGAACGACCAATACCGCGTGATTGGCGACACCGGCATCGCGTACGGCGAGTACTCGCTGTCGGTGAACTACAACGGCCAGGGTCGCCAGACGGTGCACGAAGGGCGCTACACGATGACATACACCCGGGTGGGCGAGGAGTGGCGCATCGCGATGCAGCACAACACGCCAGCCGGCGAGGCCCCTCAGCCGGTTCGCAACATGCGCCGCGAGCCTCGGTGACCCGACAGCTCGGTTACAACTCGATCCACCGCTCCTGCAGCGGCCGCGGGGCGGCAATCAGCCCGAAGTCCTGGTCGTGGTGGAGCAGCAGCGCCTTGTGGGCGATGGCAATCTCGGCGATGCAGCACTCGATCGGGCTGTGCGTGGGGGTGCCGAGGCGCTGCAGCTTGAAGCATGTGCGGGCCGCCTGCCGCCACGCGTCGGGCTCGGGCTCCAGGTAACGTTGGCCGTCGAGGTGCACTGCCGTGGCGACCAGGTGCGCCAGCGCTGCCTTGATGACGTCGCGCGTGTGGTCCGTCTCCCTGGCCGCCCCGTTTCGGACCAGATCCAGGTCCGCTCGGGCGCCGTCTCGATGATCGGGATTGCCGCTCCCTGCATCGCTCGGGCCAATTGCGCCTCGGCCCCGGCGCCGGGGCTGGTTTCGGCGGGGTCCTCGAGCAGGAGGTCGGTTTCCCAGAGGTCGCGAAGGGCCTCGGCGTCCGGTGGGTCTGATAGTGGACGAACCGTTAACTGCAACGGGCCAGTGTTTCCGGGGCGGCGCGCTTCGATGCTTTTCCGGGCGCGCTGGATACCCTTCATCAATGGCGACACATGTCGCCGGACACACGTCGGATCATCTGTCACTGGCACCTTCAGCTCACCGATCCCCTCTATCGAGCTTTTACTGGAGAGTATCTGGTGAACCGGCGCGAAGGATCACGCGTCGAGGTCACCCGTGATCTCGTTGTGACTTGGGTCAGCCAGGAGGGGGCCGCCCGGTGGACGATTGATCGCCGTCGGCGGCACTCTCCGGAGCGGCAGATGGCTGAGGGCCAGCGGTGGGTCGGTGGCGCACACGGCCGCGATGCACATGCTCGTGAAGTCGGCGTCGTGCAGTCCTTCGGTGTCGTGGTCGTGGTTTCTGAGCACCAGGATTCGTCCGTCTCGGATGTTCCGCACGTCGAGAATTGATTGGTGCCTACCTCTGTGCAGCGCCCCTCGTCATGGGTTAGGCTCAGTTCCCGCATGACCCCTCACGCGTTCATCGAAAAGTGGCGTGCGTCTCAGCTCAAGGAGCGCTCCGCGTCGCAGGAGCAGTTCATGGACCTGTGCCATCTGCTGGGCGAGCCGACCCCCGCCGAAGCGGATCCGTCTGGCGAGATCTACTGCTTCGAGCGGGGCGCGCGGACGGACACCGGCGGCGACGGTTGGGCCGACGACTGGAAGCGTCACCACTCCGCTGGGGAGTACAAGGGGCAGCGTGTGGGCCTCGACGCCGCCTTCGATCAGCTCCGGCAGTACTCGCTGGTGCTTGAGAACCCGCCGCTGCCGATCGTCTCCGACATGGTGCGGTTCCGGACGGTGGCCCAGGCGTCGCGCGAACGCGGGCACGATCCGCAGGCGGTCGCGCACTTCGGCCATTGCCTCGTCTTCTGCATGTTCGGGGACGCCGTGGGCTTCCTGGCTTGCCGCATGTTCAACCGGAGGCTCCGCCTCGCGTTACGCGTTCCGAAGCCGTTCACGGAGTTCGCCGGCGAACTCTTCCAGATGATCGTCCCGGGCGCCCCGGTCGGCTACGAACCGCTGGCTTGGTCCAACGGCGGGCTGTTCGACGGTGGCGTGCCACACCGCGGTGGGCAAGAGTACTTTTCCTGGAACAGGCCCCTGCCGTTTTCGGCATTACGCTGAGCAGAGGCTTTTACCAGAGCAATGGATATTTCTGTTCTCAACCGCTTCGCAGACATACTGAAAGCTCAGTTTTCCCTTCAAGGCGCGGCTTCTCCTGAAGACCAGCTCAAGGCGCCTGTTCGAGAATTGCTACGGGAGGCCGGCGGCGCATTCGGCCTGGCTGTAAAAAGTCAGACGGAAGCGCATCTTCCCGAGCACAAGGTCTGGCCGGATATCGGGGTTTACGTCAGCACGCTGATTTGTGGCTACATTGAGTTGAAGGCCCCAGGCTTGGGAGCCGACGCGCCCAAACTGAAGAGCCATCACACCGTGGCGCGAGCCGACACAGAAGCGCCGCCGGGAAATGCTCCTCCGGTGGGTCGGTGAAGGCGAGTACGACGGTCCCGGCACCGACGTCGTGCAGGACGTGTTGAACGCACTGGAGTCGCTGCCGGCCGCTTGCGAGTTCGTACCGCGCGATCTGGCGCTTGAGTGGGCGCGTGCTCGGCGAACCACCGAGGAGGATGCACCGAACGCGGTCGGCAACGAAATCTGGATCGACATCCGCAAGGCTTTCGCCGCTCACGGCCAGCTTCCCGGTAACGCCCCGTGGCGCGAGGATCGGATCACGATGAGAGGAAGGCGCGTTCGCGGTTGGGCCAGAGGCGAAGGTTGGGCGAAAATTGGCCAACCGGCCAACCGCCTCTCGCGCGCACATACGAGAACCATAGGGACCAGTACCCAGGAGGGGGCTTTCGCCTTGCCTTCGCCGCCGCTCTCGTGCATCATCGTCTAGCGGATAGAGACTCCGCTCTCCTTGAAGCGAGCAACCGGCTGGGCGCTCGGGTATACCGGGCGCTCGGCCATCCTGCCCACCGCGGGCGCAGCGACCTAACGACGAGGGGAAGCTGTGCTCGACATCCGCATCCGCACGTCAGACACCGGCCCGATCGCGTTGCCCGACGTGCGCGACGTGATCACCGACGTCGCCCACCAGTGGACCGCCGAGGTAGTCGCCCGCACCCGCTCCGGTCGTGACGTGAACGGTCGGGCGCTCCGTGCGAAGCGCGACGGCTCACGGAGCACGTTGACCGACTCAGGCGCGATGCTCCGCAGTTTCGGACCGGCCCGCATCGACTCCGATGGCTTCACGCTCGCACCGGCCGGACGCAGGAACGCCACGGTCGCGCACGTCAATCAGGCGCGGGGCCGCAAATGGATCGCCGTGAATGACCGACAGATCAGCGACGCACGCCGGCAGGTAGCGGACGCCATCCAAAGGGACACCAAATGACGAACTCGCAACGATTGGAACTGCGCGCGTCCGAAATCCGCCAGCGACTGAACGCCATCGCCGGCATGGACGAACTGAGCGACGAGGTGCAGGCCGAGTCGGACGCGCTCACGACCGAGTACGCCGCCGTCGAAACCCGGAAGCGGGCCGCACTGGTGGCCGAGTCCGAGGAGGCGGTCGAGGTGCACGCCACGACGACGCTCGACGCGCAGGAACGCGATCGCATCCGGCTCCGTGACCGCTGCTCGCTCGGCGGCTACCTCTTGGCGCGCCTGCAGGGCCGGCTACCGGCCGCCGAGCACGCCGAGTACATGGACGCGTGCCACGTCGAAAGCGGCATTCCGATCGACCTGTTCGAGTCCGATCGCCCGGTCGAAACCCACGCGGACGCGCCTACTCCGGCACCGGCGGCAGGCTCCGGCGCGGCGCTCAATATCGGCGGCATTTTGCCGTACATCTTCGATCAGACCATCGCCCGACTACTCGGGATCGCCATGCCGACGGTCGGCAGCGGCACACACAGCGAAATGGTGGTCACGACTCCGCCAGGAACAGCGGCGGCGAAAGCGAAGGGCTCAACGATCGAATCGACTGCCGGCGCGTTGGTTCCGGTCAACACGAACCCGAGGCGGATCTCCGCCAGGTTGTCGCTGCAGGCCGAAGACATCGCGCAGATCGGCACGCCACGATTCGAGGCGGCGATGCGGTCGGCGCTCATGGGCTCGCTGACGGACGGATACGACGTCCAGTGTTTGACCGGCGACGGCGAAGCGCCCAACGTCAACGGGCTCATGAACCAGTTGACTACGCCGACGCCACCGACGACCGTGGCCACGTTCGACAGCATGCTCCAGGCAGCGGCGGCGTTCGCCGGCTCCAAGTATGCCGAATCCCTGCGCGACGTATCGATCATCGTGCCGGCCGACGCGTATCGCCTCTCCGTTTCGCTGTTCCGCGATGCCGGCGAGAATCACCGCGGCGACATCAGCGCACAGAAGTACCTGGCCGACGTGCTCGGCGGATGGAGCACAGCAACGCGGCTCCCGGTCGCACCGTCCACCGGCGACGCGTCGAACATATCGACCGGCATCGTCCGGCGCACCGGGCGCGGTATGCAGGGCGCGGCAGTCCACCCGACGTGGAACAGCATCGCAATCGACGACATATACACCGACAGCGGATCGGCGACGCGCCACGTGTCACTACACGTGCTCGTTGGTGACAAGGTGCTCCTCGTGCGGCCGAAGGGCGAAGTCTACGATCTGGTCAGCTACAAGGTCTCATGATGGACTTCGGCCACTGCCCGGAATGCAACGCTCCGGCCGTGCTGGTGGTCGACGTGCTGGCCATCTGCTCCTCGCATTGTGGATGGAGCTATCCCGTCACACTACTCCAGCACAGCCGCGGCGGGGGACTCTGGTTCGAGCACTGCTCTCCCGGCCGCGGCTGGGGGCGGCGATGGTGTAGCGCGGAGGCGGTGCCGTGCCGTTGACCGTCGTTACCGGCTCGCCTTTCTCCGGCAAGCGCTTATGGACGGACGCGCAGATCGAACAGGCCGAGGAGGAGGGTGCGGTAGGCTGGTTGGCGCTCGACTTCACGTCGCTGTACAGCGCAGCCGTGCCGGGACTCGCCAGCACCTACAGAGACCAGCGAGTAACGGACAGCGGCGCTTCCAGGTACGCGGGCTGGTTACTCGCCGCGGCGATACGGGAAGCTGGCCAGCGGGAGTTAAACGGATATGTGCTCACAGACTCGCCCAGACGCGCCCAGACGCTCGCGGCGGCAGCCGGCGGCGCTCCGCTAGTCGAAGTCGTGGTGACTCACCAGGAGGCGCTCAGGCGCTCCCAGCAGCACGTCGATTTGGTCAAGGCGCTCGTCCCGCGGGCGGCGCAGGATGACGGGGCCGAGGCGCGATGCCGCCAGATGGTCGATCAGTACTTCCGCGAAGCCGACGACCTGCCAGCGGACCGGCGGCAGGTTTCGGCACCGGATATCCCCTCCGCCCGCGCCGTGACATTTGCATGGGAGGCCGCGCTCAGGGCGGCGAAGACGGGCGACGAAGCGCGGAAAACGAAGTGGGTCCGGGCCGCGAAAGCCATGCTGAAACGGCGAGGTGTCACAGCATGAACACCACCATCGAACTACACAGCGCGATCGAAATCCACAGCGATCCCGGTGGACCGGGCCGACTGAACGGCATCCTCATGACGTACGGCGAGCCTGTAGCGGACTCACGGGGGCATGTGTTCCTGCGCGATTCGCTGACGTGGGAAGACGACGGGATCCTGCTGAATTTGTCCCATGACCGGAAGCAACCGCTGATGAGAATCCAGCCGACTACGGACGGCGACAAGGTGCTCCTCGCCGCCACGTTGCCCGACACTACGCGGGGCCGCGATGCCGCGGTCATGATTCGCAATCACACGTTCCGCGGCCTGTCGGTCGAAGTGGCGGTGCACGGCGATCGGATGGCCAACGGCCGGCGAGAGATCACGGCCGCTCATCTGGCAGGCGCCGCGCTCGTGGATACTCCGGCGATACGAAGCGCGACGGTCGAGGTACATGAACGCCAGCGGGCGCGGAGACGGGTATGGCTGTAGACGACACCATGTCACTCGACAAGGCGGCGACGTTCGTCGTGGGCAAGGCTTTATCCGATCTGTCTGATGCGGAGCGGGCGACGCTGCGCGTGATCTGCGCAGCGTCGACGGAGGCTGTATCCACGTACCTGGCGGGCTCGCCGGCACCGGCGGCAACGGTCGAAGCGGCAACGCTCAGGTTGATCTATTTCGATTACTGGAGCAGGTACGCCCGCCGGCCGGGAGACGGCGGCATGCTCGACACCCGGTTCCGCCGGGACGCTCCACTATCGCCACTGCGCGCATCCGGTGCTATGGCGATGCTATCGCCCTACAAGGTCAGGGGCATCGGAGTATCCACGTGATCGAGCTAGGCATCACCCGGCCGGCAATCGAGAAGCACAACTATACGAACCTGCACGTCGCCGCGGCCGAGGCGTACGCCGAGTCCGGATTGATCGGCGCGGCGACGGGTGCGGTCGAAATCGCTGCCCGGATGTTTCAGTCGGCGTTCCAGGTTGCCAGCGTGAAGCCGGCGGTACCGGCGCTTACTCCGGCCGTGCTCGGCACCATCGCGCGCCGGTTGGTCACCAGCGGCGAAGCCGTCTACATCATCGACGTCGTTGATGGCGCGGTCCGGTTGTCGGAAGTGTGGGCGTGGTCGATCGTGTCGGGCGGGCCGGACCCGGTATCGTGGCGCTACCAGTGCGAGCTACCCGGCCCGCATAACAGCGTTACGCGCACAGTGCCGAGTGATCAGGTGATCCACGTCCGCTACGCCGTCTCGCACGCGGAGCCGTGGCGTGGCATTCCGCCGTTGACGTTGGCCGGCACCACGGGCCGGTTGGCTTCAAACCTGGAAGCGTCGTTACGGTGGGAATTGAACGCGGCGGCCGGCGGCGAAGTGGGCAGCCTGATACCGATGCCGACTGACGCATCCGACACGAAGGACGAAGACGAGACGGAGACGGACCCGTTCCTACCGCTCAAGCGCGTCATCAAAACGCTCCGCGGCAGGCTCGGACTTGTCGAAACCACCAGCGCATCCTTCGGCGAAGGACGTGCAGGCGCGCCGGCCGACGATTGGCGACCGCGCAGAGTAGGGCCGCATCCGCCGGAGTCGCTGGGCGTGCTCCGTGAGGCGGTCGAAACGACGGTACTCGCCGCCTGCGGTGTCCCGGTGGACCTGGTACGCAGTGGTGGCACCGACCGCGAATCCTACCGGCGATACTTGCATTTGAGCGTACAGCCGCTCGCCGCCAACATCGCGGCCGAGTGTGCCGGCAAGCTAGACATGCCTGGGCTGGGGCTCACGTTCGGGTCATTGCACGCGGGCGATATCTCAGGCAAGGCCAGGGCGTACCAGTCACTCCGGAAGGGTGGCATGGCTGACGCGGAAGCGCGTCAAATGGCAGGGCTCAATGGCTGATCCGTACGACGAAGCGCGCGCGTGGGTTCGTGGATTCTCACAGACGGGCGCGGATTCAAACCTTGAAGCCGAGCTACACAAAGGACGAATGCAGAAACGCGGCTTCAAGTCGGACGGCGTACCTACTCCCGCCAGACCGCAGCGGTCGGTACGAAGTGACGGGGAGCCCCTGTCCCAGCAAGGGAAATCGGGGGACAGCACCGGAGGGGGGCCACCCAGTGTAAGCGACCGCCAGGGTGCCGGGTGATACTCCGGCCGTTCCAGACACGGTTTCTACGGCGGGCGCTCGCTCCCGGCATCCGCACGGCCGCGATGTCACTTCCGCGCGGAAATGGCAAAAGCACATTCGCCGGATACCTGACCGCTCGCGCTCTGACACCGGGCGACGACCTGTACGTCAGTGGGTCCGAGTCCGTACTGATCGGCGGCTCCATCGAACAATGTCGAATCGTCTTCCGGGCCGCGCGGCGCATCCTGGAACCGACCGGCGAACACAGGTTTCTCGACTCGGCTACCCGCTGCGCCATCACACACAAGGCGAGTAACACCCGGCTCCGCGTAATCGGCAGCAACGCCAAGACGTCTATGGGACTAGTCGATTGTCCACTGGCCATCATGGACGAACCGGGCACGTATGAGACCATCGCGGGCTCGTTGATGTGGGACGCGATTCGCACTGCACAAGGCAAACCGGACTCGCCACTGCGCGCCATCCTGATCGGCACCATCGCACCCGCTACGGCCGGCTGGTGGCCTGATCTGATAGAGGCGGGATCGACAGGCTCGACGTACGTCATGGCGCTACAGGGCCGGCTCGACAAGTGGGATCAGGATGCGGAGATCAAGCGCGTCAACCCGCTCATGTGGTGCTATCGGGACTCCCGCAAGACGTTGCGCGAGGAGCGCAACAAGGCGCAGGCGGACTCCCGGCTACGGGCCGCGTTCTGTTCCTACAGATTGAACGTGCCGAGCGGCGACGAATCCACGATGCTCCTCACGACGGCGGACTGGGATCGGGTATGCAGTCGAGAGGTTCCGGAGCGGGCCGGCCGGCCCGTCGTGGGCGTTGACTTGGGCGCAGGGCGCTCGTGGTCCGCTGGTATCGGAATATGGCGCTCAGGCCGCACCGAGGCGATCGCCATAGCTCCCGGTGTCCCGTCCATCGACGCACAGGAAAAACGCGACCGGACGCCGGAGGGGACGTACGCCCGTCTTGTCGAGTCGGGCCGCCTCACCATCGCCAGCGGGCTCAGGGTGCCGTCGCCGCGCGCACTGGTGGACCGCATCATGCCCTGGCGTCCGGCGGCGATAATCTGTGACCGATTCCGGCTCCCGGAGCTACAAGACGCGGCCGGCGGACGGGTGCCGATCCTGCCGCGTGTCGCCCGGTGGTCCGACGCCGCGTTCGACATTCGGGCGCTCCGGAAGATGGCAGCTGATGGTCCACTGGCGGTCGAACCGGCGAGCCGGGGCCTGCTGACCGCCAGTCTAGCGGCGGCGATGGTCAAGAACGACGACCAGGGCAACACCCGCCTCGCCAAGCGCGATCCCGGCGGCAACACCGGCCGCGATGACTGCGCCGCGGCGCTCGTGCTTGCGGCTGGGGCATGGGCGCGGATGCCGGGGCCGCGGCGGATGCGGATTCATGTCGCGTAATCATCGCGGGCTGACGGGCGCGGCATGGCGGCGACTGAGGCGGCGCGCCATGGAACGCGATAACTGGCGGTGCGTCCGCTGCGAATCCCCGGTCGATCTGGAAATGCATCACAAGCGCCCGCTCGCGGACGGCGGAGATCCGTGGGCGCTCGGCAACGTGGCGATGCTCTGCGCGTCGTGCCACGTTGACAGTCATCGGAGCGTCCGGGACCCGGAGCGGGCCGCGTGGATGGCGCTACTACGGGGGGACGGATGACAGTCATCGAAGCGATCTATGAGGCGGTGCTCGCGGTCATGGACGGGCAGGGCCGGCGCTCCGTGGACCCGTTCAGTTTCGACGCCGACCCGCGAGACTCCGAAACCGCCTGGTACGTCGATCCGCCGTCTACCGTGTCGAGCGGCGCAGTGGGCGGTCTGGAGTCCGTGACGGCGACGGTCACGGTATGGGTCTCACGTCCGGCAGCGAATGATGCGGCGGGCGCGGCCGTGGCACTGGCGGGGGACTTGGCGCGGCTCCGGCATTCGCTGGCCAGTCTGGACCCGACCGACGACGGCAGGGTCAACGTGGGCGAGAGGATCACCACGACCGTACGGCCGCGCGGTCCGGAGGCGGTGACCGTCGTCGGCCGCGTGACCATCGCATTCGACTACGAGGCGACTCCCGAGGAGCCGTGAGCAGGGCGCTCCGGGAGTCGTCGTTTGTGCCTGATCCGGTAGACTGTCATCGTCACTCGATACGGTGTGTCGGCCCGGCACCGGGCCGCCGTCGGATACCACCCGCGCCAGCGGGGAAGAAGGCGGGAGCCCGCACGTGACACGTGCGTATCGAGTGGCATCCGGCCCGGTGACCAATTCCGGTCGGGCCGGGGGAAGCCACGCATGCATCGGATTCTGACCCTCCTCGTCTTCGGGGCAGCGCTGCTCGTCTTCGCTCTGCCGAGCCGCGCACAGGAATCGGCGTACAGCCGCGCCGAGATCGAAGCGGCCATCAACATCGGCGTGAGGGATCGAGTTGACCGGATCCAGCACGCCTGCGACGCCAACATCGGCGGTTTCTGGAACAAGCTCAGCGAGGCGCTGACCGCCCAGCAAGACGCGTTCGGCCAGTACCACGGAATCCGCCGGTTCCGGATCGCCGGTCAGCCGCCGATGGCCCGCGTGGCCGTGTACGCAGCCGACGCTCGGCGCCGGTACGAACCGACCCCGCAGGCTACCGACGACCACATTGTCGGCATGGTGGCGAACGACGTGTTCACGATCCGGACCTGGCCGCGGTCAGACGGCAGCATGATCACGGCGGCGCGCCTTGCTGACACCGGGGTCGAGCACATTGTCATCCGACCGCGTGGAGACGATGATGGGCGCTACACAGTCCAGCCGCTCACGCTCGACGTGGCTGGGTCGGAGACGGTCGGCAACCTGTTCGGGGCGACGGCGGAACTGCAAGGTGTCGTGGCTACGTTTGCCAGCTCGGATGTGCGCACCATTGCAGAGGACAACGACGTGGAAGTCATCCTGGTGACGACCGGCGGCGAGTTCAAGTGCAACCTGGACGATACCCGGATCCTGCGCGGGTACAACCCGCTCGACGACTGAGGGGTTCAGGGCCGGGACTGTCCCGGCCCTACTTCTTGCGGGAGTCCCGAGCTGCCGCGGCACCGACCGCGATCTCGCTCCGGCGACCACAGTTCCAGCGACCACTACGCCCGAATTCGGCAGGCGAAGATCGACGGCGGCAACTGCATCACATGCGGCGGGGCGAGGGCCGGCGGCAGTGCCGACAGTGCCGGGACCGGGAGGCGGAGCGGCATCGGGCGAAGCGGGCTGCATCATCTACGCCACTTCGGACCGGGCTCTGATATCTGTTCTACTCGCCTTCGTCGGTGCTTTCGATGTACTGCACACTCGTCACAGGGACGCCGCAAACGACACGCTGTAGACTGCCACTGTCCACGACGGTGACAAGGCCATCCTGGACGATGATGTCTTCCCCGCTGCCCGTGACGGTCCTTGAATCCGCGGGACTTTCGTGCTTCTTGAGGTGAATCGTGTACGTTCGCATAACCCAGTATCCTACCATGCCGGCGGTGTCTGATGGTGGGCGCGGGATCGGCGCGGGTCAGGCTCGCCAGCGGGGGCCGTGTGGGGCATGCTGGCATGGATTGGCAGTGCCAGATCACGAAAACCCGCGTAAACATTGACCGAATCGCGTCAGGAGGCTAGTTCCGGCACATCTTCCGTCATCGGCCCCCTCTTCCCGTCAGCCACTCACGTTCGCACAGACGCCGCGAACGATCCGGAGCATTCTTGACTTCCCATCGTCACTCGGTCGGTTCGAGACCGTCACTTCTTTTCGATCCGTCACGGTCGCGCGCGCCGACACGGCGGAGCGCCTTCGACCGTAACACCGGTAACCGTGGGGTCGAGCCGCCGTGGAGACGACACACCCCGCTCGCGAGCCGGTAGCAGCTCGGCAGGCCGTCCGACGTCGGTCCAGCGCATGACGCGGGACCATCTCGCCTATCCGTTCTGCGCCGACCCGGCGCGCGACCACGGCGTCCTCGAGCCGGTTCTCCAGCGCGGAAGACGGGCGAACTTCCGCCTCATCGCGGAGCAGTGGGACCGCATCGGCCAGTTCTACGCGGCGTTCCCCGCCGGCCACGCCACCGCGTCGGCCGCATTCCAGAGGCTCAACCGCTTCCAGGCCTCGAACCGCTTCTACCCCGCCGACCGCGAGCTCGGCCGCGCGCTGAAGACCGAATTCGTGCTGCAGTACATGTCCGAACCGCAACTGCGCGCCAAGGTGCGGCGGGGGCTGAATCGCTCTCCGCTCCTGGTAAAGAAGAAGTGGCCGACATGACCGACATGACCGACAGCGGCCGATAAAGGTCCTGCGGCACTCGACCGGCTTGCCTGGGCGCAGGGCGACCAACGTGGACCGCCATCGACCCTAGGAGTCTGCGCCGCAGAAAAACAGATGCGACAATTGTAGGCGAGCCGACGACGGAAGGACTCGATGTCGACCACATTCCGCCCCTACGTGCCTGACCAGTCGCTGCTGTTGCCGCCCGACGTTCGGGAGTGGCTGCCCGAGGGCCACTTGGCGCACCATGTCAGCGATCTGGTGGACGGTCTGGATCTGACGGCGTTCTACGCTCTGTACGAGGGGGACGGCCGTCGCAACGCGCCGTATGAGCCTCGGATGATGGTGAAGGTGCTGCTCTACGCCTACGCGACGGGGGTGTTCTCGTCGCGCCGGGTCGCGCGGAAGCTGGAAGAGGATGTTGCGTTCCGGGTTCTGGCGGCGGGCAACCTTCCGCAACACCGGACGCTGTGCGAGTTTCGGCGTCGGCACCTGGAGGATTTCCAGGCGCTGTTCGTGGAGGTGGTCCGTCTGGCGCAGGAGTTGGGTCTGGCGCGCTTGGGGAAGCCGTCGGTCGACGGGACGAAGGTGCGCGCGAACGCGAGTAAGCGCAAGGCGATGACCTACGACCGAATGCAGGAAGAGGAACCGCGCCTGGAAAGCGACGTCGAGGCGCTGTTGCGCGAGGCGGACGCGGTTGACGAGGCCGAGCGGCGGGCGTGGAGGTCTGGGTTGCCAATACCAGACACGTCAAGCGCGTACCTGGGCGCAAGACGGATGTCTCCGACAGCCAGTGGCTGGCGATGCTGGCGCGCTACGGGCTGGTCTGCCCGAGCTTCGTGGCGCCGCCGCGGTTGGAGGAGCTGCGGCGCTTGACGCGCCTGCACGCCCGGACACGCCGGGTGGCCTCGACGCTGCGCAACATGCTGCACCGGATGCTGGACGAGAGCGGCCTGCGCATCGGAGGCCTCCTGACGGACCTGTTCGGTCTGTCGGGTCGCAACCTGCTGGACGGTCTGGTGGCGGGCCAGGACCCCGAACAGATGGTGGCGGGGGTCAAGGGCAACGCGCGCAAGAAGATCCCGGCGCTGCTCGACGCGTTGGGGTGCGGGCTCGACGACGGGGCCAAGCCGCGGGTTGCGCTGCTGCGCGACATGCAGGAGGCGGTCGAGCGGTCGCTGGCGGACATGGAGCGGCGCATTGTCGAGGCAGCCGAGCAGGACTACGAGTTGCCCTGGACGCTGCTGCAGACGCTGCCGGGGACGGGGCCGCTGGCCGCGGCCACCCTGCTGGCCGAAGTGGGCGACGACATGGAAGCGTTCGGCACGGCGCGGCGACTGGCGAGCTGGGCCGGCATTTGTCCGGGCAACCACGAGTCAGCCGGCAAGAGCAAGGGCGGGAAGCGGCGCAAGGGCAACGTGTACCTGCGGCGGATCCTGTGCGAGATCGCCCACGCGGCGGCGCGCACGCATGGCGTGCAGTTCGGGCCGTACAAGCAGCAAGTGACGAAGCGGCGCGGCGCCGGCAGGGCGGTCGTGGCGACGGCGCACAAGATCCTGCGTATCGTGTTCGCGATGCTGCGCGACGGCAAGCCGTACTGCGATCCGCAGATCGACTACCAGGCGCGCATGGCGATCAAGAACAAGGCTCGCTGGCTGAATATGCTGCGCAAGGCGAACCTGCTGCAGGATGTCGTCAGCAGGAAGGCGGCCGAGCAGCGGCCCGGCGCGGCGGCCGGAGGCCGCGCCGGGCCGCTGTCGGGGGTTCCAGAGCCGCTTCCGGCCTGAACCGCGGCGGTGGTCGCGTGCACGGAAAGAAGCGCGAGCGAAGGGGTAAGCACGCGTACCGGGCCCGCCGACCGCCGTCCTCACGGGCCTGAACACAGGACACAACCGACCCGACCAACTGAGCGTCGGGTCGAATAGAGGTGAAGTGCGCCCAGACGTCACAGGGGCTTTCGGAGGAAAGCGAGACAAGGATGCAGCGGAGTGGCTTCCCCAGCGCAACCGCTGCTGGTACGCGGCGAGGATTATCGACGTGCGGCGCGCGTCCGGCTTGACGGTCGACGCACGCGAGGCGGCCGCTCTGGACCGGGTGCTGGCAGGTTGCACATCCACCCGGATGATCGTGTTCGGGGACACCGGGGCGACGACGACCGGGGGCGAGACGTCAACGGGACGGCGAAGCGGTACGGATGGCGCTCAGGCACTCGCTCGATGGGACGACAACGGAAGCGGCCGGATCACCTGCGCCGAGGCACGGCGCCACGGCATCGCGCCCGTGGTTCGCGGACACCCGGCGTACGCGTACATGCGCGACGGTGATGGGGACGGCGTCGTGTGCGAACGATGAAGCGACAGACGGGAGTCCGCGCTAACGGTAATCCACTCACTGTAATCGAATACCGAGCACACGCCATGAGCGACAAACGAGAGACACCGCACGATGTCCTGACGGCGCCAGAACCGACGACGCCGATCCCGCCGGAACCGGCTCCAGATCTGAACCACATTCGCCAGACGCCTGACGGGACCGAAATCCGGTCAGTGATACAGTGGAACTGCCACCGCCGCCACCGCGGCCTCCCGATGGAAAAGCTGGCGACTGACACGCTACACGCGGAATACGACAAGCTGCTCTTTGCGGCCCGAAGGTCGGTCCGGTACGTCCGGTACCATCGTCACCGCCAGCGTTTCTTGGATCGAGTCCACGACCTGGGTGCCCTGCGGACAGCGTTCGGTGGGTCTGCCACAGTGGCTGCGGTTGTCGCCGATCTCCCAGCTGGCTGGACGTGGGTGTTGCCGACAGTGGCAGCACTCACCGCGTTCGCCGGAGCCCATGAGCTGGTGTTCGGGACGGCGCGGGGTGCTCGGCGGCATGACGCGCTGGCGCGGGACTTCGTCATGCTGGAGGAAGAGCTGCTTCGCGCCCGACCGACATTGACACCAGAGCCGCTGATCAAGCTCCAGACGCGCCACTCGACATCGAAGCGACCGAGCCGCCGGTCTACCGGGTGCTGGATGCGACCTCTCACGACGAGTTGGTCACGGCGCTCGGCCGGGATCCGAGCCAACGCACGAACGTCACGCGCTGGCAGCGCTTGTGGCGGCACCTGTTCGATGTCGGAGCGCACGGAATCCGCAAGCAGGCTCGTTGATCGGCCGAGTGGGATCGCGGTGAAAGTGATCAACCGGGTTGGAGATGAGGTAACGAAGGTGTTCCAGATACAGGTATGAGACCTAATCAGCGCGTTTGCCAGCAGATGCGACCAAGAACAATCGGGAGACCGAAGTGGAAGCGGGGACGGCCAGGATGCTGCATGAGGGCAGAGCCGATCACGGACACGGGGCAGAGAGTGCCGCAGTTCTGGCTGAGGGACCACCGAAACCAAAGGCGAACCGGAACTTTTTGAGGCCGAGCGGCGCGGGCTATGCGCCAGGAAGGAGAAATCAGTCATTCCAACCAGACGGTTCTTGATGGAGGGTGAGGCCATTCCACCGATTACCAGCGGGGTAGTCAACAAGTGGCTGAAAGAGAGGCGACCCGACGAGGCTGTACGGGACATCCTCGCTGAGTGGACGTGCCCGCAGTGTACGAATAGCGGCGGGTCAAGCAGCTCAACCGCGAACTGCCACGTCGTACCGCGATTATCACTGACTTCTATTTCGAATACACATGACAAAGCCGGTTCTGTTATACATTTCGGACTAACCCGCCATGCTTTTCTGCAAATGGCACGACAGGCGATCTATGTAGGTCAACGACAGAACGGACCGCTATTCAAGCCGGGGCTGGCCCGCGTGAGCACGGCTACTGCATGGAGGATATGGTGTAGTAAGCACGACACAGCCTTGTTTGCTCCGATCGAGAACGGCGCATCATGGGAGGGGACACGAGAACAGTGCCATATTGCAACGTTCAAAGGATGGCAGGCCGCGGTGTTCTTCGCACGTGTTGCTAGACGGATAAACGAGGAGTTCATGACGCCGCCCGAGACGGAAGTCCCGATCGAGCTAGGGCCCATCCAGCGCGTGATGGATACATCATCCCGACCTCTCGAAGAGTTACATTGTATCGAGAAGAACCTCAGCTCTGTGAAACTCGATCAGTGGCACTTCGTGACGGCGACAGTACACAGCAGGCTACCGGTACTCGGACACAGTCTGTTTCTGAGACGCAGCGGTCTCAGCACGATCATATCCCTGGGGGGCCACAGCGGCAGTCAATGGATAGTCATAGCGACGCGAACCCGGGACGACCTCCAGAGACAGCTCGACACACTCGAGCTCGACATTTCATGCGATAGACGGCGGTGGGCCACTACACAGGGAATCCTCAGAGCGTTCTTCCGGGGGAATGTACCAACCGTTGTCAGCAATGAGTCCCGACTGGTGGGCGAAAAACAGTGCTGACTTGATGAGGATGAGAAACGAGAGCGCTACAACGACGGATGACAACTGGAGAATTGGGAAGTGGATGATGAGGCGACGAAGACATGACTAACTAACTAGTGTTCGGCGGAAAACCCGCAAAGTCATTGATTCTATAGGGTGTACCGCTGATTTTGAGTGGCGAAGAGCGTCCAGATATCGTATTCTTTGCGGGTGATCTCCCAAGGATCGACCCATTTCGGGACCATCTTCGCGACATTGCCATCATGAGAGAAGTTCACAGATCGCAGTTCCAGCTCGGGCAGGTGCCCGTCGAGAAGGTCTGGATCAACCCGAAGTCGCGGGACGACATCCCGGCGGTGTTGAAGGGGCTTCAGCACATCTGGTGCGACGAGGCGTTGCGTGCGCGGCTGTTTGTGCTGCTGGACGAGCACATCCTGCCGGAGGCCGACCGCACAGTCGGGCGTCCGGGGATGGACCTGTGGCAGATTCTGGTACTGGGAGTGCTGAAGCAGGGACTGGGCTGCGACTTCGACCGTCTTCACGACCTGACGAACCATCATCAGACGATACGTGCGTTCCTGGGACACGGCGATTTCGATGACAAGACGCGTTACGAGTACCAAACGGTGGTCGACAACGTGTCCTTGTTGACGCCGGAGCTGTTATCGGCGGTCGGGCGGCTGGTGGTGGAGAGCGGACACAAGGTAGCAAAAAAAAAGCCTGGCGAGCCATTACGCGGGCGGTGTGATTCGTTCGTCGTCGAGACGGACGTGCACTATCCGACGGACGTCAGCCTGTTGTGGGACGCGGTGCGTTGCCTGCTGCGGGAGACGGGGCTGACGGCTGAGCAATACGCGGTGCGCGGCTGGCGTCAGTGGCGCCATCTGTCACGGGAGGTCAAGAAACTGTTCAACAAGGTGCGCTCGACGAGGCGAGCGCAGCGGCATCCGGAGCGGGTGGCGGCGTATGTGGAGCGCTGCCGGGCGCTGGTGGAGCGAGCAGAGGCAACGCTCGACGTGTTGCGGGGCCAGGGCGTGGGGGAATTGGGCTGTCGCTCCATTTCAGGCCTCGTCGCTCACGCCCGGCGGCAGATTGACCAGGCGGAGCGGCGTCTTCTGCGTGGCGAGACGATTCCTCACGAGGAGAAGGTCTTTTCCATTTTCGAGGAACACACGCGTTGGGTTTCCAAAGGCAAGGCGGGCACGCCGGTCGAACTCGGGGTTCCTGTCGCCATTATCGAAGACCAGTATGGATTCATCCTTCACCACAAGGTCCTGTGGGAGGGTGAGGATGTGGACGTGGCAGTGCCGATGGTGCAGGAAGCGCAGGCACTGTATCCGGAGTTGCGGGCGTGCAGTTTCGACCGGGGCTTTCATAGCCGCGACAATCGGGTCCGCCTCGATGCGCTGCTCGACGTCAATGCGTTGCCGGGGAGAGGATATCTTTCAAGAGCCGCCCGGGAACGGGAAGAGGAGGAGTCGTTTGTTGCCGCGCGGCGCGCGCATCCGGCGATCGAGTCTGCCATCAATGGGTTGGAGCATCGGGGACTCGACCGAGTTCGCAGCCATGGTGCGGACGGCTTCGCGCGTACGGTTGCCTTGTCGGTGCTGGCGGCCAACCTGCATCGCATCGGGTTGATCCTGCAGAAGCGGGAACGCAAACGACAACGACTCGTCGCCTGACCAACCGGCCCTGATAACCAAGCTGGATTCCGAGCCGGCAAGAGACGGCACGGTCCTCCTGTCCTTGGAAACAGGACATTCGGGCTGATTTGCTGCCCTTCGCTATCCCGCAGCTCGTCAGGCGCCTCCGTCGCCGGGGTTCGTGCCGAAATCACGCCCCGGATGCCACGAATTGGCGCAAAATCTCGGCCCGAAACGAGGGTTTTCTGGCTGACACTAACTAACGGGTTAGTACACCTCGCTATCCATGAATGCCCACGGTAGGGTTGCATACGGTCGATTGTGGCCAACAAGCATCCCACTCAGGTTCTCAAGTGTGCGGTCTAGCAGAGCAGGATCCCTTACCAAGGGAACGGACTTCCAAGAGCCCGAGAGTTTCGACCTCCGTCTGGCAAGAAGCAGACAGTCACGGCTTCTTCTGAGAATCCGAATGGCAACTTGCTTTGAGAGATCGTCAACAGCGGCGCTCGGCATGCGGTCAACAAACTGCTCCACGCGCGCATCAGTTAAGACATCCTCCAGGCGGTCAATAGTTGCAGCGGCGTAGCCTGGGCACACGCGTATAAGCCTCTCCGCAAGGACCACGGGTGATGGTGCATATCGACCAGCGCGACACCAGAAGACCTTGCCCTGCCTACGCCGGATATAGGCCTCCAGCCCTTGGGGAGTCAGAAGTGCACGCTTCCTTTTGACACTCAGAGCAGAAGCCAAAGCTGCGCCGTGGTCGTACGCTGGAACGATATCCCACCGGAGATCACCCGCACAGATGGTCCGAACCAGCGTCCAGTTAGACTCATTTCTATCCCGGTTAGCCACAAGGCCATCAAGAACCAAGTACGAGACTGCCGTCTGCAGAATGTCGTCCCATCCCGGCTGGGGGTTCGGTTCACGAGTCGAGAAGAGCTCCAAGAGAACGGCTCCTACCAAGAAAATACTATGCTGCTTCGTTGCCCCATGGACGGTTGTCTCGGGTTCACCATCCGTTACCGCACGGACCACATCAGCACCAGGCCAGAAGGTAATGGATTCTAGATCAACAAGTTCTTCCGCACGGGGCTTGAAAGACCGTGTCAGTACGCCCCAAGAGTTATCATAGCATGTCAACTGCGTTTCAACACAGGGGATGCCAATAGCATCAGCGATTTCCGCAACGACTTTCTCAACCCAGGCCGTGTTGTTCACGGGATCGATCTTCAGCTTCCATAATCGCCTGTCACGCGGCAGTCTAATCCATTCCCGAGGGACAGCCGGGAGACCGAGCAACCAAGGTGTAACACAGACGACCTCGTACGGATTTGAACTCACGTCGCTTCGGCCCTCACATCTACCAAGAACAGTTCAAGAACGCCGACCTGCAACCGCGACGATCCACTCATGAGCGTCCCGAGCTTCGACTCCGCCATCCGCTGAATCTCCTCCGCGAGAAGCACTGGACAACAGGCAGCTGACGATCACGGACAAGGTCTGGCAACCAACGGTACACCAGGCGCAACGTCGCCCGCATCGGAACCGGAGAGCGCAAGCACCTCAGCCGCGTGGACTCGGTGCGCCGCCGCGAGCGCATACCAGAGCATGCGGTCAAACCCCGAGCAACTCGCGACTACTGGATCCACGACCGGATCATGGCGACAGTACGAGGAGACGTAGAGCCGAGCCGCCTACAGAACCGGTGGCTGGAACCGAATGTCGAGGCCGAGCGGCCGATGCCTGCCATGGCCGTTCTTCGCGCCGTGGTTCGGGTGCTCACGCCGCCTGCTCCTCCCGTAGACCTCCGCCAGCGTGGGTCCTCCGAGGGCCGAGTACGGACACCCGTAACCGTAGAACGTCATCCACGCCGCGATAACCCGCGCGGCCGCGAAGCCCGCGCGCCGGCAGATGGCACACCATGTGCCGGCTGCCGTAGAACGCGGATCCAGGGACAAGGCGTCGATCCTCAGCAAGTTGGCCGCGCGATCCCGCGCGGCTTGTAGTACACCGACGAACGGCTGATACCCAGCAGGACGCACTGTCAGGCCGATGCTCAAGGGCACGCTCCGCTCGACCATCTCCAAGCACACGGCCCGACTCAGCGTTCCAAGCCGCGCAAAGAAGATCCCGTTCCACTGTCAACTCGGCGATATTCGCGTGCAGGTCCCGGATCGGGGCCTCCTGCTCCGACTGGCGAGATGACCCTATGCAAGTGGCGAAGATCTCGTCCAACCCGGCGACCGGCTGCCGCGTGCAGGTGCTCACGTGTTCGGATGGACCTCGTGTCGGGCCGCGATCTCCTGCACCCCACGATCTCCCCGCAACGCCTTGAGCACGACCGGCTTCTTGAAGGCGGCCGTGAACCGCCGGGGCCGTCTCGTCATTATCCCAGTGCCTCCTCACGGACTCTGGAACACAGCTTACCCGGTTGTCCGAAAAAGCGGGACCACCTCAACGTGGAGTTGGCCCAGTTCCGCGCACAGGTTAAGGCTTTCGCTGCTGCCGGCGCTGTCAGTGCGCGGTCGTCCCCCGACAGGCCGGCCGCCGCCGGCTGGCGGTAACGGCTCGACGACACAGGACCGCGAATCGATTAGTCTGCCCGTGGCGTCGATCCCCGCGCGCGGGTTCTCCCACAAAACGCGCCTCTCCGGAGCCCGGTTCCGGCTCGATCCCTGCCGCGCGCGAGGTGGACTGGGCGCGGCCAGGTAGACGGGGTCGTCGTAGGGTCAATCCCCGCACGCCGCACCCCGCTGGCGACCAGGGCCGTCACAAACAGATGATCGACCCCGTCGCGGAACCTGGACAGGCTGCCCACGCCTTGCTCCGCCGTTCGACGCGACCAACGGCATGGAACCCGACGACGCTCGCTGCCGTGTTTCAACACACGGCGATCACCTCGGCAGTCTCGACCCGCGCTTGGATGGCGCCGACCTGCTCGCGTTCCTCATCGAGGTCGATGCCGGCGTCGCCGGACTGGGGAGCGGCGCAGCGCGAGCCTCCGAAGGTGATCATCCGTCGACTTCAAAGACTGCCATCGCGACGATGATCCTCTTCGGAAAAGCCCCAATGTGCGCGGCCTGCGGCGCTGATCAGCGCAGTGAACCGACCCAACGCAGATGATCGTATTCAGTGGGCGGAGTGGTCATCTTCGAGGCTCCACCACCACTCCTGCACGCCGCCCGGTCCTCCCCGCTTGTGCGATATGACGTGGTACCTGGACTTGGCGCGTCGTAGCGTCGGCTCCGTTATCCCCGCCGCAGCCGCCCGTTGCATCACCACCTTCGCAGGAAGCGGCTCGGCGGCCAGCCACTTGAGCAGCAACTGCCCCGCCACGTCAACCTTCGACGCGGGCGCAGCGCCGCCGTCGGCCCGTTCCGGTGGAACGGTGGTCCGAAGCTTCCCAGGATCGCCCCACCCGATCATTGGCACGTGCTGGTCACCTGGGGCCAGTGAGTACGGCTGCGGACCGACGCCACCGCCAAGATCGGGTGGGGTGCTCGCCAGCACCATCCCGTGCTTGTCGTCTCGGTTCCGCACGACGATCAACCGGGTGCGCGCCACACCGAGTATTTCCAGGACGCTGCTGCCTGACGACCGCGGGTCAGGGTCCGAGCCCACGTGGAGGTCCCGGAGCAAGAGGATCGCAGCTCCCGTCTGCTCGGCCAGCTCCGCCAACCGCACCAGGGCGGCGCGCGCGGCGCCACCTCCCTTCGGGACAGCGAGAACGTGCCGCAGGACGACGAAGGGTTCGACCTGCCTGCACCTGATGCCGAAAAGGCCGCATAATATCGAAGAAACCGATGGAGGTCGAAGTGATGAAGCATGATGCGGCGACCCGCAAGAACATCCCGACGGCGGAGTTCGAGAGCGTCATGCCCGAGGCCGACAAGACGGCGATCCAGCTCGCCTACGACCGGCGCAACCGCGACCCTGACCCGCAGCTCCTCTGGCGCGGCAACGACGAGCGGGACTCGTCTGATCTCATCGTCTCCGCCCAGCCTCTCTACATCCAGGACAAGGTGCGTCCCAGGGTCATCATCGACGACCTTAAACGCGGGCCGAAGGCGCGCGCTGACGAGGCCGCCCCGCCGATGGCGGACCTCTGCGCCGATTTCAACGGGCTGTCGAACGGGCCAGGAGTGGCCCCCACCAAGGTCAGGTAGACAGCAGCCGTGTTATTAACAGGGTCATTGGTTGCCTGACAGCAGACAGGTGATTGCCGGCCTGATTTCCTCATATTTCGGCATGCTACGAGGTCAGGATACTTATTTCCAGGTTAATATCAGAAGCCGATACCTGCCGCAAATCTGTCGTCCCCCTGCTGCAAGCGGCCGGGTGGGACACCGAGCCGCATTCCATCGCGGAACAGCGCACTATCACGGATGGCCGTATCGTCCCGGTCGGTAAGGGTTTCGTTCGCAAGCCGTCGAAGCGGGTGGACTACCTCCTGCGATACCGGCGGGACTTTCCCCTAGCAGTAATCGAGGCCAAGGCAGCGAATCGGCACGCCGCCGATGGTCTACAACAGGCCAAGCAATACGCCGAGATGCTCAGCCTGAAGTTCGCCTACGCGACGAACGGACCCGAAATCATCGAGTTCGCCTACTTCTCCGGCATCGAGCGCACACTGACGACGTACCCGACGCCAGATGCGCTCTGGCACCGCTACCGGGCAGCCCAGAGAATCACCGACCAGCAGGTCGCTGACCGACTGCTCACGCCGTTCAACCATGATGTGGGCAAGGGTGAACGGTACTACGCGCAAATTGCCGTGAATCGGAGCATGGAGGCCATCCTCAAGGGCCAGCGTCGGCTCCTGCTCACCATGGCCACCGGCACCGGCAAGACCGCCGTGGCGTTCCAGCTATGTTGGAAGTTGTGGAACTCGCACTGGAACCGCACCGACGATTACAGGCGGCCACGTATCCTGTATCTGGCTGACCGCAACATTCTGGTGGATCAGCCCAAGGACGGGATCTTCGCGGCCTTCGGGGATGCCCGGTACAAGATCGAGTCCGGTGAGGTCGTCCGAAGCCGTGAGATGTACTTCGCCATCTACCAGGCGTTGGCCGAGGATGAACGCCGCGCAGGGTTGTTCAAGGCGTTCCCGTCGGACTTCTTCGACCTAGTCATCGTGGATGAATGCCACAGGGGCAGTGCCCGCGACGACAGCGCGTGGCGGGTGATCCTGGAGCACTTTGCACCAGCGTACCAGCTCGGCATGACCGCAACCCCCTTACGGGCCGAGAACCGCGACACCTACCTGTACTTTGGTAACCCGCTGTACCAGTACAGCCTGCGACAGGGCATTGAGGATGGTTTTCTGGCCCCCTACCGCGTGCATCGGGTCATCACGGAGTGGGACGCGGCCGGGTGGCGGGCCAGTCCCGATGAAGTGGACCGCTATGGACGAGCGATCCCTGACGACGAATACCAGACCAAGGACTTCGAGCGGGTGATCGTCCTGCGAGCGCGGACCCAGGCAGTAGCCAAGCACCTCACCGCGTTCCTGAAGAAATCCGGTGACCGGCACGCCAAGACCATTGTCTTCTGCGTGGATCAAGAGCACGCGAGCGAGATGCGGACGGCCCTGTCGAACCTCAACAGCGACCTCGTCGCCCAGTATCCGGACTACGTTTGTCGGGTGACTGCCGACGAGGGCGACATCGGGCGTGGGCACCTCAGTCGCTTCCAGGACGTAGACACCAACGTCCCAGCGATCCTCACCACCTCCCAGTTATTGACCACCGGCGTTGATGCGCCCACCTGCAAGAACGTCGTGCTGGCTCGCGTGGTTGGCAGCATGACGGAGTTCAAGCAGATCATCGGGCGGGGCACCCGTGTCCGCGACGACTACGGCAAGCTATGGTTCAACATCATCGATTACACCGGGTCCGCCACGCGGATGTTTGCCGACCCGGATTTCGATGGCGATCCGGCCTTGGTCACCGAGGAGGAACTGACGGCCAGCGGTGAAGTCACGGCCGTCACGGAAACGCCGTCGCAGGGGGAGGAGGCTCCCACGGGCGAAAGTGATCCGGGTTCCACCAAGACGGGAGACACGGCCGCCCGTAAGTTCTACTTCGATGGGGGGCAGGTCGAAGTCGTCTCCCACCTCGTTTACGACATCGACCCGAACGGCAAGCACCTGCGGGTGGTCCGCTACGACGACTACGCGGCGGAAACGGTCCGCACCTTGTGGCCCACCGCGCCAGAGTTGCGGGCACAGTGGGCCGACGCGGCGAAGCGATCTGAGATCATCGGCAGGCTGGCCGAGCGAGGCATCAGCTTCGATGAGTTGGCCGAGGTGACGAAGCAGCCGGAGGCTGACCAATTCGACCTGCTCTGCCATCTAGCCTTCAACGCTCCGCTCCGTACTCGCCGGGAACGGGCGCAACGGCTACGGGAGTCCCACGCGGACTTCTTCAGCCGATATGGCCCAGAGGCTCGTCAGATTCTCGACGACCTCCTCGAAAAATATGCCGTGTACGGGGATGCCCAGTTCGTCTTGCCTGACGTGCTGAAGGTGCCTCCTCTGTCCGCCCATGGCCAGGTGGGCGACATCATCCGCCTGTTTGGCGGCCCGGACCAACTGCGTCACGCTGTGACCGAATTGCAGACCCATCTCTATGCCGCGTAAATGGAAGGCCACAGAGGCAGCCACGCCGACCACCGCCCAGTCGCTCGCGGCCCTGATCAAATCCGCCCGCGACATCATGCGCAAGGATAAGGGCTTGAACGGCGATCTGGACCGTCTGCCGCTGCTCACCTGGATCATGTTTCTCAAGTTTCTGGATGATCTCGAAGTTCTGCGGGAGCAGGAGGCGGCCCTCGCGGCTACCAAGTTCCGCCCCGCGATTGACGCTCCTTATCGGTGGCGGGATTGGGCGGCAAATCCGACAGGCATCACGGGCGACGAACTGCTCGCGTTTATCAATCAGGACGAGTGTACCCGCCCGGACCGTCAGCGCGGGCCCGGCCTGTTCGCCTACCTACGGGGGCTGACCAGTGCTGATGGCGATGACCGTCGCACCGTAATTGCCACGGTCTTTCGCGGCGTGGACAACCGCATGAAGAGCGGCTACTTGCTGCGCGACGTGATCAACAAGATCGGATCGATCCACTTCACGTCGAGCGACGAAGTGCACACTCTCGGGACGTTGTATGAGTCCATGCTCCGGGAGATGCGAGACGCCGCCGGGGATTCGGGCGAGTTCTACACGCCCCGTCCCGTTGTCCGGTTCATGGTCGCTGTCACGGACCCCCGGCTTGGGGAGACGGTGCTCGATCCAGCGTCCGGAACAGGCGGGTTTCTGGTGGAAGCGTTCAACTACATGAGCCCCCAGGTCAAGACCGTTGGCGAACGCACAGTGTTGCACGAGCACACGCTGTTCGGCTGCGAGCCCAAGTCGTTGCCCTACCTGCTGTGTCAGATGAACCTGCTGCTTCATGGCCTCGACGCCCCGGAGATCGAACCTGGTAATGCGTTGCGGTTTCGACTGAGCGAGATCGGGAAAAAGGAGCGCGTCGATGTGGTCCTGACTAACCCGCCATTCGGCGGCGAGGAAGAGAAGGGTATCCAGGGCAACTTCCCCGAGGACCGGCAAACCGCGGAGACTGCGCTGCTGTTCCTGCAACTGGTCATGCGGAAGCTACATAGAAGACCGACCGCAGCCGGGCGTCCGGCGCGGGCGGCAATGGTTGTCCCGAACGGCACGCTATTCGGAGATGGCGTGTGCGCTCGCATCAAGGAAGAACTACTGAAAGAGTTCAACCTCCACACCATCGTGCGCCTGCCCAAAGGGGTTTTTGCCCCGTACACACCCATCCCGACAAACTTGCTGTTCTTCGACCGCTCGGGGCCGACGAAGGAGGTCTGGTACTACGAGCACCCGTTGCCGGAGGGGAGAAAGAACTACACGAAGACGGCCCCGATTCAGTTTAAGAAGTTCGCGGCCTGTCAGGCGTGGTGGAACAGTCGGGAGGAGAATGACCGGGCATGGAAGGTGTCCGCCGCCGACCTGCTGGCGACGAACTGCAATCTCGACCGCAAGAATCCGAACGCTGCAGTAGATATTGCCCACTTGCCCCCAGAACAACTTGTGGCGAGCATTCTCCACAAGGAGCAGCGAATCGCGGAGATCATGGGCGCCATTCGCGCCCTGCTGGCGAAGGACTCGGCATGACTGCACCGTGGCCCATAGTCCGCCTCGGTGATGTGCTCACCCGGAGCCAGGAAAGCGTCACATTGGAGCCGGACCACCGTTACCGAGAAATCACGGTGCGGCTATGGGGCAAGGGCGTTGTCCAGCGGAGAGCGTTACTCGGGGCGGAGGTCGCCACGCAGCGGCGATTTGTCGCCAGGCAGGGCCAGTTCATCCTCTCTCGTATCGACGCACGAAATGGAGCGTTGGGCATTGTGCCTGCCGCACTTGATGGCGCTATTGTCACCAACGATTTCCCCCTCTTCTCCGTCAACCGACAGCGGTTGCTGCCTGCCTACATCGGCTGGGCGTGTAAGGCTGCGAGTTTTGTGGATCAATGTCGCCGGGCAAGCGAAGGCACCACAAACCGGGTTCGCCTGCAAGAGCGCAAGTTCTTGGAGCAGGAGATTCCCCTGCCCCCGTTGGCCGAGCAGCGGCGGGTGGTGGCTCGGGTAGAGGACTTGGCCCGACAGATCTACGAGGCCAGCGACCTTCGCCGTTCGGCTCTGGCTGAAATGGGAGGATTGTGGCGCAGCCTCCTTGCCGAAGCCTTTGCCGGGAGGCTTGCCACAACGAGGAGGACCGGAACGGCGAAGGATCTTCTGCGTGCCTCTGTAGCTCGATACTCTCGGTCGGACTTTCAGGGAAGCAACAACGCACATCCGCATAGCCCCATGGATTTCGAGTCCGGTCCCTATCCACTTCCTGAAGGATGGGTCTGGACGAACTTAGGCTCAGTCCTGACGCACCTTGTTGACTGTGTGAATGACACTCCAGATTTCGCGGAATCCGACACAGGCCTTCTCGGTCTGAAGTCAACGAACATTCGCCCCTACACGCTGGACCTGTCTCGTCGCTGGTTCATGCGGCCAGAGGATTTCGATAGGTGGAATCGACGGGAAAGTCCCAGAGTAGGCGACATAGTACTAACTCGTGAAGCCCCGATGGGTTACGCCTGTGTAATCCCTCCAGGTTTGCGGACCTGCCTAACCCAGCGTCTCATGTTGCTCCGGCCGGATACGGAAACCGTACTGACGGAATGGCTGCTGAATTACCTCAACAGCACGCAGTTCCGCGCAGACGTTCGGGACCAGTGCCGTGGATTGACGACGCCACACATTAGGGTGCAGGACGCGCCGCGCTTCCTGCTGCCCCTAGCCTGGATTATTCACGGCGACCCCGCCGCGGTCACCGGCAGGAGGTGACAGCACCCGATTCGGTCACCGGTAGAGGGTGATCGACGGGTGGGCGGCCCTTCGAACGTCGCCGACCGCGGGTGATGGTGTGGTCAAGCGGCCGACCGCCGTAGTGATGAGGGCGGCAAGAGGCGGGCAACGACAGTTCCACCCGTCAGGCGGTTGACAGCCCTCCGGCCGGCAGCGATGCGATGCTCGTTGAGCGGCTATCCGGCGCGCGCCCCGAGCGCGAACGCAATGTGTCGCCACGCCGCCAGGTCCGGTGTCGCGCGCGGCAGGCGCAGGACGATGCGACGCACCGAGCACACCACCTGGACGCCGAGCTTCAGCAGCCGGTCGCGCAGCCAAGGCACCTGCGCGCGGGCGCACGCGGTGTCTGCGGCGCGCAGCCGCAACTCCTGCATCAGCACGTAGGCCGCCGCCGTCAGCAGGACGCGCAACTGATTCGCCGAAAACGCCTGGCAACTCGTGCGGTCGATCTGTAGGGCCTTCAGTTCCTTGATCCGGTTCTCGGCGTCCCCGCGGGCGCAGTAGACCTTCTCGTAGAGGAAACGCGGCGTCTGCCGCATGTTGGTCACGACGAAGCGCGGATTGTCCCGCGGCTCGCGGTCTCGGTGGCGGACGACTTCGGCCTTGATCACCACGCGGCGCGCGTGGTTCCACGTGCCGGCCTGGTACTCGTTGGTCTCGGTGTAGACGTGCTCGGTCTGTTCGCTGCGCCACGTCCGCGCCCGCGCCACCAGCATGGCCGGCTCGGCGTACCGCTCCAACACCGCGTTCTTCGCCATCGCGATCACGTAATCGAGCCGCGGCTGCGCCTCCAGGAAGGCAAAGACCGCCGGGCTGGCAAAGCCTCCGTCGAGCCGAACGAGAATGCGCGCCCGCGGAAACGCCCGGCGCAGCCGCGGCAGCAACCGCGACAACAGCCCGACCGTCCCCTCCGAGGCGACCGCCTTGCCGTGCCGCAACAGCGCCGCGCACAGATACTGCTCGGATTCGCGGTCGAAGGTCAGGAAGCCAAGCAGCGGCAGGTAGCACCAGTTGTCGTAGTAGCCGTTGAAGAGCGTGTACTGCTGCGCCCCGTGCGTCGGGTCGTCCGTCGGGTCCAGATCGATCGTGATGCACCGCGCCCGCCCGTCCAGGCGGCGGCGATGCCGCGCGATGACCCGCGTGGCCAACTCGTCCGCCATGCGGTAGAGCGCGCAGCCGTTGACCGCGTTCTCGAACCGCGACAGCGTCGGCTGCGACGCCAGGCGCTCGCCCGAAACCGGGTCTCTGTCGAGCAGCAGCTTGTGGATGGGGTCGTCGGCGAGACGGTCGCCATCATTGCAGTCGGGATGGCCGCAGGCGATGCCAAAGATGCGCTGGCCGATCAGGTCCGCGAGCGAGTGCCGGGTCTTGTCCGGCGCCCGCTTGTCGAACAGACACCCGGCGAACGCCTTGACCAGGCCGTAGATGCGCTCGGCGGCCTTCAGCAGGATCGCCCCGCCGTCGGAACTGGCCTGCTCCTGGTTGAACTGGGCGAACAGCGGCTTGTCAAACAGATCCGGGAACAGAACAGTCTGTGGTACAGTGTCGGTCGTCACGCAAGGGCCTCCGTGGTGGCGCAAGTGGTTGTTAACACTGCACTTGTACCACACGGGGGCTCTTGTGTCTGTACCGGAATCAGAACACGCCACGAATTTTCCGGGCTAGCTCCCCTTGGGGAACAAAGGTCCATCGTGGCGAAACTGGCGGCGTTGCGGTCCCAAGAGGTTCACTTGAAACGCGTGCAAACCGAGTCCACTGTCGAACTCGCTGCCCTCCTTCCGGCCATCGTCGACCGCGCTTTCAAGGGAGAGCTGTTGTGAGGCTAGCCAGGGTATAGCCACGGGACAATCCCACGCGGCTCCTCCGCTGTTAGCTCCCGCTGCCCCCGTCGGGTTTCGCTAGACGCTACGCCCATCGTGACAGGTTCACGGTGCGTGTTCGCCGGCCGGCTGTCGCATCGCATGAACGGATTCTGAGTGCGCTTGCAGGCTTTGTTAAACGTGTAGCACAAAAACTGTAAGTCAATCATAAATCTTCAAAGTGCGAATCTTGGCCCCGGTAGTACGGCCGGCCCCTGGCGACTGAAACCGGACCATTATGTGAGGCAGACAGCCGGGGACCCGTACCGCTCGTCGTCGTTCGGCCTTGCGCCAGCCGGATCGCGTTTTGTGGCCTTCATTACGCCGGGGTACTGCTAGCGACGGTTCCCGGCGCCAGGACGCACGACGCTGACGTTCTTGGGTGGTCTGGATCGCGGGAAACAGCGCAGGGTATTGCGCTTGGAACGCTCGGCCCATGCGGATGCCCCACTCTTCGCGACTCAACACCGGCGGCGTGTAGTGCGGCCAGTGGAACGGTCGGCCGTACCCGACGTGCAGCCGGGCAACCACGATCCCGAAGAGTACCGTCCCGAGTCCGAGGAAGACGACGACCGGACCGAAGGTCTGACCGACGACCAGCGCGATACCGCCGACGCTGGCGAAGACCCCGAGCCAGCGATCCCACGTCATTCTTTACAGGCTGCCCAAGCGACTGCAATCGAAGTACGAAACGGGGGATAGCCGCCAGGATAGTGCCTAGTGGTTCGTCACGTCATCATCTTCGGATACGGACATGGATTACAGCGAGCAATCATCGACGAATCACAGCACCGCACACCCGAACGTTTAATCATGGCGCAGCACTAGGATGATTCGGCCGCCGCCCGGCTCATGAGATCGTCCGGGCGTTCGTCGACATGCAGCGATCCGCCGTCGGGAAATACGATGGCCGTGCCGCGCCCGTAATGAAAGGCTGCGACAGCCGCCGACAGGGAGATCCACATCTCGCCGTTGCATCCCTTCAAGAGGTGACCTTCCCGGAAAGTGCCCCCGATGACGTTGACCTTGATCATGCTTCGATTCTAGCACCCGCGCGCCGACAGCCGGCCGGATCGGTTCCGGTACTGCCCTTGTCGGGTGTCGTTTTTAGGATTGGAAGAAAAAGAGGTAGGAAAACCGCGGCCGTGTCGATAAGTCGTTACCAGTCAACACCTTCCAGATAGAGCTTCTATAACCAGCGGATCTCATCCGCGGCGCCGTCGAGCGCGAGGGTCGAGTTGTGATACAGGTGCGGGTTGTCGGTGCCGCCGAGCAGGAACTTCGGGGCGGGCGACGTGACCGACGTGCCGATGTAGACGAGATCCAGCGCCGGATCGTAGCTCGGCACCATCCACGCCCCGACGTGCGCGCGCTGCTCGAACGGCACGCCGCCCCACGTCTCGTCGCCGGGCTCGCCGGGGCCGGGGATCATCCGCCGGCGCCACAGCTCCGCCCCCGTCGCCGCGTCGTATACGGCGCGTTGCGACGGCCGTCCCCCTCGTACAGAGCGTAGAACGCCGTCAGATCCAGACCGTCCACCAGATCGCTGACATGGTGCGCCAAGTGGCCCTCCGGCAGCCACTCCCGAACGTCGGGCGGCAACAGCAGCGACTGGTCAGGCACATAGGGGCGGAATGTGGTCGACATCGAGTCCTTTCGTCGTCGGCTCGCCTACAATTGTCGCATCTGTTTTTCTGCGGCGCAGACTCCTAGCCCGGCCGGTGACCGGCCCGCGCGTAACCTGGCGCAGACCAGAACATCAGGACTCCTCCGGTACCGGATAGCGACGCGGCCTCCGGTTCAGACGTTGGGCCGGGGATTCCGCACCGAAAACCGCAGTAATCGGCTGAAGGGTCCGAGGACCGTACCGAGTCGTCTGCAAGGTACGGATGGGCCGCCCGGTACGAAGCGACATTCCCGCCAAGCGCGCCACGTCGAGGCTGTCTACAGCGGGCGGTAGCCCGTACTCGATAGCCCTGCGCAACGATAGCGCACGGCTGACACCGTGCTCGAAACAGAGCCGGTTGAGCTCGTTGAGCCCGGACGCCGCCAATCGCAACTCGACAACGGGTCGGTACGGCACCCAATCGCGATCGTGGATTGGACGTGAACCAAAAGAGCCTGAATACAGGCGCTAACAACGAGCGGCCGGACGACCGCCGGCCGGCCCATTGCCGGCCCTGGGCCGGCCGGTGCCGGGCCCGCGCCTAACCTAGCGCAGAACAGAACATCAGGACTCCTCCGGTACCGGATAGCGGAGCGACCTCCGGTTCAGACGTTGGCCCGGGGATTCCGCACGGAAAACCGCAGTAATCGGCTGAAGGGTCCGAGGACCGTACCGAGTCGTCTGCAAGGTACGGACGGGCCGCCCAGTACGAAGCGACATTGCCGCCGAGCGCGCCAGGTCGAGGCTGTCTACCGCGGGCGGTAGCCCGTACTCGATAGCCCTGCGCAACAAGAGCGCACGGCTGACACCGTGCTCAACACAAAGCCGGTTGAGTTCGTTGAGCTCGGACGCCGCAAATCGCAACTTGACAACGTGGCGGTACGGCTCCCAATCAGGATCGTGGATTGGACGTGAACCCATTTTCTACGTGAAGTCTACTGCTCCGAACCATCCGTAGGCGGCTCTTCCCCGGGAAGAGCCGTCAGAGTACTGACGGCCGCCTCGAGCAATTCATCAACCAGAGCATCCAGATCCGCCTCCGAAAGCGGCAACGGCGGCGTGAGAGCGGAAGCCTCGTCGAGGAGCTGCGCCCGGAGCACTTCACCATCGATAGCGGGGTTCAGGCGCACAAGCGTAGCGCCAAACCGACGCAGACCCGCCAGCGCAACAGAGAGACTCGGAGCCGCCTGCCCCGACTCACCAAGCAGAGGCGAGACAGGCACCTTGCGACGGCTGAGCGCCTGGGTCGCGTGCTCCGCCTCCATCGCCGCTCTGGCACCCTCCAGACCGTGCTCCAAACCGAGCCTCTGGACATGTGACCGGGTAGCACCGAACGCGTTCGCCAACATTCCGTACGCCGCCACCAGAGACGAGTCGACGTACACAATCACCTTCTGTTTCTGCACGACAGCCCTCCACAAGCCAGGCGAAAGTGAGCCGGGCGCTAGACAAGCATACCCGACCGAAAAAGGGCCAAAAACGATCCGGACACGATCCGGAGTACTGCAGTGACCGGATCCGGATCCGGATCGAACCCGGATCCGGAGTACTTTTAGATCCGGATCCGGATCTAAACAGTACCCTACTTTCTGGCGGTGTCCGGGGTACTCCGGATCATGATCCGGATCGTACAGTTTAGGGCCCGCGAAGCGCGTTTGAGGACCCGTGGCGCCATGTACAGGGCCCTCGGAGCCGTCGAGCCGGCGCATTTTCCCAGAATTCCGGACCAGAGCGCGAAGCCGCTTTCCGAATTGTGCTGGCCCGCGTGGCTTTTTCGCACCCATGATCCGGATCATCGATGATCCGGATCGTACCCGGAGTACGTACGGGGTAAGAGGGGGGAGCGACCGCTGCAGCAGGGTCGCTCCCACTGGTATTTTTCCCTGCGGGAAGGCTGTACAGAAAATGATCCGGATCATCGATCCGGATCATCCCGCGATGCGCAAAAAAAAATAGGGGTACTCCTATATCCGGATCATGATCCGGATCATCGAGTACCCCTGCAGGGGTACTCCTATATCCGGATCGCGATCCGGAGTACGTACCCGGATCCGGAGTACCCCTGCAGGGGTACTCCGGATCGTACGCCCGCGCCCTGAGGGGGCGAAAACGCGACAGCGAAACCACCAGGTCACCGGGAGCCGGGACACACTACCTGCCAACGGGAACCACACGAAGGAGAGAGCAAATTGGAGACAGTGGGGAAGACATTCGCAGGAGCACGGACCCCGGTCGGGGCGACCGTCGAGTTCCATGCCCGCGGACGACGGATAGAGGCGAAGGTCGCCGAGCTCCACCGCAAGAACGCGATCCTGGCGGCCGGCGAGGCCGGCCGCTGGCGGGTGCCGTACAGCGCCATACGAATCGTGAAGCCATCACCCGGACAGCGGCGCGAGCTGAACGAGGCCGACCGCCTGATCCAGGACCTGATGGTCCGGCAGAAGGTGTACCACGGGCTCGCGGACGAGTGGTCCGCGACATTCGACCTGGCCGCAGGCCGCGCCGGGATCTGCTACTTCCGGGAGAAGCTGATCTGTCTGGCCGTCAGCTACTGCATGACGGCGCCGGAAGAAGAGCTCATCGACACCGTCCTGCACGAGGTCGCACACGCTCTGGTGGGAGCCGAGCACAAGCACGACCGCGTATGGAAGCTCGCGGCCACGCGCATCGGATGCACCGCCGACCGCTGCACGGCCGTGACGCACACCGCCAGCAAGTGGATCGGGCGCTGCAAGTGCGCGCGGCCCATCCTGCGCAAACGCCTGACCCGCGAGATCAGGAGAACGGGTCGATGCTCCGTCTGCAAGACAAAGATCGTGTGGAGCACCAACACCGAGGCAATCGGAACGGACTAGACGATGACGAACGCGGTCGAGCAAATCGACGACCACGCTGTGAGCCAGTTGGAGCCCGTACACGAGCACGACGCGATGAACGATGCAGAACTCGTCGAACGCATCGCAGGCCCCGTAGCGGGGCGCCTGACGCGCCTGGCGCTGGAAAACGGCATGACCCTGCACGACCTGATCAACGCCGGCGGTACACGGACATGGCCGGCCAGGGTCCGCAGACGCCTCGACGCTGCCAGCACTCTGGTACGGAGGGCCGACCGCAGCCGGCCGTTCCGTACACGGATATCGGGCCCGAAGAACATGGTGAGCTACGTGAGCCACCGGCATCTACCCCTGGCCGTCGAGCACTTCGGGCTCCTGCTCCTGAACACGAAGCACCAGGTGCTCCGGGACGCCGTAATCGGAATCGGCACCACCAGCATGGCTCCGGTCGACACCAAAGCCGTTGCGCGACAGATCGCGAGCCTGCCGACAGCGGCGATCGCAACGTGGCACAACCACCCTTCCGGTGACCCTGATCCCTCGGAAGCCGACCGCGGGATCTGGAAGAAGATCAACGACATCGCGAAGCTGTTCGGGACAGAAGCAGTCGACCACGTCGTGGTGACATGGCCCGATGGGCCCTGGCACAGCGAAAAGGAGAGCGGCCAGCTCTGATAGCTGGCCCAGGAGCCGCCCCGCGCTCGGCCTGATAGCCGACCACGCCCTGCCTTCGGGCCAGTTCATCCGCAGCCGAAACGTGACGGCCGAGTCGCCGAGCGGCCGGATTACCTGCCCTTGGCCGGCCGGCTGCCGGCCCATAACCAGACCACAGGGCCGGCCGGCTACCGGCCCGTAACCAGACCGCAGGGCCGGCCTGCTGCCGGCCCGTAACCGGCCGCGCGCCGGCCGGGCCGCTGAAAGGCAGTGGCACAGTTTCACGCCAGGAGACGCCCAGACGGGCAACGGTGACGGAAGAAAAAAAGGAACCGGTGAACTCGAGACGGAACCAGAAGGAGACAGAGGAATGGACTCAGAGACGAGACTACGGGCGAGCATCAACGGGCTGGCAATGAAGAAGGTGACCCGGTTCTTCAACGCGACCACCGAAGCGATCATCGGAGAGATGCTGCAGAACGCGCGGCGCGCCGGCGCCACGAAGGTGCAGATCACGACCGAGGCGGAGGCGGTAACGATCCGCGACGACGGCGTCGGCATCGCGGAGCCCAGCCAGCTGCTCGAGTTCGGCAGCAGCGGATGGTCCGACCAACGCACGAGAGCCGAGGATCCAGCCGGGATGGGATTCTTCTCCCTGGCCCGACGCAACGCCGAGGTCGAGTCCTGGCCGCGCAACGGCGCTGGCGGGTGGCGAATCTCCCTGGAGCCGAAGCACTTCACCGGTGAAGCCGAAGCCAGCGTGACCAGGTGCGGTGCCGCGAACGGCCCGCTGCCCAGCGGCACACGAGTGACCTTCGAGCAGAAGGGAAACCTCTACAGCCTGCGGAACGAGATCCGCAAGCTGTGCCGGTACTACCCGATCCCGGTCGTCATGGACGACGAGCGTCTGCCGTGGGAACACTTCCTGAAGGGCGCGGTGTACAAGGAAACCACCGACGGGGTGGAGATCGGGGTGTTCCGGAGCACGGTGGCGTACGGAGTCCACCTGACCGTCGTCAACTTCCACGGCCACGTGATCGGCAACCGGCAACCCGTCGTGATCGAGCCCCTGCACGGGTACGCGCGAGCAACGCCCGAGTACTGGTTCACGCGCGTCCACGTAGAGCACGCACCGCAGCTCGAGCTCGTACTGCCGGCACGCAACGAGGTGGTGAGCAACGATTACTGGACGGAGCTGATGGTCCAGTGCGAGCGCGCGATCTACGCCGCAATGGCGAAAGCCGAACCCCAGCCGATACTGCGCCACTGGGACTGGCGGCGCGCCCAGAGCCTGGGCGTCACGCTGCAGGAACCGCCGGCACGGCTGAGCACGTGGCAACCTCGAAAGCAAGAGGACCGGCTGAGGAGCCGGCAGCAGCGGACCAGCCGGACGACGGCCGTCACGCGAACCGAGACCACACGACCAATGGTGATGCGCGCCCACGTCTCTCCACCAGAGGAGCATGCGCTCGCACGGGCACTGCGGGTATCCGACACACCGCTCCAGCTGATGGCCGACGAACCGAATCTGGCCGGTTACCGGTGGTACAACGACCTCGAACACGTCGTCGAGGTCCAGGTGTACGAGGAGACGGCGGGAACGCGGTCAGTACTGCCGGCACACGACGAGGACGAAAACCAGCCAGAGCACGGGACCGCCGACAGGATCGTATGCGTGCTCCGCGTACGGACCTCGACGGGCAAGATCGAGAACATCGAGGTCACCGGCGACGTCGGCTTCCGCAACAGCACCGCCGCGGGCTGGCCGGAAGAGGACATCGCGGTCGTGCTCGCAAACGAGACCCCCATCACGAGCGACGAGCTCACGACCATGATGGTCGAGGCGTTCTTCGATCCAAACTACGACGGCGAGACCGAGAGCCGCAATACGCAGCACGAGCTTTACGAGCAAGAATGCCGACTGATCGCGACGACACTGCGGGTATCGGAACACGAAGCGCGGAAGGAGCACCTGACCGCGCTCGGATTGACGTTCGGCCGCGAGATGCGCGGGACCGAAAACGTGCGGATCAGCCGAACCGCGAACGGCACGGTCGACGTGGACGTGACGACGTCGTGAACACGGACACCCTCCCACCGACACAGCTGGAGCCCAAGACAATAGCCTGACCGGCCGGCCCAGGGCCGGCCCAGCGCCGGCGGCGCACAGGCCGGCGGCCGGGCCGTCGCCGGCCGGCGGCCGGGCGCCGAACGCGCCGGAATGAACGGTGACGGGGTCTGCTCGAGCCAGTCTGGAGATCAACGGCGGACGAGGTCCTCGAAACGGTCGTAGTCGGCCAGAAGAGCCTGCGCGAGAGCATAAAGAGCAGAGAGCGCATCACGAGGTTGCTCGAAACGGACCTCGATGCGGCCAGGCTCGACCGTGACACCGGGAGGCAGGCCGTCCATCCGGCGCGGCGCCTCTGGGGGTACCACCGGAACGCGAACCGCAGCCGTACGAGCCTGATGGAGGTACTGCACGAGACGATCACGACGGTCGAGCTCGCGGCTGAACGAACCACCCGCGATCGCCTCCTGGAACGTCCTAAGCAGACTGGCCCGCCGGAGGACGAGAATAGTACCGGCCATCTCAGCGCCAAAGAGACGCATCAACGCCGCGGCACGACTACGGGAAACACCGAGCAGTTCCTCAAGGTCACGACGGGTGATCAGATCGCGATCCAGCCTCTCCAGCTGTTCAACCGCATCCGGAAGCGAGAGCAACCAGCGAACGGGGGGCGGCATCGGTCAGTTCCCGAGGCAAACCCACGCATCAGGAGGGCTCTGCCGCAACGAGGCGCGGAAAGACGTTACAGGAAGAATCTGGAGCTGTAACGTGGCAGGGCCGAGCAGGAACTGAACGAGGACCGGACCCTTCCGCAACCGCGCAGACGCGGTTGCGGAAGGCCGAAGAACGCGAAGCCGAAATCAAGGACCGGGGTAGAAGCCGACAGCGCACGAACACAGCGGCACGGCTTCGAACGCGAATGCCGAGTGATCGCAACGACCCTGCGGCACTCGGAAACGGAGGCACGGAAGGAAGAGCTGACGAGCGTTGGATGGGATATCGGCAACTGCCTGTACCAGGGCGAGGAGGTCCACATCGCCCGCAACCCCGACAGTTCGGTCCGGGTCGACGTCACGACGACCAGTGGGGCGCCCTGGCTGACCGCCCTTGAAAGGCGGGGCCAGGTGGGTCTGCCGGATGGTGAGGACAGAACGGTCAGGTCGGCGCCGCCCGCGCGCATCACGTACCTGCTCGTCGCCGCATGGCGTGCGAGGGCTCGCGCGTGACCGCGCGCGCCCTCGCGCCCTTGGGTATCGCCTGGGAAACCGGCAACCCGCCACGCCCCCCATTTTCGAATGGAGGGGACCCTCAGCAAGACCGGCCGGGGTCGGCCGGTCGAACCGCGCACGCGGGAATGACGAGAAGAAGGCGGGATGCAAAAGACGGGAACGGACGAAGGAGGGGAGGGTTCCAGAGCCGCGCCGGGCGTACCGGCGCTGTCGGCAGGTTCCGTTCACCCGGTCGGCAGGCGCTTGTCGAACGCCCGCGTGCAGCCTGCGCGTTCGATCTGCGACGCGGGTCTTGCGATGGATGAGAAGAACACTCTGAGGAGACGTAGAGGATGCGCGTGAGACTGCTGCGGGGGGACGACGACAACACGGTGCTGCTCGTCTATCCGGCGACGAGGGACGAACACTGCCGGGTGCTGGACACCGTCGGGTGTCCGGGCGGTTCGCAGGGCCGAAGCAGGCCCGCGGGCGGCGCCTACGTGGTCACCACCGCGGCGCAGCGCGAGCGGTGGGGCCTGGCCGACCTGGCGGCCTCGGGCCGGGTTCGTGTAGTGGACGAGGCGCAGGCGCTGGGCCGGCTCTGCGACGGTGCTGCCGGGCTCGGGGCGGCGGAGGCACCGCTTGCCGGCGCCGCCGCCGAGGTTCCGCCGCCGGCTGACGGCCGGTCCGTCGCTTCGGCGCTCGAGTCCGTGCGCGCGCTGGCCGCCCCCGGCGCGCGCCTCGATCAGGTGCTCGATGCTCTGGAGGCCGCCGAGCTGCCCCGTCCGGCGAGTGAGACGCTGCGGCGCAGCGTCCGGGCGCTCGGGTCCGATGCGGCGGCGGTCGACGAGGCGCTGGACCGGGCGGAGATGGTGCTGGCCCTGCCGTGGCGAACGCGCGAGCCGGAGCGGTTCGACCCGGCGCATGTGGCGCAGGCGCTCGACCGCACCCACGGCGGCCTCGAGCGGGTCAAGACCCGCCTCCTGCAGGTGCTGGCGGCGTGCCCGCAGACCCGCGGCCCGCTCACCGTGGAAGGCGTGCGCCGCAACCGGGGAGCGGAGACCGACAGGCCGCCCGCGTTGGTCGTACGCCCGGGACCAGCCCGGACGCCCACGCCCGTTCCCTGCCTCGCCGGGCCTTCGGGAACGGGCAAGAGGTCGCTGGCGGTGGCCGTCGCCGAGGCGCTCGGCCGCACCCACGTGCGCGTGCCGCTGGGCAAGGGGAATGCCGAGTGCCTGATCCGCGGGGTCGAGAACGGCGTCACCGGGCGCATCGTCCAGGGTCTGCACGAAGCCGGCGTAGGCAATCCGGTCTTCATTCTCGAAGAGCTCGACCGGGTGGCATCGGAAGCCGCCGACGCGCTGCTCGACGTCCTGGACCCCGCGCGCCGGAGCGCGTTCCGGGACGAGTACCTCCAGGTCCCGTTCGATCTGTCCGCGGCGCTGTGGATCGTGACGGCGACCGATGCCGGCGGGATACCGGAGCTGGTACGCACGCGGCTCGAGGTGATCGAGCTGCCGGCGTACAGCGAGCAGGAGAAGCTCGCCATCGCGCAGCGGTACCTGCTGACCCGCCCGTTCGGCCAGTCCCAGGACACGCCGCCGCTGGCGCTCGAGCCGGCGGCGCCGGCCCGCGCGGTGGCATCCGACACCGCCCGGGCCGGACCGGCCGTGGTGGTGGACCGGGAGGTCTCGTCGGTGCGGGAGCTGGAGGCATTGTGGGCGGCGCCGCCGCCGCAGGGCGCCGTCGAGCCGTGGCGGACGGCGGCGTGCATGGGCGATGTCCGCTTCGAGGCGGAGGCGATCCGCCGGGTGATTCAGAGCCACACGAATGAAGCGGGCGTGGCGGACCTGCAGGCGAAGCTGGCCGCAATCTGCCGGCAGGTAGCGCGGCGCCGCCGGCCGGGGGGCCTGGGACCGGAGGTGGTCACACCGGCCACGGTGCGCGAGCTGCTCGGCGACGGCGAGGCGCTGCCGTCGGCGGTACGGGAGACGATCGCGCGCGAGCGCCGGCGCCTGTCGGAGTCGTCCGACGCCGAGGCCGCGAAGACGAACGACTGGATCGAGTGGCTGGAACATCTGCCGTGGACCCGGCGCAGCGCCGCACCGATCGATCTGGCGCGCACCCGCGCGGCGCTCGACGCCGGGCACGCGGGCCTCGACCATGCCAAGGCGTGCGTCATCGAGTACCTGGCCGTGCGGAGGCGGAACCCGCACGGGGCCGTACTCTGCTTCGCCGGGGCGCCCGGGGTCGGCAAGACGTCGCTGGCGTACGGCATCGCCGAGGCGCTCGGGCGCGGGTTCGTGAAGCTGTCCTGCGGGGGGCTGCGGGACGAGACGGACCTGCGCGGGCACAACCGCACCTGGAAGGACGCGCAGCCCGGCTGGATTCTGCGCGAGATGCGGCGGGTAGGCAGCAAGGACCCGGTCTTCGTGCTCGACGAGCTCGACAAGCTCGGGCGCGCGCCGGCCGCGGTTCTGCTCGAGGTGCTCGACCCGGCGCAGCACGCCCGTTTCCGCGACGCGTTCGTCGAGCTGCCGTTCGACCTGTCCGAGGTGCTGTTCATCACGACGGCGAACGAGCCGGCCCGGATTCCACCGGCCCTGCGGGACCGGCTCGAGATCATCGACCTGCCCGGCTATACCGAGACCGAGAAGCTCGCCATCGCCCAGACGCACCTGATCGGGGAGCAGAACCGGGCGGCCGGCTTGGCGGACACGCCGGTACGGTTCACCCGCGGCGCCTGCCGGCGGATCATCCGCGACTACACCAGCGAGCGGGGCATCCGTCAGCTCGCCCGCTGCCTGCAGGCGATCTGCCGCAAGGTGACGCTGGGCCGCGAGACCGGCGACGCCTCGCTCGTCCGTGACCGCATCACGGCCCGGCAGGTTCGCGCGTTTCTCGGCGAGCCGGGCGCCGACCCCACCGACGGGCTCGAACGTCTCCGCGAACAGCTCGACGCGCCCGCGCTGCCGCCCGCCGTGCAGGCCCGAGGGCGGCAGGTACTCGACGGCTGTCCGCGTGGGCGTCCACCGATCCCGAGCATGCCCGGGCGCGCGAGTATCTGCAATGCCTGGTGAGCCTGCCGTGGACCAGGCGTACCGCTGCTGTTGTACCGCTCGACCTGGCGCGCGTCAGGGCGATCCTCGATGCGGGTCATGCCGTTCACGGCGCGGTGAAGGAGCGCCTGCTCGACTACGTCGCCGTGCGCCTGGCGAAGCCGGACGCCCCGTCCCCGTTGCTCTGTCTGGTCGGTCCGCCCGGCGTCGGGAAGACGTCGCTGTCGCGGCTTGTCGCGGCGGCACTCGGGCGGGCGTGCGCGTGGGTGGCCTGCGGGACGCTGGCGGGCGCGTCGGCACTGCACGGCGCCCGGTCAGGTCAGCCCGGGCGAATCGTCGAGGAGCTGCGGCGCGTCGGCGTCCGCAACCCGGTGTTCGTCCTCGACGAGATCGACTGCCTGGACGAGGCAGGCGGCGCGGCGGCGGCGCTGCTCGAAGCGCTCGACCCGGCGCCGGGGGCGGCCTTCCGCGACCACTATCTCGACCTGCCCTTCGACCTGTCCGAGGCGCTCTTCGTGGCCACCGCCGCCAGTCTCGCTTCGGTGCCGTCGAAGCTGCGGGAACGGATGGCGGTGATCGAGCTGTCCGGGTACACCGAGGCCGAGAAGCGGGTCATCGCGACCGGGCACCTGTTGCCGCTGCAACTCGCGTTCCACGGACTGACGGCCGGTCAGGTCCGCATCACCGACGAGGCGGTCGAGGCCGTCATCCGCGACTATACCCGGGAGGCGGGGGTGTGGGACCTGGCGGGGATTCTCGGCGCGTTGTGCGCCAAGGTGGTGCGCCGGCGTGCCGAGGGGCACGGGCACGATGAGCACCAAGGGAACGAAGAAGAGCATGCAGAAAGCGAAGAAGAACACGGAGAAGAACACGGAGAACACGGAGAACACGATGAGCACCAAGGGAACGAAGCGCCAGTCGAGGTTACGCCGGAGACCGTCGTGGAGATGCTCGGCGCGCCGGCGCATCCCGATGAGGAGGTCGCCGGTCGTACCGCACGGCCGGGCGTCGCCGTCGGCTTGTGCCGGACCGCGGCGGGCGGCGAGCTGTCCTTCGTCGAAGCGAGCCGGATGCCCGGCTCCGGGGCGCTGACCCTGACCGGGCGCCAGGGGGAGGTCATGCGGGAGTCGGCGCGGGCCGCGCTGTCGTGGCTGCGGGCCAACGCCGGACGATACGGCCTCGACCCGGCCTTCCATCGAAGCAGCGACGTGCATCTGCACGTGCAGTCGGGCGAGGTGGCGAAGGAGGGCGCCTCGGCCGGGGTCACGATGGCGGCCGCGCTGGTGTCCGCATTCACCGGGCGGGTGGTCCGCGGCGACCTGGCCATGACCGGCGAGATCACCCTCTCCGGCCAGGTGCTCCCGGTGGGCGGCATCAAGGAGAAGGTACTCGCCGCGCACCGCTGCGGGATCGCCCGCGTCGTCCTCCCGCAGCAGAACCAGAAGCAGGTCGACGAGGACCTCGGCGACGACCTGCGGCGCGCGGTCGAGGTCCACTACGTCACGCAGGTCGACGACCTGCTGACGCTGGCGCTACGGCCGGCGCCGCCGGTCGCGGCCACGCCGGACGGCCGGGTGTCCTGAGCCCCGGTGGCCGGGCGGCGGGCGACGCCGGGCACGGGGGCGCCCGCCGGCCACTGCACGGAGCATGCGTCGGCGGGATAGAGCGCAACGCTGCGGAAAGCGTGACCGCGGGTCCAACGCGGTCGCATTCAAACAGGCTCACGCCGGTCGTACCGGTCGCCGATGGCGTCGGCGACTCGGAGGAGCGGCGGTTTCTTGACGAAGGAGGATCCAGTGGAGAAATTCGACGGATGGGTCAGGTTCGCGCTGTTGGTCTGGAGCATGGCGATAAGCGCCCTTGTTCTCTACGGCACGTTGAGCAACGACATCGGCGGGCTGCACGACGAGGTCAACCGGCTTGGCGCCGAGATCCGGTGTCTCGCCGAGCCGAACGAGTGTGACGTCGCGCGACTGCTGTCCGAGATGCAGAGCTGTCGCTGACGGTCCCGGCGGCGCCGGGCAGCGGCGCGAGGACGGCTGCCGGGCCGCCGGCCGCCCGCCGGCCACGCTGCGCGGCGTCCTGCGCACCGTGCGCCGATCGAGCCGGACCGCCGGTGGTCGAGCACAGGCAGTGCAGGTGTCCGGCAGCGGCGTGGACGGTTTCGTCGGCCACAGAGTCCGGCGCGGCCGCACGTCCCGCTGCGCCCGCACGTGACGAGCATGTCGGTCGCACCGTCAGGGGTGAGGCAGGCAATTCGAGAACGACGATTTCGGGAAGGGGGGCAGGCAATGGATATGTACGACATCTTTCCGCTGGTTGGTTTCAACGTTGTGATCGCGATCTTCCTCTACACGGCCCTGGCCTATGAGATCGGCCAGCTCCGCGAAGACATTCGGCGCTTCGCGAAGAGGAAACGATCCGACCGACGACGACCACGGTCGGAGCCGGATGTGACGCGATGAGGGATCTGGACGGGGGCCCGACAACCGGGCCCATTCTGCACGGGGGGAGGACGAGCTTGAGGTGTGAGGAACGAGATGAGTACGTCGCGGTGAAGACTGGAAGGACATTGAGCCGGGCGGCTCGACCTGCCTCATCCTGCTACCGCAGAACGAGAGGCCGGTCGACACCGCAACAGCCTGGAAAACCGACACTCGGCGCCTCGGCGGACCCGTCGTTGCACCGGGAGAACCGGCTACCCGGAATGTACCGTGACTCGGATCGGAGAAGAGACACATGACCGTACCCGATGCGGCCGCCGAACGGCTGCACGCGCTGTACGTCGACGAGTTGCTGCGAACGCTGATGCCACCCGTCCATCCGCTGGTGAACGCGCGGCAGACGCAAGCCATGATCCGGCGTGCACGGGACGGCGGGCCGGGCCTGTGGGAAGAACCGGATGCAACAACCTGGATCTGGTCGGACCTGCACTTGGGAGACATGGCGTCGATAACAAACAGCCTTCGACCGGCCGTTCCGGAGGCCGCAGGAGATGGATCAGGCGATGAGGGACGCCTGGTACGAGTTGGTCGACGTCGACGACACGATCATCTGCCTGGGCGACGTGACAGTCGACGGCGGCGTCCTGGCGCACCACCAGGAATGGTGGCAGGAAGCGCCCGGAGAGAAGTGGCTCGTGCTCGGCAACCACGACGTCGACCCGGTCAACCAGGCGCGGCCGCTCGAAGTGCACCGGACCGCGGTCACGCTGGCCGCGCCCGGCGAGCCGCCGCTGCTGCTGACGCACGTGCCGCTGCTGCAGGTGCCGCACGGCTGCGTCAACGTGCACGGGCACGTGCACCAGAAGGAGTCGCCGAGCAGGAACCGGCACATCAACGTGAGCGTGGAGCAGTTGAACTACCGGCCCGCGAAGCTGAGCGACATCAGGCGGCTGGCCCGCCGGCTGCTGGAAGGAAGAACCGTCCCCGGCCACAGCACCCGGGCGCGGCTGAACGTCGTCGAACGCATCATGCCATGACGACTTCCGAAGCGGTCGAGACCCGTCGATGCCGGCCACGACACGAAGGGCGATGGACCGCGATGAAACGAATGTCGTCCCGCAGACGATGGGGTGGACGGGCGCGGGGAGCTGTTGAGGGTCGTAAGGTTCGCGCTGCAGGCCGCGGCGGCCGAGACTGAGCGGGTAGCGGCGAAGGTGGAGGAGGGACAGACCACCCACTGAGGTGGAATCGAGTCACCAACGGCCGGGCGCGCGACGACTCCCGGTAATACTCGCGAAAAGGCCCGCTGGCTGCTCACCGGCGGGCCGTCGTCTTGTACAGGCGTGTTTCATTCCCCGGCCCGGCCCGCGGTGCTGTCGACCAGGCGCTCAAGCTCACGACCTATCAGGCGGCGCGACGAGCAGGCCGACGGCGGCGGCGAACATGCAGAAGACGAGCCGGTTGACGAGTTCGGAAGCGAAGGCGTGCCCGGACTTGGTTGACCGCCGCCATCTGGGTCCCCTTCACCCCCCAGCCATCGCCCCCACCACCCGGAAACGGCTCGCGGCCCGCTGGTACCGCCTCCGGCAACGGCGCATCCGGCGCATCGAGCGACAGATCCACTCCGCAGGCGAAGAACCGGAGGTAAGGCTCGCCGCCGCTGCGTAGCGTAGTCGCGGAACGTGCCCCGCAGCACGGGGTGGCCGGCCTCCAGTTCGTCGAGCGCGGGCCAGCAACGCACAACGGCGGCGGGAGGACGACACGAACCCTGGTGTAGGGGAGCGCCGCGCCGGGCTCGATGCTACGCGGACGCGGGGTTTTCACCACGGGCTCCTACACCCGGGAGGCGGGAGTGTGGGACTTGGCCGGGGCGCTCAGCGCGTTGTGCGCCAAGGCGCCGCCGTGCCGCGGGGCACGGGCTCGAGGAACACGAGAACGAAGAGCCACGAAGGGCACGAAGAGAACAAAGGGACGAAGACGGACAAGGAGAGCACGATGAGCAGGAAGGGAACGAAGCGCCATTCGAGGTCACGCCGGAGACCGTCGTGGAGATGCTCGGCGCGCCGGCGCATGCCGATGCGCGTTCGATCTGGAATGGCAGAAGCTGCTCCAGGTTCGTGCATTCCAAAGGAAACATCAACGAGCCCGGCAACGGCTCAAAGACAGACACCAGGAGAAGAGGGAGGTACGACGATGACCCTTCAGCAAGCGCAGCGGACGCCCGGCTACTACGGGCGACTGATCGAACCGTGGACGCCGGAGAGCAACGAACCGCTGCTGTTCCGGATGGTGGAAGTCCTTACGGACGGAAGCATCATGGAGGAGACCATGGGCGACCCATTGCCTCTCTGCCCGAGTTCGGATCTCCACGACGACTGGCAGCCTATGGAGGCGAGTCTGCTGCTGTGCGGCCCCGCAGGCTTTCTGACAAGCGTGTTTATCCTCGCCGGGGTTCCCATCCACAAGGCTATGTACCGCGCGGTCGAGATGCTGAAGAGAGCAGACACGTCCGTCTCGTGACCGAACGGCCGGGCGAAATGGCGGCCGGGGGTGCCGGACCCACTGTCTGGCGGGATTGGAACGCCGCACGGTATGCGGCTCGGCGAAGCGACGGGCAGGTCGAGTTTTGCACGTGGCTTCCCGACCGCCGGCCTTTATACATTGGCGTCGTACGGCGCGGCGTCCCGAGTAGCTCCGCGGTCAGCTCCAGCGCGTCGTCGTCGCCCGCAACGTCGACGGACGCCAGCGTCTCGGTGGCGCGGCTCAACGCCACGCGCAGACTGATCGATGCGCGGTCCTCGGTCGTCGAGCCGTTACAGCGGCGGCCGGCGCGTCGGGGGACGACCACGGGCTGACATCTGATCCTCGCCGGCATCCCACGCGAGGACGCCCTGCGCCGCGCGGCCACGTTGCGGCCGTAAGCACGCCCGACCTCGCTCGCCTCGGCGCCGCCGATGGGCGTGCCGCCGGGCGTCGACAAACCACGGAGACAACCAGCCATGCAACGGCTCTACCTGTTCGTACAGGGAATGCGTCCCTTGAAGACCAACGCGCCGACGGCGATCTCCTTCTCGGTGGCAGACCAGATCGTGATCGCCGGCGACAGCGGAGCTGACCGGGCGACGGTCCGTCGGGCGATCGCCTACGCCTTGTATGGGCAGGCGTCGTGCCGGGTTCGCGCCGACCGTGAACTGATGGACGAAGAGTCGTCCTGCTTGCGAGTCACCCTCGTCTTCTGGACCCACAGCAACGCCTGGGAAGTGACTCGCACGATGGCGCGCCTGTCGGACGGCGCGGTCGGCAACACCAGCTGCATCCTGCGCCGGATCGGCGACGTCAGCGCCCCGGTGACGAGGATCCACGGCGTACGGAAAGTCAACCGACGGTTGGGCGAGCTGCTGCAGCGGGACATCGACGCCGTGCAACTCTGGCCGCACCCGCGGGCCCGACGCCCGGCGCCGAGGCGGATTGCCAACGACGGCGACGCGCATGACCACGTCGCGGCTCCAGGCGTTGACATCGACTTGCTCCGCGAATGCATGGAGACCGTCAGCCGCGAGTCGGCCGTTCTGCGGCGAGAAGCCGCGGCGCTCGCCGGCGCTACCGCAGTCGGTGCCCTGGCCGCCGCGCAGCATCGGTCGGCGCAGGCCGAACTCGTCGAGCGCACCGAGGCGCTACGCGAGACGAAGGCGCGACACGCCGGGGCAATCGAGCGCCTGCATGCCCTCCGGACTCGGTACAGTCTGGATGGCGTCGAGGACGTCTCGACGCAGCAGCGGGAGCCCAGGCTGGCAGGACCGCCACGGCCTCACCAGCGGAGCAACTGAGGACCGACCGGTGGCGTCGGTCCGCGTGGTGGAGGTCGGCAGGCATTCGGATGGTGATAGCCACGGATCAGCTCCATCCACAGCGGCTCGCGGGTAGTTGCTGGCTGTTCGGCATGGTCTGGTCATCATGGCGTGTCCGGGGGCGCGACTCCGAGGCGTGCGGCATTCCCCGAATGACGTCCCTACGAACCGGTCATCCATGCTACGGGTTCGGTGACCGAGCGAGGGGAAGAAGACCCGCCGGGCGAACGCCCGCTCCACAGTGTGCAGGAAACGTGCGACGGTGCGCTTCGTCGTTTCGGTTGTCAATCGTCGCTCCGGCGGACGTCACGCAACGATACCGCCGAGTGTTAATCCGGGTTCGGCGCGAGGCCAAGTTCACGCCGCAGTGTAGAGAAGTCGAACAGCGCGCCCGAGCCGCGTCGATCAACGTGTTCCATGACATGCATCATCGGTCATCAGAACCTGCATCAATCTGATCGATCGGGGGCTCGGTGCGGCTCCGTTTTCTGAACATCAAGAGGCCAAGCTACGCGTGCCTCGCGCCGATGTCAGAACCTCTTGCGTTCGGGGAGTAGTTGCGCATAGGCGTATCAACTTCAACAACGAAGGGACGAAACAGAAACGGAAACGACAAACAAGAACGGACGAAGGGAGGACGGAGGACGGAACAAACAATCACGAGCCCAACAAGGATTTCAGCCTGCAGGTCGCCGGTGCCGCCAACAGATCGAGGACGATGCCGACTAGCTGGGATCCCGCTGGAAGCTCTGCTTCCGAACATCGTCATCGTTGTCGCGACTCAGGAGAACGTCGCGAGACCACTACCAGGCGACGGCACACACGACGTGGTAGGCGTTCGACTCCGGTGGAAGCGAACCGGGGTAGAGCACTGGATCGGGGTCGTGCCTTCACAAGCAGTCGAAACAGAAGGAGGAGAAAATGCAGACGACAAGGGACTCGGTAACCGCGGTGCAGGCCGCGATACTCGCGCGACTGATACACGGCGAGGTCGCACGCGCGATGATCGAGCAGGCTGAGCGCGTGGCGCAGGCACTCGGATTCGACAGGCAGCAGGCGATTCTGTGGTTGCACCAGACTCTGAACCACGAGACGGTGACGTGTATGATTCTGAAGGCACTCGGATTCGACAGGTTGTTGGTCGACGCTGCCGACACCCTGAGCATACGGTACCGGGAGAGCGTGCGGGACTATGCGAAGCGAATCGCGGCTTGCGACGACACCGACGTGCTTGCCGTAGCCGTCGCGTTGATCGAGAACCAGATCAAAGAGGGGGTCGAGCACCAGGACGGCACGCTGGCGGCGTGGAAGAAGGCACGCCGTGTGCTGAAGCGCGCCACCGACGCCCTGGCAAAACAGCCCGGAGACACGCCGCCGGCTGGCGGGGTGGCCGACAACCGCCCGACGGCGCCGGCGCTGCGCAGCGCGTTGATGAAGTTTACGGACCACACCAACGGCGCGCGGGAAGCGATGATGCAAATGATGCGTGGCCCGGGCAACGTGCCCTGGGAGGTCAGCGAGCGCCTGTCGCCGGACGATCTGGAACTGCTCATCGGCAGCATGCACGCCCTGATCCAGCTGGTGGCGCTGTTGGTCATCGACGTGACTGCGCGGGAGAACGAGGACACGTACGAGGACAGAATGACGCTGGTGGAGTCCCGGACGGACGGGGTAAGCCTGATGCAAGGCATGGCGACGATCGCGCGCACGATCGCACGTCGAGTGCGAGACTTCAACGAGTGGCACGGTGACGAGGAACTTGAGAATGGGAAGGTGCACTGAGATCCCCAGGCCGGAGTGGCGCCGGCGACCCCATCTCGGGGCGGCCGGTGATAGGCTGATCCGAGGCGCCGCGGCTGCCGCCGCGGCGCGCCACAATCACGGTTCCAGGCAGAGACCCCACAAACATTGGCCCGATCAAGTTGAGCGAACGGGCATTATTGGACACGGAGGCCCTCCGCGACCTGTGGGAGCTCGACCTCGAGCTCGAAGCCGCTCGGGCGGGCGGCGCCGAGACGCTGCCGGCCCGGGCGGGGCCGCTGTGACAGAATTCGGCCCATGGCGCCGGTAGCGAAACTGATTTCCCCGGCCGGACGGCGGTCGGCGGCGTGTAGTGGATGTTCGTGTGTTTCGGGGACCGGCGCGATCCTGTGGCGGATCCCATCAAAGGAAGCAGGTTACGATGTCGCAGAGCGGAATTCTGGACGTGCTACGGAACGAGGAGCAATCGCTCAGGAGCCAGCTCGTTGCCATTCAGCGTGCAATAGAGGCGATAGAAGGGAATGCGCCGCCGGTCGCCGGCCGCGCCAGGAAGGCGCGCAAGGCGGTCGCGAAGCGGAAGCGTTCGATGACGGAGGAACAGCGCAAGGCGGTCGCCGAGCGGATGCGGAACTACTGGGCTTCGCGGCGAGCGGCCAAGGCGCAGGACGAAGAGCGGCAGGAGTGACGCGGCGTGCGCCCGGCTGGTCCTGGCCGCGGTGGCCCGAGTCAGCCTCGACAACGAGCGCTGACGCCGATCACCGAGCCGGAACCGCATGGTCTCCGGCCTTGACGGCGGCGTCTCCGCTGGCCCTGCCCGCGGCATGCGGTCGAGAACGTGGCGAAGGTCTCACACGTATAGTTCCATTCGGGATGCTCACCGAGCAGCAGCTCGCGGTCCTCCGCTCGGAGCCGGGTTCCAACCGCGTGGCGAAGGCAATGGCGCTTGACCGGAGTCACGCAGGTGACCGTCGCGAAGGCGCTCGGACTGACGCAGCCCTACGTCAGCGATGTCGCCCGCGGGCGGTATCGCACCATTACCGTCGAGTACCGTCGAGAACGCCTGGAAGTTCGCCGCCTACTTCGGTTGCCGTATCGAGGATCTGTTCCCGTGACCCCGCCGACCGTCGGATTGAACGAGGACGGACCCTTGAGGCGCCCGCTCCCCGGCCGTCTGGAGTCTCACGACGCCGACCCCGGCCTGGACCGGCGGGACAGACCGCGAGAAACCCGCTGGGATCGAACCCGGGAGCGTCTCTGCCGTCGCCGTCCACGTGTTCGATCGTTGTCCGAGAGGCGGGGCTGCATGGTATGGCGATCGGGGTGCACGACATCATTGTGAGATGAGCGTCAGGCGGCATTTGCGGCTCGTCGCTCCCAGAAGTCCTCGAAGCGTCCGCTGAGGATGCAGCAGCGCAGCGCGATGATGGCGTTGGCCCCGGCGACGGTCCAGCGCATGCCGGCGCGCTTGAGCCGGTCGCCGATCTGCTTGCATCCGGCCTCGACGACGCCCGACGAGACGCACAGGCCCCTGGCGCGGAACTGCGGATAGCGCATCCGGTGGCGGTTCCCGAACAGGTAGTGAATGCACTTTCGCGCCTCGGGCGTGGTCTCGACATGGATGCGCAGCGCGGCGACGACGGCGCACAGCCGGCCGGCGTCCAGTTCGGCACGCCGGTCCCTGGCCCACCGGTCGGCCAGGTCGGTTCCGGGGCCGTAGATGGCCTTGGCGACGTCGCACAGGTGCTGCTTGGCGTGGTAGATATCAACGATCTCGATGGCGCCGGGAAAGTGCTCGGCGGCCAGGTTCCAGATCCACGCGGCGCCGTCGCCGATGACGACGCGCTGGGCTGCAGAGTCGAAACCGCGCCGTATTGCCTCGCGATAGGCCCGTTGTGCGAAGGCGGCCGGCTGCGGGTCGGTGTCGCGGCTGGCCGCGCTTTCGACTGCGGCGTTGTAGCTGACCGACCCGCGGTCCCGCACGGGGCGGCCTTGTGTGTCGCGCCCTTCGGCCGTCCACACGGTGGCCAGCTTGACCTCGCGGGTCTTGGCCGAGCCGTCGGGCTGCTTGCCGCGGCGTCCTTCGACCTCGGTTGGGCGCACCGGCACGCCGGTGCCGTCCAGCCCCAGGTACATCGTCGGCGCGGGCGCCGCGGCGGGCTGCTCGGTGACCGAGCGCTCGTCGTCAGCGATGTCGCGTCCGAGCGCCTCGGCACAGCGCTCGACCTGCCGGGTCTCGACATTCACCCCGGCCAGGGCGGTCAACCACTCGCTCGCCTTGGCGAAGCTGCCCTCGGCCGCCGTCAGTCCCACCAGCCGCGTGATGGCCGGTGACAGCGAGCCACCTTGCAGACCCAGGGCCTGGTCGCGCGGACACACCCCGCTGCGGCAGGCGTCGCAGTGGTAGTAGGCGCGTTGCAGGGTAACCGGCCCCAACAGTGTGGTGAACGTCTTCGGGCGACGGCCGGCGTAGCGCGCCCGCCGGCCGCAGGCGCATGCTGTGGTCGAACCCGAATGGTCGGAATCGTCTGCGTTGAAGCGCTGCGCCATCCACTGCGCGGCGATGTCGAGGGCTTGGTGACGGACCGCCTGTTCGAGGGCCTCGAAGTCCGCCACCTCGGCGCGCCCGGGACCGACGAGCGCATCGACTTCGGCCCCGATAGCGGCTACGAGCGCTGCGCCCCAGCCGCTTCTACGACCCGGGTCGCCGTGGCGAGCGCGCGGCGGCGAACCGTCTGCAGGAGCGTCTCGAAGTCCTGCGCATTCACGCTCCCCCGCCTGAGGAACGCGTCGACATCGGCCTCGACCGCCGACTTCAAGGCGGCGAACATCTCCTCCTTGAAGCCCCCTTTTTCGGCCGCGTCAGCGAGCGGTTCCGTCAACTGCGCCTCGGGCATGGTCGGAGTCCTCCTACCCGAGGAATCGGACGATCAGCGCTCGCTCGATACCCCCCTACGGCAAACCCTCACTTTCTTGTCGTGCACCCTGGCGATCGATGCAGGTCGCGGTCGCGGCCGCTGTCGTGGTCTTGCGGCCGGCATCGGCATAAGCCTGCGCACGCGGGAGCGGAGCGGACGATCGGCCGCCACCCTGGTGGGTACGGTCGTCGGCATGGTCGCAGCCTTGCTTGCCGGGCTCATTCCGAGTTGCCCAATCGGCTCGTTCCTGGTGCTCGCCGTCGGCCTAGTCGACGGACTCGGCACCTCTCTCGCCTGCGCGGGTATTGGGAGGCCGGCATCGAGGCACTGATAGAAGACCACTTGACCGAGGGGCGCCGATCCGTCCTATTGTCACGCGAACGTCCGGCCGGGCATTGTCCGCATCTGCTGGCGGACGCCTGCCAGGGCCCGCTGCAAGACATCGATGCGGCGACAGCCGCCGTCGCAATCGAGCGCGTGCTCGTGGGATGCGACCGCCGACATCTCTACGCGGCACAAGAACGTCGGGACCGCGGTGAGCCAATGACCAGCGAGGATCTGCAAGCGCACTACCGGACAGAACTGGCAAGGATGCTCGGCCCGGAAGGGGGCCGATACGTCAACCCGAAGACGACAGCGTGGATGCTGAAGCACACCGCTGCGACCGAAGGGGGCACGCACACGCCGGAGACCGGAGCACGGACATGGATCTGGTCCGACCTGCACCTGCACCACAAGAACATCATCCGCTACTGCAACAGGCCGTTCCAGAGCGTCGAGGCGATGAACGAAGCGCTTCTGGCCGCATGGAAAGAGACGGTCGGCGAGGCCGACACGATCATTTGCGGAGGCGACATCGCACTGGCCGGCGCACTCAAGCGCGAGCGCCTGGCACGGGTGCGGGCAATGCCGGGACGGAAGCTTCTGGTACGCGGGAACCACGACTTCGGAAAGAACGGACGCCCGGCCGATACGGGAAGTGATGCAACCTGGATGGCCCTGGTCATCACCGGCAACCCCACGCTCCTGGTAACGCATATCGCGATGAACGAGGTGCCCGACGGAACGGTGAACCTGTACGGACACATGCACAACAACGAGCCGTTGCGGGAGGGACCGTACGTGAACATCTGCGTCGAGCACACCCAGTACCGGCCGCTCCCGCTCGACGCCGTGCGACGGCTGGCCCTCGCACGGCTCGACGACCCGCGGCCGCGGGCGGCGACGACGGCAAAGGAAATCCTTTGCCTGGGCAAGTAGTCGACCACAAGCGGTAAGAGGCGGAACAGGAAAAACCAGGGAACAGGGACTGCAGAGACGCGAGTTCCCGGCACAGGATTCCGTCGACGGTTGTCAACGGTCATGAAGATCCGCTGGTAACGACCACCGAGCCGTCGGTCGGGTATCTGAGAAGTCGGCTTCGTCCAAGCCGGTCTGGGGCGGCTTCCGAATCGCCTCGTGTCGGTGTGGACTATCTCGCTCGGCATGTTCGGAGCCGGGCGCCCTACTGATGGCGCCGCCGAGCGGACGCACCGTGCAATCCTCGGATGCGGAGCCCGGTGGTTCTGGGCGTGCGCGCCATCCCTTCCCGCGCGTACGGTGTACACGGCCCGCGTCCTGATGTCTGACCCGGGTCCATCCCCGCTCCGGAGGGGCTGTCGTTGCCTCGAGGACGTACGCTCCGGCCAGCGACGCACCGGGCGAGGGCGCATGCAGCTGGTAACGCGCCACCGGCGGCGAGACCGAGCCGGAGGCGGAGGCGCCGCCGGACGTCCGGCCCCCGATGATGAGCGGCGGGCGCAGCGCGCCGAGCGCGCAGGCCGCGCAGGCGCAGGAGACCGGCATCCCGATGGCGGTCGGCGAGGAGCTCGAGTGCATGCGCACCGAGATCGTTCGCGCGGGCCTCGCGCTCGACCACGAGGCCGCCATCGACCTGCTGACCTTCTCGCTGGCGGCGCAGCTAGTCGGCCGCGGGTTTCGCGGCAGCGACGCGCTCGACATCAACGCGAGCGAGGGCCAGCGCCGGCCGTACAAGCACCGCGGCGCCGCCGCCTGGCTCGATACCAGCCCGGGCGAGGCGCTGGCCGACCGGATCGAGGTGCCGACGGCGTGGATGAACGAGCGTAGCGACAAGAAGCGCTGGGAGGCGTTCGCGGCGCTCGAGCCCGCCGAGCGGCGGGCGATCCTCGCCAAGGCGGTGGCCATGACGCTGAAGCCGCGCCTGGCCTACTCGACCTTGAAGAACCACGAGTTCGAGGCCACGGTCGCGCGGCTCAAGCCCGACTTCGCCGCGCTGATCCGGCCGCGCGCCGACCAGCTGTGGAAGCGCGTGCCCAAGGAGCGGACGCTGAAGGTCGCCGCCGCGGTGTTCGGCGAGGAGTGGGCCGAGCGGCACGCGAAGCTCAAGCGCCCGGCCCTGGCCGAGGCGGTCGAGGCCGCCTTCGCGGGGACCGACCCGTCGGTGGACGAGGAGGGGCGGCAGCGTGCCGCCGAGTGGACGCTGCCCGGGTTCGCGGCCTTCGACACGCGGCGGCTCGGCGACGAGCCCGGCGGGCGCGGCGGGCGCAAGGGGGCCGGTCGCAGGAACGCCGGGAAGAAGAAGAAGGCGGCCGTGGCGAAGAAGAAGGCGGCAAAGGCCGCCGACGAGCCGCATGGAGCCGAGGTGACCGAGGCCCGCGGGACCGCGGAAACGGGGACCGCCGCAGCCTGAAGCAGGCCGCGGCACGCGGCGGGCGGCGCTGCCGCCCGCCGGAAGGGAGACGCAACGATGGACGAACGCCACGAGAGCGACACGCAAACCGAGTCCTGCCGCCAGTGCGGCGACACCGGGTGGATGATCGAAGCCGACCGCGGGACCCGGTGGGCGCAGCGGTGCGAGTGCTGGGCCGTGCGCCAGGCGGCCGCGATGTTAGAGGCCGCGGGCATCCCGGAACGGTATGCAGACTGCAGCTTCGACAACTTCACGGTCTACGACAACGGCTACCTCGAGGCGGCAATCCGGCGCGCGCGCCAGTTTGCCGTCGACTTCCCCGTGGTGAAGAAGGGCCTGCTGTTCATCGGCAGGCCCGGGGTCGGGAAAACCCACCTGGCCGTGGCGACGCTGCGCGCGGCAATGGCGGAATCAAACCTGCAGGGCGCGTTCGAGGACACGCGGCGGCTACTGGCATCGCTACGGCACGGCTACGAGCAGAAGAGCAGAGACGAGGCGAAGGTCTACGAACGGATCATCGCCGCCGAGCTGCTCGTGCTCGACGACATCGGCGCCGAGCGCCGAACCGCGTGGGTCGAGGACACGCTCGACAGGCTTGAGACGATCGTGATCGAGCGGTACAACGCGAAGCGACCGACGATCTTCACCACGAACTACTTCGACAACGACGATGCGATAGAAGGGCTGCGGGGCCGGATCGGCAGCCGCCTGCTGTCGCGGCTGCACGAGATGTGCCACTGGTACGAGCTGTACGGCCCGGACTACCGCACGCTCGGGCGCAACCCGCCAGCGAAGTGATCGAAGACGCCGCCAGGCGCATGGGGCTCTACAAGGAACGAGCGCGGCGGCGGCCGGCGGCAGCCAACGGAACGGCAGTAGCCTCAGAGACCGAAACATGAAGAAAACAGCCAACGGTACGAGTCCGGGACTGGCCTTCGCGAGGCGCAAGACCAAGGAGGAAACGACCCGTTCGACGAGATCGAGTGAGAAGCGCAGCGCGCGCATCACCAGCGCCGCCGGCGTTCGAGAAGCTGGTTAGAGGTGATCACCTGCTCGTAAGGGCGGACTACCGGGAGGAGTCTTACGGAATCCGACGAGAGGCCTTTGCTCAGCAGGTACCTCCGCGTCGTCTCAAGGAAGCTGCTCGCGCGCGTGCATCCCTGGCGCGCTTCTGTTTCTGTTCCTTCGGTGAGCGGTACGTACTCCGCTTCCGCCCGCTTCTGACGCTCCTTGACGAGGTGATCCGCTGTCTCGGCGGCCATCTCTCCGCTGTGGACCATCTTGTTGGTCAGCGCTCTCCATACGCCGGGTTCGCGTTTTCGGGTGCACCTCCTTGGTCGCGAGGCTCGCTCGCGCCGCGGCCTCCATTGTGTAGTACGCCTCGGAGATCGCTCTTTTGTACTTCCCGTGGTTGTGCAGGATTTCGGCGCTTTCCAGGCCTTCGACCGCGTTGCTCCAGTGCGCCAGGGCGGTATCGCCCTTCATAGGACGCTCACCCCCTGCGCTTCAACCTCGGTGTGCAGGGGCAGCCCCGATCCCCCGATGATGGTCCACTCCGCCTCGGTCTGCAGGATCACGGTCGGTACGGTCGGTACCGCCATTCGGCCCACTGACAGGCTCGCGCCGAGTTCCTGGATTTCCTTCTTCATGCTGGAGGCCTGGTTCCGGACGATCACCAGGACATCGATGTCGCTGTCCTCGTTCCAGTCGCCGCGCGCTCGCGACCCGAACAGGACGGCACGCGTGATCGCGTCTGCGTACCTGGTCTGCAGCGCGTCGCGGAAGTCCTTCAGCCACTCGCGCTCGTCCGGCTCCCACCCTCCCCACAGCTCGACGATTCTCGCCGGCATCGTTTCGGTCCGCCGTTGCTCTCCACCTGATTGCCCTCGGTTGCTCGCTGGGTGGTCAACCGCACGCGGCGCCCTCCTGCTCGTGCTCTGCGCCGTTCCCTTGCCCATCGCAGCAGCATCCCCGCCAAGTGCCGAAGGCTTGACCAACGCAGCCGTCGCCAAGCGTGTCGGCGTCACACCGCACACCGTCGGCAAGTGGCGGCGGCGCTTTCGAGCGGCCGGCATCGAGGGCCTGCACGACGAACTCCGCCCCGGTCGTCCCCGGACCTATGACGACGACAAAGTGGCGGCGGTGATCAGCCGTGCCCTGCAGGAGAAGCCCGACGCCGCCACGCATTGGAGTACACGCACCTTGGGGCGAGCTGAGGGCATTGCCAAGAGCACGGTACAGCGCTGGCTCGCCCTCTTCGGGGTCAAGCCGCATCTGGCGCAGACCTTCAAGCTGTCCACCGACCCGTTCTTCATCGAGAAGGTGCGCGACATCGTCGGGTTGTACCTCAACCCGCCCGACCACGCGATGGTCCTGTGCGTGGACGAGAAGTCGCAGATTCAGGCGCTCAATCGCACCCAGCCGACGCTGCCGATGGGCCTCGGCTACGCCGAAGGCTACACCCACGACTACGTCCGGCACGGCACGACGACGCTGTTCGCCGCGCTGGACATCGCCACTGGACGGGTGTTCGGGCAGTGCCGGAAACGGCACCGCCACGAGGAGTTCCTGTCGTTCCTGCGCCTGTCGGGCCTGCCGGCGGGCGTGCTCGTCGAGCCGGGCCGGATTTGAGGTTCGGTTTGCCGGGGCGAAGGAGGCCCTGACGCGGCTGTATGGCGCTGGCCCAGGCGCTGGTGCACGACTCGTCGGCGGGGAGAGAACTTCGAAAGATCGAGACTGAAGGGACCGTGGATCGCGCCTGCGGGGCAATGGCTTCCTCACGCCTTCCGCCGCCGCTCGATCATCACGACGATCGCGCGCGCCACATCGCCGCCGGCCGCGGCCAAGGTGGACGAGGGTTACGTCGTCTTCCACCTCCACGAGACGGAGTGCACCCGTCAATGCTCCGCCTAAACGTCAGGTCGATAGAGATCTCCGAAGCGCGTCAGACACAGCGACTCGCGGACCGCACTCGATGCACGCCCGGAGGTGCTTCGCGCGCCAGTCGCCCCGTCGCTGGCGCCGCCACGCCTGGGCGGCCCCTCCCGGGCAAGACCGGACCTTGATGGGGGAGCCCGACTCCGCCGAACCAGTGGCGTCGTGCCCGGTGTCGTGGAGCTCGGCGATGTAGGCGGCGAGGGTCGGATCAGAGCGGATAATCAGTGCTTCGCGCGAAGTCGATAACATCCCTGACATCGGCGACCGAGATGATCCGGAGGCCTGGTAGCTCTTTGTCCTCGTCGAGGCTCGCGCGCGCGTTGTCGTCAACTCCGACGAATCTGGGGAAGAAATGAAACTTTGCGGCGTCGCTTCGCTGTCGCCAAGCCTCTTGTGCCGGCTCGCAGATAGAGAGCAGCAGCGCCCACCTGTATAGCTCCAGCCTATACAAGACGCGGCCATCGGTATGCTGGAGCGAGACCACCTTCTTCACCTTAGAATCACCGCCATCTTCGAATTTCGGCAACAGCCGAGTCGTCGCCAGGAGGCGATCGTAGGCGTCGCGGATGCCAGTGATCTGGAGATGATCCCTGAAAGCCGCTCGCAGTTCCTTGCTGGCGTCGCTGGATGCAGGGGTTGCGTCGCCTTGCTCCGCAACGGGTTCGGTGATCATGTGGAAAATTCTACCTGATCCTTACGGCCCCAACCGCCTGCTGAGCCGCGGCGGCCCCGCGATCCCGATTCTCGCAAGCATCGGCCGCGGGTTCTCAGCCCGAGTTCGCCACGACGTCGCCGATACAGGCAGGCGATGAGAACCGCTACGAAGAACATCGCCGTCCCGCACGTGGCCAGCCAGGCGAGAGCGGGAACCGCGGCAATGCGCAGCACGGTCAGGGCGTTGGGCAGGTGCTTGAGCTGTTCGTCCAGCTCGCCCGGCGGTCTCCGTCGCGCCGTAGACGTCCATCGTGGGTTCCTCTACCGATCGTGTTGATGCCCGCCTCGATGCTGGAGGCGATCAGGACGTGCGGCTCGATGCCAAGGGCGTCGGCCGCGGCGCAGAGCCGGTCCCAGGCCGCTGACCGCGGGGCTTTCGCGTACTGGCCGGGGCCGCGACAGCCGAAAGAGCCCGCCGCGGCGGGGAGACGAAGCACTGGCTCGTGAGCTCCGACGCCAGCCCGACCCGCCCCGAGTGCGCGGTCACCCGGCTCTCGACACCGGCGGCCAGCGCCGCCGCCGTGAACCGTAACCCGATCATCTGCGCCGACAACGGTACCACGCGGTCACTCGGCTCCGGACTCGTGGAGGCGCGCAGCGTCCGGAGGGCGCGCGCGACGCCGTCCTTCACGAACCGCACGTCGTTGACTTCACCTTCCTGGTTCGTCTTACTCCTGCGCACGGTGACGAGGAACCCGGCGCCGTCGGTCGAATCGACGACGTCGGCCCAGCGCAGCGCGCTCACCTCGCTACGCCGCATCCCGGCCATGAACAGCAGCCCGGCGATCACGGCATCGACCCGCCCCCGCTCGAGGGCGACTTGGTCTGACTCGACGCCGCGTCCGCGCCGACGCGGCCGGTGGCAGGTCGCGAGCACGGCAGCCAAGTCCGAAACCCCGAACGGTCGTGCCTGACCGCGACCGCGATCGCTGGCGGTCCGCCGGTAGCCGGCCAGGACCCGAGCGGTCCGCTCGCCGGCGGGAGTAGGTTGACCGGCGAGCTTTGCGCGGAAGCACGCCGCGGCGACCGCCATCGAGGCGCTCGACGAAGCGCGTCCGGCGTCGTGCAACTCGGCGAGGTAGGCGGCCAGGGTCGCGTCGTCGACCTCGCGGCCGCCGAGCCAGGTGTCGAGCCTGCGGAGCGCGCCGGCGTAGGCCCGCCGGGTGTTCGGGCTGACGGAGGCCTCGACGAGGCGGCGCGCGGTCTGTGTCGGGCGGCCGATCGCGGCCTCTTCGGGGTCGTCCTGGCGGGCGAGTCATTCATGTTAAAGGCAATCATCGGTAATCATTGCGCGCTCTCCGGAGCTCCGTTCAATGCAGTCATCTATTGCTCTACGGGAGCCTGTGTCCGTCACGATGATCGGGCCTGAACACGTGCCCTCGGACACCGAGACGCACCGACCGGCGTGGCGGAATTGCGCTGCCGTTCCCTGCCAGGGTAAAGACAGCGTCTCGAAGACGGCCAGGCTGCCCGGAGACCTGGAACTGAGGTAGCATGATCGGCAGGTGAGTCGTGGCCAGCACTCGCAGCGAAACGGACCTCCTCCGTCGAATTACGTCGAACCCGGCGATCTTCGGCGGCAAGCCGATCATCAGGAACCGCCGACTTGCCGTCGAGCATGTTCTTGGCATGTTGGCCGGCGGCGACACGCCGGAGATCGTGCTGCAGGGCTACCCGTGGCTGGAACCTGACGACATCCGGGCGTGCTTGGTGTACGCCCGACGCCTCGTCGGACACGAACGCATTGAACCGGCGCTGTTCGAGTCCTCGATGTCGTGAAGGTTCTGCTCGACGCATGTGTGTGGGGCGGCGCCATGGCGGTTCTGCGCTCTGCAGGTCATGACGTCGATTGGGTCGGCGACTGGTCCACGGACCCGGGGGATGACCAGATCCTGTTGACGGCCGCCGCGCACGGACAAGTACTGATCACCCTCGACAAGGACTTCGGCGAGTTGGCGGTCTTGCATCGACGTCCACATGCCGGAATCGTTCGACTCGTGAACTTGCGTGCGCAAGATCAGGGACCTGTGTGTGCCGCCGCTCTCCGTCGTTACGGTACGGAACTCGCGCAGGGCGCCATCGTGACCGCCGAGGAGCAACGCGTGCGTATCCGCCCGCCGGACGTCACGCAACGGTAGGCCGAGGTGAGCGTCCCGGGTCGAGGTACTGCATCCAGTCGGTCATGAGTTGCCGCCGGCGGTCGAACAGGTCGCTCCTCGCGTATGCCGCTTCGGTCTGGTTGCGCACGACGTGCGCGAGTGCAGCCTCCACCACCTCGCGCGGGTGATTGGTCCGCTCGGACACCCAGTCCCGGAACGACGACCGGAAGCCATGCGGAACGGCCCCGATCCCCAACTGCTCGAGCAGCTTCGACAGCCTGGCGTCGGCGAGCTGCTCGCCGCGCGCGCTGGGGAAGACCAGCCCGCCGGGCTGGGCCGTAGTCGAGCCTCGAAGTGGTCGTGCTGCCGCATGCAGGATCTCTACGGCGCGAGCGCACAGCGGTACCCGGTGCTCGCGACTCGCTTTCATCCTCGTCGCCGGGATCGTCCACACCAACGCGCTGAAGTCGATCTCTTCCCACCTCGCCCCTCGCGCTTCCCCGGGCCTGGCCGCGGTCAACACCATGAACTCGAAGCACAGCTTCGTACCGACCCACGCCGACGAGGCGTTCACCGCTTCAATGGCGCCGGCAACTTCCCCATGCCGAAGCGCCGGCATGTGCCGTGCCGGATTCGTGCGCTTCGGCAGCGCTGCGGAGATGGCGTCGCCGGTCGGGTTGTCGGTCCGGTAGCCCTGCGCGACGGCCCACTTCATCACAGCGCCGATGCGCTGGCGGAGCTTCCGCGCCGTGGCGTGACGGCGTGTCCACAAGGGCAGCAGAACGGACATGATGTCGGCCGTCGTCACCTGATCGATGCCCTTGTCACCGATGCGGGGATAGGCGTGATCCCGCAGGCACGCCTGCCACTGCCGTCTCGTCTTACCGGGTTGCTTCCAGATCTCACTGTGGATGGCGATCACCTTCTCGGCTACTTCCGCGAACGTCGGTGCGCCGTTTGCCCGGCGTCTGTCGGCCAGCAGATCTCCGCCGGAACGGGCGACCTTCCGATTGGTCAGCGCCCGCTCACGCGCCTCGGCCAGCGACACGAGCTTGCAGCTGCCGAGGCCGAGCGTGCAGGAATTGCCGCGGATCACGAGCCGTTGCACCCAACGCCGAGAGCCGGAAGCCTCCACATGCAGGTAGAGGCCGTTGCCGTCGCAGTACCGCCCTGCCTCGCCGACGTTGCGGCAGAACGAAGCCGAAAGGGCACGGTCGGGATGCGGACCCCGGCGCTTGCTGTTCGGCCGCTTCCTGGGCAGTGGAAGCATCCCGTATTCCATTCCCAATTCCGATGTCGAGTACGGCGAAAGTCACCTCTGGCCGACTTCGGACGTCGTCTCCACATATCCCGATTTCACTTGGGAACTTAGCCGGCTGTCCCACGGAATGCAACCACAGGGGTCCGAAAAGCGAAAGGCGGATTCCGCACCGAACGCCACGGTCGCGGGGCGACACACGGAATCCGGCGGAAGTGGAACGTCGATTCCGGAGGGCAGCACCGGTGAACTCCCGCCGCACGTCCGCCGGGCGCCCCAGGAGCCCGGCTCTGGACTCGTGGCGGCACGACCCTCCCGACCCCGGTTAGGGTAACCGCGCGGGTTCGACCCCCCGCCCGTCGCGGGGTCGAGAGCGGCCGTTTCTTCGGCACTCTGGTATCGTTTCCGGTCATGCCAGATACGCATCAAGACGAATTGCCGCTGCCGCTGGATCCGCCACCGCCTCCACCGCTGGGGGATCCGCTTCCGCAGAACCTCGATGATGAGGGGGAAGGGCCGCGCAACCTGGACGATGAGTTCGAGCACGTCAACCTAGACGGAAACTAGTGCTGCGCCATGATTAAACGTTCGGGTGCGCGGTGCTGTGATTCGTCGATGATTGCGCGCTGCAACCCATGTCCGTGTCCGAAGATTATGACGTGGCGGACCACTAGGCGGAGCTGCCGGCGCCGGCGGCCGCGGCACCGTCGATGGCGGCCGCGGCGCTCGCCAAGACCATCTGCGCGGCCAAGTCCTTGAACAGGGCGATGTCGCGCGCCTCGATGGTGATGGAGTCCGCGTCACTAATCTCTTCGGCCAGGGCGCGGATCCGCAGGACGAAAGCGCCCTGGACGGGCAGGGCCTCGCCGTTCGCGGCCCGCTCGAGCAGCTCCGCTATCATCCGGGACGCCGCGGCCTCGATGCGCTCGCGCCGTTCGTCTTCGGTCATCGTCGTCCCTCGGCCTTGATGCGGTTGAGCGCGTCGTGGAGCGCTTCGAGTACGCGGAGGACACCGAGGACGATGTCAACGGCGACCCCGAGGGTGAGGAGGCCGGAGCCTGATGCTGACCCTCCGCCGACTCGAAGTAGAAGGTTTCGGGCCCTTCGCCGACCGAGCCGTTCTCGAGTTTCCCGACCAGCAGGGCGTAACGGTCGTGTATGGCGACAACATGCGCGGGAAGACGAGCCTCATGAATGCAATCCGCTATGCGTTTTTGGGCGAGATCCAAGGGCGCGGCGAGCACACCCGTGGAATCTTCTCCGCATGCAATCGAGATCTCGTCGCCGCGGGCGAGTACGGGTTTACGGTTGCGCTCGCTCTCCGCCATGATGGCGCCGACTTCGACCTGATGCGCGGGGTCGAACCGAATGGACTGACGAATTGACAGAAACTGGGGGGTCCCTTTTCACGTGGCCACGGGGGTCCCTTTTCTGCTTGCCATTTCCATGCTGGCGCGGCTGGCCGGGTCGCTGGAGCGCGACCACCCCGTCGCGGCGGCGTCGATTCGAGAGGGACTGGACGAGACGCTGACCGTGCAGCGCCTCGGTCTGACGGGAGCGCGCTGCAACGTACGCTGCGCACGACGAACATCATCGAGAACCTGAACGGCAGCGTCGAGCGCTATACGCGCAACGTGGAACGGTCGCACGCGCACCGATTCACCAGCGGTCACAGCGACTCACCGGGGTACCGGCCCTTCACGTGTTACTCCTTGTCGGGCGCTTGGAACCCATAAACCAAGTCAGCAGGCGTTGCAATCGACCTTGCACCGTGATTGCGAGCTGCGATCATCGCCACCGATACGGCCTTGTAGAATTCGAGCGGGTCCGCTTCCGTCAGCCGTGCGAAGAAAGCCTGCAACGCCGCTCCCGTCTCGCGGTTCTGCTCTTGCTCGATCTCCCTCCGGATGCGTTCCTGTTCCGCTTTCAGCTCTTCAAGTTTCGTCATCGGTCTCCCTTCTTCTTTCCAGCGTCGAACCAGATCGCCGCCGCACCGTCAGTCGGTAACGGGCCGATCGGTCCAAGATCCAGCGATTTACCCCCATCCCCCTTTTTCTGATGTCGTTTTCCATCCGCCCGGCCGCCACGCTCCCCGCCGATGATGCGGGCCGGTCGTCTTGGAGCGCCCCGACCGCGGCGGGCCACGTCGCCCGCTTCCCGACCGCGGCGCACCACTGGCACTCGGCGACCGGCTGGTAGGGCCGCCCGCAGCCGGGACAGTGGCCGCCAGCGAGCGCCCGGCACTCTGGCGAGCAGTAGACGGCCCGCCCGGTCGCCTCGAATGGCAAACTGCAGTACGAGCACGTGCGGCCGGTCGGGACGGCCGGGCCGCGGGCGCCCTCTCCCGGCCGCGCGTTACGTGGAGCGCCGAGCTACGGCCGAGCTTCAACGCGATCCACCGCAGGTCGGGATACCCGCGCCGCGCGGCGGCGCGCAGCAGCTCGTTTTCGTCGTGTGTCCAGTGTTTCCAGGTCCGCACGCCTCAGAATCTCACAGTTTCAGCGTAAGCACACAGGCTGGAGAGACGGGTATGCAGGGGTCGCGCGCCGATCCTCTCAGGGTTCTCTACGGCCTCACGTGTCGCACGGCGCGACCTCACCCGAACATGACCGACAGGCCGCTACCGCCGGTCGTGACTGTCGCGACGAGCGCGCGAGCTCGCCGAACGCTGCGCTTCGTGTCCGAACGGCAGTTGAGCGCGCGCCCGATTGTAGGCGACAACTGCGAGAGGTTGCGGGGGAACACGAACCCGGCTGGCCGGCGGGCGTTTCCGGGCGCAGCCGCGTGAACACGGGCGGGGGGGAGAGTTCCCGTTGTCGGGACTCAGGCGTCCGGCGAAGTTGCCATAACTCGCCGTTATCAGACCCAGGGTGGACGAGCATCCCCCCGGTTCAGAATAGGATGACCACGGCGAGCACGACGAACACGCCGAGCGCCGCACCAAGCCACGTACTGCTCACCTGCTTTGCCTTCAGCGTTTCGACGTAATGTGTCTCAAAGACTCGCTCGACCGAAGGATTGTCGCTGGCGGGCGCCAAGTCCGCGGCGGGAACTTTCGGGCTCCGCAGGTGCACGACCAACACCGCCACTACGGGAATCAAGAGCCCGAAGACCGCCCATCCGAACGCGCTCGTCTGCTCCGCTTTCGCCACGCCCGCTGCTCGTGCGTCCGACTCGACGACCACTAGGCCCTGCGCGCCGTGCCGCGTCTCCCAAGCCTTGAACCTCACCAGCTCTTCCTCGACGAGGCTGATCACCCAGACGATCACCGCCGCGTCGTCAGCGTATCCACCGGGCCCAAGGATGTCCGGTATGAAATCGAACGGCACGAGGAAATACACCACCGCCCCGACTATGCACGCGAGGTTGGCTTTCGACACCTCCGTGTGCGTGCCTTTCACCCACGCCCGCACCAGGCGGAGCATCGTCCTCAGATCGTCGATCACGCTCTTGAGGCTCCGCGCTCCCCCGACGGTGGCCATCTTGACCCGCGCATCTTCGAGGACGCCCCGCAGCTCTTCCGGCGACTTTAGGAGCTGCACGGCACGAGAGAGGGCAAAGCGTGGAAGCTTCAGCTTCTTCAGCAAGGGCATACGCCGTGGATCGTAGACCGCAGGGGGCGACGGGTCGAGAATCCCGGCGGAAACAGGTTGCGCGTCGTCGGCCGGTCGCGCGGGGCGCGCTAGCCGATCCGTCGAAGAGCACCGGGTGCACACCCGAAGTGCGCATGGGGCCGGTGGCGTCTCGCCCGCTACGCCTCGGCCGTCGCCGTGACTTGTAGAGAGGAATTCGGCTAGGAGTCTGCGCCGCAGGAGATTTGCGGCACGCAACGGGTCGCCGGCCCACGACCTGAGTCACGTGTCGGGGCGACTTCGCCGGTCAGCGGGGCGGGGTGGATTTTCGGTAGTTGGCGAACAGATGACGAAATTCGGTCCTCGCGGGCCGCATGGCCCGCCAGAGACCGCGATGCGCATCGATTTGTCGCCGTTGGGAGCCTCATCTCCTGCCTTCTACGCCGCCATCAGCGGCTGCAGGCGTTTGACGTTCAACGCCAGGCACACCAGGTCCCACTCGCACCGCACCTTCGCGAGTCCGCGCAGGCTGAAGCGCCGAAATCCCAGCACGTGCTTGATCCAACCGTTGGGAGCCTCCGACAACCACTTGCGCTCCGCATACGCCGTGCGGCCCGCCGGCGTCGCCAGCTTCTCCACCATGCGAGCCGTCGCCGGATGGGCCTCCCGATCACGGGTAGCCGTCTGCTTACCCTCCCGGCCCAGCGCCACATACCCGTCAATGCCCCGCTTTTCCAGGTCCGTCAGGTCCCGCTCGTTGCAGTACCCCGCATCGGCCAGCACCGTCTCCGGCTGCGCGGCGAACGTCTCCTTTACCGCGTCGAGCAACACCGGCAACTCACCCTGGTCGCTCGCGTTCGCCGTCAGGTCCGTCGCCACCACCAACTGGTGCTCCGCGTCCACCGTCACCTGCGCGTTGTAGCACTGCTGGAATCCCTCGTTGCTCGTCTTCATGATCGAGCTTTCCGGGTCCGTGAAGTTGCTCTGCGCTTTCTCGTCCGGCTCGCCATACGCCCGCTTGTACGGCCGACCGCCCTTCGGGTTCCGATCCTGCCCCGGCTGCCGACCCCGCGCGTCGTCCGCCGCCCGAGCCGCCGCTTCCAGACGCGCCTTCGCTTCCCGGATCGCCGCCAGACGCTCTTCTCGCCGACGCAACTCCGCCGGCAGATCGTCGCCCCGAACCTCCGCGCCCAAGCGCGAGTCCTCGGCCTCGTCAACCGCATCCGCCTGACGCAACAGCGCCTCGATCTCGCTTTCCAGGCGCTGTTCCTCTTCCTGCATCCGGTCGTAGCTCATCGCCTTGCGCTTACTCGCGTTCGCGCGCACCTTCGTCCCGTCAATCGACAGCTTCCCCAAGCGCGCCAGACCCAACTCCTGCGCCAGACGGACCACCTCCACGAACAGCGCCTGGAAATCCTCCAGGTGCCGACGCCGAAACTCGCACAGCGTCCGGTGTTGCGGAAAGTTGCCCGCCGCCAGCACCCGGAAACCAACGTCCTCTTCCAGCTTCCGAGCGACCCGGCGCGACGAGAATACCCCCGTCGCGTAGGCGTAGAGCAGCACCTTCACCATCATCCGAGGCTCATACGGCGCGTTGCGACGGCCGTCCCCCTCGTACAGAGCGTAGAACGCCGTCAGATCCAGACCGTCCACCAGATCGCTGACATGGTGCGCCAAGTGGCCCTCGGGCAGCCACTCCCGCACGTCGGGCGGCAACAGCAGCGACTGGTCAGGCACATAGGGGCGGAATGTGGTCGACATCGAGTCCTTTCGTCGTCGGCTCGCCTACAATTGTCGCATCTGTTTTTCTGCGGCGCAGACTCCTAGTGGTCCGTCACGTCACAATCTTCGGACACGGACATGGGTTTACAGCGCGCAATCATCGACGAATCACAGCACCGCACACCCAAACTTTTAATCATGGCGCAGCACTAGGGTGACGGCTCCATGTGGAGGATGTGCTTACGTGAGCCCGGTGGGTGGCTGGTTGCCGGGGGCGGTCTCATCGTGGCCGGATTCGGCCTCGCCCGGTTCTGGTGGTTTGAGTTCGGCATGGCGCTCATCCTGCTTGGGGCGGCTGCGCTGGGTTACCTATTGGGTCTCGCCCGGTCGGCTGCTCTCGACGCTGAGTTGACCGAGCGTATCGACCGGCAGCTCGACGAGTTACGTGAGGAGCAACGGCGCGCGCGGGATGTGGGTTCTCTTGCTGATGGCGTATCGGCGAGCGAGCGGAGCTGGCGGGCGTTGGCGAGCGGTGCCCGGAACCGAGACTCGGCTGGGGCTCAGTCGCAGTCGGAGGACACCGACCATCGCCTCGCCGAGTTGATCCGGAAGCGTTGCGACTGGGTTTGGCAAGGGATCGAGCAGGGACGTTACTGGCGGCAGGCGGAGGACCAGACGACCGTCGGGCCCGATCTGAATGCGGTCGGCGAGGATATTCAGGATGTCGTGAGGGAGGTGGCCGGGCTGTACCACCAGAACGCGGACAATCCCATCATGGAAGCGCGCCTGGGCGACATCGTGTTGACGAGTCGCTCGATCCTTGGCGAGGTTCTGCAGGTTGCGCGACTGGCGCCAGTTGTCGATCTTCCCGGCCGGAGCGTGGCGACCGTCAAGACCATGCTCGAACAGGCCAAGCAGTTGCGTGATCTCTACCGGAGGATTGCGCCTTACACGCCTTACCTGAACTATGCAAGCATCGCGACGCGCTTCGCCCTGGGGGTGAACCCGGTCACGCTGGCGGTATGGTTCCTGGGCGGCCGAGTGCTGACGTACGCCGGTACGCGGGTCGCGGAGAAGTACCTTAGGGCTTGGCTCAGGGACGCACTGGAAGACGCGGTCGCTCTCGTCTACGAGCACGTGGCGCGCACCTACGATCCCCGACGGGTCCCGCTGAGCGCCGATTCCGCGGCACTGGTCGAAGCGCTCGACGTGCAGTGGCGCATTCCGGGCATCGATCACAATCGCAAGCTGCTGCTGGATCGCATTCTGCGCGCGCCGATTCCGGACGAGTTCGCGAAGATGACCTTGCTACGCGCGCTCGCCGACGATGGAGTTCCCGATGCCGCCGAGATGCCGCGTGTCGACTTCAGGTCGCCGTTGGCTCCGGCAAAGCGTCAGGCGATCGCCGATCGACTGGTCGAGATCCTGCCGGTCATGCGCGGTCTCAACGAGCCAAATGCCAGTCAGGCAATCGAGGATCTTGAGAGGGGACTGGGGCACGGCCTGCAGGTCGATCTCGTCGGTGCCGGCAGCCGCGTCGAGGTGCGCGTCGAGGAAGGCTTCACGCGGCTTGCGGTGCTCGCCTGCGACTGGTGCCGGTTCGACCGTGAAAGGGCACGGACCGAGATCTTGGCGAGCGCGTTTGCCAACAGCGCCGCGCGACAGATGCCGGGCGGTGTCGACGCGGCCAGGAGCCCTATGGAAAAGGGCCTGGATGCCGCGTTCGACGATGCGGTTGACTCTGGCGGCGTCGTGGATGCGACCGTGCGTCGCCTAGTGGATCCCCCACGCGATCTGGTGGGAGACGCGCTGGCGGCGCCGCTGGTCGACTCGATCATCGACCTGCTGGAGAAAACGACGCCCAACCAGTGGCCATTGGAGCATGACCATATGGTGCTCCTCAATGCTTCGGTGCTGCTCGACGCGCCGAAGCAGGTACAAAAGAGCTGGGAGCGATATCTGGCGGTGGCGTCGACGCGGTTGCGTCGTCGGTTGAAGCATCCGAAAAAGTCGGCATGGCCGGAAGCCGCGGCGTCGGCGATCCTGCGACAGAGCGGCGATCAGGAGCTCGCCTCGCCTAAGGACCGCGTCGTAACGCCTCCGTCGGAACTCCAGCCGTTGGCGGTCTTCACGGCGGCCAGCGAGTCGGCACCGCGGTGGGTGCTCCTTTTCGCTAAGCGTGCCGTCGTGGGACGCGCGCCCGAGGAGACCTTCGCGCTGGACGACACCGAACCCGAGGTCCATGCAGGAGAAGCTGTGCGCTTTTTGCGCCGCAAGGGCCGGCTGTCGGACGATCTCGTCGTGTGTTGCGGTGTAGATCGCCTGACTGTTCCCGGGCCGGTGGTGGGAACTTTCGAAGGGTTTTTCGGTCCCATTGTCGAGCAGTTCGATCTCGACGCGGGCGCGCTCGAAATCGAGGAGGACGTCTGAGCTTGTGGAGCTGTGGCGACTCCGCGGCAGCGTTCGGTTGGGCTACGCTCGTCAAGTCGACCCGGTAAACTAGTGCTGCGCCATGACTAAACGTTCGGGTGTGCGGTGCTGTGATTCGTCGATGATTGCTCGCTGTAACCCATGTCCGTATCCGAAGATGATGACGTGACGAACCACTAGGGACACTGACGGGAATAAACCTTGCCGTGTCCCAGGCGTGCCAAGCAGCGAAAGAGAGGCTGCGCCTTGGTGAAGTTAGCAAATCTATATCGATCACTGCCCTAGGGGTCGGCTGAGGGAAGTGTGGTTCATGCAGAAGATTCAGCTGTGGTCAGTAGAGCGCGCCGAGGGCAAGCTCTCCGCGACGGCGGTCGAGAGCGTCGACAACACGGAGACCGAGCAAGATCTCGAGGACTTGCTCGTCGCGTCACCGGACCTGTTGATGGAGGGCCTGACGCTGATCGGGCGGCAGGTTGCGACAGCCGGTGGGCCGCTCGATCTGCTGGGTATCGATGCCGATGGTCGGCTGGTCGTGTTCGAGCTGAAGCGAGGTACGCTGACTCGCGACGCGGTGGCCCAGGCACTCGACTATGCGTCCGACCTAGCCGCGCTTGATGACGGGAGCTTCGGCGCGCTCATCGAGAGGCACTCCGGCCGCCTCGGTGTCGAGCGCATCGAGGACTTCGCCGACTGGTATCGGCAGGAGCATCCGGGAGCCACCGAGTTCCTGCGCGACCGGCCCCGCATGGTGTTGGTCGGGTTGGGGGTCGACGAGCGCGCACGGCGGATCGTGAACTTCCTAGCGGAATCACGGGTCGACATCCAGTTGCTGACGTTTCATGCCTTTCGCGAGGGCAGCCAGCTGTTTCTGGCCCGCCAGGTCGAAAGCGAATCTCCGCAAGTGCCAGACCCCGTTGCGACGGCCACCAAGGAGAGCAATCTCAGAACCCTGCACGCTGCCGCGAAGAGTCTGGGGGTGGAGGAATTCCTGACCCAGACCGCCCAGTTCATCGAAGCACGCATCCCCGGATACTGCTGGCCGGGCAAGCAGGCCTATTCCTACTCGCTACAGGAGATGACGGATGCCGGCACGCCGTCGCTTCGCTCCTACGCGGCGTTGTATGTCATCACCAAGAAACCCGGCTCGTTGACACTGATGTTTACGCCGCGGGCGGTGAAGGGCGCAGCGGACGCGGTCGAAGAGTTCTGCCGTCAAGCACCTCGTGCCGTCAGAAACAAGAGCCGCAGCAACCCGCTTGAATTCACTTTCAGTAAGAACGACTGGGCTTCACTTGAACAGCCGCTGGAGACGTTCCTGGCGGCGGTCGTGCAAGGCTGGCGCGACCGGTCTCACCCCAGCGCGACGACCCAGGAGTGAGCCTCACCTACCCGGTCGATTCGGGCCGACTTCGGGGCGAAGCCGCGACGGCCGCCGGGAGAAGTTAACCGAACCGCCGATTATCAAACGCTGGTGAGCTGACCGCCGCCTGCGGCGTCGGCAGGTTTCACCGTGAGCGTTGCCCGGCTGCGGAGGCCGCCGAGGTCCGCGACTTGCGGCGGCGTGATGATCGGAGTGCCGCCGTCGCGAACGCTGTGAAGAGTGCCACCGCTGACCTGGCACCGCCGACTACCGGCGGCGTGAGAAGCCGGCACCGGCGTCACCGGCCGCGGCGGCGATTGCGGTCCTCGATCCGGCGGGCGCTCCGGACCGATGACCAGGTGCCGTCGCCGATCACCGATCTGCAGGCGGCGGTCGACGACGCGATCGCGGCGCTCGACCGGCTCGAGCGGGCCGTGAAGCCTGATCGGGCTCGTACGGGGTGCGAAGGACGCCGTTCGAGCCGTCCGGGATCGAACCATCCCCTAGAACGCGCGAGGATGCCCTATCCCGGGCGCCGCTGCCGTCGCGGCGGCGGCCGCCGGCCTGGGGGCCGGATTGCGCGCGACGTCGCCGCGGCTGTCGGGCTCCCGGCGGGGGAGATGTTGCGCCAGGCGCTCGACGCGGCTGCGGACGGCAGATCGCGAGCGGCGGCGGGCGGTCGAATCGAGTCGGATCACCGGCGCGGCGACGTCGCCATAATCACGACTCCGGGCGGCAACCACCGGAAACACTGGTCCGATCCGGTTTACCGAAGATCCGGTTATCGGACCCTGGCCCTCACCGCGGCGACCGAGGCGCAGGCGTCGTCGCGGGCGCGCCCGGGTCGCCTCGTCGAGGCGTTCGCGTAGCTCGCCCCAAGGCTTGCAGGCAGCCGGCCGCGATTCGTCCCCCGCCGCCGCCGGCATCGCGAAGCAACTCAAGCCGACCGCTCTGCCAGGCGCTCGGTGATAATGGCGGCGCGGCACTGACAACGCACGTCGACACGGGAAGAGCCGCCGCCATGACCGACGATGAACTTGATCGCGAATTGCAGACGCTCTGGAAACGGCTGACGCCGCCACCAAAAACCGACATCGCCTACAAGCAGGTCACTGCGGAGATGTGGTGGAAGTTCCAGCATCTCGAGAACGTTCCACCGGAGGAACGACTGGATGTTGTGATCGCGTTTGCAGCCTCGCGGTGGCGCTTCGACAACCAGCAACCCGCGGTCACGGCCGGCAACGTCATGGCCGCCGAAATCCTCGCGGCGATGCATGTCGCCTTGCGGTACGCTTCCGATCCCGACGCACTGGCCCAGTCCCTGGGCATCACCGTCATGGAAGAAGACGACGACGGTGAGAAAACCGTCCACTAATGGGGCGCAACCCGGCGACCGGCGCGATGGTCGAGATCCCGGCCAAGCAGGTGGTCAAGGCGCGGATCGCGAAGCAGCTCAGGGATGTGCTCGAAGCGTAAACGTCCGTGAGCAGGTTCGTTCGGACCAGCCGTATCAGCAGCTATCGAGCCGCTGGCATCTGGCGGGAGAACGCAGGGGTTGGGGGAGATCCCGGCCGAGCGGTACCGGCGAGGACCTCAAGAGCACCGGGTGCATACTCGAAGTTCATGGTTCTGTGGCAGAAATAGCTGGGCGCGGGCGACCTCGTGGCGAAGAGCGGCGTAGCGGCTGGAAGCGCCGCCAGGCGGCCTGAATAACAGAATCCTGCCGAATTGAGGCGTCCGCGCGCTCGGCCACTTCTCCCCGCGGAGCCGTCATCCCAGCGTTCATCGGGCCGAAGCGCCCCGAATCGTTCAACCAAGTCCGGGCACGCTTTCGCTTCCGAATTCGTCAACCGGTTCGTCTTCTGCATGTTCGCCGCCGCCGTCGGCCTGCTCGTCGCGCCGCCTGATAGGTCGTGAGCTTGAGCGCCTGGTCGACAGCACCGAGGGAAGGCGTCGCGGGGCCGGGGAATGAAAACACGCCTGTACAAGACGATGGCCCGCCGGCGAGCAGCCAGCGGGCCTTTTCGCGAGTATTACCGGGGTCGCCGAGCGCCCGGCCGTTGGTGACTCGATTCTACCTCAGTGGGTGGTCTGTCCCTCCTCCACCTTCGCCGCTACCCGCTCAGTCTCGGCCGCCGCGGCCTGTAGCGCGAACCCTACGACCTTCACCAGCTCCCCGCGCGCCGTAGCTCCCGCTCGTCTTTCGGCCGTCGCATGTTGGCAGTGACGAACTCCCTCACCGCGCCCGTGACAACATCGCCGAGTGGCCGCGTCCGCGCGTCCCAAACGCGTCGTGCGCATCGACGGGCCACTGCGGACGGGACGCGCTGGTGCGAATCCGCGACGCCGCGTTTCGGCCGCGTGAGCGGCGCCGATCGTGCAGACGCCGGGACGCGGGGCGTCGACCGCGTCATCGAGGGGCTACGAGTGGCGCTCAGACGCTTCGGTCGGATGCTGTTCCAGTTCGAGGCCCCGGCGCGTGCCGATGGTAGGACAACCCTCGCCGGCCGGGTCATGCACGGGGTGGAGACCGGAGGCTACTGGGACCAAGCCTGAAGGTCTGTGGGCGTTGATGCGGCCGGGCCAGGGTCTTCGGGACTGAACGGTTTCGATGCCTCGCACGGCTGCTATGGGCAGCGTTTTCAGCGTGCGCCCGTCATCGTTGCGAAACACCCACCAGCCGTCGGCCGCCACAACGACCGCCGCCTCGATGACCAGTGGGCCGCCGTCCTGTTCGGGCCGCTCCACGGCGAAGAGAGTCATCATCGAAAGGTATCGGTTCGGCCGGAGCCTGAGAACAGAGGAGTTGACGGTTGAACCACCGGGGAGCTTGCCGACTGGTTCGCAGGAATGCCGCAGGAAGATGGAGGTGCCGTCGTGCTCCTCCGAACCGGCAGAACCGAACGCCAAGTGCCGCACCGCCACTAACGGTTCAGGATGCGGTCCCGCCCCCCAGGGGTGACGGTCTCAAGACCCAGCACCTCTTCGACACGCAGAGATGCCAGCCGCTGGCCGTCGGCGCTCCGAAACACCAGCCAACCGTCGGCCGCCTCGGCGGTCGCCGCCTCGACGACGAGCATGGTGTCGTGTCCCTGCCGCTTCACCGCGAACAGCGCCATCGGGACGGCTCCGGACTCGTTGCTGAGAGGAGAAATCGCGGTCCTGACCGACTCTCCCCCCGGTAGCTGTTCGTTCTGCCGGTATGGTGTCCAGCCGGCAGTCCAGGACCGGGACCACTGACCGAACATGCTACGCTGTCGGCGGTCGCATGCGCACGGTAATCGGTCGGGGCTTCGCCACGTCCCGCGCGACCGGCCACTGTCCCTCGTGTCAATCGGCGTTGCCGGGCCTTGAGCCGGAGCAGCGGTCGCTGGTACCCGGCGGTTCTCGCGTGTACGTCGGCGGTCGGGTGCGGATGGTCTGGCCGTCGGCGCTGGAGGGCCAGACCGGGGTGGTGGCGTCCGCCAACGACACGCGCCAAGTGGTTACGGTCCGGATCGACGGCGCGCGCTGGCGTGGCCGAGGACCGGTTCATGTGTCTCGCGACGAAGTCGAGCCGGTAGCCGAAGTTTCGGGCCGATGCAGCTCGGGCGGCGCATGCTGCCGGGGCTGACCGCAGGTATCCACGATGAAGCATCCGGGACTGGCGACGGACGTTCGGCGTCGGCGTCGGTGTTACGTGCGGGCGTTGCAGGGGGCAGGCTGGAACCTCGACGTAGCGGCCGAGCGGGTGCGCGACCTGGCGGCCAGCGCGCTCGAAGCCGCTGGAGTCGAGGTGCGGCAGGGCAGGGATGGCCGGGTGCGGGCGCTGGTCGACCGGGCCGTGCGGCGGCTGACTCTGGTGGCGGATCTGGAGGCTGGGCCATGATGGACGGACTCGGCTACGGGTTCAGAGCCGGCTTCCCGTTGCACTGTTCGTGTTGTCGGCCGATATCGGTTCGACGACAGACCTCTTCGGAGCGGCCTGCCGGCGAAGGCAGGTTCGGAAACCTTGGGTCAGGAGACCTTGGCGTAGAGCCGGTTCGCCCGGCCGGCGTTGTTGCCAGCGTGCGCCCAGGCGCGCCCCCGCGCGTCGCCGGCCGCAAGCCCGTCGATGGCGCACACTGCCGCCGTGGGCAGCGTTGCCACCGGCCGTTCGTCGGCGTTGCGGAATACCCACCAGCCGTCGGCCGCCACGACGACCGCTGCCTCGATGACGAGCGACGCGTCGCCCTCGGCCCGCTGTACGGCGAACAGTGGCATCAACACAGGGTATCGGCCGTAGCGGTTCCCGCCATCAGGCCGAAGGGACGATTTCAACTTCGTCCCGTGTCATCAGCGGCGGTTCGCGCCAACACTTCACCCGTCGCGGCCGGGTCGCCGTCCCAGTGCGGAGAGACCCAAACGGACATGATGAATCGGCGGCAGCTTCGCGCAGCCGGTGCTGGTCACGGGCAGCGTGGTCAGCACGAACCACTCCAGCGGCTCGGCCGTGGGCGGCGGATGTTCCTCGCGCGCATGGACGACCCACAGCTCGACCGCCGCGGCCCCGGGGCAGGGCAGCGCCACCTGCCGGTAGCGCAGTGTCACGTCGGCGACGCGCGCCGCCCGGCTGTCCTTGCGGGCCTGTTTGCGGGCCTTCACTCGACTGTGCAGGCGCCGCCGGGGGGCGCGTTGCGCACTTGGTCGAACAGACGGCGCGAGACCGAGTGCCCGTCGGGCGTCTTCTCCGTGCCCAGTTCGCACGCTGCCAGCGGCCACGCCCATCGTGGAAATCGAACGCTTCACAAACGCGATCGGCGACCTGCCCGAGGCTGCCAATGCCCTGTGAGACCGCCCCGTCCAGCACGTCGCGCAGTCGGGCGAGGTTACCCCGCAGGCTGCGCCCCGACCTGATTCTGAACCTCCACGCCGGCCACGGTAGCGCCATCTCCGAGGGTACTCTGACCCTATTGGATAGGGACGAACCAGCCGAAGATCAGCAACGTGAGCGCAGGCGGAGGACGCCGGGTGCGAGGAGCGACCATTCGCCAAGCCGCGAACGCCGGCACGCTCGCGCCGCCCACGACAACATACACCACCATGAGGTTCCTGCATGCAACGCTGCCCGAGGGCAGGGTGCGCGACATCGAGCCGTGCGCCCTGGGACCGGACGGCATCGCGGCGATCCGCGAGATGGTCTTGCCGAAGTTGGCTCGCGGAAACGTGGTCCTGCCCGCCCGGTCGCGCTACCGGCTCAGCGGTAGCATCACCGCCCCGGACGGGTGCCTGTTCGAGTTGCGCCGGCGCCACGGCGCCGGTCTCGTCGTGGCGCGAATCGGCATCGGCTGGCGGGACCACGGCGCGAGTCTGGTCTGGGCCGCGTGCGCTCGCCGGAACATGGACGAGCCGCGGCGCCCGTGGGTGGTCGACGCGCTCGATGCAGCCGGCGTAGCGTTGCTGAACGCTCGCGAGGCGGATCGGATCAGCCGATGGGTGTCACTAGTGGTCCGCCACGTCATAATCTTCTGACACGGACATGGGTTGCAGCGCGCAATCATCGACGAATCACAGCACCGCACACCCGAACGTTTAATCATGGCGCAGCACTAGTCGCCAGCGACCTCGCGTGGGCCGTAACGCCGCCGAGCGCTTTCCTCTCGGACCCGGTCCTGCGCCCCGGCGAGGAACACCCGTGGGAAGCCCGCGAGACCCGCGAGTTCGGACCACTTACGCGCGACTTGCGCGAGAACGACGCTGCGGGGGAACTCTTGATGCGGCCGGGCCGCCCCGGCGCGGCGCGGCGCGCGAACCCAATCGACGCTCGGAGAGCCGCTGCGCGCCTCCGCTCCGCCGTGACGAAGGTGGCGACGCCATGAGCGTGTTCGAGGACCGCTTCCGCAAGCGCACCATCGAGCACGTCACGCTGCCCGAGGGCGCCTCGCGCGCGGCGGCGCGTTCCCAAATCGACACCGACACGCTCGAACGGATACGAGAAGACGTGCTGCCGGCGCTCGCCACGGGCGTGGCGGTAGCCGTGCCAGGGAATCCGGACTATCTGCTCCGTCCCGTCGCGGCAAGCGAAGGCGCGCTCGCCGTGCGGCTGGAATCCGTCGCGGGGGCGGAGTTGATGACCATCGGAATCGGCTGGAGCGATCCGGGCGCATCCGAGGTCTGGCGGTCGATGGCCGTGGCGACCGAGGAACCGCGGCGCCCGTGGATTGCTGACGCGCTCGCGCTGGAGAGCCTGACGGCGCTCGGCGATGAGGGCGTGGCGGTGGCCTTGTGGTCCGGAGAATTGGCGCGCTGCTTGGCGTGGGCGGCGGTGCCGGATGTCTGACTGCCGCCGACTGCCGCTCCTCCCCCCCCCTTCCCGCACAAGCTGTTGGACTCTGACGGACGCTCGCCTACTATCTTGGACGTGGGGTCTGGTCGAGGGGTTGTCCCGTTCGTTGTTGAACTTCCGGTGGCGGACTCCCCTGTCTCGGCAGTCCGTCGGTAGCCGGCCAGCACCCGGGCCGTGCGTTCGCCGGCCGGGGTCGGCTGACCTGCGAGCTTCGCGCGGAAGCACGCCGCGGCGACCGCCATCGAGGCGCTCGAGGACGCTCGGCCGGCGTTGTGCAGCTCCGCAAGGTAGGTCGCCAGCGCTGCGGCGTCGAGCCGCCGCAGCGCGTCCGTGTAGGCGTTTATGGACGAGCTGTACGCGGTCGGGTGGCGGTCGGCGGACCGGCCGCGGCAGTGGGGTCTGGTCGGTGTTCCCGTCGCTGGGTCAGGCGGTTCGCGTGGCGCGCGGCTATGCGGCGTGCGACGGCGGCGGACGGTGGCGGGTCTCCGGCATGCGGGTTGTCAGTGTCGGTGACGGCACGCTCGAAGCAGTCCTGGGCCACCGGCTGGCGGAGGGGCTCGAGACGCGCCGACAGGGCTGATGCCGGAGCAGAAGCTCGTGGTCCCGGCGTGCCCTCGCCGCGAGAACGGGCACCTGTGGCGGTTCGACCGGGAGCGTTCGACGGGGGATTGTCAAGCAGATGTGTGCCAGGCCTGCGGGCTGGTGCGGTTGACGTCGTATCGGACGGGGCAGGTGGTGCGCTATGCGGGTTCGGGGGCGGCGACGGCGTATGAACGGTGAGCAGGGTCGAGTGTTGCAACCTGATAGCGCGCGCGCACCGTTCGGTCGGCGGCGGATCTGAAGGCAAGGGACGGTATCGTGAGCGGCCAGCGTCTGATCGGGGCTCATCTTCCGACGACACATCCCGAGCGTCGGGAGACGCGTCCTGGGCGGTGCTCTGGCTGCCTGACGCGCTTCGTGGTCGACGTGCGGCTGCCGTGGCCGTCGAGGTGTCCGGACTGCGGCGGCTCTGTGGTCTCCGAGGGGGATGTCGAGCCGGTGGCGCGCCGCCTGCCGTTCGAAGGTCCGCGGCGGCAGAGGCGCAGCCGGGGCGCCCCGCTCGGCGGTTCGGCCGCCGCGTCCGGCCTGGGGACCTCGATGGTGCGGGCCAGGCCGTGATGCCCGCCGTTCGACGCGATGCGGATCCGGCCGGTTGAGCAGGATAAAATCGGTGCGTGCCGGCAGATGTCGCCGGCCCGAGAGTGGTTCCGCGAGCTCGCGGAGCCGATGTTGTGAGCGGCCAGCGGCTGATGTGCGACGATGTCGAGCACGCTCCGCGGCGGCGGCCCGTCTAACGGCCTGCAGAGATCTGGTGGGCGAAGGCAACCTGCTGTGTGACGAGACTCGTGGTCCTGCTCGACCTGCGCGGCCCGAAAGCGGACGTGTGCTAGGCGTGCGGGCCGGTGCGGATGACGTCGTATCGGACGGGGCAGGTGGTGCGCTGTATGACGCAGTTCGCCATTGACGTGCGGCTGCCGCTGCCGGCGACGTGTCCGGACTGCGAGGCCGGACGTGCTCGCCGGCGCGGACATCGAGGGTGTGGCGCCACGCCGCGGGGTCCGGGGGATAAAGCGATGACGTTGCGTTTCATCGTGGGCCGTATCCTGCGGGAGCTGATCGAGCTGGCCGAACGCGACGCGGACGCGGAGCTGGTCGACGCGCTGCACGATGCGCTCGATGTGGGGTTGCCGGCCGGCGGGCCGCGGCGCTGAGTCCAACGGCGCGCCGTGCCGGCTGGGAACGTTCCGGCGGGCCGAACGGTAAGGTAGGGACGGACCGTGACCGCGATTGCTGCTCGGAAGGGATGCCTGAACGTCGCTGGCGCCCCGGGTGACGGTTCTGGAGGAAACGTCGCCGAGGTCGGAGAGGTCGTCGAGGGTCGGGACGACGGCGGGAAGGTTGTCGAGCGTTTCGTCCTCGCTCGCGCGCTGCAGGGTGTCGTTTTCGAGGATGGCGGTGACGGCGACCTCGGCGCCGTTCAGGGCGTGCTTGATCAGCCACCAGCGGCGCTTCGTGCAGTGGATGCAGCGCTGCGACTCGGCGTGCACCATCCGCCCGCAGGTGCCGGCATCGAGGGGCAGGTCGACACCGACGCAGCACAGCTTGCGCGCCTCGCGGGCGCGGCGCATGTGCTCGCGGTTGGCGAGGCGCTTGCGCAGTCGCCGCAGCCATAGCCGGTGCGGGGGACGGAGCATGTTGATCAGTGTCATCGTGTCCTCCGGGGATGAGCCCGACGGGGCCTGCTGGCGTAGCGGCGACCCCGGCCGGTGGGCCGCAGCGGCGCGTTCAGCCGCTTCAGGCGTCGAGCGTGTGCGGGGTGATGGCCCGGCAGGGCCGGTGCGTGGCGGAGGCCGGCGTCAGGGACGCGGCGTCGCGGGCCGGGAGCAGCACGCCGAGGCGTTGGTATGCCCGCCCGCGTCCTTTCCCTGGCCGCCGTTCTGATCTATGTCATTGTCGCCCGTGTCGTTCTCTCTCCCGGGGTACGTTCGTCCGCGCGCCGACTCCGGGAGGTGCGCGGGGCCGGCAGGCCAATGGAGGGTGTCCCGGTCGGGCGCGGTGCGCCGCGCGGCGTGTCGGTTGAGGCAGGCTGAAAGAAGGCGTACCGGCCGCCGATGTAGGTCTCCGCTCTCGACACCAGAAGCCCAGGTGAGCGCACCGGGTGACGGCGCCGTTGCGCTCGACGAGCGAACGGCGGATCGAAAGAGCAATCGGCCTGCTTTTCTATAGGACCTGTCTCAGGGAGACTGCGCGCCGGGTGGGCCACCACGCCGGCGACACTTCGGAGCCGGGCCGGCCGGCCAGCGTGCGGTACGCCGGTGACCAGCCGCAGGCGGACGGAGACACCGCAGCCCTGTTGGCGGCCATGTGGTTGTCGGCGTAGGCGCTCTGGCCCGTAGCGGCGCTCGTTCCGGATTGACCGCTACATGTATCACTCTCGGAAATGCAGACGGCAACGGAGGCTGGTCGGTGGCGAAGACGACCAAGTCAGGGCGGCGTGCGGCTTTCTTCCGATCCGCGATCGCCTCGATGCGCGAGGACCGCCCTGGCGCTCGGGTAACTGGCAGGTTTCGGGGGTGCGGTCGAGACCGAGGCGGCGGAGAACCGATGCGCGGGAACCTGACCGCGTACAGCCGGCGGCGCTCGCGCCCGCCGACCCGCCCAGCCGTCCCCTGAAGCCGGTCGGGAAACCTGACGGTTAGCTGGCAGGTTTCGGCGCCGGTCCGACACCGTGATGCCTCCTCGGCTTTGCGAATTACTGACCCACCACGGGACGCGAAATGCTCTATCTATGGGGGGACCGCTTGCATCAGCCTGCCCGCGCGGTCGGTGCGGCGGTACCGTCGTCAGCGACCAGGCGTCACGGCTCGCGCGCGGGCATTACCGGCGGCCGGCCGCATCTGATCGCGTTCGACTCGCGTGACCGCGGCGCGTCCCGTTGACCTGAGCCCGGGAACGCTTCACGAATCCGATGCATCACAACTCGCGCTGGCGGCCGACATAGGTTGCCCAGTCGTCCATCAGCAAGCGCCGACGTTCGAACAGGTCGGAGCGCGCGTAGGCCGCCTCGGTCTGGTTCCGCACCACGTGCGCCAGCGCCGCCTCGATCACCTCCCGCGGGTGGTCTGTCCGTTCCGAAGCCCAGTCCCGGAAGCTGGACCGGAATCCGTGCGGCACAGCGCCGATGCCCAGTTGCTGCAACACGCCCGACAGCCGGGCGGCGCCGATCGCTTTGCCGCGCTGGCTCGGAAACACCAGCCCGGACGGCATGACACCGGTCGAGTCGACGCCGAGCCGGCGCGCGTCGTCGAGGACCTCGACCGCCCGGCTGCACAGCGGCACCCGGTGCTCCCGCCCCGCCTTGGTGCGCGCCGCGGGCACTGTCCACTCCCGAGCGTCCAGGTCGATCTCGTCCCAACTCGCCCGCCGCGCCTCGGCCGAGCGCGCCGCCGTCAGCACCACGAACTCGAAGACCAGCTTCAGCCCGGCCCACGCCGCCGACGCGCGCACCGTCGCCAACGCCCCGGCGACCTCGCCATGCGGAAGCGCGCGTTGGTGCCGCACCGGCGCCGACCGCTTCGGCAGCGCCGCCGTCAGCGCGTCGCCCGCCGGATTGTCGTTCCGGTAGCCTTGGGCGATGGCCCATTTCATCACCGTGCCGATGCGCTGGCGCACCTTCTGCGCCGTGGCGTGCTTGCAGGTCCAGATGGGCAGCAGCACGGCCATCACGTCGGCCGTTGTGATCCGGTCGACGCCCTTTCGGCCGAGGCGCGGGCAGGCGTACTCGCGCAGCGTCGCCTGCCAGCTGTTGGCGTTGCGGCCGCCGGCTGTCCACGTGGCGCCGTGGATGGCGAGCACGGTGGCGACCGCCTCGTCGAAGGTCGGGATGCCGGGGGCGCGGCGGGAGGCTGGGCGCGGGTCGCCCCCCGAGCGGGCGACCCGGCGGTTGGCGAGGGCGCGTTCGCGGGCCTCGGCCAGTGGCACGAGGGCGAAGCTGCCAAGGCCGAGCGCGCAGCCCTTGCCGTGGATGACGAGTCGCTGCACCCAGTGGCGGGTGCCGGACGGTTCGACGTGCAGGTAGAGTCCGTTCCCATCGCAGTATCTGCCCGGCTGGGGGACGCGCTGCGGCAGAAGGCGGCCGAGAGCGCCTTGTGGGGATGGGGACGCCTGGGCTTGGTCTTTCGGGGGCGGTTGCTGGGAACTTCCATATGATATCCCATGTACAATTCTGGACCGGATTGGAGTGGCCGTTTCTGGCCCGCGCTGGATGGATTGCAGACAGCCGTGCTCCAAAAACCCTATTCTACAAGGGATTTTATCTCGGAGTCAGCTGGAAGAAGCTGGATGGAACTGGACGACTATAAGTGGCGTTCGCACCGAACCCCGCGCTGTCTACGCAACGTATTTGCAATAAACAACTTGCGGGAAGAACGAAATTTCCGTTCCCCATTCCGTTCCCAATTGCGAGTTGGACTCCATCACACTCTGCAAGACTGCCTGAGACGACTACCGACGATTGGCGGACGGGGCACGACACAGAGAGATGGCTGCTCGGCACGTTGGCGCGTTCGCCGATCGCCAGTTGGCCGCGCCAATGCGCTCGCCGTTGTGGCAGACTCGAAATCATGGAGCGCACGCTGCTGGTTGCACTCTGGCTGCCGCTGACCGTAGCCGCCCAGGCAGTGGTCCGATTCGGCGTCGATGCGGATATGCCGCCGACGCCGGCGCCGATGATGGCGATAGCGGTCGTGTCACTGTTCGTGTTCACGTGGCCAGCCGGGATCCCGCTGACCGCCGCCCTCCGCCGGCTGTATTCCCACTCCCGCTTCGCGACGTATGCCTGCGCGGCGGTGCTCGGCCCGCTCACGGCCGCGGCCGCGACGGTGGGCGGCGTGCTCGGGCCGATCGCCGTGTGGATCTACGCGTTGGTGCTCTCGCTGCCGGCGTGGCTCATGCTCTGTTTGTTAGAGTGGCGCCAGGGTCGTGCGGCGCCGCACCCGGATCGGTAGCCCGCTACGGTGGCGGTCCTGGGCGTCGGTTCGGCGGGCGGCCGACCGCCTCGCGCGCATCACCGGGGTGCAGGCAGGCCCGGACGTGTGCACGCTCGGTTTGGTCCGCGGCGCGCAGTATGCGGTTCGGGCCATGGGAGACCGCCAACGGGCGCGGATTGTTCAGGGGCGAAGGTCGATCGTTGGGCTCACGCGGATCCGCGCCGGGTTCGATGCCGGCGACGTCGCTGGCGGATGGCGGTGCGGCCCGGTGGTTGGACTGGGTGACGATGCGGAAACCGTTGTATCTGGCGAACCCCTACGGCTTTCTGCCCAGCAGCGGTCTGGGGCGCTCGCGGCGCTGGTTGAGGCGCTGGAAGCGGCCGGGGCCGAAGTATGGGAGCCGTTCGCGCGCAACGATCCGCTCGACAAGACCGCGCCGGGATGGGCCTACCGGGTTGGACAGGCGGACCTGCGGGACGTACGGACAGCGGACGGGCTGTTCGCGGTGGTCAACGGCTGCCCGCCGGACGAAGGGGTGATGGTGGAGCTCGGCCTGGCGATCGCCTGGGGCAAGCCGACGTTCTTGTTCCGTGACGACTTCCGCCGGTGCGCCGACAGCGGGGTGTACCCGCTGAACCTGATGCTGTTCGCTGGGCTTCCGGAGAGCGGGTGGGAGTCCTACTGGTACGGCTCGGTCGAAGAGATCGCCGATCCGGACAAGGCGCTGGCGCGGTGGCTTCTGGACCGGACGCATCCAGGCGCACGCCGCGCGACAGGGCCTTGACGGAAACGGGAATCAGGCCGAAGGGCGTGCAGCGAAGTGCAATCTGGGCCGCACGCTGGCGTGCGGAGCGCGAGCACACGCACCGCCGTGGTCCCGGTTCGGGGCTGCCGGTTGGACCGGCATTCCGAACAGTATGGTGGAACGGTTCGGGAACCGCGATCCCCCGCAGAACTCCGGCTCGTCGAAGGCGACGCGGAGGAAGCAATGGTGAACGAGCCGACAAGCGCGGATTGGGTCATCGGCGAGTGGGTCACGCTCGACCGCGAGCTGCATCCATTCGAGGCGCTGGAGTTGGCGACGGTCATCGAGGCGGTAAAGCTGCATGTGCTGCACGGCTGGCCGCGTTGGTGGGAGTGGAAGTTCGCGAGCCTGGTCGCGCAGGTCGCCATCGGCATCTTGGAAAGTAGCGGCCGGCGAGCTTGTGATCGTCGACCATGACGTCGGGGAGACGATCCATTCGACCCGCCGTTGTGCCGGATCACTTTGGGTAGTGGAATGGGGGGACACGTACGACCATTCGCCGGCCGGCCGTCTGCTGCCAGCCAAGCAAACCGGACCTTGATGGTGGAGCCCGACTCCGCCGAACCCCATCTGGAAAACCACGCGCAGCGGGCGCCCGGCGAGTCACCCGTCGCGGCGGCAGAGCGACGCTCCGATACACTCCGGCTCAGGTAGCGAAGACCTTCTCGTTTCTGCGGGTGCTCGCCGGCCAGGGCACAACGTGCATAACGTAGAATTTCGCCCCCTCCCGCAAACAAGCCGGATATTACCGTGCCCGCTTGGCGGCCGTGGACGTGAGTCCGCACCCGCCCGAGCCCGTTACCTGCGCCGGCGCTCACCAGCCTGAGCAATCCGCCCAGGACCACGAGCGAACCCGCAGCACGGCGGGCGGCGTCGGCCGGTTCCTCGCCCCCGAAGCCCTACGTCCATCATCGTCGCCAGATTTCCATTTCGTGAATCGACCAGTAGAAGAATGGGTCTCTGCCAGTCTGGCGTAGTCGAATGACGCGTGACGCGTTCTGCGGAAGGGCGAAATCCATGGGCGCGAACGGCTCACCTCCGAAGACGCCGAGCAGCAGTCGCGGAAAGCCACGACCCCGATACAGCTCACGAAAGACTTGACCATCGCTGCTACCCTCGATGACCAGGTACCGCGGGTAGTCATGGAAGCTGACCGGCCCCATCCAGAGCCGGACGTGCGCTACGTCGGTCGGTTGATCGAGCTGAATCTGAACCCACTCCTCGCCCGATTGCGGTCGACCGCTCAGCCAACGCGAATGGGGGTCGGAGTCGAGCGCGGCCTCGAGCCGCTCAGGAGCATGAGTCGCCGTAATCTCGAGGCGCGGCAAAGTGAGCGGAGCCGTGTCCGGTGGGGATTCCGGGAGTTCATCCCGCTCTCCATTCCACGGCAGCAGCTCGACTACCACCGTCCTCCCGAAACCGCGCCAGTTCAGGATCTGATCCGTTTCACGAAGCATCGTGCTCAGTATCGTCCGCGCGAACCCGGGATCGGCAAATCTCTCCTCGTGCACCACGACGTATAGCACGTCGATGGCGCGCAGCCTGCGGAGCAGAAGGCCATAGGATTCGTAGTCTTGCAGCGCATGGCCTGCCAGCAGATGGTGCAGTGGGGTGCGGTACCCGCTGTACCCGTTTACCAGCGGGTTCCCGTGCTCCAGCGTGCCGTGCACAAAGCGCTTCGCCTGTTCTTCCGACGATCCCCGGCCATGGCCGTAGAACGGCAGCTCGAGCACGGCTCCCGGCAAGCGTTCTCCCAACCACCGATATACCGCGCGGGCATCCGGCGACGACTCGAAGGCAACCATCGACACCGGGTGGTAACCCTCGGCGACCAGCAAGCAGGTACTCGCGAGGCAGAACGCCCTGGCGCCGGTACGCGACAGCCGGTCGGTGAGCCACTGGACGCCAAGAGCCGCAAGGACCGTCAAAGAGAGGAAGACGAGGATGGCGGCTCGCGCGGGAACACGGAGGCCATCGAGACCAGGGACGATGCGCAGCAGCCAGTCGTAAGGTCCGCTACTCATCAGCTCCATGCCGCCTGCGCTCGGCTCCGGCCCGAGCGACAGGACGAAACCAGCAGCGCCGACCACGCCGTAGATTCCAGCGATTCGAAGGCGCGCGGCCGCCGTGTCGGTGTGGCGTCGGCCAGTTCCCACACTGGCTGTGCCCAGGCCGAGAACCGCGAGCGACACGAGGCCGAACCCCGGCAGGAGCGCCGCTTCCGGCCTGTCGCCCGGGAGCAAACCGCTCCATAGGGTATTCCTCGGTGCATCGAGGTACGACCACACATCAGCGCTGTAGCCGACGACCTCGCTGCGCGATCGTCTCAACTGCTGCTGCTCGCGCACATCCCGGTAAGCCGTGATCACCGGTGCGGTCACAGCCAGCATGACGGTCGCGGTGATCGCGAGATCCACCAGGATCCACGACCGAGACCGCACATTGACTAGCATCTCGGCGCCGACCACCAGCACAACGGCGACCGCAAAGAAGTAGAAGAAGTACCCGTTGGAGAGTCCGAGGAGCAGGAACGCGACAGCGAAGACGGCAAGTGACGACCGCCGTCCGCTACGGAAGTAGTGGTGCAGTCCCCAGAGTGCGACCGGCATCCAGCCATACATCAGTACCTGGAGGTGTGAGATCTGGTCGGCCCGATACGGAAGAAACGCGAACGCGACTCCGGCGATCAGCCCGGCGGTCCGGCTGCCGGTGAGGAAAGAAGCCAGCAAGAACATGCCGCTGCCGGCGAGCACGAACGAGCCCAGAAAGGCCGCATTGTAGGCGGCGACGGGACTACCGGTCAGCCAGGTGACGGGCGCGGTGAAGATCGCTATTCCCAGCAGGTGCTCCGAGTACGCCAGGGTGTTCGGGTAAGGGTGGAAAATCGGTGCGTTCCAGAGCCCATGCAGCCCATGCGCCAAGCGCTCCGCATCCCAAGCGAGAATCCACGCGTTCAGCAGCGGATCGGCGAGGTCGTTGGGAAGGGCGGAACCAAAGTGACGAACGAGCGGCCACGTGGCGAAGACAGCGGCGCCCGCGAAGGCGGCCACGACGGCTAGTGGTTCGTCACGTCATCATCTTCGGATACGGACATGGGTTACAGCGAGCAATCATCGACGAATCACAGCACCGCACACCCGAACGTTTAATCATGGCGCAGCACTAGTCTCTCGCGAACGGTCGCCACTCTCTCGTGATTCCGAGCCACCATCAAACGCCGCTCCAAGGGACCTGCTGGAAGTAGCGTGCAGGGCGCGGACGCTCTCCCCGCGGCGCCCACAGGAGACTCAGGGCCCGCGCTTCGCCGTGCTGCTCGTAGTCGACGCGGAGGCGGTGAACGCCCGCTTCCAGCCAGAGCGTCCGCGACTGCGTGTGCATCCCAGCCGACGCCCCGCGCCGTATCACCCGCTCGCCGTCGACCCAAACGTCGAGGCGGTCGTCGCCGGCGCCGTGCAGCTCGAACTCGCCCGCCTCGGGCAGATACCAGAACCCGTTCCACCGGACGCTGAAGAACCGCCGGGACAGCGCCGGATCCTCGCGGAGGAAGTCCAGAGAGATTCCCCGACTGACATCGACCCGCGGTATTCCGCTGAAGCCGACATCCGGGTACACCTCACGCTGCAGGCCGATTCGTTCCGACACGCGCGCATCGAGGACAAATAGAAGCACGGTCAGCGCAACGACCAGCGCTCCGTAGCCGCCGGCAATTGCCCGGAAGTGTCGCGGGGAGAGTGGTAGGCCGCGCATCGCTGTTGCGCTCTTGCGCCGTCGCGCCGTACAAAATATACGTCAGCCCGGATGTCGGCGCGGCGGCAGGACCTCCGCGATGGCGGTTGCCGCGGCGTGCTTCCGCGCGAAGCTGTCCGGCCAGGCAGCTCCGGCCCGGCCCGTGAACGCAGGGCCTGGGTGCTTGCCGGTTACCGGCGGACCGCCGGCGATCGCGGCCGGGGCCAAGCGCGGCCGTTCAGTGCCGCGGACCTGACGGCCGTGCTCGCGACCCCCGCTTGAGGGCGACCTTGTCGGCCGCGACGCTGCGGCCGGATGGTAGGCGGCCAGCGGCGCCATGTCGTCGAGCTCGCGCCCGTCGCGCCAAGCGTCGAGGCGCCGGAGCGCGAAGGAAGAACCTCTGCACCTTGGCCATGCGCCTGTCCATTATCGTTCCGGTCTTCAACGAGCGCGCCACGATTCTGGCGGTGCTCGACAGAGTGCTGGCGGTCGACCTCGAAGCCGAGATTATCGTCGTCGACGACGGCTCGACGGACGGCACCCGAGAAGCGCTCGTCGAGCGGGCCGCCCGCGAAGACGCCGGCATAGCCGTGGTGCTGCACGAGATCAACCGCGGCAAGGGAGCCGCGCTCCGCACAGGCATCACCCGCGCCACGGGCGACTACGTCATCGTGCAGGACGCCGACCTGGAGTACGACCCGGCTGATCTCCCCAGGCTGCTGGCCCTTGCCGACGAGCACGGCGCGCCGGTCGTGTACGGATCGCGCCTGCTGACCGACCGCCCGGCGATGTTCATCCGACACTGGGTCGGGAACCGCCTGCTGACCGCGCTGACGAACCTGCTGTACGGGTCATCGCTCAGCGACATGGAAACGTGCTACAAGCTGATCGCGCGGCGCCTGTTCGAGGAAATCGATCTCGTCTGCAACCGCTTCGACATCGAGCCCGAGATCACCGCGAAGCTCCTCAAGAAGGGGATCCGGATTCACGAACTGCCGATCAGCTACACGGGTCGGACCTTCGCCGAGGGCAAGAAGATCTCGTGGACCGATTTCGTCGCGGCGGTGTGGACGTTGGCGAGGTTCCGAATCTCGGGCTGAACGGTGAGGTGCCGACGGCCGGGCTGAGGAAGATCCTTGTTGGCGTGCGCCTCGGGCTCCGCTTGGCCGCGTGGGCCGGCGGAGCCGCTGTGCGGAGGGCACAGCACTAGTGGTCCGTCACGTCACAATCTTCTGACACGGACATGGGTTACAGCGCGCAATCATCGACGAATCACAGCACCGCACACCAGAACGTTTAATCATGGCGCAGCACTAGTGGTTCGTCACTTCATAATATTCGGATAAACGGACTTGAGCTTACAGCGCGCATCGTCGACCTTCATCTGCCAGTCGACACCGCGTTGCGTGCCATTGACGTCGGTGGACCACGCCGACACTTCGTCGTGCAGCGTCCCGAGGTCGCCGATGCGGCGCCCGCGCACGCATTGGCGCGTCATCGAACTCAGTTCGTTCTCCGCGATGTTCAGCCAGCTCCCGTGTTTCGGCGTGTGGCAGAACTCGATGCGACGAACCAATTCCCGTGCCCGGGCCGGCTCGAACACTTCGTAGAAGGCTCCCTTGGTGTGCGTGTTGAGGTGGTCGCACACCAAGGTGATCTTCGGGCATTCGGCGTAGCGTCCTTCCAACAGGCCGGCGACCTCCAGCGCCCAGTCCACCTTCGTACGCCGGGCCCGGGCGGTCGCCTGCCGCCAACCCGCCAGCGGCTCGCTGAACAGGAAGACCGCGGCCGTGCCGGCCCGTTCGTACTCGCAGTCGACACGCCGGGGACGGTTCTTCGTGGCCGCCATCGGCGGGCGGGTTTCCTTGACCAACTGCACCGGCTGCTCGTCCATGCACACGACGGGACAATCCGGATCGTAGGGTTTCTGATACAGATCCAAGACCTGTTCCATGTGCGCCACGAACTCGGCATCGGCCTGCGGCGGGATCACCCAGTACTGGATTTTCCGCTGGGTCATCCCGTTTTTTTTAGCGTCCGCCGGATGGTTTCGTGGCTGATCGACTCGACGATCGCCAACTCGACGACCCGCCGCGCCAGCAGGCGCAACGACCAGTTCGCGTAGCCCTTCGGGGGCGGCCCCAGACGCAGGGCGATGATGTGAGCCTCCTGCTCGCCGTCGAGCAGTTTGGGGACCGGGGGGAACTCCCGCCGTTTTCGCTCCAGCGCCTGCTCGAACCCTTCCAGCACGCATCGTTGGCGAACGTTCTCGACCGTCTTGGTGCGGCAGGAAAAGGCGTCGGCGATCTGCTGATCGGTCCACGCGGGCCCGTCCGCATCGGCCTTCACGAGCATCTGCGCGCGGCGCACTTTCTCGCTGCTCCCGTTGAGCTTGCGGATCGTCTCTCGACAGATCTCGCGTTCCTGGGCTGTGAGTCGAACGATGTACTTTTTCTGCGGCATGGGAACTCTCTCGGTTCGAGACGAATTCCCCGATAGTCCTAATGTTTACTCATGGCGAAGCACTAGCCTTCGATTCCCTGGGACGCCGGTAAGTGAAGTTGACGTTATCCGGTCAGGGGGCTGGGCAGCACCTACTCAGAGGTAACGCGCGACTGCACCGCGTTCCGCCGTCGCCCCTGCAGAGTAGTGCGCCACCATGCGGCTGGTCTTCCAGTTGCCGGCCAGCATCACGTCGGTGGTCGAGGCTCCCCGGCTCGTCAACTCCGACGCCAGCCCGACCCGCCCCGAGTGCGCGGTCACTCGGCTCTCGACGCCGGCGGCCGCCGCTGCGGCCGTGAACCGCAACCCGATCATCTGCGCCGACAACGGCACCGCGCGGTCGCCGGATTCCGTACTCGTGGCGGCGCGCAGCGCCCGGAGAGCGCGCGCCACACCGCCCTTCACGAACCGTACGTCGTTCGTCTCGCCCTCCTGATTCGTTTTGCTCCGGCGCACTGTGACGAGCATGCCGTTCCCGTCGGTGGATTCGACGATGTCGGCCCAGCGCAGCGCGCTCACTTCGCTCCGCCGCATTCCCGCCATGAACAGCAATCCAGCGATCACCGCGTCGAGACGCCCCCGCTCGAGGGCGACCTCCTCGGACTCGACGCCACGCCCGCGCCGCCGCGGCCGGTGGCAGGTGGCGAGCACGGCCGCCAGGTCCGAGACCCCGAACGGCCGCGCTTGTCCTCGCCCCCGATCGGAGGCGGTCCGCCGGTAGCCGGCGAGCACCCGGGCCGTCCGCTCGCCGGCGGGAGTGGGTTGCCCGGCGAACTTCGCGCAGAAGCACGCTGCGGCGACCGCCATCGAGGCGCTCGAGGAGGCGCGGCCCGCGTCGTGCAGATCCTCGCCGGGGTCCATCCCCGCGTGTGCAACGGAGATCGAGGCTTCCCCGCACACGCGGGGATGGACCCGCCCTTGGGATCCTCCCCGCGGTTCGACGGCCGCCCGAAAGGGCTCCCTGGGCATCTAACGGTTCGACGGCAAGGAGGACGAAATCCAGCTTCATGAGCACCCGAGGGCTCAAGCCGAACCCTTACAGTGTATTTCTGCACGAATCTGGTCGGTACCCTTGTGAGGCCGCGCCACCCGCTCGGACGGGGTCCGGCTATAGCCGTCGAGAACCGCGAAGAAGATGGAGTTGGTGCCCGTCGAGTTGTCCTTGCTCGGGCGGTGGTAGACTGCTCGTCGGGTCCGTCGTGGCGTACGGGGGGATCTCGTGTATACCCGGACGCGGCCCCGCAGTCCGCCGAAGCCGGGATGTTTAACACCCTCCTCACGCGACCCCCGACGCCGATGCGCGAAGCGGCAATGGTCGTCGCCGGCCTTGCCGCGGGCACCGGCATCGCTGCGTGGACCCTCGTGCGCAACCTCGGCGAGGGCCTGCCTTCCAGCTGGGGAGACACGGTGTTCAACGCCTGGATCCTCGCGTGGAATGCGGATCGTCTGCGCCACGGGCTGCGCGGATACTGGGACGCTCCCCTGTTTTACCCCTACTCGGACACTCTTGCGTTCTCCGAGCACCTGCTCGGGATCGGGATCTTCACCGCGCCGATCCAGTGGCTCACCGGCAACCCGATCGTGGCGCAGAACATGGCGTTTCTCGCGTCGTACCTGCTGGCCGGGGGCGGGATGTACCTGCTGGTGCGCGACCTGACGGGCAGTCGGCTGGCGGGGTTCGTATCCGGCGTCGCGTTCGCGTTCCTGCCCTACCGGACCTTCGACACGCGCATTCAGGTCCTGATGTATGGCTGGACGCCGCTGGCGCTCTGGGCCTTGCATCGCTACTTCACCACGGGACGCCGGGCCGCGCTGGCCGCCTTCGCCGTGGCGTTCCTCCTGCAGGGATTGTCGAACGGCTACGCCTTCTATTCGGCCGCGGTCGCTGTCATCGTCGTCGTAGCCGTCGGCCTGCCCGCGAGGAGATGGATGCGCCTGCGGACGTTGATCGACCTGACGGTGACCGCCGTTCTGATGCTCGTGCTGCTGCTGCCCGTCATCGGGGCGTACCGCCGCGCGCGGGTAGAGCACGACTGGTATCGCGCCCGCGCCGAGAACGTGCGGTTCAGCGCGAGCGCCCGCCAGTACCTGCCTGCGTGGCGGCCACCGGCATGGGGCAATCGTTACCGGCTGTCTCCGGGTCTCGCGTTGTCCGGCCTGGCCGCGCTCGGCGCCGGCGCCGCGTTGTTCGGTCGCCGGCGCCGGACCGGGCTCACGTACGCCGCGGTCGCCGGCGTCGGATTCATCCTGTCGCTGGGGCCGGAGCCGGCCGTGGGCGGCGTCGGGCTCTCGAGTGGACCGTACGACTGGCTGCTGGCGGTCGTGCCCGGTCTGGACGGCCTCCGCGAGCCGGAACGGTTCGCGGTCCTCGTCTACGTTGGCGCCGCGGTCCTGGCCGGTTTCGGCGTGCGGTTAATCGTCGCCCGTGCGCCCCGCGGCGTCGCCGCGGCCCTCTGCCTCGCGTTGGCGGCCACGACGTTCGTCGAGGGCTACGACCCTGTGAAACCCGTGCCCTTCCGGATCCCGCCATCGGTGCACGCGGCGTACCTCCGGCTCGCCAACCGCCCGCCCGGCGCGGTCGTGGAGCTGCCGTTTAACAGCTCGTGGGAGGCCTCGAAGATCTCGCAGGAGGCATACCAAGTCTACGGCACGCTCGTTCACGGGCATCCGATTGTGACGGGGTACAGCGGTTACTTTCCGCCGCTCTTCTGGCTCTTCCAGGGCCACACGCTGCTGCACAACATGGAGCCCGGCATCGTCCCCGCGCTACGCGCGCTCGGCGTGCGCTACGTGCTCGTCCACGAGGAACTCTACGAGGACAAGGCGCGCGCAGATGCCGCGGTCAACGCGATCCTCTCGAACCCTGGCCAACTGGCATCGGTCGAGACAGTCGGCGCGACGACCCTCGTGACGCTCCGCCCCGCATCGTGGAGCATCAGACGCGAGCCGCTCGCAGGGGCGATACCGATTCCTCTATCCGCGGAGCACCTGAGAGCCTCCCATGGGTCGGATCGGCTGCCGTTCGCGGTGGACGGCGATCCGGCGACGCGTTGGATGAGTCTGCGGCCGCAGTCCGGAGACGAGCAGATCAGCGTGGGGTTCAGCTCGCCCACCGCCGTCGTTCACGTGCGCCTTGGCCTGGCCGTGGAGAGCTTCCAGGACTACCCGCGGCACTTGGTGGTCGAAGGCAGCGTCGACGGCCAGACCTTCAGCCCTCTTTATGACGGCAGCGTCGTCCCGCAGTTCGTCCTCGGCGCCGTCGACAGCAGGCGGTACGTGATGATCGACGTGGCTCTCCCGCCGCTGCCGGTGCGCGTCCTGCGGCTCCGCCAGACGGGCCGGGACGATCTGTACTACTGGTCGATCAACGAGCTGCAGCTCTGGGAGCTGCCGGCCGATCGGCTGGAGTAGGCGAGCGCGTTGCTCCCGCAGGCCCCCCAGGCTGGCTACCTGTCGTGCGGCTCCGGGTTGTTTGCGGGAGGGGGCGAAATCCTACGGTAAGGGTCTTCACGTTGAACGTGGGCCGGCACGTGGCCACCCTGTGCAGACCTTCGTCCAGTGCGAACTTGCGCTCGGCGAGCCAGTCGTGCGGACTGGCCGGGACCGGAAGGCTGCGGTCGGCATCCACGACGGCGGGGGGCGCGACCGCGCCAGCCCAGACTGTCGCCAGCGCGGAACGCATCGCGCAGGTGGAACAACACCGCCGTCTCCCACAGGCGGTGATCCGAGAACGCACCCTGGCCGGGCTCAAGGCCGCGAGAGCACGCGGCTGCAAGGGCGGCAGGAAGTTCGCGCTGTCGAAAGCCCAGGTGCGGCTGGCCCAGGCCGCGATGGCCCACCGCGACACCTCCGTGGCGGAACTGTGCAGCGAGCTCGGTATCAGGCCGGTGACGCTCTACAGATACGTCGGGCCGAAGGGGCAGTTGCGCGAGCAGGGCGAGAAGGTCCTCGCCACCTGACCGAAGTGCAGCAACCTCGACGCCGGCGGAGCACGTGCTTGACCTTAGGACAGTGACGGGAATAACACCTTGCCGCGTCCCAGGCGTGCCAAGCAGCGAAAGAGAGGCTGCGCCGTCGTGAAGTTGGCAAATCTATATCGATCACTGTCCTTAGCGTAGGATTTCGCCCCCTCCCGCAAACAACCCTGGGACTCGGCTGCCCGGCGAGCTTCGCGCGGAAGCACGCCGCGGCGACCGCCATCGAGGCGCTCGAGGAAGCGCGCCCCGCGTCGTGCAGCTCGGCGAGGTACGCCGCGAGGGCCACGTCGTCGAACTCGCGGCCGTCGAGCCGCCGGAGCGCGCCGGCGCCGGCCCGTCGGGTGTTCGGGCTGACGGAGGCCTCGACCAGGCGGCGCGCGGTCTGCGTCGGTCGGCCGATCTCAGCCTCTTCAGGGTCGATCCTGGCGGGCGAATCATTCATGTTAATGGTAATGGCCGAAGAACGAAACAGGTGATCCGGGTGCCTGCATCTGTCCGAACTCTTGTGGACCACTGGGTGCCTAAACGTGGTCGGCCTGTTCCAATACCGGGTAGAAAACAGAGACCGCATCGTGGAGGAAATCGTTGTCGTCGAGACGGAACGATTCGCCCTTCGTCACGTGCGGTGTTTTTCGGGGACACCGCAGAGGTGTGTTGGTAGATACCGCCCGGGCGGTCACGGCCGCTCCGGGTCGACTTTCCCCGTTTCCGCCGGAATGGACGCCGGGTCAATCCGCACGAGGTGTTCATCGCCGACGCGATAGACCGTGGCCCAGGGCGCCTCCTCGAAGAACGCTGCGAGTGATCGGCGCTTGGCGGTTGGTGCGGATCGATGGATGGCGACCAGGTCGACCTCCAGCTCAGTCAGCGCGGCCACGCCCCGACTCTCCGGCAGCGCATTCAGCGCTTCCATCGTTCGTCTGAATCCGCGCGGCTCGGCTCCGCTGAATCCGTTCACCACGCGCGCCCAGTGGTGTGTGGAATCGAGCATGTAGACAGCTTCGGGCGTGGCGTAGGCGCGCAGGAAATAGTGAATCGGAAGGTGCACGACGACCGGCGCGCGCGTTTCATCGCGCCAGAGTCGCGGAATCTCGACGTCCAGACGGCTGATCTCGTACGGCCGCGGCTCGAAGGGCAGCCGGATTGGATACACCTCCGCCAGGAACATCAGACAGGCCAGTGAGATCGCGATCCACGCGGAGTGGGCGCTCCGGCATCTTGCTGCGAGGGTCGCTGCCCCGGCCCCGGACAGAATCATGATGCCGAAATAGAGCAGAAGCGAGAAACGCTCCGTCGCGCGCAGGCCCTTGAGAAAGTCCAGTCCGGGCACTTCGGAGAGGTGTAACAGGGGCAGCCGCACTTGTTGTGAGGAGACGAATCCCTTCGCCAGTACGAAGCCGACGACGACCAGGCAGATCCCGGTTGCAATCCACCGTGTGTCAACGGTCCTCGGTGGCGCGTCCCCGTCTGGCGTCAGGTGCCACGGACGCCGGATCAGGAGTCCGGCCAGGGCGAGCGCGAGCGCCGTGTAGCCGACATATAGCGTCTGTTCGCCCCAGATCCAGGGGCCGGCCTGTCGCATCTGGCCGAGGAGCGTCGCCAACGGGGGTTCGAGGTAGCTCGATACGGACACCCGGTCACGGGGAACGAGTGCTTCGGCGTAACGACTGCCGAGTTGCGTTTCCTCGAGGCTCCGGCGGTAGGGAATCGCCGTGGGGAGCATGACCGCAGCGCACAACGCAGCGGCCGCGGCGGCGCTCGCCGCGTGTCTGAGCGTCAGTCGTTGCCGGCCGATCTGCAGGACCGACAGCACCAGGACCAGGATCGTCGTGATCACCGCGTGGTACCAGCTCACGAGCGCCTGAGCGACGAAGCAGGCGGACAATGCCAGCGTCCGCGCACGCGTCGGGGACCGCAGGAATCGGATCAGGGTGGCGGCGACGAACGGCATCCATTGGAAGGAGAGCACCTGCAGGTGCCCGATATGGTGGATCCTGAAGAACAGGAATGCCCAGAAGATGGCTGCCCAGAAGCCCGCCTGATGAGACCCGGTCACCTCCCGCATGAACCAGTAGCCGCCGACGCAGGAGAGATAGTAGGCGAGGAAGATGAGCAGGTTGTAGCCGAACCACGGGCTGTCGGACAGGATCGAGAGAGGCGCGTTGATGACAGCGAGCGACAGCATGTGGTCGGTCAAGGCGACCACGTTGGGGTACGGGTGGAACGTGTTTCCGTTGAACAGATTCAGGGGGTCGGTATAGAGGGCACGCGACACCCACTGCAACTGCCAGTTCATCAACGCGGGGTCGCCTCCGAGGATGGCGTGGCTGTTGAGGTCGGTGAGCAGGAAGGCCCTGGAGCAGAAGAGCGCCGACAACCCGAGGAACACAGCGTGGACAGCCAGCAGACCGCTTCGCGCCAGCGGCTTCGGTGGCGCGGCGGCGATCTCGTCGGCGCGATGATTGTGCGGCTGGCGGCCTGCCGCCCGGGTCAGCTTCCGGAGAAGCGCGCGGAATCGCGCGTGCCGCGACAGGAACGCCACGCCGAGCGCCACCGGCACGCCCCAGCCGATCGGCACGATCCGTTCCAACCACGCTGCTTGGTTCGCCAGCCGAATGGCGTCCCGATCGGGCCACGCTTGAAACATGTGGTGCGACGGCAAGGGGCGCGGACGCTCTCCCCGCGGCGCCCACAGGAGACTCAGGGCCCGCGCTTCGCCGTGCTGCTCGTAGTCGACGCGGAGGCGGTGAACGCCCGCTTCCAGCCAGAGCGTCCGCGACTGCGTGTGCATCCCAGCCGACGCCCCGCGCCGTATCACCCGCTCGCCGTCGACCCAAACGTCGAGGCGGTCGTCGCCGGCGCCGTGCAGCTCGAACTCGCCCGCCTCGGGCAGATACCAGAACCCGTTCCACCGGACGCTGAAGAACCGCCGGGACAGCGCCGGATCCTCGCGGAGGAAGTCCAGAGAGATTCCCCGACTGACATCGACCCGCGGTATTCCGCTGAAGCCGACATCCGGGTACACCTCACGCTGCAGGCCGATTCGTTCCGACACGCGCGCATCGAGGACAAATAGAAGCACGGTCAGCGCAACGACCAGCGCTCCGTAGCCGCCGGCAATTGCCCGGAAGTGTCGCGGGGAGAGTGGTAGGCCGCGCATCGCTGTTGCGCTCTTGCGCCGTCGCGCCGTACAAAATATACGTCAGCCCGGATGTCGGCGCGGCGGCAGGACCTCCGCGATGGCGGTTGCCGCGGCGTGCTTCCGCGCGAAGCTGTCCGGCCAGGCAGCCCCGGCCCGGCCCGTGAACGCAGGGCCTGGGTGCTTGCCGGTTACCGGCGGACCGCCGGCGATCGCGGCCGGGGCCAAGCGCGGCCGTTCAGTGCCGCGGACCTGACGGCCGTGCTCGCGACCCCCGCTTGAGGGCGACCTTGTCGGCCGCGACGCTGCGGCCGGATGGTAGGCGGCCAGCGGCGCCATGTCGTCGAGCTCGCGCCCGTCGCGCCAAGCGTCGAGGCGCCGGAGCGCGAAGGAAGAACCTCTGCACCTTGGCCATGCGCCTGTCCATTATCGTTCCGGTCTTCAACGAGCGCGCCACGATTCTGGCGGTGCTCGACAGAGTGCTGGCGGTCGACCTCGAAGCCGAGATTATCGTCGTCGACGACGGCTCGACGGACGGCACCCGAGAAGCGCTCGTCGAGCGGGCCGCCCGCGAAGACGCCGGCATAGCCGTGGTGCTGCACGAGATCAACCGCGGCAAGGGAGCCGCGCTCCGCACAGGCATCACCCGCGCCACGGGCGACTACGTCATCGTGCAGGACGCCGACCTGGAGTACGACCCGGCTGATCTCCCCAGGCTGCTGGCCCTTGCCGACGAGCACGGCGCGCCGGTCGTGTACGGATCGCGCCTGCTGACCGACCGCCCGGCGATGTTCATCCGACACTGGGTCGGGAACCGCCTGCTGACCGCGCTGACGAACCTGCTGTACGGGTCATCGCTCAGCGACATGGAAACGTGCTACAAGCTGATCGCGCGGCGCCTGTTCGAGGAAATCGATCTCGTCTGCAACCGCTTCGACATCGAGCCCGAGATCACCGCGAAGCTCCTCAAGAAGGGGATCCGGATTCACGAACTGCCGATCAGCTACACGGGTCGGACCTTCGCCGAGGGCAAGAAGATCTCGTGGACCGATTTCGTCGCGGCGGTGTGGACGTTGGCGAGGTTCCGAATCTCGGGCTGAACGGTGAGGTGCCGACGGCCGGGCTGAGGAAGATCCTTGTTGGCGTGCGCCTCGGGCTCCGCTTGGCCGCGTGGGCCGGCGGAGCCGCTGTGCGGAGGGCACAGCACTAGTGGTTCGTCACTTCATAATATTCGGATAAACGGACTTGAGCTTACAGCGCGCATCGTCGACCTTCATCTGCCAGTCGACACCGCGTTGCGTGCCATTGACGTCGGTGGACCACGCCGACACTTCGTCGTGCAGCGTCCCGAGGTCGCCGATGCGGCGCCCGCGCACGCATTGGCGCGTCATCGAACTCAGTTCGTTCTCCGCGATGTTCAGCCAGCTCCCGTGTTTCGGCGTGTGGCAGAACTCGATGCGACGAACCAATTCCCGTGCCCGGGCCGGCTCGAACACTTCGTAGAAGGCTCCCTTGGTGTGCGTGTTGAGGTGGTCGCACACCAAGGTGATCTTCGGGCATTCGGCGTAGCGTCCTTCCAACAGGCCGGCGACCTCCAGCGCCCAGTCCACCTTCGTACGCCGGGCCCGGGCGGTCGCCTGCCGCCAACCCGCCAGCGGCTCGCTGAACAGGAAGACCGCGGCCGTGCCGGCCCGTTCGTACTCGCAGTCGACACGCCGGGGACGGTTCTTCGTGGCCGCCATCGGCGGGCGGGTTTCCTTGACCAACTGCACCGGCTGCTCGTCCATGCACACGACGGGACAATCCGGATCGTAGGGTTTCTGATACAGATCCAAGACCTGTTCCATGTGCGCCACGAACTCGGCATCGGCCTGCGGCGGGATCACCCAGTACTGGATTTTCCGCTGGGTCATCCCGTTTTTTTTAGCGTCCGCCGGATGGTTTCGTGGCTGATCGACTCGACGATCGCCAACTCGACGACCCGCCGCGCCAGCAGGCGCAACGACCTGTGGTTCGTCCATCCGGGCGGCGCCCTGGTCCAGGCGCTTCCGAGGAGTTCCGCACAATGCGGAAGTTGTTCCGCAGAACTTCCGGAGAACTTCAGAACATCGCGACACCGGCCGGTGCGGCGCGGACGGAGACGCTGTGGCGGTCGTCGGGGCGGCCGGAGCAGCGGACGTTCTCCGGTGCGGTGAAGCCGGCCGAGATCGGGCACGACGTGGCGGTGTACCGTGCGGAGCGCGGCTCGGGCGCGGATCGAGGGGCGGGCGCGTCGTGCGCGTCCGCATCGACGCGGAGTTGAAGGGCCGGATCGCGGCCCGCACGGAGCGCGCGCGGCCGGCCGGGAGCCGCGACGCGGCGGACTTGGCACGGCGCGTCGCTGCCGCGGCGCTCGGGCTGGCGGTCGAGGGCGGCAAGGTGCTGGTGCCGGACGCGCAGGTCGAGTACGTCGACGCCGACTGCCGAGGTGGTGGGGCGGGCCGCGATCCAGATGGCCCGGCCGCTGGGCGAGGACCCGGCGACCGATCCGGTCATCGACGCGCGGCTGGCCGACGGCTCGTGCGTGGGCGTGTGCAGCCCGCCGCGGGCCGACGACGGCGATTACGATCCGCCGCTTCGGCGGCCGGGCCTTCACCACCGACGAGCTGACCGCGAGCGGCTCGCTTTCGGCGCCGTTGGTCGAGGCGGCGGCGGCCGTGCTCAGGAGCGAACGCAACGTCCTGATCTCCGGAGGCACTGGCTCGGGGAAGACGACGCTGCTGAATGCTCTGGTGTCGCTGCTGCCGGCCGGGGGCCGCGTCATCTCGATCGAGGGCACGCTGGAGCTGGGCTTCGCCGCGCGAACGGCCGGCGGTTCGAGGCGCGGGGCCTAGTCGGCCGCGGACGTGACGATCCGCGACCTGGTGCGGCACGCCCTGCGCCACCGGCCCGACCCCATCGTGGTCGGCGAGGTGCGCGGCGGCGCGGCGGCCGACCTGCTCCAGGCACTGAACACGGGGCACGGCGGCAGCCTGGCGACGGTCCACGCCAGCAACGCGACGGCGGCGCTGTCACGCTTGGCGACCTGAACCATGCAGCGAGCGGCGAACTGCCGTGGGCGGTCGTCTGCCGCGTCGTCGACGGCATCGAGGCCGTCATTCACCAGATACGGACGCCGGAAGGGGCTTGCCACGTCGAGCAGATGGTCCGCGTCCCGGGACTACGACGCGGGCGAGAACCGCAGCCGTCGACGAAGCCTTCAGTCAGGCGCCGGAGGAGGAGTGGACGACGGGGCCGCTAGTCGCGGACGTGATCCGAGGCGGGGGCCGAGCGGGCGGGTCGACGGAGCGAGATCCTGCGGCGTCGATCGAGCGGACCGTGCATCGCGTGCGTCGGGCGGCGCGGCGGACTGGAGGTCGCGGATGTGGGCGCGGATCTTCGCCTTGGCGCGCTCGTTCTCGGCCCGCCGCTCGGGGCTCCAGTCTTTCGTCAGCTCGGACCAAGGTCGATGCGTCATTTGCTGGACCTCTCGCGAGAACGAATCAGCCCCTCGCGGCGCAACTCGTTCACATAGCGATCATAGATCGCATCGGCGCGGGGGACGAGACGGTCGTAGAAGCGTGTCGGGTGCGTCTTGTGGCCGGCGATCAGGAGGATCGCCGTACGGCGCGGGTCGAAGCCATAGAAGACGCGAATGGGACGCCCGCTGCTCTGGACCCGGAGTTCGCGCAGGTGGCCGTGGCGGGACTGCTCGACCGCGGAGGAATACGGATACGGCAGTCGCGGACCCTGTTCGGCGAGCATGTCGACGATGCGTGACACGTCATTCTGCTCCTGTTCGGAGAGCGTATGCCACCAGGCTTCGAAATTCCTCGGTGTATTCGACGCTGGTCATGAGGCTCGTCGCGGGGCGGTGGGGGCCGATGCAGACGGATCATAGCGCTGCCGGTCGCTGGACGAAGAACCAACGAGGGGAGGGATGGAGAAGAGCGAGTTCGATGGAGACGGCGAGTGGTTCTGACCCGGTCGGACCCGAACGCCGCAGAGGCGGCACGGGCCGGAAAGAGGCAAGGAGCAGTCGAACCCGGTAGCGGTCCGGGCTCACCACCACGACAGCTCCGGTCTCGATCTCCGCCGCATGCCGCCGCAGCACCTCCACGAGCGACGTTGCCGAGTCGGACGGCAGCAGGCGATGCGTGCGGAGCAGAACCACGCTGGGCGACCGGCCGCCGGCGAGAGCGAGAATCCGGCTGAAGTCGAGATCGTGGGTCAGCAGGACGAATCCGTGCCGCCGCGCCCACTGAAAAAACCTCTCGGTCGGAAGCCGCGCCGTCACCGACCTTGCTCCAGTGGTGAGCTTCGATGCCCGCGTCCGCCAGCGCCTCGATCCACTGAGGCGACAGGTTCATGTCGATCAGAAGCTTCAACTCGAACCGACCGCGACTTCCTGCTCCTCGCTGCGCCATGCGGCGTAGGCCAGTGCCTGGCTGATGTCGTCGCGCTCAAGATACGGATACGCGGCCAGCACTTCGTCGGCGTCGTGGCCGGCGGCCAGCAGCCCCACGACGGTCCCGACCGTCACGCGAAGCCCTCGAATGCACGGGCGTCCTCCCATGACGTCCGGATCCTGCGTGATTCGATGCAGTCGGGTCATGGTTCCAGTGTAGGTGTCACGTGGGCATGGGTCATGCGGCTGCGCCGCGCGGAATCCTGCCGTGGCTGCCCTCCGCTGGGTGCTCGTCGATCGTGTCCGCCTGCGGGCGGTCGGACCAGACAGCGGCTCGGAACTGCGGGTCGGTGCAAACGTCCTGCGCCGCGTGCAGCCCGTTTCCCCGCTGCCGGCGGTGCATCTGGAACCTCGAGCTGCTCCTCGAAGCGGGACGTCGCCAAGCGCATCGCCTCGGGCACGTGTCCCAACGTATAGCGCTCGGTCATCCGCGTGTCGGAGTGGCCGAGCACGTCCTTGACCAGCCGCGTGTCGCCGGCGGCGCGATACAACGCCGTGCCGTAGCTGTGGCGGAGGTCGTAGGGGCGTACGCCGTGAATCCCGATCCGGGCTGCGGCCCGGATGAACGCGCGTCGAACAGTGGAGGTCGAGAACGGTCCGATCGCGCCCACGGCTTCCAGATCGGCCAGCGCTTCGGCGGCCGACGCACTGAGCGGAATCGTCCGTGTGCGGCCGCCCTTTCCCGTGTAGACCACGAGCGTTTGCATCGTCCGGTTCCAGTGCTCCGGACGGTAGCGCATCAGCTCGCCGGGTCGCAGCCCGGTGAACGCGAGGACGCGACAGCGGACCTTCGCGGCGGACGCAGACGCCCGCGGCTTCCCCTTGACCATCGCGCTGCCCTGATCCGACATCGCCGCCAGGATGCGCTGGACCACGTCGTAGGAGAGGCCGCGCGCTTCCGGCGGCGGGCTCGTGAACGGCTTGACGTCCCGCACCGGGTTCGGCGCATCACGACCGTCGAGGGTCCGTACAGCGAGCAGAGCGCCTGACGGTAGTGGTTGCACGTCGACGCGGCATGCGTCTGCCGCAGCTCGGCGAGGGCGGTCCGAACGTCGGCTGGCGCAATAGCGTCGCGCCGAAGGTGGCCGAGGCGCGCCGCCCACCATTCCAGCTGCTGGCGTCGCTCCGCCACGAGTCGCGGCCGATCGGCGATCTGGCGCAGGAACGGGTCGATGTCCGCGGCCAGGGTGCCCGCGGGTCGCTGCGTCAGCTTCAAGGCGGCGCGAGTGTCCAGGCGCCACCGTCGAACCGTCTCCAGCGGCGTGCCGGCCGGAAACCGCCTGAAGCGCAGCTGCCCGTCGGCACGGACGTAAGCGTGGATGCGGCCGTCGGTCTCACGCCGAATGCCGGGCTCTCGGTGATGTCTCATTGACGTCCAGCTGCGTCCGGAAGTCGTCGTCGAAGCATCCGAATTGGTGAAGCGCAGAGCGCACGTGCGCTTCGGTGAGCGTGTCTCGCACCGGCACGAACCTGCAGCCGGGCGTCGCCGGCCTTGCGATAGAGGTACGTCCGCTTCCGCGTCGAGGCGTACGCGTACGCGAATGGTCGGAACGTAGCGATGAACCGCTGCCGTCGAGTCATTCGGCTGAACCAGCGCGGTGATGATCGGGACGCCGAACCGGACAGCCTCGGCGTCGTCCGTGGAGCCGCGGGTTGTCCACCGCTGATGACCCAAGTTGCGGGGAGCAGGCGATGGTGGGCCCTGGACCGGGACCCTCGCGGGAGACAGGATCTTGGGCGCCGCGAGGTTCGAAAGAGTAGTGCCGAAGTGGCCGTCGGGTACGCGCCAGCCCGAGGGCGAAGCAGGCCTGGTCGCGGATGGCATGTCGGGCTCGAGTTCGAGCATTGTGCGGTCGCCGAGGTGTGGTGGACGGTCATCGAGCTACGCGCGCGACTTCCTCGCCCGGCCGCTGGCCTCGAGGTAGCGCACGACGGCGGCTTTCGCGAAGCGCACTCGTTTGTCGAGACCGCGCAGCGTCGGGATCGGAAAGACCCCGACCCGAAGCCGACGCTTGATGGTCGATTCGGAACATCGCAGCACGCCAGCGAGTTCGCGGAGGGTGAGTACGTCAGGGAGAGCTTCCAGGCGGGTAAGGGCGTCCTTCGTCATGAACGAAACGTACTGACTCCGTGCCGCCCGACATCGGGTGTCTGGTGTTCGCCGCCCTACGTGTGCCGGACAGATGCGGATGGGATTTTGCTCGGCGACCATCTGCTGACAGCGTTGAGGTCAGGCGGCTGCCGGAGCCGGTTGTGGCTCTTCACGACGAGGAGCCGCAACCAGGAACGACGGTTACCCGCGGTGGGCGCCGCGTGGATGAAGAGGCCGCTGGCGAGTCCGGCGGGAGGCCAGGACTGCGCTATCGAGAACATGGCCGCAACGCAGCAGTGGAGCGCTGACCATGAGACGGAAACGGCACGAGACTCGCCTCGAAAGCCAAGGGGAGCGAACCGATGGAGGAGCGGGGCACCGATTTTCCGGCGGGGTAATCGATGGCGAAGTCGAGGACGACGGCAACGCCTGCCGGACGTGGCGGCAGTTAGAGGCCAGGCTCGACGCCGGCGAGCGAAGCCTCGAGCGAGAGTACGTGCCCTGGGGCGCCGACGGCTGGTACGTCGTCTGCCGCGAGGCCGAAGGCGACATCGCCGGGCGTCAGGGGCCGCTGGCCACCACGGCCGAGGTCGGGAACTCCCTCGATACCATCACGCTCGGCCGGGCGCCGGCCGGCCGTCGCGATGCTGGAGACCGACGGCGGCGCCGAGCGGCTGTTCGATGTTGGGCGCGAGGACTTGACGGCGCGGCTGGCCGCCGCCGAACGTCGGTGCACTGAGGTGGTCCGGGCCGAGGAGAGCGCCGCCGCAGGCGGCGACGATGGCAGCGACGAAGGGGCAGCCGGACCCGACCCCTACGGCTCGGCGCTGGCGATGGCCGGCGGCTCTGCGTCGGAAGCGGTGACCGCGGGCTCCGCCGAGCTGCGGGCGGTGATCGATGCACACCGGATAACGAGAGCTGGCCGAGAACGGACAGGCAGAAGGAGGACCGCATGGTGGGCGAACGAGGGTCACGGTGCGCATCGGCCCGGCGGCGATCGACACGGTGTACTGGTTCTTCAACGGGGGGCTCGACCACGTCCTGCACGAGATGCGGCACAACGCGCGCCGCTCCTGCGCGATGCGCGTCGACCCTCCTGCAGACCGGCGAGGCGCTACGGACAGCGACGACGGGCGCCGCCTGGACGATCCGGAACCCTGCTCGCCTTCGGTGGCAGGCGCTGGGACGCGGCGACGACGAGCGCAAAGGATGCGGCGGGCATGGGATGCTTCTCACTGACGGGGCGGTGGTCGACGATAGAGAGCGCACGGCCGATGGCCGCGGCTGACGCGTCTGCCTCGAGCCGCCGCGCTTCAGCGGCAGGCGCCGTCGCGCGGCTGCACGAGGAGAAGCGAGGTGTAACGGTCCGACGGGTTGACGACGATGGCGGACATCCGAGTTGCGGCACGTCGGCTGGCCGCGTGGTGTCCGGCGCGATGGCGGCACCTACGGCCCGGCGCGCACGCGGCTGAGCGACGGGTGCGCGGCGAACCCTGCGCGACGGCGACGCCTGTGAGTAGGGCCGGGCGGAGACCCAATGGAGTTCGAACGCCTGCGATCCCGGAGATTGGCGATGTTGCTGCGGCCGGCCGGTCGTACCGACCTCTATCCAAGGGCCGAACCGCCGACGGCACGGCGTGGCGCGTGACCAGGATGGCTACGAAGACGTCACGGCGAGGCGAGTGTCGCCGCGATACGATGCGCTGGCCGGGAGGCACCGAGCGTGTCAGCGTCGTGCTCGAGTTATCCCTCGCCATCGCGCTCGGGAGAGCGTGACAGCCATACCTTGTGGGCTTCCTCGTACGCGTGTTGCGAAACAATCAGGAACTGCCGGCACTTACCGCAATAGTTGAGCGTGAGCTCGACCCGCACGCCCCGATCGTCGTGGTCGCACTCGGTCACCGCCGTCTTCTTGGGGTTTTTCTTGGCCTTCCTGGCCTTGTGGGCCTCAAGGCGCGCCTGGGCTTCCGTCGGGTGTTTCTTTCGCCATTGGCGCTGCCGCTCCGCATTGGTAAGAGCCATTACGTGTCACTTTACACGTAACGGCCAGAATAGTCTGCGAACGGCCAGAAATTTGGGGGCTCGCGCGCGCCCATGCTCTGAGAGCCGCGAGGATTGGCTGTGCGGGCCTCGAATCGCGGACGACCGGGAGCCCGCCTTGCGACGATGAGAAACGCGCCCTGGGGCCTCTCTGGACGCCTGGCGATCCGGCCGCGCTGCGCCTGCAGCAGCTAGTCGCGGTAGAGCTCGGGGAACGCAAGGCGGCAGGCCGCCGGGGACCCGTGCCCGCCGGCTATGCGGACGTCATCGCCTGCGGCCCGCCACGGTACGCAGACCCGCCGTGCGTGGACTGAACCCCTTGGCCTCGAACGTGTCCTCGGTCTTTTGCGCGGTCACGTCGATGACCAACACCCCACGATCGGCGCCGAGGGCGAGGCCTTCCAGCTCACGCTGAGGATGTCCCACCGGCTCGAGGACGACGCCGCCGTGGGCTTCGGCGTCTCCAACCCGAGCCGCGCTCGGTGGAATCTGAGCGGCGTCCCGAACCCCCCGGTCATCACCATTCCGGGCGGCGACGTGGTTGCGACCACCAGCCCCATCCGCAAGCCGGACGACGAGGAGAAGGACGGCGACACCGAGGTCACGTTCGTGCTGGACCAGCCGCACCGGGAACGCGCCGCGGAACTTGAGCGAGCACGGCAAGACCGTCCGGATCAACGACGACGAGACGCCTGAGAACGACGGCAGGCGCGGCGCGTGGCTGCGAACCGGGCTCGCATCCGCAAGAGAAAGCCGGAACGGCAGCGACACGACCATGACGTTCCGCGTGGATCCGGACGACCGCCGGACCGACCAGACCACGATCACCGTGGACTACCGCACCGTGGACGGTACGGCCAAGGCCGGAATCGACTACGTCGCCGCAAGCGGCACGCTCACGTTCGCCCCAGGGGAGAAGGCGAAAGAGTTCGAGGTGACCGTGAAGGACGACGACGTCGACGACGACGGTGGACGTTCCATGTCCGCCTCAAGAACTCGACCGGGGGCGGAAGCATCCACCCGGACAAAGGCAGGGCCACCGGACGAATCACGAACACCGAGACCGCCGTTCTCTCGGCCACCTTCCCGGCAAGCGGGTTCATGTCGAGCAGCCACAAGGGGGCCGACGACCGGCCGCAGGTGATCGTGGAGTTCAGCGAGGGAGTCGCATCGTTCGACAAGAGCACACCGTCGGTGGCCGTCACCGAAGGGACGGTTTCCTCGGGAGCTCACACCGAGGACGGCCTGGAGCACGCCTGCATCTTCTGGCTGACGCCGGGCGGCGACCACGAGATGACGTTCGCGCTGGTAGCCAACCTGGCGTGCGACGCCGGCGGCATCTGCACCGAGGCAGGGACGCCTCTGACCGAGGTTCCACGGGCGCGGACGATACCGGGACCGGACGACTCCAACCCGGACGCGGGCCGCAGCCCCAAGGTCGACAGGGCCGCCGCAAGGCGGGCAGATTCGACCGGGTCCTCGCCAAGAGCGGCCCGGACGAGCATCCGAACGAGCCGGGCGCGGCTACGCAAGAGTCTGAGGACGCAGCCCGCGCGTACGTTGTTGGTGTTGGGTGTAAGCCTCGACCAGACGATCGAGGGTCCACGAGCCGTGAACGGTCATGGAAATGCTCCTTTCCGGCCAATCAGGCCGGTCAGAGCATCCCTTGACTATGCAGAGTCTCGAAACCCGATCAAGTCACGCAAACCGGTTTTCCAGAACTACTTGCGGATGAATCTCGGAGCTGACTCAGCATATCTCGCCGCAGGCGCTGCATAGGCTCGACGCCAGGAACTCCCTGTCGGCAACCGTCAGCTCGACGTCCGCCTCGGCGGCCTTGTACTCGAGCTGCCGCCGGAACTCGTAGACGCCCAACTCGGCGATGGGGCGGAACGCCCGGTCGTCCTTGAACGCGTCGGTGAGATCGGCAAGGCCGCGCGTTGCCCTTTCCACTACCCATGCGCGTCCGGCATGCTCGGCGGTCGCTCCTCCGGTTCCTTTCCACGTCGTGACCCGGGCCGTCGTGATATATGCGGCGGCGACCGGTAGCCCCGCGAGTAGCCGTCCCCCCGAGCCGGCGCGGTGCTGTCCGACTCGAGCGTACCCACAATCGGCTCGGCTGGCTCATGGCGCCCAGGCTGCGCCGGGGAACCGCGCGGGTCGCGCGGGCGCTGAAGCGCCGGTTGAACGCGGACCCCACCGGCTACGCCGGTGCCACGGCGGCATGCGCCAGCCCACAAGACGGCGTGCCGCCCGGGGTCGTCGCCGAGGCGAGGGAACTGCCGGGCGCGTTCGCCGGCGACGAACGCGAGGCGACCGAGCCGGCGCCCGCTGCTGCGCCGAACGATGCGCTTGGGGCTCCCACGGCTCGGATGCCTGTTGACATCGCTACGGCGGCTGGATCTGCTCGGGTTCGGGTGGCGGGGCGGGCGGTCGTCGAGCGGGCTGAACGGCATCGGCGCCCGTCAAGTGGCGCGCGGGTCGGTAATTCAATCGATCTGGCGACAATTCCGGTCGACGATGCGAATGTCCTGGCCGGAGAGGTAGAAGGTGCGCCGGGCGTCGCTCCGCTTCGGCACCGGCGCCCCGAACGGGTTCGACGAGCCGTCGATTCTCTGTTCGGTCTCGCGCCGGCGGTGAAAGCCGGACCAGGCGGCGGCCAGATCCCTGAGCGGCTGCCGGTAGACGCGGGCGGGAACCGACAGCCACATCCACTCCGTCGTGTCGGCGGGAGCCTGCGGCGAACCTTCGTCAGCAGGCGCGACAGGCTCACGGCCGATGGCTTCGGTGCGTCCGGATTGGGGCTCCAGGGCTCGCCGACGGGTGGCGCGCTACGCCGGTATCCGGCTGCGCTGCGGACCCGGCTGGCAGGTCTAGCGGCTTGGCGGGCGCCTGGATTCAGTGCGCGAGTAGGTGAGACAATCCGCAAATGCGCCGATGGTTCGGCCGGTCGGAACTGCTCCAACGCGTCCCGCGCGGGTGGTGGTGGTTTCTGTACGCGGCAGTCGCGCTGACGGCGCTCTGGCAACTGGCAGCGACCCTGGCCCCCGCCACAGGGTTCACACGCGAGTACTACTATCCCCTCCACCGCGATACGGCCCCGGCCGCATTCGACGCCACCGTCATCCCGCGCGTCGACGATCGAGCCGTGAGCTTGGACCTGGCGTTCATCGGCGAACGGAACCTCCCGAACCGGGACTACTTCATTCGCTGGCGCGGCGTCTGGTTCTCCCCGCGCCCGGAACGAATCGACTTTTGGGCCGGCGCCGACGACGGCGTGATCGTGCGGGTGGACGACCAGGTCGTGATCGCGGCCGAAATGGGCAGCCGGAGACAGACCGTCGCGCTGGAGACCGGTGTGCATCGACTCGAGATCGACCACTGGCAGCGCGGGGGCCCCAGGACGCTGAGCGTGCAATGGGCGCCGCCTGCCGGCCGGTTGGAGCCGGTCGGCGCAAACCGCGTGTTCCCGGCGGACCCGGGTGTGCGCGGCTACCTGCTGGCGACGGTGTCCGCGCAGTTGGGGAACCTGGTGCTGCTCGTCTGGGTCGCCGGCGCCGCGATCCTGTCCGGGCGAATGGCCTATCTGGCGGGGCGAACGGCATACCGGGTAGCCACGGCACTTACCGTAGGGGAGGTACGCAGCCGTTTGCGCGCCGTGCTGTTTCCCGCGCTGCTCGGCCCGAGCCAGTTGCTGCTCTTTGGGCCGTGGATCGTGCATGCCACCAATCGGGCCGAGTTCCTGGTGCCGTTCGTGACCCTCGCGCCACGCTGGATCTGGCTGCTCGGACCGCTCACGGCTGCGCTGGCGGCATTCGGGTTGATTCTGCCGCTGCGGTGGTTTCGGGGCTACGTCGCAGCGCTCTGCGCGGTCGGCGTGCTGCTCTGGGTACAGGGAAATCTGCTGGTCGCCGAGTACGGCCTGCTGGACGGTGGAGGCCTCGACCTCGGGTCGCACGCATGGCGCGGCCCGTTCGAGGTCGGCCTGTGGATCGCTGCGGTCGGCCTGGCGACGTTCTTCGCAAACGCGGTGAGCCGGGCGGCGCCGGCGGCAAGCGTGCTGTTGATGTCGCTGCAGGCTGTCGTCCTGTTGGGACTGACGCTCGCGCCGTCCGGCGGGTCGAGCGGCGACGGGGACGATGCGGTGGCCGGCTGGAGTCCGGTGCCACCGGAAATCTACGAGCTGTCGCGCAGCCGGAACATCATCCACATCGTGCTCGACATGTTCCCGTCGCACATGTTGGCCGAGATCCGGGACGCCGACCCCTCCACCTTCGATCGCACGTGGTCCGGATTCACTTTCTACCGGAATCACCTGGGCGCCTTTCCGACGACGTTGGCCAGCATGCCGGCGATGCTCACCGGCATCCCGTATCGCAACGACATGCGAATGTCGGCCTACCGGCGGGCGCATCCCTCCGTCTTCCACGCGCTCGGGCAACACGGGTACCGGCTCAGGTCGGCGACCGCCTACTTCCGCGATCATCCCGGCGCGGCGTTCCCCGGCGCCGAGGACGCCGTTGAATACACTATTCCGAGACCGTACGGCAGCTACCGCACCTACCTCGACAGCACGGCGGCCCAACTGCTGGATCTGTCTCTGTTCCGGCACGCACCGCACGGCGTCAAGGCCGACGTCTATCGCGACGGAGCGTGGTTGCTGCAGCAGCGGGCCGAGTCGCTCTGGGGGCCGGTTTCCGGCGCGCCGCGGGCTCTTGCAGACACGGCGTTCCTGAGGGATTTCGCCGATGGGATCGAGGCACGGGGTGAATCCCCACTGTACTCGTTCCTGCACGTGATCACGCCCCATCCACCGATCGCCACGGACGCAGATTGCAGATACGTGGGTGGGGGGGTGGGTCTCACCCGGGCAGGCTACCTGGGTCAGGTACGCTGCGCGTTGACGGTCGTGCGGGCGCTCCTCGACCGACTGCGTACGCTCGACCTCTACGACCGCAGCGCCATCGTCGTCACGTCCGATCATGGGCTGGGCCTGTTCTCCCCGCGCGGTGCCCCGAGAACCGAGCGGGAAGGCGTGCCATCCGGAAAATCGCTGCGGCGAATGAAGCTCGAGGCCACGCCGCTGCTCCTGATGAAGCCGTTCGGCGCGCAGGGCCCGCTGCAGCTCTCGAGCGCGCCCACCTCGATCGTCGACCTGCCGGCCACGCTGCTCGACCTGGCCGGCCTGCCGAACACCCTGGGAAGCGGGAAGTCGGCGCTGGCGCTGGATCCGGCAATGCCCCGCGAGCGCACGTACGCGGATCACGCCTGGGGACGCGGAGGCCAGAACGACTTCCAGAGCCGGTACTTCGATGTCCTCCACCTGTACTCGGTCGACGGACGGGTGAGCAGCTCCGACGCCTGGCGCTACCAGCGGGCGATCTTCGACCCGACGGCCATCCGGAACGCGCAGTACCGGACTCATCGGATCGGCATGTCGGCGGTTGAAAACGACACGGCGGGGCCCGCCGGCGGGGGAGTCTACCGAACCGACGACTACGCCGCCTTCTTCCTGAGGCCCGACACCGAACGCATTGCGTTCGACGTCCGCCAGGCGCCGGATTCAGCTCCGCAGACGGTGACCGTGCGGGTGGATGGCCACGTGGTCGGCCGGCTCTCGCTCGCCGGCGACACCTGGCGCAGCATCGAGCATCCGGTCGAACCGCGCGACGTGGGCGACAGCCCGTTCTGCATCGAGCTGCTGGTGAGCCCGGTGGCGCACGACGTCGAGAGTCGGTCGCACGGGGTCATGGTCCGGGGCGGCTTCTGACCGGCGTCGAACCTCCCGCTCGAGCCCTTTGACCGCCGTCTCGATTGATCCTACCGCATGTTCGCGCGCGTGCGGTCGGGTAGCGCCAATACCGCTGGAGCCGACCGCGAGGGCGCTGCGGGCGGAGGCCGGCGTGCCACGCATGTTAAAATTGCTCGACTATGCCGCGCCCGGCGGCCGATACAACTCACAGAGACACAATGACGCAATCCACTCCCGCGCCGAACGCCGCCCCCGGCGGCACGCGCTTCGTGCTGACCCTGGGGGCCTGGTTCGTCGGGCTGTTCGGCCTGATGCGGCTCGACTGGGTCGAGGACAACCTGCTGACCCCGCTCGCGCAGATTCAGCAGCAGGTGGCCGACCAGCTCACCGGCGCGCACACGGACCTGCTCGTCTTCAACGCGAGCTGCAGCGGCGGCGATCCGATGGCGCTGTGCGCCGGGGCGATCCTGGCCTATCCCGTGGCGTGGGGCTCGCGCCTGCGCGGCGCGGCGCTCGGCCTGCTGGCCATCGTCCTGCTGAACGTGATCCGCATCGGCAACCTGTCGCTGGTGGCGGCCGACAAGGACCTGTTCCAGCTTCTGCACGTCTACGTCTGGCCCGGGATCCTGATCCTGGCCACCGCCTGCTACGTCTTCGCCTGGATGAACCGCGAGGGGCGCGCCGCGCCGGCCGGCGGCGCCGGCGGGACCGGAGGGATCGTGCTCGGCGGCGCGGCGCGGCGTTTCCTGCTGCTGGCCGCCGTACTCGTGGTGCTCTACTTCGCGACCGCGCCGTTCTTCTACGAGAGCCCGCTGGTGGACATCGTCGCCCGCTGGATCGCGGCCGCCGGCGGCGCCATCCTGGCCGCGGCGGGGACCGCCACCACTGTCGCGGGCCCCGTGATCCGGACCGCGCACGGCGGCTTCCGGGTCACCCAGGAGTGCATTTTCACGCCGCTGATCCCGCTCTACGTCGCGGGGGCCCTCTGCGCGCCCCTCGGCCCGGGGCGCCGCGGCCTGGTCCTGGCCGCCACGCCGGCCGTCTTCTTCGCCCTCGGCGTCTCGCGACTGCTCGTGCTGGCGGTGCCCGCCACGGTGATCGGCTCGTACTCGATCGCGGTGCACGCCTTCTCGCAGACCCTGGTGGCGATGATCCTGGTGAGCGTGGCCGCCGTCTACGCGGCCGGTCCGACCGCCGGGACGCGCTCCGCGGCAGGCCGCGCCCTGCTCGCGGTGGGCGTCGGCGTGGCCGCCGCCCTCGCCGGGGCGCCGCTCTGGGGCGCCATCTTCGGCAACGCGGCGGCCGGTCTGCAGGCCCTGGCCGGACACGCCGGACACACGTTCATGGACGACCAGGGAGCCTGGATACTCGTGCCCGCGTTCCAGCTCGGCCTGTTCGCGGCCCTCTGGGCCGCCCTGGCCGGGCGCAGCGGCTGGCGCCGCGCCCTGCTCGGCCTCGGCGCCCTGGCCCTCGCCCAGGCGCTGCTCGCCGTTCCGGTCGGCGAGCTGGCGCACCACTACGGCTTCGACCCGCACGCGGGCCTGATCCGCGGCTGGGCGCTTGCCGCCCCGGCCGTTCTGGTCTGGGGGCTGCAGCGGCGCGCACGCCGCTGGCCGTGGGAATTCCCGCGGCGGGCTGTAGGCGACAGCAGCGCATCCTACGCCGGATAGGGCTTTGGCGGCGGCCCCGTCTCGAACAAGAGGCAGCCCGGCTTCCTCCTCGTCGTCGGTCGGGCATGCCTTGCCCGCTCAGGTACATGCCGATCATGTCGACCATGTCCTTCTCCGCGGGACGCAGACCGTCGGATCCGTCGTAGTCGCGGCAGAACAACTGGCCATCGGCCCCATCCGAGTCGCTGATCGCTGCGATAGGAAGAACCCCGGCCAGCTTCTGGCGATTCGCACAGCCGTTGGTCTCGTCTCCGACCGATCGCCGCGGCGTGACGGGGGTCGTGGACCTGCCGAACGTGATGTCGAAGTTCCTCGACGCAGGGATGAGCCTGTCGCAGGTGGTGGCGTGCGTCACCGCCAACGCCTCGCGGGTCTTTCCACACCTGAACGACCGCGGGGGACCCTGCACGTCGGAGCGCGGGACGACCTGGCCCTCTGGAACTGCGCAACGGCCGCTTCGACTTCGTCGACAACTACGACAACGTGCGCGAGGGCGGGCAGCGTTTCTTTCCGCGTGGGACGGTGCTCGGCGGCGAGTTGGATGCCGCGCGCTGCCTGACCGGCGCGTTCGCGCGTCCGAGCGCGGCCAGACCGGCGGGCCGGACGCAAGGCCGTGCTTCGAGGGGGGACGGAATGACACTGCGCTCACGGACAGCGGCGACGTTGGCAGTCCTGGCACCCGGCGCTCCCGCGTCGCGCCGTGTGATGCGGGTGGGTAACCGGTCTCGATGCCACGCGGCCTTGGGCCACGGGCTCCTGGCCCTGGCGATCGCGTCGCTGGCGCCGGGCGCGGCCGGCACACGGTCGGCTGCCGCCCAGGAGGGCGGGGCCGGACCGCGCTTCGTCATCCACGTCATCGACGGTGAGCTGACCAGCGGCTACCAGCCGGTGGTGACGGATCTGAATCGCGACGGGCGACCGGACGTCAGCGGTCTGTCTACGCGGATGGAAGAGCTGGCCTGATACGAGAACCCGGGCTGGGAGCGGCACGTGCTGACCACCGGGCTATGTCGCTCCATCAACGCGGCGGCGCGAGATCTGGACGGCGACGGGATTCCGGAGATCGCGCTGGCCCACGAGTTTGGGACCACGCACGCGAGCAGCCTCGGCATCCTGAGCCTGCTGACCCACGAGAGCGATCCGACCGAGCCGTGGCGCATCCGGGAGGTCGACCGCACGCCGACCGTGCACCGCATCCGCTGGGCCGATGCGGACGGCACGGGCCGTCCGGTGCTGGTGAGCGCGCCGCTCTCCGGCCCGGCCGCCGAGCCGCCGGAGTACCGCGATGCGGTGCCCGTCTACTGGTACCGACCCGACGACTGCACACGCCGCACCGTCACGAACGACGGGCTGGGCGTGGTGCACGGACTGCTGGTCAAGCCGTGGAGCGATGCCCCGGGCGATGCCGTGTTCACGGCCAGCTTCGCCGGCGTGCACGTGCATCGCTACCTGGACGGCGAATGGAGCCGCGAGACCGTCGCCGCCGGCGCTCTCGACCCGTGGCCCCAGAGCGGGTCGAGCGAGGTGGAGGTCGGGCGTCTCGGCGAGCGCGACTTCGTGGCGACGATCGAGCCGTGGCACGGCCCGCAGGTCGTCGTCTATCGCGAAGAGGCCGGCTCGTGGGAGCGGCAGGTAATCGACGAGATCGGCAGCGGCCATACCATCGTCACCGCGGACTTCAACGACGACGGTCGGGACGAGATTTGTCACCGGGGACCGCGGCGATACGCGCCGCCTCCATCTCTACGCGGCGACCGACGCGGAAGGCGCGGCGTGGTCGCCGCAGGTGCTCGACGACGACATGTCCCCGTCGGGATGCGCGGTAGCCGATCTGAACGGCGATGCCCGCATCGACTTGGTCTGCATCGGCGGTCGCACCGCCAACCTCAAGTGGTACGAGAACGTCTCGCCGTGAGCAGCTCAATTCCCTGATGCGCCGGCCGGCCGGTGCAGCCGTTCCAGGGTTTCGAGGCGCTGGTCGACCTTGCCGAAGGCGATCTCGACGGTTCGCAGGCGGTCGTCCAAACTGGGCGGGGGTTGCCCGCCGGTTATTCAGCGGGCGGGCGAGCTGAACAAAGGTTTTGGTCCCTGGATTCGGGATCGTCGGCTCGGCTCAGATTTGAGCCCACAGGATGCCGCGGGCGTACGTCAATGGTCGGGGGCATTCCGCCGCGGAGAATCGTCTACACGAGCTCTCCGGGAGCTGGCGCGGCTTTGCGGGCCTGTCGCCGCCGCAGGATGGACCGTGGCGGGCTGTCAGGGCGCGACAGCTCCGGCTTTCGAATCCTGGCCCGCGTGTCATTCAGTCGGCCGGAGCATGGCCCGGATGGCGTGTACACAAAAAACCGCCCCGGCCAGCGCGAAGGCGAACCGGGGCGGTTGTCGTCAACCGTGTTGTGCGGGTAGGCTACCTACCCGTTGCGACGGCGGAGCCATGCACCACGACCGGCCAGCAAGAAGCCGAGGAGGCCGAGGCCCACCAACGGCAATGCGGGGGCGTTCGTCATGCTCAGGGCGTTGCCGGCCGTGTTTACGATTGGCTTCACCCCACCGCCAAGGTCGTCGTAGGCCGGATTGAACGCCGTCGCGAAGCCGCTTTGTGCCGCCGTTTCGGTCTGAGCGCCATAACCGAACGAGTCGTTTTGACCATCTATCGCGATGCGCAAAGCACCGCCGAGGATCTGCTTGTCCACATCCTCCTGGGCGTCCCACCAAGCCTCGTGGTTTGCATGGGCCTTCGTGTCGGTGGAACCGATGAAGCTCTCGATGACGAGCTTGTCACGGGTAGGCAGCCGGTTGTACATGGCGCAGACCCGCGCCTTGTGCATCGCCGCCGTTTCCACCGCGGTTCCGTCAGCGGGACCGTTCCCATCGATGTATGGCGGAAGCAGAATCATCATCTCGGGACAGAGGTAAGCGTTCCACCAAGCTTCGCCATTGTCGTAGTCGTAGACCATCGTCTGCGCTGCGGCCGAGCCGGCGAACATCCCGAGGCCGACGAGCACCATGATGGCCGTGGCCATAGTTCGGCCCATCCAGCAGAGCGAGCGATTCGATTCACGCCGTGTACTCATCATTTTCTTCCTCCAAAAAGGACAAACGGTGAATGCCGAGTTCTCTTTCACAAGCCCTACCTCCGTTTCGAAGCTATCGTCGGCCCGCCGTTCAGCGAGCCCGTGGCCATCACTGGCCGACTGACCGAACCCGGCTTCTTGTGACAGGCACGAGAAAGAGCCGGCAACACGGCGTGCACGTCAACGACGCAACGCCTCGACGAACGCGCGTTGGCCCCGAACCACCCGCCCGGAGCCGATCTGAACACTGGCACATCAAACCTCTTCCAGAGAACGGCGCAGCATAGCACACCGATCAGCCTCCGAACCAGCAAGAAATCGCCCGGAATTTTCCCCGGCCACCTTGCCTGCTGCCCAAAGGCACGCCGCTGAACACGGGCTCCTCGGGAGCCCAGCCGCCCAGCCCCCGCCGAGGCCCCGCATGCACCCGGATACTTTAGCACAAACGCCGCGGCGTCAAGGCGCCGCCGCCCGCTCGATCCGTTCGCACCCAAGTCGGGATGCAGTGCTCGCATCGGCTTCTCACCCGCTGTTTCGGTCCGTCCCTCCAGGAACATTAGTTTTCGGTGTCTGAATCCTGTTCGGGGAAGCGGGTCGCCGCACCCGGTCGCAGCCGATCCACCCCCGTGCAGCGCGCAGCCCGACGAGCCGGGCACGGTCGGGACCGGAGCGTTCGCGGCTCGGATCGGTGCGGTCGATCTTGAGCCGCGCCATCAGCTTCGACAGTCCCTGGCGGGTGATGCCCGGTTCGCCGGCGGCCAAGGCCATGTTGCCGTGCCGGTCGAACGCGTCCCCGACGACACGCGCGGTCGAGCCGCTCCGTGCAGTCCCCCCTCCGGGCGTGAGCTCCGCCACCTCGCCGAGGAAAACGGTGCCGCCGGAGGACGGCGCCAGCAGCCCCTCGCGCTCCCCGATGCCCGAGAACGCGCCCCGGCCGTGGCCGAACAGCTCCCAGTCGAACAGCTCGGTGCCGAGCAGGGCGCGGTTGACCGGGACGAATGCGCCCCGCGCCCGCGGGGGCCCTCCTCGTGGATCGCCCGCGCGATCAGTGCATTCCCGATGCCCGACTCCCTCTCGATGACGCTTCGGCGTCCGGCCTGGTGGATGGCCGCCTCGATCCGGTCGACGACGCCGCGGCAGACGACCGCCAACGTGAGCGCGTCGTCGCCTGCATCGCGCAGGTCGCCGGGCGCGAGAGCGCCGCTGCGGCGTGGTTCACGTGCACGGTGGCGAGGGAGCCGCGTGCCCGGTTGTTGAACGCCTGCGCAAGGTCGGCGGGCCACGGCGCCGCCCACTTCCCCCACGACGACGTGTTCAGGACGGTGGCGCAGGACTTGGCGCACAAGATCCCGGATCGTCACGTTGCAGCGACGCTGCCGGGCGAACCGGATCGCGGTCCAGCACGACCTGGTCGGGCATCGAGCAGTTCCAGAACGCGAACATGCGCCGGTCCGCCTGCGGGACCAACGAACATCCCAGACGTAGCGTCCGGGGCAAGAGCGGGCTGAACCGGAAACTGGCGGCCAGCACACCCGGCCGCTAGACCGACGAGTTCGTCGCCGCGTGCATACGCCACGGCACGCGATACCGGCTGGTGCCGGCCGCCGGGACCAGCGTCACCTGCTCCGGTGTCGCAGGGCGCCGTGGCGGACGGGCCGGAGCTGCCGGCTCAGCAAAGCCTGTGGACGGGAAGCCATCGGCGTCGCCGGTGCTCCCGAGCGAAGCAGGGATCCCGTTCGCGGGGAATCCCCATGCGGGGACACGGACATCGGGACAACCCGATGTGTGGCGGTGTGTTGGCGTCGTAGTTGACGTGCTCGATGCTCGACGAGGTCGAACCTGCAGGGCTGGCCGCGAGCATCCGAGCATCACGGCTCCCTCGCAAATGGCGGGACGGATCCTATGACGCGCGCGTGATCGCGCACAAGATCCGGCTGAATTCGACCGACGCCCGGGCGCTGTTGTTCGAGGCTTGGGCGGAGGCGTCGCGGCGGGAACTGGGCGCTGTCGGAGTGGGAGCGCCAGCACCGCGACTGCGTGGGCGGCCAGCGATTCAAGCGGTACAGCCGAGCAGGCGTGGTCCCCCGTCGGCGAGCCCTGGAGCTCCAATCGGGACGCACCGAAGCCCTCGGCCGCGAGCCTGTCGCGCCTGCTGACGAAGGTTCGCCGGGAGGCTCCCGCCGACACGACGGAGTGGATGCGGCCGCCGGTTCCCGCCCGCGTCTACCGGCAGCCGCTCAGGGATCTGGCCGCCGCCTGGTTCGCCTTTCACCGCCGGCGCGAGACCGAACAGAGAATCGACGGCTCGTCGAACCCGTTCGGGGCGCCGGTGCCGAAGCGGAGCGACGCCCGGCGCACCTTCTACCTCTCCGGCCAGGACATTCGCATCGTCGACAGGTACATCGAGCTTCCGTGGGGCCATCGCCCGCGCCTGCAGGAGGCGCCGCGCTTTCGGGCGCGCGTGGTCGGGTCGACCTTCTCGCTGAAGGCCGGGCGCTGGTCGGTCGCGCTGACGATGGAGTTCGAGCGCAAGCGCCAGCCGCCTCCCCCCGACACGCACGCCGGCGTCAGTCTCGGCGCGAGAACGCTGGCCACGGTCGGGGCGCGGGATTCCCGTCGACGGCGACCGGTGGCCGCCGCCGCCTCGACGTGCGGCTCGCGCCGGCGCACGAAAGCGCGGTCGACCACCTCAAGGTCGGTGACGCCGTTGGCGTCTCCCCGCCTCGCGAGCTGCTTCGAGCGCCCCGATCTTGTCGGCCCCGGCGGCGACGATCAGCTTGCCGCAACCCTCGCACGGCACGCCGTGCTCCTCGCAGAAGGCGTACAGCCGCTCGCGTCCCTCGACGCAGAGGACGGCCTTCAGGGAATCCCGCGGGTAATAGATGCCGGCGTGGACGACGCCGCTGTTGTGGGTGCTGGCCTCCTGCCCGGGGCGGGGCAGGCGTTCGATCACGCACGTCGTGCGGCCGCGGGCCGCCACCGCGCACGCCGCGGCCAGTCCGATCACCCCGCCGCCCACGACGGCGACGTCGATCGTCGGGTCGCTCATCGCGGGTGCGGGCGAAAACGGACCCGCCAGGGCATGATCACGACGGTAACGTGCATGCGCCGTGCGATTCCAGCTGCAAGGCGCGGCAGGTTGTAGGCTTGTAGGGGAAATGTCGGGATGGCCGGCCGGGATCTGATTGCGGGATTGTGCCATGGATGATCCCGCGTACAAACAGTTGTTCTCCCGGCCACGCATGGTCGAGGACCTGTTGCACGGCTTCGCCGCCCGCGACTGGAGCCGCTCCCTCGACTTCGCCTCCCTGGCTCCACTGCCGGCCAGCTATGTCAGCCACGACCTGCGGCAGCGCCGGGCGCCAATCTGGTGTCGGCGCTGATCGCGCTGGAGACGAGTCGTGATCGGGAGCGGCTGCCGGAGTTGTTGGGGTCGTTGATCGGTCTGCTGCGGGAGCAGGGTGACGAGGAGTTGACGCAGGCGTTCCGGTCGTGGGTGGCGCAGGTGTTATTGCCGCGGCGTTTCCGGGGTGGGGAGTCCGGGTGGCTGCCGCGGCTGGAGGAGGTGCGCACGATGCTGGCGGAACAGGTTCGGGAGTGGACCGAGGAGTGGGTCGAAGAAGGCCGCGAGCAGGGGATCGCGCAGGGCCGCGCCGAAGAACGGGCGCTGTTGTGCCGGCAGGCGGAGCGGAAGTTCGACGCAGCCACAGCGCGGCGGCTGGCCGCCGCGCTGGAGGACGTTGCCGACGCGGGCCGGTTGGCGGAGGTTGGCGACTGGATGATCGAGTGCGGGACGGCGGCCGAGCTGCTCGCCCGCGTATCGGATGAGCGTCGACGCGGCGTATGAGGTGAACCGGGCGCTTTGCGCCGGAGGTGGCGCCCGCGGGCTGACGAGCCACCCCCTCTTCCCGTCTGTTCCCGGAAATCCCTGGAAAACAGCGCGAAGCTGATGTACTCGGCGACGGCGCTCGCGTTGCGGAACCATCTCGACTCGCCGGCCAGAGCCGCGAAGTTCGGGTACAGCGCCGGGTCGATTCGGCCGTCGGCGTCGAGCAGGGAGATAAGCGGCAACTGGTCGAAGATGACGACGACGACAGGGGGCGTGGGGCGGTCAGCGGTTCAAGCGGGTGGGCAGGAACCGGCTGGTGCCGGTCGGCCAGCCCTGGACTCCCGATCCCCGTCCAGCCGAAGCCCTCGGCCGCGAGCCTGTCCCGGCTGCTGACGAGGGTTCGTCGTCACTGCGGACACTTCACGAGCGCGACTGTCAGAAATGGAATTACTTCCGTGGAGCTCCACATTAATCGATGAGCTCGGGTACCTCTCCTACGATGCCCGCGCCGCCGACCTGATCTTCCAGCTCGTCAGCCGCCGCTATGAGCACCGCTCCCTGCTGATCACCACCAACCTGCCATTCAAGCGCCAGCACGTGCCGCTCCCAGCCCGGGTTCTCGTACCAGGCCAGCTCTTCCATCCGCGTGGACAGACCGATGACGTCCGACCGCCCGTCGCGATTCAGATCCGTCACCACCGGCTGGTAGCCGCTGGTCAGTTCACCGTCGATGACGTGGGTGACGAAGCGCGGCTTGACCGCCCGTTCCGGCGCTGACGCCACGATCCACGCACGTGATCTCACTTGGTGGCAGCGCCGAACGGTGATATCGTCGGGAAAACGGCGCAACCCATGAGCAACGACACCAAAGCAATCATCGGAACCATCGTCGCAGCGGCCGTCTCCCTCGGCGGACTGCTCTCCGTGCAGTTCGCTGGCGTGAACACCCGCATCGACGACCTGCGTACCGAACTGACCGGCCGAATCGACGCCGTCGTTGTCGAGATCGCCACCGTCAAGGCCGACCTCTCCGCCGACAACGCCGATATCCGCAACGACCTCCGCCGCATGGACGACCGCCTGCGAGCCGTCGAGATCGCCTTCGGCAAGGTCGACCAGCGTCTGGAGACCCTGGAACGGCTCCACCGGCCCGCACCCGAGCCTGGCGCGTCAGGGAACTGAGGACCACCGGCCGGCGCCGGTGGCCCGCTTCACGGCGAGACGTTCGTACCACTCGAGGTTGGCGGTGCGGCCGCCGATGCAGACCAGATCGACGGGCACCGCGTCGCGGTACACCGGCGGCTCGGCGGCCGGGCCGGAGAGCGGCGCGCTCACCAGCACCGGACGGCCCGTGCCGTCCGCGTCGGCCCAGCGGATGCGGTGAACCGTCGGCGTGCGGTCGACCTCCCGGATACGCCACGGCTTGGTCGGGTCGCCCATGTGGGTCAGCAGACTGAGTATCCCGAGGCTGCTCGCGTGCGTGGTCCCGAACTCGTGGGCGACGGCGATCTCCGGAATGCCGTCGTCGTCGAGGTCCCGCGCCGCCGCGTTGATGGAGCGGTTCAGGCCGCTGGCCAGCACGTGCCGCCGCCAGCCGGGGTTTTCGTACCAGGCTCTTCGATCCGCGTGGACAGACCGATGACGTCCGGCCGATGACGTCCGTGTTCGCAGCGTCATGCCGTCCCCCCCCCTCGCGGAATCCACTCGCCGCCGAGCACCGTCCCGCGCGGAAGGAGGCGCTGCCCGCCCTCGCGGACGTTGTCCTGGTTGTCGACGCTGACGGCGCGACCCGGTGCACGTGATCTCACTTGGCGGCGGCACCGAACGGTGATACCGTAGGGAAAACGGCGCACAACCCATGAGTACCGACACCAAAGCCATCATCGGAACCATCGTCGCAGCGGCCGTCTCCTTCGGCGGACTGCTCTCCGTGCAGTTCGCCGGCGTGAACACCCGCATCGACGACCTGCGTACAGAGATCGCCACCGTCAAGGCCGACCTCTCCGCCGACAACGCCGATATCCGCACCGACCTCCGCCGTATGGACGACCGCCTGCGAGCCGTCGAGATCGCCTTCGGCGAGGTCGACCAGCGCCTCGAGACCCTGGAGCGGCTCCACCGGCCGGCCGGCGCATCAGGGAGCTGAGGACCGGCAGGACCGACCGGCACCGGTAGCCCGCTCACGGCGAGACGTTTCGTACCACTTGAGGTTGGCGGTGCGACCGCCGAAGCAGACCGGATCTGCGAATTGCACAGCAACGGCCGTGCGGGCGCTGCCGCCACCCCACCCCGCGGGATGAAAGCCAGCCAGACCCGATGTCCATCATGCTGGAGGCAGGGCGTGGCGGAGTGAAGCGGAGGCGGCGAGGGCGCCGCAGGGCTTGGCGCCGCCGGCGCCGGATCCCCGGCATCCCGAGGCGGTGCTGGATACGGTGCCGCGGGCGGCTGCATTCGGACACCTGCCGTCAACTTCCTGCGGCCTCACGAGTTCGTCCCCGTCACCCGGACGCGGCGACGAACTGAAACGTGCAGATCCCCCGGCGGTAGTAGACGATCTGCAACACGTCCTTCGCCACCTCGGAACCGAACAGCGAGATGAGGAGCAGGTGGGATGATTCACGAGAATCGGTGTGACGGAGGCGCTGGTCGGACGAGCCGGCGAAGTCGCCCAGGAACTGCCGCTTGGCGTCCTCTGCCTCGTTGCGGTCCAGGCGCTGCGCCCGCACGGCCCCTGCCAGGGCGGCCGCTACTTCGACCCGCGTGATCACCGCCGTTCCGACCGCAGGCGCCTCGTCTATACCTTGCGAGTACCGCTTCCGAATCGTGCTCCTCCACGTAGCGCTTGAACAGGGCGCTCGTGTCCATGTACAGCAGTGTCACCTGCGGTTCTCCTTGACGATGTCGGCCATGCTGCCTCCGCCCCGCAGGCGCGCCTTGGGCTTGGTCTTCTTCAGCCGCCGTCCGCTCCACGCGATTTCCGGGGCGTCCTTCGACTCGCTCGCTCCGGGCTCCGGGATCAGGCGTGCTACCCGGTGCCCGCCGTCCGTCAGGAGGAGGGTCGTGCCGTTCCTGACCTCTTCGAGGCGCCCTCTCAGGTTCGCCTTGAGTTCTTGGACCCCGGCGACGCCGAACGGTGTACCGGTCCGGCCGCCGCTGCAGACCAGATCGATGCGGCCGTCGCCGTTCAGGTCCGCCACCGCACATCCCGACGGAGACATGTCCCCGTCGAGGACCTGCCGGGACCACGCCGCGCCTTCCGCGTCGGTCGCCGCGTAGAGATGCAGCCGGCGCGTGTCGCCGCGGTCCCCGGTGACGATCTCGTCCCGCCCGTCGCCGTCGAAGTCCGCGGTGACGATGGTATGGCCGCTGTCGATCTCGTCGATCTCCGTTGGTTCGGCTCTCCCGCGCGCGTGGGCTGTCCGCTCTGGCGCGTGTCGTCCGAAGAATCGCCATCCGACCCGACCACGACCTCCACGGCCTCAATCGTGTCTTGTCCCGCACAGGCAGCCGTAGCACCGAGGCGCACCGTCACGCCGGCGGCCGCGCCGGCATGGGTCACCGTGACCGAAGGTGCGGGCGGCGCTCAGACGGCACGCCGAGCCGGAACCGTTCGTGCTCGGTGCGCTCGCCGTCGACTACGCGCAGCGCCGGGTGACGGTCGATGGCGAGGCGGTCGACCTGACCGCCACCGAGTACGAGCTGGGCGGTGGGAGCCCCGATGGGGATGGGTTCGCACACCCCCGGCCCTGGGGCCCCGGCGCGGGCATGCCGGTCATGACCGGCATGCCCGGCGTGAGCGGTATGGACATCGGCAGCATGACGGGCGCGATGAGCATGGCGGGACAGCAGCCGCCGATGGGCCACGGATCCGGGGAATACCCACGAGACCGGGCTTCGAGGTGCTGCGCACCTACGAGGACCGCGTGCAGCCCTACGACGGCCGCCGACCGCATGGCGTCGCGCTAGTGCGTTCCAGCACTCCTTCCCTGGGCCTTCCGGGTCCCGTTGCCTGCCGGCAGGTTGCTCTCCAGCACCCCTGGAATTCCAGCGGCATCCGGTCCCACCAAAAATTTTCCGCAGGACGGGTACGCGTTTTCCGGCCTCTTTCATAAGTCGTCGTTTTCCAGTGCTTTACGCAACGCGACTCTGTCGCGTTCGGCGGGAGTCCGCCTTATCAGTGCCAGGAGTTCCATCCCCGCGGGTGCGGGGGTACGCGCATCGAGCTGCTCGCTCGAGTACTTGGTCCAGCCGGATCGGTGCGAAGGACGTCTGGTCCAGCGCCACGTTGACGTGCCGGCGGCTCGGTGCCGCCGTCCGGTACAAGTGTCCGTGCACTTTAGCTGTCTCCGACGCTCCGCAGCGCCAACATAGGGGCGTCAGGATACCGGGGGGCCACCGTTCCGGTGCCGCAGTCTGCGATCAGGTCGAGTCGCTCGAGCACGACCTGGCCGATGAGGACCTCGCTGTCGCGCGGTCCGACGATGCAGTCGGTGATCATGGCGCGGTTGCCGATCCGGACCGAGATCGGCCCCGCCACGGGCCGCTCGTCGCGCCGGTTGTCGGCGTAGGTGACGTGTGCCGTCCCCTGCTCCTGCAGACCCAGGCGCTCGACGACGTTCTCGGGCAGCAGCAGCGTCACGGCGCCGGTGTCGATGATGCCCTCGACGGTCGCCCGGCGGATGGCCGCCTCGGTGCCGTGCCCGCGCTCGAAGACGGCGCGGTCGCCGGCGTTCTCGATCTGCAGCTCGGTGCGGATTTCGCCCATGGGCTGCACCCTACCACGGGTTGGCGCCGCAGGCCCGCGCGGCTCTGGCCGCCGCCATCGCGTACCAGGCGCCGTTGGCGGGATCGAACCCCTACGGCCTCCCGGGGTCTTTCTGGGTCTTTCCCCACTTCTCCAGGACTCACTGTAAGTTATTGATTTATCACGCCTTCTCGTTCCGCACCGGACTCGGATCCACGTTCTGTCCCACAACGAGTCACCGCCGGTCTTGTTCTGGTGTGTTTCCCTGGAAGGACGCGCTTGCAGAGACTACGCACTCTGTCGCAGATCCCGGTCGGCTCGTCAATGGCGGCCGGCCGCATCGCAGGCCGCGATGCGGCCGGCATCTTCAAGCCAGATGTAACCGTCGCGCTTTTCGTCTTCGACCAGCTTTCCACCCACCATCAGCAGCGTATTCTCGTGGTAGCTCTCCGGGCGCCGGTCATTCCAGTTGCCCGGCCGGATCACACAGTAGAAACGCCCGTGTTCCGAACGAATACGCTGGAGATGGCGCGCACGTTCACGCACGCCGTGAGACGCGTTCGCAAGCGGATCGAAGACGAGCACGCGGTGCCGTGCTCGATTACGCTCTCCCTCCCACACAGCCAGGAAGACCTCTCCAGCCTCGTTGGTAGCTCCCCATGACCAGCGAGCTCCGCGGCCAGATACCGAAAGAACTCCTGGAAACCCATCGTCCTCACCTTTCACACGGCCAGCAACTCCGGCGCCCTGCCGCCTCGCCATCCCGCCCGGCTGCCCGTACCTGCCGGAGCTGCGAGTTGCTCTGTGTGACGCAGTCGAACCGGACTGTCTGGGCCGCGGAGACGATGTACACCTCGGTTGTGTTCGACTGGCATCGAGCGATCAGCGAGATTGGCTCAGGAATGATGCCCCCGACCCCTTCGGCCGCGTTGAGTACGGCGACAACGGTCGTCGAGTCGTCAAGCGGATTCGTGGATCGGCTAACGCGCCACCCGCCAGTTTCCGGTTCTGGTTCTGGTTCCGGTTCCGGTTCCGGTTCCGGTGCCGCCGGTTCCGTTTCGATTGTCTCGGTTGATCGATCCTCGGGTGCCGACGCTCCACACCCGACCGCAAAGATGAGTCCAACGGCGATGATCCCGGTCACGATCCCTGAGCGCATTGGTCTTCCTCCGTTGTCCGCGACAGCGTAGAACGAGATTCGCACGGCAGGTCCAACCCAGCTGCTCTGAGCCGTCGGTCTGTTCTTCTGCGCGGTGCCGGCGTTAGGCTGCGTCTCGGTGGCGGCGGCCGGCGAGGAAGCCCTTGAGCTTCGCCCTGCGCTCGCGGTTGTCGGCCGCTGTTGCTTGATGATCCCAGGAGCCTGGACGCAAGAGGAGGGGAACACCATGTCTGGGTTCCTGGAGCGCAACCGCATCATGAAGCTCTTCGCCGAACTGTCGGAAGAGCTTGAACGAGAGGGCCTGCGGGGGCACGTTTACATCGTCGGCGGGGCGGCGATGATTGCCGGGTACGGCCGACAGCGGTCGACGCACGATGTCGACGGAAAGATCGTCAGCGAGAAGCGCGGCATAACCGAAGCAGCGCAGCGGATCGCCGAGAAGCACGACCTGCCGGCGAACTGGCTGAACGAGAACGCGACGCTGTTCATACCGCACAAGGAAGACAGCCAAGCCGTTTTCTTGATGCGGTGGACCGTCTTCCGTAAGTAGTCGTCCGCGGAGATCATCTGATCTGCTTGGGCCGCGATTGCCTCGGCGTAGATCACGCTGTCGATGACGCTCAGGTAGACCAGCCCCAACCAGAACGGGTTGTCTTCCTTCTGCGTGAGGTTGTGTCCCCGCGCGAGCGGGGCGGATGTGCTGTCACCTCCTGACGCGCGTTTTCGGTGGACAACCTCGGCGCCGGTCTTACCGTCCGCGCAATTGACCGCCCGCGCGCGGCGGTGGCGGATCGATTCTCGGCCGCGGTGGCGGCGCGGCCGTCTCGCGCGCGATGCTCCTCTTCGTTTGCTCCACGAGGTTCGGTACTCGCTGTTCCGCGTCTTCCACCAGCGCCCGCACCGGGGCTTCGAGCTGCGTCCAGGTTTTCAGGGGGTCCAGTTTCCTGGCGCCCGGGACCGGGTACAGGGCTTCGCCGGTGTATCTGGTCAGCTCTTTCAGCTCGGCGTCGTCCATTCTTCTCGGAAGTTCTCCTGCAGCGGCGTTGGCCTGGGTCCACAGCTGGTCGAGTTCGTGTCGGTGCTCGACCCGTTGCCCGCCGGCCACGATGACCGCTTTGAGTGCCCGTTCCGCGGCGTCGGCAAGTGATTCGCACTTGTCGTCGTCTTCCTCGTCTCTCTCGAAGCGCTTCAGGCGGCTGCGCGCCTTCTCGACCCATTCGACCGCTTTGTCCGGGTCGTACCGCGTTCGTTTGACCATTTCCTCTCCTGCTGGGAGGACCCGCTCCGGATCCCTGGCGTAGACGGTTCGTCCCTCTCCGAGGGCGATTCCCTCCAGGTACGCCGCGCTGTACCGGTACCGATCCGCGCTCGCGCGGTCGGTGACGAAGACATCGACTTGGTCGCCGGTCCTTGCGCAGGTGCGCCTTCCATCGGCGTGCCGCCGGGGGTCGCCGATTACCAGGAGGTCGATGTCGCTCTCGGGGCCTGCGGTTCCCTTCGCGACTGACCCGAACAGGACGATCTGCTCTGGATTGGTGGCGGCGACGACCTCGTCGACCGCGGCGCTGACACGTTGCTCGAGCGTCATGTTGTCCATGGTAGGCCATTCCGCGGCGGTCGGCCTGACCGCGCGGGGCGGCCCACCGATTCCGCCGAGGACGCATCCGCCGGCCGGATCGATTCCCGCTTCTACGAACCGGGCCGTAAGTTGTTGATCCCGATCCGCATGGCTGATCCGCCGATTGCGCCAGTCTCGTGGGGCAGCGGGTCCCGCTACTGCCGTGTCGACGAGCGCCTGCACTACTGCATGCAGTTCCGGGTACTCGGCCTGCAACTCAGGCCGTTGGCACAACGGCGGGAGCGCTTGCACGCTGAGGTTCTCGTGTCTGTCCATGGTTGCCGGATCAGAGTCTGGTGGCATTCGCCACGAGCGGCGGCCTCGGGCGACTCGGACCGCTGCTCCGCGCTCCTCGTCGTCACTTGCGCTTGAAGAGCGGGTAGTCCGGATGTCGCGGCGTCACCGTCTGGTTGGCGCAGTCGGCGATCAGGTCCAGTCGCTCGAGCACGACCTGGCCGATCAGCGGCTCGCTCAGCGGCGGGCCGACGATGCACTCGGTGACCATCGTGCGGCTTCCGATCCCAACCGAGACGGGGCCGGCCAGGGGCCGCGGTACTCCGGCGGCTCGGCGGCCGGGCCGGAGAGCGACGCGATCGTCGCCACGAAGTCACGCTTGCCCAGGCGGCCGACCTCGACCTCGCTCGACCCGCTCCGGGGCCACGGGTCGAGAGCGCCGGCGGTGACGGTCTCGCAGCTCCACTCGCCGTCGAGGTAGCGGTGCACGTCCGCCCGTTCCGGCGCTGACGGCGCGACCCGGCGCACGTGATTGCACTTGGCGGCAGCGCCGAACGATGTTATCGTCGGGAAAACGGCGCACAACCCATGAGTACCGACACCAAAGCCATCATCGGAACCATCGTCGCAGCGAACGTCTCCCTCGGCGGGCTGCTCTCCGCGCAGTTCGCCGGCTTCAACACCCGCATCGACGACCTGCGTACAGCGATCGCCACCGTCAAGGCCGACCACTCCGCCGACAACGCCGATATCCGCACCGACCTCCGCCGCATGGACGACCGCCTGCGAGCCGTCGAGATCGCCTTCGGCAAGGTCGACCAGCGCCTCGAGACCCTGGAGCGGCTCCACCGGCCGGCGCCGGCAGCCCGCTTCACGGCGAGTCGTTTTCGTACCACTCGAGGTTGGCGGTGCGGCCGCCGATGCAGACCAGATCGACGGGCACGCGTCGAACGTGTCCCAGCGGATGTTGTTCGGCATGACAGGACGCCGTCGTAGACCAGCGGGGTTGACCTGTTGCCGCCCCCCGGCGCGCAGGGCGCGGAACCAGACCTGGCGCACCTCGCGGCGGGTGGCAGTCGCGGCCAGCCAGCGTGCTGTTGTCTGAAGGAGCTGATGTCGAGCAAGATGGATCGGATCACAACAGACGTGACCGTGTGTGGAGGACGACCTTGCATCCGCGGCCTGCGCATCCGTGTCCGTAATTGCGTTTCCTTGTCGATGCGCAGCTCCCCCCCGCGCTGGCGCGCCGGTTCGAGGGTGGCGCCATCGTGTCCGCGCTGGAGCGGGGAGAAACCCTTGTCGAGGTTGCCTGATTTTCTGCCGACCTCTCCGCCGACAATGCCGATATCCGCAACGACCTCCGCCGCATGGACGACCGCCTGCGAGCCGTCGAGATCGCCTTCGGCAAGGTCGACCAGCGCCTCGAGACGTTTCCGCGGAGACGCGGCCGGCTGGAGCCGGCGGGCGGGCGAGCGTTCCGTTGGAGCCGCGGCGGAACTTCGGCGGGCGATGCGCGTCGGCTCCCCGTTCTTGCCGCGTGGTGAGCGGCGATGGTCTCCGGCGTGCCCTCGGCGACGAGGGCTGGAGGCCGGTGGTCGGTTCGTCCATGACGTAGACGTTGCCGGTGCGGGTCAGTTCGGAGGCGAGCTTGCCGGAGAGGTTCGACGCCGGCATCGCCGAACTGCGGACTGAGATCACCGCTCTGGAATCGAGAATCTACCGCGCAATGCTCGTTCAGGCCGGGGGCCATCGTCGGCGCGCTGGTCGGCATCGCTGGAATCGCTGTAGTGGGTAAAGCTCTGCCCCCCAGCGTCGAGCTCGACGGGTTTCGTCTCTCCCGCCGCTAGATCCACTCGGGGCGTGGGACCGAGTTCGACGCCGTTCGACAGATGGATCTCGACGCGAACCTGTGTGACTGTCGCGCTCGTTGTGTTCTCGGCAGTGCCGCTGAACACCTGTTGCGCGCTGTTGTAACTGATGATCCTGGCATCGGGACATCGGCGGTCCGCCGCGTCCGTGTCTCCCGGACCATGGGCGCGCGCGTCACCTTCACTCGGGCGCAAGACGCGTGCCAGGCATTCCAAGACTGTAAAACAGGCCGCGCTTCCGGCTGCCCGAGCGCGACTTGTTGCGCCGAAGGGGCACGAATCGTCCACGGAGGAGGACAATCCTGGTGGACGCGGCCTGAGCGTGCTGCCGAGCGCCTCGTCGACCACAACGCGCGAGGCGAGGACGCGCCGAAGGTGATCGCGAAGCGTCGCCCCGGCAGTGGCATCAAGCAGCAGCAGCTCAACGGGGCCGTGCGGCCGGCCCCGCCATCACGATCGTCGCGGGGGGCCAACATCCGCGCAGGCGAGAAGTGCCGCCTGCTTTCAATCCGACGGTCGGCGGGGTGACGGGAACAAATCCTCGATACGGCAACCGAAGTAGGCGGCCAACTTCCAGGCGTTCTCGACGGTAATGGTGCGATAACGCCCGCGGGCGACATCGCTGACGTAGGGCTGCGTCAGGCCGAGCGCCTTCGCGACGGTCGCCTGCGTCACTCCTGCCAGGGGCCATGGCCTTCGCCACGCGGTTGGAACCCGGTTCCGAGCGAAGGAACGCGAGCTGCTGCTCGGTGAGCATCTCGAATGGAATTATACGTGTGAGACCTTCGCCACGTTCTCGACCGCATGACGGGGCGGGGCCAACGGAGACTGCGGCCGTCAAGGCCTGGAGAGCATGCGGTTCCGGCTCGGCGATCGGTGTCACCGCTCGTCGTCGAGCCTGACTCGGGCTCCCGGGCCAGGAACAGCCGGACCCACGTACGTCACTCCCGTGCAGGCGCTGCCGCCACCCCACCCCGCGGGATGAAAGCCAGCCAAAGCCAGCCAGACCCGATGTCCATCATGCTGGAGGCAGGGCGTGGCGGAGTGAAGCGGAGGCGGCGAGGGCGCCGCAGGGCTTGGCGCCGCCGGCGCCGGATCCCCGGCATCCCGAGGCGGTGCTGGATACGGTGCCGCGGGCGGCTGCATTCGGACACCTGCCGTCAACTTCCTGCGGCCTCACGAGTTCGTCCCCGTCACCCGGACGCGGCGACGAACTGAAACACTTCTTCGAGCGGCTTGCCGAACACGTGGGCAATCCGGAACGCGACCTCGAGCGACGGCGAGTACTTGCCTCCCTCGATCGCGTTGACCGTCTGCCGCGTGACACCGACTTGGTCGGCGAGTTGCTGCTGCGGCATCTCGCCGTGGTGGAACCGCAGGGTCCGGATTTGGTTGCGGATGCTCGTCCCCGACTGCGCCACGTTCAGATCCCCCGGCGGTAGTAGACGATCTCGTCCCGCCCGTCGCCGTCGAAGTCCGCGGTGACGATGGTATGGCCGCTGCCGATCTCGTCGATCACCTGCCGCTCCCACGAGCCCGCCTCTTCGCGATAGACGACGACCTGCGGGCCGTGCCACGGCTCGATGGTCGCCACGAAGTCGCGCTCGCCGAGCCGGCCCACCTCGACCTCGCCGCGGTGGAGCGCGAGACGGCAGGCGTCCGCCCGCGCCTGTGTCGGCCCAGCATCCTCGACCCGTATCTGCCGTTCATCCGCGACACCCTGGCGCAGTATCCGAATCTGCGCGCCACGCGGATCTACGAGATGGTCCGCCAGCGCGGCTATCCGGGCTCGGTCATCCAGGTCCGCCGCCCCGTTGATTGTGACGAGCGGGATGTCTGACTGGAGGAGATGCATCGCAGCAGGGGCGTGAGCCGTGATTTCGTACACCGTCGTTTTCGATGATCCGGGGCATTGCGTGCTCGTTGGGTGGGTTGCCCGGCGGGCCGCCGGGTCCTTCGGCCGGGCCGCGTTGTGCGGCCGTGCCTGAATCCGCGCCGGCCCGGCGCGGGGTTCCGGAGGCTCTGCGGACTCTGGCTGCTCGTGTCCGTGGGACCGTGGTCGCGGCACGGTCCTTGCCTCTGGCTCTGGATTCGCTGTTGTGCGCCCTCGCCCCTCTAGGGCGGTGTGATGACGCCTGCTGCCGGGGCTGGGAGTTTCCTCGCTCGCATTCGGTCGTCAGCCGTCGATGGCGTGCCGGCCTTCCGGGTTCTCGCGCCGTGTTGGTGACGCATACGGGTTCCGGAGGCGGTCCCCCGGGTTTTTCGCCGGTGCGGCCTCGGATGCGTACCGCGCCGGTGTTGCCTTCAGTTGGCTGGCTGGATCCGGACCTGCAGCTGGTGCCACGCGACCTCCCCGCTGTCGATCAGTTCGAGGAGGCGGTCGTTGTTGCGGGCGCTGGCGATCACTGCGCGGCAGGGTTTGTTCGTGAGCCGCTGCATCAGCGCCGCGTGGCTTCGCGCCCGGTCGGCGTCGTGGAGGTCGCCGGTGCAGGACGCTTCGACCGCGAGGTAGGTCGTGTTTCCCTCCGCGTCCATGGCCTCTGCCATGATGTCGCTGGCGACGAAGCTCTTGATCTTGTCGTCCCGCAGGTCGGCTCCGTTGTCTCTGGCGACGCGCCTGAGTTCGACTCCCGGAATAATCCGTCGGTACTCGAGATCGAGTTCGTCGGCGATGACTGCGATGTTGGCGCGGGCCTTCGTTTCGGCGTGGGCGCCTTTCAGGGTGCCCACGTCGTTTTTCAGGGTGCCCACGTCGGCGGCTAGGAGTCTGCGCCGCAGGAGATTTGCGGCACAGAACGAGTCGCCGGCCCACGACCTGAGTCACGTGTCGGGGCGACTTCGCCGGTCGGCAGGGCGGGATAGATTTTCGGTAGTTGGCGAACAGATGGCGAATTTTGGTCCTCGCGGGCCGCATGGCCCGCCAGAGACCGCGATGCGCGTCGATTTGTCGCCGTCGGGAGCCTCATCTCCCGCCTTCTACGCCGCCATCAGCGGCTGCAGGCGCTTGACGTTCAACGCCAGGCACACCAGGTCCCACTCGCACCGCACCTTCGCCAGCCCACGCAGGCTGAAGCGCCGAAACCCCAGCACGTGCTTGATCCAGCCGTTGGGAGCCTCCGACAACCACTTGCGCTCCGCATACGCCGTGCGGCCCGCCGGCGTCGCCAGCTTCTCCACCATGCGACCCGTCGCCGGATGGGCCTTCAGATCGCGGGTAGCCGTCTGCTTGCCCTCCCGGCCCAGCGCCACATACCCGTCAATGCCCCGCTTCTCCAAGTCCGTCAGGTCCCGCTCGTTGCAGTACCCCGCGTCGGCCAGCACCGTCTCCGGCTGCGCGTCGAACGTCTCCTTCACCGCGTCGAGCAACACCGGCAACTCACCCTGGTCGCTCGCGTTCGCCGTCAGGTCCGTCGCCACCACCAACTGGTGCTCCGCGTCCACCGTCACCTGCGCGTTGTAGCACTGCTGGAATCCCTCGTTGCTCGTCTTCATGATCGAGCTTTCCGGGTCCGTGAAGTTGCTCTGCGCCTTCTCGTCCGGCTCGCCATACGCCCGCTTGTACGGTGGACCGCCCTTCGGGTTCCGATCCTGCCCCGGCTGCCGACCCCGCGCGGCGTCCGCCGCCCGAGCCGCCGCTTCCAGACGCGCCTTCGCTTCCCGGATCGCCGCCAGACGCGCTTCTCGCCGACGCAACTCCGCCGGCAGATCGTCGCCCCGAACCTCCGCGCCCAAGCGCGCATCCTCGGCCTCGTCAACCGCGTCCGCCTTGCGCAACAGCGCCTCGATCTCGCTTTCCAGGCGCTGTTCCTCTTCCTGCATCCGGTCGTAGCTCATCGCCTTGCGCTTACTCGCGTTCGCACGCACCTTCGTCCCGTCGATCGACAGCTTCCCCAAGCGCGCCAGACCCAACTCCTGCGCCAGACGGACCACCTCCACGAACAGCGCCTGGAAATCCTCCAGGTGCCGACGCCGAAACTCGCACAGCGTCCGGTGTTGCGGAAAGTTGCCCGCCGCCAGCACCCGGAACGCAACGTCCTCTTCCAGCTTCCGAGCGACCCGGCGCGACGAGAACACCCCCGTCGCGTAGGCGTAGAGCAGCACCTTCACCATCATCCGAGGCTCATACGGCGCGTTGCGACGGCCGTCCCCCTCGTACAGAGCGTAGAACGCCGTCAGATCCAGACCGTCCACCAGATCGCTGACATGGTGCGCCAAGTGGCCCTCGGGCAGCCACTCCCGCACGTCGGGCGGCAACAGCAGCGACTGGTCAGGCACATAGGGGCGGAATGTGGTCGACATCGAGTCCTTCCGTCGTCGGCTCGCCTACAATTGTCGCATCTGTTTTTCTGCGGCGCAGACTCCTAGGCGGTCGAGTCGTCTGGTTGTCGTCGCCTTGAACGCCGCGAGTTCCTGCGCCAGGACGTCGAGTCGCTTGTTCGTCGCTGCCAGGTCCTGCGTCAGGAGGTCGAGTCGCCTGGTCGTCTCGGCGGCGAATTTCGCGAACAGGGCGGGCAGTTCGAGCAGCTCCTCTCCGAGGAGCTGTTGGCGCAGCGCGGTGCGCCATTCCGGGTGCCGCTGGAGTGCGGTCAGGATGTCCTGCAAGCTCCGCACCGGGACATCGGGTGGTGGGGCGCATTCCCGATTTCCCGGAACAGTGTGTAGGCAAAGATGGACTGTGAGGCTGGGGGAGGTTGAGCCGGTCTTCGGACAGACGGGGAGGGTGGTACTGACATTACGGCTCGGACTGCCCATGATGGTGCGTTGAAATGGACAAGAGCGCCATCGACACCCCGAGCCGCGAGGTCGATCTTGGCAACATTCCCGTCCACCTGCGCACTGCCCTCCGGCGGGCGCTGGAGTTTGAGGCGCGTGCTCCAGCGCCCAGGTCGGCAGAGGAAGCGGAGCAGTGCGAAGAGCAGCTGCGGGCCATCGCCGACGAGTTCTTCGGCGCCCTCCTCACCCCCGTGCTGCAACGCGCGGTGCGCTCCGCCGCGGTTGGCGACGCGGCGAGCGCCCTCGTGCGCCACCTGCCCCGGCGGATGCGGAGCGACGGCCGCGTCCGCGTGAGGCGCAAGAAGCGTGGCCCCAAGACGAAGAAGGGGCGCAACCGATTCCATACCGACTGGAAGGAACCGAAGCTCCTCATCCTGTACGTCGTCGGCGACGACGGGCGACCGTCTCAGACGTGGGCCCCGATCATCGACGGCACGCTCCGGGGACCGCAGGCGGTCTTCGCCCTGCTGTTGTCGTACGCGCGGCAGATCGGCCTCAACGCCGCTGACAAGGTGCTCTTCATCGCCGACGGCGCGCCCTGGATCTGGCAACGCATCCCGCGCCTCATCGCCGCGCTCGGGCTCTCGCCGACACAGGTGCTGGGGCTGATCGACTTCTATACGGCCTGCGGGAGCTGTGCCGCGGGCGCACGGCCGGCAAGATCCGCACGCACCTCAACTACTTCCTGAAGAACCGTCATCGTTTCGCCTACACCACAATGGTCGGGCTCGGGCTTCCGCGGGGCAGCGGCGCCGTCGAAAGCGCCATCCGTCGCGTCATCAATCTCCGCATCAAGGGCGCATCCATCTATTGGCTACCGGAGAGCGTCGACGCGATTCTTCTCCTGCGGTCTTTCTATAAGTCCGGCAGATGGAACTGTTTGCAGCGGATGGCCATGACGCCGGTGGGTGTGAGCGCGTGACCGGGAAATCGGGAATGCGCCCCCGAGGACCGTGCGTTCCGCTGGACCACCGGGGAGGCACGGATCAATGTTCCAATCGATCGGGAAACGGCGCCTGCCGCACTCGACATAGATGTGGTGATGACCGGGCCGCCGAAGTGGCTCCGCATCGAGGCTGACGGCTGCGTGCTGTTCGACGACACCATCAGCGGCCGCTGGGCCGAGTCGTTCGCGTTGGACGGTTGCCGGCTGACGCCGCCCAGCCTGGAGATCCTGCTGGCGAGCGATACACACGTCCCCGACACCAGTGACAACCGCACGCTCGGCGTGGGCGTAGCAGCGGTCGAGTTGCGCGACCCGTAGTGCCTCGATCCGGCCGAAGCGCTTTTCTTGAACTCCTGCTGAGACACCACGGAGCGAGGACGGGTCCGGCCACCTCCGGACGGGCGGACCAGACCGCCTACGTTTCCGGGCGAACTCTGTTGGCCAGCATGGTGGATCGGCCAGAAGTGGTGCCACCCGACAGAACCGGACTGCTTCCGATGTCCGTTGACCGGGGACTGTGCGAGGCGGATGTGACTTCGCTGCTGCGGGGCGATGACCGGGTATTCATCTCCACGAGCTCGCCCCACCCATGCGTCGTGATCTAGTCGGGCGGCTTGAGCCCTCGGGTGCTCATGAAGCTGTAGAGGGCGGTACGGGAGACGCCGGTGATGGTGGCGATGGCGGTCTTGGAGACGGGCGCCGGCGTCATCAGCGCCGCCGCCGGCAACGGCGCCCTCCGGCGGCAGTTGCGGCGCCCGGCCGGATGGCTCGTTCGCGGGTCGGCGTTGCCCGCATGCGACGGTTCGGAGTCACGTCTCGATCAGCGGCCCGGCGTGGTGCGGGGCGCAGACCGTCACCGTGAGCTCGGCGAAGCGCTTCGGGTAGGGCTCGGCCACGAGCGGGCAGCAGAGCAGGTTGGGTCCGTGCGGATAGGCGTCCCGGAACGCCCGCAGGGACCTGGCGTCGAAGGCCTGGGGCGACACCTTGGCCTCGACGGCCGCCACCCGGTCGCGTCCCGTAACGACCGCGAAGTCCACTTCGTGTCCGGCCGCGTCTCGTCAGTAGTGGAGGTTGCTGCGGGCAACGGCGGTCAGCAGCTCGTCGAGGATCAGATTCTCCCAGAGCGGCCCGCGGTCGGTCGGGCGCCGGCCGGTCCAGCCCCTGAAGTGGCAGACCAGACCGGTGTCGAGCGCGTAGAGGCGCGGCCGGCGGACCATCTCGCGCCGGCCGCCGCCGTGGAACGGCGGCAGGCGGACGGTCACCTGACAGCGTCGAGGAGATCGAGGTAGTTGACCGCGGTCGGGCGGCTCACGCCGGCGTCGCGGGCGAGCGACGTGACGTCGAGCAGCTCGCCGTTCCGGGCGAAGGCCTGCGACACCCCGCGCAGGAAGCCGGTGCGGTTGCGGGCGCCGAAGAGCGCGTGGACGTCTCGGGCGAAGAAGCTGTCGGCCCACTCCTCGAACCACTGCGGGTCGGGGGCGGCGGCCAACAGTCTGCTCGGGGAACCCGCCGTGAAGCAGCCGCCGTTCGAGGTCGAGAGAGCCGAGCCAGTCCCGGCACTCGCGCCACAGCACCGGCGCGAGCCGCACCGGCCACTTGCGGCCGACCAGCGAGTCCCGGAAGCGCGCGCTGGCGTGCAGGGTCGAGGAGCCGGTGGCGAGGATTCGGACGCCGGGGTGCTCGTCGGCACCGATCTTGAGCAGGCCGGACGGATCTTCGGCGCGATGCACCTCGTCGAGGACGATCCGGCAGTCCGCCGCGAGGCCTCCGTAGAACAGCTACGGGTCCGCGAGCCGCTCACGCAGCGAGGGCAGGTCGCAATTGAAGACCTGCGCCTCGGGAATCTGGCGGCCCAGGACGGTCTTGCCGAGCCGCCGCGCGCCCGCGAACCAGACGATGCTCCTCGACCGCCAGAGCGCCTTGATGCGATCGACCCAGAACGGGCGCGGGGTGATCACGAGCGCTATTTTACGAAATGCGCTGATGACGTAAATTACGTATGACTCTTGTCAGCGCGGACCCGACGGAGATCCAGACCGAGAGGTCGCCGCGCTGCCGGCCGTCCGAAGCGTCCTTCGCGTCCCCGCCGGCGATTTCCCCGCCAGCGCCGTTCGCGTGGACGACCCTCCGCGGCAGCAAGGCGCGTTCCCTCATCGCGCCCGGCGCCTGCGCTGCGAGTCGCGTGCGGTCTGCCGGCGGAAGCATGGCCATTTCCCCCTCATCGCGGCCATCGCCCGGCTGTCAGCAGGAACGGCTCGGTCTCATCGGCGGATACACGGCGATCCCCTCACCGCGGCCGGCACCCGACCAGCATCACGTGGAGGCCCGGCTCTACCTCGGGGTGCACGAACGGCGCGCTGCGGGCTTCGAAGCCGACCTCGGTCAGCAGGTCCAGCCAGCGCTGGCGGGCGAACAGGCCTTCGACGTGGCGGTCGTGCACGACCAGCGCCGAGCCGTCGCGATCGCGCAGCGGGAACGCGTAGTCGACGATGTACTGCGTGTCGTCCGGGTCGGGGTCCCAGAGCCACTCGACGAAGCGCAGTCCGTGCGAGCACACGCCTTCCCCCCGCGGGCCTGGGCTCGTCGCGGCCGCCGTCGTCCGTCGACGCGCCCGGGAAGTTCTCGCGCACGTGGTCGGGCGCGAACAGCACCGCCCCGTCCGGCCGGCAGTGGGCCCACGCCGTCTCCATGGCGCGCTGCAGATCGGCCTCCGTCGTCATGTAGCAGACCGCGTCGTGGACGAACACGGCATCGAACATCCGACCCAGGCGTAGCGTGCGCATGTCGCCGAGCCGATGCTCGCACTCGGGGTTGAGGGCGCGGCTCTCCGCGAGCATGCCCTCGGAGACGTCGGTGAGCAGCAGGCGGCGAAACCGGCGCTCATGTGCAGGACGTTGTTGCCGCCGCCGCTGCCGATCTCGAGCAGGGACTCGATCGGCCCGTCGCACGTCTCGGCCAGCAGGTCGGCATAGACGCCGGCCTCCACGGCATACTTGGTGGCCGCGTCGCCGACGAGCGGCCACCACGCCGCGAGCTCGTCGTACAGGCGCAGCGTCGAACCCGCCTCGGCGGACGCCGTCGGGGGCTCGCCTGCCCCGGCGCGCCTTCGGCCGGCTCATTGGCCGCCTCGATGGCCGTCTTCTCCTTCTCCTTCTCCATCTCTGCTCCTCGTTGCGGGCGAAGGCGGCGCGTCATCGACGGCCAGGTCCGCGAGCAGGTCGCAGCGCGACAGATCGCCGCCGCACTCGCACTGCTTCGCATCTTCCTCGAGCGACCGCTTCAACCGTTGAAGATCCCGAGTCGTGCCGTGGCGCTTGTAGTCGTGGGTCATGGTGCCGCGGCGGCGGGGCTTCATCGGCAGCCCGGGCTGCGTGCGGTCGAGAGCCTGAATCTGGCTCTTCTCGTCGACGCACAGCACGACGGCCTTGTCCGGCGGGTTCAGGTACAACCCCACGACGTCGGTCAGCTTCTCCGTGAATGCCGGGTCGGTCGACAACTTGAAGGTCGTGACGCGGTGCGGCTGCAGGCCGTGCGCGTCCCAGATGCGCTGCACGGTGGAGCGGCCCACGCCGGCCGCCTTGGCCATCGAGCGGCGACTCCAGTGGGTGGCGCCCGGCGGCGTCTCGTGCAACGTGGCATGCACGATGGCCTGGACCTGATGCTCGGTGATCCGCGGTTTCCGCCCGCGGCCAGGGCGCACTTCGCCCACCGAATTGAGTCCATCGGTGAGAAACCGCGCTCGCCAGCTCAAAACCGTAGGCCGGCTGACACCGAGTCTGGTCGCGATGCGAGTATTGGCGATGCCGTCACCGGCTATCAGCAAGGCTTTGGCGCGCGTCACCCCGCGATACGGGGCGGTTGCGCTGTGGGCCCATGTCGTCAGGGTGTTCCGGTCACCGCGACTTAACAGCAGGGCGGGGCGGCGGGATGGTTCATACCGGCTCGCGTACTACGCGGAGCACTAAATGTCCATATATTTCGGGGACACACCACTAGCGGCTGCGCAAGCGGCAGGCCTCGGCGGCGCCGCGGACCGCGGTGCCGGTGTCGACTCCCGCCATCGAGGAGGCCGAGCGGGATCTGGTCACGCTGCTGGGGGAGGTCACCGAGTCGGCCGAAGACCTGAAGGTGGTGCAGAAAGCGTTTCGTCGCGGGGTCATCGAAGGCGACCAGGCGCGCAAGGAACTGACCGAGGCGAATCTGCGGCTGGTGGTCTCGATCGCGAAAAAGTTCGTGAACCGCGGTCTGGCGTTCCTCAACCTCATCCAGGAGGGGAGCATCGGCGTCAAGAGAGGGCGAGACGACAAAGGGAGCGGTGGGGAGACCGCATGTGGTCTTTACGCCGCTCCTTGGCGCTGATGGGCAACGTTGCCGCCCCGCCCAAACACTACCAGTTGGCCGGTAAACGCTTGAACTCTACCACGCCGCGACGCGCCGCGACACCAGTTATCCAGCCGTCCAGGCCTGGGCACAGGCCCACCCACGAGACCAGATGGCCTTCCCTTGCCTTCGCGTTTACCCCAACGCATTGGGGTCGAATCCGTCTCTCCTGTTTGAGCCCTCCGTTTGCGGCAGCCGGCCGAGTTTGTCGTCGATCGGGCATGACTGGAAGTCGTTCAGGGAACCGTAGGGCTCGCGGCGTCCAGCTAGTTCGTGTTCGGCGGAAAACCCGCAAGTTGTTGATTCTACAGGGTGTAATCGTCTATTTCCAGTGGCGAAGATCGTCCAGATGTCGTATTCTTGCGGGGTGATCTCCCAAGGATCGACCCATTTCGGGACGATCTTCGCGATCTTCGCGACATTGCCATCATGAGAGAAGTTCACCGATCACAGTTCCAGCTCGGTCAGGTGGCCGTCGAGAAGGTCTGGATCAACCCGAAGTCGCGGGATGACATCCCGGCGGTGTTGAAGGGGCTTCAGCACATCTGGTGCGACGAGGCGTTGCGTGCGCGGCTGTTTGTGCTGCTGGACGAGCACATCCTGCCGGAGGCCGACCGCACAGTCGGGCGTCCGGGGATGGACCTGTGGCAGATTCTGGTACTGGGAGTGCTGAAGCAGGGACTGGGCTGCGACTTCGACCGTCTTCACGACCTGACGAACCATCATCAGACGATACGTGCGTTCCTGGGACACGGCGATTTCGATGACAAGACGCGTTACGAGTACCAAACGGTGGTCGACAACGTGTCCTTGTTGACGCCGGAGCTGTTATTAATAGGGTCATTGGTTGCCTGACATCAGACAGGTAATTTCGGCCCGATTTCCTCATATTTCGGCATACTGCGAGGTCAGGATACTTATTTCCAGCTTAATATCGGCGGTCGGGCGCTTGGTGGTGGAGAGCGGACACAAGGTAGCAAAAAAAAAGCCTGGCGAGCCATTACGCGGGCGGTGTGACTCGTTCGTCGTCGAGACGGACGTGCACTATCCGACGGACGTCAGCCTGTTGTGGGACGCGGTGCGTTGCATGCTACGGGAGACGGGGCTGACGGCTGAGCAATACGCGGTGCGCGGCTGGCGTCAGTGGCGCCATCTGTCACGGGAGGTCAAGAAACTGTTCAACAAGGTGCGCTCGACGAGGCGAGCGCAGCGGCATCCGGAGCGGGTGGCGGCGTATGTGGAGCGCTGCCGGGCGCTGGTGGAGCGAGCAGAGGCAACGCTCGACGTGTTGCGAGGCCAGGGCGTGGGGGAATTGCGCTGTCGCTCCATCACAGGCCTCGTGGCTCACGCCCGGCGGCAGATTGACCAGGTGGAGCGGCGTCTTCTGCGTGGCGAGACGATTCCTCACGCGGAGAAGGTCTTTTCCATTTTCGAGGAACACACGCGTTGGGTTTCCAAAGGCAAGGCGGGCACGCCGGTCGAACTCGGGGTTCCTGTCGCCATTATCGAAGACCAGTATGGATTCATCCTTCACCACAAGGTCCTGTGGGAGGGTGAGGATGTGGACGTGGCAGTGTCGATGGTGCAGGAAGCGCAGGCACTGTATCCGGAGTTGCGGGCGTGCAGTTTCGACCGGGGCTTTCATAGCCGCGACAATCGGGTCCGCCTCGATGCGCTGCTCGACGTCAATGCGTTGCCGGGGAGAGGGTATCTTTCAAGAGCCGACCGGGAACGGGAAGAGGAGGAGTCGTTTGTTGCCGCGCGGCGTGCGCATCCGGCGATCGAGTCTGCCATCAATGGGTTGGAGCATCGGGGACTCGACCGAGTTCGCAGCCATGGTGCGGACGGCTTCGCGCGTACGGTTGCCTTGTCGGTGCTGGCGGCCAACCTGCATCGCATCGGGTTGATCCTGCAGAAGCGGGAACGCAAACGACAACGACTCGTCGCCTGACCAACCAACCGGCCCTGATAACCAAGCTGGATTCCGAGCCGGCAAGAGACGGCACGGTCCTCCTGTCCTTGGAAACAGGACATTCGGGCTGATTTGCTGCCCTTCGCTATCCCGCAGCTCGTCAGGCGCCTCCGTCGCCGGGGTTCGTGCCGAAATCACGCCCAGGATGCCACGAATGGGCGCAAATCTCAGCCCGAAACGAGGGTTTTCTGGCTGACACTAGTTCCGCCCGCGTCCAAGCCGGTCCACGTTTTGCTGGGCGTTGTTGGCCGGGTGCCGTTTGCCCTCGCTATTGCTGCCTGTCTGCCGAAAACAAATCCGTCCGGATCACCCAACGACAATACGCTGGAGCTGCGAATTGACAAATCGAGAGCCCCGGGAGGGCAGCCTCGGGAGCATGCAGACCCGCCGCGGCACCAGCTACCGAACACCAGTGGACGAGCAGTGAGCGATCCGGCGAACAACGGGATCGATCCCGACCCCGGCTGCGATCAGAACAAAGGGGCCAGAGCGGAGACGAAGTCCGGCCGGATCGCCTAACGACAATACGCTGGAGCCGGGAAACGACGTATCCGACCTTGCGCACCCCGGACACCGAGCGCACGATGGAGGTGAGAGCCCCAGAGGGGCACCCGTGCCTCGGCGCTGAACTCTTCGCCCTGGATGTCGACTACGACCACGCCTAGGCCTGCTGCCACGTCCTCGGCCTGCTCGGCGTAGGCGGCGTTCGCCACCTCCGGCGTCAGAAACCAGAGAGACCGCTCCAGTACTCGCGGACCGTGCCCCGCCGCCGTGAGTAGTGGTCGACGACGAACCCCGTGGTCGGGTCGAGCGGGTCGGCCTGAGCCTCCATCGCCTCGTAGGCCACCGTCTCGGCGCGGCCGACCTCGTCGACGCGCACGACCAGAAGCTTCGGTTGCGGCGCCCACGCGAGGCGGACCACCGCAATCCCAGAACCAGGGATCACCAGCGCCACAGCACCCCGGTCTTAGATGCCGCGCCGCGCACATCTGCTCTCTCCAGATCTCGGTGGACTCCCGCGCCGCCATCACGCTCCTCCCGTCACTGCCACGCGCGCCACCGCCGCCGTCTGCACCGCGCGGGTCGACGCCCCCGAACCGGCGTTACCGCCGCCCGAGACGAGCATCTGCGTCAGCTCGCCGACCTTGAGCGTGGCCAGACCGGGCGCCGTGATGGTGACCAGCCACCGCCGCCACGCGGTCATGATCCCGGTCGGCCCCGACCACTCCACGCCGGCCGCCATGTCGCCCGTTCAGCCCTGGACAACGAACACTCCCAGCTCGGTGATGATGCGGAAGATCGCGCCGGCCACCGCACCGTAGAGCGAGCAGACGAGCACGATCCGGAACCAGTTCCAGAAGAGGAACGAGAGCTGCGGGAAGACCGTCCGGGGGATGAAGACCGCTCCGCCAACCGTCCCCAGTCGGCTCAGATAGTCCTGCAGAGTGTGATTGAGTCCAGATCGAAATTGGGAACGGAATAGGGAACGAAAAATTCCGTTGTTCCCGTAAGTTGTTTATTACCAATTGGTTGTGCAAAAAGCGCAGCGTTCGGTGCGGAATCCACCACTCGGGGTCGGGGAGCGCCTTCGCAGGGGTCCGTGCGGACGATGGCGAGCCTGTGCTCAGTTCGCTTTCGACCGGTAACGGACTGCTACATGTACATCGATCCGTGCCTCCCCGGTGGTCCAGCGGAACGCACGGTGTCGGTGCGTTCGAGCCCATGGAAGCCCGTGGCCGTGGCGCCCAGCAGCCCGCCAACGCCGGCCGAGGAAGCGGTGCGCGACCTGTGCCGGGCTCGCGATGACGCGCGCGCGGATCGGCAGCGGTGCCGGCACCGGCTCGGCAAATTGCTGCTCCGCCGAGGGCTGCACTCTCCGGATCGCGCGTGGACCCAGGCGCACCGGCGCTGGGTCAATGGTCTGACGTGGCCGCATCCGGCAGACCGCTCAACGGTGTCGAGCACCGGCTACGCGCCGCTCCCGCTGCGCGGAGCTTCGGCCTTGACACCGGCTCCGCGTGTGCTTCCACAAGAAGTCCGCCGCGGAAACATGGGAATCCTGGCCGGGGAGCCTCTGTACAGAGGGGGAAGACGCCACACAGTGGCAGAGGTATTGTGGCCAGATCGGCGGATTGCACAGCAATCCTGTCCAGGGAGTCACGCTTGCGGCGAGACGGGCAAGCGCACAGAATGAGAGTGGCCGCAGGACCGGCCCAGAGGGGAAGGGAATGCAGGGGGCAACGATAAGAGGCGAACGCAGCCTGCGCGCGACACTTCGGCAGGGTGCTGCTCGGCAACTCGGAACGGGCGCGACGGACGACGAGATCGAAGAGCTGGCCAAGCGCCTGTACGACGGGCCGCGGCACAAGGACGCCGGGAAGCGGACGCCCATGGAACGGCGCCACGAAGAGCGCATGCGCCAGACGACGCGAGACGCGCTGGAGCGAGCGGACAGAAGATGATCCTGGTCGACACGACCGAGCTGATGCGGCCGACGCAACGCAAGCTCCACGCCGCTTGGCAGGAGCTACAGGGCCGGCAGGTGCTCGCCACGCCGAGCGTTGCAAGGGAGCTCGCGCCCCTGGCCGTCGACGTGCCGTGGATGGGACGGCCAAGCGACGCCGAGAACAGGCTAAAGGCCGGCGGATCAAGGCTGCCGAAGCGGCGCCAGAACGAGCTGCGGCAACAGGCTTGGTGGGGAGAGATGTGGGCTGACGGGAAGAGCCCGTACCGCATCGTCACGCTGACCCCGGAACAGGAGGAACTGGCCGAACGGATACGGACAGTCATCGACCCGGCCTGTTTCCCGAACACCGACCCGGAAGACATTCCCGACCTCGGGGACGCGGCAGTCGTGAGCGAAAGCATGGCGGTCGGCGCCAAGCTGCTGCTGACGAGCGACCTACGGAGCATCGACCACATTGAAGTCAACCGCTGGACGGTCGAACACGGCACGGAATGGGAAATCCCGGCAGAAGAGACGCTGTACGACGCGGACCTGACATTCCTCAACTGGACGAAGACTCCCGCCGAGTTGGAACGATGGATCCAAGCCGGGCTGCTCGCGTGCTGGCCAGCGGCGAACAACGCCACGGCGGACGAGGTGCTCGACAGCACAGAAGAGGGCATCGGCCGAATGACTCATGGGGACGGCGGCAAGCTGCGCCAGGCAGGCCAGCGGCTGCTCAACGGGCTGCGAAAGCACCCCGACCCGGACGACTTGGTCGAGCGAACCCGACGGCTGCTGCCTAGTGCTGCGCCATGATTAAACGTTCGGGTGTGCGGTGCTGTGATTCGTCGATGATTGCTCGCTGTAACCCATGTCCGTATCCGAAGAGTATGACGTGACGAACCACTAGTCCGACGGTCGAGAGCGACCGTCGGCACCCGACGTATGCCGGCAGACCCTACCGCTGAGAAACAAGCAACCCTGCGGCGGCTGCGTCCCGCTCGCTCTGGCCTATACACGTAGGCATCCGCGCCGAAGACGGCTGGATAGCCGCCGGACTCCTTCCACGCGCGCTGACAGTGCGCAGGCGGGCAGTGCGGTGGATCGAGCAGGAGGTCCAGGAGTGGCTATCGAGCCGCCCCCGCCGCGGTACCGGCGGTCGCCCCGTGTAGTCGGGAGCTGAAGCGCTGCACGCCTCGCCGGCGTGGACCAGCATGAAGCTCGGCTTCGAGTGCACGGTCTTGACGGCAGTCAGGTCTGGAGAGGGCGCGGCCGGCCTCGTCGATGTGGACGATTTCCTGCCGCGCGGATGCAGGCGAAACGCGGGCGCCGGGCAGCTTCCGTCGAGTTGCGCGGAGCAACTGTTCTCGCGGGCGCCGTGCTCGATCGGCGCGTTGACGCCGAACTCGACGGCGGAGTCGCGACCCGAGGCCCGGTTCGGCCCCGGCGCGGGTCCGCGGCACGATGAGGGATTTGCAGATCACACACGGACGTGCGGCCGAGCGCCGCCGCCAGCGACCGCGCCAATGCCGTCCGGCATCTCTGAGGGCGGCTGCCAGCGGAGCCCCGCTCTTCGTGGCGCTGGCCGTGTTCGAGCGGAAGCTACTCACGCGCCATCCCAAGGGTCGATCACGTCGATCCCCGTGTCTTCGAAATCGCGAATGTTGCGTGTTGCCACCGCCATGCCCCGGAAGCGCGCGATCGCCGTGATCTGACCGTCCGCCTGCGAGATCGGTCGGCCCATCCGGCGCCGGGCGGCTGCGATCCCGGCATACGCGCGCGCGGCGCCGCTGTCGAAGGGCAGGACACGGTTTGCAAAGCCCGTTCCCAACATCCGTTCGAGCCCCGCCGTCAAACCGTCCCGGCGTTTGCCCGCTGGCATGATCGCAAGACCGAAGCGCAACTCCGCTTCGGTGACCGCCGTCAGAAACAAGCTTGATGTCGGGCGTTCAGCGACCCACGATGCAATCGCGGGATCACCCGCAGGATGCATCAACTCGGACACCACATTCGTATCGAGCACGACCATCGCCGCCGCCTCAATCGAACTTCGGAGGCTCGCGCATCGGTTCACGAGGCGGCAGTGCGAGTTCTACTCCGCCGAAGGGAGCAAAGCACTCGCGAACGAAACTTGCCAAGTTCTCGGGTTCGGGCTCCCGGTCGACGGCTTCACGCAGGATCAGTCGCACTTCCTCCTCCATGGAACGACCGTTCCCCGCCGCGCGGGTCCGAAGCCGGAGCTTCACATCGTTGTCGAGATTACGGATCGTGATGCTCGCCATCTGATCCCCTCTCCGTGTCGGAAACTCAGACTACTCGACGATTGCGATGCAATCAAGCCGCGTCGCTTGCCGCTGCTTCATGGCCGGCAACCGGTTGGGACCGCGACGCCACAGCCCGTGCCATCTACCGACGGCAGCCGGCGCCCAGGTCCGGCGCCCGGATCAGGAGGTCCGCGAGGATGGCCAGCCCGAGCGCGACGCGGAAGACCGCGAGAGAACCGGTGTCGATCCCGAACAAGTCGCGGATGGGTGTCGTCATCGGTCGCATGCTCGGTGGCATCCTCCCGGCCGTGCCCCCGCGCGACGGCGCAGCCGTCGGCGTGACACATCGAGGGCAACCGTGTCGTCCTGCCTGACGCTCTCGGCCCACCGGCTGCCGCCGAGCGCGAGGTCGCCGTGGCCGCCTCCGCGTCAGTCCGCGATGCGGAACGGGCGATCGATGCGCGTCACCTCGTCGCCTCGGCGCACCACCCGCACGCCGGCCACACAGCGTCCCGGGGACAGTTCCCCGACGGCGAGCCGCGCGGCCGCCGACCGCCGCGGTGCGTCGGCCCTTTCTTGGAGCGGCGCTTCCGCCTGCACCAGGGCCGGGCCGCCCTCGCCGCGAGTCATCTCGACCGCGACGCGGACCCGGTTGTGAAGACCCAGGACGACTCCGCATGGACGTCCAGCCACACGGCGAGCCGGCCGCTCGAGACCACCGCCTCGGGTGCCGGCCCGCCGCCGCCGGGCGCCTCCGCGTCGGCGACCTCCACGGTCCCGAGCACAACCGGAACGTTCGACAGCGCCACACCCGCCCGGAGCCGGTGCTCCACGCTGCTCTTGCGCTCCCGGCGCCATCGACGACCGGCGGGAGATTGCCCCGCGCTTGGAACCACCGCCCTCCATCGCCACCGCGAGACGGGGCAGGAGTGAGGTGGCCCGTCGAACCCGTCTGGATCCCAGGCGCGTCTACCGGCAGTCGATTCGAAATCTGACGGCTGTCTGGTCGACCCTTCCATCGCTCGCGTGCGCTCGGCCAGAGGCGTTGCGGCCCGTCGAACCCGCTCTGGGCGCCGGTGCTGACGCGAACCAATGCGCTGCGGACCTCTACCTGTTGGGTCAGGGAAGACACATCGACTCCGCCCACATGGAGCTATCCTTCGAGCATCGAGTCCGCCTGCGGGAGGCGCCGCGGCTTCGCGGGCGCGTGGTCGGATCAACGTTTCTCGGAGCGAGCGCTGCTGATCGGTCTCGCGGACGGCCGGGTTGGAGAAGAAGCGCGAGGGGTCACCCACCGGGACCCACGCCGGGATCCGACTCGGCCCGGCGACCCTCGCGACGGTCGGCACTCGCACGGCCGCGGTCCTGCCGGGCGGTGCCGGTGGGGCACTTCCAGTTTGACGTGAACTGACGGCCGGCATACGCTAACGCCCGGTGGGGCTTGCGCCCGTTGGGGAAAGTCGTGGCGCGGAAGATGCGGGGGAGCCACAATCGCCGGCAGGCGATCGGTTGCCTGCGCAAGCACCGCGCGCGCGTGGCGAGTCTGCCGCCGCGACCCGCTGCACAAGCTGACGACGGAGATCGTCGGCGCGCCATCGCCGTGTTCGGATTCTGCGAGTTCGGGCGCCAGTTTGAGGACAAGGCTGCGGAGGCGGGCGTGGAGATCACGGTCGCCGAGCGGCGGTGTCCGTCGTCGAGACTGTCCGGCGCCTGCGGCGCGCGGCACCGGGTTTCCATTTGGACGGAGCAGATAGCGTGGAGTTGGCCGTTGGATGTGCGAACGCCGTGGAGCCGAACACGGAACGCAATCTGAACGCGGCCGTCAATCTCGATCCGGCGCCGTTCGGCGCCGGGCCGGGCGGGCCGGAGCTGCCGGTCCAGTAAAGCCTGTGGACGGGAAGCTGTCGGCTTCGCGCTGATAGCCCCGAGTGAAGCAGGTACCCCGTTCGCGGGGAATCCCCATGCGGGGACACGGACGTCGGGAGAGCAAACCCGGTCCGTGGCGGATGTGGCGGTATCGTTAGTTTGACGCGCCCCGTGACGGAGGTGGTGCGGACCGACCGGGGCGGCAGTGTTCGTCCCAACTTCCGCGCGAGGGAGGGCGGTATGGCATGAGGCGCGCGTGATCGCACACAAGGTCCGGCTGGACCCGACGGACGGTCAGGCTCGGATGTTCGAGGAATGGGCGGAGTCGGCACGGCGGGCGTGGAACTGGGCGTTGTCCGAGTGGGAGCGCCAGTACCGCGATCGCGTGGGCGGCCAACGATTCAAGGCGTACGGCAGGGCGGGAGTGGTGCCGGTTGGGGAACCCTGGAGCGCCGACCCCGACGCGCCGTACCCCACGGCCGCGAGCCTGTCGCGGCTCCTGACGAAGGTTCGCCGCGAAGCGCCCGCCGGCACGATGGAATGGATGCGGCCGCCGTTTCCCGCTCGCGTCTATCGCCAGCCCATCTCGCATCTGGCCGCCGCCTGGGCCGCCTTTCATCGTCGGCGCAACGCGGGACAAAGAGTCGGCGGTCCGTCGAATCCGTTCGGGGCGCCGATGGCCAAGCGGCACGACGGGCCGCGCACCTTCTACCTCTCGAACCAGGATATCCACATCGCCGGGCGGTACATCGAACTCCCCCGGGGCCATCGTCTGCGCTTGCTGGAGGCGCCGCGCTTTCGCGCGCGCGTCTTGGGGTCGACGTTCTCCCAGCACGCGGGGCGGTGGTCGGTCGCGCTGGTGATGGAGTTCGACCGCAAGCGACAGCCGCCCGAGTCCGGGACGCACGCGGGCGTGAGGCTCGGAACGAGCGCGCTGGCCACGGTCGGCGCCCGCACGGCCGCACTTTCACCGGAGGGCGGAGGCTCGGGCAACGTTCTGCTGGAGGTGGACGGCCCGTCGGCGTACGTGCGCGGCCTGCGCCGCCTGGGTCGGTTGTCCAAGGATGTCTCGCGGAAGAAGAAGGGCAGCCACAACCGCCGCAAGGCGCAGCAGCGCCTGTGGAGGCACCACGCGCGCATGGTGAACCTGGGCGGGGACGCGCTGCACAAGCTGACGACCGAGATCGTCCGCCGCGCGGCGAGCGTCGGGATCGAGGATTTCGCCGGCGTCGTCGAGGATGGCCGGACGTCGCGCGCCATCGCCGAGTTGGGCATCTACGAATTCCGGCGGCAGCTTGAGTACAAGGCGGCTGAGGCGGGAGTCGAGATGACGATTGCGCACAAGGATTTCCCGGCGTCGAGCCTGTGCAGCGCCTGCGGCGAGCGAAACCGCGTACCGGAGGGGCGGTGGCGCGGCGTGCGCCGCTGGATGTGCGAGCGCTGCGGAGTTGAACACGACCGCGACTGGAACGCGGCCGTCAATCTGGACCCGGTGTCGTTCGACGCCGCGAAGGGCGGGCAGGAGCCACCGGCCCAGTGAAGCCGGGCCTGCAGGCGGGGCGCAAGCGGACCGACAAGATGCGCATGGCCGACGCGTTGTCAGCGAGCAGGGTACGGCGGCGAGGGTCGATCCCCGCACGAGCGAGGATAGATCCTACGACGACCTGAGTATCGTTTGAAAGAATAGGCTATCCCCGCACGAGCGGGGATGGCCCCAGTTCGAAGCCTCCGCAGCCAAAGCCCTGGTGTTCGTGTTCGCGGCCTCTGCTGCATCCCGTGACGGCGCACGCCAAGCCCACACACCGACTGCTCGTCGCGCGTCCGGCGCGAAGTCGTCGACGGCCAGAACGCCCCGCCCATGCGGGGCCGCACGGACTATAGCCAACATGGCCAGGACCGATCACCGCGGCGTTCGCCGTCCGAGTCCACGAGACTGGCTCATGAGGTTCAGCGGCGGGTCTTGGTCCGTGCCCGTTCGCAGTCTGCACCTCACTGAGGGGGCCGAAGCGGGTTGCCCTGACGACAGCAGCCTCGTGCTTGACGACGTGCAGCGGCTCTACCCGACCGAACCGCGCCAGCGTCCGGGGTAGCGGATTCTCGATCGTCGGGTCCGCACCGCCGAGACGCTCGTCTATCGGTCACCCCCCGCTTTCGTACGCGTCGATGATGCCTTCCCCCTCGATAGCGACCGGCAGACGTCCAAGGCGGTGGTCGGCCAGACGATGGCCGCCAGCCGCCGATGGCGGTGCCCACGCCCGGCACGACGACGGACGACCTGGTCGCCAGAGCCCCCAACCGCCATCTACACCTGGTGCGAGGGTCGACGGCGCCTGCGTTTCGGTTATTGGGCAGCGCGACGCCGAGAGTCCCGGCAGTGCTCGTCTTCCCCTCGGTCCATGGTTTCAAGCAGTTCCTCAAGGCGACGGCAACTGGTGCCATCGAAGAATGGACGGACGCACTCGGTTCATATGTCAACAATTACGGCGCTTGCTAACTCTCGCCGCTAACTTCGTGCTCCGTCTGCTGCACTGCGCCCAGCCCCGCTCGCGGCGCGTCGGATTCAAGGTCCGCCTCGAACCGGGCCGTCGCCAGCCGCATCGCCTCCGGCACATGGCCGAGAGTATAGCGTTCCGTCATCCTCGCGTCCGAGTGACCGAGGACATCCTTGACCAGCCGGGTGTCCCCGGCGACGCGATACAACGCCGTGCCGTAGCTGTGGCGTAGATCGTAGGGGCGGACGCCGTGAATGCCGAGCCGCGCCGCGGCCCGGATGAACGCACGCCGGACGCTCGACGTCGAGAACGAGCCAAGCGCCCCCAGCGCTTCGAGGTCGGCCAGGGCTTGCGCCGCCGGCGCATTCAACGGAATCGTCCGCGTCCGACCGCCCTTTCCGGTGTACACGACCAGCGTCTGCGTCGTCCTGTCCCAGTGCTCGGGCCGGAACCGCATCAACTCACTGGGTCGCAGGCCGGTGAACGCCAGGACGCGACAGCGCACCTTGGCGGCGGACCCAACGTTGCGTGGCTGTCCCTTCACCCGGTCCCTTCACCCGCGCACTTCCCCGATCCGACATGGCCGCCAGGATGCGGCCGATCATCTCGTAGGAGAGCCCGCGCACCTCCGGCGCCGGATTCGCGAACGGCTCGACGTCCCGCACCGGATTCGGAGCATGGCGGCCATCGAGCGCCCGGTACAGCGAGAGGAGCGCCTGACGGTAGTGGTTGCACGTCGATGCCGCATGAGTCTGCCGCAGCTCTGCGAGCGCAGTTCGCACGTCGGCCGTCGTGATGGTGTGCCGCCGGCGGTGGCCGAGCCGCGCCACCCACCATTCCAGTTGCTGGCGTCGTTCCGCCACCAGCTGCGGCCGATCGGCGATCTGCCGAACGAAGGGTTCGACATCCGCGGCCAGTGTTCCCTTGGTCGGCTGCGTCGACTTCAAGGAGACACGCGTGTCCAGGCGCCAACGGCGGACTGTCTCCAGTGAGGCGCCGACCGGGAAGCGCTTGAAGTGCAGCCGTCCGCCGGCGCGGACGTAGGCGTGGATCCGACCGCTGGTGTCACGACGGATGCCGGGTTCACGGTGAGGGCGCATCATTGTCCAGGATCGGCCACCGGGCTGGTGCTGTCAACCGACCCGGCAGGTGCACCCTCCACGCCGCGCTGCTCAACCGACTGGCGGATCGGCGTGGTCTGGCACACCCAGGGGTCCGGCAAGAGCCGTTCTACGCCGGTCGCATCATGCGCGAGCTGGCGATGAAGAATCCCACCGTCGTCGTCCTGACCGACCGCAACGATCTCGACGACCAACTGTTCACCACCTTCTCGCGCTGCGCCGACGTGCTCGGTCTGCGGCCCACCCAGGGGAAGAGCCGCGCCGACCTGCGGGTGAAGCTCGCGGTGGAGTCCGGCGGCGTGGTGTTCACAACGATCCAGAAGTTCTTCCCCGAGGAGCAGGGCGACCGCCATCCGTTGCTTTCGAGCCGGCGCAACGTCGTCGTGATCGCCGTCGAGGCGCACCGCAGCCAGTACGACTTCATCGACGGCTACGCCCGCCACATGCCTGACGCTCTGCCGAACGCCTCGTTCATCGGTTTCACTGGAACGCCCATCGAGCTGGCGGACGCGAGCACCTGCGCCGTATTCGGCGACCACATCAGCGTCTACGACATCCAGCGGGCGGTCGAGGATGGCGCGACCGTGCCGATCGGCTACGAGAGCCGCCTCACGAAGCTGGCGCTCGACGAGACCGAGAAGCCAGCAATCGATCCCGGCTTCGAGGAAGTGACCGAGGGGGAGGAGGCCGACCGCCGCGAGAAGCTGAAGACGAAGTGGGCGCAACTCGAAGCGATCGTCGGCGCGGAGAAGCGCGTCGCCCTTTGTCGCGCGTGACATCGTGGAGCACTTCGAGAGCCGGCGGGAGGCAATGGAAGGCAAGGCGTTGGTGGTTTGCATGAGCCGGCGGATCTGCATCGACCTCTACCGCGAGCCGGTCCGCCTGCGCCCCGACTGGCGCGACGACGACGACCGTGCGGGGCGCTGAAGGTCGTGATGACCGTCACGGCGTCCGACCCGCCCGACTGGCAGGCGCATATCGGCAGCAAAGCGCGGCGGGAAGCGTTGGCGAAGCGGTTCCGCGACCCGGCCGACCCGCTCTGCATGGTGCTCGTGCGCGACATGTGGCTCACCGGATTCGACGCCCCGGGCCTGCCCCACGATGTACGTGGACAAGCCGATGCGCGGCCACGGGCTGATGCAAGCCACCGCGCGGGTCAACCGGGTGTTCGGGGACAAGCCGGGCGGTCTCGTCGTCGACTACCTTGGCCTCGCCCACGAGCTGAAGCGGGCGCTCGCCACCTACACCGAGAGCGGCGGGACGGGCGAGACGGCGCTGGACAAGGAGCAAGCGGTCCAGGTGATGCTGGAGAAGTACGAGGTCTGTTGCGGCCTGTTCCACGGATTCGACCGGGCTGCATGGACGAACGGCTCGCCGGCCGAGCGGCTCCAACTCCTGCCGGCGGCGCTGGAGCACGTTCTCGCGCAGGAGGACGGCAAGGCGCGCTGCCTAAAGGCCGTGCGCGAGCTGTCGCAGGCGTTCGCGCTGGAGGTGCTGCATCCCGAGACGGGTCCGTATCCGCGACGACGCGTCGCTGTTCCAGCACGTCCGGGCGGTGCTGTCGAAGCGGGCCGGCCGCGACGGGAGGTCCGACGAGGAGCTGGATCATACGGTGAGGCAGATCGTCTCGCGGGCCGTGGCCCCGGACGGCGTGCTAGACATTTTCGCCGGGGCCGGGCTGAGGAAACCGGAGGTGTCGGTCCTGTCGGAGGACTTCCTGCGGGAAGTGCGCGGCATGCGCCGGAGGCAACAAGCGCTCAACGGCCGATGGCCCTGCGACGGTCGGACTGGTCCGCGGCGCGCCCGCCCACGGACGGGCCGATCGGTGTCGTCCCCGCGTCCCCGGCGCTCGCGTGCGTGGACATCGACGCCCACGACGGCGCGCCTGTCGAGCCGCGGCGCCAGATGGCGACCGACGCCCTGGGTGATCCGCTTGCGGAGGTCGATACGCCGTAGGGCGGCCGCCATCTGCTCTACCCGGCGGCCCGGCTGCCGGCGGACTTCACATAACCGCCCCTGGGCGCACGGCAAGATTCGCTATGCCGGCGCTCAGTGCGTCATCTGGCAAGCTGAGCCGTGGCTGACCGCGGCACGCGCCGTGAAGGCGCCGCACCGGTCGACTTCAATCGTTTCCGACCCTGATGATCATACGACGTGCCCGCTGACCGGCGAATGCTGGCATGACGGGCCGTCCCCAATTGCGATCTGGACTTGATCACACTCTGCAGGACGACGTGAGCCGACTGCGGACGGTTGACGGACCGGGGCACGGCGAGGACTGAGATGCCGGCGTGTTGGGTGTCTGCCGTTCGCCGGTTCGCCGGGTTTCCGCCGTGCTGGCCAAGCTCTCCGCATCCCAGCCGCTCCGAGCCGCGCCAAGCCCCCGCGGAACCGGCCGCCGTCGACTGGCGCGACGGCGGCCGCGGGTCGGCCCGGCGTCGGCGGCCGGAATGGAGCGTCTGCTCGGCCGTGCTTCCTGAAGAGCGTCGCCTGTAGGTAGGCAACGATGGTCAGCAGACGATGGGCAGCGCGGCGCGCCATCTCATCAACTGTGGCTCAGGGTGTCCGGCGACCGGGAGCATCCTGTTCGGGCTGATCGATCCTGTTCGGGCTGATATGGCCGGAGCCTCTCGGTCGAGGGGGGACTCGCAACGGCTGCAGCTTCTGCAGCCGTTGCGACAGATCGTCGCGATGTTCAGTCAGGTTCTTCACCTTGCCGGCCAGGTCCTCACGGTCCTGGTTCGCCGCGTTCAGGTCTGTCGTCAGGCACTCGACGGTCTGCTGTAGCGCGGCGATCTCTTCGTCGTGCTCGGTCGTCAGGTGCTCAACAGTCTGCTGCAGCTCCGTGACCTCGCCGTCACGCTGTGCACGTCCGGCCGCGACACCTTCCTGGCGCGCCGAGTCGACATCGGCCGGGATCTGTTCCCGGAGAGCGTCGAGCGTGTCCTGAACCTTGGCGGCCCCGTCAACGGCCGCCTTGACCTCGACGTCGCGACTGACCTGTCCCTGTTGGTAGCCCTGCTGGCGGGCCGCCGCGACGTCTTGATCGCGCTTGGCTAGGACGGCTTCGCGCTGCTCCTTCTCCGCGAGGTACCCGTTGTACGCCTGGTTCCAACCCGCGTTCGCTTTGTCGCGCTCCGCCTCCGCACGCACGCGCGCCGTGTCGACCGCCTGCGCCTGCGCCCGGGCCTTGTCGACCGCGACCTGCGTCGGCGGTGTCTGGGCGCGGAGACGCTGTATCTCCTCGTTCGCCGCCTGCCACTTCCGCCGCGCCTCGAAGAGGTGCTCGACGGCGTAACGCAGCTTTGCCTTCCAATCGGCCGTTTCCGCCGCTCGGTCTGCCTGCTCGCGCTCGAGCGCCTGTTGCGCGGTATTGCGCGCCTTGCGTGCTTCGTCGCGGTCGCGCAGCAGTGAGCTTCGGGAGCGTTTCAGCTCGTCGCGTTCCGCTTCGGTCGCAGTGGCCCTCAGCACTGCTTGGGCTCGTTCCTCGACCGCGCTGGCTCGCTCGGCCTCGGCGCTCGCTTCCGCCCCTCGCGCGCGGTCACGTTCCGCCTCAGCCTCGCGCGCGCGCTCGACGGTGCGATCGCGCTCACGCTCTGTGTCCTCGGCCTTGAGAAGCGCCGCCTCAGCGCGCTGCCGGTCCGACCATTTCGATGGCGCTTCGAGGATGCGCTCGACGAGCCCCTTGCGCCGGTTGATGGGCTCGTGCTTCCGTTGTGAACCGACCTCGCCGCGCGCCAGACCGAACCGCTTGCCGACATCGGCCTGGTAGCTGTCCTGCATCGAGCTCATGATCCGCCTGCCGACCGCCTTCGGGTCGGCCGCGAAGCCTCTCTCGACGGCCTTCCATGAGAGCCGACCCTTGCCGTTGATCGGGACGAGCAGTAGATGAAGGTGCGGGCTGCGCTCGTCGGTGTGGGAGTAGGCCGCCGCGATCTCCGCGTTCGGGCCGGCACACTTCCGGACCCACTCGATTGTGGCCTGCAGCCACTCGTCGACGCGCTCCTTCGGCCACGCGTCGGGCGACTCGAAGGGCGGCGGACCAGCGAACAGGAATTCAACGTATTCGATCGTGGCGGGCCGGCCACGGCCCTTGATCGCCTTCGCGGCCTTGAGCGCCGCGCGCGCGGCAGCGAGGTTGTCGAGCAGCACTACGACTGGCTTGACCTTCAGCTCGGGCCGTTCCCGAGCTTCCACCGGCCGGGTCCGTCCCCCGAGGTGCGCCTGGAGCGCCGCGCGGAGCTGGCGGCGCTTTTCCACCCGCACGACCTGTTTGCCTGCCACCTTGAAGGTATACAGAGCGCTGGTCGTTTTGCCGGCAAAAGGAACCGCCGGTGGGCTACCCCCTGGCAGTTGTTGAAGTCAATGTCCCCGCCACCGCCCTGCGGTGGCGTCCTTGGGCGGTTTCCGGCCGGAACGATCCTTCGACGGCGGACCTTCGATCCGACCTCTAGCGCCGCGCCAGTCCGAAGTACTGGCCGACCTCGGCGTGATAGCGGTCCAGCAACGAACTCATGACACGCACGCCGCGCACGGTGGGATCTGCCGCGAATCCGCGCTCAACGGCTTTCCATGAGAGGCGTCCGGTCTCGCTGATCGGAACGAGCAGCAAACGCACGTAGGGTCTGCGCTCGTCCGTGTGGAGGGACGCCGCCGCGAGCACGGCTTTCGGACCGGCGCACCGGCGGATCCACTCGCAGGTCGCCTGCGCCCACTCGAGAACGCGGTTTTCGGGCCACGCGGTGGGAGACCCACAAGGGGGCGGGCCGGAGAACGTGAACTCCGTCCACCGGGTGGCATTCCGGCGAGGACCCTGGATCGCCAACGCGGTCGAGATCGCTTGCCGCGCAGCCTCGATGTTGTCGACCAGTACGATCGTCGGCGTGAGATCGAGTTCGAGCCGCTCTCGGGCTTCCCGGGGTGTACCTCGCCCTTCGATGTCAGCCGGAAGCCGCCCGCGGAGCTGGTTGTGCCTTTTCACTCGTACGATTGCGATGGAAATAGTCATATTGAAGGTGTACAGGACGGTGGTCGTTCTGCGGGCGAGAGGGACGGCGGCAGTCACGGTCCAACCTCACCTTGGCGGCCGCTGGAGTCCGCGCCCCCACCACCGGCCCGAAAATGGCGTCCGTTCGGCCCGGGTGCGGGCGGCAGCGGCCCGCGCCGTGCTTGGTTGGAGGGCAGTTCGGACAGAGGTCCTCACGTAGCGATGCGCCCCCGCGGGGTGCCCGGAGGGCCGAAAGCGTCGCCAAGGTCGGCGCCGGCCAGGGCCTCCGCACGAGCGGCGGCCACGGGATCAGGTCGGGGCACGGCCCGCGGCCAATTGGGAATTGGCAGAACCCACTCTCCTAAATCGGGAAAACCGCTTCGCTCGCCTTCGGCGTTTTCCCGATTTAGGTGGGGGCAAGGCAAACGGACGACGCGGCCCCGAGGCCCGCGGGAACCGGCGGTAACCGCCGGACGAAGGCGGCGGTAACCGCCGGACCAAGCGCCGGCCACGGCCGACGCTCACGGCACGCCGGCGCGCCCAGGCGCGCCGCGGTGATACAGCGGGTCGGCCGACATCGTCGCGGCCGGCGGTCCCGATGGGGACCCAAAGCGAGGTCGTCCTGGCCGCGGCCGTCGCTCATGGCACGCCGGCCGCGGCCAAGCCCGCCGCGGTGGCCGGTATGCGCACCCGGCTCAGGCGCAGCGGACAGTACGCCGTCTGCTCGACGCTCACGCTGATGTGGGTGAGCCGGCCCGGCGAGGGCCTGTCGTGGTAGTGCCCGTGGACGTTGACGGTCCCTATCGGCACCTTCGGCAGCGGGACGTGCGTGAGCAGCAGTGGCGGGCACGCCGGTGCGTAGATCGTCGTGTCGGTGCCGATGTCGAAACCATCCTCCTCGATTTCTCCCAGCGGGTTCATGTCGTGATTCCCGATGACCAGTCGCTTGTGCTCCGGCGCGTCGCGCAGCTGCACGAGCTGGGGGACACCTGGACCGACGACGAACCGAGAGCGCCGGCACAGTGTTGGCGAGCGCAGGAATGCGCGGGTTTCTCGCTCGCCGACGACCACAAGATGTTGTGGTAGGCTGGCGCCGTCGAAGCCGACAGCGTGCGCGTGTGCTCACCGCCGTCAAGGCGCGTCGCTGCGCTCCGCCCCCGCTTCGCGGGGCTGACGGCCTTGACGGCGGCTCCGCGCACGCTCTCCAGACTGGCCTCGTCCGACGGCGCAACAGACATGACCCCCTACATGTTGTGGTCGATGACCTGTTCGGAATGGCGCGTTTCTCAGTGCTCGTTGACACACAGCGCCAGACGCGGTACCGCCCGCGCCAAGCGGCCATCATCGAAGCCATCAAGACGCGGGCCCGCGGGCTCACGACCCTGGAGACCCGATTCGAGACGGTAGTTGGGGTACGGCTGTGGAATGCCTTCCTTGAGGTCCTTACCTACGACGAGATTCTGAGGGACCTCCGGAAAGCAGTCCGGAGGACCGGACCACCGGGTTCTCGGCCCCGGTTCGGTTCCGGCACAGGGTTTTTCCCCCGTCGACGTGGATCGCGCATCGCAACCATCACGCGATGGTCAAGGCAAACCGAGACCGGGCGCGCCATCCCGCGTGCGACCCCACACGCGAGGGGAAGTAGGGAAAGCACATCCGACCGCTACATCAAGCCAGAGGGCAGGCCGTTCCGGGTGCCCGGATCAGATCCCAAGCACCTCCGCGTCACCGCATGACCGCGCTCGCTTCCACCGCTTCGACGCGAAGGACCGGCACCCGCAACGCCGCTGGTTTTCGAATGAACGCGGCGATCCTCAGTCAAGGACCGGCCGCAGTCGGCCGGCCGGACTACCGACGAGGGAATGACGGGAAGAACAAGAAAGACGAAGAGGGGAACGTACGGATCGGGGTCGTGCTTCGCAAACCAGTCGAAAACAGAAGGAGTAGGAACATGCAGACGACAGAGACGACAATGGACATGGCAACCGCGATGCGGGCCTGTATCCTCGCGGGAGTGATACACGGCCAGACCGCCGACGGGGACGCACGCCCGGCGATCGAGCAAGCTAAGCGCGTGGCGCAGGCGGTACAGACCGACAGGCAGCGGGCGATTCTGTGGTTGCACCAGACTCTGAACCACGAGGCGGTGACGTGGGAGATTCTGGTGGCACTCGGATTCGACCAGCATGTGGTCGACGCTGCCGACACCCTGGGCAGACGGTGCCGGGAGAGCGTGCGGGACTATGCGAAGCGAGTGGCGGCTTGCGAGGACACCGACGTGCTTGCCGTAGCCGTCGCTGCGATCGACTACCAGATCGAAGTGGGCGTCGATCAGCCGGACGGCACTCTGGGGGCGTACAAGGAGGCACGCGGTGTGCTGAAGCGCGCCGCCGACGCCCTCGCGAACCGGACGCCCGACACGCCGCCAGCTGCCGGGGTGGCCGACGACAGCCCGACGGAACCGGCCCTGCGCACCGCGGTTATGACCCTTCTGGAACACACCAACGGCGCGCAGGAGGCGATGGGTCGGATTATGCGTCTGCTGCAGCACGGGGAGAGCTGGCAGATCAGCGAGAGCGATCTGAAACTGCTCCTCGGCAACGTGCACGACCTGATGCTGGTCGTGGCGCTGTTGGTCGTCGACCTGACCGCGGAGCCGAACGACAAGATGTCCGCCGAGGAGAGAATGCGGCTGTTTAGGACCAAGAACTTCAGGGAGGGCATGGAGACGTTCACGCGCACGATCACACGTCGACTGAGAGACTTCAGCGATGGTGGCGAGGAATCCGAGAACGGGACGGTGCGCTGACCGGGGCAGAATCTGGTCGGCACGCTGTAACGCGCTCAGCGCCTGAAGCGCGGATCCTTCACCGGCCGCGCCGCGCACGTGGGCGCGGCGCGCGGTAGGTACGGGGCACTGAGGGAAATACCACCGGGCATCCGGTGGCCTGGGATGACGCCAACGCCCTCGGCCTAACGGGTCGCCGGGTACCAGCCGCAGGGCGGCGGAGCTTGCACCCGAGTGGTCGAGTGGCGTTGTCCTTCTGCGCCGGCCTGCGCCGCTCGGCGATTCAGCCGCACTGACCTGGGCTGACCTGACGCCCACGGGAAGCCCGCCACTGCGCGTCCGGGTCAGCTCGTCGAAGACCAGGATCGCGCCGAATGGTCCTCTTCGTGTCGGTGGTCATCGAGGTTCCGTGCGAACGTTCTGGGGTGCTCGCGCGCACGGCGCTCCGGAATCCGTAGATCCGGAATGGCTTCGCCATGACACGCAGCGAGAGCGGCCGCGCGGTTCGACCAGGAGCAGTCCGGGCGTTTATGCGCACTTCCGATTTGCCGCCGTGCACCGTGGGCTCATGGGGACAGGGAACTCGGCAGTCCGCCTACGCGTTTGGCCGTGCCCTCCGGCGTTGCGTCGAGCGTCTCTTCGGGACGTCGGCGCCCTTCCGTAGTGCCTTCAGCTTCGATGCGATCTGGTTGGCGGCGCGCTCGTTGTACCCGCGTACGCGACCGCCGACGAGAAACGCCTCAGGGCCAAGTGCTAACTTCTCTGCTAACTTTTGGTGCTCCAGCGGGGTGCTTTGGGCCGTTTTCTGACCGTTTCTGACCCGTGACCAGCGCAGGGAGCAAGTGCCTCACTAGGGCCAAAAGGCCCAGAAACCGGTCGTTTTGCTGAGGAAAGGGGCTGAGAGAATTGGCGCGCCCGACAGGATTCGAACCTGTGGCCTTCGGCTCCGGAGGCCGACGCTCTGTCAAGCCGAGTTGCAGACGCGCGAAGGCGAGGTTCGTGAGCAGTCTGACACTCAAGGAGGGCGACGTTAGGTCCATGAGCGGTCGCTACACAGATGCTGCTGCCGCGAAAGGGGCGACGCCAAGCTGACCGTGCCGTGCTGATGTCGCTCCTCTCTTTCCGCCCCGGCAACACCGGGGAAGCGGCGTGCGGCCACCGCTGTTCAGACTACGGTCGATCGCTGCGGGCTCGACCCCGGGTGACTAGCACCCGTCCGACTCGGCGGATCGTGGTCTACCTGACCGCCATCGGCCCATCGCGGCATTCGAGGTGCGGGCGATGCGCAGATCTTCAAGATCCGAGCCGGCGCCTGGGCAGGGCACGAAGGATGGGGCTACCTTGACCTTCCCGGAAATCCCTCGTCGACCGCTGCGTCGGCCGCCATCTGGCAGACTGGCTGCGGGATCAGGGCCGTGACGTGATCGGAGTCTCGGCAGTTCGGACACGATCCGGGTGGCCGGGCTCGGCAACAGCACGTGTGTCGACATCGACCGGCTGCCCACTCGCCATGTTCGGGGTCAAGCCGCATCTGGCGAAGGCACGGCTGGGCGCGCAGCCGAGGCCCAGGAGCGCCTGACGAAGACGCGGCGTCGGAACGCTACGAAGGCGCCGATCGCTTCGCCGGACGGCGGCGGCCGTCAACACCGACGACCTGATCGGGCAACTCAATAGTAGTATTGAGTTGAGCGCGAATCTGACCGACGTACGGCTGAGTCCACCCGACCTGAGCGGCGATGCGAGCCTGGCTCAGGTCGGTCCACGCGCAAGGCGAGCTCGATGGCACGGCGCTTGCCCGCCACGAGCGAGCCTGCCCCCGCGCGCCCTGGACCTATCTGGTGAACGATCAGTTCCTCGGCAACAACGTGCTGCGGGACCTCTCGCACCGCCCCGGCGTCGCGGCGTGGGCCGTGATCACGCTTGGTCCACTCGTCTTCCTGTGGGGGGGGGCGTGAGCGCTGGATACGGCGCAGGAAACGCGCGGCGCGCGACACGCCATAGTCGAGGCGGAGCACTCGAGACGTGGCCCAGAGCGACTAGGGCAGGAACGGAATCATCAAGAACTGCCCCAGAATGAGGCCGATGCCGATCCGCCGTGACGGGGCGTCAGCCGACGCGGGCGGTGCCGGAGGGTGCCCCAAGCGTAGTGGAAAGTCGGTGGCGACTCCTGCCCGGCTGTGGTATCAGTCGGGTGTGTTCAAAAGGAGGAGAGGCCACCGATGAAGAAACCGTACAAGATCGTTTCGGGCGCGTCCGCGCCGAACCGCCGGGAACTGGCGGACTGGCTGGCGAAGGACGGGCAACTGCTGATCCCGCTGGTCGAACTGCTGGAGAAGGGCGAGCGAGCCATCGACGAGGTGATCGACGTGATGGGCCGGGCGACCATCGAGGCCGTCCTGCGGATGAGCGCCGAGCAGGTGGCGGGGCCGAAGGAGCAGGGACGGCGCGACGCCGACCGGGATCTGTACTGGCACGGGGTGCAGGCGGGACGTGTGGCATTGAAGGAGCGGCAGTTGCGGGTCGACAAGCCGCGGCTGCGCAAGAAGCGGCCGCGGGCCGATGAGCCGGGCGAGGTGGAGATTCCGGCGTATACGGCGTTGCAGGCGGATCAGCCACTGGCCGACCGGATGCTGGAGCTGGTGCTGCAGGGCGTGTCGACGCGCAAGTACGAGAAGGTGCTGCCGGCGCTGGCCGACCAGGTGGGGGTGAGCAAGTCGGAGGTCTCGCGGGAGACCATCGAGGCGGGGACGCGCGTTCTGAAGGAGTTGGCCGAACGGGACCTGGGCAAGTTGGACGTGCTGGTCGTCTACCTCGACGGGATCGTGTTCGGGAACTACCACGTGGTGGCGGCGGTCGGTGTGGATGCGGATGGTCGTAAGCACGTGCTGGGGCTTTGCGGCGGGGCATCGGAGAACACGGAGGTCACCGCTGGCCTGCTCGAAGATCTGGTGACGCGGGGCCTGCGGGCTGACCGGCGGCGTCTGTTCGTCATCGACGGCGCCAAGGCGCTGCGGCAGGCCATCGGGCGGGTGTTCGGGTCGGCGAACCTGGTGCAACGTTGTAGAAACCACAAGGTAAGGAACGTCTTGGGTCATCTGCCGAAAGAGCAGCACGAGCAGGCGCGTTCGACGCTTCGGGCGGCGTGGAAGCTGGACGCCGACGAGGGCATCCGGAAGCTGGAGCAGTACGCCTCGTGGCTGGAGCGGGAGTGGCCGTCGGCGGCGGCGAGCCTGCGCGAAGGGCTCTCGGAGTTGTTCACGGTCAATCGCCTTGGGCTGCCGAAGCCGCTGCGCCGCTGCCTGACGACGACGAACATCATCGACTCGTCGCACGCGGGCGTTCGCCAGCACACGAATCGGGTGAGTCGCTGGCAGAGCGAGGAGATGGCGGTGCGGTGGGCCGCGGTGACGTTCCGAGAGACGGAGAAGCACTATCGCCGCATCACGGGCTATGAGCATCTCTGGATGCTGAAGGCGCACCTCGACGAAGAGAATGGCGCCCTTGCCGAATTGCAGAAGGCGGGGTAATGTGTGTCTGTCGCTGCCGACTTTCAACTACTGGCGGGACACCCTCCGGTGCCGACACTGACTCGACAGCGGCTTCAGGCAACCCCGGCCGGCGCCTCCGTCAGCGTTCGCTGGCAGTGCACGCACACGACCGCCTCCTCTGGCACGTCCCCAGCACAGAACGGACACTTCTCCATGGAACGCCTCATTCGCATGGCCCGTCTCGCTCGGAGGCTGGGGCAGATGTCCGAGGCCGACCTGCGGAAACACCACCGGGTGCTACACAAACGTCTTCAGCGAGGGCGACCGCTGGATCAGTTTCGTCGTCGAGCCGCGCTCGTGAAGGAAACGTCCGATGAAGCAGACCGCCGAGGATGGTGTACTCGAGCCGGCGCTTGTGCGGTGAGTCCGATGTGCGGTGGCCCACGCTCGACGCCTCTGCGGCTTCGCGAGTCGCAGACCACCCTGGACGCACCAGTCGAGCGAAACGCCAGCCGCGGCTTGAGCAGCCCATCCCGGCTCTGCGAGCGACCCTGCCAGGTAGGCGACGATCTGGTGCAGTGCCGGACCATGAGTCGGATCATGTCGGGCAAGTCGTCGGCCAGACGCTGTCGAAAGGGAGACAACGCCCGCCAAGGCGGCTCAACGGTGGCGTCGGTCGCGGCCGTTCACGATGTTGCCGCGCGGTGCTGGCTCTTGCGGGCTTGAGCGGGCGATTTGCCTACATAGTGCCGACACAGCCGCAATTGCCTATCTCGCTAAACCCCCGTAAGTTATTGATTCTATTGGAGCCGGCGAGCGGACTCGAACCGCTGACCTGCTGATTACGAAGCAACTGGCCGCCACGCTCAACCCGCTGGCGCTGTTCACGCTGCAGATGCAGATGGAGGCTGCCGACCGCGCCGACACCGCGCTGACGGACGTGGACAGACGCATTCGGACCACCCTGTCCGATCACCAACGCCCCCTGCGGTTGCTGCAAACGATTCCAGGCATCGATTTCGGCAGCGCCTGCGCCATCTTCGTCGAGATCGGGCCGGACCTGGACGCTTTCCGCGAGTCGCGCCATCTCGGCGCACCCGCGTGGTCGGGTTCCGGGGCCGGCGCCTGGGCCGGCGTGGCTCCAGGCAATAACACCAGCGCCGGCAAACGCCGCTCCGGTCGTGCACGCCCGGGAAACGCAACGCTGGCCGAGTGCGCCCACGGCGCCGCGCGGACCAAGAACTCGCAGTTCTACGACTATCACCGGATGCTGGCCGGCCGCATCGGCTACAAGCGGGCCATCCTCGCCACCGCGCATAAGCTGCTGCGAGTTATCCACACCGTACTGCGCGAACACCGGCCGTACACCGACCCGGACATCGACTACAAGAAGCTCGTCGTCGAGCGCAACGCGCCACGGTGGATCCGCATGCTCAAGCAGCACGGCTTCCTCACCCAAGCCCAGGCCGCCGCGCGCGGCTGAGTCGAACGCTCCGGATCACGCGGCGCTGTGACGGGCCATAGAACGGGGCTGCCCACACCGCTCATCCGATCCGGAACCTCGCTTCGACCACCGAAGGGCCGCCCGATCCGCGGTCACGCCACACGTGTGTCCGGAGGAAGGGCGCGTTCACAGCACCGGCCGTGCGGGCGCTGCCGCCACCCCACCCCGCAGGATGAAAGCCAGCCCGACCCCGATGTCTATCATGCTGGAGGCAGGGCGTGGCGGAGTAGGCCGCTGATTTTTTCGGCGATCTCGATGGATCCCGTACAGCAAAGTGGTCGGAGCCATTCGGTGCGCACCCCGCAGTGTGTCCGGCAGCCTGCCGCTGCCGAGGCCGAGGAGGAAAGGTCCCGGGTCCTCGGTGGCCCGAGGAGTCTCCCGGTGGCTCCCCGCCGCTCCCGTCTGGCGTGGCCGCGCCCCGGCAGCAGCGACGCTAAGCATGCGGGCAACCCGGGAGGAACGATGCAACAGAAGAAGAAGCAGGAAGCGGAGGCGGCGAGGGCGCCGCAGGGCTTGGCGGCGAGGACTTCGCCGGCTTCGAGCCGCTCAACCTGGGGGGGCTGCGGATTACCGTCGCTGCCGGATTGCCGGCATCCCGAGGCGGTGCTGGACACGGTGCCGCGTGCGGCGGGCATCGACGTGCACAAGATGAGTCTGACCTGCACGGTGCTGGTCGAAGACGACAGCGGCCGTGTCGCGTCGGAGACGCGGCAGTACCGCACGTATGGCGCGGAGCTGCGTCTGCTGGTTGGCTGGCTGGCCGGTCTGGATCCGGCGCGGGTGGTGATGGAGAGTACGGGGGTGTTCTGGAAGTCGGTGCAGCGGGCGCTGTCCGCGGCGGGCGTGGAGGTCTGGGTTGCCAATGCCAGACACGTCAAGCGCGTACCTGGGCGCAAGACGGATGTCTCCGACAGTGTCAACGAGCGCTGAGAATGCGCCATTCCGAACAGGTCATCGACCACAACATGTAGGGGGTCATGTGTGTTGCGTCGTCGGATGAGGCCAGTCTGGACGAGCGTGCGCGAAGCCGCAGTCAAGGCCGTCAGGCCCTGCGAAACGGGGACGGAGCGCAGCGACGCGCCTTGACGGCAGTGAGCACACGCGCACGCTGTCGGCTTCGACGGCGCCAGCCTACCACAACCTCTTGTGGTCGACGGCGAGCGAGAAACCCGCGCATTCCTGCGCTCGCCAACAGACAGCCAGTGGCTGGCAATGCTGGCGCGCTACGGGCTGGTCTGCCCGAGCTTCGTGGCGTCGCCGCGGTTGGAGGAGCTGCGGCGCTTGACGCGCCTGCACGCCCGGACACGCCGGGTGGCCTCGACGCTGCGCAACATGCTGCACCGGATGCTGGACGAGAGCGGCCTGCGCATCGGAGGCATCCTGACGGACCTGTTCGGTCTGTCGGGCCGCAACCTGCTGGACGGTCTGGTGGCGGGCCAGGACCCCGAACAGATGGTGGCGGGGGGCAAGGGCAACGCGCGCAAGAAGATCCCGGCGCTACTGGACGCGTTGGGGTGCGGGCTGGACGAGGGCGCCAAGCCGCTGGTCACGCTGTTGCGCGACATGCAGGAGGCGGTCGAGCGGTCGCTGGCGGACCTGGAGCGGCGCATTGTCGAGGCGGCCGAGCAGGACTACGAACTGCCCTGGACGCTGCTGCAGACGCTGCCGGGACGCCGCGCCGCTTCGCCAGTTGCTGCTTGTACGGCCCGAACTGCACGCCATGCGTGCGCGCCGCGGCATGGGCGAGCGAAGGGGTAAGGACAGTGATCGATATAGACTTGCCAACTTCACCGAGGCGCAGCCTCTCTTTCGCTGCTTGGCACGCCTGGGACGCGGCAAGGTTATTCCCGTCAGTGTCCTAAGCACGCGTACCGGGCCGCCGGCCGCCGTCCTCACACGGGCCTGCACACAGGACACAACTGACCTGACGAACTGAGCGTCGGGCCGAATCGAGGTGAAGACCTCCGTCAGTGCTGACTCAGTGCTGACTCGGCGATTCTGGCGATCTTCCCAGATGCCCCGATTGATCACGCTAAGCCATTGGCTTTGTTCAGTTTAAGTTGGTGAGCCGCCGGGGACTCGAACCCCAAACCTGCAGATTAAGAGACTGAAATCAGGCTGTCCAGTGGTGACCGCTGGCGTCCAGAACGGCCTGTTTCTTGAGGGAATTGGCACCTTTCGCTTCCAGGGGTGTCCAGAGATCGCACGGGCGTCCGCTCCGTAGGGTGTCAGTTAGGGTGTCAACTCTCGGAGGGCGTGCCCGGCGGCATGTACATTTGATGCACACGGGACGCCGCGCGCCGGTCGACAGCCGACTGAGCACGGCTGGGGCGCGTTCCTCGATGAGGAACCGGATGGCGCGTAGCTGCCCAGCCGTGCCGTGCCCGCAAGCGTCTCCAGCGTCGCGGGCCTGCCGCCAGCGTTCATCGGCGTGGGCGGGATAGACCGCGCGGTGCCGCCTCGAACAGCCAGATGTCGCCCGCTCGCACGAGTTCCCGGCTGATGTTGTACGTGTACTTGTCGGCAATCGAGGCGGTGATGCCTTCGAGGATCGGACCCGACTCGATGCGCCGGAGCTGGCGCTCGTAGCGCTTGCCGTCGATGCGCAGCACCGCCCGGCCGTCGCGCCCGGCCTGGCGCGGCCAATTCTTCCACAGCCGGCCGATCGCGCTGCGCATGTAGGCGGAGAAGACGTACAGCTTGCCGTCGTGCTCGCCGACCCAGATGGTGCGGGACCGCGGCGGGTCCTCCAACTGCAGCTCGATGGTCACGATGTCGTTGGTGAAGCTCCAGTCCGGCTCCGGGCCGGTGTGCAGCTCGCCCGACACGAGGGGGCCGCCCGAGAACACGAAGTCCGAGCCGTCCGAGAGGCGTTGCTTCGCGGCAGCGGTGAGGACCGCGGTGACCGGGATCAGCAGGAGGCAACCGACGACTATCAGCACCCTGGTCGCTAGATGCATGGTTCGCCCAGTCTACCCCCGCCGGCACGTTGTCCGGGATCGACCCACGTGCCGGCCGTAATAGGCTGCCGGGGTGAACCAGAACGACTGGCTTTCGAGACCGCCGATCAGGGCCACGTCCCGCACCGGACCGCCGCTCACGGTCCGGTCCGCCAGCCTGCCGAAGCTCGGCGTCGGATACCACTCGCCGTAGAACTCCAGGTCGTTGAAGCCGTCCGCGACGCCGTCCTCGAGAGTGTCGATCAACACGATTCTGTCCCCGGGCGACCGGCTCGACGCCTGCTGAACCGCCTGCCCTGGACGACCCGGCGTGCCGGGCGGTTCCCTGACCGCGGCGTCAGCAGCGCGCCCGCGGTCACGACGATCCGGCCCCAGACGTCCGCTACGGTCACGTGGCGTGCGCGGAGGCCGTTCGGGATCGAGTCCTCGGTGAACTCGGGCGTGCGCTCGAAGGCCACGCACGCGTCCGGCAGCTCGAACCGGTCGCAGCGCACGCAGTCGAGCTGCTCGCCAAGGCGGCTGGCGCGGCCCGCGGCCGTGACCGACGGCACGGCGGAAATCAGGTCGAATCTGGCTGCGCTGCGCCTCGATGCCGCTTGAGTGCACCCCGGCGGCGGGCGGCTAGCGTGGAAAGCCGGATGACGACGAAACTGCGCCGCCGGTTCACGGCGGACTTCAAGAAACGGCAGGCGATCGAGGCGTTGCGGGGGGACCGAACGGTGCAGGCTATCGCGGCCAAGCACGAGATCCATCCGAACCAAGTGGGCACCTGGAAACGGCAGGCGATCGAGGGGTTGGACGAGGTGTTCGCCCGCGGCGGATCGCCCGGCCCGTCGGAGCACGAGGCGACGGTCCGCGACCTGCACGCGAAGAGCGGCGAGTTGACGATGGAACGCGGCCCGGACACAGGCGTGATCGGCGACGATCGCCCGCGAGATTTCCAACGGACTGGGGGCGCCCGCCTCGCCGACCTTCAGATTCAGCGCGATGTTGACCGGGCGTCCCCAGTCCGGGCACTTCCACAGCGCCCCCGTGGATTCGGTACACGGTCCCGCAACAGCGGTTCGCCTCGCGAAGCCGAAGGCGAGCCGTGTACCTGTTGGCCACCATTTCCCCCGAGTGTTTCCAGCTCAACCATGCACCGTTACGTAACGGGCCTCAAGCCCCTGCAGCAAAGCCGGTGACGGCGTGAGTCGTCACCGGCAATCCGAGCTCCACCTGACTCGTGGGCGCCTGCAGAGCCTCCACCGGCCGGGCGCCGTCCACAGGGACTGCCGCATGGAGCCGTTCGAACTCCAGCGGCGACGCGTAGCTCAACGCAGAATGCCGGCGCCGCGTGTTGTACCACCCCTCGATGAACTCGAAGATGGCCGCCCGCGCCTCAGCGTGCGTGGCCAAGGTCGTGCGGGCCAGCAGCTCGCACTCGAGCGTCGCGAAGAAGCTCTCGGCCATTGCGTTATCGAAGCAATCCCCCACCGAACCCATCGACAGCGCCACGCCCCATTCCCGGCAGCGGCCACCGAAGGCCAGCGACGTGTACTGGCAGCCCTGGTCGGAGTGATGCACGACCGCTTCGGGCCGGCGTTGCTCCACGGCCATCTCCAGTGCCTCGACTACCAGCTCGGTGCGCAGGTGCGTCGCCATCGCCCAGCCCACGGAACACCCGACACACTACCCATCTCGAAGACCTTCCTGACTTCGCGACCATCACTCGTGAGGCGCATCCCTTCCAAGGCCAACGGCTCGCGGTCTTGAGGCGGATGCAGCGGCAAGGCGGGCACCAGCTTCTGTTGCTGTTTCCAGATGGAGGCCGGCGGTTGGTGCCGGTCGCCTGGACCGACGCCGCATCAGACGGCGCGGACGACCGTGTCGCCCGCGCCGCACACACTCTGGCCGGCATCGCCGACTTGTTGCGGATGCGGACGATTGTCGACGCTCTTCTCCGTCGCCTTGAAGCGGAGGAGGAGCATGCAACTGAACCTGGGCATTCTGAAGGACCCGCGCCCCGACCCGAACGTGTGGGCGGCGCTGGAGGACGAGCAGCGCATCGGTGTGCTGGACGTGCTGGAGAGACTCATCGTGCAAGCGGCGCGACCGGAACCGGAAAAGGAGGACGACGATGAGTGAGACGAAAGTCCAGCCCACCCACCTGCGCCGCGCCGCCGTCGTGTACGTGCGACAGTCCACTGTCGCCCAGGTCGAGCAGAATCGCGAATCGACGCGACGGCAATATGACCTGGCCGAACGGGCGCGCCAGTTCGGGTGGCGCACCGATCAGATCACGGTGCTCGACGAGGACCTGGGGTTGTCTGCCGCGACCACGCGGGGGCGTGGTGGCTTCGCCCGCATGACCGCGCAGGTCGCCCTCGGACACGTCGGAATTCTCCTCGGCCTGGAAGTCTCGCGGCTGGCCCGCAACAACGCGGACTGGTACCGGTTGCTCGACCTGTGCGGCATCACCGACACTCTGATTGGCGATGCCGACGGCGTGTACGATCCGAACGTCTTCAACGACCGGCTTATCCTCGGGCTGAAGGGGACAATGTCAGAGGCCGAACTGCATGTCCTGCATGCGCGCCTCGACGGCGGGATCCGCAACAAGGCGGCCCGCGGAGAGCTGCGTTGCGGTCTGCCTGTCGGGCTCGTCTGGGGCGAGCGCGACGGCGAGATCCGGCTGCATCCCGACGAAGCGGTCACCGGGGCCGTTGGCGCGGTTTTCGAGCGGTTCGCCGAATTCGGGTCGGTGCGCCGCGTCTGGTTGTGGTTCATCTCCGAGAAGCTCACGTTCCCGCTGCGCTTGAACCACGGCGACGCCATCCGCTGGGTTCCTCCGTCGTATCATGCGATTCATCAGGTACTCACCAATCCGGCCTATGCTGGCGCCTACACGTACGGCAAGTCGAGGCAGGAGCGCGTCGTCGGCGAAAACGGTGTGGTGCGCCAGCGTGTGCGTCGAGTACCGCGCTCGGAGTGGCCGGTGCTGATCACCGACCACCACCCGGGCTATATCGACTGGCCGACCTACGAGGACAACCTCGCCCGCATCGGCAGCAACACGCGGCCGCGACCGCATGCGGCGGGGAGCGGCGCCGTCAGAGAAGGAAGCGCGCTGCTGCAAGGCATCGCCACGTGCGGCCATTGCGGGCGGCGGCTGTATGTCCACTACCAGGGACGAAACGCCTCGCCGGGCTATCACTGTTCGGGTCAGGATATCGTCCAGGGAAGCGGCGTGTACTGCCTGTACATCGGCGGCGTACAGATCGACCGGGCGGTCTCCGAGGCTGTGCTCGACGCGGCGCAGCCGGGCGGTCTCGAGGCCGCGTTGCGCGCCGCCGAACGGATCGAAGCCGATCACGACGGCGCGCTCGAACAGTGGCGTCTGGCCGTCGAACGGGCGCGCTATGAAGCCGAGCGCGCCGAACGCCGGTACCGCGCCGTCGAGCCCGAGAATCGCCTCGTCGCCCGCGGCCTCGAGACGGAATGGGAACAGCGCCTGAGCGAACTTGAACAAGCGCGGTCCGAACTCGAACGCCGCGAGCGGCGCCGACCGCGCGAACTGACGACCGACGAGCGCAAGGCCGTACTCGCACTCGGCATGGACCTGCCGCGGGTCTGGGAGGCGCCCACCACCACGGCGCGGGACAAGAAGGAGTTGCTGCGCACATTGCTCGATGAAGTCATCGTCGCCGCGCCGCGCGGTGGGCACACCGCCCACCTGACGCTGCGTTGGCGTGGGGGTCTGCTGACCGAGCTCGACATCGATCGCCCGCAGACGCGCCAGCCGCCGATCCGAACCGACGAGGACACCCTTGAACTCGTGCGCCGCCTGGCCCGCCACTATCCCGATGCGGTGATCGCCGGCATCCTGAGCCGCCAAGGCAAGAAGACCGCCTACGGCCACCCCTTCACCGCCATGCATGTCGGGAACCTGCGCCGCAACTGGAACCTCGGGCGATTCGACCCGGCCACCCGCTCGGCCGACGGTGAACTGGTCAGCATTCAGCAAGCGGCCGAGCGCTTGGAGATGGCGCCCTCGACCCTCCACCGATGGATCAACGACGGATTCATTGCCGGCGAACAGCTCACGCCCGGGGCACCGTGGAGGATCCGCATCACCCCGGAACTGCTCGCCTGCTTCGTCGAACAGACGCCGGCGGGGTACGTGCCGATGCAGGACGCGACTCGAATCCTCGGCGTGTCGCGCCAGACGGTGTTGCAGCGTGTCAAGCGCGGCGAACTCGACGCCGTGCATGTCCACCACGGGAAGAGAAAAGGCCTGCGAATCAAGGTGATCGACGATCAAGCCACGCTGTTCAAGCACTCCTCATAAGTTTGGGGGCAGTATGACGATGGACCCACGACCCGGCGGCTGAACACGTCGAGAACGATGGCCAAGTAGAGGAAGCCGACGAGCGTCGGGACGTAGGTGATGTCGGCGACCCACAGACGATTCGGCGCGTCCGCCGCGAAGTGGCGCTCGACCCGATCCGGCGCCGGCCGGGCCTGTACATCTCGGCGCGTCGTGCGCGGCCCGCGGCGCCGGCTCACGCCCGCGATGCCCGCCGCACGCATCACCCGTGCGACTCGCTTGCGGCCGACCGCGACGCCGGCTTCGGCCAGTTCGGCGTGAATCCGTGGCGCACCGTACGTTCCCCGACTATCGGCGTGAATCGCTCGCACGCGGGCCGTCAGGGCCGCATCCGCCTGCGCCCGAGCTGAGGGTGGACGTTGACGCCACGCGTAGTACCCGCTCGTGGAGACACCGAGCACGCGGGCCATCGTGGCGACGCGAAAACGAGCCTGGTTCGTGCTCATGAACCGGTAGACCTCCCGGGTCCGGTCTCCCGCGCGAACCAGGCCGTGGCTTTTGCCAAAATTTCGCGTTCTTCGCGCAGCTGCCGGTTCTCCCGGCGCAGCCGACGAATCTCCTCATGTTCTTCGGTGCGCAGGCCGTCGGAGCGCTTGCCAGCGTCGCGATCAGCCTGCGCGACCCAGTTTCGTATCGCCTCGGCCGACGGCTCGAACTCCCGAGCCAGCTCTCCCGGTGTACGTCCGGACCGAACCAGCTCGACCATCTGCTGTCGGAATGCCGCCGGGTACGGCGGTCTCGACTTCGGCATCGTGGACTCCTCCTCCTCGCCAAGAGGATAGGTGTCCACGGAACTGGAGCAACTCCAGACGGAAGGGAGTCGACGTCCAAGCGAGAACCGCCGTCGCCCGCAACGGGCGCAGGGGAATCAGCAGGGGCATCAGAGCCAGGCGAATGTTTACGGCGGGACGAAGACGCCGGACGCGTGGCCGCACGCAGGCGGCCGTCAACGCCGACAACTCGATCGGGCAACTCAAAGGTAGCTTTGAGTTGAGCGCGAACCTCACCGACGTACGGTTGAGTACACCCCAACTGAGCGGCGATGCGGCCTTGGCTGAGGTCAGGCCAGGCGCGGTAGGCGAGCTCGATGGCACGGCGCTTGTCGGCGCTGTTCAGACGCTGACCGTGAGCGCGGTTGGCGCCGAGGGCGAACCAGAGCGCGTCCTCACGAGTGCCGTGATACACATCGGCCGGGACCTCGGAACGACCAGCCTTCCGGTAGGCGAAAACGCGGTGAAAACCGTCGGCGAGCATTTCCGCGCCGACGGCGCGGAAAACAACGACAGGCGGGAACTGAGCGCCGTCGGCCAACGCCTGCACGTACTCGTCGACGACGTCGTCGTCAATGGCCGAGCGGACCTGAGTTCCCGCATCGGTTACGAGACGGTCCAGCGAGAGGACCTCACGGACCGGGCCGCCAACCGCCGAATCAGGCGGCAGCCGAGGAGACGGACCCGAAGTCGGTACGACGGAAGACATGGCAAGAAACAGCCTACCGGCAGCCTGCCGGCCAGCCCCTGGCAGAGGCGCACGAAAAGGCGGAAGCAACGCGGAAGGGAAAGGACTCCGAAGCCACGCTCACAGGCCGCGAGTTGGGGTCTTCGGCGGACCGCGAAGCTCGCCAGCCCGGCTTCGACGGGCAGGTCGCCGAATTCGACCTGCTCGACGACGTGCACGGTCTCGGTGCGCGCGAAGCGGGACTCCGGGTCCAACTGAAAAACGGGCTCTCGCCCCCGGGCGGGGTGCCGGCGGCGGAGGGAGACGACGGAATGGCGGGCTGCGTTCTACATCTCGCGCCGATTGCACCACCGGGCGCCTGAAGGCCCTCGCTCTCAAACTTCGGGACGGCGGGATCCTCTCGTTCTGGAGCCGCAGCGCGCAGTGGCAGTTCCACGGCCGGGACGGCGTGATCGCGCTTGCGGGTCGCGGCCCACGCGGCCTGGATCAGCGCCAGCGGGCCAGCCGATGCACGGCGGGGCGGGCTGTGGCCGCGCCTCGACGAGAGTGCGGGGAAGCGCCGCTCGACCCGGATCCGTCACGCACCCAATCCAGAAGAGCGCTGCCACGAAAGCAGAGAGACAGCGGCGACCCCGGTTGGCGACGGGGAACACACGACAAAGCAGCAGCCAACCGTTCATGACGCTCGCGGCCGGAGTGAACGGCACGTACGCCGGGCATCGAGACCGTGTCGGCGACGACGGCCACGGGCGCACGGCGCGTCGGCGAACCGTACGCAGCCACAACCGGCAACCCGGCAACAGCCGCCGGCTCAGCAGGGGCGATGCGCTCACCGCCATCTGCAACATATAACCATCCACCGCTACGGAGATCAGGATGCACCCGCTCTACCTGTCCATCCAGGGCACGTGTCGCTCGACACGCAACTCGCCGACCGCGATCGCCTTCTCGGCAGTCGACCCGCTTGTCATCGCCGGTCCCCGAATCGGCGAGCATGCCATCCGCCGGGCGGTCGCCTACGCGCTGTACGGGGGAAGCGGCTGCGGCGAGCAGCAGTTGCCGGATGCAGACTCGCTGCGCACGCGCGTCACCTTCGTCTTCTGGGCCCACGGCCACGCCTGGGAGGTGAGCCGTAGCGGCGCGCGCCGGGCGGGGGATGCCGCCCGCGATACTGCCTGCAGCCTGCGTCGGATGGGCGATGCCGACCAGACAGGGTCCGTGCTGGAGGGCGCACGGCAGGTCAATCGGCGCATCGCTGAACTACTCGAGCTCGACGGCCAGAACCCGTTGCCGCCTCGGCGGCGCCCGGCAACCCGCTGCCGGTCTGCTGAGCCTGCTGTCGGCGAAGGCGACGCGCGCGACGACGTCTCCGCTCCCGGCGAGGTCGAACGGCTGCGCGAATACATGAAGACGGTCAGGCGCGAGACTGCGGCGTTGCGGCGAGCGACTGCGGCACTCCACGAGGCGACGACCGACGCCGCCATCGCCCATGCGCGCCACCGGCACGCGCGGGCCGCACTCGTCGAGCAGACGGCGGTACTGCGCGAGATCAACACGCGGCACGCCGCGGCAGTCGAGCGACTGCAGACGCTACGGGCGCGGTGTGACCCGAACGGCGTCGAGTGCGTCTCGACCCGCTCGGCATCGTGACTGCCGCGCTGGCGGACGAGTAGAGCACTGCGCCGACCGGGCGACGGGTCCGGTGGCCGGCCGCGGCGGCCGAAATCGATCCGGCGAAGGAACTCCAGCGCGTGCTGCGACCTCGACCCAGTGAACAAGTGCGGCCGCTCGAATGGTCCAGACTCCGGTGTCGCTGGCCGCGGCCGGCGATCGCGCCGCTGCTGACGCACGTGGCGCTGCTGCAGGTACCGGCCGGCTGCGTGAACGTGCACGGGCACGGGCACCGGTCAGTCTGGTAGAAGGAAAGGCCGTCCCTCGGCGCAGGACCAAGTCACAGCTGAACGTCGTGGAGAATCACATGCGATGGACAAGCGCCGCGGTGCAGGACCAGTCCCAGATTGCCCCCAATGCCGGAAACCATCTGGAGCGTGTCAGCACAGGTCATCCGGGGAAGTCCACGGGAATCCGCGCGCCAATTGTGCATGAAATACGGTACGACCATCCCCCTGGCCGATGCTGTGCGCCAAGAATTGCCGGGGTTCATGCAACGCGCGGTGGCTTCCGCTCCGAACGCCACGCATCACTCCACGGACTCGCCGGGCACCCGACCGATGTGCCGTCTACCTCCCGGCTCCCTGCAGACGTACAGGCCGTCGGGCACGAAGCGCGTCACAGGGCGACCGTGGAGGCTCGGGCGACCGGCTGACCGCGAAAACAGAGCGCGCGGGCGCCTCAACACGAACCAACTACACATCCGGAGCGACCGCGCCGCGCAGCGGCAGGATCGCTCGCCTGCGACGGCAGGTCATCGGCGAAGGGAGCGCGGGTGGCCCCGCGCGCGCCCCGACCTCGACCCCGACATTTGCGCCCGGCGGACGTTAACGTAATGGGCCGTTATCAGACCCACGCCACCCGATCTGCTGCGGTCGCTACGAGCCAGCCCTGGCCCCTCCGGATCCGCCCATCCAGGTAGGCCCGCTGTCGCTCCGCCGTCTCGCGCATCTCTTCCAGCTCATCGGTGGGCAGCCGGCGGGGCATGCTCATCGCCATGATGTCTCTCCTTGCCCCCTGCGCCGACCGCCTCCCGCACGTCGCGAACGACCAGCGCGAACAGGAGGACCCAGCGAAATCGACGCGGCGTTCAGCACGACGTACTCGAGGGGATGCTGTGCCCCAGGCCCCGGTGGCGACCAGCGTGTAGTTTGTGTATCCGTTCGTTCCCATTCGGTCCATTCCATCGTTTCTACCATACGATGGGGATATACTCGGAGTAAGCGTACCCTCCTCCGTGTGGTTCCTCTCGTTCTGTAAAGTATGCTGCCACGTTCAACTTTGCTCGCGTTCCGTTCTGTAGCGTGATGTCCGGCAGCCGGGCGCTCCGAGGTCCGAACTCCAGCGCCTGACTTATCTTCCCGGGCCGACACCGGTGCGGCCACCATCGTCACGCCCGCCGAGGTCCCTTCCTTGGGCGGCTCGCCCAAGCGGACGCGCAGATGCACGTCGGTGTCGCGATGCCAGGCCGGGTCAAGGCCGTGCCGGGCGGCGGGTCGAGCAAGTCGAGCAGTGCCGCGGCCGGGCGGGCGACAGCGCGCCCGACGCCCCCCAAGATCATCTACTGTACGGCCGTAGCGGAACCCGTGGGCGTGCTGCCCGAACCAGCCGCTGGCCGCGCGGATGCGAAGGCCGCGCGCCACGGCAGGCCAACCGCGGCACCGAAGCGATGATGAACGACATCCGATGGAGCGAGCACCCGCTGTATGCGGACGTGGTGAAGAGAGTGCCGCCCGAGCTGCACCCGACGCTCGCGCGCGCGGTCGACCTGAGGGCAGCCGACGCGTGGCTGCACGAGGGCACGATGCCGGCGGGACTCGACAGCGACGGCAAGAGCCTCGGCGGCCAGCAGGGACCGGCGTTCCTGCGCGCGGCCGGACGCCGCTACATGCGGCGTTGGGCGACCAACGAGCACGGCGAGCAGTTCGGCAAGGGCGAGGCCGGAATGCTCCTCGACAAGTGGCTCGACGAGATGCTGGCGTTCAGTGCAGGGCTGGGCGGACGCGGACGGGGCATCTCGTGGCTGCCGGGGCGGGTGGAGCAGATCGACGTTCTGGTCGACAGCCGGAGCGCCGAGCCGCCGACGTACCGCTACTACACGGTCAGGGAAGTCTGCGCGAGCAAGGCCCTGGCGCACTTCCTCGGGCTGTACGCCCGGCGACGGCGGCACAAGACGTACGAGCGGATCGAGAGGGCGCGTGAGGACGAGCGCATCCCGCTCAACCGCAAGGCGCGCGAGACGCTGGCGTGGGTGCTGGCCAACAGGGTGATGCACGACGAGGACGAGCTGTAATGACCAACAGACGCCGGACCCGCAGCGCAAGCCGGCCCCGGGAGGGAGCCGCCGACGAGGCCAACGGCTTCAGGGCGGACATCGCGCCGGAGAAGCCCGACGAGCCTCGCCCGCTGGCGAAGCCGATATGGCTGCACCCGAGCGTGTCGGACACGCTGCGGGAGTGGTCTCACCTGTACCGGCGGCTCGGGCTGATCCTCGAGCAGCTGGCCGCCCACGGACGCACCGCGATCGTCAAGGGGTGCGCGCGACCGAACCGCGGGTGGCGGCGCTCGCCGCTGGGCGGCGCACGCGGCAGCCAGTACTACCTGTGGTGGGGGATAGCCGGGAGCAGCGGGCCGGCAGACAGCTGCGGCGCCGAGCCGGGAACGATAGTCGTGCGCGCCGTGCGGCACCACGACGACCATGCGGCGCTGGGTGGCGGCAGGCGGGCCGACTACCTGCCGATCCAGCAGGCGACGGATATAGACGAGGACATCGCAGGACGGCCGCAGAACAGACAGCAGGCGTCGTTCGAGACCGACCGGAGCCCGGTGCGGGTGCTGCGCGGACGCCCGGGAAGCGGCAAGACGACGGCGCTGTGGCGGGCCATCGAAGCGCGTTCGGGCGAGAACGTCCTCTACGTCACGTGGTCGGCGCGGCTGAAACGCAGCGCCGAGGAACGGCTGGCGGCTTTCGCGCCGTCGACGAGCCGGGTCCGCGCGACGGACTTCCGGGCGCTGACCGGCGAGATCACCAGCGAGGACGTGCGCCGGATACCGCCGGCCGAAAGCCGGAGGAAACTCGGCCTTGCGATCGAGCAGGCCGTCGGCCACGAACGCCACCCGTGGAAAGGCCACGAGGCCGCCGTGTACGCCGAAGTGCGCGGGCGGCTGCTCGGTAGAGGCGTCGACGGCGAGGCCGACAGCAACGAAGGCGCGAAGCTGGCGTCGCTGCGCCCGGATGCGTACCGCCAGCAGCGGGGCAACGAGCAGGGGATCGGCGCCGCTACGGCGAAGACGCTCCTGCGGTTGTGGGAGAAGGTGCCCGAGAGCACCCGCGTGGAGATATTCCCCGAGCTGGCGGCCGCCACGGCCGCCGCGCGCCTGCTCTCCAGCAAGGGCCTGCCGGAGGGGATGGAGTTCGACCGTCTCGTCGTCGACGAGGCGCAGGACCTGACCCTGACCGAGTTCTGGATGCTGCTCGAGCTGCTCCGGGCATGCCGCAAGCGCACGGGCAAGAGCCCGTGGCTGCTGATAGCCGGGGACGCCGGGCAGCGCGTCGAGGCCAGCGGCTTCGAGTGGGGACGCTACACCGAGCTGCTGAGCAGCCGCTGGCGCAAGCCGGCAACGTTCGACCTGCACGAGCACGTGCGCTGCCCGTCGCGGATCGCGGCCGTCGTCAACCGGTCGAACATCTTCTACAGCCTGGTCGACAAGAACCGCCGGCCGGAGAAGCAGCAGCCGGTAGTTGAGTCCGAGCACGTCACGGGCCACGCGCTGTACGTGCGCGTCGACCGGACGGAACAGGCCAACGGGCTCGTCGAGCAGCTCGCCGCCCTGGAGGGAACCGCGGTGATCACTGCCGCGGACGAACCGCCCGCATGGCTGGACGAGAGGCGCCGCAAGCTGGTGCTGACGCCGGGCGAGGCCAAGGGCCTGGAGTACCAGCGGGTGTGCGTGCTGGATGTGGGAGCGGCTATCGAGGCCTTCGACGGGAACGTGATCGAAGACAGGACACCGCTGCGGCAGGAGAGCCGGCGAACGGCCATCGACCAGCTGCGGGTGGCGCTGAGCCGGGCCACCGAGACGCTGGCTGTGGTCAACGTCGAACCGGACGCGCGCAAGGACCTGAGCACGCTGGCGCTGGTCGGCGGAGCCGGCCGCTACAACCAGGACGATATCATCGCCCGGTTCGGAGACGAGACGGCGACGCCCGAAGAGCGCACGAGCGAACGCATCCGCCGGGCGGAGGCGATCGTCGAGGAAGACCCGGACCGGGCCTGGGAGATCGCCAGCCAGACGGTCGCCGAAATGGGAGCGCCGGACGTGCCGAACGGGGTGTCCGACCGCGGCGTGCGCCGCGACGCGCGCGCGACGCTGATGCGCACTCTGGCCCTGCTTCTCGCCGCTGGCGAGGACAGGGAAGACAACGTGCATCTGAGGGGTTCGCTGCAAGTCGGCGTGGATATAGATGCTGAAACCGAGGAGGAAATCCCGGACGAGGGGAGCGACGCCCACGACTGGGCCGGCCAGAAGCTCATCCGGTCGATAGAGCACGGCGTGGTCGAGTTCCTGCTGACGGAATCGCCCGACGACCGGCCGAGGCTGAAGCTGCTCGAAGCGCTGCAGGCATTGAAGGACGCCGCGCCGCGACGCCGCTACTGGCCGGATCTGGCCGTGGCGCGGATGCAGCAGACGCTGCGAAGCGGCCTGATCGACGGGGCAAGCGACCCGTCGAGTGCCCGCCACTACTTCCCCGACGACGTCGAGGGCTGGCTGAAGCTGACCGGCTACCACGGAGACGCCGCAGACAAGGCGTATGAGCTGTGCGAAACAGCGATCAGCACGCTGCTCGACGCGGCAGAGGCCGACACGAACGAGACCAGCCGGAACATCCTGCTCGGCCAGGTTGAGAACCTGCTGCATGCCAGCGGGTGGGAGCCGCTGCTGGTCGCGCGGCTCGAAGAAGAGAGAGGACACACCGCCGAAGCGCGCGAAGCGTACGAACAGGCCGGAACGGCGGCCGACGTCAGGCGGATTCTGCGCAAGCAGGCCAAGTGGGAGGAAGCGGCAGCGCTGGACGGTGACAACGCGGACCTCGAGTGGCTGCTCAAGGTCGACAGACTCGCAGCAGCGAGGCCAGCCGGACTCGGTGCGCGGCTGTACGAGCAGGAACACCGCCGGCTGACCGAAGCGCTGGCGAAGATGCGCGACGACGATAGAGCCGGAGCGTAGATGTCCGGACCGGCGCCGGCAACGACCGGATCGCGGCGGCTTACGCCTTGACGTTGCCGGGACGCGGCGGCAGAGTACGACGATGTTGGCCCGAACTACCGGGTCATGCCCGGTGGGATGGTTCGCTGGCGGCCGCTCGGGCCGAGCTGGACTTCCGGCGGTGCTGCAGGAGGTTCGCCGACGTGAGTAACGACGTGAAGTTGACCGTTGGCGTTTGTGTGATCGTGGTCGCCATCTTCGGGTCCGCCGGGCTCGTGAGCCACGTCATGATCGAGCTGGCCGGCATCGTGCGAGCGGACCTGCAGGCCTTGCGCGAGAGCATGGAAGCGATCGCTTGCGGTGAGTTGGCGCGGAACGACGACGCCGTGGCGGGCATCGAGTCGAGCAATCGACCCCGACAGTGGCCCACGGCGGACCGTCCGACGGCGATCGCGCATCCCCCGGTAGATGCCTCGCCGAATGGCCATCGCTACGATGGGACTATTGCCGTGTCTATCCCTCGCTGGCCAGAGCGATGCTGGCGATATCGCGCGGAGAATCATCCGGGCCGACGGGCACGGGGCTTCGAGGACAGGTGGGCGGTCGCGGGGGAAGCACTCCGGGACCGACTGCGGCTGGGCTTCGACGTGCTCGTCCACTGCCGGGGCGGTCTGGGACGTGGGGAATAAAGGCATAACCTGCCTCAATTCGGCAGGTTATGCCTTTTTCTGTGCTGGTACCAAGTTATGCCTTTTGGGGGCGAACGACCTGTGGGAACCAGCGGATCACCCGCTACGGACCCGGCAGCGCGGGGACACGCGACTGCGTGAGCTGATCACGAAGAACTGATCAGGCAGTCAGCCGAAGCAGATCAGACCCCAGCGCTCGAGCGGTCACCCGGCACACACCAGCTCCAGACCAGGCGCCCGCTCCGCAAACATCCAGCCGCGTGCCCACCGGCACCGCGCGGGAAGCGCCACGACGCCATCGAGCCCGCGGCTCGCCATCCTCGGCAAGAGCCGCCATCGGAATCCGGATGTCCAGCGCCGCCGCAAGGCGGCGTTTTTGCGTGTACGGCGAGCGAGGAACCCCAGTTGAAGTCGAACCGGACCTCAGACGCGGATTACCCGCAGAACTTCGCGAACCGGACCATGTGGACCGGCGACAACCTCCAGCGGACACTGTGCGACGCTGTATTCGGCCCACGCACTTCCCGCAGCATCCGCGATCACGCGGTAGCAGTCGAGGCCCGCAGGCCGTAAGGCCTGCGGGGTCCCATTCAGAGAGTGAGACATCCGCGGGCGGATCAGCCGACCTTGTCGACCTTGCCCGTGCCGGGGTTCAGGATCCAACCGAAGTGGGTAAGCTTGATGCCCGTACTGCCTGACCTCGTCACGTACTCCTCCACCAGACCCTTGGCTTCAAGCTCGACCCAAACACGCTGAGTCGTCGAACCCGAGATCTCGGTCTTGTACGGACTCGAGAAGCGGAGATCAGCCGTACCAAGGCCGGTCACGTCCAGCACTGCCCCATGCCCTGTGTCGTCGGACTGCATCAACTCAAGCAGCGCCTTGGCTCCCTCGGTCAATTCAAGAGCGTCAACCTTCTTCTCCTTCCAGAGCCCGTACGCAGCCTTCACCGCGTTCAAGACCAAGGATCCAACCGCAACTTCCATCAAGACCCCCTATATCCTTCCTGGGTGATCGCGGGTTCCGACGAAGGGTGTCCCGCTCCCGAAAGAACGGGGGATGTTACCAGCTTGGGTCCGCCAAGGGCCGGCCGCCGGTGAAACCGCCAGCGAGGCGATTCAGTTGCTCCTGGCTGAGCGCCAGCTTCGGCGGGAGCACCAAGTGGGATCGGTGGCCGACTCCTCGTGTACGTGGAGCCGGTAGTCGTGCGGAACCCGGCTTCCTGTGTCCGCGTCGAGGGCGGGACGGGGATCGACGAGGAGCCGCGCCAGGAAGTCGTCGTCCTCAGCCGCCCTCATCACGGTGTGTGCTCTCACTTCCGCCTCTGACGGCATGTCATCCTCGAACCGTCTACGGTCCGAGCAGGTCGGCCCGCGGCGTCAGACGCCAGAACGACTGCCAGCGGATCAGCAGCTAGACAACCAGCAGCACGATGACGGGCGACCGCCAGAGCTGATCACGGGAAGCTGATCAGATAGCGAGCCGAAGTCGGGATCAGACCCCGGCTGCCGAGTGGTCACTCGGCAGCCACTAGCTTCGGACCAGTCCCCCGCTCCGCAAACATCCGACCGCGAACGGACCGGCGCCGCGCCGGTAACGCCACGACATCACGAACCCGCGGCTCTCCATCCCGGAGAGGCCGCGAACGGAATCCCGATCTCCAGCGCCGCCGCGAGGCGGCGTTTTGCGTGTACGCCGAGCGAGGAACGCCAGGTGAAGACGAAACGGACCTCAGACGCGGAGCACCCGCAATACTTCGCGAACCGGACCATGTGGACCGGCGACAACCTCGATGTCCTGCGGGGACTGAACTCAGCGTGGACCTCATCTACATGGACCGCCGTTCAACAGCAACCGGAACTACGAGCGGCCGATCTGGAGCGAGCCGGCGGGCACGGCGTCCCGGGACACCTGGACGCTTTCCGATGTCAACGAGGCATGGCACGGCGAGATCGCTAAACAAGGCGCCAGAGGTCTACGGGGCCGTCGACGACGCCGGCACCATCCGCGGGGAGATCCACCACCGCACCGACATCCCCCAGCGCACCGACCTCGGCGAGCTGCCGAACTACGGCAGTTCTCGTTCTCGCTATCAGTGTCGCGTCTCTCATACCGTCGCCGGCCCGAGCGGCTGACGAGCCGACCATCCTGGAAGCCGCAAAGACGGCGGCGGTACGATTCGCGGCCGAACAGCAGGCCGACGACGAACCCGCGCGGCGCCGTTCGATGGGGCGCACGTGGGCCGGCGTCGCGCTGATCGGTGTCGGGTTGATCATGCCCGTGCAGCATGAGACTTGCGTGACGCTCTTCGGGGTGAAGGCTGGCTGCGTGACCGAAGCCTACACGCCGGGAATCGCCGCGGCGGTTGGGCTGATCGGTACGGGCGTGCTGCTCGCGACGGTCTGGTCGGACGTGCCGGCGAACACCATCGAGTTCGGCATCGCTCCTAGCCGCGTCCAGATTGGGGAAGACGTTCGGCTTCTGATTGGCAGCGGACGCGGGCAACGGCCCGCGGCCGCTCTTCAACCACCAGGAGCGGAGGTAACCCGCAACGCTTCGCACCATCAGCCCCACCGGTGTGGCCGCGCTACGCCATCGGCGACAGCTACGCGGAGGCCTTGGGCTCGAACGGCAAACCGACGGGGTCACGCACAGGCGAGCGCTGGCCCGGCTTCCGACGCGACGACGAGCGTGATTGCGAAGGGCCCTCCGGCAGCCCGGAGCCGAGCCCGAGAATGCCTCGGTGAACACCCAAATCCGGCCATTAGTGGACGGCTGAAAACCGGCCATTTCCGATAGCGGCCCGAGACGTTGACACCGGTCTGGAACCACGACGTTCCTGCCCGGCATGAGCAACGTCTTGAAGGAAGAGAAACGACAACAGGTCCTCGCGCTGGGGCGGCTCGGCTGGTCGCTTCGGCAGATCGAAGAGGCCACCGGGGTCCGGCGCGAGACCGCCAGCGGTTACCTGAAGGCGGCCGGCCTGAAGGTGCGGGGCCGTGGACGGCCTCCCGCTCGCCCGGCAAAACCGGCCATTTCTCCGGAGGTGTCCACCGACTCTTCGCTGGCCACGACGGCCGGCAAGGGCGCCGCCGCCGCCGCACCCGTCCCCGAGCAACGGCCCGGTCGGGCGCCGCAGGCGAGCGCGTGCGCGCCCTACCGCGAGCTGATCGTCGACGCGCTCGGCCGCGGGCGCAACGCCATGGCCATCTGGCAGGACCTGGTCGACGACCACGGCTTCCCCGCGGGCTATGCAAGCGTGCGGCGTTTCGTCTCGACCGTCCGGCAGCAGCCCGCCGTCGAGGCCCGGGCAGTGATCACCACGGACCGGGGCGAAGAAGCACAAGTCGACTACGGCGAGGGACCGATGGTCCGTGACCCGGACTCCGGCAAGTACCGGCGAACACGGCTCTTCGTCCTGACCCTGGGCTACTCGCGCAAGGCCGTGCGGCTGCTGGTCCAGCGGTCGAGCGCGCAGGTCTGGGCCCAACTGCACGAGCGGGCGTTCCGACGGCTGGGAGGCACCGTGCGCGTCGTCGTGCTCGACAACCTCAAGGAGGGCGTCCTCACCCCGGACATCTACGACCCGGCGCTCAATCCGCTCTACCGCGACGTGCTGGCCCACTACGGGGTCGTCGCCCTGCCGTGTCGCGTCCGCGACCCCGATCGCAAGGGCAAGGTCGAAGCCGCCGTCGGCCACGCCCAGAAGACGCCGCTACGCGGACTCCGCTTCGAGCGCCTCGACGACGGTCAGGCGTATCTGGACCGCTGGGAGCAGCGCTGGGCCGATACGCGCATTCACGGCACGACCAAGCGCCGGGTCGCCGCCATGTTCGAGGAAGAACGCCCCGCGCTCGGCCCGTTGCCCCTCGAGCCGTTCCGCTACTACCAATACGGCCGCCGCACCGTGCATCTCGACGGTTGCGTCGAGGTCGCCGCGGCCTACTACTCGGCGCCGCCCGGCTGGATCGGCCGCCGCGTCAACGTGCAGTGGGACGACATCCACGTCCGCCTCCTCGACCCGGGCACCGGCCAGCTGCTGCGTGAGCACCTCCGCACATCACGGGGCTGGCATCGCATCGCCGACGACGACCGGCCCACCCGCACACCGCCGAAGACCCTCGCCCTGCTCGCCGCCGCCAAGCGGGCCGGTCCCGCCATCTCCACCGTCTGCAACCACATCCACCGCCATGAGGGCGCCGTCGGCGTCCGACGCATCCTCGGCGTCCTCTCCCTCGTCAAGAAGCACGGGGCCGCCGTCGTCGAAGACGCCGCCACCGGCGCGCTCGAACTCGGCGCGCCCACCTACCGCTTCCTGAAACGCTACCTGGACCGTCACCCCGTCGCGCCGCTGTCGCTGCGCCAGGTCGACCCGCTCATCCGCGAACTGACCGTCTACCGCGATCTGATCGACCGCAGAACAGGAGACACCTCATGAATCTCGTCGAACTCGACCAGGCGCTGCGCAAGCTGCGCCTCTCCGGCATGGCAGACGTCCTCGACACCCGCCTGCTCCAGGCCCAGACCGAGCAGATGGCCCCCATCGACCTGCTCGCCGCGCTCGTCTCCGACGAGCTCCAGCGCCGCGAGGACCGCCTGCTCGCCCGCCGGCACAAACAGGCCCGATTCCGGGACCCCGACCGCTCGCTCGACGGCTTCGACTTCGACTTCAACAAGAAGATCAACCGCGCGCTCGTCTTCGAGCTCGCCACCGCACGCTTCATCACCCAGCGGGAAGACGTCCTGCTCATCGGCCAGCCCGGTACGGGCAAGAGTCACCTCGCCCAGGCCATCGGGCGCGCCGCAATCCAGCAGGGCTACCGCGTCCTCTACCGCGAAACGCACACCTTCCTCGAAGAACTCGCCGAGGCGACGCTCGCCGAGACCCGCAAGGACTACCTCGCCGAGTTGACCCGCGCGCACCTGCTCATCATCGACGACCTCGGCATGCGCAAGCTGCCCCACACCGCCGCCGAGAACCTGCTCGAGCTGATCATGCGCCGCTACGAGCGGGCCTCGACGATGCTCACCTCCAACCGGCCGGTCGACGAGTGGGGGAAGCTGCTCGGCGACACCGCCGCGGTCACCGCGCTGCTCGACCGGCTCCTGCATCACGCGCACGTGCTCAAGTGCGGGCCGCGCAGCTGGCGCACCCGGGTGCGGACCACCTTGGTAGAGTCGACGGGAGGCGCGTAACCGGTGGGGAGTCGGTGGCGCATCCGGCGCTTTCGCACCGGGCCGCAGTCCGAACCCCGTGGGCACTTCCCCCCGCTCTCCGGTAGCCGGCGTTCCGCTGGCGTCCTACCCCGGCGTTGCGGAGCGGAGCGAAGGATTCGCGCGCGGCCGAGCGTCAACGCCCCATCCGGACGTGGTCCGCGCGCGCGAGAGCGCCGCCTCCAGGCGCGCCTGGCGCAACAACCGACACCGACCGTCCCCACACTCGCCGCGTGCGCCAGACGAGCCTTCCGCGGCACTCGGGTTGTCGCTCGACGCAACGCCCTTTCCACTGCGTCGTCGTCAACCACACCGTCCGGCCCAGCCCGGCCGTTCCGTCTCGCGAGGGTACCCCGGCCGGGCATGACCAACACCGACGTCCGGCGCAGAACCCACCCAGGAGACCGGACCACACAAGGCCCTCTCTACGCTCGCAGCATTACCTCGCGCACGCTGTCGCGGACCAACCCGCACGCGTACACCGATGCCGATGACAACCGAGCGGTGGGTGTCGCCACGCTTGCGCCTCGATCGCGCGGCCGACCGCTTCCCCCGGGGGTCCGTTACGTAACGGTGCAGCATGGTCGTGTGGCGTTGACCAACGCCGAGCGGCAGGCACGTTACCGGGAGCGGCGGAAGGCTGGCGAATCCCGGATCCGGTACCGTCGGCCAGCGGACCGCAGATCGCGGCCACAGCAGTGGAACGACGCCGTGCAGACGCTCCTGGAGTTGCAGGAACAGGTACCGGGAGTGGCGGGACGCCTTGCCGGATCCGCGACCGCGGAGTTGCTCGAGCAGGTCTGCGATCTGGATCTGTCGGTACTAGAGGCTGTCGAGCTGCCCAGGGGCTTCGGGCGTGACGGCTAGCAGCTAGCTGCTAGCGCGCCGCCCAAACACCTTGCCAACAGAGGACGCCGTGAAGTAGATCTCAACTCCAGTCTCGGGCCGCCGGAAATGGCCGGTTTTGAGGTGTCCATAAATGGCCGGTTTTGACCCGTCCACTGAGGCGAGAATGCGGGCGACTTCGGTCCGATCCGGTCTCCGGGAGTCGCGGTACGCACGAATCGCCTCTGCAATCGCGGTCAGCGCCTCCGCGGACAAGCAGGTCTCGTCCATAATCGGCCAGTCCAGACGGTCTCCCCCGCTCTCGAGGACTCGTCGAAGGGCACGCCCGAGCCACTCCTTCAGGATCCCGACGCACCCGACGCACCCCAGGAAGACATCAGGGATGTGGGAGCTCAACTCCAGCCATGACCGCTTCGGTTCGGCGAAAGGCAGACCGGCGACGAACTCGCCGAAGATCCGTTGGAAGTGCTCGTCGTTCGGCGATGCGTAAGGCGCGAAGTGCACCACCAGGGCCCGGCGCCCCACCTGCTCGCTCGCCGCCTCCATGACCGACAGCTCGTGCGTCCCTACCAGTACGTGAGTGACCCCGGTGCTATCCACGCAATCCTTGATCACGTCGAACTGATCACCCTGCGTCCTGGCGCTCGGAACACGAGTCATGTGCTGCGCTTCGTCGAGCACGACCGCTCGGGGACCACACGCACGCACCATATCGAGTACGCCGAGCCGGTACTCGTCGAGCGTGGGAACACCGTCACGGCGTCCAGAGCCGACTCGGAGCCGCCGGGCCGCCTCATCAGGCGAAACGTGATCATCAGGAAACCGATCGCGTAGCGCCTGAGCGACCAGACGCCAGTGCACCCGGCCGAAGTCGTACCCCCGGCGACCGGGCACAGGCAGACAAGTCGCCTTCACAGCCGGCGCACGCATGTAGCAGGAAGGACGCACCAGAGCATCGACCAACGTGGTCTTGCCGACACCGGTCGGCCCCGGCAACAGAACAATCTGAGGCGGTATCTCGGGAGCAATGCCGCGTTCGACCTCCGCCAAAGCGCGGTCCAGAGCCGGATGCCTGAGAAATAATTTTCCATATTTCTCAAGGAGACTGGGATCAGAAACTGAAACGGAAGCAGCGCGGGAGGCGCTGGTCGTTGGAGCATTCACCACAGCGGTGTTCCCCAGCCGATTTCATCGAAATCAAGAGTCCGCGGACCAGACTCGGCCGAATCAGGATGGTCCTCGGAGCCGCACACGGAACCGGTGACGAGATGAAGACCGCGCTTCTCAAGCACAGCACGCCGTTCCTCTTCACGACGGGCCTGGCGCAAGCCTTCCTCCGTCTGAGCCAGCTCGCTGAGCATGGCGGCGAGCTGGTGGGCGCGAACCGCCTGTCGCTTCGCATTCGCAGCGCCGCGCCGGCGGCGCCGCAACTCCATCGACGCCAACCGGAGCTCGCGGCGAGAACGGCCCGCCAGCTCAGCCGCGCACACCGCGCGGCAGAGGACCCAACGGCCGTTGATGAAAGCCACGACGTGAGCGATGTCGTGGGGGTCCACCCGAACCTGCACCTTCTTCTTGCGCAGGGCCTCCGATCGCATATTGGCGTGCCAATAGTGGATGCAGTCGATCATGATGCCCGTACGGGAGTCCACGGTGGCCTCCCCACGCCGAGACGGCGGCCAGAGCAGAAAACGAAGATCCGGCGATTCAACGAGGGGTCGACCGCTCCCGACCGTCGCGACCCCCTGCTGGAACCGGGCGTGGGGCGTCATGCCGTCCAGTCCCTGGTGCGGCTGACGGGGGTAGACCTCGAACAAGAAGTGCCTGAGAGCATCGTCGAGCTCCGGAAGACGCCAGATGACATCACGGCGGGGATCAACGTCACGCGACATCTCGCGCGGGTTCTTGAGGAGTTGCGTGTTTCCCGACAGGAAATGCGCAAGCTGGGTGTTCACCGTGTCGAACAGCCGCTCGACGGTGGCGCCGAACTTCGGCCGGCTGGGCGGCCGATCGACCTTCTCGATCAAGCAGGCGGCGCACAGCTGCTCGAACGCGACGGAGCCGAATTCCGCCCCCCGGTCGACAACGACCCGGTTCGGCATCCGCTTGTGGCGATCGAACATGTCGCGCATCGTCGTGAACAGGCCGCCGACCGCCGGGGGATCGAACGACAGGTCGTACCCGACGATGCAGCGGGACCACGCGCAGGTCGCGACGGTGAGCCAGAGCCGGTCCGGCGCCGCATCGGTGTCGGGACCTACGCGGACGAAGACGTCCAGCAACGTGTGGTCGATGTGCACGACGTCGAGGGGGCCCTGCCCGTGGATGGCCGGGTCGCGGGGACTCGAAGGCGGGAGCAGCGGCAGCCGCAGCCTTCCGTCCCTTGCGGCCGGCGACCAGCCTGACGGCATCCCGGCACTTCAGGAAATTCAGGAAGGTGTCGTAGCTGACGGACGGTATTCCCTGGTCGGCACACCGGGTCGCCGCGATGGCATGGGCGGCCTTCGCAGTTACGTTGCGCCTGTTCTCGTACTCTTCGGCGACGACCTTCTCGACGACCGCGTAGGTCTCCGGAGGGAACACGGGGTTGAAGTTGCCCCGCAGGTGGGCCTTGGGACACAGCCCGACGAGGCCCACCCCACCCTCGCGCTGCGCTCGGCGGAAGTCCGAGAGCCAGCGCTGAGCAAGCAGGCATGGCCCACGCAACCGTTCCCCGACGATGCAAGAGTGGTCGGCGAGGTGAAGTGGACGGCGCGCAGCTTCGTGTAGGCCCGAGCCAGACTGTCAAACGTCTGGCTACGAGCCGCCTATCCTGTCACCGAGAGGCTAAAGCGGTAGCCGCTATCCCGCTGACCCTCGAAGTCCCATTCATAAAGCGAAGTTGTGCCCATTGCCCGCTGTTGGCCGAGAAAGAAAGCGACGCCGTTAGGGCCGGCGAAAAACAGATGAACTGGCGACGCGCGCTGACCCTGTCCACGAATCGCGACCAGATGCCGGACAACGGATTCCGCAAGCTGCCACGCATGTCGCCCGCAGCGCACCGACTGCTGCGAAGCGCCACCCTGCGGCCTGAAATGTACGATGCGCCCGACCGTTGGCAGTCTCTCCTCTACGCAACCACGAACGGCCGGAGCTACGTCGTGGGTTAGGCCAACCGCAATGGCGATCTCGTCGCCCCCTGATGTGACCTCGTCCTCAATAACAAGGCCCGGCCAAGTCGGATCCAGCTCGCAGTCGTCGCTCGACCAGAAGCGGCGACCGACCGTCCGTTGTTCAATCTCGACGTATCTCCCTGACTTCATGTTGAGCAGAGCGCCAGCGGCAAAGGCCAACGACACATGTGCGTCCAGGACAAGACGCAGTCGCTCTTCCTGCCGGGCAGCGTCAAACAAGAACTTACGTAGTTTTGGAGCAATCCGTGCCTGCCAGTCGCCCTCTGTCCGAATGTACCGGCCATCGAAATGGGGGACGAGGTCCAGCATACGGTCACAGCGATTCTCCAAGCGGTCAATCGCATGCATGAATGAGCGCACACCGACTACGGGTATGTTGTCCGTCGCAACGTGTTCACCGAGAATCCCCTCGCGAGCGGCTGTTTCCCGAAACGTATTTCTATCGAAGTCTACGCGGTTCTGGGCAAGAAGTTTGGCGACTAGATCGTCATAGAAGAACGCGGAATCAGAGACGGGGATTCGCCGTAATCCGACCAGCGCGAACCGCTCGTCCAAGCGCTGTCGCAATGAGGCCAACGATTCAGGAGTTTCGGCGATCGCAAGCCGTCGGACCAACTGGCGCAACTCGGTGTCGTCAACGCCAAGATGTTCCCGCCAGGACTTGCGTACTTTTCCCATACGGCTGCGGTCGGTCTGCCCAGAGAACAACCGGTCTACGTCGAGCGCGTCGCTACTTTTGCCAACCAGTTGGAGTAGAGGATCGTCGGCTCGAATACGCCAGTTGGTCTTCAGCTCGAAACGCAGACCGTTCGCCGCAGTCCCATGAGCCAGTCGGGCCTGCTGCGCCCTCTCCAACAAGGAGTACCGGGTTGCATTGAGGAACTTGGGTGCGATCAGATCTTCATAACCGAATGTGCCCGCAGTGGTGTGCCACTTGCATTGAATGTGTTCGACGGATATCGGCAACCCCGCATGATCGCGCGGTGCATGTTCGGGGTCATATTCGATGAGGATGTCGTCGAAGGCCTTCGGCCCGCGCTCGTAAGCGACTCGCACTATGGGGCTGGCGGAATCCAACAGGGCAGCGGCGTTCAACCAGAAGATCCGTGCCTGAAAATCGTCTCCCTGGCGCCGTGCAACTATTGCGCGCGTCATGAGCACTCAACTCAAAGGGAAGTAGTTGCCCATGACTTGGCGCCAGAGAGCCAGTGCCTCGCCGTTCCTGCCCTGCTGCTCAAGGCGAACAGCGCGGGCCGCCGACATCTCTGCACCGCGGAGAACGGTGACGGCGGCCTCTTGCCGTTGCTGGGTCATCTGATCGGAGACGGGGGACCCCAGACCTGCGGGGTCTGGCCATTCCCGCCGCACGCCATCAAGTGCTGATGCGAAAAAGCGACGGACCTCAGCAGGATAAGTGGTGAAAGGGGGATCCGTCAGGTCGAGGGCCATCACCTCGATCAAGAACGACGGCTTGATGGGACCTTCCGTTGACCGGTTCCAGCGTTTGAGCATCTTGACCAGGGGTACCCAGGAACCGCCGATCTCCGTGTTCTTCGCCGTAGCCAATTGCTTGTGGATGTCGGGGTCGCTCTTGATCCACTTGCCGGCATCACGATCGGGTATTTCATAACATTTGCCGAGGTCATATGCCGGCACGGCATCGTTGCTGAGCACCTTGCCCTCGCTGCCTACCGTGGGATTACGCTTGTCGAACGTGACGGTCACGCAGCGCCGGCCTGGTGCGACATTGGTCGCACCGTACTTATTGGCTAAGCAGGTCTCGAAGGCCTCGAGGACGGCGGAAGGCGGCTTGTCGCGCCAATGACTGTCGTCCTCTCCCAGGCAGAAAAAGATGTCGACGTCCTTGAGCGGCTTGGTCTTGGTCTGGCGCGCATAGGACCCCGTTAGGAAATCACGGTCGACGTCGAAGCAGTCGCCGACGCATTCCCGTACGTCCGTGTGACGCCGAATCGCGTCTTGACGCTCAGTGGGGCTGAGTTCAAGACGCTTGCGGAATTTCTCGAAGGCCTGAGAGACAGTGATCATGTGCGGTAGTACCTCGCGGATGCCATGATGTCAGGTGTGGCGATGACGGTGCCGATCTCCCGCGCGACAAGGCCACGGATCGACCGGGCCGTCCCGTTGCCAACGCCGTAAACGGGTGGCTCGCCCGGCAGCACCTGCAGAAGGATGCGGTATGAGCATCCGGCGGGCGGCGCCTGGGCCTTGGCGAAGGAGCTCTCGAAGAACTGACGATCGACCCACATGTCGTTGATACCGGTGCCGTCATAGCGAATGGGAAAGTCCCAGCGGGCAAGGGCACTGGCCGAGCCGGGCCAGTAGAACTCGAGAATGATCCCACAAAGATGGCCCGACTCGAGCCACGTGCGCGCGGCCCGATCGACCCAGTCCGACCAGGCGTCGACGACGCGCTGCGGATCGAGGCCGTGATAGCGAACCAGCAACTTGAGCAGGTTGCGCATCTTGTCGGATACGTAAACCGATGTATGCGCGCGAGTGTAGGCGTAGGCGTAGGCGGAAACGACACTCATCAGCTATTTCTCCAGCGCTCCCCAGTCGATCTGGAAGTTCGCAGCGACGTTTTCGGTCTCATCGCCATCCGGGAATGCCTCATCGGCCGCGTGGACCAGAATACGGGGAGCACGCTCCTTAAGACTGCGGTTCATCCAATCCACGTCGTCGTTCTCGCACGGAGCGGTGGCACGCCAGTCTCCGGCGGTGGGATTAGTAATGAGCGGATCGATGTCGTGGCCAGCCTCCATGGCGTCTTCGTCGTAGAGGCAGTACACGACGACGCGCGGACCGGCGCCCTTGAACACGATGGGGACACTGGCAGGCTGCTCGTCCACGATCACGGATTCCATGATGCTCGCCGCGGCGTCAAGCTGGTCACGATCGACCGTATCCGAGCCCGTGACGAGGTCGACAATCGCACGCCATGTGTCGCGAGCGGAGCGTGCCGGGACTGACGCGATATCGCGGCGAATCTTCACGCGGCGTCCTCCTCCGTGCGGGTCTCAGCGAGAGTCTGGAGGGTACGGAGAACTTGGTCGGCCTTGAGCGTGTTCGGATCGCGTGCCGTGTCGATGGAGGCGGCGACAGCGGAGATGATCGCCTTTCGTAGTCGACGGCCGTCGAGGCCTTCGGAGGCGGCGACGAAGGCCGGGAGATCGGATCTCAGAGCAGCGACGCGGCACCATTTTGTCGCGAGGCGATCAAGAACGTCGCCGATGATCTCGGCACGCGCATCCGCGCCCGGCGGGTCGATGTGCTCGATCCAGTCCGCTCGGGAAAGCAGGGCGCGGTCGACGGCCCGGGGAAAGTTCGTGGTGGCAAGCAGCAGGACATTTCGATGCTGTCGGGTCAGCAAGTCGATACCGGCAAGAGCGGCGTCGGTAGCTCGGTGCACATCGATCGGATTGGCTTCGAGGCTCATGCGTTGTCGGTCCGGCGCGAGCGTCTCGACCTCGTCCAGGAGCACGACGCACGGGCCATCGGCGGCATGTTCGGGAATCACTTGATGGAAAAGCTTGGCAACTTCCTTCTGACTCCGCCCCAATGCAGCGCTGGTCAAGGCGTGTGGATCAACCTGAATGAAGTGCGCTTGCACGCCCGTAAGGGTTGCGGCGAGCTTGTTGGCCAAGCCCCGGGCCAACGTGGTCTTCCCGGTACCCGGAGGTCCGGACAGGACGATCAGCCCATGGACGGGCATGACCTCGAACGGAAAGTGCCTGCGCAACTGAAGAGCCAACAGAGATTGTGCCACGAGCCTGTCCCGAACCTGTTGGGGCAGGAAAATGGCCTCCCAAGCATGCGCGAGGTCGTCGTTGGGGAGCGCCACGCGGTCTACGATCGTGTCCATGGATTCAGGTACCCCTCTGGCAATGCGTTTGCTGCGGCGGATGCCTGAGTGCGTACCGATTCACGTCGATCCGACCTCGGTAGTCGTCGCGACGCTCGGTCGAGCGGGCCCAACCGATGTCTGGTGCCTCAGAGCCAGTGCACGCCCGCCCGCGAGGCTGAATCCGGGTTCGGGAAGACCCGAGCACCGCCACGCGAGCAACCCAAGAAGAATACCATATCTTGTGGGGTCAAGAAATTGACTACTGCATGTATCGGCAGATCATCCCCCGAACAGATCCATGCGCGACGGATCGCGCCGGCCGGCGCCCGAACTCAAGGTGTCCTCGTCAACGCCTTCGAAGCAGACGCTAGGCGGTCGGCCGCCTCGGCGAGCTTCCGCAGGTCAGGCTTTACCGGCCCGCCCCTCGACTCCCGCCGCTGCAGCCGCCCACACCGCCTTGGTGTATTCATCGCAGACTTCCCGGTGTGCCGTACGAAGATCCGAAAACTTCCGCCGTTTAGCAGTACCATCAGCCATGGCGTGCGGCCCCCTTTCGGGCCGCGTCGTCAAGGGGTCGGCGACGGCTTAGATCCCGTCGACCGCGCTACCTCTGGCCGAATGTCTAGCGACGGCTATACGGGCTAGTCGGCCGCGGTCGCGCCGCCACGGAGAGCATACTCTGGACGCCGGCAGACTGTCGCAGCCGCAAAGGCGAGTGTTCCAACGCCCGAGTTCGTTGGACCCCCTTCCGTACTACGTTATTAACCTGGAAATAAGTATCCTGACCTCGTAGCATGCCGAAATATGAGGAAATCAGGCCGGCAATCACCTGTCTGCTGTCAGGCAACCAATGACCCTGTTAATACGTGGTAGGATCCAGTGTGTGACCGCTTCCCATCTCGTACGAAGAGCTAGATCCGACGCGCCTGCCGACGGTCCTGCGAAGGACCGGCGCAAGAGCGCAGCGTACTGGCTAGCGACCTACGATACCCGGAAGCACGGACTGGGCGTCGTTCGCTTGGGACATCTACTACGCGCGGCCCGGCGTCACCTGAACGATGAGAATTGGCAGAAATTTCAGCAAGGACTATTCCAGCGTCTCTCTAGAACAAGCAGCTCTGAGTGGCAGCGGGAACTTTGGGAGCCCCGAATCCGGGAAATGACTCTGACTGCGGAACGGTATTGCTACGCGCTCAAGCTGCACACGCTGAGACGGAGTCCTTACCTTCGACTAATGCGACAGCGGCGCGCTCCTGGCAAGCGCGCCGCGACAGCGCGAACGTCCACCCTTCCTGGGAAAGTGTGGTGTCCACTCTGCTGCAACTACTATCCACGCAGTCAGACGAACGTGGAGCATGCCCCCCCGCTGTGTTTGGGTGGAATTCGCAGGCTAAGGCTCTGCCGCCGCTGCAACTCGTTGACAGGCATATACGACAACTACACTGCGCAAAGTACGCGCGCCGCGTCTGTTTCGGCAGAATCCGAAGTCCGAATCGCGCTTCGTCCTTTAGCAGCGAAGGATGGAGTCAGAACCAGCGACGCGGGCCTTGAGATCATCGTGGAGATTGACCCCGAACCCGAATGGCAAGTTGTCACGATAGCCAAGAAGAACGTAGACATATTGCGAGACGACCGCAATTCGCTACGGTTACTGCAACCAGGCGCCGGGCGAACTCTTGGACTCCCCGTACCTCCGGGTTCTCCGTTTCTAGTGCGGATAGACGCCCTTGACTACGTTACATCTTATGTGAAAGCTGCGTATTGCCTCGTGGTGTTACTTCTCGGTCGCTTGGGGTTGCATTACGCTCGATGGTGCGGCGCTCTCCGTGACTTGCTTTCTGGAACTGGTCAGTATAGGGGCGAACCAAGGACGGCTGGTGGCGACGTGGGACGGTACGTGCCTGTCGTCGATAATCCCTGGCCGGACAAGGCAGAGAAGGTAGGCTTTAGTTTACGCCATAGACTCTGGCTTGTAATCGTGAAGGACAAGCTGGTAGTTCTACCATCCTACGACCCTGGTCGCTCATGCCATGCGGCATTGTTTCTTCGGAGTCAGTTCCTGCCACTGAACGGCCATACTTGGCCAGCGAGTCAGCAATTGGCACCTCGGGATCCAGAGCACATTAGGTGGTTCGGGTACCCGCGCGGATACGGGAGCAGTGACGTCAACTATATCGGCGTTCCATCTGGTAGAGAGTACCCGTTTACGGGCGCCGACGACCTTATTGGTAGTGTTATCAGAGCACCTATTGCGAATCAGAAGCGAACGAAGGCCGCGACACGGTGCCACAAATCCAGATACACTCACTACGTTGTTTTGCATCAGATAGGACGTAGTCTCGCTGTTGCTGAAGTCAGGACAGAAACATGGCGAGACTTCTGTTTCGACTGGGCAACAAGAGGAATTGACCAGAGGGAGTTCGACCGCCCTTACCCATCTGCGCCTAGCCGAGAATCTCCAGATAGCGTGGTTCAGAACAAACCGCTCGGAATGCGACAGCATTATCCGTACAAGATGGTGCGATAGTCGTAGCGCGGAGTGCTGCGAATATCGAACTCCAGGATCGGTGCATTGCGAGCGACCGTTTGGCCGGCAGCGGACAGTTCGAGAAGGTAGCAAGATCGTTCGGGAGAGACCGAAGCAATCCACGCGCCGATCGCGTAGACAGCTGAGAGTCCTTTCCAATCCAGAAATGAGCCTGAAGCGGGGCACGTGAGCCGCGCCTGTCAGGCGACCGAACCGACGGATCGAAACAGGTCCTGGCGCGGGCCGCGTTGAGGGCGCGCGTGACCGCAGCATTATCGCTCATGGCGGCGGAACCGTCACGATGTACGACGCGGCGCTGGGCGCGTCCTGGTTCAGGGCGAAGGTGCTGTAGCCGCTGCCGTAGCAACCGAACGGTGAGGGTCTGGTTTGCCGGGTTCTGAACAGCAGGAGACCAAGCGGAGCGAACGTCCGTCTGTGGACGTTTGCGGAGTGCGGTAGCCGAGCGCGGAACCGGCAGCAGAGGGGCTGGACGTGACTACGCGAGGGGCTGTGAAACGGCCGGCAACGGCTGGATGGATCGTCGTCGGCGCTCGTGCCTGATGGCGTCGCGCTTCCGCCTTTCGGTGGTGCTGAAGCCGGTGACGACGCAAGTCGGCGCCGGCGATCCGGGCTCGACGACAGCGCTGTCCGTCCGTATTCGACCGCAGCCGGTGACGACGCGCGTCGGCGCCGGCGATCCGGGCTCGGCAGCGCCCGCGCGAGTTGGCACGTCCGGTGTTCGAGCTTCCTCGCGCCTGCTCGTCAACAACACGACGCCGACCGACAGGCGGCGGTAGCGGGCCGGAGCAAACCTTCAGGCCGCTGGGTGGATGGACCGGAACAAGCGCGTGCGGGCCTCGTCGAGCGCCTGCGCGGCTTCGTTGTCGCTCATCGCGAACGCGACCGCGTCGAGCTTTGCGAAGGTGGTTCCGGGCTTCAGGCAGGCGGCGGCGTCGGGCAACGACTTGAGCTTCTCGTAGGGGGTCATGATGTCGGCGTCGCGGTAGCGCTTGCGCACGCGGCCCTTGCGGTCGACTTCTTCGGTGGGGAAGAAGCAGGGGCGGTGGAAGTTGAGATAGGGCGAGAGGACCTGCTGGGTGAAGGCGTTGACCTGCGCGGCACAGCGGCTGGGGATGTGGCCGTGACCGAGCTGCTTGCGGATGACCGAGCCGTTCTTGCTCTCGACCAGGGCGTTGTCGGTGCTGCGACGGGCGCGGGACTTGGTGAATGCGTCGATGTGCAGCCCCTGGAGCAGCGCCGCGACCTCGCGGTTGATGAACTCCGAGCCGTTGTCGGCGTGGAAGCCGTGGAGCGTGAAGGGGAACGCCCGCAGCAGAGCGTCGAGGACCGGGGCCAGGCAGGCGGCGTGGATATGCTCGACCGAGCCGATGCACTGGAACTGGGTGACCTCATCCGCCAGGTTCACGTGGTAGAGGCCCTTGATGCCGTCCAGGTCGCCTTGATGGACGGTATCGACCCGCACCCAGCCAGGTTGTCCGAACGGCTGCGGGCGGCGGCGTTCCCCGATCGCGAGCGACACGGCGGCATCGGCATCTGACGACCCCTAGCCGCTATAACCTCGTCAATGGCTCGGCGTAGCTTTTGTTCCTCTTCGCGCCAGCGCGACCGGTGGTGTGGCCCGCGGGGGACCTGACGGCACTGACCCACGGGTCGGACCGAGCACCGCATCGGGTTGGCCCATCGGTGCCTTTCGGTCACCGAGCCGTCGGCCAAGCGGAGCGCCGCCGATCGTCTTCCGCCACGGTCGGCACGTCGTGGGCGTGGGCATCGATGCCCTGATACCCAGCCGGAAGGTCATCTTCCGATCGCCCGCCGCCACTTGACGCCTGACCGTGGCGCCGCTCCTGGCGAGCAATCGCCAAGGCAAGAGGCGCAGGAGTGACGCCGCGCGCCGGCCTCGCTGCCGTCTGCCCGTTGCACGCTGGCTTCGACCGTATCGACGACGCCGGGCACGGGCGTCGGGGCCGGGAGCCGAGTGGCTAGATCCGACAGCGTAGATGGGAAGGAAGCGGACCAAATCATCGTCGAGCGCGTCAACGGTGAGCCGTTCGCGCTCTATCCGATCCGTGCCGCCTACGGCTACGGTGCCCGCGCGGGCGGCGACCCGGAACTGACGTGACCCCCCGCTCGGCGAGCCTAACATCGTGGTAGTGCGCGTGGTAAGCGCCTTTATTATATTTCTATAAACTCCTTGGCAATCAATATTTTACGGTTAACTCAGTTCTGTAGCGCGAGACCGGATACCATCAGGCCGTCGCCGCCTCCGGCGACCCCGACGCGGCCGACCGGCTCGACAACCTGGCCGAGCTCGGTTTCGACGCCGCGGTCTTCCGCCGCGACGCCGGACAGACCGACACGGCAGGCCCCGACGAGCGCCTGCAAGTCCTCGCGGAGTTCCTGCCCGTTGCCGCTCGAGGCCGCGTCGACTGCAGTGGGACGACATCCACGTCCGCCTCCTCGACCCGGGCACCGGCCAGCTGCTGCGTGAGCACCTGCGCACCCAGCGGGGGTGGCATCGCATCGCCGACGACGACCGGCCCGCCCGCATCCCACCGAAGACTCTCGCCCTGCTCGCCGCCGCCAAGCGCGCCGGTCCGGCCATCTCCACCGTCTGCGACCACATCCACCGCCATGAGGGCGCCGTCGGCGTCCGCCGCATCCTCGGCGTCCTCTCCCTCGTCAAGAAGCACGGTCCCGCCGTCGTCGAGGACGCCGCCACCGGCGCGCTCGAACTCGGCGTGCCCACCTACCGCTTCCTGAAACGCTACCTAGACCGTCACCCCGCCGCGCCGCTGTCGCTGCGCCAAGTCGACCCGCTCATCCGCGAACTGACCGTCTACCGCGATCTGATCGACCGCAGAACAGGAGACCCCTCATGAATCTCGTCGAACTCGACCAGGCGCTACGCAAGCTGCGCCTCTCCGGCATGGCAGACGTCCTCGAGACGCGCCTGCTCCAGGCCCAGACCGAGCAGCTCGCCCCGCTCGACCTGCTCGCCGCGCTCGTCTCCGACGAGCTCCAGCGCCGCGAGGACCGTCTGCTCGCCCGCCGGCACAAACAGGCCCGATTCCGGGACCCCGACCGCTCGCTCGACGGCTTCGACTTCGCCTTCAACAAGAAGATCAACCGCGCGCTCGTCTTCGAGCTCGCCACCGCACGCTTCATCGCCCAGCGGGAAGACGTCCTGCTCATCGGCCAGCCCGGTACGGGCAAGAGTCACCTCGCCCAGGCCATCGGACGCGCCGCAATCCAGCAGGGCTACCGCGTCCTCTACCGCGAAACGCACACCTTCCTCGAAGAACTCGCCGAGGCGACGCTCGCCGAGACCCGCAAGGACTACCTCGCCGAGTTGGCCCGCGCGCACCTGCTCATCATCGACGACCTCGGCATGCGCAAGCTGCCCCACATCGCCGCCGAGGACCTGCTCGAGCTGATCATGCGCCGCTACGAGCGGGCCTCGACGATGCTCACCTCCAACCGGCCGGTCGACGAGTGGGGGAAGCTGCTCGGCGACACCGCCGCGGTCACCGCGCTGCTCGACCGGCTCCTGCATCACGCTCACGTGCTCAAGTGCGGGCCGCGCAGCTGGCGCACCCGGGTGCGGACCACCTTGGTAGAGTCGAGGGGAGGCGCGTAACCGGTAGGGGAGTCGGTGGCTCATCCGGCGCTTTCGCACCGGGCCGCAGTCCAAACCCCGTGGGCACGTTTCTTCTCCCCCGCTCTCCGGTAGCCGGCGTTCCGCTGGCGTCCTACCCCGGCGTTGCGGAGCGGAGCGGAGGATTCGCGCGCGGCCGAGCGTCAACGCCCATCCGGACGTGGTCCGCGCGCGCGCGAGCGCCGCCTACAGGCTCGCCTGGCGCAACAACCGACACCGACCGTCCCCACGGTCTCCGCGTGCGCCAGACGAGCCTTCCGCGGCACTCGAGTTGTCGCTCGACGCAACGCCCTTTCCACTTCGTCGTCGTCGACCACACCGTCCGGCCCAGCCCGGCCGTTCCGTCTCCCGAGGGTACCCCGGCCGGGCATGACCAACACCGACGTCCGCCTCGGAACCCACCCAGGAGACCGGACCACACAAGGCCCTCCCTACGCTCGGAGCATTACCTCGCGCACGCTGTCGCGGACCAACCCGCGCGCGTACACCGATGCCGATGACAACCGAGCGGTGGGTGTCGCCACGCTTGCGCCTCGATCGCTCGGTCGACCGCTTCCCCCTGGTCCGTTACGTAACGGTGTAGCATGGTCGTGTGGCGTTGACGAACGCCGAGCGGCAGGCACGTTACCGGGAGCGGCGGAAGGCTGGCGAATCCCGGATCCGGTACCGTCGGCCAGCGGACCGCAGATCGCGGCCACAGCAGTGGAACGACGCGGTACAGACGCTCCTGGAGTTGCAGGAACAGTACCGGGAGTGGCGGGACGCCTTGCCGGAATCGCTTGCCGGATCCGCGACCGCGGAGTTGCTCGAGCAGGTCTGCGATCTGGATCTGTCGGTACTGGCGGCTGTCGAGCTGCCCAGGGGCTTCGGGCGTGACGGCTAGCAGCTAGCTGCTAGCGCGCCGGCAAACACCTTGCCAACAGAGGACGCCGTGAAGTAGATCTCAACTCCAGTCTCGGGCCGCCGAAAATGGCCGGTTTTGAGGCGCCCACAAATGGCCGGTTCTGACCCGTCCATTGAGGCGTCTGCGGCCACATCCGCGGTCGAGACCTATCGGGACATTGAGATCGCAGCGGAGCGACGGAGGGTTGGCGTGCAGCTTAACAACTTCGTATCCGAACCCACGGAATGCTGGCTGGAAGAGGCTTGCCGTGCTGGTTGATCGATCCGTTTCGCGGTGGCAGGACGACAGGTGGGTGTCGGAGGGCGAGAAGCTGTCCGACTTTCGGACGGCGCATGCGTACGTGCTCTTGGGGGAACCGGGAGCTGGGAAATCCACGGCGTTTGAGGAGGAGAGGAGGAATGACGGGAATGCAGTGGAGGTCACGGCTCGCCGCTTCATCCGCCGCAACCTCGAAGCTCATCCGAAATGGCGGGGCACGACCCTCCTGATTGACGGACTCGATGAGGTCCGTGCCGGAAGCGGCGACTCACGCGAGCCGCTCGACTCGCTCTTGTGCCGGCTGGAGAAACTCGGCAATCCGCGCTTCAGGCTTTCCTGTCGCGACGACTCCTGGTTGGGCCGAAATGACCTCAGTGAACTGTCTTCAGTCACCGGCGGAGAGCTTCACGTCCTGCGCCTTGATCCGCTTAGCTCGCAGGACGCCCACCGGATTCTGGAGGCAGCCGGAGTGCCGGATCCCGACCGTTTCTATTGGAATGCCAGGGACCGGGAACTGGACGTCTTTCTTCAGAACCCCCTGCTACTCGACATACTGGTCAAGGCCACTGAGTCCGGCTCCTGGCCGGAGGGGCGACTGGCCACATTCGAGCGTGCGTGCGAAACACTGGCAACGGAGACGAACCAGGAGCACTTGGACAGGTGGGACGGTCATCCGTTCGCGGTCGAGGAGGTCGTGCTCGCGGCGGGTCGGCTGTGCTCGATCCTGCTGCTATGCGGCAACTCGGGGTGGTCGAGGCGCGGTCCCGGGGACGACGAATACCCCGCACTGAGCGAAGCGGGTGAGGAGCAGGCTCTCCTGAAGTTCGCTCTGGACAGCAAACTCTTCGAGGGGGACGCCGAGACGGGCAGAAGACCACGGCACCGGCAAATCGCGGAATTTCTGGCTGCAAGGCATCTGGATCACGCGATTCGAGACCGTGCAGTGCCCGCCACCCGAGTGCTGGCGTGGATGCGGGGGATCGACGGAATCGTGATGCCGGACCTGCGCGGCGTTTCCGTGTGGCTGGCGGCGAGAAACCCCGAATTCCGCCGCCCGGTAATCGAGGCCGACCCGGTCGGCGTTGCTTTCCACGGTGACGCGGAGCGCTTCAACGGCGCGGACACAGATCTTCTGTTCCGCGGTCTTGAGGCGCAACTGAAGCATCAATTGGCGACGCAACAGTGGGACAGTGCTTCGTCCGCTTCCCTCGGCGCGCTCATGGCCGGTCCGGGTCGCAAGTTTCTGTATGAGATGCTCCGGGCTCCGGATCGATCGGAAAGCCGGCGCTATTTGGTCGAGCGATTGCTTCGAGGTTTGGGTGAGTCGGTGTTGCGACGCGCTCGGTCTGGGGATCCTGGCTCGGAGGAGGCCGGGGGAGTCGCCTGCACGGTACTGGCCGCCACCGTCCGGGATTCAAGCTGGCCGTCCTCCGTGCGAAACCGGGCACTGATCGTGATGTCCAGTTCGCACTGGTGCTCGAGGGGTTAAAACGGACAGCAACTCTCCCGCGAGAGCGTGCTCTCGATCACGAAATCGGCATCAAGTTTCTGGGCGACGAGGCACCACCTGGTTTTCGCCGGTGGTGTCTGGAGAAGGCAGTCGCTTTGGCGGAGACAGACGCCGCTTCTGCCGTTGAACTGGCATTCTGGACGGTGACGGCGCGCGATGCCTGGGGGCCACCGCTGAATGACGAAAAAGTTCTCGCTGCGGTCCAGCACACGCCGTTGTTGCTGGAATGGCACGCGCAGCGCGCAGCCGAGTTGCCGCGGCACCGAGAGTTCGCACAATCTCTTCATAGCCGCAAACGTCGAGAAGCCTATGCCTCTTCCATTCGGGAGACATTGTCAGCGGTTGAAGCGGGGCAGGTACCACCCGAGTTGCTCCATGAGCTTGGCCGCGTCTATCTCGGCGGATTCGAGGCTGGCGGCATCAATCAGGCGCGCACTGGCCTCGGGCTCCATCTTGGCGATGAAAACGATCTCCGCGAAGTCGTGATCCGCGGGTTTCGATATCTCGTAGAACGAACGGATTTGTGCGCGCTGGACGAAACCGCTGTCCTGCATGCAGGTAGCGGATTGCCGCCCTTCGGCGCCGCGTTCCGCGCCGGACTCATCGAGAAGGAAGGTACACGTGTGGAGCAGTTTGCACCTCGAGACGAAGAAGGGTTTGGCCGGGCATTGGTGCTCTACCTGCTTTCCGGACTGCACACCAGGCCCCACCCGCTTCCAATCAGTTTCAAACGCCCCGACATGCTCCACTTCAGGCGCCCGACGCAACCCCGTCCCAAGTGGTACCTCCACGCCCTCCAGAACCATCCGCAGTCCGTTGCCGACGCGTTCGTCGCCGTGGCTCGTGCCCGCGTTCGTCGCAAGGAGCAGCCTGACCAGCACCTGTACGACCTGCCGTGGGAGCCGGAATACGGTGGTGTGGGGCCACTGGCCGTGCCCAAAATGTTTGCGCCATTTCCCAGTCGCTGCACGAAGGCCCAAGTCGTGTCGCTACGCCTGGTATTATGGGCCGCCCTCAATTACATGCCGCCCGGCGATCTACGGGAACTAGTACTACAAAGGCTAGGCCGTAAGGGGATGGATCCCGTCCAGCGCGGGACCTGGCTTGGGGCCGGTCTATTCGTCGACCGTGAAGCGTGCCTTCCGAGGACGCTGGAATTTCTGGTCGGGGACCCGGACCAGGCGATCTACGGCTGGCGGGGCGCCGAGCTGGCGAACATAATGAGCTTCCAGCGCGACTTCCCCGCCGCACGACGGATCGACCTGCAGTTCGCCTACCGCTCCAGTGCGCGCCTGCTCGAGGCCGCCACCGCGATGATCCGCCACAACGCCGACCGTCTCGACCACCGCCTGGGCTCGGCCAACTGATGTGGCTGCTGCCTGAATGGACCGCCGACGTGCGCGGGGTGTATTGGATCCTCGCGCAGCGGCGCGAGACCTGTACGGAGATGGCGAACTCGGGCTGAGGACCTGCGGCCGATGTTCACGGCTGCGGCACAGGTCGCCGCCGTCGAGCGGCGGGTGACGGCGTATTCGGAGGCGGGTCAGGGTACCGACACCGTCGAGCGTGTCGGCCGGTTCTGCCGCTACGATGTAGAGGTCTGCCGCCGCCTGGCTCGCGGCGCGGCCGACGCGGATCCGCCGCGGCCGCCGGCTGAACGGCGGAACCCTCAACGTCCCGATCTCGGCCGGCGTCGAGCTCCACATGAGGGACCAGCTGCGCGACGTCGCCCAGCGGCTCGACGTGAGCGTGAGCACGTTGCTCCGCGAGGGCGCGCGCCGCGTGTTGATGGCCCTGGGCGAACCCGTCGACCCTCCGGAGCGGCTGCCGCATCTGCGCGACGATCACCCCTTCAGGAGACTTCAGCGATGACTACTGGCCCCAAGCCGCCGCCGGCCGGCCGCGTCTGGTGCACCAGGTGCGGCGCGCGCCCGGGCGTCATGCGCCAGCTCGGCGAGGTCCTCTGTCGCCTCTGCGCTGATTCTCCGGACGGCGATGCGGCGGCGCGGCGCAGCCAGAAATCTTGAAAACGCGAAACAGAACTTCGATCCCACTTCCCGATGGTACCGCTCCTGCAGCGCGCCCAGGCCGAACGCGGCGGCGGATTCACGCCGGTTGGCGGACGCAAGGCAAGGCGCAAGCAGCAAGCGACAGTGTCAGACTGGCGCTGCATGTGCCCCGAACCCAGCTTTGACGGGCCGGCCTATGAGTTCAACGGGTCTACGCTCCGACACTGCAACGGGTTGCGGCAAGACATGGAAAGAGACCACAGACGAAACCCACGAGCCTGACGCGCGGAGTCACGTGGTCGACCTGTCCGCGGCGCCGCCGCGCCGCCGCGTGGAAACGGGCTGACACCGGGAGGTATCTGAGGGAGAACTCAATGACTGACACCAACCCGCTCAAGCCCGGCTTCGGGATGACAGACGAAGCGCGTGGACACTCCGAACGCTTCCGCGCGATGACACGTGACACGCTGACCATGCTCATCCAGCACGCCGAACAGCTACGCGACCATGGCGTACTCGAAGCGCTCCACGACGCGCTCAACCGCATCAAGGCCGAGGGACGACGATGACCGAAGACGAACGGCGCGAGCGCATCGAGGCCACGGCGTTCCGGATGATAGCGGAACTGCTCGAGCGGGCCGCGAACGGCGAGGCCCTGCCCGTCCAGGGCGCTTTCGTCGTGCGGATCCGCGCGCCCTGGCCGAAGAGATTGGCGACGCGGACTCCATCACCATCGAGGCGCGCGACATGGCCCCGTTCAAGGACTTGGCCGCGCAGATGGTCTTGGCGAGCGCCGCGGCCGCCATCGACGGTGCCGCGGCCGCCGGCGCCGGCAGCTCCGCCTAGGAGTCTGCGCCGCAGGAGATTTGCGGCACGCAACGGGTCGCCAGCCCCACGACCCGAGTCCGGTGTCGGGGCGACTTCGCCGGTCGGCAGGGCGGGATAGATTTTCGGCAGTTGGCGAACAGATGGCGAATTTCGGTCGCTGTTGGCACGCCGGCCACGGTCGATAAGAATGACACGGAATGGAAGACGAGCTGCCATCGGTCAGCCAGACGATGCGGTTCCTGGCCTTGTGCGACCACTACGGTTCGCAGCGTGCGGTCCTCGGGCTGGTCGCCGCCGGCCGCAAGGTCGGAGTATCGGGGTTGTCCGCCCACGACGACTGGCCAGCGTGGGACGCCGACGAGATGCAGGCGGCGGTCAAGTACCTCGAGGAAGCGACGAACCGCGACGGTTGAGCCGCAGGTAAATGATCGACCGGACCAGCGTTCTGTGATCCGGTCCCTCGACCGTCCGTGTTCCCCGCATTCGACGCCGCGGTGTTGGGCCTTCCCGTGGCACCTCCGTGGTACGCTCGCGACGTATTGCGCGACGGTCGAGGTCCCGTGCTCGAAGCGCAAACGTCCGTGAGCAGGTTCCGTTCGGACCAGCCGTATCAGCGGCCATCGAGCCGCTGGCATCTGGCGGGAACGCAGCTATTGGGGGAGATCCCCAATAGCTGGCGCGCGGGCGACCTCGTGGCGAAGAGCGGCGTAGCGGCTGGAAGCGCCGCCAGGCGGCCTGAGTAACAGAATCCCGCCGAATTGAAGCGTCCGCGCGCTCGGCCACTTCTCCCCGCGGAGCCGTCATCCAGCGTTCATCGGGCCGAAGCGCCCCGAATCGTTCAACCAAGTCCGAGCACGCCTTCGCTTCCGAATTCGTCAACGGCTCATCTTCTGCAGCATGTTCGCCGCCGCCGTCGGCCTGCTCGTCGCGCCAGCACCGCGGGAGGGGTCGCCGGGCCGGGGAATGAAACACGCCTGTACAAGACGACGGCCCGCCGGTTATTAGCAGCCAGCGGGCCTTTTCGCGAGTATTACCGGGGTCGCCGAGCGCCCGGCCGTTGGTGACTCGAGTCTACCTCAGTGGGTGGTCTGGAATGCCTGCAGGTCGCGTCGAATGGGGACCCCAACGCGTTTCAGTGGTCGCGGTTCGTAATGCTCCTCATGTACCCACCAACGGAGGAGACGAAGCACGATGGCGACTCGAACGCAGCCGACGGACCCTTCGACCGTGAGCGAGCTGTTCGGCAGGTTCGCGAACTGCTCGGTCTCGACCTCGGCGTAACGTTCCACCGCCGGGATCAGATTCGCCAGCTCATCGGCCGTCAGCCGGCCGGCGGGGTGATTGGCGACGGTGCTGCCAGTGGCGACGAGGCGGACCGTAGCGCGGGGGCGGAATTGCGCGCATTCGACCGCGACCGGCGCGGCCGCCAGCCAGAGGCCGGCCACCGCTGGCAGCCAACCTCGAAGACTTCTCGCGGTGCGGGCCAACCCACAGCGCCTATAGCGAACCCGCCGCGACGCCATGGGCGTGCGAGAGCCAACTGACGAGCGCGTCGAGAGCGTCGCGCGGCGTTGCGCCGTAGAAGGGCATCAGGGCGGTCGGCACCCCGGCGGTGCGGGCCAGGCAGGCGCGCCAGCCTCGCAGTGCGGGTCTGACTTCGACGACGTAGTGCTGACTCCCGATGGTCTGCTCGAAGCGGTGAACGGTAAGGGGCATGGGAGTCAGGATGCTGGTGCCGGGCGCGAACACCGGCATTCTAGTGAGCCGCCGAAATCGATCAAGCGAAACTGAACACGAATGGCCGGGTCGACAGGGCGCGGGAGCGCGAAGCGGTCGGGAAACCGGCTTCGAGAAAAGTCTGTCGCCGCCGAAAACTCACAAGCGGGACACAGATCTTCCACAGTGTTTCAGCAGCGGCGATTCGGGACGACGCGCAAGTGGGTCGCCGGCGGTGTGCGCGCAGGTCTCGACCGGTCCGAAGATGCGGAGGGCGCGCCTTGATCACGCGGCGGACTGCTCCCCGCAGCGGCGCCAAGGGCGCCGGTACGGCACCTGCTCCGCTGGCCAGAGGCCGGTTCCCGACGTGATCCGAAGAGCCATCGAACGGGACGGTCGTCTTCGGCCCCCGCGAACCGCACCTCGATCCGGTCCGCCTCGACCGCGACGCCCTCCGGCAGCCCCGCGAGACGCCCACCTCGAGGGGATCGACCGGCACCGCGACCCCGGTCAGCCGCGCCGTCCGTCCGGAGCTCACCGGCCGTTGGGCCTCCACGCATGCCATCCAGCTCGCCGGCGGTTTGGAAGGACCCCGCCATGGTCGTCCGGTACGCCGCGAGCGTCAGCACGCGCGAAGGAGCCGTCAGTAGGTACGTACCTGCGCTCTTCCGGCCGATGAGGCCGGGTCACAAGGGCGAGGATCCGTCCCCCGTTCCCGAGTGAGGACCTTCGTGGAGAGGCGTCGTCGTCGCTCGCGCCCGGTCGCACCCTGGCGTTACGGGAGCGCAGCGTCGCGCGGCAGGCGGGCTGCACCGTAAGATCACGTTTCATGAACACCCCTCCACGCCGCCTCGCCACATCGCTTGGTCTGACCGCCGTTCTGACCGTGATCGGCGCCGTCATCACCATCGACCGCGTCCCGGGAGGCGGCGCGCTCCATGCGCAGCAGACGTCGCGGAAGGCCGGCGCAAGGTGCTTGAAATGCTGCGCGAGACCGTCAAGGTTGCGATAGACGCCCGCACGATGGCGCGGCCGCGACCGTGGCAGACGGGCTGCAACGTCTCGGGATGTGGATAGAGGCAGAACCGCCGGGTGGGAAAGGGATGGGCGCATGACAGACGACCGTGACGACAAGGACGACGACCGTGACGAGGACGACGGACGAGGACGACGAGGATGACGAGGACGAGGACCAGGACGACGTGCTGCGATGCTGACGGCCTCCGCGCGCAAGGGCTCGGTAGAAGGCGTTGACGGGCGCCGGGGCGAAGCCCGACCCGTCTCCAGGGCCAAGCCCGACCGGATCGATGCGGTCCTGATACGACATCGCTCGATGACGTGGCAGTGTCGGCGCTGCGGCCGGACGGTAGACCTCGTGCTCCGCGACGGCGACCGCTGCGCCGCCTGCGCGATGCGGACCCGCGCCGGCCGGACGTTGCCGGCCGACGACGGCGCGGCCGACCCGCCGGTTGACGGATGGGACGTGATCCGCATGCGAAAGCTGCTGCTGCAACCGTCGTCGTCTTCGGCTGGCGATGCCGGCGCGCAGGATGCTATCGGGGAAGCCACCCACGAGGCGGGAGGTGATCTCGGGGACGCTGCGTCATGAGGGCGCTGTGGTTGCCGAGGACCAGGGAGCCGCTCGCCCGGGCATTCGGCCAGGTCGAGCACCAGGAGATCGTCCCGCCAGGCATCCGGATGGGCGACTGTCGACCAGGTGAACCGCCGGTTTGCGGCCGCCTGCGCCGCGGCCGGCCTCGAGGGCCGCAGAACTTCGCACGGCGGCCGCGTGGTACCCGCCGTCGAGCTCACCGCCCGCGGGGCCGCCACCCACGCCGTCCAGCTTTTGCGTAGCACGTGCCGGCGCGAGAGCGGATAATCGGACGTGCATTACCGTTATCATGAATGATCCGTCCGCCGCCGCCAACGCGCCAGCGTGCGTGTTCGTGAGGAGGCAACGCCGTACGCGGCTCGTCCCGAGTCGACGGCCGCTCCACACGTGCGGTAGCCTCGCCTGCCGCACGTCGGTCGAAAGTGAGCCCGCCCGATCAGCGAGCCGAGTACGGTGGCGGCTCGCGGTAGACGTTCTCCAGGTGCACCGCCGCCGACGCGTAGTCGGCAAGGCCCACGGTCTGCGCCGGCGCATTGAACTCGATAGGCGCCGACGACGACAGCTTCCCTTCGCCTTGGTCTTCCGCGGCGAGGTGCAGCTCGACCACCGTGAATGTCGCGGCAGCCGGGCCCGAGCCGTCGCTACCGGCCCACGGCCCATTGGGATCCCACTGCCCGAGCGGGCGGTCGGTCACCAGGACGATGCGCTCACCGCCCGCCTCGTCCTCGGTACGGTGCGCGTACTTCAGGGCGTAGCCCAAGCTGCCGCCGGTCCAGATGAACCCGACCGTCTGCAGGTCCTGCAGCGCGCCTTCGAGGTCTTCGCCCTCCCCGGCCGTCTGTCCGGCCGCCGGGGTGATCAGAGACAGGATAGAGCCGCGATCCTCGTCGGCGGTCCAGCGGAGCACGTTGATCCGCAGCTCCACCCCCTCTGCGCTCAGGGCGCTGGTGGTTGTGCCGCGAAAGGTCTCCAGCTCGTCGGACTGCGCGACCGCCGGGGCCACGCTCGCCAACGCCAGGAGCAGACCGAGGACAAGGACCCGATTCACGAAAGCGGGTGCGGACATGACGTACCCCCGTGAGAAGAGTTGTTCCGTCGACGCGGAAGTATTCCCATGCATCTGTGTCCGTGTCAAGAGTCTTGACCAAAGACAGATGAGATTACACTTGCCGGCATGGAGCATGGTCCCGTGGACGTGATGATCGACCACTGGGAACGGGAGCGCCCCGATCTGGACGCCTCGTCGCTGGCGATCATCTACAGAAACCCATTTTTTGGAGCGTTTTCGGTATCGCGATCGCGCATTCATCGAAATACAAACGTACAGCATGCCATACCTTGAGTTGCCCGTGCGCGTCATCCTGAGCTTCATACGCTTCCCCGGGACCAATTTCATGATTGCATTTCATGCACTTGGGCAGGTGACGAACGTCCGCGCGTGTCCCACCCCGGCGTTTTTCGCGTCCAGTTGAGGGAGCTTTCATTCCTGGCGCCTCTCCTTGCCTGTGGCTGGCGGAGTCCTTTCCAATCCAGAAATGAGCCTGAAGCGGGGCACGTGAGCCGAGCCTGTCAGGCGACCGAACCGACGGATCGAAACAGGTCCTGGCGCGGGCCGCGTTGAGGGCGCGCGTGACCGCAGCATTATCGCTCATGGCGGCGGAACCGTCACGATGTACGACGCGGCGCTGGGCGCGTCCTGGTTCAGGGCGAAGGTTCTGTAGCCGCTGCCGTGGCAACCGAACGGTGAGGGTCTGGTTTGCCGGGTTCTGAACAGCAGAAGACCAAGCGAGCGAACGTCCGTCTGCGGGCGTGCGCGTAGCGCGGTAGCCGAGCGCGCGACCACGGCGGGGATTTGCCCCAGCGTTACTACGCGAGGAGCTGTGAGAGGGTCGACGGCGGCTGGACGGATCGTCGTCGGCGCCCGTGCCTGCGCTTGCATGCTGGCTCACGACCTCGATGTCGATGACTGTCCAGATTCTCGGAATCCGCCACAGAGGATGAGCGTCATAGAGCGCGCTCGGCATGTGCAAGGATTGGCCGAACGCCGGGTTCGCCGTGCGCAGCCATCGGAGCCCCGCGCAGGGACGGTCACTTCCCTGTCGGTACGTACGCTCACCGGAGGTGACGTTGGGATCGGCCGCGACGTTCGACCATACGTACGTACAGGTCGTCGTCGGCGCCGGTGCCCGAAAGTACGGATCACCACCCGCGGCGGACGAGCTCTTCCCTCGATCCGGGCCCTTGACAACATGGATACTCCGCTGTCGCGGAGAACCGATCCAGCGAACTCGAGAGCGCCGGGTGCGCAGATACAGAGGAGACTCAGAAAAGGCTTGCAATTTAGGAGGCGTCCACACACGACAGTTGCCGGGCGGGATTCGCACCCGCTGAGGAATGGCGCCTTCGCACGGCGCACCAACTGATCGGAATCTGGCCGTCGGCCACGTCGATGTGCAGCTTGTAGCCGACCCAGGTGGTCTTGTAGCTCTTGCTGTTCTTCTTCGTGCCGACATCGCAGGCGGTCGGCAGATCGTTCAGCATCGCCGGCAGGTTCATGGTCGGCTGCCGTTCGAGACGTGTCAGGACCTTTGTCCGTTCTTCGCCCTTCTTCGGCCGCCCCCGCTTGCGCTTGGGCGGCGTGGGCGGCTTCTCCTTCGCGGCCGGCTTCTCACGGGCCTCGATGGCCGTCGAGTCGCGCGAGAGGTGGCCCACCAGCCGGTCGTGGTGCGTCCCCCGGATCAGCGTTTCGTGCACGCGCTGGGGCAACTGCGTGTCGGCGAACTCGGCAAAGGCGCGCGAGAAGACCGACTCGCTCGGCACCTCGAACTTCCGCTCCCAGCCGCAGAGCCGGCGCAGGGCCACATCGGCGGCCAACCGGTCCAGCAGTGCGCGCGTCGACGGCAGGTCGTAGACTGCCTTGGCCACGAAGGCCCGCGCCATCGCCGCGCGGTCCTTGGGCGGCCGCCCCGGCGCCCGGAAGTACCGGGGAATCAGGCGCTCGATACGGATGACCTCCAGGGTCTGCACCAACTGCTGCTGTTTTTCGGTCAGTGGACCCAACGCCTGCTCCAACCGTGGGAACAGCGTACGCTGGATCGACTCCCAGTAGGGGCGAACGAGGCGCGCAGGGAATTCATGGCTTGTTGACCGCTCCTACGAGCTACTGCACACTTACCGCCAGGGACAATGTCAAGCTGCGGATCGATGGCCGGTGGGGACCAGATGCGCCAGTACACGGAGCGATACGACGCGCTCAAGGCGGAACTGCAGTCGCTTGGGTTTCTCTTCCAGGGCAGCCTCCAGACCCGCCGGATAGTGTGTGGGAAAACCACCTGCCGCTGCTACCACGACCCGGACGCCCGGCACGGTCCCTACCACTACTGGACACGCAAGGACCGCGGGAAAACCGTCGGCATGAGGCTCACCGAAGACGAACTCGTCCTCTACCAGTAGTGGATCGAGAACAACCGCGAATTCGAGCGGCTCGTGAAGGAAATGCGCGGCCTCTCTTCGCGCGTGCTTGCCTTCATAACCGGCCGGGAGGCCCCATGAACCCCCGCGTCTCGGGCTCGTCGTCGGCGGTGACCGCTACCGCCATCCTTCAGACGCTACGTCCCGCCCACTGACCGTCCCTCGCCTGCGGCTTCCGGCAAAGAAAACCCGGCCGATTACCGGTTTTTGCAAGAGGCTCCGTCGACAGCCGGTTCTTCCTGGCCTTCTACATGCCCGCGTTCCCGGGACTCGAATCGATGATGCACGCCGTCGGGCGCGCGGTCAACGCACGATCAGTGCACCGGCTCACCCGGCGCCGACAGTAACGCGGCCAGTTCATCGAACGGCACGCCGTGCAGGTACACGCATTCGTCAGGCGAACCACTCAGTTGGGCGACTGCATCCCCCCGGTTGTCCTCCCAGTAATGGACGATATCGGCCAGCCTAACGCGCGCCCGCCGCCCGTCGCGCGAGTAATCGATCCAGCCCGCGCCGCCCTTCGTCGTTGTCGTTTCCATCGTTCCTTCTCCCCGGCGCGCTCGCGCGCGCGAGCGCGAACCAAAAACTCCACCCCTTCCACCCCTTCCGCCCCTCGCGCCCCGGAAGGGGTGGAAGGGGCGGAGATCCCGGCTACCGCGGCGGGATCTCCAATTGGTCCACGTTGCCCATCGTGGCGTCCCGAGCGTTGTAGTCCTCCCGCAGCGTCCGATAGAGCGCCCTGCGCGTCAGCGGGAACTTCACGCCGGCGGTCCCGGCCCAGGTCGCATACGTCTGATAGATCATCGTCTTCGCCACCCGCGGCCCGGCGACCACGGAGACGAACTCACTCAGCATGTCCGCCTCGCTCTCGTAGTCGGCCGTGGCCCGCCTCACCGACTCCAGCGCGGCCGGCAGCCCCTCGTCGAGATACCGCTGCGCCCCGTCCACGATCCAGCGCATGACCTCCCGCTTGTCGATCCGCTCGCCGAGCGTGGGATCGAGCACCGCCGGCCGGTGCGTGAACGGCAGCACCCGCAGGCGCCGCGAGAGCCCGGTATCCTTTGCCCCGCCGAGCGATGGCGCATGATTCGCCGCGAGCACTATCTGAGCCTGTGGTCTGAACTCGGCGTAGTCCTGGCGCATCTTCCTCGCCCGGATCGTCTCGCCCGAAACGAGCGACTTCGCCCGGCCGGTGTGCCACTTCGACCCCCGCGGGATCTCGTCTCCGATCACCAGCCGGCGCCCGGCTACCCGCCGGCCACGTCGAAGTGGAATCCCATCGCGCCTTTTTCTTGCCGTCGACAGTGGACGGCGGACTTGGCCCCTCACAGGGGGCGATTCCGTTCACCATCGCGTATGCACGACGAACTTGCCTGCCTGCGTTTACGGGCGACGAACACCCGGGGCGCGGAGCAGCACGGCAGCCGTGCAGGGCCAGTCGACCACTCACGCCCGTTATCCGGGCGGAACGTTACGCTTCGGGGAGCACGGCGTCCTTGAGCTGCTTCGCGATGCGAGCCTTGACCACCTGCTTGGGCGGGATTGCGATGGCTTCTCCGGTTGCTGGGTTGCGACCGGTCCGCGCTTCGCGCTTCTGCAAGACGAGCTTCGCGATGCCGGGCAGCGTGAACTCGCCGCAATCCTGAAGCTGTTGCTCGCACAGCCGCTGCAACTCTTCGAAGAACTCCCGCGCGTCGGCGCGCTTGAGGCTGATGTTGACGGCAGCGAAATGCTCGACGAAACGCGCGAACAACTCGGTCTTGCTCATTTTGCGAGCTTCGGCCATCGATGTTTCCCCTTGTTGTGAGCACGCTGAGGCGGCTACCGAGACGACCCCGCGCGCAGTGATTCAGTCAGAAAACCCGACAAAAACGTTGAATAGTAGGCCCTGGGGCTGTCTTGTGTCAATCCGTGCCGGCCGCCGGCGTGTCCGATCAGGTCGGCAGCCCGTCGTGAAGCCCGCGCTGCACCGAGAGCGAGCGAGACGCTCCCGACAACCCGGCGCGAAGGAAGGGCATGTCAGACGGCCCCTCCTTCAAACCGGATCTTCTCGGTGCGCGACGGTGACTATCCTCTGCCGTCCGATCCGGGAGGTTCGTGTCGCGCGGCCTCGTGTGCGCCGCGATCGCCTGGGCGCACACGCATCCGGCGGAGGGTTTGATGAGACGGCTCGTCGAGGCGTCACGTGTGAGGATCCTGCGCCTGTCCGTAGCCGGCCCAGGTGGTCTCGTAGAATCCCGACCAGAATTGCACATGGAATTGGTCATGACCACGCGTGGGTGTTCATGGATTCCAGTGGCAACAAGGCGGTTAATCCGAAGTTGGCGGATTCCGCACCGAACTCCACAACATGGCCCGCATCGACGACATGAAGGAAACGCCCCGCGTCCGGACCATCTCTTGACTGCACCGTGCTGTTCCGCGCTGCATGAGATTCCCGGCACCGGCAATTCGACGGAGCCGGTAGCCGGAACGCTGCTGTCATCGCCGTTACCAGTCATTTGCGCTGGCTCGTGGACCCGGCAGTCCACGGGCAAGTGATGTGGACGAGCAGGAGGCCATGAGCATCGCCCAATCTCGCTGTTCACGGTCGTTTTCGCCGCAAAGCCCGCAAACCCCGTGGCCTTTTCCGACTCTGGCGGCCTGGGCGCTGCTCCATCATTGCGGCCGAGGCGGTTGAGCTTCCGGACGACGAGCACGTCAGCCTTCCCGCAGGGTGCGCAGGCAAGTTTGTCGAGTCCCGGACGGTCGTCGCGTACTCCGGAGGTGAGGTCGTGGTAGACGTTCGCCTAATCGCCCCCCGCGTCGCGCAGGGCGTCGCGCTGCAGGTCCGGCGACTGGATTATCATTCGCGTGAGGCAACGGGGCGACGAGCGAGATCGTTCCGGTTCCAGAGTGCGGTCACATCCGCTGATGGAACTGAACGATGGGAGGAAGATGACGCATGGACATGGTTGAGACATCCAGTCTCATGGCCCTGACTCTCGGGGCGGGCTGGGCCAGCGGGCTCAACCTTTATGCCACCGTGGTCGCGCTGGGGATGGCCGGGGCAACAGGGTACGCGGACTTGCCGGGTGAGCTCGATGCGATCCAGAGTCCCTGGGTGATCGGGGCCGCGGGTCTGATGTACTGCGTGGAGTTCATCGCCGACAAGATTCCCGGAGTCGACTCGATATGGGATGCCCTCCACACCTTTATCCGCGTTCCGGCTGGCGCTCTGATGGCCTTTGGGGCGACGGGAGACCACGGCTTGGCCTTAGAAACCGCCGGGGGTTTGGCCGGCGGTCTCATGGCTCTCAACAGCCATGCGACCAAGATGGGTTCACGTGCGGCCATCAATACGAGTCCTGAACCGTTCTCCAACTCTGCTGCATCGATCACCGAAGACATATCCGTCGTGGGCGGCTTGTGGCTGGCAATGAATCATCCGTGGTTGTTTCTCGGTTTGCTGATGTTGTTCGTCGTGCTCAGCGTGATTCTGTTGCGGACGATCTGGTCGTCTGTGAAGGCGTTAATTCGCAGAGTCCGATCTTGGTGGAATCGCGGAGGGGGTGCCGACGGAGAGGGAAGAGCCGATACGAATCCCCAAACAATCCCTTCTTCGTGATCAAGCATGGCAGCATTGGTTAGATGGGTCACCGTCACCAGATTCCCTCCGTGACAGGCTATGTCGAACGCGAGGACGAACTGCCGATCGTGCGCGGCCGGATTCTCGGAGACCGCCAGGTGCTTGAACGATTCGGCCGGCTCGACCGCATCATCTGCCGCTTCGACGAGTTGGAACACGACGTCGTCGAGAACCAGTTGCTGGCGGCGGCCCTGCAGGTGGCGTCTCCGCGGGTCACCTCCGTCGGACTGCAGCGTCGAATCTCGCGGCTCCGAAGCGTGCTCGAACCAATATGCGACACCTATCAGCTCGACCTCGCGGGCGCGCGGACGACCGTGACCTACAACCGATTGAACGCGCACTATGAGACGGCCCACCAGTTGGGATGGCTGCTGTTCGACGCTCTGGGCATCGATGACCTGTTCGCACCCGGTGAGGCCCGGTCATTCTCGTTTCTGCTGAACATGAACCAGTTGTTCGAGCGCTTTGTGACCCGAGTCGTTGAGCAGGTCCTGCCGGTGGCTCGGTATCGCGTGACGTCTCAGATCCCTTTCAAGTCCGTCGTGTGGAATGTGTCGAGTCAGCGTCCTTACGCGAGCATCATCCCGGACGTCGTGGTCGAGCTGCGAGGAGAGTCGGATTGCCGGGTGGCGATTGACGCAAAGTACAAGCTGTACGACGAACGCGGGCTCGATCAGGGTGACATCTACCAGATGTTCCTCTATGCGTTCGCCCTCGGGGCAACGGTATCTGATGGGGTGCCGAGATCCCTGCTGCTGTATCCGTCGACGGGTGAAGAGCCTACAAGCACGCGGCTTCGGATTCGTCGGTTGCCCGGCGGGGCGGGAGCGGAAATCGTCGGTGTTGGTCTGCCGATCGCGGCACTACTGAAGGAGTTGACGGCTGGCGCCGGAGAGGCGCCGTTACGCGACGGCTTGGCGAGAGTTATCGATCAGTCCTTCGGGATTCTTGGTGCGATGGAAGTACGTCCCGACGTGGCCACCTCGGAGTACCGACAGGCTCTCCACAACGGTCCGGTGCGGTAAGGACACTGACGGGAATAACCTTGCCGCGTCCCAGGCGTGCCAAGCAGCGAAAGAGAGGCTGCGCCTTCGTGAAGTTGGCAAATCTATATCGATCACTGTCCTAAGCTCTACAAATCGACGCAAATAAATACTGAAGTTGACCCGCGACGTCGAAGTCTCCGAGCGCCGACGAGGCTCGTCTCTACGAGTGTCGTGTTTGGCGCGGGTTCCGTCATGGGGCACTGATGCCGTGCCGCAGTAGGCACCGGGCATACGTGCGTCGGCTTGCCCGCACCCAGGGACAAAGTCTGCTGCTGTGGAGCTTGGGACCGCTTACCCAGCGAGCGCACCGTCAGTCCGATATCGCGCAGCATGTCGGACAGGGGTCGGACGCCGCGTGCGTCCCGGACCGCGTTCTGGATGGGGGTCATCACGCCCCGGCGCAGGTGCGCCTGCCGGCGCGCCTGCGCCGCGCTCTCGGCAGGACGGTTCGTCGCGCCGGGTGTGCGCGATGGCCGCAGTCCGGCGATTTCGTGTCTCATCCGTGTAAGGTACCCGCCGGGCCATGACCGACGCTGAACCCGTCCCCGCCGATTCCCTCGAAGTCCGCTCGCGCCTCGTCGAGGCCCTCAAGTTGGATCTGGTCGGCCCCTGGGCGGGCCATGAGCTCGGCGCCGAGCAGTTGCCAGGCCGCGAACGCCCGTCGAACTGGTACGTCGCCGGCTTCCTGATCCCGACCGGGACGGCCCCCGACCGGAGCGCCGATGCCGACGAGGACGACGACCTCGACACCGTGCCCGAGTCGGCCGGTCTGGCCGAGGAGTCGAACGACGAGCGCAAGGCGGCGCGCAAGGCGTTTTTCCCATCGTCGATCGGCCTGAGCTTTCTCGTGTCCGAGGCGTGCCGCGAACTGGCCGTCATGGTGCGCTGGGGCGACTACGCACCGGCGGATATAGAGGAAGCGGACGGCAGCAAGACGTCCGTCTGGTGGCGCACTCCGCAGGAGGAGGCGCTGTCGATCCTGCTCGGCGGCAGCGCGGGACCGGTCGTGCGCGACATCCCCGGCTCCGACGGCCTGCAGATTCACGTCGCCGAACGCCCGCTCGAGGCGGCGGGGTTGACCGGGACGGATCTAGCCGCCGGCACGCGTTCGGTGTCCTGCTTTCTCGTCAACCGGCGCAGGCCGGACGAGGCCCAGCCCGACCGTGCTTACGAGCCGCGGATCTGCAGGAGAAATACAATCTCAGGGTCATCTCGCCGGCGTCATCATCGGGTATACGGATTCATCACCCGTGACGGATCGATTCTTCGGCGAATCACTCCTTCTTCCGTTTCAAGCGATTTCAGCAGGTTTCATAACTAGTGTCAGCCAGAAAACCCTCGTTTCGGGCCGAGATTTTGCGCCAATTCGTGGCATCCGGGGCGTGATTTCGGCACGAACCCCGGCGACGGAGGCGCCTGACGAGCTGCGGGATAGCGAAGGGCAGCAAATCAGCCCGAATGTCCTGTTTCCAAGGACAGGAGGACCGTGCCGTCTCTTGCCGGCTCGGAATCCAGCTTGGTTATCAGGGCCGGTTGGTCAGGCGACGAGTCGTTGTCGTTTGCGTTCCCGCTTCTGCAGGATCAACCCGATGCGATGCAGGTTGGCCGCCAGCACCGACAAGGCAACCGTACGCGCGAAGCCGTCCGCACCATGGCTGCGAACTCGGTCGAGTCCCCGATGCTCCAACCCATTGATGGCAGACTCGATCGCCGGATGCGCGCGCCGCGCGGCAACAAACGACTCCTCCTCTTCCCGTTCCCGGGCGGCTCTTGAAAGATATCCTCTCCCCGGCAACGCATTGACGTCGAGCAGCGCATCGAGGCGGACCCGATTGTCGCGGCTATGAAAGCCCCGGTCGAAACTGCACGCCCGCAACTCCGGATACAGTGCCTGCGCTTCCTGCACCATCGGCACTGCCACGTCCACATCCTCACCCTCCCACAGGACCTTGTGGTGAAGGATGAATCCATACTGGTCTTCGATAATGGCGACAGGAACCCCGAGTTCGACCGGCGTGCCCGCCTTGCCTTTGGAAACCCAACGCGTGTGTTCCTCGAAAATGGAAAAGACCTTCTCCTCGTGAGGAATCGTCTCGCCACGCAGAAGACGCCGCTCCGCCTGGTCAATCTGCCGCCGGGCGTGAGCGACGAGGCCTGAAATGGAGCGACAGCCCAATTCCCCCACGCCCTGGCCCCGCAACACGTCGAGCGTTGCCTCTGCTCGCTCCACCAGCGCCCGGCAGCGCTCCACATACGCCGCCACCCGCTCCGGATGCCGCTGCGCTCGCCTCGTCGAGCGCACCTTGTTGAACAGTTTCTTGACCTCCCGTGACAGATGGCGCCACTGACGCCAGCCGCGCACCGCGTATTGCTCAGCCGTCAGCCCCGTCTCCCGCAGCAGGCAACGCACCGCGTCCCACAACAGGCTGACGTCCGTCGGATAGTGCACGTCCGTCTCGACGACGAACGAATCACACCGCCCGCGTAATGGCTCGCCAGGCTTTTTTTTTGCTACCTTGTGTCCGCTCTCCACCACCAGCCGCCCGACCGCCGATAACAGCTCCGGCGTCAACAAGGACACGTTGTCGACCACCGTTTGGTACTCGTAACGCGTCTTGTCATCGAAATCGCCGTGTCCCAGGAACGCACGTATCGTCTGATGATGGTTCGTCAGGTCGTGAAGACGGTCGAAGTCGCAGCCCAGTCCCTGCTTCAGCACTCCCAGTACCAGAATCTGCCACAGGTCCATCCCCGGACGCCCGACTGTGCGGTCGGCCTCCGGCAGGATGTGCTCGTCCAGCAGCACAAACAGCCGCGCACGCAACGCCTCGTCGCACCAGATGTGCTGAAGCCCCTTCAACACCGCCGGGATGTCGTCCCGCGACTTCGGGTTGATCCAGACCTTCTCGACGGGCACCTGCCCGAGCTGGAACTGCGATCTGTGAACTTCTCTCATGATGGCAATGTCGCGAAGATGGTCCCGAAATGGGTCGATCCTTGGGAGATCACCCGCAAAGAATACGATATCTGGACGCTCTTCGCCACTCAAAATCAGCGGTACACCCTATAGAATCAATGACTTGCGGGTTTTCCGCCGAACACTAACTAGCTCATTGAGCCTCTTGCAAAAATCGGTAATCGGCCGGGTTTTCTTTGCCGGAAGCCGCAGGGCGAGGGACGGTCAGTGGGCGGGACGTAGCGTCTGAAGGATGGCGGTAGCGGTCACCGCCGCCGACGAGTCCGAGACGCGGGGGTTCATGGGGCCTCCCGGCCGGTTATTATTAATAGGGTCATTGGTTGCCTGACAGCATACAGGTAATTTCCGGTTTGATTTCCTCATATTTCGGCATACTGTGAGGTCAGGATACTTATTTCCAGCTTAATAACAGGGTCATTGGTTGCCTGACAGCAGACAGGTGATTGCCGGCCTGATTTCCTCATATTTCGGCATGCTACGAGGTCAGGATACTTATTTCCAGGTTAATATGAAGGCAAGCACGCGCGAAGAGAGGCCGCGCATTTCCTTCACGAGCCGCTCCAATTCGCGGTTGTTCTCGATCCACTCCTGGTAGAGGACAAGTTCGTCTTCGGTGAGCCTCATCCCGACGGTTTTCCCGCGGTCCTTGCGTGTCCAGTAGTGGTAGGGACCGTGCCGGGCGTCCGGGTCGCGGTAGCAGCGGCAGGTGGTCTTCCCACACGCTATCCGGCGGGTCTGGAGGCTGCCCTGGAAGAGAAACCCAAGCGACTGCAGTTCCGCCTTGAGCGCGTCGTATCGCTCCGTGTACTGGCGCATCTGGTCCGCACCGGCCATCGAACCGCAGCTTGACATTGCCCCTGCGCGTAAATATACAGTAGCTCGCAGGAGCGGTCAACAAGCCATGAATGCCCTGCGCGCCTCGTTCGCCCCCTACTGGGAGTCGATCCAGCGTACGCTGTTCCCGCGGTTGGAGCAGGCGTTGGGTCCACTGACCGAAAAACAGCAGCAGTTGGTGCAGACCCTGGAGGTCATCCGTATCGAGCGCCTGATTCCCCGGTACTTCCGGGCGCCGGGGCGGCCGCCCAAGGACCGCGCGGCGATGGCGCGGGCCTTCGTGGCCAAGGCGGTCTACGACCTGCCGTCGACGCGCGCACTGCTGGACCGGTTGGCCGCCGATGTGGCCCTGCGCCGGCTCTGCGGCTGGGAGCGGAAGTTCGAGGTGCCGAGCGAGTCGGTCTTCTCGCGCGCCTTTGCCGAGTTCGCCGACACGCAGTTGCCCCAGCGCGTGCACGAAGCGCTGATCCGGGAGACGCACCACGACCGGCTGGTGGGCCACCTCTCGCGCGACTCGACGGCCATCGAGGCCCGTGAGAAGCCGGCCACGAAGGAGAAGCCGCCCCCGCCGCCCAAGCGCAAGCGCGGGCGGCCGAAGAAGGGCGAAGAACGGCCAAAGGTCCTGACACGTCTCGAACGGCAGCCGACCATGAACCTGCCGGCGATGCTGGACGACCTGCCGACCGCCTGCGATGTCGGCACGAAGAAGAACAGCAAGGGCTACAAGACCACCTGGGTCGGCTACAAGCTGCACATTGACGTGGCCGACGGCCAGATTCCGATCAGTTGCCTGTTGACGTCCGCCTCCCTGCATGACAGCCAGGCCGCCATTCCGCTGGCGACTCTGTCCGCCGAGCGGACGACCAATCTGTATGACCTGATGGACGCCGCCTACGACGCGGAGCAGATCCGGGAGCACAGCCGCTCACTCGGCCACGTCCCGTTGATTGACGTCAACCCTCGTGGCGACAAGGCCCGGGCGGAGGAACTGCGAACCGAAGCCCGGCGCCTGAAAAATCTCGGCTTCCAGCGTGCCGAGCAGGTTCGCTACAACGAGCGTACGGCGGGTGAGCGCGTCAATGGCCGTCTCAAGGACGAGTTCGGTGGTCGCCATGTCCGGGTCCGTGGCACCGCGAAGGTGATGTGCCACTGCATGTTCGGCATGTTGGCGCTCACCGCCGACCAGCTCCTGCGTCTGGTGACATAGCCAACGCGCCGCCGGCAAACGCCCATCCAATCCCGGCGCTCAACCGGCGTCAGTCACCCACCGGTGTCCCGACGCTCGGTGGAAAACACGTCGATCCCCTTGTTTTCCGCTTCCTGGCTGCCGCCGGCCCTTCAGGACCAGAACACGGAGTCAAAATCCAGAACAATTGGGGTGTTCACCCCGAGAATCGGAGGACTGAGCCGAGCCGCGACCCCAAGAGTTTTGCAAGTGGCTCCATTGTAAATAGTTTACAGCCTTGACAGCGTTCAGAGATCCCCGGAGTCGGGTCGCTGGTGGGTCCAGAGCGGTCGGACTGATGCACTCCGTAGACGCGACGTGTCCGCGGCGAACACGGTAGTCGGCGTTCGATCCGACAGTGACGAGTCTGTCGCGGTCGACGAGGACCGCCGCGAGCAGCGCCCTCATCAGCATGACGTCCACCATCGAAGCCTCGTCGACGACCAACAGGCCGCAGTCGAGCGGATTGTCCGCATTGCGCCTGAAGCCGCCGCTCTCGGGATCGACCTCGAGCAGCCGGTGGATGGTGCGGGCCTCCAACCCGGTGGCCTCGCTCAACCGCCGGGCGGCACGGCCGGTCGGCGCGCACAGCACGCGCTCGACGCCCTTGGTGGCCAAGATGCGCAGGATGGCGTCGACGATCGTCGTCTTGCCCACGCCCGGTCCCCCGGTGATGACGACGGCCTTGGAAGCGAGCGCCAACCGCACCGCCTCGGCTTGGCCCGGCGCAAGCGACAGGCCGCTTTTCCTCTCGACCCAGGGCAGCGCTCTTTCCACATCAATACGTGGCCAGGGGAGCTTGCCGGCCGCGATGCCCAGAAGCCGCTCGGCGATCGCTCGCTCAGCCCGATACAGTGCTCCGAGGAACACGCACGGGGTATCCACCACCGTGTCCGCGACGACCGTGCCTTCGGCCAGCTCCAGATCCAGCGCGGTCCGGATCACATCGTCGGCCACGTCGAGAAGGCGGGCCGCCAGCGGCCCGAGCTCCTCGGCAGGCAGCCCGCAGTGGCCCTCGTCCATCGCCTCGGTCAGTGCATAACCGATACCGGCGCGCACCCGGATCATCGCCGTCTTCGCGATGCCCAGCTTCATCGCGATCTCATCGGCTGTCTTGAACCCGATGCCGCGAATGTCGCGCGCAAGACGGTACGGGTTCTCCGTCATGACTTCGATCGCGTCGGCCCCGTAGGTCCTGAAGATCCGCACCGCCCGCGCCGTGCCCACGCCATGGCTGTGCAGGAACACCATGATCTCGCGAACGACCTTCTGCTCGGCCCAGGCGTCGGTGATCCGCCCGGCCCGGACCCGACCGATACCCGCTCACCTCGCGCAGCCGTTCGGGCTCCGCCCGACCGGTGACCGGTGTCCGAACGCTGGCAGGGTCGACGGTGTGTGCTCGCCGCCGCGCACACGACGAGCCAGACCACAGCGAGTGGCGCGGGCGCGCCCACGCGGCACAGCGCACGCTACCGCGACGGTCGGCAGGTGCTCGGGATGCTGTCCGCAACGAGGTCAGGCAAGGAGCTTCGGAGAAGTACTTGGTGGCGTGGCGGGTGATCGCTTCACGACGTGCTGGATCACGGGGCATCGAGCGCATCACGGTGAGGCGACGGGAGAAAGAGGACTGCAACGATGACAGCGCGTCGCGGCCGCGGTGAAGGCAGCATAACGAAGCGGGCGGACGGACGGTGGATGGCCCGTGTTGATCTCGGTTGGCAGGACGGCCGTCGCTGCCGCAAAACGCTCTACGGGCAGACGAAGCGCGAGGTGCAGGACAAGCTTCGCGAGGCGGTGCAACGGTTCGAGCATGGCTTGCGGCCCGTGCCGGAGCAGGAAACCGTAGGAGCCTACCTGCGTCGTTGGCTGGAGTTCAAGCAGGGTCAACTACGGCCCCGGACCTACACGAGCTATGAACATATTGTCCGTGCCCATCTGGATCCGGGTCTCGGCCGAGTGCGGCTCGCCAAGCTCGCTCCACACGACGTCGCCGCCTGGTTGCGGCGCCATCAGAAGAATGGGGCAAGTGCTCGGACGACGCGGTACGCGCGGTCAGTGCTGCGCGCCGCACTGAATCAAGCGCTTCGGTGGGAACTCGTGTTGCGCAACGCGGCCGCCCTGACGGATCCGCCGCGGTATCGCGCCCGGGAGATCCAGCCGCTGACGCCCGATCAGGCTAGAACCCTGCTCGAGGTCGTCGCCGGCCATCGGCTTGAGGCTCTCATCTCGGTCGGGCTCGGCCTTGGGTTGCGGCGCGGCGAAGCCTTGGGCTTGCGTTGGGATGCCGTGAATCTCGAGGCCGGCGAGCTGTCGGTGCGTCAGGCTCTGGAGCGGGCCGGGGGGGATCCGGTTGAACGAAACCGATTGACCGCCGAGCGCCGTCGGCTGCTAGCGAAACTGGACGCAACGAAAGACCGCGCCGAGCGGGGCCGGCTCACGAGCAAGCTGTCTCAAGTGCGGCAGCAACTGAAGGCGGTGCGAACCACCGTGCGGTTTGCCGAACCCAAGACGAATCGCAGTCGTCGCACCATCACGATCCCCGGCTTGGTGACCGACGCTCTGCGCGCGCATCGACTGCGCCAACTTGAGGAGCGGCTGGCCGCCGGGGCAAGGTGGCGCGAGTCCGGGCTGGTTTTCACGTCGACCATCGGCACGCCGCTCGACGAGCGCAACCTCAACCGGCTGTTCAAGGCGATCCTGCGAGACGCCAACCTTCCGGCCATTCGCTACCACGACTTGCGGCACACGGCGGCGACGCTGCTGCTCGCTCAGGGCGTCGATCCGCGCACGATCATGGAAACGCTTGGCCACTCTCAGATCAGTCTGACGCTGAACACGTACGCGCATGTCGTGCCCGCTCTGCAGGGCGAGGCGGCGGCGAAAATGGACGAGATTCTGCGCCGCTAAACACGTTCTTCGTGCACGCCGTGCATTTTTTCCCCAGTAGCCAGTCATTCCCTGCACACCGGATTCCGGGGGCCGTTTTCCCGAGTTAGGGTGTCAGTTAGGGTGTCAAATCGTCCGCCCCCGAAGGCGAAAGTCGCAGATTCCCCAGGAAAAGTGGTGAGCCGCCGGGGACTCGAACCCCAAACCCGCAGATTAAGAGTCTGCTGCTCTGCCAGTTGAGCTAGCGGCCCGTCCCGAACGTGGGAAGAGAGCAATTATAGCTCACGGCACCAGCGTCTGGATCGCAGGCCGGCCTCCAAGCCACCGGCTTCCACGGTCCCCCTCGCAGTCCGGCGGTGCTCCGGTAGCTTGGCCCAGGCCACGGAAACCTGTCGCCAGCAGTGTCGGTTTCGGTTAGAGTCGGATGAGGAGTCCGCGCCAGCCTGACCCGAAGGGGGGACGCCATCATGGCGATGGCAGTGATCGGTGCACTCGCGACGGTTGGTGCGGCCCCGGCCGCCGGGCAGCCGCCGGGGGATTCACGGGATCTCACCGGCGGCGGCAAGGAGTTCCAGCTCGGCAACGACGACGGGGCCGTGATCATCCTCGCGTGTCTGGTCAACGGGCAGGCCGCCGCATTCGGGTTCCCCGAGCCGATCGAGCCGACGGAACGAGCCATCGTACGCGGCATTCCCGGGGGGCGGGAGAACGTCGCGGTCACGCCCATCAATGATCGCGTGCTGCAGATCGCCGGCGGCCGCGGGCTCGACTTCACGTTCGACCTGCTACGGGAGGCCACCAGCATCTCCGTGCGGGCGTCTGGAGAGAGCACCGTCTTCGAGGTCTTCGGAAGCAACTCCATCATCAGCGAGTGTCTGAACCAGGAAGAGGATCGGATCGGGCAGCCCAGGCGGCTTCGCTGACGAGAAGAGAGAATAACCATGGAGAGGACGATCGCGGCCGTCGCGGTGCTCGGCGTGCTCATGACCTTCGGCGCGGTTCCGGCCGCCGGCCAGCAGGAGCTGTGGGAGGTGCGCAACCTCGAGGGCGGCGGCAAGGAGTTTCAGCTCCTCAACGGCGAGGGGGCCGCGATCATCCTCGCTTGTCGCCTGCAGGGGATGGGGGCCGGGTTCGAGTTCGTCGAGCCGATCGAGCCGACCCAACGAGCGATGGTGCGCGGCATTCCCGGCGCGCGGGAGAACGTGGCGGTGGAGCCGGTGAGCCCGTATACCGTCCAGGTCGCCGGCGGCCGCAGTCTCGACTTCACCCTGGCGATGCTGCGCAGCGCCTCCAGCCTCTACGTGCGGGCTTCCGGTCAGGGAGCCTCGTTCAAGGTCTTCGGCAGCGCCACCATTGTCGAGCAGTGCCTGGAGCAGATGGAGGATCGGGCGGCGGGCATGAGTCGCGACACGGAAATGCCGGCGCTCGTGACGTTCGGGAATCGGCAACCGGAATGAGGCGAGCGAATGATGGTCAAGAGGACGGTCACGGTCCTCACGCTGCTCGGCGCGCTTGCGCTGCTCGGCGCGGTTCCGGCTGCCGGACAGGCGGAGTGGGACGAGACTGATGTCCAGGGTGGGAAGGAGTTTCGGCTCGTCAACGACGCGGGCGCCACGATTCTCCTGCAGTGCCTGACCCGGGGTGTCGGCGCGGCCATCCAGCTCGCCGAGCCGATCGAGTCGGCCCGGCGGGTCACGGTGCGCGGCGTTCCCGGCGAGCGGCGCAACATCGTGGTCCGGCTGTCCGGGGGGTATTTCCTCAGCATCGCCAGCGGCAGCGGGCGCGACTTCCTGTTTCGGATGCTGCGCAACGCCGCGAGGCTGTCCGTACGCGTGTCCGACCAGGAATTGTCCTTCGAGGTCTTCGGCTCGGCAGCGACGCGATCGTCAGCCAGTGCCTGCAGCAGCAGGAGGGTGCCCCGCAGAATTGACCCGCAGGCCGGCAACTGCATCCGGCCCCGCGCGCGTCGGCGGACGTTTCGAAGCCGGGACCGGGGAGGCGGTCAGGCCGAGGAATCCAGGCGCGCGCAGATCGCCCAGATGACCGCGATGCCCATCCCCAGCGTGACGGCGTGGGGCCAGTTTTCCACCAGCACGAGCCCGATCAGGATCGCGGCGACGGGAGCGCCGCTCTGCCACGTGATGGGCGTGCCGTCCGCCAGCACGCTCTTACCGGCCAGCGTCTTGGAAACCACGTAGAAGGCGATGCAGGCGATGACCATGGTGGCGGCGTGAGGGGCCGTTTCCACCAGCGTCAGCCCGAATGCGATGCCGGCCGCGAGGCCGGCTCTCTGCCACGTCATGGCCACTCCCTCCTGCGCGATCATCGTGGTCGCTCCCGCTTGCGGAGAGTTTGGCGCGCCCGACAGGATTCGAACCTGTGGCCTTCGGCTCCGGAGGCCGACGCTCTATCCAGCTGAGCTACGGGCGCGTATCCCCACGCTTCGCACACCGGCCGTCGAATCGGCGGCGGCGAGCGGTGACTGCTCTGGCGCGCCCGGAGGGATTTGAACCCCCGACCTACGGGTTCGAAGCCCGGCGCTCTATCCAGCTGAGCTACGGGCGCGCGAACACCATCTTACCACGCGGCCCGCTACTCCTCGTAGGCGAAAGCCGCCTCGAGGCGGGCCGGTTCGGCGGCGCGCAGCGCTGCCCAGAGGTCCCCCACCTGCTTGAGGCGCGTGAAGATGGACCGCATCGTGAAGTCGTGCGGCCGGAGCCCCGCCGCGATTCCTTCGTGCACCTCCGTCCAGGTCAGCGGCGTCGACACGCCGGCGAACGGACTGGCGCGGGCGCTGTAGGCGCAGGCGAGCGTCTTGCCGTAGATGTTCTGCAGGTAGTCGATGTAGACGGCGTCGGGGCGCCGCTGCCTGACCATGCGCTCGACGGTGGCCGCGGCCGGGTGGGCGTCGGCCACGACGGTGGCGATGATCTGGCAGAAGATCATGCCCGCCTCGTAGGGCGTGCCGGGCGGGAGCGGAATGAAGATGTGCAGCCCTTCGGAGCCGGACGTCTTGGCGAAGCAGGGCACGCCGAGGCGGTCGAGCTCGTCGTGCAGCCAGCACGCGACGTCGAGCACGCGGTCGAAGGACGCTTCCGGCATCGGATCGAGGTCGAGCGCCACCTGGTCGGCCGACTCCAGGTCCTCCAGCGTGGAGAACCACGGGTCCTGGGAGATGACGGCGAGCTGGGCCATGTAGAGCAGGGTCTGAATCCGTCCCCCGACCAGGTAGGGCACCACCGAGTCCGGCTTGTCGGGGCTCTCGCTCACGGTCGCCACGCGGAGTCCGTCCGGCAGCGGGTCCGGCGCGCGGTGCTGGTAGAACGACTTGCCTTCGACCCCGTTGGGGAACCGCTTCATTACCAGCGGCCGGTCGGTGACCACCGGCAGCAGGTACGGGGCGATACGGAGCTGGAAGCGGAGCAGCTCCCCCTTGGTGATGCCCGGTTCGGGCCAGAAGACCTTGTGGAGGTTGCCGATGGGAACCCGCGCGCCGTCGCCCAGCACGAGCGTTCCGCGCCGCCGGCTGCGCTCCAGGTCGTCGAGCCGTGCGAGCAGGTCGTCCACCGCCGGCTCCGGGTGCGCCGGCGCCGGTCCCGGTGCGGGCGTCGGCTGCGCCGGTTGTGCCGGGGAATCCGCCCTGCCTGTCCTCGGTGAGGTGCGCGCTTCCGTCTTCACCCGGCCGGTCGGCCGTGTCGCGGGGCGCCGCGCCGCCGGATCGGATGCGCGACCCGGGGGTGGACGCCGGGCGGGGAGCCGCACGTCCGCCGGCCGCTTGTCGTCCCGCAGGCCGTTGTAGACGGGGTGGCGGAGCACGCCATCGGGCGTCCACTGGCTGAACGTCGTCTGCACCACGAGTACCGGTTCGACCCAACGGCGTTTCTCGGACGGCTTGGGGTGCGCCAGCTCGACGAACGGCGGCGCATCGGTCTCCAGAGGGGCGAGGAGCCCGGCGATGCGGTCGAGCTCGGTGTCGGTGAATCCGGTGCCCACCTGTCCCGCGAAGACGAGCGGCTCGGTCGACGCTCGGCGTTCGCCTTCCCCGTAGTAGCCGAGGAGGAGCGCGCCGAAGTGTCGGCGCGCTCCGCGCGGCAGGGTCCAGCCGCCGACCACGAACTCTTCGGTGAGCGTGAACTTCACCTTCTGCCAGCCCGGGCCCCGGCTGCCGCTGGCGTAGCGCCCGTCGGGCCGCTTGACGATGATCCCCTCCCAATCGTGCTCCAGGCCGCGAGCGGCCAGCGCCATCCCGTTCCCGGTCACGCTCTCGACCAGGCGCACCGTTGCCGAGTCGGTCAGGCGCATCAGGCGTTCCAGCCGCCGCCGGCGTTCCGTGAACGGAAGCGGTCTGAGATCCTCGTCCCCGTCGCGCAGCATGTCGAAGACGACGAGCGCGGTCGCGACGTGACGTACCGCGGCGCGCACGGCGCTGCCCGTCGCTTGCAGCCGTTCCTGGAGGTGCTGAAACGGCAGTGCCGTGCCCGCCTCGCCGGTCGCCACGATCTCGCCGTCCAGCAGTACCGGACGCCGGAGCCGGAGCCCGAGGGTCGCCAGCGGCTCGACGACCTCCGGGAACTGCGCGGTCTTGTCGCGGCCGAGCCGCGTGTAGATGCGAGGAGGCGCAGTGTCGTCCAGCGCAACCAGCGCACGAATACCGTCGTACTTCGGCTCGAACACGAGGTCCGGACTGCGGAGGAGGCGGTCGTGTGTGCCGGCAGGCGCCGGCGAGGCCAGCATCGGTCGGACGTCACGCGGGTCTCCGCGCCATGCCGTCGCCGCCCGCTGTTGCCGCACCTGCCGTTTCGCCACGGGGCGCTATCAGCATACGGCACGTGCGCGACGAAGCGGAGCGCGGCCGGCGCCGCCGAGGGCGCACGCAGGCCCCTGGGGCGGCGCCGCGCGAGACATTTTCGCGGCGTCATGGAACCTGGCGGCGCGTCGTGCCGATATATTGATCAGCACGGTATTGCACGAACCGGCGTGCGCAGGGCACCGAACGGAAGTTTGCTGCTGCGCCGCTTTCGCGCCCGGGGCCTGCCTCTTGGGGCACACACCCGGGACAAGGAGCAGGATCGATGGCCGCACGTCCAACCTGGAAGGGCTACCTGAAGGTGAGCCTGGTGACCGTTCCGGTACGGGTTTTTCCCGCGACCAACGCGACCGGCGTGATCCGGTTCAACCAGTTGCACGCGGAGTGTCAGACGCGGATCCGCCAGAAAAAGTGGTGCGAGGAGTGTGACCGCGAGGTCGACAAGGCGGAGATCGCCAAGGGCTACGAGTTCGAGAAGGGGCGCTACGTGGTGATGGACGACGACGACCTCGCCAAGGCGAAGCCCGAGTCGACCAGGATCATCAACCTGCTGCGGTTCGCCGACGTCGAGTCGATCGATCCCATCTACGTCGAGCGGCCGTACTACCTCGCGCCGGACGGCAAGGTCGCGGCCGAGGCGTTCGCGGTGCTCCGTGAAGCACTCGAGGGCAAGGCCGGCATCGGCAAGCTGGCGCTGCTCGGCCGGGAGTATCTGGTCGCCGTGCAGCCGCGCGAGAAGGGGCTGATGATGTTCACCCTGCGCGCGGCGAGCGAGGTGCGGCGGATGTCGGCGATAGACGAGCTGGAGGATCTGCCGGAGACGGTCAACGCTGCCGAGGTGCAGCTCGCGCGGCAGGTGATCGGCACCTTCGCCGGCGATCTGGACCTGTCGGAGTTTACCGACGAGTACCAGGGGGAGCTGCGGCGCATCATCGATGCGAAGGTCGCCGGCGAGGAGGTGGTCGAGCAGGAGGCCGATTCCCCCGCCAAGGTCGTGAACCTGATGGAGGCGCTGCGCAAGAGCCTCGACCAAGTGAGCGCGTCGAAGAAGAAGCCGGTCAAGGCGCCGGTGAAGCGGGGCGTCAAGACCGCGCGCAAGCGGGCGTCACGCGCCGCGGTCGCGAGCGCGGAAACGGTGGATGCCGGGGCGACCCCGGTCCGGAAGCGCAAGCGCGCGTGACGGCTGTCACGGTGACAGGTCGAACGCCGCCATCTGCCGGGCGTTCCGCACCAGGATGCGCCCGCCCGCCATCGCGGGCACGTTCCAGGTCTTGCCCTCGATGGCGCGGAAGCCGGCCACTTCCTCGTGGCCGTCCGGTGTGGCCCGCACCAGCACGAGATCGCCCCGTTCGGTCAGCACCACGAGATGGTCGCCGGCGGCGAGGAGCTGCCCGTAGCCGTAGCGGCCGCCCTTCCACAGCAGCTCGCCGGTGGCCGCGTCGATGCAGGCGAGAATCGATTCGTCGAGCCCGTAGATGTAGCCGTCGATCAGCACGGAGCTGCTGAACTTGTTCTTCATCCGGTTCGTTTCCCACACCGTCGCCGCGGTGAAGCGGTCGCCGGCGGGGGTCAGCTCGACGAGTGCGGCGCCCTTCCCGTAGCCGGCCGAGAGGAAGAGCCGGGTGTTATTTATGATGAGCGGTTGTGCGATGTTCGGCACGATCGGAACGGTCCACGGATACTCCCACAGCAGCGTCCCGTCATCCGGCCGCAATCCGGTGGCCCGCTCGGCGCTGACCACCACGATTTGCCGGACGCCGCCCAGCGTCGCCAGCATCGGCGACGTGTAGCCCTGCACGTCGTCCAGCACGTGCCAGGCGACGTCGCCGGTCAGGCGGTCGTAGGCGGCCACCGACCAGCCGTGCGGCCCTCCCGGCTGGACGACGACCATGTCGTCGACGATGAGCGGCGCCCCGGACATCGCCCAGGGCAGGTTGGCGGCGCCGCCGTCGACGAGGATGTTGCGTTCCCAGACGACTGCGCCGGTGGCGGCGTCCAGGCAGACGAACCGGCCGGTGGCGCCCAGTGCGTAGAGCCGGCCGGCGTGCCACGTCGGCGTGGCGCGCGGTCCCGGGCCGCCCATCGTCTCCCGGAAGTGCGCCGGCCGGGCGTGCGTCCAGACCTCTCCGCCCGTGTCGACGTCGTAGGCGGCGACCACCTCCTCATCGCGACGCTGCTCCATGGTGAAGGCGAGTCCGTCCGCGACGACGAAGGAAGCGTAGCCCCCACCGACCGGCCGGCTCCAGAGCGGCTCCAGGCCGGTGCCGGGCCACTCGGTGCGGATGGCCGTCTCGGTGTAGAGCCCGTCCCGGTGGGGGCCGCGGAAGTCGGTCCAGTAGGCGTCGTGGCCGGCTGTGGCCGGCGCCGCCGGATCGAGGCCGGCGGGGTTCGTGCCGGCGACGGCCGGCGCCGCGGGCGTCGCTCCCGCGCGATCGGCCTCCAGCGCGGCGTAGTGCACGTCCGGGGCGCCGAACGAGAAGAGCGGCCGCATCCCGTTGCCGGCGAACTCGATCTGCAGGTCGAAGGCGACGACGAGCAGGCCGACCACGCCCGCGGCGAACGCCGCGAGCAGTACGACGCCGGCCAGCACACGCACCAGCAGCGCCGTCACGAGCCGTCTCCCCCCGCCTTCGCCTTCTCCTGGAGACAGGCGAAGAAGCGGTCCATCATCATCTTCGAAACCCCGCCGAGCAGCCGCTGGCCGACGCGGGCGATCGTCCCTCCGACCTGCGCCTTCCCGGTCACCGCGACGCTCGTCCGGGCGCCGCCGTCGGTCTCCGCCAGCGCGACCTGCGCCGAGCCGTTCACGAAGCCGGGCTTGCCCTTGCCCTCGACGGCGAGCGTATAGCCGGCCGGCTCGTCCTTGTCGGTCATGCGGACGGTGCCCTGGTAGCGGCCGGTGATGGCGGCGATCCCGATGGTGAGTGTCGCGCGGTAGGTGTCGTCACCCGTCGGCTCCATCGCCTCGCAACCGGGGAGGCAGCCCGCGATGGCCTGCGGATCGATCAGCAGGTCCCACACCCGTTGCCGGGGGGCGTCGAACGTGTACGTGGCCGAAACTTCCATCTCATGAGCATACCGCGCCAACACGGGAGGCCGCCGTGCGGGGAGGCGCAGAGCTACGCGGCTGTCCCGTTCGACGCGGCAGCGACAGGCCCCTGGCGCCGGGCCGGGCGGTGCGCCGGCAGGCTGTTCAGGTGGCGGGCCAGCGCCTCGAGGCTGGCGAGGTTGTGCACCGGCAGAAAGTCGTCTATCGACGGCAGGGCGGCCAGCATTCCGCGCGTCAGCGGGACGTAGTCGGGAGACCCGAGCAGGGGATTCAGCCAGATGAGTCGATGGCACGAGCGCTGAAGGCGCGCGATCTCCGCCCGCAGGCAGTCCGGCTCTCCGCGGTCCCAGCCGTCGGAGATCAGCAGGACCACCGGCCCCTGGCCGCGCACCCGACGCGCCCACTCGACGTTGAACGTCCGCAGGGCTTCTCCGATGCGCGTGCCGCCGCCGAAGTCGGTGATCGTGCGCGGCAGGCTCGGCACCACGGCTGCGGCCTTGCGCGTGACGAGCTGCCGGGTGATGCGCGTCAGCCGTGTCGCGAAGACGAACGACTCGACGCGGCCCAGGCGTCCGCCGCCGGTCAGCGCGTGGACGAAGTGGAGCAGCATCCGGCTGTAGCGCTCCATCGAGCCGCTGACGTCGCACAGCAGGATCAGCGGGCGCCGCTTCGTCTTCCGCCGCCGCTCCGGCAGGTCGATCAGCTCCCCGCCGTAACGCATGTTGGCGCGCACCGCGCGGCGCAGGTCCAGCGCCGGTCCCCGCCCTGCCGTCCAGCGCTTGGACGTACGCTCGCCCAGATCCCAGTCCAGGTCGGCCATCATCCGCTGGGCCGCGGACAACTCGTCCTCGCTGAACTGCTCGAAGTCCTTCGCGTAGAGCGACTCCCGGTTGCTGTAGCTCAGGACCGCCATCCGTTCCACCTGGTAGCTGGCCTGACGTCCCGCGCCGCCGCCGTCCGCATCGGATTCCGGGGCCTCGGACTCGTACTCGGGCGCCCCCGAGCGGCGCTTCTCGCCCATTGCGCTCAGGTCCTTCTCGGTCCACTCGCCGTGCGGGCGGCGCCAGAACACCCGGAACGCCTCGTCGAAGACGGCGAGATCGTCGGCGCGGTGGATGAGCAGACTGCGCAGCGTGTGGTAGAAGTCCGCCCGCCGTCCGACGTCGACGTACGAGAGCGCCGCCGCAACCTCGCGCGCGCGGCCGGCCTGTACGTCGAGCCCCAGGCGGTGGAGCAGCCGGGTGAAGTGGAGCAGGTTGTGGAGGAGGTACGCCATCGGCGGTTCAATTCTGCCAGACGGCGCGGCGACCGCCGGTGTGAGGTTGACGCCCGCAGCCGAGCCTGTGTATAAACATTGTATCTACTCTGGCATCCTCCCGCAAAGTGAGGGCGAAACCGGCATGGAGACACGCGTCGGAAAGTGGGGCAACAGCTTGGCGTTGAGGATTCCGCAGTCGGTGGCTGCCCGGGTCGGCATCACATTGAACGCGGCGGTCGAACTGACTCCACGAGGTGAGCAACTGGTTGTCTCGGTACTGAAGCGGCCCGGAGCGGAACTGGATGACCTTCTGGCTGGTGTGACCGAGGACAATCTCCACGGAGAGGTCGAGACGGGCCCTGCAGTGGGCGGCGAAGCATGGTGATGCCGGCCCGACGCGTTCCCGAGCGCGGGGACGCCGTCTGGATTGACTTCAACCCGCAGGCCGGCAGGGAGCAGGCCGGACGCCGTCCCGCGGTTGTTCTGTCTCCGGCCGCCTACAACGGCAGGGTCGGTCTTGCATTGCTCTGTCCTGTTACCAGCCAGGTCAAGGGATATCCGTTCGAGGTTGCCATCCCGGATGGATCCGGTATCGCAGGTGTCATCCTCGCGGACCAGGTCAAGAGCCTGGACTGGCGCCGGCGCAACGCGACCGTGGTCGGGGCGCTGCCGTACGAGACGGTTGCCGCGGTCCTGCAGAGGGTCAACGTGCTTCTGGCACCGTCCGGAGCGACCTGATGTCCCGCATCCGCGGATCGACCGCCGCGGCGCGTGAGCCGGCGATCAGCTTCCCGCCGGCGCGACCGGACCGGCCGCCCGCGCTCCGGGCGCCTTCGCGCGGTTCAGCATCTGCTGGATCCGCTCGCCGCGGATGTTCTGCATGTCCTCCTGCGTCTTGAGGACGATGCCGAGCGTGCGCTCGATAGTCGCTGCGTCGAGCTCCTGCCGGTCGAGCGCGACGAGCGCCGCCACCCAGTCGAGGGTCTCCGACACGCCGGTCACCTTGTAGAGGTCGGCCTGCCGCAGCTCCTGCACGAAGCCGGTCACCTGCTCGGCGAGCATGGTCGGCGCCTCGGGCACCTTCGTGGTGATGATCCGCAGCTCCTTCTCGAAACTGGGGTAGTCGATCCAGGCGTAGACGCAGCGCCGTTTGAGCGCGTCGTGCAGCTCGCGGGTGCGGTTGGACGTGATGATCACGACGGGCGGCGCCGCGGCCTTGATCGTCCCCACCTCCGGGATCGTGATCTGGAAATCGGAGAGCAGCTCGAGCAGGTAGCCCTCGAACTCCTCGTCGGCGCGGTCGAGCTCGTCGATGAGCAGCACCGGCGGCCGTTCCCGCTCCCGTAGCGCCTGCAGCAGCGGGCGCTCGATCAGGAAGTCCGGACCGAACAGCTCGCGAGCCCGCTCGCGCCTGTCGCGCGGCTGCTCCCCGGCGGTCTCACCGAGCCGAATCTCGATCAGTTGCCGCGCATAGTTCCACTCGTAGACGGCGTGGGTGACGTCGAGTCCCTCGTAACACTGGAGCCGGATCAGCTCGGCGCCGAGCGCGGCGGAGAGGACCTTGGCGACCTCGGTCTTGCCGACCCCCGCCTCGCCTTCCAGCAGCAGCGGCCGGCGCAGCTTCAGCGCGAGGTAGATGGCCGTCGCGAGTCCATCGTCGGCGATGTACTGGTGCTCCGCCAGGAGCTGCCGGAGGTCGTCGATGGATGCGGGCGTCGCGGGGCGCATAGTCGATGTCGAGGTCGTCATGATATCAAATCAGTGGCACAGTTGATATAATCGGGACCCGGATGTAGGTGGTGACTCCCATGCGAAAAACGAGTGTCGATGTCGACGACCGCCTGTTGGACCAGGTCCGGAACGTGCTCGGAACGTCGTCGATCAAGGAGACGATCGACGGCGCGTTGCGTGAAGTCATGCGTACCGAGGCGCGGCACCGGGAGATTCGGGCCCTCGCCGTCATGGAAGGCCTGGACCTGGCGGACGAGAAGGTGATGGCGAAGGCGTGGCGCTCCTGACCTCGGCCACCATCCTGACGCATGCCCTATCTGGTTGACAAGAGCGCGCTGGCCCGCATGCAGGACCCGCGTGTCCAGGCGCGACTCGCGCCCGTCATTGCGGCGGGTGAGGCGGAGACCTTGTGCAGTCATCGACCTCGAGATCCTGTACTCGACGCGCAATGCGGACGAGCACGCTCGTACCCGGGCCCGCCGGCGACTCGCCTATCGCAACATCGATGTGACGGGCTCGATCTTCGAACGGGCCATCGAGGTGCAGGGGTTGCTGGCCGCCCGGGGGCGCCACCGTCTTCCGATACCGGACCTGATCATCGCGGCGGCGGCCGAGACGGCCCGCATGACCGTGTTGCACTACGACGCGGACTTCGACACCATCGCCGCGGTCACCCGGCAGGAGATGGAGTGGGTCGCGTTGAAGGGTTCGTTGTGATGCACGCCCTGATTCGAGATTCCTCTCAACAAGATGTTGCGGTTGTGCAGATCTCCTGCAGCTCGTCCGGCCACAAGATGTGCTGCCCGGCGGCTTGGGCCGTTGATCCGGCCATCGTGTCGCCGGGCTCCCTACAGATCCCGTCCGGGCCCGCTCGTAGTCCCGCTCGGCCTGCTCGACCAAGTCTGGGTTACCCTTGAGCACCGATTGGTGTTCTGACTCCGATGAGTGGACTCCGCGAGATCAAGCTGCGCTGCCGCGACGGGACCACTATCGAAGCGGCGGCTCTCGGAAACAACGCGGCGTGGATCTGTCCCTGTGGTGACCGGGAGACGCCTCTACTTGGCTCGCTGGGAAGAAGGCAGTGGATTGAGATGAAATGCCCGTCGTGCGGGCGGCGCTACAGCGTTACCCGCGCTCCTGGCGGGTTGGCGGGTGACGTGAAGGAGCTTTCCCCCGCCTGATTCATCTGGGTCCGATCGAGCATCTCACGCTTTACCGACTGACGCTGATGATTTGCGCCCGGTAGTCTTCCATTTCACTTCCTGAACCCCTGACTTCGCAACGAACCGTGCGGATGACTGTGCCACCGAACATGTTTTCAGAGGGTGCCCCAAGCGTAGTGGAAAGTCGGTGGCGACTCCTGCCCGGCTGTGGTATCAGTCGGGTGTGTTCAAAAGGAGGAGAGGCCACCGATGAAGAAACCGTACAAGATCGTTTCGGGCGCGTCCGCGCCGAACCGCCGGGAACTGGCGGACTGGCTGGCGAAGGACGGGCAACTGCTGATCCCGCTGGTCGAACTGCTGGAGAAGGGCGAGCGAGCCATCGACGAGGTGATCGACGTGATGGGCCGGGCGACCATCGAGGCCGTCCTGCGGATGAGCGCCGAGCAGGTGGCGGGGCCGAAGGAGCAGGGACGGCGCGACGCCGACCGGGATCTGTACTGGCACGGGGTGCAGGCGGGACGTGTGGCATTGAAGGAGCGGCAGTTGCGGGTCGACAAGCCGCGGCTGCGCAAGAAGCGGCCGCGGGCCGATGAGCCGGGCGAGGTGGAGATTCCGGCGTATACGGCGTTGCAGGCGGATCAGCCACTGGCCGACCGGATGCTGGAGCTGGTGCTGCAGGGCGTGTCGACGCGCAAGTACGAGAAGGTGCTGCCGGCGCTGGCCGACCAGGTGGGGGTGAGCAAGTCGGAGGTCTCGCGGGAGACCATCGAGGCGGGGACGCGCGTTCTGAAGGAGTTGGCCGAACGGGACCTGGGCAAGTTGGACGTGCTGGTCGGGTGCACGACATCATTGTGAGATGAGCGTCAGGCGGCGTTTGCGGCTCGCCGCTCCCAGAAGTCCTCGAAGCGTCCGCTGAGGATGCAGCAGCGCAGCGCGATGATGGCGTTGGCCCCGGCGACGGTCCAGCGCATGCCGGCGCGCTTGAGCCGGTCGCCGATCTGCTTGCATCCGGCCTCGACGACGCCCGACGAGACGCACAGGCCCTTGGCGCGGAACTGCGGATAGCGCATGCGGTGTCGGTTCCCGAACACGTAGTGAATGCACTTTCGCGCCTCGGGCGTGGTCTCGACATGGATGCGCAGCGCGGCGACGACGGCGCACAGCCGGCCGGCGTCGAGTTCGGCGCGCCGGTCCCTGGCCCACCGGTCAGCCAAGTCGGTCCCGGGGCCGTAGATGGCCTTGGCGACATCGCACAGGTGCTGCTTCGCGTGGTAGATATCAACGATCTCGATGGCGCCGGGAAACTGTTCGGCGGCCAAGTTCCAGATCCACGCGGCGCCGTCGCCGAGGACGACGCGCTGGGCTGCGGTGTCGAAACCGCGCCGTATTGCCTCGCGATAGGCCCGTTGTGCGAAAGCGGCCGGCTGCGGGTCGGTGTCGCGGCTGGCCGCGCTTTCGACCGCGGCGTTGTAGCTGACCGACCCGAGATCGCGCACGGGGTGGCCTTGTGTGTCGCGCCCTTCGGCCGTCCACACGGTGGCCAGCTTGACCTCGCGGGTCTTGGCCGAACCGTCGGGCTGCTTGCCGCGGCGGCCTTCGACCTCGGTTGGGCGCACCGGCACGCCGGTGCCGTCCAGCCCCAGGTACATCGTCGGCACGGGCGCCGCGGCGGTCTGCTCGGTGACCGAGCGCTCGTCGTCAGCGATGTCGCGTCCGAGCGCCTCGGCACAGCGCTCGACCTGCCGGGTCTCGACATTCACCCCGGCCAGGGCGGTCAACCACTCGCTCGCCTTGGCGAAGCTGCCCTCGGCCGCCGTCAGCCCCACCAGCCGCGTGATGGCCGGTGACAGCGAGCTACCTTGCAGACCCAGGGCCTGGTCGCGCGGACACACCCCGCTGCGGCAGGCGTCGCAGTGGTAGTAGGCGCGTTGCAGGGTAACCGGCCCCAACAGCGTGGTGAACGTCTTCGGGCGACGGCCGGCGTAGCGCGCCCGCCGGCCGCAGGCGCACGCTGTGGTCGAACCCGAATGGTCGGAATCGTCCGCGTTGAAGCGCTGCGCCATCCACTGCGCGGCGATGTCGAGAGCTTGGTGACGGACTGCCTGTTCGAGGGCCTCGAAGTCCGCCACCTCGGCGCCCCCGGGACCGACGAGCGCATCGACTTCGGCCCCGATAGCGGCTACGAGCGCTGCGCCCCAGCCGCTTCTACAACCCGGGTCGCCGTGGCGAGCGCGCGGCGGCGAACCGTCTGCAGGAGCGTCTCGAAGTCCTGCGCATTCACGCTCCCCCGCCTGAGGAACGCGTCGACATCGGCCTCGACCGCCGACTTCAAGGCGGCGAACATCTCCTCCTTGAAGCCCCCTTTTTCGGCCGCGCCAGCGAGCCGTTCCGTCAACTGCGCCTCGGGCATGGTCGGAGTCCTCCTACCCGAGGAATCGGACGATCAGCGCTCGCTCGATACCCCCCGTACGGAAAAACCCTCAACTTTCTTGTCGTGCACCCGTGCTGGTCGTCTACCTCGACGGGATCGTGTTCGGGAACTACCACGTGGTGGCGGCGGTCGGTGTGGATGCGGATGGTCGTAAGCACGTGCTGGGGCTTTGCGGCGGGGCATCGGAGAACACGGAGGTCACCGCTGGCCTGCTCGAAGATCTGGTGACGCGGGGCCTGCGGGCTGACCGGCGGCGTCTGTTCGTCATCGACGGCGCCAAGGCGCTGCGGCAGGCCATCGGGCGGGTGTTCGGGTCGGCGAACCTGGTGCAACGTTGTAGAAACCACAAGGTAAGGAACGTCTTGGGTCATCTGCCGAAAGAGCAGCACGAGCAGGCGCGTTCGACGCTTCGGGCGGCGTGGAAGCTGGACGCCGACGAGGGCATCCGGAAGCTGGAGCAGTACGCCTCGTGGCTGGAGCGGGAGTGGCCGTCGGCGGCGGCGAGCCTGCGCGAAGGGCTCTCGGAGTTGTTCACGGTCAATCGCCTTGGGCTGCCGAAGCCGCTGCGCCGCTGCCTGACGACGACGAACATCATCGACTCGTCGCACGCGGGCGTTCGCCAGCACACGAATCGGGTGAGTCGCTGGCAGAGCGAGGAGATGGCGGTGCGGTGGGCCGCGGTGACGTTCCGAGAGACGGAGAAGCACTATCGCCGCATCACGGGCTATGAGCATCTCTGGATGCTGAAGGCGCACCTCGACGAAGAGAATGGCGCCCTTGCCGAATTGCAGAAGGCGGGGTAATGTGTGTCTGTCGCTGCCGACTTTCAACTACTGGCGGGACACCCTCTGTTTTCAAGTTCCGCCTGCCATGTGATGAAGTGAGGAATGCCGCGCTGCTTACCAATGCGCCGTTCCCCCGTTATTGCGCCGCCGAACCACGTGAACGGGTAGTGCGCATCATTGTCGACAGCCCATGACCGCAACGCATCATCGCATGCGGTTGCGAGGATTGCACGGTCCACGCTCGCAACATATTCATGATCAGGCGTCATGGTACTGCGAGACCGTTCGCGGGCGCTTTGGGTCGCGCGCGGGTCATCGGCCGCCATCGGAGACCGTTCGCGGGCGCTCTGGGTCGCGCGTGGGTTATCAGCCGCGAGGGGACGTAGCCTCCTTGGCGCGTTCTCGCGATTGAACCCCTCCCAGAATCGCTCATTGGGAGACTTCTCGGGAGAGGGGGAGCCGCCGCAGGCAGTGCTTGCGGTCAGCACGACGGACAGGACGAATTGCTGTTTGGTCATCCCCCGCAAGATCAGGTTCATTGCTGATTCCCTCGCTGCCGGTGGAGACTTGCTTGATGCACCTCTGCCGCCCATGCTCGGGTCAACGACCCCGCCAGCGCGGCCGGCACGCCTGAGCCCCGCCGGCTTGATGTTCTTGATGGCGCGAAGCGACAGCGCCCTTCACCGGCTTCCAATAGTAGTCCAGCGCTCCCCGGCAGGATCCGCTTGGTCCGAAGCGGTCGGGGCCCTCGATCAACTCGTTCCAGGACCGGCCGCGGCGCAGGCCGACGGGCCTCACCGCAACGCGTTGCGGTCGCGGAGGACTCCGCGGCGCTCCTACCCGCAAAAGATGTAGGGGATCGGCTGCTGCAGTCAACGGAAGATCCCCATCGGACACTCAGCCTCCGGATCCGGTGCTCGCGCAGAGTCGATGTTGTCGCGGAGGGTTCTCCCGTCCCCAGATCGCGATCTTGCCGCCCCCTCTATGGGGTCACCAGCAGTCGGTTCTCCGGAGATCCGGCTACCGGCCCTGGTTCATCGAATGCGATCAGAGTGAAGCTACCCCTCATGGGAGATCACCCACCGGCTCCACCGGCTACGGAGCACTTCGACTGCGACGCGGTGCGCTCGACTTCCGTAGCTGGCGCGCGGCAAGGTTGCAGCAGCGACCAAAGGCTACGGTGAGAAGGAACCGGATTCGCCTGGTACGGCGCTGGTCGAATCCGCCTCGCTTTCTTTCACCGGAACAGGTCTCCCGTCATCCAGCAGTGGCTGGATTCTGGACAGCACGCGCGCCTACCCGGCTCGCCCGGCCGCGGCCGCGAGCGCGCGCTGGACGTACACCGGTGCGACCGCCTTGCGGTAGTCTGCCGACGCGAAGACGTCGCCGAGCAGATCGTCTCCGAGATCCGCCGACACCGCGGCGGCCGCGGCGGCGAACGCCTCGTCCGAAGGCGAATGATCGTTCAGCGCCTCCTCGACCGCGCTGCAGCGCACCGGCTTCGGCACCAGGCCGCCGATGGCGACCACGGCGCCCGTGCAGACCGTTTCCTTGGGCTCGCCCTTGATCTTGGAGATCCAGCCGCCGCCCTTGGTGCCGATCCCGAGCGCCACGGCGACCCCGATGACGGCGTAGCGCGAGGCGGGATGCGAGAACTTGACGTAGGCGGTGCCGCGGCCCGCGGCCGACGGAACCTGGATCGACGTCAGCAGGTCGTTCTCGCCGAGCGCCGTCATCATCACGCCGGTGAAGAAGTCGCCGGCGTCAATCGACCTTTCGCCGTCCTTGCCGGTTACGGTCAACGTGGCGCCGAGCGCCGCGAGCACCGTCGGCAGATCCGATGCGGGGTCGGCGTGGGCGAGGTTGCCGCCGATGGTGCCGCGGTTGCGCACCGCCGGGTCGCCGATCTGGCTCGCCGCCTCGGCGAGCGCGGCGGCGTGCTCCTTGACCGCGTCCGACGCGGCGATCTCCGCGTGGGTCGTCAGCGCGCCGATGCGCAAGCCATCGCTGTCGGTCGAGATGCCGCGCAGCTCCGCGATGCGCCCGATGTCGATCACCGCGGCCGGCGCCGCCAGACGCAGCTTGAGCAGCGGGATCAGACTGTGGCCTCCCGCGAGGAGCTTCGCGCCGGGGTGAGCGGCCAGCAGTTGGCCGGCTTCGGCCACCGAGCCCGCCCGGTAGTACTCAAAATCGGCAGCAAACATGGCTCAGCTCCCCTTCGCTTCCTGGATCGCGCGCCACACCCGCTCGGGCGTGAACGGCATGTCGATCCTCGTCACCCCGAGCGGCTTCAGCGCGTCCATCACGGCGTTGTAGACCGCTACCGTCGAGGCGATCGTGCCCGCTTCGCCGATGCCCTTGACGCCCAGTGGGTGGTGCGGCGACCGGGTGACGGTCGATATGACGTCGAGCTCCGGCAGACCGTCGGCGCGCGGCAGCGCGTAGTCGAGCATCGATCCGGTGACGAGCTGCCCGCTCTCGTCGTAGACGGCGCCCTCCCACAGGGCCTGCCCGACGCCCTGCACGATGCCGCCGTGCACCTGTCCCTCGACGATGACCGGGTTGATCTGCGGCCCGCAGTCGTCGAGCGCCGTGTAGCCCGTCAACTCGACCTGCCCCGTGCTCGCGTCGACCTCGACCACCGCGAGGTGCGCGCCGTACGGGAAGACGAAGTTCGGCGGATCGTAGAAGGTGGACGCCTCGAGGCCCGCCTCCATACCTTCCGGCAGGTCCCAGGCGACGTTCGCCATCAGGGCGATGTCCTGGATCGTCTTCGCCTTGTCGGGAGACCCCTTGACGAAGAACTTGCCGTCCTCGTAGTCCATGTCCTCGACCGACGCTTCGAGCAGGTGCGCGGCGAGCACCTTGGCCTTGTCGCGGATCTTGCGGACGGCCAGCGCCAGCGCCGCCCCGCCCACCGCGGTGGTCCGGCTGCCGTAGGTGCCCCAGCCCATCGGGGTGGCGTCGGTGTCGCCGTGGAAGATCTTCACGTCGTCGGAGTCGACGCCGATTTCGCTGGCCACGATCTGCGCGAAGGTCGTCTCCTCGCCCTGGCCGTGCGGCGAGGCGCCGATGAAGACGTGCACCTTGCCGGTCGGGTGGAAGCGGACGATGGCGCTCTCCCACAACCCGCCCTGGAAGCCGATGGCGCCCGCCACCTGGGACGGCCCGAGACCGCAGATCTCGACGTAGGAGGTGAGACCGAGCCCGAGGTACTTCCCGTTCGCAGGTCCTGCCGCCTGCTTCTCGCGCAACGCCTTGTAGCCGGTGTGCTCGACCAGCTTCTCCAGCGCGCCGGGGTAGTCGCCGCTGTCGTAGTTCAGCGTGGTGACGACCTCGTGGCCGTCTTCGAACTTCGGGATGAAGTTCTTCCGCCGGACGTCCGCCGGGTCCATCTCCAGCTTGTGCGCGAGCATGTCGATCAGCCGCTCGAGCATGAACGTCGCTTCCGGCCGGCCGGCGCCGCGGTACGCCTCCACCGGCACGCCGTTGGTGTAGACGCCGTAGACGTCCTCCTTGAGCGCCGGGATCGTGTAGCAGCCCGACAGCATGAGGCCGTGGAGAATGGTCGGGATGCCGGGCGCCGCGGTCGACAGGTACGCGCCCATCCCCGCGTGGACGGTGCAGCGCAGCCCGGTGATCTTGCCGTCCTTCGTCGCTGCCAGCTCGACATCCTGGACGTGATCGCGTCCGTGCGTGGTCGCCTGGTAGTTCTCGCTACGGGTCTCGATCCACTTGACCGGCCGGCCGAGCGTCTTCGAGCAGAACACCGTGACGAAGTCGGCAGGGTAGACAGCGATCTTGCTGCCGAAGCCGCCGCCCACCTCCGGGGCGATGACGCGCAGCTTGTCTTCCGGCACGCCGGTGACGACCGAGCAGAGGAAACGGACGATATGCGGGTTCTGGGTGGTGTTCCAGAGCGTCAGCTCACCCGTCGCCCGGGTGTACTGCGCCACCGCGCCGCGTGGCTCCATCGCGTTCGGAATCAGCCGCTGCTGGAGGATCCGTTCCTTGATGACGACGCCGTTCGACTCCGCCTCGGCGAACGCCGCGTCGAGGTCGCCGCCGCCCGCCACGGTCCAGTGGAACGCCTGGTTCCCGCTGATGTCGTCGCCGTTGATGTCCTTCGCGTGCAGTTGCGGGGCGTCCGCGCCGGCCGCTTTCTCGGGGTCGGTGACGGTCGGGAGCGGCTCGTAGTCGACCTCGATCAGATCCAGCGCGTCGTACGCCTGATACGGGGTCTCGGCCACGACCACCGCGACGATGTCGCCCGTGTAGCGGACGGTATCCGTGGCGATGCACGGATAGGGGGCGACCCTGAGCTGCGAGTCCGGCAGCAGCCAGGCGCAGGGCACCGGCTGCAGCGCGCCCTCGATGTCCGCGCCCGTGTAGACGGCGACGACGCCCGGGGCGGTCTTGGCCTTCTCGGTGTCGATGCGTGTGATCCGGGCGTGCGCGTGGCTGCTGCGGAGCATCGCCGCGTGCACCATGCCGGGCAGCACGATGTCGTGCGTGTAGGTCGCGCTCCCCGTGATGAGGCGCGGGTCTTCGCGGCGGCGGATTCCGGAGCCGAAGATTCTGCTGCTCATGGCTGTCTCTCCCGCTACTTGTCCGCCGCAGCCGTCGGGCCGGCCGCGTCACGCACCGCGCGCACGATGTTCTGATAGCCGGTGCATCGGCAGATGTTGCCCTCGAGGCCGTGACGGATCTCCTCGTCGCTCGGCGAGGCGTTCGTCCGCAGCAGCTCGTGCGACGCCAGGATCATGCCCGGCGTGCAGAAGCCGCACTGCAGGCCGTGCTTGTTCCAGAAGCTCTCCTGGAGCGGATGCAGCTTCTCGCCGTCGGCCAGACCCTCGATGGTCGTGACGTCGGCGCCGTCGGCCTGCACCGCCAGCGTCGTGCAGGACTTGGCCGACACGCCGTCGATCAGGACCGTGCACGAGCCGCACTGGCTCGTGTCGCAGCCGACCTTCGTGCCGGTCAGCTCGGCGAAGACGCGGATGAAATGGACCAGCAGTAGCCGCGGCTCGACCTCGCGTTCGATGAGGCGGCCGTTGATCGTGATGCGGACGGGGACTTTCACGCGTCACCTCCCAAGGGAGCGGCATTATATCGTCCGGCAGCGGATACGCGCCACTTTCAGTCTCTTCCAATGACACATGAGTATCCATGTTGTCAAGGGTCCGGGTCGAGGGAAGAGCTCGTCCGCCGCGGGGGGTGAATCCGTACATTCGGGCACCGGCGCCGACCTGTACGTACGATGGTCGAACGTCGCGGCCAATCCCGACGTCACCTCCGGTGAGCGTACGTACCGACAGGGGAGTGACCGTCCCTGCGCGGGGCTCCGATGGCCGCGCACGGCGAACCCGGCGTCCCGCCAATCCTTGCACTTGCCGAGCGCGCTCCATGACGCGCATCCTCTGTGGCGGACTCCGAAAATCCGGACAGTCATCGACATCGAGGTCGTGAGCCAGCATGCGAACGCTGCCGACGTGACGACGGCACAGCGCGGCGTTCCACTGCAAGCGTTGCAGGCACGGGCGCCGACGACGATCCGTCCAGCCGACGACGACCCTCTCACAGCTCCTCGCGTAGTAACGCTCGGCCAAATCCCCGCCGTGGTCGTGCGCTCGGCTACCGCGCTACGCGCACGCCCGCAGACGGACGTGCACTTCACTTGGTCTTCTGCTGCTCGAATCCGACCCGCGAGGCGTGGAGCCCACGGACTGGTCATGCGGCGACGAACGGCGCGCTTCCCGCCGGCGCCGCCGCGCTGCCGCGCCCGGGCCGGTCGGGCAACCAGGAGCGGTTCTGTTCGAGCAGGGCGTTGGCCAGCAGGAGGAGCTTGCGCATGACGGCGGTCAGAGCGACCTTCGGCGGCTTCCCCAGGCCGCGGAGCTGGCGGTACTTCGCACGCAGGCCAGGGTTGCAACGGATCGCCGCCAGGGCCGGCATGTAGAGAAGCCGCCGCACCCGCGGCCGGCCGCCCTGGATGAAGCTGCGGCCCTGCCAGGCGCCGGACTGGCGCGTGACCGGCGCGAGACCCGCCAGGCTGGCGACCGCCTTGGCGTCGAGGCGGCCGAGTTCGGGCATCCGGGTGAGCAGGCCCGCCGCGGTGATGCTCGACACGCCCGGGATCGAGGTCAGGATCTCGGTCCGGCGGGCCAATACCACATCTTCGGCCAACCCCTTGCCGATTGCGGCATCGACGGCGGCCAGATGCCGGTCAATCTGGGACAGCCGCGTCTTGCTCTGCTGCTTCAGCAGCGGATGTCGAAGGTGCTTCTGGCGGTTCCGTGCGGCGGTGCGGTCCGTGACCAGCGCGTCGCGCGCCACTTGCAGTTCCTCGAGGGCGCGGTGCGTCGGCGGCGACGCCGCGGTCGGCCGCAGAGGCAACGCTGTCCCCATTTGCGCCAGCACCCGCGCGTCTACGGCGTCGGTCTTGGCGCGCTGTCCCATCGCCTGCGCAAAACGCCGCGCCTGCAACGGATTGGCTCGCGCCAGCGGCAGGCCCGCCTGCAGGAGCGCCTCCTCGAAGGCGCGGTGCCAAGGTCCGGTGGGCTCGTACACGACCGAGCGGACCGGCTGGTCGATCCACGCGATCAGCGCGTTGAATCCCGCCGAGTCATTGGTGAATCGCGCGGCCTTGCCGGCAGGAGCCATGCAGGCATCGAGATGCGTCTTCGAAATGTCAACACCTACGGTACAATCGGGCATCTTTTCCTTCTCCTGTGCTTGTCTTGCGAGCCTTCACGCTCATGTATCCATTCAGGACGTAGGAAAAGACGGTGGCGACCAAACTCATGTACGGCCCTGATCGGCCTGGCCTGACGCGGTCCGACCACCGTCACCCCTTGGCGTCCCAACCGGATGCCAGGGGGTGAACCTCTCCCGAAGTCCACGGCGGCAAAACTAACAGACAAGCCTGAACGAGGAGTTGTTTCCAACGACACATGAGCCTGAACGGGGGCCGGGTCGAGGATCATCGGAGGATGATCGTGAGACTCGACACGCACCGTCTGCAGACCCTGGATCAGGTTCGGGAATTCCTCGCCGGAAGCGAGCAGGTCGACCTGCAACCACAAACCCGCGCCGACTCCTACGCGTTCGTGGCGAAAACCGTGCGACGGTTCGACTACGCCCTGCGGGGGAAGGCCGACAAGGGCCTGCTGCGCCGCTTCCTGGCCAAGGTGGCCGGCTTGTCACGGGCCCAAATCACACGCCTGTTGCAGCAACACCGGACCACGGGAGAGATCGCCGACCGCCGCGACACCCCGCGCCGACCGTTCCCGCGCCGCTACTCCAACGCCGACATCGGGCTGCTGGCCGAGCTCGACGTGCTCCACGGCACGCTGTCCGGTCCGGCCACGCGCAAGCTCTGCGCCCGCGCTTTCCATCTGTTCGGCGACCGCCGCTTCGAACGCCTGGCCGGCATCTCCAACGGCCATCTGTACAACCTGCGGCGGCACACGACAAGCTATCAACGGCGCCGCGGAACGACGCCGCTGCCGACGCGCCCGGTGCATGTCGCGATCGGGGAACGCCGCCGCCCGCAGCCGTTCGGACAACCTGGCTGGGTGCGGGTCGATACCGTCCATCAAGGCGACCTGGACGGCATCAAGGGCCTCTACCACGTGAACCTGGTGGATGAGGTCACCCAGTTCCAGTGCATCGGCTCGGTCGAGCATATCCACGCCGCCTGCCTGGCCCCGGTCCTCGACGCTCTGCTGCGGGCGTTCCCCTTCACGCTCCACGGCTTCCACGCCGACAACGGCTCGGAGTTCATCAACCGCGAGGTCGCGGCGCTGCTCCAGGGGCTGCACATCGACGCATTCACCAAGTCCCGCGCCCGTCGCAGCACCGACAACGCCCTGGTCGAGAGCAAGAACGGCTCGGTCATCCGCAAGCAGCTCGGTCACGGCCACATCCCCAGCCGCTGTGCCGCGCAGGTCAACGCCTTCACCCAGCAGGTCCTCTCGCCCTATCTCAACTTCCACCGCCCCTGCTTCTTCCCCACCGAAGAAGTCGACCGCAAGGGCCGCGTGCGCAAGCGCTACCGCGACGCCGACATCATGACCCCCTACGAGAAGCTCAAGTCGTTGCCCGACGCCGCCGCCTGCCTGAAGCCCGGAACCACCTTCGCAAAGCTCGACGCGGTCGCGGTCGCGATGAGCGACAACGAAGCCGCGCAGGCGCTCGACGAGGCCCGCACGCGGTTGTTCCGGTCCATCCACCCAGCGGCCTGAAGGTTTGCTCCGGCCCGCTACCGCCGCCTGTCGGTCGGCGTCGTGCTGTTGACGAGCAGGCGCGAGGAAGCTCGAACACCGGACGTGCCAACTCGCGCGGGCGCTGCCGAGCCCGGATCGCCGGCGCCGACGCGCGTCGTCACCGGCTGCGGTCGAATACGGACGGACAGCGCTGTCGTCGAGCCCGGATCGCCGGCGCCGACTTGCGTCGTCACCGGCTTCAGCACCACCGAAAGGCGGAAGCGCGACGCCATCAGGCACGAGCGCCGACGACGATCCATCCAGCCGTTGCCGGCCGTTTCACAGCCCCTCGCGTAGTCACGTCCAGCCCCTCTGCTGCCGGTTCCGCGCTCGGCTACCGCACTCCGCAAACGTCCACAGACGGACGTTCGCTCCGCTTGGTCTCCTGCTGTTCAGAACCCGGCAAACCAGACCCTCACCGTTCGGTTGCTACGGCAGCGGCTACAGCACCTTCGCCCTGAACCAGGACGCGCCCAGCGCCGCGTCGTACATCGTGACGGTTCCGCCGCCATGAGCGATAATGCTGCGGTCACGCGCGCCCTCAACGCGGCCCGCGCCAGGACCTGTTTCGATCCGTCGGTTCGGTCGCCTGACAGGCGCGGCTCACGTGCCCCGCTTCAGGCTCATTTCTGGATTGGAAAGGACTGACGAAGAGGCCGGCGCGGATCGCCTCCGTGGCGGTCGCGCGGGCAGGCAACTTACAATAGTGTCATGTCGAATTCGGGAGACTCAGCAACCGATCCCGGCCGGCCGACGGCCAGGATCGGTGACGACGCAGTTGCCGCGGCGCACGTGATGGTCGAGGCGTTCCGCCTCACGACCGACGGCAGCGACGCGGGACGCATCCTGAACGGCATCCTCGACGGCCTGGTGTCGCTGGTCGACCACGACGCGGCCGGCATCTATGTCGTCGATCCGCTGGGTGCGCGCGTATCGCACAGCCTCGCCCGCGGCTGCGTCAACCCCGTGCCCGTCGAGATGTCGGCGCCGTTCGACGACCACGGCGTGGTGGGCCGGGTTCTGGCCTCCGGTGAGCCGGTCTCCCTCCACGATCAGCCCGGTGTATGCGAAGGACGTGAACGGGCGCGGTCGCGGCTGGTCGTGCCGCTCATCGGGTCCCACGGGCGCGTGCGGGGCGCGCTCGATCTCTGGTCGGACCGTCCGTCCGGCTACGACCGGGCGGCGGAGGCGGTGGTCGGCGTCTACGCGTCCGCCGTCGCCGCGACCATCGAGAACGCCCGCCTCATCGCCGAGGTTCTCGACAAGCGCCGACTGGACAGCGATCTGGCGCTGGCGCGCGACGTGATGGAGGATCTGCTGCCGCGGGCGACGCCGGCGCTGATCGGGTTCGACATCGCGGGGGCGCACGAGTCGTCGCTGGCGGTCGGCGGCGACTACTACGAGTTCATACGGCTGCCCGAGGATCGCTGGGGCGTGGTCATCGCCGACGTCGTGGGCAAGGGCATTGCGGCGGCGTTGCTGGTCGCCGCGATTCGGGCGTCCATCGCCTCGCTGGTCGGCCACGAACTGGCCGTGCGCGCGATCATGCGCCGAGCCAACCGCTTCTTCCATGAATCGGTCGAAGAGGGACGCTACGTCACGCTCTTCTACATGGTGCTCGACGTCCCGGCCAGGAGCCTGCTCTACGTCAACGCCGGACACGTCCCGCCCGTGCTCGTGCGCGGGACGGGGGAGGTGGAGCTGTTGGAGGAGGGCGGGGTGCCGCTCGGCCTGTTCCAGGCGCCGCGCTACTTCGAGGGCCACGCGACGTTGGCGCCCGGCGACGTGCTGGGGCTCTACACCGACGGCATCGTGGAGCAGACCAACCCCGATGGGGAAGAGTACGGCAGCTCCAGACTCATCACGACGTTGCGTGAGGCAGGAGCTGCCGGCGCGACCGAGCTCTGCAGCCGCGTGATGCAGGACGTGCACCGGTTCGGCGCCGGCCGGCAGACCGACGACCGGACGCTCGTGATCATCCGCTCGAACGCCGACCCGACCGGCCAGCGGATTCCATCGTGACGACCGGAAAGAAAAAAGAGCCGGACGGGAGTCGCCCGTCCGGCCCTGGCTGTCCTTGACGTACCCGATTCCGCGGCGTCAACCGGGACGCTGCCGGGCGCGGGTCGCCTCTCAGTTGGCGTTGACCGTGTCGTGCGCGTACTGCCGGTAGTGCGCGGCCAGCATGTCGCGCCCGAAGTCGCCGTCGAAGTCGCGCCACACGCTGTGGACGTGATTCGCCCCGTTCTGCACGTTGTCGTACTCGATCAGGAACGTCGGGCCCTGCACGCGGTAGTAGTGGGGCTCGCCGTCCTTCAGGCTGCCCAGCCAAGCAAAACGGATGCCGTCGAGCCCGGCCTTCTTCACCTTGTCGAGGCGCTCGGCGGCGACCGCGGCCGGCTGCGCTTCGGCGTACTCCTCGATCAGCGCCCACAGGATGTCCTGCTGGCCCCGGCTCAGATCGCCGAACGCCACGCCGTTGTTCTCCTGAATCCCGGCCTTCCGGTCGGAGGTGGTCAGGATGTCGCTCGGCGCCTCGTCGGAGACGATCGCGGCCCGGCGATGGGCGGCCGACATCGAGGCGAGCAGGCTGCGGGGCAGGACGTCCTCCAGCACCAGAACCCGCTCGCCGGCGCGGCTGCCCTCGCGGACATGGGCCGGGTTCGTGCCGAAGAACTGCGGCGTGGTTGCGCTGATCACGCCGTCGAGGACGGTAAAGTTCTGCGAGATGTGGTGCCCTTCGTAGCGCCAGCCCCAGTTCCCGTCCGTCGACGGCTCACCGAAGACCATGAAGAAGTAGAGCTCGGTGTTGCGCATGGCGCGGCCTTCGCGATCGAAGAGAATCTGCTCGAGCTGCCGGATCCGCTCCGTCTTGTTGTAGCCCTCTGCGCTCAGGCTCGCCTCCACGAGGGCCAGCGCGGCCTTCTTCTGCGCCGCGGTCATCGCCGTCAGCGGGACGCCCTTGCGCTCGCGGGGGATGTAGTGCCAGTCGAAGCGGTCGTCGCTGTTGAACGGGAACATCACCGTGGCGTGCTGCTCCGGCGTCAGCGTGTCCAGGAACGCCTGCGCCGCCTCCGCCATCGAGGCGGTCTGGCCGGCCTTGTCCTGCATGGTGGCGGCCCCGGCGGTGACGATGGCCAGGACCACGAATACGAGTGGAACGAGTCGTGCGGACACCTTCATGGGTTCCCTCCTCAGGGCTTTTCTCGGTGAGGCGAGCCTACAACCGGGGGCGAGGGGCGTCAAGACGTGCGGTCCTCCCGGATGTGCGAGGATCCACAACGTCCATGAAGGCGACGACTACCGGCGCCATGTTCGCGTGCTTCGTTCTGTGGGGGGCGCCGGCCGCGGCGCAGTCCGCCGAGGATCCACCCGGACCGGCGCAGATCGCGGCCGGCACGCCGGCGCCGGTCCCCGACGGGACGCGGTTCGAGCCCGACGTCGTCATCGACGGTCCCCCGCCTCCGGTGACGCCCGCGGTGATCACCCGCGACGGGGGGCAGGCGACGATGCGCGCCATTCGGCTCCTCGCGGGCATCGAGGTCGACGGCCGGCTCGACGAGCCGGTCTACGACGCCGTCGCGCCTGTCTCCGACTTCATTCAGCAGCTCCCGGACGAGGGTGCGCCCGCCACCGAGCGCACCGACGCCTGGGTCATGTTCGACGACGAGAACTTCTACGTCGCCGGCCGCTGCTGGGACAGTGCGCCGCCCGGCGAATGGGTGGCGACCGAGATGCGCCGCGACGCGTTCAACATGTTGAACAACGACCTGTTCGGGTTCCTGATCGACACGTTCTACGACCGCCGCAACGCGCTGCTGTTCTACGCGAACCCGCTCGGTGGCTTCGTCGATCAGGCCCTCACGAACGAGGGCAATCCCAACCGCGACTGGAACCCGGTGTGGGACGTCAAGACGGACAGGTTCGACGGGGGCTGGACCATCGAGATGGTCGTGCCGTTCAAGTCGCTCCGCTACCGGCCGACGCGCGATCAGGTCTGGGGCATCCAGCTCCGGCGCACGGTGATGCGCAAGAACGAGTGGGCGTACCTGACCCTGATCCCGATCTCGGCCGCGGGGTTCGGCGGTCGCGGCGGCGTCTTTCGCGTGTCCGCCGCCGGCACCCTGGTGGGCCTGGAGGCGCCGCCAGCCGGCAACAATCTGGAGATCAAGCCGTACGCCATAGGCGGGCTGACCAGCGTCCCGGCGGACGTCGCGGGGTTGAATGCCGGCCCCGGCTCGCGGGTGGAGGGCGACGGCAAGCTGGGGGTGGATCTGAAGTACGGCGTCACCCAGAACCTGACCGCCGATTTCACGGTCAACACCGACTTCGCGCAGGTCGAGGTCGATGAGCAGCAGGTGAACCTGACCCGGTTCAGCCTGTTCTTTCCCGAGAAGCGGGAGTTCTTTCTCGAAGGGCGCGGCATCTTCGACTTCGCCCGCGGCAGTTTCCGCACCGCGCGCAGCCTGCGGCGGGGCAGCGTGCTCGGGGGGGGCGATGCGCCGACGCTCTTCTACAGCCGCAAGATCGGGCTGCAGGGCGGGCAGGCGGTGCCGATCCTCGGGGGCGGACGCCTGACCGGGAAGGTGGGGGCCTTCGACGTCGGGGCACTCAACATCCAGACCGGCGACGAGACGGTCTCCAGCGCAAAGGACACCAACTTCACGGTGCTGCGGGTCAAGCGCGACCTGCTGCGGCGCAGCAGCATCGGCGGCCTGGTGACCAACCGGTCGGTGTCTCTGGCCGGCGACGGGTCGAACCAGACCTACGGCGTGGACGCCACCTTCTCCTTCTTCGAAAGCGTCAACCTCCTCGGCTACTACGCGAAGACCCGGACCACCGGCGTGGCGGGCCGCGACGCGAGCTACCAGGCGCGCTTCGACTACGGCGCCGACCGCTACGGCCTGGAGGTGGACCACCTGCTCGTCGAGGACGACTTCCGGCCGGAGGTGGGGTTCCTGCGGCGGCGCAACTTTCGGCGGACCTCCCTTTCCGGCCGCTTCAGCCCCCGGCCGCGGTCCATCGAGTCGGTGCGCCAGTTCGTCCTCGAGGCGAGCCACGACTACTTCCTGACCGCCGACACCGGGTTGCTCGAGACCCGCCAGAACCAGGTTGCCTTTCAGACCGAGCTCGAGAACAGCGATCAGTTCGGCGTGCGGCTGAGCGACAGCTACGAGCTACTGCAAATGCCGTTCTCACCCCTGGGCTCGGACGTCACCATTCCCGTCGGCGGTTACGGATTCGCCGACGCGCGCCTGACGTACGCGCTGGGACCGCAGCGGCTGCTCAACGGGCGGGTGGAGCTGGCCACCGGCGGCTACTTCGACGGCGACATCACGTCCCTCGATCTCAGCCGCGGCCGGGTCGACCTCTTCCCGCAACTGGCCGTCGAGCCGAGCGTCTCGTTCAACTGGATCGATCTGCCGGGCGGATCGTTCCGCACCGATCTCGTACGGGCGCGGGTCAACTACACTTTCTCGCCTCGCATGTTCTTCAGCGGCCTGCTGCAGTACAACTCCGCCAACCGGACGCTGGGAACGAACCTCCGACTGCGCTGGGAGTACTCCCCGGGCAGCGAGCTGTTCGTGGTCTATACGGAGGAGCAGGACACCGATCCGCTGAGGCCGGACCGCTACGACGGACTTCGCGACCGCGGGTTCGTGATCAAGCTCACGCGGCTGTTCCGCAACTAGTGGGGTGGGTGGCGTCTCTTCCCCGAACCGAGATACAGTCGCGCACGCAAACACCGGGATGACCCTGTCCGTCTGACATACTTGGCCGCATGCACGGCCGACCGACACTTCTTGTTCCTTCGCATTCCATGTGGAAGATACGCCTCGCTTCAGCGCTTCTGGCCACGATTCTCACGGTGGCGTCCCCGGCGGCTCAGCCTCCGTCGGGCGCGTCGCCGGGAGACGACGCCCTCGTGCTCGTGGTCCCTTTTGCCAACCTCGCCGGTGACCCGGCGGACGACTGGATCGGCGTCGGCATCGCCGAGGCCGTCGCTATCGATCTGCAGGTGACCGGGACACCGGTGGTGCGCGCGACGGTGGAGGTGCGCGGCGACACCGGTCCGGGAGGGGTTCTGGACGTGGCCCGCCAAGCCGGGTCGGGTCGGGTGCTCAGCGGCGCCTACCAGCGAAGCGGAGACCTGATCCGCGTGACCGCTCGGCTCCTCGACGTGGCGGAGGGCACGGTGCTCCGATCCGCGACGGTGACGGGCATGGCCACGGAGATTTTCGAGCTGCAGGATCGGGTGGCGGCCGAACTGCGCACGGAAGCCGGCTCGCCGAGTCACCGCCGCCGGCGCCGGCGGATGCCGCGGCCATCGAGGCCGCACCGGGTGCCGTGCCCGGACGTCGGGGGCCGTTCGGCCAGCCCGGGCCACCGCGCGTAGAGGCGCCACCGGCGCGGGTCGGCGCGCCGCCGCCGCCACCGCCACCGATGCCCGTGCCGCCTGCGGCAACCGAAGTGGCCGCTGCCGCTCCCGGCGCGGCCGGCCGACCCTTCGTCGGGACCGCCGGCCTCTTCGTCGATGCGGGCCTCATCGACGGTCCCCCCGCACCGGTGCCGCCCGCGGTGATGACCCGCGACGAGGAGGGGCGCACGACGGTCCGCGCCATTCGCCTCGACGACGGCATCCGCCTCGACGGCGTGCTCGACGAGCCGGTCTACGAGACGGTGCCGGCGATCACCGACTTCATCCAGCAGGTGCCCGACATCGGCGCGCCGGCGACCGAGCGGACCGAGGCGTGGGTCATGTTCGACGACACGAACGTGTACGTTTCCGCGCGGGTCTGGGAGTCGGCGCCGGAGAGCCAGGGGGTCGCCAACGAGATGCGCCGCGACACTGCCCAGCTCCGCCAGAACGACACGTTCACCGCGTTCTTCGACACCTTCTACGACCGTCGCAACGGCTTCAACTTCTATACGAATCCGCTTGGCGCCCGCGCCGACCAGCAGTTCACCAACGAGGGCAATCCGAACGCCGACTGGAACCCGGTCTGGGACGTGCGGGCCGGCCGCTTCGACGGTGGCTGGACGGTCGAGATGGAGATTCCGTTCAAGACGCTGCGCTACCGCTCGGAGCCGCCGTATATCTGGGGTTTGCAGCTCCGCCGGGCGATCCGGCGCAAGAACGAATGGGTCTACCTGACGCGGCTGCCGATCTCGGCCGGCGGGGGCGCCGGGTCGGCCGGCATCTTCCGGGTCTCCGCGGCCGGGTCGCTGGTCGGCATCGAGCCGCCCCCGGCCAGCCGCAACATCGAGGTCAAGCCGTACGCCATCGGGGGCCTGACCACCGACCTGACCGCGTCCCCGCAGATCGTCGACGAGGGGAGCGGCGACGGTGGCATCGACGTCAAGTACGGCATCACCCAGAACCTGACCGCGGACTTCACCTACCGCACGGACTTCGCCCAGGTCGAGGTGGACGAGCGGCAGGTCAACCTGACCCGCTTTCCGCTCTTCTTCCCGGAGAAGCGGGAGTTCTTCCTGGAAGGGCGGGGCATCTTCGGTTTCGCGCGCGGCGGCGTCACGGGCCGGTTCGGCGGTCCCGGCGGGGGTCCGGTCGGCGGCGTCTTCGGCGACGCCAACGTGCCGCAGCTCTTCTACAGCCGGAAGATCGGGCTGGAACAAGGCCGCGTCGTGCCGATCGTCGGGGGCGCGCGGGTGACCGGCAAGGTGGGGCAGTTCGACGTCGGGGCACTGAACATCCACACCGACGACGAGATGGTGTCCGCCTCCCGGCCGACCAACTTCACCGTCGTCCGCCTGCGGCGCGACATCCTGCGGCGGAGCTCGGTCGGCGCGATGTTCACCAACCGCTCGATCTCGCGGGTGGCTCCCGGCTCCAGCCAGGCCTACGGGGTCGACGGCACCTTCGCCTTGTTCGAGAACCTCAGCGTGATCACCTACCTCGCCCGGACGAAAGTCCCCGGCCCGGATTACCGGGGCAAGGACCTGAGCTACCAGGGCAAGTTCGAGTATGCCGCCGACCGCTACGGCTTCCAGGTGGACCACCTGCTGGTCGAGGACAACTTCCTGCCCGAGGTGGGCTTCCTCCGGCGCGACAACTTCCGGCGCACCTACACGTCGGGACGGTTCAGCCCTCGGCCGCAGTCCATCGCGAGCGTCCGGCAGTTCAGCCTGGAAGGGAGCATCGACTACATCCTGACGGCCGACGAGAACTACCTGGAGACGCGCCAGAACGTCGTGGCGTTCCAGACCGAGTTCGAGTCCAGCGATCAGCTCACTTTCACCGCGACCGACAACTACGAGCTGCTGCTCGAGCCGTTCACGCCTCCCGGCTCCGACTTCTCGATCCCGGTGGGGGGCTACAGCTTCGCCGACGCCCAGGTTTCCTACTCCATCGGCCAGCAGCGGCGCTTCAACGGGTCGGTGGCGGTGAAGCGGGGCGCCTTCTTCGACGGCGACCTGACGACGGTGCAGCTCAGCCAGGGACGTATCGCGGTGCTGCCGCAGATGTCGGTGGAGCCGACCGTCTCGTTCAACTGGATCGACACGCCGTACGGGAAGTTCCAGACCAACCTGGCGGTGACGCGGGTCAACTACGCGTTCAACCCGCGGATGTTCTTCAGCGGCCTGCTGCAGTACAACTCCGCGAGCAACTCGTTCGGCAGCAACCTGCGTCTGCGCTGGGAGTACAGCCCCGGCAGCGAGCTGTTCGTGGTCTACACGGACGATCGCGACGTCACCGGCGGCCTGCGGCCCGACCGGGGCTGGGACCTGCGCAACCGCGGCTTTGTGGTCAAGTTCAACCGGCTGTTCCGGTTCTGATGTCCTTCGCGCCCCCTTTCGCTGCTTTCCACCGGACCGAGATCATGACGTGCAATCGTGGACGCATCACGGTAGGAGCCCGTAGAAAAATCCTGGGGATTCTCGCAGTGGCGCTCGTCGCCGCATCCGCGGCGCCGGCCCAGGCTCAGCCCCCGCCGACGGTCGTCATCCCCGGTACTGCCGGTCTCCCCGCAGCCGCGCCGGCGAGCGCCGCGGTCGACCCCGGTCTCATCGACGGACCGCCCGCGCCGGCGGCGCCCGCGGTGATGAACCGCAACGCGGAAGGCCGCACGACGGTCCGCGCGATCCGTCTCGACGAGGGCATCCGCCTCGACGGCGTTCTCGACGAGCCCGTCTACCGGATGGTGCCGGCGATCACCGACTTCATCCAGCACGTTCCCGACAACGGGGCGCCCGCGACCGAGCCGACCGAGGCGTGGATCATGTTCGACGACACGAACGTCTACGTCTCCGCCCGGTTGTGGGAGTCGGCGCCCCCGAGCCGGTGGGTTGCCAACGAGATGCGCCGCGACACCGCCCAACTCCGCGAGAACGACAACTTCGGCGCGTTCTTCGACGCGTTCTACGACCGCCGCAACGGCTTCATGTTCTACGCCAACCCGCTCGGCGGGCGCGCCGACCAGCAGTTCACGAACGAGGGCAACCCGAACGCCGACTGGAACCCGGTGTGGGACGTGCGGACCGGCCGCTTCGACGGCGGCTGGACGATCGAGATGGAGATCCCGTTCAAGACGTTCCGCTACCGCTCGGAGCCGCCGCACGTCTGGGGCATTCAGCTTCGCCGCGGTGTTCGGCGCAAGAACGAGTATTCCTATCTGACGTGGCTGCCCATCGCGGCCGGCGGCGGCAGCGGGTCGACCGGCATCTTCCGTGTCTCGGCGGCCGGGTCGCTGGTGGGGCTCGAGCCGCCCCCGGCGAGCCGGAACATCGAGATCAAGCCCTACGCCATCGGAGGCTTGACCACCGACCTGACCGCCTCGCCGCAGGTAGTCGATGAGCGCAGCGGCACCGGCGGCCTCGACGTCAAGTACGGCATCACCCGGAACCTGACCGCCGACTTCACCCTCAACACCGACTTCGCGCAGGTCGAGGTGGACGAGCGGCAGGTGAACCTGACGCGCTTCCCGCTGTTCTTCCCGGAGAAACGCGAGTTCTTCCTCGAGGGACGCGGCATCTTCGGTTTTGCGCAGGGCGGCGTCACGGGTAGGTTCCTTCGTCCCACCGCCAGCCTGCTCGGCGGGTTCTTCGGCGACGTCAACGTACCGCAGCTCTTCCACAGCCGGAAGATCGGGCTGGAGGAGGGTCGCGTGGTGCCGATCGTCGGCGGCGCGCGGGTGACCGGCAAGATCGGCCCATTCGACGTGGGGGCGCTGAACATCCAGGCCGGGGACGAGATGGTCTCCCGCTTCGACCCGACCAACTTCACCGTCGTGCGCCTGCGGCGCGACATCCTGCGGCGGAGCTCCGTCGGCGCGATGTTCACCAACCGGTCGGTCTCGCGGGTGGCCCCGGGGTCCAGCCAGGCCTACGGCGTCGACGGCACGTTCGCCCTCTTCGAGAACGTCAACGTGATCACCTACCTGGCCCGGACCCGTGTGCCCGGTCCGGACCATCGCGGCAAGGACGGGAGCTACCAGGGGGTCGTCGACTACGCGGCGGACCGTTACGGCCTGCGAGTCGAGCACCTCGTGGTCGAGGACAACTTCCTGCCGGAGGTGGGCTTTCTGCGGCGCGACAACTTCCGGCGCAGCTACGTGTCGGGGCGCTTCAGTCCCCGGCCGCAGTCGATGGAGAGCGTCCGGCAGTTCAGCCTGGAAGGGAGCATCGACTATATCGTCACCGCCGACCAGAACCACCTGGAGACGCGGCAGAACCTGCTGACGTTCCAGACCGAGCTCGAGTCCAGCGACCGGCTCCTGTTCACGGCGTCGGACAACTACGAGCTGCTGGTGCGGCCGTTCACGCTTCCCGGCGCCGACTTCTCGATCCCGGTGGGCGGCTACGGCTTCGCCGACGCGCAGATTGCTTATGTCATCGGGCAGCAGCGACGCATCAACGGGCAGGTGGCGGTGCGGCGGGGCGCCTACTTCGGCGGCGACCTGACGACGGTGGAGCTGAGCCAGGGCCGCGTCTCGTTGCTGCCGCAGATGTCGCTCGATTCGACCCTCTCGTTCAACTGGGTCGACACGCCGTACGGGAAGTTCCAGACGAACCTGGCGGTGACGCGCGTGAACTACGCGTTCAACCCGCGGATGTTCTTCAGCGGGCTGCTGCAGTACAACTCGGCGAGCAACTCGTTCGGCAGCAACCTCCGGTTGCGCTGGGAGTACAGCCCCGGCAGCGAGCTGTTCGTCGTTTACACCGACGACCGCGACGTCACCGGCGGATTGCGGCCCGACCGGGGCTGGGAACTGCGCAACCGCGGCTTCGTCGTCAAGTTCAACCGGCTGTTCCGGTTCTGACGTCCGCTTCCGTTCTCCGGTACAGCGCGAACGAGAAGTTGGGCGCCGGCGCGGCCATGTCGTGCCGGTCCCCCAGGTAGCGTTGCGCCTGCTCGTCGGGCGGGACCTTGTCGAGCGCCGCGAAGCCGACCCGGGCCAGCTCGCTGTCCAGCTCTCCGGGGGTGAACTCCGACACCATCGGCTCGCCCAGACGTTTCACCAGCCGTTCCAGCCTGTCGGCGAGAGGCAGTCCCTCCAGGGGAATGAGGTGCCGGGCGAGCAGGTAGTCCAGCACGAGACGGCTGTCCGGTGCCGCCGCCGCCGCGATGGCGTCGAGCGTCTCCCGGATGGCCGGCCGGGTGAGGTAGTAGGTGGTGCCCAGCCACGAGAAGAACGCCGGCGTCCGCGGGTCCAGGCCGGCCCGGTCCAGCGCCTCGTGCAGCCGGTCGGTCTCGAAGTCGACCGGCACGAACGTCACATGGGCAGGGAGGCCGCCGTGCACCCGGCGCACCCGCTCCTGCTTGACCGCCTGCATGCCCGGCTGGTCCACCTCGAAGATCCTCACGCGGTCCGCCAGCTCCGGGTGGCGCAGGGCGAAGGTGTCGAGGCCGGCCCCCAGGATCACGTACTGGCGGACGCCGTCCACGATCGCTTCGGCAAGCCGGTCCTCCGCATAGCGCGCCCGCAGGATGTTCTCGGTGTGGATGGGGTGGAACGGCCCGAGCAGCTTGTGGACGACGATCCAGTTGAGCAGGCGGTTGTGGGCGACCTGCCGCCAGAACGGCGACACCATCCGGACGGCGTAGGCGTCGTCCAGGATCGGGTCCGGGTGCCAGCGCCGGTGGTGCGCCCGGATGCCCGCCGCGAGCGTCGCCGTGCGGCTGACCCGTCCCGGGTTCCGGGCGCCCGGTCGACGCGCCATCATGCACAGAGCATACCCGCTCGATTCACCGCAGGAAGCACTGCGAGCCTCACGACGGATTCAGGAGCGGCTTCTTGCCGTTCGGCCAGCGTCCCGCCCTGAGTTGCGACTCGGTGCTTTCCGCGTCGGACTTCGCGCACGGGCTGAACCGGAAGCAGCACACACGCCCGCTTGCTAGGCTGTTCGCAATGGACGTGATCGCGCCGTGGCTCACGCCGGCCCTGCTGGTTGCGCTCTGCGCTTGGCTGCGGAACGACGTTCGCGAGTTGCGCCGCGAGCTGAGCGGCCGCATCGACGCCTTGTCCAAGGACGTGGCCGAACTGCGCGAGCGCATGGCCAAGCTCGAAGGCGCACTCGAGGGCTTTCTCGCCGGTCGCCGCGATCGCGACGCGGCCTGACCTCAGCCAGCCGCTGAGTGGCCGGGACGGACATCTGCGCTGCCCTGAACGAGCTTCGCTGGTTGGGCTGCTCGACAGCGGCCGACGCGCTGCACGGATTCTGCTTGGTGGTTCTGTGGGAGACGGGCTGCACGTCTTCGACCCGCCGTGCCTGCAACGGGATGACGCGGGCGCCGACGTCCGTGTGGTGCGGCTCGATGTCTCCCATTCTGCGATTCGGCCTGGGCAGGAAGAAGTCGCGTTCACCGCGACCGCGCTCGATCCCGAGTTCGAAGCTCGGTGAGAGCACGCCGATCACTGTGTACGGTGCACCGTTCAGCACCAGCGAGCGCCCGATGACGTCTTGCTCTCCCCCAAACGGCGCTCCCACACACCGTGCGCAAGGACGATGATGCCGCTGCCCGGCCGGTGGTAATCAAGGGGAGTTGGGGCAGGCGGGCACCAAGGAACGATACGGTCGTGCCAGCAAGAACATGTGGCACAATGCCAACATGCCTGCCCGGCCGGTGCAGATCTCGCTCGACACGGACCTTCTGGCGCGGATCGATGCTGATCCGGAGGTCCGCAAACGGGGCAGATCGGCGTTCATCCGCTCGACCGTCGAGACGTACCTGTTTGCCAGGCGCCGGCGGGATGTCGATTCCCGGATCGCGTCCGCGTACGACGGGTGCGCCGACGAGATGCTGGAAGAGATTGCCGAACTGTTTGGCGAGCAGCAATGGCCTCCCGCCGCAGGCTATGCGAGGCCGAGATTGCGAAGGATCGCGAGCGCCGACCGCGAGCGGTTGAGGCCGTAGAGGTGCAGGCCGGGTGCCCCGCCCGCCAGCAGCGCCTCGCATTGCCGCGAAGCGAAGTCGATGCCGAACTGCGTCACGGCTTCGTCATCGTTCCCGAGCCGGTCGAGATCCGCGACGAGGGCGGCGGGCAGCGTCGCGCCGCAGAGCGCAGTGAAGCGCTTCACCTGTTTCGTGCTCAGGATGGGCAGGATGCCGGGGGTGATCGGCACGGTCACGCCGAGGGTGACGGTCAGGTACTCGACCATCCGGAAGTAGTCGGCGTTGTCGAAGAAGAGCTGCGTGAGGATGAACTCGGCGCCGTGGTCGACCTTGTCGCGCAGCCGCCGCCAGTCGACCTCCCTCGCCTCCGTGCAGTCGGGATGGCCCTCGGGAAAGCCGGCGCAGCCGATGGCAAACTCCTTGGATCGGGCCTTCAGGACGTCGATGAGCTGGTAGGCGTAGTCGAACCCGCCGGCCGGGCGCACGAAGTCCGGCTCTCCCGGCGGAGGGTCGCCGCGCAGGGCCAGGATGTTCTCGATTCCGAGCCCCGCCGCCTCGTCGAGGAAGCCGTCCATCTCCACCCGCGTGAAGCTGACGCAGGTGACGTGCGCCATCGCGGTCAGGCGGTGCTCCCGCTGCAGGCGGTCGACGATAGACAGCGTCTTGGCGCGCGTGCCGCCGCCTCCGGCGCCGTAGGTGACCGAGCAGAAGTCGGGCCGTGCCGCCGCCAGGCGGGGTAGCACACGATCGAACAGGCTCTGGTCTCCCTGCGGCGTCTTCGGCGGGAAGAACTCGATGGAGATGACCGGCCGGCCGGCGGTGCGCTTCTCCGTGTAGATGTCGGGGATGCGCTTCACGTCGCTTGGTTGCGAAGTATACCGGCGGGCGACCGGACCGCTTCGCGCGACGGGCGTGACAACCGTCCATCCGTTGTGCAGAATGACGGCATGAATCCGACCAGCGACCCGTCGTCCCGTCCCTTCGTACCGTTCGTGCCGGAATCGTCCGACCTCCCGGAGCTGACGTTTCGCGCGTTGCTTCTCGGCACCGCGATGGCGATCGTGCTCGGCACCGCCAACGCCTACTTGGGGATGCGGGCCGGCCTGACGGTGGCCGCCACCTTCCCCGCGGCGGTGGTGGCGATGGCGGCGCTGCGCATGTTCGGGGGGTCGATCCTCGAGGAGAACATGGCCCGGACCACCGCGTCGGTGGGGGAGGCGCTGGTCGCCGGGGCGATCTTCACGATTCCGGCGTTCGTCATCAGCGGGGTCTGGGACGAGCTGCGCTACTGGGAGAGCACCGCCATCATGCTGGTCGGTGGCATTCTCGGCGTCCTCTTCATCATCGTGCTGCGCCGCACGCTGGTGGTCGAAGCGGAGCTGCCGTTCCCGGAGAGCGTCGCCGCGGCGGAGCTGGTCAAGGCGGGGCAGGGCGGGCGGCAGACGGGCGCCAAGTTCGTGTTCCAGGCGATGGGGGTCGCCGGGGCGTGGGAGCTGCTCAAGAACAGCAACGGGATCAAGCTGGTGGCCGACTCGGCGTCGTGGTTCGTCTCGGCCGGAGAGTCGACCATCGAGATGCTCGGCCGGCCGGTGAACTATGTCGGCGGGTTCCTGCTGCAGTCCCCCGCCGCGTCGCCGGCGCTGATCGGGGTCGGTTTCATCGTCGGGCCGCAGATCGCGGCCACGCTGTTCGCGGGCGCGGTGCTCGGCTGGCTCCTGCTGGTTCCACTCAGCCTCTTCCTGAACCCGGAGCTGGCCGCCGGGGCGACGGACTCGGCCGGGTTCATCGAGCTGAGCACCGAGGTGTGGCTGAAGCAGGTCCGCCCGCTCGCCGTCGGGACGATGATCGTAGCGGCGTTCTACACGCTGTACAACCTGCGCACCTCGCTGATCCAGGGCATCGGACGGGCCCTGGGCGACCTTGGCACCGCACAGGCGGGCGGCGCCGGCCGCCTGGACATCGACATCGACTTCAAGAAGGTCGGGCTCGCGATCGCGGCGCTGGCGGTGCCGCTGTTCGGCCTCTACTGGTACTTCAGCGAGAGCTTCGGCGGGGCGATCCTGCTGACCGTCATGATGGTCATCCTCGGCTTCCTGTTCGCCGCCGTGGCCGGCTACCTGGTGGGTCTGCTCGGCAGCTCGAACAACCCGATCAGCGGCCTGACCCTGAGCACCCTGCTCATCGCCGCCGTCGTCATGGTGGGCATCGGGGTGACCGGGTCGGGCGGCATCCTCGGGGTGCTGGCCGTCGCGGGCGTCGTCTGCTGCGCCTGCGGCATCGCCGGCGACATGCTGCAGGACCTGAAGGTGGGCCACATCCTCGGCGGAACGCCCTGGAAGATGCAGATCGGCGAGCTGATCGGCGTGACCGTCGCCGCGATGGTGCTCATCTGGCCGATGATCCTGATGGATCGGGTCTACGAGATCGGCAGCGCCGAGCTGCCGGCGCCGCAGGCCGGCCTGATGGCGCTCATCGCGGAGGGCATCGTCGGCGGCGACATGGCGTGGCCGCTGGTCATCACCGGGATGGCCCTGGCCGGCGTGCTCATCCTCATCAACGCGCCGTCCCCGATGCTGATCGCGGTCGGCATGTACCTGCCCTTCCCGTCGACGGCGGGCATCTTCGTCGGCGGCCTCGTGAGCTGGTGGCTGACGCGCTCGCTCGACCAGCAGGAGGCGAGCGGAGAGGAAAGGACGCGCGCGACCAACACCGGCGTGCTGCTGTCGTCCGGCTTCATCGCCGGCGAGGCGCTGATGGCGGTGCTGCTCGCCTTCGTGGTCGGCGCCAGCGAGGCGATCCCGTGGCTGGTTCTGCCGCAGATCGCCGACAGCGCGCTCGGCGGCGCGCTCGTCTTCATCCTGCTCTACTACATGCTGGTCAGGATGCCGTTGAACGCGATGCGCGGCGGTGCGGCCGGCGGCGGTGCGTGACCTCCGGAGCGGACTCGGCGCCGGATTCCGGGACGGGCTCCGGCATCGCGGGTGCGCCGGAGGCCGAGTCCGGCGAGGTTGCCGGGATCGCGTCCGCCGAAGCGGCGTCCGACCGGGCCGTCGCGTTCTGGAACGCCCGCCCGCGGCGCCGCCTGGACTGGCGCGATCTGGAGGACGGGCGCTGCGTAGTCCTGCGCCCGCGGCTCGGTGACGGCCGCATCGGCCGCTGGCTCGCCTCGAAGGTGGGCGATCCCTGCTACCGTATCCGCCTCGACGACGTCGGGACGTTCATCTGGAAGGCGTGCGACGGCGAGACGCCGCTGACCGAGATCGCCGGGCAGTTGCGCGCAGAATTCGGTGAACGCGTCGAGCCGGCCGAAGAGCGCCTCGCGCGGTTCGTCCAGTCGATGCTGCGGTCGAGGATGGTGGAGATGTGAAATCAGCTCGGCAGAAACCGGTCGCTTCTATCCTTATCGAGCTCCGCGAGGAGTTCTTCCAGCTTCATGATCGGCTTCGGCGCCGGGGGCGGTCCCTTGCCGGGCGCGGTCGGGGGCGTCAGCAGGCCCTTGCGGACCATGTCGGCGAGCAGGGCGTCGGCGAGAATGGGACTGCGCTCGGCGCGCGGGGGCACGATTTCCGCGACGACGCGGTCGCGGTCCGTCACGAGCACGGTCTCGCCCGCGGCGGCCAGGCGCACGTATTCACTGAGCCTGTTGTTGAGCACCTTCAGGCCGACGGAGCGCATGACGCCAACGGTAGCTTCCGGTAGCCACCTTCGTCAAATGGAGCCGGTGGCGCACGACTGGGCCACCAGGGCCAGCACCTGGTCCGGATGGTCCGTGAACACGGCATCGACGCCGGCGTCGATCAGCGACGCCACCTCCCCCGCGAGGGAGTCGAACGTGTCGTCGAGCTGGTCGGCCCGCAGGGTGTAGGCGTGCACCTCCAGGCCGAGGTCGTGCGCCTGCCCGACGATGGCGGAATCCTGAAACACGAGTTCCTTGGGCACACCGATGCCGATCGCGTACGAGGCGATGTGGTTCAGGCCGGCGGGAGCGAGCTGGTCCGGTCGGGCGATGAGCTGCACCCGCGGCAACGCGGTATCGAGAGCCGCCAGGGCCTCGGCGTCGAACGACTGAATCCGGATCGGCCAGGCGTAGCCGGCGAGTTCCGCGAGCAGGGTGCGGGCCAGGTCGGGCTGCACGCCGGGACTCTTCAGCTCCGGATAGATGCCGACCCGGCGTCCGGCGGTGCGGTTGAGGCCATCGACCAGTTCGAGGACCTCTGCCAGGCGCGGCACGCGGAACGTCGCGTGGGGATAGCGGTCCGATCTGGGCTCGACGACGTGCAGCTTCTCGATCTCCGCGAAGGTGAAGTCGGCCGCGTAGTAGCGGCCGTCGGAGCGCGCCCGATCGGGGTACAGCTCGGCGACGTTCGTGGTGCGATCCAGGGTGATGTCGTGCAGGGCGATGGCGACGCCGTCGGCGGTCAGCACGACGTCCGGCTCGATCCAGCCGGCGCCCTGTCCGTACGCGAGCGCGTAGGCGGGCAACGTGTGCTCCGGCAGGTAGCCCGACGCGCCGCGGTGGGCGATGACCTCCATGCAGGCATCCTCTCTCCCCGGCTCTTCGTCGGCCGGCGGTCCCTGGGCCGCCGCAGCCGATGCGGTCAGAACGACGGCGGCGCCGGTCAGAGCGATAACGAGTCTTGTCAGGCAGGTCATGGTCGCTTGCCTCTCACCGCGGGCGCCATCCCTTCCGGCGTATACACTGAGCAGTACGGGATGCGCACAACCGGGGAACCGATTTCGCGGAGAGTCTAACCGGAAGCGGCGTCGGGAGCACGACATGTCGTGGTGGGGCTGGTTGATCATCGGAATCGTCCTGGCGGGCGCGGAGTTGCTGACGGATGCCGCGTTCTACCTGGTCTTCGCCGGCGCCGCCGCGATCTGCGTCGGCATCCTCGGACTGGCCGGGGTCGGTCTGCCGGTGTGGGCGCAGTGGGTGGCGTTCTCTGCCCTCGCCATCGCCTCGATGGTGCTGTTCCGGCAGAAGTGCTACAGCCTGTTGCGGGGCGACGGCGGTGGGGCGGAGTTTCGACATCCGGCGGTCGGCGCGGTGGTGGCGGTCGAGGAGGACCTGGCTCCCGGCGGACGGACCCGGGTTCGCCTGCAGGGGACGGAGTGGACGGCGGTGAACGTGGGGCCGGATTCGATACCCCGCGGGGTCGGCGCCGTCGTGGTCGATACCGACGGGGTCGCGTTGGAGATCATCCAGGCGGCGTCCTCGGAACCGCCGGTTCGTTGATGCGATACACGGAGAACCATCATGGATGCGGGATTCATCGTCGCCCTGGTGCTGGCCCTCGTCGCGATCATCGTCCTCGCGAAGACGGCCGTGGTCGTGCCGCAGCAGAACGCCTACATCGTCGAGAGCCTCGGCAAGTACTCGAGAACCCTCGAATCCGGGTTCGCCCTCCTGATCCCGTTCGTCGAGCGGGTCGCCTACCGGCACAGCCTGAAGGAGCGGGCGATCGACGTCGAGGAGCAGATCTGCATCACCGCGGACAACGTCCAGGTCGGGGTGGACGGCGTGCTCTACCTGCAGGTGATGGACGCGCGCAAGGCATCCTACGGGATCGGCCACTACCTGTTCGCGATCGCCCAGCTTGCGCAGACCACCCTGCGTAGCGAGATCGGCAAGATCGAGCTGGACAAGACCTTCGAGGAGCGCAGCCACATCAACCTGCGCGTGGTCGAGGAGCTCGACCAGGCCTCCAATCCGTGGGGCGTCAAGGTGCTGCGCTACGAGATCAAGAACATCAATCCGCCGCACGACGTGCTGAGCGCGATGGAGAAGCAGATGCGCGCCGAGCGGGAGAAGCGCGCCACGATTCTCGAGTCCGAGGGTAACCGCGACGCCAAGATCAACCAGGCCGAGGGCGAGAAGCAGCGGGTCATCAAGGAGTCGGAGGCGGCCAAGCAGCGGCAGATCAACGAGTCCGAGGGTGAAGCGGCCGCGATCCTGGCGGTCGCCGAGGCGACGGCCGGGGGGCTGAAGAAGGTCGCCGAGGCGCTCAACGCGGAGGGCGGCGACAAGGCCATGCAGCTCCGCGTCGCCGAGGACTACCTGGAGCGGTTCGGCAACCTGGCGAAGGCGGGCAACACCCTGATCGTGCCGGCCAACCTGAGCGACGTCGCTTCCATGATCGGGGCCGCCACGACGGTCATCAAGCAGGTCTCGGACGACGGCGGCGCCGGCACCGCGTCGCGCCGGTAGCGCCGCCAAACCCGTCGCAGGGCTCCGTGTTCGGCCCCAGCCCCCACCGCCCCAGGACCTTGCGCCTCCGAACTCACTGCGTTGCGTTCTACGGCGCAATCTCCTGGCCGCGGCGTCGTCCCGGGGGGACGCGCGCCGGTGCGCTCCGGCCGCCGCCGGCGGCCTCGCCCGATCGGGGCCGCAGGCCCTCGCTCAGCTTCCCGGTACGTAGCGGTTGGTGATCGGCAGGCGCCGGTCCTTGCCGAACGCGCGTGTCGAGATGCGGACGCCGGGCGGTGCCTGCCGGCGCTTGTACTCCGTCCGGTCGACGAGCTGCACGACGCGTTCCACCGTGTCCCGGGCAAAGCCGAGCGCCTCGATCTCGGCCGGGCTGCGGTCTTCCTCGACGTACGCTTCGAGAATCCCGTCGAGCACCTCGTAGGGAGGCAGGCTGTCGGAGTCGCGCTGGTTGTCGCGCAGCTCGGCGGTCGGCGGCTTGTCGATGATGCGCTGCGGGATCATCTCCCCTTCGCGGTTGCGCCAGACGGCCAGACGGTAGACCCAGGTCTTCAGCACGTCCTTGAGCACCGCGAAGCCGCCGGCCATGTCGCCGTAGAGGGTGGCGTAGCCGACGCTCATCTCGCTCTTGTTGCCGGTGGTGAGCACCAGCCAGCCGAACTTGTTCGACAGCGCCATCAGCAGGTTGCCCCGGATGCGCGCCTGCAGGTTCTCTTCGGCGACGTTCGTCTCCGTGCCGGCGAACGGCTCGGCCAGCGCGGCCCCGTAGGTGACCGCCAGGTTCTCGATCTGCAGCTCCAGGAAGCGGGTGCCGAGCCGGCGGGCCAGGATCGCCGCGTCGTCCCGGTTCATCCCGGCGGTGTAGCGCGACGGCATCGACACGGCGGTCACCGCTTCCGGACCGATGGCGTCGGCCGCAATGGTGAGCGCGAGGGCGGAATCGATACCGCCCGACAGCCCGAGCACGGCCCCCGGAAAGCCGTTCTTCCGGATGTAGTCGGCCGTTCCAAGCGTAAGGGCGCCATAGATCTCCGCCTCGGGAGACAGCGCCTCCATGGTTTCGCGTGGGGCGAGCGGCCTGCGTCGGGGGGGCACCTGGCGGAGCCGGACGACGGAAACGCGGCCTGGGTCCGGTCCGGGCGCGTGGGCTGGGGCGGTCGCTGCAGCGGGCGGCAGACGGTCCCAGCGCGGGTCCGACTCCCGCTGCCCGCGGGCGACGGACGGGTCGAGATCCGCGACGAGAATGTCCTCCTCGAACCGTCTGCCGCGGGCCAGTATCGTCCCGTCCGGTCCGATGACGAGACTGTGGCCGTCGAAGACCAACTCGTCCTGCCCGCCCACGGCGTTGCAGAACGCCAGGAAGCAGCGGTGATCGCGGCAGCGGGCTGCGAACAGCTCCTCCCGCTCCCGGCCCTTCCCCTGGTGATAGGGCGAGGCGGAGAGGTTGACGACGATCTCCGCGTCGCCGTTCACGGCCGCCCATTCGGCCGGACCACTGGGCATCCAGATGTCCTCGCAGATCGTGACGCCCACCCGCCGCCCGTCGAGATCGATCACCAGCGATTCGCCTCCCGGCATGAAGTAGCGGCGCTCGTCGAAGACGGCGTAGTTCGGGAGGTGGTGCTTGCGGTACAGCGCCACGACCCGGCCGTCGGCCAGGACCGCGGCGGCGTTGTAGAGCCCGGTAGTGGCGGGTATGGCCCCGCCGCCGCCGGCCGCCCCGGACGCTGCCGCCACGAACTCCGGGACGCCGACGCAGGCAACGATACCGGTGACGCCGGCGGCCACCTCGCCGAGCGCGGCAGTGGCGTCCTGTACGAAGCTCGGCTTCAGCAGGAGATCCTCCGGCGGGTAGCCGGTGATCGACAGCTCGGGGAAGACGACGACGTCGGCTTGCTGTTCGCGTGCTTCGCGAATTCGCCTCTGCAGAGCAGCGACGTTCCCGGCGAGGTCGCCGACGGTCAGATTCGACTGGCAGAGCGCGACGCGGAGCACGCGTGGCATCGGTAATCGTGCGGAGCGTCCGCCCCGGGCGTCCGGCTACCGCTGCACGACGTGGGGCCGGGGCAGGTCGGTGAGGCCGATGGCCGCCGCGATCTCCCGGATCTTCCGCTGTACGCGACGCTGGTTGTCGGGACCCATGCCGATCAACTGGCGCTGCGCCGGCGAGAGGTACTCGAGCGTCTCGTCGGCGTACATGAACAGCGGTCCGCGCGCGACCAGCTCGGGCTGGCCCTCGATGACCGGCGCGTTGAGCAGATGCGCCACCGCTCTCCACACCGTGTCCTGGAAGGCATCGCCGGGCTGGCCGAGCTCTTCGTAGGCTTCCCGCAGCAACGGACCCAGCCGCTGATACAGCTCGGCGATACCCTCTGCGTCGAGCGAGGCCACGAGCGCCGCCGCGTCGTCGTACCGGGCGTAGCTGGCCGCGGAAATCAGCGGCTCCGACGAGTCGCCGTCGATCTGGAAGCGGCTTTCGGGGCGGAGAAACGGTACGTGCTGCGAGGGGTTCGTTCCCTCGGCCACGTTGTCGATGACGACGACGAACGTCCGGACGAGCTCGTCCGTGACGAGCCAGCTCGACAGTACCGGATTCGCGGACAGTTCCGCGGCCAGCTCGCGAATGACCGGGTCGCTCGCGTTGAGCGGCGGTATCTCGACCTCCGGTTCGGGCTCCGGCTCGGGCTCCGGTTCCGGCTCGGGCGGCGGCGGAGGAGGAGGCGGTGGGGGCGGCGGGGCCTCCACGACTTCCGGTTCCGGCTCCGGCTCGGGCGCAACGTCCACGAGGAGGTAGCCGACGATCGCGACGACGATCACGATGCCGGCGAGACCGGCGGCGGGCGGCAGTTGCTTCACACGGTTCAGCAGATCCTGCAGCAGTGTTGGGTTACCGTTCGTCATCCCGACATTTCCCGCTGGAGCGTCCCCGGAAGCTGGAACGCCATGGATTTGTGTTCACGCCGACCCGGCCAACGGGTCAGAAAGGCATGCTACCACGGATGCCCCGGCGCCTCAGTCGTCGTGCCGCAGGAGCCAGCCGCGCAGCTCGCCGCCGGGGTTGTTCTCGGTGTGGATCTGCACATAGTAGCGCTCCCCGCGGAGCTCGGCGACTTGATCCACGGTCAACGTCACCGTGTCCGTGATCTCGCCGGCGGTACCGGCGGCGGCGCCGACGTCGATGCCGAATGCGACCCCGCCCCGGCGAGCTACCGGCGCGTTGTGCACGTGGGCCGCCGTCACACCCGAGCGCAGCCCGCCGAACCGGACAGTGATGGTGAGCTCGTTGCCGGCCAGCTCCGCCGTGACGACGCCGGCGCCGGAGATGGTCGAAGTGGTCCGCAGATCGACCGGCATGCGCGACAGGCGTTCGCCGTAACGCTCGGTGTCCTGCGCGCCCGCCGCCGGGACGGTCAGCGCCGTTGCCAGCGCTACCAGCGCCAGCGTCACGATCATCGCCCAGGTGGGTCTCCGCCACGGCATCCTGCTGCTGGTCATCGATCTGCTCCTCGAGTGGTCGCGCCGACGGGTTGCCTGCGCGCGGAGGTTTCGCCCTCGTCCGCGTCGAGGGACTCCAGAATCTCCGTGTTGTGTTCGCCGAGGGCCGGCGGGGGCCGGCGTATCACCGCCGGCGTGCGCGACAGTCGGATCGGATTGCCGAGGCTGCGCATCGTGCCGAGGTCGTCGTGCGGGATGTCGAGCACCATCCCGCGCGCCCGCAGATGGGGGTCCTCCAGCGCTTCCCCGATGTTCCTCACCTGCGCGCACGGGACGTTGTGGACTCGCAGGCGTTCGATCAGCGCATCGCGCGTGTACTTCGCGAGGCGCGGCGTCAACTCCGCGATGAGCCGCGGACGATGCGCCATCCGTTCCGTGTTGGTGGCGTAGTCGGGGTGCCCTTCGAGATCGGATGCCCCGACGGCGTTGCAGAACTGTCTCCACAGCCGCTCGTTGCCGACCGCCACGACGACCAGCCCGTCCGCGACCTCGATCGTCTCGTACGGGGTCAGCGTGTGGTGCTGGTTGCCCTCGCGGCCCGGCGCCTCGCCGGTGTTGAAGTAGATGCCGGCCGGCAGCGCGAGCGCCGAGGTCATCGCGTCCAGCAGTGCGATGTCCACGTGCTGGCCCTGTCCGGTGCGGTCGCGGTCGCGCAGGGCGAGCAGGATGCCGTTCATCGCGTAGAGGCCGGCCAGGTAGTCGGTGATCGCCACCCCGACCCGCGTCGGCGGGCCGTCGGGATGGCCGGTGACGTCCATCAGGCCGCTCTCGCCCTGGATGACTGCGTCGTAGCCTGGGAGATCCTTCTTGGGGCCGACCTGGCCGTAACCGGTGACCGAGCAGTAGACGAGCCGCGGATTCAGCGCGGCGGCCGCCTCGTAGCTGAACCCGAGCTTCGCGAGACTCCCCGGCCGGAAGTTCTCGATCAGCACGTCCGCCGTCGGGATCAGGCGGCGGAGCACGGCGGCCCCGGCGTCGGACTTCAGGTCGAGGGCGACGCTCTTCTTGCTCCGGTTCAGGCCCAGAAAGAACGTGCTCCAGCCGTCTCGGTGGGGTGCCCAGGCGCGCGTGTCGTCGCCGTGGGTCGGCTCCTCGATCTTGAGCACCTCGGCCCCCATGTCGCCCAGCATCATGGCGCAGTAGGGGCCGGCCAGCACCCGGGTGAGATCGAGGACGCGCAGTCCGTCGAGCGGCGGCATCGGTGCCGGGATTATATGCGGGCGTGCAGGCGCGGGCGCGGCGCCCCTTGAGAGAGCGGCGGCACGCTGATAGGGTTGGGAGGATCCTGAAGACACAAGGAGAGCCATCGATGTCCCGCATCCACCGCCAGTTCGTGAATGTTGCCGTTGCCGCCGGTCTGGCGCTGGCTGCGGCGTGCGCCGCCCCCACCGCCGAGCAGCCGGACGCCTGCGCAGATCTCGCCACGTTGGCGCTGATCGATCTGCGGATCGGCGCGGCCGAGCGTGTGGCGGGCGAGGCCCAACTGCCGGCGCACTGCAAGGTGACCGGGACCATCGAGACGGAGATCAACTTCGAGCTCCTGCTGCCCGACGACTGGAACGGCCGCTTCCTGATGGGCGGCGGCGGCGGCTTCGTCGGAACCGTGCAGAACCAGGCGCGCTCGCTGTACGCGCATGGCGGCGGCCCCCTGCAGCGCGGCTACGCGACGGTCGGGACCGACACCGGGCACACCGGGAACGGTATCGAGGCCGGCTGGGCGCTCGACAACCCCGAGCGGCAGGAGAACTTCGGTCATCGCGCCGTCCACCTGACCGCCGAGACGGCGAAGTCGATCATCGCGCACTACTACGAGCAGCCCGCCGATTACTCCTACTTCGTCGGCTGCTCGCGGGGCGGGGGGCAGGCGATGATGGAATCGCAGCGCTATCCGGAGGACTTCGACGGCATCGTCGCCGCTGCGCCCGCCTACGACTGGACGGGCATCACCGCCGGCTTCGTGCAGAACCAGCAGGCGATCTATCCCGACGGCAATCTCGACGCGCCGGTCCTCACGCCGGCCACGCTCGAGCTGCTCGGGTCGAGCATCCTTGCCGCGTGCGACGCGGACGACGGGGTCGAGGACGGCGTGCTCGACGATCCTCGCCGGTGCGGCTTCGAGCCGGCGGACCTGCCGCGCTGCGCGGGCGACCGGCCGTCCGACGACTGCGTCACCGCGGAGCAGCTTGCGGCCATCGACACCGTCTACGGCGGACCGACCTCGAACGGCGAGCCGGTCTACCACGGGTTCAACTACGGCGGCGAGAACGACCGCGGCGGTTGGGACTCGTGGGTCGTCGCCGCCCCGCAGCGGCGCGCCGCCGGGGTCCCCAACGCGCAGTACGGCTTCGGCACCGAGCTCTACAAGTACTTCGTCTTCGACGACCCCGACTGGGACTATACGCAGTACGACTTCTCGGCCTGGAAGGAAGAAGTCGCCGAAACGGCCGCCATCCTCAACGCCACCGATCACGACCTTGGCGCCTTCAGGGACCGTGGCGGGAAGATCATCTACTGGACCGGCTGGTCCGACCTCGCCCTCGCCCCGCTCGGGACCGTCGATTACTACGAGCGGCTCGAGGCGGACGACCCGGCTGCCCGCGACTACACGCGGCTCTACATGCTGCCGGGCGTGCTCCATTGCGCCGGTGGTCCGGGTCCCGACCGCGTCGACTGGGTCGAGGCGATCCGCGCCTGGGTGGAGGAGGGTAGCGCGCCCGAGCGTCTGCTGGCGTCGAAGCTGGACCAGGATGGAGACCCGACGATGACGCGGCCGCTGTGTCCCTATCCACAGGTCGCGGTCTACGACGGGACGGGGGATCCCAACGACGAGGAGAGCTTCGCCTGCGCGTTGCCGTAGGCGCGGGGACGAGTTGCCGGCGGCAACGGGGCGCATGGAAGGCGAGGGCGATTTGATATGACGCAGAGCGGATTCTCGGGCGTGCTCATCGGTCTCGCGGCCAGGGCCGTTGTGATCGGGCTCGTGGCCGGGGCTGTCGCGATCGGCGTGGCGGCCGAGAACCAGCCTGGGGCGTCGGGAGCGCCGGATCTGTCCGGCATCTTCACCGGCCGTCGGTGCGTCTCCGGAGACGCCGACGTGTGCCCGGAGTTGAACGGCACGGGGGTCGGCAGGCTGCTGACGGCCCGCGCGCGAGCCTTCACCGACGCGTTCGACGAGTTGGCGGCCCCGAAGTACGACTGCGGGCCGGCGACGCTGCCGGGGCTGTTCGGCGATCCGTACAGCTTCGCGGTGGAGCAACTGGCGGATCGGGTGACGCTCACCTACGAGAAGGACGACATCGTGCGCACGATCTGGCTCGAGGGCCACGGCCATCCCGAGCCGCCGATCGGGGCGTTCTTCGTTCACGGCCACTCGACCGGACGCTACGAGGGGGACCGGCTGGTCGTCGACACCGCCAGATTCACGTTCGACCCGGCGGGCATCGCCGGCGACTTCATGAGCGCGCCGTCATCGACGCAGAAGCGGTTGACCGAGCGCTACTGGCTGGAGGACGACAATCTGCGGATGGATCTGACCGTGGAGGATCCGACCTTCCTGCTGGGGCCGATCGAGTACGTGATGGAATGGCGGCGGAGTGACCGGCCGCTGTCGCTGCCGTGGAATTGCGATCCCGCGGCGGCCCGGCGTAACCTGCGGCTGGTGCCGACGAAGTATCCGCAGGATCCGCCGGTCAATCGCTGGAGCCGGCAAGGAGGAGAGCGATGACCAACCGCTGGTCCGCCGTCATCGTCACCGTTAGCGTCGTCGTCGGGCTCTCCTTCTCCGCCGCGGCGCACCACGGCGCGGCAGCTCTTTTCGACCAGGAGCGAACGGTCGAATTGTCGGGCTCCGTCAAGCAATGGAGCTTCGTCAACCCGCATCCCATCCTGGTGCTCGAAGTCGCCGATCGGAACGGCGGCACCGCCGACTGGGACATCTATTTCGGTCCGGCTGCCGCCCCCATCCTCCGCAATCGAGGCTTCGCGGCGGACACCTTCAAGTTCGGTCAGGTGCTGAACGTCAAGGGCCATCCGGCCAGGGTCGACGGCGCGCGCGCTCTCGACGTGTCCGGGGGGGAGACCGGCATCACGACGGTCGACGGCACGCGGGTTCCGTAGCAGGCGGAAGACTCCGAGGCCCGACACGGCACCCTCTCCGCGACGAGCACCAACCGCGGTCGATTCGGATGATACAGGTGCATCACTGTATCATGGTGTCATGAGAACGACCGTGACCCTCGACGACGACATCTACGAGGCAGCGCTGAGTCAGGCCCGTGCGACCGGCCAGCGGCTGGGAAAGGTTCTGTCGGACATGGCGCGTCGGGCACTCGAGCCCGAGCCAAAGGGGCGAAGCGCGAGGAAAGGTCGATTCCCGGCATTCGAAGTGCCACCCGGCACGCCCGTCATTCCCAGTTCCCGCGTTCAGAAGGTCCTCGATGACGACGGCATCGTCTGAACGCCAGTTGCTGCTCGACGTCAATGCCCTCGTGGCGCTGGCTTGGCCGAACCATCAGTTCCACCATGCGGTCGTGAATCGGCTGGAACGGCGTCCGGCGCCGCGTTGGGCTACCTGCGCGCTCACGCAGTTGGGGTTCGTGCGCCTTTCGTCGAATCCTGCTGTCGTCGGCGTGCGGCGAACGCCATACCAGGCGCTCGATCTGTTGGCCGCTCTCGTCTGCGACGACCGGCACGGCTATCTGGAGTCGCTTCCGGCGCTTTCCGAGGCAGCAAGGCAATTCCGGCTCCTGCTCGGGCATCAGCAGGTGACGGATGCTTATCTGCTGGCGGTTGCTTTGAAGAATGACGCCGTTCTCTTGACGCTGGATCAGCGTCTGGTGCCTGCCAACACGGCGCACCAGGCTGTCGAAGTGATCACCCCGTGAGCCGGCGGCCGACCCGAGTCGGCGTCAGACGCGGGGTTGGCCCCTGCTTCTACAGCTCGCTCAGGTGCGCGATCCGCCCGGTGCTGTCGCCGATCCGGTCCCGGTGAACGCCCAGGCGGTCGAGCAGGGTCAGGAACAGGTTGGTCATCGGCGTGCCGTCCGGGTACCGCAGGTGGCGCCCGCCGCGCAGCGCGCCGTTGCCGCCGCCGGCCACCAGCGCCGGCAGGTTGTCGTGGGTGTGCGCGTTGGAGTCGCTCAGGCTGCTGCCGTAGACGACCATCGAGTGGTCGAGCAGCGATCCGTTCTCGTCCTGCGCGTCCCGCAGCTTGCCGAGGAAGTAGGCCAGCATCGCCACGTGGTGGCGGTCGATCATCTGCAGCCGCGCCATCTTCTCCGGGTCGTTCTGGTGGTGCGACAAGCCGTGGTGGGCGTCGGGGACGCCGATGGAGCGGTAGGTCCGGTTGCCCCCCTCGCGGCTGTACATCAGCGTGACCACGCGCGTCAAGTCGGCCTGAAACGCGATGGTGACGAGGTCCGACATGAGCCGGACGTGCTCCTCGAAGGTCGGCGGGATGCCGTCGGGGCGGTCGAGCACCGGCAGGTCGACGCCGTCGTAGCGCGCGTTTCCGATGCGCCGCTCCACCTCGCGCACCGAGTCGAGATAGTCGCTCAGCTTGCGGCGGTCGCCCGCGCCCAGCGACGTGCGCAGCCGGGTGGCGTCGTCGAGCACGAAGTCGAGCAGGCTGCGGTCCTGCCGCGCCCGGATGGCCCGCACCGCCGGATCGGTGGTGTCGCCGTCGCCGAACAGCCGCGCGAATACCCGGCTCGGGTTGTTCTCGTAGGGCAGCGGCGTGGTGGGCGAGCTCCAGGAGATGGTGTTGCTGTAGGCGCAGCTATAGCCGGAATCGCAGCCGCCGACCATCCGCACGTCCTGCAGCCCGAGCTCCAGCGACGGCAACGGGGTGTCGCGGCCGATCTCCTGCGCCAGGATCTGATCGACCGACATGCCGTTGCGGATGTCGGCGCCCCGCGTCTTCTTCGGGTGCACGCCGGTCAGCCAGCTCGCGCCGGCGCGGGCGTGGTCGCCGGGGCCGTCGCCGAGGGCTTCGCCGTTGCGGTGCGCGAGGCCGCTGACGACGAGGAGGTCGTCGCGGAACGGCTCGACCGGCATCAGCGTCCTGCTGAACGCGAAGCCGGGGCCCTCCTCGGCCAGCGTCCAGTCCTGCATGATGATGCCGTTGGCCGTGTAGACGAACGCGACCCGGGGCACGGGCGCAGACGCGGATGCGAACGCCGGCGTCATCGCGTCGAGAAACGGCAGGGCGACGGCGGTCCCCATGCCTCGCAGGAAGGTGCGGCGTGGTAGCGCGGTTCCGGTGATCATGGCTCCGGAATCCTCCTCAAGCGGAATGGTACGCTATCGACGATGGCCGAAACCAGCGCCGAGAAGCGGTGGTCCGCGGCCTCGACCCGGCGGCGGATCTCCCGCACCGCCGGCCGATCGTACGACTCCAGGCCCCGGCCGATGGCGTAGGTCAGCAGACTGGCGGCCAGCGTCTCCACGAACTCGTCGCGCCGGTCCAGCAGCACGCGCCGGAGGCCGTTGGGGCCGTCGACCAGCGTGCCGTCCGGCAGCGCTCCCGACGCCTCCACCGTGACCCCGTCGTCCTCCGTGCGGTACGCGCCGACCGCGTCGAAGTTCTCGAGTGCGAACCCCAGCGGGTCGAGACGGGCGTGGCAGGCGGCGCAGGCCGGGTTGGCGCGGTGCTGCTCCAGCGCCTCGCGCAGGCTGCCGGCCGAGGTCTCCGCGGCGGCGGCCAGCGCCGGCACGTTGGGCGGCGGGGGAGGCGAAGGCGCGCCGAGCAGGTTCTCCAGCACCCACTTGCCCCGCAGCACCGGCGACGTGCGCGTGGGGTACGAGGTGACCATGAGCACGCTGCCCTGCGTCAGGATGCCGCCGCGCGCGGAATCCCCGAGCGGCACGCGGCGGAAATAGCCGCCATCGACCCCGTCGATGCCGTAGAAGCCGGCCAGCCGCTCGTTCAGGAACGTGTAGTCGGCGTCGATCAGCTCCAGTACGCTGCGGTCCTCGCGGATCAGGTGGTCGAGGAAGAGGGCGGTCTCGCGCTCGAAGGCGTAGCGCAGCGAATCGTCGAAGTCGGCGAACCGCTCCGGGTCGGGCATCCAGTCGGCCACGTTCCGCAGGTGCAGCCACTGTCCTCCGAAGTTGTCCACGAGCGCCCGGGCCTTCGGGTCGGCCAGCATCCGCGCGATCTGCCCGTTGAGCACCGTGGGGTCGCTCAGCCGGCCGCGCTCGGCCAGCTCGAGCAGCTCTTCGTCGGGGATGCTGCTCCAGATGAAGAAGGAGAGCCGCGACGCGAGGTGGATGTCGGAGAGGGGGTACGCCGATCCCGGCTCGCCGTCCTCCGGAGCGGGCGGCGCCCGGAACAGGAAGCTCGGCGAGACGAGCACGCCGCTCAGCGCCATCTCGATGCCGTCCTCGAAGCGTTCGCCGTCGGCGCGCCCGATCGCGAACAGATCGAGCAGCGGGTCGATATCCGCCGCGGTCACCGGCCGCCGGTAGGCGCGACGGGCCAGCGTGGCCAGGATCCGCTGCACGCACGGCTCCTCCGGTTCGTCCGCCGCCGGCCGGCAGACGAAGATCCGGCGCTGGATGTCGGTCTCGCCCGGACCGGCCGCGTCGTACGGGCCGCCGACGAGCACGTAGTCGACCGAGTAGCCGTTCGTTTCCCCGCCGTCCTCGCTCCGCGCGTACTCGGTGAGGAACCCCGCGCCGATCTCGTGCTCTCCCGCCGGCAGCGGCAGCCGCAGCTCGAAGTTGCGGGTGAGCTGGTTCGCCTCCTCGGGATCGAAGTCGGCGTCGATCAGCCGGACCCGCCGGCCGTCGACGCGGACGTCCAGCCGGGGCGCCGGCATCCCGGTGGTGCGCCGCCCGCGCACGCGTACCGTGATCGTGTAGTCGGCGTCGAACGCGAAATAGTGCCGGAACAGGATGCCGCCCCGCTCGTCGGGGGGCAGCCCCCCGATCGCCTCGTCGACGGTTCCGTCCGGCGGCTCGAAGCGTTCGACCACCGGCCGCGGCGTCAGGTTGCCGACGGCCAGGCGGCTGACGCGCCGTGCCGCCGCCACGTACTGCTCGACGTGCAGCGGCGAGACGGTCAGCACGTCGCCGATGTTGTCGAAGCCGTAGCCGGAGTCGTCGGCCGGCAGGTCGCGGGCGTGGTCGAGGTCGAGCCCCAGCAGGTCGCGGACCGCGTTGCGGTACTCGGCCCGGTTCAGCCGGTGGATGGCAGGCGCGCCGGGGTTGGGGCTCGCGGCCGCTTCGCGGTCGAGCGCCGTTTCCAGCCCCGCTACCAGGCTTGCCACGGTTGCCGTGTCGGGGCGCGGGCGGTCCGCCGGGGGCATCTCGCCGGCCCGGAGCTTGTGCAGCACCTTCTCGAGCACGGGGGCGTGCTCGGCGACGCGGGCGGCATCCACGTCCTGGAGCGACAGGCCCGCGGTCAGGGTTCGGTCGTTGTGGCACGCGAGGCAGTAGCTGCGGACGGTGGTCCGGAGAAGCTCGGCGCCGGCCGGCGTGTCCTGGCCCAGGCTCCGCGCCGCCGTTGGCTGAGCCGTCTCTGGTTGAGCCGAGACCAACTGGGTCGCCAGCAGGCACAAGAAGGCCGGGACCAGCGTGAAGGCCGCCGCAATTCCCCGTTCGCTCACTGGTTTCGGAGTGTAGCATTCGGTCCATGCGAGACACGCACTATTGGGGACTGGCGCTGCTGCTGACGCTTGGGTCGGTGCTGGCCTCAGGCGCCGTCGTCCCTGCGTCTGCCCAGGGCCCCCGGACGACTGCTGCGCCGGAGCCGGCTTTGATCGAGGCGATCCAGCGGGGGGACGCGCGTGCCGTGACCGCGCTCATCGACGGTGGAGCCGACGTCAACGCGGTGCGCGGCGACGGTTCGACGCCGTTGGCCTGGGCTGCCCTGCGCGACGCCCCCGGAATCGTCGAGAAGCTGCTGCAGGCCGGGGCCGACCCGAACGCAGCCGATGAGAACGGCGAGACGCCGCTGCTCTTCGCCTGCGGCAACGGCAGCGTCGAGATTGCGCGGATGCTGCTCGACTTCGGCGCGGCCGTCGACGCGGCGCGCTGGAACGGCGATACGTCGTTGCTGGCGGCTGTTCACGCCGGGAGCGAGGCGCTCGTCCGGCTGCTCGTGGAGCGCGGTGCGGAGGTGAACGTCGCGGAGCGCCGGATGGGACAGACACCGCTGATGTGGGCCGCCGCCGGGGGCCATACCGACATCGCACGCTTCCTCATCGAACGAGGTGCCGACGTCGGTGCGATGTCCGCGAACGGATTCCGTCCGATCCTGTTTGCGGCCGGCTCCGGCGACGCCGGCAGTGCGCAGGCGCTGATCGTGGCCGGCGCCGATCCGCACGTTACCGCCGCCGACGGGCGAAGCGCCTTCCTGATCGCCGCCGGGGAAGGCCGGGACGCGGTGACGCGGCTGATGCTCGACCACGGCGCCGACGTCAACGCCCGCGACCGCGATGGCGGCACGGCGCTCCACGCGGTCGTGGCGCAGGGCAACGTCGAAATGGCCCGCGAGTTGGTGGAGCGGGGCGCGGACTTGCATGCCCGCAGCGGCGGTCCCGGCGGCGCCGCCTGGCGGCGAACGGGCGGCCTCACACCGTTTCTCACCGCCGCGCAGGCGGGCAACGTCGACATGCTGGAGGCGTTGCTGGCGCTGGGTGCCGATCCGGCTGGGGAGACCAACGACGGCGCCGGCGCGGTGCTGCTCGCGGCCGGCAGCCGCGAGCTCGACGCGGTCCGGTTCACGGTGGAGCTCGGCCTCGACGTCAACGTCCATCCGCCGGGCCGCCGGAGCGCGTTTCACACGGCCATCCGCGCCGGCGAGGACGAGATCGTCGAGTATCTCGCGGACCACGGCGCCGACTTCGACGCCCTGGACCAGTTCGGCCGTACCCCGCTGGAGGAGGCCGAGTTCGAGGCGCCGACGCATACTATCGAGTTGATGCGCCGGCTCGCGGCGGCGCGGGCGGCGGGAGTACGCTGATTCAGGCATAGCTTTACGGAGAGCGAACGTGTACACCTCGATACGGATTAACGGCTACCGCGGGCTGGACTCGTTCCGGATGGAGCGGCTCGGCCGCGTCAACCTGCTAGTGGTCCGCCACGTCATAATCTTCGGACACGGACATGGGTTGCAGCGCGCAATCATCGACGAATCACAGCACCGCACACCCGAACGTTTAATCATGGCGCAGCACTAGTGGGGATGAACAACTCGGGCAAGACCTCGATCCTGGAGTGCATCGAGTTGCTCCAATCGGCGGGCGACCCGCACGCTTTGCCGTCCATTGCACGCCGCCGCGGCGAATTGGGCTATACGGGTTACCGGCTTGCTGGCACCTCTTTCGCAATCGAGCACGCTCCCGTTAACCCAAGTTTACCAACCACAAAACTAAACCAATTTAGAATCAGTGGTTTACGCCGACAGAAATGCCCGAGTGGCACTACAAACGCGTACGAACCGGGGAAATTGGTCGGTCAGACGAGCGTCTTGCGGACGCCGCCGGGATGTGGGTCGACGCCGAGCGCGTCGTAGATGGCCCGCTGATCGGGTTCGGCTTGGGTTGCCGTGCGCACATGCAGCGTGCGTCCGTCGGGACGGCGGAAGGTGGCGGTGACGCGCTGCTGGCCTTCGAGGACGCGGCGTAGCGTGGTCCACCTGGCGTGTTCGCGGCGCGCGCGCAGCCGAGTGCGGATGACCTGCACGAGCTGGTAGGCGATGACGGTGATGAACAGGTGGCCGTCGGCCCGCGCCGGCTTGCGGTGGTAGATCGGGCGCAGGCCGAGCTCGGACTTGAGCGAGCGGAATACCGCCTCGACGTCGGTGAGCGTGGTGTAGGTACGCCACAAGGCGTCTTCGTTCCAGTCGGTCTCGCTGCTGCGCAGGCAGTAGACGCCCGGATGGGTAACCATCGAGCCGTCCTGGGGGCGGCGGGTCCAGTTGACGGCGACGGCCTGGTCGCCGGCCTCGTTGGCGGTAACGGTGATCTGGTAGTGCGAGGCGACGCGGGAATGCTTGGCTTTCAGCCGTCCGATGCGTTGCCAGACCTGGTCGAGGCGCTTGTGCGCGCGGGGACGCGACAGCCCGTCGTTGAGCTTCGTCAGGGCGGTCTCGAAGCGGGAGGCGAAACGCTCGACGATGCCCCGCTCCTTCTCGGCCCGCTCCTCGGAGTAGCAGTACAGGCGCACTTCGTCGGGGTCGGTCGAGACCACCTTGTGCATGTGCACGGTCTGGTCCGACTGCGTCTGGAGCGACACGGCGGCATCGGCATCGAAGCGGCGGTGGCGTTCGCGGCTGACCACCAGATAGCGGTAGCCGTTGTCGCGCAACCACGTCACACAGGCGTCGGTGGCGACACCGCGGTCCATCACCACCAGGGCGCCGACCGGCGCCTCCAGTGCTTCGAGCATCCCGGCCAGCGTCCGGTGTTCCCGGACGTTGCCGGCGAAGACCTTCGAGCGGCGCACGAAGCCGCTGGCATCGAGCATCAGGCCCAGGGTCAGCAGCGGGCAGTCGCTGCGCTTCTCTTTCGAGTGCCCGCGTTGCGCCTGCGGCTGGTCGCTCGCCTCGCCCTCGAAGTAGGTGTTGGTCAGGTCGTAGAGCGTCACCGTCGGCTGCAGGTCGAACAGCCCCATCGCGCGGTCGAACAGATGCGCCTCGATCGCCTCGCGATGCTTCACCAGCACGTCCGAGGCGCGGTAGAGCTGCATCGCACCGACGGTCTCGAAGTCGACGCCGAGCAACTCCCCGAGACCGCTGCGCTCCTGCAGCCAGCGGTGCGTCGCGCGCTCCGAGGCGGGCGCGGCCAGACGCCCGACGATGGCGCCGGTGGCCGCGCTGCGCAGGGCGCCGTTGACGCCCAACCGGGTCAGCAGCGCCGGCAGGTCCAGTTGCTCGAGCGCCCACAGGCCGACCTGCTCCACGCCGACGCTGCGGGGCCGGACCAGCCGCAACGAGTCGACATCGACCGGCTGCACATCGGTCGGTCCGGCGGTCGGCGCGGCCGCGCCGCGGGCGATCAACTGCGCCGCGATCCGTTGCGCTTCCTCCTCCACGGCAGGCGGACAATCGGCCACCAGCGGCGCCTGACCGCTCAACGCATCGTTGATGCGGGCGCACAGCAGCGGCCAGTCCGCCTGAGGAATATCGAAGTGGCGACCGAGGTTGAGGAGGGTGCGCTGGCGCACGCTGCTGCCGAGGCGTTCGGCGTGCACGAGGCGATGAGAGAAGTAGGGCTTTCCGTCCTCAGTCCGCCGGGTTTGGGTGCGCCGAATGAACATGGCGCTCACCATAGCGGACGCACCCTGTCCCAGGCAACTATTGTTATACGCTTATGGCACTACATTCGTCTCTGGCGAAACCCGATCCTTTATAATCAACAAGTTACAGGCCTCGCACTCCACGAAAACCGCCCAAATCCGCAAAACGACCGCTAATCTTGGTAAAGATGGGAGCCTCTTGCAAAAATCGGTAATCGGCCGGGTTTTCTTTGCCGGAAGCCGCAGGGCGAGGGACGGTCAGTGGGCGGGACGTAGCGTCTGAAGGATGGCGGTAGCGGTCACCGCCGCCGACGAGTCCGAGACGCGGGGGTTCATGGGGCCTCCCGGCCGGTTATGAAGGCAAGCACGCGCGAAGAGAGGCCGCGCATTTCCTTCACGAGCCGCTCCAATTCGCGGTTGTTCTCGATCCACTCCTGGTAGAGGACAAGTTCGTCTTCGGTGAGCCTCATCCCGACGGTTTTCCCGCGGTCCTTGCGTGTCCAGTAGTGGTAGGGACCGTGCCGGGCGTCCGGGTCGCGGTAGCAGCGGCAGGTGGTCTTCCCACACGCTATCCGGCGGGTCTGGAGGCTGCCCTGGAAGAGAAACCCAAGCGACTGCAGTTCCGCCTTGAGCGCGTCGTATCGCTCCGTGTACTGGCGCATCTGGTCCGCACCGGCCATCGAACCGCAGCTTGACATTGCCCCTGCGCGTAAATATACAGTAGCTCGCAGGAGCGGTCAACAAGCCATGAATGCCCTGCGCGCCTCGTTCGCCCCCTACTGGGAGTCGATCCAGCGTACGCTGTTCCCGCGGTTGGAGCAGGCGTTGGGTCCACTGACCGAAAAACAGCAGCAGTTGGTGCAGACCCTGGAGGTCATCCGTATCGAGCGCCTGATTCCCCGGTACTTCCGGGCGCCGGGGCGGCCGCCCAAGGACCGCGCGGCGATGGCGCGGGCCTTCGTGGCCAAGGCGGTCTACGACCTGCCGTCGACGCGCGCACTGCTGGACCGGTTGGCCGCCGATGTGGCCCTGCGCCGGCTCTGCGGCTGGGAGCGGAAGTTCGAGGTGCCGAGCGAGTCGGTCTTCTCGCGCGCCTTTGCCGAGTTCGCCGACACGCAGTTGCCCCAGCGCGTGCACGAAGCGCTGATCCGGGAGACGCACCACGACCGGCTGGTGGGCCACCTCTCGCGCGACTCGACGGCCATCGAGGCCCGTGAGAAGCCGGCCACGAAGGAGAAGCCGCCCCCGCCGCCCAAGCGCAAGCGCGGGCGGCCGAAGAAGGGCGAAGAACGGCCAAAGGTCCTGACACGTCTCGAACGGCAGCCGACCATGAACCTGCCGGCGATGCTGGACGACCTGCCGACCGCCTGCGATGTCGGCACGAAGAAGAACAGCAAGGGCTACAAGACCACCTGGGTCGGCTACAAGCTGCACATTGACGTGGCCGACGGCCAGATTCCGATCAGTTGCCTGTTGACGTCCGCCTCCCTGCATGACAGCCAGGCCGCCATTCCGCTGGCGACTCTGTCCGCCGAGCGGACGACCAATCTGTATGACCTGATGGACGCCGCCTACGACGCGGAGCAGATCCGGGAGCACAGCCGCTCACTCGGCCACGTCCCGTTGATTGACGTCAACCCTCGTGGCGACAAGGCCCGGGCGGAGGAACTGCGAACCGAAGCCCGGCGCCTGAAAAATCTCGGCTTCCAGCGTGCCGAGCAGGTTCGCTACAACGAGCGTACGGCGGGTGAGCGCGTCAATGGCCGTCTCAAGGACGAGTTCGGTGGTCGCCATGTCCGGGTCCGTGGCACCGCGAAGGTGATGTGCCACTGCATGTTCGGCATGTTGGCGCTCACCGCCGACCAGCTCCTGCGTCTGGTGACATAGCCAACGCGCCGCCGGCAAACGCCCATCCAATCCCGGCGCTCAACCGGCGTCAGTCACCCACCGGTGTCCCGACGCTCGGTGGAAAACACGTCGATCCCCTTGTTTTCCGCTTCCTGGCTGCCGCCGGCCCTTCAGGACCAGAACACGGAGTCAAAATCCAGAACAATTGGGGTGTTCACCCCGAGAATCGGAGGACTGAGCCGAGCCGCGACCCCAAGAGTTTTGCAAGTGGCTCATGGGTTAACGTTTCGCACCTCTTCCCGAGCCATCGGCTGGATGGAGATCGAGGCGGACAGCCTGGATGGCGTCGCTCCCCCCGGTTGGAACAAGAGAGTGGCAGTATCCGTCGAGGTCCCATCCGGATCGGAGCTCGATGAACCCGTCGAGGGAACACTGGACGACGACGACAACGAGCGTCTCCTGCTTCGCGTCAAGTGGTCGGACGCACAAGACGACTACAAGGCGCTCGTCATGGATGAGGGGCTGCTGTACAGATCGCGACGGCCGGTCCGGCCGCGGAACGGCTCGCGTCAAACCGTTCAGTTCGTAAGGACCGGCGGAATGTCGGCGTCAGACATCGTTCGGATGTTCGACCGGGTCGTGCTCACCGACAGCGAAGAAGCCGTAACGCAGGCGCTCCGCATACTGGAACCAGGCATCGAGCGGATAGCCACCGTTTCGGGCGACCGAAGAGCGGTCAGCAGTGAGTTTCCCGGCGGGGTGTTCCTCAAGTTCGTCGATGCCGCCGGCCGCGTTCCGATAGGAAGCACGGGCGACGGCATGTGGCGGATGCTCGGGTTGGCGCTTTCCATCTCCAACGCCAGCGGCGGAGTGCTGCTCGTCGACGAGATCGACACCGGCCTCCACTACACGGTGATGGAGGACATGTGGCGGATGATCAGCGAACGAGCTGCCGCCCTGTCGGTTCAGGTGTTCGCCACGACGCACAGCCGCGACTGCTACGAGAGTCTGGGGGCGGCCGTGGAATCTGACGTGGGCGACGTCACCATTCAGAGGATCGATCGGAGCCGTGGAAAAGCGGTCAGTTTCACGAACCGAGCCGTCGTCGCCGCCGGCGAGCGAAACGTTGAGGTCAGGTGAGTGGCTTCCAGGAATCGCAGGGACTACCCCAGAAAGCTGCTCGTGGAGGGTGAGACGGACAAGCGTGTAGTGTGCGCCAGGCAGCGCACTGGTCAGGAGGGTTGAAGTCCCTCCGGCCCCCGGATGAGGGGGGCCGTATCCAAAGGCGGGGGTAATGCCTCGCCGGCCGCAGGTGGCAGGTATGGAGACACCTACACGGGCACGCAGGCGAAAGCCGGACACAGCCAAGGTGGACCTGGAGCCGCCACGACGGAACTGCGGAGGACAGGGCGCCCACCGTGAGGTGGGGTCCGAAGGGTTTGCGGAGCAGTACCGGGCCGTAGTCGAGGGGGCGACCCCATGACGAACCGGTCGGCCAAAGGTGGGGCAAGGTCGAGCCTGCACTACAGAGGCGAAGGCGATCTCATCCACCCACCGCACCAAGGTGTTTGCGGGCGGCACGGTATGGAAGACCAGTGCGTGACCCTGGGAGACCTCGGCGGGTCCGCGGGTGGCGCCGCGGCAACTGACCCTATAAGCGAGAGCGAAGTGGGAAGGGATGCTCGTCGAGGAGTCGGACGGCCGAATAGTACCTGAAGCGCGGTGAAAGCCGCGTGACCGTCAGGGGGCGGCAACCGAGTGGGTTGGGGAAGGCGGCCGGCGAAGACGGTCGGGACCAGACAGGACGGTGAGATGAGCAAGGGCGCTGAGGTGGACAGTTCCATGAGTGAAAGACCCCAACATCAGCGACCGAGGAGACTTGCCGACTGGCTGAACCCGACGGGCCGGAGGATGGTCCACTCTTTGATTCCTCCATCGGTCCTCATCACGCGAAGACGTCTTCGTGAAAGCGGTATGCGGGAAAACCGCACGTACCGTTTGAGCGGCGGACGGAGGCCAGCGCCCGCGGGGCGCGCCTCCTCCGACCCGACCCCGTATCTCATGGAAGCGAACGGCGCAGCGCAGCGGCGCCCCATTCAGGGATGTCCACGAAAGAAAGGCCGAGATTCACACGTGGCTCGCGTGGCAGGACCCGCCCGATCTGCGACTCCACGAAGCCGTGAAGCACACGGTTCTGCGCCCTGACAGAGCGGAATCCCAGACATTCGAGCTGCTTGCAAAACTCTTGGCGTAGCTCGGCTCGGAGCACAAGTTCTTCTGGTGAACATCGTTTTGCCTGGATCCCGACCGAGAATGCGGGGCGGGAGGACCGGCGGCGACCCAAGAGGCGAAAATCAGGGAGTTCGAGGGTTTTCCCACCGGGCGTTGGAGACACCGGTTGGTGACTGACGCCTGTCGGGCGACCGGAAGGGGATGCGCGTTGGCCGGCGAGGCGTTGGTTTACGTCACCAGCCGCAGGAGCTGGTCGGCGGTGAGCGCCAGCACGCCGAACATGCAGTGGCACATCACCTTCGCGTTGCCGCGGACTCGGACGTGGCGCCCGCCGAACTCGTCCTTGAGTCGGCCATTGACGCGCTCACCCGCCGTGCGTTCGTTGTACCGAACCTGTTCGGGAAGCTGCAAGCCGAGACGCTTCAGGCGCCGGGCTTCGGTCTGCAGTTCTTCGGCCAGCGCAGTGTCACGGCGGGGGTTGATATCGATCAGCGGGACGTGGCCGAGTGCGCGGCTGTGCTCGCGGATCTGCACCGCGTCGTAGGCGGCATCCATCAGGTCATACAGATTGTCCACCCGCTGGGCCGACAGGGTGGCCAGTGGAACGGCGGCCTGGCTGTCGTGCAGCGAGGCGGACGTCAGGATGCAACTGACCGGAATCTGGCCGTCGGCCACGTCGATGTGCAACTTGTAGCCGACCCAGGTGTCCCTGTAGCCCTTGCTGTTCTTCTTCGTGCCCACACTGCACTCGGCCGGCAGGTCGTCGAGCATCTCCTGCAGGGTCATGCTCGGTTGCCGGTCGAGGCGTTTGCGTGTCTTGGGCCGTTCTTCACCCTTCTTCGGCCGCCCCCGCTTGCGCTTGGGCGGCGGAGGCGACTTCTCCTTCGCGGCCGGCTTCTCGCGCCCCTCGATGGCCGTCGAGTCTCGGGACAGATGGCCCACCAAACGGTCGCCGTGCGTCTTCCGGAGCAACGCTTCATGCACGCGCTGGGGCAACTGGGAGTGGGCGAATTCGGCGAAGGCGCGAGAGAAGACCGACTCGCTTGGCATCTCGCGCCGCCGCTCCCAGCCGCAGATGCGGCGCAGCACCACGTCGGTGGCCAACCGGTCCAGCAGCAGGCGCGTGGTCGGCATGTCGTAGACCGCCTTGGCGACGAAGGCGCGCGCCACCGCCGCGCGGTCCTTGCGGGGGCGGCCCGGCATCCGCAAGCGCGAGGGAATCATCTGCTCGATACGGATCACCTCGAGGGTCTGCACCAACTGCTGCTGTTTCTCGGTCAGCGAACCCAACACCTGCTCCAACCGGGGAAACAGGCCCTGTTGGATTGACTCCCAGTAGGCGGCGAACGAGGCGCGCAGGTTCTGCATGGCTTGACTGCTCCCAGCGCCTACTATATATAGTAGTGTAGGAGTGAGGTCAAGGAGGGAACCGATGGGCCGCCGGAACCCGATGCGCCGGTACAGCGAACAATACGATGCGCTCAAGGCGGAGTTGCAAACGCTCGGGTTTGTCCGCCAGGGCAGTATCCAGACCCGCCGTCTCACGTGCGGGAAGCCTGCCTGCCGCTGCCACCGCGACCCGGACGCGCGTCACGGCCCGTACCGCTACTGGACACACAAGGTGCGCGGAAAAACGGTCAGCCTGCTGCTCTCCGAAGACGAACTCGCCCTCTACCAGGAGTGGCTCGAGAACAACCGCGAACTGGAACGGGTCGTGAGGGAAATGCGCTACGTCTCGTCGCGCGCGCTCGCCCTCATATTAAGCTGGAAATAAGTATCCTGACCTCGCAGTATGCCGAAATATGAGGAAATCGGGCCGAAATTACCTGTCTGATGTCAGGCAACCAATGACCCTATTAATAACCGACCGGGAGGTCCCAGAGGTCCCTTGAGACCCCGTGTCTCCGGTTCCCCGGCGCCGGTGACGGCTGCTATCCTAATCCTACGAACGCTGCGTCCCACCCCGCTGACCGTCCGTTCCCTCTGCCTCGGGTAGGAAAACCCGGCCGACCAAGGGTTTTGCAAGAGGCTCATTCGTCAACTGGTTTCGCCGTCTCTTTCGCGTCTAGCGATCCGTCCGTCCCGCATGTCCTCGCGGGCGAGGCTCGCACCGATAGAATGTCCATGTGACGCAACTGGACAGCTTTCTCGGCTCACTCCGTCCGCTCCTGGACGCGCAGCGCGCTCACGCCGCTTGGATCTTCGGATCGCATGCGCGCGGTACAGCTTCGGCCGACAGCGACATCGACGTCATCGTCGTGGCGCCCACCGACCGGCCGTTCGTCGATCGGTTTCGCGACTACCTGCCGGCGATCGTGGACGCTCGCGTCGGCGTTGACCTGCTCGTCTACACGCCGGACGAGTTCGCCCAGATGCAAGCCGAGCAGCGGCCGTTCCTGATCGACGCGCTTGCGGACGCCAGGCAGATCCATGTGGGACGTCCAGGCGGAAGCTGAGCGCTGGCGGCGCCAGGCCGCCAACGACCTCGCGTTTGCGCGCGTCGCTCTGCGCGAGCGGTTCCATGCGCAGGCCTGCTTCATCGCACAGCAGGCGGCGGAGAAGGCCGTGAAAGCCATCGCGTACGGCCTCGGCGAGCGCACGGTGCTCGGCCACTCGCTGGTGACGCTCATCTCGCGCTATTCGGACCGCGCGCCTGAACTCGAGGAACTGCGGGAACTGGGCGGTGTGCTCGATCAGTACTACGTGCCGACCCGCTATCCGAACGGTCTCGCCGGCGGCGTGCCGTTCGAGGCGTTCGGGGAGTCACAGGCGGCTGCCGCCGTCGATGCGGCCGAGCGCTTCGTGCAACTCGCGGAGCGGCATGCTCGTCCCCCGGAATGAGGCGTCTATCCCGCTACTTTACCTACCGGTACGCCGCCGCCTGGATCTCGTACAGCTCCGCGTAGTGCCCCGCCTTCGCCATCAGCTCCTCGTGGCTGCCCACCTCCACCACGCGGGCGCCGTCGAGAACGACAATGAGGTCCGCCATGCGCACGGTGCTGAAGCGGTGCGAGACCAGCAGGGTGATGCGGCCGCCGGTCGTCGGGCGTCCGTCGCCGTTTCCGTCGCTGCGCGCGACGCTCGCGTAGCGCTCGAACAGCGCATGCTCCGTCTCGGCATCGAGAGCGGCGGTCGGCTCGTCGAGCACCAGCAGCAGCGGCTGGTCGCGCATGAAGCCGCGGGCAAGCGCCAGCTTCTGCCACTGCCCGACGCTCACCTCAACCCCGTTCGGCCAGGTCGGGCCGAGCTGGGTCTCGAGGCCGTCGGCCAGCGTGTCGACCACGTCCTCGGCGCCGGCCCGGGCGATGGCGGTCTGCACCGCCGGCCGCTCGTCGAGTCGCGGGACGTCGCCGATCCCGACGGTCCGCTGCGCCTGCAGTTCGAAGCGGAAGAAGTCCTGGAATGCGCCGGCCAAGCGTGAGCGCCACTCGGCCGCCGGCATTCGCGCGAGGTCCTCGCCGTCGACGAGGATGCGGCCTGCGCTCGGCTCGTACATCTTGCTCAACAGCTTGACCAGCGTGGTCTTGCCGGCACCGTTCTCCCCGACGAGGGCCACGACGGCGCCGGCGGGTAGCGTGAGGTCGACGTTCTCCAGCACCAGGCGGTCGGTGCCCGGATAGGCGAACGACAGGTTCTCCAGCGCGATGCCGCGCGCGATGGACGCCGGCGCCGGCCGGTCCGTGCGTTCCGCCTGCGCCGCCGCGTAGTCCTCGAGCCACGCCAGGCGCCGCGAGCCGTCGAGCCAGATGCCGCGCAGGAAGCCGATCTCTCCGACCGTCGCGCCGACGTAGCCGGCCAGGCGCGAGCCGGCGGCGAGCAGCAGCAGAACGTCCCCGGGCGAGGCCCGCAGCCCGGACGCTACGAAAACGACCGCGCCGACGTACCCGGCGCCGAACACGCTCCAGCCCAGGGTGTGCCAGCCGGCGCTGGCCCAGCGCGCGGCGGCGACCGGGCGGTACCAGCGTTCCCAGGCGGCGCGCCGGTCGCGGACCAGCCGCCGGCCGATACCGGTGACGCGGACGTCCTTGCCGGGTGCCGCGGTCGTGGCCGTGTCGAACAGATGCCGCGCCAGGCGCTGTGCCTGCGCGCCGGACTGCTCCGCGGCGCGCTCCACCGCCGGCCGCCACGAGGCGGTCGCCACGGTCGGCAGCGCGAACAGGGCGAGCAGTGCCAGTGCCGGGTGGATGGACATCAGCAGGCCGATGGTCACCGCCAGGCGCAGGATCCAGCCGCCGGTGGTGAACAGCGACATGTACATGTGGTCGAGCACGAACACCTGGTTGCGGAGCACCGCGAGCCGGTCGAGGAACGCCGGCCGCTCGTGGTGCTCGACCGTGGCGACGCTCGCCTGCAGCCCGGCGACGTGCGATTCGAGGGCGATGGTGACCCGGTCGCGGAAACGGCGCTGTGTGCGGTCGCTGGCCACGCGTAGCGCCCACGTCAAGGTCGCCGAGATGGCGAGACCCGCCGCGGCGACCATGACGAGCGTCGAGTCGTCGCCGAGCAGGCCGTCGGCCAGCAGCTTCAGCCAGACCGCCATCAGCGCGTCGGGCAGGGCGGCCAGCAGGGACAGCGTGAAGGCGACGGCCAGCAGCGCCGGCTCGGCGTCGAAACCGCGCCGGAGCGCCCGCCACATCGAGGGCAGCGCCGCGGGCAGATCGTCGCCGCCGACACGCGTCGGGTCAGTCGAGGACATCGAGTCCCGTCTCTTCCTCTTCCGCGAAGCGCTGCGCCTGCAGGTCGAACATCGTCTGGTAGCGCCCGCCCAGCGCCATCAGCTCGTCGTGGGTGCCCAGCTCGATGACCCGCCCGTGCTCCAGGACACAGATGCGGTCCGCGTGCCGGACGGTGGAGAAGCGGTGGGAGATCAGGATGGTCGTCGTCTCGCGGGTCGCCTTCAGGATGCGCTCGAAGATCTCGGCTTCTCCTCGCACGTCGAGCTGCGCGGTCGGCTCATCCAGCAGCACGATGCCCGCGCCCTGCCGCACCGCGGCGAGCGCGCGGGCCAGGGCCACCCGTTGCCACTGGCCGCCGGACAGTTCGGTCCCGCCGTCGTAGCCGCGGGCGAGGACGGTGTCCAGTTCGGCCAGGTCCGCGGCCCCGGCCTTCGCAAGCGCGTCCCGGATCACCGCCTCGGGTGCGCCGCCCGGCGCCACGTTGTCGGCGAGCGGCAGCTCGAAGCGCGCGAAGTCCTGGAACACCGCCGTGATCCGGCCGCGCCAGGCTTCGACGTCGAGCTCGCGCAGGTCGACGCCGTCGGCCTCGATGGCGCCCGCTTGCGGCTCGTAGAACCGGCAGAGCAGCTTGGCCAGGGTCGTCTTGCCGGCGCCGTTCCGGCCGACGATGGCGAGCGACGAGCCGGCCGGAATCGTCAGGTCCAATCCGTCCAGCACCCGCTTGTCCGGTCCGGACGGATAGGCGAAGCCCACGCCAGAGAAGCGGATCTCGCGCGCGGGCAGTCCTCTCGCCGCCTTCGAGCCCGCGGTCAGCGCGCCGCGCGGCGCCGTCGCCTGGTGCAGCCGGAGCACCGCGGCGGTGGGCGCCCCCGCGCCGTCCAGGGCCCAGGACAACCCGCCGAAGGCGATCATGCTGGCGCCGATGGCGGCGCTCGCGAACATCACCAGGCGGTCGAGCGGCAGCGCGCCGGCGGTGACGTCGGCGGCCAACGACCAGAACACGACGGCGTTGGCGGTCAGGACCAGGAGCAGGCTCGCCGCCACCGGTCGTTCGCGCAGCTTCGTCGCTTCCCAGCGCAGGTCGTGGAGCCGCCGCCGGTGGCGCCGAAAGCGCTCGATGGTCCAGTGGGCGAGGCCGAACAGCCGCAGCTCCTTGGCCGCCGGCGCGTCCACCGCCAGCCGGTACGCGTAGTCGGCGTGGCGCTGGGCCTCGCGCACCGCGTCGGTCTGGCGGTCCTTCCAGACGGCGCTCTCGCGCAGGAGCCAGTGCGTGGCGAGCCAGGCGCCACCGAGCAGCAGCGGCGCCCACCACGCGTAGGCGAAGAGGATCGCCGCGGCGGTCAGTCCCCCCAGCAGTTCGACGAGGCCGGCCGCGATGAAGTCCATCGAGATCGCCAGCGGCGGACCGCTGATGCCGAGGTCGAAGTCGCGCGCCATGGTCAGGTCGCCGGCGAGCTCCGGGTCCTCCAGGTGCCCGATGCCGGGCGGCTCCACGCAGGCGACCGTCAGCTCGTCGTAGAGCCAGGCCGCGGCGGTGCTGCCGAGGTTGGCGCCGGCCGCGAGGTGCAGCGGCGGCAGCACCTGAAGCAGGACGAACACCGTGGCGACCCCGGCCAGTGGCCAGGTCAGGTCGCCGCCCGCCTCGACCGCGCCGACGAGAAGCCCCATCGCGATGGCGAACAGTGCCGGCAGGAGGCTGCGCACGACCAGGGCGGCCCACCAGATCATGGCCAGTTGCGGGTTGGCCCGCGGCAGGATGGCCAGGAACTTCCACTCCGCGCGCGCGCGGAGGCGTTGGATCGGGGACACGAGCATCAGTCGCCAGCCGTTCCGGCGACGGTTGGCATCCGGCCGTCATGGGTCGGCGCTGCGCGCGCGAAAGTCGCCTCTACCGCCAGGGCCTCCTGGCCATCGGGCGTCACGTTGTACATGACGATGTGCAATCCCGAGCCGTCGGCCGGCCGGAGCACGATCCGCCAGCCCCAGTCCGGGCCGGGCGGCGCGGCGTAGCTGCCTCGCACGGCGATGGATCCGTCGTCCTCGACGGCGCCCTCGCACGCCATCACTCCGTCCGACATGTGCCAGGAGTCGATCCAGTGCGCCGTCGTCTTCCCATGCTCGGACTGGTAGCCTATCAACAGCGAGCCCTCCTGCGCGGCGCCCCCGTAGCTCCAGGTGTAGTCCAGGCGGATGAACTTTCCGCTCAGCAGCGTGGCCAGCACCGCCGTTGACTCGGTGTCCTCCGGCTTCCCGGTATGCGGATCGTGCAGGCGGTTCGAGCCTCGCCAGCGCCCCGCGCACGCCGCCAGGCGGTCCAGTGCATGCATCGCTCTTGCGTCCTCTTGTCGGGAGTCTTCGTCGAGCACCGTGCGGTCACGTCACGTGCAGGTTGCCGCGCCCGCGTCCGGCGAAAGAATAGAGCGTCATGCCGGCCGCGGTCGCCATGTCGACGGCGACGCTCGAGGCGGCGCCGACCGAGACCATGGCCGGAATCGCCGCCATCAACGCTTTCTGCACCAGCTCGAAGCCGGCCCGGCCGCTGACGACCAGGATCCGGTCGCGGAGCGGCACTTCGTCGCGCAGCACGAAGTGGCCTATCGCCTTGTCGACCGCGTTGTGGCGGCCGATGTCCTCGCGCACGCAGAGCAGCTCGCCGTCCAGCGTGAAGATCCCGGCGGCGTGGATGCCTCCGGTCGCCTCGAAGAGCGTTTGCGCCGCGCGGAGGCGGTCGGGCAGCGCCTCGAAGAGCGCCGGACGGCACTCGATCGGGGTGATTGGCGGCAGCGCCTGGTCGAGATCGTCGATCGAGGCCTTGCCGCAGACGCCGCAGGCGGCCGTGGCCCGGAACTCGCGCTCCGGCGTCGGGGACGGCGCCACAGGGGAGGCCACGTCGCCGACAAGGGCGACCTCCACCCGGTCGCCCGCGAAGCTCGTCACCTTGATCCGCGCCGGACTGCCGGCCTCGGCCGTGCCGTCACCCGCGACGGCGCGCAAGGACGCGATCCCGTAGCCGCCGGCAATCATTCCCTCGGCGTGCAGAAAGCCCGCGGCGAGATCCTCGTCGTCACCCGGCGTGCGCATCGTGACGACCAGCGGCTTGCCGTCGAGCCGGATCTCCAGCGGCTCCTCGACGACGATCAGGTCCGTATCGAGCCGCTCGCCGCGTCGGCGCACCGTCACGGCTCGGATGGCAGGCGAGAAAGCAGCGTCCGATCCCATGCCACGATCATAGTCCCGGTGGCGAAGGCCGCGCGCGGCCTATACTGCTCAGATCCTTGGAGGAAAACGCATGCACAGATGCTGTCGCGTGCTCGGCTCGGCCGGGCTCATGGTCTTCCTGTCGGCCGCTGCCTCGGTTACTCCCGCGCTTGCCCAATGGACGCCGGATCGCCTCGCGGCGGACGAGTCCGAGCTGCCGCGCACGCCCTGGGGGGATCCGGATCTCCAGGGGATGTGGAACAACTCGACGACCACGCCGCTCGAGCGGCTGACGAGCGAGGAGCAGGCCCTGGGGCGGCAGGCGCAGCAGGCGGTCATCGACGCCACGCGGGGCACCGGCGCGGGCTGGCTGGAGCAGGCGGGGCAGATCGAGCGCGACTCGCTGCTCATCGATCCGCCCGACGGGCGCATCCGGATGACCGAGCAGGGAGTGCAGCGCCTCATCGACCGCGAGAACGCTCGCGCCGGCCGCGGCGAGGCCGATTCGTGGCTCGACCGCAACAATTGGGAGCGCTGTATCTCGCGGACACTGCCGACCGCGATGATTCCCACGCTGTACAACGCCAACTACCAGATCCTGCAGACGCCCGACCACTTCGTGCTGGTCATGGAGATGATCCACGAGGCGCGCATCGTCCCGCTGGACGGGCGGCCCCACGCTCCCGGCGCCATCCGCCAGTGGCTGGGAGACGCCCGCGGGTACTGGGAGGGCGACACGCTGGTCGTCGAGACGCTGCACTTCAACGGCCGGCTCGACGGCGGCGATTACCAGCCGTCGCACGTCACCCCGACCGGGCCGCGCGGATCGGGGGAGACCCTGCGGCTGACCGAGCGCTTCACCCCGGTCGACGCCAACACCATCGACTACCGGGTGACGGTCGAGGATCCGCAGACCTTTGCCGTGCCCTACACCGCGGCCATCCCGATGCACCGCTCCGCCCCCGGCGTGACGCTGTTCGAGTACGCCTGCCACGAGGGCAACCACGCGATGGTCAACCTGCTCAGCGCCGGGCGGGCCGACGAGCAGCAGGCCATCGACGCCGCGGCCCTGGTCTCGCAGCAGCGGATCGAGGCCGGGCATCCCGGCGTGCGGGAGCCGGCGGTGCCGTTCGCGCCGATACCGAATGGCCGATGAGCGTCCGAACGATCTTCGAGACCTGCCGTCCGCGCGGGGACGTCCTGCGTGGCACGGTGGCCGAAGCGGACTTCGCCGCCGACCTCGCCCAGGTCGTGACCGGTAAAGGAAGCGCCGAGTACGTCGATCCGGCCCGGTTCTTCGCCAACACCTATCCGACCCGGGGCCTGAAGAACCTGCTGGCCAACGTCTGCCGGCGCCTGAGCGGCGCGGGCGGCGAGGCGGCGGCAATCTTCCGCCTCGACACCTCGTACGGCGGCGGCAAGACGCACGGCCTGATCGCGTTGGCGCACGCGGCCCGGGGTCTCGCGGGGGTGGCCGGCGTCGGCGAGTTCATCGACCCGGCGCTCCTGCCGCAAGGTGCGGTCGGCCTCGCCGCGTTCGACGGAGAGAACGCGGATCCGGCCAACGGCCGGACGATGGGGGATGGCGTCCGGGCGCACACGCCGTGGGGCGAGCTGGCGTACGCGCTCGCGGGGACGACGGGCTACGAGCGGGTGAAGAACAGCGATGTCAGCGGCGTCTCACCGGGCGCCGACACGTTGCGAGAGTTGTTCGGCGGCCAGCCGGCGCTCATCCTGCTCGACGAGCTTTCGGTGTACCTCCGCAAGGTGCAGCAGAGCGGTGCGGCCCGCGAGCAGTTGACCGCGTTCCTGACGTCTCTCTTCAAGGCCGTGGAGGGGACGTCGCGCGCAGCGCTGGTCTACACGCTGGCGATCGGCAAAGAGAGCCGGGCGGTCGACGCCTACTCGGCGGAGAACCAGTTCATCGCCGATCGGATGGCGGAGGCCGAGAGCGTATCGGCGCGCAAGGCGACGCTGCTCAATCCGACCGAGGAGGACGAGACGGCGCAGGTGCTGCGCCGGCGCCTGTTCGAGTCCATCGACGATGCCGCCGCACGGGAAGCCGTCACCGCCTATCAAGCCGTGTGGTCCGCGAAACGCGATGCCATCGCGGACGACGCGAGCCGTCCGGAGACTGCCGAGAGCTTTCGGACAAGCTATCCGCTGCACCCCGAGGTCCTGCAGACGTTGACCTCGAAGACCGCGACGCTGGAGACGTTCCAGCGCGTCCGCGGCATGCTGCGGCTGCTGGCGCGCACGATCGGGCATCTCTGGGAGACCCGCCCGGCGGACGCCACGGCGATAGACCTGCACCACGTCGATCCGGGCTGCGAGCCGATACGGCAGGAGATCGTCACCCGCCTTCAGCAGTCCCGCTACGTACCGGCCATCGCCAACGACGTGGCGGGATCGGGCGGAGCCCCTGCCCTGGCGCAGGATCTCGATGCGAAGCACCACGGCGGCATGCCGCCGTACGCGACCTACGTGGCGCGCACCATCTTCATGCACACGCTGGCGTTCAACGACCCGCTCAGGGGGCTGTCGCCGGAGCAGTTGCGCTATTCGATGCTGGGGCCGTCTTCCGACGTCAGCTTCATCGAAGAGGCCCGGAAGAAGTTCATTCTCGAGTCCGCCTATCTCGACGACCGGCCGGGTGCGCCGATGCGGTTCCTCGCCGAAGCGAACCTCACCCAGATCATCCGTCGCGAGGAGAAGAACGTCGATTCAGGCGACGCCCGCGCCGAGTTGAACGACCGCATCGGGCAGATCTTCAAGGGTGGCACGTTCGACGCGATACGGTTCCCCGGCGGACCTTTCGACGTGCCGGACGACGTGGGCGGCGGACGGCCGAAGCTGGTCGTGCTGGCGTACGACGCCGTGGCCGTCGGTACGGCGGAGGACGTCCCGGCGTTGGTGCGGCGAATCTACGTGCGCAAGGGGTCCGACGGCTCCGCGTTGCGGCTGCTGCGGAACAATGTCGTGTTCGTGGTCGCCGACGATGCCCGCAAGGCGGAGATGCGCCGCCACGCATCGCGCCGGCTGGCGCTGCGAGAGTTGAAGAAGCCGGAACGCCTCGCTCACCTCGCCGAACATCAGCGGGACAAGGTCTGCGAGCTGGAGGCGCGGTCGGAGCACGAGCTCGCGCTGGCCATCCAGCAGTGTTACCGGCACATCTTCTATCCGTCGCGCCACCGGGTGGAAACGGCCGACGTCGATCTGGCGCATTCGGCCATCGACACCCACTCGACGTCGGATCAGCCGGGCGCCGGCCAGCAGCACATCGCGCGGTTGCTCGCCGATCTCAACAAGCTGCGTTACCCGGAGGACGAGCCCGACTCTCCGACCTACGTGCGCGACCGGACGCCGCTCAAGAAGGGGGAGATGACGACCCTGGGGCTGCGCAACGAGTTCCGGCGCGATCCGGGTCTGCCGATGCTGATCGGCGACGACGTGTTCGTCCGCGGCGTCCGGCTGGGGGTCGAGCAGGGGGAGTACGTCTACCGGCGCGGCGATCTGTTGCTCGGCCCCGGGGATCCGTCGGCGGAGATCGTGATCGACGAGCAGTCGGTCATTTTCACGATGGCGTTCGCCAGGAACCGGGGCATCTGGCCGCGGCCTGCGCCGGATGCGCCCGGGACCGATCCTGTTGATTTGCCCGGCGGCAGTGCCGAAGGCGGCGGTTCGTCGTTCACCCATACGTCGGGTTCCAGCAAGGCCAGGGAGGAGGACGAACGGCCGTACGGTGAGGAAACCCCGTCCGGCGCGTTGTCGGCGGAGGGCGTGCTCAAGGATGCGCTGACGCAGATCTGGGAGCAGGCGCGAGGGCGAGGCATCGAGCGCATCGGGGTGCTGACCATTCGGATGTTCGAGGCAGGCGATGCCTTCCGCCTGTTGGGCAGCGTCGGTGGGGTGCGGGGGGCGGAGAAGGTGGTCTCCTTTGTCGGTGGGTACGAGACCGGCGACGGCGGTTCGTTTCAGCTCGAGTTTCGGGGGCCGGTGACCGACGCCCAGCCGGTGCGGGAGTTCCTCGAGCCGCAATTGCGCGCCGCGAGCACCAGGAACCTGGAGGCGGGTTTCGAGCTGACCTTCGCCGATGGGCTGTCGATGACCGGCGATGCAGCCGAGACCTTCACCGAACGCCTGTCCCGGTTTGCCGGAGGGGCCGCGTACGTGCCGGCGCCGGCGCACGCGGCAGTATCGTGATGGCGCGACTCGAACGCGTGGCCTCGGTTGAGACGCCGGCGTCGGCGCCGCACTACGAGTTGCGGGTGCAGCGACGCGGGCCGGTCGAGGCGGAGTACGAGATCTGGCAGATGCCTGCCACTGCCACGCCGCACGTCACCGCACCGATCCGCGTCGCCGGGCTCGGAGGCCGGAACCTGCACCTGGTGGAGCACCGCGTGTTGAAGCGGCTCGCCCGCTCCGGCGTCAAGCTCGGCTCGTCGGCAGCTCGGATCACGCGCGGCTATGCGCTCACCGAGGACCTCGCCCTGACGCTCGGCCTGTTGTTCCGCGCGCTCGCACCGATGCGCAGCCGCGACAACATGCGCTCGGTGGCCGAGGGAATCGAGGTTATGGGGCGCGAAGAGGCGGCCTACTGGCTCGGCATGGCGATGCACCGTCGCCGCCCGCGCCGGGTGTTGACGGCGCTTCGGATGCTGCTGACCGAGCCAAGACCACGCAGCAGGGAGCGGCGCTCATGAAGCTCGAGTCGGTGGAGATCGACAACTACCGGGCGATTGAGAAGCTTCGTCTGCCGCTCGATCCGTCGTTGACCGTCCTGCACGGAGGCAATACGTGCGGGAAGACGAGCGTGCTGAGCGCAATCGCCGTCGGGCTGGGTGCCATTCCGAAGTTCCTGCCCGGGGGTTCGGGAATCGATTTTCTCGAGACCGACCTGCGCGCGGGCGAGTCGTTCGTGCAGGTCGGCCTGACGACGACCGCGGAGGATTATTGGAAGCGGGAACGCCGCCGCGGGAAGACGACGGACGATGGACTCGATGCCGGCCTCAAGGGAAGGCTGTCCGAAGTCACCCGTGGGGACGAGAAGGCACGCTCGACACTTGAGTTGCCCATCGTCGCGTTCTATGACACCAACCGGGTGGCGCTCGCCCCTGACGTCGTCGAGGCCCCGGGTCGAGGACCTGTGTTGTTGGCTTTGGGGAACCCGTTCGAAGGCGAAGTGCGTCGTTACGCCCTGCTGGCAGCGCAGGAGGAGATGATTGCCCGCATCGGATCGAACCGCGACTCTTCTCGGAGTGCGGCGCTGAAGGGGGCGCTCTCGGCGCGCACGAGCTTCCCGGAGCTTTTTACTTGGTTTTATGCCAAAGAGAACGACGAACTGAGGGACCAGAAACAGCGTAGTGATTTCGGTTATCGGCGGAAGGACCTGTCCGCTGTCCGCAATGCTATAGTCTCGATGGTCGATGGAGTGTCGGATCCCCATGTCGACGTGGATCCGCTACGCTTCTCGGTATCGGTGACGTTACAGGAAGGCCGCAAGAAAACGCTGGAGCTCGACCAGTTGAGCGGCGGCCAGCGTGCGATCCTTGCACTGGCCGCCGATCTCGCTTGGCGGATGGCGCAGGGAAATCCGCATCTGGAAGATCCACTAGCGTCTGAGGCAATCGTGTTGATCGACGAGGTGGAACTGCACCTCCACCCGTCGTGGCAGCAGCGAATCCTGAACGATCTGCGCCGGACGTTTCCGAACGCCCAGTTCATTGTGTCGACCCACAGTCCACAGGTGCTGACTACCGTCGAGCCGAAGAACATCGTCGAGCTTGCCCGTGAAGACGGCCGCATCGTTGCCGGATCGGCGGGGGGATGGACCTATGGCGCGGAGGCCGGAGACGTACTGTCGGTAGTGATGGGAGTGGACGAACGGCCGACAAACGACTTCACACAGAAGCTGGCTCTCTACAGGCGTCTGATCAACGACGACAAGGGCGAAGCACAAGAAGCGAAGGCGCTCAGGCACGATCTCGATAGGTTGTCTCCCGAAGATCCCGCTCTCGGCCGGGCGGACCTTGAGATTCGACGGCGAAAGCTGTTCCGCCAGATGGGAAATCCGTCGTGAAGCGCATTCGGAGCTTGCGTGACCGAACGCCGGGGCTCACGGATTACCTGGAGGTCGAAACGCAGAAGGCGAGTTGGGAGGGGTTTCGCAGTCATGACGGTGGCAGGGCCTATCGGGAAGTCGTCGAGGAGTTGACGAATCTCCAACACGGACTCTGCGGCTACTGCGAGATCTGTCTGACCGAGGTGGATCGCCAAGTCGAGCACGTCGTTCCGCAGAGCGATCCGCGGCAGGGCACGCTGCTCGCGCTCGAGGTCGGAAACCTGATGGCTTGCTGCAAGGGAGGTACCGCATACTGTGACGACCCCGACCGGTACTTGAAACCCGTGAAGCACAACCGGAGTTGTGGTGAAGCGAAGGGCGACCGTGCGGACGGCGAGTTCATGGATCCGAGAGCGCTGCCAGAGCTTACCTTGCTCATCAGGGTGCTCGACGACGGTCAGGTCGAGGCCGACCCGGAGGCGTGCGAGTCCGAAGGCATGTCTGCGACAAGCGTGACCTTGACCATCGAACTGCTCAACCTGAACGCCAAGCGTCTGCGGGTTGCGCGGGAGAAGCGCTGGAGGGCACTGAACGACGAGTGGGGCGAACGGTTGGCCGATCCGGAGGAGATGCAGAGGGCGGCGCGGATCGAAGTGCTACCGGTCGGGGGCCGGCTCCCGGAGTTCTTCACGACCAGCCGGTGCTACTTCGGTCCTGTGGCCGAGCGGGTGCTCGACGAGCAACCGCGGACTTGGGTCTGACGCACGGCCGCAATCGCCACGTAGACCCGTGGGTTGCCGTTCACAGCAGTCGGCGTCTACGGAGCATTCGCCGCCACGTGCGGCTGTATCCCGAGGCGCTGGCGGATTTTCTGGTAGACCGGAACGCCCTCTCCGGCCTCGATCGTGACGGCCAACCCGTACCTGATCGACTGGTCCAGTGCGCCGCCCTGCTCTCGACAGAACACCCGCCACTGCATGTGCCCGTCATCGACGAACGCCACCGCGCTGTCGCCGCGGTACCGGACGTGAAACAGCGACCCGCGCGGCACGGACTTGTCGGACGGCTGCTCCGGGACGCGGCTGACGCCCGCGCTCGTCGCGAGGTCGAGCGGCTGGAGTTCCAGCTTCGCTCGGCGGTATGCGCGATGCCGGACATTGACGGGAGCGAACCACGCGAGCGTCAGTGTGACCGAGCGAGGCTCGGTGACGCGCTCGAGGCTGGCCGGGAGCGGTACCCGATACAGGGTCGCGGAGCCGTCGGCAGTGACTGTCCCGTGGCCAACCAGAGTCGCCCGGTTCGCCGCGCACGTCATTGCCTCTTCGACGAGGGGACGGCCGTAGCCCAGAACGCGCGCGATGTTGTCCTTGCGCGGAACGTGTTGCCCCTGACCGTGGGGACCGTAGAGCTGATCGAGCAGGGGTCCTTTTACACCCCAATGGGCGCGGTGCGCAAGCAGGGCCTTGACTACCACGCCATAGTATTCGGAGGGTACATCGGCCAGGACCGCTCCGTTTTCTTCATCCATCAACGCGTCGAACAGCCGATGGGCGGCGCGCGTCGCAAGGGCGGTAGCGGCACTCGTCCCGGCCGCCAGTCCCTCCTGGTCGAGGGGTGCGGCTCTTTTTCGTAGAGGAGTTTTGCCCTATTCATGGGCCTTTTTGCCCGCGGATGCGTCTCTCCAGTGCTCATTTTCGGGGGGACAGCAACCAAGCCAGCGCGTACCCGCGTCTTTCCGGCGGCCAGCCGAGCCTCGAAACGGTGCCGAACACCGTCGGTCTGTCCCCCTCAGGCGCGCTCCCTTCTGGACATTCGCGCGGCGTTCTGGTACGGTGCCGTGGGAAGGGAGGCAGGCCTGCGATGGCTGTGACGACAGGATTCCAGGGACGTACATTCGACGTGCCGCAAACCGGCGTCCCTTGCATCGATCTCCCGAGCCGAGCCCCGTGCGTAGCGGCCGATGCTATCTTCGCGGATGCCAAAGCCTTCCTCTCGTCCAGCGAAGCCCGGCAGATGAGCGAGAGCGAACTCGAACGGGAACTGCACCGGCGGGGTCAGGATTTGGTACGCAAGCTCCTGCAAAGACATCGCGACCAACGCAGCCCGAAAGAGGCTGCTGGTCCGGCCGAGGACACCAGCGGTGTCGAGTGCTCGGAGCCGCGCGAGCACGAAAGCCACGCCGAAACGACCTCCGGCACGATGCAGGTTGTGGGTCTGGGCTGCGCGCGGCGCGGTCACGACGGCTTGCATCGGCTTGATGCCGCACTGAACCTGCTACCGGAGCGCTACTTGGTCGAGATGCGCCGCCGCGTGACCATCGCGACCGCCTCGCGGGCACCACCGCGTACGCCCTGGAAGCCACCGCGGTACTCGACATCATCCACGTGGCAGCGGCGACCCGGCGTGCGGTGCTCGTCGCCGGCTCATCGAAGGGCCTGTCGGCATTTGGTCCGCGACCCGATGGGAGTCGACCGGCCCGCGGTGACACTTGGCTGCTGTTGCGGAGGTCCTCAGCCGCCGCGGGCAGCCGGAGCCTTGATGCGTACTGAGACCTCTCACGAAGCGCGCGAGGACCAGCGGAAGTCCCCCATCGGTCGCTGACGACAGAAGTACCGTCGGCCACCGGACCCTCCGCCACTCCTCACCACGCCTTGACGGATCCAATTGCCTCCTGCCTCGCCGCCGCCGGAGAGACTGATTGGGCCGCCAACGAAGAAGAGCCGCACCCCTGGTCGAGTCGCCCGTCCGCATCGGGGATGGCGGCCTTCAATCCGAAGAACCGGCCCGGTGCGGCAGATCGGATGCGCAATCCCGCGCCCGCGCTCTTGATACTGAACAGCTCCCGCCCTCCAGGCATGAATATGTCGGGCTTGATGACCTTGCGATGTCCAAGCCCCAGGGCGGACGTGATGTTCGGCCCGGGGTCGTCTTCGTACGGCGCGTACAACAGATTCGAGCCGTTGGTGGTGGCGACGGCGTCTTCATGCCATGCCCCGACGGTGATTACGTTCAGTGCTTCCGCCGGCGAGAACAGCGTGCGCTGCGATCGCTGCCCAGCTAGCGCCTCGAAGATTGCCCGCTCGCGCTCGGCAGGCGTGGCCTGCTCCAGGTCGAGCATCCCGTTGAACGCGGGGACGGCCAGGGGGTCGAGGACGTTGGCGGCGCTGACCAGGAACAGGATGCCGAACCGGTCCGCGAGATGGTCGAGGAGGCGGCCCCAGGGGCTCATCGGTCCGGCAAACGGGCGTTTTTCGTCGCCGAGCGAGGAGGTTGACGAGAAAGACCTCCGGCGCTGTGGCGGGGCCTTCAGGGTCTCCCTCCTTCATCCGCAGGACCGCCCGATAGATCGTGTCGATCAGCAGACGGTTCTCCTGCGTCCGCTCGGTGACGCCACCGCCGGGGGCATATAGGACGGGCCGCACGTAGAGCGGACGTTGCAGCGATGGCTCGTTGAGATTGCGGTCCCCGTGAAGGATCAGTGATGCCATTTCGGTGCCATGGCGCCGCTCCGTGACGATACTCAGTGCGTCGAGATCGTCCGGGTCGTCGAACGTGACGCGACCGTCCAGGAGGCGATGTCCAAGCACGGGCACACCGTCGAACAGGGCGGCGATCGGCGGTGCGGCCGCGGTTGGTGCGGGCTCAACCTTCCCACCGGCACCGAGCGTGTCGACGGCGGTCGGAAACTGGGCGGTCGATTGAGGTCGGACGAGCATGACGTCATCACAGACCGCCAGCGGCGATTCTTCGCGTTGCCGCAGGCGGAGAACTTCCGCTGCCGGCAGGTTGACGAGGGCGGCCTCGTACGCGATCTCCGGGATCGACGCCTGGTGGAGGAACTCGCCTCCGACCGCACCGACCGCTTCTTCGAAACGGACTGAAGATCGCCGCCGCCGCTCGGTGCTCTGGTAGCTCCAGAGCTCGATTTCGACGCGGACGGGATCCGTGCGTGCTTCCAGCTCGTCGGCAAGCCACTCGATGGTGCTCTCGGGAACCCGGTCCAGTGGTCCCCACGCCCGAAGCCGACGCAGGCGGTCGAACAGGTCGAACCAGGGACCGAAGCCGCGCGCCGGGCGCTCCCCGGCTTGGTACCGATCCCAGAGTCGCACCAGTTCCTGGAGCGCCCGCGTGTCGGGCATCGCCAAGTAGAGCCGGCCGGCGACCCGCTTGTCGTCGCGCACTTGGCCTTCCCGGCCCTTCCGCGTGTCTCGAACGGCGAAGTCCGTGTCCGGTTCGAACTCTGCTTCTTCATCACCGAGGTATTCGAGGCCGGGAATCCGCCGCGCCGCGTCCTGGAAGTCGTCAATTGAGCCCGCGACCTCCAGGACGAGCGCGCGCTCGGGCGCGATGCCAGCAGGATCCTCACGCAGGGTCACGGGATCGTGCTGCCCATCGAACACGTCCCGGAGACGCTGAAACACCGGTTGGAGCCGCTCGCCTTGCCGCGCCCGTGTCGGCAGGTTCAGGTCGCTTACGACTCGTGGTCCGGCCGGGAGTTGATCAGGAACCGGGGTCGGTATCGGCAGTAGCGGGAACTCCGCCATCCGTTGCTTCTCCGTTCGCAGAGGCCCGCAGCCGTTCCCTCCATAGCTGCAGTCGTTCGGCAACGATTGCCTGGAGCGTCTTCGCGCCCATCGCGAGCACGAGGTGCCGACGCACGTCTCGGCAGAACTCCTCGGCCTCGGCGTAGCTGACCGCGCCGAGCCTCTTGGCAATTGTGGCGGGCGACCGCCCCAGTGTTTCGTCGCACGAGTCGGCGAAACGGGCGAGATAGGCGGTCAACTCGCGGCGGCTCGGAGGATCGAGCGCCAGACGTATCTGAAAGCGTCGCCACGCCGCCCGGTCGAGCAGTTCGGCATGGTTGGTGGCGGCGACGATGACCGTATAGCTCGGCAGGTCGTCGACCTGCATCAGCAGCGAGGAAACGACGCGCTTGATCTCACCGGTCTCGTGGATGTCGCCGCGCTCCTTGCCGACGGCGTCGAACTCGTCGAAGAACAGGACGCACGGGGTCGTCCGGGCGTAGTCGAAGACACGCTTGAGCCGCGAGGCGGTCTCTCCGAGAAAACTCCCGATCAGAGCCTCGTATCGCACGACGAAGAACGGCGTCGCCAGCGCTTCCGCGATCGCTTCGGCGAGGGAGGTCTTCCCGTTCCCCGGAGGTCCGACGAGCAGGATGCGATGTCGTGGTTCGAGCGCATGCGCACGGAGCACCGACGCCCGATGCTGTTCCTCGATCAGCTCCTCGCAGGTCCGGCGCGCGAGATCGGTCAGGACCAGATCGGCCAGCCGTTTGCGGGGGGGCAACTCGATCAGGAACTGCCGCTGCTGCGGGCCGGGACCGATGAAGGCTGCGGCGGCGGAACTGCTGCCGTTGACGCGCATGGCATCGGCCAGTCGTTCCGCCAACACGTTGTGGCGCTTCGCCCGTTCTTCGGCGATGATGGCCTCCGCCACGGAACGCGCTCTCGCCGTGTCGCCGCTCGATCCCGCCTTGACGAGCGAAACCAGCAGGTCGCTCCGTGCCATCTCCGCTCCTGGATCGTCCTGTGCATCCCCAACGCGGTTCGGTGCGCGGGAACGAGTCAGTTTACCGCCTGTTGACGATTCATTGTCCGCGCGCCAGGGACGGACGCCTCCAGATGCCGTCTTGCCGGCGTCAGCGAACGTGCCTGCCCGCGTGCAGTTCGCCGTTGATGACGGTGCCGGCGGCGTCTGTTGAGCCACGGTTGACGTGTGTAGCGCAACACAATACATGGCTTTCGACTACCCGTACGTTGCCAGCATTCTTGAGGGCATTTGCCGCGCCATGACGACAACATGGCGGAGGGTACTCTCAGACCGATTCTTCGTGAGGCGGGCGTCGCACGCTGACGGCACCAACAGGTCCAGCCCGGTTTCCGGCTCTTGGAGATGGGTCAGGGCGGGCGGTAGCTGGTCGCCGTGCTCGATGCACGATTCGGCGATCTTCCGGGCCAGCCCCTGGGCGATTTCCGTCGCCTCGGCGACGGTGCGGCCCTCCGCCACCAGACCCGGAACATCGGCGCTCGTGGCAAGGAATCGCCCGCCGGCCAGTTTTTCGATGTGGAGTCGGATCGTTGCTTCGTTCATGGTTCCGTGTCAGCGTGTCGGGAACGCTTTCCGGGACATGGTGCGCTTGACCCTCACCGATTCTACTGCCGCTGATCCTGTCTTGATGAGCGAAACCCGGGGGCGCTCCGTGCGGGCGCGGCCGGCGACGGGGTACGCTTGTCGTTCCCGCCGTGCCGAGCCGACGTGTCGGGCGGGAGCGATCGGCAATGGACGACAGACTGCACGCGAGGATCGAGAGCATCCGTATCCGGGGATTCCGGTCGCTGGCCGACGTGCAGGTGACGACTCTCCCGCCGGTTGCCGTCCTGATTGGCGCCAACGGGTCCGGCAAGTCCAACGTCATGCGCTTCTTCGAGATGCTGGGGTGGATGCTCCGGTCGTCGAGGCTGGGCGATTTCGTCCAGATGCAGGGCGGGGCCGACGATCAACTCTTTCACGGTCGGCGCAGAACGCCGCAGATGGCGGCGGAGCTGCGTCTCGCCACGGAAACGGGTCACAACGACTATCGGTTCGTGCTCGCACACGCCCACCCCGACCGGTTCATCTTTCTGGAGGAGGCGTACCGTTACAGCAACAGGACCACGCCGACGCTGGCCGATTGGCAATACATCGGCAGCGGAAACGCGGACGCGGGGATCGTCGCAGTGGCCCGGGCGTAGGCATCGCCGCAACAGAAGACAGCGTCGGTCGTCGTCAACCTGCTGCGCAATTGCGTGACGTACCAGTTCCATGACACGTCGGACGAATCGCGCTTCAAGCAGTCGTGGGACGTGACCGACAAATGATCGCATGAAGCCGAAGGTGTACATGAGATGTCCGTGGTCAGCTACCTGACGGCATGGCCATCGCGGGACGTCGTGACCCTGGGAAACCAGGTCGCTACGCGCGAGTGGTGGCGGGAGGCGGCCGGCATGTCTGGAATATGAAGCATCTCGCGAATCCGGTCGCGACGACCCGTATCGAGCAGGTCTGCAGGGATGCGGGTCACCAGCCTCCTGTCATCTGCACGCCGAGCCAGCTCTTGGAGATGGAAACATGAAGAATCGAATCTCCGATCCGATCGTGGATGAGGTCCGTAGAGTACGCGCCGAAATTGCTGCGAGGCACGGCAACGACGTCGCGGCCATCATCCGGCACGCCCAGGAGTTTGAGCGCGCGTCGGATCGCGCCTGCGTGCGCTATCCGCCTCGTCGCGTGGCTCCGGCGGGCGACCGTCGCCCGTCACCGTCCAAGGCAGCGGCAGGTGCCGACTGAGACGGAATCGACAAGGGAACGCCTGATCTGCCATGTACAGCCTGTTCGTTTCAGGTCACACCGGCTCGTGGAATGGAGATCCCTGGACCGTCGACAGGTCCAGATGCATTAGCTTTCATTCGAGACGTTATCGTTCTGCGAAGCCAAGCGAAGGTAAAGGTCAAGTACGACTTGATTGAATGCGAGCGTTCCTGACGGCTGATGATCGATGTTCTTCAGGGCCTCGTGGACGGTAGCCGCGGGTGACCGACCGGCCGCCCGAAGTCCGACCGGACGAGGGCTGACCGATACCCGCGGAGGCTCAGGGCCACAGATCGCCGAGCCCGAAGGTGATCGCTTCGAAGGGGCGGATCTGGACCGGCACGTCGTCCTTCGCGGTCGCGATCAGCACCCACTCCCCCTTGCGCAGTTCGAACGCCTCCAGGGTGCGATCCACCGGGTCGATGAGCCACAGATGCTCCACCCCGTCCCGCGCGTAGATCGGACGCTTGCCGTGCAGATCGAGCTTTCGGGTAGAGACCGAGAGCACTTCGCACACCCAGTCCGGCGCCAGGATGCAGTACGCCGCATCGGGATAGTCTGGCATCCGCTCCCGGCGCCAGCCCGCAAGGTCGGGCACGAGAACGTCCTCGCCAAGGTGCAGTTCCGGCTCGTCGATGATCCACCAGCCCCCCGGACCGCCGCGTCCGAATTGGAAGGGACCAGCGAGATCGTTCCCCAGCGACGAGGTCGCCAGTGCATGCGGCATCGCCGGCCGCGGGTGGGTGTGGAGCACGCCGTCGACGATCTCGGCGACGCGATGGGGCGGGGCGTCGAGCACGTCCTGGTAGGTAGCCCGCGGTTGCGGGCTGGAATCACGTCGCCGTGCTGCTGTTCCTGCCGCGTTCATCGCGCCTCCTCACCCCTCCGGCCATTGTACGTGACCACACCGGCGCTCGACGCACACGCATGACACGTGGAACCCGGGCGAATTTCCCTGAATGGTGTACGTTGTGTCGGCTGACGGATGCTTGCCGACGGTACCTGGAAACGGAAGTACACGCCGGATGACGGCGATCTGGTCCGGCGGTTCTACGTCCCGGCGCTCGAAGACGCGGAACGCTACGACCGGCTGACCGGCTACTTCAACGCCGGGGCGCTGGCCCTGGCCGCGCGCGGCATTGAGGGGTTGGTCCGCAACGGCGGCCACATGCGTCTCGTGGTCGGCTGCACGCTTCCGCCGGCCGAGATCGAAGCCATCGAGAAGGGCGCGAAGCTCCGCGATCGGGTCGAGCGCCATTTGATCGAGCGGGCGCTGGCGCCCCCCGACCCGAGCGCTGCCGACGCGCTGGAGCTGCTCGCCTGGATGTTGGCGCGCGGCTATCTCGACGTGAAGGTCGCCGTTCCGTGCGACGCCGAACGTCGACCGATTCCAGCGGACGGCATCACCCCAGAGGCGGTGTGCCGCGACCTGTTGCGCTTCATGCCCGAGAGCGACCAGCCGGCGCGCCTGCGGGTTTCCGAGAAGGAGCCGCGGGTGGCGACCCCGGTCGTCCCGGCGCCGGAACCGGACGGGACGCCCATCGATGACCGTACCGAGCGGGTAGTCGATCTGCGCAGCCGCGTCTGGGATTTCATCCACCGGGCGCCGGTATTGCCGGATGCAGGCGCACGCGTTGGAGAGGCCACGGCCGCGGTCATTCCCTGGCCGCATCAGGTGCGGGCGTTCGAACGTCTCTACTCGCACTGGCCGCCCAGGCTGCTGATCGCCGACGAGGTGGGGCTGGGCAAGACCATTCAGGCCGGCCTGCTGCTACGCCAGGCGTGGCTCGCCGGACGCGCCGGACGGATCCTGATCCTGGCGCCGAAGGCGGTGCTCCGCCAGTGGCAGATCGAGCTGCGCGAGAAGTTCAACCTGAACTGGCCGATCTACGACGGGCGCCAACTCGTGTGGTACTCCTCGCCGGCCCTGCGCCGGCGCGAGACACGCTCGGTCGACGCGGATGCGTGGCATACGGAACCGGTCGTCATCGCCTCCAGTCAACTGATGCGGCGGCATGATCGGGCGAAGGTCCTTCTGGAGAAGGTCCTTCTGGAAGAGGCGGCGCCGTGGGATCTGGTGGTGCTGGACGAAGCCCATCACGCCCGCCGGCGAGCGGCGGGCTCGGCGCAGGAAGGCGGGCCGAACGCCCTGCTGCGGCTGATGCAGAACCTGCAGGACCGTACCAAAGGCTTGCTGCTGCTGACGGCGACGCCGATGCAGGTTCATCCCATCGAAGTGTGGGATCTGCTGAGTCTGGTGGGTCTGCCGAAGGACTGGACGGCGCCTGCGTTTTTGCAGTTCTTCGAGGACATCGGTCAGCCCAGTCCGTCGAGCGATGCCGTCGAGCGGATGGCGAGGCTCTTCCGGGCGGCGGAACGGCAGTTCGGCGAGGTGGCGGCGCCCGATGCCCGGAGGATCACCGGTCTGTCGGGCCTGCGGGCCAACCGGGTGCTTCGTGCGTTGCGGGACCGCGCCAGCATTCCACGTCGCCAGCTCGAAACGGCGGAGCGCCGTGCGGCGCTTACCGTCATGCGGTCGCACACGCCGGTCCGTCATCTGGTGTCGCGGCACACGCGCGAGCTGCTGCGCCGTTATCACGAGAAGGGCCTGCTGGCGACTCCGATCGCCGAACGCAGGGTCGAAGACCGACTCGTCGAGATGACCGCCGACGAGCGGGCGCTCTACGACGCGGTGGAGGACTACATCGCCACGACCTACAACCAGGCGGCGGCCGACGAGCGCACTGCGGTGGGGTTCGTGATGACCATCTACCGCCGCCGGCTGGCCAGCAGTTTCCAGGCCCTGCGGACGACTTTGAAACGGCACCTCGACGTCGTGACCGAGGCGGGCGATGCCCCGCCCGGCAAGGGGGCGGGCGATCTGCCGTCCGCTCTGTTCGCTGTCCTGGACGAGGACGTGTCGGACGACGAGACGTCGGAAGAGGCGCGGGACGCTGACGACGTGGCGATGCTGGAGCAGCGGGCGCTCGCTGTCGAGGAAGTCGCGGACATCCGGATGCTGCTCGACGGCATTGCTGTCCTGCCGCCCGACAGCAAGCTCCGGGAGCTGAAGAACGTGATCCGCGAGCTGCAGCAGGACAACTTCGCCCAGGCGATGGTGTTCACGCAGTACACGGACACGATGGACTTCCTGCGCGAGCAGTTGAGCCGGCGAGACTCCGTTGCGGAGGGTGATGGACCAGGGCGGGCTGACGGGTCGGATGGGGAAGTCGATCGCCCGTCGAAGGCCGCAGAGCGACGTCAGGGAGAATTGCGCCTGATGTGCTTCTCGGGCCGCGGCGGCGAGATCCGCTCCTCCGGAGGCGAATGGAGCACCGTCGGCCGCGACGAAGTCAAGCGACGCTTCCGGGAAGGCGAGGCCGACCTGCTGCTCTGCACCGACGCTGCCGCGGAGGGGCTGAACTTTCAGTTCTGCGGCGCGCTGATCAACTACGACATGCCGTGGAACCCGATGCGGGTGGAGCAGAGGATCGGCCGTATCGACCGTCTCAGGCAGGCGCACTCGGCGATCCGGATCGTCAATCTGCACTACGAAGGCACCGTCGAGACGGACGTCTACCGCGCACTGCGTACCCGCATCAATCTGTTCGAGGCCGTGGTCGGTCCCCTGCAACCGATCCTGGCCCAGCTTCCGCGCACCATCGCGGGCGCGGTCCTCTCGGGTAGAGGACGACGGGGCGAGAGCTCTGGCCGATCCGTGACTGAGCAGGTGCCCGCGTCGGACGTCGGCGGGCGCGCCGACGTGGTCGAGGCCATCGAGCGCCAGGTCCGCGAGGTGCGCGCGAGCGGTTTCGACATCGACGCGACGGTGGACACGGATGTCACGCTGCCGGTCCGAGCGCCGTCGCCGGTCGCCATGCAGGACCTCGACCGGGTGATCGCGTCGACCGACCTGATGCCGCCCGGCACCGACATTCAGCCGCTGGGGCACCGCGAGTACGGTCTCCTGGCGCCCGGGATGGCTGAGCGACTGCGGGTGACCACGGATCCCGGCTACTACGAGGAGCACTCCGAGAGCGTCGAGCTCTGGTCGCCGGGGAACCCGCTGTTCACGCCGCCGGAGTTCGTTGCGGAGGCGAAGGAAGAAGAATCGACTCAGTGGACTACGTTGAAGGCGCTGCTGGACGGCGCGGGAGGCCGCCGAGACCCATGAGCCGGGCCAACATCCTCCACACCGGAACGACCAGCTACCTCGAGCTGATCGGCAACGGCAAGACCTATCGCGTTCCCCCGTACCAGCGGGACTATGCGTGGACGCAGCAGGAGTGGGAAGACCTCTGGAACGACGTCGTCGAGCTGCGTGTCGAGCCCGATGGCCGCCACTACATGGGGGCACTGGTCGTGCAGGCGCACAGCGACCGCGAGTTCTTTGTCATCGACGGCCAGCAGCGGCTGGCGACCATTTCCCTGTTGGCGCTGGCTATCATCGCCAAACTGCTGCGCATGGCGGATGGAGGCGAGGATGCGGACCGGAACCGCGAACGCGCGACCGAGCTCCGCAACCGCTTTATCGGCGAAAAAGACCCGGCTTCACTCGTCGAGAGCAGTCGGCTACGCCTGAACGAAATCGACGATCCGTTCTACCAGGACTACCCGGTGCAGCTCAGGCGGCCCCTCAATCCACGCGGTCTGCCGCGGTCCAACGCGCTCCTGTGGAAGTGCTACCGGTATTTCTCGAAGCAGATCGACGAGCTGCAACTGGACGCGCTCAGGGAAGGCGAGGAGATCGCAAAGATCCTCTCGGAGACCGTCGCCCGCCGCCTGCTCTTCATCCTCATCACGGTGGACGACGAGCTGAACGCCTACACCCTGTTCGAGACGCTCAATGCCCGTGGGCTGGAGCTCACGACGACCGACCTGTTGAAGAACTACTTCTTTTCGAAGGTGCGCGCCGGGACGGATATCGACTCGCTCAGACGCCGCTGGCAAGCGCTGATCGCCACGGTGACGCAGGAGCGTTTCCCTGATTTCCTTCGCTACCATCTGCTCTGCGAGCATCCGAAGATCCGCCGGCAGCGTCTGTTCAAGCTGGTGCGCGACCGCGTCCGGACGCCGTCACGGGTACTGGGTCGACCGGCCCGCCGCCAGACCGTTCGTCCGGGAGCTGAATCTGTTCCGCGCCCGGCAGATGACACCGGTCTTCTTCGCCGCGTGGGGCCGGTTCACGGACGATGATTTCGTGCGGCTGCTGAAGCTCGCCGGCGTCATCGCCTTCCGATACTCCGTGGTGAGCGGTCTCAACCCCAACCTGCTCGAACGCGTTTGCCATTTCGCGGCCAAGGCGGTACTCGACGGGCAGGCGAACCGTCCCGGCGCAGTGTTCACGCAGCTCCGGCCGATCTACGTGGACGACGATCGGTTCGAGAGCGACTTCGCACGGGGTGCGGCTCTTCTTCGTTGGCGGCCCAATCAGTCTCTCCGGCGGCGGCGAGGCAGGAGGCAATTGGATCCGTCAAGGCGTGGTGAGGAGTGGCGGAGGGTCCGGTGGCCGACGGTACTTCTGTCGTCAGCGACCGATGGGGGACTTCCGCTGGTCCTCGCGCGCTTCGTGAGAGGTCTCAGTACGCATCAAGGCTCCGGCTGCCCGCGGCGGCTGAGGACCTCCGCAACAGCAGCCAAGTGTCACCGCGGGCCGGTCGACTCCCATCGGGTCGCGGACCAAATGCCGACAGGCCCTTCGATGAGCCGGCGACGAGCACCGCACGCCGGGTCGCCGCTGCCACGTGGATGATGTCGAGTACCGCGGTGGCTTCCAGGGCGTACGCGGTGGTGCCCGCGAGGCGGTCGCGATGGTCACGCGGCGGCGCATCTCGACCAAGTAGCGCTCCGGTAGCAGGTTCAGTGCGGCATCAAGCCGATGCAAGCCGTCGTGACCGCGCCGCGCGCAGCCCAGACCCACAACCTGCATCGTGCCGGAGGTCGTTTCGGCGTGGCTTTCGTGCTCGCGCGGCTCCGAGCACTCGACACCGCTGGTGTCCTCGGCCGGACCAGCAGCCTCTTTCGGGCTGCGTTGGTCGCGATGTCTTTGCAGGAGCTTGCGTACCAAATCCTGACCCCGCCGGTGCAGTTCCCGTTCGAGTTCGCTCTCGCTCATCTGCCGGGCTTCGCTGGACGAGAGGAAGGCTTTGGCATCCGCGAAGATAGCATCGGCCGCTACGCACGGGGCTCGGCTCGGGAGATCGATGCAAGGGACGCCGGTTTGCGGCACGTCGAATGTACGTCCCTGGAATCCTGTCGTCACAGCCATCGCAGGCCTGCCTCCCTTCCCACGGCACCGTACCAGAACGCCGCGCGAATGTCCAGAAGGGAGCGCGCCTGAGGGGGACAGACCGACGGTGTTCGGCACCGTTTCGAGGCTCGGCTGGCCGCCGGAAAGACGCGGGTACGCGCTGGCTTGGTTGCTGTCCCCCCGAAAATGAGCACTGGAGAGACGCATCCGCGGGCAAAAAGGCCCATGAATAGGGCAAAACTCCTCTACGAAAAAGAGCCGCACCCCTTCGCACGATGGGCGGTTGGCTCCACGGGGCAGCGCGGGAAGCTCGCCCGCTATGTGCTGGCCCGGCTGGAGATGGACGCCGGCGAGCGCGCGGTCGATCCCGAAACCGACCCGGGGACAGTGGAACATGTACTGCCGGAGAACCCGGCCGGCGAATGGGCCGAGGTCTTCCCGGCTGACCGCTGGGAGGCGGCGGTCGACCGCCTGGGCAACTTGACGCTGCTCGAACGAACGCTGAACCGGAACGTCGGAAACGCGGCGTACCCGACCAAGCGGGCCGCCTACGAAACGAGTGCGTACGCGCTGACGAGCGAGATCGCCGACATGGCGCCGGAGGAATGGACCCCGGCGCTGCTGGACGAGCGCCAGCGGCGGCTTGCGGCACGCGCCGCAAGCCTGTGGCGGGCGGATTTCACGTAGTCGGGCCTGGGCGTTCAGGGCTCCGTGGCAGGCGTCTGCGCCGACACGCTGCCGCTGGTCGTCGGGCGGACCCGAGGCAACCCCTCCGGCGCGTTGTGGTATAACCACCAGAGCACGGAACGCCTATGGACATCTCCCGTCGCACGTTCCTGAAGGCCTCGGTCACCGGCGGCCTCGCGGTCAGCGCTCTCGGCTTCGATCTGCAGCCGGCGCACGCCGCGGTCCGCCAGCTCAAGATCCGCAACGCCACGGAGTACCGGACCATCTGTCCGTACTGCGCGGTCGGTTGCGGGACGCTCGCCTACGTCCACGGCAGCGGCGGCCTGAACACGAAGAACACCGTCATCCACGTCGAAGGCGACCCCGACAGTCCCATCAACGGCGGCACGCTCTGCCCGAAGGGCGCGTCGCAGATGCAGCTCGCGATCAGCCCGCGGTTGAGGCATCAGCCGCTGCTGCGCCGGGCGGGTGCGTCGGAGTGGGAAGAGGTCGACTGGGACACGGCGATGGATTGGTTCGCGCGCAAGTTCAAGGACTCGCGCGACGCCTCGTTCCGCGAACGGGACGACCAGGGCCGCGTCGTCAACCGCGCCGACGGGATCGCCTGGGTCGGCAGCGCCACCGTCTCCAACGAGGACGCCTACCTCATCACGAAGACGATGCGCGCCATGGGCCTGGTCTACATCGACCATCAGGCCCGCATATGACACAGCCCCACGGTGGCCAGTCTGGCCGCCACGTTCGGCCGCGGGGCGATGACCAACCACTGGAAGGACATCAAGAACACCGATGTCATCCTGGTGATGGGCGCCAACCCGGCCGAGAATCATCCCTGCGGGTTCAAGTGGGCGATCGACGCGCGCGACAACCGCGGCGCGAAGCTCATCACGATCGATCCGCGCTTCACCCGCACGTCGGCCGTCGCCGACCGCCACATGCAGATCCGGCCCGGCTCGGACATCGCCGTCCTCGGCGGCCTGATCCGCTACGCGCTCGAAAACGACCTGTTCCACGCCGACTACGTGCGCGCGCACACGAACGCGACGTTCGTCGTCGGGGAGGACTACGGGTTCGCAGACGGCCTGTTCGCCGGCTTCAACGAGGCGGCTAGCAACTACGACAAGACGGCCTGGGACTACGAGCGGATTGCGGACGGCTACGTCCGCCGCGACCCGGCGCTGGCCCACCCGCGCTCGGTGTTCCAGTTGCTGAAGCAGCACTACGATCGCTACACCCCGGACGTCGTCGCCGACATCGCGGGCTGCTCGGCGGAAGAGTTCCTGCAGATGGCCGAGATCATCTGCTCGACGGGCCGCGCCGACCGGGTCGGGACGATCATGTACGCGGTCGGCTGGACGATGCACACGGTCGGCAGCCAGATCATCCGCACCGCGGCGATCCTGCAGTTGCTGCTCGGCAACATCGGCCGGCCGGGCGGCGGCATCAACGCGCTGCGCGGGCACGCCAACGTGCAGGGGGCGACGGACCACGCCATCGTCGCCGGCATCCTGCCCGGCTACCTGAAGGTGCCGACGCCGCCGCAGACGTCGCTGGCGGCGCATCTGGGCGACTCGACGCCGCGGCCGCTCGTCCCCGACACCGTCAACTACTGGGGCAACTACCCGAAGTTCTACGTCTCGCAGATGAAGGCGTGGTTCGGGGAGCACGCGACGCGCGACAACGACTTCGCCTACGACTACCTCGCCAAGCAGGACGGCGACGCGACGTGGCTGTCGATCTGGGACAAGGCGCACCAGGGGACGCTGGAAGGGTTCGTCGCCCTCGGGTTCAACCCGCTGCTGGCGGGCCCGGACGTGCCCCGCCTGCTCGACTCGATGTCGAAGCTGAAGTGGAAGGTGGTCATCGACCCCTTCATGCTCGATTCGGCCGAGTTCTGGAAGGCACCGGGGATGAACCCGGCGGAGATCGACACCGAGGTGCTCTACCTGCCGTCCTCCCACTGGATCGAGCGCGACGGCTCGTTCACCAACAGCGGGCGCTGGGCGCAGTGGAAGGAGAAGGCGATCGACCCGCCGCTCGGCGTGCGCGCCGACACCTGGATCCTGTCCGAGTTGTTCTGGCGGGTGAAGGAGCTGTACCAGGCCGAGGGCGGCGCCTGGAACGACGCGATCCAGCACCTGACGTGGGAGTATCTGAACCCGCGCGAACCGAAGATGGTCGAGCTGGCGAAGGAGATCAACGGCTACGACCGGCGCAGCGGGCGGCTGCTCTCGTCGTTCGGCGAGCTGGCCGACGACGGGTCGACGACGTCGGGCAACTGGATCTACACCGGCAGCTTCACCGAGGCGGGCAACCAGATGCAGCGGCGGGGCACCGCCGACCCGACCGGCCTCGGGATGCACCACGACTGGGCGTTCAGTTGGCCGGCCAACCGGCGCGTGCTCTACAACCGCGCGTCGGCCGACGCCGACGGGCGCCCGTGGGATCCGGCCCGGGCCGGCATCGCCTGGAACGGGCGCGAGTGGATCGGCGACGTCCCGGACTACGGCCGGACGACGCCGCCCGATGCGGCCGGGGCCTTCATCATGACCGAGGAGGGGGTCGCGCGCCTGTTCAGCACGCATCTGGCGGACGGTCCGTTCTCGGAGCACTACGAGCCGGTCGAGAGCCCGTCGCCGAACGTGCTGCACGACAACGTGCCGATCAACCCGGTCATCCACTGGTACGACGGCGCGCGCGAGACGCTCGCCACCGGCGACGACGACTTCCCGTACGCCTGCACCATCTACCGCGTCGTCGAGCGGGAGCACTTCGTGACGAGCAACGTGCCCCTGCTGGTCGAGGCGATGCCCGACTTCTTCGTCGAGGTGCCGGAGGGTCTGGCCGCGGAGAAGGGGATTCCGAACGGCAGCCAGGTGCGCGTCTGGTCGAAACGGGGCGAGGTGCAGGGGACGGCGATCGTCACCAAGCGCATCAAGCCGTTGCGCGTCAACGGCAAGGTGGTCTGGACGGTCGGCATCCCGGTCCATTGGGGTTTCGTGGGGTTGACGCAGGGGTCGATGGCGAACCTGCTTACGCCGTTCGTCGGGGACGCGAACACCCGCTGCCCGGAGTTCAAGTCATTCCTGGTGAACCTGGAACAAGCGACCTGACATGGCCGACACCCTCTCCATTCGCCGCGTGTCCGCGAGCCCGGACGCCTACATTCCGATAGACGCGCTCCGCTCCGGCGGGCCGACCTACGCCAAGCTGGTCGACATCGGGGCCTGCATCGGCTGCAAGGGTTGCGAGGTCGCCTGCAAGGAGTGGAACGACCTCGGCGTCGAGCCGACCGCCAACTTCGGCAGCTATCAGAGCCACAAGGACCTGAGCCCGAAGACGTGGCTCCTGATGCGCTTCAACGAGGTCGAGATCGACGGCAACCTCAACTGGCTGATAAAGAAGGACGCCTGCCTGCACTGCGAGGATCCGGGCTGTCTGTTCGCGTGCCCCGCGCCCGGGGCGATCGTCCAGTACACGAACGGCATCGTCGACTTCAACCAGGAGAACTGCATCGGGTGCCAGTACTGCGTCACCGGCTGCCCGTTCGACATCCCCCGCTTCGACGTCCACACGCGCAAGGTCTCCAAGTGCAACATGTGCGTCGACCGGGTCGAGGCGGGGCTGGAGCCGGCGTGCGTCAAGACCTGCCCGACCAACGCCATCTCCTGGGGCAGCAAGGACGACATGCTGGCGCTGGCCGACCGGAAGGTGGAGACGCTCAACGCGCGCGGCTACGACAACGCGGCCGTCTACAACCCGGCCGGCGTCGGCGGCACGCACATGATGTACGTCGTACCGCACGGCGACCGGCTGGAGGACTACAGCCTGCCGACGGATCCGACCGCCAGTCCGATGCCGATGACGGGACTCGGGTTCCTCAAGCGGATCGGCGCCTACCTGATGGGCTTCGGCGTGCTCGGCGTGGTGGGGCACTTCCTCCGCTACGGGCCCGAGCGGCTGGAGGAGCACGAGGAACACGAACCGGGCGGGGACGCCGGCGCGCCGGTGGCCTGAAGCCCCGGCGCACATCACTGACCGACCCATGGCTGACCGGGTGCTGAATCGCTTCACCTTCGCCGAGCGGATCGTCCACTGGGTGGTCGGGGTGTCGTTCGTCCTGTTGCTGGCGACCGGTCTCGCCTTCGCCTACCCGGCGCTCTTCTGGCTGACCACGCTGCTCGGCGGCGGCCCCTCCGCGCGGGTGCTGCATCCCTGGGTCGGCGTGCTGTTCGCCGGCGGGATGGGGTTCATGATCGCGATCTGGATCCGCGACATGTTCCTGGGCGACACCGACTGGCGCTGGCTGCGCGCGGTACGCCACTACGCGACCCGCGATTCGGCGAACGTGCCGCCGGCCGGCAAGTACAACGCCGGCCAGAAGATGTTCTTCTGGTTCCAGGGCCTGCTGGCCATCGTCTTCGTCGTCAGCGGCGTCCTGCTATGGTTCCCCGCGTCGTTCGGCTCCGCCCTGCTGCAGTGGATGCGCCTCGCGCACTACTTCGCCACCCTCGGCGGCGGCCTGCTGCTGATCGTCCACGTCTACCTCGGCACCATCGCCTATCCCGGTACCGCCCGCGCGATGATCGACGGGACGGTGACGGGGCGCTGGGCCCGCCATCACCATCCGGGCTGGCACGAAGAGCAGACGCGTCCGTAGCCGGCGTCTGGCCGCGGGTGCCCCACGGGTTTCGTACTCGCCATCCGACAAAACGGGCCGGAAGCATGTTTGACATACTGACATACCAGCGCTAGGCTGGGGGCGTGCGAACAACCGTGCGGCTCGACGATCGACTCCTTGCAGATGCGAAGCGTTATGCGGCGCAAGCGGGTCGAACGCTGACCTCGCTCATCGACGAGGGGCTCAGAGACCTGCTGGCCCGCCGTGCCAAGCCGCTTCCGGCCGGGCGGATTACGCTGCCGACGGGAGGCTGCGGCGGCTTGCAGCCTGGTGTGACCATCGACAGCAATGCGGCGCTGCTCGATGTAATGGACCGGCGGCCGTGATCCTGCCTGACGTCAACGTCCTCGTGTACGCCTACCGCGAGGACATGGCGGAGCACGATCGATACCGCGGCTGGCTCGAGGGTGTCGTCAACGCCGGCCGTCCGTACGGCATGTCCGAACTCGTGCTCAGCGCATTCGTGCGGATCGTGACCAACCGTCGCGTGTTCAGAGAGCCCAGCACGTCGTCCGAGGCGCTGTCGTTCACGCGACAAATGCTGTCGCCCTCGAGTTGCGTGCCTGTCCGGCCAGGGCCCGGGCACTGGGAGATCTTCGATCTTCTGTGCCGCAGGCACGCGGTGGCCGGCAACCTCGTGGCCGATGCCTATCTCGCGGCGATCGCGATAGAGGCCGGCTGCGAGCTCGTGACCGTGGACCGGGACTTCGCCCGGTTCACCGGTTTGCGTTGGCGGCACCCGCTGACGCCATGAAGAGGAAGGGACACTCGGTCAGGGCATGCCACCACACCCGGTCTGGTCGCGCCGCCGGCATCGAGTCGGGCGCCTGGGGGACGAGCATCCGCACGCCGTCGAGCTGCTGGCGTTCTATGACGATGTGCTGGTCCTTCAGGAGCCGCTCTACCGCAAGGCCCTGAAGTCGCGCTGGCCGAGTGCGGTCGAGGCTACCGACGGCCACCCGCCCCGGCTGCGGTTGGAACTGCTTCCGGACCGGCCTCGCGAGCGGGACTTCGCGCGTTTCGTACGCGCCGTCCCTGCGTCGGCGACCGAGGTGCTGCGGTCGATGGCGGGGCGGCTCGCTTCGGAGCCGGCCGCGATGTCGGAGCTGTTGAGCGCCGTGCTGGCTCGGGGATCTATCGACGCGGTCGCGGCCCGGCTCGACTGCGATGCCGCGGTGCTGGAGTTCTTTCCGCGGGCTTTCGTTCAGCCCATTGCGGAGGCGCTCGCGGCGTCGGCGAGCGGCGATGCGGCCGGGTCTCCTGCTTCTGCCGGCGTGAATGACGACAGCAGGCACGGTGAGGTTGCTCCGAACGAGCGAGTTCGCGTCGCGTGCCCGTACTGCGGCGCGGCACCGCTCGCCGCGGTGCTTCGCGACGAGCCGGAGATCAAGGGACGGCGCACCCTCCTCTGTTCGCTCTGCCTCACCGAGTGGACGTTCCCGCGGACGCGGTGTCCCGCCTGCGGCGAAGAGCGGGCGGACAAGCGCCCGCATCACGTCTCGGAGTCCTGGCCGCACATCCGTTTGGAAGAGTGCGGATCCTGCCGAACGTACATCAAGGCGATTGACCTGCGCCAGGACGGCCTCGCCGTTCCGGTGGTTGACGAACTGGCCTCGGTCGAGCTCGATCTCTGGGCCGCGGAGCAGGGGCTCGCGAAGCGCCGGACGAACCTGCTCGGGTTGTAGCGACGCAGCGACGGCCCAGAAAGGCCTAAAACTGGTCCTCGTTCGAGCGGCGGGCATCCTTGGATTCCGGATCCCACTCCTCGATCAGACGCCGAATCGCCGCAACTAGGGCCTGTTAACACTGCCTCAGCGCGTCGAACATGAGCACGAAGTGGATGAAGCCGATGAACATCACATCCAGCTTCTCGAATCGGGAGAAGATCCGGCGATAGCCCTTCAGTCGGCGGAACAGACGCTCGACTTCGTTGCGTCGCTTGTACATCTCCCGGTCGTACTCCCACGGGTCCGTCCGGGTCTTGATCGGCGGCACCACTGGTGTGAATCCGAGGTCCAGCGCCAGTTGGCGGGTTTCGTCGCCCTGGTACGCGCGGTCCATCACCAAGGCCAATTCGGCATCTTGCGGCCCCAGGCTGGTCAGGAGCTTCCGGCCCTCCGGGCCGTCGTGGGCTTGGCCGGGCGAGAGCGCAAACGTCAATGCCATTCGAGCATCCGCGGCAACCAGATGAATCTTGGTGGTCCACCCGCCGCGGGATTTGCCGATGGCTTGGGGGCCGTTTTTTTTCGAGCCCCCGTGCCGTCGGGATGGACCTTGACGATGGTGCTGTCCAGCGACACCGCCTCCAACTTGATGCGGATCAACTGGGCGCGTTGCAGGTGTTCGAAGACCCGGTCGAGCACCCCGTTCTTGGACCAACGATTCATGCGGGTGTAGATCGTGTGCCAGTTCCCAAAGCGCCTCGGCAACCCTCGCCACTTGCACCCCTGCTCGGCGACGTACAGGATCGCGTTGAGCACCTGCAGATTGGGCATGCTGACATTGCCACGCTGTCGCGGGAGACAGGACGCGATGGGTGCGTACTGCGTTTCGGTGAGCTCCATCCAGGAACGATACCACGATCCGGCCAATAGTGTTAACACGCCCTAGTCGGCATTGCGTGGCCGTCTACCCAAGGGCCACCCCGCGCATGGGCCGCTGGCCACGGGACAGCAAGGTGCGCTATTCTCCGAGCCGGTTAGGGGACAGTTTCCCGGCCACACGTCGAAGGGAGTACCGCGTGCCCACTGTCATTCTGAACGAACACGAGATAGCGGTCTTGAACGAGCCCATTGCGGGTCAAGGAGGTTTTCAGACCTTGCTCGCGAGATTCCGAGACGAGGTACAGCCCAACGGAGAGTTGGGATTGAGCGATGCGGATGTCGGCACGATTCGTCGCTATCGACGTGAATATGGGGGGCGGGGGATGGCAGGAGCGTCTCGACAGAATCTTCGGCCGCACACTTGGACCCTTTGAGTAGCGCCCGCCTCACGGGGTTGAGATCAACGCGGAACCCCCAGCGTCGGACCGCTGTCCGATCGCGGGCACCCCCGTGATCGACTTGCGCCGGATGGAAGAGCTGCGACATTTCTACGTTGAGTGAGCGCAGCGCACCACGTTCAGGAAGCGCGGCACCGTTGGCGTCACCTTTCCGTTGCGTGCCTATCGTGACGAGTGCCACTCGGTCGCTCGGTTGTCGCGGTACTTGCGGGATGCAAGCGACGACGACGATGACTGAGCTATCACTGACGCCCTCCTGGATCAGGCTGGCAGCGGAAGCAGACGGTCCACTGTTGTACTGGGGCACATTTTTTGGTACCGTCCGCTTGTGAGCATCATTACCCTTCCGAGAAATGTTCAGTTCATGTACGAGGCACTGCTCGCTCGGATCGAGGCGCGATCCCTCGGTTGCGAGCATTGGGAGCAGGATGACGACAACCCGTGGCGGGTTGACGTACGCGTCAACGGCACGGCTACCGATGTACTGAATCGCGCAGCGTACGTCGGCACGCTCGACGGCAACCCAACGAGCTACGAACAGCTCATACGACCCAACTACCAGGGCGGCATCTTCAACCGTACCCGGTCGGTCAATCAGTACCTGACCCACTGGATCTATCCGTATCGCGGGAAGTTCCATCCACAGATGGTCCGCGCGTTGCTCAATATCGTCGGCGTCGCACCAGGGTCGCTGGTGCTGGATCCCTATGTGGGTAGTGGGACGACAGCACTCGAAGCCTCTTTGCTCGGGATCGACTGTATCGGCGTCGACGTGTCGCCGCTATGCGTGCTATTGACGCGGGTGAAGACTCGTTCGGTGACTGCTGTGGCTCGCGTGCGATCCCGCGTGCGTGCAGTTCTCAACGAGGACGAAGTTGATCCGCTTGACGCGTCGATCGTGCAGGACGACAACCCAACTGTCGCTGACTTCTTCCAGGTTGCACGCATGGTAGCCCTCAGCGACGTGTCCAGGCGGAAACGAGACGGCCATGTGTCCCTTCGCAAGAACCTCCTGGCCATGCTTGAGGCGGTTGAGGCGCACGCGAGTGCGTTGAGCCGTTTCCGGATCACGCCGGGCCGGGTATCCGCGGTACTCGGCGACGCTCGGGATTTGCGCGCTGCGGGAGTCAAGGATGCGTCGGTGGACGCCGTCGTCACATCACCGCCCTATTCTATCGCTCTGGACTACGTGAAGAACGACGACCATGCCTTAACCCAAGTTTACCAACCACAAAACTAAACCAATTTAGAATCAGTGGTTTACGCCGACAGAAATGCCCGAGTGGCACTACAAACGCGTACGAACCGGGGAAATTGGTCGGTCAGACGAGCGTCTTGCGGACGCCGCCGGGATGTGGGTCGACGCCGAGCGCGTCGTAGATGGCCCGCTGATCGGGTTCGGCTTGGGTTGCCGTGCGCACATGCAGCGTGCGTCCGTCGGGACGGCGGAAGGTGGCGGTGACGCGCTGCTGGCCTTCGAGGACGCGGCGTAGCGTGGTCCACCTGGCGTGTTCGCGGCGCGCGCGCAGCCGAGTGCGGATGACCTGCACGAGCTGGTAGGCGATGACGGTGATGAACAGGTGGCCGTCGGCCCACGCCGGCTTGCGGTGGTAGATCGGGCGCAGGCCGAGCTCGGACTTGAGCGAGCGGAATACCGCCTCGACGTCGGTGAGCGTGGTGTAGGTACGCCACAAGGCGTCTTCGTTCCAGTCGGTCTCGCTGCTGCGCAGGCAGTAGACGCCCGGATGGGTAACCATCGAGCCGTCCTGGGGGCGGCGGGTCCAGTTGACGGCGACGGCCTGGTCGCCGGCCTCGTTGGCGGTAACGGTGATCTGGTAGTGCGAGGCGACGCGGGAATGCTTGGCTTTCAGCCGTCCGATGCGTTGCCAGACCTGGTCGAGGCGCTTGTGCGCACGGGGACGCGACAGCCCGTCGTTGAGCTTCGTCAGGGCGGTCTCGAAGCGGGAGGCGAAACGCTCGACGATGCCCCGCTCCTTCTCGGCCCGCTCCTCGGAGTAGCAGTACAGGCGCACTTCGTCGGGGTCGGTCGAGACCACCTTGTGCATGTGCACGGTCTGGTCCGACTGCGTCTGGAGCGACACGGCGGCATCGGCATCGAAGCGGCGGTGGCGTTCGCGGCTGACCACCAGATAGCGGTAGCCGTTGTCGCGCAACCACGTCACACAGGCGTCGGTGGCGACACCGCGGTCCATCACCACCAGGGCGCCGACCGGCGCCTCCAGTGCTTCGAGCATCCCGGCCAGCGTCCGGTGTTCCCGGACGGTGCCGGCGAAGACCTTCGAGCGGCGCACGAAGCCGCTGGCATCGAGCATCAGGCCCAGGGTCAGCAGCGGGCAGTCGCTGCGCTTCTCTTTCGAGTGCCCGCGTTGCGCCTGCGGCTGGTCGCTCGCCTCGCCCTCGAAGTAGGTGTTGGTCAGGTCGTAGAGCGTCACCGTCGGCTGCAGGTCGAACAGCCCCATCGCGCGGTCGAACAGATGCGCCTCGATCGCCTCGCGATGCTTCACCAGCACGTCCGAGGCGCGGTAGAACTGCATCGCACCGACGGTCTCGAAGTCGACGCCGAGCAACTCCCCGAGACCGCTGCGCTCCTGCAGCCAGCGGTGCGTCGCGCGCTCCGAGGCGGGCGCGGCCAGACGCCCGACGATGGCGCCGGTGGCCGCGCTGCGCAGGGCGCCGTTGACGCCCAACCGGGTCAGCAGCGCCGGCAGGTCCAGTTGCTCGAGCGCCCACAGGCCGACCTGCTCCACGCCGACGCTGCGGGGCCGGACCAGCCGCAACGAGTCGACATCGACCGGCTGCACATCGGTCGGTCCGGCGGTCGGCGCGGCCGCGCCGCGGGCGATCAACTGCGCCGCGATCCGTTGCGCTTCCTCCTCCACGGCAGGCGGACAATCGGCCACCAGCGGCGCCTGACCGCTCAACGCATCGTTGATGCGGGCGCACAGCAGCGGCCAGTCCGCCTGAGGAATATCGAAGTGGCGACCGAGGTTGAGGAGGGTGCGCTGGCGCACGCTGCTGCCGAGGCGTTCGGCGTGCACGAGGCGATGAGAGAAGTAGGGCTTTCCGTCCTCAGTCCGCCGGGTTTGGGTGCGCCGAATGAACATGGCGCTCACCATAGCGGACGCACCCTGTCCCAGGCAACTATTGTTATACGATTATGGCACTGCATTCGTCTCTGGCGAAACCCGATCCTTTATAATCAACAAGTTACAGGCCTCGCACTCCACGAAAACCGCCCAAATCCGCAAAACGACCGCTAATCTTGGTAAAGATGGATGGGTTAAAGGCCCTGGGAGTAAACTCGGCGGCGCTCCGAGGAGAGATGACGGGCGTCCGTGGTCGTGGTCCAAAGGACAAACTGGCGCTCTACAACGAGGATATGCAGCGGATGTTCCATGAGGTTGCGAGGGTTCTGAAGCCCGGTGCCAAAGCCGCGTTCGTGATCGGAGACGCGACCGTTGACCGCAGCGAGTATACGACTACCAGGGAGATGGGGGACTGGGCGGTCGATGCCGGTTTGGAACGCGAGCGCGAGATTCCGAAGATCGTGTTCGGCCTCTACAACGTCATGCTGGACGAGAAGATCCTTGTGTTCCGCAAACCGACGGCGTGAGCCGCTCACCGCGAGACCGAACGGAAGTACGACTTGGCTAGAGTGGAAACAGCCGTTTCACGGGACAGCGGAACCCCGGCAGCACGTCGTCTCCGCTCAGCTCGTCGTCGTCTCGGAGGACATGTACGTCGTCCGGCGACCGGTAGACGTGAACCGTATGGGCCGCCGGGTCGACGATCCAGACCAGTCGGGTTCCGGCAGCGAAGTACTCATCGACCTTGCGCCGGACCTCCGCCGGGCGATCCCATGGCGAAAGGACTTCAACGGCGAGGTCCGGGGCAGACGGCCAGTAGAACGTCGGAATTCCGGTATTCGGTACGTGGCCGGCCGCGACAAACGCGACGTCGGGGGCGCGGACCGTGTCCGGATCGCGTTGCAGGATGAACCCCGTCTCGGCCGCGAAGCAGACGCCGAGGCGATGCGCCTCGACGTACTCGCTGAGCAGGACGCCGATCCGCATCGCCACGATGCCGTGTGTCCCGCCGGTCGGCGTCATGCGAACGATCTCACCTCCGACGAGCTCGGAGCGGTAGCCGTCATCCGGTAGCTCGAACAATTGTTCCGCCGTCATCAGCGGGGGCCGGGCAGGAACCGCCATTGTCGTTCAATTCGCGCAGGCGAGCTCGGCCTCGACCGGCTCGAGCTGATCCAGCCAGTGGGCGTCGTCGTCACGTCGCCGCATGAAGAAGCGTCCCAGGTCGTCCGGGTTCTTGGCCTGGTGATAGCGGAGGTAGATCCGCTCGTCGTCGACGCCGACGAGCTCGACCTTGCCGGTCTCGTGCGACATGCAGTACTTGGCCCGCCGCGCGAGGCCGGAACCCCTTCGGAGCGCCTGCTGGAAGATCTGCCAGCCCCGCACGATCGGCACCTCGTACGGCTCATTGCCCGCCGTCGGCCGTCCCTGAAACAGGTAGTACGGGGGGCAGCCGATGTAGGAGAGCCTCGAGTACATCTCCGCGAGGACGTCCGGGTCGTCGTTGACGCCCTTGATCAGCGGGCACTGGTTCACGCAGATGACGCCGTTGCGGAGACAGGTGTCGATGCCGGCGATCGCGTCGTCGGTCAGCTCGCGCGGGTGATCGAAGTGCGCCATCAGGTAGATGCGTCTCTCGGGCGTCGAGTACTTCCGGAACGCCGCCTGCAGCTCCTCGTCCCGCCGGACGCGCCAGGGGTCGAACGCCGGCATCTTCGAGCCGATGCGGATGATCCGCACGTGCTCGATGCCGCGCAACGCTTCGAAGATCTCGATCAGCCGCCGCGTGCTCATCAGCAGCGGGTCGCCGCCGGTCAGCAGGACGTTGGAGACCTCCGGGTGCTCGGCGATGTAGGCCAGCCCCGCGCCGACGTCGTTCGTCACCTCGTCGTTGTCGTCCATGAACAGCCGCTTGCGGAAGCAGTAGCGGCAGTAGGCGCCGCAGACCTCGTTGCACAGCAGCAGCACGGTGTCGACGTACTTGTGCTGCACGCCGCGGGCGACGGTCACCGCGCTCTCGTTGCTCGCGTCGAGCCGGCCCCAGTCGTTCAGTTCCTCCTGGCGCGGGATGATCAACTGCTTGATCGGGTCGTCGGGATCGTTCCAGTCGATCAGGCGCAGGTAGTAGTCGTTGGCGCGGAACACGTACTCCTCGGCCACCGGCTGCAGCCGCGCGAGCTCGTCCGAGGGGATCTCGGGCACCTGATCCAGTCGTCGGATGTACTTCACTCGTCGTTGCTCTGACGGCGCTGACATCGTGGGCTTGTTCATGTGCCTGCCTCCGGCGGCGCCGCGCGAGCGCGCGCCAATCGCCGTCCGTGGTGAGGCTCCGCTGCGAACGCGTGGCGAGAGCCGCCGCCGGGCACGAGCAGCCTCGTCTCGGATTGAAACGGCCGCCTCGTGGCGCCGGGCGTTGCGGACAACCCGCCGACCTCGGTGCAACGTAACCCTCGTTCCACGGACTTGTTCGAGTCCGACGGAAATCGCCCGGGCCGACGGCGCTGACGCCGAGCCACGAGCCGCATCCGGAGCGCGCCCGTGTCGGGCTAGCGGCCCTTTTGGGGATAAGCAGTATCTCCCACGATGCCGTTCCGGTGCAACCCCTTGCTCGACCGCGACCACCTGTCCGGCCCGCGTCGAGGCGCTATCGGTGGCGTCCGGCGCGCATCCGGACCCTACCGGTCGCGTTCGTACTCCCGGCGGAGGGTCGGCGACAGCGGGTAGACGTCCCGGAAACGGTGCTCCCCGGACCGCAGCAGCTCCCGCTCGTGCTCCTCGAGCGCCGCCTGTTCCTCGGCCGCCTGCAGCACGTCGGGCACCAGTTCCGGCGGGAAGAACAGGACTCCCGTCTCGTCCGCGACGACGACGTCCCCGGGCAGCACGGTGGCCGTGCCGATGCGCACGGGCGCGTTCCATTCGACACCGAGCCAACTCGTCGTGGTGACGTCGAAGAAGCGGGCGAAGACGGGGAAATCGGCGAATGCGGGTCCCACCAGCTCCGCGAGGTCCCGGCTGCCGCCGTCGATGACCACCCCGGCCGCACCCCGGAGCTTGATCCCGAGCGCCCCCATGCCGCCGAACAGCACGTGTCCGTCGGCGCCGCCCAGTTCGGCGACCACCACCTCGCCCGGCCGTGCCTCCTCGGCCGCCCGGGCGTAGTAGCGGCGGTCCCAGTCGCCCTCCGCTGCGAGCTGATCGATGGCCGCCACCAGGTCCGGGCGCGGCGGCAGGAAGCGCAGGGTCAACGCACGCCCCGCGATGCGCCGGCCCGGCTGCGTCGACCGGAAGCCGCGCACGTAGTTCGTGCGGTAGTCGCCGAGCGAGCGCCAGATGTCCTCGAGCTGCATCTCGCCGAGCCGCGCGAGGTCCGCATCGCTGACAGTCTCCGCGGCCTGCTTCGACCGGATGACGTCCATGATCGCGCTGTACGAGGACCGGTTGGCGCGAAAGCCGTCGGGCGGCGCGACGTTGACGGCGCCGGGGGTGTCGTTTTCCTGGGCGGTGGCGGTTGCCCCCGCTACCAGAGCCGCGGCCAGTGTGACGATTCCGATGCGCATGAGACCTCCTTGCGTGAGCCGTGGGCGCACGTGACCGATCCGGCGCTCGTGAGCGGTACGCGAACGTGACGGATCCGCATGATACTGCCGATCCTCACTTGTTCCGGGGGGACGCGGCCGGGTATAAGTGAGCGACGCCCAGGCGGGGCGTGGAGGCACGATGGCTGATCTGTCGCGGCGTGAGATGCTCAAACGGGTGGTCGTGGCCGGGGCGGCGGCGTCCCTGCCCGCTCCGGGGACCGCGGTCGCCTCGGCCCAACCGCCGGCGGACTCGTTCGAAACGCTCACCGCCGACGAGGGGGCGACGTTGCGGGCCGTGGTCGCGCGACTGATTCCGTCCGACCAGCGCGGGCCCGGAGCGCTCGAAGCCGGTGCGGCGACCTACATCGACCGGGCGCTGGCCGGGCCGCTCGCCGGATCGCTGGAGGCTTACCGCGGCGGTCTCGCGGCGCTCGACCGGTATGCCCGGTCGTCGCGCGCGGCGCGCTTCGCGGCGCTCGATCCTGCCGTCCAGGACGCGCTGCTGAGCGACCTGGAGGCCAATGTCCCAACCGGATTCACGCCCGGGGCGGCGGCCTTCTTCAACCTGTTGCTGACGCATACGGTCCAGGGCACCTTCTCCGATCCGGCCCACGGCGGCAACGTCGATTTCATCGGCTGGCGGATGCTCGGCTACCCGGGGGTGCGCACGATGGTGACCCCCGACCTGCAGCGGATCGATCGGCTGCCGCCCTCGCGGCACGTGTCCGCCTATGATTTCCCGGCGTTCAGCGCCGCCCGCGAACGGAGGACCCGTGGCCGTTGAATTACCCAAGCGGGACGTCGTCGTCGTCGGACTCGGTGCGGTGGGCGGGGTCGCCGTGCTGCCGCTGGCCGAGGCCGGCATGGACGTGGTGGGCCTGGAGGCGGGCTCCTGGCTGCGCGCGCGCGACCATGCGCCCGACGAGCTGTTCAACAACTATCGCGGCTGGCCCGAGTCGGTGCAGAAGGCGAACCGCGAGATCCCGGTCCATCGGCGCAGCGCGTCGTCGCCCGATTCTCCCCGGGGCGCCCTGCACCCGATGATGAATGCGGTCGGCGGCACGTCGCTGCACTACTGGGCGCAGAGCTGGCGGCTCAACCCCTGGGACTTCAGGGTCGCCAGCGAGACGTCGCGGCGTTACGGCGCCTCGCGCCTGCCGGTGGGGACGACGGTCGAGGACTGGCCCTTCGGTCTCGACGAACTGGAGGACTACTACGACCGGGTGGAGCACGCGGTCGGCGTCTCCGGGCAGGCCGGCAACGTCGGCGGCGAGATCGACCAGCGGGGCAACGCCTTCGAGGGACCGCGGCGCCGGCCGTACCCGATGCCGCCCCTGCGCTGGACCGGCTTCCTCGAGCAGATGGCCGCGGCGGCGCGCGGGCTCGGCTGGCACCCTTTCCCCGGACCCGCGGCGGTGAACTCCGTCCGCTACCAGAACCGGGCGGCGTGCGGGTACCACGGCTTCTGCGACCGCGGTGGTTGCCACCTGGATGCGAAGAACTCGACCGCCGTCTCGACGATCCCCCGCGCCCAGGAGACCGGACGCCTGCAGGTGGTGACCGAGGCCCACGTCCGCCGTGTGGAGGTGGACGGCGAGGGCCGTGCGACCGGCGTCAGGTACATCAAGGATGGCGAGGAGTACGTCCAGCCGGCCGATGTCGTCCTGCTGGCCAGCTACACCTATGAGAACGTCCGCCTGATGCTGCTCTCCACGTCGCCGGCGTGCCCGAACGGCCTGTCGAACAACGGCGGCCAGGTCGGCCGCCACTACATGACCCACGCCACCGGGGCCGGCGTGCTGGCGCTGTTCCCGCGCCGGCTCAACCGCTGGTACGGGCTGCCGGCGCAGGGGGTCGCGATAGACGACTGGGCGGCCGACAACTTCGACCATTCCGATCTCGATTTCATCGGCGGCGGCAACCTGTGGGTGTACTCGGACCGGCGGCCGATCGCTGCCGCTCGCATGCCCACCTTCGGACGCGCACCGCGCTGGGGCTCGGCGTGGAAGGCGTTCGTGGCCGACAACGCCGACTGCTGGACCAACTGCTACATCCAGAAATCGACGTTGCCCTACGAGGACAACTACCTCGATCTGCACCCGACCGTGACCGACCCGCTCGGCGACCCGGTCTGCCGCATCACTGCGGACTTCAAGGACAACGAGCGCCGCATCGCCACGTTCGTCCAGGACCGGATGGTGGAGTGGTTCCGCGCGGCCGGCGCCGTGGAGATCATCCGCCAGGGCCTCGGCACCATGGGCCCCTCCACCCACGCCTATGGCGGCACCCGGATGGGGGACGACCCGGAGACCAACGTCGTCGACCGCTGGGGCTTCTCCCACGAGATGCCGAACCTCGGCATCCTCGGGGCGTCGGTCATGGGGACGAGCGGATCCCACAACCCGACGCTGACGGCCCAGGCGCTCGCGTGGCGCACCGCCGCGCACCTGGTCGAGAACTGGTCGTCGATTGCGGAGTGAAAGAGGCCTTTGGATAACGGCACGTCTTCGGTGTGATAGCCGGTTTTACCTTGCAAATCATCCATCTGCTGGATGATTTGCAGGGATGATTCCCCGCCCAACGTCAGTGATGGTGGTGGTGAATCGCCTCGTGCTCGGCGACCTGCTTGTCCTTGCGGGTCTTGGCCGCCTGCTTGCGCGCCGACTTCAGGTTCATCTCCCGCGTGCCGTCGGAGCTGACGGCGAACATCGAGATCAGCCGCTCGAGATGGTCGCCGCTCGCGCAGGTGGGGCAGGCCGGCGGGCCGCCCGTGGGGATGACGACGGCTTCGAACTCGTGGTCGCAGGCGCGGCAACGGTACTCGTAGATCGGCATGGGTGACGTTCCTCCGGCACCTCATTCTACGCGCATCGCGCCCTGCCGCAACAGTCGGCTGGGGGGTGGCTAACCGGGGAAGAACGCGATCTTGACGAGCAGGCCGATCACGATGGGGAAGAACGTGAAGATCGCGAACTTCAGGACCGCAGTTTCCGTCTTCAGCTCGGCCTTCAACTCAGAGAGATCCTCCTTGGTGGCCACATTGTCCTGGATCGGGATCGCGGCCGCCGCGGCGCGCGCCTGCGCCTCGGGTGCGCCTGCGCTGAGCAGGGCGTCGTACACTTCGCTGACGATGACGCTCATGGACTCTTCCTCGGGGGCTCAAGGAGCAGAACCATTCTAGCCGCCCAGCCATCGGCCGGCAACCGGCTCACGGGAGCAGTCTCGACGCTGTCGTTACCGTTCGAGCAGCGATTGCAGCAGCACTGCCGGGTGTTGCGCCCGTACGCCGGTGAAGTCGTGCACCTGGTGGCGGCACGAGGTGCCGGCGGCCACCAGCACGTTGCCGGGATCGAGCTCCCGTGCGGCCGGCAGCAGCCGGCGCTCCCCGATCTGCTGCGAGATGTCGAAATGCTCGGGCGTGTAGCCGAACGAGCCGGCCATGCCGCAGCAGCCGGAGTCGAGGTCGGTGACTCGCGCTCCGGGGATCCGGTCGAGGAGCGCCTGGGCAGGGGCGACGAGGCCGAGCGACTTCTGGTGGCAGTGGCCGTGGAGCAGGATCTCGTCCGGCCCGGACCTCAGCGGCAGCGTCGCGCCGCCATCCGCGAGGTGCTGGTTCAGGTAGTCCTCGAAGAGCACGCACGCGGCGGCGACCTCCCGCGCCCGTTGCTGCGCCTCGCCGCGCAGCAGATCCGGTACATCGTCCTTGAGCGCGGAGAGGCAGCTCGGCTCGAGCAGAACGATCGGGGTCCCGGCCGCGGCCAGCGGGTGCAGCCGGCGCACGACGTTCGCCGCCCGGTCGCGCGCGGCGGCCAGCAGGCCCTGCGAAATGAGGGGCCGGCCGCAGCAGGCGTGCGGCGCCAGGCCGACCGATAGCCCGGCCGCCTCCAGAACGTCCGCCGCCGCGAGTCCGATCTGCGGATCGTAGTAGTTGGTGAACGTGTCGTTGAACAGGACCGCGTCCGGGACGCCCGACCGCGCGCCGTTGCCGGCCGCGCGTTTTCGCCAGGCCCTGGCCAGCGTACGTCGCGCCCAGCGGGGCAGGGACCGGCGCCGGTCGATGCCGAAGAGCTTCTCGTTGAGCGCCCGCACCCAGTCGCGGTCCAGCCACGGGTTGATCAGCGGCGCCGCGTGGCTGGCCAGCGCCGACAGCGTGCGGATGTGTCCGAGGACGCGCGCCCGGAGCGGCGTGCCGTGGCGCCGCCAGTAGTCGAAGAGGAACTCGCTCTTGAAGCGCGCCATGTCGACGCCGACCGGACACTCGGTCTTGCACGCCCGGCACTCCAGGCAGAGGTCCAGCACGTCGTAGACCTCGCGGTCGCCGAGTCCGGCATCGGGCGTGCCGCCGCCGTCGCCGAGGGCGCCGTTCATCGCGAGGCGCAGGGTGTTGGCCCGCCCCCGGGTCGAGTGCGCCTCGTCGCGCGTCACCATGTAGGACGGGCACATCGTGCCGCTGAGCGTCTTGCGGCAGGCGCCGACGCCGCTGCACATCTCGACCGCGCGTCCGAGTCCGCCGTGATCGCCGTGGTCGAAGACAGTGTCCGGGTCCGGCGTCCGGTATTCCGGGCCGTAGCGCAGGTTGGCGGTCAGGGGCGGCGCGTCGACGATCTTGCCCGGGTTGAACAGCCCGTCCGGGTCGAACGTGCGCTTGACGGTACGAAAGGCTTCGTACAGGTCCGGGCCGAACATACGCTCCATGAACGGTCCGCGCACGAGGCCGTCGCCGTGCTCGCCGGAGAGGGCGCCGCCGAACTCCAGCACCAAGTCCGCGACCTCGTTCGCAATCGCCTCGAACTGCTGCACGCCGGCCGTCGTCTTCAGGTTGACGACCGGACGCACGTGCAGACACCCGACCGACGCGTGCGCGTAGACGCCGGCGGTCGTGCCGTGTCGTCGGATTACCTCCAGGAAGCGCTCGATGAAGTCGCGCAGCTTCTCAGGGGCCACGGCCGTGTCCTCGACGAACGAGAGGCTCTTGGCGTCTCCCTTCATCGCCATCGAGAGGCCGAGCGACGACTCGCGCAGCTTCCAGATGCGGGCCTGATCGCCCGGCGTGATCGCGCGGGTCGTGTGCGTGGCGACGCCGCGGGCGCGGATGTTCGACTCCAGTCGGTTGAGACGCGGGCGGATCTCCTGTGCGGAGTTGCCGTACAGCTCCACGCACAGCAGCGCGCCGCACTCGGTGCTGAGGACCGCGCGCCGCATCGCGTCGAGGGCGGGGTTCTCTCGCGCGTGGTCGAGGATCGAATGGTCCATCACCTCGATGGCGGACGGCTCATGGGCCAGGATCGCCGGGGTCTCGCCGAGCGCGTCGAGCAGGTCGCCGTACTCGATGGTCAGCACCGCCTTGGCCTTCGGCAGCGGCACTAGGTTGAGACGCGCTTCGAGGATGAAACCGAGCGTGCCCTCCGAGCCGACGATCAGCTTCGCCAGGTTGAACGGCGCAGCGGGCCGGCCGTTGCGGGCCGGGGTGAACGCGTCGAGGTTGTAGCCGCCGACCCGGCGGAGGATTTTCGGATAGCGCCGTTCGATCTCCGCCGCGTGCCGCGCGGCCGTCTCGCGGACCGTGCGGTAGCAGGCGCCTTCGAGGGTATCCGCCGCGCAGGCTGCTTCCAGTTCCTCGGGTGTGAGGGGCCGCAGATGCGCGATCGAGCCGTCGGCCAGCGCCATGTGCAGGTCGAGCACGTGATCGATGGTCTTGCCGTAGCGCACCGACCGCGCGCCGCTCGAGTTGTTCGAGATCATTCCGCCGATGGTCGCGCGGCTGGCCGTGGAGATGTCGGGCGCGAACTGCAGGCGGTGCGGCGCGAGCTGTGCGTTCAACTCGTCGAGCACGATGCCCGGCTCCACGCGCGCCCAGCGCTCCTCGACGTTCACCTCCAGGACGCGATTGAAGTACTTCGAGGTGTCGATCTGCAGCCCGGCCCCGATCGCCTGGCCCGCTTGAGACGTGCCGCCGCCGCGCGCGGTGACGGAGCATTCGTGCTCGCGCGCGCAGGCAAGCGCCGCCAGCACGTCCTCCCGCGAGCGGACTACGGCCACCCCGACCGGCTGGATCTGGTAGACGCTGGCGTCGGTGGAGTACAGCGCGCGCGATACGTCGTCGAAGCGGACCTCGCCGGCGAGCCGCGCTTCGAGATCGGTCCGGAGGTCACTCATGCGGCGCAGTATAAATCGGTCAGGACGCGATGCCTCGCCGAGCGGAAAGAATGGCGCTGAGCGCGTGCGGCACGGCCATCGGACGACACAGGTACGCTAGATTAACGGCATGTCAAACGCCAGCGGCCGACACTTTCTGCAGATCCCCGGACCGACGAATGTGCCGGAGCGTGTTCTGCGCGCGATGGCGGCCCCGACCATCGATCACCGCGGGCCCGCGTTTCGCGAGCTGACCCGCGAGGTGCTCGCCGGGATGGGAGTCGTCGTGCAGACCCGTTACCCGGTGGTGTTGTTTCCCGCATCGGGGACCGGAGCGTGGGAGGCGGCGCTCGCCAACACGCTGTCGCCGGGCGACCGCGTGCTGATGGTCGAGACCGGGCACTTTGCGACCCTCTGGAAGGGCATCGCCACCCGGCTCGGGCTCGATCCGCTATTCCTCCCCGGCGACTGGCGGCGCGGCGTGGACGCGGCGCAGGTCGAGGCGCGGCTCGCCGAGGACGCCGCCCATGCCATCAAGGCGGTCTGCGTCGTGCACAACGAGACCTCGACCGGCGTGGCGAGCGACATCGCGGCCGTCCGCCGCGCCCTCGACGCCGCACGGCATCCGGCGCTCCTGATGGTCGACACCATCTCGTCGCTGGCCTCCATCGACTACCGGCACGACGAGTGGGGCGTCGACGTCACCGTCGGCGCGTCGCAGAAGGGGCTGATGCTGCCGCCCGGCCTCAGCTTCAACGCGGTGGGGGACAGGGCGCTGGCCGCGCACGCCGCCGCCCGGCTGCCGCGCAGCTACTGGGACTGGGGACCGATCCTCGCCGCCAACGAGAAGGGGTTCTTCCCTTACACCCCGGCCACGAACCTCCTCTTCGGCCTGCGTGAGGCGCTCCGCATGCTCCAGGCGGAGGGGCTCGACAACGTCTTCGCCCGGCACGACCGCCACGCGGAGGCGACCCGGCGCGCGGTGCGGGCATGGGGTCTCGAGCTGCTCTGCGTCAACCCCTCCGAGTACAGCTCGTCGCTCACCGCGGTCCTGACGCCGGAGGGCCACGACGCCGGGCGCCTGCTGGACGTGATCCTCGATCGCTTCGACATGGCGCTCGGCGTGGGTCTCGGGATTCTCGCCGGCAAGGTGTTCCGGATCGGTCATCTCGGCGACTTCAACGACCTGAGCCTGCTCGGCACGCTGGCCGGCGTCGAGATGGGCCTGGCGCTGGACGGCGTTCCGCACGAGCCGGGCGGGGTCGGAGCTGCGCTGCGCCATCTCACCGAGTGCGCGCGGTCCGCGGCGGCCGAGCCCGCGCCGGCGTAGCGGGGCGCATCGGCGCGGCGCCTGCGACACCCTCGGTTCGTGTCTCCTCGTTTCGTGCGGCTCGCCGGAGTTTTCGACCTGCCATCTCTGTGCGCTATGTGCAGAACCTGACGAGGACTGTACGCGATAATTGCCACCTTCCGGCGGCCGTCGGATGGCGTTTCCTGCCATCTGCGTCGCCGGCGGAGGGTGGCGGTCGATGGCTCGGCTCCGAGGTTGCGGTTCCTGCCGCAGCGCGGTTGCGGCAGTGCTGGCAGTCGTATTGCTCGTCCTCGCACCCGCGCTCGCGAAGGCGCAGCGCGTCGAGCGGGTCGTCGACGGCGACACGATCATCGTTCACGACGTAGGGCGCGTGCGCCTGATCGGCGTCGACACCCCGGAGTCGGTCGATCCGCGGCGCCCGGTCGAGTTCTTCGGCAGGGAGGCCAGTGCCTTCACGAAGCGGTTGCTCGAAGGCCAGCGGGTGCGGTTGGAGCACGACTGGGAGCGCACCGACCGCTACGGGCGGACGCTCGCTTACGTCTACCTGCCGGACGGCACGTTCGCCAACGCGGAGATCGTCAGGCAGGGTTACGGCCACGCGTATACGCGGTTTCCGTTCAAGTATCTCGACCGGTTCCGGCAACTCGAGCGCGAGGCGCGTCAGGCCGGCCGCGGCCTCTGGGGTGCAATGCCTGCGGCCGAAAGGCGGGTGGGGTCGGCGGCCTCTTCCACGCGGGCGGCGTCCTCCGGCGGCCCCGCGGCTCTCGCACGCTGGGACGACAACGGCAACGGCCGCATCACGTGCGCCGAGGCCCGGCGGCACGGAATCGCGCCGGTGCCACGCGCCCATCCGGCATACCGCTACATGCGGGACGGCGACGGCGACGGCGTCGTGTGCGAGTGAGCTCAACCCTCCAGCAGCCAGCGGGCGGCGGGAGCCCAGGTCACGCGATCCGGAAGCCGCCGCCGTGGCGGCGACGAATCGAGCGTCACGAGAAAGAGATGGGCATCGTCGTATGCCTCACGCGCCGACCGGAGCGCACGTACTTCCCGCTCCCAGGTCTCGTCGTCGCCCGTTTCGAGGCAGACCTGTACGAGTAGCGGCGTCTCCCCCGCGCGGTGGGCGAAGAAATCGACTTCCCAACCCTCCGCGGTGCGTACGTAGGAGACCTCCCAGCCGCGCCGTTCCAGTTCCAGCAGGACCGCGGTTTCCAGAGCGCGCCCCGCATGGCTGCGGCCGCTGCGTGCGAACAGGGAGATCAGTCCCGGGTCCACCGGATACGCCTTGCGTGGATTGACCATCCTCTGTCGCTCGGACGCGGCGTGCAGGGAGACGGTGCGCACGAGGAAGGCGTCCTCCAGGTAGCCGAGATAGGCGTGCAGGGTGTCCTTGCCGACCCGCATGCCCTGCGAACGCAGGGTGTCGTAATGCTTCTTCACCGAGAAGCCGCCGCCGGGATGCGCCAGCAACTGCCGCCGCAGCCACCGCAGCGCCAACGGATTCGTCACCCCGTGCCGGTCGATCACGTCGCGCAGAACGACGACGTCGACGTATCCGCCGAGCAACGCGGCCCGATCCCGCGGGTCCGCGCCCTGCGCTTCGGGAAAGCCCCCCTCGACGAGATAGCGCCGCAGGCGCTGGTCGATCTCCGCCGGCGGCCGGGCCTGCGCCCCGGCGTGCGCGGGGGGCTCGTCCCATAGGCGCTAACTTGTTAAGGCCCTATGGTCCTCCGGCAGCTCAGTTCAGCCGAAGTACGCGGAGAGTTGCGGCTGTCGGCGACGTGGCGGCTCCGCCAGCTCGCCGGAGATCGTTCGCCAGTCGCTGATCATGCGCGCCAGCGGGAGCGGTGGTTCGATGGCGCGCGTGACCTGGTTGAGCACGAACTTGCAGTCACGCCACGCGCTCGGGGGGCGCCGGCGCCGGCACGTCGTAGCCCCAGGGGGAAATCGCGCGGGCGTGGTGGATCAGCTTCTCCACCAGCAGCGCCACGAACAGTTTCCCGTAGAGCCACGCCTTGGCGCTGTCGTCGTCGTCGTACTTCGGCACGTGCCCCAACTGGGCCAGCGACTTGAAGCGCTTGAACACCAATTCGACCTGCCAGCGCAGGCGATACCACTCCAGCACGTCCGCGGCGGAAAAGGGTGGCTCGGGAAAGGTCGTGAAGACGATCACGTACTCAGCAAAGCGCAGCGTGGCCGGTTGCACCTGGTTGCCCTTGCGGGCGGCGTCTCGGCGGACTTTCAGGTGCGCCAGGCGGATGGCTTCCGCCGACTTGCGGAGCACGCAGACCCGGCCCGGCAATCTTGCCGGCCGGGCCGCCATCGTCGCGCGGGACCGCGACCGTGATCGCCCAGGACCGGCCGGCGCCCGGACGCGTGACCGACCCCACCGCCGCAAGCAGGTCGAACGGCCGCCCGGCCGTCGTGCACAGCGGCAGCGACCCCGTGTTGACACGCACAATCAGCCGCCCGCCCGCGTCGACCACGTGGCGAATGCCCCGGGCCGTCGAATAGCCGCGGTCGGCCAGCACATGGTCGCCGGCGCGGATCGGGAACTGCGCCAACGATTCTCCCGTGCCCGGCCCCTCGGTCCCCGTCAGCTTGAAGAAGTCGCACGCCAGCGACGGCAGGCCCACGCTGTAGTGCAGGCGCCACAGCGACCCGCTCGGGCCCGGTTCCTTCACCGTCGTCGCATCCACGGCCCGGACCTGGAACGCGCCTCCGGGGATGACCGCCAGACCCTGCTCCTCGAACAGGCGGACACACAGCGCGTGCAACCAACCCTTGGATTTCTTCAGCCGCTTCAACAGCGCCACGTCGGACAGGTCCGCCAGATGCGCCTGTCGGGCCCGAACCACCGTTTCCCGCAACGAGTGTCCGCAGCCGAGGTGCAGCAGGAGGGTCCGCAGGAGGTTGTCGACCGTCTTGTCCTTGCGCAGCCCCTTCAACGCCCCGGTGTCCTGCGCCAACTCGCGCCAGTCCTGAGGGAAGAACGACACCAGCACATCCCAGTCCTCGTCCACCGTGCCGGCCTCCGTGTCATGCATCCGCATGCCAGGATACGCCGGCCATGCCGCGAAAACAAGTTAGCGCCTATGGGGGCTCGTCCCCCGTGTGGCGCAGAGCTTCCCGGAAGCTGAAAGGATGGACGAGCACCTCCATCGCCCGCCCGCGGAGACTGGTCGCCACCTCTCTGCTCAGCAGACGGGCGGAGGATCCGGTGAGGAACACCTCCGCGCCACCGGTGTCCATCAGGCGGCGGACCAGTCCCTCCCATCCCGGCACGTACTGGATTTCATCCAGGTACAGGGTGACGCCGGCCCGTTCGTGGAGGCGCGGAAACCGGCGGGCGTGCTCCTCGATCAGCCAGCCGAGGTCGGCGACCGTGAGCCCGGCAAGCCGCTCGTCCTCGAGCAGCAGCAGCAACTGTGCTTCAGGTGGGGCGCCGGTCCGCAGGCGAGCGGACCGGCACTGAGTCAGGAACGAGGTCTTGCCGCTACGGCGCACGCCGATGACGGCGAAGGCCTTGCCGGGGATCGCCGGGAGCCGCACGTCCCGGTGCGTGAGGCGCCGGGACGGGGTCGCCAGGGACTCGTCGAGCTTGGCGCGCAGAACCTCTCGCGAGATTGTCACTTCAGGAGTGACAATATGGGAAAATTCGTCACTCTGGAGCCTCTTGCAAAAATCGGTAATCGGCCGGGTTTTCTTTGCCGGAAGCCGCAGGCGAGGGACGGTCAGTGGGCGGGACGTAGCGTCTGAAGGATGGCGGTAGCGGTGGTAGCGGTCATCGCCGCCGACGAGCCCGAGACGCGGGGGTTCATGGGGCCTCCCGGCCGGTTATGAGGGCAAGCACGCGCGAAGAGAGGCCGCGCATTTCCCTCACGATCCGTTCCAGTTCGCGGTTGTTCTCGATCCACTCCTGGTAGAGGACGAGTTCGTCTTCGGTGAGCCTCATCCCGACGGTTTTCCCGCGGGCCTTGCGTGTCCAGTAGTGGTAGGGACCGTGCCGGGCGTCCGGGTCGTGGTAGCAGCGGCAGGTGGTCTTCCCACACGCTATCCGGCGGGTCTGGAGGCTGCCCTGGAAGAGAAACCCAAGCGACTGCAGTTCTGCCTTGAGCGCGTCGTATCGCTCCGTGTACTGGCGCATCTGGTCCGCACCGGCCATCGAACCACAGCTTGACATTATTCCTGTGTGTAAATATACAGTAGCTCGCAGGAGCGGTCAATAAGCCATGAATTCCCTGCGCGCCTCGTTCGCCCCCTACTGGGAGTCGATCCAGCGTACGCTGTTCCCACGGTTGGAGCAGGCGTTGGGTCCACTGACCGAAAAACAGCAGCAGTTGGTGCAGACCCTGGAGGTCATCCGTATCGAGCGCCTGATTCCCCGGTACTTCCCGGCGCCGGGGCGGCCGCCCAAGGACCGCGCGGCGATGGCGCGGGCCTTCGTGGCCAAGGCGGTCTACGACCTGCCGTCGACGCGCGCACTGCTGGACCGGTTGGCCGCCGATGTGGCCCTGCGCCGGCTCTGCGGCTGGGAGCGGAAGTTCGAGGTGCCGAGCGAGTCGGTCTTCTCGCGCGCCTTTGCCGAGTTCGCCGACACGCAGTTGCCCCAGCGCGTGCACGAAGCGCTGATCCGGGAGACGCACCACGACCGGCTGGTGGGCCACCTCTCGCGCGACTCGACGGCCATCGAGGCCCGTGAGAAGCCGGCCACGAAGGAGAAGCCGCCCCCGCCGCCCAAGCGCAAGCGCGGGCGGCCGAAGAAGGGCGAAGAAGGGCCAAAGGTCCTGACACGTCTCGAACGGCAGCCGACCATGAACCTGCCGGCGATGCTGGACGACCTGCCGACCGCCTGCGATGTCGGCACGAAGAAGAACAGCAAGGGCTACAAGACCATCTGGGTCGGCTACAAGCTGCACATCGACGTGGCCGACGGCCAGATTCCGATCAGTTGGTGCGCCGTGCGAAGGCGCCATTCCTCAGCGGGTGCGAATCCCGCCCGGCAACTGTCGCTCCAGCCGGTAGCAGTCAGAGCGGACGATGGAGGTAACGACATCGGCTGAAGCACTCTGATGACAAAGGGCCGCCTTGGGCGGCCCAGCGACCATGCGGGCGGTAGCGCGAGCGAACGCCGAGCAGGCCTCGAAACGATTGATGCGGAAGCCGACTCGCCCAATTGACGAGGAAGGCTGGCATGGGTCGGGAAGCGAGCGACGCAGACACCGACCGATTCCGCCGGGGTAGTGGCGACGGCACGCATGGAAGAGGGGAATGGACGCAACACGGGAAGCCCTGGCGGTGGCGTGGCACGCGCCAACCGACAGCCCGCGAGGGTCAGGTCGGGCCGTGCAGGGTGGCGGAGAGGCCCGTAGTGTGCGCCAGGCAGCGCACTGGTCAGGAGGGTTGAAGTCCCTCCGGCCCCCGGATGAGGGGGGCCGTATCCAAAGGCGGGGGTAATGCCTCGCCGGCCGCAGGTGGCAGGTATGGAGACACCTACACGGGCACGCAGGCGAAAGCCGGACACAGCCAAGGTGGACCTGGAGCCGCCACGACGGAACTGCGGAGGACAGGGCGCCCACCGTGAGGTGGGGTCCGAAGGGTTTGCGGAGCAGTACCGGGCCGTAGTCGAGGGGGCGACCCCATGACGAACCGGTCGGCCAAAGGTGGGGCAAGGTCGAGCCTGCACTACAGAGGCGAAGGCGATCTCATCCACCCACCGCACCAAGGTGTTTGCGGGCGGCACGGTATGGAAGACCAGTGCGTGACCCTGGGAGACCTCGGTGGGTCCGCGGGTGGCGCCGCGGCAACTGACCCTATAAGCGAGAGCGAAGTGGGAAGGGATGCTCGTCGAGGAGTCGGACGGCCGAATAGTACCTGAAGCGCGGTGAAAGCCGCGTGACCGTCAGGGGGCGGCAACCGAGTGGGTTGGGGAAGGCGGCCGGCGAAGACGGTCGGGACCAGACAGGACGGTGAGATGAGCAAGGGCGCTGAGGTGGACAGTTCCATGAGTGAAAGACCCCAACATCAGCGACCGAGGAGACTTGCCGACTGGCTGAACCCGACGGGCCGGAGGATGGTCCACTCTTTGATTCCTCCATCGGTCCTCATCACGCGAAGACGTCTTCGTGAAAGCGGTATGCGGGAAAACCGCACGTACCGTTTGAGCGGCGGACGGAGGCCAGCGCCCGCGGGGCGCGCCTCCTCCGACCCGACACCGGGGAAACCGGGTAATGCCGGCGGAGGGAAGGGACCTCAGGTGGACAGCGATGGCGAAAGGGAGCAGGCTCACGGGAGTGGCCGACGGCCTAGCCCGGAAAATTCGTGGCGTGTTCTGATTCCGGTACAGACACAAGAGCCCCCGTGTGGTACAAGTGCAGTGTTAACAACCACTTGCGCCACCACGGAGGCCCTTGCGTGACGACCGACACTGTACCACAGACTGTTCTGTTCCCGGATCTGTTTGACAAGCCGCTGTTCGCCCAGTTCAACCAGGAGCAGGCCAGTTCCGACGGCGGGGCGATCCTGCTGAAGGCCGCCGAGCGCATCTACGGCTTGGTCAAGGCGTTCGCCGGGTGTCTGTTCGACAAGCGGGCGCCGGACAAGACCCGGCACTCGCTCGCGGACCTGATCGGCCAGCGCATCTTTGGCATCGCCTGCGGCCATCCCGACTGCAATGATGGCGACCGTCTCGCCGACGACCCCATCCACAAGCTGCTGCTCGACAGAGACCCGGTTTCGGGCGAGCGCCTGGCGTCGCAGCCGACGCTGTCGCGGTTCGAGAACGCGGTCAACGGCTGCGCGCTCTACCGCATGGCGGACGAGTTGGCCACGCGGGTCATCGCGCGGCATCGCCGCCGCCTGGACGGGCGGGCGCGGTGCATCACGATCGATCTGGACCCGACGGACGACCCGACGCACGGGGCGCAGCAGTACACGCTCTTCAACGGCTACTACGACAACTGGTGCTACCTGCCGCTGCTTGGCTTCCTGACCTTCGACCGCGAATCCGAGCAGTATCTGTGCGCGGCGCTGTTGCGGCACGGCAAGGCGGTCGCCTCGGAGGGGACGGTCGGGCTGTTGTCGCGGTTGCTGCCGCGGCTGCGCCGGGCGTTTCCGCGGGCGCGCATTCTCGTTCGGCTCGACGGAGGCTTTGCCAGCCCGGCGGTCTTTGCCTTCCTGGAGGCGCAGCCGCGGCTCGATTACGTGATCGCGATGGCGAAGAACGCGGTGTTGGAGCGGTACGCCGAGCCGGCCATGCTGGTGGCGCGGGCGCGGACGTGGCGCAGCGAACAGACCGAGCACGTCTACACCGAGACCAACGAGTACCAGGCCGGCACGTGGAACCACGCGCGCCGCGTGGTGATCAAGGCCGAAGTCGTCCGCCACCGAGACCGCGAGCCGCGGGACAATCCGCGCTTCGTCGTGACCAACATGCGGCAGACGCCGCGTTTCCTCTACGAGAAGGTCTACTGCGCCCGCGGGGACGCCGAGAACCGGATCAAGGAACTGAAGGCCCTACAGATCGACCGCACGAGTTGCCAGGCGTTTTCGGCGAATCAGTTGCGCGTCCTGCTGACGGCGGCGGCCTACGTGCTGATGCAGGAGTTGCGGCTGCGCGCCGCAGACACCGCGTGCGCCCGCGCGCAGGTGCCTTGGCTGCGCGACCGGCTGCTGAAGCTCGGCGTCCAGGTGGTGTGCTCGGTGCGTCGCATCGTCCTGCGCCTGCCGCGCGCGACACCGGACCTGGCGGCGTGGCGACACATTGCGTTCGCGCTCGGGGCGCGCGCCGGATAGCCGCTCAACGAGCATCGCATCGCTGCCGGCCGGAGGGCTGTCAACCGCCTGACGGGTGGAACTGTCGTTGCCCGCCTCTTGCCGCCCTCATCACTACGGCGGTCGGCCGCTTGACCACACCATCACCCGCGGTCGGCGACGTTCGAAGGGCCGCCCACCCGTCGATCACCCTCTACCGGTGACCGAATCGGGTGCTGTCACCTCCTGCCGGTGACCGCGGCGGGGTCGCCGTGAATAATCCAGGCCTAGTACCCCGGAGATGAGCAGAAATGCCGGACGTCATCACATGCACAAGCGAAGGGGACGACCCGAACGGTCGCTGTCGCCAGGGCGTCAACAGGCCTGACGACGCACCGGCCGGCCTGCGCAAGGGTGCGAGCTTGGTGCCACGGCTCGCGAGACCCGCCCGCTGGTCGTGACCGGGAACTCGTGTGCGAGCCGCATGATTCCCCTGGAGAGCCCGGTGCCGGAAATCGGCACGCCGGGTTCGGAGAGCGGGGGGAGGAAACGTGTCCACGGGAATCGGCCTGCGGCCCGGCTGCGAAAGCACCGGATGTGCCACCGACCCCCTACCGGCTACGCGCCTCCCCTCGACTCTACCCTGTTGACGTCCGCCTCCCTGCATGACAGCCAAGCCGCCATTCCGCTGGCGTCTCTGTCGGCCGAGCGGACGACCAATCTGTATGACCTGATGGACGCCGCCTACGACGCGGACCAGATCCGGGAGCACAGCCGCTCACTCGGCCACGTCCCGTTGATTGACGTCAACCCTCGTGGCGACAAGGCCCGGGCGGAGGAACTGCGAACCGAAGCCCGGCGCCTGAAAAATCTCGGCTTCCAGCGTGCCGAGCAGGTTCGCTACAACGAGCGTACGGCGGGTGAGCGCGTCAATGGCCGTCTCAAGGACGAGTTCGGTGGCCGCCATGTCCGGGTCCGTGGCGCCGCGAAGGTGATGTGCCACTGCATGTTCGGCATGTTGGCGCTCACCGCCGACCAGCTCCTGCGTCTGGTGACATAGCCAACGCGCCGCCGGCAAACGCCCATCCAATTCCGGCGCCCAACCGGCGTCAGTCACCCACCGGTGTCCCGACGCTCGGTGGAAAACACGTCGATCCCCTTGGTTTCCGTCTCCTGGCTTGCCGCCGGTCCTTCAGGACCAGAACACGCAGTCGAAATCCAGAACAATGGGTGTTCACCCCTGAGAATCGGAGGACTGAGCCGAGCCGCGACCCCAAGAGTTTTGCAAGTGGCTCTCTGTAAAGGATAAACAGGCGCAGGCTTCTAGTGCTGCGCCATGATTAAACGTTCGGGTTGCGGTGCTGTGATTCGTCGATGATTGCGCGCTGTAACCCATGTCCGTGTCCGAAGATTGTGACGTGACGGACCACTAGTCCTCCCGCAGCGCGTAGACGAACAGCCCGTTGCCGGCCGCCACCGCGATGTACTGTCGGCCGTCGACGGCGTAACCGATCGGACCGTTGGCGATCATCCCGCCGAGCGTCTTCCGCCAGAGGAGCTCGCCGCTGCGCGCGTCGAGGGCGTGGAAGTAGCCCTCGCGGTTGCCGGTGAAGAGTAGATCGGTGGCGGTCGTCAGAATGCCGCTGCTCGTGACGTCCGTCATCTCGTACTTCCACTGCTGCTCGCCGGTGGCCGGGTCGATGGCGATGACGGCGCCGCTGCCGGCCGCCTCGGTCCAGGTGTTGATGGGTCCCCGCCCGAGGCTGGGGAGTGCGCCGCCGGGCACCGGTGGGGCCGGCCGGCCGCCGAGGAAGAGACGTCCTTCTTCGTACTCCGCTTCCTGCGCCTCGAAGACCGAACCGTATCCCTCCCAGGCCGACAGGTAGAAGAGCCGCGTCGACGGGCTGTAGGACGGGGAGTACCAGTTGGTGCCGCCCTGCACGCCCGGATATGTCGTGGCGCCCGGTTCCTGCGGAATGAAGATCGGCCGCCCATTGTCGTCGAGTCCCTCCGCCCAGTTCTGCTCGATGAAAGGCTGCCCGTTGATGAACTGGCCGTTCTCGCGGTCGAGGATGTAGAAGAAGCCGTTGCGGTTGCCCCACAGCATCAGCTTCAGCGTGCCGCCGGCCTGCGTCGGGAAGTCGACGAGCACCGGCACCTGCACCGAGTCGTAGTCGTAGGGATCGTTGGGCGTGAACTGGAAGTGCCACTCCAGCTCGCCGGTGTCCGGGTCGAGTGCGACGACCGAGTCGGAGTAGAGGTTGTCGCCCGGCCGCTGCGACGGGTTCCAGTCCGGGCCGGGATTGCCGATGCCCCAGTAGATGAGATCGACGTCGGGATCGTAGGAGCCGGTGATCCACGCAGAAGCGCCGCCGTAGCGCCAGTCGTCGCCCTGCCACGTCTCGTGGCCCGGCTCGCCCGGGCCGGGGATGGTGTAGAACCGCCACGCCTCCTCACCGGTTTCGACGTCGTACGCCGAGATGAAGCCGCGGATGCCGTACTCGCCGCCGGCGACGCTGACGATCACCTTGTCCTTGACGACGAGCGGCGACAGGGTCAGCGCGTAGCCCGCCCCCGGCTCGGCGACGCTGGTCTGCCAGATGGGCCGGCCGCTCACCGCGTCGATGGCGATGAGCTGCGCATCGATGGTGCCCATGAACAGCGTTTCGCCCAGGATCGCCACCCCGCGGTTGACGCGCCCGCAGCAGGGCCGTGACTCCTGCGCCGGCGTGTACTCGTAGCGCCAGAAGACGCGGCCGAGCTTCGCGTCGAGGGCGAGCACCGTGTTCGGCGCCTCGGTGATGTACATGATGCCGTCCGCGACGATCGGCGTCGTCTGGAAGACCTGCAGCGACTGCGCCTGGAAGACCCACTGCAGATCGAGCCGGTCGACGTTGTCGGCCGTCACCTGGTCGAGCGACGTGTGGCGGTTGCTGTTGTAGTTGCCCGAGTAGGTGAGCCAGTTGTGCGGCTCGTCGGCGGCGTTGAGCAGCCGTTCGAAGGTCACCTGGGCGGCCAGCGGGTGCGGCAGCAGGACCACGAGCGTCAGGGCGGCGAGCAACAGGCGGGCCATCAGTTCATCCCCCTCAAGGTCAGCAGGAACGCCAGGACGTCGGCGCGCTCCTGATCGGTCAGTGTCTCCGCGTACGAGGGCATCGGCGAAGTCGTGATCACCGTGTACTCGCTCAGGTCGTCCTTGACGAGCGACACCAGGCGTTCGTTCTCGTCGACGATCTGCACGGTGTAGGTGTCCTCGTTCAGGCGTCGCCCGGAGTAGACCGTTCCGTCGTTGCCCACGGCGCGGACGTTGCGGTTGCGTGGCAGCATCGCGCTCGTCGGATCGACGAGAGACTCGGCCAGCGAGCCGGCAGTGCGGACGGCGCCGACGTCGGTCAGGTCCGGTGCGATGCGCGCTCCGTCGCGCCCGATCCGGTGGCAGCTCGCGCAGTCGGCCTTGCCGCGGTAGATCGCCTCGCCGTTGGCGGCGTCACCGACGGTCACGTCGCTCAGGTCGAGGTCGCCCATGGTGCGCAGGTAGGCCACCAGGCCGGCGAGCTCGGACGCGGTGTAGTCGCCGGGCGGCATGGCGGTGTCGGGGATGCCGGTACTGATGATGCGCATCAGGTCCTGGTCGGATCCCGCCGACCGGAACTGGCCGGTGCGGAAGCTGACGCCGTCGACGACATCGCCGTCCGGGCCGTGGCACGCGACGCAGGTCTCGCCGTAGACCTGCATGCCGTAGTTGATATCGGCCTGCGCGTACTCGCCCGCGTGCGACTCCTGGGCCGCCGCGCCAGTGGCCGCGAGCAGGCCGGCCGCCGCCAGTAGCGCCGCTACGCCCCATCCGTATCCACGTCCCTGCACGCCGCCCCTCCTTGCTCCGTCCGCCCCAGTTTCCAGTAGTCCCTGTCATTGTAGCGGTTCGAAGGAACGCTCCGGGGCTCCGTCGGCGTCGTCTCCGGCGCGTCCGCATCGCACCGGCGTTGTGGCTTGCCGGCGCGCGCTATGCTGAGGGGCATGCATTCACACCTGCGTTTCCTGTTCGTGGTGGTGCTGGCTGCCGCCGTCGCGTCTGCCGCTGCCGGGCCGCTCTCTGCCCAGGAGATCGACCCCGACCACGTCGTGGGGTCGACCCCGGAGAACCTCGTCTGGGGCTGGTACCCCTTAGACCGTGCACCGGTCCTGACCGTCGAATCGGGCGAGACGGTGCGCATCGACACGCTCAGCCACGCCGGGACCACGCAGGCGGAGGATCCGGAGCGCTATCTCGGCCAGTTCGGCGCCGCGCCCGGCGAAGTGCTCCAGGACGTGATCGACTTCTGGCGCACGCGGCCGGACCGGCCGCGCGAGGGGCGCAGCGGCCACGTCATCACCGGGCCGATCTACATCGACGGCGCCGAGCCGGGCGACATGCTGGAGGTGCAGATCCTCGCCGTGCGCACGCGGGCGCCCTACGGCATCAACAACACCGGTCCGACGAGCGGCGTCTTCGGTCCCGGCTATCCGGGCACCTCGCCGGAGGACGAGCCGTTCATCGACATGCCGGCGGTGCGGCACTTCATCCGCACCGGCGACGCGGGCGGGCGCGAGGTGGCGTTCTTCTCCGACACGATTCAGGTGCCCCTCGCGCCGTTCATGGGGGTCATGGCGGTGGCGCCCGAGAATCCGACGGTCGGGCAGCCGGGCGTGACGGTGGCCGGCGTGCAGGCGTCGCGACCGCCGGGGCCGTTTGGCGGCAACCTCGACGTCAAGGACCTCGCGGCTGGCAGCACTTTGTACTTGCCGGTCTTTCACCCGGGAGCACGGTTCTACGTCGGAGACCCCCATTCCGTGCAGGGTGACGGCGAGGTGAGCGGGACGGCGATCGAGCAGTCGCTGAGCGGCGATTTCCGCTTTGTACTTCACAAGGGCCGGGCCCTCGAAGGCCCCCGCGCCGAGAACGCGACCCACCACATCCTGATGGGCATCGACCTCGATCTCGACCGCGCGCTGCGCAAGGCGGTGGTGGCGACGGTCGAGTTCCTCGTCGAGGAGCAGGGGCTGACCCACTCCCAGGCGTTCTCGCTGGCCAGCATCGCGGTCGACTACCGCGTCGCCGAGGCGGTCGATCTGACGCAGGTCATCACGGCCTTCGTCCCGAAGTCGATTTTCCTGGAGCGCTGACCGCTGACAAGAGGGGCCGCTGATGCGGCAAAGAGCGCCGTGCCCGGCAGGCGCTACGTGATTTCACTTGGCCGGGTCCGGCAGCCGGCGTTAGCCTGGATCGATGCCGTTCGACTGGGCCACGGTCGCCTCCGTCACCGGCGTGCTGCTTGCCGGTCTCACCATCCTGAACCGGCGTCTCGACCGCCGCTTCGAGGCGATCGACCGCAAGTTCGAGGCGATCGACCGCAAGTTCGAGGCGATCGACCGCAAGTTCGACCGTCGATTCGAGGTTGTCGAGCAGCAGATCCACGCCCTCGCGCAGGACGTCGCCAATCTTCGCCAGGACGTCGGCCGGCTACAGGGAGTGGTCGAGCGGACGCACCAACCTGACCGATTCACGCGGACGCCGGCCCAGGTGCGGGAAGGGCGTCCTGCGTACGGCGTCGAATCGCCCGGGGCGAGCGCACCGGGCGGGGACGAGCCGGAGCAGTAGTTTCCACTATTCCGGCAGGGTGAACGCGAAAACGGCGTTGCCGGCGGCGATCGCCACGTGCTGCTTCCCGTCGACGGCGTAGGCCATCGGCCCCGCGTGCACGCGTCCGCCGATGTTCCTGAACCACAGCTCTTCGCCCGTCTCGGCGTCGAGCGCGAAGAAGAAGCCGTCGGCCGTGCCGCCGAAGACGAGCTCGCCGGCCGTCGACAGCAGACCGGACGTGGTCCGCGAATCGACCGGGAACTCCCAGCGCAGGTCGCCGGTCTGGGGCTCGATGGCGCGCACCGCGCGCACGTAGTTCTCGAGCGGTTCCGGCGACTCGCCCCCGCCGGCGCGGAAGCTCTGCCCCTCCTGGTACTCCACGGGGCGGATGAAGTAGCGCGTCTCCGCGTCGTAGGCCATCACGTAGATGAGGCCGGTGCGCGGGCTGTAGCTGGGCGACCACCAGTTCGAGCCGCCGGTGATGGCGGGGGAGACGACGGTCCCCTCCGGAGACGGCTCCATGCCCGGCACCAGGATGGGCCGGCCGTTCTCGTCGAGCCCCTCGGCCCAGGTCTGCCGGGCGTACGGCTCGCCGAGCAGGAACTCGCCGTTCTCGCGGTCGAGCACGTAGAAGAACGCGTTGCGGTTCGGGAAGAGCATCAGCTTCCGCTGTTCCCCGTCGAACTCCGCGTCGGCGAGTACCGGGACCTGCGTCGAGTCCCAGTCGTGGATGTCGTGCGGCGTGAACTGGAAGTGCCACTTCATCTCGCCGGTGTCGGCATCCAGAGCCACGACCGAGTCGGAGTAGAGGTTGTCGCCCTCGCGAACCGTGCCGTCGTAGTCGGGGCCCGGATTGCCGGTGCCCCAGTAGAGGAGGTTCAGCTCCGGGTCGTAGGAGCCGGTCATCCAGGTCGCCGACCCGCCGGTGCGCCAGGAGTCGCCCGACCACGAGCGATTGTCGGGATGGTCCGGCCCCGGGGTCGTGTAGAAGCGCCACGCCCGCTCGCCGCTGTCGAGGTCGTAGGCGTCGACGACGCCGCGGATGCCGTACTCGCCCCCCGCCACGCCGGTGAAGACCTTGTCGCCGACGATGAGCGGCGCGGCCGTCTTGCTGTAGCCGGCCGATGCTTCGTGCACCTCGGTCTCCCACACCACGCTGCCGGTGCGGGCGTCGAGCGCCACCAGGTGCGCGTCGAGCGTGCTCATGAGCACGCGATCCCCCTGAACCGCCACCCCGCGGTTGTTGCGCCCGCAGCAGAAGACGAGCTCGTCCGGCAACTGGTGCTCGTAGCGCCAGTAAGGACGGCCGGTGGCGGCGTCGACCGCGATCACCGTGCTCGGCGACTCGGTGATGTACATCACGCCGTCGACGACCAGCGGCGTCGTCTCCGCCCGGTCGAGGACCGCGAGCTGATAGACCCAGGCGATCTCCAGGCCGCCGACGTTCCGCCGGTCGATCTGATCGAGGCGGGTGTGCCGCTGCGCCTTGTAGTTGCCGGAGTACATCAGCCAGTTGTGCGGCTCGTCCTCCGCGTTGATCAGGCGCTCGGCGGTGACCGGCGTGAACGCCGGGGCTTCGCCTTCGTCGACTTGTGTCTGCGCGTGCGCGGGAGCGGCGACGATGGCGCCCATCGCCAGCAGAAGGGTGGCTGCAATCAGGCAACGCTGCATCATCATGGTTCTCTCTTGTGGATCGACTTCGTCGAGCAGTCGCCCCAGGCGCCTGCCGTTACGGCCCGATTCTAGCGCAGTGCTTCGGCCGATGGCGCGCCTGTTGCGCGGATCTGCAGTCCGCGCCGTTCGCCGGTGGGGATCCGCCGTTCGCCGAATCGTCATGGCGTCTGCCGGACGCGGCCGTCACACTGAGCGCGAACGATCATTGAAGGAGGCGCCATTGACAGAGCAATTCGCGAGCAACCACGAGGTCCGGCCCGACCAGCGTCGGCCTCCGCGCAGGCTCCGGCCCGTCCTGCCCGGACTGCTGGTCATCACGCTTGGAATCGTGTTTCTGCTGGACAACCTCGACTTGGTCGAGAGCGGGCGGATACTCCGGTTCTGGCCGGTGATCCTGATCGTGGCCGGCGTCAAGTATCTGTGGGAAGCGCGGGATCGCGGGAAAGCGTTCGTGGGCGCCGTTCTGGCTGGCGCGGGCGGGCTGCTGCTGCTGCTCGAGAGCCTGTACATCATCGACTTCGACGTGTGGGATCTCTGGCCGCTCATTCTGGTCGCGATCGGCTTCCGGATGCTGGCGTTCCCCAGGTCGGATCCCGCGGTTGCGGATGACGCCACCGACGCGGTCGAGAACTGTTCCGCCTTTCTCGGCAGCGTCGAGCGCCGCAATCGCTCGGCGGACTTCCGGGGGGGATCGGCGTCGGCGTTCCTGGGCGGTGTGAATCTCGATCTGACCGGGGCGGACATGGCTGGAGACCACGCGGTGCTCCGTGTCTCGGCGATGATGGGCGGTATCGAGATCCGCATTCCCGAGGCGTGGACGACCGAGGTCAGGTGCACCCCGATGCTCGGCGGGGTCGAAGACAAGACTCGCGGACCGGCCGGAGCGACGAAGCGTCTCGTCCTGGAGGGCGCGGTCCTCATGGGCGGCATCGAGATCCGGAACTGACACGTCGAAGAGGAAGAGGACGATGACCAGGGGACCTTACGTGGGGCGCGGGGCGCTCGGAATCGTGACGATCATCGTGCTTGGCGTCCTGCTCGCCGAATCGGGCGCCACGCGGGACTCGGCACCCGGCGAAGATGAGGCCTGGCTCGACAGCACCGCAATCGCCTGTGCTACGGCTTCGTCTGTCTGTCGGCCTGGTACGTCTGCCGGGCCGTCCCGCTTACGGCCGGCTCGGTGTTCCGCGTTCTCGGCACGCACGGGGGAGCCGGTGCGGTCGCGGCGCTCGCCGGGATGCTCGCGTGGGAGGGGTGGGTACGGGCGCTGGTCGGATCCGCGGCGTTCGACGCGGGCCTTCTCGACGGCTATCGCGCCCAACGGCCTGTCATCCCGCCCGCCGGGGTGCTGCTGTTCTGGCTCTCCGGCATGCTGCACTACCTGCTGATCGCGTTCGAGGCCTCGCGCCGGGCCGAGGCGCGGGAGCTCGGCTTCGAGGTGCGGGCTCGCGCCTGTCGTCGGAGGTCGTGCTGGAGCCAGGGTGCGGCGCGTGCCTGATTCCGCCCTTGATTCTGCAGCCGTTGGTGGAGAACGCGGTGCGGCACGGGATTCACTCGCTCGTCGGCGGCGGGGTCGTGCGCGTGACGGCGCGATGCGACGCCGGGTCCGTATATCTGCGCGTCCGCAATCCGGTGGACGCGGACGCCGCCACCCGGCCCGGGACGGTTCGTGCGCGTTCACCGCTCGTGCATCCTCAACCTCGACCGACTGGCGCGGCTGGACTTGGCGACCCGGCACAGCCACGTCGCGGTGCTCAGGGATGGGACCGAGCTGCCGGTGAGCCGGGCGGGCTACGCGAGGCTGAGCGCGCTACTCTGACGGTCGACGCGGGTCTGGCTACGGGGCCGCCCAGCCGGCCCGCAGCGCCGCGCGATCCACCGCTGATCCGCCGAGATAGACATCGGCAATCTGCCGCGTGTGGGTGATGTCGTCCAGCGGGTTGGCGTCGAGCACGATGAAGTCGGCGCGGGCTCCGGGCGCCAAGCGTCCTGAGTCGTCCAGTCCGAGGCGGTCCGCCGAGCGGCTGGTCGCGGTCACGATCGCATCCATCGGGCTCAACCCGGCCGCTACCATCAGCTCCAGCTCACGGTGCGCCGAAAAACCGTAGAAGTGATCCTGCACCCCGGAGTCCGATCCGAGAACGAGCGATGCCCCGGCGGCGTGGAGCTTTGCGAGGCTGCGCTCCATCTGTTCGTAGGAGCGTGCGGCCCGCTGCGCAGCGTCCGCGCCACGTCGGGAGAACGAGTCGGCCGCGCGCACGAGCACGTCGGGCGCCACCGTCTCTGCAAGAATGGAAGAGCTGAGCCACGCCGGGGGTTCCGTGTGCCGGCCGCGCTCCGAGATGCCGATGTTCGGCATGACGAAGACGTCCTGCTCGACGATGGCGGCGACGAGCGCGTCGTCCATCTCCCGGTCGCGGACCAGGTGGGCGAAGCCGTCGACGCCGGCCGCTACCAGCTCTTCCGCGTCGTCGTGGTAGAAGACGTGCGCGATGACGTCGAGGCCGTGCAGGTGCGCCTCGTCGATGATCGCCCGGTAGAGCGCCGGCTCGAGCTTCTCGACCGAACCGCCGCGGTCGTCGACCCAGATCTTGATGAACGAAACACCCTGGGCGGCGAGCTCCTGAACGTACCGCCGGCCGTCCTCCTCGCTCGATACTCCGTAGGCGGAGGTCCGCAACGCGGCTGCCCCGGGACCGGCGTTCGGCCGGGCCAGCCCGCGCCCGGCCGTGAAGAGACGGGCGCCGCCGAGCGCCCCCGCTTCCTGATCGCGGCGGATGTCGCCCCACAAGTCGCCGGCGTCGGTTCCGAGTGAGACGATGACGCCCGCTCCGTAGTAGGCGTACCGGTTCAGGTGGTCGACGACGTTGTCGCGGGTGTAGTTCGCGGCGTCGTAGGTCAGGCCCCGCTGGAACCCGACGTGGCCGTGGAGGTTGACCAGCGCCGGCATCACGGTCTTGCCGGCAAGGTCGACGACCGCGGCGCCGGGCGGCGATTCGATCTCGTCGCGCGGTCCAATCGCGGTGACGATGCCTTCATCGATGACCAAGCGTGCCGGATCGATCGCGGGCGTCCCCGTGCCGTCGATGAGCCGCGCGCCGTCGTAGACGACCGCGGAGGTGGCCGGCGGCGACGATTCCGGAGATTCGCCCGCACAACCGGCTGACGCTCCCGCGCACGCGACGGCGGCGGCCAGAGCGACGCCGCGGGTCGCGCAGCGCACGGTTCGACGATCTCGAAAGTGCATCGGGGCTCCTTCTTGGACTGGCTGGTCTCCTCCGAGCGTGCCGTTGCCTCGCAACGCCACGCTCATCAATAATACCGACTCCTGAGCCCGCCCCATTTCGGGCGGCTGCAACGGTTGTCTCAGCCATTCATGACAGTTCTGGTCACCGGCGCGGCCGGGTATATCGGCAGCGTGGTGGCCGAACGCCTGATCGAGCACGGCCACGCGGTCGCCGCGCTAGACGATCTCTCGCAGGGGCATCGCGCGGCCGTCCCTGCCGGCGCGGGATTCTTCGAGGGCGATCTGCGCGACCGCGGCCGGCTTGCGGAGGTGATGTCCGCCGTGCGCCCGGACGCCGTGGTGCACCTCGCGGCGGAAGCGCTGGTCGGCGAGTCGGTGACCAATCCGGCGAAGTTCTTCGCGGTCAACGTCACCGGCGGCCTGAACCTGCTGGACGCCATGCACGCTGCCGGCGTTCGCCGTCTGGTCTTCTCGTCGACCGCCGCGGTCTACGGCGAGCCGGCGGAGACACCGATTCCCGAGGATGCGTCGCTACGGCCGGTCAACGCCTACGGTGCCTCGAAGCTTGCGTTCGAGCAGGCGCTGCCGTGGTACGCCGCGGCGTACGGCCTGCGCCACGTCTCGCTGCGCTACTTCAACGCCTGCGGGGCGACGGCGGAGCGCGGCGAGCATCACGTGCCGGAGACCCATCTCATCGCGATACTGCTGGAGGTGGCGCTCGGCCTGCGCTCCGGGATCCACATCTTCGGGAGCGACTACGACACGCCGGACGGGACCTGCATCCGCGACTACGTCCACGTCGCCGACATAGCCGACGCGCACGTGCTGGCCCTCGATCGCATGGAGACGATCGAATCCAGAGCGTTCAATCTCGGCAACGGGACGGGATTCTCGAACCGGGAGGTGGTCGAGGCGGCCCGGCGCGTCACGGGACACCCGATTCCGTCGGTGGCCGCCCCTCGGCGGGCAGGCGACCCCACCCGGCTGGTTGCGAGCGCCCACCGAGCGCGCCAGGTGCTCGGTTGGTCGCCGCGCTTCCCGACGCTCGACGGGATGGTTGCGACCGCCTGGGCGTGGCGGAAGGACCGCATGCAACCGTACGCGGACTGATCCAATCGTCCGCGCCGCGCGTTACAGCCACGCGAACTTGATTGCGAAGAGCAGCGCCACCGCGATCAGTGTCGGCGAGCATTCGTGCCGGCGTCCCGCCATCACCTTGATCAGCACGTACGTCAGAAAGCCCAGACCGATGCCGTCGGCGATGGAGAACGTCAGCGGGATGGCGATGACGGTCATGATTGCGGCGGCGGACTCGGTGACGTCGTTCCAGTTCAGGTCCACCAGCGGCCGGGCCATGAGGCACGCCACGTAGAGGATGGCCGCCGCCGTCGCGTAGGGCGGGATGGATCCGGCCAGCGGCGCGAAGAACAGGCAGGCGAGAAAAAGCCCTGCCACTACAACCGCGGTCAGACCGGTGCGTCCGCCCGCGCTGGTCCCCGCCGCGCTCTCGATGTAGCTCGTGACCGGCGAAGTGCCGAGCAGGGCGCCTCCCACGGTGCCCGTCGAGTCGGCGATCAGCGCCCGTTGCATGTTGGGAAGCTGTCCCCGGTCGTCGAGGAGCCGCGCCTGGTGCGCGACGCCGATCAGCGTACCCGTGGTGTCGAACAGGTCGACGATCAGGAACGTCAGAATGACTGCAACCATGCCCGCCTGCAGCGCTCCGGCGAGGTCGAGGGCGAGCAGGGTCGGGGTCGGATCCGGCGGCAGCGACGCGATGCCCTGCCATTCGGAGACGCCCAGGGCGAGGCCGGCGGCGGCGACACCCAGCATTCCGATAATCGCGGCGCCCGGCACACGGCGCGCGGAGAGCGCCACGATCGCGCAGAAGCCGACCAGGGCCAGTACGGGTCCCGGCGCCATCAGCTCGCCCGTGGTGACCAGCGTCGCCTCGCTTGCCGTTATGATGCCGGCGTTTCGCAGGGCGATGACTCCCAGAAACAGGCCGATCCCGGCCGCGATGGCCAGCTTCAGACCCTGAGGGATCGCCTCGACGATCCAGCGCCGCACGGGCAGTACGCTCAGGATGAGGAACAGCATGCCGGAGACGAACACCGCCCCGAGCGCCACCTCCCACGTGTGGCCCATGCCGAGCACGACCCCATAGGCGAAGAACGCGTTGAGCCCCATGCCCGGCGCCAGCGCGATCGGGTAATTGGCGTACAGCCCCATCACCAGCGTGCTGAAGGCCGCCGCCAGACAGGTGGCGACGAACACCGCGTCGAACGGCATGCCGGCGTCGGAGAGGATCTGTGGGTTGACGAAGGCGATGTAGGCCATCGTCAGGAACGTCGTCACGCCCGCCGTCACCTCCGTCCGCACGTCGGTGCCACGCTCCGCCAGCCCGAAGTAGCGTTCCAGAATCGCCGTCATGGGTTCCTCAGCAGATTGGGGGCGCCTGGTACTCCAGACCCAGCAGCCGGAAGTAGTTGGCGCCCAGGGCGATGTTCCGGAAGGCCTCGTCGTCCAGATGACGATGGACGCGCCCCGTGACCTCCAGCTCCTCCCGGTAGACGTTCAGGTCCTTGTCGTGCGACGCCAGGAAGTCCGTGCCGGGGAGAATCCGTTCCGAGTGCGCGTTCAGGAACGGCACGTACGTCGCCCGGCCCTCCGGTGTCGAGAAGTAGGCATCGTCGATCACCCGCCAGGCGATGTCCAGCATCAGCTTCGGATGGCGTTCCAGCAGCGATGTCATCAGCGCGACGTGCCGGGTGGGATCCATCGCGGTCAGCTCCCGCGACAGCCCCATGTGGACCCAGACGATGGCGTTGTCCGGATACCGGCGCAGCACCTCCTCCATCAGCGGGAGGTACCGTGTCGGCTCGTCGTCGTCGCCCAGGTCGGCGTGGATGGCGAGCGGGATGTTGCGTTCACGCAGCAACTCCATGAAGGCGGCCCATTCCCCGATAGTGGACAGCGGCACCGGCTCGTGGCCGTTGTCGAACAGCGCCTGCTTGGCCAGGTTGACCTCGCCCATCCAGCGAAAGGCGCCAGGGTACTCCGCGTCGAGGAGTTGCATCCCGGTCAGTACCGATTCCGGATCCGCAAGATCCGGGAAGGTCATGGCGAGCGTCAGGTGCAGGCCCTGCGGCGTCTTCGCGACAACGTTGGCGGCGTTGACGAAGTCGTTCTTCAGCGTCGGCGTCACCGGCGTGCCGGGGCAGTCCAGGTAGTACGTGCAGGAGGACGATGCCGGCAGCATCTGGCCGATGCCGTAGACGTTGGCGAACAGGACACCGGTCGACTCGAAGTACTCCAGGATTTCCTCGAACGGCACCGCTGGTCCGCCGAATGGCCGGAAGTGAACGTGGGTGTCGACGACCGCGGTGTGGGGTTGCACGGACCTGTCGTAGCAGGGCGCGTCGCCCGCCCGGAAGTCATCCAGGGTCAACGCGGGCGCCACGCCGGCCGTCGCCTGCCCGCCTGCGGCCGCCGCAAAGGCCGTAGCCTCCGAGATCCGGCCTGCGGTGCCGCTCACCGCCGCGCCCAGGACGCCGAGTGCGAAGAGCAGCAGGAGTGACCCGCCGCGCCGCGGACGTCCGGCCAGATCAACGAATCGCATCGTGCTCGGCTGCTTGTTTCATGGCCGGCAGGATAGCGCCTGATGGAGCCGGCCGCAAACGCCGTTCTCGACTCGGCCGCAATGTCTTCCGGTCAACTACCCGTCAACTAGTGCAAGAGGTGCATTTTCAATGACTTACATGCATACAGCGTGCGCTCCGACCGTTGCCTGTCAACTACCGGTCGGCAGGAACGCCAGCCCAGAACGGGACGTACTTTCGCAGCTTCGGCGGCGCGTGCTCGTCGAACGGCTTGATCGCGCCCATAGCCACGGCTTCGCGGATGTACCGCGACACCGTCGCCTTGTTGTTCATCCGGATGCCGAACCGCTCCCGCAGCGAGGTGTTGGTCAGGAAGTCCCGCGTCACGTACTTCAGGCAAGCGTGCAGGTAGCAGGCCCGAACCCGTTCCTTGCTGTCCATGTCGGCCAGAGGTTTGCGGGCGAACAGGACGACGCGGGTGGAGCTGGGCGGAACCTCGAACAGCGGAGCAGGAAGCTGGTAACGCTCGATCTGTTCCACCACTTTGTCGATTCCGCCGCCTCGTTCCTCGCAAATGTCGAACCGGCGCATGAGCGACGTGAGCGCCTCGTTCCGCGAAGCGGGCGGGCTGTCGAGGAAGCGCCGGGTGTCCACCAGCGGCTCGCCGGGGTTCGTGATCTCGATGCGCCCGTCGAAGATCTCCACCATCGGCCCGGCCCCGGTTACGGAGAAGTCCTGGTGCAGCAGCGAGTTGGCGACCAACTCCCGCACCGCCGGTGCGGGAAATTCCGGGATGGTCCGCCGCAGTGCCTGTCCGATGACCTCGTGCGTGGGCAGCTTGGCGTTGACGTAGTCGACCAGCCCCTCGAAGCTGGAGGCGTAGCCCTTCGTATACTCACGCTCTCCCAGGCCTTCGGTGCGCCCCTTGCCGCGGTACTCGATGACGCGCACGGACTTCCGCTTCAGCCGCGGAAAATCGCTGAGATTCCTGGCAAACAGGATAGCGCCCAGGTTCGTGATGTCGAAGCCGCCCGCTTCGCAAGGCGCGACAAGACGATCCCGCTGCAGGGCGTCGAGAATGGCGGCGCGACCGTCGGGGAGTGGCGCGCCGAGCAGGTGGAAATACGCCGGGTAGTCGAGCCGAAGCAGGATATCCTCGTCACTCACACGTTGCGCAGCGAAGCCGTCTTCGAAGCGCACCTGATCGAAGATGCGCCAGAGCGTCCGTTCCTTCTCGGGAAAATCCTTGAGCTTCTTCTTGTAGCTGCCGACGCGGATGTACTCCTGACCGGCGAATCGCACCGGATGCCGCGCGGCCCGGACGATCTCCGCCAGAACGACCGGCCCGGCGTCCGTGTTCAAGCGGAAAAAACGAAAATCGACCTTGGGATCGAGCAGGGGCAGAAGCCAGCTCTCCCAACCAGCGCCGCGGAGTTGGCGAGCGCAGAAATGTACTCGCCAATCTCCTGCGGATCGCCGTGACTCTGCTTGAACTCCAGCCACTCGGTCTCGCGGGGCAGGGCGGAGAGCTCGTGGAGCAGTCCATCGAGGTACGCTGATGATCGTTGACCGTTCACGACTCGGTTCCTTCCGTCCCGGCGGACCCACGCGCTGTCGCCTCGCGCGCAGGTGAGTCTGGTGACTCTGGTGATGATCCGGCCTCCCGGGACGTGCTGGCGCTCCCGGACGCGTGAGGCGTGCCGGTCTGATCCTCTTGATCCAATCGATCTCGGCGGAATTTCAGAAACCCGTCGGGTCCGTCGTCTATGGCTGTCCAGTCGAGATTCAACCGTTGATCTCCTCGGCGGGTCATCGATTCGATAGCGCTCGCGTGAACGGCTCCGTCCCTTCGTTGAGGATGGCGAGGTACCGATCGTGGACGAACAACCGTCCCCGGCGCTTCCCGGTGATCTCGCGTGCGATGCCTTGTTCGACCAGAAGCTCCATCGCCGAGGCGGCTGTGCGAAACACGAGCCCCGTCCGGGCGCTGGCCGACGGCAGCGAGAGTATTGGTTGCTCGGTCAATGCTCCGTACACCCGCAACGCGGAACCGGCGCGGCGGCCGAAGCGTTGCTCGATGGCGGTCCGATCAGCTGCGAACAATTGCCAGAGACGACGGGATGTGGAGACGGCGCCGTCGGCCGTGGTCCGTACGCCGTCGAGGAAGAAGGCGAGCCAGGCCTCCCAGTCGCCAGTGCGCCGCACGTCGTTCAGCAGGTCGTAGTAGGCGGTGCGGTGCTGTTTGAAGTAGAGGCTCAGGTACAAGAGCGGCTCGCGCAAGACCTGCGCGTGGCACAGGAGCAACGTGATCAGCAGCCGTCCTATCCGTCCGTTGCCGTCGAGGAACGGGTGGATGGTCTCGAACTGCACGTGCGCCAGTGCGGCGCGAATCAGGACGGGGAGGCCGTCCTCCGTGGCGTGCAGGAAGCGTTCGAGCGCCGCCATGCAGTCGGGTACGGCGGTGTGCGGCGGGGGCACGAAGGCGGCGTTGCCGGGCCGGGAGCCGCCGATCCAGTTCTGGGAGCGCCGAAACTCACCGGGCGCCTTGGTGCTGCCGCGCCCGCGCGACAGCAGGATCCCGTGGATCTCGCGAATCAGCCGATTCGACAGCGGGAACCCCTCCCGCAGGCGCCGCAGGCCGTGCTCCAGGGCAGCGACGTAGTTGGAGACCTCGACGACATCGTCGAGCGGGACGCCGGGCGACTCTGCCGACTCGAAGAGCAGGAGATCCGAAAGCGAAGATTGCGTGCCCTCGATCTGAGAGGAGAGCACTGCTTCCTTCCGCACGTAGGCGTAGAGGAACAGGGCCGCCTGGTCCGGCAGGAGGGGCGAAATGCCGTCGAGCCGGCCCAGGGCGAGCACCGCGGACTCGAGTGTCTGCTGAAGCGCCCCGTCCGGATCCAGGGCAGGAGCGGGCGGCAGCGGCGCCGGCACGAAGGCGCGAACCCGTTCGCCGCTTGCGGTCGTCTCCTCATACCCGCCGATTTCTCCGCGCTGCATGGTGGTCGATCTCTTGATGGAAAGATTGCAGCAGGCGATTCTGTAAATGGAAAAAAATACGTAAAATTCAATAACGGTAATGGATGCCCGTTTGCCGGTGTCGTGCGACTCCCTACTGCAAGAACTCCAATAGCGTCCTAGTTAAGTGCAATTCTAGCGCAAAATTAAAACAACTCGCGGGCGCCTTGCTCCAAGATGCCAAGCGATGCTCGCCCGCGCGGTGTGTGGGGTCGCGGACAAGGCGCTGTCGGCACACGGTAGGACGCCGACAGCCCGGTCGGTGGCAACTGGTGTCTCGCTGTGGGGCGCGATCACCAAGCCGGTCGGGTTCTCACACCTCCGCCACATGCGCGACGGCGCCGGTGCTGTCGCCGACCGATTCGGCCGGCACACCCAGATGATGCAGCATGGTCAGCAGCAGGTTGGCCATCGGCGTCTCGGTCGGGTAGGTGACGTGGCGTCCCGGCGTGAGGCGGCCGCCGCCGCGGCCGGCGATGAGCGTTGGCAGGTCGTGGTGCTCGTGGCGGTTGCCGTCCGCGATGCCGGCGCCGTAGACGACCATCGCGTGGTCCAGCAGCGTTCCGTCGCCGTCGGCGGTTCCGCGCAGCTTGTCCGTGAAGTACGCGAACTGCTCGACGTGGAAGCGGTTGATCCGCGTCACTTTCTCGATCTTCTCCGGGTCTCCGCGGTGGTGGGTGAGGCCATGGTGCGCTTCGGAAATGCCGATCTCGCGGTACACGCGGTTGCTCAGCTCGGTGGCGACCATCAGGGTGATGACGCGGGTCAGGTCCGTCGCGAGGGCGACGGTCATCAGGTCGAACATCAGTCGGACGTGCTGGACGAAGTCGCCGGGTAGTCCGGGCGCGGGGCGGTCGAGATCGGGCGGTGCGGCGTCGGCGTCGTGTTCGCTGCCCGCGATGCGGCGCTCGATCTCGCGCACGGAAAAGAGGTACTCGTCGAGCTTGCGGCGGTCGGTCGGGCCGAGCGTCCCGGTCAGCCGCTTGGCGTCGCCGAGCACGACGTCGAGAACGCTGCGGTCGTAGCGGCGCTGCTGGGCGCGGACGGCCGGATCCCGCTCCACGTCCTCCGCGCCGAACAGTCGCTCGAAAGCGGCCCGGGGGCTGGCTTCGAGCGGCATCGGTGACGAGGGCGTGCGCCACGAGATGCTGTTGCTGTAGGCGCAGCTATAGCCGCTGTCGCAGTTGCCGCCGAGCAGTCCCGGCTCGCAGCCGAGCTCGAGCGATCCGAACCGCGTCTCGCCACTGAGATGCCGCGCGGCGATCTGGTCGGCCGAGACGCCCGCCTGGATGTCGGCGCCGTAGGTCTTCTTCGGGTGGACGCCGGTGAGATAGCTCGCCCCGGCGCGCGCGTGGTCGCCCGGGCCGTCGCCGAGGGCGCGGCCTCCGTTATGCGTGAGGCCGCTCAGGATCGAGATGTCGTTCCGGTACGGGACCATCGGTTCCAGCACGCGGGGCAGGGCGGCCGGCAGCGGAGCGATGGGACCGGCGGTGTCCGGCGTCCACTCCGGCATGACGATGCCGTTCGGCACGTAGACGAAGACCATGCGGTTCGGCGCCTGAGCGGCGTACGCAGTGCGCGCGAACGCCGGGACCATGGCGTCGAGGAACGGGAGTGCCAGCGTGGCGCCGACGCCGCGGAGGACGGTCCGTCGCGGAAGGGCTCGGTGCATCGTCATGATTCGTGTTCTCGCTGCATCGGCCGGCGCTCACCAGGACCATCGCGAGGATGAGCGCCAGATGCCAGCCACTCTATTCTCCGGATCGCAGGGGTTCGGGTTCCCCGGGCTGATCGCGTGCGACGTCCTCGCGCGGGTGCTGCGCACGCCACTCTCTGAAATCGTCGATCTCCTTGTGAACGACGCCGTACACATAGGCAAGCACGGCAAAGTCGTCGGCAAAGCCCAGACCGAGCAGAACATCCGGCACCAGATCCAGAGGCGCGACGAAATAGAGCAGCGCCGCCACGACGAGGATCTTCGAACCTGGTGCGATGTCCGCGTATTCGCCGCGCACCCAGGCGCGCAGCAGGTCGACGAAGTCGGTCAGCTCCCGGCGCTCCGATTCGAAGCCACTTCGCCGGGCTTTCTCCGCGGCGGCCTTGATCAGCCTGCCCACGTCCTTCATCGACGTAGAGATCCCGTCCGCGCGCAGGCGGTAGCGCTCGAACAGCTTGCCCAGCGCCCGGTTCATCCTCACCGGCCTTGTTCCTCGCCGCGCCGCATGCGGAACGGCGCGCTCTCGACGACGCCGGTAACGAACGCCGACCAGCGGTCGCCGCTCTCGCTCGCCTTCCCGACGATGGCCGCGACCGCCTCGGCGTCGTAGTGCTCCATCCCGCGGCCGAGGGCGTAGGTCAGCAGCTTCTCGCCCAGGTTGCGCCGGAATGCGCCGGCCCTGTCGCGGAGCACCTGCTTCAGCTCGGCTGGCCCGCGGAACGCCGTACCGTCGGGTAGCACGCCGGTGTCGTCGATCGGCGCGTCGCCCTCGTGCGTCCGCCAGGCGCCCGTCGCGTCGTACTTCTCCAGGCCGAAGCCGATCTGGTCGATCTGGTCGTGGCAGACCGCGCAGCTCGGATTGGTGCGGTGCGTCTCCATCTGTTCGCGCAGCGTCGCCCCGCGTTTGCCGCTGCCGGCGGTCTCCAGGGCCGGGACATCCGCGGGGGGATCCGGCGGCGGCGCGCCGAGCAGGTTCTCCAGCACCCACTTGCCGCGCAGCACCGGCGAGGTGCGCGTCGGATACGACGAGACCGTCAGCACGCTCGCGTGAGACAGCAGGCCGCCCCGCTGCGGTCCGTCGAGAGCGATCCGCTGGAACGTCTCGCCGTCGACGCCGGGGATTCCATAGTGTCGGGCCAGCGGACCGTTGACGAAAGTGAACGGCGCGTCGAGCAGGTCGAGCACGCTGCGGTCCTCGCCGACGACCGCTTCGAGAAACAGATCGGTTTCGGTCCGCATGGCATCGCGCAGCTCGTCGTCGACGGTCGGGAACCGCGCCGGGTCGGGCTTGGCGCGGTCGAGGCGGCGTAGCTGCAGCCACTGCGCGGCGAAGTCGGTGACCAGCGTGCGGGCCTTCGGGTCCGCCAGCATGCGCAGCGTCTCCGCCTTCAGAACGGCCGGGTCGGTGAGCCTTCCCTCGTCGGCGAGGCGGAAGAGCCGCTCGTCCGGCATATCGGCCCAGAGGAAGTACGACAAGCGCGACGCCAGCTCGTGATCATCGAGGGCGCGCACGTTCTCGCCGGCGGCCGGATCGCGCTCGATCCGGAACAGGAAGTTGGGGGAGAGCAGCACCGCCTGGATGGCGAGCCGGACGCCTTCCTCGAAGGAATCGCCCGCCGCCCGCGCCTGTCGCACCAGCCCGACCAGCGGGTCGATGTCGGCCTCGGTCACCGGGCGGCGGTACGCGCGGCGGGCCAGGTGCGTGACCACCTCGCCAGCGCACTCCTCGTGGTGCTCCCCCGGACGATGCCGGCAGACGAAGACGCGCTCGTAGCCCGCGGGCGGCGCCGGGCTCGGATTGAACGGCCCGACGATGTCCAGATAGTCGACATACAGCACGCGCCGGCCGTCGCTCATCACGTTGTCGCGCGCGTCGTCGATGTCGGCGACGTGTGGGTAGGAGATGCGGAAGTCGTGCACCCCGGCCGTCACCGGGACCCGCGTGATGAACTCACCGCGCTCGTAACCGAAGGCGTTGCTCCCCTCGATCAGCTCTTCGCGAAACGTCTGGCCGTCGAGCGTCGCGACCACCGGCACCGGCGGCTGGCTCTGCCGGGCGTCCTCGACGAAGCGGGCGAGTCGCTCCTCGGCGGTGAGGCTTGTCTCGAGCGCCGGGTTGCGCTTGTCGCGCTCCTCCGGCTCGATCAGCCCGCGGGCGATGAGCTGCCGCCGGCTGTAGCGGTAGTTGGCCGCCCGGAAGCGGAGCTCGTACTCGGCGTTCCATGGGAAGAGGTGCGAGCCGTAGAGGGCGCCGCGCATCGAGTAGGGGAGGATGTTGGATCCGCCCGGGTCGTTGCCGGCGTCGTGCGAACGCCTGCCCATGTAGCGGGCGAGCAGGGTCGGCTCGGGGGGCAGCGGCTCGCCGAAGACCGCGGTGCGCGAGAGCCGCCTCGCCGCAGCGACGTACTTCTCCATCAGGAGAGGCGAGACCGACAGCACGTCGCCGATGTTGTCGAAGCCGTAGCCGGAGTCGTCGATCGGGAACTCGTCGGACGGACTGCCGTGGACGCCGAGCAGGCTGCGGACCGTGTTGTCGTACTCGACCCGGTTGAGCCGCCGGGCCGTCACCCGGCCCGGATCGGCGGTGCGGCGGTAGCCGGCGTCGGCCAGGTACGACTCGATGGACGCGGTGACGCGTGCGAGATCCAGGTCTGCCGGCCGCGGGCGCCCCGGCGGCGGCATCTGTCCGGCGTTGAGCTTCCCGAGCACGCGGGTCCACGTGTCGATCTGCGGATCTGCCGCGGTGCCGGAAACGTCCAGACCTGCGGAGACTGCCTGCGGATCGAGAGTGGCGGCGAGCTTCTCCAGGTTGAGGTTCACCGTACTGAGGCGGTTGCCGTGGCAGACGACGCAGTGCTCGGCGAAGAACGGGTTGGACTCGGCGTGCAGCGCGGCGGCCGGCGATGTGCCAGTTCCCGTGGACGCCTGTTCCGCGGCCGCCGGCACGCCGGCGATTATCGTTGCCGCCAGCGCGACCAGCAGGCATGCTCCGCCGAACCGCCGCCGAGTCGATCGGAAGCCGAAACGCTTGTAGAGACTGTCCCGCATGGTGCGGATCATTATGGCATCCATGTCGACCGGCGGATGCCGGAGGAGGCTCGTCGGACGGACCCCCGTGAAGTAGCCAACGGCCTGCTCTGTGTTGTTCTATATTCCAGATTCTGGAATATAGAACTGTCATGAGTCCGTCTGCGCTCCTCTCCCAAGACGTCGTGGTGCTGGCGAAGCTGCTGAGCTATCCCGACCGCCGGCCATCCCTGGCACGAATGGCCGCGGACCTGCTCCTCAGTGGATCCCAGGTCCACGCTGCCCTGAACCGGCTGGCGGCCGCGCGGCTGGTCTTCAAGGACGCCCGCAGCAGTCGACCCAACACGCGCGCGGCGGAGGAGTTCCTCGTGCACGGCGCAAAGTACATGTTTCCCGCAATCCGGGGCGGCGTCACCCGCGGGATGCTCACCTCGTACGCGGCCCCGCCGCTGGACCGTCAGATCTTGAGCGGGCCCGATCTCCCACCCGTCTGGCCGTCCGCGATGGGGAAGCACCGAGGCGTCGCACTCGAGCCGCTGTACAAGGCCGTACCCCCTGGCCGCGCAAGCGGATCCCCGCCTCTACGAGTTGTTGGCCCTCCTGGACGCGTTGCGGGACGGTCGCGCTCGGGAGAGGAGCCTCGCAGAACGTGAAATCGTGAAGCGTGTACGAGAACGACCAAATGCATGATGATCCCAACCTCCAGTTACTGGAAGCTGCGGCCCGGGCGTTGGAGCCAATGCTCGATGAAGTCGTGTTCGTGGGCGGGTGCGTGACCGGACTGTTGATCACCGACCCTGCCGCTGCTGGTATGCGGCCGACCACGGACGTCGACGTCATCGTCGAGGTGTATTCGTACGCCGAAAACGATGGACTGTCCCAACGGCTTCGGGAGCTTGGTCGGGCGTGAGATCCCGGAGAACGGTGGAAGTGGCAAGTCGACGCGGCGTCGCTCCGGGACGCAGGGCGAGAAACTCGGCCCGCGGATCTCCGGAACCCGCTCGATCCTGCAGCAGCCAGAGCTCTCGCACCCCCAGATCGCCGTAGCGCTCGATCTTGCTCTCGTCCGCACTCGTGATCTCGACCTCCACCACGAGGTCGGGTGCGTTCTCATCGAAGAACGCATCCGCCGCTTCTCTTCCGTCGGCGAGCGCCGCGCGATAGGCCCTGGCCTTCTCGCCCACGTAGAACGCGCAGTCCGGCTCCATGCCCGTGCCGGGAGGGGCGCCCGGCTCGCGAAGACGGGCGGTCAGTAGTCCGTTGACCGCGCCCGTAATGGCGCTTGCTGCGACGTCCACGACGTGATCGAGAATCCTGGTCAGCTCGTCGTGGAGACGCGACGGGGCCATCAGGGTGATGAGGCCGCGCACCGGGTCGAGTGAGACCCTTCGGAACGAGCGGGTCCAGTCGATGGCAGCGAGCTCGATTACGGTTCCCGCGTCGGCGTGCAGGACATGAACGGTGGACCCGAGCGGTCCGGTGTGCATCGTGGTCTCGCGCTCGACCAGGGCGCGTCCTCGGTTATCCACCATGTTGTCCACGATAGCACCCGGGTACCGGTTGCTACTCGGCGGTGCGGGTTGCGGTGAGCGCTCAGTCTGCCGGTCAGGGCAGCGTGTCGAAACGGATGTTGAACCAGGTGATGCCGTCCGTCTGGCGGATGCCGTGCGGCACGCCGGCGGGGATGAAGATGAGGTCGCCCGCGCCGATCTCCCGTTCCTCGCCGCCCCGGATCGCCGCGCCGCGCTGCTCGACCGGCTCCCCGTTCTCGTCCACGATCTGCCCGCCGGTAACGAGCGTCCCGGAGCCCTCCCGCACCACCCAGACGTCGATCGTCCGTGGGTGCATCAGCGCCGTCTCGCCGCCCCGAATGCGGCGGATGTTGACGTTGTAGCTGCCGCCCTCGATCAGCCGGTCGGTGGCGCGCTGCTCGGCGTCCATCTCCTGCACGATCGCTTCGATCTCGGCCAGCGGAAAGTCGGCCGCGCGGTCCGTCGGCGCCTGTTGCCGGATCTGCACCTGGGCGCCGGCCACGATGCCGCCGACGAACGCGGCCAGGACGACGAAGCTGACGATCAACGATGTGCGGGTGCGCATGACATGTCTCCTTCCTGGACAAGCCGCTTCGCCTCGACGGGCCGTACTGATCAGCTATAGCCTCTCGATCCAGTACACGGGCCTTCGCCGATGGTGCGCGACCGCCAGGACATCCACTTGTTTCTTCGTCTTCCGATAGAGAATCGCGAACGGGAACCGCTGCACTCGGGCTCGTCGAATATCGGGGGGGGGTGCGCAACCGGGTACCTGTCCGGGGTTTCGCACATCCGTTCGAGAACTCTCTCGAATTCCACCAGGTAGCGGGTGCCGAGTCCGGCGCGTTGGAGTTCGTAGTAGGCGACCGCCTTGAGGTGCTCGGCTTCGGCGTCAGGATGGAAACGACAGGTCACCGGAGCAGGGCCCGGGCCTTTCTTCGTACTTCCTCTGCGGGGACCGGTCGCGCGTTTCCGCAATCAAGATCCCGCGCCCTCTGAGCTGCCTCCGAGAGCCATATCTGCGAGAGCTCTTCTTCCGACGGGTCATCGAGACTGAGCAACAGCCTCTGAGCCAGCGCTGCGCGTTCATGCGTAGGCAGTCCCAGTACGGCCTCTTCCAGCTCCTTGGACTTCATGACTCTTCCCTCGCCAGCCCATCGTCTCCTTCACCGGTCGTTCGTCGTGCGAGCGTCTCTTCGTCAGTCGGTTGTGCGGGCGGCGAGGTGCCGGCCGACGTGCGCCCGGGGCATGGACGCCCCGGGCGCGGCCCATCACTGCTGGTCGTCGCCGGTGTCCTCTTCCATCAGGTAGTCCCAGTGCCGGCCGGCCTGGGCCAGGATCGGCGCAAGGTCCCCGGCGAGCAGGTACCCGTCGTCGACGAGCGCGAGGGCGGCCTCCGTCACCCGGCCGAGGTACTCGGTTCGGCTGCCGTAGCGCTCCTGAATCGATGGCCGCGGGTCGTTGGTGCGTTCGCGGTCGTCGGCAGTCCGCGGGAACGGGATGTAGGAGCCCTGCATGCTCGACAGGACGTCGCTCGGCCCCGCCTCGGCGTGGAACAGGTTCCAGCCGGTGTAGGTGGCGAGCGGGACGGCCACCTCCGGCATCATCAGCCCGCCGGTCTCGTTGCCGTCGGTGTTCACCTTCGGGACCAGGATCGGAAACGCCGAGAGCACCTCCGGCGGCTGCACCGATGCAATGCCCCGCGTCCGGAACTCCGGTCCGTAGACCGCGCGGTAGGCCAAGTGAGGGACGGCAGGCTGGCCTACCCCGGGCAGCTCCGGGAAGCCCAGGGTCTCGGGCATGACGAGGTCGTCGTCGGCGACGCGCGGATAGATGCTGGACGGCGGCACGGCCGCGTCGTCGTCGACCCAGCGGTCCATTGCGAGCAGCAACGGGCGCAGGAACCAGGAGTAATCGTTGGGGTTGCTGAGTTGCTGGCCGCTGGTGCGCTGCGGCGGGAAACGGCCGGGGCCGTGCTGGCCGCCGGCGAACGAGTAGATCCGCACGTTGTCGAGCAGCGGCGCGTCTGCCGTCCCGTCGAGCGAGGTGTGGATCAACGACGCGGCGCGTCCCCAGTATTCGTAGGACGAGTTCGTATAGAAGACCTTCGGCATGTGGCCGGGCTGGATGCCGGCGAGCAGGCCGCCGCGCATGTCCGTCTCGGGGTCGTGCTGCACCACGTCGGTGAACGGGAAGATGTCGCTCGGGTAGAGCTTGTTCAGGAACGGATGGCCGTCGCGCGACGGCTGCGCGAAGCGGTGGTTGAAGCTGCCGCGGCCGCCGCCGGCCACGTGCGCCATCACGCCGTCGAACGCCCGCCGGCTCTGCTCGTCGGCGTTGAAGCCGTGGTAGAGGAAGGTCCGCAGGAACCGTCCGCTCTGCGAGACGCCCCAGGCGATGGCGTGCTCGATGGCGCCGGCCGGCAGGCCCAGCTCCGGTGTGGCCTCGTACTTCATCTGCGAGATCATGTCGCGGACCGCGGCCGGGCCGAGCCCGACCAGGGCGGGATCCTTCGCGACGTAGACCACGTCGTAGATCTTGAACGGCTCGAAGCCGCCCTCCAGGTAGACGCGCGTCGGATCGTCGACGACCGAGCCGTCGTCGGTGCGCCGGGCGAAGCGCCACCGGTCGCGCGGAATCACGCGCCGCGGCTGGTCGACGCCGTCACGCACCGTCATCACGTTGGCGGGGTCGTCCGGGTCGGCGACCGCGTAGGCGATGTGGCTCCGATCGGCGAGCGAGCGGTCGTAGGCGCGCTCGTTGACGATCACCTCGGCGCGGACCAGCCCGGTGATCGGGTCGCCACCGGCGGTCGCCACCGGCGTGTGCAGTCGCATCTGTCCGTCGCGGAACGGCACGTCGAACTGCCAGCCGAGCCACAGCAGCGAGAAGCCGTTCTTCAGCAGGAAGCCGTCGCCTATCTCTTCCGCCGTCTGCGGGTCGCGGCTGCCGGCGGCGTTGTTGAAGTAGCCGAGCATCCCCTTGCCGCCGCGGTTCGACACCTCGTAGAGCACGGTGCCGTTACTGCGGCCGACGTCCTTCGGCTTCAACAGGAAGAAGTTCGAGCGGAACTCCACCATGCCGCGCTCGTTGCGCGGCGCGAAGTCGATGTCGCTGACGATCCGGTTGGCCGGGTTCGCCGGATCGACCTCGAAGTGGACCATGCCGGCCAGCTTCTCGTACGGCCCCGCGAGGCCCTGGGCCAGGCCGCCGGCGACGTCGGCGCGGCTCTCGACCTCCACGCGGACGACGTCCGCGGAAGCAGTGGCGGCGACGCCGAGCGCGATCACGAAAAGAGTGACGAACGTAGTGATGAGGCGATACATCTGTCCTCCTCGGTCATGCCGGGTACGCAGGCGGTCAATCCCACCAGTTGTAGTCGATGTGGAAATCGTACTCCACGGTCTCGCTGTCGAAGTAGCCGAGCCGGCCGCAACGGAACCGGAGCTCCCAGTCGAGCATCCGGAACGGGCCGCTGTAGAGCCTCCAGTGGGCGGCATCGCCCGGCTCGGTCGTGTACTCGATCGAGCCGCCCTCGGTCGGGCACGTCAGCTCTACTGTCGGAGGGTAGTGGAACATGCCGCCTGGCGGATCCGCCTGCGGACGCTCGGCGGTCTGGTAGATGCCGTCCGGACGGAACCGCTGGACGAGCTCCGCCTCCGGGATCTCTCCCAGGTCGCCCGTGGATTCGATCCACTCGTCGAGTGCCGCGCGCATGCGGACGAGTCGATCGGCGTGGGCGGGGTCACCGGCCAGGTTGATCACTTCGTGCGGGTCGGTTTCGGTGTCGTAGAGCTCTTCGGGCGGCTTCGTCGCAGCCATGAAATGCCGCTGGGCGCCTTCGATCTCGCCGGCCGCCGCCGACCGCCGCCACGCCTGCATCGTCGGCATCAGGTCCATGTAGGCGATTGGCTGAGCGTAGGGTAGCTCGGGCGCGAAGTTCCGGATGTACTTGTAGCGGTGATCGCGGACCGCGCGGATGCGGTCGTAGGTCTCGTCCATCCGGTCGCGGCTGAAGAAAAGATATCGGGGCTCCGGCGCCGTATCGTCGCCGACGAAGACGCGCCCTTGCATGTGCGCGGGCACCGAAGTTCCCGCGAGTGCGAGCAGGGTCGGGGCGAAGTCGATGAAGCTGACCAGATCGTCGCGCACCGTGCCGGCGGCGATGCGGCCCGGCCAGCGGACGAGCAGCGGCACGCGCAGCCCCGAGTCGTAGACCCAGCGCTTGCCGCGCGGCAGCCCCCAGCCGTGGTCGCCGTAGAAGAAGACCACGGTATCGTCGGCCAGCCCGTAGGCCTCCAGCTCGGCGAGAATCTCGCCGGCCTGCGCATCCATCACGCTGACCAGGTCGTAGTAGCGCGCGATGTCCCGGCGGACCGCCGGCGTGTCGGGATAGTACGGCGGCAGCGGCGCGGCGGCCGGGTCGTGTCGGGCCTCCGGTGCAAGATCGGCGGTCCGCTCGGCAAAGCGCTCGTTCGCCATGCGCACCTGGCCCTCGTGCGACGCATCGAGGTTGAACACCGCGAAGAAAGGCTGCCCGGGCGCCCGGTTGCGCCAGTGGGCATGCTCACCGTTCTGGTCCCAGAGGCCGAGCGGCGCTTCGCGGACTGCGCGGCGGATCTCCGTCGGCAGCCACGGCGAGAAGTTGTAGTCGGTCTTGGCGTTGTTGCTGGTGAAGTAGCCGGCCGCGCGCAGCCATTCGGTGAAGCCCTTCACGTGGCGCGGCGGCACTGCCGTCGACCGCATGTGGTGCGAGCCGATCGACGTCGGGTACATTCCGGTGATGATGCCCGAGCGCGCCGGGGCGCAGACCGGGGTCACTGCGAAGGCGCGGGTGAAGCGGGCGCCCTCGGCGGCCAGCCGGTCGAGGTTCGGCGTGGCCGCGTACGCGTCACCGTAGCTGCCGTGGTGCGGGCCGTGGTCCTCGGCGACAATCCAGAGGATGTTCGGAGGCGGCCCGGCAGCCGCGGTCCGGATCGAGGCCGGACCGGGCGCCGGGGCGCACGCTGCCAGGAGCAGCGCCGCCAGCAGTCCGCGGGCCTGTCGCATCATGTCTTCGGGCTCGGTGTCGAACGACGGTAGCCGATTATAGGGGGGGAGTGTCGATGAATCGACGCTAAACGCCGGCTCTCCGGCCGGCGTCTTCCAATCCATGCCATATTCTTCTCTGCTTCGCGTCGTGTTGGCGGTTCTAATCGGCGGGCTTGCGCCGGCTGCCGCCGCCGCCCAGGGCGATGCGCCTGTCGGGATCGCGGTCCTGCCGTTCGTCAACATCAGCGGCGGCCCGGCCGACGACTGGATCGGGGAGGGTATCGCCGAGACCGTCACCGCCGAGATCGACCGGCGATGGTCGTTGCAGTCGGTCGGCCGCGAGCGGGTCCGGGAGGCGCTGCGTGCGCTGGACGCGCCCGGCGTACCCGCCGAGTCGAGCGCGAGCCTGGTCGAGGTCGGCCGGACCGCAGGGGTGCGGTGGGTGGTCGGCGGCGGATACCAGCGTCTGGGAGCGCGGATACGCATCACCGCCAGGCTCGTGGATGTGCCGGCCGGCGCGGTCGCAGCGGTGGCGGTGGTGGACGGCGAGATCGTCGATCTCTTCGACCTCCAGGATCGCGTGGCCGCCCAGCTCTTCTCGACCGCCGGTCCGGACACCGGGCAGCGGGCCGCGCGTCCGGCGCCACCAGCGGCAGGATCCGCGGCCGAGGCTGCGAATCTCGGCGAGGGCTCGTTCGGGCGGCCGCCGCCGTCAGTGCCCCCGGGGCTCGATCTGGCGCCCGCGCCCTCCGCGGGTGCGTCTCTATCGCCTCCGGCGCCTGGCCGCGTCGGCGGTCGTCCGGACCTGCCCGCGGAGACGGTCGGAGCGTCTGCGGCGGGAGCGGCCGGCTTCGGGGTCCCGCGCGGCGCGCCGGGCTTGATCGACGGCCCGCCGCCGCCGATCGCCCCGGACGTCATCCGCCGCGACGAGCGGGGGAAGGCCACCATCCGCGCCACCCGGGCGCCCGAGGGGATTCGCCTCGACGGCCAGCTCGACGAGCGCGTCTACTACACGGTGCCGGCCATCACCGGCTTCATCCAGCAGGCGCCCAACGAAGGCGCGCCGGCCACCGAGAAGACCGAGGCGTGGATCCTCTTCGACGCGGAAAACATCTACGTCGCGGCTCGGGTGTGGGACTCGGCTCCGCCGAGCGAATGGGTGGCCAACGAGATGCGCCGAGACACGCGCCAGCTCCGGCAGAACGATACGTTCGCAGTCATCCTCGACACCTTCTACGATCGGCGCAACGGAGTCGCGTTCTATACGAACCCGCTCGGCGCGATCGCCGACTTCGCCATCACCAACGAGGGCAATCCCAACAGCGACTGGAACCCGGTCTGGGACGTCCGCACGGGACGGTTCGAGGAGGGCTGGACCGTGGAGATGGAGATTCCATTCAAGTCGCTCCGCTACCGGCCGGGTCCCGCCCAGGTGTGGGGCGTGCAACTCCGGCGCAACGTGCGGCGCAAGAATGAATGGAACTACATTACCCCGCTTCCGATCTCGGCCGGATCCGGACCGGGCGGGATATTTCGCGTGTCCGACGCGGCGACGCTCGTCGGGTTCGACGTCCCCAGCGGCAGCAAGAACCTGGAGGTCAAGCCGTACGGCATCGGCGGCGTCAGCACCAACCTCGCGGCGACGCCACCGACGAGGAACGTCGGAGCCGGGGACGGGGGTCTGGATGTCAAGTACGGCCTCACGCAGAACCTGACCGCCGATTTCACCGTCAACACCGACTTCGCGCAGGTCGAGGTGGACGAGCAGCAGGTCAACCTGACCCGGTTCAACCTGTTCTTTCCGGAGAAGCGCGAGTTCTTCCTCGAGGGACGCGGCATCTTCGACTTCGCCCGCGGCGGCGCCGGCGGGGGGTTCGGCGGCGCGTTGCGCCGGAGCGGCGGGGGCGGTGGGTTCTTCGGCGGGGGCAACGCGCCGAGCCTCTTCTACAGCCGGCGGATCGGTCTTCAGAGCGGAAGCGTGGTGCCGATTCTCGGCGGCGGCCGCGTGACCGGCAAGGTCGGCGCGTTCGACGTCGGCGCGCTCAACATCCAGGCCGATGCGGAGGAGATATCCGGCGCGGAGATGACCAACTTCACCGTCGTGCGTCTGAAGCGCGACATCCTGCGCCGCAGCACCGTCGGCGGGATCTTCACGAATCGTTCGGTCTCGCTCGTCGGCGACGGCGCCAGTCAGGCCTACGGCGCGGACGCGACCTTCTCCTTCTACGAGAACGTCAGCATGCTCGCGTACCTGGCGCGGACGAAGACGCCGGGGCGTGACGGGGAAGATCTGAGCTACCAGAGCCGCTTCAACTACGCGGGAGACCTCTACGGCTTTCAGACCGAGCACCTGCTCGTCGAGGACAACTTCGTCCCGGAAGTCGGCTTCCTCCGCCGCGACAACTTCCGCCGCACGTACACCACCGCTCGATTCAGCCCGCGGCCGCGGTCGCTCGACGCCATCCGACAGTTCAGGGTCGAGGGGGCCCTGGACTACATCGTGACCGCGAACACCGGCCAGGTGGAAACGCGCCAGTCCCAGCTCGGGTTCTCCACGGAGTTCGAGAACAGCGACCGGATGGGTATCTCCGTGGCGGACAACTACGAGTTCCTTCCCGAGCCGTTCACGCCCGGACCCGACGACGTGGCCTTTCCCGTCGGCGGGTACAGCTTTTTCGACGTCGAGGGCACCTATTCGCCCGGCGCGCAACGCCGCCTGAACGGAACCCTCACGGTACGCGCCGGCGACTACTTCAACGGCAACATCCGGACGATCGGCTTCAGCCAGGGGCGCATGGAGATCACCCAGCGGTTTTCGCTGGAACCGAGCGTCTCGGTCAACTGGATCGACTCTCCCCAGGGGGCTTTCCGCACGGATCTGATCGTCTCCCGCGTGAACTACACGTTCACGCCGCGGATGTTCTTCAGCGGGTTGATTCAGTACAACTCGGGCAGCAATACGGTCAGCAACAACCTGCGCCTGCGCTGGGAATACTCGCCCGGCAGCGAGCTGTTCGTGGTCTATACCGAGGACCGCGAGACAGATCCGCTGCGTCCGAACCGGTTATCCGACCTGCGCAACCGCGGCTTCGTCGTCAAGATGAACCGGCTCTTCCGTTTCTAGTATCGTGATCGAGCGCGGTCAATCGTCCGAATCGTCCAGGAGTGGCCACCAGCAAGGAGTCTCCAGCATGTGTCGGATCAGGATGCAGCGTCTCGCAGGCAGCGTCATTGCGGCGGTTGCGCTCGGCGGCGCGCCGGCTCTGACCGCGGCTGCGTCGGTCGAGTCGGGTGGGGCCCAGGACAATGAGCGGGCACTCGCCGGGTCGTGGGTGATCAACGAGGACCTGAGCGACGACCGGCGGCCGCAGCCCGGCGGTCCCGAGGAGGACGACGAGCGGCGCGGCCGAGGCGGCTTCGGCGGTCCGGGTCGGAGGCCCGGCGGCGGTTTCGGCGGGCGCGGCGGTTTCGGTGGCCGCGATGGCTTCGGTGGCCGCGGCGGCGGCTTCGGCGGTGGCGGCGATCCGGAGCAGATGGCCCGGATGCGGGCTGGGATGCAGGATGCCATGCGCGATCTGATGACGGCGCCCCGCCGCATGACGATTGCGGCGGACGAGCGGGAGATCGTCCTGACCTACGACGACCGGCGCGTCGTTCGGCTGGTTCCTGACGGCCGCGAGCACTCGGGGCTCGCCGGCACCAGCGCGCGGGTCACGCGCAAGACGCGCTGGCGCGGCGCGGCGCTGGAGACCGAGATCGAGCTCCAGTCGCGGATGGAGCTCCGCGTGCGCCAGCGCTACGAGGTGCGGACAACGGATGCGGGTGCGCGGCAGTTGGTCGTGACGTCGCGTATCGACGGTGGACGGCGCGGCCGCGACCGCGAGTTGCGCCGCGTCTACGACCTCGATTCCTGGTAGAGATGCCACTTCGCCGTCATGTCGTTCGCGCCTGGCGACCCGGCGGCAGACCGTGACGGCACCTCGATCCGGACTACGCGGCTCGCATGTCCTCCGCGGCGGACGCCCCCGTTACCGCTTGGTGACACGCCTCGCCGGTGCGCGTGACACGCCTCGCCGGTGCGCCTTGCCATTGCTCGGGACCACCAGGGAGGCCCCGGCACGTCTAGTGCGGCACGTCCCTTGCGTATCGGTCGTTGGATTGTGATGCCCGTGCCCCTGCCAGGAGGATTGTTCATGCGTAACTCGCGACCTGCCGTCGGCTCCATTCTGGCGATCGCTGTGCTGATGGGCGGCGCGGCGGCAGCTCCGACGGCCGCCTACGGTTACGGCTACAGTAGCGGCGTACGCCTGGATGTCGACCCGGAGGAGGCGGAGGTCTACGTCGACGGCTACTACACGGGCGTCGTGGACAGCTACGACGGATTCCTGCAGCGCCTGCGGCTGTCTCCGGGGGAGCACGAGATCGAGCTCTACCTCGACGGCTACGAGAGCATCCGGCAGACCCTCTATCTCGCGCCCGGCCAGACCTACCGGATCCGCCACGAGATGCAGCCGCTCGCCGACGGCGCCCCGCAGCCACGGCGGCCGGAGCCCGTCGATCCGCCGCCCCTCACGGTCGGTTCAACGATGGCGCAGGCTCCGTTCGCGGCGGGACCCGCGACGGCGGAGCAGTTCGGCACGCTCGTGGTCCGGGTCCGGCCCACCGACGCCGCCGTGCTCGTGGATGGCGAGCAGTGGGTCGGGCACGAGGGAATCGGGGAGCTGGTCCTCGATCTGGGCGCTGGAGTGCACGGTCTCGAGGTGAGCCGGCCGGACCATCGCACCTATCGCGCCGACGTCGAGGTCGTTGCAGGGGAGCAGACAGTCGTCAACGTGAGCCTGCCGAGAACGGAGGGGCAATAGCATGCGCGGCGGATGCCTCGCGCTGGTTGCGGTCGTTGCGTCGGGCGGTGTGGCTTCGGCTCAGGAGCCACGGGTGCAGGAATTGCCGGCGCAGCCGGAGGTGCCGACCCGCCTTGTCGTGGAGGAGATCCGTAGCGGCTTCGTCGTCGCGCCCGACCTGAAGCTGACGAGCATCGCCGGCGGTTCGGGCGCCCTGGCCGGCCTGTACGGCGGGTTCATCACGGACCGCCGGTTGCTTATCGGCGCGGGCGCCTACTGGCTGACCGGAGGACCTGGCGGTGTCGACATGGCGTACGGCGGCGGTCTCGTCGAGTGGTTCGCGAACCCGGGCGGCCGGGTGGACTTCAGCGTGCGGAGCCTGTTCGGAGCCGGCCGGGCGAGATTCGCCTCCGGCGTCGGGAATACGGCCTTCGACATGTTTCGCGTCCATACCGATTCGCTCCCCGTTCACGCCGATCTGTTCCACGGTAACGCCGCACGGCTGTCTCATCCTGGACGAAGCCACGGCCGGGAACGGGGCCGCGCGTGGCACGGCGACCTTCCGCAGTGGGATGACTTTCCGTGGGCGAGCCGGACCGCGTTCCGCTACCACGAGGACTTTTTCGTCGCGGACCCCCAGGTGTCCGTTCATCTCAACGTGACCGACTGGTTGCGGATCGGGGGTGGAGGGGGCTACCGCTTCATCGGCGGCGCCGGGCCGGACGGCGACCGATTGCGGGGGCTCACGGCCAGCATCGGCCTCCAGTTGGGTCCGCCGTAGGAGTCTGCGCCGCAGGAGTTTCGCGCCAGCGAAAACTCCCAATCAGGCCGGTGGAATTGGGTCCGCGGCGGGTCGCGGGCCCGATCGCGTAAACGAATGCGTCAGGTACCGGCGTCTTCGACGGTAGGATCCGACGATGATGCCCAAATTTCTTGCCGCCTTCCTGCTCGTCGCCGTGGGCGCCGCAGGCGTGCTCTTCTACCAGCGCGTCGCGCCCGCGGAAGCGACTGGCCAGGCGCGGCCGGGCGGCGGCTTCCGTCCGGGCGGCGGCCGCGGGGCTTTCGGCGCACAGCCGATGCGCGTGAACTCGGCGGGCGTCACGCGCGCCGACATCGCCGAGCGGCTTCAGCTCGTCGGCAACCTGATCGGGGCCGCCAGCGTGGAGATCGCGCCGAAGATCAACGGCCGCCTGCACGAGATCGATGTGCGTCTCGGCGACCCGGTGGCCCGCGGGCAGGAAGTGGCGCGTATCGAGGACGGCGAGCTGCTCCAGCAGGTGAACCAGGCCGAGGCCTCGTTCGAGGTCGGGCGGGCGACCGTCCGGCAGCGCGAGGCCGACCTCTTGCTGGCGCAGACGACCCGGGATCGAGCCGAGAGTCTGTTCTCCCGCGCGCTCGTGTCGCGCCAGGAACTCGACGACGCCGAGGCGCGCTACCAGGCCGCCAACGCTCAAATCGATCTGGCGCGCGCGCAGTTCGACGAGGCGGGCGCGCGGCTGGAGGAGTTGCGCATCAACCTGGAGAACTCCGTCATGGTCTCGCCGGTCGACGGCTTCGTCGGCCGGCGCTATCTCGATCCGGGCGCCTACGTCACGTCGAATACGGCCGTAGTGTCCGTGGTCGACATAAGCCTGGTCCGGATGGTGGCCAATCTGGTCGAGCGCGATCTGCGGCTGGTCGAGGAGGGGGTGCGGGCGCAGATCGAGGTCGACGCGTTTCCGTCCGAAATGTTCGACGGCCGAATCGCGCGCATCGCTCCGGTTCTCGACCCGGCGACGCGCACCGCCGAAATCGAGATCGAGGTGCCGAATACGGACTTCCGCCTGAAGCCGGGGATGTACGCGCGGGTCAGCCTCGTCGTCGGCGCCAAGAGCCAGGCGCTGGTCGTACCTCGTGAGGCTGTGGTACTCCGCACCACGGCGCGCGGCGTCTTTCGAGTGGACGAGACCGGCGGAGCGCCGACCGCGCAGTTCGTTGCCCTCGCCATCGGGCTGGAGGACGAGCAGTACGTGGAGGTCGGCGACGGGATCGCGGAGGGCGATCGGGTCGTGACCACCGGCGCCGCGGGCCTGCAGCACGGCGACCCGATTCTGCTGGCCGATGCGGGCGGCCGGGGCGGCGGCCCACCCGGACGCGATGCGGCGCCGGGCGCGATGGCCGGCCGGGGCGGCGGCCCACCCGGACGCGATGCGGCGCCGGGCGCGATGGCCGGTCGGGGCGCCGGTCCAGCAGGACGCGGCGCGGCGCCGGGCGCGATGGCCGGTCGGGGCGCCTCCGCGGACGCCGCTCCCGGTCGAGGCGCGCGGTCCGACCCTGTTGCGGGCCGCGTTCGTGCAGATGAGGCCGTGCGGCAGGGAGCTCCTGTGGACGGAGCGCCGCCCGACGCGGCTCCCGATCCCGTGTCCGCCCCGCGAAACACGGTGCTCGAAGCATTGGGCATCACGCCGGCTCCAGCCAGGGCCGCCGAGCCGCCGGCATTGCCGGGCGCCACCGCGGAGCAGGCGCCTGCGCAGGACGCGTCGCCAGCGCCGGGGCGCTGATCGACAAGTCGGCGGACACCCGCACCCCAGAGAATTGGAGCCGTCATGAGTCTGCCGAGAATAGCCGTCCGCCGCCCGGTGACGATGTCGATGATCAGCATCTCCATCGTGCTGATCGGCATCGTGGCGCTGTCCCGCCTGCCGGTCGACCTGATGCCGGACGTGACGTTCCCGAGCCTCACCGTCACGGTCAGCTATCCCGACGTCGGTCCCCTGGAGATGGAGGAACTGGTCACCCGGCCGCTGGAGCAGACCGTGGCCGCCATAGCGGGACTCGAGGAGGTGGTTTCGACCTCCCAGGAGGGGACGAGCCAGATCCGGCTGAACTTCGGCTGGGGCACCGACCTGAGCGAGGCGGCCGACGACCTCCGATCCCGGCTCGACCGGATGCGGGGGAGGCTGCCCGAGGACGCGGAGCCGCCGGTCATCTTCAAGTTCGACGCGGCCAACGCGCCGATCATGTTCCTGGGGCTCGAGGGCGATCTGGAGCCGGTGGCGCTGCGCGAGATGGCCGAGAACGACCTGTCGCCGCGCCTGGAGCGGGTGCCCGGGGTGGCCACGGTGACGGTGCGGGGAGGACTGCGTCGCCAGATTCGGGTCGAACTGGCCAAGGACAAGATCACGGCGCTCGACCTGGCGGTGAACGAGATCATCGACCTGCTGCGGACCGAGAACCAGAACGTCCCGATCGGGGAACTCGACGACGGCGACATGACCTACCTGCTGCGCAGTCCGGGGCAGTTCGCGAGCCTCGAGGACATCCGCAACGTGGTGGTCATGACGCGCGGCGGCGTGCCGGTCTACATGCGCGACATCGCGGAGGTGACCGACGGGACGGAGGATCAGGAGGAGCTGGTCCGAATCAACGGGCGGACCGCCGTCCAGATGATGATCAGCAAGCAGTCCGGGCGCAACACCGTGGGGGTGGCGCGAGCCGTCCGGACCGAGATCGACCGCATCAACACCGAGATGCCGGGAGTCCGGCTCACCACCCGGATGGATTCGGCGATCTTCGTCGAGCGCTCGATCAACGCGGTCCGCAACGTCGTTCTGTGGGGCGCCATGCTGGTCGTGGTGGTCCTGTTCGCCTTCCTGCGCAACGTCCGGACGACGCTGATCATCTGCACCGCCATCCCGATCTCGATCATCGGCACGTTCGCGCTGATCTACTTCGCCGGCTTCACCCTCAACACGCTGACCTTCGGCGGGCTGGCTCTCGGCGTCGGCATGATCGTGGACGCCTCGATCGTCGTGCTCGAGAACACGTTCCGGCACATGGAGGGAGGCAAGGATCGCACCACCGCGAGCGTGGACGGGGCCGAGGAGGTCAGCGGGGCCATCGTCGCGTCGACCCTGACGCAGGTGGCGGTCTTCCTGCCGTTGCTCTTCTTGACCGGGGTCTCGAGCATCGTCTTCGGCCAGTTGGCGGTCGTGGTGATGATCGCGCTCGCGATGTCGCTGTTCGTGGCCGTGACCCTGGTGCCGGTGATGACGTCACGGCTGCTGCGGCTGCCGCCGCCGCCGGACCAGCGGAAGGGCGCCTACGGCCGGTTCCTGACCCTCAGTGAGCGCGGCCTGGAGCGGATCGACGAGGTCTACCAGAACGTGATCCATCTGGCCCTGGCGCATCGGCCCACCGTGCTGTTGATCGGCGGCGTGCTCGTTTGGATGGCGGCCATGCTGGCGCCGACGATCCCGATCGAGCTGACCCCGGAGGTCGACGAGGGCGAGGTGCGCGTGAATGCCGAGCTGCCGATCGGGACCCGCTTCGAGCGGACCCGCGAGGTGATGCTGGAGCTGGAGGGTCGCATCAGGACCGAGGTGCCCGAGGCGGTCAACGTCACCACCCAGGTGGGCGGCGGGCGCGGGCCGTTCGGCGGCGGGTCCAGCCACCGCGGATCGATGACCGTGACCCTTCTGGAGAAGACCGGGCGGGAGCGGACGAGCAACCAGATTGCCATGGCGCTACGCCGCTCGCTGAACACCATCCCCGGCGCCACCGTTCGGGCGCGCGCATCCGGCGGCAACCGGATGATGACGCGGCTGATGCGTAGCGGCTCCGGCGACGACGCGCGGCTGGCCCTGGAGATCCGCGGGCACGATATCGAGGACGCCCGTCAGGTCTCGGGGCGGGCCATGGCGGTGATGAACAGCACCGAGGGGGTCGCGGATGCGGAGATGGCCGCCGAGCAGGGCCGTCCGGAGCTCGCGATCCATGTCGACCGCGCCAAGGCGGCGCTTCTCGGCCTCCGCGTGTCGGAGGTGGCCGACGCGCTGCGGACGGGCGTGGCCGGCACCGAGGCCGCCTTCTATCGCGAGCGGGGTGACGAGTACCCGATCGTCGTGCGCCTGCGGGAGGAGGACCGGCTGCGGACCATGGACATCAACGATGTCCCGCTGAGTACGCCAACGGGAATGGTCATACCGGCGCGCACCGTCATCTCGGTGCGGCCCGACTCCGGTCCGGAGCAGATCGAACGCAAGAACCAGGAGCGGATCGTTCGGGTAAACGCGGAGATCGAGACCACGCTGAGCGAGGCCGTCGCCGCCGTCAGCGCGCGGATCCCCGAGATGGAGGCGCCTACCGATTTCTCGGTCGGCTTCGGCGCCGAGGTCGAGGAGCAGGCCCGGTCCTTCGGGCAGATGCAGCTCGTCCTGATTCTGGCCATGTTCCTCGTGTACGCCGTCATGGCGGCGCAGTTCGAGTCGCTGCGCGACCCGTTCATCATCCTGCTCTCGATACCGCTGGCGGGCATCGGCATCGTCGGGTCGCTCCTCCTGACCGGGACGCCGTTCAGCATCCAGGCGTTCATGGGGGTCATCGTGCTCGGTGGGCTCGTCGTGAACAACGCCATCCTGCTCGTCGACTACACGAACATCCTGCGGCGCCGCGACGGGATTCCGCTGCGCGCGGCGGTGGAGCGGGCGGGGCGGACGCGGCTGCGCCCGATCCTGATGACCACGACGACGACGCTGCTCGGCATGGTGCCGATGGCGCTCGGCCTCGGCGAGGGCTCCGAGCTGCAGGCGCCGCTCGCCCGCGTGATCATCGGCGGCCTGCTGTCGTCGACGCTGGTGACTCTGGTCGTGGTGCCGGTGGTCTACACCCTGTTCGAGGAGGGGCTGCAGGGCCTGCAGCGCCGGCCGAAGGAGGGCGTGGCGCCGGCCTCGAGCTGAGCCCCGGGCCAAACCTGCGAGGTCCCCACTCTCCTGGACCCGTGTCGATGTGAACACGCCGCAAGGACGTTCGGTTAGTTGCGGCCGGCCCTGTTGCCGCCGCGTGCACGGGCGAGCGCCTGCAGGGCACGGAGGGTCTTCCTGACGTCGTCGGGAACGGCGGACATGTCCCGAATGATGTCTCGCTCCACAATCCGCAGGGCGAGCTCGCGCGATTGAAGCCACGCGCGGAGTTCGCCGAGGACGACTTTCGCATCACACCACCGTTCGGGCTGCTTCCACCGTGTGGCCAGGAACTGGTCGGCCCTGTCGAGCGCAGTGCTCAGCGCGAGCCTTCTGTCCTCCTGCTGGATACCCGTCGCCACGGACTGCCGTACGTGCTCGCGCTGCGCGTCCAGAAGGTGATCCAGTTCCGCCACGAACGCGCTCCGTTGCCGTTTCCATGCCGTCCCGATCTGCCGCTCGTCCGCTTGGCGGTCGAGCACGCTCAGCATCGCCGTGCGGTCCAGCACGTAGTTCTCGATCTCGTTGGCGTCCCACATCAGGAGCTTGAAATCGAGACGGTACGCGTCCGTCTTCGCCCGGCGGGTATGTGTTTGCAGCACGGCGCGCCGGGACGCGTCCGTACGATAGTCCCGGTCACCGATCGCCAGCATGCGGACGGCTCGTCCTGACTCGATAGCGGAGCTGTTCAAGAGGTCCCGGACCTGCCGGCCCAGGTCGAGCACACGCGCGTCAACAGGACTCTGGTACGTGTAGAGAAACGTGAGTCCACGCCAGACGTCCTGTTGCTTCTTCTCGCCCCAATGCCTCCGCGCGAAGTCTTGCAGCAGATTCCGATCGCGTTTGTTCTCGACGAATACCACCGCCCGACTCGCCAGCAGCGGGACGATCTCCATGCGATCCATGGCGCCCAGCTCCTCGAGAAGCCGGAGCTGTTCCGGCTGGACGAGCAGTGGCGCGACGCGACCATCCATGCAGATCCGGACGGCTCCTTCGGGCGCCGCGTTCAGAAGCTGGGGCGAATGGGTCGCGAGGATGAACTGCACCTGTTCGTCACCCGCCAGTCTGGCGAGGATCTGCATCAGATGGTCCTGCAGACGAGCGTGCAGATGGGCATCCGGCTCGTCCAGGAGCACTGTTCCCGCTCCAGGTGCGAGCACTGACGCCAGGATTTGTAGTGCCTGATGGAATCCCGAGCCCGCGGTCATGACGTCCCGGTCCCGCGTCAGCGCGCGGTCGCGGTAAGTGGCGTTCAGGAACCGGTCCACTTCGAGGTCGAATTCCACGGAGACCGAGCTCTCCGGGAACAGCTCCTTGAGGAGTTCTTCGAGCGTGTTCCAGCGCGCGCCGGCGTGCTCTCGCAGATCCCACAACAGGTTCCGCACCATCTCGCCATGGCGCTGGAGTCGCAGCCGATCCCGGCGGGCCGGCAGAGTGAGGTACTCCTCGCGCGGGAGAAAGCCGGAGAAGATGGGAATGAGCCGGATCTCCCGTCCATCGATGGCCTCGCGCCAGTGTCCAGCGGCGCTCGGGACGATGCTGAAGCGGTTGAAGAGCATCTGAAGCTGAAAGCCGATCGTCGCCCCGTTGTCGAACTCCGCACGCAGCGTCAGGAGATTTGGATTGCCCTTCGTGCGCACGCGCCCGTTCGGCCAGAGATCCCCGGGATCGGCCACCGGCAGGACACCGAACTCGTCGGGACTCACGGATCGCCGGGCCAGGGCAAGCTGTTTCGGTTCGGGACCGTTGCCGTTCGTCCTGCGGGTCGTTTCGACGCAGTACTGAAACAGGGTGAGCGCGTGCAGGATTGTCGACTTGCCGCTGTTGTTGGCGCCGACCAGCACGGTCACGTCCTCGAGATCGATGACCGTCTTCTGCTCGAAGCGCTTGAAGCCCTCGATGGTGAAGCGGCGGATCATTCAGATCACCTCGATAGTCGGGCCTGCCTTCGTCGACGGTCAACCATTGAGCACTTCCTCGACTTTACGCCGGCGTCGTCGTCCTCTATCCTGAAATCAGGAAACTTGTCCTGGGGAACGCCGTCGATGATCAACTGCTGTTCGTGCTCGTAGTCGATGTTCCTGGCATGCAGCGGGTTGGCGATGATGACCTCGGACTTGGATCGAACAAGGAAATAGCCATGTGTCCGCGGACTGGTTTCGACGTACGGATGCCGCTTGCGTCGCACGAAGTCGAAGTCCGCCATGAAGGTGGCCCGCTCGTTGACGCACGGCGGGAACGGAACATTCTTGGCGATAAGGTCCTGGAATGACGCCCCCTTTACGACTTCCTCGCGAATCGGATACGGGAGGTCAGGCATGGATAATCTAGTAGGGAAGCCTGAGTCCCTTGAACATCGGAAAGTGCTTCAGGTTGGTCGTCTTCAGTTCGGCACTCAGCTCTTGGGCCAGCGCGGCCACGATGAGGTCGGCCGCTTCGATGCCCGGATGCGAACGAAGGTAGCGTCGTCCGAGGGCGCCGGCGGCCTCGGAAACCGACTCGTCGACCTCGACCCATGACACAAGGCGCAGGAGATCGCGCGTGGCGGTCTCCTCGTCAGCGCGCATCCCCGCCAGCAGCTCCGTCCGGACGATGCAGGAGCTCCAGAGCTCGTCACCGCGGGCGATGGCCTCGGGAATGACCAGGGTCGCGGCCGGAGGCCTCCCCCGTAGATGGTCGATCAGCACCGACGTGTCGAGCACCAGTCGCATCACTACCGTTCCGTCATGTGCGACAGTCGCTTCGACCCCCGGATGCGTTCGACATATTCCGCGCCGGTCTCCGGGAAGTCCTTCCAGGCACCGGCCGTGCGCCGGGCGAGGCGTACCCTGTCCGCCGTGCTCGGCTCGCGACGCGGAGCGTACAGGTCGTCGATGGCTGTGCGGATGAGCTCCGACACCGTGCAGCCGGTCGCCTGGCTCCGGCCTTTCAAGAGTCGCCCCTGTTCCTCGGTGAGGTAAATCTGCGTGCGCTGCATGATGTATTCATCATACATCGCAGGTGGCGAGGAGGGCCTGGAGGGTCTGCTGCGGCGCCCGAAGGAAGGGATGGCGCCGGCCTCGTGGGGGAGACCGGCCGCCGTCCATCGCAAGCGTTCGCCGGTGGGCGCGATGGCTTCCGCGCCCGCCGGCGAGCCTCCTATTGCTGCAGCGCCCGCTGCCGGTCGAGCGGCTGCACCGTCAGCGTCCAGGTGAGCGGGATCGACGCCGGGTTGAAGCAGACCGCGTCGTCGCACGCCTGGTAGTCGAGCCGGCCGGTCAGCGTCAGCGCGTCCAGCTCGGCGAGACGGGCCGTGGACTCGGGATCTCCCTCCACCACGATCTCCTGCACCAGCCGGAACGACCGCTGGTACACCGGCACCCGTTCGTCGAGCGGCTCGAAGTGATAGATCTCCGACGCCGGATACTCCGCGGGCGGCGCCCGCAGGAAGCTCGGAATGTCGAGGTCGAGGCCGATCACGCGGTAGCCCATGTCGGCGGCGCCCGGCGCGTAGACGTGCATGCCCGGCTTCGGGGTGATGTCCAGCGCGAGGTGGAAGCGGCTGCCGACGGTGATGTCGGGGTTGCTCTGCGACGCGGCGATCTCCAGGTGCGCGGTTTCGCCGGATGAACCGGAGATGCCCGACAGCGGCGTGCCGAGCTTCAGCATGATGTTCGCGGCGGTGTTGCGCTCGCGGTAGAACTCCTCGAAGAAGCGCGACGTAACGCGGCCCTCGCGGTCGACGACGAAGGTCCCCGGAAACGGGGTGCCGACGATCATCGGGTTGGCCCCGAAGACCGAGACGTACTGGGCCACGGCGGCCTTGACGTCCTCGTCGTCCTTTTTGAGGCCGATGCCTTCCTCGGCGACGTGGTTGTAGATGCCGAAGGCCCGGATCACCGCCGAGTCGTCGTCCGAGAGGAGCGGCACGTCCTTGACGCCCTTCCGCTCCGCGAAAGCGGCCAGCACTTCCTGCGAGTCGTAGCTGATGGCGGCGACGCCGAGACCCTGCGCCTGGAGTTCATCGAGACGGTCCTGCAGCTCCACGAGCTGCGCTTTGCAGTACGGTCACCAGTCGGCCGACCGATGGAAGACCAGCATCGCGCCCCGCTCGCCCATGATGGTGTCGAGGGTCTGGATGCGGCCGTACTGATCGGGGAGGGCGAAGTCCGGAATCTTCTCGCCCACCTGCGGGCCGAGCGACGCGACATCGATCGGCTCCCGCTCCTGCGCGGACGCCGGCGCGTGCGCCAGGAGCACGACGACGGTGACGATTAACATCGCCTGGAGCATGTTTGTCATGCGGCAAATGGTAGCACCGGGCACGGGATCGCGTCGTGCGTGCGCCGCAGTCCGGGTGGGTCCCCGCCGGCGACGCGGGCGCCCGGGATGCCGCGGGTCGGAGGGGGCGGCCGCAGTCGAAGCGACCCCTACTATCGATAGAGTGACCGCGATCGCGGGAGGAGCATGCAAGTGAAAGCATCCGACCTGTTCGTCACCTGTCTCGAAAACGAGGGCATCCGGTACGTCTTCGGCGTTCCCGGCGAAGAGAACGCCGACTTCATGATGTCGCTCGAGCGCTCCGCGCAGATCGAGTTCGTTCTCTGTCGGCACGAGCAGGGCGCGGCGTTCATGGCCGAGATACACGGCCGCCTGACCGGCGAGCCGGCGGTCTGCCTGGGAACCCTCGGCCCGGGCGCCGCGAACCTGATCACCGGCGTCGCGGACGCCAACATGGATCGGGCGCCGATGCTGGTCCTGACCGGGCAGGGATCGTCGGACCGGCTGCACAAGGAATCCCACCAGGTCATGGACGTGGTGGCGATGTTCGGGCCGGTCACCAAGTGGGCGCACCAGATCATCCGGGCGGACAACATCCCGGAGGTGGTGCGCAAGGCGGTGCGCCTCGCCGGTACCGAGAAGCCGGGCGGGCGCATTCCCGATTTCCCGGAGCAGTGTGTAGGCAAAGATGGACTGTGAGGCTGGGGGAGGTTGAGCCGGTCTTCGGACAGACGGGGAGGGTGGTACTGGACATTACGGCTCGGACTGCCCATGATGGTGCGTTGAAATGGACAAGAGCGCCATCGACACCCCGAGCCGCGAGGTCGATCTTGGCAACATTCCCGTCCACCTGCGCACTGCCCTCCGGCGGGCGCTGGAGTTTGAGGCGCGTGCTCGAGCGCCCAGGTCGGCAGAGGAAGCGGAGCAGTGCGAAGAGCAGCTGCGGGCCATCGCGGACGAGTTCTTCGGCGCCCTCCTCACCCCCGTGCTGCAACGCGCGGTGCGCTCCGCCGCGGTTGGCGACGCGGCGAGCGCCCTCGTGCGCCACCTGCCCTGGCGGATGCGGAGCGACGGCCTGGAGACCGTCAACGTTCGCACCTCCCGGGGCACGACGGTGCCGGTCACGACGCCGTACTACCGCGAGAAACACGCCCGTGGACGAAGCGGAGGCCGGGACTCTACCCCGCCTTGGTGGTGCTGGGCATCTACGACCGGTGCACGCCGAAGCTGGCCTCGGATGCAAGCCGCGCGGTCGCCATGCTCAGCTCGCTGGCCGAAGCGCAGGCGCAGCTCCGCTCCGACGGCATCGCCCTGGATATCAAGACCCTCCGCTCGACCGCCTATCGCTACGCTGCGCGGGCCCGAGCGGCCCAGCAGAGCGCGGCGTGCGGCCTGCTGGACCGCGTGACCGGGAAGCGGGTGGTCGTCTCCCTCGACGGGGGCCGCGTCCGTGTGAGGCGCAAGAAGCGTGGCCCCAAGACGAAGAAGGGGCGCAACCGATTCCATACCGACTGGAAGGAACCGAAGCTCCTCATCCTGTACGTCGTCGGCGACGACGGGCGACCGTCTCAGACGTGGGCCCCGATCATCGACGGCACGCTCCGGGGACCGGAGGCGGTCTTCGCCCTGCTGTTGTCGTACGCGCGGCAGATCGGCCTCAACGCCGCTGACAAGGTGCTCTTCATCGCCGACGGCGCGCCCTGGATCTGGCAACGCATCCCGCGCCTCATCGCCGCGCTCGGGCTCTCGCCGACACAGGTGCTGGGGCTGATCGACTTCTATCATGCCGCGAAGCAACTCTCCGACGCGGTCAAGCTGCGCCGCTGGAGCGCGACGCAACGCACCCGCTGGCTCAACCGCACGCGGGGGCTGCTCAAGCGAGCACGGGTGGACGAGGTGATCACGGCCCTGCGGGAGCTGTGCCGCGGGCGCACGGCCGGCAAGATCCGCACGCACCTCAACTACTTCCTGAAGAACCGTCATCGTTTCGCCTACACCACAATGGTCGGGCTCGGGCTTCCGCGGGGCAGCGGTGCCGTCGAAAGCGCCATCCGTCGCGTCATCAATCTCCGCATCAAGGGCGCCTCCATCTATTGGCTACCGGAGAGCGTCGACGCGATTCTTCTCCTGCGGTCTTTCTATAAGTCCGGCAGATGGAACTGTTTGCAGCGGATGGCCATGACGCCGGTGGGTGTGAGCGCGTGACCGGGAAATCGGGAATGCGCCCAGCCGGGCGCGACCCACATCGAGCTGCCCGAGGACATCGCCCGGCACGACACGACCGCGCAGCCGCTCGCCGTGCACCGCCTGCGACGGTCGGTGCCCGCCGACAAGATAGTGGATCGGGCGTTCGACCTGATCCGATCGTCGCGGCGGCCCGTGATCCTCGCGGGCAACGGCGCGATTCGCAAGCGCGCCTCGAAGCAGCTCCGGATTCTCTGCGAGAAGACGCAGATCGGCGTCGCCAGCACGTTCATGGCCAAGGGCTGCGTCGACATGGACGCTCCCTACTGCCTGTTCACCGTCGGCCTGCAGGCGCGCGACATCATCTCGCGCGCCATCGACGGCGCGGACGTGGTGATCACGCTCGGCTACGACATGGTCGAGTACCAGCCCCGCCTGTGGAACGACCGCGGCGACAAGCGGATCGTGCACATCGACTTCCTGCCGGCGGAGATCGACACCCACTACGATCCGGACGTCGAGATCGTGGGCGATCTGGCCCATACCCTCTGGATGCTCAACGAGCGCATCGACGCGGCCGGCGGCCTGGCGTTCGACGTCGAGTATCAGCGCGCGGCGCGGCGGGAAATGCAGGCCGAGCTCGCACAGCACGGGGACGACGAGACGGAGGGCTGCATCCGGCCGCAGAATGTCCTCTGGGACGTACGCCAGGTCATGGGGCCGCACGACATCCTGCTGTCCGACGTCGGCGCCCACAAGATGTGGATCGCCCGCCACTACCATTGCCACGAGCCGAACACCTGTCTGATCCCGAACGGCTTCTGCTCGATGGGGTTCGCCCTGCCGGGGGCGATAGCAGCGTCGCTCGTGCATCCCGAGCGCAGGGTCCTGTCCATTTGCGGCGACGCCGGCTTCCTGATGAACGTGCAGGAGATGGAGACCGCGAAGCGGCTCGCTGTGAACTGCACCGTCATGGTCTGGGAGGACGGCGGCTACGGGCTGATCAAGTGGAAGCAGGAGAACAGCTTCGGCCGGCATACCGAGCTGGATTTCGGCAACCCCGACTGGCTGCTGTTGGCCGAGTCCTTCGGATGGTCCGGACGCCGCGTCGCCAGGAGCGCCGACCTGATCCCGGCGCTCGAGGCGGCCTTCGCCGAGCCGGGTCCGAACCTGGTGGTGGTGCCCATCGACTACCGGGAGAACAGGCTGCTCACCGAGCGCCTCGGCGACATCGAGGTGTCGATGTGAGGACCGCGGGCCAGGCTATCGTCTCCAGGCGAACATGCGGGTCAGGATCGCGCGCTGCCGCTCGCTGAACCGCGCCTTGCGCATCTGGTTCGCCGCCTTGCGCAGCGCCTCGGCCTGGGTCGGGTACGGGTGAATGGCGGCGCCGATGGTTCCGAGGCCGGCGCCCGCCTTCATCGCGACGGTCACCTCGGTGATCAGGTTGCCGGCGTCGGCGGCGACGATGGTCGCACCGAGAATCCTGTCGGTCCCCTTGCGGACGTGGACCCGGGCGAATCCGGCGTCCTCGCCGTCGAGCACGGCCCGGTCGACGTCGGCGAGCGGCTGGGTGAAGGTCTCGACCTCGATCCCCTGCTTCCGCGCGTCCACCTCGTACATCCCGACGTGCGCGATCTCCGGCTCCGTGTAAGTGCACCAGGGGATGTTCAGCGACTCTGTCGACGCCATCCCGAGGCCGAACGGATGCGGGAAGAGCGCGTTCTGGATCACGATCTGCGCCATCGCGTCGGCGGTGTGCGTGAACTTGAACGGGAAGCAGATGTCGCCGGCGGCGTAGATGCGCCGGTTGGTGGTTCGCAGCCGCGCGTCGACCTGCACCCCGGTCCGGTCGTACGACACGCCGGCCTCGTCCAGTCCGAGCCCTTCCACGTTCGGCGCCCGGCCCACGCCGACGAGGATCTCGTCGACGACCACCTCGCCCGACTCGCCGCCGACGGTATGGCGGATCCGCTTCCCGCCGCCGCCGCCGGGCTCGTCCGGGGACAACGCTTCCACGCCGTCGACCGACGCATCGAACGCGAGCCGGACGCCGTCGTGCACCATCCGCGCCTGGACCACCGCCGCCGCGTCCGGGTCCTCTCGCGGCAGGATGTGCGGGGTCCGCTCGAAGAGCGTCACCTCGCTCCCGAAGCGGGCGAACGCCTGGGCCAGCTCGCAGCCAATGGGACCGGCGCCGATGACGGCGAGCCGCCGCGGCAGCTCCGTGAGGCAGAAGACCGTCTCGTTGGTCAGGTAGCCGCTCTCCTCCAGTCCTGGAATCGGCGGGGCCGCGGCGCGGGCTCCCGTGCAGATGGCGGCCCGCGCGAAAGGCAGCGTGGCATCTCCGACCCGCACCGTGTCGCGTCCGGCGAAGCGTCCCTCGCCGATGAAGACGTCGACGCCGAGCCCCTTGAAACGCTCGGCGGAATCGACGTGGCTGATTCCCGCGCGAAGCTGGCGCATGCGGGCCATTGCCGTGCCGAAGTCCCTCGCGATGCCGCCGGGGAAGGTCAGGCCGAACTCGGCCGCGTCCCGCGCCGACGCCCAGACTCGCGCCGCGCGGATGAGTCCCTTCGAGGGGACGCAGCCGACATTGAGGCAGTCACCGCCCATCAGATGCCGCTCGACCAGCGCCACCTTGGCCCCGATTCCCGCGGCTACCGCCGCGGTTACGAGACCGGCCGTGCCGGCGCCGACTACGACGAGGTTGTAGCGTCCGTCGGGCGTGGGATTGTTCCACTCGGCCGGATGGACGTTGGCGGCGAGCTGACGGTTGAACTCGTCGTCGGGGAGCAGCGAGACAGGGGTGACACTCATAACGACATAGGATAGCTGCTCCGTCCGGCCGAGGAACGACCGCGGCCCGTGGCGGGCGGGTCGCGGTACCGGGATACACTTGTTCGACTTGGGGGTGAGCATGTTCGGATTGCGGACGCACGTATTGCTTCTCGCTGTCATTGCCGCCGTCGCCGCGCAGGCGCCGGCTCCCGCCTTCGCCCAGACCGATCCGGTCGCGATAATCGACCGCGTCGACCGTCTGTTGCGGGGCGACTCGAGTCGCGGCGTGATGACCATGGAGGTCGTGACCGAGAACTGGGACCGCAGCATGACCATGGAGGTCTGGTCGCTCGGCACCGACTACAGCCTGGTGCGCGTCGAGTCTCCGCGGCGGGAGGCGGGCACTGCAACGCTGAAGGCCGAAAACGACATCTGGAACTACCTGCCCAAGGTCGACCGGTCGATCAAGATCCCGGCGTCGATGATGGGCGGCTCCTGGATGGGGTCGCACTTCACCAATGACGACCTGGTGAAGGACAGCCGGCTCATCGAGGACTACGACGTCGAGATCGCCTTCGAGGGGGAGGATGACGGCGTCGCGGTCTGGGACTTCATCCTCATGCCGAAGCCGGAGGCCCCGGTGGTCTGGGGCAGCATCGAGTACCGCATTCGGCAGGGCGACTACATGCCGCTCTGGACCAAGTTCTACGACGAGGACGGCGAGCTCGCCCGCACCATGGAGCACAGCGCGTTCACCGAGATGGACGGGCGCCTCCTGCCCGCGGTGATGGACATGTATCCGGCCGACAAGCCGGGCGAGCGCACGACGATGCGCTACGAGGACATCGAGTTCGACATCGACGTCGAGCCGTCGTTCTTCTCCCTTCGCAACCTGCAGGGCGGGAGAGGCCGGCGGCGGTGAGCGAGTCGCCCTGGCCGCGCATCGGCTGGCGGAATCTGGGACGGAACCGCAAACGCACCGCACTCACCGCGCTCGGGCTCGGGGTCGGCTACTTCGCTTGCGTGTTCGTCGTCGGGTGGTCCGAGGGGATCATGTCCGAGCTGGTCGAGAACGCGACATCTCTCGTCAACGGGCAGATCGAGATCCACGACGCCGAATACCGGCCGGACAGGAGCCTGTACGACACCATTGGCGGCCGCGAGGGCGTCGACGTCGAGGCGCTGCTGCGCGCCATCGACGCGGACGAGGCCGTCGTGGCGGCGGCGCCGCGCGTCTACGCGGGCGGGCTGGTCAGCTCCGGGGAAGCGACGTCGGCCGGGATGTTCCTGGGGGTCGACCCCGAGCGCGAGGTGGCGCTGACCCGTTTCCTCGACCCGCTGGTGGCAGGCGCGCTGCCGGTGGCCGGCCGCAACGAGCTGGTCATCGGGGAAGAGATGGGCCGGCAGCTCTCTGTCGGCGTCGGCGACGAGCTCATCCTGGTAGGGTCCGGCGCGGACGGATCGATGGCCAACGATTTGTACACGGTGGCGGGCATCTACCGGACCGGACTGGTCGAGTTCGACGCCTCCACCGTGGTGATGCCGATCGGCGATCTGCAGACCCTCGTGGTGCTCGATCCGGATCGGATCCACGAGATCGCGGTCGCGACGGCCGAGCCCGACCTGGCCCGCGATGCCGCGCGGCGGCTGTCCGGCGTGCTCGATGTACCGGCGCGGCCGATCGTCGTCGCTTCCTGGGCGGAGCTGAACCCGGTGCTGGCAGAGTACGTCGCCCTGGGGGAGTCCTTCTACTGGATCATCATCGTCATCGTCTTTACGGTGGCCGCTTTCGGCATCGCCAACACGATGCTGATGGCCACCTTCGAACGGCGCCGGGAGTTCGCGGTCATGCTCGCGCTGGGGTCCACGCCGCGGGCCGTCGTGGGCATCGTCCTGTCGGAAGCGCTGGCCATCGGCGCCGTCAGTCTCGCCGGCAGCGCCGCGTTCACGTTTCCGTTGATGGTGTGGCTGTACAACGCGCCGCCCAGCCTGGAATGGCTCTACGGCAACGTCACCCTGCAGGGCGCGTTGCTCACGCCGAGCCTGCGCGTCGGCTACAACGTGCCGGCCTGGATCTGGGCGTCGGTCGGGCTGCTGGTGACGGCGCTGCTCTCGGCGCTCTATCCGGCGGCCCGCGCCGCCCGCATCCCGCCGGCCGACACACTGTCGGGGCTCTAGAGACATGCACGCAGGGGTTCTCGTCGTGCTCGCGATGCGCAACCTGCGCCGGCATCTGCGGCGGTCGCTGCTGACCGCCTCGGCGATGATGTTCGGCGGCGCCCTGCTGGTCTTCTCGCTCGCGCTCGGCGACGGGAGCCACGAGCAGTGGATCGACTCGGGGGTGCGGTTGGGCACCGGACACGTAACGGTCGAACGGCCCGAATTCCGCGTGCGCCGCCGGATAGACGACCGTCTGCCGGCCGAGGTGCGGCGCGCGGTCGAGGAGGCGTTCGCGTCGCCCGAGATCGCTCCGTACGTCGTCGCGACGTCGTCGAAGCTCAGCATCAACGGTCTGGCGAGCTCGGCGGCCGGGGCCCGTCCCGCGCAGATCATGGCGGTCGACCCGGTGGCGGAATCGAAATTCGGGATGCTGGACGATCGGGTGGCCGAAGGGCGGTACCTGGAGCCGGACGATCGGTTGGCCGCGTACGTCGGCGCCGAAATGGTCGAGAGTCTCGAGTTGCGCCTCGGCTCGCGTTTCGTGGTGCAGGCGCAGGACGCCGAGGGCGAGATCGCGGGGCAGTTGCTCCGCGTCGTCGGCACCTTCCGCAGCGGCGTGCCGGAGGTCGACCGGTCGATGATTCACATTCCCCTGGCCACCGCCGGCGAGTGGCTCGGCTCGAAGCAGGACGTAACCAACGTCGGGGTCCTGCTGGACGGGAGCGCCGCCACCGCGCGGGTCGCCGACCGGCTGGATCGCGTGCTGGCCGACCCGGTCGCGCGCGGAGAGGCGCGCGTGATGCGGTGGGGGGAGGCGGACCCGGCGCTTGCCGCGGCGGTGGCCATCGACGACTTCGGCAACTACCTGATCCAGACGTTCCTCTTCACCATCATCGCGTTCGGCATCGTCAACACGGTGCTGATGTCCGTGATGCATCGGCATCGCGAGTTCGGCGTGCTGCAGGCGCTCGGGCTGACGCCGGGACAGACCGGAACGGTCGTGCTGATCGAGGGGTTCACGCTGACGGCGATCAGCGGGTTCCTCGGCGTCGGCCTCGGCCTGCTGGGCACGTGGTACTTCCTCGGCGACGGCTGGGATATCAGCGTGATGATGGAGAACATGGATGAGATGACCTTCTCGGGGGTCGCCGTGGACCCGGTCATCGTGCCGCTGTTCACCGCGCGACGCATCGTTCAGGTCCTCGTGTTCATCCTCTTCATCGGCGCCATGGCCTCGGTCTACCCGGCGTTGCGCGCGTCGAGAATCGACGTGACCGAGGCGCTGAAGTTCGACCGCTGAGCCGGCCGGACCGTTCCAATCCAGTCGGAACATCCAATGAGCCCCATCACCGATACCACCAACGCTGCGGTCCGGACCAGGGGGGTCTGGAAGATCTTCCACCAGGAGGCCGAGGAGGTCATGGCGGTCCGCGACGTCAGCCTGACGGTGCGCCGCGGGGAGTTCACCGCGCTCGCGGGGCCGTCCGGATCCGGAAAGACCACTCTGCTCAACCTCATCGGGGGCCTGACGCGGCCGACGCGGGGGCAGGTCTGGGTGGCCGGACGCGAGGTCAGCGAGATGTCCAACCAGGATCTGGCCCGCCTGCGCCTGGAAGAGGTCGGCTTCGTCTTCCAGGCCTACAACCTGCTGCCGGTCCTGAGCGCCCTGGAGAACGCGGAGTTCCCGATGCTGCTCCAAGGGGTGGATGCCGGCGAGCGACGGGCGCGCGTGCAGGAGTTGTTCGCTCGGACCGGCATGGACGGACTCGAGGACCGGCGTCCGGGCAAGCTCTCGGGCGGGCAGCAGCAGCGCGTGGCGGTCGTGCGGGCCGTGGCCAGCCGGCCGGCGCTGGTGCTGGCGGACGAGCCGACCGCCAACCTCGACTCGACCTCCAGCGAGGCGTTGCTCGACGTGATGGACGAGCTGAACCGCGACCTCGGCGTGACCTTCGTATTCGCGACCCACGACGCCCGCGTGATGGAGCGGTCGCGGCGGCTCGTGCGCATGGTGGACGGGAACATCGACTCCGACGAGACTCGCACGTGACCGTCAGGTCGGCTGTCGGGGTGCTGCTCGTCGCCGGCGCGCTCGCCGTCGGGGCGCCGCCGGCCGTGGCGCAGTCGAGCTGGCTCACCGGCTACGTGCTGACGAACACCCTTTTCAGCGGCGCGACCAGCCTCACGGAGGGCAACGCCAGCAACGTCAACCGCATTCGGCTGTCCACGGATCCGGTGCTCGGTCCATTCGCGTTCGAGGTGGCCTACGAGCACGCCGCGACGCTCCAGAAGAACCCGATCCCGCTCGGCCTCGGCCTCGCGGGCCTGGAGGCGATCCAGAGCGGCGGCGAATGGCTCGGTCTCCAGGGCACGATTACCCGTCACGATCAGCAGCACGTACGGTGGCGCCACCGCTTCGACCGGCTCAACGTGGCGTGGTCGCCGTCGGAGGCGGTGGAGCTGAGCGTCGGCCGGCAGGCGATTTCCTGGGGGACCACGCAGGTCTTCTCGCCGGCCGATCCGTTTCCCGCCTTCAGCCCCACCGATCCCTTTCAGGTCTTCCGCACCGGCGTCGACGCGGCCCGCCTGCGCATCTACCCGAGCGCGCTGAGCGAGATCGACGTCGTCTTCCGGCCGAGTCGCACGGACGTGGGTGAGGAGGTCACGGCGCTCGCGCGCGGCCTCACCACGTGGATGAACTGGGGGCTCTCGGCGTGGGGCGGCACGCTCTACGGCGATCCGACGGGCGCGGTCGGCGCGTCGGGCGGCGTTGGACCCTGGGCCCTCTACTTCGAGGCGGCCGTCCGCGACTACCACGGCACGGTCGTCGGACGGGGCTCGATCGGCACGTTCCGTCAGTTTCAGGTCGCGGGACGTGACCTTGTCGTGACGGTGGACTACCAGCGCGACGGGCGTGGCGCCTCCGCGTCGGAAGAGCTGCTCACGGTGCTGCAGTCGCGCGAGTTCCGCCGCAACGAGTACCGGGTGCTGGGTCGGGACGAAGCGGCCGTATCGGCGAGCTACCAGATCCATCCCCTGTGGACCGTCAGCGGCCTGGCCCTCTGGAACCTGAACGACGGGAGCGCGATCGTCCTGCCCAGCTTCTCCTACTCGATGAGCGACGAGGCGGCGTTGGCCGGCGGGATGTTTGTCGGCATCGGCGACAGCACCCTCGTACCGGTTCGCAACATGCCGGGCCAGATCGTCCCTTCGTCGGTGTACGGCCTCGTGGGCACCGTCGGCTACCTCTCCCTGACTTGGTACTTCTGACGCGGTTGCGGGGAGCATGTGCGCATCCGGACGCACCTGCTGATCACGCTCGGGAGCAGGTGGCGCGGTGCGCGCGGTACAAGCAAAGATCGAAAGATCCTTGCGTTGGACCCGCTCGCCGAGCGATCATGACGCTGTCTCATTCGGTCGAAGCAGTGTTCGTCCGTCGAGTCGTACTGGAGGAGAGGTAAGATGCGCCACAGACTACTTGGACCGGTAATCGTCGTGGCCGTGGCCGCGATCCTTCTCGCGGTATCCGGCGTTGCCCGCGCTCAGTCGGCCGACGACGCGCCCTGGGAGCCGGCCCGCACGGCGGACGGACAGCCCGATATCCAGGGCGTCTGGACCAACTTCGATCCGACGCCGTTCGAGGCGCCCGACGATATAGACCTCGAGCGGCTGGCGCCGCTCGCGGCTTGGTTTCCCGGGAGCAATCAGCCGCAGAGGGCGCCGGCGATGCCGGATCCCGAGGCGCAGACCCGAGCGCCGCAGGGGCCCTGGGGCGATGGGCCGGGCAGCGCCCCCCGCAACGCGCGGCGGAGGTCGATGGTGGTCGAGCCGCCGAACGGTCGGATCCCGGTGCGCGACCACGCCCGCGACACGCGGGACTACAACCTCATTCACCTCACGGACTCGTACGCGAACCACACGCCGTGGGAGCGATGCATCACGCGCGGCGTGCCCGGCGGGATCTTTCCGCCCGGCTACGGCGCGGGCTATCGGATTCTCCAGACGCCGGGCCACGTCGTCATCCTCTACGAGATGATCCACGAGGCGCGGATCATCCCGATCGACGACCGTCCGCTGCCGTCGGGCAGCATCCGGATGTGGAACGGGGCGTCGCGCGGCCGCTGGGAAGGGAACACCCTGGTGGTCGAGGTGGGCAACTACAACTCCAAGGGCGCGATCGCAACGAACATCGCGACGCGCGGAGCCCGCGGGATCCCGCGTACCGAGGACCTGCGGGTCGTCGAGCGTTTCACGATCGCGGGGCCGGACACGCTCGAATACGAGGTAACGATCGAGGACCCGGCCATCTACACCGACACCTGGAAGGTGGCGATGCCGCTGAATCGGGACGCCACGTACACGCTCTTCGAGTACGCCTGTCACGAAGGCAACTACGGCCTGGAGAACAGCCTGAGCGCGGGCCGGGCCGAGGACCGTAAGGCCGCGGCGCAGGTACGATGACGCGCCTGTCCCCGAGACGCGGATGCTACGCCGGTGTCGTCCTGGGGATGGCGGCGATCTGCCTGCTCGTGGCCGCCTCGGCCGGGGCGCAGGCGGAGGCGGAGGTGGCGTACGCGCCGCCGCGCACCGCCTGGGGGCATCCCGACCTCCAAGGCCGCTACACGATGGAGACGTTCACTCCCCTGGAGCGGCCGGCCCACTTGGGAGGGCAGGAGTTCTTCACGGAGGAGGAGGCGGCCGAGCTCCAGCGACAGTTGACGGCCGAGGGGGTCGATCCCCCCGCGGGCAACGTGCTGGCCCTCGATGACGAGGAGCGGCGGCAGGACCGGCTCTATCAGGACAGCGACACGCACTACGACAATTCGGTCTGGCTGCGCGGGAATACGCCGAAGGGGTTGTCGAGCCGGCGGACGTCGCTGGTCGTCGATCCGTCCGACGGCCGCATCCCGCCGCGGACGCGCGAGGCGGAGCGGGCCGCTGCCGCCCGGCGCGACGCCCGGCGCGGGCGCGAGTTCGCGAGCCATCTCGAGCGGCCGCTCTCCGAGCGATGCGTCGTCTGGACGCACGAGGGACCGCCGATGGTTCCCCCGCCGTACAACGACCTTGTGCAGATCCTGCAGACGCCGGACCATGTCGTTATCGCGCCCGAGCTGCGGACCAACAAGCCGCGCATCATCCCGCTGGACGGGGGGCCGCGCATCTCGGACCGGATTCAGCTCTTTCAGGGCGATCCGCGCGCCTGGTGGGACGGCGACACGCTGGTGGTCGAGTCGACCAACTTCACGGAAAAGACGCGTTTCCGCGGCGCGGCCACCGAGGAGTTGATTGTCATCGAGCGGTTCACTCGCGTCGACGCCGACACGATCCGCTACGAGTTCACGGTCGACGACCCGCGGGCGTGGACCAGCACGTGGAGCGTCGAGATTCCGATGCTGCGGCGGGATGATCCGATGTTCGAGTACGCGTGTCACGAGGGTAATCGCGACCTCCACAACATCCTGAGCGTCAACCGGAATCTCGAGAAGCAGGCGGCAACCGGAGAGCGGTGAGTGAAGGGACCCGTGCGATCGGGATGTGGCTCGGCGACCAGGGGAGACCGGCGGTACGCAGGGTTGCCCGCTGTGAGGGGTGACGAGGAGCGGAGGCAGATGACGTTCCAAACGTGGCGCGAACAGGATCACCGGCGTGGGTCGGGGCGATGCCGGAAGGGGTGGCGCTCGGCCGCGGTCTGGATGGTCGCCGTCGCGGTGGCGGGCTGGCTCTTTACCGAGACTTCCGCCGCGGCGCAGGCCGGGGCTGGGCCGGTGGCCGGAGCGGCCCAGGCGGCGGGCGCGCCGTCCGCCGGAGTTCCGCAGACCGCAGTCGACCGGACCGCCGACCAGAGCAGGCTCTTCCGGCGGTACTGCATCGGCTGCCACAACGACCGCCTGCGGACAGCCGATCTGTCGATAGCCGGCCTCGACCTGGACAACGTGGGGGCCGACGCCGAGACGTGGGAGAAAGTGGTGACCCGGCTGCGGGCCGGCTCCATGCCCCCGCCGGGACGTCCCCGGCCGGATGACGCGACGTACCGGAACGTGGCGGGTTGGCTGGAGACGGAGCTCGACCGCGCCTGGGCGGCCGAGCCTCACCCGGGGCGGATCAACGCCATCCACCGCATCAACCGCACCGAGTACCGGAACGCCATCCGTGACCTGCTCGCGCTCGACGTCGACGTCGAGTCGCTGTTACCGGGCGACGAGACCGCCGACGGCAGCTTCGACAACTTCGCCGACGTCCTCGGGCTGACGACCGCGCACATCGAGCGCTACCTGTCCGTCGCGCGGCAGGTGACCCGGCTGGCGACGGGACTCCCGCCGCCCAGCCCCGGCGCCGACACGTTCGAGATCTCGATCCACGTCGTGCAGGACACGCGGCAGGGAGAGGACCTTCCGCTCGGGTCGCGCGGCGGCGTCGCCGTCCCGTACCAGTTTCCGGTCGACGGGGTGTACCGGGTCAAGATCCTGCTGCGGCGTCAGTACCAGGACTACCTGATGGGGATGGGCTGGCCGCAGTGGCTCGATGTCCGGGTGGACGGCCGGCTGGTCAAGCGCTTCACGGTGGGTGGCAATGCGCCGGGCCGGCCGGTGGCCGCGAGCTACGCGGGCGACGGTGAGCCGGGGTTCGCGGGGGGCGTCGAGTGGGAAGCGTTCATGCAGCGCACCGGCGACGCCGATCTCGAGGTGGACGTGCCGGTCGAGGCCGGACCGCACGTCGTCGGCGTGACGTTCGTCCGGCAGTTGTGGGAGCCCGAGGGCCTTCCGCAGCCGCTGCAGCGGGGCCGGGTGCTGACCAACGACCAGATCTACATGGGCTACGCAGCAGTCCGGTCGGTCGAGATCGGCGGTCCGTTCCTGATCGCCGACACGTCGGCCGAGACGCCGAGCCGGCGTGCCATCTTCACCTGCGAGCCGGGTCTGGTCGATGAGGAGCGCGACTGCGCGACCGAGATTCTGTCGTCGATAGCCCGGCGCGCGTTCCGGCGGCCGGTGACCGACGGCGAGGTCGATGCGCTGCTCCGGTTCTTCGACGAGGGCCGCGCGGCGGGCAGCTTCGAGGCGGGTATTCAGTTCGGGCTCGAACGGATCCTCGTCGACCCGGACTTTCTGCTGCGCGTCTATCGCGATCCGATCGATCTCGACCGGCCGACCTATGCGCTGAGCGACCTGGAGCTGGCGTCGCGCCTGTCGTTCTTCCTCTGGAGCAGCATTCCGGACGAGCCGCTCCTGCAGCTCGCCGAGGAGGGCCGACTCGGCGATCCGGCCGTGCTGGAGCAGCAGGTGCGGCGGATGCTCACGGACCCGCGCGCCACCGCGGCCATCGCCGAGGACTTCGCGGCGCAGTGGCTCAACCTGCGGCGCGTCGGCGAGGTGGTAGTCGACCCGGTGCAGTATCCGCACTACGACGAGAGCCTGCTCAATGCGTTCGAGGAGGAAGTGATCCGGTTCGTTGGGAGTACGCTGACCGAGGACCGTAGCGTGCACGATTTGCTGGACGCCGACTACACGTTCGTCAACGAGCGGCTCGCGCGCCACTACGGCATCCCGGGCATCTACGGCAACCGGTTCCGGCGCGTGACGTTCCCGAACACGGATCAGCGCGGGGGGTTGCTGGCGGCCGGCGCGCTGCTGGCAACGACGTCGTACCCCGACCGGACTTCGCCCGTGCTGCGCGGGAAGTGGTTGGTCGACAACATCTTCGGTTTGCCCGTGCCGGCGCCGCCGGCCGGCGTCAACACCGACCTGGAAGAGACCCCCGGCGAGATCCCGGCCACGATGCGTGAACGGCTGGCGCAGCACCGGCAGAGCCCGACGTGCGCGAGCTGCCACGCGGTGATCGACCCCCTCGGCTTTGCGCTGGAGAACTTCGACGTGATCGGCGGCTGGCGCGACGTGGACGCGCAGGGCCGGCCGATAGACAGCGCCGGCACGACCACCGGCGGGGTGCCGGTCAACGGACTCGCGGGTCTGCGCGCGTTGCTCCTCGACGACCCGGAGCAGTTTCCGCGGACCTTGACCGAGAAGCTCCTGGCCTACGCCCTCGGGCGGCGCCTGGAGTACTACGATCGGCCGGCGGTGCGGCGGATCGTGCGCGATGCGGCGGCGTCGGAGTATCGTTGGTCGGCTATCATTGCGGGCATCGTGCGGAGCCCGCAGTTCACGATGCGGGCGGCGCCTGCGGCGGCGGCGAACTAGAAGCCGGCGCGCCTCGTGGCGCGCCGGTGTGAAACGAGACCGCGAGTGACGGCATGAGGAGACGGCGGACATGACCTTGATCAACAAGTCGTTGCCACGGCGAACCGTTCTCAGAGGCATCGGCGCGACGCTCGCGCTGCCCTTCCTCGATGCCATGGCTCCGGCCGTGTCGAGCGCGCGGGTCGCGGCGAAGCCGGCGCAGCGCTTCCAGGCGTTCTACACCCCGAACGGGATGGCGATGCCGTACTGGACCCCGACCAAGGAGGGGACCGACTTCGAGCTCTCGCCCATCCTCGAGCCGCTCGCGCCGTTCAAGGATCAGGTGATCGTGCTCTCGGGGCTCCGGTCGAGCTGGAACTACATCCATGCCGGCGCCTCCGGGTCGTTCCTGACCGGCATGACGCGCGGCGGCCGCAACGAGACCGAGATCCTCGGCGAGGTCTCGATGGATCAGTTGCTCGCGCGGCACTTCGCCCGGGACACGCAGGTGGCATCGCTGGCCGTTGCGATGGACCGGCCCAACAACGCCGGCGCCTGCACCGGCAACCTGAGTTGCGTCTACACGCACACCATCTCGTGGCGCAGCCAGACCCAGCCGCTGCCGATGGAGTGGAATCCGCGCGCGGTCTTCGAGACCCTGTTCGGGGACAGCGGCAGCACCGAGCGCTCGGTGCGTGAGGCGCGCCTGAAGCAGCACAAGAGTCTGCTCGACGCGGTGACCGGCAAGCTCACCGATCTGAAGCGCGAGCTCGGCGTGCACGACCAAGTGAAGCTGGACGAGTACACCGAGTCGGTCCGCGACGTCGAGCGGCGGATCCAGCGGGCGGAGGAGCAGAGCGACCTGGAGCTGCCGGAGATGCGCCAGCCGCAGGGCGCCCCGCCGGCCTTCGAGGATCACCTGGAGCTGATGCTCGACCTGCAGCTTCTCGCGTTCCAGTCGGACCTGACGCGCGTCATCACGTTCATGATCGGCAAGGAGCAGAGCGCACGCCCCTACCCGCAGATCGGGGTTCCGGAGGCGCACCATCCGCTCTCGCACCACAACAACCTGCCGGAGCTGGTCGCGCACATGTCGAAGATCAACCGCTACCACGCGGAGCTGTTCTCGAAGTACGTGGCGAAGCTGCGGGCGACGCCGGACGGCGACGGGACGCTGCTCGACCACACGACCATCATGTATGGCACGGGTCTGTCGAACAGCACGCGTCACGCCGGCGACAACCTGCCCATCATGCTGGTCGGTGGAGGCGGCGGGCGCCTGCCGAGCGGGCGGCACATCCGCTACGGGAACGAGCCGTCGCTGGCCAACCTGCTGCTCACGCTGATGGACAAGATGGACGTTCCGGTCGATCGGGTCGGCGGCAGCACGGGACGCCTGCCGCTGGATACGCTGTCGGACCTGTAACGGGGCCGTTCGTCGAGAGGAAGATCGATGCGCGTGAGACCGTTCCTCGTCGGTGGCTTTCTGTTCTCGGCGGCCGTGGCGCGAGCAGGAGGCCGCGGCGTCTGCGCGTCGTTCGCCCTGGCGGGTGGCTGGGTGTTCGTCGCGGCACTGTTTCTGGCCCCGCCAGGGGCGCTGGCGCAGAGCGGTGAATCGGCCCCGGCTGAAGCTCGCGCGGCAGCGGGCGATGCGGACCTGGTCGGCGCCGCCAAAGCGGGCGACGCCGCGAAGGTCCGGACGCTGTTGCAGGGGGGCGCCGCCGCGGGCGCGGCCGAGCCCGACGGATCGAGTGCATTGCTGTGGGCCAGCCATCGCGACGACCTCGACACCGTACGGCTTCTCATCACCGCGGGCGCGGACGTGAGCGCTGCCAATGACTTGGGCGCGACTCCGCTCTGGGCGGCCAGCGAGAACGGAAACGCCGCGATGGTGCGGACGCTGCTGGCGGCCGGCGCGGACCCGGACCGCGAGCTCCTGAGCGGCGAGACGGCGGTGATGGTGGCGGCCAGGGCAGGAAGCGCCGCTGTCGTGACGCGACTGGCCGCGGCCGGCGCCGACCTCGACCGGCAGGGCTCTCGCGGGCAGACGGCGCTCATGTGGGCGGCGGCGCAGCGGCATCCCGACGTCGTCGCGGCCCTGCTGGCGGCTGGCGCGGACCCGAGCATCCGCTCGGACGTCTGGACGCAGGTCATGGCGGTGCCGCCGCACAGCAAGCCGGAGTACAACCGCGAGATTCCCCACGGCGGCAATACCGCGCTCCTCTTTGCCGTCCGCGCGGGCGATCTGCCGTCGGCGCGCAGCCTCGTCGCGGCCGGCGCCGACGTCGACGACGCCGACGCCTGGGGCGTCAGCGCGACCGTGCTCGCGGCCCACGGCGGGCACCGCGAGGTGCTCGACTTCCTCCTCGACAACGGGGCCGACCCGAACGCTGCGTCGGCCGGCTTCGCCGCGCTCCACGACGCGGTGATGCGCAACGACAGTCGGATGGTCGCGTCGCTGCTCGCGCATGGGGCCGATCCCAACCAGCCGTTGCTGACCTGGACGCCGACGCGCCGCGCGTCGCGCGACCACCATTACCCGCCGCCGTTCGTCGGCGCCAGCCCGTTATGGCTCGCCGCCCGGTTCGCTCGGATCGACCTGATGCGCCTGCTCGCCGATCACGGCGCCGACCCGCGCTTCGTGCACGAGGTCGACTACATCGTCGATGGCAGCCAGCAGTGGCAGACGGAGCGCACCACGACGCTGATGGCGGCGTTCGGGATGGGCGGCCGTCGCGCCCGGCCGTGGGTGCCGTACGGCGGCGCCGGCATGGCCGAGTTCCGGACCCTGGACGCGGTCATGCTTGCCGTCGAGCTCGGCGTCGACGTCAATGCGGTCGACGCCACCGGGCGCACCGTGCTCGACGAGGCCGAGGCGCTGCAGTACGAGAGTGTCGTCGAATATCTCGTCGAGCTCGGCGCCGAGCCCGGAGCGAACTAGCCAGACAACACGGGTTGCCAGCGCGTCGAAGGGCGGAGCAGGCGGCGCGTGATCTACGTCGAGGCCCGAAGGAAGCTCGTCGAGTGGCTGCGCCGGCAGCTCGTGGGTCCCGCGTCCGAAGACAACCTGCGAGTCTCCCCGCTGGACCGGTACCCGACGGGCGTGCTGTATCCCATTCAACCCGGCGTGTCCGGCATGGACCCCGCGGCGCCGGGCGAAGCGCACGACGCAGAGGCGGCGCTGGACCCCACTGCGCCGAGCCGCGTAGATGATGCGGGCCTCGCGCTGGACGACGACGAAGACGAGGACGGGGATAGGCTCGCCGGGCTCGATGCGCCGGAGGGCCGCACGGTCGCCCGGCCGGTGGGTCGTCGGCGGTACGTCCCGCCGTCGGCGGTCGGCTTCTCCTTCTTCGTGCGGGGCGCCCCGCACCTGTCGATTGCCGTTTCCGCGGCGGCTTACACTCGCGCCGGGGATCGCGGTGATCGGGGGCGGTTCAAGTCGCTGGAGTACGAGAGAACCGCACTCGGGGAGCGCGTCGGAACCTGGTCGGTTTCCGGAGCGCCGGAGGAAACGCTCTGGGGAGGCCGTGCCGGCATCGACGTCCGCGCGCGCCCCTTTCTGGACGGCCTCATTCTCACCGTCACCCTGTTCAACCGGCAGCGACTGGACCGTGACGACCCGTTGCGTCCGCGAGCCCAGGATCTGGCGGAACGGTCGTTGTTCGAGGCGCGGCTGGAGTGCGTCGTGGCGGCCGGCGAGGTCGTCGAGTACCCGCGCGTCGACCCGAGTCTGCTGACGGAGGAAGAGCAGGAGCTCGAGCTCCAGTACAGGGATCGACACATCCACGCGGTCGGCCACGGGGCGGCGGTCGACTGGTGCGTCGAACCGGACCGGCCCGCCCGCATCTGGTCCGAGTTCATGCCCGCGGTCGACGCACCGTTGATGACGGTCGACACCGGCGACCATGCGGTTCTCGGTATCGAGCGTCTCGCTGGCGCACCCCGTCCCGACGACCTGGCCCGCTTCGTCGCCGGCTACGGCGCCTGGACCACGGAACAGCGAGACGCGGCCTCCGGCCTGCTGGTCGCCGGCGAGCGGGGAGCCGCCGCCCGCATTTGCGACAGAATGGCGGTGGCCCTCGGTCGCATGCAGCGGGCGGTCGATCTGCTCCGCGCCGACCGGATCGTGGCCGAGTCGTTCAGGCTGGCCAACCGGGCGATGCTCGAGCAGATGCGCCAGGCCGACCGCGTCGAGGGCCGGGAGACCGAGCCGTCGGGTTACCGGTGGCGCCCGTTTCAGTTGGCGTTTCTGTTGACGGTCCTGGAATCCGCGGTTCGGGAGGACGACGGATTTCGGGACGTGCTGGATCTGATCTGGTTTCCGACCGGCGGCGGCAAGACCGAGGCCTACCTGGGCCTGATCGCGTTCCTGATCGTCTGGCGCCGGCTGCAGCACCCAGGCACGGGCGGCGGCACCGCGGCGCTCATGCGCTACACGCTGCGGCTGCTGACGCGCCAGCAGTTCGAACGGGCGGCGCGCATGATCTGCGCCATGGAGCTGATCCGCCGAGAGCATCCCGAACGGCTCGGCGAGGAGCCGATCGATGTCGGCATCTGGGTCGGCGGCGAGATCAGTCCCAACCGGTTCGCGCAGGCGATGGAGCGCGTGAAGGAGCTGGTGGCGGGCCGGCCGGCGGCGCGGCACGCCCTGCTGGTGGAGCGCTGTCCCTGGTGCCGTGCGCCGTTCGACGCGACGCGGGGCTACGACGCCACGGAGGACGACTTCCACTTCCGTTGCACCAACGGCGCATGCGCTTTCGGCGCGGACGACCGGCCGCTGCCCTGCAACGTGGTGGACGAGGCGCTCTATCGCAGCCCGCCGTCGCTGCTGATCGGCACTATCGACAAGTTCGCCCGCGTCGCATGGGAGACGCGGACCGGGGCGTTCTTCGGGATCGGCGCCGGCCGTCGCTCGCGCCCGCCGGAGCTGGTCATCCAGGACGAGCTGCACCTCATCACGGGACCGCTGGGATCGATAGCCGGATTGTACGAGGCGGGCATCGACACGTTGCTGACCCGGCGGGGCGTGCGTCCGAAGTACGTCGCGTCCACCGCCACCATCCACATGGCGAAGGAACAGGTACGGCGCCTGTACGCGCGGGACCTGGCCGTCTTCCCGCCGCCGGGTCTGTCCTGCGACGACTCGTACTTCGCCCGCACGGACAGGGAGCGTCCGGGACGCCTCTACGTCGGCTACCTGGCGCCTTCGCTCGATCAGCAGCACTGTCTGGCGCCGCTCGCCGCCGCGCTGCTGGCCGGTCCGCTGGCCGCCTTCGGCGGTGACCCGGACCGGAACGCGCTGCTCGACGCCTGGTGGACCCAGGTGATCTACCACGGCAGCCTCAAGGGCGTGGCCAACAGCCACAACGCGTTCGTGACGGACGTGCGGGCGTTCGGCCGGCGGCTCGGGGGCGAGCAGGTGCACCGGCGCCGATCCGACGCCGACGCCGACGCGGGCGGCGATGTCGTCTCCGATTTCGACGGCGTCTCCGAACGGATAAGGAACGCGCGGATCGCCCAGCTCACCAGCATGCGCACCGCGCAGGAGAACGCCAGGACCTTCCAGCAGTTGATGCAGCCGCGCGGGCACGGCGAGTGCCTGGACGCCGTCCTGGCCACGAACATGGTGTCGGTGGGTCTCGACGTGGCCCGCCTTGCGCTGATGGTGGTCAGCGGCCAGCCCCTGACCACCGCGGAGTACATTCAGGCGACCAGCCGTGTCGGCCGCGCCGCCGTGCCGGGCCTGGTCCTGACGAACTACCATCGGCATCAGGCCCGCAGCCTCTCGCACTACGAGAGCTTCCGCGCCTATCACGAGTCGTTCTATCGCTTCGTGGAGCCGGGCAGCGTCACGCCCTTCACGTCCCAGGCGCGCGCCCGGGCGTTGCACGCGGCGCTCGTCATCGCCCTCCGACACGGCTGCGACCATCTGCGCGAGAACGCGTCGGCAGGCCGCTTCGATCGGGAGTCGCCGGAGGTCGCGGCCGTGGTCGCCGAGCTGAAGCGGCGCTGCGCGCGCGCGGCCGCGGAGGACGGGCAGGCCTTCGAGACGGTCGCCCATCTCGACCGTCTGGTATCGCAGTGGCACGACGAGGCGCGGCGCTGCGCGGACGACCGGCGGCAGCTCAACTACGAGGCGCGGGACCGTGAGAAGAACGCCGATCGGCTGCTCTACGGCCATGGCGAATCGCGACCCGGTCTGTGGCGGACGCTGCATTCCATGCGCAACGTGGAGAGCACGGGGATGCTGAAGCTCCATGCGTGAGGAATTCGTTCCCGTGCGGCTCTCGCATCTGTTGCGCCACTGCTCGGTCGGCGCCGTCGTGCGCGGTCCGGACAGTCTGATGGTCGTTCCGGACATCCGCAGGTGGGACCCGCCGGGCGGCGATCCCCGCCGGCGGGAGATCCGCTACGTGAATCAGGTGCGCCGGGCGCTCGGTATTCGGCAGGTGCTGTGCACGCCCCCCGTCGCGACCGAGCATGACGGGACGGTGCTGGGGTGGATACCGGCCCGCCGCTTCCCGCTCTGGATGCGCTGCCTGACGTGCGGCCTGCTCCACCGCGAGCCCTGGCGGTCCCGGGCGGACCAGCCCGTGCCCGATGCGGCATCCGGAGCGGCCGGCGCGCGCGAGGCGCCGAAGCACGAGGAATGCGTCTGCGGCGGTCGGCTGGAACAGGCGCCCTGGGTCCTCGTGCACGACGAAGGCTATCTGGCCGACGCGCCCTGGCACGATCTGGCGCATGCGCGCGCCCGCGCCCCGGAGCAGCGCGGCTGTCGCGTGGACTGGACCAACCCCTACCTGAAGCTGGTCGAGCGGGAGGGCCGGCGGCAGGTCGCCTGCAACCGTTGCGGCGCGAGCGGATGGGCGCTGCGACCGCCGTTTCCGCCCCGCACGTGGCAGCAGCCCTGGATTCCGGAACCTCCGGCCGACCCGCCGGCAACCGCCGCGTGGCTGCTGGAGATCAACGACGTCCGGGTGCACGCCGCCGAGTGCCGTACGGCGCTCGTCATCCCGCCGGAGTCGCGCATCCGCCGGGGCACGGTGATCGACCGCCTCTACGGCAGTTCGCGGAACCAGCAGCGGATCCGGAACGCCAGAAACGACCTGGCGCGCCGTGGCGCGATCAGACGCCTCGCCCGCGAGTATCGCTGCACGCCGGACGCCGTCGAGCAGGCGATCGCGCAGATCGACCGGGGGTACCCGCTCTTCGATCAGGAGATTACACAGGGCGATCTCATGGCCGGCGAATACCGCGCGTTGATCGAGGAGATCCCCGACCTGCAGGAGGACGAGGACTTCGTCACCGAGCACCAGACCGGCGCGTGGCGGTCGCTCGACCTCGAATCGAGCACCGGTCCCGCGCGCCGCGCCGCCGCCGCCGTCAGTCGTCTCATCGCCGTGAACCGGCTGAAGGAGATCCTGGTGCTGCTGGGGTTTCGGCGCTCCGGCGACGAGGGGCGACGAGTGTCGCCGGACGTCACCGGCGAGAGCGGCTGGTTGCCCGCCGCGGAGCTCTACGGCGAAGGTGTCTTCTTCACGCTCGACGAGGCGTGGCTGCAACGCTGGGAGAGCGACCCGGCGGTTCGCGAGCGCGCCGGAGTTGTCGCGGAACGGTATCGCCAGCGGCAGGCCGCGGCCGAAGACGTCGACGTGTCGCCGCGCTTCCTGCTGTGTCACACGCTGGCCCACGTCCTGATCCGGCAGCTCGATGCGGAAGCGGGCTATCCGGCCGCGTCGCTCAAGGAACGCATCTACTGCAGAGAGGGCGCGCAGCCGATGGCGGGGATCCTGATCTACGTGGCCGTGGCGGACGAGGAGGGATCCTTGGGCGGCCTGGTGGAGCTGGCCCGGCCGCGCCGGTTCCTGCGCCTGCTGGCGGGCGCGTTCGAGGCGGCGGACTGGTGCTCGCTCGATCCGGTGTGCGCCGGCCAGGACGGGCGTGGGCCGGACCTGTTGAACCGGGCGGCGTGCCACGCCTGCGCGCTGGTCCCGGAGACGAGCTGTGCGTACGGCAACGTCCTGCTCGACCGGACCTTCATCAGGGGCGACGGGGCCGCGATCTCCGCATTTCCGGATCCGGTGGACGAGTTCGGTTGATGGCGAGGCGCAGGTTCGAGCTGCCGGGCATCCAGGACCTCAGCAAGGAGCAGGAAGCGGCGCGCGCCCTGCCGAGGCGTGGCCGGCATCTGATCGTCGGCGGACCGGGAACCGGCAAGTCGGTGCTCGCGCTGATCCGCGCCCGGCGCCACCACCGGGAGCAGGACGACTACCGCTTCCTGGTCTTCAATCGCCTGCTCCATCGCGCGAGCGTCCAGCTTTTCGGAGACGGCCTCGCCGGCGAGACGTGGCAGCGCTGGTTCCGGGGCGCGTTCGAGCGGCTCGCGAAACGGCCCGTGCCGCTGCTGCCGCCGAGCCGCAACGGATTCCAGGCCGAGGACTGGAGCCGCATCGAGGCGGCCGTCCAGGGGTTGCCGCCCGACGAAGAGGAAGCGAAACGGCCGTTCCTCGTCATCGACGAAGGCCAGGACATGCCGCCGGCGTTCTACGAGAGTCTCGTCGACCTCGGCTTCGAGGACTTCTTCGTCGTGGCCGATCAGAACCAGCAGATCACGGAGCACAACAGCAGCCGGCAGGAGATCGAGACGCGTCTGGACCTCGACCCGGACGACGTGATCGAGCTCAGGCGCAACTTCCGCAACCAGTATCGGGTGGCGAAGCTGGCGCGGGCGTTCTACACCGGCGATCCCGCGAGTCCGCCCCCCGACCTGCCGGTGCGGGAAGCGGGGCACGTCCCGCAGCTCTACGTGTACCGGCCCGAGCACCTGGACCGGGTGTGCCGGGCGATACTTACGTTCGCGGACCGCGACCCACGGCAGCTCATCGGCGTGATCGCACCGAACAACGACGTCCGGGAGAAGTACTTCGAGACGTTGCGCTCGGTGGAGGCCGCCCTGGACCATCCCCGGCCCGCCGTCGAGACCTACCACGGCGGCCACCGCCCGGAGATCGCCTTCGACGAGGGCGGCATCCTGGTCATCAACGCGCAGGCCTGCAAGGGGCTCGAGTTCGACGCGGTATGTCTGGCCGACGTCGACGAGCAGCGGGTCGATCCGCGGGATCCAGACGCCACCAGGCGCCGGTTGTACGTCATGGTCGCGCGGGCGCGGGAGCGGGTTTTCATGTTCATGAAGCGGGGCGCCGGCGCCGTCGTCGAGGCCATTCTGCCGCGGGACCCGGAGACGCTGCAGCGCGGGGAGTGGTGATGGTGACAGAGACGCTCTTCGAATCCGGAAATCCGTCCACCCCGGTGCGTCCACCCGCCTCGGGACTGCTGGTCACCAACCACCTGAACCTGATGTACATGCTCGCGGCGGGGCTCGTGATGCCGCCCGCCGGGTTCGGGGACAAGTACTACCGGGACACCCTGGGCTGCTTTCCGGGCTGGATTCCGCTGTTCATCGACCGTGTGTCCGGCGCGGCGATCTCGTCGTCGACGCGGGAAGCCGGGCACCTCCGGCCGATCGTCGCCGAGATCGGGCTGGCCGGCCTGTCGGGGCCGGTGCTGGCGCTCGGCTCGGAACCGCGCGAGCTGCGGTTCCCGGATGAGCTCGACGGCGCCGAGCGCCTGATCCTGGTTCCCGCGCCGTTGCCGGTCTCGTGGATCGACTCCGTCGTCTTCCGGTCGGCGGAGGACCGGCAGGCCTGCGAGGCGGATGCGAAGGACTTCGGCAACGTGCCGTTGCAGGATTTCACGCGCCGGGTCGCCAAGACTCTGTTCACGCGGGCGTTCGATGCGCCGTGGCCGCCCGTCGAGGGGCCGGCGGCGCGGCCGGTTCCATTGCACGCGTCTCTCGCTGCCGGCGGCGTCATGGCGATGCTCCTGCTCGCCGGCAACCGGGGAGATCTCGCGGTGCGCAGTTGCAGGGATGCCTTCGATCCGGAAGACGGCTCGCTGCCCCCGGTGGGCGCTCCCATCCTCGCCGGGCTCCGCGGGTGGATGCGGGCGGGCGCCGTCTCGTGGCCGGCCGACACGGATGAGAGAAGCGAGTCGGCCGATCCGTCCAGCGTGCAGAGCGCTTCCCAGGCACGGCTGTTCTGGGGCGCCGTCGACCGCCTGGTCTCGTGGCACGACACTGTCGCCGCCGGCAGCGCGGAGGACGCAGTGCTCGACTACCTCGATGCGGCGTCGACGACGCTCGACGCGCGGCTGCGGGCCGGCGCCGGCAGGCTCCGCGACACCCTCGTCGAGCTGCGCGGACTGGCCGGCGTCACCGCCAGCGAGCTGTTCGACCGGCACGCTACACCGTTGGCGCGGGCCATGATCCTGTTCCTTCTGCGTCGCGACTGCGCGGATCTCCTCAACTTCGACAACGACCGGCTGCACGAGGCGGACCGGCTGGCCGCCGCGGTGCTGTTCGGCGTCCGCGACGGCTGGCTGGGCCTGCCGCTCCGGCTGCGGGCCACGTCCGGACTCTCCGCCGCGGTCTCCCACCGCATGGCGCGGATGGCTCACCGGCTCGCGGGATCCGATCTCGATCTCGGGGAACCCCCGGCGCGCATACGACCGTTGCGCGAGCTGTTCGGCGACGGTTCCGCTTGGCGTGCCCGGGAGGCGCGGGCGGCGCTCGAGCTCGCGCGGGCGCACGAATGGGACTGCATCCGCACCCGGATCAGTCTGGGGCGGGGCGCGTACACGCTGACCGTCGAGGGGGGAGCGGTGCACGTCGAGGTGCCGGGTGAGCCCCGGATTGCGCCGGAGGTCGATCCGGCCCGCTTCGTCCAGTATCTGGCCAAGGAGCGCATGGACCCCAGGATCGAGTCGAGCGTGCGCGGCATACTGCGAGCCTGAAGGGCAAGATGCCGTTCACGCCTGCGCAGCAGCCGCGGGGCGCACGGGCGCCGGGCGCTCCTACAGCAGATCCAGCCCCGCGTGCGCCGAGAAATGTCGGAAGTCGCGGTCACGCGTGACCAGTGGCACGCGGTGGTCGATGCACGTCTGTGCGATCAGCGTGTCGGCCAGGCGTGCTCGCAACCGTTTCGCAAGAATCCGCGCGCGGGTCTCGGCGGCGCGCTCCCAGAAGCCCGAGCGGATGTCGAGTACCGGTAGACCGCGAAGGAGATCGGCGGCGCCGCGCTCGATTCCGGGAGCACTGAGAATCTCGGTCAGGACGACCGGGGGGAGGGCCGCCTGCTTCAGCGCCAGCGCCTGATCGAGCCAGTCCACGTCGCGACCCTCGTCGCCCGCGAAGAAGGCGATCAGAGAGCTCGAATCAACGGCAATCACTGGCGGTCCTCGCGCAGTCGCTCGAGATCGACCGAAAGCTTCACCTTGCCACGCAACTCCCGTAGCCGGCGGTACGTGTCCGTAGCGGCGACGAGCTGCAGTCCTTGACGGACGGTGGCCGTTATGCCGCCACCGGTCGTCTCTTGAGCCTTGTCCAGCAGGTCGGCGGGCACGTGGACCGTGATCTTCCGGTTCGTCTCCATGGCAGGCAACGATACCATGCCATAGTGGATGCCATACGGGCTATGGTAGGGTCTCTCAGGAGGTCGACACATGTTGTACAGCCGAGGCGTGCATGCGCGTCGAGCCGTGGCGCTGAGTTTCATCTGGATGGTCGCGGTCGCCGTTGTTCCCGAGGCGCCGCTCGCGGCGCAGGACGGGATGCCGCCGGCCGACGTGCGGGAGGCGATCGAAGGCACGTGGGAGCTGACCGAGTGGCACGTCGGCGACCAGGTGCTGCGGCCGCCCGACATGGAGGGGCGCTGGATGGTGCACGACGGCCTGGTCATGGCGACGCGCCATCGCAACGGTCCGGACGACTTCGAATCGACGGCCGGGTACGGCGAATATCGCTGGGGTCCGATGACGTGGACGTACGGCTACGAGCGGTCGGAAGATCTGCACGGGCCGTCACCCGACGACGTCACGCTGACCATCACGGGCTCGAACCCGATCCGGATGCGCACGTTTCGGATCAGCCGCGACGGTAACATGCTCGTCCTCGACGGCGAGACGCTGCGCTGGGAGTACGACGTGCCGGGGCGGACTTTCGTCCTGAAGACGAGCGGTGGGCGGACGATCCGCAAGTACCGGAAGGTGCCGCGCTAGTCCGCAGGACCGAGAGCCGGTGCAGGAGGGCGTTCGGCACGCGGGCCAGCGCCTCGGTCCGGCCGCAAGCTGTGGCTACTCGACCGTGACCTTGACGGTCAACCGTTCGCGCGAGATCAGTCCGCCGTCCCGCACCGTGCCTCTGAGCACGTAGGCGCCCGGCTCGCTGAAGCGCACCGTCGTGGTGGCCGTTCCCTCCTGGACCGGGTACTCGGCGGCGGGGCGCTGGACGTCGAACCGGCTCTCGAGCGCGTAGTACCGGCCGACCAGGCGGCCCTCCGCGTCCGCCGGGAACGTGGCTTCCGCGCCCTCGAAGATGGCCCGCCCCGGCCCGCGCCACTGGATCCACTCCACGACCAGACGTTCTCGGGGGTTCTCCCGGGACGGATCGATCACCCGCTCCGGCACATCCGGCCTGGTCGATCTGGTTCGCCTCCGGTCCGTCCGCGGTCGCGGCAGTCCATCGTCGGTCGCCCTGGCGGTCAGGATGACCGTACTCGCCACTTCGGTCGCGAACTCGGTGGCGTCGATGGAGATCGACGGCGGCTGGTTGCGAGGCGCGATCCCGAAGCCCTGGCCTCGTGCGGCCAGGACGTTGTGCTCGAGCAGCTCGTCCTCCGGGTAAAGTCCGGCGTGTATGGTGTCCGTTCGCCCGTTGACCGTCAGCGTCCAGGTGTACTCGTCGTTCCAGCCTTCGGGAACGGTGACCTTGAACGCGTAGCGGTGGCGCCGTGCATAGAAGAAGGTCGGCTGCCCGTGATCGGGCCCGCCCGGATCGAGCGTGTTGTCCGGGCCCACCGGGATGCGGAGTTGCTGCGCCCAGTTCCGGTTCAGGTAGCCGAACCAGAGATCGATCGTGCCGTCCGGATTGCGCACCCAGCCTTCGAAGGCGGGCTGCACGTTGAGACCCCGGTCGTACTTGACCTGCGTGTAGTCATGCTCGATCTGGGCGGTCGCCTGCCCGCTCGGAACGAGCAGCAGGGCGGCGAGGAAGGCGGCACCGATCGCTCCGGACGCGGAAACCTGCATCACGGGTACCTGCTACTGGTCGTTCGTCGAGGCGCGTCTTCTCTCCTGCGCCGAGAGGCGCTGCTCGTAGTCGTCGTCCTCGAGGAAGATCATGTTCATCCAGGCGTAGTTCATGTCGTCGGTCGTCCGCCCGCCCCAGCCGGCCCAGTTGTTCGGATTGGGGTTCGCCCGGTTGCCGCGCGTGTTGTCGTGCCAGGTCATGATGTGCAGCACCGTGCCGGTCGGCACGAGCGGCGCGTAGTCCGGGTCGTAGTTGTAGGTGAGCATCCAGCCGAAGTTGATGTCCGTGCAGGTGATCATCCATGTGCGCGCGGGGTTCGGCCGGTTGTCGTCGCCCCTGAGCACCGGGTCGATCGCCTCGAGGCACTGCCGGCCGCCGCGGATGTGGGTGTGGGGCTGGAAGCTGAGGAGCATTGCGGCCCGCGGCATCTGGAAGTAGCCGTCGTGCCGGGTCACGACGCCGGCCGGGATGTCGATGTTGTCGTTCTGGCCGACCTTCATCGTGTGCACTTCGTACTTCGGCTGCGTCCCCTTCGGATAGAGCCAGAAGGCGACCCGCGAGCGGCTGCGGATCTCCTCGCCCAGCGAGTGGTAGTGCACGTTGAACAGGATCCGCGCACCGCTGGGGAGCAGGCGGCCCGAATCCTCCGGGAAGATGTCGGGGCCCTTGCCGACCGCGTACTCGTTGAGAAAGTCGTTCCAGCCCTCCTCCTCGTGGTACAGGCTCGTGTTCGAGTGGTGCACGACGGAGAAGCTGCCTGCGTCGGGCTTGGTCTCGACGGCGCGGATCCAGCGGTCCTCCTCGATCAGGAAATCCGCGGCGAACGTGATCTTCTCGTCGGGCCCGTTCGCCTTCACCGTATGCCACTCCGGCATCTCGGCGAGGAGGTCGGGTGCTTCCTCCAGGACCCATTCGAGCTCGTCGTTGAACGCCACCGGCGGCGGCATGTCGGCCGGATTTCCCCGCGGCGCGCCGCTGTCGGCCCACTGCACGATGGTGGCGATCTCATCGTCCGAGAGCGACTGGTCGGCGAGAAACCGTTGGTATCCAATCCGCTTGTCGACGTACCAGGGGGGCATCTCGCGGGTCCTGACCTTCTCGCGGATCGAGCGTGCCCAAGGCCGGACTTCCCGGTAGTTCAGCAGCGACATGGGGGCGATCGACCCCGGCCGGTGGCAGTTCTGGCAGGAGCGCTGCAGGATCGGCGCCACGTCCCGCGTGAACGTGATCTCGCTCTCCTGCGCCAGGACGGCGGATGGCATGAGGAGCCCGGCCGCCGCGGCAATCACCGCGAGGCTCACGACACCGTCGACTCCGACGTTGCGTCCGGCGCTCATCATCGCCTGCCTCCTGGCGTTACTGTGTCGAATACCAAAGAGTGACATGTCGAGGCCGCCGAGTCGAGCCGAAAACCAAGCGCCGGTTGGGATAAGCTCTGCACGACAACGCATCGGATCGCACCTGCAGACCGGTAGCGGCGGCGTGTGTCCGGCCGGGTGGAGGAATCGGTGACTGATCTGGAACAGGCCTTCGACGACGTCGAGAGAGCTGCGGCCTCGACGCTCGAATCGGCTGCCGGCCTCGTCAAGCAGGCCAGGAGCCTGCAGAAGGCGGCCCGCGAAGGAAACATCGCTCGCCTGAAGCGGACCCGGACGGATCTCGATGCCTCCCTGAGCGGTCTCCGGGAGGCGGTCGCGAACGCCGTCGAATCGTGGCCCCTGCCGGACGAAGATCAGGAGGTGCGATATCTCGAGGAGCACTACTCGGGCGAGTTCAGGTCCGTTGCCGCCGGGAAGGGCCTGGAGATACACGAGCGGGACGGCAGACTGATCTCCCATCCGTCCATCGTGCGCATCCTGCCGCGCGATCGGGCGGTCAGGATAGACGGCAGGAAGGTGTCGACCATCCGGCCGTCATACCTGGCCGACCTGCTGCTGAAGAACCAGAAGAAGGGCAGCCGTCATCGATCCGACGCCTTTCTGGAATCGCTGTACGCCGTCTACGCCGACATCGTGCACGGCGAATCCTCGGGCCGCCTCATGCCGGACGACTGGCAGCGGGTCGTGCCATTGGCCAGAGTCTACAAGCTGTTCACTTCCCTGCCCGGTGCGGGCCGCGACTACGACAGAACGGATTTCGCCAGGGATCTGTACCGCCTGCAGGACGGTGGTCCCATACGCACCAGGAAAGGGGCGACCGTCTCCTTTCCGGCCTCTTCCGGCACGCGGCAGGCCAAACGCGATCTGTTCACCTTCGTCGGGCCCGACGGCCAGGACGTCGTGTACTACGGCATCCGGTTCACGAAGGGCGGCTGATGTCGAGTGCGTCGAACCCCATCCCGATTGACGACTGGCTGCGTCATATCGACGGCGAGTACCTGTCCACGTTCATCAAGGATGGCGGCTCCTCCATCAAGTTCGCGGTGGTCTCGGACGACGCGCTGCCCGGGTTGCGCGACGCCGTGGCGGGTCGCTGCGCGGCTCTGGACTACGTCTTCGTCGCGCTGGACGCGGCCAGGCTGCGCGTCCACATGTCGCAGGACATCTTCTTCGCGCTGGCTCGGCAGGTGCAATGGCGCTGTTTGGCGCGCCGCGTGATCCTGCGCCTGGCCGCCGAACGGCACTACACGGTGGAGGGCATCGATCCCCGCGGCGCCGGCAACGTCTTCGACGCCATTGCCGGCGCCAACGACCTCGAATCGCAGTTCCTGCTCGGCGAGATCAGGCCGCGATACAGGCGCGTGTCTTCAGGAACGCGAACATGGCCCGGGATTTTCGCGTGGCCATGACCCAACTGTGCCTGCATGAAGGAAACCGCTTCGACGGGGAGTACGGCGGGCAGCCGTTGCTGGACTGGCTGACCGGCGCCAACACGCGCGTGAGCCCGGTCCGCCAGTTCTCCATCCATACCGGCATCAACCGCACTACGGGCAGGCACTGCATCGAATCGGCGCTCCACTGGATCCGTCAGGCAGGCCATTCCGGAACGGTGGTGCTGCTGGACAACCGCCGCGTGACCGTGGCCCGCAATCCCAGGGACGGCCTGCGCTACTACACGCGAGCCATGGCCGTCGATCACTACGAGTTGCTGCGTGAGTTCGTCGACGACGTCGACCGTCTGGCCGGAACCCTGATGCTGGTGGCGACCGGGGCAGGCTTCGTCGACGACGAGCCGGGCGCCCGTTCCAGGGGCTTCGGCATCTATGAAGCGCTGAAGACCCGGGTGATGGACGACGTGCGGGACAGGAACCGGACGAATCCGGTCGCCGCACTGGTTCGGCTGTCGTGAGGAGGTCGGCGAGTGAGATGACGTCGCACCCGGACCAGAGGCTGGCGCAGCGGCGCGCCGTCGAGGCCCTGCGCAACGGCGTGCCCAACCGGGATGCAGTGGAGATGCTGGGCTGCAACCAGCCGCGGGCGGAAGAGGCGTTCTCCGCGCTGCTGGCCGGAGCCGAAGGCGCCGGCCCGGCAGGCGACGCCCTGGGGATGCTGGTCTCGGGGGACTTCGGCGCCGGCAAGTCGCACCTGCTGTCGCATCTCGAGCGGCAGGCGCTCGCGCGGAATTTCGTGTGCAGCAGGGTCGCCATCAGCAAGGAGACGCCGCTCTACGACATGGGAAAGGTGTTCAGGTCCGCAATCGAGAACGGACGGATGCCGGATCGCCGGGGACGGTTGATCGAAGAGCTGGGTCTGGCGACCGACTGGCGTTCCAGGGCTTCCGCGGATTTCTTTCAGTGGGCGGACGCGGCCGCCTCCAGCGGCGTGCTCAGCCGGATGTTCCCGGCGAGCGTGCTCGTCTACGAAAAACTGAACGACGTCGAGTTGAACGGCAAGATCGAATCGTTCTGGGCGGGAGAACGGTTGAAGGTCTCGGAACTCAAGAGCGGGTTGGCGTCGATAGGGCAGAAGCAGCTCCGTTCCTTCCGTGCGCCACGAGCCGGCGAATTGCCGCCCCAGCGCCTGCGTTTCGCCATCGAGCTCATCAAGTGCGCCGGCTACAAGGGCTGGGTCGTGCTCCTGGACGAACTGGAGCTGGTCGGGTCGTATTCCATCCTGCAGCGGGGCCGGTCGTACGCCGAGCTGGCGCGTTGGATGGGGAAGTCCGTCGAAGACGCATATCCGGGTCTGGTCGCGGTCGGCACGGTGACAGACGATTTCGCGTCCGCCGTCATCAGTCCCGACGGTGGCAAGAAGGATCGCGACCACGTGGGACCGCGGCTGGCGAAGAGCAGATACGCGGGCATCGCCGCCCTGGCAGAGGCGGGCATGCGCCTGCTGGAGCAGTCGTGCATACCGCTGAACGCTCCTGCGGAAGACGACGTGAACGACATGATCGACAAGCTGCGGAAGATCTACAGCGAGGCCTACGACTGGGATGCTCCGCGGCTGACGGGCAGGACCGGCGGCGCCGGGATTCAGGCCCGCATGCGCTACAAGGTCAGAGCCGCGATCAACGAATGGGATCTGCTGCGGCTGTACCCCGGTTCCGCGCCGGACACCGTGGTAGACGAGTTTCGTACGACCTACGAGGAGGACGTCGACCTCGAACGGAAGTCCGGGGACGCCGCCGGGGCGCCGTCCAGCGGACCGTTGCGGTTGCTACGAGAGTTGCGGTCGCTTGCCGGCGGGTCGAGTCGGACGGCGGCGGGTCGAGCCGCAAAGGGCGTCGATGCGCCTGCTTCTACTCGTCCGCGGCGGTAGCTGTCTTCACGTAGCGGCGCCGCGGATCCTTGGGTCCGGTGCCTACTTCCCGAACGATGCCTCGCGTCACCGGCGAGGCGTCTTGCTCTGTAACCGACTCTGAAGTGCTCGGAAGCGCCGTGCTTCCGAGTTCCACTTCAGAGTACCGGCGCCGAGTGCGCTGGCGACCAGGGAAGACCTATGGCGTTGCGCGGATCCGCCGCGCACGCGCTTCCAGCGGTCCTGCCTCGACGCCGCGGTTGGTGGCTCGCAACAGCCCGGCGTACTCATCCAGGATCTCGGCCAGCCGCACGTTGTCCGGCTCGAGCGCGAGCTCGAGAACGGGCAGGGCGCGTTCGTAGCGCGGCTCTGCCTCCGAGTACAAGCCCTGGCGGTAATAGACGGACGCCAGCGCGGCCAGGTTGGCGGCGACGTCCGGATGCGCCCAGCCAAGGGCCGGCTCCAGGATGGCGACGGCGCGCTCGAACAGCGGCTCCGCCTCCGTGTGGATCCCCTGATCGGCATAGAAGGTCGCCACCACGCCGAGATGCGCCGCCAGATCGACGTGATCGGGGCCGAGCGCTGCCTCGATGACCTCGGTCGCCTGCCGGTAGAGCACCTCGGCGTCCGCATAGCGCGCTTCCGCGACACAGATCTCCGCCAGGTCGTTCAGGGTCACCGCCCGCCGCAGGTCGTCCGGGGGAAAGCCCGCCGCGAAGTCGGCCGCCACCAGGAGCAGCTCTTCCGCCTCGCGGTAGCGGCCGTCCTGGCGGGCGTGGTAGGCGGCCTCCATGTAGTCCTCCCACTGCAGTCCGCGGCAGGCGGCCGGGCCGAGAGCGACGAGCAGCGCGGCGATGGCGAAACCCCACCGCGCGGTGCGCCGTGCGTGCGAGGTGGCGGCAGAGTCGCCCATGTTACGGCCATTATAGGCAGCCGACAGTTGCCCATGGGCAGCACATGGAACAGGCCGGCCGGCGGTCTCGCGGCGAAGTAATCGGTGAGTCCCCGGACTCGTATCGATCGTGTGCCGGCGTCGCAACGGATGTCTGCGAAAGGACGGAATATGTCGGACGAGTGCGCGGCGACACTGTCGAGTGTGACCCATCGCTACGGCGACGTCGTCGCGCTCGACGGACTGGATCTGGAGATCCGGTCCGGCGAGGTGCTGGCCGTGCTCGGCCCGAACGGCGCCGGCAAGACCACCGCGATCGGGCTGCTCCTGGGCAGCCTGCGGGTGCAGGAAGGAGTGGCGCGCGTGTTCGGGCAGCCGCCCGGAGCGAAGGCGGTCCGGCTGCGCCGCGGCGCCATGCTGCAGGTCTCCGGTGTTGCCGACACCCTCACCGTCGCCGAGCACCTGGAGCTGTTCGGCAGCTATTATCCGGCGCCGCTCCCGGTCTCCCGGCTGCTCGCAATGGCCGGTCTCGAGGAGTTGAGCAAGCGGCGCTACGGCCGGCTCTCCGGGGGGCAGAAGCAACGGGTGATGTTCGCGCTCGCGCTGGCCGGCGACCCGGAGCTGGTCTTTCTGGACGAGCCGACGACCGGACTCGACGTCGAGGCGCGCCGCAGTCTGTGGAAGGAGATCCGGGAGTTGAGGACGATGGGCCGCACGGTGGTGCTCACCACCCCACAACCTCAAGGAGGCCGACGCACTGGCCGACCGGATCGCGGTCATCTACAAGGGGCGGGTCGTCGCCGAAGGGACGCCGGCGGAGATCAAGTCCCGTACCGCGGATAGCCGCGTCCGTTGCATCACGTCCGTCCACCGCGACGAGGTGGCGGTGCTGCCGGGCGTGGTGCGGGTGGAGGTCAACGGCCAGCATCTGGAGATCTTGACCGCGCGGCCCGAGGACCTGCTGCGGACGCTGCTGGCGCTGGACCCCGACCTGCGCGACCTGCACGTGACGGGGGCCGGACTCGAGGACGCCTTCCTCACGCTGGTCCGCGACGGCGAGCGGAAGGAGGCGGCGTGATGACAGCAACGAGCGACGGCGCGCGTCGCCTCGGGCTCGCCCGCGGCGCCTGCATCTACGTGCTGGAGGCGCGAGCCCAGTTCCTGACCGTGGCGCGGACGCCGGGGTTCACCATCCCGACCCTGGTTTTCCCGCTCATGTTCTACGTCTTCTTCGGCGTGGTGATGGGCTTCTCGCCGGTGGCCCCGACCTTCCTGCTCGCCACCTACGGCGTCTTCGGGCTCATGGGGCCCTCCCTGTTCGGGTTCGGTGTCGGTTTCGCGACCGAACGCGACAGCGGCGCGCTGTTGCTGAAGCAGACCACGCCGATGCCGGTGGGCGCCTATCTGCTGGCCCGGGTGGGAACGGCGCTCCTCTTCGGCATGGCCATCGTCCTCGGCCTGTTCCTGCTCGGAGCCTACGCCGCGGAGGTCACGCTCCACCGCTGGCAGTGGTTCGCGTTGGCCGGGGTCGTGCTCTCGAGCGTGATTCCCTTCTGTGCGCTCGGCCTGGCGATCGGCTCCTGGGTGAAGGCGCAGTCCGCGGTTGCCATCGTCAATCTCGTATACCTGCCGAGGGCGCATTCCCGATTTCCCGGTCACGCGCTCACACCCACCGGCGTCATGGCCATCCGCTGCAAACAGTTCCATCTGCCGGACTTATAGAAAGACCGCAGGAGAAGAATCGCGTCGACGCTCTCCGGTAGCCAATAGATGGATGCGCCCTTGATGCGGAGATTGATGACGCGACGGATGGCGCTTTCGACGGCACCGCTGCCCCGCGGAAGCCCGAGCCCGACCATTGTGGTGTAGGCGAAACGATGACGGTTCTTCAGGAAGTAGTTGAGGTGCGTGCGGATCTTGCCGGCCGTGCGCCCGCGGCACAGCTCCCGCAGGGCCGTGATCACCTCGTCCACCCGTGCTCGCTTGAGCAGCCCCCGCGTGCGGTTGAGCCAGCGGGTGCGTTGCGTCGCGCTCCAGCGGCGCAGCTTGACCGCGTCGGAGAGTTGCTTTGCGGCATGATAGAAGTCGATCAGCCCCAGCACCTGTGTCGGCGAGAGCCCGAGCGCGGCGATGAGGCGCTGGAGGCGTCGCCAGATCCAGGGCGCGCCGTCGGCGATGAAGAGCACCTTGTCAGCGGCGTTGAGGCCGATCTGCCGCGCGTACGACAACAGCAGGGCGAAGACCGCCTCCGGTCCCCGGAGCGTGCCGTCGATGATCGGGGCCCCCGTCTGAGACGGTCGCCCGTCGTCGCCGACGACGTACAGGATGAGGAGCTTCGGTTCCTTCCAGTCGGTATGGAATCGGTTGCGCCCCTTCTTCGTCTTGGGGCCACGCTTCTTGCGCCTCACGCGGACGCGGCCCCCGTCGAGGGAGACGACCACCCGCTTCCCGGTCACGCGGTCCAGCAGGCCGCACGCTGCGCTCCGCTGGGCCGCTCGGGCCCGCGCAGCGTAGCGATAGGCGGTCGAGCGGAGGGTCTTGATATCCAGGGCGATGCCGTCGGAGCGGAGCTGCGCCTGCGCTTCGGCCAGCGAGCTGAGCATGGCGACCGCGCGGCTTGCATCGGAGGCCAGCTTCGGCGTGCACCGGTCGTAGATGCCCAGCACCACCAAGGCGGGGTAGAGTCCCGGCCTCCGCTTCGCCCGACGGGCGTGTTTCTCGCGGTAGTACGGCGTCGTGACCGGCACCGTCGTGCCCCGGGAGGTGCGAACGTTGACGGTCTCCAGGCCGTCGCTCCGCATCCGCCAGGGCAGGTGGCGCACGAGGGCGCTCGCCGCGTCGCCAACCGCGGCGGAGCGCACCGCGCGTTGCAGCACGGGGGTGAGGAGGGCGCCGAAGAACTCGTCCGCGATGGCCCGCAGCTGCTCTTCGCACTGCTCCGCTTCCTCTGCCGACCTGGGCGCTCGAGCACGCGCCTCAAACTCCAGCGCCCGCCGGAGGGCAGTGCGCAGGTGGACGGGAATGTTGCGAAGATCGATCTCGCGGCTCGGGGTGTCGATGGCGCTCTTGTCCATTTCAACGCACCATCATGGGCAGTCCGAGCCGTAATGTCCAGTACCACCCTCCCCGTCTGTCCGAAGACCGGCTCAACCTCCCCCAGCCTCACAGTCCATCTTTGCCTACACACTGCTCCGGGAAATCGGGAATGCGCCCCCTGCCGATGGCGTTCCTGTCCGGCCTGTGGATACCGATCGCGCTGCTGCCGTCGTTCATGCAGGATGTGGCGGTCGTCTTCCCCGCGTACCACCAGTCACAGCTTGCACTGAGGGTGGTCGCTCTGGACGAGGGCGGTTCGGCCGCGGTTCACGCGCTGATGGTCGGCGTCTTCACGGTGGTCTTCCTGATCGTCGCGGCAGTCGGGTTCCGCCGCGGCGGTCAGAATTAGGGGGAGGGATGACTGGACCGGCAGCAACGGCGGTGCGCAGCGTGACGTATCTGGCGGCGGCGTTCGCCGCGTTCGCGGGCGTGCTCATGGCCCTGCCCGAGCCCATGGCACCCCCCGGGGGCCGCGGACGCGGCGCTGCCCGAGGTCAACTTCGCGATCGTCGGCGTGAAGGTCTTCGACGGCGAGGCGTTCCGGCCGGAACAGGACGTGTGGATCGAGGGCGGTCGCATCCGGCGCGTCGGGGAAGGTCTCGACCTGCCGGAGGATCTCCCGCGGGTGGACGGCAGGGGGCGCACGCTGGTGCCCGGGCTGATCGACGGCCATGTGCACACCTGGCGCAGCGCGCTGAACGACGCGTTGCGCTTCGGGGTCACCACGGTGCTCGATCAGTTCAGCGATCCTGTTCTCGTCGCCGCGAAACGCCCGGCCCGCGCCGAGTTGGCCCGCGGCGACGAGGCGGATCTCTTCTCCGCCGGCATGCTCGCGACCGTAGCCGGGGGGCATGGCACGCAGTACGGGGTGCCGGTAGAGCCCGTGGGCAGTCCGGACGATGCGCCCGCTTGGGTGCGGGCACGGAAGGCCGAGGGCTCCGACTGGATCAAGATCGTGTGGGAGGACGGGAGCACATTCGGCATGGACCTCCCGGCGCTCGGCCGCGATTCGATCGCCGCCCTGATCACGGCGGCCCATCGAGGGTTTGCCCGCCGTCGTGCATGTGAGCACGCTGGAGCACGCTCTCGACGCCGTCGCTCTCGGTGCGGACGGGCTGGTGCACGTCTGGGGCGACGTGCCCGTCGACGAGACCCGGGCGGCGCGCATCGCCGAGGCCGGCGTGTTCGTCGTCCCGACGCTCTCGGTCAGGGCCGCCATGGGCGGCGACGCGATGGATGGCGAGTTGCTGGCGGCGGCTGGCGGCGTCCCGGTGTCGTCCATGCAGCGCCAGTCCGTGGCCGCCCGTTTCTCCGGCGGCGACGCCGAAAGAGTCTCGGACGGGGGCGACCTCGCGATCGAGAACGTGCGGCGCCTGCACGCGGCCGGCGTCCGTCTGATCGCGGGCACGGACGCTCCCAACCCGGGCACCGCCTCCGGCCTCTCGATGCACGGCGAACTGCGGCTCCTGCAGCGCGCCGGGTTGAGCAGTGCCGAGGCGCTCGCAGCGGCCACGTCGATCCCGGCCGCGATCTTCGGGATCGGCGACCGCGGGCGCATCGACGAGGGCCGGATCGCCGACCTGGTCCTGATCGACGGCGATCTGGAGCAGGACCTGTCGCGCAGCACACGTATTTTCGCAATCTGGAAGGACGGCTACCGCGTCGAGCGCAGCATCGAGGAGGAGGAAGCGCCGGCGGCATCGGCCGCGCCGGAGACAACGCTGATCGCCGACTTCGAGGATGGCGTCGGTGCAGCGCTCGGCGCGGGCTGGGAAGCGACCTCGGACCGGATGCAGGGCGGATCGTCCACCGCCAGCCTGTCCGCCCGGCAGGGGACGTTGCGCGTCGAAGGCGAGGTCGCCGCCGCCGGTTTCGCGTTCCCGTGGTCGGGTGCCATCTTCTTTCCCGGGGAGCAGCCGATGCAGGCGGTCGACTTCTCGGCGCGGGAGGTACTCCGCTTTCGGACGCGCGGCGACGGCCGGACCTACAGCGTCATGCTGTTCGGCGGCAGTGCAGGCGCGACGATTCCGGCCACCGTGCCGTTCACGGCGACGCCCGTCTGGACGGAGGTCGAGATCCCGCTGGAGCGCTTCCCGACGGCGACACCGGGACTCATCGGCGGCCTGGCGTTCGTGGCGCTGGCGCCTCCGGCGGGCGCCTATGCGTTCGAGCTCGACGACGTGGAGATTCGCTGACTGGACACGACGGTTCGTCGTCGTCCCCCGATCGGACCGGCCGAGTTGACTCGCGCTCCGGCGCGTACGGCCGGGACGCCGCAGGTTGCCGACTGATTCGATGATTCAGGCCCCGAACGCGTCATACAGCAGCTTGACGCCGATCGCGAACAGCGACGCGTGCACCACGCGGAAGAACAGTTCGTCGTCCACGCGGTCGTGCAGGTAGCGGCCGAGGGCGACGCCGACCGGGGCGAGGGGCAGCAGGACGAGCGATGTCAGCAGGTTGTCCGTGGTCCACTGGCCGAGCCAGTAGTAGGGGCCGACCTTGGACCAGTTGACGACGAAGAAGAACAGGACGCTGGTCGCCTGGAATGTCGTCCGGTGCATTTGCTGCGGCAGCAGGAATGCCTGCAGCGGCGGGCCGCCCGCATGAATCGAGAAGCTGGTGAACCCGGCCGTGGCACCCCAGAAGAGGCCGAGGCCGGCGTGCGGGGGGCGGGTTCCCTCGCTGGGACGGCGCCGGAAGTACTGCACGGCGTAGACGAGCGCGACGACGGCGACCAGGACGCGCAGTCCGTCGGCCGAGACCGCACGGGCGGTCAGGAAGCCGACGATCGTGCCGAGCATGGCGGCCGGAAGCAGGATCCGCAGGTTGCGCCAGTCCCACCGGCCCCAGTACGCGCGCATCGCCAGGATATCCATCACCATCAGGATCGGCAGCATGACGGCCGCCGCCTGGAAGGGACTGATGACCATGGCCATCAGCGGCACGCCGACGATGGCGATGCCCCCGCCGAAACCGCCCTTGGCCATGCCGACGATGAGCACGGCGACGGTGGCGGCGAGATAGAAGTACGGATCGACAATCATCGCTGGGAAGCGTACCCGACATCACCCGTCCAGGCCGGTCAGCCAGCCGTTGAATCGATACGGCGGACGCCCTGCGGATGCGGGGCGGGACAGGTGAGGCGGGATTCCGGCCTGGAGCAGCGTCTGCCTGGGGCGTGAGGGAGCGCCCGGCGGCTTAGGACGCGGTTCCCAGCCGCTTCACGAATGCTGCGTGCTCGCCGCTGTCGAGGCCACGCTGCAACTCAGTGAGCACGGTCGCGAGGTCGCCGGCCAGGAGCGCCTCGACGGCGAGCCGGAGGCCGGGGAAGACGTTGCTATGGAGAACTCCCGCCGCGTCGGGTTCCAGCCGCCGGTACTCGTCGTCCGCCAGCACGAACCAGTCGATCTGCCGGTCGTGGACCCGCCAGACCACGTACTCTCGGACCCCGTTGCGGCGGTACACCCGCAGCTTGTCGTGCAGGTCGTAGGTGACGCTGCTGGCTGCTATTTCGACGATCAGCTCCGGCGCCCCCTCCAGGTAGTCGTCGTCGCTGACCCGCGACTGGCCGCCCGCCTTCGGATCGATGCGCAGCAGGACGTCCGGTTGAGGCTCGTTGTCGAGGTCGAGACGCACCGTGGCATTGTCCGCGGCGCGCGCTCCGGGTGTCGACGCGCAATAGGTGACGAGCCAAGCGATGACCGCCGAGTGCGGCTCTGCGTGGCTGGTGATGCGAACGGCGGCCGACATGTAGACGACTCCCTCGATCAGTTCCGCCTTCTTGATGTCGGGGCGGGTCGCGTACCGCCGCTCGAATTCCTGCCGCGTGAGGCGGTCGCCATTCTCCAGCGGAAGTCGGAGCACCGGCGCCGGCGAATCGCTCTCGCCCGTGGACACCGGAGGGGATGCCGCCTGAACCGCCATGTGGAGTGGCCTTCGGACCCTACGCGCCGGCGGCTTCCTCTTCGCGATCCTTCAGAAAGTCCTCGCGCGGCTTGTGGATGAGGTCGTAGCTGCTCGCCCCGACGACGTAGTACCAGCGGGCGAAGCGCGCGGCGAGGCGCTCGGCCTTCTCCTGCCCTTCGGTGACCCGGCGTTCCCAGGAGGCGTGCGCGTCGGTGTCGGACTCGTCCGGCTCGGGAAGCGCCGCCTCGTCGAACTCCGCGGTGATGAAGACGTAGCGGTTCTCGCCCGGCCCGGTCTCTTCGTCGTCGCTCTCGTCGCTGCCGAGCAGGATGGCGTCGCCCCGCCCGTAGACGATCTCGCCGAAACGCAGCGTGTACAGGACCCCCTCGGTGGTGCGCACGAGCAGCTCGCCCTCGTTGGAGAGGAGGCCCCCCTCCGCGGTGGGGTAGAAGCCCTTGTTGATCAGATCGATGATGTCCGTCTGGCTGATGCGGCCGGCCATGGCGGCGTCGCGCAGGTTGCCGGTCATCCCGGCCGGCTTGGGACGGACGCCGGCGATGCGCAGGCCGATGATGGCGCCGACCAGCCGGTTGACCTCGACGAAGTCGACCTCCTGCTCCTCGGGCACGCCGGAGCCGTTCCACGTCGTGTCGTCGACCCTGTCCAGCGTGAACTCTTCGGGCTCGGTGGCCCGGCGGGTGACCTCGTCCACGGTGTACTCGTTCAGGACGATGTGGTTCACCTGGTCGCGCTCGACCTCCAGCAGGTTCCGCTCGATCCAGTCCTCGAAGCGGGTCGAGATGTCCGCCTCGAAGCGGGCCGTGTAGACGCGCTTCTGCTCGGGCATCCGTACGAAGCGGAGCCCGGGCCGGTTCGGGACCCGGTTGCCGACGATCAGGTCGGCAAGGATCTCGGTGTTCGTGTCGCGGACGGTAACGCGGGTGCCGCGGCCGACCAGGCTGGACGTCGTGAGGTCGGACGGGTCGATGACCCCGAGCGCTTCGTGGTCGGCCACGTTGTCCGAACGGAAGTCCTCCTTGACCAGGCTGATGACGTCCGCGGCGATGTTGGACAGGCGCTCGGCGCCGTCGGCCTGGTAGTCGTGGTGCGACGGGATCGTCCACAGCCCGCCCTGGTTGGTCACCTGGAAGGGGGTGGCCGAGGCGGTCTCCTCGTCGAACTCCATCACTTCGAGGGTGGCCGCCCGGTCCGGATCGGTGAACTCCGGAAAGAACGCCTCGCCGACGTCGAAGAAGAGGTCGGGCGCCGCCCGGCGCGGGGCGCTGGCGAACGCCACGACCCCGAGGACGAGGGCTATGCCGATGAAGGTGGCCGTCTTGTTGAACTCGTTCATGATCTTGCCCCCGATCATATCGTCACCGGCCGCGAGAGTCTGCGCCCGTACCTGCCGTCAGTCTGGTTCCGTACTGACGGAAGCAACATGGAGAGGTGCCACGCGGCATGACTCTGTGTCAAGATTCTTGATTGCAAGCGGCATTCGGGTTGTGGCAACCTGGTACGATCGGACGCGCGACATGCACCACGACATCGAAGCGATACAGGAAAAGATCCACAACGAGAGCGCCTTCGTCGAGCGGCTGCTGGGCGAGGTGGGGCGAGTCATCGTCGGGCAGCGGGCCATGGTCGAGCGGCTGGTCATCGGGCTGCTGGCCGACGGGCACGTGCTGATGGAGGGCGTGCCGGGGCTGGCGAAGACGCTGACCGTCAAGACGCTCGCCCGGGCCATCGATACCACCTTCCGGCGGATCCAGTTCACGCCCGACCTGCTGCCGGCCGACCTGATCGGCACCCTCGTCTACGACCCGCAGCACGCCGAGTTCCGGACGAAGAAGGGGCCCATCTTCTCCAACCTCATCCTGGCCGACGAGATCAACCGCTCGCCCGCCAAGGTGCAGTCGGCGCTGCTCGAGGCGATGGCGGAGCGGACGGTGACGATCGGCAACCGGACGTACCCGCTCGAACAGCCGTTTCTGGTGCTCGCCACCCAGAACCCGATCGAGCAGGAGGGGACCTACCCGCTGCCGGAGGCGCAGGTCGACCGCTTCATGTTCAAGGTCGTGGTCGGCTATCCGAGCAAGGACGAGGAGATCGAGGTGATGCGCCGGATGGCCACCGGCGAGGAGGCCACGATCGCGCCGGTCGTCCATCCGGACGACATCCGCCGGGCGCGGGCCGCGGTGGAGATGATCTACATGGACCCGCAGGTGGAGCGCTACATAGTCGACCTGGTGTTCGCCACCCGCGACCCGGCGAGCTGCGGCCTGAAGGATCTGTCCGCGCTGATTGCGTTCGGAGCGTCGCCGCGGGCCACGATCAACCTGGCGCGGGCGGCGCGGGCGCACGCGTTCCTCCGCCGGCGGGGCTACGTGACCCCCGACGACGTCCGCTCCATCGGCCTCGACGTGCTCCGCCACCGGGTGCTCCTCACCTACGAGGCGGAAGCCGAGGAGGTGTCGGCGGACGACGTCGTCAACCGCGTCCTGGGCAAGGTCGAGGTGCCGTAGGGCGGACCATGATCCCGCGGGAGGTCCTCAAGCAGGTGCGGCGGGTCGAGATCGCCACGCGCGGTCTGGTGAACGACGTCTTCTCCGGGGAGTACCACTCCGTCTTCAAGGGCCGGGGCATGAGCTTCGCCGAGGTGCGCGAGTACCAGTACGGCGACGACATCCGCAGCATCGACTGGAACGTCACCGCGCGCACCGGCGCGCCGTTCGTGAAGGTGTTCGAAGAAGAGCGCGAGCTGACCGTGGTGCTGGTGGTCGACGTCAGCGCCTCGGGCGATTTCGGCTCCGGCGGTCGGATGAAGGAGGAGGTCGCGGCGGAGATCTGCGCGATCCTGGCGTTCAGCGCCATCACCAACAACGACAAGGTGGGGCTGATCCTGTTCAGCGACCGGATCGAGAAGTTCGTCCCCCCGCGCAAGGGCCGCCGCCACGTGCTCCGGGTGCTGCGCGAGCTGCTCTACACGCGGGCCGAGGGGCGGGGGACGGACATCGGGGCCGCGCTGGAGTACCTGGCGCGGGTCGTCTCGCGCCGGGCCGTGGTGTTCGTCGTCTCCGACTTCCTCGCCGCGGGGCACGATAAGGCGCTGGCCGTTGCGGCCCGGCGGCACGACCTGGTCGCGATCCGCATCGGGGACCGCCGGGAGACGGAGCTGCCCGCTATCGGCTTCGTCGATTTCGAGGACGCGGAGACCGGGGAGCTCCTGACGGTGAATCTGTCCGACCGTGCGTTCCGGCAGGCGTTCGCGGCGGATGCCCGGGCCGCCGAGGAGGCGCGCACGCAGCTCTTCCGGCGCACCCGGGTGGACGTCGTCGAGGTCGCGGCCGATCGTCCCTACATCGGGCGGCTGATGCGGTTCTTCCGGGAACGGGCGAGGCGCTTCCGATGAGGGGGACGCTCGCCGCCGCGCCGTTGCTGGCCGTCTCGCTGCTCGCCGGCGCGCTGGCCTCTTCGGCGACGGGGCAGACCGGGGCGTCCGTGGTCAGCTCCGCCCTCGAACCCGCGCAGATCGCGGTGGGGGACCACGCGCGGCTCAGCATCGAGGTGGAGCACGACCCCGGCGCGTCGGTGGTCTGGCCCGAGCTGGAGAGCCTCGGGCCGTTCGAGGTGCTGGAGCGGCGCATCGGAGAACCCGCCGTCGAGAGCGGCCGGGCGATATCGAGCGCCGAGCTCGTGCTCACGGCGTTCGAGCTGGGTGATCTGGAGGTGCCGGCGGTCGAGATCGAGGTGCTCGACACCGATGGGAGCACCACGACGCTGGGGACCGATCCATGGCCGATCACCGTGGCGAGCGTCGGGCTGGACGAGGGCGGGGACATCCGCGCCATCAAGGGACCGCTCGACATCCCACTCGGCCTGCTGGGACTTCTGCCGTGGCTGGCCGGGATCCTGTTGCTGGCGGGGATCGCGTACTGGCTGTGGCGGCGCGGCCGCGGGCGCGCGCCGGACAGCATTCTCGCGCCGGCCGAGCCGCCGCGCCCCCCGCACGAGATCGCCTACGAAGCACTTCGTACACTGGAGGCTGAGCGGCTGCCCGACAGGGGGGAGATCAAGACGTTCCACATCCGGGCGTCAGACATCGTCCGGGCCTACGCCGAGGGACGTTTCGGCGTGGATGCGTTGGAGATGACGACGGGAGAGGTGCTCGACGGCCTGCTTGGCCACAAGGTCGACGCGGACGTCCTCCTGGATTTCCGGCGGTTGCTCGAGCGCTGCGACCTCGTGAAGTTCGCCAAGGACCGGCCGGCCCTCGAACGCTGCCGCGAGGTGATCCCGCTGGGGCGGAGCCTGGTGGACCGCACCCGGGTGGTGGTGCCGTCGCCGGAGGCAGCGACGGACGCGGCGCCGGCGACAGCGGAGGCGGGAACGGCATGATCGACCGGTTCGTGGATCCATACTACCTGCTGCTGCTGCTCCTGTTGCCGCCGCTAGTCTGGTGGTACGCGGCGCGCTCGGCGCGGACGCTCGGGGCGGTGCGGTACTCGGCGGTGGACCGGTTGCTGCGCGCGGATCGTCGCCGTACCGGGCGCCGGCGGCACTTGCTGTTCGGGTTGCGGCTGCTCGCCCTGGCGCTGATGCTGGTCGCGTTCGCTCGCCCGCAATCAGGGGTGACGGCCGAGGACGTGGCCACCGACGGGATCGACATCGTGCTGGTACTGGACCTGTCGAGCTCGATGCTCGCCGAGGATCTGGAGCCGAACCGCATCGGGGCGGCCCGGCAGGTGGCGGCCGACTTCGTGCGCGGGCGGCTGAACGACCGGATTGGTCTCGTCGTCTTTGCCGGCGAGGCCTTCACGCAGGCGCCGCTCACCCTCGATCACCGCGTGGTGGCCACGCTGATCGATGAACTGGAGGTCGGCATCATCGAGGACGGGACGGCGATTGGCATGGGGCTGGCCACGGCCGTCAAGCGGCTCGGCGATTCGAGCGCCGAGTCCAAGGTGATCGTGCTGCTCACCGACGGACAGAACAACCGGGGGGCTATCGATCCGGCGACCGCGTCGCAGATGGCGCAGGCGCTCGGCGTCCGGATCTACGCCGTCGGGGCCGGAACCCGCGGTGCGGCCCGCGTGCCGGTGGACGATCCGCTGTTCGGCCGGCGCTACGCCTCGATGCAGGTAAACATCGACGACGAGGCGCTGGAGGAACTGGCGTCGCTGACCGGCGGCCGCTACTTCCGGGCGACCGACCGGGAGAGCCTGGAGCGCGTCTATGAGGAGATAGACGCCCTGGAGACGACCGAGATCGAGATGACCTCGTTCACGCGCTACGGCGAGCTGTTCCACCTGCCGCTCGGAGCCGGGCTCGCGCTGCTGCTCCTGGAGGTTGCGCTCGGCCGGACCGTGCTGAGGCGGCTGCCGTGAGGGTGGACGTATCCGCTGAACAGGCGTCCGTGGAAGGGGAAGTGACCGACTGATGTTTCGCTTCGGCGCCGAGAGCCTGCTCTACGCGTACCTGCTGCTGCCGGCGCTGGTGGCGCTGGAGTGGTGGGCCGCCGCCCGGCGGCGGCGCGCCCTGAACCGCTTCGGGGAGCGCGGGCGGATCGACCGGCTCACCGCCGCGGTCAGCCGGGGCGGTCGGATGGCGCGCACGGTGCTGATGCTCGCGGCCGTCGTGCTGTTGGTGACGGCGCTCGCCCGACCGCAGTTCGGCGACCGGGTCGACACGGTGCGGCGCGAGGGGCAGGACGTCGTGGTGGCGCTCGATCTGTCGGCGTCGATGGAGGCCGAGGACGTTGCGCCCAGCCGCCTTGCCGCGGCCAAGCTGGCCGTGGGCCGGTTGATAGAGCGCCTGGACGGAGATCGCATCGGACTCGTGGCGTTCGCGGGCGAGGCGTTCGTGCAGAGCCCGCTGACGCTCGACTACGCGGCGGCGACCCTCTTTCTCAACGCGATGGAGCCGGACCTGGTGCCGGTACCGGGAACCGATCTGGGCCAGGCGATAGAGGTCGCGCTGGACGGATTCGGCGAGGCGGGAGAACGCAACCGGCAGCTCGTCGTCATCACGGACGGCGAGGATCACGAAGGGGCGCTCGACGCGGCCATCGAGCGTGCTGTCGATGAGGGAGTGCGGGTCTACACGGTCGGCATGGGGGCGACCGAGGGCGTGCCGATTCCGAGCTTCGACGAGTCCGGCGCCCCGAACGGCTTCCTGCGGGACGAGGAGGGGAGCGTGGTCACGACGCGCCTCGACGACGTCACCCTGCAACGGGTGGCGGACCGCACCGGCGGTGCCTACTTCCACGCGGCTGCCGGCTCCGGCGCGGCGTTCGAGCAGTTGGTGGAAGCGCTGACCGGGGGCGAGGGCGAGGAGATCGAGTCGCGCGAGGTGACGCGCTACGAAGAGCAGTACCAGATCTTCCTCGGTCTGGCACTGGTGCTGCTGGTCGCCGAGGCCCTGGTGCCCGAACGGCGCCGCGTCGCCGATGCCTGGGCAGGGAGGTTGCGCTGATGCGGGTAGGGTTCGTCGCCTCCGCGGCGGTCGTGCTCGCCGCGGTCGCGCTGGGGTTGCCGCCGTCCTCGGCGGCGCAGGCGGGGCGGGCGGACGTGCAGGAAGGGAACCGCCTCTATCGCGAGGGCCGTTACGACGAGGCCCACGAGGAGTACCTGGAGGCGCTGCGCGCCGCGCCCGACTCGCCGCTGATCCGCTTCAACGACGCGAACGCGCTGTACCAGTCGGAGGAGTTCCAGAGGGCCGTCGACGCCTACCGCGGGGCGATCGAGGCGGACGATCCTGCGCTGGAGGCGCAGGCCTGGTACAACCTGGGGAACGCGCTCTACCGGCAGCAGCAGGTGGAGGGCGCGCTGGAGGCCTACAAGGAGGCCCTGCGGCGCAACCCCGGCGATACCGACGCGAAGCACAACCTGGAAGTGGCGCTGGAGCAGTTGCAGCAACAGGAACAGCAGGAGCAACAGCCGTCGGACTCGTCGGACGACTCCGAGCAGAATCAGGACCAGCAGGAATCGGGCGCAGGCGGTGCGCAGCCGCCCCCGTCCGGCGGCGATGACGGGCAGGAGCAGTCGCCGGAGTCGCGGCAGCCCGGGGAAGAGCCGTCCGGGGAGCAGCCGCCGCAGGAGCGTCCGGAGGACCGGGCAGGAGAGGACGAGCGGGAGGAGGGGCAGCAGCCGGACGATGCGCCTTCCCAGCCGGAGGCCGGCGAGACGGGTGCGGAGCCCCGGCCCGGGCAGATGAGCCGCGAGGAGGCGGAGCGGCTGCTGCAAGCGATCACGGAAGACCCGGGCCAGATCCGGCGGCAGCGCCGCTCTGCCGATCCCGGTCGGCGCACGCGCCGACCCTGGTGACGGAGTGGCGACAGCGATGACAGTGTTCACGGTGGTGACAAGAGTTGTTCCGGTAGTCCTGCTGGTCGGTCTCGCCGCCTCCGCGACGGCCCAGGAGGTGGATGTCCGCGCCTACCTCGATCGCGCCGAGGTGACGGTGGACCGGCAGTTCACGCTGAACGTCGAGGTGTCGGGCGCGGGACGGCCCGACGAGGATCCGCGGGTGCCCGACCTGTCCGACTTCGCCGCCTACCTGGGTGCCGGCACCCAGACGTCGATGCAGTTCGTCAACGGCCGCAGGTCGACGTCGTTCACCTATCAGTACCGCTTTCGTGCGGTCGCCGAGGGAACGCACCGGATCGGGCCGGTGCGGGTGCGCGCCGGCGGCGAGAACCACGCCACCGATCCATTGACGATTAGAGTCGCGACGGCGGGCGCGGCCTCCGCGCGGCGTGCGCCGGACCGGTCGGGGCGGGGCGGGGAGATCGGGCCGGAGGACCTGTTCGTCGAAGCGTCGGTGAGCACGCGCGCGCCGTGGGTCAACGAGCCGGTGCTCGTCGAGTACCGCCTGTTCACGCGCGTCGACGTGGAGTCATACGGCATCGTCCGGGCGCCCGGCGCGGCGGGCTTCTGGGTCGAGGAGATCGCCTCCCCCCGCGCGCCCCGGGTGGAACAGGTCGTGCGCGGCGGCGTGCAGTACGCGAGCACCGTGGTCCACCGGGCGGCGCTCTTCCCCACCGGCGCCGGACCGCGCACGATCGAGCCGCTGGGGCTGGAGGCCCAGGTGCGGGTCCGTTCCAGCCGGCGGTTCGGCGATCCGTTCGGCTTCGGCGACCCGTTCGGCGGCGGGCTGTTCGGACGCAGTGTGCGGGTTCTCGCCGAATCCGAGGCGACCGGGATCGAGGTGCGCCCGCTGCCCGCCGCGGGCCGTCCGGACGCCTTCACCGGCCTGGTCGGCAGCCTGGACGTGGCTACGTCGATCGACGCGACGGTGGCGGCGACGAACGAGGCGATCACGTTCCGTCTCGACGTGCGCGGCGCGGGCAACCTGCGTACGCTGCCCGACCCGGAGGTGGCGTTTCCACCGGACTTCGACATCTATCCCCCGGAGGTGAGCAACGAGATCGACGCCGGTGCGAACGGAGTGAGCGGCGTCAAGAGCTACGAGTACGTTCTCGTGCCGCGCGCCCCCGGGTCGCACACCATTCCCGCGGTCGAGCTGGCCTACTTCGACGCGGCCGGCGGACGGTACGCGGTCGCCGCGTCGGATCCCGTCACGGTGCAGGTGACGGGCGACGTCGTGGCCGGCGACCCGGTTCTCATTGGCGGAGGCCGCACGCGGCTGGAGACCGCGCGGCAGGACATCCGGTTCATTCGCGTGGCGACCTCGGCGTTCGTGCCGATCGACCGGCAGTTGTTCCGGAGCGGCGTTTTCTGGGCCGTGCTGCTGGTTCCCGTCTTCGGTCTCGCGGGTGCGCTCGCACTCCGTCGCCACCGGGAGCGTCTGGAGGGGAACGTCGCCTACGCCCGTCGCCATCGGGCGTCACGTCTGGCGCGTTCGCGCCTGGCGCAGGCCCGGGGGCTCCGCGCGGCGGAGCAGCACCAGGCGTTCGTGGCCGGGATCAGCCAGGCGCTGCTCGGCTTCCTCGGCGACTCGCTGAACGTGGCCGAGGCGGGGCTCGTGCGCGACGACATTCGGCGGGCGCTCGCGGCGCGCGGCGTCGACGGCGAGGTGGTCGAGCGCTACTTGGCGTGTCTCGACAAGTGCGACCAGCAGCGGTTCGCGCCACCGGCGGCGGGCGACGACGGCGAGCGGGAGACGGCCGCGCTTCTCGAGGAAGCCGAGCAGGCGATGACGGCAGTGGGAGAGGCGCTGCGGTGATGACGATCGACCGGTTGTGGTGGGCTCGTGCAGCGGCCCTGCTTCTCATTGCCTGGAGCACCGCGACGCTCCAGGCGCAGGAGGCGTTCTTCGACGAAGCGAACCGCCTCTACCAGGAGGGCGACTACGCCGGCGCCGTCGAGTCGTACGAGCGGATCCTGGAGAGCGGCTTCGAGAGCGGTGAGCTGCACTATAACCTGGGCAACGCTTGGTTCCGGCTGGGCGTGATCGGTCCGGCCATTCTCCACTACGAGCGGGCGCGACGGGTCATGCCGCGTGACGGCGATCTCGCGGCGAACCTGGAGCTGGCGCGTGCGCAGACCGTCGATCGGATTACCCCCCTGCCCGGCTTCTGGCTCTTCCGCGTCGCCCGCTGGTGGGTGGATCTGCTGTCCCGTCCCGCGCTCCTGGCCGTCGTGACCCTGGCCTGGCTGACGGCGATGACGGCCCTGATCCTCGCCGCGGCCGGGCGCGGCGATTCCCTCCTGGTCTGGTCACGGCGGGTGGCGGCGTCGGCCGGGGTCGTGACCTTGGTCTTCGGCCTCGGTCTCGTCGCGCGCGAGCTCGACGTCGGGCGTCCCGACGAGGCGGTTATCATGGCAGAGGAGGCGGCGGTGCACAGCGCGCCGACCGACGATCAGGAGTTGCTGATCTTCACGGTGCACGAGGGGACCAGAGTGCGCGTCGAACGGCGCAGCGACGCGTGGGTCGAGATCGTGCTCGACGACGGCAAGGTCGGCTGGGTGCGCAGCGGCCAGTTGGTGCTCATCTGAGCGCTGCGAGAGGAAGAGAGCCGTCATGACGAGGAACGGACGGGACCGCCGGCGTGCGGGCTGGACGCGGTTGCGGTTCGCTGCGCTGCCGATAGCCCTGGCGACCGCCGTGGTTCCCGGCTGCGCGCCCGAAACACGACCGGCGCCGCCGGCGCATCGGGTCGTCGCGCCGCTGCCATCCGCCGGGCAGACTCGCCGGGCGCTGCCGCCGATCCCGCGGGATCTCCGACCGGACGAGCGGGCGACGGTCGAGTTGTTCGAGCGCACCAGCCCGTCGGTCGTCTACATCACGACGCTCGCAAGGCGCACCGACTGGTTCGGACGTCCCATGGGCGGCGAGGTGCCGCAGGGTACCGGTACCGGGTTCGTCTGGGACGACGACGGGCATGTGATCACCAATGCCCACGTGGTACGAGGCGCCGACTCCGTCGAGGTCGTCATGTCCGACCAGACCACCTACGACGCCGAGTGGGTCGGCGGGTCGGTGTCTCACGATCTGGCAGTGCTGCGGATCGAGGCGCCCTCGGCGGCGCTGTATCCCGTCGCCGTCGGTGACAGCGACGCCCTGCGGGTGGGACAGAACGTGTACGCGATCGGCAACCCCTTCGGTCTGAGCGCGACGCTCACCACGGGGATCGTGTCGGCCCTCGGGCGACGTATCGAAGGACTCGACGGTACGCCGATCGAGGACGTCATCCAGACCGACGCGGCGATCAACACCGGCAATTCCGGCGGGCCGCTACTCGACAGCGGCGGCCGGCTGATCGGCGTCAACACGCAGATAGCGAGTCCGTCCGGGGCGTCGGCCGGAGTCGGTTTCGCCGTGCCGGTCAATACGGTGAGCCGGGTCGTGCCGCAGATCATCGATACCGGCGAGTACACCCCGCCCCGGCTCGGCATCCGGATGGACATGCGCGGCTATCTGAGCCGGTTCGTCCTGAGTCGATTGCGCACCGCCGGCGTGCTGGTGGTCGGCGTGGACGGCGGTTCCGGCGCGGCGGACGCCGGACTGCGCGGCACCGAGGTGTCCCGTAACGGACGGCAGGTCACGCAGGTCGGCGACGTCATTCAGGCCGTCGACGGCGAGCCGGTCCGGTCGCAGGGGGAGTTGAGAGCCGTCCTCGATCGGTACGCCCCCGGCGACGACGTGACCGTGACGATCCTGCGCGACGGCGACACGCAGGACGTCGTCGTGACGCTCTCCTGACCGACCGGACACCTGCTCCCGGGGAGCGGACCCGGAGATGCTCAGGGCGTGGACTCCGGGTCGGCCGGCCGTGCGGTCTGCGCGATCGGCCTCCGCTTGGTGTTGCGCGCCGACAGCGAGTCGAGCAGCTTGTTCAGCAGCGGCGCCAGCGTCGCACGCTCGCCGTCGGTGAGCGCTTCCCGCAGCAGATCGCCCTGGTTCTGCAGATAGGCCGCGGTCACACGATCCACGAGCTCGCGTCCGCTGGCCGTCAGCTCCAGGAACAGGCCGCGCCGGTCGTCGGGGTTGGGCGCGCGCACGACCCAGCCCGACGACTCGAGTCGATCGATCCGGTTGGTCAATCCGCCGGACGTCACCATCAGGGGCTGCAGCAGGGTGCGCGGCGCGGCTCTGCAGTCGGGCGCGGTCCGGATGGCGGCGAGCAACTGGAACTCGACGTCGCTCAGGTTGAACGCGCGCAGCGCGGTCGCGGCGTCCTCGTCTATGGCCCGGGCCAGACGGGTCAGCCGCGCGATGGTCGCCAGCGACGAGGCGTCCAGATCGGGGTGCTCCCGCTCCCAGCGCTCGATCATCACGTCCACGGGACCGCGCTCCATTCCGGCAAGTGTAATCTCATCTGTCTCTTGGTCAAGACTCTTGACACGGATACAGATGCATGGGAATCTTCCGCGTCGATGGCACAACTCTTCTCACGGGGGTACGTCATGTCCGTAACCGCGGTTTGCGTGAATCGGGTCCTTGTCCTCGGTCTGCTCCTGGCGTTGGCGAGCGTGGCCCCGGCGGTCGCGCAGTCCGACGAGCTGGAGACTTTTCGCGGTACAACCACCAGCGCCCTGAGCGCAGAGGAGGTGGAGCTGCGGATCAACGTGCTCCGCTGGACCGCCGACGAGGATCGCGGCTCCATCCTGTCCCTGATCACCCCGGCGGCCGGTCAGACGGCCGGGGAGGGCGAAGACCTCGAAGGCGCGCTGCAGGACCTGCAGACGGTCGGGTTCATCTGGACCGGCGGCAGCCTGGGCTACGCCCTGAAGTACGCGCACCGCACCGAGGACGAGGCGGGCGGTGAGCGCATCGTCCTGGTGACCGACCGCCCACTCGGGCAGTGGGATCGCAACGGGCCGTGGGCCGGTAGCGACGGCTCGGACCCGGCTGCCGCGACGTTCACGGTGGTCGAGCTGCACCTGGACGCGGAAGACCAGGGCGCAGGGAAGCTGTCGTCGGCGGCGCCGATCGAGTTCAACGCGCCGGCCGGGACCGTGGGCCTCGCCGACTACGCGTCGGCGGCGGTGCACCTGGAGAACGTCTACCGCGAGCCGCCCCCGTACTAGGCTCGCTGACCGGGCGGGTTCACTTTCGACCGACGTGCGGCAGGCGAGGCTACCGCGCGTGTGGAGCGGCCGGCGATTCGGGACGAGCCGCGTACGGCGTTGCCTCCTCGCGAACACGCACGCTGGCGCGCTGGCGGCGGCGGACGACACGGGCGACGGCTTGAGTCCGCTCTTCTATCGTCACGCTGAGACGAACGCCGTCCACGGCCTCGCGGATGTCGTCCGGCGTGATGCCGCCGAGTACCGCGGAGGAGGCGATCTCGCGCGGCGTGGTGCCCGGACGCAGGGCGAGGAACTCCACCCGCAGCTCATGGGTGCCCTTCCGGCCGTGCAACCGCCAGAGCTCGCCCACTCCCATCTCGGCATAGCGTGCAATCTTGCCTTCGTCGCTGTTCGTGATCTCGGCCTCGACCACCAAGTCGAGCGGGGTGCGTTCCAGAAAAGCGTCCGCGGCGGCTCCGCCGTCGACGAGAGCGGCGCGGTAGGCCCTGGCTCGCTCGCCCAGGTAGAAGGCGCAGTCCGGCTCCATGCCCGTGCCCGGCGGATCGGCGGGTCCGCGGAGACGGGTGTGGCGGAGGCTCTTCGCGGCGCCGGTGACGACACTTGCTGCCGCGTCGACGATGTGGCTCAGGATGTCGGTGAGATCCTCGTGGAGCCGCGAGGGGGTCATCAGGGTGATGAGCCCCCGCACCGGATCGAGGCACACGCGCGAAAAAGAGCGGTTCCAGTCGATGTGGGCGAGCTCCGTGATGGTCCCGGCGTCCGCGCGCAGCACGTGGATCGTGGAGCCCAGCGGCCCGGTGTGGATCGTGGTCTCTCGGCCGGTCGTAACTCGTTCGTCGTGCTCCGCCATGTGTTCACGATAGCACGCGGCGCGAGGCGGCCGAAGCCACCGCGGCCGTGCCTTCGCGGTTCCCCGTCGGTGTAGGCCACTGCGGGACAACGGTTGATTCTGGACATGCAGGGGAGAGTAAAATGGAATCGTAATTTCCAGTTTTTGACAGATAATGGAATTTGTAAGTCGATTCTTCCAGGTGCCGGACCAGAGCTGCTTCCTGTTCGGTCCCCGCGGGACGGGGAAATCCACGTGGCTGCGCGAGCGGATCCCTGACGCCCTAGTCGTCGACCTGCTTGAGCCTCCGGCTCACCGCAGCCTGAGCGCCCGCCCCGAACGCCTCCGGGAACTCCTCGCAGGATCCCCCCGAAGGGAGACCGTGGTCATCGACGAGATCCAGCGCGTCCCGGAGCTGCTCACGGTCGTTCACGCCGTCATGGAGGAGCCGTCTCCGCCGCGCTTCGTCCTGACGGGATCGAGCGCCCGCAAGCTGCGCCGCGGTGGCGTGGACCTGCTGGGCGGCCGGGCCGTGCAACGCACACTGCATCCGTTCATGGCGGCGGAGCTGCCCGCGTTCGATCTCGGGAACGCGGTGCGCGTCGGTCTGGTGCCGCTCGTGGTCGTTGCTTCCGACCCGGCGGAGGTGCTTGCCGGTTACGCGAGCCTGTACCTCGACCAGGAGGTGCGAGCGGAGGGGCTCACGCGCAGCATCGGCGCCTTCACGCGTTTTCTGGAGGCGATCAGCTTCTCCCACGGCGCGCAGCTCAACATCTCGGCGATCGCCCGCGAATGCGAGGTCGAGCGCAAGGTGGTCGCCGGCTACGTCGGGATCCTGGAGGATCTGCTGCTGGCGTTCCGGCTGCCGGTCTTCCGCAAGCGCGCGAAGCGAGCGACCGTGACGCACGAAAAGCTCTACCTGTTCGACGCCGGCGTGTTCCGATCGTTGCGCCCGAGGGGGCCGTTCGACCGTCCGGAGGAGATCGACGGGCAGGCTCTGGAGGGGCTCGTGGCCCAGCATCTCCGGGCTTGGATCGCATACTCCAGGTTCGACGTGGACCTCGTCTTCTGGCGGACGCGGGCGGGAACCGAGGTCGACTTCGTCGTCTACGGGGATACGGGGCTGCAGGCGTTCGAGGTCAAGAGGTGCATTCCGCCGATCTGCGGGCGCTGCGTGCGTTCCGCGACGACTACCCGGAGGCGGAGAGCGCTTTGCTCTACCGTGGCCATGAGCGGCTGCGGATCGACGGTGTCTGGTGCCTGCCGGTCGAGGAATTCCTGCGCCGGATGAGGCCGGAGCAGGGGTTGCTGGCTTGGTTGTGAGCGGTGGTCACTCGGTCGTTGTCGCGTGGCGCAAGGTGAACGACGCTTCCAGGATGAAGCGCCGCCCACCGTGAACCGGGGGCGAGCCCGTCAGAATGTCAACTGACCACTGAACTGGATCAGGCGACCCTCCAGGAATCCACTCTGCACCGCATTCGATTGGGGCGCGAGCCAGCGTGAGCCGTACGTGCCATTCATCTGAAGCACGGAGGCGTCGTTCAGGACATTGTAGATGTCCGCGTTCGCCTGGAAGCGATAGCCGCCAAGGTCGAACAGCTTGGTGAACCTCAGGTCGAGCTGTGTGCGACGGGGTTCGAATTCCGTGAACGGGACCATCAAGGGGACGTTCGCGGTGGCGGTACACACGACGCGCGTCCCGCACGCCGCTAGGTTGCGGCCCAGCGACGGCGCGATCAGGTCGTTGGGTACCAGCCAGTTGGCTTGCCGGTCGATGCCCGGGACATTCTGCAGCATTCCGCTCACAATAACGTCACCCGGCAAGGGGTAGCTCAAGTACACCTTGGCCAGGGTGTTTGCGCGCGGCGGCCTGACCGTCCGGCAGATATGTTCTCCGTCGATGGTCGTCTCGGTGTTGGCCGGAATGCTGACGCCGAAGGTTTGAGCAGTGTAGTTGTTGAGTCCTGGGGCATCCACCACGAAGCAGTTGTCCTCCACCGTGCGGCCGGTGTCCACGTTGGCGCCGAACTGCGCCCCGGAATCAAGCCGCGCGTCGATTTTGAAGCTGATGAAGTCCGAGACCCGGGACGGGTCGCCGAAGTCCGCGGTCTGCCGCACCCGATCCTCGCGCTGCCCGAACTTCTCCGGATTGACGTCGTAGAGCCCGCAGACGTCGTAGCCGCCCCCGTTCGGCAACCGGGAATCTACAGGAGCCGTGATGCAGAACGGGCTGAAGTCTGCCGGGGTGACCAACAGGTTATCGGTGACACCTGCACCCCACCGGACGCCTCCCAGGATACTGTAGATGTCAGTCCAGTTGCGGTAGTAGCCGACTCCCGTCGACACGCCGGGTGCGACGGGCGCATTCCCGATTTCCCGGTCACGCGCTCACACCCACCGGCGTCATGGCCATCCGCTGCAAACAGTTCCATCTGCCGGACTTATAGAAAGACCGCAGGAGAAGAATCGCGTCGACGCTCTCCGGTAGCCAATAGATGGAGGCGCCCTTGATGCGGAGATTGATGACGCGACGGATGGCGCTTTCGACGGCACCGCTGCCCCGCGGAAGCCCGAGCCCGACCATTGTGGTGTAGGCGAAACGATGACGGTTCTTCAGGAAGTAGTTGAGGTGCGTGCGGATCTTGCCGGCCGTGCGCCCGCGGCACAGCTCCCGCAGGGCCGTGATCACCTCGTCCACCCGTGCTCGCTTGAGCAGCCCCCGCGTGCGGTTGAGCCAGCGGGTGCGTTGCGTCGCGCTCCAGCGGCGCAGCTTGACCGCGTCGGAGAGTTGCTTTGCGGCATGATAGAAGTCGATCAGCCCCAGCACCTGTGTCGGCGAGAGCCCGAGCGCGGCGATGAGGCGCTGGAGGCGTCGCCAGATCCAGGGCGCGCCGTCGGCGATGAAGAGCACCTTGTCAGCGGCGTTGAGGCCGATCTGCCGCGCGTACGACAACAGCAGGGCGAAGACCGCCTCCGGTCCCCGGAGCGTGCCGTCGATGATCGGGGCCCCCGTCTGAGACGGTCGCCCGTCGTCGCCGACAACGTACAGGATGAGGAGCTTCGGTTCCTTCCAGTCGGTATGGAATCGGTTGCGCCCCTTCTTCGTCTTGGGGCCACGCTTCTTGCGCCTCACGCGGACGCGGCCCCCGTCGAGGGAGACGACCACCCGCTTCCCGGTCACGCGGTCCAGCAGGCCGCACGCCGCGCTCTGCTGGGCCGCTGGGGCCCGCGCAGCGTAGCGATAGGCGGTCGAGCGGAGGGTCTTGATATCCAGGGCGATGCCGTCGGAGCGGAGCTGCGCCTGCGCTTCGGCCAGCGAGCTGAGCATGGCGACCGCGCGGCTTGCATCGGAGGCCAGCTTCGGCGTGCACCGGTCGTAGATGCCCAGCACCACCAAGGCGGGGTAGAGTCCCATAGGCGCTAACTTGTTAAGGCCCTATGGTCCTCCGGCAGCTCAGTTCAGCCGAAGTACGCGGAGAGTTGCGGCTGTCGGCGACGTGGCGGCTCCGCCAGCTCGCCGGAGATCGTTCGCCAGTCGCTGATCATGCGCGCCAGCGGGAGCGGCGGTTCGATGGCGCGCGTGACCTGGTTGAGCACGAACTTGAAGTCACGCCACGCGCTCGGGGGGCGCCGGCGCCGGCACGTCGTAGCCCCAGGGGGAAATCGCGCGGGCGTGGTGGATCAGCTTCTCCACCAGCAGCGCCACGAACAGTTTCCCGTAGAGCCACGCCTTGGCGCTGTCGTCGTCGTACTTCGGCACGTGCCCCAACTGGGCCAGCGACTTGAAGCGCTTGAACACCAATTCGACCTGCCAGCGCAGGCGATACCACTCCAGCACGTCCGCGGCGGAAAGGGTGGCTCGGGAAAGGTCGTGAAGACGATCACGTACTCAGCAAAGCGCAGCGTGGCCGGTTGCACCTGGTTGCCCTTGCGGGCGGCGTCTCGGCGGACTTTCAGGTGCGCCAAGCGGATGGCTTCCGCCGACTTGCGGAGCACGCAGACCCGGCCCGGCAATCTTGCCGGCCGGGCCGCCATCGTCGCGCGGGACCGCGACCGTGATCGCCCAGGACCGGCCGGCGCCCGGACGCGTGACCGACCCCACCGCCGCAAGCAGGTCGAACGGCCGCCCGGCCGTCGTGCACAGCGGCAGCGACCCCGTGTTGACACGCACAATCAGCCGCCCGCCCGCGTCGACCACGTGGCGAATGCCCCGGGCCGTCGAATAGCCGCGGTCGGCCAGCACATGGTCGCCGGCGCGGATCGGGAACTGCGCCAACGATTCTCCCGTGCCCGGCCCCTCGGTCCCCGTCAGCTTGAAGAAGTCGCACGCCAGCGACGGCAGGCCCACGCTGTAGTGCAGGCGCCACAGCGACCCGCTCGGGCCCGGTTCCTTCACCGTCGTCGCATCCACGGCCCGGACCTGGAACGCGCCTCCGGGGATGACCGCCAGACCCTGCTCCTCGAACAGGCGGACACACAGCGCGTGCAACCAACCCTTGGATTTCTTCAGCCGCTTCAACAGCGCCACGTCGGACAGGTCCGCCAGATGCGCCTGCCGGGCCCGAACCACCGTTTCCCGCAACGAGTGTCCGCAGCCGAGGTGCAGCAGGAGGGTCCGCAGGAGGTTGTCGACCGTCTTGTCCTTGCGCAGCCCCTTCAACGCCCCGGTGTCCTGCGCCAACTCGCGCCAGTCCTGAGGGAAGAACGACACCAGCACATCCCAGTCCTCGTCCACCGTGCCGGCCTCCGTGTCATGCATCCACATGCCAGGATACGCCGGCCATGCCGCGAAAACAAGTTAGCGCCTATGGGGTAGAGTCCCGGCCTCCGCTTCGCCCGACGGGCGTGTTTCTCGCGGTAGTACGGCGTCGTGACCGGCACCGTCGTGCCCCGGGAGGTGCGAACGTTGACGGTCTCCAGGCCGTCGCTCCGCATCCGCCAGGGCAGGTGGCGCACGAGGGCGCTCGCCGCGTCGCCAACCGCGGCGGAGCGCACCGCGCGTTGCAGCACGGGGGTGAGGAGGGCGCCGAAGAACTCGTCCGCGATGGCCCGCAGCTGCTCTTCGCACTGCTCCGCTTCCTCTGCCGACCTGGGCGCTGGAGCACGCGCCTCAAACTCCAGCGCCCGCCGGAGGGCAGTGCGCAGGTGGACGGGAATGTTGCCAAGATCGACCTCGCGGCTCGGGGTGTCGATGGCGCTCTTGTCCATTTCAACGCACCATCATGGGCAGTCCGAGCCGTAATGTCCAGTACCACCCTCCCCGTCTGTCCGAAGACCGGCTCAACCTCCCCCAGCCTCACAGTCCATCTTTGCCTACACACTGCTCCGGGAAATCGGGAATGCGCCCGCCTGAACCGCCAAGATACCCCCGCAGGACCGAACGCCGATCAGCTAACTCTTGAAATATCAAGCACATAGTGAGGTGAAGCACTGTGAATCCCACTTCAAAAACAGCTCGATTTGCCACCGCGACTTGTACAGGTTGGCAATCGTCTTCCCAACCCACGTCGTGTTGTTCGTCACGAACACGTAGCTCCGCCGCGTTTCCTCGTCCCAGTAGCCGACCCGCCGTAGCGTGCCCGGATAGGCCTTGCGGCTACGCGCACTGGTCAACTCGATCGTCTGGTCGCTCAACACCCCGGTCCGGATGTCGACGTCGTGCTCACGCACTACCTGATAGCGCACGTTCCGCTTCAGGCGGGTCACAAAGGTCACCCCCCGTTGCTGCAACTGATGGAGCCACCCGAAATCAAGATAGGCGCGGTCGGCCACCACCACGCTGCCGGCCGGGAACGTCCACGTGCGGGCCACCGTGACGTCGCCGGTCTTGCCGTCGGTCACGCTGATGAACGTCGGCAGATGTCCCGCCTGGTCCACGCCGACGTGCAGCTTGATCGCACCTTTCGTGCGCCGGAACGACGCCCACGGGAAGGCCGCCAGACACAAGTCGATGGTCGACGCGTCCACCGCGTACAGCTTGTTCTTGAACCGGAAGCCATGCCGCGGAGCCCGCTGCTGGCAGCGGGCCAGCAGGCGTCCGAAGAGCGCTTCGTAGAGCGCGTACGGCTGCTGTGCGTTCACCCGCGCCAACGAGGAACGACTGACGAACGCTCGCACGCCCAGGTGATAGAGCTTGTGGGGTTGGGCGCGCAGGTTGCCGACGATGTCGCGCAGGCTCTGCAGGCCGCCCAGTTGTCCCAGGCCGAGGGCGACGAACTGCGCCCAGCGGCTCATCACGCGGAGTCTCTGGCCCTCCTGGTGCTGTCGAGCCTCGGCGTCGAATTCATGTCGGGGAAGCAAGTCGAGAAGCTGCCGGAAGACTGTGGTATTATGGGCCACGGCTTGGATCTCCTGTCTTTTGAACGATTTGGAGCACAGTCATTCTATCAGACACGGAGGTTTCAAGCCGCCCTAATTTGAAGTTCTAGTGCGCCGTGACAAGGCGCCATTCCTCAGCGGGTGCGAATCCCGCCCGGCAACTGTCGCTCCAGCCGGTAGCAGTCGGGGCGGACGATGGAGGTAACGACATCGGCTGAAGCACCCCGGTGACAAAGGGCCGCTTTGGGCGGCTCAGCGACCACACAGGCCGTAACGAGTTGAACGCCGCGCAGGCCTCGAAACGGATAATGCGGAAGCCGACCCGCCTAGAACACGGGGAAGGCTGTCAGCGGTCGGGAAGCGAGCGACGCGGGCACCGACCGGTTCCGCCGGGGTAATGGCGACAGCACGTGTGGAAGGGGGGAGTGGGCGCAACACGGGAAGCCCTACCGGTGGCGTGGCACGCGCCAACGGACAGCCCGCGAGGGTCAGGTCGGGCCGGTCAGGGTGGCGGAGAGGTCCGTAGGTGTGCGCCAGGCAGCGCACTGGTCAGGAGGGTTGAAGTCCCTCCGGCCCCCGGATGAGGGGGGCCGTATCCAAAGGCGGGGGTAATGCCTCGCCGGCCGCAGGTGGCAGGTATGGAGACACCTACACGGGCACGCAGGCGAAAGCCGGACACAGCCAAGGTGGACCTGGAGCCGCCACGACGGAACTGCGGAGGACAGGGCGCCCACCGTGAGGTGGGGTCCGAAGGGTTTGCGGAGCAGTACCGGGCCGTAGTCGAGGGGGCGACCCCATGACGAACCGGTCGGCCAAAGGTGGGGCAAGGTCGAGCCTGCACTACAGAGGCGAAGGCGATCTCATCCACCCACCGCACCAAGGTGTTTGCGGGCGGCACGGTATGGAAGACCAGTGCGTGACCCTGGGAGACCTCGGCGGGTCCGCGGGTGGCGCCGCGGCAACTGACCCTATAAGCGAGAGCGAAGTGGGAAGGGATGCTCGTCGAGGAGTCGGACGGCCGAATAGTACCTGAAGCGCGGTGAAAGCCGCGTGACCGTCAGGGGGCGGCAACCGAGTGGGTTGGGGAAGGCGGCCGGCGAAGACGGTCGGGACCAGACAGGACGGTGAGATGAGCAAGGGCGCTGAGGTGGACAGTTCCATGAGTGAAAGACCCCAACATCAGCGACCGAGGAGACTTGCCGACTGGCTGAACCCGACGGGCCGGAGGATGGTCCACTCTTTGATTCCTCCATCGGTCCTCATCACGCGAAGACGTCTTCGTGAAAGCGGTATGCGGGAAAACCGCACGTACCGTTTGAGCGGCGGACGGAGGCCAGCGCCCGCGGGGCGCGCCTCCTCCGACCCGACACCGAGGAAGCCGGGCAATGCCGGCGGAGGGAAGGGACCTCAGGTGAAAGCGATGGCGAAAGGGAGCAGGCTCACGGGAGTGGCCGACGGCCTATTACCCCGGAGATGAGCAGGAATTCCGGACTGTCATCACATGCACAAGCGAAGGGGACGACCTGCATGGTCGCTGTCGCCAGGGCGTCAACAGGCCTGACGACGCACCGGCCGGCCAGCGCAAGGGTGCGAGCGTGGTGCCACCGCTCGCGAGACCCGTCCGCTGGTCGCGACCGGGAACCCGTGTGCGAGTCGCATGATTCCACTGGAGAGCCCGGTGCCGGAGATCGGCCCGCCGGGTTCGGAGAGCGGGGGGAGGAAACGTGCTCACGGGAATCGGACTGCGGCCCGGTTGCGAAAGCACCGGATGAGCCACCGATCCCTACCGGATACGCGCCTCCCCTCGACTCTACTGGGACAGTAGTGGGTTGAAATAGACGTCGTTCACCTGGTTCTGGTTGTCCGAGGCGCGTGTCGCTGCGAAGAACCAGAGCCGGTCTCGACGAATCGGACCGCCCACGGTCGCGTTCGTGTCGTAGACGTGAAGTACCTTGTTGGTATTACCCACACCGCGCTCGCGCAGCGTATCGCTGAGGTTGCTGGTTTGCAGGGCTTCGCCCGAAAAGAGACCGGAACCCATGAACGAGAAGGTGTTGCCGCCTTCCTTCGGGATCAGGTTAATCGAGATGCCCGACGTGTTGGTCTCGGCCGAGCCCCCGCCGACATTGATCGCCGTTTCCTCGACCGTGGACGGGTTCATGAGGTAGCTGGTCGCCCCGTTGCCGCCATAGTTGTTGGTCTGCATGCCGTCGTAGGAGAACTTGGCGCCGCCCTTGCCGTGAATGGTGTTGGCAATGACGTTGCCCGTCGCCCACAGCCCCCCGGCGCCGCCCACATCGGAACCTCCCTGCAACCCGGGAATCAGCTTGGTGTAGCCGACCAGGCTCTTCCCGCTACTCGGCAGCACGTCGAGCAACGCATCCGTGATGACGGTCTGCTGGCGGACGTTCTGCACGTCAATCAGCGAGGCCGCCCCGGTCACCGTGATCGTCTCTTCGAGGCCGCCGACACCGAGCTCCACGTCGATCGTCGCGGTGAAGCCGGCGATCAACTCGACCCCTTCCCGAAGGACCTGATTGAATCCAGGCAGCGTGAAGGTGACCGAATAGCTTCCGGACACCAGGCCGGTGATGTTGTAGCGGCCCTGCCCGTCCGTGATCGCGATCCGCTGCTGCTCGATCAGGGCCGGGCTTGCAGCCGTGACCGTCACACCGGGCAATACGCCACCGGTGTCGTCCGTCACCTCGCCGGCGATGCCGCTCGCCTGCTGCGCCCACGCACCGAGTGGCATGAGCACGAACATCCCAACGACGACAACGCCGAGCCAACGCGTAGCTTGCCGTTCAGTCATGTCCATCCACGTCCTCCATGGTGAAACGCCGAGCCGAACGCCTACGCGAAGACGGGCTGAATAGCCTCGTACTGTCGATTGCAAGGGAAGTCAACGGAAGTCTCTTCCGGTGATGACCTGCCCGGTTTCCTCGGACCACCGATTACTGGAGAATGACACCCGTTGGGCTCTCTCCTAAACTAGGTTTGGTCGATCGGAACGCAGTTGAGACGATGCGTGGCGGCCACGGCTTGGTGCGTCACCTGCCCGTCGACGACGTTGACTCCCTTCGCCAGCCCCGGGTCGTCGGCCGCGGCGGCGCGCCAGCCGCGGTCGGCGATCTCCAGCGCGTAGGCCATCGTGGCGTTGGTGAGGGCGTAGGTCGACGTGTGCGGAACGGCGCCCGGCATGTTGGAGACGCAGTAGTGCACCACGCCCTCCTCGACGTAGCGCGGGTCGTGGTGGGTGGTGGGTCGGCTGGTCTCGGCGCAGCCGCCCTGGTCGACGGCGACGTCGACGAGCGCCGATCCCGGCTCCATCTGCGCGAGGTGGGCGCGGGTGACGAGGCGCGGGGTGCGGGCGCCGGGAATGAGTACCGAGCAGAGGACCAGGTCGGCGGATGCCACCGAGCCCTCGATGTTCGCGGCGTTGGACATCAGCGTGGTGACGTGGCCCTGGACGACATCGCGGACGTAGGCGAGGCGTAACGGGTTGATGTCGATGATCGTCACGTCCGCCCCGAACCCGACTCCGACGACGCAGGCGTTGAGCCCGACGACACCCGCGCCGATAATCGTCACCCGGCCCCGGCGCACGCCGGAGACGCCCGGCAGCAGGAGGCCCTTGCCGCCGGAGCGCATTTCCAGCGACGTGGCGCCGGCCTGGATCGACAGCCGGCCCGCGACCTCCGACATCGGAACGAGCAGCGGTAACGTGCCGTCGGTGAGCTGCACCGTCTCGTAGCCGATGCCGACGACGCGGCGCTCGAGAAGCCGGGTCGTCAGATCGCGCGACGCTGCCAGATGCAGGTACGTGAAGAGAACCTGTCCCGGCCGCATCCGCTCGAACTCGGGATCGAGCGGTTCCTTGACCTTGAGGACGAGGTCGGCCCGCTCCCAGACCGCGCCGGCGCCATCGATCACGGTCGCGCCGGCGGCCCGGTAGGCATCGTCCGGAATCGCGCTGCCGACCCCGGCCCCCGCCTCGATGACGACTTCGTGTCCGCGCGCGGCGAACGCCGCCACGCCGGACGGGGTGATGGCAACGCGGTGCTCGTCCGCCTTGATCTCCGTAGGGATTCCGACACGCATGGGATGACGCTACCCGGTCGCTTGGTGGACTAGGGCCTGTTAACACTGCCTCAGCGCGTCGAACATGAGCACGAAGTGGATGAAGCCGATGAACATCACATCCAGCTTCTCGAATCGGGAGAAGATCCGGCGATAGCCCTTCAGTCGGCGGAACAGACGCTCGACTTCGTTGCGTCGCTTGTACATCTCCCGGTCGTACTCCCACGGGTCCGTCCGGGTCTTGATCGGCGGCACCACTGGTGTGAATCCGAGGTCCAGCGCCAGTTGGCGGGTTTCGTCGCCCTGGTACGCGCGGTCCATCACCAAGGCCAATTCGGCATCTTGCGGCCCCAGGCTGGTCAGGAGCTTCCGGCCCTCCGGGCCGTCGTGGGCTTGGCCGGGCGAGAGCGCAAACGTCAATGCCATTCGAGCATCCGCGGCAACCAGATGAATCTTGGTGGTCCACCCGCCGCGGGATTTGCCGATGGCTTGGGGGCCGTTTTTTTTCGAGCCCCCGTGCCGTCGGGATGGACCTTGACGATGGTGCTGTCCAGCGACACCGCCTCCAACTTGATGCGGATCAACTGGGCGCGTTGCAGGTGTTCGAAGACCCGGTCGAGCACCCCGTTCTTGGACCAACGATTCATGCGGGTGTAGATCGTGTGCCAGTTCCCAAAGCGCCTCGGCAACCCTCGCCACTTGCACCCCTGCTCGGCGACGTACAGGATCGCGTTGAGCACCTGCAGATTGGGCATGCTGACATTGCCACGCTGTCGCGGGAGACAGGACGCGATGGGTGCGTACTGCGTTTCGGTGAGCTCCATCCAGGAACGATACCACGATCCGGCCAATAGTGTTAACACGCCCTAGCCGGGCGGGGTGGCGTATGGCGTCTCCGCTTCGCGGACGCGCACGCTGGCGCGCCGGCGACGGCGGACGATGCGGGCGACGGCTTCCGTCCGCTCGTCGCGTGTCAGGCACAACCGTACGCTGTCCGCCGCCTCGCAGACGTCGCCGGGGGTGAGGCCGGCGAGGACCGCGGAGGCGGCGAGCCGACGCGGCGGCCTCGCGGGGTGCAGGGCGAAGAAGTCCGCCCGCAGGTCTCGCGTTCCCTTGCGACCGTGCAGCCGCCAGAGCTCGCGCACGCCGATGTCGCCGTAACGCTCTATCTTGCCCTCTTCGGCGTTCGTGATCTCGACCTCGACCACGAGGTCGAACGGAGTGCGTTCGACGAACGATTCGACTGCGGCTTCGCCCTCGAGGAGCGCCGCGCGATACCCCCTGGCCCGCTCATCGAGGTAGAAGGCGCAGTCCGGCTCCATCCCCGTGCCCGGCGGTTCGTTCCGCCCGCGGAGCCGACTGCTGCCGAGTCTCTTCGAGACGCTCGCCGCTGCGTCGACGATGTCGTCGAAGATCTCGGCGAGGTCCTCGTGAAGGTGCGAGGGGGTCATCAGCACGACGAGTCCGCGCACCGGATCAAGGCAGACCCGACCGAACCACCGGTTCCAGTCGATGGCGGCCAGCGCGGTCACGGTCCCGGCGTCGGCGCGCAGGACGTGGACCTGGGAGCCCAGCGGCCCAGTCTGCATCGTGGCCGGGCTGTCGAGGGCGACGCGACCGTCGTACGCTTCCACTTCGTCCATGTTCGCAAGCCTGCAACCACAACGCGACGGGGGGAGTCGGGCGCTTCCGTTCGGCTCACGCCGTGAAGAACGCGATCACCGTCCAGCAGACCGCGGCCAGCGCGGCGGCCACAGAGGCCTGCGGGATCTGCGTCTTCACGTGGTCCATCAGGTCGCAGCCGGTGCAGACCGAGCTGAGCACCGTCGTGTCCGAGATGGGCGAGCACTGGTCGCCGTAGACGCTGCCGTCCATGACCGACGCGAAGCAGAGGGTCATGAACAGCTCCGGGTGCGACAGCCCTTGCGCGCCGGCCACCGCCCAGGCCAGCGGCATTGCCAGGGGGAACGCGACCGCGTAGGTGCCCCAGCTCGTGCCGGTGGAGAAGGCGATGACCATGGTCATGAGCTGCAGCATCACCGGCAGCAGGAAGTACGGCACCGCATCGCCGAGCTGCTCCACCAGGAAGACGCCCCCGCCGGTCTGCGTGCTGACGTTGCCGATCGTGATCGCCAGCAGCAGGATGACCGAGCCGAGGACCACGCCCTTTATGCCGTCGTGGAAGCCGGAGATGAGGTCCTTGAGCGACATGCCCTTGCCCAGCGCCATGCCGGCGGCCAGCAGCAGCGCGGCCCCGAACGCCCACTGCACGTTGGGCGCGCCGTAGGCGACGAATGTGCCGATGGCGATGGCGATCAGCACACCTAGCGGCAGGAAGAACTCGAGGACGTGGGGCGTGTAGCCGGCCGGAACCTTGCTCGCCTGCAGCTCCTTCGTGCTCAGCGGATCGGCCCCTTCGGCGTCGAGCCGGCCGGTCGTGCGGGCGCGCGCCATGGCCGCGCCGAGCCGCTTGCCCAGGAAGACCGGCTTCTCGATGCTCAGCAGGAAGGTGCCCAGGACGGCGAAGATCGCGTAGAAGCAGAACGGCACGCTCTGAAAGAAGAAGGCGATGCGGTCCGCCTCGGTGGCGAGGAAGCCGACCCCGGAGACGAAGATGAACGCCTGCACGTAGCCCGGCCACGCGTTGAACGCGAGCTGCGAGGCGATCGGCGAGGCGGTCGAGTCGACGATGTAGGCCAGCTCCTCGTGACTGACGCGCTGCTTGTCGGCGATCGGCTTGACGGTGGTGCCGACCACGACGGTGCTGACCGTCCCGCCCTGGAAGAAGACGATGCCGAGCGCCCAGGCCACCAGCTTGGCGCTCCTCGGGCCCCGCACGAACCGTACGGTCATGAACTCGGCGAACGCCTGGGCGGCGCCGGTGCGCGACCAGACGCCCATCAGCCCGCCCAGCAGCCACAGGTACAACAGCAGTACCCCGGCCGAGTTCGTCGACGCCAGCGACGGGATCATCACCTCGCCGGTGATGTCGTACTTGCCGAGCAGCAGCGCTCCGGAGACGATGCCGGCGGCCAGCGACGTGACCGGCTCCCGCGTCAACCAGCAGAGGATCACCGCCACCACGGCCGGCAGCAGCGACCACCAGCCCCAATGAGAGCGCGCGACGAGCTGGTAGTAGACCGTCTCGGTCCGCCCGTCCCGCGTCTCCACCGCCGAGACGAACTCCTCGGTAACGGCCGGCGATTCGCCGGAGGCGCGCAGCGCCGCGGCGTCGAGCTGCGCCTGCTCGATGGGCACGGCGTCGAAATAGGCGGGGCTGCCCTCGGACAGGTAGTACAGCCTACCGTCGTCGTCCATCAGCACGTCCAGCGTCACCCGGTTGACGCTCCACGTCGGCGGGACGGTGGCCCCGGCGATCCACGAGACGAGGATGGCAAGGGCGAAGACGATGAACTTCTGGATGCCGGCAGTCATGACACGTCCGCCGCTCTAGTGCGCCGGCGCCGGGAAGCGGCCGATGTGTTCGCCGCCGCCGACCCCGCCGACCCAGATCTCGTCGCCGACCTGGATGCCGACCGTGCCGAGGATGATCCGATCGTTCGAGGGATAGCGGACGATCTCCTCCTTGGCCAGGCTGTTGGGGATAATCCTGGCCACCCGCGACGTGACCCCGTCGCACGCGCCCTGACCGAGACAGGCGAAGATCGAGTCGGGCCCGCTTCCCGCGTGGCCGGCGGCCAGCAGCGTGCCGTCGGGCGCCCAGTGGACGTTGTCGATGTGGAAGCCGACGTCGACCGAGTCGACCACCACCGGCGTCTGTCCGCGGGACAGCCGGATCAGCGACTGCGTGCCCCAGCCGCCGATGTAGAGCCAGCGGCCGTCGGGGGACGCCTCGATGCCGTTCGGGCCGGCCGTCGCGCTGCCCGGCACCTCCGTCCAGCCGCTATCCGGCTGCCACTCCCACAGCTCGCCGGTCGAGCGCTGGAAGTTGGTGGCGACGAAGCCGCCGTCCGGGAGCGCCGAGACCGAGTTCAGGCCGACGCCGTCCGGCGCCACCGCGCAACCGACCCAGGTGGCGGCCGGCGCCTCGCCGCGCGCGTCGATCTCGAAGACCTCCACCGACTCGCGGGTCCCGTGGCGCACCACGTACAGGGTGTGCACCCCGTCGTTTCCGGGACGCAGGCCGAGCCCGTGCGGCCGGAAGCCGCTGGTGTCGGGACCGGGGCAGGCGCCGTACAGCGCCGTGTCGTGCCGCGGCGCCGAGCTCTCGATGGGGTAGACCTGCCGCGAGGTGCGGTCGCGGGTGTCGGTCGCATACAGGTGGCCGTCGTCCGCCATGCTCGACACGATGACCCAGGGAGAGTCCGGGACCGCGGCCAGGTCCTCCGGATTGACCGGCCCGCAGACGAACTCAAGGTCGCCGTCCGGTTCGCACTGCGCCGCGCCTGCGGCCGGCAATGCGAGCAGGCAGGCGACCGCCACCGATGACACCAGGAACATCCGCGCGCTCATGGTTCCTCCTCTTGTGGTTCCGTGGCCGACCCGCGTGAGTCACATGGCCGACCCTGCCGCGATTATGTCACGCAGCCGCGATAGTGTCTGCCCGTAGAATGTCGCCGTCCACCGTTGTCGGTTTCCCGCGCCGCCGGAGGGATTGCGCCGGCGCCGCGGAAAGGGGATGATCAACGGCAAACGGCCCTGTCGTGGAGGGAGACTCATGACCGAAGCGCGTTCCGGCTCGTCGCCGCTCGTCCTCTTGGGGATCGCGGTCCTGCTGCTGGCCCAGGCCGTGGCGCCGGCGCCGGCGTTCGCCCAGGGCGAAGCTGCCGGGGTGACGTTCTCCAAGGACGTGGCGCCCATCCTGCAGCGGAACTGCCAGGTCTGCCACCGGCCCGGCTCCATCGGACCGATGTCGCTGCTGAGCTACGCCGACGCGCGCCGCTGGAGCGCGCTCATCAGGACCAAGGTCGCCACCCGCGAGATGCCGCCGTACCAGTACGACCGGGACATCGGCATCCAGGAGCTGCAGTACGACCCGCGGCTGTCCGACACCGACGTCGCGACGGTGGTCGCGTGGGTCGACGCGGGCGCCCCGGAAGGCGACCCTGCCGACCTGCCCCCGCCGGTCGAGTGGCCCGACCCCGGCCAGTGGCGGCTGGCCGAGCAGTTCGGCGAGCCCGATCTCGTAGTCCCGGCCAAGCCGTTCGACGTGCCCGCGGTCGGCTCCGATCTGTGGTGGGAGCCGCTCGTCGAGCTCCCCCTCCAGAAGGATCGTTACCTGAAGGCGATCGAGGTGAAGCCGTCTGTCGAGGGGCGCGAGGTGATGCACCACGCCAACACGACCCTGTATCTGCGCGGCGCGGACGGCGAGCTCATCAGCCAGGGAGGCGGCCGCTTCACCGAGTATGCCGCCGGCAAGCTGGGCGAGGTCATTCCGGAGGGCGCCGGCCGGCTGCTGCCCGCCAACTCCCTGGTGCGCTGGTCGGTCCACTACTACCCGATGGGCGAGGCGGTCGAGAACGAGGTGACCGCGCTCGGCTTCTGGTTCCACCCGGAGGACTACGAGCCCGAGTACGCGCAGGACCTCGCCAACTACCGGCTGGAGGGGGACCTGGCCATCGAGCCGCGCGGCACCGCCATGATCCAGGGCTTCCACTCGTTCGACCATCCGGTGCGCATCGACAGCTTCCAGCCCCACGGCCACCTGCGCCTGCGCGCCGCTGCGATGGAGGTGTACTACCCGGAGACGGGCCGGCGCGAAGTGATGAGCATGATCTCGAACTGGACCACGTGGTGGCAGCACAGCCACATCTACGAGGAGAGTGTGGCGCCGCTAGTCCCGACCGGCGGGGTCATCGTCCTGACGTTCTGGTACGACAACACCGCCGGCAACCCGAACAACCCCGACCCCGAGCAGTGGGTCTATCGCGGCAGTCGGACCACCGACGAGATGTCGCACGCCTGGATCGCGGTCACCCATCTCGATGAGGAAGGCTACGAGCGACTCGTGGCCCAACGGGCCGCGCAGGTCGTGGAAACGGCCGCCGGGAGCGGCCAGTAGCGGCGCGATGCCGATATCGGAGAAGCCACGCGGGACGAGGAGGCACCGGGCGCCGGGCCGGGCGAGCGCTACGGCGGCGCCGGGTGCGTGCGCTGAAGGGATGCCGGATTCGCTCGGTCGGGGAGAGCTGCCCGGGCTCGGTCGGGGGGCCATCACCGCGCTCGGTTGGGGATTGGTCATCCTGCTGGCCGGTGTAGAGCTCGCCGCCCAGCAGCGGCCGGGCGGCGACCGGCCGCCCTTTCCGTCCGCACCCTGGGAGCGCGGGCTGGTTGCCGAGGGGCTCCCGGTCTCACCCTTCTTCGAGGGCTGGTACGAGAACCTCGACGGCAGCTACACGCTCTCGTTCGGCTTCTTCAACCGCAACCGTGAGGAGACGGTGCACATCCCGCATGGTCCCTCCAATTACCTGTCGCTGGGGGAACTCGACGGCGTGCAGCCGACCCTGTTCACGCCCGGTCGCGGCACCGGCGTTTTCACCGTCACCGTCCCGGGCGAGTTCGCGGAGGACGGCGGACGCGTCGTCTGGACTCTGCAGACCGGCAGTCAGCCACCCCATTCGGTTCCCGGCAGGGCCGGCGTCGAGGCATACCGCCTGCACCACGCCCCGATGGCGATGGGCTCGCTGCCGCCGCGCCTGAAGCTGCTCCCGGAAGGCCCCGAGCTCTGGGGTCCGATGACCCTGGCCGGCGACGCCCGTGAGGCGTCCACCTGGTCGCGCGGGGCGAATCCGGTCGGCAGCCAGTCCAATCCGTTGCGCTTGAGCGGGACGGCCGGGATGCCGCTGAGCCTGACCGTGTGGGTCGCGGATCGTCTGGCTCCCGGCGCCGAGCGCGACCCGGTGAGCGGCGGCGCGACATGGTTCACGCATGCGGGTCCGGCACCCGCTGCGTTCAGCGAGGAACAGTCGAGTCCCAACGAGGCAGCGGGGGGCCGGAGGGTTGCCTCGGTGATGTTCGCGGAGCCGAGTGAGTACGTGCTCCGGGTGCGGGCCGACAATTTCAACCCCGTCGACAGCACGCCGGCGGATCAATGCTGCTGGACGAACGGCTACGTGGCGGTCACGGTATCTCCTTGACGGCGTGCCGGCGCGCGGCCGAAGCGCTCCAGAGGCTTGAGGATCAGACGATGCGACAACTTCCCGGAAGGACGTCCGAGGGTCTCGGTTCCCGGTGTGGGCACGGGCGTCCCGGTTCCTCGCTCGGTCACCTCGCCCGGCTCGCTCTGATCGCGCTGGCGGCAATCGCGGCCGGCTGCGGTGCCGACGACTCGGCAGCGCCCGCGTCGCTCGACGAGCTCGCCCACCGCTCGCTCGCCACCCTTGATGGGGAACTGGCGGCGCCGGGCCTGAAGGAGCCGGTCGAAGTGATCCGCGACGAGTGGGGGGTGCCGCACATCTACGCGCGGAACGACGACGACCTGTTCTTTGCCCAGGGCTACGTCATGGCGCAGGACCGGCTGTGGCAGATGGAGATGTGGCGGCGCTGGCGCGAGGGGCGGTTGGCCGAGATCTTCGGGCCGGAGGCGATCGATTACGACCGCCGCACCAGGCTGACGATGTTCCGCGGGCCGTGGGACGAGACCGAGTGGACCAGCTATCACCCCGACGCGCACCGGTTGTTCACCGCGCACGCCAACGGTGTGAACACCTACGTCGAAGAGAACCGCGACAACCTGCCGGTGGAGTTTCAGGTCACCGGCGTCGAGCCGTTGCCCTGGACGGCAGAGACGGCGGTGCTGCGCTGGGCCTCGCTCGGCGTGCCGAGCGTACGGGGGCACGCCATCCACGAGATGCAGCTCGCGCTCGATGTCGCCCGCCATGGAGTTGAGGAGGCAAACCGGCGCTTCGCCCCGGATCCGTGGGACGATCTGGTTGTGCCGGACGGTCTCGACGTCAGCATCATCACCGAGGAGATCCTCGACGCGATGCGCGCCGGCGACGGCGATCCGTTCGTCACCGGCCGCCTGCCGCCGCTGGAGATCGTCGAGCCGTACCGCGCGCTGGTCGCGGCGCCGGGGCTGCAGACGCGGCAGGTCTTGCCGCGGCCCATTGCCACCGAGGGGAGCAATAACTGGGTGCTGACCGGCGAGCGCTCGCCGAGCGGCGTGCCGATTCTCGCCAACGATCCCCACCGGCGCATCGAGATGCCGGCGCTGCGCTACTTCGTGCACCTCGTGGCCCCGGGCTGGAACGTGATCGGGGGCGGCGAGCCGCCCTTCGCCGGTGTCGATGCGGGGAGCAACGAGCGTATGGCGTGGGGGTTCACCTTCGCCGGCACCGACATGGTCGACGTCTACGTCGAAGAGCTGCACCCGGAGGATCCCAACCTCGTGCGCTGGCAGGACGGCTGGGAGCCGCTGCGGGTCATCGAGGAGGAGATCCCGGTCAAGGGGCAGGAGCCCGAGCCCGTCGTGCTGAAGTTCAGCCGCCACGGTCCCGTCTTCTACGAGGACCTGGAGAACCGCGTCGCCTACGCCGTGCGCTCGGTCGTGCAGGAGCCGGGTACGGCCGCCTACAAGGGCAGCTTCCAGCTCGCCCAGGCCGAGAGCTGCGCCGACTTCTTCCAGCGGGCGATGCACTGGCTCGTGCCGACGCACAGCCTCGTCTGCGGCGACGCGGACGGCAACATCGCCCTGCAGGTGACCGGGCTGACGCCGGATCGCGACGGCTGGAACGGGCGGCTGCCGGTGCCCGGCAACGGCGACTACGAGTGGCGGGGCTTCCGGACCGACCTGCCGCGGGAGTTCAATCCCGAGCGGGGCTACGTCGCCACCGCCAACAACAACGTCCATCCGCCCGGCTACGAGGGGCGGCCGGTCTTCTACCACACGTCGCGCGGGGTCGAGACGTCGCGGATCGCCCGGCTTCACCAGATTCTCGGCGCCGGCGAAGTGCTCTCGGTGGACGATCACAAGCGGATCCAGCACGACGCCCGGCTGCTCGCGGCCGCAAGGGACATCCCGGCCTTCCAGGGCTGGACGTCGGACGATCCCGACGTCGAATGGGCCCGCGGGCTGATCGCCGAGTGGGACGCCACGGTTTCGCAGGACAGCACCGCGGGCGCGCTCTACGTGCGCTGGAACGCCGAAGTCGACGCCGCCACACGGGATTTGGAGACGCCCGAAGCCGAGCGCCGGGCGCTGATCGAGCAGGGCCTGACGGCGGCGATCGAGCGGCTCACCGAAGAGCTGGGCCCCGACCGGGCCGAGTGGCGGCACGGCAGGGTGCATGCCAGCGAGCTGCCGCACATGCTGGCGTCGGCGTTCGACCTGCCCCCGGTGGAGCGCCCCGGCGGCTTCGGTTCCGTCAACGCCACCGGCGCCAACTTCCGGCGCATCATCGACCTCGCGGACCCGGACCGCTCGGTCGCCAGCAACGCCCCGGGGCAGTCGGCACAGCCCGGCAGCCCGTACTACGGCAACCTGGCCGAGAATCTGGGCAACGGCGAGTACTTTCCGCTGCTCTATACGCGCGGTGCGGTGGAGGAGCGGGCGGCGCATCGGCTGACGCTGCAGCCGGTGGACGAGTGAGCGCCGGCAAGAACGGCACACCGGTCGGTCCGGCCCGTGTCGGCGCCACCGGCCGCCGGCGGCGCTTGGGGACTTCGGATGGGTGAGGGAGGGGCCATGCGTGCGCATTTCGGACCGCCCGCCGTCGTCGGCCTGATACTGCTCGGCGCGGTCGCTTGCGAGCGCTTGTCAGCCGAGTCCCAGCCGGCGGTGTTCGCGCTGGAAGAGGCGACTATCGCCGACATCGAGGCGGCGTTCGAGGCGGGCGCCCTCTCGTGTCCCGCGCTCGTGCAGATGTATCTCGACCGCATCGCCGCCTACGACGATGACGGCCCCCTGCTGAACAGCATCATCACCGTGAACCCGCGGGCGCTGGAGGTCGCACGCGCTCTCGAGGCCGAGCGGGCCCAGCGCGGTCCACGGGGTCCGCTCCACTGCATCCCCGTCCTGCTCAAGGACAACATCGACACCGCGGACATGCCGACGACCAACGGATCGGCAATCCTGCGGGACGCGATGGCCCCCGACGACGCCTACGTCACGCGGGCGTTGCGCGAGGCGGGGGCCATCATCCTGGGCAAGGCATCCCTGGGAGAGTTCGCCGGCGGTAACAGCTACAACTCGGTCGACGGCCGGACCATCAATCCCTACAGCCTGCTGCGGAGCGCAGGCGGGTCGAGCAGCGGGTCGGCCGTGGCCGTGGCCGCCAACCTTGCGGTCGTTTCCGTGGGTAGCGACACCAGCACCTCGGTGCGCGGCCCCGCCTCGTTCACCGGCATCGTCGGACTGCGGCCCACCACCGGGCTGATCAGCCGGGACGGCATCGCGCCGAAGAACCTGAACTTCGACACTGCCGGTCCGATGGCGCGCACGGTAACGGATGCCGCGATCCTGTTGACCGCCATCGCCGGACCCGACCCGGCCGATGCCGACGGTCTGAGCCTGGAGGTCTTCGCGGCGCATCCCGGCGGTGCGGCGGCCGAACGTCTCGACTACACGCGGTTCCTGGAGCGCGGGGCGCTGCAGGGCGCCCGGCTCGGAGTAGCGCGCGACTACTTCGGCGGCGATCCCGAGATCGACGCGCTGGCCGAGGCCGCCATCGCCACGATGCGGGAGCTGGGAGCGGTGATTGTCGATCCGGTGACGTTCGACGGCTCGTTCGTGGACGGCGTCCGGAGAATTGCCGACTACCGGTTCAAGGCGGATTGGGAGGCGTATCTGGCGACGTTGGGACCCGACGTTCCACAGACGGTCGACGAGTTCCTGGAGATCTACTACTCCGAGGTGGCGGCGTCACCGTTGCCGGCGGAGGCGTCCGTGCTCGACCTGCTGGAGCGCGCGAGCGCGACGTCGACCGACGATCCAATCTACGTCGATCTCATCGAGAACGTGCTGCCGCGCAACACCCGCCTCAAGTTCCATGTCTTCGAGGCCCGTGACCTGGACGCGCTGGTCTTTCCGTACAACCTGAGCTTCGCGCCGCCGACCCGGGATCCGACCTTCACGGCCGACGATCCGACCTACGTGTCGGCGCGAGGCCTGCGCAGCCCGTCGACCCTGGCCGGCTACAGCTCGGTCGGCTTTCCGGGCATCGTCGTGCCGATGGGCTTCGGGTCTCAGGGGCTGCCGATGACCATCGGTTTCCTGGGCCGGCCGTACGACGAGGGCAAGCTGATCGGCTACGCATTCGACTACGAACAGGCGACCCTGGAGCGCCGCCCGTCGCCGCTCGCGCCGCCCCTGGCCGGGGAGGCAATCGAGCACTGACGGTGTCTTCATCCCTCGACCCCACACACAGAGGAACATGCGATGAGTAACCGAGGATACGCCGTGGCCGTGATTCTGCTCGCTCTCGCGCTGGCGGCGACGGCCCCGGCCGCCGCGGGCCAGGCCGAGTTCGAGCCCCCGCGCCTTGCGGACGGAAAGCCGAATCTGCAGGGCGTCTGGGACTTCCGGACGCTGACGCCGCTGCAGCGGCCCGAGGACCGCGCCGACCAGACGCTGCTGACGCCGGAGGAAGTGGCCGAGATCGAGGCGGCCGCGGTGCAGAGCGCCGTCGAGGCGGACCGCCCCAGCGAGGTCCGCACGGAACCGTTGCCGGTCGGTGGCAACGTCGGCGGCTACAACAACTTCTGGTTCGACCGTGGGGCCGGCGTGGTGGACGACCATCGCACGTCGCTCATCGTCGATCCGCCGAACGGACGGATTCCCGAGCCGCAGCCGGATGCCAGGCAGCAGGCCACGACGAATGACGACACGGCGTCGCCGGATCGCCCGGTGCGGTTCCGGGTGGGCGGTGTCGGGACGCACGGTCCCGAGGATCGCGGGCTGGCCGAGCGCTGTCTGCTCGGGTTCAACACGGGCCCGCCCATCGTGCCGGGTGGCTACAACCAGAACATGCAGCTCTTCCAGACTTCGGAGCACGTGGTCATCCTCAACGAGATGGTTCATGACGCGCGCATCGTGCCGCTCGACGGGCGCGATGCACTGCCCGACGGCATGCGCCAGTGGATGGGCAGCTCGCGCGGCCACTGGGAGGGCGACATCCTGGTGGTCGAGACGACGAACTTCACCGACCAGACCGCGAGCTTCGCCCCGTCGGTACGTTCGGCGGTCGGCAGCGGTACGACCCTGCACCTGACGGAGCGGTTCCAGCGGGTGGACGAGGACACGCTCCTCTACGAGTTCACCGTCAACGACTCGACCAGCTTCACGCGGCCGTTCACGGCGGCGATTCCGATGAAGCGCGGCGCGGCGCCGCTGTTCGAGTACGCCTGCCACGAGGGGAACTACGGGATGCTCAACCTGTTGTCCGGCGCCCGCGCCCAGGAGCGGGCGGCGTCCGAGCAGTAGGCGGCGCTTCTCGGATGCTGGAGCCGCCTGTCGACGGGCCAGTCGATGGGGGGCCCCCGCGAGGTTCGCCTGCGGACGAGTTGCGGTTGCCAGGATGGATGAACGTCCCGGGTCCGAACACACGTGCGATTTTCGCCGGACCGGTCCGGCCGAGCACCGGCGAGCCGCTGTTCCCCGGCTACGCGCTCGGCACGAGCACTTCGAGTCGCCGGATGGCCTCGGCGGCTGGGCCCGCTACGACGGCACCGGCAGCATCGACGACGCGGCGAACTTCGCCTGCGTCAATCCGGACTGAGTGCCGGGTCGAAAGCGGTGGAGCTGGGCGCGTGAACGGGTCCCACGCGTGGCGAAACGTCGGTGAGATTCCGTCGTCCGGTCCGACTGGATCGTGCCCGTCGATGTGGTCGATCAAGAGGCTCCGCATGCCTTGTATCTCGCCACGAACGTCCTGTATTTCGTTGCGGACGCTCTGGATCTCCGATCGGACCTCTGCCCGGAAATCGAGCAGGTTCGCGTGCAGATCGTCAATCCGCGCGTTCGTCGAGCACGACGAGCCGGCGACCGTCGCGCAGATTGCGCCAACCCCCAATGCGGCGCTCAGCAGGGCTTGCCTGTCCGTCATGTCTCTCTCCCGGGGGTTCTTGTCTATAGTTTGACACGTATTCGCGGCGCCGGGCCAAGACGCGGATGCATCAGGTGTCGTCGCATGGCCCGGAGCTGACCGGCTCCGGATTCCTGAACAACTGGGGCGCCCGGACCACGGCCGAGCTACTCCATTACATGGCGGCCGAGATGCCGCCCGGACTCGGCGGGGCGCTAAGTGATGGGGCGTACCTGAACATCGTCGCGTACCTGCTCGAATCGAACGGACAGGAAGCTGGCCCGCAAGCGCTGCAGGCTGACGCGCCAGTCGCGGTGCGGCTCGCGCAGGTGGACGCGCCGCGCGGGCGGCGGGCGGCGGGGACCCGCCCGACGATCCCGACGAGGCACTGCAACGGCGCCGGTCCCGTTTCGTCAATCGCGAGACTCCCGCGCTGTCGCCGGTCACCGACGCGCTGCTCCAGCGGCCGCCGGCGGCGGACTGGCTGAGCTGGCGGCGAACGCTCGACAACCACGGCTACAGCCCGCTGGAGCAGATCACGGCGGACAACGTGCACGACCTGCGGCTCGCCTGGGTCCTGGCCATTCCGGAGGGGAACAACCAGACGACGCCGCTCGTGCACGACGGCGTGATGTTCCTGGCCAATCCGGGCAACGTCGTGCTGGCGATCGACGCCGCGACGGGCGAGGTGTTGTGGGAGAATCGCTATCCGGTTCCCGACGACGCGCCCCGCTACGGAGCGACCCGCACACTCGCGCTGTACCAGGATAAGGTCTTCCTGGCGACCTACGATGCGGCGCTCGTGGCCCTCGACGCCCACACCGGCGACGAGGTGTGGAAGACGGTGAAGGCCGACTACACAGAGGGATTCATGCACTTCGGCGGTCCGGTCATCGCCGACGGCGTCGTCGTCACCGGCGGACCGGCCGGGTCCAGTGGTACCTCCAGCACACGTGCGCACGATGGAGGAGCTGTGGAGCCGCGAGCAGCGGGCCGTGTTCCTCACCTCGGCGCTCACCACGGGCGGCGGCCTGGTCTTCGCCGGCGACGTCGACCGCTACTTTCGCGCCTTCGACGTTCGGACCGGCGAGGCGCTCTGGGAGGCTCGCCTCGGGACGGCGGCCCACGGGTTCCCGATCACCTACGCCGCCGGCGGGAAGCAGTACGTGGCGGTGCCGACCGGGCTCGGCATCTTCCGGGGGCTCTCCGGCCAGCTCAGCCCGGAGATCTACCAGCCGCAGACCGGTAACGCGCTCTACGTCTTCAGTTTGCCGGACTGATGGTTGCCGGCCGCTGTCCTGAGGGTGGCCGTGTTTTCGTGCTTGTCGGCTTCATGATTCGGTGCGTGGTCTGGTCGCCGAGGAAGAACGCCGGTCAGGGTTGAGCCATTCGGCGTGGAGCGTGACGCGGTGGTTCCCGAGGCGGATGCCGCCGACCTCGATGGCGACCCAGCAAACGACAACCAGAACGGTCACGACTTAGACGGAAGTTTCAGAGCGAATCGCGCGGAAGTCATTCTCATTGAGTCAGTTAGCGATTCCGTCGGGGTGTCGGTGGTGGCTACACTCGGGTCGTTACCCCCAGTAGCTCGAAGCAGCGCTGCTGCAGCGGTGTGGGGTCCGTCTGCAACTGAAAGGTGACGCCGCTTTCGGCGACCTGCATCGTGTTCGCCGTCAGCGTTCCCAGGTCGGTGAGCAGCGTCCGGAAGCTGTGCACCGGCAAGTCGTCGTCGGTCCGTTTGCAGCCCACCTTGGCCAGGGCCGCCGGTGAGCGGCGAGCGGCGGCGACCACCGAAGGCCGCTGCTGCTCGGCCGCCGCCGGGTCGTGGTCGTCGAACAGCAGCGGCGCCAGCGCGTGGCGCATGTGCCACTCGACGTAGTAGGCCAGCATGCACAGCAGGACATGCGCCCGCACCCGGTCCGCCCGCCGGTGGTGGATCGGCCGCACCTTCAGGTCCACCGACTTCAGGCTCCGAAACGCCCGCTCCACCTTCGACAGGTCCTTGTAGGCCCGCACCGTCTGCGCTGCATCGAACTGCTCCGGCTCGACGTTGGAGCGGACGATGTACAGCCCGTCGAGCTGCTCCTCGGCCGCGATCTTGTCTTCGTCCCGGCGATAAGTGAACGTGTCGTCGGTGATCGTGGTGACGAAATGCTTGGCCATCTTGTGCCGGTTGATCACCTTCCCGACGCGCATACCGATTTCGGCTGCTCCGCGTAGCAGCCGGTTCTGGCGCGTTGTCGCTGCCGCGATGGGCGCCAGGTCCTTCTCGGTTGCCGCCAGCAGTTCCTGCCGCTTGCGCTGCCGCTCGGCGGCCAGCAACGGATTGCGGCACACGACCAGCCGCTCGCCGGGGAACAGCTCGCTGGTGACCTCGGCCAGGTCCCGCTCGTCGAACAGCGACGGCGTCACCGTGCCGGCGGCCAGCAGTTTCCGAATCGTCGGCGCCCGCAGCGTGGTGATCCAGCGCAGCCCGTCGACGCCCGCCAGGTCCTCGCGGATCCGCGCTGCGGTCAGCATGCCGCGGTCGCCCACCAGCACCACCCGCTGCAAGCCAAAGCGGGTGCGGAGCTTGTCCACCTGGCAGGCCACCGTCTTCGGGTCGCTCGTCGAGCCCTCGAAGACCTCCACCGCGACCGGACAGCCCGCGGCCGTGCACAACAGGCCGAAGACGATCTGCAAGGTGCCCTGCTTGCCGTCGCGGCTGTGCCCGCGCTGCGCCAACGGGCAGTGGGTCCCCTCCAGGTAGCTGGAGGTCAAGTCATAGAGCACCAGGGTGTGTTCCTGCAGGTGCTGCTTGGCCAGGCGTTGCTCGATGGCCGCCTGCCGCTCCACCAGCCAGTCCATCGCCGCATACAGTTCGTGCTGATCGACGTCGCCGAGCCCAAGCGTCTCGCCCAGGGTGGAGACGGCGCTCTCGGGGGCCAGGCCGCGCGCGGTGGCCAGCTTCGACTGCGCGTCGATGACGCGGGCGACGATCAGGGCGAGGACGAGGTCGCGGAGGCGACCGGCGTTACGGGCGATCAGCGTGTGCAGTCCGATCCGCTTGAGGGTGCCGAGCACCGCGGCGATGTGGCCGTGGGGCAGGCTGCGCACGCAGGTGAAGGCGTCTTCGGGGTTGACGAGTCGCTCACCGCGGAGGACGCGGCGCAGCGTTTCGATGGCGGCGGTCGGCAGCTTGGAGAGGTTGGCGAGGGTGCGCTTCTTGACGTGGCCGCCGGCGCGGTAGGACTCGCGCAGGAGGACGGCTGGGGGGGAGGAGCGATTGGGCACGCTCTCGATATACATGGTCACTAATTATACCGAAGTAACTCAATACATAAAAAGAAAACAACGCGCATTACGCGCCTATTACATGGCTACATATCGCCGTATGCACCAAGCCGAAAAGCTCCAAAAAGCCTTTAGACCCTATGGTTTAGGGCTAAATCGCCCGCTGAAACTTCCGCTTAGACTCAGAGAGCGAGCTGGCGGAACGCATGGAAACGGCGACCGTTCCTGAGGGCATCCACAGGAAATCGACAGCGGCACGGCCGGCAGAACCCCGACCGTGCACGACAGTCCGATCACCGGCGAAGTCAGGGACGATACCTCATTGCGAGATCGGCAGACGCACAAGAATCCCTCTGTCGATCATCGCGTGGAAGTGCCGTTCGATACGACTCGCGACCTCGGCCGAACGCACCAGCAGACCGAGTTCGTGCCCGGCGGTGTCAACCTCGTGTCCGACGAGGGTGGCGCCAGGTGTGGGCAATCGGCGTCGCCGGCGTCACGCCACATGGCGAGTCTCGGAGCCGTCGATCCTGCTGAGGCTCAGACGCAGGCGGAACGGCTTCAACAACCGGTTCAACGTGGCCTGCGTCGGATTGTGCCGCGGGTGAATTGCGCGGAGAACGTTGGGGCTCGCTATCTCGGCCTTCTCCGCGAACTCCTTGACGCCCATCGCACGGATCACCTTTCCGAGCGCTGTCTGGACAGGTACACCTTCCTCCACGGCCGCCAGCAGGAATTCCCGCGCGAAGTGTTCGTCCCGGAGGTCCTGTGCGAGCCCCTCGTTCCAGTCTCGACTGCGCCGTGCCATGTCACTTCGCCTCCAGATCGTGTGAGCCGTCGCAGTGTGCGCGCGCGGATCCGGCGCGGAGACGTGCCGCCCGCGACGGATGGTCGGCCCGCGCGGCCGGTGAGGAGATCGAGGAAATGACCACGTGTTCACGCATCGTGTCGGTCGTCGCGGCTCTCGGCGTCGCGATCGGAATGGCGGCTCCCGCGTCGGCGGCCAACGAGGCCGCGGTGACGTACTACGAGGACGTGCTGCCCATCGTCCAGGAGAACTGCCAGACCTGTCACCGGCCGTCCGGCCACAACATCAGCGGCCTGGTGGCGCCGATGTCGTTCATGACCTACGAGGAGACCCGCCCGTGGGCGCGCGCCATCGCCCGCAAGGTGGAGTCGCGCGAGATGCCGCCCTGGTTCGCGTCGGAGCCCCATGGGGTCTTCGAGAACGAGCGCGGGCTGACGGACGCCGAGATCGACACGATCCTGAGCTGGGTCGACGCGGGCGCTCCCGCCGGCGATCGGGCCGCCGCGCCGCCGGCGCCGGTCTGGCCGGAGGACTTGCACGACGGATGGTCCCACGGCGCGCCGGACTTCGTCGTGCGCATGGAAGAGCCGTTCGCGGTGCCGGACGACGCTTTCGACATCAACATCTCGTTCGACGTCCGGATTCCGGAGGACGTCGTGCCGGAGGACGTGTGGGTGCGCGGCTGGGAGCTGCGCACGGGGGCCGAGGGTTCCGGCGTGCATCACATGTGCGCATTCGTGCGGCCCGAGGACGGCAAGGTCATCACCGGCGCCAACAAGTCGGCGGTGGCCCTGGGCGGCCTGCTGAGCTGCGTGGCCGAGGGCGGCGAGTCGGGGATGCTGCCCGACGGCTACGGCCTGCTGGTCGAGAAGGGCTCGGTCGTCAACTTCAACATGCACTTCAACAAGGAGCCGGGCGCCGGGACGTCGTTCACGAGCCAGGCCGAGGTCGGGTTCTTCGTCGAGGATCGCCCGGTGGTCCATGAGGTCATCACCGACACCCTCGGCAACAACGGGTTCGAGATTCCGCCGAACCACCCGAACTACCGGGTCGGCATGGCCCGTACGCTCGAGAAGGACATCCTGGTCCTCAATTACTGGCCGCACGCCCATCTGCGCGCCATTGCCGCGCGCTACACGGCGTTCTATCCCGACGGCAGCGAGGAACTGCTGCTCGACGTGCCGCGCTACGACCAGAGCTGGCAGGTGACCTACAAGTACCGGGAGCCGAAGCTGCTGCCGAAGGGTACCCGCATCGAGGCGAGCTTCTGGTACGACAGCACGGAGGAGCGCGGCCTGCGTCGCGGCTTCGACGCGGATCTCAGCGTCGGGTTCGGGCAGCGGACCAACGACGAGATGTCGCTTGGGTTCATCAGTTACACGGAGCTCGATGACGGCTCGACGACGACGAACGACCAGGACTAGCCGGCGGCTGGTGGACGGCCGACAGCCCATGCGTTCGATGAGAACCGGTCTGCTGGCGTTCGGGCTCGGTGCGTGCCTGCTTGCCCCGATTGCCGTCGGGGCCGAGCAGCAAGCGGATTCGGCCGAGCCCGCGCCGGCGGGCGTTATCCGCTCGCAACTGACCCTGAACCTGCGCCCCGTCACGGTCTCCTTCGAGCCGGGACTCGACGCCGGAGACCCGGCTCATCGGGAACTGCTGGCTGCGAACGGGTCCGCGTCGAACACGCGGGTCCGCGTCGGCGCGATCGAGGCCATGCCGCGGCTGCGCATCGGTACGCTCGACGGCTCGCAACCCGGCGGCAGCGAGTCGCCGAACCCCGCGACGGCAACCCTGGAGCTGTGGCTGGCGCGTACCGCCGGCGGCTGGTCGCTCGACCTGCGGGCGGAGCCGGACGTTGACAGGGAGGACACGGACCGCGGCGAGGAAAACGGGCCCGAAGCGGGCGGGGACGCTGATTTCGCCGGGCGGGACACGACGGTGATCGGTCAAGTCGCGCTGGCCCGGGAGGCCGCCAGCATGCAGGATGCCTTCTCGGCCGCGCTGGTCCCGACCGCGGAGGATGCCGGGCAGTTCGTGCTGCGCTGGGGCGCACACCGGTGGACGGCCGACTTCCACTTCGCGGATCCCCGCGAGGCGGAGGAGGGCGCATCTGCCGAAGACGCCGGCGAGGCGGACGAGGGCGACGAGCCGGAGGCGGACGAGGGCCCCCGCGTAGCCAACGACAGAGAGTCCTTGCAGTTCGACTCCGACACGAGCGCCGGGGCGCGGTTCCTGCGGTTGAGCGAACGGTACGAGACGACCGTCGAGCTTCCCGACGATTCCCGCATCGCCGTGCTCGTCTGGCGGGAGCAGAGCGTGGAGCACGCGGACTTCGCCGCGATGGAGGCGCTGGCCGACGGCGAGGTGGTGCGGCTGACGCAGGGCGCGGTGATCCGGCTCCGGACCGAAGCGCCGCTGCGGTTCGGCGACGTGACGATTCCGACCGGCAACCTGGCTCCGGGATTTGCCGGCTCGTACGGCCTCTGGCTGAAGCGGCGCGGGGACGAGTGGCGTCTCGTGTTCAACCACGAGGCGGACTCGTGGGGGACGCAGCACGATCCGGCTCTCGACGCCGCGGAGATCGACGTGACGTACTCGCGGACTGGTCTCGGAACGCGGCCGCTCGGCGCCGCCCTCGTGCCGGCCACGGCGCGGAACCTGCAACTCGTCATCCACTGGGGCGCCCACGAGTGGGCGGCCGACTTCACCGTCGCGGAGTAACCCCCTCGTCGGGGGAGGTCGTCGCCGGGCGTAGCGCGAGTCGAGGCTTGCCCACCAGAGTCTTTCCGGTGGGCGAGAACAGGACATCCACTGTCGAGAGAGCGAGGTCGCCGATGACCGGACGTTGTGTTGTTTCCGGCGTATTGCTGACGGCGTTGATGACGTTCGTGCCTGCCTCCGCGGCGGCGCAGGCCGCCACTGACGCATGGACGGTTCCTCGCACCCCGGACGGCCACCCGGATCTGCAGGGCGTCTGGGCGAACAACAACGCCACACCACTCGAGCGGCCGGCGGCGTGGGCGGGCAAGAGCCGCCTGACCGACGAGGAACTCGCCGCGTTCAGGGCGGCCGCGGCCGACGTGACGGCGAGCGGCCTCGACGCGGTCTTCGGCGATCAGTTGGCGCTGGCGGCCCTGGCGGGGATCACCGACGTCGACTCGTACGATCCGGGGACCGGCAACTACAACCAGTTCTGGCTGGTCGAGCGCGACTTCGACAACCGGACCTCGCTGGTCGTCGATCCTCCCGACGGGCGGATTCCGTCCCGCACGCCGGACGCGGAGCGCGCCGGACGCGGACAACCGCCGCCGCCCATCGCGGCGAAGGCCGACTCGTGGGCCGACCGGCCGCTGAGCGAGCGTTGCATCACCTACGGCGTCCCGTCCCTCTTCGCCGGGTACAACAGCTACTATCAGATATTCCAGAGCCACGACCACGCCGTGGTCATGATGGAGATGATCCACGACGCCAGGGTGATTCCGATCGAGGGACGGCCGCACCCGAGCGCGAAGATCCGGCAGTTGCACGGCGACTCGCGCGGCCGCTGGGACGGCGACACGCTGGTCGTGGAGACGACGAACTATTCCAGGCTCGGGGCCTTCTGGAACGCGTCCGAGGATCTCACGGTCGTCGAGCGCTTCACGCGCGTCGGACCCGACACGCTTCACTACGCGGTGACGTTCGAGGACTCGACGACGTGGACCAGCCCCTGGACAGTGGTGATCCCGCTCAAGCGAAGCCAGGATCCGCTGTTCGAGTATGCCTGCCACGAGGGCAACCTCGGTTATGGAGGGCATTCTCGCCGGGTACCGCGCGGAGGAGCGCACCCAGGCGGGCGCTCTCAAGTAGGCCGGCCGGCGGCATTTCGCGCCCTCGCGGAGCGCGGACGCCTCGCGCCCGGTGCGGCCGACCAATGCAGGGCCGCCGAGGTGACTTCCTCCTTGAATTGCGCCCGGTCGAAACCTACAATACCCGGATGACTTACAGCACGCGGAAGTGCATCCCCAGGATCGGAATCCTGTACACGGGGTTGGTCTTGGCGGCTTTGGTGGGCCTGCCCGCCGAGCTCTCCGCACAAGAGCCGGTTCCGTCGGAGGCGAGCGCCGCGGCGTCGCCCGCGAGCGCGGCGCCGGTCGGAGCGGCGAGCAGCCGGCAGTTGCTCAACCGCTACTGCGTGACCTGCCACAACGATCGCCTCGAGACGGCGGGTCTCAGCCTTCAGGAAATCGACACGCTGCACGTGGCGGAAGGCGCCGAGACGTGGGAACAGGTGGTGCAGAAGCTGCGCACCGGCACGATGCCGCCGTCCAACCGTCCGCAGCCGGCCGCCGAGGCGCGCCAGGCCATGCTCGAGTGGCTGGAGACGTCGCTCGACGCCGCGTCGGAGGCGAATCCGAACCCCGGCCGAACCGAGACCCTTCGGCGTCTCAACCGCACGGAATATCAGAACTCGATCCGGGACCTGCTGGCCCTCGACGTCGACGCCACGGCGCTGCTGCTGCCGGACGAGAGCGGCCACGGCTTCGACAACGTGACGGTGGGCAATCTCGCACCGGCGCTGCTCGACCGATATATCTCCGCGGCGCGCAGGATCAGCCGGCTGGCCGTCGGGGCGCAGCAGGAGTCCGTCGATAGCGCAGTGATTCGCGTGCCCCCGGACACCACGCAGGAAACGCACGTGCCGGGGCTGCCGATCGGCACACGGGGCGGCGTGCTCGTGACGCACACCTTTCCGCAGGACGGGCAGTACGACATCCAGGTGCTCCTGGCGCGCAATCGCAGCGGCAACATCGGCGGCCTCCGCGATCCCCGGTCCCACGAGTTGCAGTTCCTGCTCGACCGGATGCCGATTGGGAGCTTCTCGATCGCGCGGCCGGTCGACCGCGACGACACGCTGCTGGATCGGAACCTGAAGGTGCGCGTGCCCGTCACCGCCGGCCCGCACCGGCTCGGCGTCACGTTCGCGCGGGACGGAGACTCGTTGCCCGAGACCGAGCGCCAGCCCTTGCAGTCGCATTTCAACGAGACACGGCATCCCCGCCAGACGCCTGCCGTCTACCAGGTGACGGTGACGGGGCCGTACACGCCGCAGGGCGCTGGTGATACGCCCAGCCGCGAGCGGATCTTCGTTTGCCGGCCCGCCGATGCGAGCGAGGAGGAGGGCTGCGCGCGGGAGATCCTCTCGACCCTGATGCGCCGCGCCTACCGCCGACCTGTCTCCGCGGAGGACATCGACGGGCCGCTGGCCTTCTATCGGGAGGGCCGGGCCGGGGGCGACTTCGACACCGGCATCGAGCGGGCGCTGAGCGCGGTGCTCATCAACCCGGAGTTCCTCTTCCGCGTGGAGCTCGACCCCCGGGACGTCGCCGGAGGCTCGTACCACATCAGCGACCTGGAGCTGGCGTCCCGCCTGTCGTTCTTCCTGTGGAGCAGCATTCCGGACGACGAGCTCCTGGATGCGGCGATTCGGGGCGAGCTCGGCCGGCCCGACGAGCTGGAGCGGCAGACCCGCCGGATGCTCGCCGATCCGCGTTCCTACAACCTCGCGAGCAACTTCGCGGGGCAGTGGCTCCAGCTCCGGAACCTGGCGTCCGTCAGCCCGAACCCACGCCTGTTCACGGACTTCGACGACAACCTGCGCCAGGCATTCCGGGAGGAGACGGAGCGCTTCTTCGACAGTGTGCTGCGCGAGGACCGCGGCGTGGCGGACCTGCTCGACGCGGACTACACGTTTCTCAACGAGCGGCTCGCCAAGCACTACGGGATCCCCAACGTGTACGGGACCCGCTTCCGCCGGGTGCAGCTCGACCCCGACAGCCGGCGCGGCGGGCTGCTGCGGCACGGCAGCATTCTGTCCGTGACCTCCTACGCGACGCGTACGTCGCCGGTGATCCGCGGCGTCTGGGTGCTGTCCAACATCTTCGGCGCGCCGCCGCCGCCGCCGCTTCCGAACGTGCCGGCGCTGGAGGAGAACGAGGTAGTCGCCAACCTGCCGATGCGGGAACGACTCGCCGCGCACCGGAGCAACCCGGTCTGCGCGAACTGTCACCGCACGATCGATCCGGTCGGATTCGCACTGGAGAGTTTCGACGCCGTGGGTCGCTGGCGCGATCACGAAGGGGATACGGCGTCCATCGACGTGTCCGGGGGCTTGCCCCTGGTGGGCGAGTTCAACGGCGTGGACGGCTTGGAGGCGGGCCTGATGACCCGCACGGACCTGTTCGCCGGCACGATTGCCGAGAAACTGCTGACGTTCGCGCTCGGACGGGGCGTCGAGTACTACGATGCCCCGGCGATTCGCCGGATCCTGCGCGCCACCGAGCCGGACGGTTACCGCCTGTCGTCGCTCGTAGTGGAAATCGTCAAGAGTGTTCCGTTCCAGATGAGGAGATCGTCATGATCATCACGAAGAAGGCCCTCCCCCGGCGTACTTTTCTGCGGGGGCTGCAGGCCACCCTGGCGTTGCCGCTGCTCGACGCGATGGTGCCCGCGGCGACCGCGCTGGCCCGGACGCCGGCCAGACCGGTGTCCAGGCTCGGCTTCGTGTTCATCCCGATGGGATGCGACCATGGCCGCTGGACACCGTCCGACGACGGGCGGCTGGGGCAGTTGACCCCGATTCTGAGTCCGCTCGAGCCGGTCAAGGAGCAATTGACGGTCGTCACGAACCTGGAGCTGCAGCTCTCGTATCCGGGGACCCACGACACGTCGAACTCCGGGTTCCTGAGCGCGGCCTACGCCAAGCACACCGAGAGCTCGGACTACCACTTGGGGACGACGGTCGACCAGATCGCGGCGAAGAAGATCGGGCGGGACACGCAGCTTCCGTCGCTCGAGCTGTCGATGGACCTGAACCCGCTCGCCGGGGTGTGCAACAACGGCTACGCCTGCGTCTACCAGAACTGCCTGTCCTGGTCGTCGCCGACCACGCCGCTGCCGGCCGAGGCGCATCCGCGCATCGTGTTCGAGCGCCTGTTCGGCGAGGGCGGCACCGCCGCCGAGCGGCAGGCGGCGTTGCAGAGCCGGGGGAGCCTGCTCGATTCGTTCAGTGAGGACATCGCGCGTCTCAAGGGCGAGGTCGGGGTCACCGACCGCGTGCGCGTCGACCAGTACCTCGACAGCGTCCGCGAGATCGAGCGGCAGATACAGCGAGCGGAAAACGGCGCCGTCGACAGCCCGCTGCCGGACGTGGATCGCCCCGTCGGCGTCCCGGCCGCGTTCGCGGATCACGCGCGGCTCATGTTCGACCTGCAGGCGCTCGCGTTCCAGGCGGACATCACGCGGGTGGTCAGCTTTCAGCTCACGCGCGAGCTGAGCAACCGCACGTATCCCGAGATCGGGGTGGCGGACCCGCACCACCCGACCAGCCACCACGGGAACGACCCGGAGAAGCTGCTGAAGATCTCCATGATCAACACGTTCCACTTGTCGCTGTTCGCCGAGTTCCTTGAGAAGTTGAAGAACACGCCGGACGGCGACGGGTCGCTGCTGGACAACACCGTCTACATGTACGGCAGCGGGATGGGCAACTCGAGCCTGCACGACCACGAGAACCTGCCGATCCTGGTGGCCGGCGGCGCCGCGTGCGGCATGAACGGCGGACAGCACATCCGGTACGACAAGGGCATGCCGCTCGGCAACCTGCACCTGACGCTGCTCGACCGTGTGGGTGTCGGGCTGGATTCGTTCGGCGACAGCAACGGCCGGATCGAGAATCTGGTCGACGCGGTGCCGGTCTAGGGTCACCTGGAAGTGACGGGAGACGACACATGGATTGGCGACGACTGATCGCTGGACTCTCGGTCCTGACGCTCGTTCTGGCTGGCACGGCAATCGCGGCCGAGGACGTTACGCTCGCGGATGCGGCCGAGCAGGGGCAGGCCAAGCTCGTCCGCACCCTGCTCGCCGAGGGCGCCGACGTCAACGGTGCACAGGTCGATGGCATGACCGCGCTTCACTGGGCGGCCTACCACGACGATGTCGATACGGCGCGGCTGCTGATCGAGGCGGGCGCCGACGCGAACGCGGCGAACCGCTACGACGTGCCTGCGCTGTCGCTGGTCGCCACCAACGGCAACGCGGCCTTCGTGCAGCTCCTGCTCGACGCGGGCGCCGACCCGAACGTGGCGCTGTTGGGCGGGGAGACCGTCCTGATGACCGCGGCGCGCACGGGCAGCCTCGCGGCGGTGCAGGCGCTGTTGGCCAACGGCTCCGATCCGAACGCACGAGAGCGGCAGGAGCAGACCGCGCTGATGTGGGCCGTCGCGGAAGGGCATCTGGGCATCGTCAACGCGCTCCTGGATGCCGGGGCCGACATCCACGCCTCGCTCAGGTCGGGGTTCAACCCCATGTTCTTCGCGGCGCGCGAGGGCAACATCGAGGTCGTGCACCGGCTGCTGGAGGCCGGTGTGGACGTCAACGCCGTGCTCGAACGGGTGAAGGATGGGCCTGACGCGGCGGTCAACAACGCGAGCTACCGGCCGGTGGACGACGGCATGAGTCCGCTCTTGCTGGCGGTGAGGAACGGCCACTTCGAGCTTGCGGTCGCGTTGATCGAGGCCGGGGCCGAGCCCAACGATCAGCGCTCCGGGTTCTCGCCGCTGCACACGATGTCGTGGGTACGGAAGCCGGACGCGAGCGACCGCGGCGACCCGCCGCCGGTCGGATCGGGCAACCTGACCGCACTGCAGTTCGTCCGCAAGCTGGTGGATCTCGACGCCGACGTGAACCTGCGTCTGAACAGCGCCGTCCGTCCGCCGCACACCGCGTCGCGGATCGGGATGGAGGGCGCCACGGCGTTCCTGATGGCCGCGGATCGGGCCGACGTCCCGTTCATGCAGTTGCTGCTGGAGCTCGGTGCGGACCCGTTCGTTCCGAACGTCGAGGGTTCCACGCCGCTGATGGCGGCGGCCGGGCTCGGCACCACGGCGCCGGAGGAAGAGGCCGGCTCGGAGGCCGAGGCGCGTGACGCGGTCCAGTTGCTGGTCGATCTGGGCGCCAACATCGACGCCGTCGACGACAACGGCGACACCGCGGTGCACGGCGCCGCGTTCGCCAGCTTCCCCACGGTGGTGCAACAGCTCGCCGACACCGGGGCCGACATCCACGTCTGGACCCAGCCCAACGAGCAGGGCCGCACGCCACTGTTCATCGCCGAGGGATACCGCGGCGGGCTGCCGCGGCCGTCGCGTGCCACCATCGAGGCGGTAACGTTCCTGATGGACGGCGCGGGCATTTCCACGGGCGGACCGCGACCGGAAATCGTCGACCAGTACTCGCTGCCGGTAACACCGCCGCCCGCGCAGCCTGACAAGCCCGAGAAGCAGGAGAAATCCGAGCAGGACGCGAAAGCGAAACCGCAGGTACGCTAGCCGGGCACTCGGCGACCGACATTCGAGGGTCCCGGGCGGTTGGTCCAGTTCGACCACGCCGCCCGGGGCTTTTCTTTTTGGGGCGGCCGTCGCCCCGGTTGTCGTCGTTTCTTCTACCGCAGGCTCACTCCGTCCTCGGTAGGGAAGGTCTCCGGCACCGGCTGGGTGACTTTGCCCGTGGCGGCCCACTCCGCGCCCCGCTGAATCAGCGTCGCGAACCCGACGCAGTCGATGGCCGGCCAAGGGCTCGATCCGGCCGGCGCGCCGGCGTCGACGTGGCCCATGGCGGTGCCGAACACCCGGCCCTCGCCGTAGCGAATCGTGTAGACCATCGGCTCGTGGTCGCCAGTACCGTGCGTCAGGGTCCCCCAGTGGGCCTCGCGGGCCGGATCGGAGTACGCCGTTGCCAGGATGGTCATGTTCCGCGCGGGACCCCGCTGATTGCTGTACAGCTCGTCGGTCCCGTGCAGCCACACCGGCGGCAGGCCGCGCATGATCGGATGGTCCGGCTCGCGGGTGACGACGGCGTACTCGTGGGCGTCCACACACTCGCCAGCGTGTCCGGGACGATAGTCGAGGACCATCTTGCCGTCCTTGTACTTTACGTACGGGCCGTGCCTCTCGTCTCGCCCGCCCCAGCCGCCGACGCCGATCATCAGGTTGAACTCCTCCCAATCCGTGAAGGTGTGGTTCACGGCGTGGGCGTAGACCATCCCGCCGCCGGTCTCCATGTAGCGCTCGAACGATTCCCGGACGCGCGCCGGCCAGTCGTCGCCGTTGTACTCCAGCACCACCACGTCGTAGCTGGCGAAGTCCGGGGCGAACCCGCTCATGTCGGCCCCGCGCGGCGGACTCGTCACGACGTCGACCGCGAAGAGCCCCGTCTCTTCCAGGATGGTCTCGTAGTGGGCGCTGAGAACCTGCCACCCGTGGTTGTTCTGGCCGGTCACGACCAGCGCACGGAGGGGATCCGTTTGCCCGGCATGAACGGACCATCCGGCCGCGGCCAGGGCACACACGATCAGTAAGCCCGCCAGTGTTCGACGTCTCATGGTTGTCTCTCCGTTTCTTGACGACTCGTGCCTGCATCTTCACACGGCGCCCGAACCGGATCAACCGCGCGGAGGTCGCGGGTGGGGGCAACCCCGGCACCAAGAGTCCGCTGCGGCTAAGATCTCCAATGAGAACCGGTTGATGAAGAGGCTGATGGTCGCCTGTCTGTTGCTCGCGACGCCCGCCGCGGCCGAGGAGGAACCCGGCCCACTGATGCTCGAAGCGGGCATCGACGGCGGCAACAGCATCGCGTGTCCCGGACACTACGTCGGCATCGAGGGGCGTGTCGTGGGGCCGGTGTCCGCGTACGGGAACGTGGACAACTATCGATGTCTGGACCTGGCGGGCACCACCACCCGATTCGGCGCATCTGTCCGGTTCGGACGCCCTGGCTGGCTCGTGCGGCCCGCGCTGCGCGCCGGAATCGCCTACGAGGGCAGAGATACTCTTCACACCGTCGGCGCCAGCCTGACGCTCGGCCGGCGGTATGGAGGACGCTTCGTCGTCGATCGCCAGCCCCTGTCCGACGGCACGACGCTCGTGCTCCTCCAGATAGGCGGCTACATCTCGTTCTGAGCGACGGACGGATCGTGAACAGGAGTTGCGCAATGACGACCAGGACACCACTTCGCCTGTTGCTGCTTGCAGTCGTGCTTACTCTCGCTCTAGGTGCCGCCCAGACCGAGGCCCCGGGGTTCGTCAGGTGGAGCAAGGCGGAGCTCGCGCAACGTGACGCCGCGCTGTCGGAGCGGATTCTCCCGGACGGCTCCGCCCGCGAGACGCTGGCCGACTACGGCAACCCGAGCGGCGCCCACCGCTTCCGCTTCATCCGCCGCGCCGCCGACGGCGTTCCCGAGCAGCATGGGCACATCGAGGACGTGGTGTTCATCCAGAGCGGGGCAGGTACTCTGGTCGTAGGCGGCGAGATGACCAACCGCGCCGGCGGCAACGGCGAGTACCGGGGCAGCGACATAGCAGGGGGCGTGCAATATCCGGTCGGTGCAGGCGACGTCATCCACATTCCCGCCGACACACCGCACCGCTACCTGGTGCCCGACGGTGGCCACGTCACCTACGTGCTGGTGAGACTGCCCGCGTTCACCGGCGAGCCGGTCGCGCGCGCCGACGCGCCGATGCTCGATTTCGAGCCGCCGGGGTTCGCGATGTGGAGCGCCGCGGAGCTGGATCGGCGCAACGTGGCCCTGGCGACCAGGATCGGCCCCGACCGCTCGTCACGGGAGACGCTGGCGGACTACGGCAACCCGAGCGGGGCCCATCGCTTCCGCTTCATCCACCGCGATGCCGACGGCGTCCCGGAGATCCACGACGAGATCATCGACGTGGTGCTGATCCAGAGCGGTGCCGGAACCCTGCTCGTGGGCGGCGAGATGCTCGACCGCGACGGCAGTCGGGGTAGCGGCATCGCGGGCGGGGCGCGCCATTCGGTCGCCGCCGGCGACGTGCTCCACATTCCCGCGAAGACCCCGCACGGCTATCTGGTGCCGGACGGTGGGCACGTCACTTACGTGCTCGTGCGGACGCCGTCGTTCGTGCAATAGGTGCCGGGGCTTCCGCGCTCGGTAGCGCCAGATCGCATTCGGTTCAACACGCTAAGATGTCGGCCAGCGAGATCACCGCCGCCATCTACCGCCGGATGGCGTACAGGTGCGATGCGGTGCGCAGCAATAGCGTGCGCCCCACGACGGCGGGAGAGGCGAGCGACATCTCTCCGATGACGTTCTTGCCGAGCACCTCGAACTCCGGTCCGGCGGCGATGACGTAGGTGTCGCCCTCCTCGCTCAGGGCGAAGATCTTGCCGTTGTAGGCCCACGGCGACGACGTGAACGTCGCGCCCCGCTCGACACGGACGCGGTCGTACACGGTGCGCCCCGTGCGCGCGTCGTGCGCCGTGAAGAAGCCCCGGTCGTGCAGGGTGTAGTAGATGCCGCGGTACAGGAGCGGCGACGGGTTGTAGGAACCGATGCGGGGCTGATACCAGCGGATGTACTCGTTGGCGCGCTGGCTGGGTCCGAGCGTGATGTCGCCCTCGGCGCCGGGGAGCACGGCGTAGACCGGCCGATGATTGTTGCCCACGTAGCCGGAGCTGACGTAGAGGATGCCGTCGCCCGGGACCGGGGTCGGCACCGTGACGTTGGTCATCCGTCCCGAGAACCACCAGAGCAGGTTGCCGGACGGATCGTACGATCGCACCTGGGTCTTGGCTACGGTGACGATCTCGGTGCGCAGGTCGTTGCGCCAGATGAACGGCGTGGACCACGCGCTCACCTCGTCCCGCTCCACGCGCCAGTTCGGCTCCCCGTTGGATGTGTCGAACGACGCGAGGTACGACTCCTCGTCGTTGTCGTGCATCACGAGCACTTGGTCGTCGAGCAACGTGGGCGACGAACCGGCGCCCCAGCCCCACTGGTCCATGTGGTGCTCGACCGGCCGCGACCATAGGAGATTGCCGTCGAGGTCGTAGGCGAAGAGGCCGAGGTTGCCGAAGAGTGCGTAGACCCGCTCGCCATCGGTCACCGGCGTGGCCGAGGCGAAGGAGTTCTTCGGATGGATGGTCGATGCGACCGGTCCGGCGTGCGCCGTGCGCTGCCAGACCGGCTCGCCGGTGTCCAGGTCGAAGCAGAACACCATCTAGTGATGCGTGCCCGGTGGCGGATCGGGCGGCGTCTCGTTGCCGGTCTCCGGCAGGTACAGGCCGGGTCGGGGACCCTCGTAGTCCGCCTCGGCGACGACCGACGTGACGAAGATGCGGTTGCCCCACACGATGGGGCTCGACCATCCCCGGCCCGGAATCGGCGTCTGCCAGGCCACGTTGTCGGTGGCGCTCCACGACTCGGGGAGCGCGGGGTCGTCAGCCACCACCGCGGTCCCCTTGGGGCCTCGGAACTGCGGCCAGTTGTCGGATGCGGCGGATGCGTCCGGCACGGGCAGCAGAAACAGGAGCACCATCGCCAAGCTCACGCGGCCAACGTGTCTCTTCACCTTTATCTCCTCCACATCTCCTCCACATCTCCTCCACGTCAGCGTCGTTTGCGTCAGCACCATTTCCGCGGCGCGGACTCCTGCGTCGTCCGTGCCGATGACGCGCCACGCCCGCACCCCGCGCGAGCGCACCGCCTGTTCGGGGGGTGGCGTCAATTGTTCTGGGCGCCGGCGTTTATCCAGGCCTTGATGACGTCGAGTGCGTCCTCCGTGATGAACGAACCACCCTGGGGCATCCGCGCGCCCACGATTCCGGCGCGGCCGTCCAGCTTGTGGATCAGGTAGCTGTTCTCGGCATCGTTCGGCTCCACCAGGTCCAACCCGACCTGGACACTCATCACGTTCACGAGGTTGGCGAACGATTCACCCTCCGTGAGATCGAGTTCGGCATCGGTCGAGCGCTGGCCGTGGTGGTCGACGCAGGAGGGGTTGAACAGTTCTCGCTGGATGCTCGAAAACGTAGCCGTCAGATTTCCCACCGTCGGGGTCGTCGGGGTCGTCGGGGTCGTCGGAGCGGTCGGGGAATCGTCTCCGCAGGCCGCGACTCCCACCACGACCAGGAGCAACAGGCATTGGACCATGGTTCGCATGACGACTAGCGTATCGAATGGGTGCGAAGGGGTCCAGCGCGATCCAACGGCGAACGGAGTGATAATCTGTGGTGGATCGATCCCGCGAGCAACGGGTGGCCGCGCTTGGGAGGACGACCATGACGAGAATGTTCAAGATCGGCGGCTCGCTAGTTGTCGGCATCCTGGTGCTGGCATTCCTCACGCTGCGCCTGGTGGGTTTCGAGCCCCATTACCTGGATCCCCGCGAAGAGGAATTCGCAAACAACAACCGGATCGCCAGACCCGGACTGTGGCTCACGGGCGAGGTGTCCCGGGAGGTGGTGACGAACTGGGATTTCGTAAACAACCTCGACGATCCAAGCCGCCGCGACACCGTCATGCTCGAGACCCGTACGTGGTACGGCATACCCCATTCCGTAACCATCGGCATCGTCGGACGCGACGACAAGCTCTACATCCATGCTCATTCGGATGAGAACCGCATGCAAACGCCCTTCCCGAACGACAAGCTCTGGACCCGGAACGTATCCCGCGACCCGCGGGTGCGCCTGAAGATAAGCGACAGGATCTACGAGGCGACCGTGGCGCTGATGACGGACCGCGACGAAGTCGCGGGGGTGATGGGCAGAGACCCCGTAACGGTCGAGCGTGGGCCCGACGGACGGGAGCACGTCACGTCGGTCATGCACTACTGGCGCGTGTTCCAGCGGAACGTCCCGGACTACTCGGCGGATTCTCAGGGCGTCGCCTTCTGACGTCGCCGGGACGACACTGGCACCGGGGCTCTTGCCACCGGCTGCTAGAGGTAGAGGTGCAACTGGGCCAGAAGAGTGCGCATGCGCCGGCCGCTGAGAGGCAGGTGGTCCCGGTAGTAGGAGAGGTTGACGTGCCAGTGGGTGCGCGGGTAGAGGTCCAGGCCGTACACGATGCGGCGGGTCTCGCCGCGCGGGTCGGTGTCGGTCCAGCGCACCTGGGGCGAGACCCTCAGCCAGACGCCGCGAAGAGCTTCCACCGATGTCTGGTTGGCGAAGATGTAGGAACGGCCGCTCGCGATCAGACGCTGGAGCTGGATGTCGGCATGGGTCCAGGTGGTCAGCCACGGGGTCGGGGCGTAACCGAGGGACAGGCCGGCGCCCGTGCTTCGGGGCACCACCTCCGATTGGCCGCGGTACAGCGTGGATGCCGCGAGCACCATCCGCGGGCTCAGGTCGAGCTGGAACCGTGCGCTGGAAGTGAACGCCTGCCTCCCGTCGCCGTCGAGCAGGGACTCCGCGCGTCCCGGACCGGCCGACACCTGCAGCAGCGTCCGGTCGGTCGACACATCCATTTCGATCCCATAGACCTGGTCATCCTGAGCGAGGTCCAGCCGCGCGCGCGTGAACGAGGTGTGGTCCGCGAAACGAACGCCGTACGCCGGAAGGAAGCGTCCGCCTCGGACGCTGACGGTGTCGGTGACCTGATACGCGACCCAGTGCTCGTAGGAGACGAGCTCGCCGCCGCTGCCTGGCGCGCGCCCGACGGTCCCGTAGGCGGTCCACCGGTCCCGCCGCCAGGCGGCCTGCAGATCGAGATTCATGAGGAAGTTGCGGTCGGGGATGGTGCGGCCGGGCAGGTCGACCCTCAGGTGCGAGGGTCTGACGTCGAGGCCCAGTTGCACCGGGCTCTCGCTCGACAGCGCGCCGAACAGGAAGCCCTCCTCGCCCGTGGTCGCGCCGGCGGCCGGAACTGCGCCCGTCCCCTGCCGGCCGAACGTCGAGATTTCTTCCCGTGACAGCGAACGTCCGTACGGGGTGAGTAGTCCGCCGCCGGAGGCAGAGTAGTGACACGCGGTGCACCGCGGGTACTGCCTGGAGAGAAACGTCGGCTCGGCCGACGCCGGGCCGACTCCCCACCCGCCGAGCAGTGCGGCGGCCAAGAGGGCCAGCCGCGCCGCCGCGTGGCGATTGCCCGTGCCGCTCATGGCCCGTTCGGGGACGTCGCGCCCCCCGTCGCGTCGAACCGCACCGTCACCTCGACCACGTCGCGGACCCCGACTCCCAGGTAGCGCGCGGGCGGAATATCGAACGCCTCCAGGCTCAACGAGAAGGTCGCCTCCACCTGCACCCGATCATTCCGACGGCGCAGTTCCGCCTCGCCTTCGATTCCAAGTTCGACTCCGTGCAGCATCAGCATGGCCGAGAACCTCGTCTGCCGGCGGCCGCCGCTCGGCGGCGGCTCTTCGAGGACGATCTCGGAGAGCACGGCCTGCCGGAAGTCCGGGCCGCGTCCGGTCTCGAGATACGAGGCGCGGAGATGATCGTTGCGCAACCCGATGCCGGTATCGAGGGATTCGAGATCCACCCGGAGCTCTCCCTGATAGGAGTCAGCCCCCGGTGCGGCGCTTCCCAGGGTTCCGGAAACAGCCGACGTTACGGCGTTGAAGCTGCCGCCGACGGTGAGGCGGCAACGGACCTGCACGTCCCCGGACGCCACGCTCCATGTCTCGGAACCGTGCGCTCTCTGGGCCCCGACGATGCCGAGAGCGGCCAGGATTAACGCAGCGGGGATGACGGGACGGTGCGGCGCCGAGCGCGATGGCAGGGTGCTCATCGCGGTGGCGGGAAGGAAAGCACTACATTCAGTGTGACCATGCGCCGGGTGAGCTGTCAATCACTGGCCACTCAACATAAACGCATCATTGATGCTAAGATGCTTTGATGAGAACCACGATAGACATCCCGGAGCGGTTGCTCCGCCACGCGAAGGCCCGGGCCGCTCTGCAGGGGCTGCGCCTCAAGGACATCGTGCGTGATGCGCTGCAACGTCACCTGGAGGACGCGGGAGATCTGCGCGAGCCGGGGGGGGTGTCGACGCTCGAGGTGCAGCAGCTCGGTGCAGGCTGTGTGTTCCCGCTCGTGACCGGCGCAACCGGCCCTGTCCTGAGCCAATTGTAGAGGTGGCAACGCGCAACGGTTGCTCGACGAGGATGACGTCGACCGTGAAGTCCATTCTCGCTGACGTCAACGTCTGGCTGGCCACACTGGTGGCGGCGCATCCTCATCATGAGGCGGCGACCCGGTGGTGGCGGGCCGAGGTGGTTCCGACCGGGGATCATGTCGTCTTCTGTCGGCTCACGCAGCTCGGTCTCTTGCGGTTGTTGTCGAACGAGCGCGTGATGGGCCCGAACCGGATGCACCATCAGCAGGCGTGGGCCGCCGTGCGCGACGTTACGGCCCAGGCGAACGTCAGCATCCTGGAGGAACCCACCGCCGTGGACGAGCGGCTGGCCGATCTGTGTTCGCTGCGCGGGTCGTTGCCCAGCTTCTGGTCGGACGCCTATCTCGCGGCGTTCGCCATGGCGGGACGGCATCGCGTCGCGACGTTCGATCGCGGGTTCCGCCGATTCGAAGGACTCGACGTCATTCTCCTGACCGAGGAGGGCGATGTGCCTGTTCCCGGCGCTTGAGCGAAGGGAACCACCCGCACCCCGCCGAGTAGCCCGCGACGCTCTCTATTGCTCGAGCTGCTCCAACGCCGCCAGGAAATCGCCCCAGGGCACCGGCTCCCCATGGACCGGGGCCAGCGTCTCCACGTCCAGGCGCATGCGCTCGACCTGCGTGTGCAGGCTGCGCATCGCCGGCAACTGCGCCGGCTTCGGCGGCTCGTGGGTGTCGAACAGGTCCGCCTGGAACGCGATGCGCTCGGCCGGCAGATACGCCATCAGCATGCCGCTCACGTGCCGGAGGGGCTGCACGTAGTAGACCCGCAGGATCCGGGAGTTGTCCGTGATGACGTAGTTCTCCTGGATCGCCTCGTAGTTGTAACCCTCGGCCAGCTCGGTCGGCGGCCACTTCGAAACCATGTCCGGCTCGACGGTCCGCGGCTCGTAGCTCAGCACGTCGTGGTTGAGGAAATCGAGGTTCAGGAGGTGGGTGACGATCGTCGAGCCGACGTGCAGGTAGGTGCGCAGCCCCCCGATGTGATCGAAGTGCGGGTGCGACGCGATGACCCAGCGGATCGGCTTGTCCGGGGCCAGCTCCGTGATCCGGTGGATGACCTTCAAGCTCCGCTCTTCGTTCCCGGGCGCCTCGAAGACGGCGACGAAGTCGCTGAACTCGATCATGTAGCTGTTGGCGGGGCCGCCACCCAGCCGGTAGACGCCGTCCGCCAGCTCATCGACCGTCACCTCCGTGGACCACTCCGCCGCGGCCACCGCCTCCGGCACGGGCACCGCGTCGCCGCACTCGTTGGGCCGGATGTCCGCGAACGTGCCGCCGTAGGCATTGTGGCCGGTGCTCCTCCGGTAGAACTGCCAGTTGTCGTCCCAGCCCTGGTGCGAGTGCCAGTTGGTCGGCCACTTGATGTTGCCGAACGAGACGTGGTTGGTGGACTCGTGCTCGATGTTGAAGTCGCCGAGGGCGGGGATGTTCACCGTCGTCTTGAGCCGCTGGATTTGGTTGCGGGGGTTGATCGTGGCGTCCACGCGGTACTTCCCGAACATCGTGATCGCGACCACGTGCATTTTCTCGGGCGTCACGACGTTGCCGTCGCGCCCCTTCTCGATCTGCTCCCAGCGCCAGAAAGCGATCGGGTTCGCTCCCGGCATGCGGGCCGCCTTGAGGAACCCGTGCGGGTTCAGCCACATGTCGAGCTGGTAGACCTCGGCGACCTCGGGCGGCACCGCCACTGGTGCCCCGTCGCCGTCCATGTGCCACGAGAACTCGCCGTTGGTGACGTGCGTCTGCCGCGTCTGCTGCTGGGTGGGCGTGCCGCCCTGCCAGCCGAGGCCGTACTTCCAGGATGCGGGGGCCAGACCGGGCTGCCGGTCGAACGTCTCCACGCTGGTGCCGGTCTCCCAGTTGATGACGCGCGTGTAGTTCGCCATCGTGTCGATGCGCGTCCAGTCGATGTTCACCGCGTTCTCGAAGGTCTGGCCCACCGCGCCGGCGTAGCCGCTGCCGGAGAACGCGATGCACCGAACATCGGCCTCGCCGATCTCCTCGGCGACGGCGGCAAGTAGGGGGGCCGGATCGACGTAGCCCGGCGGGAAGTCCTGGGCCGCCGACGGATTCGGGACCAGCATGAGCAGAGCGACGGTGCCGACAACACGCTTCGCCATGGTTCTCTCCTTCATCGCGGCGCCGTGTCCCGCGGACGACGGCGGATGGTCTCCCTGAAAGCGCCGCCATCGTACCACGGCGGATACGGATAGAGTGATGTCTGAGACGGCGCTGCGCAGACTGCAGGCGAGCCTGAAGTGCGCTCTCGGCGCTCTCGGCGGCCGTCGTGGAGGGAGTCCGTCATGTCCGAATCGGAGCTGACCATACGCTCGCTCACCGCGCGCGCAGTCGCCGCGCCGCTGGCTCGGCCGCTGCGCACCGCGTCGGGTGACGTTCCGGTGTCGCCGCTGCTGCTGATCGACGTTGCCTCGGAGGAAGGCCCGGTGGGGTGCGCCTACATCTTCGGGTACACCACCCTGGTGCTGCGGGCCCTGAAGGTGTTCGTGGATGATCTCGACGAGGTGCTGCGGGGGCGCTCGGCGTGTCCGGCGGCGGCAGCCGACGATTTGGCGGCGCGCTTCCGCCTGATGGGGCGCCAGGGGCTCGTGGGCATGGTGCTGTCCGGCTTGGACATGGCGCTATGGGACATGCGGGGGCGGGCGCAGCAGCGGCCGGTGGTGGAACTGCTCGGCGGGGAGGCGGTTCCGGTGCCGGCCTACGACAGCTACGGCATCGTCGATCCGGTGGCGGACGCCCCGGCCCTGGAGCAGAGTGTCCAGCAGGGTTTCCGCGCGATCAAGGTGAAGGTCGGGGCGGGCGACCTCGACTGGGACGTCAAGATCCTGGCCGGCGTGCGCGAGGTGATCGGTCCGGACGTGCGGTTGATGATCGATTTCAACCAGTCGTTGACCGCGCCCGAGGCTCTGCGGCGCATCCGCGCGCTGGCCCGGTTCGACCTCGAGTGGGTGGAGGAGCCGGTTCCCGCAGAGGATCTGGCTGGACACGCCCGTGTCCGCGAAGCGTCACCGGTGCCGATTCAGACCGGCGAGAACTGGTGGTTCGGTCACGACATGGCGCATGCGCTGGCCGCCGGCGCCTGCGACTTCTGCATGCCCGACCTGATGAAGATCGGCGGGGTGACCGGCTGGCTGCGCGCCATGGGGCAGGCGGAGGCGGCCGCGGTGCCGGTATCGAGCCATCTGTTCATCGAGGCGAGCGCCCACGTGCTGCCGGTGACGCCGCTGGCGCACTATCTCGAGTACCTGGATCTGGCCGGCGCGGTGCTCGCCGATCCGCCGCTGCCGGTGGACGGCTGCGTCACCGCGCACGGGCCGGGGCTCGGCATGGACTGGGACGAGTCGGCCGTGGCCCGGTATCTCGCGTAGGCGGGGCTCAGGCGTCGGAACTCGTCATCGGATTTCGAGCAGCACTTCCCCCTCAAGCAAGGCGGCGTCGATAGTTGGGAGATGAGGCGCTATTCTTGCCTGAAGCGAAGCGTTGCTGGTGTTGCCGAACCTGATCCAGACCACCTGTAATCCCTGCGCCCGTCTAGAGCGATCGGCAAAGTCGGAGTCCTTTGACCAAATCACGGCTTGCAACTCCACCGCCTTGGCTTCGATTTCGTCGTCCGACGCGGCACCGAGACCGAGATCGTGGACATGGTCGGCCGGGTAGCCTTGCGCGGACAGCCAGCGCGCCGGACCGGGAGGCACTGTGCGTCGATCAGGAACCGCACGTCATGCGGCGAAGATGATTCGGTGCGCGCTGGCGGCCGCCCCGAAAGCGAGAGCCGCGCGCAGATCCGCTTCGCTCAGGTAGGGATAGTCGACGAGAATGTCGGCCTCCGAGACTCCACTGGCCAGTAGCTCCAGGATGTCGGCCACGCGGACCCGAGTCCCCCGGATGTGCGGACGTCCGCCGCAGATTGCGGCATCGACCCGTATGCGATGCTGCACTTCCAGGTCGGTCGCGTCCTGGCTATCCTGACGGGGAACGCAGATTCGGGCATTCCTGCGCGGGCCGGAATGGCCATAAAGGCTGAGAAACTCTCGCAAGGCGCCACCGAGCTCGGCGGCGCGCCGCGTGTCGGGTGGTACCATCTCGAACCAAGCCTTCAAAACGGCCTCGGTCCGACCTCCGTTTCTCGCGTCGTGTGCCGACAGGTGATCACGGGCGGTGTTGCTCGCGTAACCGACGAACTTGGATGGCGCAAAGATCCATGTTCCGCCATTCGACTTGGCGGCATACCAAGCGTGTACCTGCTTCATGCGTTCACGGAGCCGAGGCTCGCTTGGTAACTCGGTTTGGTAGCGGTGGATGTTCTCGATCGCCTGGTTCAGGTTGCCGACCAGGTCATGGCGCATGCGAGACTCTCCTGCACGAGACGGCTCTCTCAAGGCGTTCAGCGTCGTTCGGTCGGTATTCCACGAGTGCGGACTCGCTGATGACCGCGAGGTCCACAGAGAACCCGCTAGTGCGCCAGCGGGTGCGGGCGGACCTGGAACTTCACGAGGTTGCCCTGCGTCCCCTTGCCGCCCTCCATGTGCCACACCGCGTTGGTGCCGTAGTCGGCCCAGACCCCGCGTCCCTTCCAGCCGGCGTCCGGATCGTCGATGCGGCCGTCCATGCCGCGCGAGTAGAACCCGAGCGGGTACGGCACGCGCATGATCACGAACTCCTCTTCCTCCGGCAGCAATGCAAGCAGCGAGTCCGACGTCGAGCCGGTGGCGATCGGGACGTTCTCGCCGAGGCCGAGCGTGTCGAACTGGTCGACCCAGTTGTAATAGTGGAAGTCCGCGCTGCCGTGCGCGTCCACGCCCTGCATCTGCGGGCCCGGCGTGGCGTACAGCGTCCACCCCTCGGGGCAGTGCTGGCCGGTGGCGGTCGGCCCGTTCAGCACCGCGCATTGGCTGCGGTCGAACTTCGCGATGTGCCCGCTGCCGGACAGCGCGGTCCAGACGACGCCGTTGCGGTCGATGTCGACGCCGCGCGGCGAGTAGCCCTGGACCGGGGCGTCCGGGTTCTCGAACGGCGGCTGGTAGTACTCGGAGATGCACGTCTCCGGCGGGTTGTCGCCGATCGACAGCCGCACGATCTGGCCGGGGACGCCGCCCGACGCGGCCCAGACGACGTTCTCGTCGGTCGGATCGGGGACGATGCCGTACCAGCCGCGGCCCATCTGGCGGTCTTTGGTGGGATCCGGTTCCTCGCGCAGGCCGGTCCAGGCGCCGATCCGCCCGTCGCCGGTGGTGTCGACGATGGTCGGGCACCAGCCCTGTGACGCCAATTCGTCGCCGGTCTCGGCGTAGGTCTTCGTGTTGACCCAGCCGATCACGTCGCTCACCGAACTCAGGTACAGCGTGTCGTCGTCGTCGAAGCCGAACTGCAGGTGGTGCGTGTTGAAGCACGTGTCGATGAGCTCCACGTGCTCGGTCGCCGGATCGTAGTAGGCGACGTGCCGGGCGGCGCGATCGATGGGGTAGTACTGCGCGAACGGGTTGCTCGATCCCTCACGGCACCACGCCGGGTTGCCGGGCCCCCGGATCTGATGGGTCATCCAGACGCGCCCTTCGGCGTCCATCATCGGGTTGTGGGGGTTGCCGGGATTGTTCCAGATCAACTCGTCGCCGAAGTAGAAGGACGGGTTCGGCATCTCCCGGGCGATGTACGACCGGAAGTCGCCCTCGCCGGGCGTATCGCGCACCGGCAGGACGACCTCGTGCGCCTCGCTGGTGTTCGGATCCACCCAGACCAGCTTGTCGCCAGCGAACTCGACGCCGTAGATCGGGCCCCCGGCGTTCACACGGGGGTCGCGCTTGTCGCTGGCGATCTCGTCGTGGATGTAGCCCGTCTCGCCGCCCCACTCCCACATGGTGAGCACGACATCCCGCTCGCGGCCCTGCGGCCGTTCCGGCTGCGGGGGTACCTCGCCCGCCATGATCCGGTCGGTCCAGTTCGCGTAGGCGGCGACCGCGCGCTGGCGCCCGAAGCGGTTGATGGTGGCGCCCATGTTGGAGGCCCGCTGGCCGGTCATGATGCGGTGCGCCCAGGCCGCCTCGGTGGAGTCGAAGTCCGCCGCGTTGGGGATTTCGCGCGTCGCCAGGTTCCCGAGCTGATGGCAGAGCTGGCAGCCCTGCTTGAGCAGGTCGACCCAGTGGGCCTGCGTGCGCACGGTCGGGGGAATGCCGTTGCCGGCCGCCCCGGTACCCGGGAACTCCGACGGGTCGGGCACCTGCATCAGGGAGTACCAGTAGTTGGCCGGGTAGACGGCGGCGGCCTCTTCCGGCGTCGCCGCGATTACCGCGGTCAGATCCAGGGTCTGGCCCGGCCGCCCGGCGACCTTCGGAGAATCGGTGAGACCGTAACCGCGCACCCAGACCTCGTACTGCGCATCGGGAAGATCCGGCAGGACGTAGCGCCCTTCGTCGTCGGTCACGACGATCTTGCGCAGGCCGGTCGCGAAGTCGTCCGTTTCCGCGATGACCCAGACCCCCGCTTCGGAGCCGTTCGGGCCGCTGACGACGCCGCCGATGTCATCGGCGTCCAGGCCGATGCTCTGCCACGCGGAGACGGCGTGCCCGTCGAGAATCAAGCCGGCAGCGGCCAGGGTGCCGGCTGCGAGAATCGCCAGGAATCGATTGGTTGGAGCTGACATCGGAGCCTCCCGGGTCGTGGGTGATCGCACATGCATCGGCGGCATTCTACCGCTTCGGCGTCCGGGCGGGGCGCAGCACCGCTCCAATTGCGGCGAGGCTCCTGCCCGCAGGCTCCGGGCCTCGGCCGCGCGGGCCGCCCGTGACCCGGCGGCGTCCGGCGGACCGTCGCGGCTGGCGATTGCTCAATCGTCCGGTGGGGCGCCGCTCGCCAGGTCGGATGGCGTGCGCGCGCCCAGCGCTTCCAGCCTTGCGTCGTCGACTGCGGCCGCCATCGCCGCCTCGACCTCCGCCTTACGCTCGTTCACCAGTCGGATCAGCTCTCGCTCGAGATCGTCCCGGTTGAGCCGCTCGTCGACGAACAAGACGGCAAAATCGACCAGCAGCCACGCCGCGGCACCCGCGGCCAAGCCTCCCAACGCGGCGCCGATCGTGCCTGCCGTCCGGCTCGCGGCGCGGGAGAACAGCCGGCCGGACAGGTTCCTGACGAGCGCTCCGGACGCGGCACCGCCGCGCAGCACGGCGCCGGCCGCCAGGACGCCGGTCGGGGCGGCGGAAGCGGTGAATCTCGCGAGGGTCCGCGGGGTAGCCGCCTGCAACATGCTCGCGTAGACGATCCGCGGGTCGGGGACGTCACCGCCGGGGCACGACGTCGAGTCCACGGTGTATGCGGCGGACGGCAGCGTCTGCACTTCATTCCGGATTCGCTGTTCGACGAGGGCGCGCAGCTCTTCCTTCATGACGCGCTCGACATCGGCCGACGCGTCCCGGATGCGGTCCGGCAGATCGGAGAACAGGCGCGAGTCCACTCCCCGCCGCAACTCGTCGAGGGCCGTCCGGACGGTTTCCGAGTCCTGCAGCCGGTGGAGGGCCGCCCGGGCGATATCCGATTCGCCCAGCCGTTCGAGGGCCGTGCGGCCGAGTGGCGAGTTCTGCAGGTGGTCGAGAGCCGTCTGTGCGGCCTCCGACTCCAGCAGTCGGCCGAGCGTCGCCTGGGCGAGTTGCGTGTACTGCCCCGCGACCGAATAGTGCCAGTCGAGAAACGCGGGAATGCTCGCGTACGTCGGCTCGAACGCCGCGTCCAATTGCGCCCCGAGCGTGTGAACGGTCCGTGGGAGCGGCTCGCGGCGCAGGCGCGCCCGAAGCCCGTGCCACCGGGTCCGCGCTACCAGCGCCAGTTCGGCGTCCGTCAGCGGGGCGCGGCTCTCCGGGAACAGGGCCACGTCCGGGCATGGCGGGTCCGCGTCGGCGCTGGGAGAAGGCGGGTCGACGCGGGGCGGGCCGACGTACAGCAGCGGGTCGACCACGGTGCCCGCGGCCACGATGCACAGTAGCGTAACGGACCCCAGCAGCAGGACGGCCCGCCGCGTCCAGGTCGCGACGCCGCTCCGTTCGGGCGCCGGTCGAGGTCTCGGCCGCAGCATGCGTCAGTCCCTACGATACCGTTCCGGTGCCCGGCAGGCGAGCAGGATCAGATCCTCTGGAGCGCTGCACCTTCAGCGGGCGCCAGAATTGGATGTGCGGCGGTCGAGCAGCTTCACAGAGAACGGATCGTGAGGGTAACGACGAGAACGGCGCCTGCGATCCGCATGGCTCTGAGCTCCTCCGGACCGAGTTCAGCCGAGGAACCGCAACGCCGCGACGACGACGGCCGCGATCGCGATGCCAGCCGTGACCAGACGCCAAGCCAGGCGGGACTCGAGCTGCGCGAGCGCCGTGTCGAAGTGCGATCGCGTGACCAGCTCGCCGGTAGCCTCCGTGCTCGCCTCGCGCGCGACCTCAACCACCGCCACAGCCAGCGCTTCATCGGCGCCGGCGTTGGTCAACGTCTTCACGGCCGTGTGCGTGTCGAAGGCCATGCCCGCAGGGTACCACGACTCCCGGCCCTTCGTTTCCTCGGTCCGACGAGGACGTCAGCGGGCTGCGGACGATTCCGTCAACTACGGTTTGGCAGTCTCGACGGCGGGACCGGATCCAGCGGGCCTCGATCAGCGTCGTTGTCGTCGTCGGCGCAGGAGTCCGCCTGTGCCGGGCCGAGTACCGCGAGCGCCTTGGACTTCGCTTCTTCGACCGCCTCCGAGAGGCCGGTTCGGAGCTGCGCTTTCGACTCGTCGACCAGCTCGGTCAGATCTTGTTCCAGGTCGCTCCGGTTCAGGTGCTCGTCGATGTTCACGGCTGCGCTGTCGACTGCCAACCAGGCTGCGGCGCCGGCGACGATGCCGCCGATCGCGGCCCCGGCCGGGCCCAGGACGGAACCGGCAGCCGCTCCCGCCGCGGCCGCGCCCACCGGACTCCCGACTTTGACGACCGCCTTGCCGGCCGTCTTCAGGGCCACTTGTTCGACATCACTCGTCCTTTCGATGACGCCCGAACCGGCAGGCGAGCAGGATCGACCCCTCCAGCCCGCGCACGAACCCGCCGAACACCATGGCGGCGTTCAGGAAGAAGGCGGCCCATACGACCGGCCGGATCCCGTCATGCAGCCACGCCGAGGTTGCCGCGGTGGTGACGAAGTACGAGGAAAGCCCGTCGAGCTGGGCCGCGATCAGGAGCGTGTCCTCGACGATCGGGCATGCCGAGCGCGCTCGGACCGAGAACGCCTCCACGGTCCGTTCCATCGATTCGGGAAAGATGTCCTCGGGCACGGGTATCAGGTAGTAGCCGGCGTAGACGTAGGCGGCGACGACGCCCGCCAGCAGCAGCGTGCCCGCTAGGCGCGCGACGAGGATGTCCGCGAGGGCGGGTCTCCGTGCGTCGCCTTCGCCGCTCCTGAAGTGCCGCCCGGGCCAGCTCCCCAGCGCGTGATGGAGCAGCGGCGCGGCGGTTGCCGCCGCGAACAGGAAGTACCAGTCGGTCGGCCACGAGCGCGCCGCGAAGACGGACAGGAACGCCGCCAGCGGTAGGGCCACGACCAGGGAGATCGGTGCCGACAACCCCGTTCTCCTGAACCAGCCGTGCAGAGGTGAGGCGCGGTCGAGATAGTGGTCGACGCAGAAGCGCTTCCTCTCCAGCCGGTACTCCAGCAGGCCATAGAAGATCACGACGAAGGCCAGGCCCGGCAGGGCAAGGGCGACGCAGGAGCCTGCGTACGAGAGTTGCCACAGGAACAGGACGGTCAGGAACAGGACGCACGCGAAGAGAGAATGGAGCAGGCGGTCGATGTTGCGGCCGGCAAGGGCGTTCACGCGCCGCCCCGTGCGAGATCCTCTATCGGCGGTCGCCGCAGGCCGGCCCCATTCAGTTGCTCGAAAGCGTAGGCGAGCCGCAGCACCCCCAGGTCGTCGTGCTGGCGGCCGACGATCTGGATGCCCACCGGCAGGCCGTCGTCCGTGAATCCGCAGGGCACGGAGATGGCCGGCAGGCCGAGCACCGAGATGTGGGCGCAGGAGCTCATCCAGTCGAGGTAGGTCTCCATCTTCACGCCGTCGATCTCGGTGACGTAGGGTTGGTCGACGTCGAACGGGGGCACCTGGCTGACCGGCAGGACCAGGAAGTCGTAACGTTCCATGAAGCGGTGCGCGCGGTCGAGCAGCAAGGTCCAGGCGCGCATCGATTTGCCGAGTTGCGGGCCGGTGAGCCGCCGTCCTTCCTCTATATTCCAGATCACGGTGTCCTTCAGGACGCCCCGCTGCTCGTCGAGCAGCCCGCCGTAGCAGAGCTCGAAGTACCAGGCGCGCCAGACCCTGAACACCTCGTTGGCGTCCCTCATGTCCGGCTCGGCGTCCTCGACGACGCAGCCGAGACGCTCGAACATTGCTCGTTCGCCGTCGATCACCGCCGTCACGCGCGGGTCCACCGGCAGCCCGCCGAGGTCGCGGCTCCAGGCGATGCGGGTGCCGTCCATGTCCCGATCCAGCGGCGGCTGGAAGGTCGCTCCCGGCTCCGGCAAGGAGATCGGCGCCCGCGGGTCCGGACCGGCGATGGCGCTCAGCATCAGCGCGACGTCGGTCACGTTGCGCGCCATCGGTCCCTGCACGCCCATCGGAAACCAGGCGGCCTGGCTCGGCCAGATCGGCACGCGCCCGGGCGAGGGCCGGAAGCCGACGACGTTGCAGAAGCCGGCCGGGTTGCGCAGGGATCCGCCGAGGTCGCTGCCGTCGGCGATGGGGAGCATCCCGGTGGCTAGCGCCACCGCCGCGCCGCCGCTGCTCCCGCCGCAGGTCTTCGTCGTGTCGTAGGGATTGCGGGTCGCGCCGAACACCGCGTTGAACGTCTGCGATCCGGCGCCGAGCTCGGGGGTGTTGGTCTTGCCGATGGTGATGGCTCCGGCCGCGCGCAGCCGTTCGACGATGAGTGCGTCCGCGTCGGGCACGAAGTGCTCGAACGCCCGGCACCCGAAGGTGGTCCGGATGCCCTTCGTCCACGTGAGGTCCTTGTGGGCGACCGGCAGCCCGTGCAGCGGCCCGCGCGCGTCGCCTCGCACGACCGCCGCGTCGGCCGCTTCCGCTCCGCGGCGCGCCTCGTCCGGCAGCAGCGTCACGATGGCGTTGACAGCCGGGTTGACCCGGTCGATGCGGGCGAGGTGCGCTTCCATCACCTCCACCGCCGAGAGCTCGCGGGCGGCGATGGAGCGGACGAGATCGGTCGCCGGCCACGCACAGAGGTCGGGAGAGGAGTGCATCGCGGTAAACTACTACGTTGCGCGCACGCATGTCCTCCCTCTCCTTGTGGTCCCGCTTCGTCATCGGCTGGCTGGCGGCGTGCGCCGTCGTTGCGCCGGTGGTCGTGTCGGCGCAGGAGGCGGAAGGCAAGGTATCCATGCCGGCTCCGCCGGTCCCGATTGCCCCGGCCGCCCCGGGTGAGGGGTTCCTCCCGGCACCGCCCAGGGTTCCCGCGGCGGCCATCACGGTTCTTTCGTTCCGGAACATCAGTGGGGACCCGGCCGACGACTGGGTTGGAGAGGGCATCGCTGCTACGCTCGACGCCGACCTCGCCTCGGGCGCCTCGCAGTCGCCGGGACGCTGGCTGGTGCGCGGAGGCTATCAGCGGCTCGCCGACCGGCTCCGGCTGACCGCGGAGCTGGTGGACGGCAACACCGGGCAGGTGGACTTCGCCACGACGGTGGACGGCGCGGTGTCCGAGCTGTTCGCGCTTCAGGACGAGCTGAGTGCCCGTCTGGCCCGCGCAACAGCGTTGCCGGCACCGGCGGCGTCCGCCGGAGCGGCGGGAAGCGCCGGGTTCGCCATGGCCCCGGCCATCATCTACGGTCCCCCACCGCCGCTCGCGCCGGAGGTCATCGCCCGCGACGCGGAGGGCCGCGCCACCATGCGGGCAATTCGTCTCGACGGTGCCCTGCAGCTCGACGGGCAGCTCGACGAGCGCGTCTACTACACGGTGCCGCCGGTGACCGACTTCATCCAGCAGGAGCCGGACGAGGGGGCCCCCGCGCGGGATCAGACCGAGGTCTGGGTGCTGTTCGATCGGGACACCCTCTACGTCGCTGCGCGCTGCTGGAGCACCGATCCGGAGCGGATGATCGCCAACGAGATGAAGCGCGACAGCTACAGCATGTTCGGCAACGAGACCTTCTCGGTCGTGCTCGACACCTACTACGACCGCCGGAACGGCTTCAACTTCATAACGAACCCGCTCGGCGCGCTGTTCGATGCGACCATCACGAACGAGCGGACGCCCAATCTGGACTGGAACGCGGTGTGGGACGTCCGGGCCGGCCGCTTCGAGCAGGGCTGGACCCTGGAGATGGCGATTCCCTTCAAGTCGCTCCGCTACCGGACCGGTCCGTTGCAGACCTGGGGCATCAACTTTCAGCGCAACGTCGCCTCGACGAATGAGCGGTCGTTCCTGACGCCGATCCCGGCCGCGCTCTCGTTCCAGGGGATGTTCCGGTTCTCCTCGGCCGCCACGCTCGTCGGCGTCGAGGTGCCCGAGTCCGGGACCCGGCTGGAGATCAAGCCGTACGCGATCTCCGACGTGACGACCGACCTCAACGCCACGCCCCGGCTTTCGAACGACCCGAGCGGCGACTTCGGGGTCGACGTGAAGTACGGCGTGACGCAGGGGCTCACGGCGGACCTCACCTACAACACCGACTTCGCGCAGGTGGAGGTGGACGAGCAGCAGGTCAACCTGACCCGCTTCAGCCTCTTCTTTCCCGAGAAGCGCGAGTTCTTCCTCGAAGGGCAGGGGATCTTCGACTTCGGCGGCGGGTTCCGCGGCGGCCCGACCGCCTACTACTTCAAGGGCGAACGGTTCGGCGGCGCCGCGCCGGTGCTCTTCTTCAGCCGGCGCATCGGCCTGGACGACGGCCGGACGGTGCCGATTCAGGGCGGCGGCCGGCTCACCGGCAAGGTCGGACCCTACAGCATCGGCCTGCTCGACGTGCAGACCGGCTCGGAGTCGGCGGCCGGCACGGCGCCGACGAACTTCGCGGTGGCCCGCCTGAAGCGCGACGTGCTGCGCCGGAGCGCCGTCGGCGCGCTGTTCACGGGACGGTCGGTCTCGACCGAGGCGCCCGGGGCCAGCTATACCTACGGCGTCGACGGCGTGTTCTCCTTCTACGACAACCTGAACGTCAACACCTACGTTGCCCGGACCGAGACCCCGGGGCGACCCGGCGACGACACCAGCTACCAGGGGCAGCTCGACTACAGCGGTGACCGCTGGGGCGCGGTGATCGAGCGCCTCGGCGTCGGCGCGAACTTCAACCCGGAGGTCGGCTTTCTGCGCCGCGACGACTTCCGCCGCTCGTTCGGCTCGTTCCGATTCAGTCCTCGTCCGCGGTCGATCGCCGCGGTGCGCAAGTTCCTGTTCGAGGGCAGCCTGGACTACATCGCCGACGGGGCGGGGTTGCTCGAGACCCGGCTGCAGCAGGGGATCTTCGGGATCGAGTTCGAGAACGGCGATCGGTTCTTTGCCGGCGCCACCGACAACTACGAGTTCCTCAAGGAGTCGTTCGACATCCACAAGGACGTCACGATTCCTGTCGGCGGCTACTCCTTCACCAACGCCCGGGTCGTCTATGCGCTGGGACAGCAGCGCACCACGTCCGGGGGGCTGACCTTCGACCGCGGCCAATTCTTCGGCGGCGAGTGGACGAGCGTCGGCTACTTCCGCGGCCGCATAAACCTGTCGCCGCAATTGGCGTTGGAGCCGTCGCTGTCGTTCAACTGGATCGAGCTCCCCCAGGGCGACTTCACGACCGAGCTGATCACGACACGCGCCATCTACACCCTAACGCCCCGCATGTTCGTCGCGGCGCTGCTGCAGTACAACTCGGGCTCCGACTCGCTGGGCACCAACATCCGCCTGCGGTGGGAGTATCAACCGGGCAGCGAGCTGTTCGTCGTCTACACGGACGAGCGCGACACGCTGACGCCGCGGTTTCGCGGGTTGGAGAACCGGGCGTTCGTCGTGAAGTTCAACCGCCTGTTCCGCTTCTAGCAGGATACGGCGCGTGTAGAATCCGGGGCGTCGACGCACCGCGGACGTGCAGTGGGTTTCCGTTCAACGGGGGCCGGAGGAGCAGACAGATGAAGAGGACGACCGGGTATGGGATCGGCGTAGCGGGGCTCGTCAGTGGCGTGCTGGCGGCGTACGTCGTGGTGTCTGCGCCCCTCGGGGCGCAGGCTCCGGACAACGCGCAGGGGCAGGAACAGGTCACGGCGGAGACGATTGACGGCTGGATGAGCGAGCTCTCGAACTGGGGCCGCTGGGGCGACGACGACGAGTCGGGCACGCTCAACCTGGTGACGCCGGAGAAGCGCCGCGGGGCGCTGGCCCTGGCCACCGCGGGCGTCTCGGTGTCCCTGTCGCACACCTACCTGACCGAGGCGGACATCGAGGTCACCTCGCCGGTCGGCTACGAGATGCTCGGTCCGGATAGTCCCGGTCCCTTCCGTAGCGACCGCTACACGTTCGCCTATCACGGCTACGCCCACTCGCACATGGACTCGCTCTGCCACATGATGCAGGGGGGGGCGCTGTACAACGGCTTCATCCGCGCCGACGAGGTGACGGCGGACGGCTGCGGAAAGCTGGGGATCGGCAATTTCAAGCAGGGCATCGTCAGCCGCGGCATCCTGATGGACATACCGCGCCTGAAGGGCGTCGACTATCTCGAGCCCGGGACGCCGATCCAGGTCGAGGACCTCGAAGCCTGGGAGAGCGAGGCGCGCCTGCGGGTCGAGAGCGGCGACATCCTCTTCGTGCGCACCGGACGCTGGGCGCGCCGGGCGGAGCACGGACCGTGGGAGATGAATCGCGAGGCGGCCGGACTGCATGCCTCGGTCGCGCCCTGGCTCCGCGAGCGCGGCGTCGCCATGCTCGGCGCCGACGGCACCAACGACGTCCTGCCCTCCGGCGTGGACGGCGTGACGCAGCCGATCCACCAGTTGACCATCGTGGCGATGGGGATGCCGCTGTTCGACAACCTCGATCTCGAGGCGCTGGCCGCGGAAGCGTCGCGCCAGGGCCGCTGGGAGTTCCTGCTGGTGGCGGCGCCGCTGGCCGTCGAGGGTGGGACCGGCTCGCCGCTCAATCCGCTGGCCATCTTCTGAACGCCCCTCAGGGTGTGTCGCCGATGGCCAGCAGCTCGTTCTCCGTGCGGATGTACCACCTCCCGTCGACCAGCGCCGGCGACGCGAAGGTCCGGGCGCCGACGTCGTTGGTATGGAGCAGCTCGAACTCCGGACCCGCCCGCAGGACGAAGGTGATCCCGTCGTCGTTCGTGAAGAAGACCTTGCCGTCGACCAGCACTGGCGAGGCCGAGAAGCCCTCGCGGACGGCGCGGCCGAGCCGCGCCTGCCACATGACCTCGCCGGTGGCGGCCTTGAAGCAGGTGACGATGCTCGCCATGTCGTTGATGGTATAGAGGTAGCCGTCGTAGGCCAGCGGCGAGGGAACGAACGGCGAGCCGCGCGACGTCGACCACGCGATGTGCGTGTCCGTGACGTCGCCCCGTCCGCCGGGCCGGATCGCCAGCGTCGGACCCGCGCGCCCCGAGGTGCAGAAGAGCAGGCCCGCCTCGACGACCGGTGTCGGAATGACCTCGAAGTTGTTCCCGCCGCAGCGCCACAGCTCGCGCCCCGTGTCCGGGTCGTACGCGTTCACCGTGCGCTGGCTGCTCACGACCAGCTCGTCGTGGTCGCCGACCCGGATCGCCACCGGGGACCCCCAGCCGACGCTCTGGCTGCGGGAGGTCCTCCAGATTTGCTCGCCGGTCGCGGTGTCGTAGGCGGCTACGAAGCCGCCGCGCCGCTGGTCCTGGTAGACGATGAGCCTGTCGCGGTAGAGCAGCGGCGAGCCAGCCGGCCCGTGGTAGTTGGCGATGCGCCCCACCTCGGTCTGCCAGAGCACGGCGCCGTCGAAGTCGAGCGCGGCCAGTCCGCGGCTGCCCAGCGACACGTACACCCGTTCGCCGTCGGTCGTCGGGGTGGCCGACGCCGGTCCGTTCTTCTGGTGCACCGCTTCGCGTGGCCCCGGCGCCACCTCGGTTTCCCACAGGAGCGCCCCGTCGCTGCGTCGAAAGGCCAGGACGTACAGCCGTCGGCCGCGGTCGCGGCCCGCCGTCAGGAAGATGCGGTCGCCCCAGACGACGGGCGAGGAATTGCCGCGCCCCGGCACCGGGGTGCGCCAGACGACGTTGTCGTTGGCGCTCCAGCGGTCGGGATAGCCGGAGTCCGTCACGAGGCCCTGCCCGGACGGCCCGCGCCAGCGAGGCCAGTACCGCGCACCCTCGCCTTCGACCGGAATCATCCCGACGGCCGGCTCCTGCGTCTGCGCGAGTCCGACCGGAGCGACGCCGGCAAGCGTGCTCAGCCCCAGCACGGCGACCATTGCGAGTTGAAGACGAGCCTTCATGCCCCCTCCTCGGAGACGGTGTGCGCCACCGCTTCCGGCATCACGTGCATGGCGCCGGACGGAGCGCCGTGCCGCGCCATCTCCTGCGCATTCACGGTTCCGTAGATGGAGTCGCCGCGGGCGACCTCCCTGTCCTGCTCGTTGGTGACGATGCTCTCGCCGTGGATGATCCGCCGGCCCATCCGCGTTACCGTGGACACGCAGGTCAGCCGGCCGGCGGCAACCGGACGAAAGTACTTGATCCGCAGGTCGATGGCGACGACCGACCCGCCCGCCTCGACCAGCGGTCGGATCTCATCGCGGGCCAGTACCGCGTAGGCTATTCCGGTGTCGACCAGCGCGGCCGTGACCCCGCCGTGCAGGATCCCGACCGGTTGCGCGAGATCCGGGCGGTGCCGAATGGTCAGGACGGACCGTCCCGGCTGCATGTCCACGACCTCGAGCCCGATGAGCCGAAAGAAAGGCAATGCCGTGGCACGCGTGCGGAGTGCGTCGAGATAGTGCGAATCGTGATTCACGGGTGCCGCCTGTCCACGGTTGCGTCGTGGCGTAGCGCGTCGTAGCGTAGCGCAGTCGCGATGCAGCACGCATTATACGTGGCTCGATCGCGCCCCGTGACGGGCGTGGACCCGCGGGCGCCCCAACGGGAGGCAGCTATAATCGGCGCCAATCGGCGCACGGTGGCGCCGGACACCTTCATGCTGACGATTCCGGTCACGGAGCGCTGCCGGCTTGTCCCGCTCGACCCCGCGGACGCCGATGAGATCTTCTCCCTGACCGACGCCAACCGCGGCTACCTGCGGCAATGGCTGCCGTGGCTCGACAGCGTTCGCCGAGTCGACGACACGCGGACGTTCATCCGCGCCGCGCAGTCGCAGGCAGCCCGCAACGACGGTGTGCAGCTCGCTCTGACCCTCGATGGTCGTATCGCGGGGGTAATTGGGCATCACCACGTCGACTGGCGGAACCGGAGCACCTCGATCGGGTACTGGATCGGCGAATCCTATCAGGGCCTCGGGCTGGCTACGGCGGCGTGCCGCGCGCTGATTTCTCGCGCGTTCGACACCGCCCGACTGAACCGCATCGAGATTCGGTGCGCGTCGGGCAACCACCGGAGCCGTGCGATCCCGGTCCGGCTCGGCCTGCGGGAAGAGGGGCTGCTGCGCGACGCGGAGTGGCTGTACGACCACTTCGTGGATCACGTGGTCTACGCGGCGCTGGCGAGAGAATGGCGGGTGGCGGGTGGCGAGGCCGGAGCCGGGAGGGGACGATGAGAGCTTGCAACGAAGAGCGCGGGGAATCGGCGGCGAAGCGCATTTGGCTCGCGGGCGTCGGAGCGGTCCTGCTGGCCGTCGCGGGGACGACACTCGGTGCACAGGACTGGCCGCACTTCCTGGGTCCGGGCCGTGACGGTCACTACCTTGGCCCGCCGCTCGAGCGCACCTGGCCGGGGGGGGCGCCGCGTGAACTCTGGCGCCGCCCGGTTGGCGAAGGCTTCGCGGGCCCCGTCGTTTCGGGCGGTCGCCTGCTGGTGTTCCATCGCGTACGGAACCGCGAGGTGCTCGAGGCCCTCGACGCCGAGACCGGCGATCCGATCTGGCGGTACGACTATCCGTCCAGTTACCGCGACGACTTCGGGTTCGACGAGGGACCTCGTTCCGCGCCGGTCGTGGCAGGAGATCGCGTCTACACGTTCGGCGCGCAAGGGCAGTTGCACGCGGTCGATCTCGGCACCGGCAACAGGGTCTGGAGCGTCGACACGCGGTCGCGGTTCCGCTTCCGGAAGGCGTTCTTCGGCGCGGCCGGCTCACCCCTCGTCGAGGACGGCAGGGTGATCGCCAACGTCGGCGGGCCGGATGCCGGCATCGTGGCCTTCGATGCCGACTCGGGCGAGGTGCTCTGGACCGTGGCCGGCGAGGAGGCGAGCTATTCGTCGCCGGTCGCGGCGACCTTCGGCGGCGTCCGGCACGCGCTCTTCTTCACGCGCGACAACCTCGTCAGTCTCGATCCCGCCAGCGGCCGGGAACGCTTTCGCCGGAGCTGGCGGGCCCGCATCCGGGCCTCGGTCAATGCCGCCACGCCGCTGGTCATCGACGATCTCGTCTTCATCTCGGCGCAGTACGGCACCGGCGCCGGTCTGTTTCGGGTCGCGGGATCCGGCCTCGACGAGCTGTGGAGGTCGGACGACGCGATGTCCAATCACTACGCGACCAGCGCGTACCGCGACGGCTACCTCTACGGCTATCACGGGCGGCAGGAGTATGGACCGAGCCTGCGCGCGGTGGCTCTCGATACCGGAGACGTCGCCTGGGACGTGCCTCGATTCGGCGCCGGCAGCGTGTTGCTGGCCGGCGATCTGCTCGTCGTCATGCGCGAGTCCGGTGAGCTGATGCTCGCCGAGGCCTCCCCGGAGGCTTTCACCCCGCTCGCTCGCGCGCGAGTGCTCCGCGGCACCGTGCGGGCCTATCCGGCGCTGGCCGACGGCCGGTTCTACGTGCGGAGCGACGACACCCTGCTGGCGGTCAGCCTGGGAGCCCGATGAGGCGCCGGCAGGTTCGGATCGCCGCCATCAACCGGAGACAGCCATGCTGGAGTTGCTCGTCGTGGTTGGCTTGGTAGTAGGAACATCCGCGGCCTGCTCGCTCTTCGAGGCGGTTCTCTATTCGGTCCCGGCGAGTCGAATCGAGGCCCTCGACCTTGCGAAGCGCCCTTCCGGCCGCATTCTGAAACAGATGCGGCAGAAGGTGGACCGGCCGATCGCCGCCGTGCTGTCGCTCAATACCATTGCGAATACCGGCGGCGGAGCGCTGGCGGGCGCCCTGGCGGCCGGGGCCTTCGGCGCTGCGCGCATCTGGGTGTTCTCACTTGTCTTCACCTTGGCGATCCTCCTCTTCTCGGAGGTGCTGCCGAAGACGGTCGGGGTGGTCTACGCGCGGGCGCTGGCTCCGTTCGTCGCCAGACCGCTGGCGTGGCTGGTGGCTCTCTTCCGCCCGCTCATCGCGCTGACGCAACTCGCCACCCGCGTCTTTCGTGCCGAATCCCAGGAGCACCGAATCTCGGACGAAGAGTTGCTGACGATGGTCCGGCTCGGCCTGCGGTCGGGCGACTTCCAGCCGCACGAAGCCCGCGTGATTCAGAACGTCCTTGCACTCGAGCGGCGGACCGTGTCGGAGGTCATGACGCCGCGCCCGGTCGTCTTCATTCTGGCGGCCTCCTTGACCGTTCGCGATGCGGCGGCGATGACGGAGCTGGACAAGTACAGCCGCATTCCCATCTACGCAGAGGACCCCGAGGAACTCGTAGGTGTCGTCCACAAGGTCGATATCCTGAAGGCGGTTGCAGAGGATCGTTTCGAGACGACCCTGGAGAAAATGATGCGGCCCATCAATTTCGTGGTCGCCGCGGCGCCGCTCGATCGGGTGCTGAGGACGTTTCTCGCCCGCCGCCGGCACATGCTGGCGGTGATCGACGAGTTCGGCGGATTTGCCGGCATCGTTACGCTGGAGGACGTTCTGGAGGAGCTGATCGGCCGCGAGATCGTCGACGAATTCGACCAGGTAACCGACCTGCGCGCGTTTGCCAGACGGCGGCGATTGATGGCGACGCAGCGCGAGACCGGCGGTGATTCGTAACCGTTCGTGGTCGAATGCCGATTCCATGTCCCGTCCGCGGCTTCCCGTGCCGTTAGGGCGTCCCTCCTACATGCGACGTGCGTGTGCGGCGGCTTGACACACCGGCAGACGAGTCGACGTGCTTCATAGATATGAATTTGTAGTAGACTGTCGCGCAATCGCGAGACGGAGATCCGCACGATGCCGTCGCGGGTCCGGTTCAAAGGGGGCAGTTGACAATGTCGAAGAGCGGAATCCTGGACGCGCTGCGGAACGAAGAGAAGGCGCTCAAGACTCAGCTTGTCGCGATACAACGTGCAATCGAGGCAATAGAGCTGGCGGATGCGCCCGCGCCCGCCGCGCGCGGCAAGAGGAAGGCCCGCAAGGTCGTCGTGGCCGTCGCCGCCCCGCCGAAGCGGAAGCGCGCGATGACCGAGGAGCAGCGTCAGGCCATCTCGGAGCGGATGCGGAATTACTGGGCGTCGAGACGGGGAGAAAAAGCGGAGGGCTGAGGGAGGTGGCGGACCGGGGGGAGCACCCCCGCCGTTCCCGACGGCGGCGCTCCCCGCCTTCCCGCAGGGTCCTTCTTCTACTGCTCCGTAGAGCTGCCGCGCGGATCCAGCAGCAGCTTCTGAACGCGCCAGTTGTTCAGGTCGGCGACGTACAGGGTGTCTTCGGACCGGCACGAGATGCCGTGCAGCCAGTTGAACTGTCCGAGCTGGCGGCCTGATTCTCCGAGCCACCCGAGGATCTTGCCGTCCAGCGTCATCTTGTAGACGCGTCCCGGTTCCACGTCCGATGCGAACAGGTACTGCGTTTCTCCGTCGGAGATACAGATCGTCCACGGTGCCGTTTCGTCGGGCGCGTTCGGGTTCACGTTGCCGAGGACCGGCTGCCGCGTCTTGTCGTACGGTACGTTCAGATAGATGATCTGCAGCAGGTTGCCGTCCGAGTCGAACTTCTGGATGCGCCGGTTGGAGCGGTCGGCGACGTAGACGTGGCCGTCGCGGTCGACGCCCAGGCTGTGCGGCAGGATGAGTTCTCCATCCTCGCTTCCGTAAGTGCCCCACGACTTGATCCAGTTCCCATGCTTGTCGAACTTGGCGACCCGTGAGTTTACGTAGCCGTCGCTGATGTAGATGTTGTCGTCCTGGTCCCACCCGACGTCGGTCGGTCCGTTGAAGTATCCGTCGACGTGTCGGGCCTCCCGCGGCGAGATGTGCTTGGGTGGCTCGTACCCTTCGGGGCGCCGGCCGAGGTTCATCGTCACGTAGCCGGCCGGGTCGAACTTGGTCACCGCGTTGGTGCCCTTGTCGACGATCCAGAGGTTGTCGTACCGGTCGTAACGTGCCGAGTGCGAGTAGCCGAGCCCGTAGACGCCCTGCCCGAGCTCGCGCAAGAAGTTGCCGGTGTCGTCGAACTCGAGCAACTGCGTCGTCGCGTTGCCGTACAGCGGGCCGCTCGTGGCGGTACCCGGATGGTTGAGCACCAGCAGATGCCCCTTGGAGTTCTCGGCGACGCCGAGGATCTCGCCGAGATTCATGTCAGGCGAATACCTCAGATAGCCCGGCACGGAGACGAACGGGATTTCCGGCGCGTCGCTGTTGTCAATCTGCTGGGCCCCGAGCGGCGCCAGCGCGAAGGCTAGGGCGAGCGCGGCGGCGATGGAGAAGCGTGTCACGATACAACCTCCTGATGGATGAGACGGCGAATTCCGGGGTACGGAAGGGAGCTGGTGCCGGAGGTGGGACTCGAACCCACACGAGGAGTGAACCCCACTGGATTTTGAGTCCAGCGCGTCTGCCAATTTCGCCACTCCGGCTGCCGGTCACGGCCTGACGGTGCCGTCATGCCGCCACAAGTAGAGTGTACGCGTACTTCCGCGGGCGTCCTCGAAGCGATCCACGGCGTCCGGAGCCCAGTTGCCCATGCTGAATGCGTGCGACACGATCCGGGCGCCGGGTCGAAGCTGGCGCGTCAGGATCGGTTTCAGCCGGGCGTTGGAAGACGACAGCAGATAGAGGGTCACGACCGTCGCTTCGGACACGTCGACCTGCATGGCGTCCTGCTCGAGAAACTCTACGAGGTGCTGCACGCCGGCCTGTTCCGCGTTCGCGTTCGCCTCGGCGATGCGCTGCGGGTCGATGTCCACACCGACGCCGCGCGCCCCGAATTCTCGGGCTGCGGCGATGACGATGCGCCCGTCTCCGCATCCGAGGTCGTATACGACGTCGTTTTCCGTGACCCCGGCCAGGGCCAGCATACGCTCGACGACGTCGTCCGGCGTCGGTACGAACGGCGCCAGGCTCCGGCTGTCCTGCGCGGCCGCGTGGCCGACGCCCGGCGCTACCATCGGCCCAGCGAGGACCAGGGCTCCCAGCGCGAGCGCGCACACCGTCGCGCTGAAACATCGTGACCTCATCGTGTCCTCCTGGTGACGTGCGGCATCGGGCCGCGGTTGCACGGCGTTACTCTACAACAGCCCTTCGAGCCGGGGCGCGTGCAGCCGGTCGGGCGGTCGCAAGCTCTCCGGCGTTCGGATCCAGGCCCGGCGGGTGCCGCCGTAGCCGGTGTCGTCGAGCGACGCTGCGCCGTGCGGCGGCCTCGACACGCCGGGAGAGCGGCCAAACCGCTCATTCTGCGCGACTTCCGGTTGGGTATCTGCGCTCGATCGGCTATAATGTTTCCCCGCCTCTCGTAGAGGCCCGTCCAGCGCTGCCGTCCACCTTATACGTCCGGGGGGGCCATGTTGCAGTTCGAGGTCGGAGACAAGGTCATCTATCCCAACCAGGGACTTGGCGTCGTCGAGCGAATCGAGACCCGGACCATCATGGGTACGACGTGCGGGTTCTACTCGTTGCGGATGGCTTCGAGTGACACGACCGTCCTGGTCCCGGTGGACAACGTCGAGAACGTCGGCTTGCGCCGCGCGATCGGCGATCACGAGGTCAAGAAGCTCTTCACGCTGCTTGGCAACGGTAAAATCGACAATCACCAGAACTGGAAGGGTCGTTTCAAGGACAACTCCAACAAGATGCGGACGGGTTCTCTGTACGACGTCGTCGACGTTCTCAAGAGCCTGAATCACCTCAGCCAGTCGAAGAATCTGTCGTTCCGCGAAAAGCGGATGCTCGACCGCGCGAAGTTCCTGGTCGTGTCGGAGATCTCCGAGGTCGCGAGCGAGTCCAACGAGGCGATCGAAGATCGCGTGGAGGCAGCGCTCGATCGCTGCCTCGCCAACCGGGAGCGGCAACTCGCCAAGGAGAGTGCCGCCAAGGTAAAGGCGTCCGATACCGGCGATGCGTCCGAGGCTTCCGAAACGCCGGAGGCCACCGAGGTCACGCCCGCAAGTCCGTAGCGACCGCGCCCGTGGCGGAACTCGTCAGCACCACCGTCGCGGCCGTTCGATCCGCGGCCGCGTTCCTGAGCGTTGCGCTCTGGGTTCTTGTCCTCGGTCCCATCGGAATGATCCTGGCGTACGTTCTTCGCCGGCCGGGCATCCTGTACGCGCTCGGCCGCGGTGGTGTGCGTCTGGGGCTCGGGGCCGCCGGCATTCGTTTCACGGCGGTCGGCGGCGGCCACGTTCAGGTCGCGCGGGGGGCCGTCTACTGCGCGAATCACCGCAGCAATCTCGAGCCGCCGATCATCTACATGGCTCTCGCCGCCATTCACCCCCGGCTGAAGATCCTCTACAAGGCGGAGCTGCGCGCAGCGCTGCCGGTCCTTCGCAACGTCTTCGACCTGGTGGGATTCGTGCCGATCGAGCGCGGCAATCGGGACCAGAGCGCACGGGCGATAGACCGCGCCGCGGCGGCACTGGCGGCAGGCGACTCGTTCATGATCTTTCCCGAGGGCACGCGCAGCCGGACCGGGCGGCTGCTTCCCTTCAAGAAAGGGGGGTTCATCATGGCCATCAAGGGGCGGGCCCCGATCGTGCCGGTCGCCGTGCAGGGTGCTGACGCCGCCATGCGCAAGGGCAGTCCGGTCATTCGGCCGGTGACCGTGCGCGTGCAGATCGGGGAGCCGATTACAGTGGACGGTCTCGATATCGCGGATCGCAACGTGCTCATAGCCCGTACCCGACGGGCGATCGAGACGCTGCTGGCCGCCGGCCGGTCCGAGGGGGCGGGGGAGGAAACCGGAGAGCGGGCTATCCCCCGATGAAGAACGACAGCGTCCAGGACGGCAGGGGCGTGCCGTCGTTCGCCTTCACACCGTCGAGCAGCTCGACAGCGACGCTGCGGAAGCGCTCCAGCTCCTGCTCGAAGCGGATCTCGAGCACGCGGTTCCGGCCGCGATATGCAAGCTCGAATGCTATGTCAGCGGCGCCGGCGTCGGTCTGCGTTCCTCCGGGCCGGGTGTAGGCGACGCGAACCTGCCCGTCGAAAGACTCCGGGTCCATGTCCCGGGAGAACTGCACGCGCACGGCGGTGTCCTGCGGCACGTCCACGTCATCGGGCAACGGTGCGCTGAAGATGACCTCCGGCGGCGGCAGGCGCCGCGTCTCGACCGTTGCGGGCGGGGAGCGATCGGCCACCGGCTCCGCCAGTGCCAGCGCACCTGCTTCGACGAGTACCATGCCGTCCTGCACGCGAACGGCACCTGTCACCTCGAGCCAGCGTCCGGTGTCGACGCGGGCCAGCACGTCGAGCTCGAACCCGTCTCCCTTCGGTTCCTTGCCGATCACCCAGGCTGCGGCGTCGGCCGAATGGAGCACGAAGTCCCAGCGGCTCTCGTCCGGCGCCTCCGGCAGGTCCCCGTACAGGTTGCGCCCTCGGAAACGGCCGATGACCGTGACGCCCCGATCCAGGTAGCGGTCGGGATCGAGCACGATGCGGCGGAGCGTCGTGGCGGACGGCCCGGCCGCGGGCCGCGAGGAGGTGGCGACCATCAGTGGCAACTCGTTCCTTGCCGGCCACGGCTTGCGCAACAACTCTTCCGAGATTCGGCGGATCGGCAGGCCGGCAAGGCGCTGGTCGCTCTCGTCGAGCCGGCCCACGTCATAGAACGTGCCGATGACTTCGAGCCGCTCGCGGACGCCGTCCGGGGGCGGGGGGACATCGAAAGCCAGCAGACGTATGCTGTCGTCGTTGCTCACGAGCCAGGTCAGCGCCTGCTCCGCGGTCGCGTCCGTGACGAGGATGATCTCCTGACCGTGAAAGAAGAAGGGATGACTCTCGAGCGCGTCGAGCGTGGTCGCCCGCCGGCCCTGCGCGGCCCCGGGGCCGGGTGTGAGAACGGCGCACGCGCATGCCGCTGCCGCCGCCAGCCGGACCACTCGTCGCCACCGCTGCATTTCAGGCATGTTTCGCATCTTAGCACGCGGATCCCGGCCGCCGGCCTCCCTTGACCGCTCGCCGTGCGGGCCATAGAATCGCGCCCTTCGGACGCGCCGATGCGTGACGAGATCTCCGAGCTGACGACCAACCGGCTCTCGCTCTACGTTCGATTCCTGAACGAGCTCGACGAGAAGGGCGTGCGCACTGTGTCGTCGACCGTCCTCGCCGACCGGTTCGGTCTCAACGCGGCGCTGATCCGCAAGGATCTCGCCCATTTCGGCGATCTCGGCGTGCGGGGGGTCGGATACGTCGTCAAGGACCTGCGCCGCGAGCTCCAGGTGATTCTGGGGCTGGACCGCAAGCTGGCGGTGGCGATCGTGGGCGCCGGCAACCTGGGGCTTGCGCTCGCCGACTATCCGGGCTTTCGCCGGGAGGGATTCCGCATCGTGGCGCTGTTCGACACGCTGCGGGAAAAGGTGGGGCAGGAGTCACGCAGCGGCGTGCGCATCTACGACATCCAGGAACTGCGCGATGTGACGTATCGGGAGGGCATCACGATCGCCGTCATCGCCGTGCCCGCGGCGTCGGCCCAGCAGGTGGTCGGCACGGTGGTCGAGGCGGGCATCAAGGCCGTGCTGAATTTCTCGCCCGGCGCGCTGCGGGTACCCTCCGACGTCAAGCTGAAGAGCGTGGACCTGACGGTCTCGCTCGAGAGTCTGTCGTTCTATCTGGCGAGTCTCGAGAGCGGCAGGAACTGATCCGGCCTCCGGGAGATGGGATGCAGGAGCACGACAGCGGATCGAACGAGCCGCAGTTGAGTCACGTCGACGAGGCGGGTCGGGTCCGCATGGTGGATGTCGGAGACAAGCCCGTCACCGAGCGTGTGGCCGTGGCCCGCGGCCACATAGCCATAGGCGAACCGGCCCTGCGGGCCATCCGTGACGGGCGTATCGCCAAGGGCGATCCGCTCCAGGCGGCCCGTCTGGCCGGCGTCATGGCGGCGAAGAAGACCGCGGACCTCATCCCGCTGTGCCATCCGCTCATGCTGTCGCAGATCGACATCGACCTGCAGGCGCTCGAGGACGGATATCGGATCGAGGCGCGGGTACGCACGGCGGGGCGGACCGGAGTGGAGATGGAGGCGCTGACCGCTGTTTCCATCGCCGCACTGACCATCTACGATATGGTCAAGGCGATCGACAAGGGAATGACTATCGGTTCCATACGACTCGTGAAGAAGACAGGAGGCCGGTCGGGCGACTTCGACGCCGGGTGACGGCGTCGGCGTGTGGTCGCGGCCGCCGGGCGCCGCCAGTCCCGGGCCGGTGAACAACCATGGACGATGAACTCAGGACGTTGGCCGCGCTGCCGTTTCACTTCGTCGGACGCCATCCCAAGCCGGCGCTCTTGCGCCGCTGCCGCGGGGATGCCGTCGAGGAGTTGTCGAGCCAGGAGTTCTTCGACCGCATTCGCGACTTCAGTCTCGGTCTCGGCGCACTCGGGGTGGAGCCGGGCGCCCGTGTCGCGATCCTGTCCGACAGCCGTCCCGAGTGGCTCATCGCGGATCTGGCGGCGCTGACCGCCGGGGCGGTGACCGCACCGATCTACCCGACTCTGCCCGATGGGCAAGTGCGCTACATTCTCGCCGACTCGGGCGCCCGGGTCGTCGTGGTGGCCGACGAGACGCAGGCGGCCAAGGTACGCGCCGTCTGGGACGAGCTCCCGGATCTGTCCGCTCTGGTGATCATCGATCCTGCGGGCGAGCCGAAGGCCGCCGCCGGCGCCGCCTCGGGGCGCGAGGAGCTGAGTCTGGCCGAAGCCACCGGCCGCGGCCATCGACGTCTGATGACGGAAGACGGCCTGGGCCGCGAGTACAAGGAGCGTGCCGCCGCCGTCACGCCGGACCAGTTGGCGACGATCATCTACACGTCGGGAACCACCGGAGAGCCGAAGGGGGTCATGCTCACCCATGGCAATGTCGCCAGCAACGTCATGGACGGCGGCGCCGTGGTGCGGGTGCACGCGGAGGACGATGCGCTGTCGTTCCTGCCGCTCAGCCACGCTTTCGAGCGGGCGGTCGTGTTGCTTTACCTGTACCACGGCGTGACCGTGACGTTCGCAGAATCGCTGGAAACCATTGCGCGCGATCTCGGGACCGTGAAACCGACCGTCATGACCGGCGTGCCCCGCGTCTACGAAAAGTTCCACGCCCGTGTTCACGAGGCGGTGGCCGGTGCCCCGGCAGTCCGCCGCCGGCTCTTCCACTGGGCCGTCGGGGTCGGCCTGCGCCAGGCGCGCGCTCGGCTGGCCGGTCGTTCCGTTGGCCTGTCGGCGCGCCTTCAGCTCGGGCTGGCGGAGCGGCTGGTGCTGTCCAAGATCCGCGGGCGTCTCGGCGGGCGCCTGCGGTTCGTCGTCTCGGGCAGCGCGCCGCTGTCGACGCCTATCGCGGAGTTCTTCTTCGCGATAGGTATTCCGGTGGTGGAGGGCTACGGATTGACCGAGACCTCGCCCACGCTGACGGTCAATCCGCTCGAAAGGCCGAAGCTGGGCACGGTCGGTCCCGCGATTCGCAACGTGGAACTCAGGATCGCGGACGACGGCGAGGTGCTCGCCCGCGGTCCCAACATCATGCAGGGCTACTACGGCAAGCCCGCGGCGACGGCCGAGGTGATGCGCGACGGGTGGTTCTGCACCGGCGACATCGGGAGCCTCGACGACGACGGCTATCTGACGATTCTGGACAGGAAGAAAGAGTTGATCGTGACGGCCGGCGGGAAGAACATCGCCCCGAATCCGATAGAGGCCGAGCTGAAGCGTTCGGCGCTGGTGGCCGAGGCGGTGCTCATCGGCGATCGGCGCCCGTACGTCTCCGCTCTGCTCGTTCCCGACTTCGCGGCGCTCGCCGCGCACACTGGAACTGGACCCGCGGGTGCGTCCCGTGAGGAGATCGTGGAGCGTCCGGACGTCGTGGCGCTGTTCGACGAGGTGGTGGGTCGGGTCAACACGGGGCTGGCCAGACACGAGCAGATCAAGCGGTCGGCATTGCTCCCGGCCGAGTTCGGAATCGCGACGGGCGAGCTCACGCCGACGCTGAAGGTCAAGCGGCGCGTGGTCGCCCAGCGCTGGAGCGACGTGATCGAGCGGCTGTACGCGTCGTAGTCGCCTGGTCTCCCGGCACGATGGAGCCGCCCGTTCCGCCGCTTCAGAACATCGTCGCGTCGGTCAGCGGCCACCAGCGGAGTTGCACCTTCCCGACGATGTACTTCTTCGGAACCTGGCCCCACGAGCGGCTGTCGGAGCTGCTCTTGCGGTGGTCTCCCATGACGAAGTAATACGCGTCCTGCACCACCTCGGGGCCGTAGTCCTCCCTGCTCTGGAACTCGGACGGGATGGCGACGGGGAAGAGCACCTCGTTCACGTAGACCTGACCGTCTTCGATGCGCACCGTATCGCCCGCCTCGGCGATGATTCGCTTGACGAACGACTTGTCGGGGTCCACCGGGTAGTAGTGCATCACGATATCACCCGGCTGCGGGTCATCGAAGAACTTGTAGATGGCCTTGTTGACGATGAGCCGATCCTGGTCCTCGAGCGTCGGCTGCATGCTCTTGCCTTCGACCCGCGCGACCTGGAACCCGAAGGTGACGATGAGCGTCGCGTAGACTGCCGCCGACGCGAACGTCTTGAGCCACGCCACCAGTTCCTCGCCGGCGCGGACCAGGAAGGCTTCGTAGCGCGGGCCGCGCGCCGGCTCGATGCCCGCGGCGAGCGGCGGTTCGACCGGCGGCGGCGGTGCGTCCAGGTCCTGCCGGATCAGATCCTCGACCGAGTCGCCCGGCTCTAGAGACTGAGGTACTCGCGCAGGCGCTTCGTCTGCGACCGGCTGACCGGTATCTCCGTTCCCCTGGAGTCCTTCATCTTCAGAATGTAGTTCCGGCTGAACCACGGGACTATCTCCTTTATCTTGTGGATGTTCACCACGTGCGACCGGTGGACGCGCCAGAAGACATCCGGGTCGAGATGCGACTGCAGCTCGTCCAGCGTCCGGCAACTCGCGGCGCCGTTCAGTGTACCGGTCACGACCGTGATGACGTCGTCCACCAGCGACGCGAACACTATGTCGTGCGGTTGCACCAGCACGAGCCGCTCACCCACCTTTACTGCAATCGGCTCCCGCCGCCCCTGGCGCTGGGCAACCAAATCGACGATCCGTTCGAGATCATCCGCCTGCAGCGCCGTTGGTTGCGCCCCGGTTCGCGGCGGCGGGGCCACCAGTTCTCGGACCCGCCCGATCGTCCGCGCGAGCCGCGCCGGCTCGACCGGCTTCAGCAGGTAGTCGACGGCGTTCACCTCGAACGCCTCTATCGCGTGCTGATCGTACGCCGTCACGAAGACCACGCGCGGGGTATCGCCCCGATCCACCAGTTCGCGGGCCACCTCGAACCCCGTGCGGCCGGGCATCTGGACGTCGAGCAGTACCAGGTCCGGATGCAGCGCGTCGATGACTTCGAGGGCCCGCAGGCCGTCACCCGCCTGTCCGACTATCTCCACGTCCGCGAGCTGCTCGAGCTGGAAACAGAGCTCGTTCCGGGCGAGCCGCTCGTCGTCGACGACCACCGTACGTATGCTCATCTCAGACCGTTGCTCTCCGCGGTGCGGTCAATACGGGAATCTCGATGCGCGCGCACGTACCTTCCCCCGGCGCGCTCTCCAGGCGCAACGGATAGTTCTCACCATATATGACGCGCAACCGCTCGTCGACGTTGCGCAGGCCGATCCCTCCCTCGCGGCTGCGACCGACGTCGGTGTCGGCCATGCCCGCCCCGTTGTCGATCACCTCGATGACGCCGTGTCCGCGCGTGCGCCGGCTCCGAATGATGATACGCCCGCCGCCCACCTTTTTCTCTATGCCGTGCTTGATCGAGTTCTCGATCAGCGGCTGCAGCACCATGCTCGGGATGACGAGATCGAGACTGTCCGGGCTGATGCGGTGCTCCACGACGAGAGCGGGGCCGAACCGGACCGCCTCGATGTGCAGGTACTGGTCGATCGAGGCGAGCTCTTCGCGCAGCGTGACGAACTGCTCCTGCGTGCTCAGCATCCGCCGCAGCATCACGGACAGCTTCAGGATCAACGTTCGCGCCGTCTCCGGCTGGGACCGGATGAGCGACGAGATCGACGTGAGCGTGTTGAACAGGAAGTGGGGATGGATCTGGCTCGACAGCGCTTCGACGCGGGCCGCCATCAGCAGCTTGTCCTGTTCCTGCAGGCGGTGCTCGATGCGTGCGGTGTTCCAGATCTTGATCGGGATGGCGACGCTCAGTACGGTGGACAGCATCACCAGCACGCTGAGCCACAGGTTCTCGATCGCGAAGAAGAAGATCACATCCAATCCGAAGCGGATGCCCAGTCCCTGTCGAATCACTTCCAGGCCGACCGGGGCCGCGGCCAGAATCAGCAGCCAGTCGATGCGGAAACGCCGCACCAGTTGCCACGCGTGGCGGTGCAGGTCCGCGAAGAACAGCGGCGACAGGTGCCAGATGGCCTCCTTCGGACAGACTTCGCGCAGGCCTCCGCCGGCGAATCCGCAGCCCACCGCGAACGGCATGGCCGCCACCTCGCCGCCGAGGAGGGCTGGGGCGCCGACGAGCACGCCGACGATGGCGCCGGCGTACGGACCGGCGATCAGTCCGGCGAGGAACGGGCCGGCGAGCGAGAAGTCCGCCGCGTCGTAGCCGAGCAGCAGCCGGGCGATGATGCCGCCGAGCAGAGGGATTCCGAGGCTGAAGGCAAACACGAGCCGCTCGCGCCAGGCGCGCTGCTCGGTCAGCAGAATCCGCCGGAACTGGCGGAAACGGACGAGCATCGTGGAGAGCGTCGCCACGACGGCGAGCTTCACGATCAGTGTCGTCAGCAGCACCTGCTGGGCGGTGGTCAGGAATCTGGCTTCGGGCGGCACCTCTCGGCCACTATAGCGAATGCAGCAACCGTTGGTCCTTGCGACCCGCGGACCAACCGGGTATAGTCGCCGCAGTCGTGTGACGACTCGATAAACATGCCTTCTTTCTTCCTCTCTGCGAAGCCGATGCGGGCCGCCGGGCACGACGATTGGCGGGCGTCGGCGTGAGTCTGCTACAACGGGATCCAGACGACGATCTGTGCTCCGACCCACAGACGCGGGCGCTTTCCGCCGCGGTCGTGGAGAGTTCCTTCGTCGAAGCCGTCTACAACAAGATCGCGGTCATCGACGACTGGCTCTTCGGTGCGACGTTGCACACCGGCCGGCTCGAGGCGATTCGGAAGCTCGATCTGCAGGCGGGCGACGAGGTGCTCGAAGTCGGAGTCGGCACCGGGATAAACGCGGCGCTCTATCCGGGCAATGTCACCGTGACCGGCATCGACGTTGCCGAGAAGATGCTCGAGAAGGCGGCACGCCGGCTTGCCGCACACAAGGTCGGCAACGTTCGTCTCATGCAGATGGATGCCGCGCACCTCGATTTCCCTGACGATTCCTTCGACCTCGTCTACGCACCGTACGTCATCAGCACCGTCTCGGACCCGGTGGCCGTGGCGCGCGAGATGCGCCGGGTTTGCCGGCCGGGGGGGCGTTTCGTCTTCCTTAACCATTTCCTCAGCCAAAATCGCATCGTCGCCCGCGCCGAGCGTCTCATCTCGCCGCTGACCGTCTACATCGGCTTCAAGGCGGATTTGGATCTGCCCGCATTCCTCGCGCAGGCCGAGTTGAATCCCGACTCGATCGAGAAGGTCAACATCCCCCGCATCTGGTTGCTCGTCACCTGCACCAAGGACTGAGACGTACTGCGTCTCGTCCGTCCACTTGGCCGTTTCCGTTGTCCTCAGTCGAGTTGTGCCAGCAGTGCGTCTGCGATCACCCGTGCGCCGTCGGCAGCCGGTGGCTGCGGGCGCGGCTGCGCCAGGAGCCGGTTCAGGTGCCCGCGCCAGCGGCCCGCGAAGAGGTCGTCATGGTCGATGAATGCCGCACGCGCGAGTCCAGGCAGGCCCGCTACGAGAACCTCGTACTCCGGGAAGCGCCCGCGCGACGTGTACAGCATCGCGGTGTCGTTGGCGGCGCATTCGGCGATCATGCCGTAGCCCGGCTTGGTGACGACGACGTCGGCGGCGGCGACGAGGTCCTCGAAGGCGATGCCCCGAGCGGCCAGCGCACCTTCGTCCAGCGTGGTGAACGTGTCGCCGGCCGGTCCGCGGCCCGCGTACGGGCCGGTCGTGAAGACGACGTGGCAGTGTCGGATCCGTGCGACCTCCGACCAGTCGACGGTCCCGATGCCGTAGCGGCCGAAGGCGAACAGCGCCAGCGTCCGGTCGCGCGGGAGTCCGAGTTGCCGGCGGACGTCGCCGGGTTCTCTGGTCGAGCGCCGCGCTACGAGGGGGACGTCGACGACCGTCTCGAAGGCATCGAAGCCGCCGTGGAGTGGCAGGCGCCAGGCGGCGGTTGCACTGGAGTAGGCGTCGCGGAGCGTCCGCACGAGGTCGGGGGCCAGCTCCGCCGTCTCCGGATAGCCCGTGTAGATCCAATCCCAGGTGAAGTTGCCGATCACGATGGCCGGGATGCCCGCAAGAGCCGCGGCGGCGCAGGCGAGAGGCGGGACGTCGCCGACCACCAGGTCGGTTCCCTTGGCGGTCAGCGCGCGAGCCTCCGCGTCGACGCGTGCCTCGAGCGCGCGGTGGAACGCGGCGGCGCGTCCGATCGAGGCGCGGACGTCCACTCCCAGGCTGTCGATCTGCACGACGCCGGTATCGACCTCGACCGTATCGAGGGTGAACCGGAAGTCGAGCGCGCGCTCGAAGAGCCAGCGCGGGGCGGACGTCCTGATGTCGATGCCGACGTCGGGGCGTTGCCGGTGCAGGGCGCGGATGATTTCCGTCTGGCGCGACGCGTGACCGAAGCCATGTCCCGAGATGGCGAAGACGACAACCGGCATCACGCGGTCCGGCTGCGGAGCGCCCGCCGGATGGGGCCGCGGACTGATATCATCCGCGGGTCGTCGTGTGCCAGGAGTGCCGGCGCCGGTTCGACAGCCCCTCCCATCAGAGCCTCGCGTTCTTCCAGGCCGCGCTCTAGTCTAGTAGACGCCGGGAACCAGCCGCCAGCGGACATCCGCGCGGTAGCGCTCGTAGCAGTTCCCGAACCGGGCGGCCATGTCGCGTTCCTCCCACGGGATGGCCGCGAGGATGTACGCCGTGCTCAGCAGGGCGAAAGCCAGCCGGCTGTACGTCATGTCGGGCGTCCCGAGCACCACCAGTAGCAGGCCGGCGTAGAGCGGGTGCCTCAGGCGCCGGTACGGACCGCGGAGCTGCAGTTCCGGCGGCCGCTCGCCACCCTCGCCTCCTGCCGGCGAGGAGAACTGCCGGATGCCGGCCAGCTCGCGCAGGTCGAGCACCCCCCCGCCGCGGACGACCAGCACGATGCCGGCGGCCTGCACGGCGAAGCAGGCCGCCCGCGCCAGCCCGTCCGTGCGGTAGAGAGCGCCCGCAAGCGGCTGCCACCAGGCGCAGGTCAGCGTGAACAGGATGCTGGCGACCCACACGTAGGTCGTGCGCTCGAGACCCGCCGGCAGACGGCGCGCGACCCAACGCTTGGCGCCGCTCCGCGCCAGCAGGCTGTGGTGCAATGCGAAGAGGCTGAACAGACCGGTATTGACGGCAAGTCCGCCGGCGATGCCGAGCGACGTCGGTGGTTGGATGCCGGTCCCGAGTCGGACGCCGTACACGTAGGCGAAGTAGCCGAGCGATGCCACGAACGCCGCGGCCCCCGTAAGGACGTACAGGCGCCCGCCGATGGAATGCGTTGCACCATGTCCGGCCGCCCGGCGAATCGAGGTCCGGTGTGCGTCGTCCATGGGTACACGGATTATCCCAGATCGATTGCGACATCCCGAGGGCGCGGGCCATCGATTATGATCGCGTCATGACCGGTACCGACAGCCGCTGGCGGGAGCCGCGGTCCGTTCTGCGCGTGACCTCCTCCGCCGGGGCGGATCCCGGCGCGCCACTGCGGGCCGACGCCGCGGGCCGTCACGGCGGGCCGTACATGGCGGCCGTTGTCGCCGTGGCTCTGCTGCTGGCGCTGGCGCCCGCGGCGAGCGCCGGCCAGCCCGCCGAAGAGCTCACCCCCGACGAGCAGTTCCACCGGAACGCCACCCGCGCCCTCGCACACGGGGACCGCGAGGCGGCGGAGGACCTGGCAGCCGGCCGGGATCCTTCCGACCCCGCGGCTGCGGCGCTCCGGGCGCGGCTGCTTGTCGAGGTCGGGGACTATGGCGAGGCCGAGGCGCTCCTCGCCCCCGTTGCCCGGGAAGCTCCGAGCAGCGCGGCAGGCCTCGAGCTCGGTCGCCTGCTCGTGACGCTCGGCCGCGTCAGCGAGGCGGTGCCGTTCCTCGAGGCGGTCGTCGTCAACGGCCTGAACTCGTTCGACGGGCTGTCGCAGTACTACGGGGCGCTGGCCTCGCGCACCGCCGGCGGCTTCCGGCGGGCCAACACGTTCCTGCGCGGGGCGGCGAGGACGCTGCCCGACGATCCGGCGGTCCACACCGCGTGGGGCGAGCTGTTCCTCGAGAAGTACAACAATCCCGACGCGTTGCAGTCGTTTCAGGATGCGCTGAAGCTGGACGAGGAATGGGCGCCGGCGCTGGTCGGCATGGCGCGGGTGCTGGCGAACGAGAACCCCCCGGTCGCCCGCGGGGCGGTGGAGCGCGCCCTCGGCATCGACGAATCCAGCATCGGGGCGCATCTGTTCGTTGCGGAGCTCGAGCTCGGCGACCGGAACCGCGACGCCGCGCGCGAGTCGATCGAGCGGGCGCTCGCGGTCAACCCGCGCAGCCTGGAGGCGCGGTCGCTGCTTGCCTCCATCGCCTACCTGGAGGACCGCACGGACGACTTCGCGGCCGAGGTCGAGCGCGTGCTGGCCATCAATCCGGCGTACGGCGACGTCTACCGGATCGCGGGCAGTCAGGCCGCGCGGGCCTACCGCTTCCCCGAGGCGGTCGCGCTCGTCCGGCGTGCGCTGGAGCTCGATCCGGCCAACACCCGCGCCAATGCCGAGCTCGGGATGCACCTCTTGCGCACCGGGGACGAGCCGGGCGCGCGCGTGGCGCTGGAGCGGTCGTTCGAGGACGATCCCTACGACGTCGTCACCTTCAACCTGCTGCAGATGATGGACAACCTCGACGAGTTCGTGACCATCGAGCGCGGGGACCTCGTCGTGCGGCTCCATCCCGACGAGGCGCCGGTCCTCGAACGGTACGTGCTCGATCTCGCCCAGGAAGCGCTCGACGAGCTGTCCGCACGCTACGAGATGACGGTCCGGACCCCGATCCTCGTCGAAGTGTTCCCGAGCCACGACGACTTCGCGGTGCGCACCCTGGGATTGCCGGGCATGCTCGGGGCGCTGGGGGCCTGCTTCGGGCAGGTGGTCACCCTCGACTCGCCGCGCGCCCGTCCACCGGGCGACTTCAACTGGGTGTCGACGCTGTGGCACGAGATGGCGCACGTCATCACCCTGCAGATGTCGGACCAGCGGCTGCCGCGCTGGCTGAGCGAGGGGATTTCGACCTACGAGGAGAAGCGCAAGGAGCTCGCCTGGGGCCGCGATCAGGTGCTGGATTTCGCGGCGGCGCTCAACGCGGGCACGCTGCTGTCCCTGAGCGAGCTCAACACCGGGTTCACCCGGCCCGAGTCGATCTCGCTGGCATACTTCCACGCCTCCGTCGTGGTCGAGCACCTGATCGAGGCGTACGGCCTGGAGGCCCTCCGGACCCTGATTCGGGCGTACGGGGAGGGGCTCGAGACCGAAGAAGCCCTGGCGCGCATCGACCTCGATTTCGAGAGCCTTCAGGCGAGCTTCGACGCGGCGGTGGAAGAACAGTTCGGCGCGCTCCGGCGCGCGCTGCAGAACGCCCCGCAGGGCCTGCCGGAGGGACCCGAGCGACTCGAGGCGCTCCGCAAGCTGGCGGCCGAGCAGCCGGACAACTTCAACGTGCAGTTCCAACTCGGTAGTGCGCTGCGGGCCGCCGGCGATTCGGCTGCGGCGCGGGCCGCTTTCGAGCGTGCGGCGGAGCTGGCGCCGATGGCGACCGGTATCGAGAGCCCGCGGGGGCAGTTGGCGAGTCTGGCCGATGAAGAGGGCGACGCCGCGCGGGCGATGGTCGAGCTGGAGCGCCTGCTGGAGTACGACGAAACGTCGATCGACGCCGTCCGCAGGTTCGCCGCGCTGGCGGACGGAGCGGGAGACGATGCCCGCCTGCAGGCCGCCTACGAGCGGCTGATCGAGATCGATCCCTTCGATCCGATCCCCCACCAGACGCTCGGCCGCATCGCGAAGGAGGCCGGGCGGAACGACGACGCGGTGCGCGAGCTGGAAGTGGCCCTGGCCCTCGGACCGGTGGACCGGGTGGCGGCGCACGCCGACCTCGCGGAGACCCTGTTCGCGGCGGGTCGGCTCGCCGAGGCGCGGCGCCAGACGCTGGCCGCCCTGGAGATCGCCCCGACCTACGACCGCGCGCTCGAGCTGCTGCTGACCATCGTCGAGGCCGACCGGTGAGGCGGGCGTGGCTGCGGGCCGCGGCCGGCGCACTGGCCGCTGCGGCGCTCCTGATGAGCGGCGCGGACGTCGGCGGTCAGGACGAGGCGCTGCCGGAACGGGACGGTCTGACGGGGCTCGAATGGCGCTTCGTCCGCATCCGCTACAGCACGCCGCCGGCTCAGCTCGCGGAGTTCCAGCGCATCTACTGGGTCGATCCCTGGGAGGTCGACGCGCCGGTCGCCGAGCAGAACCTCTCGCGGCGCATGGCGCGGGTGACCAGCCTGCAGGTGAACGAGCCGGTCATCCTGGAGCTGTCCGACGAGGCGATCTGGGAGCATCCCTGGATCTACATCGTCGAGCCGGCGAACCTGATGCTGACCGATGCGGAGGTCGACATTCTGCGCGAGTTCCTGCTGCGAGGCGGAACCGTCACGTTCGACGACTTCCACGGGCCGGAGGAGTGGGCGCTGTTCGTGCGGCAGATGGCGCGCGTCTTCCCGGACCGCGAGATCGTGCAGCTTCCCGCCGACCACCCTGTCTTCAGTTGCTTCTACCAGCTCGACGAGTACCCGCAGATCGCCGGCCTCGGGTCGTACTTCAACAACGCAACCTGGGAGAAGGGCGGGATCGAGGCGCAGCTCTACGGGATTCTCGACGACGATGGCCGGGTGATGGCGCTGGTCAACTTCAACACCGACATGGGGGACGGCTGGGAGTGGTCGAACGCGGAGCAGTATCCCGGCTACATTCGGTACACCGCGCAGTCGTACCGCATGTTCATCAACGAGATCGTCTACGCGTTGACCCACTGAGCGGCGGATGACGACTCCCACGACGACCGCGGCGGAGGCGCCGGCCGAACGGGTGGTGGAGGGCCGAGACCGTATCCTGGCCGAATTGCGCAAGGTGATCGTCGGGCAGGACGACGTGATCGACCTCGTCCTGACGGCGCTGTTCGCAGGCGGGCACTGTCTCCTCACCGGGGTGCCGGGCCTGGCCAAGACGCTGCTCGTCAAGACCCTGGCCGACGTGCTGCACCTGTCGTTCAAGCGCATCCAGTTCACCCCCGATCTGATGCCGGCCGACATCACGGGGACCGAGATCATCGACGAGAGCGACGGACACCGCGACCTGCGGTTCGTCAAGGGGCCGGTCTTCGCCCAGATCATCCTGGCCGACGAGATCAACCGCACGCCGCCGAAGACGCAGTCGGCCCTGCTCGAGGCGATGCAGGAGCACCACGTGACGGCGGCGGGGCGCACCTATGCCCTCGAGGAGCCGTTTCTCGTCCTCGCCACGCAGAACCCGATCGAGCTCGAAGGGACATACCCGCTGCCCGAGGCGCAGCTCTCGCGCTTCATGTTCAACATCGTCATGGACTACCTCGCCGAGGACGACGAGGTGAGCGTCGTCACCAGGACGACCTCGGACGAGACGCCCGCCCTCGACCGCGTGCTGCACGGCGACGATATCCTCGCGTTCCAGTACCTGGTGCGGCAGGTGGTGGTGGCCGACGAGGTGGCGCGCTACGCCGTCCGGCTCGTCGACGCCTCGCGCCCCGGGCGGGCCGGCACGCCGGACTTCATCGAACGGTGGGTGAAGTGGGGCGCCGGCACGCGTGCGTCCCAGGCGCTGGTCCTCGGCGGCAAGGCGCGTGCGCTGATCGCGGGGCGCTACCACGTATCGGTGGCGGACGTCCGGGCGCTGGTCCTGCCGACCCTGCGGCACCGTCTCGTGACCAACTTCTACGCCGAGTCCGAGGGCGTCGACGCCGAGACGATCATCACGCGCCTGGTCGACGCCGTCCCGGCCCCCGCGAGCGGCATGTGATGCGCGCCGCCGGCGCAGAGCGTCCGGCGCTCGGCTGCCTCGATCCGGAGATCGTCGCGAGTCTCGGCTCGATGGAGCTACGGGCCCGCGCCGTGGTCGAGGGCTTTCTCCTCGGCCTGCACCGCAGCCCCCGGACCGGCTTCAGCGCCGAGTTCTCCGAGTATCGCCAGTACATGCCGGGCGATGACCTCTCCACCCTCGACTGGAAGGTCTACGGCCGTAGCGACCGGTTCTACATCAAGCGCTTCGAGGAGGAGACCAACGTCGACTGCCGGATTCTGCTGGATGTCTCGGCGTCGATGAGCTACCACTCCGGCGCGGTGTCGAAGCTGCAGTACGGCTCGTATCTCGCGGCTGCGCTGGCCTGGCTGATGAACCGGCAGCGTGACGCGGTCGGGCTGCTGACCTTCGACGAGTGGGTCGTGACCAACGTCCCGGTGAGCGGGCGGCCCGGCCACCTGCGCCGGATCCTGGTCGCGCTGGAGCAGATCGAGGTCGGGCGCCGTTCGAACGTCTCGCAGGCGCTGAACGCATTGGCCGCTGCCATGCGCCGGCGGGGGGTCGTGGTGTTGATTTCCGATCTGCTCGACGATCCGGATTCGGTCGTCGCCGGGCTGCGGCATCTGAAGTTCCGGGGCAGCGAGGTCGTTGTCTTCCACGTGCTCGATCCGGCCGAGCTGGAGTTCCCGTTCGAGCGCGCGACGCGATTCCAGGACCTGGAGACGGGGCGGGAGCTGACGACAGTGGCATCGGAAATCCGGGACGGCTACGTCCGGGAGATGGAGCAGATGTCGGGACGCTATGCCCGCGAGTTGCGGCTGGCGGACATAGAGTACTGCCAAGTGCAGACGGTACAGCCGCTCGACGCCGCGCTCCGCGAGTATCTCGCAACGCGGAGCCGGCGCTGATGTCGTTTCTCTTTCCCGCGTTCCTGCTCGGCGCGCTGGCCGCTACGGTGCCGATCCTCCTGCACTTCTTCGCGCGGGACCGGGCGCCGCGGCTGCCGTTCAGCGATGTGCGCTTTCTGGAACGCGCGTTCGTGCGGCGGGACCGGCGCCGGCGACTGCGCGAGCTGCTGCTGCTGCTGGCGCTGCGGGTCGCGGCGCTGCTGCTGCTGGCTCTCGCCTTTGCACGGCCGTTTCTGGACGCGGCCGGCGGGGTGCAGCGGGTCACCGTCCTCGTCGTCGATCGGTCGCTGAGCCTGTCGGCGCCGGGGCAGATGGCGCTTGCCCGCGAACGCGCCCGCGAGGTCATGGTTGCGACGCCGCCGGACGAACCTGTCGCCGTGGTGGCGTTCGACGATCGGGCCGCGGTGCTGCAGGCGCCGGCGGTCGGGCGTCCGGTGGTGCGGGCAGCGCTCGGACGCATCGAACCGACAGCCGGCGGGACGCGGCATGCGGCGGGCCTCACCGCGGCCGTCGAGCTGCTCGACGGGCGGCCGGGGCGGGTCGTGGTCGTGTCCGATCTGCAGACGGCCGGCTGGCCGGACGATGCGCGGGTGGTGATCCCGGAGGGGGTGACCGTAGAGGTTGCCGCGGTGGCGCCGGTCGAGCGCAATCTGGCGGTCACCGCTGCCGCCGCGGACGGGAAGTCGCTTGTCGTCACCATGCTGAACACGGGGCCCGCGCCGTTCGAGACGGAGGCGACGCTCGACGTCGACGGGCGCGAGGTCGCCCGACGGTCGGTGACGCTCGCCCCGGGCGCGAACGAGGTGCGCTGGGAGCTGCCGGAAACGGGCGCTCGGGTAGCCGCGGTCAGCGTGGCGGACCGGTACGGGTACCGGTGGGACGATACCCGCTACGCGCTGCTCGATCCTGCGAGTCCGACCGTCGTCCTGGTCGTCGTCAATGGCGGCACGCTCGATGCCGAGGCCTTCTATCTCGCCCAGGCGCTCGCCGTCGCACCGGAGTCGCGGCCGTTCGAGGTCAGGCCGGTAGCGCCTGGCGCGCTGCCCGCGCTGGCCCCGTCCGCCTGGGAGGCGGGGGACGTGATCGTGGTCACCGGTACGGACGGCCTCAGTCGTCCGGGGCGGGCGCGCATCGCCGCGTTCGTCGAGAATGGCGGCGGTCTGCTGCTGGCGACCGGGCCGGGCGTCGATCCGCTGCTGGTTCGCGACCTGCTCGGCGAAGCGGTAGAGCTCACGGTCGAGATGCCGGTGGAGACTGCTTCGGACGGCGCCGTCCGCCGGCTTGCGGTCATGGATCCGCGGCACCCGGTGTTCCGGCCGTTCGGGGACCGCGCGGCGACGCTCGGACAGGTGCGGTTCACCGGCACCACTCGCGTCTTTCTTTTCGAGTCCGGAACCCGCGCAGCCGGTCCGGACACCCCCTTCCGCGTGCCGGCCCGCTTCGATCACGGCGATCCGGCGCTCATCGAGTACGGCCGGGGAGCCGGCCGTGCGCTGGTCTTCGCCTCGGACCTGGGCATGGAATGGAACGACTTCCCACGGCACCCGGGCTTCGTGCCGTTCGTTCAGGAGGCCTTCCGGCACCTGGTCGGCCCCGGCGAGCCACCGCGCGACGTGCTGGTGGCCGACGTTCCCGCCGGCGTGCCGCGCCTGCCCGGGGTGGTCACGTTCCCCGGTTCCGGGCGCCGCGTCGCCGTCAACGTGGATCCCCGCGAGTCCGAGCCGCTGCCGCTGACGGCGGACGCGTACCTGGCGCGTCTCGGCGACGCTCCCGCCGGCGAGTCCGGCGCCGCGCCGGCGGCTGACCACGCCACGCGCGAGGCCGAGCAGTCGCTCTGGTGGTACGTCGTGCTGGCAGTGGCGGTCGTTCTGGTCGGCGAAGCGTGGCTCGCGCGCTCCATGGCGTAGGCTCGGTCGTCCCCGTGACGAGAGTCGGAACGTGCAGCGACCGGCGCGGCTATAATCGGAACGTGAGCAGGGCCCGCTCCGCGCTCGCGTCGAGCCCGGCCGAGATCGTTGCGCTGCTGGCGTCAGTGCGCCGGCGGTGGATGACGGCGCGCGCCATGCGCGTCATGGCGCGGGCTGCCTCCATGGCCTTGCTGGCGCTGGCGCTGGTCCTCGGCGTCGACCGCCTGTTCGCGCCGTCCGACCTCGTCGTGGCGCTGCTCGCGGCCTGCGCGGCGGGCGCGGTCACCGTTTTCTGCGTCTCGACTCTCTGGCCCCTGCGGCGCAGTCCCTCCGACAACCAGGTGGCGCGCTTCGTCGAAGAGCGCTGTCCCGAGCTGCAGGATCGGCTGGCCAGCGCCATCGATCTCGGCGAGACGCCATCGTCCTTCGGCAGTCGCGTGCTGGACGATGCGGCGCGCCGCTCGCGCGGCGTCGATCGGGACCGTGTGGTCGCCACGCGGACGGTCCGCCGGGCCGTTGCCGGCGGGGTCGGCGCCACGGCGGCGCTCGCGACCCTGCTGATCGTCGGCGCCGACGTGGTGGATCGCATCGCGCGCAGCGCGTGGCTGTACGCCGCCCCGTTCGGCGCGACGTTGGTCGTCGAACCGGGCGATGCACGGCTCGTCGCGGGAGAGTCGCTGGAGGTGCGAGCGCGCCTCGCCGATACGCTCGGGGCCTTCGGGCGGTCGGCTCCCCGCGTGACGGTCATCGACGGTGGCGGTGGGCGCTTCGCCGTCGCCATGCAGCCGCGCGACGGCGGGTACGCGGCGACGCTGCCGCCCGCCGCGCGGAGCTTTACCTACCGGGTCGCCGCCGCGGCGCTCGAATCCGACGACTACGCGGTGACGGTCCTCCACACGCCGCGCGTGGAGCGCATCGACGTCGCTTATGCCTATCCCGCGTACACGGGGCTCGATCCCCGCGTAGAGACCGGTGGTGGCGACGTGTTCGCGCCGGAGGGCACCGTGGTGACGGTGACCGTGCACGCCGACAAGCCGATCAGCGACGGCACGCTGCAGATGGCGGCCGGCGGCGCCGTCACCCTGCACGGCGACGCGCCGGCGGCCCTGTCGGGATCGTTCGAGGTGACCCGCGACGATACCTATCGTGTCACCCTCCGGGACGCCGATGGTCTGTCGAATCGGTCCGCCGCCGCGTACGTCATCCGGGCGGCGGCCGATGACGCCCCGCTCGTCGAGGTCCGCCGGCCGGGTGGAGACCGCGAGATCACGCCCCTCGAGGAAGTCGTGATCGAGGCCCGTGCCGAGGACGATTTCGCGTTGGCCCGGTTCGATCTCGTGTACGCGGTGTCCGGCGGCGCGGAGCGCGTCGTCGACCTGCTGGGGGGGGAACCGGTGGCGCGCGGCGCGGGTGTCCATACCCTCTACGCAGAGGACCTCGACGTCTCGCCGGGGGACGTGATCAGCTACTACGTCCGCGGGGGCGATGCCAACCCCGCGCGCGTGCGGGCGGCGCGGAGCGACATCTACTTCCTGGAGGTACGTCCGTTCGAGCGGGAGTTCGAGGACGCGCCGAGCCAGTCCTCATTGTCGATGGACGCTGGTACGGTCGGACAGCTCGCCGGCGTGCAGAAGGAGATCATCGCCGCGACCTGGAGACTGGACGGCCGGCCCGATCTGGAGGCGGACGACGGAGACCTTCTGGCGGTGGCGGAGGCGCAGGCGGAGCTTCGTCAGACGGCGCTCGGCGCCGCGGCGCGGATGCTGCAGCGGAGGAATGCCAGGGCGGAGCGGCAGGCGCTGGCCGCCGCGGTGGACGCGATGGCGCGGGCGGAGGAGGCGCTGAGAGCCGCCGCGACCGGCGCAGCCCTGCCGGCCGAGATGGAGGCGCTGGCCGCGCTACTGCGCGCCCAGGCCGCGATCCGCCGCACGCGTCTCTCGCGTGACGGGAGCGGGCGCTCGGCGGCGTGGCAGCCGCAGGAGGATCTGTCGGCGCTGTTCGACCGCGACCTGCGCCGGGAACAGGAAACCAACTACGAGAACCGATCGTCCACTCCGCCTGCCGAATCGAGCGCGGAGAGCGATGCATTGCGCCGCGTGCGGGAGCTGGCGGAACGCCAGGCGGCGCTCGGCCGGGCGCAGGACGACCTTGCGCGCCGGCGGGACGCGCTCGGCGAAGAGGAGGCGGCGCGCGTCCTCGCCCGGCTCACTCGCGAGCAGGAGGAGTTGCGCGAACGAGCGGAAACGCTCGAACGGGAGATCCAGGCCCGCTCGCCGGGCGGCGGTTCGAACCGATCATCCCGATCCTCAGCGTCTTCGGAATCGAACAATCGCGACGGACGCGGAGTTGGCGAGCCGATGCGCCGGGCGCTGGCCGAGTTGCGGCGCGGCGAGGTGGCCGAGGCGGCCGAGCAGGGCCGCGCAGCGCTCGATGGACTGCGCGATCTCGAACGGGCACTGGCCGCCGGGAGCGGTGACGCAGGGTCCGATGACGGCCAGCGGCTTGCGGAGGAGCTGGAGGCGGCCGAGGAGGTGCGCCGGAGTCTCGATGCGCTGGAGGCTCGTCTCGGGCACATCGGCACGGAACCGGGGCAGGCCGACGAACCGGTGTCGGAGCCGGTCGGTCGACCGTCGGAGGCAGGTGATGGGGCCGGACGCGATCCTGCGGCCATCCGGGAGGCGGCGCAGGACTTGCTGCGCCGGTTGGAGCGCTTGCCTGCCCTTGGGGGAGCGCTCCGCGCGGCTCAACCCGGGGTTCTGGAGGATCTGGCCCGATGGGCGGCCCGGCGTCCCACCGGCGGTGGGGCGGCGCTCCAGGCGTCCGAGCAGGACTTCGCCGCGTGGGAGAGTCTGCGCGACGGTCTCCGGCGGGCGATCGAAGCGTTCGAGACGGACCGTGCGAGCGCGTTGCAGGCAGCCGAGACGGAGGGGCGTCTGGATGTCGGCACCGGCGAGGCGGCGCCGGATGGCTACGGCGCGCTCGTCGACCGTTACTACCGCGTCCTCGCCCACCACCCGCCGTGGCGCCGGCCGGGGCGTCGCTAGGGCTCTGGTCCGGTGCAAATCGGCGCACCGATTCCGTGGTGGGGTGTCGCGGCCGCCGTGCTGGTCGCCGCGACTATCGCGTGGTGGGCCTATGCGGGCCCGCCGGTCGACCTGACCCGGCGGCAGCGCACGATTCTGACCGCACTGCGCCTGTGCGCCCTTCTGGTCGTCCTCTTCGTGCTGCTGCGGCCGCTGCGTACCGAACCTGCCCCCGCCGCCGGCGGCGTGGTCGCCGTCCTCGTCGATCACTCGCGCAGCATGGCGGTTCGCGATGCCGGCGGAATGCCGCGGATGGAATTCGCGCGGGAGCTGGTCCGGGATCGCCTGCTTCCCGCGCTCGAAGAGGTGATCGACGTCGAGGTGTTGGCGTTCGGCGAGACGCTGGCCGCGGCCGACGTCGACGAGCTCGCGGCAGAGGCGTCACGATCCGATATCACCGGCGCTCTGGACGGCGTCCCGGCACGGTTCGCTGGCCGGGCCCTCGTGGGGATCGTCATCGTCTCGGATGGCGTCGCGACAGGCGGGCGCGACGCGGCCGAGGCCGCCGCTCGCTCGTCCGCGCCGATCTACACGCTCGGCGTCGGCAGCACGCGTCCAGGGCCGGATCGGGAGATCTCGGCCCTGGAGGCGGGGCAGCCGGTGGGTGCCGGCTCCGTCGTCGACGTGAGCGCCACCATCGTGAGTCACGGGCTCGGCGACGCGCCCTTCGACGTGCGGCTGAGTGTCGGCGGGCGTCTCGTCGGAGTGCGCCGCGTGCGGCCGGCCCGCGACGGCGCACCGATCATCGCGGTGTTTCGGGTCGCGCCCGATCCGGCGCTGCCCTCGGTGTACACCGTCGAACTACCGGTCGACGCGGCCGAACTGGTGCCCGGGAACAACCGCCGGCAGGTTCTGGTGCGCCCGCCGGAAAGGCCGCGCCGCATCCTGCTCGTCGAAGGGTCGCCGGGCCACGAGCACAGCTTCCTCAAGCGCGCGTGGCTGGCGGACCCGGGGATAGCCTTCGATGCGGTGGTGCGGAAAGGACAGAACGCGCAGGGAGAGCAGACGTTCTATGTCCAGGGCGACCCCGAGCGGACGGGCACGCTGGCCGCCGGCTACCCGCGGACGCGCGCGGCGCTGTTCCAGTACGACGCCGTGGTGCTGGCCAACATCGAGGCGGAGTTCTTCCGGCCGGACCAGCTCGACATGACCGCGGCGTTCGTCTCCGAGCGCGGCGGTGGCCTGCTGTTGTTCGGACCGGCGAGCCTGCGGCGGCAGGGCTACCTCGGCTCATCGCTCGAACCGGTCGTACCGGCGCAGCTTGCCGACCGCCTCGGGTTGACCGACGCGGGCCGCGATGGAGACACCGCGGACCGCTTCGCGCCGACTCCGGCGGGGTTCGCCCATCCCATGCTGCGGCTCGGATCCACCGTCGAGGAGACGCGGAGCCGGTGGGAGGCGGTCCCGGCCCTGGCCGGCAGCGTGCGCATCGGTCCCGTCCGTCCGGGAGCCGCGGTGCTCGCGGTGACCACCTCCGGGAGCGGTCCCGAGCGGCCGCTCGTCGTCGTCCAGCGCTACGGTGCCGGCCGCTCGATGATCCTCGCCGGACGCGCCACGTGGCGCTGGCGGATGCTGCTGCCCGCGGACGACAGGACCTACGAGCGGTACTGGGGGCAGGTGGCGCGCTGGCTGGCGGCGGGCGCCGGTGACCGGATCGCGGTCGCGATGAGCGGCGGAGACGCGGCTGGAGATCCGTTGCGCGTGGACGTCTCGGTGCGCGACGCGGAGTACCGGCCCGTGCCCCGGGCCGAGGTACGCGTGCGCGTCAGCAACCCCGCCGGGGCGCCGAGCCTGGGAGAAGAGACGGCGGTCGCGGGGCCGGCGGGCACCTACAGCGTCTCGACGCCCCCGCTGTCTGCGGGGGTGCAGCGGATCGACGTGGCCGTCAGCCGCGACGGTGAGGAGCTCGGTCGCCGGCGCGACTGGGTGCTGCAGGGCGGCGCCGATCCCGAACTCGTCGATCCGTGGCTGAACGTGGATCTGCTCCGGCGCGCCGCCGAGGCCGGCGGAGGAGTCTACCTGGATCCGGATCGGCTCGACGACCTGCCCGCTCTCCTGCGTGCCGCCGCCCGTACCGATCCGCGTACCGTGACGCGCGAAGTCTGGCATCATTCAGCGGTGTTCGTGCTGCTGATCGCGCTGCTTGCCGCGGAGTGGTCGCTCCGCCGCCTGTGGGGCATGAGATGACCGGACGCAGTTGGCGGATCGCCGTCGCGGCACTCGTGCTGCTGGCGGCGCACGGTCCGGCCGAAGCACGCGACTACTTCACCCTCATCGTGTCGGGGGCGTCGGGCGGGCCGGAGTACGCCGAACGCTACGACCGCTGGCGGTCGGACATCATCGCGGCATTGCGCGCGCAGCCGGGATTTCGGGACGACCACCTGGTGGTGCTCGCCGAGGCCGGCGGGGCCGGCGTCGGTCGCGCGTCACGCGAGGGCGTGCGGCGTGCCGTCCGGGAGTTCGCGGCGCGCATGGACGAGCAGTCCGTGCTTTTCGTTCTCCTGCTCGGTCACGGAACCTTCGACGGGCAGGACGCCAAGTTCAACCTCGTCGGACCGGACTTTACCGCCTCGGAGTGGGCCGCTCTGCTGGACCATCTGCCCGGGCGGCTCGTCTTCGCCAATACCTCGGCGGCCAGCGCGCCGTTCCTCGTGGCCCTGGCGAACAGGGACCGTGTCGTGATCACGGCGACCGAGTCACCGGCGCAGCGCTACGCGACGGTGTTTCCCGAGTTCCTCACCCGGGCGTTTGTCGATGCATCCAGCGACTTCGACCGCAACGGCCGCGTCTCGGTGTGGGAGGCCTTCACCTACGCGAGCGCCGGGGTCCAGCGCTGGTACCAGGAGCGCGGACGGCTGGCGACCGAGCGTGCGCTCCTCGACGATACGGGCGATGGTCCCGGTATCGACGCCGGCGACGTGGCGGACGGCCCGCGCGCCGGCTTGTCGGCCGCGGTGTACATAGGGGCCGGTTCGGACGAGGTCGCGACGAGCCAGGGCGGAGAGATGGACCGGCTGGTGTCTCGGCGCGCAGCGTTGGAGATCGAGGTGGAAGAGCTCCGGGCGGCCAGGGCGACCCTGGCGCCGGAGCGCTATGCCGCCGAGCTGGAGCGGCTCCTCCTGGAGCTCGCGCGGGTCTCACGGGACATGCGCCGTCTCGGCGACGGGCGCTGAACGAAACGGACGGGTACGCATGACGTGTGACGCCTGCGGGCAGGAAATCGCCGACAACGCCCTCATCTGCTACAAGTGCGGCGCCGCGACGACCGCGCGCGAACGCGAGCCGGCGGCTATCGACGATCACGCCCGGCGCCGCTGGTCCGCCCTGTTCCTCGCGGTCGTGTTCCTGGGCGTGGTTCTGTTCTTCGCCAGCGAACTCGTGCGCGGCCGGCCGCCGGCGCCGCTCGTCTGGCTGATGCTGGCCTGCGCTGGCGGACTGCTGGCATGGCGCCTGCGGCTCGGCTGAAGCACCGCGGATCTACTTGCGACAGGATGGCCGCAATGACCGACGCCCGACTCGAGCTGACCGGCGCGGAGGAGCGGCGCGTGCACATCGGCAAGGCCCCCTTTCTGCTCGGTCGTCGTGCCGAGAGCGACCTCGTGCTGCCGCACGCCGAGGTGTCCCGAGACCACGCGGAGATCGTCGAGGCCGGTTCCGGCTACGCGATCCGGGACCGCGGTTCACGTTACGGCACGTTCGTCAACGAGGAGCCGGTGACCGAGCGGGCGCTGGCCGACGGCGATCGAATCCGGCTCGGCCGGAGCGGCGGCGCCGAGCTGGTCTTCCGCGTGCCGGGTGCGACCGCGTCGACCACCGTCCGCGACGCAGGCGGGGGAGTTGCCGCGGCTGCCGATCTGCGGCAGGTGGCGGCGCTGCTGGAGGGGTTGCGCGCGCTCAGTTCCTCGCGGATCCTCGACGACGTGCTGATGCTCGTCATGGACTCGGCCATCGCGGTGAGCGGCGCCGAGCGCGGGTTCATCATGCTCGCGAACGGCGACGGCGCGCTCGACCTGAAGATGGCGCGGGCCCGCGGCCGGCAGACCCTGCCCGGCAGCGGGTGCACGACAAGAAAGTGAGGGTTTTGCCGTAGGGGGGTATCGAGCGAGCGCTGATCGTCCGATTCCTCGGGTAGGAGGACTCCGACCATGCCCGAGGCGCAGTTGACGGAACCGCTCGCTGACGCGGCCGAAAAAGGGGGCTTCAAGGAGGAGATATTCGCCGCCTTGAAGTCGGCGGTCGAGGCCGATGTCGACGCGTTCCTCAGGCGGGGGAGCGTGAATGCGCAGGACTTCGAGACGCTCCTGCAGACGGTTCGCCGCCGCGCGCTCGCCACGGCGACCCGGGTCGTAGAAGCGGCTGGGGCGCAACGCTCGTAGCCGCTATCGGGGCCGAAGTCGATGCGCTCGTCGGTCCCGGGCGCGCCGAGGTGGCGGACTTCGAGGCCCTCGAACAGGCGGTCCGTCACCAAGCCCTCGACATCGCCGCGCAGTGGATGGCGCAGCGCTTCAACGCAGACGATTCCGACCATTCGGGTTCGACCACAGCATGCGCCTGCGGCCGGCGGGCGCGCTACGCCGGCCGTCGCCCGAAGACGTTCACCACACTGTTGGGGCCGGTTACCCTGCAACGCGCCTACTACCACTGCGACGCCTGCCGCAGCGGGGTGTGTCCGCGCGACCAGGCCCTGGGTCTGCAAGGTAGCTCGCTGTCACCGGCCATCACGCGGCTGGTGGGACTGACGGCGGCCGAGGGCAGCTTCGCCAAGGCGAGCGAGTGGTTGACCGCCCTGGCCGGGGTGAATGTCGAGACCCGGCAGGTCGAGCGCTGTGCCGAGGCGCTCGGACGCGACATCGCTGACGACGAGCGCTCGGTCACCGAGCAGCCCGCCGCGGCGCCCGCGCCGACGATGTACCTGGGGCTGGACGGCACCGGCGTGCCGGTGCGCCCAACCGAGGTCGAAGGACGCCGCGGCAAGCAGCCCGACGGCTCGGCCAAGACCCGCGAGGTCAAGCTGGCCACCGTGTGGACGGCCGAAGGGCGCGACACACAAGGCCGCCCCGTGCGGGACCGCGGGTCGGTCAGCTACAACGCCGCAGTCGAAAGCGCGGCCAGCCGCGACACCGACCCGCAGCCGGCCGCCTTCGCACAACGGGCCTATCGCGAGGCAATACGGCGCGGTTTCGACTCTGCAGCCCAGCGCGTCGTCATCGGCGACGGCGCCGCGTGGATCTGGAACCTGGCCGCCGAGCACTTTCCCGGCGCCATCGAGATCGTTGATATCTACCACGCGAAGCAGCACCTGTGCGACGTCGCCAAGGCCATCTACGGCCCCGGAACCGACCTGGCCGACCGGTGGGCCAGGGACCGGCGTGCCGAACTGGACGCCGGCCGGCTGTGCGCCGTCGTCGCCGCGCTGCGCATCCATGTCGAGACCACGCCCGAGGCGCGAAAGTGCATTCACTACCTGTTCGGGAACCGCCACCGGATGCGCTATCCGCAGTTCCGCGCCAGGGGCCTGTGCGTCTCGTCGGGCGTCGTCGAGGCCGGATGCAAGCAGATCGGCGACCGGCTCAAGCGCGCCGGCATGCGCTGGACCGTCGCCGGGGCCAACGCCATCATCGCGCTGCGCTGCTGCATCCTCAGCGGACGCTTCGAGGACTTCTGGGAGCGACGAGCCGCAAATGCCGCCTGACGCTCATCTCACAATGATGTCGTGCACCCCCCGGCAGCGGCTTCGAGACCAGCCGCAAGATCCCCGAGGAGGTGTTTCGCACCGGCCGGACGCGGATCGAAGCCGATCTGCTCGACGGCGACCTCGCCAACGTGCACGTCGGCACGGTGGCGCTGGGTATTCGCCACGTGCTCTGCGTGCCGCTCCGGCTGATGCAGTTCTCGGACGCGGCAGAGGCGGCGCCGGCAGAGGACGCCGCGCCGCGCCGGATCGGCGTGCTGTACCTCGACAGCCGAGACAAGGCGAAGCTGCTGTTGCCGTCAACCGAAGGTGCGCTCGAAACCCTGGCCAACGAGGCGGCGGTTGCCATCCAGAACGCCGAGCTCTACCGGGCGGCGCTGGAGAACGCGAAGCTGGAGCGGGAGATGCAGACGGCGGCCGAGATCCAGCAGGCGCTGCTCCCGAACCGGCAGCGGTCGGGTGCGTTCTTCGAGGCTGTAGCCGCGACGCTGCCGTGCCGGTCCATCGGCGGTGACTTCTTCGACTACATCGATCGGCCCGACGGCGCGCTCGCCTTCGCCCTCGGCGACGTTGCCGGCAAGGGGCCGCCCGCGGCGCTGCTCGCTGCGCTGATGCAGGGTTCGCTCGCGGCCGAAGGCTGCGTCGGGGCGGGACCCGCGGCGACGAATGACCACGGCGAACACCGCCCTCGTCCGCCGCGGCATCCAGGGCCGCTTCGTGACGCTCTTCTACGCCGTGCTGTACCCCGACGGCCGGCTGGTCTACTGCAACGCCGGGCACAATGCGCCGGTGCTCGTGACGGCGACCGGCGTCTTGCGTCTCGATATCGGGGGGATGGTGGTGGGCCTGTTCGACGGCGTCCCGTTCGCCGAGGGCAATGTGACCCTTCAGCCGAACGACTACCTCGTGCTGTTCAGCGACGGCGTCTCGGAGGCGATGAACGTGAGCGAGGAGGAGTTCGGCGACGACCGGCTCATCGAGTGCCTGCACGGGACGACCGGCTCCGCGTGCGAGCCCCGCCTGCAGCGGATCTTCGCCGGGGTCGAGCAGTTCACCGCCGGCGCCGCACAGCACGACGACGTCACGGCCATGGTCGTCGCCTATCGGCCCCGTGCATCGGCCGCGACGTAGTCGCGCGTGTCCTCACCCATGTAGAGCTGCCGCGGGCGGGTGATCTTCTGTTCCTTGTCCTCCAGCATCTCCTGCCACTGGGCGACCCATCCGGCGGTGCGGCCGATGGCGAAGAGCACCGGGAACATGCCGGCGTCGAAGCCCATCGCCTCGTAGATCAGGCCGGAGTAGAAGTCGACGTTGGGGTAGAGGCGGCGCCCGATGAAGTAGTCGTCCTCGAGCGCGATCTTCTCCAGCTCGAGCGCCACGTCGAGCAGGGGATTGCGGCCGGTCACCTCGAAGACGTCGTAGGCGGTCTTCTTGATCACCGTCGCGCGCGGGTCGTAGGACTTGTAGACGCGGTGGCCGAAGCCCATCAGACGGCCCTCGCCGCTCTTCACGCGGGCGATGAAGTCCGGAATCCCGGCAACCGAACCGATCTCGCGCAGCATGCGCAGAACCGCCTCGTTGGCGCCGCCGTGCAGCGGGCCGTAGAGCGCCGCCGCGGCGCCGGCGAGCGATGCGAACGGGTCGGCCTGGGAACTGCCGATGCTCCGCATGGCACTGGTGCTGCAGTTCTGCTCGTGGTCCGCGTGCAGGACGAACAGGACGTCGAGGGCGCGCTCCAGGACAGGATGCGGCTCGTAGGCCTGCCCCTCTTCCTTATAGAGCATGCTCAGGAACGTGCCCGTGTAGCCGAGGCCGGCGTCGGGCATGACGTAAGGGCGTCCCGTGCTGCTGCGGCAGGCATAGGCGGCCACGCCCGGCGCGAGCGCGATCAGCCGGGCCATCTGCGTTCGGCGGGCTTCGGCGTCGAGCACCTGCTTCGCCTCGGGGAAGAACGTGGAGAGCGCGCCGATGGCGGCCAGGAACATCCCCATCGGGTGCGAACCCTTCGGGAAGCCTCCCATGAACGCCTGCACGTGCGAATCCAGCGTCGAGCGGCCGTTCAGTGCGTGGCGGTCGATCTCGACCGTCCAGGCGTCGAGCTCGGCCGCCGTCGGCAGCTCGCCGTTGATGAGCAGCCACGCCGTTTCCAGGAACGTGCTCTGCTCGGCGAGTTGCTCGATCGGATAGCCCCGGTAGCGGAGGATGCCCCGGTCGCCGTCGATGAACGTGATCCGGCTGCGGCAACTGGCGGTGTTGAGGTACGCCGGGTCGTACGACATCATCCCGAACTCCTCGGGATCGACCTTGATCTGCCGGAGGTCGATCGCGCGGATCGTGCCGTCGACGATCGGGATCTCGTACTGCTTGCCGGTGCGGTTGTCGGTGATGGTCAGCGTATCGCTCATGCCTGCCTGTCGCTCCCCGGTCTGCTCGGTCGGCCCCGCCGGGCGCTCCGTTCAGGAGCCCTGGTCGCCGCCGATCGGATCATGATCCTCGAGCGCCGTCGATTCACTCGGCACCCGGTAGCGCTCGCCGATCCAGTTGCCCAGATCGAGGAGCTTGCAGCGCTCGCTGCAGAACGGTCGCCATTCCGGGGCGACCGGTTGCTGCCGGCAGTGCGCACAACGACGCTCTTTGCTCACGACGTCTCCCTGGATGCCTATGCGCGCGCGGGCGGCTGCCGGCGCAGTGCCGATGAACCGCGTCGTGCCGCCGCCACGGAACGCCGGGACGACCGGCGGTGCGGCTGGCCGTCGCGTCGAACGGACTCGCCGGATTGTAGATCGTCGCGCCGCCGTCCGTCAGGCATGGGAAGGCCGCACAGGGATCGCTAGCGCCGCCAAACCCGTCGCAGCGCTCCGTGTTCGGCCCCAGCCTCCACCGCCCCAGGAGCCTACGCCGCAGAACTCACTTCGTTGCGTTCTACGGCGCAGACTCCTAGTGGTTCGTCACGTCATCATCTTCGGATACGGACATGGGTTACAGCGAGCAATCATCGACGAATCACAGCACCGCACACCCGAACGTTTAATCATGGCGCAGCACTAGTGTCCTGCCTCTCAAGTTCGATGCAGAATTCCTCGCCGTTCAGGACCGCGGAGACGCCATTGATTCCTCACCAAGGTGCAGGCGGAATTGTGTCATGTGTTTCCGGGACGGCACACTAGTGGCGCGTCACGTCTTAATCTTCTGCCACGGACTTGCGCTTACAGCGCGCATCGTCGACGAATCGCAGCACCGCACACCCGAGTATTTAGTCATGGCGCAGCACTAGACGTCGGGATCGCCGGCCGACCGCCCCGGCTCCCGCCGTCCCGGGGTGGGGGTGCGAGGAGCAGGGGGCTGCCGCCGCCCGCCCGTCGATGGCGTGCCGCGGCCCGCCGGCCGCCGCCGCCTCGCGTCGACCTCGCAACGGATGATGCGGCCGAGGGCGGACTCGAGAGGCGCCGCGTTACGTTGGGCTGCCCAGAGCTCGAGCTCGGTGTCGCCGGCCGGCGTCAGCTTCAGCAGGCAGTCGTGCGCTCCGGCCGCGACGGCCACCGAGGCGACGCTCTGCGCATGGCTCCGGTCCAGTCCCTCGGCCACGCGCAGCATCGCCGACAGTGTCCTCACGGTGCGCCGGCGGGCACCGGAGAGGTCGCCATATCCGCCGTCGGAGCGCTTGGGCAGCCCCCGGCGGTGGTAGCGCGCGACGAGCGCCATGACCTCGATCTCCTGCGGCTCGAACCCTCGCAGATCACCGTTCTTGATCAGGTAGCAGGAGTGCTTGTGGTGCCGGCTGTAGCTGATGTGCACGCCGATGTCGTGGAGCATCGCAGCGTACTCCAGCCACTCGCGCTCCCGCGCGCCCAGGCCGTGGATTGCCGAAGTCTCGTCGAACAGGGCCAGCGCCATCCGCACCACCTGCTGCGCGTGCGGCTCGCTGTAGTTGCAGCGCTCGGCCAGCTCGATGACGCTGCGCCGTCGCACGTCCGGATACTGCTCGACCCTGGCGATGCGGGCCCGGTTGCGGTGGATGTAGTCGAGGGCGAGTCCCTCGCGCAGCGCCAGGTCGCAGAGGGTCAGCTCCCGCGCCCCCAGCAGCCGCAGCATGGTGCAGATCAGAATCGAGCCGGCGACGGCCAGGTCCGCGCGGCGTGGATCGAGCCTCGGGATGCCGATGCGTCCGGCGAGATCCAATGCGGTCAGTTCGTTGCGCACGCGCCGGAGCTGCTTGAGGCTGACACGCCGGTTGCGCAACGCGTCGGAGCCGACCGCCCGACCCTCGCCGACCGCCAGCGCGCCGAGGCTGAGGATGGTGCCCGACGTCCCGACGACGCGGACGAAACCGCGGCTGCGGATCTTCTCGGTGACCGGGGTCAGCACTTCGGTGATATAGCTCACCATGCGCCGCTCGTCCGCCCCGGTGATCGGGTCGCTGTGCACGAACCGCTCCGTCAGCCGGATCACGCCCAGCTTCAGGCTGTGGGCGAGGCGTACCCGCGACCCGCGGCCAAGAGTCAGCTCGACGCTGCCGCCGCCGATGTCGATGACCAGTGCCGCACCGTCCGAGACGTCCACGCCGTAGACCGCGGCGCGGTGGATGAGACGGGCTTCCTCGGTACCGGAGATGACGCGGACCTCGACCCCGGTGCGCTGGCGAATCGCGGCCAGGAACTCGCGGCCGTTCTCCGCCTCCCGCACCGCGCTGGTTGCCGCGGCCACTATCTCGTCCACCTCGTGCGACTCGGCGAGGCGCTTGAATTTCGTCAGCGCCTGCAGCGCCGAGCGCATGGTCAGGTCGGTCAGGGCGCGCCCGCCGAGGCCGCCCGCGCCGAGCCGGACCATCTCCTTCTCGCGGTCGACGATCTCGAACGAGTGGTCCGGCCGCACCTGCACCACGATCATGTGGACGGAGTTGGTGCCGATGTCGATGGCCGCTATGCGCACGGTAGGAACAAAGGGCGAATACGGTGTAACGTGCGTGCTACGGGTGCCGGAAAGTTCACTATACTCGTGCTTCCCGGCCTTGAAGCGGAGCATCGTAGCATGACCGGTCCCCATGTCCTGAAACGTCCGCTGGAGCGCCGCGTCCGGGCGTTGCTGCGGCATCTGCGCCCGACGGCGGAAGGCGCGGTCGAGCCGCTCCATCAGTGCCGCGTGGCGACCCGCCGGTTGCGCGAGCTGCTGCCGCTGTGCGACGCGGAGCTCGGGGCGCGGAGCGCGGCAAGAGCCCGCAAGCGGGTGGGCGACCTCGGCGGTGCGCTCGGCGCCGTGCGCGAGCTGGACGTAGCGCTGGGCCTGGTCGACGAGTTGGAACGGACGGGGCGGGCACAGCCGGCCGCGGCCGGTCGCCTGCGACAGCGCGTGCGCGAGGAGCGCGAGCGACAACGCGAGCGGATGCGCGTCCGTCTGAAGCCGGCCGGCCTGCGGAAGGTGGCACGGGACGTCGCGGAGGTGCTCAAGGCCATCGGCATGCGCGACGCGACCGATGCGTGGGCACTGGTTCTGGCCGAGCGGCTGAGCGAGCGGGCCGAGCGGCTGAGCGACGCCGTCGCCGAGGCGGGACCGATGTACGTCTCCGAGCGCGTCCACGAGGTCCGTATCGCAGTAAAGAAGCTGCGCTATGCGCTCGAGCTGGCGTCCGAGACCGGAGAGGCGGACACCGCCGATGCGGTGGCGCGACTCAAGAAGATGCAGGACTCGTTGGGCCGGCTGCACGACATCGAGATCCTCCAGGAGCTTCTGCGCAGCATCGACCTGCTGTCCCATCGGGACGAGCCCTGGGCGGAGGAACTCGTCGCGCTGGACCGCGATCTGACCGGGGAGTGCCGCCGACTTCACGGCGTTTTCGTCGCCGGTCAGGCGGGATTGGTCGAGGTGGCCAGGATCGCCCGGCGCTTGGCGTCGCGGATGTCGAGTGACCACGGCGGGCGCCCGGGTCGGAGCCCAGTGCTCAAGATGTCGCTGGAGCGTGTGCCGGAGGCGCCCTCCGGGGCGGCGCGTGGTTAGCAAGGCTGGCAGGTGTCCTGTATCGCACTTTGATTGGCCACCAGGCTTCATGTCTGATACGATGGAATCTACGTGAAATCACGTTGGCAACCGAGCGACCCGTTCGCTTGAAAATAAGCAACGATGCCTGCGCACCTTCCACCGACGCAAGGTGGCTCATCGGCTCGATTCTCCTGATCGGCGGCATCGCCATCGCCCAGAACAACCGGATGGAAGACCGGATGCACGCCAGGATGGACCGGATGGAGCAGAGAGCCACCGCCGAGCACGCCCAGATCCGTAGCGAGATGGGCCAGATCCGTAGCGAGGTGGGCCAGATCCGTAGCGAGGTGGGCCAGATCCGTAGCGAGGTGGGCCAGATTCGCACCGACATGCGCGAAGGCTTCACCCGCCTCGAGGACGACATGCGTGACGGCTTCGACCGTCTCGATGGCCGTTCCCCAACCGTCGACACGACCGCTACGGTCAATCCCGACGACTAGCCCAAGTTTACCAACCACAAAACTAAACCAATTTAGAATCAGTGGTTTACGCCGACAGAAATGCCCGAGTGGCACTACAAACGCGTACGAACCGGGGAAATTGGTCGGTCAGACGAGCGTCTTGCGGACGCCGCCGGGATGTGGGTCGACGCCGAGCGCGTCGTAGATGGCCCGCTGATCGGGTTCGGCTTGGGTTGCCGTGCGCACATGCAGCGTGCGTCCGTCGGGACGGCGGAAGGTGGCGGTGACGCGCTGCTGGCCTTCGAGGACGCGGCGTAGCGTGGTCCACCTGGCGTGTTCGCGGCGCGCGCGCAGCCGAGTGCGGATGACCTGCACGAGCTGGTAGGCGATGACGGTGATGAACAGGTGGCCGTCGGCCCGCGCCGGCTTGCGGTGGTAGATCGGGCGCAGGCCGAGCTCGGATTTGAGCGAGCGGAATACCGCCTCGACGTCGGTGAGCGTGGTGTAGGTGCGCCACAAGGCGTCTTCGTTCCAGTCGGTCTCGCTGCTGCGCAGGCAGTAGACGCCCGGATGGGTAACCATCGAGCCGTCCTGGGGGCGGCGGGTCCAGTTGACGGCGACGGCCTGGTCGCCGGCCTCGTTGGCGGTAACGGTGATCTGGTAGTGCGAGGCGACGCGGGAATGCTTGGCTTTCAGCCGTCCGATGCGTTGCCAGACCTGGTCGAGGCGCTTGTGCGCGCGGGGACGCGACAGCCCGTCGTTGAGCTTCGTCAGGGCGGTCTCGAAGCGGGAGGCGAAACGCTCGACGATGCCCCGCTCCTTCTCGGCCCGCTCCTCGGAGTAGCAGTACAGGCGCACTTCGTCGGGGTCGGTCGAGACCACCTTGTGCATGTGCACGGTCTGGTCCGACTGCGTCTGGAGCGACACGGCGGCATCGGCATCGAAGCGGCGGTGGCGTTCGCGGCTGACCACCAGATAGCGGTAGCCGTTGTCGCGCAACCACGTCACACAGGCGTCGGTGGCGACACCGCGGTCCATCACCACCAGGGCGCCGACCGGCGCCTCCAGTGCTTCGAGCATCCCGGCCAGCGTCCGGTGTTCCCGGACGTTGCCGGCGAAGACTTTCGAGCGGCGCACGAAGCCGCTGGCATCGAGCATCAGGCCCAGGGTCAGCAGCGGGCAGTCGGCTGCGCTTCTCTTTCGAGTGCCCGCGTTGCGCCTGCGGCTGGTCGCTCGCCTCGCCCTCGAAGTAGGTGTTGGTCAGGTCGTAGAGCGTCACCGTCGGCTGCAGGTCGAACAGCCCCATCGCGCGGTCGAACAGATGCGCCTCGATCGCCTCGCGATGCTTCACCAGCACGTCCGAGGCGCGGTAGAGCTGCATCGCACCGACGGTCTCGAAGTCGACGCCGAGCAACTCCCCGAGACCGCTGCGCTCCTGCAGCCAGCGGTGCGTCGCGCGCTCCGAGGCGGGCGCGGCCAGACGCCCGACGATGGCGCCGGTGGCCGCGCTGCGCAGGGCGCCGTTGACGCCCAACCGGGTCAGCAGCGCCGGCAGGTCCAGTTGCTCGAGCGCCCACAGGCCGACCTGCTCCACGCCGACGCTGCGGGGGCGGACCAGCCGCAACGAGTCGACATCGACCGGCTGCACATCGGTCAGTCCGGCGGTCGGCGCGGCCGCGCCGCGGGCGATCAACTGCGCCGCGATCCGTTGCGCTTCCTCCTCCACGGCAGGCGGACAATCGGCCACCAGCGGCGCCTGACCGCTCAACGCATCGTTGATGCGGGCGCACAGCAGCGGCCAGTCCGCCTGAGGAATATCGAAGTGGCGACCGAGGTTGAGGAGGGTGCGCTGGCGCACGCTGCTGCCGAGGCGTTCGGCGTGCACGAGGCGATGAGAGAAGTAGGGCTTTCCGTCCTCAGTCCGCCGGGTTTGGGTGCGCCGAATGAACATGGCGCTCACCATAGCGGACGCACCCTGTCCCAGGCAACTATTGTTATACGATTATGGCACTGCATTCGTCTCTGGCGAAACCCGATCCTTTATAATCAACAAGTTACAGGCCTCGCACTCCACGAAAACCGCCCAAATCCGCAAAACGACCGCTAATCTTGGTAAAGATGGGCTAGGAGTCTGCGCCGTGGGACGATTTCCGGCACGACCGACCACTATATATAGTGGTTGTAAGCGTCGTTGCACACTGTATATTGGGGCCTATTTTTTCTGCGGCGCAGACTCCTAGGAAACGCCGAGAGACCGCCTACCCCCGCAGCAGCCAGCCGGACGCCGCACCGGCCAGGATCAGCCAGGTCGAGTTGGGCCGCCAGCGGAACAGGGCCACCGCTGCCGCGACCACGATCAGTGCCGTCGGCAGGTCGACCACCGCGGCCCGCGCCAACTGCCAGGTGACCGCCGCCATCAGGCCGAGCGACGCTGCCACCACGCCGTCGAGGCAGCCGCCGAGCGCCCGCGACGCGCGCAGCCGCGGGATCAGCGGCTGGGTCACCGCGACGAAGAAGAACCCAGGTGCGAAGATGGCCGCGGTCGCGAGCGTCGCGCCGGCCCAGCCGCCGAGCAGGTAGCCGATGAACGTCGCGGTGGTGAAGACCGGACCCGGGGTGACCTGCCCGACGGTGATGGCATCGATGAGCTGCTGGTCGGTCAGCCAGCCCCAGCGCTCCACCAGGCCGGCCCGCAGGAACGCGAGCAGGACGTAGCCGCTGCCGAACAGGACGGCGCCCACCTTCAGGAAGAACAGTGTCAGCCCGGTGAGGGTGAAGGGGACCGCGGCGATCGCGGTTGCGGTTCCCGCCGCGACGGCGGCTGCCGCTGCGCCGGTGGTGGTAATGGTCGTGGTCGTTGCCGTGGCTGCCGCCGTCGCCGTGCCGCGCAGCAGGTCCGCCAGCGCCGCCGGGATCGCTGCCAACCAGGCGCTCGCCCCCGCGGCGCCTGTCGGATCTTGCGGCCTCATGGCCAGCGCCAGTCCGATCGCGCCACCTCCCGCCAGCACGGCCAGCTCGTTCACGCCGCCGAGCGCCGCGGCCAGCGCGGCCGCTCCCACCGGCGCGTAGACCCAGCGGCCGAGCGCCGCCTGCCCCAGCTTCACGAGCGCCTGCGCGACGATGGCTATGACCACCGGCCCGATGCCGTACATCAGCCACCCGACCTGTGGCGTCGTGCCGTACCGGGCATACGCCCAGGCGATGCCGGCCACGATGAGCGCCGCCGGCAGGATGAAGCACACGCCGGCCAGGGCGAGGCCGGGCAGGCCTCCGCGCCGGTAACCGAGGTGGATCGCCAGCTCGGTTGAGTTCGGACCGGGAATCAGGTTGGTCGCCGCGACCAGATCCAGAAATTCCCGGTCGGTCAGCCAGCGCCGGCGGTCGACCACCTCGTCGCGCATCATCGCGATATGGGCGGCCGGGCCGCCGAAGGCGGTGACGCCGAGGCGCAGAAAGAGGGCGGCCAGCTCTCGGAGCGGGGCGGTCGCGGTCACGCGCCGGATTCTACCCTCAGGGGAAGAGCTTCAGCAGGGTGAACGTGGCGCCGACGATGCCGGCCGCCATGACCCACAGATGCCGGAACAGGCGGGCTTCGAGATTTGCGACCTCCGCTCGCAGGCCCGCGAGCCTCGTGTCCACGCCGGAGATTTCGGCACGCACGAACTCCTTTGTCGCGAGCGGCTCGAGGTCGGCCTTCGTAACTTGCTCGCCAATCGCGTGTCTGATGACGTCAACCAGGGTAGCGGTCGTCATTCGACTGCCTCCCCGAGGCTACGGGAGAAGCAACAACCTTGCCAGCCTCGTCACTCGTAGTCCGCGGCGTCCATCGACAGGGCGATGATCTCCTCGTCGTTCCGCGTGTAGATGTGCCGGCTCGCGTACGCGGGATGGACCCAGTTGACGAAACGCAGCTCGCGGCGGTTGCCGGGCGGGGAGGTGGGCGCGATCAGATTCGTGCGGCTGACCTCGTCGTAGCCCTCGGGGCTGAGGCGCGCGATGATCAGTTCGCCGCGGTCGTTGTTGATCAGCACGCGGTTGCCGTTGCGCACCATGTAGCCGGACGCCCAGCGGCGCCGCTCGACCGTCGCCGCCTGGGTCTCCCAGAGGCGCTCGCCGGTGGTGGCGTTCACGCAGCGGAGCTGGCCGTAGCTGCAGATGCCGTAGATGTACCCGCCGTCGATGATCGGCGTGGCCAGGACCGCGTGCAGGCCGTCGGTGCGGATCTCGCTGTTGCTCGTCCCTTTCCACTCGATGCTCGCGTCGGGCCGGTCCTGGTTGAGGGACAGCATCATCGGGCCGTCGTAGAACGTGGTGAAGAAGAGCTGCGCGCCCACCTGCACCGGCACCGCCACGGTCATCGCCCCGCCGACGACGTACGGCTGCCGCCAGTAGACCTCGCCGGTGACCGGGTCGAGCGAGGCCACCTCCTGCGGGTTCCAGACGATGAGCTGCCGTGCGCCGCCCGCCTCGATGATAATCGGCTGGGCCACCCCGAGATCCTCCTCGCTCGGCAGGGCGCGCCAGAGCTCCTCGCCGGTCAGCTTGTCGAAGGCCACCACCCGCGCGTCGGGGGAGCCGCCGACGAAGCAGATGAGCCGGTCTCCGTCGACCAGCGGTGCGCTGGCGAAGCCCCAGTCGAAGCCCCACCGCATCCGGTCCACGCCGTAGTCTTCGCCGTAGCTCTTCCGCCAGAGGAGCTCGCCGGTGTCCACGCGCAGCGCGGAGAGCGTGCCGGCGCGCCCGAGGACGTACACCCGGTCGTCATCGACCGTCGGCGTCGCTCCCGGCCCTACCTCCCACTGCACGCCCGCGTAGTCGGCGGCCCATTCCTGCACCCAGAGGATCTCGCCGGTCGCTTCGTCGAACGCCAGCGCGCGCTCGGTGCCGCGCATCCCGTTCGTCGGCTCCCAGTCCGTGGCGAAAACGCGTCCGTCGGCCACCGCCGGTCCGGCGAATCCCGCCTTGATCGGCACCCGCCAGCGCACCTTCAGTCCCTCGGCCGGGAACGCCTCGATCAGGCCGGTCTCGCGCCATTCGCCGAGCCGGCCCGCGCCACGAAACTCCGGCCAGTCGTCGGCGCGGACGTCCGCCGTACCGCCCACGAGCGTCACCAGACCGCCGAGCACCGCCGCTTGCCACGTCTTCATGATGTATCCCTCGCGGCCCGTCAGCGGCCCGCCAGCTCGTTGTAGATCGCTTCGACGTTCGCCGGGGCCTGCTCCATGTCGTAGGCGGCGTAGCGCTCCGGCAGGGCGAGACTCGCGGTTGCCTCCTCGATAGTCCGGCCGGCCTCGTAGGACGCCCGCACCGAGGCGAGAAAATCGCGGTTGAAATCCGCGTACTCCGCCAGGTCGTCCCAGGTCATCCATCCCGTCCAGGCACGCCGCCCGCCCCGGTCGAGCCGGCCCCGCCCGGCGTAGGTCGTCGGAATCGGCCCGTGGCCGGTGATCACCCGATCGACCCCGTCGATGGCCGACACCGCGCTCGCCAGCGTTTCCGGAAACGCCACGCCGCTTCCGCCGTTGGCGGTGTCGATGACCGGCGCCGCCTTGTCCGGGAAGAGATCGCCCAGATACGCGGTCCGCTTCTGTGGGAACACGACCACGATATCCCCGTCGGTATGGGCGGGGCCGAAGTAGTAGATCTCGATACGGTCGAGATCCTCGAGCAGCGCGAAGCGATCGATGAAGGTGGTCGTCGGCAGCCCCGCAACGTCGGAGAACAGCTCCATGCGCGCCATGTTCGCGCCGGTATTCTCGTGCGCGACGATGTCGACCACGTCCGGGAACTCGCCGTTGGCGCCGCTGTGATCGGGATCGGCGTGGGGGCTGATGATCGTCGTCACCGGCAGATCCGTGACCCCGTAGACCGCGTCGAGCACCGCCTGTCCCCAGCCCGGAAGCTTGGTCCCGACCAGAACGACCCCGCCGTTGATCTCGTCGATGAGCGCCAGCGCGTTCGCGCCGCCGTCCCCGAGGTGGTAGAGGGTGTCGCGGACGTTCAACGTGTCGATGCGAACGAACCGGTCCTCCTGCGCCTGCGCGCGCCCGCCGCCGGTCGCGAGCGCCAGCAGCAGCGCACCCAGCGTGATCGGCCCGATCCACCGTCTCATGGCATCCTCCTCGCTTGACAGTCCCGAACCGGGTCCGCGAACGCGGCGGACAGGAGCATCATAACCGCCGCCGCCCGTTTTGACCCGTCCGCGCGGCGCGGATAGAGTGCGACGGGGTCCGCCGCGCCATGATGCCGCACCAGGCCGTCTCTTCTGCCGTCGGCGCGTGCCTGCTGGCCGCCGTCGTGGTGGCGTGCGGTGCGTCGTCGCCGTCCGGGATCGATGCGGGCCTGCCGGCGCTGCCCGACCTCTCGGGGCAGCCCGAGGCCGTCCGGATACACCTGACGGCCGCGGATCGCGCGGCGCGCGGCGACCCGACCTCCGCGGATACGGTCGGTGCGCTCGGGTTCGCCTATCACGCGGACCTCTACTACGGGCAGGCGGCCGGCAGCTACGCTCTGGCCGAAGCCCTGGCCCCAGGCGCCTGGAGATGGACCTACTACCGCGCCATGGCGCACGGCGCCCGCGGGGACACCGAGGAGGAACGGCTGGCGCTCCGCGCCGTGGTGGACGCCGCGCCCGAGTTCGGTCCCGCCTGGTGGCGGCTCGGGGAGGCGGAGTTCAAGTCCGGACGCCGCGATCGGGCCGTGCGTGCCTGGCGGCGGGTGATGACGCTCCCCGAGCCGAAGGGGCCGCCGGCGGCCGGTGCGGCCGGGCACAACCCGATCGCCCCGCTGGCGGCGTATGCGGCATTCGGCCTCGCCCGCCTCGCCCTTGGGGCCGGCGACCCGGGACAGGCCGCGGAGCTGTTGGAGGATGCGACGGCGGAGGCGCCCCGATTCGGGCCCGCCTTCAGACTGCTCGCTGATGCGCTGGCCGCGCTGGGCCGGGACGACGATGCTTCCCGCGCCCGCCGGCGTGCGGGTCGGTCGCCACGCTACGCGCCGTACCTCGACCCGCTGTTCTACGAGCTCATCGAGGAATCCCATAGCGCCGCGTTCCTGCTCCAGCAGGTCTCGACCGCCGATCTGACGACCAACGCCGCGTGGCGGGAGCACCTGGTACGGCGGGCGCTGGCGCTCGACCCGGATCAGCCGGACGCGCTGTTCGATCTCGCCACCATGCTCCGGGTGCTGCGGCGCTACGAGGAGGCGCTGGAGTTGCTGGAGCGTCATCGCCGGCTCTTTCCGGGCGATCCGCAGGTGGTCGCCGACATCGGCCGCTGCCTCTCGGGGCTGCGGCGATACGCGGCGGCCGAGCCGGTCCTGCGTCAGGCGCTGGCGGGGTTGGACACCGCCGAGACCCGCTACGACCTGGGTCTGGTCCTCGATCGCAGCGGCCGGCTCGACCAGGCGGTCGCCGAGTACGAACGCGCGCTCGACCGCAACCGCAACCACGTCGATTCGCTGAACAACCTCGGCATCGCGCTGGCCCGCCAGGGGCGGATCGGTCGCGCGGTGAGCCTGTTCGAGCGCGGGGTGGCGATCGATCCGGGCCACGCCGACCTGCAGGCCAATCTCGGCGCGCTGTATCTGGCGCAGGGTGCACGCGAGCCGGCCCGCCGGGCTTTTCGCGCCGCGCTCGAGATCGATCCCGGCCACGCCGGCGCCGGCGATGGATTGCGACGGCTCGAGCAGCGGTAGACACCGGGGACCGTACGGGTAGAGCCGGTCGGTCGGGCGGTTGCCCGGGACTGCACCGGGGTGTATCGTGCTGACGATCCAGATCGCCGCCGCCGGTGCGTTCGCTGCGCCACGGGCGGGGAGACCGGATCGTCGTTCGCGCGTCGTCGATCGCAGGCCGTGTCGCTTCTTCGGAAGGGCGCGACACGCCACACGGGTCGACAGCGTCGGCTCGTGGCATCGCTAAACCCGTCAGGAGCACAGTGATGAGAGCACGGCGTTTCGTTCGCGCAATCGGTCCCGCGGTCGTCGTCACCTTCCTGTTCGTCCCGTCCGCGGTCCTGGCGCAGGATGCCGAGATCGCGGGGGTCGTGACGGACAACACCGGCGGCATTCTGCCCGGCGTCACGGTCGAAGCGTCGAGCCCGGCGCTTATCGAGCAGTCGCGCGTCGTCTTCACCGACAGCCAGGGCGCGTACCGCATCATCGCGCTCAATCCCGGCGACTACACGGTCACGTTCAGCCTGCCCGGCTTCTCCACGGTCCTCCGGGACGGGATCACCCTGACCGCCACCTTCTCGGCGAACGTCGACGCGCAGATGTCGGTCGGCGGCATCGAAGAGACGGTCACCGTCTCGGGGGAGAGCCCGCTGGTCGACGTCGCGACCGTCACCCAGACGCAGGCCCTCTCCACCGACGTGATCGACGACCTGCCGACCGGGCGGTCGTTCCAGAATCTCGGGATCCTCGTCCCCGGCGTGTCGGTGCCGCTCAGCCAGCAGGACGTGGGCGGCGCCGACGGCGCGAACTGGCAGACGATGGAGGTCCACGGGAGCCGCGGCGATCAGATGCCGCTGATCCTGAACGGCATGCCGTTCAACAACATGAACAACACCGGCGGCGGGTACAACCACACCCAGGCCATCAACACCGGCACCGTCCAGGAGATGACCATCACGACGAGCGGGACGGACGCCGAAGCCCGGTCGAGCGGCGTGATCGCCAACACCATCGCCAAGGAGGGCGGCAACCAGTTCACCTACTCCCTGTACGGCGACTACACCAACGGCGGCATGCAGTCCGACAACCTGTCGCAGGCGCTGATCGACCAGGGGCTCGGTTCGGTCAACGCGGTCAAGCAGGTATCGGAGTTCAACCCGGCCATGGGCGGGCCGCTCGTCGAGGATCGGCTCTGGTTCTACGCCGGGTACCGCAGCCTGGTGTCGACGCAGTGGCAGACCGATTCGTACGAACGCATCGATCCGCTCGACCCTCAGCTCTGCCGTACGGCGGGCGGGTGCATGTACGACGGGCGACGCTGAATCTCGGTATCCGCTACGACTTCCACGAAGCCTACGTGCCGGCGCAGACCACGGCGGATCTGCTGTTCGTCCCCCCGACCTCCTACGACGAGGTGCCGGCGACGCCGTCCTGGAAGGACATCTCGCCGCGGTTCGGCGCCGCATGGGACCTCTTCGGCACCGGGCGAACCGTGCTGCGAGCGAACGTCGGCCGGTACGTCGCCAGCGAGTCGGTGGCGACCGCCACTGCGAACAACCCGGTGAATACGCGCATCAATATCGCGAATCGCACCTGGAACGACGCGAACCGAGACTTCCTGCCCGACTGCGATCTCGCGAACCGGGGGGCGAACGGCGAGTGCGGCGCGATGAGCGCGCAGCTCGGCGATCCGAGCATCGTCACGACGTGGAACCCGGCGATCGTCCGCGGGTACGGCGTGCGCCCGAACGACACCGAGATTCTGGTCGGCCTGCAGCAGGGGTTGACTCCGCGCGTGAGCCTCGATATCCAGTGGACGCGCCACTGGTACGGCAACTTCTTCGTGACGCAGAACCGCGCCACGCCGCCGAGCGGCTTCGACGGCTACTGCGTGAGAGCGCCGAACGATTCGCGGCTGCCGGGCGGGGGCGGCGACGAGATCTGCGGGTTCATGGACATCCAGCCGGAGTACTTCGGCCAGGTCGAGAACTACGTCACGTCCGCCGACGACTTCGGTGACGTCACCGATGTGTACTCGGGGCTGGATGTGTCCCTGCAGGGGCGGCTCGCCAACGGCGGCGTGTTCAACGGCGGCGTGAGCCTGGGCAGCGAGCGGACCGACTTCTGCGGCATCATCGGGCACGCGAACATCGGCTCGAACGCCGCCACCTCGGCGGGCCGGGTCGGCGAGACGCGAGTCGCCTCGTTTCCGAGCACGAACTACTGCTCGGTCAGCCCTCCGTTCCAGCCGGACTTCAAGGCGCTCGTCACCCATCCGCTCCCCTGGGATCTGAACGTGAGCGCGGTGTGGCAGAACCGCGCCGGGCCGGAGGTGCTGGCGAGCTACTTCGTGGGAGATGCCGGCGTCACCGGCCTCGACCGGGCGCTGACCGGCGGCGGGCGGAGCGTGCATCTCATCGCGCCCGGGACCGAGTACGGCGAGCGCGTCAACCAGTTGGACGTCCGGTTCTCGAAGAACCTGAACCTCGGCGGCGGGCGGGTGCAGGTGAACGCGGCCGTCTACAACCTGTTCAACACCGACGCCACGCTCTCGTGGAACACCACCTTCGGGCCGTCCTGGCTTGCGCCGACCCGGATCATGCAGGGCCGGATGTTCAAGGTCGGCACCCAGATCGACTTCGTCGAACCGTCAGTCGAACCGTCCGGGCCGCACGCCGGCCCGGACGGTGCATTCCCCGAAGCATGGTCCAGAGCGTTGACGGCCGTCGGCTGACCGTGGCCGCAGTTGCGCTGGTTCTCGCGGCGAACCTCGCCGCCCGTGCGCCGGTCCGTTCCGGCGACGGGTGGTTCAGCGATTTCGCTGCAGCCGCCGGGATCGATTTCGTCCACTTCAACGGCATGTCCGGCGATTACGACTTCGCCGAGATCTTCGCGCCCGGCGTCGCGCTGCTCGATTACGACAACGACGGCGATCTCGACGTCTACTTCCCGCAGGGGCGCCCGCTCGATTCCGGGACGCCGCGGGAAGACGTCCCGGCACGGGCGCACGCGCCGTATCGTCTGACGGATCGGTTGTATCGGAACGACCTCGTCGTGCACCAGGATGGATCCCGCGCCCTCCGGTTCACCGACGTCAGCGCCGGGAGCGGCTTGGACGTGTCGGGTTACGGAATGGGCGCCGCGACGGGAGACTTCGACAACGACGGCTGGATCGATCTGTACCTCACCCGGCTCGGACCCGATCGGCTGTTCCGCAACAATGGCGACGGCACCTTCGCGGACGTCTCGCGGCGGATCGGGTCCGGCGGCGCCCGCTGGGGGCTCTCGGCTTCGTTTCTCGACTTCGACCGGGACGGCTGGCTCGACCTGTACGTCGGCAACTACGTCGACCACCGCCCCGGCGGCGACGCGGACTGCTCGACCCCGACCGGGGTCCGGAACTACTGCGGGCCGCAGCGCTATCTGCCGGTTCCGGATCGGCTGTACCTCAACCGCGGCGACGGGACCTTCGACGACGTCACCGCGGAGTCGCAGGTGGCGGGCGCGTACGGGCGGGCGCTCGGGGTGGTTGCCGACGACCTCGACGGCGACGGCCGGGTCGACGTCTACGTCGCCAACGACGGCGACGAGAACCAGTTGTGGATCAACCGCGGCGACGGGACGTTCGGCAACGAGGCGCTGCTGGCGGGGGTTGCGCTGAACCATGCCGGGATGGCCGAGGCCGGCATGGGGGTCGACGCCGGCGATTTCGACAACGACGGCGACGACGACCTGTTCGTGACCCACCTCGACAACGAGACGAACACGCTGTACGTCAACGACGGCGCCGGCGTCTTCGAGGATCGGAGCGCGCGGGCGCGGCTCGGGGCGCCGAGCCTGCCGTTCACTGGGTTCGGCGCGCGCTGGTTCGATTTCGACAACGACGGCTGGCTCGACCTGCTGGCCGTCAACGGCGCGGTGAGCATCCTGCAGCCGCTGGTGCAGGCCGGGGATCCGTTCCCGTTGCACCAGCCGAACCAGTTGTTCCGCAATCTGGGCGACGGCCGGTTCGCGGACGTCGGCGGGCGGGCCGGACCGGCGTTCGCGCTGTCCGAGGTCAGCCGCGGCGCCGCGTTCGGCGACCTGGACAACGACGGCGACGTGGACGTGGTGGTGGGCAACAACAACGGTCCGGCGAGGCTCTTCCTCAACGAGGTCGGCAACCGGAATCACTGGCTCGGTCTGCGGCTCGCGGGCGGCGACCCGCCGCGGGACATGCTCGGGGCGCGGGTCGGCGTCTTTCGGAGCGACGGCCCGCCGCTATGGCGGCGTGCAGGCACCGACGGTAGCTACGCGTCGGCCAGCGATGCGCGGGTGCTGGTCGGTCTCGGGCAGACCGCGAGGGTGGGACGTGTCGAGGTCATCTGGCCCGGCGGCCGGGTCGAGGAGTGGACCGACGTGTCCGTGGATCGCTGGATCACCTTGACGGAGGGGACGGGGCGGATGCTCCGCTAGTCCACGGACGGTCCGTCAATCCGCATGAGAGAAGACATGAGGCGCGGCGTCGTGCCGGCGGTGCTCGTGCTCGGCCTGATCGCCGGTCCGTCACAGGTTTGCATCGCGGGGGGATCGAGCCCGCCTCCGGAGCGCGCGCGCCAGGTGCAGGTCCTGCAGACCGTCGCCCTGCCCGACGCCGGTCGCCTGCATCCGGCGGTTCAGCGGCAGCTCGGGGAAGCCTACCGATCCCTGCTGTCCGTCGCCCGCGACCCCGAGGCTCCGGCCCAGGCTCGCGGCCAGGCGTACGGCGAGCTGGGAATGCTGTTCATGGCCGCCGAGTTTCTCTCGCCTGCGGAGCGGTGCTTCGGCAACGCGCAGGTGCTGGCGCCGGCCGAGTTCCGGTGGCCGTACTACGCGGCCCACCTACTGCGCAGGATGGGCGATATCGAGCGGTCGGCCGAGCACTTGGGCCGGGCCCTCGAGCTCCGGCCGACGGACTTGGCGGCCACCGTCTGGCTCAGCCGCATCCTCCTGGAACTGGGACGACCGGAGGCGGCCGAGCCGCTCGTCGCCGGGATGCTCGCGCGGCGGCCCGGCGCGCCGGCACTCCGGGTCGAGGCGGGTCGCATCGCGCTGGCGCTGGAGAACGCGGCTTCCGCCGTCGAACACCTGGAGGCGGCGCTGGCGCTCTATCCCGAGGCCGACAGCGTCCACTATCCGCTGGCCATGGCCTACCGGCGCCTGGGCGACCCGAAGCGGGCGGAACGACAACTCCGGCAGCGGAGAGGCGGTTCCGGGCGGGGCGTTCCCGTGCGGTTGCCGGACCCGCTCATGGCCGCGCTCGACGGGTTCCTCCGCAATCCGCAGTACTACCGCGACCTCGCGTTCCACGCCGCCGCCGGCGGCAACTGGGCGCTGGCGGCGGCGCACTTCCGGACTGCCGCAGACGCTGCGCCGGAGGTGGCCATGCTGCGGTTGAACCTGGGGACCGCACTGGAACGGTCGGGCGACGCGCGCGGGGCGCAGGCCGCGTTCGAGGAAGCGTTGCGTCTCGACCCGCGTCTGTACGGGGCGCATTATGCTCTGGGCGCCCTGCTCGCGCGGACCGGTCGCGACCCCGAGGCGATCGACCGCTTCACGGACGCGGTCCTGCACAACCCGAATTTCGCTGGCGGGCACCTCGCGTTGGCCGACGCGCTGCGGCGGTCGGCGCGGCCCGGGCCGGCCCTGGCTTCCTACCGCCGCGTGATCGCGCTCGATCCGGGCAACGCCGCGGCGCGGTTCGGTGAGGCGATGGCGCTCGTGCGTCTCGAACGGTATGCGGATGCTCGCGAGCGTCTTATCCGGGCGACCACGGTCCACCCCGGCCGAACGGAGTTCCCGCACGCCCTGGCCCGTCTGCTGGCCGCGGCGCCGGACGAGCGGGTGCGCGACGGCGGGCAGGCGCTGGAAGTGATGCGCGGTCTGGTGGAAACCGAGCCGACCACGGCGGTCGCGGAGACGATGGCCATGACCCTGGCCGAGCTGGGGCTGTTCGCCGAGGCGGTCGAGTGGCAGCGCGCGGCGATGGCAATCGCGGTGAAGGCCGCACGCCCCGACGTGGCCCAGCGGATGGCGTCGAACCTCCAGTTGTACCTGCGGCGACAGCCCTGTCGGACGCCCTGGCGTGAGGACGATCCGGATCACGCGCCCGGACCCCCCGCGCACCCCGGAGCGGTCGAGCCCGGGAGGCCGAGGTGACCCGAGGGATGCCGTTCGTCGCCCGCGCTCTGGTGCTGCCGGCGATTGCCGTGCTGGCCGCCGGCTGCAGGGCCGAATCCGGAGTTGCGCGGGCGCCGGGGGACATGCCCGCGCCGGGTCCGGACACCGGCGTGGAGTGGTTCACTGACGTGGCGGCGGCCGTCGGTCTCGACTTCGTCCACTTCAACGGGATGTCGGGTCGCTTCTACCAGCCGGAGATCATGGGGCCTGGCGTGGCGCTGCTGGACTACGACAACGACGGCGATCTCGACGTCTATCTCGTCCAGGGGGACACGCTCGGGAGCGATGCGCCGCTTGCGGCACCGCCGCCCGGGGCGGCGCGGGATCGGCTGTACCGCAACGATCTGTCGATGGATGCCGCGGGGGCTCGGGCGCTGGCCTTCACCGACGTCACGGACGATAGCGGCATCGCGGCGCGGGGCTACGGTATGGGCGTCGCAACCGGCGACATGGACAACGACGGCTGGGTCGACCTGTACCTGACCCGGTTCGGCGCCAACCAGATGTTCCGCAACCGGGGCGACGGCACCTTCGCCGATGTCTCGGCCGCCAGCGGCACGGACGATGAATCCTGGGGAGTCTCGGCGGCGTTCGTCGACGCCGACCGCGACGGCTGGCTCGATCTCTTCGTCGGCAACTATCTGCACTATGCCCTCGACATGCACGTACCGTGCTTCCATCCCACGGGTCCGGAGAACTACTGCGTGCCGGCGATGTACCGCGCCCGGCCCAGCCGCTTCTATCGGAACCGCGGCGACGGGACGTTCTCCGTGGCGCCGGCCGCTGCCGGCATGGCGCGCGAGTTCGGTCCGGCGCTCGGCGTGGCGACGGCCGACGTGAACGGGGATGGCTGGATCGACATCTTCGTCGCCAACGATCAGCAGGAGAACCAGCTCTGGGTGAACCAGGGCGACGGCACGTTCCGCAATATGGCGCCGCTGTGGGGAGTGGCGCTCGGCGAGGCGGGGGAGGCCAAGGCGGACATGGGGGTGGACTTCGGCGACTTCGACAACGACGGCGACGAGGACCTGTTCGTCACCGAGCTCACCGGCCAGGGGAGCACGCTCTACGTGAACGACGGGTCGGGGCTGTTCGCCGAGCGGAGCGCCGCCGCCGGCATCCGCCATCCCAGCCTGCCTTATACCGGGTTCGGGGCCGGTTGGCTCGATTTCGACAACGACGGCTGGCTGGACCTGCTGGCCGTCAACGGCCTGGTCGTCGAGAGCCTCGACCGTGCCGACCCCGGCGCGGTGTTTCCGCTCGATCAACGGAATCAGCTCTTCAGGAACCGCGGAGACGGTGGATTCGAGGACGTCAGCGCTCGGGCCGGTACGTACTTCGAGGCGTCCGAGGTGAGCCGGGGCGCGGCGTTCGGAGACATCGACAACGACGGCGATACCGACGTGCTGGTGGCCAACGCTACCGGGCGGGTACGTCTTCTCGTCAACGGCCTCGGCCACCGGCGGCACTGGGCGGGGCTGCGTCTGGTCGGGGCCGGCGGGCGTGACATGGTCGGCGCCCGGGTGGCGGTGACCCGATCGGACGGCGCCACGCTGTGGCGCCGCGCACGCGCCGACGGCAGCTATGCTTCGGCCAGCGACCCGCGGGTGCTCGTGGGGCTCGGTTCTCTGGCGGACCCCGTCGACGTGCGCGTCATCTGGCCCGGCGGGCGGGTCGAGGAGTGGCGCGGCGTGCCGGTGGATCGCTATACGACGCTCATCGAGGCGAGCGGACGATGAGGGTGTTCCTTCCGCCCGCCGGCCGGCTGGCGAGCGTGCTGCTTTCCGGCTTCCTGGCCGCCGGGTGCGCCGGGTCGGGCGACCGCAGCGAGGCGGATGCCTCGGCCGTCCCTCTCCCGGCGCCGCTCGATCTCTCTGCGCTGCCGCCGGTCACGATTCCCGACCTGTCGCGTCTCGCGGCGCCGGCCGCGGAGCAGGTTCGCACGCGTTTCCGCACGGTCGAGGACGCCGTGCACGGCGGCGTCCCGACGGCCGAGCTGGCCAACGCCTACGGCGCCTTCGGCCTGGTCCTGACGGCTGCCGAGTACTTCGGGGCGGCGGCGGTCAGTTACCGGCATGCGGAGGCGCTGGCTCCGGACGACCTGCGCTGGCCCTACTACCTGGGGCACCTGCACAGGATGATGGAGGAGCGGGGCGCGGCCGCCGCGGCGTTCGAACGCGCGCTTGCGCTGCGGTCGTCGGACGTCCCGACGCTCGTCTGGCTGGGGCGCGCCCGTCTCGACGAGGGCCGTTCCGAGCTGGCCGAGCGGCAGTTCCGGCAGGCCGTCGCCTACGATCCGCGCTCGGCGGCGGCACTCGCCGGCGCGGGGCGTGCGGCCCTGGCCCGGCGTGATTTCCTGAGTGCGGTCGAGTACCTGGAACGGGCGCTGGGCGCCGCGCCGCAGGCGTCCCGCCTGCACTATCCGCTGGCGATGGCCTACCGGGCGCTGGGGGAGATGGACCTCGCCGCGGCGCACCTCGCCCGGCGCGGCAGCGTGGACGTGCCGCTGCCCGATCCGCTCATGGAGGAGCTCGACGCGCTGCTGCCGAGTGCGATGAAGCTTGAGGGGCGCGGAATCCAGGCGTTGCAGAGCGGCAGGTGGGCCGCAGCCGTGGATGCCTTCCGGCAGGGCCTGGAGCTGGAGCCGGACAATGCCTCGTTGCGCCAGCGGCTCGCGACGGCACTGGCCGCGGGAGGCGATACCCGCACCGCCGTGGCGCAGCTCGAGGAGACCCTGCGGCGGTCACCGGACTTCCCGAGAGCGCATTTCAGTCTCGGAGCAATCCTCGCCCTGCAGGGCCGGTGGCAGGAAGCCGTGGCCCGCTACGAGACCGCGCTGCGGTTGCAGCCGGGCTACGTCGAGGCACGGATGGGACTGGCCGAGGCGTTGCGGGGAGCCGGGCGCCTGGCCGAGTCGTTGCAGTACTACGCGCAGGTGACCGAGGTCGATCCCGGATTCGCGGAGGCATGGCTCGGGCGCGCGGACGCGCTGGTACGGCTGGGCCGCCTGGAAGAGGCCCGTGCGTGGCTGGCCGAGGCGCGCGCCGTCCACCCCGACCGGCCCGACCTTGCGGCGCTCGAGGCGGCGGTCGACAGGTCGCCGGGGTCGAGGCGCTGAGGTCGCGCGCTCGACCCGGCCTGTCCGCTCAACCGGCGGCGAAGGGGCCTACACCGAACCGCGATCCGAGCCACGTCCAGAAGTGGCGTTGCTCCTCGCTACGCGGGATCCGGCCCTGTGCCAGCACCGCGGCAGCGTCGATCTGTCCGGCCAGACAGAGAGCGTAGACGCGCAACGGCCGGATGGCCTCGCCGGGCAGACCACGTTGCTCGGCGCCCGCAAACGCCGCGGCGGCCCCGGGGTAGTCACGACGGGCGAGCGCGGTCAGTCCGCGCTCGTACTCCGCGGCGCCGGTCCCGTCGTCACCCCGTTGCGCGATGCGCGCCTTCACGTCGTCGCTGCCCAGGATCCAGAGCGGCAACGTGCGCAGCGGGGTCTCGGTCAGCAGCCGATGCAGGTCCTCGATGTGCGCCAGCGGCCGGCCTCCGTCCCACATCACCCGGTTCAGGACGCGCTGGTGGTCGAACCAGGGCGCCGCCGCGTCGATCAGCTCCGCGGGCCAGAGGCGGCGCATGTAGCCGGAAGTCGTCAGCCCATCGCGCGCTCGTGCGGGATCGAGGACGCTGTCGTATAGCTCCGTGACCCGCGGGTCGCTCCCGTACCCCGGATCCGACAGCGACGGAGAGTGGGGATCGGGCCGCAGCCGGCGGGGACGGTCGTCGACGAGCGGCGGCGTGTCCGCCGTCAGCTCGTTCAGGTAGGCGGCGTCCCCGAGGAACGTCGCCCCGATCTGCTGCGGCAGCTCGAGGCCGATCTCCTCCAGCCGCGCTCGCAGCGCCGGCAGGCGCCACGGCTGGGCGAACGCCGCCACCGAGCCGGGACCGCTCGCGTTCCGCGTGCCGGCGAGCATCAGGTCGAACGGGGTGGCGTTCCAGAGCGAGCAGTCGGTGAACACGTCGCAGAACGCCCGGATGATCGCGTTGACGTTGGTGCCCGGATCGGGCCTGGCGACGGGCAGCCAGTAGGTGGCGATCCCGCCCTCGGCGAGGCGGTCGCGGATGAGCTGGAAGTACTCGCGGGTATAGATGTTGACCGCGCCGGGGGTCCGGGGCGGCGGCGGCTCGCCGGTGATCAGGTCGTACCGTTCCGGCGTTCCGTGCAGGAACTGCCGCCCGTCGGCGATGTGCACGGTCACGCGCGGGTCGCGCAGCGGGTGGCCGGCAGGGTAGATGAGGTCGCTCATCGCGACGACGTCCGGGGAGATCTCCACCACGTCGACGGACTCGACGCCGGGCAGATCCAGCGCCGCCCCGGCGGTGACCCCGACGCCGTAGCAGATGACCAGCACCTGCTCGATGGGGCCGCGGTGCGCGAACATCGGCCAGTAGACGAAGTAGCGCATGTAGCGCAACCCCGAGACGGCGGTTCCGGACATCGAGAACCCGTTGGTCACGAGGCGGTTGTAAACGGGCTGGTCCAGCCAGCGCTGCTGCATCAGGAGGATGGTTTCGGACGGCCCTTCGCGAGTGGCGACGATCTCGGAACCGTCCACGGCGTAGGGCTGGGCGGACCGCGTGAAGTAGACGTCGTGCATCAGGCCGAACGGGAACCGCACCAGACCGGCCGCCAGCGTGAGGCAGCAGACGGCGACCGCCGGTGTCCGCAGGTGCGTGCGCCACGAGCCGGCGCCCGGCATGACCAGGATCCCGACGGCCCCGTAGGCGGCGGCCAGCACGAAGAACGCGGCTTCCATGCCCAGCACCGGCAGCAGAACGAAGGCCGCTGCCAGCGTTCCGCACATCGCGCCGCTCGTGTTCCACATCGTCAGCCAGCCCGCCGTTCGCGTCGCGACCCCGACCTGGCGCTGCAGGGCGTCGCCGAGGAGCGTAAAGAACAAGCCTGAGAGCAGGGACGGCAGCAGCGTCAGCACGGAGGCCAGCCAGACGATTCGGTGCCACGATTCGATCTGCGTTCCTCCGGTGAGTCCTTCGAACGCGGCGTAGCAGGCGATGACCGCGCCGCCGGCGAGCATCGCGACGACGGGGAGACGCGCCGCGGCGTCCGGTTCCCGCCGCAGCCAGCCGGATGCCGCCAGTCCACCCGACCCGATGGCCGCGAGGACGACCGCAAGCATCAGGCTGGCCGCGAGCGTGGTCGACAGGACGTACATCGTCAGGAACCGGAACCAGAGCACCTCGAGGGCAAGCAGGATGGCGCCCGACAGGAACGCGGAGGCGAGGAGGGGCCAGCGGCGCCGTTGGGGAGAATCGGCGCGCTGCGTGACGGCGGAGAATCCGTCGCCCGCCTCCGATGTGGCCAACGGCGCCGGGAGCGCTTCGTCCTGCCGCGCGGTCGCGACGGCGATGGCGGCAGCCGACACGCAGAGCAGCGAGGCGCACGCGGCCGAGCCGGTCACCCCGAACCTGTCGATGAGCAACAGCTCCGCGCCCGCAACGCCGATCACGGCGCCGATCGTGTTCCACCCGTACAAAAGCCCGAGCGCGGAGCCGAGGCCGTTGCGCCGGCGCGCGAGCGCGGCGACGAGCAGCGGCAGCGTCGCACCCATCGCCGTCGCGGGCGCGAGCAGGAGGACGAATGCGAGGGCGAAACGAATCGCACCGACCAGCCAGACCACCTCGGCGACCGGAGCCGTGACGGCGACCACGGCGCGTGTCAGGTGCGGCAGCGCGATTGCCAGGATCGCGCCGGACGCGGCCACCGCCACCTCCAGCGCCGCGTAGGCGCTGACCAGGCGCCGGATTCGCTGACCGCGACGAGCCACGAGGGCGCTCCCGCAGGCGAGCCCGCCCATGAAGCTCGACAGGACCAGGCTGGCGGCCCAGACGCTGCTGCCGAACACCAGTCCCGCCAGATGGAACCAGACCACCTGGAAGACCAGGCTCGCGGCGCCCGAGACGAAGCAGACCAGTCCGAGCCGCCGCGCGTCGTGCGCCGAGCGACCGTCGTCGGGTGCGCCGGTACCGACAGACGTCATGGAAGACATCTCGTCTGCCTGCCGGCGAGAAGACTGCAGCCGGCAGGTCGTGACCGCTCCGTCGGCGACAGGCTACGCCGGAGGCACGAACGCGAGCAGCCGCAATGGATTGTCGACCGTCATGACACGGATCTGCTCTTCGGTCACCCCGGCCTCGCGCAGCAGCGGAACGAACTGCGTCACGGTCTTGGCGTACCCCGGCCCCCCGTTACGCTGGATGTCGCTCGCCCGCGCGAAATCGGAGGCCAGAAGCACGTTCTCCAGGTAGCCTGCGTCGATGAGCGCCTGCACCATCGGGACCTTGTGCGCGTCGGCCTCCGGGCCGCCGCCGAGCCGATCGAAGCCGACGAAGGCGCCGCGCTCGGCGAGGCGCCGGTGGACCGCCGCCTCGGGATCGTCGAGCCCTCCCATGTGCCCGATCGCGACGCTGCCGGGCGGGACCCCGAGCGACTCGAAGATGTCGAGCTGCGTCTCGGCTTCCAGGCCGTTGGCGGTGTGCGTGAAGATCGGTACGTTGGTCAGGAGGTGCGCCCTGCCGATCGCGGCGAACACCTTCCGCTCGCCCGGCGTCATCTCCTCCGAGCTCGCAATCTCGCCGAACGCGCCCCAGCGCTCCGCTGACGCGGCCTCGGCAAGGGCGGCCGCGATCTCGTCCTCGGTCCGGTCCGCCAGCTCCGCGGGATGAAACGGGTCCGTGTAGTACCCGCCGCTCACCACGATCGGCATGCCCGAACGCTCCGAGACCTCCCGCAGAAACGCCGCGTCACGACCCATGTCCGCGTGACCGCCATCGACGATTGCGGCAACTCCTTCACGGGCCGCGGCCTGCAGCTCCTCGACCATTACGGTCACGTCCTGCATGAAGTAGGGGGAGTCCGGCGAGCCGATGAAGCTCTCGCGCGCGGGGTTGTCGGCGCCCACGAGCCGATCCCAGAACGGGATGTCCAGCGACATGTGCTCGTGAAAGAGCAGGGCGCCGTGACTCAGGTCGGCAGGCGCGAGGTCTGCCAGAACCGTCCGTACGACGGCGCCGTCGGGGAACGTCGATCCCGCGGGAGCGGGCGACTCCGCCGCCGGCTCCGGTGCCGGGGCGCCGCCGCATGCCGCCGCCAGGCCGGCGCCGCCGAGACCCAGTAGCCGCAGCGCCTCACGGCGGCTCCACTCCGCGATCCGAGTTGGCCCTTGCATTGTCATGAGGTTTCCTCCCTGCGCTGTCCGGTCGCCCGCCGCGCCGTGTTCACCGTGGACTGCGCGTATCATGACACTTGAGGGAGGGACGTGGCATGACGTCGATCCGTATCCGGTTCTCCGGCGCCGCGGCGCTGCTTCCGGTACTCCTCGTCGCGTCCGTTCCGGCGCTTGCGCAGTCGTCCGGCGCGCTCGCCCGCGCAGTGGAGGCGGCCCTTCATGAGGAGCGGGGTCTCCGGCGCCTCGAAGTGGAGGTCAGCGGCGCGGAGGTCACCCTGGCCGGTGACGTGGACACGTTCTGGCTGAAGCACGCCGCCCTCCAGCGCACCCTCGACGTGCCCGGCGTCGGCACGGTGGTGAGCGAGATCGCGGTGCCGGCGGCGGAGAGCGACCAGCGGCTGGCGGAGGAAGTGGGCCGTGTGGTGCGCGAGTATCCCGACATCACTGAGCCTCTTGCAAAAATCGGTAATCGGCCGGGTTTTCTTTGCCGGAAGCCGCAGGGCGAGGGACGGTCAGTGGGCGGGACGTAGCGTCTGAAGGATGGCGGTAGCGGTCACCGCCGCCGACGAGTCCGAGACGCGGGGGTTCATGGGGCCTCCCGGCCGGTTATGAAGGCAAGCACGCGCGAAGAGAGGCCGCGCATTTCCTTCACGAGCCGCTCCAATTCGCGGTTGTTCTCGATCCACTCCTGGTAGAGGACAAGTTCGTCTTCGGTGAGCCTCATCCCGACGGTTTTCCCGCGGTCCTTGCGTGTCCAGTAGTGGTAGGGACCGTGCCGGGCGTCCGGGTCGCGGTAGCAGCGGCAGGTGGTCTTCCCACACGCTATCCGGGGGCGCATTCCCGATTTCCCGGAACAGTGTGTAGGCAAAGATGGACTGTGAGGCTGGGGGAGGTTGAGCCGGTCTTCGGACAGACGGGGAGGGTGGTACTGGACATTACGGCTCGGACTGCCCATGATGGTGCGTTGAAATGGACAAGAGCGCCATCGACACCCCGAGCCGCGAGATCGATCTTGGCAACATTCCCGTCCACCTGCGCACTGCCCTCCGGCGGGCGCTGGAGTTTGAGGCGCGTGCTCCAGCGCCCAGGTCGGCAGAGGAAGCGGAGCAGTGCGAAGAGCAGCCGATTCCATACCGACTGGAAGGAAACGAAGCTCCTCATCCTGTACGTCGTCGGCGACGACGGGCGACCGTCTCAGACGTGGGCCCCGATCATCGACGGCACGCTCCGGGGACCGCAGGCGGTCTTCGCCCTGCTGTTGTCGTACGCGCGGCAGATCGGCCTCAACGCCGCTGACAAGGTGCTCTTCATCGCCGACGGCGCGCCCTGGATCTGGCGACGCCTCCAGCGACTCATCGCCGCGCTCGGGCTCTCGCCGACACAGGTGCTGGGGCTGATCGACTTCTATACGGCCCTGCGGGAGCTGTGCCGCGGGCGCACGGCCGGCAAGATCCGCACGCACCTCAACTACTTCCTGAAGAACCGTCATCGTTTCGCCTACACCACAATGGTCGGGCTCGGGCTTCCGCGGGGCAGCGGTGCCGTCGAAAGCGCCATCCGTCGCGTCATCAATCTCCGCATCAAGGGCGCATCCATCTATTGGCTACCGGAGAGCGTCGACGCGATTCTTCTCCTGCGGTCTTTCTATAAGTCCGGCAGATGGAACTGTTTGCAGCGGATGGCCATGACGCCGGTGGGTGTGAGCGCGTGACCGGGAAATCGGGAATGCGCCCCTATCCGGCGGGTCTGGAGGCTGCCCTGGAAGAGAAACCCAAGCGACTGCAGTTCCGCCTTGAGCGCGTCGTATCGCTCCGTGTACTGGCGCATCTGGTCCGCACCGGCCATCGAACCGCAGCTTGACATTGCCCCTGCGCGTAAATATACAGTAGCTCGCAGGAGCGGTCAACAAGCCATGAATGCCCTGCGCGCCTCGTTCGCCCCCTACTGGGAGTCGATCCAGCGTACGCTGTTCCCGCGGTTGGAGCAGGCGTTGGGTCCACTGACCGAAAAACAGCAGCAGTTGGTGCAGACCCTGGAGGTCATCCGTATCGAGCGCCTGATTCCCCGGTACTTCCGGGCGCCGGGGCGGCCGCCCAAGGACCGCGCGGCGATGGCGCGGGCCTTCGTGGCCAAGGCGGTCTACGACCTGCCGTCGACGCGCGCACTGCTGGACCGGTTGGCCGCCGATGTGGCCCTGCGCCGGCTCTGCGGCTGGGAGCGGAAGTTCGAGGTGCCGAGCGAGTCGGTCTTCTCGCGCGCCTTTGCCGAGTTCGCCGACACGCAGTTGCCCCAGCGCGTGCACGAAGCGCTGATCCGGGAGACGCACCACGACCGGCTGGTGGGCCACCTCTCGCGCGACTCGACGGCCATCGAGGCCCGTGAGAAGCCGGCCACGAAGGAGAAGCCGCCCCCGCCGCCCAAGCGCAAGCGCGGGCGGCCGAAGAAGGGCGAAGAACGGCCAAAGGTCCTGACACGTCTCGAACGGCAGCCGACCATGAACCTGCCGGCGATGCTGGACGATCTGCCGACCGCCTGCGATGTCGGCACGAAGAAGAACAGCAAGGGCTACAAGACCACCTGGGTCGGCTACAAGCTGCACATTGACGTGGCCGACGGCCAGATTCCGATCAGTTGCCTGTTGACGTCCGCCTCCCTGCATGACAGCCAGGCCGCCATTCCGCTGGCGACTCTGTCCGCCGAGCGGACGACCAATCTGTATGACCTGATGGACGCCGCCTACGACGCGGAGCAGATCCGGGAGCACAGCCGCTCACTCGGCCACGTCCCGTTGATTGACGTCAACCCTCGTGGCGACAAGGCCCGGGCGGAGGAACTGCGAACCGAAGCCCGGCGCCTGAAAAATCTCGGCTTCCAGCGTGCCGAGCAGGTTCGCTACAACGAGCGTACGGCGGGTGAGCGCGTCAATGGCCGTCTCAAGGACGAGTTCGGTGGTCGCCATGTCCGGGTCCGTGGCACCGCGAAGGTGATGTGCCACTGCATGTTCGGCATGTTGGCGCTCACCGCCGACCAGCTCCTGCGTCTGGTGACATAGCCAACGCGCCGCCGGCAAACGCCCATCCAATCCCGGCGCTCAACCGGCGTCAGTCACCCACCGGTGTCCCGACGCTCGGTGGAAAACACGTCGATCCCCTTGTTTTCCGCTTCCTGGCTGCCGCCGGCCCTTCAGGACCAGAACACGGAGTCAAAATCCAGAACAATTGGGGTGTTCACCCCGAGAATCGGAGGACTGAGCCGAGCCGCGACCCCAAGAGTTTTGCAAGTGGCTCCACTGTCTGGGATTTCGTGGGAGCCGTCGTCGATCGGGGCGTCGTGACGCTCTCCGGCTGGGTCACGCCGGATCTGGACAAGGCGGGCGAGATATTCGAGCGCGTTGCCAGGCTGCGCGGTGTCCAGGATATCCGGGGCGGCATCCAGCCGTTGCCCGCCAGCATCCAGGACGCTCGGCTCCGGCAGGCCATCGGGCGCCGCGTGTTCGGGAGCCCGTCGTTCATGCGGTTCGCGCGAATGCGCCCGCCGCCGTTTCGGATCCTGGTCGGCAACAGCACCGTAACGCTGGCCGGGTATGTGGGGAACGACGTGGAGCGCCGGGAACTGGAGCTGCTGGTCGCCGAGATTCCGGGCGTCGTGCGGGTCTCGAACCAGTTGCTGACGCTCAGGTAGGGGGCAGGAGTGATGGACGCACGGAGACGGTCTCGGCTGCTGCCGCTCAGAACGCGAGGCGCAACCCCCCGCCGGCGTGCGTCCCGCCGAGCTCCAGGGGCGTGGGCGATCGGTTGCCCAAACGGACCGTGGCCGTGCCGCGGCTGTACCGGACGCTGAACCCGAAGCCTAACCGCTCGGTCAGGAACCAGGTGCCGTCGAACCCCAGGTTGAGACCGAGACTGCCGGCGGTGACCGTTCTGGACCGGTGGCTCGTCAGGGCGACCCTGTCGAAGTCGGTGCCGACTTCTTGTGTGCCGATCTGCGACACGAGATCCTGTCTGGCGATGAAGATCGTGGGTCCCCATGTGGCGCGCAGCAGGAAGGTCTCGTCGATGAACCACCAGTACTCCCCCTGAACGTGCAGGCCGATCTCTCTCCGCTTCAGGCCGCTTCGTACGCCGCTGGCCGGGCGCGGGAACCCGTAGAGGTGCGGATGGGGAACCTCTGCATCGACCTGGGCGGTCGTCGGCTCGGCGACGTGCGATACCGCAAAGCCCAACGCGAAGCCCCTCCACAGTCGGATCGCGATCCCGCCGTCGAGAGAATGGTGCTTGGTGACGTCGTAGTGCGACTCGAAAACGCCGGTCTCGTCATCCTGGAGAAACGTGACCCGGTTCATGAACGCGTCGTTGATGAACTGCATGCCCAGGTTGACGCTCACGATGCGCGTCTTCTCCGAAGGCGGTTGCGCGGAGGCCCCGGCGGCCAAGAGCAGCACGGCGACGGCGATGGCGAGCGCGGCGGGTTGCGGTCGGTTCTGTCGAGAGGGCATGGGCGCGCGGATCGTAGCGCCGCCGTCCACCACGTGGCAATCCGGTTCTCGGGGACCCCGGGGTGGGCGGTCAAGTCGGACATGCGGGGAGGGCCCTACCCGACCACCCGCTCGACCGTCCAGAACAGTCCCACGCCCGCGATCGCAACGGATAGAGGGACGACAACGCGCGGCCGGTACCACGGGCGATTGCGGACGCCCAGAACCGCGGCGCAGGCGGCGGCGATGACCGCGAGCTGGCCCGCCTCGACGCCGACGTTGAAGGTCAGCAGGGCCGTGATGAACTCCGATCGGGGCAACCCGAGATCGGTCAGAACGCCGGCGAAGCCCATGCCGTGCAGGAGGCCGAATCCGAAGACGAGCACGACACGCGACGGCTGCAACTCGCTGGTGACGAGGTTCTCCACCGCGACGTAGGCGATCGACAGGGCGATGAGCGGCTCGACCACGGACGGCGGCAGTGCGAAGACCCCGTAGATCGTCAGGGCGAGGGTCAGTGTATGGGCGGCCGTGAACGCGGTCACCTGCAGCAACAGCGGCTTCAGGCGCGCGCTGAGGAGAAACAGACCGAGAACGAACAGAATGTGGTCGAGCCCCTTGGGCAGGATGTGGGTGAAGCCCAGGCCGAGGTACTGGGTCGCGACCTGCCAGCGGGTGAGCGGCAGCAGCGCGTCGATGTCGAACGCCTCGCTGAGCTGCGCTGCGAGCAGCCAGCGGGTGACCGGTGAGCCGACGGCCGGCGCCACCGTCAAGGGGTACTCGTCGACGACCAGGTCGTAGCCGAGCCGAAACGTCGTTGCGCCGGGCGGCACCGTGCCGTTCAGGCGCATCAGGCCGGGCTCGGCGAGCCCCATCGGCGCCGAGCGGTCGCGTTCGAGCGGCGGCAGATACGTCACCGTCCGCGGTTCCACCTGGTTGCCATCGAACAGCAGGGTGACGCCCGTCGCGAAGGTGGGGGCGAGCGTGGCAAGTCGGGCGTCGCGTACGTCCACCGGTGGCAGCTCGGCCGCGCCCGGGTGGAACTGCATCCACAGCCAGTCGGCGTCGTTCAGGACGTCGATCTGGTATTCGTCGTCAGCCAGGAAGCTGATCAGAACGTGCGTGTTCTCGATCTCGTGGGCTGCGGCGGGCGATGCCAGGAGGACGGTCGCGAGCAGCCACGACGGGATGGACGGTCGGCGCCGACGGCGAACGCGGCGGGTTCTGTGCGCCATGGCCACTCATTCTAGCGGGCGCGCAGACCTTCCTCGCGTATGATCGACGACGGTCCCGGTCGACGGTTCGTCGCCGGACATGTGAACAGTACCGGAGGTTCCAGATGAAGCTCGTCCGCATCCTGACACTGACGCTCGCGCTTGCGCTGGCGGTCGTTGCGACCGCTGCCGCGCAGGCTCCGCCGCTGCCCGACGTCGACCGGTTCGGCCCGCAGGTGGGTGAGACCGTGCCATCCTTCTCGCTCGCCGACCAGAACGGTGAGGCGCGCGACCTGCAGTCGTTGATGGGACCGAACGGCCTGATGCTCGTCTTCAGCCGCTCGGCCGACTGGTGACCGTACTGCAAGACGCAGCTCGTGGAGCTGCAGAGCCGGCATGCGGACCTCCGGGACAGCGGCCTCGGCCTCGCCGTCATCACGTACGACCCGACCACGACCCTCTCGCAGTTCGCGGACGCGCGGGGGATTGACTTTCCCCTGCTCTCCGACGAAGGCTCCGCGACCATCCGGGAGTACGGCCTTCTGAACGAGGACATGGATCCGGCCCGGGCGCCGGAGGAGCGGCGCGCGCTGATGCAGCGGCTGTACGGGATTCCGTACCCGGGCACGTTCATGCTCGATACCGACGAACGGGTGACCGCCCGTTACTTCGAGGCGGCCTACCAGGAGCGTTCCACGGTGTCCAGCATCGCCGTCCGGTTCGGGAACGCGGCGGCGGGCACGGACCGCGCCGCGGCGCGCGTCGAGACCGATCACCTGGAGGCGATCGCCTGGGCCACCGACGATGTCGTCGCCCCGGGCAACCGGCTGTCGCTCGTGGTCGACGTGACGCCGAAGCCGGACATGCACGTCTACGCGCCGGGAGATCACGCCTATCGGATCATTCGCCTGCGCACGACCGCGCCCGACTTCCTGCGGGGCCACGAAGTGAGCTATCCGCCGTCCGGCCTGTACCGCTTCGAGCCGCTCGACGAAACGGTGGCGGTCTACGAGGAACCGTTCCGGCTCGTGCAGGACGTGACGATCCCGATGCGGCAGGACATCGCGGAGCTGGCTTCCGCGCCTGACGCCACGGTGCGCGTCGAGGCGGTGCTGGAATACCAGGCCTGCGACTACGAGGTGTGCTATCTGCCGCAGGCGGTGCCGCTGAGCTGGGATCTGTCCTGGCGCCCGCTGATCCGCGACTGAGCGCGGTCGGCGCCGGTGCCGGCGGGGTGGCCTGAGGTTTGCGGCTACAGCTCGCGGACCCCGTGGCTGCGGGCGAGGAAGTACAGCGCCACCAGCACGAGCAGACCGCCGTTGAAGGCGATGACCGTCTGGGTCGAGGCGAACGTCGTGAGGTAGCCGCTCGCCAGGCTGCCGAGCGGCATCCCGCCCCGGAAGGCCATCAGGTAGATGCTCATCACTCGACCGCGGAGCTCGTCCGGCACGTTGAGCTGGACGAGCGACGCGGTCAGCGAGAAGACGATGAGCAGCGCCCCTCCCGCGAGGAACAGAATCAGGTAGCTCAGCGGGCTGACCGGCAGGAGCGCGAAGACGGCGATCAGGCCTCCGAACGCTGCGAGCACCCGCAGCAGCAGCAGCCCCATGCGCTCGAAGCTGCCCAGCCAGGCGACGACGAGCGCGCCGGCAACCGCGCCCGTGCCGAGCGACGTCATCATGTGGCTGAGCGTGGTCGGATCGCCCGCGAACACCGGCAGGAAGGCGCGGATTGGCAGGCCGAGCGACGTGGTCGAGACGGCCAGAATCGTCAGGGCGAGCAGTGCGCCGCCGCTGCCGACATAGCTCAGGCCCCCCTTCAACTCCTCGATGACCGGCCGCCGCTTCGCCGGGTCGGGCGGCGACACCCGCAGCAGGCTCAGCACGACGATCACCACGAGGAACGACGCGCCGTTGATCCCGAAGCAGGCGACGAGTCCCAGCGTGGTGAAGACCAACCCGCCGATGAGCGGTCCGACGGACTGCGCCAGGTTGAACTGGATGGAGTTGAGGGCGATCGCGTTCGGCAGCGTCCTGCGCGGCACGAGCGCGGGAATGAGTGACTGGAACGCGGGCCCGCCGAACGCCTGGGCCAGTCCCGTCGCGAACGAGAGAACGAGGATGTAGGGCAGGCGCACCGTGTCCGTGAACACGAGCGCGGTCAGGATCAGGGCGCAGACCATCTGCAGCACCTGCGATCCCATCAGCAGGTGCCGGCGGTCGTAGCGGTCGGCGGTGACGCCGCCGATGAGCGTGAAGAGCAGTAGCGGCACCGCCCCGACGAAGGTGTCGAGTCCCAGGTAGAAGGCCGATCCGGTGAGCTCGTAGATCAGCCACTGCTGGGCGAAACGTTGCATCCACGAGCCGACGGCCGAGGTGAACGCCGCGGTCCAGACGTTGCGGAAGTCCCGGAACGTGAACGCCTCGCCGAGGCGCAGCAACGCGCGCAGCACGCGGCCCTGGCCGGCGGTGTCCTCGCGGACGGCGTCGGTGTCCGGCCGGGCTATCGGCTCGGCCACTGAATGTAGAGCCCTTCACCCAGGAAGACGACGCTGGTCCAGAGTCCCTTGGACAGCCGGTAGAAGGCGAACGGGCCGAGCGCTGCGACCGCTGTCCAGATGGCGATCTGCTGGGACGTCGTGATCGAGGTGAAGGTCTGCAACAGCAGGTAGCCCGTCACCGTGAGCCCGAGGGTGAGTCCGAGATTGATGTAGACGGCGCCGAACCACTGCCCCGGCTCGCGCTCGAAGCGCTCGCCGCAGGCGGAGCACCGGTCGTGCATGCGGGTTGCCGATTTGAAGAGACGCCCATAGCCACAGCAGGGGCATCGAAGCCTGCATCCGCGTCCGATGAGGTCGGCGATTTCGCGGAGCACTGGGACGCTGCCGACACCATTCTACCAGTCGCTGGCCGTTCGTGGCCGGGGCGCATCTTGCCGGTCGGGCGCGCGACTGTGGCGGGAACCCGGAGCCGCCCCGAGAGCGGCAGCCGGCGGAGGTGTTCCGGCGCATCGGCCGGAGCGTCAACGATGTTGCAGTATCGTCGATAGAGAGTCGTCGCCGCGCCGAGCGCCGTGGTGTTCGAGTGGCACGCCCGGCCGGGAGCTCGAGCGGCTCTTCGCGTACCGCCAGCGCGTGACGGCCGTCGATCTGGGCTGGCATCGTCGATATGGAGGAAAGCCGATGAAGGTGGCCGTTACCGGGGCGACGGGTTTGATCGGGTCGGCGCTCGTGCCGTTCCTGCGGGGCGGTGGACACGAGGCGGCGCCGCTGCGGCGCGCGTCCGCGAACCGGTACGGCGCCGACGACGATCCGAGCTGGGATCCGGTGACCGGCGCGCTCTCCGCGGGCGCGCTCGACGACGTCGATGCGGTGGTGCACCTGGCCGGCGAGAACATCGCCGGCGGCCGCTGGACAGTGGACCGCAAGGCGCGTATCCGGGACAGCCGAATCGACGGCACGCGCCGCCTTGCCGAAGCGTTGGCCGCACTGCGGCAGCCGCCGCAGACGCTGGTCGCCGCCTCGGCGATCGGGTTCTACGGGGATCGGGGGGACGAGGAGCTCGACGAATCGTCGGAGCCGGGGACCGGCTTTCTGCCCGCTGTCTGTCAGGCCTGGGAGGCGGCGTCGGCCCCGGCCCGCGAAGCAGGGATACGCGTGGTTCACCTGCGGACCGGCATCGTGCTGACCCCGGCCGGCGGCGCCCTCGCGCAGATGCTGTTCCCGTTCCGGATGGGCGCCGGCGGCGTCATCGGCTCGGGCCGGCAGTACATGAGCTGGGTGGCGCTCGACGACGTGCTCGGCGGCATCCTGCACGCGCTGTGTACGGACGGCCTGACCGGTCCGGTCAATATGGTCGCCCCGAACCCGGTGACCAACGCGGAGTTCACGAAGACGCTCGGCCGCGTGCTGCGGCGTCCGACCATCCTGCCGCTGCCGGCGTTCGGGGCGCGGCTGGCGTTCGGTGAGATGGCCGACGCGCTGCTGCTGGCGAGCAGTCGCGTCCATCCTGCGCGCCTGCGGGACGGCGGCTTCGTTTTCGGGTATCCGGGCCTGGAGGACGCGCTCCGCCACGTGCTCGGCCGTCCCGCAAAGTAACGGCGCGACCGGCCGCGGAACTGCCCCCCGCAGACTATCCGGCCGATTGCAGACGGACCGACCCGTTCACGGTCCGGATGCGTAGCGAGCGGCCGCCGTCGCCGAGACGCCCATCGAAGCGCTGGCGCTGTTCGTCGGTGTCGGTGATCGGCAGGTCGGTGCGGATCGAGCCGTTCGCGGTGCTGACGGACACGTCGGTGTCCACGGTCGCAGGCAGGGTCAGAGTCACGCTGCCGTTGACCGTCTCGATGGACGCTTCACCGTCCCAGTCGGCGCGGCCGATGGCCGCCGTGATCGAGCCGTTGACGGTCTCTGCCCGCGCGTGCCCGCCGGCCGCCACGTCGATGCTGCCGTTGACGGTGCGCGCCTCCACGTCCCCGCCCAGGTCGGAGGCCTTGATGGCGCCGTTGACGTGACGCGCCACGAGGTCGACGCCGCTCGGAACGCCGACCGTGAACGCGACGTTGACGTCGTTCCTGCGGGCGCTCAGCCTTCCCTCCTCGCCCGGGAGACATTCGTTGCCCTCCCGCGGGTAGACCGCGCAGACGGTTACCCCGGCCGGATGCTCCACCACCGCGATGCGAACCTCGTTGGGGTTGTTCCTGGCCCCGCGACGGTCGGCGGTCACCTCCACCAGGCCGCTCGTCGACGGCGCGGCGGTGATCGTCCCGCTGACGCCCTTGATCTCCACGTGCTGGCCGGCGGCAAGCCGGCCCTGCCATTCGAACAGCTCGTCGGCCGGGCGGCGCTCGCCGAACACGCGGGTCGACAGGATCGCGAGATCGCAGCCGGCCAGGGAAGGGCACGCGGCGCAGATGAAGACGAACGCGAGCAGGCGTGGCATGAGCAACTCCTTCTGCTCAGTTGGACGGCGGGCCGGCCGGCAAAGTTTCCTCCAGGCGGAGCTCGCGGCTCGCGAGCGGGGCGTTGATGAAGTCGATGAGCGGCGCCAGGTGGGAGAAGAGACGGAGCAGCGACGGGTAGAAGCGCGGTCCGGTCGCGAATACCGCCGGTCGCTCGCAGCCGGCAAGGAACTGCTTCAGGCGGAGCAGATCCGCGGCGGGGTGGTCGGCCGGAAAGCCGCGGGGCACCCGCTTGAGCCGTTCGCCCGACAACTCGCCGTAGTTGCGACGGAACGCCGGCGCGGCGACGAGATCCCGGAGGCCCTCGCTGTTGGTGGCGATGTGCTCCCGGAGGCGTTGGAGCTGCCGCGGCTGCGGCCGGTACAGCCCGCCGCCGATGAACACCTGGTCGGTCGCGACGTGGACGTAGAGGCCCGCGCCCTCGTGCTTGGGCAGCGCGCGGTGCGGGAAGATCGCGGCGACGTGGGTCTTGTACGGAGCCTTGTTCGCCGAGAAGCGCGTGTCGCGGTAGATGCGGTACATCGACGTCTTCGGGTTGGCGACCAGATCCGGCGCGATACCCGGGAGGTCGACCGCCAGGCGCTCGACGAGTTCGATCATCGGTCCCTTGACGTGCGCTTCGTATTCTTCGCGGTGCTCGCGGAACCACTCGCGTTCGTTGTGGCGCGCGAGCGCCCGGAGGAACGAGAGGGTCCGGGGCGTGAAGCAGGGTGCGGGCATCGTGGTGCCTCTCGTCGAGGTCATTCGGCGAAACGGACCCGTGGGACCAGCGCCCGGTCGAACCGCTCCAGGCCCTCGGGGCCGAGCCGCTCGACCTCGGTGCGCATCCGTGCCGCCTGAGCGAGCAGGTCCGCAACGTCGACGGTCTGGCACGCCGGGGCGAACGGCTGGAGGTACGCCGGGCCCCGGGTCAGCATGTAGACGGCGCCGTGGTGGTTCCGGCGCGTGATGTGGTACATCGCGACGCCGATCTGCAGGATGCCCTGGTAGAGCCGCCGGACTTCACGCGTTTCCTCGCGCCAGAGGTCCTCCAGCGTCTCGTGCTGCTCGAAGAACTCGCCCCGATTGAACTGCTCGATGCCGGCCAGGAGCAGAGGCGGCGGCGGTTCGGCGCACCAGGCGGACATCGGTCGGCATTATAGACGGGCGCCGGCTGAGCGCCGGATGGGCGGGCACGGCGGGAGCGCCGCTATAATTCCCGGCGGCACAATCGGCGGTATGGCGGAAACAACGGAGTCGACAACCGCGGCCAGGCGCGGCCGGCAGCCGGTGGCTAAAGCGCGCACCGTTGCCGCCCGGCCTCGCGACTACTCCGATCCGTACGCCACCGGTCTCTACTTTCCGAAGATCAGGCGGAAGCGCTCGAAGCTGCATGGCTGGGGGGTATTCGCGCTCGAAGGCATCAACAAGAACAAGCGGATCATCCACTACGCGGGCGAGAAGATCCGGGTGCGCGACAGCCTCGTGCGCGAGGACCGCTACCTGACGCGGGGGGATATCTGGTGCTTCCGGATCAACCACCTGTTCGTTCGGGACGGCCACGTCGGCGGCAATCTCTCGAGGTTCATCAACCACTCCTGCCAGCCGAATTGCTACGCGTCCGTGGTGGTCGATACCATCTGGATCATCGCCGCGCGCAACATCGAGGCGGGCGACGAGCTGACCTTCCACTACAACACCGAAGGGGACGGCGAGATCCCGTGCCGCTGCCGGCCAGGTTGCCCGTACCGACTGTGACGCCGCAAGTCGTCTACCTGCACGGGTTTGCCTCGTCGCCGGCGTCGTCGAAGGCCGTCTTTCTGGAGCGCCGCCTCGCCGCGCACGGGGCGCCGTTTCACTGTCCGGACCTGAACCAGCCGGATTTCTCCACGCTGACGGCGTCGCGGATGATCGCACGGACGGCGGCGCTGATCTCCACGCTGCCGGCGGGACCGGTGGCGCTGTTCGGGTCGAGCCTCGGCGCCTTCGTGGCGCTGCAGGTCGCAGAGCAGGCGGCGACGGAGGTCGCGCAGCCAATCGCGCGGCTCGTACTCCTGGCCCCGGCGCTCGACTTCGGCCAGCGGCCGGTGGGCGGCCTGGGCGACGCCGGCATGGCCCGCTGGCGCGAGACCGGCTGGTGGGAGCTGACGCACTACGCTTCCGGCGAGCCGACCCGCGTGCACTACGAGCTCTTCCGCGACGCGCAGCGCTACGACGCGTTCGCGGCTCGGCGTCGGGTGCCCACCCTGGTGCTGCAGGGGCGGCACGACGACGTGGTCGACCCCGACATGGTCGCGCGGTACGCGGCGGTCCGCCCGCACGTCACCCTGGTCATGCTCGACGACGATCACCAGCTCGGCGGCAGTCTCGAGCGCGTGTGGTCCGAATCCGCCGCCTTTCTCGGGCTGCCGCGGTAGCGGGGAGCGGTCGCGATGATCCCGCCCCCGCCCGGCTGATACCCTGTCGGCGGTGCACCCGGATCGTTCCCGGCCGCTCGTCTCGATCGTCGTGCCCGTGCTTCGGGATACGCCGGAGCTCGGCGGGTTGCTCGACTCACTGCAGATGGACCGCCTCGACGCTGGCGTCGAGGTCGTCGTCGTCAACGGGGACACCACCGACGGCTCGCTGGAGCCATTGCGCCGGCGCGTGACCACGGTGCGCTGGATCGACAGCGAGCCGGGACGGGGCTGCCAGATGAACGCCGGGGCGCGTGCTTCGTCCGGTCGATGGCTGCTCTTCCTGCATGCCGACGCGCGACTCGGCGCCGGCTGGCTGGCGGTTGTCCGCGAGGCGGAGGAGCGGCCGGATGTGGTCGGCGGAGCGTTCCGGCTGGCTCTCGCGTCCGCTCACTGGGCGGCCCGGGTCGTCGAGGGCGGCGTGGCGTTTCGGACCCGCTGGCTCCGCTTGCCGTACGGCGACCAGGCGATCTTCGTCCGCCGGGAGGCGTTCGAATCGCTCGCGGGCTACCGGCTGCTGGGGTTGATGGAGGACGTCGACTTCGTGCGGCGCCTCGGCCGCCGCGGGCGGCTCTGGTTTCCGCCGGTGTCGGTGCGGGTTTCTGCTCGGCGCTGGGAGCGCGATGGCTGGCTGCGGCGGACGGTGTTGAACCTCGCGTTGCTGGGACTCTACGTCGCCGGGGTCGCTCCCGACCGACTCGCGCGCTGGTACTATGGTTCGCTTCCCGCCGATCCGGTCCGGCGTGCACGCTCGATTGGCGTGCCCGAAGGGCGATGAACTGGAAGACCGTCGCCGGCTGGGTCGTGCTGCTGGCCGCGCTCGCGTTGGCGACGCCGGGCTCCCGGTGGCAGGCCGAGGCGTTCTTCGTGCTGCTCATCGTGGCGGCCCGGGTGGTGCGGGCCCTGATCCGCGGTGACGCGTCGGCCCCGGAGACCATGCGCAGACGCATCGTGGCCTGCGGCGTGATGTTGCTGGTCGCGCTGGCCGCGGCCGCGGCGCTCGACGCGCGCCGGCAGGCCGAGGCGTTCGTCACGCTGCTGGGCGCGGCGTCTATCGCGTACGTGGCGGCGCTCCGGCTCGTCGACCGGCTTGCCCGCAACCGCTCGGCTCCGCGGACGGACCGCCGCGCCCTCGCCGGCTGTCTGCTCCTCGCCGTCCTCTGGCGCCTCGTTCTACTGGGAGCGGCGCCGCTGGTCTCGGACGACGCCTACCGTTACGTCTGGGACGGGCGGGTACAACAGCACGGTCTCAATCCCCTCGAGACGACTCCGGCCGATCCCGCCCTGGTCCAACTGCACACCGACCTCACGCGCCGGATCGATCCGACGAGTGCCGTGCTTCCATCCATTTACCCGCCGCTGGCCCAGCGTTTCTTTCTCGGCGTGACGCTGGTGCACGAATCCGTGCTGGCGCTGGCGGCGGCGGTTCTGGTCTGCGACCTGCTGATCGTCGGCTTGATCTGGCGCTGGCTCGCCGCGACCGGTCGCAGTCCCTGGTGGGTGCTGGCCTACGCCTGGCATCCCCTGGTCGCGCTGGAGGGGGCGGGCGGGGCCCACGTCGACGTCGCCGGCGCGCTGCTCCTGATCGGCGCGGCGTTCGCGCTGTCTCGCCGCCGTTCGCTCCTGGCCGCGGTCGGCCTCGCCGGCGCCGTCGCGGTCAAGTTCCTGCCAATCGTGCTGTTGCCTCTGTTCTGGAAGCGGATCCGGCTTGTGGACGCCGCGGCCGGAGCGCTGCTGTTGGTGCTGCTGTACCTGCCGTTCCTCGACGGTTGGCAGCTTCCCGTCGGATCGCTCGGGACCTACCTGGCGCAGTGGAGGTTCAACGGCCCGCTCTTTCGGTTGTTGTCGGCATGGATCGGCACGGCGCCGGTGATTGCACTGGCGGTCGCTACGGGGCTGGCGGCGGCCGTGCATGCGCGGCGGACGCGCGATCGGGACGATCCCGCGGCATGGGTCTGGCCGCTGGCGGCCGCGATCTGCCTGCTGCCGGCGATCTACCCGTGGTATCTCGTCTGGATGATCCCGTTTCTCGGACCGGTCACGCTCTGGCCGCTCGTCGTCTGGACGCTGGCTTCCATGCTGACCTACACCGTGTGGACCCCGCACCTGGCGGGGGACGGTTGGATCCTGCCGGTGTGGGTCGAGCCGGTCGAATACGGACTCGTCGCGGGCGTCGCCGGGTGGATGTGGTGGGACCGCGGGCGGCGGAGGCGGCGCGGCGGGGACGGGTGCACGACAAGAAAGTGAGGGTTTGCCGTAGGGGGGTATCGAGCGAGCGCTGATCGTCCGATTCCTCGGGTAGGAGGACTCCGACCATGCCCGAGGCGCAGTTGACGGAACCGCTCGCTGACGCGGCCGAAAAAGGGGGCTTCAAGGAGGAGATGTTCGCCGCCTTGAAGTCGGCGGTCGAGGCCGATGTCGACGCGTTCCTCAGGCGGGGGAGCGTGAATGCGCAGGACTTCGAGACGCTCCTGCAGACGGTTCGCCGCCGCGCGCTCGCCACGGCGACCCGGGTCGTAGAAGCGGCTGGGGCGCAACGCTCGTAGCCGCTATCGGGGCCGAAGTCGATGCGCTCGTCGGTCCCGGGCGCGCCGAGGTGGCGGACTTCGAGGCCCTCGAACAGGCGGTCCGTCACCAAGCCCTCGACATCGCCGCGCAGTGGATGGCGCAGCGCTTCAACGCAGACGATTCCGACCATTCGGGTTCGACCACAGCATGCGCCTGCGGCCGGCGGGCGCGCTACGCCGGCCGTCGCCCGAAGACGTTCACCACACTGTTGGGGCCGGTTACCCTGCAACGCGCCTACTACCACTGCGACGCCTGCCGCAGCGGGGTGTGTCCGCGCGACCAGGCCCTGGGTCTGCAAGGTAGCTCGCTGTCACCGGCCATCACGCGGCTGGTGGGACTGACGGCGGCCGAGGGCAGCTTCGCCAAGGCGAGCGAGTGGTTGACCGCCCTGGCCGGGGTGAATGTCGAGACCCGGCAGGTCGAGCGCTGTGCCGAGGCGCTCGGACGCGACATCGCTGACGACGAGCGCTCGGTCACCGAGCAGCCCGCCGCGGCGCCCGCGCCGACGATGTACCTGGGGCTGGACGGCACCGGCGTGCCGGTGCGCCCAACCGAGGTCGAAGGACGCCGCGGCAAGCAGCCCGACGGCTCGGCCAAGACCCGCGAGGTCAAGCTGGCCACCGTGTGGACGGCCGAAGGGCGCGACACACAAGGCCGCCCCGTGCGGGACCGCGGGTCGGTCAGCTACAACGCCGCAGTCGAAAGCGCGGCCAGCCGCGACACCGACCCGCAGCCGGCCGCCTTCGCACAACGGGCCTATCGCGAGGCAATACGGCGCGGTTTCGACTCTGCAGCCCAGCGCGTCGTCATCGGCGACGGCGCCGCGTGGATCTGGAACCTGGCCGCCGAGCACTTTCCCGGCGCCATCGAGATCGTTGATATCTACCACGCCAAGCAGCACCTGTGCGACGTCGCCAAGGCCATCTACGGCCCCGGAACCGACCTGGCCGACCGGTGGGCCAGGGACCGGCGTGCCGAACTGGACGCCGGCCGGCTGTGCGTCGTCGTCGCCGCGCTGCGCATCCATGTCGAGACCACGCCCGAGGCGCGAAAGTGCATTCACTACCTGTTCGGGAACCGCCACCGGATGCGCTATCCGCAGTTCCGCGCCAGGGGCCTGTGCGTCTCGTCGGGCGTCGTCGAGGCGGATGCAAGCAGATCGGCGACCGGCTCAAGCGCGCCGGCATGCGCTGGACCGTCGCCGGGGCCAACGCCATCATCGCGCTGCGCTGCTGCATCCTCAGCGGACGCTTCGAGGACTTCTGGGAGCGACGAGCCGCAAATGCCGCCTGACGCTCATCTCACAATGATGTCGTGCACCCGGCGGGGACGCTCCTGTTGACAAGAGATTGGCCGCGGGGCGACCATGAACAGAGAGCACGAGTCTCGACGCACATGCGTAACGAGTCAGAGGTAGACCGATGCTGATCAAACAGGCGCCCGACATCCGTTCGTCCGAGATCACGCCCGAGCGGCTCTATTACAACCGGCGGCAGTTCATCCACGCGGCATCCGGCGCCGCACTCGGGGCCGCCGGCGCGGCCGTGCTGGGGCAACCGGACGGCGGTCTGCAGGCCGCCCCGCAGGAGGACCTCGCCGACCTGAGGCCGAGCCAGTTCAGCACCGACGAGCAGCAGAACTCCTACGAGGAGATCACCAGCTACAACAACTTCTACGAGTTCGGTCTCGACAAGGAAGACCCGAAGCGTCACGCCGACGACTTGACCGTGAAGCCGTGGACGGTGCGCGTCGAGGGCCACATGAACCGGCCGGCCGCCGACTACACGCTCGAGGACATCCTGAGCCCGCACACGCTCGAGGAGCGCATCTACCGGCTGCGCTGCGTCGAGGCCTGGTCGATGGTTGTGCCCTGGGTCGGCTTTCCGTTGCGCGACCTGATCCAGCGCTTCGAGCCGACCTCGCGCGCGAAGTTCGTCCGCTTCGAGACGCTGTACCGCCCGTCGGAGTTCCGCGGCCAGCGCGCCCGCAACCTCCAGTATCCGTATGTGGAGGGGCTGCGGATGGACGAGGCGCTGAACCCGCTGGCGATTCTCGCCGTCGGCATCTACGGCAAGACGCTGCTCAACCAGAACGGCGCGCCGATTCGCCTGGTGGTGCCCTGGAAGTACGGATTCAAGAGCATCAAGTCGATCGTCAAGATCGAGTTCGTCGAGGACCAGCCGCGCAATACCTGGAACGTCGCGATCCCGCACGAGTACGGGTTCTACGCGAACGTCAACCCGGACGTCGATCACCCACGCTGGTCGCAGGGGATGGAGCGGCGGATCGGCAACTTCTTCCGGCAGCGGACGCAGAAATTCAACGGGTACGGGTACCAGGTCGCCCGGATGTACGACGGGATGGACCTGGCGAGGAACTACTGAATCGGCCGCGGCGTACCGGTCCCCGTCCCGGCGGGGGCCGGAGCCCGGATTCGCAGCGCATGGCGACAGCGTCCAGCATCCCCCGCGTCAAGCCGCTCGTCTTCCTCGCCTGTCTGACGCCGGCGTTTCTCCTCGGTTGGGATGCGTTCACCGGCGGCCTTGGCGTCAATCCGATAGAGGACGTCACCCACCGGACCGGCGACTGGGCGCTACGGTTCCTGCTGGTGACGCTGGCGGTGACGCCGTTGCGTCGCCTCGCCGGCTGGAACGCGCTCGTCCGATTCCGCCGGATGCTCGGGCTCTTCGCCTTCTTCTATGCCACGCTGCACTTCTCGACCTACCTCGTCTTCGACCACTTCTTCGATCTGCTGCTGATTATCGACGACGTCGCCGAGCGGAAGTACGTGACGGCCGGTTTCGTCGGGTTCGTACTGATGCTCCCGCTGGCCGTAACGTCGACGCGCGGCTGGATCCGGCGGCTCGGCAAGCGCTGGACGGCGCTGCACCGACTCGTCTACGCGAGCGCCGTCGCCGGGGTCGTGCACTTCCTCTGGCTGGTCAAGATCGACATCGGGGAACCGCTGATCTACGCGGTCATCCTCGCGATCCTGTTGGGTGTGCGCCTCGCGTATCGGTACCGCAGGCACGGTGGAGCGATGCGAGCCGGGGCGGCGGGCGCCGCGCGATCCGTATCGCCCTGACTGCGGGGAAGGCGTCACCCGGGTTCAGGCGCTGCAACGCGGGTACACGGGCCCGCTCCGGTGCGGCCGTCGGACCGGGCCGTGCCCTCAGAGAACGGTCCGCTCCTGTTCGGGCCCTTTCGCCGGCAGCCCGACAAGATCTTCGGCCGGGCCGGTGCCGGCGATCCGCGCTGCGATGTAGGCGCCGACAGCCGGGCCGAGCTTGAACCCGTGGCCCGAACCGCCCCCGGCCAGCCACACGCTGTGGTGGTCTGGATGGCGATCGAGAAGAGGGTCGCCGCTCGGCGTGTTGGTGTACTGGCAGACCCTGGCTTCCAGCAACGGCGCATCGCGCAGCCCCGGCAGCCGGGCGGCGGCGAACCGGCGTGCAGCCGCCAGTCCCTCGGCGGACAGCATACGGTCGCCGAGATCCGGATCGAAGGCCGGGCCCAGCGCCGTGAGTCCGACCTTGGCGCCGCGGCCCTCGATGTCGGGGAGGCCGTAGGCTCCCGCGTGGAAGTCGATCCAGGCCGGCAGAGTCGGCGGCGCGAAGCGGTGGTCGCCGGCAGGAGTTCCGAAGAAGAAGACTTCCTGGCGCGTCGTGCGCAGCAGTGGACCGAGCAGATCGGGGAAGAGCTTCGGCAGCCAGGGACCGGAAGCGAAGACGAACGATCCGGCCGACAGGCGGGCGCCGTCGCCGAGATTCAAGGCTTCACCTCGCCAGGAAGGGCCGGGGGGCACGACCGCCGCGACACGGTAGTCGACGCCGTGGCGCACAGCCTGGTTCACCACCGTGCCGACGGCGCGGCGGGCCAGCAGCACGCCGCTGTCGGGCTCGAATACGCCCCGCGAGATGCCGGTGAAATCGAGCGCGGGAAACCGGGATTCCAGGTCCGCCGGGGCGAGCGAGTCGATCGCGATGCCGAGTCGGTCGAGCGTCCGGGCGGTGGCGCCGACGTGTGGGTCGTCGTCGTGGCCGAGCCACAGGACGCCGGTCTTGCGAAAGAGGGCCGGTTGGCCAGCCTCTGCGAGAAGGTCCTTCCACTGCGGGAGCGACTCGATCGCCCAGCGGGAATATAGCGCCCGGTCGCCGTAGCCCATCCGAATGATGCGCGTTTCGCCGCCCGAGCTCGCCCGCGAATGGCCGGCTCCGAAGGCGTCGACGAGCGCTACCGTGCGACCGGCCCGGCGCAGGTGCCAGGCGGTCCAGGCCCCGAACGTGCCGGCGCCGATCACGGCCACGTCGGGAGAGCGCGGCATGCGGGTGATGATAGCGGTACGATTGCCGGGCACCGTCTGCGTGCGGTCCCGGCAGTCGGGCAGGGCCGCCTGTGCGGGCGTTGATCCGGACGGTTGCCGATCGTCATGTCTGCCGCTGAGATAGTCGAGCTCGCGCCCGGCGCGTACCATCTGCCGGGGTTCCTGTCGCCGCCCGAGCAGCGCCGTGTGGTGGCGACAGTGGAGGCGCTCGCCGCAGAGCCGGCGGGCTTCTATCGCCCGCGGGTGCGCGGCGGCGGCTTCATGCACTGCGACATGCTCTGCCTCGGCCGGCACTGGAACCCGCGGACCTACACCTACGAGTGGCAGCGGTCGGATCACGACGGGCGTCCGGCGCCCCCGCTGCCCCCGGATCTGGCAGGCCTGGCGGTGGCCGCGGCTGCGGCGGTCGGTTTCAGCCTCAGTCCCGACATCTGCCTCGTCAACCGCTACGGGGAAGACGGGAGGATGGGGTTGCATCAGGACAAGGACGAGGATGCATCCACGCTCGACGCCGGCGTTCCCGTGGTCTCGCTCTCGCTCGGGGATACGGGCCGGTTCGTGCTCGGCGGGTTGCGCCGCCGTGAGGCCACGACCCCGATCGAGCTGCGCTCGGGCGATGCGTTCGTGATGGGCGGGCCCAGCCGGTTGCGTTACCACGGCGTCACGCGTATCCTGCGCGGGTCTGGACCGTCGGCGCTCGGGTTGCGCGAGCGAGTCAGCCTCACGTTCCGGCAGTACGCACTGGCCGCGCAGCCGATCTGAACGCCGCGGGATCGGGCGCTCGTGGCACGACCTTCGTGCCCGGCCGTTCGGCGGCGGTCACGCCCACTCAGGCCGTCGTTCCGCCCCTCCGCGACAATCTTGTAGTCGGCAGGAAGAAGCCGCGGGTATTCTCCAGGTGAACAACCGTCGAAAGGAACCGCTCCGGCCGCGAGGCCGGCGCGTATCGCGAACCTCTATCGGAGGACAGAATCCGATGCATAAGCCAGTCAAGTACCTCGAAAAGGGATTGTCGGTCGCGGCGAACGGCGCGTGGTTGCTCTACGACCGCTACAACGCGTTCACCCGTAAGCCGTCGTTCACGCCGGCCTGGTCGGACAAGCCGCTCCTGAAGTCGGACGAGAAGGTCAAGCCGCCGCTCGGTTGGCCGCGCGAGACCGACTCGCTCTGCCCCACCTGCGTGCGCGAGACGCGCCAGGAGATCCTCGACGGCAAGAAGGACTACCGGATCCTCCTGAACGAGAAGGTGGGCGAGATCAAGGCGCAGATCATCGAGCGCGACGGGCAGATCGTCATGGTCAAGGAGTGTCCGATCCACGGACGGTTCGAGGACGTCATGGCGATGGATACCGAGTTCTTCAAGCATCTCGAGGAGACGTTCCCGGGCAGCGACATCCGCGCCCACAACGACGAGAAGCTGCACAACCACGGCAGCAGCACCATCAAGTACGGCCGCGGGTCGGTGCTGACGATCGACCTGACCAACCGCTGCAACATGATGTGCGACCCCTGCTTCATGGATGCGAACCAGGTCGGGTTCGTCCACGAACTGTCGTGGGACGACATCAAGACGCTGCTCGACAACGCGATCTCGATCAAGCCGCGGCGCCAGATGTCGGTGCAGTTCTCGGGCGGCGAACCGACGATGTCGCCGTACTTCCTCGACGCGGTGCGGTACGCCCGCAAGGTCGGTTACAACAGCGTCCAGGCGGCGACCAACGGCATCGAGTTCGCGAAGAGCTTCGACTTCGCCCGCGCCGCGGCCGACGCCGGCCTGCGCTACGCCTACCTGCAGTTCGACGGCATCGGCAACGCCGCCAACTCGCACCGTATGGTGGGCAACCTGTTCGACGTCAAGCTGCGGGCCATCGAGAACCTGCACAAGGCGGGCGTCGACATCGTGCCGGTCATCACCATCATCAACGGCATCAACAACGAGCAGGTGGGCCGGGTCGTGCAGTTCGCCCTCGACAACCCGAAGACGATCAGCTTCCTGTCGTTCCAGCCGGTGTCGTTCACCGGCCGCGACGAGGAGATCACCGACGAGCGCCGCAAGGCGCAGCGCTACACGCTGTCGCACCTCGCGCACGACGTGAAGAACCAGACCGGCATCGGCGAGCCGGCGCGCGACTGGTTCCCGATCTCCTTCATGGGCACCTTCACCGACTGGGCCGACCTGGTGCACGGGCCGGAGGAGAGCTGGGGCCAGCTCAACTGCGGCTGCCACCCGAACTGCGGCATCGGGATGGCGGTGATGATCGACAAGGAGACGAAGGAGGCGGTGCCGTTCACCAAGTTCGTCAGGGGTGAACAGCTCGCCAAGGACATCGCGCGGGTCAACGACGCCGCCGGCGGCCGGTTCCGTTCGGTGGTCGGCATGGCGCTGGCGCTGATGCGTAACTACGACCCGTTCAACGCGCCGACCCACTTCAAGCTGACCGACCTGCTGAAGAAGTTCGACAAGACGTTCGGGGCCACCGGCAAGAAGTACGGCAAGGTGTCCGGCGAGCGGACGCACGACGACATCGCGAAGCGCCGGTCGGACCGCTGGAACTTCCTCTTCGTCGCCGGGATGTGGTTCCAGGACCTGTTCAACTACGACTTCCGGCGCACCGAGCGCTGCATCATCCCGTATGCGACGCAGGAAGGGGAGATCTCCTTCTGCGCCTACAACACCGGGATCGGCTGGCGGAACATCATCGAGAAGATGCACATGACGGCCACCCTCACCAAGTGGTACGAGGAGCGCGGTCGCCACGAGATATTCGCCGGCGGGAAGAACGTCAACCTCGACACGCGGGAGCACTCCCTGGTGCTCGACCCCGAGGCGGTCGCCGCCGGCATCCAGACCGACCTCGACGCGCAGGGCATCGCCAAGAACGCGCGCCAGGAGAAGCTGGCGGCGCGGGCGGCGGCGAAGGGGACGAACGGCAACGGGATTGCACACGAGGCGAACGGCAACGGGGCGAACGGCAACGGGGCAGACGGGACCAACGGCAAGTCCGAGAAGGACGCCGCCTACGACGAGCAGATGGCGGCGCTCTACCGCCAGCACGTGCTGAAGGAGGAGGCGCCGCCCGTCGTCCAGATCCAGGGGCTCAAGAGCTCGAAGCAGGACGACCTGGTCGGCGTGAGCTGACGTTCTCACAAGCCCGGGCGTTCATCGCTGTCGAGTAGCGAGAGCAGGCAGGTGGCGGGGAGTTTCCCTGCGGCCTGCCTGTTTCCTTTTGCGCCCGCGGGACGGCGTCAATGCACGGGCGATGGCGTCATCCGAGCATCGCCCGCAGTTCCGCGATGCGCGCTCGGACCCGGTCGATCTCCACGGGGAGCTTCAGTGCCTCGAAGCTGGGCAGCACTTGCTCTTCATAGATTCGGAGAGCTTTGTCTCGCTGTCCGCGTTCCTGCAGGATGTCGGCGATTTGGCGTTGGGTGACGGTCAGCGAGCGGACATCCCCGAGTTGTTCGTAGACGAGCCGTTCTTCGGTTCGGATTCGCAGGGCTTCGTCGAGTTGCCCGTCCGCACCGACCGGCATCAACCCCACCTCGGTGGGACAGATCGTCCACTCCCTCAGGCCAGGACTCCAGACCCAGGAGCTGCGCAGGACCAGTGTCCGGATTCGCGCTCAGCCGGTCGAAGAGAACCTCCGTGCCGATGCGCTCCTCCGGATCGATGACGACCCGGACTTGGGCGCTGAGTCGCGCTTCGAGAAAGCCGGCCGCTTCGCCCCGATAGACGCTGTCCGAGTAGGTCAGGAAGCAGAGCGTGAACGACCTTCGGCCGTTCAACAGGCGTTGGAGGCGCAGAAACGCTCCGGATTGTTCCGAGCGAAGGGTCCAGTGCGGTGGGCGGCTATTCACTGCCGGCTTCATCGAACAGGCGTCTTGCGTTGCGGTAGGCAACAGTGGTCCGGACCACGGGATGACTGCGCCAGTAGTAGTCGTTGTACTCCAAGAGCGCCAAGTTATAGAGCAGATGGCGGGCGCGTTCGGTGCTCTGCGTTTGCTCCACGCTCGAGGCACTCGAGTCGATCTCGGCCAGGAGCTGGTAGTCCTCGGATTCCAGGATGCGTCGGAATGATTGAATGCGTCGGCGAAGTCGCTGAAGTAGTTCTTCAACGTGCGCCGCAGCACGTCCTTGTGGGTGGCGTTCGTCTTGAAGGCGGTGCTGATCTCGGCCAACAGCTTTCCGAGATACGGAAGTCCGGCCGCGACCTGCGCCCCGGCCTTGACCTGCCTCGTCAGTTCCTCGATCTCTGTCTCCTCCTGCACGCGCTGGTCGAACCAGCTCTCAAGCCGCCCGAGGTGTACCGGGTCGATGGCGACCCCATCGTCTTCGAGCCGCTTGGTCAGCGTGGCGGCCAGATGCAGAAGGACATCCTGGTACCGCAAGTTGTTGGGGTCGAGATCCCGCGCCGCGTCCGCGAGGGTGACGTAGTAGACATTCGGCCCGTCCAGGTCGTTCCGAATACGGCGTAGCTCGGTGCTCTTGCTGCCGCAACCGCGGTGCCCGCAGAAAAAGATCAAAATAGTACCAGCTTCAGGCCGGTGTTTCCGGGACGCGCGTCACGATCACTGCGTCGAGCGCCACGGCGCCGTGACTCTCCGGGAGCACCACGAACGGGTTGAGCTCGGCGGCCTCGATCTGATCGCCGTGCTTCGCCGCGAACACCGACAGGCGTGAAAGGGCCGCGGCCAGGGCGGCCACGTCGTACGGACCCCTGCCGCGCGTTCCCCGGAGTATCTTGCCGGCTCGCGTTTCGGCGACCATCCGGCGCGCCTCGGCCTCGCCGAAAGGCGCGACGCGGAAGCTCACGTCCTCGATCACTTCCACGAGGGTCCCGCCGAGGCCGAACATGACGACCGGTCCGAACGTCGGGTCTTTGCGGACGCCGAGAATCGTCTCGATGCCGCCGGCGACCATCGGTGCAATCAGCACGCCCTCGATGCGGACTTCCGGATCTGCCGCGCGGGCGCGCGACGTCACCGCCTCGTAGGCCCGCCGCGCCTCCGCTGCGTTCGACACGTCGAGCACAACACCGCCGAGCTCGGTCTTGTGGAGGAGGCCCGGCGCGCAGAGCTTGATCGCGACTGGCGCGCCGAACGCGATGGCGATGCGCGCGGCCTCATCGGGGGTTCGTGCCAGCTCCTCCCTGACCATCGGTACCCCCGCCTCGGAGAGGAGGCGTTTCGCCTCCCGTTCCGAGAAGGGGCCCTCGGGCAGGCACGGTGTGCGTGGCGCGATGGTTGGGGCGTCCGACGCTCTGCTGCCCGCGCCTTCCGCGGGGATTCCGTCCGCACCCTCCGCGAAGATCCGGTTGAACCGGTGCAGCGCGGCGACGGCGCGTACGGCGCGGGTCGGATCCTCGAACACCGGACAGCCGACAGCCTCGTACTGGCGCACGACGTCCGGCGGGGCGACGATGGAGAGCACCAGCGCGCGGCCGGGCCGCCGTTCGCGGGCGGCGTGGATCGCGTCGCGGATCGGCTCGATCATGCCGTCGGCCGCCGCAACGTAGGTGAAGAAGGCGACAACCGCGTCGTGCTGCTCCTCCTCGAAGACGATCCCGAGGTTGTCGGCGATGAGCTCCACCCGGTTGAAGGCCTGCGCGGTGATATCGACCGGGTTGCGGGGCGATGCGTAGGGAAGCGCCGCCTTCAGCCGCGTCTGCGCCGACTCGCTCAGTGGGGCGAGGTCGAGGCCGAAGCCGACCGCGGCGTCCGCCATCTGCACGCCGACTCCGCCCGATATTGAGACGAGCGCGACACGCGGACTCTCCGGGAAGACGCCGAAGCTGGCCGCGTAGGCGATGTCCAGCATCTCGTCCGTATCTCGGGCGCGGTAGGCGCCGAACTGGCGGAACGCGGCCTCGTAGACCGGGTCGGCGCCGGCGAGCGAGGCGGTGTGTGATTGGGCAGCCCGTGCGCCCACCTCGGTCACTCCCACCTTCTGGAACACCACCGGCTTGCGGCGGGCGCGCGCCGTCCCGAGGGCGCGCAGGAGCGCGTCCCGGTCGGTTATGCCCTCGGCGTGGGCCATGATGACCGAGACGTCGTCCTGCTCCGCCAGCCAGCCGAGCACCTCCGGCACCGAGACGTCCGCCTCGTTGCCGGTCGTCACCCAGTAGCGGATGTCGATGTTCCGCTTGCGGGCCAGCAGCGAGAGGTGGCTGCCGTAGGCGCCGCTCTGGCTGACCAGCGCGACGCCGCCCGGGGCCGGAAAACCGTCCTCCAGCGTTGTGCTGAACGTGGCGAAGAAACCGATTTCCGAGTTGTAGACGCCCAGACAGTTGGGACCGACGATGCGGAGACCGGTCTCCGCCGCGACCTCGGTGAGCCGTCGCTGCAGGCGCCGGCCCTCGGCGCCCATCTCCGCGAAGCCGGCGCTGTAGATGACCGCGACCTGCACGCCGCACGCGGCGCATGCCTCGACGGTGTCCACCACGCTGTGAGCAGGAACCGCGACGACTGCGAGGTCGACCGCTTCCGGTACGTCGGAGATGTGCGGAAACGCCGCCAGTCCTTGCACCTGCTCGTGCTTTGGATTGACCGGATAGACCTGTCCCGGGAAGCCGGCTTCCCGCAGGTACCGAATCGGACGCCCGCCGATGCGCGTCGGGTCGTTCGAAGCGCCGATGATGGCGACCGACGCCGGCCGCAAGAGAGCATCGAGTGAGCGTCTCGGGGGCGTGGTGGTGAGCATCGGCGGCTTAGACTACCAGTCCTGGGGCATGCCGCGCGGAACGGTCAGAGTCATCGGGGCGTCGCCACCGGCGTTCACGCGGCTCAAGGCGCTGCCGCCCGAGACCATGCACGCGGCGCCGGAGGACATCGTCACCGCCGTCGCCAGCGCGCTCGCGATGCCGCCGAGCGGAACCGCGCCCACGCCCTCCGCCACCGTTGGCTATTCGGGCACGCCGCTGCCCCGCAAGCTCGGCATCAAACCAGGGATGCGGGGGTGGTGCTGGTGAAGCCTCCGGACGGCTTCGCGGCGATCCTCGAGCCGCTGCCGCCCGACGTGACGCTTTGCACGACCAACCGTGGCGCGCGCGATATGACTCTCTGGTTCACACGCTCCCGGGGGGACCTCGAACGCGGCATGACGCGGATGGCGCAGAGCGCGGGTGATGGACGGCTGTGGATCGTTCGGCCGAAGAAGACCTCACCGCTGGCCGCGGATCACACCGGAGACGATGTGCGGCGCGTCGGGCTCGCGGCCGGGCTGGTCGATTTCAAGGTCTGTGCTGTCGACGAAGATTTGGTCCGGCCTGGCGTTCGTGCCGCGCCGGCGCTGAATGACGCCGACGGTCCCGCACAGGGGCGGTGAATAGCGTCAGCTCGTAACACGGCAGTGACTTCGCGTAGTCTGGATGAATGTCAAGAACGACTCTTCTGACGCTGCTGGTGGGACTCGCGGCGCCGGCGCTTGTCCATGCTCAGGAGACGGTCATCGCAGGCACCGTCACCGACACGACGGATCTCGTGCTACCCGGCGTGACCGTGGAGGCGCGCGGCACCGAGGCCGGCGGCCCGATCGAAACGGCCGTCACCGATGGCGTCGGCGCGTTCGCGATCACCGGACTCCCGCCGGGGCTGTACGACGTGAGGTTCACGCTGCCCGGCTTCCAAACGGATGTGCGCCGCGGCGTGGCGCTCGACGCCGGGGTTACCGTAACCGTCGACATCGTCCTGGCGGTGCAGTTCGAAGAGCAGGTGGTCGTCGTCGGCAGCCGCGCGCAGCCGCGCTCGGTGACCGAATCCGCGGTTCCCATCGACGCCATCCCATTTCGCGACGTCATGAGCCAGGGCGCCACCACGCTCGACTACCGGTTGCGGAACCTGGTTCCCTCCTTCAACGTCGCCACGCACCCGATCAGCGGCGCCGCCTCGCTCGTACGGCCGGCGAGCCTGCGCAACCTCGCCCACGACCACACGCTGGTGCTGGTCAACGGCAAGCGCCGCCACCGCTCGGCGATCCTCGTCTGGTTCGGCGGCGTGACCGACGGCACGCAGGGTCCGGACATCTCGACCATTCCGTCGATCGCCCTGCGGCAGGTGGAAGTGCTGCGCGACGGCGCCTCGGCGCAGTACGGCTCCGATGCCATCGCCGGCGTGGTGAACTTCCTGCTGAAGGACGCCCGTCAGGGGGGCAGCCTGGAGTTCAATACCGGCACCTACCGCGCGGGCGACGGCGACGCGTACAACGTCGCCGGCAACGTCGGGCTGCCGCTCGGCGACAACGGCTTCGCCAACCTCAGCCTGGAGTACGGCAATGCCGGTCCGACCGACCGCAGCGTGCAGCGCGCCGATGCGGCGGCACTCATCGCGGCCGGCAACACCGCCGTGGCCGACCCGGCGCAGCCCTGGGGCAATACGACCAGCGAGGACGACCTGAAGCTGTTCGGCAACTTCGGCCACCTGCACGCCAACGGCCTGCAGCTCTATGGCCACGCCAACTACGCCCACAAGACGTCGACGCAGGGGTTCTACTATCGGAATCCCAATACGCGGGCCAAACATCTTCAGCCTCGACGGCGGTCAGACGCTGCTCGTGGGGGACGTGCTCGACGCGCGCGACGGCGTTCGGGATGGCTCGGCGGGCTGTCCCACCGTGAGAATCACCGACAACAGGCCGGATCAGACGGCCCTGGCGCGGGTGTTCGACGACCCGAACTGCTTCTCCTTTCAGGAGATCGCGCCCGGTGGTTTCACCCCGTCCTACATCGGCGTGATCACCGACCTGTCTACGGTCGCCGGTCTGCGCCGGATCACGGCCGACGGCCTGACGTGGGACGCCAGCGCCGGCTACGGCGCCCACCAGGCGGACTTCTTTCTGTTCAATACCGTCAACGCTTCGCTCGGGCCGGCGACCCCGCGCGATTTCGATCCCGGTCTCTACCGGCAGGCGGAGGTCAACTTGAATTTCGATGTCTCCTACGCCGCCAGCGACCTGGTCCATCTGGCCGGCGGCGCCGAATGGCGGGACGAGCGCTTCACCATCCGCGCCGGCGAGCGGCCGTCGTGGGAGGTCGGTCCGTTCGCGGCGCAGGGCTTCGTCTCCGGCTCCAACGGCTTCGCCGGGTTTCCCGACTACACGGCCGGCACCTGGACCCGCGCCAACGTGGCCCTCTACGGCGACGTGGAGCTGGGCAATCCCGGTGACCGCTGGACCGTCGGCGGCGCCCTGCGCGTCGAACGCTTCGACGTGTTCGGCGCGACGGCGAACGGCAAGCTGTCCGCCCGCTACGGGCTGGGCGACGTCGTCTCGGTACGCGGCGGCGTCAGCACCGGGTTCCGCGCGCCGACGCCCGGTCAGCAGAACACGTTCAACGTGCAGTCGACCATCAACCCCGAGACCCTGGATCTGGTCGACAGCGCCACCGTGCCGTCCACCTTCAGGGCCGCGCAGCTCCGAGGCGGCCGGCCGCTCGATCCCGAGACATCGACCAACGCGACGGCCGGTCTGGTCGTCGACACGGGCCCTTTCACCCTCACCGCCGACTACTTCCAGGTCGACGTCTCGAATCGCCTGGCCCTGTCGCAGAACTTCACGCTCGCGGCGGACGAGCGGGCGCTGCTGCTGTCGGAAGGCATCACGTCGGCGCGCACGCTGGCGTTCTTCCGGTTCTTCATCAACGACTTCTCGACCCGGACGCGGGGGCTCGACGTCGTTTCGACCTGGTCGCCCCCCGGGCTGGGAGGTGACACGGTCTTCAGCCTGGCGCTGAACCGCACCGACACGGAGGTGACGGAAGAATCGGAGCTGCTCAGCCCCGGTGACGTGCTCGCCCTGGAACGGGGCGTGCCGGAGACGCGCTGGAACGTCGCCGTCAACCAGCGTGCGGGGCGGCTCGGCCTGCTCGGCCGCCTGCACTACTTCGGGTCGTGGGTCGACCACCTCGACGCGCGCTCCGCGCGCGGCGCCGACGCGCAGGTGCTCGGCGGTCGCTTCATCGTCGACCTCGAGGCCAGCGTTGCGCTTGCCGCCGACGTGACGCTGGCGGTCGGCGGTCAGAACGTCTTCAACACCTTCTCGGACCGGATGGACCTTTTCGCCGCGCAGTTCGGCCTCCCCTACAGCCAGTTCACGCCGTGGGGATTCAGCGGCGGGTACTACTACGCGCGACTCAACTACGGCTGGGGCGGGTAGCACCACGGTGGCGCGAGCCGACGGCTGCAGAATGTAGTCACGCTGTAGTCTTGATTGCATCGGAGCCGGCCGTTATATTGGCTCGTCCATTCGATTGCCGAGTTCGCTGCCATGAAAGCCCTGCGCGCAACTGCGCGTGCGCATGGTATCAGGATCTGAGGTCGGGCGACTGGGCCAGATTGTGCCGCCGATGGAGGACTGATGATGCTGCGGCGATCACACGGGGCGAACGGTGGGTCAGTTGAACCTCGGCGGTGATCTCGGAGTTCGCGACGTGATCAAGGTCGTGCGCCAGCCGCGCCTTTGGCTTCACGCGGCGAGCAGTTGATGTCGGCGGTGCGGTCGATGTCGGCTGCGTCCAGCATCTTTCGCAGCTCGATGCGGTCGAGGCGCAACAACCGCGCAAGCTGACCTTCGCTCAGCAGTTCCCGGGGGTGGGCCTCGGCGGCCAGCATCGCCAAGCGACGGCATTCCGGAGGCCCCGCGCCGTCGGCATGGTCGGGCGTGCGCGTGACGCCGAGCACGTTCTCAAGCTCGGCCACGGCGGCGGTCGGCGACAGATCGGCCGCTTCACGCATCCGGCGCTGGCGGGCCCGGACGCCGAGGGCATCGATATTGTGTAGCGGCATGTCAGTGTCCTCGCAGTACGGAATAGCAAGCCGGCAATCCGCCAAGCGCGCGCTCACCAGCCGGTTGAGGCTTACGCCCTCCTCCGCGGCTCGCAGGACGAGTGCCCTGTGGGTCTCCGATGCAACGCGGACCAGGACGCTTCCGCTGTACGCGCGGTCGGCGAGCGGTGCTGGCGGGGTTTCCGCGTTGGCGTGCATTCCGAAAGGACCTCGTGAACGAGCGCGCGAATCCCGGAGAGTGCTTCCTCCGGTGTGGCGGCCAGCCAACTGAGTGACGGAAACTCCGTGCAGAGCCCTGCGTACTCGCGGTCATCCGGCAACCAGGTGACGCGATACGTGTAGTGATCAATCATGCTGCGCCTCCAGCTTGTCGATCACGGTGAGAACCTGACGCACCTGGTACAGCTTCGCCATCGCTTTGTCGTCGTGGATGTTCACCCGCGAGTCGCCCGGCCACGGCGGACATAGCATCGATCCTACCGTGGCTGGACTTCAGCGTGGCTGGCTCGGGGAGCGGTTGGCAACGCGGCAGCACTTGCTAAGATGTTCTCCATATGAGAACATCGGTTCGCGGAGCCGGTCCTTGAGAATCCAGTGGACGACCAGAGCGGTGAGGGACATGCGCCGCCTCAACGGCCCGGACCGCACCCGGGTGGTGGCCAAGGTCGAGCAACACGCTGAGGATCCAACTTCGCTTGCCAACCAGGTGATCCAACTCGCTGGCAGCACGTATCGGCGGTTGAGAGTGGGTGACTATCGAGTCCTCTTCACGATAGAACGCAGCGTGTCCGTCGTCCTGGTCGTTCTGAGGGTGAGACACCGGAGGGAAGCATATGACTGAGACCGACACCGTCACACTGACGCGGTCGGAGTACAAGTCCCTGATTGCCCGCACCGAGGAGCTCGAGGACGCGTTGGCGGCCCGGGAGGCGGATGACGGCAGCCGCATCCCGCACGAGGTGGCTCTGGCGATCATGGGTGGCGAGCGGCCTGTTCTGGCGTTCAGGAGACATCGCGGCATGACGCTGCGCGATCTGGCGGCTCGAACCGGAATCGCCGTCGGCTACCTGTCCGAAATCGAACGCGGACTGAAACCGGGATCTGCCGGGACACTGTCCAGAATCGCCGCAGCGCTCAGGACCACGATCGACGCGCTGGTGCAACTCGACTGACAAGTCTCGGCTCCCAACGTGCTGAGGCCGGTGCCGGCGTTCCAGTCTTGCTGCTGTGACGTGCGGTAGATGTGTCAGAATCGACCTGCATGGAGAGACAGTCGACGCGGGACAGGATCATCGACGCGCTACGCGATCTTCAGCCGGACTGCCGTGTCGAGGACGCTATCGAGCGGTTGGTCTTTCTCGCGAAGATCGAGGAGGGACTGGCTCAGCTCGACCGCGGCGAGGGCATTCCGCACGACGAGGTCGAACGGCGGCTCGAATTGTGAGCGACGCCGCGAACCGCATCGTCCAGAAGCTCTGGTCCTACTGCCACGTCCTGCGCGACGCTGGGCTCTCCTACCTGGATTATCTGGAGCAGCTCACCTTCCTGCTGTTCCTGAAGATGGCCGACGAGCGTGAGCGGCTCACCAGCGAGCGACAGCCGATCCCGGCCGGCTACCGCTGGGAGAATCTCGCGTCGCCCACGATGGAGGGCGCGGAGCTGGATCAGCACTACCGCGACACGCTGCGCATTCTCGGTACGCAAGGTGGGATGCTCGGGCTGATCTTCGAGAAGGCGCAGAACCGGATCCAGGATCCGGCGTTGTTGCGGAAACTCATCGTCGAGCTGATCGGCCGGGATGACTGGTCGGCGATGGCCGCCGACGTGAAGGGCGACGCCTACGAGGGACTGCTGGAGAGGAACGCCCAGGACGTCAAGGGGGGCGCGGGGCAGTACTTCACGCCGCGGGCGGTCATCCAGGCGATGGTGGACTGTGTGCAGCCGCGTCCCGGCGAGGTCGTCGCGGATCCGGCGTGCGGCACGGGCGGCTTCCTGCTCGCCGCCCACGAATATCTCAAGCGCGGCGGCGACCTGGATCGCGATCAGAGCGGCATCTCCGCTTCGAGGCGCTGCGCGGCGTGGAGCTCGTTCCCAACGTCGCGCGGCTCTGCGGCATGAACCTCTACCTGCACGGGATCGGTCCCGACGGCGGCGACCGCCGCGAGCCGCCGATCACGACCGATGACGCGTTGCGGGATACGCCCGGCGCGCCGGCGGACGTCGTCATCACAAACCCGCCCTTCGGCAAGAAGTCGTCGATCACGGTCGTGAACGCGGAGGGGGCGACCGGCCGGCAATCGCTGACCTACAACCGCCCGGACTTCTGGACGACCACCTCGAACAAGCAGCTCAACTTCGTGCAGCACGTCAAGTCGCTGCTGGCGGTCCACGGTCGGGCCGCCGTCGTCGTGCCGGACAACGTGCTGTTCGAAGGCGGAGCCGGCGAGACGGTGCGCCGGAACCTGCTGCGCGAGTGCGAGGTGCACACGCTGCTGCGCCTGCCGACCGGCATCTTCTACGCGCAGGGCGTCAAGGCGAACGTCCTCTTCTTCGACCGCAAGCCGGGCGCGAAGGAGCCGTGGACGCGGATGGTCTGGGTCTACGACCTCCGCACGAACAAGCACTTCACGCTGAAAACCCGCCGGATGACCCGCGCCGACATCGACGAGTTCGTGTCCTGCTACCGGCCGGGCGCCCGCCACACGCGAGAGGCGACCTGGTCGGAGCAGACCCCGGAGGGTTGCTGGCGGCCGTATTCGTACGACGAGATCGTCAACCGCGACAAGGTGAGCCTCGACCTCCTCTGGCTGCGCGACGAGAGCCTGGAGGATTCCGCCGACCTGCCCGAGCCGCACGTGCTGGCCCGCGAGATCGCCGATGATCTGCGCTCCGCCCTCGGCCAGATGGAGGAGATCCTGGCCGATCTGGAAGAGCGCGCCGAGCAGGGCGATTGACAGCGAAGTCGACGGGCTGTTGCGCGGCAGCATGGCGGACGACTTGGTCTTGTGCGGTGTCGCGCAAACCCATCGGCTTGGTAAACTAGTTTGAAGGCTAGTTGTTTGAACCCGCTCCGAGAGGAGAGTTCGTCATGCGAGAGGTTGGCGCGTTCGAAGCGAAGACGCACCTGTCGGCGCTGCTTGCCGATGTTGCTGCAGGGGAGACGGTGATCATCACCAAGCGGGGAAATCCCGTTGCACGTCTCGGTCCGGTCGATGAGCGGGAAGAGCTGTCCGCGGCCGACAAGCGAAGGGCCCGCGAGGCGGGTGATGCGCTTCGCGCCCTGCGGGCGCGTTTCGGCGGCGCGACGATTGAAGAGATCCTGGAATTGCGAGACGAGGGGCGCAAGTGAGTGGTCCCGTCGTCGATTGTTCCATGGCGGTCGCCTGGATCCTGGCGGATGAAGAGTCCCCGGCCGCCATAGCGGTACTCGAGCTGGTACAGGAAGCGGGCGGTGTCGCTACCGCGGTGTGGTGGGCAGAAGTGCGGAACGCGCTGATCCGGGCCGAACGCCGCGGCCGCATGAGCCTCTACGGTACCGAAGTCGCGCTTGCGTCACTGGATGCGCTGGGCATACGGCTCGATGACCTGCCCGATAGCGTGCCGATTCTGGCGCTCACTCGCGCGCATCGATTGACGGTCTACGACGCGATGTACCTGGAACTGGCATTGCGCGAGCGCCGGCCGCTGGCGACCCTCGATCGGCAACTCGTCATGGCGGCGCGGGCGGCGGGGGCGGACGTGCTCGGCGGAGCGGCGTGACGCCTTTCCGTCCGAGGCAAGGGTGCGATCTCACCGGGACGCTACCCGCCCCGCGTGTGCATCTCCAGGTGCGGCTGCTTCTGCAGCGTCTCCACCGGGATCAAAGGCTGGCGGTCTCCCGCGGCAAGCCGGACTTCCGCTCCCCGATCGGTGCGGGCGGTCCAGATCTCCCCGATCAGCGCGCTCAGCTCCGCGCGCGACATCCCGGCGCGCAACGGCCCGCGCAGGTCGGTGCCATCACGGGCGTAGAGGCAGCGGTACCAGAGGCCGTCGGCGGTGATCCGGCTGCGGTCGCAGGAGCGGCAGAACGGCTCGGTGGTCGACGAGATGATGCCGAACGTCTGGCCGTCGGGCAGCCGGAAGCGGTCGGCCGGGGCGGACGACTGCTCGTCGATGGCGGCGACGGGGCCCAGCGCGTCTCCGATCATCCGCAGCATCTCGGCGCGGGACAGGACGTCCGCCGTGGACCAGCGGGTGGCGCCCCCGACGTCCATGTACTCGATGAAGCGCACCTCGGCGCCGGCCTGCCGGCCGTAGGCGAGCAGGTCCATCAACTCGTCGTCGTTCACGCCGCGGATGACCACGGTGTCGATCTTCAGATCCGTGAAGCCGGCCTCTCTCGCCGCGGCCAGGCCGTGCTGCACGGTGGTGACGCCGTCGAAGCGCGTCAGCTCGCGGAAGCGCTCGGGGCGCAGGGTGTCGAGGCTCACCGTGAGCCGGTGGAGGCCCGCTTCTCTCAAGCCGGCGGCCTGGGCGGCGAGCAGCATTCCGTTGGTGGTCAGCGCCAGATCGCGGATGGCGGGTTTCTTCGCCAGCCGCTGGATCAGCTCCGGGAGGTTCTTGCGGAGCAGCGGCTCGCCCCCGGTCAGACGGACGCGGTCGGCTCCGGCGGCGGCGAAGGCGTCGACCAGCGCGCCGATCTCCTCGAAGGTGAGGATATCTCCGCGCGGCAGCCAGACGTACTCCTCCTCCGGCATGCAGTACTGGCAGCGCAGGTTGCAGCGGTCGGTGACCGAGACCCGCAGGCTGCGCAACGGACGATCGAACCGGTCGCGGGCGGTCATCGGCCCTTCATTATCGCATCAAGCGAGGGCGCGTAGGTCCCTGCAGTCTCTTCCAATGACACATGAGCCTGAACGAGGAGTTGTTTCCAACGACACATGAGCCTGAACGGGGGCCGGGTCGAGGATCATCGGAGGATGATCGTGAGACTCGACACGCACCGTCTGCAGACCCTGGATCAGGTTCGGGAATTCCTCGCCGGAAGCGAGCAGGTCGACCTGCAACCACAAACCCGCGCCGACTCCTACGCGTTCGTGGCGAAAACCGTGCGACGGTTCGACTACGCCCTGCGGGGGAAGGCCGACAAGGGCCTGCTGCGCCGCTTCCTGGCCAAGGTGGCCGGCTTGTCACGGGCCCAAATCACACGCCTGTTGCAGCAACACCGGACCACGGGAGAGATCGCCGACCGCCGCGACACCCCGCGCCGACCGTTCCCGCGCCGCTACTCCAACGCCGACATCGGGCTGCTGGCCGAGCTCGACGTGCTCCACGGCACGCTGTCCGGTCCGGCCACGCGCAAGCTCTGCGCCCGCGCTTTCCATCTGTTCGGCGACCGCCGCTTCGAACGCCTGGCCGGCATCTCCAACGGCCATCTGTACAACCTGCGGCACACGACAAGCTATCAACGGCGCCGCGGAACGCCGCCGCTGCCGACGCGCCCGGTGCAGGTCGTGATCGGGGAACGCCGCCGCCCGCAGCCGTTCGGACAACCTGGCTGGGTGCGGGTCGATACCGTCCATCAAGGCGACCTGGACGGCATCAAGGGCCTCTACCACGTGAACCTGGTGGATGAGGTCACCCAGTTCCAGTGCATCGGCTCGGTCGAGCATATCCACGCCGCCTGCCTGGCCCCGGTCCTCGACGCTCTGCTGCGGGCGTTCCCCTTCACGCTCCACGGCTTCCACGCCGACAACGGCTCGGAGTTCATCAACCGCGAGGTCGCGGCGCTGCTCCAGGGGCTGCACATCGACGCATTCACCAAGTCCCGCGCCCGTCGCAGCACCGACAACGCCCTGGTCGAGAGCAAGAACGGCTCGGTCATCCGCAAGCAGCTCGGTCACGGCCACATCCCCAGCCGCTGTGCCGCGCAGGTCAACGCCTTCACCCAGCAGGTCCTCTCGCCCTATCTCAACTTCCACCGCCCCTGCTTCTTCCCCACCGAAGAAGTCGACCGCAAGGGCCGCGTGCGCAAGCGCTACCGCGACGCCGACATCATGACCCCCTACGAGAAGCTCAAGTCGTTGCCCGACGCCGCCGCCTGCCTGAAGCCCGGAACCACCTTCGCAAAGCTCGACGCGGTCGCGGTCGCGATGAGCGACAACGAAGCCGCGCAGGCGCTCGACGAGGCCCGCACGCGGTTGTTCCGGTCCATCCACCCAGCGGCCTGAAGGTTTGCTCCGGCCCGCTACCGCCGCCTGTCGGTCGGCGTCGTGCTGTTGACGAGCAGGCGCGAGGAAGCTCGAACACCGGACGTGCCAACTCGCGCGGGCGCTGCCGAGCCCGGATCGCCGGCGCCGACTCGCGTCGTCACCGGCTGCGGTCGAATACGGACGGACAGCGCTGTCGTCGAGCCCGGATCGCCGGCGCCGACTTGCGTCGTCACCGGCTTCAGCACCACCGAAAGGCGGAAGCGCGACGCCATCAGGCACGAGCGCCGACGACGATCCATCCAGCCGTTGCCGGCCGTTTCACAGCCCCTCGCGTAGTCACGTCCAGCCCCTCTGCTGCCGGTTCCGCGCTCGGCTACCGCACTCCGCAAACGTCCACAGACGGACGTTCGCTCCGCTTGGTCTCCTGCTGTTCAGAACCCGGCAAACCAGACCCTCACCGTTCGGTTGCTACGGCAGCGGCTACAGCACCTTCGCCCTGAACCAGGACGCGCCCAGCGCCGCGTCGTACATCGTGACGGTTCCGCCGCCATGAGCGATAATGCTGCGGTCACGCGCGCCCTCAACGCGGCCCGCGCCAGGACCTGTTTCGATCCGTCGGTTCGGTCGCCTGACAGGCGCGGCTCACGTGCCCCGCTTCAGGCTCATTTCTGGATTGGAAAGGACTCCTGCCGGGCCGCCGGAGCGGGCTATAATCTTGCGAGACGGCCATCCTCCGGCGCCGCGCGTGGCTCCGAAGTACCGCGTGTGGCACCCGGACCCTCGCGCATATCCCGTCCGATTCCAGTGATTGCAGCGGTTCAGACGTGATGATTCCGGCCATTCGAGGCACGCACGACATCCTGCCGGGCGAGATCGAACGCTGGCAGCACGCCGAGCAGGTGATCCGCGACGTGTGCGCGCGCTACGGCTATCGCGAGATCCGCACCCCGGTCATCGAGCGCGAGGAGCTCTTCGCGAAGGGCACGGGGGAGACCACCGACATCGTCCAGAAGGAGATGTACGCCTTCGAGGACAAGGGGGGCGAGCGGGTCACCCTGCGGCCGGAGGCGACGCCGAGCATGGTGCGCGCCTACGTCGAGCATGCGCTCGAGCAGGCGCTGCCGACCGTCAAGCTGTTCGGCTTCGGGCCGATGTTCCGCTACGAACGGCCGCAGAAGGGACGCTACCGGCAGTTCCATCAACTCGACGTGGAGGTGTTCGGGGTCTCGGACGCCACCCTGGACGCCGAGGTGATCGAGATGGCCGCGGCTCTGGTCCGCGCCCTCGGGATCGAGGAGGCGGAGCTGGTCGTCAACTCGGTCGGTTGCCGCGAGTGCCGGCCGGCGTTCGGCCGGGCGTTGCTGGAGGCGCTCGGAGATCGGAAGGCCGATCTGTGCGGCGACTGCCGCCGGCGCGCCGAGACGAACCCGTTGCGGATCTTCGATTGCAAGGTGCCCGCCTGTCAGCCGATCGTCGACGCGCTGCCGCATTCGACGGACTACCTGTGCGAAGGGTGCGCGGCGCACTTCGCGACGACCACGGCGCAGTTGGCGGCGCTGGAGCTGGACTATCGCGTCTCGCACCGGCTGGTGCGGGGGCTGGACTACTACGCGCGGACGACCTTCGAGGTGCTGGGCTCCGCCCTCGGCGCCCAGAACGCGCTGCTCGGCGGCGGGCGTTACGATGGGCTGGTGCGCCATCTCGGGGGGCCGGACCGGGCCGGGATCGGCTTCGCGGCCGGCATGGAACGTCTGGTTCTGGCGATGCCGGAGGGGCCCGGAGCGTCGACGCCGGACGCCTTCGTGGTGGCACTGGGCGAGGCGGCGCGGCCGGCCGCGCACGTGCTGGCCCGCGACCTGCGCCACGCCGGCGTGACGACTCTGGTGGACTACGACGCCCGCTCGTTGCGCGCGCAGATGAAGCGCGCCGACCGGTCCGGGGCGCGCCGGGTCCTCATCCTGGGCGACGACGAGATCGCGCGCGGCGAGGTCACCGTGAAGGACATGGAGTCGGGCGAGCAGGCCGCCGTGGCCCGCGCCGAGGTCGTGCAGCGAATATCCGAGTGATGCGCCGCTTTCGCCGGCCGATACATCCGATAGAGAACGAGTACCGCGACACCCGGCGCGCCGCCGGCCAACCCGATACGAGACGACCGTGACTGAAGAGACACACTCCGCTCCGCGTACCCGCACCCACACCTGCGGCGAGCTTCGCCCGAGCGACGTCGGCGCCGACGTGGTCCTGATGGGCTGGGTCCACAAGATTCGCGACCTCGGCGGACTGACGTTTCTCGACGTGCGCGACCGGCACGGGATCACCCAGGTCGTGGCTCGCGACGGCAGCGAGGTGCTGGGGCGCGTCAAGCAGGTGCGGCCCGAGTACGTGATCGCGGTGGCCGGGCCGGTCGAGCGCCGCTCCGAGGAGACCCTCAATTCCAAGATTGCCACCGGCGAGGTGGAGGTGGAGGCGCGCAGCATCACGGTCCTGAGCGAGGCGCGGACCCCGCCGTTCCAGATCGACGAAGAGACGCCGGTCTCCGAGGAGGTCCGGCTCCGTTACCGCTACCTCGACCTGCGCCGGACGCGGATGCGCGAGAACCTCGGGCTGCGTCACCGGATCACGATGGAGGTCCGCAACAGCCTCGACGCCGACGGGTTCTGGGAGATCGAGACGCCGCTGCTCACCAAGTCGACGCCGGAGGGCGCGCGCGACTACCTGGTGCCGAGCCGGCTGCACGCGGGGGAGTTCTACGCGCTGCCGCAGTCGCCGCAGATCTTCAAGCAGATCCTGATGGTCTCCGGCATGGACCGCTACTTCCAGATCGTCAAGTGCTTCCGCGACGAGGACCTGCGCGCCGACCGGCAGCCGGAGTTCACGCAGATCGACATCGAGATGTCGTTCGTCGACCAGGAGGCGGTCTTCGCCGCGGTCGAGCACCTGATGGAGGCGGTCTTCCGCGTGGTGGACAAGGAGGTCACGGCCCCGTTCCCGCGCATGACCTACGACGAGGCGATGGCGCGCTACGGCAGTGACAAGCCGGATCTGCGCTTCGAGATGGAGATTCAAGAGGTATCCGACGTATTCCGCGAGGGCCGCTTCAAGGTTTTCCGCGAGCTGGTGGCGGGGGGCGGGTCGGTACGGGCGCTCGTGGTTCCGGGCGCCGGCCGGCAGTCGCGCGCGCAGATCGACAACCTGGTCGACGAGGCGCTGGCGCTGGGCGCAAAGGGGATGGTCTGGGTGCGGCAGTCGCCAGAAGGGGCCATCCAGAGCTCCATCCTGAAGGCGGCGGGCGAGGAGGCGCTGGCGCAGGTCGTCGAGACCGTCGGGGCCGGGCGCGACGACCTGACGCTGATCGCGGGCGGCAAGGACTACGAGGCATCGGTCCTGCTCGGCCAGTTCCGCCTGCGGCTGGCGCAGCGGGAGGGGCTGATCGACGAGGACCGCACGTCGCTGAGCTGGGTGGTCGACTTCCCCCTCATGGAGTGGAGCGAGACCGAGCAGCGGCTGGTCTCGATGCACCATCCCTTCACCGCGCCGCGTCCCGAGGATCTGGACCGCCTGGAGGACGATCCGGCCGCGGTCCGCGCCCGTGCCTACGACCTCGTGCTGAACGGCAGCGAGATCGGCGGCGGCAGCATCCGAATCCACCAGGCCGAGCTCCAGGCTCGCATCTTCCGCCTGCTGAAGATCAGCGACGAGGAGGCGCAGGCCCGCTTCGGCTTCTTCCTCGACGCGCTGCGGTACGGCACGCCGCCGCACGGCGGCATCGCGCTGGGCCTCGACCGGATCGTGGCGCTGGTGGCCGGCGAGCCGTCGATCCGCGACGTCATGGCGTTCCCGAAGACGGCCGCCGCGGTGGACCTGATGGCGGGATCGCCCTCGACCGTCGACCGCCGCCAGTTGCGCGAGCTGCACCTGGATTGAACAGCCGGGCGATTCGTGCGCGGGCGCTCTTGACCGGCGGTCGCGCTGCATGGTATCGATTGAGCAGTCTTGCCGCACAGCTTTCTCGCCAGTCACGGTGTCACGCGGGGTTCCGCCGCGGACTTCTAGGGGAACTCCGATCGTTACACCTTCCCTCGTGAAGATCCCGGTTCCCGACGAGGGGATCGAGACTCTGTTCGGCTCGCGCGACGAGAACCTCAGGCAGCTCGAGCAGCAGTTCGACGTGCAGATCCGGACCGGGGGCAACGAGCTGCTGGTCACCGGCGACGCCGCCGGCCTGGCGAAGACCGAGCGCGTCATCGATCAGTTGACGGGGCTGCTCCGCGAGGGGTATCGCTTCTCTCGCGAGGACGTGCGGCGGGCGTCCGAGATGGTCGGCGAGGACGCGCAGATCGATCTGCGCGACTTCTTCCTGCGTGCCCCGTTGCGGGCGTCGAGCACACGGCAGGTGACGCCCAAGACGCTCGGCCAGCGACGCTATCTCGATGCCATCGAGCGCTACGACGTGGTCTTCGGCATCGGCCCGGCCGGTACCGGTAAAACCTACCTGGCGATGGCGCAGGCGGTGGCCTACCTGACCTCCAAGCGGGTTAGCCGCATCATCCTGGCGCGGCCCGCCGTCGAGGCGGGCGAGAAGCTCGGCTTCCTGCCCGGCGACGTGCAGGAGAAGGTGAACCCGTACCTCCGGCCGCTGTACGATGCCCTGTACGACATGCTCCAGTCCGACAAGGTGGAGCGCCTGCTGGATCGCGGCGTCATCGAGATCGCGCCGATAGCCTTCATGCGGGGACGTACCCTGAACGACGCGTTCGTGATCCTGGACGAGGCGCAGAACACCACGACCGAGCAGATGAAGATGTTCCTGACCCGCCTCGGCTTCGGTTCGAAGGCGGTCGTCACCGGCGACATCACGCAGATCGACCTGCCCGTGGGACAGACGTCCGGCGTCGTGCAGGCGCTACGGGTTCTGCGCGGCGTCGAGGGGGTGTCGATCATCCACTTCACGGACCGCGACGTCGTGCGGCATCCGCTGGTGCAGCGCATCGTGAAGGCCTACGAGCGGTTCGGCCCGGCGCGGCCCGGCACTGTCCCCGAGTCCCAATGAACTTCGACGATCCCGATTCGGACCCCGACCCTGACCGGCCCCTGCGCCGGTCATTGCGCGTGGTCGTGACGGATGGGCGCGGGCGCGTCCGGCGCGCGGACCGCCTGCGCCGGTGGCTGGTCGAGGTGGCGCCGGCGTCGGCCCGCGGCCGCGAGGTCGTGGTCGCGCTCGTGTGCGACCGGAAGATGCGGGATCTCAACCGCCAGTACCGTGGCATCGATCGCGCGACCGACGTGCTCTCGTTTCCCGCCACGGACGAGGTGGCGTCGGATGCCGGAATCGCGCCGGCAGCGCCGATGACGCCCGACGCCGGACCGGATTCGGCAATGGACGTGGCGGCGGACGCCGGCGGTCCGATCTCGCCGGTCGCGGTGCCGGGAACGGTCGGCGGCGGCGAGCGGCATCTCGGCGACGTCGTCATCGCGACCGGCGTCGCCAGCCGGCAGGCTCGAACGTCGGGGCACCGGCTCGGTGCCGAGCTGCGGTGCCTCGCGCTGCACGGCCTGCTGCACCTGCTCGGCTACGACCACGAGCGCGACACGGGAGAGATGGAACGCCTGGAGCGGCGCCTCCGCCGCCAGGGAGGTCTGGCGTGATCCCGCTGGCGCTGTTCCTCCTCGCCTGCGCGACGGTCTACGTCGGCACGGTCGAGGCGGCCTTCACGACCTTGATGCGCCTGTCTCTGCGGTTGGGCGCGGAACGGCGCGGCCGGCTCGACCGGCTCGGGTATCTGGACGATCCCCTGCGTCTGTTCGTGCCGGTCCGCGTGCTGCAGAGCGTGCTTGTGGTGGCGGTGGCGACGCTCGCGCTCGTGGGGGTCGGCGCGCGCGACGCGGCGTCGGTGGCGCTGACCGCCGGGGGGCTGGTCGTCTTCGTGCTTGTGTGCGGCCACTTGCTGCCGGTCGTTATCGTTCGCCGCGACCCGGAGCGGGTGCTGGAGGCGCTCTTGCCGTCGCTCCGGGGGCCGGTGGCGGTGCTGCAGCCGCTCACGGGTCCATTGATTCGGCTGCTCCGACGGGCTGCCCGCCAGGCGAGCGGCTCCACCGCCCAGAACGCCGGAGTATCGTCGCGCTCGGACGATGACCAGAGCGCCGACGGCCGGGCCGCGATGGAGGAGCAGGAGGAACGCCAGCTTCTGCAATCGGTCGTCGAGTTCGGCGAGACGCTGGTGCGCGAGGTGATGACCCCGCGGCCGGACATCGTGGCCGTGAAGGCCGATGCGACGCTCGACGAGCTGCGCGCCCTGTTCGCGGAGGAGCAGTACTCCCGGCTGCCGGTGTTCGAGCACAGTCTCGATACGGTGCTCGGGTTCGTCTTCGTCAAGGACCTCGTTTCCCTGTCGGACACCCCGGGCGACGAGCGGATGGCCGCCAGCCTGCTGCGTCCGGCGCACACGGTGCCGGAGACCAAGCGGGTGGCGGACCTGCTCAAGGAGTTGCAGGAGGCGCGGGTCCAGAGTGCGATCGTGCACGACGAGTACGGGGGGACGGCCGGCCTGGTCACGATCGAGGACTTGATCGAAGAGATCGTCGGCGAGATTCGGGACGAGTACGACGTGGAGGCGGATCCGATTGTCGACGAGGGCTCGGGCAGCTTCGTCTTCACCGGCCGGGTCAGCGTGGGCGATCTGAGCAAGCGTCTCGACGTGGCGATAGAGCCGCAGGGCTTCGAGACGGTCGCAGGATATCTGCTGGCGCGTCTTGGGCGGGTGCCCCAGGAGGGCGAGTCGTTCGAGGTGGACGATTTGAGCGTGGACGTCCTGGAGGCAGAGCGCCGCCGGCTGCACCGCGTCCGGCTCCGGCGCCGTTCCGCAGCCTTGGAGACCCCGGCGTGAAGGCGGGCTACGTCTCGCTCATCGGCCGGCCCAACGCCGGCAAGTCCACCCTTCTCAATCGGATCATAGGGACGAAGGTGGCGATCGTCTCGGACAAGCCGCAGACCACCCGAACCCGCATTCTCGGCGTGAAGCACGGTTCCGGCGAGCGCCCGGGACAGATCGTGTTCGTCGACACGCCCGGCATCCACCGTCCGATGCACCGCATGAACGTCAGGATGGTGGACCACGCGGTCGAGACCATCACGCAGGTGGACGTGCTGGTCGTGGTTCTGGACGCGAGCATCCGGACGGGGAAGGGCGATCGGTTCGTGCTCGACCTGCTCGACGGAGCCACGGCGCCGGTCATCCTGGCCCTCAACAAGATCGACCTGATGGCGAAGTATCGGCTGCTCCCGCTCATGGACTGGTACCGGCAGCAGCGGGACTTCGCCGTCCTCGTGCCCATCTCGGCGCTGACCGGCGACGGCGTGTCCGACCTCGAGGAGCAAATCTGGAACCGCCTGCCGGAAGGGGAGCCGCTGTTCCCGGACGATTTCGTGAGCGACCAGCCGGAACGCGTCGTGGTGGCCGAGACGGTACGCGAGAAGCTGCTGGGCGAGACGCGGGCCGAGCTGCCGTTCTCGAGCGCCGTCGTCGTGGACCGGTTCGAGGAGGCGGATCCGCGCGGCATCATGCGTCTCTACTGCTCCATCGTCGTCGACCGCAAAACCCACAAGCCTATCGTGCTCGGCCGCGGCGGGGCGCGCATCAAGCGGATCGGCATCGAGGCCCGGCAGGAGCTGGAGCGCGTGTTCGGGACGCGCGTTTATCTGGATCTGCACGTGCGGGTGCGGCCCGGCTGGCGGGAGAGCGAGCGGTTGCTGCGAGAGCTGGGCCTGGAGCGATGAACGTGCCCGTGCAGAGTCCTTTCCAATCCAGAAATGAGCCTGAAGCGGGGCACGTGAGCCGCGCCTGTCAGGCGACCGAACCGACGGATCGAAACAGGTCCTGGCGCGGGCCGCGTTGAGGGCGCGCGTGACCGCAGCATTATCGCTCATGGCGGCGGAACCGTCACGATGTACGACGCGGCGCTGGGCGCGTCCTGGTTCAGGGCGAAGGTGCTGTAGCCGCTGCCGTAGCAACCGAACGGTGAGGGTCTGGTTTGCCGGGTTCTGAACAGCAGGAGACCAAGCGGAGCGAACGTCCGTCTGTGGACGTTTGCGGAGTGCGGTAGCCGAGCGCGGAACCGGCAGCAGAGGGGCTGGACGTGACTACGCGAGGGGCTGTGAAACGGCCGGCAACGGCTGGATGGATCGTCGTCGGCGCTCGTGCCTGATGGCGTCGCGCTTCCGCCTTTCGGTGGTGCTGAAGCCGGTGACGACGCAAGTCGGCGCCGGCGATCCGGGCTCGACGACAGCGCTGTCCGTCCGTATTCGACCGCAGCCGGTGACGACGCGCGTCGGCGCCGGCGATCCGGGCTCGGCAGCGCCCGCGCGAGTTGGCACGTCCGGTGTTCGAGCTTCCTCGCGCCTGCTCGTCAACAGCACGACGCCGACCGACAGGCGGCGGTAGCGGGCCGGAGCAAACCTTCAGGCCGCTGGGTGGATGGACCGGAACAACCGCGTGCGGGCCTCGTCGAGCGCCTGCGCGGCTTCGTTGTCGCTCATCGCGACCGCGACCGCGACCGCGTCGAGCTTTGCGAAGGTGGTTCCGGGCTTCAGGCAGGCGGCGGCGTCGGGCAACGACTTGAGCTTCTCGTAGGGGGTCATGATGTCGGCGTCGCGGTAGCGCTTGCGCACGCGGCCCTTGCGGTCGACTTCTTCGGTGGGGAAGAAGCAGGGGCGGTGGAAGTTGAGATAGGGCGAGAGGACCTGCTGGGTGAAGGCGTTGACCTGCGCGGCACAGCGGCTGGGGATGTGGCCGTGACCGAGCTGCTTGCGGATGACCGAGCCGTTCTTGCTCTCGACCAGGGCGTTGTCGGTGCTGCGACGGGCGCGGGACTTGGTGAATGCGTCGATGTGCAGCCCCTGGAGCAGCGCCGCGACCTCGCGGTTGATGAACTCCGAGCCGTTGTCGGCGTGGAAGCCGTGGAGCGTGAAGGGGAACGCCCGCAGCAGAGCGTCGAGGACCGGGGCCAGGCAGGCGGCGTGGATATGCTCGACCGAGCCGATGCACTGGAACTGGGTGACCTCATCCACCAGGTTCACGTGGTAGAGGCCCTTGATGCCGTCCAGGTCGCCTTGATGGACGGTATCGACCCGCACCCAGCCAGGTTGTCCGAACGGCTGCGGGCGGCGGCGTTCCCCGATCACGACCTGCACCGGGCGCGTCGGCAGCGGCGGCGTTCCGCGGCGCCGTTGATAGCTTGTCGTGTGCCGCAGGTTGTACAGATGGCCGTTGGAGATGCCGGCCAGGCGTTCGAAGCGGCGGTCGCCGAACAGATGGAAAGCGCGGGCGCAGAGCTTGCGCGTGGCCGGACCGGACAGCGTGCCGTGGAGCACGTCGAGCTCGGCCAGCAGCCCGATGTCGGCGTTGGAGTAGCGGCGCGGGAACGGTCGGCGCGGGGTGTCGCGGCGGTCGGCGATCTCTCCCGTGGTCCGGTGTTGCTGCAACAGGCGTGTGATTTGGGCCCGTGACAAGCCGGCCACCTTGGCCAGGAAGCGGCGCAGCAGGCCCTTGTCGGCCTTCCCCCGCAGGGCGTAGTCGAACCGTCGCACGGTTTTCGCCACCAACGCGTAGGAGTCGGCGCGGGTTTGTGGTTGCAGGTCGACCTGCTCGCTTCCGTCGAGGAATTCCCGAACCTGATCCAGGGTCTGCAGACGGTGCGTGTCGAGTCTCACGATCATCCTCCGATGATCCTCGACCCGGCCCCCGTTCAGGCTTGTCTGTTAGTTTTGCCGCCGTGGACTTCGGGAGAGGTTCACCCCCTGGCATCCGGTTGGGACGCCAAGGGGTGACGGTGGTCGGACCGCGTCAGGCCAGGCCGATCAGGGCCGTACATGAGTTTGGTCGCCACCGTCTTTTCCTACGTCCTGAATGGATACATGAGCGTGAAGGCTCGCAAGACAAGCACAGGAGAAGGAAAAGATGCCCGATTGTACCGTAGGTGTTGACATTTCGAAGACGCATCTCGATGCCTGCATGGCTCCTGCCGGCAAGGCCGCGCGATTCACCAATGACTCGGCGGGATTCAACGCGCTGATCGCGTGGATCGACCAGCCGGTCCGCTCGGTCGTGTACGAGCCCACCGGACCTTGGCACCGCGCCTTCGAGGAGGCGCTCCTGCAGGCGGGGCTGCCGCTGGCGCGAGCCAATCCGTTGCAGGCGCGGCGTTTTGCGCAGGCGATGGGACAGCGCGCCAAGACCGACGCCGTAGACGCGCGGGTGCTGGCGCAAATGGGGACAGCGTTGCCTCTGCGGCCGACCGAGGCGTCGCCGCCGACGCACCGCGCCCTCGAGGAACTGCAAGTGGCGCGCGACGCGCTGGTCACGGACCGCACCGCCGCACGGAACCGCCAGAAGCACCTTCGACATCCGCTGCTGAAGCAGCAGAGCAAGACGCGGCTGTCCCAGATTGACCGGCATCTGGCCGCCGTCGATGCCGCAATCGGCAAGGGGTTGGCCGAAGATGTGGTATTGGCCCGCCGGACCGAGATCCTGACCTCGATCCCGGGCGTGTCGAGCATCACCGCGGCGGGCCTGCTCACCCGGATGCCCGAACTCGGCCGCCTCGACGCCAAGGCGGTCGCCAGCCTGGCGGGTCTCGCGCCGGTCACGCGCCAGTCCGGCGCCTGGCAGGGCCGCAGCTTCATCCAGGGCGGCCGACCGCGGGTGCGGCGGCTTCTCTACATGCCGGCCCTGGCGGCGATCCGTTGCAACCCTGGCCTGCGTGCGAAGTACCGCCAGCTCCGCGGCCTGGGGAAGCCGCCGAAGGTCGCTCTGACCGCCGTCATGCGCAAGCTCCTCCTGCTGGCCAATGCCCTGCTCGAACAGAACCGCTCCTGGTTGCCCGACCGGCCCGGGCGCGGCAGCGCGGCGGCGCCGGCGGGAAGCGCGCCGTTCGTCGCCGCATGACCAGTCCGTGGGCTCCACGCCTCGCGGGTCGGATTCGAGCAGCAGAAGACCAAGTGAAGTGCACGTCCGTCTGCGGGCGTGCGCGTAGCGCGGTAGCCGAGCGCACGACCACGGCGGGGATTTGGCCGAGCGTTACTACGCGAGGAGCTGTGAGAGGGTCGTCGTCGGCTGGACGGATCGTCGTCGGCGCCCGTGCCTGCAACGCTTGCAGTGGAACGCCGCGCTGTGCCGTCGTCACGTCGGCAGCGTTCGCATGCTGGCTCACGACCTCGATGTCGATGACTGTCCGGATTTTCGGAGTCCGCCACAGAGGATGCGCGTCATGGAGCGCGCTCGGCAAGTGCAAGGATTGGCGGGACGCCGGGTTCGCCGTGCGCGGCCATCGGAGCCCCGCGCAGGGACGGTCACTCCCCTGTCGGTACGTACGCTCACCGGAGGTGACGTCGGGATTGGCCGCGACGTTCGACCATCGTACGTACAGGTCGGCGCCGGTGCCCGAATGTACGGATTCACCCCCCGCGGCGGACGAGCTCTTCCCTCGATCCGGACCCTTGACAACATGGATACTCATGTGTCGTTGGAAACAACTCCTCGTTCAGGCTCATGTGTCATTGGAAGAGACTTTCGGTCCCGCCGGGCGTCGAAGACGGCTAGAATTAAACGTTTTGTCGAAAGCACGCAACACATGATGAATCTTCTGATCCGCTGCATCGGGCGCTCCCTCGTCCTCGTGGTTCTGGCCGCCGGACTGCCCGTGGGGGTGGTCGCTCAGTCGACCAACGGCAACGGCGCCGGCGACGGCGAGCCGGCCGAGGCCGACGCGCGAACGTTCTCCGCACTCGAGGCCCGCCAGCTGACCGCGAACGGCGCCCCGATCACCTTGGCGCTGCGCGTCGGGGAAGCGCCGCTGGTCGACGGCGACGTGCTGTCCGACGCGGCCTACGAGGACGCCCGGGTGGCGACCGGCTTCGTGCAGAACCGTCCGTTCGATGGGCAGCCCGCCTCGGAGCGGACCGAGGTGCGCATCGTCCATACCGAGGACACGCTGTACTTCGGCATCGTCTGCTACACGGACGACCCGGCGACGATCATCGCGGCCGACAGCCGGCGCGACTCCGACCTGACCGAGACCGACAGCTTCCGGATCATCCTCGACACCTACCACGACGGTCTGAACGGTTTCGTCTTCGGGACCAATCCGGCCGGGGTCGAGTACGACGGACAGTTGACCAACGAGGGGCAGGGCAGCGGCCGGTTCGGCGGCGGCGGGAGCGGGCGTCCCAGCAACAACCGGCAGCAGCGCGGGTCGGGCGGCGGGCTGAACGTCAACTGGGACGGCGTGTGGCAGGTGGCCACCAGCGTCACCGACATCGGCTGGTCGGCGGAGATAGCGATCCCGTTCCGCACGCTGCGTTATCCACCGGTCGACGTGCAGACCTGGGGGATGAACTTCCAGCGCAACATCCGCTTCAGCAACGAGCAGGCCTACTGGTCGCCGTTGCCGCGACAGTACACCCTGAACCGCCTCACGCTGGCGGGCGAGCTCCAGGGACTCCGCGTGCCGGCGCAGCGCAACCTGCAACTCATGCCCTACGCACTCGGGGACGCGGCCTACAGCAGCGAGACGGCGCAGACCGCCCGGTCCGGCGACGTCGGGGTCGATCTGAAGTACAGCATCAGCCCGAGCATGACGCTCGACGCCACCTACAACACCGACTTCGCGCAGGTGGAGGTGGACGACGAGCAGGTCAACCTCGACCGGTTCACGCTGTTTTTCCCCGAGAAGCGGCCGTTCTTCCTGGAGAACGCGGGCCTGTTCTCGGTCGGACAGTCCGGTGCGGTCGACATCTTCTTCAGCCGGCGGATCGGCCTCGGCGAGTACGGCGAGCAGATTCCGATCCACGGCGGCGGGCGGCTCTCCGGCAAGGTCGGGAACAACACGAACATCGGATTCCTGAACATGCAGACCGGCGCTGTCGGCTCGACCGGGACGCCGCAGCAGAACTTCACGGTGGGCCGCGTCCGGCAGGACCTGGCGAACCGCTCCAACGTCGGCGTGATGTTCGTGAACCGGCAGGCCAGCGGTGCGCTGGCGGGGGATCAGGACTACAACCGGACGTACGCGCTCGACGGTCGCTGGGGCATCGGCGAGGGGGGCACGGTCGCGGGGTTCGCCTCGGGAACGGACACCCCCGGGGCGCCGGGAGAGAACAACCACGCGTACGCGTTCAGCGCGCAGCACCAGTCGGAGCGCGTACGCCTGAGTCTGGGATTCACCGAGGTGGCGCCGAACTTCAACCCGGAGGTCGGGTTTCTCGCACGCCGCAGCTACCGGCGGATGAACGCCAGCGTATTCACCACCCTGCGTCCCGACGATTTCCTGGGGGTCCACGAGTTCCGGCCGCACGTCTCCCACAACACGGTCTTCGACTTCGACACCGGCTTGCAGGAGACGCAGTTCACCCACATCGACAACCACCTCGAGTGGCGGAACGGGTACGAAATCCACACCGGCATGAACGTCACCCGGGAAGGGGTCTTCGAGCCGTTCGAGATCTTTCCGGGGGTCATGGTGCCGCCGGGGCGGTACGATCACAGCGAAGCCCAGATCGCCGGCAACACGAACCTCGGCGCGCCGGTGAGCGCCAACTTCAACACCATCGTCGGGGGGCTGTTCGGTGGGAAACGCGTCACGATCACGCCGTCTATCGCCGCGCGCGCCGGCGAGACGTTCAACGCGATGTTCGAGTGGAGCTACAACGACCTGGAGCTTCCCGGTGGTCGCTTCAGCACCAACCTGATCCGCCTGCGCACCTCGTATTCGTTCACGACCCGCATGTTCCTGCAGGCCCTCGTGCAGTACAACGACCGGGCCAATCTCTGGTCGTCGAACCTGCGGTTCGGTCTGCTGTCGGACGCCAATACCGGGCTGTTCGTGGTCTACAACGACATCCAGCCGCTGGGGCTCGATCGACACGACCTGATCATCAGGTCGGGCCGCAGCCTGACCGTCAAGTACAGCTATCTGTTCGACATTCTCCGCTGAGGGCGGACCCGGCGCGAGCCAGGCGCGGGTCGAGGTCGAGGCGCGTTCGGCTTGACACGGTCCGGCCGGGCGGATACAACACCACCCGTGCATATCGATGGTGTGTTTCCGCCCATTCCGACTCCCTTCAAGGACGGCCAGGTCGACGTCACGGCGATGGCGTCGAACGTCGAGCGCTGGATGGCGACCCGTATCCGCGGCGTGGTCGTGCTCGGCTCGAACGGCGAGGCGCCGCTGATCGACGAAGCCGAGTCGGACGCGGCCATCGCGGCTGCGCGCAGCGCCGTGCCCAGCGACCGGCTCTGCCTCGCCGGCACCGGTCGCGAATCGACCGCGGCCGCCATCAGCGCCTCGAAGCGGGCGGCCGACCTGGGCGCGGACGCGGTGCTGGTCCGGACTCCCTCCTACTTCAAGCCGTTGCTGACCGCCGACGCATTCGTGGCGCACTATACGGCGGTCGCCGACGGGTCGCCGGTTCCGGTGGTGCTCTACAACTACACGGCGCTCACCGGCGTCACGCTGGGTGTGGACGCTGTCGCGAGACTCGCGGAGCACCCGAACATCGTCGGCATGAAGGAGTCGGGGAGCGACCTGAAGTTTCTGACCGCGTTGGTCGACGCGACGCCCGACGACTTCGCGGTCATGGCCGGGTCCGCGCCGGTCTTCTACGCCGGCCTGCTGGTGGGCGCGGCGGGCGGCATCCTGGCCCTGGCCTCGGTGGTGCCCGACCTGTGCGTCGATCTGTACGATCTGGTCCGTGCCGGCCGTCTCGACGAGGCCCGCGATCTGCAGCGGCGGCTGACGCCGCTCGCGGGTCTGGTGACCTCGATGTACGGCGTGCCCGGCCTCAAGGCGGCCGTTTCGCTGCTCGGATTCACGGGCGGCGACCCCTGCCCCCCGCTCCGTCCCGCAGGCGACGCGGCAGTCGAAGAGATCCGCCTGGCACTGGACCGCCTGCACGTGCCGGTGGCCTGAGCTCCCTGGGCCACTGTCCGCGGTGGCGGCCCCCGCAGCGCGTGGTACGCTGGTGAGGAGGAGGCGGTGGACAGCATGCGTCATCGACACTGCAGCGCATCCCCTGTGCGTGCCGGCGGTAGTCCCGGGAACGTCCGGCGATTCCGCGCCGGCCGGCTGCTCGCCGCGATTCTGCTCGCCGCGGTAACCGCGGCGTGTGCGAAGAACCCGGTCACCGGGAGCCGCGAGCTCGTTTTCATGAGCGAGTCTCAGGAGGCCGATCTGGGCCGGCAGGCCGACGCGCAGATCCGCGGCGAGATGGGCGTCTACGACGATTCGGCCCTGCAGGAGTATGTCGCGGGAGTCGGCAACGAACTGGCCGCCGCGTCGCATCGTCCGGATCTGCCGTGGCAGTTCACGGTGATCGATTCGCCGGTCGTGAACGCGTTCGCGGTGCCGGGCGGGTACATCTATCTGACGCGCGGCCTGCTGGCGTACCTCAACGACGAAGCGGAGTTGGCCGGCGTCATCGGTCACGAGATCGGCCACGTGACGGCGCGTCACTCGGTCCAGGCGTACAGCCGCGCCGCCGGCGCCCAGATGGGGCTGTTGCTCGGCCAGATCTTCGTACCTGCGATGCGTCCCCGGTACGGTGCGCCGGGGATGGGCGACGCCGCCGGGCAGGGGCTGGGGCTCCTGTTCCTGAAGTTCGGGCGCGACGACGAACAGCAGGCGGATCGCCTGGGAGCCGAGTACGCCGTCGCCTCCGGCTGGGATCCGCACGGCGTCGGCGACATGCTGACGACGCTGGGGCGCATCGCGGACACGACGGATCGCCGCGGGACCCCCAACTGGCTCGCGACGCATCCGGCGCCGGCCGACCGGGTGGCCGGTGTCGCCGGCAGCGTCGAGACGCTGCTCGCGGAGACCGCCGACCTCTCCGCGCTGCGGGTCGACCGAGCGGGGTATCTCACTCGCGTCGAGGGCATCGTCTACGGCGACAATCCCGAGCAGGGCGTCGTCCGCGGACGGGAGTTCCTGCACCCGGCCCTGCGCTTCGCGCTGGAGTTCCCGGTCGGCTGGGAGGTGCACAACGGGGCCGAGGTCGTGGTGGCGCGCGAACCGGGGCAGGATCGCTACATGCTGCTGCAGATCGCAGAGGAGACCGGCTCCGACCTGCAGCGGACCGCCGAGCGCGGGATGGCGGGATCGGGGTTCGTGGAGGTGCAGGGAACAACGAGCGAGATCAACGGCCTCGACGCTTACATCGGCACCTACACCCAGGACGTTCGTGGGGTGGGACCCATGATCGCGCGCATCGCCTTCATCCGATCCGGTTCCTCGGTCTACCTGCTCGGCGCCTTCGCCGACGCGGACGGGTACCGGCTGATCGAGCGCGACGTCCACGACAGCATTCATTCCTTTCGGAATTTGAGCCGCGACGAGGCGGAACGTATCCGGCCCAACCGGGTCGCCGTCTACCGCGTGCGGGACGGAGACACCTGGCAGCGCATCGCCCAACGGGTCGGCGCAGAGATCGTTCCGGGCGCCACGCTCGCGATCATGAACGGCTATCCGGTGAACGAGCAGCCGCTGCCCGGCGACGTCATCAAGGTGGCCCGGCCCGGATAGTCCTCGGGAGACAGGCGTCCGCCGCCCGGACGGCATCGCCGTCGTGCGATTGGTCCGCGCTCAGCGGTGCTCGGAAGCGATCCGTCGGGCGCCGAGATAACGACGCTGCCAGTAGCGGGCGCCGAGGCTCTCGACGCGGACCTCGCCCCGTTCACTCGGAGCATGGACGAACCGCCCGTCGCCGAGCGCCAGACCGACATGCGACGGGCCCGGCGCAAGGGTGCTGAAGAAGACCAGGTCTCCCGGTTGCAGTCTGTCCGCCCCGACGGAGGCGCCGACGCGGTACTGGTGCGCGGCTATCCTGGGGAGCGACACCCCGTGCTGCGCGTACACGTAGTGCGTGAACCCGCTGCAGTCGAAGCCCTTCGGCGTGGCCCCGCCCCAGGCGTACGGAGCGCCGCGCAGTGCGAGCGCCGTCGCGACCACCGCGGGCGGATCGACGGGACGGGGCCGCGCGGCGTCCGTCCCGCCCGCGGGCCCGGCAACGGGAAACGGCCGGGGCACATGGCCGCCGCGCGCGCCGCATGCAGACACGGCCAGGGAGGCCGCCAGGGTCAGCGGTCCGAGCCAGGATCGCACCATGGGTCGGTCACCTGTATCGGCTCCGGTCGTCAGGCGCGACAGGCGGGGAGCGTCAGCCCTGGGGCTCCCGTTGTTTTACGGTGAGGTAACTCTCTTGTGCGCAACGTGTTACATCGCCGTTCGGTTGACACGGGGGTAGGCGTCGGCGAGAATGGCGCAGCATTTCGGGGGAGGCCGTGGAGCAGACCTTGCTGCTGAACGCGACGTACGAGCCGCTGAAGGTGGTCGACTGGCGTAAGGCGATGACCCTGCTGTGTCAGGGCAAGGTCGAGGTCGTCTCCGAGTACGATCGCGAGATCCGTTCGGTATCGGTCAGCTTCAGGCTGCCCTCCGTGATTCGCCTCCTGCGCTACATTACAATCACCCGGCGGATGGACGACGTGCCGTTTTCGCGCGCCAACATCTACGCCAGGGACGACCACCGGTGCCAGTACTGCGGGCGCGAGTTTCCGGTCGCGGATCTGACGTTCGATCACGTCGTGCCGGTCTCCCAGGGCGGGCGCAAGGACTGGGAGAACATCGTGACGGCCTGCATCCCGTGCAATCGCAGAAAGGGCGGGCGCACGCCGCCACAGGCTGGGATGCACGTCATTCGGCAGCCGTGTCGTCCGACACGGTCGCCGGTCGTGCGCATCACCTTCGGGCTGCGCGACGCGCCGGCGAGTTGGCGCGACTATCTGTACTGGAACGTCGAGCTCGACCGCACGTGATGCGACAGGACATCCCTTCGGCGTCCAACACTCTCCGCTGCAGGTGCTGAGCGGGTGTCCGAACCACGTATCACCGCTGTACATCCGTTGTGGGCGGTCGAGGGCGGACGTGTCACGATCCGGGGGCACGACCTCGCCGGCGGGGACCGGGAAGCCCTCCTGCCCGAGGTACGGATTGGTACGTCGTCCGCGCGGGTCGTCGCCGCCTCGCCGCGATCCGTCGCGGTCACCGTGCCGGCGGGTCTCGACGGGGGACGGACCGCGGTGCGGATCGGCGGTGCGTCGGGTGCGGCCGGGTTCTTCGACGTAGGGCGCCCGGTGGCGACCGGAGTACACCAGGTGGACAATCCCGTCATCGCCGGTGACGGGACCCTGTTCGTCACCTACAGCGGGCCGCGCGGCGAGCGGGCGCCCGTGTCGATCTTCCGCGTCCGCTCCGACGGTTACCGCGAGCCGTTCGTCACCGGCATCGTCAATCCGACGTCGATGGCCCTGTCCCCGGACGGCCGATTGCACGTATCGAGCCGCTTCGAGGGTTCCGTCTACCGCATCGCCGAGGACGGCTCCCACGACGTGTTCGTGAGCGACCTCGGGGTGGCCTGCGGCATGGCCTTCAGTCCGGACGGCACGCTCTACGTCGGTGACCGTTCCGGCACCGTCTTCAGAGTGGGGACATCCGGCCGGGCCACGCCGTTCGCCACGCTTCCGCCCAGCGTCGCCGCGTTTCACCTCGCCTGGGGGCCCGACGACGGACTGTACGTCTCTGCGCCGACGCTCGCGACCTGCGACCGCGTCTATCGCATCGATCGCACCGGCGCGGTGTCGACGGCCGCGTCGAGCTTCGGTCGGCCGCAGGGACTCGCGTTCGACGCGCAGGGCGTGCTCCACGTGGTCGAAGCGCTCGCCGGTGCGAGCGGCCTCTACCGGATCGAGGACGACGGGACGCGCACCCTGGTGCTGGCCGCGGCGAACCTCGTCGGCGTCGCGTTCGACCCTTCGGGGGGCGTCGTGGTGGCGTCGGGCGACACCGCTTACCGGCTCGATCCCGGCGGCGTGGCAATCGGGCAACCGGGCCTCCCCTGACCGACGTGCTAGCATGGTCGGTTTGGGGTTCCGTCAAAGGGGGCTGACGGTGCCATGCCGCACGACTGGATCGACATCCGCGGGGCTCGCGTTCACAACCTGAAGGACATCGACGTCCGGATTCCGCGCAACCGGCTGGTCGTCGTGACCGGCCTGTCCGGTTCCGGCAAGTCGTCGCTGGCGTTCGACACCCTCTACGCCGAAGGCCAGCGGCGCTACGTCGAGTCGCTGTCCGCCTACGCCCGCCAGTTCCTGGAGCAGGTCGAAAAGCCGGATGTCGATCAGATCGACGGTCTTTCGCCCGCCATCTCCATCGAGCAGCGCACCACCGGGTCGAATCCGCGGTCGACGGTGGGGACCGTCACCGAGATCTACGACTATCTCCGCCTGCTGTTCGCCAACATCGGGGTGCCGCACTGTCCATCGTGCGGGCGAGTGATCACGTCGCAATCGGTGGAGCGCATCGTCGAGACCGTCATGGCCGAGCCTGCGGTCGAGCGGGTCAACGTTCTCGCGCCCATCGTGCGCGGCCGCAAAGGCGAGTTCAAGAAGGAGCTGGCCGCCATCCGGGAGCGCGGGTTGACGCGCGTCAGGATCGACGGGGAGGTACGCGCGGTCGAAGAAGAGCCGCGGCTCGATCGGCGGCGGAACCACTGGATCGACGTGGTGGTGGATCGACTCGTCGTGCGCCGCGGCGCCGAGCGGCGTCTCACCGAGTCCATCGAGTTCGCGCTGACCCTGGCCGACGACGTGGTCATCATCAATACGCTGGGCGGCGGCGACAGGCTGTTCTCGCGCCGCATGGCGTGCGTCGACTGCGGGATCAACGTGCCCGAGATGACGCCGCGCGCCTTCTCCTTCAACTCGCCGCACGGTGCGTGTCCCGCCTGCCACGGCCTCGGCGCCGTGGAGGACTTCGATCCCGCGCGGATCGTGCCCGACGAGTCCATCACCCTGTCCGGCGGCGCCATCCGGGCCTGGGCCGGCGGCGACAAGCGGCTCGTAAAGCGGGCGCTGACGCGGTTGTCGAGCTGCTTCGGCATCGATCTCGAGGTGCCGTTCCGCAGGTTGCCGCGGCGTCACCGCGATCTGCTGCTGTTCGGTCCGAACGGCGGCGAAGGGACGCCCCGCGCGCCCGCGTCGGACCGGCGCAAGAGACCCGGCCGGGCCGATCCGTTCGGCAAGGACTTCGAAGGCGTCGTTCCCAACCTGCGGCGCCGGTACGACGAGGGAGCCTGGGCGCAGCAGGAGGCGCTGGAGAGCTATCGGGCACTGCGGCCGTGCTCCGGGTGCGATGGCCGCCGGCTGCGCCCGGAGAGCTGCGCCGTGCGGGTGAAGGGACGCACGATGGCGGACTACGTCAACGTGTCCGTGACGGACGCGCTGGCGACGATTGACGGGCTGGAGCTGAGTGACCGCGAGTCGCCCGTGGCCGAACGCGTACTCCGCGAGATCCGTGACCGGATGCGGTTCCTGTGCGACGTAGGCGTCGGCTACCTGACCCTGGCGCGGGGTGCGACAACCCTGTCGGGGGGCGAGGCGCAGCGTATTCGGTTGGCCACGCAGGTGGGGGCCAACCTGACCGGGGTGCTGTACGTGCTCGACGAACCGTCGATCGGGTTGCACCAGCGCGACAACCGGTTGCTGCTGGCGACGCTGCAGCGCCTGCGCGATCTGGGCAACACGGTGGTGGTCGTCGAGCACGACGAAGAGACCATTCGCGCGGCGGACTACGTGGTGGACCTCGGGCCGGGAGCCGGCGAGCACGGGGGGCGGGTGATCTACCAGGGGCCGTCGGGAGCCCTGGAGACGGCCGGCGGGGAATCGCTCACGGGCCTGTACCTGAAGGGTGAGCGCACGATTCCGGTTCCGTCGTTCCGTCGTCCCGCGCTCAACGGCGAGCTGCGGATTCGCGGCGCCCGGGCGAACAATCTGAAGAACATCGACGCCGCCGTGCCGCTGGGACTGCTGACCGCCGTCACGGGCGTAAGCGGGTCCGGCAAGTCGACCCTGGTCAACGACATCCTCTATCGCACGCTGGCGCGGGCGCTCTACCGGGCGACCGACGATCCCGGACCGCACACGGCGATCGACGGCATCGAGTTGATCGACAAGGTGATCCAGATCGATCAGTCGCCGATCGGGCGCACGCCGCGGTCCAACCCCGCCACCTACACGGGAGTGTTCACCTTCATTCGCGAGCTCTACGCCATGCTTTCCGAGTCGCGCACCCGCGGCTATCGGCCGGGGCGGTTCTCGTTCAACGTCAAGGGCGGGCGATGCGAAGCGTGCCGGGGCGACGGCGTGATCGCAATCGAGATGCACTTTCTGCCGGACGTCTACGTAACGTGCGAGCAGTGCAAGGGACGCCGCTACAATCGGGAGACGCTCGAGGTCCGGTACCATGGCGTCTCCATTGCCGACATGCTGGCGCTGACGGTGGATCAGGCCGTTCCGCTCCTGGAGAACGTCCCGTCCGTCGCAACGAAGCTGCGTACGTTGCAGGATGTCGGCCTCGGCTACCTGACACTGGGGCAGTCGGCTACGACGCTGAGCGGCGGCGAGGCGCAACGGGTCAAGCTGGCCAAGGAGCTGTCACGCCGGAGCACCGGCCGGACGCTCTACATCCTGGACGAGCCGACGACGGGGCTGCACCTGGAAGACACGCGCCGCCTGCTGGACGTGCTCAATCTCCTCGTGGGCCAGGGCAACACGGTGATCGTGATCGAGCACCACCTCGACGTCATCAAGACCGCCGACTACATCCTGGACCTCGGTCCGGGGGGCGGCGACGCCGGAGGGTGCATTGTCGTTCAGGGCACACCCGAGGAAGTCGCGGCGTACGACGCTTCCGAGACGGGCCTGTTTCTCCGGCCGCTGCTCGGCCGCTGATCGTGCAGCGGCGGCCGCCATCCACGGAGCGGGCAGACCGGATTCGGGAGCCGTGAGAGGACGCGACTGGTATCCGGTGGGCGACTTCCGCTAAAGTTGACATCAGCGACACCCGATAGTTCCAGAAGATGCTGGCCGCCGGTGATCGTGTGTGGTATAAGAGCCCGTCTGTGAGGCGACCGATGATAGTCGGTCTGACGGGCGCTGTCCTCGCCATCGACTTTGAGCGGCTGGCCAGGTACTACCGAACCGAGGCGTTGCGGGAGGCTCACAGTCGCTCGGAATGACGATCCAGCGGACTCTTAGGCGGTCGGTTTCGTGCACCGGTATCGGGCTCCACTCGGGGCGGAAGGTGACGCTTCGACTCAAGCCCGCCCCAGCCGATTACGGTATCCGCTTCAAACGCCTCGACCTCGACGGCCTGGAAGTACCCGCGGTGGCGGACCGGATAGCCGGTATCAGCTATGCCACGGGTCTCGCGCAGGACGCGGCGTCGGTCGGTACGGTCGAGCACCTGCTGGCGGCCCTCGTCGGTCTTGGCATCGACAACGTCAGCGTCGAGCTGGACCAGGCTGAAGTCCCGATCATGGACGGCAGTGCCGCATCCTTCGTCTACTTGGTGCACGAGGCCGGCGTCAGGGCGCTCAAGGCCCCCCGGCGATTTCTGAAGGTGGTGCGGCCGATCGCGCTCTCCAACGGCAACAAGCGGATTGCCGTCTACGCCTCCGATCACTTCAAGGTCACCTACAGCATCAGCTTCGATCATCCGTTGCTGCGGCACCAGTCGCGGACCCAGCACGTGACGGAGGAGACGTTCCAGGAGGAGATCGCGCCGGCGCGCACCTTCGGCTTCCTGAAAGAGGTCGAGCAGTTGCGCAGGAAAGGGCTCGCGCTCGGCGGCTCGCTCGACAACGCCATCGTGCTCGGCGAGACCGGCTTCCTCAACAACACCCTGCGCTTCGAGGACGAGTTCGTCCGTCACAAGATTCTGGACGTGATCGGCGATCTGGCCCTCGTCGGGCATCCGATAATCGGCCACGTGGTCGCCCATCGGGGCGGACATGCGCTCCACGCCGGCTTCGCCCGAAAGATACTCGAGGAGACCGACGCGTGGCGCCTCGTAGAATCCCCCTCCGAGCCATCCGAGGAAGCCGCCCGCTCGGTCCAGCCCGGCACCGTCCCGGCGCGCTGACGCCCTTCCGATTTTCGGGCTAGGGTTGCTCGGTCGCGTGTGCGGCCGGCGGCGGCTCCGTATCCGACGTGAGCCTGCGGACGTACGCGCCGAGCTTCTCGTTCTCGTAGGTCACGGAGTTGAGGAACAGGCTCTCGAGCAGGTACGTTTCGCGGTCCGCCTCCGCCATCTGCCGGATGAGGTGGCGGATCTCGTGCATCGTGTCCTCGAAGCTGTAGTCGAGCCCGTGCCGGGAATGGAGCTCGCGATACAGGGTCTCGAGAACCGCCAGCAGGTCGCCGTCCAGCACGATCTCGGTGCCTGATGTCGTCTTTATCGTGCGCATGTTCATTCCCCAAAGCTGCCGGCGGCGCCTGCCTCGTCCGCGTGCAGCTCGATGAAATTGTGCGCGCCCGTCATGGTCAGCATCGTTTCGACGCGCTTCTGCACGCCGGCGAGCTTGATCGCGCCGCCGAGCTTGTCGGTCTGGCGGTACAGATCCATCAGGCAGCCGATCGTCGCACTGTCGACGTACACGACCCGCGAAAGGTCGATGATCACCCGCTTTTCGCCGGCCGCGAGCAGCTTCGTCACCGCGTCGGCGAACGTGGAGAGGATCTGGTACGTCAGTTTGGCCTCGCCCACTCGGACGATGACCGCCTTGCCGACACGCTCGCTTGACAATTTCATTCCCGTGCTCCGGTCAAGGGGTAACGGCCGGCGTTCCTGCACGCTGGCCAGCGTCCGTGCGCTGCGCCTGCTCTATCCGCAGTACCTGCCGCGCCAGCTCGTGGCGTCCCCGGTTGATCCGCGACTTCACCGTCCCGTCCGGAAGGCCGAGCCGCCCGGCGATCTCCTGGTAGGACAGTTCCTGCAGATCGCGCATCGCTACCGCCGTCCGGAGCGTTTCCGGCAGCGCCGCGAGCGCCTCGCGCAGCAACGCCCGCCGGTCGAAGCGATCGAGCCGCGCGAACGCGTCGATTCCGCCGGCGACCGGTGTGAGCTCGCTCGCGTCCACGCGGTGATCGACGACCTCGCGTTCCTTCCGTACACGCCGGTAGTGGTCGATGCACAGGTTGCGGCTGACGCTGATGATCCACGTGGTGAAGTTGGCCCGGCGGTCGAACGTGCCGAGAGCCTTGAAGACCTTCAGGAAGATGTCCTGAGTCAGATCTTCGGCCTCGTCGTGGCGACCCACGAACGTGTACGCGACGTTGAACACCTTCCGTCGGTAGCGGCGCACGATGGTGTCCCATGCCGCCTGGTCTCCCCGCAGACAGGCCTCGATGAGGGCGTCGGTGGAGTCGGCAGATGCGGACGGCCGGTCGGTGGGCACAAGCCGTTAGTCTGGCGCGGGCACACGTACCGGGTCAAATCGGTCCGGCCGCGGACCGCCGGTTCGACAGGGTCGCCAGCCCCGCGTACAATGCGCCGCGCCGTGCGTCTCCACGATTCCCTATGGCCGGGTTCACGTTTTCACCCCACCCGGTGACCTGCGACGGGGTGAGCCCGGCGGTGTTGGCGGCCGCCGAGGGTACTCCCCTGTACGTTTACAGCTCCACCCTAATTGTCGACCGCTACCGCGCGCTGGAGGCCGCTCTCGGTACTTATCCCCATCGCGTCCACTATGCCTTGAAGGCCAACTCGACGCTCGGCATCGTGCGTCTGCTGCAGTCGGCAGGCAGCGCCGTGGACGCCAACTCCGGCGGCGAGATAGCGGTGGCGCTGCGGGCCGGCGTCGATCCACGGGACATCGTCTTCACCGGTGTCGGCAAGACCCGGGCCGAGCTGGAGGACGCGGTGCGAATCGGCGTCGGCGCGATCAACGCCGAGTCGGCCGGCGAGCTGGCCCGCATCGACCGGATCGCGACGGCGCACGGAGTACGGGCGCGAGTGGCCGTACGGGTCAATCCCGGCATCGAGGCCGACAGTCATCCCGGTATCGTGACCGGCGGTCCCGAGCACAAGTTCGGGGTGCCGATCGAGGACGCCGCCGCCGTGTGCCTGGATGCGGCCGGCAGTGACGGACTCGATCTCGTCGGCGTGCATGCGCACGTCGGGTCGCAGTTGACGACCCTGGACGCGGTGGCCAGGACCGGCTCGATGATCGCGAGTTTCGCGCAGGGGCTGCGTGACGCGGGAGTTCCGTTGGAGCATGTCGATCTCGGCGGCGGGCTCGGGATCTCGTACGATGGGCGTCCTGCGCTGGAGGTCACCGAGTACGCCCGGACGCTCGTAGAGGCGGTGGCGCCGACGGGCTTGACGCTGCTCGTCGAGCCGGGCCGCTGGATCGTGGGGCCGGCTGGTGCGCTCGTCGCGACGGTGGTGGACGTCAAGCCCCAACGCAGCGGACGGTACTTCGTGGTGCTCGACGCCGGCATGAGCGAGCTCCTGCGGCCGGCTCTCTACGGCGCGAAGCACCGTCTCGAGCGGCTGACCGAGCGCTCCGGACCGGACGTGGTGTGCGATGTGGTGGGACCGATCTGCGAAACGACCGACGTGATCCGGCTCGGGCAGTCGATGCCGCTGCCGGAGGTCGGAGACTTGCTGCTGGTGCGGGACGCGGGGGCCTATGGGTCGGCGATGGCATCGAACTACAACCGCCACGCGATGCCGGCCGAGGCGCTGGTGGAAGACGGCGTCTGGCGCATGATTCGCCGGCGCCAGACTGTGGACGACCTGCTGGCCTGTGAGTCGTGACCGCGCGAGGCGGACCGGAGCCGGTGAGAGAGCGAGGCAGAATCTGATGCTGGTGGCGGTTGAAGGGCTGGACCAGACCGGCAAGACGACGCAGGCCCAGGACCTGCGGGATCGGCTGCGGGCATCCGGATACAAGTCGCGGGTCGTCTCGTTCCCGGACTACGGGACCTTTCTCGGCGAGGAGATCGCGAGGGCGTTGCAGGGCGAGCGGGACTACGGTCCCGAGGCGATGCAGTTGCTGTACGTTGCGAACCGCTTCGAGCGCAAGGCCGACATCGAGCGCTGGAACGCCGCCGGCCTGATCGTGCTGTTCGACCGTTACGTTGCGTCCGGGATCGCATACGGCGAAGGGCAGGGGCTCGATCCGGGCTGGCTGGCGTCCATCCAGAGGTCCCTTCCCCAGCCGGAGCTGACGATCCTGCTCGACGCTGCGCCAGACATGACTGCAGCCCGCAAGACGACTGGTCGTGATCAGTACGAACGCGACCTCGCGCTGCTCACGCGGGTCCGGCAGAGCTACCTGCGTCAGGCCGCCCATCCGGATTGGGTGCGCGTCGACGCGGAACAGGCGCCGGACGTCGTTGCAGCGGAGATGGCGTCCGCGATCGAACCGCGACTGCCAGAGCTGCGCTGAGCGCCCGCACGTTGCGCGCCCCGGCGTTGCGGAGTACCGCCGCGCAGGCTTCCACCGTCGCACCGGTCGTGATCACGTCGTCGACGAGCACCACGGAACGGCCACGGACCGCGGCGGCGGCCGGGCGCCAGCCGCTCCGGCGCGCCAGTGCGAACGCGCCGCCCAGCGCTCCCAGCCGCCCCGCGCGCGACAGCTCGACCTGGCGGCCGGTGTGGCGCGTGCGGCGAAGTGCATGCACGACGGGTACCCCGAGGTGCGAAGCGAGGTCGGCCGCCTGGTTGAATCCCCGCCGCCATCGCCGTAGCGCATGGAGCGGCACCGGGACGGCGATGTCGGCGGCGTGCAGCCAGTCTCCGCCAGCGTCCTGCATGAGCTGCGCGAGAGGCCGTGCGAGCGACCGCCGCCCGTCGTACTTGAAGGCGTGGATGATGGCCCGCAGCGTGCCGGCTTGCACCCCGGCGGCCCGGCGCGCCGTCGGCGGACCTCCGGTTCTCCGGCAGTCGATGCACCGCAGCCCCGCGTCCGCGTCGGCCGCTGCCACCGCTACGCCGCAACGGCGGCAGACGGGAGCTGCGATGGCGGGTATCCGGCGCCAGCAGTTTCGGCAGACGACTCCGCGGGCAGGGGCGTCGAGCGCATCGTCGCACGCCGCACAGCGCGGCGCCCAAACGACCGCCAGCATCGCGTCGAGCGCCAGCATTCTTCACCTGTCGTTCCCGGCGAAGGTGCCGCCGGGCCGGGCTATCCGCCCCCGGCCGGTCTGTCGTCCGCGCCCGTGGCGGGGATCTCGATGCGGGTCGCGCTGCCCCAGAGGCGTTCCAGGTCGTAGAGCTCCCGGGTGTCGCGCGTGAAGATGTGGACGATCACGTCGAAGCAGTCCATGAGCACCCACTCCGCGTGGTTGTACCCCTCCACGTGGGTCGGCCGTGAATCGACGGCGCGCAGACGCTCGCCGACCGCATCGGCAATGGCCTGCACCTGTCGTGTGCTCCCGCCGGTCCCGACCACGAAGTAGTCGGTGAAGGCACTACTCTGGCGCAGGTCCAGCACGACGACGTCGAGCGCCTTCTTGTCCTTCATCGCGTCGATGATCTGCGGGATCGGCTTCGGGAGATCGAGCATGTCTCTGGTCATGCAAACAGCTCGCCACGCGGGTTGGCGTCGTAGAGTCGATGCCGGGAAATGTAGGCGGCGACGACGTTCGGCAGCAGGTCGCCGGTCGGTTGCGCAGCGGTCAGCCGGCGCCGGATGCTCGAGGACGAAACGTCGCGGGTCTCCGCATCGACGAGCCAGATTGAAGTGGAGCCGGCGGCGGCTCCGGTGTCCGAGCCGGCGTCAGGTTTCCGCATCCGGCCGACCAACGCCGGCAGTCGGTCGCGCAGCGCGGCCAGGGGGCTTCCCGCACGTGCGATCACGGCGAAATGGCTGCGGTCCAGGATCGCGGGGAAGTCGTGCCAGTGCGCGATTTCTGCGAACGCGTCGCTGCCGAGAATGAAGAAGAGTTGCGAAGTCGCGTACCCGGCGCGCGCGAGCTGCTGCAGCGTGAGGGACGTGTACGACGGTTCGGCCGACCTGAGCTCCAGGTCGCTGACCTGCAGCCCGGGCCGTCCGGAGGAGGCGAGCGCCGCCATCGCGAAACGGTGGTAGCCGGAGGTTGCGGCCGGCGACGTCTTGTGCGGCGGAACGCGCGAGGGCATCAGCACCACTTCGGCGAGTGCGAGCGCCTGCCGCGCGGCGTCCGCGGCGTCGAGATGGCCGTGATGCACCGGGTCGAACGTGCCGCCGAGCACGCCGATACGGGGAACGTCACTCGTCACGTGGTCTCCTGGGACGGTTGACCGGCTTCCTGGGAGGTGCGCTGTTGCACCGCCGCCCACATGGCGTTGAGGAGTGCCGGCAATCCGTTTCCGGTCACCGCCGAAACGGTGTAGAGGGGCACCGACCGCGCCGCAAGATGCCGCCGGAGGTTTTCGAGGCGTTCGGGCTCGTCGAGGGCGTCCATCTTGTTGGCGGCGGCGAGCTGCGGCTTGCCTGACAGTCCGGCAGGGCCGCCCGCGGGCAGTCCGTCGGCGCCTCGAAACCGGGCCAGCTCGGTGCAGATCGTGTCGAAGTCGCTCACCGGGTCGCGGCCGCTGGCGGACGACACGTCGACGACGTGGACCAGTACCTTCGTGCGTTCCAGGTGACTCAGGAAGCGATGGCCCAGCCCGTGCCCCTCGTGGGCGCCGGCGATGAGCCCCGGCACGTCCGCAAGCACGAAGCTGCGTTCGTCGTCGAGGCGGACGACACCCAGGTTCGGAGTCAGCGTGGTGAACGCGTACTCCGCGATCTTCGGGCGCGCGGCCGACACCCGCGCGATCAGCGTCGACTTGCCGGCGTTGGGGTAGCCCACGAGGCCGACGTCGGCCAGCAGTTTGAGCCGGAGCCGGAAGGTGCGAGTCTCGCCGGGGTGTCCCGGTTCGAAGCGCCGCGGCGCGCGATTCGTCGACGTGGTGAAACGCCGGTTGCCACGCCCGCCGTCACCGCCCTTCGCGGCCAGCCAGGACTGTCCGTCTGCGGCCAGGTCGGCCAGCTTCTCGAGGCCGTCGTCGTGAGCGGTCCCGTAGACGACGGTGCCGACCGGCACGTCCAGATGCAGGTCGCGGCCGGCACGTCCCGCCCGGTTCGCTCCTTCGCCGTGACCGCCGCGCTGGGCGCGGCAGAGCGGGTGGTACGTGAACTTGACCAGCGTGTTCAGGTGCGCGGTAGCCCGCAGGTGGACAGATCCGCCACGACCGCCGTCGCCGCCGTCGGGTCCGCCCCGCGGCACGAACTTTTCGCGGCGGAAGCTGACGCACCCGTTGCCGCCGTCCCCGGCCGCTACATGGAGGTCGACTTCGTCGACGAACATACGGGCTGGCTGATGGTTGGAAGAACTGTCAGCGGGCTGGCCGTCCCGCCCTATCCCTCGAGCGGCAGGACACTGATGACGCGGCCCCGGGAACCGTGATCTTCGAAGCGGACTCGCCCGGCCGCCGTGGCGAACAGCGTATCGTCCTTGCCGAGCCCGACGTTGAGCCCGGGTCGGAACCGCCGTCCTCGTTGGCGCACGAGGATTGCGCCGCCCGGAACGAGATTGCCGTCGAAGCGCTTGACGCCGAGACGTTGCGCCTGACTGTCGCGGCCGTTGCGTGAGCTGCCCTGGCCCTTCTTGTGTGCCATGGTTGCCTCTGAATCTACGCGCCGTTGATGCCGGTGATGCGTACGCGCGTCAACTCGGTGCGGTGCCCGATGGTCCGGCGCCACGCCTTCCGACGCCGCTTCCGGAACACCCGAATCTTCGGTCCCCGGTCCAGAGCATCCACCACCCCGGTCACCGTGGCGCTGGGGACGTACGGCGCGCCGGTCGCGAAGCCTCCGTCGCCGGCGACGAACAGAACGCGATCGAAAACGACCTCGTCCCCGACCTCCTTCTTCAGGCGGTCGACGGTCACGACCGCGTCTTCCTCGACGCGCACCTGCCGGCCGCCGCTCTCGATAATCGCGAACACGTTCGACCCCTTCCGAGCCCCGCGCGTAACTCACGGGTGAAACGCCACCGTAACCAGAAACGTGAGATCGTACTACCGGCGCCCCCGGCTGTAAAGTCGTGCCGGCTGCCGCATCGACCCGGACGCTACTTGAGCATGATGCGCGTGCCGCGCACGCTCTGGTCGGCGAGCGCCCCGAGGAACGAGGGCAGCAGCCGGTCCATCAACTCGAAGTACGACGACAGGGCCGGCGTGTTGTGGGAGATGTCGTACAGCACCTCCTCGCGGTGGCGCTCCGTATAGAGCGTGATCCCGCTGCGGCCGTCGATGAAGATGAACGTCGGGCTCAGCACGAATCCGGAGCGGTCGCGGTACGCCCGTACCGGCACCACCATGCGCCTGCCGAACTCGTCGTAAATCTCGCGCTCGCGGGTGACCATGCCCGATCGCTGGTGCGGCGTGAAGTGGACGGTGCCCGTGACGATGAGCGGATTCTGGTGCTCCTCGCCGAGTTGTCGCCAGTAGCTCACGTTGGCGAAGATGTGCTCGAAGGCTTCCAGGTCCTCTTCGCTCAGGTCGCCGCGCTCCTCCGCGTCCAGCCCGGCGTCCTGCCAGTCGTCGCCGTTCACGGCGTCCGGGTCGCCGCCGTTGCCGTTGCCGTTTTCGCCGCCGTAGTCTCCGTTCTGCCTCTCGGCGATGTCCAGCAGGTCCAGAACCTCGGCGTCGATGACCTCGAGCCGCGACTCCGAGCGAAGCTGGCTGCGGAGCAGCCGCGCGGTCTCGAGGTTGGTGTCGACATCCTCGGTGCCGCCCGCCACGAAACCGGCCACGAGAATGCGCTGAAAACGTCCCACGTCCAGCTTGGGCTGCAGCGGGGTCTCGATCGGGACCTCGTAGTAGCTCGTGCAGGCCGCCGTTCCCAGCAGCAGGAGCGCGCTAGCGGTCGCCTTGAAGAACCCTGTCATGGATTTCCCTGAACAGATCGTAGTTCTGTTGGATGTTGAGGTTGTCCGGCTCGAGATCGAGAGCGGTCTCGTAGGCTTCGAGCGCCTCGTCGAACATCCCCTTCTGCTCGTACGCGATACCGAGGTTGTTCCAGGCGGCCGCGTAGGTGGGATCGATCTCCGCGGCGCGCTTCCAGCGGTAGGTGGCCTCGTCCCACAGTCCCGCTTGCGCGACGGAGATCCCGAACTCAACCTGCGCCACCGCGTTTTCGCGGGAGTCGGGGGCGGCCGTGGCTGGTGCAATCAAGACGACCAGCGCGGCGACCAGGATGATGGCGATTCTGCCGGGCAATGGTGTCGCTCCGATCACGCGTGCATCTCCTACCGAATATAGTCATGTCCCGCTGCGCGGCGCAAGTCCACCGTGCTTTCGCGTACGCCTGGTTCGATTCTTGCTTCCCAAACTCGCCGATGACGGCAGAGGAGACTCTCGTCGATGAGGTCGCGCTGGCGCTGTTTCTGGGCCGGAAGCGGTTGCGGCGCGCGCTGGTCGAGTCGTCCACGGGCGGGGGCGACGACCAGCGGCGCGGCATCGACCTGCCGGCGGCGGCGGCCCGCTTTCGCGACCTGCCGGCGTATCTCCGGGAGGATGGCCGGCGCTGCCGGGCGCGTGCCCTGTAGTCGCTGGACGCCGCTGCCTCCCGCGGCATCGAGCCGGTCGGCTGGCGCGATTCGCGCTATCTCCGGCAGCTCGATGCTCTCGACGATCGCCCCCCGGTTCTCTGGCTGAAGGGGGATGCAACCGTGCTCGCCAGGCCCGCGGTGGCGATCGTCGGCTCGCGAGCCGCGTCGCCGTACGCCGTCGCCGTGGCGGGGCTTCTGGCGTCCGACCTGAACGGCCGCGGTATCGCGGTGGTGAGCGGGTGCGCGCGCGGTGTGGACGCAGCGGCCCATCGGGGCGCACTCGAAAGCGAAGGGGTCACTATCGCCGTCCTCGGCTCGGGTGTCGACGTCATCTACCCCGCCGAGCACGCGGCGCTCGCGGCGTCGATCGCACGAACGGGCGCGGTACTGAGCGAGTTCCCGCCGGGAGCGCCGCCGCTCCGCCATCACTTTCCCCAGCGGAATCGCCTGATCAGCGGGCTCGTGCGGGGGGTGGTCGTCGTCGAGGCCGGCGCGCGCAGCGGCTCGCTCATCACTGCGCGGTACGCGGCGGAGCAGGGCCGGGAGGTCATGGCCGTGCCGGGGAACGTCCTCGGCGGACGCAACTCCGGGGGACATGCCCTGATCCGCGACGGGGCCGCGATCGTGGAGACCGCGGACGATATCCTGGAGGAGATCGGATTCGGCCCGCTCGGCGGGGCTCCGGATCCGGAGCCCCGCCGGCGCGCGGCAGTCGGACGCCCCGGCGCGGGAGGCGGATCCCGTGTTGCGCCACATGGACCCCGGAGAAATCTACGCCGTGGACGACCTGATCGAGCGGAGCGGTCTTGGCGGCAGGGCGGTGCTGTTGCGGCTCACCGAGCTGGAGCTCGCGGGCCGCGTCGCCCGCGCCGGGGCCGGCCGATTCGTCCGGTCGCGCCAGGGGATGCTAACGTAATGCCCGGTCGACGGCGGTTCCAGCCCTCGACCTCAACAGGAGGAGCATGGCCCGATCCCTGGTTATCGTCGAGTCGCCGGCCAAAGCCCGCACCATCAATCGCTACCTGGGCAAGGATTACCTCGTCAAGTCGAGCGTAGGCCACATCCGTGACCTGCCGGCGGGCGGCAAGGGCAAGCAGTCCGGCGGGCGCGGCAAGCAGGCCGCGGGCGGTCCGAAAGGGACGCGCAAGAGTCCCGCTGATCCGCAGGTGCGGGCACGGCGCCAACTCGTGCAGCGCATGGGCGTGGATCCGGACCGGGAGTGGCGCGCCACCTACGAGCTCGTGCCCGGCAAGGAGAAGGTGGTCGGCGAGATCAAGAAGCTGGCGCGTGACTCCGAGCGGATCTTTCTCGCCACCGACCTCGACCGCGAAGGGGAGGCAATCGCCTGGCACCTGAAGGAAGTAATCGGCGGCGACCCGGCGCGTTTCCGGCGCGTGGTGTTCAACGAGATCACCGGCCGGGCCATACGGGACGCCTTCGAGAACCCCGGCGAGATCGACCAGAACCGGGTGAACGCCCAGCAGGCGCGGCGGTTTCTCGACCGGGTGGTCGGCTTCGAGGTGTCGCCCCTGCTCTGGGCCAAGGTGGCGCGCGGCCTGTCCGCCGGCCGTGTGCAGTCGGTGGCGGTGCGGCTCGTGGTGGAGCGCGAGCGCGAGATCCGCGCCTTCGAGCCGGAGGAGTTCTGGGAGGTCTTCGCCGACCTTACGCGCACCGGCGGCGAGGACCCCTGCCGTTTCCAGGTGGTCAGGTCCGACGGCAATGCCTTCCGGCCGCGCAAGAAGGGCGAGGCGGACGATGCGCTGGCCGGCCTTCGAAAGGAGGCGTTCACGGTCGCGCGGGTGGAGAGCAAGCCGACCACGACACGCCCCGGGGCGCCCTTCATCACCTCGACGCTCCAGCAGGCCGCCTCGACCCGCCTCGGCTTCGGCGTGCGCAAGACGATGACGCTGGCTCAGCGGTTGTACGAGGGCGGGCACATCACCTACATGCGCACCGACTCCACCAACCTGTCGCGGGAGGCGGTGGCCGGGGTGCGCACCCACATCGAGGCTGCGTTCGGTTCGCGCTATCTGCCGAAGACCCCCAACGCCTACGCCAGCAAGGCCGGCGCGCAGGAGGCGCACGAGGCGATCCGGCCGACGGACGTGGCGGCGCAGCCCGAGACGCCGGCCATCGCGGACGCGGACGCCCGCCGTCTCTACGACCTGATCCGGCGCCAGTTCATCGCCTGCCAGATGACCCCGGCGGAGTACATGAGCACGACCGTGACGGTCGAGGCGGGCGCCTTCGAGTTGCGCGTGCGCGGGCGCGTGCTGCGGTTCGACGGGTTCACGCGCGTACTGCCGCAGGCGTCCCGCAAGGGGGACCTGGCCGACGTTCCGGCCTACGAGCGGGGCGAGCGCCTGGCGTGCGCCAAGGTGGAGTCGGCGCAGCACTTTACCAAGCCGCCGCCGCGGTACAGTGAAGCGAGCTTGGTCCGCGAGCTGGAGAAGCGCGGGATCGGACGTCCGTCGACCTACGCCTCGATCATCTCCACGATTCAGGATCGCGGCTACGCCACGTTGACGAAGCGCCGTTTCTACGCGGAGAAGATCGGCGAGATCGTCACTGAACGCCTGGTCGAGAGCTTCGCGGACCTGCTGGACTACTCGTTCACGGCCGACATGGAGCAGGACCTCGATCAGATCGCATCCGGCAACCGGCAGTGGCTCAACGTGCTCGACACGTTCTACGGCGGTTTTTCCCGGAAGCTCGCGGCCGCCGCCCGACCCGACGGCATGCGTCCCAACGCGCCGACGGAAACCGGGATTGCCTGTACCACGTGCGGCCGTCCGATGCAGATTCGCTCTGCCAGCACCGGCGTCTTCCTCGGCTGCTCGGGCTATGCGCTGCCGCCGAAGGAACGTTGCACCCAGACGGTCGACCTCACCCCCGCCGACGAGGCGGCGGACGCGGAGCGGGACGACGAGGGCGAGAGCCGGGCCTTGCGCGCCAAGCGGCGCTGCCCCGTCTGCGGCACGGCGATGGACAGCTACGTCGTCGATGCGGGGCGCAAGCTCCACGTCTGCGGCAAGAACCCGCAGTGCGCCGGCCACGAGATCGAGGAGGGCACGTTCCGGGCCGGGGTGCTGGCGGAACGGACCATCGAGTGCGACCGGTGCGGCGGGGACATGCAGCTTCGCTCGGGGCGCTTCGGCAAGTTCTTCGGCTGCACGAACGCCGAGTGCAGGAACACGCGCAAGGTGCTGCGCAACGGAGAGCCTGCGCCGCCGAAGGCCGATCCGGTGCCGCTGCCGGAGCTCCGCTGCCGGACCGTCGACGACCATTACGTGCTGCGCGACGGCGCCGCCGGGCTGTTCCTGGCCGCCAGCGGATTCCCACGCAACCGGGAGACGCGCGCGCCTGCGGTGTCGGAGCTGAAGCCCCATGCGGCGGAGCTGGATCCGAAGTACCGGTACCTGCTCGAGGCGCCGGAGGCCGATCCCGAGGGCCGGCCGGCCGTGATCCGCTTTTCGCGCAAGGCGGCCGAGCAGTACGTCACGTCCGAAGAGAACGGCAAGGCGACCCGCTGGCGCGCCGTCTACCGGGACGGGCGATGGGTCGAGACCGAGCCGCCGCCGGCGCGGCAACCCGCGCGGAAGACCGCCAAGGCGACGTCGCGCGGCCGCACCCGCCGGGAAGTGGCCTGATCGGCGGCGCCTTCCGAGGTTCCATGATCCGGATCGCCGGCGGCGGATTGGCGGGCAGCGAGGCGGCGTGGCAGGCCTCCCGGCGCGGCGTCCCGGTGTCGCTGTACGAGATGCGTCCGGTCCGCTCGACTGCCGTCCATCAGACGGATCGGCTGGCGGAGCTGGTCTGCAGTAACTCGTTCCGCGGCGACTCCCTGGAGAACGCGGTCGGGCTGCTCAAGGAGGAAATGCGCCGGCTCGGATCGCTCGTGATGCGCGTGGGCGACCAGACCCGTGTGCCGGCGGGCGGTGCGTTGGCCGTCGACCGCGAGCGGTTCGCCGAAGGGGTCACCGCGGCGCTCGAGGCGGAGCCGCTGATCACCATCCATCGTGAGGAGCTGCGGCGGATCCCGGAGGCGTCGTCCGCCGCGCCGGTCATCGTGGCGACCGGGCCGCTGACGTCGCCGGACCTCGCAGCCGACCTCACGGCCCTGGTCGGTCGCGAGCAACTCTATTTCTTCGACGCGATCAGCCCCATCGTCCAGGCCGACTCGATTGACCGCTCCCGGGTCTTCCGCGCCTCGCGCCGCGGCCGGCGGGAGCGTACGAGGGACGCCGCGGTCGGCCGGACGTGCGGCGCCGGGGACGAGGAGGAGGGGGACTACCTGAACTGCCCCATGACCGCGGCGGAGTACGAGCGGTTCCACGCCGCGCTCACGACCGCGGAGCTGGCCGAGCTGCACGACTTCGACCGCACGCCGTACTTCGAGGGCTGCCTGCCGATCGAGGTGATGGCCCACCGCGGCGTCGACACGCTGCGGTTCGGCCCGATGAAGCCGGTCGGGCTCACGGACCCGGCCACGGGGCGCCAGCCGTACGCGGTGGTCCAGCTCCGGCAGGACAATCTCGCGGCCGACCACTTCAGCCTGGTCGGCTTCCAGACGCAACTCAGGTGGCCGGATCAGCGGCGCGTGCTCCGGCTGATTCCGGGTCTCGAGCAGGCCGAGTTCGTGCGGCTGGGGATGATCCACCGCAACACCTACATCAACGCGCCGTCCGTGCTGGCGCCGACGTGGCAGATCCGGGCCCGCCCCGGACTGTTCATCGCCGGCCAGGTCTCCGGCGTCGAGGGTTACGTGGAGTCGGCCGCGTCCGGGCTCGTGGCGGGCCTGAACGCGGCCGCGCTCGCGCGCGGCGAGGAGCCGCGGGCGCCGCCGCGCACGACCGCGCTCGGCGCTCTGGCCCACTACGTCTCGCACGCCGACCCGAGCCACTACCAGCCGACCAACATCGCGTTCGGGCTGATCCCGGTGGTCGCCGGGGGGCCGCGCGGGCGGCAGGCGCGGCGCCGGGCGGTAGCCGAGCGCGCGCTGTCCGACCTGGCCGCGTGGTGTGACGCCGGTTCCATCACGACTTGACGCTGACCTCCGGCTGGCCCGCGGCCGATACACCGGTCGATGCGGGAGCAGCTTCAGCCGTTTCTCGACTACCTGCGCCTGAACCGCAACCTCTCGCGGCATACCGTGCGCGCCTACGAAAGCGACCTGTCGCAGTTCTTCGAGTTTGCAGCGGCCCTGCTCGGGCACGAGCCACGGGTCGAGGACTTCGATCACCGGCTCGTGCGGGACTACCTGGCCGAGACCTACGAGCGGCGGCAGGCGTCGTCGTCGTCTGCACGCAAGCTCGCCGCCGTCCGCACCTTTGCGCGCTATCTGCGCCGCGAGGGGCTGCTGGAGCACGATCCGGGAACCCTCGTCTCCGCGCCGAAGGTCGAACGCCGCATGCCGCCGCACATGGCGGTCGACGAGATGGGCGCTCTGCTCGCCGCTCCGGATGCGGCGACCCCGCTCGGTCTTCGCGACCGCGCCATCCTGGAGCTCTTCTATGCCTCCGGCCTGCGCCTCAGCGAGCTGGTGGGGCTGGATCTGGAGGACGTGAACCTGCCCGGCCGCATGGTCCGCGTCCTCGGCAAGGGAGGCAAGGAACGGATCGTGCCGTTCAATCCGGTGGCGGCTGCCGCGATTCGCGAGTACCTTCCGGCGCGGCGCGGCCTCGTGCTGCGCGCTCCCCGCGACGCAACCCCGGCGAGCGGGCGGGCGCGACGAATGGGCGACCCGCTATTCGTCAACTATCGCGGCGGGCGCCTGTCGAGCCGCAGCGTCGCGCGCATGGTGCGGCGATGCGTGACGCAGGTCGGCGCGCAGCGCGGCATCAGCCCGCACGCCCTGCGGCACTCCTTCGCGACGCACCTGCTGGAGCGCGGGGCCGACCTGCGCGCCATCCAGGAACTGCTCGGCCATGCCCGCATCACGACGACGCAGCGCTACACGCACGTCAGCGCCGCGCAGATCACCGAGCTGTACCGCAGGACCCACCCGCGGGCGTGACAATCGGGACCAGAAACCCCGGCCGCGCCGAGCGGGGGAGTGTCACGTTATGTCGGTATCGCCACGCGTACCGTTGGCTACCTGGGCCACCCGCTGCATGATGGCCTTGTCGACGAGACCGCGGACCATGGCTTCCATGCCGACGTTCCGGACTCGAGCCGAGAACGCCAGTGGTCCGAGCGAGGCAAACAGCTTGCCAACGAGCTCGTCGGCAAAGCTGCTCGATACGAGCGGAACTGCTGCCCAGTCCAGCACCAACGGCTTGTCGGGTTCGGAATTCAGGAGATTCAGGCACTTGGTACGTAGTTGTCGACCTGCCGGTCGGGAGCCGAACCCTGTTGACTCGTCGCGCAGCTTCAGCACAACGGCGTTGCCGCTCTCGGTCTCGTACTGCAGCTCGATCAAGTTGGTCGGCTGATGCGGTTCGCCGGAGAAACCAAGTGCCTCGGACAGGTGGAACTGCGCGTCGAGCCCGAGTTCCGCGTACACGAGCGTGCCCACGAACCGCTGGGGTTCCTTCCGCTCGTAGACCTTCGCCTCTGTTGTTGGCGGTTGATCGCCGGTCCGATCCGTTCGTGTGACGATCTGGGCCAGTCCCGACGTGATTTCGAACGAGCCCCCCGACATGGTCGCGATTCTCAGGGCGCCCGCGATACCGTTGCCCTGTCCCGCATCAGGGTCTCGTGTGATGCCGGCCTTCATCGCTTCACCGATGGCTTGAGCATCCGTTCGCAGTTCCGGATGTCCTTCGCGGAGGGACAACAGGATTCCGCGTCCAGAATCGGCGACACCGAGAGCGATCTTACCGGTTTCCCTGAACGTGCTGACCTGAACGATTCCGCCGTCGGCACACTCGGCGTGATTGAGCACGTTGTCCGTGATTTCGTTGATCGACCATTCCAAGCCGGCGATGACGTCACGTTCCAGTCTCATGTTGCGCATGACGACATCCATGAAGTCGTTCACGAGCTTCTGTTGTTGATCGAATTCACTGAAGCGCTGGGTGGCAGGATGGCGGTCATGGGGCGTGTCGCTCCTGGAAAAACGCGCAGGTTCCAGGAAGTGAGCCCAGTTCGTATTGAGAAACAAGCGCGCGAGTTCCTCCCTGTCGGGGAGCGTGACGGAGACGTCGATCTTCTCGCGTCGCAGAGTGTCCGCGCCCGACAGGAGTGGGATCATGCCGATGGGAAATGCCGACTCGCACGTCGAGAAGTCGAGGACGACGTCCTCGTAGCCGCGTTCCTGGCACTGGTGAACGCATGACATGAACTGGAGGTGGGCGAGGGCATTGACCCGACCGACGAAACAGATGCGATTCCCCTTCCGAACGACGACCAGGGGAGACCGGCGCGTCTTGGGGCGTCCTTGTGCCGACGTGCGCCGTGCGTGATCGAGCATGGAGGGGGGCATCTGTGATTCCCGTTCGACTGAGTTGACGCGATGCCTCGGTCGCACCGGTACCTCGCAGTGCCCAGCGCTTCCAGTATGCGTCCGGCACGCGGTTGGCTGCAATGCAGGCGACCTGGCGAGGGGTGCTCGTTCTCGGGGCTGGAGGATCAGGATGCGGCGGTCTGCTCGGCGGCCTCCCGCTCGAGTGCTTCCCATTGGCTCATCAGGGTGCCGACCTCCCACATCAGTGCCTGGTGACGCTTGACCGCTTCGTCGGCAGACGCCTGATCCGCGAAGAACCCCGGGGCCGCCATGTCCGCTTCCAGCTTGCGGATCGCCTCCTCCCGCTCCGCGATGCGCCGTTCGAGATCGGCAATGCGCCTGCGCAGCCCGTCGAGCTTGCGCTGTTGCCGGCGGGTCTCCACCTGCAGCCGCTTGTGCTCGGCCGCGCTGCGCCCCTGTGAAACGTTGCGTGTCTCCACGGTCTCCGACCTGCGCGCCGGTGCGGGGCTCGACCTCTGCGGCCCCTTCGCGCGGCGTCCGGCGCCCCCGGCGGTTGGCGCAGGCGCGTCCGAGGTCGGTGACGGTTCGCGGGGCCGTTTCTTTTCTGTCGCTGGCGCGGCCGCGACCTTGCGCTTCGGACCCCCGGCAGGTGCGCCGCCGCCGGACCGCCGCGTGGCGGCCGCGCCGCTGCCGGGGGCCTGCTCCTGGCTCCAGCGGAACTCCTCGTAGTTGCCTGGGTACAACGCCGCCTCGCCATGCCCGATGTCGATGATCTTCGTCGCCAGCCGGTCGACGAAGTAACGGTCGTGCGAGACGAAGATGAGGGTGCCGCCGTAGTCGGTCAGGGCATCGAGCAGCACGTCGGTCGAGTCGATGTCGAGGTGGTTGGTCGGCTCGTCCAGGATGAGCGTGTTGGAAGGGCGCAGCAGCATCCGCGCCACCGCCAGCCGTGTGCGCTCGCCGCCCGAGAGCACCTTGACGCGCTTGTAGACGTCGTCCTCGGTGAACAGGAAGCCGCCCAGGATGTTGCGGATCGCGGGGACCATGTCCACCGGGGAGCCGGACGCCAGCGTCTCGTACACGGTGAGCGATCCGTCCAGGCGCACCGCTTCGTCCTGGGCGAAGTACTGCGTGATGACGCGATAGCCTTCGAGGCGCTCGCCCCGGTCGGGCGCCTCCACGCCGGACAGCATCCGCATGAGGGTCGACTTGCCCGCGCCGTTCGGGCCGACCAGGGCCACCCGGTCGCCGCGCTCGATGTGGACGTTGGCCCGCTCGAACACCCGCACGTCGCCGTACGCCTTCCCGATGTCGCGCAGCTCGACCACCGTCCGGCCGCTCTTGGCGCTGGCCGGGAACTTGAAGTGCACGCGCTTGCGCGCCGGCGGCACCTCGATCGGTGTGACCTTCTCCAGCATCTTGACCCGGCTCTGGACCTGCTTCGCCTTCGTCGCCTTGTAGCGGAAGCGGTCGATGAACATCCGCATCCGGGCCACTTCCTCGTCCTGCCGCTTCTTCGCCTCCCGCAGCCGTGCGATGCGGGCCTCGCGCTCGGTCAGGTAGGCGCTGTACGTGCCGCGGAACTCGGTCAGCGTGCGCAGGCCCACCTCGGCGATCTCCGTCACCACGCTGTCGAGGAAGTAGCGATCGTGCGAGACCAGCACGACCGCGTGCGGATACTCGATGAGGAACTCCTCCAGCCAGTTGCGCGCCTCCAGGTCGAGATGGTTGGTCGGCTCGTCGAGCAGCAGCAGGCCGGGCCGTTGCAGCAGCAGCTTGGCCAGCGCGATGCGCATCTGCCAGCCGCCGGAGAACGTCTCGGTGGGTTTCTCGAAATCGGCCGCGGTGAAGCCGAGTCCGCGCAGCACGGCGTCCACCTTCGCCTCGATGCCGTAGCCGTCCCGGTCCTGGAACGCGTGCTGGACCTCGCTGTAGCGTGCGAGGGCCGCGTCGTGCTCGGCCGCGGGCAGGCTCGCATCGCCGAGCCGCGATTCCAGCTCGCCCAGCTCCGCCTGCAGCGCGAGCAGCGGCTCGAAGGCGCGGCTCGTTTCCCCGTAGAGCGTCCGGCCCGCGTGGCTGAGTCCGTCCTGCGGGAGATAGCCGACCGTCAGATCGTTCGGCCGTGCGATCTCGCCCGCGTCGGGCTCGATGTCGCCGTCCAGCATCTTGAGCAGCGTCGTCTTGCCCGCGCCGTTCGGGCCGCACAGGCCGACCCGCTGGCCGGCCTGGAGCTGCCACGAGACCTTGTCGAACAGGACCCGGTCGCCGAACGCCTTGTGGAGGTTGGAGATGTGAAGCACGAGAGTGGATCGTCGGGTTGCCGCCCGGCCGCCGTTCGGCCTAGGTTCCAGTATACGGATGTTGTCACTTGTGGTGGGCCGGCGCACGCGGGGCCGACCATCGGGGCGTTCGCGACGTCTAATTCAATAACAGCATGACCGCGACGACAGCAACCGACGTCACCGACGAACAGCTTGTGGCCCTGGCCGCGGGCGGCGACACGGGCGCATTCAACCAGTTGGTCGTCCGCTGGGAACGGCCGATCTTCGCGCTCGCCTACCGCACGCTGGGGCGCGAGGAGGACGCGCGCGACGTCTGCCAGGAGGCGTTCCTGCGGGCGTTCCGCGCGATCGGCGGGTTCAAGGGACAGGCGCGGTTCTCGTCGTGGCTCTACCGCATTGCGCTCAACCTGTGCCGGGACTGGATCCGGAAGGAGCGGCGCGTCAGGGTCGTCCCGGCGTCCGACGACCTGCAGCAGGAGCAGGCGCACTCCCTCGAGCCGGCCGAGGAGAGCGTGGAGGAGTTGATCGTGCGGCGCGACCTCGGGCGGGTGGTGGAGCGCGTGATGGCGACGCTCCCCGAGCCGCAGCGGACCGCCATCCTGTTGAAGGAATACCACGGCCTGACGTTTCAGGAGATCGCCGACCTGCAGGGATGCCCCCTGAGCACGGTCAAGACACGCCTGTACCAGGGGCTCAGCGCGCTCCGCCGGCAGCTCGAGCGGAACGGGCTGAGCATGGCCGCGTCGTTGCAGGAGCGGGGCGCGGTGTCCTATCCTCCCCCTGCGGGCGATTGAAGAGGGAAACCAGTGTCCGACTGTCCAGAGAACGAAGCCCTGGTGGCCTATATCTACGACGAGTGCGAGACCGCCGAGCGGGCGCACGTCGAGCGGCACCTGGAGACGTGCACCGCGTGCACGGCGGAGCTGGACGGTTTCGCAGCGCTGCGCGGCACGCTGCGGGAATGGGCGCCGCCGGATGCGCGACTCGGATTCCGCATCGTGGCGGAAGGCGACGCGGAGGCGGCCGGAGCGAAGCCTGCTGCCGCGTGGTGGCTGGGGGGAGGGCTGCGTCCGGCATGGGGAGCCGCGCTCGCCGCGACGACGGTCCTGGTTGCGGGCGCCGCGATCGCCAGCGTCGAGGTGCGCTACGGCGACGGCGGCTTCGTGTTTCGCATGGGCTCGGCGGAACCGGGCGTCGGCGAGGCGCAGCCCATGGATGACGCGGCCGTACTGCAGCCGGTGGCGGCGGCCGACGAGACGCCGCCCTGGCGCGCCGAGCTGGCCGCTCTGGAGGCGCAGCTTCGCCAGGAGCTCATGGCGCAGCGGACCGATGTCGCTCCCGCCGCCGGGCGATCCCTGCCGGCGATCCCCGGTGACGCGAGGGACGCCGGCGACGGTCTGCTGCGCGAGGTGCGGGCGCTGATGGCGGAGAGCGAGCGCCGGCAGCGCCAGGAGTTCGCGTCGGGACTGATGCGACTGGCGCAGGAGGTCGACCTGCACCGGCAGGCGGATCAGTTGCGCATGCAGCAGGAGGTCGACAGTCTTGCCGACTATATGGTGCGCGTCGCCCAGCAGTAGCGGGCGCGGGAATGCACGGGGCAGGGACATGGGAATCGCAACGCTCGTCGTCGTCGTCCTGACCGTGGCCGGCACTGCGCCCGCGACGGCGCAGAACACGAGCCCGGCGGGCGTCGAGCGCGCCGAAGCCGACCCGCTGACCGCACAGATGCAGGTCCTGGAGCACGTGCTGTCGCGGGCGGTCGCGATGAGCGCGCGCGGCGTCGAGCAGCAGATGCCGCCCTGGACGCCAGGTCTCATGCTGTTCGCGGGGCCGGCCCAGGTGCGGGGATTCCGCCTTGCCGGATACGGCGTCTTCTTCGACGTCGAGTGCCCTGTCCTGCGCCAGAGCGTCCTCTGGTCCCTGGAGATGATGGACGCGGATCTGCGGAGGATTCGGCGGGCGCTGCAGGAGTTGCGGCTGTCGGGGGCGCTTCCTCCGGTGCTGCGCGAGATCGAGCCGAACGCGGGGAGGAGGGTCGCCTTCACCCCGGGCGGCGCCGCTGCCCCGCCGGATCGGCCGGGGCTCGCTTCCCCCGGCGACGCGCCGCCGCCGGGGGAAGGCAACGCGCCGGACGCGCCGGCGCCGGACCTGCACACCGTGTATCAGGAAGCGTTGCGGGAGATGCTGATCGACGCGCTCCTGGGCTACGGCGGGCGGTTGGGTGCACTGCTCGACGGGAACGACTGGCTGACCGTAATTGCACGCGACACCCGCGGTCTGCCGGGACGGGATACGACGGTGCGGGTCAAGGCGGGCGACGTGGCCGCGCTGCACACCGGCAGCTTGACGTTGGACGAGGCCCGGGCGCGGGTCGACGTCTCGTCCTTCTGAGCCAGGAGTCTGTGCCGTAGAGCGGCGTAGACTCCTGGAGAGGGTTGGTTGGGCGGAAAGCGGAGCGCCAAGCGACGATTTCCGGGCTACAATTTGGGCATGGCCATGCTTCGTCGCCGAGGGCGCCTTCTGCTCGTCTTCGCGCTCTCCGTCGGGCTTTCGGGAAGCGCCTGCGCGCCGCTGCTCGACGTCCAGGCCACTCTGGACGTCATCGACATCACGACCGGCTGGCTCGACGTAGGACTGGACGACCTCGGTCGCAACAAGCTGGTGCCGACCTTTTCGTTCCGCTTGGAGAACGTATCGGATCGACGCGTCCGGACGCTGCAGTTGAACGGCGTGTTCCGGCGCTGCATGGTCCTCTACGAGGAGCAGCCCGCGCCCGAGGACCCGGTGTCGCCGGCCGATGAGGCTGGGACCTGTGTGGGCGAAGATCAGGAATGGGGCAGCGCCCTGGTTCGCGCGGTGGGCCGTGAAGGGGTCGTGCCGGGGGACGGTCTCGGTCCGTTCACGATGGAGTCCAGCCTCGGCTATACCGGCGAGCAGTCGCTGGCCGAGATGCTCGGTCACCGGGATTTCGTCGACGTCAAGATCGAGTTGTTCGTCAAGCACCGCGCCGAGCAGTGGACCAAATTGGGCGAGTACCTGATCGATCGCCAACTGCTGACCCAGTGAGCGCCCCCGGCGCACCCGTGCCCTCCGCCACACCATCGCCGTCGCTCGTTCGTGGGCTCGGTGCGCTCGACGGCGCGTCGATCATCGTCTCCAACGTCATCGGCAGCGGCATCTTTCTCGTGCCGGCGCTCATCGCCGTCTGGGTGCCCGACGTCTGGCTGATGCTCGGAGCGTGGCTGGTCGGCGGCGGGCTGGCCTTCGCCGGCGCCATGGCGTACGCGGAGCTGGCAACGCTGCGGCCGCGGGCCGGGGGCGAGTACGTCTATCTGCGCGAGGCGTTCGGGCCGGCCGCCGGGTTTCTCTCCGGGTGGACCTCGTTCATCGCCGGATTCTCGGGCGCCATCGCCCTCGGCGCCGTCGGGATCGCGAGCTACCTCGGCCGGTTCCTGCCGGCCGCGGGCGATACGACGCCGTTGGTCAGCATCCCGCTGCTGGTCGTCACGCTATCGATCTCGCCGCGGACCGTGGTGGCCCTGACGGCGATCGCGGCCCTGACCGCGGTCCACGTGCTTGGGCTCGGCCCGGGCCGGATCGTGCAGAATCTGCTGGCAGGCGCCAAGGTCACCGTGCTCGTCGTGATTGTGGCTCTCGGCTTCACGATCGGCGACGGTTCGGTGGCGCACTTCGGCGCGCCGGGCGCGCCCGTGTCGCCCGCGCTCTGGCTCCTGGCACTCATTCCCATCATGTTCAGTTATTCCGGATGGAACGCGGCCACGTACGTCGCGGAGGAAATCCGGGACCCGGGCCGCAACGTTCCGCTCGCGATAGCGGCCGGCACCGCGACGGTCGTCGTCATCTATCTGCTGCTCAATCTCCTCTACGTCTACGCGATGCCGCTCGCCGATCTCGGCGCGGTCGACATCGGAGCGGACAGTGCGCCCCTCCTCGATGCGGCGGGCGGGCGGTTGTTCGGGGCCGGAGTCGGTGCGGCGCTTGCCGCAGCGTCGGTGATCATGATTTCCGCGAGTGTCAGCGCCATGGTGCTGGCCGGGCCGCGCGTCTACTTCGCCATGGCCCGCGACGGACAGTTCTTCGCGGCCGCCGCCCGGGTGCATGAGAAGTATCGGACTCCCGTGGCTGCCATCGTCGCACAGAGCATCTGGAGCGGTGTGCTCGTGCTGGCCGGCACTTTCGAGCAGTTGCTCCTCTACACCGGCTTCGCCGTCGTCACGTTCGCCGGCGCCGCCGTGGCCGCGCTGTTCGTGCTCCGGCGCCGCGAGCCGGCGGCCCCGCGTCCGTTCCGGGCCTGGGGCTATCCGGTGGCGCCCGGCATTTTCGTCGCCGCCAGCGCCGCCATGGTCGTGAACGAGATCTGGCGCGAGCCGGCTGCGTCGGGCGCCGGCATGCTGCTCATTGCGGCGGGCCTGCCGCTGTATCTGCTGTTCCGCCGCCGCGCGGCGGCGGGGGAGGGGATCGAATGACGGCCACGCCGCCGGTGTTTCGGAGCACGACGGTCCTGGCCGTCCGCCGGGCCGACAAGACGGTCATGGCGAGCGACGGCCAGGTCACGCTCGGAAACACCGTGGTCAAGCAGACGGCGCGCAAGATTCGCCGGCTCTACAACGACCGCGTGCTGGCGGGGTTCGCCGGCTCGGCCGCCGATTCGTTCGCGCTCTTCTCGCGGTTCGACGCCAAGCTGGAGCAGCACCGCGGCAACTTGGAGCGTGCCGTGGTAGAGCTGGCCAAGGACTGGCGCACCGACCGGGCCCTGCGGCGCCTCGACGCGATGCTCGTGGTGGCCGACGTCAAGGCGACGTTCCTGCTGTCGGGCACCGGTGACCTCATCGAGCCTGACGACGGGATCGTGGCGATCGGCTCAGGCGGTCCCTACGCCATGGCCGCCGCCAAGGCGCTGGCGCGGCGCACCGAGCTCGACGCGCGCACCATTGCCGATGAGGCGATGCGCATAGCCGCCGACATTTGCATTTACACGAATGCCAATGTCACGATCGAGGAACTCTAGTCGTGCCCATCTATCTGCCCGAGACGACCGCCTCCTCGGTCGGCGCCCTCACGCCGCGCGAGATCGTGGTCGAGCTCGACCGCCACGTCATCGGACAGCACCGGGCCAAGCGCGCGGTGGCCATTGCGCTCCGCAACCGGATGCGGCGCCAGAAGCTGCCCCCCGAGCTGGCCGAGGAGGTCGCGCCCAAGAACATCCTCATGATCGGGCCGACCGGCGTCGGCAAGACCGAGGTCGCCCGGCGGCTCGCGCGGCTCGCCCAGTCGCCGTTCATCAAGGTGGAGGCGTCGAAGTTCACCGAGGTGGGCTACGTGGGGCGCGACGTGGAGTCGATGGTCCGCGACCTGGTGGAGCTGGCCGTTACGATGGTGCGCGACGAGCGGATCGTCGAGGTGCGGGACAAGGCGCGGGCCAATGCCGAGGAACGCCTGCTCGACCTGTTGGTGCCGCCGGTGCGGCCGTCGCCGGCCGGTCCGGACGCGCCGGCCGATCCACGGGCGTTGCGAGAGGCGGCCGGCCGCACCCGCGAAAAGCTGCGGGGCCAGCTCCGCGCGGGCGGTCTCGACTCCCGTGTCGTGGAGTTGGACGTGCGCGAGTCGTCGTTTCCCTCCTTCGAGGTCATCGGCGGATCGTCGATCGAGGAGATCGACGTGAAGATGAAGGACATGCTGCCGGGCCTGTTTCAGGGGCGCAACCGGAAGCGCAGGATGAAGGTGCCGGAGGCGGCGGAGCACCTTGCCCGCGAGGAAGAGCAGAAGCTCGTGGACATGGAGAGCGTCGGCCGCGCCGCGATAGAGCGGGTGGAGCAGGCGGGAATCATCTTCGTCGACGAGATCGACAAGATTGCCGGCAGCGACGGAAGACAGGGCGGGCCGGACGTCAGCCGCGAAGGCGTGCAGCGCGACATCCTGCCGATCGTGGAGGGTACGACCGTCAACACCAAGCACGGCATGGTGAGAACCGATCACATCCTCTTCATCGCGGCCGGCGCGTTCCACGTGGCCAAGCCGTCCGACCTGATTCCGGAGCTCCAGGGCCGGTTTCCGATTCGCGTCGAGCTCGAGGCGCTGGGCACGGACGAGTTCGTGCGCATCCTGACCGAGCCGCAGGGCGCTCTCGTGACGCAGTACCGGGCGCTGCTCGGCACCGAGGGTGTCGACCTGCGTTTCGATGACGGAGCCGTGCGGCGGATCGCGGAGATAGCCAGTCTCGTCAACGACCGGAGCGAGAACATCGGGGCGCGCCGCCTGCACACGGTCATGGAGAAGCTGCTCGACGAGATCTCGTTCGACGCGCCCGATCTGGGGGAGACGCGCGTCGTCATCGACGCGGCGTACGTCGATCGCATGCTGTTGGAGATCGTCGAGGACGAGGATCTCTCCCGTTACATTCTGTGACTCGTTTCCGGATGGCAATCCGGCTCGCCGCGGTACCGGTGCTCGCGGGTCTGCTCGCGGCCTGCGGTGCGCGAGGTGCGCCGCTCCCTCCGTTGATCATCCTGCCAGCCACGATCGGCAACCCGGAGGCTACCCGGCTGGCCGACCGTGTCTATCTGGAGTTCAGTGCACCGGACAGCGACTCCGACGGCACGACACCGGGCGACATCGAGCGAATCGAGGTCTACGCGCTCACGACGCAACCGACGGATCTGCGCCCGCGGGAGGCGTTCTCGGAAGACTGGCTCGATGTGGCGACCCTGGTCGCGGTCCTGCCGGTGCGTCCGCCGGACGCGCCTCCGTCCGACCCCTTGCCGGAGCTGGACGATCTGCTCGACGAGGTGCGGAATCGTGACGCGGTCGTCGGCCCGGTCGCGTTCTTCGAGGTCGTCCAGGGACAGGAACTGACCGTGGTCGAGCACCTGACGCCGGAGAAGCTGATACCGGTTACGGTCGGCGACCCGGATGACGACGACGAAGAGGAAGAGGACGAGGAGGCGGAACGCCCGCTTCCCATGCCGCTCGTATCGCCACCGATGCCCGATGCGCCGATTCGCTCCTACGTGGCGTTCGGGATCTCGTCGAGGAATCGGGTGGTGGGGGAGCCCTCGGACCTGGTCGACGTGCCGCTGGTTGCGCCGCCGCCGCCGCCGGGGCCGGCCGCGGTGTCGTATACCGCCGGGTCGATAGATGTCGTCTGGGAGCAGCCGCCCACTTTCCGGTTGCCGGTGCAGGCGCAGGAGGTGGAGCCGCCCATTCTGGAGTCCGGCCCGGTCGTGGAGGGACAAGAGCCGTCGGAGTACGTCGTGTACGACGTCGCGGCGTCCGGCGAACCTGACTTCCGACGGCCTCTCCGCCTTGGGCCGCCCAGCCCGCTGGCGTCCTACACGGACACCGCGGTCAGCTCCGGCGCGATTCGGTGTTATGCCGTCCGCGTCGTCGACTACGTCGGGTCGGGACCTGCCGGGCCGGGCCCGGCGGCGACACCGACGGGGCTGCAGGTTCTCGGGGAGTCATCCCCGGCTACGTGCGTTGTGCTGACCGACACGTTTCCGCCCGCGGCGCCCACCGGCGTCATCGCCGTGGCCGACACGAACCGCATCAGCCTCGTCTGGGACGAGAACGGCGAGGACGACCTTGCCGGCTACGTGGTCTTGCGCGGAACGCCGCCAGATGCCACACTCCAACCGCTCACGGTCGAGCCGCTCGTCGAGACGGTGTACCAGGACACCGACGTCACGACGGGCCGGCGCTACGTCTACCAGGTGCTGGCGCTCGATACCGCGGTCCCGCCCAACGCGAGTCCGCCCTCGGAGCCGGTCACGGAAACCGCCCGCTAGTGCCGCAAGGTGATTCATGACACGCGTGTATCGCATCGAGATCGACGAGCGGGCGCAGCTCGTGGTCGAGCGGGACGGCGCCTGGCACAGGCTCGACGGCGACCTGTTCGGAGAGCATCGGTCCGGTGAGTCCTTCGAACCTGTCGGGCTGCGGGTGCTGCCGCCGGTGACGCCGTCGAAGATCGTCGCGGTCGGTCTCAACTACCGGGACCACGCGAAGGAGATGGGCAAGGCGCTGCCGAGCGAGCCGCTCATCTTTCTGAAGCCCCCGTCCGCCGTGATCGGGCCGGAGTCGTCGATCGTGATTCCACCGGGTGCGGGCCGCGTGGATCACGAGGCGGAGGTCGGCATCGTCATCGGGCGCACGGCGCGCAACGTGCGGGCCGCCGAGGCCCGCGACTACGTCCTCGGCCTGACCTGCGTCAACGACGTGACCGACCGCGACATCCAGAAGCGCGACGTGCAGTACACGCGCGCGAAGGGCTTCGACACGTTCGCGCCGATCGGGCCCGCCATCGCCGTCGGGCTGGACGGGGCGGCGCTGGCCATCGGCTCCACGGTCAACGGCGTCACGCGGCAGGCATCGAACACGCGGGAGATGATCTTTCCGTTGGATCATGTGGTGGAGTTCGTCAGCCACGTGATGACGCTGCTGCCGGGCGACGTCATCGCGACGGGGACGCCGCCGGGGGTCGGACCGATCGTGCCGGGCGACCGGGTGGTGGTCACGGTTGAGGGTGTCGGCGAACTGGCCAACGACGTGATCGCCGGCTGAGGCTCGAAGCCGATCCGCAGTGCAGGAGAACAGCTCGTGAAGATCTTCGTGGACAGTGCGAACCCCGAGACCGTCGAAGCCCTGGTGCCGTTGCGGATCGTCGACGGCGTGACGACGAACCCGTCGCTGCTGGCGAAGGAGCCGGGGGACCCGCGTGAGACGCTCGCCCGCATCTGCCGGGCCGTGGGCGGTCCCGTGAGCGCCGAGGTGGTGGCGACCGACGCCGAGGGGATGATCGCCGAGGGACGGAGGCTTGCCGCCATAGACGACCACATCGTGGTCAAGGTGCCGTTCGGCAAGGCCGGGGTCCAGGCGTGCGCGGAGCTCTCCGGCGACGGCATTCGCGTCAACGTGACACTCGTCTTCTCGCCCGCGCAGGCGCTGCTGGCGGCCAAGGTCGGAGCTGCGTTCGTCAGCCCGTTCGTCGGCCGGCTCGAGGACGTGGCGGCCGACGGGATGGATCTGGTCAGCCACATCGTCGAGATCTACGAGAACTACGAGTTCGAGACCGAGGTGCTCGTGGCGAGCGTTCGCGGCCCGGCCCACGTGGTCGAGGCGGCCCGCATGGGCGCGGACGTCTGCACCTGCCCCCCGAAGGTCATCGACATGCTGTTCAACCACCCGCTGACGGATATCGGTCTGGCGAAGTTCCTGGCCGACTGGGACAAGGCGCAGGCCGTCAGAGCATAGAGCGGCGCCGCCTCGAATCGACGGATTGACGGCATGGACAGACTGGAAACGTTATCGGACTACGAGCGTCGTGCGGAGGCGGGCGGCGGTGAGGCCCGGCAGCGGCGGCAGCACGACGCGGGCAAGCTGACCGCCCGTGAGCGGATCGACCTCTTCTTCGATCCCGGCACGTTCCGCGAGATCGACAAGCTCGTGACCCACCGCTGTCGCGACTTCGGGATGGAGAAGCAACTCGTTCCCGGCGACGGCGTCGTGGCGGGACACGGCGAGGTCGACGGCCGTCTGGTCTACGCGTTCGCGCAGGACTTCACGGTGTTCGGCGGGTCGCTGTCGGAGACCAACGCCGCGAAGATCGTGAAGATCATGGACCTGGCGATGAAGAACGGCGCGCCGATGGTCGGCCTCAACGACTCGGGCGGCGCCCGTATCCAGGAGGGCGTAGCCTCGCTGGCCGGGTACGCGGACATCTTCCTGCGCAACACGCTCGCTTCGGGCGTCATCCCGCAGCTCTCGGCCATCATGGGGCCGTGCGCCGGGGGAGCGGTCTACTCGCCGGCGATCACCGACTTCACGGTGATGGTCGAGGGGACGAGCTACATGTTCGTCACCGGGCCGGACGTGATCCGCACCGTCACCCACGAGGAGGTGACCAAGGACGAGCTCGGTGGGGCGATGACCCACAACGCGAAGAGCGGCGCCGCCCACTTCGCGGTACCGACCGACAAGGACTGCCTGGTTCTGCTGCGACTGCTGCTCGGCTACCTGCCCGGCAACAATCTCGACGATCCGCCGCGCGTCGAGACGGCGGACCCGGTCGACCGCGAGGACCCGGCGCTCGACACTCTCGTGCCGGCGTCCCCGAACCAGGCCTACGACATGCTCGATCTGATTCGGGCGGTCGGTGACGACGGCGACCTCCTGGAGGTCCATCGTCACTTCGCGCCCAACATCGTGGTCGGCTTCGCGCGTTTCGGCGGGCAGCCGGTCGGCGTCGTGGCGAACCAGCCGGCGCATCTGGCCGGGGCGCTCGATATCGACGCTGCAATAAAGGGAGCGCGGTTCGTCCGCTTCTGCGACGCGTTCAACCTGCCCCTGGTGACGTTCGAGGACGTGCCGGGCTTCCTGCCGGGCACCGTGCAGGAGTACGGCGGCATCATCAAGCACGGCGCGAAGCTGCTCTACGCCTTCGCCGAGGCGACGGTCCCGAAGGTGACGGTCGTTGCCCGCAAGGCCTACGGCGGCGCCTACTGCGTGATGGCGAGCAAGCACATCCGCACGGACGTGAACCTCGCCTGGCCGACGGCGGAGATCGCGGTCATGGGGCCAGAGGGCGCGGTCAACATCCTCTACAAGCGGGAGCTCGACGCGGCGGAAGATCCCGACGCGTTGCGAGCTTCCAAAGTGCAGGAGTTCCGTGACAAGCTGGCCAATCCATTCATCGCCGCCGGGCGGGGCTTCATCGACGAGGTCATTCCGCCGCGGACGACCCGCCCGCGCATCATCGCGGCCCTGCGCAGCCTCGACGGCAAGCGGGACCGGAACCCGCCGAAGAAGCACGGCAATATACCGCTGTGAGCCGGGGAGGCACACGGCCGCGTCCGCCCCGGCCAAGGCGAGCGGCTCCGTCTTGGCAGTGTGGTTGCGGCGTCTCGATCGGCGCCGGGACGAATCCGACCTGATGTCTTGAGGAGCGGTCATGGGGAAACTGAGCATGGCGGAGGTTCGCAAGGGTTTCGCGGGCGTGATCGGAAGAGTCGAAGGAAGCAAAGAGCGAATGGTCATCACCAGGCACGGCAAGCCGGTCGCCGCCCTGGTGCCGATGCATGACGCCGTGCTCTTGGAGAAGCTGGAGGACCACCTTGATGTTGTCGAAGCGATGGAGTTCATCGAGGGTTACGAGTCCGCCGGTGGCGTCAGTCTTCGTCAAGTCAAGGCGGATCTTGGCTATTGATCCCTCCTCGATATGGCGTTCAGCCCAACCGCCGCATGAATCGTTCATGCTCGTTTCCGCGCCGTCCGACGATTGCAGCGAGCACTAGTGGTCCGTCACGTCATAATCTTAGGATAGACGGACTTGAGTTTACAGCGCCCATCGTCGACCTTCATCTGCCAGTCGACACCGCGTTGCGTGCCATTGACGTCGGTGGACCACGCCAACACTTCGCCGTGCAGCGTCTTGAGGTCGCCGATGCGGCGCCCGCGCAGGCATTGGCGCGTCATGGCACTGAGTTCGTTCTCCGCGATGTTCAGCCAACTCCCGTGTTTCGGCGTGTAGCAGAACTCGATGCGACGAACCAGTGCCGTGCCCGGGTCGGCTCGAACACTTTGTAGAAGGCGCCCTTCGTGTGCGTGTTGAGGTTGTCGCACACCAAGGTGATCTTCTCGCAGTCGGCGTAGCGTCCTTCCAACAGGCCGGCGACCTCCAGCGCCCAGTCCACCTTCGTGCGCCGGGCCCGGGCCGTCGCCTGCCGCCAACCCGCCAGCGGTTCGCTGAACAGGAAGACCGAGGCCGTGCCGGCCCGTTCGTACTCGTAGTCGACACGCCGGGGACGCTTCTTCGTGGCCTCCATCGGCGGGCGGGTTTCCTTGACCAACTGCACCGGCTGCTCGTCCATGCACACGACGGGACAATCCGGATCGTAGGGTTTCTGATACAGATCCAAGACCTGTTCCATGTTCGCCACGAACTCGGCATCGGCCTGCGGCGGGATCACCCAGTACTCGATTTTCCGCTGCGTCATGCCGTTTTTTTCAGCGTCCGCCGGATGGTTTCGTGGCTGATCGACTCGACGATCGCCAACTCGACGACCCGGCGCGCCAACAGGCGCAACGACCAGTTCGCATAGCCCTTCGGGGGCGGCCCCAGACGCAGGGCGATGACCTGGGACTCCTGTTCGCCGTCGAGCAGTTTGGGGACCGGGGGCGACGCCCGCCGTTTTCGTTCCAGCGCCTGCTCGAACCCTTCCTGCACGCAGCGTTGGCGAATGTTCTCGACCGTCTTGGTGCGGCACGAAAAGGCCTCGGCGACCCGCTGGTCGGTCCACGCCGGCCCGTCCGCATCGGCCTTCAAGAGAATCTGCGCGCGGCGCACTTTCTCGCTGCTCCCGTTGAGCTTGCGGACCGTCTGTTGACAGATCTCGCGTTCCGGGGCTGTGAGTCGAACGATGTACCTCTTTTGCGGCATGGAAACTCTCTCGGTTCGAGACGAGCTCCCCAATAGTCCTAATGTTTATTGATGGCACAGCACTAGCCCAAGTTTACCAACCACAAAACTAAACCAATTTAGAATCAGTGGTTTACGCCGACAGAAATGCCCGAGTGGCACTACAAACGCGTACGAACCGGGGAAATTGGTCGGTCAGACGAGCGTCTTGCGGACGCCGCCGGGATGTGGGTCGACGCCGAGCGCGTCGTAGATGGTCCGCTGATCGGGTTCGGCTTGGGTTGCCGTGCGCACATGCAGCGTGCGTCCGTCGGGACGGCGGAAGGTGGCGGTGACGCGCTGCTGGCCTTCGAGGACGCGGCGTAGCGTGGTCCACCTGGCGTGTTCGCGGCGCGCGCGCAGCCGAGTGCGGATGACCTGCACGAGCTGGTAGGCGATGACGGTGATGAACAGGTGGCCGTCGGCCCACGCCGGCTTGCGGTGGTAGATCGGGCGCAGGCCGAGCTCGGACTTGAGCGAGCGGAATACCGCCTCGACGTCGGTGAGCGTGGTGTAGGTACGCCACAAGGCGTCTTCGTTCCAGTCGGTCTCGCTGCTGCGCAGGCAGTAGACGCCCGGATGGGTAACCATCGAGCCGTCCTGGGGGCGGCGGGTCCAGTTGACGGCGACGGCCTGGTCGCCGGCCTCGTTGGCGGTAACGGTGATCTGGTAGTGCGAGGCGACGCGGGAATGCTTGGCTTTCAGCCGTCCGATGCGTTGCCAGACCTGGTCGAGGCGCTTGTGCGCGCGGGGACGCGACAGCCCGTCGTTGAGCTTCGTCAGGGCGGTCTCGAAGCGGGAGGCGAAACGCTCGACGATGCCCCGCTCCTTCTCGGCGCGCTCCTCGGAGTAGCAGTACAGGCGCACTTCGTCGGGGTCGGTCGAGACCACCTTGTGCATGTGCACGGTCTGGTCCGACTGCGTCTGGAGCGACACGGCGGCATCGGCATCGAAGCGGCGGTGGCGTTCGCGGCTGACCACCAGATAGCGGTAGCCGTTGTCGCGCAACCACGTCACACAGGCGTCGGTGGCGACACCGCGGTCCATCACCACCAGGGCGCCGACCGGCGCCTCCAGTGCTTCGAGCATCCCGGCCAGCGTCCGGTGTTCCCGGACGGTGCCGGCGAAGACCTTCGAGCGGCGCACGAAGCCGCTGGCATCGAGCATCAGGCCCAGGGTCAGCAGCGGGCAGTCGCTGCGCTTCTCTTTCGAGTGCCCGCGTTGCGCCTGCGGCTGGTCGCTCGCCTCGCCCTCGAAGTAGGTGTTGGTCAGGTCGTAGAGCGTCACCGTCGGCTGCAGGTCGAACAGCCCCATCGCGCGGTCGAACAGATGCGCCTCGATCGCCTCGCGATGCTTCACCAGCACGTCCGAGGCGCGGTAGAGCTGCATCGCACCGACGGTCTCGAAGTCGACGCCGAGCAACTCCCCGAGACCGCTGCGCTCCTGCAGCCAGCGGTGCGTCGCGCGCTCCGAGGCGGGCGCGGCCAGACGCCCGACGATGGCGCCGGTGGCCGCGCTGCGCAGGGCGCCGTTGACGCCCAACCGGGTCAGCAGCGCCGGCAGGTCCAGTTGCTCGAGCGCCCACAGGCCGACCTGCTCCACGTCGACGCTACGGGGCCGGACCAGCCGCAACGAGTCGACATCGACCGGCTGCACATCGGTCGGTCCGGCGGTCGGCGCGGCCGCGCCGCGGGCGATCAACTGCGCCGCGATCCGTTGCGCTTCCTCCTCCACGGCAGGCGGACAATCGGCCACCAGCGGCGCCTGACCGCTCAACGCATCGTTGATGCGGGCGCACAGCAGCGGCCAGTCCGCCTGAGGAATATCGAAGTGGCGACCGAGGTTGAGGAGGGTGCGCTGGCGCACGCTGCTGCCGAGGCGTTCGGCGTGCACGAGGCGATGAGAGAAGTAGGGCTTTCCGTCCTCAGTCCGCCGGGTTTGGGTGCGCCGAATGAACATGGCGCTCACCATAGCGGACGCACCCTGTCCCAGGCAACTATTGTTATACGCTTATGGCACTACATTCGTCTCTGGCGAAACCCGATCCTTTATAATCAACAAGTTACAGGCCTCGCACTCCACGAAAACCGCCCAAATCCGCAAAACGACCGCTAATCTTGGTAAAGATGGGCTAGGAGTCTGCGCCGTGGGACGATTTTCGGCACGACCAACCACTATATATAGTGGTTGTAAGCGTCGTTGCACACTGTATATTGGGGCCTATTTTTTCTGCGGCGCAGACTCCTAGTGCTGCGCCATGATTAAAAGTTTGGGTGTGCGGTGCTGTGATTCGTCGATGATTGCGCGCTGTAAACCCATGTCCGTGTCCGAAGATTGTGACGTGACGGACCACTAGGCTAGCAGCACGCTGTCGCGAATCCCGTAGCACGCTCGACAGTCGACTGCCCCGCTACAAGGAACGGTTCGATTGGTCACCCGTCGTGAGCCGATTCGCGTTCCGTGCACGCACTACCCCGTGACGCCGCCCGCGTCGGGCGGTTCCAAGGGGGAGGATCATGACGATGACGTGTCGCACGGCAGTCGGATTGGCGCTGCTGGCTCTGCTGACGGGGGAAGCGGCGGCGCAAGGTGCCGAGAGCTCGTGGGAGGAGCTGGTGCGATCCGGCCGTCTTCGGTGGGGAAACAAGGTGGTCGTCAACGGCTTCAACGGTGTCGTGAGTGACTTGACGCCGGACTCGATGGCGATTGCAACCGGGGAGAGAACCATGACGTGGGCCGCCGCCGACGTCCGGGGCATACGGACGCGCGATCCGCTATCGAACGGCGCCTGGCTCGGCGCAGGTGCCGCCTACGGCACGATGGCTGCGTTGTCCTATGCCCTCTATGGCGACGACGAAGGGGGCTCCTATGTCATGTTGTACTTCGGCTTGCCCTTGACGGGTGTCGCAGCCGTCGTTGGCGCAATTGTGGACGCCCACATCCAGGAGACGGTCTATCGGGCACGTGGCTCGGCGAGCGTGTCTCTGTCGCCGACGCTGACGAAGAACGGGGCGGGCGTACGAATGTCCGTCGGGTGGTGAGTGAACGGGGCGGGGGAAGCTAGCAGTGATTGGGAATGGCGAGGGGTTCGCCGCGCCGGACCCGCACCGGCCGTCATGAAGTACGATGGAAACGGCATGCCGATGAAGGTGCTCATCGCCAACCGCGGCGAGATCGCGGTCCGGATCATGCGCGGATGCCGCGAGATGGGGCTGCCGACGGTCGCCATCTATTCGGACTGCGACCGCTTGGCCCCGCACGTCCGCTACGCCGACGAGGCGGTGGCGCTCGAGGCCAACGAGCCGGCCGGCAGCTACCTGCACGTCGAGAAGATCATCGCCGCGGCTCGCAGGACCGGCGCTGATGCGGTGCATCCCGGCTACGGATTCCTCGCCGAGAACGCCGGGTTCGCGCAGTCCGTCGCCGACGCGGGGCTCCGGTTCATCGGGCCGCCGGCCGGTGTCATCGCGCTGATGGGCGGCAAGACGGCGGCGCGCGAGGCCGCGGCGCGGGCCGGCGTGCCGATCGTGCCGGGCAGCGGCGGGCCGCTCCCGGAGAGTGCGACCGAGGCGGAGCAGCGGCAGGCGGGCGATGTGATCGGCTATCCCATCTTCGTCAAGGCGGTCGCCGGTGGCGGCGGCAAGGGGATGCGGCTGGTGCACGATCCGGACCGGCTGCCGCACGCGATTCGGGGGGCGCGGTCGGAGGCCGCGTCGGCCTTCGGCGACGGCGCCGTCTACCTGGAGCGCTGCATCGAGCGGGGGCGACACATCGAGGTGCAGCTCCTCGCGGACGAGCACGGCGGCGTGGTGCCGTTCGTCGAGCGCGAGTGCTCGATTCAGAGGCGCCACCAGAAGGTGATCGAGGAGACGCCGTCGCCGGTGGTCGGTATCGAGACCCGGCGGGCGCTCGCGTCGGCCGCGGCCCGACTGGCCGCCGAGGTCGGTTACACGAACGCCGGCACCATCGAGTTCCTGCTCGACGAGTCGGGGAGCTTTTATTTCCTGGAGATGAACACCCGGCTGCAGGTCGAGCACCCGATCACGGAGACGGTGACCGGAATCGACCTGGTGCGCTGGCAGCTCCGGATCGCGCAGGGCGAGCGGCTGGACACCGATCCCGAGCGGGCGCTCTCGCCCGACGGCCACGCCATCGAGTGCCGCGTCTACGCCGAGGATCCGAACGCGGGATTCATGCCGTGCCCGGGGCTGATCCGGACGCATCGTCCGCCGGAGGGACCGGGAGTCCGGGTCGACGCCGGCGTGGCAGCCGGGTTCGAGGTGCCGGTGCACTACGACTCGATGGTGGCCAAGGTCATCGCGCACGCCGCGGATCGGCGGCTGGCAATAGACCGCATGGACCGCGCCCTCGCGGAGTACGAGATCGGCGGCGTGCCGACCACCGTCCCGATGTTCCGGTGGCTGCTCCGTCAAGACGACTTCGTCGCCGCGCGTTTCGACACCACCTTCCTCGATCGCGTGCTTGCCGGGCGCAACGGGAGTTCGTTTCTCGACCCGCCGGACGATGCAGAGGAACTCGCCGTGATAGCCGCCGCCCTGTCCGTTACCCTGGGCCGCCCGGCCGTCGGCGCCGCGACCGTCGGCGCCGGATCGGACGGGCGCTGGAAGCAGGCGGCGCGGGTCGAGGGACTACGATAGGAGTCTGCGCCGTAGAAACGGGACAGACTTCTAGGCAGGCCCGGTTGGGCGGAAATCGGAGCCACTGGCGACTATTGACGGGCGAGGCGTATCCGGCATGCGAATCGAGATCGAGGTCAACGGAAGGGTGCGGGACGTCACCGTCGAACCGGACGCGGCACGCCCCGGACGCGTGCGGGTGGCGTGGGACGGGACGGAGCACGAGGTCGATGCCCGCGTCGTCGAGCGTGATCGGCATGCCGTGTTGCTGTCGCTGGTGCGGGTCGGCGCCAGCGCCGCGAGTCGGCAGGTGCGCTGCGTGAGGACCGGCCGGAACGGACTGACGCAGGTGCACCTCGGCGACGCGATCGTCGATGCGGTGATCAACGGCCGGCGGGTGGCCGGGGATGCCCCCGGCGACGCCGCGGGCGGCGCATCGCGACTCACCGCGCCGATGCCCGGCAAGGTGGTACGGGTGCTGGTCGCGCCCGGCGACCAGGTCGAGGCCCGCCAGCCGCTGGTGGTCGTCGAGGCGATGAAGATGGAGAACGAGCTGGCCGCGCCGCGAGCCGGCACCGTCACCGAGGTGCCCGTCACCGAGGGCATGTCGGTAGAGGCCGGCCGGTTGCTGGCCGTCATAGAGTGAGCGACGGGCAGGCGACCGATGCCAGACGAGCCGTCCCGTCCCGGTAGCATTCTCTTCGCCGCCGCCCCGGCGACGAAAGAGCCGGCGGCGGAGCAGCGTGACGACCCTGCGCCGCAGCAGGCCGACTCTGCCCCGGCGCCGGTGCGGCTCGTGTCCCGGCTTGCCGTACCCAGCGCCCGTTGGGTGCGCCGCTTGCGGCGGCTGGGGTTGCGGCCACTGTGGCGGCGCCGGCTGCGCCGGCTGCCGCCGGGGGTGCAGCGGTCGTTCGTGTGGGGGGCGATCGCGTCGGTGGCGGTCGTGGCGGGCATCCTCGTATCGGTGACCACGATCGATCTCGGTCCGAGCCTGCGCACGCGGGCGGAACAGGCTTTCGCCGGCTACATCGACCGGCCGGTCACCATCGGCCGGCTCAGCACGTACCTGGCGCCGGGGCGGTTTCTGATCGAAGACCTGGAGATCGGAGGCCTCAACCCGGGTGATCGGCCGTTCTTCCAGGCGGAGCGCCTCACGATCTCGACCGAATGGGTGCCTCTGCTGCATGGCGAGGTGTTCGTCGACGCCGTCGAGCTGAGCGGCTGGAGGATGCTGGTCGAAGGTTTCGCTGACGGCCGGCAGACCTTTCCGGCGTTCGTGGACCGGGCGGATGAGGTTGGCGGAACGGACGGGGCGCCGCCGGTGGGAGACGCCGCCGCCGCCGCCGCCGCCGCCGCCGCGGAGGCCGACACCGGGCGGCGCATCGTGACGACCGTGCAGCACCTGCACGCGTACGACGGCGAGTTCGTTTACGAGGACCACGGCGCGCCGTGGAGCATCAGGGCGCCCAACATCGATATGACGCTGGAGAAGACCGCCGGCTACGGCGGGATGGCCTCCTTCCGCGGCGGCACCCTCGTCATCGGCGACTTCGAGCCGATGACGCTGAACATGAACGCCGACTACGTGCTAGACGGCGGTCTGGTCGACCTGACGAACATCGATCTGTGGGCCGCCGGCGACGGATTCACGGCGCAGGTCGACGGCCGCGTCGACATGCTGAACTGGCCGGAGTCGACCTACAACGTTCAGCAGATGTCAATCGACCTGCCGGCGATGAAGGAGATTTTCTTCGCGCGGGACAACTTCACGGTGACCGGCGAGGCCGCGTTCAACGGTATGTGGCATCTGTTCAAGGGCGGGCGGGAGCTGACCGGCTCGTTCTCGAGCGCGGACGCCACGCTTGCAGAACTCCGATTTCCCGAGCTGGACGGCGATCTGGTCTGGACCCGCGACCGCTTGGAGATCACGCGGGCGCACTCCGGATTCTACGGCGGCGAGCTCGACTTCACCTACGCGATGAAGCCGCTGGGGGCCCCGGAACCCGGCATCGCCACGTTCAGTCCGCGGGTCCGAGCAGCGGGTCTCGAGCCGCTGCTCGACGCCCTGGACGTGCCGGGGGCGCGGCCCCGCGGCCGGCTCGCGGGTGAGCTGAGCCTGGCATGGCCGCTCGGCCGGTTCGCGGAGCGGGAGGGCCGCGGCGAAGTGTCGGTTACACCGCCCGCGGGAGTCGCACTGTTGCCTCGAGGGGGGCGACCGGAGCCCCGGGAGGGGTGGTCCCATGCCGGGCAGCGGTTCGAGCCGGCCACGGTTCCGTGGCGGTTTCCGTTCGGGGGAGACATGCGGTTCACGTTCGAGCCGGACGGCGTGGACATTGCGCCGAGCTGGTTCGCGACGCCTCTCACGGCAATGACTTTCGAGGGCCGCACCGCCTGGGGCAGGCGGTCGAGGATTCCGTTCCACGTCGCCAGCGCGGACTGGCAGGAGAGCGATCGGGTCATGGCCGCCGTCATGACGGCGTTCGGACGCCCGACCGGGGATCTGACAATCGACGGCCACGGGACGATGACCGGCGTGATGCTGGGAGCGCTGGCAGCGCCGCGCATCGAGGCCGCCTTCGTCGGCGACGCGATCGAGGCCTGGAACGTCGAGTGGGGCCGCGGCGAGGGGGACATCGTCGTCGAGGACGGCATTCTGGAAGTCACGGCCGGCCGGTTTCGGCAGGCGGCATCGAGTCTGGCTGTCGACGGCCGCTTCGCCGTCGGTACAGCGCGATCCGGACGTGAGCAGATAAACGCCCGGTTCGAGGTCGACGCGCTTCCGGCTCAGTACATCCGCGACGCGTTCGAGCTGGAGGGCTACACCATCGACGGCCCGACGCACGGCCAGATCCGCCTCTATGGAGATTACGGCGCGCCGCTGGGCTTCGGCCGGATGAGACTGGGCGCCGGCCAGGCCTACGGCGAGCCTTTCGACGAGGCGGAGGCCGATCTCCGGTTCGACGGCGGCGGCGTCTGGCTCAACGGCCTCAGCGTGCGGCAGGGGGACGGCGAGGTGACCGGGGCGATGCACGTGAAGTGGGACGGTACCTACTCCGTCACTGCCGATGCCCGCGATCTGCAGCTCTCCGCGTCGCGGATGGTCGAGCGCGTTCCTGTACCGGTCAGCGGGCGCATCGACGCCGCCGTCTCGGGTGCCGGCGCCTTCGCGGACCCGCGCTACGAAATCCGGGGCGCGATGACCGACGTGACCATGGCGGGTGCTACGGTCGGAGAGGTGACGGGACGCCTCGACGTCGCGGGAGGCGTCATGGCGGTCGAGCTGGAGGCGGCGTCGCCGGACGTCGCGGTCTCGGGCTCCGGCAACGTCCGGTTGGCGGACGAGGCGCTCGCTCGGCTTCGTTTCAGTGTGACCAACACCCGCCTCGACCCGTTCGTCCGAGCCGTGCAGCCGGGGTTGTCCGAGATGACGTCGCTGGTGGCCAGCGGCACTGTCGCCGTCGACGGGGAGTTGCTCGACCTCGAGCAGCTCGAGGTCGACGTCAGCGCCGATCGTCTGGCGCTCACGGTGTTCGACTTCGAGTTGGACAACGACGGTCCGGTCCGGCTTTCTCTCGCCGACAACGTCGTGCATGTGGACCGGATGCGGTTGCGGGGCGAGGAGACGAATCTGGAGCTGGCGGGCGAAGTCGGGCTGGCGGACGAGCGGCTCGCTCTGCGGGCCGAGGGCAACGCCGGCCTCGGCATTCTGGAGGGCCTGATCCCCGATGTGCGGAGCCGCGGATCGATGCGGCTCGCGGCCACCATAGGCGGCTCGCTCGACGCGCCTGCAATCACCGGCGAGGCTCGCGTGACCAACGCCCGCGTCCGGCATCTGTCGCTCCCGCACGCGCTGGACGCGGTCAACGGCCGCGTGCTCCTGGAGCCCGGCGGGATTCGCTTCGACGAGCTGACCGCGGAGCTCGGCGGCGGTCCGGTCACCTTCGGCGGCCGGGTGGGGCTGCAGGGGTACCGCATCGGCGATCTCGGCGTGACCGCGACCGGCCGGGACATCTCTCTGCGCTACCCCGAGGGCATTCGATCCCGCGTCGACGCGGAACTGATCCTGCAGGGATCCGTCGACGCCCCGACGCTGGGCGGTCTCGTGACCGTGCAGGACGCGATCTGGATGGAACTCTTCCAGTCCGACGGCGGGTTGATGGATTTCATGGGCAACGAAGTCGCGGCCGGTCCGGCGGAGACCACGTTTCCCCTGCGTTTCGATTTGCGCATCTCGGCGCCCTCGAGCCTCCGCATCTCGGACAACCGGGCACAAGTGGTCGCCAGCGCGGACCTGACCCTGACCGGCACCTACGATCGTCCGTCGCTGCTCGGCAACGCCGAGATCGAGCGGGGGCAGGTCTACTTCGAGGGCAACCGGTACCGACTGACCCGCGGCAGCGTCGGATTCACGAATCCCGTCACGATGGAGCCGTTCCTGGATGTCGAGGCGGAAACCGACATTCGCGTGCCGGGTCAGACCTACCGGATCACGCTGGGCCTCACCGGACCGCTCGACCGGCTCGAGCCGCCGACGCTCGAGTCGGATCCTCCGCTGCAGCAGTTCGAGATCGTCGGGCTGCTGCTGGGCGACGTCCGGGACCCGCAACAGGCCGAGATTCGCACCCTGCGGGCGCCCGAGGCGTCGCAGCAGGGGCTGCTGATGCAGGGCATCGGCGCCGGGCTGTTGAACAACCCCGTGTTGGCGGAGGTCGGGGGAGTGGTGGAGCGCTCGTTCGGCGTCGACACGTTCGAGATCACGCCGTCGCTGGACGATCCGGCGGCGCAGCAATCGACGCGGCTCGTCCCCACGGCGCGCGTGCTGATCGGTAAGCGCATCTCCGACCGGGCGCACCTGACGTTCTCCCGCGCCGTGAGCGGCAGCAATCAGGACCTCATCGTCGTCTTCGAGTACGACGCCACCGACCGGCTGTCGTGGGTCCTGTCGCAGAACGAAGACCGGACCTACGCGCTCGACGTACGGGTCCGGCACGCTTTCTGATGCGAGGATGTGCGTTCTGGCTGCTCGCCGGTCTCTGCTGGCCGGCCGCTCCCGCGGAGGCCGCGGGCGACGTGGACCGGTACGTCGGACAGAACATCGTCGAGGTGCGGTTTACGGTGGATGGCCAGCCGCTCGACGACCCGGCCGCCCGCGAGCTGGTCGAGACCCGGACGGGCGAGGCGCTGTCGATGCGGGACGTCCGCGAGACGCTGGCGCACCTGTTCAGTCTCGGCCTTTTCCGGGGCGTCGATGTGGGCGCCAGCGAGAGCAGCGGCGGGGTTGCGCTCCACTACGAGCTGCGGTCGCTCGAGACCGTGGACCGGGTCGAGTTCACCGGTGCGCGCAGCGTGCCGGAGGAGTGGCTGCGCCGTCTCATCACCCAGCGCCACGGGGCGACGTTCCTCGTCGGCGACGCCGCCGCGGTCGCGGAGACAGTGCGCGGCGCGTACGCCGAGCGTGGTTTCTTCACCGCACATGTGCGTCACGAGGTCGCCGGACCTGCCTCGCGGCGGGTGCTGCGGATAGCGGTTGCGGCAGGCCCGCGCGCACTCGTCCGGCGCTGGCACATCACCGGCGAGTCCCCGATGTTCCACGAAGCGATCCGCACCCGGCTCCGGCTTCGCGACACCGAGATGCCCTACGACGGTGTGGCGATAGCGCAGCGGCTCGGCGACTACGAGGGCGATCTGCGGCGGCGGGGCTATTACGAAGCCCGGCTGTCGCACGCCGTCGAGCGCTTGAGTGACGTCGAGGTCGACGTGCGGCTCGCGATTCGCCGGGGGCCGCGGGTCGCGGTGACGTTCGAGGGCGATGAAATGCCGGGTGCAGGGTTGGCCGATCTGGTGCCGGTCGCCCGCGAAGCGAGCGTCGACGAAGACCTGCTGGAAGACGCGGACCAGCGCATTGCCGCGCACCTGCAGGCGCTCGGGTATGGCGACGCCGCGGTCACCCACACGCGCGACGGGGACGCGGACCTGCTCTCCATCGTCTTTCGCGTGACGCGTGGCCCGCTGTATCGCGTCGGCGACATTGTCGTGCGCGGGAACCAGGCGGTGTCGGACGACCGGATCCGCTCCATCATCGGCGTGGCGGCGGGCGATCCGCTCGTCGTCCGGGAGATCGATGCGCGTCTCGCCGCCATCGAGGAGCACTACAGCCGTCTCGGTTTCGCCACGGTCAGGGCCGTGCGGTCCTTCAGCGATACGGGGTCCGGCGGTGACGGCGGGGCGGTCGAGCGCCGCGTCGAGATTGCTGTCGACGAGGGCGCGCGGACGATCATCGGGGAGGTGGCGTTCGAGGGCGCGTCGGCCCGGTCTCCCGCGATCCTGCAGGAGGTAATCGATGCGCGGCGCGGCGACGCGTACTACGGGCCGCAGGTCGAGCGCGATCTCGATGTTCTGCGGGCGACGTACCTGAACGAGGGCTACGAGCAGGCGCAGGTGGTGCTCGATGCGCAGTTCGCCGACGACCTGAGCACGGTCGATCTCGTCTTCCGGATTGCCGAGGGCACGCAGGTGCTGGTCGACCATGTGCTGATCGTCGGCAACCGGAAGGTCGACAGCGCCACGATTCGGCGGGAGGTCACCCTGGTCTCCGGTGCGCCGCTCGGCCTCGACGACGTCGCGGAGACCCGCCGCCGCCTCAACGCGCTCGGCATGTTTCGGCGGCTCGACATCCGCGAGTTCAGTCACGGTCGCTCCGATCGGCGTGACGTGGTCATCGAGGTGGAGGAAGCGGCGGCGACGCGGCTCGCCTATGGGGGCGGGTTCGAGCTGTCGCAACGGCTCCGGCGGGACGTCAGGGCGGCGGGCAGTCAGGCGGTCGAGCGGATAGAGTTCGCGCCCCGCGGCTCGTTCGAGATCGGCCGTCGAAACCTGTGGGGCAGGAACCGGTCGCTGGACCTGTTCACACGCGTCAGCGTCCGGCGCAAGAACGACCCGCCGCAGTTCGGGTCGGCGGAGAAGGGCGGCGCGCTGGGGTTCAACGAGTATCGCGTGCTCGCCACCTATCGCGAGCCGAGGGCGATCGGCCGCGACTGGGACGTGCAGATGTCCGGATTCGTCGAGCAGGCGATCCGTCCCGGGTTCGACCTGTTCAGCCGGGGCGTGACGGCGCAACTGACACGGTCGTCGGGGGTGGCGACGGGCACCTCCGTCGGGTACCGTCTCGGCAACAACGACACGTCCAACCGCGAGTTGAACCGCGAGGACGAGAACATCGTCGACCGCCTGTTTCCCAACGTGCGGCTGTCGTCGTTCACCGCGATTCAGGTGCGCGACACCCGGGACGATCCGGTCGATCCGGCCCGTGGCTCGTTCGTGACGCTCGAATCCGAGGTGGCCGCGCGCACCGTCGGTTCGGAGGTCGGCTTCTCGAAGAGCTTCCTGTCCGGGTCGGTGTATCGTCGGGTGCCCGGCGTCCCGAGAATCGTCGTGGCGGCCGGCGCGCGGCTTGGTGTGGCGTGGGGGTTTCCGCGGATCCTGGACGCCGTTGACGCGTCCCCGGAGGGGCGGCCGGCGGCGACGAGTTCGCTCGCGCTGCCGATCAGCGAGCGGTTCTTCGCGGGTGGGAACACCACGGTGCGCGGGTTCGCCCTGGACCGGCTCGGCAACCCCCGTACGGAGACCGGGGGCACCATCGACCAGGACGGCTTCCCGCAGGGTGGCAACGCCGTGGTCATCCTCAACAGCGAGCTGCGGTTTCGCGTCACACCCGCGATCGGCGTCGTCGCGTTCCTGGACGCGGGGAACGTTTATGATCGGGTGGAGCACGTGAGCCTCGGTCGCATCCGGAGCGGCGCAGGATTCGGTGTGCGCTACAACTCGCCGGTTGGGCCGTTGGGGTTCGACATCGGTTTTAAGCTCGGCGAGCGGCACTTCTTCGGTGACGAGACGAGCTCGCAACAGGAGCAGCTCATGGCGCTGCACTTCAGCTTCGGGCAGGCGTTCTGACCGCCGGTCCGTCAGCAGCCTCCTGCTCTGCCTGTTGTTCTGCCTGCTGGCGGGGGATCCCGGTCGGTCGTCGAGTGCATCGGCGCAGGTTCTCGACCGGGTGCTCGCAGTGGTGTCCGGGCAGGTGATACTCGCCTCGGACGTGCGGGCGTTCCTCGATCTCGGTTTGCATGAGCGGGGCCTGTGGGACGTCAGCGAACAGGATCCCGCCGCGCGCGAAGCGGCCGCCCTCAGCCGGTTGATCGAGCGCCGGCTCGCGCTCGACGAGGTCAATCGGTACCGGCAGGCTCTGCCCCCGCCGGCTCGCGTCGAGCGCGATGTTGCGGCGGTTCGGGCGCGTTTCGCCGACGCCGACGCGTTCAACCGTCTACTCGCGGCGGTCGGGATCGAGCTGGACGACCTGCGGCAGATCCTGCGCGACGACATACGAATCGAGGCTCACGTGACCGAGCGCTTCGGTGGCGCCGGGAGGCTGACCGAGGCGGAGTTGCGCGTCTACTACGCGGCGAACCGCGCGCGGTTCGTGGAGGCCGGCATGCCGGCTCCTTTCGAGGCAGTGCGCGACGAAATCCGGGATCGCCTCTGGACGGTCCGCCGCGCCGAGCTGGTCGAGGGCTGGATCGCCGGCCGGTTGCGTCGCGGGGAGGTGATGCGGGTCGACCGGTGAGTCCGGTTCCGGGGCGTCGGGAGCGTCCGTCCGGAGGACGCTCCCGACGGGTCAGGTCTGGGCCGCGGCGAGGGCCAGTGCGATCTGCGTGAGGTTGAAGCCGCCATGGCTCACCATCGCGGCGACCGCGCTGCCGCGTACGAGATAGAGCGCGCCCCAGAGGGCGCCGAGCGCGCCGGTCACGATGACCGTGTCCCAGCCCTGGATGGCATGGCCGAGACCGAAGGCGATGCTGAAGACGACGAGACCGAGCCAGCCTCCGCCCAGATGCTGATCGAAGCGGCGCAGGATGAAGGCCCTCTGCAGCTCTTCGCGCAGTCCGCCGGCCAGGACGACGACGACGGCGAAGAGCAGCGCGCGACCCGGCGTGCCGAGCATGGCGCCGAACGGATTGTCGGGCACGTTGCGCAGTCCCGGCGCCAGCCATCCGATGAGCAGGAGCGCACCTGTCGCTCCCACCACGATTGGGGGTGTGAGCAGCACCCCGAGCGCCGCCTCGCGTTCCGGCGGACGAGCGCCGAGCACCAGCTCGCGGACCGACTCGTTCCTCGCACGAAGGAAGGTCGCTATGAGGACGAGGACGAGGACGACGTCCAGCAGCGTGAGCGCGACGATGTAGCCGAACGATGGTTGGCCGGTCGGCGCGAGCGCCGTGAAGCCGGCCGCGGCCAGCAACGCCGAGAGGAGGAGCTGGGTCGGAAACCCCGAGCACAGAATCACCTCGAGGAGCGACGGTACGACGCTGCCTGGAGTGCGGGCCACGGGTGGCGGCGCCGGCAGGCCCGTTTCCGGATCGGTTTCGGATTCGACCGCCGGCTGACCGAGGCCGAGCCCTCGTACCGGGTCAACCATTCCGTGCACTCTAGCATTCGGCCACACCTTGCCAACACCTTTTCCACACTTTCCCAACATGTTGCGCCGACGGGAGAGTGCAATACTACATGTTGACAGTCCGGCGAGACTGGCGCATCATTTAGCGGCACTCCGGCATACGGGTGTACGTGTTGTCCGGTGCCGTGGGCCGGGCGAGACGAGTCAGGTTACGTGACCGGACGATGTTCCGTGCCTCGCGACCGGCCGTGAATGGGCGCAGGCGGGGGACCGGAGAAGGGGGAGAGATGTCAGGAGGCGCTGCGCAGGAGTCCACGGTCCGGATGACACCGGCGGCCACGGACCCGAGCCAGTCGACAGGTGTGGGGCTCGAGTTTCCCCGCGCGTTCAGCCGCGCCGGCATAGACCCCTTCGACGAGATCGAATGGGAGACGCGCTCGGCGGTGATCAACAACGAGCGCGGTGACGTCGTCTTCGAGCAGCGCGGCGTGGAGGTCCCGGCGTTCTGGTCCCAGCAGGCGACCAACATCGTGGTCTCGAAGTACTTCCGCGGACAGATCGGCTCGCCGGATCGCGAGCGGAGCGTGCGGCAACTGATCGGCCGGGTGGTCGACACCATCGGCGGGTGGGCCGACCGGCAGCGGTACTTCGCCACGGCGGAGGACCTCCAGGCGTTCAGGGGCGACCTGAAGTTCCTCCTGGTGCGGCAGAAGGCCGCGTTCAACAGCCCGGTCTGGTTCAACTGCGGGTTCGAGAAGGCGCCGCAGTGCTCGGCCTGCTTCATCAACTCCGTCGAGGACACGATGGAGTCCATCCTCACGCTCGCCCGGACCGAGGGGATGCTGTTCAAGTTCGGTTCCGGCACCGGTACGAACCTCTCGCCGATCCGATCGTCGCGCGAGCTGCTGGCCGGCGGGGGAACCGCGTCGGGCCCGGTGTCGTTCATGAAGGGCTACGACGCGTTCGCCGGGGTCATCAAGTCGGGCGGCAAGACGCGCCGCGCGGCCAAGATGGTGATCCTCAATGCCGATCACCCGGACGTGATGGAGTTCGTCACCTGCAAGGTCGAGGAGGAACGCAAGGCCTGGGCCCTGATCGACGCCGGCTACGACGGCTCGTTCACCGGCCCCGCGTACAACTCCGTGTTCTTCCAGAACTCGAACAACAGCCTGCGCGTTTCGGACGAGTTCATGCGCGCGGTGGTCGACGACGGGGAGTGGAAGACGCGGGCCGTCAGGGACGGCCGGGTCATGGAGACCCTTCGGGCTCGCGACCTGATGCGGGCGGTGGCCGAGGGAACGCACGTCTGCGGCGACCCGGGGATGCAGTTCGACACGACGGTAAACGACTGGCACACCTGTCCGCACACGGACCGGATCAACGCGTCGAATCCGTGCTCGGAGTACATGTTCCTGGACGATTCGGCCTGCAACCTCGCTTCGCTCAACCTGATGCAGTTCATGAAGCCGCACGAGCCGGGCGAGTTCGACGTCGAGACGTTCCGCGCCGCGGTACGGACGTTGATCACCGCGCAGGAAATCATCGTCGGCAACGCCAGCTATCCGACCGAGGCGATTGGCCGGAACAGCCACGACTTCCGCCCGCTCGGCCTCGGCTACGCCAACCTCGGCGCGTTGCTGATGTCACGCGGCGTGCCTTACGACAGCGACACGGGGCGCGACTACGCGGCGGCGATCACCGCCGTGATGACGGGTGAAGCGTATGCCCAGTCGGCCCGGATCGCGCGCGACTGCGGGGGGCCGTTCGCCGGCTACGCCAAGAACGAGCAGCCGTTCCTGCGTGTCATGCGAAAGCACCGCGACAGGCTGAAGAATGTCTCCCGGGCGTACGTGCCGGCGGATCTCCACCAGGCGGCGGCCGACTCGTGGAACGACGTCATCGAGTTGGGTGAGAGGCACGGATTCCGCAACGCGCAGGCCACCGTGCTGGCGCCGACGGGCACGATTGGCTTCATGATGGACTGCGACACGACCGGCGTGGAGCCGGACATCGCGCTCGTGAAGTACAAGCGGCTCGTGGGCGGCGGCGTGATGCAGATCGTCAACCAAACGGTGCCGGTGGCACTGGCGCGGCTGGGGTATCCGGACGACCAGATCAACAACATCGTGCAGTACATCGACGAGCACGACACCATCGAGGACGCACCGCACCTCGACCCGGCGCACCTGCCGGTCTTCGACTGCGCCTTCAAGCCGGCCAAGGGCTCGCGGTTCATCCACTACACGGGGCACCTGAAGATGATCGGGGCGACCCAGCCGTTCATCTCCGGGGCCATCTCGAAGACCATCAACGTGCCGACCGAGGCGACGGTCGAGGACATCGAGCGGGCCTACCTCGACGCCTGGAGGCTCGGCACCAAGGCGGTTTCGATCTACCGGGACGGCAGCAAGCGGACGCAGCCGCTCAATACCGCCAAGCAGACAGCAGAAGAGGCGGTGGCTGCGTCCGGCGATCAGCCCGTACGCCGCAAGTTGCCGGACGAGCGCCAGGCGATAACCCACAAGTTCGACATCGCCGGGCACGAGGGCTACATCACCGTCGGGCTGTTCGACGACAGCACGCCGGGGGAGATCTTCCTCGTGATGGCCAAGGAGGGGTCGACCATCTCCGGATTCGCCGACGCGTTCGCGCAGGCCGTCTCCTACTCGCTGCAGTACGGCGTGCCGTTGCAGGTCCTGGTCGACAAGTTCAGCCACGTGCGGTTCGAGCCGGCAGGCCTGACGAAGAACAAGGACATCCGGGTGGCCAAGTCGATCGTCGACTACGTCTTCCGCTGGCTGGCGACGAAGTTCCTCTCGCCGGAGGCGCAGTTCCACGCGGGCGTCAACGTCAGCGGCAACGTCGCGGCCGAGAACGGCGAACAGTTGACCTTCGGCGAGGCGATCCCGACGGACTCTCCCGCGCCGAGCGCGGGCGGGAACGGCTCGCAGGCCTACGCCATCCAGAACGACGAGGACGCGCCGCCCTGCTCGACCTGCGGCGCCATCATGATCCGCAACGGCGCCTGCTACAAGTGCGTGAACTGCGGGGCGACGAGCGGGTGCGCGTAGGTAGTCGCAGGTCTTGCCTCACCCATGGAGCGTCGAGATGACCCGTGGAAATCCCGCGGCGGGGGGACGGGCGGCACACGCCGATCCCTACTACACGACCGAACTTGGAAGCGCGTACCTGGGCGATGCGATTGATCACTTGTCCAACGTCAGATCGGGGAGTGTCGATCTGATCGTGACGTCGCCCCCGTTTCCGCTCACGTTCCGCAAGAAGAAACCCTACACGTCCGTCGGAGAGGATGGATTTGTCGATTGGTTGCTTCCTTACGCGGCTGAGTGTCGTCGCATATTGAAGGATCAGGGCAGTTTCGTCATGGATCTGGGAGGCGTCTGGAACAAGGGCGCACCGGTCCGCTCTCTTTATCAGTACAAGGTCGTGCTCGCGCTCTGTGAACAGACAGGATTCCACTTCGCGCAAGACTTCTACTGGTACAACCCGAGTGCCTTGCCGGCACCTGCCGAATGGGTCAATGTCCGGCGAATCCGGGTCAAGTGCGCAGTCAATCAGGTGTTCTGGCTGGGCAGGACCGAGTGGCCGAAGGCCGACAACAAGCAGGTGCTCAGGCCGTACAGCCGCGACATGCTCCGACTGATTGACAAGGGATATCGACCGAAGCAGGGGCCATCCGGGCACAATATCACGGCGAAGTTCAGAAAAGACCACGGTGGCGCGATTCCTCCGAATCTGCTTGAGTTCGGCAACAACGACTCGAACAGCTCGTACCTGAAGAACTGCGCGTCAGCGGGTCTGGCCGTTCACCCGGCCCGATTTCCCAGAGCGTTGCCCGAGTTCTTCGTCAAGCTCTGTACCGAGCCGGAAGATATCGTCGTCGATCCGTTCGCAGGATCGAACGTCGTGGGTGAGGCTGCCGAGCGACTGGGGCGGCGCTGGCTGGCGATCGAGCTCGCCGAAGAGTACCTGGACGGCTCCCGCTTCAGGTTTCCGTCCCTGTCGATGATGCCTGACGCGGACAAGGAATCGACGCGGAAACGCGCGTGAGCGACGATGCTCGACCGATACGTCAAGCAGATGGAAGATGTCTTCGGTGACCTCGAACCACCGAAGATGTTCGTGCGGGCACGCGCCATCCAGCGTGTGTTGAGCGGTGAGTCAATCGACGACGTTACCGCGGATACGCGGCTGCCGAAGTATTATCTGCGGCGTTGGATCGAGGCGGTGCGGGCCGTATTGCACAGATGATGCTCGGTGCGGTTGCCGAAGAGCACTTCGAGGCGCTGGCCACCGGGACTCTCGGAGACCATGGATTCTCCGTTGAGGATGATCGAACCGGCCGAACGGATACCGACTACCGGGTGCTCGATGCCGCAGTCCGGCCCGTTCTTCGGATCAACATCAAGTTTCATGGCACGTTGTTTCGACAAGCTGAGGAATATGTAGAACTCGCTCCCAACGACTGCTTTGCTCTCGCGACCTACAAGATTCATGGAGCACTCCAGCGTCAAGACCGGGAACGCTTGCCGTACGTTTTCTTGATCATCAGTGTTCCGACCTTTCCAAGACAGACAATGGAGGGCCGGATTCCCGATGATCTCGTATGGTTGGCGTCCGTGTCAAACCGTGCGACCGAGGAGGCGATTGCTTCGCGGCTGCTAGCCCATCTTTACCAAGATTAGCGGTCGTTTTGCGGATTTGGGCGGTTTTCGGGGAGTGCGAGGCCTGTAACTTGTTGATTATAAAGGATCGGGTTTCGCCAGAGACGAATGCAGTGCCATAATCGTATAACAATAGTTGCCTGGGACAGGGTGCGTCCGCTATGGTGAGCGCCATGTTCATTCGGCGCACCCAAACCCGGCGGACTGAGGACGGAAAGCCCTACTTCTCTCATCGCCTCGTGCACGCCGAACGCCTCGGCAGCAGCGTGCGCCAGCGCACCCTCCTCAACCTCGGTCGCCACTTCGATATTCCTCAGGCGGACTGGCCGCTGCTGTGCGCCCGCATCAACGATGCGTTGAGGGGTCAGGCGCCGCTGGTGGCCGATTGTCCGCCTGCCGTGGAGGAGGAAGCGCAACGGATCGCGGCGCAGTTGATCGCCCGCGGCGCGGCCGCGCCGACCGCCGGACTGACCGATGTGCAGCCGGTCGATGTCGACTCGTTGCGGCTGGTCCGCCCCCGCAGCGTCGGCGTGGAGCAGGTCGGCCTGTGGGCGCTCGAGCAACTGGACCTGCCGGCGTTGCTGACCCGGTTGGGCGTCAACGGCGCCCTGCGCAGCGCGGCCACCGGCGCCATCGTCGGGCGTCTGGCCGCGCCCGCCTCGGAGCGCGCGACGCACCGCTGGCTGCAGGAGCGCAGCGGTCTCGGGGAGTTGCTCGGCGTCGACTTCGAGACCGTCGGTGCGATGCAGCTCTACCGCGCCTCGGACGTGCTGGTGAAGCATCGCGAGGCGATCGAGGCGCATCTGTTCGACCGCGCGATGGGGCTGTTCGACCTGCAGCCGACGGTGACGCTCTACGACCTGACCAACACCTACTTCGAGGGCGAGGCGAGCGACCAGCCGCAGGCGCAACGCGGGCACTCGAAAGAGAAGCGCAGCGACTGCCCGCTGCTGACCCTGGGCCTGATGCTCGATGCCAGCGGCTTCGTGCGCCGCTCGAAGGTCTTCGCCGGCACCGTCCGGGAACACCGGACGCTGGCCGGGATGCTCGAAGCACTGGAGGCGCCGGTCGGCGCCCTGGTGGTGATGGACCGCGGTGTCGCCACCGACGCCTGTGTGACGTGGTTGCGCGACAACGGCTACCGCTATCTGGTGGTCAGCCGCGAACGCCACCGCCGCTTCGATGCCGATGCCGCCGTGTCGCTCCAGACGCAGTCGGACCAGACCGTGCACATGCACAAGGTGGTCTCGACCGACCCCGACGAAGTGCGCCTGTACTGCTACTCCGAGGAGCGGGCCGAGAAGGAGCGGGGCATCGTCGAGCGTTTCGCCTCCCGCTTCGAGACCGCCCTGACGAAGCTCAACGACGGGCTGTCGCGTCCCCGCGCGCACAAGCGCCTCGACCAGGTCTGGCAACGCATCGGACGGCTGAAAGCCAAGCATTCCCGCGTCGCCTCGCACTACCAGATCACCGTTACCGCCAACGAGGCCGGCGACCAGGCCGTCGCCGTCAACTGGACCCGCCGCCCCCAGGACGGCTCGATGGTTACCCATCCGGGCGTCTACTGCCTGCGCAGCAGCGAGACCGACTGGAACGAAGACGCCTTGTGGCGTACCTACACCACGCTCACCGACGTCGAGGCGGTATTCCGCTCGCTCAAATCCGAGCTCGGCCTGCGCCCGATCTACCACCGCAAGCCGGCGCGGGCCGACGGCCACCTGTTCATCACCGTCATCGCCTACCAGCTCGTGCAGGTCATCCGCACTCGGCTGCGCGCGCGCCGCGAACACGCCAGGTGGACCACGCTACGCCGCGTCCTCGAAGGCCAGCAGCGCGTCACCGCCACCTTCCGCCGTCCCGACGGACGCACGCTGCATGTGCGCACGGCAACCCAAGCCGAACCCGATCAGCGGGCCATCTACGACGCGCTCGGCGTCGACCCACATCCCGGCGGCGTCCGCAAGACGCTCGTCTGACCGACCAATTTCCCCGGTTCGTACGCGTTTGTAGTGCCACTCGAGCATTTCTGTCGGCGTAAACCACTGATTCTAAATTGGTTTAGTTTTGTGGTTGGTAAACTTGGGCTAGGCGAGCCCTGGGCGAACGAGGTGCGTGTACATATCCAGCAGGCGGGGTTTCGGGTGATCTCGGCGCGCCGGGCCGATGCGCTCATGCGGAGGCAGCTCTTCGACCGCGTTCATGCACTTCGCTTGAGGGGCTTCAATGACCTGTTTCGAGGCGCTGAGATCAACATGCACCTGTCGCTTTCGCGCGAGATGATTGCCTTCGAGGAGTTTCTGGATCTCTTGGCGACCAGGGGCGAGCGGGAGCTCACGGTGCGTCTGGACCGGGGTGAGATCTAGTTTCCGGTTGGCCCTGGGCGGTGTTCGGGCTCTCGCCGCCGCCGACGATGCCCCAGCCGAAGTACGCCAGGGCGACGAGCGTGGCCGCGTAGACGGCGCGAAGGGTCTGCGGGAGGACCATCAGGTCGAGACGGCCGTAGAAGTGTGCGTCGTTGTGTAGGCTGATCGACTGCAGGCCGAGGAGCGCCGCGACGGCGAGGGCGAGACCTCCGGGCATCGACACGCGCACCAGCGCGGCGGCCAGCATCAGCATCGCCCCCGCGAGCACGCGCCAGACATTGGCCCACCACTCGAGCGTGCCTGCGCCGATCAGGTCGGCCGAGCCGACGACGACGTCGTGCAGGCCGTAGAGGAACATCCCGAGTGCGGCTACTCTGAGCATCGTTCCTCTGTTGTATCATGCCGCGTCGCGCGGCGGAGGGCGTATCGGCCCCACGCGCCGACGGACGGTGCCCGGAACCCCTCCGATGGCCAGATCTATTCCCATCGCAGTCACAACGATTCTTGCCGCGGTGCTCATCGGTGTCGGCGCGTGGTCGGGCACTGGTCGAGTCGAGGCATCGGCCGAACGCCAGCGCGCGGCGGACGAGCCACTGGATCGTGTGCTCGACCTGTACGTGCGCGACGGCTTCGTCTACTACCGCGCGCTCCGCAGCGAGCGGGCTGTTCTGGATCGCTACGTGCTGTCCCTGCGTGACGTCCCAGCGGGCTTCAGCGACTGGACGAACGAGCAGCGGATCGCCTTCTGGCTGAACAGCTACAACGCGCTGGTGCTCCGAACCGTCGTGGACCACTATCCGATTCGCGGCGCCGGGCCGGCATATCCGTCGAACAGCATCCGTCAGATCCCGGGGGCCTTCGGGGGGATCACGCACAGGGTGGCGGGGCGGGATCTCACGCTCGACGAGATCGAGTCCTCCGTCCTCGCGTCTTTCGGCGACCCGCGGGTGTTTCTCGCGCTCGGCCGCGGTGCGGTCGGCGGCGGCCGGCTGCGGAGCGAGGCGTTCTCGGTGGCGCGTCTGGAGAGCCAGCTCGTGGCGGCCGCCGAGGAGTTCGCCACCGAGCCGTGGGGCGGCGTCGTGCTTGACCGCTTGGCGGAGAGGGTGCGGGTGAGTCCGATCTTCGGGTGGCGGCGGGAGGCGTTCATCCGGGCCTACGCCGACCGTGGCTGGACGGATTCGGGGCGTTCCCCGATCGAGCGGGCGGTGCTCAACCTCGTCGAGCCGTCGCTCTTTCCGAGCGAGCGGGCCTTTCTTGCACAGAACACGTTCGAGTTTCGGTATCAGGAATTCGACTGGCGCCTGAACGATCTCACCGGCGGCCGCCCGTAGCGGTGCACTTCCGACGACAGCACGGACAGGAAAATGGATCTGCAACTCACGGACAGGATTGCCCTGGTGACCGGGTCGAGCCGCGGCCTGGGATTCGCATCGGCGCGCGGGTTGCTCGCCGAGGGCTGCAAGGTGGCCATTTGCGCCCGCGGCCGCGAGCGTCTCGAGGAGGCAGCCGAAACGTTGCGGCGGGAGAGCGGCGCGGATCGCGTGCTGGCGGTGCCGGCGGATCTGTCGGTTGGGCAGGGGGTTGCGGCCGTCGTCGGCCGCACCGTGGAGACCTTCGGTGGTCTGGACATCCTGGTCAACAACGTGGGTCGAGCTGGCGGCGGCGGGATCGTGGACACGGGCGATGCGGAATGGACGGCGGCGCTCGACGAGACGCTGTTTCCCGCCATCCGGGCCTCACGTCTGGCCGTGCCCCACCTGCGCGAGCGCGGCGGCGGCGCCATCATCATGATCGCGTCGATCTGGGGACGCGAGTCCGGCGGGAGAATGACCTACAACGCGGTCAAGGCTGCCGAGATCAGTCTGGCGAAGTCGATGGCGCGCGAGCTTGCGCCTCACGGCATCCGCGTCAACAGCGTGGCGCCCGGGTCGATCTCGTTTCCCGGCGGGTCGTGGCACCGCCGGCAGCAGGAGGATCCGGAGGGGATGGCGGCGTTCGTGCGGGAGCAACTCCCCTTCGGCCGCTTCGGGCGGGCGGAAGAGGTCGGAGCCGTCGTCGCGTTTCTCGCCTCGCCGCGGGCGAGCTGGGTGAGCGGGGCGTCCGTCACGGTCGACGGCTGCCAGTCACGGTCGCTGATCTGACGTCGTCTAGGAGCTTGCGCCGCAGGACGCAGCGAAGCGAAGTGCTGCGGCGCAAGGTCATGGAGTGGGAGGGATGGGCCGAAACGCCGAGCCAGCGAGGCGTTTCGGGGCGCTAGCGCTCCGTGCGCTGCTGCTTGCGGCGGCCTTCCACCGTCACCTTGCCGTACTTCTTCGTGAAGCGTTCGACGCGGCCCTCCGTGTCGACCAGCTTCTGGCGCCCGGTGAAGAACGGGTGACAGCTCGAGCAGATTTCGAGGTGCAGCTCCTTCTTGGTCGAGTGGGTCTTCCAGGTGGCGCCGCACGCACACCGGACGTCGACCTCGTGGTATTGCGGGTGAATGTCTGCCCTCACGTTCTGCTCCCTGTTCGACTACGCAACGGTGAATTATAGCAGGCCGCCGGCAGGGATCGGCGTCGTGGCCGCCTTCAACATCGATCCGACGGCCGTGCGGACCGCGGGAACGCCCGCGCCGGTCTTGCTGGATACCGGGAGGACGGGGCGGCCGAGCGCCGCTTCGTGCGCACGCTGCGTCCGCGCCTGCGCACTGCGCGACAGCCGGTCGTTCTTCGTCGTCACGACGATGCTCTCATAGCCCTGCTCGGCGAGCCAGGCGTGGGCCGCCAGATCGCTGTCGAGTCCTGCGTGCCGGCCGTCCACCAGCAGAATGACGCCGGCCAGGTGCGGGGCCGCGGATCGACCTGCCGAGGCTGCCCGGGCCGTGACCTGCTCGAAGAAGTCCCGCACGATAGCTTCGAATTCGTGGCGCGCTTCCGGCCCTCCCCGGGCGAAGCCGTAACCCGGCAGGTCGGCGAAGGTTGACCGCATGGCGCGCCTTCCTGCCGCAGAAACCACGCGCACGGCATAGAGATTGGCGAGGCGGGTGGTGCCCGGCTTGGCGCCGGCCCGTGCCAGCCCGCGGCGGATGAGCGCGTTGATGAGACTCGACTTGCCTACGTTCGACCGACCCACCATCGCGATGACGGGGCCGGCATCGGGCGGCAGCCGGCCGCCCGCGGGCATGCTGGTGACGAATTCGGCGTCGAGGATCTTCACCGGGAGAAGTCCGCGAGCCCGTTCGGAGGGCGGCACACGCCACGCTGGGCGGTGCCTGCGCGACTAGTGCGTGATCTGATCGTCCGTCGCCGCCTCGACGACCGCCGGCGTTTCCGGCGCCGGCAGCGTGGGCGAGATCGGCTCGCTGAGGGCGATTTTGAGAACCTCGTCCATGGTGTCGACCATGTAGAGATTGAGCGAGTCGAGCACCGCCTTGGGAATGTCCGCGAGATCCTTCTCGTTGTCCCTCGGCAGGATGATTGTCTTGAGATTCGCCCTGTGGGCGGCCAGGACCTTTTCCTTGACGCCGCCGATCGGCAGCACCTTGCCGCGCAACGTGATCTCGCCGGTCATCGCGACGTCCCGCCGCGTGGGGATGCGCGTCAGGGTCGAGACGAGGGCCGTGGTGATCGTGATGCCGGCCGACGGACCGTCCTTCGGAATCGCGCCCTCGGGGACGTGCACGTGCATGTCGGTCTTCCTGTTGAACTCCTTCGGAATCCCGAACTCCTCGGCCTTCGCGCGGACATAGCTCATCGCCGCCTGCGCCGACTCCTGCATGACGTCGCCCAGCTTGCCGGTCAGCGTCAGTGTTCCCTTGCCCGGCATGAGCGTCGACTCGGTCAGCAGCAGCTCGCCCCCCGCCTCGGTCCAGGCGAGGCCCGTGGCGACGCCGACCTCGTCCTTTTCCTCGGCGTTCATCGGCCGATATCGCGGCACCCCGAGGTACTTGGTGATCCGCTCGCCGGTGACCTCCGTGCGGTAGCTCTTGCCCTCGTCGACGACCTTGCGCGCGATCTTGCGGCACACCGACGCGATTTCGCGCTCCAGGCTCCGCACCCCCGCCTCGCGCGTGTAGCGGCGGATGATGGTCTCGTAGGCGTCGTCGCTGAACGTGGCGTTCCTGTCGCTCAGGCCGGTGGCGGTGAGCGTCTTCGCCATCAGGAATCGCTTACCGATCTCGATCTTCTCGAATTCGGTGTAGCCCGAGAGTTGCAGCACCTCCATGCGGTCCCGCAGCGCCTGGGGCACCGTGTGCAGCACGTTCGCGGTGCAAACGAACATCACGTGCGACAGGTCGTACTCGACGTCGAGGTAGTGGTCCAGGAACGTGTTGTTCTGCTCGGGGTCGAGAACCTCGAGCAGGGCGGCCGACGGATCTCCGCGGAAATCCATCGACATCTTGTCGACCTCATCGAGCAGGAACACCGGGTTGACGGTCCCGGCCTTCTTCATCATCTGGATGATCTGTCCCGGGAAGGCGCCGATGTAGGTGCGCCGGTGGCCGCGCACCTCGGCCTCGTCGCGCACGCCGCCGAGCGACAGCCGCACGAACTTGCGGCGCGTGGCGCGGGCGATCGACTTGGCGAGCGACGTCTTGCCGACTCCGGGCGGGCCGGTCAGGGTCAGAATCGTCCCCTTCGGCTTGCGCACGAGTGACCGGACCGCGAGGAACTCCAGGATGCGGTCCTTGATCTTCTCGAGCGCGTAGTGGTCGTCGTTCAGGATCTCCTCGGCCCGGCTCAGGTCGCGGCTCTCGCGAGTCCGCTTGTACCACGGCACCGCGATCAGCCAGTCCAGGTAGTTGCGGGACACCGTCGCTTCGGCCGACATCGGGGGCATCGCCTCGAGGCGCTTCAGCTCCTGCAGCGCCTTCTCCTCGACCTCGCTCGGCATCCGGGCGCGATGGACCTTCTTGCGCAGGTCGTCCGCCTCGTTGCCCCGCTCCTCCTTGCGGCCCAGCTCCTTCTGGATCGCCTTCATCTTCTCGTTGAGGTAGTACTCCTTCTGCGCCTTCTCCATCTGCTTCTTGACGCGAGACTGGATGCGGCGGTCCACCTGGAGCTTGTCGACCTCGGCTTCGAGGATGCTGGCGATACGCGTCAGCCGTTCGAGCGGCGAGATGATTTCCAGCAGGTTCTGCTTCTCGCCCACGCCGATGGCCAGATGCGCGGCGATCGTGTCGGCGAGCTTGCTCGGATCGTCGACACGGACGGCAGCGATCATCGCGTCGTGCTGGAGGTTGTTCGAGAGCTTGCCGTACTGCTCGAACTGCGACACGACCTTGTTCATCGCCGCTTCCACGTCCTCGCCCGGACCGCTCTGCCGGCCGAGCACCTTCGCGACCACGCGGTAGAACCCCTTGTCCTCCTTCCACTCGATCGTGCGGGCGCGGTCCACTCCCTCGACGAGGACCTTCACGTTGCCGTCCGGGAGCCGCAGGCTCTGGACGATGTTCGCCACGCATCCCATCGTGTAGATGTCGTTGGGGTTCGGGTCGTCGTTCGCGGCGTCCTTCTGCGCGGCCAGGAAGATGCGCTTGTCGCTGGACAGGGCATGTTCGAGCGCGCGCGTCGACGACGGCCGCCCCACGACGAACGGCATCATCATGTGCGGGAAGACGACGACGTCCCGTAACGGCACGATTGGCAGAGTTTCGTAGGCTTCCATGCGATGAGGATCCTGGCCCGGTTACCCGGCCTTTTCGATGAGGGTTATGGGTTTGTCCTTGGCCAGCACGGCTTCACGGGTGATCACGCACTCGGTGACCTTCTTGTTGCCCGGCAGCGAGTACATGATGTCGAGCATCAGCTCTTCGATGATCATCCGCAGTCCGCGCGCCCCGATCTTCCGGTCGAGCGCCGATTCCGCGATGGCTTCGAGCGCGTCGTCGTCGAAACGGAGCTTCACGTCCTCGTATTCGAACAGCTTCTGATACTGGCGAGTGATGGCGTTGCGCGGTGTCGTCAGAATCTTGACGAGCGCCGCCTGGTCGAGCTCGTGCAGCGTGCCCTGCACGGGGAGGCGGCCGACGAACTCCGGAATCAGGCCGTACTTGATCAGATCCTGCGGCTCGACGCGCTGCAGCAGGGAGCCGACGCCCGACTGCCGCGCGGACCGGATGTCGGCCCGGAAGCCGAGTGTCTTCCGGCCGAGCCGGTGCTGGATCATCTTCTCGAGCCCGACGAACGCCCCGCCGCAGATGAACAGGACGTTGGTGGTGTCGATCTGGAAGAACTCCTGGTGCGGGTGCTTGCGGCCGCCCTGGGGCGGCACGTTGGCGACCGTGCCTTCCAGGATCTTCAGCAGCGCCTGCTGCACGCCCTCGCCCGACACGTCGCGGGTGATCGACGGGTTCTCGTCCTTGCGGCAGATCTTGTCGATCTCGTCGATGTAGATGATGCCCTGCTGGCACTTGTCGATGTCGCCGCCGGCCGCCTGCAGCAGCTTGAGGATGATGTTCTCGACGTCCTCGCCGACGTAGCCGGCCTCTGTCAGCGTCGTCGCATCGACGATCGTGAAGGGAACCGCGAGCAGGCGGGCCAGCGTCTGCGCCAGAAGCGTCTTGCCGGTGCCGGTCGGCCCGATCAGCAGGATGTTCGACTTGGTGAGCTCCGGCTCGTGCCGGTTCTTCACCCGCTTCTGGATCTCGACCCGCTTGTAGTGGTTGTAGACGGCGACCGCGAGCTTCTTCTTCGTGACTTCCTGGCCGATCACGTACTGGTCGAGGAACTTCTTGATGTCCGCCGGGACCGGCAGGCTGGATCGGAGGGCGCCCTTGCTCTCGAAGCGGCTGTCGTCCGCGATGATGTCGTTGCAGACGTCGACGCACTCGTCGCAGATGAAGACCGTCGGCCCGGCGATGAGCTTCCGGACGTCGTTCTGGTCCTTGTTGCAGAAAGAGCAACGGAGCGTTTCGCCGCTGGCGGCTTTCTTGGCCATGCCCTGACGCACACTCACCGACGCTACGCCCGCTCGCTGATCACGTCGTCAATGATACCGTATTCGCGGCTCTGCTCGGCGCTCATGATGTAATCCCGCTCGGTGTCCTCGGCGATCCGGTCGAGCGACTGTTTCGTGTGCCCGGCGAGGATCTCGTTCAGCCGCGAGCGCGTGCGCAGGATCTCCTTGGCGTGGATGTCGATGTCCGTCGCCTGCCCGCCCAGCCCGGTCATCAGCGGCTGGTGGATGATGATGCGCGAGTTGGGGAGCGAGAAGCGCTTCCCCTGGGTACCGGCCGCGAGCAGCACGGCGGCCATCGAGGCGGCCTGGCCGATGCAGTAGGTCTGCACGTCCGGCTTGATGAACTGCATCGTGTCGTAGATCGCGAGCCCGGCCGAGATCACGCCGCCCGGGCTGTTGATGTAGAGCAGGATGTCGCGGTCGGGATCCTCCGCCTCGAGGAACAGCATCTGCGCGATGACCACGTTCGCGAGCGCGTCGTCGATGGGCGACCCGATGAAGACGATGCTGTCCTTCAGCAGGCGGGAGTAGATGTCGTAGGCGCGTTCGCCCCGGTTGGTCTGCTCGACCACCATCGGGATGAGCTGCGATCTCGATTCAGCCATGGGAATATAGGTTACACGGTACGAGGTGCCGGCCCGCGACGCGTTGCCGGTCGGCCGTAGCGCGAGGTTCAGAGGCTCACGATCGTCGCGCGCTTCATCAGTAGCGAGATCGCCTTCTCGCGCCGCAGGCCCGCCTCGAGCCGTCCGGTTCCCCCGTCCTTCTCGAGGAGCGCACGGACCGCTTGCGGCGTGCGGCCGCTCAGCGCCGCTTGGCGCTCGATCTCCTGGTCGACGTCGCTGCCGGTGATCTCGATCGCTTCCCGATCGGCGATCTCTTCGAGCACGAGCATTCCGCGGACGGTATCGGTCGCCGAGGCGCGCTGCTGCTCGCGGAACGCATCCCAGTCGATGCGCGCCTGCCGGGGGTCGATCTGTTCCTCCAGCAGGCGCCGCGCGACCTGTTCCACCCGACGGTCCAGCTCGCGGCCGATCAGCGCTTCCGGCACCTCGACCGTGACCTGCGCGAGCTGCCGCAGCAACTCCTGGCGCACCTCGTTGCGCGCCTCGGCCTCGGCCTGCGCACGCAGGTCCGTCTCCACCTGCGCGCGCAACGCGGCCAGGTCGTCGAACTCGCCGATCGATCTGGCGAACTCGTCGTCCAGATCCGGCAGCACGGGCCGCTGCACGTTCTTTACCTCGATCTCGTAGGAAGCCTGCCGGCCCGCGAGCCTGCGGACGGCGTCGTTCTCCGCGTGGGTCACCGTGAACGAGCGCGTGGCGCCCGGCCCGAGCCCGACGAGCTCGTCGTCGAAGCCGGGCGGATTCACGTCGCTTCCGATCTCGATCCGCACGCCCTGCAGACGCTCCGGCGCCGCCGGCGGCTGATCGGGCAGCCGCCGCTCGAGATTGATGGTCAGGACATCGCCGCGCTCCGCGGCGCGTTTCGTGACCGGTTCCAGTTGCGCACGTCCCTGGCGCAGCCGTTCGACGGCCAGGTCGACGGCGCCCGCATCTATCGCGGCCGGCGTCTGGCGCAGCGTGAACGCGGTGTAGTCGCCCGGATCTATCGCCGGGACCGTCTCGATGAGCGCGGTGAAGGTCAGCGGCTTCCCGTCGTCGACCTCCACGTCGCGGATCTCCGGCGTGGCCACCGGCTGCAGATCGTGCTCCGCCACGGCCTCGTCGACGGCCGCGGGGATCAGATCCTGGGCGACGTCGCGAAGGATCTGATCGTGGAAGCGGGCGCGCACGACCCGCGCGGGCACCTTGCCGGGCCGGAATCCCTGAACCTTCACCGACCGGCCGTAGCGCGCGGAGATACGGCCGATCGCCGCGTCGACCGTGGCCGCCGGGATCTCGACGGTCAGCTCCTTGCGGCACGCATCGACGTTCCTCATCTCCGATTTCATCGCCGTCGTCATCGTGTACTCGTCGACCGTTCCAGCTCCCGGCGTGCCGGTGGTCCGACTTCAGTCCCGAGGCTGCGTTGCGGTCGCGTCGCAGGATGGTGCGAAAGGGGGGACTCGAACCCCCATAGCCTTGCGGCTACCGGATCCTAAATCCGGCGCGTCTGCCAGTTTCGCCACTTTCGCGTCGTTGCGCCGGCGCGGGGGTGGAGCCGTGGATGCCGCTATCGCAGATCAGATTAGCATACCAGCCCCGCTCGCCGCCTGCGTCCGGCTTGCGATGTTCTGGTACGATCAGTCGCAGCATGTTTCGACGCGGGAGGACGCCTTGATGCACGTTGCGCCGTCCGGCGCCGGCGTCGTCGATCGCCGGCAGGTCATTCAGGTCTATCGCGAAAACCGGGCTCGGACGCGGGAACTCTTCGAGATGCTCGTGCCGGACGCCTACTACGAGCGGCCGATCCCGCTCCGGCATCCCGTCGTGTTCTACGACGGCCATATTCCCGCGTTCGCGGTCAATGCCCTTCTCAAGAAGGGGCTCGGGCATCCGGGGGTCGACGGCGACCTGGAGGTGCTGTTCGCGCGCGGGATCGACCCGGCCGACGGAAGGGCCGCCTCGGCGAGCGCTGTCGAGAGTTGGCCGTCGCGCGACGCCGTGCGCCGTTACGTGGAGCAGGCCGACGACGCCATCCTGACCGCGCTCGCATCCGCCACCATCGAGGCCGACGGCAACGCGGTGCTGCGGCGCGGCCAGGGCGTCTTCACGATCCTGGAGCATGAGGAAATGCACCAGGAGACGCTGCTCTACATGTGGCACCGTCTCGACCCGCGGTTCAAGCGGCGTCCCGGCGGGTACGAGCCGGTCGGGGTGGCCGATTCCGGTCCGGTCCGGCGCGCGATGGTCACGATTCCCGCCGGAAGCGCCACGCTGGGAGCCGGAACGACCGGGATCCGGTTCGGCTGGGACAACGAGTTTCCGTCGCTCGGCGTCGAGGTTCCGGCGTTTGCGATCGACGTCCACGACGTGACCAACGCCGAGTATCTGGCGTTCGTCGAAGCCGGCGGTTACGACGACGACGCACTGTGGTCGCCCGGGGCCTGGCGCCGGCGCCAGGAGGCCGGTCGCGCGCACCCGTCGTTCTGGCAACGTCTGGATGGCGAGTGGTTCTGGCGCGGCATGTTCGGCGGTGTGCCGCTGCCGCCGGCGTGGCCGGTCTACGTGACCCACGATGAGGCGAGCGCCTTCGCGCGCTTGAAGGGGCAGCGGCTGCCGACGGAAGCCGAGTACCACCGGGCCGCCTTCGGAACGCCCGTCGGCTCCGAGCGGGCGCATCCCTGGGGCGACGCGGCGCCCGACGAAACAAGGGGAAACTTCGATTTCCGGCACTGGGATCCGGTGCCCGTGGGTTCCTTCCCCGCGGGTGCGAGCGCCTGGGGCGTGCACGATCTCGCCGGCAACGGCTGGGAATGGACGTCCACCCCGTTCGCCGGTTTTCCCGGCTTCGAGGCGATGGCATCGTATCCCGAGTACTCCGCCGACTTTTTCGACGGGGAGCACTTCGTCGTCAAAGGGGCGTCCCCGGCCACGGCGCGCGGCCTCGTGCGCCGCAGCTTCCGGAACTGGTTCCGGCCGCACTATCCGTACGCGTACGCGACGTTCCGCTGCGCCGGAGATGCGCAGTGACGGGGCTGGAGGCGGTATCCGACCGCCCGGGGACGGCTCCGCAGACGGGTCCCGACGAAGCTCTCGTGCGCGACGTGGTCGAGGGGCTCACGAGTCGGCCGAAGCGCCTGGCCACGAAGTATCACTACGATGCGCTCGGGTCGCACCTGTTCGAGGCCATCTGCGAGCTGCCCTGGTACCCGATCACGCGCGGTGAGTGCGCCCTCCTGACGCGGGAGCGCGACGCGATCCTCGCGCGGCTCGCCGATCCCGCCACGCTGATCGAGCTCGGCGGCGGCAACGGCGAGAAACTCGCCATCCTGGCCGCGGGGCTGGTCGAGCAGGACCGTGCCGCGACGGTTCATCTGATCGACATCTCGGAGACGGCGCTCGCACAGGCCAGCCGCGCCGTGGCGCGCCAGCCCCTCGTTACGGTGCGGGGGCACTGCACCTCGTACGCCGACGGGCTGCGGGCCGCGGTTGCCGAGCTCGAGCCGGGTCGCCCGGCCATGGTGCTTTTCCTTGGATCGAATATCGGAAACCTCGCCCCGGATGAGGCAGACCGTTTTCTCGCAGCGATCCGCGCCGCGTTGCGGCCCGGCGACAGCCTGCTGCTGGGCACGGACCTGGTCAAGCCGGAGCCGGACCTGATCCTGGCCTACGACGACCCATTGGGGGTGACCGCGTCGTTCAACCGCAATCTCCTCGTGCGCCTGAACCGCGAGCTCGACGCGGACTTCGAGCTCGGGCAGTTCGCGCACCGCGTCGTCTGGAACGCGCGGGAATCGCGCATCGAGTCCCATCTCGTCAGTCAGGTGGAGCAGACCGTCTGTCTTCCGGCGGCCGGCTGTTGCGTCCGGTTCGCCGAGGGCGAGTCGATCTGGACCGAGAGCTCGTACAAGTACCGTCCGGATGACGTGGTGGACATGGCCGCGCGGGCCGGTCTCGCATACCGCGCGCAGTGGATCGAGCGCGACGCGGCTTTCGCGCTCACCCTCTTCGACGCGCCATGATCCCCGAGCCGCGCCATGAGCCCTGAGCCGCGCCAGCGCCGCGATGCCGGCCTGCGATTCCTCGTCGCCGCGGCCTGTATCGTCATCGTCATCGCCGGCCTGCGCGCCGCCGCCGCGCTCATCCTGCCGTTCCTGATCGCCGTTTTTCTGGCGGTGGTGAACGTGCCGCTGATGAACTGGCTCGTGCGCCTGCGCGTGCCGAAGCCTCTGGCCGTTCTGCTGACCGTCCTGGCCGTCGCGTCGGTCATCGGCATCCTCGTCGCGCTGCTGGCACAGTCGGTGAACCAGTTGACGGAGGTGATTCCCCGCTATCGCGCCCGCGTGGGCGAGCTGGGAACCTCCTTGACCGCGCTGGGCGCGTCCCTGGGACTGCCGGTGGAGCAGTTGCGGGAGGATCTGCGATCTGTTTCCCTGGCAGCCTTCGGCACGGTCGATACGCTCGGTGCGATCGTCGGCAACACCGGCGCGATCGTCGGCAACGCGGTGCGGGCGGTGGGCGCTTTTCTGTCGAACGCCTTTCTGGTGTTCCTGACCGTGGTCTTCATCCTGTTCGAGGCGGCCGGCTTCACCGCGAAGATCAAGCTCGCCTTCGGTGCGGGACCCGACCCGTTCGGGCACCTCGGGCGCATCTCCGACCAGATCCAGACCTACCTCGTCACGAAGGCCACGGTCAGCGCGGCCACCGGGATCATCATCGGGGTCTGGGTCGCGATCATGGGGCTCGACTTTCCGCTGCTGTGGGGCGTCGTCGCGTTCATGTTCAACTTCATCCCGACCCTCGGCTCCATCTTCGCGGCGGTCCCGGCCGTGTTGCTGGCGCTGCTGCAGCTCGGTCCCGGTCCGGCCGTGATCATCGCGTCGGGGTACCTGCTCGTGAACGTTGCGTTCGGGAACCTGATCGAGCCGACGCTGCTCGGCCGGCGCCTCGGTCTGTCGACCCTGGTGGTCTTCGTGTCCCTCGTCTTCTGGGGCTGGGTCTGGGGGCCGGTCGGGATGCTCTTCTCGGTGCCCCTGACCATGGTCGTCAAGATCGCGCTCGAGAACACCGCCGATCTGCGCTGGCTGGCCGTGATGCTGGACGCGAACCCCGCGGTGTCAGTGTCGGCGCGCAAGGGTCGGGCGTCTGGCGCGTAGGGTCTTCAGCGCCTCCAAGTGCTCGACGTACGCCGCGCGGGCGCGGACGAACTCGGCGTGGTCGAGGCCGAGTTCGGTCGAGATCTTGCGCGCCTCGCCCTCCTCGACGACCGTGATCGACTCGTCGGCGGCGGAGACGGCGAAGACGCATTCGAGCAGCTCGATCCGCTGCTCCGGGGTCGACAGCTCGCGGAACTGGCGCGTGACCACGTAGTTCTGGGTGCCCCCGAACAGGCGCACCTGGTGCTTGGCCATCTCCACCACCAGCACCGCCTGCGCCTCCGACAGGTGGCCGAGGACGCGCACGATCTCCTTCATCTTCCGCGTCTCGTGTTCGCTGACGTGGGAATCGGCATGGGCGGCGCGGCCGAGCACCCACGCGAACGTGGCGAGGTGGCGGGCACGATCGTCCGGCAGCGCCTCGAGCTCGCCCACGATGTGGCGGATGGCGTCGGCCTCGGGTGACGCGTCGTCGCCAGCGGCCCCCGCGAGTCCCAGGAACTCCAGAATCGGCATGCGAAGGTCTCCTCGTGGGCCCCGGTCACCCGTGCGGTAACCGCTCACGGAGCGCGGTCGTTGGACAGCGTTTCGACGAACGCCGCCGCCACCGCTCCCGGCGCCTCTCCCCGTTCGTCGACCTGCAGGTTCATGGCGCGCATCCGGTCCGCGTCGATCGCGCCGTTGAGACGCGCCAGCGCCGCCAGCACGTCCGGTGCCTCCCGGGCGAGTCGGGCGCCGGCCGCCACGATCGCGTCGTACGGCGGGATCGCGCCGCGGTCGTCCTCGAGCACGCGCAGATCGTAGGCCGCGATCCGTCCATCCGTCGTGTAGGCGCTGATCACGTCGACCTCCCGGGTCGCAACGGCCTGGTACATGAGCGATGCATCCATCGCGCGCTCTTCCCGGAAGTCGAGCCCGTAGGTGTCGCGGACTGCCGGCCATTCCGGGCGCGCGAAGAACTCGACGTCGGCGCCGATCGCCAGCCGCGGCGCATGGTCCACGAGGTCGCCGATGGTGCGCAGGCCCAGTCGATCCGCGTCGGATGCCCGCACGGTCAGAGCGTAGGTGTTCTCGAAGCCGAGCGTCGCCGCCAGGGTCATGCCGTGCCCCGTTTCGAGGAAGTCGCGGACACCCTCGAGCATCTCCGCGCGCCCGGCCTGGATCTGCGCCCGCCCCATCTCGTTCGCCCAGAGGGTGCCGGTGTAGTCCACATAGATGTCGATCTCTCCGGCGTCCAGGGCATCGAACGCCACGAGCGAGCCGAGGGATTGGAGCATCGTCGTAGGCCGGCTGGTCTCGTGCTCGATCCAGCCGGCGATCGCGGCACTCAGGATGTACTGCTCGGTGAAGCTCTTCGCGCCTACGACGATCGGCCGCTCCCGGTCGCCGAACAGGGGCGCCGCGAGCGTGATCCCCGCGTAGGCGTAGAGCAGGCCGACGGCTGCAAGCGCCGCGGCGAGCTGGCCGCGGCGGCGTCGCTCGATACCGACCTCGACCGCCCGGACGAGTCCGTCCAGCAGCAGGGCCAGGCCCGCGGCAGCCACGCAGCCGACGAGGATCGCGGTGTAGTTGCGGGTCTGGAGCCCGCTGAAGATGTAGTTGCCGAGGCTGGTCGCCCCCACCGGCGTCGACAGCGTCGCGATGCCGACCACCCAGACCGTCGCGGTGCGGATGCCTGCGACGATGATCGGCATCGCCAGCGGCAGCTCCACCAGCAGGAGCTGTTGCCGAGGCGTCATGCCGACCCCGCGCGCCGCCTCCGTGAGGGCGGGATCGACGCCGGCGATTCCGGTGACCGTGTTGCGCAGCACCGGCAGCACCCCGTACAGCGTCAGCCCGACGATGGCGGGCAGGAACCCGATGCTCTGCAGGCCCAGAGCGGCGAGCACCGGCACCATTGCGGCCAGCAGCGCCAGGCTGGGTACGGTCTGGATGAGCCCGGCCAGGGCCAGCGCCGGCTGCTCGAGCCACGCGACGCGCGTCGCGGCGACGCCGAGCGGGACGCTCACGCCAACGCTCAGCAGCAGCGCCAGCAGCGTGAGCTGCAGGTGCGCGGTCAGGTACGACGGCAGCACTGCGAGCAGCTCGGTCATGACGGGGCCTCGGCGGTCGTCCCAGCGATCAGGGCATCGACGACGGCCGCCTGCCGGCGCGGCGTGCTCATCAGGCGGTCGACGTAGTCGTCGGCGGGGCGCGTGAGCAGATCGCGGGGCGTGCCGAGCTGCAGAAGACGGCCTTCGTGCATGACGCCGATGCGGTCCGCGAGGGTCAGCGCCTCGGTCATGTCGTGGGTCACGAAGACGGTCGTCAGCGCGAGCCTCGTACGGATGCGCAGGAACGACTGCTGCAGCCGCTCGCGGGTGACCGGATCGAGCGCCCCGAACGGTTCATCCAGCAACATGACCCGGGGCTCGGCGGCCAGGGCGCGCGCCACCCCGACACGCTGTTGCTGTCCGCCCGAGAGCTCGCTCGGTCCGCGGTCGCGCACGGCGGGATCGAGCTCCACGAGAGCGAGCAGTTCGTCGACCCGCGCCGCGATACGCTCGGGGGGCCACCCGAGCAGCCCCGGCGTGACCGCGATGTTCGCGCCGACCGTCATGTGGGGAAACAGACCGATCCGCTGAAATACGTAGCCTATGCCCCGGCGCAGCTCGTGGGGCGGCAGCTCGGATGTGTCGACGCCGTCGAGGCGCACGGAACCGGCCGTGGGCTCGATCAGCCGGTTGATCATCTTGAGCGTCGTGGTCTTGCCCGAGCCCGAGCCGCCCAGCAGGACCACGAGCTCGCCGGCCCGCACCTGCAGGCTGAAGTCGTCGACGACGACCGCGTCGCCGTAGCGTTTGGTGAGGCCATCGGCCTCGATCATCACGGGCTGATGGACGGTGGTCACGGGGCTGGCCGCTCGTTGAGCCGTAGCGCTGGCGCGCTACGGCCGTGACTGTACACGACGCGCCGCCGAGCCGGACCGACTCGGCGGCGCCCATGTCGCGTGCGAGGTGTGCTGACGGCCCTGGTGTCGATGGGCTCAGACTCCCGCCAGATGCTTCACGACGCCGGTGCTGTCGCCCAGCTTCTCGGTCGGCACGCCGAGCTTGTCGAGAACGGCGAGCTGCAGGTTCGTGAGCGGCGTCTCCTCGGCGACACGCAGATGTCGCCCACCCTCGACGGCCCCGGCCACGATGACCGGCAGGTTCACGTGCAGATGCTGGTTGCCGTCGCTGATGCCGGAGCCGTACTGGAGCAGCACCTGATCGAGGAGCGTGCCGTCGCCGTCCGGCGTGGCCGCGAGCCTGTCCATGAAGTAGGCGATCTGCTCGATGTGGTGGCGGTTGAGCTTCGCCAGCTTGGCCATCTGCTCCGGGCGGTTCTGGTGGTGCGACAGCCCGTGGTGCGGATCCGGAATCCCCAGCTCGGGGTAGGTGCGCGGGCTCACCTCGCGCGACATCATGAAGGTGATGACGCGGGTCAGGTCGGCCTGGAACGCGAGCACCTGCAGGTCGAGCATCACCCGGGCGTGCTCGGCGAACGTGTCCGGGATTCCGCCGCTCGGCCGCGCCAGCTCCGGCAGCTCCCGGTGGCTCTGCGCCTCGGCGAGCTGGATGCGGCGCTCGATGTCGCGGATGGCGTCCAGGTACTGCGTCACCTTGGTCCGGTCGCCCGGTCCGAGCACGCGCTGGAAGTCGGCCACCTCGTGTACCAGCGAGTCGAGGATGCTGCGATCTTCCTGAATCCGGGCGAGCCGCGCCGCCGGCGTCGTGTTGTCGGTGTCGCCGAACAGCCGCTCGAAGACCGCGCGCGGCTGGTTCTCCATCGGGAGCGGGTTGGTCGGATTGCGCCACGACAGGGTGTTGGCGTACGCGCAACTCCAGCCCGCTTCGCATGCCCCGATCAGCTCGTTCGGGTCGATGGCGAGCTCCAGCGACGTCAGGACGGTCTCGGTCCCGAGCACGCCAGCCGCGATCTGATCCATCGACGTGCCGCCGCGGATGTCGGGACCGTCGGTCTTCTTCGGGTGCACGCCGGTGAGGAACGTCGCGGCGGCGCGCACGTGGTCGCCGGTCCCCTCTCCGGGTAGCGGGAACGCCGGGGCGTCGGCGAGGCCGCTGACGATCAGCAGCTTGTCCTGGAACGGCGTCAAGGGCTGCAGCGTCGCGGGCAGGTCGGTCAGTGCCCCTTCGGCGGCCGGCGTCCACTGGTCCATGATCACGCCGTTCGGCACGTATCCGGTGAACAGGCGCGGGACCGGCTTCGCCGCCGAGCTCCGCACGGCCGCGAAGGCCGGAACCATGCTGTCGAGCAAGGGCAGCGCCAGCGAGGCGCCGACGCCGCGGAGAAAAGTGCGGCGGGGGAGCGAGTGCTTGGTGATGATCATGGCTCCGCTGATCTCCTCATCTGAAACGGCGTGCTCCGGACGATGCCCTCGACGAGGGCTGACCAACGATACCCCTCGCCGGCCGCTGCGTCCACGATGCTCCGGACGGCGGGTCCGTCGAACGACTCCACCCCGCGCCCGACCGCGTAGGTCAGCAGCTTCTCGGCCACCGTCGTGACGAAGTTCTCGCCCCGGCCGCGCAATGCCTGCCGCAACGTGCCCGGACCGTCGACCGGTGTCCCGTCGGTGAGCGTGCCGCTGGCGTCTATCGGCGTGCCGTCCTCGCCGACGTCACGCCAGCGGCCGACGCCGTCGAAGTTCTCGAGCGCGAATCCGAGCGGGTCCATGATCCGGTGGCAGCTCGCGCAGACCGGGTTGGCGCGGTGCTGCTCCAGACGCTCGCGGACCGACCGCGGGGCGACGCCCGCCGCGTCGTTCTCTTCGAGCGCGGGGACGTCGGGCGGCGGCGGCGGCGGCGGCGTGCCAAGGATGTTCTCCAGCAGCCACTTGCCGCGCAGCACCGGCGACGTGCGATGTGCGTAGGAGGTGACGGTCAGCAGGCTGCCTTTTCCGAGCAGGCCCCGGCGGGCCGCCTGCGCGCCGCTCAGCTCGACGCGGCGGAAGTGATTCCCGTAGATGCTCGGCATGCCGTAGTGGTTCGCGAGCCGCTCGTTGACGAACGTGTAGTCGGCGGTCAGCAGATCGAGCACGCTACGGTCTTCGCGGATCTGGCTGCCGAGGAAGAGCGTCATCTCGCGGGACATCGCCTCGCGCAGGTTGGTGTCGAACTCCGGGAACGCCTGCGGGTCGGGCGTGACCAGCGGCATGTTGCGCAGGTACAGCCACTGGCCGCCGAAGTTGTCGACCAGAGCCCGCGTGCGCGGGTCGGCCAGCATGCGCCGGACCTGGGCTCCCAACACGTCCGGATCGCGGAGCTCCCCGCGTTCGGCGGCGTCGAGCAACTCGCCGTCCGGGATGCTGCTCCAGAGGAAGAACGACAGGCGCGACGCGAGCTCCAGGTCGCTGATGGCGTACGGCTTGCCGGGACTGATGTCGACCGGGTCGGTTTCGCGCCGGAAGAGGAAGTCCGGGCTCACGAGGATGCGCCGCAGCGCCATCTCGACGCCCGCGTCGAAGTCGCCTCCGGCGCGGCCCGCCTCGAAGAAGCCGAGCAGCATCTCTATGTCGCGGTCGGTCACCGCGCGCCGGAACGCCCGCCGGGCGAGCCGCGTCACGATCTCGGTGGCGCAGGGAATTTCGTCCGCGCCCGTGGCAGGACGGCAGGTGAAGACGCGCTGCTGGCTCGGCGTGTCGCCCCGGCCGGTGACGTGGTACGGCCCGCGCAGCTCCACGCTCCCGATGCCGGGGGGAATCGTCTGGTCGCCGGCGTACTCGTAGCTGGTGACGCGGTAGTCGGGGCGCCGCATGCCCTCCAGGTACGCCTGCTGGTCCACGAAGCTCACGGCCAGCGTCGCCGGTCCGGCCTGCGCGGCGAACCGTACCTCCTGGCCGTCGTCCGGGACGTTCCGGAGATCGCGGCGCGCGGGGTTGTCGTCCTCGTCGAACACCGGTCCGCCGACGGTCAGGGACTCGACGAGCGCCCCGTCCAGGCGCACCTCCAACTCGTGCGGCTCGAGCAGCCCGCGGACGCGGCCGTCGTAGGTCCGCAGCAGGAAGATCTTCGCCACGTACTCGCCGTCGACCGGGAAGTAGTGTTGGACGGCCAGCCCCCCGCGCGAACCGAACGGCAGATCTTCGCTGACCCGTTCATTCTGGCGCAGGTTCTTGTCGACCGCGAAGACCTCGGTGGTCGGCTGCAGCGCCGGATCGCCGACCGCCAGCCGCGCGATCTTGCGCGATGCGGCCAGGTAGCGCTCGGTCAGCATCGGCGAGACCGACAGCACGTCGGCGATGTTGTCGAAGCCGAAGCCGGAATCGTCCGGCGGCAGCAGCGTTCGCTCGTCGATGTCGAGAGCGAGCAGGTCGCGAATCGCGTTGGCGTACTCGGCGCGGTTCAGCCGGTGTACGGCATGGCGCCGGCCGGGGTCGGGGCGTGTCGCCGCGGCCTCGTCGATGCGATCCGCGATCCACGCGGTCAACTCGTCGTAGGTGGCCTCGTCCGGTCTGGGCCGATCCGCCGGCGGCATCGAGCGGGTGCTCAGCTTGCGGACGACCTTCTCCCAGATCTCCGTCTCGTGGGCGTCCTCGCCGATGCGAGCGAGATCGAGGCTCTGCAGCGTGACCCCGGCGGTCAGCGTCCGGTCGTTGTGGCAACCGACGCAGTAACGGCGGAGCAGCCGGCCGTGCTCGGTGGCCGGATCCGCCGACGCGGCGGTCTGTGCGGCAAGCGGCGCCGACCCGCCCCAGGCGGCGAGGAGGCAGAGGGCGACGAGCCATCGCAGGCGGCGTACGGGCAGGTGAAGTGTCATGGGCCGTCCGGCTGCGCGCGAATTCGCGAGTCGTGTGTCGGGTAAGGATGCATTATCATGACGTTGTTTCGAGAGTGTCAAGAAGCATGTCACGCGGAAGGGGATGTCCAGCCATGCGGATCCTGCCGATCATCGTTGCGCTTCTCGCGGTCGGACCACTCGGAGTGGCGCCCGTGTCGGGCGCCGTCGACCTTCCCTTGATCGACGCGGTCAAGGCGGCGGATCCCGCTCGCGTCGAGTGGCTCGTGGCCGAGGGTGTCGACGTCGACCAGCCGCAGGGGGACGGCGCGACGGCGCTGCACTGGGCCGCTCACCGTGACCTTCCGGATGTCGCGGAGCTGCTCATCGGCGCCGGCGCCGACGTCGACGCGGCCGACGACCACGGGATGACGTCCCTGGCCCTCGCCTGTCTCAACGCCAGCGTCGCGATGGTCGATCTGCTGCTCGAGGCGGGGGCCGATCCGAACGTTGCGCGGACCAGCGGAGTGACGCCGCTGATGACCGCGGCGCGAGTCGGCGACGTCGGGGTCGTCCGCCGGCTGCTCCGCGCGGGAGCCGACCCGACCGCGGCGGAGTCCACGCGGGGCCAGACGGCGCTGATGTGGGCCGTGGCGGAAGACCACCCGCAGGTGGCGGAAGTCCTGCTCGAAACCGGCGGCGGCGCCACCACCCGCTCGACGAACGGATTCACCCCGTTGCAGTTTGCCGCGCAGCAGGGCAACGTGGACGTGGCTCGGCTCCTGCTTGCCGCGGGCGCCGACGTGAACGAGGCGGCCCCGGACGGCATCGGCGGCGACACGAACGCGCGGGTGCTGTTCAAGGCCGACACGGAGGCATCGGCCCTGCTGGTAGCCATCGACAGCGGCCACGCCGCCATGGCGCGCTTTTTCATCGCGCGCGGCGCCGACCCGAACCACAGCGGTGCCGGGCGTACGCCGCTGCACGCGGCGACGCAGCGGGAGATGCCCGACGTCGTCCGCGCGTTGCTCGCAGCCGGCGCGGACCCCGACGCGCGCCTGGAGCGGTCGCTGCCGTTGATTTCCCGCCGCATCACCCAGGACAACGGGCTGACACCGGCCACGTCCGGCTCCACGCCCTTCCTGCTCGCCGCGAGCTTCGGCGACGTCGAGATCATGCGCATTCTCGTGGAGGCGGGCGCCGACCCGTTGCTGACCACCGACGACAACACGACGGCCCTGATGGTGGCGGCCGGCGCCGACTACGTCGAGGGCCAGGACAAGTACGGCGTGCGTTCCTATCCCCGCAGGAGTGGGGACGTTTGTAAACTACTGAACACTCGGGACTTACGGTAGCTGGAGCCGAGAGATCCCACACGTGATCCCACAATTGACTGGTGTAGAATTGCGTTTCCGCTTGCGGTCTGGCCATCGGGCCAGCGGGAGTGGGGTCCCTTCAGCCGATCCAATTCAGTTGGTCTGCTGTCGTGCGCCCGCGCACGGTCTCGCCCCTCACGAGGTGCTGGGCGAGCCTGCGGAGCGTGGAGAGGGCCCTTGGCCGGTACTGGAGCTGCTCGACGCTGACGTTGATGTGCCTCGTCCTCCCCGGCACGCGTTTGTGGTGTAGATGGCCGTGAATGTTCACGCAACCTTCTGGGACGATTCGAAGTGGCACGTGCGTGAGCAGTAGGGGCGGATCGCCGTCCACGTACAAACTGCTGTGCACTTCGTCGAAGCCATTGGTATCCAGCAAGCCGGTGCGGGTGATCTCGTGGTTCCCGTACACGAGGATTTTTCGCCCCGGTGCGTCATGCACCCGGTTGAGCCGCTGGCCCCAGAGACCGTGGACGGTCACGTCACCGAGGATCAGGATTGTGTCCGCGGAAGCGACCACCTGCTCCCAGTTCCGGAAGACCTTGTCGTTCATCTCGTCAGCCGCCCCGAAGTGGGTATTCCGGTGAAGTGGAACAGCGTTTCCGGGGATCTGGAACACGGTTTCCGGCGAAGTGGAACGCTCGTCGGAGCGTAGCGACGTTCGTCGGTCAGTTCCCTCCCCTCGGTGTCGCAGCAGACCTTCAAGATTCTACTCGTGACGTGGTGTTCGAGAGCATGGACGAAGATGCCTGTGGAGCCTGTGGGCGCCGTCTGCGGCGTCCAAGGTGTTGTGGGAAACGCGCCTTCGGCGACCGCTCAGTTGCGCCGAACGCATCGCGCGCGTTTTCCACATCACCGGCAGGATCCACAGGCCGGTCGGACCCGACGTGCCCCGGTCACGCGTGTCGGCGGCGCGATGGTTCTGGGCTTCGCTTCGCCGCGGTAATGGCGTTGCCGTTCTGGTGCTCATGTCGTCTCCTTCGGGCGGTTGTTCGGCGCGTCGTGCGTACGTCGCATCGAGCGGCCCTTCAGCTCGATGCGGTGCGCGTCGTGGAGCAGGCGGTCGCAGATGGCGTCGGCCTGGTTGGGGTCACCGATGACGGCGTGCCAGTCGGTCACCGGCAACTGGCTGGCGATCAGCGTGGAGGCGCGTTCGGCGCGGTCCTCGATCACCTCGGTCAGGTCGCGGCGCTCGGCGTCACGCAACGGCGCGAGCATCCAGTCGTCGATGGCGAGCAGGTCGAGCTTTGCCAGCCGCGCCATCAGCCGCGTGTAGGAACCGTCTCCGCGGCCGACGGCCACCTCGTGCAACAGGCGCGGCATGCGGACGTAGCGGGCGGTGAAGCCGCGGCGACACGCCCGTTCGACGAAGGCGCAACAGAGAAAACTCTTCCCGATTCCACACGGCCCGGTGACGATCAAGTTGTGGCGCTCGGCGAGCCACGCGCAGGTTCCCAGCGTCAGGACCTGCTGGCGGTTGAGCCGTCGGGCAGGCGTGAAGTCGACGGCCTCGAGCGTCGCCGGATGACGCAGCTTGGCCGTCTGCAGGCGCCGTTGCAGCTTGCGCTGTTCGCGGGCCGTCCACTCGGCGTCGACCAGCAAGCCGAAACGCTCCTCGAAGCCGAGCGTGGCGGCCTCGCCGCTCTGCAGTTGTTGCTGGACGGCGTCGGCCATCGCGCCCAGCTTCATGGCGTTGAGTTTGTCGACGGTCTGTTCGATCAGCATCGGTCCTCCTCCTCGGTCGTGGCCGCGGCGTAGTAGTCGGCGCCGCGGATGTTGGTGTGCGTGGGCGTCGGGGTCGTCTCGGCCGCCGGCTCCAGAGGCAGACGGTCCTGGCCGGCGGCGAGAATGTTCTTGACGGTGCGATAGCGGTAGGAGCCGAGTGCCATCGCGCGAGCGCTCGCCGCGTCGAGCCGGTCGTTCCCGTACTGCTGTCCCAGGCGCATGATCCCCAGGCAGGCTCGATACCCTTGCTCCGGGTGCGGGCGACGCTCGATGATCTGGGCGACGAGCTGTCCGGTCGCCGGTCCGGCCTGCTCGGCCCAACGGATCAGCCGCGACGGCGTCCACTCGGCATGCGCGCGGTGGGCGCTCGGCATGTGCTCGCGATGGGTGGACGGCTGCCCGTCGTAGCGCCGCCGGTGCGACGTCAGTCGCTTGCCGCGATAGAAGATCTCGACCGTGTTCGTGGTGTAGCGGACCTCGACCTGCTCGCGGACCAGCTGGAACGGCACGCTATAGACGTGGCGCTCGACCTCGACGTGGTAGTCGATGTTGGCGCGGCACAGCTTCCAGTGCGCCAGGACGTAGCGCGCGGTCGGCAGGGACCGGAGCGCCGGCCGGTCGACCTGCTCGTAGAGGGCGCGGCGGCTGACGCCCAGCTTCTTCATCGGCCGGTCGTTGAGCTCGTCGAGCAGGACGCGGATCGCGGCGTTCAACGGGCCGAGCTCGAAGAAGGTCTGGTCGCGGAGGCGGGCGAGTATCCACCGCTGTGCGATGAGTACACAATTCTCCACAGCAGCCTTATCCCGAGGTTTCCTCGGTCGCGCCGGAACGACGACGGCGCCGTAGTGGGTGGCCAGGTCCTCGTAGGTGCGGTTGACGCCGGGCTCGTAGCGGCAGGGGCGGGTGATGGCGCTCTTGAGCTGGTCGGGGACCCACAACGTGGTAGCGCCGCCGAAGTACTCCACCATGCGGATATGCGCGTCGATCCAGTCCGGCAACTGCTGGGTCTCGGTCGCCGCGGCGTAGGTGAGGCTGCTGGCGCCGAGCACGGCGACGAACAGCTCGACGCGTCGGAGCTCACCCGTGCGCCGGTCGACCAGGCTCGGCCGCTTGCCGGAGTAGTCGATGAACGTCTTCTCGCCGGCGCGGTGCACCTGCCGCATCGACGGCCGCAGCCGCCGCGTCCATTGCCGGTAGATCTCGCAGAACTGGGTGCGGCCGTAGCCGTCCGGATGGATTTGCGCGTACTCCTCCCACAGCAACTGCAGCGTGACGCTGTCGCGCTTGAGCTCGCGGTGGATGTACGCGCAGTCGGGCCGGATCCGGTCGTGCACCGGCGCGGCGCGTGGAAACAATCGAGCCTCGAGCGCCGCGTCGTCCAAATCGGCCGGCAACGGCCAGCCGAGCCCACGTTGCGCCGCCCTCTGCAGATAGCGATTGACCGTCCCCACGCCGACGGCGCACGCCTGCGCCACCGCCTGGTGGGACAGTCCTTGCTCGTGCTTGAGTCGTAAAACCTCGCGGATCTTCCTCATCAGCAGCCTCCGTGCCGGCATCGCCACGCCCCTCCTGTCGAAAGGGCAAGAGCATGCCGGGTCAAGCTACCGACGAGCGTTCACGACCTCCGGAACCGCTGTTCCACTTCCTCCGGAATCGATGTTCCACTTCCTCCGGATTCCGTGTTCCACTTCCTCCGGAATACCCACCGAAGGGTCGGCCAAAGGCTTCGATTGTCTTGGTGTGACCCAGGTGGAGGTCCGACCAGACCCATGTCCCGGCATGGTCGTGTCCGTACAGCGCCCCGGGATTCATCCGCCGGGAGAGACGCAGCATGTAGAACACCTCGCGCCGGTTGAAATCCGGTGTTGCCGGACACTTCAGGTCTTCCTGGAGCTGGGATTCGTAGAGTTTCTTGAGCGTCAGGGCATCCATCGGCAACGACCGTTTATTGGGTGCCCGGAGGGCTGCAGCGGGAGGGGCCGGAAGCGCTCTCCTGGAAACGCTTGCGGCAGAAGCACCAGTGCGTGTGGATGAGGCCTCGTGGGCGTGTTCAACCCGGGTTGTTCGCATCGGGTTGACGTTCGTCGTGCCAACCGCGAACTGCCGGGGTTTCTCCAACCGTCCAGGAGGCGCAGGATCGCGACACCGAGCGCGGACCCCGTACGATCGCGCCGAGCGTCCAGCGCAGGCGGTGCGTCTCGGTGCGGGCGTGCTGTTCGGCGAGTTTCGCGATGGCGGTGTTCACGTTGGCGAACCCCGTGCGGACTTTTGTCCGCAAACGGAGGCCCTTGCGTGACGTCCGACACGAGATGACAGACTGTCCTGTTCCCGGACCTGTTCGACAACCCGCTGCTGGCCCGCTTCGATCAGCCGCACACCAGGTCCGACGGGGGCGCGGTGCTGCTCAAGGCGGCCGAGAAGGTGTACGGGCTGGTGGCCGGGTTCGTGCACTGTCTGGTCGACCGGCGCGAACCCGGCAAGGTGCGCCATACGTTGGCGGATCTGCTCGGCCAGCGGATCTTCGGCATCGCCTGCGGCCACCCCGACGGCAACGACCCCGCGCATCTCGCCGACGACCCCATTCATGTCCCAAACGACCGTTTACGACACATGCGGATCGGCTATGTCTACCACGCCAACGGCGTTCCGCGGCGGCTCAGTTGTCGAAGGCGTACTTACCCGTGAACATCAGCGTCCAGGAGCGCGCGGCGGCGAACGTGTTGTGGTACTCGAAGTCCGGGTCCAGCGCGTGAGCGGCGTGCAGGTCGTATCCGCCGCGGGTCTCGATATCGTCCAGCATCGAGTAGGTCATCTTCAGCCCCAGCCAGGTCCTGTCGGCAATACGGACGTCGGCGCCCGCGTGCAGGTGCCCCGCCAGCACCGTGTCGGACAGGTCGTCGTCCAGGCTGGTGTTGTAGAACGACAGGGGCGGATCGTAGACGTCGCTGTTGACGGCCGTGTCCCTGTACTCGTCTGAGAAACGCACTCCGGCCACCGTGACGAACGCGGGCCCCACCCCGGCGCCCAGATACGGCGAGACCACGGACCCGGCAGCAAAATCGTAGTACGCGTTGACCGTCAGCATGCGCACGGCCAGATGGTCGATCGACGACCTGGTGTCAGACGTGACCGTACTGTTGACCCGATCCTCCATGGCCACCCCCTCGTAGTTGGTGACGCTGAGGAACATCTGATCGAGGTCGTTCCGCCTCTGTCTGAACGACAGCTCCACGCGCGCGCGATCGACGAACAGGCCGGTCGAGAGCTCGAACACGGGTCCGGTGGCCGCGGCGATGCCGTAGTGCCAGCGGTATCCGGAAATCTCGGGCCTGGGATCCTGGTCGAAGCACGCGTCGGTCGGATAGCAGATCGGATCCAGATTCCAGCCGCTCTGTGCGAGGTTCGATGGCCAGGTGGCCCCGATGCCGCCGCCGACGTACCACCCGGAGCGCGGCTCCTCGGCTGCGCTCTGGGCCGACACGCCGGAGGCCGACAAGAGCACCAGGATACCGGCGGCTGACGCAATGAGTGATGCGAGACGCATGACTACCTCCCCTAATTAGTGTTCGGCGGAAAACCCGCAAGTTGTTGATTCTACAGAGTGTAACCGTCTATTTCTAGTGGCGAAGATCGTCCAGATGTCGTATTCTTGCGGGGTGATCTCCCAAGGATCGACCCATTTCGGGACGATCTTCGCGATCTTCGCGACATTGACATCATGAGAGAAGTTCACCGATCACAGTTCCAGCTCGGTCAGGTGCCCGTCGAGAAGGTCTGGATCAACCCGAAGTCGCGGGACGACATCCCGGCGGTGTTGAAGGGGCTTCAGCACATCTGGTGCGACGAGGCGTTGCGTGCGCGGCTGTTTGTGCTGCTGGACGAGCACATCCTGCCGGAGGCCGACCGCACGGTCGGGCGTCCGGGGATGGACCTGTGGCAGATTCTGGTACTGGGAGTGCTGAAGCAGGGACTGGGCTGCGACTTCGACCGTCTTCACGACCTGACGAACCATCATCAGACGATACGTGCGTTCCTGGGACACGGCGATTTCGATGACAAGACGCGTTACGAGTACCAAACGGTGGTCGACAACGTGTCCTTGTTGACGCCGGAGCTGTTGTCGACGGTCGGGCGCCTGGTGGTGGAGAGCGGACCTGGCGTGGCCGCCACGTACCGGCGCTGGCGAGCGCAACAGTTCCTGCTGCCGGTGCCCAGTGGACTGGAGGTTCCGGTCTGCGTAGAGGTCGAGCCGTGGCCGGACGGGACCACGGCGGACATGGCGCTGGAGATCCATGCACGGGCGGCGCGCAGACCGTGAGGTTGGGTGATGGAACGCTGGATTCTGCTGTCACAGCCTGACCATACGGCAGTCGGGCTCCTGTTCGAGGACGACAACCTCAAGGCGAAGGACTGGAGATTCGGGTCGGACTGGGAGCATCTTCTCGCGCAACTGCCCGACTTGAGCCAGGTTCCGGTGGAGGTTCGCGCTTACAGGTATGTCCGCTTTACTCTGGACGCGAGCAAGCCATGCAACTGATCCACTTGAGGCCGGAGTCGGTGTGCCAATGCGGTGCGCCGGCTACGGTCCAGATCGGGACCCCGATTCCGGCGGAGACGGGGCGGATCGTGCTGATGTGCGAGCAGTGCTTTGCCGAGATACTCGGTACGGAGCGTCCAAATGGATTGGCTGAGGAGGTGACGTTGAGCGATCTGCTGCATGCACGGAATCTTGGCCGATGTCTGGTGCTGACGGATGATGAGCAAGGGAGACACAATGATGAATAGGCTACGAATAATGATGGTGGCGGCGGTGACAACGGCGGTTCTGGTACTGATGGGAAGCGCCTCGGCGCAGCCGGATGAGGATATCGATCCGACTCTCCCGAACGATGGCGTCCTGTTGAACACAACGGGAGGGGGTGCGAGAAATCTCACGATGAACAGCGGCGAGTACTTCGTGCAGCGGTTCAACTCCGGCACCAATCCGGATGGATACGTGGTCACCGGAGTTGACATCAAGACGAGGGGGTTGGCCGGGGCTCTCCACTTGCTGCTCTGCGACGGGCACTACCCCGGCAACTTCGCTGTCTGCACCACCTTCAACCGCAAGGGCTACATCGGCAACCGCGATTGGATGCACTTCCGCCTGCCGGCGCCGGGGCCAAAGCGGTTGGCGTCAAACCGACGCTACTCTCTGATCCTGCATGTCAGTTCCGGGCCGCAGAGGATCAGAACCACGCATCGGTCTACCTGTCCCGAAAGCGGGTGCACCTACGGGATGGATGGGTGGACATTCGTGAAGAATATCTTCCGCTACGGGGGAAGTGAAGTGAGCGAAGGAGCAGCACAAGCCATGATACGGGGGACTGTAGTGTCACCTGCCGGCCTATCCCCCCCGCTCGTCCTGATTAGGCCGCAGGAAACAGGGGCGGATCTGCCGTCGGAGGTCGGTACGGGAACAAAACTCCACCTTGAGGCTGCAGCCATCGATCTGGGCGGCAGGATTGTCAGCTACGCGTGGACAGCGACTGGAGGCCTCGTCAGCAGAATCTGTGGGTGAGTTCTGGTTCGGGCAGGTCGCCAAGTGCGTGATACAAAGCGACTTCCAGTGCCTCGGCGGTGCGGAACCCATACGCCCGTTTGGTGATCACTCTGGCCTTCCCGTTGAAGCCTTCGACAACGCCACTGGAGAACTGCCCCCGGGCTCGGAACCAGTTCAGGATCAGGTCGCGGTGCGAGCGCACCATGCGGGCAACATCCTTCATCGGTTCGAGCCGCGAGCGCATCGTCCGAGTGCACCAGCGGTCGAGGAACTGTCCGGCCCAGTACGGCGACACGTAGCCCCACAGCGATTGAAAGTCCTCCTTGAGCAGGTAGGCGCGAACCGTGCGCAGGTTGTGACGCACCAGCTCCGCAAGCCGTTCCGCCTGCCCGTCGGTGAGGTTCTCCGGACGCTTGAGCAGGAGCCAGCGGCTGTGCTTGAGCACCGGCGCCCGGCCCTCGGCGGCGAGCTTGCGGGCCTCGTCCGCGCGCACTTGGTCGATCGCCTGCGAGAAGTGGCTCATGATGTGGAAGCGGTCGAGCACCTGCACCGCCTGCCCGGCGCGCTCGGCGACCACCTTCAGGTAGGGCTTCCACATGTCCGAGCACACGAAGTACAGCGCCGCGCTGCGTGCGGCGCCGAACCAGTCGAAGAAGCCCTCCAATGTCGCGGCCTTGCGTTCGCGTCCGACCCACAGCAGACGCTTGCAGTGGCCGTCGATCTGATAGACCAGCGTCAGGTAGCGTTGCCCGCGGCGGCGCGAGAGCTCGTCGACGCCGATGGCCTCGATGTTGGTGAGGTCGCGGTGCGCGCGGCCCCAGTCGACGGCCATGCGCACGGCCCGATAGACGGTGTCCCAGGAGGTGGGGAAGGCCGCGGCGACCTCCTGCCACGCCAGGCGCTTGGCCCACCCGGCGAGGAACCAGGCGTAGGCGTCGGTCAGTCGGTGCTTGCCGGTGGCCCACGGGATGGCCTCGACCCGCACGCCGCAGCGCGGGCAGGACACGCGGCGCATGGCGTAGAGGAAGACCACGGGGATGTGCCACAAGGGCACGAAGTCGAAGCGCCGGACCGCCTGCGTGTCGTAGCCCGGGGCCGGGCGCCGGCACTGCGAGCACCTCGCGCGGGTCCCGGCGCGGGGCCGTACCCGGACCTCGATGCTCAGCCGCGGGTGCTCCACCAGCCGCACGGTCTCGTAGACGAACGACGGGTGCTTCTGGACCCGATTCAAGATACTCTTGAGTTGCATCCCGTTCTCCTTCCGCGTCGCTTGGGTGTTCCAACACCAAATTGTCGCGGATTCCGGAACGGGATGCGTTCTGTTGTGAAGGTCGCGTTCTGTCATTCGGAACGGGGTCGTCGCCCCTCCGATGCGGGCGTCGGGAACTGCTCATCGTCAGACAAGCGCCGGGACGCGCGTTCGCGGAGCCGGCGTCCAGGCTGTCAGCCCCGCGCAGCGGGGGCGGAGCGGAGCAACGCGCCTTTGACGGCGGCGAGCACACGCGTGAACCGTGGTCAGACGCATGGGGTCTCCTCCGCCTTGTTGGCCGGCTTTCTAAACCCCATGCGAACAGGAAGCCCTGTGCGTCTGCAACCGCCTGCGCCGCTCGAAACCGCGCCCGCCAGGTCCGGGGCTGTTTCCGCCGGTCCTCCGCGACAACGGAGCGGGGCTCCGCCGTCGCACTTGCAGTCAGTCGATCAAGGGCCAGCCTTCCGGCTGGCCCGCAAGGGCCTCCCGCACGGTCGGTCGCGGCAGTCATCCGAAGGACCGTAGCGCAGCGCAGGACCCGCGCAGCGGGTTGACGGCCGGGACCGACCGTGCGTGGTAAACGCGCTCCGAGCGCAGCGAGGGCCTTATATCCCCTCGCCCCGCCGACCGGCCTCAACCCACCCACACCTCTTTCAGGAACCTCAATTCTGCCCACAGATTCTGCGGAAGACCCGACTGGAGGGACGTTCGACAACGACGACGTCCGGCAGGTGACCTGGACCGCACCCAGTCGTGTCGGGACTCCCGTGATAACCGTCGTGGTCACCGACAACGATGGCCTGACAAGGCAGCGCCGAGGTCACCATCCCACTGTTCACGTCTAGTGGGCAGGGGGATGGCGATGACCCCACTGAGGACGACACTGAGGACGATCCGGACGATGACGACACTGGGCAGGGGGATGGCGATGACCCCACTGAGGACGACACTGAGGACGATCCGGACGATGACGACACTGAGGACGATCCCACACCGACTGATGTTCCGGCGATCCCGACGTTGCTCCTGTTCCCCGCGGCAGCGTTGCTTGCGGCGCTCGGACTCCGCAGACGGGCCAGCAAAAGCGTGTAGTCTCGCCGTGCGACCAAATCGTGAGGGCCGTACCAGTCATCCAGGTGCGGCCCTCACCTTGCCGGAGGCTGAAGTGGATAAGGGGAAGTAGCGATGTGCGAGCAGTGCTTCGCCGAGACACTTGGGACGGAGCTGAAGCCGCAATAATGCGGCAAACGGGCGGGCTGTGGTTCCTGTACTGCACAGTCCGCCCGGTCAACTTGGCCGGGCTTGTCGATGACGCACGAGCAATCGGGCACTTGTGGCCACAGGTCGTCCGCCATCCTGGTGCCGCTCTCGGCAAGCTCCGCCAACCAGGCGTTGGTCTGTGGATGATCCGCGGGCCTTTCAACGAAAGAGGCGACCAGATGCGAAGAGACATGGACCTGATTCGCTCGATCATGCTTCGAATTGAAGATCGGGATAGCATCCACGATTGGGGAGAGGTCGAGATCGAAGGGCGGGATCAGGTTGAGATCAGCTACCACGTGAAGATGCTCCGTCGAAAGCTTGAAAGTGAAGACCCAGGGATTCCGCCATGTGGCGCTGCGCTATGCACTTCAGGTACCGGTCGAGTGCCGCACGTCCCTCGTCGATTAGCATCGAGAAATCCGCGATTCTGATAACGGAAAGAATCCAGTCGTCAGATGTATCCGGGACCGGAACGGCGCGGGCGTGGCCAAGACCGCCGACTATCAGCATAGTGAAGCCGATAGAATACGTGGACAATGACCGACATCGGCGGGCGACCGCTGTCATGTAGTCTTGGAGAGCGTGGAGAGCGCGGTCGGCGACAGTAGTCGTACCTGTGAGGTCGTCGATGGTGTCACCGAGAAGAGGGTCCGAAAGGAGTACGGCGTGGAGGTATTTGTCTCTATCGTACTTGATGAGCCAGGAGGACATCGGGGAACATTGGGGGCGCGTGGGCAGTGGCTCCATGGTAATCAGCGTGGACTCCTTGGCTATTTCGGCAGCGAGTAGAGAGTCGACGTGGTGTGCTTCACGAGCTGATAGGGCTTGAGCGAAGGCGACTAGTGGTCCGTCATGTCATAATCTGCGGATAGACGGACTTGAGTTTACAGCGCGCATCGTCGACCTTCATCTGCCAGTCGACACCGCGTTGCGTGCCATTGACGTCGGTGGACCACGCCGACACTTCGTCGTGCAGCGTCCCGAGGTCGCCGATGCGGCGCCCGCGCACGCATTGGCGCGTCATCGAGCTCAGTTCGTTCTCCGCGATGTTCAGCCAGCTCCCGTGTTTCGGCGTGTGGCAGAACTCGATGCGACGAACCAATTCCCGTGCCCGGGCCGGCTCGAACACTTGGTAGAAGGCTCCCTTGGTGTGCGTGTTGAGGTGGTCGCACACCAAGGTGATCTTCTCGCAGTCGGCGTAGCGTCCTTCCAACAGGCCGGCGACCTCCAGCGCCCAGTCCACCTTCGTACGCCGGGCCCGGGCGGTCGCCTGCCGCCAACCCGCCAGCGGCTCGCTGAACAGGAAGACCGCGGCCGTGCCGGCCCGTTCGTACTCGTAGTCGACACGCCGGGGACGGTTCTTCGTGGCCGCCATCGGCGGGCGGGTTTCCTTGACCAACTGCACCGGCTGCTCGTCCATGCACACGACGGGACAATCCGGATCGTAGGGTTTCTGATACAGATCCAAGACCTGTTCCATGTGCGCCACGAACTCGGCATCGGCCTGCGGAGGGATCACCCAGTACTGGATTTTCCGCTGGGTCATCCCGTTTTTTTTAGCGTCCGCCGGATGGTTTCGTGGCTGATCGACTCGATGATCGCCAACTCGACGACCCGCCGCGCCAGCAGGCGCAACGACCAGTTCGCGTAGCCCTTCGGGGGCGGCCCCAGACGCAGGGCGATGATGTGAGCCTCCTGCTCGCCGTTGAGCAGTTTGGGGACCTGGGTTTTTCGGAGGAAGTTGAACACCGGTTTCGGAGGAAGTTGAACACCGATTTCGGGATGTTGAACACCGATTTCGGGATGTTGAACATCCATTTCGGTCATCGTGAACGCTCGTCGGTAGCCTGAACCAGCATGCTTGCGCCCTTTCGAGGGAGGGGCGAGGCGATGCCGGCACGGAGGCTGCTGATGAGGAAGATTCGTGAGGTTCTACGGCTCAAGCACGAGCGGGGGTTGTCCCACCGGGCGATAGCCCAGGCCTGCGCCATCGGCGTGGGCACGGTCACGCTGTATCTGAAGCGGACGGCGCAACAAGGGTTGGGCTGGCCGTTGCCGGCCGAACTGGACGATGCGGCGCTCGATGCTCAGTTGTTCCCCCGCCCGGTGCTGGTGCGCGACCGGGTCCGGCCTGACTGCGCATACATCCACCGGGAACTCAAGCGCGACGGCGTCACGCTGCAACTGCTCTGGGAGGAGCACCTTCAGGTCCATCCGAGCGGCTACCGCTACACCCAGTTCTGCGAGTTCTACCGGCAATGGGTCAAGCGGCTGCGGCCGTCGATGCGACAGATCCACCGCGCCGGCGAGAAGACCTTCATCGACTTCTCGGGCAAGCGGCCGAGCCTGGTCGACCGGCGCACGGGTGAGCTGCGGCCGGTCGAGCTGTTCGTCTCGGTGCTCGGCGCCAGCAGCCTCACCTACGCCGAGGCGATCCGGACCCAGCAGTTGCCGGACTGGGTCAACGCGCACATCCGCATGGCGGAGTACTTCGGTGGCTCCACGACGATGTGGGTCCCCGACCAGCTGAAAAGCGCCATCACCCGCCCCTGCCGCTACGAGCCCGGCGTCAACCGCACCTACGAAGACTTGGCCGCCCACTACGGCGCGGTCGTCATCCCGGCGCGGCCGAGGAAACCCCGGGACAAGGCTGCGGTCGAGAATTGTGTACTCATCGCACAGCGGTGGATACTCGCCCGTCTGCGCGACCAGACCTTCTTCGAGCTCGGTCCGCTCAACGCCGCGATCCGCGTCCTGCTCGACGAGCTCAACGACCGGCCGATGAAGAAGCTGGGCGTCAGCCGCCGCGTCCTCTACGAGCAGCTCGACCGCCCGGCGCTGCGGCCCCTGCCCGCCGCGCGCTACGTCCTCGCGCAGTGGAAGCAGTGCCGCGTCAACATCGACTACCACGTGGCGGTCGAGCACCACGTCTACAGCGTGCCGTACCAACTGGTCCGCGAGCAGGTCGAGGTCCGCTACACGACCAACACGGTCGAGGTCTTCCACCGCGACAAGCGCATCGCGTCGCACCGGCGCCGCTACGACCGACAGCCGTCGACCATTGCCGAGCACATGCCCAGCGCCCACCGCGCGCATGCCGAGTGGTCGCCGTCGCGCCTGATCGGCTGGGCCAACAAGGTCGGAACGGCGACCGGAAAACTCGTCGCCCAGATCCTGCAGAGCCGCCCGCACCCCGAGCAGGGCTATCGCCCCTGTCTGGGGATCATGCAACTGGGGCGGCGTCACGGAAACCTCCGGCTCGAGGCGGCCTGCACCCGCGCGCTGGCGCTCGGCTCCTGCCGCTATCAGACCGTCAAGAACATCCTCAGCGCCGGCCAGGACCATCTGCCCCTGGAGCCGCCGGCCGAGACGAACCCGACGCCGACGCACGCCAATATCCGCGGCGCCGATTACTACGCCACAACCACCACCGAGGAGGACCGATGCTGATCGAACAGACGCTCGACAAGCTCAACGCCATGAAGCTGGGCGCGCTGGCCGACGCCTTGCAACAACAACTGCAGACCGGCGAGGCCGCCACGCTCGGCTTCGAGGAGCGTTTCGGTCTGTTGGTCGAGGCCGAATGGACCGCCCGCGAACAGCGCAAACTGCAGCGGCGTCTGCAAACGGCCAAGCTGCGCTACCCGGCATCGCTCGAAGCCGTCGACTTCACCCATCCCCGCCGGCTCAACCGCCAGCAGGTCCTGACGCTGGGCGCCTGCGCGTGGATCGCCGAGCGCCACAATTTGGTCGTCACCGGGCCGTGCGGGGTCGGGAAGAGCTTTCTCGCGTGTGCATTCGTCGAGCGGGCATGCCGCCGCGGCTTCACCGCGCGCTACCTCCGCATGCCGCGCCTGCTGCACGAGCTGGCCGTCGGCCGCGGGGACGGCTCCTACACGCGACTGCTCACCCGTCTGGCGAAGCTCGACCTGCTCGCCATCGACGATTGGATGCTGGCGCCGCTGCGCGACACCGAGCGGCGCGACCTGACCGAGGTGATCGAGGACCGCGCCGAGCGCGCCTCGACGCTGATCGCCAGCCAGTTGCCGGTGACCGACTGGCACGCCGTCATCGGGGACCCCAATCAGGCCGACGCCATCTGCGACCGCCTGCTCCACGACGCGCACCGCATCGACCTGAAGGGCCGCTCGATGCGGCGCACGCACGACGCGCCAGCCAACGGCGGGAAGGAGACGACATGAGCATCACGTCGGCGACACCCGCGACGTTCCCGCCGAGCTCGAGCGGCCTGTGGATCCTGCCGGTGCTGTGGAAAACGCGCGCGATACGCTCGGAATCGACTGACGCGTTCCAGAAGGCGCGTTTCCCACAACACCTTGGACGCCGCAGACGGCGCCCACAGGCTCCACAGGCACTTTCGTCGTACTCTCGATCAGGACGTCAAGATACGATCCCGAAGGCCCGTTACGTTACGCTACTGCAGGGAGGGAACTGACAGAGCATCGTCGCTACGCTCCGACGAGCGTTCACGTTCGCCGAAATCGGTGTTCACGTTCGCCGAAATCGGTGTTCACGTTCGCCGAAATACCCAACCTGCGCGCGGCGCACTTTCTCACTGCTGCCGTTGAGCTTTCGGACCGTCTCTCGACAGACCTCGCGTTCCTGGGCTGTGAGTCGAACGATGTACCTTTTTTGCGGCATGGAAACTCTCTCGGTTCGAGACGAGCTCCCCGATAGTCCTAATGTTTATTGATGGCACAGCACTAGGTCGTGGCTTTGCTTGAGTTCGTCAAGCGCAAAACGACGGACCGCGGCGCTAACTGCTGTTGGGACGGCGAGCACGAGCCCGTCATGAGTCGGAACAAGCGGGCGGCGCTCGAGCGTGGAATGCTGGAGTTTCTCGGACAACAGGGCGGTGTGGTCCTCTTCGCGTAGCACGAAGGGCTGAAGGAGATTGCGGTCAATGTCGAGACTGGCGAGGCGGTTGTCGTCGAAGACGATAGCAGCGACGTGCTGATTGCATTGGGCACCCGGCGGGAGCCGGAAATCAGCAGGTGACGACGGAGCAGAGTGCCAGCGTGGCAGGTTGAGGCTGTCGGCGGCGGAATCGGAGAGCGTCAGCAGCGCGTTTATCGGCCTGATAAGGTGATGCCAGCTGCTGTGAGCATGGTCGGCGGAGAGGACGTTGATGATCTGTTGCGTGAAGAAGTCAGCGGATTCCCAGATGCCATCAAATAGGCGGCGATTGCGAGAGACTGTGCGGATGTTGGAGAGAAACACGTCTTCCGGCGGGTCTTCGAGGAGAGCGACAGGGGTGTCGCCAAGGTAGTCGCGAAGCCAGGAAGTCACATCGTTGAAGCTGGCGACACGGGTTCCCTTGCAGTGGAGTACCGCGAGATGTGCCAAGAGTTCGAGACGTAAGGTGAAGGGTTGGAGGGAGGGTACGGTGAGTAGCCCTGCGACTTTGGTTATCGTGGAGTCGAGCTTGAAGTGCGCGAGTCTTACCGCGAGCGTGGCGAAGGCGGCATCGGTCAACGGCGGCAACTGGAGTCTCCCTGCTGGATATGGTGAACAAGCGGTTCACGCGTAGCGAGGCGCATCAAGGGCTCGCGGTGTGTGGTGGTCGCGGGCGGCCGGAGCAGACGCGGCCCAAGGGCGCTGCGTATCCGCCGGGGGTTGATATACGCGCGCGCGGGCGGCGGCCCGCCTGGGCGACCGGTGCCCCGTGCGGCTCGGCTCGGACTCGTAAGTCCGCAATCCCGGCTCCGGTAGCCCGACGGTAGTCGCATTTGCCGTGGTACGGCTTGTCGCCGACCCGGTCGAGAAGAACTAGCGGCGGCCGGCAGCACGGCTGGGGCGTGGGCGGCATCGCGAGCATCGCCCTGGCGTCGCCGGGGTGAGCGTCGCGCACGGTCAACCGGACGACCGCGGCGGTCTCAAGGTTCACGGCGTGCTCGGACTTGTGGGGCAGATGGGCGCGGCCGTCCTTCATCGTCATGATCTTGGCGTCCGGTGTCCTGCGGATGCATCCAATCGTCATTGGACTCCTTCTTTTCGCGGTTGCCGTTCAGGGAGTCAGTCGCCGGCCACGCGGTCGAGCGCTCCGAGCCCGTTCCTTGAAAGTACCCGACGAGCAGCAGCCGAGCTGCGGAGGCAGCGCGCATCATGCCACGGTCTTCACCTGGGTGCTACAGCAACTCGCCCACGCGAGTCCGGTCCAGAGGAGTTGGCCCACAGATTCTGCTGACGAGGCACACCCTGAAACATCAACCTGCGTACGTTGACTGCCTACAACGAACCATCCTGGAAGCGAGCGAACAGCTCGGCGGCCGTCTCGCACTCGATGATCCAGTCGCCGACCTGCGCCAAGCGGTCCGGGTCCGCAACACCGGCAAGCGCGGCGGCCAACCGCTCGCCCGCAACTGCATCGAACTTCCGCGTCGCCAGACGGCACAACAACGCACGCTGCCCCTGGATCCCTTCTTCACGACCCTGCTCGACCCACTCAGCGGTCCACTCCTGAACGGTCTCGGCCAACATCGTGCGCACCTCCTCAAGCCGCGGCAGCGGCCCGGACACCGACCCGCGAAACCGACGCGGCAGCAGCACCTGCGCCGCCCATTCAGTGAACGCCGCCGTCAGCTCCTCATCATCCTGCTTGTGAAGCAGATCGATCAACGTCTCCAGCAACTCCGGGGCGCGCAGCCGGTCCCGATTCGTCTCCAGCTCGATCAACGCGGACACCAGGTTGCCCGACGGGAGGTCGGCACCACCGACACGGCCCTCGTCCAGCAGGAAGTACCGCTGCGACGGCTGGTACCGCGCCAACGCCGCCCCGCGGCCAGAGGCGATCAGCTCCGCCACATCCGCCGGCGCCGTCCACGGCCGCCGACCGTTGTAGATCACCACGGGCAGGACCGGCGGCAGGGCGGAACGGTCCCGCAGCACTCCCTCAGCGATCAGCTTCTGGTACAGCAGCCCCGTGTACGTCAGCATGCGGACCGCCATCGAACGGTCGACCGCGGACTGGAACTCCAGGAGCAGCACGACGTACAGCCACCGGTCGTCCTTGAAGCGGACGCGCCACACCAAGTCGCCGTGACGCTGCCGCAGATCATGGCTGACGTAGCTGGCCGGGAGCGGCGCCAGCGACGCCAGGTCGAGATCGGCGCTCCAGTCCCGGGCAGCGAAGCCGTGCAGCAGGTCCCGGACCATCCGGGGCCGTGAAAACAGGCGCTTGTACGCAGGGTCATCCATCAGACGAGCCGATCATAACGCGCGAACGGTCACCGGACGACGACCAGCGGACAGCGCCTGGACGCCGACGCAGGCATCTCCCGGATCAGCACATCACGGGCCCGCATCGGCAACACCGGGACTCGCGAACGACAGTCACCGCGGTTGCGTCGCAGATTGTCGACCGGCCGCATGTCGCCCGCGGCCGACGCGCTCCAGTCGTCGCTGTCAGGCAGCTCGGCCACACGGGTGTCGCGACCGACACCGCTGGCGTGCCCGGGCGCCTGCGCACCGGGGCGCTCGGATGCATGTGCTGCCGACCGCCCGGCGCACGTCGCGATGGCGGATCGGAGCGCTGCAGCCAGGGTGGGAGCCGGCGGTGTCGCCGATGCCGGAGTTCTGCGCGCCGTCCCGACTCCCGGCCGCGAGGGGTCCGCTACCGGTTCAAGGGTTTGCGACAGTCGCGGTACACTCCATCGTGCAGTCGGATCCCGTTGGTGGCGCTGGCTACCAGTCGGCTCTTGCCGTGCTGCCATGCAGGAGTCCCCGGTGTGGGGGACTGGGGGGCCAAGAAAACCGACCACAACCGCGACCGCCGTTACGTGACAGGACCGGACGTGGGAGGTATTCATGCGTCTCGCATCGTTCATCGCGTCAGCCGCCAGCATCCTGGTGCTGTGGTCGGCCTCCGGCGCATCAGCCCAGGATCCCGCTGAGGGGCCGCGCCGCACCGGATGGCGACCGGAGACCGGCTGATCGACGCCCAGGACCGCGCGCTGCTGGCCGTGGGATACGACACGCGGCTGCAGCGCGCCGAGCTGGTGTCGGTCAACGAGCTATCGGGAACAGACCGGCGGCGCCCGATAGGGCAGTCCCAGCAGCCGGAAGTAGTTCTCGCCCAGGGCGATGTTCCGGAAGGCATCATCGTTGAGGTAACGGTGGATGCGGCCCGTGACCTCCAGCTCCTCGCGGTAGACCTCCAGGTCCTTGTCGCGCGACGCCAGGAAATCGGTACCCGGCAGGATCCGGTCCGAGTACGTATTCAGGAACGGCACGTACACCGCGCGGCCCCGCAGCGTCGAGAAATATGCGTCGTCGATCACCCGCCACGCGATGTCCAGCATCAGGTTGGGATGACGGTCGAGAAGGGACACCATCAGCGCGAGGTGCCGGGCCGGCTCCATGGTGGTGAGCTCGCGCGACAGCCCCATGTGCACCCAGACGATGGCGTTCTCCGGATACCGGCGCAGCACCTCCTGCATCAGCGGCAGGTACCGTGTCGGCTCGTCGTCGCTGCCGAGGTCGGCATGGACGGCGAGAGGAATGCCGCGGTCCCGCAACAGCTCCATGAAGGGGGCCCACTCCGGGATGGTGGCCACCGGCACAGGCTCGTGCCCGTTGTCGAACAGGGCCTGCTTGACCAGGTTGACCTCACCCATCCAGCGGAAGAGAGCGGGGTACTCCGCATCGAGGAGTTGCACCCCGGCCAGAACCGAGCCGGGGTCCGACAGATCCGGGAAGGCCATCGACAGCGTCAGATGGAGACTCTTCGGCGTCTTCACAACCACGTTCGCGGCGTTGACGAAATCATTCTTCAGCGTCGGCGTCACCGGGGTGCCGGGACAGTCGAGGTAGTAGGTGCAGGACGACGACGCCGGCAGCATCTGGCCGATGCCGTACACGTTGGCGAACAGGACGCCGGTCGCCTCGAAGTACTCGACAACCTCGTCGAAGGGGACGGCAGGTCCGCCGAACGGCCGGAAGTGGACGTGCGTGTCGACGATGGCAGTCTGGGGCTGCACGGATCGGTCGTAGCAGGGCGGGTCTCCCATCCGGAAGGAGTCCAGCGTCAGCGGCTGCGGCTGAACGGCCGGCACCGGCTCAGCAGACCGGCCGGCGTGCGTCGCACCGCCCTGGGATGAGCCAGCGGCGCTGCCGGCGGCGACACCGACGCTGCCGACCCCGATCGGCAGCAGGAGTGCCGCGGCGCACAACAGGCATCTGGCCAGATCAACGAACCACATCACCTGCTGCTGTCGTTCCATGCACGGCAGAATAGCGGCTGCGAACGTGTTGGGAAAGGGGCGGCTGGTCACCACGCGAGCGTGGGGCTGCGACTGCTACCGCCGAGGCTCTTCGACCGGCACTAGCGGATGCGCATCTGCTCGAGATACTCGACGGCCGCCCGCATCTCGTCAGCGTTCCACGCCGTCCAGTCGGGGCGCATTCCCGATTTCCCGGTCACGCGCTCACACCCACCGGCGTCATGGCCATCCGCTGCAAACAGTTCCATCTGCCGGACTTATAGAAAGACCGCAGGAGAAGAATCGCGTCGACGCTCTCCGGTAGCCAATAGATGGATGCGCCCTTGATGCGGAGATTGATGACGCGACGGATGGCGCTTTCGACGGCGCCGCTGCCCTGCGGAAGCCCGAGCCCGACCATTGTGGTGTAGGCGAAACGATGACGGTTCTTCAGGAAGTAGTTGAGGTGCGTGCGGAACTTGCCGGCCGTGCGCCCGCGGCACAGCTCCCGCAGGGCCGTGATCACCTCGTCCACCCGTGCTCGCTTGAGCAGCCCCCGCGTGCGGTTGAGCCAGCGGGTGCGTTGCGTCGCGCTCCAGCGGCGCAGCTTGACCGCGTCCGAGAGTTGCTTGGCGGCATGATAGAAGTCGATCAGCCCCAGCACCTGTGTCGGCGAGAGCCCGAGCGCGGCGATGAGGCGCTGGATGCGTTGCCAGATCCAGGGCGCGCCGTCGGCGATGAAGAGCACCTTGTCAGCGGCGTTGAGGCCGATCTGCCGCGCGTACGACAACAGCAGGGCGAAGACCGCCTCCGGTCCCCGGAGCGTGCCGTCGATGATCGGGGCCCACGTCTGAGACGGTCGCCCGTCGTCGCCGACGACGTACAGGATGAGGAGCTTCGGTTCCTTCCAGTCGGTATGGAATCGGTTGCGCCCCTTCTTCGTCTTGGGGCCACGCTTCTTGCGCCTCACACGGACGCGGCCCCCGTCGAGGGAGACGACCACCCGCTTCCCGGTCACGCGGTCCAGCAGACCGCACGCCGCGCTCTGCTGGGCCGCTCGGGCCCGCGCAGCGTAGCGATAGGCGGTCGAGCGGAGGGTCTTGATATCCAGGGCGATGCCGTCGGAGCGGAGCTGCGCCTGCGCTTCGGCCAGCGAGCTGAGCATGGCGACCGCGCGGCTTGCATCGGAGGCCAGCTTCGGCGTGCACCGGTCGTAGATGCCCAGCACCACCAAGGCGGGGTAGAGTCCCGGCCTCCGCTTCGCCCGACGGGCGTGTTTCTCGCGGTAGTACGGCGTCGTGACCGGCACCGTCGTGCCCCGGGAGGTGCGAACGTTGACGGTCTCCAGGCCGTCGCTCCGCATCCGCCGGGGCAGGTGGCGCACGAGGGCGCTCGCCGCGTCGCCAACCGCGGCGGAGCGCACCGCGCGTTGCAGCACGGGGGTGAGGAGGGCGCCGAAGAACTCGTCCGCGATGGCCCGCAGCTGCTCTTCGCACTGCTCCGCTTCCTCTGCCGACCTGGGCGCTGGAGCACGCGCCTCAAACTCCAGCGCCCGCCGGAGGGCAGTGCGCAGGTGGACGGGAATGTTGCGAAGATCGATCTCGCGGCTCGGGGTGTCGATGGCGCTCTTGTCCATTTCAACGCACCATCATGAGCAGTCCGAGCCGTAATGTCCAGTACCACCCTCCCCGTCTGTCCGAAGACCGGCTCAACCTCTCCCAGCCTCACAGTCCATCTTTGCTTACACACTGCTCCGGGAAATCGGGAATGCGCCCCATCCGAACCAGGTGGGCACCTGGAAGCGGCAGGCGATCGAGGGGTTGGACGAGGTGTTCGCCCGCGGCGGATCGCCCGGCCCGTCGGAGCACGAGGCGACGATCCGCGACCTGCACGCGAAGATCGGCGAGTTGACGATGGAACGGGATTTTTTTCAGCGGGGGTTGCAGCGCTGAGCCGGCCGGCGCGGCGGAACCTGGTCGACCGGGCCGGCGCGTTGAGCATCAGGCGGCAATGCGCGCTGCTGGGCATCAGCCGCTCATCGGTGTACTACGCGCCGCGGGGAGAGAGCGCGGAGAACTTGGCGTTGATGCGGCGGATGGACGCCTTGTCGCTCCAGTACCCGTTCTACGGCAGTCGGCAGATGGCGCGCCACCTGCGGCGCGAGGGCGTGGCGGCGGGGCGCCGTCGAGTCCGGCGCCTGCTACGCCTGATGGGCCTGGAGGCGATCTACCGCAAGCCGCGCACGAGCGACGCGCAGCCGGATCACCACGTCTACCCGTACCTGCTGCGCGAACTGACGATCGACCGTCCGGACCAGGTGTGGTGCGCGGACATCACGTACATCCCGGTGACGACCGGCTTTCTGTACCTGGTCGCGATCATGGACTGGGCCAGCCGACATGTGCTGTCGTGGCGGTTGTCGAACACGATGGACAGTAGCTTCTGCGTCGAGGCTCTGGAGGCGGCGCTGCAAACGGGGACGCCCGGCATCTTCAACACCGACCAGGGGTCGCAGTTTACGAGCGCGGCGTTCACCGACCGTGTCCAGGCTGCGGGCGCGCGGTGCTCGATGGACGGCCGCGGTCGGTGCCTGGATAACGTCTTCATCGAGCGGCTCTGGCGGTCGCTGAAGTATGAAGCGGTGTATCTTCACGAACTGTCGGACGGGTTTGCGGCCGAGCAGGTGATCTCGGAATGGATGACGTTTTACAGCGACGTGCGTCCGCACTCGGCGCTCGGCGGATGCACGCCGGCCGAAGCCTACCGCGAGGAGCGGGCGGCGTGAACACGCGGGCAGCGGGGCGTGGGACCACCACGGCGGGCATCGCGGCCACGACCGACGCCGTGACGACCGTGGCAGCCGCCGGCGAGCGTGGGAGGCAAGGGACGAGGCGGGGCGTGATTTACCAACCGGGGTACACCTTGACCAAGTCCGCGACCTTTCCGGAGAACCGGACCACGTCGGTGAGCCGGTTGTTGACCGGCTCCAGCACGGTCCCGTTTCATCGGGGTGGACGGTGTTTCGTCCGGCTACCGGTGAGCCGGTCGTTGACCGGCTCCAGCACCGTTCCAGTTCATCGAGAAGGAGGAAGCCGTCAGCGCATGAGCGGACCGAGCACCATGTCCCACCCGGCACTGTGGACCTGCCCGGCCTGTGGACGCCCGCTCACCGTCGCGCTGAATCCGGAGGGAGGCGAGGCGGGCGCCCACAGGCCGTTGGCTATGCGGAGCTCAGGACTATGCGGAGTTCGTTCGGCGGCCCGCGTGAACGCGGGCGATCGCGTGGAGGGGTACTCCGCATAGTCAGAGGGCTTCGAGGAAGTCGAGGAGCCGATCGGTGGCAGTGAAGCGGAGTGGCTGAGGTGCGGGGTCGTCGACGCACCGGAGTGCAGCCTCCTTCATGGCGAGGTCGGCCTCGACGTACTGGTGGGTGGTGGCCGTATCCTCGTGGCCGAGCCAGAGGGCGATGACGGTGATGTCGACTCCGGACTGGAGCAGGTGCATCGCGGTCGTGTGGCGCAGCGTGTGGGGCGAGATCCGTCGCGTCGCGAGCGATGGGTGACGGTCCGATGCCTTTCTGCAGGCGACGCGCAGTTGATGTTCGACCCCGGAGCGCGACAAGGGCTTGCCCGCGCGATTGGGAAACACGGGGGCGTCGGGGTTTTTATCGATTCGGGGGAGCCACCTCCGCAGTTGCGCTGCGGTGCTCTTCCAGAGCGGGACGACACGCTCCTTGCGTCCCTTGCCGTGCAGAAGCAGCGAGGACTCCCGATCGAGAAGCACATCGGCGACGTGCAGACGAGTGATCTCGGAGACGCGGGCGCCGGTGTTGTAGAGGACGGCGAAGAGGACGGCGTCGCGCTGTCCGCTCCAGGTGAATCGGTCGGGAGCGTCGATGATCGCCGTGATTTCGTCGCGGGACAGGTAGCCGAGGACGGGCCGGTCGAAGCGCTTGACGGGAATCGCGAGGACGCGTTGCGCGACGGGCAGCAGGGTCGGCTCGCGCAGCGAGGCGTAGCGCATGAAGGACCGGATGGCGGTGAGACGAAGGTTGCGCGTGCGCGCAGAGTTGCCGCGTTGCGTTTCGAGATGGTCGAGGAAATCGAGGACCATGGGCGCATCGAGATCCGAGAGGGTCAGCGCCGAGGGGGTGCGGCCGGTGCGCTGTGCGGCGTACCCGAGAAACAACGTGAAGGTGTCGCGGTAGCTGGCGATCGTGTGCGCACTGGCGCCCCGTTGTGCGATGAGGCGCCGATGAAAGAATTCTTGCAGGAGTGCGGGAAACGCACGCTCGACGGACGTCATGAAGGGCGCTCCGACGCTCGGTGGGCGAAGCGTTCGAAACGCTGCGAGGTGCTGGCGAGCAACTCAGGGACAGCGGTGCAGTACCAGTAGGTGTCGGCGACCCTGGCGTGGCCGAGGTAGGTTGCGAGAGCCAGGATTTTGCGATCTACATCAGCACCTTCTTGGTACCAGCGCAGGAGCCGGCGTACGACGAAGGTGTGTCTCTTATTCCGATATCGGAATAAGCGACATTATTCGGGGATCCGGATTATTCCGACCGGAGTGCGCACGATGGGCGGTGCTCGGGATGGATGTCGCATTGGACTCGGAATAATCACAGACTGTTCAAGAAGGCCAGGACCTCGTCGTCCGGGCGGTATCGATTCGACGGAAGCTGCAAGGGGGTGGTCTTGGCCATCGCCTTCTCCTTCAGCTTGAGATCCGCGTGCAGATAGATGTAGGTCGTCTCGACGGACTCGTGACCGAGCCACAACGCGATCACGGCGCGGTCGACGCCGTTCTGCAGCAGGTCCATGGCGGCGGTGTGACGCAGCACGTGCGGGGTGACGCGTTTCTTCTTCAGCGAGGGGCATACGGCCCGTGCAACGGCCAGGTGCTTGGCGAGCAGGTAATCGAGTCCGTCGTGACTGAGAGAACCGCCGCGTTGATTCGGAAAGACGGGGGTGTCCGGTTCGCCGCGAAGTTCCTGCAGCCAGTTCCGCAACGCCGCCGCCGCGTCCTTGCGCAGCGGCGTACAGCGTTCCTTGCGTCCCTTGCCATGGCACCGCAGATGGGCGCCCGGGCCAAGCTGGACATCCTTGCAGCGCAGCCCGAAAAGTTCCGACGCTCGCAGTCCGGTTTGCACCGCCACGAGCAGCAGCGTGCGGTCACGGCGTCCCGCCCGTGTCCGCCGGTCCGGGGCTCGCAGCAGTGCCTCGACTTCGTCCCGGTTGAGAAAGTCCACCGGACGGCGGGTATGGCGTTTGTTCGGCATGGCCAGGACCCGCTGCGCCAAGGCCGCGTGTTGGGGCTCGTGCGAAGCGACGTAGCCGAAGAAGGAACGGATCGCGGCCAGTCGGGTGTTGCGCGTGCGCGCGTCTGAGGTTGCCCCGATCCCGTGGACGGGTTAACGCTTGCGGGCTCACATCATGACACATCCTCGGATGAACGTCGTTCCGTGTCAGTCATCGACGACGATGACCGCTGTGGGAGTGTGGGAATCTCGCGGCCCGGACACAGGCGTGATCGGCGACGATCGCCCGCGAGATTTCCAACGGACTGGGGGCGCCCGCCTCGCCGACCTTCAGATTCAGCGCGATGTTGACCGGGCGTCCCCAGGCCGGGCACTTCCACAGCGCCCCCGTGGATACGGTACACGGTCCCGCAACAGCGGTTCGCCTCGCGAAGCCGAAGGCGAGCCGTGTACCTGTTGGCCACCATTTCCTCCGAGTGTTTCCAACTCAACCATGCACCGTTACGTAACGGGACTCAAGCCCCTGCAGCAAAGCCGGTGATGGCGTGAGTCGTCACCGGCAATCCGAGCTCCACCTGACTCGTGGGCGCCTGCAGAGCCTCCACCGGCCGGGCGCCGTCCACAGGGACTGCCGCATGGAGCCGTTCGAACTCCAGCGGCGACGCGTAGCTCAACGCAGAATGCCGGCGCCGCGTGTTGTACCACCCCTCGATGAACTCGAAGATGGCCGCCCGCGCCTCAGCGTGCGTGGCCAAGGTCGTGCGGGCCAGCAGCTCGCACTCGAGCGTCGCGAAGAAGCTCTCGGCCATTGCGTTATCGAAGCAATCCCCAACCGAACCCATCGACAGCGCCACGCCCCATTCCCGGCAGCGGCCACCGAAGGCCAGCGACGTGTACTGGCAGCCCTGGTCGGAGTGATGCACGACCGCTTCGGGCCGGCGTTGCTCCACGGCCATCTCCAGTGCCTCGACTACCAGCTCGGTGCGCAGGTGCGTCGCCATCGCCCAGCCCACGACCCGGCGGCAATCCGAGCGATCCACCTGACGAGCGTCGTGGGCGCCGTAGGTGCAGAGACCTCCACCGGCCGGGCGCCGTCCACAGGGACTGCCGCATGGAGCCGTTCGAACTCCAGCGGCGACGCGTAGCTCAACGCAGAATGCCGGCGCCGCGTGTTGTACCACCCCTCGATGAACTCGAAGATGGCCGCCCGCGCCTCAGCGTGCGTGGCCAAGGTCGTTATCCTCGCGTGCGGGCCAGCAGCTCGCACTCGAGCGTCGCGAAGAAGCTCTCGGCCATTGCGTTATCGAAGCAATCCCCAACCGAACCCATCGACAGCGCCACGCCCCATTCCCGGCAGCGGCCACCGAAGGCCAGCGACGTGTACGCGGCCGCGAGGCCAGCGACGTGTACTGGCAGCCCTGGTCGGAGTGATGCACGACCGCTTCGGGCCGGCGTTGCTCCACGGCCATCTCCAGTGCCTCGACTACCAGCTCGGTGCGCAGGTGCGTCGCCATCGCCCAGCCCACGACCCGGCGGCTGAACCACGTTAGGCGCCCACCACCACGGCGCGGGACAAGAAGGAGTTGCGAAGCAATCGATCGCCAACCGTACGCCAGGACAGCCGACGCCCCATTCCCCGGCGCAGCGGGACGAAGGTGCGCCATGTCGGCGCCCACGGACGATGAGTGGCGCTCGACCCGACCGCTTCGGGCCGGCGTTGCTCCACGGCCATCTCCAGTGCCTCGACTACCAGCTCGGTGCGCAGGTGCGTCGCCATCGCCCAGCCCACGACCCGGCGGCTGAACACGTCGAGAACGATGGCCAAGTAGAGGAAGCCGACGAGCGTCGGGACGTAGGTGATGTCGGCGACCCACAGACGATTCGGCGCGTCCGCCGCGAAGTGGCGCTCGACCCGATCCGGCGCCGGCCGGGCCTGTACATCTCGGCGCGTCGTGCGCGGCCCGCGGCGCCGGCTCACGCCCGCGATGCCCGCCGCACGCATCACCCGTGCGACTCGCTTGCGGCCGACCGCGACGCCGGCTTCGGCCAGTTCGGCGTGAACCCGTGGCGCACCGTACGTTCCCCGGCTATCGGTGTGAATCGCTCGCACGCGGGCCGTCAGGTCCGCATCAGCCTGCGCCCGAGCTGAGGGTGGACGTTGACGCCACGCGTAGTACCCGCTCGTGGAGACACCGAGCACGCGGGCCATCGTGGCGACGCGAAAACGAGCCTGGTTCGTGCTCATGAACCGGTAGACCTCCCGGGTCCGGTCTCCCGCGCGAACCAGGCCGTGGCTTTTGCCAAAATTTCGCGTTCTTCGCGCAGCTGCCGGTTCTCCCGGCGCAGCCGACGAATCTCTTCATGTTCTTCGGTGCGCAGGCCGTCGGAGCGCTTGCCAGCGTCGCGATCAGCCTGCGCGACCCAGTTTCGTATCGCCTCGGCCGACGGCTCGAACTCCCGAGCCAGCTCTCCCGGTGTACGTCCGGACCGAACCAGCTCGACCATCTGCTGTCGGAATGCCGCCGGGTACGGCGGTCTCGACTTCGGCATCGTGGACTCCTCCTCCTCGCCAAGAGGATAGGTGTCCACGGAACTGGGGCAACTCCAGTCGTTGCCGCGCTGGTCCTCGAGATGGCTCAAGAAGGCACCGAGGAAGTCGGTGTCCAGGTCGCCGAGCTCCAGCTCCGTCGGGGGTTTGTTCAACACCTTCCAGGCGTGGCGGACCAGGAGTCGGAACGTGTCTCGGTAGCTGGCGATGGTGTGCGGGCTGGCTTGGAGCTGCTGCATGAGGCGGTCGGTGAAGAACGCCGCCAAGAGCCGGGGGAAGTCGGCAGTCTTCATGACAGCGGTCTCCTTCCGACGCGGTCGAGCCGCCGGGCGGCGAGTTGCATCAGCTCCGGGGTGACCGTGAGATACCAGTAGGTGTCGCTCACGTGCGCATGCCCGAGGTAGGTCGCCAGACGGGGCAGATGGGGCTCCACATCGATCCCGTCGCGGTACCAGCGCACCAGCGTCTCGACAGCAAATCGATGGCGCAGGTCATGCAGACGGGGACCGTGGGAATCCGACGGGCCGCGCAGGCCGACTTGCCGGGACAGCTTCACGAACGTCCACCGCAGCGCCCACTCGGTGATCCGGGCGCCGTGTTCCGAGAGGAAGAAGCTCGGACTACCGGGATTGGGACACAGGCGGTCGCGCTGCGCCGCGTAGTTGCCCAGCGACTGGCGTGTCGACTCGTGAACGGGGATGTATCTCGACTTCCCGAACTTGCTTTTCCGTACCGTCAGAACGCCGCGTGCGAGATCGACATCGTCGCGGTTCAGGCGTAGCGGTTCGGAGCTCCGCATCCCGGTGACCGCCAACAGCGCCAGGAGCGTGGCGTACGTACAAGGTCTGAGTCCGGTGGTCCCGGAAAGTCCTTGGGCCGCACGCAGCAGGTCGTCGATCTCCCCGTCGCTGTAGAGATAGGGCTGCGAGCGGCGGTACCGGTGGGAGAGCAGGCTTGGCGGTGGCACCTCGTGGCCAGGATCCACGGCATTCGCAAAGCGGGCGAAGCGACGTACCATCCCGAGGCGGTTCGCCCACTGGGCAGGTTGCACGTCACGCGGCTCGGTTGCCCATTGCAGCGCGAGTTCGGTGGTGATGAAGGCGGCCTCGGATTGCGCGGCGAACGCGACGAAGCGCTGCAACAGACTCCCGGACAGTTTGAGCCGGACCCCGAGCGCGCGTCGCGTGGCGAGGTACTCGTCGAGAAGCTGCTGGAGGTCGGTCATGCCGCACCTCCGGGCCAGGCTGGCGCGAGAGCGCGGAGCGCATCCAGATCGACCTTCGCGTAGATCTGGGTGGTCTCCGGATGACGGTGGCGCAGGATCTGCCCGATGTCTTCGAGCGAGGCACCGTTGTGGAGCATGCCGGTAGCCAGCGAGTGGCGTAGCAGATGCGCTCCCTTGAAGGGCGAGTCGATCCCGGCGCGCGTCAGCGCTCGCCGCACGACATTGCAGATGGTTGCCGAGGAGCGGAAGCCCCGATGCGGCGCCCGCATGCGGACGAACACTCGCCGGGTTGGACACGCCGGCCGGCTGGCCCGCAGGTACTCTGTCAGGCCCTCTCCCACCTCGGGTGGCAGAGGCAGCGGCTCGTGCCGCTTCCCCTTGCCGCGTACGGTCACTATTCCTTCGTTCCAATTGAAGTCGTTCAGCGTCAGCGCGACCACTTCGCCGGCGCGCAACCCCAGCCGTGCCAGCAACAGCAGGATGGCGTAGTCGCGCTGTCCGATGGCCGTGCCGCGGTCGCAACTGTCGAGCATCGACTCGACCTGTTCGGGCGCAAGCGCCTTCGGCAATCCCGACAAGCGCCAGTGCATGACCGGGGCGAGCGCGCTGGAGAGGTCGACGTGGATGTCGCCGCGCTGGTACAGGTGGCGCAGGAAGCTGCGGAGCACCGTAACGACCAGCTTGGCGCGGGAACGGCTGAGGCGCCGAGCCTGGCGCAGGACGAACTGATTCGCATCCCGAACCCCGAGCGTCTCGAGCGCGACCTCCCGAGACCCGAAGTGCTCGGCGAGAAAGGCACGGACCGTGGGCAGATAGTTCGTCACCGTCGCCGGACTGACGCCACGCTCGTTGATGAGGAAACGTTCGTACGTTCGTTCGATCCGCTCGATCGGAGTGTCGCTGCACCGACGGGAAACGGCGGCCGGAATGACGCCGCTGCTGCGCAAGTAGCACAGCAATTGCTGGCCGGTCGTTGCCTCGCCACGCCGCCCGCTGTTCGACCCGCGAGCGAGGAGAAACGCCTCGACCCGCTGCTCGTCGAGAGCCTCGACGCCAAGCTCTTCGCGCTCGAGCCAACGGCTGAGGTTCCCGACGAATCGGAGCTTCTCCGCGGCTGAAACAACAGGCATATCCCTCGATTGCGAGCCAGGCGGCGAATCCGTCGATAGCACGGGCCAGCGGACCGGCGCGCAATCGTTGCTGGCTCTCTGAAGCGGAGAAAAAGCGTTCAACGGACATGGTCTTCTCCTCATCCCGGTGACATGAGAGGGACAGATGGAGGGAGAAGACGGACCGGATTATTCCGGAATATCGAACACCGCGGTTCCTCTCAACACGTTGAAACTACGAGTCTCCCACCATCAACACGAAGCCAACTCGGAATAATCCGGATCCCCGAATAATGACGCAGGTCGTGGATGCGCGGTTGGCGCGTGCGCCCGTGCCCGGTCCAGTCGAGACGCCGCCTGATCCGGCGGAACGTCGTCTGCACGGCGGTGCGCGTGAGCCCGGGCGAATGCTCGGTGCGGAAGAAGTACTCGGACCGAAGTGCAGCAAGACACGCGGCGCGGCGATCGGCGTAGCGGCGCAGTGCCTGGGTCGTGGTCGGATGGAGCGGGACGAGTCGGGACTTGCGGAACTTGGTCTCGCGGATGGTCAGGATGCCGTTGACGAGGTCGGTGTCGTCGGTCGTGAGACGGCGGGCCTCGGACAGCCGCAGGCCGGTCGAGGCCAGCAGGGCGAAGTAGGCGACATAGGTGGCGGGTCGCAGCCCGTTTCGGGGCAGCAGGCAGCTTGCCTGCTGCAGGAGCGCGGCCATCTCCGCCTCGGTGTAGATGTGGGGCATTGAGCGGCGCGGGGTGCGTCCCAGGAGCCCGACCGGTGGAACTTCGGTGGCCGGGTCGAAGAGCGCGCGGTACCGGGCGAACTGCCGCACGACCCCCAGTCGCCGTGTGGCCTGCGCCGGATTGCTCGAGCGTGAGGATCGTGCCCACTGGACCGCGAGCTCGATTGTCACGGGCCCGTCGTGTCCGACCCGGTCTGCATGGCTGGCGAAGTCCCGCAGCAACCCTTCGGCCGTTTCGAGGTCGAAGCCGAGTCCGCGGCGCGCGATGAGGTACTCGTCGACCAGACGATGGAAGCTCGGGGGCGTCATCGGAGCACCTCCGGCCAGGGAAGCGCGACCTCACGCAACCGCGGTAGGTCGAGCTTGGCGTAGATCGTCGTGGTGTCGAGGCTGCGATGGCCGAGCACGTCAGCGACCTCCTTGAGGCTGGCTCCCTCTCGCACCATGCGGCTGGCCACGGTGTGCCGGAAGACGTAGGCGCCGGTGAGCGGCGTGTCGACTGCCGCCCGGCGAAGCGCGCGGGCCACGACACGCGAGACGGCAGGGCTCGAGAGCGGCTTGCCGCGACGATCTCCCAGATGCTCGACGAACACGCGGCGTTCGTCGGTCTCGGGGCGCTCCCCGCTCAGGTAGGCGACCAGCGCTTGCCCCACCACGCGGGGCAGCGGCAGCACGGCGCCTCGACGGTTCTTTCGGGCGCGTATCTGCAGGGTGCCGGCGCGCCAGTCGATGTCGTCCAGACACAGGTCCGCCACCTCGCCGGGCCGCAGCCCCAGGGTCGACAGGCACTGCACGATCGCTTGGTCCCGTTGCCCGCACGGGGTGGAGGCGTCGAACGACGCGAGCACCTGCTCGACCTGTTGCTCGGTCAGGGAACGAGGCAGCGTCGCAAGCCGCCAATGGGCAACGGTCGGGAGAGCCGCTTCGAGGGCGTCGCCGCAGAATCCCTCGACGCGCAGGAACCGGAAGAACGACCGCAACGAGGACCGCAGGGTCCGCATCGACGCCGGGGAGAACCGGTGACGTAACGACGTGATGAACGCCAGCACGGCGGCCGGCGTCAGGCGGCTGGGGTCGATCGGGTCCGTGCCAAGAGCGGCCCGGACGAGCATCCGGGCGAGCCAGGCGCGATTGCGCAACGTCTGAGGGCGCAAGCCCCGCGTGCGTCGTTGGTGGTGCGTGTACGCATCGACGAGGCGGTCGACGGTCCACGAGCCGTGAACGGTCATGGGTTGCTCCTTTCCGGCCAATCAGGCCGGACAGAGCATCCCGACTATGCGGAGTCTCGGGAACCGGTCAGCTCACGTAAACCCTCATTCCGCCAGGCGTTTAAGAGGGAATGCCTCAACCGACTCCGCATAGTCCCGAGCTCCGCATAGCCAACGCTATGCGGAGCTCCGCATAGCGTTGGAAATCTCGCGGGCGAGCGCCGCCGCCCATGCCTGCACACCGGCCGCGAGATTCCCACAGTTCCACAGCGCATCATCATCATCATCGATAACCGGGTACGAACCGGCCTCGTGCCAACCGTGGCAGCCGCCGGTCAGTGCAGGAGCCGAGGACGACGAGGGCGTGATTTCGCAATCGGAATACACCTTAACCAAGCCCTCGAGTTGTCCAAACCACCGGGACCACGTCAAACAGCGACGTGCTGACACCCGGCTTCCATCAGCGGGATGAACGGGTGAACCGGATCATCGAGGAAGGACACCTCCACCGACTCCACGAAGCCGCCGGCCGCTGGAACATCGAGGTCCGCGAAAGCATCGCCGACGACAACGCCAAAGGGGTCGCCGTACCCGACACGCGCTTCCACTGGCAGTTCAGCTTCGACGGCATGTATAAGCACGACGCCCTCCGGCGCACATTCGAAGAACTGCGAAGCGCCGCCGCGGCACTCGAGGCATGGACCCAGTCGTGAACGCTTGCAGGGCGGGCGGGCCAGAACGTCCACCCGAGACCGAGCCCATGAACGGCCCGCTCGCCACGCCGACGGCCGCACGTCGAACCCTGTCACGCACGGCGAGACGCGACGAACGACGACCGCACGGCTCACCGCCGAAACCGGAGAACACCCGATGCGCATCGAGCAGACTGATGAAGCAGGCGGAGCGAGATGCACGAGTAGCTCCACCAGGACCTCGCCAGGACCGAGGTCGAGGCCACCGCCGGCGGCGGGATGGTCACCGTCGCCATGAACGGCCTCAAGCAGGTACGCACGATCACGATCGATCCGGAGATCGTCTCGAAGGACGACGTCGAGTTCCTGCAGGACTTGGTCGTCGCCGCCATCAACGACGCGCACCGCAGGGTGGACGACGAAACCGGCGAGAAGATGGGCGCGCTGCTGGACAGTCCGCTGCTCCCCGGAGTGGTGCAATGAGCCGGGAGACAAAGAGCGCCGAACGCGCCGAGTACCGCTACCTCCTCACACGCGACCTCGGGTCGCTGCTCACGCTGGAGGCGCCGCGGCGCGTGCTCTTCTGCATGCTCAACCCGTCAACCGCGACCGCGGAGACCGACGACCCGACGATACGCCGGGTCATCCGGTTCGCTGCACGCGAAGCGGCAAGCCGCTGGCCATCGGCGGTCGTCCGGTGACCGTTGGCGCGTTATGATCGGCTCGTCTGATGGATGATCCCGCGTACAAGCGCCTGTTCTCGCGGCCCCGGATGGTCCAGGACCTGCTGCGCGGCTTCGCTGCCCGGGACTGGAGCGCCGACCTCGACTTGGCCTCGCTGACGCCGCTCCCGGCCAGCTACGTCAGCCACGACCTGCGGCAGCGTCACGGCGACCTGGTGTGGCGCGTCCGCTTCAAGGATGACCGGTGGCTGTACGTCGTGCTGCTCCTGGAGTTCCAGTCTGCAGTCGACCGGTCGATGGCGGTCCGCATGCTGGCGTACACGGCGCTGCTGTACCAGAAGCTGATCGCCGACGGAGTGCTGCGGGAGCGCTCCGCCCTCCCGCCGGTCCTGCCGGTGGTGATCTACAACGGCCGGCGGCCGTGGACGGCCCCGGTAGATGTGGCGGAGCTGATCGCCTCTGGTGGCGGGGCGGCGTTGGCCCGGTATCAGCCGTCGCAGCGGTACTTCTTGCTGGACGAGGGCCGCGTGGGTGGTGCTGACCTTCCGTCGGGCAACTTGGTGTCGGCGTTGATCGCGCTGGAGACGAATCGCGACCGGCTGCGGGCCTCAGAGTTGCTGGGGGCGTTGATCGATCTGCTTCGGAAGCAGGATGATGAGGAGTTGACGGCGGCGTTCACCGAATGGGCGGCGCAGGTGCTGCTGCCCCGGCGGTTTCGCGGGTCGGTGTCCGGGCCGCTGCCGCGGCTCGAGGAGGTGCGAACGATGTTGGCCGAAACCGTTCAGGAGTGGACTGCTGAGTGGGTCGAGCAGGGGCGCGAGCAGGGGCGCGAGGAAGGCCGCGAGCAGGGGATCCAGGGTCAGCGGGCGTTGTTGTGCCACCAAGTGGCGCAGAAGTTCGGTGACGCCGCGGCGCAGCGCTTGGGCGCTGCCCTCGAGCGCGTTGGGGATCCGGGCCGCTTGGCGCAGGTCGGTGGTTGGATCATCGAGTGTGAAACGGCGGCCGAGTTGTTCGCTCGCTTCCAGGATGGTTCGCTGTAGGCAGTCAACGGCAGCGTTGCCCGTTCAGCGTCGGAAGAGGGGGCAACCTGCTTGCTCGGTGCTGTGGTTAAAGGTTCGCGTGGTGCGCTCGATTCCTGCTCGACCATGCGCGGTGATTACCAGTGATTACCGGTCCGGACATCTACGCTTCGGCTCTATCGTCGTCGCGCATCTTCTCCAGCGTTTCGGCCAGCCGGCGGCGTTCCTGCTCGTACAGCCGCGCACCGAGTCCGGCTGGTCTGGCTGCCGCGAGTCTGTCGACCTTGAGCAGCCACTCGAGGTCCGCGTTGTCACCGTCCAGCGCTGCCGCTTCCTCTCACTCGGCCTGCTTGCGCAGAATCCGCCTGACGTCTGCCGCCGTACCGGCCTGTTCGTACGCTTCCCGCGCTTCGGCGGTGTGTCCTCTCTCCTCTTCGAGCCGCGCGACCAGCAGCGGCTCCCACCCGCTGGCGTGCAGCAGGTTCTCGACCTGGCCGAGCAGGATGTTCCGGCTGGTCTCGTTCGTGTCGGCCTCTGCCGCATCGAGCAGCGTGCTGATCGCTGTTTCGCACAGCTCATACGCCTTGTCTGCGGCGTCTCCGTGGTATCCGGTCAGCTTCAGCCAGCCCTCGACGTCGTCGGGGAAGTAGTGGCGGGCACTCGACGGGTCACTTGCCCCGTCGATCAGGCCGCTTCGCAGCGTCTGCTGCATCCGCGCCACGGCCAGATCCGGCCAGTAGCGGCGTCGCGGCGCGGCGTCCTTCAATGCCTGCAGCGCTTCGAGCAGCTTCAGCCTCGGCCGGTCGTCGGGCGATTCCGTCAGCAGGAACTCGACCACGCCGTGCTCTATCGACCGGATGATCTTCTGGCCGGCCCAGTCGTGGGCGTCGCTCCCCGCGTCCGGGATTTCCTCCTCGGTTTCAGCGTCTATATCCACGCCGACTTGCAGCGAACCCCTCAGATGCACGTTGTCTTCCCTGTCCTCGCCGGCGGCGAGAAGCAGGGCCAGAGTGCGCATCAGCGTCGCGCGCGCGTCGCGGCGCACGCCGCGGCGCACGCCGTTCGGCACGTCCGGCGCTCCCATTTCGGCGACCGTCTGGCTGGCGATCTCCCAGGCCCGGTCCGGGTCTTCCTCGACGATAGCCTCCGCCCGGCGGATGCGTTCGCTCGTGCGCTCTTCGGGCGTCGCCGTCTCGTCTCCGAACCGGGCGATGATGTCGTCCTGGTTGTAGCGGCCGGCTCCGCCGACCAGCGCCAGCGTGCTCAGGTCCTTGCGCGCGTCCGGTTCGACGTTGACAACCGCCAGCGTCTCGGTAGCCCGGCTCAGCGCCACCCGCAGCTGGTCGATGGCCGTTCGCCGGCTCTCCTGCCGCAGCGGCGTCCTGTCGTCGATCACGTTCCCGTCGAAGGCCTCGATAGCGGCTCCCACATCCAGCACGCACACCCGCTGGTACTCCAGGCCCTTGGCCTCGCCCGGCGTCAGCACCAGCTTGCGGCGCCTCTCGTCCAGCCATGCGGGCGGTTCGTCCGCGGCAGTGATCACCGCAGTTCCCTCCAGGGCGGCGAGTTGCTCGACGAGCCCGTTGGCCTGTTCCGTCCGGTCGACGCGCACGTACAGCGCGTGGCCCGTGACGTGCTCGGACTCAACTACCGGCTGCTGCTTCTCCGGCCGGCGGTTCTTGTCGACCAGCTGTAGAAGATGTTCGACCGGTTGACGACGGCCGCGATCCGCGACGGGCAGCGCACGTGCTCGTGCAGGTCGAACGTTGCCGGCTTGCGCCAGCGGCTGCTCAGCAACTCGGTGTAGCGTCCCCACTCGAAGCCGCTGGCCTCGACCCGCTGTCCGGCGTCCCCGGCTATCAGCAGCCACGGGCTCTTGCCCGTGCGCTTTGCGGCATGCCCGGAGCAGCGTCATGCCAAGCGGTCCCGCCGGCAAGCTCCGCGTGCGGCCGTGCGGCCGAAGCGGGCGATCAGTCCGGTCTCCTCTACGAAGTCCTCTGTTCTCAGGCTCCGGCCGAACCGATGCCTTGGATCATGACTCTCTTCGCCGTGGAACGGTCCGAGCAGGACGGCGGCCCACTCGTCATCGAAGGAGCGGTCGTTGTGGCGGCGGACGGCTGGTGGGTGTTCCGCAACGATGACGGGCGCACACTGAAGACGCTGCCCGCAGCAGCCGTGCGAGGCATCGAGACCGTTCAGCCCCGAAGGCCCTGGCCCGGCCGCACTCAACGTCGACAGACCTTCAGGCTTAGTCCCAGCAGCCTCCGGTCTCCATCGCGTGCATGACCCCGACCGTCGAGGGGTTGTCTCACCATCAGCACGCGCCGGGCCTCGAACCGGAACAGCATCCGATCTAAGACCTTCGTCCCTCCTCGCCTTGCCCCCTGAACAGGGAGTTGAAGAACCACGCTCAACCAACATCATCGACGCCGCCTTCAGCCGCCGCCACTTCGCTGCCCGCGGGTAGCCGTAGGTGAAGCACAGGAGCTGATCGGGCTGCACCCCGACCAGCGCGTAGGCGAAGGCCATGGCGACGAGTTGGGTGTAGCCGTGCCACAGGAGTTGCGCGCCGGGCGGGTCGCGCGTGGGCCCGAGCCACCCGCCGAGGCGCCCGACCAGACCGACGGCGTCGCCGAGGCGCGTGGGTGGCGGCAGCGTGCGCGAGCGGGCGAAGGTGGCGAGCACGCGCAACTCGCCGTCAGAGAACAGCAGTTCGCCCGGCAGTTCAGGCACCTCGCGCCCGAGTTGGACCATCAACTGGATCCGCCACCCCACGACCATCTTGATGGCAATGGCTCGGTTCGAGCCGCTCGGCCGCGTGGTTCTGCAACTCCTCGACCTTGCAGCCGGACTTGAGGACCCGGAAGTACTCTTCGATGCGCCAGCGCAGGGCGTACCAGCGCAGGACCCGTGTGGCGTCGGCGGTGCTGGTCACGGGCAGCGTGGTCAGCACGAACCGCTCCAGCAGCTTGGCCGTGGGCGGCGGATGTTCCTCGCGCGCATAGACGACCCACAGCTCGACCGCCGCGGCCCCGGGGCAGGGCAGCGCCGCCTGCGAGTGTCACGTCGGCGACGCGCGCCGCCCGGCTGTCCTTGCGGGCCTGTTTACTGGCCTTCACCCGCGCGCTCAGCCGCTGCACCTCGACCTTGCAGGCGCCGCCGGGGGGCGCCTGCGCACCTGGTCGAAGAGACGGCGCGAGACCGAGTGCCCGTCGGGCGTCTTCTCCGTGCCCAGCTCGCACGCTGCCAGCGGCCACGCCCATCGTGGAAATCGAACGCTTCACAAACGCGATCGGCGACCTGCCTGAGGCTGCCAATGCCCTGTGAGACCGCCCCGTCCAGCACGTCGCGCAGTCGGGCGAGGTGACCCCGCAGGCTGCGCCCGACCAGATTCTGAACCTCCACGCCGGCCACGGTAGCGAAGTGCTTCATGAAGTTCAGCGAAAAAGTTGTGGGGTACGGGCAGCCTTAGCCGGGCGATCCGCGGCCGGCGGCCAACCCCGCCATCTCCGACGGTACTCTGGACCCTATTGGATAGGGACGAACCAGCCGAAGATCAGCAACGTGAGCGCAGGCGGAGGACGCAGGGTGCGAGGAGCGACCATTCGCCAAGCTGCGAACGTCGGAACGCTCGCGCCACCCACGACAACGTACACCACGAGGTTCCTGCATGCAACGCTGCCCGCGGGCAACGTGCGCGACATCGAGCCGTGCGCTCTGGGACCGGACGGCATCGCGGCGCTCCGCGAGACGGTCTTGCCGAAGTTGGCTCGCGGAAACGTGGTGGTCCTGCCCGCCCGGCCGCGCTACCGGCTCAGCGGCAGCATCACCGCCACGGGCGGGCGCCTGTTCGAGTTGCGCGGGCGCCACGGCGCCGGTCTCGTCGTGGCGCGAATCGGCATCGGCTGGCGGGACCACGGCGCGAGTCTGGTCTGGGCCGCGTGCGCTCGCCGGAACATGGACGAGCCGCGGCGCCCGTGGGTGGTCGACGCGCTCGATGCAGCCGGCGTAGCGTTGCTGAACGCTCGCGAGGCGGATCGGATCAGCCGCTGGGTGTCACTACTCGCCAGCGACCTCGCGTGGGCCCCTCTCGGACCCAGTCCTGCGCCCCGGCGAGGAACACCCGTGGAAGCCCGCGAGACCCGCGAGTTCGGACCACTTACGCGCGACTTGCGGGAGAACGACGCCGCGGGGGAACTCTTGATGCGGCCGGGCCGCCCCGGCGCGGCGCGCGAACCCAACCGACGCTCGGAGAGCCGCTACGCGCCTCCGCTCCGCCGTGACGAAGGTGGCGACGCCATGAGCGTGTTCGAGGACCGCTTCCGCAAGTGCACCATCGAGCACGTCACGCTGCCCGAGGGCGCCTCGCGCGCGGCGGCGCGTTCCCAAATCGACACCGACATGCTCGAACGGATACGAGAAGATGTGCTGCCGGCGCTCGCCACGGGCGTGGCGGTAGCCGTGCCAGGGAATCCGGACTATCTGCTCCGTCCCCTCGCGGCAAGCGAAAGCGCGCTCGCCGTGCGGCTGGAATCTGTCGCGGGGGCGGAGTTGATGACCATCGGAATCGGCTGGAGCGATCCGGGCGCATCCGAGGTCTGGCAGTCGATGGCCGTGGCGACCGAGGAACCGCGGCGCCCGTGGATTGCTGACGCGCTCGCGCTGGAGAGCCTGACGGCGCTCGGCGATGAGGGCGTGGCGGTGGCCTTGTGGTCCGAAGAATTGGCGCGCTGCCTGGCGTGGGCGGCGATGCCGGATGTCTGACTGCCGCCGACTGCCGCTTCTTCCCCACCCTTCCCGCACAAGCTGTTGGACTCTGACGGACGCTCGCCTACTATCTTGGACGTGGGGTCCGGTCGAGGGGTTGTCCCGTTCGTTGTTGAACTTCCGGTGGCGGACTCCCTGTCAGGGCTGGGTGCTGCGGCCGGTCGGGGCGCGACCGGGATGGCGGCTGCTGACCCACGGACCACCAGGGGAGAGGGGATACCGGATGGCTGAGTCCCGCAGAATGACCAAGAGCGAACTGTTCACGCATTTCGCCGAACGCTTCGGCATCAAGCGTGCGGAGGCCGGCGAGTTCTTCGACGAGCTGCAGCAGTTGACCGAGCAGGAGCTGTTGCGGTGCGGGGAGTTCGTGCTCCCGGGGGTCGCGAAGCTGGTGGTGCAGCAGCGTGAACGGCGCATGGGCCGCAACCCGGCGACCGGGGCGCGGGTCGAGATCCCGGCCAAGCAGGTGGTCAAGGCGCGCATCGCGAAGCAGCTCAAGGACGTGGTCGAAGCGCAGACGCCGTGACGCCCCACGCCTTCATTACGAAGTGGCGGGCCTCGGCGCTGAAGGAGCGCTCGGCATCGCAGGAGCACTTCATCGACCTGTGCCATCTGCTGGGCGAGCCGACGCCGGCCGAGGCGGACCCGTCGGGCGAGACGTACTGCTTCGAGCGCGGTGCGTGGAAAGACACCGGCGGTGACGGCTGGGCCGACGTCTGGAAACGCCACCACTTCGCCTGGGAGTACAGGGGGAAGCGCGCGGACCTCGACGCCGCCTTCGACCAGCTCCGGCAGTACTCGCTGGCGCTGGAGAACCCGCCGCTGCTGATCGTGTCCGACATGGTGCGGTTCCGGATCCGCACCAACCGGACGAACAGCGTCAGCCGGACGCACGAGTTCGAGCTCGACGACCTGGCCGACGCGGCGACTCGCGACCGGCTGAAGTGGGCGTTCTCGGATCCCGATCGGCTGCGGCCGGGGGAGACCCGGCAGTCGCTCACCGAGCGCGTGGCGGCCTCGTTCGCGTCGGTGGCCCAGGCGTTGCGCGAACGCGGGCACGATCCGCAGGCGGTTGCGCACTTCGTCAACCGGCTCGTCTTCTGCATGTTCGCCGACGACGTCGGCCTGCTTCCGGACCACATGTTCACGCGGATGCTGCGGCATGCGCGGCCCGCTCCGGAGCGGTTCACCGAGCTGGCCAGCACCCTGTTCCAGGGGATGGCCACGGGCGGCCTGGTCGGCTTCGAGACGGTAGCCTGGTTCAACGGCGGTCTGTTCGACGACAGTACGACGCTGCCGCTGGAGAAGTCCGACATCGAGGCGGTGCTGGTGGCGGCGGACCTGGACTGGTCGGAGATCGACCCGTCGATCTTGGGGACGCTGTTCGAGCGCGGTCTCGATCCCGGCAAGCGCGCCCAGCTTGGGGCGCACTACACGGACCGGGACAAGATCATGCTACTGGTCGAGCCGGTGGTGATCCGCCCGTTGCTGATCGAGTGGGAAGCGGAGAAGGCCGCGATCACGGCGGAACTGGAACGTGCGGGAGCCGCAAAGTCCAGCGCCGCGCGGACGAAGCGGCGGAACGAGGCCGAGCACCGGCTGCGGGCGTTTCTCGAGCGGCTGCGCAGGTTCACGGTGCTCGATCCGGCCTGCGGCTCGGGGAATTTCCTCTACCTCGCGCTGCAGGCGCTCAAGGATCTCGAACACCGGGTGCAGCTCGAGGCCGAGGTGTTGGGTTTCCAGCGCGCGTTCCCGGAGGTCGGTCCGGCCAACGTCAAGGGCATCGAGATCAACTCCTACGCGGCGGAGTTGGCGCGCGTGTCGGTGTGGATCGGCGAGATCCAATGGATGCGCCGCAATGGCTTCGCGGAAGCGCGCAACCCGGTCCTCAAGCCGCTGGACACTATCGAGTGCCGGGACGCGATCCTGACGGCCGACAGCGCCGAGCCGGAGTGGCCGGCGGCCGATGTCGTGATCGGTAACCCGCCGTTCCTGGGCGGCAAGCTGCTGATCACGCACCTGGGCGAGGACTACGTGGCGCGGATGTTCACGACCTACGCCGGCCGCGTGCCCGCGGAAGCCGACTTGGTCTGTTACTGGTTCGAGAAGGCGGGCCGGCAGATCGCCTCGGGCACGGCGACGCGGGCCGGGCTCGTCGCGACGAACTCCATCCGGGGCGGGGCGAACCGGCGGGCGCTGCAAGCGGCGACGGAGAGACGACGGATCTTCGAGGCGTGGAGCGACGAGCCGTGGGTGATCGACGGCGCGGCCGTGCGGGTGTCGCTGGTCTGCTTCTCGCGCGCCGGCGACGAGTCCGTGTCCAGTGCTTGTCTCGACGGTCAGCCCGTCGACGAGATCTACACCGACCTGACAGCTCGTCGCGGCGGCGCCGGCGTCGACCTCACCGGGGTCCGGCGTCTTCCGGAGAACGCCAGCGTGGCGTTCATGGGCGACACGAAGGGCGGTCCTTTCGACGTCGCTGGCGACCAGGCGCGCGAGTGGCTCCGCCTGCCGGCGAACCCGAACGGTCGGTCGAACGCCGACGTGCTGAAGCCGTGGGGCGATAGGGCGAAAGTCGGCGCGGCAGGGGTCCCCAGGGGGGCGGGAGTTGGTCTGCGCCAGTTCAACACCGGGCCGCTCTCTAGGTGTAACCTCGCTGGGATGAGGCATATAAGCAATGCGTGAGACGATAGCGGAATGGGCGTTCGGGGCGTCGAGCGTGATGATGACGCTCGTGATGTTCGCGGCGCTGGCGTTCCCGATCGGGTTCGTTCTGTCGATTTTCAGGCGGACGCGGCCGTGGACAGGGGCCTTCCTGGTGTTCTTCTCGTACCTACTTGGTGCGGCGACGTGGTTCTACGGCGCGGCGGTCTCGTTCGCGGCCTTCGGCTGGATCGGTCTGTTCCTCGGCTTGGTGATGGCTGGCATTGGCGTCGTGCCGTTGGGGATCGTCGGTGGGTTCATGGAAGAGCCCGCGGTCGCATGGGGGCTCATCCTGATGCTGGTCGCGACGTTTGCGTTTCGTGGGGTCGGAGCGTGGCTGGTGGAATCGTCATCTAATTCGCCATCGCCTGAGCCTCTTGCAAAAATCGGTAATCGGCCGGGTTTTCTTTGCCGGAAGCCGCAGGGCGAGGGACGGTCAGTGGGCGGGACGTAGCGTCTGAAGGATGGCGGTAGCGGTCACCGCCGCCGACGAGTCCGAGACGCGGGGGTTCATGGGGCCTCCCGGCCGGTTATGAAGGCAAGCACGCGCGAAGAGAGGCCGCGCATTTCCTTCACGAGCCGCTCCAATTCGCGGTTGTTCTCGATCCACTCCTGGTAGAGGACGAGTTCGTCTTCGGTGAGCCTCATCCCGACGGTTTTCCCGCGGTCCTTGCGTGTCCAGTAGTGGTAGGGACCGTGCCGGGCGTCCGGGTCGCGGTAGCAGCGGCAGGTGGTCTTCCCACACGCTATCCGGCGGGTCTGGAGGCTGCCCTGGAAGAGAAACCCAAGCGACTGCAGTTCCGCCTTGAGCGCGTCGTATCGCTCCGTGTACTGGCGCATCTGGTCCCCACCGGCCATCGAACCGCAGCTTGACATTGCCCCTGCGCGTAAATATACAGTAGCTCGCAGGAGCGGTCAACAAGCCATGAATGCCCTGCGCGCCTCGTTCGCCCCCTACTGGGAGTCGATCCAGCGTACGCTGTTCCCGCGGTTGGAGCAGGCGTTGGGTCCACTGACCGAAAAACAGCAGCAGTTGGTGCAGACCCTGGAGGTCATCCGTATCGAGCGCCTGATTCCCCGGTACTTCCGGGCGCCGGGGCGGCCGCCCAAGGACCGCGCGGCGATGGCGCGGGCCTTCGTGGCCAAGGCGGTCTACGACCTGCCGTCGACGCGCGCACTGCTGGACCGGTTGGCCGCCGATGTGGCCCTGCGCCGGCTCTGCGGCTGGGAGCGGAAGTTCGAGGTGCCGAGCGAGTCGGTCTTCTCGCGCGCCTTTGCCGAGTTCGCCGACACGCAGTTGCCCCAGCGCGTGCACGAAGCGCTGATCCGGGAGACGCACCACGACCGGCTGGTGGGCCACCTCTCGCGCGACTCGACGGCCATCGAGGCCCGTGAGAAGCCGGCCACGAAGGAGAAGCCGCCCCCGCCGCCCAAGCGCAAGCGCGGGCGGCCGAAGAAGGGCGAAGAACGGCCAAAGGTCCTGACACGTCTCGAACGGCAGCCGACCATGAACCTGCCGGCGATGCTGGACGACCTGCCGACCGCCTGCGATGTCGGCACGAAGAAGAACAGCAAGGGCTACAAGACCACCTGGGTCGGCTACAAGCTGCACATCGACGTGGCCGACGGCCAGATTCCGATCAGTTGCCTGTTGACGTCCGCCTCCCTGCATGACAGCCAGGCCGCCATTCCGCTGGCGTCTCTGTCCGCCGAGCGGACGACCAATCTGTATGACCTGATGGACGCCGCCTACGACGCGGAGCAGATCCGGGAGCACAGCCGCTCACTCGGCCACGTCCCGTTGATTGACGTCAACCCTCGTGGCGACAAGGCCCGGGCGGAGGAACTGCGAACCGAAGCCCGGCGCCTGAAAAATCTCGGCTTCCAGCGTGCCGAGCAGGTTCGCTACAACGAGCGTACGGCGGGTGAGCGCGTCAATGGCCGTCTCAAGGACGAGTTCGGTGGTCGCCATGTCCGGGTCCGTGGCACCGCGAAGGTGATGTGCCACTGCATGTTCGGCATGTTGGCGCTCACCGCCGACCAGCTCCTGCGTCTGGTGACATAGCCAACGCGCCGCCGGCAAACGCCCATCCAATCCCGGCGCTCAACCGGCGTCAGTCACCCACCGGTGTCCCGACGCTCGGTGGAAAACACGTCGATCCCCTTGTTTTCCGCTTCCTGGCTGCCGCCGGCCCTTCAGGACCAGAACACGGAGTCAAAATCCAGAACAATTGGGGTGTTCACCCCGAGAATCGGAGGACTGAGCCGAGCCGCGACCCCAAGAGTTTTGCAAGTGGCTCGCCTGACAGCCAGTACCCCGGATGAGGGGTGCGGATGCGGCGGGGTCCAGTGCGCGTTCCCTGTAGTCGTCTTCGTTCATCAGCCTTGAAGTCCCGTCCACTCTCGCCACTCGTCGTTCGAGGGTTCACGCCCGGCCGCCACGGCCGCCAGTCGCCGCGGGTCCGCGATGGCGTAGGTGACCCGGCGGATGGGATCCGGTAGCGGCATCGGCTGTACCGGCTCGCCGGCCGGCCCGGTCGTGTTCTCGCCGCTGCAGTACGCCTGCACGTCTCGGCAGCACTTCGCGCATGCCGTGAACTTGTACCCGTCGGCGAGCGGCCCCGAGCAGTACGCGCATTCGGCGGGCGTGCTCGGGTCGTCACGGTCCATGTGCGGTTTCCACAGGATCGGCGGGGCGCCATCGTCGCTGTTCTCGCCGGCAGGGGCGGGGGGGAGTCTCGGGATTTTCGGCCGGTCGATCAGGGGGGGCCGGCCCTTGATCGTCGGGTCCGTCCAGGGCGCCGGACGGAAAGTCGGGCGGCACCGCATCGTCAATATTTACGGGGGAATCCGCGGCCGGGTGCCGCATGGTGCCGCTTTTTGTATTAACCTCTAGAGGTGCTTTTTCCGGCAACAGGGGAAACCGATGTTCGAGGATCGCGACGCGAAACGTGCAAACAGATGGACAGGGAATGAACGGGAGGACGGGACGACGTGTGAGGGTTGCCGGGCGCTGCTCGTCTAGCGGCGGCTCAAGAGCGCGCCCGGGGCACTGATCCCGATGGTCGAATGGCACGCATGATTCCCCGGCGTCCGGCTCCGGAGACTCCTGACTCGGAACGGCGCGTCTACGAACGGTTCCAGTCGACACTACCTGCCACGTGGACGGTCATCCATAGTCAGCGATTCCTGCTCCCGGCGAATCGCAGAATGCAGGAAGGTGAACTGGACTTTCTGGTTCTGGACCCGTCGCGCGGCGCGATCGGCCTCGAAGTCAAGGGGGGGCGCGTGCAGCGGACGCCCGCCGGCTGGTTTTCCCTGGATCGCGCCGACCAGAAGCACGAGATCAAGGATCCGGCGCGGCAGGCAAGCAGCGCCATCCACGCGATCGGCAAGTACTGGAAGGAGGCTCCGGGTTTTGGCCGCAAGGGATACCGCTGTGGATTCTGCTGGGGAGTCGTGTTGCCCGACATCGAGACACCGTCCGACATGGGGCCGGATCTTCCTCGAGCCGTCATCGTGGATCGCAGCGACTTCAAGAACCTGCGGCGCGCCATTGATCGGGTTTTCCGTAGCCTCGGCGACCGGCGAACGTCTCTTTCGCCGGCCGCTGTGAAGGCGTTCGTTGACACGCTGTTGGAACGCTGCCCGCCCGCCTCCAGACTCGCTCTGCAATTCAAGGAGGAGAACCGGGATCTCTTGCGGCTCACCGAGGACCAGATGACCCTCCTCGACAGCCTCGCGGCCCACAACCGTGCGGCCATCGAAGGTGCGGCCGGCACCGGCAAGACCGTGTTGGCGATGGAGAAGGCGCGGCGCATGGCGACCACCGGCAAGCGGGTTCTGTTGTTGTGTTTCAACGAACCCCTTGCCCGGGATCTCAGCCAGAAAGCCGATGGTTTCGAGGTCGAGACGTTCCATGACTTTTGCCGCCGGCTGGCAGGCGGTGCCGGGCTCAGTGGGTTCGAGGCTCAGTACCCGCAAGTCAAGGACCGGCGCGTCTACGCCGAAGAAGCGCCGATGATACTCCTGGAGGCGCTAGCTCGCCTCCCCGACGAGAGGTACGACGCCATCGTGGTGGACGAAGCGCAGGACTTCCTGCCCGACTGGTGGCCCTGCCTGGACGAGGCGTTGCGCAGTGGACGCGAAGGGACGCTCTACGCCTTCTATGATGCGAACCAGGACATTTATGACGGCGGTCCCCCCGGAGCACTGGTGGTCATCGAACACAAGCTGGTACACAACTGTCGCAACACGACGCGCATCGCCGAGTACGCAGCCGGCTTGGTCGGGACCGAACCGCGAGTCAAGGCAGGTGCGCCCCAAGGCAGACCGGTCGAGAGAATCACCTGCGCCAGCGACGCGGAGGTGGTTCGGAAGGTTGCGGCTCGGCTTGATCAACTCGTGGTTCGCGAAGACATCGCGCCCGACGAGATCGCGATCGTGTCCACCCGCACGCTGAAGAACTCACCCTTCGCGCACGATCATCGAGCCGGCCGCTTCGAGTTGGTGAACCTCGACGACAACGGAGAGCGGCGATCGAGTGCCTCGTCGCCAGCGGGTCGAGTGGTGTTCGAAACGCTCTATCGATTCAAGGGTCTCGAACGCGACGTAGTGATTCTTTTGGATCTTCCGGGCAGCCACGTCACCGACAAGCATCGCTACGTTGCTGCGTCGCGTGCGAGGCATCTGCTGGCGGTGGTCTGTCTGGCGGATCCATCAGCATGACTTCCTTTCGCGACGAATCGGCACCGAGCCGGACGCTACCGTACGACATGGGGAACGCCGGCGACCTGCTGAAGCACGGCGTGCTGGCGGAGTTCGTCCGCTGGCAATCCGACTTGGGAAGGTCGTTCCGCTTCTTCGATCTGTTCGGCGGCGAACCCGAGTCGCCTGTCAAAAAAGAAGTGGCGAGGCGCGTTCGGGCGTTGCCGGGCGGGGCGTTGCATGCGGCGCAAACGCGCATCGATGAAGGCCGATACTGCGGAAGTGGTCTGGTCGCTCGCAACGCGGCCGCCAGTGCCGGTCACGGCAGCATCCGCGTGTTCAGTGCCGATCGAGATCGCGGCCGTCGAGAGCGGCTCCAGAGCGCCGGGCTGTCGATGCTCGACGAGGAGATTCCGGCCTGCGGCGTCGTCGAGGGTCACTACGATGCCTACACCGCCTTCGGCCAAATCGTCGGCGTCATGCACCACGATGACCTAGTGTTGCTGGATCCGTTCGAGAGATTCCTGCCCGACAAGGCGCCAACGGTGGTTCCGCAGATGGCGGAAGCGGCCAAACGCGGGGCGGTTCTGTTGTTCGCATTGAACCGGACTCCCGGAAACTCGGTCGGACGGCGATTCGATGCCCTCTTGGAGCGACATCTGCCCGGTGCTTGGCGTATGACCTGTCCGCCGCTGCCTGGTGACACAGGGGTCGAGGGCGAGTCCGTTTTCCACGCCGAGGTCGTGCTAGCCGCACATGCACTTCTGGAGCACGGCATCAGTCCAGACGTAGACGTTCTGCGAACTAGGCTTGCAGAGTACGCAAAGCACTTGGCCGACGTCCTCAACCTGCTACAGCTTCGCGTCGTCGGTGGTTGAACTTCGAGCGCCTTGGGGGCTTCCTCACCGCGCGGGACCGGCCGCTTCGGGTAGCCCGGTACCGGCTCGTCCGGCCAGTCGCCCCACTCCCCGCGGGTTGAGCCACCCGGTCGCAACTCGAGTAGCCGTTGCGCTTCCATGGCTACTGCCATATGACGGGCACTCGCCGCCGAGTCGGCGTCGAGGTCGACCAGTTCTACGGCATCGAGATCGGTCTTGACAAGGCATGCAAGGCTTCAATGAGGCCGCGGGTATTCCCCGCGGAAGACTGGCCCGCGCGTTTCCGGCGCGCCGCAGGCGCCACGCTTCAATGAGGCCGCGGGTATTCCCCGCGGAAGACCCACCAACGCTCGCGCCCACGGCTCCAGCGCGGCAGCTTCAATGAGGCCGCGGGTATTCCCCGCGGAAGACACGCAACGTCGAGTACGAGCTCGCCGGCGCCTGGATGTCAAGCGACATCCGGAATTGACCCCCCGGCGACACCGAAAACTGACCCCCCGAAGAAACGGCGTATATGTTGCTGAAGTGGGGAACGCAGCGACGTTGCATCAGTGTCGCAACGGATCATCGAAGTCGTTCTCGTGATCTCGTGTACGAGAGCAAGGACGACGATGCCTGTGGGTTCTGTGGGCGGCGTCTGCGCCGTCCAAGTGGTGTGGTAAACGCGCTCTCGACGACGGTTCAGTCGCCGCCGAACGCAGCGCGCGCGTTTTCCACGCCACGGCAGAATCCACAGGCTGCCCGGACCCGACTGGACGATCGCGGGTGACGCCAGCGCAATGGCCGGTGTCCGAACTCGTCGCGATGCTGGCGGTCGCATACTCATGTCGTCTTCTGCGGCCGGTCGTGAGGCGTCGGCGCCGAGAGCCTGAGGACGCCCGCACGACGCTTCTCCCGCAATCGGAAGCTCTCTCCGGTAATCGTCAACACGTGACTGTGGTGCAGCAGCCGGTCGAGTATCGCCGTGGCGACCACCGCGTCGCCGAACACCTCGCCCCATTCGCCGACAGAACGGTTCGACGTGATCAGGATGCTGCCGCGCTCGTAGCGCCTCGAGACGAGCTGGAAGAACAGGTGCGTGGCGTGCGGCTCGAAGGGCAGGTAGCCGAGCTCATCGATTAATGTTGAGCTCCACATTAATCGATTAATGTTGAGCCGCTTGCAAAACTCTCTGGGGTGCGGGCTCAATTCTCGATTTCCCGGTGAGCATTCTGTTGTCCTGGACTGCCGACTGCGCGTTCTGGGGCGAGAAGACAGCAGCGGCGAGCCCAGAAGCGTGGAAAGACGGCCATCGACGTGTTTGCACCGGCACCGGTGGATGACGGGCCCCGGTCGGGCGCCAGCATTGAACCGGAGGTTGGCCGACGACACGTTGTTTGTTACGTCACCAGGCGCACGAGCTGGTCGGCGGTCAGCGCCAGCACGCCGAACATGCAGTGGCACATCACCTTCGAGGCGCCGCGGACGCGGACATGGCGACCGCCGAACTCGTCCTTGAGACGGCCATTGACGCGCTCACCCGCCGTCCGTTCGTTGTAGCGAACCTGCTCAGGTAGCTGAAAGCCGAGATGCTTCAGGCGCTGGGCTTCGGCGCGCAGTTCCTCGGCCAGCGCCTTGTCGCCGCGGGGGTTGATGTCAATCAACGGAACGTGGCCCAGTGAGCGGCTGTGCTCCCGGATCGGCTCCGCATCGTAGGCGGCGTCCATCAGGTCATAGAAATTCGTCACCCGCTCGGCGGACATGGTCGCCAGCGGGATGGCGGCCTGGCTGTCGTGCAAGGAGGCGGACGTCAAGATGCAACCGACGGGAATCTGGCCGTCGGCCACGTCGATGTGAAGCTTGTAGCCGACCCAGGTGGACTTGTACCCCTTGCTGTTCTTCTTCGTGCCCACAGCGCAGTCGGTCGGCAGGTCGTCCAGCATCTCCGGCAGGCTCATCGTGGCCTGCCGGTCGAGGCGTTTGGGCGCCTTCGGTCGTTTCTCGCCCTTCTTCGGCCGTCCCCGCTTGCGCTTGGGCGGCGGGGGCGCCTTGTCCGTCGTGACCGGCTTCTCGCGAGCTTCGATAGCCGTGGAGTCGCGGGAAAGGTGGCCTACCAACCGGTCATGGTGAGTTTCCCGAATCAACGCTTCGTGCGTGCGCTGGGCCAACTGCGTCGCTGCGAACTCGGCGAAGGCGCGCGAAAAGACCGACTCGCTCGGCACCTCACTCCTCCGCTCCCAGCCGCAGATCCGCCGGACCGCAACATCGGTATCCAACCGGTCCAGTAGCACGCGCGTGGTCGGCATGTCGTAGACCGCCTTGGCCACGAAGGCGCGCGCCAGGGCCGCGCGGTCCTTTGGCGGTCGCCCCGGCGCCCGGAAGTGCCGGGGAATCTGGTGCTCAACACGGATGACTTCAAGGGTCTGCACCAACTGCTGCTGCTTTGCGGTCAATGGCCCCAACACTTGCTCCAACTGGGGAAACAGCGCATGCTGGACGGACTGCCAGTAGGGGGCGAACGAGGCGCGCAGGAAATTCATTGCTTATTGTTGTTGACTGCTCTTGAGAGCCTACGGTGAGGAGTGACGGCCACGGCTATTGTATAATGCCATCGTTCCGTGCTGTCCGCCGCTCTGAGTGGCCCTCACCCCTGGGCATCTAGTAAGGAAAACCAGGCCGATCACGGTTTTTGCAAGAAGCTCTGTTGAGTGATCAGTAATGTGAAGTAGCCGCGGCGACGGCGTTGATCCCGGGCACGATCGGTCGCTGCACTCCACATTACCGATCGCCTTCCTCAGAGCGCTTCAAGCCATTCGAGCACCGACGCGTCCGTGCGCCACGGGGCCGGCCCCGCGGTGGCGCGGGCGGTGGGGCAAGCCTTGGCGAGCGCCTGACGCTTCATGTCGAGATCGACGGTCGCGTAGCGGTGCGTGGTCGTGACGCTGGCGTGGCCGAGCCACTGACTGATCGTGACGATGTCGACGCCGGCGCGGAGCAGGTGGACAGCCGTGCTGTGCCGCATGCTGTGGGGATGGAGGCGCTTGGTGCGCAAGGCCGGGACGGTGGCCTGCGCGCGGGTGCAGTACTTCTGCAGCAGGTAGCGGACGCCGAATCGTGTCAGACGGGTCCCGTGGTGATTACGGAAGACCGGCTCATCGGATCGTGGCTCGCGGCCGCGTTCGCCCAGCAGGGCGCGCAGCAGGTCGGCGGTCTGCGGCCACAACGGGCAAACGCGCTCTTTCCGTCCCTTGCCATACAGGCGGACTTGCGCGGGGGTGTCCAACCGCAGGTCGGCGACGCTCAGGCCGACGATTTCCCCGACCCGCGCGCCGGTGTTGAACAGGGTGGCGAGCAGCGCATAGTCGCGGCGGCCGTCGACGGTGCCGCGATCGACGACGCCCAGGACGGCTTCGACCTCCTCGTGTTCGAGGTACTCCACGCAGCGGCTACCGGTACGCTTGAACGGGACGGCGAGGACGCGTTGACAGTGGGGCGCATTCCCGATTTCCCGGTCACGCGCTCACACCCACCGGCGTCATGGCCATCCGCTGCAAACAGTTCCATCTGCCGGACTTATAGAAAGACCGCAGGAGAAGAATCGCGTCGACGCTCTCCGGTAGCCAATAGATGGATGCGCCCTTGATGCGGAGATTGATGACGCGACGGATGGCGCTTTCGACGGCACCGCTGCCCCGCGGAAGCCCGAGCCCGACCATTGTGGTGTAGGCGAAACGATGACGGTTCTTCAGGAAGTAGTTGAGGTGCGTGCGGAACTTGCCGGCCGTGCGCCCGCGGCACAGCTCCCGCAGGGCCGTGATCACCTCGTCCACCCGTGCTCGCTTGAGCAGCCCCCGCGTGCGGTTGAGCCAGCGGGTGCGTTGCGTCGCGCTCCAGCGGCGCAGCTTGACCGCGTCCGAGAGTTGCTTGGCGGCATGATAGAAGTCGATCAGCCCCAGCACCTGTGTCGGCGAGAGCCCGAGCGCGGCGATGAGGCGCTGGATGCGTTGCCAGATCCAGGGCGCGCCGTCGGCGATGAAGAGCACCTTGTCAGCGGCGTTGAGGCCGATCTGCCGCGCGTACGACAACAGCAGGGCGAAGACCGCCTCCGGTCCCCGGAGCGTGCCGTCGATGATCGGGGCCCACGTCTGAGACGGTCGCCCGTCGTCGCCGACGACGTACAGGATGAGGAGCTTCGGTTCCTTCCAGTCGGTATGGAATCGGTTGCGCCCCTTCTTCGTCTTGGGGCCACGCTTCTTGCGCCTCACACGGACGCGGCCCCCGTCGAGGGAGACGACCACCCGCTTCCCGGTCACGCGGTCCAGCAGACCGCACGCCGCGCTCTGCTGGGCCGCTCGGGCCCGCGCAGCGTAGCGATAGGCGGTCGAGCGGAGGGTCTTGATATCCAGGGCGATGCCCTCGGAGCGGAGCTGCGCCTGCGCTTCGGCCAGCGAGCTGAGCATGGCGACCGCGCGGCTTGCATCGGAGGCCAGCTTCGGCGTGCACCGGTCGTAGATGCCCAGCACCACCAAGGCGGGGTAGAGTCCCGGCCTCCGCTTCGCCCGACGGGCGTGTTTCTCGCGGTAGTACGGCGTCGTGACCGGCACCGTCGTGCCCCGGGAGGTGCGAACGTTGACGGTCTCCAGGCCGTCGCTCCGCATCCGCCGGGGCAGGTGGCGCACGAGGGCGCTCGCCGCGTCGCCAACCGCGGCGGAGCGCACCGCGCGTTGCAGCACGGGGGTGAGGAGGGCGCCGAAGAACTCGTCCGCGATGGCCCGCAGCTGCTCTTCGCACTGCTCCGCTTCCTCTGCCGACCTGGGCGCTGGAGCACGCGCCTCAAACTCCAGCGCCCGCCGGAGGGCAGTGCGCAGGTGGACGGGAATGTTGCGAAGATCGATCTCGCGGCTCGGGGTGTCGATGGCGCTCTTGTCCATTTCAACGCACCATCATGGGCAGTCCGAGCCGTAATGTCCAGTACCACCCTCCCCGTCTGTCCGAAGACCGGCTCAACCTCCCCCAGCCTCACAGTCCATCTTTGCCTACACACTGCTCCGGGAAATCGGGAATGCGCCCGCCCGAACCCAGGTGATGTGGCTGCGCGATCGGCTGCTCAAGCTCAGCGTCCACGTCGTCAGCTCCGTCCGCCGCCTCGTCCTGCATCTGCCGCGCTCGACGCCGAATCTCGACGCGTGGCGCAAGATCGCCCTTTCCCTCGGGGCGCGCGCCGGGTAACGCGTCCAACGCGAGTCCGGACCCGCGTGCACGGCCGCCATCACGGCGAAGCTGTCTTTGACCAGCCCTCCATGACGCTCATCGTGCGTCGTATTGCTGCTCGACCACGCCATCGCCGGTCGCCGGCGTGACCCAGACGCTTGTGCCGCCCGATTCGCGAGCCGATCACACCCTGCCGGTGCCGTTCCCCCCTCGACGCCGAGTCAAGTCCCGCCGACAGGTGCTGGATGAAATCCTCGATGAACGCGTCGTGTCGAGTCGCAACCGGCGCACGCCGCGCGGGGTCAAGCGAAAGATGAGCAACTACCCCCTACGACCGCGGCATGCACCGACCCGCACGATGAACGCCAAGATCGCCATCGAGATCGTTAAATGAACAGTATTGGGGCTAGGGGTCCAGAACGGCGTGGCCGAGGCCGCCGAACACCGGCGATTGCCGCCGACGCGGTGCGCGACCTCTGGGGAGCAGATCTGCGAGAAGAAAAGTCGATCACCGCACGTGCCCCCCCGGCCCCTACTACGGGATAGCACGACTGGCAGCTCTGATGCGCGAACAGCCATCCCGGTCGTCAGCCCGCCGCACGACAGGTCCGACCTGCATACGTCGGACCGCTGGCACGGCGACCCGTTGCTTGCGGCGCTACGGTTCAGGGGGGTGGCCGGGACTCGCGTCCCGGCCTTCGTTTTCCCCGGCGGCTTAACCCCGCCTCTTGTTGTTTGGATAGCGCTCACCGGCTACGGCGTTCGTACAGTGCCTTGAGCTCGTCGCTGCGGAGGTACCGCTGAATGCGCTCCTCCTCGGCAGTCCGGATCCGCCCAGCAAGGCCATTCTCCCATAGCTCGACCAGATCGAGCTGCTTTTCGCTGTAGACGGCTCGGAAGGTGGCCAGGGTGTCGATGACCTCCGCGTCGGTCGTTGCTCAAGTCGAATCCGGTCCGCCTCGATGCTCTGCTGGATCGCTTCCGGTCTCGTCTGAGCGATCAGCTGGTCCACAACTTCGATCGTTCCCTCCAGCACCTCCCTGTGGATGCAGGGTATCAGTGCATCCAGGTAGATCGCATCATCCTCGTTGAACGCCTGCGAGCGCACCCGGCAAGGAGCAGACACCTCGTCCCGCTCGGCTCCGAGCCCGGCTCGAGTCTCCTGATAGATCTCATGAACCTCTTCGATGTCATCCTCGACGGTGTCGAGGAGGTTCTCGATCACGTTCCGCGCCTGATCGGCCGGACTCTGCTCACCGCAGGCAGCCGCCGTCAGAAGTACGACGCTCACGATGCCGACGAGAGCGACCTGTCGCATGGTTTTCTCCTTCTTGAGGTGGGAGAGGGACTTCGGACAGTCCAGGTGTTCGCCTCCACATTGAGCGTCGTCCCAGTTCCACGCGCTACTCGTAGCAGGAAACCTGCTTGACGGAAACGTTTCGCGAATCGCAGCCCGTGCAACTCACAACCTGGTTGCTGCCTGGCAAGTCGAGAGTGAGCTCGAAGATGAAGTACGTCCATCCCTCGACCCGAGCTCCGTCGACGAGGATGTCGAAATGCCGTTGCTCTCCTGGGGCGAACGGGCGATCCACCACCGAATCCTCGCTGTACAACCTCCCCGCATCGTTGTGGAAGACGGCAGTCAGGTACAGATGGCGATCCAACGTTACGGAGCCCGTGTTCTGTATGGTCCCGTTCAGGCAATGTCCTATGGCCGCGGCGCCCACGCTGACGTCTGTCACCTGGATTCGGGCGCCGTCGACACCCGGGGTGGGCCCGGTCGGCGAGTCGTCGCCGCAACCGGCGGGCAGAAGCACTGCACACAACGCGATGACAGCAGGAGTACGATTCACGATGAACCGGATGACTATGAAGTTGCTGGCCCTTTTTATCATTCGGTGGCTCCTCCGAACCGTTCGCATAGGGCGATTCTCTAGTAGTCGCGGCACTCTCGGTCGTCCTCATTCAACCGGCCGGTGAGCATGAGAGGCGCCCGTCCAGGGCGTGGACCTTGCGGTTGCAGCTTCGTGATCCTCACCTCACGCATCTCAACAAAAACACCCGAGCATCGGCAGAGCGGCCATACGCCGCCCGGCGACCTAGTCGACGGTCTCCGCTTCGAGAATGACGGCCGCCTCCTTGCCTCTAAACGTGGACGAGAACACCGTCATACCGACGAAGTTGAACTCGGGCGGCGCAGCGTTGAGCTCCCGCTGCATCGTGCCCGTCCGATTCGTGGCCAACAGGAGGTAGCGGAACCGCCGCCCCTCGGGGTCGAGCACCATCACCACGACCGCTTCCCGGCCGCCGAACGCGGTCTCACCGCGCTGCGTTCCGGCGAACCGGTAGCCCCGGCCGTGTTCAGTGACATAACCAACGCCTCGCCGGCAAACGCCCATCCAATCCCGGCGCCCGACCGGCGTCAGTCACCCACCGGTGTCGCGACGCTCGGCGGAAAACCACGTCCGATCCCTCTATTTTCCACCTCCTGGCTTGCCGCCGGTCCCTCAGGACCAGAACACGGAGTCAAAATCCAGAACAATTGGGGTGTTCACCCTGAGAATCGGAGGACTGAGCTGAGCCCGCGACCCCAAGAGTTTTGCAAGTGGCTCCTGATTCTGAATCTCCATGTCGGCCACCGTAGCGAAGTGGCTTCATGAAGTTCAACGAAAAGGTCACCGGGCCAGGGCAGCGCTGGGCCGGTCCTTGGCCAAGACGGCCGAGACCTATCCCGGGCGCCTCCAGTCATGGGTCGACCCCAAAGTCCCAAACGGTGACTCCCCGCTGCATCTCCACTCTGGTGTCCAGAAGGAAAAAGCCGAATTCACCGAGTCCCAGAGGCTCGCTGGGCTGGACACGAAAGGTACCGGAATCAACCTGCTCCGTCCTGAACGGAATTACCACGTCCAGATCAGGTCCGCCAGGTAGGATGTCGAGCGTTCGCTCATCATACTCTCTATCTTCGTACAACTGCACCAGAACGAACGGGTCCGGGTCGAACGGCCGACCCGTAATCGCACCTCCTGCCGGAAACGTGAATTCGAACACCTGAGAGTGATTCTTGCTCCTGGTGGTCGCGCTGACACCGTTCAGGATGCCGAATCGTCGCGGTCGCCCGAACAAACCGCCGCCTTCCTCTCCAACACGGGCGATGATGTTCGGTGTCAACATCTCTCGTGGTCCATCCTCACGGATCATGTAGATCCCGAGTTCCCGTTCCGTGGTCGGACCCGAAGCCGAAGAAGACGGCGCGTCGGAAGGCGAGCCCGATGCCGCCGCAGGCGCCGAAACCGAGGAAAGTGTGGTGGCTTCTGCTTCAAGGACGACGACGGTTTCTTCACCACCGAACGTCGTCTTGAACACGGTCATGCCGACATAATTGAACTCCGGCGGTATGTCATTGAGCTCGCGTTCCATCGTACTCGTCCGACTGGTCGCCAACAGGAGGTATCGGAATCGCCGGTCCGCCGGGTCAAGCATCATCAGCAGGACTGTCTCGCTACCACCGAACAACGTTTCACCGCCCTGCGTGCCAAGGAAACGGTACCCGGCCGCCCCCGCCTCGTTGATCTCGATTTCCATCGTGCTGGTCCGATTGGCGGCAAGGATCTTGAACCTCTCCTGAGCTACCCCCGGAGCAACTCCAATGGAACACAACATCCCAACCAAGATGCTTCGACAACACTTCTTGTGCATTACGTCCCCCCCCTTGCAGGGTCTACAGCGTTGCCGCTGCGACGTGAATGGATGCTTTCGGACCGGGGGCGCCATAGCCCGCTATGGCAGCCGGCCGCTTGCAGCGCCAAGGTGGTCACGAAAACTGGAGTTGCGAACGCTTCTCCTCCAAAAAGTTGACAGCTCTTTTCGATCAGCGGTCCGTGGGCGGCAGGCGCGTTGATGCTCGACACGCTTGGCCGCCACGGACCTGAGCGTGACTCAGCGGTTCTTCATGAAGAGAAACGCGCCGAGCGCGCCCACACCGGCGCCAACGCCGGCTCGCGTCCAGCACGGCGACGTGCTGACATCAAGAAAATCACGAGAAACCGAAACGCCACAGGTGCTCACAGCGCCGTTTATGGCCAGAACGCCGCCAACCGCGAGCATTCCGACGCCTACCCATGCCAAAGTCGGGTTACCTCCGCCAGATGTCCCCCTTTCAGGCCGAGTTCTGCTTCGCTGGAGCAGAACCGCAGTCTGCTCTTCCAACACACTAGCCACAGCCCGGTCGAGATCGAATGCGGGGGCGGGTGATGCATCGGAGATTGCAGCACCCCGCGCTTGGCGGTCGGTGGGCCCATACGCGCCCAGAGTCTGCCCATGAAGCGGCGCCGAGGTCACAAGAAACGCCCCCAAAACGGTGAGACCACATCTGACGAGGTGCATGTGCTCCATTCCTTTCCTCTTTCGCGCAGGAGCTACTTTGCGAAACGGCACATCAGCTCCCGTTCTCCTGTTAGTGGCCAGCGCGACCGGTCAACTCCATTGCCTCCTCCCAGCCAGACTAGTGCTGTGCCATCAATAAACATTAGGACTATCGGGGAGCTCGTCTCGAACCGAGAGAGTTTCCATGCCGCAAAAAAGGTACATCGTTCGACTCACAGCCCAGGAACGCGAGGTCTGTCGAGAGACGGTCCGAAAGCTCAACGGCAGCAGTGAGAAAGTGCGCCGCGCGCAGGTTCTCTTGAAGGCCGATGCAGACGGGCCCGCGTGGACCGACCAGAAGATCGCCGACGCCTTTTCATGCCGCACCAAGACCGTCGAGAACATTCGCCAACGATGCGTGCTGGAAGGCTTCGAGCAGGCGCTGGAGCGAAAACGGCGGGAGTTCCCCCCGGTCCCCAAACTGCTCAACGGCGAGCAGGAGGCTCACATCATCGCCCTGCGTCTGGGGCCGCCCCCGAAGGGCTACGCGAACTGGTCGTTGCGCCTGCTGGCGCGGCGGGTCGTCGAGTTGGCGATCATCGAGTCGATCAGCCACGAAACCATCCGGCGGACGCTAAAAAAAACGGGATAACCCAGCGGAAAATCCAGTACTGGGTGATCCCTCCGCAGGCCGATGCCGAGTTCGTGGCGCACATGGAACAGGTCTTGGATCTGTATCAGAAACCCTACGATCCGGATTGTCCCGTCGTGTGCATGGACGAGCAGCCGGTGCAGTTGGTCAAGGAAACCCGCCCGCCGATGGCGGCCACGAAGAACCGTCCCCGGCGTGTCGACTACGAGTACGAACGGGCCGGCACGGCCGCGGTCTTCCTGTTCAGCGAGCCGCTGGCGGGTTGGCGGCAGGCGACCGCCCGGGCCCGGCGTACGAAGGTGGACTGGGCGCTGGAGGTCGCCGGCCTGTTGGAAGGACGCTACGCCGACTGCGAGAAGATCACCTTGGTGTGCGACCACCTCAACACGCACACCAAGGGAGCCTTCTACCAAGTGTTCGAGCCGGCCCGGGCACGGGAATTGGTTCGTCGCATCGAGTTCTGCCACACGCCGAAACACGGGAGCTGGCTGAACATCGCGGAGAACGAACTGAGCTCGATGACGCGCCAATGCGTGCGCGGGCGCCGCATCGGCGACCTCGGGACGCTGCACGACGAAGTGTCGGCGTGGTCCACCGACGTCAATGGCACGCAACGCGGTGTCGACTGGCAGATGAAGGTCGACGATGCGCGCTGTAAACTCAAGTCCGTCTATCCGCAGATTATGACATGACGGACCACTAGGATGGAAAATTGTGGCAGCTGCGTGGCGGGCGTTCGATGCCCTCCGGCCACACATCCGAGAATCGCTTGGCGATCTGGTTCGCCCGTCGGATGGTGATCGTGCTCCCGGTGCCTAGCCCGGAAAATTCGTGGCGTGTTCCGATTCCGGTACAGACACAAGAGCCCCCGTGTGGTACAAGTGCAGTCTTAACAACCACTTGCGCCACCACGGAGGTCCTTGCGTGACGACCGACACTGTACCACAGACTGTTCTGTTCCCGGATCTGTTTGACAAGCCGCTGTTCGCCCGGTTCAACCAGGAGCAGGCCAGTTCCGACGGCGGGGCGATCCTGCTGAAGGCCGCCGAGCGCATCTACGGCCTGGTCAAGGCGTTCGCCGGGTGTCTGTTCGACAAGCGGGCGCCGGACAAGACCCGTCACTCGCTCGCGGACCTGATCGGCCAGCGCATCTTTGGCATCGCCTGCGGCCATCCCGACTGCAATGATGGCGACCGTCTCGCCGACGACCCCATCCACAAGCTGCTGCTCGACAGAGACCCGGTTTCGGGCGAGCGCCTGGCGTCGCAGCCGACGCTGTCGCGGTTCGAGAACGCAGTCAACGGCTGCGCGCTCTACCGCATGGCCGACGAGTTGGCCACGCGGGTCATCGCGCGGCATCGCCGCCGTCTGGACGGGCGGGCGCGGTGCATCACGATCGATCTGGACCCGACGGACGACCCGACGCACGGGGCGCAGCAGTACACGCTCTTCAACGGCTACTACGACAACTGGTGCTACCTGCCGCTGCTTGGCTTCCTGACCTTCGACCGCGAATCCGAGCAGTATCTGTGCGCGGCGCTGTTGCGGCACGGCAAGGCGGTCGCCTCCGAGGGGACGGTCGGGCTGTTGTCGCGGTTGCTGCCGCGGCTGCGCCGGGCGTTTCCGCGGGCGCGCATTCTCGTTCGGCTCGACGGGGGCTTTGCCAGCCCGGCGGTCTTCGCCTTCCTGGAGGCGCAGCCGCGGCTCGATTACGTGATCGCGATGGCGAAGAACGCGGTGTTGGAGCGGTACGCCGAGCCGGCCATGCTGGTGGCGCGGGCGCGGACGTGGCGCAGCGAACAGACCGAGCACGTCTACACCGAGACCAACGAGTACCAGGCCGGCACGTGGAACCACACGCGCCGCGTGGTGATCAAGGCCGAAGTCGTCCGCCACCGAGACCGCGAGCCGCGGGACAATCCGCGCTTCGTCGTGACCAACATGCGGCAGACGCCGCGTTTCCTCTACGAGAAGGTCTACTGCGCCCGCGGGGACGCCGAGAACCGGATCAAGGAACTGAAGGCCCTACAGATCGACCGCACGAGTTGCCAGACGTTTTCGGCGAATCAGTTGCGCGTCCTGCTGACGGCGGCGGCCTACGTGCTGATGCAGGAGTTGCGGCTGCGCGCCGCCGACACCGCGTGCGCCCGCGCGCAGGTGCCTTGGCTGCGCGACCGGCTGCTGAAGCTCGGCGTCCAGGTGGTGTGCTCGGTGCGTCGCATCGTCCTGCGCCTGCCGCGCGCGACACCAGACTTGGCGGCGTGGCGGCATATCGCGTTCGCGCTCGGGGCGCGCGCCGGATAGCCGCTCGGCGAGCGCCGCATCGCTGACTGACGGAGGCTGCCAACCGCCCGCAACGGGGGAAGTGTGCGCTGTCCTCCCCGGCGGCACCCGTCATCACGTCCATTCGGCGCTCAACCACCCTGCCACACGCGGTTGAGACGTTCCAGCGGCCGCCCACTGCTCATTGCCCGTTGTCCGTGACCGAGTCCGGTTCCGGTGCCGCCTCCCAGGGGCCAAGTCACGGTCGCCATGAATAGTCCGGGCTAGACGACTGAACACGTCGCCGGACCCGGCGATACGCGTGGACACTGTCGACACCGTCTGACCGATGTGATCCGCATACGCCGTCGCGAGGCGCAGCAGCGAGCGTTCGTTCATGAATAGCAACCATAACGCTATAGATGGCGAGTGTCAACACTCGACTGGACCTTCTCGCTACGATTAGCGACGTGACGCCTGAGGACATCGCAGCCGTGGTCCGTCGAGCCTCGCGGACACGGGGAACGACCGCGTTTCGGGCCGCGCGAGAGGCGGGATTGCCCGACAACGCAATTCGCTACCTGCTCGAAGGGCGGGATTCGAGCATCAGCCGCTTGGCACAGATCTGCGATGCGCTGGGACTTGAGTTCTACGTCGGTCGGCCGCGCACCGACCTCGGCGACGGGCCGATATTGCGGGGCAGAGACTCGCCGGATCGTACCGCCGGCGCTTACGAGAAGACCGCAAGTGACCGCACGACGCGCAGTGTCCGCGGTGAGTCGTCGCGCGCTCGCGGTTCCGACGATGTCGAACACGACCGGTTCGGGCGGACGATCGCCCCCCTCATGGCTGAGTACCGGGCACTGAACAGAGACGGGCGCGCGTGGATGCTCATTCGTTTGGTGGCGGCGTTCCTGGAGATCGGGACTTCTTCTGCGGACGATGGCCAGGAGAACACGTGACCTCACGGAGCACCGACGAGCAGGCGGTCCGCGAACCTGAAGGGAACGTGACCCGCTACGCCGGGCGCCAGCCGCGGCACGGGCACCGGAGGCGTTCCAGGGGTCCACGCTGAACGCGCCTAGTGCTGCGCCATGATTAAATGTTCTGGTGTGCGGTGCTGTGATTCGTCGATGATTGCGCGCTGTAACCCATGTCCGCGGCCGAAGATTGTGACGTGACGGAACGCTAGGAGTCTGCGCCGCAGGAGATTTGCGGCACGCAACGGGTCGCCGGCCCACGACCTGAGTCACGTGTCGGGGCGACTTCGCCGGTCGGCAGGGCGGGGTGGATTTTCGGTATTTGGCGAACAGATGAGCCTCTTGCAAAAATCGGTGATCGGCCGGGTTTTCTTTGCCGGAAGCCGCAGGCGAGGGACGGTTAGTGGGCGGGACGTAGCGTCTGAAGGATGGCGTTAGCGGTCACCGCCGCCGACGAGCCCGAGACGCGGCGGTTCAGGGGACCTCCCGGCCGGTTATGAGGGCCAGCACGCGCGAAGAGATGTCGCGCATTTCCGTCACGATCCGTTCCAGTTCGCGGTTGTTCTCGATCCACTCCTGGTAGAGGACGACCTCGTCTTCGGTGAGATGCATGCCGACAGTTTTTCCGCGGGCCTTGCGCGTCCAGTAGTGGTAGGGACCGTGCCGGGCGTCCGGGTCGCGGTGGCAGCGGCAAGTGGTCTTCCCACACGCTACCCGGCGGGTCTGGAGGCTGCCCTGGCAGAGAAACCCGAGCGTTTGCAGTTCCGCCTTGAGCGCGTCGTATTGCTTCGCGTACGCAAGCATCGGGTCCCCGCGGGCCATCGATTCACTGCTTGACATCGACCTTGGGGGTAAGTATACAGGTAGATTCCAGGAGCGGTCAACAAGCCATGAATTCAGTGCGCGCCTCCTTCGCCTCCTACTGGCAGTCGATCCAGCATGCGCTGTTTCCACAGTTGGAACACGTGTTGGGGCCACTGACCGGGAAACAGCAGCAGTTGGTGCAGACCCTGGAGGTCATCCGTATCGAGCACCTGATTCCCCGGTACTGCCGGATGCCGGGGCGTCCGCCCAAGGATCGCGCGGCGATGGCGCGGGCCTTCGTGGCCAAGGCGGTCTACGACCTGCCGACGACGCGCATGCTGCTGGACCGGTTGGACACCGATGTGGTGTTGCGGCGGGTCTGCGGCTGGGAGCGGCGGGGCGAGGTGCCGAGCGAGTCGGTCTTCTCGCGCGCCTTCGCCGAGTTCGCCGCCACGCAGTTGCCCCAGCGCGTGCACGAAGCGCTGATCCGGGAGACGCACCACGACCGGCTGGTGGGCCACCTCTCCCGCGACTCGACGGCCATCGAGGCCCGTGAGAAGCCGGCCACGAAGGAGAAGGCGCCCCCGCCGCCCAAGCGCAAGCGGGGGCGGCCGAAGAAGGGCGAAGAACAACCGAAGGTCCTGACACGTCTCGAACGGCAGCCGACCATGCACCTGCCGGCGATGCTGGACGACCTGCCGACCGCCTGCGATGTCGGCACGAAGAAGAACAGCAAGGGCTACAAGGACACCTGGGTCGGCTACAAGCTGCACATCGACGTGGCCGACGGCCAGATTCCGATCAGTTGCCTGTTGACGTCCGCCTCCCTGCACGACAGCCAGGCCGCCATTCCGCTGGCGACTCTGTCCGCCGAGCGGACGACCAATCTGTATGACCTGATGGACGCCGCCTACGACGCGGAGCAGATCCGGGAGCACAGCCGCTCACTCGGCCACGTCCCGTTGATTGACGTCAACCCCCGCGGCGACAAGGCCCGGGCAGAAGAACTGCGAACCGAAGCCCGGCGCCTGAAAAATCTCGGCTTCCAGCTCGCCGAGCAGGTTCGCTACAACGAGCGTACGGCGGGTGAGCGCGTCAATGGCCGTCTGAAGGACGAGTTCGGCGGTCGCCATGTCCGCGTCCGTGGCGCCGCGAAGGTGATGTGCCACTGCATGTTCGGCGTGTTGGCGCTCACCGCCGACCAGTTCCTGCGCTTGGTTGTTGGCGAGCTCGAGGAAGTGATCATTTCTGAAGTGCCGTCGACTGGCTGTGGACGACCCTGCTGATCGCGTCATTCGGTCGCTTCGTCGCGCGCCGGACGCTGGCGGTTGCGCTCCTGCTGGCTGAGTTCAGCCTCCCGGCGACGAAAGCTGCGTCCTTCGATGCGAAGGATCTCGACGTGGTGGGTCAGCCGGTCGATCAGGGCGACGGCGCACGAGGCGTTGGGAAAGACGGTGTCCCAGTTCTTGAAGGGCAGGTTGGTGGTGATCAGCAGGGAGCGGTGCTCGTAGCGTCGGCTGACGATCTGGAAGATCAGGTCCGCGGCGCGGGCGTCGTAGGCGAGGTAGCCGAGTTCGTCGACGCACAATAGCGCGGGGCGCGTGTAGTGGCGCAGGCGGCGTTCGAGTGCGCGGGCGGTCTCCTGTCCGTTGAGGTCGAGCAGCAGGTCGGCGGCGGTGGTGAAGAGGGCGGTCTTCCCGGCGAGGATGGCCTGGTGGGCGATGTTCTTCGCCAGCATGGTTTTTCCCAAGCCTTGCGCGCCGAGAATCACGACGTTGTCGCCGTGGGCGAGGAAGTCGAGCGAGAGGATGCGTTCGAGGGCGGGCCGGTCCAGCGCGGTGGGCCATTCCCAGTCCCAGTCGGCGAGCGGTTTGAAGCGTCCGAGTCGGGCGCGCTTGAGCCGGCTCTCGACGCTGCGGCGCTGTTTTTCTTCGAGTTCGGCGGCGACGATGTGCTCGAGCAGGACGGTGGCGCTCCAGCGCTTGCGGGTGGACTGGGCGATGATGTCGTTCAGCTCGTCGGCGGTGCGGTTGAGCGCGAGGCGGCGGAGGTCAGTCGCCAGCGTCGTCAGGATTTTTCTGTCCGAGGGCATCGTAAGTCTCCAGGTCGTGCGGCCGGACATCGAGGTCACGCAATCCGGGCCGGTCGGGCAGCGTGAGTCGGAGCGGGGGTTTGAGTCCGCGCTGGCGGCGTCGGGTTTCGAGGATGTGGGTGATGGAGCCGGCGCCGAGGGCATCGCGTTGGAGGGCGATGTCGACGGCGGCGGCCAGTTCCTGGGGTCCGTAGTCGTCGAGCAGGGCGAGCAGCCGGGTGGCGTGCGGTCGCAGGGCCTCTCCTCGCTCGGCAAGGCGCTCAAAGAGCGTTGAGGTGTTGGGGACGGCGGCGCGCAGCCGGTCGCGGGTGGTGTGGACGTTGGCCTGGCGAGTGGCGGCGAGCAGGCCTTCCAGATGGGCGGGGTCCTCGACGGTCAGCCCGGTGTCGTAGGTGCGGTGATGGTTGGCCAGCTCGGTCTGTCCGTCGAGGATGCGGATGCGGGTAGCTGAGGCGACCAGGGTCAGCGGCTTGCGGACGTGGGTGTGAGGTATCGAGTAGAGATTGCGGTCGAAGCGGACGTAGGGCGTCTTTCCGGAGCGGACGGCACGCACCAGGTCGGTCTCGAAGGGATTGGCGGGCAGCGGCAGCAGGCGGGGTTTCTCCTCGGCCCACACGTCGGCGACACTGCGGTTGGGCTGGTCGGGATGCGGCCGCCGGTGGGCGACCTCGTCACGCCAGCGTCGGAACTGGGCGTTGATGTCGTCGAGGTCGCGGAAGCGACGGGCGGCGAAGTAGGCGTGGCGTAGGTATTGGATCTGCCTCTCGACTTTTCCTTTTTCATTTCCCCGCCCCGGCGTACAGGGCCGGGGCGCGAAGTGGTAGTGGCCGGCCAGCTCGAGCAGGCGGGGATGAAACTGGACGGCGGCCCCGCGGCGGTCGAGCACGGCGCTGCGCAGATTGTCGTAGACCAGGTTGCGGGCGGCACCGCCCAGCGCGTCGAAGGCGGCGACGTGCCCCCGCAGGAAGCTCTCCAGCGTCTGGTCGAGGGTGAACAGCGCGGCCAGCGCGCGCGAGTAGCCGAGGACCATGACGAATCCGGAGACGGTGCGTGTGCCTTGTCCGATGCGGACCTTGCCGAACGAGCCCCAGTCGACCTGTGCGGACTCGCCAGCCAGGGTGACGACCCGGCGGTAGACGGCGCGGCTGGTTTCGGGCCGCAGGCGCCGCACGAGTTTGCGTACGGGGAAGACCGAACCGGCATAGCCACGCTGGCGCACCATCTCGTGGATCCGCGTCGCGCGCAGCCGCGGGTACTGCGTCAGGGTGTCGCGGATGAACGGCAGATACGGGTCGATGATGCTGGACCGCCACACGCTGGGAGGGACGCTTGGCGACTCGCGCTCGACCGCGGCGCGGACCGTCTCACGGTGGAGGCCGAGCTGGGCCGCGATGGTCCCGACCTTCCAGTGCTCGGCGTAGTACAGGCGCCGGATCTCGGCGCGTTGCGCGGGCGTGATCATCCTTCCTCCTTGTCCCCGCGATGCGCGGCTCGCGCATCGGAACCAGCCACTGGCTCGTCCGCCCGCAGACCACGCATCGGGTGGCAACGGGAAGCCGAACCGGGGCGGCGTCAGGGACGGGGAGTCTGGTCGATCGCAGTGCTGCGGTGGAAGACTGATCCATCACGCGGAGGCGGCGGTCGCGGTAGGCGCGCTGCTGGTCGCGATGGTCGAGACGGCCCTCGGGACTCTGCTGATGTCGCGCCCTGGCAGCCCGCACCGAGCGGCGACGACCGGCTGCCCGGCAGCGCGGCGTGCAGTAGGCATGGCCGCGATCACACGCCGCGCAGATGGCGAACAGGCGGCTGCAGTATCGGCAGGTCTTCTGGCGTAACGGCTGGTCCACGGCGTCGGAGCGCGCGCAAGCGAGTTCCGACTGGACGGCGCCGCGCCGGCCGTGGCACAACAACGGTGACCGGCTCGGTCTGTCGGAGCTCGGGGCGGTCACGAGGGCCCGGCTCTATCCCCGGGCCCTCACCCCACGCTTGAGTCCGCTTCACGCTACCCGACCGCAGTGCAACCTCGCCAGCCCAGAGGTCGTCCCGTACTCCCTGCGGTCAGGCACGCGCGCCGACGACGATCCGTCCAGCCGTCGTTCGCGCACCCAGCGCCCCTCGCGTAGTCAAGTCGCGGCTCATCCTTGCGGGACCGCGCGCTCAGCTACCGCACTCCGCAAACGTCCGCTGCTTCCCGAAACCTGGGTAGTCCGAAACATCGGCGAGCTGGCGGTTATGCCGGCGTCCGAAGGCATCCGCAGCGTTCCGCCAGTGGCTCCGGCGTTGCAAAGCGGAGCGGAGGATTCGCGCGCGGCCGAGCGTCAACGCCCATCCAGACGTGGTCCGCGCGCGCGAGAGCGCCGCCTCCAGGCTCGCCTGGCGCAACAACCACCACCGACCGTCCCCACGGTCGCCGCGTGCGCCAGACGAGCCTTCCGCGGCACTCGGATTGTCGCTCGACGCAACGCCCTTTCCGGTTCGTCGTCGTCGACCACACCGTCCGGCCCAGCCCGGCCGTTCCGTCTCGCGAGGGGTACCCCGGCCGGGCATGACCAACACCGACGTCGGGCTCGGAACCCACCCGGGAGACCGGACCAGAATTTGCTCCGCTTTGTCTTCTGCTTCTTCAGAACACGGTCCGAAGCGACCCGCCTTCAGAAATGATCACTTCTTCGTGCTCCCTGACATTGGTGACATAACCAACGCGTCGCCGGCAAACGCCCATCCAATCCCGGCGCCCGACCGGCGTCAGTCACCTACCGGTGTCGCGACGCTCGGTGGAAAACACCGTCGATCCCCTTGTTTTCCGCCTCCTGGCGTGCCGCCGGTCCTTCAGGACCAGAACACGCAGTCGAAATCCAGAACAATGGGGTGTTCACCCTGAGAATCGGAGGACTGAGCTGAGCCGCAACCCAAGAGTTTTGCAAGTGGCTCAGATGACAAGATTCGGTCCTCCCGGGCCGCATGGCCCGCCAGAGACCGCGATGCGCATCGATTTGTCGCCGTTGTGAGCCTCATATCCCGCCTTCTACGCCGCCATCAGCGGCTGCAGGCGCTTGACGTTCAACGCCAGGCATACCAAGTCCCACTCGCACCGCACCTTCGCCAGCCCGCGCAGGCTGAAGCGTCGGAAGCCCAGCACGTGCTTGATCCAGCCGTTGGGAGCTTCCGACAACCACTTGCGCTCCGCATACGCCGTCCGGCCCGCGGGCGTCGCCAGCTTCTCCACCATACGACCCGTCGCCGGATGGGCCTTCAGATCGCGGGTAGCCGTCTGCTTGCCCTCCCGGCCCGGCGCCACATACCCGTCAACGCCCCGCTTTTCCAGGTCCGTCAAGTCCCGCTCGTTGCAGTACCCCGCGTCGGCCAGCACCGTCGCCGGCTGCGCATCGAACGTCTCCTTCACCGCGTCGAGCAACACCGGCAACTCACCCTGGTCGCTCGCGTTCGCCGTCAGATCCGTCGCCACCACCAACTGGTGCTCAGCGTCCACCACCACCTGCGCGTTGTAGCACTGCTGGAATCCCTCGCTGCTCGTCTTCATGATCGAGCTTTCCGGGTCCGTGAAGTTGCTCTGAGACTTCTCGTCCGGCTCGCCATACGCCCGCTTGTACGGCCGACCGCCCTTCGGGTTCCGAGCCTGGCCCGGCTGCCGACCGCGCGCGTCGTCCGCCGCCCGTTGCGCCGCTTCCAGACGCGCCTTGGCTTCCCGGATCGCCGCCAGACGCTCTTCTCGCCGACGCAACTCCGCCGGCAGATCATCGCCCCGAACCTCCGCGCCCAAGCGCGAGTCCTCGGCCTCGTCAACCTCGTCCGCCTTGCGCAACAGCGCCTCGACCTCGCTTTCCAGGCGCCGTTCCTCTTCCTGCATCCGCCCGTAGCTCATCGCCTTGCGCTTGCTCGCGTTCGCACGCACCTTCGTCCCGTCGATCGACAGCTTCCCCAAGCGCGCCAGACCCAACTCCTGCGCCAGACGGACCACCTCCACGAACAGCGCCTGGAAATCCTCCAGGTGCCGACGCCGAAACTCGCACAGCGTCCGGTGTTGCGGAAAGTTGCCCGCCGCCAGCACCCGGAAACCAACGTCCTCTTCCAGCTTCCGAGCGACCCGGCGCGACGAGAATACCCCCGTCGCGTAGGCGTAGAGCAGCACCTTCACCATCATCCGAGGCTCATACGGCGCGTTGCGACGGCCGTCCCCCTCGTACAGAGCGTAGAACGCCGTCAGATCCAGACCGTCCACCAGATCGCTGACATGGTGCGCCAAGTGGCCCTCGGGCAGCCACTCCCGAACGTCGGGCGGCAACAGCAGCGACTGGTCAGGCACATAGGGGCGGAATGTGGTCGACATCGAGTCCTTCCGTCGTCGGCTCGCCTACAATTGTCGCATCTGTTTTTCTGCGGCGCAGACTCCTAGTGGTCCGTCACGTCACAATCTTCTGATACGGACATGGGTTACAGCGCGCAATCATCGACGAATCACAGCACCGCGAACCCGAACGTTTAATCATGGCGCAGCACTAGCCCTGCCCGTGCCCCAGATCTTTCGGCTGAACTTGTAGTGCGTGTGGGGTCATCCGTATTCCGTCGGCCGGGTCGCCGTCACACCGCGCGTCCGCACGTCCCCCAGGATGCCGACGACTTCGCGCACCTGATCGTCCATCTGGATGGCGGTCATCTGCAGGCGCGTGCCCACTACCTCACGCCCATCGCCGAAGCGCCTCATGAACGTCTCGTTCACCAGGGCCACCGGCGGCGCGGCGGCGCGGTGGTCAGCTTCGTCGAAAGCGCGCCCGGCCACGAGAGGGATGCGCAGCACCCCGAGGTAGTCGCCCGCAACGTAGCGCCAGTCGATGGCCGCCGGCACGATCACGTTCTCGGGAACCCGGCGCATCACCAGATTCAGACCGCGTTCGACGGGCAGGTTGTTCGTGACCGCGGCGGCTTCGACACCCGGGACCCGCGCCAGATCGTCCAACGTCTGCCGGTAGAGCGCGGATACGGCATCGCGGGACTGATACGCCGGACCCTTGAGCGAGGCCCGGGCAGTGAGCACGTTGGCGGGGTCGAAACCCAGATTCGACGCACTGAGTCCGACGAACGTCCGCAGAAACACGCCGGCAGCCACCAGGAGCACCGTACACAGGGCGACCTGGGCGACTACCAGCGACCGCCGCATCCAGGACGCGCGGGCCGTGGTCACGCTGCGCGACTGGCCGCCGTGAAGCGCATCGGCGGGCTCGCTACGCACCGCCAGCGAGCCGGGCAGCAACCCGAAGATCACGCCGGACGCGACCGCTATACCGAGCGAGCCGACCAGCACCGGCGCATCGACGGTGACGTTCCAGATCGCTAGCCGCGGCTGCATCGCGACGAGTCCCCTCACGCCTCCTGCCGCAGCCAGCACGCCTACTGCACCGCCGGCGGTCGCCAGCAGGACGCTCTCGGTCAGAAGCTGCCGGAGCAACCGTCCGCGGCCCCCGCCCAGCGCCGTCCGGACGGCCAACTCCCGCCGGCGCCCGACCGCGCGAGCCACCTGCAGTCCGGCCGCGTTGGCGCAGACGATCAGCAGCATCACGCCGACGGCTGCGGTCAGGGGCCACACCGTCCTGGCGCTTCCGGTGGTGAGCAGGTCGCGATAGGGCTGCACGCCAAGCCGTGCGTCGCGACGCGGCGCGTCCGGCAGCCCGGCGATCGCGGGCGCCTCGGCATCGAGACTGACGGCCAGCGTCTGCAGTTCCGCCTCGGCCTGTGCCGCGGTCCGGCCCGGGGCGAGCCGCCCGACCATCCGGTAGTTGCGACCGACATCGCGCGGGTCGGGCCGGAACGGCGTCCAGGCGCCGGCCTCCTCGAACGACCAGAAGTCGGGCGGCATGATCCCGATCACCGTGTGCGGCCGGCCGCCGAGCCTGACGTCCTCGCCAACGACGGCCGGGTCGGCATCGAATTGGCCGACCCAGACGGCATGGCTCAGCACCACGGTCGACGGCTCGGTCTCGTCGTCGCGCGAGAAAGTGCGACCCAGCAGAGGTTCGGTCCCGAAGACCTGGAAGTAGCCGGCGGTCACCTCAAGGTTCCGGACGTACGTCGCGCCACCGTCGCTGACGAGATTGACACCAGGACTCGAGCCGATGCTGGCCACCACCGCAAGGGTGCCGCTGTGGTCGCGCATAAAGGCGCCGGCTCGCTGCGTGTGGCTGCCGGTCGATCCCGAGGCCCCGTACTCGACCACGCTCACGATCCGCTCCGGCTCCGGGAAGGGAAGCGGACGAATGAACACGGCATTGATCACGCTGACCATCACGGTCGCGGCGCCGAGGCCGAGACCGAGAACGACTACGGCCGAGATCGTGAACCCGGGGTTCTTCGCGAGCGTGCGGATGCCGATTCGGAGGTCCTGCCGGAGATCGGCGAACAGCTGCCGCCACCGCTGCTGCCGTTCCCACCCCTGGTCGATGTCAACACATGCCTCCGCGACGCGCGCGTAGTCGCCGAAGCGCCGCTCGGCCTCCGCCCTGGCCTGGGCCGGGTCGCGGCCTCCCTGCACGAGCCGCTCGGTGAGCTCCTGCAGGTGGTAGTCGAGCTCCGAGTCGACATCCGCCCGGACGTCGGAGCCCGAGAACCGGAGATAGCGCCGCCACATCGGTGTTCGCTCCATCTGCAAACCTCCGCTAAACGGCTTCCGCCGCCCGTAGCACCTTCCCGATGGCCACCGCGAACGCCGCCCACCCCTCGGTCTCGCTCTGAAGTCGAGCGCGGCCGCGCGACGTCAGCCGGTAGAGCTTCACCTTCCGGTTGTGGTCCGATATCCCCCACTCGGACTCCAGCCAACCGCGCCGCTCCATGCGATGGAGCGCCGGGTAGAGCGAGCCTTCCTCGAGTTGCAGCTCGTCGTCCGAGGTCGCCTCCAGCCAGCGCGCGATGCCAAAGCCGTGGCGAGGACCGCCGCGCAGCGTCGTCAAGATCAGCAACTCGACCGTGCCGCGCAACATCTCCGGATTCCGCTGGGCCATGCCCTTCCCCATTTCTGTCTATGCAAAGACTGGCTCAGTATAAACAGAACTCACATAGAGTGTCAAGGTATAGGGGCACGGCAGCCAGCTCCCCGACGACATGGCTGCCCGGGCCGGTAGCGATGGAGTCCGCCTAGGGCCTGTTAACACTATTGGGCGGTTCGTGATATCGTTGGCGGGATGGAGCTCACCGAGACGCAGTACGCACGCATCGAGCCCTGCCTCCCGCGACAGCGTGGCAATGTCAGCACGCCCAATTTGCAGGTGCTCAACGCGATCCTGTACGTCGCCGAGCAGGGGTGCAAGTGGCGAGGGTTGCCGAAGCGCTTTGGGAACTGGCACACGATCTACACCCGTATGAATCGTTGGTCCAAGAACGGGGTGCTCGACCGGGTCTTCGAACACCTGCAACGCGCCCAGTTGATCCGCATCAAGCTGGAGGCGGTGTCGCTGGACAGCACCGTCGTCAAGGTCCATCCCGACGGCACGGGGGCTCGAAAAACAACGGCCCCCAAGCCATCGGCAAGTCCCGCGGCGGGTGGACCACCAAGATTCATCTGGTTGCCGCGGATGCTCGCACGGCACTGACGTTCGCGCTCTCGCCCGGCCAGGCCCACGACAGCCCGGAAGGCCGAAAGCTCCTGGCCAGCATGGGGCCGCAGGATGCCAATGTGGCCTTGGTGATGGACCGCGCGTACCAGGGCGACGAAACTCGCCAACTGGCGCTGGACCTGGGGTTCACACCCGTGGTGCCGCCGCTCAAGACTCGGACGGACCCGTGGGAGTACGACCGGGAGATGTACAAGCGACGCAACGAGGTCGAGCGTCTGTTCCGCCGGCTGAAGGGCTATCGCCGGATATTCTCCCGATTCGAGAAGCTGGATGTGATGTTCATCGGCTTCATCCACTTCGTGCTCATCTTCGATGCGCTGAGGTAAGTGTTAACAGGCCCTAGTCCATGCGGAGGGCGGCGAGAGGGTGCACGCGCGCGGCGCGCCGGGCGGGCACGTAGGCGGCCGCGGCGGCGACGAGCAGCAGCAACGCCGACACGGCGGACAGCGTCGCGACGTCGAACGGTGCAACTTCGACGAGCAGGCTGGAGAGGGACCGCGAGACCAGGAGCGACGCGAGCACCCCGAACAGGACCCCGCCGCCGGCCAGCCCGATCGCCCCACGGACGACCATCCCCACCACGTGGCGGGGCTCGGCCCCCATCGCGAGACGGAGACCGATCTCGCGGGACCGTTGCGCCGTGGCCACCGCGATCACCCCGTAGATGCCGAGGCCGGCCAGTACGAGCGCCGCGACGCCGAACAGCGTCAACAAGGTCGTCGTGAACCGCCGTGCCGCAAGTGTGTCCGACAGGAGCTGTTCGACGGTAGCGACGCTGTAGAAGGTCTGCAGCGGGTCGGCGTCCCAGACGACCTCCTGGATCGCGGGGACGCTGGCTGTCGGATCTCCGGCAGTCCGCACGACGCAGGTCATCGAGCCGTCCGGGGCTTGCGCGTGCGGGACGAACACCTCCGGACGCGGAGGGCTGTTGTAACCCTCCGGGCGGACTCCGCCCACGACACCGACTATCTCCGCATCGATCCGTCCCCTGAAGGCAACGGACAGGGATACGCGCCGGCCGATCGGGTCCATGTCCGGCCAGTGCCGCTGCGCCAGCGTCTCGTTGATCACGACCACGGGCGGCTGTTCGGCGTCGTCTCGCACGTCGAACCACCGCCCCGCGCGCAGAGGGACGCCCATCGCGTCCAGGTATCCGGGCGTCGCTACGGAGACGGCGGCGGACGGCTCCTCGCCCGGCGGAGACGGCGCCCGGTCCTGGAGCCGCAGCAGGCTTTCTCTCGTGAGGTCGGCCAATCCCAACGGGAATGCGGATACCGCCCCAGCGGCGGCGACGCCCGGCAACGTGCGGATGCCGTCGAGCGTCTCGCGGAAGAAGTTAGCGGTGGCCTCGAGCCCGTCGTTGCGGTAGTAGAACGCCTGTAGCGTTACCGTGTTCGCCCGGCGCGAAGCCCAGTTCGACGGTCACCAGCCGCACGAAGCTCTGCAGGAGGAGACCCGCGCCCACCAGCAGCACGAGCGCCAGGGCGACTTCCGCCGCAACCAGCGCACGGTGCAGCCGTTGCTGTACCGCGTTGGTGCCGGTGCGTTGCCCACGGAGCAGGTCGTGCACGTTCTGCATCACAATCTGTAGCGCGGGCGCCATCCCGCACGCCAGGGTCGTCACCCCAACGAGGCCGACGGCGAACCCGAGAAGCCGCGGGTTCACGGCTACCTCCATCAGGCGCGGCACGTCGGCCGGCATGAACGCCGTGATCGCCGCAAGCGAGACGGTGGCGAACGCGAAGCCGCCGATGCCACCCAGGGCCGCGATCACGGCGCTCTCCGTCAGCAGTTGCCGGAGCAGGCGGCCACGTCCGCCGCCTACTGCCATCCGCACCGCGAACTCCGGGGCGCGCCGCGTGCAGCGCGCCAGCATCAGGTTCGCGACGTTGACACACGCGATCAACGGGACGAACAGCACCGCGCCCTGCAACAGCAGCAACATCGGCTGCACCGCTTCGACTTGGCGCGCCTGCAGCGGGATGACCCGAGCGCCGACGTCCGTGTTCGTGCGCGGATACTCCCTGGCCAGCCGCGCCGCGACGGTGCTCATCTCCGCCCACGCCTCCGCGAGTGTCACGTCCGGACGAAGCCGTCCGATCACGTGCCACCAACCGTTGCCCCGGCTCGAGATCTCGTACTCCGCGAACGTCTTCGGTACGAAGAAGTCGCGTCGGGGGCCACCGCGCTCGAGGCCGAGCTCGAATCGCGGACCGAGCACGCCGATCACGATGTACGGCTCACCGTCCAGCACCAGCGAGCGCCCGATGATGTCCGTCTCGCCCCCGAAGCGGCGTTGCCACAGACCGTCCGTCAGGACGATAACGCCGCTGCCCGGCTGGTATTCCTCCGGCGAAAAGGTGCGCCCGTGGGCGGAGCCGACGCCGAGCATCTCGAAGAAACTCTCCGTCACGAGCGACCCGGACAACATCTCCGGCTCGCCGGCGCCGGTGAGGTCGAGCGACCAGGGCTCTATCGCCGCCATTCGTTCGAAGCTCCGAGCCCGATCTCTCCAGTCCAGAAAATCCGCCGGAGCGACCTCCACGGGACGGTTGCCGCCGTCCGGATCGGTCTGCCACAGCGTTACGAGGCGTTCCGGCTCGGGAAAAGGTGGCGGCTGCAGAAGCACGGCGTCGAGAACGGAGAAAATGGCCGTCGTCGCGCCGATTGCGAGGGTGAGCGTCAGCACCGTGGCGGCGGTGAAGCCGGCCTGCCGGCGCAGCAGCCGCAGACCGTAGCGGACGTCCCGCAGCCCTTCTCCCAGGGCCGCGCCGAACCGCGACGCGCGGACGTGCTCCCTGGTCGGGGCAAAGCCGCCGAGGGCCGCCAGCGCCTGCCGGCGGGCTTTTAGCGGGCGGAGTTCCCTGTGCGCACCGGGCTTCGATCTCCTGCGCGACGTGGTGCTGCAGCTCGTCGTCCAGCTCGCGGTCCGCCCGGTCCCCGTGGAGGAGTGTCCGCAGCCGGACCCCCCACGCGTACAACATCGCTCCCAGGGCATGCCTCACGCCTCAGTCAGGCGCACGACGTGGGTGATGGCCTGCGACAGCCGCTCCCAGTTCGCGGCCTCCTGCCTGAGGTAGCGGCTGCCGGGCGGCGTCAGCGAGTAGACCTTCGCGCGCCGGTTGTTCTCGGTGTTCTGCCATTCCGCACTGATCCAGCCCTGCTGCTCCAGCTTCCGTACTGGGCCGGACAGTTCCTCGACCGCTGGTGCACTCGGACGATGCGCTCGCGGCTCGAACCGATGAAGGATGTTGCCCGCATGGTGCGCTCGCACCGCGACCTGATCCTGAACTGGTTCCGAGCCCGGGGGCAGTTCTCCAGTGGCATTGTCGAAGGCTTCAACGGGAAGGCCAGAGTGATCACCAAACGGGCGTATGGGTTCCGCACCGCCGGGGCACTGGAAGTCGCTTTGTATCACGCACTTGGCGACCTGCCCGAACCAGAACTCACCCACAGATTCTGCTGACGAGGCCTAAACGAATACCTCCAGTTTTATGAATACCCACTCAATGGAGACTTCCCATGAGGAACAACGACCCACAACGAAGGGATATTCCGTGACCGATGATATTAAAGCTGACCCTACTCCAACGTGGGACACCTGTAGGTGTTGGCGTCACGTGAAAGTGCCCGCCCGACACGGCCCACATCTTCACCCAGAAACATGATGACATCTCTGTCTGCATGTATGCCCTGCACGTTGATGTGTGCCAAGGATATCGGCAGAACCCTCTGTGCGCCTGGCAGCAGGCCCGCGATTTGGTGGGCCGCATCTTCGGCTCGGTCTTCCTGATAATACAGTGTTGTTACCTTGAATGTAGAAGCACTGGTCCAGTACCAACGGTCATCAATCGAGCACTCGTGTAGGATACGCTTCAGCTGGTTTACGGTGTAAGAAAACCAACTATTGGAATTGTAGCGACGAGGGAGGCTACTTGCGTCAAACGCTATGATGCTGAGTTGTTCGTTTTCTCGACCAGCAACCCTAGCCGCTGTCAATGCTTGTGATTGCGCTTCTACCTGTCGTTCTAGTTCACGGTCGCTGCGGGCCGCTATAGCTATCGCTACAACAAACAATGTCATTAGTATGAAGAGCCGGAGTCCTCTATACTCGTGTGCCATGAGTGTGGAGCGGTCGCCAGCCCAGAACCAGAGTGCTTCAACAAAGAACCAGAGCAACGGCCAACTGATACGTCCTACTTCTAGAATGATATCCATCTGTCCACGCTAACATACAGCGATCCGAGGCGTCAAGCACTTGACACCTCATGCTAGATCTCTCTGCGGTGTTGCCATGCGCTACGAGGGATTGATTGCCCAATGACAAGGGCGTTCTAAGCAAGGGTGATGTGGCACATCTGGCCGATGTCCTCAACGAGAAAGGCGTCGATGCTAAATTAGCGTCTTCCGCGGGGAATACCCGCGGCCTCATTGAAGCTCCAGAACGACCGCTCCATCCCTACCGCTTGAATTGTTTTCCGCGGGGAATACCCGCGGCCTCATTGAAGCAAGTCCTACGACCAGGGGCGGGACGCCTTCCAGGGCGTCTTCCGCGGGGAATACCCGCGGCCTCCTTGAAGCGTTGATGCTGGCCTGATGCCACTGGTCGCCGTTGTACGTCTTCCGCGGAGAATACCCGCGGCCTCATTGAAGCATCTTCGGTTGCTTCGCCACGTCAGCGATGCCGTAAGTCTTCCGGGGGGAATACCCGCGGCCTCATTGAAGCCGCCGTCGACTGCGCCCAACCCTCCGCCATCGCCCGCGTCTTCCGCGGGGAATACCCGCGGCCTCATTGAAGCACGATGAGGCCCAGTCCATTGAGCACGATGGAGTGCGTCTTCCGCGGGGAATACCCGCGGCCTCATTGAAGCACGATGAGGCCCAGTCCATTGAGCACGATGGAGTGCGTCTTCCGCGGGGAATACCCGCGGCCTCATTGAAGCTCGTGTAATGTGTTTACCGTTCAAGTTCCACGTGAGTCTTCCGCGGGGAATACCCGCGGTCTTTGTTTAGCGGGTGGCCACGCAAGATCTATTTTTTTGGATTGTACTTTTGGCGCAAATATGGCATAAGTCTTGTGTGGTCAACGAGTACGGGCTGTCCAGCGACGATACCGGCGACGAACGGATAGGACGGCTGCGCGACGAGGTAGGGCGGCTCCGGGAAGAGCTGTCGCGGCGCGAGCGGGAGAACGACCGGCAGAAGCGCCAGATCGACGGCTTGCGACGCCAGGACGAGCGTCAGAAGCGGGAGATCGAGCACCTGAGGCGGCAGTTGGCCGCTGCGCGTCGGGCGGGGTTCCGACAAGCCGCCCCCTTCGCCAAGGACCGCCCGCAAGGACGCGGCCGGCGTCCCGGTCGACGGGCTGGTGCGCAGTATGGCCGGAAGGCGTGCCGCCCGCGCCCGGCACGGGTTGACCAGACCCTGGAAGCGCCGGTGCCGAGGGTGTGCCCCGACTGCGGCGGGTCGGTCGCAGTGGAAATTACATACTCTATTACCCACGCGGACGCGCGAGCGACGAGGATAGATCAAGCGTAGCAGATGAATCATTCTTGCATAGCCAGGAGAACAAAAGGCGATCAGAGTGAAATATCCGGTCCGTCGTGAATAGACCGGCTTGGCGGATGCCTGAAAACGGGAACTATCGAGAAGGCAAGTGCGCAGAAGCGTGAATGGAGAGGCGATCAGGAACAGGAACAGGGCTTGGAGACGATCAGTCGATCTCGAGACTCTTCCGTTGCTCGTCCAGCCGTTCCCAGTCCTTTCGCGTCTCGGCGATCTCGCTGAGCATGTCGAAAATCTCGTCACGAGTCGGTACGAGAATCTTCTTCTCCTCAGCATCGCGGGACAGACCAGGAATGACCAGGTCGTCCCCTACCCGGCCCGGCAGTTCCCCCTCGCCGGCTGTCTTGAAGACTTCAGCAAGCCGACTTAACCGACGACTCAACAGTTCAGACTTGCCCAGTTGGCAACTGTACTTCCGCTTGGCCGCCTTGTGTTCGGAAACGATGCGGCCGATCTCCAGGTGCTCATCGCTGTCGGTCATACCCACAGATTCTAGCGCATCAACGGAGGATGGACCAGCTTGCCACCCCCGCAGAACATTGGGTAAACTACTTCCACAAATACATGGGCATGCATGCCGAAAGCTCCAGGCAAGAACTACCGCAACGGAATTTCGCTGATCGAGTTCTTCGAGAAGTTCCCCGACGAGGAGTCAGCCGAGCGATGGTGGACCGCTGAACGCTGGCCAACCGGAGTCGCCTGCCCCGGATGCGGCAGTCTGAACATCCAGCACCGCGAGACCCGGAAGCCGCAGCCCTACCGCTGCCGGGACTGCCGCAAGGACTTCTCGGCGAAGACCCGATCGCTGATGCATGGATCGCCGCTCGGGTACCGGATCTGGGTGCTCGCGATCTACCTCCTGACGACCGGGATCAAGGGCACGTCGTCGATGAAGCTGCACCGCGATCTGCGGGTGACCCAGAAGACGGCGTGGTACCTCGCGCACCGCATCCGGGAGACCTGGGCCGACAACACCGAGCAGAAGTTTACTGGCCCGGTGGAGGCCGACGAGGCGTACTTCGGTGGCCGAGAAAAGAACAAGCATTCCAAGAAGAAGCTGCACGAAAACTGGATGGCCGGCAAGACGATCGTCGCCGGCGTGAAGGACCGAGAGACCGGAAAGATCCGCGCCGGAGTCATCCAGGCGACCGACGCCGAAACGCTGACCGGAGTCGTGATGGACGCCGCGAAGCCCAACGCGATGGTCTACACCGACGAGGCCGGTGGCTACCGCGGTCTGCCGAACCACGCCTCGGTGAATCACAGCGTCGGCCGCTACGTCGACGGCCAAGCGCACTGCAACGGGATGGAGTCGTTCTGGTCGCTGATGAAGCGCGGCTACCACGGCACGTACCACCGCATGAGCGCTGAACACCTGCCCAGGTACATCGCCGAGTTCGCTGGCCGATTCAACGATCGGCCGCGAGACACGATCAACCAGATGGCGGCGATGGTGCGCGGCGCCGACGGGAAACGGCTCCGCTACGCCGACCTGATCCGGGACGGTGAACGCGCAGTCCGCCGCGCTCGAGCGGCCCTGGCCTTGACTTGATCCGGTATTATCTGTACGAGATGATCGATAATGGAGAGTCCTTCGACTGGGTTGAGGCACGGTCTCAGTGCAATATCCGAGAGCTATTCGATAGGCTCCGCACGGTCGTCGAATCGAACGTGAAGTCTGCAACGAGGAACAAGATTGCGGTAGAGTTTCAGGATGAGTCACCAGATCAATTTGTTGTCAGGATTTCCTGCGCTACTGGTTCCGAATGGCGACGGTTCTTCCTCGGCGAAATCGACATTCAAGTGTTCGGTGTCGAGCACAAGCCGCAGCTAGTTGGCCGGGCCAGTCTCCATAACAGAGACTGCCTAATTGAAGTCGGCGAAGGCACATCGAAGTGTCATCTTCGGCTGTGGGAGTTCAGCCGATTGGCGCTCGAACCGTTGTTATTTCGGGGACGCTGACGCCCTCCCGGTTTGACGCCGCGTCAGCCCCCACATGCATCGAGCACGCCCCGGATGGCCCGTCCCGAGCCGCGCAACGAGACCACCACCGATCCGAGTCGGGCCGTGCTGAGCGACCGTCCAGAATACAAGCTGAAGATGGCACGTGACCCGGCAATAAGGGCATCCCGCACGGCAGGGACATTATCAGTCCCGATTGCGCACATTGAGAACTCGCCCAACGGCGCGCACTCCAAGTCCACGTACTGAGTTAGTAAATCCGGCGCGACAGCAACGACGCCGCCCAGGGTTCCGCGCCGAACGATTCCGGAGAACGCGACGATTACCGCGCCACGCGATGGCGCGTTGCTGGCGCACGAATACATGACGCCCCCGCCCACGCCATTCATGGTCGCATTTGACCGCGACGGGTCAATCTCCCATGCTTGGCCGACCGCCACGGATGGGAGCCACACGAGGAGCCCAACGACGGCGATGACGATGCGTGTCAACATGGCATGCCCTATCGGCCCTGACCGGAATTGGTCACCGGGCCGGAATTGCCACGTTCGTTGACGCGCACGTATGCGCGGGCTCCCGCCTGATTCCCCGCTGGCGCGGGTATTGTATTCAGCGGCGGCCCGGTGTCGGACCGCACGCGTCGAACGAACGTGGCGAGGACAGGTTAACCCGTTCGCAGGAGACGGGTCAACGTCAGATGATGATCTTCAGCGGTGGCGTCTTGGTGCGCCCGCCCGTCCTGAGCTTGCAGAACTCGGGCTGCGGGTGATCGAGCGTCGACCTGGCGTGGGTGAAGTGCGGCGGCTCCGGCCTCGCATGGACGATCAGGCGACCGCCGCACTCGAGGCAGAAGAACTTGCGGCGATCACCCCTGCGCTTGTGGAGCCGTAACCAGGCGAGCGCTAGTTCCGCGGTCATCGTCTTGCCGGACGCGAGCACGCAGACACGGATGCGGAACGGCACGCCCCATGTATCGGATGCTCACGTTCGAGCAATACTGGCGTCAAACGGTTGGATACAAAAAAGTCGCAGATTGGGGTAGACTGGAGCCCATGAAGGCACGAAAGCCGCACGAGAACGACGCGAAACCGACTCGACCCCGCGGCCGTCCGGCCGTCCGGGTCATGCCCGACCCGATCCCAGACACGCCGGAGAATGTCGTCCGCGCGCTCTACCAGGGACCACCGAAGCCGGCCGGCCAGTGGAAGTTCATGAAGCCGGGCGGCGCCGGCTACCACACACCGGCTGCCGATTGAGTCTCCCGTTTCGGAAAGCCGGCACCCGCCGGTTTGTCGATCCTTCAACCGATATGTGAATGCGTGCGTAACTATGCAAAATCCGGGGGACCTCTACATCACCCCGGATGCTCCGTGCGCTCATAACGAATCCTCAGCGTCCTCACGACAGATCCCGATCTGAGCTTCATTCGGGACCGGATCTTCGGCCGGCCGACAGCAAACTCCGTGCCAGTATCGTGGGTAATCCACTATATAACCCCCGTCGCAGTGACCCACGTGGCGTCGCAGTATCAGGAAGAAATCCCCGAGGTGCGCCCGGTCGTGCGCCGCTTCGACATCGAAGTGGGCCACTGCTCGCGGTGTCAGCGGCGCGTGCAGGGCCGCCACGCGCTGCAGACCTCGGATGCGCTGGGCGCGGCCGGTGCGCAACTGGGCCCCGGCGTCGTGGCGCTGGTCGTCGAGTTGCACACCGAGATGGGCGTACCGCTGGCAAAGGTCGCCCACGTGCTGCGGACCACGTTCGGCCTGCAGGTGACGCCGGGCGGCCTCGCTCACCTGCTGCACCGCACAGCCCGCGACGCCGCGCCGACCTACACGGCGCTGTGCGAGCAGGTCCGCAACTCGCCGGTGGTCACGCCGGATGAAACCGGGTGGCGGGTGGCTGCCATCAGCCACTGGCTGTGGGCGTTCGTTACCCCGGAGACGACGGTCTACGCCATTTGCCCCGGCCGCGGGTTCGACGATGCCACCACGGTTCTCGGGGCCGACTTCGACGGGGTGCTCGTGCGCGACGGGTGGGTGTCGTATCGCTGCTACCGCGCCGCGCTGCACCAATCCTGTCTGAATCACCTGCTCCGACGATGCAAGGAACTGCAGGAAGATCATCCCGACAGTCTCTGGGCCGGGCAGGTGCAAGCGGTCTTGCAGACGGGCCTTGCCGTGCGTGACCGCTGCAACGACGGCGAGTTGAGCGAGCACGGTCTGGCATCGGTCCGCGGCCGACTCGTGGCCCAGCTCGGTCGGCTGATTGACGCACCGCCACCGCTGGACGACACCGAGCGCTTTGCCCGGCATCTGGCCACCGAATTCGCTGCCGTGTTTCTCTTCTTGTGGGACCTGTCGGTCGACGCGACCAACTGGCGCGCCGGACAGGCCATCCGTCCCGCCGTCGTTATCCGAAAGGTCTGCGGTGGCAACCGCACCCGCCACGGCGCCGACAGCCAGCAGGTGCTGGCCAGCGTCGTGCGCACCGCCCGCCAACGCGACATCGATCTGCCTCCGCTGATCGAAGGGTCCCCCGGATATTGCATAGATATGCACGTATGCACATGCCGCTCAAGGACGCTGGGCAGTGCAACGACGATCGGAGTAGGATGAGAGCGTACAGAACGAAAAGCCCGGCAGGGCCGGGCTCCCATCCGTGAACTCGATCGTCGCTGTCGGGCGTGGACCTTGGCGGGAAAGCGCCCAACGGCGACAACGGGGGTTACCCGCGTGCCTGAGCATACCGCACTCGATCTGAACCCGTCCAGCGTCCGCCGTCCGGAAGTTCGCCTCCAAGCGTAACTTCTCAAGTACCTAAAAAGTACCTGAATGCACCTTGTTTGCGCCTAGGGCATGGGCAAGAATCCAGGCTTCAAGGGGGATCTAAGGATGACGCCAGAGGAACGGATCGACAGCTACAACGAGCAGATGCCATACCCGCAGAGTCTCTTCCTTGGCGGGGACGGGCGGATTATCGGCACGTGGATCATGGGGAACAATTACCACGCTACATCTAACGTCTACGGCAGCTATCCGCACGGGTACTTGAAGCGGGTCAAGGCCATGTTCCCCGATAAGTCGTCGGTGCTGCACCTGTTCTCGGGACTTGTTGATCTGGAGGTGTGGCCGGGCGATACGTTGGACATCAGGCCCGAAGTGAAGCCGACCTACGTGTGCGACGCTCAGCAGGATCTTCGAGACGTACCGCTAGATTCGTACGACATCGTGCTGGCTGATCCTCCGTACTCGGTGGAGGATGCCGAACGATACCGGACCACGATGGTCAAGCGGAACAAGGTTATGAGGCTCCTGGCGGAACGCTGCAAGCCGGGGACGCACGTCGTCTGGCTCGATCAGGTGCTTCCAATGTACCGCAAGGCAGAGTGGGCGATCGTTGGCGTGATCGGCATGGTCAAGAGCACGAACCACCGATTCCGGGTGATCACGATCTTCGAGCGGTTGGACTAGAATCCTTTGACCGGCCGGCATCTTTACAAATGAGTCAAGTTCAGGTTTCGATCGTTTTGTCTTCGCCGTTCTGGATCTTTGAACGGGGAGCGCCGATCACTCTCGACCTACATGCTTGTTGGTCTGAGGCGAAGCCTCGCTAGTCGTCTTCGTCGTTGTTCAAGACACGTCGGAACGCTCGTGCGAGTCGATCCTGCCAGCCTCCCTGGCCGTAATCTGTGCAGTACCGCCTGAGTCGGACCACGTCGGCGTCGGAAATTTCGATCTCTCCCGTTCCTCGGTTGAGGTTCGTTTGCAGACGGCGGATCAGCGTCTGGAATCCGCCGTCTCCTACAGCTTCGAGGTCGAGTTCGGTCATCTCGTTCTCGTTGAGAATGAACATGGACATAAACTAATCTTACCCCAAACTCTCGTAACCAAGCGGGCGACGTGACCGATCTCTGAGGTGTAGTAGGGGTTCCCCGGATTTTGCATGGGTATGCACGTATGCACATACCGCTCGAGATGGCGAGTGTCACCAATCAAACTCCAACACGTAGCTCGTAGACGTGCGCGCGGCCGTTGAACGCACCCAGTCGGAAGCACGTCCGCATAGCTGCTGCGAGACCTGCCGGCTCGTCGAGGAGACGAACGCGGGCCTGCTGGGCCGCCGAGTTTCTCTCGGCCCCGCTGCTTGCCAAAGCGGTCAGCGCAGTACCGGACTGCGCAGCGTATCCCCACGCGGCGCTGTGGAAGTGCCCGGCCTATGGACGCCCGCTCGGCGTCGTGCTGAATCCGAAGATCGGCGAGCCGGGCGCCCACAGCCCGTTGGAAATCTCGCGGGCGATCGCTGCCGACCATGCCTGCGCCGGGGCCGCGAGATTCCCACACTTCCACAGCGCGTCATCATCATCGATACTGACACGGAAACCACGTTCATCAAGGACGTGTCATGATGTGAACCCGAAAGCGTTAACCCGTCCGCGGAATCGGGGCAACCTCAGTGCAGTGGCACCAAGCAGCAGTAGCTCAACGGGGCTGTGCGACCGGCTCCCGCCATCACGATCGTCGGGAGGGCCACGGCCGAGGGCATTCGCGAGGCGGCCGAAGCGGTCGAGACGCCGGGTGGGTATCAGGCAGTGCAGTTGCGCGTCGCCGAGCAGTACGTCGAGATGCTGGGCCTGCTGGCCAAGGAGAACGACACGATGGTCCTTGCTGGTCATTGACTCACGGCCGTCTCAACCCGTGCCGGTGCCGCGTAGAGCTGTCGGTGGTCACACGCCTCGAGCATGAGGTCGACTGCGCCCGCGGCTGTCGCCGCATCGATGTCTTGCAGCCGTGCCCGGTTGGTAGCCCTCCGCCGGCAGGTGCGGACGGTGCCCGCCGTTCACATGACGATAGGACGGCTCAGCGCCACCCAGTCAAGTCGTTCTCGATCCGCGCCCCGATGCCAGTCTCCCCAACACCCGCGCAGGCGAGAAGTGCCGAGTCGGTCGACCAAGCCGACAGCGAGCGCCAGGAGCGACCCGATTGCGTGAATCGGAATGAGCCCGGCGAGCAGGGCTGCACCATGCCGACGAGCGTACCGACCAGCGTGCCGGGCCGAATCGCCTGGCCCGCTCACGCGGGCGCGGGCTCATGCCGATGCCGGCCGCAAGAATGCCCCGGCTGCCATCAGCCCATCGTGGTGCACCGCCGCTGGCGGCACACCCGAACGGGACGACGACGACAGCGACGGCGACCTGCACGGATCGCGATGCCATGCAGCCCCGCTTCCCGGTCAACGATCGAAAACCTGGGACGGCGCTCGCGGTCTGTCTCGCCGGTACAGGCCGGGGGCGGCGTCACGAGACTCATGACGGCCGGGGGCGCGGCCACCTCCTCGAGGATCCGTCCTGCTTTCAATCCGACGGTCGGCGGGGTGACGGGAACAAGTCCTCGATACGGCAACCGAAGTAAGGCGGCGAACTTCCAGGCGTTCTCGACGGTAATGGTGCGATGTCGCCCGCGGGCGACATCGCTGACGTAGGGCTGCGTCAGGCGGAGCGCCTTCGCCACGGTCACGTGCGTAACTCCCGCCAGCGCCATGGCCTTCGCCACGCGGTTGGAACCCGGTTCCGAGCGAAGGGCCGCGAGCTGCTGCTCGGTGAGCATCTCGAATGGAACTATACGTGTGAGACCTTCCGCCACGTTCTCGACCGCATGCCGCGGGCGGGAACTGCCGCCGTCAAGGTGGGAGAACATGCGGTTCCGGCTCGGCGATCGGCGTCACCGTCACCGCTCGTCGTCGAGCCTGACTCGGGCCCCCGGGCCAGGATCAGCCGGCCCACGTAACGTCACGCCTGCGCCTTCTCGTCCTGCGCCTTGGCCGCTCGCCGGGAGGCCCAGTAGTTGCGCATCCGCTCGGCGACCGCTTTGCGCTGCTCCTCCGTCATCGCACGCTTCCGTCTGGCGACCGCCTTGGCGGCCTTCTTTCTGCCGGGCCGGGCGCCCTGCGGGGCGTTGCCTTCGATCGCCTCGATCGCACGTTGAATGGCGACGAGCTGGCTCCTCAACGACTGTTCCTCGTTCCGTAGTGCGTCCAGGATTCCACTTCTCGACATCGTGACCTGCTTCCTTCGATACGATCCGCCACAGAATCGGACCGATGCGTCGCACGCGCGAACCGGCGGCATCGCCACCCCCGCCGTCCCAGGACGAGAATCGGTTGGTCGTCGCCGGCGCGCGTTGGTGGGGGTCAACCTGACGGCCCTCCCCAATAGCGAATTGAATTAGTTTAGCGACCCGCGCGCCACTAATTGCCACCGATGCCGTCAGCCCGCGGTCAACATGACGCTCGACGACCGCCCGCCCGTGCCCCCACAGCGATGTCAACAGGCGCACCCGAGCCTGATCGTTGTGTCCGGACTGGTCAGAAAAAACGCGTCTTGGAGGAGCGAACCGCAAGTCCTTCCGAACCGGCGATGGCCGCTGCGACATCTCTCTGCGCCGACGACCTGCGGCGTTTGCCGGCGCTCTCGCGGCAGCAGACTGCCCATCGTACGCGCCGCTTGGCGCAGGCGACTGTTCGATGTCGTTCCGATGCCCATCCCGCGGGACGGCAGCCGCGGGGATGACGGCGCACCGAGCACGCCGGAAGAGCCTGCATCAAAGACCTCGTGGCCACGATCGAGATCGAGCCGGAGCTCCCATCTACCGCTGACCACAACCGCCGGGCGAGATCGTGCCCGCGCAGTCGGACCGCAGGACGCCGTTCTGCGCCGGTGGGGGCGATCACGCAATGTCGCCGTGTATCGCCACGTCGGTTTCGCAGTTCGACGAGTCTGGCGCGAGCAACCCGCTCGGCCTGCCGCTCGACGTCGGCGGCCCCGCCCCCCAACTGCTCACTTGCTCCGAACACGTTCCACCCCGATTTGCAGAGCCTGGGCAGACTTGTGTTCGGCGCCGCGCCCCTCCGGACACCTGCACGGCGCGCCCAACGGGCGATAAGGATGTCGCTTCAAGCATCCTCCACGATGATGGCCGCTGACTGACGATATCGTGGCGAACAGCATTGTATGGACATCACACGCCGCGGGATGTCGACCGCGTCATCGAAACGCTCGGAGTGGCGCTCAGACGTTTCAGACGGATGCTATTCCGGTTCGAGGCTCGGCGCGTGCCGATGGTGGGACAAGCGCTCGGCCGGGTCATGGGCGCGGTGGACCCCGGAGGCTGCTGGGACCAAACCTGGAAACCTGTGGGCGTTGATGCGGCCGGGCCAGGGCTTTCGGGGCTGAACCGTCTCGATGCCTCGCACGGCTGCTGTGGGCAGCGTCTTCAGTGTGCGCCCGTCATCGTTGCGGAACACCCACCTGCCGTCCGCCGCCACGACGACCGCCGCCTTGATGACGAGGGGACCGCCGTCCTGCTCGGACCGCTCCACGGCGAATTGAGTCACCTGCTTCCAGAGGGGTTATCGGTTCGGCCGGACACCGAGAACAGAGGAGCACGACGAAACCTCCATCCTCCCGCGCGTTCCTGCGGACCAGTCGGCAAGCTCCCCGGCGCTTCAACCGTCAACTCTCCAAACTCTCCTTGCGGTCCCGAGCCCCAGGAGTGACGGTCTCGAGATGCAGCACCTCTTCGACACGCAACGACGCCAGCGGCTGGCCGTCGGCGCTCCGAAACACCAGCCACCCTTCGGCCGCATGGGCCGTCGCCGCCTCGACGACAAGCATTGTGTCCTTTCCGTGCCGCTTCACCGCGAACAGCGCCATCGGGACGGCTCCGGACTTCGTTGCTGACACGAAATTCGCGGTCCCGACCCTCCCCCGGCAGCTGTTCGTTCTGCCGGTACCGTCTCCAGCCGGCAGCCCAGGACCGGGACCACTGACCGAACATGTTACGCTGTCGGAGGTCGCATGCACACGGCAATCTGCCAACGGTGCGGTCGGTGTTTCGCCACGTCCCGTGCGACCGGCCGCTGTCCATCGTGTCCATCGTGTCAATCGGCGTTGCCGGGTTGTGAGCCGGAGCAGCGGTCACTTGGACCCGGCAGTTCTCGCATATGTGTCGGCGGTCGGGTGCGGCCGGTCTGGCCGTCCGTGCTGGAGGGCCAGACCGGGGTTGTGGCATCGGCCACCGACACGCGCCAAGTGATCACGGTCCGGATCGACGGCCACGCGCTGGCGTGGCCGAGGACCCGTTCAGGTGCATCGCGACGAAGTCGAGCCGGTCGCCGACGTTCCAGGCCGAAACACAGCAGATTGGGCGGCGCACGCTTCCGGGCCTGTTCGGCTGACCGCAGGTGTCCACGATGATGCACCCGGGGCCGGTGGCGGACGTTGGGCGCCGACGAAGGGTCTTCCTCGCGGCGTTGCAGGGGGCAGGCTGGAACCGGGACACAGCCTCCGCGCGGGTGCGCACCTTGGCGGCCGACGCGCTCGAAGCCGCCGGGGTCGAGGTGCGGCGAGGTAGGGATGAGCTGGCCGCGCTTGATGAGCACCGCGCAACCCTGGCCCCGCGACGGACACGGCCACTCGACCAGGGTCGGATTCGGCGACACGAAGTCCGCATCCTGCTCCGCGCCGGCCAACTCGCCCTTCAGCTCTCCGTAGAAGGCATCCAGCAGCCCGTGCATCCCGGCCCGGCCGGCCGCCACATCGTCGAGGGACTTCTCGAGCGCCGCAGGAACCGGCGGGCCTGCTGCGCGTGCACGAGGTCGTAGTCGATCCCGCGCGGGCGCTCGAAAGCGGCCTGCACGGCGGCCGGGGTGATCTCCGAAAACGTGACGCGCCGGAAGCGCTCCTCGGACCCGCCGAGCAGCTCGCGCAGGTGCCAGGCAATGGCCTCGCCCTCGCGGTCGGTGGCGAGGTAGAGGTAGACGGTGCCGTTCCGGCCAATCATACGCAATTCCCGCACCACTTTTGCCTTCGTGTCGATGATTTCCCACGTCGGCTTCCAGCCGGCACCGACGTCGAGGCCCAGAGAGACCTGCTGGCGCGACCGGGGCCGCGCGTTCCCCCGCTGAACCGGCGGAGCGCTTCGATGGAGGCTGCGGCAGATCCCGCACGTGGCCGAACGCGGCGCGGACGACGAAGCCGCGGCCCGAGGATGTCGTTGATCTTGCGGGTCTTCCCCGGCGACTCGACGATGCCACGTTTCCTCCACAGCCGGTTCCACGAGGTTTGGTCGCTTCGGCCGGCCCGGCGCATCTATCGGACGCTCGGAGCCGAGCATGTCCGGCATCGCCGGCCGGCTGCGCCGTTGGCGATTTCGGCTCCTGGGCGATCCTGTCGCTCGGCGTGCGTTGATGCAAAACACGATAGGATCGGAGGCGTCCCTGGCCGTTGAACCAGGAAACTTACGCTGACCACGGCCTGGCGGGGTTGGAATACACCCGTAATACGGACGGGCGGTCCGGGGGCGCCGCTGGCGGCGAGGGACACGGGGCCCGCAAGACCTCACGGGGTCTCGCGGTGTCCGAAGCCCCTGTATCTCGGGGGTGGGATCACCGCGTCGGTCCCGCGAAACTCTGCGCTTTGGGGGGTCCCGCGCCAGGGGTCGCTCCCTCCTTGATTCTTCCTGCGGAAGGCCGGAAGGCCGCGCCATGCGGTGCCGCGCGCCTGATGCCGCCGCCGTCGCCGTCCTCGGAACGGCTCGTGTGGCGGACGCCAGTCTGAACGTGTTCAGGGCGCGCAAGGCGGTCGGCGATGGCTGGACCGAGCCCAGACGCGCCATAAGGGCAAGCACGTCGACCTCGACGCTGCGCTTGGGCAGCATCGATCGTACGTCCCTTACGAACACTCCGTCGGTCAGAATCCCCACACTGCCATCAGTACCGGCTGCGCCGTCATCGCCACGTACAGCAGCGGCGTGAAGGTGATGCCGCCCCGCAGGTCGAGACCGTCCCGCAGACGCCGGGTGGCGAGCAGCTCGGCGTGCCAGTTGAACGAGACCTTGAGCCCAGCCTCCGTCTCGCCGTCGGTGTACCAGGTCGGGATCTCGGGATTCCACTTGCGCACGCGATTGGTCTCCCAGTGGAACGTCGGCCCGATGCCCAGCCCGAAGTGGAAGAAGCTCTTGCCGTCGTCGAGGAGCCATCGCCGGCGCCAGGTGACGTGCCCGTAGGTGAAGAACGCCCGCTCCACCACGTAGTTTCCCTCACCGGGGTCCACGCGGCTCAGGACCGGCGTGACGCCCACGGTGATGCCCGTCCGCTCGTTGCGCCACGTCGTCCACGCGAGGTTGACGGCGGGGCCGGACGGGAAGACGCTGATGTCGTCGATGCCCAGCGGGTTGAACTGGAACCAGCCGACGCCGAACTCCAGCTCCCGGCCGGGCTCTTGCGCCAGGACGGGCGTGGCGCCCAACAGGACGACGGCGAACACGATCGCGAGTCGATGAGTCATCGGCATCCCCTTCGTCTGTACAGGGGAATGCGCAGATGGCCGGTGAACCGGCTCACGTCAATACGCCCTTGACGCCGCCATGACCTCGGCGCGCGGCCTGACCGCGATCCGCGGCCGTCCGCAGCCGGCGTTCCAGATGCCGTGCAGTCCCGTTATCATTGCGGGGTACCGAAGGGGGTTGTCCCGTTCGTTGTTGAACTTCGGGTGGCGAACTCCCGGTCTCCTCTACGAAGTCATCTATGTTACGCCACGTCAGCAACCACGCCGTCGGGCGGAGCCAGCGCGTCCAGGGCACCGACCAGGTGCTGCAGACCCACAGGCGATTCGGCGCGTCGGCCTCGAAACAGCGTTCGACCCGATCCGGCGCCGGCCGGACTTGCACATCCCGGCGCGTCGTGCGGGGGCCGCGGCGCCGGCTCACGCCGGCCACCCCCGCGGCGCGCATCACCCGCGCGACCCGCTTGCGGCCGACCGCGACGCCGGCTTCGGCCAGTTCAGCGTGAATCCGCGGCGCGCCGTACGTGCCCCGGCTGCTGGCATGAATCTCCCGCACGCGGGTTGTCAGCTCCGCATCAGCACGCGCGCGAGCCGAGGGTGGACGTCGACGTCACGCGTAGTACCCGCTCGGGGAGACACCGAGCACACGGGCCATCGTGGCGATACGGAAACGGACCTGGTGCGCGCTCATGACCCGGTAGGCCTCCCGGGTCCGGTCTCCCGCGCGAACCAGGCCGTCGCTTTTGCAAGGATGTCCCGCTCTTCGCGCAGCCGCCGGACCTCCCGGCGTAGCTGCCGCACCTCTTCACGCTCTTCGGTGCGCAGGCCGTCGGTGCGCGCGCCGGCATCGCGGTCGGCCTGAGCGACCCAGGTCCGGATGGCCTGGGCCGAGGGCTCGAACTCCCGAGCCAGGTCCCCCGGCGTACGTCCGGCTCGAACCAGCTCGACCATCTGTTGTCGGAACGCCGCCGCATACGGCGGTCTGGTTTTCGACATCGCGGATACCTCCTCCTCGCAACAGGATTGGATGTCCACGAAACCGGGTCTATGCGGAGCTCGGGATTATGCGGAGTCGGTTCGGCGGGGCACGTGCGCGTCTGTGATCGGGTGGACCGGTACTCCGCATAATCAGAGGGCTTCCAGGAAGTCGAGGAGGCGGTCGGTGGCGGTGAAGCGGAGTGGCTGAGGTGCGGGATCCGCCACGCACCGAAGTGCGGCCTCCTTCATGGCCAGGTCGGCTTCGACGTACTGGTGGGTGGTGGCTGTGTCCTCGTGGCCGAGCCAGAGGGCAATGACGGTGATGTCGACACCGGACTGGAGCAGATGCATCGCGGTCGTGTGGCGCAGCGTGTGGGGCGAGATCCGTCGCGTTGCGAGTGAGGGGTGACGCTCCGAGGCCTTTCGACAGGCGACGCGCAGTTGGTGCTCGACACCAGAGCGCGACAAGGATTGGCCTGTGCGATTGGGAAAGACGGGGGCGTCGGGGCTTCGATCGATTCGGGGGAGCCACCTGCGGAGCTGCGCTGCGGTGCTCTTCCAGAGCGGGACGACCCGCTCCTTGCGTCCCTTGCCGTGCAGCAGCACTGAGGAGGCCCGCTCGAGCAGCACGTCGGCGACGTGTAGACGGGTGATCTCGGAGACGCGGGCGCCGGTGTTGTAGAGCACGGCGAAGAGGACGGCGTCGCGCTGGCCGCTCCAGGTGGACCGGTCGGAGGCGTCGATGATCGCGGCGATTTCGTCGCGGGACAGGTAGCCGAGGACCGGCCGGTCGAACCGTTTGACGGGAATCGCGAGGACGCGTTGCGCGACGGGCAGCAAGGTTGGCTCGCGCAGCGAGGCGTAGCGCATGAAGGACCGGATGGCGGCGAGACGGAGGTTTCGCGTGCGCGGGGAATTCCCCCGCTCCGTTTCGATATGGTCGAGGAAGCCAAGGACCATGGGCGCGTCGAGGTCCGAGAGGGTCAGTGCGGAAGGCGTCCGTCCGGTGCGCTCTGCGGCGTACCCGAGAAACAACGTGAAGGTGTCGCGGTAGCTGGCGATCGTGTGGGCGCTGGCGCCGCGTTGTGCGACAAGGCGCCGGTGAAAGAAGTCTTGCAGAAGTGCCGGGAACGGACGCTCGACGGCCGTCATGATCGGCGCTCCGGAACTCGGTGGGCGAAGCGTTCGAAACGCTGCGAGGTGCTGGCGAGCAGCTCCGGAACGGCGGTGCAGTACCAGTAGGTGTCGGTGACCTTGGCGTGGCCGAGGTAGGTCGCCAGAGCCAGGATCTTGAGATCGACATCGGCGCCGGCTTGATACCAGCGCAGCAGCCGTCGCGTGACGAAGGTGTGCCGCAGGTCGTGAATGCGCGGCGGGCGCGTGCGTCCGTGCCCGGTCCAGCCCAGGCGCTGCTTGATCCGGCTGAACGTCTTCTCCACGGCGGCGCGCGTGAGTCGGGGCGAATGCTCGGTGCGGAAGAAGTACTCCGACCGGGATGCAGCACGACACGCGTCACGATGATCGGCGCAGCGGGCCAATGCCTGCGTCGTGGTCGGATGGAGCGGTACCAGTCGTGATTTCCGGAACTTGGTCTCTCGAATGGTGAGGATGCCGTTGACGAGGTCGACGTCCTCGTTCGTCAGGCGGCAGGCCTCGGAGAGCCGCAAGCCGGTCGAGACCAGCAGGGAGAAGTACGCGACATAGGTGGCGGGTCGCAGTCCCTGTTGGGGCAGCAAGCGGCTTGCCTGTTGCAGCAACGCAGCCACTTCCGCATCGGTGTAGATGTGAGGCGGCGGGCGGCGCGAGATACGTCCCAGGAGCCCGACCGGTGGTACTTCGGTCGCTGGATCGAAGAGCGCGCGGTGTCGGGCGAACTGTCGCACCGCCGCAAGCCGGCGTACGGCCTGCGCCGGATTGCTCGACCGCGAGGACTGCGCCCACTCGACGGCGAGCTCAATCGTCAGGGGTCCGCTGTGACCGATCCGGTCTGCGTAGCTGGCGAAGTTCCGCAACTGCCATTCGGGTGTTTCGAGGTCGAAGCCCAAACCGCGGCGCACGGTCAGGTACTCGTCGACCAGGCGGTGGAAGCTCGGAGGCGTCATCGGAGCACCTCCGGCCAGGGGAGCGCGACCTCACGCAACCTCGGCAGATCGAGCTTCGCGTAGATCGTCGTGGTGTCGAGACTGCGATGGCCGAGCACGTCAGCGACCTCCTTGAGGCTGGCGCCCTTCTGCACCATGCGGCTGGCCACGGTGTGCCGGAAGACGTAGGCGCCGGCGAGCGGCGTGTCGACCGCCGCCCGACGAAACGCGCGGACCACGACACCCGAGACGGCAGTGCTCGAGATCGGCTTGCCGCGACGCGCTCCCAGGTGCTGCACGAACACGCGCCGCTCGTCGGTTGCCGGGCGCTCCCCGCTCAGATAGTCGACCAACGCCTGCCCCACGATACGAGGCAGTGGCAGCAAGGCGCCTCGACGGTTCTTCCGGGTGCGCACCTTGATGGTCCCGGCGCGCCAGTCGATGTCGTCCAGGCACAGGTCGGCCACCTCGCCGGGGCGGAGTCCCAGGGTCGACAGGCACTGCACGATCGCGTGGTCCCGTTGCCTGCACGGGAGCGAAACGTCGAACGACGTCGGCGATCTCCCGCCGGCCGTGGACATTCCGACGGGCCTCGGCAAGACCGCCGTCATGGCGATCTGGCTGCTGGCGCGAGCTGCCGGAGCCTCGTTGCCTCGCCGGCTCGTCTACGTCGTCGACCGCCGCGCGGTGGTCGATCAGGCTACCGATTTTGCCGAGCAGATTCGGAAACGGCTGCAGGAGCCGGCGCTCGGGTCGGTACGCCGCGAGCTGGGGCTTGCGGGCCGGGCACTGCCGATCTCCACCCTCCGCGGCCAGCACGTCGACAACCGCGAATGGCTCGAAGATCCCGCGGCGCCGGCGATCATCGTCGGCACCGTCGACATGATCGGCTCCCGCCTGTTGTTCCAGGGATACGGTGTCTCACGGCGCATGCGCCCGTATCAGGCGGGACTGATGGGCTGCGACACCCTCGTGCTGCTGGACGAGGCGCACCTGTCGCGTCCGTTCGAGCGCCTTCTGCGGAGCATCGAGGCGGAGCGGCGGGTCCGGGCGGCGAACGACGCCGATTCGATACCTGGCGAGTTCGCGGGTCCTCGCGCCACTGCCGGCCTTCCCCCCGCCTTCCGGGTGTTGCCGCTGTCGGCGACGCTGGGCTCGGCTTCGGCGGGCGGGACTCTGTTCACCCTCCATGACGAGGATCGCGAGAGCGAAACCGTCCGGAGGCGGCTCGACGCGTCGAAGGCGCTCACGGTCGAGGATCTCGACGGGCATGCGTCGATAGAGGACGTGTTGGCCGAACGGGCCTGGAACCTCGGGCAGCAGCAGGCCGAGGCAGCGAGCAGACCGGTTCGCACGCTGGTCTACTGCGACAGGCGCAAGGTCGCGGAGAGCGTCGCGGAGGGGCTTCGTCGGCGAGGCAAGCTGGCAAGCAGTGGAGCGGCGGTCATTCTGTTTGTCGGCGGCCGCCGCGTGCACGAACGTGAGGAGGCCGCGAACGAGTTGCGGCGATATGGTCTGCTCGCCGGCAGCGAGGGTCCACCGGACGCACCGGTCTTTGTGGTGGCGACGTCGGCGGGCGAGGTCGGCGTCGATCTCGACGCGGACCACATGGTCTGCGACCTTGTCGCCTGGGAGCGCATGGTGCAGCGGCTCGGCCGCGTGAACCGCCGCGGCTCCGGGGCGGCGCGCGTGCTCGTGATCGATCAGGGACCGCCGGAGAAGAAGTCGGCGGCGGACATCGCCCGCCATGAGGCGACGAAGGCGTTGCTGAAGACCTTGCGTCGGGTCGGGGACGGTCACGGCGCCGGGCCGGCGGCGCTCTCCGATCTCGGCCAGTCCTTGGAGGGGCGTGCGCGGATAGACCGGGCCTCGACTGCGATGCCGCTCTTTCCGGCCCTGACGCGGCCTCTGATCGACGCCTGGGCGATGACTTCGCTGGTCGAGCACAGCGGGCGTCCGGAGGTCGACCCATGGCTGCGCGGGTGGGAAGAGCACGACCCGCAGACCGCGGTCGTATGGCGACGCTGCCTCCCGGTACGCGTCGACGCGGAGGGGGTCCGCTCCCGGACCGTGCCCCTCCAGAACAAGGCGGTCGAGGCGTTCTTCGAGGCCGCGGCGCCGCACGCTGCCGAGCGACTCGAGACCGAGACGTCGCGGGTCGTGGAATGGCTGAGGAAGCGCGCTCGGAAGCTGACGAGGATGGTGGAGGCGGCGCCGCACGGTGAACGCGATCCCGGAGTCGAGCACGACTCGGAAGTCACTGAACCAGGCGACCGCGACAACCCGCAGGAGACCGCGGGGGGCGAGCCGGCAGCACCGCTGCATCCGGAGGCGCCGGTTGCGTTCCTGCTCGACAGCGGCGGCAAGCCGGACGACATCGGCGGCCGGTCGGACTGCGTTCTCAGCTTGCGGGAAGCGGCCAGCGGCCTGACCGTCAAGGATCTGGAGCGGAGGCTCGCCGGGCGGCTGCTGGTCGTGGATGCCCGGATCGGCGGGTTTGGCGACGGGTTGCTCGATGCCGGCAAGGGGAAGCCGGTGCCGACCGCCGAAGACAACTGGGGTAGAGCTGAAGCGTGGGACGGAGCAGTGCCGGGGGGCGCTGGGACGGCGGGGTTGCCGGCGGTTCGGGTGCGCCTGGCGAGTGACGACGAGCGGAACCGGCTGGCGGCCGAGCCGGGGGCGGCGTGCGAGAGCACCGGCCGCGTATCCGATGTGTGGCGCGAGTCGTGGGCGGCGCCGTACCGCGTCTCGGCGACGGACCGACCCGTGACGTGGTTGATCGTCGAGAAGTGGCGCGGCGCCGCCTCGGAGGAGGACTCGCACGCCATGGCGTCGGCGCCTCAAGGGCTGGCAGAGCATCAGGAGTGGGCGGCACGGGAAGCCGACCGAATCGCCAGCGAGCTTGGCTTGGAGCATAGAGACAGGGCGATGCTCGTGGCCGCCGCGCGGCGCCATGACGACGGCAAGCGGGTGCCGCGGTGGCAACGGGCGTTCAACGCGCCGCGCAACGGCGGACCGTACGCCAAGACGCCCGGACCGCTGAACCGGCATGTCCTGAACGGATACCGCCATGAGTTCCAGTCGGTGCTCGATGCGGAGGACAACGGTCTCGATGGTCTCGACCGCCCGGATCCGCGCTTCGAACTCGCTCTGCACATGATCGCGGCCCACCACGGCCATGCCCGGCCGGCCATCGGCATCGACGGCTGCGACAAATTGCCACCGACGGCGGCGGCGGGGCGGGCCTACGAGATCGGCCAGCGCTTCGCCCGGCTGCAGCGGGAGTGGGGGCCGTGGGGCCTCGCGTGGTGGGAAGCGTTACTGCGGTCGGCCGATCAGCGCGCATCCAGGGCGCTCGATGAGGCCACCCGGCGAGCGCGGAAGAAACCGGGCACGGAGACGGCGCGCACGGGTTCGCGCGACCATCAGTTGGATCTGCTCCCGGCGCCGGCTGGAGAGGCGGACTGATGGCCGTTGGCGTCGTTCCCGTCGACTTGACCAATCCCGGGCAGGTCTTCGCCTGTCTTGGGTTCGCCGAAGCCGCCGACGTGCTGTTGGGCGAGGCCGCGGGCGGCTTCGACTGGCAGGATTCCGACCGCGTCCGGTTCCGGCTTGTAGCGGCCAGCGACGAGGATCCGGTCGTGCGTGTGCTCCGTTTCCTCGACGATGCGCAGGTTGCCTCGCTCGCGCCGGCCGATTCCGAAAACAGCACCGGAAAGTGGGATATCGAGACCGTCGTCGATGGTTCGTCCGTGTTCCCGTTCCCCGATCCGGAGAGTCCGGCGAAGTTGCCGGCGCGGCTCGTTGACGGTGACGGAAACACCATCGTCATCGACTACTGGGGCGACGCGACGCGGCGGCGGGATAACGTCAAGTTCTGGGCCGGCGCGGGCGGGTATCCCGGCGCCGGACTTGCGCGGGACGCCCTCGATCTGGTGCGCGGGCGCGTGGTGGAGCAGGCGGGCGATCCCTTTGCGGTGGACGCGCTGCAAAGTGGGAGCTTCCGCTTCGACTGGCGTCGCGACTACGTGCCGATTGACGCCGGCTTCTCGCCCAACGCCCACGGCAATAAATAGTGTGGTGATGCGAGGGTATCCCGTCGTGGAGCTTCTGGCGGCGATCGGGCTGACCCACGCCAGGCCGGTGCGGCACAACAAGTTGAGTTACACCTACGGCGTCGCCGGTCTTTCCGGGTCCGACCTGTACGACCTGATCTTCCTGCGAGCCGCGCTCGGCGCCCGGCAGCGGCCCTTTCCGGGCATGCCGTTCCGCAGTTTTCACATGCAGCTCGATTGGCCGGGGCAGGAGAACCAGGCCCGCTGCATCACCAGCGTCATCGAGGAGAGTGTGTCGACATGATCGAATTCGACGATAGTTTCGCCGAGCGTTGCGCCAATGATCAGGGCGGTCCCGTCGCGCTGACCCTGCGGCAGAAGCTGTTACCGGTGGAGGGGGCCGACGCGGTGATCTTTCCCCCGACATATGCCGGCATCGGTTACAACGTCGACACGTTGTCAGACGGCACCAGGGTTGCGACCATCGACAGCGTCGGCGCACAGGCGAACCGGCTGGAGCCGCTGTTCAAGGCCGCCGGAAACGGGGCTGCCGCGAATCCGCTCGCCGGGCTGGTGCCGCAGGTGACGATTACCTACGACGGCGGGTCGGTATCCATTCTCGACGCGGGGCATCGCCTGGGAGACGCGCTCATCCGGTCCACGGAGCTTGCTTCGGAGGCCAACGAGGCCTTTCGGGCGTACCAGGACACCGGCGACGCGGGAGCCATTGCGCGACTGGCGCCGACGTCGCTGGTGTTCGGCGCCTGGGACTCGCGCGACACGCAGGCGAAGGTGCCGCGTATCCTGCAGTCGGTGATCCGTGCCTGGGACATCGAAGCCTACGGGATTGCGTTTGTCTTCCGCGGGGAATACCCGCGGCCTCATTGAAGCAGCGGTACGGTGCTGACCGGAACGCAGTCGGATTGGGGTCTTCCGCGGGGAATACCCGCGGCCTCATTGAAGCGTGCCGGGGGCGCCGTTCATCCCATCGGCGCCGTTCGTGTCTTCCGCGGGGAATACCCGCGGCCTCATTGAAGCTGGTCGATCTTGCGCCTCGCCTCGCGGGCGAGCGTCGTCTTCCGCGGGGAATACCCGCGGCCTCATTGAAGCAATCTCATCGCCCGATCGGACAACTGCCGGCTCGAGTCTTCCGCGGGGAATACCCGCGGCCTCATTGAAGCGTCTTCGACTTCCAGGTCGAGTTGCTCATGGCCAGCGTCTTCCGCGGGGAATACCCGCGGCCTCATTGAAGCTTCATAGGCTGGGGGTGCGGCTCTTCTTCGTTGGCGGCCCAATCAGTCTCTCCGGCGGTCATGAGAGGAGGAGGCTCGGACGGCATCGGCGTGATCGATGACGCCGTGCTAAGGCGCTTTCGCCGTCACGACTGCCGGTGCCCGAGAATGGAACGCGAGCGTCGCAAGGTGCTCGCCGGTCGGTTCCGGCAGTTCGTCTCCGGAGCGCTCAGGCTCGTTCGGTTCTTCGAGCAGAGCGGACATCTCCAGATCCGGGCGAGCTCGACGAAGGCTTGCGTCTACTTGAGGAGTTGCTGGTCGTGGAGGCGACGGGCGATATCCGCAAGGTGTCACTGTGGCTCGGCCACGCAAGCATCCAGAGTACGGAGATCTACCTGCGCAGCGGCCCGACCGGGAAGCTCGACGTACTCGCAGCAAGGCTCCCTCCAGCGCTCAGAAAGGGCGCGTTCAAGGAGGCGCCGGACCGGTTGCTCGCGATCCTGAAGGACGCCCGCGCCCAATAGAAATGGTAAGTGATTCCGGCCTTGCGGGCCGTGTTCGTAGGGCCGGAGCGCTCCAGCTCTCCATTACTGTACGCTTTCCATTAATGGCCGAGATGGAGCTGTCGCTGTTGCGCCAGCGTTCGCTCGAAGCCCTCCGACAGAAGGCGCGTCGCGGCGAGCTGTTCCTGAGCGTCGCGGTCGGCTACGTGAAGGTCCGGCACGACCGGATCGCAAAGGACCCCGACCTGCGGGTGCAGGAAGCAATCGGACTCGTGTTCCGGAAGTTTGCCGAGTTCGAGAGCGTCCGGCAGGTGCATCTCTGGCTCCGGCAGGAGGGCGTGCGACTGCCGTCCGTCGAGGCCAACGACGACGGCCGACGGGTCGTGTGGAAGCTCCCGGTCTACAAGACGGTTCACAGACTGCTGACCAACCCGATCTACGGCGGCGCCTACGCCTTCGGTCGAACGGGGAGCCGGGTCACGGTCGAGAACGGGCGCAAGCGTGTCCGGCGTGGGCTCGCTCGGGAACGCGAGCAGTGGGACGTATTGATCGTGGATCACCACGAGGGCTATGTTTCGTGGGCAGAGTACGAGAGGAACCAGCGTGTGATCGCCGACAACGCTTCCCGGCAGGGTCTGCTGACGCGCGGCGCGGTTCGCCGCGGGGACGCGTTGCTCGCCGGTCTGCTGCGCTGCGGACATTGCGGGCGACGGATCCACGTCGCCTACAGCGGTACCAAGGGCGAATGCGTTCGCTATAGCTGCCGCGGCGCGCATCTCAACCATGGGATGGGCTGGTGCATCGCGTTCGGCGGCGTGCGGGTCGACGCGGCGGTGGCGACCGAAGTGCTGCGGCTATTGAACCCGCTCGGCATCGAGGCTGCCCTCAAGGCGGTAGCGATGCGCGAACAGCAGCACACCGACAGGCGACACCACGCGAAGCTGGCGCTCACCCAGGCGCGGTACGAGGCGGACCTGGCGCGTCGCCAGTACGACGCAATTGACCTGGCCAACCGCCTGGTCGCCGCCGAGCTCGAACGCCGATGGAACGATCGCCTCGCGGACGTGCAACAGCAGGAAGAACGGATCGCCGGCCTGACGGCGGCCCACCCGGAGGCGCTGTCGCCCGCGGAGCACGACCGCCTGCTGGCGCTTGGCGCCGATCTCGAAACGGCCTGGACCCATCCCAGTGCGACAGCACAGACGCGGAAACGAATCGTGCGCGCCATCCTCGAAGAGATCGTTGTGAAGCTGGCCGCGGAGCACATCGAATTGCTCCTCCACTGGCGGGGCGGCGATCACACTCGTCTCACCGTCCCCCGCAACCGAACGGGACAGCATCGCTGGTGCACGGACGCGACGGTCGGCGACTTGATCCGGGGACTGGCCCGCCAGCTGAGGGACGGCGGCATCGCCCAAACGCTGAATCGCCTCGGCAAGCGGACCGGACGCGGCAACGCCTGGACCGAGGCACGGGTCCGCACCTTTCGAAGCCAACACCGGGTGCCGGCACATCGTCCCGGTGAGATGGCGGAACGTGGGGAGCTGACCCTGAAGGAAGCCGCCGGCCGGCTCGGCGTCAGCACCATGACCGTGCTGCGACTCATCGGCGACGGCACGCTCGTCGCCCAGCAGGTCTGCCGGGACGCCCCTTGGGCCATCCCGGAGGAACAGATCGTCGCGCTTGCCGGCGCGATCCCATCCGGACGTCGTCCGCTAACATCGAGCTCGGCTCAGGAAGTGCTTGATTTTCAGTGACGTAGCGAGGTGTGCATCATGAGACCCGACTCGGCGGACCGAGCAGGAGGGCCGCGTCCCCGTGCGCGATCCACCGCGACGTCGCCAGTTCCCGGACCTGACGCTCGTCGATGCTCGGCTGCGCCTTGAAGTCGAAGTCCGCCAGCTCGCGGACCGCCGGGAAGTGGGCGATCTTGAACGCCATCTCGATGCGCCGTTCGTCCTTGCGCGACACCTCGCGCTCGATGAGGAACGCGAGCGCCTCGCGCAGCGTCAGCTTCTTCTCCGCGGCCTCGTCGAGCAGGCTGTCGAGTTGGTCCCGGATGGCGGTCAGTTTCAGCCGCGTCAGCCAGCCGAGGAGCGTCTCATGGTCCACGATATCCATCTCAGAAGCTCCCGCCGGCGACGGCCGCATACTCGTCGAGCGGGCGCAGCAGCTCCGGCTTCGGCCGGACCGTCTCGGCCGAAGCCGGGCGCGGACCGCCGTTGATGCCGACCAGGTGCGCGCGCTCGGTGATCCGCGTGTGTCGGCCGGTGTGCTCGATGTGCTCAGCGACGACGTCCGGTCCGTGATCAACGCGCACCCGACCGCCGCTGACCACCACCCGTACGCGCTCGCCGATCAGCCGCCACGGCACCGAATAGGCGTTGGTGTCGACCACCACCGCACAGTCGGCGTGGACCGTCCGGATCAGATCCCGCAACTGGCCGAACGGCGGCCGGTCCGCGCACGGGCGCAAGCACTCCGCTTCGCGCGCGAAGCGGACCAGCGGGACTTCACCGGTGGTGCCGTGCCGCCGCCGGTCCGCGATCTCGCGCTGCCACCACGCCAGATGCGCCTGCAGCCCCGCCCAGCTCTCGAAGCGGTGTCCTGCGATGGCGTTCCGCTTGACGTAGCCTACGCCGCGCTCGTCCTTCCCCTTCGTCCGGGCCCGGTATGGCGCGCAGGCGCGCGGACGGAACCCCCAATAGGCGGCGAACGCCTGGAACCGGTCGTTGAACTCGACCTCGCGCGTGGCCGCGTCGTGATGGGTCACCAGCGCCCGCGGGTTGTCGATCAGCACCTCCTTCGTCACGCCGCCAAAGTGCCGGAACGTGGCCTTCCAGGCCGCGGAACCACGACGATTGCCGCTCGTGCCTGAACGCCTCGACATGACAACGCCGCGAATAGCCCACTGATCCTCGAGCTTGCCGCCGCGGACCGGCCGGCTGTAGGCCATCCAGCCGTCGGCCGCCACGTAGCGCCGCACCGTGTTCTTGCTGCACCCGAACTCCCTCGCTATGCGCTTCAACCCCCAACCGAGCGCGTGCAGATGCAGCATCGCCTCCACCTCGTCGGATTTCATCATCTCTGCCCGTGGCCTCCCTGCCCACGGGCCGACATCCTCGCATCGATTCATCTGTCTGACTCCTCCTTGGCCAAGGGGGGTCAGTTTTCAATGTCGCCAGGGGGGCAGTTTTCCCTGTCGCGTGACACAAGCTGGATGTCGGAGGTGAGATGTCCTTCCTTCACACATCGGACTACGAGTTCGACGTGACGGTCAGCGAAAAGCCCTCCGAGGTATGCCTCAAGCAGGCCATCTTTCGGCGTCTCGGGGCTCGTATCACCGTGCTGGACACTATGCGGGAGCCCGTTTTCTATACTGAAACCGTACCTTCTGGCGGACGGAGACTGCACCCTCGAAGTCGACGGCGAGCCACTGAAGCTGTGGCAAGTCAGCCGGCGAGCCCTCGAAAACATCCTGTTCCCGTCCTGACGAACCCAACCTACCGCGCACGAAACGGGTCGTCCCCATGCCAGCGCGTTTCGTCGTCGTCGTTCATGGGGATGATCTCATCGGAAGTCGAATGATCCCTTTTTGCGCCGCCGCCTCCAGCAACTCCGTAAACTCTGAGCTCGTCAAGACGAGCGGGCGCTGGATGTATCGGCGCCCTTCGTCCTTCCACCATGACAACCGGATCGCTTCCTCGCCCGTGCTCTTGATCCGGATCTGCTCAAGACGGGACGTGCTTCCTTCCGTTCCATTGGGAACCTCAGCGTAGTCGATCGTGTCTGAGTAGCGAGCCATCGTTGGCGTATCCTCTCTGTCGGGCATTGATGAATGGTTGCTCCCCGGTGTTGCCGCGCTGACCGGGCATCCCGTGCCTCCCTCGAAGTCGGCTTCGACTGTGTCGCCGTCGCGGCGGGTGGTTTCACGGGTGCCGTGCGAGGTCGTAACGCCCGCGTCGTCGTTCGTCACTTGGGTCCTCTGGTGGCGATTGCGGCGATGATCCAGCGGGCGTCGTTGCTCAGCATGAGCAGAACCGCATCCTGCGCCCGCGCGAGCCATCTTCGCGGGTTGCGCAATCGCCGCCGGCACGTTCAGCAACAAGGTTCCGGCCTGGGCCGTGGGCTCAGGTAGTTGATGCCCCCGGATGGTATTCCAAAGACAATGAGAACGACCGCCGTGAAACGCTCACCTGAACGTATAGATAAGGGCCGCCGAACAGGTTGTCGGAGAACAACCGTGCGGCCCGCAGCCGGGATTCCGCCAGCGTCTGGATGCGTTCCCTCGTCAACGCGATCTCTGCCGCGTCTGAACTCAGGGATTCGACGAGTAGCGCCATCGGCTCGCACTCGTTGAAGAGTGCGAAGCGTTCAAAGCTGTAGTCGTCCTGAGCCGTGCCCTGGCTGGGGAGAATGGCGGCCAGCACCGCCGCGAGCGTCGCGTTCCGAGCACGCATGCCAATCCCCTAGCTCGAAGCCTCGTGGTTCTCCTCTGGCTCCAGCATCACGCGCCCGGCCCGGAGAATCTCCTCCGCTATCCAGATTGCGAGTATCGGGGATAGTGCGAATTCGGCAGGGTCGTGGCCGGGGTGCCCATCCATGATTCGGAACCAAATGAGTCCGCCCTCAATGCGGCTTTCGATGGTCAAGTCATCCAAGCTCTGGCTGTTTGCTCGCTCATTCGGAATGATCCTCCTTGGCTGTGTACCTTTCCACCTCCCGACGACATCAGGACGCGGGTCGGCATAGAGGGCCATGCGCAGGCCAGTCCTGATGTTCGTGGCGTTGAGTTTTCCTTTGTAGCCCTTCTTGTTGTATTCGTCTCCGATGCGGTTCGCGCTACTACCGATCTCCTCGTGAAAGATCAGGCCGAAGAGTTCCGTCATCGCTTGCTCAGGCCCAACCTGACGCATCTCATGCAGCTTCTCGACCAGCTCATCTGTGGTCATTTCCCCCCTCGTTTCCTGTGAGCGCGAGCTTGATCAAGATTCTGGTCGACATCAAACGCGCGTAGCGTAGCCGAGAACGGCGGCCACTGTCCACCCCGGCGGGCGTCAGCGGACGGTCACCGGGCCAGGCAATGCGCGTGCTGAGCGGAGCCGGGACGCGCCCACCTGTTGTGACAGCCCGAGTACTGCCCAAGTGACAGCCTACGGGAGCGACAGAATGGTATTCTCGTGGACGCGGGCGGAATCAGAGGTTGCGGAGACCCCAATGAACACGGCGTTTCTGGACGTTGGCGGACGGTTCGCGGGTCGGCTCCAACCGAAACTACAACTGGGTGGATCAGTTCGATACGCTCGGGCTCGGGACCAACGTGCCGATCGCGCCCGGGTCCGGGTCGGACTCGCTGTTGGCGCTGCTCCCGGAGACCGGAGAATGGGCGGTGCTACGCGTGCCGTACCCGCTCGGCTTTTTCGCCCGCGGGGCTCGACGGACGCATCGACGATCCCGATGCCGGCTGGAAGGGACGCGGTCTGTGGGCCAACTACGGCTCGAACCTCAACTGGCATGTCGAGGGGGGCAAGGGGAGGCGCAGTTCGATCATTCACTTCCAGCTGCGGCCCGATCCGCTTGCGGAGTGACGATCCGGCGGCGGTGCGCAGCCGGAAGAGATCGCCTGCACCGCGACCGGTCGCCACCGGGGCCGGCGGTAGAATTGAAGACTGATCTCGCTGCTTCACATGCCGGTGTGGGCAGCCTCGTGAACGGGAGGACGAGATGAGCAATCGAATGACGACGTTCGCGGGCGCCGTCGTGGCGGCGGGTGCGATCCTGGCGCTGGCGGCGGCGCCCGCGGACGCCCAGACGGAACCGCCGCGGACCGCCTGGGGCGCGCCCGACCTCGGGGGCGTCTGGGCTTTCCGCAGCATCACCCGGATGGAGCGGCCCGAGGAGCTTGCCGACAAGGAGTTTCTGACCGCCGAGGAAGTGGCCGACCTGGAGCAGCGGGCGCTCGACCGTTTGAACAATTTCCTGGACACGCCGGCGCAGCGCACCGCGGCGGGAACGAACGTCGACCGGCGGCCGGACGGCGGGAACGGCTCCTACAACCACACGTGGCTCGATCAGGGCCTGGAGGCGGTCGCCACGGGCCGGACCTCGCTGATTGTCGATCCGCCGAACGGGCGCTATCCGCCGGTGACGCCCGACGGTCAGCGCCGCGTGGACGCGTACCGCGAACACCGGCGGAACCAGCCGGCCGACTCGTGGCTGGACTTCAGCACCTACGACCGCTGCATCCTGGGCTTCAACGCCGGGCCGCCCATGACGCCGAGCGCCTACAACAAATACTTGCCGCTGCTCGCGTTCCTGACGTTCGACCGCGAACCCGAGCAGTATCTGTGTTCGGCGGTGTTGCGGCACGGCAAGGCGGTCGCCTCCGAAGGGGGCGTGGCCCTGTTGGCACGGCTGCTGCCGCTGCTGCTGGGTATTTCGGCGAACGTGAACACCGATTTCGGCGAACGTGAACACCGATTTCGGCGAACGTGAACGCTCATCGGAGCGTAGCGACGATGCTCTGTCAGTTCCCTCCCTTGCAGACGCACGGGGCTTCCTGTTCGCATGGGGTTTAGAAAGCCGGCCAACAAGGCGGAGGAGACCCCATGCGTCTGACCACGGTTCTGTTGGGAGTCACGCGTGTGCTCGCCGCCGTCAAGGCGCGTTGCTCCGCTCCGCCCCCGCTGCGCGGGGCTGACAGCCTGGACGCCGGCTCCGCGAACGCGCGTCCCGGCGCTTGTCTGACGATGAGCAGTTCCCGACGCCCGCATCGGAGGGGCGACGACCCCGTTCCGAATGACAGAACGCGACCTTCACAACAGAACGCATCCCGTTCCGGAATCCGCGACAATTTGGTGTTGGAGCACCCAAGCGACGCGGAAGGAGAACGGGATGCAACTCAAGAGTATCTTGAATCGGGTCCAGAAGCACCCGTCGTTCGTCTACGAGACCGTGCGGCTGGTGGAGCACCCGCGGCTGAGCATCGAGGTCCGGGTACGGCCCCGCGCCGGGACCCGCGCGAGGTGCTCGCAGTGCCGGCGCCCGGCCCCGGGCTACGACACGCAGGCGGTCCGGCGCTTCGACTTCGTGCCCTTGTGGCACATCCCCGTGGTCTTCCTCTACGCCATGCGCCGCGTGTCCTGCCCGCGCTGCGGCGTGCGGGTCGAGGCCATCCCGTGGGCCACCGGCAAGCACCGACTGACCGACGCCTACGCCTGGTTCCTCGCCGGGTGGGCCAAGCGCCTGGCGTGGCAGGAGGTCGCCGCGGCCTTCCCCACCTCCTGGGACACCGTCTATCGGGCCGTGCGCATGGCCGTCGACTGGGGCCGCGCGCACCGCGACCTCACCAACATCGAGGCCATCGGCGTCGACGAGCTCTCGCGCCGCCGCGGGCAACGCTACCTGACGCTGGTCTATCAGATCGACGGCCACTGCAAGCGTCTGCTGTGGGTCGGACGCGAACGCAAGGCCGCGACATTGGAGGGCTTCTTCGACTGGTTCGGCGCCGCACGCAGCGCGGCGCTGTACTTCGTGTGCTCGGACATGTGGAAGCCCTACCTGAAGGTGGTCGCCGAGCGCGCCGGGCAGGCGGTGCAGGTGCTCGACCGCTTCCACATCATGAGCCACTTCTCGCAGGCGATCGACCAAGTGCGCGCGGACGAGGCCCGCAAGCTCGCCGCCGAGGGCCGGGCGCCGGTGCTCAAGCACAGCCGCTGGCTCCTGCTCAAGCGTCCGGAGAACCTCACCGACGGGCAGGCGGAACGGCTTGCGGAGCTGGTGCGTCACAACCTGCGCACGGTTCGCGCCTACCTGCTCAAGGAGGACTTTCAATCGCTGTGGGGCTACGTGTCGCCGTACTGGGCCGGACAGTTCCTCGACCGCTGGTGCACTCGGACGATGCGCTCGCGGCTCGAACCGATGAAGGATGTTGCCCGCATGGTGCGCTCGCACCGCGACCTGATCCTGAACTGGTTCCGAGCCCGGGGGCAGTTCTCCAGTGGCGTTGTCGAAGGCTTCAACGGGAAGGCCAGAGTGATCACCAAACGGGCGTATGGGTTCCGCACCGCCGCGGCACTGGAAGTCGCTTCGTATCACGCACTTGGCGACCTGCCCGAACCAGAACTCACCCACAGATTCTGCTGACGAGGCGTATCCTGACCTCGCAGTATGCAGAAATATGAGGAAATCAAGCCGGAAATTACCTGTATGCTGTCAGGCAACCAATGACCCTATTAATAATACCCGTTCCACACACAGAGGCAGGAACGGATGATGATGATCCCACAGCCGCGCTAGCGCTGCCCGTGCCCCGGATGTCCGGGGCTGGACTGTAGTGAGCAGGAGGTCATCCGAACTCGTCCCGCAGTTCGAAGGCGAAGGCCATGGCAACCAGTTGAGTGTAGCCGTGCCACATCAACTGTGCGCCGGGCGGGTCGCGTTGGCGTCCGAGCCACCCGCCGAGGCGCCCGACCAGACCGACAGCGTCGCCGAGGCGCGCCGGCGGCGGCAGCTTGCGTGAGCGGGCGAAGGTGGCGAGCACGCGCAACTCGCCATCGGAGAACAGCAGGTCGCCCGGCAGGTCGGGCACTTCGCGCCCGAGTTGGACCATCAACTGGATGCGCCACCCGATGACCATCTTGATGGCCATGGCGCGTTCGAGCCGCTCGGCCGTGTGGTGCTGCAACTCCTCGACCTTGCAGCCGGACTTGAGCACGCGGAAGTATTCTTCGATGCGCCAGCGCCGGACGTACCATTGCAGGATGCGCGTGGCGTCGTCGGCGCTGCTCACACGCAAAGTGGTCAGCAGGAACCACTCCAGCGGCTCGGCCGCGGGCGGCGGTTGTTCCTCGCGCACGTGGACGACCCACAGGGCGACCGGCTCGTCGCCGGGGCAGGGCAGCGGCACCTGCTGGTAGCGCAGCGTCACGTCGGCGACCCGGTCCGCCCGGCGGTCCTTGCGGGCCTGTTTGCTGGCCTTCACGCGCGCGCTCAGCCGCTGCACCTCGACCTTGGCGGCGCCTCGGGCCGGCGCGTTGCGCACCGTATCGAACAGACGGCGTGAGACCGTCTGCCCGGCGGGCGTCTTTTCCCTGCCGAGGACGCGGTCGGCCTTGGCGCGGACCAGCAGGTCGACCTGCGGGGCAGCCGCGCGGTGTTCGACGAACAGGTCGAGGAAATCGGCCTCGCGGTCCATCACGCACACCACGCGGGTCTCGGACAATTGCTCGGCTGCCTGCGCGCAGTCGCGCAGCCCCTCGATCCAACGGAACGACTTGCGCTTCTCGCGCGGCTTTGGGGTCGGCTCGCCTTCCGCCTCGGAGTTGGGGGACGCGGGCGCGTCGAAGGCGGCCCGCAGCACACCCAACGCCACCCCGTCGGGATTGACGGCCAAGGTCGTGTGCAACTCCAGGCCGCGCGCCACCGCCCCGGTCTGGTTCGAGCCGATGGCCCCCAGCCCTTGCGTCTGCCCGCGCCGGGTGAAGTTCAACCGGGTGCCGTCCTGGATGCACAGCACCGTGTCGTGCGCCTGCATCCGGCGCAGCGTCTGCTCGCGATGCGGCGCGAGGATGTTGTCGACCGTCACCGCACTGTCGGCGGGCTGGTCGATCAGCCGGTAATGGCCCTTGACCATCGCGCGGGCGCCGTGGGCGGCGCCGGTGATGGCGCGCATCGGAGACTCTGCCATTTGCTGCGCGCTCTGTACCAGCCGCGCGCTCAGACGCGCGTCGCCCAAACGCGCCCCGCCGAACTCGTGGTCCGCCCAGACCGCGGCGTCGAGACCGTCGCCAACCGCCAGCGGCGCCACGACCGGTGCAGGCACCGCGAGGCGGGTGCGCCCCGCCGGCTCCAAGGCATACATATACACCGCCTTGCGCGTTTCCGGCGCCGCGTGCCGGCGGTCCTGGCGACCGCGACCGCAGGTCTCACCCACCTGAACCCAGTTGGCCGCGCGCACGCTCGCCCCCGTCTGTTCGGTCTCGTCGACGAACGTCTCCAGCAGCCAGGGGCGATAGCCATACAGACCCTCGCAGTCGTCGCCGACTGCCCGGACGACCCGGCCCAGCACGTGCGAGGCCAGGTTGCGACACACAATGCCGGGGCGCACCAGCAGCCGGCACAGTCCCAACACCCGGTGCAGGTGCGCGCGCCGGCCCGTGTCGTCCCACCCGACCCAGGCGTCGCGGGACCGCAGCCGCCGCGCACTCGCCGCGAACCCGACGCCGCCCAGCCAACCATGCGCCGAACCCACCAGATACCGCAGTTGCGGGCCGACGAACGGACCGGCGCCGCGCGGGTGCTCGTACGCCATCAGCGTGTTCCAGACTTGGCGCTGCGCGTCGGTCTCAACCAGCGCCAGGGTCAGACCCACAACCTTGCCGACCGTGCCCGGCACGTCCACCGCCGGCGCCATCGGGTGCGGAAGCACCCGCGCCCGGCCCCCAACGCCGCGAGCCGCCTGACTCGCAGGCAGCGAGACGTGGCCGGCCGCCTGCAGGTCGGACAACGCCCGGCAACAGCTCGCGCGCTGCCACCGGCCCCGCCCGTCGCGGAAATCGAACGCTTCACAGACGCGATCGGCGACCTGACCGAGGCTGCCGACACCCTGCGAAACCGCCTCGTCCAGCACGTCGCGCAGGCGGGCGAGGTTGTCCCGTAGAATACGTGAGACCTGATTCTGAATCTCCATGCCGGCCACCGTAGCGAAGTGGCTGCATGAAGTCCAGCGAAAAGTTTCGGGGCACGGGCAGCGCTAGCGGCCGATATCGCGGCCCTGGCGGGGCAGGCTGTACTAGCCGAGACCACGGCCGGCGGATGGTCTGAGGGGCGCGCGGCTGCCCCGGCCGGCGACTGGCGACCACAGCGCATCGGGCCGAATCCGGCGCAGTACACCCTAGCGACTCGCCTTGACGTAGAACGGTCGCTGCTAGGCGCGGCTGGCGTGCCCGTGGCGCTTGTCAACCCGGAGGCAGGCGAGGGGAGACAGCCGCGCATCCTGGCGGCGCTTCTTACACGGCACGCTGGCCCCTGTGGGGGCCATTCTGAGCGCCGAGCTAGATCGGGTTGGACTGCCGGGCCGGTTGGACTTCGGGCGGTTGATGGCTTCGGACTTGTCGGGCCGTTCGCGGGCGTACAAGCAACTAAGCGAATCCGGCATGGACAAGGCAGAGGCACGGCGGATCTGTAGGTTTTGACGTTAGGTCGTGACACCTGCTCCTGCAATGAGAAGAATGTGAGGATCGACCTCTTGTAACTAGGCCGATCCCCATCGGCTCTACAACTGTACAGTGACCTCTAGTGACGTATCCTGGTCGGTTACCATCACAGGTGCGATGGCGACTCCGCCTTGTTGTGTCCCCGCCGTCCACGTAATCACGGTGGCAACAAAGTAGCGGCCAGCAGGTACGTCAGGGAACCGGAATCGCCCATCAATGTCGCACTGGGATTGCCGTACGTACTCCATCGTGTCTTGTAGTCGCGTAGCGATGGGCCAGTCCTCAGTTGTGTCGGCACCGCTATCGAACAGATACTCTGTGGCATCTCGCGTGACGACCTGCGTCGTAACCCAATGGAAGAACGGCGTGTCGGGCAACAGCCACACGTCGTTGCCTGCACAGGAGACTACCCCCCCGCCGCGCTGACGAGCGAAAGCAGAGCCAGAGACTTCCGTTTGACCATCCCCCTCCAACGCGAACGAGGCCACAGCCGGATCGAAGCTGGGTCGAGGTATCTCCGTTACCTCAACGCCGCCGCAGGCAGTCAGGATGAGGCAGAGAGTCGCGACCAGAGCTAGGCGCATGCATGTCTCCTTGGCCCCGACCGGGATTGGCGGCGGGGCGCTTGGGGTGAGCCGTAGTTTGCCAGAGGATTCTAGCAGATCGTGACGGACTGGTCGAGACTCGCAGCCGTGGGCTATACGGCCGGCTGTCGGTCCAATCTGTTAGGGTGCAAGGTTGTGAGATAGGCTTCCCACTCCGCCATCAATGCGCGGCGCTTCTCCAGTCTGTCGCCACGGTTGTAGCCGCGGGAAACTGCCGAGCCTGTGACGTGAGCTAGCAGCCCGTGGAAGAAGTCTGTTCGCTGAGTTCCGCTGTTCAGGCAGCTTGGCGATGAGCGATTGAGCCAGCGAGCGTCGCCGGTGTCCATTTGGTCACCGTAACGCCCGTCGGATACTTCCCGGCGTCGAGTTCGGCCCGGACCCGGAGCCCGGTGGCTGTCCGGACGTTCCCGATGCGGTCGACGATGGTCTCGTACGTCGTCAGCGGGGTGCCGCGCCAGTTCGCCGTGATGTGACAGAAGAGCCGGTGCTCGATCTTGTTCCACTTGCTGGTGCCGGGTGGGAAATGACTCACCTCGATGGTCAGTCCGGTCTCGTCGGCCAACTGTTGAAGCGCATGCTTCCAGGCGCGCAACCGATACCCGTTGCTCCCGCCCGCATCGGCCGTGATGAACAGGGTCGTGGCCTCGGGGTAGGCGCCGCAACCCATCTGATGCCACCAGTGTCGAATCGACGCCACCGCGAACGCCGGTGTGTCGTGGTCCCAGCCCACGCTCACCCAGGCTTCGTTGCGCGCCATGTCGTAGACGCCGTACGGAATCGCCTTGCCCTCGGCGTCGGTCGGGAAATCATGCACCAGCACCGCCGGCGGCGTGCCCTTCGGCTGCCATTCGCGCCCGCCGTTCTTGAAGTTCCCGACCAGCTCTTTCTTCTTCGTGTCGACCGAGATCACCGGCTGGCCGGCGGTCAGATGCTCGTCCGCGGTCTGGTTGATGTGCTCGAACTGCGCGTTGCGGTCCGGATGCGTGGCGCCTTCCTGCCGCTTGCGCGGCGATTGCAGCCGGTAGCCCAGGCGGTGCAGCAGCCGGCCCACAGTGGTCGAACTCACCCGCCACCCCTGCTCGTTCAGCGCCGCCGCCAGCTTTGCGCGACTCTTGCACGTCCAGCGCAGCGGCGAGGTCGGGTCTCCGCGCGTCAGCGGATCCACCAAGGCTTCGAGCGCGGCCTCGATGCCGGGTTGATCCTGCTGGATGCGAGGCCTTCCGCCTCCAGGGCGTCGGATGCGGTCCGTCGGCGCCTCGTCGCGGGAAATCTCCCGGCGTCCCTTGCGAATCGTCTCCCGAGCCAGACCGGTGGCCGACGAAACCACCGCGTCGCCGCCGTAGCCGATAGCGCGCGACTCGGCCGCCGCCCACCGGCGGCGACTGCGCTCGTCCAACACGGGCTCGACGGCGGCATACTTCGCAACAAGGGTCGCTTCCAGCTCGATGTCTCGCTTCATACCTCCAGTATGACCAGAAAATCGGCAAGTGGAAAACTAGTTTAGGGCAGTGTCCTTACGCCCGGCCGCCCACGCGATCCCGAGAAGCGTCAGGATCACAGTTGCGAGCCCTATTGCGAACTGCGACATCGAGACGGGCGGTGGCGCGGCTTGGGCCACGAGGAGCAGATCGAGCATTGGTGAAACGTACCACGGCCGTTACCTGCAGGTCAACAGCGCCTCGGCCCGACCTGACCTGACCTGACATCCAACTGGAAAGGAGAGAAGCAGCAGTGAACGTCATTCCCGATTCCGAATTCATTCTGACCACGATCGCCGAAGTGACCATGATCTGCCTACGAGTCGAGGAGATCAGTCTTCGGTTTGTAGTGGCTAAGTCTGCGTGGTAGTAATCTCACCACATAGCCGGGGCCACAACAATGCGCGTCTTCATTTAGCGGGTCCCGGCAAAAAATCCACGTGTTGGGGTAAAGGTTTGGTGCGCTGTGCCGATAGAAAAGGGGCGTGGGCCTGCTACGCTGCATACGCGCCATTCTGGACAAAGCGCCGCCCGAACCGCCAGGACCCGGTTCAGCCGCTCGAAGTAAGGATGCCCGTCGGGCACGACCGCGAGCAGGGTGGACCACTGGTCCGTTCGGCGGATCTCGAGCTGGCCGCCGATCTCGGTGAGTGTGCCGACCTGCCGGGAGGTGTCCCCGAGAAGCAGGTTGAACGCATCACCGTCGACGACGTTGGTGAACGCCTGGAGCCGAAAATCGCCCCGGGTATAGCCGACCTTGCCGTACCCCAGCTACAAGCCGCGCTCGGCGTCGAACGGCCCCAGCCCGGTATTCGGTAGCCGGGATGCAATCACACGCTGGCGCGGCGAATCGACCGTCCCCGGAACTTCCAGACCGCGACAGTCACGGAGCCGCGCATAGGTTCGGAGTCAACCGCAAGCGGCTATCATGAAGGCGGATCGGCTCGCGGGCGGTTCCGTCGGCCGTGTCACGAAACCGGGAGAAGCGGCGCATGGCGCGAGGAAGACCAGGGAAGCAACGAGATCGATTGGCGGTGCCGGCGAGCGGCGGAGCCACCATCGGCCACGAGGCCGAGCTGTGGTCGATGGCCGACGCTTTGCGCGGCTCGATGGACGCCGCCGAGTACAAACACGTCGTGCTCGGGCTGATCTTCCTCAAGTACATCTCCGACGCCTTCGAGGAGCGCCATGCGGCGGTGCTCGCCGAGTGGGGTGAGGACGCGGCCGAAGACCGGGACGAGTACGTCGCAGAGAACGTCTTCTGGGTGCCGACCGAGGCTCGTTGGGCGCATCTGCGGGCGCAGGCGAGGCAGCCGACCGTCGGCCCGACCGTCGATCAGGCGATGGCGGCCATCGAGCGCGACAATCCCGTGCTCAAGGAGGTGCTGCCGCGGGACTACGCCCGGCCCGCGCTCGACAAGCGGCGGCTCGGCCAGTTGATCGACCTCGTCAGCAACATCCAGGTGGGCGACGCGGACGCCCGCTCCCGCGACGTGCTCGGCCGCGTCTACGAGTATTTCCTCTCGCAGTTCGCGAGCGCGGAGGGCAAGAAGGGCGGCGAGTTCTACACGCCGCGCTGCGTCGTCAAGGTGCTGGTCGAGATGCTGGAGCCGTACCGGGGCCGGGTCTACGACCCGTGCTGCGGCTCGTCCGGCATGTTCGTGCAGTCGGTGGCATTCATCCGCGCCCACGCCAGCGGCAACGGGAACGGCGGCAAGGCCAGGGCGGACATCAGCATCTACGGCCAGGAGTCCAACTACACGACGTGGCGGCTCGCGAAGATGAACCTCGCCATCCGGAGCATCGAGGGGCAGATCGCCCACGGCGACAGCTTCCACAACGACCGCCACCCGGACATGAAGGCCGACTTCATCCTCGCCAACCCGCCGTTCAACGTCTCGGACTGGGGCGGCGAGCGGCTGGCCGAGGACCAGCGCTGGCGCTACGGCGTGCCGCCGAAGGGCAACGCCAACTTCGCCTGGGTGCAGCACATGGTCCACCATCTGTCCCCAGCCGGCGTCGCCGGCTTCGTGCTCGCCAACGGGTCGATGTCGTCGAGCCAGTCGGGCGAGGGGGAGATCCGGAAGAACCTGATTGAGGCCGACCTGGTGGACTGCATGGTCGCGCTACAGGACTGAGTTAACCGTAAAATGTTTATTGCCAAGGATGTTATAGAAATATAGTAACGGCGCTTACCACGCGCATTACCACGATGTTGGGATCGCCGAGCGGGGGGTCACGTCAGTTCCTGGTCGCCGCCCGCGCGGGCACCGTAGCCGTAGGCGGCACGGATCCGGATCGAGCGCGAACGGCTCACCGTTGACGCGCTCGACGATGATTTGGTCCGCTTCCTTCCCATCTACACTGTCGGATCCAGCCACTCGGCTCCCGGCCCCAACGCCCGTGCCCGGCGTCGTCGATACGGCGAAGCCAGCGTGCAACGGGCAGACGGCAGCGAGGCCGGCGCGCGGCGTCACTCCTGCGCCTCTTGCCTTGGCGATTGCTCGCCAGGAGCGGCGCCACGGTCAGGCGTCAAGTGGCGGCGGGCGATAGGAAGATGACCTTCCGGCTGGGTATCAGGGCATCGATGCCCACGCCCATGACGTGCCGACCGTGGCGGAAGACGATCGGCGGCGCTCCGCTTGGCCGACGGCTCGGTGACCGAAAAGGCACCGGTGGGCCAACCCGATGCGGTGCTCGGTCCGACCCGTGGGTCAGTGCCGTCAGGTCCCCCGCGGGCCACACCACCGGTCGCGCCGGCGCGACCGGTGGCAGGTGGCGAGCACGGCCGCCAGGTCCGAGGCCCCGGACGGCCGCGCCTGCCCGCGCCCGCGATCGGAGGCGGTCCACCGGTACCCGGCCAGTACCCGGGCGGTCCGCTCGCCGACGGGAGCGGGCTGCCCGGCCAGCTTCGGGCGGAAGCATGCGTACTGAGAGGTGACTCGAACGAGTTCGGTCGCCGCGAGATTCACAACCGGCTCTGCGCGCGTAGCCGGCACGGCCGATGATCTTGGCCGAGGTCCACGAGGCGCCAGTCACCGAATCGGTGCCGCGCCGCCGCTTGACCGATGGCCAGTCGTTACATAGGCTGGGTCCATGGTGCACACGGATCGGATCACGATCGAGCCGGGAAAACGTAGCGGCAAGCCCTGCATCCGTGACCTGCGCATGACGGTCTCCGACGTGCTCGAGTACTTGGCGTCCGGCATGTCCGAGGAGGACTTGCTCCGGGACTTCCCGGACTTGACGCGCGAAGACATCCGGGCCTGCCTCGCGTTCGCCGCTGATCGCGAGCGGCGACTGGTTGCGGTCGGCGGAAGGTGAAGCTGCTCCTCGACCAGAATCTCTCACCGCGGCTCTGCGCTCGCCTTCGGGACATCTGGACAGATGTCGTTCACGTTCGAGCGGTTGGCCTAGCGGCGGCGGACGACTCGGCCGTCTGGGCGTACGCGAGGCAGCACGACTTCACCATCGTGTCGAAGGACGGGGACTTCAGCGGTCGTTCCTCCCTGTACGGGGCGCCTCCGAAGGTCATCTGGCTGGCGCTCGGCAACTGTTCGACCAGCGAGCTTGAGCGGCGTCTCCGTGGTCACGGCGATGAGATCGAGACGTTCGCCACCGAACCAGACACGACGTTGCTCGTGATTGAACCCAACCGGGGCGCCGGCGCGTCGTAGCGGCGCGCCGATCAAGCTTCCATCATGACCTTCACCGAGTCGAACACGGTCGAGGCACTCGTCCGCGACATCCTTTGCGGCGGCGTCACCCACCATACGGCCGTCGGACCCGGCCTCGCGCGGCGGCACGGCGCGCTCTCCGGCCTCGGTTGGCACCACCTCGGGCCGCAGCACCTGACGCGGCAGGCGCACGAGATCCTCGTCGAAGACCACGTGCGGGAGGCGCTGGTCCGCCTCAACCCGGAGATCGCGGCGCAGCCGGATCGGGCCGACGACGTGCTGTATCGGCTGCGAGCCATCCTGATGGGCGTGCGGACGGACGGGCTGGTCAAGGCGAACGAGGAGTTCGCAGCGTGGCTCGCCGCAGAGCGGTGGATGCCGTTCGGCGCGGACGGCGAGCACGTCACCGTGCGGCTCGTTGACCTTGAGGATGTCGAACGAAACCAGTACGTCGTCAGCACCCAGTACACCGTCCGATCGGGTGCGAACGAGCGCCGCGCGGATCTCGTGTTGCTGGTGAACGGCCTACCTCGTCGATGACGACACGATCGTGATCCGCCACTGCATTCCCGTGCCCTCGGGACCACCGCCAACGAACGGTGGCGGACCGAACAAGGACGCCGACAACGCCGCGGACCCTCGAAGTTACCTTTTGCGTTCGGGGAGTAGCGAGCCCGCTCCTGGCCAATATCTTCTTGCACCTCGCGTTCGACGACTGGATGCGGTCGACGCACCCGGACGTTCCGTTCGAGAGGTACGCGGACGATATCGTCGCGCACTGTCGGACGGAGACGCAGGCGCAGCAGGTCCTGTCGCACATCAAACGTCGTCTGGCGCAATGCCGGCTGGACGTCCATCCGGAGAAGACGCACATCGTCTACTGTAAGGATGACGACCGGCCGGGGCAGTATCCCACGGAGCAGTTCACCTTCTTGGGATACATGTTTCGCTCGCGTCGGTCGAAGAATCGGCCTCGTCAGCAGAATCTGTGGGTGAGTTCTGGTTCGGGTAGGTCGCCAAGTGCGTGATACAAAGCGACTTCCAGTGCCGCGGCGGTGCGGAACCCATACGCCCGTTTGGTGATCACTCTGGCCTTCCCGTTGAAGCCTTCGACAACGCCACTGGAGAACTGCCCCCGGGCTCGGAACCAGTTCAGGATCAGGTCGCGGTGCGAGCGCACCATGCGGGCAACATCCTTCATCGGTTCGAGCCGCGAGCGCATCGTCCGAGTGCACCAGCGGTCGAGGAACTGTCCGGCCCAGTACGGCGACACGTAGCCCCACAGCGATTGAAAGTCCTCCTTGAGCAGGTAGGCGCGAACCGTGCGCAGGTTGTGACGCACCAGCTCCGCAAGCCGTTCCGCCTGCCCGTCGGTGAGGTTCTCCGGACGCTTGAGCAGGAGCCAGCGGCTGTGCTTGAGCACCGGCGCCCGGCCCTCGGCGGCGAGCTTGCGGGCCTCGTCCGCGCGCACTTGGTCGATCGCCTGCGAGAAGTGGCTCATGATGTGGAAGCGGTCGAGCACCTGCACCGCCTGCCCGGCGCGCTCGGCGACCACCTTCAGGTAGGGCTTCCACATGTCCGAGCACACGAAGTACAGCGCCGCGCTGCGTGCGGCGCCGAACCAGTCGAAGAAGCCCTCCAATGTCGCGGCCTTGCGTTCGCGTCCGACCCACAGCAGACGCTTGCAGTGGCCGTCGATCTGATAGACCAGCGTCAGGTAGCGTTGCCCGCGGCGGCGCGAGAGCTCGTCGACGCCGATGGCCTCGATGTTGGTGAGGTCGCGGTGCGCGCGGCCCCAGTCGACGGCCATGCGCACGGCCCGATAGACGGTGTCCCAGGAGGTGGGGAAGGCCGCGGCGACCTCCTGCCACGCCAGGCGCTTGGCCCACCCGGCGAGGAACCAGGCATGACTGCCGCGACCGACCGTGCGGGAGGCCCTTGCGGGCCAGCCGGAAGGCTGGCCCTTGTAGAGGAAGACCACGGGGATGTGCCACAAGGGCACAGCTCCGCAGGTGGCTCCCCCGAATCCGTACCCGGACCTCGATGCTCAGCCGCGGGTGCTCCACCAGCCTTCGACGTACTGGTGGGTGGTGGCTGTGTCCTCGTGGCCGAGCCGCGTGTCCTGCCCGTGCTGGTGCGTGGCGGATCCCGCACCTCAGCACTCCGCTTCACCGCCACCGACCGCCTCCTCGATTTCCTGGAAGCCCTCTGATTATGCGGAGTACCGGTCCACCCGATCACAGACGCGCACGTGCCCCGCCGAACCGACTCCGCATAATCCCGAGCTCCGCATAGACCCGGTTTCGTGGACACCCAATCCTGTTGCGAGGAGGAGGTATCCGCGATGTCGAAAACCAGACCGCCGTATGCGGCGGCGTTCCGACAACAGATGGTCGAGCTGGTTCGAGCCGGACGTACGCCGGGGGACCTGGCTCGGGAGTTCGAGCCCTCGGCCCAGGCCATCCGGACCTGGGTCGCTCAGGCCGACCGCGATGCCGGCGCGCGCACCGACGGCCTGCGCACCGAAGAGCGTGAAGAGGTGCGGCAGCTACGCCGGGAGGTCCGGCGGCTGCGCGAAGAGCGGGACATCCTTGCAAAAGCGACGGCCTGGTTCGCGCGGGAGACCGGACCCGGGAGGCCTACCGGGTCATGAGCGCGCACCAGGTCCGTTTCCGTATCGCCACGATGGCCCGTGTGCTCGGTGTCTCCCCGAGCGGGTACTACGCGTGGCGTCGACGTCCACCCTCGGCTCGCGCGTGTGCTGATGCGGAGCTGACAACCCGCGTGCGGGAGATTCATGCCAGCAGCCGGGGCACGTACGGCGCGCCGCGGATTCACGCTGAACTGGCCGAAGCCGGTGTCGCGGTCGGCCGCAAGCGGGTCGCGCGGGTGATGCGCGCCGCGGGGGTGGCCGGCGTGAGAACGCTCGAGTGCGAGTTGCTCGCCCGCACGACCTTGTCGAAGGGCTGGCTCCAGCGGCTGAAGGCCGCGTTGATGGTGTCGCGGATCTGTCGGTCGAGAACGCGCCGGTCGCTGACCACGATGACCGAGTCGAAGGTCGGGGCCGCGTCCTTGGCGACGCCGATCAGTTGGTGGGCCAACCAGGCGATGGAGTTGCTCTTGCCGCTGCCCGCCGAGTGTTGGATCAGGTAGCGCCGACCGTCCCCGTGTGCCCCGGCGTCGTCGAGCAGCCGGCGCACGATGTCGAGCTGGTGGTAGCGGGGCCAGACTTGCGTCCGCTTCTTTTTGCCGGTGTTCTCGTCTTTCGCCTCCACCACCTGGGCGTAGTTCTCCAGGATGTTCGTCAGGCTCTCCCGGGCCAATACCTCACGCCAGAGGTAGTCGGTCTTGATGCCGCTCGGGTTCGGCGGGATTCCCGGCGCCGTCGTTCCAGCCTCGGTCGAACGGCAGGAACCAGGGTGACTGAGGCTGTGACTCGGTCGTCGAGATGCGATCACACTCTGGCGCGGCGCAATCGGTGTAACTTCGGGTGTGGATGAGCCTCTTGTCCGTTGTGATCAGGCCGCCGACCAGATCACAATTGCGCCTGAATCCTCCCTGCCCGGATCTCCCGTGTCCCTCGATTACCTCGGTCGCGTGGCTCTCTCCCCGGCGCTGGATCTCAGCCCCCCGCCCTCGATGTTCATGCGCCCCGATCTCCTGTCCGCATGCTGTGGTCCGATGTGCTGGCCGGCGGAATGGACGGTCGGCGCGGGTTCGGGAGTCCGTGTCGGCGTGCCGGTGCATGCTGTCGAGTCTGCTGTGACGGTGCTCCGCGACAACGGAGTATCCATGTTGTCAAGGGCCCGGATCGAGGGAAGAGCTCGTCCGCCGCGGGGGGTGAATCCGTACATTCGGGCACCGGCGCCGACCTGTACGTACGATGGTCGAACGTCGCGGCCAATCCCAACGTCACCTCCGGTGAGCGTACGTACCGACAGGGGAATGACCGTCCCTGCGCGGGACTCCGATGGCCGCGCACGGCGAACCCGGCGTCCGGCCAATCCTTGCACTTGCCGAGCGCGCTCCATGACGCTCATCCTCTGTGGCGGACTCAGAAAATCTGGACAGTCATCGACATCGAGGTCGTGAGCCAGCATGCGAACGCTGCCGACGTGACGACGGCACAACGCGGCGTCCCACTGCAAGCGTTGCAGGCACGGGCGCCGACGACGATCCGTCCAGCCGCCGTCGACCCTCTCACAGCTCCTCGCGTAGCAACGTTCGGTCAAATTCCCGCCGTGGTCGTGCGCTCGGCTACCGCGCTACGCGCACGCCCGCAGACGGACGTGCACTTCGCTTGGTCTTTTGCTGCTCGAAATCCGACCCGCAAGGCGTGGAGCCCACGGACTGGTCATGCGGGGATGGGCGGCGCACTTCCCGCCGGTGCTGCCGCACTGCCGCGCCTGGGCCGGTCGGGCAACCAGGAGCGGTTCTGTTCGAGCAATGCGTTGGCCAGCAGGAGGAGCTTGCGCATGACGGCGGTCAGAGCGACCTTCGGCGGCTTCCCCTGACCGCGGAGCTGGCGGTACTTCGCACGCAGGTCAGGGTTGCAACGGGCCGCCGCCAGGGCCGGCATGTAGAGAAGCCGCCGCACGCGCGGCCTGCCGCCCTGGATGAAGCTGCGGCCCTGCCAGGCGCCCGACTGGCGCGTGACCGGTGCGAGACCCGCCAGGCTTCAACGGGAAGGCCAGAGTGATCACCAAACGGGCGTATGGGTTCCGCACCGCCGCGGCACTGGAAGTCGCTTTGTATCACGCACTTGGCGACCTGCCCGAACCAGAACTCACCCACAGATTCTGCTGACGAGGCCGGGGTACTAGGCCGTCGGCCACTCCCGTGAGCCTGCTCCCTTTCGCCATCGCTTTCACCTGAGGTCCCTTCCCTCCGCCGGCATTGCCCGGCTTCCTCGGTACCTACGGACCTCTCCGCCACCCTGACCGGCCCGACCTGACCCTCGCGGGCTGTCCGTTGGCGCGTGCCACGCCACCGGCAGGGCTTCCCGTGTTGCGCCCACTCCCCCCTTCCACACGTGCTGTCGCCATTACCCCGGCGGAACCGGTCGGTGCCCGCGTCGCTCGCTTCCCGACCGCTGACAGCCTTCCCCGTGTTCTAGGCGGGTCGGCTTCCGCATTATCCGTTTCGAGGCCTGCGCGGCGTTCAACTCGTTACGGTGGCGGTAGGGAACCGGGTTACCCCGGTCCCCCCGCGCAGATCCGTACGTGCGCGCTAGCGCATACGGCTCCTACCTTGGGTGGCTGACGGCAAATCGCTCGGTTGGCCAAGGATGCCGGACCTTTACGGGAGGCCAATACAGGGCCGCGAGACGTGCGACCCCGGCTATCGTGGTCCGATCCTTCTGTGACCGCCCGCGCAAGGTTCTGAGCCAAATCCACAAAAGACGCCTCGCGAAACCGCGAAGAGCCCGGGCGCTGGTCGGCACGGCATAGTAATTCAACCATCCGTTGACCACTCGCCCCAGCCATTGCGCCGTGTCGTGGACGTCCTCGTGCATCCGCTCGCGGAGTTTCTCCTTGACCCGTTTCAAGGTTCGCGTGACCCGTTTCGCTATCGGCTTGCGCCCCAGCCCGAAGTTTCCGTTCCTCTTCTTCTTGCAGTAGTGCGTGAAACCGAGGAAATCGAAGGTCTCCGGTCGACGTTCCCCGCGCGCCCGGCGGTCCGCCATCGCGAACCGTCCGAACTCGACGAGGCGTGTCTTGTCAGGGTGCAGCTCAAGCGCGAACTGGCTCATCCTCTCCCTGAGGTCGTGGAGAAACTGGTCCGCATCCGCCTTGCGTTGGCAGCCAACGACGAGGTGAGTCGCCCGGGGGAATCTCACCCCCGGGCGCTCGCAGAACTGTACGTGAACGTCTCCGCTCATACAGCTCCCATCATCCAGCCGCCGGCGTCACCCCCAGCAGATGCCAATGGGCGAACAGCCGGGGCTCGCGACGAGCAAGGCCACCGAGCCAGTGACTGGCTCGACGGCGATGTCGCCGTAGCCTCTTGTATTTTCGCATGGCCCATCGAACCAACAGGCCATTGAAGTGGCGAAAGACCGGATACAGGGCCGATTTGTAGAAACGGCCGTAGTATTGAATCCACCCTCGAAGGACAGGATTCCACATGCGGGCCAGGTCGTCGATGGCCTTGTCGCTGCGCCGAGGGAGGTGCCGACGTCGCAGCGCTTGTCGCATCCGCGTCGCTGCCGCATTACTCACTGCCGGCGCGAAGTTGATGAAGTACTTACCCCACCGATTCTTCGACCGACGCGAGCGAAACGTGTATCCCAAGAAGGTGAACTGCTCCGTGGGATACTGCCCCGGCCGGTCGTCATCCTTACAGTAGACGATGTGCGTCTTCTCCGGATGGACGTCCAGCCGGCATTGCGCCAGACGACGTTTGATGTGCGACAGGACCTGCTGCGCCTGCGTCTCCGTCCGACAGTGCGCGACGATATCGTCCGCGTACCTCTCGAACGGAACGTCCGGGTGCGTCGACCGCATCCAGTCGTCGAACGCGAGGTGCAAGAAGATATTGGCCAGGAGCGGGCTCGCGACGCCCCCTTGGGGCGTCCCCATCGTGCGCGGCACCAGAGTTCCGTCTTCCTGCTGCATGGGAGCGGTTAGCCACCGCTGCACATAGAGCAGAATCCACCGGCACCGGGTGTACTTCCTGACCGCACGCATGACGAGCGCGTGGTCCAGGTTGTCAAAGAAGCCGCGGATATCCAAATCGATCACCCAGTCATAACGCCAGCATCGCTGCCGGGTTGTCGTGAGTGCGTCGATCGCGGACTTCCGCGGGCGATACCCATACGAATCGGGATGGAATTGCGGCTCCACGTCCGGTTCCAGGTACATCTTGACGACCGTTTGGGCAATTCTGTCGGCGACAGTGGGAATGCCCAAACGTCGCTCACTTCCGTCCTTCTTCGGTATTCCAACCGACCGGACTGGAGGCGGGAAGTACGTGCCCGACGACATCCGATTCCAAATCCTGTAGAGATTGTTCTTCAGGTCCTGCTCGAACATCTCGACAGACTCAGCATCGACGCCAGCTGCTCCGTGGTTCGCCTTCACCCGAGTGTAGGCCTCCCAAACCACCCACTTGGAAATACGAAACGGCTTCGCGTGGCTCGACGGCTCCTCCCGCGCGCGCGGTTGACCGTCGGGACACGCTGGATGACGCGACCCCTTTGCTCCATCGAGTTTCCCCGACTTCATCGCTCGTACGGGTCGCTCCGCCCCTGTGTCTCGCATCGGGCTTCTCATCCTTGGGGGTCGGCCCCTTGGATTTCTCCCTTCACATCGAGGCGACAGGTTCCCACGTTCCACACAAGGGCCTGGTGCAGGGTCACGCCACCTTTATGCCGGGTGCCGCCCAGCCAAGCTGCAGGCTCCCGCTGGACTTGTCCCGGGTTAACGACTCGCCCCGGTTTCGACACCGTCCCTACGCTTTCGACACGTTGCCGGTGGTTCATACACTTCGTCTCCCTGCACCCTACCTGACGCGGTCAAGCCGCGCCGTTTCCGTGACGCTTACCACCTCGGCTCTTGACCGAGGCAGCGTACGGCGGTTTGAAGCCTCCCCCTGCCGGGCGGCTCCGAGGGGCCTGCCCTCATCCCTCGTGCAGCATGGCTGCAGCTAGGTGGCCATCTCGGCCTCCCCTCTGCGCCTTCGTGGCGCACAGTCATCGGCGTAACGAACGATGATAGTGTCCCCCGTAGCCTGTCGGGCGCGCCACTTCTTCTGGAACCAGAGGTCGAGGACATAGTGCAGGTAAACGTTGGCGAGGATGGGAGAAACCACCGCGCCTTGCGGGGTCCCCTGCAGGTCGTCCTTCCACTCGTCGTCTTCCATGACGCCGGCGTTCAGCCACTTGGCAATCAGCCGGAGTACCCGTGTGTCCCCGATTCGGTGCTCGAGAAACCGCAACAGGTGGTCTCGCGAGAGCCGGTCGAAGAACGCCCGAATGTCCGCATCGATTATCCAGTTGACCTTGCGCCGTTCTATCCCGAAAGCCAGGGCGTCAAGCGCATCATGCGCCCCGCGCCCCGGCCGGAACCCATAGCTGAACCCGAGAAATTCCGGCTCGTAAAGCGGCGTCAGGATGACATCCACTACCGCCTTTTGGACAATCTTGTCTTCCAGGGCGGCAATGCCGAGCGGTCGCGTCCCGCCGTCCGGTTTGGGTATTTCAACCCGCCGCGACGGCAGCGCCCGATACGCTCCCGAGTGTACGCGTCCGTGCAGGTCGAGCAGCCGCTCTTCCAGTCCGTCCTCGTACCCCGTCCACACCAGACCGTCCACGCCAGCCGATGCGGTCTTCTTCAAGTCGTAGAAGGCGCACCGTAGCGCGTCCGTCGTGATGTGGTGCAAGAGCGCAGTCAGTTTCTCCTGCGGCTTTCTCGTTGCAGCTTGCCGTATCCGCTCGACCGCCTGTGACACGCCCACCCGACCCTGCGTCCGGTACGTGCTTTGGTCTTGCGAATTCCCCTTGGTTGAGGCCCTTCCCTCCGGCAACTCCGCAGGCGCTTTCGCTCCCTTGTTCGCCGCTTTCATCGGTGTCGGGTCGGAGGAGGCGCGCCCCGCGGGCGCTGGCCTCCGTCCGCCGCTCAAACGGTACGTGCGGTTTTCCCGCATACCGCTTTCACGAAGACGTCTTCGCGTGATGAGGACCGATGGAGGAATCAAAGAGTGGAACCCTCCTCCGGCCCGTCGGGTTCAGCCAGTCGGCAAGTCTCCTCGGTCGCTGATGTTGGGGTATTTCACTCATGGAACTGTCCACCTCAGCGCCCTTGCTCATCTCACCGTCCTGTCTGGTCCCGACCGTCTTCGCCGGCCGCCTTCCCCAACCCACTCGGTTGCCGCCCCCTGACGGTCACGCGGCTTTCACCGCGCTTCAGGTACTATTCGGCCGTCCGACTCCTCGACGAGCATCCCTTCCCACTTCGCTCTCGCTTATAGGGTCAGTTGCCGCGGCGCCACCCGCGGACCCGCCGAGGTCTCCCAGGGTCACGCACTGGTCTTCCATACCGTGCCGCCCGCAAACACCTTGGTGCGGTGGGTGGATGAGATCGCCTTCGCCTCTGTAGTGCAGGCTCGACCTTGCCCCACCTTTGGCCGACCGGTTCGTCATGGGGTCGCCCCCTCGACTACGGCCCGGTACTGCTCCGCAAACCCTTCGGACCCCACCTCACGGTGGGCGCCCTGTCCTCCGCAGTTCCGTCGTGGCGGCTCCAGGTCCACCTTGGCTGTGTCCAGCTTTCGCCTGCGTGCCCGTGTAGGTGTCTCCATACCTGCCACCTGCGGCCGGCGAGGCATTACCCCCGCCTTTGGATACGGCCCCCCTCATCCGGGGGCCGGAGGGACTTCAACCCTCCTGACCAGTGCGCTGCCTGGCGCACACTCCGGCCTCATCCGACTTCTTCATTCCGTGCACCATCGGATACGGAATCCTCCTTCCCTCTGCGGCCCCGGTTCGACTGCCGGGGCAGAATGAAGACCTCCCAGGTCCCGACGAAGGACGTACGAACGTGCATGGGTTCTCCGACACCGTGGAGTCCGCCATCCCCTCACCAGTCGCGGTGATGACGGTATTGCCTTCAACCACGGGCACGGTCTCGGCACTCCAGACATGCAACCTTTCGATGCTCGGTGGCCCTGCCCGTTCGCGCCCCTGTCAACGCTTCGCCTGCCGCCTCACAGCGACCGGCGCATGACTCGGGGTGAAGGTGGTCGGTTACTCCTTCCCTCTGCCGGACTTCCACCGGCTGTCCTTCGTCAGTTAGCCTGGCGCACGCCTGTGTGGTCGCTGAGCCGCCCAAAGCGGCCCTTTGTCACCGGGGTGCTTCAGCCGATGTCGTTACCTCCATCGTCCGCCCCGACTGCTACCGGCTGGAGCGACAGTTACCGGGCGGGATTCGCACCCGCTGAGGAATGGCGCCTTGTCACGGCGCACTAGAACTTTAAATTAGCCCGGATCATGCACCAAGGTGCCCGATCCAGGTAGAGACACAGGAGCCTCCGTATGGTAAAAGTGCCGTGTTCACAGGCATTTTTACCACCACGGAGGCCCCTGCGTGACGACCGGCACTGTACCACAGACGGGCGCATTCCCGATTTCCCGGAGCAGTGTGTAGGCAAAGATGGACTGTGAGGCTGGGGGAGGTTGAGCCGGTCTTCGGACAGACGGGGAGGGTGGTACTGGACATTACGGCTCGGACTGCCCATGATGGTGCGTTGAAATGGACAAGAGCGCCATCGACACCCCGAGCCGCGAGATCGATCTTCGCAACATTCCCGTCCACCTGCGCACTGCCCTCCGGCGGGCGCTGGAGTTTGAGGCGCGTGCTCCAGCGCCCAGGTCGGCAGAGGAAGCGGAGCAGTGCGAAGAGCAGCTGCGGGCCATCGCGGACGAGTTCTTCGGCGCCCTCCTCACCCCCGTGCTGCAACGCGCGGTGCGCTCCGCCGCGGTTGGCGACGCGGCGAGCGCCCTCGTGCGCCACCTGCCCCGGCGGATGCGGAGCGACGGCCTGGAGACCGTCAACGTTCGCACCTCCCGGGGCACGACGGTGCCGGTCACGACGCCGTACTACCGCGAGAAACACGCCCGTCGGGCGAAGCGGAGGCCGGGACTCTACCCCGCCTTGGTGGTGCTGGGCATCTACGACCGGTGCACGCCGAAGCTGGCCTCCGATGCAAGCAAGCCGCGCGGTCGCCATGCTCAGCTCGCTGGCCGAAGCGCAGGCGCAGCTCCGCTCCGACGGCATCGTCCTGGATATCAAGACCCTCCGCTCGACCGCCTATCGCTACGCTGCGCGGGCCCGAGCGGCCCAGCAGAGCGCGGCGTGCGGTCTGCTGGACCGCGTGACCGGGAAGCGGGTGGTCGTCTCCCTCGACGGGGGCCGCGTCCGTGTGAGGCGCAAGAAGCGTGGCCCCAAGACGAAGAAGGGGCGCAACCGATTCCATACCGACTGGAAGGAACCGAAGCTCCTCATCCTGTACGTCGTCGGCGACGACGGGCGACCGTCTCAGACGTGGGCCCCGATCATCGACGGCACGCTCCGGGGACCGGAGGCGGTCTTCGCCCTGCTGTTGTCGTACGCGCGGCAGATCGGCCTCAACGCCGCTGACAAGGTGCTCTTCATCGCCGACGGCGCGCCCTGGATCTGGCAACGCATCCAGCGCCTCATCGCCGCGCTCGGGCTCTCGCCGACACAGGTGCTGGGGCTGATCGACTTCTATCATGCCGCCAAGCAACTCTCGGACGCGGTCAAGCTGCGCCGCTGGAGCGCGACGCAACGCACCCGCTGGCTCAACCGCACGCGGGGGCTGCTCAAGCGAGCACGGGTGGACGAGGTGATCACGGCCCTGCGGGAGCTGTGCCGCGGGCGCACGGCCGGCAAGATCCGCACGCACCTCAACTACTTCCTGAAGAACCGTCATCGTTTCGCCTACACCACAATGGTCGGGCTCGGGCTTCCGCGGGGCAGCGGTGCCGTCGAAAGCGCCATCCGTCGCGTCATCAATCTCCGCATCAAGGGCGCATCCATCTATTGGCTACCGGAGAGCGTCGACGCGATTCTTCTCCTGCGGTCTTTCTATAAGTCCGGCAGATGGAACTGTTTGCAGCGGATGGCCATGACGCCGGTGGGTGTGAGCGCGTGACCGGGAAATCGGGAATGCGCCCGACAGCGAGCGCCACGGTGGTCGTCAGGGTGACCGACGAGCCGGAGGCACCGGTTGCGGCCGACGATACGGCGGAGACGCCCGAGGACGAGCCGACGCTGGTCGACGTCCTGGCGAACGTCAGCGCGCCCGACGGCAAGCGCCTGCGCGTGGCGTCGGTGACCGCGCCGGAGCACGGGACGGTCAGCGTCGAGTCCGGTGGCATACGGTATGCGCCCGCGTCGAATTATCACGGACCGGATCGGTTCCGCTACACGGTAGCTGGCGCGAATGGAATGATGGACACCGCCATGGTGAAACGTGACGGTAGTGCCGGTCAACGATGCGCCGGAGGCGGTGGACGACGACGCCGAGACGCTCGAGGACGAAGCGGTCGTCGTGGATGTGCTGGCGAACGACACGGACGCGGTTAGAGACCCTCTGCGGGTATTGTCGGTGACCGCGCCGGCTCACGGAACCGCCACGGTAGGGGTGGGTGGTGTGCGGTACGCGCCAGCGTTGAACTACTACGGGCTGGACGCGTTCGACTACACCGTGTCCGACCTCGGCGGTCTGAGGGATACGGCGACGGTCACCGTGACGGGTGTTGTCGGTCAACGACGCGCCCGAGACCGTGGGTTCCATCCCTGAGCAGGTCCTCGAGGAGGGCGGCGAGTCTCTGGCGCTGGACATCGCCCCGTACTTCACCGACGTCGATGGCGACGTGCTGACGTACGCGGCGGAGTCGTCCAACCCCGCGGCGGCGACGGTGTCGGTGAGCGGCTCGACGCTGACGCTGTCGGCCGTGGTGCGGGGCGCCGCCACGGTCACGATTACCGCGTCGGACCCCGACGGGCTGACGGTGACGCAGGTCTTCGGAGTGTCGGTGGGCGACCGGCTCGTGCGCGAGGTGCTGACGGACACGCTGGCCGCCCTGGGGCGGGGGCACCTGTCGAGCGTGCGGCAGACCGTTGGACGGCGACTGGAGTCCGGCGGCGCGGATGCGCGGCGGCTTACGGTGGCCGGTCAATCCTTCGGGCCGGAGGCGTGGGATCGCGTGGGATCCGGGAGTCTGGCCCAGACGCACGATCTGTTGGTCCGCGCGGCGACGCTGCAACAGCGGGCGGCCGCGACCGACATGGTCGGGAGGGCGCATTCCCGATTTCCCGGAGCAGTGTGTAGGCAAAGATGGACTGTGAGGCTGGGGGAGGTTGAGCCGGTCTTCGGACAGACGGGGAGGGTGGTACTGGACATTACGGCTCGGACTGCCCATGATGGTGCGTTGAAATGGACAAGAGCGCCATCGACACCCCGAGCCGCGAGATCGATCTTCGCAACATTCCCGTCCACCTGCGCACTGCCCTCCGGCGGGCGCTGGAGTTTGAGGCGCGTGCTCCAGCGCCCAGGTCGGCAGAGGAAGCGGAGCAGTGCGAAGAGCAGCTGCGGGCCATCGCGGACGAGTTCTTCGGCGCCCTCCTCACCCCCGTGCTGCAACGCGCGGTGTGCTCCGCCGCGGTTGGCGACGCGGCGAGCGCCCTCGTGCGCCACCTGCCCCGGCGGATGCGGAGCGACGGCCTGGAGACCGTCAACGTTCGCACCTCCCGGGGCACGACGGTGCCGGTCACGACGCCGTACTACCGCGAGAAACACGCCCGTCGGGCGAAGCGGAGGCCGGGACTCTACCCCGCCTTGGTGGTGCTGGGCATCTACGACCGGTGCACGCCGAAGCTGGCCTCCGATGCAAGCCGCGCGGTCGCCATGCTCAGCTCGCTGGCCGAAGCGCAGGCGCAGCTCCGCTCCGACGGCATCGCCCTGGATATCAAGACCCTCCGCTCGACCGCCTATCGCTACGCTGCGCGGGCCCGAGCGGCCCAGCAGAGCGCGGCGTGCGGCCTGCTGGACCGCGTGACCGGGAAGCGGGTGGTCGTCTCCCTCGACGGGGGCCGCGTCCGTGTGAGGCGCAAGAAGCGTGGCCCCAAGACGAAGAAGGGGCGCAACCGATTCCATACCGACTGGAAGGAACCGAAGCTCCTCATCCTGTACGTCGTCGGCGACGACGGGCGACCGTCTCAGACGTGGGCCCCGATCATCGACGGCACGCTCCGGGGACCGGAGGCGGTCTTCGCCCTGCTGTTGTCGTACGCGCGGCAGATCGGCCTCAACGCCGCTGACAAGGTGCTCTTCATCGCCGACGGCGCGCCCTGGATCTGGCAACGCATCCAGCGCCTCATCGCCGCGCTCGGGCTCTCGCCGACACAGGTGCTGGGGCTGATCGACTTCTATCATGCCGCAAAGCAACTCTCCGACGCGGTCAAGCTGCGCCGCTGGAGCGCGACGCAACGCACCCGCTGGCTCAACCGCACGCGGGGGCTGCTCAAGCGAGCACGGGTGGACGAGGTGATCACGGCCCTGCGGGAGCTGTGCCGCGGGCGCACGGCCGGCAAGATCCGCACGCACCTCAACTACTTCCTGAAGAACCGTCATCGTTTCGCCTACACCACAATGGTCGGGCTCGGGCTTCCGCAGGGCAGCGGCGCCGTCGAAAGCGCCATCCGTCGCGTCATCAATCTCCGCATCAAGGGCGCATCCATCTATTGGCTACCGGAGAGCGTCGACGCGATTCTTCTCCTGCGGTCTTTCTATAAGTCCGGCAGATGGAACTGTTTGCAGCGGATGGCCATGACGCCGGTGGGTGTGAGCGCGTGACCGGGAAATCGGGAATGCGCCCGTCAGGGACCGTCGGTAGACGGCGCCCAGCAAGGCGCCGAGCAGGATTGTCCCTGCCAGCGGGAGCGCAGGGACTGAGGTGGTTACATTATTACCCTCCCCGTACGACGCTGCCATTGCATTCCGCCCCGACGCCGGACCCCTGACAATCGCCGACACAGGGTTAGACATCTGCACCCCGTCGCTCGTGCAGATCGCGCCGGTTGCCGCGCAATCCGTAGTCGCCGGGAGACTGACGGTCACTGGACCGAGTGTCTCCGGTTCAACGGTGATCGTCCACCTGAGGTCGCTTCCCTGCTGCTGGCGGCCTGCGCTTTGCACCTCGCCGCCCGTCACATCGAATGCGGAATCGCGCAGCGTCCGGTAGCTCACCGCCGGCTCCTCGCTGAACGTCAGCCCGAAGGCGAACGGAGTCCCGTCGTGCGATTCCGGCATTGCATCCAAATCCGCTGTCAACCCCGCTCCCTGAGTCTGTGTCTGAGGCTCCTCAGTCGACGGCCCAAGGATCAAGGAGCGATACTGATTCTCCAGACGGCGCCCATCACCCGTGCAGACCGAGTCGCCTTCTCCGCACGGGTCGCTCCCGCCGCTGAGGTTCAGCTCCACATCCTCGCGTGACGACGGCGCCACGGTCACCTTCCAGACCGCGCTGCTGCCATCGACACGCTGGACTCCGGTGACGTCCCCGTTGGTCGCCGTAATGGCGTGATCGCGCAGCGTCCGGTAGCTGGTGGACACCGGCTCGCTGAACTCCAGCGACACCGTGAACGGGATCTCGTCGTGTGTCACAGGGGCGACCAGGCTAGCCGTCAGGGATCCAGGAGATTCCTGTTGGTTCTGAGCGCCAGACCCAAGACGCCCGGTCGCGGAATCAGACCACGGGCTAAAGCCTTCGTCATTCTTCGCGCGGACCATCACGTCATACGTGCCCGTCGTGAGTCCTGTGATGGCTGTCGACGTGGTGGCAGCGCTGACAGTGTCCCAGGCTGCGCTCGCGGCGCGGTACCGGACCTCGTAGCCAGTCACGTCAGGGCCTCTGGGGCCACGGCCCGGCTGGCCGTCCCTGTCGGGATACGTAAATGATCCACGCCCCCTGGCCGGTGGTGGCGGCTCCCATTGCACGTTCAGTCGGCTAGTTGATACAGGTTGTACTGTAGGTGGAGCGGGTTGGAGCGGAGGTCATTAGGTCTTCACCTCCCGTCTCCGCCGCCGCATGTGAATCCGAGAGACGGCTCCCAGGAGGGAGCCGAGCAGGATGATCCCAGCCAGCGGTAGCGCCGGGACCTTGGTGCCCTGACCGGCGATGGCTTTCATGGCTGACGTCCCCGACGTCGGCCCGCTCACAGCCGCTGACACGGAGCTTGACATCGGCACCCCGTCGCTCGTGCAGATTGCGCCGGTAGCGTGGCAATCGGTCGTCGCCGGGAGCCTGACGGTCACTGAACCGAGCGTCTCCGGTTCAACTGTGATCGTCCATTCACGGTCGCTCCCCTGCTGCCGGCGGCCGGCGCTTGTCACCTCGCCGCCGGTGACATCGAACGCGTCGTCGCGGAGCGTCCGGTAGCTCACTGCCGGCTCCTCGCTGAACGTCAGCCCGAAGGAGAACGCGGTCCCGGTGTGCGATTGTGGCATCGCCAGAGCCGCCGTCAATCCCGCCGCCTGTTGCTGTTGCGGCGTCTCCGCTGGCGGCGGCCCCTTGACCAGGGACAGATACTGATTCACCAGGCGGCGGCCGTCACTCGTGCAGACTGAGTTGCCTTGCCCGCACGGGTCGGTCCCGCCGCCGAGGCTCAACTCCACGCCCGCGTCCGACGAGGGCGCCACGGTCGCCTTCCAGGCCCGGTTACCATCCACACGCCGGACTCCGGTGACGTCCCCGTTGGTCGCCGTCAGAGCTTGGTCGCGCAGCGTCCGGTAGCTGGTGGACACCGGCTCGCTGAACTCCAGCGACACCGCGAACGGGGTCCCGTCGTGCTCCGTAGGGGCAGAGAGGCTGGCGGTCAGGGGGACGGCGGACGTCTGCTGCTGTGGGCCTCCAGGCTCGTCAACATCCGCCGTGATGTTGACGCGGATCGGGAATCGCCGGAACGTGCAATAGTCGTTCACGCCCCAGACCTTGGCGTCCACACGCACAATCGCATCAAAACTCGGCTTGGTTTCGTGGTCGTACCCGCCGCCGCGCGGAGCCCGCGTCTCTAGACTCGTGAACACGACCTGGAACCACGCAAGATCTCGCACGCCATCCGGGTACGTGACGCGTTCCCAGTAATGACCATTGCCCGCAGCCGGCTTCTCCAGGTTCGTGCGCGTGATAGTGCCGCTTCGTCCTGTCGGCGCCGGGCCTAGGTAGACGAGTTGTCCGACGGGTCGTCCGACGTCATTCTGGAGAGTGCTCTCAGCGAGCGTGAACACCTGCAAGGCGTCGAGACGCGCTGGCGGCATGTAGTTAATGTGAGGTCCGAGGTAGGGATGACCGTAGACGAGCTTGACATCCCCCCACCCCCACCCGCCGAAGCGGTTGACCTGCCACTGCACCATCCACAGCGGGTACGTCGACGTCGACGGCGTGATAATAGGGTGCTCCTTCTCCCAGCCCAACTTCGCGAAGGGGTCGTTGTTAACGTTGTGGGGGCCTTCCGTCGGTATTCCCGGATTCTCCTTGGCGCGCTTGAAGTAACGCCCGTCGCCCGTCTCGCCCGCCTCGCCCGCCGTGGCCAGTCCGGGCAGGCACCAGACTTTAGGCTTGGTGTTCTCCACCTGCGGCAAGCCCCCACCAGCCTGACGACGCTGACCTCCACCACCACGGATCTGACCCGCATCCGCTGCGCTGGCCAGCAGCAACAACCAAATCGCTCCAATCGCGCAAATCCTCATTCGACAGTCGAATCTTGCCGTTTTCGATCTGGTCATTTCTTCTTCTGTCCCCTGCGACGTGGTGCATCGGCCCGCGAGACGCGCACACGGCGCTCAACTTCATGAACCGACCTGGGCGACCGGCTCAGGCATCGGGTGCAAACTACCACAGACGAACACACGAGTGAAGAGTTATCAATATAGAGTTGCCGACTTCAGCAGGCCGCAGCCTCGATTTCGCTGATCGGCACGCTTCGGACACGGCAAGGTAATTTCCGTCAGCATCCACGCCCTACCTGGGCGCCGTCGAGGAGGCGCATCGTGAGGTTCTGCCGCTCGATGTACGAGAGGTGCTGACGAGGCTCAGGTCCGGGTGCCCATGACGACCCGAGGCTCGCACCCCTGGCAGACGACCGGGCGCATTCTTCCCAATGAATACGGGAAATATCTGGGTTTGCGACGATCTGTAGCCGGACTCCCAGTCCTTGCCGCCGGTCGCGTGCGGGCAGGCCAGCACCTGCTGCCCCGCCGCGGTGAAGATCAGCTCGGCGTTCTCGGTCACCTGGCCCGTGGCCTCGTCGATGCCGCTGACCACGTTCTGGGTGATCGTCGGCGTGGCCCACAGGAACTCGCCGATCTCGCGGTCGAGCGTATAGACGATGCCCGTCTTGCCGGGGATGCCGGTCAGCACCCGCCGCTGCTCGCCCGGCTCGATGCGCGGGTTGATCCAGCTCACCGCCGCCGCATTCGGCCGCACCGGCGTGTCGACCAGCAGCCGCTCGAACGGATGGTCGAGGTCCCAGTGATCGTTCATGTGCTGGTAGTGCCAGACGATCTCGCCGGTATCGCCGTGCAGGGCGAGCGTCGAGTTGTGGTAGAGATGCGCCAGGTCGGCGCCCCCCAGCATGAACTTCGGCGCGGGCGAGGTGACCGATGTCCCGACGTAGACCAGATTCAGCTCCGGGTCGTAGCTGGGCACCATCCAGGAGCCGACGTGTCCGCGCTCCTCAAACGGGACGTCGCCCCAGGTCTCGTCGCCCGGCTCGCCGGGTCCGGGAATCAAACGCCGCCGCCACAGCTCCTCGCCGGTCGCGGCGTCGTGCGCGGTGATGACGCAGCCGAGCGGCCCGCCGCGCGGGTCGCAGCTCCGGCCGGAGTACGCCTTGCCGTTGGCGACGATCGGCCCCGAGGTCTGGTTGGCCGGGTTCACCCGGTAGTCGAGGATCTCCGTATCCCACACCACCTCGCCCGTCTCCGCGTGCAGGGCGATGATGTGGTCGTCCATCGTGGTGTCGATGATCAGCTCGCCGTGGATCGCGATGTTGCGGTTGGTGTCGATCAGGCTGCCGATCATGTAGTCGCCCAGGTCGTCCGGCCGGTCGCGGCGGTACTCCCAGATCAGGTCGCCGGTCACCGCGTCGATGGCCTGGATGACGTCCTGCGGGTTCGGCATGAACATCACGCCGTTGCGGACCAGCGGCGTCCCCTGCTGGCGGCCCTGGCTCGCCAGGGCGCGGCTCCAGACCAGCCGGAGGCTGCCGACGTTGTCCCGGTCGACCTGATCGAGGGGGCTGTAGCCCCAGCCGTTGAGCGTGCGGCGCCACATCAGCCACTCGTCGGGGCTCGGATCCTGCAGCTCCGCGTCGGTGACCGGCCGGATGCGATCCGCTTCCTGCGCGTGGATGGGAGGCGCGGACGCGACCGCAAGGACGACGGCCACCAGGCCGCAGGCAAACGACGCCGAGAGAAACCGGAACGACGGCCAGCCGGATGCGGGCATGACGCCTCCTCGGGGTTCGAGTTCTGGCCGATTATGTCACCGGCGGATGACTGGGGAGGTGGAATTCACGGCGACCTGGCGGACGCCCATCGCGAGGCTACGCCAGCTTCAGGCCAGCAGCAGCGAATCGGTTGAAGTGGGCTTCGTTGGATGTCGCGACAGCCGCACCGTCCGCGAGAGCGGCCGCCCCGATCATGCAATCGATGATCATTGCGCGGCGCCGGCCCGACTCGTTGAACAGCCGAGCCGCGATCACCGCGTGAACCGGCGTGAAGTCCTGCCGGCGCTCGACGACTCGGTCGGGCCATACCGTAGCATGGCCATACTATTCTTCTCCTTCAAGTCTCATCGACAGTGACTCACGACCCTCAGACACCGGCCGGGCTTCGCAATGTCATGAACTGTCAGGGCATCGTCGTATGCTCGCGGGAGTTCGAAACCGCGACCGAATCACTCCGAGGCAGGCGCGAGTCCCGAATGACCCGGGTCGGACCGGAACGATAGGCGTCGAGGCTTTCGACGCGGCCTACGGCGCCGGATTCCAGGCGGAGGACGATTCGCCGCATGCCCTCGAGTGCGAGTTGATCGAGGACGGCGGGGCGTTCGAGGCCCATCCACCGCCCGCACCGGCTCGCGTTCGTGGACGGCACGATGCGCACCGAGGCGCGCTTGACCCACACCGGCCCGGAGGGCGACGTCGGCACGAGCCTCGCCGGTAGCTGGGCCGCCGGCGCCGTGCTCGTCACGCAGGACGGACCCGCCCGCTTCGACCGGGTGGCCGTCGGACGCGCGTCCATCTTCACGGGTGGACACACGGCCCGCCTGCCCGACCACGGCGACGGGTGGCGCTGGGAACCGCACGCGGTCGACGGCGCCGACATCGAGGCCGCCCGCCAGCAGCTTCAGCGCCTGATGCGCGACGCCGAGTCCGACGTCGCCGAGCAGCTCTGCAGCGGCGGATGGCTGACCGTGCTCGACGGCCCGCTGCACGGCATCCGGCATCGCCGGGGGCTGCCGGTCATCGGCTACGTCAAGACGCATCACCCAAGACCAGTTGACACTTCACAAGAACCCGGACTCGACAGCCCCAATCCCGAACTGCCCCCTTCCGCGCGCGCGGATCAACCGTCCGGCTTCGGCAACATCGACCTGGACGAGTGCCCCCTTCCGCGCACGCGCGGATCAACCGGCCGTCGCGCTATTCCCTTCCGCACGCGAGCGGATCACCCCACAGCCGTTGAACGCTCCGACCTCCTTCCGCACACGCAGATCAGCCGCCAGTCGCATTACGGCGAAGGAAACCAACCCAACAGTCCATCCCCTACACTCCACGACGCCAATGGCAAGACCCACGACCTGGTTCACTCCGCTCGACCGCGCTCCGTTCGTAACGGAGCAGCATAGCCCGGCCGGACCTCCGGCAAACATGCGGACGCTGGAGATCAGCAGCCGCAGCGACGAGCCCCTCGGGCGCGCCCTGAGCGCCATGAACCTGCGCGCGGCCGGCAGCGACGGCGACCGCCGGCTCCCGGTCGAGAGCGTCTACCAGGCCGCCAAGTGCTACGGACACGGGGGCCCCGACGAGCAGCCGGTCCCCAACGGCTTCGACGCCAAGCGCCGGGACAAGGAACGCCGCAATGCCGGTTCCCTGCGCGGCTTCCAGCACGAGGGGACCTTCTGGCCGGCGGCGTCAGGAAGCGCCTTCTACGACCGCGAGTGGATCGAAGCGGCAACCGCAGCCGGCGCCACGCGCAAGCTGGCCCGCTACGACGCCTACACGGACCAGTTCCACCGGCCGGGCGCCGCGGTCGCCTGCCAGGCCCGCTCCGCCGCGATGCTCGTCGGCCTCGACCACAGCCGCCAGCTCGGCCAGGTCTACGAAGCCGGCAAATGGGCGGCGGCGCTGCAACTCGACGGCGACGCCCGGCCCGTCCGCGGGGCGAACCCCGCCGACATGCACGATGCCGCGCTGCGGAGCGATACACCCCCGGCCCGACAGGCGGACGACACGCCGGAAGGCCGCGTGCTCGTCTGCGGAAGTCGCGACTTCAACGACTACGGCCTGCTCGCCGCCAAGCTCGACGAGGTCCGGGACCGGCTCGGCGACGTCCCCATGCGCGTCGTCTCCGGCGCCGCCCGAGGCACCGACAGCCTCGCCGCGAAGTGGGCGCAGCAGCGCGGCGTCCCCTGCGACGAGTACCCCGCCGACTGGGACCGCCACGGCAAGTCCGCCGGCTACCGCCGCAACGAGCAGATGCTCACCGAAGGCGACCCGCACATGGTCGTTGCCTTCCCGCAGGGAGATTCGCGCGGCACCCGCCAGATGATGGACATCGCCTCGAAGGCCCGCGTGGCGGTCGAGGAGGTCGACTACGCGTCCCGCTCCACGCTGACCGACACCGGAACCCTCTACGACGTCGCAGCCATCGCGAAGCGCGCCCACGCCGCCGGCCGGGCGGCCGGCTCCATCGCGGCGCCGGGAATCAGCGAGATCGCGAAGCTCCGCAACGGCGACCCGCACGCCGACGGCGAGACACGCGTCGTCATCGGAGGCCGCAAGGCCGGCGCCGACGCCAGGCTCGTCCACGCCAAGCTGGACGAAGTACTCGCGCGCGCGCACCCGGCGGCGCTTCGCATCGCGCTGGAGATGCAGCCCGGCCGGGACGACCTGTCCACCGTCGCCACCGCATGGGCCCGCCAGCGGGGCGCGCACTGCGACCAGTACCGGATCGACGACCCGGCCGACGCAAAGACCATCAGCCAACAGATGCTCGCCGAGCAGAAGCCGCACGCAGTGGTGGCGTTCCCGCGGGGGGAACAGTCCGTCGAGAGGCTGACCGCCGCAGCCGCCCGGGCCGGCATCCCCACCGAGACCGTCGATGCGAAAGGGATCAACCGCACGACAACGGGCGAGCTGACTGACCTGTCGCCGGCCCGGCGAAACCACGAGCGGGCCGAGCCGAACGCCGGGTGCGTCATCCCCGTCGAGGGGCGGAGCGCGAAGCAGAACGCAAGCCGGCTCGGACACTCGGCCCGAGACGCCGAATGGGCCGCCCCGAACCATGAAGGAGACGGGCAGGGCCGGACGCTGAACCTGCGCGACCGGGCCGCCTTCGACGCAGTGCGGTCCGGAAGCGCGGTGCGCATCGACCGCAAGACGGACTGGGGCAACCCCTTCCCCCTGCGCAAGGAAGCCGGCCCGGCCGAACGGCGCGAGGTCATCGAGCAGTACCGCGAGTACCTGGCCAACGCGATCGACTCCGGCAAGGTCGACCCCGGCAGGCTGGCCAAGCTGGATGGCAAGGCGCTGGCCTGCCACTGCGCACCCCAGCCCTGCCACGGCGACGTGCTCTCGCAGGCCGCCTCATGGGCCGCCGGCATCGAGCGCGAACGGGAACAGGAACAGCAGCGCGGCAAGGCCGCCGAAACGCCCCCCGGACACGAGCCCGAACCCGCAGTCAACACCCACGTCTTCGACGCCGGCGACGAGGACTGGGACGACACGCGGACCGCCGGGCAGGAACAGATCCGGATCGAACGGCCGCCGCTCGACAAACCGCAACACCCCGACGACGTAGCCGCCGACCAGCTGGAACGCTACCGCGGAAAGATCGCCGAAGCCGGCGCCACCGAGCAGCAGCTCGAGGCGGTCGGAGCCGACATCGCAACGCTGCGCGGAAGCGCCGAACGGAGCCGCCTCGAGCAGCACCTGCGGCCCGATACGGGCCGCACCGACGTAGCGCCCCACAGCATCCGAAAGGCGCTTGAAGAACAGCGGGAAGACCGCGAGGCGAGAGAACAGAGAGAGTACAGGAAGCTCATCGACCCGAAGGATGCAGAAAACATCGCCCAGATGCTCGGCGGAGCCGAACCAGCCGAGAAGAGCAAGCCGCGACGCGCCGCCGGCCAACCGCCCGACCCGCCGCCGCCCGCGCCGGCCCCCACGGTTCACGCGTGTGCTCGCCGCCGTCACCTTGCGTAGGCACCGTTCAGGCACCGCCCGACAAACCGTCCTGCCGTTGCGCCCGTCATCGTTGCGGAACACCCACCTGCCGTCCGCCGCCACGACGACCGCCGCCTTGATGACGAGGGGACCGCCGTCCTGCTCGGACCGCTCCACGGCGAATTGAGTCACCTTCTTCCAGAGGGGTTATCGGTTCGGCCGGACACCGAGAACAGAGGAGCACGACGAAACCTCCATCCTCCCGCGCGTTCCTGCGGACCAGTCGGCAAGCTCCCCGGCGCTTCAACCGTCAACTCTCCAAACTCTCCTTGCGGTCCCGAGCCCCAGGAGTGACGGTCTCGAGATGCAGCATCCAGCAGCCCGTGCATCCCGGCCCGGCCGGCCGCCACATCGTCGAGGGACTTCTCAAGCGCCGCAGGAACCGGCGGGCCTGCTGCGCGTGCACGAGGTCGTAGTCGATCCCGCGCGGGCGCTCGAAAGCGGCCTGCACGGCGGCCGGGGTGATCTCCGAAAACGTGACGCGCCGGAAGCGCTCCTCGGACCCGCCGAGCAGCTCGCGCAGGTGCCAGGCAATGGCCTCGCCCTCGCGGTCGGTGGCGAGGTAGAGGTAGACGGTGCCGTTCCGGCCAATCATACGCAATTCCCGCACCACTTTTGCCTTCGTGTCGATGATTTCCCACGTCGGCTTCCAGCCGGCACCGACGTCGAGGCCCAGAGAGACCTGCTGGCGCGACCGGGGCCGCGCGTTCCCCCGCTGAACCGGCGGAGCGCTTCGATGGAGGCTGCGGCAGATCCCGCACGTGGCCGAACGCGGCGCGGACGACGAAGCCGCGGCCCGAGGATGTCGTTGATCTTGCGGGTCTTCCCCGGCGACTCGACGATGCCACGTTTCCTCCACAGCGGGTTCCACGAGGTTTGGTCGCTTCGGCCGGCCCGGCGCATCTATCGGACGCTCGGAGCCGAGCATGTCCGGCATCGCCGGCCGGCTGCGCCGTTGGCGATTTCGGCTCCTGGGCGATCCTGTCGCTCGGCGTGCGTTGATGCAAAACACGATAGGATCGGAGGCGTCCCTGGCCGTTGAACCAGGAAACTTACGCTGACCACGGCCTGGCGGGGTTGGAATACACCCGTAATACGGACGGGCGGTCCGGGGGCGCCGCTGGCGGCGAGGGACACGGGGCCCGCAAGACCTCACGGGGTCTCGCGGTGTCCGAAGCCCCTGTATCTCGGGGGTGGGATCACCGCGTCGGTCCCGCGAAACTCTGCGCTTTGGGGGGTCCCGCGCCAGGGGTCGCTCCCTCCTTGATTCTTCCTGCGGAAGGCCGGAAGGCCGCGCCATGCGGTGCCGCGCGCCTGATGCCGCCGCCGTCGCCGTCCTCGGAACGGCTCGTGTGGCGGACGCCAGTCTGAACGTGTTCAGGGCGCGCAAGGCGGTCGGCGATGGCTGGACCGAGCCCAGACGCGCCATAAGGGCAAGCACGTCGACCTCGACGCTGCGCTTGGGCAGCATCGATCGTACGTCCCTTACGAACACTCCGTCGGTCAGAATCCCCACACTGCCATCAGTACCGGCTGCGCCGTCATCGCCACGTACAGCAGCGGCGTGAAGGTGATGCCGCCCCGCAGGTCGAGACCGTCCCGCAGACGCCGGGTGGCGAGCAGCTCGGCGTGCCAGTTGAACGAGACCTTGAGCCCAGCCTCCGTCTCGCCGTCGGTGTACCAGGTCGGGATCTCGGGATTCCACTTGCGCACGCGATTGGTCTCCCAGTGGAACGTCGGCCCGATGCCCAGCCCGAAGTGGAAGAAGCTCTTGCCGTCGTCGAGGAGCCATCGCCGGCGCCAGGTGACGTGCCCGTAGGTGAAGAACGCCCGCTCCACCACGTAGTTTCCCTCACCGGGGTCCACGCGGCTCAGGACCGGCGTGACGCCCACGGTGATGCCCGTCCGCTCGTTGCGCCACGTCGTCCACGCGAGGTTGACGGCGGGGCCGGACGGGAAGACGCTGATGTCGTCGATGCCCAGCGGGTTGAACTGGAACCAGCCGACGCCGAACTCCAGCTCCCGGCCGGGCTCTTGCGCCAGGACGGGCGTGGCGCCCAACAGGACGACGGCGAACACGATCGCGAGTCGATGAGTCATCGGCATCCCCTTCGTCTGTACAGGGGAATGCGCAGATGGCCGGTGAACCGGCTCACGTCAATACGCCCTTGACGCCGCCATGACCTCGGCGCGCGGCCTGACCGCGATCCGCGGCCGTCCGCAGCCGGCGTTCCAGATGCCGTGCAGTCCCGTTATCATTGCGGGGTACCGAAGGGGGTTGTCCCGTTCGTTGTTGAACTTCGGGTGGCGAACTCCCGGTCTCCTCTACGAAGTCATCTATGTTACGCCACGTCAGCAACCACGCCGTCGGGCGGAGCCAGCGCGTCCAGGGCACCGACCAGGTGCTGCAGACCCACAGGCGATTCGGCGCGTCGGCCTCGAAACAGCGTTCGACCCGATCCGGCGCCGGCCGGACTTGCACATCCCGGCGCGTCGTGCGGGGGCCGCGGCGCCGGCTCACGCCGGCCACCCCCGCGGCGCGCATCACCCGCGCGACCCGCTTGCGGCCGACCGCGACGCCGGCTTCGGCCAGTTCAGCGTGAATCCGCGGCGCGCCGTACGTGCCCCGGCTGCTGGCATGAATCTCCCGCACGCGGGTTGTCAGCTCCGCATCAGCACGCGCGCGAGCCGAGGGTGGACGTCGACGTCACGCGTAGTACCCGCTCGGGGAGACACCGAGCACACGGGCCATCGTGGCGATACGGAAACGGACCTGGTGCGCGCTCATGACCCGGTAGGTCCCGGGTCCGGTCTCCCGCGCGAACCAGGCCGTCGCTTTTGCAAGGATGTCCCGCTCTTCGCGCAGCCGCCGGACCTCCCGGCGTAGCTGCCGCACCTCTTCACGCTCTTCGGTGCGCAGGCCGTCGGTGCGCGCGCCGGCATCGCGGTCGGCCTGAGCGACCCAGGTCCGGATGGCCTGGGCCGAGGGCTCGAACTCCCGAGCCAGGTCCCCCGGCGTACGTCCGGCTCGAACCAGCTCGACCATCTGTTGTCGGAACGCCGCCGCATACGGCGGTCTGGTTTTCGACATCGCGGATACCTCCTCCTCGCAACAGGATTGGATGTCCACGAAACCGGGTCTATGCGGAGCTCGGGATTATGCGGAGTCGGTTCGGCGGGGCACGTGCGCGTCTGTGATCGGGTGGACCGGTACTCCGCATAATCAGAGGGCTTCCAGGAAGTCGAGGAGGCGGTCGGTGGCGGTGAAGCGGAGTGGCTGAGGTGCGGGATCCGCCACGCACCGAAGTGCGGCCTCCTTCATGGCCAGGTCGGCTTCGACGTACTGGTGGGTGGTGGCTGTGTCCTCGTGGCCGAGCCAGAGGGCAATGACGGTGATGTCGACACCGGACTGGAGCAGATGCATCGCGGTCGTGTGGCGCAGCGTGTGGGGCGAGATCCGTCGCGTTGCGAGTGAGGGGTGACGCTCCGAGGCCTTTCGACAGGCGACGCGCAGTTGGTGCTCGACACCAGAGCGCGACAAGGATTGGCCTGTGCGATTGGGAAAGACGGGGGCGTCGGGGCTTCGATCGATTCGGGGGAGCCACCTGCGGAGCTGCGCTGCGGTGCTCTTCCAGAGCGGGACGACCCGCTCCTTGCGTCCCTTGCCGTGCAGCAGCACTGAGGAGGCCCGCTCGAGCAGCACGTCGGCGACGTGTAGACGGGTGATCTCGGAGACGCGGGCGCCGGTGTTGTAGAGCACGGCGAAGAGGACGGCGTCGCGCTGGCCGCTCCAGGTGGACCGGTCGGAGGCGTCGATGATCGCGGCGATTTCGTCGCGGGACAGGTAGCCGAGGACCGGCCGGTCGAACCGTTTGACGGGAATCGCGAGGACGCGTTGCGCGACGGGCAGCAAGGTTGGCTCGCGCAGCGAGGCGTAGCGCATGAAGGACCGGATGGCGGCGAGACGGAGGTTTCGCGTGCGCGGGGAATTCCCCCGCTCCGTTTCGATATGGTCGAGGAAGCCAAGGACCATGGGCGCGTCGAGGTCCGAGAGGGTCAGTGCGGAAGGCGTCCGTCCGGTGCGCTCTGCGGCGTACCCGAGAAACAACGTGAAGGTGTCGCGGTAGCTGGCGATCGTGTGGGCGCTGGCGCCGCGTTGTGCGACAAGGCGCCGGTGAAAGAAGTCTTGCAGAAGTGCCGGGAACGGACGCTCGACGGCCGTCATGATCGGCGCTCCGGAACTCGGTGGGCGAAGCGTTCGAAACGCTGCGAGGTGCTGGCGAGCAGCTCCGGAACGGCGGTGCAGTACCAGTAGGTGTCGGTGACCTTGGCGTGGCCGAGGTAGGTCGCCAGAGCCAGGATCTTGAGATCGACATCGGCGCCGGCTTGATACCAGCGCAGCAGCCGTCGCGTGACGAAGGTGTGTCTCAGGTCGTGAATGCGCGGCGGGCGCGTGCGTCCGTGCCCGGTCCAGCCCAGGCGCTGCTTGATCCGGCTGAACGTCTTCTCCACGGCGGCGCGCGTGAGTCGGGGCGAATGCTCGGTGCGGAAGAAGTACTCCGACCGGGATGCAGCACGACACGCGTCACGATGATCGGCGCAGCGGGCCAATGCCTGCGTCGTGGTCGGATGGAGCGGTACCAGTCGTGATTTCCGGAACTTGGTCTCTCGAATGGTGAGGATCCCGTTGACGAGGTCGACGTCCTCGTTCGTCAGGCGGCAGGCCTCGGAGAGCCGCAAGCCGGTCGAGACCAGCAGGGAGAAGTACGCGACATAGGTGGCGGGTCGCAGTCCCTGTTGGGGCAGCAAGCGGCTTGCCTGTTGCAGCAACGCAGCCACTTCCGCATCGGTGTAGATGTGAGGCGGCGGGCGGCGCGAGATACGTCCGAGGAGCCCGACCGGTGGTACTTCGGTCGCTGGATCGAAGAGCGCGCGGTGTCGGGCGAACTGTCGCACCGCCGCAAGCCGGCGTACGGCCTGCGCCGGATTGCTCGACCGCGAGGACTGCGCCCACTCGACGGCGAGCTCAATCGTCAGGGGGCCGCTGTGACCGATCCGGTCTGCGTAGCTGGCGAAGTCCCGCAACTGCCATTCGGGTGTTTCGAGGTCGAAGCCCAAACCGCGGCGCACGGTCAGGTACTCGTCAACGAGGCGGTGGAAGCTCGGAGGCGTCATCGGAGCACCTCCGGCCAGGGGAGCGCGACCTCACGCAACCGCGGCAGATCGAGCTTCGCGTAGATCGTCGTGGTGTCGAGACTGCGATGGCCGAGCACGTCAGCGACCTCCTTGAGGCTGGCGCCCTTCTGCACCATGCGGCTGGCCACGGTGTGCCGGAAGACGTAGGCGCCGGCGAGCGGCGTGTCGACCGCCGCCCGACGAAACGCGCGGACCACGACACCCGAGACGGCAGTGCTCGAGATCGGCTTGCCGCGACGCGCTCCCAGGTGCTGCACGAACACGCGCCGCTCGTCGGTTGCCGGGCGCTCCCCGCTCAGATAGTCGACCAACGCCTGCCCCACGATACGAGGCAGTGGCAGCAAGGCGCCTCGACGGTTCTTCCGGGTGCGCACCTTGATGGTCCCGGCGCGCCAGTCGATGTCGTCCAGGCACAGGTCGGCCACCTCGCCGGGGCGGAGTCCCAGGGTCGACAGGCACTGCACGATCGCGTGGTCCCGTTGCCTGCACGGGAGCGAAACGTCGAACGACGTCGGCGATCTCCCGCCGGCCGTGGACATTCCGACGGGCCTCGGCAAGACCGCCGTCATGGCGATCTGGCTGCTGGCGCGAGCTGCCGGAGCCTCGTTGCCTCGCCGGCTCGTCTACGTCGTCGACCGCCGCGCGGTGGTCGATCAGGCTACCGATTTTGCCGAGCAGATTCGGAAACGGCTGCAGGAGCCGGCGCTCGGGTCGGTACGCCGCGAGCTGGGGCTTGCGGGCCGGGCACTGCCGATCTCCACCCTCCGCGGCCAGCACGTCGACAACCGCGAATGGCTCGAAGATCCCGCGGCGCCGGCGATCATCGTCGGCACCGTCGACATGATCGGCTCCCGCCTGTTGTTCCAGGGATACGGTGTCTCACGGCGCATGCGCCCGTATCAGGCGGGACTGATGGGCTGCGACACCCTCGTGCTGCTGGACGAGGCGCACCTGTCGCGTCCGTTCGAGCGCCTTCTGCGGAGCATCGAGGCGGAGCGGCGGGTCCGGGCGGCGAACGACGCCGATTCGATACCTGGCGAGTTCGCGGGTCCTCGCGCCACTGCCGGCCTTCCCCCCGCCTTCCGGGTGTTGCCGCTGTCGGCGACGCTGGGCTCGGCTTCGGCGGGCGGGACTCTGTTCACCCTCCATGACGAGGATCGCGAGAGCGAAACCGTCCGGAGGCGGCTCGACGCGTCGAAGGCGCTCACGGTCGAGGATCTCGACGGGCATGCGTCGATAGAGGACGTGTTGGCCGAACGGGCCTGGAACCTCGGGCAGCAGCAGGCCGAGGCAGCGAGCAGACCGGTTCGCACGCTGGTCTACTGCGACAGGCGCAAGGTCGCGGAGAGCGTCGCGGAGGGGCTTCGTCGGCGAGGCAAGCTGGCAAGCAGTGGAGCGGCGGTCATTCTGTTTGTCGGCGGCCGCCGCGTGCACGAACGTGAGGAGGCCGCGAACGAGTTGCGGCGATATGGTCTGCTCGCCGGCAGCGAGGGTCCACCGGACGCACCGGTCTTTGTGGTGGCGACGTCGGCGGGCGAGGTCGGCGTCGATCTCGACGCGGACCACATGGTCTGCGACCTTGTCGCCTGGGAGCGCATGGTGCAGCGGCTCGGCCGCGTGAACCGCCGCGGCTCCGGGGCGGCGCGCGTGCTCGTGATCGATCAGGGACCGCCGGAGAAGAAGTCGGCGGCGGACATCGCCCGCCATGAGGCGACGAAGGCGTTGCTGAAGACCTTGCGTCGGGTCGGGGACGGTCACGGCGCCGGGCCGGCGGCGCTCTCCGATCTCGGCCAGTCCTTGGAGGGGCGTGCGCGGATAGACCGGGCCTCGACTGCGATGCCGCTCTTTCCGGCCCTGACGCGGCCTCTGATCGACGCCTGGGCGATGACTTCGCTGGTCGAGCACAGCGGGCGTCCGGAGGTCGACCCATGGCTGCGCGGGTGGGAAGAGCACGACCCGCAGACCGCGGTCGTATGGCGACGCTGCCTCCCGGTACGCGTCGACGCGGAGGGGGTCCGCTCCCGGACCGTGCCCCTCCAGAACAAGGCGGTCGAGGCGTTCTTCGAGGCCGCGGCGCCGCACGCTGCCGAGCGACTCGAGACCGAGACGTCGCGGGTCGTGGAATGGCTGAGGAAGCGCGCTCGGAAGCTGACGAGGATGGTGGAGGCGGCGCCGCACGGTGAACGCGATCCCGGAGTCGAGCACGACTCGGAAGTCACTGAACCAGGCGACCGCGACAACCCGCAGGAGACCGCGGGGGGCGAGCCGGAAGCACCGCTGCATCCGGAGGCGCCGGTTGCGTTCCTGCTCGACAGCGGCGGCAAGCCGGACGACATCGGCGGCCGGTCGGACTGCGTTCTCAGCTTGCGGGAAGCGGCCAGCGGCCTGACCGTCAAGGATCTGGAGCGGAGGCTCGCCGGGCGGCTGCTGGTCGTGGATGCCCGGATCGGCGGGTTTGGCGACGGGTTGCTCGATGCCGGCAAGGGGAAGCCGGTGCCGACCGCCGAAGACAACTGGGGTAGAGCTGAAGCGTGGGACGGAGCAGTGCCGGGGGGCGCTGGGACGGCGGGGTTGCCGGCGGTTCGGGTGCGCCTGGCGAGTGACGACGAGCGGAACCGGCTGGCGGCCGAGCCGGGGGCGGCGTGCGAGAGCACTGGCCGCGTATCCGATGTGTGGCGCGAGTCGTGGGCGGCGCCGTACCGCGTCTCGGCGACGGACCGACCCGTGACGTGGTTGATCGTCGAGAAGTGGCGCGGCGCCGCCTCGGAGGAGGACTCGCACGCCATGGCGTCGGCGCCTCAAGGGCTGGCAGAGCATCAGGAGTGGGCGGCACGGGAAGCCGACCGAATCGCCAGCGAGCTTGGCTTGGAGCATAGAGACAGGGCGATGCTCGTGGCCGTCGCGCGGCGCCATGACGACGGCAAGCGGGTGCCGCGGTGGCAACGGGCGTTCAACGCGCCGCGCAACGGCGGACCGTACGCCAAGACGCCCGGGCCGCTGAACCGGCATGTCCTGAACGGATACCGCCATGAGTTCCAGTCGGTGCTCGATGCGGAGGACAACGGTCTCGATGGTCTCGACCGCCCGGATCCGCGCTTCGAACTCGCTCTGCACATGATCGCGGCCCACCACGGCCATGCCCGGCCGGCCATCGGCATCGACGGCTGCGACAGATTGCCACCGACGGCGGCGGCGGGGCGGGCCTACGAGATCGGCCAGCGCTTCGCCCGGCTGCAGCGGGAGTGGGGGCCGTGGGGCCTCGCGTGGTGGGAAGCGTTACTGCGGTCGGCCGATCAGCGCGCATCCAGGGCGCTCGATGAGGCCACCCGGCGAGCGCGGAAGAAACCGGGCACGGAGACGGCGCGCACGGGTTCGCGCGACCATCAGTTGGATCTGCTCCCGGCGCCGGCTGGAGAGGCGGACTGATGGCCGTTGGCGTCGTTCCCGTCGACTTGACCAATCCCGGGCAGGTCTTCGCCTGTCTTGGGTTCGCCGAAGCCGCCGACGTGCTGTTGGGCGAGGCCGCGGGCGGCTTCGACTGGCAGGATTCCGACCGCGTCCGGTTCCGGCTTGTAGCGGCCAGCGACGAGGATCCGGTCGTGCGTGTGCTCCGTTTCCTCGACGATGCGCAGGTTGCCTCGCTCGCGCCGCCCGATTCCGAAAACAGCACCGGAAAGTGGGATATCGAGACCGTCGTCGATGGTTCGTCCGTGTTCCCGTTCCCCGATCCGGAGAGTCCGGCGAAGTTGCCGGCGCGGCTCGTTGACGGTGACGGAAACACCATCGTCATCGACTACTGGGGCGACGCGACGCGGCGGCGGGATAACGTCAAGTTCTGGGCCGGCGCGGGCGGGTATCCCGGCGCCGGACTTGCGCGGGACGCCCTCGATCTGGTGCGCGGGCGCGTCGTGGAGCAGGCGGGCGATCCCTTTGCGGTGGACGCGCTGCAAAGTGGGAGCTTCCGCTTCGACTGGCGTCGCGACTACGTGCCGATTGACGCCGGCTTCTCGCCCAACGCCCACGGCAATAGTGTGGTGATGCGAGGGTATCCCGTCGTGGAGCTTCTGGCGGCGATCGGGCTGACCCACGCCAGGCCGGTGCGGCACAACAAGTTGAGTTACACCTACGGCGTCGCCGGTCTTTCCGGGTCCGACCTGTACGACCTGATCTTCCTGCGAGCCGCGCTCGGCGCCCGGCAGCGGCCCTTTCCGGGCATGCCGTTCCGCAGTTTTCACATGCAGCTCGATTGGCCGGGGCAGGAGAACCAGGCCCGCTGCATCACCAGCGTCATCGAGGAGAGTGTGTCGACATGATCGAATTCGACGATAGTTTCGCCGAGCGTTGCGCCAATGATCAGGGCGGTCCCGTCGCGCTGACCCTGCGGCAGAAGCTGTTACCGGTGGAGGGGGCCGACGCGGTGATCTTTCCCCCGACATATGCCGGCATCGGTTACAACGTCGACACGTTGTCAGACGGCACCAGGGTTGCGACCATCGACAGCGTCGGCGCACAGGCGAACCGGCTGGAGCCGCTGTTCAAGGCCGCCGGAAACGGGGCTGCCGCGAATCCGCTCGCCGGGCTGGTGCCGCAGGTGACGATTACCTACGACGGCGGGTCGGTATCCATTCTCGACGCGGGGCATCGCCTGGGAGACGCGCTCATCCGGTCCACGGAGCTTGCTTCGGAGGCCAACGAGGCCTTTCGGGCGTACCAGGACACCGGCGACGCGGGAGCCATTGCGCGACTGGCGCCGACGTCGCTGGTGTTCGGCGCCTGGGACTCGCGCGACACGCAGGCGAAGGTGCCGCGTATCCTGCAGTCGGTGATCCGTGCCTGGGACATCGACCCGCTGACGCGCTCGGCGCAATACAACCCGCCGGTCGACTACGCCGCGCTGGAGGTGTTCAGCGAGGACGAGAAGAAGAAGCAGGAGGGGAGCGCCAAGAGCCAGTTGGCGCAGCGGGGTTTCGTGCACGTGCCGGCAACCGAAGAGCACGGCGGGACCGTGGTGCACGGTGAGATCCGTCGCGACGTGACGATCAACCTGATCGCGTTGCGGCGCCTGCACGCCGATGACGGAGCGGTGCTGCGCCGCTACGTGTTGGGACTGGCCCTCGCGGCTGCGACCGCGCCGCTGGACGGGTTCCTGCGCCAGGGATGTCTCATCACGCCGGATCCGGAGGCGCCGGCGACCTGGGAGGCCGTAGGACGCGACGGCGTGAGAGAGCAGGTGGTGCTCGACGAAGCGACGGCACTGGCGTCGGCGAAGCAGGCGGCGACGGATTTCGGCGTCGCTGACGACCGCACGGTCGCATTCGACAAGGCGCTCGCCAAGAGCGACGCGAAGAAGAAGGCCTGATCCATGCAGCGCGCGCTACTCGTGACCGTCCGGTTGCACGAAGGTCGGTATCACGGTTTCGACGACCGCCACGCAGACGAGTGGCCGCCGGCCCCGGCTCGCCTGTTTCAGGCGCTGCTGGCCGGGGCGGCCCGCGGGGCGACGGTGCCGGCGGCGATACAGGCAGCGTTCGACTGGCTGCAGACGCTGCCGCCGCCCGTGATCGCGGCGCCCCGCGGCACGCGCGGCCAGGCCTATGTCAGCTACGTGCCCAACAACGACCTCGACGCCGTATTGCCCGGAAAGCGCTACGCGGACGCGGTGGCGAAGACGCGCGTCGGGAAACATTTCCGGCCCACCTTGTTCGACGCCACGGCGCCGATCGTCTACTGCTGGTCGGTCCGCGACGATGACGACGGCTACGCGCCGGCCCTGTGCGCCGCGGCCGAGGGACTTTACCAACTCGGTCGGGGCGTGGACATGGCCTGGGCCGAAGCCGTCATGCTCGACTCGCACGACGCGGAGCGACGGATTCGGGGCCATGGCGGGATCGTGTACCGTTCTTCCGGCGACGGAGAGGGGAGTCAGGATCTCCTCTGTCCACGACCCGGCCTGCGGCAGAGTCTCACGGCCCGATTCGAAGGCATGCGCTCGCGTTTTCAGGTGGGCGGGACCGCGCGCAAACCGGTGCGCGCCTTCGTGCAGCCTCCGAAGCCGCGACTCCAGCGCGTCGCCTACGGGGCGGAGCCGCAGCGCTTCGTCTTCGAGCTGCGGGAGCCCGATGCGCCGGCGGCGTACGCCGGCTGGCCGCTGAGTGACGCAGCGGAACTCGTCCAGGGTGCGCGAGACAAGGCGGCCGAGCATCTCCGCACGGCGGTCCCGAACCTGGCCGACGCGGTGGAGCGCTACCTGATCGGCCGCGCTGCCGGCGCGGCGGACAAGTCCTTGAGGGTACGCATTTTGCCCGTTCCGTCGGTGGGGCATGAGCACGCCGACATGTCCATCCGTCGGCTGGCGGTGCGGGTGCCGCAGACGTGTCCGCTGGCGGCGGATGACGTAGCCTGGGCCTTCTCGCAGGTCGCCTGGGCGGATCACGACGGCGTGATCGCGCGTGAGTTGCACCGGATCGACGACGATCGCATGGTCGCGCGCTTCGAGCGGCGCGGCCGGCACTGGCGGAGCGTCACGCCGCTGGCGCTACCGGCGGCCCGACGGCGGATCGACCCGGATCGCCGGGGGCCGGAAGCCAAGGGCGGCGCCGAGCGGGCCGCCGAGGAGGCGTGCGCGGTTGCGGCGATTCATCACGCGCTTCGGCATGCGGACGTGTCCGTTCCGGTCGCGAGGGTCCTCGTTCAACGCGAGCCGTTCGATCGCCACGGCGCTCGCGGGGAGCAGTTCGCGCCGGGCACCCGCTTTCTCAAGGAGACGCTCTGGCACGCGGCGATCAGCTTCGCGGAGCCCGTGCGGGGTCCGCTGCTGCTGGGCGACGGCAGATTCGTTGGTCTCGGTCTCATGCTGCCGGCCGCGGAGCGGGCGCGCGGCGTGATTGCGTTCACCATCGCGGGAGGGATCGCCGTCGGCGCCGAACCGCCGGCCGTCGCGCGGGCCGCCCGGCGGGCGATGATGGCGCGGGTGCAGGCCGGCATGCGCCGCGGCGCCACGATACCCGCGTATGTGAGCGGCCATCGACCGGATGGGAGCCCGGCCGGCGATGGCGTGCACCGCCACGTCGCGGTCGTCGCCGACCTGCCGCGGGGCCGTTTGCTCTACGTGGCGCCCAGCGAATTGCAGCGCTACGGCGTGCAGTGGCGGGACGTCGCGCCGTACCATCGAATGACCGCACGCGCGCTCGAAGGCATGGACGTGCTGTGCGCAGGTTCTGCCGGTCGCCTGACACTCGTGCCCGCGGTCGTCGATCCGGAGAGCGATGCGCTGTTTGCCCCGGCGCGGGTCTGGGAGAGCGTGACAGTCTATGACGTGGCGCGTCATCGTCGGGGGCTGAGCGCGGAAGATGCGCTTCGGAGCGACGTCGGGGCGGAACTGGCGCGCTGCGATTGGCTGCGGCCGGAATCCATCGAGGTGCTCGCCGTTCGCCGCGGACCGCGTGGTGGGCTGGCTGGGCGTTTGCGGCTGACGTTTCGGACCGCACAGGCAGGCCCGCTGCTGATCGGCCGTACCGCTCACAAGGGGGGAGGGCTGTTTGCCCAGTGTTGATGGTGTTCTGGAGTGGCGGGACCGCGCGCGGGCGCTTTCCGAGACGGTCGTGCCGAGCGGCGGCGAAGGATGATGAACGTAACCGACATGCCGGGCGCTATCTACCTCGCCGGTGATTTCTCGGGTATCCAGCGATTCGTCCTGCGCGTGAAGACGGCCGGGAAGGCGCAGGTCAAGCGCCTGCGGGCGCGGTCGTTTCTCCTGGAACTGTTGGAGCATGCGGCGTGGGCGCCAGTTCCATCACGTTGGCGATTCTCTCGTTCCCGTCTTCGGTTCCCTCCGAGCGCAGTGCAGCGATGTAACCGCTGCCTTCGGCGACGCATCGAACGGCTTCGGCCACGCCGCTGCCGGCCGCTTGTGCGGCCAGTCTGTTCAGCAGTTCTATGAAGCCCCGTACCCGTCTTCCGGCCTGCTCGCGCAGCCGGTGGGAGTCGACGGCTTCGCGCATCTGTTCCCACAGCGTCGTTGCTGCCGGACGCGTCGCATCGGTGTCTCCTGCCCCGCTCAGCAGCGGGGTATCGCTCCTGCCGGTCTCTCGCCCAGCAGCTATGGCCTCCATCGTCCGCGTACCTATCTGCCGCGGTGGTACGTTGATGATGCGTTGCAGGCTGATGTCGTCGTCCGGGTTGATGATGGCTTTCAGGTAGGCCAGGATGTCCTTGACCTCTCTCCGTTCGTAGAACCTGATGTTGCCGACGATTCGGTAACGCGTTCCGCTTCGGCGCAGTGCGTCCTCGATGGCTCGCGATTGCGAGTTCATCCTGTAGAGCACGGCCAACGACCGCGAAGCGTTGGCGTTCTCGCCGGCGACGGCTGCTATCTGCTCCGCTTCCGTCGTGTCGTCGGCGTTCTCGCGCACCTCTATCGGCCAGCCTCCCTGCCGCCCGGTCCACAGTCGTTTGCCGGTTCGTTTCGGGTTGCCCGCGATCAGTCGTCCCGCTCCTGCCACAATCTCTCCGGATGAGCGGTAGTTGCGTTCCAGCCGTACGACGGTCGCTTCGGGGAAGTCGGCGAGGAACGCGTCTACGTTTCCCGCGTCCGCCCCTCGCCATCCGTATATCGACTGGTCGGGGTCGCCTACCGCGCACACGTTGCGGTGCTCCAGCGCCAGCATCCGGCTCAGCTGGTACTGTGCGTCGTTGGTGTCCTGGTACTCGTCGATCAGGATGTACCGGAATCGTCCCGCCCAGCGTCGGCGGACCTCTTCGGTGCCCATCATGAGGGCGACCCCATGCGTAAGCAGGTCGTCGAAGTCGAGGGCCCGAGCCGCGCGCAGCTTTCGTTCGTAGCGCCGGTAGGCATCCGCGAGCACGCGGTCACGGTGGTTGGTCGCTCGCACGTCGAGCTCGTCCGGTGTCTCGAATTTCTGTTTCCACCGGCTGATCCGTGACATCAGCGATCGTGCCGACGCTATGCCGCTGTCGGATCCGAGCTGCTTGATGGTGTCGCGCGCGGCGCGCAACTGATCGTTCCGGTCGTAGATGACGAACCCCTTTGGGACGTCGATGTGCTCGCCGTCGATCCGTAGAATGCGGGCACACAGGGCGTGGTAGGTGGACAGCCGCATGCGGTTCGGTGCGCTACCGAGCAGCTTCGCTATGCGGTCCTTCATCTCGCCGGCCGCCTTGTTCGTGAACGTCACGGCCAGAATCTGGCTCGGCTCGGCTATTCGCCGTCGGATCAGCCACCCGATCCGGTGGCAGATCACGCGCGTTTTCCCGGAGCCCGGGCCTGCCAGTATGAGCAGCGGTCCGCGTTCGTGCCGCACTGCGCTTGCTTGTTCCGGGTTCAGTCCGGTCAGTAGGTCCTCTGCGGTCGCGTTGATCTGGTCCTGTTTCATCTTTCTCGACTTTACGCGCTGCCGTCCGGCATCTCCCGGTGCGCCGTCGCCCCCGTTGCGCGTCGTCCGCGCGTGTTTCAATTGGGGCGCCGGCTGCCCGGGCGCATCCTGGCGTTCTCGGCGTCAGCCTTCCTGCTGTTCCCCCTTTTCTCGTTTCGCGTTCGCGGCGAAGCCGGTCATCGACCACGCCTTGGCGCGGTCTGCGCCGGCCGCGTCGACCGTGTCGTCCTCACCCCTGAAGGCTTTCTCCAGCGCCTCGGCGAGTTCGGCGCGCTTCAGCTTCGCCCTCGCCTTGACCCACGCCTCGCCCAGTACCTCGCTCGCCGTTTTCAGCGCTTCCTTCTTCGACAGGCGCGCCCAGTAGTACTTCGCCGTCGGCCGTACCGTCGCCGCGAAGTCGATGCCCAGTCGTTCGACGGTGTCCTCGAACGCGTGGTCGGCGTGCGCGCTGAAGCTGATCTGGGGCACCAGCAGGCGCGCCACGCAGTAGGCCAGCACTCTTTGGCGCTCTTCCTTTGCGAGCGCGCGGAATCCCTTCCAGCGTTCCGCCTCGTCGCGCGCCGTCGCCCACTTCATGGGGGGGGTCGCGGCCATCAGCAGAGCCTCGCCCGGCGATTGCAACGCGAATTCCTCCTCGCTCAATCGGTTGGCCGGCCGCTCGCGCGCGGCCCTGGCGGTCAGGCTCAGCACACCGCCGGGGTCGTCGTAGCCGTATGCCATCGTGTCCCGCAGTTGCGAGGCCAGCGTGAAGGTCAGCAGGTCGAACGCGGCGTCGGGTTCTGCTGCGAGTCGCGCCCGCACGATTGCGGTGCGCACGCACTCGAGGTCCTCGACCATCGGTATCGTCATGCCGTTCGATTTCGCGGCCTCCGCCTGCGGGCTCGCGTTTCGTTTCTGGTCGTCCCGAGGAGTGTCGACCTGGGAGCTTTCCTTGCCGCTCTGCTTCGGAATGTCCTCGGGCCGTACCAGTCCGTGCTCGACACGCAAGTCGCCGTCGTGACTGATGCTGACTAGGCATCCTGCCATCGCTCGTTCATCGTCGCTGTACACCCGGCGCCTGGCGATCACATGCTCAATGCCGGCGAGCGTCCGTTCCCGGCTGGCGCGGCGTCGGCGTTTCGTCGGCTCTGCATCCAGTTGCTTGATCTCGCCCTCGAGTGCGCGTATCTGCTCGGTCTCTTCGTCTGTCGGCGTGCCCGCTTCGCCGTGCACTCGACCGTACCCGCTCGTCGTCTCGTAGTTGATGTCGGGTACCGCGCTCGCCCATTTCCAGGTGTCGCACAGCTTCTTCGCTTCGAGCTCGAGCTTCTCGTCGGCCATTCGGCTGACCAATTCGCGGTTCAGGAAGTAGCAGCGCCGGTCGTTGTCCTCGGCGAAGAGGTCCTCCTCTATCGCTATCGCTCCGCCGGCCGTCCGGTACGGCTGCACGCCGACGAACTTGCCGAGCCGGCTGTCGCTGGCCACCGCCGTTTCGGTCAACGCGTGGCGGATTGTGTGAGGCGACAGCCAGTTCTGCTTCTCGAGCTGTTCGTGCACCTCGAGTTGGCGCCGCTGGTCGCTGCTCACCGTGAAGGCCATCAACATGTCGAGCGAGAGCTTCCCTGACCGGTGCAGCTGGATGAGGTCGGGCGCAACGTCGGCCAGCTTCAGCCGTGCGCGCACGTGTCGTGCCGGGTATCCCGTGCGCGCGGTGATGTCCTTGACGGACAGTCCGTCGTCGACGATCGGGCTGAGGGGCTTTCTCTTTCGCCCGTTCGAGATTGCCTTCAGCCACCTCCCACCCCGAGAGTGTTCCGGTAGTGGTCCCTGATCAACGGGCTGGGGATCACGGCGCGCGGGCCGTCTCTGTTGTAGATCTCGTGCCATGGCGTCCCGGCCCGGTGCGTGAGCTCGGACAGCTGCTCGCCGGAGTATCGCTTGTAGACGTCATGCACCGCGTCGATGATCTTGGCCTGCTCGTCGGTGAGGGGCTGTCTCTCTGCGCGAACCAGGATCGGGTACCCCCCAAACCTGCGGTACTCGGAGAACAGGCTCACGATCACTGGCCCCTTCTCCCACGCCTCTACCGGCTCGCTGATCAACTCCTCGTCAGCGAGCCCGAGCATCCATCCATGACAGATGTAGACGGTCTTCAGCAGTAGCAGAGGAGTCGTGGCCAGACCTTCCTCTTCTCGCAACGCCAGGATGTGGCTGGCGACGAGCTTGGGATCCTGCCAGTGCTGATTGTCGATGGGGGCGGTGTACATAGGATTCTGGCCGTCTCTGGTCGCTCGGCGGGTCTCTCGCGGGTTCGCGGCCGTCCAGGACGCTATCGTTCTCCTTTCGGGAGCCGATTCGACCCCACGCAACCGCTGGGAACGCCTCGCGGGGGCTCCGCCATCAGGTGTAAACGTACCACAAAAGGCCGTGATAGACTACCCATCTTCGTCCCGCGCGAGGAATGCTGCTCGATGGGACAGATCCAAGAACGCTACGAGAATTACGTCCGACGCGGCTTGATGGAGGAGGTGGTGGCGCGTGCCTTCTACGGGCTGGACGGCTGGCTAGAGGCTCCGCCCAAGATTCTTCGCACGCTGGATGACCGGATGTGGCACCTCGCGGTGTCGCCCTACGAACGCCTCCGTACCTGGTGGCGAGCCTATGACTTAGGACTTAGCCCCCCAAGAAGAGGATCAGGTAACTGGTATGCTGAAACCGATACCCGTAGTAGCAACCGCGACGGTTGATTGTCCAACCGCGGGCTGTGCCGGCAAGCTCCGCTGTTCGGTTGCCCTCGCCTACGTCTATCCGGATCCGCCACACGAGCGCCCGGAGACTCTCAACCGGGATCCGATCCAGTGCCCTTCCTGCGGGACGCGGTTGACACTGAGACCCACGGACCGACATTGGGTGTACGACTTCTGCGCAGACTGACCGGGCGCTACTCGCTGCGCCAGCCCGGCGGACCCTCCACGTACGGCCGCGGCACGCCGCGTCGCGTCTTGAACTGACCGGCGAAGCCGCAGCTTCGCCCGCTTGGGGCCGCGCGCGTCCCGATAGATGGGTTGAGGCCGCCAAGGAGCTCGACGACGACGAGCTCGAACATGTCATGCAGGACGCCCTCGAACGCCTTGCCCCGCCGTCGGCGAAGCGCTAGGAGTCTGCGCCGCAGGAGATTTGCGGCACGCAACGGGTCGCCGGCCCACGACCTGAGTCACGTGTCGGGGCGACTTCGCCGGTCAGCGGGGCGGGGTGGATTTTCGGTAGTTGGCGAACAGATGACAAAATTCGGTCCTCGCGGGCCGCATGGCCCGCCAGAGACCGCGATGCGCATCGATTTGTCGCCGTTGTGAGCCTCATATCCCGCCTTCTACGCCGCCATCAGCGGCTGCAGGCGCTTGACGTTCAACGCCAGGCACACCAAGTCCCACTCGCACCGCACCTTCGCGCCAGCCCGCGCAGGCTGAAGCGCCGGAAGTCCAGCACGTGCTTGATCCAGCCGTTGGGAGCCTCCGACAACCACTTGCGCTCCGCATACGCCGTCCGGCCCGCGGGCGTCGCCAGCTTCTCCACCATACGACCCGTCGCCGGATGGGCCTTCAGATCACGGGTAGCCGTCTGCTTGCCCTCCCGGCCCGGCGCCACATACCCGTCAATGCCCCGCTTTTCCAGGTCGGTCAGGTCCCGCTCGTTGCAGTACCCCGCATCGGCCAGCACCGTCTCCGGCTGCGCGGCGAACGTCTCCTTTACCGCGTCGAGCAACACCGGCAACTCACCCTGGTCGCTCGCGTTCGCCGTCAGGTCCGTCGCCACCACCAACTGGTGCTCCGCGTCCACCGTCACCTGCGCGTTGTAGCACTGCTGGAATCCCTCGTTACTCGTCTTCATGATCGAGCTTTCCGGGTCCGTGAAGTTGCTCTGCGCTTTCTCGTCCGGCTCGCCATACGCCCGCTTGTACGGCCGACCGCCCTTCGGGTTCCGACCCTGCCCCGGCTGCCGACCCCGCGCGTCGTCCGCCGCCTGAGCCGCCGCTTCCAGACGCGCCTTCGCTTCCCGGATCGCCGCCAGACGCTCTTCTCGCCGACGCAACTCCGCCGGCAGATCGTCGCCCCGAACCTCCGCGCCCAAGCGCGCGTCCTCGGCCTCGTCAACCGCATCCGCCTGACGCAACAGCGCCTCGATCTCGCTTTCCAGGCGCTGTTCCTCTTCCTGCATCCGGTCGTAGCTCATCGCCTTGCGCTTACTCGCGTTCGCGCGCACCTTCGTCCCGTCGATCGACAGCTTCCCCAAGCGCGCCAGACCCAACTCCTGCGCCAGACGGACCACCTCCACGAACAGCGCCTGGAAATCCTCCAGGTGCCGACGCCGAAACTCGCACAGCGTCCGGTGTTGCGGAAAGTTGCCCGCCGCCAGCACCCGGAAACCAACGTCCTCTTCCAGCTTCCGAGCGACCCGGCGCGACAAGAATACCCCCGTCGCGTAGGCGTAGAGCAGCACCTTCACCATCATCCGAGGCTCATACGGCGCGTTGCGACGGCCGTCCCCCTCGTACAGAGCGTAGAACGCCGTCAGATCCAGACCGTCCACCAGATCGCTGACATGGTGCGCCAAGTGGCCCTCGGGCAGCCACTCCCGAACGTCGGGCGGCAACAGCAGCGACTGGTCAGGCACGTAGGGGCGGAATGTGGTCGACATCGAGTCCTTCCGTTGTCGGCTCGCCTACAATTGTCGCATCTGTTTTTCTGCGGCGCAGACTCCTAGGGCAATTCCCAGTATCGCCCGCCCGGGGCCGCATACTAAACTGCGTACCAGCCCGAGAGGATGCCGCTCCCTTGTGGGGTCTTGGTTTCCCGGCGCGGCGTTCTTGGGGCGGGGTTTCGTCAAAGCAAGGGAAGGGGCGACATGACGATCTATCGTATCGCAGCCTTCGTGGTCGCTACAGCGCTCACCGTGGCCGTGTTGGCCATCGCGTCCGAGGAATTCCTAGAAGCCCAGAGCGGAACGTGCTACCTGGGAGCGCACTTCTTCAACAAGGATAGGTACATAGGCCGCAACGCTGTGATAAGCGCAGAATGTCCGCCGTCCATCCATACGCCGCCATGGGGCAACTGGGGCGTCCGGTCGAGGCATGGTGGAGCGAGGAACACCAACCAATTCCGCGGCTGGAAGAGCATTGGCACTCAGCGTCAATGGAATTCGTGCACGACGCATTCTGACTACGATGCGCCAGACCCCTTCCACTACAACCGCCCTGCTGGCGAGGGATGGTGGCAAGAGTCTGAACCGTACAGCGAGGAGCGGTACGAGTCAGCGTGGGTTGAGTATGGCGAACGCGGGGAGACGTGCGAGTCCAAGTACGATGGGATAGTGTGGACGACAGAGGATGTCTTCATGAAGCTCTACGAGTTGGACTCGACCGGCGATCAACTCGTTGCAACCCTCGAGTACGGAGACCTGAGAATTCGGCTCGACTGCAACAGCGCCTGGGATTGCAGTGGCAATTCTGGCTGGCGGTCAAAAACATCTCTGTCACCATCGAGCAGCAGAGTTTCGGCGCGGGTATTCGTTCTCGCGCAAACGGATAGGAAATAGCAATGCTCAACAGAACACTGGCAGTCGGGGTGGCGTTCCTGTTGATCTGCCAAATCACCGGGAGCGTGGTCTACAACCAGGGCCGCAAGGTCCAGGGAGTCGTGGTGGAACAGGCATCTGGTTTGCGGTCCTCCGGCCCACCTGTAGTGGGTGCCCGCGTCGAGTACTTGGAGGACGGCGATGAAGAGGTTCAGGTGACCGCCACGGACGACAAGGGGCGCTTCGAGTTCCCATCCGGGCGGCGTGGGATAGTCACCGCGAGCAAGCGGGGGCTGACAACCATAAGCGTGGCGTGGCCCCCGCGGTTCGGCATACGCAGCGAGCTGGAGATCGTGCTTCCGCCGCCGACGACTCTGAGCGGGACGGTCTATGATCTGTCCTCCCAGCAGACGGTGCTCGACGCCCTCGTGGCGGTCACCGTCAAGCACCCGGCGAACCTCGTGACGACCGGGGCAAAGGTGGAAGGCGGGGTCTTCAGCGTGGGGGGACTGCCACCGGGTCCGGCCATCTTGTTGGCAAGCGCCCCAGGCTACGCGCCGCACTTCTCGGCGTTGACCGTCGACCGCAAGTCTCAGAATGTACGCGTAGGGATGATACTTGAGGGTCAGGTGAGAGGGTCCGTGGTCGGTGCAGATGGTAAGCCTGTAAACGGGGTCCGTCTCCATGTCGAGTACAACTCCGGGTTCCCGGCCGGTGAGATGTTGGTGAGCTTCGTCGGTGGACACGTCGTGACCGAAGAAGGAGGGGCGTTTTCCGTCAACGGCATCGTCCCGGGCGAGATGTTCGGCCTCTACGCCGAGCTAGATGGCAGGAGATCGGAGACTCTCAGTCTCACCGCTCTCCCAGGAATCCCGCTGGAGGGCGTGCGTCTACGCATTCAATGATGGGCAGAGCACTCGCAGCACTCGTCATCTGGGGGGTAGCCTTCGGATCGCCTCCCGCTCAGGCTCAGGCACAGGCACAGGCGGTTACCACTACCCCATCGTCATGGACTCTCGACGTCGGGATGAGCTTCTCTCCCTGGTTCGGAACGTATGCCGACGCGATTTGCTGCCAAGCGCTCGGCGGCTGGGTGGCCCTCCGAAAAGGGCGGCTGGGCTTCCAGTTCGACCACGTGGGCGGATGGTCCAATGAGATCTACGACCACCTGATAAACGAAACGGTCCTGTACGAGCAGACCTTTGAGCGGCACCGGAATCGGATTACGACCGGGCTGGTGGACTGGCAAGTCTTCCGCAGCCGTCGAGTCATGCTGCGCGTGCGTGGAGGCATTGGGGTGCGGGCAGAGAATGCCGACGTGTGCCACTCACGCCGCGGCGAGCCCTTCGCGGATGAGGAGCTTAGGCTCTGTGAGCAGCGGTTCTTGCACCCGCTGTGGCGGGGCAATCACTACACGATTCAGGGCGGGATCGCGGTCGACTTCCCCATCAGCGAGCGGGCCTACGCTCGGGTGGAGACGCGGTTGTGGGAGGTGAGGCTCGGCGTGGGGTTCGGGTTTTAGGGCTCTCCTACGAGCTTGTCCTCCTGCTCCCGACCGGGGGGGCTCTTCAGGCGACCGGTTGTATCCGACGGGCCCAGACTTCAGCTGCCCGGGGACCTGGCCGGTCGCGAAGCGACTCCAGATCGCGCACGAGCTCTTTGATCGTGCGCTCCGACAGCGGAGAGCGCGACCTTTCGCGCCGGGAGCGGCGGGTCATGGCAGTGGTCCCCAGGGTGTCAACGGTCGCCGGAAAGCGGCCAATCCTGGACAGGACGGCGACCACAACATGTAGGGGCGTATGAGTGGGCATCGTCAGCAAGAGCCAGTCTGGACGAGCGTGCGCGGAGCCGGCGTCAGGGCCGTCAGCCCCGCGGAGCGAAGCGACGCGCCTTGACGCCGGTGAGCACACGCGCACGCTGTTGGGTTGACGATGCCGCCGGTGACCACAACATCTTGCGGTCGACCGGAGTCCGCGGGACGACATCCCGGCGGTGTTGAAGGGGCTTCAGCACATCTGGAGCGACGAGGAGTTGCGCGCGCGGTTGTTGGCACTGCTGGACGAGCATATTCTGCCGGAGGCGGATCGCACGGTGGGGCGTCCGGGAATGGACGGCTTCTCCTCGCTCTCATCCGCTTCCGATCCGAGGAATACGCCGCCCGTTCCGTCCGAGCGTCTGCCTGCGTAGCGGAGCAGCGTCGTCTTACCGGCGCCGGCCGCGCCCACGATCGCGACGATCTCCCCCGAGCGGACGAACAGCGAAACCCTGTCGAGGGCAGGAGCCGGCGCACCCCGGTATCGAAACGTGATCTCGTCGAGGAAGATGTACATCGAGTCAGTCCCGAACGCCGGCCCGCCGCCGCCCACCCTGCTCGGCTGCCACGCACTTCGCCGGCGGCTTGCTCATCGACCGCCGCCGTTGAGGGTCAACAACTCTTGAAGCGGCATTTGATGGTGGCTCGGAATCACGAGAGAGTGGCGACCGTTCGCGAGAGACTAGCCGTCGTGGCCGCCTTCGCGGGCGCCGCTGTCTTCGCCACGTGGCCGCTCGTTCGTCACTTTGGTTCCGCCCTTCCCAACGACCTCGCCGATCCGCTGCTGAACGCGTGGATTCTCGCTTGGGATGCGGAGCGCTTGGCGCATGGGCTGCATGGGCTCTGGAACGCACCGATTTTCCACCCTTACCCGAACACGCTGGCGTACTCGGAGCACCTGCTGGGAATAGCGATCTTCACCGCGCCCGTCACGTGGCTGACCGGTAGTCCCGTCGCCGCCTACAATGCGGCCCTTCTGGGCTCGTTCGTGCTCGCCGGCAGCGGCATGTTCTTGCTGGCTTCTTTCCTCACCGGCAGCCGGACCGCCGGGCTGATCGCCGGAGTCGCGTTCGCGTTTCTTCCGTATCGGGCCGACCAGATCTCACACCTCCAGGTACTGATGTATGGCTGGATGCCGGTCGCACTCTGGGGACTGCACCACTACTTCCGTAGCGGACGGCGGTCGTCACTTGCCGTCTTCGCTGTCGCGTTCCTGCTCCTCGGACTCTCCAACGGGTACTTCTTCTACTTCTTTGCGGTCGCCGTTGTGCTGGTGGTCGGCGCCGAGATGCTAGTCAATGTGCGGTCTCGGTCGTGGATCCTGGTGGATCTCGCGATCACCGCGACCGTCATGCTGGCTGTGACCGCACCGGTGATCACGGCTTACCGGGATGTGCGCGAGCAGCAGCAGTTGAGACGATCGCGCAGCGAGGTCGTCGGCTACAGCGCTGATGTGTGGTCGTACCTCGATGCACCGAGGAATACCCTATGGAGCGGTTTGCTCCCGGGCGACAGGCCGGAAGCGGCGCTCCTGCCGGGGTTCGGCCTCGTGTCGCTCGCGGTTCTCGGCCTGGGCACAGCCAGTGTGGGAACTGGCCGACGCCACACCGACACGGCGGCCGCGCGCCTTCGAATCGCTGGAATCTACGGCGTGGTCGGCGCTGCTGGTTTCGTCCTGTCGCTCGGGCCGGAGCCGAGCGCAGGCGGCATTGAGCTGATGAGTAGCGGACCTTACGACTGGCTGCTGCGCATCGTCCCTGGTCTCGATGGCCTCCGTGTTCCCGCGCAAGCCGCCATCCTCGTCTTCCTCTCTTTGACGGTCCTTGCGGCTCTTGGCGTCCAGTGGCTCACCGACCGGCTGTCGCGTACCGGCGGCAGGGCGTTCTGCCTCGCGAGTACCTGCTTGCTGGTCGCCGAGGGTTACCACCCGGTGTCGATGGTTGCCTTCGAGTCGTCGCCGGATGCCCGCGCGGTATATCGGTGGTTGGGAGAACGCTTGCCGGGAGCCGTGCTCGAGCTGCCGTTCTACGGCCATGGCCGGGGGTCGTCGGAAGAACAGGCGATGCGCTTTGTGCACGGCACGCTGGAGCACGGGCACCCGCTGGTAAACGGGTACAGCGGGTACCGCACCCCACTGCACCATCTGCTGGCAGGCCATGCGCTGCAAGACTACGAATCCTATGGCCTTCTGCTCCGCAGGCTGCGCGCCATCGACGTGCTATACGTCGTGGTGCACGAGGAGAGATTTGCCGATCCCGGGTTCGCGCGGACGATACTGAGCACGATGCTTCGTGAAACGGATCAGATCCTGAACTGGCGCGGTTTCGGGAGGACGGTGGTAGTCGAGCTGCTGCCGTGGAATGGAGAACGGGATGAACTCCCGGAATCCCCACCGGACACGGCTCCGCTCACTTTGCCGCGCCTCGAGATTACGGCGACTCATGCTCCTGAGCGGCTCGAGGCCGCGCTCGACTCCGACCCCCATTCGCGTTGGCTGAGCGGTCGACCGCAATCGGGCGAGGAGTGGGTTCAGATTCAGCTCGAGCAACCGACCGACGTAGCGCACGTCAGGCTCTGGATGGGGCCGGTCAGCTTCCATGACTACCCGCGGAACCTGGTCATCGAGGGTAGCAGCGATGGTCAAGTCTTTCGTGAGCTGTATCGGGGTCGTGGCTTTCCGCGACTGCTGCTCGGCGTCTTCGGAGGTGAGCCGTTCGCGCCCATGGATTTCGCCCTTCCGCAGAACGCGTCACGCGTCATACGACTACGCCAGACTGGCAGAGACCCAGTCTTCTACTGGTCGATTCACGAAATGGAAATCTGGCGACGATGATGGACGTAGGGCTTCGGGGGCGAGCACGGGGCTGAAAGACAGCACGCGGGGTCTGGGTCCGCTGGCGGAGCGGAGCAGCAGCGCGCGGGGGCTGTTCGTGCATGCGGCGGTGGCGTTCACCGAGAGGCGGCGGCCGCTGGGGGTGAGCGGCCTGGAGACGTGGGCGCGGCCGGAAGCCGAACCGGAGGAGGAACGGGAGAAGGAGAGCCGGCGCTGGTTCCGGGGGTTCGATCAGGGCCGGGAGTTGGGGCGGGCCAGCCCGCAAACGCGGGTGATCGTGGTCGGGGACCGCGAGAGCGACATCTACGCCCTGCTGCGGTGGCAGGCGGCGCATGCGGACGAGGCCGGGCTGGTGGTGCGGGCGAGCGCGAGCCGGCAACGGCGGGTGCAGGTGTGGGACGAGCAGTTGGGGGCGACGATGCGCCGGCCGCTGGCGTCGCAGCCGGACTTTGAGACGCCGGTGAAGACCGGGCGGAAGGTGTTGATCGACTCGCAGGGCGGGAAGCGGGCGCGCCGGCAGCGGACGGCGGTAACGGAGTTGCGCATCGGGCAGGTGGAACTGCAACCGCCGAAGGAGCGGCCGGAAGACGGCCCGGTGGTGGCGTGGGTGGTGCGCGTTCTGGAGACCGAGCCGCCGGCGGGACAGGAGCCGCTGGAGTGGCTGCTGGTGTCGAGCGAGGGGGGTCCGACGGCGGCATGGGCGGAACGGATCGTGGGCTGGTACGAGGCCCGCTGGGGGATCGAGGAGTATTTCCGGGTGCTCAAGAGCGGGACCCGGATCGAGGACCGGCGACTGCAGGAGGCCGACGCGCTGGTCAAGTGCCTGGCGTTCGACGCGGTCACGGCCTGGCGGGTCTTCAGCCTGGACCGCTACGCGCGCGACGCGCCCGAAACGCCGGCCGAGGAGGTATTGACCGAGGACGAGCGGCAGGTGATCGGCACCGTGGTGCGGGCCGAACGGCTGCTGCCGCCTGCCGAGAGTGGGAAGCCGTTTCCGCCGGACATCCGTAGTTGGGTGGTGCTGCTGGCGCGCATGGCGGGCTGGCGGCCATCGAAGCGGCGACCGCTGCCCGGCAACGAAGTGCTGTGGCGGGCCTTCGTGCAATTGCAGACGATGGTGCGCGTAACGCAAGCCGCGCGGGCACCCTAGTGCTGCGCCATGATTAAACGTTCTGGTGTGCGGTGCTGTGATTCGTCGATGATTGCGCGCTGTAACCCATGTCCGTATCAGAAGATTGTGACGTGACGGACCACTAGAACCTTCAACTGATCGTGGCCGAGCAACCTGAATGCCGGCAACGCTCCTGTGTCAACTGTGACCCAGCGCTAGCTGTCCACCTGAGGTCCCTTCCCTCCGCCGGCATTACCCGGTTTCCCCGGTGTCGGGTCGGAGGAGGCGCGCCCCGCGGGCGCTGGCCTCCGTCCGCCGCTCAAACGGTACGTGCGGTTTTCCCGCATACCGCTTTCACGAAGACGTCTTCGCGTGATGAGGACCGATGGAGGAATCAAAGAGTGGACCCTCCTCCGGCCCGTCGGGTTCAGCCAGTCGGCAAGTCTCCTCGGTCGCTGATGTTGGGGTCTTTCACTCATGGAACTGTCCACCTCAGCGCCCTTGCTCATCTCACCGGCCTGTCTGGTCCCGACCGTCTTCGCCGGCCGCCTTCCCCAACCCACTCGGTTGCCGCCCCCTGACGGTCACGCGGCTTTCACCGCGCTTCAGGTACTATTCGGCCGTCCGACTCCTCGACGAGCATCCCTTCCCACTTCGCTCTCGCTTATAGGGTCAGTTGCCGCGGCGCCACCCGCGGACCCGCCGAGGTCTCCAACTGCTGCTGTTTTTCGGTCAGTGGACCCAACGCCTGCTCCAACCGCGGGAACAGCGTACGCTGGATCGACTCCCAGTAGGGGGCGAACGAGGCGCGCAGGGCATTCATGGCTTGTTGACCGCTCCTACGGGCTACTGTATATTTACCCGCAGCGACAATGTCAAGCTGCGGATCGATGGCCGGTGCGGACCAGATGCGCCAGTACACGGAGCGATACGACGCGCTCAAGGCGGAACTGCAGTCGCTTGGGTTTCTCTTCCAGGGCAGCCTCCAGACGCGCCGGATAGCGTGTGGGAAGACCACCTGCCGCTGCTACCACGACCCGGACGCCCGGCACGGTCCCTACCCTCGTGTCCTGGAAATCATGCGTGACATTGACGACACGCTGGGTGGCGGTATCCAGTGGCCGGACGTGTACGTGACGGACGGTCTGTCTGGTTTCAACCTGCTCGGGTTCCACTCTCCCGATCTGAGTGAGGAGGACTGGTACGACCTTTCGGACCCGACTGATGGAGACTACCCGTTCATGCAGTCAGCCTTTGGTATCCATCTCCTCAGAGATCCCCTCATTTTATCATATGAACCGAGTAAGACGAATCCCTTCTTGAACAAACGTTTCGCATTAGACAACTTGAAAGGCGGCGCACTTTGAATTAGAATATGATTGTATGCACCTACATCAATACCGGCCAGCCTCATCTGGGCAATGGCTCCAGAAGCACGACCTCCTGAACTTCATCACCACGTTTGTACAAAGGCGATCTGCATGCCAAACGGGTGCTGTCGTTGGCGTACGCCACCCTTGGCGTGCTGACGAGCGCTTCGCTGGCAATCCATGCAGTGGGGCGCGGCTTGGCCCAGGCCATGGGCACGTTGACCAAGCATGGTGTGAAGCAGGTGGATCGGCTCCTGAGCAATCGAGGCCTCAACGTCTGGACCTTTTTCGCGTACTGGACGCCGTTCATCGTCGGCGCCCGCACCGAGGTGGTCGTCGCGCTCGATTGGACGAGCTTTGCGGCCGACGGGCAGGATACGATCGTGCTGTCGATGGTGACTGGCCATGGGCGCGCTACGCCCCTGCTGTGGAAGACGGTGGCGTCCTCGACGCTGAAGGGTAATCAGCGGCGCTATGAGTACGAGGTGCTGTGCCGGTTGCGGGAGGTGCTGCCGGCCGGGGTGAAAGTCACCATTGTGGCGGACCGGGGCTTTGCGGATTGCAAGCTGTTCTACGCGTTGACGACGGAGCTGGCCTTCGAATACGTGATTCGGTTGCGTGGAGACATCTACGTGACGAATGCGCGGGGCGAGCGGCGACCGGCCGCAGGGTGGGTCGGCGCCGGGGGGCGTGCGAGGCGGTTAGTGGGTGCTCGGGTGACCGACGCGTACGAGTTGCCGGTCGGCGTGGTCGTGTGCGTACAGGATCCGAAGATGGACGAACCGTGGTGCCTGGTGGCCAGCGAGGCGACAGTCCCGACGCGGGTCCTGATTCGGTACTACGGCAAGCGCTGGGGAATCGAGGCGGGCTTTCGGGACATCAAGGACATACGCTTCGGGATGGGGCTATCGTCGATGCATGTTTCGCGCCCGGACCGGCGGGACCGGCTGTTGTTGATCAGCGCGTTGGCGATCGCCGTGCTCTCGTTGCTGGGTGCCGCGGGCGAGCGCATCGGCTATGACCGCTGGTTGAAGGCGAACACCGTGAAGCGGCGGACGCATTCGTTGTTTCGGCAGGGGCTGATGCTGTACCACCACCTCCCCAATTGGCCCGAGGATCGGCTTCGTCCGTTGATGGAGACGTTCGGCAGCATGCTCGTGGAACAACGGGTGTATCGAGATGTCTTCGGCGTGATCTGATGCGAGCAAAATGAGGGGATGCATGAGATCCATCTCTCCAGCTCGATGGTGGAGAGCGAGTTCCAGACGGGCAGTCCCGGTGCGGTATCCGTCAAGCAGGTGCTCGTTCACGAGCTCCAGCATTCGATGTCCGTGGACAACGGACGTGAACTCTCCGCCGCTGCTGACCGCTCCGGTAACCCCTATGAATTCGCTTCCACCACTGCATCGGAGGGCCGTGCCAGTCTCTCCATGCTCCTCTACGTGGAGATGGAGCAGCGCGCTGCGGCTGGTGGTCCACGTCTGAATGAACTGTCGCAGGGGGACCGTCAGGAAGTCGTCCAAGGCGTTCTTCAGCAGTACCTCGTCCCTGTTGTTTCTCCGCCGCAGGATCTGGTCGCGGAGCGTCTGTTGGAGGGCGTTCGGGAGCCCCGTTATCTTCGTGATCCGGAAAACGAGGTCTGGAATGACGTCGCCGACGAGCGTACCACCGACTATGTGACGGGCCGTGAACGCTACACCCCGGACGAACCGGGCGCATTCCCGATTTCCCGGTCACGCGCTCACACCCACCGGCGTCATGGCCATCCGCTGCAAACAGTTCCATCTGCCGGACTTATAGAAAGACCGCAGGAGAAGAATCGCGTCGACGCTCTCCGGTAGCCAATAGATGGATGCGCCCTTGATGCGGAGATTGATGACGCGACGGATGGCGCTTTCGACGGCACCGCTGCCCCGCGGAAGCCCGAGCCCGACCATTGTGGTGTAGGGGAAACGATGACGGTTCTTCAGGAAGTAGTTGAGGTGCGTGCGGATCTTGCCGGCCGTGCGCCCGCGGCACAGCTCCCGCAGGGCCGTGATCACCTCGTCCACCCGTGCTCGCTTGAGCAGCCCCCGCGTGCGGTTGAGCCAGCGGGTGCGTTGCGTCGCGCTCCAGCGGCGCAGCTTGACCGCGTCCGAGAGTTGCTTCGCGGCATGATAGAAGTCGATCAGCCCCAGCACCTGTGTCGGCGAGAGCCCGAGCGCGGCGATGAGGCGCTGGAGGCGTCGCCAGATCCAGGGCGCGCCGTCGGCGATGAAGAGCACCTTGTCAGCGGCGTTGAGGCCGATCTGCCGCGCGTACGACAACAGCAGGGCGAAGACCGCCTCCGGTCCCCGGAGCGTGCCGTCGATGATCGGGGCCCACGTCTGAGACGGTCGCCCGTCGTCGCCGACGACGTACAGGATGAGGAGCTTCGGTTCCTTCCAGTCGGTATGGAATCGGTTGCGCCCCTTCTTCGTCTTGGGGCCACGCTTCTTGCGCCTCACGCGGACGCGGCCCCCGTCGAGGGAGACGACCACCCGCTTCCCGGTCACGCGGTCCAGCAGGCCGCACGCCGCGCTCCGCTGGGCCGCTCGGGCCCGCGCAGCGTAGCGATAGGCGGTCGAGCGGAGGGTCTTGATATCCAGGGCGATGCCGTCGGAGCGGAGCTGCGCCTGCGCTTCAGCCAGCGAGCTGAGCATGGCGACCGCGCGGCTTGCATCCGAGGCCAGCTTCGGCGTGCACCGGTCGTAGATGCCCAGCACCACCAAGGCGGGGTAGAGTCCCGGCCGCCGCTTCGCCCGACGTGGGTATTCCGGTGAAGTGGAACAGCGTTTCCGGGGATCTGGAACACGGTTTCCGGCGAAGTGGAACGCTCGTCGGAGCGTAGCGACGTTCGTCGGTCAGTTCCCTCCCCTCGGTGTCGCAGCAGACCTTCAAGATTCTACTCGTGACGTGGTGTTCGAGAGCATGGACGAAGATGCCTGTGGAGCCTGTGGGCGCCGTCTGCGGCGTCCAAGGTGTTGTGGGAAACGCGCCTTCGGCGACCGCTCAGTTGCGCCGAACGCATCGCGGGCGTTTTCCACATCACCGGCAGGATCCACAGGCCGGTCGGACCCGACGTGCCCCGGTCACGCGTGTCGGCGGCGCGATGGTTCTGGGCTTCGCTTCGCCGCGGTAATGGCGTTGCCGTTCTGGTGCTCATGTCGTCTCCTTCGGGCGGTTGTTCGGCGCGTCGTGCGTACGTCGCATCGAGCGGCCCTTCAGCTCGATGCGGTGCGCGTCGTGGAGCAGGCGGTCGCAGATGGCGTCGGCCTGGTTGGGGTCACCGATGACGGCGTGCCAGTCGGTCACCGGCAACTGGCTGGCGATCAGCGTGGAGGCGCGTTCGGCGCGGTCCTCGATCACCTCGGTCAGGTCGCGGCGCTCGGCGTCACGCAACGGCGCGAGCATCCAGTCGTCGATGGCGAGCAGGTCGAGCTTTGCCAGCCGCGCCATCAGCCGCGTGTAGGAACCGTCTCCGCGGCCGACGGCCACCTCGTGCAGCAGGCGCGGCATGCGGACGTAGCGGGCGGTGAAGCCGCGGCGACACGCCCGTTCGACGAAGGCGCAACAGAGAAAACTCTTCCCGATTCCACACGGCCCGGTGACGATCAAGTTGTGGCGCTCGGCGAGCCACGCGCAGGTTCCCAGCGTCAGGACCTGCTGGCGGTTGAGCCGTCGGGCAGGCGTGAAGTCGACGGCCTCGAGCGTCGCCGGATGACGCAGCTTGGCCGTCTGCAGGCGCCGTTGCAGCTTGCGCTGTTCGCGGGCCGTCCACTCGGCGTCGACCAGCAGGCCGAAACGCTCCTCGAAGCCGAGCGTGGCGGCCTCGCCGCTCTGCAGTTGTTGCTGGACGGCGTCGGCCATCGCGCCCAGCTTCATGGCGTTGAGTTTGTCGACGGTCTGTTCGATCAGCATCGGTCCTCCTCCTCGGTCGTGGCCGCGGCGTAGTAGTCGGCGCCGCGGATGTTGGTGTGCGTGGGCGTCGGGGTTGTCTCGGCCGCCGGTTCCAGAGGCAGACGGTCCTGGCCGGCGGCGAGAATGTTCTTGACGGTGCGATAGCGGTAGGAGCCGAGTGCCATCGCGCGAGCGCTCGCCGCGTCGAGCCGGTCGTTCCCGTACTGCTGTCCCAGGCGCATGATCCCCAGGCAGGCTCGATACCCTTGCTCCGGGTGCGGGCGACGCTCGATGATCTGGGCGACGAGCTGTCCGGTCGCCGGTCCGGCCTGCTCGGCCCAACGGATCAGCCGCGACGGCGTCCACTCGGCATGCGCGCGGTGGGCGCTCGGCATGTGCTCGCGATGGGTGGACGGCTGTCCGTCGTAGCGCCGCCGGTGCGACGTCAGTCGCTTGCCGCGATAGAAGATCTCGACCGTGTTCGTGGTGTAGCGGACCTCGACCTGCTCGCGGACCAGCTGGAACGGCACGCTATAGACGTGGCGCTCGACCTCGACGTGGTAGTCGATGTTGGCGCGGCACAGCTTCCAGTGCGCCAGGACGTAGCGCGCGGTCGGCAGGGACCGGAGCGCCGGCCGGTCGACCTGCTCGTAGAGGGCGCGGCGGCTGACGCCCAGCTTCTTCATCGGCCGGTCGTTGAGCTCGTCGAGCAGGACGCGGATCGCGGCGTTCAACGGGCCGAGCTCGAAGAAGGTCTGGTCGCGGAGGCGGGCGAGTATCCACCGCTGTGCGATGAGTACACAATTCTCCACAGCAGCCTTATCCCGAGGTTTCCTCGGTCGCGCCGGAACGACGACGGCGCCGTAGTGGGTGGCCAGGTCCTCGTAGGTGCGGTTGACGCCGGGCTCGTAGCGGCAGGGGCGGGTGATGGCGCTCTTGAGCTGGTCGGGGACCCACAACGTGGTGGCGCCGCCGAAGTACTCCACCATGCGGATATGCGCGTCGATCCAGTCCGGCAACTGCTGGGTCTCGGTCGCCGCGGCGTAGGTGAGGCTGCTGGCGCCGAGCACGGCGACGAACAGCTCGACGCGTCGGAGCTCACCCGTGCGCCGGTCGACCAGGCTCGGCCGCTTGCCGGAATAGTCGATGAACGTCTTCTCGCCGGCGCGGTGCACCTGCCGCATCGACGGCCGCAGCCGCCGCGTCCATTGCCGGTAGATCTCGCAGAACTGGGTGCGGCCGTAGCCGTCCGGATGGATTTGCGCGTACTCCTCCCACAGCAACTGCAGCGTGACGCTGTCGCGCTTGAGCTCGCGGTGGATGTACGCGCAGTCGGGCCGGATCCGGTCGTGCACCGGCGCGGCGCGTGGAAACAATCGAGCCTCGAGCGCCGCGTCGTCCAAATCGTCCGGCAACGGCCAGCCGAGGCCACGTTGCGCCGCCCTCTGCAGATAGCGATTGACCGTCCCCACGCCGACGGCGCACGCCTGCGCCACCGCCTGGTGGGACAGTCCTTGCTCGTGCTTGAGTCGTAAAACCTCGCGGATCTTCCTCATCAGCAGCCTCCGTGCCGGCATCGCCACGCCCCTCCTGTCGAAAGGGCAGAGCATGCCAGGTCAAGCTACCGACGAGCGTTCACGACCTCCGGAACCGCTGTTCCACTTCCTCCGGAATCGATGTTCCACTTCCTCCGGATTCCGTGTTCCACTTCCTCCGGAATACCCACGACGGGCGTGTTTCTCGCGGTAGTACGGCGTCGTGACCGGCACCGTCGTGCCCCGGGAGGTGCGAACGTTGACGGTCTCCAGGCCGTCGCTCCGCATCCGCCGGGGCAGGTGGCGCACGAGGGCGCTCGCCGCGTCGCCAACCGCGGCGGAGCACACCGCGCGTTGCAGCACGGGGGTGAGGAGGGCGCCGAAGAACTCGTCCGCGATGGCCCGCAGCTGCTCTTCGCACTGCTCCGCTTCCTCTGCCGACCTGGGCGCTGGAGCACGCGCCTCAAACTCCAGCGCCCGCCGGAGGGCAGTGCGCAGGTGGACGGGAATGTTGCGAAGATCGATCTCGCGGCTCGGGGTGTCGATGGCGCTCTTGTCCATTTCAACGCACCATCATGGGCAGTCCGAGCCGTAATGTCCAGTACCACCCTCCCCGTCTGTCCGAAGACCGGCTCAACCTCCCCCAGCCTCACAGTCCATCTTTGCCTACACACTGTTCCGGGAAATCGGGAATGCGCCCGACGAACCTTTCGTCCCGGCCCGCTGGGATCTGGCTACTGGTGCTCGAGTCGATACTCCCGATGCCCGGCGTTCGGAATTGGCTGTGCCGCTGGACGTGATGGCTCGCCAGTTTGCGGACGAACGTGGCCGGAGTCCTCGCAACGAAGCTGAATACCATGCCCGAAGGCAGATCGCCGGGATGATTGACGTCGTCGGTCCGCCAGCTCCATCGCCTCCTGCGATCGCCCAGGGCGGCAGTGCGCGCTCGGTCGAGAAGGGTTCACCGGCTGTGGCCGCTCCCCCTGCCGTCTCGGTCCGTCCTTCGTCTTCGGCCCCCTCCGGCGTCCAGCCGTTGGCTGGTGTCGTTCGTGCCGGCGCAGTTCGGTCGGCCCCGCCGGCGGGTCGACCCTCGGCTGATGCTCCCGTCGGGGCAGTCAATCGCTTCTTGCGGGTGGCGGCGGACAAGGTTTCGGACCTGCGGACGCTGATCGGTTCCGGGTCCAGGAACTCTGGCGGGCGTTCGGCCCACCTGGCCGTCGCTCCGGGGTCGGTCTCGTCGGAGCGGGGGATCGCTGGCCTACCCGCCGGCTTGGCGGGGGTCGCCGTGCGCAGCGTGTCTGCCGGCCGTTCCCAGGCGGCGCCTGGTGCTGCGGAGAGTTCATCCCGTGCGTCGGCGGGGACCGGACGTCCGACTAGTCGACCCGTTGCTGCGGTACCGACGGCTCTTCATAGGCCGGTGGTTTCCAGGTCTTCGGCCGATCGTTCGGTTGCTTCGCTCGAACGTTGACTCTCAGCTTCCGGCAACTCGCTATTTTCCGCCGGCACCCGCTGGCGGCGGCTGGCGGCGTTTCACGGTCTGCCCGTAGACCTCGATGGCCTGTAGCAGTCCTTGCGTCGGTCCCTTGGCGCTGAAGTCGACGGTTGAGGTGTATTCCGGCTTCGGCGTGGGGGGCAGGACCACCGGCTGGCGCCACTGCGGTGGGTGGCGTTTTTGTTTGGGCCGGTTCGTCGGTCCGGGTTCGTGCTGGGGGGTCCGGTTCTGGCGCTTTGTGGCTCTGCACCCGGCCGGCCTCGGGCTTTTCCGGCTTGCCGGTCGTCGTCAGGGCGGGAACCTGTTTCGCTTTGGCCGTCACCCGAACTCTGCCGGGTTCCGCTAGGGGCGTTGGCTTCGGAGGTGTAGTGGTGCGGCGCAATCCGGGCGGGGCCGGTTTTTCCGGTTTCTCTGTTGCCGGCTGCGGCTTGGGCGCAACCGCCTTGCGTTTGGTGGTGGGTCCGGGCTTTACGGGCGTGGCCGGCTTGCTCCCCGCTCCGCATGGCCAGATTGCTTCGTCGCACGTTCGTCCAGCTCCCACGCGCCGCAATCTCCGGTGGTGGGCTAATTTGAATCTCACCCTCAATTTTGTCCCTGAAATGGAGGGTGAGATGAGAATGCAGCAGATGATCGAGTTGGCCGGGGCGCCCCCTACGTACCTTGCTGAGGGTCTTCGCAAATGCGGTCTAGCGTCTCCCGATAAAGAGTCGCATCCCGAAGTTGTGGCGGGCGGCGATTCGGACTCTTCTTCGACATCCGGGCGGTGAGAACCAACTTGGCGTGCGTCTCTGGATCACGCCGGGAGAGCTCGAACATCAGGAGTTGCAGAACATCGGCGCAGGCCAGGGCAGCTCCGAATGACGGGTCGTGACTGTTTGGCGACATGCCCGAGCCTACCACTGCGGCTCGGGCATGTCCAGACAGGCGGGTGTGGGCTATTTTTTTGCGCGGGGCTCAGAGGCGTCATCTTCGACGATGAAACGCAGGTGAACCAGCGCCGAGTCGGTGGTGCAGAGGTAGTTCAGATCCTCTACGAGGCGCTTGACGCGGTTACCGATAGCTTCCCCGAGCTCTCCTTCATCAGTAAACCACTTGTTCCCGTTGCACACCGGACATCTGTGCGGAGGCGACTGGCCGCCGATCTTCAGCCAGAGGATGGCCCCGCATTTCTTGCATTCCAGTCCGACCGTCTTGATCTCCTCGACTCCGAACGTCATCAGGCGTTGTACCATTGCAGCCAACTTTCGGCTTGAAAAGGGAGGTTCAGATGGAGTCAGTCAGCGGCGTCAAGAAGAGCACTCCCGGCATCCGTCAGGTCGATGCTGGTCTCATCCGCAAGGTTGGGCAGACTACCGTCGGGGAGGCTTACGAGGAGTTTCTGATTCAGCGAGAGAAGCGCCTCGCGGAAGGCTAGGCGGGCGTCGGTGGTGTCGTACTCCATAGCTCGTAACCGTACGCCGCGGACTGTTCGTTGCGAGGACACGGCCACAGCTTCGAGGACATCCTTCTCGATTTCAGTGAGCGCGATCTTGCTGTTCTGTGAGGACTGATCGTTTGGCATGCCGCATCCTACCGGACGGGCGCGCCCCTGTCCAGACAGGCGCCTCAGTCATCGAGCGAGGCGTACCACGCGAGGAAAACGGCGGCGCCAGCGGCGAAACCGAGCCACGACGCGGTTGCGCGGCGCCACTTCGCCTGCCGACGGTAGCCGCTGTTGAAGCAGGCGACCTGTTCAGGGAGCACGCCCGCCAGGGCCTCGCTTGGCGGGCGTGCGGTGTCCAGGTGGGACAGGATGGGCACCCCTGGAACGATGATGAACAGCAACCCGTTGAGGCCCCCACCGGCCGCCCACAGTCCGGCTTCGATGTTCTCCCGAGCGGCTTGTTCACCCTGCACGGCGGCTGCCGCACAAGCCGCTGCCGCGCGGTGAGCGGACTCCAGGAGCGGCCCGGCGGTCGTCACCTGAAGGGTGAGCATGAACGCGCACGTGACGAGCACAAGGCGCTGCATTTCCCCGGACAGGGTAGCTGAGCGTCGCGGCGTTGTCCAGACAGGCGAGGGGAATGGCGTCAACAGAGAGCCTCTTGCGAAAACCGGTGATCGGCCGGGTTTTATTTGCCGGAAGCCGCAGGCGAGGGACGGTCAGTGGGCGGGACGTAGCGTCTGAAGGATGGCGGTAGCGGTCACCGCCGCCGACGAGCCCGAGACGCGGGGGTTCATGGGGCCTCCCGGCCGGTTATGAAGGCAAGCACGCGCGAAGAGAGGCCGCGCATTTCCTTCACGAGCCGCTCCAATTCGCGGTTGTTCTCGATCCACTCCTGGTAGAGGACGAGTTCGTCATCGGTGAGCCTCATCCCGACGGTTTTCCCGCGGTCCTTGCGTGTCCAGTAGTGGTAGGGACCGTGCCGGGCGTCCGGGTCGTGGTAGCAGCGGCAGGTGGTCTTCCCACACACTATCCGGCGGGTCTGGAGGCTGCCCTGGAAGAGAAACCCAAGCGACTGCAGTTCCGCCTTGAGCGCGTCGTATCGCTCCGTGTACTGGCGCATCTGGTCCCCACCGGCCATCGATCCGCAGCTTGACATTGTCCCTGGCGGTAAGTATGCAGTAGCTCGTAGGAGCGGTCAACAAGCCATGAATTCCCTGCGCGCCTCGTTCGCCCCCTACTGGGAGTCGATCCAGCGTACGCTGTTCCCGCGGTTGGAGCAGGCGTTGGGTCCACTGACCGAAAAACAGCAGCAGTTGGTGCAGACCCTGGAGGTCATCCGTATCGAGCGCCTGATTCCCCGGTACTTCCGGGCGCCGGGGCGGCCGCCCAAGGACCGCGCGGCGATGGCGCGGGCCTTCGTGGCCAAGGCAGTCTACGACCTGCCGTCGACGCGCGCACTGCTGGACCGGTTGGCCGCCGATGTGGCCCTGCGCCGGCTCTGCGGCTGGGAGCGGAAGTTCGAGGTGCCGAGCGAGTCGGTCTTCTCGCGCGCCTTTGCCGAGTTCGCCGACACGCAGTTGCCCCAGCGCGTGCACGAAACGCTGATCCGGGAGACGCACCACGACCGGCTGGTGGGCCACCTCTCGCGCGACTCGACGGCCATCGAGGCCCGTGAGAAGCCGGCCGCGAAGGAGAAGCCGCCCACGCCGCCCAAGCGCAAGCGGGGGCGGCCGAAGAAGGGCGAAGAACGGCCAAAGGTCCTGACACGTCTCGAACGGCAGCCGACCATGAACCTGCCGGCGATGCTGGACGACCTGCCGACCGGCTGCGATGTCGGCACGAAGAAGAACAGCAAGGGCTACAAGACCACCTGGGTCGGCTACAAGCTGCACATCGACGTGGCCGACGGCCAGATTCCGATCAGTTGCCTGTTGACGTCCGCCTCCCTGCATGACAGCCAGGCCGCCATTCCGCTGGCGACTCTGTCCGCCGAGCGGACGACCAATCTGTATGACCTGATGGACGCCGCCTACGACGCGGAGCAGATCCGGGAGCACAGCCGCTCACTCGGCCACGTCCCGTTGATTGACGTCAACCCTCGTGGCGACAAGGCCCGGGCGGAGGAACTGCGAACCGAAGCCCGGCGCCTGAAAAATCTCGGCTTCCAGCGTGCCGAGCAGGTTCGCTACAACGAGCGTACGGCGGGTGAGCGCGTCAATGGCCGTCTCAAGGACGAGTTCGGTGGTCGCCATGTCCGGGTCCGTGGCGCCGCGAAGGTGATGTGTCACTGCATGTTCGGCGTGCTCGCACTCACCGCCGACCAGCTCGTACGCCTGGTGACATAACCAGCGCACCGCCGGCACCGCCCCGCGGCGCCCGACCGGCGTCAGTCACCCACCGGTGTCCCTGCGCTCGGTCGGCAACACGTCGAAACAGCCCTACTTCCACCTCTCGGCGTGCCGCCGGTCCTCCAGAGCCGGCATCCAGTCGGCGATCCAGGGCAAATGGGTGTTCACCAGGAGAATTGAGGACTGCGCCAAGCCGCAAGCCCCAGGAGTTTCGCAAGCGGCTCCAGATCCATAAACAAGCTGTGGATGGGCGCGACGGGGGAAACGCATCAGAACCCCCCGCCGCGCCCCGGGGGAGAGATTGGCGTGCCTTCTCCCCCTGCCACGGGGTCTCGGGAGGGCAGACATCCTCGCATGGGAATGCTGGATCTGCAATCGACACAGCCGGTTCCTCCTTCAACCAACGCAGCCAGTCTTCATGCAGCACAGTCAGGTCGGGCTCCTTGGCCCGCCAGTCGTACCACCCCTCAAGCTCCAGAAAGTGCCTCTCCTGAGCACGTTTATTGGCGTCACGTCGCGTGGCGAATCGCAACTCCAGTCGCGGATCTCGTTCGTAGACGGGTTCCTCGGGACGGTTCTTCATGGCCCTGGACATGGAGCCTCTTGCAAAAACCGGTGATCGGCCGGGTTTTCTTTGCCGAAAGCCGCAGGCGAGGGACGGTCAGTGGGCGGGACGTAGCGTCTGAAGGATGGCGGTAGCGGTCACCGCCGACGACGAGCCCGAGACGCGGGGTTCATGGGGCCTCCCGGCCGGTTATGAAGGCAAGCACGCGCGAAGAGAGGCCGCGCATTTCCGTCACGATCCGTTCCAGTTCGCGGTTGTTCTCGACCCACTCCCGGTAGAGGACGATCTCGTCTTCGGTGAGATGCGTGCCGACAGTTTTTCCGCGGGCCTTGCGCGTCCAGTAGTGGTAGGGACCGTGCCGGGCGTCCGGGTCGTGGTGGCAGCGGCAAGTGGTCTTCCCACACGCTACCCGGCGGGTCTGGAGGCTGCCCTGGCAGAGAAACCCGAGCGTTTGCAATTCCGCCTTGAGCGCGTCGTATTGCTTCGCGTACGCGAGCATCGGGTCCCCGCGGGCCATCGATTCACTGCTTGACATGGGCGCATTCCCGATTTCCCGGAACAGTGTGTAGGCAAAGATGGACTGTGAGGCTGGGGGAGGTTGAGCCGGTCTTCGGACAGACGGGGAGGGTGGTACTGGACATTACGGCTGGGACTGCCCATGATGGTGCGTTGAAATGGACAAGAGTGCCATCGACACCCCGAGCCGCGAGATCGATCTTCGCAACATTCCCGTCCACCTGCGCACTGCCCTCCGGCGGGCGCTGGAGTTTGAGGCGCGTGCTCCAGCGCCCAGGTCGGCAGAGGAAGCGGAGCAGTGCGAAGAGCAGCTGCGGGCCATCGCGGACGAGTTCTTCGGCGCCCTCCTCACCCCCGTGCTGCAACGCGCGGTGCGCTCCGCCGCGGTTGGCGACGCGGCGAGCGCCCTCGTGCGCCACCTGCCCCGGCGGATGCGGAGCGACGGCCTGGAGACCGTCAACGTTCGCACCTCCCGGGGCACGACGGTGCCGGTCACGACGCCGTACTACCGCGAGAAACACGCCCGTCGGGCGAAGCGGAGGCCGGGACTCTACCCCGCCTTGGTGGTGCTGGGCATCTACGACCGGTGCACGCCGAAGCTGGCCTCCGATGCAAGCCGCGCGGTCGCCATGCTCAGCTCGCTGGCCGAAGCGCAGGCGCAGCTCCGCTCCGACGGCATCGCCCTGGATATCAAGACCCTCCGCTCGACCGCCTATCGCTACGCTGCGCGGGCCCGAGCGGCCCAGCGGAGCGCGGCGTGCGGCCTGCTGGACCGCGTGACCGGGAAGCGGGTGGTCGTCTCCCTCGACGGGGGCCGCGTCCGCGTGAGGCGCAAGAAGCGTGGCCCCAAGACGAAGAAGGGGCGCAACCGATTCCATACCGACTGGAAGGAACCGAAGCTCCTCATCCTGTACGTCGTCGGCGACGACGGGCGACCGTCTCAGACGTGGGCCCCGATCATCGACGGCACGCTCCGGGGACCGGAGGCGGTCTTCGCCCTGCTGTTGTCGTACGCGCGGCAGATCGGCCTCAACGCCGCTGACAAGGTGCTCTTCATCGCCGACGGCGCGCCCTGGATCTGGCGACGCCTCCAGCGCCTCATCGCCGCGCTCGGGCTCTCGCCGACACAGGTGCTGGGGCTGATCGACTTCTATCATGCCGCGAAGCAACTCTCGGACGCGGTCAAGCTGCGCCGCTGGAGCGCGACGCAACGCACCCGCTGGCTCAACCGCACGCGGGGGCTGCTCAAGCGAGCACGGGTGGACGAGGTGATCACGGCCCTGCGGGAGCTGTGCCGCGGGCGCACGGCCGGCAAGATCCGCACGCACCTCAACTACTTCCTGAAGAACCGTCATCGTTTCGCCTACACCACAATGGTCGGGCTCGGGCTTCCGCGGGGCAGCGGTGCCGTCGAAAGCGCCATCCGTCGCGTCATCAATCTCCGCATCAAGGGCGCATCCATCTATTGGCTACCGGAGAGCGTCGACGCGATTCTTCTCCTGCGGTCTTTCTATAAGTCCGGCAGATGGAACTGTTTGCAGCGGATGGCCATGACGCCGGTGGGTGTGAGCGCGTGACCGGGAAATCGGGAATGCGCCCGCTTGACATCGACCTTGGGAGTAATATACCTGTAGATTCCAGGAGCGGTCAACAAGCCATGAATGCAGTGCGCGCCTCCTTCGCCTCCTACTGGCAGTCGATCCAGCATGCGCTGTTTCCACAGTTGGAACACGTGTTGGGGCCACTGACCGGGAAACAGCAGCAGTTGGTGCAGACCCTGGAGGTCATCCGTATCGAGCACCTGATTCCCCGGTACTGCCGGATGCCGGGGCGTCCGCCCAAGGACCGCGCGGCGATGGCGCGGGCCTTCGTGGCCAAGGCGGTCTACGACCTGCCGACGACGCGCATGCTGCTGGACCGGTTGGACACCGATGTGGTGTTGCGGCGGGTCTGCGGCTGGGAGCGGCGGGGCGAGGTGCCGAGCGAGTCGGTCTTCTCGCGCGCCTTCGCCGAGTTCGCCGACACGCAGTTGCCCCAGCGCGTGCACGAAACGCTGATTCGGGAGACGCACCACGACCGGCTGGTGGGCCACCTCTCCCGCGACTCGACGGCCATCGAGGCCCGTGAGAAGCCGGCCACGAAGGAGACGCCGCCCCCGCCGCCCAAGCGCAAGCGGGGGCGGCCGAAGAAGGGCGAAGAACGGCCGAAGGCCATCAAACGCCTCGACCGGCAAGCGGCCATGCCCTTGCAGGCGATGCTCGACGATCTGCCGACCGCCTGCGATGTCGGCACGAAGAAGAACAGCAAGGGCTACAAGGACACCTGGGTCGGCTACAAGCTGCACATCGACGTGGCCGACGGCCAGATTCCGATCAGTTGCCTGTTGACGTCCGCCTCCCTGCACGACAGCCAGGCCGCCATTCCGCTGGCGACTCTGTCCGCCGAGCGGACGACCAATCTGTACGACCTGATGGACGCCGCCTACGACGCGGAGCAGATCCGGGAGCACAGCCGCTCACTCGGCCACGTCCCGTTGATTGACGTCAACCCCCGCGGCGACAAGGCCCGGGCGGAAGAACAGCGAACCGAAGCTCGGCGCCTGAAAAATCTCGGCTTCCAGCTCGCCGAGCAGGTTCGCTACAACGAGCGTACGGCGGGTGAGCGCGTCAATGGCCGTCTCAAGGACGAATTCGGCGGTCGCCATGTCCGCGTCCGTGGCGCCGCGAAGGTGATGTGCCACTGCATGTTCGGCGTGTTGGCGCTCACCGTCGACCAGCTCCTGCGTCTGGTGACATAACCAACGCGGCGCCGGCAAACGCCCATCCAACCCCGGCGCCCGACCGGCGTCAGTCACCCACCGGTGTCGCGACGCTCGGTGGAAAACACGTCGATCCCCTTGTTTTCCGCCTCCTGGCTTGCCGCCGGTCCCTCAAGGACCAGAACACGCAGTCGAAATCCAGGACAATTGGGATGTTCACCCCGAGAATCGGGAGGACTGAGCCGAGCCGCGACCCCAAAAGTTTTGCAAGTGGCTCCATGATTAAAAACGGGCATCCCACGCCGAACCAGCCCATCAGCAACAGGCTCAGGAGGGTATTACCGACTACGGCAAGCATGCGGCGCATCACGGGCACCCCGGCGTGAACGGCTCGCCGCAGTACTCGGCGCCGCGGCCGACGCGGTACGCGAGTTGCGTGTGGTACTGCTCTTTGCGGGTGAACCACGTCGCGCCGACCTGCGGCTGCATGACATGCCCGGCCTCGCGCACGTGGCTGAACCCCAAGGCGTGCCCGAACTCGTGCACGAACACCTGCCGCGGACCGGCGCACCGCGGGTTCGAGTAAATCCGAATCCACATCGAGTGGTGCCGTTCCGTCTTGAGGACATCCGCTGTAGTGCCGCAGAAATCAGCGTCCG
>CBDHGC010000003.1:725000-2572443 GCA_965262925.1 Vicinamibacterales bacterium | reverse complement strand
GGCATGATGCGCCGATTATCGGCCCTCGGTCGCACCTGTCAAGCGGGCGCTGCCGCTCGGGCGCCCATCGAGGAACGACAGCGCGACTTCGGGAACGCGGTGGCGCAGGCGCTCATCGACCGAGCGCCCTGCGCCTCTCGGGTACGACTGACCGCTACTGCTGCTGCGCCGCCGCCCGCTCGTCGGCCCGGTGTCCGGACAGGATGCCCTCCATCGAGTAGTTGCCTTCGTGGCAGGCGTACTCGAACAGCGGCATGTCGGTGCGCTGCATCGGCAGGGACGCCGTCCAGTCGCTCGCCCACGTGTCGGGATCGGTCAACGTGAACGTGTACTCGAGCGTGCCGTCGTCGACGCGGGTGAAGCGCTCGACCAGCGTCATGTTCGCCGACGACGCGACGCCGGAGGCCCCGGAGGTGAGCGGGATCCACTGGCGCTTCGCGTTGAAGTTCGCGGACTCGATGACCAGCGTGTTGCCCTCCCAGCGCCCGCGCGAGTCGCCCGACCAGAGCCGGATGCTCGGGTCGAGGGCCGCACGGCCGTCGAGCGGCACGATACGCGGCGTGTGGACCATCTCCGTGTAGATCACGACGTGGTCCGGCGTCTGGAAGAGCTGCATGTTCTGGTTGTAGGCCAGCGGCGTGATCGGCGGCCCTGCGTTGAAGCCGACGATGCAGCGGTCGGACGAGTTGCGATCCGTGTACGAATCGGCCGGGTGCGCCGCCATGTGCTCGCGCCGTGCCTCGGCCCGCTCCGCTCCGACCTCCGACAACTCGGGGAATCGTCCGTTGGGCGGATAGGTGATCAGCGACGTGCGCCGCGTCGCCCTCGTGCCCCGGTCCATCCAGAAGTTGTTGTAGGCGCCGACGTTCCCGCCGGCCTCGGTCCTCCGCGCCTCCGCCTCCCAGAGCTCGAGGTTCCGCTCGACCTCCGCCTGCTCGGCCGCCGCCGCCTCTTCCGCGGTCAGGAACGCCTTGTCGCCCAGCTCCTCGGGCCGTTCCAGCGGCGTGATGGTGCGGAAGTCCCAGATGCCCTGCAGATCCGGCGTCCCCCACGGGGTCCGGGGCATGGTCTGGGCCGCCGCCGGCGCCGCCAGCAGCATGACGACCGCGATCAACGTGCACACCACCGCGAGACATCGATAGCTCATCTCACCCTCCTCGTACTTTCCAATCATCGTTCAGACCTGCCGATCATGGACCGGACAGACACGGCGCGCAAGGGCGCCGCAGGCCCGTCCATTCGGAGGCGCCGCCGCTTCGACGCCGGGGTCTCGGAAGACTACGCGATGGGCGGAAGCTACCGCTCCCGTTCCGAGAGCGCGACGACCGCCTCGGCAACCAACCGGATGTCGTCCCGCAGGCTCTCGGCGACCACGTCGAAGTGCGTCCGCATACGCTGCTCCGATGCGAAGACTGCGTCGGCAACGTGCGCGCGCATGCGCTGTTCCGACTCGCCGATGGCGGCCCGCAGTTCGTCCTTCGTCGCCAGTGGCGCAACGGCCGCGCGCAGTTCGGCCCTCGTCGCCAGCGGCGCTACGGCCGCCTTCAGATCGTCCCTGGTCGCGAGACCTGGCAGAATCTGCTCGATCCTATCGACCCGACCGACCCGACGTTCGACGTTCTCGAAACGCTGTTCCATCTGCTCGGTGCGCATGGTCGCCTTACCCCCCCACGAGGCGGCGACGCGCAGGGCACTCGCTCGACCGCCGCCATCGTAGCACCCTCAATGGAGCAAGAGCCGTGCCGGCGTTCGAAAGGCGTCCGCGACCGTGGGATCGATTACTCGTTCGCTACCGCGATCCGGGCGGCTCCGCTTCCGCCGCGGTCCGCCGCTCCTCGGCGCGAGCCCCTCCGAGGATGCCGTCCATGGCGTAGTTGCCCTCGTGGCAGGCGTACTCGAACATCGGCCCCTCCGTCTTCTGCATCGGCACCAGGGCGGTCCAGGGCCTCGTCCACGTCTCAGGATCCTCCACGGTGAACTCGTACCCGAGGCTGTCCGGCCCGACGCGCGTGAAGCGTTCCACCACGCGCAGGTTCGCGGTGGCTCCCCCCCCGCCCCTGAACCCCACCAGGTCACCGAAGCCGCGGGTCTCGACGACCAGCGTCGTGTCTTCCCAATGCGCGCGCGAGTCGCCGACCCACTGGCGGATGGTTCCATGCGGGCGCCCGTCCAGGGGAACGATGCGGGCGTTGTGGACCATCTCGTTGAGGATCACCACGTGGTCCGGCGTCTGAAGCAGCTGCACGTTGTTGTTGTAGGCGGAAGGCACCATCGGCGGCCCGGCGTTGAACCCCACGACACAGCGATCTCCCAGGCTCCGGTCGTGCCAGGAATCGGCCGGGTGGTCACGAAGATACGCGCTCCGAGCCGCGGTCCTCTCCGCCGCCTCCGCCGTCAGCGGCGGGATTCTCCCGTCCGGCGGATCGACGATCAGCGACGAGCGCCGGTCGTCGACGAGCGCGTTTCCGCGGTCGTACCAGAACTCGTTGTAGGGAACGACCCCACCCTGCGACGCCGGCGGATAGATGGCCCCGCCCGTCTCGGGATCGACCAGATCGCGGTTCAGGCGCCGGTTCTCGCGGGCTGCGAAGTCCGCCGCCTCCTCGACCGTCAGGACCGCTTTACCGGCCAGCTCGGCGGGGCGTTCCATGGGCGTGATCGTGCGGAAGTCCCAGATGCCCTGCAGGTCGGGATCGCCCCAGGACGTGACGGGCGCGGTCCAGTCGTCCGACGCGGCCGACCGGTCCTGGCCCGCGGCGGAGACCGGTACCAGCGCCGCGACGGCAACCGCTGTCAACAGGAACGTGAGACGTGGACGCTTCATCTGAATCCTCCTCGATTGCCATGCAACACCGCGGCGGAAAACGGCCGCGGTCATCGACTCTTATCGGGCGCTGCCGCTCCGCGTCTTCAGGCGTGCAATGTTCGCGTCCCTCTCCACATCCGGCGGGGTAGGCTCGGCCCCCAGACCGCGAAACAGCGCCGCCATCGTATCCGAGCGCGTGTCGCTCGCTCCGAAGTAGATGCCCTCGGCGATGGCCAGGGGGGTCCATCCAAGACTGTTCTTCACGTTCAACTCGGCACCCTGGTCGACCAGGAACCGAATGATCGTCTCCGACCCGCTGAGTCCCCGATAGGCGGTTCCATGCAGCGCGGTCTCACCGGCCGCGTCGGCCGCGTTGACGTCGTTGCCGAGCGCCACGCACAACTCGACCGCTTGGAGGGCGGTGCGCTCCGACACCGGGCTGTAGCCACGCATCCCGACGCCCGCTGCCGCCATCAGCGGCGTCGTCCCCTGGCTGTTCGGCGATCGGGGATCGGCGCCGGCGGCCACCAGCACCTCCATCAAGCGCGTGTCACCGGCCCGGGTCGCGGCCAGGAACGGTGTCGCTCCGGCCAGGTATCCCCCGCGCGCCCGGCCACCCGCGTACCTTGTCGGGGTCCCCCGGGCCGGCGCGTTCGGGTTCGCGCCGTAGGCGAGGAGGAGCTTCACGAATTCGAGCTGTGTCGAGCCCTCCAGCCCCTCGAGCGCGCTCCACTCGTTGTTGTCCGCCCTGACGGCGGCGTCGGCCACGGTGTCGGTATTCCGCCAGTTGCCTGCAGCCCAGTGCAGCGGGGTGAACCCCGGCCCCCTGTTGGGGTCGGCGCCTTGCGCCAGCAGGAACCCTGCGAGCGCGGTATGACTTCTGACGGTCGCCACCACGAGCGCGGTCGTGCCGTCGGCCGCCTCGTCATCGACGTTGGCGCCGGCGCGCAGCAGGAATCGCACCAGCTCCGGATCGCCGGTTCGCGCAGCGAACAGCAGCGGAGTGAATCCCGCCTTCGACCGCGCGCCAAGGTCCGCGCCGCGCGCGGCCAGTATCCGCGCCGCCTCCGTGTGCCCCTCCGCCGCAGCCCACATCAATGCGGTCTGACCCTGCCGGGTTTCCCGCGCGTTCACCTCCGCCCCGTGGTCCAGCAACGCCCCCACGGCCTCCACTATCCCGGTGCGCGCGGCCGTCATCAGCGGCGTCTCTCCCGTGACCGGAGAAGCCGCTCCGGGATCCGCGCCGGCCTTCAGCAGCATGTCGACGACGGACGGGTTCCCGTTGGTGCAGGCGAGAGACAGCGGCGTCACGCCGTAGTCGTTGGCCGCGTTCACCTCTGCGCCGGCGCCAATCAGCAGCCCCACCGAGGCCGGATCATCCCAATGGACGGCCCAGTGCAGCGCGGTCGCGCCGTCGGGTTGCCTCGTGTTCACGTCGACCTGCTGCTCCAGAAGGCGCCGGACCGCCTGAGCGTCGCGGTTCTTCACCGCCTCGACGAGCCGCAGATCATCGGCGCCGGCGGCCGGAACGGCGAGCAGCAGCAGAAACGGCACCCAGATGGCGGACGCACCGCGAACGTCGACGCGCATGGTCGTCCTCCCCGCGGTCTACAGTACGGCGAGCTTGCCGGTGCTGTCGCCGAGGCGGTCGATCGGGATGCCCATCCTGTCCAGCACGGTCAGGTGCAGGTTGGCCAGCGGCAGGTCCTTCGCCACCCGGACGTGACGCCCCCCTGCGATCTGGCCCGATCCGGTCCCCACCAGCAGCGCCGGCAGGTTCTGGTGATGGTGCATGTTCGAGTCGCTCATGCCCGCACCGTAGACGATCAGCACCCGATCGAGCAGCCGGCCGTCGCCCTCGCGGATCGAGTGCAGCTTCTCGAGGAAATGTGCGAACAGGCTCATGTGGAAGGTATTCAACCTGGTGAGCCTCGCCAGCCTGTCGGGCCGATCCTGATGATGCGACAGCGGGTGGTGAGGATCGGGAACGCCGATCTCGGGATAGCTGCGGCCGCTCTTCTCCCGGCCGTACATGAAGCTGGTCACGCGGGTCAGGTCGCACTGCCACGCCAGGGCCCACAAATCGAACATGAGCTTCGCGTATTCCTCGTACGTCGGCGGAACCCCCGCCGGCTGCGCCACGACGGGCAGCTCCCGGTTGCTCTGGTCTTCGGCCACCTGGATGCGACGCTCGATATCGCGTACCGCGTCGACGTATTCCGTGACCTTGCGGCGGTCGGACGCCCCGAGTCCATTCCGGAGCTGCGCCAACCGCTCGCTCACCGCGTCGAGGATGCTCCGCTCCATCCTGAGGCGGGCGAGCCGGGCCTCGCGCTCCGTGCTGTCACTGGACCCGAACAGGCGTTCGAACACCGCCCGCGGGTCGTTCTCCATCGGCAGCGGCGTCGTGGCGCTCGCCCAGGACACCGTGCCGGTATAGGCGCAGCTATACCCGTGCTCGCAGCCGCCCGCCATGTCGTTGGCCTCGAGGGCGAGCTCGAGCGACGCGAGCTGCGTGTGCCTGCGGGACTCCTTGGCCGCGACCTGGTCCATCGAGATGCCGTTCTCGAGATCGGCGCCTTCCGTCTTCTTCGCATGCGCGCCGGTCAGGTACGCGGCCGACGAGCGGGAATGGTCTCCCGACCCTTCACCCGGCAACTGATCGGCTGCGTTGTTGGCCAGACCGCTCAGCACGACCATGCGATCCCGGAACGGGGCGAGGGGCCGGAGAATCGGGGTCAGCTCGAAGGCCGCGCCCTCCGCCGCCGGTGTCCAGTCCTGCATGTTCATGCCGTTCGGCGCATAGAGCGCACCCACCCGGAGCGGCAGTGCGGCGGCGATGCGGCGGCTGTTGGCGAACGCGGGGACCATGCCGTCGAGGAACGGCAACGCAATCGTCGCGCCCATCCCTCGCAGGACGGTACGGCGCGCCAGATGCTTCTTCGTGACAATGTGGGGACTCATCGTTGAAACCTCCCTCATCTCGGGTCGGATGCGGCGTCGACACGCACGTCCGGCTCTCGCTGCGGCGCGATCCGCATCCGAAACGGCACGCTGTCGACCACTCCCAGAATCAGCGACGACCACCGGTAGTCGGCCGGTGCGGCGTTCGTGACGATCCGGCGGATCGCCGGGCCGTCGTAGTACTCCACGCCGCGGCCGAGCGCGTAGGTCAGCAGTTGTTCGACGAGCGTGTGCACGAACTCCCGATGGCGGCGGACCAGCGTCTTCCGCAACTCCTCCGGTCCGGCGAGAACGGTCCCGTCCGGGAGCGCGCCGACCGCGTCGATCGGGACGCCGAACTCACTCTCCCGCCATTTCCCGATCGCATCGAAGTTCTCCAGCGCGAACCCGATCGGATCCATCTGCGCGTGGCAACTGGCGCAGACGGCGTTCTGCCGGTGCGCCTCCATCCGCGCGCGCACGGTGGTCGCCGGCGCGCCGCCTTCACCGGCCTCCGCCAGACCCTCGACGTTGGGCGGCGGCGCGGGCGGCGGAGAACCCAGCAGATTGTCCAGCACGTACTTGCCGCGCTGCACCGGAGAAGTGCGGTTGGAATAGGACGTCACGGTCAGAATGCTGCCATGGCCGAGCAACCCTCTCCGAGCGGGATCGGTCACCTTCACCCGCCGGAAATGCGTGCCGTACACGTTCGGGATGCCGTAGAAGCGGGCGAGCCGTTCGTTGACGAACGTATGGTCCGCGTTCAGGAGCTCCACGACGCTGCGATCCGCGCGCAACTGACTTTCGATGAACAGCTCCGTCTCATGCTGAAATGCGGCACGCAGGCTGTCGTCGAAATCACGAAATACCTGCGTATCCGGCGCGGCTACGCGCAGGTCCCGGAGAAACAGCCACTGGCTGGCGAAATTCGTGACCAGCGCCGACGCGCGGCTGTCGGCGAGCATCCGCCTGACCTGCTGCTCCAACACGTGCGGCTCGCCGAGCTTTCCGGCCACGGCTAGGTCGAGGAGCTCGTCGTCGGGAATGCTGCTCCAGAGGAAGAACGACAGGCGGGACGCCAGGTCGACGTCACCGACGCGGTACGCGGAACCCGGCGCCGCGTGCGACGGATCGTGCTCCACGCGAAGCAGGAAGTCAGGCGACACGAGGAGCCCTTCCAGCGCGAACTGGATGCCCGACTCGAAGCCGCCGGCCGCATGGCCGGTCCGGTAGAACCCGAGCAGCGGCTCGAGATCCCGGACAGTGATCGCACGACGATAGGCGCGCCGGGCGAGCGTTCCAAGGACCTGCCGGGCGCAGGTCTCATCCTCGGCTCCCGCCGGCCGGCACACGAAGATCCGGTCCCGGCTGGGGGTATCCGGCGGCCCGGCGGCGTTGAACGGTCCATCGACCTCGACACTCGCCACGCTCATCGGCGCGGCTTCGGTATTGCGGAGCTCGGAGGTCGGACGACGGACAGGACCGACGCCTTCCGCCGCCCCGACCGCGCGATTGACGAACGAAACCCCGATGAGACGCGGCCCGCCCTGCGTCGCGAACCGAACGTGCAGTGGCTCGTCGGCCGTTCGCCCGTACTCGGAGACCGGAACCACTCCGGGTGGCAGCTCGCAGCGCTGCTCCTGCGAGTCGACACATTCGCCGCCGACCTCGAACAACTTCACCCGCACGCCATCGAGGCGGACATCGATCTGTTCTCTGACGGCCAGCCCCTGGATGGCGTCGTTGTCGAACCGCCGTCCGAGGCGAATGCGGAGCACATACTCGCCGTCGGTCGGAAAGTTATGGCGAATGACGGTCCCGCCCCGCGACCCGAACGGGAGATCCTCGCTCGCGCGACCCTCTTGCAGGAGAAACGGCGAAAGCCTGTAGGTGTCGACCGACGCAGGGCGCGTCGGATCGCCGACGGCGAGGCGGCTGATCTTGCGCGCCGCGCTCATGTAGCGCTCCAGCAGCCCCGGCGAGAACGACAGCACGTCGCCGATGTTGTCGAAGCCGTAGCCGGATTCGTCGGTGGGCAGCAGCGCCCGGCCATCGATCTCCAGCACCAGCAGGTCGCGGATCGCGTTGGTGTATTCGAGCCGATTGAGACGACGGACGACGGGCCGCCCGGGATTGGGCCGGGCCGCGGCCGCCCGATCGATCTCCGTCTCGATCCAGGCGGCGAAGCCGTCGTACGCAGCCTTCTCGGGCCGCGGCCGACCGACCGGCGGCATCTGACCGGCGCGGAGCTTCCGTACCACCTTCTCCCAGATTTCGGCCCCTTCGCCGACGTGCTCGACGTCCAGCCGGTCGAGCAGCAGTCCGGCGGTCCGGAGCTGCTGGTTGTGGCAGGTGACGCAGTACGTGTCGAGAAGCGCCCGTTGGGAATCGGTGGGAACCGGCGCCGAGGGCGGCGCCGCCTGAAGATGGAGCTGACCGGCCGCCAGAGCCGCAACCAGACCCAGCCCGCACGTCAGCATTCGCAACATCGGTGCTGAAGACATCGCAAGCTCCTCGGGGAAAGCAGCGTTCGGAACACCTCGCTATTGGCCGCCGCCCGCGGCTGCCGGGACTGCACTGGCGGCGCGGGCGGCCTGGAGCTGCGCCTCGGTTCGGAACTGGATGCGCGCCGCGCGGCTCGCCTCCCGGTAGACGACCCAGACGTCCGGACCGCCGGCGTCGTCGACGGCGATGTGGCGCAGCTCGGCCCCGAGGCTGGGAAGCCTGAAGATCGTGTATTCCTCGGTGTTCGGATCGAACCTGGCGACGGCGTCGTCCGACGACAGGTTCGTCCACACCATGTGGTTCCGGTCGACCACCGTCGCATACGGATGCGCGTCGATAGGCAGCGGGTAGTACGTCGCCTCGAGCGTGTGGATGTCGATTCTAGCCAGGTTGGAGCCCCACCAGTTCGCGACCCACACGGTGTCGCCGGCGGGATCGGCGGCGAGCCGGCGCGGCGCCTGCCCGCCGGGGTTGAAGACGCTTCCGGAAAAGCGCATCGCGCCGATACGGTTGAAGAAGTCGCGGTCGGCCGGGGTCAGCAACTGCTCGCGGTCCAGCGCGCCGGGCGGCCGCATCGGCACCTCGTCGACCTCGCCGGTCGTACCGTTCGCGTGCCCGACAATGTCCATGTTGAACTGCGCCCACCAGCCGTTCCCGAGGCGGTCGGCGGCCGTGCCGTAGGTCTGGCCGTCGCCGATGGTCTTGTTCTGGTAGTACGTGAAGTCGTGGGTGTCGGGATCGAACTTGAGGGCGCCGTGACGGTTGCCGACCCAGATGTTGCCCTGGCCGTCCTCCTGGAGGCTGCCGCCGACGCGTAGCGGCCGCGGCGGCGCATAGAGCTGGAAAGTCTCGGTCGTCGGGTCCAGCCGGCCGAGGCTGCCCGCCGTGTCGAACCAGAGGATGCCGTTGCGCGCCTTCGTGATGCCGTGCGAATTGCGCGCCCGTCTGCCGTCGGCCGCCGTCAGCTTGAAGCCGGTGACCTGGCCGGTGCGCGGATCGACCCGGGCGAGCGTCCGGAAGTCGTTCGGCACCGAGTCGGTGATCCAGACGTTGCCGTCGTCGTCGACCGCGGCATCGTGCATGCCGCCGCCGCCGCGCATCCCCGACGGAATGCCTTCCGACCACTCGCTCCCGTTGATGGAGGTGAGCTCCGTCGGCAACTCCGCGATGGGGATGTCGTACTCCGTGACGACATGGCGCGCGGCCTCACCGGTCGGGCGCGGCTGCAGGTCGAACGCCAAGGGCGGCGACTCGGGGCCCCGGGCCCTGGCGAGATACGCCGCCAGCTCGTCGCGGTAGTACTCGATCGTGATCGACGGCCGGGCGTTGCGGCCACGCCAGCCGTGGTAGCTGACGTTCGCCATCAGATCGATCATGGCGCGCCAGCCACGCTCGTCGAACCGGTTCTGCAGCACCAGGCCGGCCTGGTGACATTCCGTGCACGTGACGCGGAACACCTCTTTCAGCCGGCGATCCTCGCGCGTCCCGGCGGGCAGGGCGTTCAGCCACTCCACACCCGACAACTGGTGGGTGAAATCGTCGGCCGCAGCCAGCGTGAAGTCCTGCGCGATCCGCCGCGCGGGATCGAGGACGACGTGGGCGCTCGCGGACTCGTAGCCGACCGCCTGCGCCCAGACCCGGTAGCGTCCGCCTTCGAGCGGCGGGGCCAGCGGGGGAAAGTAGTACCGACCGGCCTCGTCGGTGAAGACCGACGTCGTGATCGGCGTGCCCTCCGCCCGCGTGGAGACGGCCACGCCCGGCATCGGTTCGCCGCCCGGCGCGGTGACGGCCCCGGCGAGCGGTGTGGGGCCCGCAGCCTGCGCCGCCGCGGGCGCCGTCGCTCCCGCCACCAGAAGCATGCAGACGCCGATGATTCCCGCCAGCACCACGGACGGTCGCGGTTCGAACATGTAGGCCTCCTCCGCGCATCGCCGCATGTCCGTCCGACCTCCCGCGCCCGGCCGCGGGACATGCCTCGAATGCGCCGGCGTCGTTGTGGGCGTGAGTCCCGCTGTCTCTTCCAGCTACTCCCGCGTCAGGGTGTTCATGTAAGCGATGACCTGGCCGATCTGCTCCGGGGTCAGCGTGTACTGCCAGCCCGGCATGCGCACGGAACCGACCATGATGATCTCACGGACCGTCTCCGCACCCAGCTCGCGGACGGTCGCCTCACTGAGCGCGGGACCGAGGCTCGCCGGAAACGAGGGCTGCCCGAGCGGGTCGTGGCAGATCGCGCACCGCTGCACGAACAGCTTCCAGCCCGCCAGCGCATCCTCGGAGAACGCCGGCGGCGTGACGGCCTCCGGCATGTCGTACACGGTCCGCACGACCTCCGGAGTGGATACCTGCGTCTCCCGCAACGGATCCTGCGCCGGCGCGCCGAGAGCAATCAACGCCAAGGACAGCAGAAGATGCATGTGATTCACTCACATCCTACTCGCGCGGGCGCCTCGAAACAACCGTGGCTACCGCTCCCGTTCCAAGAGCGTGGCGACAGCCTCGGCAACCAGCCGGACATCGTCCCGCAGGCTTTCTGCCACCACATCGAAGTGGGCGCGCATGCGCTGCTCCGATTCCGCGATGGCCGCCCGCAACTCCGCCTTCGTCGCCAGCGGCGCGATGGCCGCCTTCAGATCTTCCCTGGTCGCCAGAGTCGGCAGAATCTGCTCGATCCGATCGACCCGACGCTCGACGTTTTCGAAACGCTGTTCCATCTGCTCGGTGCGCATGGTCGCCTTCCACCCCCAATGATCGCGGGGCTGGGCGCGGGGCGCGCGCTCGACCACCGCCATCGTAGCACCGTTACGGAGCAACGACCGTGCCGGCCGTCAGGGGACCGGCAACGCGAACACGAACAGGTTGTTCCCCGCGCTCGGACGCAGCTCCGGCGTCAGGGCGGTGAAGTGCGAGGAGGTGCCGCCGGTGCCGGTGCTGACCGCCACGTACTGCCGTCCGTCGACGGCGTAGGTGATAGGAAAACCGGTTATCGCCGACCCGAGGTTGATCTCCCACAGGACCTCGCCCGTCTCGTGGTGCAGGGCCCGGAAGCGGCCGTTGACGTCGCCGCCGAAGACGAGTCCGCCGCCGGTCGCCACGAGCGACATGGTCGCCGCGCGTTGCTCGTGCAGCCAGACCGTCTCGCCGGTCTCGGCGGAGATGGCCCGCACGGTGCCGGCGTTATCGGTGCCCGGGGCCAACTGGTGCCGGTAGGCGATGGCGTAGACCTCGGAGCGGCTCTCGGTGCGCGCCGCGGGGGTGTCGTCGGCGAAGACCCGCGTGGCCATCATGCGCGCACAGGTGTTGCGCAGCGGCATGTACATGGTGTTGGTCAGGGGACTGTAGGCGCCCGCCTCCCAGTCTTTGCCGCCGTTCCAGGTCGGGCAGGCGAAGACCTCCTGTCCCAGCGACGTGAAAACGACCTCCGCGTTCTCGGACACCTCCCCGGTGGCGCCGTCGATGCCCCCGATGACGTTCTGGGTGACGGTCGGCGTCGCCCAGAGGAACTCCCCCGTCGCCCGGTCGAGGGTGTAGACGACGCCGGTCTTGCCCGGGATGCCGGTGAGCACCCGGCGCGTCTCGCCAGCCTGCAGCCGCGGGTTGATCCAGTCCACGGCGGCGGGATCGGGGGCCACCGCGGTGTCGACGAGAATTCGTTCGAACGGATGATCGAGGTCCCAATGATCGTTCAGGTGCTGGTAGTACCAGACGATGTCTCCCGTGTCGGCGTCGAGGGCGAGGGTGGAGTTGTGGTAGAGATGCTTGTTGTCCGTCCCGCCGAGCATGAACTTCGGGGCGGGGGCGGTGACGGACGTCCCGACGTAGACCAGGTTCAACGCCGGGTCGTAGCTCGGGACCATCCACGCGCCGACGTGGAAGCGCTCCTCGAACGGCACGCCGCCCCAGCTCTCGTCGCCGGGCTCCCCGGGACCCGGGATCAGACGGCGGCGCCACAGCTCGGCCCCGGTCACCGCGTCGTGCGCGACCACAACGCACGCCTCCGGCCCGCCGCGCGGAGAGCAACTGCGTCCCGAGACGACCTTGCCGTCGGCGATGATGGGCCCGGCGCCCTGCGTCGCCGGGTTGACCCGGTAGTCGAGGACCTGCGTCTCCCAGACCATCTCGCCGGTCACCGCGTCGAGCGCGTGGATGTGGTCGTCGACCGTGGTGTCGATGATCAGCCGGCCGTAGATGGCGATGTTGCGGTTGTTGGAGGCGAGCGCACCGAACACGTACTCCCCGACGTCGTCCGGGATGTCGCGGCGGTGCTCCCAGAGCAGGTCGCCGGTCGCCGCGTCGAGAGCCTGGATGACGTCGTTCGGGTTCGGCATGTACATCACGCCGCCGTAGGCAAGCGGCGTGCCGGACTGAAAGCCGTCGGTGAGCCCCCGCGTCCAGACCATGCGCAGCTCGGCGACGTTGTCCGTGTCGATCTGGTCCAGCGGACTGTAGCCCCAGCCATCGAGGGTGCGGCGCCACGTCAGCCAGTCACCATCGGCCGGCTGCTGCAGCATGGCGTCGGTCACCGGCGTGAAGTCGTCGTCGGACTGTGCCTGGACCGGCGCCGGGCCGGGCGCCAGCAACAGGACGGCTACCGCGACCGGCGTGATCCACCGTGACGCGGAACGAGCATTCGTATTCATGAAAGCGTCTCCAGCGCACGTCGCTGCCGCTCCAGGCGGGACGCGCGTTCCCGGGCAAAGCGGACGATGCCCTGGTAGATCGACTCGTCGTCGAGGTGCGCCTCGGCGATGACGTCCGGCTCCATACCCCCGCTCCGCCAGCGGTCGTCGAAGTCGGCGTAGAGCGAGTACTCCTCGGTGAGGGCGCCGAGATTGGGAATCGGCGGCACCCGCTTGGTCATCGTACTGACGATCATGCAGTCGTAGCGCGAGGCGTCGGGCAGCAGCTTTTCCCGGTACTCCGCCGGCTGGGCCGCGAACAGCTCGGTACTGATGACCGACACGATGCGCACGTTGAGGCCCGCGGCATCGAGGCGCGGAATCACGTTGACCAGATTCTTCGTCGAGCTCGATCCCTGCACGAAGACGGTGCCCATCGGCGGCGCGCCGGGGTCGTGGTCGCGGATCAGATAGAGCCCCTTCGCCGCGGCCGTCAGGTCGGTATCGGCAAAGGTCGACCGGTCCGCCACCACGAAGTCCGGCCGCGCCACGTGAATGACGACGATGCCGATCTCCTTGACCGCCAGCGCCTGCTGCACCGCCGCGAAGTAGCCGGGGGCGACGTCGTTGTAGTCCCAGAAATAGAGGTTGACGACCTGGCCGCGCGGCAGCAGCGTCCACACCTGCGGCGCGAAGATGCCGAAGTGCGTGCGCGCGTCGGCCGCCGTCTCGGGACCCGAGTGGCCGGCCAGCACGTGCAGGACGCCCAGCTCGAAAGGGCTGTCCTGGTTCATCTGCGAGAAGACCCGGGCGGGGGTGTACATCAGCGGCGTGAACGCGCCGTAGGTCCCCGAGATCCCCCACACCCCGGCGTAGCCGCCGGGATCGGTCGACGCGTTCTGGCTGACCAGCCCGATGATGGTCGACGCGTTGCCCGCCTCCTGTATCGCCGCCTTCAGCCGCGTGCCGTACGGATTCTCGACCGGGTCGTAGTGGCCGAGCAGGTTGGCCTTCTCGACGTTGATCGAGCCGGACAGATCCGCCGCCATCGTCATGAAACGCCCGCCGGTGACGTAGTTCAGCCAGGCGCCGATCTCGCTGACCGCCCGCCGCGGTCCCTTCTTCTCGCCGGGCTCGAGGAACAGGGCGATCCGCCGCTTCACGTCTTCGCCGGTGTGCGGGTTGGGCACGACCACGTCCTGCGCCTCCACCGGCAGGTTCTCCACCTGCAGGCGCGCGTCGAGCATCGGGTTGGCACTCGGATCGATGCGCAGCGACGGCGCCCGGTCGACGGTGCCGGCGATGTCGAGCACCCGCTCGGCGATCCACGCGCGCAGCCCCGGACGGCGCTCCAGCACCGACATCACCGCGTCGACGTTCGTCTTGAACTGGATCAGGCGCTCCGGCTCGGTCGCCGGAACCCCGTCGCGAATGCCGTCGAAGCGGATGCCGTAGGCCTGCTCGAAGGACTCGGCCAACCCGACGAAGTAGTCGCCGTTCATCTCGAACGCGTAGGGGTGGGACGGATAGCCGACGATCTGCTCGCGTGCTCCGACCCGCCCGTCGCGGGCTGCCGGCCACCAGCCCTTGACCGTCGGGCCGACCAGGATCATCGGCCGCCGGTCGTCGGCCGGCCACTGCTCCATCGCCTTGAACGCGGCGAGGACCTGGTCGAAATCGTTCCCGTCGTCGACGGTGAAGACGTTCCAGCCCCACGATACCCACTGCCGGGCAAGGTCGTAGTCCGTGTAGCGCTTCTTGACGACCCCGCCGACGAGGCTGTCGTCGATCCCCGCGTTGTTCTGCGACACGATCACCCGCAACCGCTTGCCGACCTGTTGCGCCAGAGCGATGTTCTTCAGCTCCTGCGCATGCCCCTCGGTCAGCGCGAACTCCCCTTCGAGCGCGACCACCTTCAGCCCCGGCGGCGCCCCGACGTAGTCCCAGAACAGCGCCTTGCCCGCCGCGGTCGCGATGCCGATGCCGGAAGGACCGCCGTTGACGTCGTTGGTCGCGTCGATGGACTCGGCGTGCCCGGACAGCGCACGGATGCCGCGTCCCTTCGCGTCGGCAAAGAGGGAATGGTCGGTCAGGCCGTTCTCCTCCAGCAGCGTCGCCAGCGCCCCGGCCCCGCGGCGGAACCCCAGCGCGTCTATCGGCAGCATCGCCACCTTCGGATCGCAGGCGAAACGCGCATCGCCGGTCTCCTCGTGCTGCCGCCGCAACGCCTCGTACAGGATGATCCACAGTGCGTAGCAGGTCGGTATGCAGTGCCCGCCCGCCAGCATGAACTTGTCGGCGTACGCAAACTTCGGCTCGCGCAGGTCGTAGCGCAGCCCGCCCAGCGCCGGACCGGCCAGATGGCAGGCCACGTTGTACGGCGTATAGGCCAGCGGACCGCCGAAGTGCCCGGTCTGGGCGTAGTTGCCCAGCAGGGTCAGGCTCATCGCGGTCATGAAGGCGACGTCGTCGAAGCGTTCCCGGTCGTACTCGGGCAGCTCGACCGCGTGGGCCTCGCGCCTGTCCGCCGCCGTAACCGTGTGGAGAGTGACAGCCTGCGAGACAGGGACGTGTGTGGTCATGGGAGTACGTTCCCGCGGCCGGCTTCGGATCGGCCGGGCAGGGATCGCATACTACACGCTGGCGGGTGCAGTGTCAGCCGCGAGACGGAGGTGATCGAGACATGGACTTCAGCGGCAAGGTCGTGCTGGTGACCGGCGCGTCGCGGGGAATCGGACGGGCCATCGCACGGCAGTTCGCCGGACGGGGCGCGCAGGTGGCCGTGCACTACCGCGAGGGCCGCGCTGCGGCGGAACAGACGCTGGCGGAGCTGGCCCAGGGGCCGCATCTGCTCGTGCAGGCCGACGTCGGCGATGCCGACGCGGTCGAACGGATGGTCGATGCCGTCGTGTCCGGTCTGGGACGCATCGACGTGCTGGTCAACAACGCGGGCATCTACGAAGCGCACCCGCCGGCCGACGTGTCCTACGACGACTGGCAGACGCGCTGGCGGCGGACGTTGGAGACGAACCTGCTGGGCGCGGCCAACGCCGCGTACTGCGCCGCACGGCACATGATCCGGCAGGGCGGCGGACGCATCGTCAATGTCTCGTCCCGCGGTGCGTTCCGGGGCGAGCCGGAGGCCCCCGCCTACGGCGCCAGCAAGGCCGGCATGAACGCGATGAGCCAGTCGCTGGCGCTGGCGCTGGCGCCGCACGGCATCTTCGTGGGCGCCGTCGCACCCGGATTCGTCACCACCGACCGCGTCGCCCACCGGCTGGAGGGTCCGGAAGGAGAGGACATCCGCCACCAGAGCCCGCTCGGGCGCGTGGCGACGCCGGACGAAGTGGCGTACGCGGTGGCGTTCCTGGCCTCGCCGGGCGCCGAGTTCACCACGGGAACGATTGTCGACGTGAACGGGGCGTCGTATCTGAGGTCGTGAGCATCGGCGGAGCGCGGGCCGGCGCAACGGCGCGGCGACGCTGATGCACCGCACGGCGCGGGTTGGCGCGGGTTAGGACAGTGATCGATATAGAATTGCCAACTTCATCGAGGGACGAGCTTGTAGTTCCAGTCGCCGTGAAACTCATCGGGAACCAGCGCGATGGCGTCCATCTCCGACTTGGTCACCGTCACGCCGGTAGGGTACTGACCGCTGTCGAGTTCCGCTTGTACTTGAAGCCCGGCCTCAGTTCGTGTGTTGCCGATGCGGTCGACGATGGTCTCGTAGGTCGTCAGCGGGGTGCCACGCCAGTTCGCCGTGATGTGGCAGAAGAGTCGGTGCTCGACCTTGTTCCACTTGCTCGTGCCGGGTGGGAAGTGACTCACCTGAATGGTAAGGCGGGTCTCGTCCGCCAGCTTCTGAAGCTCGTGCTTCCAGCTACGCAACCGATACCCGTTGCTCCCGCCGGCGTCCGCCGTGATGTACAGGGTCGTGGCATCCGGGTAGGCGCTCTGACCCATTCGCTGCCACCAGTGCCGAATCGAGGCCACCGCAAACGTCGGCGTATCGTGGTCGCATCCAACGCTCACCCACGCTTCATTGCGGGCCATGTCGTAGACGCCGTACGGAATCGCCTTCCCCTCCGCGTCGCTCGGGAAATCGTGCACCCGCACCGCGGGCGGCGTCGCCTTCGGCTGCCATTCCCGGCCCGCATTCGAAAAGTTCCCGACCAGCTCCTTCTTCTTGGTGTCGACCGAGATCACCGCCTGTCCGGTGGCCAGAAACCGGTCCGCCGTCGCATTGATGTGCTCGAACTGCTCGTTGCGGTCCGGATGGACCGTGCCTTCCTGCCGTTTGCGCACCGACTGCAATCGGTAGCCCAAGCGGTGGAGCAGCCGACCCACCGTGGTCGAGCTCACGCGCCATCCCTGCTCGGACAGCGCCGCCGCCAGTTTCGCGCGGCTCTTGCACGTCCACCGCAGCGGCGATGTCGGATCCCCGCGCGTCAGCGGCTCTACGAGCGCTTCAAGGGCCGCCAGAACACCCGGCTGGTCCTGCTCGATTCCCGGACGTCCGGCGCCCGGAGCCCGAATGCGGCTCGTCGGCGGTTCACCTCTTGCGATCTCGCGGCGTCCATGGCGGATCGTCTCCCGCGCCAGACCGGTGGCCGACGACACCAGCGCGTCGCCGCCATAGCCAATCGCCGCCGACTCGGCCGCTGCCCACCGCCGGCGACTACGCTCGTCCAACACCGGCGCTACCGCGCTGTACTTTCCGACGATGGTGGCTTCCAACTCCACGTCTCGCCTCATGCCGCGACTATGACCGGAATCCCACAAGATGGCAACCTAATTCAGCGCACTCTCCTTAGTGCACACGCTGCCACCGGGCTTTCGGATCGACGAGTACGAGATCGTCCGCGTGCTCGGTGCGGGTCGCCGATGGTGGAGGCTACAACTTGGCCCTGAGCACGTCCACGAGTCGCCGTGCGTGGGGCGAAGCGCCGGTCACCCTCTCCGGATCCAGTCTGGCGAGAATCTCGAACGAATCGCGTCCCTTCTCGTATCCACGCTTTCTGCAATTGCGCGCTGCGTTTTGGAGACCCCTCAGCAAGTCCCGCTTCGGGATTTGTTCGATGTCCGTTCGCCTGGGTAGAGCGGACAGTCTGAAGCCGTTGCCGAAAAACCCGGACACCGTCTGGCGGTCCGCGAGAAACCACGCTTCCATGCACTGCACCATCATGTGGGCATGCTCGTCTGTGGCTTCCGCTGGCCTGTTCCACCTATCGTCCTGTCGATTCCGAAGGTGCGTCCACGGACCGGCGCCCTCCACGACCGGATCCTCGCTGTCGACGAGAAGCACGGTGAAGGCGTCGTTCTTCGGATCCTCAAAGGCCATGCAGAAGTCATCGTAGGTCTGTTTCCGGCCGCCTCCAGCGATGATGCGTGGCAGCCGGCCGGCCAGCCCCGCCTTCCGGAAGAACTCCGAGAACGCTTCGCGACAGCGGGTCGTCAGCGCCTTGTTGTGGTTGCCGCCGCCCTCCACGTAAACCCTCGCGCTCACCAGCGGTTTCCTCCCAGCTCTCCCTTCCTCCAGAGCTCACCGACGCTGTAGCGAGCGAGCCACTGGGCCAGGTCCTTCTTGTTCAGCCGCTGAAGTTGCGTCCGTCCTTCGTGCTTCTCGCAGACGACGACACTCTCGGGCTCCTCCGTCAGCGCGTCCACGAGAACGTCCGAATGGGTCGTGACGATCAACTGGCAACGAGTCGACGCCTCACGCAGCAAGTCGGCGATCGTAGGCATCATGTCCGGGTGCAGGCCCAGTTCGGGCTCCTCGATGCACACCAGCGGCGGCGGGTCGTCATGACACAGGATTGCCAGGAGGCACAGATACCGCAGGGTGCCGTCGGACAGCCGCACTGCGGGCACGGTGATGCCGTTCTCCTCCAGGAATACCTGTACGGTGCCGCCCTCCACGATCACGTCGAAATCCGTCAACCCCTCGTAGAGCTTGCGAGCTGCTTCCAGGAGGCGCTTCTTGACCGCAGGCGTCCTGCGCAACCTGTTCAGGACAAGCCCGAGGTTGCTCGCGTCCTCGGCGAGGAAGTCGTTGCGAGAATCGGATGGCTGTGGCCGGCGCGTCGGCGTCTGCCGGCCGAAGGACCATTCACGGTAGACCCGAATTCTCTCGAATTTCTTGCCAAGGTCGGTGATCTCCGGAAAAGCGTGAGGGTCCTTCAACTGCGACAGAACCGATTGCCTGCGATCCAGGTCACCTACCGCGAGTACACGGCGGACGCCCTCCTTCGGGTGCAGAGTGCCCACGCCGCGCTCGTAGTGGTAATACAGATGCAAGCCACTCTCGGGTTCGTTTTCGCCAACGAGCTCGGCGTATACCTGGAACTCATGGCTCTGCTCTTCGACGAAGAGGCTGTAGCGCAACCCGCCGCGGCGCGGCGGGCAGTCGACGTCGGCCCCGACTGAACCTCTTCGGTCGCCCGAATCGCATTTGTGAAGCCACTCGCCTATGCCGCCGGTCTTGCCGATCGGTGCTGCAAGATCTTTCGGCGCGGCCTGCAGCAGCCCAATCGCCGCGATGAGGTTGGACTTTCCCGACCCGTTCGGACCGATCAGCACGTTCAGCGGTCCGAGTTCTAGCTCGACCCCTTCGGGACCGAACGACAGGAGATTCTGCAAAGTGATCCGACGAATGAGCACGTGGGGCTTCTCGTCGCCCGGCTTCGTGTCGGATGCCGCGGTCATGGCGGCGCATCATATTCGACCGTCCACGCACGATCAACGACGGTCGACACGGGATGACGGTGCCGACGCAGCGTGCGTCGCAAGTCGCTACTCGTCGCGCACCACGACCGCGGTTCCGTACGCCAGCAGCTCCGCGGCTCCCTGCATCACCATCGAGGTCTCGAACCGCACGCCGATGATCGCGTTGGCGCCCAGGCTCCGGGCTTCCGCCACCATTCGGTCGAGCGCCTGCTCGCGGGACTCGCCGAGCAGCTTGGTGTACTCGGAGACCTCCCCGCCGACCAGGTTGCGCAGTCCGGCCAGGATGTCCTTGCCAAGGTGCCGGGTACGAATGGTGTTGCCGCGGGCGAGCCCCAGCGTGCGGGTCACGACCTTGCCCTGGATGGTGTCTGCGGTCACGACGATCATTTCTGCACCTCCCGATAGCGGTCCGTCTTCATCGCCTTGAGCCGGTCGAGCAGCACCCCGAGGAACAGCAGACCGAACCCGGTCCAGCCGCCGAACACGACGAGCTTCCCCGCCAGCGGCTCGTCCGAGGTCCAGAGCTCCCACGCGGCGTAGCCGCCGAGGGCGAGCGCCCAGACGGCGACAATGGTCCAGCCGGCCCCGAACGAGAGCCGGCTGGCCGTGCTTCGCGGCTGTTCCGACCACTGATCGTCCGGCGGTACGTCGAACTTCGTGCTCATGATCACCTCCCGGAACCGGCGCATCTGCTCCACCTGCGCCCGGCATGTGCCGCAGTCCTCCAGGTGGACGCGCACCCGCTGCTCGTCCGCCTGCGTCAGGGCGCCGTCGAGGTAGCCGGACAGCAGCGCCCCCTCGAAGCCGCGCCCGCACTGCTCAGGCATCGCTCCCTCCGTCCGCCGTCACCCTGTCCCGCAGCGCCGACCTGGCGGCGTGCAACCTCGACATGACGGTGCCGACGGGCACGTCGAGGACGCCGGCGATCTCCGCGCAGGTCAGGTCGTGGAAGTCCCGCCGCACGAGGATCTCCCGGTGCGCGTTCGACAGCGCGCCGATCGCGGACCACACGCGTCGGGCGCGTTCGCGGTGCGCAGCCTCCTGTTCGGGATCTCGAGACGGCGCGGCCAAGTGGCTCTCGAGATCCGGCCGGGCATCGAGGGATTCACTCGGGCGCGCCTTCCGGCTGCGCCACAGGTCGCGTGCGCGGTTGCGCACGATGGCGAACAGCCAGGGTCGCACCGGTCGATCCGGCGCCAACCGGCCGAGGTGCGCAAAGAGTCGCAGCAACGCGTCCTGCGCGACGTCGAGGGCATCGTCCCGGTTGCCGACGAGTTGCAACGCGAGGACATAGGCGGGTCCCCGGACGCGGCGAGCCAATTCCTCGCGCGCCTCTCGCCCGCCGGCTTGCGCCTCGGCGACCAGCTTCAGGTCGGAGACGGCCGGCGCCGGCAGGATCGCCGCGCCGGCCGGATCGGGGACCGTTTCAATGCCCACACCATCTACTACGGATGATGACGGGCGCCTATTCGTTCTCTACTCGAAAACGACGCGCTCGAAGCTCGGCGGATCCTCGTCCGCGAAATGCGGGTGGACCACGTAGACATCGTCGCCGACGACCGCGGCGGTCGTCGCCTGGCCTTCGTAGCCCGCTACGCCGGCAACGCCGGCGGTGGCCCAGTCGTCGTCGCTCGTCAGCGCCACCACGCGGTTCGACGAGTTGCTGACGATGGCCAGGCGTCCGGCGGTCCAGACCATCCCGTCCTGCCCCGGCACCTCTTCGGGCAGCATGACCTCGGCCGCCGCCTCCGGGGCGTCGAGCGGCACCTTCCAGAGCGTGGCGCCGCGCGCGACGAGCAGATACCCCCCGGGGTGATGCACGATGCCGTTGGGCCCGGCCCCTCCGTCCTCGAAGCGATGGAAAACGCTCGCGGTCCCGTCGACCCCGACGCGGTAGAGAACGTTCATCCGCGTGTCGGTGACGTACGCCATGCCGTTGTCGGTCACCGCGACGTCGTTGGCGAAGTGCGCGGCGTCATCGCCGGCGTCGACGGTCGCCGCGAGGTCGATCATCGCGAGCTTCTCGCCGGTGGTCAGGTTGTAGATGCCCAGCTTGGCCTGGCCGACTCCGCCGCTCGCAAAGACCGAGCGGTCCGCGTTGGCCACGAGCAGCCGGTCCCGCGGCTCGTCCGCCTCGATGCCGACCGAGGAGACCAGCTCCTCGTCCTCCACCAGGGCCTCCACCCGGCCGTCGGAATGGATCCGGAAGACGGAACCCTCGGTGAGGGAGCCCGTCAGCAGGCGGCCGTTCATCATGTCGTACTCGACACCCTCCGGAATGAAGCCGCCGCGCTCGGCGACTATCACGTCCGGCAGGCTTGCCGACGCGGGCGGCGCGGCCGGGGGCTCAGCTTCGGGAATGGCGACCACCGGCTCCGGCGCAGGCTCGCTGCCGCATCCGGCGAGAAAGGCGCATGCCACCGCTGTCACGAGTATCTGGTTGCGCATCGGGCACTCCACGCTGAACAGGTCTTCAACACGTTGACGTTCTCGCTAGTATAGGATGGCGTAGCCGCTCGTTGACTCCGGCACCGACGAAAGACCGACCCATGCGCGACTTCCTGGCCCAGACCCTCGCGGAGAGCCCGACCCGCGAGTGGATGGTGTACCTGCTCGGCAACGTCCCGGGCCTGCCGCCGATCGCCCAGTCGTTCCACATCATGGGGATCGCGACAGTGGTCGGCTCCATCGTCATGGTGGACCTGAAGTTCCTGGGTCTCGCGCTGCCGAATCAGAACGTCAGCGAGATGATCCGGCGGCTGCTGCCGTGGACCTGGTACGCCCTGGCCGTCAACGCGGCCACCGGGCTGATCTTCATCCTGGCGCGGCCGGTCCGCTACTTCTACAACCCCGTCGCCACCTTCAAGTTCTCGTGCCTCCTGCTGGCCGTGGGGTTGGCCTTCGCCGTCTACCGGATGAACCGGAAGCAGCACGGCTACTGGGAGCAATCGGCCGAGCGGCTGATCGCGGCACGGGTCATCGCGGGCGTGTCGCTCCTGCTCTGGATAGGCGTCATGCTCGGCGGACGCTGGATCGCCTACTCCGAGTACATCACCGATCCCTTCGAGGTGCCGTTCGTCTGGGAGGACCTGGCGGCCTACCCGTCCATCTGGCAATGGCTGCAGGACCACCCGCTCTCGCAGCACATCGGCTTCACTTGGTGGTTCCCGCTGCTGGAGTCGATTCACGTGATCGCGATCGGCCTGGTGCTCGGGTCGATCATGACGGTCGACCTGCGGCTGCTCGGCTTCGCCGCGCTCCGGTACCCGGTAAGCCAGATCACCGGCAAGCTGCTCCCCTGGACCTGGGCGGCCTTTGTCGTGGCGGCCGTCACCGGCTTCGGCATGTTCGTCACACGCGCGCCGGCTTACGTCGACAATCCCGCCTTCCAGATCAAGTTCATGCTGTTGCCGCTGGCCTGCATCAACATGGGCATCTTCCATCTGCGGACGTTCCGCGGCGTCGCCGAGTGGGACACGGCGCGGGAAATGCCCCCGGCCGCGCGGATCGCCGGCGGCGCGTCGCTGCTGCTCTGGGCCGGCATCGTGATCGCCGGTCGCTGGACCGGTCACATCATCTGACCGGCGGATACCGCTCGCTCGCATTCCGGGAGGACGCCATGTCACCATTCTGCCGGCCCATCGCTCTGCTTGCCGTACTCGCACTCTTCCCGGCCGGCGTTTCCGCGCAGGCCGAGCGCGACGACTTCCACCACCTTGGGCAGATCAACAAGGCGTCGATCGTGATGTTGGCCGAGGCAGGGCTCGTCCCCGAGTCGCTCGGGGCGACGATTGCCACGGGTATCGCCCGGGTCATCGCCGAGCGGGACGAGCCGGGCGCGCGCCGGTCCTCGGACTACCTGGTCTTCGAGGAGCGCCTGGTCGAGGTGGCCGGCCGCGACGCGTCACGGTTGCACACCGGGCGCAGCCGGCAGGACATCGGCTCGACGTTCCGCCGACTCGGGGTGCGGGCGGCGCTGCTCGCGACCTACGAATCCCTCCTCGCACCCCGCGACGCGCTGCTGGCGCTGGCCGGGCGGCACACCGGCACGGTAATCCCCGGCTACACGCACGGCGTGCAGGCGCAGCCGACCTCCCTGGCCCACTACCTCCTGGCGTTCGCCGCGGCACTCGAGCGCGATGCGGCCCGCCTGGAAGAAGCCTACGCGCGCCTCAACCGCAGCCCCCTCGGCGCAGCGGCCCTCGGCACTTCCGGCTTCCCCATCGACCGCGAGCGGTTGGCGGCGCTGCTCGGCTTCGACGGCGTCGTGGAGAACTCCTACGACGCCAACCATGTCTCGTCGGTGGATTCCAAGACCGAGCTGGCCTCGGCCCTCGCAATCTCCGCCATAGCCGTCGGCCAGTTCAGCGAAGACGTGCACGTCCAGTACCACGACCCCGCTCCGTGGCTCCTGCTCGACCGCTCCCTGACCGGGATCAGCAGCATCATGCCGCAGAAGCGCAATCCGATCGCCCTGGAACGACTCCGGCAGATCGCCAGCACCGTGGTAGGCGAGGCCCAGACGGTGTTTCTCACCGCCCACAACACGTCGACCGGCATGATCGACTATCGCGGCGCGGACCAGGTCATCGAGACGACGGACAAGGCGCGGGCGATGTACGCGCTCTACGCCGACGTCGTCAACGGGCTCGAGGTCGACCCCGAGCGGTCGCTGGCCGAGGTGGACGCCGACTACGCCACGATGACCGAAGTGGCCGATACCCTGCTCCGCCACGCGGACGTGCCGTTCCGCGTCGGCCACCACTACGCATCCGAGCTGACCGAGTACGGCCGGGCCCACGGCAAGCGGCCGAAGGAGCTGACCGCCGAGGAGCTGCTGCACGTCTACGAGGAGACGTACGGCGAGCCCCTGCCGGTCAGCGTCGACCGCATCCGGGAAGCGCTCGACCCCGAACGGATGGTCGCGAGCCGACAGGGCCTCGGCGGCCCGCAGCCGGCAGAGACGGGTCGGATGCTGCAGGAGGGTCGCGGGCGACTGGACGCGAGCCGTCGCTGGCTCGAGGCAGCGCGCGGCGCGCTGCAGCAGGCCGAGACCGGGCTCGAAGCCGCTTTCACCGCACTGGCCGCAAGGGCGGCGAAGTAACCAACGTTCATGGCGTGTGAGATCCGGGCCTTGATACCATCTGACCGGTCAACAAGACTAGTGCTGCGCCATGATTAAACGTTCGGGTGTGCGGTGCTGTGATTCGTCGATGATTGCTCGCTGTAACCCATGTCCGTATCCGAAGATGATGACGTGACGAACCACTAGTTGTATGGAGACGATCAACGCGTCGGACTTCAAGGCCCGCTGTCTGGCCATCCTCGATCGTGTGCAGGAAACCGGCGAGCCGGTCGTCATCCTGAAGCGCGGGCGACCCGTCGCCGAGTTGTGCCCCGCGCGGCGGACAGAGGCCGAGTACCCCCAACTGGAGCTGAAGGGGACCGTCACCGTGACCGGTGACATCGTCGGGCCGGCCGTGCCGGAGGACCACTAGTGCTGCGCCATGATTAAACGTTCGGGTGTGCGGTGCTGTGATTCGTCGATGATTGCTCGCTGTAACCCATGTCCGTATCCGAAGATGATGACGTGACGCACCACTAGCACAGTCTCCGGTGATGAGAGCGCTGGTCGATACGCTGCGCTGAACACAGAACCGTCGTGGCCGTCGAGGGCGCCGGCGACGCGGGGTCGTTCGCAGGCGACGCCAGCGCGCCCCGTCGTGTATCGTCGGGTTTCTTGTCACGATCGTGATGCCTGTCACCTGTAGGAGGTTCCCATGGCGTCCGCCCGACTCTCGCTGCCAGTCGCCATCGTCCTGCTGCCGTTCTGCTGGACCATGCCCGGATTCTCGGCCGCGCAGAATCCTCCCACTCCCGAGCAGGAGCCGGAACAGACGGCCGAAACCGAGGGAGCAGATGAAGATGCCGGGAACGGCGGCCGCCGCGGGCGTCGCAATCGCGACGGGATCAAGCCGTACGGCGACGTGGTCACCGACGAGGCCGAGAGCGACGCCGGCGTCTTCACGGTCCACCGACTCGACGACAAGGTGTTCTACGAGATCCCGCAGGCCGAGCTCGGCAGGGAGTTCCTCTGGGTCAGCCGGATCGCCCGGACCACCGAGGGGGTAGGCTACGGCGGCCAGGCGCTCGGCAACCGGGTCGTGAAGTGGGAGCGGCACGGCGACCGGGTGCTGCTCAAGGGCGTCTCCCACGCGCTCGTGGCCGACACGGACCGTCCCATCGCCCGCGCGGTCGAGGCGGCCAACAACGATTCCATCATCAAGGCGTTCGGGATCGAGGCGCTCTCGGAAGCGGGCGCGCCGGTCATCGACGTGACGTCCCTGTTCAACACCGAGGTACCGGAGTTCAGCGCGCGGTCTCGGCTCCAGGCGCGCGGTTTCGCCCGGGACCGGTCTTTCGTCGAGAGCGTGACGGCATTCCCCGCGAACATCGAGATGAAGACGACGCACACCTACACGGTTCCGCCGCCGTCGTCGGCGCAGCAGAACCGGCCGCGGACACCGTCGCGCCGGCGCGGGATGCGGCCCGGCAGCGCCACCGTTCTGCTGCACTACAGCATGGTGAAGCTGCCCGACGAGCCGATGCAGCCGCGGCTGTTCGACGAGCGGGTCGGCTACTTCTCGGTGCGGCAGATCGACTACGGCCGCGACGAGCACCGTTCGCCGCGCCGCCGCTACATCACCCGCTGGCGGCTGGAGAAGCGGGACCCGGACGCCGCCCTCTCCGATCCGGTGAAGCCGATCACCTACTGGATCGATCCGGCCACCCCGACGAAGTGGGTCCCCTACATCAAGCAGGGCGTCGAAGCGTGGCAGCCGGCGTTCGCGGCGGCGGGTTTCAGCAACGCCGTGGTCGCCCGCGAGGCGCCGAGCCCGGACGAGGACCCGGACTGGAGCCCGGAGGACGCACGCTACTCGGTCATTCGCTGGCTGCCGTCGACGGTTCAGAACGCTTCAGGGCCGCACGTCCACGACCCGCGCACCGGCGAGATCCTGGAGACCGACATCCAGTTCCACCACAACGTCATGAACCTGGTGCGCGACTGGTACTTCGTGCAGGTGGGACCGCTCGACCCGCGGGCGAGCACCCTGCCCCTCCCCGACGAGCTGATGGGCGAGCTGCTGGCCTACGTGGCGGCCCACGAGGTGGGGCATACGCTCGGCTTCCAGCACAACATGAAGGCCAGCTCCCTCTACCCGCCGGAGAAGGTGCGCGACCCGGACTGGGTCCGGACGATGAGCCACACGCCCACGCTGATGGACTACTCGCGGTTCAACTACGTGGCGCAGCCCGGGGACGGCATCGCGGTCGAGGACCTGATCCCGAAGATCGGCCCGTACGACGTATGGGCCACGAAGTGGGGCTACGCGCCGATCCCGGGCGCCGCGAGCACCGATGACGAGAAGCCGACCCTCGACACGTGGGCGCGCGAGCAGGACGAGACCGCGTGGTACCGCTTCTCTACGCCCGGGGCGCAGAACGCGGATCCGGGCCAGTTGACCGAGGCGGTCGGAGACGCCGACGCGGTGCAGTCGACGGCGCTCGGGCTGAAGAACCTGGAGCGGGTGGCGGCGATGCTGCTCGAGGCGACGGCCACGGCGAAAGCGACGGGGGAAACGTACGACGATCTCGACACGCTCTACGGCCGGCTCGTCGGCCAGTGGGCGCTGGAGATGAACCACGTCGCGGCGGTCGTCGGCGGGGTCCATTCCCAGCAGAAGCACGTCGGGCAGGAGGGGGTCCGCTTCACGACGATCCCGCGCGAAACGCAGGCCGAGGCGCTCGCGTTCCTGAACGATCACGCGTTCACGACGCCGATGTTCCTGGTCGACCCCGCGATCCTGCGACGGATCGAGCCGGCCGGCGCGCTCGAACGGATCCGCGCCAGCCAGTCCCGCGTGCTCCGCTCGCTGCTGGGCGCCGGCCGCATCCGGCGGCTGGTTGAGCAAGAGGCGATCGACGGCAACGCGGCGTACTCGGCTACCGATTTCCTCGCCGACCTGCGGGCGGGGCTGTGGGCGGAGCTCGACGCGCCGGACGTCCGGATCGACGCGTGGCGCCGTAACGTCCAGCGCGTCTATCTGGACCTGATCGACGCTCGTCTCAACGGGCGCCAAGCGGCCGGCGGCGACGCCCGGCCGTTCCTGCGCGGAGAGCTGCGGGCGCTCGACCGCACCATCGGCGCCGCGGTCGCGCGGGTCTCGGATCGCGCTACGGCCCTCCATCTCGAGGACGTGCGGGACACGATCGCCCGCACGCTGGACCCGCCGGCGCCGACGGCGCCATCCACCGGCAGCCGGGCTCTCCAAGGATTCGACCTTGGACTGGCGGAGGATCCGTTCGATCGCTGGCACGGCAGCCCGACGCACGAGGGAACTGACTGCTGGCCCGACTATGCGGTGCGCGTCGCGCGCACGCTCATGGACTGGTGATGACCTTGACGCGCTAGTCCGTAAAACATAGTTTTACAGCATGACGAAGACGATCACCCGGATCGGGAACTCGCAGGGCATCATCTTCGACGCGGCTCTGATGGAGCTCACCCGGCTCACGGTCGGAGACCAGGTGACGGTCAGTCTCCACGAAGGCGGCACCATCGTGCTGACACCGGTACGTCCCGTGATCGATCCCGAAAAAGCCAGCGTATCGGCGAGGCGCCTGATCGAGAAAAACGCGGCTCTCTTTCGGCGTCTGTCTTGAGACCGGTGCTTCTCCATCCGACCGTATCGGCGGTCAGGGCGATCCACGCGGAAGTCCTGGCCGCCCACGGAGGCGCCGGCGGACTGCGGGAACAGGCGTTGCTGGAATCCGCCGTGGTAGCGCCGCAAGCCACCATGATGGGCGAGCCCCTACTCTCGGAACCGGTGGAAGTCGCGGCGGCCTACCTCTTCTACCTGTGCCGGAATCATGCATTCGTCGATGGCAACAAGCGGGTGGCGCTCGCCACCTGCCTGGTCTTTCTCAGTGAGAACGATCTGTTGCCGAACGAGCGGCTCGATCCGGACACCTGGGAAACACTGACGCTGGACGTGGCCGCCAGTCGGCTGGACAGAGCCCAGACCACGGCGCGCCTGCGGCAGATCCTCGCCAGCTCGACGTGAACAGCAGCCGTGGCGGTCACGCTCGGCAGCGACTTCGACACGCTCGATGTCGTCCGCCAGCGCGGGACCGTAGCGGACCTCGAAGTGCTCCGTCTCGGACACCTGCCAGTCGGCCGCGCCGGCCGAGCGGGATGTCTGCCCAGCCGGCGCCGCACCCGCTTCAGCCGCCTGCACGGGACGGCTCGCCACGCCGTCGTGCGGCCACAGCGCCGCGCCGACCCCGGCGGCCAGCGCGAGCGCCAGGCCCCAGGCCATGGCCCGGCGCAGGAAACGCGGCCGATTACCGGACGGTCGATCCAGGATCCGCCGCACCCGCCCGCCGAGCGGGCCGTCGGCCGCGCCGAGCGCCGGCGCCATCTCGCGCCCGCGCCACTCCTCGAGGGCGGCGAGGGCCGCGGCGTAGCTGAGGCGGTCGCCGCTCACCACCAGCGCTACGTCGTCGCAGCAGTGCTCGCGCTCGGCCCGGATTCGCCCCGAGACCCACCAGACGGCCGGGTGATAGAACAGGACGGTCTCCCCCAACGACTGCAGCAGGTTCACGAGGTAGTCGTGGCGGCGGATGTGGGCCAGCTCGTGCGCCAGGATCGCCTCGACCTGCGCCGGCGTGAGGTTGGCGAGGGCTGCAACCGGCAGCAGGACGATCGGCCGCATCCAGCCGACGACGGTCGGCGTGCCGACCAGACGCGATTCCACGACGCGAACGGCGTTCTGGAGGCCAAGGCGTGACGCCAGCCGCGCCGCCACTTCCTGCCAGCGCGATGCCGGGGCAGCAAATCCGGCCTCGTGGAGACGGTGCACCCGCCAGAGCCCCCCGCCCATTCGCACCAGCAGCAGGGAGGCGCTGGCGAGCCAGATGGCCACGACTCCCGGGAGCGCGGCCGCGAGACGTGCGTGCACGGCATCCATCGAATTACGGGAGACGAGGGCGTGACCACTGGTCGCGCCGGTCCCCAATGCGCGGGCTGCCACCCGGTCTGCACTTCCGGAGGGTTCCACCGTGCGTGCAGCCTGCCAGAGGACCGCCCCGGTCACCACGGGAGCGGCGAGCAGGGCAAGCAGGCCGCCGGAGGCGACTGCATAGCGCGTGCTGGCCGATCGGCGCCGGTAGATCCACAGGACGCCGGCGATGAGCAGGCCGAGGATGGCCCCCTGCCACACGAAGTGCAGCAGCGTCCAGCCGGTGATCTCGATCCAATCTCTCATCACGCTTCCTCCCGCTTCCCTTCCTGTTCCGCCAGCAGTTCGCGGATCTCGGCGAGCTCCTCGGGCGACGCCTTCTTCGCGGCCAGCGCCTGCATCACCAGTCTGGCCGCCGATCCCCCGAAGGCGCGGTCGGCCAGATCCCGCACGAGCTGCCGTTGCGTCGCGCGCTCCGAGCGCGCCGCGCGGTAGACGTGCGTGCGCGCCGACTCGTCGCGGCGCACCAGGTTCTTGTCCGTCATGATCTGCAGCAGCTTCAGCACGGTGGTGTACGCGCTCTCCCGCCCCATCTCTTCCGCGACCTCGCGGACCGTGCTCGGCCCTTGCGCCCACAGGACGCGCAGGATGGCGAGCTCGGCGTCGGTTGGTCGGCGGCGGACGGTCATCGCTTCCACGCTACGAAGCAGTTCGTAGAAACTAACGATACGAAACAGTTCGTAGATCTGTCAATACGAAGAATTTCGTACGTCGACGTGGTCTCACGCCGGACCGGATCGGAGATTCACTCGCCGGTCGAGTGCAGGGCCGGCCGGGCGATCCGTTCGAGCCGCGGCTGGATGGACGACATTACGGCCGCAAAGACGACCAGCGCCCAGCCCACGGCCAGGATCACCTGAACGCCTACGAGCAGCCATGCACCGGGCGAGACGGGAACGATGCCGGGATAGTCCTGGGCCAGCGCCCGGAAGAACGCGAAGGCGATCCACTCACCGATGCCGGCGTCTTCGGCGCCGGCGAACGCTGCGGGGCTGAAGCGCGCCAGCATGCCGCCGAAACCGGCGAACACGACGATGATCGCCAGGTAGCCGATCGCGAAGCCGCCGATCGGGATCCACATGACACGCAGATACTCGGCGAACTGCCGATAGACCTGGAGCCGGGGCTGCAACCAGACCGCGGCGGCGCGGGCGGCCAGGAACACCGCGACCGGGAGGGCGACCATCGCCACGGGGACGCTCACCGCCGCGTTCAGGAGCGCGTCGGCGCGAAGCTGGCCGCCGCGAAGCCCTTCGTGCATGACCCCATCCACCGCGAGGGTCAACACGGCGAGCGAACCGAATATCAGGAGGACGGGCGGCCGAGCGAAGCGTCGCCCCGTCGGGCTTGCGGTGAGGGCGCCCGCGATGAGTGCCGTCGGCGGGGTGACCAGGAAGCAGGACAGGGCTCCCCCGACGCCCAGCGCCGGCAGCAGGCCGGTTCCGATCAGGGTGGACATCGTCAACGTCTCGACGCATGCGTCCCGGTACCCGTGCAGCCGTGACGTTCCGAGCCCGTCGACCAGGCCGACGGAGAGCGCCACCAGTGGGGGTACTATCCACATGACCCCATTCCCCGGCACGAGTCCGGCGAACAGGGCCGCCGTCATCTCGGCAAGCGCGCCGACCAGAATCCCGGCAGAACGTCCGATCCGCTCGCGCATGCGCAGGCAGAGTCCGATGCCGACCGCAAGACCGGAACCGGCCGCCAGCAACTACGTCGTTGTGCACGGCGGTGACCGCGTATGCGAACGGGACGACGACCACCGCGACCGCGACCGCGACCTGCAGGGAGCGCCACGTCAGGCGGAACAACGCACCGACCGACGCGCGGACGCTCGGTTGTGCTATTGGAAACATGTCTCCCCGCCGAAATCCTAGCAGGTTTCGCCATCTGCCTCGTTCGCTTCCCTGACGATCGCGTGTCTGAAATCACACGAAACGGCGAGAACACGCAGGGCGCACGGATACTGCACCGTGCGTTGCCTTCGGCTCTGCCGCGTCCGCCGGTGCACGTGCCTCACCGCGGACGACCAGAAGCGGCCGGAACCGAATTGAATGACGGACGCGAACACTTGCAGCCGAACTGCGATGAGGATGACCATGGTTGCCGAGATGATCACCATCCGACGCGCCACCGCGGCGGACCTCCCCTTCATCGCCGGGGTCATGAACCACTACATCGCGACCTCGACCTGCACCTTCCATCTCGAGCCGCGCACGCCGGAGGACTACGCGGCGTGGTTTCACGGCCGGACCGACGCCCATCCGGTGACCGTTGCAGAGCTCGACGGCGACGTCGCCGGGTTCGCGTATCTCTCGCCGTGGCGACCGCGCGAGGCCTACCGCCGATCGGTCGAGGGTTCGGTCTACGTCCACCCCGATCGGCATCGCCGGGGTATCAGGCGCGTTCTTCTCACGGATCTGATCGAACGGGCGCGATCACTCGGTCATCGCACCTTGATCGGCGGGGCCTGCACCGAGGCCGACGCGAGCCTGGCCCTGCAGCGCGCGCTCGGCTTCAGAACGGTGGGCGTGCTGAAGGACGTCGGCTACAAGTTCGGTCGCTGGCTCGACGTCGAGCACACCCAGTTGATGCTGTAGCGCTCCGGGACTTCGACGTGCCCGACGCGGGCGCGCGTGAGGAAACCGGCTGAAGTCGGAATCGTTCGAGTGGACCTCCGCCTGATACTCGACGGCCAGGGCGGCGATATGGGCGTCCGTCACGAGATTGGCGCCGACGCCGGCGGCGTCCAGATTCCGCTGGACGTGTGTCAGGTGCTCGGCGCCGGGGTTGATCGGCGTGACATGAGCGTACCGAAACCAGTTCCTGACGTGCGCGATGGCGTCGGCCGGCGACATGGGCGACGTCAATGCCCGTGGATGCGTCATCAGCCGTACGAACCCGGTCGAGACGACCCACGGCAGGCCGACTCTCTCCGAACCGTTGACCAGACCTTCCCACCAGCGCCTGGCCGCCTCGTGGTACGGCGCGCCCTCGTTGTACGCATAACCAGCAGGTTGGTGTCCGGTACGATCACTGTCCGCTCTCCGCGGCAAAGTCCTCCACCTCCAGTTGATCGTTGAGCTGGTTCAGCCTCAGCGGATCGACACCGGGGGCGAGCCCGCTGGGATTGGGAACAACCCGGAATCTCGGCGGTTCAGGCCCTTGGGGTCCGGGCGCCATGCCTCGCCGCAGAACCTCGTTTACAACCTGCTTGAACGGCTTGTCGTGCAGACGACTCTGTGCCCTCAGAAAGTCCGCCACGTCCTCGTCCAGGGTCAACGTCGTCCTCATGGTGCGCCATTCTTCTGATGTCAAGAAGATGACTTCCGTATGACGGTGCACACGACAGCTTGCCAAAACTCTGTCTCCGCGAGCCGCGGCAACCGCACGTTCGGTGAACGCAATGCGTCGAGACGTGCCCGGTCGATCCGGATGGATCGTGCGCGCCGTGCCGTCTTCCATCGGGGGCTACCGCGGGGGCTCGGGAGGCGTTGGAGACGTTGCGCCGAGATCCAGCAGCAACGCCTCCATGTCCGGCCAGCGCCGCCCGAGGTTGGCGTAGAAGATGCCCTGGGCGATGGTCAGGGGCGTCCAGCCCCGCTCGTTGACCGGATTGAGCGCGGCGCCCTGCTCGAGCAGGAAGAGGACGAGCTCCGGCAAGCCGCGCATCACGGCGCCGTGGAGCGCCGCGTCGCCGTTGTCGTCGACGGTGGTGACCGAATCGCCGAGCTCGATCATCAGCTTGACCGCCTCGAGCGCCTCCTCGGCGCTGCCCGGGCTCTCGCTCGCCGACCAGATGCCGACGCCGGCCGCCACGAGCAGCGCGGTGGTGCCGTCCTCGTTTGTCACCAGCGGGTCGGCGCCGAGCTCCAGCAGCAGGCGCATCATCTGCAGATCGACCGCCTTTGCCGCGAGCAGGAACGGCGTGGCGCCGCTGCGGTTGAGCATGTTGCGGTAGCCGTCGCGCGGCTCCGCCGTCTGGCGGGCATCAACGTCGGCGCCGTGGGCGACGAGCGCGCGGGCCAGCTCCAGGCCGCTGACGCTCCCGGTCGGAAACGCGGACGGGTTGTTGTAGTGCCGGTTCGGGCGGCGGGTCCAGATGAGCTGGTGCAGCGGTGTCCACCCCGGCTCCGAAGCGGTCGGGTCGGCGCCGTGCTCCAGGAGCTGCACCGCCACGTCGTAGTGCGCGTTGATGACCGCCAGGTGCAGCGGGTTGGTGCCGTCCGGCAGCGCGAGGTCTACGTCCGCCCCCGCCTTCGCCAGCGCCTCGACAGCATCGGCGTGGCCCGCGCGGACCGCGAACGCGAGCGGCGTGAATCCCCCGTCGGAGCGCGCGTCGATGTCCGCCCCGGCCGTCACGAGAGGCGCGACGACCGCGGCGTGACCCTCTGCCGCGGCCCACATCAGCGCCGTCTGGCCGCGCCACCCCTCCCGCGCGTCGACCCCGGCGCCAGCGCCGTGCCGGAACAGCGCGGTCACGCTGTCGACGACGCCCGTCCGAGCCGCGACCATCAGTGGCGTCTCGCCCTGTGGCGATGTGCGATTCGGATCCGCCCCGGCGCCGAGCAGAGTCTCGACGACCGCGGCATGCCCGTTCGCAGTCGCGAGGGCCAGCGGCGTCACGCCGTGGCGAGTCGCAGCGTCGACTTCCCCGCCGCCGTCCAGCAGACGCGCTACCGCCGGCGCATCACCCTGGTGGGCCGACCGGTGCAGCAGCGTCGCATCGTTGGTCGCCTGCGCTACCGAACCCCCCGGCAAACAGAGACATGCCGCAAGCATGACCGCCGAGACGACGACGCAGCCGTGGGTGCCGGATGTCGAGAGCCGTGCGGAGGTCCGAGGTACAGGCCGGCGCGGACCATCAGCGTGTATTCGAGGAGCGTAGCCGCGCATCGGTCTACACATCAGCGAGCCGGGCCAGCTCCTGGAGTCGTCCCGTGCTGTCGCCGAGCCCGTCGTCGAGCCGCACCCCCGCCTTGTCGAGCTGGCTGACGAGCAGGTTCGTCATCGGCGTATCCCGCGGATACTGTAGGTGCCGTCCGCCCTTCAGGTGCCCGCCGCTGCCGCCGACCAGCATGAGCGGCAAGTCGTAGTGCAGGTGCTTGTTGCTGTCGCTGAGTGATGCCCCGTAGAGCATCAACGAGTTGTCCAGCAGCGATCCGTCCCCGTCGGGCGTCGCCGCGAGCGTCTCCAGGAAGCGCCGGAAGAGCGTCACGTGGTACGTGTTGATCTTCGCGAGCTGCTCCAGCTTCACCGGATCGTAGCGGTGATGGGAGATGCCGTGGTGCGACTCGGGAATGCCCACCTCGGGATAGGCGCGGCCGTTCAGCTCGCGGCCGAGCATGAAGGTGAAGACCCGGGTGATGTCCGCCTGCCACGCCAGGGCGGTCAGGTCGAACATGAGTCCGACGTGGTCGGTGTAGGACTCGGGGATGCCGATCGGCCGGGCGAGGTCCGGCAGCTCCGTGTCGCTCTTCTCCGAGAGCTGAATGCGCCGCTCGGTGGCGCGGACCGCGTCGAGGTACTGCGTCACCCGCGCCCGATCGCCTGCCCCGACCTCCCGCTGCAGCCGCGCGAGGTCGTCGGTGACGGCGTCGAGGATGCTTCGGTCCTTGCGGAACTGCGCCCGCCGCTCGGCCGTCGAGCCGCCCTCGCCGAAGAGGCGCTCGAAGACCACGCGCGGGTTGTTCTCCATCGGCAGCGGCGTCGTCGGGTCGCGCCACGCGATGGTGTTCATGTAGATGCAGCTATAGCCGTTCTCGCAGTTGCCGACGAGGAAGTCGCGGTCGATGGCCAGCTCCAGCGACGGCAGCGGCGTCGAGCGGCCGAGTTGCTCCGCGGCGACCTGATCCGCGGTCATGCCGGCCCGCACGTCGGCCCCCTCGGTCTCCCTGGGATGGACGCCGTTCAACCAGGTCGCGGTGGCCCGCGTATGCTCGCCGTTGCCGTCGCCGAGCGCCTCGGCCTGCCCCTGGGCCAGACCGCTGAGCACCACCATCCGGTCGCGGTACGCGTCGAGCGGGCCGAGCGTCGGCGACAACTCCAGCGCGGTCTGCGCCGCCGGCGTCCACGACTCCATCGCCATGCCGTTCGGCAGGTAGACCCACCCGAGGCGGCGCACGGGCTCGGCCGCACGGACGGCGCCGATCCCGGACAACGCCGGGGTCATCGCATCCAGCATCGGGAGCGCCAGCGTCGCGCCCACGCCGCGCAGGAACGTACGCCGCGGCAGCGTCTTCCTGGTGATGATCATGATTCAGCCTTCCTCATCCTGAACGGCATGCTCTTGACGATCCCCACGATGAGCGACGAGAACCGGTAGTGGTTCTCGGCGCCGCGCGTGATGGCGCGGATCGCCGGCGCGTCGTAGTACTCGAGACCGCGCCCGAGCGCGTAGGTCATCAGTTTCTCGATCAGCGTGCCGACGAAGCGCTCCGGCGTGCGCACCAGCGCCGCGCGCAGTCCCGCCGCCCCGTCGAAGCGGGTGCCGTCGGGCAACTCGCCGGAGGCGTCGATCGGCGTGTTGGCGGCGGTGCGGGTACGGAAGCGTCCGATCGCGTCGAACTGCTCCAGCGCGAAACCGGGTGGATCCATCAGCCGGTGGCAGCTCGCGCAGACCGGGTTCGCCCGGTGCCGCTCGGTCGCCTCGCGCATTGAGAGCGCTTCCCCGCCGGCGGTCGTCTCCTCCAGGGCCGGCACGTCCGGCGGCGGCAGCGCGGGAGGCGTCCCGAGCAGGTTCTCCAGCACCCACTTGCCCCGCAGCACCGGTGACGTCCGGTTGGGGTACGACGTGACCGCGAGGATGCTGGCGTGGCCCAGCAGCCCCTGCCGCGCCTCGTTCGTCACCGGCACGCGCCGGAAGTGGCTGCCGTAGATGCGCGGCATGCCGTAGTGGCGGGCCAGCCGCTCGTTGACGAAGGTGTAGTCCGCCGTGAGCAAGTCCAGCACGTTGCGATCTTCGCGGAAGACGCTCTCGACGAACAGCTCCGTCTCCCGCCGCATCGCCTGCCGCAGGCCCTCGCCGACGTCGGGAAAGCGGTCCTCGTCCGGCACGACTGCCGGCACGTTCCGCAGATACAGCCATTGGCTGGCGAAGCTGGTGACAAGCGCCCGCGAGCGCTCGTCGGACAGCATGCGCCGGGTCTGCTGCTCCAGGACCTCCGGGTCGCGCAGCCGGCGGGCCGCGGCGAGGTCGAGCAGCTCGTCGTCGGGAATGCTGCTCCAGAGGAAGAACGAGAGCCGCGACGCCAGCTCCAGGTCGCTGATCGCGTAGTTGGTCCCGGGTGCGACACCGACGGGGTCCCGCTCGACCCGCAGCACGAACTCCGGACTGGCGAGGAGCCAGCGCAGCGCCATCTCGATGCCGGCGTCGAAGCCGCCCTCGTACCGGCCCTCGTCGAAGAAGCCGAGCAGGACGTCGAGATCGGCAGGTGTCACTGGCCGGCGGTAGGCGCGGCGCGCCAGGTTCGTCAGGATCCGGCGCGCACAATCGGACTGATCGGCCGCGGCCCCGCTGAGGGGACGGCAGGCGAAGATACGGCGACGGCTCGGGGTCTCCTCCACCGGTGCCCCGCCGCTCGCCGCAAACGGTCCGGTGACGGCGACGCTCCCCAGGTACGGCTGCACCCGGGTGTCGCCGCCGGTGATGCTGGTGTACGGCCGCAGATACGGCTGTCGCAGCGTCTCGGGATACGCCGCGGTGCGCCGGACGAACGTCACGCGCAACTCGCGCGGCCCGGCCTTGACCGGCAGGCGGAACTCCCAGTCACGGTCGATGGTTCGCTGGCGGTTCTGCCAGGCGCGGTACTCGTCGCTGTCGCGCGGGGCATCCGCGGGCGGCGGTCCGCCCGCCGTGAAGGTACGCACCAGCGTGCCGTCGAGGCTCACCTCGAGCGTGTGCGCGATATCGAAGACGGCCAGCGCGTCCCCGGCGCTGCGGGCCTGGCGGACACGGAAGACGTAGTCGGCGTCTTCGGGAAAGGTATGGCGGAACGCGCCGCCGCCGCGGGTGCCGAACGGCATGCCCACCACCCAGTCGTCCTGCGGCAGGTCGCTCGCCAGACGAAACACCTCGGCGGTGGCCGATGGTGCGGGACGCCCGACCGCGACGCGGCTGATCTTGCGGGCGGCGGCGAGATAGCGCTCCAGCAGCGTCGGGGAGACGCCGAGCACGCCGGCGATGTTGTCGAACCCGTAGCTGGCCCCGTCGGCCGGCAGCAGCTCCGCGACGTCGATCTCCACGTCGAACAGGTCGCGCACCGCATGGTCGTACTCGGTCCGGTTGAGCCGGTGGAACGCCTCGGTCCGTCCCGGGTTCGGATCGGCGGCCGCGGCGTGATCCAGCTCGGTCTCCAGCCAGCCGATGAACCGCTCGTAGGTGGCGGCATCGGGGCGCGGACGCGGCAAGGGCGGCATCGCGCCGGCGCGCAGCTTGCGGACCACGGTCTCCCAGACTGCCGGCGCGTCGGCGATCCGGGTCACGTCATGGGTGTCGAGCGCGAGGTCGGCGGTACGCAGCCGCTCGTTGTGGCAGGCGACACAGTAACGGTCGAGGAGCGCGCGTTGCCAGCCGTCCGCGGGCAAATTCTGTCCCCACGGAGCAGCCGTGGGAACCGCTTCGGTAGACCCGGCCGCGCGCGTCGGAACCGCCGCCGCAGACTCGGCGGCCCGGGCCGGAAGCGCCGCGACGGCGAATCCGGTCAGTGCGACGCACAGAAGCAGCGCGAAACATCCGGAAACGGGGGTCGGCGTTCGTTGTACGGGCATGGACCAGCGCGGACCCCAGTAGTATCCGGGCAACATCCGGAGGGTGTCAATCGCCCCCTGGCAATGCGGCAGTTCCCGCGCCGGTTCAGCCGATGAAACCCGTCTCTGGGCGGCCAATGATACGATTAATGATCATTGATCTATTGATATTCCATTGAAGACATCGCCGATGAAGGAAATCACCACGACGCTCACCCAGCGCAGTCAGGTCACCGTTCCCGCCGAGGTGCGGCGTCTGCTCGGCCTGAAGCCCAGAGACAAGGTCACCTTCATGATCGCGGAGGGTGAAGTGCGTCTCAAGCCGGTTGCCTACAGCCTGGAATCGGCCTACGGGTCGGTGAAACCCTCCAGGAAGCCGGAGGACTTCGACGAGCTGTCGCGGGTCGCCCGCGACGCCAGGGCCGAGCAGACCCTGCAGAAGATGAGTGAAGAGTGAGATTCCTCGACGCGAACGTCATCCTCCGGTAACTGACCAGGGATGACGAAGCCAAGGCGGAAGCCTGCTATGAGCTCTTCCAGCGGGTCCAGCGGGGAGAAGAGGAGATCTCGACCTTCGAAGCCATCGTCGCCGAGGTGGTCTACGTGCTCTCGTCTCCTCGTCTGCCGTACCGGTTGGACCATGGGGAAATTCAAGCGCGGCTCTTGCCGATTCTCACGCTACGTGGTCTCAAGCTCCCGCACAAGCGCGTCTGCCTGCGGGCGCTCGACCTCTATGCATCCTCCGCCTTTCTCGACTTCGAGGACGCGCTGGCCGTGGCCCACATGGAGCGACGGAGAATCACCGAGATCGTCAGCTACGACCGGGACTTCGACCGTGTGGCCGGTCTGCGTCGTGCCGAGCCGTAGTAGCGACGGCAGGCCGGGCAGCGTCCGTCGGCAGAAGCGCTTCGCCAGTCAGCGCTCGGGCAACGCTCAAGGCCCTATCTTTCCGGACGCCGCCACCGCACGGGCGGCGCAGGTTCCGGCTTCAAGGTGACCTTCTCCGTCTCCAGCAACCGCAGCGCCTCGCGAACCGCCGCCTCCATTTGCGGGTCGCCACCCGCGATTACCGGTGCCGGGTCGTTGCGAACCTCGATGTCCGGCGCGACGCCTTCGCCCTCGACGGCCCACTGGCCGTCGAGGGCGAAGAAGCCGCCGCGGGGCGCGACGAAGAAGCCGCCGTCGATCAGCGGCGGGGTGTCCCAACTTCCCACCAGCCCTCCCCACGTTCTCGTACCGACGAGCGGGCCGATGCCCCGGAAGCGAAAGAGGTAAGGCAGCAGATCGCCGCCCGAGCCGGCGCTCTCGTTGACGATCATCACCTTCGGTCCGAAGAGTCCGGCCATCGGCTGCGTCCACGGCTTGCGGCCGCCCGCGGGCGAGCTGAAGTAGCCGGTGAGCTCGCGATCCAGCATGTCGACGATGTAGTCGGCGGCCGAGCCGCCGCCGTTGTTGCGTTCGTCGATGACCGCGCCCTCGCGATCCTTCTGCGCGTAGTACATGCGGTTGAAGAACTCGTATCCGTTCCGTGACGTATTCGGGAGCCAGACGTAGGCGAGTCGCCCCCCGCTCAGCTCGTCCACGCGCGCCTGGTTCGCTGCGACCCACGCCCACATGCGCTGGAAGGACTCGTTCGCGATCGGCGCGACGACGATGTTTCGCCCGTCGTCCAGCGCCGGCGACGACGAGACGGTCACCGTGATCGTCCGCCCCGCCGTGCCGTCCAGCCGGCGGTAGGGATTCGTGGGCGGACGCAGCTCGACTCCGTCGATGGCGAGCAGGTAGTCGCCCTCGCCCACCTCCAGCCCGGGCATCGAGAGCGGTCCCGCCGTGTCCGGCCACCACGCGTCGCCCGCGTAGATGCGCGCGATGCGATAGCGTCCGTCGGCTTCCTCCAGGTCCGCGCCGAGCAGTCCGGTGCGCGGATTCTCCAGATCGGGATAGTCGCCGCCGAACACGTAGGAATGGCCGACTGCCACCTCCCCCGAAAGCATGTCGAGGAGGTGGTTGAAGTCCGCGCGGTGGCGCACGTCAGGCAGCCACGCCGAGTACCAGTCCCACACGTCGTTCCAGGGCGCGCCGTGCTGGTTGTCGACGTACAGGAAGTCGCGCATGAAGCGCCAGCCGTCGCGGAGCATCTGCGCGTACTCGGCCCTCGGCTCGACGCGCGCCCGCATGCCGTCCAGCTCGATCCGTCCGTCGCCGTTCCCCGGCGGCTGCTCGGTGCCGACCACGTGCCAGTTGGAACCGGACCGGTAGAGCAACTGCTTCCGATCGTCAGAGACGGCGATGTCGCTTCCTGGAGGCACACGCGGACCTCCGGCGCGAACCTGCGTGAGGAAGTCCACCGCCTCGCGCTCCTCGACGGCGTACTTCAGCAGCGTCGCATCGCCTTCGTCCCCGCCGGCCCCGGTCACGAAGACCGAGCCTCGGGGGCCGGGAACCAGCCCTGCGTAGTTCTTCGCCGGAAGTCCCGGCGCACCCACCATGCGCCGATCGATCCCCTCGAAGTCGATCTCCACCTCCGCGGGCGCTTCGCCGTCCGGCGCGTCCTGGCCATCGTCGCCCGCCGGCTTGTCCGAGTCCCCTTCAGTCTCGCCCTCCTCCTCGTCGCTGCGAGGCAGGAACGGCGACGGCTCCCCGGCCGGCAGCAGCACCAGGTACAGGGCTCGAGTGACCGGACGGTCGTAGGACGTCATGTCGAGCCAGCCGGTGTTCAGAGCGTAGTCGGCCGACGCGAGGAAATAGAGGTACTTCCCCGACTCGTCCCACACCGGAGCGATTGCGTCCACGGTGCCGTCGGTGAGCTGGTGCGTCTCCCGCGACTCGGTATCGTGGATGAAGATGGCCCGCAACTGGTTGTCGAGCCGGCGCGCGTAGGCGATCCACCTCGAATCGGGAGACCAGACCGGATTCAGCGAACGTTGCGGGTGGGCGTAGCGGTCGGTGTCGACGTGCTCCGCGCCGCCGGACTCGACGTCCAGGACGAGCACGCGGTAGTGCGTGTCCGTGAACGCCAGCTTCGTGCCGTCGGGCGACCACGCGGGCCGGAAGTAGAACGACGGATCGGGGATATCGATGCGGCGCGGGTTCGACCCGTCCTGCTCGGCGATGACCAGGCCGTACTCGCCTCCGGCGTCGCTGAACCAGGCGATGCGCGAGCCGTCGGGCGACCACGCCGGATGCCGATCGGCCACTCCGGGAGTGCGGGTCAGGTTGCGCCACGAGCCCTCCCCCGCGGGTACGGTGAAAAGCTCTCCGCGCCACTCGAAGAGGGCGCGTTTGCCGGTCGGCGACAGGTCGATGTTCTGGAACCGCGTCGGTGGGACCTCTTCCCAGCGGGGCCGCGACCAGTTCATGTCGCCCGCGACACCGACCTCTAGTGTGCTGCCTGATAAATGCGTTTACCCAATGCCGGCTTGCGGCCAACACTTGAACTGGTGCACAGCAGCCGCTCTCGACGCCGAACGCGACTCCCGACGCCGCTGCTCGAGCCTGGGCCACGCAGCCGGCGGCGGAAATAAAGTAGCCCCAATTGTCGGGCAGGACACTAGTGGTCCGTCACGTCACAATCTTCGGACACGGACATGGGTTACAGCGCGCAATCATCGACGAATCACAGCACCGCAAACCCGAACGTTTAATCATGGCGCAGCACTAGTTGTCGGGTGTGGCCCGACGCGGGGTCGAGCTCGTGCAGGTACCCTGCCTGCTCATAGACCAGGACGCTGGCGCCCGCGCCCAGCGACTTGACGTCGAAGTCCGCGTGGCGGGTGAGTTGCCGCTCCGCCCCGGTGCGAGGATCGAACGACCAGACGTTGCTGGCCCAGTCGCGTTCGGACAGGTAGTAGACGATGCCGTCCATCCACACCGGATCCATATGGCGCTCGCCCTCCCAGCGCGCTGTCGCGCGCTCCCAGGTGGACGTGGACACGACGTTTACCGGCTGTGCCTGGCCGCCCCGGTAGTTGCGCCACTCGGGGTCGTAGTACACGGTCTCCTGGTAGGCGATGTGGCCGCCGTCCGCGGACATCTCCCCCAGGTACGCCTGCGGCAGCGCGAGCGGCGCCGGCAGCCCGCCTGCCCGTGGAACGGTGTAGAACCTCGAGAGCATCGTCGGCAGTGCTTCCCGGCTCGATCCGAACAGGATCGCCCCCTCCGGGGTCCAGCCCTGGACGACATCCGGGGCCGGATGCCAAGTGAGCCGTTGGGGCTGCCCGCCCGCGGCGGGCATCACGTAAACGTCGGTGTTGCCGCCGTACTGGCCGGAGAAGGCCACCCACCGTCCGTCGGCGCTGAACGCCGGATCGGTCTCGGCCCCGTCGGAGCTGGTGAGCCGGGTGGCGTTGCCGCCGTCACGCCCGACGATCCACAGATCGTCGGCGTGGACGAAGACGATGTGGGACGAGCTCACGTCCGGTTGACGCAGAAAGCGGGTGCCCTGGGCGTGCACGGCAGCCGGAATCGCGAGAGCCGCTACCGCCAGCAGCAGAGCGAGCCCCGCCGAACGGCCATTGAGAACACTGTCGTAGCGGAACATGGTCGACTCCGTCTGATTGGGGATCGTCGATGCAACGGTGGATGCCGGATGGATCCGCGGGGCGCGGCGCGGGCCGCCCTTCTCTACTATTCGACCACGCCGGCTGCCCTGTCGCAACCGCAACCACACGTCGGGCCGCCGTGTCGCGCCCGCGGCCCGACGCTGCCGGCGTCAGCCGCCCGGGCCAGCCGATGGATGACCGTCCCACACACTCGGCTCCTCTGGTAGCATGGCGCCCTGTTCTGAATCCACGGGGAGGCACACTATGAAACGCAGCATCGTTCTGGCCGTCGTAATCGGCGCCGGCGTCCTGTCGCTCGGAATCGTCGCCGCACAGGAGATGGTCATCGAGGTCGAGCAGCTCGAGGACAACCTGTACGTCCTGCGGGGACAGGGGGGCGGCGGGAACACGGCCGTCTTCGTCACCAGTGACGGGGTTGTCGTCGTCGACTCGAAGAACCCCGGCTGGGGGCCGTCGATCCTCGACAAGATCGCCGAGCTCACCAGCAATCCGGTGACGACCCTCATCAACACGCACAGCCACCACGACCACGTGAGCGGCAACGTCGCGTTCCCCGCCAACGTCGACATCGTCACCCACGAGGTAACGAAGTCGAACATGCAGGTGATGCGGGCCTACAGCGGGCGGACGGAACCGCCGGCCAACGTCTTCGCCGATTCGATGGGCCGCGGACTCCCGACGCAGACGTTCTCGGAGCGGATGTCGCTCGGCACCGGGAACGACCAGGTCGATCTGTACCACTTCGGACGCGGGCACACCGGCGGCGACACCTGGATCGTCTTCCCGTCCCTGCGGACGCTCCACTCCGGCGACATCTTCCCGGGCAAGAACCTGCCGTTCCTCGACGCCAACAACGGCGGCAGCGGCGTCGACATCGGGGACTCGCTGCAGAAGGCGCACGACACCATCCGGGACGTCGACACCATCATCACCGGGCACAGCACCCAGATGACGTGGGCGGACCTTCACGAGTACGCCGCGTTCAACCGCGACTTCCTGGCCGCGGTGCGGGCCGGGCGGGCGGCCGGACAGAGCGTGGACGAGATCGCGAACGGCTGGACGATGCCGGCCGGCTATGAGGGCTACCGGGCGCCGGCGCCGGCCGGTCTGGGGAACAGCATCCAGGTGATCGTCGACGAGCTCGAAGGGAACTGAGTCCGGTCGATCATGGCAAGTGGGGTCGTCCGGCGCTCGCCGGGCGACCCCGCCGGTCCGCGCCGCCTCGTCATCCGACGGCCACCGACGTCAATGTTGGCGCGCCGCCGCGGCGCTGCCTCACTCTTCCGTCAGCGCCGCCACGAACGCCCGCACTCTGCGCGCGTTGACCCCGAGGTCTCCGACGCCCACGCGCGACAGCGAGCGGACGTCGACCCGGCTGCCGCTCTCGCGGGACGGCGTGATTCGGATCACGACGTCGTCGTCGAACCCGAACCAGAACGACCGGTCCGTCGCCTCGATCCGATAGGTATCGGGATCGGTCGCCAGAAGCTCCCAACCCCGCCGCCGTACCGCGTCGAGAGCCCGCCGGAACGCGTCGGCCGGCTCGACCGACAGTGCCACCGGTCGAAGGTCCGGATAGGCGGCGCGCTGCTGCTCGGCGAGCGCCGGGCCGCCGTAGTCGGTACGACCCGGCGCATTCAGCGGAACTGCCGCGACGAACGCGGGTGGGTTCTCGGTATCGGTCGTGACGTCGTGGATCGGCGGTGCGCCCCCTGCCGACACCAGCGTCGTCACCGGGACGATGCCCACAACGACGGCGCCGGCCAGGGCCGCGCACGCGGTCCGATCCTGCAGACCCGTCCCGCGCACTATCCGCACGCCGAGGACTACTGCACTGGCGGTCAGAACGAGCAACCCGGCGACGAGAAGCAGCAGCGCCAGTCCCAGCGGCGCCAGGCCGACACGGTAGGCGAGCGGCGCCGCGACGACGGCGGCGGCTCCCGCCGCCGCGCCCCGCGGCGCCCAGCGTGCCACCCTCACTGGGTCGACGCCATGCCGGTGTACGTGAACTTCTGCACGCGGCGCCCGCGCTGGGCCTCCGCTGTATAGAGGTTGCCGTCGCTGTCGCTGTCGAGATGGTGGAGCGCCTGGAACTCGCCCGGCGCAGCGCCGTTGCTGCCGAACGTGTCCAGCACATCCAGCGTCGCCCGGTCGATCACGTGGATGTGCGAGTTGCCCTGATCCGCCGAGTACATGAACCGCTGCTCGGCGTCGGGCGAGAACGCCAGGCCCGCCACCGTCGACGAGCTCTCGTCGCCTCGGTTGACGAAGCCCTGCGTCCTGTAGGTGCCGTCCAGATCGAAGACCTGCACGCGGCTGTTGCCGCGGTCCGCCACGTACACCAGGCTGTCGTTCGAGACCTCGATGCCGTGCACGATGCCGAACTGCGGCGGCCCCTCGGGACGCTCCGGCGTGTCGCTGGTTGCCGACGGGTCCAGCGGCGTATTGGCGAAGGCGCCCCACATCCGCTTGTACTCCCCGGTATCGGCGTCGAACACGATCACGCGCCGGTTGCCGTAGCCGTCGGCGACGAAGACCTCGTTGGTGGCCGCGTTCACGAACGACTCCGCCGGCCGCATCGGGTCCGCGGTATCGTCGTTACCGCTGCTCCGTGCGCGTCCGCCGATTTGCAGCAGCAGCTCGCCCTCGGGCGTGAACTTCAGCAGCATGTCGTCCGATTCCGGCTGCGCGCTGTTGCCGCCGATCCAGACGTTGCCATCCGGGTCCACGTGGATGCCGTGCTCGTTCGCGGGCCAGTCGTAGCCGTCGGCCGGGCCGCCCCAGGCGCGGACAAACGTCCCGTCCTGCTCGAACGCCAGCACCGGCGGGGCCGCGTCCCCTTGATCCTCGGCCACCGTGCGGGGCCGGTGGAGTGCCCAGATCGTGTCATCCGGGCCGACGGTCACCGACGACACCTGGCCCAGGACCCAGTCGTTCGGGATGCTCGGCCAGGACGGATCGACCTCGAACTGCGGCACCCCGCCGTCCTGCGCCTCCGCGGCGACCGGGCCGTACCCGAGGCTCGACACCCCGACCCCCGACGCAATGGTGAATGCGACGACCGACAGACCGGCGATTGTTCTCCAGCGCATGTCTCCTCCTGAACTGCTCTACCGGGCCGCGGCAACGTCACGTTCGGGCCCGCGATTCCCCCGTCGAGGCTAACCACCGCATGCTCGCATGCCAATGACTATAGCTGAGACGGGCCGGCAATCGAGCCTGACCAAGAGGCGGACGCTCTGGATCGACGGCACCGCCGGGGGCAGCACAAGATCAACGCATGGCATAGTCGTCTCAGCCCCAGGACAGATGTTCACCCGCTGTTGCGTTGTTGAACTACGGTGCGTCTCTTGCCAGAAGCTCGGTGATGCGGGAATCGCTGGTTGTCCGAATCGTTGCAAGTGCACGTTTCGCCCGAGCGACCAGCGCGAGCGGCGCGAGGCGATCGACGTAGCGGGCATGAACGATCCGATCGATCCCCGCACCCACGAGTGGAGCTGAAGTTCTGAGGCTCGCTCTCAAGGCGACGGCGTCCGTTCGTCCCCCGTGCAGAACCAGGTTTCGTTGCCGGTATAGCCGGTGGAAGGCGTTGGCCGCATGCTCCCGCACAACCTTGAGTGTCTGGCGCGGCTCGTGAAGGAGTTCAGAAACCCTGGACACCGCCGCGCGAACGGAGCCGGAAAGCCCGGTCACGTCGATTTCGCGCTTCGACAAAGCGTCGACAACAACATCGCATCGGCGTCGATTCTCGAGAACCCCCTCCAGACGTTCCGCCAGCGCACCGTCTTCACAGGCAAGGTCGTAGGACAGGGCGGTCAGTTCAGCTCTGGGATACGAACAGGCAACCAGCATCGCCAGGCGGTCGGCAGCCCCGGAGCGATCGTCCGGTTCGCTCAAGAGTGCTTCGATTGCCGCCCACCCACCCGCTACGGCGGCAGCGGGCGAGCTCGACTGCATGTGCGACAGCAACTCGATCGCGGCGTCAATCCTGCCGGTCGAATGCGCATCGTACAGTTCGTTTTCTCGTTCAAGCGCCTCCACCCAAACGCCGCGTCTCACGCGATTGAGCCGGTACTTCTTGGTTTCCCCCTTGATCCAGACGCGCCCGAGCAGCATCAAGCCTCGTCTTGTACCCACCATCACGCGAGCCGCAATCTGATCCACTACTTCGGAAACGCGGGCAACCGCGGCGTCCGGATCCACGGCGACAATACGGAACAGAAACCCTCCATCTTGCCGGATTCCTTCCAAGTCGAAGCCATCTTGCCGCAACCATGTCGAGACCTGCCGAGACGACGGCCACTCGGTCGGCGGAGCCCCCGTTACCCGGATCGCACGCGAAACCGGGACCATGACGTCGAAAGCGCGCGCAGTTTGCAGCGCGAGCTGGTGTGCCTGGTCGACGACGTCGGCGAGCGAACGGGTGCCCGGCTCGTACTGGAAGCGGTACTTCCACCAGCGATGTAGAAAATCAGAGCTGTGGCCCATGTCCAGCAGATGGGATGCAATCGCGCGTGCAGTCCGCTCGGGCCCAGGAGAGGCTGGCCCTCGGAGCGCGTTCGCCCACCGCGCCAGATACGTGCTTCGTGCTCTCTCCTCATTGCTGAAGGACGACTTGATAGTCGAGCCCCCGCAGACGGAGTTTCGGCTTCAAGGCATGTCGGAGCAGGCTCTTCTCCTCATCCGTTCCTGCGCCGGGATCAGTTCCTGCGATCTTCTGCGCCACGTTCGCAAGAAAGTTCAGGGAGCTCGGACTCAAGACACCGGCACTGACGGCTTCGGCAGCTTCCAACACCTCGCGGAGCGTCAGACTGAAGCCGATGTTCCAGAGCCTGCGATTCCACGGAGACCTGGAGTCAAAGAAGTCGAGCACTCGCGCGCCGGTGTGGACGTCGGACTCATTGACGGGATCAATCATCCTGAGCTATTCTGACAGCAGGACGGTACGCGTCCGAGGTCTATAGGGGCAAGTCCCTCAGCACTACGAGTTCTTCAGAGTTCAGTAGGGCGAGGCGTAAGCCCCTTTCCTTTCTCTCTGGTCGATCCCGCCGGATACGCGTGCTGCTGCAGCATTGGCCATTTCCGATGCGGATCGCCCAGCGGATCCGTCCGGGTACTCGCCGTGTCATCCCGTATCCTGGACCCGCTACCGATCCGCGACGACGCGCTCAGGCAGCGCAAACACGTAGATCGCGTTCGACGGGCCACCTCCGACCGGCGCCGCCAGGTACTGCCGGCCGCCGACCGCGTAGGTGATCGGGAAGCCCTGCACCGAGCCGGGCAGGCGCGTGTGGAACAGCACCTCTCCGGTCTCGACGTCGTGGATGAACAGGTTCCGGTCCGTGTCGGCGCCGACGACCAGCCCGCCGGCCGTGGTGAGCGCCGCCGCTCCCGGCCGAGTGGCCATCGAGTGGCGCCAGATGATCTCGCCGGTGTCGACGTCCATGGCGATGAGGTGGCCGGCGTACTCCCCGCTGTCCGGGTGCACCCGGCTCCCCCGCGAGAACCAACCGCGGTCGGCGTAGTAGTCGTTCCCCTCGACCTGCTCCAGCTCGGTGAACATGCCCCGCACGCAGGTCGGGTGGATGGGGATGTAGAGCGCCTGCGTCTCCGGGTGGTAGGCGCTCGCGCGCCAGTTGCGCACGCCACCGAAATCGGGGCAGAAGTCCAGCTCGACGCCGGCAACGGGGATCATCTCGGGCCGGTAGGTCACCTCGCCGGTCGCCGGATCGACGTCCAGGACGTTCTGATACCCGAGATCGTGGGCGGCCACGAACGCCCCGGTCGCCCGGTCGAGCTCCCAGAGAATGCCGTGCTTGCCCATCTTGAACAGCGACTTCCGCCCGTGATGATCGATGAGCACGCTCTCGAACACGTCGTCGAGGTCGTGGGTCTCGCCCGGCACGAACTGGAAATACCACTCCAGCTCACCGGTCGCCGGGTCCAGGGCCAGCACGCTGTTCGTGTAGAGCGCGTCGCCGTCCGTCTTGCGGGAAATGCGAGCCCACGGCTTGGCCTGCGAGGTAGACCAGTAGGTCAGGTTGGTCTCCGGGTCGTAGCTGCCCGGGATCCAGGAGTCGGCGCCAGCGCGGAACGTCAGCGGCAGATCGCCCCACGTGTCGCCGCCCGGCTCGCCGGGACGCGCGATGGTCGACGTGCGCCACACCTCCTCCCCGGTGTCGGGGTCGTGCGCGGAGATGAAGCAGACGTCGTTCTTGTAGTTCTGGCACCCGGTCATGCCGGACACGATGTTGCCGTTCACCACGATCGGCCCGCTGGTGTAGCGGTATCCCACGCGGTAGTCGGCGACGGTGTGATCCCAGACCACCTCGCCGGTGGCCGCATCGAGCGCCACGATGTGGGCGTCCGAGGTGTTGACGTAGATCTTGTCGCCGTAGATCGCGATCGAGCGGGTCCGCATGCCGGACCCGACCGCATCGAGCGCGTCCGTAGAGGCATCGAACCGCCGGCGGTACTCCCAGAGGCGATCGCCGGTCACCGCGTCCACCGCCTGCACGACGTTGCGGGGACTCGGGATGAACATCACCCCGTCGTGCACGAGCGGCGCCGCCTGGCTGAGCCCGGGTCCGAGCTGCCAGCCCCAGACGAGCTGCAACTGGTCGACGTTGTCCCGGTCGATCTGGTCGAGCGGGCTGTAACCCCTACCATCGAGGGTGCGCCGCCAGTTCAGCCAGTCGGCCGGATCGGGACTCTGCAGCATCTCGTCGGTGACCGGCGCGAGCTCGCGGCCCTGGGCACCGGCCGAGGCACAGCCGAGGAGGAGGACGATCGCCGCCAACGCCGCAGTACCGATCCGGTTTGCCAGCAGATTCCGAGCGCGTGCGTTCATCGCGGTCATGGGAGGCCCTCCCCTGTTACGTTCCTCCGACTATAGCCGACGCGTCCCGCCTGCCGCTGTGGATACTGCACCGGCCATCGAAAGTCTGCCTCGGCCACGGGACGACGGGCGCCGCCTCTAGTGGTGCGTCACGTCATCATCTTCGGATACGGACATGGGTTACAGCGAGCAATCATCGACGAATCACAGCACCGCACACCCGAACGTTTAATCATGGCGCAGCACTAGTCGCCGACTCGGCTCGCTCTGCGCTGCGTCTGATCCAAAGCCCGCTCTGGATCTGCCGACATCGAGCGGCAAATCCGAAGTAAACTTCAGATATGTCGGACGCGTGGATCGACAGGACGTTTCAGCCGGTCCTGACCACCCCTGCGGAGCACCTGAAGCTCTTTCCGGTATGGCTGCTGCTGGGACCGCGGCAGGTGGGAAAGAGCTCCCTGCTCCAGAGGTGTGCGAACGGCCACGCATACATCAGCCTCGACGACCTGGATACGCGGGAACGCGCCAACCGGGACCCGGCCCTTTTCGTGCGGGAGCTCACGCCACCGTTCGTGATCGATGAAATCCAGTACGCACCCCGGCTGCTGAGTCCGATCAAGCAATTGGTGGACCGTGGGGGGCTCGAACCGGGCGCCGTCCGCCTGACCGGTTCACAGAGCTTCCAGGTGATGGAAGGCGTGACCGAGACGCTGGCCGGGCGCGTGGCCATCCTCAATCTGTTGGGACTCTCGGACGAAGAAAAGGTGCTGCCCCGCGTCCTGCCGCCTGACGACTACTTTCGCAGGATCCTCGAAACCGGTTTCCCCCGGTTGCATGGAACCGAAGATCGGGCCGCGCGCGACTTGTATCTCTCGTCGTACGTGCAGACCTACATCGAGCGGGACATCCGCGAGCTGCTGCGCATCGAGAAGCGCCGGGAGTTCGAGACCTTCGTCAAACTGTGCGCATTGCGCACCGGCCAGATCGTCAGCTACGACGACTTGGCGCGCGACGCCGGCGTCGCCGCGGCGACCGCCAAGAGCTGGCTCAGCCTGCTGGAAGACGCCTTCCTCATTCGCTTGCTGTCGCCGTACTTCACCAACCGGACGCGGCGAATGATCAAGAGCCCCAAGTTGTACTTCCTGGACGCCGGTCTGGCCGCCTGGCTCGGAGGCTGGCGTAGCGCCGAAGAAGCGCGCCTCGGCCCCATGGGCGGCGCCCTGTTCGAGACTCACGTGCTGGCAGAGGTGATCAAGCGCTTCTGCCATCGGGCGCGCGAGGTGGACATCCATTTCTGGCGCACCCGCGACGGGCAGGAGATCGACTTTCTGATCGAGAGCGACGGCAGGACCTGGCCGGTCGAGGTCAAGCTCGGCTCGCCGCGCTACGACCGGCTGGCGCCGCTGGAACGGATCGCAGAGTCGAGCTGGCAGGACGGACAGGTGGTCTCCCTCGCGGCCGCGGCGGAACCTGGTCGGATCACGGATTCCTGGACCCTGTGCGCGCCCGACGTGCTCGATATCGGCCTCGCCCGGCGCCCGAAGGCCGGGTAGCCCCGTCCGGCGCACGGGATCCACAGACCCGGATGCGAGGCCCCGCGAAGAAGCCGGGGCCCGAACACTACCCTGGCACCGGCAGCTCGACCGTGTGGAACGCCTCCAGCGCGTCGATGGCGTCGAGCGGCTGGCGGTCCACGTCCCACCGGAACTGGCGCAGCACGATGCGGTCCGGCAGGAAATCGGCGATGGTGAACCCGTGGTCCTCGATGGGCGCCACCGACTCCTCCATGTCGAGGTGTGCGGGCGGCGTTGCACCGACCCCGCGCACCACGGACGGGAAGCCTCTGACGGAGGTGCCGATCGGGCCGCTGAGCACCGTCGTGACGGGACGGGCGTTGAGATTCAGGGCGCCGGCGCGATGCATCCGCCCCATCCCGATGGCGTGCAGGTCGCCGCTGACGACCAGCGGCACGCGCTCCCGCTGGCCGGCGATGGCCTCCACCAGCCGGTCGTGCTGGCGCAGCCAGCCCTCCTGCCAGTAGCCCTTCTCGATGGCGGTGCTGAGCTCTCCGCTCTCGCGGTCGAGCACGTCCGGGTACCACTCGCCCCACTTGCCCGCACTCCAACCGAAGGGGTTCGAGGGCGCGTGGACCAGGTGCCGCGTGTCCGTCGAGCGCGTGCGCTCGTGCAGCCAGCTCTCCACCTGCCGGTCGATGAAGACCGCGTTCGGCCCGGACAGGCTCACCGTCCGCCGCACGTCGTAGAGCAGGATCTCGGTCAGGTTGCCGTAGCGCAGCGTGCCGAAGCTTTCGGAGAGGTCGCCGCGGTCACTCGTCCCCGACCACGGCAGCCCGGCCGGCCGCCCGGCGTCGGGCAGGAACTCGGGATAGTAGAGCTGCTGCGTGGCGCGTGCGAGCTGGAGCTGGAACCAGGGGATCGGGAAGTTGGCGATCTCGTCCGTGACCGCGTCGTTCTCCCAGTGGTCGTGGTCGTCCTGCAGGAAGCAGATCGGCGTCGACCGGAAGTCCGTGCCGTACACCGGCACTATCTGCGGGCCGGCCGCCGCCTTCATCGCCGCCTCGTTGCCGGCGCCGAATACCGACGCGGAATAGTCGAAGTTCGAGGTCCGCCCCGCGGGGCTGAGCTGGCCGGCGTTCTCCCCCTGCCAGGTATGCAGGTCCCAGTAGATGTGGTCGCCGTTGGCGACTGCCGCGTCGGGCTGGAAGGACAGCGCCCGCCGCAGGAGCCGGTTGCGGATCGCGGTCGGGAGGAAGCCGCTCCGGTCGCCGATCCCCCCGTAGGTCCCACCGGGACCGCCGGCGCAGGTGAAGAAGAGCATCCGGAGCCGTTCGGGAGTGGCGTCCCGCGCCGGGAACGTCGACAGCGGCCACGGCTCGCACAGCGAGGCGCCGCCGGCTCCCACGAGGGACAGCTCGTAGCGGCGGGCCGGTTCGAGTCCCGCGGTGTAGAACTGCCAGTACTCCCCCGCCGTGTCGTTCATGCGGCCGGTGACGCCGGCGCTTCCGATCCGCAGCGTCGGCGCGGCCGACAGCGGACCGTCGAACGACGCCTTCAGCAGCATGCGCGAGTCGCTGACGGCGGGCAGCAGGTGTCGAACGCGACCGGTGTCCCAGTCCTCGACGGCCGGCGGCGCCCCCTGCTCGGCCAGCAGGTCGAGCGGCAGCCGGCCGAAGACGGCGGCGCCGAGCGCGCCGGCGCTCCCGGCGAGGAATCTGCGACGATCGACGGGCCATGGCGTGGTCATGATCTGCTCCGGGGCAAGTGAGACGGACGGACGGCCTCCAAGCGGTCCCATTGTAGTGCCGGTGCAACGTCCGCCCGCTGCTACAATGAGGCACTCTTCCGAGAGCATCCGCCCGCACGTGAGAGCCGCCGTCCGGAATCACTCAGGAGGTTGGTCAATGACCCGTCGATTCCCGATGTCTGCCGGCGCCGCCTTGCTGGCCTGCGCTATCGTCGCGTTGCTGCCTGTCCACGCCGCGGGCCAGGCAGCCTCGTTCCTGACGCCCGACGGCCACCCGGATTTGCAGGGCGTCTGGAACTTCTCGACCGCCACGCCGATGGAACGGCCCGCGGATCTCGCCGAGCAGACCACGCTGACGGCCGAAGAAGCCGCCGCCTGGGAGCAGCGGCTCGCCGAGCAGCGCGCGGCCAATGAATCCGAGCGCGAAGATGCCCCGCTGGGAGCGCAGCTCGGCTACTCCGTCCGAGTCTGGTTCGAGCACGGACATACCCTGTCCGAGCAGCGGACGTCGCTCGTGACCGATCCGCCCGACGGGCGCATTCCCGCCGTGCGCCCCGAGGTGGAAGCGCGTGCGGAGCTGCGCCGCATCCTGCGCGGCCGGCACGCGCACGGTCCGGAGGATCGCGGCACCTCGGAACGCTGTCTGCTCGGGTTCAACTCCGGACCCCCGATGACGCCGAGCGCCTACAACAACAACGTCCAGCTCTTCCAGACCGCCGACCACGTGGTCATCCTCAACGAGATGGTGCACAACGCGCGCATCGTTCCCCTGGACGGGCGCCCGCACCTGCCGGCCCACCTGCGACAGTGGGTTGGCGACTCGCGGGCGAGCTGGGACGGCGATACGCTCGTGATCGAGACGCGGAACTTCCTCGGCGAGACCTCCCTGCGAGGCTCGAGCGCCAATCTGCACCTGGTCGAGCGCTTCACGCGCGCCGGCCCCGACACGTTGATCTACGAGTTCACGGTCAACGATCCGACGAGCTGGGCGGGCCCCTGGACTGCACAGGTGCGGATGGCCCGCACCGATGAACCGCTGTACGAGTACGCCTGCCACGAGGGCAACTACTCCATGGCCAGCTCGCTCTCGGGCGCCAGGGCCATGGAAGATCGAGAGGCCGCGGCGGGCGACGAGTCACCCTGACGGAGCCGGTTGCGCACGATCTGAGGGCTGGCGTCCGATGCTGCCTGGGCTGTTCAGCGGTCCGATTCGCGGTCGAGCGCGGGACGCGCTTGCTTCCATCGGTGCGGTCGCCGGACTGGTCCTGGCATCGAGCCTGGGAGCGATCGCAGGGCCGGCGCCGACTCAGCGGCGTGCAAGTCTCCCCTCGGCGGCAGTCGCGCCCGATGCCGTCACCTTCAACAGGGACATCGCACCGCTCCTCTTCCAGCACTGCTCCACCTGCCACCGCCCCGGCACCGCCGCTCCGTTCAGCCTCTTGAGCTACAGCGACGCCCGGCCCTGGGCTCGCGCCATCAAGCAGGCGACCTCGAGCCGGTCGATGCCGCCCTGGAAGCCGGAGCGGGGGTACGGCGGTCCGTTCATCGGCGACCGGCGGTTGAGCGATGCCCAGATCGATCTGATCGCCAAGTGGGTAGATGCCGGGGCGCCTGCAGGGGACCCCGCGGACCTCCCGCCGCTACCGGAAAGGCTCGGCGGATGGCGGCTCGGCGAGCCGGACCTCGTCATCGAAATGCCCGAGCCCTTCGCGCTTCGGGCCGACGGGGACGATGTCTTCCGCAAGTTCGCGATCCCGATCCCGATAGGAGAGACGCGGTTCGTGGAGGGCCTCGAGTTCCAGCCGGCCGTCCGGGGCGCCGATTCTACGTGGGCATCGAACCCCAGGGTCATCCACCACGCCAACATGCGGCTCGATTCGACACCGGCCTCGCGAACGCTCGACGCGCGGGACCCCGGACCCGGTTTCGACGACGTCACTCCGTTCGACGCACAGTTTCCCTTCGGCCACTTGCTCGGCTGGACGCCCGGGCAGGACCGGCCGCTGGTTGCCGAAGGGATGGCCTGGCGCCTGGACGCGGGCACCGACATGCTCCTCGAGCTGCACCTGATGCCGAGCGGGCAACCGGAGGTCGTGCAGTCCCGCATCGGGTTCTATTTCACCGACGAGCCCCCGACGAAGATCCCGTTCACGATCAGGCTGGGGAAGCAGGACCTCGACATCCCACCGGGGGCGACCGATTACCGCAGCCGGGATGGGTACGTTATCCCGGTCGATGTCGAGGTGTACGGCATTCATCCGCACGCGCATTACTTGGCCAAGGAAGTGAGGGCACTGGCGACGCTCCCCGACGGGACGAGCCGGCGGCTCCTCTACATCAGGGACTGGGATGCCTCTTGGCAGGACTACTACTTCTACGCCGAACCGTTCCTGCTTCCCAGGGGCACCGAGCTGACGATGGAGTTCAGGTTCGACAACTCGATCGGCAACCGGCGCAACCCGCACTTTCCCCCGCGGCGGGTCACCTGGGGCCCGAGGTCGTCGAACACGATGGGCGACGTGTCGATCCAGGTCCTGGCGCACAGCGCTGCCGATCGCGAAATCCTCGCGGCCGACCGCCGGCCGCGTGAGATGGCCGAGGATATCGTGGGATTCGAGACGGTCCTCGAAACCGATCCCGACAAGGCGATGGTGCACGACGACGTCGCGCGCCTCTACCTGCTGTTCGGGGAAGTCGAGCAGGCCCTTGCCCACTTCAGGGAGTCGGTACGCCTGGAGCCCGAGTCTCCCGCCGCGCAGTACAACGTGGGGACGACGTTGCTGCAGTTGGGAGTACTCGACGAAGCCGTTGCCTTTTTCGAGCGGGCGCTCCGGCTCGATCCCGAGTACGCGCCGGTGCACAACAACCTCGGCGCGGCGCTGCGATCGCAAGGCAAGCTGGGGGAGGCGATCCGTCGCTTTCGACAGGCGGTGCGAGCCCGGCCCGACGACGAGGACGCGCTCTACAACCTGGCGAGCACGCTGACGTTGCGGGGTGAGTTCACGGAGGCGATCGGGCTCTACCGGCGGGTGCTCGCGCTACTGCCCGACTCGCCGGAGCCGTTCGCCGAGCTCGGGTGGATCCTTGCGACCCACCCGCATCCCACCCCGCGTGACGTGCAGCAGGCGGTCAGCGTTGCCGAGCATGCGGCGCAGCTCACCGGTCGCCAGGACGCGCGTGTGCTCAACACGCTCGCGGCGGCCCATGCCGCGGCGGGCCAATTCGACGAGGCTGCAGCGACGGCTCGCGCGGCCCTCGCGCTGCTCGCCCCCGACGGGAGCGAGCTTGCCGCCACGATCCGGCAACTGTTGGACCTGTACTCGGAAGGCCGTCGGTACCGGCGGCCACGCTGACCGACGCACCGACCGCACGGATCCTCAACGAATACCCCGTTGCGTTTCGCCGGGCGCAAGAGTAGATTGGTCGGGCGGGTGTCGCCAGGAGACAGAGCTGACGGCCCGCAAGGACCGAAGCTCTGGAGCGGTTCCGAGGTGCCTGTGGGGATTCGAGTCTCGGTTTGGAGGTGTTCAGATGCTGTATCGCAGGTTCCGGACGGGTCGGACAGGTTTAGCGGTCTTTCTCGGGTTGGCAATATCGCTCGTCGGCACATCGGACACGAGCGCTCAAGTCGTCAACGCGTCCGCCATCGAAGGGATCGTGACAGACGCAACCGGCGCCGTGTTGCCCGGCGTGACGGCAACGCTCGAGAGCCCGCAATCGGCGCAATTCACTCGGGTGACGGATGGCGAGGGCGCCTATCGATTCACCAATCTGGGCATCGGGACGTACACGGTCACGTTCGAGCTGCCCGGCTTCTCGACGGTCATCCGCGAAGGGCTTCGGCTCACGGATCGCTTCACGGCGCGGATAAACATCGAGATGGAGCTCTCGACCGTCCAGGAAACCATCACCGTGAGCGGCGAGAGCCCCGTCGTCGACGTGACCAGTGCGGCCACCGTGCAGACCCTGACGCGGGAGGTGATCGAGTCGATTCCCAACTCGGGCAGCCAGTTCGAGCTGATGGCGATGGCTCCCGGCATGCGCGTCGGCCGGATCGACGTCGGCGGCAGCACGATGGCCAATTACCAGTCCGCCGTGGCCTATGGCCAACGCGGTCAAATCACGCCGACCCTCGACGGGATCAACACGAGGCAGTATACGTCCTCGATGGGCTCCTACTACGACTACGCGTCCCTCGAAGAAGTCACCATCACGGCCGTCGGCAATACCGCGGAAATCGCGACGGCCGGAATGAATTTCGCCGCCATCATCAAGTCCGGAACCAACCAGTTCCACGGACGTTATTTCGGCGCGTACCAGGACCGGCGGATGCAGTCGGACAATCTGGATGCGGAGCTGCTGGAACGGGGCGTCACGAGGGGCAGCTCGTTCAAGGACTACAGCGATCTCTCGGGGTCGCTGGGCGGCCCCATCTGGAGGGACCGGATCTGGTTCTATGGAGACTACAAACGGCAGCGCAAGGCGCAGAACGAAGTCAACTTCGCGATCGATGGCGGGCCCGACGGCATCTACCTGACGCCGGACGATACCACCGAGGACGGGCGCGGGGACGGCAGGCGAGAGCTCAACAGCCAGACCATCAAGACCACGTTTCAGCTCTCCCAGGGCAACCGGATGAATGCGTTCTATCACCGGAGCGGCAAGGTCATGCCCGAGCGGTACGGCACCCAGTTCCGGCCGCTCGAAGCGACGAACGACTACATCTTCAACCCGCAGACCGGCAAAATCGAGTACACCGGCACGCCCAGCAACAAGATCGTGTATACCCTCACACTGGGCCGCCACTACTACCTCGCCAACTATATGCCGCGGCCGGGCGTCGACACCCCCACCCGGTTCGATCGCGTCTCCCGGGTGTATACCGGCTCGGCGATTCGAGCCGATAGACGCCCCCGCAATCGGTGGCAATACCTGGGGAGCTTCACCTACTATCCGGGGGGCGCTCACGCGATCAAGACCGGCGTCCAGATGTATCGGGAAACGCACGGCACGGGGCAGGCCAGCCACGACGGCGGCAACTTCCGACTGCTGTACGAGGGAGCGACCCTGTTCGACACCGGGATGGCGGGAAATCCGGCGCGGGTCGAGCTGTACAACTACCCCGTGGACCCCACCAACCGCGTGGACGTGAACTCCGCATATGTCACGGACGAATGGCGTGTGACCCGCCGGCTGACCGCGAACGTCGGCCTCCGGTACGACCACTACAGCTCCTACGTGCCGGAGCAATTCAAGGGTCCCGACGATTTCGGGCTCTTCTTCCAGGGGCAGGTCGACAGACTGGACGTGGTGGACTGGAAGGGCCTTGCGCCGCGCATAGGGCTTGCCTACGATCTCCGCGGGGATGGCAGGACCGTGCTCCGAGGCGCGTACAACTACTTCCAGCAATCGCTCGGTGACAGCTTTTCCTCGATTTTCAACCTCAACTCGATCGCCTCGGCGACGTATGTCTGGACGGATTCGATCCCCGACAACACCTACACGCCGGGAGAAGTGAACCTCGACTTGAACGGCCCCGACTTCGTCAACATATCCGGGGCCGCCAACTCCATCCTGCCGAACGAACCGCGATTCGGCCGCGAGTTGACACAGTCCAACACGCAGGAGGTATCGATTGGCATCCAGCACGAGCTGATGCCCTCGGTGGCTGCTCGTGCCGTGTACGTCTACAAGCGTGAGTCCGGTCTGTTCGACACGAGGGGGTCGACGACCTCCGGGGTGGGAGGTGGTCCGAACATTCTCCGCCCGCTCAGCGCCTACACCGTCCCGGTGAGCCGTCGGGATCCGGGGCCTGACGGGGTTCTGGATACTGGCGACGACACGGGCAGCATGATCCACTTCGCCGACTACGGCGATGAATATCGGGGCGCCGCATTCGTCGGGAACCAGAGGATCAACTATCCCGTGCCGGACTCCTACCACAGCTACGAGTTCACGCTGGAGAGACGGTTGCGGGACGGGTGGCAGGGTCTCGTGTCGTTCATCGGCACGCAGAACCACCGCTGGCTCACGAATGCCAGCCTCACCGATTTCGTCAGCCCGCAAGACGCCCTCCACGGGCTCGACGAAACCTGGGAGTGGGGCCTCAAGGCGCATGGCAGCTACATGTTCCCGCACGACGTCCAGCTCGGCGTGTTCTATCAGGCCCTGAGCGGCTTCCCGATACAGCGGACCGCGCGATTCCTGCGGACCGACCCTGACGGAATGTTCCACTTCTCCAACCAGGGCGACCAGAACGTCCGGGTGGAGCCGTACGGTGCGTCCAAGCTCACCGCCCAGCACGTCTGGAATGTCCGCTTGTCGAAGTTCGTGGATATCGGTCCGGGCCGGTTCCAGGTCGCGGCCGAGGTGTTCAACCTGCTCAACGCGAACGACATCCTGCGCATCCAGCAGGTTTCGGGCTCGTCGTTCGGCAATGTGCTCGAGAACATCCCGCCGCGGATCGCGCGGGTCAGCGCGAGCTTCGAGTTCTAGTGCTGGTTGCGTAGTTTGGCGCAACGGGCCGCGCCCCCACCGGGGCGCGGCCCGTTGTCTTTGGGGCTGGGGAGGTTTCGATGTATAGAACGAAGCTGGCTGTTGCGCTCGCCGTCGTCGGCGTACTGCTCGCCGGTACACTGGTCTTCACCGCTCCGGTCGCCCAGAGCCAGCCTTCCGGCCCCGAGCGTTTCGAGGGACGCATCGCAGATGCGGGCACCTTCGGCAACGTCGGCACCAACTTCTTCAGCATCGAGGTCGACGAGTACACGAGCGACGAAGAGTTCATCGAGTTCATGGAGATCCTGGCCGGCGGAGGTCCGAGACGGCTGGAGGATGCGTTCCTGAGGTCACGGAAGGGACGGATCGTCATCAACAGCATGGGTTACGACATCGCGCTAGTACGTTCCACGCCAACGGAGAGTGGGCGCGTGGTCCGGGTGTTTACCGTCCGGCACCTCGGTTTCGACGAGTCGACGCGTCAGACTCGGAGTCGCGAATATCCCTTCGGAATGATCGAGCTCCACCTCAACCACAACGGTAGAGGCGACGGAGTGCTGGTCGTGGCGGCCAGGCTTCAACTGAACGCGGACGGGAGGCTCGAGGTCGAGACGTTCAGGGAGACGTACAGCACGCCGACGTTTCGACTCATGAACGTGGAGGCGAGGTGACCGCCCGCCTCCACGCGAGTCCAACCCGAATCAGCAGTCCTGTTCCAACCCCAAGCTGGTGTGCTGCCCTGTTCAGACCCCTGCCAGCAGACTCGCGGGCGCATCGAGGTCGAGCGGGTCACGGCTGTTGGCAATCCGCTCGACCGGCACACCGAGCTTGTCCAGCACGGTGACCAGGAGCGACGCCGACGGCTCGTGCTCGTACCGCAGGTGACGGCCGCCCTTGAAGTGGTAATGGTCCCGCGATCCGATCAGCATCAGCGGGAGATTGTTCGAGTCATGGGTGTTGCTGTCCGCCATGCCGGCCCCGTACAGGAGCAGCGTATGGTCCAGCAGCGACCCGTCGCCATCGGGCGTCCCACGCAGCTTCTCCAGGTATGACGCGAACAGCGAGGCGTGATACGTGTTCAGCTTCGCGACCAGGGCGATCCTCTCCGGATCGCCCTGGTGATGCGACAGCGGATGGTGGGCCTCGGTGATGCCGATCTGCGGGTATGTCCGCCCGCTGTACTCGCGGCCCAGCATGAACGTCACGACGCGTGTCAGATCACACTGGTAGGCCAGCACCTGTAGATCCAACATCAGCCCGCAGTACTCTTCGTAATTCGTCGGGATCCCGCCGGGCTGCTCCACCAGCGGCAGATCCATCGCGCTCTGTTCCTCGGCGTTCTGTATGCGCCGCTCGACGTCGCGCACGGCCGTCAGGTACTCGTCGAGCCGGGAGCGGTCGCCGGAGCCGAGCTCGTGTTCCAGGTCCGAGAGGGACTCCATCAACGAGTCGAGAATGCTGCGGCTCCGCCGCAGGCGCATCCTGCGCTCGGCCGGGTCGGTCGTCCCGCTGTCGCCGAACAGCCGCTCGAACACCACACGGGGGTTGTCCTCGGCCGGCGCCTGCGTCGTCGGACTGGTCCACGAGAGCGAGTTGATGAAGGCGCACGTCGTGTTGTCGCACGTACCGACGAGATCGAGGCGATCGAGCGAGAGCTCGAGCGAGGCCAACTGGGTGTCCCGGCCGAACTGCTGTGCCGCGATTTGATCGATCGACGTGCCCGCCTCGATCCCCTGAGCGGTCCGCTTCCCGACCACACCCGTCAGAAACCTCGTCGCCGCGGTCGTATGGGTGCCGCCCCGGTTCTGCATGCCGTCCAGCCCCGAGAACACGAGCATGCGGTCCTTGAACGGCGCCAAGGGTTGGAGTATCGGCGAGAGGTCGAGCGCACCGTCGGCGGACGGTGTCCAGGCGGGCATGATCATCCCGTTCGGCACGTAGACCACGCCAAGGCGCCGGACCGGCGCCGCCGGCGTCTTCGCGAACGCGGTTAGCGCCGGCACCATCGCATCCAGCACCGGAAGCGCCACCGCGGCACCCATGCCGCGCAGGACGCTACGCCGTGGCAACGCCGTCTTCGTGATCATCATGGTCGGGGGTCTCCGCATCGGTTGAACGAGGGTCCGCATGGCGTGACGGCCAGCATCCCTCAGGGGTTGGCCGCAGCCGCCGACCGTGTCGGTGAAGGATCCACGAGAGCGCGTCGCATCTGGAACGCCGGGCTCCTGACGATGCCCAGAATGATCGCGGACAGGCGATAGTCACTCGATGCGGCTTCCCGCACGATTGCGCGCACCGTCGGGCGATCGTAGTACTCGAGCCGGCGTCCCAGCGCATACGCCAGCAGTTTTTCGGTCATTGCTTCAACGAACTGCCGGGGCTGGCTCACCAGGAACGCGCGGAGTCCGGCCGGACCCCGAAACTGTGTTCCGTCGGGCAACACGGCCGAGCTGTCCACGGGCGTTCCGCCCTCTGAATCGCGCCAGCCGCCCACCGCATCGAAATTCTCCAGGGCGAACCCCAAGGGATCCATCGGCGCATGACAGGTGGCGCATGCGGGATTCTCGCGGTGCCGTTCCAGCCGCTCGCGGACCGACGCGGGCCGGCCGCCTTCGCCACGGTCAGGGAGACCCGGCACGTCCGCCGGCGGTGACGGCGGCGGCGTGCCCAGGAGGCTCTCGAGGACCCAGCGGCCTCTCAGCACCGGAGACGTTCGATTCGGATACGACGTCACCGTCAGAAAGCTCCCCTGGCCGAGCAACCCGCCGCGGGGCTCGTCGTCGCCGAACGTGACGCGCCGGAAGTGGCTGCCGTACACGTTCGGGACGCCGTAGTGCCGCGCGAGTCTCTCGTTCATGAAGGTGTAGTTCGCGCGCAGGAGGTCGACCACGCTCCGGTCCTCCCGGAACATGCTCTCGACGAACAACCTCGTCTCCCGCTCGAACGCCTCGCGCAGGTTCTCGTCGAAGTCGGGGAAGGCGTTCGGGTCCGGCGCCGCACTCGGCAGATTGCGCAACAACAGCCACTGGCCGACGAAGTTGTCCACGAGAGCCTTCGAGCGGTCGTCGGCCAACATGCGCCGCACCTGCTGCTCGATTCCGTCGGGAGCGCCGAGCTCCCGGCGAGCCGCCAAACCACGCAGCTCGGCGTCGGGAATACTGCTCCACAGGAAGAACGAGAGTCGCGCTGCGAGATCGAGATCGCTGACCGCATACACGGTTCCCGGGGCGAGGTCGACCGGCTCCCTTTCGATGCGAAACAAGAACTTCGGGTCGGCCAGAAGCCGCTCCAGGGCGAACTGGACACCGTCATCGAATGTGCCCTCACGCCGGCCCTCGCCGTAGAACCGCAGGAGCGTCTGCACCTCGCGCCCGGTCGCGGGCCGGCGATACGCCTCACCGGCGAGCGCCGCGAGAATCCGCTCCGCGCAAGGCTCCTCCTCGCGCGGCTCCGTTGGCCGGCAGGAGAATATCTTGCGACGGCTCGGGGTGTCGCCCGGGCCCGACACGCCGTACGGACCACTGATGGCGACGGTGTGGACCCACGGGTTGCTCTCGAGCGACTCGTCACGCTCGGGGTATCTCGGCGGATGGGGAACTCCATCCTCGACCTCGGTCGGACGCCCCAGAAACGAAACGGTCACGAGACGCGAGCCGGCCGTCGCCTGGAACCGTACTTCGAGGCCGGCGTCGGCGTTCCGGGCGTACCGCTCCCACGCGGGATCCCCGAAAATGTCTCCTATGAATCCGGCCGGCGGGGCCCCGCCGGTCTCTTCGCCACCGACGACCGAAGAAAGAATCCGCTCGCCATCCACCCGGATCTCGACCTCGTGCGGCGAACCGAGCCCAATGACGTAGTCGAACAACTGACGGTACAACCGGACCTGGATGCCGTACTCGCCATCGACTGGAAAACGATGGCGAATGGCGGCGCCTCCCCGCGACCCGAACGGCAGGTCCTCGCCCAGATAGTCGTCCTGATCGAGCCGGACCCGGTATTCCTCGGTGGTGGGGGCACCCGGAGGAAGTCCGACCGCAATCCGGCTCAACCTCCGCGCCGCTGACAGATACCGGTCCAGCAGGGTCGGCGAAACCGACAGCATGCTGGCGATGTTGTCGAAACCATGTTCGTCCGCACTGTCGGCCGGCAGCAGCGCCGTGACGTCGACGTCCAGCGCCAGCAGATCGCGAATCGCGTTCTGGTATTCGGCGCGATTGAGCCGGTGGACGCTGTCGGTCCGGCCCGGGTTGGGGTCGAGCGCGGCGGCGCCGTCCAGCTCCGTTTCGAGCCACGCGAGCGCGTTCTCCACGACCGTGGGGTCGGGCCGCGGCCGGCCCGGCGGCGGCATCGCGCCACTCCGGAGCTTGCGGATGACCTCTTCCCATACCTCCGCAGCTTCGCCGACGTGGACCGCATCCAGCGTCTCCAACGAGAGGTCCCCCGTCAGGAGCCGGTCATTGTGGCAACCGACGCAGTAGCGGTTCAGTACCGGACGCAGCGGAGAGGGTTCCGCCAGCGAGACCTGCGGCCGCGGGGTCGACGTCTGGCTGGCCGACATCGGGGACAGCAGAACGAACCACGCTGTCAGCATCAGTCCACCGACGGAGCACCAACCTGACATATCTTCGCCTCCCGGCAGCCAGCCCGCTTAGATAATAGCATCGCGACCCGGGGAAGGTCAGTCTTTTTTCAATGACCGGTCCCACTCCGCGACCGTGGTAGACTCGGGGAACTGTCGGGTTTTCCGGTCGCATACGCGTCGAGTCGCTGTACAGGGAGGGCACGAACATGCGCATCTCGACGAGATGGCTCTGTGGGCGGTCGATCGGGCTGCTGGTGGTCTTCGCGACACTCGGAGCGAGCGCCGCCACCGGAGCGGGCGTCGCCGACGTCCAGTTGATTCAAGCTGTCAAGAACGGCGATGCGACCGCGGTGCGCGCGCTCCTTGATCGGGGCGCCGACGTGGATGCACGGCAGAGCGACGGCGCGACCGCCCTCCACTGGGCCGCCCACCTGAATGACCTCGAAGCGGCCGATCTGTTGATCCGAGCCGGCGCGGCCGTAGACGCCACGAACGACCTGGGCGTCACCCCGCTCTGGGTCGCGACGACGGCCGGCAGCGCGGCAATGGTCGCGAAGTTGCTGGAGGCGCGCGGCGACCCGAACATCGCGCCGGACACCGGGGGCACACCGCTCATGATCGCCGCCCGCCAGGGCAACGTCGCCGCGGTACGGTCGCTGCTTGCCCACGGCGCCGACACGAACGTACGGGAAGCCGCGCAGGGACAGTCCGCGCTCATGTGGGCCGTAGCACGGCGGCATCCGAGGGTCGTGCAGGTCCTGCTGGAAACCGGAGCGGCTCTGAACGCCCGGACGAAGTCGTCACGCCGGCATGTCCTGTTGTGCTGCCAGAAGAGTCTCGGCAAGACCGAGGGTATCGTTTGGGTCGAGCAAGGCGGATTCACACCGCTGCTGTTTGCCGCGCGGCACGGGGCCGCCGCCTCGGCCGAACTCCTGGTGGCCGCCGGCGCGCCAATCGACGACACGGCCGCGGTCGGCACCACCCCGCTGGTCGTCGCGGCCCAGCACGGTTTCAACGAGGTCGCCGCGGTCCTGCTGCAGAGGGGTGCGGACCCCGACGCCGCCGGTGCCGGACAGGCCGCCCTGCATTGGGCCGCGCTGCGCGGCGATCGCGAGCTGGTGAAGACACTCCTGGCCCACGGCGCCAATCCGGATGTGCGGCTCACGCGGGGCTCGCTGCTCAAGCACGACAGGGGTGCGTTCGCGTTCGACAAGTTCCTGATCGGCGCGACGCCGTTCGTGCTGGCCGCCCGGCGATCCGATACCGAGATCATGCGTCTCCTGGCCGCCGGCGGCGCCGACACGTCCCTGCCGTTGCAGGACGGCCGGACGGCGGCCATGGTTGCGGCGGGTGGGAAAACCACGGGGCTGCTTCGACTCCGGCTCGCGGAAGAGCAGATTCTGGAAACGGTCAGGTCGGCGCTCGACCTGGGCGTGGATGCGAACGCCGCCAGTCTGTCCGGCGATACCGCCCTGCATGTAGCGGCGGGCAGCAAATTCGATGGCGTCATTCGGCTCCTCGCCGAGCGTGGCGCACTGGTGAATGCGCGCAACCGAATGGAACAGACGCCGCTGGCGGTTGCGCTCGCGCCGCCCGAGGCTCCCGACGGATCGGCCATCGGCGGTGCCGCCCTCGGGCGCTATCGAGAGGTCTACGCGGCCTGGGTGGCCAGCCGGGGACAGACGCCTACGGCAAACCTGCTCCGCTCCCTGGGCGGGACCGAATAACCTGCACGCGTTCGGTGGTTCGGGACGATTCGGTCTTGGTCCTTCCGCCGATGGTGGGCGCGCACGCGCCACAGCGCGGCGATGACTCAGTCGCCCCTGAGGGCGATCGCCGCTGCTGCGGACCACGAGATGGGTGTCGAGCCATTCCGTCGTCAACGGAGTAAGGGTATCGCTCCGGCCGGAGCGATACAGATCGCTCACCGGCGCGATTCATCACCACACCGGATGAGGCGTTAGCGTGGCGGTTCGGCCGCAGGAATGATGACGCGTTCGAGCGTCAGCAGGCGTTGGTCGACTTTGCCGAACGCGACCTCGACGTTCCGCAGTCGGGTGCGCATGTCGCGCACGTCCGTCTTGAGGTCGTCGACGTCGCTGCTGACGTTATCGACTTGGCCGGTCAGTTCGATCCGCAGGCTGTCGATTCGGTTGGTCAGATCGGTGCGCAGGTCGTCGATTCGGTTGGTCAGATCGGTGCGCAGGTCGTCGATTCGGGTGTTCAGGCTGGCGTTCTGGCTGGTGAGCATCCCGCCAAGGACGCCTGCCAGCACCACTCCGGTTCCGACGATCGTACCGATGATTGCCTTGGTGTCGCTGCTCATGGGGGTTCGTCCCTGCTCACAGCATTCCCATCCTATCATCTCCGGGTCCCCGCGGGGACCCGGAGATGACCTCGTCTCCGTCTGCATCCTATTGAAAGAACGGAAGATACGGCTGCCTGGTGCGCCCGTGGTAGCATGAGTTGGTGTTCGACATTCGCCCGGCGACCGCCTGCCGGCTGACTCGTGCCGCCGACAGAGGCGCTGAGTGCCGTGACCACGCTCTTTCCAATCGAGTCCACTGAGCCAGTTGCCCCGCAGGATGCCCGGGGCGACCACACCCCACAGTACCTCCGTCTCGATGCGGAAACGGACGGTGAGCTCACTGCCCTGCCGGCCGCCACGCTGATTCGCGGAAGAGCCTCGGATGCGCTCGACCTGCTGCCCGCCCAGAGCGTACGGACGGTCGTTACGTCGCCGCCGTACTGGTCGCTACGTGACTACGACATCGGAGACCCATTCGGACGGGACGACACGCTGCGCGACTACGTAGCCAGCATCGTCGCCGACTTCCGCAAGCTCCGCCGTGTGCTGAAGGGCGACGGAACCGTGTGGCTGAACATCGGCGATGCCTACACCTCGGGGAATCGCCGCTACCGGGCGCCGGACAGGAAGAACCGGGCGCGCGCGATGTCGGTCCGCCCCCAGACGCCGCGCGGACTCAAGCCCAAGGACCTGATCGGGTTGCCCTGGCGCGTGGCGTTCGCGCTGCAGGATGACGGCTGGTGGCTGCGGTCCGAGGTGATCTGGCACAAGCCGAACGCGCACCCGGAGTCGGTCGCAGACCGGCCGACCAAGGCGCACGAGACGGTCTTTCTCCTGTCGAAGGACCAGGATTACCACTACGACGTCAACGCCGTCCGGGGAGTCAACGACCGGCGCCTGAGAACGGTATGGGATATTGCCACCAACCCGCGCCGGCGCGGTCAAGTTCCCGACGACGATCACCCCGCGCCCATGCCGATCGGCCTGGCCCGCCGCTGCGTCACGCTCACGAGCGAGCCGGACGACGCCGTGCTGGATCCGTACGCCGGCTCCGGCACCACCCTGCTCGCGGCGGCGCAGCAGCGGCGGCGGTGGGTCGGCATCGAGCTCAAGGCGGAGTTCGTGCGCCTCATCGAGCGCCGCATGGGCAGATGAACGATCGCGACCGTCTCAAGGCGCGCATCGACACCCTCTCGCCGATGGCCGTGCGGTTCGTCGCTCGGCTCGTCGACTCGCTGGCCCAAGCACCTGCGCCGAACACGGTCACGCCGACATGGCTGACCCGGCATCCGGAATGGATCGAGTACTTCGGCCTCGCGATCTCGGCGCACCACGGCACGACGACCGAACCCCTCGGACTGACGAGCTTCGAGACCGTGTTTCGCAACGCCTGCGAAGCCCTGGATTGGCCGCTTGACGCGCCCGGCTCGGCAACGCGGCGATTCGTCGACCTCACGGTCACGCCGGCCGACGGAACGACGCGCAGACTGTCGCTGAAGTCGACCGCCGCCAAGAAGATCGCCGCGGGTACCGCTCACATCTCGAAGCTGACGGAAGCCGCCTGGATTCAGGACGTGAGGAGTGCCAGAGCACGCCGCCAACGGTTGTTGGAGCTGTTTCGAGACTATCGTGCGGCGGTGGATGCGATCATGATGCTCAGAGCGTTCCGAGAGCCGGACACGATTCCGAACCGCTATCAACTCATCGAGATTCCCGGCGACCTGTTCAAGTCCCTGGAGGACGCGCCGGAGTCGGCATTCGCGGCCGACGGTCCGGTGATCGACTGCGCCTACCGGGGGCTTCCGTCGGCGGCGCAAGTGTCGATTGATCGGTCGGACGCCAAGATCACCATCCGGCGGATCCAGCTCTCCGCTTGCACTATCCACGCGGAATGGCGTCTGGTCAAATCTACTGCCGCATCATCCGAGTCTCCGGCTGGCTCTGACTAGAACAACGGCTCTTCGCGTGACCCGCCGGCCGCCGACGTGGTCGGGTCACGCGGAATGGCTGCTGGCGGTCACAAAGCCCCGGCGACCCGCCAGCAGCACCTCCTCGTGTGAACCCCTCTCCTATCCGAGCGCCTCGAGCTCCGCCGTCACCTCGTGCGGCAGCCGCAGCTCGTTGGTGACCGAGAAGGCGTTGAACTGCCCGGCGAGCGAACGCGCCAATCGCCGGTCGGTCTCGCTGTCGACGACACCCGTGAGCGTCACGTGCCCCCGATTCACCACGATGTGGATCGACGGATTCCCGCTCGCGGCGTAGTGCCAGAAGTTGGGATTCCCGTAGATCGCGCGGGCAACGACGTACCGCAACCGGTCATCGAACCGCGACACCGGAAGCACGGCGATCTCGTTCTCCACCGCCGTCACACCTTCGAGCGCGTCGACGCGCTTCTCGATGGTCTTCGCCTTGTGTTCCGCGGTAACGTGGCCGGTGAGCACGACGTGTCCCTCGCCGGCAATCTCCACGTTGACGTTGTCGAACACCGTGAAGAACGAGTAACGGAGCACTTGTTCCTGAACTCGCTGGAACAGATCGTACTTCGGCCCGTCGGCGGCCGCTGGCGACACCGACAGTGCCGCCATGGCGAGTGCCATCAGTGGTAGAGCGATTCGGCGTGCATTCGACAGAGTGTCCATCTTGAGTGCCCTTTCTGCGCGTGTGTGGTCTCCCCGGACTTGAATGGCCGCACGCGCCACCCCATCTGTGAGCAAGATTCGCGCCAGGCGCTCCGAGCCCGCGAAACAAGCGGTGTTCCCGGCGGCCTGCGCGCGACTTGTTCCGCGAGAAGCACGAATCGTCCACGGGAGAGGACACTGAAAGGCGCGCTGCCGAGCGCCTCGGCGAGACCAACGCGCCGCGGAGGCGAGAAGCGGCGAAGGATGGGCCCGCAGGTTCACTCGCCGCTTCGGAGCACCTCGGAGGGGTCGGTGGACGCCGCCCGTCGGGCGGGAATCCAGCATGCCAGCACGGCCAGGAGCGCCAGCCCGCCGGAGACGGTGACCAGCGTGACCGGATCGAGCGGGGCGACACCGAACAATACCGTGGCCAGGGCGCGCGCTCCCGTGGCGGTCGCGGCAAGACCCGTGACCAGTCCCGCCGCCGCGATCCGCAGCCCGCGCCCCGCGACAAGGCGCCGCAGCGCGTGCGGGCTCGCCCCCAGCGCCGAGCGGATCGCCATCTCGACCCGTCGCTGTCTCGCGTCGAACAACACCGTTCCGAACAGACCCACCAGGATCAGCGCGAGCGTCACCACTCCGAAGGCGATGGAAATCTGCATCGCGAGTCGCGGGCGAGCGAGCTCCGCGGCGAGCAGCTCGTCCATCGGCGTCAGCGTGTCTATCGGTATCGACGGCTCGATGGCCCGAATCGTGTCGCGGATGGTGGACAACAGCGTCGAGGGCGGCCGCCCGGTGCGAATCGCAAGGCTGCCGGGTTGGAAGTGGAACGACTGCGGGGCCGGATAGTAGACCGTCATCCAGTCGTTGGTGAGCTCGCGGTACCGCAAGTCGGCGGCAACCCCCACGACGGTCGCCCATTCGAATCGCGGGCTGATCCGGACCCGTTTGCCGATCGGCTCCGCGCCGGGCCAGTAGCGGGCGGCGGCGCTCTCGCTCACGATCGCCACGCGCTGCGTCTCGGCGGTATCGGTGCGCGCGAAGGCGCGACCGCTCACGATGGGGATCCCCAGCGTCTCGAAGTACCGCGGCGTCGCGATACCCCAATTGGTCCACTCGTTCGTCGCCGACTCATCTCCTTCCTCTTCATGCATGCGCACCCTTCAGAGTGCGTCATACTTCGCCAACGTCATGGGGCCCGAGCACACCAACGTCGAAGTCACGGACGAGTTTCGCGCCTGGTGGGACGGTCTCGACATCCGTGACCAGCGAGCGGTTGCGAAGGTGGTCGACGCGCTGGTTCGCCGCGGCCCCCGCCTTCAATTCCCGTACTCCTCCGGCATCAAGGGCTCGCGGCACCGCCACATGCGCGAGCTTCGGGTACAGGGGCGTCCCCCGATCCGCGTGTTCTACGCCTTCGACCGCCACCGCACGGCCATCCTCCTGATCGCCGGCCACAAGGCGGACTCGGAGCGCTTCTACCGCGACTACACCCCGCGCGCCGACGCGATCTATGATGAGTACCTTCGCGAGATCGAACACGAACGGCAGCGCACCATCACGCGGGGAGGCCCAGAACGATGAGCGGACATCACCCGTGGAGCGAGCTGACGAAGCACTTCACCGCGGAGGACCGGGAGATCGTCGAGGCCGGGGCGGCCGAGATCGTCGAGGACAGCGACGGGCGCGAACGCCAGGAAGAACGACCCGCCCGACCGCGTCGCGTCTCCCAGCAAGGCAGCGCTTGCCCGCCACCGACCCAGGTTCCCGTAGATCTCGGTCACGACAGGTAGAGCGTTCAGCTTCACCGTCGACGGCCGCCAGCCTGATCTGAGGTGGGCCCGCAGGCTCAGTCGCCGCTCCGGAGCACCTCGGAGGGGTCGGTGGACGCCGCCCGTCGGGCGGGAATCCAGCATGCCAACGCGGCCAGGAGCGCCAGCCCGCCGGAGACGGTGGCCAGCGTGACCGGATCGAGCGGGGCGACACCGAACAATACCGCGGCCAGAGCGCGCGCTCCCATCGCGGTCGCGGCGAGACCCGTGACCAGGCCCGCCGCCGCGAGCCGCAGCCCGCGCCCCGCGACAAGGCGTCGCAGCGCGTGCGGGCTCGCCCCCAGCGCCGAGCGTATCGCCATCTCGACCCGTCGCTGTCTCGCGTCGAACGACACCGTTCCGAACAGACCCACCAGGATCAGCGCGAAGCGTCACCACTCCGAAGGCGATGGAAATCTGCATCGCGAGTCGCGGGCGAGCGAGCTCCGCGGCGAGCAGCTCGTCCATCGGCGTCAGCGTGTCTATCGGTATCGACGGCTCGATGGCCCGAATCGTGTCGCGGATGGTGGACAACAGCGTCGAGGGCGGCCGCCCGGTGCGAATCGCAAGGCTGCCGGGTTGGAAGTGGAACGACTGCGGGGCCGGATAGTAGACCGTCATCCAGTCGTTGGTGAGCTCGCGGTACCGCAAGTCGGCGGCAACCCCCACGACGGTCGCCCATTCGAATCGCGGGCTGATCCGGACCCGTTTGCCGATCGGCTCCGCGCCGGGCCAGTAGCGGGCGGCGGCGCTCTCGCTCACGATCGCCACGCGCTGCGTCTCGGCGGTGTCGGTGCGCGCGAAGGCGCGCCCGCTCACGATCGGGATTCCCAGCGTCTCGAAGTACCGCGGCATCGCGATATCCCAATTGGCCCACTCGTTCGTCGCCGACTCATCCGGCGTCTGGCCTTCGAACTGAAACGGAGAGCTGAGACCGGTCGTGGCCGTTCCCGGCGGCAGGTGAAACGGCGCCGCCGAGACCACGCCGGGAAGCCGTTCTATCGCTTCGACCGCCCGGTCGTAGAACGCGCGGACCTGGTCGGGCGTGCCGTAGCGTTGCCACGGCAGGTATATGCGCGTGGTCACGACACCGTCGGACTCGAGCCCCCGGTCTATCGATTGCAACTGCCAGAGCGACCGGGTCAGCAGTCCGGCCGAGACGAGGACCACCACGGCGAACGCGATCTGGGCGGCGGCCAGCACCTGGAGCCGGCGACCGGTGCCGCGGGACGGCTCGGCGGAGCGCTGTGCGAGAAAGCCGCGCAGTCTCGTCACGCGGGTCTGCCACGCAGGAGCGGTGCCGAACGCCAGGACCCACGCCGTCATCGTGGCGACGGTGAACGCCATGACCCCGGGACCGAGCGACGCCTCGTCGATTCGCGGCACCTGACCCGGATCGATGACGCTCGTGAGAGCGAGCAGTCCGCGACCCAGGATCAACGCTCCGCCCACGCCCGCCACACCGAGAACCAGCGCCTCGATCACGGTCTGTCTCAGGAGCTGTCCGCGAGTCGCACCCAGCGCCGACCGCACGGCCATCTCGACGCGGCGTGACTCGGCCCGCATGAGCAGCAGGATGGCGACGTTCTCGCCCCCGCCACGAGAAACACGAGCGCGGCGCCGGCCAGCAGGAGCACCAGGGTGGGCCGTACGTGACCCACGACCGTGTCAATCAGCGGCGTCACCACGATCGGCATCCGCGGATAGTCCTCCGGATACGCCACGCTCAGGCGCCCGTGGATGACCGCCAGCTCGGACCGCGCCTGGCCGATGGAGACGCCCGGCGCGAGTCGTCCCACGACGTGGAACTGCGGGGTCCGCGGGCTGTCCAGGACCTCGTCGGGGTCGCGTGTGAACGCCGGAACCAGCGGAAACCAGATATCGGCGTCGACCGGGTAGGCCACGTCGGGCGGCAGGACCCCGACAATCGTGAACGGGGTGTCCCCGGCGTTGCCGAGGCGCTTGCCGACGAATGTCGGATCGCCGCTCACACGGCGCCAGAAACGGTGGCTGACGACGGCAACGAGCTCGGCGCCCTCGACGTCGTCGGCGGCCTCGAGGAGGCGCCCGTAGGCCGGCCGCGCATCGACGACATCCAGCAGATCGGCCGAGGCCAACACCCTGTTGGCCGTGACCGGCTCGTCATCGACCAGGAAGGCGTTCGTCGCGCCGTCGGCATAGTTGATGGCCGCGAGTGCGTCGAAGCTCGTCGCCTCGTCCTTCCACACCAGATACTCGGGATACGAGATCGGAAACAGCAGTCCGCCGCCCCGTTCGACGTCGTCCTTCCAGATCCGAACCAGCCGGGAATCGCTGTCGCTGATCGGCTGCAGAATCACCGCGTCGGTCACCGCGAACAGCGCCGTCACGGACGCGAGGCCGAGACTCAGCGTGGCGACCGCAACCGCCGCGGCGAGCGGTCGGCGAACGAGGCCGCGAAGTGCGAACCGGAGATCCGACACGATGCCCGATCAGAGACCGGTCAGCCGCCCCGTGCTGTCGCCGAGCCGCTCGGGCCGTACCCCGGCCATGTCGAGCATGCTCAGCAGCAGGTTCGTCATCGGCGTCTCGGGCCTGGTGCGCAGATGCCGTCCGCCCTTGAACCGGCCGGCGGCCCCGCCCGCCAGCACGATCGGCAACGGCGAGTGGTTGTGCAGGTTGCCGTCGCTCATGCCGCTCCCGTAGAGGAGCAGCGTGTGGTCGAGCAGCGTGCCGTCGCCGTCCGGCGTGGCCTGCAGCTTCTCCAGATACGAGGCGAAGGTGCCGACGTGATGGGCGTTGACCTTCCCCAGCCTGGCGAGCTTCTCGTCGTCGTTCTGGTGGTGCGACAGGGCGTGGTGGGGATCGTTGATCCCGATGGCGGGGAAGGTCCGGTAGCTGGCCTCGCGGCCGAACGCGAACGTGATCACGCGCGTGAGATCGGCCTGGTAGGCAAGCACCTGCAGATCGATCATCAGCCCGGCATGGCTCTCGAAGTCCTCGGGCACGCCGATGGGCCGGTCCGGGACCGGGAACTCCTGCGAGCGGTTGTATTGCTCGGTCTTGTGAATGCGCCGCTCGGTTTCCCGAATCGCTTCGAGGTACTCGTCCACGCGGCGCCGATCCTGGGCGCCGAGATCCGTGTGCAGCCGTCCGATCTCGTCCGTGACCGAGTCGAGCAGGCTGCGATCCATCTGCATCTCACGCAGCCGGTCGGCAGTGCTGTCGCCGTCGCCGAACAGGCGCTCGAACACCGCGCGCGGATTGCGCTCCATCGGGTTCGGCGCCGTCGGCGTCCGCCACGAGATGGTGTTCATGTAGGCGCAACTGTAGCCGGCGTCGCAATGGCCGACGATGTCCGCAGCATCGAGGGCGAGCTCGATCGACGCCAGGGGCGTCGTCCCGCCGATCTCGCGGGCAGCGATCTGATCCGCCGTGGTCCCCACCTCGACGTCCGCCCCCTCGGTCCGCTTGGCGTGCACGCCGCTCAACCACCCCGCGCTCGCGCGGGAGTGGTCTCCCCCACCGTCGCCGAGCGACTCGAGCTGGCGGTGGGCCAGGTTCGTCACCACGACCACCTGATCCCGGAACGGCGCGAGTGACTGCAGCGAGGGCGACCACGCGAAGTCGCGGCCCGTGCCTTCCGGGGTCCACGCCGCGTGGTAGGCGCCGTTGGGGATGTAGATGAACCCCAGCCGTCGCACGGGCTGCGCCGCCGTACGCGTCATGGCCGTCAACGCCGGCACCATGGCGTCCAGCAGCGGCAGCGCGACCGCGGCTCCCATTCCCCGCAGCACCGTCCGGCGAGGCAACACTTTCTTCGTGATGATCATGGCTGTACTCTCCGCATCCGAAACGGCCTGCTGTCGACGATGCCCGCGATCAGCGACGAGAAGCGATAGTCGCTGCGGGCGGCATCCCGGACGACCTGCCGGACCACGGGCGCGTCGGCGAGCTCCACGCCCCGGCCCACGGCGTAGGTCAGCAGCTTCTCGGCCAACGTCGTGATGAACTCCTCCGCACGGCTTTCCAGGACACCGCGCAGTCCCCGCGGTCCGTCGAACCGGGTACCGTCGGGCAGGACGCCGGAGGCGTCGATCGGCGCGTCGGACTCGCTGCGCTGTCGCCAGCGGCCGACGGCGTCGAAGTTCTCCAATGCGAGGCCCAGCGGATCCATCTGCGCGTGGCACACGGCGCAGCTCGGGTTCTTGCGATGCTGCTCCATGCGCTCGCGCATCGACAGCACCTGGCCTTCGGCGCTCTCCTCTTCCAGCTCCGGCACGTCGGGCGGGGCCGGCGGGGGCGGCGCGCCGATGATGTTCTCCAGAATCCACTTGCCGCGCGTCACCGGCGACGTCCGGTTCGCGTAGGACGTCGCGGTCAGCAGGCTGGCGTGCCCCAGCACGCCCGCGCGGTTGGCATCCTCCAGAGTCACGGGCCGAAAGTGGCTGCCATATACCCGCGGAACTCCATAGTGTCGCGCCAGACGCTCGTTGAGAAACGTCGTGCGCGACGTCAGGAAATCCAGCACGCTGCGGTCCTCGCGGATCACCCGGTCGAAGAACAGCTCCGTCTCCCGCTGCATCGCCTGCCGCAGGTTCTCGTCGAAGTCCGGAAACTGGATGGGATCGGGCGAGGCGCCCGTGAGGTTGCGCAGGTACAGCCACTGCCCGCCGAAGTTGGTGACGAGGGCCTCGGAGCGAGGATCCTGCAACATCCGCCGCACCTGCAGGCCGAGAACGTCCGGATCCGTGAGCCGTCCCTCCTCCGCCACGTCGAGCAGCTCGTCGTCCGGAATGCTGCTCCACAGGAAGAACGACAGGCGCGAGGCCAGCTCCAGGTCGCCGAGCGGCCGCACGGCGCCGGCCGCGTCTCCCGGAAGATCGCGTTCGATGCGGAACAGGAACTCGGGACTCACGAGCACGCGCTGCAGCGCCCGCCCGATGCCGTCCTCGAAGCTGCCGTCCCGGCGGCCCGCCTCGTAGAAGCCGAGCAGCACCTGCAGGTCCGCCTCGGTGACCGGCCGCCGATAGGCGCGGCGGGAGACCATCGCCATGATTTGCCGCGCGCACGCGGGTTCCTCGTCCGAGTGAGCCGGGCGGCAGACAAACAGGCGCCGGCGGCTTGGCGTGTCCCCGGGGCCAGTGGCGCCGTACGGGCCCCCGATGGCCACGCTCCGGACATGCGGCGGGCCGGCCGTGTCGGCCGGATCGATATTGCTGCGCAGCAGCGGCTGGCGGATCGTGGCGACCTGTGCGGACGTCTTCCCGAGAAATGCCACGGCGACCGTGCGGGGCCCCGCCTCGACCGGCAGGCGCACCTCCAGCGCCGCGTCGGCGTTCATCGAGTACTCCAGCGCCGCGTCCCGCGCCGCCCGCCGCGCGGCGTCCCGGGTCGCTTCGTCGGCATCGTCGCCAGGGTCGAACGCGTCCGCCCGCGGCTGCGCGCCGCCGATGGTGAAGAGCCGGACGCGTTCGCCGTCGAGACTGACCTCCAGCTCGTGCGGCTCGCCCAATCCCCGAATCGTGTCGATGACCGTTCGCAGCAGACGCACCCGGATGACGTACTCGCCGTCGAGGGGAAACTGGTGGCGCACGACCATGCCGCCGCGCGTGCCGAGCGGCAGACCGTCGAGATGGTCGTTCTGCGTAAGGACCGTCGGCACGAGATAGGTCGCGATGGTCGGACGGATCGCGGCGCTGCCGACGGCAAGCCGGCTGATGCGCCGGGCCGCACCGAGGTAGCGCTCCAGCAGCAGCGGCGACACGCCCAGAGCATCGGCGATGTTGTCGAACCCGTAGCTGGCGTCATCGGGCGGCAGCAGGGAGGCGACGTCGACGTCCAGCGCGAGCAGATCCCGGATGACGTTGGCGTACTCGGCGCGGTTGAGTCGATGGAAGACGGCGGTACGCGGGAGATCGGATCGCTCCGCCCACGCGGTGTCGAGATCGGCCTCGAGCCGCGCGAGGAACGCGTCCCGCATCTTCGCGTCCGGACGCGGACGGCCGGCGGGCGGCATGGCTCCGGCACGGAGCTTGCGGGCCACGCTCTCCCATGTCTCCGCGTCCTTCCCGACGTTCGACGGATCCATCGTATCGAGGGTCAAGCCGACCGCGCGAAGCTGGGCGGCGAGCGGCGAGGCCGCGGCGCCGCGGCCTCGCACGACGCGCTCGTTGTGGCAGGCCACGCAGTAGCGGTCGAGCAGCTCGCGCGAGGGAGCGGCATCCTGGCTGGCTACTCCACCGTCCTGTCGAGTGAGAGCCTCCTGCGGTGGGGCGCCAGCGGCATGGAGAATAGACGCAGACGGCAGGCAAGCGAGCCAGCAGGCGCCGAGGACGCTCAGGCAGATTGCGCGAGCCCTGCAGGACCTACGCCGAGATCGACATGGCCGGGCCGGGTTGCGATGCATCACCTTACCTGCGAGACCCCACGAGGCTCTCGACGCCGGCGACCCGAATCAAGCTGTGGAGGCGAGTTCCCGTAGTCTATACTGCGGCTGTTCGTTCCGCCACCGCCGTCCGGCTTCACCGCTATCGGAGGGCATCGACATGCGCGTCACCTGCTTCTACGGGTTGTTGATCCTCCTGCTCTCGTCGGCCGGTCCGGCCATCGCGGCCGCTGACGAGCGCTTGGTCGAGGCGGTGCGGAGCGGCGACTACGCCACCGCCCGTGCGCTCGTGGAAGCCGGGGGCGATGTCGACACGCCCGAGGCCGACGGCACGACCGCCCTGCACTGGGCAGTGCGACAGGACCAGGCCGGGATCACAAACCTGTTGCTTCACGCGGAAGCCGACGCGAACACGGCGAACCGCTACGGTATGACTCCCCTGTTGCTGGCCGGCACGAACGGCTGCCCCGACATCGTCGCCTCGCTGCTCGACGCCGGCGCGGACCCGAACCTCGCCACGCCGGAGGGCGAGACGCCGCTGATGACCGCGGCGCGCACCGGGAACCCGGAGGTGCTGCGCCTGTTGCTGACCCACGGCGCCCGGGTGGATGACCGCGAAGCGTGGCGCAAACAGACCGCTCTGATGTGGGCGGCGGCGGAAGGCAATGCCGCGGCAGCACGCGTCCTGCTGGATGCCGGCGCGGACGTGGCAGCCCGCTCGTCACGGGGGATGACCGCGCTGTTGTTCGCGGCGCGGAGCGGCGACCTGGACACGGTCCGGGCGCTGCTGACCGGCGGTGCGAACATCGACGAAACGGCAATGGATGCCGTGCCGGAGCGGCGCCGGGCGACGCACGCGGACGAATACCTGCCGCCGCGCCTCGGCTCCAGCGTCCTCGCCACCGCCATCGAGAATGCGTATTACGACCTGGCGGCGTGGCTGGTCGTCGAAGGGGCCGACCTCAACGCCGACGGCCCGCGCGGAACCGCGCTCCACGGCCTGGTGCGGACGCGCAACTGCGAGCGGACGGCGCTCCCCTGCCCGGTGCGCTCCGGCCCGCTGGACAGTCTGGAGCTGGCCAAGATGCTGCTGGCCCACGGCGCCGACGTGAACGCGCGCATGACCGCGAATCCGCCTCGGAACGGCACCTACGACTACACCTACATGAGCCACGTCGGCGCGACGCCGCTTTTCCTCGCGGTCAAGGCCTCCGACACGGAGATGATGCGCCTCCTGCTCGACCACGGCGCCGAGCCGTCGATCGGGAACGACGAGCGCACGACGCCGCTGCTCGTCGCGGCCGGCATCGGTTACATCGAAGGACAGATCCTGGCGTCCGAAGAGAAGGCGTTCGACACCGTGCGGATGCTGGTCGAGCGCGGCGAGGACGTCAACACCACCAACGACAAGAACGAGACGGCGCTGCACGGCGCCGCCTACCGGGGCGCGAACTCCATCGCGCTGTACCTGATCGACCGCGGTGCGCGGCTGGATATCGCGGACGAGCTGGGACGTATGCCGGTCACGATTGCGGACGGTGCCGTCGCCGGCCCCTACTTCCGCGCCCACGACGAGACCGCGGCGCTGTTGCGCGAGCGGATGGGTCCGAGCGCCCCGCCGAGGCCCACCACGCAGGGCGCGCGGTAGAAGGACGGGCCCGATCCTCGGCGTTGCAGGCGATGCTGTCTTATGGAGCGTCCGGCTCGCTCGAGTCGCTCCGCTCGTTCGCGCGGGCGACCATCGTTCGCGCGAAGCCGGACAGATCGTCCAGATGGTCTCGAATGACTGCCGTGATGATGTCGAGGTCGAGATCCCGGTACTGATGCACGGCGACGTTGCGCAAGCCGACCATCGCCTTCATGTTCACCGCCGTCGCTGCCGGGATCATTCCCGCTTGCGCAAGAAGATCGAAGCTCTCCGCACTGGTTCGGGGCCAGCCAAGCTTCTTCACGTTCACGACATGGTTGGCCATCTCGATCACCTGCTCGCAGGCCCGTTGCAGATTGAGGACGATGATGTCCTGCTTGTCGTAGTCCTCCTCGAACGGTAGCGGCGAGGGCTGCGCCCAGGCTTGGCGCACGCGGGCGAGGCAGCGCTCGATGCTCTGCTGCTTGCCGATCAGCACGTCGGTCACGGCGTCAGCGCCCGCGCGTTACCGATGATGGTCTCGCGTATCCCGGCTCGCTCGTCGTTGAGCTTCTGATACATCGAGAGGATCAGCGTTTCGAACTCCAGCCGCGCCCCGTCGTAGCGACAGTACGTCAGACGTCCGGTGCGCAGAATCTCGGCCTGCAGCGTCGTGTCGGCGCGGCGCAGATTGATGACGTCTGCGTGCTCCGCCCCCACCGCGCCGGCGAGCCTCACCGCGAGCAGATGCCACTGCCAGCGGTCGACCTGCGCCGCATCCACGTGCGGCAGGAGTACGGCGACGTCCACGTCGCTGTCCGCACGCTGGGCGGCCGTGCCCCAGGTGCCGAAGCGGTAGATGGCCTGGGTGGTCGGATGGGCTTGCAGGATGAGACGATTGATGCTGTCGCGACTTCCCACCGGATCAGTCTAATCCGGGAGCAGGGGCAACCGCACGGGGAGGCCCGACGAAGCCCCCCGCGTGCGGTTCGGCCCGAGGTCAGCGAATCAGGTCCGAGAAGACCACGCAGCCGCTACCGTGCGTCCGGCTCCCGCAGGATATCCGGCGGGCTCGGCTCGGCGCCCAGCTTCAGCAGGAGCGCGGCCGTCGTGTCGGACTTGATGAAGTTGCCGCCGGTGTGGATGCCCTCGGCGATGACGAGCGGCGTCCACTCGCGGAGGTTCTTCGCATTCATGTCGGCGCCGCGGTCCACCAGGAACTGCACGATCGAATCCGCGCGTTCCCGCCACGCCGCGCCGTGCAGCGCGGTGTCGCCCTTGTCGTTGACCGCGTGCACGTCCCCGCCCATCTCCACGACCAGATGGACCGCCCCGAGCGCCTCCGTTTCCGTCGACCGGGTGATGCCGGGCTCGTGGCCGACGCCGGCCGCGTGCATCAGCGCGGTCGTCCCGTCGACGGTCGGGATGAACGGATCGGCACCCGCAGCGAGCAGCTCACGCATGACCGGCAGGTCGTTGGCCTTGGCCGCGATCACGAACGCGGTCGAGCCGCGCATGTTCCCGAGATGGCCCTTCACCTGGATGCCGAACCCGGGGTTCCGCGCGGTCCGGAGGTTCGGGTCGGCGCCATGCTGCAGGAACAGCCGCACCATGCGCAGCCGGTCTTCCGCGTGCAATCCGCCGAACGGACTCCACCGGTTGCCCTCGGCGACCCCGTTGGAGAGGTCGTTCAGCTCCGTGTCCCACTTCCCCGCCGCCCAGTGCAGCGGCGAGAATCCCGGCCCGAGATTGGGATCCGCGCCCTGGGCGAGGAGGAACTCGGCGAAGTCGATGTGCCGGCGAATCGTGGCGACGAGCAACGCGCTCGTGCCGTCCGTCGCGACGGCGTTGACGTCCGCACCCGCCTCCAGCAACGCCTTGGTGGTCTCCAGGTAGGCTTCCCGCGCCGCAAGCACGAGCGCGGTGTACCCGGTCGTCGTCCGCGCATCCACCTCGGCGCCATGCGCGAGCAGCGTGCGGACCACGTCCGTGTGCCCTTCCCAGGCGGCCCACATCAGGGCCGTCTGGCCATTCGTCGCTTCACCCGCGTTCACGTCCACACCGGCCGCGAGCAACGGGGTGACCGCGTCCACGACCCCTCCGCGGGCGCAGGTCATCAGGACCGTTTCGCCCGTCGCCTGGGCGGTGTGCGGATCCGCACCGGCTTCCAGCAGGCGCGTGACCATTCCCGGGCTGGCGTTCGTGCAGGCGAGCACCAGCGGGCTCACGCCGTAGCGGTCCGTCGCGTCCACGTCGGCGCCCGCGCCGATCAGCAACTCGGCCAATACCGCGTGATCCCACTGCGCCGCCCAGTGCAGCGCCGTGAAGCCGTCAGCCTGAGCCGCGTCCACCGCGGCTCCCTCAGCGAGCAACGCGCGGACGGCCCCGGCATCCTGGCTCCTCGCCGCGTCGGCAACCCGCGCATCGGGCGGCGCCGCGACGGCGAGGGCGGACAACAGCAGAACGATGGCGGCAGCGCTCACGAGTCGGATGGTTGTGCGCATCTCTTGTCCGTCCTTCGAATCCCGAACCCCGCGGGGCGAGGCGCGGCGAATGGACATCGCCGCGGACACTCGCACCCGTTGCATACACACCCCGGTAGCTGGGAACCTGTCAGCTAGACACCCGACAGGATCGGCAGCTCGCCGGTGCTGTCACCGAGTCGCTCGGCCGGCATGCCCATCTTCTCGAGGAGCGTCAGGTGCATGTTGGCGAGCGGTGTGCCCTCCGGCAGCCGGACGTGCCGGTTGCCCTTGAGCGTCCCGCCGCCGCCGCCCGCCACGACGATCGGCAGGTCGAGCGGATCGTGCGCGTTGCTGTTGCCCATGCCGGCGCCGTAGATGACCATCGACTGATCGAGCAGCGTCCCATCGCCATCGAAGGTCCCTCGCATCTTCTCCAGGAAGCGCCCGAACATCGACATGTGGAACGTGTTGATCTTGGCCAGCTTGACCAACTGCTCCTCGCGCTGCCGGTGATGCGAAACCGGGTGGTGCGGCTCGGCCACCCCGATCTCGGGGTAGGTGCGCACGCTCTTCTCGCGCCCGATCAGGAAGGTGCAGACGCGGGTCAGATCGGCCTGGTAGGCGACCAGCATCAGGTCGAACATCAGGTTCGCGTACTCCTCGAAGTCGGCCGGAATGCCGGCCGGCTGGTCCACCTCGGGCAGCCCGCGGTCGCTCTGCGACTCGGCGATCTGAATCCGCCGCTCGATGTCGCGGACCGAATCCAGATAGCCGGCGAGCTTCGAGCGGTCGCCGCGGCCGAGTTGCCGCTGCAGGTCGGAGATCTCCGCGTTCACCGAGTCGAGAATGCTCTTGTCCCGGCGCAACGCCCGCGCCCGCGCGGCCGGCTCCGTGCTGTCGACGGCGCCGAACAGGTGCTCGAACACCGCGCGCGGGTCGGTCTGCATCGGCAGCGGCGTGTTCGCGTCGCGCCAGGCGATGGTGGCGCTGTAGGCGCAGCCGTAGCCGTCCTCGCACTGCCCCACCAGCTCGTTGGCTTCCAGCGACAGCTCCAGCGAAGCGAGCTGGGTGTCGTCCCGGAGATCGCGCGCCACGATCTGGTCCATCGAGACGCCCACTTCCAGGGTCGTGTTCGCCCCGGATGCCTTCACCGCGTGCGCCCCGGTCAGGTAGGCCGCCTGGCACCGGGAGTGGTCGCCGTCGCCTTCGTCCAGCCGCTGCTTGGCCTCCTTGTTGGCCATGCCGCTCAGCACGAGCAACTGATCCTTCACCGGAGTCAGCGGCGACAGGACCGGCGTGATCTCGAGGGCGCCCTCGGTGGGCGGCAGCCAGCGCGCCATGCTCATGCCGTTCGGCACGTAGATGGCGCCGACCCGCTTGATCGGGCGGGCCGCGGTGTTCCGAATGGCGGCGAACGCCGGCACCATGCCGTCGAGCAGCGGCAGCGCGATGCCCGCCCCGAGACCCCGCAGCATCGTTCGACGTGACAGGTGCTTCTTCGTGATGACCATCAGCTACTCCTCATTCCCGGGTCAGCGCTCCGGACCGACGCTACGGTTATTGCTGTGCGACCACCGCCGCGGCCTCGCGCACCCTGCGCATCTGGAACGGCGGACTTTCGACGATACCGAGAACCAACGACGACCAGCGGTAGTCGGCGGGAGCGGCCTCGCGCAGGATGGCGCGCACCGCCGGGATGTCGTAGTGCTGAACGGGCCGGCCGAGGGCGTAGGTCAGCAGCTTCTGCGTGAACGTGCGAACGAACTCGTCGCGGCGGTCCAGCAACGCCTCGCGGAACTCGACGGGACCGTCGAACGCCGTCCCGTCCGGCAGCACGCCCGACGCGTCGATCGGGGTCGCGCCGTCCATCTCCCGCCAGCGCCCGATGCCGTCGAAGTTCTCCAGCGCGAACCCCAGCGGATCCATCCGCAGGTGACAGGTGGCGCAGGCGGGGTTCCGGCGGTGGGTCGCCATGAGCTCGCGAATCGAGGCGGGCTCGTGCCCGTCGCCGGCCGATTCCTCCAGCGCCGGCACGTCCGCCGGCGGCGGCGGCGGCGGCGCGCCCAGGATGTTGTCGAGCAGGTACTTGCCGCGCACTACCGGCGAGGTCCGGGTCGCGTAGGAGGTGACGGTCAGGATGCTCCCCTGGCCCAACAGTCCGGCCCGATTGGGATCGCGCAACGCTGCCCGGCGGAAGTGCGCGCCGTAGACGTTGCGCACCCCATAGAACCGCGCGAGCCGCTCGTTCAGGTACGAGTAACCGGCCGTCAGCAGCTCCGCGAGCGGACGGTCGTCGCGCATCTGGCTCTCGAGAAACAGCTCGGTCTCGCGCGCGAAGGCATCGCGCAGGTTGTCGTCGAACTCGGGGTAGGCGCTGGCGTCGGGATCCACGGCCCGCAGGTTGCGGATGTGCAGCCACTGACCGCCGAAGTTGCGCGCCAGGGCCGCCGCTCGCGGATCGGCCAGCATGCGCTGCACCTGGGCCTTGAGCACTGCCGGATCCCGGAGCGTTCCGCCGGCCGCGACGTCGAGCAGCTCGTCGTCCGGGATGGTGCTCCACAGGAAGAACGACAACCGCGAGGCGAGCTCCAGATCGCTGATCGCGTAGACGCCGTCCGCCGCGAGATCCGCCGGATCGCGCTCGATGCGGAACAGGAACTGCGGCGAGACGAGCAGGCGCGCCAACGCCTCCTGAATCCCCCGCTCGAAGCCGCCCTCGTCGTGCCCGGCACGGTAGAACCGGAGCAGCGTGTCCACGTCCGCATCGGTGACCGGCCGGCGATAGGCCCGCCGGGCGAGGGCTCCCAGGATTTCCTTCGCGCACGGCTCTTCGTCGGCCGCGCCATCGGGCCGGCAGACTAAGATGCGGCGCCGGCTCGCCGTGTCTCCGGGCCCGGTCGAATCGAACGGCCCTTCGAGCCGCACGAAGTCGATGTCCATCCGCGGCGCGGTGTAGGTGGAGCTGGTGTGCCGCGGCGGCAGCAGCGCCGGCCCCGGCCCCTCGGTCAACACGCTCTTCCTGACGAACGCCACCCCCAGCGAGTGCATGCCGGCCGAGGCCGGGAACCGCACCCGGAGGGAGTCGTCCGCGGTCAGGTTGTAGGGCGACGTGCGGTAGATGCCGGTCCCGGTGCAGGGGGGTGCGTCCGAATCGATGCACTCACCGCCGATCGTCATCCGGGAGACGAGCGCACCGTCGAGCAGGACGTCTATCTCCTCCCGCGTGTTGATGGCCCGAATCCGCGAGTTGGTGTAGTTCCGCCCGAGCCGGATCTGCACGACGTAGTCGCCGTCGAGCGGAAAGTAGTGGCGCATGAGTGCGCCACCGCGAGTGCCGTACGGCAGGCCCTCGCTCATGCGAGCGTCCTGCCGCAAGCCGCGCGACAGGTCGAACGTCTCGACGGCCGGCCCGATTCCCGGATCGCCCACGGCGAGTTGGCTGATCCTGCGCGCCGCGAACATGTAGCGGCCGAGCAGCGTCGGCGACATCGACAGCACCTCGGCGATGTTGTCGAAGCCCTGGTCCGATTCGTCGGCCGGCAGCAGCTCGGCGGCGTCGATCTCCAGATCCAGCAGGTCGCGGATGGCGTTGCCATACTCGAAGCGGTTCAAGCGGTGGTCGGCCACGCGGCCGGGGTTCGGATGCGCCGCGGCCTCGCGGTCGAGCTCGGTCTCGATCCACGTCGCGAAGGCGTCGAGAGCCGCCGGCTCCGGACGGCGGCGGCCGGGAGGCGGCATCGCGCCGCTCCGCAGCTTGCCCACCACCTTCTCCCAGATCTCGGCCCCGGCCCCGACGTGGGCGACGTCGGCCGCGTCGAGCAGGAGCCCGGCAGTCCGCAGCCGCTCGTTGTGGCAGGCGACGCAGTAGCGGTCGAGAAAAGCACGCGCATCGGGCGCTGCCGCGCCGCTGGAAGCGGACTGAACGGTCGGAGCCTGGACCGGACCCGGCGCGGCCTCCGCGGCGTGGAGCGGCACTGCGTTCAGGTGGAACGCCGCCGCCAGGACGACGACGCACCCCAACGGAACGACGCGTGACAACCTGAACATCGTGCCTTCCTCCTCCACCGAGCGGGACGAAACACGGACGGTCGGCCTTCCGGGAAGGTCGTCGGACCAAGTGCGGGCTATTCCGGGCAGTATAGGCCCTCTTCGCCCCGTTTCGTCAAGTATTTGCGGATGCCTCGCGCGGTCGGGGCCGGCGGCCGATCCTACCCGTCGCCGAAACGTCTTGCGTGTCCAACAGCGGCCCGCTACAGTGCGAGATCGTACGGGGAGGACACCTATGCCCAAGTCGACACGGAAGGACGCGAGCGTCAGTCGGAGAGCCTTTATCAGGAAGGGCGCGACCGCCGGCGTCGGCGCAACCGCGCTGGCCGGCCTCGGCGCACGGAGCAGCGCGGCGGAGGCGCAGAACTTCTGGGACCTGTCGGCGGATCTGGTCACCATCGGCGCCGGCACCGCGGGGCTCGCGGCGGCCGTCTCCGCTATCGACAACGGCGCGTCCGTGATTATGGTGGACGAGAATACCGACATCGGCGGGCACGGCATGTGCTCGGGCGGTAGCGTGCACCTCGGCGGCGGCACCAGCAACCAGCGCAAGCACGGGGTCGAGGACTCCGCGGAGCAGGTCTTCCTGGACTGGATCCGCCACGACCACATGCAGAGCCGCTATAGCGACCGGGAACTGGTGCGCGCCTTCGCAGACGAGAACGCGGCCACCTACGAGTTCCTGATCGAAAACGGCGTCAAGTTCCAGAACCACCTGGTCGGGCCGGCGCAGGCGTCGCGGGTGCGCCGCCAGCAACGGACCATCCAGTGGCCGGTCGCCAGCGAACGGGTGACGCATCATCCGACCCGTGTCGGTTCGGGTCTCGTCCGGGCGCTCGAAAAGAGTGCCCGGGCGCAGGGCGCGGAGGTCCTGCTGCGCCACAAGATGCAGAGCATCGTGCGGGAGAGCCCGTCCTCGGGCCGCGTGCTCGGCATCACCGCAACCCAGGATGGCCGCACCGTGAACATCCGCGCGAACAAGGGCGTCCTGGTGGCCACCGGCGGCAGCACCAGCAACGTGACCCTGCGCCGCACGTTCGACCCGCGACTGACCGAGGAGTACCAGGTGGCGGGCGAGCCGTGGTCGCGCCAGAGCGGCGACGGCGAGCTCGCCGCGATGGCGGTCGGAGCCGCGCTCTGGGGGACTGCCAACCAGACCTGCGAGGAAGGGATCGCCATTTCCAAGACCCGGCACATCGGGTGCCAGTGGGGCTACTCCAGCCTGATCTGGCAGACCGACAGCCGCATCTTCGATCTCGCCCGCGCATCGGGGCTGACCGTCATCGACTGGCAGGACCTGATCATGGTCAACCAGACGGGACGCCGGTTCTGGAACGAAGTGGACGCCCGCTACGACTTCTTCGCGGCGGCCATGGCCTGGAGCGGGGACGAGAACAAGCTGAACGGGGGCGGGCCGATCTGGGCCATCTTCGATCAGGATGCGGTGGAGCGGGAGGAATGGGATCCGAAACCGCCCAACGTCGACCTCGACGGTTTCTTTTTCCAGGCCGACACGCTGGCCGAGCTGGCCGGGGCGATCCGCAGTCCCCACCAGTCGAAGCCGATGTCGCCGGCGGTGCTGGAGGAGACGGTCGCCCGCTACAACAGCTTCGTCGACCTCGGAGCGGACGAGGACTTCGACAAGCCCACGCCCCGCTACAAGATCCAGCGTCCGCCCTTCTACGCGGCGTGGTCGACGCCGATCCTCCACGACTCGCTGACCGGCCTGCGCACGAACCCGAAGGCGCAGGTCATCGACACGCGCGGCCAGATCATTCCGGGGCTGTACTGCGCCGGCGAGTCGCAGGGTGGCTTCGCCCAGCACGGCCTGGGCCGCTGCCTCGTCTTCGGCCGCATCGCCGGACGCGACGCGGCGATCAACGGGGGCATGGCCTAGGATTCTGCGCCGTAGAAGCGCCATGACCGATCGAGGGCAGCAGCAGATCGCGCCGGACGGTCCCGCGGGCAAGGAATCGAGGACGGCGCCCCATCCGACGAGCATCGCCGTGTGGGGCGTCCCGTCGCCGGTCGTGGTGGATGGCCGATTCGCGGTTCAGGTCGGGGTGAAGTGCGCGGCCGGCTGTGCCCTCGCGGGCCAGCCGGTCGTGGTCCGCGACGAGGCGGGCGCCGACATCGGGCACGGACGACTGGACGACCGGCCGGAGCCCGGCACCAACGCCCTGTACGCGGCGGAGGTGACGCTGGAGGCTCCCGCCGAGGAGGGAGTCCACGCCTGGACCGCCGTGTTCGACGGCGCGGAACCGGACCCGGCTCACGAATCGAATCCCGGTCCGGAGGCGTCCCCAGGCCACGAAGCGCTATCGGGGTCCGGGCGGCGGCAGCAGGCGGCGGCGTTCGCGCACGCGACCGCCACCGCCGCGTTCAGCTTCCGCGCCGTGTCGCCGCCCGAGCACCGCGTCACGGTGAGGGTCGTCGATCGGGACGCGGAGACGCCCCTCTGCGGCGCCGAGGTGCGGGTGGGCGTCTACCGGGGGACGACCGACGCCAGCGGGCAGGCGCAGGTCGAGGTCCAGGCGGGCAGCTACCAGTTGTACGTCCGCAAGGTGGGCTACGGGCCGCACACCGACAGCGTGGAAGTCTCCGGCAACGTCGCCCTGCGGGTCGCTGCCGCGCCGGTCTCGGAGGTGGACCCGGACGACGAACAGGTCTGGATGTGACGGGCGGCGGCTCAGGACCGGTGCCGAACCGCCGTCCATGACTGACCGATCCGACCTACCGTCCCTGAGCCGCTTCCTCGGCGGCTCGCCGCTCCTCCTCCCGCGCGCCGGCCAGGATGTTCGTCAGCCCGTAATTCCCCTCGTGGCAGGCGTGCTCGAAGATCGGACCGATCGTCTGTTTCATCGGCATCTCCGCCGTCCAGGGAATGTCCCATGTCTCCGGGTCTTCCACCGTGAAGTCGTAGACCAGCGTGTCGTCGGCGACGCGAGTGAACCGCTCGGTCACCCGCAGGGCGGGGCCGGAACCGCGGAACGGGTTCTTGCCGTTGAAGTTGGTGGTCTCGACGACCAGGGTGTCGCCCTCCCAGCGCCCGCGCGACCGGCCCATCCAGCCCCGCGCACCGGCCGGCGGCGACGGACGGCCGTCGAGCGGAATGATCCGAGCGTCATGGATCATCTCTACGAGGATCATCACGTAGTCGCGGTTCTGGACGATCTGGTAGTTGCTGTTGTAGCCGGAGTTCATCATCGGCGGCCCGGCGCCCCCCATGATGACGCAGCGGGCGCCGAGGGGGAGGTTCTCCGCGGCGTCGTACTGCCCGCCGCGCGCGTCGCGGGCCGTCCGCCGATCCGCTGCCCGCTGCCGGCCCTCGGCGTTCACCGGCGGGATCCTGCCGTCCGGCGGATCCACGATCATCGACGTGCGCAGGTTGCGGGCAAAGGTCGACTGACTCCGGTCGAGCCCGAACTGCGTGAAGTCGTAGTGCACGTCCGGGATGGTGCCGGGCGTGGTCTGCGACACCTCGCGCACCGCCCTCCCCTGCTCGATGGCCGCCGCTTCCTCCGGCGTATAGAAGGCCTTGGTCACGCCGTCCGGCCGCTCGAGCGGCGTGTACGTCTGGTTGGTCCAGAACCCCTGCAGGTCCGGTTGGCCGTCGGGGGTCCGCGGCGCCGCGTAGGCTGCCTGTTCCGCCGCCTGACTCGTCGCCGAAGGTTCCTGCCCCGCAACCGGAACCATGGCGGCCAGAGTCACGATTCCGGCCAGGACGAGAGCGCGATGATGCATGGCGATTCTCCTTCCAGCGCCCCGATCTCCCCGCTTCGACGTCGGGCAGCGACCGGGCGCCTCGGACCGGCGGGTGCGACGTCCACTGCCCGCCACTCTACTACACGCGCTGCGGATCTCGGTGCGACACGATCCATGCTACGATCAGCTTTCGAGTCCTGAATCGCGAGCAGGTTTCTTCCACCCGGAAGCCCGCTCAGAGTAGCGGGTGTCGCCGGACACGCTCTCCGGCCCTTCCCTCCTCCCAGATTCTCTTCCGGACGCCCGTCGTGTCGACGGGCGGTCACCGTCAACGCTCTGCGCCCGGGTGGGCGCGGAACCTGGAGCACATACCCGTATGAAGTTCGCCGACCTGGGCCTACGCCCGGAAATCCTTCGCGCGGTCGACCGCGCGGGCTACGAAACCGCCACGCCGATCCAGGCGCGCGCCATTCCGGCGGCGCTGGACGGGCAGGATCTGATCGCCTGCGCACAGACCGGCACCGGCAAGACGGCGGCCTTCCTGCTGCCCATTCTGCAGCGCCTGGCCAGCGGCCAGCCGTGCCGCCCGCCCCGCGCGCTCGTGGTCACGCCGACGCGCGAGCTCGCCGCCCAGATCACGGAGGCGGCCCGGCAGTACGGCTGCTACCTGCGGCTGCGCAGCGCCGTCATCTTCGGCGGGGTCGGCATGGAGCCGCAGGAGCGCCGGTTGCGCGCCGGCCTGGACTTGCTCGTCGCCACTCCGGGGCGGCTGCTCGATCACCTCGGCCGGGGGCATGCACGGCTCGACCGCGTCGAGACCCTGGTCCTCGACGAGGCGGATCGCATGCTCGACATGGGCTTCCTGCCGGATATTCGGCGCATCCTCAAGGCCCTGCCGGCGAAGCGCCAGAACCTCTTCTTCTCGGCGACCATGCCGGACGAAATCGAGGCGCTCATCCGCCGGACGGCGACCAATCCCACCGTGATCGAAGTAACCCGGCGGGCGACGCCGGTCAGCGCCGTCCGGCAGGTCGTCCACCCGGTCGCCATGACCAGCAAGAAGGACCTGCTCAAGACGCTGCTCGAACGCGCGGACATGGGACCGACGCTGGTCTTCACACGCACGAAGGCCCGCGCCAATCAACTGGTGCGGCGCCTGGAGACTTCCAGCCGGCAAGTTGCCGCAATCCATGGCAACAAGAGCCAGAGTGCACGGACCCGCGCGCTCGCCGGCTTCCGCGATGGCAGGATCGACACGCTGATCGCCACCGACATCGCCGCGCGCGGCATCGATGTCGAGGGAATCAGCCACGTCATCAACTTCGATCTTCCGCACGTCGCCGAAGACTACGTGCATCGCATCGGCCGCACCGCGCGGGCCGGGGCGAGCGGGAACGCGGTCACGCTGGCGGCGCCGGAGGAGCGGCTGCAACTGGCCGCGATCGAGCGACTGGTCGGGAGCTCGATCCCGCGCGAGACGGTGGCGGGGTTCGACGCGACGCTCGACGTGGCAGCACCCGCGCGCCAGCGCCAGTCGCCGCGCCCGAAGCAGCGCAGTTGGCGACGTGGTGCAGACGGGCACGCCCGCCCGGCAGCGGCGGCGGGCGAAAGAGGCTCGCGCACCCGCACGCGCCAACGCCCTGCTCGTTGATTCAACGAGCAGGGCCGGCGTCGGTGACCGGTCACGGCGGACCGGTCACGGCGCTACTCGTCGAGGTGGACTTCCGCGATCGCGATCCCGCTCTCACCCGCGACGGCGTACAGCAGGAAGACGCGTCCGCTGGCGGCGTCCTCGAAGATCGCCGGGTCGCGGAGCTGGTTGACGTGCCCGTAGGCGGTGCTCCGAACCGACGGCTCCAGCGGCGCGTCGGCCCCCTCCCAGTCGAACTCGGGTCGCAGCACTTCCACCCCGGGCGTCTCCATCCAGCTCATCCAGTCACCGGAGAGATCGATGGTGCTCAGCTTGATGTGCTCCGGCGCCTCGCCGACCTGCGTCCAGAAGACAAAGAGCGTGTCGTCGCGCTTCAGCAGCGCCGCGTGGCGCATGCTCGGGTTGAAGAGCAGCGGTCCTTCCTCGAAACCGCCGAGCGGGTCGCGCGACCGGTAGAACTGCCCCGGCATCGACATGGCGTAGGTGTAATCGTCGTGCTCGAACACCCGCATGTAGGTCCGGCCCAGCCGTTCCGGCCGCGCCTCGAAGTGGATGCCGTCGGGCGAGGTTGCCAAGCGCGTCACCTGCGTGCTCACGCCGTCGAGGCCGTGGAAGTACATGACGATGCGGCGGTTGGCGTCGTCCACGTGCACGTCCGGCGAGGCGATGTGGGGCGTCGTCGCTTCGAACAGCCCGTCGTGCGACATCGGCACCCCACGGCGTTCCTGCGAGGCCCGCAGCCGCGCTGCGACGTCGGGCGCAACCTCCGGCGGCTCGGTCAGGAAGTACGAATCGGCGATCTGCAGGCTTCCGGGCGGATGGACCGTCCACGGCCCGAGCAGATCGTCGGCGTACGCCAGCCGGATGTACAGCCCCTTGTGGTCGGCGAAGTAGAGGTAGTAGGCCCCGAGCGGATCCTCGACCCACTCGGGAACCTGAATCACGGACGGCCCCTGGATGTTCACACCGATGCTCGGATGCACGCCCGGCGTGATGATCGGCCCGTCCAGCAACCGCTCGACGCGCACACCGGAATCCACCGTCTGGGCGCCAGCCACGGCGGCCCCGAGAACCATGGCCGCAGCAGTTGAGCCGGCAAGCGCTCGCATCGTCGTCACGTCGATTTCTCCTCGAATTCGTCGCCCGCCGCCTCCAGCGCCTCGCCTTCCAACCGGTCACGGGCGCAGTTCGCGCCCCTGCGCCTCGAGCCGGCGCGCCCCGCCGAGAATGCCGGTGAGCCCGTAGTTCCCCTCGTGACAGGCGTACTCGAAGAGCGGTCCGTCGGTGCGCCGGAAGGGCATCATGACCGTGTACGGCGCGGTGTAGACGGTCGGATCGGTGACCGTGAACTCGTAGGCGACGGTGTCCGGATCGATGCGGGTCAACCGTTCGATCAGATGCATGTTCGGCCCCGTGCCGCCGCTCTGACCGCCCCGGAACCGGTTGGTCTCGATGACCAGGGTCTCCGCTTCCCAGTGGGCGCGGGACACGCCGGCGAATTGGGCAAACGGCGGCCTGGCAATGTCGCTGTCGATCGGGATGATCCGCGCGTTGTGCACCATCTCGTTGAAGATGGTCACGTAACCCGGCGTCTGGAAGATCATCACGTTGTTGTTGTACGCGCTCGACCGCATCGGCGGACCCGAATTGAACCCCATGATGCAGCGGTCGGCGAGGCTGCGGTTCTCGTACGAATCGTAGCGGTGCTCCTCCCGGTAGACGCGGCGCTCGGCCGCGGCCAGCGCCGCGGCCTCGGGCTGCGGCGGCAGCCGGCCGTCGGGCGGGTCGACGACCAGCGACGTGCGCTTGTCGGAAGTGAGCTCGATGCCCCGCTCGTACCAGAACTCGTTGTAGGACAGGACGCCCCCTTCCGCGCGCGGGCGATAGCCGGCCGCGCCCCTCTCGGGGTCGAAGAGGTCGCGGTTCAGCCGCGTGCGCTCTGCCGCCTCGAACGCCGCGGCCTCCTCGAGAGAGAGGTTGTCCCGTCCCTCGAACTGCGCGGGCCGTTGGAACGGCGTCAGGGTGCGAAACGTGAAGGTGCCGGACACGTCCGGCTGGCCGTCCGGCGTCCGCATCGGCATGGTGCGGTCGTCGGACTGCGCCGCGCCCGGCGCGGGCATGAGCGTGAATGCAACGGTCAGCACGGCAAACGCCGCGAGACATTTCCTGAGCATCTTTCCAGCCTCCCCTTTGCCGGCGACGGCCGGCACTCTTCCGAACCCGTCACAGTAGACGCGGGCGCAAGGAAACGCAAGCGCGTCATTCTTCGTCCGCCACGCGGTCCGGATGTCCGGCCATCCAGGTCGCCACGGCGGCCACCATCTCCTCGATGTCGCCGATCCGCCGCGCGAGCAGATCGTAGAGTTCGCGCGCGGTGACCTCGCCGTACCCATGGACCAGACGATTGCGATACCGGGCCATCAGAACCAGCCGTTCGGACTGCTCTCGCGACACGACCTGCACCTCGCCGAGCTGCCGCGCCACCTCGGCGTACTCCGATGGACCGCGCCCGAATCCCTTGGCCAGCACGTGCCGGGCGATGTCCAGCAGCGCCTCGAGCGTCCGCCGCAGGTACGACTCGCCCGCGGCCACCATCCGCGGATCGCGGGTGAAATCGTCGAGGTCGTCCAGCGGCAGCGTGCCGACCTCGTCGACGAGGCGGCGAATGAGGGCGACGCGGTCCGCGACGACCGCGCGGCTGACCTTCCCGGCAATCATGTTGCGGAATCGAGGAGCATCGCGCGGCGCACCCGTTCGAACGGCAGCAGGTCACCGGCACGCCGCAGCACGTACAGATCGAACAGATCCGCCTCGACCTCGCGCCGGACATAGATCCGGTCGCCTCGCACGACGGCCAGTGCGAGGAACGGCGTGGCCCGTGCCGCGTCGACCAGATCGACCTTCTTGCCGCTCGCGCGGTGCAGCGCTTCTTCCAGAGCAAGGGTCTTTTCTGTCGGTTGACGAGACGCGTAGAGGACGCCGACGTCCAGATCCGAGTCCCGACGCGCCGTCCCGTCGACCTGCGAGCCGAACGCGTAGAGCGCGCACACAGTGGGATCCCCTTCGGCGACGGCCCGCAGGGACTCCGTGAGAGCGTCCGGCAACGACATCGGCGCAGTATACGACCCTCCGCACGCATCGCGCGCCGCCGCGCAGACGTACGCGCCGTTCAAGACGGCAGCCGGAACGCGACGAGCGACGGCGCCTCGCCGCCGACGGTCACCGCGATGTACTGCCGGCCGTCGAGCAGGTAGGTCATCGGCGTCCCGATGGCTCCGCCTGGCAGGTCGATGGCCGCCAGCAACTCCCCGGACGCCTTGTCGTAGGCGACGAGCCGTGGCCCGTCGCCGGTGCCCCCGGCGCTCAGCGACTGCACGAGGAGGGTCTTCGTCACCAGAGGCCCGTTGCGGCCACTGTCCCCGCCGAGCGGCGGCAGATCGAGGTGGCGCAGGAGCGGGTGGTTGCGGATGCGGTCGCCGTTGCCGAGGGGCGTCATCCAGCGATGTTCGCCCGTGTTCATGTCGATGGCCGTCATCCGCGAGTACGGCGGCTTCCAGAGCGGCAGCCCCTGCGGCATGACCGGCGTGCGCCGCGGGTTTCCGCCCTCCAGGAACGGCGCGCCGCCGCGGCTGAGAACGTAGCGCAGGGTCGAGTCCTCGCCCGGCTCCGGCTCGCGGAACCGCATGACCGACTGGACGTTCCGGGATGGGATGTAGATGATGCCGCTTTCCGGATCGACGGCCGCCCCGCCCCAGTTCGCGCCCCCGCCGGCGCTCGGCCGGAAGATGGTGCCGTTGAGCGACAGGGGCGTGTACAGCGGACCGAGCCGGAACCCCTCCACGGCGTCGACCGCCATCTGGCGGACCTGTGGGGTGAAGTCGATCAGGTCCTCGATCGACGCGCCCTGGTACTCGAACGGCGCCGGCCGGGTCGGAAACGGCTGCGTCGGCGCCAGCACCTCCCCTTCCAGGTCGGTGTCGGTCGCCACCGGCCGCTCCTCGATCGGCCAGATCGGCTCGCCGGTCACCCGGTCGAACGCGTAGACGAAGCCCTGCTTGGTGACCTGGGCCAACGCCTTCACCCGGCGGCCGTCGACGGTGACGTCCAGCAGGTTGGGGCCGGTCGGGTTGTCGTAGTCCCAGACCCCGTGGTGCACCATCTGGTAGTGCCAGACGCGCTGGCCGGTCTCCAGGTCGACGCAGATGAGGCTCTCGGCGAACAGGTTGTCGCCGATCCGGTGCCCGCCGTAGTAGTCCGAGGTGGGCGTGCTGGTCGGCAGGTAGACGTAGCCGAGCTCCGGATCCGCCGCGATGTTGCCCCAGACGTTGGTGTTCCCGGAGTAGCGCCACGCCTCGTTGAGCCAGGTGTCGGACCCGAACTCGTCGGCGCTCTGCGGCACGGTGCGGAAGTCCCACTTGTGCCGACCCGTCCGCGCGTCGTAGGCGCGGGCGAAGCCCGGCGCGTTCTCCCTCTTGAGCAGGTAGTCGTGCACCGACGAACCGACGACGATCGTGTCACCCACCACGAGCGGCGGCGAGCGGGACGGCGGCGGTAGCCGGCTCGGATTCTCCCGCGCCCGCGGGATGCCGTCCTCCAGGCTCACGCGCCCGTTGTCGCCGAAGTCCGTGGCGGGCAGCCCGGTGCGGGCGTCGACCGCCGTCAGGTAGCCGTCTCCCGTGCCCCAGATGATGCGCGCCTCGTCACCGTCCTCCCAGTAGGCCACCCCGCGGTGGTTCCAGGGGGATGGAAGCGGCGGGCTTCCGGCCTCGTAGACACGCGGGTTGTGAACCCACAGCGTCTCGCCGGTGCGGGCGTCGACGGCGGCGGCCTGGTAGAGCGGCGTCGCCAAGTACAGCACGCCGTCCACCATCAACGGCGTCGCCGACAGGCGCGCGATGCCCGGCCGCGTCACCCAGAGGTCCGGATTGACTGCTTCCAACCGCTCGAAGACGGTGTCGAACGGGACCAGGGAGATGCCGTGCCCATCCTGCACCGGCAGATGGGCGTCGGCCGTGCGCCAGCTCCAGGCCAGCTCCAGGTCGCCGAAGTTCTCACCGTCGATCTGGTCGAGCGGCGCGTACTTCGTGCCCCACGCGTCGGCCGCGTAGGAGCGCCACTCGCCACCGGTGGCTCCCTGCTGGGCGCCCGCCGGGACCGCCGCGAGCCAGATGACCAGGAGTGCTCGGGTCAGGATCCCTGCGTTCCGGCTCATCCGACACGCTCCTTTCGACAGGGACTGCCACCGCCGACGGGCCGACGCCAGGGACTGCCGTCGCCGACGGGCCGACAGGCCCTCACCGCTGCTCACCGCGACGCGACGGAAGCGTGTCGGCAAGGCGCAGCTTGATCAATGCTTGCCGCGTGACTCCCAGTCGTCGAGCCTCCCGATCGATCTCGGCGAGCAAGTCCACCGGGAAGTCGACATTGACGCGGCGGGTCTCTCGGCCGGGCCGCCTGGAGCCGGCAAGGTCCATGTGCGGTGTCAAGTCGTCGCCGGCATCGTGAAGCGCATCGAGTCGAGCCGCGCTCAACTGCTCAGCGGGCGAAGTACCTTGCTGCTTCTTCCGGCCGCGCCCGCCTGACCGAGATGATGCGGATTCGTTCATGGCGATAGGTGATGAAGGCCGACGACACCGTGTGTCCGATCGTACCGATGACCTGCCACCGCGGCTCGTCGATGCTTCTGGCTGCAGCCTCGATCCGATCGATGTCACGCCAAATGGCTTGTGCGTCCATGAAGTCGATTCCGTGTTTCTTCCGGTTCGCGGCGGACTTCCGCTTGTCGAACTCGAAAGTCATCCAGTATAGAAACTATACCTCCTGACAAACCAGCCGAACGAAACACGGCAAGAGCGCGCAGTCTCCGCAACGCAGAGCCGCCCTCCGGCGCGACGGAGAACGGCCCCGCCACGACCGACTATTTCAGGTCGGCGAACGACACGTCGCGCGCCCGCAGCGCCGCGGTCAGCAGGCGCCCCGCGTTCACCGCCACCGGCCACCCGGCGTAGAACGTCACGTGCAGGACCACCTCCGACAGCTCCTGCGGGGTGACGCCGTTCTGGTCGAGGGCGCGATCGATGTGCAGCCGGAGCTCGTTGGTGACGTACATGGCCTGGTTGACGGCGACCGTGACGAGGCTCCGGTCGCGCTTGGACAGCAGCGGACGCTCCCAGATGTTGCCGTACAGCAGGCTGTTCCGCAGCGCCCCTAGCCGCGGCACCGCCGCGTAGGCATCGCTCAGTCCGCCCGGCGTCGTCACCGCTTCCGGCAGCTCCGGCGCCTCCGGTAGCTCGCCCAGGGTCACCCCCCGCGCCTCGAACGCCTCGGCCGCCGTCAGCGACGCCTGCACCCCGGTCGGCCACCCCGCGTAGAACGTGACGTGCAGGATGATCTCGGAGATTTCCTCCGGCGTCAGCCCGTTGTCGAGCCCGCGCGGGATGTGGATGGCCAGCTCTTCCCGGGCCAACGCCTGCAGTACTGCGATGGTGATGAGGCTCCGATCCCGTTTCGAAAGATACGGACGCTCCCAGACCTCGCCGTACACGAGCGAGTTCCGCAGCTCGCGCAGATACGGCGAGCCGGCGTACAGATCGGGGGACGGGAGGGCGGGCACGTCGGCCTGCTGCGCCGCCGCGGGCGCCGCGCCGACGGCTGCATGTCCGGAAGCCAGAGCGACCGCCGCGACCGCTGCGACTACGTGCACCAGGTGTGATCTCTTCATGATTCGTGCTCCTCGCCAAGTTGCCGAGCTTCGCTGCCGCCATCCGGCATCGCTATCCGCGGCGACTCGCTGCGCAGGCAATCGTACCGCGGTCGAAGCCGGTCGCGCACGAATTCGTTCGATGGTGCAGCTACGGGAGAATGCGGAGCAGGGCTACGGTCAGCGTGACGATGCCGATGCCCTGAAGCCACAGCGCGCGGTAGATGTCGGCCTTGAACTCGCCTATCTCGCTGCGCACACGTTCGATGTCGGCCCGAGTGGCGATGTCATGCGCCAGCGGGATAGCGCTCGCCGCCGCCTTGGAGGCAGATTCGTCGACACCCGCCGCGCGAAATGCTTCGTAGACCTCGGTCACGAGATGACTCACGTATCCCCTGCCCTTCCTGGTGGGGGTTCGGAAGCGGAGAATGATCGAGTATATCAAATGGGAATGAACGCTCGACCGTCAGAATCCGGGCTGCCGCTCCCATGCACAGAGCTCCGGATGCGACCCCAACCAGTTGAACGGCGGATCGCCGATCGGGCTGCCCGGCGGCGCGACGGGCGCCGGACCCACCGGGATCGGTACCGCGCGGCCGGGCCTGGCGAGAAACCGCTCGATATCGCCGGCCAGGACCCGGCCATATACCGCTTCCGCCCGCGGCTCCGGCCGGGCGCGTCCCACGACGGCCTCGAGTGCGCTCCGCGCGTGCGCACGCACCTCGACCATCGGGGCCCGATCGGCGAGCCCCATCAGCCGTTCGACGACGACCCGTTGCACGGCCCGCCGCACCGCGAACTCGTACGTCGTGCCGGCGGCGGCATCGAACACGGCGTCGATCAGCGTGCCGATCACCTCGCCCAGATCGGGGAGCGTCTCGTCGAGAATCGCCTGCCCGACCAGGCGCGCGGCGCGCGTGGGAGTCAGGATCTGCGACACCGTCAGATCCGCCGCGACGATGGCCGGAGTCAGCGCGTCGAACACCGGCCCGGTCCGGCGCGGGAACAGCTCTCGGTGCAGCCCATGCCCCGGCGGCCGGGGAGGTATCCGTTGCAGTACGCTCTGGGGCAGCGTCAGTTCCGCCGGCTCGAGCGTGCGCAGCAGGGCCGACAGGGCCGCGCGCTGCCGGTCCCCGGGCACCGGAGTCACCGGCACGCGGCCGTCGCCCCGCATCGCGTAGACGTAGTCGACGCCGCCGAGAGCGGAGGCCGCGGCGTCTATCTGGTAGCGGTGGTGCAGATAGAGAGGCACGAGCGCCTCCTCCAGCGTGGCCAGCGGCCGCCCGGCGGGAATCGCGCTCTCGCCGAAGCGGTCGAGAGCTACGCGGCGCACCCGCAGCATGCGCTCCAGCTCGCGGGCCGGGTCGGTGCCGTTGGCCCACTGGTGGACGCGCGGGTGCGCAGCGGCGTCCTGGTTGGTCAGGTACCGCACGTCCTCCTCCCACGCCTCGTCGAGCAGACTCTCCAGCGCGGGAGTCGCATCCGTGCCCGCCGGATAGTCCTGGTAGCCGTACGCGATCGCCACCTGGTCCCACTCGCCGATGCCGACGTCATAGGCGTCGGACAGGTCGATCTGCGCGTCCGGCCCCAGCGTCACGAGCGGGTGCGGGTAGTCCATGACCGAGATCCGCCCCTGGCGGCTCGCGTAGTAGTTGTGCCCCAGCCCGAGCGTGTGCCCGACCTCGTGGGCCGACAACTGGCGGATCCGTGCCAGCGCCAGCTCGGCCAGCTCGGGCGGCTCCTCGTCGCCGGTCAGATAGGGCGAAAGCAGTCCCTCGGCGATCAGGTAGTCCTGCCGGACGCGGAGCGAGCCGAGCGTGACGTGCCCCTTGATGATCTCGCCGGTACGTGGATCGGTCACGGAGCTGCCGTAGCTCCAGCCCCGTGTCGAGCGGTGCACCCACTGGATGAGGTTGTAGCGCACGTCGAGCGGATCGGCCCCCTCCGGCATCAGCTCCACACGGAACGCGTCCCGGTACCCGGCCGCCTCGAACGCCTGATTCCACCAGCGCGCGCCGTCCAGCAGCGCCGAGCGGACCGGCTCCGGGGTGCCCCGGTCCAAGTAGTAGACGATCGGCTCTATCGCCTCGCTGACCTCCGCGCTCGGGTCGCGCTTCTCCAAGCGGTGCCGGCGCAGGTAGCGGCGGGTCATGGGCTGGCCGAGCGGCGTGGCGTAGTCGACGTAGGACACCGCGCCGTAACCTGCTCGCGGATCGTAGGGCCGCGGCGTGTAGCCGTCGTCCGGCAGGGCCACGAGCGACTGGTGCTGGCGTACGGTGACGGCGTCCGCGCTCGGGGCGACCGCCTCGATGGAGCCGCGCCCGAAGCCGGGTCCGTCGCCCTGACGCTCGCGCGCGAACGTCAGTGTCGCCTCCATCTCGGTGTTCTCCGGAAACGCCTTCGTCCGTGGGAGATAAACGGCGCTGCGCTGGCCGTCGAGCCGGTACGCGCCCGGCAGCCGGTCGGCGACCCCATGGACGTCGCGCAGCAGAAACGGCGTGGCGTCGACGAGGAAACGGTCGTCCGTGCGCGCGGCAACCGCGAACCCGAACAGGACCGAGGTGGCGAAGGCGTCCTCCACCGCCCGGCGTTCGGCGGGATTCGACGTGGTAGCGCGGTAGCGGTAGTTCGGCTGCACCATCAGGACCTTCCGGCCCACGCGCTCGAACCGCACGATGCGCGAGCCGCCGAGCTGGCCGCGATCGAGACCGATGTCGTTCGATCCCACGCCGGCGGCCAGCGCGTTGACATACAGCACCTCGTCGCCCAGGTGGCCGATCTCCAGCCACAGGGTCCCGGCGTCGTCGTCCCAGTAGAGCGGAAAGAAGCCGTCGAGCCGCTCGAACCCGGCCGTGTGCGACTCGATCGCAGGCAGGCCGCCGTCCGCCTGCGCGTACGCCGCCCCCGGGAGACCGGTCAGGCCGGCAAGCACCATCGCCGGCGCCGCCAGCAGCAACGCTCCCTTCGCCTTCGTCATCCGTTTTCTCCTTCAGCGAGTCGCATGCCGCCCGCAGTCTGACACGGCACGGGAAACAAGGCGGGATTGGAAACTGCGCGGGGGCGGTCAGTCGCGAAACGGCTCGGACTCGTCGACAACCACCTGGAAGCGGCGAAAGTGACTGTAAGTGGCCGTGCCCTCGACCTCCGAGCCGCTCCGCAGGTTGTGGTAGCTCTCCCGCATCTCCACCGGCACGAGGTGCCCCAGTTCATCGGGCATGCCGTAGAGAACGGTGACGAGCGACTCGACGGCGTAGTCTTCCAGGATCAGCTCGCTGGCCAGCACGCGCCCCGTCGCCGGCTCGATCCAGAAGGAGCCTCGCGCGGGCACGTTCCTGCCGTCGCCCCCGCGGACCACGGTGGTCGGCGATGTCTCCCGGTACGAAACGACCCATACGCCAGCGCTCTCCGGCTGTTCGATGCCCAGGGCCGGCGCCCGGTCGGCGACACGTTCGAACTCGAACCCTCGCTTGTACGACTGTCGCAGAAAGAGCAGCGCCAGGGTCGGCGTGTTCGTGGTGCGCCGGATGTCGCCGACGTTGTATCGCGCGCTGTCCGCCAGGATCCCCTGCACCCGTCTGTCCAGCGACGACCCGGCGTCGAGAAAGAGTCTGGTCAGCCGTTCGTCGCGGTCGCGCACCCGGCTGCCGTTGACTTCGAAGACGTCGCGGAACCCGAAGTGCCGGTGCGCTCCCTCGGGCTGCACCAGCAGGTAGTCCGACCGCAGCGTGACCCGTACGACGGCGTCGCCCGCGATCCCGCGGACCGCGGGCGGCACGGACGCACGCTGTTGGTAGCGTTCCTCCATCACCACGCCCGCGAGCTGCGTCTGGAACTCTTCGGCGTAGTGGGTCGCGCGGACGAGCACGCTCCAGAGGGACGCCTCCTGCGCCACGCCTGGCGACGGCGATGCCAGGACCAGCGCCAGTGCCGCGCCGACCGCCGGAGTCACGACCGAGGATGTGCTTCTCATGTTCGAGCGCCTCACCTCGCGCTGGTTCTTCGTAGCGGCGGGTCAATTGCGAAAAGGCGCCGACTCCTCCACGACTACCCGGAAGCGACGAAAGCGGCTGTAGGTCGCCGTGCCCTCGACGCGCGAGCCGCTGCGTCGATTGTTGTATCGCTCCCGCATCTCGACCGGCACCAAGTGGTCCAGCTCCTCCGGCCTCTCGTAGCGGACGGTTACCAGCGACTCGATTTCTTCGTCCTCCAGCACGAGCTCCGTCACCAGGACGCGACCCGTAGCCGGGTCAATCCAGTAGCGGCCCTCGGCCGGCAGGTTGCCGCCCCGGCGGCGGCGGATGACGGTGGTGGGCCAGGTTTCCGTGTACGCAATCACCCAGAGGTCGTCGCGGTCCGGCTCGTCGATGCCCAGGCTCGGCGAGCGGTCCCGCACACGCTCGAACTCGAACCGCGGCTTGTGCGACTGGCGCAGGAAGAGCAGCGCGAGGGTCGGGGTGTTCGTATTGCGCTGAATGTCGCCGAGGTTGTACCGCGCGCTGTCGGTCAGAATGCCCTGCACCTGCCTGTCCAGCGTCGCCGCACCATCTAGAAAGAGCTGCGTCAGCCGCTCCTCCCGGTCTCGCACCCGGCTGCCGTTGGCCTCGAAGACGTCCCGGAAGCCGAAGTATCGCGGCGAGCCCTCCGGCCGAACGAGGAGGTAGTCCGAGCGCAGCGTGACCCGCTCGTAGGAGTCGTTGCCGAACCGGCCGAAGCCCGGCGACGACGCCCGCTGCCGGTAGCGCTCCTCCATCACCACGCCGGAAAGCCGTCCATGCAGCTCTTCGACGTACTCGGTGGCGCGGGCGAGCACCCGCGGCAGCGACGGCTCCTGGGCCCGACCCGGGAGTGCCGACCCGAGGGCCAACGTCAAGGCCGCGATCGCCGCCGGCGCCATGCGCACCGCCGACATCGGACGCGGCCGCCGGCGCACCGCGCGGGAGACGATACTCGCCCCGTTCCAACGTCGGCTCATGGGTTCCAGACGACTATACCGCCGTCGGGCCGAGCGAGCCAGCATCGAACGCCGGCTCACCGGCCGGGCCGCGCGCCGCCGCGCGATGGACTCAGTTGCGGAACGGCTCGGACTCCTCGACGAGCACTTGAAAACGGCGAATTCGCGTATACGTGGCCGTGCCCTCGACGAGGGACCCTGACAGAAGATTGCGGTAGCGCTCACGCATCTCGACCGGTACGAAGTGCCCGAGAGTGTCGTTCGCCTCGTAGCGGACGGTGACGAGAGCCTCGATGCTGTCGGCGTCCAGGACGAGCTCGCTGAGGAACACGCGGCCGGTCGCCGGTTCAATCCAGTAGCGCCCCCGGACAGGCAGGCGCTGATCGTCCCGCCCGCGAATCACCGCGGTCGGTCCCGTCTCCTCGTAGTCGACGACCCACAGGCCGAAGCCGCGTGCGGGTTCATCGATTCGCAGGCTGGTCGTCGCGTCGGTGCCGCGCCGGAACTCGAATCTGTGCTTGTACGCGGTGCTGAGAAAGAGCAACGCCATGGTGGGTGTGTTGATGTTGCGGTCGATATCGCCGATGTTGTGCCGGGCGCTGTCAGCCACGATTCCCTCGATCCGCCGGTCCACCGATGCGGAGCGGTTGAGAAACAGCTCCGTCAGGCGTTCCTGGCGGTCGCGGACCGCTCGGCCGTTGACTGCGAAGACATCCCGGAACCCGTAATGACTTTCGGATCCCTGCGGCTGCACGAGGAGGTAGTCCGAAAGAAGCGTCACGCGACGCTCGCGCACCGGGCCGAGGTGGATGCCCGGAAGTCGCCTCATCTGCCTGTCGTTCAAGGACGGCTCCCGCGCGCGCTGCTCGTACCGTTCTTCCATCACCACGCCGGTGAGCTCCCGGTGGAGTCGGTCGACGTAGTCCGTCGCCTGCGTCAGCACGGTAGCCAGCGGGGGCTCCTGCGTCCCGCCTGCCGCCGGCGTCTGCGTCAGGGCGAGCGCGACGAGCGATGCCGACCACAACCCGGTCGCGGAAAACCTCATGGTTCCCTCCCGATGGGCGCCGGCCGGCGGCGCGGCGACCGCTCGCCGGCGGCGCCTGACCGGCAGCGAGTCAAGCATAGCCCGGTCGCCGGCGGATCGGGCGCGCGGCTCGTGTGGTACCGTGCGCAACGAAGGAGTTTCGACATGCACCATTCGTTTCCAGTCGGCCGATGCGCTTCCCTGCTGACCGCTACGCTCCTGTTGGCGACCGCTGCTCCCGCCGCGGCGCAGAGCTCGGCGGCCACCGAATTCGTTCCGGTCACCGACGCCGTGCTCCAGAACCCGGCGGACGGCGACTGGCTGATGTGGCGCCGGACCCTGGACGGCTGGGGCTACAGCCCGCTGGACCAGATCGACCGCGACAACGTCGGCGATCTGCGGATGGTCTGGACGCGGGCCCTCGCGCAGGGCGCGCAGCAGGGCACGCCGATCGCCTACGGCGGGACGCTGTTCATGCCGAACCCGAACGACATGATCCAGGCCATCGACGCGGTCACCGGCGACCTGCAGTGGGAGTACCGCCGCGACATCCCGGACGACGCCAACGACTACCTGGGCGGGCTGATCAGCGTCAACCGCAACATCGCGATCTACGGCGACATGATCATCGACACCGCCAACGACGACTATGCCTTCGCGCTGAACGCGACCACCGGCGAGCTGGTGTGGGAGACGCAGCTCTTCGACTACACGCAGAACCCGGCCCGCCACTCGGCCGGTCCCATCGTCGCCGACGGCAAGGTGATCTCCGGCCGGAGCTGCCGTCCGCTGCGCGGCCCCGAGGCGTGCGTCATCATGGCCCACGATGCGGAGACCGGCGAGGAGATCTGGCGCCGCCGCCTCATCCCGGCTCCCGGCGAGCCGGGCGACGAGTCGTGGGGCGGCGTGCCGTACGAGGAGCGGGCGCACGTCGGATCGTGGATGGTGCCGAGCTTCGATCCCGAGCTGAACCTGGTCTACGTCGGGACGTCGGTCACCTCGCCGGCGCCCAAGTTCATGCTCGGCGGGGTGGACAACAAGCACCTCTACCACAACTCCACCCTGGCCCTCGACGCCGACACCGGCGAGATCGCCTGGTACTACCAGCACCTCAACGACAGTTGGGACCTCGACCATCCGTTCGAGCGGCTGCTGGTAGACACCGCGGTCGCGCCGGACGCCGGCGAGGTGACCTGGATCAACCCGGGCATCCAGCCGGGCGAGGTCCGCAAGGTCGTCACCGGGATACCCGGCAAGACCGGCGTCGTGTACACGCTCGACCGGGAGACCGGCGAGTTCCTCTGGGCCAGGTCGACCGTCACGCAGAACGTGATCAGCAACATCGACGGCGCCACCGGCGCGGTCACCGAGAACGCCGAACTCGTCTTCAGCGCGCTGGGCCAGGAGGTGCTGGCCTGCCCCACCTGGAACGGCGGCAAGGACTGGGAGGCCGGCGCCTACAGCCCGCTGACCAATACCATGTACATGCCGCTGCGCAATGCCTGCGCGCGGATGCTGGCGACCACCGCCGCGGGAACCTCGCACTACGCGCTCGCCGTCCGCAACCAGATCGCGCCCGGCACGGACCAGGTCGGCACCGTCCACGCCATCTCCGCCGAAACGGGCGAGACGGTCTGGCTGCACGAACAGCGATCGGCCACGATGTCGCTCGTCACCACGGGCGGCGGGCTGGTCTTCGGGGGCGACGTCAACGGCCGCTTCAAGGCGTGGGATCAGGAGACCGGCGAGGTCCTCTGGGAGATCAACCTCGGCTCGGCGGTGACCAGCTTCCCGATCAGCTACGCGGTGGACGGCAGGCAGTACATCGCCGTCGGCACCGGCACGGCGAGCACCGCATCGATGTTCAGCCGGTTGACACCGGAGCTCCGGCCGAGCGCCGGCAACAACCTGTTCGTCTTCGCGCTCCCGGAATAGCCAGTAGCCGACGCCGCCCATCGCGTACTCGAACAGAAGCGCGGCGGCTGGCGCGGCCGGTGGCGCGCGCAGGATGTAGTCGTAGGCCCGGTCGAACAGCTCCTGGTCCTGGTGCAGGCATCCCCACTGCTGTTCTTCAAGCGGATCAGCGCTAGAACCTGACGTAGAGCCCCATCATCGATGCGATGGTCGTCACCCCATCGTTGGTCCCGTAATCGAGGCTGGCCGCCAGTCCGTAGCGCCCGCCCAGTGTGACGCCTGCTCCTACCGTGCGGGTGGTCAGTGTTGTGCTCTTCAGGTACGCGCGGATGACGCCAAGTCGCAACGAGGCTGCGAGGTTTCGCATCGAGACGGCGCGTACCGCAACGCCAAGCTGCAGCGACGGTACTACGTAGTCCGTCAACTTCTGGTCTGCCCCATAGTCCCGGTTGTACCGGGCATAGACGGAAACGGGAACCGCTGGCGCGACGGGCACCGAGCCGCCGATGCTCAACCCCGGGTAGCTGTTCGCGCCTATGCCTTCGACATCCACCGTCGCATCGAAGAAACCGAAGCGGAGTTCCTGGGCCGCCGCCGTCGATGGGGAGAGTGCTGCCAGCACGCCCAGCAGAACCGCGATCACAATGTGTTCAGCCATACGAGAATTGTCTCCGTGACCGACTGCAGACTGCCTTGACGGCTCGCCTACGCGAGCTTCAGGCCGGGCACGTCGCTGAAGTCCTTCGGGTTCAGCGTCCAGAGCGCCGCTTCGTCGCCCAGGGCGCAGGCAGCGACTGCGAAGTCCGCCGCACGTCCGCGAGAGCGGGCCAGCGTCGAATAGAGCTTCGCGGCCCTCGCCGCGGCGGGAGCATCGAACAACACGATCTGCTCGCGTGGAAAGAGCTCCTCCTGTACGCGAAGCTCGCTGACCGTCCGCGGTCCGCGCAACCATTCGTACAACACGATCGTCGAGAGCCGCACCCGGTGGCCAGCGTGTATGAATGCGTGCAGCCGCTCGATCGAGTCGCGCGGTTCGGACAGCGCACCGACGAGCGCCGACGTGTCAAGATGGATCGTCATAGACGGAACGGCGCTCCCAACCTTCCAGGCGGGAGAGACGTATCTCGCGGAGCTCGGCCTCGGCGCTCTCCCGAGAGCGCTTGACCGGCTCCTTGCGCCAACGGTCGAGCACTTCGAGCATGCGCAGGCGCTCGGATTCGCTCAACCGGTCGGTGCGCGCGTCGTACTCGGCGACTGCCTCGCGGACGACGTGGCTCTGCGGCTTGCCGAGACGCTCCGCCGCCCGGCGGACCCGCCGCACGGTGGCGTCGTCGAGGGAATAGGTCACCTTGACCATACTGCTGCAATACTACCATACCCTGGCAACACGGCTTCTCGGCCGACTCGCGTTCCTGCGCGGCCCATAGGGTGGCCACGGCGCAGAGCGCGGCGACATCATCGAGCGTCACGTCATATGATCGGCCGCACGCGCAAGGCGGTCGCGACTGCCCCACGCGAACCGAATCCACCGGGAGGACTCCTATGGCCACGGGCCGATCTCTTCGTTTCTGCTTGACCGGGGCGGCGTTGCTGATCGCCGCTCTCACGCTGACCGCGCCCCGCTTCGCGACGGCGCAGTCGACGGCGGACACCGAGTGGCATCACTTCGGCCACGACGCCGCCAACACGAAGTACTCCCCGCTCGATCAGATCACGCCGGAGAACTTCACCGACCTGGAGATCGCCTGGCGCTGGCGGTCCATCGAGACCGAGGTCACCCGCGAGCGGGAGGAGATCCGGCCCGGCCCGTTCAAGTCGGTGTCGCTGATGATCGACGGCCGCGTCTACCTGAGCACGTCGCTCGGGCAGGTGGCGGCGCTCGACGCCGGCACCGGCGAGCTGATCTGGTCGTACGACCCACAGACGTACGACCGGCTCGACCGGCCCGCCAACATGGGCTGGCAGCATCGCGGCGTCTCGTACTGGGAGGACGACCAGAGCGACGACGCCCGCGTCTTCGTCGCGACGCACGACCTTCTGCTGGTGGCCCTCGACGCCCGCACCGGCCGGCAGTACGCCGACTTCGGCGCGGACGGCGCCGTCGACCTCAGCACGACTCTGGGCCGCGCGGTCGACCGCGCCCGGCTCACCCACTCGCAGCCTCTCGCCATCGCCGGCGACACCGTCATCGTCGGCAGCATCGTGCAGGACACGAGCCTGACCCGCCGCGAGGCCGATCCGGGCCACGTGCGCGGCTTCGACGCCCGCACCGGCGAGATGAAGTGGATCTTCCACACCATCCCCCAGGGCGAGGAATTCGGGGCCGACACCTGGCACGACGAGTCGTGGCGCTACAGCGGCCACTCGAACGTCTGGGGCACGATGGCGGTCGACGAGGAGCTCGGCTACGTCTACCTGCCGACCGGCACGCCGACCAACGACTGGTACGGCGGCATGCGCCCCGGCGACAATCTCTTCGCCGAGAGCATCATCGCCGTCGACGCGGAGACCGGCGAACGGGTCTGGCACTTCCAGGCGATCCACCACGGCCTCTGGGACTACGACTTCCCCACCGCCGGGAACCTGCTCGACATCACCGTCGACGGCCGTCGGATCAAGGCTATCGCGCAGTCGAGCAAGCAGGCGTTCACCTACGTCTTCGACCGGGTCACCGGCGAGCCGGTCTGGCCGATAGAAGAGAGGCCGGTGCCGCAGGGCAACGTACCGGGCGAGTGGTACTCCCCCACCCAGCCGTTCCCGACGAAGCCGGCGGCGTTCGACCTGCAGGGGATCACCATCGACGACCTGGTCGACTTCACGCCGGAGCTGCGTGAGGAGGCGATCCGCATCGCCGACCGGGCCCAGCTCGGGCCGATCTTCACGCCACCCCCGGTGCGCGGCGAGGGCAAGCCGATCATCCAGGCCCCGGGTCCGGGCGGGGGCATCAACTGGCCCGGCACGGCCGTGGACCCGGAGACCGGCCGGCTGTTCGTGCCGTCCCAGACGTGCCTCCGGGCGGTGGAGCTGATCGAGTACCCGCCGCCCGCCACCGTCGGCTACTTCACCGACCCCTGGGCGGTGCCGGTGCCCGGCCCGCGCGGCCTCCCGCTCGTCAAGCCGCCCTACAAGCGCGTCACCGCCATCGACCTGAACACCGGCGACCACGTCTGGATGGCGCCGCACGGGGACAGCCCGCGCAACCACCCGGCGATCCGCCACCTGAACCTGCCGGCCCTCGGCGGCCACGGCGGCATGCACGGCGGCGGCCCGCTCGTAACGAAGACGCTGCTCGTCGTCAATTCCGGCGCCCGCTATGTCGAGGACCAGATCGCCTCGGCCAGCGCCGTGACCGCCTATCACAAGGACAACGGCGAGTATCTGGGGTCGGTCGAGCTGCCGGCCATTCCCTACGGCAACCCGATCACCTATCTGCACGAGGGTAAGCAATACATCGTCGTCGCGGTCGGGACCGGCAGCAGCGAGTCGGCGCCGCCGGAGCTGATCGCGCTGGCGTTACCGTAGTCGACGAATGTACTGCATAGCAACAAGAAAGACCACAGACCGACATGGCAGACAAGCATCCCTACGTACCCAGCCTTGGTGGATTGTCAAAGACCATTATCCACTTCAGGAAGTCTTTTCCGGCAAGCGTCAATGCCGTTACCTTGAAGAAGCTCGGCTTTGCGCCCAACAACGAGAGCTACGTCATGAATGTTCTCCGGTTTCTCAACCTCATTGATAGCGATGACAAGAAGAGCGACGTTGGCGCAACCGTTTTTTCCCACCATGATGATGCTGTGTTCGCTAAGGCTTTTGGGGCGCAGGTGCAAGACTCATATTCGGCACTCTTCGATTTGCACGGTGAGCAAAGTTGGAACCTCAACAAGGACTCCCTGATTTCTTTTTTTCGTACGTCTGACCAGACGACCGAAATCGTGGGAAGAAGACAGGCCACCACTTTTCAGTTGTTGGCCAGATTTGCCGACCACGAGGACTACTCTCGGTCAAAGAGCCAAGATCCCAACCCGAAAAGCCCGACGGTGGCAGCGAAACCACGGCGCAAAGTGGCGCCGCCAAAGGCAACGTCCAATGACAACCCGGTAAGGCCGCCTGGAGACGCTCCTGAGCCCGCGCCGTCTCGTGTGGGCTTGACCGTTAGGACACTGCCCTAAACTAGTTTGTCACCTGCCGATTTTCTGGTCATACTGGAGGTATGAAGCGAGACATCGAGCTGGAAGCGACCCTTGTTGCGAAGTATGCCGCCGTCGAGCCCGTGTTGGACGAGCGCAGTCGCCGCCGGTGGGCGGCGGCCGAGTCGCGCGCTATCGGCTACGGCGGCGACGCGGTGGTTTCGTCGGCCACCGGTCTGGCTCGGGAGACGATTCGCAAGGGACGCCGGGAGATTTCCCGCGACGCGGCGCCGACGGACCGCATCCGACGCCCTGGAGGCGGAAGGCCTCGCATCCAGCAGGATCAACCCGGCATCGAGGCCGCGCTCGAAGCCTTGGTGGATCCGCTGACGCGCGGAGACCCGACCTCGCCGCTGCGCTGGACGTGCAAGAGTCGCGCAAAGCTGGCGGCGGCGCTGAACGAGCAGGGGTGGCGGGTGAGTTCGACCACTGTGGGCCGGCTGCTGCACCGCCTGGGCTACCGGCTGCAATCGCCGCGCAAGCGGCAGGAAGGCGCCACGCATCCGGACCGCAACGCGCAGTTCGAGCACATCAACCAGACCGCGGACGCGCATCTGACCGCCGGCCAGCCGGTGATCTCGGTCGACACGAAGAAGAAAGAGCTGGTCGGGAACTTCAAGAACGGCGGGCGCGAATGGCAGCCGAAGGGCACGCCGCCGGCGGTGCTGGTGCATGATTTCCCGACCGACGCCGAGGGCAAGGCGATTCCGTACGGCGTCTACGACATGGCGCGCAACGAAGCCTGGGTGAGCGTGGGCTGGGACCACGACACACCGGCGTTCGCGGTGGCGTCGATTCGACACTGGTGGCATCAGATGGGTTGCGGCGCCTACCCCGAGGCCACGACCCTGTTCATCACGGCCGATGCGGGCGGGAGCAACGGGTATCGGTTGCGCGCCTGGAAGCATGCGCTTCAACAGTTGGCCGACGAGACCGGACTGACCATCGAGGTGAGTCATTTTCCACCCGGCACCAGCAAGTGGAACAAGATCGAGCACCGGCTCTTCTGTCACATCACGGCGAACTGGCGCGGCACCCCGCTGACGACGTACGAGACCATCGTCGACCGCATCGGGAACGTCCGGACAGCCACCGGGCTCCGGGTCCGGGCCGAACTCGACGCCGGGGAGTATCCGACGGGCGTTACGGTGACCAAGGAACAGATGGACGCACTCGCGCTGGTCCCCGATGCGTTTCACGGGGAATGGAATTACAAACTGTTACCCCGATGAAGTTGACAACTTTGTATCGATCACTGTCCTTGGGATAGAAATCAACCTTCCAGCGGACGGGGACCAAGACACGTATGACCGGATTTTCAAGAGTATTCGGGAGAACTTCTTGAATGATTGACCGCATTGACCAGTTCGAGGCGGTTGTGCGCCGCGCGCGCCACTTCACTGAACAGCGATCAGGTGCCGTCGGAGGAATCCACCCATTTGCCGAAAGGGACATTCACCCTAGCATTCCCGATAACGTCCGTGGGCTCTTCGACGACGGTCACTACTCACAGGCTACATTCGAGGCGTTCAAGTTCGTAGATAAGGAAGTACAGAAGCATTCAGCCAATGATGGCACTGGACTCAAATTGATGATGAAGGTGTTTTCGGAGTCGTCACCCATAATTCGCTTGACTGCTATGGCAAGTCAGAGTGAACGAGACGAACAAGCAGGCTACAAGTTTATGTTCGCTGGGTCTATGCTCGCGATCAGGAATCCTCGTGGCCACGAAGTGTCACTTGCGGAATCGCCGGATCAGTGCCTTGACCACCTCTCACTGGCGTCACTTCTGCTGCGACGACTTGAAAAGAGCGGCTTCAAGGTGAAGAGCTCGGACCAACGCCCGTGAGCCTATTGGTGCTTTGTCAAGCGACATCCGGAATTGACCCCCCGGCGACACCGAAAACTGACCCCCCGAAGAAACGGCGTATGTTGCTGAAGTGGGGAACGCAGCGACGTTGCATCAGTGTCGCAACGGATCATCGAAGTCGTTCTCGTGATCTCGTGTACGAGAGCAAGGACGACGATGCCTGTGGGTTCTGTGGGCGGCGTCTGCGCCGTCCAAGTGGTGTGGTAAACGCGCTCTCGACGACGGTTCAGTCGCCGCCGAACGCAGCGCGCGCGTTTTCCACGCCACGGCAGAATCCACAGGCTGCCCGGACCCGACTGGACGATCGCGGGTGACGCCAGCGCAATGGCCGGTGTCCGAACTCGTCGCGATGCTGGCGGTCGCATACTCATGTCGTCTTCTGCGGCCGGTCGTGAAGCGTCGGCGCCGAGAGCCTGAGGACGCCCGCACGACGCTTCTCCCGCAATCGGAAGCTCTCTCCGGTAATCGTCAACACGTGACTGTGGTGCAGCAGCCGGTCGAGTATCGCCGTGGCGACCACCGCGTCGCCGAACACCTCGCCCCATTCGCCGACAGAACGGTTCGACGTGATCAGGATGCTGCCGCGCTCGTAGCGCCTCGAGACGAGCTGGAAGAACAGGTGCGCGGCGTGCGGCTCGAAGGGCAGGAGCCGAGCTCGTCGACTACCCCAAGTTTACCAACCACAAAACTAAACCAATTTAGAATCAGTGGTTTACGCCGACAGAAATGCCCGAGTGGCACTACAAACGCGTACGAACCGGGGAAATTGGTCGGTCAGACGAGCGTCTTGCGGACGCCGCCGGGATGTGGGTCGACGCCGCGCGCGTCGTAGATGGCCCGCTGATCGGGTTCGGCTTGGGTTGCCGTGCGCACATGCAGCGTGCGTCCGTCGGGACGGCGGAAGGTGGCGGTGACGCGCTGCTGGCCTTCGAGGACGCGGCGTAGCGTGGTCCACCTGGCGTGTTCGCGGCGCGCGCGCAGCCGAGTGCGGATGACCTGCACGAGCTGGTAGGCGATGACGGTGATGAACAGGTGGCCGTCGGCCCGCGCCGGCTTGCGGTGGTAGATCGGGCGCAGGCCGAGCTCGGATTTGAGCGAGCGGAATACCGCCTCGACGTCGGTGAGCGTGGTGTAGGTACGCCACAAGGCGTCTTCGTTCCAGTCGGTCTCGCTGCTGCGCAGGCAGTAGACGCCCGGATGGGTAACCATCGAGCCGTCCTGGGGGCGGCGGGTCCAGTTGACGGCGACGGCCTGGTCGCCGGCCTCGTTGGCGGTAACGGTGATCTGGTAGTGCGAGGCGACGCGGGAATGCTTGGCTTTCAGCCGTCCGATGCGTTGCCAGACCTGGTCGAGGCGCTTGTGCGCGCGGGGACGCGACAGCCCGTCGTTGAGCTTCGTCAGGGCGGTCTCGAAGCGGGAGGCGAAACGCTCGACGATGCCCCGCTCCTTCTCGGCGCGCTCCTCGGAGTAGCAGTACAGGCGCACTTCGTCGGGGTCGGTCGAGACCACCTTGTGCATGTGCACGGTCTGGTCCGACTGCGTCTGGAGCGACACGGCGGCATCGGCATCGAAGCGGCGGTGGCGTTCGCGGCTGACCACCAGATAGCGGTAGCCGTTGTCGCGCAACCAAGTCACACAGGCGTCGGTGGCGACACCGCGGTCCATCACCACCAGGGCGCCGACCGGCGCCTCCAGTGCTTCGAGCATCCCGGCCAGCGTCCGGTGTTCCCGGACGTTGCCGGCGAAGACCTTCGAGCGGCGCACGAAGCCGCTGGCATCGAGCATCAGGCCCAGGGTCAGCAGCGGGCAGTCGCTGCGCTTCTCTTTCGAGTGCCCGCGTTGCGCCTGCGGCTGGTCGCTCGCCTCGCCCTCGAAGTAGGTGTTGGTCAGGTCGTAGAGCGTCACCGTCGGCTGCAGGTCGAACAGCCCCATCGCGCGGTCGAACAGATGCTCCTCGAGCTCCTCGCGATGCTTCACCAGCACGTCCGAGGCGCGGTAGAGCTGCATCGCACCGACGGTCTCGAAGTCGACGCCGAGCAACTCCCCGAGACCGCTGCGCTCCTGCAGCCAGCGGTGCGTCGCGCGCTCCGAGGCGGGCGCGGCCAGACGCCCGACGATGGCGCCGGTGGCCGCGCTGCGCAGGGCGCCGTTGACGCCCAACCGGGTCAGCAGCGCCGGCAGGTCCAGTTGCTCGAGCGCCCACAGGCCGACCTGCTCCACGCCGACGCTGCGGGGCCGGACCAGCCGCAACGAGTCGACATCGACCGGCTGCACATCGGTCGGTCCGGCGGTCGGCGCGGCCGCGCCGCGGGCGATCAACTGCGCCGCGATCCGTTGCGCTTCCTCCTCCACGGCAGGCGGACAATCGGCCACCAGCGGCGCCTGACCGCTCAACGCATCGTTGATGCGGGCGCACAGCAGCGGCCAGTCCGCCTGAGGAATATCGAAGTGGCGACCGAGGTTGAGGAGGGTGCGCTGGCGCACGCTGCTGCCGAGGCGTTCGGCGTGCACGAGGCGATGAGAGAAGTAGGGCTTTCCGTCCTCAGTCCGCCGGGTTTGGGTGCGCCGAATGAACATGGCGCTCACCATAGCGGACGCACCCTGTCCCAGGCAACTATTGTTATACGCTTATGGCACTACCTTCGTCTCTGGCGAAACCCGATCCTTTATAATCAACAAGTTACAGGCCTCGCACTCCACGAAAACCGCCCAAATCCGCAAAACGACCGCTAATCTTGGTAAAGATGGGCTAATGTTGAGCTCCACATTAGTCGACTAATGTTGAGTGATCAGTAATGTGAAGTAGCCGCGGCGACGGCGTTGATCCCGGGCACGATCGGTCGCTGCACTCCACATTACCGATCGCCTTCCTCAGAGCGCTTCAAGCCATTCGAGCACCGACGCGTCCGTGCGCCACGGGGCCGGCCCCGCGGTGGCGCGGGCGGTGGGGCAAGCCTTGGCGAGCGCCTGACGCTTCATGTCGAGATCGACGGTCGCGTAGCGGTGCGTGGTCGTGACGCTGGCGTGGCCGAGCCACTGACTGATCGTGACGATGTCGACGCCGGCGCGGAGCAGGTGGACAGCCGTGCTGTGCCGCATGCTGTGGGGATGGAGGCGCTTGGTGCGCAAGGCCGGGACGGTGGCCTGCGCGCGGGTGCAGTACTTCTGCAGCAGGTAGCGGACGCCGAATCGTGTCAGACGGGTCCCGTGGTGATTACGGAAGACCGGCTCATCGGATCGTGGCTCGCGGCCGCGTTCGCCCAGCAGGGCGCGCAGCAGGTCGGCGGTCTGCGGCCACAACGGGCAAACGCGCTCTTTCCGTCCCTTGCCATACAGGCGGACTTGCGCGGGGGTGTCCAACCGCAGGTCGGCGACGCTCAGGCCGACGATTTCCCCGACCCGCGCGCCGGTGTTGAACAGGGTGGCGAGCAGCGCATAGTCGCGGCGGCCGTCGACGGTGCCGCGATCGACGACGCGCAGGACGGCTTCGACCTCCTCGTGTTCGAGGTACTCCACGCAGCGGCTACCGGTACGCTTGAACGGGACGGCGAGGACGCGTTGACAGTGTGCGAGTCGTGCGGGGTACTCCATGGCGCAGTACCGGAAGAACGCGTGGACCGCGGCGAGGCGCACATTGCGGGTGGCGACGCTGTTGCGCCGGTCGTGCTCCAGGTACTCAAGAAACGCGAGGATCGGCTGTGGCCCGAGGTCGTCCAGGTCCAACCGGATGACGGACTGTTGCGTCTGCGTTGCGACGAAGCGCAGCAACAGCACCAGGCTGTCCCGATAGCTCCGGACGGTGTGGGGACTCGTTCCGCGCACCCGGGGCAGGTGATCGGCGAAGAACGCCCGGAGGGCTCGGGCCAGGTCGTTCGGGCCGTTGGCGGTCATCGCGCACCTCCCGCACCGATGGGTCCCGTGATGAGGTCACCGCAGTGGTCCGCGAATCGCGCGCTGGCCGCGGCCGCGAGGGGTTCGACGAACTGCAGGTAGTACGCGGTCGAGACGACCGAGACGTGCCCCATGTAGGCGGCCAGGAAGGGCAGCTTCGCCTGCACGTCCAGTCCGGCGCGGTACCACCGGAGGAGTGCGTTGACGGCGAATCCGTGACGGAAATCATGCGTGCGTGGGAGATGCCCCGTCGCGGTCCGGATGCCGGCCCGCCGGAAGAGTGCCCGCATGGCGCCGCCGAGGCCCCCGCCGCTGTAGCCGCCAGTGCCCGGATGGCGATGCCAGAGCAGCGGGCTGTCCGCCCCGGCTGGAAATCGCCGCCGGTTGCGAACCGCGATCAGGTGCTCGACCTCGAGGGCGGCATCCGCCGATACCGGGACGAGGCGGGACTTGTAGAACTTGGACTGGCGGATCGTCAGCGTGCGTTGCGGCGGGTCGTAGTCTCCCACGGTCAGCCGCGTCAGCTCACCGCGTCGCAGTCCGGAGGTGGACAGCAGCACGATCGCGAGGCGCATGTTCTCGGGACGGAGTGGCGAATTGGAGGTGCGGGGCAGCGTGCCCGCGACGGCCAGCAACTGGACTATCTGGCTGTCGGTGAAGATATGCGGCCGGATGGCCTGGTGAACCGGCGGAAACAGCCGCTCGTCCGGGACGAAGCAGCCGGACTCGCCGCGTCGGCGATACAGGCACAGGTTTCGCACGACCCGCATGCGACCTCGACGCGTGACCGAGGCCAAGTGCTGCAGGGTGAGACACCAGGCGGCGAACGTCTCGGCGACGAGATCGACGCGCCGGGCGGCGAGGAACCGATCCAGGTGCGCCAGCACGTGTTCTTCGTTGGAGTACTGCCGGCCCAGTGCTCGCTTGAGCGTCAGGTAGCTCCGGATGGTGGCGGCCAGGACGGAGCGGAACGCCGTCATGACGCCACCCCCGGCGCAGTGCGGTCAACCGCGGCCGGCAGAGGCAGCGCGACGTCGCGGAGGTCGTCAACCGCCAAGCGGAGGTACACGCACGTGCTTTCCAGGGTGCGATGGCCCAGAAGGTCCCCGATCGTCTTGAGCGACAGGCCCGACCGCAAGAGATGCACCGCATACGAGTGCCGCACGCAATGGGCTCCCTGGAACGGAATGGCGAGTCCGCTTCGCTTCGACCAGGCCTGGAAGGCCTCGGTGACGGCCGTCGGTTTGAGGACGCCCGCCGGCGTGCGGCAGCGGAGAAACAGCTCCCGATAGCTGCGCGGCGGCGGCCCCTGGAACGGGACCCGCTGCCGGCGCAGGTTCAGGGCGGCGCGTCCGTGACGGAGGTAGTCGAGCAGCGCAGTCCCGGCCTCGTCGGTGAGCGGCAGCCAGAGCGAGCCGCGTGTCTTGCGTTGCGGGATGCGCAGCCGCTCCGCCCGCCACTCCACGTCGTCGAGGGTGAGCGTCACGACCTCGCACGCGCGCAGGCCGTAGGTCGCCATGAGGAGAAAGATCGCGTAGTCGCGGCGCCCCAGCGGGCTCGAGCGGTCAATCGACTGGAGGAGCGCCCGCACCGTGTCCCAGGGCAGCGCCCGGGGGAGCTTCTCGCCGCGATACACCCGCGGCGTGTCGATCTGCGTGTCGAGCCCGGTCGAGACCTCGCCGGCAGACGCCAGGAACCGGAGGAAGGCTCGGAGGTTGGCCACCACATGCTGAAGGGACGCACGCGACTGGCGGGGGGCGACGGCACACAGAAAGGTGTCGAGATCTCGGCGGTCGAGCGTGGCGAGCCGCAGCGGGTGCGTCTCGTAGTCGATGTGTGCCAGAAACTCGCCGGCCGTGCGGCCATGGTGCGTCAGGGTCGAAGGCGCGAACCCCCGGACCTGCTGCAGATAGGTCCTGTAGGCGGCGACTCGCTGCTCGACCCGGGTCAACGCGGGCGGCGGATACAGCGCCAGCTCGGACTCGCAATACCGCGCCAGCTGCCGCACCAGGACCGCCAGATCGGGATCCTCCTGTGAATCCGCGGGCCTACAGGCCCGCAATCGCGCTCGCGTCAGGCTCGTCAGGGCCCACACGCCCTGTTGCTGTAGACGGCGGACGAGGCGTGGCGCCGCCTGGAAATGCTCGCGGGCGCGTTCGGTTGAGTAGCCCTGCCTCAAGAGCCACGTGCCGTATCCGTCCAAGATCGGACCGATGATCGCCAACGACGTGTACCGCCGGTGCACCCTCGGATACAACTCGACCAACATCGGGACCTCCAGGAACGCGGTGCCGGGATTGGCACGGTCCCGATGCTACGTACGTAATGTGGAGTCCTGGAGGGAATGCGCTCGGCGCCGCGGGAACAAAAGGCGGCTACTCCACATTACTGATCACTCAACATTAGTCGACGATGAGAAGCTTCGGCTTGGCGTAGAAGGTCAGGCGGTCCTCCAGGCGGTCGTCGCTGTGCGCCTTGACCAACGCCGCCATCAGCGCCTGGGCCGTGGTGAACAGCGCCGAGTAGCGCTGCCGGATCGCCTCGCGCCCGAGTGCGACCGCCAAGTGCGTTTTCCCGACTCCTGGGAGCCCCGTCCCATACTGCCCGATACCAAGCGTCCGAAGCGACGATCCACTATCCGTTCCATCCGCGGAGCGGGAAGCGCGTGGAGATCGTGCGCCGCCAGCACTTTCGTGGCAGGCGCGTGTTCGTCGTTCGACAGCCGGACGACACGCTGGCCCACATCCCGACCTGGATGTGCGAGCCCCCGGCCGCCGCGCTTGCGGTAGTAGACCACCCACGCATCGCGTTGGCGGGCCTGCGCGACTTGCGTCTTGCTCTCGACGCGGCGCTATCGTCGTTCTCCAGCATGGAGGAAGGAGAGCGGCATGGGACGGATACAGGTGGTGGGGCAAGGCGCGCTACTGGTGCAGATGGAGCCGGGACCGGCGCTCGAGTCGAGGACACGGGCGACGCTGCTTCCGCTGGTGGCGACTCTGTTGCTCGAAGCGGCGGTGGCGCCCGCGACCATGAGCAAACCGGCGGAATCCGGAAAGACGGAGGGAGGCGATGAGCAAGATCGCACCTGACCATCTCAGCCGTCAGGCCTTCGTCTATGTCCGGCAATCGACGCGAGACCAACTGCGCCACCACCACGAGAGCCGGCGTCGGCAGTATGGGCTCGCGGAACATGCCCGGCGGCTCGGCTGGACCGAACCGGTCGTGGTGGACGACGACCTCGGGCGCTCGGGCGGCGGCAGCGCTCGTCCGGGGTTCGAGCGGCTGCTGCTCGCGATCTGTGAGGGACGCGTCGGCATCGTACTGGCGGTGGAGGCCTCACGCCTCGCGCGTAACGGCCGCGACTGGCACACGCTACTTGAGTTCTGCGGTCTGGTGGGCTGTCTGCTCGCCGACGAGGAAGCCATCTACGATCCGCGGCTGCCGGACGACCGCCTGTTGCTCGGCATGAAGGGCACGATGGCCGAGATGGAGCTGTCGCTGTTGCGCCAGCGTTCGCTCGAAGCCCTCCGACAGAAGGCGCGTCGCGGCGAGCTGTTCCTGAGCGTCGCGGTCGGCTACGTGAAGGTCCGGCACGACCGGATCGCAAAGGACCCCGACCTGCGGGTGCAGGAAGCAATCGGACTCGTGTTCCGGAAGTTTGCCGAGTTCGAGAGCGTCCGGCAGGTGCATCTCTGGCTCCGGCAGGAGGGCGTGCGACTGCCGTCCGTCGAGGCCAACGGCGACGGCCGACGGGTCGTGTGGAAGCTCCCGGTCTACAAGACGGTTCACAGACTGCTGACCAACCCGATCTGCGGCGGCGCCTACGCCTTCGGTCGAACGGGGAGCCGGGTCACGGTCGAGAACGGGCGCAAGCGTGTCCGGCGTGGGCTCGCTCGGGAACGCGAGCAGTGGGACGTATTGATCGTGGATCACCACGAGGGCTATGTTTCGTGGGCAGAGTACGAGAGGAACCAGCGTGTGATCGCCGACAACGCTTCCCGGCAGGGTCTGCTGACGCGCGGCGCGGTTCGCCGCGGGGACGCGTTGCTCGCCGGTCTGCTGCGCTGCGGACATTGCGGGCGACGGATCCACGTCGCCTACAGCGGTACCAAGGGCGAATGCGTTCGCTATAGCTGCCGCGGCGCGCATCTCAACCATGGGACGGGCTGGTGCATCGCGTTCGGCGGCGTGCGGGTCGACGCGGCGGTGGCGACCGAAGTGCTGCGGCTGTTGAACCCGCTCGGCATCGAGGCTGCCCTCAAGGCGGTAGCGATGCGCGAACAGCAGCACACCGACAGGCGACACCACGCGAAGCTGGCGCTCACCCAGGCGCGGTACGAGGCGGACCTGGCGCGTCGCCAGTACGACGCAATCGACCCGGCCAAGCCTGGTCGCCGCCGAGCTCGAACGCCGATGGAACGATCGCCTCGCGGACGTGCAACAGCAGGAAGAACGGATCGCCGGCCTGACGGCGGCCCACCCGGAGGCGCTGTCGCCCGCGGAGCACGACCGCCTGCTGGCGCTTGGCGCCGATCTCGAAACGGCCTGGACCCATCCCAGTGCGACAGCACAGACGCGGAAACGAATCGTGCGCGCCATCCTCGAAGAGATCGTTGTGAAGCTGGCCGCGGAGCACATCGAATTGCTCCTCCACTGGCGGGGCGGCGATCACACTCGTCTCACCGTCCCCCGCAACCGAACGGGACAGCATCGCTGGTGCACGGACGCGACGGTCGGCGACTTGATCCGGGGACTGGCCCGCCAGCTGAGGGACGGCGGCATCGCCCAAACGCTGAATCGCCTCGGCAAGCGGACCGGACGCGGCAACGCCTGGACCGAGGCACGGGTCCGCACCTTTCGAAGCCAACACCGGGTGCCGGCACATCGTCCCGGTGAGATGGCGGAACGTGGGGAGCTGACCCTGAAGGAAGCCGCCGGCCGGCTCGGCGTCAGCACCATGACCGTGCTGCGACTCATCGGCGACGGCACGCTCGTCGCCCAGCAGGTCTGCCGGGGCGCCCCTTGGGCCATCCCGGAGGAACAGATCGTCGCGCTTGCCGGCGCGATCCCATCCGGACGTCGTCCGCTAACATCGAGCTCGGCTCAGGAAGTGCTTGATTTTCAGTGACGTAGCGAGGTGTGCATCATGAGACCCGACTCGGCGGACCGAGCAGGAGGGCCGCGTCCCCGTGCGCGATCCACCGCGACGTCGCCAGTTCCCGGAGCTGACGCTCGTCGATGCTCGGCTGCGCCTTGAAGTCGAAGTCCGCCAGCTCGCGGACCGCCGGGAAGTGGGCGATCTTGAACGCCATCTCGATGCGCCGTTCGTCCTTGCGCGACACCTCGCGCTCGATGAGGAACGCGAGCGCCTCGCGCAGCGTCAGCTTCTTCTCCGCGGCCTCGTCGAGCAGGCTGTCGAGTTGGTCCCGGATGGCGGTCAGTTTCAGCCGCGTCAGCCAGCCGAGAAGCGTCTCATGGTCCACGATATCCATCTCAGAAGCTCCCGCCGGCGACGGCCGCATACTCGTCGAGCGGGCGCAGCAGTTCCGGCTTCGGCCGGACCGTCTCGGCCGAAGCCGGGCGCGGACCGCCGTTGATGCCGACCAGGTGCGCGCGCTCGGTGACCCGCGTGTGCCGGCCGGTGTGCTCGATGTGCTCAGCGACGACGTCCGGTCCGTGATCAACGCGCACCCGACCGCCGCTGACCACCACCCGTACGCGCTCGCCGATCAGCCGCCACGGCACCGAATAGGCGTTGGTGTCGACCACCACCGCACAGTCGGCGTGGACCGTCCGGATCAGATCCCGCAACTGGCCGAACGGCGGCCGGTCCGCGCACGGGCGCAAGCACTCCGCTTCGCGCGCGAAGCGGACCAGCGGGACTTCACCGGTGGTGCCGTGCCGCCGCCGGTCCGCGATCTCGCGCTGCCACCACGCCAGATGCGCCTGCAGCCCCGCCCAGCTCTCGAAGCGGTGTCCTGCGATGGCGTTCCGCTTGACGTAGCCTACGCCGCGCTCGTCCTTCCCCTTCGTCCGGGCCCGGTATGGCGCGCAGGCGCGCGGACGGAACCCCCAATAGGCGGCGAACGCCTGGAACCGGTCGTTGAACTCGACCTCGCGCGTGGCCGCGTCGTGATGGGTCACCAGCGCCCGCGGGTTGTCGATCAGCACCTCCTTCGTCACGCCGCCAAAGTGCCGGAACGTGCCTTCCAGGCCGCGGAACCACGACGATTGCCGCTCGTGCCTGAACGCCTCGACATGACAACGCCGCGAATAGCCCAGCGTCGCCACGAACAGGTACACGCGCACCCGCTCGTCCGCGACCGGCACCCGCAGCTCCCCGAAGTCGATCTGCAACTGATGCCCCGGGGCCGTTTCGAACCGCACCGTCGCCTTCGCCTCGGCCGTCAGCAGCCGCCGGAACGGCGCGACCGCGCGCTCGACCGTGCGCAGGCTCACGTCGATCGACAGCTCCCGCAGCAGGTCCTGACGCACCACCTCCGCTTTGCCGCGGTGCCGAAAGAAGCACTCCTTCAACCATGCCTCCTGATCCTCGAGCTTGCCGCCGCGGACCGGCCGGCTGTAGGCCATCCAGCCGTCGGCCGCCACGTAGCGCCGCACCGTGTTCTTGCTGCACCCGAACTCCCTCGCTATGCGCTTCAACCCCCAACCGAGCGCGTGCAGATGCAGCATCGCCTCCACCTCGTCGGATTTCATCATCTCTGCCCGTGGCCTCCCTGCCCACGGGCCGACATCCTCGCATCGATTCATCTGTCTGACTCCTCCTTGGCCAAGGGGGGTCAGTTTTCAATGTCGCCAGGGGGTCAGTTTTCCCTGTCGCGTGACATGCTTTGGACGACTGTAAGGTAGTTGGTTTGTTTCCAGTCTTCTGGTCTCCGGAATATGCTTCACAAGATGACCGTTTCCTTTCGAGTCCGGCCGTCTGCAACGACGGCACGCAATTCCTCCAGGTCCCGTCTTCCATCGACATCTGCGCGCGCGGCCTCCAACTCGTCAATGAAATCGAGACTCCAGCCGTTGTCCACCGCCAGAGCTCGCTCAATCGCGCGAACGACGTAGTGGTTCCGGCTCACTCCGACTTGCCGCGTTTGTCGGTCGACCGACACGAGTAGGTCGGCGGGGAGATGAAGGACGGTGCGCATCATCGATAGCGTACCGGACGGCGACAAGCCGAGGCAACGAGACTCAACGAGCGGTTGCGTCACCCGGGGGCGACAACCTCAGATGGTGATTGTGATGTCGCCATGTCGCGCGGATCGGCGCACGTCGGCGAGAAGCGTCTCGTCGTCGGCGCCGCGGCGCGTCAGGATGACGAAATCGCTTTCGGCGACGCGGTCGCCGAAGAAGACGTAACAGCGGTCACTGCCCTCGCGGCTCGAGATCCAGACCATACCGTCCGCATCGGGGACCGAGCGGTGCACTGCCTCGGCCCAGGCGACCGTTTGGGTGTAGTACCTTGCGGGCGCCCGGATCAGTTGTTGGTCCGTGACTCTCCAAGCGATGAGGTTCCGGCGAAACAGCGGCGCGAGGTGCAGGTCGCGCGCGGTCCTCAGAACGGAATGCGCAACGGCCTCGATCCTGCTCGCCGGCCACGTACGGCTGGCGGGTCCGGGGCCGACGGCGTGGAACAGCGACTCGTAGACGGCGACATCGAATGTTCCTCCGGCATACAGAACCGGAATGCGGCAACCGGCTTCATCGGCGAGCGGCGCGAATCGAGATCGGTGTCCACTGGCGTTGAACTCTCCGCCCCGCCATCGAGTGCCGTGGATGCGATGCAGCCGCGAACCAGCGGGTAGTTGGTCAAGCTGCGGGATCGGCTTGAGCGTGCGTGGCGGCTCCGGCACCGGCACGTGAGAAGCCCTAACCGACGTCCTCGGATGCGAGATCGGCGGCGGCCGCGAGTACGTGATCCATGTCGTGCAGAGCGTCCTGGGGCGCCTTGTCGTCCTCGATCCAACCATTGCCCGACACGAACCAGAACGCGATCTGCCACGGGGACATGTCGGCGGGAAGCGCCTCCAGGATCCGGGCGATCTCGGGTCGCGGCCGTCCGTCGGCAAACTGGAACGCCGGATAGCGATCCTGATTACCGACCGGCACGCCGAAGATCCGCCGGCGTCGCTTCCAGCGTGACGCGGGTTCGGACCGATTCCTTGTGGGCAATCCCGACAACTCCCTGACCTCGCGACTCGTGTACGTCTTGTTGCCGTCGAGGTACTGGGCGCGCAGAATCGCGTTGTCCACTTCGAGATCGGCAGCCAGATTCGATGGCGGATCAAGAGTGGTGATCGCAGCCAGTAGCGCCTGCGTCCGGGATTCACTGAGCACCGGCCGGCGGGAGAGTCGTGACGCGAGCACGCGCAGCAGCCGGACGACATCCGGCACGTCTCCTGCCGGGACGGTAACCGCGACTACCTCGGCCGAGCGACCGGGCTGGAGCCCGAGTTGGGCACGCAGGGCCTCCGGCATCCGCGCGATGACATCTCCTGGAATCACTATCGGTTCTGGCATGACCATCCAGAGTGAGGATCCTGATGTCACTATGCTATCAGCATTCTCGGCGGTCCCGCCGCGGCTGCTTGCCCTGCGTCCCACGATCCTGTAGAACCTGCACCCGTAGCCTGCCGCGACACCGTTCGACACCCACCCGCGGCAGCGGAGGATCCCAGAACGATGAGTGACGTATTGACCGGAGCCGAGTTCAAGCAGCAACTGCGCGAAGGAATGCCCAAGCTGGGCCTGTTCCTCAATGCGCACAGCCCCACCGTGGCCGAGCAGCTCGCCCACAGCGGCTACGACTGGCTGCTGGTGGATTCCCAGCACGGCCCGATGGGCTTCGAGACGCTGTCCGCGATGATCGCCGGGATCTCCAGCGGCGGGGCGAAGTCGCTGGTGCGGGTCGCCGGCTGCCACGACCGCGGCGGCATCCAGCAGTCGCTCGACGTCGGCGCGGACGGCGTGCTGGTGCCGTACATCAACACCGCGGAGGAGGCACGCCAGGCGGTGAGCTGCTGCCGCTACCCGACGGCGGGCACACGCTCGGTCTACTTCCCGCAGCGCAGCATGAACAAGGGCGGCCTCCTCGGCTATGCCGGCGCCGCCAACGACAACGTGATCGTGGCGCTGCAGGTGGAGACGGCCGACTGCATCAGGAACATGGACGAGATCGCCGCGGTGCCGGGGGTCGACCTGCTGTTCCTCGGCCAGAACGACCTGTGCATGTCGCTCGGGCTCTACGAGAAGTACCAGTTCCCCGACATGTACTTCTCGGACGAGCTGCGCGACGCGACCGATCGCCTGCGCGACGCGGCCGCGAAGAACGACGTGATCCTGGGGCTCTTCCTGTTCGGGACGGACCGGGTGGGCGAGTTCCTCGAGAAGGGCTTTCCGTTCATCAGCGTCGGCAACGACCTGCACCACGTCCTGACCCAGGCCGGGACCTACGTCGGCAACGTGGAGGGAATTTCGCAGGACAAGGGCAGGCAGCCCTGGCAGCGTCGCTCGACGGCGCTCTTCTAGAAGGGACAGGGAAGACGGCTACCCGCCGTCTTCCCGTTCCACGACCAGCGTCGCGAAGGGTACTTCCCGCACGCTCGCGGGCAGGTCGTAGATCGGCCCGATCGGCTCGTGCGGAGTGACGTCGGCGTCTCCGGCGGTGAACGTCGTGCCGCGGTCCGTGCCCGCGTCGTAGCCGACGAGATCCGTCTCGATTCGCGGCGTCCAGCACCCGCCCTGCTGCAAAGCAATCCCATCGACGCCGACGAACCAGTCCGGGCTGGGCGCAATCATCGACACCAGGGTCAGGAACGGCAAGCCCTCGTCCACCTCGAACGTGAGCGTCACCATGCCGGGTGACCGAAAGGAGGCTTCCTGTCCCCTGATGCAACCGCCCGCCCAGCCACCGTCGACCTCGGCCTGCACCTCGTTGCAGAAGGCGGTCACGGCCCCGGTCTCGGCCATGCTCTCGATACCGTCGGTGGCGATACCCCCGCTGCGCCAGAACGAGGCCTCCTCGACATGGGTGGCGCCGACCACACGGGAGAAATGGGCGCCGGACGGAAACGGCGGCGAGCTGCCGTGAGACGCCGCGTCCCAGGTCGCCCTGAAGGTCACGCCGTACGTCGCCGAAGCGGGACAGTCCGCCGTCGATCCCGTAGTCATCTCGGGGTCGGTCGGGGCAACCGGCGCCTCACCGCCTTCTCCGCACCCGGCAGCACAGAGCGCGACAATCCAGGTGAGCAGCAGTCCCTCGCGCACGACGTCCTCGCCGCTACGGCACGAGCCGGCGGATGACGCCGTCGTGCTTGTTGAGCAGGAAGATCCGGCCGCCGGGTCCGGTGTCCAGGCGCACGTCCGCACGAGTGATCGGCGTTCGCCCCTGGGCGACGTTCTTCTCCCGGATCATCTGCAGCAGCGTCTTCGTCTCGCCCCGGTGCTCGAATAGTACGCGGCGCATCGCGTCCTGGCCTCCTGCGGGCACATCGTCGGCCGAGAAGTAGAACACCTCCCCGCTCGGACCGTCCCCGAACAGCACCAGGTCGGTGAGCTGCGGGACGGCGTCGTCCCGGTAGACGACGAGGCCGGTGGCCGCCGAGCTTCGCTGGAAGAGCGGATCGAGCTGCCCGTACTCCACCACCGGATACGAGAGTCCGGCTTCGCCGCGCCGATCGACCAGGCTGACCTCCTGGCGGCTGATGAACCGGAAGCTGCCCTCCCAGTCGTTCCAGCCGAGGTTGCCGCCCCGCGGGACCAGGCTGATCTCCTCGACGATGTTCTGGCCGATGTCGGCGACGAACAGGTTGCCGCTGCGCGCATCCCAGGCAAAGCGCTGCGGGTTGCGGACCCCGTAGGCATAGATCTCGCCGAGCGTGACCGCGTCGCCGTCACCCGCGAACGGATTGTCCGCGGGAATGCCGTACTGGCCGTTGGCGCTGTTGGCGCCGAGCGGGTCGATGCGCAGGATCTTCCCGAAGATCGAGCCGAGATTCTGGGCGAGGTCGAGCGGATCGCCGCCGCTGCCGCCGTCGGCCGACCCCACGTAGAGGAGGCCGAAGTCGGGACCGCCGGGCGCCGCGAGCGGGTTGAAGCCGAGCTGTCCGCCGTTGTGGTTGCGAAACGGCTGCTCGACGCGCAGCAGCTCGCGCGGGGGACCTCCGTCATAGACGGGCGCGGTCGGGTCCGCGGCCGTCCATTCCAGCAGGATGGTGTCCTGGGCGTCGGCGCCCCCGTTCGGCACGAAGTCCGGCGGCGGCGCCGTGTTGCTCGTATCGGTGTAGGTGTAGAGCTTGCCGAAGCCAGGCGCGCCGGGCTCCCCGAACTGCGGGTGGACGGCGAAGCTCTGGAACCCCCGCTCGCGGCGGGAAGCTTCGACTGCGAGCCCCCAACTCGGATCGGTGAGATCGAGATAGCGCGTCACCGTCCCTCCGTCGTAACTGACGGTGTAGACGAGGCCGTGCATGTCGTTCACGAACAGACGTCCCGTGCCAGGCTCGTCGACCAGCCGCATCATCCGCGGCGCCTGGCCGTCGACGAACGGCAGCGAGGCGAACTCGACGACGCCGACCGTGATGACGCCGTCGCCCGCCGGAATCGGGTCGGGGAAGGGATCGTTGGTGGTCTGCCCGGCGGCTGCCGAGGCGGCCAGGACCAGCGCCGCCGCGCCGAGACGTACGCAAATGCCGTGTAGTTTCTCCATACAGCCCCTTGACGCCACGCGGCCCGCAAACCTTTCGCTCCACGCTGGGCGTAGAAGGGCCCCGTTGCCACGCGAGGCGGAGCCTGCCTCGATCGTGGCGTGGCAACGGAGCGTTTCGTCGATCAGAACGATGAACCTACCGCCCTTCGTAGACGTACTGCATCGTCGTCCGCAGGCTTCCCTCGGGCGCGGCGAAGTCGCTGTACTCGTCGGGCACGCTGTAGACGGCGAGCACGTCGTCCAGTGACCGGCCGGCGGCCTTGCCGTTCTGCGCCTTGCTGACGACGTCGTTGTAGAAGCCGCTGAAGTCGACGAACTCCGCCCAGGTGACCGGCGTCGGGTTGTGGCCGGGAATCACGGTGTCGACATTCGCGATTCCGGCAACCGCCTTCTTCAACGTCGAGCCGAACTCGGTGGCGCTGCCGTTTCCGTTGGCCACGTCGATGAACGGCAGCCCCTTGCGCTGGAACATGTCGCCCGTGTGCATGGTGCGTGCGGCCGGGAACACGACGAAGGTGTCGCCGTCGGTGTGGCCGCGGCCGAAGTGGTACAGGTCTACCCGATCGGGCCCGTTGAAGAGCGACATCCGCTCGGAGTAGCTGGTCGCCGGGAGGTACTTCGCGTTCTCGCCCTTGAACGCGTCGCAGTTGGTCACCGGCTCGCAGGTCGCGCGGGACATCTGGGCCAGCGTGTTCTCATGCACCACGAAGTCGACCGTCTCGGGAAGCTCGACGTTGCCGCCGCTGTGGTCGAAGTGGGTGTGGGTGTTGATGACGGTCGTGATCGGCTTGTCGGTGATCCCGGCCACGTGGGCGATGATGTCCTGCCCGTAGCCGTTGATCTTGGTGTCGACCAGCGCGACGCCCCCGGCCGTGACGAAGATCGCGGTGTTGCCGCCGCCGCCCATCCCCTGCACGGACGAGGCGTTCGCCAGCACGTAGAGGTTGTCGGTGATCTGCTGGACTTCGAGGGCCGCCCGTTCCTGCCGCGCCTCGTAGGTCGCGACCGTCAGCAGGACGCCGGCCAGCGTCAGAACTCCCAGGCACAAGCTGCGTCTCATCGATCGTTCCTCCCTCGTTCGTTGGGTTTCGGCGGTCGAAAGAGACCGCAGTGGGCATTCTAGCCGACCGCTGGGCCGTGTCCGGGCAGGTTCCCTCCATCGTCGCGTGCTGGAGCAACCTGCGGTGTCGGACCGATGAGTCGCGCGATCACATCCTGCCAGACTTCGCCGAAGCCGTACCACTCTACTCCTCCCGATCGCGTTTCCTGCGTCTCGCGCGGGTAGAATCGAACCGTCGGTCGTGCCCGCATCACGCCGCACGAGGGGAGTTCCGCCATGCACCGAGAGAGCCTGACGACGAACATGCAAGTGTTCCTGTTCTTCTTCGCCCTGGTCCTTTTCGCGGCGCCTCTCGCCGCGCAGGACGAAGGGCCCTTCGACCTGCTCATTCGCGGCGGCCGGGTGGTCGACGGCAGCGGCAATCCCTGGGTGCACGCCGACGTCGCGGTGCGCGGCGACCGAATCGCGCGCATCGGCCACCTGCCGGACGCAACCGCGGATCGCGTCCTCGACGCCGAGGGACTCGTCGTGGCGCCCGGGTTCATCGATCCGCACACGCACGCGGTGCGCGGCATCTTCGACGTGCCGACGGCGGACAACTATCTGCTGCAGGGCGTCACGACGCTGACCGAGGGCAACGACGGCAGCTCGCCGTGGCCGATCGGCGAGCACCTGGCGCGTATCGCGGAGACGGGCATCAGCCCGAACTGGGGGGTCTTCGCCGGCCAGGGCACCATCCGCCTCAACGCCATGGGCAGCGACGACCGGGACGCGACGCGCGACGAGCTCGACCGGATGCGGGCTCTCGTCGCCGAGGCGATGGAAGAAGGCGCCTTCGGGCTGTCGACCGGCCTCTTCTACGTGCCCGGCAGCTTCACCTCGACCGAGGAGGTCATCGAGCTGTCAAGGGTGGCGGCGGGATACGGCGGCATCTACATCTCGCACATGCGCGACGAAGCGCTGCGGCTGCTCGACTCCGTGCAGGAGACCATCCGCATCGGCGAGGAGGCCGGCCTCCCGGTGCAGATGACCCACCACAAGGCGATCAGCCGTGACATGTGGGGCCGGAGCGCCGACAGCCTGGCCCTTGTGGACGCCGCGCGGGCGCGCGGGGTCGACATCACCATCGATCAGTATCCGTACACGGCCTCTCAGACCGGGATCACGGCGGTCGTGCCGCAGTGGGCGCAGGCGGGCGGGACGCAGGAGCTGATCGCACGGCTGCGGGATCCGGAGACGCGGCGGCGCATCCGGGGAGAGATCGTCTTCCGCATCGAGCACGACCGCGGCGGCGGCGATCCGGCGAACATCGTCATCGGCCTCTGCGAATGGGATCGCTCGCTGGAGGGCAAGAGTCTGGCGGACATCCTCGCCGAGCGCGAGATCGAGGTGACGGTGGCCAACGCCGCGGACCTGGTCATGGAGATCGTCACGAGCGGCGGCGCGCGCGCGATCTATCACGCGATGGACGAGGGGGACGTGGAGCGCATCATGCGGCACCCGGCCACCGCCATCGGCTCGGACGGCGGCGTCTCGGTCTTCGGCGCCAGCGTGCCCCACCCGCGCGAGTACGGCACGTTCGCCCGCGTCCTCGGGCGCTACGTGCGAGAGCGCGGGGTGCTGACGCTCGAGGAGGCAGTCCGCAAGATGAGCGGCGCCACCGCGCAACGGCTCGGCCTGCAGGACCGCGGCCTGCTGCGCGAGGGGTTCTTCGCCGACGTCGCCGTGTTCGACCCGGACCGCGTCGTCGACCGCGCCACTTTCCCGGAGCCGCACCAGTACGCCGAGGGCGTCGAGTACGTGCTGGTCAACGGCACGCTGGTCGTGGACGGCGGCGAGCACACCGGCGCCCGGCCCGGACGCGTGCTCTACGGACCGGGCCGGCGATGAGCGTTCGCGCGTGCGCCGGCGTCAATCCTGCGGCGGCTCGATCTGCGGGTACTCGATGCCGAGCTGCTCCAGGTACGTGTCGTAGCGCAACGGGTCGTAGTAGAGCTCCTCGAGCCGCGGCTTGAAGCGCTCCATGATGTCCCGGTTCAGCCAGATCGCCGGCTCGTCCTCGGGGCGCAGGAACGTCGTGTACTGCCGGTCCTTCGTCTGGACGTTGTCGAAGTAGTCCCGCGCCTGCTGCACCAGCTCCGGCTGCAGCAGGAAGTCGAGCAGGGTCAGGGCCTGCACCTTCGCGCCGGCGGCCGCCCCCTTGTGGGCGATCGGGGTGGCCATGGCGATCCCCTTGTTCCAGTTGTGGCCCGCGCCGCCGGCGATGTTGGACGGGAACCGCAGCGTGGCGGTCGGCACCACCCACGAGATGTCGCCGATGTCGTCGGAGCCGCCGCCGCGCCGCTCGTTGTCCGGAATGCGCTCGGCGCCGTCCAGCTCCTCCGCCACCTCCGTCAGCAGGCCCTGCTCCTCCACGCCGAGCATCTTCTGCACTGCGTGGGCGAAGCGCTGATCGTCCTCCGACCAGTCGGGCATCCCGACCCGCTGGATGTTGGTGAACATCGTCTCGGCAATCACCCGGTTATGGTGCTGCGGCCAGGCTGCGCCGAGGACTCGCGAGGTGACGGTGGTGTCGGTCATCTTCGCCGCGCCTTCGGCGATGGCGTCTCCGATCCGCCACATCCGCATGATGTTGTCGTAGTCGCTCTCGCGGAAGAAGTACCAGACGCTGGCGGTCGGCGGCACCACGTTCGGCTGGTCGCCGCCGTCGCTGATGACGTAGTGCGAGCGCTGCTGGATGCGCAGGTGCTCGCGGCGGAAGTTCCAGCCGATGTTCATCAGCTCGACCGCGTCGAGCGCGCTGCGGCCGTTCCACGGGTCGCCGGCGCCGTGCGCCGATTCGCCTTCGAAGGTGTACTCCACCGAGACCATCCCGTTGCCCCGGCTGTCGCCCCAGGCGGTCGTCATGGCGCTGCCGATGTGGCTGTAGAGGACGATGTCGACGTCGTCGAACACCCCCGCCCGGACGAAGTGCGCCTTGCCGCCGAGCTGCTCCTCGGCGATGCCGGGCCAGATCACGAGCGTGCCCTCGATCCCCTCCCGCTCCATGGTCTCCTTCACGGCGAGCGCCGCCGCGATGTTGACCGCCTGGCCCGAGTTGTGACCCTCGCCGTGCCCCGGCGCGTCCTCGATCAGCGGCTGGCGGTACGCCGCGCCGGGCGTCTGCGAAGACTTCGGGATGCCGTCGACGTCGCTGCCGAGCGCGATCACCGGTCGTCCGGAACCCCACCGGGCCAGCCATCCGCTCGGCATGCCCGCCGTGCCCAGCTCGATCTCGAAACCCTCCCGCTCGAGGATCCCGGTGAGGTAGCGCTGGGTCTCGAACTCCTGGAAGCCGAGCTCGCTGAAGCTGAACTGGGTGTCGACCATCCGCTGGATGAAGACCCGGCGGGCGTCGACGTCGTCGAGCACCTCTTTCTTGAGCTGCTCCACGCGGTCGTCGGCCGCGGATTGCGCCTCGGCGGGGGGACGCGGTTCGGCGGCGGACACACCGGCCGGCCCGATGGCGGCAACGATGGTCATGATCGAGACGGCGGCAACAATCGATCTCAAGAGCATGGAACGCACAATGGTCCTCCTGAACACCGCGAAATCATACCGCGTCTCCGCGGTCGGCTACGAAGCCCCGCCGGACCACACGACCCGCCAGGCTCGGTACTCCGCCGGCCTGATCCGGTAGCGCGCAAAGTTGCCCTCGTGCAGTCCGAGCAGCTCGCTCTCGGCCAGCTCCCTGAATCGGTCGCGGCTGGCCGGCTCGACGTTCACCTGTGCCCAGCCGGCGATATGGTCGACCGCCGTCCGCCTGTCCATCAGCCGGCGCACGACCTCGCCGACGATGGTGCCGAGTGCCGCGCGATGACGCAACCTGAACGGATCGGGCTCGCCGAGTGACTGCCGCACGGCGGCGTAACGGGCGGCGGATCGTTCGTAGGCCCAGATGAACACGTCCCTCAGCAGGTCGACCCGGTTCAGCTCGTACACGCCGAGCACGGCCTCGGTGTAGGTGGATCGCGGCACGTCCGTGAACGACAGCGGGCACAGGTTGTGCCTGATGAACGGGATGTTCGCGGCCAGGCGCGAGACGCGCTTGTTGACGTCGTCGAAGGGCTGCAGGTACGGCAGGTGCACCATGATGAAGAACGCCTGCTCGAACGGATCGCCGATGGCGGCGGTCGTGGTCAGGATCTGATCGAAACACTCCTCGATGAGTTGGGGCACCTCCAGCGGGTGGAAGACCGATTGCTCGATGCCGACGGGAATCCGCCGCAGCCGGCCCGACGCCGCCTCGTCCGGCAGCAGGTTGCTGGCCAGGATGGCGTGGAGATTGAGGAGGGTATGGCGGTTGAAACCGATGTCGTCCGCCGCGTCGACCAGGAACTCGATCGCCTCCTTGTGGTTCAGGATCATCTGGGCTTCGAGACGCGCACGACCGTCGGCCTCCTGGCCGAACTCGATGAGACGCCTGGTGTCGAGCAGCGAGTAGGTGTTCCCTTCGAGCCGGCTCGAATTCCAGGACAGGTCGATCAGCAGCCGGTCCAGAATGCGTCGTGCGTAGGTCCCGGCCGGCTCCGCCGTCACGGTCGACCGGCCAACCCTTCCGAGATGAGATCGTTGAGTGACAGAGAGATGGAAGCTGACATTGGGCCGGTAGGCTTCGAGGAATCCCCGGCGGTAGCCGGCCGGCGTCCGCGCCGCGGGCGGCTGACGGAGATACGCGCGGATATCGATACCGCGTTTCGAGAGCGGCACGGCCGCCCCTCGCTCCGTGTCGGTCCATGTATCGGCGCCCGCTACCTGCGGTTCATCCGCTGCCGCCGGAACGAGATACCTCGCCGATCGCCCCTCGCCTTCCATGACGAGGCGTCCCCGACCCACGAGCAGCTTCAGGCGGTATTGCAGCGTGCGGAGCGGCAGGTCGGCCTCGAGGGCGGAGGCGATCTGCCTCGTCGTCGCACCGTCGGGACGGCGGCGGACAGCCGCCTCGATGACCTCCAGCTCCCCTTCAGGAGTGCGTCTCGCCACCCGTTTCGTCCTTTGCGAACGCGGCGCCGGCGCGTGGGGCTTGGTTGCCCGCATCCTTTACGCGCAACAAAGACCAGTAATCGCGCAAGATTTAGAATCTACACGCAACATAATATTGCGCGCAAAGAGAATAGTTGCGCAAGGGGGCAGCGGGCGGATAGGCGGGGGCAGCGACACCGATCCATCGATCGGCGGCGCCGGGCGGCTCGGCGCGCCGTCTACCATTCTTGGCGCGCCGGCCGCCCGCAGGAGCGACATCGAGTCGTCGCGACTACTCGCTGAGCTCGTCGTACGCCACGCCGAGCACGCCGCTCAGGCTGAGCAGCGCAAACGGCGACACGTGGTCTTCGAACCCGGGCAGCGCCGCGGTGCCGGTAATCTCGTCCCTCGACCGGCCGGCCGCCATTTCGCGGCGCGCCAGCTCCAGCGCCGCGGTGAAATAGTCGCGCAGGTGTGCGAGCTCGCTCCGGTCGCCGGTCACGCCGGCGCCGGGGGTCCCGTGCCCGAAGATGTAGATCGTGTCGGCCGCATGCTCCGCCGGCACCTGCTCCAGCGTTTCGATCCAGCTCGAAATCCGCGCTCCGGAGGAGCGGTCGACGAACGGGTGCAGGCGGTTGAACATCAGATCGCCCATGTGCACGACGTTGGCCTGCTCGAAGGTCACCACGCAATCGCCGCTGGTGTGACCGGCGCCGTGGTACTTGGCCACGACGGTCTCGTCTCCGATCGTCGTCCGCCATTCATCGGTGAAGGTCTCGTCCGGATAGGCCTGGGAGTCTTCGTTCCCCGCCTGTTCGGCGGCCCGCCGCTGCCACGCCGCGCTGTTCTCGTGGGCGACGATGGAGCCGACCACCGGGCGAAACGTCTGGTTGCCGCCGACATGGTCACCGTGGTGGTGCGTGTTGACGAGGAGGTCGATCGCGCGCGACGACCGCTCTCCGATTCCGTCGATGCACGCCGCCGCGGCCGCGGCGTTCTGGCTGTCGATGATCAGGATCCCGTCCGCGTTCACGAGCCAGCCGATCGTGCCCCCCTGGCCGTTGAAGATGCCCACGCCCCGGCGCAGGTCCTCGAACGACGTGGTGAGCCCCTGCCAACCGATGAGCGGCAGATCCCCGAGCGCGGCGCCCATCACCGTCATGCCCGACGTTGCGAGAAACCGACGTCTATTCATGATTCCAGTCTCCTTCTGTCGCTGCCTGCATTGAATCGTCCACGACCGTCCGCCGCGGATCTTCGACGCGCCCGCCGCGCCGGCGGAACGCCGCCAGCACCGCGTCGACGTCCCGCCCGAAAGGCTCCACCGCCAGCCATCCCGAATCGACGAGGCGCACCACCTCGGCAGCACGCAACTCGTGATCGACCTCGCTCAGCAATTGCCCGGTCGTGCGCTCGGCAAACCGGGCAGGGGGCTCCAGCTCCGAGAGGTCGCACAACTCGGCCGTTTGAAGATCCGGCGCGGACCGCACGGTGGCGCCGGCCTGCTGATAGTGCATGTACAGCCGCTCGCACGACAGCTCCGCCACGCGCGTCGCCCGTTCGGTCCTGAACAGCAGAAACTGGCGCCGGTTCACGGGCGGGCTCCCGGATCGTCGATGGTCAGCGAGAACAGCACGTCGCGCACGCCCGGCACGGCGCGTACGATCGCTCCCGCCGACTGTTGCTCCGTGCCGCTGGCCAACCGACCGCTCAGCGTGACCACGCCGCCCGCGGCCTCCACCGTGAGTGTCTCGGCGCTCACGTCGGCGGCACTCGCCAGTGCCGCCTCGACCCGTGCCTTCAGCCGCGCGTCGCCGGCGGCCGGCGCCGTGCCGGTACGCGCCGCGCACCCGGACGTCGCCGCCGCGGCGGCGATCAGGAGTGCGAGACAGACGACCGCGACGCCACCAGTCGCCGTGATCTGGCTCGCCACCCTGGCAGCCCCGGCAGCCCTAGCGCCGCCAAACCCGTCGCGGGGCTCCGTGTTCGGCCCCATCCCCCACCGCCCCAGGAGCTTGCGCCCGCAGAACTCACTCCGTTGCTTTCTACGGCGCAAGCTCCTAGTGGTCCGCCACGTCATAATCTTCGGACACGGACATGGGTTGCAGCGCGCAATCATCGACGAATCACAGCACCGCGCACCCGAACGTTTAATCATGGCGCAGCACTAGCCACGTGCGGCGAGCTCCACGAGCGTGCGCTCGACTACGCCCCTGGTCAGCGGCACCTTGTAGGCGTTCTTCGACAGCGGCCGTGCGCCGGCAACCGCCGCTTCGGCGGCGCGAGCGGCCAGCGGTGCGGTGATCGGCTCGCCGACCAGCACGGCCTCGGCGTCGGGCACGCGCCACGGCACCGGCGCCACCCCGCCGAGGACGATGCGCGCCGCGCGGCAGATCGCGCCGTCCATCTCGAGGACGACGGCGGCGCTGACGATCGCGTGCGTCCAAGCCTCGCGGTCCATGACCTTGTGATAGGCGCTCCGCGTCCCGGCGGCCGGCGCCGGCAACTCGGCCGCCGCCAGCAGCTCCCCGTCGCCGAGCACGTTCTCGCGCGCGGGATCGCGCCGGGGACCGACGAAGAACTCGGCCGCCGGCACCACGCGTGCGCCCGCCGGGCCGACCACCGAAAACGTCGCGCCGAGCGCGACGAGCGCCGGGGCGGTGTCCGACGGATGGACGATGTAGCTCGGCCCGCCACCCAGGATCGCATGGAACTCGTTCTCTCCGGCGAACGAGAAGCACTGGTTGCCGCCGGCCTTGTAGCAGGGAAACCCGTTCCGGAAATACCAGCACCACGGCCGCTGGCACACGTTGCCGGCCAGCGTGCCGACGTTGCGGATCTGCGGCGTGGCGACGGTGCCGGCGGCTTCGGCCAGCACCGTGAACGTGCCGCGCAGCAGCGGATCCCGGCTGAGGGCATCGAGGGTGACGAGTCCGCCGATCCGCACGCCGCCATCCACCGGCGTCAGCCGATCGTGCCCGCGCACCGTCCGCAGGTTCACCAGGACGTCCGGCGCGACGATGCGCTCCTTGACCAGGCCGAGCAGGTCGCTGCCGCCGCCGCTGAACGACGCACGACGCCCCGCGCGATGCGCCTCGGCGGCCAGCGTCACCGCCTGCTCCAGGTCACGTGCGTTGGCGTTGGTGAAGGTCTTCATGCGAGCGCGCCGAGAATCTTGTCCCGGGTAATCGGCAGGTCCTTCATGCGCCGGCCGATGGCGTTGAAGATCGCGTTGGCCACCGCGGCCGGCGCCAGGACGATGCCGGATTCGCCGACGTACTTCGCCCCGAAGGGACCGTAGCCGTCATCGGTCTCGATGAACGTGGTCTCGATCCGCGGCGCGTCGAGATGGGTCAACACCCGCCCGCCGTAGAAGCCGGACGTCAGCGGGTACCCGCTGCGCCGGTCGTACAGCAGATCCTCGTGCAGCGCCTGCCCGATGCCCTGAATCGCCGCTCCGCGGATCTGATCCTTCGCCGTCTGGTGGTTGATGATGCGGCCCGACTCGTGCACCGCCACGTACTTCGTGATGCGCACGTGTCCGAGACGCGTATCCGCTTCGACCTCGACGAAGTGGGCGCCGAAGCAGTTACGGACCTTGCCGTCGGTCCCCGGGTCCGGGGTGGTGGAGGCGATCAGCACGTCCTGGCCCGTCGGCAGCCCCTTTTCGGCAATCTGGCGCTGCAGATCGCGCGCGGCCTCCACGACCGCGATCCCGGTCATCACCGTGGTCCGCGCCCCCGACTCCCCGACCGAGTACGGGCAGCGGTCCGTATCGCCGGAGACGACGTCGACCTGCGACAGCGGCACGCCGAGCGCTTCGGCCGCGATCATGCCCATGGTCGTCTTGGCCCCGCCCCCGACGTCGGTGACCCCGACGAACAGCGTGTACCGCTCCCGCGCATCCACGCGCAGGATGGCGCTACTGCGCCCGACGCCCGAACGGAACAGCATGAACGACATGCCGGCGCCGCGTTTGATCGGCCCGGCATCCGACCCCGGGACCGGCCGCCGGCGCCGCTTCCAGTCGAACCGCGCCGCGCCATCCGTGATGCACTCGTCGAGCGTGTAGTTCGTGAACTGCAGGTCGGCACTCGGCCGCTGGCAGTTCCGCAACACGAAATCGACCGGATCCAGCCCCATCCGGTAGGCGACGTCGTCCATCATCGACTGGATCCCGAAGAAGCCCTGCGGGTAGGTCGGCGCGCGGAAGTTCCCCGACACCGTGCGATTCGTATAGACCGGATAGATGCGGCGCTCGACGTTCGGACAGGCATAGAGCTCGATGCCGCTGATGCCGCCGCTGTTCTTGCGATAGCCGCCCATGCCGCTGTAGCCGCGGAGCTCTATGGCCGTCACCGTCCCGTCGGCCTTTGCGCCCACCCTGTAGTGCTGCACCGTCGGCCAGCGGCCATGCATGCCGAGCCAGTCCTCGTTGCGGGACAGCTCCAGCATGACGGGCGCGCCGGCCGCCCGGGCGAGCATCGCGGCGATGAGATCGGCGTCCTGATTCTGGTTCTTGTTGCCGAAGCCGCCGCCCATGTACTTGCAGACGACGCGGACCTTGTCTTCCGGCATCCCGAGATCGCGCGCCGTGTCGTGGCGGCAGTTCGAGATGCCCTGGGTCGGCGTGTACAGCGTCAGCTTGTCGCCGTCCCACGCCGCGACGGAGGCACGCCGTTCCATCTGGGCATCGTGGGCGAAGGCGGTCGAGTAGCGGTCCTCGAAGACGCGGTCGGCGGCCGCGAACCCCGCCACGGTATCGCCGCGGCGGGTCGTCATCGGCTCCAGCCCGTTATCGACGTCCGGCGCGAGGTTCCCCTCCGGCCAGATCCTGACGGCGTCCGGCTCGAGCGCTTCCTCCGGCTCGAGCACGAACGGCAGCGGCTCGTAGTCGACCGCAATCAGCCGCAGCGCCTCTTCCGCCACGTGGCGGTCGACCGCCGCGACGGCCGCCACCGGGTCGCCGACGAACCGCACCGGGTTGTTGAACAGGAACCGGCGATGTCTGGTGATCTCCTTGATGGAGTCGTTGTACTGCCGCCCTCCCGAGACGGAGCCCGCCCCCCAGACGACCGGCGCACGCTCGTGGGTGATGACCGCCAGCACCCCCGGCAGCGCCTCGGCCTGCGAGACGTCGACGGCGCGGATGCGCGCGTGGGGATGTGGGCTCCTGAGCACGCGTCCGTACACCATGCCCGTGAGCTGGACGTCGCCGGTGTAGGCGGCCCGCCCGGTGACGCGCTCGACCGCGTCGATCCGGGGCGTGGGGGGACCGACGGTCCGCAACGGCGGAAAGTTGCCGCGCACGGCCGGCGGGTCGACCGCGACGGCGTCCGGCGCACCCTCGGCGGCAGCCACCACCGCCTCCACGATCGCGTTGTAGTTCGAGCAGCGGCACAGGTTGCCGCTCAGCGCGGTCTGCACTTCAGTCGCATTCGGGTGCGCCTCGTCCGCCAGCAACGCCGTCGCGGACATCAACTGCCCGGAGGTGCAGAACCCGCACTGCGGGCCGTTGTGGTGCACGAACGCCTGCTGCACCGGCGACAGCCGGCCGTTCGCGTCCTCGAGGCCTTCGACCGTGTCGACGCGCCGACCGTCGACCCAGGCCGCGAGCTGGCTGCAGGAGTACACCGGGCGGCCGTCCAGCAGCACCGTGCACGCGCCGCACTCGCCCCGATCGCAGCCGATCTTGGTCCCGGTCAGACCGAGACGGTCGCGCAGCACCTCGACCAGCGTCCAGTGATCTTCGATCTCGAGATCGTGATCGGCGCCGTTGACGGTGACCTGAATCCGGGAGGTCGGCACCTCGGCGGCGGCAACCGCGGCCGCCGGCTCGCTCCCGGCCTGCGCGGCCGCGGCGGGCGCCGGCGACACCGCGGCAGCGGCCAGCACGCCCCCGGTACCCCGCAGAAACGTCCGGCGGGAGACGTCGCCCATCTCGTCGTCGTTCATGCCGTCGCCCCTCACGATAGGCGTAGCCTAGCGCAAAAACCGTCGCCTGCGGCTCCGATTTCCGCCCAACCGGGCCTGCCTGGGAGTCTGCACCATTCCACGGCGCAGACTCCGAGCGCATAACCGGACGCCGGCGCAGGTAGAATCGGACGTTCCGGTACGTCGGGCCGCAGCCGGGTGATGCCAACAGTCGAAGGAGCGCTTCCATGAACCGATACGCGTATGCACGCTCACACGTTCTGGCCGGCGCGTTGCTGCTGGCCGCCGCGGCGCTGGCGCCTGCCGCGGCGCTGGCGCAGACGCCAACCAGCGATTTCGTTCCCGTCACCGACGCGATGCTGCAGGCCCCCGCACCGGGCGACTGGCCCATGTGGCGCCGGACGCTCGACGGCTGGGGCTACAGCCCGCTGGACCGGATCGACCGCGGCAACGTCGGCAACCTCCGGATGGTCTGGTCGCGCGGTCTGGCCGAGGGGAGCAACCAGGGGACGCCGCTAGTCTACGACGGCGTCATGTACATGCCGAACCCCGGCGACGTGATCCAGGCGCTGGACGCGGTCACGGGCGATCTCCGCTGGGAATACCGGCGGGACCTCCCGGACGATCTCGGCGACCACGTCTCGGGGCTGTCGCGGACCAACCGGAACATCGCCATCCACGACACGTTCATCATCGACACCAGCGCCGACGACTACGTCTTCGCGCTCGACGCGACGACGGGCCGGCTGGCCTGGGAGACCGAGATCCTCGACTACCGCACGCTGCCGGCGCACCAGTCGTCGGGGCCGATCATCGCCGGGGGGAAGATCATCTCCGGGCGCGGCTGCATGCCGGAGGCGGGACCGAACGCCTGCGTCGTCACCGCCCACGACGCGGCGACGGGTGAAGAGCTGTGGCGCCGGCGCCTGATTCCGGGCCCGGGCGAGCCGGGGGACGAGACCTGGGGCGGCGTGCCGTTCGAGGAACGGCGCCACGTCGGCGCCTGGATGGTGCCGAGCTACGACGCGGAGCTGAACCTGGTCTACATCGGCACGTCGGTCACCTCGCCGGCCCCGAAGTTCCTGATCGGCGGAGTCGCCAACAAGCACCTGTACCACAACTCGACGTTGGCCCTCGACGCCGACACCGGCGAAATTGTCTGGTACTACCAGCACCTGAGCGACCACTGGGATCTCGACCACCCGTTCGAGCGGCTCCTGGTCGACACCGCGGTCGCGCCCGACCCGTCCGCCGTGACCTGGATCAACCCGCGCCTGCACCGCGGAGAGCGGCGCCGTGTGGTGACCGGTATCCCCGGCAAGACCGGCGTCGTCTACACTCTGGACCGCGAGACGGGCGAGTTCCTCTGGGCGCGGCCGACCGTCGCACAGAACGTCATCAGCGCCATCGACGGCGCCACCGGCGCGGTTACGGAGAACGCGGAGGTCGTGTTCACCGGTGAAGGGCAGACCGTCATGGCCTGCCCCACCTGGCAGGGCGGCAAGGACTGGGAAGCGGGCGCCTACAGCCCTCTGACCAACCTGATGTACATGCCCCTCCGCCACACCTGCGGCCGGATGATGGCCTCGGCCGGCGTCGGCTGGTACGCCCTGACGGTGCGGACGGAGGTGACGCCGGGCGAAGACCAGCTCGGCACGATCCAGGCCATCTCGGCCGAGACCGGCGAGACCGTCTGGACGCACGACCAGCCGGCGTTCACGATGTCGCTGGTGGCGACCGGCGGCGGGCTGATCTTCGGCGGCGACGCCAACGGCCGCTTCAAGGCCCTCGACCACGAGACCGGCGACGTGCTGTGGGAGATCAACCTCGGCTCGCCGATCACCGGCTTCCCGGTCACCTACGCCGTCGACGGCACCCAATACGTCGCGGTGAGCACCGGCAATTCCCTCAATACAGGCGGACTTCGCCGCCTGACGCCCGACCAGCGTCCGAGCAGCGGCAACACCCTTTTCGTATTCGCGCTGCCTGAACGGGATCGTATTCCGTAGCGTTCCGGTCAGTGCCGATTCCCTCATAATTTCAGGGATAACACTGGATCTTCTGTTCCCGTTCATTTTCGCCGTCCTGCACTTGCACCGCTCGGTTCTCCCCCTGGCTGGAGCGGATTGCTTCCCGGCAGTGGCGGTACCGCGTCGAGTTGATCCTCGCGCACTCCGGCTTTTCGCAGGAGCGTGCGGATCTCGGTCAGGAATGTGGTTGCCCGGGTACACTGTTCGTGCGCCTGGCTTTCCGGGACGTCTCTCGACACGTCGCAGTCCGCGCTGGTGCGTCGCCGCTGGCCGCTGGCGAGGTCTCTCCCGCGCTGTTTGTCCACCTCTCCGGGTTGCACCAGGTGCTCGTTGAACAGCGTCTGCGTTCCCTTGTGCGTCTTCGGCTGCAGGCCTTTCATTGCGAGCGCGGCGTTTGCCGCGTGCATGCTGGCGTAATAGCCCCGGGATACTGCGTTCTGCGGAGCGCGGCTGACGGTGTCTCGGTTTGCCGCATTGAGCGCATTGGTGGCCCACTTCCAGTGGCGTTCCGCGATGACTTCGCGCTTCACAACAGGGTGACCCCCTCGCCTTCGACCGCTTCATGGAAGGCCAATCCCCAACTGAGGCCCTTGGCCCATTCTGACTCGGTTCTCGTCAGCACGCACGGGGTGGCGCTCCAGCACTCTGCGGAGAACACGAGCTCCTCGCCCATCTCCGCGATCCTCTCCTGTGAGTTTGCCGCCTTGTCCTTGACGATCACCATCACGTCGATGTCGCTCTCGGCTGTCCAGTCCCCGCGGGCTTTCGACCCGAAGAGCAGCGCCTTCTTGACGGTCTCCGAGTAGTCGGCAGCCAGGGTTTTGCGGAAGCGCTCGAGCCAGCGTTGCTCGTCGGGGTGCCACCCTTTGGTCACCTCCCGGTGTGTTCGTGTCGGGTTCGGCATTGGTCCCATCCTACCAGCGGTGGCCGGTCTCGGGCCGCCGCGTGGTCCGCCTGCGACGCCGGAGATACTGTTCTGCCCAGGGGACCTCGGTGCGCGCAAATTCGGCTTGCAGCATCGAGATGTCATAGCGGATGCCCTCCGGTTCCCCGCGACGAAGACGCGGCGAAGGCGCTCAAGAAGCGCACGCTGACGAACCTCTACAATTCTCGCCCGCAGCCGCAGTGGCTCGCCGATACACACGACGCTCTTGACGCGGCTGTGGCGGCGGCGTACGGTTGGCCCGCAGACATCTCCGCCGATGAGGTTCGGCGTGAGTTGCTCACGCTGAACGGCGGCGCGGGGTGAGCAAGCTGGAATCCGGTGCGGTCCGGAGAGTGCTTCGGTGGTCCCGTCGATTCCCGTTTGGCATGTGGGAGTCGACGAGGGAATCACGGCCGGGGCTCTGATAGCAACTCAAGTGTTATGAATGATTTACGAGAATATGGCAACTCAAGCTGCCAGAACGGGAGGCGCTCGATTGAGCGGCGTGATTCGCGACGACGACAGTTCGACTCGAACAGCCTGGACCGAAGCCCCGTCCATCAGGATGCCCCCAATGACACCAGACATCTCACTCTCCCGGTTCTCACGTCGCGGCGCGCTGGCAACCGTCATCGCGGTCATCTGCACGGTGGGCGCACCCGCGCTCGCGCAGGAGGCGCCGGCCGCCGCGCCGCCCGTGGTCTGGGTGCTCGCAACCGGCGGCACCATCTCCGGCGGCGGCGCCTCCGCGACCAGCCTGACGGAGTACCGCGCGGGCGCCTTCTCCGGCGAGGAGCTCGTTGCGGCCGTGCCGGACCTCGCACGGCACGCCACCGTCCGGGTCGAGCAGGTCGCCAACATCGGCAGCACCAACATCACCTTCGACGACTGGCTCACGCTCGCCCGCCGCATCGACGCCATCTTCAGCGGCGACCCGGACACCGCGGGGATCGTGATCACCCACGGAACCAACACCCTCGAAGAGACGGCCTACTTCCTCAACCTGACCGTCCGCCACGACCGTCCCGTGGTGCTGGTCGGCGCGCAGCGGCCGGCGACCGCCATCAGCGCCGACGGCCCGCTCAATCTGCTGAACGCGGTCCGCACCGCGGCGGCCCCGGAGGCACGCGGCAAAGGGGTGCTGGTCGTCATGAACGACGAAATCAACGCCGCCCGCGACGTCACCAAGACCAACACGTACCGGGTGGAGACGTTCAGCTCCCGGGAACTCGGGTTCCTCGGCTACGTCGACGGCGACCGGGTGTCCTTCTACCGGCAGCCGACGAAGCGGCACACGGCCGCCTCGGAGTTCGATCTGACCGGCGTCACCACGTTCCCGAGAGTCGACATCGTCTACTCCTACGTGGAGGCGAACCCGGTGCTGATAGAGACGTTGATCGCGGACGGCGTCGACGGCATCGTCGTGGCCGGCACCGGCGCCGGCGGCATGTCGCGCCGGGAGCGGGCGGCGTTCGATCTCCTGACCGGACTGCCGGCGGACGCCAGGCCGGTCATTGTGAGATCGAACCGGGTCGGGAGCGGTCGCGTCGTGCCGCGCACCGCAGATGACGAGATCGCCATGATCGCGGGCGACACCCTCAACCCGCAGAAGGCGCGCATCCTGCTGATGCTCGCCCTCACGAAGACGCGCGACCTCGACGAGATCCGGCGGATGTTCGGCGAGTACTGACGTCACACCATCCCGTAGCGGAGCCAGCGGGACGCCGCGATTTTCCTTGACCGGGCAACGCGAACAAGAAAGACTGGTGGCCCTCGTCGACGGCGGCGTACAAGGGTTCGGGCTGCGGCTCCCATGGGGCGCGCAGCCGCTCGGGAACGTGAGCGCGCGATGTTGCCGCTGCTACGTTTCGTTTACCCTGTCTCGTCGGTGGCCGGTCCGCCGGTAGCGGTAGCGGATCGCCGGCCGCTCGTTCGCTGGTCAGCCCTTCCTCCAGACTCCGTTCACTTGCTATGCGCACGGTCCATCTCGGAGAAAGGAGTCCATCCACAAGACACCCGGCACGCGTGGACCAACGGTTTGTCGTACCACTCCATGAAGGGAGAAGAGTAATGGCAACCAGAGCCATCGTCGGTCTGACCCTCCTTGCAGCAATACTGGCCATGGTGCCCGCCGCGAACCCCGGCGGTGCGATGGGGATTCTGCTGGTCCTGCTGGGCCTCGCCTACGCCTACGTGGCGATCGACGCCGAGGACGCGACGAACTACTTGGTCGTCGTCCTGGCGGTCGGGGCGGCAGCCAACTCGGACGTGCTCAACGCCATCCCGGCGGTGGGCATGTATCTGGACGGCATCCTCGGCGGCGTGTCCACCGCGTTGTTTGCCAGCGTGGCGACGATCGCGGCGGTCCGGATCGTCAATCGACTCAAGGGCTGACGCGCGGCCTGAGGCGGTCCCCGCCGGAGACCGCCTCAGGCGCACGCCAGTTCAGGCGCACGCCAGCCGGCACCGCGCAGACCGGCGCGGGGGTGGAGATGTCACCGGCTCTCGGGCCTCAGCGCGAAGACCCAGATGACGCCCCCCTGCGGGACCAGCTTTTCGGCCTCGAAGTGGGCGTTCACGGCGCGCTGCATTCCCGCCGCGTCGACGCCCCAGCCCGACTGCACGGCGATGTACTGCACGCCGTCGATCTCGTAGGACGACGGCACGCCGATGACTCCCGAGTTGGTCCGCTGTTCCCAGACCACGTCACCCGTCTCGGCGTCGAACGCCCGGAAGTAGCGGTCGTTGGTTCCGCCGGCGAAGATCAGTCCGCCGCCGGTGGCGAGAATCGGCCCCCAGTTCTGCGAGCTGCCGAACTCGTGTGTCCAGACCTGCTCGCCGGTGGCGAGATTCCAGGCCTGGATCTCACCGATATGGTCGGCGGCATCCACCACGAACACCGTCTGCGACGCGCCGGTGAAGCCCCGGCCCGGCACGTAGTCCACCTCCACGCCGACCATGGTCGAGCAGAGATTCTCGTTCGCCGGAATGTAGAGATATCCGGTCTGCGGGCTGTAGGCGGCCGGCGGCCAGTCCTTGCCGCCCCAGAGCGACGGGCAGAAAGTAGCGGGCTTGTTCGTACCCGGCTTGCGCTCGAGGTCGTACTCCGGCCGGCCGGTCACCGGGTCGATGGACGTGAACACGTTCTGGTCCACGTACGGCTGCGCGTCGACGAAGCCGATGGAATCCGGCCTCCGCTCCAACATCCAGAGGTAGCCGTTGCGGGCCGGATGAACCAGGGTCGGAATCGTGCGGCCCTCGCGCGCGACGTCGATCAGGATCGGGGCGGAGACCTCGTCCCAGTCCCACGAGCCGTTGTGGTGATACTGGTGATACCCCTTCAGCTCGCCGGTGTCGGCGTCGAAGGCGACGACGGAGTTGGTGTAGAGGTTATCGCCCGGCCGCTGATCGCCGATCCACGGGCCCGGGTTGCCGGTGCCCCAGTAGGTGAGGTTGAGCTCCGGATCGTACGACCCGGTGATCCAGATCGAGGCGCCGCCGGTGCGCCAGGTCTCGCCGGGCCACGACTCGTTCCCCGGCTCGCCCGGTCCCGGGATCGTGTGCGATCGCCACACTTCCTCGCCGGTCTCGGGATCGAGCGCCGCCACGAAGCCGCGGATGCCCCGCTCCCCGCCCGAGGCCCCGACCATCACCTTGCCGTTCGCCACGAGCGGCGCCATTGTCATGTAGTACCCGGTCCGGTAGTCGGCGACGGCCTTCTCCCAGACGAGCTCGCCCGACACCGCGTCTAGGGCGACCACGAACGCGTCGTGCGTCGTATGGAAGACCTTGTCGCCGTAGAGGCCGACGCCGCGGTTCGTGCGGTGCGGATGCGCCATGTCCTCCGGGAACTGCCGGTTGTAGATCCAGAGCTGCTCGCCGGTGCGCGCGTCCACGGCGATAACCCGGTCCTCCGGCGTCGTCACGAACATCACGCCGTCGTTGACGATCGGCGGCGATTCGTGTCCCGACGTCACCCCGGTCGACATCGACCAGACCGGCACCAGGTCGCCGATGTTCTCCGTCGTGATCTGGTCGAGCGGACTGTAGCCCCAACTGTCGTAGGTGCGGCGGTACATCAGCCAGTCGCTCGGATCGCCGGCGCGCAGCCGTTCGTCCGTGACCGGGCTGTACTCGATGCCCGCCTCTTGCGCAGGCGTCACCTCCGAGGCCAGCGTCACGGCCAGCGCTGCGGCCAGCGCCATCACGACCCATCTCCCGAGTGGCACTCTCGTCATGTCTCTCTCCACCGTCATGCGCATACTGCGCACCATCGAGTACACCATTGCGCCTATCCGTCCAGCGTGGTCATCAGCACCCACATCGGGTTGTTGCCCACCTCGTAGGTCTCCAGCGGCGTAAGGTCGCCGCTCTCGTGATCGACGCTGTAGGACGCCAGCCGGCCCGACTGCTGCCCCGCCGCGAACAGGAAGCGTCCATCCGGATCGAGGCCGAAGGCGCGCGGCACCGGTTCGGTCCCGACCCGCCCTGCCGCCGTCAGCCGGCCGGTCGTATCGTCCACGCGGAAGCTCGCCACGCTGTTGTGCCCGCGGTTGGGTGCGAACAGGAACTCGCCGGTGGACGAGATGCGGATCTGCGAGCAGGTGTTGTTGCCGCTGTAGCCCGCCGGCAGCGTGGAGATGGTCTGGAACGGCTCGAGCGTCCCCTTGTCGGGATCGATCGCGTACGCGGTGACGCTGCTCCCCTGCTCGTCCGAGAAGTAGACGACGTCGAGGAACGGATGGAACGCGAGAGCCCGCGGGCCCAGGTAATCCTCGGGGGCGTGAAACGGCTGATCGTTCGGGGTCAGGTGGCCGGTCTGCTCGTCGAATCGGAACTGGAAGATCCGGTTCGGTCCGCGGTTGGCGATGTGCGGAACGTAGGCGAAGCGGTTCGACCGATCGGTCAGAATCGCGTGCGCCCCGTGCGCGGTGAACTGCCATTCGACGGGGGGGAACGTGGCCACTCCGTCGTCGTCGACGGCGTGCACGGCGGCCGTGCTCTGGTAGTAGTACGCCGAGAGCACGAAGCGCCCGGTCCGGTCGGTCGAGACGTAGACCGGCTCGCCCTGCAGCGGCGCCGTCCCGAGGAACGACAGGCTCCCGGTCCGCTGATCGACGCTGTAGCTGGAGATCTCCTGGCTGACCCGCCGGCCGACGTAGAGCACCCGCTTGTCGGGCGAGAGCGCCAGCGGCGCCGGCCCGCCCTCGATCGCCACGTCCTCCTGCCAGCTCAACGCGCCGGTGGAGGGGTGCATCGTGAAGATGGAGATCTTGTTGTCATCCTGTAGCGCGACGTACATGTGATGCCGCGTTTGCCGCCTGCTCATCGTTCACCTTCCTGACCGGGGTCCGCTGATCCGACACGAACGCATGACAGGGCACGACGGCGGCGCACGACCGCCAGCGTGCCCTGTCGGTCGCAATCGACCGAAACCCTACAGCTCCCGGATGCGCACGTTGCGGAACTTCACGACGCCGAGCCCGTACTGCAACGCGATCGGGCCGTCGGCGAACTGCGCGTCCTCGACGTCGACCATGTGCAGCCCGTTGAGCGTGACCACGATCCGCGAGCCTTCCACGCGGATGTCGTAGCTGTTCCACTGTCCGCCGGTCATCACGACGCTCTCCGGCGCCGCGATGTGGACGATGCCGCCGGTGCGGTAGGTCTGGTCGCCGCGCGTGTCGTAGATGTTGACCTCGTACGAGTTGCGGTCGTTGACGCTCTCGGGATCGGCGCAGCGGACGAAGATGCCGCTGTTGGCCGGCTCGTCCACCCAGAAGTCCAGGGTCAGGTGGAAGTCGGCGTACGACTCCTTCGTCACCAGGAAGCCGCCGCCGCTGTCGGCCTGCACGACGCCGTCGACGATCTCCCAGTTGGCGTCGCCGAGCGGGTTGAAGTTGTCCAGGTCGGATCCGTCGAACAGGACCGTGAAGTCCTCCTGGGCGGACACGCCCGCCGAGTGAAAGCCGGCGACCACGATGGCAAGCAGACCGAGGACGATGGATGCGCGCTTCATTTGGAGCCTCCCTCCAGGTGTCGTTTCAGGCGGCGAGTATAGCGCGACCGGGTAACGCCCCCGATACAGCCGCTTCGGTGCGCATCCGGCGGGTCGGCCGTCTACGCCAACAGCTCGAGCAACGCCGACGACACCGCGTCGGGCCGTTGCGGCGCCAGGTCGTGCCCCGCCCCGTCCACGATACGGCGCGCGACCAGATTGGTGAACCGGCCCTGATCCCCCGAGGGGTCGGTCGTGGGCCGCCCGAAGCCGCTGTCGTTCCCTCGCAGCACGATGGCCGGCACGGCGATCGGAGGCCGCTCGGCCAGCCGCCGCTCTACATCGAGAAACCGTTCTTCGCCGGGAGCGTAACCGTGACGATGCCGATAGGAGTGGATCACGACGTCGACGAAGTCCGGATTATCGAAGGCCGGGGCCGAGCGGTTGTACGCCTCGTCGGTATACTCCCAGGTCGGCGACCAGGTCTCCCAGAGGTAGCGGACGATCGCGTGGCGGTTCGCCTGCAGGCCGGCCCGGCCCCGCTCGGTGTTGAAGTACCACTGGTACCAGAGGCGCGCCTCGGCCGCCGCCGACGGCGACGGGGCCGACGGCGACACCGTGTCCTGCACGGAATAGCCGCCGATGGCCACCTGCGCGCGCACCCGCTCGGGATGCAGGATCGAGGTGATGCACGCGGCCCGATTGCCCCAGTCGAAACCCGCCAGCGCCACCTGCTCCAGACCGAGAGCGTCGGCGAAGTCGGAGACGTCCTGGGCTATCGCCGCCTGCTCCGCCATCCGCGGCGCGTCGGGATCCCGGAAGCGCGTCGTGCCGTAGCCGCGGAGGTACGGCACCAGCACCCGGTAGCCGGCAGCGGCCAGCGGCGGGACCACGCCGTCCCACGACCGGATGTCGTATGGGAAGCCGTGCAGAAGGACGATCGGGAACCCGGCGGGATCGCCGCTCTCCTCGTAGCCGATCTCCAGCACCTCGGTCTCGACCGACCGCAGTACGGCGGCGCCCGACTGCGTCCGCGCGCTTGCGCCGGCGGACCGAGCCGAGCCGCCGGCCACCGCCATCGCACCAGCGACGCCCGCGCTCTTCAGGAACTCTCTCCGGCTGGGACCCATGACCGTTCCTCCTCGGCGATGGTGTAGTCTGGTTGTTGAAGACAGGTGGTAGGAATTCCTACGCTTTCAGTATGGTATCAAGACTCACGGTCAAGGGGCAGGTGACGATTCCCAAGCCGCTTCGCGAGAGCCTGGGACTCGAGCCCGGCCAGGAGCTCGAATTCGAGGAAAGTGAAGGCGCGCTGATCGTCAGGCGCCGGGCGCCGGCGGACCCGCTGCGGCGGCTCGTCGGTCTCGTCACGGATAGGGTCGACGTCGACGCCTATCTCGAGGAGACGCGCGGACCCCGCTGGAAGGCCGACCTGGACGGCGGCGAAGGATAGCCTCGCGTGGTCACGGCCATCGACAGCTCGGTGCTCCTCGACGTGGTCACCGACGACGTATCCTACGGGCCGGCCTCGTTGCGGGCGCTCGACAGAGCCCGCAGCCTCGGCCGCCTCGTCGTCTGTCCGGTCGTGTGGGCCGAGCTCCGTGCGTTCTTCGAGCGGACGGAAGAAATGCGACTCGCCATGAACGCGGCGGGCATCGTCTTCGATCCGTTCGACGAGACCTCGGCCTGCCTGGCCGCCGGGCAATGGCGCGAGTACCGGCGACGAGGCGGGCAACGCACCCGGCTGATCGCCGACTTTCTGGTCGCAGCCCATGCCCAGACCCGAGCGGAGGCGCTCCTGACCCGCGACCGGGGATTCTATCGACGCTGCTTTGCGAACCTCGGAGTCGTGACTCCCGAGCCGACGAGCTGACGGGCCTCCACCTCCCCCTCCCCGGTCCGCAAACTGCATCCATTATTTCCGGATGCTGTAGATCTTCGAGCTGGTCCGGATCAGCAGCCGGTCGCCGACGATGGCCGGCGACGCCATCGCCATCTCGTCGAGGCTGTTGACGCCGATGACCTCGTACTCGCGCCCGGCCCGGATCACGTAGGTGTCGCCCTGCTCGCTCAACGCGAAGATCTTGCCGTTGTAGGCCCACGGCGACGACGTGAAGCTGGCCCCCACCCGGACGCGCTGGCGCCCGTAGACCGGCTCGCCGCTGGCGGCGTCGTAGGCCTCGAAGAACCCGCGGTCGAGGAGGCTGTAGTAGATGTCGCCGTAGATCAGCGGCGACGTGTTGTAGTTGCCGGCCCGCGGCTGGTACCAGGCGACGAACTCGTTGGACCGCTCGCCCTCGCCGAGCGTGATGTCGCCGCTCGCGCCGGGCCGGATCGCGTACGCGGGTCGGTGCTCGTCACGGAAGTAGCCGGAGTTGACGTACACCAGGCCGTGACTGGAGAACGGCGTCGCAATGGTCGCCCATGACATCCGCCCGTCCATCTCCCACAGCAGTTGACCGTCGAGGTCGTACGAGCGGATGCGGTTCACGCCGGAGGTCACGATCTCGGTGCGCAGCTCGTTCTCCCACACGTAGGGGGTGGCCCAGGTCGACACCTCGTCGCGGGCGGTCCGCCACAGCTCCTCGCCGGTGCGCTTGTCGAGGGCCGCGAGCCACGACTCCTCCTCGTTGTCGTAGAGGATGATGAGCTTGTCCCCGTATACGACGGGCGACGACGCCGAGCCCCACGCCGAGCGCGTGCGCCGGTCCGGAATCAGGAGCCGCCAGACCTCGTTCCCCTCCATGTCGAAGGCGTAGAGGCCCAGGTCGCCGAAGCGCACGTAGACGTGCTCGCCGTCGGTGGTCGGGGTCTCCGACGCGTAGGTGTTCTTCATGTGGCGGGGAAAGTCCGGCCGGCCGTGCCTGACCGAGCGTTGCCACAGGACGGCGCCGGTCTCGAGGTCGAGGCAGTAGACCCGCCAGTCGTGCTCCAGAGGCACCGGATCCGGGCGGCCGTTCGGGGCGTACAGCCCAGGCTTCGGCAGCTCGAAGTCCCCCACCGCGGTGACCGTAGTCAGAAAGACCCGCTGCCCCCAGACGACGGGGCTGGACCACCCCAACCCAGGGATGTCGGTGGCCCACTCGACGTTCTCCGTGCTGCTCCACTGCTCGGGCAGATCCGGGTTGTCGGCCACGGCCGCGTTCAGGGTCGGGCCGCGAAAGTGGGGCCAGTTGTCGTTCGCGGCGGCGGACCGCACCGGCGCAAGGGCCGCGGTCAACGCCAGAACACACAGGGTAATCGCCATCCGCTTCATCGGTCGACCTCCAAGTCACCGCCCGAGCATGCCGTGTCGCCTCGACAGGGACGAAATGCCTCTACATCATCGCACGCCGACGACGAGCGCGCATCCCTCCGACGCCCGGTCGAAACCTACAGGCCGGCACTACCGATGAATCCCCGTACACCATGCGCAGACCCTGCCGTACACGAAGAAAGGGCCCCGACCCTTGCGGATCGGAGCCCCCCCAGAAGGTTCTGCGATGGTGGCGTTGGGTTACCCCGTCTACTGGGGCGTGTCCCGCCACCCGTTGGAGCGCGGGAGGTCCCTACGAGGACACCACCTCCGCAGAGCCCGTACTATGGTCGTCCACTGGATCACCTCCTTGCTTGGGCACACCCGTCAACGGCGGGCCCCAACCCGCCCGGCCTCCGGCGTCGCCCAGACCCGCCGGATGCCGCCGCGCCCGAGGCGCGGAACGTCTTCTCCTATCGTTGGCTACGGCGCGCCGATTTGTCAAATCCCGAAATCCCGACGCGCCCGCGGCAGCAACGTGCCGCCGGCAGCGGCGTCGATCAGCGGCCCGGAATCATGATGTGCGCCGAGGACGTGCCGACCTCCATGACCCAGGAACCGGCCCGGGTGTAGCTGCCCTCCTCGGATAGACCCGTCGTCTCGCCCGTGGCGAACGGGACGGCGATGGTGATGTGCAGGTTCGCCGACTCGGCGTCCGCCCCGTTCAGCGTGTAGTAGACGCTGCCGAAGGCCGAGACCTCGCGGGTGCCGTCCGCCTCGGCCTCCTCCCGCATCGCGCGGATCTCGTCGGCGGTCTTGCCGGACATGCTGAACGCGCGATTCTGCTGGATGCGAGCGAGGTTCGCGAGGCTCGTGCACTGCACGCTGAACGCGCGCCCGGGCTCGTCCGAGCGATCCCAGCAGACGAGGTCGTTCGAGCCCTCGCGGAGCACCGTGTAGTCGCCGCCGGAGTCGAGCTTGATCACCATCGCATTGACCCGCAGCGCCGGTGGCGCAGCCATCGTGGCGGCGGCAATCTCGTCCACGGCCGACTGCGCCGCCGGGAGCGCCACGGCCATCGACAACGCGCACAGGGTAAGCATCACTCTCTCTTCATCGGTTTCCTCCAATCCCAAGCCGACGATGAATCACGCGGGCCAAATCGCCGCACCGCTACATCATCGCACGTCGGCGCATCGCGCCGGCAGCGCACCGCTCTCCTGTGGGGCGCATGACAGCCTCGACTACCATCTGACGTCGGCCCTGAACGCCGCTGTCGTCAAACGAACCACATCGAGGAGGATCCCGATGCTCCGCCCAACCGTACCGCTCACCGCCCTGCTCATCCTTCTGGCCGCGGCCGTCGCCTGGGGTCAGACTGCCGCCGACGAGGCCGAACCCGAACCGGGCGCGACCGCGCTCCCTGCGGACGCCGGACTCCCCGCGGCCAGCCCCGAGAGCGCCGGGATGTCCTCCGCGGGGCTCGCCCGCATCGGTCCCGCCGTGCAGGCCTACGTCGACGACGGCCGGCTGGCGGGCATGATGACCATGGTCGCCAGGCGTGGAGATGTCGTCCACTGGGAGGCGACCGGCATGCGCGACGTCGCCGCCGGCGATCCCCTCGAGCGGGACGACATCTTCCGCATCTACTCGATGACGAAGCCGCTCACCAGCGTGGCGGTCATGAGCCTGGTGGAGGAGGGCGCGGTCGCGCTCGACGATCCCCTCTCGAAGTTCATTCCGGCGTTCGCCGACGTGACGGTTCTGAACGGCGCCGGCGAGCGCGTGGCGCCCGCCCGCCCGATGACCATCGAGCACCTGCTCACGCACACGTCGGGCCTCACCTACGGGTTCTTCGGCGACTCGCCGGTGGACCGGATTTACAACGAGTCGGGCTTTTTCACCAGCGCCGAGGGTCTCGGCGACTTCGCGCAACGGGTGGCGGAGCTCCCGCTGCTGGCGAGCCCGGGCGACCGGTGGAACTACAGCGTGTCGACGGATATCCTCGGCCGCGTCGTGGAGGTCGCGTCCGGACAGTCGTTCGATGCCTTCCTGCAGACGCGGATCCTGGACCCGCTCGACATGACCGACACGGCCTTCGTCGTTCCGCCGGAGAAGCGCGACCGCTTCACCGCCAACTATGCCCGTCCGTCCGGCAACCTGCAGATGATCGACTCGCCGGTCGACGGGCAGTACACCCAGCCGCCGCGCTGGTTGTCGGGCGGGGGCGGACTCACCTCGACTGCGTCCGACTACATCCGCTTCGCGCAGATGCTGCTGCAGGACGGCCAGCTCGGCGGCGTGCGTGTCCTGGCGCCCGAGACGGTGCAAATGATGCGCTCGAACCGGTTGCCGGACGCGCTGGTGCCGATCCAGCTCGGGAACTTCCTCAGCCCCGGGTACGGCTTCGGCCTCGGCTTCGCCGTCGTCGTGGACTCGGACACGTCACCGGAGCCGGACAACAACGGCGTGTTCCGCTGGGCCGGCGCCGCGAACACCTTCTTCTGGATCGACCCGGATGCCGAGCTGATCGGCATGGTCTGGACCCAGTTCAACCCGTTCGCGGCCTACGACATCGAGCGGGAGTTCCAGACGCTGGTCTACGAGGCGCTGGAATAAGGAGGGCGGCGTGACACCGGCGATGTCTGGCACTACCCGGATCCCTCGTCGTACTCCCGGATCCAGGCTGCGAGCTCAGGATCTACGAGCGCCCAGCCGCCGGTGTTGGTGTCCGCGAGTCCGAGTCGTTCGAGCCGACGCAGAGCCGCCTGGACGCGTCCGGGCGACGGCGCACTCTCTCCGATCGCATCTCCGACCTGCTGGCGAAAGGCCCGGCCGAACGGCCGGTCGGCTCCGCCGGCCAATGCGCGCGCCGTTGCACGCTGAACAGGGGTGAGCGTCAGCCAGGTTTCGGGATAGCCGAGATCGACGGCGATGCGGTCACGGACCCGTGCGAGGGCCGGTTCAACAGCGAGATTCGGATCGTGCAGCAACGTGTCGAGCAGCACCCGAAAGAAATGAGGATTGGCGTGCAGTCGCTCGAAGGCGGAGAGCATGCCGTGACGGGCCAGCGTCCGCCGCGACACCACCCGAAACGTCTCGATCATGTGATCGACGAACGCCTCTCCCAGCGCCGGCAGGTCGATCGGCGTCGCGAAATGGAAGAACGGCGCCCGCCTTGCCGAGAACATCGCCGCGAGGCCGTCGCGACTCGATCCGGTGAAGACCGTTCTGAGTTGATCGCTGCGCCGGTCGAGGCCGGTTCGCAGCGCCGCCACGAGTGGCGCATTGCCCGGGCTTCGGGCAAGCTCCTGCACCTCGTCGAGGAGCAGAATCGTCGCCTTGCTTCTCCTGGAGACACGCTCCAGAAGATTGTCCAGATGGACCAGCAGATCGTCCGGGGGGCGGCCGCCCAGCGCGGTGAGATCGACCTTGGCCTCCACCCCGGCGCCGAACGCCGAGAGCTTCAGCGTCGGAGTGAGGCCCAACACCGACCTCCGCACGCGGTCGCCGAACGTGCCCCGGCGGAGCGACGTTTCCATGGCGTGCAGCAGCACAGCCAGCGGCGAGAGCGGCGCCTGCCAGAACGAGGCATAGATCACACGATGCCCGCGCTGTTCGGCAAGCGGCGCGATGTCCTTGATCAGGAACTCCGTCTTGCCGGTCCGTCGCGGCCCGAACAACGTCAGAGCCTGTCCCGGACCGTCGACGAGCAGCTTCAGGACGCGCGCGGTGAATTCGCGGCGCGGAAAGTGCCAGGGATCGGCCGCCATTGGCCAACCTTAGCCACAACAAGAGAATTATTCAACAGTGGCCAAGACCAGACAACGCGGTACCGCCATCCCGGCCAGCCGCCAGCGCCGCCAAACCCGTCGCAAGGCTCCGCGTTCGGCCCCAGCCCCCACCGCCCCAGAAGCTTGCGCCGCAGGACTCACTCCGTTGCTTTCTACAGCGCAAGCTCCTGGCCGCGCGGCGTCGCCGTCAGTCGACGATCGCCTGATACGTCATCGTGGCCAGATCGTCGCGGATGCGCAGGTGCGTATACGGCCGCATCTGCGTCAGCATGATGCCGATCAGCTCCTCCGACGGATCGACCCAGAAGATGGTCCCGAACGCGCCGCCCCAGTAGTAGGAGCCCTCCGAGCGCGGCGTCGCCGATGGTCCCAGGTCCGTCACGATCGCGTAGCCGAGACCGAACCCGTAGCCGGGCCCGGCGAGCCAGATGCCGAAGTCGCCGGTGTGGTTGGCCGTCATCAGCTCGACGGTCTTGCGGCTCAGGATCCGGGCGCCGTCCAGTTGGCCGCCGTTCAGCATCATCTGCTGGAAACGGAAGTAGTCACGCGCGGTCGAGACGAGGCCGCCGGCGCCGCTGAAGTAGACGTGCGGCTCGCGGACGAACCGGCTGTCGGCGGTCGGCGCCTCGGTGAGCACGATCCTGCCGTCGTCGTCGGGCCCGTAGAGCGCGGCAAAGCGGTCGAGCTTCGATTGCGGCAGGTAGAAGTGCGTGTCCGGCATGTCGAGCGGCCCGAAGATGCGCTCGCGGAAGAACGCATCCAGTGTCTTTCCAGACATCACCTCGACCAGCCGCCCCACCACGTCGGTGGCGCGGCCGTACTCCCAGCGGTCGCCCGGGTGAAAGTTGAGCGGCAACTTCGCCAACTGCTTCACCATGTCGCCGACCGTGTCATCGAGCTTGCGCGCGCCCGCCATCGCCTGAAAATCGGTTTGCGTCAGCCCGCGGTAGGTGTTGGCCAGCCCCGCGGTGTGGGTGAGCACGTGCTGCACGGTGATCGGGCGCGCGGCGGGAACGAGCTTGTAGCGTCCGGTGAGCCGCTCCTGCTCCGGCGCGGGGATCGCCACCTGCATCTCCGCGAACTCGGGCAGCCACTTCGAGATGGGGTCGCGGAGCTGGAAGTGTCCCTCCTCGTACAGCATCATCAGCGCCACCGAGGCGATCGGCTTGGTCATCGACGCCATGCGGAAGATGGTGTCGTGGGTCATGGCCCTGCCGCTCTCGACGTCCCGCTGTCCCTGCGCGGAGAAGTTGACCACCTTGCCGCGCCGTGCGACGAGGGTGACGGCGCCCGCCACCTCCTCGCGGTCGATGTAGGCCTGCATCACCCGGTCGAGCCGCTCGAGACGCTCGGACGACATGCCGACCGTCTCCGGTTCGGCCGTCGGCACCCCTTCCATCACCGGCAGATCGGCCGACGCGCCCTGGAGAACCGCCACGGCTACCGTCAAACAAAGCGCACCGAGCACCGGCCACCGCAATGTCGACACCTTCATGAGAACCTCCCCGCCGGCCCGTATCCGACCGGTAACGACCCTGGCCACCTCACAACACGCCTGCGCGCGGAACCTGGACGCCGGACGCGCCCCTGTCGCATCCGTGCAACTACCTGTCCAGACCGAACGTGTAGACCGTGTTCCCCACCGGCATCGAAACGTACTGCACGCCATCGACCGCGTAGGTCATCGGGTTGGCGTTGACCGGGCCGCCGAGGGGGATGTGCCAGAGCTCTTCCCCGCTCTCGGCGTCGAGGGCGAAGAAGTAGCCGTCGACGGTCGCGCTGAACACGACGTCGCCCGCCGTGGCCAGCACGCCGGAGCGGGCGCGCGGCTTCATCTCGAACTCCCAGCGGATGTCGCCGGTCGTGGGATCGATGGCCCGGATGGCGCTCCGGTAGTTGTCCATCGGCTGCGGCGACTGCACGCCGCCGCCGGTGTAGCGCTCGCCTTCCACGTATTCCTCGTCGCGGACGAAGAACTGCCCCTCGCCGTCGAACGCGTTGACGTAGAGCAGTCCCGTGCCGGGGTTGTACGCCGGCGACCACCAGTTGGTGCCACCCCCGGCGGTCGGGGCCACGACCGTCCCTTCAGGGGTCGGGAAGGTGTCGGGCAGCCGGATCGGACGGCCGTTCTCGTCGAGCCCCTCCGCCCAGGTCTGCAGCGCGAACGGCTTGCCGAGCAGGAACTCGCCGGTCTCGCGGTCGAGGGTGTAGTAGAAGGCGTTGCGGTTCGCCCAGAGCATCGCCTTGCGCGGCCCGTCCTCCATCTCGATGTCGGCGAGCACCGGGATCTGGATCGCGTCCCAGTCGTGGACGTCGTGCGGCGTGAACTGGAAGTACCACTTCATCTCACCCGTATCGCCGTCGAGCGCGAGCACGGAATCGGCGTACAGGTTGTCGCCCTCCCGCACGCCGCCGCCGTAGTCGGGTCCGGGGTTGCCGGTGCCCCAGTAGACGAGGTTCAGCTCGGGATCGTAGGAGCCGGTGATCCAGGTGGGAGATCCGCCGGTGCGCCACGAGTCGCCCGACCACGTCCGGTTGTCGGGATTGTCCGGCCCGGGAATCGTGTACGTGCGCCAGGCGCGCTCGCCGGTCTGCGCGTCGTACGAGTCGAGGAAGCCGCGGATGCCGAACTCGCCCCCGGCGATGCCGGTCACCACGCGGTCCTTCACGATGAGCGGCGCGGCCGTCTTGCTGTAGCCGCCCCGGTAGTCGGCCACCTCGGCGTCCCACACCACGTTGCCGCTGCGTGCGTCTATGGCGACCAGATGCGCGTCGAGGGTGCTCATGTAGAGCGTCTCGCCCAGGATCGCGACGCCGCGGTTGTTGCGCCCGCAACAGATCCGCAGGTCGTCGGGCAACTCGTGCTCGTAGCGCCAGTAGGGGCGGCCGGTGGTTGCATCGACCGCGGTCAGGTTGCTGGGCGACTCGGTGATGAACATCACGCCGTCGACGACGAGCGGGGTCGTCTCCGTCCGGTCGAGCTGGCGGATGCTGTAGGCCCACTTCAGCTCCAGGTCCGCTACGTTCGACGCGTCGATCTGGTCGAGCCGACTGAAGCGCTGGCTGTCGAGCGTGCCGTTGTACATCAGCCAGTTGTGCGGCTCGTCGGCGGCGTTGACCAGGCGCTCCCAGGTCACGGGCTCGAACTGCGGCGCGCCATCGACGGCGGCCGGCTCCTGCGCGGTCGCGAGCAAGGCGGAAGCGGGCAGGGCGACGGCGACGAAGATGGCAATCCGTTTCATGGCGTCATGCTCCCTCTGACTACTCCGGCGCCGGAAAGTACGCGACCATACCGCCCCGGTTGGTTCCGAGCCAGATCTCGTCGCCGATCCGAATCGCCGCGGTGGACGAGGCGAACCCGTCGATCCGCGGATGCTGGAAGATGCGCCGGACCTCCAGCGTCTCGGGGTCGATGATCGCGACGTTCGAGGTCTCTTCCGGCGTTCCGAAGTTGCCGTGGCCCGCGGCCAGGATCACCGCACCGCCGTCCACCGACCGCACGTTGTCGGGCCGGAAGCCGATCGGCACCACGTCCTTCTGCCGCGGGGTCCGCCCACGCGACAGCCGCGTGAGCTTCTCGCCCCGCCAGCCGGCGACGTACAGCCACCGCCCGTCCGGCGAGATCTCCAGGCCGTTCGGCGTCGTGTCGTCGGTCCCCGGGATCACCGACCAGCCGCCGGCGGTGCTCCACTCCCAGACATCCCCGGTGGACGTGCTCGTCGCCGCGAAGCCCCCTTCCGGAAGCGCCACCACCGAGTTGAGCCGCAGGCCCTCGGGCACCACGGCGCACCCGACCCAGGCCAGGGTCATCGGCAGCGCACCGGCATCCAGCTCGAACACCTCAATCGACTCCCGCCGGCCGTGGTGCACGACGTACAGCGCATGCACGTCGCCCTCCCCCGGCTTCAGGTAGAGGCCGTGGGCCCGGAACTCGTTCTGCTCCAGCTCCGCCGCGTCGAGTGGGCCCGGACACGACGGATAGGTCGCCGCGTCGAGCCGCTCGGTCCGGTCCGGCGTCGGGAAGAGCACGGACGTGGACTTGTCGGCCACGTCGATGAGATGGATCCGGCCGCCCTCCTGGTTCCCGGACACGACGACCCACTCGTCGCCCGGCACGATGGCCAGGTCTTCCGGGCCGATCAGGTCGCAGATGAACCGGATGTCGCCCACCGGCTCGCACGCGGCCGACTCCTGCCCGGCGAGGACCCCGGTTCCGCACACCAGCAACGCGACACACAAGGCCAGCAGCTTCCGTGTTCTCACGATGTCCCTCCCCGGGCCGTGTACCGCCGACGTCCACCACTCCGCGCGGCTACGATGCTCCCGCGCGGCGCGGGCGAACGCGCCAACCATGACCCCGCGCCTCCACCGTCGAGCGCGGCACAATCCTCGCGATGATACTTCAGTGCGCTGCGGCAGGAGGCCGCATGAAGACCTCCCAGCGTGAGGCGCGGCGGAAGACGTCGCAGACGCGCGGCGGCGGTCACGCGCCGACCGGCTCGCGGCCGAGGCGCCGCGCGATGTGCTCGACGACCACCCGGCCGTGGAACCGGCCGTTCTCGATGAACACTTCGCCCCGGTTGGCGCCGGCGACGACCGCGCCGGCCAGGTAGAGACCGGGCACGCTGGTCTCGAACGTCTCCGGGTCGTGCCGCGGCACGTTGTTCGAGGCGACCTGGATGCCCGCATGGCGCAGGAAGTCGAGATCGGCGAGGTACCCGGTGAGCAGGAAGACACCTTCGGCGGGGAGCGTCTGGCGCACGCCGTCACGCTCGACGACGACCTCGCGGCGGCGGATATCGACGACGCGGGTCTCGAAGTGCGCCGCGATCGAGCCCTCCTTGATGCGGTTCTCGATATCCGGCTTGACCCAGTACTTGATTGAACCGCCCAGTTCGGGCCGCCGATGGACCAGCGTGACGCACGCCCCGCTCCGGTAGAGGTCGAGCGCCGCCTCTGCCGCGGAGTTCTTGCCGCCGACGACGACCACCGGCTTCCGGTAGAACTCGTGCGGCTCCGTGTAGTAGTGGGAGACGTGCGGCAGATCCTCGCCCGGAACGCCGAGCTGGTTGGGATGGTCGTAGCAGCCGCTGGCGATGACCACCGTCCGGGCGCGCCACGTCTCCGGCCCGCGCGCGGCGTGCGCCGTCTGCACCGTGAAGGCGTCATCGTCGCCGCGGCGGATCGCGGTCACCGAGTAGCCGAAGTCGATGGCCAGCTCGTAGGTGTCGACGACGCGACGGTAGTATCTCAATGTCTCGTCGCGTGTCGGCTTCCCGTGCGGCGTCACGAACGGCAAGCCGCCGATCTCCAGCAGATCCGGCGTCGTGAAGAAGACCATCTGGCCGGGGAAATGAAACAGCGAGTTCACCAGCACGCCCTTCTCGAACGTGCGAAAGTCCAGGCCGGCCTTCCTGGCGGCGATAGCGGCGGCCAGACCGGCGGGGCCCGCCCCGACGATGATGAGATCGTGGATTGACGTCATGCCTGCGTGCTCGTCCTAGCGATCCTAGCGGGATACATATCCGAGTTGCAGTTCGCTGATGACCGCAACCGGCCTGCCCGGCGACCAGATGCGTTCCAGGTTGCCGTCGAGGCCGGTCAGCTCCAGGATCTGCCCCACGATGACCACCTGCTCCAGATTGGCCGGGATCGTCACGGAGACCCGCTCCACCCCGATGGGCGCAACCGCCTTGACCCCTTCAGGACCGGCGCCCCCCGCGATGCGGTCGAAAAGGTCGTCCGCCGTCCGGAACTCGTTCAGCACGTAGCGCCGTGCGAGCACGTCGCCGGCCGCCGACGCGACCGCCACCTCGGACAGATACCGGGCGTACGCGCGTCCGCGCCTGACGTCGTCCTCCGAATAGGTGTGCCGATTGTGGAGGTTGAAGGACAGTGTCGCCTCGCCCCGACGCGGCGGGAGTACGACGATCACTCCCAACGCGGGATCCTGCTGAGCGAGGACGTCGCAGAAGACGAGGTCCGTCTCGACGCCGATGCCGAGGACCGACGGACAGCGCACCTCGACCGACTCGACGAGGAGTCCCTGTCCACTCGCCGCGCCCGGCACGACGCCCGCCAGCAGGCCGAGCACCGGCCACGACCACCACCGGATACGCAATCCGCTCATGTCGGCGCCACCTCCCCGGCGCGGGCCACGAGCCGGGCCGGATCGAGCGCGGCGCGCATGTCGCCGCGCAGCTTGAGCAGCTCGAGGAACTCCAGCCGCGTGCGCGCGTCCGAGCGAAACGCGCCGCGCATGGCGCTCGTGAGCGCGAACGCGTTCTGCTTCTCCACTCCCCGCATCAGCATGCACAGGTGCGTCGCCTCGATGACTACGCCGACTCCCAGCGGGTCGAGCGTCTCCGAGATGACCTCCGCGATCTGGTTCGTGAGCCGCTCCTGAATCTGGAGCCGCCGGCTGAAGACGTCGAGCAGACGCGGGATCTTGCTCAGTCCCACTACCCGATCGCGCGGCAGATACGCGATGTGGCACTTGCCGAAGAACGGGAGCAGATGATGCTCGCAAAGACTGTAAAAGTCGATGTCCTTGACGATCACCATCTCGTTGCACTCGACCGAGAAGAGCGCGTTGTTCAGCACCGCGTCGATGTCCTGCCCGTAGCCGCTCGTCAGGAACTTCAGCGCCTCGGCGACGCGGGCCGGGGTACGCGCCAGCCCCTCGCGAGTCGGATCCTCGCCCACCTCGGCCAGCAGCGTCTCCACCGCCGCCTTCACACGTTCATCGTTCATCGGCAGCGACATCAGTACGTGTAGAACCCTCGTCCCGTCTTGCGGCCGTGCCGGCCGGCCAGCACCATCCGCTTCAGCAGCGGCGGCGGCGCGTAGCGCGGATCCTTGAACTCGTCGTACATGATGCCGGCGATGTAGCAGGTCGTGTCGAGACCCACGAAATCGAGGAGCGTGAAGGGACCCATCGGGTAGCCGCACCCCAGGGACATGGTCTTGTCGATGTCCTCGATAGTCCCGACCCCCTCCTCATGGGCGCGGATGGCGTCGAGCAGGTACGGAATGAGGAGCCGGTTCGCAATGAATCCGGGCCGATCCGGCGCCGTGACCGGGTCCTTGCCGACGCTCCGGCCGAACGCGAACACGCGCTCGTACGTCTCGTCGCTGGTCGCGAGGCCCCTGATGACCTCGACCAGCTTCATGATCGGCACCGGACTGAAGAAATGGAGACCGATGAAACGCTCCGGTCTCCGGGTCGCCGCCGCCAGCTCCGTGATGCAGAGCGACGACGTGTTGCTCGCGAAATCGGTATCCGGCCCGACCACCCGCTCCAGAGTCGCGAACACCTCGCGCTTCGCGTCGACGTTCTCCACAATCGCCTCGATGATCAGATCGCAGTCCGCCAGATCTTCGAGCCGGCTGGTTCCGCCGAGGTTGGCCAGGGTCCGGTCCCGGTCCGCCGCCGACAACTTTCCACGCTCGACGCCGGCCGTCAGAAACGACTCGATACGCCCGATCCCGGCCGCGATGGCGGTGTCATCGACCTCGCGCACGATCGTGCGGTAGCCGGCCTGCGCCGACACCTGCGCGATACCCGAACCCATGAGACCGCACCCGACGACGCCGATAGTCCTGTAACCCATGTGCTGACTGCGAACTGCCCTCGGGCGCGCACAAGATCAGATCATAGCAAAGACCCTGCCGCCCGCCGGCGGGCGACGTGCCGGCGGTAGTCGCCACCCGTCACGCGTTCGGCCGCCGCAATGGATCGATTGTAGACGTAGACCCAGACGTCGATCACCCGGCCGTCGTCGAGCCGGCAGGCAACGGCGCGCCTGACGTACTCGCTCGTCGCAGGGTCCGACGGATCGAAATGCTCAATCGCATCGACCCTCGCCAACAGCGGCGCCGGCGCGACGAGGGCGTACGCCTCCCCACGCACGCTCCCGTCCGCCTCTATCAGCCCCGGATACGGTCCGAGATCGAACAGCCCCCCTCCGACTGCCCCGTGGCCGGCGAAGCGGATCCAGCCATCGATGCCCGACCGCTCGCGCAGCGGGAAACCGCGCATCAGAGTGCCGTAGAAGAAGATGTGGCGCGGCGCGGGAACGGCTGGCGGCAGGTTACGGGGCGGCGGAGACATCCGCATCGGAGCGGTCCGGCAACAGCTCCAGGACCGCATCGGCAGGCAGATCGAAGGTCAGCGTCACGTTCGTGCCGGCGGTGGTCAGGCGAATGGAATCGAGCAGCCCCCGCAGTTCGGAGCGCGAACCGAACTGCAGGCGGGCGAGGGCGAGAAAACCCTGCAGCAGATCCCTCAGATTGCGCCCGGTCTCCTCGTCACGCGCTTCCGCCGTCAGTTTCCCGCTCACGCCGCCGTTGACGCGGACGTCGGCCGCGAACGCCGCGACCTGCGAGACCTGCGATTCCACCTCATCGGGAAGCCACTCGCCGCCACGCGGATCGTCGAGGCGGCCGATGGTCCACGCGGTGCTCCCGCGCTCCACGTGTTGCAGCAACCCCATCAACGAGTCGTTCGAGTCGACACCGCCCCCGGTGAATGGCAGATCGATGGTCCGCTTGACCAGCGGCTCCGACCCGATGGCAATCACCCCTGTCTCGAGGAACGCCATCGCCACCGATTCGCCGGGGATCGTGATCAGCCGGCTCCCCCGGTAGTCGGACGCCGTGCCGTCGTGGTCGAGCGCCAGCGCTTCCAGCCGTTCCGCATCGAAGCTTCCCGCGAGGATGGCGATTCCGCTCGTGTCGTCCGCGCCATCCGGCACAAGCCCGCCGACGACGTACTCGATGTCGCGCTCGATGTCGATGCCGGTCCGATCCTGGAACTCGCGCTGTCCGTCGAGCTCGGGCTGGATCTCGCGCAGACGCCGCCGGAGATCCGAATCCATGACCTCGCGCACGTTCGCGAAAGAGAGAATCGCCGCCTCCGGCGGGACATACCGCAACTCGTCGGGCCGCTCCTGCGCCAGTACGAGCGGCGGCAGGCTGCTCACCCAGGCCACGAGCCCGCCCGCGAGCCCGACCGCCACCACGCCGGCGCCGCCGAGCAGGACATACCGCGTGCGCGTCGTCATGGTCATGATTTCGTAACCAGTATACCGGCGAGGTCGGCCAAAAGTTCCGCCTGTTACTGCCCGAGCACGTACTCCCGCCGCTCGACAACCCGCATCGCACCGGCCAGCGCGGCCGCCCAGATGACGGCGAGCGCGACCAGGTTCGCCCACGTGGCCAGCGGCGTCTGTACCGACGTGAGCAGGGCCTGGATCACGCTGAGCGCGTCGTCCTGGGGCATGGCGTGCGGCGCCAGTCCCTGGAGGTAGTACGCCACGCTCAGATTCTTCATGTACCCGGGAAGAAGGACCACCAGCGGCTCCCACCCGAAGACGAAGACGAGCCCGGTCAGCAGGGGACGCCGGAACCAGGCGCCGACGAGGGCGAAGACCGCGCCGTAGACGGCGAGCCCCGCCCCAATCAGAGCGACGTCGACCAGCAGAGCGGGAAAGTTGCGGCCGACGCTCCCGCCCAGCAACGGCACGACCAGGAAGTAGACCAGCGTCACCGAGGGCAGGACCACCACCGCCGTGCAGACCAGGTAGGCCAGGTACTTGCCGGCCACAACCGCGCCGCGCGCCACGGGACGGGTGAACAGATAGGTGACGGTCCGGTCCTCGACCTCGTCCGCGATGAGCGCGGTGCCGTAGAACACGCCGAGCACCGGTACCGTGAAACGCAGGTAGAACGTCCAGATCATCAGGCCGAAGATGTCCGGCCCGTCCAGGCTCACCGGCCGCCCGCCGATCTCGCCCGCCCCGCCGTCGAAGAACGGCAGCGAGGCCAGCGCCCGCAGCAGCACCGCAATCAACACCGGTCCGCCCGCCACCAGCCCCATGAAGACGGTTCGACGCGACCAGAGCATCTGGCCGAGGCCGAGATCGAAGACCCGCAGCGCGGCGGCGCCGATAGCGGGCGCGGCATGCGAATCGGTCATCAGTGCTCGACCAGATAGGAGAAAACCGCCTGCAGGTTGTCGTCGGGCGACGTGACCTCCCCCACTGCGCCGGCCTCCTCGCCGGCCGCCAGCACCGTGAGCTCGGTGTAGAAGGCATCCGGGCGGCTCGTCTGCGCGATCACGGCGCCGTCCTGCAACTGCATGGCGATGACATGCGAGTAGCCGAGCAGATGGCGCGCGAGCCGGCGGGGGTCGTCGGCCGTGATGCGTACGGTGTGCGGATGCTCGTCGATCAGGTCGCGAATCTGGTGCACGTTCCCCTCGGCCAGGATCCGCCCGTTGTGCAGCAGCACGATGTTGGAGGTCATCAGCTCGATCTCGTGCAGGACATGGCTGGAGACGACGACGCTGCGACCGTCGCGGCCCCACGCCTTGATCACGTCGATCACGCGCCGGCGCCCGATCGGGTCAAGCCCGGCGAGCGGCTCGTCCAGCACCAGAAGCTCCGGCTCGTGCGCAATCGCCTGGGCCAGCTTGATCCGCTGCCGCATGCCCTTGCTGTAGCCGCCGATCCTCCTGTCGGCGGCGGTCGCGAGACCGACCGTTTCGAGGGCGCGTTCCGCGGCGCCGGCGGCCCGGTCACCCTCGAACCCGCTCAGCCCGAGCAATGCAGTCAGCCAGTCCCGCCCGGTCATCCGCTCGTAGAACGCATCGTGGTCCGGACAGTAGCCGATGCGCCGGTAGACCCCCGGATTGTCCCAGATCGGCTCTCCGAGCACCTGCACCTGCCCCTGGCTCGGCTTGAGCTGGCCGGTGACGAGCTTCAGCAGCGTCGACTTGCCCGCGCCGTTGGGTCCGAGCAGCCCACTGATACCCGACGGGATGGAGACGGTCACGTCGTTGATGCCGATAACCTGCCCGTACCACTTCGACATCCGCTCGGCGACGACCACCGGCCGGCTCACGTGACGACCTCCACGCCCCGCACCCGCCGTGCGAGCACCCAGGCCGACAGGCCGATCACGGCCGCGACGGCCAGAAGAGAGACGCCCCACGGCGTGTCGTAGCGGGGCTCGACGCGAAAGATGACATCGCCGACCTGCGCCGCGCTCGCGCTGAACGACACCCAGGACAGCCCGGTGCCACCCGTTACGCCGCGTAACGTCTGGAACACCGCCTCGCTGAAGATCACGGCGCCCGCGTAGAGCATCCCGACGTAGCGCGCACTGGTCGAGAGCGACGACAGGGCCAGGATCGTGATCGACGCGAGCAGCACGTACAGGAATCCGAAGAGCGCGATCGCCGGGATCAGGAACGCGTGCTCCCGGACGAACGCCAGGCTGCCGGTGAACATCGTCTGCAACCCGAGCAGCAGCAGCGCCGGAACCCATGTCACGAACGCCAGGAGCGCCATCACCACGGCGAGCTTGCCCGCGATGTACTCGACCCGCGTCAGCGGCTTCGACAAGTAGATCTGAAGCGCGTTCGCCCGCCGGTCGTTGGCTATGAGCCCGGCGCCGGCATAGACCGCCACGACGAAGACGAAGAACCCCTGCTGGTCGAAGAACTCGCGAAAAGTCGCCGGCGACGGCGCGATGACGTCCGCCTGCGGCACGTTGGCGGCCAGATACAGCATGACCGCGCGCACGAAGAACTGCAGCCACGCGAACAGCAGGACGAGCAGAAACGGGCGCGCCGAGAGCATGCCGCGGATTCCGGCGCCGGCGATGACGGCCCAGGCCCGACCGGGCGGCGTCCGCGTGCCCTGGTAGCGGGCGTAGCCGTGATCGTGAATCGGCATCAGGACTCGCCGATCGCCTTCGCGAAGACATCCTCCAGGGTCTGCACGCTGGGACGCAGATGGCGCACCTGCACCTCGTATTGCACCGCCAACGCGAACAGATCCCGCGCGCCGCGGTCGTCGCCGATCAACACCCGCATGACGTCGTCGTCCGTGTCGTGGCACTCGACGCCGGCGTCGCGGAGCCCGGCCACGAATCGCGCCAGATCGCCCTTGACGCGCAACTCGAAAGCGCGGCGGCTCTTCCCCTTCAGCTCGGCGATCGGCCCCTGCGCGACGACGCGCCCCTGGTGCAGGACGACGACCCGGTCGCACGCCGTCTCCACGTCCGGCAGCACGTGCGACGACAGGATGACGTTGACCCCTTTGCGCTGCGCCAGGTCCCGAATCAGCGCGAGCATCTCCTCGCGTCCCCTCGGATCCATGCCGTTGGTCGGCTCGTCGAGGAACAGCAGATCCGGATCGTGCACGAGCGCCTGGGCCAGCTTGATACGCTGCTTCATGCCGTTCGAGTAGGTGTCGACCGTGCGATAGCGCGCCTCGCCGAGCCCGACGTACTGCAGCACGGAGTGCGCGCGCTGCATCGCGTCGGCCGCCGGCAGCCCCGCAAGCCGCCCGCAGTAGGCGACGAAGGTGACCGCGTTGACACCCGGGATGTGGGCGTCCGACTCGGGCATGTAGCCGAGCCGCGCACGGATATCGAGCGGCCGTGCCACCACGTCCATGCCGAGCACCTGCATGCGGCCGCCGTCAGGATGGACGAATCCCAGCAGCGCCTTCAGCAGGGTGCTCTTGCCGGCGCCGTTGGGGCCGAGCAGCCCGACCGCGCCGGGCGGGAAGACCGCGTCGACGCTCTGCAGGGCGTGGCGCCGGCCATAGGAAACGGTGACCGCCTCCAGCCGGGCCACCGGCGGCGCCTGAGCCACCGGGTCCACGGCCGAGCCATCGTCTGCCGCGTTCGCCGCCGCGGCGTTCGCCACCCCTTCCTGCGTCATCGCCTCCACGTCGAACGACTATACGACACCGCACCAAAGCAGGTTCCGCAGCATCGAACGGCGCGCAATCGTATCCTGCGACCATCGAGAATGCCCGTGCCGGCCACCGAACGACAACATCCTCAGTCCACGAGCGGTCGCATCCGAATGCGGTCGTCAGTCACAACCGAGAATTGACCCGTCCAATCCGATCGGCTGTCGATGATCTGAAGCATGCGGTGATGGTCCGACGAAGGGGGTACGCCTGACAAGCGAAACAGGATGATTCCGCACGGCGCGCGATGGCGATGCCTGAATGCGAGTTCTCCAAAGTCCTTGTCGTGAGTGATGATCAACCTGCGTTCGGTCTCCGCACGCAGGAGCACCGATCTGTCGTCCGCACCTCGCATGGATTCCCTGACGGAAAGCACGTCGTGACCCCGCCGCCGCAGCTCTCGAACCACGGCGCCGGCAATGTTCTCGTTGGCAATCACCTTCATACCGCAGTTGAGGATTCGCGCGGCGTCGGATACACGCGCTCGGACTTGAGCAGCTCGCCGGCGTACGTCAGGCAGGCCAGGATGTCTTCCGCCTTCAAGTGGTCGTACTCGTCGAGGATCTGTTCCGTCGTCCAGCCTCGCGCCAGCAGATCGATAACGAACTCAACGGCGATCCGAGTCCCCTTGACCACGGGCTTTCCGACCAGAACGTCCGGGTCAATGTCTATGCGATCCTTCCAGGTCATACTTCGCTCCCGCATGCCGAAGGGCGCGCTCCACACGCGCCCAATCGTGTCTCTGTTGACGTATGTCGCGATTCATGTTGGTGGACTTCCGGCCGCAATGGTAGACAGGCACCAGCCAGCAGTCGCTGAAGAGCTCGATATTCTCTCTTTCGACTGCCGCGCGGAATGTCGGCTCGCGTGGTCGTCCGAACGCGGAGACCACGGCCCCATACGCTCGTTTACCAAGCGTCACGACGACCGCAGGCGAAACGACTTCAATCTGCCGCCGAAGAAACTCCCGGCAGTTCTTGAAGGCCTTTTCCTCCACCTCAGCCTGAAGACCGCCCTCCTTCAAACAGAGCACTGCGTTCGTAAGAAACACGCCGGAACTCCTCTGCGGCCCGGAAGAAACGGGTAGTCCAATCCCGTGCAACAAATCCTGAAGATTCCTGTTCGTGGGGTTATTCGTGCAGCAATCGTCGAAGCCTTCGTTGTTCTGGAAGTAAGTGACGTCACCCCAATCCTGTCCGACGATCATCAACCTGGCATTTCGATCGCCAAGCCAGCGAGTCCACGGACCGATTTCGGCCGAATCGAAACGCTCCAGCTTCGGGACGGCGGGATTGTGCAACCCAAGCTCCCGGCACAGAGTACATTCCTTCCGCTCCCTGACGAGTTGCGCATATGCCTCGTCGCGACGCTCCGACGCCACGCGGACTGGCATCTACAGGCTACCCCGGAGGCCGAGCGCGTCCGCCTCCGCTCGCAGGAACCCGATGACGTTGGCGATGTGCTCGTCGAGAGGCAACCCCAGCTCCTCGGCCCCCAGCCGCAGATCGTCCCGGCTGACCGCGCGGGCGAACGCCTTGTCCTTCATCCGCTTCTTCACGGAGCGCGCCTCGAGGTCGAGGACGCTCTTCGTCGGCCGCACGAGCGCCGCCGCGGTGATGAAACCGGCGAGCTCGTCGCAGGCGAACAGGGTGTGCTCCAGCCTCGACTCGCGCGGAACGCCGCTGTAGTCGGCGTGCGAGAGAATCGCGCGGATCATGTGCTCCGGCCACCCGCGCTCGCGCAGAATCTCGCTTCCGCGGAAAGGATGGTCCGCCGCGTCGGGCCAGCGCTCGTAGTCGAAGTCGTGGATCAGGCCGACGATGCCCCACGCCACTTCGTCTTCACCGAACAGACGCGCGTAACCGCGGACGGCGGCCTCGACGGCCAGGGCATGCTTGCGCAGACTCTCGCCGGCGGTGAACTCGGTGAGCAGCGCCCAGGCATCGGCGCGCGCCGGCGTCACGTTCCGGGCTCCGGCGCCCTACCGTCCGCCGGCGCCAGCCCGTTGACGGCGGTCGGGCTCAACTGTCCCTCGCTCGCCGCCACGACCGTGGCGACGGCCGCGTCGCCGGTGACGTTGGTAGCCGTGCGGCACATGTCGAGAATCCGGTCCACGCCGAATATGAGAGCGATGCCGGCGGCCGGCACGCCGATCGCCTCGAGCACGATGACCAGCATCACGATGCCGGCGCTCGGCACCGCGGCGGTCCCGATCGACGCGAGCAGGGCGGTGAACACGATGGTCGCCTGCGCCGCCAGGTCGAGCGGGATGCCGAGCGCCTGCGCGATGAACACCGCCGCCACCGCCATGTAGACCGCGGTGCCGTCCATGTTGATGGTGGCCCCGAGCGGCAGCACGAACGAGGAGACCTCCTCGGAGACCCCCAGATCGCGCTCCGCCCTCTCCATCGTCACCGGCAGGGTCGCCGCGCTGGACGACGTCGAGAAGGCCACGAGCTGCGCAGGCGCGATGCCGCGGAGAAAGCGCACCGGCGTGATCGGCGTGAAGAGCCGTAACAGAAGCGGATACGTCAGGAAGGCGTGGATCGCCAGACCGACCAGCACCGTGATGCAGTACAGACCGAGCGCGCCCAGGAGCTGCGCCACGTCCGCCGGGTCGTCGCCGGCGACCGTCGTGATCGTGCCGGCGATGAGCGAGAACACCCCGATCGGCGCCACCTTCAGGATCAGCTCGACGATCGCGATGATGGCGGCGTTGAGGCTCTCGAACAGGTCGAGGAGCGGCTGCGCCCGCGGGCGCGGGAGCTGCATGAGCGCCACGCCGAAGAGGAACGCCACGAAGACGACGCTCAGCATGGCCCGGTTGCTGGTCGCCGCCCCGAGGATGTTCTCGGGCACCATGTCGACGAGCGGCTGCAGCGGCCCGGCTTTCATGGCTTGCTCGATAGCGTCCTGACGGCTGTCGAGATCCCCCTGGTAGGCCTCCTGCAGGCTGTCCCGCAGGCTCTCCGGAATCGACGCGCCGGGCTGTATGGAATTTACCAGCACGAGGCCGATGACGAGGGCCACCAGCGTCGTGCCCAAGTAGATGGCAATCGTCTTGCCGCCGATCCGGGACAGCTTCTGCAGGTCGGCCAGCGACGCCACCCCGGTGATGAGCGACGCCAGCACCAGGGGCACGGCGATCAGGAGCAGCAGCCGCAGGAAGATCGTGCCGAACGGCGCGATCCAGTCCCCGGTGAACCCGCTCCAGCCGGCGAGCGCCGCCACGACGCCGTAGACGATTCCCAACCCCAGGGCGATCAGAATCCGCCAGTGTGTCTGCCGATGCCAAGTCATGCCTCTACTCTAACGCGCTCCTCTAACGCGCTCCGGACGACCGCCGCACCTTCCGGCGGCTCCCGCCTGCAACGGCTACCGGGCCGGAACCTCCTCCAGCGGCAGCGACGCTTTCGCGTTGAGATCGAGAGGGGCGGTCACGCCGGCGTGCAGGCGCCGCAGCCCCGCCGCGCCGATCATCGCCGCGTTGTCGGTCGCCAGCGCGAGCGACGGCAGGAACAGCGGCAGTCCGGCCCGCGCGGCCTGCGCGGCAGCGTCCGCCCGCAGCCGGGCGTTGGCCGACACCCCGCCCGAAATGCCGACGCTCAGTGCTCCGAACCGCCGCGCGGCCAGGAAGGTGCGGTCGAGCAGCGTTCTGACGACCACGCGCTGGAAGCTGGCGCAGATGCCGGCTATCTCTCCCTCCGGCAGCCTGCCTGCGCATCCCAGGACTTCGCGCCTCCGCTGCACGTGACGCTTCACTGCCGTCTTCAGGCCACTGAAGCTGAACTCGAGCTGCCGGCGGCCGCGGACCGCGGCCACCCCGGCCGGACGGGTCATCGCCGCACCGGCGTTGCGGTCGTCGTGGGTCATGCGGGCGAAGGGAAAATCGACGGCACGGTCGTCGCCGGTGCGCGCAATGCGGTCGATCACCGGTCCCCCCGGGTAGTCGAGCCCGAGCAGCGAGGCGACCTTGTCGTAGGCCTCGCCCGCGGCGTCGTCGCGCGTGCGGCCGATCAGCCGATGCGACAATCCTTCTTCTCCCGCCGCGGTCGTCAGATACAGGTTGGTGTGCCCTCCCGAGACGACGAGCACCACCGCCGGGAGCGGCATTGGGCCGCCCTCCACCACCAGCGACTCGATGTGCCCTGCCAGGTGCTGCACCGGCACCAGCGGTACGTCCAGCGAGGCAGCCAGCGCCTTGGCGAAGGCGACGCCGACCAGCAACGATCCGACGAGGCCGGGTCCCTGGGTCACGGCGATGGCGTCGATAGCGGACCACCCCGCGCCCGCGTCATCGAGCGCGCGCTCCACTACGCCGCAGATGTCGCGTACGTGCTGCCGCGACGCGAGCTCGGGAACCACGCCGCCCCACTCCCGGTGGATGTCCGCCTGCGAGGCGACGACGTTGGAGCGCACCTTCCAGGGCCGCGCCGGGTCGCCGGAATCCGCCACGACCGCGGCGGCCGTCTCGTCGCACGACGTCTCGATGGCGAGAATGTCCATCGGTGGTGCGTGTTCAGCCCCGATCGCAGACCGCGGCCAGGCTCTCGCCGTACGGCGCACGGCAGATACCCCGCTCCGTGATGATGCCGGCGACGAATCGGTGCGGAGTGACGTCGAACGCCGGATTCCAGACGCCGGCGCCCTCGGGAGCGACGCGCGAAGATCCGACGTGGGTCACCTCCCGGCTGCTCCGTTCCTCTATCGGGATGCCGGCGCCGTCGGCGGTCGCCAGGTCGATCGTCGAGGTCGGGGCGGCGACATAGAACGGCACCTCGTGCTCGCGAGCGAGCACCGCCACCGTATAGGTGCCTATCTTGTTGGCCACGTCCCCGTTCGCGGCGATGCGGTCCGCGCCGACCACCACCGTATCGATCCTGCCGCCCCGGAAGAGCGATCCGGACGTTCCGTCGGTGATGATGGTCGTGTCGATGCCGTCCCGCAGCAGCTCCCAGGCGGTCAGCCGGCTCCCCTGCAGGAACGGCCGGGTCTCGTCCGCGTAGACGGCAATCCGCTTGCCGCCCTCCACCGCGGCCCGGATCACTCCCAGCGCGGTCCCGTAGCCCCCCGTCGCCAGCGCTCCCGCGTTGCAGTGCGTGAGGACACGGCCCTCCTCGGGCAGGAGTTCCGCGCCGTACGCGCCCAGCGCCCTGCAACAGGCGACGTCCTCGTCATGGATGCGCCCGGCTTCGGCCACCATGATCCCGCCGATCTCGTCGGGTGACCGTCCCGCCCGCACCGCGTCCGAAAACACCGCCTTCATGCGATCGATCGCCCAGAAGAGATTGACCGCGGTCGGGCGAGTGCCGGCCAGCATGTCGCACAGCCGGTAGAACTCGGCGGCCAGCGCCGCACTCCCCTTCGCCCGGCTCTTCGTCGCGCCGAGCGCCAGCCCCATCGCCGCCGCCACCCCGATCGCCGGCGCACCCCGGATCACCATCTTCTCGATGGCGCGCGCCACCTGCCGCGTGTTGCGCAACTCGACGTAGACCTCCTGGCCGGGCAGCTTGCGCTGGTCGACCATGAGGACGTGGTCGTCCTTCCAGGCGACGGTCGGGAGCATGGCAACGGATCATACAGCCCGGCCGGCAGCGCCCCGGACGGCCGCCCCGCCGACCGCCGCCACGGGGAACGACTACAGCAGGACGGCCGCCACCGCGGCGTTGATCAGCGTCGCCATGAAGCCGGCGAGGAGCGCGCGCGGGCTGAGCCGCGCCAGATCGCCGCGGCGCTCGGGCGCCATGCTGCCGATCCCGCCCAGCACGATGCCGATGGAGCCGAAGTTGGCGAAGCCGGTGAGCGCGTAGGCGGAGAGCGTCCGGGCGCGGTCGCTGATGGTGTCGGCGTACTCGCCGCTCAGCTTGAGATAGGCGACGAACTCGTTCGTGACGAGCTTCGTGCCGAGCAGATCCGCTACCGCCGCCACGTCCCCGCCGGGCACGCCGATGAGCGCGGCGACCGGCGCGAAAACGACCGCAAGAATGCCGGACATCGACAGCCCCGGCCGCAGGAGGCCCAGCAAGTAGTCGAACATGGCGATGAACGCGAGGAACGCGATCAGCATTGCAGTCACGTTGAAGGCCAGGTGCATGCCGCTCGACGCGCCCCCGGCCGCCGCGTCGACCACGTTGACGTGCTCCCGCGCCGGGTTGACGACCACCCGGCCGGCGGTCACCGGCTCGCCGGTCTCCGGAAGGAGGATCTTGGCCAGATAGAGGCCACACGGCGCCGCCATGACGCTCGTCGTCAGCATCGCCACCGGATCGGCGCCCAGGCTGACGTAGATGGCGAACATGCTGCCGGCGATGGTCGCCAGGCCGCCCGTCATCAGGGCGAGCAGCTCCGACTGCGTCATCCGTGCGATGTACGGGCGGACGATGATCGGCGCCTCGGTCTGCCCCATGAAGACGTTGGCCACCGCCGACAGCGTCTCGGCCCCGCTCGTGCCCATCAGCGGCATCATGACGCGCGCCAGCAGCCGCACCGCCGCCTGCAGGACGCCCAGGTGATAGAGCACCGTGAAGACCGACGACGCGAAGATGATAATCGGAAAGGCGGAGAAGGCGAGCACGAGCCCGTTGGGAAACCGCTCCCCCATCGCCACCGGGTCGGCGAGAACGCCGAACACGAACTGCGCCCCGACGCTCGTGAACTCCAGGAACCGCGTGACCACGGCGGCCAGCAGGGAGAACAGGGCGTAGCCCGGCCGGACCCCGCCGACGGCGAACTTCAGGATCAGTACGGCCAGGAACATCTGCAGCCCGATCCCCCAGGCGACGGTGCGCCAGCGGATGGCGGCCACGTTGGCCGAGCAGGCGATCGCGGTCAGGATGAACGCCGCGATGCCCATCAGCGCCCGCAGGCGTCCGGGTAGCAGGTCCTGAAGCGCGAATGCCGTCAGCGCCAGCAGGATGGCGATAGAGGCCGCACCGGCGCGGACCCGCCGAGTCTCGTGCATCGTCTCCACCAAGGCTTCTCCGTCTCCGCGCGCGACAAGCCTACCTTGTCGCGGCTCCGCGTGGAGGGGTCTCCAAGCCGGCTGCTATACTGGCGATCCTTCCGTGGCCGCGCCCGCGACGGGAACCCCGTGACCGATGCCGTGCTCTCGTTCGCCGTCGTCTTCCTCGCCTTCGGCGGAACCGTAGCTTGGCTCGCGCTCGGCGCCTGGCAGGCGGAGGCGACCAGCGGCCAGAGACTCGTCGCCGAGTTGCGGCTCGCCCAGTTCGCGGCCCTGCTGCTGGCGCTTGCCGCCGCCGTCCCGATCGGCTTCGCTCTCCGGCACGACGACGTCCCCGGCACCGGCCTCGTCGTCGCCATCGCCGCCGGATGCTTCGCGGTCGCGGCCCTGGTCACCACCTGGGAGCCGGTCCGGGCGCTGACGGCGCTGTCCATCACGTGGAGCGTGCATGCACTGGCCGGCCTTGCACACGCCGCCGGGCTGCTCCCGCCGGAGATGGTTCCGGGCTGGTATCCGGCCGCTTGCGCGACGTACGACGTGCTGGTCGCCGGACTGTGCTATCTGCCGGTCCTGCGGCGCTGAGGCGGACGCGCGCCGCGGCCCGCCCGGGGCTTCGCCGCGGACTGCTAAGCTGTGGGCATGATCCGCACCATCGAATCCACGTTCATCGAGGCTGCCCGCACGCGCCTCTGCGTCCACCTTACGGGACAGATTCGCACCTGCCTCGACGCCCTGAAGGTCGAGCAGATCTGGTGGCGCCCCAACGAATCGTCGAACGCGATCGGCAACCTCGTCCTGCACTGCGTCGGATCGACCCGCTTCTATATCGGACACGTCGTCGGAGAACGGGACTTCGTACGTGATCGGTCCGCCGAGTTCGCGGAGCGGCGCGAGCTTCCGGCCGCCGAGCTGCGGTCCAGACTCGACATGGCCATCAGGGAAGCCGACGAGGTGCTGGCGCAGGTGGATCCGGCGAGCCTGATCGAGACGACGGAGCGCACGCCGAAACCGATGACGCTCCTGGAGGTCATCAGTCTGCAGTTGGCGCACTACGCGCTCCACGCCGGGCAGATCGCGTACGCCACGAAGCTGATCGACGCCCGCGCCATTCACGAGATCTGGCGGACGACCCCGGGCCACTGACAGATGCCGGAGATCATTCGGAACGGCGTGACCGGCGCGATCCGCGGACGGGTGTGAGCGACGACAGGGAGTCGGCGACGCCGTTCGCCCGGCGTGTGCTGACGATCGTACGCCGCATCCCGGCCGGACGCGTGGCGACGTACGGCGACGTCGCCGCCCTGGCGGGGCGGCCGCGCGCCTCGCGCGCCGTCGGCAACGTCATGCGAAGGTGTGCGGAACCCGGGGTCCCGTGTCACCGTGTCGTCGGCGCAGGCGGGCGGCTGGGCGGCTACGGGGATCGCTTCGTCAAACGCTCCCTGCTCGCCGCTGAAGGCATCCGCGTGACCGGCGACCGGCTGCGGGGCTTCGCCAAGGTGCGCTGGCAGGGTCCGATGCTATGATGTCGCCCATGCATCAGGGGTTTGCGAACGGGTCATGGTTGCCGCTGGCGCTTGCTGCCGTGGTGCTCGCCGCAGCAGCGAGCTCGACTTCGCTGGCCGCCGGGCAGCTCCCGGGAGACGCCGGTGTCCCACTTGGCGAGCAGGCTCTGGGAGCGATAGAGCTCCCGCGCGGCGTCCTGGCGAACGGCGAGCCGCTTCCAGCCGGCACGTACAGCGTGCATCTGACGAATCGGACGGCCAGCCCGGAGACCGCCGGAGCAGTGCCGGCGCGGGAACGTTGGGTCGAGTTCCGGCAGGAGGACGCGGTGGTCGGCCAGGAGGTCGCCACGATCGTGCCGGCAGCCGAAATCGGCGACGTCGCCAAGTCCCCTCCGCCTGCGACCGGCAGCTCACGCGTGGAGGTGCTGCGCGGGAACGACTACGTACGCGTCTGGATCAACCAGGGCGGTACGCACTATCTGATTCATCTCGCCGTCGGCTAGAGCGTCGCTCAGGTCGCCATCACGTCGAACTGCTCGTGGTGCAGTCGGACGTCCGGCTTCACCGTGACGCCGCGCCCGAGCACGCGCTCGAGCTCTCGAAGCACTCCGCGGTGCTCCTGCCCCAGAACCCGCGCGATGTCCGGATTGACCCGCAACTGCACCGCCTGTCCGTTGAGCTCCGAACCGATCTTGCGCACTTCGGACAGCAGGTCGTAACAGATGGTCGACGATGACTTGATGACCGCACTGCCGGAGCAGTAGGGACACGGGTCGGTCAACTGCCGCTCCAGGCTCCTGCGGACGCGCTTGCGCGTCAGGATGATCAGGCCGAAGTCGGACACCTGGATGGTCTTCGACGGCGCACGATCACGCCGCAGCTCCCGCTCGAACGTCTGTGCGACCTTCTGGCGGTTCTTCCGGTCATCCATGTCGATGAAGTCGGCCACGATGATGCCGCCGAGATCCCGCAGGCGAACCTGCCGCACGATCTCTCCCGCCGCCTCGATGTTCGTCTTCACGATGGTGTCCTCGAGGCCGCCGCTCCGCTTCCCGACGTAGCGTCCGGTGTTGACGTCTATCGCGACGAGAGCCTCCGTCTGGTTGATCACGATGTAGCCGCCCGACTTGAGCCACACCTTGCTCCGGATCGCCTTGTCGATCTCCGCCTGCACCCCGTATTCCTCGAAGATCGGAAACTCCTTCGTGTAGTGGCGGACCCGCTCCACCATGCTCGGCATGATGCGTTCGACGAGCCGCACGACGCGTGCGTGCTCCTCCCGAGCGTCGATCCGGATCGCGGAGAAGTCGTCGTTCAGGAAGTCCCGGATCAGCTTTGCGACCAGGCTCTCCTCCTGGTGGATCACCGCGGGCGCCCGCAACGACTCCATGTGGCCGCGCATCTCGGACCAGAGCTCGTGGAAGTAGCGCAGGTCTCCGTCGATGTCCTCCTTCGGCCGCTTGGCCGCGGCGGTGCGGATGATGACCCCGCCGGTGAAGCCGTGCTCCTCGCGAAACTGCCGCACGAGGCCGCGCAGGCGACTGCGCTCCTCGCGCGAGTCGATCTTGCGCGACACGCCGATGTTGTCCGCGGTCGGCATGAAGACCAGGAAGCGCCCCGGGATGCTCGCGTGGGAGGTGACCCGCGCGCCCTTGGTGCCGAGCGGCTCCTTGACCACCTGCACCAGGATCTCCTGTCCGGCCTTCAGCAGATCCTCGATCTGCTGCGTCGGTCTCGGCGCCGAACGCTGGGCCGACCGGCCCCGGCCGTTCCCGCGCGGCCGTGCGGCGTCGCCACTGGACTCGCCGCCGCCCGCGGGCGCGTCGTCAGCGTCACCGGATTCGAGCCGTTCGAACTCCTCGATGGTGTCGACGACGTCGGAGACGTACAGGAAGGCGTCGCGCTCGAGACCGATGTCGACGAACGCCGACTGCATCCCGGGCAGGACCTTGTTCACCCGCCCCTTGTAGATGTTGCCCGCGATGCCGCGCTGGTGCTCGCGCTCGATGTGGATCTCGGCCACCTGGTCGTCCTCGAGAATGGCCGCCAGCGTCTCGTGGCGGTTCGAGGAGACGATCAATTCCTTGTTCATGCGTAACGATCTCCCGCCGGTCCGGGTCGGCAGCGCCGTGGCCGCGCCGATCAGGCGCGCCTCGCGCGCCCGCGGAATCGCACGGCGGTACGCCCGTATGTCGGGCTGCCTTCCGCGCGCCTTCGCAACGCCTCGCGCCGCTGCCCTTCCGGACCATCAGTCAGTTTCTGAACCGGCGCATCCTGACGTTCAGGATGAGTCCGAATCCCATCAGTGTCGCGATGATCGACGAGCCTCCGAAGCTCATCAGGGGCAGGGTCAGCCCCTTGACCGGGGCGAAACCCGCCGACATCGTGATGTTGTAGACCACCTGGAACGTGAACCCGGCGACGATGCCCGCGACGAGGTACGTACCGGTGCTGTCCCGCGCGACCCGCGCCGCGTCGAGCGAGCGCAGGATGATGAGCAGATACAACCCCACGGCGATAGACACCCCGACGAATCCATGTTCCTCGGCCAGCACCGAGAAGATGAAGTCGTTGTGCGCGACCGGCAGGAAGTTGTACTGGTTCTGCGTGCCCTGCAGGAACCCGCGTCCCGTCAGCCCTCCCGAACCGACGGTGATGCGCGCCTGTCTCTGCTGGTAGCCGGCGCCCTGCGGATCCTGCTCCGGGTCGAGGAAGCTGGAGATGCGGCGCTGCTGATACTCCTCGAGGCCGTAGGCCCAGACCAGAGGCGTCGCGAGCACGGCGAGAAGCCCGACGATCACGATCACGCGGAGTCGCAGGCCCGCGAACACCATGACGGTGAGACAGACCGGCAACAGGGTGACCGCGGTCCCCAGATCCGGCTGTCGCGCGATCAGGACGAACGGCAGGGCGATGACCGCGCCGCCCACGATCCAGTCTCGCAGCGCGCGTCGCCCGGGACTGGTTCGGGCGTACACGGAGGCGAGAACGAGCGCCAGGACGAGCCGCGCGAGCTCCGACGGCTGCCCCGTGAGCGGACCGATGCCGATCCACCGTTGTGCGCCGCCCTGCTCCGTGCCGACCAGCAGCGTGAGGACCAGAACCGCTACCAGCCCGGCGTAGATCAGCAGCGAGTGCTCCGCCAGAGTCCGGTAGTCGACCACCAAACAGGCGATCAGCGCCGCCACCCCGATCGCCAGGGCCGCGAGGTGGCGATAGAACTCGGTGCCGACGCTGCCGCTGGTGGGATCGTAGGTGGCGCTGAACACCATGGCCGCCCCGATCGCGCTCAGGATCCCGACCGCCCCCAGCAACGCCCAGTCGAGGTAGACGGCCAGGCGATGCTCGAACATCACTGGCCTCCGCTTGCGGCCGGCCGTGCCGCGGCCGCCACGGCCGCCACGGTCGTCACGGGAGGATTCGCCGGCAGAGGAGACGCGGGCAGCGGCAGTCCCTCCTCCTTGGCGAAAAAGGTCTCGATCACGTGGCGGGCAATCGGGGCAGCCAGATAGCCGTGCTCCCCGTGCTCGGCGAAGACGACTCCGGCGATGCGGGCGTCGTCACGCGGGGCGGCGAAGACGAACCACCCGTGGTCCCGCAGATCCACCTCGGATGCGCCCGCCGCCCTCCGGCCGGACAGAGAGACGACCTGCGCGGTACCCGTCTTGCCGATCACGTCGCGTCCCCGCAGGCGCGCGCGCCGGGCGGTTCCCGTCCCGTTCACCGCCATCCAGAGTCCGCGCCGGACGGTGGCGAGAGTCTCGGGTGCAAGCTGCACGCCGGATGCCGCCGGGGCCGCATCCGCCTCCCTCCGGCCGGTCCGGCCGTCTAACGACCGGCGCAGCACCCGCGGCGCCAGAACCTGCCCGCCGTTGGCTACGGCCGCCATCATCACGGCCATCGACAGCGGCGTCACGGACACCTGGCCCTGTCCGATGGCAACCGAGATCGTCTCGCCGGCGTACCACCGCTCGCCGTGCGTGGCCCGCTTCCACGCACTGGATGGGATCAGTCCCTGTACCTCGTGCGGCAGGTCGATGCCGCTCAATCTGCCCAGGCCGAGCGCGGTGGCCCACTTGTGAATCAGGTCGACGCCGAGCGCCTGCCCCAGCTTGTAGAAGTAGGTGTTGCAGGACTGCGCCAGCGCCCGCGCCATGTCCACGCTGCCGTGCGTGGAGTGGCACGCGAAGAACCGGCGATAGAAGACGCCGCCTCCACGACACACCACCTCGTCCTCCGGCTCGATTACCCCTTCTTCGAGAGCCGCTATCGCCATGACGACCTTGAACGTCGAACCGGGAGAGTAGCGGCCCCGCAGAGCCCGGTTCTGAAGCGGATCGAGCGGGTCCGCGAGCAGTTCCCGCCAGACGGAGGCGTCGATCCCGGAGGCGAAGGCGTTCGGGTCGTAGGCCGGCCGGCTCACGAGCGCCAGCACGGCGCCCGACCGGGGGTCGAGCATGACGGCGGCGCCGTCGAACCCGGCCGCCTGGAAGCCTTCTTCCGCCGCCCGCTGCAGGTCGTAGTCGATCGTCAGCTCCAACTGCTCGCCCTCGACCGGCGCGACCTCGCGGATCGTCTCGATCTCCCGGCCGATGCTGTTGACGATGACGTGACGGGCGCCGTCCGTTCCCATCAACCTATCGTTGTAGGCGTACTCGATGCCCGCGTGGCCGACGATGTCGCCGCTGCTCAACCCGTCGAAGTGGGCCAGGGGCAGTTGCACGTCGGTGACTTCCCCTACGTAGCCCAACGTATGCGCTCCGAACGTTGCGCCGGGATAGTGACGCGTCGGTACCTGCTCGACGACGAGGCCCGGCAGTTCCGGCTTGCGGGCCGCGACGGCGGCTATCTGGGCCAACGAGGCGTCCCGAATGACCACCACCGGGCGTGACGCCGGAACGCGCCGGTGCCCCTCGACGATGTCGCCAATCGCCGCTTCGTCGGCGCCAGTGGTGCGAGCGAGCCGTGCGATCCATGCGTCGACGTCGTCGACCTGCTCGCGCACGAGTGAGATGTTCAGGGAGTGTCGGTTCTCCACCAGCACCTGACCGTCGCGGTCCAGCACGGCGCCTCTCGGCGCACGCAGTGCCAGCCGGCGCTGGTGGTTGTTCTCCGCCAGCGCCAGAAACCGTTCGTGCTGGCCTATCTGGACGTGCCAGAAGCTGACCAGGAGCGCGACGAAGATCAGGACGGCGGCGTGCTGCAGCAGCGCCAGCAGGGCGCCGGTCCGGAGCGCGTCGCGCGACGGCGGCGGGATGCTCACCATGGAGCGTACCCGGTTCGCCAGCGGTTCGTGGTCAGCTCCGCGCGACGGCGGCGCGCGAGTGCCGGCCACCGCCGCACGGGCCCGACGACGGCGATGGCAACGCTTGCCGCCAGTGCATTGGCGACGGCCTGAACCGCCACGTCCGCGCCGCTGCCGATCGGGGCTGCGCTGGGAATGAGCGCGTAGGTCCCGAAGAAACAACCGGCATGGAGCAGGGTCGCGGCCGCCACTACGAGGCTCCGTTGCCAGGTGGCCGTGACGAGCAGCCTTTCTCCCGCCAGTCCTACCGCGACACCGGCCACGCTCTTGCACAGCCCGCTCACCCCGACGATGCCACCCGACAGCACGTCCTGCGCGAGCCCGGTTGCGGTTCCGGTCCAGAGCCCTGCCCGCGGTCCGCCCGACAGCGCGGCCAGAACCACGACGACCAGCGGCAAATCGACGTTGACGACGGTTCCGCTGACGGTCCACGCCAGCGTCGTCTGTACGATCACCGCGCCCGCCGCGGCGAGTCCGATCCGCGCTGGACTCATCGGACGTCGCCGGCTACCGCGAGCCGCTCGTCGTGCGTAACGATCAGGACATGCTCCATGCGGTTGAACTCTATTGCCGGCTCGACGTCGATCGACTTGTACAGGCTGGGACCGTGCCGGACGGATGTGACCGTCCCCATGGCGAGTCCGTGCGGATAGATGCCGTCGGCCCCGGAGGTGACGACGGCGTCCCCGACCCGCACGTCATCGAGATTCGACACGTATTCCATGCGCAGGGCCGAGCCGTCACCGGCCCCGACGACCACACCCGGCACGCGCGTCCGCTCGATGAGTGCGCCGGCCGCAGCGTTCCGATCGATGATCAACTGCACCTTGGCCGCCCGCATCCCGGGCGCGCCTACCACCCGTCCCACCACGCCGCCGGGCGCGATCACCGCCAGCTCCGACCGCACTCCGTCGCGGATGCCGCGGTCGACCGTAATCGTCCGAAACCAGGGTGTCGCGTCCACACCGATAACGCGGGCGCTGAGGGTCATCAGCTCGACCGTCCGGTCGAGCTCGAGCAATCGTTCGAGGCTGCCGGCCTGCTGAACCAGGGCGTCCTGAGCCTGCAGGCGCAACTCGAGACGCGCAATCGTCTCCTGCAGCTCGATCTTCTCCTGATGCGCTCCTCGCAGGGAGATGTAGCCGTCCCACAGGTCGCGCCCGGCGGCCACCGTCGAACTCACCATACGCTGCGCCTCGGCCAGCAGGCCGAAGGTGGCGGTGTGCAGCACGCTCGTGCCGGGAGAGGTATCCACCTGCGCTGCGATGACGACGAGGTGCGCAACGAGCACGCCCGGCACCAGGTAGCCGGCACGCTGTCGTCTCTTCATGCTGCACATACCTCGAATCCGGGAAACCGGGAAGCGCATCCCGTCCGGCTGTCGGCCTCACCCCCAAGCGTGCCAGCCGCCTGGCAATCAGTCAATCGCAATCCTGCGCAGCAGCGTGAAGTCCGCGAGCATCTTGCCGGTCCCGAGCACGACGGAGTGCAGCGGGTCCTCGGCAATCGCAACCGGCACACCGGTCTCTTCGCGCAGCCGCTTGTCCATGTTCTTCATCAGCGCTCCGCCGCCGGTGATGACGATGCCGCGCTCGAAAATGTCGGCGGACAACTCCGGTGGCGTCTGCTCCAGGGCGACGCGCACCGCGTCGACGATGACGGACACGGTGTCCGCAAGCGCCTCCCGGATCTCCCCGTCCGTAACGATCGCGGTCTTCGGTACGCCTTCGATGAGATGGCGGCCCCTGATCTCGATCTTCAACGACTCGTCGAGTTCGGCGGCGGACCCGAGCTTCGTCTTGATCTCCTCGGCGGTCCTCTCGCCGATCAGCAGATTGTGGGCTTTCTTGATGTACTGGGTTATCGCCTCGTCCATCTCGTTGCCGGCCACTCGTACGGCCCGGCTGTACACGATGCCGGCCAGGGAGATGACCGCGATGTCCGTCGTGCCGCCCCCGATGTCGACGATCATGTTGCCGAACGGCTCCGTGATGGGCATTCCGGCGCCGATGGCGGCGGCCATCGCCTCCTCGACCAGGTGCACCTCGCTCGCCTTGGCCCGATAGGCGCTGTCCTTGACCGCCCGCTTCTCCACCTGCGTGACCTCGGACGGAATGCCGATGATGATCCGCGGACGTACCCACACGGTCCGGTTGTGGGCCTTCTTGATGAAGTACGTCAGCATCTTCTCGGTGGCATCGAAGTCGGCGATGACGCCGTCCTTCATCGGCTTGATGGCCGTGATGTTGCCCGGCGTCCGCCCCACCATGTCCCGGGCCTCGAGCCCGACCGCCTCGATCTGCCCGGTCACGTGATTCACAGCGACGATGGAGGGCTCGTTGATCACGATGCCCTGCCCGCGCGCGTAGACGCACGTGTTGGCGGTTCCGAGATCAATCGCGAGATCGCTCGACAGAAAAGAGAGCATCGAACGCAGACTCACGTCGCTCGCTCCACCGCCGAGTACACGCTCGGTCGCATCCCGGTCCTGTTCCCCCCGTCCGCCTTCACGCGGTACAGATTCCTGTCTGCATGATCCAGGAGCGCGCTGACGGATGTCGCCGGCCCGCTCCTGGTCGCCACCCCAACGGAGGCCGTCAGCCGGATGCAGCCCCCCGCGCCCGGCAGAAACACTTGGCGCGCGATGCGTGCACGCAGCCGGTCGGCGGCCGAGACGGCGTCGTCGCCGCCCGTATCCGGCAGCACGACGGCGAACTCGTCGCCACCGTAGCGTGCCACCAGGTCGGTCTCCCGCGTACCCTCGCGGAGCAGCGCGGCGACCTCGATGAGCACGCGACTGCCCCGCAGATGACCATGGCCGTCGTTGACCTGCTTGAAGCCGTCGAGGTCGATGACGAGCACCGACAGTGGCCGCCCGGTGCGCGACGCACGCGCCGCTTCCCGGCGAAGGGTACTAGTCAGTGCGCGCACGTTGCAAAGGCCAGTCAGGTCGTCCGTGCCCGCGAGTCGTTCGGCCTGCTCGATGCGACGGGCGTTGTCGAAGGCGATCGCGGCCGGCTCGAGAACCAGGCGCAACGCGCGCCGGAGCGCGCGAGGCAGGCGCGGCGCCGTGGAAGCCACCCCGTTGTCCAGCCCCACGAGCGCCGCCACGGTGCGCGTACGGCACGCGAGCGGTAGCGCCACCGCCGCCACCGCCGGCCCGTGCGGCACGCGAGCATCCACGCTGAGATCGGCTGCGCTCGCCACACGCGACCGCCGCAAGGTCCACGAACCGAAGGCCCGAACGGCCGTCGCCTCGCGAGGACCCAGCCCGCGCGCGGCCAGCACCACCGGCGATCCACCCAGCCGCGATCCCACAACCGCCCAGCACGGCGCCGGCAGCCAGGACGCGGCGCGCGCGACCACCACGTCGGCGACGCGGCCCGGATCCGGAACTGCGTTTGCCGCCCGTATCAACTCGACGACGGTCGTCGCGCGACCCAGGCGACGAATCAGAAGCGGCGCGCCCCGCTCGACCCGCATCGCCAAGTCTGCGCGACGCCGCGGAACTGCCCGGCGGCTGGCAGAGAAGGGGTCGCAAGAAGCCTTGCCTCGCGACTGCACCTGTCGATGGGGGGGGGACTCGTCGACCGCATCGATCCGAACGACCGACTCCAAGTTAACCCGCAACTTGGATTCATAGAGTATCACAGGCGCGACACGCGTCTGCATCGGCATCTGGTTGTAGAATGGCGCCATGACCATGCTCGACCGGATGCGGCGCCACAAGGGCTGGCTCAAGTGGAGCCTGGCACTCGTCGTGCTCGCGTTCGTCTTTCTCTACGTTCCCGGCTTCATGGACCAGTCCGGCGGGATCGGGCTGCCCAGCGACGTCGTCGCCCGCGTCGGCGACCAGGAGATCTCGCTGGCCGATTTCCAGCAGATCTACACCCGTCAGCTTCAGGCGTATCGCCTGGAGTCCGGCGGAGAGATCTCCGAGGAAGTGCTCCGCTCGCTCGGAATCGACCGGCAGATCCTGCAGCAGATGATCGACGGCCACGCGGCGCTGGCCGAGGCGCAGCGTCTGGGTCTCCAGGTGAGCGACGCAGAGGTGCGCGAGCGCATCCTGACGCTGCCGGCCTTCCAGATCGACGGGCAGTTCATCGGAGAGGCGAGCTACCGCCAACTGCTGCAGCAGCAGCGTCCTCCCATCAGTCCCGGACAGTTCGAGGAAGAGATCCGGAACGAGATTCTGGTAGATCGGCTGCAGGCGGCCGTCACCGGCTGGATGCGCGTCTCGGACGCCGAGGTCGCCGACGAGCACCGGCGCCGCAACGAGAGAGTCCGGGTGGACGTGGTCGCGTTCCGCGCCGCCGACTTCCGCGACGAGGTGGAAGCGACGGACGACGACCTGTCGCTGCTCTTCGCCGAGGAATCGACCAACTACGAGATTCCGGAGAAACGGCGGCTGCGGTTCCTGCTGGTGGACCAGACGGCCATCTTCGACAGCCTCGCCCTGACCGACGACGAGGTCCGCCAGTACTACGATGCCAGTCTGTCTCAGTACCAGACCGCAGGGCAGGTCCGCGCCAGCCACATCCTGCTGCGCGTCGAAGGCGACAACGACGAGGCGGTCGCGGCGCGCGCCGCCGAGCTGGCGGCCGAGGCGCGCGGCGGAGCGGACTTCGCCGAGCTGGCGCGACAGCATTCTCAGGACGAGGCCAACGCCGCGAACGGCGGCGACCTCGGGTCGGTCGAGCGCGGCCGGATGGTCCCCGAGTTCGAGAACGCGGCGTTCGCGCTGGCGGAGGGAGAGATATCGGACCCGGTGCGCAGTCCCTTCGGGTACCACGTCATCCACGTGACCGAGAAGCAGGAGGAGGTCACGCAGCCCTTCGCCGAAGTGCGCGGGGCTATCGAGAACGTCCTGAAGCGGGAGCGCTCGTCGGCAAGGGCCACCGCCCTGGCCCGCGCCATCGCCGCCGAGGCCACGACGCCGGAGGCGCTCGAGCGGGCGGCGTCCGCGCGCGGCTACGAGCTGCAGGAATCGGGCTTCGCCGCCCCCGGGGAGCCGATCCTCGGGTTGGGCCTGGCGCAGGAAGTGTCCGGCCAGGCTTTCGCCATCGATCCGGGCGCGGTGGCCGGGCCGATTCCGACGCCTTCCGGTCCGGCGTTCGTCACCGTCATCGACATCCAGGGTCCCTACATTCCGGAGCTCGACGAAGTGCGTGAGCAGGTCCGCGAGGACGTGATGCGCAAGAAATCGCTGACCCTCGCCCAGGAGCGCGCGGCCGAGGCGGCCGAGACGCTCAAGACGGCCGACGACTTCGTCGCCGCCGCCGAGGGAGACGAGTGGGCAGTCGGATCGAGCGACCTCGTCACGCGCGGGGCCGCATTCCCCGAGGTCGGCGCGAGCGCGGCGGTCGAAGCGGTCGCGTTCGCCATGACGCCGGGGACCGTGAGCGACGTCGTCCAGACCGGAGACGCCGTGGCCATCGTGCATCTCGTCGAGCGGGAGGATGCCTCGACGGCCGACCTGGCGCAGAACCGCGACACGCTGCGCGACGAGCTGATGTTCCAGCGCCAGTCCCGGTTCTTCACTGCCTACATGAACAACGTGAAGGCGCGTCTCGACATCACCGTCGATCTGGCTGTCCTGCAACAGGCGCTCGGCCAAGCCTGAGGCGTCGGCAGGCCGTGCAGAAGCCTCGCGGGTGCATCGAGCCCGCGGGGCTCTATCTTCCGCCCGCGACGCCGGGCATCAGGACCAGCGGCACCCCCTGCCCGGCGAGATCCATCTGCGCCCACTGCGCGTAGGCCCCACGCGCGTACGGCGAGGTCAGCCAGCCGGTCTGGCGTCCCACCGCCCGCGCCATGACGGCGCCGGTCAACACCTCCACGAACGAGCGCGGGCCCGGGTACGGCACGAGCGTCACCTCGTCCTCCGCATCGATCCCGGCCCGCACCTGGGCGAGCACGACGGCGCGGCGGAGTCCGCCCAGCTCGTCCACCAGGCCGCGCGCCAGCGCCTGCCGGCCGGTCCACACCCGTCCCTGCGCCACCGCGTGCACCTCGTCGCGCGACATCGCCCGCCCCTCGGCGACCACCTGGAGAAACCGCTCGTAGATGTCGTCCACCTGCGCCTGCATCGCGGCGCGGCCGGCATCGCTGAACCGATCCACCGGCGAGAAGATGTCCGCCTGCGCGCCGTAGGTCACGCCGTCGACGCCGATGCCGACCTTGCCGAAGGCGCCGGCGGCGGCGAACTTGCCGCTGAAGACGCCGATAGAGCCGGTCAGCGTCCCGGGCTGCGCAACGATGGCGTGCGCCGGCGCGGCCATGTAGTAGCCCCCCGAGGCCGCCACGTCCGCCATGGATACGACGAGCGGCTTCTGGTCGCGGGCGAGTGACAGCTCGCGCCAGATGATGTCGGCCGCGGTCGCCGCCCCGCCGGGACTGTCGATGCGCAGCACGATGGCGTGAATCGACGGGTCGTCGCGCGCGGCGCGAATCGCCTCGGTCATCGTCCGCGATCCGACGATCTGCGCGGCCCCGGGAAAATCCATAGTGCTCGAGCCGAGGTTGATCATGCCCTCCGCATACACCACGGCGATGCGCGGCCCGGTGTTCAGACCGATATCCCGCTGGTCGACGCGCCGGTAGGTCGCGAAGTCGACCTGTACGGGCTCGTCGCCGGACGACAGGCGGGCCAGCAGCTCGTCCTCGTACAACAGGTCGTCGACGAGTCCGAGGCTCACCGCATCGGCGGCCACGAACGGTCCCTGGTCGATCACCTCGCGAACGCGCGGACGCGTCATGCTCCGCCCTTCCGCAATGCCGTCGACGAGCTGCTCGTAGAAGTCGCGGCTCAGTGCCTCCGACACCTCCCGGTGCTCCGGCGTGAACCCCGATTCGGTATACGCGTTGATGGCGGTCTTGAAGTCACCGGCGGACAGCATGTCCGCCTCGATGCCCACCTTGTCGAGCGTGCCGCGGAAGAACAGCTCGTACGACGCCACGCCGACGAGCATGAGAGGACTGGTCGGGCTCATGAAGATCTCGTCGCTCGCCGTCGCCAGGTAGTACGCCTGCCCCATGCCGAACTCGATATGGGCGACGACCGGCTTGCCCGACTCCTTGAAGTCGATCACGGCATCCCGAATCTCCTGCACCGTGCCCCACAGCCCCGGCGTGGCCGGCGGGACCAGAACCACCGCCGACACCCGATCGTCGACCTTCGCCTTGCGCAGCGCGGTGACGACGGAGCCGACCGTCGCGCCCTGGTCGAGCAGGCCGAAGACGTCATCCGGCGGCTGCTCGCCCAGGTTCGCCGGAACCCTCAGCCAGAGGACGGAATCGGACTCGACCGCCGGCCCGCGGGTCAGCAGGAAATAGCTGGCCGCCACCCCCGTCATCGACACGATGACGGCGGCAACGATGAACAGCAGAATGAACCGGACTCCCTTTGCGCTTGCCACGTTCGGTCTCCTTGCCGGTCTCGTGCCGGCGCTCATGGCGAGTATACGGCCGGGGAAGGAGCCGGGTGTTATACTGGGCGTCTCGCTCCGCTCACCACTGCGGAAGTGGCGGAACTGGCAGACGCGCAAGCCTCAGGAGCTTGTGGGCCTTAGGCCCGTGGGGGTTCAAATCCCCCCTTCCGCACCACACCTCCCGCGTTGCACCTCGCCGGCCATCGGGCATTCACCGCTTCCATGCGGAACCGGCTCGGCGCAAGCGATGAGCCCAACGGCACTCATCCGTCCGGGAGGGAACGATGCTTCTTCAACGGGCGCCGGACTCCGATCGTCGCCTACCTGGCTTCCTGCGCCGCCTTGCGCTCGTCCGCGCGCGCACCGCCCAGGATCCCCGGCATGGAGTAGTTCCCCTCGTGGCAGGCATACTCGAAGAGTGGTAGCGGATTCCGCCGCATCGGCACCTCGGCCGTCCACGGGGCGGTCCAGGTCCCCGGATCGCTGATGGTGAATTCGTAGAGCAGAGTCTCGGCATCCACGCGCGTGAACCGCTCGATCAGGTGCCGGTCCGGCGTGGTGCCCCGCCAACTGTGCTTGGCGCTGAACTCGATGGTCTCGACGACCAGGGTGTCGCCTTCCCAACGGCCGCGCGACTCGCCCGTCCACGAATCGATGGCCGGCCGGTCCCGCCCGTCGAGCGGAATGATCCGGGAATCGTGGACCATCTCGTTGAGCACCACCACGTGGTCCGGTGTCTGGAAGAGCTGCATGTTCTGGTTGTAGGCCGCCGGCGTCATCGGCGGCCCGGTGTTGAAGCCGAGAATGCAGCGGTCGAACGAGCTGCGGTCGAGATACGAATCAGCCGGATGCTCCTCGCGCCGCACGCTTCTCTCGTCGGCGCGCCGCTGCCCGTCCGCGGACAACGGCGGAATGCGCCCGTTCGGCGGATCGACGATCAGCGATGTGCGCCGGTTGATGGAGACATTGGTGCCGCGGTCCATCCAGAAGTTGTTGTAGCCGCCGACGTTGCCGCCGGCCTCGGTGCGCCGGGGAGCGGCATCCCAGAGGCGGATGTCCCGATCGACGGCCGCCTGCTCCCGGTTCGCCACTTCCTCGGCCGTCAGAAACTCCTGGTCGCCCAGCTCTTCGGGCCGCTCGAGGGGGGTAATCGTTCGGAAGTCCCAGACGCCCTGCAGATCCGGCACGCCCCACGGCATCCGCGGCGCCTCACCCTGCCCGGCGGCGGGCGCCGCCAGCAGCGGCGTGAGCGCCATCGCCGCCAGCAACATGACGAAGTATCGACATTTCATGGCAGATCTCCCTCGTTCCGTCGGTTTCAGGTGCCGCTGCCGCGCTACCGGGACTCCTGCGCCGCCTTGCGCTCGTCCGCGCGCGTCCCCGAGAGGATGCCCTCCAGCGAGTAGTTCCCCTCGTGGCAGGCATACTCGAAGAGCGGCAACTCGTTCAGCCGCATCGGCACCTGGGCCGTCCACGGCGCCGTCCACGTGCCCGGATCGGTGACGGTGAACTCGTAGAGCAGCGTGTCGGCGTCCACCCGCGTGAACCGCTCGATCAGGTACCGGTCCGGCGACGTGCCCCGCCAACTGTGCTTGGCGCTGAAGTCGACGGTCTCGACGACCAGCGTGTCGCCCTCCCAGTGGCCGCGCGATTCGCCGGTCCACGAATCGATGCCCGGCCGGGCCAGGCCGTCGAGCGGGATGATGCGCGAGTCGTGCACCATCTCGTTGAGCACCACCACGTGGTCCCGCGTCTGGAAGAGCTGCATGTTCTGGTTGTAGCCGCCGGGGGTCATCGGCGGCCCCTGGTTGAAACCGAGGATGCAGCGATCGAACGAGCTGCGGTCGAGCCACGAGTCGGCCGGATGCTCCGCCCGGCGGACCCCCCGCGCGTCGGCGCGCTGCTGCCCGTCCTCAGACAGAGGCGGCATGCGCCCGTTCGGCGGATCGACGATCAGCGACGTGCGCCGGGTCTCGGCGACGTTCGTGCCGCGGTCCATCCAGAAGTTGTTGTACGCGCCGACGCTCCCGCCGGCTTCGGTTCGCCGCGCGGCCTGATTCAACAGGCGAATGTCACGGTCGACCGCCTCCTGCTCGAGGTTCGCGGCCTCTTCCTCGGTCAGGAACTCCTGCTCCCCCAACTCCTCGGGCCGCTGCAGCGGGGTGATCGTGCGGAAGTCCCACACGCCCTGCAGATCCGGCGCTCCCCACGGCGTCCGGGGCGCCTCGTCCTGCCCGGCTGCCGGCGCCGCCAGCAGCGGCACGAGCGCCATCGCCGCCAACACCGTCACGAAACTTCGACATCTCATGGCAACCTCCCTGGACGCGGACAACTGCGTACCCTTGCCGGTTTCCGAATCGGCCCTTGTCCTCGCCACGATAGCCGACCCCCGTGGTCGGCGCAACATCCGCGCGGCAACCGGGGGCACTCCGGCGGATCTTCCCGGCCCGACTACAGAACGAGAATTCATACCTTCCTGCTCGCCGACGACGCGGGGGGTCGTGCCGCCCGCCGGTCTCGTCGGCAACTCGGAGCGGGAGCTGCGGACACTCTTCGGGCTCCGGTTCCGCATCGTCACCGGGGCCGACGCCCGCGCCCGCAACCCGTTCCGGGGACTTGGCGGCGACATGATCATCGTTTCGCTCGACACGCTCGCCGGCGACACGGTGTTCGACCGGCTGCGGAGCGCCGGGGTCACCCCCTACGATCTCGCGGTCTTCGACGAGGCGCACAAGCTGTCCGCTGCGCGGGAGCGCCAGCGCACCCGCAAGTCGCTCCGCTACCAGCTTGCCGAGGCGCTGGCCGGCTGCACCGCGCCCGAGAGCCGTTTCGCCGGACTGGGCTGGAGCGCGCGCCATCTCCTGCTGCTGACCGCCACACCGCACATGGGCAAGGACTCGCCCTACCACCAGCTCTGGCGCCTGCTCGATCCGCACGCCCTCGGCGCCGAGGAGGCGTTCCGCCGCTTCCCCGCCGCGGCGCGCGCCCGCCACTTCATCCGCCGGACCAAGGAAGAGATGGTCGATCTGGCCGGCCGGCCTCTTTACCCACAGCGCACCTGCGCCACGTTCGACTACGACATGTCGACGGGCCCCGACGGCGAGCAGACGCTGTACGACCTCACCACCGCCTGGCTGCGCCGGTCGTACGGCCGGGCACTCGACAACCGCCCGGCGGCCCGCCTCGCCCTGAGCGTGTTCCAGCGGCGGCTCGCCAGCTCCACGTGGCCGCTGCGCCGGTCGCTGGAACGGCGAGCCGGGAAGCTCCGCCGCACCGTCGAGGATCTGGCCGCCGGACGCCTCCCCGCGGCAGGTCTCGAGTCCGGACAGCTCTCGCTCGGCGACGCTGACGACGCCGACATCTTCGATGCGCTGGCCGACGCCGACGCCGGCAGCGACGAGACCGCCGCGGGACGCGCCGCCGCGTACGAGGAGGCGGTCCTGGGCGCAGTGGTCGCCGTGACCATCGACGAGCTGCACGAGGAGATCGCCACCATCGACGGGCTGATCGCCCGGGCAGAGCGGTTGATCGAGGCCGGGGCCGAGTCGAAGTTCGAACGGTTTCGTGCAGTGCTCGACGACCGGCGCTACGCCGGCGACAAGTGAGTGGTCTTCAGTGAGCACCGCGACACGGTCGAATACCTGATCCGGCGTCTCGAAGGCCTCGGCCACGCGGGCCGTAGCGGTGGATGGGCCCGAGGCGTTCGGTCAGCGTTTCGAGGAGATAGTCGCCGAGCGACCGGTTGTCGATCAGCCGGCCGATGACGTCGAACACCTTGTCGGAAGCCGTCGGGTCCGCGGTCTCGGCGAACCATCGGCCGACGGCACCGCCCCACCGCTCGTCGACTGCGTCCACGCGCTGATGCACCGCTGGAAGACCGGGGAGCAGAGCCGGGTCGACGCCTATCTGGAGGAACGCGGCCTCTGGCGTTACGAGCTGTTCGCCTGCGTCGTGCAGGCACTCATTGAGCTGGCCGAAGCCGGCTCCGACGAGCGCGCGACGCTGGAATCCATCCAGAGCCACCTGCGCCCCCGCGACGGCGTTCCGGCCATGCCCCGACTGCCGCTGGCCTGAAGGAGTCGCCAACGCGCGCCCCTATCGACGCGCCCGAACGCAAGGGTCAGGTCCGAGGCCGATGGCTGATAGCATTGTCGAAGATCCCGCTGTTCAGCGCGGCACACACGTGTTTCGAGACGGGAGGAGAGAACGAGCAACAAACCCCACGCCGGCCAGTCGTTCAAAACCCTGCTCCGCCGGCTCTCCGGAGCCGGATTCCGTAGAGAGTTCGTGCAGCGCGCCATCCTTCCCGACTGGTGGGCAGATCGTTGCGCCGACGATGCCCGCCTCGTGCAGGACATTGAGATCCGCGTCGCCCGCTTCCTCGGGCTCTCGATATCGGCGGTCGCCGATCCACGATTGCCGCTCGAACCGCCGCGTCATCCGGACGCACAGCTCAGACGCGTTCGCGACACCGACCGCGCCCGGCTGGCGCCCGCGATCCACACGGCCATCCGGACCGCCGCGGCCGTCGTGCGCAACCTGCGCGACATCGTGCCTCCCCCCAGTCCCCCACCGGTGGACGGCCTGGAATGGCGTGCTCGAATCATGCGTGCTCGCACCGCACCGTCGTTGGAGACCATTGCGGGACACCTTTGGGAGATCGGTATCCCCGTCGTCCCGCTGGATGTGCTTCCGGCGCCCAGTTTCCAGGGCATGGCCTGCATCGTTGACGACCGGCCCGTGATCCTGCTCGGCCACAGGCACGACGAACCCGGGCGCGTGGCTTTTGTCATCGCCCACGAAGCAGGCCACGTCGCCGGGGGCGACTGTGCGGCCGGCCGGCCGATCGTGGATGAAGAGCCGGAGATTGCCGACGATGGAGAGATGGAGCGCCGCGCGGATCGGTACGCCACCCACGTTCTGCTGGGAGAACTCGACATGCCGCATTTGGACGGCGCCGGCTCGATCCACTTCAAGAACTTGGCGCGGCGAGCCAGCGAAATCGAACGGACCAATGGCGCAGACGCAGGCTTGGTGATTTTCTCCTGGGCACACCGGACGGGCGACTATGCGACGGCCACGATGGCGGTCAAGGCGCTCTACCGCAGCAACGGTGCGCGAAGGCAACTACGCCGGCTCCTGAACCGTTACGTAGACTTCACCGCCGCCGGCGAGACCGACCGTTCTCTCCTCCTGTGCACCCACGGCGCGTCGGCGCACCATGAACCTGCTCGTTGACACCGACGCTTTCTGCAAGCTGGGCGTCGCGGCGCTGCTGGAGGATGCGGCAGGCGTCTTCGGAGCACGCCTGACGGAATGCGGCCGGCTGGCCGCGCTTCCGTACATGCTGCGCAAGGGTAATCTCGTCCGTCGGTACGGCCGCGACACCTGCAACGCGCTCCTTTCGCACGCCGAAGCGATGCCGATTCACCCGACGCCCGGCGCCACGGCTCTCGAACCGTTGACGCAGAAGGAGACCATCGACCCGGGTGAGGCTCAGTTGTTTGCGGCAGCGGCGGAGTTCGGCTTCATGATCATCACGGGAGACAAGCGCGCCGTTCGAGCCTTGAAGCATGTGACGGAGATCCACGCGCAACTTGCCGGGCGCATCGTGACGCTCGAAGCGGTCCTGCTGAAGCTATGCGAGAAACTCGGCCTGGAGGATCTCCGACAACGCATACGTCCTCTGACCTCGCATGACAAGGCCGTCCGGATCTCTTTCTCTACGGAGAGTTCGGACCCCGCGATGGTCTGCGATCCTACCACGACAGTCTTGCCGCCGAAGTCCACCCTTTGCTATTGTGGAATACTACCGAGAAGGGCCGTTCGTGAAATTCGGATCCAACCACTACGTTCCGATCCTGAAAGTCAAGCGCGCCGAAAAGGTGGCGCTGGGACAGCTTCCGCCGATTCTACGATCCCGGATCACCCCGTTGTTGGAGATCGTTGAGCGGAAGGAGAAATCGAATCGCAGAACACCTCGAAACGGCGTTCAAGAACCTCGCGGAGAGCGTGAAAGGATATCCGCGGTGCTTTCTCGATGTTCGAGAGATCGAACCGGACGGCCCGGCCGCTGCCGTAGCCGTGTTCGGGCGAGCCTCAGCCGCTGGAATCGACTTTACGCCCGTTACAGGAGTTTCCCGTACGGTTGACGTGGACGCTGCCCTCATCCATCCAGGCCGCGGATTGGTTATTCGTCTGACCCGGCCTGAATTCGAAGAAGGCGACCTCGAGATCAAGATCGAGGCCTTCTTGGACAAGCATCAAGTCGCGGCGCAGGGCATCGACCTCATCGTCGACCTCGGCGCGGTGGACGACATGATTCCTGCCGGCGTCGAATCGCTCACGAACGCGTTCCTGGACAACGTGCCGGATCACGAGAGCTGGCGCACGTTCACGGTTTCGGCGTGTGCATTTCCCATGAGCATGGGAGGCGTGGAGCGGCACTCTCACGAACTCGTCGAGCGAGCGGACTGGATTTCCTGGAAGGACAATCTCCACGGCCGCCGCGCAGACCGCCGCTCCGGGAGCTGGTGCAGGACGTCGCCGCACGGCTCGCCGGACGGAGCGACAAGGCGGTGCGGCAGCTCGAGCTGACTTACGGCGGCGGCAAGACGCATACGCTGATCACGCTGTACCACCTGTTCCGGGAGCCGGACGCCCTGCCCGACCGGCCGGCGGTGCGGGAGTTCCGGGCCGGCGGCGCGCTGCCGCGGGCGGTGCCCGTCTCGCTCTGCTTCGACAAGATCGACGTGGAGCGGGGCATCGACGGCGTGCGCGGGCCGAACGGCGGGACCCGCACGCTGCGCCACCCCTGGAGCGTGCTCGCCTTCCAGCTTGCCGGCGCCGACGGGCTGCGCGCCATCCACGGCGAGGGCGAAGCCGAGGAACGGGAGACGCCGCCGGCCGAGCCACTCCTGGTCGCGCTGCTCGAACGGCCGCAGGCACGCGGCTTCTTTCAGTACCTGGCGCAGGCGGCCGCCAAGGTCGACCGGGCGGCGATGGTGGCGTCGCTGCTGGCGACCGATCCTAAGAAACAACGCGACGAGACCGGCCAGCGGTTGCAGGCGGAACTGTTCGACGTCTTCCGGCGACAGCGCGAAGAGGGCGTGCAGCCGTCCGCAAGGAGGACGTGGCGGAAGTGCTGCGCCGGCGGTTCTTCGAGCACGACAGTCTGCAGAACCAGGACGCGCAGCGCGCCCACGTCATTGCCGTGGTGCAACGAATCGCCGCGCTCGACGAGACGCGGCCGGCATCTCCGAAGCGGTACGCGAGTTGGCCGGCGTGGCCACCTCGGAGACGACCGAAGGGCGCAAGACCGATTGGGCAACGCTGCTCGACGCCGAGTTGCATGAAGGCGCGCCAGATCCAGACGGAACTACTCGCGCTCGCCACGGGCCGCGAGGCGGAGCAGGCGGTGATTGCCGTGTTCCTCCACTCGCAGCCGACCGGCCACAAGGCGCAGACGCCGGAGTTGCGGCGACTGGCGGAAAGTACCGCGCCGGACGCCATCGAGCTGGACAAGGGGCTCCGCCGCTGGCGGGACGTTTTCCTGGTTCCTCGACGACGACGAGGCCGGGACGGCGGACGAGAGCGGCGCGCCGGGGCTGCCGAAGTCGTGGCGGCTCGGCAACCGGCCCAACCTGCGGCAGATGCACGATGAGGCGTGCCGGCAGCGGGTAACCGACGCCCTGGTGGACGAGCGGCTGGAATCGTTGATCGGCCAAGTGAAGTCCCTGCGGGCCGGTGCCGACGCGGCCGGCGCCACGATCCATCTGCTGCCGGCTCTTCGTCCTCGATACCGTGATGCAGGGAGTAGAGCGGGGCCTGTTCGTCGCCCGACTGACCAGGCCCGACGGCAGCGCACGGACTTGGTGGCGCGAGCCGGTGGATGAAGAGGCGCACGGCGACCCGCAGTTAGAGGTCGTCCTGCCGGCGAGAGCGACACGGTAGCTCACCTCCCACCACGACTCTCGTCGCCCATCGCGCGACGCGGGGCCTGGACGCCGGCCAAACGGAGCGCCTGCCCCTCTGCAACGGGTCGGGCCGCGAGAACGGGACCGGGAATCCGGTGGTCGCAGTCGTGTGGAGTACGGCATCATGAGACCTCGCGGGCGGCACGCACGGTTACCCGCGTGCAGTGACTCGGAGTGGAAAGGAACGAAACGCCATGCTGAAGACTCTGACCCCGGCGTGTGCGGGCATCGTTATCGTGCTGCTGTGGCTGTCGGGAGGCCATCCGGCCGGACCCGGCGTCGAGGCCGAGCTGGCCGCGGCCGGGCAGGAACCGGAGTTCGTGCCGATCACGGACGAGATGCTCCGCGACCCGGACCCGGCGGACTGGCTGATGGCGTACCGCACCTACGACTTCCAGGCCTTCAGCCCGCTCGATCAGATCACGCGGGAGAACGTCGGCCAGCTCCAGCTCGCCTGGATGCGCGCGATGGACGAGGGGGACCAGGAGATCCGGCCGCTGGTCTACGACGGCGTGATGTACATCGCCCACGCCGGCTCCGATCACCTGTCGGCGATAGACGCCACCACCGGCGACCTGATCTGGGACTACACGCGGGACCTGCCGAGCGACATCCGCCAGTTCGGTCAGTTCGGCAGCCGCACGCGGAACCTCGCGCTCTACGGCAACCATGTCATTCACCTCACCGCGGACGCACACATCATCGCGGTCGACGCCCGCACCGGCGAGCTGGCCTGGGAATCGCCGACGGCGGACTACCGCGAAGGCATAAGCCATTCCTCCGGCGCGGTGATCATCAACGGGAACGTGGTCAGCGGGCGGACCTGCAGCCCCTCCAGCCTGGAGGCGCGCTGCTACGTGGCGGCCCACGACGCGGACACGGGGACCGAGCGGTGGCGGACCTACACCGCGGCCGGGTCCGACGATCCCGGGGGCGAGACCTGGGGCGCGCTGCCCACCGCCCGCCGGGTCCACGTCTCCCCGTGGGGCGTGCCCGGCAGCTACGACCCGGAGCTGAACCGCGTCTTCTGGGGCGTCGCGGTGCCGCTGCCCTATCCCCGGCTCGTCCGGCGCGGAACGTGGGACGTCGGAGACAGTTCGCCGTGCGAGCTCTACTCGAACTCGACCCTCGCCATGAACGCCGACACCGGCGCCATCGACTGGTACTACCAGTACCTGCCGTGCGACGACTGGGACCAGGACTTCGTGCAGGAACGCACCCTCATCGACACGGTGGTGAATCCGGATCCGGAGGCGGTGCGCTGGATCAACCCGAAGCTGACCGGCACGGCCGAGGAGCGCAAGATCGTGGTCGTGATGGGCGAGCCGGGCGGGCTGTTCGTCAACGACCGCGAGACCGGGGAGTTCCTCTGGGCCGACCCGCTCCCGCTCGACAGCACCGAGCGGTTCGTGATCTCGGATATCGACGTGGAGACCGGAACCACCTACATCAACATGGACCTGGTGGCGCGCGAGGAGGGCGACCAGTTCATCATCTGCGGCCACAACGTGAAGGGCTGGTGGTCGTGGTCGTACAGCCCGGTGACCGGGATGCTCTACATTCCGATCAACCGTTCCTGCCTGAACCAGACGACCAACCCGCGAACGATCTCCGGCGCCAGCCCCCGGTTCTCGATTCCCGATCCGGACATCGGACCGGACGGCGACCTGACCGAGGTGCGGGCGATCGACATTTCGACCGGCCGCGAGGTCTGGCGTTTCAGCCAGCGGGCGCCGAACGCGGGAACCACCCTCGCGACCGCGGGCAACGTGGTCTTCTTCGGCGATTCGAACCGGCGCTTCCGGGCCTTCGACGCGGAGAACGGCGACGTGCTCTGGGAGACGATCCTGGGCAGCCAGATCAGCGGCTATCCGGTGAGCTACGCCGTCGACGGCCGGCAGTACCTGACGGTGCCGGTGGGCGGCGTCGGCAACCGGCTGCAGACCTACGCGCCGGAGTTGGAGGCGCCGACCGGCAGCAACATGCTGGTGACGTTCGCATTGCCGTAACGGTAGCCCGCCGAGATCGCTGCCGGCGGAGGGAGCACCCGGGGGCGGGAATCGCCTCCGGGTCGCCGGAGCCTCGGAATCGAGAGACAACGATGCACCGAGACCGGAACGACAGGCGACGCGCGCTGCTCCGGCAGGCGGTCTGGCTCGCGGCGGGGTCGGTCGCCGTGCTGTTGACCGTCCGCGCGCTGCTCGACGAGGACGCGCTCGACGCGCTCGGCGCCGCGACCACCGCGCTCCGGGCGGCGGAGACGGCGCTCGACGATGCGGCGGCGGACATCGGCGCGGCGGCCGAGGTACAGGGCGGGCAGGATGCCGGGCCCGCCGAGTCGGACCCGATGTCCGATGCCGCGCGAGGGGCGGAGTGGGCGGCTCGCGCGGCGGGGCGCGCGAGCACCGAGGCGCGGACGGTCGTGACCCGCGTGCGGCACATGCGCATGCAGCAACCCGGTACGTTCGCGGAGGCTGTGGCGGCCGTGCGGGCGCTGCGTGACTCTGCCAGAGCGCTGATGGCGGCGGTCGAAGCGCTGCGCAATGCTGCGGAATCGCTCCGCGACGCGGGTGCCGTGCGGGCCGCGCACCGCGCGCTGGTGGCGGCCGACGGCACCCTCGACGCCGCCGACACCGTGGTCCAGGCGACGAAGGCGGCCCTCGACGACGACGAGCGGTTCGATTCACCGCCCCCGACCGGACGAACTCGCGGCCCGGACGGCGCGCCAAGGCAACCGCCGCCCCCGAACAGCGCCGCTCGTGCCGAGGACGACGAAGGCAGACTTACTGCTGCCCGCCTCCCGCTGCAGCCGCCTCCCGATCCTCGGCGCGCGCGCCGCTGAGCACGTTCGTGAGACTGTAGTTGCCCTCGTGGCAGGCGTACTCGTAGAGCGGACCCTCGGTCACGCCGCGTGACGCCTGGTTCGTCGTCAGCGGCAGCCGAACGCTCCACGGGCGGGTGAACTTCGCCGGATCGGTCAGGGTGAACTCGTATATCAGCGTGCTCTCGTCGACGCGCGTGAAGCGCTCGACGAGGTGCATCGTCTCGGTCGGCATGCGCCACGTCTGCGCCCAGCGGTCGGTCCTGCGATCGATGAAGCGGGTCGACTCGACGACCAGGGTGTCGCCCTCCCAGTGGCCCCGGATGTCGCCGTTCCACTGCCGGATCTCGGTCGCCGATCCCTCGCCCAACGGAATGATCCGCCGGTCGCGGAACATCTCGTGGAGGATCACGACGTGGCCGGGCGTCTGCACGATCTGGTGGTTCGGGTTGTAGCCCATCCAGAACATCGGCACGCCGTCGGTCATGCAGCGCTCGCCGGTGTCGACGTCGACCCAGGAGTTGCGCTCGCCGCTGACCCGGTAGATCGCCTGCTCGCGCGTGCGCTCGGCCATCTCCGGCGTGTACGGGATGCGCCCGTCGGGCGGATCGGTAATCAGCGCCGTGCGCCGATCCACGAGACGCGTTCCCGGATCGAACCAGATCTGGTTGTAGGTACCCGGGTCGCCCTCGCGGACCTCACGCTCGACGAACCGGGTGCTGTCCGCGCGCAACTCCAGCTCCGCCGCCTGCTCCTCGGTCAGGAGCTCCTGGCCGGCGAACCGGCTCGGGCGCTCCAGCGGCGTCAGCGTAGAGCCGGTCCAGATGCCCTGCAGGTCCGGGTCGCCCCACGGCGTGCGCGCCGTGTCCTGACCCGCCGCCGGGATCGCCGCGAGAACCGACACCGCTGTGACTGCGACAACCGCCGCGAATGTTCGACACCCCATGTTTCACCTCTTTCAGATGGAGCCCTATCGGCTCGTACCCGGCATCTTCCCGCAGGCGCGGCGAGGATGCAACCCGGAAGCGATCCGACCTCCTCGACCGCGCGCGTCGTGTCGGGGCGCCCAAGCGAACAGCCTACAACGGGAGCTCGGCGCGGAGCACGTGCTTGCGGATCTTGCCCACGGAGGTGCGCGGCAGCTCCTTCCGGAAGCGCACCAACTGCGGAACGCGGAAGCCGGCCAGCCGGTCCCGGCACCAGCCGATCACCTCGTCCTCGGTCAATTCGGCCAGCGTCCCGTCATCCCCGGTTCGCGGGACGACCACGGCCAGAATCGCCTCGTCGCGCATCTCGTCGGGCACGCCGATGACCGCGCAGTCGAACACGCGGGGGTGCTCGCGGATCACCGCCTCTACCTCACTGGCGGCGACGTTCTCCCCGGACCGCTTGATCATGTCCTTCGCGCGGTCGACGAAGTGGAAGTACCCGTCCTCGTCCTGCCGCGCGTTGTCGCCGCTCCACAGCCAGCCGGCGCGGAGGGTCTCGGCGGTGGCCTCGGGATTCTTGTAGTACCCCTTCATCAGCGACAGCCCCGGCTCGCCGCGCACCACGACCTGCCCGATCTCGCCGCGAGTGACCTCGCAGCCGCCCTCGTCGACGAGCCGCGACGTGTAGCCGGGCGCCGGCAATCCCATCGACATGTTGCGCCGCTCGCCGTCGAACGGGTTGATGATCGGCGGCCCCATGGTCTCGGTCATGCCCCAGAGCTGCATCAGCGGCGCGCGGAACCGCTCGTCCCACTCGGCGAGCTGGGCCGGCGTCACGCTCTGGGCAAAGATCACCGCGCGCAGATCGTTCTGCGCGTGCTCGGGGCGCCGGGGCTGGGCGAGCAGCATCCGGATGGGCGCCGCGAACAGGCTGGAGACGGTGCAGCGGTGGGCGATGGCCCGGTCGAAATAGCGGCTGGCGCTGAAGCGGGCCATCAGCGCCACGCTGGCCCCGGCCACCAGCGCGCTCATCGTCGAGTAGTACTGGGCGTTGCCGTGGAACAGCGGCATCACGACGAGCTGCCTGTCCTCCGGCGTCAGTCGCACCGCGCGCGCCACCGTCTCCCCTGCGCAGAGGTAGTTGGCGTGGGTGACCAGCACCCCCTTCGGCCGCGCCGTGGTGCCCGAGGTATAGAGGATGGCCGCCTCGTCGGTCGGCGACGGCGACGGCGCCTCGGGCGGCGATTCGGGACAGTGGGCTACGAGCCGGCCGAAGTCGACCGCCGGCGACGGAGCGCCGGCCCCGCAGACGAGCAATTCATCTACCCGCGGGCACCGGCCGCGCACCTGGCGCGCGAGGTCGAGACAGTCGGCCTGCGTGAAGATCAGCCGGCTCTCGGAGTGAGCGACCAGGTACTCCAGTTCCGACGCCGACGACGCGGTGTTGACCGGCACGATGACGGCGCCGAGCTTCGCGGCGCCGAACCAGAGGGCGAGGAATCCCAGGCAGTTGGCCAGGAGCAGGGTGACGGTGTCGCCCCGGCGGACGCCGAGTCGGTCGAGGAGGTGGGCGACCCGGTTCGTCTCCCGGTCGAACTCGTGGTAGGTGCGTGTGGTGACCTGCCCCTGCAGGTCGTCGAAGAGGACGAACGGCGCGCCGGGGGTCGATCGCGCTCGCGCCGCGAGCAGCGCGGGCAGCGTCCGAACCCCGGCCTCGGGCCGCTCATCCATCGGGATCAGGACCCACGCCCTCCCGGGAACTTCACCGTCGGCCCGTCGCCTCCCAGGTCCGTTCGGCCCGCAGCAGGTTGGTCATCGCGTAGTTGCCCTCGTGGCAGGCGTACTCGTAGATGATGTAGTCGGGCAGCCGCGGCATGTGCCGCATGCCGGTCCAGGGCCGGGTGTAGACCGTCGAGTCGTCGATGGTGAACGTGTGCTCGAGGGTGTTGTCGTCCAGGCGCCGGAAGCGCTCCACCGCGACGGTGTTCGGCGAGGACGGGAAGCGGTGCTGGCTCTTCGCGCTGAAGTTGCGCGTCTCGACCACCAGCGTGTCCCCCTCCCAGTGGCCGCGCGAGTCGCCGTTCCACAGGCGGATGTCGTCGGTCAGGCGCTCGGGCCCGTCGATCGGGATGATGCGCACGTCGTGGATGTTCTCGACGCGGATCGCCACGTGGTTCGGCGTCTGGACGATCTGGTAGGTGTTGTTGTAGCCCGTCGACACCGGCGGCACGCCGTGGTAGGTGATGCAGCGATCCCAGTTGCTCCGGTCGAGATACGAGTCGGCCGGATGCTCCTGCCGGTACGCCCGGTCGGCCTCGGCCTGCGCGGCCGTCTCGGCGGTGACGGGCAGGCGGCCGTTCGGCGGGTCGGTGATGAGCGACGTGCGCAGGTCGGGGCTGACCCGGCCGCGGTCGAACCAGAGGGCGTTGTAGGAGCCGACACTGCCCGGCGGCGGCTCCCGATCGAGGGTCACCTCCAGGTTGCGCGCGGCGGCCTCTTCGTCGGTGTAGCGCTCGCGGTCGCCGAGGCCGGCCGGCCGCTGCAGCGGCGTGAGCGAGGCGTACGACCAGGTGCCCTGGAGATTCGGATCGCCCCAGGGCGTCAGAGGCTCGCCGTCGGACTGCGTCTGGGCGAGCGCCGCCACGGGCAGCAACACGGCAAGGGCGAACAGGGACAACGACATCGGGATGGATCGATTGCGCATCCTGGACCTTCCTTCGGGTTGAGTTCCTGACGGCTACGATAGCCCCCGGCGGGACGGCGCGCAAGGCGGATCGTGCGGTATCATCTGCGCGAAAGCGAGGGTTCATCATGGCTCGATCTGTCGCCTCGTTCGCCGCAGCCGCGACGGTGCTCGCCCTGGCCGGCGGCGCCACGGCCCCGACCTACGCCCAGAACGGCGGGACGGCCCCCGACACATGGGATCCGCCCCGGCTCGCCGACGGGCAGCCCGATCTGAACGGCACCTGGAACAACGTCGGCTCGGCCCACATCCCGCTCGAACTGCCCGACGCGCTGGCCGGCGCCGAGGTGTCGCAGGAAGACATCGAGGCCCTCGTGCAAGCGCGGTCGGATTCGCGCAAGGCGGTGACCTGGGAGGGACACGAGAACAGCCGCGGCGTCGGCGCCTACGCCAACTACTGGTTCGACTGGTTCTGGAAGGAGCCGGCCGGGGTGAACGCACCCGCGCTGCTGATCGAGCCGGCGAGCGGCAGGATGCCGGCGCTGACGCCGAAGGCGCAGGAGAGCGTCGCCTGGCACCGCGAGCACCTGCACGACTCGTACTCGACGATGGAATCGGGCGACCGCTGCGTCTCCCGCGGCACCTACGGAGTCATGATGCCGACCGCCTACAACAACGGCAAGATGTTCTTCCACACGCCGAACCATGTCGTCATCCTGAGCGAGATGATCCACAACTCGCGCGTCATCCCGATAGACGCCGGCTCGCACGTGGACGGAAAGATCGCCCTCTGGAACGGCGACCCGCGAGCGCACTGGGACGGCGACACCCTGGTCGTCGAGTCGCGCAACTTCAAGCCGAACGAGAATCAGCGCGGTCCCGGCTCGCGCGCCCCGCAGACCGAGGCGCGCCGCGTCGTGGAGCGGTTCACGTTGCTCGACGAGGATACGCTGCGCTACGAGTTGCGGGTCGACGATCCCGACACCTACACGGCGCCGTGGACGGTCGCCTTCAACTACAAGCGCGACGACGAGTACCTGCAGTACGAGTACGCCTGCCACGAGGGGAACTACGCGGTCCCCAACTCGCTGAGCGGCGAGCGGGCGCAGGAGCAGAAGTAGCAATCGGAAGAAGACGCAGCAGCGAGGCAACGGAACCAGTGTTTTCACGTGGAGTGCTGATCATGTCGAGAGTGAATCGCCTTGGAATCGCCGCCGTCATCCTCGGAATCGCCCTGGGCGCGGCCGCGGACGCGGCCGGGCAGAACTATCCCAACCCGTACCGCCTGGTCGACGACTGGGCGAAGTTCACCGACGGCCGGATCGTCGGCGCGGTCGGGGACACGACCGTCGACAACGACGGCGAGCACATCTGGGCGGTGCTACGCTGCGACGCGGGGCCGGAGTTCTTCGGGTGGGAGTGCCTGGACTCGGATCTCGACTCGATCATCAAGTTCGCGCCCGACGGCACGGCGGTCGAGAGCTTCGGCGGCGGGATGTTCATCTGGCCGCACGGCATCGACGTCGATCCGGACGGCAACGTCTGGGTGACCGACGGGGTGGGCGCGGCGCGCACGCCCGAGGGCGGCAACCGCGGGCACCAGGTGGTCAAGTTCAGCCCGACCGGCGAGGTCCTGATGGTGCTCGGCACGCCGGGCGAGGCGGGCGGCGGCAGGGACCACTTCAATTCGCCGGCCGACGTCGTCGTGGCGGACGACGGCAGCATCTTCGTCGCCGACGGTCACGCCAACGAGACCAACAACCGCGTCGTGAAGTTCGACGCCGGGGGCAACTACCTGATGGAGTGGGGCCAGACCGGCTACGCGCCCGGCGAGTTCCGCACCCTGCACGCCATCGCCATCGACAACGACGGCCGCGTCTTCGTCGCCGACCGCTCGAACAACCGCGTGCAGATCTTCGACCAGGAGGGCGAGTTCCTCGCGCAGTGGACGCAGTTCGGCCGCCCGAGCGGCATCACCTTCGACGCCCACGGCCGCATCTACGTCGCCGACTCGGAGTCGGACGACGTGCAGAACCCGGGCTGGGAGCTCGGCATCCGCATCGGCGACGCGAAGACCGGCTGGGTCACCGAGTTCATTCCGTTCGTCTGGGGCGACCCGCGCGAGGTGGCCGGCAACGGCGCCGAGTTCGTCTCGGTGGACGCCGCGGGCAACATCTACGGCGGCGAGCCGCGGCCGCGCACCCTGCAGAAGTACGTGCGGGTGAAGCCGTAACCGGAACCGATTCCGTCCAAATCCCTGGACGAATCGAAAGGAGACCACGACATGCAACGCCTTCTACTGTTCGTTCTCGCCGCACTCCTGGCGGCCCCGGCCCTCTCCCTCGCACAGTCCTCGGACGAGGAGCTGATCGCGCGGGCCACGATGGCGGCCCCGCAGCGCGTCCGCGGCGGCGCCGGCGTCGTCCGCTGGGACGACAACAACAACCGGATCGTGGTGAAGGAGAGCGAGAACGGCCTGGTCTGCTGGGATCGCTCCGACGTGCCCGGGACGCCGGACTTCGCGGTCCAGTGCTCCGCGGAGGCCAACCTCCCCCGCTTCGAGCAGAATCGGACGATCTCGTTCGCAGCGGCTGACGCCGACGAGCGCCGGGCGATGATGGCCGCCGCCGAGGAGGACGGCACGCGCGTCCTCGCGGCGTTCGGGTCGGTCTGGTACTCGATGAACGGCGCCGACCAGGAGAACGCCAATCGGCACGCGACGATCGCGGTCCCCAACGCGACCGCCGACTCGGTCGGCCTCCCGGCCGCGCGGCGCTCGGACGGGCTCTGGCTCATGCAGGCGGGCACGTCGAGCGCCCATCTGATGGTGCCCGGGTTCTAGCTGACGGGTCGAGAGTGAACGTTGAACGGCCCGGCCCTCCGTGAGGGTCGGGCCGTTCGTTCTGTACGGCGGGTGGCGCCGGCTGGCGGCATCGGCAGCCGTGACCGACGCCGGTCGAGACGCACAGCCTCCTCGCAGCGTCCCGCTGCTGCCAGCGGCGCTACTGACCGCCGCCCGCTTCCGCCGCTTCCTGCAGCCGGGCGCCGCGCAGCGTGTTCTCGATCGCGTAGTTCCCCTCGTGGCAGGCGAACTCGTAGATTCGGCCGGTGCCGGGCGCCGGCCGCATGTAGATCCTGGCCGTCCACGGCCGGGTCCACGTGGTCGGGTCGTCCATCGTGAACTCGTACTGCAGCAGATCCTCGGCAACGCGGGTGAACCGCTCGACGAGGCGGAGGTTGCTCGACGCGCCGCTGAAGTTCACGTCGCGCTTGAAGTTGGTCGTCTCGACGACCAGGGCGTCACCGTCCCACCGGCCGCGTGAATCCCCCAGGTCCTTGCGGATGGCGGCCGGCGGATGCGGGCGTCCGTCGGTCGGAATGACACGCGTATCGTGCATCATCTCCATCAGGATGCCGACCGAATCGGCCGCCTGCACGATCTGGAAATTGCTGTTGTAGCCCCGGCCCGTCATCGGCACCCGGCCGCCCGAGCAGCGGAGGCCGGCGCCGAGATCCTCCGGACCTCTCGGAAAACGCGGGCGTTCGACGGCGGCGCGCGCCTCGGCACGTCGCTTCCCTTCGTCCGTCATCTCCGGCATCCGGCCATCCGGCGGGTCCTCGATGAGCGACGTGCGGTTGTCGAACCAGCGGTCGATGAGCCAGAACTGGTTGTAGTTGCCGGTCCCCTCCGGATTCTCTTCGGTGACGCCGTCACCCGACTGATAGTCGGTCCGGTCGGCGAGCGCGGCGCGGAACACGCTGTCGCCGAAGGCGGCGTCGGTCTCGCCGTTGAAGAGCTCGGCGGCGCGTCCCGCGAGGGTCGCGACCTCCTCGTCGGTCAGGAACGGCGTGTCGGCCAGTTCCTCGGGCCGCTGCAGAGGCGTCGCGGAGTCGCTGGCCCAGACACCCTGCAGATCGGGTTGACCGTCCGCCGTACGGGGCACGGTCCAGCCGTCGCCCGACGACTGACCCGCGGCCGGAACCGCGAGGGCCACCAGGCACACGCCGAACAAGAGTCGAACGAAAAGTCGGTTCGTCATCGCACACCTCGCTTCTGCCGCGTCATTGCGGAAATTCGGCCTCTTCCTTGCGGGCGCCGCCGAGGGCGTTCGGGACGGAATAGTTGCCCTCGTGGCAGGCGTACTCGAACTGGACGTAGTCGTCGTCGCGGTCGTAGGGGAACGCCGCCGTCCAGGGCCCGGTGTACGTCTCGGGGTCGTCCATCGTGACCGAGTAGAGCAGCCTGTCCGGTCCGGCGACCGTGATCCGCTCGACGATGTGCTGCGCCTCGGACTGGCGTGAGCGCGTGCCGGCGGTCGGACCGCGCATATTGCGGACCGCTCGGAAGTTGGTCGACTCGATCACCAGGGTGTTCCCTTCCCAGCGGCCCCGCGGATCGCCTTCCCACTGCCGGATCCCCTCGTCGAGGTGCGGGGCGTCGTCGATCGGGATGATGCGGGCGTTGTGGATCATCTCGCTGTGGAAGACGACGTAGCCGGGCGGCTGCAGGATGAGGGTGCCGTTGTTGTACTCGGTCGGCATCATCATGCCGAGCACGCCCCGCGAGATGCACCGGTCGCCCGTCTCCATATTGCCGTAGGAGTCGTGGAGCTGCGCCATGTTCAGCGCGATCCGCTCACGCGCGTCGGCGGTGCGCTCCGGGATGCGCCCGTTCGCCGGCTCGACGATGATCGACGGCTGCCCGATGTCTGTCGGCTGGTCGAAGTACCAGTCGAACCAGTAGAGCCCGTAGCCGCCGACGCCCCCGCGGTTGTTCTCGTGGCCCTGCCACTCCGAGCGTTCGATGCGCCCGGTGCCGCGCGCCGCAGCCCGCTGCTGCAGCTCGTCGGTCGAGATGTCGTCCCGCGCCGCCAGATCGTCCGGCAGCTCCAGCGGCGTGAATATCGCCCGCGTGTTGTTCCACATCCCTTCGATGTTCGGCTGGCCGTCGGCGAGCCGCTCCGGCTGCCATTCCCCGGCTGCCGTCTGCGCGCCGGCGACCGGCACGCACACCACCATCATGGCTCCCGCCAACAGACCCGCCGCCGCACGAACCGGTGAACGCTTGATCACGTGTCTCTCCTTCCGAAAATAAAGTGGCCACCCGGAGCGGCGCGACCGAATCGCGCCGCTCCGGGTGGCCAGAAAAACACCCCGGTGCGCCGGTCAGTCGACGGTGACCGTCACGAGGATCGGGGTGACCTTGATCGTGTCGTCGGCGTGACCGCGGAGCACGTGCGTCCCGCGCTCGGAGAAAGTGACGGTCGTCACCGCCTCGCCGCCGCGCCCGCCTTCGATCTGCGTGACCATCGGGTCGAACGTTACCCTGCCCGGCCCGCGGTAATGGGTCCAGGTGACGGCCAACCCGGTCTCACCGGCCTCGAACGCGTTGACGACGTCCTGGTTGATCGGGTGCGGCCGCGACCGGCGCAGTTCGAGCGCCGCGATCCGTTCCGGTGTCGTCGGCTTCTCGCGCGGCCCCGGAATCCCGTCATCGCTCACGCGCGCGGTCAGGGTCAGGGTATCCGGGAGCGTGACCGTCAGGTCGGTACCCGGCTCGACCTCGATGTACGGGAACTGGTTGTCGGCCGGCCAGCCGTTGGCCCCCATGCCCCGGTTGGCCTTGATGACCCCGTCATCGAGCTCCCACGCCGGCCACAGCGACGCGACCGCCTGGTCCGTCCGGCCGTTCGCGGTCAGCTTCCAGACGAGGTCCTTCTCGCCCCAGTCGGCCGGCACCTGCACCCGGAAGACGAACTGCTGGCGCCGCACGTAGAACCGGGTGGGCTGGCCGCGGTCGGCCGGCCCCGGCTCGAAGAAGTTGTCCGCGCCGATCGGCGCGTGCGGCCTCTCCCGATAGTTGCGGTTCATGTACCCGAAGACCATGTTGAAGGTCCCGTCCGGGTTCCGCTCCCACCCCTCGAAGACCGGCGCGACGTTCTGGCCCCTGTCGAACTTGAGCTGCGCCTCGGCGTCGCTCGCCGCGATGCATGCCAAACCGACCGCGCCGCACAGCAGCACGAAACGCAAACCACCGCTGAACATGATGACGACTCCGTCAGTTGTTGTTGTTGGCGTTCATCGCCTCCCGCTCGGCGACCGCGGCGGCGTACTCATCGTCCTCGAGCTCGTAGTAGCTCGTCCACGTGAAGCTCATGTCGTCGCTCGAGCGCTGCCCGAACCCGGCCCAGTTCCGCGGATCCGGATTCCAGCGGTTGGCCTCCGAGTTGTCGTGCCACGTGATGGTGTGCATCATCGAGCCGGCCGGCAGCAGCGGCTGCACGTCGTCGGCGTAGTTGTAGACGATGTGCCACCCGAAGTCCCACGTCGCGCAACTGAGCATCTCGGTCTGGCCGTCCGGGTAGATGGCCTCGATGCACTGCCGCTTGCCGCGGTTGTGCAGGTGCGGCTGGAAGCCGGTCAGCCGGACGTTGTTCTCGAACTTGTGGTAGCTGTCGTGCCGAACGTTGTCCTCGCCCGGCGGGATGTCGAGGTCGTAGTTCTGCGCCAGAGCCCGCGAGAAGAGCTCGTGCTTCGGCTTCTCGCCCTCCGGGTAGAAGGTCAGTCCGACGCTGGTGCGGTCGGCGCGATCCTCGCCGATGGAGGCATAGTGCATGTTGAAGCGGATGACGGTGCCGGCCTTCACGAGGCGGCCGGTTCCGGGCGGGAAGATGTCGCCGTTCTTGCCCTGGGCGTACTCGTTGAGGAAATCGCCCTCGTCGTCGTCCGGCGTCTCCTGCACGCGGGTGACCGCGTGGTGCACCACCGGGAAGCCCGTGGACGACGGCTTGGTCTCGACCGCGCTGATCCAGACGTCCTCGGTCAGGCCCGAGTCCGCGTAGAAGTCGCCCCACCAGTTGGCGCCCTCGGCGGGCACGATGAACGGCTCGGGGATCGGCACGATCCAGTCGGGCTCGCCGATGTGCCAGATGTCGCGCTCGGCGAACTCGCGCGGCGCCGGCGTGTCCGCCGGGTTGCCGCGCGGCGCTCCGGCGTCGACCCACGCGGAGATCATGTCGATCTGATCATCGGTGAGCGAGCGGTCGTACTTGAAGCCCTGCACGCCGATGTTCTTGTCGATGTACCACGGCGGCATCGTGCGCGTGACGACCTTCTCGCGGATGGCGCGCGCCCACGGCCGCGTCTCCTCGTAGGTCATCAGCGACATCGGCGCGATGGCGCCTTCGCGATGACACGTCTGGCACGAGTCCTGCAGGATCGGAAGCACGTCCTTCGTGAACGTGACGTCGGACTGCGCGAGCGCCGTCCCCGGTGCGACCGCCGACAGGGCGAGCACCGCGAGCACGACGACGCCGAGGGAGCCGAACAGCCGGGTCCATGTCATGGGATCTCTCCTCCTGTACGAACAGTGTACTTTGCGCTTCCCGCGCCCCGTTGTCAATGACGAACGCGGCCCCTTACCGCGCTGCCGCCGCGGCGGCCTCCGCCTCCTCGGCGCGCGCACCGGCGAGAATCACCTCCATCGCGTAATTCCCCTCGTGGCAGGCGTACTCGTAGAGCGGGTCCGGATTCGACTGCATCGGCACCTCGTACTTCCAGGGCCGCGTCCAGGTGGTGGGGTCGTCGATCGTCGCCTCGTACAGCAGCACCTGCGGGGAGACACGGGTGAAGCGCTCGGTCAGGTGCAGGTCGGCGCTCGCACCGCCCCGCATGAAGCTGGTCTCGCGGATGAAGCCGATGGTCTCGACGACGAGCGTGTCGCCCTCCCAGTAGCCGCGCGAGTCACCCGTCCACTGGCGCAGGCCGATGTGCGGCCGACCGTCGAGGGGCACGACGCGAACGTTGTGATTCATCTCGTTGAGGAGCGCCACCGAGTCGGGTGTCTGGAAGACCTGCACGTTGTTGTTGTAGGCCCCGGGCGTCATCGGCGGGCCGGAGTTGAACCCGGTGACGCAGCGCACCTGCAGGCCGTTCGGGCCGAGGTCGTCGACCCAGCCCCCGGGAGTAGGCTCGTGCGGCCCGGTGTTCTTCCGCGCCTCGGTCATCACCGCGCGCCTGCTCTCGGCCGCGGGCGTCAGCGCCGGAATGCGGCCGTCGGGCGGATCGATCACGAGCGACGTGCGCCGGGTCCCGATGACCGAGTCGCCGCGGTCGAACCAGAACGTGTTGTAGTTGCCGACGATGTCGTCCGGCTCCTGGTCGTCGCGGGCGGCATTCTCGGCCGCACGGGTCTCCTCGAGCTCGGCCGCCTCCTCGGTGGTCAGGAACTCCTGGCCGGCGAGGTCCTCCGGCCGCTCCATCGGGGTGATGGTGCGGAAGTCCCAGACCCCCTGCAGGTCGGGGTGCCCCCACGCCGTGCGCGCGACGTCTCCCTGCCCGGCGGCGGCCAGAGGAACGAGCGCCGCGAACGACAGAACCGCCAGAATGCACATGACTTTTCGGCGTACCATCTCGATTCCTCCCGCCCGGCTCTCGGGGCCGGGCCGACCGGTTGCGCGGCGCCACCCTGCCCCGCGGACATCCGTGGCGCGGTGTGCTGCATACGAACTCCGCCGGCGCCCCCGTCGCCGGGGCTCGCGACGCGAGAATAGCACGGTCGCCCGCGCCGGACCGGCGTTTCCTGCACGTCCGTGCTACATTTTCTGGTTGAGCATTTCAAACGAAGACTCAGGAGTTGCAACGTGTCGGAGACATCGACCAGGAGCACCCACGAATTCCAGACCGAGGCCCGCCAACTCCTCGATCTGATGATCCACTCTCTCTACTCGAACAAGGAGATCTTCCTCCGGGAGCTCATCTCGAACGCGTCGGACGCCTGCGACAAGCTGCGCTTCGAGGGGCTGACGGACGGGGCCCTTCTGGAGGAGGACCCGGACCTGGCGGTCCAGGTCGACGTCGACCCCGCCGCGCGCACCATCACGGTCTCGGACAACGGCGTCGGCATGTCGCGGCAGGAGGTGATCGACAACATCGGCACGATCGCCAAGTCGGGCACGCGCGAGTTCGTGGCGCAGCTCACCGGCGACCAGACGCGGGACGCGCAGCTCATCGGCCAGTTCGGCGTCGGCTTCTATTCGTCGTTCACCGTCGCCGACCGCGTCACCCTGACGACCCGCCGGGCCGGGCTCGGGGCGGACGACGCGGTGCGCTGGGAGAGCACCGGCGAAGGCGAGTACACCCTCGAAGCGGTCTCCCGGGAGGCGCGCGGCACGGAGGTCACCCTGCACCTGCGCGAGGGCGAGGACGAGCTGCTCTCCGGCCCCGCGCTGCGGACCATCGTCCGGAAGTACTCCGACCACATCACGATCCCGATCCTGATGCAGAAGGAGGAGATCCCCGGCAAGCGGGCGGACACCGGCGACGTGGAGACCACCGAGAAGGTCAACCAGGCGTCGGCCCTGTGGGCGCGGCCGAAGACGGACATCACCAAGGAGCAGTACGACGAGTTCTACAAGCACGTCGCGCACGACTTCGACGTGCCGTTAGCGCACACCCACGCCCGCGTCGAAGGGCGGCAGGAGTACACCCTGCTCCTCTATGTCCCGCGGCGGGCGCCGTTCGACCTGTGGGACCGCGAGCAGCGCCACGGCATCAAGCTCTACGTCCGGCGCGTCTTCATCATGGACGGCGCCAAGGAGCTGATGCCGGGCTACCTCCGGTTCGTCCGCGGACTGATCGACTCGAACGACCTCCCCCTGAACGTCTCCCGCGAGCTCCTGCAGCATTCCCGCGACGTCGAGGCCATCCGCAATGCGGCCGTCAAGCGGATCCTCGGCCTGCTCGACGAGCTGGCGGAGAACGAGCCGGACAAGTACGCCGACTTCTGGCGCGAGTTCGGCCGCGTCCTCAAGGAGGGACTCGGCGAGGACCTCGGCAACCAGGAGCGGCTCGGCAAACTGCTGCGCTTCGCCTCCACGCACCGGAACGGCGCCGAGCAGAGCGTCTCGCTCGCCGACTACGTGGAGCGCATGCAGGACGGGCAGGAGAAGATCTACTACGTCACCGCCGACAGCTTCGCCGCCGCGCAGCACAGCCCGCACCTCGAGATCTTCCGCAAGAAGGGCATCGAGGTCCTGCTGCTGCACGACCGGGTCGACGAATGGGTCGTAGCGCACCTGGCGACGTTCGACGGCAAATCCCTGCAGTCGGTGACGAAGGGCGACCTGGACCTTGGCGGCCTCGCCGACAGCGAGGCGGAGGCCAGGCAGAAGGAAGAGACCGAGGCCGACCTCAAGCCGCTCGTCGAGCGCATTCGCAAGGCCCTCGACGACAAGGCCGGGGAGGTGCGCCTGACGCATCGGCTGGTCGACTCGCCCGCGTGCCTGGTGACCGAGCAGGACGGCATGAGCGCCAACCTCGAACGGGTCCTGCGGGCCGCAGGCCAGGCTGTCCCCAACGTGCCGCTCGTTCTCGAGATCAACCCGGAGCACCCGATCGTGACGCGGCTGAAGGACGAGACGGACGACGCCCGGTTCAAGGACTGGAGCCACATCCTCTTCGATCAGGCCATGCTCGCCGAGGGCGGCCACCTCGACGATCCGGCGGGATTCGTCAAACGACTCAACGAGCTGATGCTGGCGATGGCCGGCGGGCCGAAATCGCGCATCTGGACGCCGGGAAGCTGAGGACTGCCGCTCACGGCGGATGCAGAATGAGGGCGCGCCTCCGGCAGTCGGCCATGATCTCGTGCGGAACGATCCCGATCGCGAGCCAGAGGGCGACGGGGATGACGAACAGCTCGTCGATGTCGCGCAGAATCGGGAGGAAGCTCGGGATCAGGTCGCCGGAGCTGACGATGTACAGCAGCGTCCCGGTGACGAACCACCTGACGTGCCATGGGGTGCGCGGATCGCGCAACACGAGCCGGAGCGCCCGCGCGTCGCGAAGCAGGGCTCGAACCCAGTTGGTCCACCTCAGTCTGGACCTCGCGAACAGGATTCTCTTCACGCTCGCCGCGCCTCGGTCAGCTCGTCTCGCCGCGGCGGATCCTCTCGATCCGCCTGTCGCGATCGGTGGCGAAACGGGCGAGGTCCCGGCGGTGATTCGCCTCGATCTCCCGTAGCGTCTGGACGTCGGCGGCGCCCGCCACGGACGACTGGTACAGGATGCGGCTCTCGGCGACCCGCGCCTCATAGGTGCGCCGGGCCTCGGATATCGCGTCGACCTGGGCCGCCGTCAGCTCCACCGACTCCACACCGGCGGCCTCGTCCTGCCGCTTCAGCTTCTCCATCGCGAGCTCGTACGCGCTCTTCGGTGCAACGTCCGCCACTTCGACTCCTTGCCGCGTCCGCGTGCCGGTCTGTCTACCGGTCCCGCTCGGTCCGGAACGGCGCCACGGGCTCCCGCACCCCGGGGTGTCCTCCCTCCATCCGCTGCCGCGACACCAGGGCAGAGGCATCGAGCGCAAGCTGTTCGCCCGCGCGCCCGCCGGTGAGCAGGTTGACCATTCCGTAGTTGCCCTCGTGACAGGCGTACTCGTAGATCGGCGCCTGATTCTCCCGCCACCGGAATGGAATCGCCACGGTGTACGGCCGCGTGTACGTGGCCGGATCCTCCACCGTGAACCGGTAGTCGATGGTCTCCGAGTCGACGCGGGTGAAGCGCTCGACGATGCGCAACGTGTCGCCGGGACCGCGGTGCCCGGTCTGCAGGATGTGCGAGGGCTGGTGGTCGCCGCCGTCGAGCCGGTCGTGGAAATGAATCGTCTCGACCACCAGGGTGTCACCCTCCCAGTGGCCGCGCGAGTCGCCCAGCCACTGGCGGATCCGGTCCGACGCGTGCGGGCGGCCGTCGATCGGGATGATGCGGGTCTCGTGGATCATCTCGATCTGGATGGCGACATGGGTCGGCGTCTGCAGGATCTGGTAGTTGTTGTTGTAGAGGTTCGGGATCATCTGCACCGGCAGCGTCCGCGATATGCAGCGCTCCCAACTGTTGCGGTCGAGCCACGAGTCGGCCTCGCCGCGGCCATCGCGCGCCTTCTCGCGTGCGACCAGCCGCGCGATGGCCGCCGACGTCATCGAGATCCGCCCGTCCGGCGGATCGATGATCAGGGACGGCTGCTGCAGGCGCCCGCCGGTCTCCGGCCACGCCGCGCCGGTGCCGCGCGTCGCGGCGATGACCGGCGCGCGCGCGGCGCGGTCGCGCTGCAGCTCCGCCTCGGTCATCTGCTCGAGCGGCGTGGTCGTCGAGTTGTTCCAGATCCCCTGCAGTTCCGGATCGCCCCAGGGCGTGCGCGGCGCCGCGCCGGCGCCGTTCTGCGCCCCCGCGGACCACGCCCACAGCAGCGCGGCTGCGCAAAAGGCTCCAACCCTGCCCATCCTGCCAAGTGCTCGCGACGGCATCTGCCCTCCCCCGGCCCCGTCCGCAACGTAGCGGAGCCCTCGATCGTAACCGGTAGCCGGCACCGCGTCGCACCCGAGCGCATCGCGGTCGGCCTCTGGAGCAAGTATAGCGGTGACTCGTCCGGGAACCGGCGGCCGCCTGTCACGTATCCGCGCCGCGACTTGCCACGCGGCCGGCGCTCGGGTATCTTCACAGACGGTCGGCGTGTCGTACGTCTACCCGCGCGTTGTCCTGCTTTGCCACGTTGCGAGCCGATCGAGCCTGTCAACCCGATTCTCCTCACGGCGCGCGCCGAGCAGCGCGTTTCGTTCCGACCGGCGAGCGCACACGACGCCGTCAACCCGTCAGGAGGATCACCATCTCTTCCAGAGTCTTCGTCGGCAATCTGAGCTACGAGACGTCCCGGCAGGAACTGGAGACCGCGTTCTCCAAGGTCGGCCAGGTCGTCGACGTCGTCCTGCCGGTGGACCGCGCCACGGACCGGCCCCGCGGCTTTGCTTTCGTGGAATTCAGCGACTCCGACCTCGTGTCGAAGGCGATTGAACAGCTCGACGGCCTCGAGCTCGCCGGCCGGACGCTGCGGGTCAGCGAGGCCCGCGAGCGCGCACCGCGACCGTCGTTCGGCGGCGGCGGCGGCGGCTGGGACGATGGCGGAGGAGCCGGTGGCGGCGGCACGGACAGCCGACCGGGCTGGACCCCGGACCGTCCGCCGAAGTCCTCCCGGCCGAAGGGCAGCCGCCGCGGCGTGCGCGGCCGCAAGCGCGGCTTCTAGCAGTCGCTCCCGAGCATTCCCACCACCGCATCAGTGCGCAATGAAAACCCGTTTCCGCTCACTTCGTTCCACCAGTCTGGAGTACGCAACATGGCAGTAACCGGCACCGTCAAGTGGTTCAACGACAGCAAGGGGTTCGGCTTCCTGACCCGCGACGACGGCGAGAAGGATGTCTTCGTGCACCATTCCGCCATCCAGGGCCAGGGCTACAGGAGCCTCGCCGAGGGTCAGCGAGTCGAGTTCGACGTCGTGCAGGGCCAGAAGGGCCCGGCCGCGGAGAACGTCGTCGCCGTCGGTTGACGGCGGCGACCGTCACTCTGTCCGCCGCGGGCCGGAGTCCGTCCGAGCCGGAGCCCCGCTCACGGCTCCTGGACCGCTTCCCGCTCCTCGGCCCGCGCCCCACGCAGCAGGTTCTCCATGCCGTAGTTCCCCTCGTGGCAGGCGTACTCGTAGAGCGGCAGATCGCTCTGGTTCATCGGCAACCGGCCGCTGAACGACCGCGTGAAGCTGGCCGGGTCGTGGACGGTGAACTCGTAGAGGAGCGAGTCACCGTCCACGCGGGTGAACCGCTCCTCCAGGTGCAGGCCGCCCGCCGCGCCCAGGGCTAGGCCGGTCAGGGCGAAGCTGGCCGTTCGGTCGGTGAAGTTGCGGGTGTCGATGACGAGCGTGTTCCCCTCCCAGCGGCCGCGCGAGCTGCCCATCCACTGGCGGATGTCGTCGGTCAGGGCCGGCCGGCCGTCGAGCGGCACCACGCGCACGTCGTGGTTCATCTCGATGAGCAGCACGACCGAGTCCGGCGTCTGGAAGATCTGGACGTTGTTGTTGTACCCACCCGGCAGCAGCGGCGGCCCGGAGCTGAACCCGAGCAGGCAGCGCTCGGCGAGTCCCCGCTCCTCGGGACCGGCCGTGCCGTACCCGCCGACGCGGATCCGGACCGGCTGCCCGTCTGCGGCCAGCCGCGCCTCCTCGCGCGCCTCGGCCTCGGGCGTGAGAGGCGGAATCCGCCCGTCCGGCGGATCGACGATCAGCGACGTCTGCGTCAGCGCCGTCGCCCGGGCGCGATCCGTCCAGACCGCCTGGCTGTACCCGCCGGGGTCTCCCGGCGGCGCCGCGAGGTCGCGCGCCAGCGCGGCCGCGTTGGCCTCCTGGGCCACGACCGCGGCCTCCTCGACGGTCAGCGTCGCCCGCTCGGCCAGCTCCGCCGGCCGCTCGAGCGGCGTGAACGTCCAGTAGTCCCACACCCCGCCGAGGTCGGGATCGCCCCACGGCGTACGCGGGGCGTCCGAGGACTGCGCCAGGGCCACGGCCGGCAGCAGCACCGCCAGCGCCAGGATGAGCACGGCGCGCATCACGAATCGTGTCATGAGTTCTTGCATCGGGTTCTCCTCCAAGTTCGCACACTACGATATCGCGGAAACCGGCCCGGCCGGCCGTCGGCTCCCTCCGGTGCGCGGATTCTCAGGGTAGGATCGCCTGCGGAATCCAGCGGACGAGCCGACGGCAAGGATCAATCACTGGTCGATCCGACGGCCAACACGGCTCGTTGTCCTCTGGCCCATCGTGCTTGAAGGGAGACCGTTTGGCGACCAAGCCGATCCTGCCCATTCTCGACATGGAACACCGCCACGTCGGACTCACCAAGGCGATTGCGGACTCGAACACGCAGGCTGCCGTCGTCTGTCTGGACCGGCATCACGAGTCTCCAGTGGTCCTTGACCTGGACCGGAACGGCTCGCGGACAGTGGCCGTTGTTGCCTGGCAGGCTTCGGACGCACAGACACGAGCAGCGTGGGCAAACGAAATCGACGCCACAGAAGCAGGCGCCTATGCCCGCGCCCTGGCCGCGGTCGAGCTGGTCCTCGGACTTGTCGCCGTGCGCCGGGCGGAAACCAGGACCGGCGCCGACTACTATCTTGCCCCCTGCAACGACCCCGCGGATGACCTCGAGAACTGCGTCCGTCTGGAGGTATCAGGGGTTGATCGCGGACCGGAACACACGATCCAACAGCGCCTCAAGCGAAAGTTGAAGCAAGCCGCGGCGGGCGACAGCAATCTGCCCGCTCTCGCGGGTGTGGTCGGTTTTAGGGCGCGTCTCATCATGCTGGCCCATCTCGAACACTGAGACGCGCGAACCTCTGGCAAACCACGATGTTCTGGCTCGAACATCACAAGGTCAGTGAGCGGCTGGCTGCCCAAGCTCAGGACGCGTCCCGCGAGGGGCGGCGACACGAGACGCCAGACCTGTACACCCGCGCGGCCGAGGCCGAAGAAAAGGCGCTCGCCGCCCTCGACACCTCGAAGACCCGAACGCTTGGGATCTCGGCAGTGAGCGCCGCGTCCCTGTACTACAAGGCAGACCGGCTCGAGCGCGCCGAAGGCGTCGCCGTTCGGTGGTTGGCGTTCGACCCGCTGCCGGCATTCGCCAAGGAGCAACTACGGGGTTTGCTCCAGTCGATCTGGACGGAACGGGTGAGAGAAAGCGCGAACGCGCACTTCGCACGGGGTCAAGTCCTGGTTTCGGTGAAGGGCCCAGAAATCGTTCCCGGTGGCGCCCCGCTCGACTTGATTGTAGACAAGGTGAAGACCGTCCAATCTATCCTGCACAGAACGGCCGAATTCCTGGGAGGACTGGAACATCGCAAGCGTGGCGCGCCAAGCCGCGACATCCAGAACAGTTGCCGTCCCTGGCTGTTCCAGACCGCTCCCGGCAGTTACCAGTTCGCCGTTGCCATCCAGGAAGAGTATCAGCCGAGCTTTCTTGAACCCGATCTGCCGCGGCCACGAGACGTCGCAGATTGCTTTCTCCGAATCCTCCGCGTCGAAATCGATGACCCTGAAGAAGGCCTTGCGGGTATTGTCGGCAAGGCCGATTACCGCACTACATTTCTGAAGCTCACGCGCAATCTGGCGCCCGACGGCACGATCTGCGACAGACTGGACGTGAGCGCATCCGATGAATCCAGCCCAATCACTCTCGACGCCGAGGTTCGGAAGAACATCGGCCGGTTGATCCGCAAGACCAGGCGGGAAACCGTAGCGTCAGCGAACGAACCAGAGCGTCTCCATGGAATGCTCCGCGCCGTCCACTTGGACAAGGACTGGATCGAGTTGGCGGTCGGAAACGATCGTCTTCACGTCGAGTCAGTGGGCGAGGAAGTGGACGACGTGATCGGACCCCTGGTCAACAGACCCGTGATCGTCCATGCATACGTCTCCGGCGGGAAGTACAAGTTCCTTGACATCGAGCCAGACGGCGACGCCTGAGTGCCGCACCGAATCGCTGCTGCGAGCACCTCCCAACTTCGTTCATGACCGACTCGTCGCGAGACGCTACCGTTCCGAAGGCAGAGGCCGTCGCGGGCACGCGCCCCTCACCGTAGCCGGACAATCACGGCGTGTCCGTCCATGACGGTCGCGCGTTCCAGCGGCTACAATTGCGCATGCCCCGGAAGAAGAATCCCGGAACAGGCCGCGCAAACGAAACGGCCAGTACGGTCACGTCGATCACCTATGCTGCCAAGAGGAAGAACATCCCCCCGGCGGGGATCGAAGCGCACGGCGTCGTCCGAGAGGCGCCAGCCGTCCGGTACGCGTTCAACCCCCACTTGCCGCCGGTGCTGCGGTCATCGTCCGAACCTGTCAGGACCGACCAAGCGCAAGGTGCCGTCCGACAGCGCACGGGCCGGGTGACGGGTGCCTTCGCCATCTTGCGCGTACAGGGTCAGCAGTTCCCGTTTCTCATCCCGGTCGATGTTGATGTTACGCACGTCGTCTATCAGTTCGCTCAGTCGAATGGCGATCCGGCCGCAGGTCCGCGTCATGTTCGCCTCCGTCGACGCACCATCGCCTTCCGGTCCTGCATTGCGGGCCAAGCGGTACAGGGTAGCCGCCAGATGGCTGCCATCCGTCTCCAGGCGCGTGGGCGAGGAGAATTCATCCGGCCGTCTGAGTGCCGAGGGCTCCAGTTGCAGCATCCGCCACGCTTCCATTTCCCGGCGGGCGACCACCACGGTGGGACTTTCCGCCGCGTTGGCCACCGACAGCACCGTGCGCGGCAGGTTGGCGGCGGATCGACGCAACGGACGCCCGCTACTGCCGCCGTCCTGATGCAGCTTGATGACCCGGTACCCGCCGTCTTCCTCGGTCGAGATGAAGAAGGGAACGCGACGCTGACCGCGCACGACCGACCGGCGCCAGACCTTCGCTCGATGAGGAACAACAGGTGCCTTCCGGCGGTGCCCTGGGCGATGTGCACCAGCTCTTCTTTCATGATTTCCAGGGCATTGCGCCTGCTGCGCGGGTGGCGCCAGACTAATGCAGGTCGAACAAACGGCTGAACTTCAGGATCAGGCTCCGCCCGCCGCCGGAGGGTATCGTGTCGTGCAGGCCGCGCGTGTCGTTGTAGACGATGAAGAGCCCGGTGTTGGCCTGCCCGAGCAGCCCCACCCGCAGGTTGGCCGACCAGAGGTCCGCGGCATCGTTGTACTGCACGAGCGCCATGAAGAAGCGACGGGGCGAGAAGTTGATGGCGATCCGGGCGCTGGTCAGGTTGGCGATGAAGTGCCCCCCCGGTAGATCGATGTCGTTGCGGCTCCACTGGACGGACGCATTGAACCTGTCGCCGGTGCGCACGCTCAGAGTCGGTCCCACCGTGGCCCGGTGGCCGCCGAAGAACCCCCCGATCCGGGCACGCACGCCGAGACTGACCGGGGCGCCGCGATTCGACTCGTAGGCGAGCTGCGCCTCGTTGTGGTCGTAGACGCCGGCCGGCACGATGACGCCCTCCGCGATCTCGAACGGTTCGGTCACGCCCTCGCCCGTGACGTTCCAGGCGGTCTTGATGAGCGTGCTGTCGGCGAACTCCAGATCGTTGTCGATGTGCAGGAACGAGCTCTCCTGCAACCCGGCGAAGTTCCAGAACCGGTTGAAGGTGGCGTGCGGCCGCACCTGCTGCAGCCACGGAATGCCTCTCGGGCGGGTGATGAACGAGAAGCCGGAGTCGAGATTGCGGAACCCACGCCGGCGCAGGAACCCGACCTCCGGGTTGAAGTTGTCGGCCACCTCGACGTAGCCGAGCGTGAAGCGCCAACGCTCCGAGTTGTGGTCCCAGGCCACGTTGTAGGCGTGGTCGTCCCCGGCGAGCCCGGGCGTGTCGGTCTCGGCGGCGAACCCGGCGATCTGCCCGTTCGGTCCAATCCCCACCCGTCCGTCCACCCCGAAGGTGCGGTTGTAGTCGCCGCTCCCGGCCAGCGCGCCGGTCGCCTGCCGGTTGACGAAGATCGCGCCGATCTGCGAGCTGTTCGGCAGGTCGCGATACGCCCGCGCCACGGTGAAGTTGTTCGCGGGCGCGAGCCCGTCCACCGCTTCGGTCTGCATGTTGAGCAGACCGACCGACACCGCGTCGGACACCTTGCCCGACAGACGGGCGCCCCCGAGAATGGGGATCTCCCGTCCACCGGGACCGATGCCGATGCCACGGCTGAAGAACAGCTCCGTCTGACCCGGGTTGCCCCCGGCGACCTGGCGGACGCTGCTCACCGAAAAAATGCCGGCGTTCTCGAGAAAGAACGGTCGTTTCTCGGGAAAGAACAGGTTGAAGCGATCGAGATTGATCTGTTGCTGGTCCACCTCGACCTGCGCGAAGTCCGTGTTGTAGGTCAGGTCGAGGGTCAGGGCGGGGGTGACGGCGTACTTCAGATCGATGCCGGCGTCGCCCAGCCCGATCGTGCGGCGGCGCTCGTCGCTGTGCGTCAGGTCGCCGGCGACGTACGGGACGATCTTCAGACTGCGCTCCGCCGCCGGCGGCCGAATCCCGGACAGTTGCCCGGCCAGCGACAGCCGCAGCAGGTTGTACTGACGGGGCAACGGCGCCCAGTAGACGATCTCGTTGCGGCGGCGGATATTCCGCTGGACGTTCACGCCCCAGGTCTGGACCTCGCGGACCGGATAGCTCAGGGTCCGGAACGGAATGGCGAACTCGGCGCTCCAGCCGGCGTCCGACAGCGACGTGCGCACCTCCCATACGCCGTCCCAGTTGCCGTTGAACCCGGCGCCGGAGCCGCTCGACGTGGTGGTGCTGCGCCCCAGGCGACCCTCCCCGGCGTTCACCACCTGCCCGTCGTACTCCTGCCCCGCCGGGCTGGTGCCGAAGACGAAGCCGCTCTGCCGGTCGAGGAAGGTATCGAGAATGATCTGGACGCTGTCTCCATCGTCGAGCGATGCGTCCCGCCGACTGTCCGCAATGGTGATCGACCCGGCGTCGCGGTCATGGCAGATCACCCCGATGTACAGCGTGCTCGCGGTGAAGACGACGCGGACCTCGGTGCGCTCCGAGGCCGGCGCCCCTTCATCGGGCTGGGTCTGCCGGAAGCCGGTGGCGGGCGCCGCGGCGTTCCAGATCGGATCGCCCAGGACGACGCCGTCCAGACGCGGTGGGTCCGCGCTGGCCACGGCCGCGAACGAGGGCGTTGCGGCGGTCGGGATCGCGGCGCCGGCCGGAGACTGGGCCCCCGCCGGCTGAACCGCCAGCAGGATTCCGATCACGACGGCGGCGCCGCCGAACGGCGCGACCGATGACATGCGGCGCGAATCCGTCGAACGCGACAGCAGCCGACCCGCCAGGTCTTCGGCAGCGTCCAGACGCCGGGCCATGTGGATCAGTCTTCGTACAACGGACCATGCACCGTGCGGTGCGAGAGGTACCGCCACTGGCCGTCCCGGTGGGCGTAGACCCGGACGTACCAGAAGCTGAAGGAACGCTGGGCTGCAGCCGACCCGCCGGAGCGGGCGCGCACGCGTCCCATCGTGATGGCGACGTCCCCGTGGACCTCGACCTGCTGCGAATCCACCTCCCGCTCCGAATAGCGGCCGGACAGCGAAGCGAGCCATTCCTCCCGGGCGTCGACGCCGAGTATCGGACGACCCGTGGTCCAGCCGTCCCCGTGGGTGTAGGTGAAGTCGTCGGCAAGGACGCCGTCGAGGTAGGCGACGTCGGCCCGCAGGACCGCCGCTTCGATCCGCTTCTCCAGCGCCAGCACGTCCGCCACGGCATCCTCCTCCGGCTCGGGTAGCGCGAAGACGTAGAGCGCGTTGCCGCTGCCCGGGTAACGCACGTCCGGCGCGAGCATACGGGGCATCAGCCGCGGGCTGCCGCCGCCGAGGCCGGTCGACACCGCGACATACTGTCTGCCGCCGGCGCGAAAGCTGATCGGAAAGCCCTGCACCGACGTCCCGAGACGAGCCCGCCAGAGCTCCTCGCCCGTCTCCACGTCGAACGCCCGGAAGCGGCGGTCGAGGTCGCCGGCGAAGGCCAGCCCGCCGGCCGTCGTGAGCACGCCGGTCAGGAAGGTCGGCCGCTGCTCGACGCTCCAGACCTCCTCCAGCGTCTCCGCGTCGTAGGCGGCCAGCTTCCCGAGCCGGCCGTCCGTGCCCGGCATCTCGCGGAACGGCCGCGAACTCATCCCGACGCCGCCGGAACCGAGCTCGAAGGCGACCTCGCGGGCCGCCAGCTCCATGCAGCTCTGCGCGAGCGGCAGGACCAGCAGCCCCGATCCCGGGTGGTAGCTCATCGGGTGCCAGTTCTTGCCGCCCGCGGTGCTCGGGCACGCCGGCACGAGCTGCTCGAACCGCGCGTCGGCGATGTCCTGCCGGTAGGTGACCGCGCCGGTCTCGGGATCGATCCGGTCGAAGACGTTCTGGTAGACGGTCTCCTTGTACCCGAGGAACGTACCGGTCTCCCGGTCCAGCTTCCACAGGATGCCGTGCTTGCCGGCGCTGAACACCGCCTTGCGGCCCCCGACGTCCACCAGCACCCGTTCGTACACCTCGTCGAGGTCCAGGGTCTCGCCCGGCACGTGCTGGAAGTGCCATTCGAGGTTCCCGTCGCCCGGCCGGAGGGCGACGGTCGAGTTGGTGTAGAGCGCGGGATCGTTCACCGTCATCCCGCGGCTGAGCGCCACCCACGGCTTGGCCTGCGCCACGCCGAAGTAGACCAGGTCGAGGCCGGGATCGTAGCTGCCGGTGATCCAGGTGTCGCCGCCTCCGCGCAGGTAGTCGGGCACGTTGGCCCACGTGTTGCCGCCCGGCTCGTCGGACCGGGCGACGGTGTTGAACCGCCAGAGCCGCTCCCCCGTCTCCGCGGAATAGCCGCTGATGAAGCAGCTCTCCAGCGTGTACCGGTCACAGCCGCTCAGCCCCTGCACGAGCGTCCCGCCGACCACGACCGGCCCGCTCGTGTTGCGGAAGCCCTCGGTGTGGTCCGCTATGACGGTATCCCACACCCGCTCGCCGGTGCGGGCGTCGAGGGCGATCAGACGGGCGTCGGGGGTGGCCAGGAACAGCTTGTCCTCGTAGATGGCGAGGTTGCGGCTCATGCCGGAGTAGCCGGTCGTCGAAACTTCCACCTCGTGCTCCCAGATGAGGTCACCTGTGGACGCGTCGAGCGCCTGCACCACCGGACCGATGCCCGCGAGGTACATGACGCCGTCGTGGACGATCGGCGAGGGCGCGTTCCAGCCCCCCTCGTTCATCGCCCATACCCACGCGAGCTCCAGCTCGCCGACGTTGCCGCGGTCGACCTCGGCCAGCGGGCTGTGGCTCCAGGCCTCGTAGTTGCGGCGGATCATCAGCCAGTCGCCGTCGTCGGGATTGCGCAGCATCTCGTCGGTGACCGGCCGGTAGCCCTCTACCGTGCCGGCCGCGGTGACACCGCCCGGCTCGGGGGCGGAGGTCGAAGCCGCCGCCGAGGCCACCGCCGGGGTCCCACCGTCACCGGCCTGCGCGACGGCCTGCGACGCACTCCCTGAGATCGAACCGATGGCGACCGCGTTGGTCGCCGCCAGTGCGTCGCCCCCAGCCGGCGCGCCGTTCGCCTGCAGCAGGTACGCGACGACATCGAGGTACGCCTCGTCCGTGAGCGAGCCCGCCTGCCCGGGCGGCATCGAGTTGCTTATCCGATCGAACAGATCCCGCGTGCTCAGATCGGCCCAGAACTGCAGGAAGCTCTCTCCGGCGAGCTGCGGAGCCTCGAAGCTGCCCTGCAGGTTGGACTGGTGACAGACGGCGCACTCCCGCTCGTACACCGCGCGGCCCGACTCCGCCTGCGCTGCCGTGTAGGCCCCGCTCTCCGGCATCTGCCGGGCGCCGGGCACGGCCATGCCCAGCACCAGAACCATCGCCGCCGCCGACACGACCGCAGCCTCGGACATCCGGACGCGTCCGTTTCGTGAACGGTTCATGACCACCTCACCTGATATCGTGGAATCCGCCGATCCGCAGCGAGTATAGTGCGCTCCCTGCGCCGGCCATCCACCGCGCGAAGCTGCCGGACGCGTGGCAGAGATCCCGACATGCCGAACCGCATCGCCCTCGCCGTCCTGCTGGCGGCCGCTGCCGCCTCGCTGGGCGCCGGCGCCCGGAAGCCGGAACAGACCACCGCGGGGGAACAGACCACCGCGGGGGAACAGACCACCGCGGAGGAACAGACCACCGCGGGGGAACAGACCACCGCGGGGGAACAGACCGGCCCGACGGAGATCACCATCGAGGAGGAAGTGACGGTGGTCGCCAGCACGCGCACCGGGCGCCGCATCGAGGATCAGCCGCTCCGGGTCGAGGCTCTGAACCGGGAGGAGATCGAAGAGAAGATGCTCATGACGCCCGGGGACATCGTCATGCTGCTCAACGAGATGGGCGGGATGCGCGTACAGGCCACGTCGCCGTCGCTGGGCGCCGCGAGCGTCCGGATTCAGGGCATGCGGGGCCGCTACACCCGCTTCCTGTCGGACGGGCTGCCGCTCTACGGCAGCCAGCCGGGCGGCCTGGGCCTGCTCCAGATCCCGCCGATGGACCTGGGACAGGTGGAGGTGATCAAGGGGGTGGCTTCCGCGCTCTACGGGGCCGGCGCCATGGGCGGCGTCGTCAACCTCCTGTCGCGGCGGCCCGGTGACGAGCCGGAACGGGAGATCCTGTTCAACCGGTCGACGCGCGGCGCCACGGACGGCGTGGTGTGGATGTCCCAACCGCTCTCGGACTCGTGGCGCATGACCCTCCTCGGCGGCGGCCACCGGCAGGACCAGACGGACGTCGACGGCGACGGGTGGACCGACCTGGCGCACTACGGACGCGGCGTCGTGCGGCCGCGGTTCTTCTGGGACGACGGGCAGGGCCAGTCGCTGTTCCTCACCACCGGCGCCACACGCGAGAGCCGCACCGGCGGCACGCAGCCGGGCCACGGGCTCCCGGCCACGGGAGCACCCTATCGGGAAGCTCTGGAGACGAGCCGCTTCGACCTCGGCGCCTTGTGGCAGACGCTGGCCGGCCGCTCCGTCGTGACCGCGCGCGCCACGCTGGCGCGGCAGTGGCACGACCATCTTTTCGGAGACGCGCTCGAGCGCGATCGGCACGACACGAGCTTTGCCGAGATTACCGTGCGCCGGGCGACCGGGCCGCATACCTGGGTCGCCGGCGTCGCGGTCGAGCAGGACGCCTACCATCCCACGGACGTCCCGCGGTACGCCCATGCCTTCACCACGCCCGGCGTGTTCGTGCAGGACGACGTCGACGTGCGGCCGTGGCTCGCGTTGTCGATGAGCGGGCGGCTGGACCGCCACAGCGCGTACGGCTGGTTCGTCAGCCCGCGCGTCTCGGCGCTGCTGCGGTCGAGCGACTGGTCGACCCGCGTATCTACGGGAACCGGGTTCTTCGGGCCGACGCCGCTGACGGAAGAGACCGAGGCGGCCGGCCTGACCCGGCTCACCGTCGACGGCCCGCTCCGGGCGGAACGGGGCCGCAGCGTCTCCATCGACCTCACGCGCACGCTCGGACCGACCGCCTACACCGCCACCCTCTTCCGGTCGCGCATCGTGGACCCGGTGCACGTCGACCGGTCGACCTACGTGATGCGCAACCTCGATCACCCGACCACCAACGTCGGACTGGAGCTGCTCGGCACGCTCCGGCAGCCGCCGTTCGCCCTCACCGCCAGCTACACCTACGTGCGGTCGCGCGAACGGGTCGGCGGTGTGACCAGCGACGTGGCGCAGACGCCGCGGCACGGCGCCGGGCTCGTGGCGATGGTGGAGAACGAAGACGGCCGCATCGGCTTCGAGCTGTACTACACCGGCCGCCAGCGGCTGGAAGCCAACCCGTATCGCGCCACCGGTGAGCCCTATACCCTGGCCGGCCTGCTGATCGAGCGGCGCGTCGGCCCGCTTCGGCTGTTCGTCAATCTCGAGAACCTCACCGGCGTGCGGCAACAGGCGTGGGACCCGGTCCTGCGTCCCGACCGCGCCGTCGACGGACGCTGGACGGTCGACGCCTGGGCGCCGCTCGACGGGCGGGTGATCAACGGCGGCGTGCGGGTGCAGTTCTAGTAGACTCACGGTCCATGTCCCACCCATCTGACAATGTGGCGGACCGGCCCTCCCGCCGGCGGTTTCTGCATCGGCTCGGCGGATTCGCCGCGCTCGCGGCGTCGTTCGGCGCGACCCGCGGCGCGGCCGGGTCACCTGGGCGCGCCAACCGGCCGGCCGCCGGTGGCGGCGCTGCCGTCCAGACTCAGGGGCCGCGCATCACGATCCGCGAGGTCGACGCCTACCCCATCTACATCAACCAGCGGTCGGACGGGCTGCTCGACCCGCCGGTGTTCGACTCGGACGACGACCCGCGCCGCTGGCGCTGGGGCGGCCCGTTCGAGCAGCTCCCATCGGCCATCATCGCCGTCATCAAGACCGATCAGGGGATCGTCGGCTTCGGGATGGGCGCCGGCGGCACCGCCGCGGTGGAGATCATCCGCGGGCATCTGCGCCACCTGCTGGTCGGCACCAACCCGCTCGACGTCGAGCAACGCTGGGACCAGATGTACAGCTCCGGCGTCCTCTACGGCCGGCGGGGGCTGTTCCCGATGGCGCTGAGCGCGGTCGACAACGCGCTGTGGGACATCGCCGGAAAGCACGCCGGGCGTCCCGTCGCGGAGATGATCGGCGGCTGGGCGCGCGAGCGGCTTCCCATCTACCAGACCGGGGGCAACATTCCGGAGGCGCTGGCCCGCGGCGTCCGCAACTTCAAGATCGGCACGCCGGTCGGCCCGCACACGCCGCCGGACCGGCAGCGCCGCGTCGTCGAGAGGATCCTGGCCGCGCGGGACACCATCGGACCCGACCGCAACCTGATGATCGACTGCGTCTCGCGCAACGGGACCGCCGACTGGGCGGTCGACTACGCGCAGCAGTTGCGGCCGGCCAACCTCTACTTCATGGAGGAGCTGCTGTCGCCCGACGACGTCTTCGGCTACGCCGAGCTGGTGCGCCGGATCGGCGGCGGCGGACCCGGCTGGACCCGCGTCGCCTGCGGCGAGCACGAGTACACCGAGCACGGCTTCAACGTCCTGGTCCGCACCCACGCGGCCGAGGTGCTGCAGCCCGACATCACGTGGTGCGGCGGGCTGACCGCCGGCAAACGCATCCGGGACCTCGTCGAGGGGGCCGGGCTGGAACTGATCCCGCACCGCGGCGGCAGCGTCTGGGGCCTGCCGATCGCACTCACCGCGCGGACCTGCACGATGGCCGAGAGCTTCCCGGCCGGTTCGCCGATCCTCGACGCGATGTCGGCCCGCGCCGACAACGGCGACTTCGTCGCGCCGACCGCGCCCGGGTTCGGGAGCACGCTGACCGAGGCGATGGTGCTGGACGCGCGGCTGCCGGGCACGTTCTGAGGCTCATCGTGCCGGCGCGCAAGACGTGGACGTCCTACCCCGAAGACGCGCCTCCCGTGGGCGACGACTTCCTGGCCGAGCGCCCCGAGCTGATGGACGGTCCACGATCCCGCCGGCTTCCCCACTCCGCCCCTCACTCCTCGGCGATCTTGTACAGATGGCGGTAGCCGCGCAGATACAGCTCGTCGTCCACCAGCGCCGGAGATGCGTCGAACCCGTCGTCGAGTTGGTTCACGGCAAGCACCTCGTAGCGCGCACCCTGCCGGATCACGAGCGTCGCGCCGTCGCGGCCGGTGATGTAGACCCGCCCGGCGGCCCCGACCGGGGACGCGAAGACGTTGGGAACCCCCCGTAGCCGCTGCAGAGCGTAGTGCGGCTCGCCGGTCGCCGGGTCGAATGCCGACAGGATGCCGTCGTTGCTCTTGAGCACGTAGAGCGCGTCGTCGTAGAGCAGCGGCGACGGCACGTAGGGGGTGTCGCGGTCGAGCTGCCAGACGATGGCGCCGGTGTCCGCGATGTCACCCCGCGCGTCGGCCAGCCGGATGGCCTGCAGGTTGTTGCCGCGGTAGCCGCTCGTGACGTACACGATCCCGCCGGCATGCACCGGCGACGGGATGGCGTTCATGGTGGTGCCGCGGCTGCGCCAGACGATCGCGCCCGTCTCGAGGTCGTAGCTGTAGACCTGGTCCATGGCCGGCGTGATCACCTGCGCGCGCCCGGCGTGCTCGACGACGAGCGGCGTGGCCCACGTGTCGATCTCGTCGCGGTTCGCCCGCCACCGCTCCTCCCCGGTGCGCGCGTCGAGGGCCGCGACGAACGACTGGCCGCCGATGTGGTCCCAGGTGACCACCAGCGTGTCGCCGTGCAGCGCCGGCGTCGTCCCTTCGCCGAAAGCGTTGCGCATGAACCGGGTGCCGAGATCGGCCTCCCACTGCAACTCGCCGTCCAGGTCGTAGGCATACAGGCCCCACGACCCGAAGAACGCGTACAGGCGCTCCCCGTCGGTCACCGCCGAGCCGGACGCATAGGTACCGTTCGGCTGCTGGTACCCCTCGTGCGGCACTTCCTCGCGGGCCACCCGTTCCCACACGGTGGCGCCGGTCTCGCGGTCGAACGCCATGACCATGAACCGATGCATCCGAACCGCCTGCGGACCGCGTCGCCCTCCGCGGCCGCCCCGCCCTTCGCGCCCGCCGCGCCGTCCCGCCGGCGGCTGCCGCGGCGCAACCTCCGGCGCGGCCGCCGGCACGGGATCGCCGATCGGCACGGCCGTCAGCAGAAAGACCTTGTCGCCCCACACGATCGGCGACGCCGACCCGCGCCCCGGCATCTCCACCTTCCAGGCGATATTCTCGGTCTCGCTCCACGTCAGCGGCGGGTCGGCGTGCCGGCCGACGCCGGTGGCCTCCGGCCCGCGCCACTGGCCCCAGTAGCGCTCGGCATCGGACGATTGCGCACCGGCCGGCAGCGTCCAGCCGAGCATCAGAAACAGCGTTGCGACGATGGTCACCGTTCGAGGCACTACATGCATTGCTCGTCATCTCCTGAAGGCCGCACCCTGCGCTTCCGCCGTGTTCCGCTTTCCTGCGGTCCGACCACAGGGCTCGCGGCTCTCTGACGATCAGGACGCCGGCGCGTCGAATCCGTTACGCTCGTTGTTCCTGCGTCTTTCTCCGGATGCGAATCCATGAGTCTACAGACACCTGACATCCGCTATCCCATCGGACAGTATTCACCCGCGGATCCGGTCACCCGAGCCCAGGTCGACGCCTGGATCGACGACCTCGCGGTGCTGCCGGTCCACCTCCGGCGCACCGTCGAGCCACTGGCGGACGGTCAGCTCGACACCCCCTATCGCCCCGGCGGCTGGACGGTCCGCCAGGTCGTGCACCACGTGCCCGACAGTCACATGAACAGCCTCATCCGCTTCAAGTGGGCGCTGACCGAGGACAGACCCGTGATCAAGGCCTACGACGAGAAGGGCTGGGCCACGCTGCCGGACTGCCAGAAACCAATCGCCCATTCGCTCGACCTGCTCGACGCCCTGCACCGCCGCTGGGTGGACCTGCTGGGCGGCCTGAGCTGGCCGCAACTGCAACGCGAGTTCGTACACCCCGAATCAGGCGCGGCAACGCTGGCCGTCACGGTGGGCGGCTACGCCTGGCACGGACGGCATCACCTCGCGCACATCGAGCGGCTGATCGAGCGCGAGGGCTGGAGCTGAGGAGACGCGCTCAGCCGAACCCGCGGCTACCCGAGAGCCATGCCACATCAACCACTCGAAGACAGGGTCGCTGTCGTCGCCGGCGCGACTCGCGGCGCCGGCCGCGGCATCGCCCGCATGCTGGGAGCGGCGGGGGCTACCGTCTACTGCACGGGACGCAGCGTGCGGGGCCGCCCCGCCACGGCGGGACGATCCGAGACGATTGAGGAGACCGCGGATCTGGTCACCGCGGAGGGCGGCCGCGGCATCGCCGTTCGGACGGACCACACCGTCGAGTCCGAGGTCGAGCGGCTCTTCACACGCGTCCGCACCGAGCAGGGCAAGCTGGACGTCCTGGTCAACGACGTCTGGGGCGGCGACGCACTGACGGAATGGGAATCGCCCTTCTGGGAGCTCTCCATCGCCAAGGGGCTGGAGATGCTGAAACGCGCCGTCCACAGCCACATCATCACCAGCCGGCACGGCGCGCCGCTGATGATCGAGCGCAACGCTGGCCTCATCGTCGAGGTCACCGACGGCGACACGCTCGGGTACCGCGGCAACCTCTTCTACGACCTGGCCAAGAACGCCGTCATCCGGCTCGCCTACGGGATGGCGGCCGACCTGCAGGCCCACCGCGTGACGGCGCTGGCGATCACACCGGGGTTTCTGCGCTCGGAAGCGGTGCTCGACAGCTTCGGCGTCACCGAGGCGAACTGGCGGGACGCCATCGAGAAGGACCCCTACTTCGCCGAGTCCGAGACCCCCTGCTTCGTCGGCCGAGCCGTAGCCGCGCTGGCTGCCGATCCCGACGTGTCGAAGAAGAGCGGCGGGCTGTTCTCGAGCTGGGCGCTCGCGAGGGAATACGGCTTCACCGACCTGGACGGACGACGTCCGGACTGGGGCACGTTCTTCCACCGCAAGGTGCAGGAGATCGTCGAGCGGGACACGCCGCCGGACGAGATGGACATCTTCGTGGTCCGCACCCGGCTCTACCAGGTGGAACTCGAGCCGTCCCTTGCCGCCGAAACCGCGCGCCTGCGCGCCTGGCTCGACCGGCGGCGGTGATCGGAATGCACGCCGGCTCACAGACCGCGTCGGCGATGGTTCCTGGCTTGCTCGGATCTGATCAGGGCGACATCACCCGCCCAGGTTGGCGCGTGCTCCCCTCACAAAAGCGCGACGACAGCCGCCGCAAACGCCCGGAGATCGCCCAGGTTCTCCCGCATCGCGGCATGCACCCGCCGGTGGTCGACCTCCCAGTACACGTGAACGAGGAGATTGCGGAACTTCGCCATGCTCAGCGCACCGCGCGCGGACCACGTCGGGGTTGAGCGTCACGCGCCGTACGCCTCGATGGTGGCCCGGCGCAGCAACGGCTCCATGTCCAGGCACTCCCGGACCGTCCGCTCCATCAGGTCAGCCAGGAGCTCGTCGTTCCGGCTGAGCAGCAGGCGCCCCTCCCGGAAGACATGGAACAGGAAGGTGACCGGGGCGTCGTTCAGCACGCGCACGTCCACCGGGAACCCGGTGTCGCGGTCCAGGCGCACGGCCAAGTCCAGCCCGCGCCGGAAGCGCACGTCCGGGACCGCGTTCAGGTGAACGCTGACGTCGACGTCGTGGAAACCACCGCCGGAAAGGAACGAGCCGTGGAGCCACGCGAACTCCAGGTCCGGCTCGCCCTCCAGCGCCGCGGTGAGCGTGCGCTCCACACGCTCGCGTTCCGCAGGCTGCGCGTGATACAGGCGTCGCATGCCGTCCATCCTACCCAAGGCCGGCGGAGCGCGCGACGGGTTCGGCGCCCCTGCATTCGGCGCCGGACGTCGCATCCCTCGATGCTGCTGCGAGCGAACCGCGCGTGTCGGACCGGCGTCCGGCGCCTGCGGGTCTACCGCGGGTACCAGTCGCCGTCACGCACCTCGATGGACTCGCCGTCCAGAGCGTCCCGCAGGGCCTGGATCGTGGCGGCGATCTCCATCGCGTTGTCCGGGCGGGGCTGCGTCCGGTCCCCGAACCACCGCGCGGTGGCGTTGTCGTAGTGGATCAGGTAGACCCACTCCGGCCCGAAGGTCTTGACGCACTCGGCGACCGGGATCGGGCGCATGCGGTCGACCGGCAGGTTCATGGGCATGAACGCGACGTCGATGTCCTCGAGCGCCTGTATCTCGGGCACGCACTCCCCCACCCCGGAGAAGAAGAGCCGCCGCCCGCCGAGGGTGACGACGTAGCCGTTGGCCTCGCCCTGCGGATGCCACGGCGTCCCGGGGGTCATGTCGTAGGCCGGGACGGCCTCCACCGGCACGCCGGCGAAGACGCCCTGCGCGCCGTTCGCGAGCACCTCGCCGTCGCCTAACCGCGCGTGCGCCGTCGCGGTCAGCACGACCGGGGCACCCGGCTTGCGGAGCTGCTCGATGGCCGCCGGATCGAGGTGGTGTCCGGGATCGTCGGTCACCAGGATCAGGTCCGCCGGCTTGGCCGCGGACAGGTCGCCGGCAGTCCACGGATCGATGTGCACCACGGTGCCGGCATGCTCGATCTGCACGCTCGAATGGAGGATCGGCGTGATGACGACGTCGCCGCCCTCGGCCGCGAGCCGATCCGACGACTGCGCCGAGACCGGGACGGCGACCATCAGGAACGCCGCGGTGAGTGCCGTGAACAGGGAAAGACGCATGGCGGAACCTGCTTTCGGTGATTCCTCGGCGGCGCATCCGACCACGGCGGCGATAGCCGTGCAGGGCGGAGACGTCGCCGGAGGCGCCGGCAGTGCCGGCGAGGTTCGATGACGCGGCGCTCGTGCCGTCACCCCCGCATGCTATGGCCGCCGTCGTGCGCGGTCAACGTCTCCGACGGGTTGCGCGGGTGACGCCGGCCTCCGGCTGCGGTACTCTGAACCCTCGACGAGTGAAACGAGCCGACAATGCAATCCAGAGTCGTCACGGTGTGCTTGGCAATCGCAATCCTCGCGGCCGGATGCGGCGGCGATCCGAGAACCGAGCGCCCGGACTCGGCGCTGGAGCCGACCTCCGCCGGTTACCCGCAGGGTGCGCTCACCCTCATCGCGCCCGCCAACCCCGGCGGCGGCTGGGACCAGACGGCGCGGCAGATCCAGCAGGTGTGGACCGAGACCGGCATCCTCGGTGTCCCCATAGAGGTCGTCAACCGGGGCGGGGCCGGGGGCACCATCGGACTGGCCGACCTCGTCACCCGCCACCGCGGCGACGCGCGCAACCTGATGGTGTTCGGGCAGGTCATGCTCGGCTCCATCCGCACCAACGCGAGCCCGGTCTCCATCGAGCAGACCGTGCCTCTCGCGCGCCTCCTGAACGAGTACGAGGTCGTCGCCGTACCCGCCGACTCCCCCTACGACTCGATCGGCGAGCTGCTGGAGAGCTTCCGTCGCGACCCCGCGGCGGTGAGCTGGGCCGGCGGGTCCGCGGGCGGCATCGACCACATTCTGGCCGGTCTGATCGCACAGGCGGCCGGCGTCGATCCACGCCAGGTGAACTACATCGCCTACTCGGGTGGCGGCGAGGCGGCGGCGGCGGTGATGGGCGGCCACGTCACACTGGGCCTCTCCGGCGTCGGCGAGTGGAAGGCGTACATCGCGACGGGCCGGATGCGGCCGCTGGCCGTCTCGTCGCCGGAGCGCACGGGCGACGGCAGCACGCCAACGCTGCGCGAGAGCGGCCTGGACGTGGTCCTGTCCAATTGGCGCGGCATCTCTGCGCCGCCCGGAACCGATGACGAGACGCGCGACTGGCTGATCCGAGCGCTGGCCGGCATGCGCGAATCGGAGGCCTGGCAGGACATCCTGCGAGCCAACGAATGGGAGGACAGCTTTCTCCCCGGCGCAGCGTTCGAAGCGTTCCTGCAGAACGAAGTCGCCACGGTCGACGAGACCCTGCGGGCGATCGGCCTGATCCGTTGACGCGGACGCCTGGTCGAAAACCACCCCCATGGCCCGGCAGCAGACGCCGTCCGACGCGCGGGAGCAGAGACAGGCCCTGCACCCGGATCGCCGTCTCGGTCTCGGCCTCCTCGCCCTCGGCGCCGGCTACCTCACCGCCGCCTTCCTGATATCCGAGCCGGAGGGCGGCTACGCGGCAGTCGGGCCACGGGTGTTTCCAATCGGGATCGGGATTGCACTCGTGGCCGGCTCCCTCTGGATCGCGTTCCGCGCGAGCGGACCCGGCGACACGTCGGCGCTCGCCGATCGCCCCGCGCCCGCCGACTGGCGTGCCGTCGCGCCGAGTGCTTTCGTCTTCCTCGCCTACATCCTCCTGCTCGAGCCGATCGGCTACCTGCCGTCGACCACGGCGTTCATCGCGTTCGAGGCGCGCCTGCTCGGCAGCCGGCGCTGGGGCCGCGATCTGGTGGCCAGCCTCGTCGTCACGGTGTCGGTCTACGCGCTGTTCAGCCTGTTGCTCGGACTACGGCTGCCGGCGGGTCTCCTCGCCGGACGCTGACATGGGCGCGCTGGGCCAACTCGGCGACAACCTCGCGGTCGGCTTCGGCGCCGCGCTCGCACCGCTCAATCTGCTGCTGGGGATCATCGGCGTCACCCTGGGAACCGCCGTCGGCGTGCTGCCCGGCGTCGGCCCGGCGCTGGCCATCTCGATGCTGCTGCCGCTCACCTTCGGCATGGACCCGGTCGGGGCGTTCATCCTGTTCGGCGGCCTCTACTACGGCGCGATGTACGGCGGGTCGACCACGTCGATTCTGGTGAAGATGCCGGGGGAGGCATCGAGCGTGATGACGGCGCTCGACGGGTTTCGGATGACGTGCAAGGGGCGCGCCGGCGCGGCGCTCGCGACGGCGGCGATCGGCTCGTTCATCGCCGGCACGTTCGCCACCCTGATGCTGATGACGGTGGCCCCGCTGCTCGTCGAGGTTGCGTTGACGTTCGGGCCAGCGGAGTACTTCGCGCTGATGGTGCTCGCGCTGACGGCGCTCGCCGGGCTGTCGCGCGAATCGCTCCCCAAGGGGATGGTCGCCGCGCTGATCGGTCTCGCACTCGGCACGATCGGCATCGACGTCCAGACCGGTCAGGCGCGCTTCACGTTCGGGATGGCCGGACTGCTCGGCGGCATCAACGTCGTCGTCGTCACCGTCGGCCTGTTCGCGGTCGGCGAGGTGTTCTGGTACGCGGCGACGCGGTCCCGCGAGGCGGGATTGGCCGCCGCCGAGACGCGGCAGTCGTTCGGCGGGCCGGTGCGCCTGACCCGTGCGGAGTGGCGCCGGTCGTGGCCGGCGTGGATCCGCGGCACGGTCATCGGCTTCTTCTGCGGGGTACTGCCGGGCGCGGGCGCCACCGTGGCGAGCTTCCTCGCCTACGACACCGAGCGGCGCTGCTCGAAGACGCCGCAGGAGTTCGGCCACGGCGCCATCGAAGGAGTGGCCGGCCCCGAAGCGGCCAACAACGCCAGCGCCGGAGGCAGCCTGGTGCCGCTGCTGGCCCTCGGCATTCCGGGCTCGGGCACCACCGCCGTCATGCTCGCCGCCTTCCAGATGTACGGGCTCCAACCGGGTCCGCTGCTCTTCACGCAGGATGCAACGCTGGTATGGGGCCTGATCGCCAGCCTCTACGTCTCCAACGCCCTGCTGCTCGTCCTGAACCTGCCGCTCATCCGGATCTGGGTGCAACTGCTCCGCGTGCCGACGCCGCTGCTCTTCGCCGCCGTGCTCGCCTTCGCCACCCTCGGCGTCTACAGCCTCAACAACAACGTCTTCGACGTCGCGGTGGTCTACGTCCTCGGCCTCCTGGCCTGCGTCATGCGACGCTTCGACGTTCCGCTCGCCCCGACCGTGCTGGCGGTGGTCCTCGGTCCGCTTCTGGAGCAGGAGTTCCGGCGGGCGATGGCGATCGCCGGCGGCGAACCGACCGTCTTCTTTACCCGTCCTCTGTCGGCCGCGCTGCTGCTTCTGGCCGTGCTGGCCGCCTCGGCGCCGGCCCTGGCGCGGCGACGGTCGGCCCACTGACCAAGCTCTGCCCGGTGACTCCCTGGAGTAACGGTCGAAGCGCCTACGGCCGAGGTGCAGTCGCAAACGCCCGCCGATTGTAGAGGCGCTCGTGCAGGGCGTGCAGACGAATCGACGCCGAATCCAGCCGGGCCGGACTGACGAGGACGATGTTCTCGAGTCCTCCGGGTACGGCCGCGCTCGGGAGCACGAGCAGCGACGCACTCCCCTGCTTCAACCAGTCCGAGCCCATTTGTTGCGTGGACAGCGGATACGGAAACCGATCCCAGCCGGCCGGCAGATCGACTATCGTCCAGCACTCCGTGGACGGTTTCCCTGCGACCTCGTAGACGCCCAGGCGATAGCTGGACGGCACCAGGCGGGGCGACGGCAGATAGTGAGCCATCTCCAACATCGCGACGCTCGCAGTCTCCGCGAAGTAGAGCGCCGGAATACCCGGTTCGTTCCAACGTCCGCCGTCCTGGTAACTCGCCCCAAGTCCCTGATAGCTCTCCAGATGGTCGACGCGACAGATCCTGTAGAGACGCATCAGGGAAACTCGCCGTATTCGATACGGCGAATGGCGTCCTGCACCAGACGCCGCCCTTCGAAGGTGTCGCAGAGGTCAATCGGCCGTTGGCCGCCCAGGGCCGGCAGCACGGTGTCCAGCCATTCGCGAACCCGGCCGAGGTCGCCGAACACCGAGGTGGCGCGGTAGAACACCCGCAACGTATCCAGAAGCGCCTCGGACTGCGTCTGACCGAGCGCCTTGCGGCGGTAGACCCGGTGGAGATTGGCGGATGTCGTCCCTACGAGCCGGACGACGAGTTCCCGGTGCCCTACGACGTCGACCGTCTGCTTCACCACCTCGCCGGACAGTCCCGTTCGCGCAGCTTCGATGAAGGCGGTGCGATCGACGAGAACGGCGTCCGAGACGTCAATGCCCTCAATCCCTCCCGCCGGTCTCGCAACAGACTCACCGCCGACGGTACCCTGCGTCAAAGTGTCCTCCCTGTGGCCGACACTGCAAGCATAGCATCATTATGATGTTACGTAGACGTCATAATGATGCCCGCCGACTCTCTGGTTGGCGACCGACGGGCGGAACCTGTCCGACATCCTGATCGTCTACTCCCGTGCGCACAATGGACCGTGAACGACAGGATCGCCCGGTCACGACTTCCGGCGGCGCGATGGTGGTGACGGCAACGACACGAACCGCAAAGGACGAAACCAATGCAACTCTCGGACGTGAACTTCCTGGCGGTGGCCTTGGCGACGATACTCACTTTCGGCCTCGGCGCCCTGTGGTACTCGCCGCTGCTCTTCGCGAAGGCATGGATGGCCGGACATGGCTACACACAGGCGGACATCGAGAAGCTGCAGGCCAGCATGGGTCCGAACTACGCCATTTCATTCGTCTGCTGGTTCGTGATGGCCACCATGCTGGCGATCATCGCTTCGCACTTCGGCGACGGCGCGGGCACGATCTTCGGCGTTGGCCTGCACATGTGGCTCGGGTTCTCGGCCACCGTGGGGCTGACCAACAACCGCTTCTCGAGCAAGCCGCTCAGCGTGTGGCTCATCGATTCCGGATACCAGGTGGCGTCGATCGGGATCATGGCGGTGGTGCTGGGGCTGTGGCAGTAAGGGACCGGTACGAATCCACAGACTGCGCCGTCGGCCCGTCGCGCCGCCGTCGGCGGTATCGGGAGGGTGCCGCCGCGGATCCCAGTTAGCCAGCCCCGGTCGGGTGCTACCGGGCTGGGCTCTCCTCGGCTCCCAGTGCGCGCAATAGCGCCTCGGTCGCCGGGGCCGCCTCGATGTTTCCGCGCCCGCGCATCACCACCGCCAGCGGCGTCTGCCCGCGGTAGTCCGCCGCGTTGAGCCCGGCGCCGTGCTCGACGAGCAGCTCGACGACCCGCGGGAAGCCCTTGTCGGCGACGTAGTGGAGCGCCGTGCTGCCGGTCTCGTCGACCGCATTGACGTCGCCGCCCGCGTCGAGGGCCACCCGCACCGCGTCGAGCGTGCCCTCTTCGTCGGCGTGCTCCGCCTGGAACGCGAAGTCCCGGTGGAGCGTCCGCTCGCGACGGTCCCAGACTCCGTAGCGCCAGCTCGCGCCGGACGCCAGCATCAGCGGGGTCCAGCCGTTCCGCAGCGGCAGCACGCCGTCGGCGCCGGCAGCGAGCAGGGCGCGCATGATGTCCGCCTCGGCGAACTTGGCGGCCAGCGCGAACGGCGTGGCGCCGAGCAGGTGGTCGCCGATCATCAGCACCTGGCCGTTGCGAGTGACCCGCGTGGCCCCGGTGACCTGCGCGTCGGGGCGAGCGCCGGCCGCCAGCAGCGCGTCGAGCATGCCGCGGTCGTCCTGCAGCACCGCCGCGTGCAGCGCCGTGTAACCGGCCGCCGACGCGTTGGGGTTGGCGCCCTCCGCCAGCAGGACCTCGACCAGCGCGCGGTGTCCGCTGTGCGCCCCGACGAGCAGTGCGCTCCGGCCGTCCGGCCCGGTGTCGTTGACGTTGGCCCCGGAGGCCAGCAGCAGGCGCGCCGAGTCGACCGTTCCCTGGCGCGCGGCAAAGAGCAGCGCCGTGTAGCCGCCGAGGTCCGTCTCCTCGGCATCGGTGCCGTAGCGCCGGCCCAGCTCGCCGTAGCGCAGGTTCGACTGGAGCCGCCGGCTGATGACGAACCGGCGGACACCGGATCGACGGTGCACGTCGGCGCCACTGTCGAGCAGCACCCCGACGACGGCCGGGTGCCGCTGGGCCACCGCCCACATCAGCGCCGTCTGGTCCTCCTCGGATTCGGCGGCGTTGACGTCCGCGCCGTGAGCCAGCAGCGCGGCCACGGCTTCGGCGTTGCCGGTGCGCGCGCAGCTCATCAACACGGTCTCGCCGGTCCCGATTGCCGCGGTCGCATCGGCGCCCGCCGCCAGCAGCAGATCCACCATCGCCGCGTTCGCGTTGGTGCAGGCGAGCGCCAGCGGGACGACGCCGTGCGTGTTCGTGGCGCCAGCGTCGGCGCCCGCGTCGACCAGCAGGCGCGCCGTCCCCAGGTCGTCCAGATAGGCCGCCCAGTGCAGTGCGGTCCCGCCGTCGGCCTGCGCGGCGTTGACGTCCACGGAGGCGTCCAGCAGACGGCGCACCGCCGTGGTGTCCTGCAGCTTGACGGCCTCGATCAGACGCAGGTCCGGGCTCTGCGCGCGCAAGTCGACCGCTCCGAGCACGAAAATGCCGAGAGCCGCCGCAAGCACGCGAACGCTCCGCGACGTGGCGCCGCCGCCGATAAAGTCGATATTCATCGCGTGTATTCCGTTCCCAAGCCTTACCCGGCCTTGATCAATCCACGCAATTCCGCAGCCGTTGCCGAAGAGATGACTCAGGTGTTTCATCAAGCTCGGGAATCCGCGGGTAGTGTCTCAGCTCGGATTCTCAACCGGCCGATCCGGCGCTGAAGTTGCGAATCGACTCCCGCCCTGGGCAAGCCCCTCCAGCTTTCCGCGCGTAAAATGCAGCCTCCTTCTCGATAGCAGCGTTTCGGGCGCTGAACCCGTCGAACTTCGCGTCCATGTGCTCGCGCAGGCCATCGATCCGGGTCGTTATCCTGTCGTGGGCCTCGCGGTTTTCCTTCCGAATCGCCTCGCCCACCGTATCCAACCGGCGCCAGATGAAGGCGACTACAGTGAAGGCGAGTCCCAGCACCCCCAACACTTCGGGAATCGTCAACGTCATGACAAGTGAATTTCCAAGTCCATGATCGCACGCAGGCGGTGGGTCGGCAAGCGGCAACGGACGGCGATCCGATGCACAAGGCGGGTGCGCGCCGCCGGCGCAGGAAGCGTCTCGACCGTCATCGCTGTGCGGGTCTCCTCATGACCTTGACGGACGGGATCGAAAAGAAGCCGGGTCGCCCGCTCACTTCAGCCGATGTCGCAATGCGCACGTCATCGAGAGGCCACCGCCAGTACCCGTCGCCATCACGGAACGGCTCGCCGACAATGCAAGCGGCGACGACGCGCCCGTACGACCACGCCTCGGGGAATCCGGCAAGCACGCGCTTGGCGAATTCCCAATCGATGTCCTTGTCCTTGCGCGCGAGGAGCCGCGCCTCCGCGATATCCGCGTCGGTCGGCAACCGCTTTCCGGCATGGATGGCAATGGGCTTGCCAACGACGGACCGCGGGCGCCAAGTCCGATTCTCGGTGCGCTTCGCACCGGCAGCGATGAGCGCCGCCCACGGCTGCTGAACCGTGATGGCAGTCACCGTCGCCTCTCTACCCCTCCGACCGCGTGAGCTCTACACCCCGGTCAGCCGCGGCGCCGGCCCCGCCAGTCGCGGCAGCGCGCCGGTGCTGTCGCCGATCCGATCCACGTCGACGCCCAGCTTGTCGAGCAGCGACACGTGCAGGTTCGCCAGCGGCGTCCGATCCGGGTAGACGAGGTGCCGGCCGCCCTTGAGCTGGCCCGCGCCGCCGCCGACGAGCAGGATCGGCAGGTCGTAGGGCGAGTGGCGGTTGCTGTCGCTCATGCCGGCGCCATACATGATCATCGCGTGGTCGAGCAGCGACCCGTCGCCGTCCGGCGTCGCGGCCAGCTTCTCGAGGAACGACGCGAACAGGGTGGTGTGGTACGTGTTGATCTTCGTCAGCTTGGCGAGCGACTCCGGCACGTTGCGGTGGTGCGAGAGCGGGTGATGCGCGTCCGGCACCCCGATCTCCCGGTAGGTGCGCCCGCTCAGCTCGTGTCCGCTCATGAAGGTGACGACGCGGGTGCGATCCGTCTGCCAGGCGAGAAGCTTCAGGTCGTACATCAGCCCCGCGTGCTCGGCCAGGGTTGCCGGGACGCCCTGCGGTCGCTCCAGCAGCGGCACCTCCTGCTCGCCCTGCGTCTCGGCGATCTCGATGCGCCGCTCGACGTCGCGAACGGCGTCGAGGTAGGCCCCCACCTTGAGCCGGTCGCCCGGACCGAGCTCGCGCTGCAGTCGCGCGACGTCCTCGCTGACCGAGTCGAGGATGCTGCGCTGCGCCTCCCGCCGGGCGCGACGCGCCGCCGGATCGGTGCTGTCGTTGTCGCCGAACAACCGCTCGAAGACCGCGCGCGGGTTGTGCTCCATCGGCAGCGGGGTCGATCCGCTGGCCCACGCGATGGTGTAGGAAAACGCGCAACTGAAGCCGCCGCTGTCGCACGACCCGGCGAAGTTGGCGCCCTCGAGACCGAGCTCCAGGGAGGCGAGCGGGGTCTTCCGCCCCAGCTCCTGCGCGGCGATCTGGTCCATCGAGGTCGCGTAAGGGTTCCAGGCGCCCGGATGCTCGGCCGTCAGGAACTTGGTCGAGGCGCGCGAGTGCGACCCGCCGGTGATTCCCGGCGGCGGCGTGCTGTTGAGCCCGGACAGCACCAGCAGGCGGTCGCGGAACGGGGCGAGCGGCTGCAGCGTCGGGGTCATCTCGAACCCGGCGCCGGTGGTCGCCGGCGTCCAGCTCTGCATCACCATCCCGTTGGGAACGTAGACCGCGCCGAAGCGGACCGCCGGCTTCGCGGCCGTGTTCCGGAGCGCGCTGAGCGCCGGCACCATGCCGTCGAGGAGCGGCAGGGCGAGCGTGGCGCCGACTCCGCGGAGCACCGTGCGGCGCGACATCGCCTTTTTCGTGATCATCATGATTCCGCACTCCTCAACTGAAACGGCATGCTGTTGACTATTTCGAGAACGATGGACGACCAGCGGTAGTCCTCCGCCGCGGCCTCCGACACGATCCGCCGAATCGCGGGCTGGTCGTAGTGCTCCATGGTCCGCCCGACCGCGTAGCCGAGCAGTTTCTCGGTGAACGTCCGCACGAAGCTCACGTCGTACGCCAGCAGCGCCTCACGGAACGCCGCGGGGGTCTCGACGACTGTACCGTCGGCGAGCGCGCCCGCCGCATCGACCGGCGCTCCCGCCTCGTCGGTGGCGCGCCAGCGCCCGATCGCGTCGTAGTTCTCCAGCACGAAGCCGGGCGGGTCCATCATGCGGTGGCACGACGCGCAGGCGGGGTTGGCGCGGTGCTGCTCCATCCGGTCGCGCATCGACAACACCTCGCGCCCGCCGTGGTTCTCTTCGAGGGCGGGCACGTCGGCCGGCGGCTCCGGGGGCGGCATCCCGAGCACGTTGTCGAGCACCCACTTGCCGCGCAGCACCGGCGACGTCCGGTTCGGATAGGCGGTCAGCGTCAGCAGGCTGGCGTGACCGAGCAGGCCGCCCCGCTGCCCCGGGTCGACCGGCACCCGCCGGAACCGCTCGCCGTAGACGCCCGGGATCCCGTAGTGGCGGGCGAGGCGCTCGTTGACGAACGTGTGGTCGGCGGTCAGCAGCTCCCGCAGGCCGCGGTCCTCGCGGAGCTGGCTCTCCAGGAACAGCGTCGTCTCCCGTTCCATGTCCGCCCGCAGGTTCTCGTCGAAGTCGAAGAAGACGTCGGCGTCCGGCGCCACGCCCCGGATGCGGCGAAGCTGCAGCCACTGGCTGGCGAAGTTCTCGACGAGCGCGGTGGCGCGCGGGTCGGCAAGCATCCGCTGCACCTGCTGCTTCAGCACCTCCGGTTCGGTGAGCCGCCCCTCCTCGGCGACGGTCAGCAACTCGTCGTCGGGAATCCCGCTCCAGAGGAAGAACGACAGCCGGGAGGCCAGTTCCAGGTCGGTGAGCCTATAGGCGGCCCCGGCCGGGATGTCGACCGGGTCGCGCTCGACGCGGAACAGGAACTCCGGGGCCACCAGCAGCCGTTCCAGCGCCTTCTGGACGCCGCCCTCGAAGCCGCGCTCGGCCCGGCCCGCCTCATAGAAGCGCATCAGGGTCGCAACGTCGCCGCCGGTCACCGGCCGGCGGTAGGCGCGCCGCGCCAGCGCCGTCAGAATCTCCCTCGCGCACTGCTCCTCGTCCGCCTCGGCCCGGGTCGCGGGACGGCAGGTGAACAGCCTCCGGCGGCTCGGCGTGTCGCCCGGTCCCGTGGCGTTGTGCGGTCCGGCGATCTCCACCCGCTCGACCGCCGCGTTCCCGTGGTAGAAGCCGAGCCCGCTCAGGGAGAACCCGGACAGCCGGCGCTCCAGCACCCCGGTCGGCTCGGTGCGCGCGTCGACGAACGAGACCCCGACCACGTTCGGGCCGGCCGGCGCCGGGAACCGCAGGACCAGGCCGGCGTCCGCCTCGTTGGAGACGTAGTCCTCCCAGGCGGGGTCACCGCGAATAGTCCCGAAGAAGCTGTAGGCCGACGGGTAGCCGTGGCGGTCGGCGTCGCCGACGGTGAAGCTCCCGACGAGCGCGCCGTCGAGCCGCACTTCGATCTCGTGCGACCGCCCCATCCCGACGATGTAGTCGTAGATCATCCGGCGCAGCCGGACACGGACCTCGTACTCGCCGTCCAGCGGAAAGTAGTGACGGATCGCCATCCCGCCGCGCGACCCGAACGGCAGATCGTCGCTGGCCCGGTCGTCCTGATACAGCAGCCGTGGCGTGCTGTAGGTAGCGGCCACGTAGCCCGGCCCGATCGTCGGATCGCCGACCGCGAGCCGGCTCACCCGGTTGGCGGCCGAAAGATACCGCTCGAACAGCGCCGGGGAGATCGAAAGCACCTCGCCGTTGGTGTCGAAGCCCTGCTGATCGACATCGTCCGCCGGAAACAGCAGCCAGCTCTCGTCGACGTCGAGATCGACAAGGCTCCGGATCGCGTTGACGTACTCGGCCGACGTCATCCGCCGCACCGCCGGACGGCCGGGATACGGCTTCGCCGCCGCCGCCCGGTCGAGCTCCGTCTCCAGCCACGTCACGAAGCCATCGTGCGCCGCCCGGTCCGGCCGCGGGCGTCCCAGCGGGGGCATCATCCCGAGCCGCAGCTTGCGGACGACCTTCTCCCAAGCCTCCGCGTCGGCTCCGACGTCGGCCAGGTCGAGCCCGTCGAAGGCGAACGGGACCGTCCCCCGGTCGCTCATCCGCTCGTTGTGGCAGGTGACGCAGTAGCGGTCGAGCAGCGCCTCGTGCGGTGCGACCGCCGCCCGCGACTCCTCAGACTCCGGCGGAGCGGGAGCGGCCGTCTGAGCCGCCGCCGGGCCTGCCGCCGCCAACGCGAACAGGACGCACGCCAGGATCCGCGGGAGATTCATAATCGCCCATTCTGGCGGGGCGACCATGCGCTGTCAATGGCATTTCCGCAAGGAGTCCGTGGTAAACCCCGCGTAGCACCGAGAGCGGCGAGGCGCCCGCGTGGCAAGGCGCGACGAGGGAGCATATTAGGCGTGACCGCGCTGGAGTCCGGCGTCGCCGTCGCCGAACACCAGCGTGCCGCCGACGATCTTCTTCCTTCATTGTAGGGCGACGTCAGTCCCGTAGCGGTTCGCGGGCCAGCAGCGCCACGAAGGCATTCGGGTCGGTCCAATCCCGGGCCCGTGCGGTCGCCCGAAGGGCACACCGATCAGGGTCGACGTGGCGGTACGAGCCGCGCCTCCAGGGGAGTCAGCGAATGAGGTAGATCCCGACCACTCGCCACTCGTCGGCCTCCGACACCGCCGTGACCCGCTCACCGGCGTCCGGCCGTAACTCGTAGACAGCGTCGAACTCGAACACGAAGTAGTCGCCGGGCGGCGCATCGGGCACTACCGTCAGGCGTTGCGTGCTGCTCAGGGTCCGGGACTCGAAAGCGCCCAGCAGAGCCAGCCGCTCTTCCATGACGTCCCGAAACTCCTCGGCCGTCACGCTCTCCCGGAAGAAGCTGCCCGACGCTTCGTACGCCTCCGAGTAGTTCCCGGCATCGAGCAACGACAACCACGCGTCGACGGACTGCCGCGCCGCGTCCTCGTCCGACTGCGTGTCGACCGGCTGGGCGGTGCCCGTCGTCGGCGCCACCGGGTTGCCACCGTCATCTCCGCATGCCCCGAATCCTACGATTGCCACGGCGAGCAGCATTGCCGGCGGCGTCTTTTCCGCGCGGGACTTCATCTCCCCTCCTCCATTCGGAATGCTCTTCCGACATCGGCTTCATCTCCTCCGGCATCGGTGTCACTTGCCACGGCATCGTCCGGCGTGTGCTTGTCCTGCGACAGTCCTTTCCAATCCAGAAATGAGCCTGAAGCGGGGCACGTGAGCCGCGCCTGTCAGGCGACCGAACCGACGGATCGAAACAGGTCCTGGCGCGGGCCGCGTTGAGGGCGCGCGTGACCGCAGCATTATCGCTCATGGCGGCGGAACCGTCACGATGTACGACGCGGCGCTGGGCGCGTCCTGGTTCAGGGCGAAGGTGCTGTAGCCGCTGCCGTAGCAACCGAACGGTGAGGGTCTGGTTTGCCGGGTTCTGAACAGCAGGAGACCAAGCGGAGCGAACGTCCGTCTGTGGACGTTTGCGGAGTGCGGTAGCCGAGCGCGGAACCGGCAGCAGAGGGGCTGGACGTGACTACGCGAGGGGCTGTGAAACGGCCGGCAACGGCTGGATGGATCGTCGTCGGCGCTCGTGCCTGATGGCGTCGCGCTTCCGCCTTTCGGTGGTGCTGAAGCCGGTGACGACGCAAGTCGGCGCCGGCGATCCGGGCTCGACGACATCGCTGTCCGTCCGTATTCGACCGCAGCCGGTGACGACGCGAGTCGGCGCCGGCGATCCGGGCTCGGCAGCGCCCGCGCGAGTTGGCACGTCCGGTGTTCGAGCTTCCTCGCGCCTGCTCGTCAACAGCACGACGCCGACCGACAGGCGGCGGTAGCGGGCCGGAGCAAACCTTCAGGCCGCTGGGTGGATGGACCGGAACAACCGCGTGCGGGCCTCGTCGAGCGCCTGCGCGGCTTCGTTGTCGCTCATCGCGAACGCGACCGCGTCGAGCTTTGCGAAGGTGGTTCCGGGCTTCAGGCAGGCGGCGGCGTCGGGCAACGACTTGAGCTTCTCGTAGGGGGGCATGATGTCGGTGTCGCGGTAGCGCTTGCGCACGCGGCCCTTGCGGTCGACTTCTTCGGTGGGGAAGAAGCAGGGGCGGTGGAAGTTGAGATAGGGCGAGAGGACCTGCTGAGTGAAGGCGTTGACCTGCGCGGCACAGCGGCTGGGGATGTGGCCGTGACCGAGCTGCTTGCGGATGACCGAGCCGTTCTTGCTCTCGACCAGGGCGTTGTCGGTGCTGCGCCGGGCGCGGGACTTGGTGAATGCGTCGATGTGCAGCCCCTGGAGCAGCGCCGCGACCTCGCGGTTGATGAACTCCGAGCCGTTGTCGGCGTGGAAGCCGTGGAGCGTGAAGGGGAACGCCCGCAGCAGAGCGTCGAGGACCGGGGCCAGGCAGGCGGCGTGGATATGCTCGACCGAGCCGATGCACTGGAACTGGGTGACCTCAATCCACCAGGTTCACGTGGTAGAGGCCCTTGATGCCGTCCAGGTCGCCTTGATGGACGGTATCGACCCGCACCCAGCCAGGTTGTCCGAACGGCTGCGGGCGGCGGCGTTCCCCGATCGCGACCTGCACCGGGCGCGTCGGCAGCGGCGGCGTTCCGCGGCGCCGTTGATAGCTTGTCGTGTGCCGCAGGTTGTACAGATGGCCGTTGGAGATGCCGGCCAGGCGTTCGAAGCGGCGGTCGCCGAACAGATGGAAAGCGCGGGCGCAGAGCTTGCGCGTGGCCGGACCGGACAGCGTGCCGTGGAGCACGTCGAGCTCGGCCAGCAGCCCGATGTCGGCGTTGGAGTAGCGGCGCGGGAACGGTCGGCGCGGGGTGTCGCGGCGGTCGGCGATCTCTCCCGTGGTCCGGTGTTGCTGCAACAGGCGTGTGATTTGGGCCCGTGACAAGCCGGCCACCTTGGCCAGGAAGCGGCGCAGCAGGCCCTTGTCGGCCTTCCCCCGCAGGGCGTAGTCGAACCGTCGCACGGTTTTCGCCACGAACGCGTAGGAGTCGGCGCGGGTTTGTGGTTGCAGGTCGACCTGCTCGCTTCCGTCGAGGAATTCCCGAACCTGATCCAGGGTCTGCAGCCGGTGCGTGTCGAGTCTCACGATCATCCTCCGATGATCCTCGACCCGGCCCCCGTTCAGGCTTGTCTGTTAGTTTTGCCGCCGTGGACTTCGGGAGAGGTTCACCCCCTGGCATCCGGTTGGGACGCCAAGGGGTGACGGTGGTCGGACCGCGTCAGGCCAGGCCGATCAGGGCCGTACATGAGTTTGGTCGCCACCGTCTTTTCCTACGTCCTGAATGGATACATGAGCGTGAAGGCTCGCAAGACAAGCACAGGAGAAGGAAAAGATGCCCGATTGTACCGTAGGTGTTGACATTTCGAAGACGCATCTCGATGCCTGCATGGCTCCTGCCGGCAAGGCCGCGCGATTCACCAATGACTCGGCGGGATTCAACGCGCTGATCGCGTGGATCGACCAGCCGGTCCGCTCGGTCGTGTACGAGCCCACCGGACCTTGGCACCGCGCCTTCGAGGAGGCGCTCCTGCAGGCGGGGCTGCCGCTGGCGCGAGCCAATCCGTTGCAGGCGCGGCGTTTTGCGCAGGCGATGGGACAGCGCGCCAAGACCGACGCCGTAGACGCGCGGGTGCTGGCGCAAATGGGGACAGCGTTGCATCTGCGGCCGACCGAGGCGTCGCCGCCGGCGCGGCGCGCCCTCGAGGAACTGCAAGTGGCGCGCGACGCGCTGGTCACGGACCGCACCGCCGCACGGAACCGCCAGAAGCACCTTCGACATCCGCTGCTGAAGCAGCAGAGCAAGACGCGGCTGTCCCAGATTGACCGGCATCTGGCCGCCGTCGATGCCGCAATCGGCAAGGGGTTGGCCGAAGATGTGGTATTGGCCCGCCGGACCGAGATCCTGACCTCGATCCCGGGCGTGTCGAGCATCACCGCGGCGGGCCTGCTCACCCGGATGCCCGAACTCGGCCGCCTCGACGCCAAGGCGGTCGCCAGCCTGGCGGGTCTCGCGCCGGTCACGCGCCAGTCCGGCGCCTGGCAGGGCCGCAGCTTCATCCAGGGCGGCCGACCGCGGGTGCGGCGGCTTCTCTACATGCCGGCCCTGGCGGCGATCCGTTGCAACCCTGGCCTGCGTGCGAAGTACCGCCAGCTCCGCGGCCTGGGGAAGCCGCCGAAGGTCGCTCTGACCGCCGTCATGCGCAAGCTCCTCCTGCTGGCCAATGCCCTGCTCGAACAGAACCGCTCCTGGTTGCCCGACCGGCCCGGGCGCGGCAGCGCGGCGGCGCCGGCGGGAAGCGCGCCGTTCGTCGCCGCATGACCAGTCCGTGGGCTCCACGCCTCGCGGGTCGGATTCGAGCAGCAGAAGACCAAGTGAAGTGCACGTCCGTCTGCGGGCGTGCGCGTAGCGCGGTAGCCGAGCGCACGACCACGGCGGGGATTTGGCCGAGCGTTACTACGCGAGGAGCTGTGAGAGGGTCGTCGTCGGCTGGACGGATCGTCGGCGGCGCCCGTGCCTGCAACGCTTGCAGTGGAACGCCGCGCTGTGCCGTCGTCACGTCGGCAGCGTTCGCATGCTGGCTCACGACCTCGATGTCGATGACTGTCCGGATTTTCGGAGTCCGCCACAGAGGATGCGCGTCATGGAGCGCGCTCGGCAAGTGCAAGGATTAGCGGGACGCCGGGTTCGCCGTGCGCGGCCATCGGAGCCCCGCGCAGGGACGGTCACTCCCCTGTCGGTACGTACGCTCACCGGAGGTGACGTCGGGATTGGCCGCGACGTTCGACCATCGTACGTACAGGTCGGCGCCGGTGCCCGAATGTACGGATTCACCACCCGCGGCGGACGAGCTCTTCCCTCGATCCGGACCCTTGACAACATGGATACTCATGTGTCGTTGGAAACAACTCCTCGTTCAGGCTCATGTGTCATTGGAAGAGACTGCGACTCGATGATCGCACCCAGACGTGCGATCATGTCGTCCAGCCGGTTGCGGACGGTCGGATACGAGACGCCGTAGAGTCTCGCCATCTCCTTCAGACTGCCGCTGTGCAGGATAAACTAGTGGTCCGTCACGTCACAATCTTCGGACACGGACATGGGTTACAGCGCGCAATCATCGACGAATCACAGCACCGCAAACCCGAACGTTTAATCATGGCGCAGCACTAGGCTCTCCTGCCGTCGCCCGATTGCCCGCCTGCCTGTTCCCAAAGCTTGGAGAGCCGGTCCGGCTTGTAGCATGATCGGAGAGGAGTTGCGACCAGTGATCGACCTGTCCCGTTGGAAATCGCGCGCCGGCATGCTGCTCGGGACCGTGGCCCTGGTGTGGGCGGTATCCCTGTACGGCCTCTTCGTGGATGAACGGCTCATCTTCGCCCTCGCGCTCGTGCCGCGCCGGATCGATAGCCTGCTCGGCGTTCTGACCGCACCACTCGTGCACGGCTCGTTCGCCCACCTGCTGGCGAATACCGTTCCGCTGCTGATTCTCGGCGGCATGGTGGCTGTCCGCGGCGGCGCCCACTACCTCACGGTGACGCTCGCCATCGTCGTGCTCGGCGGCCTGGGGCTGTGGACGTTCGGGCGGAACGCGGCCCACATCGGCGCCAGCGGCCTGGTCTTCGGCTACTTCGGCTTCCTGATCGGCCGCGGCTACTACGAACGCAGCCTGCAGTCCATCGCCGTCTCGCTCGTGGTGGTGGTCGTCTACGGCGGCATGCTCGCCGGCGTCCTGCCGCGCGGGGACGAGGTCTCCTGGGAGGGGCACCTGTTCGGGCTGATCGCCGGCGGGCTGAGCGCCCGCGCGGCGTTCGCCAGGGAGTCTTGACGGCGGCGCCTCGTGGACAGGAGTCAGTCGCGATTCGCCACGCGCCGGATCAGCTCCGGCAGGCTCACGAATCGGACGTCGCTGTCCAGGCGTGGAGTTGCCGCCACGCGCGCTCGGGGAGCGTCGCACCGTCTTTTCAGATCCGGCGGTTGGTCACGACGCTCAGGAACTCGTAGCAACACCCTATAATTCGATATGGCACAGCAAGCGCAATGACCCTGAAGATCGATCTCAAGAAGACGCACAAGGACCTCTTTTCGGCGAGGCGGACGCCGCGGCTCGTCGATGTCCCGCCGCTGCGCTATTTCATGATCGACGGCCAGGGACCGCCCGAGAGCGAGATGTTCCAGGAGGCGATCCAGGCGCTCTACTCGACCGCCTACACCATCAAGTTCGCGGTGAAGAAGGCGGGGCGCACCGACTTTGCGGTCGCGCCGCTCGAAGCGCTCTGGTGGGCCGACGATCCGGAGGCATTCGACCAGAACCAGCGCGACACGTGGTCCTGGACGGTGATGGTCATGCGTCCTGACCACGTCGAGGACTCCGATCTGCAGGCGGCGCTCGGCGAACAGAGGCGGAAGGGGAAGCGAACCCCGGTCCACGACGGGCTGCGTCTGGCCACGCTGGAGGAAGGGCTCGCGGCGCAACTCCTGTACGTCGGCCCCTACGACGAAATGGGACCGTCGGTCGACCGCTTGGGCGCCTTCGCCGCTTCGGAGGGCTACCGGCCGGCCGGCCGCCATCACGACATCTATCTGTCGGATCCGCGACGCACCGCGCCCGAGAAGCTCAAGACGATTCTGCGCCGGCCGGTCGCGACCATGGCGTGAGCCGGCCGGCCTGGACAGGGCGCGGTCTCGCCACCGGCGGCCGCGAGGCATGGATTGCGAGCCTCCGCACGGCGGCCAGTTCAATCGAGCACGGAAGGAGAAGAGATGACGTCGTTTCGCGCGTTCCGCGTCGAGAAGACCGCAGACCGGCAGTTCCCGCGCAGCATCGTCGAGCGCGACGCCGCCGACCTGCCCGACGGCGATCTCCTCATCGACGTGGCCTGGTCGTCGCTCAACTACAAGGACGGACTCTCGGCGACCGGCAATCCGGGCGTCACCCGCAACTTCCCTCACACGCCGGGCATCGACGCGGCGGGAACCGTGGTCGAGTCGTCGTCGAGCGACTTCTCGCCCGGGGACGCGGTCATCGCCATCGGCTTCGACCTCGGCATGAATACGCCCGGGGGATTCGGACAGAAGATCCGCATCCCGGCCGGGTGGGCGATCCCGATGCCGGACGGACTGGACGCGCGGTCCAGCATGATCCTCGGCACCGCCGGCTTCACCGCCGCGCTGTGCGTGCACAAGCTCGAGGCGGCCGGCATGCAGCCGGACGGCGGTCCCGTACTCGTGACCGGCGCCACCGGCGGCGTCGGCTCCATCGCGGTCAAGCTGCTCGCACATCTCGGGCACGAGGTCCACGCCGTCACCGGCAAGACGGCCAGCCACGACTTCCTCCGCACCCTCGGCGCCTGCGAAATCTTGTCGCGCGAGGACGCCCTGAAGGGCGCGGACCGGCCGCTGCTGAAGCCGCGCTGGGGCGGCGCCGTCGACACCGTCGGCGGCCCCATCCTGTTCAACGCGATCAAGTCGCTGCGCTACGGCGCCAGCCTCGCCGCCTGCGGCCTGGTGGCGTCACCCGAGATCCCCGCCACCGTCTTGCCGTTCATCCTGCGCCACGTCAACCTGCTCGGCGTCGACTCGGTCGAGCTACCGCTGCCGCGGAAGGCGGAGATATGGAACAAGCTGGCCGGACCGTGGAAGCTCGACGGGCTCGACGAGCTCGCTACCCCGCTGACGCTCGACACGCTGTCGGACGCCATCGACCGCATTCTCGCCGGCGGGATGGTCGGCCGGGGGGTGGTCGATCTGAACGGGTAACTGAGCCCCGCCAGGCCACCTGCCGGAGCGTGGGCACCGGTTCGGTGCACCGGCCTATTGCGGCTTGGCGGACGGTGCGCTGACGTCGAGCACGCAGACCGCAATCTTGCGCGCCTCTTCGGGCGTCATCGCCTCCTCCAGACGCGCCTTCAGCGCCTTGGAACTATCCGGACGGACGCTGGACGGAGGCGGCGGCGTGCGATGCCCGTCGACCTCGCCGAACCACAGTACCAGGTAGACCCCGTACCCGTCCGTGGCCGGGTCGTGGGTGTATTGGGCGATCAACTGATCCCGAAGCGCGCTCCAGAGCTTCGGATGCGAGTTCTTCTTGATCTCGACGGGAATCTGGAAGTCCCGACACGAGATACGGATGTCGGCCCGCTTGTCGTTGGCGTAGCGTCCTTCCGGTTGGGCGTCGACCTCATCTGGCAACCAGTGCCGCAACTCCTTCAGAAGCGCGTCCCGACAGGATTCCTCGTGCTTGGGTGTAGCGGGGTTGCGATCCTTGTTTTCGTTCCAGAACGGCCGCCAGCCGTTTGCGTTGTCGTTCCGAATACGGTCCCCGAGTTCGCCGAGCCGGTCCGTGAGGAGCGCTCCCAGGTCGGCAGGATTCGCCGGCGGTCCGCCATCCAATGTCCGGCAGATCTGCTCGACGTCCGGATGACGGTAGGCGGCGTCCCGGCGGACGACGCGCTGGTCATCTCGCGCTCGCAGTAGGTATGGCCGCCAGCGGGACAGCTTGGTGTCCGCAGTTAGCACATCCAGTGCCGCACCCGCCTCCTCAGTGGGTGATTCAGCCAAGCGCTGGATCATCCACCCCACACGGTCCGAGGCTTCCATCGCGGGCGTGACGATCCCCGACGCGCTGGGTGCATACACCCTACCGACCAAGCGGATTAGCAATCGCAGAGCCTGCGTTTCCAGTCTGTCGATCGGGAACGAGCGATTCGGGTGGTAGTTGAGGAACTCCGCGATATGACGCACTCGCCGTTCCCCACCCTCGGCGAATTCGTCCAGTGCCCGCAGCCAAGTCTCGGTTGACACAATGAGGCCAGCCATGAGCCAGGATGCGCGCTGACCGAAGTTCATGCTCTTCCGCGACAGCTTCTGTTCGATGAGACTCCGGAACGAATCCAGGTCGCCATGCTGGATGGCCGACCAGAGCAGGTAACGGATGCCACCCATCTGCCGAGAGGCGCAACGGATCGGAAACGCTCGCAGCAGTGCCAGACTCGCAATCCTAGCCACATCCGCGTGGTCTCCGCTGAAGGCAAGCTCGGACAGCCCTGAAATGTGCGACCGACGGTTGCGGATCTCCGCCTTGGCCGAGAGGATAAGCACTTCGGCGACCAACTGCGTGTGGGACGCGAGAAGTCGCCGGTACCACGTCGGCTCATCGTCCGACACGCCGCTGTAGCGGAACGCGAGTGCGATCCGGATCTGTCTGTCGTCGAGGCGAAGGGGTTCGTCCGCCGCCACCCGCTCGCTCTCAGCGAGGCCGGCGCGCACCGGCAGCGCGAGGTAGTGCTCCCGGTTCTGATCTCGCAGCCGGATGATCTCGTTTGGGTCCGGAAGATCATCGCGCCGGAGCGCGCCACGCAGAGCGTCCAGCGCTGTGGCGATCAGCCGACTGTCGTTCAGAAACACGCTGCCAAGTCGCGCCACAGGATCGGCGCCTTCGGCTTCGGGCAAGGCTCCGAAGTATGCCGCCGCGATCTGACGCAGCAGATGTGGAACTCCCCGGTTGGACCGCAGCGCATCCTCATGCGAGCGAACGTAGTCAATCCACCTCCGGTGTCTTTGGAGTCGTTCGTCTTCTCGGCGCTCTTTGTTGGCCTTGCGCTCTCGGCGATGAGCGTAACCGTCTTCGAGATGACAAACGCTGAGATCGGCGAAGATGCTCGAGAGAATCGGATGGGCGCTCGCGCCCTCGATCAGTACCTCCAGCGAAAGCCCGTCATCCCCGGAGCGCTCAACCATGGCGCCAAACGCACGCTCAAGGAAGTACCTGCCGATGCGCTCGTCGGTGGCTCCGACTGCCTGTTTCAGACACCAAAGACCGAAGTCGGCTGGCAGTGTCGAACCATACAGGCGATCCCAGACGTCCGATGCGTCAATCCATGGTCCACCGGACTCGGCACAGCGATCTACTCCTTCCGCAAATGCAGCCTTCTGGATCTCAGGATGCCCCTCCAACCACGAACGAATACGGGATGCCTCGTCCGTTGCGGCAGAATCCTGCCTCGGCGAGACGAGACCGACTCCAAGCCAGTCATACAGGCGCTTCGTGTCCGTTGTGCCTCCTCGGAGGTCCAGGGCGCGAGCCAGCAACCTCATCGGTGTATGCTGCACTTCCCAGCGCGTCGCCAACGCCGGTCTCAAGTCGGAAAAACGCCGCCGCAGGCTATCCAGAAGTTCAATCACTTCCTCGTCCGATGACTCGTCTGGAATCTGATGGGCCCAGAACCCCCAGCAAAGGCCGATCAGTTCCGGATCTTGCGCCGTAAGGTAATCCCACACCTCGGATGGAGCAACGTCCTGCGGAAACAACACGCACAGCAGAAGCCCCCTGAGCTCTTCATCGGGATCCGGAATGACCCCGGCGTGCACGTCCGCGAGCAGCGTCTTGAGTCTGTTGGTCTTCTCGTCACCATCCGTAGAGTGGTGCAAGAACGCACGAAGGGCCAGTTCCTTGACATGCGACGACGATGTGTCGTTGTAGACAAGCGAAAGGAGGTCACCTGCCAGCCCCGGCAACATCTCTCCGTGAAGCAGGACGCTCAACAAGAAACCGACGAACGACCGATGCGCCGGCTCCCTGCAGGCATCATGCAGGATCCTCTCGATAACCGGCTGCATGGCGCTCGTTGCAAGCGATCCGAAGGCTGCGGTTGCCCCGGACGCGAGATGGAGCCGCGACGAGACGCGCTCCAGGGCGGCGAGCAGATCGCGTTTCTCCCGGAACGAGAACTCTCCGATGTCACCGTACAGCCCGACGCCGATCGGATCTCGCTCGAGGAATTCGTTCCGGGCGGATTGGCTCTGTGCCGCAATCCAGGCAGACAAGCCCCTAAGCTCGGTGACGACGCCGCCATCGTGACCTGCAATCAAGGCAATAATGCGCCGCGACGCAACCCCATCACGAACTTGTCGGCCGTATCGCCTCTCCCCCTCGATGAGCCGCGCGAGATACCTTCCGGCGAGGAACTCGGCCACATGACGATGCACGGCCTGAAATCGCCCTCCCGCCACGGCTGTGAACAGCTTCGTGGGAACAGCTTGGTAACACTGTTCCCGGCACTCTCGCGCGCACCGGCTGAGATCCGGGTAGTCTGCGTCCTCCCGCTCCGGCACGGTCGCGCAACCGGCGGCGCCTGAAATGAGAAGCACTGCACACAGCCTTCCGGCGGCGTCCAGAAGATCGTCTTCCGGTATCGTCATCGCTGCCCTCGCTGCGGCCCTGTGCCCCTCGTTCTGCTCGCGCACCGCCAGCCGACAAGCCTTGTCGAAGAGCTGCAGGCGGCTCCCCGGCCAACCCTCGCCACTTGCCACCACGTCGGCCAGCATGCCAAGACACTGCGGGTTGTCGAGAAATCCGGCGACTCCCTTCTCCTTGGCCGTAGCCATGAACGAACGGACGTCGTCGATGCCGGAACGGGCGTTCAAGATCCGCTTGATGTCATCTTCCGTGAGCGGGTCCAGACGCAGCACGGTCAGGCTGGCGTCCGGGGTCACTCTGGCTAAGTTGGTCCGGTCGTTCGGCCCGAGCCAGTCCGCCTCGCGGCAAGACAGGCGAAAACGCGGCCTACCGAGCGAGTCGAGGCGCCGGCGCAGCTCGTCGAACGGCGTTCGCGCGTCGGCGCTCCCGGCCCTGACCTCGTCGAGACCATCGATGAAGAGCGTCTTTCCACGCCACTCGGGATGCGCATTCGGCTCAAGAGCGAGAAAGTCGCGCGCAGTCTCAAGACACGCATCCTCCCCGAGCGCGTCATGCTCGGCTTCGAACGACGTGCTCTTGCCGGAGCCGGGGTCGCCGAGCAACACGTAAGCCGGCACCGTTCGGAACGCCGCAAGCGGCCGGGAAGGCGAGTCTCTCTCCTGCCGCGTATCGTTCTGCGGTACCTCGGTGCAGGTGCGCGCAACGATGCAGTTCATGCCCCCTCTTCGCACCAGTGGCCGGCCGGCGCCGCCAGGAACTCGTTGAGCGGGATGCCGCCTTCTCCAACGAGCAGTAAGCGCTGGGGCTGGAAACGCTCCGCAAACGTCTCCAGACCGCTCAGCGACCCGCGTCTCGGACCGCTCTTCACCTCGATGGCGACCAATCGCGGCCCGCGCTGCAGAACGAAGTCGACCTCGTGCTGGCCGTCTCGCCAGTAGTACACACGGATATCAGATGTGGCCGTATTGAGCAGGTGCGCGCCGACCGCGCTCTCGACGATGCGTCCCCAGAACGTGCGGTCCGCCCGAGCCTCTTCGAACGCGTACCCGGAGCCGGCCGTCATGAGCGCGGTGTTGAGCACGTTGAATTTCGGGCTCGATCCCCGTCGATGCGGGCGGCTGGCGTACTTCGGCAGCCCGGCGAGCAGTCCGGCGTTCTCCAGCAGCTCGAGGTAGCGCGCCAACGTAGTGGTGTTGCCAGCGTCCTGAAGCTGTCCCAGCATCTTGGTGTACGACAGGATCTGGCCGGAGCAACTCGCCCCCAGTTCGAACAGCCGCTTCAGCAGCGCCGGCTTGTCCACGCGGGTCATGGCCAGCAGGTCGCGCTCGATGTTCGGCTCGATGAGCGCGTGCAGGATGTAGGCGCGCCACTGGGCCGGGTCCCGACACAGCGAGGCGGATCCCGGATAGCCGCCGAAGTAGAGGTGGCCCGGCAGGTCCAGACCGAACGCATCCGCCATTTCCGGGAACGACCAGTGCGTCACCTGGATCGGTTGGAATCGCCCGGCCAAGCTCTCGGTCAGCCCGGACTGCATGCGCAGCGGCGACGATCCCAGGATGACGACGTGCAGTGGGCGATCCGCGGCCCGGTCTGCATCCCAAAGCCCCTTGACGGTCTCCGACCACTGGGGGATCTTCTGGATCTCGTCCAGGACCAGCACGAAGCCGTTGGGTGACCGGTCGGCTTCCCGGCGGGCGTGTTCCCAGTTGAGCACGAGCCATTCCGTGTCTCGCACTTGCGGCCGCCGGAAAGTCGTCCCCGCCGCAATCGACGGGATACCGAGTTCCGGCGGGTCGGGTTCGTCGACCGCGAGATAGTGACTCGGCTGCTCAATCCGTCGCAGCGCCTGCCGGACGATGGTCGTCTTGCCGGTCTGGCGTGGGCCGAACAGCGCAATGATGCGGCGGGGCGCCTCGACCAGACGGCGGACTAGCGCCGCGACCTGGGCACGCTGGAAAGCGGCCATTCCTCATATTTTACGGAACTGAGTAATTTTACTCAATAGCGTAAATGTCATCCGCCGACAAGTCCGAAACGCACGGGATGGTAGGTCTCGGATCAGTCGCGCAGGTCGTTGACGAGCTTCATCGTGGGCCGCGGAGCCCCAGACGCTCGTGGCGGCAGTAGAGGCACGCCGTTGCGCATGCTCTCCCGCCGACTGGGGGTGAGCGCGGCCCGCGCCAAATCGGAAATCACGCGCCCGGTCGTCAGCCCGCGGCTCGCCGCGAGCTCCTTCGCAGCCTGGAGCACGTCGTCGTCGAGGGTCAACGTCGTACGCATCTCCTGATCATGGTGCGTGACGCATCGCGCGTCAACGGACTGCGGGCCATCGTCTGGCTGCCCGTGTGCGCGGCACGAAACTCCCTACGACCGGCCTCCACCACGCAGCTCATTCAGCACGACTCGACCGCGCGGCGAGAGCTCGTATCCCGTCGTCAGGCTGACCGTCAGCCCCAGGTTCTTCAGCTTTCTCACCTGCGGCTTCAGCCAGTCCTTCTCGCACCCCAGCCGCTCGGCCAGGGTCCGGGCAACGACACCGGGTTGCTCCTCGACCGCCGTCAACACACGAGTCGTCCACGGACCCGCCGGGGAACGGGCATCGAGCCGCCGCAACCGTCCGACGATCTGTTCAATCTCCGTATCCGACAGCTCGTCCTGTTGCCGAAGCGCGATGCGCGGGTCGGCCCCCGCGTACTCCACGGCGATGCGATAGACCTGCCCCTCCCGCCCCTCCCGCGAGCCGAGGCTGTCCAGCAAGGCGGCCCGTGAGGAGAAACCCGCCCCGACCGCGTCCGCCTCGGAGATTTCCGCCTCCACAACCGGAGCGACGTCGAGAATGCGAAGCACCCCGAGCGCCGTCCGCAGAGTGCCACCGGCACGGACCGTCGGCCGGCGCCAGCGGCGGAACACCAGCGAGACCTCGCCGCGCACGATGCGCTCGACCACCGCGGTGCGCAGCAGCAATCGCCCTCCTCAGTCTTCCTTCCAGGGGTTGTTGGCGAAGATGGCGAACTCCGGCCAGAGTGCGCGCGGATTCATGCCGAGCACCGCCATGATGGCCTCGGCGATGTCTACGGCATACAGCTTGTTCGGGTTGTTGCGCCCGGTGCGACCCATCCAGTGGGTCTGCACCTCGGACGGACAGACGCAGGTGACGTGCACGCCGTGCGGCCGCAGCTCGGCCTGCCAGCACTGGCTGATGCCGCGCACCGCCCACTTGCTCGCCGCGTACACGGTGCCCGTCCCGGCGCCCTTCATGCCGGAGGTCGAGGCGATGTTGAAGATGTAGCCTCGCTTCTGCGCCTTGAGCAGCGGCGCCACGCGGTTCGTCAGGTCGACGAGGCCGAAGACATTGATGTCGAACAGCGCCCGCATGCGATCCATGTCGATCTCGCCCACCTCGGCGAGATAGCCGACCCCGGCATTGTTGACCAGCACGTCGATCCCGCCCATCCGATCGACGCAAGCCTCGACGGTGCGCTGGTTGTCCTCGGCCCGCGTCACGTCGGCACGGATGCCGTGGGCGCCGCTCTCGGCCGCCACCTTGTCGATGCGCCCCTGGTCCCGGCCGGTGAATACCACCTCGTGCCCCTGCTCGCGGGCGAGCGAAACGAGCGCGGCGCCGATACCCTGGCTGGCGCCGGTAATCAGGAATCGTTGCGTGTCCATGCGGGATCATCCTTTCCAGAGCGTCTTGACATGGGGGTAGTCGAGCATCCGGGCGTCCGCCGTAACGACCGGAGCGGACAGCCCGCGAGCCGCGGCGACAATGAGCCGATCCGCGGGATCGCGGTGGAACGGTGCGGGCAACGCGTACGCCTCCTCGATGGTATCGAAATCGATCTGCAGCACCGTCCAGCCGTTCAATTCGACGTAGTGACGGAACCAAAGGCGCCAGTGCCGGTCGATCTCGATGCGCCCGCGCTGCGCCGCACATGCAATCTCCGCGCAACTGATCGCCGAGACGCAGACTTCCGTATCGTCCGCCACCAGGGTTCCCGCCACCCGCTCGGGAAGCCGCGCGGGATCGCTGACCGCCCAGACGATGGCGCAGGTATCGAGCACCACCGTCACGACGGCTCTTCCTGCAGCATCTCCCAGTCCTCGGGCGGAATCATCGGCTCGGTCAGATCTGCCTTGACGATGACGGTACCAGCACCGCAGCCGAGGACCGTGCGGTTGCGGCCGGGGGTCCGAAACGGGACGACGCGCGCGAGCGGAGCGTTCCGCTTGCGGATCTCCACCTCCTCGCCGTTCGCCACGGCAGCGAGGTACTCGCTCAGGTGGTTCTTGAACTCGGCGATGTTGGCCACCTTCATGGCCACATTATAGATGCCGTAAGCTTACTGCCGGAAATGACCATGAGCACGATGAAAGCCGTCCGCTGCCACCGCTACGCCGGGCTCGACGAGACCGGAAGACCTGTTCCGAAGCCCGACCCGCTACGGGACGTCCTGTCGCTGGACGAGATCCCCGCCCCGGAATGCGAACCCGGACACGTCGTGGTCCGCACGCACTTCGCGGGCGTGCAGTATCCCGACGCGCTGCAGGCGCAGGGGCTGTATCAGCAGAAGCCGGAACTGCCGTACGTCCCGGGAATGGACGTGGCCGGAACGGTGCTGGAAACGGGCGCGGGCGTCGCGCACGTGCGGGCCGGCGACCGGGCGGTCGCGCAGATGAACCTCGGCGGCCTGGCGGAAGCGGTCACGGTGCCGGCAGCGTCGGTGTGGAAGGCGCCCGACGCCGTGCCGCTCGAGCGCTGCGCCAACCTGGGCCGCAACTTCTTCCCTGCCTACCACTCGCTGAAGGTGCTGGGGGAAGTCGGCCCCGACAGCCTCGTGCTGGTCGACGGCGCGTCGGGCGGAGTCGGCATGGCCGCTGTGGAGCTGGCCAAGGCGATGGGCGCACAAGTGATCGCCGGCGTCAGCGTCCCGGAGAAGCAGGACCTGCCCGCGGCGGCGGGGGCGGACCGGGTGCTGTGCTACGGGCGGGACCGGCAGACCTACCGGCGGTTCAAGGACGAGGTCCGGCAAGCGGCCGCGGAACTGGGGCATCCGGAGGGCGTGGACGTCGTGGTCGACATGGTCCAGGGGGAGCTGTTCGAGGCGGCCCTGGTCTCGTGTATCCGGCCGCTCGGCCGGATCTGCCTGGTCGGCTTCACGGCCGGTCAGAAACCGATCCGCCCCGGCCTGCTGCTCATCAAGCAGGCGGTCGTCATGGGCAGCATCTGGGCCGGCTGGGCCGCACGCCATCCGGAGGCGCACCAGCGGCACGTCGCTCAGATGCTCGACTTCCTGGCGACCGGGGCAATCGAGCCCCGCGCCGACCGTGTCTTCGCACTCGACGACTTCATCGACGCCTTCGAGCTGTTCGAGCGGAACCAGGGCCGGGGCAACACCGTGGTCCGCTTCGTAGCGGACTGACCCGGAGCCGACGGGGAACACCCGCGCGGCATCGAGACGGGCGAGGCGCGTCGCGATTGGTGCGGCAGGCGACCCGTGGTAGCCTCTGCGGGACCGTTCGGCGGCCTGATTGAAACGTTGAGGGCTCAGAATCCAAGGTGGGAACACGACCATGCTGACGAGAAGATCGCTGCTGCTGACTCCCCTGGCCGCTTCCCTGGCACGGGTCGCCGCCGCGCAATCCGCCGCTCCCGGCAAGATGCTGCTGGCGATGCACCAGAACACGTCGAACGGCGCCGGCTTCCGGGGCTCGCTCGAGGGCTGGTCGCGCGCCGGCATCCGGAACGTCGAGCTCGGCTCGCCGCTCCTGGCGAGCTTCCTGGAGAACGACACGCTGCCGGCCGCGCGGAGGCTGCTCGGCGACCTGGGATTGACGCCGGTTTCGGCCGCGGTGGTGCTGCAGGACATCTGGCTGCCGGGACCCGCGCGGGCGGAGTCACTCGAAGCGTGGCGCCGCGGCTGCGATCAGTTCGCCAACCTGGGTCTGCAGAAGATCTACTCGCCGTCGATCACCCGCCGGCCGGTCACCGCAGACGACTTCGCGGCAACGCCCGACTGCATCCGGGAGGCGGGCGACATCGCGGCCGAGTACGGCCTGACCGCGATGATCGAGTTCACCCGCACCTCGACGCACCTGGCCACGCTCACCTCGTCGCTGCAGGTGATTCGGGCGGCGGCGCACCCCAACGTGAGCCCGATGCTCGACTTCTTCCACTTCTGGTCCGGCCTGAGCAAGTTCGAGGATCTCGACCTGCTCGAGCCGGGCGAGCTGGCCCACGCGCACTTCCAGGATCTGCTGGATACGCCCCGCGAGCTGATCGACAACGACTCGCGCCTGATTCCGGGCGACGGCATCGCACCGGTGGTGCGGATTCTCCGCAAGCTGGCCGAGAAGGAGTTCACCGGCGCACTGTCGGTCGAGCTGTTCCGGGCGGAGTACCAGCAAGGAGACCCGTTCGAGGTCGGCTCGGAGATCCGCGGGAAGTGCGAGGCCGTCATGCGCGAGGCGGAGGTTCTCTGAGACCGGGCTCCTGGCCACGTCGCAGATGACGCGGACGGCACGCAGGACGTGTGCGAGAAGAGAACGGATGACGCGTAACGGATTGACGGGCGCCCTGATCGTGATGGCGCTGTTCTCGGCCGCCGCCGCAGCCTGCACGAACGCCCCCGCGTCGGACATGGAGCCGACCGCGACGGTCGAAGAGCTGATGCGGTCGATGGTCGACCCGGCCGCCGATGCGGTCTGGGACGCGGTGGTCATCGAGGCGACGGCGGACGGGATCGTGGAGACGCGGCCGGAGACCGAGGGGGACTGGCTGCGTCTTCGCCGCCAAGCGGTCACGCTGGCCGAAGCGTCGAACCTGCTGCTGATCGAGGGACGCCGCGTTGCGGCCCCGGAGTCGCGCTCCGAGCTGCCGGGCGTCGACCTCCATCCCGACGCGATACAGGAGTTGGTGTCCGAAGACTGGGACGGCTGGGTCGAGGTGACGCAGGGGCTGCGTGAGACCAGCGTGGTGGTGCTGGACGCGGTGGAGGCACGCGACGTCGACGAGCTACTGGCGGCCGGGACCGAACTCGACCTCGCGTGCGAGAACTGCCACGCGCGGTATTGGTACCCCGGCTACGCCGACCCGCGGCCAGCGACGCCGGGGAACCAATGACTTTCGCCGAACGGCCCCGCCGCCACTGGAGGCGGACCCGGCCACCCTCCCTTCGCAGCTAGTCGGCCGGACTGATCGGGCCGCCGTCAGCTCTCAGGATCTCGGCGCAGCAGATGCCGTGCGTTCCGGGGGCGCGCGACGGCTGGCCGACGACGCGGATGCGGTCGCCCACCTGGATCGTCTGCGGCGTCCAGCCGCGACGGCTCATCGAGACGGCGGTACCCATCTCGACCTCCCACGCAATCTTCTCGCCGTTCTCGCCCTCGCCGTCGAGGAACAGGAACGAGTGCGGATTGCGGAAGAGGAAGCGGGTGACGACGCCCTCCGCCTCCACGCTCTTCAGGTTGTCGTAGAACGGCGCACTCGCGTGGTGCGCGTCCGCCGGCGCACCGGTCAGAGCCACTACGGCCACGACTGCCACCACCGCCGCCGCCGTCCAAAGCAGGATTCTCACCGACCTACCCTCCTTCCGAACTCTCCAACAATCTCTGTGCATGCCAACCCGCGGCGCATTCGCAACGAGGCGCCGCGCGACCATCTCGCTCTTCTACCGGTACTTCGGCACCATGAACTTCACCGGCATGCGCGCGATCTCTGCGTCGCAGCCGTACGGCGCCAGCTTGTAGCCCTCCGGCGCGGGCAGCCAGCGCGTCGTGTACGACGCCGGCTCGCGCAGAAAGAGCTCGTCCTCGACCGTCACCGTCGCCTTCAACTCGTCTCCCTCGCTCCAGTAGCGCTCCGTCACCTTCTTGAGCTGCGACGACGGAATGCCGTTGTAGTCGTCGAAGCCGCTGATGTCGAAGGTGAAGTGGGTCGTGGTCACGTGCAGCGAGCCGCCTTCGTAGTGACCGACCGAGACTCCCTGCAGGCTGTAGTCCATCGGCGTCGGCTCACGCCCGTCGAGCCAGACGGTCCGGAGCTGGTCGTCCTTCTCGTAGCGCAGGAGGACGCGATCCGGCCACTGCACGATCTCCATCATGTAGGGGTCGTACTGCAGCGCCGGCGGCGTCGACGGCACGCAATCGTACTTCGCCGCGATCGCCTCGTCGAACACTTCCTGGTACGCGAGCGCCCGCTCGTTCAGCACCGGGAAGTTCTCCCCCGGCACCCACGGCATGTTCGGCCCGTTCACCGGGCGTACCCGGCCGCCGCCGTCCCAGACGCCGGAGAGCTGCGGGATCTCCCCCGCCGCGTCCTGCGCCTGCAACGGCGCGCCCGCCATACCCCACACCAGCGCGGCGCCCGCGGCCAGTCCGGACAGGCGCCCCAGCAACTTCCAGTTGATCATCTGCGTCATGGTCCTCGGCCTCTTGGTCATCGTCAGCATCGCCATGCGCGTCCGCGCACCTGCTGCCGGGATTCTACACTCATCGCGCGGGCGTCCCCAGCACCCCCGTCGCGAGCTCGGTTCCCAGGCAGTCACCTCGTCGACTACAAGGGCAGCGCCACCTGCGCCGTGAGCACCGAAGCCTCGTGCGCCTGCAACTCGCGGCCCAGGTACTCGGCGATTCCCCGCATCCCGAACCGCCCGGCCTCCGCCTCCGCCCGGCTGTTGTAATTGGTGTTGGTGTTGACGTCGTAGGTATAGGGCACGCCCTCACGGTCGAGAATGAACTCGATGCCGGCGATATGGATGTCGTTGTCGGCGAGAAACCGCCGGTAGCGGGAGACCAGGTCGCCGGGCACGCCGTCGACTATGCGGAAGAGCGACACCGGCGCCGCCGGCTCGGCGTCGGCCGGGCAGAAGGCATCGTCCACGCGGCACGCATCCGCCGGACAGAGCTCGAAACCCTGGCTCGTGTCCACCCGCACGGCGTAGAAGTAGCGTCCGCCGATGAACTCGACCCGCGTGATGCACGGCTCCGGCGCCTCGATGTACTGCTGGATGAGCGTGATGCCGTCGATCGCCGGCTCGAACTCGTCGCCGTCGACGTAGCGGGCGAGCGCCTCCCGGTCGCGGAACAGCCTGACCCCGAGGCCCTTGCCGGCGCGGTTGTGCTTGGTGATGAACGGCGGCTCGAACTCGCGCGCCGCTTCGACGATCTGCGCCCGTCCGATTGCGGCCACGGTCGCCGGCGTGCGGATGCCGCACGCCTCCAGCGCGCCGTACTGCGCCACCTTGCTCACCTCGAGCTGCAGCGCCCGACCGGAGTTCAGCACGCGCCGCTCGTGGCGCTCCAACCAGGCGAGCACCGCGGCCGCGTACTCCGGTCCGTAACGGTGATCGCGCGTATGCGACGACGCGCTCATCCGGTTGTAGAAGACGCCCTGCGGCGGTGGCTCGCGCAGGTCGAGCGTACCGGAATCGAGGAACCATTCCGTGTACGGCAGCCGGCGCTCGTCGAGTGCCGCCCGCAGCGGCTCGACCCAGGCGGCGTTCTCGTGGAGGACGTAGATGCGGCTCATGCGTTCCCACGTGCGCTACGTGCCGGTCCGTGTGCCGGCCGGTTCACTGCGACGCGCGTTCCGCCTCAATGACGCGCTTCGGGAGGGCGAAGCTCAGGATGAGGTCCCCGCCGCGCCGGCCGCGGTCGCCGCCGCCCGACGCCACGGTCACGAACTGCTCGCCGTTTGCCATGTAGACCGCGGGCGACGAGAAGACGCCGGCCCCGGTGTTGAATCGCCACAGCTCCTCGCCGGTCCGCGCATCGAAGGCGAAGAAATAACCGGCGACGTTGCTGCCCGTGCCGACGAAGACGACCCCGCCCGAGGTCACCACCGGCCCGGCTTGCCCGTACCCCTCGTGGACCTGGCGCCAGATCATCTCCCCGGTGGTCGGGTCGTAGGCCGAGAAGAACATGCGCGGTCCGCGTCCGGCGTCGAACGGCCGATCGATGGCGTTCACGTAGAGCAGACCGGTGTCCGGACTGTAGGCCATCGGTCCGTAGCTGGCCCCGCCGCCGAAGCCGGGCGCGAAGATCTGGTTGGGGGCGGTCGGCGTGAAGATCGGTACCAGGGTCTTGCCTTCCGCGTGCTCAGGCGGAATCTCCTCCGGGAAGATCGGCGCGACCGGCTCCATCCGCTCGCCGTCCGCCTTGTGCGGAATCGGCTGCGTCGGCCACGGCTCCTCGCCCTCGCGGTCGGTCTCGGTCGACACCGGCGTCTCGATGATCGAGTGGATCGGCACGCCCGTCTCCCGGTTCAGCAGGTAGAGGAACGCGTTCTTGTTGGCCTGCCCGAGCGCGCGCACCGGCTCGCCGTCCACCTCCATGTCGAAGAGGATCGGCTGGCTGCCGTTGTCATAGTCCCAGACGTCGTGGTGAACCAACTGGTAGTACCAGCGCAACTGGCCGTTCTCGATGTCGAGGGCCAGCACCGAGTCGGTGAACAGGTTCATGCCGTCCCGCTCGGTGCTGTCGCCGAACGGATTGCCCACCGCGACGTACAGCAGGCCGAGCTCCGGATCGAGCGATGGGGTCTCCCAGATGCCGCCGCCGTTGCGGACGCTGCCGACCCAGGTCGGCCCGGCCACGTCCCAGCCCTGGTCGTTCTCGTCCTGCGGAATCGTGTTGAAGTGCCAGATCACGTCGCCGGTCGCGGCGTCCACCGCGAGGACGTGGCCGCCCGGAATCAGGCTCTCGCTGCGCGTCGTCCCGACGTAGATCACGCCGTCGTGGATCTGCGGCGCCGTGGTGAACCAGTAGCCCATCGAGATGGCGGTCTCGACGTCCGGATACCGGAGGCGCAGCACGTCGAGGATGACGCTGGCCTGGCCGTTGTCGCCGAAGGTCTCGATCGGCTCGCCGGTCTCGGCGTCGAGGGCGAAGATGAACGAGCCGGCGGCGCTGTAGACCACGCCGTCCTCATAGGTGACGCCGCGGTGCCGGAAGATGTAGCCCTCGCGCCGCCCGCCGCCGAGCAGGTCCGTGACGTCGTAGGTCCAGAGATGGTGCCCGTCGTAGGCGTCGACCGCGTAGACGCTGCCGCGCGAGTCGGTGAGGTACATGACTCCGTCGACGATCACCGGCGTGGTCTGGTTGCTGACCCCGTCGATGACGCCGTGCTGGAAGAGCCAGCGCGGTGTCAGCAGATGTGCGTTCTCCGGCGTGATCTGGTCGATCTCCGCGTAGCGACCGCCGTGCAGATCGAGGTTGTGCAGGCGCCAGTCGACGTTCTGGGCCGGCGCGGGAGACGCGAACAGTGCGGCCAGTGCGACCGCGAACAGCAGGATGCCGGGACGGGTAGGCTTCATCGCATGGACCTCCAAGCGCGAAGCATAACGCAGTCCACGCGGGATGCATCGCCGCTCGAATGCAGCGGGGCTCTTGCCACGGGCTCCTCATTCGCGCGGACTCTGCGGAAGTCGTGCCGCGTGCCGAACCGCCACGACCCAAACGATCGGCTCTCGCACGCGGTAAGAAGAAGCGGTACGGACGCACGATCACTTCGCGGTAGGGGAGATCCGGGAACTCCGGCACGATACGGCCGGACTCGGGATAGCGCTCGAGTCTACGCAGGACCTCTTCCGCCCGCCGGCGGAACGAAGCTGCGGCTTGGGGATTCTCACGACGGATGTACGCCATCGCGGAGAGAAACTGCGTGCGTCCTGTCGGCGTGAAACGGACGATCACGAGCTAGGAGTCTGCGCCGTAGAAACGGGGCAGACTTCTAGTGGTTCGTCACGTCATCATCTTCGGATACGGACATGGGTTACAGCGAGCAATCATCGACGAATCACAGCACCGCACACCCGAACGTTTAATCATGGCGCAGCACTAGGCAGGCCCGGTTGGGCGGGAATCGGAGCCGCAGGCGACGATTTTCGGGCTAGCCATCGCCCGCGACGGCCGCATCCGCTTCCGCCAGCACGTCATCGAGGTCGTACCCGACGCCCGCCGCGATCTCCTGCTCGCCCCGTACCAGGAGACGAAGCAACTCGCGCTCTCGCTCGCCGCGTTCATAGACGGCCACGCTGAGCATCACGGCCGCGCTACGACCACGTTGCGTGATCACGAGAGGTTGCGCCGAGGACTGGACGCGTTTCAGCACCGCCGCGGTATCCTGACGCAGATCCTTGACCGGAACGATCTCGGGTATCGGAGCCATAGGCACCTCTAAACGTACGCTAGAGCATACGATAGAAAGGCTCATTCAAATGTCCAGAATCGACCGTCGGCGGTTTCTGGAGGTCGGCACGCTCGGGGTCGGCTACGGGTTGAGCGCCTCGGGTCCCGGGTTGGCGCACGCGCAGGCCGGGTCGGGTTCACCGGGCGCCGCGAGCACGCGCGTCCGCATGAGCGGCGACGGCCTGGGACTGACGCCGGAGGAATCGGCGCGGCTCTGGACGGCGCTGGCGGCGGACGGCGGCATCGTGCGCGACTCCTACTCGAACGGCGGCGCCGTCGAGCGGCTCGAGAGTGTTTTCGCCGAGCTGCTCGGCAAGGAGCGGGCGGTCTTCATGCCCACCGGCACGCTCGCCAACCATCTCGGGGTGCGCGCGCTGGCCGGCGGCGCCGGCCGCGCCATCGTGCAGGCCGACAGCCACCTGTACAACGACTCGGGCGACTGCGTGCAGACGCTCAGCGGCATCACGCTCATCCCGCTCGGCGCCGGACGCCCCGGCTTCACGCTGGAAGAGGTGGAGGCGACCCTCGACCGCACCGCCAGCGGCCGGGTCCGGACGCCGGTGCGGGTCATCTCCATCGAGACGCCGGTCCGCCGGCACTTCGGCGCCACCTTCGACCGGCGCGAGCTCGACCGCATCGCCGCTCTCGCACGGCGCGAAGGGATCCGCCTCCATCTCGACGGGGCGCGGATCTTCCTGCAGGCGGCCCACGAGGGTCGCACCGTCGCCGAGTACGCGGCGCCCTTCGACACCGTCTACGTATCGCTCTACAAGTACTTCAACGCGCCCTCCGGCGCGATCCTGGCCGGCCCTCGCGCGCTGCTCGACGGCATGTATCACACGCGGCGCATGTTCGGGGCGGGCCTGCCGGCCGCCTGGCCCTTCGCCGCGATCGCGCACCACTACCTGCCCGGCTTCGTCGACCGCTACCGGCAAGCCGTCGCCGTCTCCGAGTCCTGGCTCGCGCAACTCACCCGCCACGACGCGTTCTCGGTCGAACGGATTCCGAGCGGCACCAACCTTTCCCGGCTGCGCGTGAAGACCGGCGACGTCGCCGCGTTCCGGCGCCGGCTGCGCAACCGGGGAGTGACGCTCGGCGCGCCCCGGGACGGCCACATCCTGGTGGGGGTCAACGAGACCTGGAACCGGAGACCGGCCGGCGATCTCGTAGAGCTGTTCGTCAGTTCGCTCTGATGCGTCGGAAGCCGCGAACGCGTGCGGATCGGGGGAGCAGATCGCCGACGCGAATCGTCGCCGCCGGGCGGGAGAGCGGCGCCGTCAGGACGCGCGAAGGGCGGCGACGGCCAGCAGCGTCCAGCCGGCGATCATGCACAGACCGCCGATCGGGGTGATCGCCCCCAGCCAGCGGATGCCCGAGATCGAGAGCACGTAAAGGCTGCCCGAGAAGATCAGGATTCCGGCGACGAAAAGCCAGCCGGCGGCGCCGACGAGCGGGCCGGGCCAGCGCGAGGCCGCCCAGGCGACAGCGAAGAGAGCGAGGGCGTGGACGAAGTGGTAGCGGACGCCGGTCTCGAACACGGCCAGCATGTCCGCGGCCAGCCGATCACGTAGCGCGTGCGCGCCGAACGCGCCCAGCACGACGCCCAATCCGCACAAAATCGCTCCCGCCGCAAACCACCCCGCCACCATCGCTCTGTATGATACAGCGTGCTCCCGAACTGGACGGCGTTCACGGAGTTTCTGGATGCGCAGCTCCTGGAGCTGATCGAGACGGACTTCGCGCAGGTTCGCTACGGCGATGCCGGCACCGCGACCCTGATCGCCCTCGTCGTCGGCGCGGCCGCCCTGCTCACCGCCGTGCGCCTGATTCTGCTGCGGCGGCGGCACGCGCGACAGCACTCCGGCCACGACGTGCCGCGCCGTTACCAGCGCGGAATCTTCGGCCGCGCCTGCCGCGCCCTGCCCAAGATCATCCTGGCGCTCGCCGTCGCGATGGGCGTCGTCGCGCTCTCCGACCCGTTCCTCACATCCACCGAGCAGGTCACCGGCAATGTCGAATCGCGCGTGCGGATCGATCTCGTCGACACGTCGCTCTCGATGGCCTGGGAGTTCAACAACAGCGAGCGGTCGCGCGCCGAGGTGGCCCGCGAGGCGCACCTCGAGTTCCTGCGGATGCGGCGCGAGAAGAACGACCGGGTCTCGCTCTGGCTCTTCTCGTCGTACCCCTACATGGTCGACGACTTCGTGCTCGACGACGAGCTGTACTACTTCCAGGTGCTGGGCGCGCCGTACGTCACCGTAAAGATCCTCGCCCCCGAACCGGGCTCACGGCGCGACCGGTTCTTCGTGTCGGAAGACAAGGTCAGCATCATCGATTCGGAGGGGACGACGAACATCACCGGGGCGCTGCAGTCCATCGTGCGGCACTTCGACATCGATGCGTCGGTGGTCAACCGCGGGGCGAACCGGAGCCGCGCGCTGCTCATCATCACCGACGCCGACGTCGACGAGATCCCGGAGGCGGAGCTGACGGCGTTGGCCGCCCGCAACGTCGTGCCGTACGTCATCTACATCAACACGGATCGCGGACGATCGACGCTGGAAGGCGTCGAGACCCCGTCGCTCATCGAGAGCATCCGCGAGTACGGCGGCGACTACTTCGACGTGTCGAGCGAGGACGGCCTGCAGCAGGCGTACCGGGCCATCGACGAGCGGGAGACGGTGGCGGTCCCGCTGAGTCATCGCGCCCTCAAGGTGCCGATCTACTCCCGGTTCCTGCTGATCAGCCTGGCCCTGCTCGTAGTGGGCATCCCGGCCGGGTTCGTCGCGGAGCTCGTCTGGGGCGTCCACCCGTAGCCGACCTCGCAACCGGATGAACCCGCAGCTCGCCAAGTGGAACGCGCGCTACGCTGGACGCGCACCGGGAAACCTGCCGGACCCCTCGCCGCCGCTGCCTGACGCGGTATCCGGCGTGCCCGCCGGACGCGCGCTCGACCTGGCGTGCGGGGCTGGTCGGCATACCATCTGGCTCGCTTCGCGCGGCTGGCGGGTCGATGCGGTGGACGGCTCGGACGCCGGCATCTCACTGTTGCTGGCAAACGCGGAGCTGGCCGGCTGCCGCGACCGTATCCGACCCCACGTCGCCGATCTCGAAGCCGATCCGGCGGCGTTCACCATCGCGCCGGCGGCCTACGATCTGATCGTCGACTGCTATTTCCTGCACCGGCCGCTGTTCGCGGCTATCCGGGAGGGGGTGCGTCCGGGCGGGCTGTTCGTGGCGGCGCTGCACCTGCCGGCGCCGGACGCCGGACGCGGACATGGATACCTGCTGCGCCCGGGGGAGCTGGAGCGCATGGTCGCCGGGTGGCGGTGGCACGTCCGCCACAGCTTCGAGCGAACCGCGGAGCCGACGGCCGGCGATGACCTCGGCGTCGCCGAGATTATCGCCAGCCGTTCCGAGCTCCAGCCACCTACTGCTGGGCCGCCGCCTCCCGCTCCGCCGCGCGGGCGCCCGCCAGGATGTTGAACAGCCCGTAGTTGCCCTCGTGGCAGGCGTACTCGTACATCCCCTCGCCGCGCTTCATCGGCAGCGATGCCGTGAACGGCCGCGTGAAGGTTGTCGGATCGTTGACGGTGAACTCGTAGAGCAGCGTGTCGTCGGCCACGCGCCGGAAGCGCTCCGTCAGGTGCAGCGTGGAACCGTCGCCGACCGCCGTCGCCACCGACGGGTTGAAGCTGGCCACCTTGTCGCTGAAGTTCGTCGATTCGACCACCAGCGTGTCGCCGTCCCAGTAGCCGCGCGAGTCGCCCATCCACTGCCGGATGCTTCCCGACACGTGCTCGCGGCCATCGAGCGGCACGATGCGCGCGTCGTGCACCATCTCGTGCAGGATGACGACGTGGTCGGAGGTCTGGAAGATCTGCAGGTTCTGGTTGTACCCGGCCGGCACGATGGGCGGGCCGGAGTTGAAACCGAGCAGGCAGCGCTCGGCGAGCCCGCGGTCCTCGAAGCTGTCGGTGCCTATGCCGGCGGCCCGGACGCGGACGGGACGGGTCCCCGGGCGATCCTCGCCGAGCGACAGCTCGATCAGCTCGAACCCCGGCTGGGGCGCCGGGACGCGGCCGTCCGGCGGATCGACGATGAGCGACGTCCTCTGGTCGTCGACGACGCCGGCGCCCTGGTCGACCCAGTAGTGGTTGTAGCCGCCGACGTTGCCGCCCACCGGCAACGACTCGCCGCCCACCTCGGTGGGCGCATTCAGCTCGGCGCTGCGGGCGGCGGACCGCGCCTCTATCGCCGCCGCTTCCTCGGCGGTCAACACCGCGCTCTCCTGATCCTCCGGCCGCTGCAGCGGCGTCAGGGTGCGGAAGTCCCACACCCCCTGCAGGTCGGGCCTGCCGTCCGCGAGACGCGGCGGCTCGAACTCCCCCTGTGCCACGGCCGGCGCGGACGCACCCGCCGTCAAGGCGACCAGCATGCACGCGACGGCGAAACCACGAACCCTCATGTCAAACCTCCTTGCCTTCGCTTCTACGATGGTCTTCGTACTCCTCAGCGGCCGGCTTCCACCGCCCGCGACGACGTGAGGAGATTGGTCATGCCGTAGTTCCCCTCGTGACAGGCGTACTCGAACGTCGGCCCTGCGGCGGGACGCCAGGGCACCATCCCGCTCCACGGCCGCGTCCAGACGCTCGGATCGGTCACCGTGAAGGAATACTCGATGGCGTCCTCGTCCCGCCGGGTGAAGCGCTCGACGACGTGGCGGTTCGGGCCCGACCCGAGATAGTCGGTCTGTGCGTGGAAACTCTTCGTCTCGACGACGAGCGTGTCCCCTTCCCAGTGGCCGCGCGACACCCCCAGCCACTGCCGCACCTGATCGGGCAGCTCGGGCTGCTCGGTGACCGGGATGATGCGGAAGTCGTGGATCTGTTCCTGGAAGATGGCGACGTAGCCGGGCGACTGCAGGACGTGGACGTGGTTGTTGTAGCCGCTCGAGGTGATCGGCACATGGCGGTAGACGAGACAGCGGTCGCCCAGATCCATGTCCTCCGGCCCGTGCGCCGGTACCCGCCCCCGCTTGGCAGCGGCCAACCGCTGCGCCTCCTCCGTCGCCTCGTACTTCAGCCGCGCAGACGTCCGCGGCGGCAGCCGGCCGTCCGCCGGATCGGTGACGAGCGACGTGCGGCCGATAGAGATGCCGCGATCCCACCAGAACTGGTTGTAGGCGAGGGCGACGTCCTGCTCGCGGGTCAGCTCGCTCCGCCGCTCCGACGTCGCGCGCGTCTCGGATGCGCGGTTGGCGGCCGCGATTTCCTCGTCGGTCAACCGTTCGCGACCGGCGTATTCCGCGGGCCGTTCGAGCGGCGTGATGGTCCCGTGGTTCCACAGCCCCTGCAGATCGGGGTCGCCCCACGGCGTGCGGGGCGCTGCCGACCGCTCGTCCGGCGCGGCGCTCTGGGCCGCAGCCGGCTGCAGTCCTCCGACAACTACCGCCAGCACGGCGAACGCGAGAACAGGCAATCTCATGCGGCCATCCTCCAGGTTCAAGCGGGGACCAAAGCCGGTCCCTCGCATGATCGCCCAGTCGAGCGTCCGGCGCAAGCGCCGCGCCCCGAGACCTGCCTGCTGTATTATTGTTCGGTTCCGTCTGCGCCTCAGGCGAGAACTCGGAGGTCAGGCGTTCATGCGCATCCATTTGATCAACCCAAGCCACATCGCGTTCGGACTCGCGGTCATCACGCCGCGCTGGCTGTACGTTCTGGCCCATGCCACCCCCCGCAAATGGGGCGACCCGAATATCGTCGACGAGACGCTCGAGCCGCTCGAGCCGGAGACGATTCAGGCCGGCGACATCGTCGGCATCGGCATTCACACCGGCAACGCGTTGCGCGGCTACGAAGTGGGCCGCCTCTGTCGCGAGCGGGGGGCGTACGTCGTCTACGGCGGCATCCACGCCACGCTCTATCCCGACGAGGCGCTCGAACGGGGCGGCGCACACGCCGCGGTCAAGGGCGACGGCGACGGGATCTGGCCGCAGGTGCTCGACGACGTCGCGGCCGGGCGGCACGAGCGGATCTACGAGGGCGGCCGCGTGGCCGGCACCTCGCTCCAGAAGGCGCGCTGGGACCTGATGCCGCGCGACCGGTACATGTGGGCCTCGGTCCAGACCGTGCGCGGATGTCCGAAGCACTGCTCCTTCTGCTCGGTCTGGCGGACCGACGGGCAGGAACCCCGCCAGCGGACCGTCGACGCCGTGGTGGAAGAGATCGTCCAGTTGCGCCGGATGGGCTTCCGCTTCATCGCGCTCGCCGACGACAACTTCTACCCGGTGACGCTCGAGGATCTGGCGATGGCCCGCCGGAAGGAGGATCCCTCCCGGCTGCACGAGCTGGAGGGGTTGCGCGAAGAGCGCTTCGAGCTGATGGAGCGGCTGGCGAAGCTGCCGTCCGACACGGTGTTCTTCACGCAGATCACGATGGAGGCGGCCGAGGACCCGGCGTTTCTCGACGCCATGTGCAACGCGCGCATCCGGGGCGCCCTGATCGGCGTCGAGGCGGTCACCGAGGAAGGCCTAAAGGACGTCTACAAGGGCTTCAACCTGGCTGGCGACGCGCTGGTGAAACAGCTCCAGCAGTTCCGCGAGCACGGCGTGCACGTGCTCGGATCGTTCATCTTCGGCCTGCCGAGCGACCGCCTGGACAGCTTCGAGGCGACCGCCGCGCTCGCGCACGCCGCCGACATCGACTTCGCGCAGTTCCTGACACTGACGCCGTTCCCCGGCACGGTGGACTTCCTGAAGTGGGAGAAGAACGAAGCGGCCGAGTTGCCCGACGTGGACGGCGTCCCGGTGAGCCGCTACTGGCTGATCCCGCCGATCAAGCGGCCGAAGATCTTCTCGCCGCATCCGGCGATGACGGCCGAGGAGATCCGGACCGGCACCCAGCGCGCCTGGGACCGCTTCTACTCGCTCCGCAAGGTCTGGCGGCGCTCGCGTTGCGTCCGCTCGATCCGCTACCGCCTCGCGTTCATGCTGGTGTCCAAGCTGTACCGCCAGATGTACGGCAACACCGGTATCGCCACCGACAGCGCCCGGGTCTCGCGCTCCGCCGCCTGGGCGCGGTGGCTCGCCATTCCGCTCAAGCGCCTGTTCTCGGCGGCGCCGATGCCTGACCTCCAGGTGCCGGTCCGGTAGCCCGGCGGCAGCGGCAGTCCGGAACGACGTGGTGGCGCCCGGCATTCCCTGTCCCGCCGCTACCCTGAGCCGGTGTAAACGCGAGAGGCGGCGGTAGCGTCTCCGAAGGCGCCGCCGCGTTCCGAATCGTAGTCCGAGATCTCAGGTGGCGCCACGGTGAGGTAAGAGCTTATGACTGCCGCCCTGCAGCGTGCGACCATCGCGGTCGCCCTTCCGACGCTGGCCCTGGTCGCATTGGCGCCGGCGATCTCGAGCGGCTCGCGGGCGTTCGCACAGCCGAGTGCCCCCGCGGGCGCGACGGGCGAGCCGGCGGCGGTCCTGTCGTTCATCAACATCTCGGGTGACTCCGCAGACCACTGGATCGGGACCGGCATCGCCGAGAGCCTCGCATCCGACCTGAACCGCGCCGGGGTCGCGGCGACCCGCGCCGAGACGGAGTCCGTGCCGCGGGCGACGGAGGTGGGCCTGGGCGCGCCGGACGCCATCATCGAGACCGGCCAGACCCTCCGGGCGTCCTGGATCGTGACCGGCGCGTATCAGCGGATCGGCGACCGCCTGCGCGTCACGGCGCGCGTGTTCGACGCCGCCACGGCCGCCGTGATGGACGCCGTGACGGTCGATGGCGCATTCAGCGAGCTGTTCGACATCCAGGATCAGGTCGCCGCGCAGGTACGTGCGGCGCTGGCGTCAGGCTCGCAACGCGCCGCGCGGCAACCGGCTGCGGCGCAACCTCCAGTTCCCGCGCCCGAGTCCACTGCCCCGCCGCGCCGGGGCCCGGGTTCGCTGGCCGGACTCCCCGGGGGCGGACCCGGCCCCATGGCCGGTCGTCCCGGAGGAGGTCCCGGCGGTCCCATGGGCCGTCGTCCCGGAGGAGGTCCCGGCGGTCCCATGACCGGCCAACCCGGTGGCTCCGAATCCGGAGCACGGCCCGGCTCCGCACCGCCGGCGCAACCCGCCGGCTTCAGTTCGGTGACCGCGGCACCCGGCGTGACTATCGACGGTCCTCCTGCCCCTGTCGCCCCCGAGATCATCACGCGCGATGCCGCGGGTCGGGCGACCGTGCGAGCGGTCCGCCTGAACGCACCGTTGCGGGTGGACGGCGTGCTCGACGACGGAATCTACGAAACCGTTCCCTCCATCGAAAGCTTCGTGCAGCAACTCCCGATCGAGGGCGCGCCGACGACGGAGCGGACCGAAGCGTGGGTCTTCTTCAGCGACGAGGCCGTCTATGTCGCCGCCCGGCTCTGGGCCTCCGCTCCCGAGTCCGATTGGATCGCCAACGAGATGCAACGCGACTCGTTCCAGATCATCCAGAACGACTACTTCAGCGTCGGGCTCGATACGTTCTACGACCGGCGCAACGGCGTCGCCTTCATGGTGACTCCCATCGGCGGCTTCTTCGACTACGAGATCACCGACGAGGGCAACCCCAACAGCGACTGGAATCCGATCTGGAACTCCAGCACCGGCCGGTTCGACGGGGGCTGGACCGTCGAGATGGAGATTCCGTTCAAGTCCCTCCGCTTCCGGCCGGGCGTCGGTCAGGTCTGGGGGCTGCAACTCGGACGGAACATCCGCTACAAGAACGAGACCACCTACCTGACCACCGTCCCCATTTCGGCCGGGCCCGGCATGTTCCGGCTGTCGGCGGCCGGGACGCTGACCGGGGTCGAGGTGCCGAGCGGCAACCGCAGGTTCGAAATCAAGCCTTATGCCATCGGGTCGGTCAACAGCAACCTTTCCTCGACGCCGCAGATACTGAACGAGCGCGCGGGCGAAGGCGGCATCGACGTCAAGTACGGCGTCACGCAGAACCTGACCGCCGATTTCACCTACAACACCGACTTCGCGCAGGTGGAGGCCGACGAGGCGCAGCTCAACCTGTCGCGGTTCAACCTGTTCTTTCCGGAGAAGCGGGAGTTCTTCCTCGAAGGCCGCGGCATCTTCGACTTCGGCCGGGCGGCCGGCACCACCGGAGGCCAGTTCCGCGCCACGCGCCTGGGGGGATCGGGCTTCTTCGGCGGAGGCGACGCGCCGACCGTGTTCTACAGCCGGCGGATCGGCCTGGCCGGCGGCGAAACGGTGCCGATCCTCGGCGGGGCGCGGGTAACCGGCAAGACCGGCCGCTATACCATCGGGGCCCTGAACATCCAGACCAGGGACGTGGCGGGCACGGCGGCGGGGACGAACTTCTCCGTCCTGCGGGTGAAACGGGACATCCTGCGCCGGAGCCGCATCGGCGGCATCTTCACCGGACGATCCGTATCGGTAGACGGCACCGACACCAACGAGGCCTACGGCGTTGACGGCGCCTTCTCGTTCTACGACAACGTCAACTTCTACGGCTACTACGCCCGCACCCGGACACGCGGGATCGAGCTGGAATCCGGCGCCCAGGGCAACGAGCAGAGCTACCAGGCCGCGTTCAGCTACGCCGGCGACCTCTACGGCCTACAGGCCGAGCACCTGGTGGTCGGCGACGCTTTCAACCCCGAGGTCGGCTTCGTTCGGCGCGACGACTTTCTGCGGAACTACGTGCTGGCCCGCTATAGTCCCCGGCCATCGATGGAGGCCGTGCGGCAGTTCACGTGGGAAGGGAGCTACGACTACTTCGAGAACGGCGCCGGCGTGCCCGAGACGCGGATCGCGCAGGGCACCTTCGGCACCGAGTTCGAGAACAGCGACCGGGTGAGCGCCAATTTCGAGCATCGCTACGACTGGGTGCCGCAGACGTTCGACGCCGCCGGCGTCGTCCCGGTCCCGGTCGGCGAGTACGAGTACCAGAGCATCTTCATGTCCTACGCGATGGGACAGCAGCGCAGGGTCTCCGGCACGCTCTCTCTCTGGCGCGGCGGTTACTACGACGGCGACATCACCGCGGTCGGCTACCAGCGGGGCCGCGTCGAGATAACGCCCCAGTTCTCCCTGGAGCCGGGCCTGTCGGTCAACCGGATCTCGCTCCCGGACGCAGTGTACACGGTGCCGCTGGCGACGAGCCGCGTCACCTACACGTTCACGCCCCGCATGTTCTTCGGGGCGTTGATTCAGTACAGCCCGGTCGGCGAGAGCATCAGCGCCAACCTCCGGCTGCGGTGGGAGTACCGGCCGGGCAGCGAGCTGTTCGTCGTCTACAACGACCAGCGCGACGTGGCGGACTTCTCGTTCGGCGGCAGGCGCTGGCCGGTTCTGCAGAACCGCGCGTTCGTCATCAAGTTCAACCGGCTGTTCCGCTTCTGACGCTCGAAGCCGCTGCCGGGAACCCCGGATACGGGGTCCGACGGTAGGAGAGAGTGCGGGGACCCACCGGCGCCGGCCGGCCGGCAGATCCCCGCAATGAAACGTCAGTCGCGGTAGCTGCTGACCGGCGGGAGATGCGCGCCGGTGAGTCCGGTCGGCTCCTCGCCGGCGACCACCGGCATCCGCAGGGTGCCGATGCCGTCGATGCTCGCCTCGACCACCTCGCCCGGCTTCAGGTAGCGGTCCTCTTCGCCGCGCGTGTCGGCAGCGCCGGCCGCGGTACCGCCCGACGTGCCGTTGTTGATGACATCACCCGGATAGAGCGTGATGATCGACGAGGCGTACTCGACGATTTCCCACAGCGAGTGGATCATGTCGCCGGCGCGCGCGTCCTGCAGCGTCTGGCCGCCGACGCTGAGCGTCTGCCGGAGGTTCGCCATCGGATCGCCGTAGAACTCCTTCGGAGCGATCCACGGGCCCTGCGGGGCGAACGAATCGTGGCCCTTGCCGACGAACCAGTCGGAACGGGTGGCGTTGCCGCCCGGGGGCCGGCCGCCGCGGTCGGAAACGTCGATCGACACCATGTACCCGAAGATGTAGTCCTGCGCGTCGTTCGCCGAGACGTACTTCGCGGTCCGGCCGACCACCGCCGCGAGCTCGACTTCCCAGTCGGTCCGATCACGGCCGTGCGGAATCACGATCGGGTCGCCGTTACCGACGACGGCGCCGCGGCTCGGCTTCAGGAACAGGTACGGCACGCCGCGCTCCTCACGCCGGCGGAGCTGCTCCGCCGCGCGCTCCTCGGGAGTCGCGCCCTCGCTGACGTGGCTGTAGAAGTTGACCGCCGCGTTCAGAACGTTGCCCGGGTACATGATCGGCGGACGCGTCCGAAGGTCGCTCACGTCGTGGACGTAGTCAGCCCGGCCGGCGCCCATGAGCATGTCGTTCGCGACGACGTGGTTGACGATCTCGAACAGCCGGTACTTGAGACCGTAGTCCCAGCGCCCGATCAGCTCGATCATGTCTTCCGGCATCGGAATCGTGGGGTATGCCGGATCCGCCTCCAGGGCTGCGTTGGCCTGCTCGATGTCGATGACCAGGCTGTCCCGCAGGACGAGCCCGACGTGGGGCACGCTGTGGATGTCGAAGGTGCCGACCTTGAACCACTCGGCCACTTCGACGCCGGGGCCCTGGGCCGTGGGCACGATCGGGGCGAACAGTGCAAGGACTGCCGCCAGGACAAGAATTCGTCGCATGGATTCTCCTCGTGGGTATCGCTTGGGGTGACCAGTGAGTGCGCAGCTACGGGTTGTACTCGCGCCCCGACCCGCTGTCAAGACGGGACGACTCCTTCGACATCCACGTCGAATGCCGCAGTCTCGACCGCCGCACCTGTCTTCACCTGCACGACGATGCGGTAGGCGCCGGGCTCTGGAAAAACGAACGGGAACGTCACCGTGTTCGCTGCCTGGAACGAGCCGCGAATCTGTTCGCCGTGCCGGGCGCCGCGTGCCGTCCCGGCGTGTTCGCCACCACGCGCCGGTCCGGCGCCCGCGCCCTCCGCCTCGGCAAAGCGCCGCTGCGCGGTGAGGTTTATGCTTCCGGCCGGATGCAGGTGCACGAACACCGAGCCGTCGTCCCGGAAGACCGCCGCATGGCTCAGCATGCCCATGTAGGGCTCGAGCACCGACGGCGATCCGTCCGGCTCGGTCACGGAGAATCCCAGCGTGGTCTCCTCGTCGACGCCTATCGGACCGTTGCGTTCCCAGCGGACCGTTCGTCCGCTGGGGAGTGCGTAGCTTCCCGAATGCGCCGCGCCGTGGGGGCGCAGCGTCGCCCACGAATCGTCCGGGTCGGGAACCGGACCGGCCGGCGGCCGGTCACCGTCTGCCGCGCGCGAATCTCCGGCCGCCTGTGGCATCGCCGTCGACGCGGAGCCGGAAGGCGGTATACGCACCGTGTTCACCAGCGTGGGCGCGAAGCCGTTCTCGATCACGATGTCCGCGTAGATGCGGTAGTCGCCCGCCGGCAGCGGCGGCAGCGGGACGCTGAACGAATCGCGGCCTTCCCGTAACGGGTGGACGTGGGCGAACGCCGACAGATCCGCAGCTTGCACCAGGAACATGTGCATCAGCTTGCCGTGGTCCGGCAGAAGCCCCGCGCCCGGCAAACCTTCGACGGCGCGCCAGTCCGGGTCGTCTATCGCCAGCCTCAGCACCTGGCTCCCGCCCGGCGCCGCCACCTCCGCGGTAGTGTTCCATGGACGGTAGATGCGGCTCCGGTACGCGGCGTCCACGGCATCCCACCAGATCCAGCCGCCGCCGAGGACGGCGGTCAGCACGACCGTGAACGCGGCCATCGCGAAGCGTCCCCGCCAGCGACGCCCGGCGTCCGGCACCCGGCCCGGCTCCAGCACGCTCTCGCGGACCGCGGCGCCGACGATGGTGACCGCGCCGACGAACAGGAAGAGCGCCGCGCCGGCCAGGCCGAAGCCGACGGCCGGATTCATGTCGAGCCGCCGCTCCGCAACCGCCAGCACGGGGACGAAGACCGTCCCCTCCCCATCGGTCCCGGCCACGGTGACCTCGACGCTGTACGAACCGGCGGTCATGAGCCACAGTCCGGCGCCGTAGAGGCCGGCCTCTCCCGGAACCGGGCCGGCGAGGTCCGGGGGCGGCGCCCCGTCCAGTCCCACGTCCGACCGCAGCGGACGGACCGTCACCCGCTCGGCGCCCTCGCCGCTCAGAATCCGGACCGACGCCTGCGCGAGACCGGGGATCACCCCGGGCGTCCGCACGATGACGCGGACGCCGTACGGACCGGCGGCGCCGTCGAAGTAGGCGTTCGAGGTGCCGACATGCGCGGAGGCGGTTGCGCCGGCGACCGCGAGCACCCCCCCGACGATCAGCGCGAAGATGCAGCGCGAAACGGTCACCCTACCTCCGGACCCGCGCCATCCAGTTGCCCCACAAGAGGCCAGCCGGAGCCGAAACGGCGGCAATCAGCGCGGTCCAGCCCGCGGCGCCGGCCGTCATCGGACTGCCCCAGAACTCGTACTGGAAGGCGCCCGGCGCCACGTCGAAACCGAACTGGTCGGCGGCGAAGAAGAAGTTCCTGGCCGGATCCGTAAGCAGGAACGCCGCGAACGGCCATTGCACGGCGGCCAGAGCGAGCATCGCGGCAATCCCGCCGCCCACCGCGATGAGCCCCTGTCGAATCCGTCCCGCACCGGCAGGCAAGCGATTGACGACGGCGTCGATGACGAGCGCCGGCACCACCAGCAGAATCGGGAACGACGGCGGCACCATATGGTCCACCTGCCGCATGATCGGGGCGAGCATCGGCTGGGCTGGAAAGAGTTGCAGGACCCAGATCATCAGCATCGTCACGCCCATGTAGGCGGCCGCCGCCGTGGTCGCTCCCCAGCGCGACGTCGAGCCCCGCGCGATGCCAACCAGCAGCAGGGGGAAGATCGCGGCGCTCGCGAAGAAGAACGGCGGCGCGTGCTGTCTGTTCGGCATCATGAGGTACTCGGTGAAGAGGGTCACCACCATGAGGATCAGCAGTCCGCCGGCATAGACGCACAGCCGCCGGAGGATGCGATCCGGAGCCGGGGCGCCGTTCTGCCGCGCGAGCGCCATGAGCATCGCGCCGATGCCGATCCCGTAGATCCCCGCAGCGAGTACCACGTGGGGCGGGCTCAGGATCTCGACGTCGAGTCCGTAGGCGTTGTGCCACCAGTCGTCGAACGGGGCCGGCACGATCATCGCCAGCGCGCCCCAGATGCACACCCACGCACCCAGCGGCCCGCGGAAGCCCCAGAACGAGACGCCGGCGGTCCGCTCGCGTGCGGTCCCGGCGAACGTCGTGTACAGCACCAGCCAGCCGCACGAGAGTCCGGCCACCACGCCGCCGAGGTAGATCGCCATGTGGGCCGGCGTCCAGAACGAGTCGCGACCGATGGTCCGGTGCCAGGAAATGTCCCACAAGACGCCGACGATGACGCTGGTCGACGCGAACGCCACCGCCCACAAGGGCCCCAGGGCACGACCGAAGTCGCCACAGGCGCCGCCGTGGCGGGCATGGCGACCGGGGCCGCGACGGACCGTGCGGGCGAGGCGATGGAAGCCATGCCTCAAGCCTACCGCAGCATCGGGCGCGACGCGAGTCCCCCCGCGTGACCGGCAGCGGGTGTATCCTGCCGCGCAGAGACATCCCGCAACAGGCGCCGGAGACCGGCCGCGGCGGACGCAGGGCCGAACCGGCAAGGAGGTTGAGATGACCCATCGAATCGTCACGTTGCTGGCGGCGGTCGCGTTGGTGGCGGCACTGGCCCTGGCCCCGCCGGCGGCCCACGCGCAGGCCCAGGGACCGGACACGGACTGGACGTTGTCGCACACTCCGTGGGGCCACCCGGACATCCAGGCGATCTGGAACAACGGCACCATCACCCCGCTGGAACGCCCGGACAACGTCGCGGAGCAGGCGTTTCTCAGCCCGGAGGAGGTAGCGGCGCTCGAGCAGCGGGCCCAGGCTCGCGTGGACCTCGAGAACGCGCCGAGCGAGGTGCGCACCGAACCGCTCCCCGCCGGCGGCAACGTCGGCGCCTACAACAGCTTCTGGACCGAGCAGAGCACGTCGGTGGTGGGCACCAACCGCACTTCGCTGATCACCGATCCCGAGAACGGACGGCTGCCGCCGCTGACCCCGCAGGCGCTCGCCCGAATCACGTCGGCGGAGTCGCGGCGGCTGGCCGACGTGCAGAACGGCGCCGTGCCGGCAAACGGTCCGGAGGAGATGGGCCTGAGCGAGCGTTGTCTCTGGTACCGCGGGATCCCGTCGATCCCGACCGGCTACAACAACAACTTCCACTTCCTGCAGGGGCCCGACTACGTGGCGATTCTGCAGGAGCACATCCACGATCTCCGGGTCATCTACCTGGACGACCGGCCACATCTGCCGGCCGGCATCCGCCAGTTCGCCGGCAGCTCGCGCGGCCGCTGGGAGGGCGACACGCTGGTGGTCGAGACCACCAACCTGCGCGAACCGTTCATTCGCCGCTGGGCCCGGCCCGAGCACGCGCTGTCGCGCGGCAGGCTCAGCGAGTCCGCGACGGTGACCGAGCGCTTCACCCGCACCGGCCCTGCTACGCTCGACTACACGTTCACCATCGACGATCCGGAAACCTGGACGAGACCGTGGTCGGGCGCCCTGCCGTATGCGCGCCAGGACCTGCCGATGTTCGAGTTCGCGTGCCACGAGGGCAACTACGGGATGCTGAACATGATGGCCGGCTCGCGCGCCGCGGAGGCCGCGGCCAGCGAGGGTCCGTAGCACTCGCAAGAAGGTCCGGCCGCGATCCGTCGGTCTGTCGCGGTCGGGCCGCACACCTCAGTCCCGCGCTGCGCCTTCGAGCAGCGGCTCGAGCGGAAGCAGATCGGCGCCGTTCTCCGTGCAGACGGCGTAGCGGCTGGTTTCGCCCGCGTACATCGACACGCCAGCCCAACGTCCCTGCGCATCGAGGATGTAGAACGACAGGCCGAACGCGGGCAGCCCGCGGCTGTTGAGCAGCCGGGACTCCACGGTATGGGCCTGGACTCGGCGAAGCGCCTCCATCCCGGCGTCCTTCGGGTGCATCCCGCCTCGCATCTGCTCGACGATCAGGAACGACGCCAGGTTGTAGAGGTTCGCCTCGCCGCGCCCGGTGGAGCCGGCGGCGCCGACCGCGTTGTCCACGTACAGCCCGGCGCCCAGGATCGGCGAGTCCCCTACCCGGCCCGGGATCTTCCATGCCAGACCGCTCGTCGTGGTCACGCCGCAGATTTCGCCTTCGGCATTGATGCCGTCGCAGTTGATCGTGCCGTAGAACTCCTCTGCGGTGATGACGCCGGCGGCCAGCATCTCGCTGTCGACGTCGCGCCCGCGCGCCGCGGCATCCGCACCGACCTCGTTGCCCTCGGCGGTCCGGTCGGGGTCCAGGTAGTGGCCGGGATCGGTACGGCGCTTCCACTCGAGCCACATCCGGCGCGAGCGGTCGGTATTGAGGTCGTCCTCGATCGTGAAGCCAAGCTGCCGCGCGAACCGTTGCGCGCCGGCACCGACGAGCAGGTGATGGTCGGTCAGGTCGGCGACCTTCTGCGCCACATTGGATGGCGTGCGCACTCCTTCGAGCGCCGCGACCCCGCCGGCCCGCCGCTTCGGTCCGTGCATGCAGCACGCGTCGAGCTGCACGACGCCGTCCGCGTTGGGCCGGCCGCCATAGCCGACGCTGGCGTCCGCCGGGTCCAGCTCGACGATGTTCACTCCCGCGATCAGCGCATCGAGCACGTCCGTCCCCGACGTCAGCAGGCGAAACGCGGTCTCCACGCAGGTCTCCGTCCCGCCGTTCGTGTAGCGATGACCGTTCGCCGAGGCCACGACGACCGGCGAAACGCTGCGCGACGTCCGCACCGCGGGGGCTCGGCCGAAGGCGGAACCCGGCGCGGCGGCGGCCAGACCGACGGCGGCGGACGTCACGAACTGGCGGCGATCGAGCTTGGGGGCCATGACCTCTCGCGGGCGAGATAATGTCGATTGACGGACGAAAACGGTTGGATCGAGATCCGCACGGGGCTATCATGACGGATGCTCGTGACAATCAGGCAGCAGTGCGTCCGGCTCGCCGCCGCGGGGATGCTGTGCACCGTGTGGGCGGTGGGTCCGGCCGCGGGTAATTCCGACCGGCAGATCGTCGACGCGGCCAAGGAGCGTAACTGGGCCACGGTCGGCATCCTGCTGGACCTGGGCGTCGCCGTCGACACCCCGCAGGGCGACGGCGCGACGGCGCTGCACTGGGCGGCGCACTGGAACGACCTCCGCACCGTGAACCGGCTGATCGAGGCCGGTGCGAACGTCGACGCGGCGAACGAGCTCGGCGCCACGCCGCTGTGGGTCGCCTGCGCGAGCCGCAACACCGGGGTCGTGCAGCGGCTGCTGGCCGCCGGCGCCGACGCCAACGAGGGACTCCTCGTAGGCGAGACCGTGCTCATGCGGTGCACGGCAACGGGAGATCCCGCTGCCGTGAACGCTCTGATCGCGCACGGGGCCGACCTCGACGCCACCGAGCCGGAGAACGGGCAGACCGCCCTGATGTGGGCCGCGGCCCACCGGCAGCCCGAGGCCACGCGGATGCTGCTGGCGCACGGCGCGCCAGTCGACGCCCGCACGATCGCCCGGCGGCAGTTCCGGGGCACGGGCATGCGCAGCACGACCAGCCCCGCCGGCGCCACCCACTTCGGCGCCGGGGGCTTCACGCCCCTCCTGTTCGCGGCGCGGCACGGCGACGTCGATTCGGCCCGCCACCTCCTCAACGCCGGCGCGGACATCGACGATACCGGCGCGGACGGCAACAGCGCGCTGGTGCTGGCGGCCATGAGCGGCCATCCCCGGCTCGCGGAGTTCCTGCTCGCGCGCGGCGCCAACCCCAACGCGGCAGGCGCCGGCTACAGCGCTCTGCACGCGGCGATTCTGCGCGCCGACCGCTCCCTGGTGAGAATGCTGCTGGCCCGGGGAGCGGACCCGAACGCGCGTCTCACGCGGAGCACGCCGGTCCCCCGCTGGACCTACGAGTTCGTCTTCACGCTCAAGGAAAAGGGCGCCACGCCGTTTCTTCTCGCGACCAAATACCTGGAGCCGGAGATCGCCCGGATGCTCGGCGCGGCCGGGGCCGACCCGCTCGTGCGCACCGACGACGGCGCGACCGCGCTGATGGCGGCGGTGGGACATGGACTGAGCCGCAGCACCACGCGCCGCAGCCGGTTGATCGCCCCGGAGCTGGTCAGCGCCCAGTGGAGCGACGAAGATCTCGTGCTGGAGACCGTCGAGGCCGCCGTCGACGCGGGCGCCGCCGAGACGATGCACGAGACGATTCGCGCGGGCGAGACCGTGCTGCACGCCGCGGCGCGGTACGGGTTCACGAGCGTGGTCGACTACCTGGTCGGCCTCGGGGCCGATCTGGACACAGCGGCCGAGGACGGTACGACGCCCCGCGATCTGCTGGAGCGCCATCTGGCGCTGGTGGCGAGTCGGGACTGACGCGAAACGCCGGAACAGACATGAGCCCGGAACCGGGCATGAAGCCACGGGCTCTTCACGGAGGCGCAACGATGTCACGCTGGATACTGGCAGGCGTGGGGATGGCGGCCCTCATCGGCGCCGCGCAGCTCGACCTGCGCGCGGAGCCTCGATCCGCCGCACAGCACGAATCCGAAAGGGCGGCGGAATCCGGCGGGGCGGAGGCCCGGGCCCTCCTCAACCGCTACTGCGTGGCCTGCCACAACCGGCGCACGCAGACCGCGGGACTGGCCCTCGACACGCTGGACGTCGCGCAACTGGAGATGAACGCGGCCACCTGGGAGCACGTGATCCGCCGCCTGCGCGCGGATGCGATGCCGCCGGCCGGCCGGCCGCGCCCCACCGCCGCCGCGACCCACGAGTTCATCGAGTGGCTCGAGACCGGGCTGGACCGCACCGGGCTGGAGAGCCCCGACCCCGGGCGGCCTGCCGTCCACCGCCTCAACCGGGCGGAGTACGCCAACGCCATCCGCGACATCTTCGATCTCGAGATCGACGTGAACGCCCTGCTGCCGGCCGACGACGAGCAGGAAGGGTTCGACAACATCGCGGACGTCCTGTCCGTCTCGCCGACGCTGATCGAGCGCTACTTGGCCGCGGCGCGGCGCATCAGCCAGCTCGTCGTGGGGGATACGAACGTGCGCGCGGTAGCCGAGGTCTATCCCGTGCACGGCGCGATGGACCAGGACGGTGCCGTCAGCGACGACCTGCCGTTCGGGTCGCGCGGCGGCGTCGCGATCGACCACCACTTCCCGGTCGACGGCGAGTACATCATCCGGCTCAGCCTGCGGAAGCAGGAGTACGGCTACGTGCGCGGCCTCGGCCGGTCGCACGAGCTCGACGTGCGGGTGGACGGCGAGCGCGTCGGCGGCTTCACCGTCGGCCGCGATTGGGAGCAGGACCAGCGTCCGCCGATGGGGTACGCCGGCAAGTTCGAGGACATCTACGATTCGCGGTCGTTCCCGGATTGGGAGCTGTACTCCCTGCACGCCGACGAGGGGCTGGATGTCCGCACGCCGGTCACCGCCGGCCGGCACAAGGTCGGGCTCTCCTTCCACCGGCGCCCGGCGTTGCCGGAAGGGATTCTTCCCCTGCCGCTCGACCGCTCGACGTACTCGTTCGGGCAGAACGAGTTTCAGGAGGGCAACCCGGGCGTCTCCGAGGTGCAGATCATCGGCCCGTACAACCCGAGCGGCGCGGCCGAGCTGCCCAGCCGGGAGCGCCTGTTCGTCTGCGAGCCGACCGGCGGCGAGGCAGGCGAGGAGCGCTGCGCGCGCACCATCTTCTCGAGGTTGGCGCGGCAGGCCTATCGCCGGCCGGCCACCGCGGCGGACGTCGACACGCTGCTGCCCTTCTACCGCGACGGTCGCACCGAGGGAAGCTTCGACGCCGGCATCCAGGCCGCGGTCGAGCGGCTCCTGGTCGACCCGGAGTTCCTGTTCCGCATCGAGACCGACCCGCCGGACGTCCCGGCCGGCACGCCGTACCGCCTCGGCGACCTGGAGCTCGCATCGCGCCTGTCGTTCTTCCTGTGGAGCAGCATCCCCGACGACGAGCTGCTCGACGTCGCGGCCGAAGGCAGGCTGAGCGAGCCCGCGGTGCTCGATGAACAGATCGAACGGATGCTGGCCGATCCCCGCTCGAAGGCGCTGGTCGAGAACTTCGCCGGCCAGTGGCTGCAGCTCCGCAAGCTGCGCAACGCGACGCCGGACACGGCCACCTACACCGCGTTCGACGAGAACCTGCGCGAGGCGATGTGGCAGGAGACCGAGCTCTTCCTGGAGAACGAGCTGCGCGAGGACCGCCCGGTGGTCAACGCCCTGCGGGCGGACTACACCTTCGTCAACGAGCGGCTCGCCCGGCACTACGGCATCCCCGACGTGCACGGCGTGCACTTCCGCCGGGTGGAGTACCCCGACGACACGCGCGGCGGGATCCTCGGCCACGCCAGCCTGCTCACCATCACGTCGTACGCCAACCGCACGTCGCCGGTGGTCCGTGGGGTCTGGCTTCTGGAGAACGTGCTCGGCACGCCCCCCTCGCCGGCCCCGCCCGACGTGCCCAGCCTGCCGAGCGCCGCAGACGAAGGCGGCACGCCCCGCTCGGTGCGCGAGCGGCTGGAGCAGCACCGCACCAACGCGATCTGCGCGAGCTGCCACAACAGCATCGACCCACTCGGGTTCGCGCTCGAAGAGTTCGACGCGATCGGCCGCTGGCGCGCCACCAACGGCGGCGGCACCCCGTTCGACACGGGGATCCCGATCAACGCGTCGGGCACGCTGATCGACGGCACCGAGCTGCACGGACTGGCCGGACTCCGGAGCGTGATCCTGGAGCGAGAGGACCAGTTCGTCGAGACGGTCACCGAGAAGCTGCTGACGTACGCCCTCGGCCGCACTCTCGAGCACAACGACATGCCCGTGGTCCGCCAGATTAGCCGTCAGGTAGCCCCTGGCGAGCTGACCTGGTCGGCCCTCGTCTCGTCCGTCGTCAAGAGCACACCGTTCCTCATGCGGAGGTCAGAGTCATGATGATTGCGAAGAAGGCCCTTCCCCGCCGGACCATGCTGCGCGGCATCGGCGCCACCTTGGCGTTGCCGCTCCTCGACGGGATGGTCCCGGCGCTCACTGCGCTGTCGAAGACGGCCGCCAAGCCGATCGCCCGCTTCGGCACCGTGTACGTGCCGAACGGCATCATCATGGCCGGGTGGACGCCGGCGACCGAGGGGAGCGACTTCGCGTTCACTCCCACGCTGAAGCCGCTGGAGGCGCACAGGCGCAACCTGCTGGTGCTCAGCGGTCTCGACAACACCGGGGCCAGCTCGCGTACGGGCGGATCGGGCGCCCACGCCAAGCCGGCCGGGGCGTTCATGACCGGCATCGAGCCGCTGCGGACCACGAGTAGCGCAAGCCTGCAGCTCGGCACCTCGATGGACCAGATCCTGGCCCAGACGATCGGCCAGGAGACGCCGCTGCCGTCGCTCGAGCTCGGTCTCGAAGGCACCGACACCGTCAACGGCGTCGGCACCTGCGACGTCGGCTTCAGTTGCGCCTACCAGAACCGGCTGGCCTGGAGCAGCCCGACGACGCCGCTGCCGGTCGAGGCGAACCCGCGCGTGGTCTTCGAGCGGCTCTTCGGCAGCATCGAGACCACCGATCCGGCGGTGCGCAAGGCCCGCCTGCGCCGGCAGGGCAGCATCATCGACTCGGTGCTCGACAAGGTACACGCCCTGGAGGGCGACCTCGGACACCGCGACCGCCTGAAGCTGGGCGAGTACGTCGACTCCGTGCGCGAGATCGAGCGCCGCATCCAGAACGCCGAGACGCGCGGGCGCGAGTTGCCGCTGGTGGATTCACCGGCCGGCATCCCGGTCAGCTACGACGAGCACGCGCGGTTGATGTTCGACATGCAGACGCTGGCCCTGCAGACCGACACCACCCGCATCATCACGTTCCAGATCGGCCGCGAGCAGAGCGGCGCGACCTACCCGCAGATCGGCGTCTCCGACTCGCACCACCCCATCTCGCACCACGGGGGCGACGAGCAGAAGATCGCCGCCCTGCGGAAGATCAACACGTACCACGCGTCGCTGTTCGCCTACTATCTCGACCGGCTCGCCGAGACGCCGGACGGCGACGGCTCGTTGCTGGACAACGTGGTCATCCTCTACGGCAGCGCCATCAGCGAAGGCAACCGGCACGACATCCGGAGCCTGCCGATCCTGCTGGCGGGCGGCGGCGCGGGCCGCATCGCGAGCGGCCGCCACGTGAAGTACCCGGACCGGACCCAGCGGCTGACCAACCTGCAGTTGACGCTGCTGAACACGATGGGTGTCCCGACCGAGCAGTTCGGCGACAGCACCGGGGAGCAGCTCGAGGAGCTGTCCGGCGTCGCGAACGCCACGAACTGAGCCGCGCACGACCGATTCCTTCCAGCGGACGCCGTGAACGTGATTCGCGGCGCCCGCCCCTCCATTCACGGGTTCCCGATTCGTCTTGCCGCCAGGGTGCGCATCCCGTACACATGCGCCGGGCAGCGAGCGGTGACACGATTCCCGTGTTTCACTATTATTGTGTAATGAAGAACATCACCATCACGCTGCCTGGGGATGTAGCCCGGTGGCTGCGGGTCCGAGCGGCGCAGAGCGAGCGTAGCGTCTCCCGCTGGACCGCCGAGTTGCTTGATGGCATGCGCCGCCAGGAGGACGAGTACGAAGTCGCCATGAGGCACGCCCTGTCTATCGAGCCCGAGAGACTGAACGAGAGCGGGGAACCCTATCCGTCGCGTGATTCCCTCTACGATCGCCCGCGGCCGGGTCCGCGGTGACACCTGTTCCTCCGGCTTGCAACGGTGAATCCGGAAAGGCGCCGCGCGACGGAGGCAGGACATCTCCGAGAGTAGAGTCGCATGATGGGTTCCGTCTTCGTCGACACGAATGTCCTCGTCTACGGACACGACATCACGAATCCGGTGAAGCAATCCCGGGCCGATGAATGATACGAGCTTCTCTGGCGCCAGCGTTGCGGCCGACTGAGCTTCCAGGTTCTTCAAGAGCTCTATTCCACGCTGACACGCAAGTTGAAGCCGGGACTCGACTTGCCGAAGGCACGGCAACTCGTCCGCATTCTGGCCACGTGGCGCCCCGTACCGATTGACGTCGCAGTCCTGGAACGCGCCTGGCTCCTGCAGGACCACCATCTGCTGTCCTGGTGGGACGCACTCATCGTCGCGGCGGCGCAAGCCTGCAAATGCGAGATCCTCCTGACCGAGGATCTGCAGCATGGACAGAAATTCGGTGACCTCCGAGCCACTTGCAAAACTCTTGGGGTCGCGGCTCGGCTCAGTCCTCCGATTCTCAGGGGTGAAGACCCCATTGTCCTGGATTTCGACTGCGTGTTCTGGTCCTGAAGGACCGGCGGCAAGCCAGGAGACGGAAACCAAGGGGATCGACGTGTTTTCCACCGAGCGTCGGGACACCGGTGGGTGACTGACGCCGGTTGGGCGCCGGAATTGGATGAGCGTTTGCCGGCGGCGCGTTGGCTATGTCACCAGACGCAGGAGCTGGTCGGCGGTGAGCGCCAACATGCCGAACATGCAGTGGCACATCACCTTCGCGGCGCCACGGACCCGGACATGGCGGCCACCGAACTCGTCCTTGAGACGGCCATTGACGCGCTCACCCGCCGTACGCTCGTTGTAGCGAACCTGCTCGGCACGCTGGAAGCCGAGATTTTTCAGGCGCCGGGGTTCGGTTCGCAGTTCCTCCGCCCGGGCCTTGTCGCCACGAGGGTTGACGTCAATCAACGGGACGTGGCCGAGTGAGCGGCTGTGCTCCCGGATCTGGTCCGCGTCGTAGGCGGCGTCCATCAGGTCATACAGATTGGTCGTCCGCTCGGCCGACAGAGACGCCAGCGGAATGGCGGCCTGGCTGTCATGCAGGGAGGCGGACGTCAACAGGGTAGAGTCGAGGGGAGGCGCGTAGCCGGTAGGGGGTCGGTGGCACATCCGGTGCTTTCGCAGCCGGGCCGCAGGCCGATTCCCGTGGACACGTTTCCTCCCCCCGCTCTCCGAACCCGGCGTGCCGATTTCCGGCACCGGGCTCTCCAGTGGAATCATGCGGCTCGCACACGAGTTCCCGGTCACGACCAGCGGGCGGGTCTCGCGAGCCGTGGCACCAAGCTCGCACCCTTGCGCAGGCCGGCCGGTGCGTCGTCAGGCCTGTTGACGCCCTGGCGACAGCGACCGTTCGGGTCGTCCCCTTCGCTTGTGCATGTGATGACGTCCGGCATTTCTGCTCATCTCCGGGGTACTAGGCCGTCGGCCACTCCCGTGAGCCTGCTCCCTTTCGCCATCGCTGTCCACCTGAGGTCCCTTCCCTCCGCCGGCATTACCCGGTTTCCCCGGTGTCGGGTCGGAGGAGGCGCGCCCCGCGGGCGCTGGCCTCCGTCCGCCGCTCAAACGGTACGTGCGGTTTTCCCGCATACCGCTTTCACGAAGACGTCTTCGCGTGATGAGGACCGATGGAGGAATCAAAGAGTGGAACCCTCCTCCGGCCCGTCGGGTTCAGCCAGTCGGCAAGTCTCCTCGGTCGCTGATGTTGGGGTATTTCACTCATGGAACTGTCCACCTCAGCGCCCTTGCTCATCTCACCGTCCTGTCTGGTCCCGACCGTCTTCGCCGGCCGCCTTCCCCAACCCACTCGGTTGCCGCCCCCTGACGGTCACGCGGCTTTCACCGCGCTTCAGGTACTATTCGGCCGTCCGACTCCTCGACGAGCATCCCTTCCCACTTCGCTCTCGCTTATAGGGTCAGTTGCCGCGGCGCCACCCGCGGACCCGCCGAGGTCTCCCAGGGTCACGCACTGGTCTTCCATACCGTGCCGCCCGCAAACACCTTGGTGCGGTGGGTGGATGAGATCGCCTTCGCCTCTGTAGTGCAGGCTCGACCTTGCCCCACCTTTGGCCGACCGGTTCGTCATGGGGTCGCCCCCTCGACTACGGCCCGGTACTGCTCCGCAAACCCTTCGGACCCCACCTCACGGTGGGCGCCCTGTCCTCCGCAGTTCCGTCGTGGCGGCTCCAGGTCCACCTTGGCTGTGTCCAGCTTTCGCCTGCGTGCCCGTGTAGGTGTCTCCATACCTGCCACCTGCGGCCGGCGAGGCATTACCCCCGCCTTTGGATACGGCCCCCCTCATCCGGGGGCCGGAGGGACTTCAACCCTCCTGACCAGTGCGCTGCCTGGCGCACACTACGGGCCTCTCCGCCACCCTGCACGGCCCGACCTGACCCTCGCGGGCTGTCGGTTGGCGCGTGCCACGCCACCGCCAGGGCTTCCCGTGTTGCGTCCATTCCCCTCTTCCATGCGTGCCGTCGCCACTACCCCGGCGGAATCGGTCGGTGTCTGCGTCGCTCGCTTCCCGACCCATGCCAGCCTTCCTCGTCAATTGGGCGAGTCGGCTTCCGCATCAATCGTTTCGAGGCCTGCTCGGCGTTCGCTCGCGCTACCGCCCGCATGGTCGCTGGGCCGCCCAAGGCGACCCTTTGTCATCAGAGTGCTTCAGCCGATGTCGTTACCTCCATCGTCCGCTCCGACTGCTACCGGCTGGAGCGACAGTTGCCGGGCGGGATTCGCACCCGCTGAGGAATGGCGCCTTCGCACGGCGCACCAACTGACCGGAATCTGGCCGTCGGCCACGTCGATGTGCAACTTGTAGCCGACCCAGGTGTCCCTGTAGCCCTTGCTGTTCTTCTTCGTGCCGACATCGCAGGCGGTCGGCAGGTCGTCCAGCATCGCCGGCAGGTTCATGGTCGGCTGCCGTTCGAGACGTGTCAGGACCTTTGGCCCTTCTTCGCCCTTCTTCGGCCGCCCGCGCTTGCGCTTGGGCGGCGGGGGCGGCTTCTCCTTCGTGGCCGGCTTCTCACGGGCCTCGATGGCCGTCGAGTCGCGCGAGAGGTGGCCCACCAGCCGGTCGTGGTGCGTCTCCCGGATCAGCGCTTCGTGCACGCGCTGGGGCAACTGCGTGTCGGCGAACTCGGCAAAGGCGCGCGAGAAGACCGACTCGCTCGGCACCTCGAACTTCCGCTCCCAGCCGCAGAGCCGGCGCAGGGCCACATCGGCGGCCAACCGGTCCAGCAGTGCGCGCGTCGACGGCAGGTCGTAGACCGCCTTGGCCACGAAGGCCCGCGCCATCGCCGCGCGGTCCTTGGGCGGCCGCCCCGGCGCCCGGAAGTACCGGGGAATCAGGCGCTCGATACGGATGACCTCCAGGGTCTGCACCAACTGCTGCTGTTTTTCGGTCAGTGGACCCAACGCCTGCTCCAACCGCGGGAACAGCGTACGCTGGATCGACTCCCAGTAGGGGGCGAACGAGGCGCGCAGGGCATTCATGGCTTGTTGACCGCTCCTGCGAGCTACTGTATATTTACGCGCAGGGGCAATGTCAAGCTGCGGTTCGATGGCCGGTGCGGACCAGATGCGCCAGTACACGGAGCGATACGACGCGCTCAAGGCGGAACTGCAGTCGCTTGGGTTTCTCTTCCAGGGCAGCCTCCAGACCCGCCGGATAGCGTGTGGGAAGACCACCTGCCGCTGCTACCACGACCCGGACGCCCGGCACGGTCCCTACCACTACTGGACACGCAAGGCCCGCGGGAAAACCGTCGGGATGAGGCTCACCGAAGACGAACTCGTCCTCTACCAGGAGTGGATCGAGAACAACCGCGAACTGGAACGGATCGTGAGGAAAATGCGCGGCCTCTCTTCGCGCGTGCTTGCCCTCATAACCGGCCGGGAGGCCCCATGAACCCCCGCGTCTCGGGCTCGTCGGCGGCGATGACCGCTACCACCGCTACCGCCATCCTTCAGACGCTACGTCCCGCCCACTGACCGTCCCTCGCCTGCGGCTTCCGGCAAAGAAAACCCGGCCAATTACCGATTTTTGCAAGAGGCTCCTCCGGTAATCGATCCCTTCGCGGAGCCGGCAAGGCCCCCGGCGGAGATCCTGGCAGCCCGCCGGCCATAATCGACCACGATCATCGACGGCCTGCCAGGGAATCCTCACTCAACGAAACGCGTGCAATCAGAACATCGCGATTGGATTGACCGGCGAGCCGGTGCCATTGGGAATCGGCAGCGGCGCGATGGTCACCATGAACTCCCACCGGTTGCGCTCCGCCGCGGCGTTGGCGAGCGCCTGGAAGTCCGCGCGGTCGAGCACCTGGATCCCGAGGATCGTCAGCGCGAAGTTGTGCAGCGCGGTGCGCGGCAGATCCCCTTCCGGCTGCGGCGCGTAGCCCGGAGTCTCCCAGCCCGCCACCGCCACGTCGCGCTCCTTCAGCCACGGGATCACGTTGTTGTCGAGCCCGGCCGATTCGCGCCCGGTATCGAAAGGTCCGAGCGCGTCCTGGCGCGCCCAGCGCCCCCAGCGGATGAGAAAGGCGTCGCCCGGGCCGACCCTGACGCCGGCCATCTCCTCCCACGCCTCCAGGTCCTCGACCGTGATGCGCGTTCCCGGCTCCAGCCAGGGCACGCCCTTCAGCCGCGGAATGTCGTACAGGACGCCGCGCGTGACGATCCCGTTCTTCATCGTCATGATGGAGTTCTTCGCGGCGCCGCCCTCCATCGTGACCAGCCCGTCGACGTCGTACCCGTTCCACATCTTGCCGTCGAAGAAGACGTGGGCGAACGCATCGAGGTGCGTCGTGCCGGGCCCGTGGATGCAGGGGTAGGCGATCTCGTCGCTGGCGCCTGTCCGCGTGGCGCGGGTCATGGACCACTCCATCGGACACGGCACGTCGGCGCTCACGTAGTTCTGCGCGTTCGATGAGAGCGACACCGTGAACCCCTCGCTGACCAGCGCCGCCGCCGCCGCGCGCCGGGCCGGCGTGATCAGGTTGAACGCGCCCAACTCGTCGTCCGGTCCCCAGCGGCCCCAGTTGGAGAGCTCGACCAGCCAGCGATCGAACTGCTCCTGACTCACGAGCGGGGCCTCGGACGATTCCTGGGCCGACGTCCGAGACTGCCCTGCCATCGCGAGACCCGCCGCCAGGACGCCGATTGCAATCCCACCCGTCCACCATGCCTTCATGTCTCACCTCCTGCTGCTTCGGCGGCCATGCAGCACCTGCCCGGCCGCCGCTACGGAATGCTCCTGCCCGGATTCCCCGCACCTTATCACCGCGGCGCGTGAGGCGGTCAAGCGATTCTGCGTGCGTTGAGGAGGCTCAGATGAATTCAGCTCTTGCCCGGCGAGAGCGCGCTAACTGCCCGCGGTCTATCATTTCCCTGCATGGAATCGTCAGGAGTTGCCTCGCTCCGGGACCTTGTCGGTCGCCGCGTCGCGCTGCCCGGCCATTTCGTCGACGCGGTGATCATCGAAGACGCCCGCCCACTTGGATCGGGTGCGGAGCTTCGTGTGCGGTTGACGACCGGAGAGTTCGACCGTGGAGCAGACGGCTGGCAAGCAACGGGAGAAGCGGGGATGAACGACATATGAGGCACAAGAGAATGAAGCGACGCGCGATCGGTTCGTGGATGGCCGGCGAGTCCGCCGAGTCGGTCGCCCGGAAGCGCGATACGTCGGCAGCGCCGAGCACAAGGGCTATCCGAGCGCAGCCGGTCCGCCAGCGTTGCGTTCAGATGCGACGCCGTGCGATCCGGGCATCTCCGGGCGCATTCCCGATTTCCCGGTCACGCGCTCACACCCACCGGCGTCATGGCCATCCGCTGCAAACAGTTCCATCTGCCGGACTTATAGAAAGACCGCAGGAGAAGAATCGCGTCGACGCTCTCCGGTAGCCAATAGATGGATGCGCCCTTGATACGGAGATTGATGACGCGACGGATGGCGCTTTCGACGGCACCGCTGCCCCGCGGAAGCCCGAGCCCGACCATTGTGGTGTAGGCGAAACGATGACGGTTCTTCAGGAAGTAGTTGAGGTGCGTGCGGATCTTGCCGGCCGTGCGCCCGCGGCACAGCTCCCGCAGGGCCGTGATCACCTCGTCCACCCGTGCTCGCTTGAGCAGCCCCCGCGTGCGGTTGAGCCAGCGGGTGCGTTGCGTCGCGCTCCAGCGGCGCAGCTTGACCGCGTCGGAGAGTTGCTTCGCGGCATGATAGAAGTCGATCAGCCCCAGCACCTGTGTCGGCGAGAGCCCGAGCGCGGCGATGAGGCGCGGGATGCGTTGCCAGATCCAGGGCGCGCCGTCGGCGATGAAGAGCACCTTGTCAGCGGCGTTGAGGCCGATCTGCCGCGCGTACGACAACAGCAGGGCGAAGACCGCCTCCGGTCCCCGGAGCGTGCCGTCGATGATCGGGGCCCACGTCTGAGACGGTCGCCCGTCGTCGCCGACGACGTACAGGATGAGGAGCTTCGGTTCCTTCCAGTCGGTATGGAATCGGTTGCGCCCCTTCTTCGTCTTGGGGCCACGCTTCTTGCGCCTCACACGGACGCGGCCCCCGTCGAGGGAGACGACCACCCGCTTGCCGGTCACGCGGTCCAGCAGGCCGCACGCCGCGCTCTGCTGGGCCGCTCGGGCCCGCGCAGCGTAGCGATAGGCGGTCGAGCGGAGGGTCTTGATATCCAGGGCGATGCCGTCGGAGCGGAGCTGCGCCTGCGCTTCGGCCAGCGAGCTGAGCATGGCGACCGCGCGGCTTGCATCGGAGGCCAGCTTCGGCGTGCACCGGTCGTAGATGCCCAGCACCACCAAGGCGGGGTAGAGTCCAGGGTAGAGTCCCGGCCTCCGCTTCGCCCGACGGGCGTGTTTCTCGCGGTAGTACGGCGTCGTGACCGGCACCGTCGTGCCCCGGGAGGTGCGAACGTTGACGGTCTCCAGGCCGTCGCTCCGCATCCGCCGGGGCAGGTGGCGCACGAGGGCGCTCGCCGCGTCGCCAACCGCGGCGGAGCGCACCGCGCGTTGCAGCACGGGGGTGAGGAGGGCGCCGAAGAACTCGTCCGCGATGGCCCGCAGCTGCTCTTCGCACTGCTCCGCTTCCTCTGCCGACCTGGGCGCTCGAGCACGCGCCTCAAACTCCAGCGCCCGCCGGAGGGCAGTGCGCAGGTGGACGGGAATGTTGCGAAGATCGATCTCGCGGCTCGGGGTGTCGATGGCGCTCTTGTCCATTTCAACGCACCATCATGGGCAGTCCGAGCCGTAATGTCCAGTACCACCCTCCCCGTCTGTCCGAAGACCGGCTCAACCTCCCCCAGCCTCACAGGCCATCTTTGCCTACACACTGTTCCGGGAAATCGGGAATGCGCCCCCGGCCCGGGCGGACCGGCGGCGGTTCCTGGACCTGCTCTCGTGAGGTTCCGATCATGAAGTGGTGGCCGTGGGGCCGCACTGAGCGGCGCGAGTCGAGCTACACGGACCTGCGGGTGCAGGCGGCCGTCTCGCGGGCCAGCGGGACCACGGCCGCGACGGTGGGCGCAACGGCCGCGCTCGAAGCGTGCTCCGGCGCCGTGGCGCGGGCGTTCGCGGCGGCCGACGTCTCCGGCGGGACGTTCGCGCGGGCGGCGCTGACCCCGGCGTGCCTGTCGTTCATCGGCCGCACCATCATCCGCCGTGGCGAGGCCGTGCTCGCGATCGACGCGGGCGCCATGCGGCTCGTCCCGTCGAGCTCGTGGGACGTGCAAGGCGAGGTTGACGAGTCGTCATGGACCTATCGCGCGAACCTGTCCGCGCCGTCCGCCGTCGTGACCCGCAGCTACCCCGGTGACGGCATCGTTCACGTCCGGTATTCCGTCGACCCCGAACGGCCATGGTGCGGCATCGGCCCGTTGCAGGCCGCGGCGCTCGCGGGCCGGCTGTCCGCGAACGTCAGCAAGGCGCTCGCGGACGAGAGCGGGACGACAACGGGCTACGTCCTGCCGCTGCCGGTCGACGGCGGCCAGCGCGAATCGTTCCGGCGGTTCCTGCACCTCTGCGTTGCGCCGCTCGGGCGCATCGTGGGCGCGGAGCTGTCCGCCAAGCTCGACGGCGACGTGACGCTCTCGTTCGATCGGCTGTTCGCTGGCGACCTGAGCGGGCGGGCGCGGGCGTTTCAGTCGCTCGTGGGCGGCGGGATGGACCCCGGCAAGGCCGCGGGGCTGGCCGGGCTCATGGAGTCGGAATAGCGGGCGCCGGGAGACTTCCTGGGAACGCTCAGGTAGAATTGGGTCATGAACCTTGAGGTCATCGGGGCCGCGGTGGCGGTGGTCGGCGCGTTGCTGTGGATCCGGCGCGACATGCGGCATGACATCGCCGAGTTCCGGCGCGACCTGTCCGCGCAGATCGCGGCCGTGAACACCCGCATCGACAACATCCTGCTGGCCGACCGGAAGACCACCCCATAGCCCTGCCCATCTCCGTGGGTTCATTCGTGGGGCTCAGTTCTATCCCCACGACAGAAAACTCAATGATTTCAAGGGTTTTCTGATTTGTTCGAATCCCGTTGGGGACGCCACCTTCATCCGCATAGTATGCGGCGACTGACCCGGATAGAGACCCCACCGCCGCCACCTTCCAGAGCGCAGGGTCCTCTGTCTTGAACGGCAGTCGCCTCAGTACTCCCAATCATCGTCCCGCTCGGGCAGGCGATTGAGCAGTTCCCGGCGGTGAACCCATCCTGGAAGGAACCGATCCATCACGGCGACGAAACGGGCGTTGTGGGTTGGCTCGATCAGGTGCGCCAACTCGTGCACGATGAAGCTGCGTCGAGAAGACGCGAATTCGTCGCGAGGTCGGAACGTCCGCTGTACACGGCGCCGATCAAGTCGCCGGCGAGATCTGCGCAACCCGGCGCCGGCCGATATTCGGGGATACCGGCCTCACGGGGGGCCTTCTTCTGAGTGTGGCTCTCGTCGATGTAGCGCTTCACGAGCGCGCTGCTGTCGAGGTACAGAAACATCATCTGCGCTCGCTGATGATGATGTCGCTCACGCTACCACCGTCTCGGAGGCGGACCGTTCTCCACGTCGTGGATGTAGCTGTCGAGCTTCGACTCGAGTTCCTGAAGGCTCACCTGCCGCTCTGGCATCTCATGTTCCCCACGGTCCTTTCGATTCTACCGTCTCGCTTTCCGTACGGTGCCAACGTTCCTGCGGTGGGGCAGCTCTGCCGGTGAACCGTGCGACCGGGGGCGTCGTCGAACGGCAGGTTGCGCGGCGGGTCGGCCGCAGCAGCTCGGGTTACGGCCAGGACTGGCCGCCCGAGCGATCAATCGTGAGCATCGGCACCGACGCCGCGGACGTTCAGCCCGCGTGAAATGGCCGCCGTGGCCTGACGCTTGTCGTGCGTCCAGAACTCCAGCGGCTCGCCGTCGGCGGCAGCGGCCAGAAGCTCCGCCGTTGCGACGTGGATCGCATCGATCGCGCGCAGGTTGACCGCGAACGAGCTCTTCGCCCGGTCGATCACCGTGCCGTCCACAGGCGTGAGATCCGTCATCGCCAGCAGCTCGGTCAGCTCCTTGCGCTTGATGGCCGTCTCGGCATCGCTCAGGCCGCCGAGTAGCCGCTCGCGATCGACGGCCCGGAACGCTTCGACTTCGATGAGTCGGGAGGACACCACATGGTCGCCGGCCAGCAGCGGCACCGACGGCCCGGACTCAACGAACAGGACTCGGAGCACCGCGCTTGCGTCGACGTACTTCATCGGGATCCTCGCGGACGGCGCGGAGCGACGACTGGATATCCACGTGCCGCTCGATGGTGGAGATTCTCAGAGCGCCCCAGTCCTGAGTCCCGGGCTGGAGCCGGCCCTCGCGCACCAGGCGGTCACGCCAGGAAAGCGGCTCCCTGCGAGCGGGTCCCAACTCGGCGATCGGGTTGTCCCGATCCCTGACGGTTATCCTCTCCCCACGCGAAGCCTGCCGCAGATACCGGCTCAAGTGGGACTTGAGCTCGGTAACCTTGATGGACTGCATGACCACATTTTAGGACCGTTATGGTCCTGTTCGCAAGAACGGAGGGCGGCCGGTCGGTCTCGCGATCTCTCCGATCTCGGTCGCGCTGGCGATGAGCGAGACGAGCCGGTGCGTCATCTACGTCGACGAGCTCCTACCTGGATGAGCAGCACGCTGGACTTCTATCTCATCGACTGTCATGCGCTACGCTAACCGGCTCAACCTCGGCGAGCTTCAGGCGAATCGGACCCCCGCCGTGCCTCAGATCACTGTCGATGCGGACTGTGACCACCTGCTGCCGGTCCTCGGCGGACGTCACGGTGCCCGTCTGGCCCTCCAGAGCAGACGAACAGACAATTCGCACCCGAACGCCGACGTGCACGCCGGAATCGTCGGGACGCGCTGACGCTGCTTCCTTGCTGGCGGATCGACACGTCGAACATGTGGCCCCGGATACCGACAGAGCGCACAGGAAGCCGACTGTCTCACCGCGTGCGGGTCGGAGACGTTGGCCGCATAGCGTCCATCCCTCCCACTCCGGGTCCTCCAGATGGACTTCGGGCATCGGCGAAGAGCGCTGGTCTCTTGGATTCCTGAACATCTCGTTCCTCCACAAGACGCCGGTGTCTCAAGGACGGGCTCTCGTTCAATCCCTGCCGCGTCAACCCGGACAGCCCATACCTGCAGATCCGTCCCATTGCCCAGCTTTCAGTCTACGCCAACGGGAATCCCCTTAATTCGACTCCGGCCAGAGGTACACGAGACCGACCGGCTCGACGCGCCGCCGGCGCGCAACGGCGCAACGCATCAGGCGGGCGCGGCCGCGGCGCAGCGCACCGAGCTCGCGCTCAAGGCATTGATCAAGGCGCACGGCGGCGTCTAGGCTAGAAGCCGGATCGGCGAAACGCAACCGAAATCAGGCCGGGTCCGGGCGACCGGCGCCACCTCGTGGACATAGAATCGACGGGGGGCCGGGCGAGGAACGAAACGATGAACGGCAAGAACGGCTACGACGCCAGTGCCAGAGAGTGGCGAGGCATCAACCCGGATGGCACTCCGGACGAGGCGATGCTCCGGAGGATCACCGCTGCGATCGTAGAGGCGGTGCAGCCGGAACGCGTGATCCTGTTCGGGTCGGCCGCCCGGGGCGAGATGACCCCGAAAAGCGACCTCGACCTGCTGGTCATCATCAAGGACGACGAGCACTACCGCGAGGCGGCCTGGAAGATCCACACGAGCAAGCCAACGCGCACGCGCAGGGTGGACCTGGTCGTCGCAACGACCAACGATATCCAGCGCCACCGTGACAAGCCGTACTACGTAATCCAGCCCGCGCTGCGCGAAGGACGCGTACTCTATGATCAGGCAACGCAAGCCTGAAGACGCGAGGTACTGGCTCAGAGAGGCCGAGAAGCGTCTCGAGCATGCCCGGTGGTACGTGCCGGACACTGACACGCGGATCCTCTGCGAGCAGGCGCACTACGCAGCAGAGTTTGCGATCAAGGCCGTGATCATCGCCCACGGACGCAGTTTCGCCACGACCCATGATATCGACGAGCTGCTCGAAACGGCGCGGGACGCGGGAGAAACCATCCCGACCGTGGTCGAACAGGCTACGGGTCTGTCCACCTACGCCGGAGCAGGCCGCTACGAGTTCGAGAGACAGCCCGAGCGCGCGTGGGTGAAGAAGAACGAGTACGACAGGGCGCTCAACGCGGGAAGCGCGACTGTGGAATGGGGGCGGGACCGCATCGAGCGCATCCTCGGGAAGCGCGACAAGGCGTAACAGCGGCGCGTGCTGTTGGCCCCGGATGCCGACAGAGCGCATAGGAGGCCGACTGTCTCACCGCGTGGGGGTCGGAGACGTTCGCCGCATAGCGTCCATCCCTCCCACTCCGGGTCCTCCAGATGGACTCGGGCATCGGCGAAGAGCGCTGATCTCTTGGATTCCTGAACATCTCGTTCCTCCAGAAGACGCCGGAGCCTCAAGGACGGGCTCTCGTTCAATCCCTGCCGCGTCAACCCGGGCAGCCACCACCTGCCGGCGCCTCGAAGCGAACCCTGCGAGCCCGACCGACGACAGACCGACAGACCACGGGCTGGCTGTACGGCAAGCTGCCAGCCAGAAGGCGCGCGGTCGACATCCTTCTGGTCTCGCCGGCCGAGGTCGAACCCCCTCCGCGTCCGGGCGTGCAAATCCAGATTGACCGGCACGTCGTCGCCAAATCCCTCCGGCGCTGCCAGTAGCGCCTCGATCTCGATCTCCTTTACGGATAGCTCGCTTACAGCCCTGCAAAACGTTCGATCCGGCATGGCTTCTACTTCCAAACTGTCCATCAACGCCCCGTGCTCGTGCCAGTCGCTATCGCTGGCATTCACGACAACCGCCTTTGCGACGACCGCGACCGCCAGAAATTTGCGATCAGAACGGTCGAACGCATTCTCCGGCAACTCTTCGAAGCCGCTCGGTGAATCGCCGCAATCTCGCCCATTTCGTCGCCGAAGAAGTTCTCCGGCCAGTTCTCGATCTCGCCCCATTGGTTCAGGAGCAACTCGGACGAACACGCCTTGCCGCGATTCGAGGAAACGAAGTACAGCTTGACGTCCTCAGAGGAAGCCTCCTGTTCGGCTACACGGCGCTGCAGACGTCTCATCAAGTGCTCGCTGTGGCTCTCCACGACAATCTGCACGTTTCTCACGTCGGCGACGTTGAGCATGACGTCCGCGAGATCGCTTTGCACGGAGGGATGCAGGTAAATTTCCGGCTGTTCGAGTAGCACCGTCGAACCCTCCGGAACATAGTAGAGGAGCATGAGCACGGGTAGGACCTGCGACACGCCGAAACCGATATCGGTAAGTGAAGTCGTTACAACCGACGAGGATGTCTTGACTATTGCTCGGTACAGATTGGTGCCTCTGGCGATTTCCTTGAGGTGAAAGTCGCGAATCAGCCCCAACTTCTGCAGCCAGTAGGCGATCATCTCCTGGAAGGATCTCCGACGCATCCTGTACCCAAGACTCCACGTCCATCAGCTTCTCGTATGCCAGCTCGAAATCACCGAGGAAATCCGCGTTCTGAAAATAGCTCTTCGCCTGACCCGGGGTCCCTGTCGAAGTCGTACCGCCCGCCTCCGGCGTAGGTGGATAGTCCCTTCGCCCTGTCGTCCCACGTCCTCGCGTTGGCGTCGCACTCGGTTGCGCTCATGGTCTTGGTTCTTGCACTTCGGATCGTGCGCAATCCTATTCTGGATCTGTGGTCCTCGCGCGCGCCAGCTCCAGAACCTCTTCCTGGGTCATCGGGCTTCGCGGATGGTGGCTCAGACACATCGGGCTGCGCACGAGGGTGCCCCAAGCGTAGTGGAAAGTCGGTGGCGACTCCTGCCCGGCTGTGGTATCAGTCGGGTGTGTTCAAAAGGAGGAGAGGCCACCGATGAAGAAACCGTACAAGATCGTTTCGGGCGCGTCCGCGCCGAACCGCCGGGAACTGGCGGACTGGCTGGCGAAGGACGGGCAACTGCTGATCCCGCTGGTCGAACTGCTGGAGAAGGGCGAGCGAGCCATCGACGAGGTGATCGACGTGATGGGCCGGGCGACCATCGAGGCCGTCCTGCGGATGAGCGCCGAGCAGGTGGCGGGGCCGAAGGAGCAGGGACGGCGCGACGCCGACCGGGATCTGTACTGGCACGGGGTGCAGGCGGGACGTGTGGCATTGAAGGAGCGGCAGTTGCGGGTCGACAAGCCGCGGCTGCGCAAGAAGCGGCCGCGGGCCGATGAGCCGGGCGAGGTGGAGATTCCGGCGTATACGGCGTTGCAGGCGGATCAGCCACTGGCCGACCGGATGCTGGAGCTGGTGCTGCAGGGCGTGTCGACGCGCAAGTACGAGAAGGTGCTGCCGGCGCTGGCCGACCAGGTGGGGGTGAGCAAGTCGGAGGTCTCGCGGGAGACCATCGAGGCGGGGACGCGCGTTCTGAAGGAGTTGGCCGAACGGGACCTGGGCAAGTTGGACGTGCTGGTCGTCTACCTCGACGGGATCGTGTTCGGGAACTACCACGTGGTGGCGGCGGTCGGTGTGGATGCGGATGGTCGTAAGCACGTGCTGGGGCTTTGCGGCGGGGCATCGGAGAACACGGAGGTCACCGCTGGCCTGCTCGAAGATCTGGTGACGCGGGGCCTGCGGGCTGACCGGCGGCGTCTGTTCGTCATCGACGGCGCCAAGGCGCTGCGGCAGGCCATCGGGCGGGTGTTCGGGTCGGCGAACCTGGTGCAACGTTGTAGAAACCACAAGGTAAGGAACGTCTTGGGTCATCTGCCGAAAGAGCAGCACGAGCAGGCGCGTTCGACGCTTCGGGCGGCGTGGAAGCTGGACGCCGACGAGGGCATCCGGAAGCTGGAGCAGTACGCCTCGTGGCTGGAGCGGGAGTGGCCGTCGGCGGCGGCGAGCCTGCGCGAAGGGCTCTCGGAGTTGTTCACGGTCAATCGCCTTGGGCTGCCGAAGCCGCTGCGCCGCTGCCTGACGACGACGAACATCATCGACTCGTCGCACGCGGGCGTTCGCCAGCACACGAATCGGGTGAGTCGCTGGCAGAGCGAGGAGATGGCGGTGCGGTGGGCCGCGGTGACGTTCCGAGAGACGGAGAAGCACTATCGCCGCATCACGGGCTATGAGCATCTCTGGATGCTGAAGGCGCACCTCGACGAAGAGAATGGCGCCCTTGCCGAATTGCAGAAGGCGGGGTAATGTGTGTCTGTCGCTGCCGACTTTCAACTACTGGCGGGACACCCTCCTGCGCACACGTTGAAACGTCACGGCATCGCTTGCCGCGAAGAACTCCCCGGGCCGCAGGCGGGCGATGCTTCGCGCATCGCCGCCCTTCTGCGCGGCCATCTCTCGGGCGGCCGCGATCTGCGCGGGCGCATTGAGCAGGCCGAAGAACTGCGTTGTCGCGTTACCCGGGATCTGGTTGTGCAGTCCCTTCGGCGCCTGGGTGGCGAACACCAGACCGAGGCCGTATTTCCGTGCCTGGGAAGCCAGGGCGAGCGTACTGTCCGTGGTGGCCGTACGGCCCGCCGAAGGCGCAAAGGTCTGCGCCTCGTCCATGACGAACAAGCCACCCAGCGGCCGGTCGCCGGCGGGATGTTTCTTGACCCAGGCGAAGAGTGCCATCTGCAACTGATTGACGAAGTGCTGTCGCTGCTCGTCGTTCGGCAGACCGACGAGACTGATCACGGAGATGCGCGCGTGTCGACCGCACGCCGGCTGGAGCAGGACCGATGGGTCGACGGCCTCCCCTGTTCCACCCAGCATGGGATCGTTCACGGTCTCGGCGAGCAGCGTCTGGGCAATGTCCGCCGCGAGCTTCTCGCCGCTTGCGAGCCGACTGACTCCCGCCGGCAACGCCGACAGGTAGCCGAGGAATCCCTTGAGGTCCCCACTGCCGCGTTGCACGTAGGCACGCAAGGCCTCCTTCAGCACGGCTCGTCCCTGGCTGAGCCGTGCGCCGGATCCGGGCAGGCCCGAGCGAGGAACAAGGGAGGCGACGGCGTTGTCGAGCGCGATCTCGAACTCGTCGGGATCATCCGCCACGTCGCCCAGGCCGGCCAACGGTGCGAACGAGAGCGGGCGTCCCGTCGTCAGGCGCGGCGTCCACACGACGACCTCGGTGTCGCGCAGGTAGGCTGCCGCCTTCTCCCCGTCTCCGTCGAGCCAGCCCTGGGGAGGTTCGGGCCAGGGCAAACCGAGTCGCACCAGGTCGTTGTTCGGATCGAGGACGATGGCCGAAACGCCCTTCAGCGCGCACTCCTCGACAAGCCGGCGGATGAGGACGGTCTTGCCGGAGCCGGAGCCCGCGAAGATCACCGTATGGCGCCGGAGATCCTCGAGCGGCACGGTCACGTGTCGACCCGTGTCTTCCGCGATACCGATGAGAATGGAGTCCTCGCCGGCCTCCCTGGACGCCGCGGCGGCCTGGGACGGTGCAGCAGCCTGGGATGGTGCAGCCACCTGGGGCGGAACAGCGGCCTGGGATGGCGTAGCAGCCCCGGAAGCAGCAGACGCCCCAGCGGCACCGGCGGGCGCGGGACTCAAGGGTGCGAGCAGTGTCGTTCCGCTCGCGTGACGATGCGCTCCGAGCCACGCGGCGAGCCCCTTCGGCTGCTCTTCGAGGAGCTGCTGCAAGGCCCGGAACACCTTGAGATCGGCCTCCAGCAGCTTCACGATCGTGCCGCCGCGCGCCTCGAACCCGTCGAGCACCTGCCGGGTCTTCCTGCCCTGCGACCACGATTCGTTGCGCAGGATGAACAGTCGCCTCCGCTCTCCCGACAGCTCGAGCCCGGACGCCGTCACGGCGGCCCGCATCCGGTGCAGTGCCGCCACCGGGTTGTCGTTCAGGACGGCTCGAAACGACCAGTGCACTTCATCGTCCGTGTCCGCATCGACTATCCGCCGCAGCCGGGCATGCAGCGAGGGGTTTCTCCCGAGCGGCGGATCCACCGAGAAGTCACCCGCTCCGGCGTTCTCCTCCACCCAGGCAGTCAGGCCGGCGCGCAGCAGCGCGGGCAGATCACCGTCCACCTTCTCGTCGAGGGCGTCGGTGACGTCCGCTTCCCGAACCAACTGACTGAACCGCCGGTCGAGATCGGGGTCGGGCGTCGGAGCAGGTGTGGGACCGTCCCCATTCCCCTCGTTCGGTAGCTGCTCCAGCCCCTGGCGCTCATTCGGTAGCTGCTTCAGCTCGGTGACGCGCCCGTTCTCCCGACAGCGCACACAGTGGTCCTGAACCACGTTGATCAGGCTTCGGGGCGAGAACAGGACCGCGTCGGCGAACGCAGTCGACCTCACCGGCCAGGTCGGATACTCGGGCGTGAACCCGGCACGCGTGTAGGCCGCCCGGAGGTACGCGGCGATCAGCGCCTCCCCGACCTCGGCCGAGGGGATAAGGTGGAGCTCGACGACCGTCGGGTACCGAGCGTGAGCGGTCGGCACGGCCTGCTTGCGGATCAGCGTCCAACTGTCGGTCAGGCACGAAAGGACGATAAGCGAGTGCTGCACGTCCTCGGCGAGATCCATGAGTCCATTCGCCACTTCATGGATCAGCGATTGCTCCTCGGCGCCGTCAAGCGACCGTCCCAGCGCGATTAGGGCCTGTTAACACTGCCTCAGCGCGTCGAACATGAGCACGAAGTGGATGAAGCCGATGAACATCACATCCAGCTTCTCGAATCGGGAGAAGATCCGGCGATAGCCCTTCAGTCGGCGGAACAGACGCTCGACTTCGTTGCGTCGCTTGTACATCTCCCGGTCGTACTCCCACGGGTCCGTCCGGGTCTTGATCGGCGGCACCACTGGTGTGAATCCGAGGTCCAGCGCCAGTTGGCGGGTTTCGTCGCCCTGGTACGCGCGGTCCATCACCAAGGCCAATTCGGCATCTTGCGGCCCCAGGCTGGTCAGGAGCTTCCGGCCCTCCGGGCCGTCGTGGGCTTGGCCGGGCGAGAGCGCAAACGTCAATGCCATTCGAGCATCCGCGGCAACCAGATGAATCTTGGTGGTCCACCCGCCGCGGGATTTGCCGATGGCTTGGGGGCCGTTTTTTTTCGAGCCCCCGTGCCGGCGGGATGGACCTTGACGATGGTGCTGTCCAGCGACACCGCCTCCAACTTGATGCGGATCAACTGGGCGCGTTGCAGGTGTTCGAAGACCCGGTCGAGCACCCCGTTCTTGGACCAACGATTCATGCGGGTGTAGATCGTGTGCCAGTTCCCAAAGCGCCTCGGCAACCCTCGCCACTTGCACCCCTGCTCGGCGACGTACAGGATCGCGTTGAGCACCTGCAGATTGGGCATGCTGACATTGCCACGCTGTCGCGGGAGACAGGACGCGATGGGTGCGTACTGCGTTTCGGTGAGCTCCATCCAGGAACGATACCACGATCCGGCCAATAGTGTTAACACGCCCTAGTCCGTCCAACTGATCGACTGCCACCAGGGTTGTACACCCCGCGGCGCCCATGAGTCGGTCGAATGCGCTGACGACCTCCCGGCACGGAATCCGGCTTGCGCGGATGGAATGCGCGCGCGCCTGGTTGCCATCGATTTCCAGCCCCTGGATCAGCGCGTCTCCGATGTCCTGGTGGGCAAGATCCTCGCTGTTGGTCAGGATGAGCGCGAGCGCCACGTCCAGGGCAACCTGGTCCCCGGGCCGCCGACCCAGATGCCTCTGCAGGCTTCGGCGAACGACCTTCAGGTGCGTGAGATCGAACGTCCCAGCCACCAGGTGCTCGATCTCTGCTCGTTTCAGCCCAATCGCATTGCCCAGACCATGAAGGACGGTAGGTAACTGGGTCCCTGCTGCGCCCACTTCCCGATGCAACGCATCCAGATAGGCAAGCGCCAGACTGTCCCAGAACCGGCGCGCGGTACTCGGCTGAAAGAGGACGAAAATCTGCCGCTGCTCGATCACCGCGTGGCGGACGCGTCCCAGAAAGTGCGACTTGCCGATTCCCGGCCGCCCCCGGATGACTACGTTGCCGACCGGCAGGCCGTCGCGCATCCGGGCGAGCGTGTCCAGAACCCGGCCAAACGCCAACGAATGAACGCCGTCGACGTGGATGACGTCGTCGCGCCAGATGTCGTTGCCGGAATACGCCGTACGGAACGCGACCTGCCCGAGTGCTTCCAGCTCTGACCCCACAACGCTCACTCCATGCTGATCAAGTGCATGTCGTCCACGCCGAGCCGGAGCGCCGCGTCCCTATCGGCCTGCGTGAGCCGGCCGCGGTCCTCGTGCAGCGTGAGATTGACGTCCTTTTCGCGAAACATTCGCGTGATCTCCAGGTCCACCTCACGGCGAGGGCAATCGCCGAGTTGCGCCCGGAGGTCGCGCAGCTCCACCCAATCCCACGGTCGGGATGCCAGGTTGCGGTAGGCCTGCCGAATCCGATCCCGGAGCGGGCCGGTAGGTCGAGGAACTGTCGGCTCGATCGGTTCGAACAGCTCCTGAATCACCATCCCCCGCGCGTCGAGCGCGACCTTCAGACCGTTGAGCAGCGCGTACAGCGCGCCACCGGCCGATCCCGCTCGAGGAGGCGCCTGTGCATCGAGCTCAGCCACGACCCAGGCCCAGCCGGCATCCGTCAACTCGTGGGCGAAGCCCTTGGCTCCCAGACTGCGGCTCTGGAGGAGCCCCTCCAGGTTGAGCTTCTCCCGCGCCGCTTTCTTCAGGTCGAGTCCATAGCGACGCTTGAGCTCCGTGTTCCGCGTCTCCTTGTTGAGAGCCATCAGCGCGATCATCACGGAACGTTCGGGAATTCCATACGCCATCTCACGTCTCCCCTGTCCTGGACCGCCGCCGATCTTCCAGGAATCGTTCGAGCTCGTCGAGGACGCGGGCCACATCGCCGAGCACCTCGTCGTTCGTGTATCGAAGCACCATGAACCCCTCGCGCTGCAGCGCGCGATCGCGCACCCGGTCGGCGGCGTACTTGTCCGTGTTCAGGTGGTCGGGTCCATCGAGCTCGACGGCGCACTTCTCCCGCGACCAGATGAGATCGACCCGGATGGAGTTGGCCAGAACGCTCGACGACCAGGTCTGGTTCCAGGCGCGTCCCGTTGCCCACGGGGATCGTGCGAGATGCGCCTCGAGATGCGTCTCTGCCCGGCTGAACGCGTTGGGCCGGCCCCGCAGCGGCGTCAGGTATGCGGCGCGAGGCATAGCCGGCGGATCCGACGCCGGCATCCGGTCGTGCAGGAAAGAACGGGGCACTCGCGTCATGCACGCGGTCGAAGCCCCGAAGAGCCATACGGTCAGCTCGCCGGGCCCGGCGAGCCAGAGTGCGTTCGCTTCCGCGACTTCGATCTGCGCGGTGCTCCAGGTACCCGTCAGCTCGATACTGATGACCAGGCGCCCATACCCGTAGGCGCGGAGGATCAGCTTCCGGGCTTGGCGGACAGCCGTCTCTTGCGCGAAACCCGCCACTCCAACCGGCCGCCTGCACAGCGACGCCTCCGCGACCCCGATAAGGAACGGGCCGAACAGGTCGGTGCTGCAAGCTACTCGCTCGCAGATCGTGCGCACCGCGGCCAATCCGGCGCCACCGGGTCCCGCGAGATGTTCCGCCTCCGGCAGCCAGGCAGGATACGTGCCGGCGACGGCTTCCGACAACGCCGCGATAACCTGCTCTGTGAGACCACTCCGCTCCGGACTCGCGGCGTCCACGACGACCGCCAGGATTGCCGTCCCCACCCCATCAGTGGATTCGACGATCTCTCGCACCGCGACCGGCGAAACCTCGGGCCAGCGCACCAGGGGCTCGTGCAGCAACGCTTCGATCCACAAATCGCTCAGAACGACGTCGCGGCAAGGATCCATCGGCACGAAGCCTGGATCGTACCCGAACCACGGGCGCCATGGACCAGCCCACCACGTCCCGCTTCCGGCTCGCGCTCGCTCACCGGTCTCGGCTCACTTTCGCCCCTGGGTCCCCGGCCACGAAAGCGATGCTGCAGACATGTCGTCACTTTCCTCACTTACAGGCCTTGTAGCAGTTACTGCGAATGAGTCTCTGTATTCTATTGGCTTCTGACGCGTTTTGCGAATGCGTCTCTGTTGCAAGTTTGGAACGCGCCCGCTGCCTGTGATAACATTCCTTCCTACAATCGAACGGCAGGGGTCGGATTCGCGCACGTTCGCTGAGGAGCGCATCGATGTGGTCCGGACCAAACGCAGATCTACGAATCCGTAGTCGTGGACGTCATGGGCGAGGTGACGACGGCACTGCTCCGTGGCGTGCGGTACGTGAACGACACTCGTCTGCTCCCCGCGGGCCTCGAGAAGGCGTCGGCGAACGCCGACCAACCGGTTCGCCCGGTACTACGAGAACAACGCGACCGATTTCTGCGGTAGTCCTGGCTACCGCCGAGTCGCGGGGCCAGAGACGCTGACCGGGGGCAGGAGCCTCAGGGAGGAACGACCTCATGGATATTCATTGCGAGCGGCACCTCGACGCCGACCCGGATGAAGTGACCGAAGGCCGCCAGTTCTCGCGGTGGACGAGGATCTGGTGCCTCTTGACGATCGCGATCTTCGTCATCGCGAGTTGTGGGGACGACCGGGATCCCCTACTGCCTGTCGGACCCAGCGCCGTGCCCAAGAACGGCGAAGGCGACCGGGAATGGGACGGCGACGGTTACCCCGACGACGACACCGCCATGCTGAACGCGGTCGGAGAGGATGACGACGACACCATCATTATTAAGCTGGAAATAAGTTACCTGACACTATATAATGGAGAGTGTGAGGAAACGCGATGGTCGTTCGCTTGACCACAAGGCACTCGAAGACATTCGCATACAGGCAGTACAGCGGGTTGAAGCCGGGGAAGCCCCCTCCGCGGTGATGCGGGTGATGGGATTCGCCCGCACTGTAATCTATGACTGGCTGAACAAGTATCGCGCCGGTGGTATCGAGGCGCTGCGGGCGTTGCCGATTCCGGGACGGCCACCCAAGCTGACGGACCAGCAGCGCGCCTGGGTGTATCGCACGGTGACGCAGAACAACCCGCTGCAGTTGCAGTTCGAGTTCGCCCTCTGGACGCGGGCGATGGTCCGACACCTGATTCGGCAGCACTGCGGCGTGACCCTGAGCCTGGCCTCAGTTGGGCGGCTCTTGCGCTCGCTGGGGCTCACGCCCCAGCGGCCGGTTCGCCGGGCGATTGAACAGGTGCCCGCCAAGGTCCGGGAGTGGCTGACGGTCGACTATCCTGCGATTCAGGCGAAAGCCCGTAAGGCAGGCGCGCAGATTTTCTTTGCGGACGAAGCGGGCGTGCGGTCGAACAGCCATCATTCGGGCACCACGTGGGCGCCGATGGGCCAAACACCGGTGGTGCCGGCGACTGGCAAACGGTTCGGGCTCAATCTGGTGTCGGCGGTGAGTCCGCAGGGCGTGTTGCGGTTCATGGTGGTCGACGGGCGGATGACGGCGGTGCGCTTCATCGCATTTCTGAAGCGCTTACTGCACAATCAGACGCAGCCGATTTTCCTCATCGTCGATCAGCATTCCTCGCACCGGGCGAAAGCGGTCCAGGAGTTCGTAGCGTCGACGGACGGCCACCTTGAGCTGTTCTTCCTGCCGCCGTACTCCCCGGAACTCAATCCGGATGAACTCGTGTGGAACCATCTGAAGACACACGGGGTTCGCAAACGCCTGCTGCAGACGCCGCAGGAACTCAAACGCTACGTCCTCGGCCACATGCGGTCCTTACAGCGGACGCCAGCCCTGTTGCGTGGGTTCTTCAAGAAGCCGAGCCTGCGCTATATCACCGCATAGTGTCACCATACTAATGCGGTCCTTAATATCGTCAGGTCCGTCCCGATCACTATTGGTGGCGACGGCGACGGGGACGGGGATGGCGACGGGGACGGGGACGGGGACGGGGACGGGGACGGGGACGGGGACGGGGACGGGGACGGGGACGGGGACGGGGACGGGGACGGGGACGGGGACGGGGACGGGGACGGGGACGGGGACGGGGACGGGGACGGGGACGGGGACGACAGGTAGTAGCTAGTGTTCGGCGGAAAACCCGCAAGTTGTTGATTCTACAGGGTGTAATCGTCTATTTCTAGTGGCGAAGATCGTCCAGATGTCGTATTCTTGCGGGGTGATCTCCCAAGGATCGACCCATTTCGGGACGATCTTCGCGATCTTCGCGACATTGCCATCATGAGAGAAGTTCACCGATCACAGTTCCAGCTCGGTCAGGTGGCCGTCGAGAAGGTCTGGATCAACCCGAAGTCGCGGGATGACATCCCGGCGGTGTTGAAGGGGCTTCAGCACATCTGGTGCGACGAGGCGTTGCGTGCGCGGCTGTTTGTGCTGCTGGACGAGCACATCCTGCCGGAGGCCGACCGCACAGTCGGGCGTCCGGGGATGGACCTGTGGCAGATTCTGGTACTGGGAGTGCTGAAGCAGGGACTGGGCTGCGACTTCGACCGTCTTCACGACCTGACGAACCATCATCAGACGATACGTGCGTTCCTGGGACACGGCGATTTCGATGACAAGACGCGTTACGAGTACCAAACGGTGGTCGACAACGTGTCCTTGTTGACGCCGGAGCTGTTATCGGCGGTCGGGCGCTTGGTGGTGGAGAGCGGACACAAGGTAGCAAAAAAAAAGCCTGGCGAGCCATTACGCGGGCGGTGTGACTCGTTCGTCGTCGAGACGGACGTGCACTATCCGACGGACGTCAGCCTGTTGTGGGACGCGGTGCGTTGCATGCTACGGGAGACGGGGCTGACGGCTGAGCAATACGCGGTGCGCGGCTGGCGTCAGTGGCGCCATCTGTCACGGGAGGTCAAGAAACTGTTCAACAAGGTGCGCTCGACGAGGCGAGCGCAGCGGCATCCGGAGCGGGTGGCGGCGTATGTGGAGCGCTGCCGGGCGCTGGTGGAGCGAGCAGAGGCAACGCTCGACGTGTTGCGAGGCCAGGGCGTGGGGGAATTGCGCTGTCGCTCCATCACAGGCCTCGTGGCTCACGCCCGGCGGCAGATTGACCAGGTGGAGCGGCGTCTTCTGCGTGGCGAGACGATTCCTCACGCGGAGAAGGTCTTTTCCATTTTCGAGGAACACACGCGTTGGGTTTCCAAAGGCAAGGCGGGCACGCCGGTCGAACTCGGGGTTCCTGTCGCCATTATCGAAGACCAGTATGGATTCATCCTTCACCACAAGGTCCTGTGGGAGGGTGAGGATGTGGACGTGGCAGTGTCGATGGTGCAGGAAGCGCAGGCACTGTATCCGGAGTTGCGGGCGTGCAGTTTCGACCGGGGCTTTCATAGCCGCGACAATCGGGTCCGCCTCGATGCGCTGCTCGACGTCAATGCGTTGCCGGGGAGAGGGTATCTTTCAAGAGCCGACCGGGAACGGGAAGAGGAGGAGTCGTTTGTTGCCGCGCGGCGTGCGCATCCGGCGATCGAGTCTGCCATCAATGGGTTGGAGCATCGGGGACTCGACCGAGTTCGCAGCCATGGTGCGGACGGCTTCGCGCGTACGGTTGCCTTGTCGGTGCTGGCGGCCAACCTGCATCGCATCGGGTTGATCCTGCAGAAGCGGGAACGCAAACGACAACGACTCGTCGCCTGACCAACCAACCGGCCCTGATAACCAAGCTGGATTCCGAGCCGGCAAGAGACGGCACGGTCCTCCTGTCCTTGGAAACAGGACATTCGGGCTGATTTGCTGCCCTTCGCTATCCCGCAGCTCGTCAGGCGCCTCCGTCGCCGGGGTTCGTGCCGAAATCACGCCCAGGATGCCACGAATGGGCGCAAATCTCAGCCCGAAACGAGGGTTTTCTGGCTGACACTAGAGCCTCTTGCGAAAACCGGTGATCGGCCGGGTTTTATTTGCCGGAAGCCGCAGGCGAGGGACGGTCAGTGGGCGGGACGTAGCGTCTGAAGGATGGCGGTAGCGGTCACCGCCGCCGACGAGCCCGAGACGCGGGGGTTCATGGGGCCTCCCGGCCGGTTATGAAGGCAAGCACGCGCGAAGAGAGGCCGCGCATTTCCTTCACGAGCCGCTCCAATTCGCGGTTGTTCTCGATCCACTCCTGGTAGAGGACGAGTTCGTCATCGGTGAGCCTCATCCCGACGGTTTTCCCGCGGGCCTTGCGTGTCCAGTAGTGGTAGGGACCGTGCCGGGCGTCCGGGTCGTGGTAGCAGCGGCAGGTGGTCTTCCCACACACTATCCGGCGGGTCTGGAGGCTGCCCTGGAAGAGAAACCCAAGCGACTGCAGTTCCGCCTTGAGCGCGTCGTATCGCTCCGTGTACTGGCGCATCTGGTCCCCACCGGCCATCGATCCGCAGCTTGACATTGTCCCTGGCGGTAAGTATGCAGTAGCTCGTAGGAGCGGTCAACAAGCCATGAATTCCCTGCGCGCCTCGTTCGCCCCCTACTGGGAGTCGATCCAGCGTACGCTGTTCCCGCGGTTGGAGCAGGCGTTGGGTCCACTGACCGAAAAACAGCAGCAGTTGGTGCAGACCCTGGAGGTCATCCGTATCGAGCGCCTGATTCCCCGGTACTTCCGGGCGCCGGGGCGGCCGCCCAAGGACCGCGCGGCGATGGCGCGGGCCTTCGTGGCCAAGGCAGTCTACGACCTGCCGTCGACGCGCGCACTGCTGGACCGGTTGGCCGCCGATGTGGCCCTGCGCCGGCTCTGCGGCTGGGAGCGGAAGTTCGAGGTGCCGAGCGAGTCGGTCTTCTCGCGCGCCTTTGCCGAGTTCGCCGACACGCAGTTGCCCCAGCGCGTGCACGAAACGCTGATCCGGGAGACGCACCACGACCGGCTGGTGGGCCACCTCTCGCGCGACTCGACGGCCATCGAGGCCCGTGAGAAGCCGGCCGCGAAGGAGAAGCCGCCCACGCCGCCCAAGCGCAAGCGGGGGCGGCCGAAGAAGGGCGAAGAACGGCCAAAGGTCCTGACACGTCTCGAACGGCAGCCGACCATGAACCTGCCGGCGATGCTGGACGATCTGCCGACCGGCTGCGATGTCGGCACGAAGAAGAACAGCAAGGGCTACAAGACCACCTGGGTCGGCTACAAGCTGCACATCGACGTGGCCGACGGCCAGATTCCGATCAGTTGCCTGTTGACGTCCGCCTCCCTGCATGACAGCCAGGCCGCCATTCCGCTGGCGACTCTGTCCGCCGAGCGGACGACCAATCTGTATGACCTGATGGACGCCGCCTACTACGACGCGGAGCAGATCCGGCAGCACAGCCGCTCACTCGGCCACGTCCCGTTGATTGACGTCAACCCTCGTGGCGACAAGGCCCGGGCGGAGGAACTGCGAACCGAAGCCCGGCGCCTGAAAAATCTCGGCTTCCAGCGTGCCGAGCAGGTTCGCTACAACGAGCGTACGGCGGGTGAGCGCGTCAATGGCCGTCTCAAGGACGAGTTCGGTGGTCGCCATGTCCGGGTCCGTGGCGCCGCGAAGGTGATGTGTCACTGCATGTTCGGCGTGCTCGCACTCACCGCCGACCAGCTCGTACGCCTGGTGACATAACCAGCGCACCGCCGGCACCGCCCCGCGGCGCCCGACCGGCGTCAGTCACCCACCGGTGTCCCTGCGCTCGGTCGGCAACACGTCGAAACAGCCCTACTTCCACCTCTCGGCGTGCCGCCGGTCCTCCAGAGCCGGCATCCAGTCGGCGATCCAGGGCAAATGGGTGTTCACCAGGAGAATTGAGGACTGCGCCAAGCCGCAAGCCCCAGGAGTTTCGCAAGCGGCTCACTAGCTAGTGTTCGGCGGAAAACCCGCAAGTCATTGATTCTATAGGGTGTACCGCTGATTTTGAGTGGCGAAGAGCGTCCAGATATCGTATTCTTTGCGGGTGATCTCCCAAGGATCGACCCATTTCGGGACCATCTTCGCGACATTGCCATCATGAGAGAAGTTCACAGATCGCAGTTCCAGCTCGGGCAGGTGCCCGTCGAGAAGGTCTGGATCAACCCGAAGTCGCGGGACGACATCCCGGCGGTGTTGAAGGGGCTTCAGCACATCTGGTGCGACGAGGCGTTGCGTGCGCGGCTGTTTGTGCTGCTGGACGAGCACATCCTGCCGGAGGCCGACCGCACAGTCGGGCGTCCGGGGATGGACCTGTGGCAGATTCTGGTACTGGGAGTGCTGAAGCAGGGACTGGGCTGCGACTTCGACCGTCTTCACGACCTGACGAACCATCATCAGACGATACGTGCGTTCCTGGGACACGGCGATTTCGATGACAAGACGCGTTACGAGTACCAAACGGTGGTCGACAACGTGTCCTTGTTGACGCCGGAGCTGTTATCGGCGGTCGGGCGGCTGGTGGTGGAGAGCGGACACAAGGTAGCAAAAAAAAAGCCTGGCGAGCCATTACGCGGGCGGTGTGATTCGTTCGTCGTCGAGACGGACGTGCACTATCCGACGGACGTCAGCCTGTTGTGGGACGCGGTGCGTTGCCTGCTGCGGGAGACGGGGCTGACGGCTGAGCAATACGCGGTGCGCGGCTGGCGTCAGTGGCGCCATCTGTCACGGGAGGTCAAGAAACTGTTCAACAAGGTGCGCTCGACGAGGCGAGCGCAGCGGCATCCGGAGCGGGTGGCGGCGTATGTGGAGCGCTGCCGGGCGCTGGTGGAGCGAGCAGAGGCAACGCTCGACGTGTTGCGGGGCCAGGGCGTGGGGGAATTGGGCTGTCGCTCCATTTCAGGCCTCGTCGCTCACGCCCGGCGGCAGATTGACCAGGCGGAGCGGCGTCTTCTGCGTGGCGAGACGATTCCTCACGAGGAGAAGGTCTTTTCCATTTTCGAGGAACACACGCGTTGGGTTTCCAAAGGCAAGGCGGGCACGCCGGTCGAACTCGGGGTTCCTGTCGCCATTATCGAAGACCAGTATGGATTCATCCTTCACCACAAGGTCCTGTGGGAGGGTGAGGATGTGGACGTGGCAGTGCCGATGGTGCAGGAAGCGCAGGCACTGTATCCGGAGTTGCGGGCGTGCAGTTTCGACCGGGGCTTTCATAGCCGCGACAATCGGGTCCGCCTCGATGCGCTGCTCGACGTCAATGCGTTGCCGGGGAGAGGATATCTTTCAAGAGCCGACCGGGAACGGGAAGAGGAGGAGTCGTTTGTTGCCGCGCGGCGCGCGCATCCGGCGATCGAGTCTGCCATCAATGGGTTGGAGCATCGGGGACTCGACCGAGTTCGCAGCCATGGTGCGGACGGCTTCGCGCGTACGGTTGCCTTGTCGGTGCTGGCGGCCAACCTGCATCGCATCGGGTTGATCCTGCAGAAGCGGGAACGCAAACGACAACGACTCGTCGCCTGACCAACCGGCCCTGATAACCAAGCTGGATTCCGAGCCGGCAAGAGACGGCACGGTCCTCCTGTCCTTGGAAACAGGACATTCGGGCTGATTTGCTGCCCTTCGCTATCCCGCAGCTCGTCAGGCGCCTCCGTCGCCGGGGTTCGTGCCGAAATCACGCCCCGGATGCCACGAATTGGCGCAAAATCTCGGCCCGAAACGAGGGTTTTCTGGCTGACACTAGCTACAAGAAGACGAGGCCAAGGAGGCCGGAGTGTTGGACTCCATCGGTCGTCCATCGCGTTCGCCGGCACTGCCAACGAGCAGGCGCCATAGTCGCCTTCAGCGTTGCCAGTTCAGGGGAGGAGGATGCTGATGATGATGCGTCTCCACGGTCGCTTGTTGGCGGCTGGAGCGCTCGCCGTGACGCTCGGATGCAATGGCGACGGCAGATCCACCACCCCGGCGGGCCCTAGCGGACCTGTCGAGCCAACGTCAGTCAACCGGGCGCCACAGACGTCCGAAGCGATTCCGGACCAGACGGTGTTCCTGGGAGACCAGAGACCGTTGGACATGCAAAGCTACTTCACGGACCCGGACGGCGACGCGTTGACCTATGAGGCGACTTCCAGCAACACACACGTCGCAACGGTGAGCGTTGCGGAGAGCGTTGCCACCCTCGTGGCCATGAATCTCGGAAGAGCGGACGTCAGCGTCACCGCGACGGACCCTGGCGGTCTAACCGCTACGCAAACCTTCAGCGTAACCGGAGAGCAGCCGCCCAATCGCGCGCCGCAGGTCTCCACATCGCTTCCCGACCAGACGCTGACGCTCGACGAGTACGAGAGCGCCAGTATCGACTTGAACGCTCACTTCACCGACCCGGACGGCGACGCGCTGATCTATGAGGCCACTTCCAGCAACACACACGTCGCGACCGCCAGCGTGTCGCGCAGCACTCTCACGCTCGTGGCGAGACATCTGGGCAGAGCGAACGTCAGGGTCACCGCAAGCGATTCTGGCGACCTGACCGCGACGCAACGCTTTTCGCTGACCGTCGAGCAGGGAGAACCCCGGGCAGAGTTGGAGATCACGAAGTGTCAAGCCGATGGTCTCGGAGTTGTGAACGTTACGGTAGAGGGCACCGTGCGGGCGGTGACCAGTTTGTCATCGGTGCGTATTACCGCATATGTCGACACCCACAGGTTGGGCGAGCAAGCGTTGGGTGATGTCCCGGCGCGTGACACCCGACGCTTTCTCATTCGCGGCTCTGCGCCGGTCAGTTCTACGTCGCAGTGCAACGTCGAATTCACGGCCAGCGGGCGAACTATGAAAGCGGCCGCATTCATATCGTTTCGTTGAGCGCGGAAGCGCGGTCCCTCTCACGACGGACGGCGCGTGAGGGGCGTAGCCCGAGGGGTTCGACAACGCAGGAGGCAAGGGTGATGGCAACGTCCACGAGGATCACGAACGACCACATCACGATGCCGTTTCCCGCGACGCATGAAGCGGCCGCGCGCTTCACCAGGACCGCGACGGGCATCGACGTCGGTCCGCTTCTGGCCGAGTTGGCGGCGGCGCCCGAGGTATGGCTCGCGGATACCAGCCGTCAACGCAAGGTTCGTTGTCAACGCGACACGCGGAACATATTCCTGCGTGTTGCGAAAAAGCCCCTGCCGCCTGGTGCGAAGAACGCCAACGACGTTCACGAGAGCCGTACCGCCAGGTCTGCCGACCGATTTCCGAGAGCGTTGGCATTCTGCGAAGAAATAGCTGCGCGCCAGGAAGGTGAACTCGGGCGCGCCACCCTGGTCGCCCTGCAGCCGCGCGGGTGGGTCCGTCCGCACATCGACACCGGCGCGTACTATCGTATCCGCGACCGCTTCCACCTCGTACTGAGAAGTCGTGATGGCAGTCCAATGACTTCGGGGGGCGAAACCGTAGTGATGCGGGAAGGTGAACTGTGGGCGTTCGACAACAAGTCGGAGCACGATGCGCGCAATCCGACCGACGAGCCGCGAGTCCACTTGATCTTCGACGTCCTGCCGGCGCCCGGGCGCGGATATTACGTCTTGCCGCCGATCGGCTGAACCTGCTTCTCCTGCAGCAACTTCACCGCGGCGGCGAGAGCGTGCGCGGCCGAGTCGACCCGTACCGCGTTGTCATAGGCCTCGGTGCGCAGCGCGCCCATGACGCGGTCCTTCTTCGATATGTAGAAGGTGTCGTGCGGCCCTCGGAACTGCAATTGACGCAGTGACCGCAATCCGCGGGCGATTACCTTTTCGTAGGCGCCGACGCGGGTTCCATCCCCCAATGTGCGGGCCAACCTCAGGGCGTCCGCGAGCCCCTCCAGATACGCGCCGGTGGATGCCGCGTGCGGAGGGCCGAACTCCGGCCGTCGCGGATCGTAGAAACGACCGCGCAAGTCCGGTGCCAAGCCGTCCCATTGCTGCATCGGCAGCAGCCAGTCGCTGATCTCGAACACGAAGTCGGCGAACTCGCGCCTCCCCGTCTGCGCGAACAGCGACGCGCAGGCTTGTGCATGCCACGGTACGAAAGCGGGATTCCGCGCTCGATAGTATCGCTCACGGCACCGCGCGAAGGCTGCGGCGCAGCGTTCCACGGATGGAGCGCGCTCGGCTCCCCGCCGTGCGGCCTCGGCCCAGAACAGCAGCGCCTCTCCGGAATAGAAGTTCCAGTTTTCTCCGTCACGCTCCGGCGGAAAGAAGAACGTCCGGAATCCGAGCGCGTCGTCCGCGAGCGAGTCGATACCCGCCATCAGCATGCCCAACTCGGTTGTGAACTCGCTCGATGCGGGACTCTCCAGGATGCACAATGCCGCGAGCGCCGCCGCGCCGAGCTTCGCGCCGGTGGGTTCCACGATGGCGCCGCGACCACCGCCGAGGTTCCGGAAATAGCGTGCCAAGTTGTAGTGCAGATTGCGCCGCGCCGCTTCACGCATCTCGGCGCTGCGGTGGAGCTCGCCGAGCCGCGCAAGCGACAAGGTCGCCAGAAACCGGCGAATCGCGTTGTCGGCCCGCGACTCCACTCCTCGGCTCGGCCAGTACTTGTAGGGCAGCCCGCCCTCGGCCGACAGGTTGCGCAGCATCCATCTACCGATGCCGCTGGCCAGATCCGCGGTACGGGCTTCGTTGCCGGCCGGAGTCGAGGCGACCGGCGTCGAGCCCCGAAACAGATCGGTCTTCTCGGCCTTCCCGTCGCCCGGGATCAGGAACTGGCGCGCGGAGAAGGCGCGCAGACCGCCATTCGCGGCAAGGTCGTCGATGCTGGCGTTCCGATCGTGAAGAAACCTCTCGACCGCCCGCGCAAACCGGAGGTTTGCCGCGATCATGCGAGTCGGCGCAAGGCGGAGACTCTTGCCGCCATGAGTCATTTCCAGACCGACGACTCCGCGAGCACGGTTCGAAAAAACGCGGGATGACCGATCTGGCGGCACCGAGCGAAAATCCGTCGCGACACACACCTCGACCACGTCGCCAGGGCGAGCGCCCACGCGCTGCGGCAGCGCATTCAGAGGGACTTCGAGGATCCATCCCTCATGACTCGCATCACCGTTTCGCCGGACGCAAAACCAGATCGGCTCGCTCGGCGACGAGTCGCATAGCATTTGTCTTGCCGCGCGTCGCTACCGCCCCGCAGGTCCAGTCGGGCGTTCGCGCGACGATCCACCGTTCCCCTACTGCTGGTCCGTGGCCAGTGACGCAGGGACAATCTCGTCCAGCGCCAGCGTGTTGACGCCGTCGACGATCTTGGCGAACGCGCGGGCCACCGCCTCCATGCCCGCCCCCGACACCAGCTCCGGCACGTCGAGATCGGTGTGCTTGTGCTCCGGCGACCGGATCAGTTGAATCGACGGCGCGAGGTCCTCGATCTGGCCCATCTCGCCGGTCGCCCGCGGGTCCATCCGGCCCACGAGACTGACGCCGAACGTGCGATAGGCGTCGAGCACGATATCGAGCACCTGGTCGCTGCCGTGCACCCACCAGCGCCGCGGCGACACGGTGGTCGTCCGGCGAATCTCGTTGCCGAACTGCACGAACTGCGTCGGGGCGATGTGCTCGCAGTTGATCATCAGCGCGACCCGCTCGAGCGTCTCCGGGTTGTCCCGCAGGAACGCGGCGTTCGGCGATCCGACGTGGTGGCCCGCGGTGGCGATGAACGTGATGTCGCGCCGCCGTTCCGACGGCGGAATCCGGGCGAAATGCTCCGCCAGCGCCATCATCACGGCCATGCCGGAGGCGTTGTCGAGCGCGGCGTCGAAGTAGCCGTCCATGTGCGACATCACGTAGATGCGCTCGTCCGTCGTGCCCGGCAGCGTGCCGAACACGCTCGGGCTGGAGAGGTTCTCGCGTATCTCCACGTCGAGGCTCGCGTCGATCATCACGCGCGCGCCGGTCCCGATGAGGTCACGCAGCCGCTTGCCGTCGTCCCAGCCCATGAAGAAGCCGGGCACCTCGATCGGCGTACGGATTGTGGCCGTCGTGCCGTCCGCGTTGGTGCGCGTCGTCCGGGTCCCGCCCAGGCCCTGCCAGACCGCCATGTTCCCGGCGTAGCCCCAGATACCGATGATCATGGCGGCGCCGTTCTCCTCCGCGCGAACGGTCGCCCCCTCCCAGTTGGCAGAGTGGCTCATCTGGCCCGGGGCCAGGATCGTCTGCAGGACGACCGCCTTGCCCCGGACGTCCCGATTCAGGAAGTCCGCCTCCGAGCCGCTGCCGACCCAGACCGCCTCGAGCCGCGTTCCCTCCGGAACTGGAGACGAGCCGCTGGCGGGAAGGAGCGACCCGAAGGTCAGTTGCCGGTCGCCGCCGGTGGCGGTGAACTCCCAGTCGACCGGCGTCCACTGCGGCGGGAGATCGAAGTACTGGCGCCGGATGTTCTCCATCCCCAGCTCCTCGAAGATCGCCTGCGACCAGTCGGCGGTCATCGCCTCGTAGGGCCCGCCCGCCATTCGCCCCCACTGCCTGTCGCCGGCGTCGCGGCTCAGCCGCGAGAACGCCACGACTTCGTTCATCAGCTCCTTGAGGCGCGCGCCGCGGATCGACTCGTACTTTCGATCCTCCGCGCCGAGGGGACGGCTCAGGTAGTCGTACGCCTCCTCGCGCACCTCGCCGTTCGCGTCCAGCAGGGGCTGCGGCTGCTGGGCGTGCGCCGGAGCGACCCACGCCACGAGGACGACGGCCAATACGGTAAGCCAACGCATCCGCCGGGTGAAGTCGAGGTGCATCGGGAGGCTCCCTGGAATTCGTAGTTGACGGTGACCCGGGCGATCCGCAACGGGACGGACGCAACCGTAGCGCCGGGCCGAGTGCTCGATCGACGCATGTTGCATGCCGAGCAACCCTTGTACCGCCGGCACCGGAGCCTGTCAACTCGCAACACCTGGGCGGGTGCACGACATCATTGTGAGATGAGCGTCAGGCGGCATTTGCGGCTCGTCGCTCCCAGAAGTCCTCGAAGCGTCCGCTGAGGATGCAGCAGCGCAGCGCGATGATGGCGTTGGCCCCGGCGACGGTCCAGCGCATGCCGGCGCGCTTGAGCCGGTCGCCGATCTGCTTGCATCCGGCCTCGACGACGCCCGACGAGACGCACAGGCCCCTGGCGCGGAACTGCGGATAGCGCATCCGGTGGCGGTTCCCGAACAAGTAGTGAATGCACTTTCGCGCCTCGGGCGTGGTCTCGACATGGATGCGCAGCGCGGCGACGACGGCGCACAGCCGGCCGGCGTCCAGTTCGGCACGCCGGTCCCTGGCCCACCGGTCGGCCAGGTCGGTTCCGGGGCCGTAGATGGCCTTGGCGACGTCGCACAGGTGCTGCTTCGCGTGGTAGATATCAACGATCTCGATGGCGCCGGGAAAGTGCTCGGCGGCCAGGTTCCAGATCCACGCGGCGCCGTCGCCGATGACGACGCGCTGGGCTGCAGAGTCGAAACCGCGCCGTATTGCCTCGCGATAGGCCCGTTGTGCGAAGGCGGCCGGCTGCGGGTCGGTGTCGCGGCTGGCCGCGCTTTCGACTGCGGCGTTGTAGCTGACCGACCCGCGGTCCCGCACGGGGCGGCCTTGTGTGTCGCGCCCTTCGGCCGTCCACACGGTGGCCAGCTTGACCTCGCGGGTCTTGGCCGAGCCGTCGGGCTGCTTGCCGCGGCGTCCTTCGACCTCGGTTGGGCGCACCGGCACGCCGGTGCCGTCCAGCCCCAGGTACATCGTCGGCGCGGGCGCCGCGGCGGGCTGCTCGGTGACCGAGCGCTCGTCGTCAGCGATGTCGCGTCCGAGCGCCTCGGCACAGCGCTCGACCTGCCGGGTCTCGACATTCACCCCGGCCAGGGCGGTCAACCACTCGCTCGCCTTGGCGAAGCTGCCCTCGGCCGCCGTCAGTCCCACCAGCCGCGTGATGGCCGGTGACAGCGAGCTACCTTGCAGACCCAGGGCCTGGTCGCGCGGACACACCCCGCTGCGGCAGGCGTCGCAGTGGTAGTAGGCGCGTTGCAGGGTAACCGGCCCCAACAGTGTGGTGAACGTCTTCGGGCGACGGCCGGCGTAGCGCGCCCGCCGGCCGCAGGCGCATGCTGTGGTCGAACCCGAATGGTCGGAATCGTCTGCGTTGAAGCGCTGCGCCATCCACTGCGCGGCGATGTCGAGGGCTTGGTGACGGACCGCCTGTTCGAGGGCCTCGAAGTCCGCCACCTCGGCGCGCCCGGGACCGACGAGCGCATCGACTTCGGCCCCGATAGCGGCTACGAGCGTTGCGCCCCAGCCGCTTCTACGACCCGGGTCGCCGTGGCGAGCGCGCGGCGGCGAACCGTCTGCAGGAGCGTCTCGAAGTCCTGCGCATTCACGCTCCCCCGCCTGAGGAACGCGTCGACATCGGCCTCGACCGCCGACTTCAAGGCGGCGAATATCTCCTCCTTGAAGCCCCCTTTTTCGGCCGCGTCAGCGAGCGGTTCCGTCAACTGCGCCTCGGGCATGGTCGGAGTCCTCCTACCCGAGGAATCGGACGATCAGCGCTCGCTCGATACCCCCCTACGGCAAACCCTCACTTTCTTGTCGTGCACCCCACCTGGGCGGGGCCATCCGCGCGTGCAGGTGCTGCTCGTCCGGACTCGGAAGGTGCTGCGATCGGACACGCGCTCCGCCTCCACCGCGAAGATCGAGTCGGCCGAGATCTTGTCATCGTCGAGCAGATCGGGGCTGTGGCTGGTCACGAACACCTGGGTGTGCTCGGCCGCGTCCCGCAAACCGTCTATCAGGACACCGGCGGCCGCGGGATGCAGGGCCACTTCCGGTTCTTCGATACCGACCAGCCGCCGACGCGGCACATCGTCACCGGTGCCCTGGAACAGCGCCAGGAGCACGCCGAACGCCCACAACGTTCCGTCGGACATGTTGCTCGCGAAGAACCGCCACGGATACTCCGCACCCCGGACCACCTGACGGAACTCCAGCGTGTCCCGCGGTCCGACCGATCGCCTATCGACGCCTGCGATACCAGGAACCACCTTCCCGAGATATTGCTCGATTCGTTTCTTGAAGGCCGGAGAGGCAACGCGGATCCCGAAGTGCGTGGGATGACCTCCCGACCGGCGCCGTACCTCGTTGATCCCGCCACGGTCACGCAGGGCGTGATCGATCGAGAATCGCAGCGAATCGGCGACAAAGCGTAACGCGTCGAGGAAGTTGCTCTTGCCCGAGCCGTTCGGGCCGACGAGGAAGGAAAGCTGCGCGGGCGCGACGTCGCACGCGGCAACGCTCTTGTAGTTCCGCAGCACGACGCGCGTCAGGAGCCGCCGGTCCATGTTCGTGCAGCGTACCGCCTCCCGCGAAGGGCCGGCAACGTTCAGCGTACGCCTTCGCGGACCACTTCGGCCGACGGCCCGCGCACGTCCCAGACCAGCCCCAGCCACGACAGCAGCACGACGCCGTAGTGGGTGAAGTCGACCTCCCACCAGTAGAAGCCCTGGCGCTCGGAGGCCGGGTAGCGGTGGTGGTTGTTGTGCCAGCCCTCGCCGCCGGTGACCAGGGCCAGCCAGAAGCTGTTGCGGCTGGCGTCGTTCGTGTCGTAGCGCCGGCTGCCGAAGCGGTGGCCGACCGAGTTGACGGCGAAGGTCACATGGTACAGCAACGTCGTGCTGCACAGCAGCGCGACAACCACGAGCTGCGCGCCGCTCGTGCCCAGCTCCGGGTAGGCGGCGCTCAGCCACTGCCCCAGGCCGAACAGCGCGACACCCAGGCTGACGGGGGCGACGTAGTGGTGCGCGTTGAGCCACCGGAGCTCCGGGAACCGGGCGAAGTCCCGGATCCACTCGGTGCGAGTCCGATCGTTGCCGGCGGCCATGATCCAGCCGGCGTGCGCCCACAGCATCCCCTTGACGCCCGGCGGATGGACGTCCTGTTCGGTGTCGGTGTGCCGGTGGTGCCAGCGGTGGTGCCCACCCCACCAGAGCGGTCCCCGCTGCGCGGCCGCCGCGCCGAGCAACGCCAGCACGAACTGAAACACACGGCTCGTCTTGAACGCGCGATGACAGAAGTAGCGATGGTAACCGGCGGTCAACCCGAACATCCGGGCGAACAGCGTCACCAGGCCGACGGCCACCGCCACCGGCGAAACGCCGGTCCAGAACACGAGCAGGCACGCGAGCTGGAGGGCGACGAAAGGCAGGTTCCTGAGCCACTGGATTCGCTCGGGATCCAGCGGTTCGGCGGCCACGGCTCCGGCGGTCCCGGTCACGCTTGTATCCGACACGCGGGCACTCTCCCTCCGTGCACCTAGCCGCGGCGCACAAGCGACGGATCTTAACGCACCTCCGTGCAAAACCGGGCGGATTGTGCAACGATGGAGGAATGATGCGAACCCGGCGGCGGTCGCTCATGGAGGCCGGTGTCGGTTGCGCCCTGCTGGCGGTCATCGTCCTCTGCCCCCTGATGGCCACGGCGGCGGCGACGCCGTCCGTGTCGAGTTGTCACGACCGGCAGGCCCCGGATCACCACGGTGACACATCGGCCGCGTTCACCTGCTGCGCTACCGTCGTCGTGAAGCCTTCCGTGCAGGCGGCTCCCGAAGCCGACGCCACCTTGGCGCCCGCCGTCGACGCCGTCCGACATCCGGCGCGGCAGACCGGGTGGCACGCCAACCACCCTCGACCTGGATCCGCATCGCCGCCCCTGTTCCTGCGGCACGCCTGCCTGCTGATCTGATCGTCCCTTTCCGTCACGTCCGTCGTCTCTCCGCCTGCCGGGCAACGCGGCGCGGCGTGTCTTTTGCGCGCCGCGATCCGCGGCCCTTCCGCACGCCGCTGGTGTCGTGGGGACCGCTGCCCGGCAGGGTACGGATGGCGCCTCGAACGCGACAGACACGGGGACGAACCTATGATGCATGGACCGCACAGGCGGCGATCCGCTCTCGCGGCCGCCCTGGCCGCCGCGAGCCTGGTCCCGGCGCTCGCCGCCGCCCAGCCGGCAGCGCCGGAGGACACGCTGGACTTCTACGGCGTCGCGCCGGATCTGCGCGCCTACGTGACCGCCGCGGCAGAGCGCAATCCGACCGTCCTCGAAGCGCAGGCGCGCTACGAAGCCGCCCGGCAACGGGTGCCGCAGGTCACCGCCCTGCCCGACCCGGTGGTGAGTCTCACGCAGGCGCTGCGCAGCGTGGAGACCCGCGTCGGTCCGCAGCTCAACAGCGTAACGCTGACGCAGGCGTTTCCGTGGTTCGGCACCCTGGCGCTGCGGGGCCGGGTCGCGCTGCTGGAGGCGACGGCGCTGCACCACATCCATCAGGCGGCCCGGTGGGACGTCGTCGCACGGGTGAAGGAGGCGTACTACGACCTCGGATACATCGACGCGGCACTCGGTCTCGCCCGCGAGGAGCAATCGCTGCTCGAGCACTACGAGGCGCTGTCCAGGGCCCGCTACGCCACGGGCCAGGGTCTCCAGCAGGCGGTGATCCGGCTGCAGGCGGAGATCACCCGGGTCGTCGACCGCCGGCACCTGCTCGACCGGCAGCGCGGCACGCTCGGGGCGCACCTCAACACCCTGCTCGACCGGCCCGCGGAAGAGCCGGTGCCCGCCGTGCCGCCGCTCGTGCGGCCGGGCGTGGACATCGACCGCGAGCAGCTCTACCGCCTGGGCGACCGGCACCGCCAGGAGCTGCGGGCGGCAACCGCGCTCATCGAGGGCGGCGAACGATCCATCGAGCTGGCGAAGAAAAGTGCGCGGCCGGGCTTCACGGCGAGCGTGGGGGTGACCAACGTCGGTTGGCGGGACGAACCCGCCGGTCTCCCTCAGCCCTTGGACAACGGCAGGAACGCGGTCACGGTCTCGCTGGGTGTGTCGTTGCCCCTCTGGGGCGCGAAGTACCGCGCGGGCGTCCGGCAGGCGAACGAGGAGCTGCGCGCACATACCCGGCGCCGGGCGGCGGCGCGCAACGCGATGGAGATGGAGGTCCAGGAAGCCGTCGTCCGCCTCGAGACCCTGGACCGGCAGATCGATCTGCTCGACGCCGTACTGATTCCACAGACCGAGGAGGCGCTGCGCGCCACCGAGACCGCCTACGAGACGGGTCAGCTCGGCGTGCTCGAGCTGCTCGACGGCGAGCGGACGCTGATCGACGTCCGTTCGATGCGCGCGCGCTATCTCTCGGATCTCCTCATCGCGCTGACCGCCCTCGAACGGGCGATCGGCACGCGCGTGCCTCGAGGCGGGAGGACGCCATGAAGAATGCCATCGCGTTCGGCGTCGTGAGCTTCGGCCTGGGCATTGCGCTGACGGTGCTGGTGACCGTCAACCCCGCGGGCTGGCAGTGGCCGTCCCGCCTCACCGCGGCGTTCCAGAAATCCTCGGCGGCCACCGCCGCCTCGCGGGCCGACGCGCCGGTATCCGGGGACGACCGGGAGATTCTGTTCTGGCGCGCGCCGATGGACCCGACCTTCACGTCGGACCGCCCCGGCAAGTCCCCCATGGGCATGGACCTCGTGCCCGTCTACGCGAGCGGCGCCGGGAACCTGCCGCCGGGCACGGTTCGAATCGACCCGGGCTTCGTGCAGAGCATCGGCGTCCGCACCGAGCCGGTCGTCCGACGCAACATCGCGCAGACCATCCGCACCGTCGGCACGCTCGCCCACAACGACCGGCAGATCGCCTGGGTGAACACGAAATACGACGGCTGGATCGAGAACGTCGCGGTGAACTACCTCGGCGAGACGGTCGAGGCGGGACAGGTCCTGTTCGACATCTACAGCCCCCAGCTCGTGAGCACCCAGATGGAGTACCTGCAGGCGGTCGACTACGCCGCGCGGCTGGAGACGTCGGAGTACCCCGCCATCGCCGAGCGGGCGCGCTCGCTCGTCGCATCGTCCCGCGCGCGGCTCGGCTACTGGGACATCACCGACGAGCAGATCGCCACGTTGGAGCGGGAGCGGACGCCCCGCCGCACGCTGTCGGTCCTGTCCCCGGTCACCGGCGTCGTCGTCGAGAAGATGAACCAGACGCTCGACGGGATGCACGTCCGGGCCGGCATGAACCTCTACAAGATGGCCGACCTGACGACCATCTGGGTCGACGTCGAGATCTTCGAGCACCAGGTCGAGGCGATGCGCGTCGGCCAGCGGGCGCTCGTCGAGCTCCCCTACCTGCCCGGACGGCCCTACACGGGATTCGTCCGCTACCTGTACCCGCACTTCGACGAGCGGACCCGCACGATGACCGTCTCCATCGAGCTCGAGAACCCCGACCTGACGCTGCGCGCCGGCATGTACGCCAACGTGACGTTCGACGTGCCGGTGGCGCGCAACGCGCTGGCGGTGCCGGAAGAGGCGGTGATCCGCGGCGGCACGCGCGATCTGGTGGTCCTCGAACGCGCTCCCGGCACGTTCCAGGTCGCCGCCGTGACCCTGGGCCGCGAGGGCGACGGCGCGTGGGAGGTGCTGGACGGCGTCGCCGACGGGGACACGATCGTCGTGTCGGCGCAGTTCCTCATCGACTCAGAGAGCAACCTCACGCAAGCGATCCGCAGCCTCGACTCCGGCATGGGCCTGCTGCCGGCCGACCACCTGCCGGGCGCCGAACCCACGTTGCCACCGGCCGGTGAGACGGACATGCCGGCGATGCAGGCCGGACATCGCCACTGAGGACAGGAACCGGGAGAAGACCGATGCTCGCCAAAGTCATCGAGTGGTCTATCGGCAACCGTTTCTTCGTCGTCCTCGGCGCGGTGGCCATCGCCTTCGGCGGGATCTACGCGCTACGCGCGATGCCCCTCGACGCCCTGCCGGACCTCTCGGACGTGCAGGTAATCATCTTCACCGACTACCCGGGCCAGGCGCCGCAGGTCGTCGAGGATCAGGTGACCTACCCCATCACCACGCGGATGCTGGCCGTCCCTTCCGCCACGGTGGTCCGCGGCTACTCGTTCTTCGGCTTCTCGTTCGTCTACGTGATATTCGAGGACGGCACCGACCTGTACTGGGCGCGCAGCCGGGTTCTGGAGTACCTCAACTACGTCAGCGGGCGCCTGCCCGCGGGCGTGTCGCCGACCCTCGGCCCGGACGCCACCGGGGTCGGCTGGGCGTACATGTACGCGCTCCGCTCCGACGACGTCGACCTCGCCGAGCTGCGGTCGCTGCAGGACTGGTTCCTCAAGTACGAGCTGACCGCGGTGCAGGGGGTGTCCGAGGTCGCCAGCATCGGGGGCTTCGTCAAGCAGTACCAGATCACCGTCGACCCGAACCGCCTGCGCGCCTACGACATCCCGCTCGCGCGCATTCGGAACGCCGTGCAGCGGAGCAACAACGACGTCGGCGGGCGGGTGCTGGAGATGTCCGAAGCCGAGTTCATGGTACGGGGCGAGGGCTACATCCAGGGGATCGACGACGTGAAGCGCGTCGCGCTGGGGGTGGACGAATCCGGCACGCCGATCTCGGTCGAGGACGTCGCGACCGTGCAGATAGGCCCGGACATGCGCCGCGGCCTGGCCGAGCTGAACGGCGACGGCGAGGTGGTCGGCGGCATCGTCATCGTGCGCTACGGCGCGAACACGTACGAAGTGGTCGAGCGGGTCAAGGCGCGGCTCGCGGAGCTGCAGTCCGGGCTGCCGGAAGGGGTCGAGATCGTCCCGGTCTACGACCGGACGTCGTTGATCGAACGCTCTATCGACACGCTGCGGGAGAAGCTGCTCGAAGAGATGGCGATCGTCGCGCTGGTCTGCGCCCTCTTCCTGATGCACGTGCGCTCGGCGCTGGTCGCCGTGCTGACCCTGCCGCTGGCGGTGCTGATGGCCGTCATCGTCATGTACCTGCAGGGCATCAACGCCAACATCATGTCGCTGGGGGGCATCGCCATCGCCATCGGCGCGATGGTGGACGCCGCCATCGTGATGGTCGAGAACGCGCACCGGCACCTGGAGCGCGACCGCGGCCGCCTGCCCCACTGGAGCATCGTCACCCGCGCCGCCACCGAGGTCGGCCCCACGCTGTTCTACGCGCTGCTGGTCATCACGATTTCCTTCGCACCGATCTTCACGCTCGAAGCGCAGGAGGGCCGTCTCTTCAAGCCGCTCGCGTTCACCAAGACCTACGCGATGGCAGCCTCCGCCCTGCTCTCCATCACCCTCGTGCCGGTGCTGGTCGGCTACTGGATTCGCGGCCGCATCCTGCCGGCGCAGGCCAACCCGATCACGCGGATGCTCATGGCCCTGTACCAGCCGGTTCTGCGGCGGGTCCTCGCCTGGCGCTGGGCGGTCGTCGCGGTGACGGTCGCAGCGCTGGGCGCCACCGCCGTGCCGGTCTCGCGACTGGGATCCGAGTTCATGCCGCCGCTCTGGGAGGGCGACCTGCTCTACATGCCGACCACCCTGCCGGGGGTGTCGATCACCAAGGCCCGCGAGATCCTGCAGCAGACCGACCGGATCCTGCGGACGTTCCCCGAGGTGGAGCACGTGTTCGGCAAGGTGGGCCGCGCGGACACCGCGACCGACCCGGCCCCGCTGAGCATGATCGAGACGACCATAACGCTCAAGCCGGAAGACACCTGGCGACCGGGGATGACTCCCGAGCGGCTGACCGACGAGATGAACCGCGCCATCCGCTTCCCGGGCCTCACCAACGCCTGGACCATGCCGATCAAGGCCCGCAACGACATGCTCTCCACCGGCATCAAGACCCCTGTGGGCATCAAGATCTCCGGGCCCGACCTGACGGTGCTGCAGGAGGTCGGCCGCGACGTCGAGGCGGTGGTGCGCCAGGTGCCGGGCACGCGTTCGGCCTACGCCGAGCGGGTGATGGGCGGGAACTACCTGAACATCGCGGTCCGGCGGGACGAGATCGCCCGCTACGGGCTGACCGTCGGCGACGTGCAGGACGTCATCCAGTCGGCGATCGGCGGCATGAACATCACCACGACAGTCGAGGGACTCGAGCGCTACCCCGTCAACCTGCGCTACAGCCGGGACCTGCGCGACAGCCCCGCGGCCCTGCGGGACATCCTCGTCCAGACCCCGACCCGGCAGCAGATTCCTCTCGGCCACCTGACGACCATGTCCTTCGTCAAGGGACCGCCCGCGATCAAGAGCGAGCAGGCGCGTCCGAACGCCTGGGTCTACGTGGACATCGAGGACGTCGACGTCGGAACCTACGTCGAGCGCGCCCGAGAGGCGGTCGCCGCGCAGGTGGAGATCCCCACCGGCTACAGCCTCGGCTGGAGCGGCCAGTACGAATACATGGTGCGCGCCCAGGAACGGATGCGGCTCGTCGTGCCGATCACCCTGCTGCTGACCTTTCTGACCCTCTACGCCAGCACCCGGTCGGTGGCCCGGACGTTCATCGTGCTGTCCGCCGTGCCGCTCTCGCTGATCGGCGCGTTCTGGCTGCTGTACGCGCTCGACTACAACCTGAGCATCGCGGTGTGGGTGGGCATCATCGCCCTGGCCGGGCTGAGCGCGGAAACGGGGGTGGTGATGCTGCTGTACCTGGACCGCGCCTGTGACGCCGCTCGTGAGGACGGACGTCTCCGGACGCTCGCCGAGCTCCGCCAGGCGGTGTTCGACGGCGCCGCCCGCCGCGTCCGGCCGGTGGTGATGCTGAGCGCCACGACTACGCTCGGCCTGCTGCCGATCATGTGGAGCACCGGCACCGGCGCCGACGTGATGAAGCGCATCGCGGCGCCGATGGTGGGCGGAGTCGTGACCGCCGCGGTAGTCGTGCTGCTGGTGTTTCCGGCCGTCTACTGCATCTGGCGGGGGTGGGAGGTGTCACGAGACCCCGGCTCGCTCACTCGGGGGCGCATTCCCGATTTCCCGGAACAGTGTGTAGGCAAAGATGGCCTGTGAGGCTGGGCGAGGTTGAGCCGGTCTTCGGACAGACGGGGAGGGTGGTACTGGACATTACGGCTCGGACTGCCCTCGTGAGGATGCCGTTGACGAGGTCGGCGTCGTCGGTCGTGAGGCGGCAGGCCTCGGAGAGCCGCAGGCCGGTCGAGGCCAGCAGGGCGAAGTATGCGATATAGGTGACGGGTCGCAGTCCGTGTCGGGGCAGCAAGCAGCTTGCCTGCTGCAGGAGCGCAGCCAACTCCGCCCCGGTGTAGATGTGGGGCGTTGAGCGGCGCGGGATGCGTCCCAGGAGTCCGGCCGGTGGAACTTCGGTGGCCGGGTCGAAGAGTGCGCGGTACCGGGCGAACTGCCGCACGACCGCCAGTCGACGTGCGGCCTGCGCCGGATTCGTGGAGCGTGAGGATCGTGCCCACTGGACCGCGAGCTCGATTGTCACGGGTCCGCTGTGTCCGATCCGGTCTGCATGGCTGGCGAAGTTCCGCAGGTACCCTTCGGCCGTTTCGAGGTCGAAGCCCAGTCCGCGGCGCGCGGTGAGGTACTCGCCGACCAGACGGTGGAAGCTCAGGGGCGTCATCAGAGCACCTCCGGCCAGGGAAGCGCGACCTCACGCAACCTCGGTAGATCGAGCTTGGCGTAGATCGTCGTGGTGTCGAGGCTGCGATGGCCGAGCACGTCAGCGACCTCCTTGAGGCTGGCTCCCTCTCGCACCATGCGGCTGGCCACGGTGTGCCGGAAGACGTAGGGGCCGGTGAGCGGCGTGTCGACCGCCGCCCGGCGAAGCACGCGGACCACGACAGCCGAGACGGCAGGGCTCGAGAGCGGCTCGCCGCGATGCGCTCCCAGGTGCTGCACGAACACCCGGCGTTCGTTGGTCGGCGGGCGCTCCCCGCTCAGGTAGGCGACCAGCGCCTGCCCCACCACGCGAGGCAGTGGCAGCACGGCGCCTCGACGGTTCTTCCGGGCGCGTATCTGAAGGGTGCCGTTGCGCCAGTCGATGTCGTCCAGACACAGGCCGGCCACCTCGCCGGGCCGCAGTCCCAGGGTCGACAGGCACTGCACGATCGTCTGGTCCCGTTGCCGGCACGGGGTGGGGGTGTCGAACGACGCGAACACCTGCTCGACCTGCTGATCGGCCAGGGAACGAGGCAGCGTCGCAAGCCGCCAATGGGCAACCGTCGGCAGAGCCGCCTCGAGCGCGTCGCCGCACAATCCCTGGAAGCGCAGGAACCGGAAGAACGACCGCAACGATGACCGCACGGTCCGCATCGACCCAGGGGAGAACCGGTGCCGTAACGACGTGATGAACGACACCACGTCGGCCGGCGTCAGGCGGCTGGGGTCGATCGGGTCCGCGCCAAGAGCGGCCCGGACGAGCCTCCGGACGAACCAGGCGCGGTTGCGCAACGTCTGAGGGCGCAAGCCGCGCGTACGTCGTTGGTGTTGCGTGTACGCCTCGACCAGACGGTCGACGGTCCACGAGCCGTGAAGAGTCATGGAATACTCCTTTTCCGGCCAATCAGGCCGGAAAGAGCATCCCAACTATGCGGAGTCCCGGGAACCGGTCAGCTCACATAAACCTAATTCCAACAGGTACTTGAGAGTGCACTCCTCAACCGACTCCGCATAGTCCCGAGCTCCGCATAGCCGTCGCTATGCTGAGCTCAGCATAGCGACGGAAAAAAAACGCCGGAAGTCATCGCCTGCATCAAAGCCTTGATGGACCACGAGACGGCCGGCGATCCGGTCAGCGGCCTGAAGTGGACACGCCGTACGACCGCCAAGGTCGCCGACCAACTGTGCGCGCTCGGCATCGACGTCTGCCCCCAGACAGTCGCTCGATTGCTCAAGGCGATGGGCTATTCGCTGCGCGTCAACCACAAGAAGCTCGCCGGCGCCTCCCATCCGAGGCGCGACGACCAGTTCCGGCACATCACCGAACTGCGCGAGCGTTGCGCAGCCGACAACGTCCCGGTCATCAGCGTCGATACGAAGAAGAAGGAACTCGTCGGCGCGTTCCGCAATCCCGGCACCAAATGGACTCCCCACCATTTTGCAAGTAGTATTTTCGTGTTCTCTTCGTTCCGCTGCCGACATGTTTCGATCCGCCGATTCGGACACGTGACATGCCCGTCACAACTCCTGGGATGGTGAGCGGATTGACGGCGTTCCGAGGGCGACGGGATGTCACCAAGGCCCTCGCTTCGCTCGGATCGCGTTCACCACGCACGGTCAGCCACGGCAGTCAACCCGCTTCGCGGGTCCTCCGCGGCGCTTCGGTCCTTCGGATGACTGCCGCGGCCGACCGTGCAGGAAGCCCTTGCGGGCCAGCCGGAAGGCTGGCCCTCGATCGACTGCCTGCAGTGCGACGCCTGAGATCCGCTCCGCTGTCACGGAGCACCGTCGACACTCCCCGGACGGGATCACGTGCGCCTTCCCGGCCGCGAGCGACGGCCAGGGCATCCAGACACCAAGAGCTACGGCCGCGGATCCGGCTCACGTAGCCGTGATCTCGACACGGTGCGGGTCGAAGCAGGCGCCGTTGCGGAGCATCGCGCAGGCGACGTTGAGCAGGCGGTCGGCCACCGAGCGCAGGGCGCGCGCGTGTCCGTGGCCACGGGCGCGGAGCGACCGGTACTTGTCGTGGCTGACCGGATCGCGTTGGGCGGCGACACGGGCCCAGTGGTAGGCGGCGTCGCGCAGCCGGTCGTGCGCCGCCTGTCGCCGCGTCACGATCATGCTCTTACCCGAACGGCGGGTGACTGGAGCCACCCCGCAGAGACAGCGAAGTGCGTCGTAGTCCCGTCGCCGCACCGCGTCGTTGCCCTCGGCAAGCAGCGTGGCGAGCACCTTGTTGCCGATGCCGGGCAGCGACAGCAGGATGGCCGCATCGGGCGGTTTTGTCGACGAGGGCTCGTCCTCGGTGGACGCGTTCGGGTCGTCCGTCGGAGCAGCCTCGGCGAGCTGATGCACCAACCCGTCGAGCTCGCGGCGCACGTGCTCGAGCTGGCGGTTGACCAGGGCGAGGCGTTCGGCGACGAGCCGTACATGCGTGACGGCGGCTTCGGCCGCGCCCGGCGTCAGCTTGATGGCCGGGGCCCGCAGCCGAGCGCGCAGCGTCGCGGTATCGATCCGGCGGATGCGGTGCTGTTTCAACACCCTGGTCAGCGTTACCTCGCGAACCCGTTGCCCCGCGCGCGGCGTCGGAAGGCTCTGCCACAGGTCCAGCGCCCACGGCGCCGCGACGTCGTCGTCAACCGCGTCGAGGAACTGCGGGTAGTAGCGCCAGAGCTGGTCCCGCATTCGGTTGGCCAGGCGAACGCGTTCCCGCGTCAGTTCCTCGCTCAGACGCGACCACTCGCGCAGCTCGACGATTGCCGGGTCGGTCGGCTCCAGCCGCCGCAAACAGTGCGGGTCGGTACGCAGCGCCGAGGCGAGCACTCGCGCGTCCCGCCGGTCGTCCTTCGCGCCCGCCGGCGAGAGGCGGTCGCGGAAACGGTCGAGCTGTTTCGGGTTGATCGAGTGGACGGCGAAGCCGCGCTCCATCAGGCTTTCGACCACTGGCCCGCGTGGCGTCTCGACCGCCACTCCGACTTCGCCTGCGTCTCCCGTCGCGAGCGACAGCACCCAGCTCGCCATTTGCGACAGCCCTGTACCGCTGTGCTCGAACTCTCGTTCTCCGAGCACCTTCCCGGCAGCGTCGAGCACGCACACCTGATGTTTCTCAGACCCCCAGTCGACCCCCGCGAACCAAGCCAGCTTCAATTCGAACCTCCCCTCTGCCTGCAGAATCGAACGGGCGCGCCCCGATGCCTGCCGGTCCCTGTACTGGCGCTCTACGACGCAAACTCCCCACGGGGCATCCATCGGTGGCTGGACCGCCGGGGCACAAGTCCTTTTCAGGTGAGCCGCTTGCAAAACTCTTGGCGTAGCTCGGCTCGGAGCACAAGTTCTTCTGGTGAACATCGTTTTGCCTGGATCCCGACCGAGAATGCGGGGCGGGAGGACCGGCGGCGACCCAAGAGGCGGAAATCAGGGAGTTCGAGGGTTTTCCCACCGGGCGTTGGAGACACCGGTTGGTGACTGACGCCTGTCGGGCGACCGGAAGGGGATGCGCGTTGGCCGGCGAGGCGTTGGTTTACGTCACCAGCCGCAGGAGCTGGTCGGCGGTGAGCGCCAGCACGCCGAACAGGCAGTGGCACATCACCTTCGCGTTGCCGCGGACTCGGACGTGGCGCCCGCCGAACTCGTCCTTGAGTCGGCCATTGACGCGCTCACCCGCCGTGCGTTCGTTGTACCGAACCTGTTCGGGAAGCTGCAAGCCGAGACGCTTCAGGCGCCGGGCTTCGGTCTGCAGTTCTTCGGCCAGCGCAGTGTCACGGCGGGGGTTGATATCGATCAGCGGGACGTGGCCGAGTGCGCGGCTGTGCTCGCGGATCTGCACCGCGTCGTAGGCGGCATCCATCAGGTCATACAGATTGTCCACCCGCTGGGCCGACAGGGTGGCCAGTGGAACGGCGGCCTGGCTGTCGTGCAGCGAGGCGGACGTCAGGATGGTAGAGTCGAGGGGAGGCGCGTAGCCGGTAGGGGGTCGGTGGCACATCCGGTGCTTTCGCAGCCGGGCCGCAGGCCGATTCCCGTGGACACGTTTCCTCCCCCCGCTCTCCGAACCCGGCGTGCCGATTTCCGGCACCGGGCTCTCCAGTGGAATCATGCGGCTCGCACACGAGTTCCCGGTCACGACCAGCGGGCGGGTCTCGCGAGCCGTGGCACCAAGCTCGCACCCTTGCGCAGGCCGGCCGGTGCGTCGTCAGGCCTGTTGACGCCCTGGCGACAGCGACCGTTCGGGTCGTCCCCTTCGCTTGTGCATGTGATGACGTCCGGCATTTCTGCTCATCTCCGGGGTACTAGCCTGGATTATTCACGGCGACCCCGCCGCGGTCACCGGCAGGAGGTGACAGCACCCGATTCGGTCACCGGTAGAGGGTGATCGACGGGTGGGCGGCCCTTCGAACGTCGCCGACCGCGGGTGATGGTGTGGTCAAGCGGCCGACCGCCGTAGTGATGAGGGCGGCAAGAGGCGGGCAACGACAGTTCCACCCGTCAGGCGGTTGACAGCCCTCCGGCCGGCAGCGATGCGATGCTCGTTGAGCGGCTATCCGGCGCGCGCCCCGAGCGCGAACGCAATGTGTCGCCACGCCGCCAGGTCCGGTGTCGCGCGCGGCAGGCGCAGGACGATGCGACGCACCGAGCACACCACCTGGACGCCGAGCTTCAGCAGCCGGTCGCGCAGCCAAGGCACCTGCGCGCGGGCGCACGCGGTGTCTGCGGCGCGCAGCCGCAACTCCTGCATCAGCACGTAGGCCGCCGCCGTCAGCAGGACGCGCAACTGATTCGCCGAAAACGCCTGGCAACTCGTGCGGTCGATCTGTAGGGCCTTCAGTTCCTTGATCCGGTTCTCGGCGTCCCCGCGGGCGCAGTAGACCTTCTCGTAGAGGAAACGCGGCGTCTGCCGCATGTTGGTCACGACGAAGCGCGGATTGTCCCGCGGCTCGCGGTCTCGGTGGCGGACGACTTCGGCCTTGATCACCACGCGGCGCGCGTGGTTCCACGTGCCGGCCTGGTACTCGTTGGTCTCGGTGTAGACGTGCTCGGTCTGTTCGCTGCGCCACGTCCGCGCCCGCGCCACCAGCATGGCCGGCTCGGCGTACCGCTCCAACACCGCGTTCTTCGCCATCGCGATCACGTAATCGAGCCGCGGCTGCGCCTCCAGGAAGGCAAAGACCGCCGGGCTGGCAAAGCCTCCGTCGAGCCGAACGAGAATGCGCGCCCGCGGAAACGCCCGGCGCAGCCGCGGCAGCAACCGCGACAACAGCCCGACCGTCCCCTCCGAGGCGACCGCCTTGCCGTGCCGCAACAGCGCCGCGCACAGATACTGCTCGGATTCGCGGTCGAAGGTCAGGAAGCCAAGCAGCGGCAGGTAGCACCAGTTGTCGTAGTAGCCGTTGAAGAGCGTGTACTGCTGCGCCCCGTGCGTCGGGTCGTCCGTCGGGTCCAGATCGATCGTGATGCACCGCGCCCGCCCGTCCAGGCGGCGGCGATGCCGCGCGATGACCCGCGGGGCCAACTCGTCCGCCATGCGGTAGAGCGCGCAGCCGTTGACCGCGTTCTCGAACCGCGACAGCGTCGGCTGCGACGCCAGGCGCTCGCCCGAAACCGGGTCTCTGTCGAGCAGCAGCTTGTGGATGGGGTCGTCGGCGAGACGGTCGCCATCATTGCAGTCGGGATGGCCGCAGGCGATGCCAAAGATGCGCTGGCCGATCAGGTCCGCGAGCGAGTGCCGGGTCTTGTCCGGCGCCCGCTTGTCGAACAGACACCCGGCGAACGCCTTGACCAGGCCGTAGATGCGCTCGGCGGCCTTCAGCAGGATCGCCCCGCCGTCGGAACTGCCCTGCTCCTGGTTGAACTGGGCGAACAGCGGCTTGTCAAACAGATCCGGGAACAGAACAGTCTGTGGTACAGTGTCGGTCGTCACGCAAGGGCCTCCGTGGTGGCGCAAGTGGTTGTTAACACTGCACTTGTACCACACGGGGGCTCTTGTGTCTGTACCGGAATCAGAACACGCCACGAATTTTCCGGGCTAGGCCTGCCCGTGCCCCGGATGTCCGGGGCTGGACTGTAGTGAGCAGGAGGTCATCCGAACTCGTCCCGCAGTTCGAAGGCGAAGGCCATGGCAACCAGTTGAGTGTAGCCGTGCCACATCAACTGTGCGCCGGGCGGGTCGCGTTGGCGTCCGAGCCACCCGCCGAGGCGCCCGACCAGACCGACAGCGTCGCCGAGGCGCGCCGGCGGCGGCAGCTTGCGTGAGCGGGCGAAGGTGGCGAGCACGCGCAACTCGCCATCGGAGAACAGCAGGTCGCCCGGCAGGTCGGGCACTTCGCGCCCGAGTTGGACCATCAACTGGATGCGCCACCCGATGACCATCTTGATGGCCATGGCGCGTTCGAGCCGCTCGGCCGTGTGGTGCTGCAACTCCTCGACCTTGCAGCCGGACTTGAGCACGCGGAAGTATTCTTCGATGCGCCAGCGCCGGACGTACCATTGCAGGATGCGCGTGGCGTCGTCGGCGCTGCTCACACGCAAAGTGGTCAGCAGGAACCACTCCAGCGGCTCGGCCGCGGGCGGCGGTTGTTCCTCGCGCACGTGGACGACCCACAGTGCGACCGGCTCGTCGCCGGGGCAGGGCAGCGGCACCTGCTGGTAGCGCAGCGTCACGTCGGCGACCCGCTCCGCCCGGCGGTCCTTGCGGGCCTGTTTGCTGGCCTTCACGCGCGCGCTCAGCCGCTGCACCTCGACCTTGGCGGCGCCTCGGGCCGGCGCGTTGCGCACCGTATCGAACAGACGGCGTGAGACCGTCTGCCCGGCGGGCGTCTTTTCCCTGCCGAGGACGCGGTCGGCCTTGGCGCGGACCAGCAGGTCGACCTGCGGGGCAGCCGCGCGGTGTTCGACGAACAGGTCGAGGAAATCGGCCTCGCGGTCCATCACGCACACCACGCGGGTCTGGGACAATTGCTCGGCTGCCTGCGCGCAGTCGCGCAGCCCCTCGATCCAACGGAACGACTTGCGCTTCTCGCGCGGCTTTGGGGTCGGCTCGCCTTCCGCCTCGGAGTTGGGGGACGCGGGCGCGTCGAAGGCGGCCCGCAGCACACCCAACGCCACCCCGTCGGGATTGACGGCCAAGGTCGTGTGCAACTCCAGGCCGCGCGCCACCGCCCCGGTCTGGTTCGAGCCGATGGCCCCCAGCCCTTGCGTCTGCCCGCGCCGGGTGAAGTTCAACCGGGTGCCGTCCTGGATGCACAGCACCGTGTCGTGCGCCTGCATCCGGCGCAGCGTCTGCTCGCGATGCGGCGCGAGGATGTTGTCGACCGTCACCGCACTGTCGGCGGGCTGGTCGATCAGCCGGTAATGGCCCTTGACCATCGCGCGGGCGCCGTGGGCGGCGCCGGTGATGGCGCGCATCGGAGACTCTGCCATTTGCTGCGCGCTCTGTACCAGCCGCGCGCTCAGACGCGCGTCGCCCAAACGCGCCCCGCCGAACTCGTGGTCCGCCCAGACCGCGGCGTCGAGACCGTCGCCAACCGCCAGCGGCGCCACGACCGGTGCAGGCACCGCGAGGCGGGTGCGCCACGCCGGCTCCAAGGCATACATATACACCGCCTTGCGCGTTTCCGGCGCCGCGTGCCGGCGGTCCTGGCGACCGCGACCGCAGGTCTCACCCACCCGAACCCAGTTGGCCGCGCGCACGCTCGCCCCCGTCTGTTCGGTCTCGTCGACGAACGTCTCCAGCAGCCAGGGGCGATAGCCATACAGACCCTCGCAGTCGTCGCCGACTGCCCGGACGACCCGGCCCAGCACGTGCGAGGCCAGGTTGCGACACACAATGCCGGGGCGCACCAGCAGCCGGCACAGTCCCAACACCCGGTGCAGGTGCGCGCGCCGGCCCGTGTCGTCCCACCCGACCCAGGCGTCGCGGGACCGCAGCCGCCGCGCACTCGCCGCGAACCCGACGCCGCCCAGCCAACCATGCGCCGAACCCACCAGATACCGCAGTTGCGGGCCGACGAACGGACCGGCGCCGCGCGGGTGCTCGTACGCCATCAGCGTGTTCCAGACTTGGCGCTGCGCGTCGGTCTCAACCAGCGCCAGGGTCAGACCCACAACCTTGCCGACCGTGCCCGGCACGTCCACCGCCGGCGCCATCGGGTGCGGAAACACCCGCGCCCGGCCCCCAACGCCGCGAGCCGCCTGACTCGCAGGCAGCGAGACGTGGCCGGCCGCCTGCAGGTCGGCCAACGCCCGGCAGCAGCTCGCGCGCTGCCACCGGCCCCGCCCGTCGCGGAAATCGAACGCTTCACAGACGCGATCGGCGACCTGACCGAGGCTGCCGACACCCTGCGAAACCGCCTCGTCCAGCACGTCGCGCAGGCGGGCGAGGTTGTCCCGTAGAATACGTGAGACCTGATTCTGAATCTCCATGCCGGCCACCGTAGCGAAGTGGCTGCATGAAGTCCAGCGAAAAGTTTTGGGGCAAGGGCAGGGCTAGGCCGTCGGCCACTCCCGTGAGCCTGCTCCCTTTCGCCATCGCTGTCCACCTGAGGTCCCTTCCCTCCGCCGGCATTACCCGGTTTCCCCGGTGTCGGGTCGGAGGAGGCGCGCCCCGCGGGCGCTGGCCTCCGTCCGCCGCTCAAACGGTACGTGCGGTTTTCCCGCATACCGCTTTCACGAAGACGTCTTCGCGTGATGAGGACCGATGGAGGAATCAAAGAGTGGACCATCCTCCGGCCCGTCGGGTTCAGCCAGTCGGCAAGTCTCCTCGGTCGCTGATGTTGGGGTCTTTCACTCATGGAACTGTCCACCTCAGCGCCCTTGCTCATCTCACCGTCCTGTCTGGTCCCGACCGTCTTCGCCGGCCGCCTTCCCCAACCCACTCGGTTGCCGCCCCCTGACGGTCACGCGGCTTTCACCGCGCTTCAGGTACTATTCGGCCGTCCGACTCCTCGACGAGCATCCCTTCCCACTTCGCTCTCGCTTATAGGGTCAGTTGCCGCGGCGCCACCCGCGGACCCGCCGAGGTCTCCCAGGGTCACGCACTGGTCTTCCATACCGTGCCGCCCGCAAACACCTTGGTGCGGTGGGTGGATGAGATCGCCTTCGCCTCTGTAGTGCAGGCTCGACCTTGCCCCACCTTTGGCCGACCGGTTCGTCATGGGGTCGCCCCCTCGACTACGGCCCGGTACTGCTCCGCAAACCCTTCGGACCCCACCTCACGGTGGGCGCCCTGTCCTCCGCAGTTCCGTCGTGGCGGCTCCAGGTCCACCTTGGCTGTGTCCGGCTTTCGCCTGCGTGCCCGTGTAGGTGTCTCCATACCTGCCACCTGCGGCCGGCGAGGCATTACCCCCGCCTTTGGATACGGCCCCCCTCATCCGGGGGCCGGAGGGACTTCAACCCTCCTGACCAGTGCGCTGCCTGGCGCACACTACGGGCCTCTCCGCCACCCTGCACGGCCCGACCTGACCCTCGCGGGCTGTCGGTTGGCGCGTGCCACGCCACCGCCAGGGCTTCCCGTGTTGCGTCCATTCCCCTATTCCCCTCTTCCATGCGTGCCGTCGCCACTACCCCGGCGGAATCGGTCGGTGTCTGCGTCGCTCGCTTCCCGACCCATGCCAGCCTTCCTCGTCAATTGGGCGAGTCGGCTTCCGCATCAATCGTTTCGAGGCCTGCTCGGCGTTCGCTCGCGCTACCGCCCGCATGGTCGCTGGGCCGCCCAAGGCGGCCCTTTGTCATCAGAGTGCTTCAGCCGATGTCGTTACCTCCATCGTCCGCTCTGACTGCTACCGGCTGGAGCGACAGTTGCCGGGCGGGATTCGCACCCGCTGAGGAATGGCGCCTTCGCACGGCGCACCAACTGACCGGAATCTGGCCGTCGGCCACGTCGATGTGCAACTTGTAGCCGACCCAGGTGTCCCTGTAGCCCTTGCTGTTCTTCTTCGTGCCCACACTGCACTCGGCCGGCAGGTCGTCGAGCATCTCCTGCAGGGTCATGCTCGGTTGCCGGTCGAGGCGTTTGCGTGTCTTGGGCCGTTCTTCACCCTTCTTCGGCCGCCCCCGCTTGCGCTTGGGCGGCGGAGGCGACTTCTCCTTCGCGGCCGGCTTCTCGCGCCCCTCGATGGCCGTCGAGTCTCGGGACAGATGGCCCACCAAACGGTCGCCGTGCGTCTTCCGGAGCAACGCTTCATGCACGCGCTGGGGCAACTGGGAGTGGGCGAATTCGGCGAAGGCGCGAGAGAAGACCGACTCGCTTGGCATCTCGCGCCGCCGCTCCCAGCCGCAGATGCGGCGCAGCACCACGTCGGTGGCCAACCGGTCCAGCAGCAGGCGCGTGGTCGGCATGTCGTAGACCGCCTTGGCGACGAAGGCGCGCGCCACCGCCGCGCGGTCCTTGCGGGGGCGGCCCGGCATCCGGGCATCCGCAAGCGCGAGGGAATCATCTGCTCGATACGGATCACCTCGAGGGTCTGCACCAACTGCTGCTGTTTCTCGGTCAGCGAACCCAACACCTGCTCCAACCGGGGAAACAGGCCCTGTTGGATTGACTCCCAGTAGGCGGCGAACGAGGCGCGCAGGTTCTGCATGGCTTGACTGCTCCCAGCGCCTACTATATATAGTAGTGTAGGAGTGAGGTCAAGGAGGGAACCGATGGGCCGCCGGAACCCGATGCGCCGGTACAGCGAACAATACGATGCGCTCAAGGCGGAGTTGCAAACGCTCGGGTTTGTCCGCCAGGGCAGTATCCAGACCCGCCGTCTCACGTGCGGGAAGCCTGCCTGCCGCTGCCACCGCGACCCGGACGCGCGTCACGGCCCGTACCGCTACTGGACACACAAGGTGCGCGGAAAAACGGTCAGCCTGCTGCTCTCCGAAGACGAACTCGCCCTCTACCAGGAGTGGCTCGAGAACAACCGCGAACTGGAACGGGTCGTGAGGGAAATGCGCCACGTCTCGTCGCGCGCGCTCGCCCTCATATTAACCTGGAAATAAGTATCCTGACCTCGTAGCATGCCGAAATATGAGAAAACAGGCCGGCAATCACCTGTCTGCTGTCAGGCAACCAATGACCCTGTTAATATTAAGCTGGAAATAAGTATCCTGACCTCGCAGTATGCCGAAATATGAGGAAATCGGGCCGAAATTACCTGTCTGATGTCAGGCAACCAATGACCCTATTAATAACCGACCGGGAGGTCCCAGAGGTCCCTTGAGACCCCGTGTCTCCGGTTCCCCGGCGCCGGTGACGGCTGCTATCCTAATCCTACGAACGCTGCGTCCCACCCCGCTGACCGTCCGTTCCCTCTGCCTCGGGTAGGAAAACCCGGCCGACCAAGGGTTTTGCAAGAGGCTCAGGTGCTATCTGCACATGGGACCCCTTGGTGCTCCCGGCGGCCTGCCCGACTCCGCGAGATCATCGCGCGAAGTCATCCGGAAAGGTACAGGGATCGCAGCCCCGAACGGGTCAAGGACCACGACTTCCGCTCCGAGGCCGAGGGCCTCGCCATCCCCTACGGTATCTACGACCCGCGGGCCAATGCCGGCACCGTCTTCGTCGGCCAAACCGCCGACACCCCGGCGTTCGCCGTCGACTGCATCGAGAAATGGTGGCGCACCGAGGGCTGCAAGCACTATCCCGAGGCCAAAGCGTTGCAGATCCTGGCCGACGGCGGCGGCAGCAATAGTTCCACGGCGCGCGCCTGGAAGTACAACCTGCAACACCGCCTCTGCAACCGGCATGGCTTGCGCGTGACCGTGGCCCACTACCCGCCGGCCACGTCGAAGTGGAATCCCATCGAACACCGCCTGTTCTGCGAGGTCAGCAAGAACTGGGCGGGCCGCCCCCTGGACAGCTACGAGACCATCCTGAAATACCTGCGCACCACACGCACCGCCACCGGACTGCGCGTGCGCGCGCATCTGGCGCGCAAGACCTACAAGACCGGCATCAAGGTCACCGACGCGCAAATGCAGGAGCTACGCATCACACCGAACAGCTCCCTGCCCAAATGGAACTACACCATCGAACCCAATGTAAACGAAAAACGGAAGTTATTTTTGCGCCGGCCCTTAGAAGAGTCGTAATACCTCGACTGCTCAACGCTGTATCGGATCTCGGACTCGCTCGAAAAGCTCCGATATCCGAGCAGGCTCTCGACCAGATTCATGGCAAGTCCTCCTCTTCGTCCTGCTCCTCTTCCGGTTTCTGCCCCGAAGCCATGGCAAGCAGCCGTGGGAGTACGGTTGGCCAGCCTACCCCAACTATAATCCGTGCGTTGACGCTTTCGATGTCGAACAGTTGCACGAGCCCTCCGAGATACGCCCCCAAAACGGCCCCAAAACCCCACAACAGCATCGACTGGAGGGTGCGGCGCCAGCCACCGAAGCCGACTCCCAGAAGACTGGAGCGGCCCAGCAGCAGCGTGCCCACCCAATCGAGCACGCAGATGACCAGCGCAAGGACCGCACGCGACGGCAAAGGAGAGGACTGCCGGGTCGTACACGCTCTTCAGCGCATCACGGAAAACGTCCGAGAGCGTCTCCATGGACTCCCCGCAACGGCCGTGTCCGGATGCGCTTCACTCCGGCAGCGCGAAGGTCAGCACCGTGTTGGTCGCGATCACCGTGACGTACTGCTTGCCGTTGACCTGATACGTCATCGGGCTCGACCGGATCGCACGCTGCGCCTGGTGGCGGAACAATTGCTCGCCGGTCGCGGCGTCGAACGCGTAGAACGCGCCGTCGTCCGCGCCCTGGAACACCAGGTCGCCCGCGGTCGCGAGGTTGCCGCTCGCCCCGATGCCGCTGAGCGCGGGGAACACCGCCTGCCACGCCTCTTCCCCGCTGGCCGGCTCGTAGGCGGTCAGGGTGGTGGTCGGCGTGTAGGCGGGAATGCGGCTCAGCTCCTCGAAGTTGGCGCTGTGGCCGTCGCCGTGCGGACCCGGCTCCAGGCTGTCGCCGAGCGGGCTGACCAGCATCGAGACCGCGGCGTTCTTGCCGGTGACGTAGAGCAGCCCGGTCCGCGGGCTGAACGCGGGCGAGCCGAAGCTCGATCCGCCGTGGGCCACGATCAGGTGCTCCTCGATGGAGTACGGCGTGTACATCGGCCGGGTCTGCGCCTGCAGCTCCGGGTCGTCGAGGTGTACGTAGGTCGCGCAGAATGGCGTCAGCGGCACACCGCGCGCGTTGTAGGGGATCGGCTGGGTGGGATAGACCACCTCGCCCGGCACGTTGGTCGCGGTCGGCACCAGGGTCTCGACCATCGGGTTGATCGGCTCGCCGGTCTCGCGATCCCACAGATAGAGCAGGCAGTTCTTGCCCGCCGCGCCGACGCCCCTAATCGTCTCGCCGTCGTCACCCGTGACGTCGAACAGCACCGGCCCGGTGACGTGGTCCCAGTCCCACAGGTCGTGGTGGACCGCCTGGTAGTACCAGCGCAGCGCACCGGTCTCCAGGTCGAGGGCGACCGTGGCGTTGGTGAACAGGTTGGCCCCGGGCCGCGCCGAGCCGTCGTAGTCGGGCGACGGATTGCCGGTGTTGAAGTAGATCAGTCCGAGGTCGAGGTCGATGGCCGGCTGGGTCCAGACACCGCCTCCCGCGCGCTGGCCGTCGCCCCACGTATCCTGCGCTATCTCCCAGCCGTAGTCCTGCGGGCGCTGCGGGATGGTGTTGAACACCCACTTGATCGCGCCGGTCGTCGCATCGGTGGCGATTACCAGGCCGCCCGGGATGTGGCCTTCCGAGAGCGCGGCGCCCGCGTACAGGGTCCCGTCGTGGTACGCGGGAGCGGCGGTGATGCGGTAGCCGAGGGTGTGCGGATCGAGGGTCGGCGGATACGTGTCCGGATACTTGGCCTGCAGCGCCAGCCCGACGACCGGCAGGACGCCGCCATCGCCGTACGACTCGACCAGCTCGCCGGTCTGCGCGTCCGCCGCGACCAGGTTCGGCCCGTTGTAGGAGTAGATCTTCCCCTCGGCGTAGGTCGGCCCGCGGACGCGGTTGCGGCGCGCCTCGTCCAGCTCCAGGGTCCAGACCTCTGCCCCGGTGACCGCGTTGACGGCGATCACGCTGGCGCCAGCGTGGAAGTACATCACGCCGTCGACCACCAGCGGTGTCACCTCGCTGACGTCTGTCCCCGCCGCCACCTCGTAGGACCACCGCTCGGCCAGCCCGCCGACCGTCTCCGTATTGACTTCACCGAGTTCCGAGTAGCGGCTGTTGTCGAGGTCGAGGTTGTGGCTCGTCCAGTTGGTCTGGCCGCCCGCCGTGATGTTCGGCGGCTCGCCCACTCGCGTGGTACGTCCCTGCTGCCTCGCCGCCTGTGACGCGGCTGCACCCACGGCGGCAGCCGTGAGGACGGCCACCGCCCATCGCACGTTCACGCTGTCGTATGCATTCATGTCAGATGCCCGTCAGATACCGCAGCTCTCCGGTGCTGTCGCCGATGCGCTCGGCCGGCACGTCCATCGTGCCGAGCAGAGTCAGGAACAGGTTGGTCAGTGGCGTCTCGTCCGCGTAGCGCAGGTGGCGGTTCCCGCGAACCTGCCCCGCCGCGCCGCCCGCGACGAGGATCGGCAGCTTCTGGATGTTGTGCAGATTGCTGTTGCTCATCCCGCTCCCGTAGAGGATCGCCACCTGGTCCAGGAGGGAGCCGTCGCCGTCCGGCGTCGCGCGCAGGCGGTCGAGATAGTAGGAGAAGAGCGACGTGTGGTAGGTGCCGACCTTGGTCAGCTTCTCCAGGCTCTCCGGCCGGTTCTCGTGGTGCGACAGCGCGTGGTGCGGATCAGGCACCCCGATCTGCGGGTAGGTCTGCGCGGTCAGCTCCGGCGTCATCAGGAACGAGATGACGCGGGTCAGGTCGGCCTGGTAGGCCAGCACCTGCAGATCGAACATCACTTTCACGTACTCGTCGAACGAGGCAGGGATGCTCGCCGAGGGCCGATCCACCACCGGCAGCTCGCGGTCGGCGTCCGCCTCGGCCCGCTGGATGCGGCGCTCGACGTCGCGCACCGCGGCGAGGTAGTCGGTGAGCTTGGCCCGGTCCGCCGCCCCCAGTCCGTCCTGCAGGCGCGCCACCTTGCGGGTCACCGCGTCGAGGATGCTGCGGTCCTTGCGCATCCGCTCGCGCCGTGCTGCCGGGTCCGTGCTGGTACCGTCGCCGAACAGCCGCTCGAAGAGCGCGCGCGGATTGCTCTCCATCGGCAGCGGCGTCGTCGGCGTGCTCCAGCTCAGGGTGCTGATGTAGGCGCAACTGAAGCCGGCGTCGCAGGCGCCGCCGAACTCCGGCAGTCCGATGCCCACCTCGAGCGACGCGAGCTGCGTCTCCCGGCCGAGCCTGGCTGCCGCGATCTGGTCGACCGACACGCCCGCCTCGAAGTCGGCGCCCTCGGTCGGCTTGGCGTGCACGCCGGTCAGGAAGGCCCCGGTGATGCGCCCGTGTCCCCCGGCCGGGTCTCCCGGCATCTGCGCCGCCGGCGCGTGGTCGAGCCCGGACAGCACGACGAGGTTGTCCCGGAACGGCTCCAGCGGCTTGAGGATCGGCGTGATCTCGAAGCCGGCGCCCTCGGTAGGCGGGGTCCAGTTCCGCATCACGGCGCCGTGCGGCACGTACACGAAGCCCAGGCGCGCCTTCGGCCTGGCCGCCGTCCGGCCCAGCGCGGTCAGCGCCGGGACCATCCCGTCGAGCAGCGGCAGCGCCACTGCCGTCCCGAGTCCGCGTAGCACCGTGCGGCGGGGCAGCGTCTTCTTCGTGATGATCATGAATCCGATCTCCTCATCTGGAACGGAAGGCTCCGGGCGATGCCGAGAATGAGAGACGACCAGCGGTAGTCGTTCGCCGCGGCCTCGCGCACGATGGCGCGGATGGCCGGCCGGTCGTAGTGCTCCACCCCGCGACCGAGGGCGTAGGTCAGCAGCTTCTCGGTGACGGTGGTGACGAACTCCTCGCGCCGCTCCAGCAGGATGTCCCGCAAGCCGGGGAAGCCGTCGAAGGCGGTCCCGTCGGGCAGCGTGCCGGAGGGGTCTATCGGCGTGCCGGCCACTCCCGTGGGGCGCATTCCCGATTTCCCGGTCACGCGCTCACACCCACCGGCGTCATGGCCATCCGCTGCAAACAGTTCCATCTGCCGGACTTATAGAAAGACCGCAGGAGAAGAATCGCGTCGACGCTCTCCGGTAGCCAATAGATGGAGGCGCCCTTGATGCGGAGATTGATGACGCGACGGATGGCGCTTTCGACGGCACCGCTGCCCCGCGGAAGCCCGAGCCCGACCATTGTGGTGTAGGCGAAACGATGACGGTTCTTCAGGAAGTAGTTGAGGTGCGTGCGGATCTTGCCGGCCGTGCGCCCGCGGCACAGCTCCCGCAGGGCCGTGATCACCTCGTCCACCCGTGCTCGCTTGAGCAGCCCCCGCGTGCGGTTGAGCCAGCGGGTGCGTTGCGTCGCGCTCCAGCGGCGCAGCTTGACCGCGTCGGAGAGTTGCTTCGCGGCATGATAGAAGTCGATCAGCCCCAGCACCTGTGTCGGCGAGAGCCCGAGCGCGGCGATGAGGCGCGGGATGCGTTGCCAGATCCAGGGCGCGCCGTCGGCGATGAAGAGCACCTTGTCAGCGGCGTTGAGGCCGATCTGCCGCGCGTACGACAACAGCAGGGCGAAGACCGCCTCCGGTCCCCGGAGCGTGCCGTCGATGATCGGGGCCCACGTCTGAGACGGTCGCCCGTCGTCGCCGACGACGTACAGGATGAGGAGCTTCGGTTCCTTCCAGTCGGTATGGAATCGGTTGCGCCCCTTCTTCGTCTTGGGGCCACGCTTCTTGCGCCTCACACGGACGCGGCCCCCGTCGAGGGAGACGACCACCCGCTTGCCGGTCACGCGGTCCAGCAGGCCGCACGCCGCGCTCTGCTGGGCCGCTCGGGCCCGCGCAGCGTAGCGATAGGCGGTCGAGCGGAGGGTCTTGATATCCAGGGCGATGCCGTCGGAGCGGAGCTGCGCCTGCGCTTCGGCCAGCGAGCTGAGCATGGCGACCGCGCGGCTTGCATCCGAGGCCAGCTTCGGCGTGCACCGGTCGTAGATGCCCAGCACCACCAAGGCGGGGTAGAGTCCCGGCCTCCGCTTCGCCCGACGGGCGTGTTTCTCGCGGTAATACGGCGTCGTGACCGGCACCGTCGTGCCCCGGGAGGTGCGAACGTTGACGGTCTCCAGGCCGTCGCTCCGCATCCGCCGGGGCAGGTGGCGCACGAGGGCGCTCGCCGCGTCGCCAACCGCGGCGGAGCGCACCGCGCGTTGCAGCACGGGGGTGAGGAGGGCGCCGAAGAACTCGTCCGCGATGGCCCGCAGCTGCTCTTCGCACTGCTCCGCTTCCTCTGCCGACCTGGGCGCTCGAGCACGCGCCTCAAACTCCAGCGCCCGCCGGAGGGCAGTGCGCAGGTGGACGGGAATGTTGCGAAGATCGCTCTCGCGGCTCGGGGTGTCGATGGCGCTCTTGTCCATTTCAACGCACCATCATGGGCAGTCCGAGCCGTAATGTCCAGTACCACCCTCCCCGTCTGTCCGAAGACCGGCTCAACCTCCCCCAGCCTCACAGTCCATCTTTGCCTACACACTGCACTGCTCCGGGAAATCGGGAATGCGCCCGGCGGAGCTGCGCCTGCGCTTCGGCCAGCGAGCTGAGCATGGCGACCGCGCGGCTTGCATCGGAGGCCAGCTTCGGCGTGCACCGGTCGTAGATGCCCAGCACCACCAAGGCGGGGTAGAGTCCCATAGGCGCTAACTTGTTAAGGCCCTATGGTCCTCCGGCAGCTCAGTTCAGCCGAAGTACGCGGAGAGTTGCGGCTGTCGGCGACGTGGCGGCTCCGCCAGCTCGCCGGAGATCGTTCGCCAGTCGCTGATCATGCGCGCCAGCGGGAGCGGCGGTTCGATGGCGCGCGTGACCTGGTTGAGCACGAACTTGAAGTCACGCCACGCGCTCGGGGGGCGCCGGCGCCGGCACGTCGTAGCCCCAGGGGGAAATCGCGCGGGCGTGGTGGATCAGCTTCTCCACCAGCAGCGCCACGAACAGTTTCCCGTAGAGCCACGCCTTGGCGCTGTCGTCGTCGTACTTCGGCACGTGCCCCAACTGGGCCAGCGACTTGAAGCGCTTGAACACCAATTCGACCTGCCAGCGCAGGCGATACCACTCCAGCACGTCCGCGGCGGAAAAGGGTGGCTCGGGAAAGGTCGTGAAGACGATCACGTACTCAGCAAAGCGCAGCGTGGCCGGTTGCACCTGGTTGCCCTTGCGGGCGGCGTCTCGGCGGACTTTCAGGTGCGCCAAGCGGATGGCTTCCGCCGACTTGCGGAGCACGCAGACCCGGCCCGCAATCTTGCCGGCCGGGCCGCCATCGTCGCCCGGGACCGCGACCGTGATCGCCCAGGACCGGCCGGCGCCCGGACGCGTGACCGACCCCACCGCCGCAAGCAGGTCGAACGGCCGCCCGGCCGTCGTGCACAGCGGCAGCGACCCCGTGTTGACACGCACAATCAGCCGCCCGCCCGCGTCGACCACGTGGCGAATGCCCCGGGCCGTCGAATAGCCGCGGTCGGCCAGCACATGGTCGCCGGCGCGGATCGGGAACTGCGCCAACGATTCTCCCGTGCCCGGCCCCTCGGTCCCCGTCAGCTTGAAGAAGTCGCACGCCAGCGACGGCAGGCCCACGCTGTAGTGCAGGCGCCACAGCGACCCGCTCGGGCCCGGTTCCTTCACCGTCGTCGCATCCACGGCCCGGACCTGGAACGCGCCTCCGGGGATGACCGCCAGACCCTGCTCCTCGAACAGGCGGACACACAGCGCGTGCAACCAACCCCTTGGATTTCTTCAGCCGCTTCAACAGCGCCACGTCGGACAGGTCCGCCAGATGCGCCTGCCGGGCCCGAACCACCGTTTCCCGCAACGAGTGTCCGCAGCCGAGGTGCAGCAGGAGGGTCCGCAGGAGGTTGTCGACCGTCTTGTCCTTGCGCAGCCCCTTCAACGCCCCGGTGTCCTGCGCCAACTCGCGCCAGTCCTGAGGGAAGAACGACACCAGCACATCCCAGTCCTCGTCCACCGTGCCGGCCTCCGTGTCATGCATCCACATGCCAGGATACGCCGGCCATGCCGCGAAAACAAGCTAGCGCCTATGGGGTAGAGTCCCGGCCTCCGCTTCGCCCGACGGGCGTGTTTCTCGCGGTAATACGGCGTCGTGACCGGCACCGTCGTGCCCCGGGAGGTGCGAACGTTGACGGTCTCCAGGCCGTCGCTCCGCATCCGCCGGGGCAGGTGGCGCACGAGGGCGCTCGCCGCGTCGCCAACCGCGGCGGAGCGCACCGCGCGTTGCAGCACGGGGGTGAGGAGGGCGCCGAAGAACTCGTCCGCGATGGCCCGCAGCTGCTCTTCGCACTGCTCCGCTTCCTCTGCCGACCTGGGCGCTCGAGCACGCGCCTCAAACTCCAGCGCCCGCCGGAGGGCAGTGCGCAGGTGGACGGGAATGTTGCGAAGATCGATCTCGCGGCTCGGGGTGTCGATGGCGCTCTTGTCCATTTCAACGCACCATCATGGGCAGTCCGAGCCGTAATGTCCAGTACCACCCTCCCCGTCTGTCCGAAGACCGGCTCAACCTCCCCCAGCCTCACAGTCCATCTTTGCCTACACACTGCACTGCTCCGGGAAATCGGGAATGCGCCCCTCCCGTGTCGCGCCACTTGCCGACCGCGTCGAAGTTCTCCAGGGCGAACCCGAGGGGGTCCATTCGCGCGTGGCAGTTGGAGCACACCGGGTTGGCGCGGTGCGCCTCGAGCCGCGCCCGCAGTGACGCGACCGTCCCGTCGTCCGCCCGCTCCGGCAGATCCGGGACGTCGGGCGGCGGCGGGGGCGGCGGCGTGCCGAGGATGTTCTCCAGCACCCACTTGCCGCGCACGACCGGCGAGGTCCGGGTGGCCAGAGACGTCACGGTCAGGACGCTGCCGTGGCCGAGCAGCCCGCGGCGCGCCTCGCCCGGCAGGTCGACGCGCCGGAAGCGGGAGCCGTACACGTTGGGAATCCCGTAGTGGCGCGCGAGCCGCTCGTTGGCGAACGTGTAGTCCGCGCTCAGCAGGTCGACCACGCTGCGGTCGTCCCGCATCTGGCTCTCGACGAACAGCTCCGTCTCGCGCACCAGGGCGTCGCGCAGGTTCTCGTCGAATCCCGGAAAGGCGTTGACGTCGGGGGTCACCGTGCGCATGCGGCGCAGATGCAGCCACTGCGCGGCGAAGCTCGACACGAGCACGCCCGCCCGCTCGTCGGCCAGCATCCGACGCACCTGCCGCTCCAGCACCACCGGGTCGCCCAGACTGCCGGCCGCCGCCGCGTCCAGAAGCTCGTCGTCGGGGAGGCTGCTCCAGAGGAAGAACGACAACCGCGACGCCAGCTCGAGGTCGCTCAGGCGGTACGCGGTGGCCGGCTCGACGCCCGGCGGATCCCGCTCGATGCGGAACAGGAACTCCGGATCGACCAGGATGCTCTCGAGCGCGCGCTGAATGCCGGCGTCGAAGTTGCCTTCGCCGCGGCCCTCGGCATAGAAACCGCGCAGCACCTCCAGGTCGAGATCGTCCACCGGGCGGCGGAACGCGCGCCGCGCCAGCTTCGCGAGAATCTCGTCGGCGCACGCCTCTTCTTCCGCGGCGTTCGCGGGACGGCACACGAAGATGCGGCGCCGGCTGGCCACCTGCTCCTCGCCGTCGGGACCACGGCCGAGCGAATCCGGGCTGTAGGGTCCCTCGATCTCCACGCTCTCGAGGGCCATCCGCTGCACGTAGCCGCGGCCCGTGGAGAACGTCCAGATCGGCAGGCGGCTCGGCGCCATCCCCTCGGTCACCGCCGTCCGCTGCGTGAACGACACGCTGACCACGTGCGTGCCGGCGCGGGCCGGAAAACGGACCAGCAACGGCTCACCCGGCTCCACCACCCGCGCCTCACCGGGGTTCACGCCCTCCGGCCAGCTTCCTGCCCGCAGCAGGGCGCGGCGGACGCCGTCCACCCGGACGTCGATTTCCTGCGGTTCCCGCCGGCCCGGGTTGCGGAGCGCGAACCGGACGACGTACTCGCCGTCGAGCGGGAAATGGTGTTGCACCGCCGCGCCGCCGCGCGACCCGAACGGCAGGTCCTCGCTCATGCGGTCGTCCTGCACGAGCAGCGAGGACAACGGGTAGCGCACCGCGTCGGCCGCGATGGTCGGATCGCCCACCGCGAGGCGGCTGACCTTGCGCGCCGCCGACATGTAGCGCTCCAGCAGCCCCGGGGCCACGGTCAGGATGTCGGCGTTGTTGTCGAAGCCGTAGGCCAGATCGTCGGCCGGCAGCATCGTCCCGCTGTCGATCTCCAGGTGAAGCAGATCGCGAACGGCGTTGGCGTACTCGAGCCGGTTGAGGCGGTGGATGGTCGGCCGCCCGGGATTCGGCTCGGCCGCCGCGGCCCGATCGAGCGCCGTCTCCAGCCACGCCGCGAAGGCGCCGTAGGTCTCCGCGTCGGGCCGCGGTCGCCGCGGTGGCGGCATCGCCTGCGTGCGCAGCTTCCGGAGAACCTTCTCCCACACCTCCGCGTCCGCGCCGACGTGCTCGACGTCGATGTCGTCGAGCGCGAGATTGCCGGTCAGCAGCCGTTCGCTGTGACAGGTCACGCAGTAGCGGTCGAGCACGCCTCGCCACGTCGAGGCATCCGCCCCCGGCCGGTGCGCCGCCTGCAACTGGCGCGCTACCGTCTCCCCACTCACCGGCGCGACGGACTCCACGGATGCGCCGGCCGCGGCCGACACCTGGGCCATTGCGACCGTGGCTGCACTCAGGGCAAGTACGAGACCCACCCCGAACGCCGTTGCCGGTCCGGTTCGCCTGGTCCACCTCGTCATCGTCGCCCCCTGCGTCGCTCGCGCCGCCCGCCGGGCTACGCCCGCGGCCCCGGTCGCTAACGGATCAGTCCCTCGTTGAAGATGTCGATGAAGCTCTCCGTCGTCTCGGCGCCGCCCAGCGCCCGCAGCAGGTCGGCGGTGCTTCCTCCGCCGAGCCCCGGCAGCAGGATGTGCCCGCCCCCTTCGGCGATCATCAACGGCGTGATGCCGCGCTGATCGGAGACGTCCACCGTGGCCCCGTGATCCACGAGCAGTTGCACCGCCGGGTCCGAGCGGATGTGCGCGGCGCCGTGCAGGGCCGAGCGGCCGACGAGGTTGGTGGCGTTGACCTCGGCGCCGAGATCCAGCACGAACTGCACGGCATCGAGCGTGTCCGCCTCGGTCACCCGCGTCTCGGCCGGCACCCGTCCCAGACCGGCAGCCACCATCAGTGGCGTGGTCCCTTCGTCGGTCGCCAGCCGGGTATCGGCGCCGGCCGCGCCCAACGCGTCCATCACCGCCACGTTGGCGTCCATCGCGGCGAGCAGAAATGGCGTGGCGCCGGCGATGCTCACGCGGAAGCGCTGGCTCGCGAACCCGAACTGCGGCGGGTGGTCGACCAGCCGCACGTCGGGATCCGCCCCGTTCGCCAGCAGCGCCTCGACCAGCTCCAGCTTGCCGTCCCGCACCCCGTTGAGCGAACGCCATTCCTCGTCGCGCGCCGTCTCGATGCCGCGCAGGCTGCCGGTCAGCTCCGAATGCCAGGAACCCGCGGCCCAGTGCAGCGGCGTGTACCCCGCCTCGCCCGCGTTCGGATCGGCCCCCTGCTCCAGCAGGAGCATCGCCAGCCGCGTATGCCCGCGGACCGCGGCGACGAGCAACGGCGTGGCGCCGCCCGGGGCCATCGCGTTGACGTCGGCGCCCGCGTCGAGCAGCAGCCTCGCCAGCTCCGGCTCGTCCTCGCGCGCCGCGATCAGCAGCGCGGTGAACCCGCCGGCGGTGCGGGCGTGGACGTCGGCGCCCTTCTCGACCAGCGCGCGCACGATCGTGGTGTGACCCTCGGCCGCCGCCCACATCAGCGCCGTCTGGCCCTGCCATGTCTCTGCCGCGGAGGGGTCCGCGCCGGCGTCGAGCAGAGCCTGCACGGCGTCGACGCTGCCCGTACGGGCGCACGTCATCAGCGGGGTCTCCCCCGTCGACCGGTCCGCATCCGGAGCGGCCCCGGCCTCCAGCAGCCGCTCCACCATGCCCGCGGAGCCGTTGTCGCAGGCCAGCGACAGCGGCGTCACGGCGTAGTCGTTCGCCGCGTCGACCGCCGCCCCCGCCGCGAGCAGCCGGTCGGCGAGCGGCAGCGCGTCGTGGTAGGCCGCCCAGTGCAGCGCCGTCGCCCCGTCGGCGGCGGGCGCGTTCACGTCGGCGGATGCCCCCAGAAGGGCTTCGACCGCCTCCGCGTCCCGCGCCTTGACCGCGTCGATCAGCGAGCCGTCGTTGGCCCCGGCCACGCTGCCGGCCGAGAGCAGCAGGGCCAGCCCGCATCCGGACACACACCTGATGGCACACATATGAACTCCTCTGCGCCGCCCCAGGGGCGCCCTCCGCGGACCCGCTGCTACGCCCACTCCGGCCGCCGACGCCCTAGCCCGAAAACCGTCGCCTGTGGCTCCGATTTTCGCCCAACCGAGCCTGCCTAGAAGTCTGCCCCGTTTCTACGGCGCAGACTCCTAGTGGTCCGTCACGTCACAATCTTCGGACACGGACATGGGTTACAGCGCGCAATCATCGACGAATCACAGCACCGCAAACCCGAACGTTTAATCATGGCGCAGCACTAGTGCGCCAGCGGATCCGGCCGCATCTGGAACCGGACTATCTCGCTCGTCGCCCCCTTGCCCCCTTCGAGGTGGAACGGCGACCCGGTGTTGAAGCTCGACCACACGCCGCGCCCCTTCCACCCGGCGTCCGGATCGTCGATCCGGCCGTCGAGGCCCCGGCTGTAGAAGCCGAGCGGATACGGCACGCGCATCACCACCCACTCGCCGTTCTCGGGATCGAACGCCAGCAGAGCGTCCGACGTCGTGCCGGTGGCGATGGGCACGTTCGCGCCCAGACCCAGGGTGTCGAACTGATCGACCCAGTTGTAGTAGTGGTAGTCGGCGTTCGCCGAGCCCTCCACGCCCTTCAGCTTCGGCCCCGGGGTCGAATGGAGCGTCCACCCCTCGCGGCAGTGCTGGCCGGTGGCGGCCGGCCCGTTGAGCACGGAGCACTTGCTGCGATCGAAGCTGGCGAGGTGACCGCTACCGCCGAGCGCGGTCCAGATGATGCCGTTGCGATCCACGTCGATACCGCGTGGCCCGAAGCCCCACTCGTTCGGATCGCCGTTCGGGTCGTACGGCGGCTCGTAGACCTCCGAGATGCAGGTCTCGGGAGGACTGTCCCCGAGATCCAGCCGGATCAGCCGTCCGGGCACGTCGAACCGCCGGGAGATCCACACCGATCCATCCGGGTGCGGGATCACGCCGTAGGCGCGCTTGAACTTGTCCAGGCTGCCGATGCGGGTATCGCGCACCGGATCGATCTCGACGTCGCCGTTGAAGTTCGGCTCGTTCCACGGCTTGGTGATGCGGCCGTCGCCGTTGGTGTCGATCACGGTCGGACACCAACCCTGCGAAGCCTGCTCATCGCCGGTTTCGTCGTACAGCCGCGTGTTCAGCCAGCCGATCGCCTCGGTCGAGCCGCTCAGCCAGAGCGTGTCGTCCGCGTCGTCGGCGAACTGCAGGTGGTGCGTGAAGTAGCAGGTGTCGATCAACTCGAAATCGCCGGTTTCCGGGTCGTAGTAGGACAACTGCCGCGACTCGACGCGGTGCTGAATCGGGTAGTACTGCGCGAAGGGGTGATCCGACCCCTCCAGGCACCAGTCGGGCACGTCGTTCGGCCGCACCGCCTGCGTGATCCAGAGGCGGCCCTTGCCGTCCAGCATCGGGTTGTGGGCGCTCCGGCTCTGCAGACCGGCGGGCGGTTCATCGGCCCAATAGAGGGACGGGACCGCGGTCGAGGCTCCCTGATAGGAATCGCTCCTTCTCGGCCGCTCGATGCGGGTCGGCAGATCCATGCGGACCGACTGGTGGGTACGCGGGTCGGTGATCACGAGCCCGGCGCCGCCGACTCCGTAGACCGGCCCGTTCGCGTTCAGCGTCGGGTTGCGCTTGTCGGTCGTGACCTCGTCGTGGACCATGCCGCGCGGGTGGCCCCACCCCCACATGCTCAGGACGAGGTTGCGCTCCCGGCCCTGCGGGCGCGGCGGAACGGGGGGCAACTCGCCGGCGGCGATTCGGTCGCTCCAGTCGGCGTACAACTGGAGGGCGCGCGACCGGCCCATCCGATTGATCTCCACCGCCATCGCCGGCCCGGCGCCACCGGCCCGGATGCGGTACGCCCACGCGTCGGCGGTCGAGTCGAACTCGTCGAGATCGAGCATCGGCATCTCGCGCGTCGCGCGGTTGCCGAGCTGGTGGCAGAGCTGGCAGCCGTCCTTGAGCCGGTCGACCCAGTCGGCCTGGGTCCGCATGTCGACGCCGATGCCGTTGCCGCGCGGTCCGGTACCCGGGAAATCGCTGGCCGGCGGCACCTCCAACAGCGAGTACCAGTAGTTGGCCGGGTAGATCTGCGCGGCGGCGTGCGGCGACGGGGCGGCCGTGGCGGCCAGCGCCAGGTCGTCGCCGGGCCGCGCGGGGGTCTTCTCCGAGTCGGCCAGGCCGTACCCGCGCACCCACACCTCGTAGGCGGCATCCGGGAGGTCCGGAACCAGGAACCGTCCGTCGTCGTCGGACACGACGATCTTCCGGAAGCCGGTGTCGAAGTCCTGCGTCTCGGCGATGACCCAGACGCCCGCCTCGGGGCCGGCCGCGCTGGTCACGACGCCGCTGATGTCGTCGCCCTGGGCCGCAACCGGCGGACCGAGCGCCACAAGACCTGCCGCCAGAAACGCAGCCGCCGCATACCCGCCGATCATGCTCCGCGTGGTCATGTCGTCCTCCCTCAGCAGCCCGTGGCGAAGGCCCGCTATATCCGCTCGCGCTATTGTGCAGTCTGACAGCACGCGCGACAAGCCTTATGACTCATCGCGTCAGTTCGACAGCACGGCGAACAGACGCGAGCGTGCAAGTCGACGGTCGGCCGTCACCAGGGTGAACTCCAGCACCTTCGCCGTCGCCGCCAGGAACCGGTCCGCGGGATCCTCGTGAGGCAGGTCGAGGACGCGGCTCTCGTGCGCGATGTCGTGCGTCAGTGGAGCTTCGCGGGTCGGCAGGCGAGTCATCGCCTGCGCAATCCACAGCCGCGCAGGCATTCCTGGAATCAGACGGCCCTTCTCGACGAGGATCAGAAACTCCCAGACGCTGATGGGCGACAACCAGATCTCGTTGTCCGGCGATTCCAGCTCGGTGCGGACTCCAGACGATAGCCGCTCCGGCTCGGCGACGCTCCAGATCCAGATGTGCGTATCCAGCAGGAGCTTCACGACCGCAGCACCTCCCATTCCTTTTCGGCGAGCGCGGGTTCGACGATGTCGCCGGTGATGCGGAGAGTGGAGCGCATGCAGCCGAGCCGCCGCTCCAGACGTTCGGGACGCGACGGGGGCACCACTTCCGCCACGGGCTTGCCGAACCGGGTGATCAAAACCGGCTGCCCCGTTCGGCTCACGCGGTCGAGAACGGCCAGACAGGTTGCCTTGAACTTCGAGATGGCGAGCTGTTCCACTTACGCCTCCACCCGCTCATGATAGACCATGGTCACAAACCATGGTCTATCCACGCGGCGGGTGTTGGTGAGCGTCGGCGAGAACACACAGCGGATCTCGCACCTACTCGTCCGATCCGCAGCGCCAGGTTCGTGTTTCCTCGCTCACCGCTGCGCGCGTCCGACCGGAGTTGCAGCGGCGGTCAGCTTCTCGAGATCGGCTTTGTCAATGACGGCTACGCCGAGCTGCTGCGCCTTCCGCATCTTGGAACCGGGCTTGTCCCCGGCCACCACGTAGTCCGTCTTCCCGCTGACGGACCCGCTGACCTTGCCCCCAGCCGCCTGAATGCGCGCCTTGGCCTCGTCGCGGGTCATGCTTTCCAGCGTTCCGGTGAGCACGAACACCTTGCCGGCAAGCGGATGAGGCTGGCTCTTGTCTTCTGCATCCTCGCTGAATCGCAGGCCGTGCCGTCGCAGCCGCTCGACCAGGTCCCGGTTCACGCTCGACCCGAAGAAGGTCCGAATCGACTCGGCGATGCGGGGTCCGACCTCTTCGACCTGCTGCAGTTCCTCTGTCGATGCCGATGCGATGGCGTCCAGGCTACGGAAGTGATCCGCCAGCAACGCAGCAGTCCGGTCTCCGACGTGCCTGATACCGAGACCGAACACCAGACGGCCGAGTGGCAGGTCCTTCGACTCCTTCAGGCCATCCATGATCCTGCGGGCAGACTTCTCGCCGAGCCGCACCCTCAGCGGTACATTCGCGAGTTGCTCTGCTGTCAGCCGGTACAGATCGGCCGGGGTCCGCACCAGGCCATGGTCAACCAGCTTCCGGGCCAGCGTGCCGCCCAAACCCTTGATGTGCTTCGTACTACGGACAACAAAGCGCTCCAAGGCCGAGCTGGACGCTTCCCGATCTTCTCCGTCACTCTCGGACGCCAGCTCGGGCGGGCGGGCGGATTCCTCGACCGCCGCCCGCGAGCGCGCAATGCTGTCCGCGAGCTTCGAGGCCTTCTTCTCGCCAACCGCGCTCTCTTTTTCGAGATCCGCCAACTGCTCCGCGTTCAACTCGTAGAGGTCCGCGAAGTTCTTCGCCAGCCCACCGTCCACGAGCGCGTCGACCAGCCACTCCCCCATGCCGTCGATGTCCATGGCCGTCCGGCGCGCGAAGTGCAGGATCGATTCCTTCAGCCGCGCGATGCAACTGGCATTGACGCACCGCGCCACCACCTCCCCCTCCTCGCGCACGACCGGGGTCTCGCACGCCGGACAGCGCGCGGGCATCACGAAGGGCCGGCGATCCGCACCCTCGCGGGTGACCCGCACCACCTTGGGGATCACGTCGCCGCTCCGCTCGACCAGCACGGCGTCCCCGATCTGCAGACCGAGGCGTGCAATCTCGTCCTCGTTGTGCAGGGTCGCGTGCGACACCGTCACCCCGCCCACCTGCACCGGCCGCAGCCGGGCGCGCGGGGTCACCGCGCCGGTGCGTCCGACCTGCACGTCGACGTCCTCGACCACCGTCTCTACCTGCTGCGCAGCCGGCTTGCAGGCAATCGCCCAGCGGGGCGACTTCGACGTAGCGCCGAGACGGCGCTGCAGGTCCACGGAATCGACCTTGAACACCAGGCCGTCGATCTCGTACGGCAACCCGCCGCGCCGCGGCAGCCAGGTGTCGCGGAACCGGCGCAGACCGTCGACGCCGCGCAGTCGTTCGCGGGCCTTGTTCACCTTGAAGCCGAGGGTCGAGAGCGCCTCCAGCGCCTCCCAATGCGACGCGAAGACCGGCTGCCCGGCCGCGAGGAGCAGGTAGGGGTAGAAGTCGAGACGGCGGGAAGCGGTTACCGCGGCGTCCAGCATGCGCAGCGACCCGGCCGCCGCGTTGCGCGGATTCTTGAACAGGCGCTTCCCTTCTGCACGCTGCCCCGCGTTGAGGCGCGCGAACGCCTCCGTCGGCATCACGACCTCGCCGCGCACCTCGAACTCCGGGGGAACGCGGCACGCGGCGAGCTCGGCAGCCGGGATCGACAGCGGCAGCGAGCGGAGGGTGCGGGCGTTCGGAGTGATCACTTCGCCCTCCGCCCCGTCGCCGCGGGTCAACGCCAGCGCCAGACGGCTGCCCTCGCGCGCGTCGCCGGGCCGGCCCGGCTCCGGAGTGCCACCCGCATCACCCGCCTGGTCCCCGCCGGGGCCGAAGCGCACCGCCATCGAGACGCCGTCGAGCTTCAACTCGCCGACGTAGTCCAGCACGTCGGCGCCGGCCAGCTCCCGCGCCCGCCGGTCGAAGTCCGCCAGCTCCGCGTCGTCGAGCGCGTTGTCGAGACTGAGCATCGCCGACGAGTGGGCCGCCTTCTCGACCCCCTCGCGCGGTGCGCCCCCGACGCGCTGCGACGGCGAATCGGGCGCGATCAGGACCGGATGCTGCGCTTCGAGCCGCTGCAGCTCCCGCAGCAACGCATCGAACTCGGCGTCGCTGATCCGAGGATCGTCGAGGACGTAGTAGTGATGCTCGTGGCGCCTCAGCTCGCTCCGCAGGCGCGCCACCTGCGTCCGCGCCGCGTCGAGCGCCACGTCAGGCTCGGGATTGGAATCGGCAGGCATCGGCGCTGGCTCCGGCTCCGGACCTCTCGATCGGGCCGGCGGTCGCCGGGTCGCGATCAGCGATCGCGGGCCAGCACGAAGTCCGGCAGGGCGAGCAGCGCATCGCGCTCGACGGAAGGAGGAAAAGCGGCAAGGCTCTCGCGGGCCGCCGTCGCGTGCTCGACGGCCTTGTCGTAGGCGTAGTCGGTCGCACGGTGCTCGCGCAGGAGGGTCCCCAGCTCGCGCCAGTCGCCCATGCCGATTTCGCCGGTCTCCACCGTGGCGCGGACTATGTCCCGTGCACGCCCGCCGGCGCCCTCCCGGCCGAGCAGGTAAATCGCGGCCAGCGTGACCTTCCCTTCGCGGAGATCCTGGCCGACTGGTTTGCCGAGCGTCGCCTGGTTCGCCGTGAAGTCGAGCAAATCGTCGACGAGCTGGAAGGCGATGCCGAGGTTGAAGCCGTAGTCACGGAGCGCCGCGCGCTGGGCGTCGGTCGATGTCCCGAGCATGGCGCCGATCTCGGCGGATCCGCCGAACAGATAGGCCGTCTTGCGCCGGATGATCTCGAAGTACTCCTCCTTCGAGATGTCGACGTCGCCGGTCTTGGTCAACTGGTACAGCTCGCCCTCGATCATCCGCCGCGTGACGTCGCACAGGAGCCGCACGATCGGGATGGCGTCGTCGTAGGTGAGGGCCAGCTTCATCGAACTGATGTACAGGTAGTCTCCCAGCAGGACGGTCTTGTCGTTGCCCCAGCGAGAGTGCGCCGCGAGCCGGCCACGCCGTAGCTCGGACTCGTCGATGATGTCGTCGTGAACCAGCGTTGCGGTGTGGATGAACTCCACCGCGGAGGCATAGACCACCGCCCGCTCTCCGGTGCAGCCGGCGAGTCGCGCGGCGAGGAGCAGCAGGGCGGGGCGAACGCGCTTGCCGCCGCTGGCCTGGATGTAACCGGCCATCCGCGGAATCACCTCATCCACCACGTGCACGGACCGGCGCCGCGCCGCCGTAGTGTCTCCAGGCGCCCCGAACGCCGCCGCATCGGCCTCGACCGCCGGCCGGACGTAGCTGGCGTAGGCCTGCTCGACAGCCTCGAGGGCCCCGCGGATCGGCTCGAAGATTTGTTCCAGATCGGCGGGCGCCGACGTGTTGAGTGCGACGTTCACGCGACCAGAATCAGACCACACCTGCGCGGCACGCGTCAACGCGACCACCCGCTGGCCGCAATCGACGGGGTCCCGCGGCATCCACGGTGCGTTCGGAGCAGCGCCGTCATCCTGTCGCCCCCCCCGTGAACAACCGGCGGTACGACTGCCGCGTTGCCTCGATGATCGCGTCCCGGCTCACGCCGCGCACCTCGGAGAGCGTGTCGACCACCCGCGACACCCGCGCCGGCTCGTTACGCCGCCCGCGGTACGGAACGGGAGACAGATACGGCGCGTCCGTCTCCACGAGCAGGCGGTCCGCGGGGACGATCGCGGCCGCCTCGCGAATCGCCGCCGCGTTGCGGAAAGTGACGATGCCCGAGAACGACACGTGAAAGCCGAGGTCGAGCGCCTCACGCGCGAACGCGGCGTCACCGGTGAAGCAGTGGAAGACCCCCTTCACGTCGCCGTCGCCCTCCGCACGAATGGCGTCCAGGGTGTCGGCGTCAGCTTCCCGCGTGTGAATCACGATGGGCAACGCCAGGTCGCGCGCCAGTGCGATCTGCCGCCGGAAGACCTCGATCTGGGTGCGGGGCGGCGCGAAGTCGTAGTGGTAGTCGAGTCCGATCTCGCCGACCGCGCATGCCCCGCCCCGCGCATCGAGCAACCGGCGCACGAACGGCGCGACGCCGTCGAGCCCCCCGGCCGCGTCGTCGACCGCGCCCGCCTGGTGCGGGTGCACGCCGATCGCGAAAGCGGCATCCGGCCAGACCTCCGCCACGCCGTCCGCGCGGCGGGCCTCGTCGTCGTTCAGCGCGTCGAGGATGCACAGCGCCCCGTCGACGCCGGCGGTGCGCGCCCGCGCGACCACCGCATCGAGATCCGCGGCGAACTGCTCGTCGGCCAAGTGGCAGTGCGAATCGATCATCTGATCGCCGAGCCCGCGGGAGCACGCTCCGGATCGTCCGGCCTCAGCAGCACCGGCTGCCCGGCCGCATCGAGGGCCGCGAGAACCATGCCGTGCGACTCGATGCCCATCAGCTTCGCCGGTTGCAGGTTGGCCACGAAGACGACGTGCCTTCCCACGAGCGTCTCCGGCTCGTAGGCCTTCGCGATGCCGGCGACGATCTGCCGCACGCCGCCGCCGTCTTCGACCTCGAGGCGCACCAGCTTCTTCGACTTCCGCACCGCCTCGGCGGTCACCACGCGTCCGACGCGGAGCTCGACCTTGGCGAACTCGTCTATGGAAATTCGCGGCGTATCGGGCGTCGCCGGCTCGGCCGCCGCGGTCGGCGCCCCGGCACCGGCCGGGGCGGAACCGGCCGCCGCTGCCGCCGCGGCCGCGGGAGCCTCCGCGGGCGCGGGGGCGGCGGCCGCCACTGGCCCGGAAACGGCCGCCGGGGCCGGCGACGATCCGTCCCCGTCGCGCTGTTCGTTGTCGTTCATCGTCCGCTGCTCCTTCTGTTTCGTGCCGCTGGCGACGTCGGCCGCGACCCGGTCGGGCTCGAGCCGGGGCCAGAGCGGGCCACCCTTGATCATCTGCCGCTCGACGCCCGGCGGGGTCGTCCAGACCGCGTCGCGGTCGAGGTCGAGATCCGAAACCTCACCGGGCGCCCCGACGCGCGCCAGCACCTCTCGGCACGAGCGCGGCATCACCGGCGCGAGCAGCACCGCTGCAATCCGCACCGCCTCGCTCACGTCGTAGAGCTGCCGGTCGAGCTCGGCGCCCCGCGCCGGATCGCGTGCCGTCACCCAGGGCTCGACGCTCGCGATGTACTCGTTGGCGGCGTCGACGAGCTGGAACGCCGCGGCCACGCCTGCATGCAGCGCGAAGGCGTCCATCGCCTCGCGGTAGGCGCCCGCCGCACGACCCGCCGCCTCGGCCAGCGGACCCGGCGCGCTCGACGGGGCCACCAGCCGGCCCTTTCGGTAGCGGTGGGCCATCGACGCCAGCCGCGACACGAGGTTGCCGAAGTTGTTCGCCAGGTCGACGTTGTAACGCTCTTCGAAGCGGTCCCACGTGAAGTCGCCGTCCTGGCCGAACGCGATCTCCTTGGTCAGGTACAGCCGCAGCGGATCCGGTCCCAGGCGATCCGCCGCCTCCAGAGGATCGACCACCGTCCCCAGCGACTTGCTCATCTTCTGACCCTGCCAGTGCACCCAGCCGTGGCCGAAGACGCGGCGCGGCAGCGGCAGTCCCGCACTCATCAGCATCGCCGGCCAGATGACGCAGTGGAAACGGGTGATGTCCTTCCCGATGACGTGCAGATCGGCCGGCCACCACGTCTCGAACAGCCCGTCGTCGGCGCCGTACCCGACTCCCGAGATGTAGTTGATGAGCGCGTCGACCCAGACATAAACCACGCTGTCGGGATCGGACGGCACCGGAATGCCCCACGACTGGCCGGTCCGGCTCATCGAGATGTCGTCGAGGCCGGCATCGAGCAGGCTGAGCATCTCGTTGCGGCGGATCTGAGGCTGCAGGAACTCCGGATGGGCCGCGTAGTGATCGAGCAGGCGCTGCCGGTACTTCGACAACCGGAAGAAATGGTTCTTCTCCTTGATCCACTGCGGCGGCTTGCGGTGAATCGAGCAGTTGCCGTCCTCGAGATCCTTCTCCGGCTTGAACGCCTCGCACGAGACGCAGTACCACCCCTCGTAGTAGCCGTCATAGATGTCGCCGGCGTCGGCCAGTCGCGAGACCAGGGTCGTCACGCTGGTCCGGTGGCGCGCCTCCGTCGTGCGGATGAAGTCGTCGAACGAGATGTCGAGCCGCGCCCAGACGTCACGGAACGTCTTCTCCATGTCGTCGCAGAAGGCGAGCGGCTCGACACCCAGCTCGCGAGCGCGCTGGAAGACGTTCTGCGAGTGCTCGTCGTTGCCCATCATGAAGCGGGTCTCGACGCCGCACAGCCGCTGGTAGCGGGCGATGACGTCGGCCGCAATCTTCTCGTAGGCCGTCCCGAGGTGGGGGCGGCTGTTGACGTAGTCGATCGCCGTGGTGATGTAGAACCTGGACATCGGGTCAGGGAGCGGTTTCCGTGTTCCGGTCGAGCCACGCCTTGACGGCGATGGCCTGTACTTCCTTTATCGAGAGCCGTCGCTCGGCGGCCAGCCGCGCGCAGTCCTCGAACTCCGGCGCCGCGTTGCGGATCGCGCCGTCGCGCCGCGCCACCTTGATGCGGATGGATCCGATCGGCGTCTCGACCGCGACCGCCTCCCGGTCGAGCCGCTCGCGCTCGGTCTCGGTCACCCGCAGGCCGATCGTCGTCGACTCCCGGAACAGGATGTCGGACAGCGCCTCGCGCCGTCCCGGCGGCGCCACCACCGTGACCAGGGTTCCGGGCCGGTTCTTCTTCATCTGGATCGGGGCATAGAAGACGTCAAGCGCCCCGGCGGCGGCCAGCCGGTCCATCAGCGCGCCGTAAAGCTGGGGGTTCATGTCGTCGATCTGGCACTCGAGGACGACGACGCGCTCGAACGCGCCGGTCCCGGTTCCCTCTCCCACCAGCGCGCGCAGCACGTTGGGACGCCCGGCCGGATTCCGGTCGCCGGCCCCGTAGCCTATCCGCTCGACGCGCATCGGCGGCGCCGGGCCGTAGGCGTCGGCGTACTCCGTCACGATGAGCGCGCCGGTCGGCGTGACCAGCTCGGCCGGCGGTCCCTGCGCGTACGTCGGGACCCCCACCAGCAGCTCGGCGGTCGCCGGCGCCGGCACCGGCAGCTCGCCGTGCTCGCATTTCACCGTGCCCGAACCGACGTTGAGGGGCGACGCGACGACGCGGTCGGGCGCGAGCCACTCCAGGGCGCAGACCGCCGCCACCACGTCCACGATGGAGTCGACCGCTCCGACCTCGTGCAGGTGCACCGTCTCGACCGGCACCTGGTGAATGCCCGCTTCTACCTCGGCCAGGCGGCGGAAGAGGCGCGACGCGCGCTCCCTGCCCGCCGGCGACAGCGACGACCGGACGACGATGTCGTTGATCTCCGTCAGACCGCGGTGGTGATGGCGTCCGTGATCGTGCGCGTGCTCGTGGTTGTGGTCGTGCTCGTGACCGTGGCCGTGCTGGTGGGCATGGTCGTAACCCTCCGCGTGCCCATGGTCGTGGCCGTGCGCGCGATCATGACCGTGCGCGTGCTCGTTCACCCCGGCGTCGGCCGCCTCGCCGTCGACCGTCACGCGGAACTTCGCCGCCCCGATCCCGCTCCGGTCGACGCGCTCGCTGCCGACGCTCACACCGTCGAGGCCGAGCGAGCCCACGACCCCCGCCAGCACGTCGAACGGCACGCCGGCATCGAGCAGCGCGCCGGCGATCATGTCGCCGGACGCTCCGGAGAAGCAGTCGAGGTACAGGACTCTGGACATCGCCAATCGGCTACAGGCGACCGTGCTCCTTGAAACTGTAGTAGCAGGCATCCGCCAGCACCATGTGATCCAGCACGTCGATGCCCATGATGGCCCCCGCCTCCACCAGTCGCGCCGTCAGGGCCACGTCGTCCTCGCTCGGCGTGGGATCACCCGACGGATGGTTGTGAAACACCACGATGGCCGCCGCACCGCCGGCCGTCGCCATCCGGAAGACCTCCCGCGGATGGGCCAGCGTCTCGTCCAGCGTGCCCACCGACAGCAAGGCCGTGAGCAGGACGCGGTGACGGGCGTCGAGCTGCACCACGCCGAACTGCTCCACCGACCGCGCGCCGTACCGCGGCAGCAGGTAGCGCGCCATGTCGCGCGGCCCGCCCAACCTGGTCCGTTCGTCCGGCAACGCGAGGGTACGGCGCCCGAGCTCGATCGCCGCCATGATCCGGGCGGACATCGCCGGTCCGACGCCGGCCACCCCCTGCAGTTGCCCCTCTAGCGCACGCGTCAACCCGTGTACTCCCCCGGCGTGGAAGAGTACCCGGTTCGCGATATCGAGCGCGCTCTCGTTCTGAGATCCGTGACCGAGAACCGCGGCGAGCAACTCGTTGTCGCCGAGCCCGGCCGGGCCCAGCCGCCTCAGCTTCTCGCGCGGCCGATCGTGCAGAGCCAGTTGTCTTACGCTCACGCGGCAAGCACATTCAATCCGCGTGCCGCATTCGTCTCATCGTACTACACGCCGGCCTTCCCACCGGCTCGTCCCCCGATCTCGGTGCACGCAGGACCCGCTACCCCAAGTTTACCAACCACAAAACTAAACCAATTTAGAATCAGTGGTTTACGCCGACAGAAATGCCCGAGTGGCACTACAAACGCGTACGAACCGGGGAAATTGGTCGGTCAGACGAGCGTCTTGCGGACGCCGCCGGGATGTGGGTCGACGCCGCGCGCGTCGTAGATGGCCCGCTGATCGGGTTCGGCTTGGGTTGCCGTGCGCACATGCAGCGTGCGTCCGTCGGGACGGCGGAAGGTGGCGGTGACGCGCTGCTGGCCTTCGAGGACGCGGCGTAGCGTGGTCCACCTGGCGTGTTCGCGGCGCGCGCGCAGCCGAGTGCGGATGACCTGCACGAGCTGGTAGGCGATGACGGTGATGAACAGGTGGCCGTCGGCCCGCGCCGGCTTGCGGTGGTAGATCGGGCGCAGGCCGAGCTCGGATTTGAGCGAGCGGAATACCGCCTCGACGGACGGCGGAAGGTGGCGGTGACGCGCTGCTGGCCTTCGAGGACGCGGCGTAGCGTGGTCCACCTGGCGTGTTCGCGGCGCGCGCGCAGCCGAGTGCGGATGACCTGCACGAGCTGGTAGGCGATGACGGTGATGAACAGGTGGCCGTCGGCCCGCGCCGGCTTGCGGTGGTAGATCGGGCGCAGGCCGAGCTCGGATTTGAGCGAGCGGAATACCGCCTCGACGTCGGTGAGCGTGGTGTAGGTACGCCACAAGGCGTCTTCGTTCCAGTCGGTCTCGCTGCTGCGCAGGCAGTAGACGCCCGGATGGGTAACCATCGAGCCGTCCTGGGGGCGGCGGGTCCAGTTGACGGCGACGGCCTGGTCGCCGGCCTCGTTGGCGGTAACGGTGATCTGGTAGTGCGAGGCGACGCGGGAATGCTTGGCTTTCAGCCGTCCGATGCGTTGCCAGACCTGGTCGAGGCGCTTGTGCGCGCGGGGACGCGACAGCCCGTCGTTGAGCTTCGTCAGGGCGGTCTCGAAGCGGGAGGCGAAACGCTCGACGATGCCCCGCTCCTTCTCGGCGCGCTCCTCGGAGTAGCAGTACAGGCGCACTTCGTCGGGGTCGGTCGAGACCACCTTGTGCATGTGCACGGTCTGGTCCGACTGCGTCTGGAGCGACACGGCGGCATCGGCATCGAAGCGGCGGTGGCGTTCGCGGCTGACCACCAGATAGCGGTAGCCGTTGTCGCGCAACCAAGTCACACAGGCGTCGGTGGCGACACCGCGGTCCATCACCACCAGGGCGCCGACCGGCGCCTCCAGTGCTTCGAGCATCCCGGCCAGCGTCCGGTGTTCCCGGACGGTGCCGGCGAAGACCTTCGAGCGGCGCACGAAGCCGCTGGCATCGAGCATCAGGCCCAGGGTCAGCAGCGGGCAGTCGCTGCGCTTCTCTTTCGAGTGCCCGCGTTGCGCCTGCGGCTGGTCGCTCGCCTCGCCCTCGAAGTAGGTGTTGGTCAGGTCGTAGAGCGTCACCGTCGGCTGCAGGTCGAACAGCCCCATCGCGCGGTCGAACAGATGCGCCTCGATCGCCTCGCGATGCTTCACCAGCACGTCCGAGGCGCGGTAGAGCTGCATCGCACCGACGGTCTCGAAGTCGACGCCGAGCAACTCCCCGAGACCGCTGCGCTCCTGCAGCCAGCGGTGCGTCGCGCGCTCCGAGGCGGGCGCGGCCAGACGCCCGACGATGGCGCCGGTGGCCGCGCTGCGCAGGGCGCCGTTGACGCCCAACCGGGTCAGCAACGCCGGCAGGTCCAGTTGCTCGAGCGCCCACAGGCCGACCTGCTCCACGCCGACGCTGCGGGGGCGGACCAGCCGCAACGAGTCGACATCGACCGGCTGCACATCGGTCAGTCCGGCGGTCGGCGCGGCCGCGCCGCGGGCGATCAACTGCGCCGCGATCCGTTGCGCTTCCTCCTCCACGGCAGGCGGACAATCGGCCACCAGCGGCGCCTGACCGCTCAACGCATCGTTGATGCGGGCGCACAGCAGCGGCCAGTCCGCCTGAGGAATATCGAAGTGGCGACCGAGGTTGAGGAGGGTGCGCTGGCGCACGCTGCTGCCGAGGCGTTCGGCGTGCACGAGGCGATGAGAGAAGTAGGGCTTTCCGTCCTCAGTCCGCCGGGTTTGGGTGCGCCGAATGAACATGGCGCTCACCATAGCGGACGCACCCTGTCCCAGGTAACTATTGTTATACGATTATGGCGCTACATTCGTCTCTGGCGAAACCCGATCCTTTATAATCAACAAGTTACAGGCCTCGCACTCCACGAAAACCGCCCAAATCCGCAAAACGACCGCTAATCTTGGTAAAGATGGGCTACAGCGACGGAAGCGGTGGAATCCACCGGCCGCGCGCGACGATGTCCGCCCACCCTGTGAGCCGGATCTCTTCCTCCGTCCAGTCGACGCGTTGCGCACCGCCCGGCGACACGACCTCCGCGCTCCGGGCCGCGCCGCCGTAGCGGGCCGCCGCCACCGCCGCCGCGCACGCCCCCGTGCCGGAGGCGAGCGTCGAACCGACCCCCCGCTCCCAGATCAGGATCCGAATCCGATCCCGACGCTCCACCGTCGCGAACTCCACGTTGGTCCCTTCCGGAAACCGGTCGTGCGTCGCCAGGAGGTGCCCGAGACGCCGGAACCGGCTCTCCACCTCGTCCATCGAGGACGACAGGACGACACACTGCGGGTTGCCGACGGACAGCAGGACGACGCGCACGAGCTCTTCGCCCACCGTCAGCTCTTCCTCGCGCAACCCGAGGGGCCGCCCCATGCCGGCGCGGAAGGTATAGCGCGGGTGCTCCGCCTCCAGCAACTCCAGGGTCTTGACGCCTCCCGCCGTCTCGACCTTGATGGGACCCGTGGTCGCGCCAGCCGCGCCGGGAACGGTCTCGACCAGCAGCGCACCCAGGCAGCGCACGCCGTTGCCGGACACCTCGGCGCGGCTCCCGTCGGCATTGAAGAGCCGCATCGCCGCGCCCGCGGACGTCCGACGGTAGACGATCAGGCCGTCCGCTCCGATCCCGTGCTGGCGCCGGCAGATGGCCCGCGCCAGACCGTCGAGCGGCCCGGCGCCGACGTCGTCCTCCTCGATGAAGAGAAAGTCGTTACCGTAGGCGTGCGCCTTGACGAATCCGAGCGTCGCACCGCGTTGCCGTTCGCTCACGGCAGATCCAACGCGCGGAAGACCCACGTCAGCCCCGTGGTCACACCGAGGCCGGCGTCCTGCGCCGTCAGGCCGGCCACCAGCGCCGCGTCCACTCTGATCAGGCCGCGCGTGAAGCGCGCGCCGAAACGCACGTAGCCGGCGCTGCCGGTCCCCGGGGGCGGCGTGCCGCGCCGCGTATTGGCCCGGCCGTTCACCTCGCCGACAATCTCCGCTCCCTCCGCGAACGCGCGGGCGAAAGAGAGCCCGTAGGTCAGCACGTCGTTCTGGCGATCGCCGCGGGTGGGATCGCTGAGGATGCCGAGCCCGACGTTTCCCACCACCCGCAACGACCGGATCGTCTTGCCGATCAGCAACGAGTTGTAGAAGTCCATCGTGTCGAGCCCGATCCCCTCCTCGTTGCCCGCGTTCGGCAGCTTGGTGGCGAACCGGAGCGCGATCCCGGGACGCAACGCACCCTCGGACAGGAGACGGGTCTTCGCGCCGACGACCGTATCGGACCAGCTCGACGTTGCGTCGCCGCTGACGCGCAACAGGTGAGAGAGCGGCGCATCCGCCCGGCCGGTGATGTTCAGCATGTCGTAGGACACGTTGTCGATCTGCACCTCGGCAATCGAGCTCACGCCGATGCTGACGCCGAACCGGGGGACGCTCCGGAGATCGCCGGTCAGGCCCGACACCGGAAAGTGCTGGTCCTTCTGGTAGTCGAACCCGGCCTCCACCAACACGAGGCCGCTGCCGATGGACTCCGGATCCTCGGTCACGAGCGGTCGTTGCTGCGCGGCGGCCGGCGCCGTCCAGGCGAGAAGGGCGAGCACCAAGCCCGCCAGAACTGTCGGTCGAAGACGCATCCGGTGATTCTAGCCTCCCGGACTCCAGCGGGGGGGCCATCTGGCGCATGCCGGCGCGCCTGGGTTACAGTAGACGGCCATGCTTTCGTCGGTGCTGCGCGCGTTCATCGCGATCCCTGCGGTCGTGTTCCCGGTGGCGCTCCTGCTACCGGCCGGCTGCACCTCCGCGCCTCCTGCACCGGTTGCCGTTGTCACGGTCGGCCTCAATCGAATCCAAGTCCCGTTCCGCGAGTGGATCGACGTGACGATTCAGTTCGACGTCGCGCCAGCCCTCGAGCCGCTCAACGAGGACTATCAAGTCCTCCTGCACGTGTTGGATGACAACGAGTCGTTCCTCTGGGCGGATGATCACGATCCGCCCGTGCCTACGTCAACGTGGAGGCCGGGACAAACCGTTCGATATACGCGACGGGTCAGGGTTCCCGCATATGTGCATATCGGACCGGCGGTGATCGCGGCCGGGCTCTATTCGCCGCGCACCGGGGCGCGCCTGCCACTGACGGGCGACGAACTGGGCGAGTTCGTCTACCGGGTCGCCACTGCCGTATTCGAACCGCCGCACGAAAGGAGCTTTGTCGTTTTCGAATCGGGTTGGCACGTAGTCGAATTCGACCCCTCCACACAGACAGACTGGCGCTGGACCACCGGTCGGGCAGTGATCTCCTTTCGGAACCCCCACTGCGCAGCCAGGCTGCGCCTCGATGTCCAGCGAAGTTCCCACCCGTTCGAACGGCCGCAGCGGCTTGCGCTGGTTGTCGGCGACCGCACAATCCGCGAGACGACGCTGAACACGAACCGTCGCGTCCATCTCGACTACGACCTGACCGCGGTTGATCTGGGCGGTGATGACGTCGTACGGCTGGAGTTGTTGATCGACCAGACTTCGGTGCCGTCCGAGGAAAACGGCCGCGCCGCGGATACGCGCGAGTTGGGCGTCCGCGTGTTCGACGCGTATGTCGAGCTGCCGCCCACATGACGCCCGGACACCGCTCGTCATGTCTCCGCGAGCCAACCAACATCTTCCCGCATGGGGCAACGCCGAAGAAGAATCACGAGATCCCGGAATCATCGAGTCGGTGTTCTGCACCTCCGAGCATCAATAGGAAAGCCGCAGGAGAGTTCGTCGTGAGTCGTCGCCAATGGCCCGCACTGTGCACTGTCGTTCTCGCCGTTTTCCTCATGTCGTGCGAAAGCACGCATCCAACCGCGCCCTCGTCGCCATTCACCGTCGCAACGCCCACGTCCTCGACGCTGCTGAGTTGTCCCGCAAGTATCCAGATTCTTGTGAACCACGACCGGCCGGTGCCGGTCATGTTCGCGGCGCCGTCGATTACCGGTCTCGGGCCCGTCGCCAAGAGTTCGTGCACGCCGACCTCCGGATCGAGCTTTTCCATCGGCTCCACGCTCGTGAGGTGCTCGGCCGCCGAAACCGAGTTTGCGCGGAGCTGTTCCTTCTCGGTAACCGTGCTGTCGCGGACGCTGGGTCGAACGAGCTTTCTCGCGTTCGGCGACAGCATCACCAGCGGCACGTTGTCTGTCTCTCGTTCCCTGGCGGCGGATTCCGGGATCTCGACATCCTACCCGGCCCTGATGGAGGCGATGCTCGAGGCGCGGTATCCGGATCAGACGCTCACGATCATCAACGCCGGGAAGCCTGGAGAGCGGGCGATCGAGGGACGGAGACGCGCTCCCCAGGTACTCGACGCGTTCAGTCCAGACGTCATGCTGCTTCTCGAAGGCATCAACCAATTGGCCCAGCTCACACCGGCCGCAGTTGCCGAAGACCTCGATTCGATCGTCCGATCAGCGCAACAACGCGGCGTACAGGTGCTGATCGCGACCCTGACGCCTATCGGCCCCCTCAAGGAGCAACGCCGCCCCGGAACCCGAGAGGCGGTTGACGACTTGAATCGGCGAATCCGCTCGATTGCGCGGACTCGGAATCTGGGTCCGGTCGTGGATCTGTTTGGCGCATTGCGAGAGAACCCTCGCCTGCTCGGAGATGACGGGCTCCACCCCACAACCGAAGGTTATCGGGTCATGGCGGAAGAGTTTCTTGGCGCGAGCGTTTCGCGGTACGAGCTTGTCGACCGCGGCGAGAGCCCCTGAGCCGGAGCCGTCTTGTCTCGGCGTCGACGTCAGCGGATATAGCCGAGGGTGCGGAGGTTCCTGAGCACCTCTTCGGGCAGGCCGTCGAAGCGGTCCGAACCCTCGGCTTCGCCCCCAACCTGACGTTGCAGTTGAAGTCGGGCATTCAGGCGATCCAGCATCCGAATCGATTGCACCGGAGCGATGCCGTAAAGATTCCGGGACTCGCCAGGGTCATCGAGCACATTGAACAGCTGGTGCGACTCGCCGAGACCCTCTTCGCCGTCGTCCCGCGTCTTCAGGATGAATTTCCATTCGCCGGAGCGAGCGCCCCAAAAGTTTCGACTCGCAAAAAAGACATCTCGCCGGTGGTCCGTCAGATCTCCACCGTCGCGGACCGCTGCGAGCGACTGCCCTGCCCGCGGGGCCGAGCGAGGGGCTTCGAAGAGTGGGCTAGAGACGCCGAGCAGATCGAGGATGGTCGGCATCACGTCGATCGTGCCGACGGCGCGCCGGATCCTCTGCGGTCGAGTCGTGTCGCCCGGATGTCGTATCATCAGCGGGACTCTCACGTGAGATTCGAGCACGTGCGGTCCGTGCTTGAAATACACGTTCTGCTCGCCCAGCCCCTCCCCGTGATCCGCAGTCAGGACCACCAGCGTATTCTTCAACAGGAAACGCGCTTTCAGCGCATCGAGTACCATGCCGACCTCATCGTCCACGTACGCGATCTCCCCATCGTATTGGGCGACGTAGTAGGCCAGCCGGTGTTCGCCCTCGACATATACGCCGGGTCGAATGCCTCCGACGTGTCCCCGTGTGCGCGGAAGGCGCACGCTCTCGTCGAAGTGAGCGTCGTTCATGAACCTGGTGTCGTATCCTGAGGGCGGTGCATAGGGTCGATGAGGATTGACATAGTGCAGCCACATAAAGAACGGCTCGCCGGCGTCGGCGAATCGTTGCAGGTGCTCGACCGCCGCATCCGTGATCAGTCGGGTGCGGCCGACTTCGTCTTCCATCTCCTCCCACGTCTCGACGTAGACGTCGAATCCCTGCGCGTAACCGGACTGTCTGGAGAGGTTGGCATTGTCGACGGCCGCCATCGTCGCCCAGTTCCGCTCGCCGAGAGTCTCGGCCATCGTGTCCAGTTCATCCGGGATTCTCCATCTATCGACGTGCTCAGGGAACATCCCGGTCAACAATGCCGCGACACTGGGTCCGGTTCGAGGCACAGGAACGTACGCCGTCTCGAAAACCCAGCTCGAGTCCGCCAGTGCATCGATATGCGGCGATGTGTCCCGAACGTACCCGTACCCGCTCAGATGATCGGCCCGGAGCGTGTCGATGGAGATAAGCAGAACATTCCAGTTTGGCCGGCATCCGGGGCCACCGCTGCAGGCAACAGCCAGCAACAGCACGAGGCAGGACGCGACGACCGGACGTGGATGCTGCATCGGCGGACTCCCCTTTCGGTAGTTCCCAAGCGGCAGAGGCGACCATACTCGGACGCGGAGGATGCCCCGTCGGGGCGGCAAAACCGGCAATCCGAGACTCAGGTTACCCCAGCTTCAGCATCCTGGCAAGGGTGCCGTATCCCATCACTTGTCTGACGTGCATTCTGGGCGCTGTCCTCGCGTGACAACCAGCGGCCGCTGCTGTACAGTACCGGACGCGTTCAGGCCGCGTGATCGAGGATCGTGCGCCCGTGAGCAGGAGAACTTGGTTCCGTGAACTCCGATTCGTCCTCAGTCCAATCTCCCGACATCCGGACCTCAGCGTGGGAGACCGCTTGCGATCGCCTGTCCAGCGCGGATTTCGAGCTGAAGTTCATCGGCGAGCGGTGGCGGGGAGCGACAGTGCTGTGCTGGCTCCGCCGGGTTTGTCGCCCCGATCCGGTGTTCCCGGAGAGCACGATCTTCACCGTCTACTACGACACGCCGGCGCTCGACTGTCTTTGGGACAAGCGCAACAGCGACTACCTGAAGACCAAGATCCGCCTTCGCTGGTACCTGGTGGGCGACCGCGTAACGGATTCCGCCTTCCTGGAGATCAAGTCCCGACTCGGATCGCGGCGCGAAAAGCGCCGGGTGGCCCTGCCGTACCAGGCTCGTTGGCCGACAAGCGGCTCCCTCGACACTCCGTCGCTGCGCCTCGCTCCCAACCTTCTGCGGCCGATGGGGTTCATGGCGTCGGACGACTATCGGCCGGTGCTCCTCGTCCGGTATCGCCGCCATCGATTCATCGAACCGCACACCGGGTTGCGCGCAAGCCTGGACCGTGACATCCATGCGCCAGCGGTCAGCCGGGCCGAAGGCCTCACCCCCAATCCGCTCCCGTTGCCGACGACCGTCTTCGAGTTCAAGGGAAAGCGCGATCACCTGCCGGAGTCGTTGGGGACGGTGACGGCCCTGGGGTTCCGCAAGTCTTCGTTCTCCAAATACGCCGCCTGCTATGATCACGCCCTGACGCCGGTCGGCTGAGCGGCACGGCACGAGCGAGAGCGTATGCAACAGCAACTCGACAACATCTTCCGGATCCTCTCGGGAACCGGTACGCAGACGATGAACGAGATCGGCATGGGCGCCTTCCTCTTCGTCATGGCGCTCTCGCTGGGCAACTCACTGCTCATCGCGCAGTTCTACGTGATCTTCTACGCGAATCGCGCCACCGGCAGTCAGGTCCACCGGGCGTTTCCGCTCCTGGGGATCTCGATCACGGCGATCTTCATCGCTATTCAGTTCTCTCTTCCCCTGTCTCTGGGTCTGCTGGGAGCGCTCTCGATCGTCAGGTTCCGGACACCAATCAAGGAACCCGAGGAGATCGGATTCATCATGCTGGTCATCGCCGCCGCGCTGGCCTGCGCCACCTTGAAGCTCGGGTTTCTCGGAATCCTCCTCCTCGTTGCTCTGGCGGCGCTTCTCATCCAGCGCGTGGCGGCCCGGTACTTCATGGGCGTACCCGGCGGCGGATTGATCGTCATCTCCCTGCCCGGGGACGACGATGCGGGCGCAACGAAGGATGTCACCGACCTTCTGGCGTCGAGGCTGGGGCGCGGGCGGGTCGAGAGCCTGTCACGCAACGGCGAAGCGACGGTCATCTCATATTCTTTTCGCACCCGGTCGAACGAGGCGTTGCTCGAGTTGCAGGCCGAGTTGCAGCAACGCTCCGCACGCTCCACCGTCGACATCTTTCTGAACCGCACGGGCGCACCCTGATCGGACCCATGCCCCAGCCGGGACTCCGACTCTCGACAGTAACGGCGCTGGTCTTCGGCCTCCTGGCCGTCGGCCTTGCGGCCGACAACCTCGCCTGGCTGGCAGGTCTCCGAACCGTCATCCAACGCTCACCGTCTCGGTTCCCGAGCAGTCTGGCGGTGCCGCCCGCCGAGCTGACCCGTCCGGGCGCCCTGTTGTCCGTGTACACGGAGGCCCAATACCTCTACGCCCCCGACCACGGACTGCTGACCAACCCGACACGGGTCGGCCGCGACTGGGAGCATCCCGCGACGGTGTCGTATTTCGAAGACGGCGACCTGCGGTTTGCTGCGAACGCCGGTCTGCGGGTCCACGGCGGCACGAGCCGAACCGGATCGCCAGTCCCGAGCTTCCGGCTGTACTTTCGCACCGAGTACGGATCGGCGCAGTTTCGTGGAGGAACGTTGTTCGCAGGGAAGGGCGACCCACTCACGCGGCTTGTCGTGCACAACGATCTGCGGCGCGATTATCGAGGTCGCTGGTGGCACCTGGTCAATCCGCTCGCCTACGACGTCGCGCGTCGGATTGGAGCCCTGGCTCCCGAGACCCATCCCGCATCCTTCATCCTCAACGGAGATCCGCAGGGCCTCTACGTGCTCACGGAGCACGTGCGCAAGCCTTTTCTGGTATCCCGATTCGGCCACGACAACTTCGACCGGGCCGACGAGGCACTCCGGCGACAATGGATGCGCGACGTGATGTCCCGGCCGTCGTTCACCATGGCCGACGCGGCCACCTGGCTCGACGTCGAGAGCCTGACACGATGGTTCATCTCCATCGTGTTCTGCGGAACCAGCGACCCGTTTCAGGCGGTCATGTTCCGGAATCGAACGCAACCGGGCGCGCGATGGTTCTGGGTCAACTGGGATATGGACCACAGCTTCATGGACTTCTACCGGCGCGCTCTCGCTCCATGGACTCAGGACAGTTTTGCCGCGACGATTCGGCCGGGTGCTTTCTTCGAGGCACGGGTCATCCGGCGGTTGCTCAACGACGACCCCGTGTATCGCGATTACCTCGCGACGGCGTTCCTGGATGCGCTCAACTATCGGATCACGCCTGCGTTTCTGAACGAACGGTGGCGGTACTACCGGGCGGTCGCCGAGCGGTTCGGACTGGCGAACGACCACTACCTGGAGATCCTCTCGGAATTCCTCGGGTGGCGTCCGACGTACGTTCGCGGCATGCTCGTTCGGCACCTGAACCTGAACCCGTTGCAGCGCGTACAACTCGCGGGGCCGCCAGGAACGCTTTTCCGGATCAACGACCGTCCGGTGTCGCCGGGATTCTCGGGCTGGTATATCCAGGGAACGGAGGTCGTGGTGGAACTCGCACAGGCATCGGACCGTTTCCTGCACTGGAGCGTCGGCAACCGGCGCGTTCCCTCCCGGGAGATCCGACAGCGTGTCGAGGGCGACATGGTGATCAGGGCCGAGTTCCGTTCTGCGGCCTGATTCGATCGGCAACGGTGGCGACTGGGAAGATGCTCTCTCGACGGTTCACGACGGTCCTCCTGCTCGCGGCCGGTGCGGTTCTGGGGGCTCAGCCGACCTTCGGCTACATAGGGCCAGGCGCTGGGTTCGCATTCGTTTCGTCGCTGTTCGTCCTGTTCTGGACAATGGCGCTGGCGGTGCTGACGCTGGCGAGCTGGCCTGTCCGTCTGGCGTTCCAGTGGATCCGCGGTGGACGCGCCCCGGTCGGAGGGCGGGTCAAGCGCGTGATAGTACTGGGCCTCGACGGGCAGGACCCCGAGCTGACCGAGCAACTCATGGACGAGGGCGTGCTGCCCCACTTTGCCGCATTGCGCGCCGGGGGCGCGTTCCACCGGCTGCAGACCACGCTGCCGGCAGAATCGCCGGTCGCCTGGTCGTCCTTTCAGACCGGCTGCAATCCGGGCAAGCACCGTATCTTCGATTTCCTCGTGCCCAATCGCCGGTCGCACCGGCCGGAGCTCTGCTCGGCGCGGGTGGCGCCGCCACGGCGCTCGCTGCGGGTGGGCTCCTTTCGTCTACCGCTCGGGAGGCCCCGCATCACGGCCGGGCGCCGCAGCCAGCCGTTCTGGAAGACGCTGGGCGAACACGGGATCCCCAGCACGGTCCTGCGCGTACCGATCACCTTCCCGGCCGAGCCGTTCGACGGGACGCTGCTCTCGGCGATGAGCGTGCCAGACCTGCGCGGGAGTCAGGGAACGTACTCCTATTTCAGTAGTGACCCCGACGAACGGTTGAACCTCATCAGCGGCGAGCGGGTGCAGGTGGCGTGGGTGGACGGCGTTGCGCGTGGAGTCATCACGGGGCCGGACAACGACACGCGTCCCGGCAACGGCGCTCTACAGCTTCCGTTCGAGGTTCGTGCGGGAGCGAACGGCGACGCGGAGCTGCGACTCGATGGCGCCGTTCATCTCCTGAAGCGCCGCGAATACAGCCCCTGGATTCGATTGCGCTTCAAGGCCGGGCCAGGGATGGCAGTCACCGGCATCGCGCTGTTCTATCTGCTGGAGACCGACCCGCACCTGAAGCTCTACATGACGCCCATCCATATCGATCCAGACCGGCCGGCGCTGCCGATCTCCCACCCGTTCACCTACGCGGTCTACCTGTCGAAGACGCTGGGACGCTACGCGACGCTCGGGTTGGCGGAGGACACTTCCGCGCTCAACGAAGGTGTGATCGACGAGGACGCTTTCCTCGATCAGGCGTATCTGATCCACGCCGAGCGGGAGCGGATGTTCTTCGACGCGCTCGACAAGACGCGGACGGGCGCCGTGGTCTGCGTCTTCGACATCACCGACCGACTCCAACACATGTTCTTCCGGCATCTTGACCCGGCGCATCCGGCCAACCGTGGACGCGACGCCAAGCACCGGGACGCCATCCGCAAGCTGTACATCGAGATGGACTCCCTGCTGGGGCGGGCGGTCGAGGCGGCCGGCGAGGACACCGCCCTGTTCGTAATGTCGGACCACGGGTTCAAGTCTTTCCGCCGCAGCGTCAATCTGAACCGCTGGCTCCATGAGCAGGGGTTTCTCGCGGTACGGGGGGATGAGCCCGCCGGGGCCGATCTGCTGGGTGACGTCGACTGGGCCCGGACACGCGCCTACGCGGTCGGCTTCGGTGGCATCTACCTGAATCTGGTCGGCCGCGAGGCGCGCGGCGTCGTCCAGTCCGGAAACGAGGCCGCGGAAGTGAAGTCGGCGATCCGGACCGGCCTGTGCGGGCTGGTCGATGAGGCGGAGGGCGTACGCCCGGTATGCGAGGTTTACGACACGCGGCAGGTGTATTCCGGTCCGTACGTGGACGACGCACCCGACCTGGTAGTCGGGTTCCGGCCGGGGTACCGGGTCGGCTGGGTGACGGTCACGGGCGGTATCGGCGATCGGGTAATCGAGGACAATACGCGTCACTGGAGCGGTGATCACAACTTCAATCCACCAGACGTGCCCGGGATGCTGTTCGCCAACCGTCGGATCGTCGCGGGGTCGCCGAGCATAGTGGATATCGCACCGACCGTGCTCGATTTGCTGGGTGTGCCGGCGCCGCCCTGGTATGATGGACAATCTCTGCTGCCGGCCGCGATGGACAACGGAAGCAGAGAGGCGCCTGCGCCGCAGTCTGGCGGCGAGTCAGCGTTGTCATGAGAGCCGAACAGGCCGGTCACCCCGAGCGGTCGGCTGTCCCCGCGCCGACGCCGCGTGCGGCAGGACACGCAGGCTTTCTTGCCTGGCTGCCGACCATCGCGGCTCTACTGGTACTGGGCTTCGCGGCAGGAAGCTGCAGTGCACCCGGCTCTGGCGGCAAGCGGGTCATCGTGCTCGGAATCGACGGTCTGGACCACGGGCTGCTCGAGCAGTTCATTGCGGAGGGGCGGTTGCCCAACTTCGCACGGCTTGCACGCGACGGCGACTTCGCGCCTCTCGAGACCACCATGCCGCCGCTCAGCCCGGTGGCCTGGTCGACATTCATCACCGGGCTCGATCCGGCGGGCCACGGGATCTTCGATTTCGTTCACCGCGATCCGGCGACGATGCTACCAGTGGAGCCGTTCTACTCCATCGCGCCGGAGGGCCCATCGCTCACGCTGGGGTCCTGGGTGCTGCCCCTCAGGAACCAGGAGATCACGCTGTACCGCCGGGGACAGGCACTATGGGAGTTGCTCGACGCGGCAGGCGTGGAGACCACGGTCTTCCGGATGCCGGTCAACTTCCCACCGGTAACGACCGGGGGGCACTCGTTCGCCGGAATGGGCACGCCGGATTTGCTGGGGAGCCATGGAACCTATTCGTTCTTCACCAGCACCGCGCCGGAGAACGAAGTGCAGATAACCGGCCGCGTCGAACTGGTCGACGTGATCGACTACCGCGTCGCCGCGCAGCTCCGGGGTCCGCCCAATCCGTTCCGGCGCAGGGCCGTCGCCGGTGAAATGGCCGCCCCCAGGGGCGTCGAGCACGAGCACCCGGACCTTACGGTAGACTTCGAGGTCCGGATCGATCCCGACGCGCCTGTGGTTCGCATCACCGTCCAGGAAACGCAGCTCGTGCTGAACGAAGGCGAATGGAGCGACTGGGTACGGTTGGGCTTCGCGGCGGCGCCCGGCTTCACGCTCAGCGGCCTGGGACGCTTCTACCTGCAACAGGTCCGGCCCGTCTTCCGGCTCTACGTGACGCCGCTGCAGATCGACCCCGCGAACCCGGCGCTGCCGCTATCGAACCCGGCGGGCTGGACAAGCGAACTGCACGACGTGCTCGGTCCTTTCTACACGCAGGAACTGCCGCAGGAGACAAAGGCATTCTCCGAAGGGGTATTCGAGGGACGCGAGTTCTGGGAGCAGATGCAGTTCGTCTACGCGGAACGCCGCCGCGCCCTCGACCACCTCCTCGACACGTTCGACGACGGGTTGTTGTTCTTCTACTTCTCGAGTGTCGACCAGGGCTCGCACATGCTCTACAGGTACATCGACGCCGAGCATCCGTTCCACGTGACGGATGCGCTTCTCGCTGACGGCATCCGGAAGCTCTACGAGCAGATGGACGAGGCCCTCGGGCGCGTGCAACGGGCGGTCGACGACGATACCACCCTGATCGTGATGTCCGACCACGGGTTCTCCCCCTTCCACCGGGGAGTCAATCTGAATACCTGGTTGAGTGAACAGGGCTACGTCAGACTCCGGGACCCGGCGCTGCGGACCGGTGGGCCGCTGTTCCTCGACGTCGACTGGTACGGGACCCGTGCCTACGCCTTCGGCCTGGCAGGGGTGTACGTCAACCTGCGCGGCCGCGAGCGGGACGGGGTCGTCGAAGCTGGCGCCGCCTATGAACGTCTGCTCGACGAGCTCGAGCATGACCTGTTGGCGATGGTCGACCCGCTGACCGGCCGCCATCCGGTCAGCCTGGTGTACCGCACCCGGAACCGGTACGATGGTCCGCATCGAAACCTTGGACCCGACCTGATCGTGGGCTATGCACGCGGCTACCGCAGTTCGTGGGAGAGCCCGCTGGGACAGTTTCCAGCCGACGTCTTCGTAGACAACGACGATCCCTGGAGCGGCGACCATCAGAACGACTATCGACTGGTGCCGGGCGTGCTGCTCACCAATCAGAGGATCACCCTCGACGCTCCTTCGTTGGCCGATCTGACCGTTTCCGTGCTCGACGAGTTCGACGTCGAGCCGCTGCCCGAGATGATCGGCGAGGATACGATTGCTCCACGGTGAGGCACGCATGTTCGGATCAAGAGTGAAAATCGACAGGGCTCTGCTCGAGAAAGTGAAGCGCTATGCAGTGATCGCCGGCTACTCCACGGTGGAGGAGTTCATCGAGCATGCGATCGAGAAGGAACTGGCGCAGCTCGAGGGGGCCGACTCCGAAGAAGCGATCAGGAAGCGCCTGAAGGGCCTGGGCTACATTTCATAGACCATGGTCGTCTTCGCCAACCTGCTCCACGTGGCATTGACGCCGCTCTTCGACGTCATCTGCTGGCCGCTCCGCGCGTTCGCCCCGATCTGGGCATTGGGACTCCTCTCCTGCAGTTCCGGCGTCCTGCTCGTCTGGCTGTTCGGCCGGATCTCCGACCAGGAGCAGATCCGGGAGGTTCGGGACCGCATCCGGGGAAATCTGCTCGGCGTTCGCCTGTTTCGGCGCGACATCCGGGTTGTGCTGCGGCTGCAGGTTCGCATCTTTGCCGATACATTCCGGTTCCTGCGACTTGCGACAATCCCGATGTTGATCATGCTGGTGCCGGTGGGGCTCATCATGACCCAACTCAATCTTCGGTTTGCAGTCCGGCCGGTCGAGGCCGGCGAATCGGTGGTCGTGACGGCCATCGTGCGCGAGTCGGCGTTCCTCGAACGGCCAATGGCACTGAAGACCCCCGAAGGAGTTGTAGCCGAGACTCCGCCGGTGAAGATCCGCGACACCCGTGAGATCGCCTGGCGGGTCAGAGTAGCCAGGCCAGGCGTCCATTCGTTGCGGGTGCAGGTCGGGGGCGAGACGCTGGCGAAAGAGATTGTGGGTGGCTCCGGATGGGGCGCGTTACCGCAGCGACGAACCGGCAGGAACATGCTGGACGCTCTGCTGTACCCGGGCGAGCCTCCTGTTCCCGCCGGTCACCCGATCGAAGTGGTGGCGGTCGGCTATCCGCCACTCGAGTTGGGGGTGGCCGGGATGAGGGTCGATTGGCTTGTCGGCTTCCTCTTGCTCTCGATGGCGTTCGGGTTCGCCTCCAGGAGGCTGTTGGGTGTCGAGATCTGACCGCGTCTCTCGCGCAGAAAAACCACGCACGGTCCAAATGATCCCCACGTGGCTTGCATGGGGCGCGGTCGTGTTACTGAGCGTCGCCGGTCCCGCCTACGCGCAGGGTGGCGGTGGAGATGAGCCACCACCCGAGATCGCGGGCGGAAAGGACCAAGACGGCGTCCTGCGGATGCTCCTTGGACGTCTGTCGGTACACGTGAATGGTTCCTATCAGGCCACTACCAGACGCTACCAGAAGTCGAGCGGGTTCTCCACCTACGGTGAAGAGGCAATGTTCGTCACGCGCCAGGAGTTTGCCGGAGGAGCGCACATCGACGTCGGTGGCACGGTCCGTCTCTGGCGTGAGCTGTCTCTCGGGGCGGACTACACGGAGGTGCGCAACCCCGGCACCGCCCTGGTGAGCGGGACGGTTCCACACCCGCTCCAGCGCGACAGGGATCGAAGCGCGCCCCCGGGAACGGTTGCGCTGCCGCACAGGGAGCGCGCCACGCACGTGCGGGTCGGGTGGCGCTTCGCGTTGCGCGACGGGCTGGACCTGATGTTCTCCGCCGGACCCACGTACTTCAATTTGCATCAGGGGGGCGTCACCAACCTGACCGTACGCGAGGTGGGAGGACCTGGTTTCGACGACATCGACCTCCAGGTCGGAACCGCCGAGCACACGGCGAACGGAATCGGGTTCAACGTCCGCATCGACACGACCTTCATGCTGACGCAGTGGTTTGGCGTCGGCTACTTCGCGCGCCTCGCAACGGGTTCCATTGGCGTTGAGCCCAGTCCCTGGTCGCCAGATGTGTACTATGTTGGCGGGTTTCAGACCGGCGTCGGGTTGCGCATCCGGTTCTAACCGGGTGGCGTCTGCCTATTCCGCGCTCCCGGCTCGGCGGCAGGTTCCGCGACCGCCGCGCAATCGTACCCCCAACGCAGGTAGACGAGCGCGGCCGCGTCGTAGAGCGCGTGTGCAAGGATGGGCGCCAGCAGCCCACCCGTTGCGATCGCCAGCCAACCCAGCACCGCGCCCATGACCGCGACCCAGCAACCGAAAGCGAGCGTCCCGCGTCCCCCCATGTGGAGCAGGCCAAAGACGAGACTCGCGGGGATCAGTCCGATCTCCGGCTGCAGCACGCCGCGAAACAGCAGCTCCTCGCCGATGCCGGCGGCGAGCGATATCACGACGACCTCCCGCACGCCGATTCCGGCGAACGCCGGCTTCAGCAGGTCGCGGTACACGCGGCGGATGGCGCGCACGAAGCCGAACGCGGGCGCGCGGCACAACAGCCCGTAGTTGACGATGGCGAGAGCCGCGGCGGCGCCCGCGCCGATGGCCGCGTCACGGGGCCACGGCCCGGCGACCGCGTCCAGCGGAAGGTCTCGGTAGCGCGCCCAGGCCAGGGCCAGCAGGACCAGCAGGAGCTCGCCAGCCAGAGCCAGGCGCAACAGGGAGTTCGGCGACGGACGCTGCGCTTCGTCCACTACTTTCGCGTTCCGTCGGGCTGTGGCGGCGCCGACTGCTCGGCCGGATTCGCGAGATCCGTCGTGCGCCCGACAAACCGCCGGCGAAGCGATTCGATGTCGACGAACGTCGAATACAGCGCGACCCACGTGAAGAACGGTGCGGCCATCGTCAGGTAGATTCCCAGGTGGAGCGCCGCCCCCGCCGCGAGCAGGTACTTGCGCGCCCCGGCAACGAACACGGCCACCAAGAAGAAAACCTCCACGGCTATGGTCACCACGGACCCGGCCACGCACAGCCAGAAGTTCTGCGCCAGCCACAACCCGGCCGGCATGCCGTGGCGAACGTAGTCGGTCAGCACCATCTGCTGGAGCGTCGCGCCGTTCATCCAGGCCAGTCCTCCGTCGAGCAGCTTCGCGCTGCCCGACGAAAAGTAGGCGAGGCCCAACAGGCACTGGATCAACCGCAGGGCCCACGTTGCAGTGTCCATCCGCGTGTCGGGCCCCCAGCGATCGGGATGCTTCGACCGCCTGCCGAGCCACGAATCCACGGAATAGCAGCGGCCGGACGGCGACAGCCCCAGCAGGACCAGCGCGAGGCAGTACAGCGCCTCGGGATGGTGCAGCTCGCCATACGAGTAGAGGTGGGCGATCAGGATGCAGTAGCCCAGTCCGAGGGTCAGGAGCGCGGTGCGCGTGAAGAAGCCCACCGTCGCCAGGACACCGGCCACCGTCGCCGCCAGCCAAACGCCGCGCAGAAACTGCTCGGTGTGGAATATCTCGACCGGCACGAACACCAGGATGACGCGGATCAGCGCCTGGTCGATGCGCGCCGGATCGTAGTCGAGCGCAACCGCGTAGTCCTCCGGCGAACCCGCGAAGATCAACAGCCACGCCGGCGCCAGCACCAGACGACAGACGGCGAGCGGCACGGCGGTCGTGGTCGGAAACCAGAATCGAGCCCACGCGTTTCCCAGAACCGTGAACGACGCCTGCGATGCGTGGTTGCTCATCGCTGACGCGTACCGACGGCGGGTCCGGCGGCAGTCCCGCCCCGATCGGGGGTCTCGCGGTCGCCGCCGGTCGACTCGACCTCGACCGGCCGGCGCTCGGGGAACGCTATCGTGCTTCCCTCAGCCAACACGAAAGTCGTTCGCTCGGCTTCGATGCGCCGAAACGGCGGCAGGTCGGCAGCCTCCAATGCGCGCCGGAACTGCGCCGGCGCCGATCCCGGCCGGTCGAACAAGCGTGGAATCAACTCCGTGTGGTACACGAACCAGCTCATCCCGAGCGCCTCCGCAGTGATCTCGATGTAGGTCGGCGGCCCCTGCGAGGACACACCGTAGAGCCGGTAGTGAATGGCCCGGACCGCCGTCGTCTGGGCGGCGCTGTAAAGCGGGTAGTCGATGAACGGCCACAGGGTCGGACGGCCCTTGAACAACGCGGACATCTGGAGCACGAGCACGACGACGATGACCGCCGAAATCGAAAGGTGCCGCGACTCAATCGTTCGCACGGCGCCGGCCGGAACGCCCGGACCGCAGTCCCACCACCACCGGGCGACCGCCAGCACGGCGTAGAGAGCCCAGGCCCACGCGAGCAGGTCCAGTCCATCGACGAGCCCCGAGCGCCAGGCGAACGACTCCGGTGCGATGGCGTCGAGACCGGCGGTCGCGAGATTCAGGGCGCAGGTCAGAGCCAGCAGGCGGGCGCCGCGCCGACCCAGCACCGCAGCCCTGAACCCTGCCGGGGAACTCAGGAACGCCGCCGCGTAGACGGCCGCGAACAGCGAGCTCGCAACCGCCAGCCACCCGCACAGGACCGCAACATTGCAGACATCGAGCAGCCAGCGGGCGGCGATGAAGCCGACCGCACCGGCGCATCGAGCAATCCGCAAAGTTCCCCCCATGACGTCTTGCGTCACGCGCACGGCCCGACCATGAGAACGCTCAGAACGCACGCCGGCTGTCGAGCAGCACGGTCACCGGACCGTCGTTGACCAGCTCGACGTCCATCATCGCTCGGAACTCACCGGTCTGCACGGACAGGCCATCCTGACGGAGGCGCTCGACGACGGCTTCGTACAGAGCGCGGGCTCGCTCGGGGGAGGCCGCCTCGGTGTACGAAGGTCGCCGACCGCGGCGACAGTCACCCAGAAGCGTGAACTGCGACACGACGAGCACGGCGCCGCCGACCTCGGCCACCGAGAGATTCATCTTTCCGGCCGTGTCGGTGAACAGGCGCAGGTCCCTGATCTTCCCCGCAACGTAGGTCACGTCGTCGTCCGTGTCCCCGCGTCCGACGCCCAGCAGTACGAGGAGCCCCTGCGCGACCGAGCCGACGACCCGCCGATTGACGGTCACGGAAGCGCGCCGCACACGCTGCACTACCGCCCGCATGGCGCTGCTCGACGGGCGACGGACCACCGGGAGGTCACTACGTCGCGGCACCCTCCCGAACAGGCGCAGGCAGGTTGGCCGGAAGGCAGCTCGTGGCGCGCAGCTCGCCGGGGGGGTTCAGGCGCGTGTCCAGCAGATGCCGTGGAGCGACGTTGCCGAGCGCCTTCAGCATCGAGCTCTTCACGCCCGGATGCTCGCGCTCGAGATCCAGCAGCCAGCGCTTGATCCGCTGCCGCTTCAGGCTGAGGTCGCCGCAGACCGGACAGCAGCAGCCGATCACCTCCAACTTGCATTCCCGCGTATACGCGCGCGCCTCGTCTTCCGTCACGTGGACCAGCGGCCGGATGACGACGTGCCGCCCGTCGTCCGAAACCAGCCGCGCGGGCATCGCCTTCAGCGACCCGGCAAAGAGGAGATTCAGCAGCAGCGTCTCGACGAAGTCGTCGGCGTGGTGCCCCAGGGCGATCTTCGTCGCGCCCACCTCGGCCGCGATCCGGTAAAGCACCCCCCGCCGCAGCCGTGCGCAGAGCGAGCACGGGGTCGCGTCGGCGTCGAGCACGTCGTCCATGATGTCGCCGATCGACGTGTGCTCGATGCGGTACTCCCAGCCGCGCGCCTCGCAGGTACGCGCGATGACGTCGTGCTTGTAGGCGGCGTAGCCGGAATCGACGTTGACGGCCACCAGCGAGAAGTCGACGGGCGCGCGGCGGCGGAGCACGTCGAGCAGGTGCATCAGCGCCCAACTGTCCTTGCCCCCCGACAGGCCGACCATCACGCGATCACCGTCCTCGATGAGATCGAAGGTCTTGATCGCGCGGGTCGCCTTGCGGGCGAGCCGGGCTTCGAGGGTGCTCTGGTAGGCCATGCTGCAGCCAGCCCCCAGTGTAGCACCGGCCGGCCGCGAAACGGTTTAAGCTTCCGCCTGCAAGACAGGAGATACCTTGGCCGAAACGACCTCCGCGCCGGACGGGCGCCAGGCTGCGACTCACACTCGGCGCGAGATCACGGTCATCCAGAAGGAACTGTTCGAGCCCGGTCGTTCCAAGGCCGCGCGGTATGCCCAACTCGTGGTCGGCCGGCCGGGACTGTGGGCCCTGCTCAAGTACGAAGTGATCGTGACCCTCTGCAGCGCACTCCCCGGAGCGCTTGGGCTCCTGCTGCGCTCGAAGCTGTACCCGCTGCTGCTCGGCAGTACCGGTCGCAACGTCACGTTCGGCGTCAACGTGGTGCTTCGACATCCCCACAAGATACGGATCGGCGACGACGTCGTGGTCGACGACGGGTGCTGCCTCGACGCGAAGGGCGCCGACAACCGCGGCATCGACATCGGAACCGGTGTCTTCATCGGGCGGGGCACCATTCTGAGCTGCAAGAACGGGGACATCTTGATCGACGACCACGCGAGCATCGGCTTCAACTGCGAGATCTTCTCCGGCGGTCGTGTCCGACTCGGCAAGCACACCCTGGTTGCGGCGTATACGTACCTGGTCGGTGGAGACCACACCCACGACCGCACCGACACACCCGTGCTCTATCAGGAGAGGGTTGCCAAAGGGATCGAGGTGGAAGACAACGTCTGGCTCGGTGCGCACGTCGTCGTCGCCGACGGTGTGGCCATCGGACGTGACGCGATCATCGGAGCCGGAGCCGTCGTACGCCATCGGATCCCGCCGTTCGCCGTTGCGGCCGGCGTGCCCGCCCGGATCATCCGGGACCGGCGGGACGACTCGACGACGTGAGATCGACCGCGCCGACCGGCCGGCGGAACCGCGGTCGTGTAAAATATTCGGCTCGGATTCCGCTTCCGGTCGGATGGTTCGCCCCCGGCGGGGAGAACCATCCGACCGAGACCTTGCGTCGGACAGGAAATGGCCGTAACCACGCGCCCCCTCAACATCGTCCAGATCTGCGACCACCTCGGTTGGCCCGGCTCACGGATGCACGGCGTCAAGCGATTGTTCACGTGGATGATCCCGCGCTTCAACGCCGAGCGATTCAACGTGAGCCTCATCAGCCTGCGTTCACCCGACACGTCGGAGGAACGCCTGGAGGACTACGGCATCGACGTCACGTATCTCGCGCGCTCGAAGTTCGATCCTCGGACCCTCCCCGCGCTCCTGACCGAGCTCGACCGGCGCGGGGCCGATATCCTGCACATGCACGGATACGGCGCAACGACGTTCGGGCGCCTGGCCGCGGCACGCCGGGGCCTGCCGACCGTGCTGCACGAGCACGCCAACCTGACGGACACCCCGTGGTTCCAGAAGGTAGCGGACCGACTGCTCGCGCCGTACACGGATCTAGCGATTGCCGTGTCACGCTCGACGGCCGATTTCGTGACCGGGGCACGGCAGGTTCCACGCGCGAGAACGAGAATCGTCTATCTCGGCGCCCCGCTGGAGGAGTTCACCGCATCGCGGACGGCCGAGCAGGTGCGGGAGACCAGAGCCTCACTGGGGCTGCCGGCCGTCGGCCCGGTGGTCGGCACGGTCACGAGACTGATGCCGGCGAAGGGCAATCGGTTCCTCGTCGAGGCGGCCAGGCTCGTGCTGGACCAGGCTCCCGACGTGAGTTTCTGCATTGTGGGAGAGGGAGAGTTGCGGGACGACCTCGAGCGGCAGGCCCGACGTCTCGGGGTCGCAGAACGCCTCCGCTTCGCCGGGTTCACGCGCGACGTGGCAGGGGCGTTCGCCGCTTTCGATGTAGTCGTCTTTCCTTCGCTCTGGGAAGGCACTCCCCTGACGGTGTTCGAGGCACTCGCGGCCGGACGCCCAATCGTCGCGACCGACGCCGACGGTCTCACGGACATCCTGCACGATGGCCACGACTCGGTCATCGTGGCCAAGCACGACGCCAGCGCCATCGCCGGGTCCGTGCTGGCGCTGCTCGGCGATCCTGATCGCCGCGAAAAACTCGCCGGTGCAGCCCGCCGCACCGGCGTCGGCTACGACATCACGACCTTCGTCAGAAAGATGGAACGGGTCTACCATATAATGCATGAGTCTCGCAACAAGCCGGCGCGGCGCGGCCTTGCCGAGGCGGACCTGAGCTTTCTTTCCGTCTAGCGACAGAGGCTTCATGCAGAGCATGTTCGACCCGATGGCGATGCGCGGCATCATGGCCGTAGCGACAGTTGCCCTTGCGCTGCCGGCCGGCTGTGCGCCCCCTCCGGCGCCGGTTGCCGTCGTCCGGCTCGCCGTCAGCCGGGACCATGTTCCGCTCGGCGCGTCGGTCGACCTGACCATCCGGTTCGATGTCGCCCCGGACATCGAGCCGTTGAGCGAGGACTATCGCGTTTTCCTGCAGTTGCACGATGACGAGGAGCGCGTCCTGTGGACGGTCGAGCACGAACCGGCGGTGGCGACATCCGCATGGCAGCCGGGGCACGCGATCACGTACACGGAACGCATCACAATCCCGTCGTATCCGTACATCGGGCCGGCGACGCTGGCGCTCGGTCTCCATTCGCCGGTGTCCGGTGCACGACTGGCTCTTATGGGCGACGATCTGGGCGAGTTCGCCTATCGGGTCGCCACCCTCACGCTCGAACCGCCGCACGAGAGCAGCTTCCTGGTGTACGAGGAGGGTTGGCATCAGGTCGAGTTCGACGTCTTCGACCGCAGCACGTGGCGGTGGACCACCGGGCGCGCGGTCCTCTCGTTCCGGAATCCGCGTCAGGACGTCAGGCTGGAGTTGGGCGTTCAGGGACGGCCCGACCTCTTCGAGCAACCGCAGCGGCTCTCGATCGTGGTGGCGGAACGCACGCTCGACGAAGTGACGGTGGACACGACCGAGCGCATCCGCCTCGACCACGTGTTTTCTGCTGCCGATCTCGGCGGTAACGATGTCGTCCGGTTGGAGCTGCTGGTCGATCGGACCTTCAGACCCGCGGACTCCAGTGAGAGCTCCGGGGACACGCGTGAGCTGGGCGTGCGCGTGTTCGATGCGTTCGTCGAACCACTGCCGGAGTGACGTCCTGGCCTCGGCAGGCGCCAAGATGGTCTCTCGCCGGCAGTTTCATCGTGCCGTCACGGGGCCGGGGACCGGGACGACGGGCCGCGGGGCGCCCGGTGGCGACATCGTCAGCGGGCGGTTCCTGATCGACGGCCATGTCCACTATTACCCGAATTTCGACCGTGATCGTTTCTTCGACAGCGCGCTCGCCAATTTCCGGCGTGCCGCGGGCGCTCTCGGGGCGACGTCCGAGTATGCGGGTTGGCTGCTGTTCGCCGAATCGGCGGGCATGCACTACTTTCGGAGATTTCGCGACGCGGCCGGACACGCTACCGGCGACGTCTGGACGTTCCACAGGACCGGCGAAGCAGAGAGCCTGGTGGCCCAGCGTGATGCCGACGCAAGGCTGCTGCTGATCGCTGGGCGCCAGATCATCACCACCGAAGGCCTGGAAGTCCTCGCGCTCTGCTGCGACGCGGAGGTTGGCGACGGCCAACCACTCCCCTCCGTTGTCGGGGCTGCGAGCAGGTTGGACGCGATCGTGGTGCTTCCCTGGGCCTTCGGGAAATGGTGGTTTCGACGCGGCGACCTGATTGACCAGTTCGTGCAGTCGGCTCAACCGACCGGCATATTCCTTGGCGACAACGGCGGACGCACGCGCCTTGTACCACGGCCGCGTCCCTTTCGCTTGGCGGAATCGCGCGGCATCGGCATCCTGCCGGGCAGCGACCCGTTTCCACTGCGCTGCGACCAGAAGCGCATAGGAGAGTACGGCTTCGCCATCGATGGAACGATCGAGAGGTCTCGGCCGGCCGCAGCCCTCAAGCATCTGCTCAGGAACGGCGACGCACGACCGTTGCCCTACGGCAATCGAATAGGGATGCTCGGGTTCTGCAGGAATCAGTTGATGATCCGCGTCAACGCGGAGCGCATTCTCGCTCGGCGCGAGGCTGCAGGGCGATGACCGCGCCGAGAAACCGATCGTCACGCGAGCCCGGCACACGGAGGCTCGGAATGAACCCTGCGCCGGTTCGGACCGACAGCAGATAGGCCCACCAGCCGCGAACCTCGACACCGGACGGAGCGAGCACTACCCGAGCCTCGACGCCGGGCTTGAGATCAGTCGTCGCTTCGTCGCCTCCGAAACGGACCGTGACCCGGTTCGCGACCGGCGAGCGGAGAGTGACCGCCATCGACGAGAGACACTGTCCGCTCCGCACGACGACATCGGTACGGCTCTTTCCGGCCACCCACAAGTCGAGCTGGCCGGAACGATGCACATTGCGGTCCAGCAGGGACAGCAGGAGCTCGGGGTCGGAGCGGTACGCGAGACGGTGGCGGGACCCGTCGAGGGCAATCGGCAGATCGTTGAGCATCGTCAGCTCGACCGGCAGCGCGCGCAGCAATCCACGCTCTGGGCTCAGGTATGGCTGCTTGGCCGCAACGAAGGGATTCATCAGAATGTGCGCAATGAAAGCCGCGCCGCCCGCCCACGCAACGACCGCAGGAACGAACGACGTCACCGGCGGCGTGAGGAACAACAGCGCGGGATAAATGCTGAGAAAGTAGCGGTTGCCGGGCGGCCCGCCCCCTCCTGACCAGGAGTACGGCAGGGTGCCGCTGAGCACGACGACGCTGAGCGCTACGACACCCAGTGTGCTCCACTGCCACGGAAGGCGTTCTCGTCGTGCCGCCAGGAACAGCCAGATCGCGACCACGCCCGGAAAGAAGAACGGCAGCAGGCCGAAATGGCGGCCGACCAGGAAATACCCGAGATTCCGCGGCATCAGCGACAGGAAGCCGACACGCCAAGCCTCCTCGTCCACATCGTTCGTCGTCATCGAGATGCCGCTGTTGTCGAACGTGGCTTCGGGTTGCTCGAACGGATAGGTCCCGTAAAACGTCTTTCGGTCTCCCCCCTGGTAGTTCAGTTCACCGGTAACGGCCGCGTTGAACGCAAAGCTGGCTGCGACGACGGCGACGAACACGGCCGCGATCAGGGCGCCGTGGCACAGCCGCCACCGCCCCACCGCCAGCATGACGACGGGCGCAATCAGCAGGGCGTGCGAAGGCTTCGAGAAGGTGGCCAACCCCAGCAATACGGCGGCGACGACATCCGCTGTCGGTCTCCACAACCAGGCTGGCCACCGGCCTCGCCGCGGCGGAGCGACCTCCCTGTAGCACCAGCAGAAGTACGCGAACGTTACGCAGGCGGCATTGAATATGTCGGAGGACAGGTAGAATGCATGCAGCGGCACGATTGAGACGCCGAAAAAGCCCAGCGCCGAGAAGACCGCCACGGCCTGCGACGAACGCGCGACCAGAAAGAGATAGGCCGCCAGCACCATGCCCCCGAGCAGCACCACCTGAAACAGCAGCATGCCGTTGAGACCCGCGATGCGAACGAAGGGCGCGGCCAGGACCGAGTAGATATACGCCTTCCCGAAGTAGAGCCGATCGTAACGATCGCGGGCGCCGCCGGCGCGCTTCAGGAAGATGCCGGAGGGCCCGCCCTCGTAGACCTCATGCAGACGGGCAATGTCGCGTGACTCGTAGACGAGGTCGCCGTCGTAGGCTACGCTGAACGCCATGGCGACATACGTGGCCTCGTCGGCCTTCACGCCGTAGCCGGTCCGCACGACATCGACGGTCAAGGCCGTGCAGGCCGCTGCCAGCAGCAGAAGACCTATCGCCAGCAGTCCCGGATCGACGCCGCGCCCCCCGCGGCCGCCAGCGTCGCCGACGGCAGTTGCTTGCTCTGCAGCCAACTGTAGAATTGTCGCAGCAAGGGCGAGTGGGGTCAACGTCGCGTCTCCGCCGGGGTGCACGTCTATCAATCATGAACGCGCTAAAGAGAATCGAAGTACGGAGCGGGGCATCCGTCGCTTCACCCTGCGCATCCCCTCCCCTCGTCGTCGATGTCGATGGCTCGCTGGTCCGCGGCGACCTGTTGGTCGAGGGGGTGCTCCGGCTGCTTGCGAGCGCCCCGCATATCTTGTTCATGCTGCCTTTCACGCTTGCCAGGGGCCGTGCCGCACTGAAGCGCCACGTGGCGCAAGCCGTTGCAGTGCCACCGGATACGCTGGTGCTGAACCCGGCGGTGGTCGGCGAGATCGCCGCGGCAAAGGCAGCAGGGCGCGCCGTCTGGCTGGCCTCCGCGTCCGACGAGCTCGCGGTCGCCCCGCTCGCGGCGAGCATCGGCGCGACGGGGTGCTTCGCCTCGGACGGGAGCACCAATCTCGCCGGACCGGCCAAGGCCGCGGTGCTGGTCGAGAGATTCGGGGAGGGTGGATTCGACTATGTCGGCGACGAACGCCGGGACCTGGCGGTATGGAAGCACGCGCGGCGCGTGATCGGCGTGAACCTGTCCGCGCGCTTGCGGCGCCGCGTGCGGGCGCTGGATCGCGATGCCCGATTCCTGCCGGGAACGGGCGGCTCCGCGCTCGATGTCCTGAAGACATTGCGCCCGCATCAGTGGGTGAAGAACCTGCTGGTGTTCGCGCCTGTCATCGCGGCGCACGAGACCCGTCTGGAGAGCTGGCTGCTCCTGGCCTGGCTGTTCGCGGCGCTGTCGGCCTGCGCGTCGGGCACCTACCTGCTGAACGATCTGCTGGATCTGCCGGACGACCGCCGGCATCGGAGCAAGCGCCGTCGCCCGCTGGCGGCGGGAACGGTGGGGCTGCTGCCGGCGATGGGTCTCAGCGCGGCGCTGGTGGCCGCCGGATTGGCGGCGGCTTTCTGGCTGTCTGCCGTGGCCGGTCTGTTCGTGCTTCTCTATCTGGGCGCGGCGCTTGCCTACTCGCTGACCCTCAAGCGCAGGACCCTTGTCGACGTCATCACTCTCGCCGTTCTCTATACCCTACGCGTTCTCGCCGGTGCGGCAGCGGCCTCGGTGATGCTGTCGCACTGGTTTCTCACTTTTTCCCTGTTCGTCTTCCTCGCCCTGGCCATCGTCAAACGGCAAGGCGACATCGTGTCCTTGCGCGAGGCCGGCGGGGATGCGGCCGCCAGCCGTGCATACGTCGCGGGGGACCTCGTCGTGATGACGGCGCTCGGTGCGGCCAGCGGCTTGGCCTCAACGGTGGTGCTCGCACTGTATCTCCACAGTCCGGAGGCGCGTGATTCCCATGCACGACCGGAGCTCCTGTGGGGGGTCTGTCCCCTGCTGGTGTATTGGCTGGGACGCATGGGGCTGCTCGCCAATCGCGGCGTGGTCGACAGCGATCCGGTCGTGTTCGCCTTGGGCGACGGTGCGAGCCTGCTGACCGGGCTGGGAATCCTGATCCTATTGGCGGCCGCGCTGTGACGCACGGGGAAAGCGGGGCAGAAAAGCTCTATTTCCCTTCTGGTATTCTGCTGCGCATGGTTGGTGAAGGACTGCGGCGGTGCCCTGCGCTGGCGGAAACCGCGGCCCGCTGGGTGTCGCCGGCCTCCTCGGCCAGCGCGGGCGGTCACAGGCTCGTGGCGATGGTATTCGTGACAGGCTGTGCCCTCTGGATGATCTTGTCGTTCCTCAACCAGCAGGCGAACGACGATCACATGTGGATCATCCGCACGATCGCCTTCGAAGACTGGGTGCCGGGCCTGAAGGACGACTGGCAGGTTCGTCATTCTCTTCGGGACGCTGTCCCTGTTTTGGGGAGTGCGATTCTTCGACGCGATGTCCTGGCGGGCGCTGTTCTGGATGAGCGGTTTCGCGGCGCTCGCGGTGCTGTCCAAGGGGAATGGGCTCGTGGTGCTGCTGGCCCACGTGTGCGTGTTCACGGCGGTGCTGGTGCGGCGCACCAGCCACACCGCGTGGCCGCCGGTGCGGCTTGCGACCGCTGCGCTGCTGTTCGTCGGGGTGGCCATCTCCGCCGCGGCGGCGTTCGGTCCGTACCTCGACAACTACCGGAACGGGGGATCGCCGTTCGCGCAGAACATGAAAACGCCTCCGCTGCCGCACTTCTTCGAGAAGACGACCGCGTACCGGCCCGGCCTCCGGTCAGTCGCGGACGGCATCATGACATTTCGTCTCGGCGACATGCTGCGGGAGCCGGCGCTGGTGAACCGCCCGCTGCACGACCCCGACGATCCGACGAACTACGACGTGAGCGGCTATCCGCTGCACCAGACATCGTTGTGGTCGCAGCTGTACGGACTGCACTTCGTGCACTTCGACCGTTGGCCGCGGACGTGGCAATCCGACAGCGAGATCGTTCAGTGGATCGGCCGGGCGGCGCTCGTGCTCGGCCTCGTCCCGACGGCCGTGCTCCTTTCGAGCTCGGGTCGCACCGGGAGTACCCCGCCACGCCGCGGGACGGCTTCGCTTCGCCTCCTGCTGGTACTGTCAGCCGTCTCCTGATCGCGAATCCATAGTCGTGACCACCGAACGCTCTCGACCGTCGACATGGTCGCCCCACCCGCCGAGAGCGTTGGCTTGCGTGGTCGGGGACCGCTTGGCTGCCTCCGTCTGGCCGTACGTTCAGTTGGCGCGTCCCGACCACTGGTTCAAGAACGTCTTCATGCTGCCGGGGAGCCTGCTCGTGCTGAACGCAACGGCAGGGTTCAGCGACCCGGCGCTCGCCTGGCGGATCCCGCTGGCGTTGGCGGCGGCCTGTCTCGTCGCGTCGAGCTACTACGTACTCAACGACATTCTGGACGCGCCGTTCGACGCGAAGCATCCGGTCAAGGGCTGGCGGCCGATCCCTTCCCGGAGAGTGCGCCTGCCGATCGCCTATGCCGTATGGGTGGTCCTGGCCGCCGCAGGGTTTGGCATCGCCACCCTCATCGGGGAACGGTTTCTGGTCGCGACCGTTGCGCTATGGCTGATGAGCCTCGTATACAACGTCCGGCCGATTCGGGCCAAGGACCGTACCTACCTCGACGTACTGGTCGAGGCGGTCAACAACCCGTTGCGGCTCGCCATGGGCTGGTACGCGACCGGGACGACGCTGGCGGTTCCCGTGTCGATTGCTCTGGCGTTTTGGATGCTCGGCGGCTTTTTCATGGCGGTGAAGCGCTTCGCGGAGTACCGGCACTTCGACGACCGCGAGCGGGCCGTCGCTTACCGGGCGTCGTTTCGCGGCTACACGGAAGAGCGCCTGCTCGTGCTGGCGATCTTCTGTGCCGTGGCGTTCGGGCTGTTCCTGGGGATCTTCCTGATCCGCTACCGGATTGAGTTGCTGCTCATCGTGCCCTTCGTTGCGGGACTGATCGCCTGGTACATCCACCTGGGATTCCGCAGCAACAGCCCGACCCGAGATCCGGAACAACTCTATCGGGAGCCGTACTTCGTGACGTTCGTCGTCGTCGGCGTCCTTGTCGGCCTTCTGGCCCTCAACGTGGATCTCCCTTGGCTGCGGGAGCTGTTCAGACCGACCGCGATACTGGATGCAGGGGGAGGGTAGCAGCGCAACCCCGAGCGGGGTGCGGGTCGGAGCTCGCAGAGAATCTCCTCCCCTGGGTTTGCGGTTCGGACGTGCTCTCAACCGAGAGTGGGGACACCGCCACGTGACTGACGCCCGTCGGGCTGGAGGGGTTGGGGATGACGGATCCAGGGCTGGGACTTATCGGCAACGCCGCACGCGCAAGCGTCGCGGGGATGAGTACGTTGCTGCTCGCCGTCCTGCTCGTCGTTGCCGCGCGCCTGCTCGGAGACCAGGAGTACGGCAAGTTTTCCTTCGCGCTGGCGCTGGCGATGATCTTCGAGACAGTGATGGACTTCGGCTTGAAGGAGGTCACCACCCGGAAGGTCGCGCGCGACCACAAGGCGGCGCAGTCGCTGGTAGCCCAGACGTTCGGATTGAAGCTGGCGCTGGCGCTGGTTGCAGCGATCGGCCTGGTGGTGGCCGCGAACCTGTTGCGTCCGGAGCCGGATGTCCGGCTGGCGTGCTATCTGCTTGGAGCCGCGTCGATTCTCCGATCCTACGTGCTCACAATTCGGTACACCCTGCAGGGGATTGAACGATTCGGTCTGGACGGCCTCGTCGTGGTTATCGACCGATCGCTGTTGCTGGTGCTCGGCGTAGGAGTCCTTGCGGGCGGCTTCGGGCTGGTCGGGTTGGCGGTCGCCTTCGTCGGCGCTCGCGTGATCTCGTTGATCGCGGCCTGGGCGCTGGCTGCCGGTCAGATCGGAGCCTTTCGCCCGGCGTTCGACCGGGAACGTTGGCTGGCGCTTCAGCGTCAGGCGCTGCCGTTCGGGGCCTTCATCTTCGTGCTCCACCTGTACAGCTACGCCGACACGGTCATGCTCGGCGTGATCCGGGGTGACGCGGAGACAGGGCTCTACAACGCGGCCTATCGCGTTTATGAAGGCCTGGCCAACGTCGGACAGGTGCTGCAAACCGTGCTGATTCCCAGGCTGTCGCTCCACTATATGGCCAACCGGGCCGCGCACGGTCGGTTGGCGCGTCGTGGGCTGCTGGCCGGCGTTCTGCTTGCACCCGCGACCGCAGCGGCGGGCTTCCTGCTTGGCGAACCGGCGGTCGTCCTGCTGTTCGGACCAGCGTACGCATCGGCAGGGCAGGTGCTGCAAATCCTCTCCATGGGCTTCGTGTTCGTCCTTCCGCTCTGCGCTCTGCACGCCGTGGCGCTCTCGGCAGGCGCCGGTGGCTGGCTTCTACGGGCGGCTGTCGTAGGATGCGTCGCCAACGTCGCGTCGAACCTGGTGTTGATTCCTCGCTTCGGAATGCACGGAGCCGCCGCGGCTACCGTGGCCGGCGAGGCATTGAGCATGGCTGTGTTGGCGGGGGGACTCCGGCGCCACATCTGGCCGCTTGCACGTGTTTCTCGCCCAACAGCCCGTGAGTAGGGGGCATGTGAGAGCAATCAGGCGGCAATGCGATGCGCACGGCAGGCCTTGTAGTATGGGCCCCGTGCGACGCGACCTGGCGGCGCTGGCGGCCGGCACGTTCGACCTGCTGGTCATCGGCGGGGGCATCTACGGCGCGATCGCCGCCTGGGACGCGACGCTGCGCGGCCTGTCGGTCGGCATCATCGACCGCGGCGATTTCGGCGGCGGCACCTCCTTCAACAGCGCGAAGACCGTGCACGGCGGGGTGCGTGCCCTGCAGTCCGGCAACGTGGCGGCGCTGCGCCGCTTCGTCCGGGAGCGCCGGGCCCTGTCGCGCATCCTGCCGCACCTCATGCAACCGCTGCCGTTCGTGATTCCGACCCGCCGCGGGATTGCTCGCAGCAGGCCCCTGCTGCGTTTCTACTTCGCGATCAACGACCTGCTCGCCCATGACCGCAACGCCGAGCTCGACGGTGCACTGCGCCTGCCGCCCAGTCGCCTGCTGTCGCGAGAAGAGTGCCTGGAGTTGAACCCGCTCATCGATCCGCAGGGGGTGACCGGCGGGATCGAATGGCACGACTGCCAGATGTACAACTGCGATCGGGTTCACTTCTCGTTCATCGCGTCCGCCGTCGAGGCCGGCGCCGTCGCGGCGAACTACGTGGAGGCCACGACGGCATTCATGCGCAGCTCCGCCGTCGAGGGCGTGCACGCATCCGACCGGCTCGGCGGCGAATCGTTGGACATCCGCGCGCGCGTCGTCCTCAACGCCGCCGGCCCGTGGGCGCCCGAGCTCGGCGGCCGTCTGGTCGCAGCCGCCGGGGGACGTCTGTGCGGGAGTCTGTCGAAGGCGATGAACCTCGTCATCGTGTCACCCCTGCCCGGCCCCCACGCGGTGGGAGGGGAGTCCGACGGCCGCTTTCTCTTCGTGGCCCCCTGGCGCGAGTTCGCGATCGTCGGGACGAGCTACGACCGCCACGACGGAGCGGTGGACGGACTCGCGCTCGACCGGCGCGAGATCGATGCGTTCATTGCCGCGGCGAACCGGGCCTTCCCGAGGCTTGCGCTCCATACCGGAGACGTGCGTCTGATCCATCGCGGTCTGCTTCCCGTGACGCCCGGCGGCAACGGCGTCAAGCGCGAAACGAACAGTGCGATCGTGGACCACCGCCGTGACGGGATCCACGGGCTGATCAGCGTGCTCGGCGTGCGCTACACGACGGCCAGGGATACCGGGGAACACGCCGTGGACCTGGCCGTCGACCAGTTGCAGCGCTCCGCGCTCCCTTGCCGGACGGCGGTTACACCACTCGTCGGCGGCGACATGCCTGACGTCGACGCCTTCCTGCGCGATGCCACGGACGACCCTGACGGCACGATTTCGGTCGCAACCCGCCGGCGACTCGCCCGCACCTACGGCACTCGGCATCGAGCCATCCTGGATCGCCTGCGCAACTCGGAAGACGACCGCGCCGCGCTCGGCGCGACCTGTGCCGTCACGGCCGGCGAGGTCCGGCACGCGGTGCGGGAGGAAATGGCGGTCAGCCTCGCCGACGCCCTGCTGCGGCGCACCGAGGCGGGCTCGGCGGGATCCCCTGGAGACGACGCCCTGGCGTCGGCCGCCCGGATCATGGCCGGCGAGCTCGGCTGGACGCGGGAACGGATCGCTACGGAGATTACCGCGGTGCGCCGCGCCTATCCGGTTCCGGACTGATTGGCACGGACAACGAGTCGGCAGTTGCCGACGAGCCCCGATCGTCACTATGTCAACAGCGATTCCACCCGGCGACCAGCGCACGTCGGCGTCTGGGCAGTGACGGAATGAACTTGCCGTTGAGTCGCATGAGCCGCCACGGATCGTCGCCCGCGCGGACCGCGCGCAGACCGAAGAGGCGGTCCGAAAAAGCGGTGCGAAAGCCGAGCGCGCGGGCCGCGCCATTGGCGATCACGCCGGCCACCTCCCAGGGAAAGCAGAGATGCCGGACCGGGTTGATGCGCAGCCGGTCGCGGAGCACGGCCTGCGCGCGGTCGAGATCCTCGTAGATGGCGGCGCGCCGCTCGTCATCGGTCTCGAAGGCGCCGGCCCCGCCCCTGCCCGCGAGCGCCCGCAGCTCGGCCTCCCAGCCGCGCCGATCGAAGAACGACACGCCCCCGTGGTTGCGTACATGCGCCACGCGGCGGTCGTGCGCACCGCCGTCGTCCACATACCGGCGGGCGTCGCTCAGCCGGGACCGCTGCACGTAGAGCGGTGCGCCCAGGTCCTCCGGCTGCAGGTAGACGCCGGCTGCATCCCCAAAGAGAAGCGGCAGATCGAGCGGATGCCACGCGGCGACGTGAGGCGTGACGAAGCCGTGGAGAGTGTCGCGACAGAAGATCTTCGAGTGCGCATGACCGTGACACTGCACGTCGATCACGCCCCCTGTCGCGAGCGCCCGCAGCTCGGGCCACGTCACGAAGTCGCCCGGCGGCGCCGCAGGCGCCGGCTCGGGATCGTCGATGGTCGGGCGAACGGCGGCAGCCTCCGCGATACGGCCCGGGATGGCGAACGTGATGGCTTGGAATCCATACCGCCGCAGCAGCGGGGCGGCAACGGTCCAGAGGCTGGCGTGAGCGTCGTCGAAACAGAGCGCCACCGTCCGCCGGCCGGGATGGACGCCATCGCGCACGAACCGGTCGATGGCGTCCGAGGTCACGGTCCGGTAGCCATGCTCGGCGAGATACCGGAGCTTCGGCTCCAGCCGGGCCAGCGTGACCTCGTGCAGGTGAAAGACGGGAAGCAGGCGGCCGACAGGCCCGCCGAAGATGAAGGCCGGATAGCGGCACGTCGCGAGATCGACCAACCCTCGCAAGGGACCGCCGCGCTCGGCGAACGGTACATGAGCCGTCGTGCTCACCGCGCTCATCGGACAGTGGCCACCGGGTCCGAGAGGCTGACGGCCTGGCCGGGCATAGAGCCGAATGCTAGCCCCAAAATCGTCGCCTGCGGCTCCGATTCCCGCCCAACCTAGGAGTCTGCCCCGTTTCTACGGCGCAGACTCCTAGCAGCCCGCGGCCTCGCGAAGCACGTCCGCAATGCGCGCGGCCGAGGCGTCGGCGTCGAAATGACGCTCGGCGGTGGCGCGCCCCGCCCGCCCGAGCGCGGCGCGGAGGGACGCGTCATCGATGATTTCCCCCAACCAGGCGGCGAGCTCCGCCGGCTGGCCCGGTGCGCACAGGAGCGCGTTCTCCCGATCGGCCAGGTACTCGACCATGCCGCCAACACGCGACACGATCACGGGCAGTCCGCAGGCCATCGCCTCGGCGCGCACCAAGCCGAACTCCTCGCCGCGGGACGGAGCGACGAACACGTCCGCCGCCCGCATCGCGCGCGCCGGCTGGTCGGTGCCGCCCTCGAACCGCACGCGGTCAGCCAGGCCGTAACGCGTGGCGTACGCACGCGCCTCCGGACCCGCATCGAGTCCGTGCCCGGTCATGTCGGGCCCCACCAGCACCAGGAAAGCCCGGTCCGCATCGACGTGCCGCCACGCATCGAGCAGGTCCAGAACTCCCTTCTCCCTCGCAAGTCGGCCGAGGAACAGGCAGATGATCCTGTCGCCGGGCCAACCGAGCTCGACCCTGAGCCGCCGCGATTCATCCGGCGTTGCGGGCCTGAACTCGTCGAGGGACACGCCATGCGGCTGATAGACGATTCGGCGCTTCGGAATACCGAGGTTCCGCGCTTCGTACTCGGTCTCCCGGGACGCGCAAACGTACGCGTCCGCGCTCCCGTACAGGCGCTGGCCGACTCGCTTGAGCGCGCGGCCGAGCACCCCGGCGGGCCTTATCCCGACACGCCTCAACTGACCGTCCCAGGTCGCGCACGACAACGTGCCCTGCACCGCGGGCTGAACCACCAGCCGCTTGCCGAGAAGATACCGCGCGGCCATGGCGGCGATGCCGACTATCCTGATGTCGGGACAGTAAATGACGTCGTAGCTCGTCCGCCGGCGCACCAGCGCCGCGACAACGAAAGGAAGCGCCAGCCACTTGCCAGCCTGGCGGCGGGCCCCTCCGAAATGCACCCTATCGACGGGAACGCCGTCTACCATCTCGCTCGATGCGGCCGCCGCGGGCAGACCCACGCGCGTCGCCACCACCAGCGTTCTGTACCCGCGGCGGTGCAGCCACTGAGCGATGGCGTGCGCATGCGTCTCCACACCGCCGCGCACGGGCAGGAAATAAAGCGTCAGCACGAGCACGCGCGGGCGTCTCACGTGGTCCCTGAGCCCGATTCCACCTGCCGATCGCCGCGCCGTGGGAAAAAGGGCGACGGTGAAGTGGGCTCCGCACGGCGTGACGGCATCCTGTTATCATACGCGGCCAAGAGAGCGAACTCACGTGCCCGTCTCCGCGCGGATACTCATGCTTGCCCCGGAGCCATTCTTCGAGCCCCGGGGAACGCCGTTCAGCGAGTACCACAGAATCAAGGCGCTGGGCGAACTCGGCTACGCGGTCGATCTGGTGACCTATCCGTTCGGTCGCGACGTCAAGCTCCCGAATCTGCGGATCGTGCGCTGCCTCCGACCGCCGTTCGTTCGCGGCGTGCGCATTGGCCCGTCGGTAGTCAAGATTCTGCTCGACGCCATGCTGGCCCTGACCGCCTTCAGGCTGGCGGTCAGCAATCGGTACCATGCTATTCACTCGCACGAAGAGGCGGGCGTTCTCGGACTCTGGCTGGCGAAGCGGCTCGGGATTCCCCACCTGTACGACATGCACTCCAGCCTGCCGCAGCAGCTGGTCAATTTCGGGTACACCCGCTCGGCCCTGATCCGCCAGGTATTCGAGCGCATCGAGACCGCCCTGATCGACAAGTCCCACGTCATCATCACGATCTGCCCGGATCTGCAGAACGCTGCCGTCGCACGCGGCGCCGGCGCGCGGGCGTTCCTGATCGAGAACGTCATGGGCGGCGACGTGGAGGTCGCGGCACCGGTCCCGGCACACGAAATGCGTGCGCGCTACGGCCTGAACGACCGGCAACCGGTGGTGCTGTATACAGGGACCTTCGAAGCGTACCAGGGTCTCGACCTGCTGATGCGGGCGGCAGCGATACTCGCCCGGACCCACGCCGACGCGCGTGTCCTCGTGGTGGGCGGCACGGCGGCGCAGGTCGACCGGGCGCGAGAGCAGGCGGCGCAGGCCGGCAGTCCGCTGTTCTTCGCCGGGCAGCGACCGCCGCAGGAGATACCGAGCTTCGTGGCGGCCAGCGACATACTGGTGTCACCCCGGACCAGCGGCACGAACACGCCGTTGAAGATCTATTCGTACCTCCGGTCGGGGCGGCCGATCGTGGCCACCGATCTCCAGACGCACACGCAGGTGCTCAGCGCGACGACCGCTCTGCTGGTTCCACCGGACGCCTCGGCGCTCGCCTCCGGCATGGCGCGGCTCATCGACCACCCCGAAGAACGGGCTCGCCTGGCGGAATCCGCACGGGTGCTCGCCGCCTCCCACTACAGCCGGGAATCGTACCTGTCGCGTACGGCGGCCGCGTTCGAGTGCCTGCTCGGTCGGCGCACGTCCGCCGGTGAAGCCGGCGCTCCCCGCTCGGGTGCGGCTTGAGGGTTCTGGTCAGCGGCGTGACGGGATTCACCGGCGGCCATCTGGCCCGCTCGCTGTCGCGGCGAGGAATCGACGTTCGCGGCCTGGTGCGCCCGGCCAGTCAGGCGCAGGCCGCTGCGCTCGCCGAGGCGGGCGTCGAGGTGGTGCTGGGCGACTTGACCCACGAGGCCTCACTGGCGCCGGCCTGCGAGAGAATCGACATCGTTTATCACATCGCCGCCACGTACCGCACCGCAGGACAACCGGACGGGAACTACCGCGCGGTGAACGCCCACGGGACGCACGCACTGCTGAATGCCGCGCAGCAGGCCGGCGTTACGAGGTTCGTTCACTGCAGCACGGTGGGCGTCCACGGACACATCGAGCGCCCCCCCGCCGACGAAGACGCCCCGCTGGCGCCCGGGGACATCTACCAGAAGACGAAGCTCGAGGGAGAGGAACTGGCGCGCTCCGCCGCCCGCGGCGGCTCAATGGAGGTGGTGGTGGCCCGCCCCGCGGGAATCTACGGCCCGGGCGACATCCGGTTCCTGAAGATGTTCCGAGGCATCGCGAAACGCCGCTTCCCGATGCTGGGCAAGGGCACGGTCTGCTATCACCTGACGTACATCGACGATCTCGTCGAGGGGTTCCGACTCTGCGGTGAGAGCCCGATCGCCGCCGGCCGCACATACATGCTGGCCGGCCCCCGATACACCTCGCTCAACGAGCTCGTGCGGGTGATTGCGGAAGAGCTGGGCGTGGCGCCGCCGCGCTGGCGCTTTCCCGTGTGGCCGGTGTGGCTGGCCGGCGCGTTGTGCGAAGGAGTGTGCGTGCCGCTGGGTATCGAACCGCCGCTCTACCGGCGACGGGTCGAATTCTTCACCAAGAACCGGGCGTTCGATGCCACGCGCGCAAGGCGGGAGCTGCGATTCGCCCCGGCCGTCGATCTCGTCGAAGGCGTACGACGCACCGCCGCATGGTACCGGGAGCAAGGCTGGCTCTAGCTCTGGCTCCGGATCGCCACCTTTACACCCCATGGACGCCACGGTACGATCCGGCCGATGGCTCAAGTCTATGCGGCGCGCTATCTCGCTCGGGCGGTAAAGGGCTGGCCGCGGGACGTGGTCGACTCCTGTCTGGCGAAGTTCATTCCCATTCACCCGACGGTCCTCATCTTCAACTGCACTTTCGTCTGCGACGCGGAGTGCGAGATGTGCGGCAACTGGAAGCGAGGGCGCCTGAAGCCGGACATGACGATAGACGAGATCGAGCGCGTCTTCGCCTCGCCGTTCTGGCGACGTATCGAGAACGTCCACATCTCGGGCGGAGAGCCCACGACCCGTGACGACCTGATCGAACTCTCCCGGGTCATTCTCGACAGGCTGCCCAACCTGCGCAAGATCGGGTTGAGCACCACCGGGTTGACGCCCGAACGTGCAGTGCCCATGCTGACCCACATCGTGAAGCTCTGCGACGCGCGGAATGTCAGTTGCAGCGTCCGCGTGGCCATCGACGGCATCGGTTCGCTGCACGACGAGGTGCGTCGGGCGCCGAAGGGTTTCGAACGGGCATGCAGGACGATCCGCGCCATGCAGGCCCTGCGACGGCAGTACCGGTTCAACATCGGCGTCTCGACCACCATCTTCTCCAGAAACCTGGCCGCCGCCGAAACGATCCTGAGCTGGGCGCGCAGCGAGAAGCTCGACATCGTATTCAACATGGTCCGATTCACCGACCCGATGCTCGGGAACCGCGAGTTGAGCGAGGCCTGCAGGCCGACCGGCAACGAAGAGCGACGAATGCGGGATTTCTTCCTCGACCGGGTCCGGCTCGATCCGCTGCTGGATGGCCAGAGTTACATCTATATGCACTATGCCGACATGATCGCCAACAGCGGTCACCGGTCGGCGCCCTGTCCATTCCAGACCCAGGGACTCATGCTCAATCCCGATGGCGACCTCTTCTTCTGTGAGAACGGGGACCCGGTGGGCAACGTCAGGGAGCAGGATCCCGGCGCAATCTACTTTCACCGATCGAGTCAGGCGCACCGCGAGCGCATTCGACGCGAACGCTGCTCGACCTGCCTCAGTCCCTGCCAGATAAACGTCTCCGCGATCAAGCAGGTCTTCCCCTACGCGAAGTTCCTGTTCCGCGCGTCATGGGAAAAGCGGAAGACCCGGGCGAGCGAAACCGCCTGAATCAGAACTGGACGCGCAACCCGGCGCCGGTCTGCACCCCGCCGACGTAGTAGGCATGCGAGGTGTCGGCGGAGGACGGTATGTCGATGGAGCCCAGGCCCAGACGGACGAAGTAGCCGACGCCAAGTCTGGGCTGCATGCCGGCGGGAGTCAGTATGACCATGAAATCGGCGCCGGCATTGAACCCGACCCCGTTTCGCGTGTGCTCCCCGGTGTCGATGTGCACGTTGACGCCCGCGAACGGCGGGCCTCCGGCCTCGCTGGCCGTCACGTTGGCAACGACTCCCTGGCGCAGATTGAAGTATGTCGGTCCCGCCGAGAGCGCCACGCTCCACCCGTCGCGCACCTCGACACGCCACGAGGCGTAGACGTGCGTCGCGCGCTGCCGGTGCGGCAGCGCGAGCGTCCGTGCCGGCACCGTCCGATCCCTGCCCACATCGAGGGGATGGGGCACCGTGCCCGTCACCTCCGCCGTGCCGGACCGGCTCACCTGCGTGTAGCTGGCCCCGACCTCCAGCCCACGCCAGACGCGGAACGCACCGCCGGCGTCCACATGGCCCTGTCCCTCGAACTCCGCCCGCGAGACGAACTGCGCCTGTTCGCCGTACGCCTGAAACATCCTTGCCCAATCGTACCGCCGGACCGTGGGCTGATAGGCCCCATTGATGTGCAGATGCAGGCGCCCGGCGAGAAGAGGCCATCGGCTACCCGACTCACCATCGTCCCCGGCCTGTGGAGCGGCCGGGTCTTCCGCGCCACCCTGGGCGTACGCCGGCCCGACTGCGGCGGCCAGCATGGCAACCACGCCGCACGCCAGTCCCAGGACGAAACCGCACGCCCCGCGCATCATCCTCCAAGCCTTCGGTGAGACACCGCTTCCCGATCGGGCGAACGCGGCGCCGCCGCCGTGTCGCCCGGCTGCACCGCCGTCGCCATCAGAATCTCCACCTCGTACCGCGCCACAAGCACCCTCTGCAGCTCCTCCGCGATCAAACGGAAGCCTTGCTCCGTCGGATGCAGTCCGTCGCGCCCCATACACGGCAGATGTTGCAGCCCGGTGCAGGGTCCGTTGAGGAGCAGCCGATGGACATCGACGAGGACGGCACCCCGGCGCCCGGCGATCGAACGAATTCGGTCGTTGAAGGGTTGCACCAGGGGTGAGGCTCCCTTGTCCCGCTGGGGCGGAATGGTCATCAGCACCACGTCGACGCGAGCGGCGCGGGCGGCAGCCACCATTCGGTCGAGAGCCGCGGCTGCACTCCCCGCTCCAGCCCCCCCAATCACGTCCAGGTCGTTGGTGCCTTCCATTAGCAACGCGACCTCGGGACGGTACCTTCCGAGAGCCGCGTTGAACCGCCCGACCGCCTCCGACGCCTCTTCTCCCGGCATACCGGCATTGATGACCCGCATGTTCTGTGTCAAGTAGCGTGACGCCAGACCGCGCTGGAGACGAGCCGGATACGCGTTGTGCACGTCGAGCCGCGTGCCGCCCGTGGAGGATGACACCACTCCGGCCGTGATGCTGTCTCCGAATGCCAGGAACCGAGTGACCGCGAGCTTCGGAGGCCCCAGGACCGTCACCTGAAAGGCGCAATTCGCCGTCTGCTGCAAAGCGTCCGACGCACCGCAGGTGACCCGCGTCGAGCCGATGTCGAAGGCGCTGCCTGAATGCGGCGAGCACCCGGCGGTCACCGGCTGCTGCCCGCCACTCACGACCGGAACTCCGAAGTGTACAGGGACCGGTCGGCCGTCTAGCGACTGGGCCCTTGCGCCTGCGGGACAGGCGATGCCAAGACGTCCAACCTTCTCCGCGGGCAGCGGCGACGGCGCCGCGGGCGGCAACACCGAGGACTCCGCGCAGGCGGACAACCATAGTGCTGCGACGACTGGAACAAGCGCGGCTGGGCCGATAAATCTCACGAAGGAACACGTTGGACGATTCGGCAGCGACGCAGGATGTTAGCCTCAACTGGTATGGCGATCAATTCGACACTCACGCCTCTGCCGGCGGGCCGTCCGGCTGCGGCGAACTCGACGGCCGACACAATACCGGCTCGCCGGCCGACAGCCGTCCGGCGCATCCATCTGAAGGGTTGCCGCCTTCGGGGTGCCGCGGGCTCATTCTTCGTGTTGCTCCTGGCCATGTCTTGCACGGGCCGCTCGGCAGACCCCGAGCTCGTCGAACGGTTTCGCGTCACCTGTGCACGGCTGGCCGCGGAGGCATCGGCAAGCGGCGCGCAGGTCCTGACCGGCAGCGACGGGTGGTTCTTCGCTGCGGAGGAAGCCACCGCCCTCGCCTCCGCGACCCCTCGCTCGGGCGCGGCCGTCGCCGGAATTGCCGCGACAGCCGAGCGGCTGCGCCGTGACGGCATCGAGCTCGTCGTCGTCCCCGTGCCGCCGAAGGGCATCATCTATCCCGACCGGCTCGCGCCGGAACTGGACGTGCCGATCCCGGTCCGACGGCTCGACGCAACCTTGCGGGCCGTCTACGACGACCTGCAGGCGCAGGGCGTTCGTCTGGTCGATCTGACTCCGGCGTTCATCCGCGACCGGTTCCACCACGAGGGCCCGCTCTACTGCCGCCAGGACTCGCACTGGTCCGGCGTCGGCTGCGTCGTGGCGGCGGAGATCATCGGGGCGACGGTTCGCGAACTGGTCGAGATCGAGGCGGCAGCGACCCAGCCGTACGGCCTCGCGTGGTTCACGACGCCGATCCGCGGCGATCTGTGGCAACGCCTGTCGGAGACGCCGCCGCGCGAGGAAATCCGTGCTCGCGGCCTCATCGCGCCGGAGGACACGCTGCTTGCGCCGGTCGCGCCCGGCGGAGATGCGCCGGTCGCCGTTGTGGGCGACACCCACGCACTCGTGTTCCACGGTGGCGAGCCCTACCATGCACGCGGGGCGGGCGTCGCCGACCAGCTCGCCTTCGAGTTCAGGCAGCCGGTGGCCCTTCATGCACGCAACGGGAGCGCCCCCGACGATGACACCTGGCGTCTCCCCACCCTGGGCGGACAGACGCGGGTCGTGATCTGGATCTTTGCGGCGACGCGACTGCTCGGCAACGCGTGACGCGCGCGAGTCAGCGCCGGTCCGGGACTACCGACGCGCCTTCTTCCGGCACCCTGCCGGCAGGTGTCTCGAGAATCTCGCGAACCGCGTAGATCGGCTTGTCCTGCGACTCGTGGTAGGTCCGCGCCTGCAGTTCCGCGAGGAGACCGAGAGTCAGGAACTGCATGCCCGCGAAGATCAACAGGATTCCGAGCAGCAGCAGCGGCCGGTCGCCGATCGCCTGGCCGGCGAACAGCCGCAGGTATCCGAGGTAGGTGGTAATCGCGAGTCCGACCGTCCCCATCAGCAGCCCCGGCGGGCCGAAGATCTGTATCGGCTGCGTCGAATAGCTCAGGAGGAACTTCACGGTGAACAGGTCGAGGATGACCCGCACCGTGCGCGACAGGCCGTACTTCGAGGCGCCGAAACGCCGCGGCCGGTGGTTGACCTCGATCTCGGCAATCCGTACCCCCTGCTCGCTGGCGATGGCGGGAATGAACCGGTGCATCTCGCCGTAGAGTCGGAGCGACCGGACGACCTCGCTTCGGAACACCTTGAGCGAGCACCCGTAGTCGTGAAGCCGCACCCCGGTCGTGCGCGAGATCAGCCAGTTGGCGAGGTTCGAGGGCACCCGCCGGGTCAGCCAGGGGTCGCGGCGCACCCGGCGCCAACCGCAGACGATGTCGTGTCCTTCGTCGAGCATCTCCACCATCATCCGCAGGTCGCGCGGGTCGTTCTGCAGATCGCCGTCCGAGGTCGCGATGACCCGCCCCCGGGCATGCGCGAAGCCGGCCGCGAACGCCGCCGTCTGTCCGAAGTTCCGCCGGAAGACAATGACGCGGACGTGAGGATCGCCGGCCTGCAGCGCCTTCAGCGCCGCGAAGGTGCCGTCGGTGCTGCCGTCGTCGATGAGCACGAGCTCGTAGGACCTGCCCCAGGCGCCGAGCGCCGCGGTAAGCTGGCGGTGCAGCTCGACGACGTTCGGCTCCTCGTTGTAGAGGGGAATCACGACCGACAGGTCGGGGACCATGCTTCTCGTCTCACAGAGGCCGCGGGGAATCATCCTTGGAAGCGGTAGATCGTAATTCGCCGCTTCGCGGCGTGGTGCGCCGCCGCCAGAGGATCCAGGCCAGGCCCCCGGCAACGATCAACCCCACGACGGCGAAGGCGACGGCGCGCCCGTTGGCCTCGATGAACGCCACCGCGTCGTCGCCGTAGCGCACCGACAGGACGCCGACCGCGAAGTACCGGAATCCCCGCGCCACGGCGATTGTGGTCGCGAACTGCCACACCGGCACCGCGGCCACACCGGCGAGGAGCACGAAGATCTTGAACGGGGCCGGCGGCGGCAGGATGGCCGGCACGGCGATCGCCAGCACGCCGTACCGCTTCGACAGCTCCAGCGCCCGCGCCATGCGGGGGCCACCGAAGCGACGCCGGACCAGTGACTCGCCCCCGGTCCTGCCGATGCTGTACAGCACCAGGCAACCGGCAACCGAGCCGAGGGTCGCCATCAGCGCGTAGTACGGCATACGCGCGTTGTGCTCGATCACCAGCATCACGACGAGCAGATCGTTGATCTCCGGCAGGGACAGAAAGGACGAGTCCAGGAAGGCGACGACGAACAGTCCCGGCCCGCCTATGCCGAGCGCGAAAGCCTGGATCCAGGTAACGATGCGGGCCACGGACGCCGGCATTATACCAACCGGCGGTCGCCGGCGTGTCCGTGGACCCCATCCCCGTCAGAAGCCCACCTGGAACGTCACCTGCGAGGTCAGGCCGCCGAGGTCGATCTCGTCCTCCAGGAACCCGTTGTCGATGCCCACCACCCCGCTCACCTCGTGATACTGGACCTCCAGGCCGAACGCATACCGATCGCCGAAGGGAAACCGCACCCCGCCCAGCACGATGCCGCCGGCGTCGGTTCCCTGGGCCACGAACCGGTCGGTGAACGTATCGAACGAGCCGAACCGGTCGGCGGCGCTGAAGTCGATGAACTTGCCGAACTCGGAGTAGCGCCACGCGTAGAAGCCGACCCCGCCCCCGAAGTACGGTTGCACCGGCGTGTCTCCGAACGGCAGGAAGCGTATCGTCGCGGTGCCGGGGACGATGCGGAGGCGGAAGTCCTGGGCGATCTCGCTGCCGTCGATGTCCACGTAGTCGTTGTAGACGCTGGGAACCGTCCGCTGGTAGTAGCCGAGTCCGAGACTGACCTCGAAGTAGTCCCCGAGGGCGAGGTCCCACGATCCCCCCACCGATCCGCCCTTGAAGTCGTCGAGCCGGAAGGCGAACACGTTCAGGTTCTCGAGCAGGACGTCACGGTCGATCCGACCGTCGAAACCCTTGACCGCGAACTGCCCCGCGGTGAGCGTGACGGACTGCTGCGCGAGCGCGGATCCGGCGCCGAGGACGCTCGCCGCGGCGATCGCGGCGGCGGCGCCCATTCTCCAGGTGGTGCGTGACATGCTGGCCTCCAGTGTGTCGTTTACAGGCATCGAACTCTGCTGCAAGCAGGACAGAGCACGATCGATGCCAGGTTGCCGGCACGCCGGACGCGAATCCGGAGCACCGCGCCCGGAACGGCAACGCGCCGCCGGGCATACGATCCCTACGACTTGGATGTCCGGGGTGGATCAGACGTGGGGTGTCACGGATCGATGTCAGCCCGTCCGCTGCAGGGAACGGCCGCGGATCGTCGCCAGCATCGCCTCGTGGAGCGGACCGTTCGTTGCCACGACCGAGCCTTCGCGGGAGTCGAAGGGGGCGCCGGCCATGGTAGAGACCGTGCCGCCGGCCTCGGTCACGAGGAGCGCCCCGGCCGCCATGTCCCACGGATGCAGACGTTGCTCCCAGAAGCCGTCGAACCGCCCGGCCGCCACGTAGCAGAGATCCAGGGCCGCGGAGCCCAACCGGCGCACCGCCCGCGCCTCGGCCACGAAGGCCCCGAACAGCCCGATGACTTCGTCGACGGTCTCGTGCACGTCGTACGGAAACCCGGTGCAGAGCATCGCGTCGACCAGCGCCGTGGTCGTGGACACGCGCAACGGGACGCCGTTGAGCCGGGCGCCGGCGCCCAGCTCCGCCGTGAAGAGCTCTTCCCGCATCGGGTCGTAGACCGCGGCAACGGTCGGAACGCCGTCGATCTCGAGCGCCAGCGACGCACAGAAGATCGGCAGGCCGTGCGCGTAGTTGACGGTGCCGTCGATCGGATCGAACACCCAGCGGTGCTCCGGTCGCACGGATGCGCCCGACCGGTCGTCGAGCTCCTCCGCAAGGACCGCGTGGGACGGGAACCGCTCCCCGATCATGTCCCTGAACCAGCGCTCGACCTCCAGGTCGACCTGCGTGACGAGGTCGATGACCCCCTTCTTGTCGACCTGCACGTCCGTCCCGAAGTGCGCATGCTGCATGGCCCCGGCGTGCAGCACGGCTTCGGCCGCCGTGGCGACGAGCAGCGGATCGACCGCCCCGGCATCGCCGCCCGGGCCCGATGGTGTCTGCGTCATTCCGCAGCGCCCAGATTCTTGACCATGCACACCTCCATCCCGCCCTCCGGGCTCCGTTGCAACGTGATGTCGTCCATGAAGCTGCGCATGAAGAAGATGCCGCGTCCGCTCGACCTGAGAAGGTTCTCGGGCGCCAGTGGATCTGCCACGGTGTCCGGGTCGAAGCCCGGCCCCTGATCGCGGACGCGAATGACGAGACGCAACGGCTTCGCCCGGGGCTCGAGCCGGATCTCGACGGTCACGCGCTTGTTGCGATCCTCGCCGTTGCCGTGCTTGATGGCGTTGATCACCGATTCGCGAACCGCCACGCCGACCCAGTGGGTCGCCTCGTCGTCGAGGCCGCCCACCTGTCCGACGTGATCCGTCAACACCTGGACCACATCCAGCATGTCGAGATGGCTGGGGAAATCGAGACGGATGAGATTCCCGGCGGGAGGCATGCTCTGGGCGAACGGCTAACGATACCCGGCGCCGGTGCGGCCGGGCAAGCACGAACCGTGCGGTATAGTGGGCGCGCATGAGCGTCGCGGCCCCGACATCCGTCATCGTGGAACCGGCACGACGCCTGCGCGGGCGGCTGCGGGTGCCGGGCGACAAGTCGATCTCCCACCGCTACGCGCTGCTCGCGGCGCTGGCGGGCGGGACGTCGACGATCGCCGGCTACTCGAGCGGCGCGGACTGCTCCTCGACGCTGGGATGCCTCCGCGCGCTCGGGGTCGCGATCGCGGAGACCGCGAACAGCGACGGGACGTCCACCGTGACCGTCACGGGCCGCGGACTCGGCGCCCTCGCTCCCCCGACGAATGTTCTCGACGCCGGAAACTCGGGCACGACCATGCGCCTGCTGGCCGGGGTCCTCGCCGGCCAGCCGTTCGACACGGAGTTGACCGGGGACGCGTCCCTGCAGCGGCGACCGATGCGGCGCATCATCGAGCCGCTGGAACGGATGGGGGGGCACGTCGACGCCGACGCCGGACGCCCGCCGTTGCATATCCGCGGACGATCCCTGAACGGCATTACGTACGTTCCCCCGGTCGCCAGCGCACAGGTGAAGAGCGCGGTGCTGCTGGCCGGCCTCCACGCCCGGGGAGTCACGCGGGTCCGCGAGCAGGTGACGACTCGGGATCACACGGAGCGGGCGCTCGAGGCGTTCGGAGTGCCCGTCGACCGCGAAGACGGCGCGATCGCCGTCGCGGGCGGCTCCCCGCTACGCCCGCTGGCCCTGACGGTACCGGGAGACCCCTCGGCCGCCGCCTTCTGGGCCGTCACCGCGGCAGCCCTCCCGGACTCGGACGTCGCCATCGAGGCGGTCGGCCTGAACCCGACGCGCACGGCGTTTCTCGATGTCCTGAGCCGTGCCGGAGCCGACATAGACGTGGACGTCACGGACACCTCCGGGGGCGAGCCGATCGGCGACGTCCGGGTCCGGCCGGGGTCGCTCCGGGACGTGGTCATCGGGGCGGAGGAGGTGCCTTCCCTCATAGACGAGCTTCCGGTCCTCGGCGCCCTCGCCGCACATGGGACGGCCGTGGAGGTCAGCGGCGCGGCCGAGCTGCGCCACAAGGAGAGCGACCGGATCACGGCGCTCGCGGCCGGCCTCCGGGCCCTCGGCGTGCGGGTCGAGGAGCGCCCCGACGGATTCCGCGCCGAGCGCGAGGGCGTGCCGCCGGGGGGCGCGGCGGACGCGGCCGGCGACCATCGTCTGGCGATGGCGTTCGCCGTGGCGGCCCTGGCAGGCGCCCGACCGAGCGTGATCCACGGCGCCGGCGTGGTGGACGTCTCGTATCCGGGATTCTTCGCCGCCCTCGACTCGCTCCGCGCGTGAATCGACTGCAAGCCCGCGCTCCCGCGCCGCGCCGGAACCGACCGGCCGCGTGACCCGGCACACCCTTGCTACACTGCGCCGCGTGCGAACCGACAAGGTTTTTCTCGTAGGGTTCATGGCCGCCGGCAAATCGACGGTGGCGAGGGCGCTCGGCGCTCGGATCGACTGGCGGGTGGAAGACGTGGACGCCCGGATCGAGGCGCGCGAGCGGCGCGCCGTGGCCGACATCTTCGCAACCGACGGCGAGGTCCGTTTCCGCGCGGTCGAGCGCGAGGTGCTCCGCGACCTCCTGCCGCTGCGTCACACGATCGTCGCCACCGGAGGGGGCACGTTCGCCGACCCGGCGAATCGGCGTCTCATCAACGCCGACGGCGCGTCCGTTTGGCTGGACGTCTCGTTCGAGACCGTCGTCGACCGGATCCCGCCGGACGGCCGCCGTCCGCTGGCGGCGGACCGGATGTCGATGGAGGCGCTGTACCGCACGCGGCGGTCGTCCTACCGGCACGCCCATCTGCGCCTCGACGCCAACCGCACGCCGGCCGGGGAGCTGGTCGAGCGCATTCTCGACTGGCTGGGGGAATGATTGCGGCGCGGCAGCGCCGCGCGAGCGGCCGATCACGCCGTTCGGGGCTTGATCTCCGCGCGCCGCGCCGCTCGTTCTTCCCGCTCTTCGCGGCGGCGCAACTCGGCTGCATAGGCATCCGCGGCGGCGCGCGATCCGAGGATCCAGCCAATCACCATCCCGAACAGCAGCACCGCCGGAATGAACACGAAGTGACCGGCGGTCATGTCGAACATCAGGCCGCCTCGAGAGGATCGTCGTCGTCCGGGACCGGATGCCGCCGGGCCAGCTCGGCCAGATCGCGCTCGACGTCGGCCTGCCGCCGCGACAGGAGCCAGAAGTAGCCGAATGCCAGGATCCAGACGATCGAGTAGGCGGTGATCAGGAACGGCGCGGCCGGCAGGCGATCCTCTTCCGGCAACTCGTCTATCGGAACGAACTCGTTGACGGGCTCCGGCTGCGCCTCGGCCCAGGAGGGCGCTACGCACGCGATCGCCACCGCGAGGGTCAGAGCGAACCCCAACGGCAACGTGCGGCGCCGGCCGCCGCATCCAACGCCTCGGTTTCCGGAGTTCATCGGCACCACGCGTCGCATTCCGTGAAGAGGTCAGTATTCATCGTCATACGCCAGTCGCAGGCGGTCCACCTCGGCCTCCGCCTCCGCCAGCCGGCGCCGCCCGCCGAGCATGACGAGGAACAGCGCGAGAAAAGCCGCCACGCACCACCAGAACGGCCCGGCCATCGACGCGCCAAGCGTGGGCACGACCGTCGTCTGCGGATGGAGCGTCCGCCAGACGTTCACCGATACGTACACGATGGGCACGTTGAACATCCCGAACAGCGCTAGCCCCGCGGAAAGCTTGTCGGAGCCCGGCCCGCCGTACTTGCGCAGCAGCAGGTAGGCGATGAAGGTCATCTCCAGGATCAGCGCGAGGGTGAGCCGGACGTCCCAGACCCACCAGGCGCCCCAGGAAACCCGCGCCCAGAGCGGGCCGGTGGTCAGTCCCATCGCCCCGAACAGCACCGCCAGCTCGGCCGCGGACACCGCCAGCCGATCCGCCGCCGGGCGCTCCCCGAACAGGTAGATGCCGCTGGAGATTCCGCAAACGAAGATCGCGAGAAACATCACGAACCAAACCGGCACGTGGAAGTAGACGATCTTGGCCACCAAGCCCATGGTCGCCTCGTACGGCGCCTGTGCGATCAGCAGCGGCGCCGCGGCGAACATGACCACGGCGATGGCGAGCAACCCGATCGACCAGCGTCCGGTCATCAGGCTCATTCTGTCATGAGCGGTTCGAATGTCCAAAACGAGAGCGTCAGAAAGACCGCGTCGAAGAAGACGATCAGCGCCAGCCAGAACCGCGCCAAGTCGAGGTTCGGATCCGCCTGAATCAGCGCGAGGGTGCCGTTTACGCCGGCGATGAGCACCGGCACCGTAATCGGATAGAGGAGCACCGGCAGAAGCACGGCGCGGCTCTGCGCTCTCGCGAGCATCGCCGCGAACAGTGCGCCGACCCCCGCAAATCCGACCGTGCCGGCTGCGAGCAGCCCGAGAAACAGCAGACCGTGCTCGAAAAACGGCGTCGAGAAGAACAACGCCACGAAGAACACGACGACCACCTCGACCAGCGCCATCAGCAGCACGATGCCGAGCAGCTTGCCGGCGAAGATGGCTCCCCGCTCGACCGGGGCGAGCAGCAGTCCCCGCAGCGCGTCGTGGTGCAGCTCGCGTTCGAACGCCCGCCCGAGGGCGAGCTGGCCCGCGTAGGCGAGGGCGACCCAGACGATGCCCGACTCCGCTCCCTCGACGGGCCGTCCGGAGTGCACGAAGGCGAACGAGAAAACGAGCACGCACGACGCGGCGAAGAAAGTGGTGGTGTACAGGACCTCGCGGCTGCGCGACTCCACGCGGATGTCCTTGCTCAGAACGAGCCAGGCGACCCGGAACGCCTCACGCACGCGAGGTCGTCCTTCCCGCGCGCTCATCGGCAACGGCGGCACGGTACCTTTCGCGCAGGCTGCCGCCGGCTTCGGCGAGCGAAACCGTACGCCCCGCGCGGAGCACCACGGCGCAGTCGAGAAGACCGTCGACGATGTCGAGATCGTGCGTCGCCAGAAGCACGATCCGGCCGGTCGTTCGCAACCCCCGCAGGCGTGCCACGAAGTCGCCGACCGACCGCTCGTCGAGGCCGGTGAACGGTTCGTCCAGCAGCACGAGCCGCGGCTCGTGCAGCAAGGCCCGCTCCAGCGCCAGCCGCTGCCGCATGCCGCGGGAGAATCCGCCGACCCGATCGCCGGCCCGATCCGCGAGTCGCGCCTGCGCGAGCGCCGCCGCCACGCGATCCGCCGGTCGCGTATCGCCGTAGAGCCGGGCGAAGAACTCCAGGTTCTCACCGGCCGTCAGCTCCGGATAGAGCTGCAGGTCGTGGGACAGGTAGCCCAGACGGCGCCGCAACGCCGCCCCCAGCTCGCGAGCTGGAGAATCGCCGTAGAGGACCTTCCCCCGCGACGGGGCGATCAGCGTGGCGAGCACTCCGAGCAGCGTCGACTTGCCGGCGCCGTTCGGGCCGAGGAGTCCGACGATCTGGCCCGCCCCGGCCGTCAGGGACACGCGCGACAGCGCACGCTGGCGACCGTAGTGGCGCGAAACCCCGGCGACCGTGAGCCGTTCGAAGTCGAAGACGCCGGGGCTGGTGGTCGGCATGGCGAGGCGAAACCGCGGGGCGCCGGCGCCAGCCGGGCTACCGCCGCCAAACTCGTCGCGAGGCTCCGGGTTCGGCCCCAGCCCCCACCTCCCCAGGAGCTTGCCCCTCGGAACTCACTTCGTTACGTCCTACGGCGCAAGCTCCTGGCCGGCGCTGCTCGACTGGCTGGTGACGGGCGGTGCTCCCGCCGCCGCGGCGGTGGGGCTGAGCAGAACCGGCGCGACCTCGTCGTCGAGCTCGGCGTAGATCCGCTCGAGGTCGGCCACCAACTCGCGGCGTCGGTTCGCGTACTTCGTATCGCCGATCCGACCTGCGCGATGCTGTTGTTCGTTCTTCACGAGGTCGCGGAAACGCTTCTCCCGGCGTGACTCGATCCGCCGCCGACGTTCCGCGCCCGAGGCCGAACGGTCCGGCGTGGCGGCGCCCCAGGCGCCGGCGGCCAGGAACACGAACGCGACCCCCAGCGCCAGCATCGCCGGCAGTCGGCTGTGGTACGGAAGGCCGGAGATCTCCAACGACACGGCGACGCCCGCCGCCACCAGCGGACCCGCCGCGAAGATGAACGTCCGGCCGTCGACCCCCTCCGGGCTCGCATCGGCGCGCCGCGCGATCTGCTCGGACGCGATGTCCATGTCGCCCCACTTCTCGACCATGAGCAGGAGTGACTCGAGGGTGACCGGCAGGGGCTGACCGAACGCCAGGCTGCCAGCGGAGTACGGCAGCACGAAGCCGACGCGGAGCGGCGTCATGCCCGGCGGGAACGGACCCGGCACCGATACCTGCGCCCCCGCCGCCGCCGCGCGCGGGCTGGAGCCGCCCAGCAGCGTCGCGCCCGTCGCGCCGGCGGGCAGCGACAGCACGACCGGCGTGTCCGGCTCGACCGGCACGTCACCCCAGTTCACGATGTCCAGCAGGTAATAGACGTTCAGAACCTCCTCGCCAAGCTCGATCACGATCCGCGACTCGGCGCCGAAGTTCACCGTGCCGGATTCGGCGGGCACGTCCGCCAGCGCCGGGTCGGCGCCGCCGACGAGCATCAGCCGAATGCCTCCCTGCCCCGGCACGGGAAAGGGCTGCGACTCCAGACGTACCCCGTCGAGCTCGGTGGCCGCCACCACCGTCGCCCCGGGGTTCAGCGTCAGAAACTCGGCCCGTCCCTCCGCGTTCGTGACGGCGGTGGCGACGTTGTCTCCCTCGCGCAACTCCACCGCATGATCCGGCACGTTGTTGGACAACGTGCCGCGAATCACCCGCACGGTGATCGTGCCGGCCGGCAACTGCGGATCGGGCAGCGGAATGCCAGACATCTGGCGCGGATCAGGCTGCGCCGCCGCCGGCGGAGACAGCAGGACCGCCAGGACGGCCAGAAGAACCGCACCGAAGATCCACCGCCCGGCCACAACGCGGCGCGCCGTTCTCACTCGCTACTTCTCCTCCTCGATTCGCGCGCTGCTAGAGCGCCGCCCCGCACGCCTTGCAGAACTTCGCGTCGCGCTCGTTGCTCGCGCCGCAGTCGCCGCACGGCAGGCGCGTCGTCGAAGGACCGCTCATCTCCGCCCCGGCGTCACCGAACCCCATCAACCGCTCGGCAAGCTCACGCTCGATCTGGTCGCGATAGGTTGCACCATCCACGTCGAGCTGCTTCAGGAGCGAGCGGGCGCGGAAGCGGAGGCGACCGCCCATCTCGTGGAAGTCCGTTGCGGATACCTTCCCCATCGCCCGGTCGAACTCCAGCTCCTTGAGGGAGCGCAGCACGAGCGTCTTCTCCCTATCGAGGGCCGCCCGCGTTCTGCCGCCCACCATCTCGACGCGCTCGGCGAAGTCGCGCGCCAGCAACGGCACGAACATGCCATAGACGGCGTAGCCGACGTACGCCGCGGCCCAGGCGGCCAGCACCACCAGCACCAGCGGTGCGATTCCGCTCGGGCGCACCGTGACCACAGCGATGGTCGCGCCGGCCAGACCGACCAGAACGAAGAAGTGCCAGGGGCGGAAGGACGCCGGCGCGGCGTCAGTCGAGGTTCCGGAGCTCATCATCCAATCGGGCGTCGAGATCGGCGTCGATTGGCTCGGGCGCCGGCGCCGCCTCGTCTTCCGCGACCCTGCCGCGGCGCGACCAGCGAACCGCGACGCCACCGACGGCCACCAGACATCCGAAGCCCACGAGATAGGGAAAGAGCCACGCCAGACGGTTGAAGCCCTCGTCGAGCGGCGCGCCGAGCGGCTCCTGGCTGCCGTACGCTGCTATGAAATAGTCGAGGATCTCGCGCTCACCGCGCCCCGCCTCGATCTGCTCCCGGAGCTGCCCGCGCATGAACTCCGCACCGGCCGAGACGAGCTGCTGCGCCCCGTCCGCCGCTCGCACATAGCGAGGCGGCGTCGAGCAGCGGCAGTCGGCCAAGGTGTAGTGCGGACAGGTACCGCAGGTGCAGACGAGTCGGCGCTGCAGGTCGGCCTCCAGCGGCGTGGTCGCGGCGTACGTCTCGGGCGCCGCTCCGACCTGCGCCTGCGCCGGCGCCGCCATGCCCGGCAGAATCAGGGCAAGAACCAGCAAGGTGGTCGTCACCCCGGACGCCTCACCCATGTCCCGCCCCGGCGCACCGGTGGCGAGAAACGCGAAGCGGCTCTCCGGCAGCAGCGCTATCCCCGTCCCGAGCGCCAGCAGCGCGAAGCCGAACCAGATCCAGTTCACCAGCGGGTTCACCGTCACCTGGAACGTCGCCGACTGATCGCTCATGTCGTACGCCGCCAGAACGACGTAGACGTCCTCGCTCAGCCGCCGCCGCATCGCCACCTCGGTCGTCGGCTCCGTCTCGTGCTTGCGGTAGTACCAGCGACCCGGATAGAGCTGTCCCACCTCCCGGCCGTCCTCCAACACCGTCATGTGCGCCGTGTGCATCTCCTTCGCGCCGTCGTCGGTCACGCTGAGCCGGTCATGTCGGACGCTGAAGCGCCCCACGTCGACCGACTCGCCGGTTCCCAGCAGCACCTGCTCCGTCTGCCGGTAGCCGGCCCCCGCGAAGCCGAGCATCATCAGCACGATGCCCAGATGCACCACGTAGCCGCCGTAGCGCCGGCGCGACCGCATCACCAGACCGATCATCGCCGTCACGATGTCCGTACCGGTGACCCCGCGGCGTACGAACGCCCCCCGCACGAACTCCTGCCCCACCGTGCCCACGACGAAGCCGCACAGCGCGAAGGCGATTCCCGACACCCACACCCGGAAGCCGAGCGCATACAGCAGCGCCGCCGTGGCGACAGCCACCGCCGTCGGCCACAGGAACTGGTAGCCCAGGTTGGAAAGCGTCGACTTGCGCCACGCCAGCAACGGCCCGATGCCGGTCAGCAGCAGCAGCATCAGCCCGATCGGGATCATCCACTTGTTGAAGAACGGTGGGCCCACCGTGATCCTCTGACCCGTCACAGCCTCGCTCAGCGTCGGGAACATCGTCGCGAAGAGGATGAAGAACGCCGAGAACAGCAGAATCCAGTTGTTCACGAGGAACGCCGCCTCCCGCGACGCCCACGACTCCAGCTCGTTGCGCGCCCGCAGCAAAGGCAGGCGGTAGATCACCAGCCCGAAGCTCACGATCACGACCGCGCTGATGAAGATGCCGAACATCATCGCGAGCTCCGGGTCCTCGCCGAACGCGTGCACCGACTGCACGATGCCGGTGCGCGTCATCGCCGTCGCGAACAGCGTCAGGGCAAAGGCAATGATGATCAGAGAGATGTTCCAGACCCGCAGCATGCTGCGGCGTTCCTGCACCATCACCGAGTGCAGAAAAGCCGTGGCCGGGAACCAGGGCAGCGCACCGGCGTTCTCCACCGGGTCCCAGCCCCACCAGCCGCCCCAGCCGAGCTCCTCGTAGGCCCAGATCATCCCCAGGGTCAGGCCGAGCGACAGGAAGAACCAGGAGAACATCGTCCAGCGGCGCACCGCGCGCAGCCACGAGTCGTCGAGGTGGCCGGTGATGAGCGCCGCGATCCCGAACGCGAACGGCACCGTCATGGCGACCAGACCCGTGTAGAGCGACGGCGGGTGGATCACCATGTACGGGTTCTGCAGCAGCGGGTTCAGCCCGCGGCCGTCGTCCGGCATCTGGGTCAGATAGGTCGCGAAGGGATCCTTGTTCAGGATCATGATGCTCAGGAAGAACATCTGCACCACGGCAATCGTCGCGATGACGTACGGGATCAGCTCGCGGTGCCGCTCCCGGTTGGTCTTGACCGCGATCGCGCCGAAGACCGACAGCAGGAAGACCCAGAACATGATCGAGCCGTCGAGACCGCCCCAGTACGACGTCAGCCGGTAGAACAGCGGCTGGATCGAGTCGGAGTAGCGGTCGACGTAGCGGATGGAATAGTCCCCGATGACGAAGGCGCGCACGATGATCGCCGACGCCAGCGTCATCAGCGCCGTCACCAGATAGAAGGCGCCGATGCCGCTCTCGACCAGCCGCGGCGCGTGCCGGCGGTGGCCGGCCACCGCGGCGGCGGCCGCGTAGGCGCAGGCGACGAAGGCGGCGAGCAGCGTGTAGGTTCCGAGTGTCGACATCGGGTACGACCTCGATCCGGGTTGTCAGGGTTCAGGGCGAGGCCCGCCGAATCCGCTCGTCCCGCGGGTTCGTCAGCGCCGCTCACGGGGAGTTGTCCCGATCAGTTGTTGGCGCTGCCGGCGCCGGAGACGTAATCTCGCGGCACCGCCGGCTTCTCCTCGTACTTCGACGGGCACTTGGCCATGATGCCGTCTGCGTCGATGTACAGCGTGTCGCCGTCGAGCCGCCCGGTCGCGACCACCTCCGCATGGTTGTCGAACGTGTCCGGCACGATCCCCGTGTAGACCGCCTGCAGCACGTGCGCGCGGCCCTCCACGCTGTCGGCGATCTCGAAGCGGTAGTCCAGGCTCTTCGGGCGGCGCATCACGTTGGCCGCGTAGCCGTGCACCTGCAACGGCTTGCCGTCCCACGACGCGGGATCGGCCATCACCTCCTCGACCTCCAGGAAGTACTGGGTGCCGTCCTGCATCGTCGTCCAGAGCAGACCGACGAAGGCGGCGCACAGGATGCCGGTGGTCAACAGGATTTTAACGGCTTTGTTGGGCATGGGTACTGAATCCTCTACACGTGAAGTGCCCTAACAGGATATCGCCCGGACCGCGGCCCGTCAACGCGCCGCAGGCTGTCGGGTGCACGACATCATTGTGAGATGAGCGTCAGGCGGCATTTGCGGCTCGTCGCTCCCAGAAGTCCTCGAAGCGTCCGCTGAGGATGCAGCAGCGCAGCGCGATGATGGCGTTGGCCCCGGCGACGGTCCAGCGCATGCCGGCGCGCTTGAGCCGGTCGCCGATCTGCTTGCATCCGGCCTCGACGACGCCCGACGAGACGCACAGGCCCCTGGCGCGGAACTGCGGATAGCGCATCCGGTGGCGGTTCCCGAACAGGTAGTGAATGCACTTTCGCGCCTCGGGCGTGGTCTCGACATGGATGCGCAGCGCGGCGACGACGGCGCACAGCCGGCCGGCGTCCAGTTCGGCACGCCGGTCCCTGGCCCACCGGTCGGCCAGGTCGGTTCCGGGGCCGTAGATGGCCTTGGCGACGTCGCACAGGTGCTGCTTGGCGTGGTAGATATCAACGATCTCGATGGCGCCGGGAAAGTGCTCGGCGGCCAGGTTCCAGATCCACGCGGCGCCGTCGCCGATGACGACGCGCTGGGCTGCAGAGTCGAAACCGCGCCGTATTGCCTCGCGATAGGCCCGTTGTGCGAAGGCGGCCGGCTGCGGGTCGGTGTCGCGGCTGGCCGCGCTTTCGACTGCGGCGTTGTAGCTGACCGACCCGCGGTCCCGCACGGGGCGGCCTTGTGTGTCGCGCCCTTCGGCCGTCCACACGGTGGCCAGCTTGACCTCGCGGGTCTTGGCCGAGCCGTCGGGCTGCTTGCCGCGGCGTCCTTCGACCTCGGTTGGGCGCACCGGCACGCCGGTGCCGTCCAGCCCCAGGTACATCGTCGGCGCGGGCGCCGCGGCGGGCTGCTCGGTGACCGAGCGCTCGTCGTCAGCGATGTCGCGTCCGAGCGCCTCGGCACAGCGCTCGACCTGCCGGGTCTCGACATTCACCCCGGCCAGGGCGGTCAACCACTCGCTCGCCTTGGCGAAGCTGCCCTCGGCCGCCGTCAGTCCCACCAGCCGCGTGATGGCCGGTGACAGCGAGCTACCTTGCAGACCCAGGGCCTGGTCGCGCGGACACACCCCGCTGCGGCAGGCGTCGCAGTGGTAGTAGGCGCGTTGCAGGGTAACCGGCCCCAACAGTGTGGTGAACGTCTTCGGGCGACGGCCGGCGTAGCGCGCCCGCCGGCCGCAGGCGCATGCTGTGGTCGAACCCGAATGGTCGGAATCGTCTGCGTTGAAGCGCTGCGCCATCCACTGCGCGGCGATGTCGAGGGCTTGGTGACGGACCGCCTGTTCGAGGGCCTCGAAGTCCGCCACCTCGGCGCGCCCGGGACCGACGAGCGCATCGACTTCGGCCCCGATAGCGGCTACGAGCGCTGCGCCCCAGCCGCTTCTACGACCCGGGTCGCCGTGGCGAGCGCGCGGCGGCGAACCGTCTGCAGGAGCGTCTCGAAGTCCTGCGCATTCACGCTCCCCCGCCTGAGGAACGCGTCGACATCGGCCTCGACCGCCGACTTCAAGGCGGCGAACATCTCCTCCTTGAAGCCCCCTTTTTCGGCCGCGTCAGCGAGCGGTTCCGTCAACTGCGCCTCGGGCATGGTCGGAGTCCTCCTACCCGAGGAATCGGACGATCAGCGCTCGCTCGATACCCCCCTACGGCAAAACCCTCACTTTCTTGTCGTGCACCCCAGGCTGTCGCCGGAGCCCGCGTCGCCGCTACCGGGACGGATGCGGACCGGCTTCGAGTTGCCGGACGAACCGGTCGACCAGCGCGACCGGCAGCCCGACCACGTTGGTGTAGGACCCCTCGATCCGCTCGACGAAGCGCGATCCGATTCCCTGCACGGCGTAGGCGCCCGCCTTGTCGTCGGGCTCGCCGGTCCCGGCGTACCAGGCGATGCGCGCAGGCTCCAGCGGCGCGAAGGTCACGCGCGTCGTCTCGACGGCTTCCAGGCGCCGCCCGTCGCGCACGACTACCAGGCCGGTCAGCACCTCGTGAGTGCGCCCGGACAGGCGGCCAAGCATCGAGGCCGCGTCGCGCCGATCGGCCGGCTTGCCGAGCACCAGGCCGTCGATGAGCACGACCGTGTCGGCCGCCACGACGATCCGTTCGCCGACCCTGGACATGACCGCCGCGGCCTTGCTCGCGGCCACCCGCGAGACGTACCGCCGCGGCTCTTCCCCGTCGAGGCGGCTCTCGTCGACGTCGGCGGGAACGATGTCCAGCTCGTAGCCCGCCTCGCGCAGCAGCCTCGCGCGCCTCGGGGACCGGGACGCCAGGATGAGGCGCACGGCGCGAATGATACACTCGACATCGTGATTCCGGCCCGGCACTGCGCCACGCGCGCACTCTGCAACGTGCTGCGCCGGCAGCCGCCCTCCGACGCCAAGATCCGCTTCGCGTGGACCGCGGTCGTCGGCGGCGCCCTCGCCCGCGTGACGACGGTGCGGCTGCGTTCCGACGGCACCCTGCTGGTACGCGCGGCGAGCGACGCATGGCGTCGCGAGACGTACCGCTCGCGGCGCGTCATCCGCGAACGGCTGACGGAACTGCTGGGGGCGGGTGTGGTCAGAAAGTTGGACGTGACGAGCGAAGGAGCGGAGCATCATGCGAGCAGCGGTCATCGCCAGCGCCGTACGGCTGCCGACCGGCAAGTTTCTCGGAGCGCTGAAGGATCTGCCGGCGACGGACCTCGGGTCGCGCGTCGTCCGTGAAGCGGTGGCGCGAGCCGGCATCGAGCCGGAGGCGGTCGACGAGTGCATCATGGGCAACGTCGTCTCCGCCGGTCTCGGCCAGGCGCCTGCCAGGCAGGCCGCATTGCGCGCAGGGCTTCCCGACCACGTCGGTGCCCTGACCATCAACAAGGTCTGCGGCTCCGGGCTGAAGGCGGTCATGCTCGCCGCGCAGGGGATCGCCACCGGCGACATCGACATCGCCGTCGCCGGCGGCATGGAGTCGATGAGCAACTGCCCCTACATGCTGCCCCAGGCGCGCGGCGGCATGCGCATGGGCAACGGGCAGGTGCTCGACGCGATGATGCACGACGGGCTCTGGTGCGCGATCGAGAACTGCTCGATGGGCGACGCGGCCGAGGCGGTCGTCGAGCGCTACGGCGTCACCCGTGAGGATCAGGACGCCTTCGCGGCGGGCAGCCATCAGAAGGCTGCGAACGCCATCCGCGAGTGCTTCTTCAAGGACGAGATCCTGCCGGTCGAGATCCCACAGCGACGGGGCGACCCGATCCGGCTGGAGTACGACGAAGGGGTGCGGCCCGACACGACCGCGGAGGCGCTCGCCCGGCTGCGCCCGGCGTTCAAGAAGGAGGGCGGCACCGTGACCGCCGGCAACGCACCGGGGGTCAACGACGGCGCGGCGGCCACCGTCGTCATGGCCGAGGAGCGCGCGGCCGCGCTCGGGGTCACGCCGCTGGCCCGTATCGTCGGACAGGCGTTCAGCGGACGTCCCGCCAAGTGGCTCCTGATGACCCCCGTCGAGGCGGTTCGGAAGCTGCTCGTCAAGGTGGGTTGGACGCTGGACGACGTCGATCTAATTGAGCTCAACGAGGCGTTCTCCGCGCAGGCGGTGGCCGTCGTCCGGGAGCTGGGAGCCGACCCGGCCAAGGTGAACGTCAACGGCGGCGCGGTGGCGCTCGGACACCCGATCGGGGCCAGCGGCGCGCGCATCCTGACCACGCTGCTCTACGCGCTGAGGAACCGCAACCTGAAGCGGGGCATCGCCACGTTGTGCCTCGGCGGCGGCAACGGCGTCGCCCTCGCGGTCGAGCGCGCGTAGCAGCCGGCGGCACAGACGCGTTGTCTCGCCGCGCGTGGAACCTCCAGCGGGCCGGCTGCGTCCACGGTTCCAGAGACGAGCCATGTGGAGCAGGTGGTCGCGGATCGCTTTCGCGCTCGGTGCACTGGGGACCGTCGTGTTCCTGGGCCTGGTGGTCAACCAGACCGCGCAGCTCGTCACCCTGGCCACCGCCCTCCATCCGACCCTCGGCTCGGCCGTGCTGGGGGTTCTGCTCGTCGTCTACTCCATCTGTTTCCTGGTGCCGATCATCCTGTTCTTCCGGCTACCGAAGCCGCTGCAACCCCCACCGTTCGACGAGGGGCGGGAGTTCGAACGCCACTTGCGCGCCCTCGGCCGGCGTCTCGACGGCAACGAACTGGCCGGCCCCGGCCCGTTCCGCGCTCGAGAGGAGATTGAAGCCGGGCTGGACCGTGTCGGCGCCCGGGCCGACGATATCGCCCGGCAGGCCGCGTCGGAGGTCTTCATCGCCACCGCGGTCTCGCAGAACGGCAGCCTCGACGCGCTGATCATGCTCGGCGTCCAGGCGAAGATGGTCTGGCGCGTCGCGCACGTCTACCACCAGCGCCCCGGCGCCCGCGAGATCGTCCACCTGTACGCGAACGTCGGCGCGACGGCCTTCATCGCCGGCGAGCTCGAGGACATGGACATCAGCGACCATATCCAGCCGGTCGTCTCCGGCGTTTTCGGCTCGGTGGCCGGCAGCGTTCCGGGGCTGCAGACCGCCAGCAACGTCTTCGTCACCTCCGTGCTCGGCGGCGCCACCAACGCGTTCCTGACCCTGCGCGTGGCGATGATCACGAAGCAGTACTGTGGCCCGCTGACGTCCCAACCTCGCCGGAGCCTCCGCCGGGCAGCCGTCGTGCAGGCCGGCGGGATGCTCGGCGGGATCGTGCGCAACGGCGCGCGCCGCGTCTCGCAGGGACTGCTCACGGCCTCCGGTCGGACCGTCAGCGGCACCGCGCGGCATCTGGGACGCCGCGTCCGCGCGGCGGGCCAGGCGCTGGCGGATCGTCTGGGGCCGACGAGGAACTGATGCCGGCAGTCGAGCCCTACCCGTCCGTCTTCCAGAACGCGACGCCGCCCGCCTGCTTGCCTATATCGACGACCCCGACCCGCTCGGCCGTCGGCACGTGGTAGATCTCGACCGTACCGGGATCGCTGCCGACCCCTTCGAGCGTGACAAATGCATACCGGCCGTCGGGCGTGATGGCCACGCCGTGGGGAAGGGTGCGGGTCGTGGACACCCGTGCCCGTTCCGTGCCGCTCCCGAGATCCCAGAAACCGACCGCGTCGCCGCCCTTGTAGGTGGCGACGAGCGTCGCTCCGTCCGGCGTCACGTCCAGGTTGTAGGGACCGGCCCCGGTCTCGAAGGTGCGCAGGATGCGCCAGGACCGCAGATCCACCTCGAACACCCTGGCGACGTTGTTGCCGGTGACGTAGGCGATGCCTTCCGCGGTCGGCGTCGTCACCCAGGTCGGCTGCACGCCGTCCCCGAGCGGCAGGCGGCGTGCGATCTCGAAGCCGAGGGCGTCCAGCTCGACGAGGTCGCCGCCCATCATGTTGACCGAGTAGTGCCGCGTCCCGTCGCGGCTGAGGCGCGAGCCGTGCGGCATGACGCCGGTGTCGATGCGCGCAACCTCGGCCATCGTCTCGACCTCGACGGCCGAGATGCTGCTCGGCTCCATCCCGCCGTGCAGGTTGAAATTCACGACGAACATCAGACCGGTGGCCGGCGAAACGTCGAGCGTTGCGGGGAAGAGCCCGAGCGTCACGTCCCCCACCCACGCATCCGTGCCCGTCTCGTACTTGTGGACGCTGCCGAAGGGGAGCCCGTGGGCGATGGAGACGTACCAGTGGCGGCCGTCCGGGTCGACGCCGATGCCGTGCGGCCCCTCGATCTCGTTCGGGTAGCTCCCCACCCCGATCGTCTTGACGACCTCTGCGCCGTCGGGGCCGTAGCGGACCAGCGCCACCTCGTCCTCCGACTCGGCGCAGACGTATACGTAGTAGCTGCGCCCCGGCGGCTCCGGCGGCGCGGCGGCCTGCGGCACTCGCGCCGCCCACGAACCTGCCAGGGCCAGCAGCAGGAGCGCGATCGTCACAGCGCCGATCGTCCGCGTCCTCACGTAGGTGCTCCTGTCTCCGGATCTGGGGCCCTGGACCGATGCCCCCCTACCGAGGCTCGCCGATGACCCGGCCCGGACCGGTCTTCTCCTCGAGGCGCACGGCCCACAGCCCGCTGTTGTAATCGGTGAAGAAGATGTGTTCCTTGTAGGGCTGCGACCCCCAGACGAACGGGGCATTGGGCGCGAACCCGTCGGGCTCGAACGGCACGAATCGCGCGATCTCCCGGCCCTGCCGGTAGAGATCGCCCATCAGCTCCCCGGACACGTCGACCACGCGCAGGCCCCCCGGGTAGTAGTAGCCGACGTAGAGGACGTCGTCCTCTACCCAGATGTTGTGCGAGCCCGCCTCGGGCACCTGATAGCGCGCCACCTCCTGCGGATGGTCCCAGTCGCTCCAGTCGATGACATGGATCCAGCCCGCGGTCCGGAACGGCAACTGCGCGTCGTCGGCGTCGTTGGCCAGCCCGCCGTAGGGATACGCCTCGTCCCCGGCGAACAGGTAGAACTTGCCGGTCGACTGGCTGCGGTACGGGAAGGCGGCGTGGTTCCAACCGTTCGGATACGCGTAGCGGCCGAGCTCGACCGGCCGTTGCGGGGTCCCGCCCCGGCCGCCGCCCCCGACGTCGACGGCCACCACCCCGTCCGTCCAGTTCGACGAGAACGCAATGCCGTCGCTGACCCAGACGTCGTGCACGCTGTGCCCCTGCGTCTCCAGCTCGAACCGCCCCACCCGCTCGGGATTGCGCGGATCCTCGATGCTGACGATGTCGTAACGCCGTCCGGCGCTGAGCGCGTAGACGTGATCTTCCGCCACGAAGGCGTTGTGCACCCCGCCGGTCAGTTGATCGGTGAACTCCGACAGCACGGGGACCCCTTCGCGGGGGTTGCCGACCCCGACCACGACGAAGCCGTTGCGACGGTTCGAGGCGCCCTCGCGACTGATCACGGCCAGCTCGCCGTCGGCGGAGACCTTCACGTCGTTCACGGTCCGGGCGTCCACCTGCACCTCGTTGACCTTCTCGATGTTTGCCGGGTCGGTCACGTCCCAGAAGTAGGTATGCCCGTCGGCCCCCCAGGTCCCGGTGAGGGCGTAGTCCCGGCCGTCGGTGCCCTCCCAGACCCAGAGGTCCGACGAGCGGCGATCGAGAACCTTGCCGCGCCCGACGACCTCCACCTCCCGCGTGACGTCGCGCGGCTCGATGGAGACCGTCCGGGCGGCAGCATGCGTCCCCGCGGTCGCGACCACCGTGTAGGTGCCGGAGCGTTCCGCCACGAAACGGCCGTCGGCAGCGATCTGGGCCGGGGCGCCGGCAGCGATGATGGCGGGCGCCGTCTCGCCGCCGACCGCGAACCGTACCGGCACGCCGGCCACCTCCGTTCCTCGGGCATCCCTCGCCACGGCCCTGAATCGCAGCACGTCCCCGGTCCGCGCCGAGTCTGCGCCCACCTCCAGGGCCAGCGACGTCACCGGGTTCTCCTCGATCTCGATCTCCAGGACGTCACCCTCGGTATCGACGGACGCGGTCACCGTGACCGTCCCGACGTCGCGCAGGGTCAGAAAACCGAACCGATCGATGCTCGCCACGGCCGCGTCATCGGTGGCGAAAGTGACCGGCACGTCGTCACGGCGGGCGCCCGCCGTGTCCGTCACCGCGACCTGCAGGCGCGGCTGCGTCCCCGCGTAGAAGACCGGCGGAACCTGGTCGAAGGCGACTTCCGAGATCGGCGGCAGAGGCACCGTCACCGGAATCTCGACCCTGGCGCGGGCAACGGGACGCCGGCTCCTGTCGCCGGGGTTGGACGGCACCAGGACGATCAGCGTGAACTCGCCGGGACGATACGCCTCGACGCGTCCCCTGCGGGTCACGCTCACGCTACGGCGCGCGCGCGAGTAGTAGACGACGGTCGCGTCGTCCACGACGGCGCCGCCGGCGTCCCGCACCGTTGCGGACAACTGCACCGTCTCGCCTATCTCCAGGGTCAGGGCGCCGGGATCGACTTCGATGCTCAGCCCGGCCGGCGTATCGTCGCCCTGCCCCCGGACCATCAGCGCGGCGCACGCGAGGAGGAGGACCAGACATGACGCAGAACGCGCCATCCGCACTCCCCCGCGACGAGGCCGCTTGTTCGGCTGTCCGCCCGGTGCCCGCGCCGCGAGTCCTCTCTCAGTGCCCACCTGCCACCCCTTCCCTGGCTGCGAACCTCTCCGCCGCCACTGCCGGCCGGAAACCGCTGGATCCGGGTGTCGCCCCTACCGACTGCCTCATTGTATCGCCGCGGCCAGCCGCAAAGTTTGAATGCAGAATCTGCAGCGGACCGAACGTGCAAATTGGCGATAATTGCCGCCGCGCACTCGGCATGGCGAAAGTCAGAAACCCTTCAACTTGCTATAAACATTATAGTTGCATACATACATGGAGAGACTTTCGCTTGACACGCATCTGGCACGCTCCTAGAATACGTCTCGTGACACGCAAGCTTGGCTCATCGAACGGAATGGAGAATCCATGTCGAACCCGGAACGGATAGCCCGCGAACGCTCGAAGGCCATCGAGATCGCGGTCGGCCAGATTGAGAAGCAGTTCGGCAAGGGAGCGATCATGCGCCTGGGCGCAAAGGGCGCGGTGTCCGCCCCCTGCATCTCCACCGGCTCCATCAGCATCGACTACGCGCTCGGCATCGGCGGCGTTCCGCGCGGCCGCGTCGTCGAGGTCTACGGTCCCGAGTCGTCGGGCAAGACCACCCTGGCGCTGCAGGTCATCGCACAAGCCCAGCGGATCGGGGGCAACGCGGCATTCGTCGACGCGGAGCACGCGCTCGACCCCATCTACGCCCGCAACCTCGGGGTCCAGCTCGACAACCTGCTTGTCTCCCAGCCCGACAACGGGGAGCAGGCGCTGGAGATCGTCGAGACCCTGGTCCGCTCGGGCGCCATCGACGTCGTCGTCGTCGACTCGGTCGCCGCTCTCGTGCCACGGGCGGAAATCGAGGGCGAGATGGGCGAGGCTCAGGTCGGGCTGCAGGCCCGCCTGATGTCGCAGGCGTTGCGCAAGCTGACCGGCGTGGTGTCGAAGTCGCGCACCTGCCTCCTTTTCATCAATCAGCTCCGCGAGAAGATCGGCGTGATGTTCGGCAACCCGGAAACAACCAGCGGCGGCCGGGCGCTGAAGTTCTACTCGTCCGTGCGCGTGGACATACGCCGCATAGGGGCCATCAAGGACGCCGACCGCGTGATCGGTGGGCGCACGCGCGTGAAGGTCGTAAAGAACAAGCTGGCGCCGCCGTTCCGTATCGCGGAGTTCGACATCATGTACGGCGAGGGGATTTCACGCGAGGGCGATCTGCTCGATCTGGCAGTCGAGCGGCGCATCGTCGAGAAGAGTGGCGCGTGGTTCTCCTATGGCGGCGAGCGCCTCGGGCAGGGCCGTGAGAACGTGAAGACGCTCCTGCGCGAAAAAACGGAGCTGTTCGGGGCCATAGAAGCCGAGGTGCGCAAGGCGCTGGGACTGGCGACCGACGCCGCCGCCAAGCCCGCGCCGGTCGCCGAGAGCGCTACGGCATAGCCAAGCTGCCTCCGGCGCAAGCGGGCAGTGCGGCGGGGCTCGTCAAGGCCGCTCAGGGGCCCCGGTCTGTGGCGCAACCGCGCTCGAGGCCGCGGGAACCGAACGAAGGATGAAGACGCGCTCGCCCGGACGTATCAGGCCAAAATCGCGGCGCGCGATCTCCTCGATGAAAGTCGGGTCTTCGCGAAGCCGTCGCATCTGCTCCCGAAGCGTATCGTTCTCAGTCTTCAAGTCAGCGATCCGCTCGGCAAGGCGGGACTGCTGGCGGCTGGCCATCCGCGTGGCCAGCAGACCGCTCTCACCGACGAGCGCATTCGCCACGAGCGCACACGTGGCGAACAGCAGCAGGTAGATCACGGCACGCCCACCGGCGGACCGCCGCCCCCGAACCGGTCGCGAGACTGCAGACGAATCAGAACCCACGATACGTCTTCACGATACACGAAACCGTGACGTCACAGATAGACCCAGTCTCTTCCAATGACACATGAGCCTGAACGAGGAGTTGTTTCCAACGACACATGAGCCTGAACGGGGGTCGGGTCGAGGATCATCGGAGGATGATCGTGAGACTCGACACGCACCGGCTGCAGACCCTGGATCAGGTTCGGGAATTCCTCGACGGAAGCGAGCAGGTCGACCTGCAACCACAAACCCGCGCCGACTCCTACGCGTTCGTGGCGAAAACCGTGCGACGGTTCGACTACGCCCTGCGGGGGAAGGCCGACAAGGGCCTGCTGCGCCGCTTCCTGGCCAAGGTGGCCGGCTTGTCACGGGCCCAAATCACACGCCTGTTGCAGCAACACCGGACCACGGGAGAGATCGCCGACCGCCGCGACACCCCGCGCCGACCGTTCCCGCGCCGCTACTCCAACGCCGACATCGGGCTGCTGGCCGAGCTCGACGTGCTCCACGGCACGCTGTCCGGTCCGGCCACGCGCAAGCTCTGCGCCCGCGCTTTCCATCTGTTGTTCGGCGACCGCCGCTTCGAACGCCTGGCCGGCATCTCCAACGGCCATCTGTACAACCTGCGGCACACGACAAGCTATCAACGGCGCCGCGGAACGCCGCCGCTGCCGACGCGCCCGGTGCAGGTCGCGATCGGGGAACGCCGCCGCCCGCAGCCGTTCGGACAACCTGGCTGGGTGCGGGTCGATACCGTCCATCAAGGCGACCTGGACGGCATCAAGGGCCTCTACCACGTGAACTTGGTGGATGAGGTCACCCAGTTCCAGTGCATCGGCTCGGTCGAGCATATCCACGCCGCCTGCCTGGCCCCGGTCCTCGACGCTCTGCTGCGGGCGTTCCCCTTCACGCTCCACGGCTTCCACGCCGACAACGGCTCGGAGTTCATCAACCGCGAGGTCGCGGCGCTGCTCCAGGGGCTGCACATCGACGCATTCACCAAGTCCCGCGCCCGTCGCAGCACCGACAACGCCCTGGTCGAGAGCAAGAACGGCTCGGTCATCCGCAAGCAGCTCGGTCACGGCCACATCCCCAGCCGCTGTGCCGCGCAGGTCAACGCCTTCACCCAGCAGGTCCTCTCGCCCTATCTCAACTTCCACCGCCCCTGCTTCTTCCCCACCGAAGAAGTCGACCGCAAGGGCCGCGTGCGCAAGCGCTACCGCGACGCCGACATCATGACCCCCTACGAGAAGCTCAAGTCGTTGCCCGACGCCGCCGCCTGCCTGAAGCCCGGAACCACCTTCGCAAAGCTCGACGCGGTCGCGGTCGCGATGAGCGACAACGAAGCCGCGCAGGCGCTCGACGAGGCCCGCACGCGGTTGTTCCGGTCCATCCACCCAGCGGCCTGAAGGTTTGCTCCGGCCCGCTACCGCCGCCTGTCGGTCGGCGTCGTGCTGTTGACGAGCAGGCGCGAGGAAGCTCGAACACCGGACGTGCCAACTCGCGCGGGCGCTGCCGAGCCCGGATCGCCGGCGCCGACGCGCGTCGTCACCGGCTGCGGTCGAATACGGACGGACAGCGATGTCGTCGAGCCCGGATCGCCGGCGCCGACTTGCGTCGTCACCGGCTTCAGCACCACCGAAAGGCGGAAGCGCGACGCCATCAGGCACGAGCGCCGACGACGATCCATCCAGCCGTTGCCGGCCGTTTCACAGCCCCTCGCGTAGTCACGTCCAGCCCCTCTGCTGCCGGTTCCGCGCTCGGCTACCGCACTCCGCAAACGTCCACAGACGGACGTTCGCTCCGCTTGGTCTCCTGCTGTTCAGAACCCGGCAAACCAGACCCTCACCGTTCGGTTGCTACGGCAGCGGCTACAGCACCTTCGCCCTGAACCAGGACGCGCCCAGCGCCGCGTCGTACATCGTGACGGTTCCGCCGCCATGAGCGATAATGCTGCGGTCACGCGCGCCCTCAACGCGGCCCGCGCCAGGACCTGTTTCGATCCGTCGGTTCGGTCGCCTGACAGGCGCGGCTCACGTGCCCCGCTTCAGGCTCATTTCTGGATTGGAAAGGACTGACCCGAGTCGAAGCGCCTCCTGCCCCGGGCGCGCCGTCACGGCGAAGACGGATACTCCATGGTGAAAGGATCCGGCAGGGAGATACCGGTCATCTCGCCGCCGGCGAGTCCCGCCAACGTGATGTTCGGATTGTCCGGATCACCGGCCTCGATCGTCGTCCGGTCGCCGACCACCAGCACGACGAGCCGCTCCGGATCGAGGTACTCGCGCGCCACGCGCAGCACGTCATCGCCGCTGACGCTGCTGATCCGGTCCCGATAGGTGACGAGATAGGCCGGGTCGCGTCCCGTGTATTCATCGTTCGCGAACAGGCCCGCCGTGGAGGCGGCGCTCGAGAAGCTGCGGCTGAACGTCTCGACGAACGACGCCTTCGACGTGCGAAGCTCCGCTTCCGTCACCGGCTCGGACCGGATGCGCTCGATCTCTTCCAGCACGATAGCCGCCGCGCGCGCCACCGTCTCGCTGCGCGACTGGAAGCTCACCCGGAAGGCGCCAGGATAGTAGGTGCCGAATCCGAACGACGAGTAGGCACTGTAGGCCAGTCCTTCGTCCGACCGGATGCGGGTCAGCAGTCGGGCTGCGAAGCCGCCGCCACCGAGGATGTCGTTCATCACCATCAACGCGTAGCGGTCCGGGTTGTCGCGCATCGTGCCGAGATGTCCGATGACGACACGCCCCTGGTTCACATCGTCCTTGTCGACGACGTAGACCCCCGGTTGAATCCGGTGGTCGGGCGCCGGTACGGGGGTGGAGACCGGCTCGCGCGCCGGCCACTCGGCCAGGCGGGACTCCAGCCGGGCCAGGAGGTCGGCCGGCTCCACGTCGCCGGACACTGCGAAGATGAAGTTGCCCGGATGGTAGTACTGGCGATGGAAGGCGACCAGATCGTCACGCGTGATCGCGTCGATGCTCGCTTGCGTCGACGGGGTCGTGGTGAAGTGCTCGCCGCCCCGCAGGAGCCTGGGCCACTCGCGGGCCTCGATGCTCTGCGTGCTGTCGTTGCGCCGCTCCATCCGCTGGAGGACCTGGCTCTTGGCGAGATCGAGACGGTCCTGATCGAAGCGCGGACGCCGCAGCATGTCGAAGAGCAGGTCGAGCGAAGCGTCGAGGTCCTTCGTGAGTGAGTTGACGCCGGCACGCCCCGAGGTATCGCCGATGCCGCTCGACAGTTGCGCGGCCAGGAACGCCGCCTCGTCGTCGAATGCCGCCGGCCCCAGCGCTCCCGCGCCGCCGGAGCGCATCTGGCTGCCGGTCAGCGCCGCAAGGCCGGCCTTTTCGTCGGGCTCGAGATAGGCCCCGGTCCGCACCAGCACCGAAACCGACACCAGCGGCAGCGCCCGGTCCGGCACGATGTAGACGACGGCGCCGTTCGACAGCTCGTGGCGATGCGCGGCGGAGTCCGGGGGGTCGAACGACAGGCCCTCGAACACGAGATCACGCGGATGAGCCGGGATCGGCTGGGCCACGGCCGCCGGAACGGCCACCCCTGCGAACACGACCCCCATCCAACAAGACACCACGAACCGTTGCGCCCCCGTCACCGCCCACCTCCCATCTCCTCGAGCTGTTGCCGAACCAGAGCGACCAGGGCCTCGGCCATGTCCCGATTCTCCGGCGGAACCTGTCCGACCATCTGCTCCGCCTGCGCGAGGAACTGATTGAGCTGCTCCTGCGGCATCTGTCCGATCATCGCGCGCACCTGGCCGACCTGCTGCCGCTCCTCGTCGCTCAGCCCTGCCAGGAGCGGATCGTCCGCGGTCTCCGTGCTCTCGTCGCGGTAGTAGACCGCCACCGCGCGCGTCTCCGGCTTGAAGTACGTATTGGCCACCCGCATGACGTCGGCGGCCGTGACCGCGTCGTAGAGGGCCGGATCGGTGTTGATGTGCTCCCAGCCTCGATTCCCTTCGCGGATGAGGAGCTGCATCATGAGCCCGAAGTTGCTCCGCAGGCCGCGGAACGTATCCGCGGCGTTCTGGTTCTTGACCTTCTGCAGCTCGCGCTCGCCGACCGGCTCGGTCTTCAGCTTCTCGAGCTCGGCATGGATCGCCTGCTCGACCTCCTCGGGGGTCCGTCCCTGCCGAGCCGTACCGCGCAGCTCGAACATCCCCTCGAACTGGAAACCCGCCTGACCGCCGGAGGCGCTGGTGGCCACCTCCTGCTCCTCGACCAGCGACCGATAGAGGCGTCCCGTCCGGCCGCTCAGCAACTGCCCGAGGACCACCAGCGCCGGCTCGTCCACGTGTCCGTCGCGCACCGAGTGGTACCGGACCACGATCTGCGGGTTCGTGTCGGCGTAGGCGACCATCCGCTTCTCGGCGAGCTGCGGCATCTCGCGTGTGCGAGGTTGGAGAGGCGGGCGGGCGCCGCGCTCGAGCCGGCCGAAGTACCGCTCCGCCAGCTCGATCGCCTCGTCCGGATCGAAGTCGCCCACGAGGGCCGCGGCCAGGTTGTTCGGCGCGTAGTAGGTACCGAAGAAGGCCAGTGCCTCGTCACGCGTGATGCCCTCGAGGTCGCTCGGCCAGCCGACCACCGGCCAGCCGTAGGGCGACGACTGCCAGAACATCGCCTCGAACTGCTCCTGGAACTTGCCGATGGGCGTGCTGTCGGTCCGCAGTCGCCGCTCCTCGTGCACCACGCTGCGCTCGGCGTAGAACTCGCGGAACACCGGGTTCGCGAGCCGGTCGCTCTCCATCCAGAACCAGAGCTCCAGCTTGTTGGCCGGGACGTTGATGAAGTAGATGGTGAAGTCGTAGCTCGTCCCGGCGTTCATGCCCGAGCCGCCCTCCGCCGTATAGATGCGGCTGAAGTCCTCCTTGATGAGCAGGTCGCTCTGGCGCGCGAGCAGCGTCTCGAACTCGCCGAGCAGCTCCTGGTGGCGAGGACTGCGCACCGCCGGGTCGGCCGGGTCGTCGATCTCGCCGAGCTGATGCCGGCGGTCGAGCTCGCCCTCCGCGGCCTGGATCTCGACCCGCAGCGCGTCGAGCTGCTCGATGATCTGGAGGTCCTGCTCGATGTCCCGGGTCCCGATCGTCTGCGTCCCCTTGAACATCATGTGCTCGAAGAGATGCGCGACGCCGGTGATGCCGGGACGCTCGTACACGGAGCCGACCTTGGCCACCCAGCCGGCCGCCACGTTCGGATCGCCGGGCCGGGGCACCAGCAGCAGGGTCAGACCGTTGTCCAACCGATGCTCGATCGCGTCGACCTGCTGGGCACCCGCAGGCACGGCCAGGGCCAGAAGGCCCCCGCACACCAAACACGCAAGCTGTCTCATCGCATGCCTCGTCTTCTGCATAGAGTGGAACACCGTATCCTCATTCGGCAAGGTCACTCTCCACCACCGCCACGATGGCAGCGTCGCTTGCGCGCACCGCCCGCCGTGCGGTACATTGTTAACCTCCGAAAGCGTCGAATTCCACTACGTGCCGAGGTAGCTCAGTCGGTAGAGCACATGACTGAAAATCATGGTGTCGCCAGTTCGATTCTGGCCCTCGGCACCACCTCCAAACCGCAACAGAACCCCCTCCATACCGCAACACTAGCACGTCGGCGCGCCGCGTTGATCCGTCGCGGGATCCGCCGCGGCGCTGCGTTCCCCACGTCTTGATCCACGGGGTGTCGGCGCAGTCGGCCACTCGCGACGCAGTCGTTTTCGTGTCGCGGGGAGGGGCTGCCACGCGCCCGCACGGCCGTTCGTCGGAATCCGTTGACGCCAAGACTTCGTGCACCAGTGTACCGCCTGCGGGGGGGCGGGTCGGTGCCTGGTGCGGAACGTCGTCGGTGACTGTTCGGGTTTACCAGTCCTACCAGTCCCAGCCTGTCGCGTTTCGGGACCGTCGACTATCCGCTCCCGCCCCTTTGGTGGGTCGTGTTTCGGTGATCAGCGGCAGGTTCTCGCTCCGGTGTTTCGTTCGCCAGCGCGTCAGGCGATCCCGTTGTTCCTCGAGCAGCAGGACGTCGTCGACCTGCTGCCGCGCGAGGTCGGCCGCGTACTCGCGGATCGTTGCTGAGCCGGGTCCTTTGCCGCGCAGGTGCCCGTTGATGCCCCACGCCTCGAAGTGATCGCCCGGCCGCTGACGCCCAGGATGTCGGTGACCACGCGTGTCAGCTTCACGTTCGCGTCTTCGAGCGTCTTCTGCAAGCGTTGCGTGTGCCGCGCGATCTCGCGGACCAGTTGCTTGCGGGTTCGCGTCAGGTCGCGCAATTCCCGGATCGGGGCCGGCGGCACGAAGCTGCCCCGAATCAGCCCGTGCGCCAACAGGTCGGCGATCCAGGCCGCGTCCTTCCGGTCGCTCTTGCGGCCCGGAACGTTCCGGATGTGCTGCGCGTTGGCGAGCACCAGCGTCAACGACGCTTCGTCTTCGAGGACGTGCCACACCGGCTTCCAGTACACGCCGGTCGCCTCCATCGCCACGTGCGTGCAGCCGGCCTCGGTCAGCCAGGCCGCCAGTGCGAGCAGACCCGCCGTCGTGGTCGCAAACTCCCGGTGCTCGGTCGTGACCTTCCGGCCCGCCGCGATGCGCGCGCACGCGTTCACGCACCGCGAGTGGACATCCAACCCGGCGCACCGGGCATGCAAGACTTCCATGCGTCACCTCCTGATCGCAAAGGCGCTGGCGTGGAGTCCGCCGGTACGAAATCTACAGGGCGCGCTCACCGGAACATCTCCGGTCTCGCAATACGGGGTGCTCGCGGGACTCCGGGTCCAACTAAAAAACGGGCTCTTGGCACCATAGAGAAACCGACCTCTGGGCCAGCGCAAAGCCCCTACACGATATCCTGTTTCATACCTACGCGGGTCCGGCACCGCCGGGTGGGGAACTAAGAAGAAACTCTCAGAGCGCCCTCCCGGTCAGGCGACCTTCACTTCGACCTCGACGCCGAGGCTCTGCAAACGCCGGATGAGGTGCTGGGTGACGCGGTGCTTGTCGCGGTCCGCCAGGTATCGGCCGCCGAGGTCGTGGTAGTCCTTCTCGTCGCGGAGCATGAAGTAGGCGGCGGTCAGCATGGAGGCGGCGACCGCCACGATCGCCTTCTTCGGGCCGCGCCGGCCCTTGAGGCGCCGAAATTGGGACTGCAGATAGCTCCCGTTCTTCCGCGTCGCCGCCCACGCGGCCTGGACCAGCACCGTCTTCAACCAGGGAGTCGCGTGACGGATCCGGGTCGAGCGGCGCTTCCCCGCACTCTCGTCCAGCCGCGGGCACAGGCCCGCCCACGAAACCAGATGGCCCGGATCGGGAAACCGCGTCATGTCCACGCCGACCTCGGCGATGATCACCCGCGCGACCGTCTCACTGACCCCGGGCATCGTCGTCAGCCGCTCGGCCGCCTCGCGAAAAGGGCGCAGCACCTCGTCGGCCTGCCGCGCCAGTTTCTCCACGGCGGCGCGTAGCGCATCGATCTGCCCCAGATGCAGATCCAGCAGGAAGCGATGGTGCGGCGTCACCCGACCGTGCACCGCGGCGACTATGTCCGCACGGTCGGCCTTCACGCGGACGTTGGTGCAATCAGCCAACCGCTCGGGATCGGTCTCCCCGGCGATGAGCGCCGCCAAGATTGCCCGGCCGCTGACGCCCAGGATGTCGGTGACCACGCGCGTCAGCTTCACGTTCGCGTCTTCGAGCGTCTTCTGCAGGCGTTGCGTGTGCCGCGCGATCTCGCGGACCAGTTGCTTGCGGGTTCGCGTCAGGTCGCGCAGTTCCTGGATCGGGGCCGGCGGCACGAAGCTGCCCCGAATCAGCCCGTGCGCCAACAGATCCGCGATCCAGGCCGCGTCGTTCCGGTCGCTCTTGCGGCCCGGAACGTTCCGGATGTGCTGCGCGTTGGCGAGCACCAGTGTCAACGACGATTCGTCTTCGAGGATGTGCCACACCGGCTTCCAGTACACCACGCCGGTCGCCTCCATCGCCACGTGCGTGCAGCCGGCCTCGGTCAGCCAGGCCGCCAGTTCGAGCAGGCCCGCCGTCGTGGTCGCAAACTCCCGATGCTCGGCCGTGGCCTTCCGACCGGCCGCGATGCGCACGCACGCGTTCACGCGCCGCGAGTGGACATCCAACCCGGCGCACCGGGGATGCAAGACTTCCATTTCGTTACCTCCTGTATCGCAAGGCGCTGGCGTGGAGTCCGCCGGTACGAAATCTAAGAGTCGCGATCCCCGGATCCACCGGGCTCGCAATGCGGGGTGCTCGCGGGACTCCGGGTCCAACTACAGAACGGGCTCTCGGCACCATAGAGAAACGGGCGCATTCCCGATTTCCCGGAGCAGTGTGTAGGCAAAGATGGACTGTGAGGCTGGGGGAGGTTGAGCCGGTCTTCGGACAGACGGGGAGGGTGGTACTGGACATTACGGCTCGGACTGCCCATGATGGTGCGTTGAAATGGACAAGAGCGCCATCGACACCCCGAGCCGCGAGATCGATCTTCGCAACATTCCCGTCCACCTGCGCACTGCCCTCCGGCGGGCGCTGGAGTTTGAGGCGCGTGCTCCAGCGCCCAGGTCGGCAGAGGAAGCGGAGCAGTGCGAAGAGCAGCTGCGGGCCATCGCGGACGAGTTCTTCGGCGCCCTCCTCACCCCCGTGCTGCAACGCGCGGTGCGCTCCGCCACGGTTGGCGACGCGGCGAGCGCCCTCGTGCGCCACCTGCCCCGGCGGATGCGGAGCGACGGCCTGGAGACCGTCAACGTTCGCACCTCCCGGGGCACGACGGTGCCGGTCACGACGCCGTACTACCGCGAGAAACACGCCCGTCGGGCGAAGCGGAGGCCGGGACTCTACCCCGCCTTGGTGGTGCTGGGCATCTACGACCGGTGCACGCCGAAGCTGGCCTCCGATGCAAGCCGCGCGGTCGCCATGCTCAGCTCGCTGGCCGAAGCGCAGGCGCAGCTCCGCTCCGACGGCATCGCCCTGGATATCAAGACCCTCCGCTCGACCGCCTATCGCTACGCTGCGCGGGCCCGAGCGGCCCAGCAGAGCGCGGCGTGCGGTCTGCTGGACCGCGTGACCGGGAAGCGGGTGGTCGTCTCCCTCGACGGGGGCCGCGTCCGTGTGAGGCGCAAGAAGCGTGGCCCCAAGACGAAGAAGGGGCGCAACCGATTCCATACCGACTGGAAGGAACCGAAGCTCCTCATCCTGTACGTCGTCGGCGACGACGGGCGACCGTCTCAGACGGGGGCCCCGATCATCGACGGCACGCTCCGGGGACCGGAGGCGGTCTTCGCCCTGCTGTTGTCGTACGCGCGGCAGATCGGCCTCAACGCCGCTGACAAGGTGCTCTTCATCGCCGACGGCGCGCCCTGGATCTGGCAACGCATCCAGCGCCTCATCGCCGCGCTCGGGCTCTCGCCGACACAGGTGCTGGGGCTGATCGACTTCTATCATGCCGCGAAGCAACTCTCCGACGCGGTCAAGCTGCGCCGCTGGAGCGCGACGCAACGCACCCGCTGGCTCAACCGCACGCGGGGGCTGCTCAAGCGAGCACGGGTGGACGAGGTGATCACGGCCCTGCGGGAGCTGTGCCGCGGGCGCACGGCCGGCAAGATCCGCACGCACCTCAACTACTTCCTGAAGAACCGTCATCGTTTCGCCTACACCACAATGGTCGGGCTCGGGCTTCCGCAGGGCAGCGGCGCCGTCGAAAGCGCCATCCGTCGCGTCATCAATCTCCGCATCAAGGGCGCATCCATCTATTGGCTACCGGAGAGCGTCGACGCGATTCTTCTCCTGCGGTCTTTCTATAAGTCCGGCAGATGGAACTGTTTGCAGCGGATGGCCATGACGCCGGTGGGTGTGAGCGCGTGACCGGGAAATCGGGAATGCGCCCTAGAGAAACCGACCTCTGGGCCAGCATCAAGCCCTACACAATAGACCTACCTGTTTCATGCATGCGCGGGTCCGGCGCCCGCCGGGTGGGGAACTAAGAAGAAACGTATTCGTTTAGCGGGTGATTCCTCAACAAATACGGGCAGAAATAGCAGGAATGGGTTGGGGACTCTTGAAGTCCCGAACGGCAACGGAGCTGTGAACTGCATCGGTTCTATTGGTGCTTCACCCCTGCGCGTGACGATACCTGCCTGGGTCGGTCGCAGTTGAAGCGACCGTCTCGGGGTTGCCGGTCTTCACGTCTCTCGCGAGGGTGCGATGCCGCCCACCCTCAGGCGGGCGGCGGGGGGAGCCCGAAGGCGTCGGGGACGACGGGACCGGTGGCGCGCAACATCGTGGCGATCAGCGGAGGCAGATCGAGGTCGCGTTGGCGGGCGGTGCGCACGACGCTGGCCAGCACCTGCTGGCTGTCGGCGCCGTGGCGGGTGCGGTTGCCACCGCAGACCTTTCGGATAACGACGGCGGGACGGATGGCCTGTTCGGCGCGCCAGTTGGTCGCGTCGACCGACAGGTCCCACAAGAAGAGAAACACGGCAGCGAATTCGGTGGCCAGATGCCGGGCAAAGCGCTCGGTGTCGTCCAGCGGTGGCGGTGCGTCAATCAGCCGACCGAGCTGGGCCACGAGTCGGCCGCGGACCGATGCCAGACCGTGCTCGCTCAGCTCGCCGTCGTTGCAGCGGTCACGCACGGCAAGGCCCGTCTGCAAGACCGCTTGCACCTGGCCGGCCCAGAGACTGTCGGGATGATCTTCCTGCAGTTCCTTGCATCGTCGGAGCAGGTGATTCAGACAGGATTGGTGCAGCGCGGCTCGGTAGCAGCGATACGACACCCACCCATCGCGCACGAGCACCCCGTCGAAGTCGGCCCCCAGAACCGTGGTGGCATCGTCGAACCCGCGGCCGGGGCAAATGGCGTAGACCGTCGTCTCCGGGGTAACGAACGCCCACAGCCAGTGGCTGATGGCACCCACCCGCCACCCGGTTTCATCCGGCGTGACCACCGGCGAGTTGCGGACCTGCTCGCACAGCGCCGTGTAGGTCGGCGCGGCGTCGCGGGCCGTGCGGTGCAGCAGGTGAGAGAGGCCGCCCGGCGTCACCTGCAGGCCGAACGTGGTCCGCAGCACGTGCGCGACCTTCGCCAGCGGTACGCCCATCTCGGTGTGCAACTCGACGACCAGCGCCACGACGCCGGGGCCCAGTTGCGCACCGGCCGCGCCCAGCGCATCCGAGGTCTGCAGCGCGTGGCGGCCCTGCACGCGCCGCTGACACTGCGAGCAGTGACCCACCTCGATGTCGAAGCGGCGCACGACCGGGCGCACCTCGGGGATTTCTTCCTGATATTGCGATGCCACGCGGGTCACTTCGATCACGCCGCCACAGTCCGGACACGCCGCCGGGACCGGCGCCGCATGCGTCTCGTCCTCCTGGGCCGGACGCCGGCGGCACGCCTGCCGGCCATAGCGTGCACCGGCCCGCCGTCCGGGACGCCCGCCGCGCCCCTGCGGTCGGTCCTTGGCAAAGGGAGCCGCTTGCCGGAAGCCCGCGCGGCGCGCGGTATCGAGTTGTTGCTGGAGCCGTTCACTGTGCCGCTTCCAGCGATCCCGGTCGCGGTTGACCTGCGCCAAGTCCCCGCGCAGCCGCGAGATCTCCCGGTCCTGCTGCTTGATGCGCGTGTCCCGCGGATCATCCTCACGCTGGGGCGCGTCCGGACCCTCGGCCATACCCCGCTTGTCGGCACGGGCGCACCAAACCTGCAGTCTTTAAACGCGGATCTTCGCCGCGACCCGCTAAACAAAGACGAAGAAACTCTCAGAGCGCCCTCCCGGTCAGGCGACCTTCACTTCGACCTCGACGCCGAGGCTCTGCAAACGCCGGATGAGGTGCTGGGTGACGCGGTGCTTGTCGCGGTCCGCCAGGTATCGGCCGCCGAGGTCGTGGTAGTCCTTCTCGTCGCGGAGCATGAAGTAGGCGGCGGTCAGCATGGAGGCGGCGACCGCCACGATCGCCTTCTTCGGGCCGCGCCGGCCCTTGAGGCGCCGAAATTGGGACTGCAGATAGCTCCCGTTCTTCCGCGTCGCCGCCCACGCGGCCTGGACCAGCACCGTCTTCAACCAGGGAGTCGCGTGACGGATCCGGGTCGAGCGGCGCTTCCCCGCACTCTCGTCCAGCCGCGGGCACAGGCCCGCCCACGAAACCAGATGGCCCGGATCGGGAAACCGCGTCATGTCCACGCCGACCTCGGCGATGATCACCCGCGCGACCGTCTCACTGACCCCGGGCATCGTCGTCAGCCGCTCGGCCGCCTCGCGAAAAGGGCGCAGCACCTCGTCGGCCTGCCGCGCCAGTTTCTCCACGGCGGCGCGTAGCGCATCGATCTGCCCCAGATGCAGATCCAGCAGGAAGCGATGGTGCGGCGTCACCCGACCGTGCACCGCGGCGACTATGTCCGCACGGTCGGCCTTCACGCGGACGTTGGTGCAATCAGCCAACCGCTCGGGATCGGTCTCCCCGGCGATGAGCGCCGCCAAGATTGCCCGGCCGCTGACGCCCAGGATGTCGGTGACCACGCGCGTCAGCTTCACGTTCGCGTCTTCGAGCGTCTTCTGCAGGCGTTGCGTGTGCCGCGCGATCTCGCGGACCAGTTGCTTGCGGGTTCGCGTCAGGTCGCGCAGTTCCTGGATCGGGGCCGGCGGCACGAAGCTGCCCCGAATCAGCCCGTGCGCCAACAGATCCGCGATCCAGGCCGCGTCGTTCCGGTCGCTCTTGCGGCCCGGAACGTTCCGGATGTGCTGCGCGTTGGCGAGCACCAGTGTCAACGACGATTCGTCTTCGAGGATGTGCCACACCGGCTTCCAGTACACCACGCCGGTCGCCTCCATCGCCACGTGCGTGCAGCCGGCCTCGGTCAGCCAGGCCGCCAGTTCGAGCAGGCCCGCCGTCGTGGTCGCAAACTCCCGATGCTCGGCCGTGGCCTTCCGACCGGCCGCGATGCGCACGCACGCGTTCACGCGCCGCGAGTGGACATCCAACCCGGCGCACCGGGGATGCAAGACTTCCATTTCGTTACCTCCTGTATCGCAAGGCGCTGGCGTGGAGTCCGCCGGTACGAAATCTAAGAGTCGCGATCCCCGGATCCACCGGGCTCGCAATGCGGGGTGCTCGCGGGACTCCGGGTCCAACTACAGAACGGGCTCTCGGCACCATAGAGAAACCGACCTCTGGGCCAGCATCAAGCCCTACACAATAGACCTACCTGTTTCATGCATGCGCGGGTCCGGCGCCCGCCGGGTGGGGAACTACAGAGAAACTCAGAGCGCCCTCCCTGTTCAGGCGGCCTTCACTTCGACCTCGACGCCAAGGTTCCGCAGACGCCGGAGCAGGCTCTGGGTGACGCGCTGCTTGTCGCGGTTCGCCAGGTACCGGCCGCCAAGGTCGTGGTAGTCCGTCTCGTCGCGAAGCATGAAGTAGGCGGCGGTCAGCATGGAGGCGGCGACCGCCACGATGGCCTTCTTCGGGCCGCGCCGGCCTTTGAGCCGTCGAAACTGCGCCTGCAGATAGCCCCCGTTCTTCCGGGTCGCCGCCCACGCGGCCTGGACCAGCGCTGTCTTCAACCAGGGAGTCGCGTGACGGATCCGGGTCGAGCGGCGCTTGCCCGCACTCTCGTCGAGGCGCGGGCACAGGCCCGCCCACGAGACCAGATGGCCCGCACTGGGGAACTGGGTCATGTCCACGCCGACCTCGGCGATGATCACCCGCGCGACCGTCTCACTGACCCCGGGCATCGTTGCCAGCCGCTCGGCGGCCTCGCGAAAAGGGCGAAGCACCTCGTCGGCCTGCTGCTCGACTTGCTGCACAGCGGCGGTCAGCGCATCGATCTGCGCCAGGTGCAGCTTCAGCAGGAAACGATGATGCGCCGTCACCCGGCCGTGCACCGCGGCGACGATGTCCGCACGGTCGGCCTTCAGGCGCCCCTTGGTGCAATCAGCCAACCGCTCGGGATCGGTCTCCCCGGCGATGAGCGCGGCCAGGATCGCCCGGCCGCTGACGCCCAGGATGTCGCTGGCCACGCGCGTCAGCTTCACATTCGCGTCTTCCAGCGTCTTCTGCAGGCGCAGGGTGTGCCGCGCGATCTCACGGACCAGTTGCTTGCGGGTCCGCGTCAGGTCGCGCAGCTCCTGGATCGGGGCCGGCGGCACGAAGCTGCTCGGGATCAGCCCGTGCGCCAACAGGTCGGCGATCCAGGCCGCGTCCTTCCGGTCGCTCTTGCGCCCCGGAACGTTCCGGATGTGCTGCGCGTTGGCGAGCACCAGCGTGAACGAAGCTTCGTCTTCGAGGACGTGCCACACCGGCTTCCAGTACACGCCGGTCGCCTCCATCGCCACGTGCGTGCAGCCCGCCTCGGTCAGCCAAGCCGCCAGTTCGAGCAGACCCGCTGTCGTGCTCGCGAACTCCCGGTGCTCGGTCGTGACCTTCCGACCCGCCGCGATGCGCGCGCACGCGTTCACGCACCGCGAGTGGACATCCAGCCCGGCGCACCGGGGATACAAAACTTCCATGCGTCACCTCCTGTATCGCGAAGTGCTGGCGTGGAGTCCGCCGGTACGAAATCTAGAAGACGCGCTTCCCGGGCGATCCGGTGTCGCAATACGGGGTGCTCGCGGGACTCCGGGTCAAACTACGAAACGGGCTCTCGGCACCATAGAGAAACCGACCTCTGTGCCAGCGTCACGGCCTACACAATATACTTGTTTCATCGATGCGTGGGTCCGGCGCCGCCGGGTGGGAAACTACTAGGAAACGATCCGGAGGGACAAGGCCGGACATCGCCGGATGGCCGCGAGGCCGCCGTTGAGGCGCTCGATCCGGCAGCCTACTGCTGCGTCCTGCGATCCATGTGCAGGCTGAAAGCGAGGTCGCTGCCCGTCACGCTGACCGAAAGGCGCGTCCCCGGCGGATCCGGGCGCTCGAAGACCACCCGGTAGCGCTTCGACACCACGTCGTAGTTTACGTTCATGCGCTCCGCGATCCGCGGAAGCACGCTCTCGTACCCGGTCGGGGCCACGAAGGTCTCGAAGCTGCCGCCGGTGTTCTCCACCAGGTTCAGGGCGTACTGCGGCAACCGCTGCTGGGCCCGCACACCGCCGCGCGTAGCCAGCATCACCGCGTGCACCGTGACCCCGTTGGCGATCAGCGGATCGAGCAGATCGGCGTACTGGTTGTCGTTGTAGTTTCCGCTCGCCTCCGTGCCGTCCGTGAGCACCAGCACCATGACCGGAAACACGTCGTCTTCATCGAAGCGGCGGTCCCACGTCTCCCGCACGCCATCGAGCAACCGCGCACCCGCGCCGCGGTCGGGGAAGAGCAGGCCGACGCCGTCCTTCAGCTCTGCGCGATCCGTCGTGAAAGCCACGCGCTGCTGGACGCTGCGGCCGATCGTCACCAGGGAGATCTCGTGGCCCGGCGCCAGCGTCTCGAGAAATCTGTCGAGCCCCGCGCGGAGCGGGTTGAGCGCGTTGGTCTCCATGAGGCGGTCCCCGTTGTCGATCAGTACGGCGATCTTCATGGGGTCCGTATCGAGATCGGCCGACAGGATACCCGCTGACCGGCCGCTCTCGGTAACTTCGAAGTCGTCGGGCGAAAGGTCGAGCACGGGCTCCCCCGTCGACCGGCGGGTCACCTCGACGAACACCTGCCCGAGCAACTGCGCTTCGGCCGCAGGCGGTGCAAGGCAGGTGGCCAGCGCGGCCGCCAGGAGAGCGCAACGAGAGAACGCCGCCGCTGTCAGGAGGCGAAGCACGATCGCCCCCTACTGCATGCGGAGCCCGCCGAACAGCCCCGCGATGCGGGCGCCGGACCGCGTGATGGTGGCCGATATCTGGGCGCCGGGCGGATTCGGGCGCTCGTAGACCACGCGGTAGCGCCGCGACACGTTCTCGTAGTGGGCGTTCATCCGCTCGGCGAGACCGACGAGGGTCTGCTCGAGCCCGGTCGCCGCCGCGATGTTCTCGTAGACGCCGCCGGTGTTCTGCGACAGGTTCAGGGCGTACTGGTTGATCACGCTGCCGCCGCGCGACGACAGGAGCACGACGTGGACGGTGATCGCGTTGGTGATCAACTCGTTGACCAGCTCCACGTACTCGTTGTCGTTGTAGTTACCGCTCGCCTCGGTGCCGTCGGTCAGCACCATCACGAAGACAGGGAACGGCTCGTCGTCCTCGAAGCGGCGTTCCCAGGTTTCCTTGATGCCGTCCAGCACCCGGGCGCCGGATCCCTGGTCGAGGAAGATCTCCCCGGCCGACTCCCTGAGCCGCACCCGATCGGTGGTGAAATCGACCCGCCGCTGGATGTTCCTGGCGATCGTGAACAGCGAGACCTCGTGCGGCGGCGGCACGGCGTCGAGGAATCCGTCGAGCGCATCGCGCAGCGGGTTGAGCGCGTTCTCCTGGACCATGCGGTCGCCGTTGTCGACCATCAGCGCGATCTTCATCGGCGCCACCGGCTCGGCCGAAACGATCCCCGCCTCCCTGCCGTCCTCCCGCACCTCGAAATCGGCCGGTGTCAGGCCGGGCACGAACTGCCCCGATCCGTCGACCACCTCGATGAACAGTTGCCCGAGCGCCTGGGCTCCCGCCACGGACGGCGTGACCAGCAGGGCCGACACCGCGACAACGAAAGCGAAACGAATCATGCGAAACCTCCCGTCTCCGGCCGACGTTCCAAGCGCTGTTCCAACGGGCATCTCCGGCAGTATACTGCGCGGCTCCCGGCCGCACCCGGCCGCAGACTGTTATCGTCCCGATCTCGGGTCCATGTCACGCTTCCGGCCAGCCATCGACGCCCTGCACGGCTACGTCCCGGGCGAGCAACCTCCCGGCGGCGCCTACCTCGTCAAGCTGAACACGAACGAGAATCCGTACCCGCCCAGCCCGCGCGCGCTCGCCGCGCTCGCCGCCATCGACGGAGAAAGCCTGCGCCGCTATCCCCAGCCGTTCGCCGACACGTTCCGGCGGAGTGCGGCCGAGGTGCTCGGCGTCGATCCCGACTGGATTCTGGTGGGCAACGGCAGCGACGATCTGCTGACGATGCTCTTCCGCGCCGTCACCGATCGCGGACGGGCGGTGGCGTATCCGGCGCCGACGTACGTCCTGTATCGCACCCTGGCGGCCATCCAGGGCGCACCGGTAAGGGAAGTCCCGTTCGACGAGGAGTACACGCTGCCGGTGGCCGCGCTGGCGGAAGCCGGCGCGGCGCTGACGATCGTCGCCAACCCCAACAGCCCGTCCGGCACCACGGCCACGGTCGAGCAGCTCGCGGAGCTCGCCGCGCGAACGGCCGGCGTGGTCGCCGTCGACGAGGCGTACGTGGCATTCGCCGAGCGGTCCGCCCTCGATCTCGTCCGGCGCAACGGCCGGGTCATCGTGCTGCGCACGCTGTCCAAGAGCCACGGTCTCGCCGGCCTGCGGTTGGGCTTCGGCATCGCCCACCCCGACCTGCTCTCGGGACTGGCCAAGGTAAAGGACAGCTACAACGTCGATGCGGTCGCGGCCGCGGTGGGCGCCGCGGCCGTTCGCGACGTCGCGTACACCCGCGAAACGGTCGAGCGTATCCGGACGACCCGGGCCCGCCTCGGCCGCGCGCTGACCGACCGCGGATTCCGGGTCTGGCCGAGCCAGGCCAACTTCGTGCTGGCGCGGCCCGCCGACGGCGACGCCCTCCGGCTGTACCGGGGACTGCGCGAGCGCGGCGTCCTCGTGCGATACTTCGCCGAGCCGGGGCTGGCGGACAAGCTGCGGATTACCGTCGGCACCGACCAGCAGACCGCACGGCTGTTGTCGGCGCTGGCGGATCTGACGCCCTGACCGCGCGCCGCGCCGCAGTGCGGCAATCCCCCGGTTATGATGACCGCGTGACCAGCCCGACATCTCCCCGATCGAGGACGATGCGCATCTTCGAGCTCGCGACGTGCCTGTTCGTGCTCGCGGCATGCGCGCTGATCGCGGCCGGATCGGCCGCCCCCGCCGCGGCCCAGTCCGCGGTCGATCGTTACGAGCTCGACCGCAACCGCAAGCGCGAGCGCGACCGGACGTTCCGGCAGCTCAGCGACGGGATTCTGCGCATGAAGAAGCTCTCCTACGAGAGCCGGGCCGACGGCCTCGATATCCCGTTCTACATCTTCGAGCCGCTACGGTTGCGGGGACCGCGCGGGCACGCCGCGCTGATCTGGATTCACGGCGGCGTGCACGGCGACCTCACCCCCACCTACTTCCCGTTCATCCAGGAGGCCGTGGCCCGGGGCTACGTCATCCTGGCCCCCGAGTACCGCGGCAGCACCGGCTACGGCCGCGCGCACCATCACGCGATCGACTACGGCGGGTACGAAGTGGACGACTGCCTGACCGCGGTCGACTACATGCGCCGCCAGATGCCGCACGTCGACCCCGAGCGGCTCGGGATCATCGGGTGGAGCCACGGAGGCTTCATCACGCTGCACTCGGTGTTCCGCGACCAGACGTCGTTCAAGGCGGCGGCGGCGATGGTGCCGGTGACGAACCTCGTGTTCCGGCTCTCGTACAAGGGCCCGCGCTACGCGCGGCACTTCGTGGCGCAGGAGCGGATCGACGGCCCCGTGCACGAACGCCGCAGCGTCTACGTCGACCGCTCACCCCTCTACCACGTCGACAAGCTGCAGACGCCGCTGCTCGTCCATGTTGCGGACAACGACCGCGACGTCAACTTCGAAGAGGCGCAACAGCTCATCCACGCGCTCGAGTACCTGAAGCCGGATCTGGCGGAGACGCGCATCTACCGCGAACCGCCGATCGACCGGTTCGGCGGCGGCCACCGGTTCAACCGGCGCGTCGATCGCGATCGCGGCTACCGGCGCGTCGACAGCCCCGAGCAGCGCGACTCGTGGAACCGGATCTGGACCTTCTTCGACTGGCATCTCCGCCCGTACCTGACCCGCAGCCGGTAAACGGCACGGCCGCGGAGCTCGAACTCACGGACCGGGAACCAGCCGCCGGAGCCGGCGCGCCGCGTCGGCGAGGGTGTCGCGGCCGCGGCAGAAGGCGAACCGCAGGTAGCGCGCACCGTCGGTGCTGCGCCCATAGAAGTTGTCGCCCGGCACCACCGCCACCCCGACCTGCTCGATCAGGTGCATTGCCGCCGGCAGCGGATCCAGGTTCGCCAGGACCTCGACCCCGCGGTAATCCGCCATGAAGTAGTAGGCGCCGCGTGGCTCGGTCATGCGGAACCCCGCTTCCCGCAACGCGCCGCCGAGGATGGCGCGCTTGTCCGCGTAGCCCTGCCCGAGATCGCGGAAGAACGCCGCGGGCATGGCGAGCAACCCGACGGCGGCCTTCTGCAACGGCGTCGGCGCCTGCACGACGAGCGTGTCGTGGACCGCGCGAATCGCCGGCGTCAGGTGCGGCGGCGCGAGCACCCAGCCGATGCGCCAGCCGGTCGCGTTGGCCGTCTTGGAAATGGAGTTGACGACGATGGTCCGCTCGCGCATACCGGGCCAGGTGGCGATGGACCGATGGCGCGCCCCGTCGAACACGATGTGCTCGTAGATCTCGTCCGCGACCACCACGAGCTCCTGCGACCGCGCCACGTCGGCGATCGCCTCCATGTCCTCGGGTGCGCACACCTTCCCCGTCGGGTTGTGCGGGGTGTTGAGGATGAGCAGCCTGGCGCCGGCCGCCACGCGCCGCAGCTCGTCCGGATCGAGCCGCCACGCCGTGCCGTCCTCCTGTTCGCGCAGGGTGACGAAGCGGGGCGCGAGCCCGAAGATCTCCGCCTGCGCCGGGTACATCTCGTGAAACGGCTCGACGATAACGACGCCGTCGCCGCGGCGGCCGACCGCGGCGAGCACCGCCGCGAGCCCCTCGGTGGAGCCGAGCACGACGGTCGTCTCGGTTTCCGGATCGGGCTCGAACCCGCTCCAGCGCGCCGTATGCGCGGCAATCGCCTGCCGCAGCTCGGGCAACCCGAACGGAAAGGAGTAATGGTTCAGCTCATCGCGCCGTCCCTGCAGGGGCTCCAGCACATCCCGCAGCAGCAACGTCGAGGAGCGACCGGCGGAGGAGTCGGCCGCCGTGGTTCGTTCGAGCCGCAGAATCCCGTCGTCGCTGCCGCCGAGCAGCGCCGCGATCGCGCCCCAGACGAGCGGGAACGGCGGCGGCTCGTCGGTGAATCCCTGGGCCAGATTGATGGCCCCGTGCTGCTGGGCGAGACGGGTCATGCGCCGAATGACCGATTCGCTGGCCGGCATCGACGGTCATTCTACCCGCGCCCCTCTCATGACCCGCCGGCCCGCGGCCGATACCACGGGCGACATGGTGCGTTTCGTCAACCGCCGCCTGCAGGAAGGCCGCCGGCTGACGGTGCGGCGCGTGCGCTCCTGCGACGGCTACCGGCTGGTGGTGGCGTATCCGGGCGGCCTGCGACGCCTGCACGCGTTCGCGGACGATGCGGCCCTCGTCGCCGGAACCGCCGCGCTGCAGGCGGAGCTGGCCGCCGAGGGCTGGGAACCGCTGCACCGTCCGGCGCCGCGCTGGCGTCCCGCCGTTCGGTAGCGGGGCGCAGGTTGCGGCGCGGCCGCTCGTACCGGCCGGCGCGCAACCCGCTGGACGGCAGGCGATGTAGGCTGTGATCGATGCCCGGCTCGCTCCTGGCCATCGACGTCGCGCTCCTGTTGCCGCCCAGGGCCCAGGCTCTGGTTCAGCAACTCAACGCACGGCTGGCCCCTCCGCCGGAGGGCTTCCGGTTCGACGCCGGTCATCTGCCCCACGTCTCGCTGGTCCAGCAGTACGTGCCCGCGACGGACCTGCCGCTCGTGGCGGCCGAGGTCGGCGCCGTGCTCTCCACGGCCGCGCCACTGACGCTCGTCGCCGAGCGTCTCGGGTCGAGCGGGCTCACGACGTCGCTCTTCCTCACCGCGACGAGCCCCCTCACGACCCTGCACGCGGGCCTCATGGACCGTCTGGCGCCATTCGACATGGCCGCCGGTGACGCGGACGCCTTCATCGCGGACGACGAGCCGCCGCGCGCACGGGATGTCGAATGGGTGACCCGATTCAGGACCGCGGCCGCCTATGCCGCCTTCGAACCGCACGTCACGCTGGGGGCCGGCGTGCTCGACGACGCGGCGCCGGCCTTCGAATTCGAAGCGGCCCAGGTTGCGATCTGCCGGCTCGGACGCTTCTGCACCTGCCGCCGGGTGCTCGCCTCGTGGACACTCACCGCGCAGACAGGGACATGACGCTCGCCATCGGCCTGCTCGCCGCCGTCGGCCTGGCGATCTCCAGCTACTTCACCGCCGTCGCCCGGCGCTGGACGACGCCCGACGTACGCTGGATCCCTGCCTTCTGCCGCCTCGAGGAGAGGACGTGCGCCTCGGTCGTGGTCACGCCGAGCGCACGCGTGTTCGGCCCGCCCAACTCGCTGCTCGGCCAACTGTTCTACGCGGCGCTGCTGGCGGGGGCCGCGTCCGGCCGGCTCGCCGACCCGCAACTGTGGTGGCTCTACCTGGGGGCCAGCCTCCTGACGGTCGGCCTCGGCGTCTACCTGAGCTACGCGCTGCTGTTCGTGCTGCGCGTGCCCTGCCCGCTCTGCTTCGCCTCGCACGGCATCAACGCCGTCATCTGCGGGCTTCTGCTGCTGCTTCGAACCGCGGGGTGAGGGCGGCGAAGGAATCCGGCACTGCTGTCTTCCCCGCCGCTGCGAGACGCTCGCGGTCGCGCAGAATCAACTGGTACTCCGCCGAGCGCTTCCAGATGCGGCCGGCGACCTCCGTCAGGTGGACCGCCTTCAGGCCCAGGTACAGGAACACGGCGCCCAGCGCGCCGACCGTCAGGTACTGCAGCCCCTGCACGGCGGCGGGACCGATGCGGCCGGTCAACATGTCCAGGACCTGATACGAAACGAACCCGCCGAGCGCCAGCAGCGGCCCGGTGACCGTCCGCACGCTCCACGACGCGACGCGGGACCGCTTCTCCATGACGGAGCTGACGATGCGCAACTGGTCGATGGCCCGATACAGCCCGGGAAAGTCGCTCCCCGTCAGGATCTCGCGCAACGGCGCCCGTGCACGGCAGGCGCGCGCCACCCGTCGATCCCCGCGCAGCCAGGAGGGGCCGTCGATGACGATGCGGTGACGCGGAAATCGCCGGCGCAGCCGCTCGACCAGCCGCGCGTGCGAGGCCTGGGTATGCTCGCCCGCGGTCGAGACGACGTCGACCTCGATCCGGCGCCGCGAGGGTACGCAGACCACCTCGTGCAACCCGCCGCCGTCGATGTCCTCGATGTAGGCCGCGGCGTGGGGCGGGATGCCCTCGTGCAGCTTCGCCTCGTGATCCAGGCAGGGCAGCACCGACACCGGCTCCGACAGCGGCACGGCTACTCGGTACATCTTGACCGCGTGCAGCCGGGCGAACGCCGAGAGCGCGTCGAGGAACTCCCGGCATGCCGCGTCATCGGTCGCAGCCGCCGGCGGCGGAGCGGGCGGGCTCACGGACCGACCTTAGCACACGGCATCGCGCGCCTTAGTGGTATAGTCAGGGGCTGTTTTCGGGCACGCGTTTCGACACGTTTGATCGTTGAACGAAGAGGGATTCCATGATCGCACGACGCAACGGCATGATTGGGGCAGCGGCCGCGGCGCTGCTGGTGGCGGCAGGCACGCTTTCGGGCGAGGTGGCCGCCCAGGACACCAAATCGACGTGGGACGGCGTCTTCACCGCGGAGCAGGCGGAGCGCGGCGCGGAGTCGTATCAGCAGGAATGCGCGCAGTGCCACCTCGAGGACCTGCTCGGCGACGGGATCGCGCCCTCGCTCATCGGCGCCCCGTTCCATTTCCGGTGGAGCGAGCTGTCGGTCGGCGACATGCTGGTCGCGATTCGGACCACGATGCCGCAAGGCGCGCCGGCCAGCCTGAGCCCGCGGGCCTACGTCAACATCGTCGCGTATCTGCTCCAGGCGAACGACTTCCCCGCCGGCGACATGGAACTGCCGACCGACCAGGATGTCCTCGAGTCGATCATCATCCAGGAAGAGGGGCAGTAGCCTCTCCGGCGGCCTTCCGATCCGCGTGTGGCGGAATACTCACCTTCCGTCACACGCCCGCGATCTCGAGTGACGAGCGAGCGGCCGGCTGCGAAGCCGGCGGCTCGCCGTCACTTGTGTACGGGAACGGAATGCCCCGCTGGTGCAGCCGTAGCGTATAGATGCTGAACGGCGAGAAGCGGTGCGAGATGTAGACGCTTCCTACGGTGGCCGCCATCGGCGCCGGCCAGTCGTTCGAGCTCGGATCGGTGTCCGACCCGCCCCACCGCGCGCCGATCAACCGCGAGCAGCACATCCCCCTCCTCGATCCCCGCCGTAGCGGCGGGCCCGTCCGGAACGACCGTGCCCATGATCCACGCCCCGCCCGCGTCCCCGATCACCGCGTCCCAGGTCAGCGCCACGCCAATCCCCGCAATATGAACGAAGCCCGACGGCGGCACCGGCCGGACGCGCCCGGGGCGCTCCCGACCGGTCGATTTCGCCGGTGCGGGTTCGGACCGCATGTGCCACAATCAAGCTGACTTGTCTGAGCTACCAGGAGCACGAAGTTGAACCAAGACAGAAACGCCGGTGCGAGTCTTCTCATCGCTGCCCGGGTCTCGTTGTGCGGCGCGGCGCTCCTCCTGCTCACGCCGGCGCTCACCCCGCCGTCCTGGGCACAGGACGACATCGTCGTGCTCGGCGGAGAGGGACGCCACTGCGGCGAGGACCCGGACTGCATGAACCGACTGCATCCGGCGATTCCGATGGCGGCGCGGGCGCGACCGGGCCAGACCATCGTCTTCCGGGCGCGCAACGCGAGCGACTTCGATCTCGACCCGGCCAGCACTTATGACGACCCTCGCGCGGGCGATTCGCAGATCGGCACGGTGCATCCGCTGACCGGACCGGTGCACATCGAAGGGGCGGAGCCGGGCGACGTCCTCGCGGTGACGCTGCTCGACATCGCCCCGGGACGCTTCGGCTACACGTCCGTCAGCCCGATCGGGTTCGTCTCCGACCACGTGAGCGGATCGTTCCGCGCCAACTGGCGCCTGAACCGGACCGAAGCGGTCAGCGACGATCTGCCCGGGGTGCGCGTGCCGAACGCCAGCTTCCCCGGCATCGTCACCGTGCTCCCCGGCCCGGACGAGCTCGCGGCGATGCTCTCGCGCGAGGCCGAGTTGCGCGCGGTCGGCGGGGCCGGGTTCCCGCCCTATCCCGTGCACGCCTCCCCCGCTGACGTCTGCGGCCCCGACGGCTCACACCCGGACGAGTGCCTGCGCACCCTCCCACCGCGCGAGCACGGCGGCAACCTCGACATCCGCTACCTGCAGGTCGGCGTCACGCTCTACCTGCCCTGCTACATCGACGGCTGCGGCCTCGCCATCGGCGACCCGCACTTCGCGCAGGGCGACGGCGAGGTCTCCGGCACCGCCATCGAGATGGACGCCGACTTCACCCTGACCACGCGGCTCATCGAGGACGGTCCGGAGCTGCGCCGCGGCCCGCACTTCGAGGGGCCGGTCCGCGTGCTCGACATCCCGTCGCGCCGCTTCTACGCCACGACCGGGTTCCCGCTGAAGGCGGCCGGCGAAGTCCCGCCCGACATGCGCTACCTGGGCGCTTCGGAGCGCATCGGCGCCCTCAGGAACCTGTCCAAGGACGTCTCGCTCGCGGCGCGCAACGCGTTGCTGGAGATGATCGACTACATCACCGAGACCTACGGCCTCACCCCCGAGCAGGCCTACGTCGTCGCCAGCGTCGCCGTGGACCTGCGGATCGGGCAGCTCGTCGACGCGCCCAACGTGGGTGTGACGGCGCTGCTGCCGCTGGACATCTTCACGGGGCGGTGAGGCGAGAACGTGGAAGGGGCTAGAGCCAAGGGCCCAACCACCGACGTGCGCAGGGATGGCTCTTCGTGATCGTCGACTCTCGAGTCCTGGAACCGGTGAAGAGCATGGAGCGTGTCGACGTGGAACCCGAACTGCTGCGCTGGGCGCGCGAACGCGCTGGGCTCAGCGTCGATGCGCTCGCCGGTCGGTTCCCCAGTCTGCACGCCTGGGAGCGGCGTGAGGTCCGCCCGACACTCAAGCAGCTCGAGCGGTTCGCGAAGGCGACCTTCACGCCGATCGGCTACCTTCTTCTCGGCGAGCCGCCGATAGAGCGCATCCCGATACCCGATTTTCGGACGGTAGCCGACGCGCGCCTAGATGACCCGAGCGCGAATCTACTCGACACCATCTACCTCTGCCAGCAGCGACAGGACTGGTACCGCGAGTTCGTGCAATCCACGGGAGGAGAACCACTCGACTTCGTCGGCTCGGCCCAACCCAACGACGACATCTCCGAGACTGCTGCCCGCATCCGCCGTTTTCTCGGGTTCGACATCGAGGAGCGACGACGCTTTCCGACGTGGACCGACGCGCTGAGGCGGTTCATCGGGCAAGCGGATGCGCTTGGCGTGCTCGTCATGGTCAGCGGCGTGGTCGGCAGCAACAGTCGACGCAGCCTCGCCCCCTTGGAATTCCGGGGCTTCGCCCTGGCGGATCCGATTGCGCCGCTGATCTTCATCAACGGCACCGACACCAAAGCCGCACAGATGTTCACCCTGGCGCACGAGCTGGCCCACCTCTGGCTGGGAAGTTCGGGGGTTTCCGACGCCGAGGCCCTGAACGTATCCGGCCCGGATACCGAACGCTGGTGCAATCGCGTAGCCGCAGAGTTACTCGTTCCCCTCGACCGCGTGCAAGCCGAGTACTCCGAGAGAGCATTCCTGAACGACGAGGTGAATCGCCTGGCTCGACGTTTCAAGGTCAGCACGCTGGTCATCCTGCGACGTATCCACGACGCAGGCCTCCTGACTCGTCAGGCGTTCCGGTCGGCCTACACCGACGAGCTCGACCGTCTGAAAGCGCTCCGTGCAGAGGATGGGGGGAACTTCTATCTGACTCTCGGTGCACGCGTCAGCCAGCGTTTCGCTCGCGCGATCGTGGCGAGCACCCTGGAGGGCCAAACGTCCTTTTCCGCCACATTTCGCCTTCTCGGTGTCAAGAAGATGAAGACCTTCAACAGGTTGGCGGCCAATCTCGGCGTGGGCTTCTGAATGGCCTACCTTCTCGACTCGGACGTCTTCATCCGGGCCAAGAACCTGCACTACGGGTTCGACTTCTGCCCGGCGTTCTGGAACGTCGACGCACGCAGAGTCGGGATGACCGCGCTGCTGCCGCTGGACATCTTCACATCCCCCACACGGTGATCGGCCGGCCGTCCCGGTCCATGTCTCGGCGGAAGATCTTCTCGTCCCACGACCTGTCTGCCCGCCGGTCGAACACGACCAGATGACCGGTCCGGGCCGCACAGCGGTCCATGTAGCCCGCTGTCTGCTCCACGCCTTCACCGATCGTCCGCTCGAGGTTCTTGTGCGCCAGCTTGCACTCGATCACGAGTCTGTCGACCTCGGCGTCCGGCGTAGCCCCGCCGCCACGCGGCCAGACGATGAGCAGGTCCGTACGCCCGCGGCCCAGGCCGTACTCCCGCTCGATACGCCCCCCGCCGTTCACCACGCGCTGCAGAAACGCCTGGAGAATGAGCTGCGGACCCGCCTCCGCATAGTCGAAGCGGCCCAGCCAGTGCTCGGAGTGCTCGCGGAAGAACACCTGGAAGGCGCCGAGCAGCTTGTCGACATCCAGACCGCCGTCGGCATCCACGTACCAGGCGACGTCCTGAATCAGCTTCGCCTGGACGGCATAGGTGAGCTCACGCGGCACGATCTCCGCGTAGATGGGGTTGGCGATGCGTGGCGGATCGTCTCGCGCAATCAGGCCCAGGTCGCGGACGTACTCCAGGTCACGGGCGGATGACTCGTCCTCGCTCGCGCCGCTCAGCAATGGCTCGACCACGCGCCGCACGCGATCCTCCCGCAGCTTGTCGGCGAGCTGGTCGAGGTGGACCTGCCGGCTGAGGATCAGGTGCTCCTGGGCCTCGTAGATGTCGTCGGCGGCAATGGCCCGTGATCGGTCGCGGCCCCGCGTGTCGTCGAAGCAGACGCGGCGGCAGAGAGCGTTCACCAGCCACGGCTGCCCCCGGGTCTGGCGCCAGACCGTCTTCAGGGCCTCCGGCGTGAACGACTGGCCGGTCTCCCCGGTGTGCTGGTCCAGCAGGCTGCGCACCTCGGCCTCGTTGAAGTCGCCGAGACGTAGCGATTCGGCCTTGACGTTGAACGCGCTGCCGCCGGCTACCAAAGCGTTCTCGGTGCTCGACTGAATCCGGTAGTCGCGCACGTCGCGCACGCCGCACAGCACCACGCTTTGCGGAAAACTCTCGGGGCGCCGGTCGTAGCGCGCCCGCAACTGCCGCAGCACGGCAATCAGCGTGTCGCCAATCAGGGTGTCGACCTCGTCGATCAGGAGCACGACGGGCGCCGCGGTGTGCTCGCACCAGCGGGTCAAGGCTTCTGCGAGCGCGCCCTCGCCGAAGGTCGCAAATATGTCCGGCCACGCGCCGTACAGGAAATCGTCGCCCGCCGACCGGGCCCGGGACGCCAGCTCGCCCAGAATGACCCGCATGCCGCGCCGCACGTCCTCGCGCAAGGCCTGGGCGGCCTCTACGTTCACGTAAACGCAACGGAAGTCGCCCTCGGCGCCGCTGTTGAGCAGGTCACGAAGGGCCAGCAGGATGGACGTCTTGCCGGTCTGGCGGGGAGCGTGCAGCACGAAGTACCGCTTGTCCTCGATCAGCTCCAGGATCGACGGCAGGTTCAATCGCTCCAGCGGCGGAATGCAATAGTGGTCCCGCGCAACGACGGGGCCCTCCGTGTTGAACTTCCGCACGGTCCGAGTATGACACCTCGGTCGCGACCGGCCGGACAGAGTCTACTGGTTGGCGGCGCCACGGTCGGCGGCGCGGCTCACGAGATCCTGGAACTCGCGGCGCGGGTCGATTCCGCCGGGGCTCTGGGTGAAGACCATGCCGATGATCTCGCGCGTGGGGTCGACCCAGCCCATGGTCCCGTCGGAGCCGGCATGCGAGTACGCTCCGTCGGCGGCGATCTGCCAGCCGAGTCCGTAGACGGTGCTCGTCCCGCTGGCGATTTCGCCTCGGGTCGCGCCCGCCACCGAGTCTTCCGACATAATCTGCGCATCGGCGTAGCGCCCGCCGTTCAGGTACATCTGCAGGAAGCGGGCGTAGTCGGGCGCGGTCGAGATCATCCCGCCGGAGGCGCGGACGACCGGGAAGTCCGGCGGATCGCCCGGTGTGAAGCCCTGCCGGAAGACGACGCCGCCGTCGTCCTGACGGCGCCCGCGGTAGACGGTGGCCATCCGGCTGAGCTTGGCCCCGTCCTCGTGGTTCAGCGTGTCCGCCATGCCCAGGGGCTCGTAGATGCGGGAGCGGAGAAAGTCATCGAGCGGCATCCCGGAGGCGACCTCGATGATCGCGCCGACCGTGTTGTAACCGGCGTTGTTGTAGCTGTAGGACGTGCCGGGCTCCACGGCCGGGCCCTCGGCCCCGAACTTGGCGACCGCGCCGAGCAGCGTCGGCGTCTCGTCCTCCTCGAACGGATGGAAGATGGGACCGATGCGCAGCCCGGACGAGTGGCTCAGCAACTGGCGAATCGTGATGTCGCGCGACCGGTGGTTGTCGAAAGACCCCAGGTAGGCCGCAGCGCGGTCGTCGAGCGAGAGGCGGCCCTCCTCCTGCAGGATCAGCGCCGCGGTGCCGATGACCGGCTTCGTGTTCGAGGCCATCCGGAACAGCGTGTCCGCCTCCATCGGGAGCTGGTAGGCCTCGTGCCGCCAGCCGACCGCCTCGTGGAGAACGATGACGCCTCGCCGCGCCACCATCAGCACCGCGCCCTTCAGCTCGTCCCGAGCGACGGCGTCCCGGTAGATGCTGCATCGCCTGTTCCAAAACCGCGGCGTCCATTCCGACCGAGGCGGCCGAGCCGTACGCGAGCGTCGTGGCGTGCTGCGCCACTGCCGGCGCCACGCCGAGAGACAGCGACCAGAAGACCACGGCGACGGAGGCGAGATGACGCAACGACAGCTTCATGGCGTACTCCTGACAAGGAGAATCCGTACCGTGTGCGGTGTGTGCCAGGGATTATATGGCCCGGGTGCAGCCATTCGCTCGACGCGGTGCACAGGCAGGTCGTAGCGGCGCGAGAGGAACCGACGACGCACACAGCGGTGACGTGGTAGAGTCGATTCCCGTGAGAGTGGCGGGCTCGGAAGGCGAACCACCGACCCGGTGGAGGCTCATCGCGCCGGCGCTGCTTGCGTTCTGCCTGCTCGCACCTCTAGCCCGGAAAATTCGTGGCGTGTTCTGATTCCGGTACAGACACAAGAGCCCCCGTGTGGTACAAGTGCAGTGTTAACAACCACTTGCGCCACCACGGAGGCCCTTGCGTGACGACCGACACTGTACCACAGACTGTTCTGTTCCCGGATCTGTTTGACAAGCCGCTGTTCGCCCAGTTCAACCAGGAGCAGGCCAGTTCCGACGGCGGGGCGATCCTGCTGAAGGCCGCCGAGCGCATCTACGGCTTGGTCAAGGCGTTCGCCGGGTGTCTGTTCGACAAGCGGGCGCCGGACAAGACCCGGCACTCGCTCGCGGACCTGATCGGCCAGCGCATCTTTGGCATCGCCTGCGGCCATCCCGACTGCAATGATGGCGACCGTCTCGCCGACGACCCCATCCACAAGCTGCTGCTCGACAGAGACCCGGTTTCGGGCGAGCGCCTGGCGTCGCAGCCGACGCTGTCGCGGTTCGAGAACGCGGTCAACGGCTGCGCGCTCTACCGCATGGCGGACGAGTTGGCCCCGCGGGTCATCGCGCGGCATCGCCGCCGCCTGGACGGGCGGGCGCGGTGCATCACGATCGATCTGGACCCGACGGACGACCCGACGCACGGGGCGCAGCAGTACACGCTCTTCAACGGCTACTACGACAACTGGTGCTACCTGCCGCTGCTTGGCTTCCTGACCTTCGACCGCGAATCCGAGCAGTATCTGTGCGCGGCGCTGTTGCGGCACGGCAAGGCGGTCGCCTCGGAGGGGACGGTCGGGCTGTTGTCGCGGTTGCTGCCGCGGCTGCGCCGGGCGTTTCCGCGGGCGCGCATTCTCGTTCGGCTCGACGGAGGCTTTGCCAGCCCGGCGGTCTTTGCCTTCCTGGAGGCGCAGCCGCGGCTCGATTACGTGATCGCGATGGCGAAGAACGCGGTGTTGGAGCGGTACGCCGAGCCGGCCATGCTGGTGGCGCGGGCGCGGACGTGGCGCAGCGAACAGACCGAGCACGTCTACACCGAGACCAACGAGTACCAGGCCGGCACGTGGAACCACGCGCGCCGCGTGGTGATCAAGGCCGAAGTCGTCCGCCACCGAGACCGCGAGCCGCGGGACAATCCGCGCTTCGTCGTGACCAACATGCGGCAGACGCCGCGTTTCCTCTACGAGAAGGTCTACTGCGCCCGCGGGGACGCCGAGAACCGGATCAAGGAACTGAAGGCCCTACAGATCGACCGCACGAGTTGCCAGGCGTTTTCGGCGAATCAGTTGCGCGTCCTGCTGACGGCGGCGGCCTACGTGCTGATGCAGGAGTTGCGGCTGCGCGCCGCAGACACCGCGTGCGCCCGCGCGCAGGTGCCTTGGCTGCGCGACCGGCTGCTGAAGCTCGGCGTCCAGGTGGTGTGCTCGGTGCGTCGCATCGTCCTGCGCCTGCCGCGCGCGACACCGGACCTGGCGGCGTGGCGACACATTGCGTTCGCGCTCGGGGCGCGCGCCGGATAGCCGCTCAACGAGCATCGCATCGCTGCCGGCCGGAGGGCTGTCAACCGCCTGACGGGTGGAACTGTCGTTGCCCGCCTCTTGCCGCCCTCATCACTACGGCGGTCGGCCGCTTGACCACACCATCACCCGCGGTCGGCGACGTTCGAAGGGCCGCCCACCCGTCGATCACCCTCTACCGGTGACCGAATCGGGTGCTGTCACCTCCTGCCGGTGACCGCGGCGGGGTCGCCGTGAATAATCCAGGCTAGCGTCCGACGCCAGTCAGGCGCGGCTCTTCCAGACGCATCCCCAGGGCGATGAGTTGCGCGCGACGCTCGAGTTGGGGATGCGACGGCTCAACGAGGGGCGGCTGGAGGAGGCTATAGGTCACTTCAGCGACGTTCTTGAGTCCGTCGACAACGAACCGGTCACGCGGTACCTTCGCGCGGTGGCGCGGATGCGACTGGGCGCGTTCGTGGAGGCCGAACGGGACCTCCGGACGATCCTGTCCGCTGACCCGTCCCTGCCGAACCCGCGCCGTGATCTCGCCTCCGCCTACCTCCGCCAGAACAAGCTGCAGGAGGCGATCGAGACCTACATCGAGATCCTCGAACGCAAGCCGGGCGACCTGGTCGCTCGGTGGAACCTGCGGATCGCCTCCGAGCGACAGGGCGCATATCCCGGCGACCTGCCCGCACGCTACCAGATCGCTCTGCCCCCGGAGAGCGCACAGACTTCGCCGGTCTTCTTCACCGACGTCGCGTCGGATCTCGGTGTGGCGACGCTGAGCCGGGCGCGCGGCAGCGCCTGGGGAGACTACGACGGCGACGGTGACGCGGATCTGATCACGGTCGGCATCCGGCACCCACACGCACTCTACCGCCGCGAGCGTAACGGCACGTTCACGGACGTGACCGAGTCGGCGGGCCTCGCAGACCCCCGCGGCGGATGGGCATCCCTCTTCTTCGACTACGACCGCGATGGCGATCTGGACCTCTTCGTCACGCGCGACGGGTGGCGAGGTAGCGCCCCGAGCAGCCTGTACCGGAACAACGGCGAGGGCACGTTTGCCGACGTGGCCGACGCGGCCGGCATCGGCGGGCCGATGAACAGCTTCACGGCGGCGCTTGGCGACATCGACAACGACGGCTGGCTGGATCTCTACGTAGCCAACGGCGTGGCGTACGCGCAGGGCGCTCCCAATGCGCTGTACCGCAATCGCGGCGACGGCACCTTCATGGAGGTCGCCGTCCGGGCCGGCGTCGCCAATCACGGCCGGTCAATCGGCAGCGCGTTCGGGGACTACGACAACGACGGGTGGACCGACCTCTTCGTTGTCAACATGGATGGTCCCAACGCCCTCTATCGGAACAACGGCAACGGCACGTTTTCCGATGTCACCCGCGAGGCGGGCATCGCCGCGCCCATCGACGGCTTCGTGGGCTTCTTCTTCGACTACGACAACGACGGCTGGCTCGACCTGTTCGCCACCGGATGGACCCAGAACATGGAGGAAGTCCTGCTGAGCGCGCTGAGCGGCCGACCGTCGCAGGAACGGAATCGGCTGGCCCTCTATCACAACGACGGTGATGGCACGTTCAGCGATGTCACCGCCAGCGCAGGCCTGGCGCGGACCTATGGAGCGATGGCCGCGCAGTACGGCGACGTCGACAACGATGGCTATCAGGACATCTACCTGGGGACGGGCTCCCCGCTGCTCGACACGTACGAACCGAACAAGCTGTTCTGGAACCGCGGCAACGGTACTTTCCTCGAGGTGACGGAGAGTGCCGGGGTAGGCAATCTCGGCAAGGGCCACGGAGCCACCTTCGCCGATTACGACGGCGACGGCGATCTGGATCTCTACGCCCCGATTGGAGGCGCGATCGCCAGCGACATGCAGCCCAACAGCCTCTACCGCAACGATGGCCCGCCGGGCTCGTGGCTGAAGGTCCGGCTCATCGGAACCAGGGGCAACGTGGAGGCAGTCGGTGCCCGCGTGCGGGTCACGACCGACCTGGGCACCGTACACCGGGTCGTCGCCGGCGGGACCGGCTTCGGATCGATGAACGACCCGGTGATGACAATCGGATTGGGCGGGGCCACCCGTATAAACGAGATCGAAATCCGCTGGCCCGGTGGGGTCGGCCAAGTGCTGGCCGGCCTGGCACCGGGCCAGACCCTGGAGGTCACGGAAGACCGGAGGGAATTTCGGCAGGTGGCGCCCGGTTCTGCATCGCCACCTGCTTCCCCCCCTCCCCGATGACATGCTCAGAACGTCAGACGAGCCCCGACCTGCACCATCCGACCGGGCAGAATGCGCGTCGGCAGCCCCCACCGCGGACCATAGGTATTGACCCGACCCAGGATCGTATTGGCGTTGAAGACGTTGTACAGGTCGATATTCGCGTTCAGACGGCCTGTGGAACCGAAGTCGAAGACCCTGCTCAACCGCACGTCGAGCATCACGCGCCGGCCTTCGTACTGCGTGTAGGGGGCGATCAGGGGAATCTGGACCGTACTCGCTCCCCCCGACAGCGGCCGCCCCAGCGAGGCGGCAATCTCGGCATTGGTCGCCGAGTAATCCGCCAGGATTTCCTCGCCCGCCACGTTGACGAAGGTCGCGCTCATCATGAAGTCGCCCGGCAACGGGACGTTACCATTGAGCTTGAGCTGCAGATTCGCCAACCACGGTTGGACCTCATGACAGAACCGTTGGTCCACGGCGCGGTCGCCGACGCCGCTGGTAACGTGGACAATGGTCGTCTCTTGCGGATTGTCGGTGGTAAAGCAGTTGTCCCACACGGTCCGGCCCGTGTCCAGGCCGCCACCGATGCGAATGCCCGAGGGCAGGCGTGCATCCACCGAGGCGCCAATGAAGTCCGAAACGCGGGTCGATCCTTCGCCGTAGTTCCTCGATTGCCTCCAGACCTGGTCGAACTGGCCGAACTTCTCCGGCGAGATGTTGTACAGGCCACAGACTTCCTGACCGCCGCTGCCGGGCAGCCGCGGGTCGCCCGGGGTGGTGATGCAGTAGGGGTTGTAGTCGCCGGGGGTTACTGCCTCGTTTACAAGTGTGCGAATATTACCATCCCAATTGTGGTAATGGGGTTGTCCCGTTCGTTGTTGAACTTCGGGTGGCGAACTCCCGGTCTCCTCTACGAAGTCATCTATGTTACGCCACGTCAGCAACCACGCCGTCGGGCGGAGCCAGCGCGTCCAGGGCACCGACCAGGTGCTGCAGATCGCGGTAGCCCCGGACCCGCCGGAAGTGCTTCTCCGCCTCCACCAGCGCGCTCGCCACCCAGCGTTGAATCATCTGGCCACCACGCCAGCGCTTGACGTTGCGCGAGTAGTGCTCGACGCTGCCGTTCAGGTTCTCGATGATGTTCGTCGTCCGCAGCGTACGCTGCAGCGCCCCCGTCAGACCGAGGCGCTGCACGGTCAGCGTCTCGTCCAGTCCCTCCCGGATGGACGCCGCCGCGCCGGGGTGGTCGTGCTCCAGCGACCCGGCCAGCCGCTTGAGCACCCGCGCCGCACGGTCTGCCGAATCGAGGTTCCACGCATCCCGCAACGCCTTGCCGACAGAGGCGTGCAGCCGCTCGGGCAGATGGCCGATGACGTTCCTCCACTTATGGACTTGGCAGCGTTGCACCACGCCGCGAGAACCGAAGACGTCGGTGATGGCCCGCCGCAGCCCCGTAGCGCCGTCGATGACAAACAGCAACGTCCGGTCCGTCGGCAATCCGCGCGTCACCAGGTCGCTGAGCAGGCCGGTGGTGACGGCAGCCGTCTCGGTGGCGCCTTCGCGCAGGCCCAGCACGTGTTTCCGGCCCTGCGTGTCGATCCCCAACGCGATCACCATGCACTGGTCCCGGAAGACCTTGCCGTCGATGCAGACCGCCCGCAGGTCCAACTCGCCCAACGGCCGGCTGAGAAACGCCTGGAGGCGCTTTGTCGACAGCGCCACGAACCGCCGCGACACGGCACTGCTCGACGTCGCCCGCTCGGTCACGTCGGCCGGTACCGGGTCCAGCGTGCCCGCGTACCGGCGCGTCGACACCCCGGCGGCGACCGCGGCCAGCGTGTGCTCGTCCAGCGGGTCGGTGGCCGCCGCCCATTGGAAGCTCGCCAGCGGGACTTCGCCATCCGAGCTCCGCACGCGGAGCCGCGGCAGCTCGACCTGCCGCCCGCCGAGTGTCACCTGGCTGTCGACACTCCCTCCGCGCCACGCGGGCCGCTCGACCTGATGGCGCCCCTTCGCACCACACAGGACTTCCCGGTCCGCCTCCATCATCGCCTCCAGGACCTGCAGCCCGGTCGCGATGCAAAAGCCATGGAACGCTTCCCGGACACCGTTGACCACGCCGAGCACCGGCAGCGGCACCTGGATCGTGACGGGTCGCGAGCTGGGGGGTTGGCCGGACGTCTTCCGCCTGTCATGCTTCGCCATGGGTGGCAGTCTCCTTTTCTGATTGCATCCCCCTGTCCTACCACAGGACAGGGGCAGGAGCCGCCACCCGCTTCACATCAGCTCAAGTTCAACAGCGTCCGGGACATCCCCTGTGGTAATAGCCGGCGGTCATCGACAGCCCCGGAGCAAGCTCGTGCGCTTTGGGAACTGGCACACGAGGGCGACGAAACCCGCCAACTGGCGCTGGACCTCGGATTCACACCAGTGGTGCCGCCGATCAAGACCCGGACGGACCCGTGGGAGTACGACCGGGAGATGTACAAGCGACGCAACGAAGTCGAGCGTCTGTTCCGCCGACTGAAGGGCTATCGCCGGATCTTCTCCCGATTCGAGAAGCTGGATGTGATGTTCATCGGCTTCATCCACTTCGTGCTCATGTTCGACGCGCTGAGGCAGTGTTAACAGGCCCTAGCCGGGATGGTCTGTTCGGGGATGTAGCCGTTCCAATAGTCGAACCGCAGGCCCAGATTCAACGTCACCTGGTCGAGCGACCATTGATCCTGAACGTAGATCCCGAGATCCGGGCTCATCACGGCCTTGTCCGCGAACGGCTCGGCCGATAGGGTGAGCCGATTCGGCACGCCATTGTTGAACCGGTACTCCAGGGGGTGTGGCTCTTCTTCGTCGGCGGCCCAAGGAGGCTTCTGCGAGCGGCACGGCAAGAGCTACTTGACCCGTCGAAGGCGTGGTGGGGAGGGCGGCGGGGGCGGCTCGCTGACCGGCGGTGCCATCCCGTCAGCGTATCGCTGGGCGTGGTTCCGCTCGTACTCGCGCGCTTCGTGGAAGTCCCAGTACGTATCGAAGTCGCCGCTGGCTCGTAGCGCCCGGAGCTTCAGGACCGCCTCGGCGCCCACCAGGCGCCAGCGCGCGCCGGTCAACTCCATCCGGTCGCGGACCAGGTAGCGGCACGCCCCTTCGATGACACCGGTGGCGATGGGATAGCCCGCCGCGAGGTAGCGGTCGTAGTGCAGATACGGCGCATATTTCAGCAGGTAGTCGGCGCACGTATCGACCGGCTTGCGGGTGTCCTTCGACAAGCCGGCGACGGTCGCCGCGCGCCGCATCGCCGCCGCCACCTTGCGGGCCTTGCCCTCGAGAATGGACCGCACGCGCGTCCACGCCCAGCACGCCAACTCGGGGCTCCCCTCGCGGTGGAACACATGCGCCGCCTTCCAGACGTACTCGACCACGTGGATGATGTCGAGTATCACGGTGACGTCCACGCCGTAGGCGGCGGCGCTCGCTTCGACGAGGTCGAGCTGCTTCTCGGCGCCATCGACGAGCGCGACCCAGCGCTTGACGTGCTCGGGGTCCTGGCGCTCGGCTTCCAGCGTCGCCTCGGCGACCACCTCCCACGGCTCCCGTTCGAGGCTCGCCCAGACCCGTTTGGCCACGGGGCGAGGCCGCACGAGCGGGGTCTTCGCGCCCGGCGGTCGTGGCATCAGGCTCTGCAGGAACTCCTCCGGGCTCCGCTCGAACGGCGCGGTCGTGTAGACGGCGGCCACCGTCGCCATGCGCTTCGAGTGCTTCTTCTCTCCCGGCTTCAGGCGCTGGAACGGTGAGAGCTGCTCCCTGTGCTGCCGGCGCTTCTCGGCCGCCTTGCGCGTCGCTGCCCGCAGATCTTCGCGCTGCAGCACGACGCCCTTGCCGTCGAAGGTGAGCACGACAACCGACCCCTCGGGTGGCGGCTGGCCCTCCTCGGCACGGCGTGCCTCGTAGAAGGCGTCGAAGTCCTGGGCCGCGCGAACCACCAACTGTTCCGCCTGCCGCTTGGGCACCTCCGCCCCGGTATGGCGAGACAGCTCGAACAGCGCTTCGTCGAAGGACCGCGACGAGGCCGCCTCGGCCACCCGCCGGCGCACCTCGAGCGAGTAACGCTCCGGCGGCAGGTTCAGCGCGGCATCGAGCGGATGCAGACTGTCGTGACCGGGGCGCGCGTAGCCCAGGCGCTCGACCGCCACCGTGCCGAAGGTCGTTTCCAGGCGGCGTTCGTGCACGCGCCGCTCCGAGCGCTCGACAGCGTCGGCCCCCGCGACCGGACCGGCGGCCTCCCCCGGGCTGCGTTGCTCGAGGTGCCCTTGCAGGAGCTTGCGCAGCAACTCCTGGCCCCGCCGGTGCAGCGCCCGTTCGAGGTCGCTCTCACTCATCTGCTGGGCTTCGCGCGAACACAGGTAGGCTTTGGCCTCGGCGAAGGCGGCCTCCGCCGCCGCATACGGCGCCTCATCGGGGGCAGCGGCGCTGGGGGTGACGACTCGCATCGCTCAATGCTCCCGCAACCGCTGCTGCGCATGCCGGACCACAGGATAAACCAGGACCGTCTTGGGCGCCTCACCGGCACGGCGGCAGTGCCGATCCATGCGACCTCGACCGCTGGTCGCGCCCACCGCGACAAAGTTGGCGGCGCGGTAGCAACCCCCGTGGTGGCGGCGGGGGTCCACCAGCGTCTCCACCAGCCAGGGCTCGAGGTGGTAGTGGCGCGGCCAGTCCATCGCCAACTGCCCGAGGCCGCGCGCCAGCACCGCGCTGGCGAGGTTGCTCACCGCGACCCACGGCAGCAACAGGAAGCGGCTGTTGTTGACCACGCGCTGGAGATTGCGCGCCCGAGTCGCCTCGTCCCAGCCGATCCAGCGGTCGCGGGCCGCCATGCGCCACGCGGGGCTTGAGAACTGCAGGCAGCCGACCACCGCCCGCGCCGGCCTCGAAGCGAACACCAGATAGCGCAGGTGCGCGCCGAACGGGACCGTGTGCCCGAGGTAGTGGTAGCGTCCCAAAAGCTCCCGGAACAGCAGGCGCTGGGCGGGCTCGCGCACCAGCTCGACCGCCAGCGGCTCGACATCGCGCACGCTGCCCAGCAGCGGGCGCCCCGGCTCCCCCGCCGCCGTCCGGGGAACGCGGGTGACCGAACCGACCGCGCGGCCCCGGCGCTTGTCAGGCAGCACCAGCGCACCCTCCGCGTCGAGCCGCTCGAGGAACTCCCGGCACTCCCGCGCCTTCAGCCTCCCATTCGGGCGCCGCCACCGCAACAGCTCGCACACGGTGCGCGCCAGTTCCATCCGGCTCAAGCCCGAACACTCCCGCACAATCTCGCGGATCAGCGTCACCTCTTGCACGCTGAAGGAACGTCCCGAGAACCTCGTCGTTGCCACGGCCATCAAAGAGGCGTCTCCCTTCCCACGACACCGTAGCAAAACGCCGCGCGAATGTCCAGGGGGTCCAGGGGGTCCAGGGGGTCCAGGGGGTCCAGGGGGCCCAGGGGGCGCGCCGGGAGGGGACAGACCGAAGCGCCCAGGCGCCGTGATCAGGCCGGGCTGGTTGCCCGAAAAAGGCGGGTGGCCGCTGTCCTGGGCGCTGTCCCCGCGCAAACGAGCCGAAAAGGGTGCGTCCGCGAGCAAAAAAGCCCATGAATAGGCGAAAAAGCCCTCTACGCAGAAGAGCCACACCCTACTCCAGGGCGCCGCCGTTCGGGCCGGTCTTTCTCCGAGTGCCGCCTTCGATGAGGCCCTGCTCGATCTGCACCCCGACCTTGAAGTTATGCGATCCCGTCACATAGGACAGGGAAGCGCGCTCGGTGTAGCGGTCGACGATCCAGGGATCCTGCAGGTCGTTACCCCAATAGGAGCTCGGGGCGTTGTACCGCATGCCTGTCGACTGTTCCACAATCGACACGTCGTCTTGCGACACACCGGGATGCAGCTCGCGGTGGGCGTGCCAGAGCATCCACCCGGCGCCGGCTTCCAGCAGGAGTCTCGACGTCGGGGCGTGTGTCCACGACCCCTGCACGATGCCGCTGGGCCGCAGGCGTATCGAGGTCTGCGCTTCCGGAGCATTGGTCGGGTTTGCGCTGAAGCCGTGCGACCCATAAATGTCCTGGTAGTCCGTGAAGAAGCCCAGCTTGTTGTTCTGCGACACCTGCCAGGTCAACCGTCCCCCGTACGACTGGTTCAACTCGTTGAAGGTCACCGGCCGGCTGGGGTCTGGCGTGTAGAAGTCCGTGTCGATCGTCATGTTCTCGAACAGACCAGGGACTTGTCTGTTGAAACCCCATCTCCGTACGCCGCCGTAGAACCAGAATTTGTTCTCCTGTATCGGGCCGCCCACGTACATGCCGATGTCATCGAGGTTCTCGAGCTTTTGCTGCGACGTCGCGCCGCGGGCGCGGAGCTCGTCACTCAAATTGCCAGCCTGCATGGCGTCGGTCATGTAGCGGCCGGCGGCCATGAAGTTGAAGGCGTTGCCACCCTCTCTGACGATGTGGTTCATCGCCATCGACGTCGAGGATCCCTCCGCCGTGATGCCACCGGTCGACACCGCCACTTCCTCCACGAAGTGCACGTTGATGGTGTAGCCGGGCGCCTGGCCGGTCCCGGTGTTCTGGGTACGCATGCCGTCCATGGTCGTCCTCAGTCCATGCTTGCCGTGGTACCGGCCGTAGGTGGCCCTCCCGGATTCCCAGTGGCCGCCCGAGCCGCCGACATCGACTCGGCCCGCATCCGTCAGCCCCGGAATGAGTGACACGAATGAACTGGTGCTCCCCTGGCCGACCGGCAGTGCATCGAGCACCTCGCTCCTCAGAACGGTCTGCTGCCGCACATTCTGCACGTCAACCAGGGGGCTCGCCCCCGTCACCGTGATCGTTTCTTCGACGCCGCCGACCTGCATCTCGGCGTTGATGGTGGCGGTGAATCCCGAGTCCAACTCGACCCCGTCGCGAATGACCGTGGCGAAACCGGGGAGGGTGAAGGTGACCGTGTAGGCGCCGGGCCTCAGCTCGGTGATGTTGTAGCGTCCCTCGCTGTCGCTGAAGGCGCTGCGCACTCCTTCGATCAAGGCCGGACTCGCGGCCTCCACGATGACGCCAGGAAGCACTCCCGTCGACGTGTCACGCACGATGCCCGTGATGCCACTCCCCGGCACCTGCGCCCACGCGTATGGCGCAAGAAGACACCAACCGACGACGACTACGATGACTGGTGAGATTTCTGCGTGCCTCATCTGTAGCCACCTGCCCCTTCTTTCCATTATTCATCATAGACGCATCACCTTTGGCATTCGTTTACCGGGTGACTTTCAACAGACACGGGCCGAAACGGGTGGGGGGGGGGGGGGGGGGGGGGGGGGTGCCGCCCACCCTCAGGCAGACGGCGGGGGAAGCTGTCCCAAGTGTGTTACTCGCACGTACGGAGCCGTGCGGTGCCTCGCTTCACGACATCATGGACGATCCTCGTCCCGCCACGGCTTCCGAGCAGGCCGGTCGGCTTCGTAGAGCCGGAGGTTTTCGGCCATCCGCCGCGCCAGCTCCGTTTGACCCGCCTGACGGGCCGCCGCCATCGCGGCGCGTTGCCAAACCGCGGCGTCCTCATAACGCCCCACCTCGGCCAGCACCATCGCCATGGTCTCTCCGAGGTCGAAACGCCGCTGCTCCTCGGACAGCGCCTGCATGACGGCGAACGCGGCGCGGCCGTCGCGAATCCGGGCGTCCGGCGCCGCGGCCAACAGACGCGCCAGGGCATGTGCAAACCGCGGGTCCCCGAAATTGCCCTCCGCCGTCTCACGCAGTTGCTCCAGCGCCTCTTCGTACCGCTCGAACGCCACCAGCGCCATCGCCCGCCCGAAGGCCGCCTCCGGGATGCGCGGGTCAATCGCGAGCACCTGGTCGTAGTGCGTCACGGCCTCCCGCACGCGTCCACTCCAGCGCAACAGTTCGGCGAGACGGACCCGCGCCTCCACGTAGCCCGGCTCGTGGGCAACGGCGGCCGAATACCACTCGAGGGCTTCCTCGTACCGTCCGGCCGATTCCTGGAGCACACCCAGGCTGTAGTGCGCCCGGACGTACTCGGGTGACGCCCGCACGACTGCCTCGAACGCCTGCTCGGCTCCGCGCACATCGCCCAGCATGTAGAGCGCCGTGCCCAGCTTGTGCCGCAAGGTCAGGTTCGCGGGTTCGAGCGCAAGGCCCTGGCGAAACTGCGCCACCGCAGCGTCCCACCCGCCGCTGTTGAGAGCGCGAGTCCCCCGTATCTCATAAGAGACCGCGCTCTGCAGCAGCTCCCGCAACTCGTCCATCAGAGGATCCGCGGGGAGAATCTCGACATCGCCACGCTGGCGCAGGTGCGTTTCCGCCTTGGCCGTCTCGCCCAACGCGCGATAGGAGAGGGCCAGCGGATAGTGGATGATGTTCCCGGCCGGCGCCTGGACCGCCAGCGCCGCCTCGAAGTGCGTGATGGCCTCGCGGTAGTTCTGTTGCGCCAACGCGGCGCGGCCGAGACCGAACCGTGCCGGCACACTCCGGGGCTCGGTCGCGAACGCCTTGGCAAACAGCGGCTGTGCGACGTCCGGACGGCCATCGAGCAGGTGCACCTCACCCAGCCAAATCAGCGTGGCCACGTCGCCGGGTCGTAGATCCATGGCGCGTTCGAACGACGACGACGCCTGCACCAACACTCCCGTCCTCTTGTACAGGTGGCCGAGATAGTACGGCCAGCGTCGGTCTTGCGGCGCCAGGGTCTGCGCGTTGAGAAGATAGGGTTCGGCCAGATCGAAGTAATCCGCGGCCATGAGCAGCTTCCCCATCCCACCGTACGCGGCGCCGACCGTGGTGGCCGGTATCCCGGTGGTCTCCCGCTGGTCCTGAAGCCGATCGAATTCGCGGCGGAACTGATTCCGCACCGGCCCGTCGAGACGCGACAGATCAGGCAAGGCCACCGGCAGGAGTGTCGCGCCCTGCGGCGACCCGCGGTTCGCGTCCGTCCCGCAGCTACCCGCCAGGAGAACCAGCACGCACAGCCCCAGCACAAGACCGGTCCCCGCGGTACCGCTGGCGCTCCTCATTGCCCGCTGCCCTCCACCAACGTCGTCCAGACATCGACCGGCAGGTCAGGCCACTCCTCGACGCGCCCGCTCGGCCAGAACACCCGCGCACGCGGAGCCTCGGCCGAAGCTCCCAACCCCACGAGCACTCCGGGATCGTTGGCCGAGGCGAAGCTCCCGTCGGCGCGCGCCCGGCGCCACAAGGTCGGCAAATCGCGGCGGAGGACCTCCACCCGTGCCCCCAGCATGGGGCGCGGTGCGTCCAACCCTCCCACAAGGCGGAGGCCCAACCAGTGGTTGCGACGACCGACCTGGTTGATGAGCAAGCGCACGGGTCCGTTGTCGTTGGCGACAACCACGTCCATGGCACCGTCGTTGTTGATATCACCGAACGCTGCGCCGCGTCCCACGTCGGATAGCTGGAACACCTCGCCGGCCTGGCCGCTGACCTCCGCGAAGCGGCGGTTGCCAAGATTGCGAAACAGCTGCCTCCGCTGCCGGTAGGGGAAGGGATCGTCAGCCTGTGCCTCGATCGCCTGGATCGTGCCGTTCGCGGTCAGGAGATCCAGCCAGCCGTCGTTGTCGAAGTCGATCCATGCGGTCCCCCAGCCCGTGTAGGCGAGGCTGGGCGCGGCAAGGCCCGCGCGAGCCGTCCGGTCTTCGAACATCCCCGTTCCGTCATTGACATACAACGTATTCGTCTCGGTTGCGAGATGGGTCAGGAACAGGTCTTCGTCCCCGTCGTTGTCGAAATCGCCCGCGTCCACGCCCATGCTCGCTTCCGCCCTTCCGTCCATGTTCAATGCCACCCCGGCCAGCGGCGCCCCATTCCTGAACGTCCCCTGTCTCTGGTTGATCCACAATTGATTCTCATCGCCATCGTTGGCGACAAGGATGTCAATCCAGCCGTCGAGATCGAAATCGGCAGCGACAACGCCGAGCGCCGCCCCGAACTCGCTCCCCACCAGCGCTTCGGCAGTGACGTCGACGAACGTGCCGCCCCCCCGGTTCCGATAAAGCCGATCCGGCTGCGCCCGATAGACGCGAGGCGAACAGTAGTCGAGGTTCCCGGTCGAGCCGCGACATGTGATATGCGATTCGATGCTGTAAAGCACGTAGTTCCCGACGTAGAGGTCGAGCCACCCATCGCGGTCGTAGTCCAGAAAGGTCGCCGACACGCTCCACCCCGGGTCATCCACGCCCGCTTCACGTGACACGTCGACAAAGGTTCCATCACAGTTGTTGCGGAACATCTGATTTGGTCCGACATTGGTCACATAGATGTCGACGCAGCCGTCGTTGGTGAAATCCCCCGTGGCCACCCCCATTCCATACAGACGCGCGTCAATCCCGCTCGCCTCCGTCACGTCGATGAATCGTGCCCTGGGCGTCCCCGCCGGGTCGACCTCCAGATCGTTCCGATACAGTCGACTCTGGAGAGGCATCTGCCCGGGCGACGGGGGGAACGGAACGTCCCCCACGGTATCACCCACCCCGAGCATCTGTCCCTGCACGAGGAAGACATCGAGGTCGCCATCATCGTCGTAGTCCAGCAATCCCGCCCCGGGTCCGATGTGCTCGGGGAAATAGAACTCCCCCGACATGCCGTTGAAATGCATAAAATCAAGGCCTGCTTCCTGGGCCTTGTCGACAAACCATGCACCGGCGCCGGGCGATTCACCCTGATTGCCGACGAACGGCTCCGTTCCGCGCGAGAACGCCGTCCCGACCGCCATGGCCGGCAGCACGAAGACGGCGGCGACACGCGCAACGAACCAGCCTTTGCGCACTTGGCGGCCCCTACTGATCGCGGAACCTCATGCGGGGAGCGCGCTCCCAGGACACGATTGACAGCTCACCCCGGCCGCGCGAGGGGATATGTCAGCGCTCCTCGGCACGCGCGCCGGCCAGGATGCCCTCCATGGCGTAGTTCCCTTCGTGGCAGGCGTACTCGAAGATCGAGACGCGGTCGGTGATCCGGTTCATCGGCCGCACCACCGTCCACGGCCGCTGGAACGTGTGCGGGTCGTCGATGGTGAACCGGTAGTCGAGGGTGTCGTCGGCGACGCGCGTGTAGCGCTCCGTCAGGTGCAGGGTGTCGCGCGACCCGCGGAAGTTCGTCTTCGGGGTGAAGTTGGTGGTCTCGACGACCAGCGTGTCCCCCTCCCAGTGTCCGCGCGAATCGCCCAGCCATTGGCGCACCGACTCCGGCAGGTGCGGGCGTCCGTCCAGCGGGATGATCCGCGGCTCGTGGATCAGCTCCTGGTAGACGACGACGTAGCCCGGCACCTGGAAAATCTGGTAGTTGCTGCTGTACCAGCTCCCGATGCCGTTCCACCCGCGCGAGATGCAGCGGGTCCACTGGCTCAGGTCGCTGTAGGTGTCGGGCGAGGTGGACGGGCCGCGCTGGCTGCGCTCGGCGCGCTCGGCGGCGATGCGCGCCTCCCCCCCGGCCGACAGCGGGGGAATCCTGCCGTCCGGCGGATCGATGATCAGCGAGGTGCGCGTCAGCGCCGTGCCGACGTCCCGCCAAAAGGCGTTGTAGTTGCCGACGCTGCCCTCGCGCGGCGGCAGATCGAAGGCCTCGCGGTTGGCCGCCTCGATCGCCTGCGCCTCTTCGACCGACAGCGTATCCGTGCCGGCCAACGGTCCCGCGAGAGGCCGCTCCAGCGGGGTCGACGTCTGGCTGTTCCACTGCCCCTGCAGATCCGGGTCGCCCCAGGCGGTTCGGGGCGCCATCCATCCCTCCGGCGTGGCGGCGCGAGTCTGACCCGCGGCAGGCGCCGACGACCACGGTGCGAGCACGATCAGCAGGAACGCGGCGACGAGGAATCGACATCTCATCTGATCCTCCCGTATGGCGAATACCAGACCCGGTCGCCCATCGTAACAGAGTCTCCTCGGCGTAGTCGGGCGCGGCAAGGGCGCGTGATCGCGGTCAGCGGGCGCGCCGGCTCAGCTCCGCCACGAGCGCCTGGTAGTCGCACACGCCGGTCTCGATCATCATCCGCGCGGTGATCCCCGTGACGTTGGCCACCGCGAAGCTGAGCCCTTTCAGGTTGCGTTCCGGATCGACGCCCGGAATCGGGCGCGGATAGCCGCAGGTGCGGAACACCGGGGCCTCGTGCGTGCCGGCTGCCGTGCACGCGCCGCGGTCGCACGACCAGTCGAGCTCGACGCGAATCACGCCGTCGAGGTCGAGCGCGCCGGGCAGCCAGTCAACGCCGCGGTCCGAGCCGGCCGCAACGACGATGGTCCCGGCCGCGTGCGCCCGACCGACGGCATGCGCGAGTGCCTCGGCACGGGCTCGGTCGTTCGTGCCGAGGCTGAGGTTCACCAGCGGCAGCGCGTGCGCCGCCGCCCAGTCGATGGCCGCGACGAGCGCCGCGACCGACGTGTCGAGGGTACGGTCGAACACCTTGAGCGGACAGACGTGGACGGCGGGGGCGAGGTCCTGAATGGCGGCGGCAACGGCGGTGCCGTGGCCCAGCCGGTCGACGACGTCGTCCTCGACTTGCCCGTCGCGGTCGAAGCCGGCGCCGGCAACGACCGCGCCGATATGGGGATGCCCGGGGTGGATGCCGCTGTCGATGACGCCGACGACGAACGGCCGCGGCGTGTCCCCCTGCTTCACGACGCGGGCGCGGCCTCCGGCCCGTGGGGTTCGGCTTCCCGCTGCTCCGCGATGCGCAACCGCGATTCGAACAGCCGCGCGAAGACCCCACCCCGCGCCAGCAGCTCGTCCGGCGGCCCGATCTCGGCCACGCGCGCCCCATCCAGCGCCACGACGCGATCAGCCCGCTGGGCGAGCCCGAGCCGATGCGTGATCAGCAGCGTCGTCCGTTCCCGCATGAGCGCCTCGTAGCCGTCGATCACGCGCCGCTCGGCCAGTGGATCGAGCGACGCCGTGGCCTCGTCGAGCACGAGCACGCTCGGGTCGGCGAGCAGCGCACGGGCGATGGCGACGCGCTGCCGCTCCCCGGCAGACAGCGCCGCGCCGCGTTCGCCGACGACGGTCTCGTAACCCTCCGGCAGCCCGACGATGAAGCCGTGGATGCCCGCCGCCCGCGCCGCCGCCTGCACCTCGCCGTCGCCGGCGTCCGGCCTTGCATAGCGCACGTTCTCGGCCATCGAGGCATGAAAAATGAACGGCGCGTGCTCGACCAGCGCCACGTGCCGGCGCAGGAACGCCAGCGGCAGCGCCCGCAGGTCACGGCCGTCCAGGCGGATCGCGCCCCGTTCCGGGTCATGAAACCGGAGGAGGAGGTCGGCCACGGTCGACTTCCCGACGCCGCTGCGGCCGACGATGGCCACGGTTTCGCCCGGCGCTACGGTGAACGACACGTCCTCCAGCGTCGGCGCGCCGCGGTCGAACGAGAAGCTCACCCCGTCGAACTCCACCATGCCGCGGACGTCCGCGGGCGCCGCCACCCCGGGCCTTTCTTCCACCTCGACCGGCGCATCCGCGATCTCGTGCACGCGCGCCAGCGAAACCTTGGCGGTGGCGAGGCTCGCGTAGAGCCCCATCAGCCCCTGCACCGGCGCCATCAGCCGCGTCTGGTAGGCCATGAACGCCACCAGCGTCCCCATGCTGAGCGTCCCGTCCAGATACCGGAACCCGCCGTAGAGGAACACCCCGCCCATGCCGCCGGACAGCAGCACGCCGGGCAGGCCGCCGGCCAGGTAGGTCACCCGCTGCATCGCCATCAGCGCGCCGATGAACGCCTGGTTCCGGTCACGAAACCGCGTCACCTCGCGACCCTGCGCGTTGGCGGTGACCACCAGCTTCATGGCCGACAGCGTCTCGATCAGAAAGCTGCCGATGTCGGCGCTCCGCTCGCGGAACATGGCGACGCGGCCCTCGAGCCGCCGGCGGTAGATCACCAGCGCCCAGATGCTCAACGGCAGCACCGCGATGCCGGCGAGAAAGAGCCGCAGATCGAGCCAGATCATCATGCCGACCGACCCGGCCAGGAACAGCAGGTTGCCGATCCACGAGAGCGCGGCCTCTGCCGCCACGCGCTGGATCTCGCCGATGTCGTTGTTGAGTCGCGACACGATATCGCCCAGCCTGGTGCGGGCGAAAAAGCGGGGCGAGAGCCGCTGGAGGTGGCGGTAGAGATCGAGCCGCATGTCGAACAGGATCTCCGCCGACACCTGTGTGTAACGCAGGCCGCTGGCGACGTTCAGCAGGAAGCCGAGGAGGGTGAGGCCGAAGAACAGCGCGACGATGCGCACGAGGACCGATCGGTCGCCGCCGAGCAACGCGTCGTCGATCAGGTCGCGGGACAGCAGCGGGACGATCAGCGACGCCAGGGTGCTGGCCAAGCTCAGCGCCACAACCAGCGCGAGGCGCCGCCAGTACGGCGCGACGTAGGCCAGCGCGCGCCGGAACTGCGGGTCGAGCATGCCGGCCGTCTACAAGGCTCCCGGGCTCGGCGGTGTCAGGGCGCCGGGGGAGGACGGTATCACGATGAGCCCCGACGTCATGTCGCCGTCGAGCGCCAGCGTGCTGAGGTAGTCGAAAGACGCGGCGTCGTAGAAGTCGATCGTGTTGCCCGCGGACGAGATGTAGAGCACCTCGCCGTTGGTGCTGACGTCGAGCGCCATGCGCGGCCGTCCCGCGACCTCCCGGCGCTGGCCGATGCGCCGCTGCTCCAGGTCGAAGGTCCAGAACTCGTAGCCCTCGATGCTGCTCTGCAATCCGTACGCGGCCCGCCGCCCCGGCGCCAGCGCGAACTGGATGCCGGTGGCCGGCCCCAGGGTGTAGAAGTCGACGTCGCGGTTCGGCAGATCGATGCGGGCGACGCCCATCAGGTCGCGATCCTGCGCATCGTCGTGCAACGTGAGCAGGTTGGTGAAGAAGCCCGGCTCCTCGTAGATCAGATCGGTGGAGAACCCGAACCGGATCGACCCCACGCCGGGCTCGACCGGCTCGCGAAGCGACCAACGGTCGATCTCGGTGAAACCCTCGGTCTCCAGGATGATGACGTCGCGGCCGAAGTGGTACACGTACTCGCCGTCGGGCGAGTACAGGAAACGCGACCGGGGCGTCGGCTCCCCCGTCGGCCACGGCAGGTTCTGGAGGATCTCGTGGGTCTCCAGATCGACCTCGACCAGCCGGTACGGCTCGATCTCGAAACGGTCGATCCGCTTGACGGCGGCGTCGAGGGTCATGATCGCGGTCCGCCCGTCGGGCGCCACTCGGAACCCGCGGATGCGCACGGTGCGGTTTCCCTCGCTGAGCCTGAACGAGTCGCTGACCTCCCGCGAGGCGACGTCGACCGTCGTCAGGTACTCCATGCTCGGGTCGAGAAAGTAGAAGCGCTCCCGATCCTCCGAAACGACCATCGCGCGCGGGGAGCCGTGCGGGACCGCGATCTCGTCGACGACGCTGGTGGTCGCCTCGTCGATGACGAAGATGCGGCTGGGAAACCCGCCGAGATAGAGAGTGCCGTCGCCGGCCGACACCGGCGCCGCGGACGACGCTTCCTGGGCCGCGACCGGCTGGCCCGCCAGGACGACCAGCGCGCAGAGCGCCGTCGCCAGCGCGAAGTCACGACGCCGGGGAGCCGATCTACGGGAATATGAGGTCAATCTTCCGCCAGTCCTTCTGCGCCGCGGCGCATTTGCCCGTCCAGTCGGGCGCGTGATTCAACTGGTCCGGCACCTGCGCCGGCCAGAAGCAGCCGAGGTGGCAGTCGAACAGGTCGCGCTCGACCGGCTGGCACAGGCCCGCCGCGCCGCCGTTGCTGTCCGCCTCCCAACCGGGCAGGAAGATGAAGCTGCATCCCAGCGGGATGTGCGGCCCCTCCTGCTGCGGCGGCTGCGCCGGACTGTCCTGCAGCGCCACCACGCTACCGGTCCCGCGGCCGTCCCTGGCCGCGGCCTGCTGCCGAGCCTCGGCCATTCCCCGGGCAATCCGGGCCGCCTTCTGGTTAATGGGCCTGAGATGCGTCATCGTTCCCCTCGTCCGGCGTGTCGCCGCCGTCGAACCGCCGCAGATACGCGGGGTTGCGCTCGGCGATCTCGCCGTAGATCTCCAGGCAGGTCTCGGTCCAGCCGCGGATCCACTCGCAATAGTGCAGATTGGGCGCCTGCGTGGTGCCGTAGCGCGTGTACGCCTCGTGGTAGCAGCCGCCGGCGCACAGCGGGCGCGCCCAGCAGGTCCGGCAGTCGGTCTTCCGGTCGATGTGGTGCGCGTCGAGGAACGCCGTCTGCGCCGTGTCGTCGACGCCGTCCTGCACGGTGCCGAGCTTGTGGGCGTCGGAGCCGGCGAAGCGGTGGCACAGCGCCACATCGCCGTTGGTCGCCACCCCCATCAGGCCGAGCCCGGCCCCACACGGCAGCGCCTTGCTGGCCCCCTTGTGCAGCTCCTCGACGGTGTCGCGCACGTTGCTGAAGCCGTGATGCCGGCCGGCGAGCGCAGCCTCGAGGAACTCACCGGCCAACTCGCGGAACTGCCCCAGCATGGAGTCGAAGCCGGTCTCCCCGATGGCGTGGGCGCGGCCCGGCGAGGTGGTGACCGGCGCGAAGCCGACCTCCCAGAAGCCGACCTCCTCCCGGAGGTGCCGGTAGATGCGGGTGATGTCGAGCACGTCGGAGGTCAGCGTCACCCGCGCGCCGATCGGCCGCGAAGTGTGCCGCTTGAGCAGCTCGCGCACCTTCGGGGCCACGACGTCGTAGCTGCCCCGCCCGTCGTGGAACACGCGGAACTTGTCCTGCATCTCCTTCGGGCCGTCGATGGAGATGGTGACCCCGACGTCGTTGTCGGCCAGGAACTCGATGACCTCCGGACGCAGCAGCGTGCCGTTGGTCGTCAGGCTGAACTCCACCCGCTTGCCCGCCTCTGCCGCCCGGCGGCGCGCGTACGGAATCGTCTTCTCCAGCACCGCGAAGTTGAGCAGCGTCTCGCCGCCGAAGAACGTCAGCCGCACCACCGGGCTGCTGCCCGATCGTTCGATCATGAAGTCGACGCTCTCGCGCGCGGTCTCCTCGCTCATCAGCGCCGGCATGCCGCCCGCGGTCGGCTCGGTGATCTTGTCCTCGCCGTACTCGTAGCAGTAGGCGCAGCTCAGATTGCAGCGGTTCGTGACGTTGACCACCAGCGTCGAGAGCGGGATCGGCTTGAGCGGGATGATGTTCGGGGCGGGCTCGGGTGGAGGCACCGCCGCCGGCGCCGGATCCACCGGCAGGATGGCGCGGGCGCCTGCCAGCTCGGCGAGGCTGGCCTCGACCGCCGGCGGGTCGAAGCGGGACGCGAGGCGCGAGTACAGATCGGGCGCGGCAAGATGCCCGTCGCGCAACGCCTCGACGACGGCGGCCGACGTATCGTCGAGCGCAAAAACGGCGGCGCTCGGGACCAGATACAGGAACTGCCGCCCTGCCGCCTCGAACGGATGGCATTCGCCGAGTGCGATTTCGGTCACTGACCCGACTCCCCTCGGCGGATGTACAGCGGCACGGTCACCAGCAGGTGGGCCCGCGCCCGGAGCGGCCGGTCGAGCGCGGTCCCGTCCGGCCCGCTTGCTAGCGTGGCCACGACCCAGACGTCGCCGACGTTGTTCCGTTCGCCGGCCCGCTCCGGATTCGGACCGTCCACGGCAGGCTCGAACACCCCGTGCTCGCCGAGCGTTCCGACGAACGCGATATCGTCGTCGTCGTAGGTGACGGCGTATTCCTCGACGCTCCAGTCGATGTCGACCAGCATCCCCAGATCGAGATCGTCGTCCGTGCCCGACTCGCCGTCCGGACCGTCGTGCCAGGCGCGGGCCTCGAAGCGCTCGTACTGCTTCGGGAAGGCCACACCGCCGATCCGCGCGAGCCCGGTGGCCGGCGTCACCTCCAGGCGGTGGATCTCGTCGTACACGGTGACCGCCTCGGTCAACGCCGAGCGGCCGATGAAGAGATCCCGGCTGCCGACCCGGGCGTCGGGGTCCACCGTCACCTGCAGCATGGCCGAGGTCGAGGACTGGTCGCTGACGCCGGTCACGGTCAAGCCCGCGCCGAGGTCGATCGACGCCGCATCGAGCCCGTCCGGCAGGTTGGCGCCGAAGAGTCGCAACGTCACATCCCCCGCCCCGGCCGGCACGGCAGGCGGGTAGACGCCGGTGATCAGCGCCTCCGGCCCCATCCGGCGCAACGTCACGTCGATGCCCCGCTCGTCGTAGGCGCCGGTGAACCAGCGGCCGGAGATCTCGTCCCGGTCGCGCGAGACGAACATCACCTCCCGCGCGCTGAAGTGCTCCGGGCTGGTGCTCCGCCCCCGCCACTGGTAGCCGGTGTAGACCAGTGCCTGTCCGGTTCGGGTGACGTCCACGTCGCGAGCCGGGTACGTATAGCGCGCCCGCGTCTCGAGCTCATCCGGCGCGGAGGGATTCGCCTCGACGACGATCTCGCCGTACACCGGTCCCTGTCCCCGCTCGTCGCCGACCAGCGCCCAGGTACCCTCCAGCCGCGGCGTCCGCATGTTCGCCGACCAGCTCGCCCACTCCGGCGAATCAAGCCGGAACACCTCGGCCAGGTGGGCCACCGCCCGTTCGACCGCCGTGCGGCCGTCGTCCCCGTCCTCGGCCTCCGGTCCCGGCCCGCCGAGCCAGTCGCCGGTCAGGAACGACTGGACGTCCGCGAGCGGGTAGTAGCCGCGGTGCATCGCGGTCAGCAGCTCCCACTCCTCGCGCGTCCGGCGCTGATTGAGCACCCGCCCCATCGAGTGGCAGCGGTTGCAGGTCTGCTGCGTCTCCGGATCCGCCTCGTAGTAGAAGTCGATGTTGCGGCGCTCCACGTCGAAGGCCCCGAGTCGGGCCTCCTCCGGGGCCAAGCCGTGATTGGTCGCCAGGTAGCGCACCGCTTCACGGGCATCGGCCGGCTCGATCTGCAGGTTGTTGAGCAGCACCATGCGGCGGATGGTCTGCTGCCAGCCTTCCGGCGTGGTGCGCTGGTACGAGATACGGCTCATGCGGCGCTGCTCGTCCGCGCGGTGGCACGTGCCGCAGACACGATGCACGAGGTCACTGGTAACGGGAATGCCGCCGTCCGGAAGGACGACGCCGGAGGACGAGTCCTGCGCCGCGGCCGGCGCACCTCCGCCGGCCAGGACCGCCAACGCCGCCAACGCCGCCGCAAGCCGTCCGCCGGTCGCCGCGACACACGGACCGCGACGCGGAGAAAGAGAAGATGAGAAACACATGGCTGGTGCCTGTTGTAGCACACAATCACGGCGCGGTCGAATGGCGGACGGGGCAGGCGGGCCTCGGGTCTCGTGCCGGAGCGATCCCTTGGCCGAGCAGGACGCCGGTGCGCGCCGGGAAATGGGCCGAAGCGCTACTGCTTCAGGCTGGCCAGCAGCGTGTCCAGAACTCCGCGCATGTACTTCACGTCCCCGCCGACAGCATCGATCCGCCGGCCCATGTCCGCGGCAACGGCATCGATCCGTCTACCCAGCTCCGCGTGAGCGTCGGCGTTGCGCTTCTCGTAGTACGTGAGCATCCTCCACACCACGAACACGACGCCGAGCAATCCGGCGATCTCCGGCACGTAGTCCATCACTGCTCCGACCGCGCTGTGCACTTCTCCTCCGCCGCAGAGATCCAATGTGCATTCACGTACCCGCCAGTATACCAACCGTTGCCTTCCCCCGGAGGGAGATTCGTGGCGAACCGCCGCCGGCGCGTCAGATATCGTTCCGCAGCAACCCCTTGCCGAGCAGGATCGAGAGCGCGCCGAGGAAATCGGCCAGCTCCACCGGCGGATGCGACTGCGCGTACGCCTCGTAGAGGTCCGGCACCTGTGTTCGCAGGTCGGCCATGGCGACGAGCGCGGGCAGATCGACACCGCGCAGATAACGGATGGCCACGGCCTCGGTCTCGCCCATCGAGATCGACAGGCTGGCGCCGGGCACGATCTCGCGCCCCTCTATCGCCGGCGCCGTCGACGTGCGGGCGGCAGCGGTCCGCCGCAAATGGATCGCCGGCGCGCGCCGCAGCGCCTCGAAGGCGTCGCGGACCGCGGGATCCCGGCGAAACGCCTCCACCGCATCCGCCCCGCCGGCCCGGTCCGCGGCCGTCGCCAGCGTGACCGGATCCGAGCGGTCGCTCCAGAACGGGTGCAACTCGCGCCGCGACACCTGCGCGAAGAACGCCGCCGCCTGCCGGCGGTAGGCGCTCCACATCTCCTGCTCGCGCTCGGCGTGGAACCGGCGGGCCAGGGCCGCGCGATCGGGATGTCGCAGACAGGTATTCGTCACGACCGCGGCCAGCCAACCCGACGCCATGGCCTTCTTGACCCCGAACGAGGACAGCGGGTCGATGAAGGTCGCCGCGTCCCCGACGAGCAGAAAGCCGGGCCCTCCGAAGCGGCGCGCGCCGTACTGCGAGGAGTCGCACGCCCAGGCCGGGCGTTCCAGCGCCGCTCCGCCGGTCATGTGCGCCAAGTGACGCGTCTTGCGGATCTCGGCGGCGTACCGCGCCGCCAGCGATCCGGGATGATCGGTCTCGGTCGTCCGCGGATCGACCATCACCGTCACGTAACGCCGCCCGCTCGACACCGGCACCGACCACGCCCAGCCGTCGGCGTACGCCTCGACCACGGTGTGCGCGTCGTCCCCGGACGTCTCTCCGCCGCCGTCGACCGGCCTGCGTTCGAGGCGCGGCCACGGGTCGTCGCGCCGCCAGACGCCCACCAGCGCCAACGTCGTCGCGCCGGCCTGCACGCGCGTACGGTGGCGGCGCGCCACGACGCCCGCGCGCCCGGAGCAGTCGAGAACCGTTCGCGCCGCGGCCGTCACCGCCCGGCCGCGCTCGTCCCGGCCGGTGACCGTCACGGTGCCGCCCGGGTGGCCACGGCCGGTGACCGTCGCGGGGGGGACTTCCCCTGGTATCTCCACGCGCCGCACGGTCACGCCGTTCCGCACGACCGCGCCGGCGCGCCGCGCCTCGGCCAGCAGCAGCCGGTCGAAGTCCCGCCGGAGCACCTGATGCCCCACCCGCCCGCCGCCGAACGCCGCCACGCGCGGCGGACCTCCGCCCCAGCAGACCGTATTGCCGCTCGCGGCGAGAAACCGCGCCGACTCGATCGCTTCGCGTACGCCGACCGCCTCGAACACCTTCCGGCAACTCGGCGGCAGCGACTCGGCAAGCGACGGCGCCGCGGCGTCGGACTTCGTCAGCAGCAGGACGGAGTGCCCCCAGGCCGCGAGCAGCCGGCCGGCCGCGGCACCGGCGGGACCGCCGCCGACGATCGCGACGTCGAACGGCCCGTCCAGGTCCTGCCAAGGTCCTTCCGTAATCCCGCCTCAAAGGATGTGCGTCGCTATCGTATACTCAATCGTGCACACGATGACGGTAGGGTCATGCGCTTCGTGAGCGTGCGTGAGTTGCGTAGCCGGTCGGCAGCGGTCTGGAGAGCGCTGTCGAACGAGCGCGATCTGGTGGTGACCTCCAACGGCAAGCCCATCGCCCTGCTCTCGGCGACCTCGGAGGCTACCCTCGAGGAGTCGCTTGCCGCCCTGCGCCGGGCGCGCTCCCAGGCGGCCGTCACCGCCATGCAGCAGGCCTCGCTGAAGACCGGCGCCGACCGCATGTCGCCGGAGGAGATCGACGCCGAAATCGAGGCCGCGCGCTCGGAACGATCCCGATGAGGATCGTGCTGGATACGAACGTGCTCGTGTCCGGCCTGCTCTCACCGTTCGGTCCGCCGGGCGAGATTGTCCGTCTGGTCACGAGTGGGGATGTTCGCGTCTGCTACGACGCACGCATTCTGGGCGAGTACCGCCAAGTGCTGCTGCGGCCCAGGTTTCCGTTCCGCCGGTCGCAGATCGAGGCCCTGCTCGATCAGATCGCCGCTGACGGAGACCTCACGGCTCCGGGGCCCCTGCCCGAGCCGCTGCCGGATACCGACGACGAGGCGTTCCTGGCCGTGGCTCTCGCCGGCCTTGCCCGTTGTCTGGTTACGGGGAATCTCAGGGACTATCCGGCGGATCTCCGGCAAGGAGTGCACGTCATCGCGCCGAGGCAATTCCTCGATGTCTATCGGGCAGAGTCTCTGCGTGGCTCGACACATCCCGGTCCCGACGAGTAGCAGAGTGGAGTCGCACGTCCGCACTCGAAGTCCAAGCCCGCCCCGGACGGGCTCCGGCGTCGCTTCGACGGTTGCTCTCGGCCGGCCGGTGGGATATCGTGCCCGTGAGTCAGAGACCCGCTTCCCCCGGAGGTACGCCATGCCCGTTTCGCGACCGATTCGCCCGATCCTGCTTGCCGCGGCCGTCGCCGTGGTTCTCGTGCAGCCCGCTCTCGCCCAGAACAGCGCCCGGATCTTCGGCGTGGTGACCGATCACGAGGGGAACCCCGTCGACGGCGCCACCGTCCTCATGGAGTTCCAGGGCGGACTGACGCGCAGCTTCCAGACCTCGTCGAACGACCGGGGCGAATACATCCAGGTCGGCCTCGCGAGCGGCCCCTACCTCGTGACGATAACGGCGGAGGGGATCGGCGTGTTGAGGTACAACCTTAGGCTGTCCGCCGGCGAGGAGTTCGAGCTCGATGCACAGGTCCTCGGCCGGGGGCAGATCGACCGCACGGGGATGTCGGCAGAGGAAATCGCCGAGATGGAAGCCCGCGACGCGACAGCCGACGCGTTCGCGGGCGGCCTGGACGCGGCGCGCGGAGGCGACTTCGACGAGGCGGCACGGCTCCTGGCCGAAGCCATCGAGGTGACGCCGGACTGCGGCGAATGTCTACGGAACCTGGGCATCGTCGAGTTCCAGCGGGGGAACTACGACGAGGCCGAGCAGGCCCTGCGGCGGGCGACCGAGATCGCCCCGGACGACGCGGCGGCATTCGACGCGCTGGCCGACGTCTACAACACGCAGCGCCGCTTCGACGAGGCCGGCGAGGCGAGCGCCGAGGCGACGCGGCTGTCGGGCGGTGCCGCGGGAGGCGGCGATGCCGGCGCGGTGGTTCGATCAGGGACTGATCGCCTGGAACGCCGGGCGCCTGGCCGACGCGCGCGGCCTGTTCGAGCAGACTCTGGAATTGGATCCGAGCCACGGCGAGGCCCACTACTGGCTCGGGATGGCGAACCTCAACGCGGGCCAGATGGCCGAGGCGGTCGCCTCCTGGCGGACCTACGTGGAACGGGAGCCGGACGGCCGCTTCGCGGCCCAGGCGAACGCGCTGATCGCGCAGCTCGCGCCGTAGGCGGCTACCGCGGGAACTGCAGGTAGTTCACGACATCCTGCGACTCGAACGCCTGACGGGCGATCGTCTCCAGGACACGGCTCTCGGCGCCGCTACGGACCGATCCGGCAAGCGGAGCTGTTCGAGCGGGTGGCGCGAATCCGCGGCGTCCAGGAGATCCGGATGCAGATCGCGCAACAGTCGGCGTCGAGCCGCGACGACAGGCTGCGCATGACGATCGCCGCCCGTGCCTTGCGGCACCCGACGTTGTCGCATTACACCCTGACGGGGGACATCATTCCCCCGTTCCGGATCATTCAGCGTCACCACACCATTCTCCACGCCGCCGCCGACGTAGTCCCAGATGGTGATGTAGCGGTAGTTGCGGATGGCCCGGCCCACCTCGCGGGCGATCTCGTTGTCGTCTTCGACCTCCGGGACGGTCAGCTCGCTCGCGACCGTCTCCACCTGGGGGAACGCGAGGGTCCGCTCGATCGCCTCGGTCTTGTCCCACAGCGTCGGGACACTTCCGGCGAGCGTCGCCTCGGTGCCGGCGACACTCACCGTGACGTCCTCCAGGTCGAGCCCGTCGCGGAGCATCTCCGCCACGGCGTCCGCAACCGTCGGCCGGGACTGCTGCGCGCCGGCAGCCTCCCATGCGCTTTGCGGAGCCAGGGCCAAAAGACCGGCCGCGGCGAGGCCGGTTGCAAGCGATTCGATGTTTCGTGTTTGCATCAGTCGACCATCCTGTCAGCCGAGCAGCCGGAGAATCGCAACCGTTCCGCCGATGGTGGCGGCGGTCTGAATCAGCATCGCGCGGTAGATCCGCGCTTCTTGGGCGGACAATTCGGCGGCAAGACGATCCGGCGTGACGTGCTGGCGGGCGATCGCGAAAGTGTCGAACACCCTTCCGATACTACTCCCATCGCGCTTCTGGTTGAAGCCCCCAACCGGCGCCGGCGCACAAGAGACCGCCGCCGCCGGACCGGCGCAACAGGCGTGCGGCGGCGACTCACCGCGCACGACTTCCGCCAACGCGCGAAGACGGGGTAGGATGGTCCATAACTCGACAAGGAGGTTGGATATCCGATGCGCCATCTTCCAGTGATTTCGTCGATGAACGTGCGGACCGTTGCAGGCATCTGCGGCTTCGCCCTGGCAGCGGGACTCGCATCCACGGCCCAGTCCCAGACCACCGAGGCCCCGGCGCCCGGGCAACCCGAGACGACCTTCCGGTCCGGCGTGACGCTGATCCGCACCGACGTCATCGTCCGCGACGCCAACGGCGCCTTCGTCCCCGATCTGACGGTGGACGACTTCCGGATCCAAGAGGACGGCGTGCTCCAGGAGGTTGCGTCGCTGATCCTGGTGCACGGGGGCCGGGTCTTCAATCAACTCGTGCCGCCGCCGCCGGCGCACGAGGGCATCATCCTCCCGGAGCGCCGCGTCCAGAGCCAGATCCCGGGACGGATCATCGTCTTCTTCGTCGATGCGATGCACCTGGAGCCGGAGGTCACCCCCCGGGTCCGCCACTTCGTCAAGGAGGTGGCCGACACGCTGGTGCACGACGGCGACCTGGTGGGGCTGATTTCCAACGGTTCGGCCGGGACGGCGGTCGATCTCACCTACGACCTCCAGCACGTGAAGTCGGCGGTGGACGGGATCGTCGGAAACGGCATGACGCCGCGCGACCTCATCGAGAACACGCAGGAGGGACCGGACGGCCCCGGCGAGCTGCGCTGGCGCGCGCGTTCATGACGGTGAACGGCGTCATGGAAGGGCTGGCGGGAATCCAGGACCGGCGCAAGGTCATCATCTACGTCAGCACCGGATACGACCTGAATCCGTTCGCCCTGCAGCGGCTGGCGCGCGCCTCCATGCGCGACGAGTTCCTGCGCGAGCGGCCGCTCGACCTGGCCGGCGGCGGCGCCGGCGCCGACCCGCGCGCCCTAATGAGTCCGCTCAACCGCGTCGAGCGCCAGGGAGCCGTGTTCGCCGACGGCGAGCTCATCAGCGAGCTGGCCGAGCTGAGCGACACGGCCACCCGCGCCAACACGACGCTGTACACCATGGACCCGCGGGGACTCATCTCCAGCCCCGACATCGACTACGACGTGCCGATCGAGGCTTGGCGCGAGTACATGATGGCGGCCCGCTCCAGCCTGCGCACGTTGGCGGAACTGACCGGCGGCATCTCCATCGTCAACACGAACAACTTCTCCGCGCTGCTGCGACAGATCGACGCGGAGACCAGCGACTACTACGTCGTCGGGTACTACACCAGCAACCCGGACCCCACCCACCGCCGCCGCTCCCTGGGCGTGACCGTCGCCAGAGACGGGCTGGAGGTGCAGGCGCGCGATTCGTATACGCTCGCCCGGACGGGCGAGCCCACCGTTCTGCCGGGGCCGGGAGGACCCTGAAGCACGGTCGGCGGGGTTCCCCGGAGATCCCCGCTCTCGTTCGTTCGCCGTTCGCGGTTGCGCGTGACCGGACGGATTGTCTAACATCGGTTCATGGAAACCTTCGACGTGATCGCCGGTGTCGGCGCCCTGATCGCCGCGGCCGGAACGCTGTTCAACTCGTGGCAAATCCTTCGGCTTACCGGCCGCGTCGACCACCTTACCGGCCGCGTCGACCACCTTACCGGCCGCGTCGACGAACTGAGCCGTGCGGTCAACGCCCACTAAACCGCTAGACGGCGCCAACTGGAACCGGCGTCGCTGCGTGGAAAGAAGCTCGTACAGCTTGTCGATTCGTGCGGACAATCCCTCGGTCAGCTTGTCGATGCGCGTGTTCATGACGTCGATCCGCCAGCCCAGCTCCGCGTGCGCCGCATCGTTTCGCGTTTCGTAGTGCGCCAGCATCCGCCACACGCCGAACAGGACGCCGACCAGTACACCCGATTTCACTATCGACACGCGCTGGCGACTTCCCCCGTCTCACACACGCCCTTGCGCAACCGGCCGCCTCCCCGCCCCGGCGGCTCGTCGTGATCAGCCACTGCCACGGCTGGCCCTACGCCGCCTGGCGGATGCGGCCGGCGGGGATGCCGGAGTCGCAGCCCTGGTCGCTCGATCTGACGTCCCTGGGCGAGAGCGAGCTGAGCGCGCCGCTGGCTCCGCTCTACCCCCACCGGCGCCGCCTGCTCGTCCTCGACGGCCTCTCGCTGGCGACGGCCGAGCTCGACGCCGGCGGCAACCGCCATGACCGGGGCTGGATTCACGCCTGGACCGGCAACAACGCCGATTTCTCCGAGCGGGACACGCGCGCGACCTCCGCGTCACTGGATCAGCTCGTCGCCGCGCACATCGCCCGGCCCGACCGCCTGCCGTCGCTCGAGCTGTCGGTCGACGCCGCGCTCGAGGCCGGCCACCCCATCGCCTACAACCTGGGCGGCGTGCGCCTGCCGGCGGAGAACACGCCGCTGCGCGCCTGGGAGCGGGTCTTCGGACCGGCCTCGTCCGGCGACGCGGTCGGCGCGCGCCGGCGCACCACGCTCGACTTCGCGTACCGCGAGTACCGCGCCCTCGCGTCCGGCCTCGATACCGTCGGCCGGGCGCGGATGGAATCCCATTTCGGGCTCGTCGACCGCCTGGGCCGCCGGCTGGAAGGACTCGCGACGCTCGCATGCGACGCCCCGCCGCGCCCCGCCGCGGCGTTCGAGCAGTACGACCGGCGCTTCGACGCCTTCACCGACATCATCGCCGCCGCGTTCGGCTGCGACATCACGCGGGTGGTCTCGCTCTCGCTCGGCGAGATGCCGACGGCGGAGTTCGGCGCCGGCCACATCAGCGACAAGGTGCACAAGGGCATCGCCCACTACATCTACGACGACGCGGCGAAGCACGCCGCGATGACCGACTACGTGCGGCACCACGCCCGGCAGGTTGCCCGTCTCGTCGATGCCCTGGAGGCCATCCCGGACGCCGGCGGCGGATCGGTGATGGACAACACACTGATCGTCTGGGGTTCCGAGCTCGGCGACGGCTGGCACGGCTACAGCCGCTACAACCCGGTGCTGATCGGCGGCTCGTGGGCCTTCCGGACGGGGCGCTACCTCTACCGGCCCGACCGGATCCCCGTCGAGATGCGCGTGCCGGCCCAGATCCTGCCCGGCGGCAGGACGCGGTTCGCCGGCGTGCCGCACCAACGGCTCCTGGTGAGCGTGGCGCACGCGATGGGGCTCGACGTGGACCACGCGTCGGCCTGCGGCAGGTACGCGGGCAGCGCGGCGACTTCGTCGACGTGAGCGGCCCGCTGGACAGGCTGACGGTGTAGATCTCCCGCGGGAGCTCTCACGGACGCCGCTCGAACACCGGCTTCCAGTCGCGCGCGCGGCGTGCGGCATCGGCTCGTCGGGCATCCGTCATCCGCCGGCCGATCTCGTCCCGCATCCGGACCGCGTGTTCCCGCTCGACTCCGACCAGGCGCGACGCGGCGAGGCTGAGCCAGACGTAGGCGCTCGCGTCGTCCTGCCGGACGCCGGTCCCCTCCGCGTACAGGACGCCCAGATCGTATTGGGCCAGAGGCTCCCCCTGGTCGGCGGCCAGCCGATACCACCGCAAGGCTTCCTCCGGATCCGGCGCAACCGCTCGCCCGTCGCGGTACAGCATCGCGAGGTAGCGCTGCGCCGCGGCGTAACCCTGGTCCACCGCCGGACGAATCCAGCGCGCCGCCTCCGCGTCGTCCCGCGGCACCCCGCGGCCGTTCAAGTACATGAACCCGAGATCGCCCTGCGCCTCGGCCAACCCGTTGCCGGCCGCCAGGGTCAGCCAGCGCACCGCCTCGGCGTCGTTCCGCGCCACCCCCCGCCCGGTCGCGTACAGCAGCGCAATGCGGTACTGGGCCCGGGCCATCGCAGCGATGTTCGCCTGGGATCTGGCGTGGACCGGGTCGGCGGCGCGGCGGAACCAGCGCAGGGCCTCGGCATCGTCCCGCGGCACTCCCTGCCCCACGCCGTAGAGATACCCCAGGTCGAGCTTGGGCGACGACGTAGCCCTGCTCCGCCGCCCGGCGCAGCCACCGCGCGGCCTCCGCGGGATCCTGCTCGACCCCTCGGCCCTCCATGTACAGGGCCGCGAGAGCGGCCTGCGACTGCGCGTGCCCCCGGTCGGCGGCGCGGCCGTACCAGCGGGCCGCTTCCGCAGCGTCCGGCGCTACACCCTGGCCGTTGGCGTAGCGGAGCGCGACGGCGTACTGCGCCCGGACCTCCCCCTGCTCGGCCGCGAGACGCATCAGTCGCGCCGACTCGTCTTCGTCCAGCGGCAGGCCCTGCCCGCTCGCGTAGAGGTACGCGAGACCATACTGCCCGGCAGGCTCGCCCTGCTCGGCCGCCAGGCGATACCACCGCGCGGCCTCGGCCGCGTCCTCGAGAGCGCCCTCGCCGCTGAGATGCATGTCGCCCAGCGCCGCCTGCGCGGCCGCATCTCCCTGCTCGGCACGCGCGCGAAGCTCCGCGGAGTGGAGCTGTTCCCGCGCCGCCGCTGGTTCACCAGGCGCACGACAAGCGGCCAGCACCAGGACGAGGGCGCTGCCCGTGAGCAGGGCTCGCCGGGCGCGCACGCCCATCCGCCTTCCATCGTGTCGCGCAGGTTCGTTCATGACCGGCCCCATGATACGGGCACACCCCGCCTTGCGGCTTCGGCCGCAGTTGGGATAGCCTTGACCATATTGGTCACGAAGGAAAAGACCCCGGTATTCGAGACTTCGTCCACGCAATACGGCGGATCGGCCCCGCGGGCGCGCTGGAGGCTGGGAGAGGCCAAGGCGAAGTTCAGCGAGGTCGTGCGTCTCGCCGTTGCGGGTCAACCGCAACGGGTGACGGTGCACGGCAGGAACGCCGTGGTCGTTGTCGCAGCGGATGAATTCGACCGCCTCCAGGCGCGACGAGCCGCGGGCAGCCTGCACGATCTTCTGTCCAGGTCTCCACTGAATCGACTGGACTTCGGCGGCGGGAGCGTCCGGAGTCCGGTTCGTGAGGTCGAGCTCTGAAGGGCTGGCTGCTGGACACCAACGTCGTGTCCGAACTGCGCAAGACCCGGCCCGCCGCGCGCGTGAAGGCGTGGTCGGACGCGCAGACGCCGGACAGTCTCTTCCTGAGCACGGTCACGCTCGCCGAGATTCGGTACGGAATCGAATGCCAGGCGGACCCCGCGTTCCGGGAAGAGCTCGCGATCTGGCTCGACGGCGGACTGAGACCGTGGTTCGCGCAGCGTATCCTCCCGGTGGACGAAGACGTGATCCTGGAGTGGCGACGCATGGTCGCCCACGGCAGGAAGCAATCGATCACGTTCAGTCAGCCGGATCTCTTCATCGCCGCGACCGCGCGGGTGCATGCCCTGACCGTATGCACACGCAACCAGAGCGATTTCCGCATGGCGGGCGTGCCCGTTCTCAACCCGTGGTCGGAACGATAGAGCGGAATGGTGTCCTATGATGATATGCGGCATGTCTCAGCGCCGCTTCGAGTCCGCTGCCGTCCTGGCCGCCGTCCTGTTGGCGTTCGCCGCGCTGCCGGCCGCGGTCGACGGCCAGCCGGCGGGTGACGGGACCGCCCTGCCACCCGTTACAACCGAGCACGGCGAGTGGCCGAGCTACGGCGGCAACGCCGGACACACCCGCTACTCGCCGCTCGACCGGATCGACGCCTCGAACTTCAGCACCCTGGAGCTCGCCTGGCGCTTCGGAACGGACAATCTCGGTCCCGCGCCCGAGTTCAAGCTGTCGGGGACGCCGCTGATGGCCGGCGGGGTGCTCTACGCCACCGGGGGCACCCGGAGAACCGTGGTCGCCCTCGACGCCGCCACCGGCGAGTTGTTGTGGATGCACCGCGAGGACGAGGGCGAGCGGGCCGCGGCGTCGCCTCGCCGCCTCTCCGGGCGCGGGCTCGCGTACTGGACCGACGGTACGGAGGCGCGCATCCTCTACGTGACCATCGGCTTCCGCCTGGTGGCGCTCGACGCCGCCACCGGCGCGCGGATTGCCGGCTTCGGTGCAGACGGCGCCGTCGACCTGAAGGCGGCGGCTTTCATCGGCGACGGCCGGCGGATCGATCCGGTCACCGGCGCCATCGGGTCGAACGCCACCCCGACGGTGGCGCGCGACGTGGTGATCGTGGGAGGCACCTTCGCCGACGGAGCGGCGCCGCCCACGCACAACCACATCAAGGGACTGGTGCAGGCGTTCGACGTCCGCACCGGCCGGCGTCTGTGGACCTTCGACACCGTCCCCCGCCCCGGCGAACTCGGCGCCGACACCTGGCTGGGCGACTCGTGGGGCACCAACGGCAACAACGGCGTCTGGACGCAGATCTCGGCCGACCCCGAGCTGGGCATCGTCTATCTGCCGGTCGAATCGCCGACCGGGGACTACTACGGCGGGCACCGTCCGGGCGACAACCTGTTCGGCGAGAGTCTCGTCGCCGTCGATCTGCTGACCGGACAGCGGCTGTGGCACTTCCAACTCGTCCACCACCCGATCTGGGGCTTCGACATGGCCAGCCCCCCGATCCTGGCCGACATCACCGTCGACGGAGGGGAGATCGAGGCCGTCGCACAGCCGGGCAAGCAGGCGTTCCTCTACGTATTCGACCGCGCCACCGGCGAGCCGGTCTGGCCGATCGAGGAGCGCCCGGTGCCGCGGGGCGACGTGCCGGGCGAATGGTACTCCCCGACGCAGCCCTTCCCCACCAGGCCGCCGGCCTACGACCGGCAGGGCGCCTCGCTGGACGACCTGATCGACTTCACGCCGGGATTGCGCGCGGAAGCGGTCGAGCTGGTCTCGCGCTACAGGCTGGGGCCGATGTTCACCCCGCCGGTGGTCAGCCGGCCGGAGGGCCCGATCGCCACGCTCGGTCTCGGCGCCGGCAGCGGCGGCACGAACTGGCCCGGCGGCGGCTACGACCCGGAGACCCACATCCTGTACGTGCCGTCGCGGACCGGGTTCTACTCCTGGGAGCTGATTCCGAGCCCCGGCCCGCACGTCTCGGACATGCGCTACGTCAAGGGGACGGCGAAGCACGGGGTGGGACACGGCGGGCTGCGCGACCTCAACGTGCGCGGGCTGCCGCTGGTCAAGCCGCCCTACGGCCGTCTCTCGGCCATCGATCTCGACCGGGGCGACATCCTGTGGCAGCGGCCGCACGGCGACACGCCGGACCCGGTGAAGAACCACCCGGCGCTGGCGGGTCTGGAGATACCGCGCACCGGCGAACCCTGCACGCACCTGATCGGCCCGCTCGTGACCGGCACGCTCGTCGTGATGGGTGAATGCGGCTTTCACCGGACGCCTGCCGGCCGCGGCGCGATGCTGCGGGCCTACGACAAGGCCACGGGCGACGAGGTGGGCGCGGTGTTCATGCCGGCGCCGCAGTCGGGGTCGCCGATGACCTACGTGGCGGAGGGACGGCAGTACATCGTCCTCGCGGTGAGCGGGCGCGGCTACCCCGGCGAGTACCTCGCGTTCCGACTGCCGTCGTGACACGCGGCCGGCGAGACCACGGCGGCGAGTTTCCAACGCTGAGATTCCAACGACGAGATTCCGGAGGTCGCGCATGATCCCGACACGACGCCCCTGGTGCAACAACTTCCTCGCGGCACTCGCCGCGACCCTCGCCTGCGCAGGGCCGGCGGCGGCGCAGCCGTTCGACGGCGAGCGGGATCCGCAACCCGAGCGCGCCACCTTGGCCATCGTCGGCGGTCTGCTCATCGACGCGCACGAGGGGCCGCCCCTGCCCGGCGGGATCGTCCTCGTGGACGGCGACCGCATCGTGGCCGCCGGCAGCCGGGACGCGCTCGATGTCCCTGACGGCGCGGAGGTCATCGACGCCACCGGGATGACCATCATGCCGGGACTGATCGACGTCCACGTGCACCTGGACATCCTCGGACACTCCGACTACCAGCACTGGCACGGCACGCATCGGCCGGACTACGCGGAGATGATGGCGGTGTCCGCACGTCAGCTCCTGATGAGCGGCGTCACCACGGCGGTCGACCTCGCAGGCAACCCCGACGCCCTCGTCGCCACGCAGCGGCGCATCGAGAGCGGAGAGATTCCAGGCCCGCGCGTGATCGCGAGCATGGGCTGGATCACGAATTGGACGGACGAGCAGGTACAGCGCCACCACCGCCGCACGCACACGTTCAACGTCCGCACCGTCGAGGAGGCCCGCGCCGCGGCGCGCACCGCCATCGCCCAGGGCGCCGGGATCATCAAGGTCCATACGGGACTCACGGAAGCGCAGTTGCGCGCGATCGCGGACGAGGCGGACCGAAGCGGCCTCCGGATCACCGGGCACGTCGGTGACCGAGACGATCTGCTGATGCGGATCCGGGCCGGCCAGGACGGCATCGAGCACCTCTACCTGTCCGCCGGCGACAGCCCGACGATCCACCCTGACGTCATCCAGGGCCTGGTGGACCGCCAGACCTGGGTGGTCCCGACGATGATCCAGACGATGGTGCAGGGTCTGGCGGCGGAGTGGCCGGACCGGCGCGACAACCGGCGGGCGCGGGCCCTGACGCCGCCCGACCTGTGGGCGGACGTGCGGCGTTCCGTCGAGAACCCCCGGCGGTTCGGCTACTTCGGAGGCGGCCTGCGCGTGAGCCGCATGCGCGCCATGGGCGCGAAGCTCCGGCAACTCCGGGACGCGGGCGTGCGCCTGCTTGTCGGCACGGACGCCGGCACGCCGCTGAACTTCCACACCGACGCCACCTGGCAGGAGATGGACCTGATGGTCCGCTTCGGCGTCCCGCCGATGGAGGTTCTCGTCACCGCCACCCGGCGCAACGCCGAGTACCTCGGCCGCGGCGACGAGCTCGGCAGCCTGACGCGCGGCAAGCTGGCCGACATCATCGTCGTCGACGGCAATCCGCTGCTGAGCATGCGGGACCTGCGCAACGTCGTGACGGTAGTGAAGGACGGCCGGGTCTTCAAGCGGCCGGACGCCGGAACACGGTAGGGCGTTACATGCTCGCCAGAACGGTCACGGCCGTCGTGGTACGATGATTTTTCATGACCGCGGAGGAATTTTCACTCGTGACGACCGGTCTTGGCAGCGTGATTGCGTTGCTGCTCGGTCTGCTCGTCTGGTTCCTCCGGCGCGAGATCAAGCAGAACGACGACGCGCACAAGAACCTCGGCCAGCGAGTCGACCGGGTCGAAGGCAAGATCGACGGTCTCCGTGAGGATACAGGGGTACTCCGCCAGGATGTGCGAGTAATCAAGGGTATCCTGATCCGACAGTACGGCAACCCCGACCACGGCCGCTAGACACGCTAGATCGCTAGACTGCTAGATCCCAGGCCCTCGTCATCCTCCGCGACCCACGCCCGCAGCCGTAGCGAACCGGGGGTCGACCACCAACAGGCCCGCGCGGGAGCACGGCAATGCAGACATCACGGATCGGACTCGTCGTCGTCGCCCTGCTGGCGTTCGCAGCCGGCGCCGGGGCCCAGGCTCGCGACACGTACGACGCGGTGCTGTTCGCCCAGGACGTCATGGTGCCGATGCGCGACGGGGTCCGGCTCGCCACCGACGTCTATCGTCCGGCGCTCGACGGCGTGCCGGTCGCGGAGCCGCTGCCCGTCCTGCTGCAGCGCACCCCGTACGGCAAGGAAGGACGGGGACTGGTCGAACGCAGCCTGTACTTCGTCGAGCGCGGCTACGTCGTGGTGCTGCAGGACACCCGCGGGCGCTACGAGTCGGAGGGCACGTTCTCGAAGTACCACGATTTCGACGCGCCCGACGGCTACGACACGGTCGAGTGGGCCGCGGCGCTCCCCTACGGCTCCGGCGCCGTCGGCATGTTCGGCACCTCCTACGGCGCGCATACGCAGGCGGACGCGGCGAAGATGAACCCGCCGCATCTGCGGGCGCTGCTTCTGAACCAGGGGGGCATCTCCCGACCCTGGGCGCACAAGGTCCGCAACCACGGCGCGTTCGAGCTGGGCCAGCAGCTCGGCTGGGCCTTCGACCAGCTCCGCGTCTCGCCCGACCCGGTGGTGCGGGCGGCCTTCGAGGCGGAGGCGGTGGCCGACTGGTTCGCCGCGATGCCGCTACGGCCCGGCCTCAGTCCGCTGACCGCCGCGCCCGAGTTCGAGGATTACGTGCTCACGCAGATGACGCGCGGGGACGACGACGATCCCGACGCCGACTTCCGGCACTGGGACCGCATCGGCGTGAGCTGGCGCCGGTACTACGGGCGGACGGCGGACGTGCCGATGCTGCACGTCGCCGGCTGGTACGACCCCTACTGCGGCAGCATGTTCGAGAACTATCTGGGCCTGTCGGCCGTCAAGACGATGCCGCAACGGCTGCTCGTCGGCCCGTGGACCCACGGCGGGAACGCCCGCTCGTACGCCGGCGACGTCGACTTCGGGCCGGACGCCGCGCTGCCCGACTTCACGAGCGAGCTGCACCGGCAGTGGTTCGACCGCCATCTCAAGGGGCGGGCGACCGAAGCCGACGACTGGCCGCCGATCCGCCTCTTCGTGATGGGCACGGGCGACGGCAGCAGGAACGCGAACGGACGTCTGCACCACGGCGGCTACTGGCGCGACGCCGAGGAATGGCCGCTGCCCGAGACCGAGCCGACCCGCTACTACTTCCACGCGGACGGCACACTGGGCACGACGCCGCCGGCGGCCGGCGTGCCGCCCACCACCTACACCCACGACCCGGCCCACCCGGTACCGACCATCGGCGGGTCGTTCTCGGGCGTGCTGAAGCGCGGCGCCTACGACCAGCGGGAACGGGAGTTCAGGAGCCTGCGCGGCGGCTCCGAGAACGGCTTCTACGGCTCGCGGCCACCGTATCTGCCGCTGAAGACGCGGCCAGACGTCGTGGTCTTCCAGACCGCGCCGCTCCAAGAGCCGGTGGAGGTCGTCGGTCCCATATCGGTCACGCTGTACGCGTCGTCGACCGCCGTCGACACCGATTTCACCGTCAAGCTGGTCGACGTCTACCCGCCGAGCCGGGACTTCCCGACCGGGTTCGACATGAACGTCACGGACGGCATCCTGCGGGCGCGGTACCGCGATTCACCGAGCCGGCCGGAGCCGATGACGCCCGGCGAAGTCTACGAATTCGTGATCCGGCCCTACCCGACGGCGAATCGCTTCAAGGCGGGCCACCGGATCCGGATCGACGTATCGAGCAGCAACTTCCCGCGCTTCGACGTCAACCCCAACACCGGCGAGCCGCTCGGGCGGCACCGGCGAACGGTCGCCGCGGACAATTCCATCCACCACGAGGCCGCCCACCCGTCGCACGTCGTATTGCCGGTCGTTCCCCTGCGGTAGAAGCCGGCGGCCGTAGCGCGGACAGCCGCGGCACCGGGAGCTGGCGGACCCTACTGTCCGCCCTGCGCCTCCAGGAACCGCGCGTTGCGCAGCGCGTGCTCGATCGCGTAGTTCCCCTCGTGGCAGGCGAACTCGTAGATCATCCCGGTGCCGGGGGACGGCCGCATGAAGATGCGCGCGGTCCAGGGCTCCGTCCACGTGGCGGGATCATTCAGGGTGTACTCGTACTGCAGCAGGTCCGGTCCCACCCGCGCGAAGCGTTCCGTCACCTGCACGTCGCGCGTCGAGCCGCCGGCGCCGCGCGACAGGTTGGTGGTCTCGACCACCAGCGTGTCGCCCTCCCAGTGCGCGCGCGAGGAGCCCACGGCGCTCGGCGGACCGAGCCGGCCCGGCGCCGCGTCACGGATCGGGATCAATCGGGTCTCGTGGTACATCTCCTTCAGGATGGCAACGTGATCGGACGTCTGGAAGATCTGGTACGTGCTGTTGTAGCCGCGTCCGCTCAATAGCACACCGCCGCCCATGCAGCGGATGTTCGGGTCGATGCGGACCACCTCGTCGGCCAGGGTCGGCAGCTCGGGCAGAGGCGATGTCCGCTCCGCCCGCTGCCGCGCGGCGCGCTCCTCCGCCTCCGGGGTCCTGGGAGGCATCCGTCCGTTCGGCGGATCGACGATCAGCGAGGTGCGGTTCTCAAACCAGCGGCCACTCATCCAGAACTGGTTGTAGCTGCCGGTCGACCGCCGCCGCGCCGGCGCCGCCGCGCCACCCTCGGCCGGCTCCTCCAGGGCGCCCAGCGCCCGACGGAACGGCGTCTCGCCGAACACCGCATCGCCCCCAACGGACGAATAATCGTTGGCGTGCCCGGCCAGCGTCGCGACCTCTTCGTCGGTGAGGAACTCCCGGTCCCCCAGCTCCTCCGGCCGCTGCAGCGGCGTCGCCGAGTCGCTCGCCCAGACTCCCTGGAGATCGGGGCGGCCGTCCGCCAGGCGCGGAACCGTCCACCCTTCCGGAGCCTGCGCCGCCGCCACCGCGGGCGCCGTCATCAGCGCCGCCACCGTCGCGCACGCCGCCATGCCCTGCCTGCTCATGTCTGCCTCCCGTCTGGAAACCATGCCGTCCCGATCGCCGTCCGGTACCGAGACACGATAGGGCTCCCCGGCCGTATCGCGCAAGCGCGCGCTTCAGCCCCCGAGGCCGACGAGGCTCATCATCGCCAGCGTCACGACCGGCACGAGCACGATGGCGAGGACGCCCATCAGGAGGCCGTACTTGATCATGCTGGTGATGGGGATGCGCCCGGACGCGTAGACGATGGCGTTCGGCGGGGTCGAAACCGGCAGCACCACGGCCACCGACGCGCCGAGTGCCGCGGCGACGGCAGGCGTGATCGGATCGACGCCGGCCGCCACGGCGATGGAGATCACGATCGGCACCGCGATGTTGGCGGCGGCCGTATTCGACATCGTGTTGGAGAGCACCACGGTGAACAGCGTGGCGGCGAAGGTGATGGGCACCACGCCGTTGGACGGCACCAGCCCGGTGATCCCCTCGCCGACGACCTGCGCGAGACCGGTGGCGCCGGACAGCGTCCCGAGCGCGAGCCCGCCGCCGAAGAGCAGGATGGTGCCCCAGTCGATCTGCGCCGCCTGCTTCCAGGTGAGGGTCGACCGCTGGGTGCGGCTGACCGGCAGCAGGAAGAGCAGGACCGCGCCGCTCAGCGCCGCCACCGACTCCGGCACGCTGGAGAGCACCGCCACCGCGAAGGGGTGCTCGCGGCCGAGGAGCAGCGGCAGCAGGCCGGGGCCGATCCAGAGCAGCACGGTCACCCCGAACGCGATGACTGCATTCCGCTCGCCCGGCTTCCAGGGACCGAGCGCGCGCTGGCGCTCGGCGATGATCTTCTCCGCCCCGGGAATCTCCGTGACGCCGGTGCGCCCGACCCAGTTCAGGTAGACGAAGACGATCCCCATGAAGATCGCGGTGACCGGCACGGCCAACAGCATCCACTCGACGAACGAGATGCGGACGCCGAGCTGCTCGCCGATCATCCCGAGGGCGATGATGTTCGGCGGGGTCCCTACCGGCGTCGCCATGCCGCCGATGGAGCAGCCGTAGGCGGTCATCAGCATGAGCGCCGTGCCGTAGTTCTTCGGCAGCTTCCCCTCGGACTCCATGAAGACGACCAGCGACGCCCCGATCGGCACGAGCATGGCGGTCGTGGCGGTGTTGCTCATCCAGGCCGAGAGGAACGCGGCGAGCGCGCCGTAGGCCACGAGAATGCGGGTCGGCCGGGCGCCGATGAAGCGCCAGGACAGCACCCCGTAGGCGATGCGCTCGTTCACCCGGTGCACGAACAGCGCCTGCGCCAGGATGAAGCTGCCGACGAAGAGGAAGATCAGCGGATTGGCGAACGGGGCGAGGACATCGCGCACCGGCGCCACCCGGAGCATGACCGCCAGTACCGGGCCGAGCAGCGCGGTGACGGCCAGTGGCAGCGCCTCGGTCGTCCAGAAGACGATGACCAGCGCCATGACCGCGGCCAGCCGGTGCCCCTCCGGGGTCAGGCTGCCGAACGGCAGGAGAAGCACCAGCAGGAACAGGGCCGGACCGAGCAGCAGGCCGACCCGGCGGCGCAACTCGTCGAACCTGGCCTGCGCGTCCTGGACCGCCTGAACGTCGGAACCGGGCGTGTCGGCCATCTGGCGCACTAACGTAACACGAAAGGTCGGACGGTGTCCGAGTCACGCCGGCGCAAGGGACTGCCGCCGTGTCGCGAGATTGACGCTGGAATCGATCTACAATCGGGGTACGAAGAAAGAGGTCATACGATGCACTCTGAACTGATGCTCGCGCTGCTTGGTCCGGTCGGCCCGATGGAACTGGTTATCATTCTCATCATCGTGGTCGTCATCTTCGGCGCCAATCGTCTGTCCGGTCTCGGCAAGGGACTCGGCCAGGCGATCCGGGGATTCAAGGACGAGATGCGAGTCGACGAGAAGTCCGACAACTCCGACAATTAGCCGCCGGCGTTTCACACCGAAGAAACGAACGGCGGACGACACGCTCCGCGTCATCCGCCGTCACGAGCACATCGATGCGCGTGCCGCGCCGCCTACTTCCGGGCCACGTCGAGCTCGGCGAGGTCGGCTACCAGATCCAGTCCCGCCCGCGACGGATTCACCTGCTTGTCGATCTTCAGGATCTTCCCGTCGGGACCGATGATGAACGTCCACCGATTTGGCAACGACCACGCGGAATTCATCACGCCGTACGCGTCGGCGACGCCCTGGCCGGGATCGCTCAGGATCGGGAAGTCGGCGTCGAGCGATTCCGCGAACTGCCGGTTGGTCACAGCATCGTCGACGCTGATCATGAAGTACTGAATGTCGAACTGCTTCAGTTGGCCGCTGGACTCACGCAGCGACTTGCACTCCGCCGTTCAACCACCGGTAAAGGCCTTGAGGAACCACGCCAGAACCACCGTCTTGCCCTCGTACTGGGCCAGGGTGTGGGTGTTGCCGTCGCTGCCCGGCAGCTCGAACGGCGGCGCAACGTCGCCGGCCGCCAGCTCCGCCGCCATCGCTCCGCCGGCGCCGAACGCGGCGACGGCCAGAACGGCGGTCAGAACGCACAGTCGTTTCATGCTTCCTGCACTCCTTTGCTCGCGCGGGCACGGGGCATTCCGCGCCGGCATGTGTTCCTCGATCTCTCGCTGCGAACAGGATATTGCAGTCACGAGTGATTCGGCCAGCGGACCCTGTCGCGGCCGGCACCCGGAAGCGGCAGCCGGCGTCGCCGTAGCGGGAGGGGTCGGATGACCGCTCCGGCGCGGCTGGAATCGCAGCCGGCCGACCGGCCGGCGAGTCGCCCGCACCGTCTGTCGCGGTTGGCCGCCACGACCGTGACCGTCCTGGTCCTCGCGGCACTGGCCGCCGTCGCCGTGGAGGTGAGCAGGTTCGGCGCCGATCCGCCGGCGGTGGACGCACCGGCGCTGCCTCGCGCCGACAAGCTGCAACGCCCCGCTCCTCCGTCCGCCGGCCCGCGACCGGGCCAACCCGCCATGGGCGGCCCGGGCTGGCGCGTCGTCAGCGCCAAATCGGTCTCGGGCGTGCTGCTGGCAACCGTCGAAACGGAGCGCTTCGACGACATGGCCGCCATCGCCCGCGAGGTGGTGACCCCGGCCGCGGCGCAGCTCCTCGAAGCTCTCGTCTATTTCCACCGCCCCGGGGCGTCACGGGCCGCTGGCCGGGTACAGTGGACGCCCCGGCGCGGCTACGTCCCGCTGACGTTCGCCGAATAGCGCCCCGAAACGCCTCGCAGGCTCGGAGTTTCGGCCCATCCCGTCCTCACCACGACCTTGCGTCTCAGAGCTCCGCTTCGCTGCGTTCTGCGGCGCAAGCTCCTAGTGCTGCGCCATGATTAAACGTTCGGGTGTGCGGTGCTGTGATTCGTCGATGATTGCGCGCTGTAACCCATGTCCGTGTCCGCAGATTGTGACGTGACGGACCACTAGCCCATCTTTACCAAGATTAGCGGTCGTTTTGCGGATTTAGGCGGTTTTCGGGGAGTGCGAGGCCTGCAACTTGTTGATTATAAAGGATCGGGTTTCGCCAGAGACGAATGTAGTGCCATAATCGTATAAGAATAGTCGCCTGGGGCAGGGTGCGTGCGCTATGGTGGGCGCTATGTTCATTCGGCGCACCCAAACCCGGCGGACTGAGGACGGAAAGTCCTACTTCTCTCATCGCCTCGTGCACGCCGACCGCCTCGGCAGCAGCGTGCGCCAGCGCACCCTCCTCAACCTCGGTCGCCACTTCGATATTCCCCAGGCGGACTGGCCGCTGCTGTGCGCCCGCATCAACGATGCGTTGAGCGGTCAGGCGCCGCTGGTGGCCGATTGTCCGCCTGCCGTGGAGGAGGAAGCGCAACGGATCGCGGCGCAGTTGATCGCCCGCGGCGCGGCCGCGCCGACCGCCGGACCGACCGATGTGCAGCCGGTCGATGTCGACTCGTTGCGGCTGGTCCGCCCCCGCAGCGTCGGCGTGGAGCAGGTCGGCCTGTGGGCGCTCGAGCAACTGGACCTGCCGGCGCTGCTGACCCGGTTGGGCGTCAACGGCGCCCTGCGTAGCGCGGCCACCGGCGCCATCGTCGGGCGTCTGGCCGCGCCTGCCTCGGAGCGCGCGACGCACCGCTGGCTGCAGGAGCGCAGCGGTCTCGGGGAGTTGCTCGGCGTCGACTTCGAGACCGTCGGTGCGATGCAGCTCTACCGCGCCTCGGACGTGCTGGTGAAGCATCGCGAGGCGATCGAGGCGCATCTGTTCGACCGCGCGATGGGGCTGTTCGACCTGCAGCCGACGGTGACGCTCTACGACCTGACCAACACCTACTTCGAGGGCGAGGCGAGCGACCAGCCGCAGGCGCAACGCGGGCACTCGAAAGAGAAGCGCAGCGACTGCCCGCTGCTGACCCTGGGCCTGATGCTCGATGCCAGCGGCTTCGTGCGCCGCTCGAAAGTCTTCGCCGGCAACGTCCGGGAACACCGGACGCTGGCCGGGATGCTCGAAGCACTGGAGGCGCCGGTCGGCGCCCTGGTGGTGATGGACCGCGGTGTCGCCACCGACGCCTGTGTGACTTGGTTGCGCGACAACGGCTACCGCTATCTGGTGGTCAGCCGCGAACGCCACCGCCGCTTCGATGCCGATGCCGCCGTGTCGCTCCAGACGCAGTCGGACCAGACCGTGCACATGCACAAGGTGGTCTCGACCGACCCCGACGAAGTGCGCCTGTACTGCTACTCCGAGGAGCGCGCCGAGAAGGAGCGGGGCATCGTCGAGCGTTTCGCCTCCCGCTTCGAGACCGCCCTGACGAAGCTCAACGACGGGCTGTCGCGTCCCCGCGCGCACAAGCGCCTCGACCAGGTCTGGCAACGCATCGGACGGCTGAAAGCCAAGCATTCCCGCGTCGCCTCGCACTACCAGATCACCGTTACCGCCAACGAGGCCGGCGACCAGGCCGTCGCCGTCAACTGGACCCGCCGCCCCCAGGACGGCTCGATGGTTACCCATCCGGGCGTCTACTGCCTGCGCAGCAGCGAGACCGACTGGAACGAAGACGCCTTGTGGCGTACCTACACCACGCTCACCGACGTCGAGGCGGTATTCCGCTCGCTCAAATCCGAGCTCGGCCTGCGCCCGATCTACCACCGCAAGCCGGCGCGGGCCGACGGCCACCTGTTCATCACCGTCATCGCCTACCAGCTCGTGCAGGTCATCCGCACTCGGCTGCGCGCGCGCCGCGAACACGCCAGGTGGACCACGCTACGCCGCGTCCTCGAAGGCCAGCAGCGCGTCACCGCCACCTTCCGCCGTCCCGACGGACGCACGCTGCATGTGCGCACGGCAACCCAAGCCGAACCCGATCAGCGGGCCATCTACGACGCGCGCGGCGTCGACCCACATCCCGGCGGCGTCCGCAAGACGCTCGTCTGACCGACCAATTTCCCCGGTTCGTACGCGTTTGTAGTGCCACTCGAGCATTTCTGTCGGCGTAAACCACTGATTCTAAATTGGTTTAGTTTTGTGGTTGGTAAACTTGGGCTAGCCCTACCCTTTACCCACATTATTCGTTCTGAACAACTCCAGCACGCTCCCGCCGTCCAATGCGGTAGCCGATGGTTGCGATGGACATTCGTTCGTAACCGCGCCACATGATCTGGTGTCCGGGGGGCGGGTCGTGCGTTCGGTTCTGGTAGCCGCCGAGGATGGCGAGCAGGAGGACTGCGGCGGCGAGATGGTCAGGGGGGCGGCAGGCCGAGTTCTTCGGCATAGTCGGTCAGGAAACGCAACTCGATGTCGGTGAACAGCAACTGGGCGTCGCACCCCGGTACGTCACGTCCGAGCAGGGTCATCACCATCAGGCGCCAGGCGATCACGGGATTGATGGTGACCGCGCGTTGGAGCCGGTCGGCGGTGTGGAACGCGAGATGTTCGACTCGGCATCCGGACTTGAGCACCCGGAACAGGTCTTCGATGCGCCAGCGCCGCAGGTAGTAGCCGATGACCGCGACCGCGGTTTCGGTGCTGTCGACGTCGAGACTGGTGAGCAGGAACCACTCGACCGCCGGCTCGCCGGGCGGCGGCGCGGTTTCGCGCACATGGACCGTGGACAGCGCCACCGGTTCGGCGCCGGCGATGGTCGGCGGCGCCACCACTTGGCGATGGCGCACCTCGGCCCGCGCCACCCGCCCGGTGCGCGCCGGGCGGGCCTGCCTGCCGCTGGATTTGCGCCGCGCGCTCAGGCGGTCGATCTCGATCTCGACGTGCCCGTCGGCGGCGCCGGCGCGCATGGCGGCGAACAGCTTCGGGGCGCCCTGGGCGAGACAGCGGTCATAGTGGGCGCGCACCAGCACTTCCACCCGGTTCAGACGGCGCTGCTCGTCGAACACCGCGAAGCAATCCGCCTCCCGGTCCATGACGCTGAGCACCCGGGTCTTGCGACTCAACGCCGCCGCCGCCCGGTCGATGTCGCGCAGGCCGTCGACCCAGCGCCGCGTCTTGGGGGCCGTCTCCTGCGCCGCCGCCGGCGGTGGCTCGTCCGCCGGGCGCGCCGCGCCGCCCGGCGGCGCCTCGAAACCGCAGCGCAGCACGCCCAGCGGCAGACCCGCGCCATCGACCGCCAGGGTCAGATGCAGATGCAGGCCGAGCGTCTTCGAGACCGTCTGGTTGCGCCCGATGATGCCCAGCCCCTCGCAGTGCGGGCGCGTCGCAAAATTCAGATCCGTCCCGTCCTGGATGCACAGCACCGTGTCCTGGCCGCGCATCCGCTGCAGCGTGCGCGCCCGGTGGGGCGCGAGAATGTTCCCGGGCGTGACCGCCGACGACACCGGCTGGTCGATGAGCCGGTAGTAGCCCTTCACCGCCGCGCGGTCGTGGGACGCGTTGGCGGTGACCGCCTCTCCGGGCAACGACGCCAGCAGCCCCGCGCTCTTGACCAGACGCGCCGACAACCGCTGATCGCCCAACGGCGCCCCTCCAAACTCGTTCACCGTCCAGGCGCCGCTGTCGAGACCGTCAGCCGGCGCCAGCGCCGGCGCCGCGTCGACCCGCGCCACCCCCAACCGCCGCCGCCAGTGCGGCTCCAACTCATACATATATACCGCCTTGACCGGACGAGCCCGCGCATGGTCGCGGTCCTGGCGCCCGCGACCGGCCGTGTGCCCGACCCACACGAAGTTGGCCGCCTTGAAGCTGGCCCCGTCATGCGCGGGGCCGACGAAGGTCTCCACCAGCCACGGACGATACCGGTAGCGGGCCTCGAAATCCGCTGGCAGACGCGCCAGCACCTGGCCCAGCACCTGGCTGGCCAGGTTGCGGCATTGCACGCCGGGGCGGATCAGGAACCGGCTCAGGCACAGCACCCGGTGCAGATGCGCCAGACGCTGCCCGGCGCTCCACCCCATCCACGCCTCGCGCGCCCGCAATTGCAACGCCGACGCCGAAAACCCGACCGCGCCGAGCACCCCGTGCGCCGAGACCACCAGATAGCGCACCTGGCAGCCCGCAAAGGTCGTCGTCCCCTGCGGATGCTCGAAGTGCAGCAAGGTATTCCACACCCGGCGCTGCCCGCCTTGCTCTACCCGCTCCAGCGACAACCCCGCGACCGCCTCCACCGTACCCGGCACCGCCGTGGCCGCCGCCACCGGCGCGTCGAAACGCTGCGGAGTGGGCGCGCCCCCGCCACCCCGCGACGCCGGCAACGCAATCCGCCCCGCCTTGTGCAGCGTGTTGAGCGCTTTGAGACAACCCGCGAGTTGGGCCGACCCGCGCGCATCCACAAACCCGAACTCCGCGCACACCCGCCGCCCCACCGCCGCCCGGTTGTTCAGCGCCTCCTGCGCCACAATCCGCTCGAGGCGAGCTTGCGACTCAGGCGCACGAAGGGTCTGTAGTATCTGGTTCTGATGCTCCATGCCGTGACGCTACACGGCGGAAGCTGATTTGTCCAGCCCTGAATGCGGGTACAGGGCAGGGCTAGCTCTACCCTGTACCCACATTATTCGTTCTGAACAACTCCAGCACGCTCCCGCCGTCCAATGCGGTAGCCGATGGTTGCGATGGACATTCGTTCGTAACCGCGCCACATGATCTGGTGTCCGGGGGGCGGGTCGTGCGTTCGGTTCTGGTAGCCGCCGAGGATGGCGAGCAGGAGGACTGCGGCGGCGAGATGGTCAGGGGGGCGGCAGGCCGAGTTCTTCGGCATAGTCGGTCAGGAAACGCAACTCGATGTCGGTGAACAGCAACTGGGCGTCGCACCCCGGCACGTCACGACCGAGCAGGGTCATCACCATCAGGCGCCAGGCGATCACGGTATTGATGGTGACCGCGCGTTGGAGCCGGTCGGCGGTGTGGAACGCGAGATGTTCGACTCGGCATCCGGACTTGAGCACCCGGAACAGGTCTTCGATGCGCCAGCGCCGCAGGTAGTAGCCGATGACCGCGACCGCGGTTTCGGTGCTGTCGACGTCGAGGCTGGTGAGCAGGAACCACTCGACCGCCGGCTCGCCGGGCGGCGGCGCGGTTTCGCGCACATGGACCGTTGACAGCGCCACCGGTTCGGCGCCGGCGATGGTCGGCGGCGCCACCACTTGGCGATGGCGCACCTCGGCCCGCGCCACCCGCCCGGTGCGCGCCGGGCGGGCCTGCCTGCCGTTCGACTTGCGCCGCGCGCTCAGGCGGTCGATCTCGATCTCGACGTGCCCGTCGGCGGCGCCGGCGCGCATGGCGGCGAACAGCTTCGGGGCGCCCTTGGCGAGACAGCGGTCATGGTGGGCGCGCACCAGCACTTCCACCCGGTTCAGACGGCGCTGCTCGTCGAACACCGCGAAGCAATCCGCCTCCCGGTCCATGACGCTGAGCACTCGGGTCTTGCGGCTCAACGCCGCCGCCGCCCGGTCGATGTCGCGCAGGCCGTCGACCCAGCGCCGCGTCTTGGGGGCCGTCTCCTGCGCCGCCGCCGGCGGCGGCTCGTCCGCCGGGCGCGCCGCGCCGCCCGGCGGCGCCTCGAAACCGCAGCGCAGCACGCCCAGCGGCAGACCCGCGCCATTGACCGCCAGGGTCAGATGCAGATGCAGGCCGAGCGTCTTCGAGGCCGTCTGGTTGCGCCCGATGATGCCCAGCCCCTCGCAGTGCGGGCGCGTCGCAAAATTCAGATCCGTCCCGTCCTGGATGCACAGCACCGTGTCCTGGCCGCGCATCCGCTGCAGCGTGCGCGCCCGGTGGGGCGCGAGAATGTTCCCGGGCGTGACCGCCGACGACACCGGCTGGTCGATGAGCCGGTAGTAGCCCTTCACCGCCGCGCGGTCGTGGGACGCGTTGGCGGTGACCGCCTCTCCGGGCAACGACGCCAGCAGCCCCGCGCTCTTGACCAGACGCGCCGACAACCGCTGATCGCCCAACGGCGCCCCTCCAAACTCGTTCACCGTCCAGGCGCCGCTGTCGAGACCGTCAGCCGGCGCCAGCGCCGGCGCCGCGTCGACCCGCGCCACCCCCAACCGCCGCCGCCAGTGCGGCTCCAACTCATACATATATACCGACTTGACCGGACGAGCCCGCGCGTGGTCGCGGTCCTGGCGCCCGCGACCGGCCGTGTGCCCGACCCACACGAAGTTGGCCGCCTTGAAGCTGGCCCCGTCATGCGCGGGGCCGACGAAGGTCTCCACCAGCCACGGGCGATACCGGTAGCGGGCCTCGAAATCCGCTGGCAAACGCGCCAGCACCTGGCCCAGCACCTGGCTGGCCAGGTTGCGGCATTGCACGCCGGGGCGGATCAGGAACCGGCTCAGGCACAGCACCCGGTGCAGATGGGCTTGGCGTTGCTCATCGCTCCATCCCATCCACGCCTCGCGCGCCCGCAAATGCAACGCCGACGCCGAAAACCCGACCGCGCCGAGCACCCCGTGCGCCGAGACCACCAGATAGCGCACCTGGCAGCCCGCAAAGGTCGTCGTCCCCTGCGGATGCTCGAAGTGCAGCAAGGTATTCCACACCCGGCGCTGCCGGCCTTGCTCTACCCGCTCCAGCGACAACCCCGCGACCGCCTCCACCGTACCCGGCACCGCCGTGGCCGCCGCCACCGGCGCGTCGAAACGCTGCGGCGTGGGCGCGCCCCCGCCACCCCGCGACGCCGGCAACGCAATCCGCCCCGCCTTGTGCAGCGTGTTGAGCGCTTTGAGACAACCCGCGAGTTGGGCCGACCCGCGCGCATCCACAAACCCGAACTCCGCGCACACCCGCCGCCCCACCGCCGCCCGGTTGTTCAGCGCCTCCTGCGCCACAATTCGCTCGAGGCGAGCTTGCGACTCAGGCCCACGAAGGGTCTGTAGTATCTGGTTCTGGTGCTCCATGCCGTGACGCTACACGGCGGAAGCTTATTTGTCCAGCCCTGAATGTGGGGGCAGGGTAGGGCTAGCCGCGTCCCGGCACGCACCGCGGTCGGCGGAGGCGCGGGCCGCGACGGCCAAGGCCGAGTCAACGGACCAGACGCGTCTCCGGAAACTGCGAGTACCAGCCGAACCAGAACGCACGCTGGGCCGCCACCCGCGGCACCCGGCGCGCAGGATCCGACGCATGGATCAGCGCTTCCTCCGTGACCTGCCAGCGGCCGCCCTCCGCATCGACGACGACGAGGTCTCCGACGAGCCGTTCGAAGGTCGTCGAGCCGGCGTCGTAGACGCGGTTGGCTCCCTCGCGGCTCGTCACGATGAGCAGGCGGCGCCCGGCGTGCTCTTCCAGGTGGAGGCGATGGTCCTCGAGGAAATCGGCCGAGACGGCCAGCGGCAGGCGCTCGCCCCGTGCATCCTCCAGAAGCATGACCAGCACCTCGTCCTTGTTGTCGAGCCGCTCGTCGCGCTCCCTGACGTCGAACATCAGGTCGTCGGTCGCGAAGTAGGCGCGGTAGGCGACGCCCTCGCCATAGTCCCGTTCGTGGCCGGTGTCCAGCGACAGGACGGTCGTGTCGGGATGCATGCGGCGCCACTCGCCCCAGGTGGTCGTGACCACCGACCGGTGCGTCAGTCGCCGGCCGGACCCTACGAGCGTGCCGAGCACCGGAATGCCCTCGAAGGTGTTCCAGAGGCTCCGGGTATCGTGGTCGAACATCAGCTTGTTCGATCGATACAGCAGGCCGCTCGTGCCGAACCGGATGTGCTCGCCGTCGACCACGCTCTCATAGGGAATGACGGTGCCGCACAGCGTGCAGTAGACGATGGTCAGCTCGACGCCGCCCAGCCGGTCGAGCGCCATCTCGTGCCAGGCCAGGATCCGCTTCGGATAGGCGCGGGTCTCTCCGCCCGCCTCGATCCCGAACACGACGTGGTCGTCGTCGAGGTAATCCGCCTCGCCGGCCGCCAGATGCTCGGGGTACTCCAGAGGCGGAATGCCGTTGACGGGCACGCCGCCCCAGTCGATCTCGTCCAGCCGGATCGTCGAGAACACCCGGCGCGGGAAGAAGTCCGCGAAACGGGGATCGATCTGGGCGTACCACTGTCCCTTGAAGAACCCGTAGTCCGGATGCGGATCGTACGGCTGATCCCAGATCCACTGGTGCGCCCGCCGGATGTCCCCGCGGAAGCGCTGCCCGGTCTGCCGCTCGAGAAACCGCATCAGCCGCCGCCACACCCGGGTGCTCGGGTGCTCGGGCTGCGTCGGCACCAGTCGCCCGCCGGCGCCCGGATCGGTCGGATCGATCCCTGAACGCGGAGGCCGGATCACCGGCCGGGGAGGGGGCCGCATGAACCGCACGAGATCCCAGACGATCCCGGCGTAGCCGTTCCGCCAGCGTGCCGCGATCTGCTCCAGCGCCACGTCGGCGACGTCGCCGTCATCGTGGATCGCCTGAAAGAAGAGGCGAATGTCCGGATGTCCACGGGTTGCTGCCGGCTGCGCCCAACCCGCCGAGCCTGCCGCGACCAGCAGCATGACGCCGGCGGCAACGACGATGGATCGTCTCATGGTTGCACCTCCCGAACGCGGCCGCGCATCCGGCCGCGCGACGGCCGCCCGCAGTCGCCTCGCCGTCCCGATGTAGTACGCTCGGCTGCGTCGTCCCCATGTCCAGCATGCCGATACCGCTGTACACGGCCGAGCAGATCCGCACGCGTGTGGCCGAGCTCGCTGTCGACCTCGACGGCCGCTTTCCGGCCGGCGACACCCCGCATTTGGTCGCCGTGCTCAACGGCAGCTTCATGTTTCTCGCCGACCTGGTGCGGGCGATGCCGCGGCCCGTCACCATCGATTTCGTCAGGATGCAAAGCTACGATTCGGGCACGACGACATCGGGCACGCCACGGCTGCTTCACGGTCCGGGAGCGGATCTCCGTGACCGGCACATCGTAATCGTGGAGGACATCGTCGACACGGGCCTGACGCTGCACACCCTGCGGCACAACCTGTTCGCCGGGCGGCCCAGGAGTCTCAACACCGTGACTCTGCTCGACAAGCGGGAGCGCCGGCGGACCGAGGTCCCCGTGGAGCTGGTCGGCTTTCGTATCCCCAACCGGTTCGTGGTCGGCTACGGCCTCGATCACAACGAGGAGTACCGTCATCTACCCTATCTGGCGGTCCTTGAGGCATCATAGCCCGAAGCGAGAAGCTCGATGTCCAGTTCCCCGACACAGACCGCGCCCCCGAATCAGCCGCCGTCCGACCGCTGGCCGACGGCCATAACCCGCGTCGACCCCGACAAGATCCTGGTGCGCGGATACCCCCTCGACGAGCTGATGGGCCGCCTGTCGTTCGGGGACGCCATCTACCTGCTGCTGACCGGTGAGCTCGCCTCGCGCACGGTGAGCCGCGTCATGGACGCCCTGCTGGTGGCATCGCTCGATCACGGGGCAACGCCCCCGTCGACGCTGGCCGCACGGCACGTCGCGGGCACCGGCGCCCCGTTGCGAACGGCGGCCGCGGCCGGTATGCTGGCTCTCGGCTCGCCTCTCGGCGGCGGCGGAAGCATCGACGGCTGCATGCGGTTTCTCGACGACGGGCTCGCGCTGGTGAGCGACTGGGTTTCGTACGACGACGCGGCGCGCCGGCTGCTGGATCAATGGAGCGGGAGCGGGATTCCGCCTGGATTCGGGCACCGCCGGCACCGCCGCGATCCGCGCGCCGCCCGTCTGATGCAGCTCGCCTTCGAGTTGGAGCTCGAGGGCGGACATACCCAGCTCGCCCGCGCCGTCGAGCAGGAACTGGGAGAGCGACAGGTCGCGACCGGACAGCCGAGACTGTCGCTGAACGCCGACGGCGCCATCGCCGCGGTGGCCGGCGACCTCGGCCTCGACGCCGAGACCGCCACGATGCTCTTCACCATCTCGCGGGTTCCCGGCCTGGTGGCTCACGCCATCGAAGAGCGCCTGCGTCAGGACGCCATGCGCCCCATCGATCCGTCGAAGCACTTCTACGACGGGCCGGGGGAGCGGCGCCTGCCGGACTCGCCGCTGTAGCGCGATCAGGAACGGAGCCGTCCGGAACCACTGCCGAAAGGCAGGTGAGCAGTGGTGGGCGCTAGTGGATTCGAACCACTGACCCCCGCCGTGTGAAGGCGATGCTCTACCACTGAGCCAAGCGCCCGATCTCGATCGAACGTGAAGTGTACCGGAAGAGACGTTCAACCACCAACTCGACGTGTGGCGTCAGCGCGCCTCCGCGATCAGCGCCCGCAACATCCGCGCGTACTGCGCATCGGCGTCCGCGTCGCCGGCATACCGGGCCGGGCCCGACCCGGTGTCCACCATGTCCATCGAGTCGCCCCCGCCGCCGAGTCCGTCAGCGCCGGTATCGGTGATCAGCACCTTCGTCTGCGGAATGGATGCCGCGTTCAGATCGATGTAGACCTCCCTGTACTCCCCGGCGGCGATCTTCTGCTCAACGTACAGCGGCACCTCGTAGCGCGCCGACACGACGAGGAGTGATCCGGGAAACGAGAGCGCGGCGACGAAACGATCTTCATCCTCGGTGTCCTGGGCCGCGATGGCGCCCATCTCGGCAGCAGTCAGCAACTCGGCCAGTTCCGCGGCCAGCGACGCGGACTCGGATTCCTGCGCCTGCGCCTGCGCCGCCAGGGCAACCACCGCCAGCAAGAGGACAACCGTCACCCGTCTGAGGAACTGTAGATTCGGCATGGTGAATCTCCCTTCGACGGCGCCAGAGCCGGCGCCGGCACGTGCACACGGTTCTATCACCGGCAGGGTCCGGCGTCAACGACCGATTTCCACGGTTCGAAAGCAACGCATGAGGTGCTCCGCCCGCGTTCCGAAAGGACATCAGGATGCCCCGGCCACGCCGATCTCCCGCTGGCGGAGATCCCGCACCTGATCCCGCAGGGTCGCCGCCCGCTCGAACTCGAGGTTCGCGGCCGCGGCGCGCATCTCCTTCTGCAACGCGGCGATGCGTTCATCGATCTCGGCCTGCGTACGGAATGTCGGGCCGGGTGGCTCCGCGGCGGGAACGGTGACGTAGTCGCGCTCGTACACGCTCGACAGCACGCCGTCGATGTCCCTGCTGACCGAGGCCGGCGTGATCCCGTGCTCGAGGTTGTAGGCCTCCTGCCGCTCGCGCCGCCGGGCCATCTCGCTCAGGGCCGCCCGCATCGAGTCGGTGACCGTATCGGCGTACATGACGACCCGCCCATTGAGGTTGCGCGCCGCGCGCCCCGACGTCTGGATGAGGGACCCGGCCGACCGCAGAAAGCCCTCCTTGTCGGCGTCCAGGATCGCGACCAGCGACACCTCCGGCAGATCCAGTCCCTCCCGCAGCAGGTTGATCCCGACCAGCACGTCGAATACGCCGCGCCGGAGGTCGCGCAGGATCTCGACGCGCTCCAGCGTGTCGATGTCCGAGTGCAGGTAGCGGACCCGCACCCCCAGCTCCTGGTAGAACTGCGTCAGGTCCTCCGCCATCCGCTTCGTGAGGGTGGTGACGAGCACGCGCTCCCGGCGCTCCGCGCGCAGCCGGATCTCGTGCAGCAGATCGTCGACCTGGCCCTTCACGGGTCGCACGTCGACCTCCGGATCGACCAGACCGGTCGGGCGGATGATCTGCTCCACCACCACGCCGCCGCTGAGATCGAGCTCGTAGGGTCCGGGCGTCGCGGAGACGAACACCACCTGGCCGACACGCCCCTTCCACTCGTCGAACATCAGCGGCCGATTGTCGATGGCCGACGGCAGCCGAAAGCCATACTCGACCAGTACGTCCTTGCGCGCGCGATCGCCGTGGTACATCCCCCGCACCTGCGGCACCGTCTGGTGGCTCTCGTCGATGATCGTCAGCGCGTCGTCCGGGAAATAGTCCAGCAGGGTTGGCGGCGGCTCCCCCGGCGCGCGGCCCGACAGGTGCCGCGAGTAGTTCTCGATCCCGTGGCAGTAGCCGATCTCCTTCATCATCTCCAGATCGAACATGGTGCGCTGGTGCAGCCGCTGCGCTTCGAGCAGCTTGCCGATCTGCTCGAGCTGGGTGCGGCGCTCGACCAGCTCCGCCTTGATCGAGTCGATCGCCTGGACCGTGTGCTCGCGCGGCATCACGAAGTGCGATTTGGGATAGACCGCGATGCGATCGTGCCGCTGATGCGCGCGGCCCGTCAGCGGATCGAAGCTCAGCAGCTCGTCCACCTCGTCCCCGAACATCTCGATCCGGATCCCCTGCTCGTCGTACGACGGGTAGACCTCGATGATGTCGCCCCGGACCCGGAACACGCCGCGCGCGAAGTCGTGATCGTTCCGCTCGTACTGGATCTCGACGAGCTTGCGCAGGATGGCGTCGCGGTCGATCCGCTGGCCCCGCTCGAGGGCCAGCAGCATGCCGAAGTACGCCTCCGGAGATCCGAGCCCGTAGATGCACGAAACGCTCGCCACGATCAGCACGTCCCGCCGCTCGAACAGCGCGCGGGTGGCCGACAGCCGGAGGCGGTCGATCTCGTCGTTGATCGTCGCCTCCTTCTCGATATACGAATCCGTGGCCGGCATGTAGGCCTCGGGCTGGTAGTAGTCGTAATAGCTGACGAAGTACTCGACCGCGTTGTCGGGAAAGAAGCGCTTGAACTCCTGGTAGAGCTGCGCCGCCAGGGTCTTGTTGTGGGCCATGACCAGCGTCGGGCGGTTCACCGCCGCCACGACCTGGGCCATCGTGAACGTCTTCCCCGAACCGGTCACGCCGAGGAGGACCTGGTGCCGGTCGCCGCGGTTCAGTCCATCGACCAGCTCACCGATTGCACGTTCCTGATCGCCGCGCGGCTCGAAGTCGGAGACGAGAGTGAACCGGTCGTACGTGGACGGCATGGGGGAGCGTACGGGCGCTAGCCCGAAAATCGTCGCTGGCGGCTCCGATTTCCGCCCAACCGGGCCTGACTAGGAGTCTGCCCCGTTTCTACGGCGCAGACTCCTAGCGCGAGTCGGAAGCCGCCTCGGCCTCGTTCCACAGCGCGTAGTACCCCTCGCGGACGCGGACCTTCGCGCGGCGCAGATCGGGGCGTTCCGAACGCAGCCGGACCTCGACCTCGCGCCAGCTCCCGTCCTGGCGCGGGTTGGTCGAGATGAATCCGAGCGAGTACCGCGCGTCCAGCTCCTCGACGATCGTCGCGTAGATCTCCTCGAGCGCGTCGGCCGATGGGGGGAAGTACGCGATCCCCCCGGTGAGCTCCGTCAACTGGCGCAGGCGCATCCGCTGCCGCTGGCGCGTCACCGAGCGCAGGTTACGCTGAAAGCCGATGGCATAGACCGTGACGTCCGAGGCCCGCAGCAAATCCCGCGCGTCCCGGATCGAGAGACGGCTGCGGGTGTCTTCCCCATCCGTGTAGAGCACCAGCACCTTGCGGCCGTCCTGCTCGAACGCACCGTCCAGGTAGACGCCCAGCGCGTCGTACAGAGCCGTGTAGCCCTCGGGCCGACGGCCCCGGACGCGTTCGATCAGGCGTCCGAAGTCCTGCTGGCCGTAGCGGCCCACCCGCACCTCGGTATCGAAGTCGACCAGCGTGATGTCGGCCGCGTAGGTCAGCGTGTTCAGGAACCTGACCGCGGCGGTCTTCTGGAACCGGTCGTTCTGCTCCATGCTCCCGCTCATGTCGAGCAGCATCCCGATGTGCAGCGGAATCGTCTCCACGTCGCTGGCGAGCCCGACCGAGAAGTAGCCTACCTCCTGGGAACGGCCGTCCTCGAGCACCTCGAAGTCGTCGCGCGTCAGGTCGGTCACCAGGTTGCCGTCTCTGTCGACCACGGTCACGCCGAGGTGCACCAGATCGATCCGACTGGTGAACAACGGCTGTTGTCCCTGCCCCGCGGGAGGCGCCAGAAGCAGGACCGCCACGACAAGAGCAAGCCTCTTCATTGCCGCGATGATACCGCATCGCGGCGCGCGTGGACGGCTGTTCGGCGATGCCCGGGGACCTCCCGTACAGGCAGCCGCAGAAAACCCGGCATATAATTCGAGGTTGCCATGAGGTGCGTGGCGGTCTGCCAGGATGCCCTGGTCGTCAGGACGCTGCACCAGGCGCTCGGGCCGTCCCTCGACATCGAGTTCCTGGTAGAGGATCGCGCCTTGGCTCGCCGCCTCCGCGACGCCGGCATTCCCGCCCGGGCCGGCGAGCCGCGGCGCGTCGACACCTGGCTCCGCATGGACGTCACGCCGGCCACGTGCGTCATCGTCGAGGACGGTGGGCGTCGCAGCGTACGGGGGATTCTGGAAGCGCTGGCCGACGCCGGCGCGGTGCTGACCTACGTGCTCGACGTCGGCGAACGCCGCTCGAAGCGGTCCGACGAGTGCCTGGCCGCCTTTCCCGAAGTCAGCGCGCTGAGCCTCGGCGAGCTGCTGAAGGGGTCGCTGCTGGGCGCGCTCGGCCGCGCGCTCACCCGTTCGCGGGTCCAGCAGTACCAGCGCTATTTCGCCGACGCCGACCGGGTGCTCATTCTCCTGCACCACGATCCCGACCCCGACGCGCTGGCGAGCGGACTCGCGCTCCGCGCGCTGCTCCACCGCACGAAGGCCACCGCCATCATCGGAGCGTTCCACGGGGTGACCCGTCCCGAGAACCTGCGCATGGCGAACCTGCTCGACATCCAGGTACAGGCCCTGACGGCCGAGTCGCTCGGCGAGTTCGACCGCATCGCTACCGTCGACGTCCAGCCGCATTACTTCGGGGGCCTGCTCGGACGGGTGGACCTGGTCGTCGACCATCATCCGGAACGCTCCGGCTACACGACGATCTTCAAGGACATCCGCCCCGACTACGGCTCGACCGCCACGATCCTCACGGAGCATCTGCGGGCCACCGACGTGAACATCTCGGAACGGATCGCCACCGCGATGCTCTACGCCATCAAGTCGGACACGCTGTTCCTGTCGCGGCACACGAACCGCAGCGACCTGGACGCGTTCACCTATCTCTATCCCCTCGCCGACGCGGCGCTGGTCCGCAAGATGGAGGGTTCCGAGATCACGCTGGAGCGGCTGCGGCACGTGACGCAGGGCGTGCATTCGGGTCAGATGCGCGACCAGGTGTTCGCGGCGCACGTCGGGGAGGCGCCGCGGGAGGACCTCGTGCCGTACGTCGCCGATTTCCTCCTGCAGCTCGAGGACGTCAAGTGGTCCGTAGTGTCCGGCATCGTCGGCGACCGGCTCGTCGTCTCTGTCCGCAATCTCGGCTACTCGCGCAACGCCGGCGAGTTCGTCAAACGGTGGTTCAACGACATCGGCAGCGCGGGAGGACATCGCGCCATGGCCAAGGCGGTGGTCCCGCTCGACGCGTTCCGGACGAAATTCCACCCGGTCGAGGACAGCGAGATCGCATCCCGGCTCGCCGACCTCGCCGCCCGGTTCCTGCGCGAGCCGCAGCACGGTGAGCGGCGCGCACCGGGCAGGAGTCTCCGTACGCCTGCGAAGCTTCGCTCTCACGGCTCCTGAACGACTGCCGTCGAGCCGCTCCCGCCAGTCTCAATCTAATCCTTGATTCGCCAGTCGGGCCGAGAACGACACCGGAGAATCCGCGCGCTCGGCCGGCGGCGCCTCGATGAGCTCGCCACTGGCCCCCAGCACCGCGTCGACGAACTGGCGGAAGCCGTCCTCGTAACCGCGGTCGATCAGCTCGGCCAGGGTCTGCATCCGGTCGGACTGCTCGTCGTAGCACCCGGCCACGTCGAACGCGCCGACCGGGTTGTGCGCGGGCCTGACCTCGAACAGGGACTGGAAGAGCCCGCGCCGGGCCTCGATCGCCTCCCGGAGAGAAACCGTTTCGACCCCGAGCAGATACTCCCCCGCCTTGCCCGGGACATCGCGCCGCGCAGCGCCGAGCGCATGCGGACCGGCGGCGGAGGGTACGGCCGAAACCAGGATGACCTGCTGGACGCCGGCCCGCGCCACCTCTTCCAGCAGGCGCGCCGTGCTGTCGGGCCGGTCGCAGAAGCGGTGCGTCTCCCCCTGCCAGGCGCTCTCGTGCGCGAACGTCACGTGGTGCGGATCGGTAGCGACCGGCAGACACAGCGCGGCGGCGAACGCGTCCATCGGGTGCCGCTGCGCACCGCGCGTCAGGTCGACCGTCTCGAGCGGCCGCGCCGCGGCGTCCGGACCGGGTTGTCCCTGCAGAAACTCGTCGCGGTGCGGCTCGGCGAGCAGGGCGAAGGCGACGTCGCGCCGCGCGTCGATGTCGTGGACCAGCATCAGCAGCTCGCGAAACCCGGGCTGGCCCAGGTTCTCCTCGAGCAGCTCGGCGTAGCGTCGCCCCAGATCGTCGTCCTTGGGGCGCTGTACCCGCGAGCCATGCATGATCTGCCACAGCCCCCCGCTGAACCACGCCACGGCCTGCGCCTGATCGATCGGCGCCCCGAGCAGCCGCCACCACAGTCCGCCGCGAGCCGGCCGCCGCAGCCCACGGGGCCGCAGGGCGCGTTCGATCGCATCCAGGGTCAGCAACGCCAACAGCGAAGCGACCGCGATCACCACCAACCGCGGCAGATACACCGGCAGCACCGAAGGCGCGAACACCGCGCGGAGCCAGACCCCATAGGCCGCCGAGAGATCCGCCCCGGCCTCGACGCCGATCAGAACGAGAAAATACCCGACCGGGAACACCATGGCGGCCAGCGCCAGCGCCGCCACCGGCAGCAGCGTGGTCGCGAACGCGGCGGCAAGCATCCACGCCGCACCGCGCAACGTGGGCCGCCAGCGGTAGATGCGGCGCACCCCGCGGCTCCGCCACAGCCCACTCTGCGCCCACAGGCGGGAACCGCCGTCCACTGCCGCGAACATGGCCCCCACGGCGCCGATCCCGCGACCGGCCACGAGATCGATCTTCACGCCCGCTTCGACCAGGGCGCGCAGCACGCCGGCATGATAGGCGCCCGCCGCGCCGGTACCGGTAAGGACGAGCGCCGTCCGCAACTGCGGGACGTACCGGCGAACCGTGTCGATGGAAGCCACGGACAGACAGGCGGTCAGGAATTGTGGATCGTCGTCAGCTCGATGAGCTCGAACTCGCGGACCCCGCTCGGCGACTTGACGTGGATCTCGTCGCCTTCCTTCCGACCGACGATGGCCCTCCCGATCGGGGACGCGGTCGACACCCACCCCTTTGCGGGATCGGCGTCCTCGGGCATCACGATCTCATAGGTGACGGTCGCGCCGTCCACGGCCCGCAGGAGCACGGTCGAACCGAGCGCCGCCCGATCGTGCGGCAACCGGTCGAGGTTCATCAGCTCAATCTCGGCGCGCCGGGTCTGCAGCATGCCGATGCGGGCCTCGACGAGCCGCTGCCGCTCCTTCGCCGCGTGGTACTCCGCGTTCTCGCGCAGGTCGCCCAGCTCCCGAGCCCGCTGGATCTCCTTGGGAAGCTCGCGAGTCCGCTCGCGCTCCAAGGTCTGAAGCTCGTCGTCGATCCGTTTTAGAAGCCGTGCCTTCATGACGAAATGCAGCTTCGTAGCCTAGCACATCTGGTATGCTCGGCCCGCGCCACGCACCCCCCCCCGTGGAAACCGTCACCAGCCGCCGGAACGTGCTCGTCGGGCGCTTCCGATCCGCGGTCCGCGCGAACCGCCGTTCCCGCACCCATCTGCTCCTCGACGGGCGGCGCCTGATCGCCGATGCGCGGCGCGCCGGGGTTGCCCTCGAGACCCTGCTCGTCGCGACGTCGGCCCTCCGGCGCGGCGAGCCGGGCCTCGACGCGCTCGTCGCGAGCTGCGAGGCGAACCGGATCGACGTCGTGGCCGGGTCGGACGGCGTGCTGGCGGCGGCCAGCCCCCTTCGCTCGCCCTCCACCGCCGTCGCGCTGGCGCGTCATTGTCCCCCGTCGGTCGATGACGTGCTCGCCTGCGCGGCCCGAGGATGCCTCGTCGCGCCGGTCGGCGTACAGGACCCGGGCAATCTCGGGGCCATCGTCCGGGCCGCCGACGCGGCCGGCGCCGGCGGCGTCGTCGTCACCGGAACAGCGGCCGACCCCTTCGGCTGGAAGGCGTTGCGCGGCGCCATGGGCAGCACCTTCCGGCTGCCGGTGGCGGACGCGGGCGAGCGGAGCGACCTGCCGGCACGGGCGCGGCGGGCCGGCTGCGCGGTTCTTGCGGCGGCGCCGCGAGGCGGCCGGTCGATGTACGATCTCGACCTGACTCGACCGCTGCTGATCCTGATAGGCGGCGAAGGGGCCGGCATCGAGAGCTCGGTCTTCGAATCCGCGGACGCCGTCGTCTCGATACCGATGGCCGGCGGCGTCGACTCGCTCAACGCCGGGGTGGCGGCTGCCGTGATCGCGTACGAAGCCCGCCGGCAACGGATGGCCGTATGAAGTCGGGCCACCTGTTCGAGTCGAACGCACCGGAACGGCCCGCGGCCGGGGCCCCGCTCGCGGAACGGATGCGCCCGCGGACCTTCGACGAGCTCGTGGGCCAGCGGGAGCTGCTGGCGCCCGACCGGCCGTTGCGCGCCGCCATCGAGCGCGACACCCTGCAGTCGATCATCCTCTGGGGTCCGCCGGGCACCGGCAAGACCACCATCGCCCGCCTGATCGCCACCGTGACCCGCGCCCACTTCATCGCCTTCAGCGCCGTCCTGGCCGGCATCAAGGAGATCAGGGCGGTGATGGCCGAGGCCGAAGCGGCGCGCCGGGAGCTGGGACGGCGCACGATCCTCTTCGTGGACGAGATCCACCGCTTCAACAAGGCGCAGCAGGACGCCTTCCTCCCGCGCGTCGAGGCGGGCGACATCGTGCTGATCGGCGCGACCACCGAGAACCCCTCGTTCGAGGTCAACGCGGCCCTGCTGTCGCGTTCGAAGGTCTTCGTACTGCAGCCGCTGGCGACGGAGGAGACCGCCGCCATCCTGCGCCGGGCGCTCGACGATCCCGAACGCGGCCTCGGATCGGCGGGGATCGCCGCGGACGACGACGCCCTCGCTGCCATCGCCCGCCACGCCAGCGGAGACGCGCGGGTAGCGCTCAACCTGCTGGAGCTGGCCGCCACCCTGGCCGGAGCCGGACGCATCGACCGGACGCTGCTGGCCCGCGCCATCCAGAAGCGCGCCCTGCTCTACGACAAGTCGGGCGAGGAGCACTTCAACCTCATCTCGGCGCTCCACAAGTCGCTGCGCAACAGCGATCCCGACGCCGGCGTCTACTGGCTGGCGCGCATGATCGAGGCCGGCGAGGAGCCGCTGTACATCGCGCGGCGCCTCGTACGCTTCGCCTCCGAGGACGTCGGCAACGCCGACCCGAACGCCCTGACGGTGGCCGTCGCCGCGAAGGAAGCGGTGCACTTCATCGGCATGCCGGAAGGCAACACCGCGCTGGCGCAGGCCGTCACCTATCTCGCCACCGCGCCCAAGAGCAACGCCGTCTACGCCGCGTACAGCCAGGCTGCGGCCGACGCGCACGAGCAGGTGGCCGAGCCGGTCCCCCTCCACCTCCGCAATGCGCCGACCCGGCTGATGAAGGACGAGGGCTACGGGCGCGGGTACGCCTACGCCCACGACGACCCGGACGGCGTGACCGGAATGGACTGTCTGCCCCCCGCGCTCGCCGGGCGCCGGTACTATCGGCCGACCGCACGAGGATACGAGAAGGAAGTGGCCCGGCGCCTGGACGCCTGGCGGGAGCTGAAGCGCACCAAGGGGCGACCCGCCCCGGCGCGGAAGGAGGAGCAGTAACCGTGCCGGGGATGCTCTACTACGTGGGCCGCGGGCTGCAGCTCCTCGGGATGTGGCTGCTGCTCGTCTCGATAGTGACCGCCGGGCCGCTCGGACCGAGCCCGCGCCTCTTCGGCGCCGGTGTCGGCGCCTTCGTCGCCGGCTGGTTCATCGTCAAGCGAACGGTGCAGTAATCAGTCCCTCAACGCGAACGTCGAGAGGGAGCTCCCGGCGATCACCGCAACGTACTGCCTGCCATCCACCGCGTAGGTCATCGGACCGTTGACGATCTGACCGCCCAGGCTCACGCGCCACAGCAGGTCGCCGGTGCGAGCGTCCAGCGCCTGAAAATAGCCGGAGCGCGCGCCGGAGAACAGCAGGTCCGAGGCCGTCGTCAGGATTCCGCTGCTCGTGACGTCGGTCATCTCGAACTTCCACCGCGGCTCGCCGGTCAGTGCATCCAGAGCCACCACCGCGCCGCTCCCGGCCGCAGCGGTCCACGCGTTGATCGGCCCGCGCGTCAGCCCCGGCACGGTGGGCGCATCGGGCACCGGCTCGAACGTCGTCGGCCGTCCACCGATGAACGAGCGCCCCGGCTCGTATTCCTGCGGCTGCGCATCGAACACCGACGCATAGGACTCCCACGCCGAAACGTAGAACAGCTCCGTGCTCGGACTGAAGGACGGCGAGTACCAGTTCGTCCCCCCCTGGACCCCGGGGTAGGTCGGCGCCCCCGGCGGCTGGGGTGTCTCCACCGGCCGTCCGTTGTCGTCGAGCCCCTCCGCCCAGTTGACGGTCACGAACGGCTGGCCGGTCAGGAACCGGCCGGTCTCCCGGTCCAGCACGTAGTAGAAGCCGTTGCGGTTGGCCCACAGCATCGCCTTCAACTCGAAGCCGTTGCGTTCGATGTCGGCCAGCACCGGGATCTGCACCGAGTCGTAGTCGTACGGATCGTTCGGCGTGAACTGGAAGTGCCACCGCAACTCGCCGGTGTCGGCGTCGAGCGCGATCACCGAATCCGAGTACAGGTTGTCGCCTGGCCGCTGCTCGCGGTTGAAGTCCGGCCCCGGATTTCCCAGGCCCCAGTACATCAGGTTCAGCTCCGGGTCGTACGACCCGGTCAGCCACGCCGCCGCCCCGCCGTGCATCCAGGCCTCGGGATCGCAGTACGTCTGCGGATCCGGCGGACACGCCTCCCACGTCTCGTGCCCCGGCTCTCCCGGCCCCGGAATGGTGTGGAAGCGCCACACCTCCTCGCCGGTGGCCGCGTCCAGCGCCGCGATGAAGCCGCGGACGCCGCGGTCGCCGCCGGCGGAGCCGATGATCACCATGTCCTTGACGACCAGCGGCGCCAGGGTGAACGAGTACGCCAGGTGGCGGTCCGCCAGCTCGACGTTCCAGAGCTCGGCGCCGGTCGCCGCATCGAGCGCCACCACGTGCGCGTCGAGGGTGGCCATGAACACACGGTTGCCCAGAATCGCGACGCCACGGTTGTTCGACCCGCAGCAGGCCCGGTGGTCGGGCGGCGTCGCGTAACTGTAGACCCAGAAGACGCGCCCCGTCCGAGCGTCGAGAGCCACCACGTCGTTGGGCCGCTGCGTCAGGTACATGACGCCGTCGGCCACCAGCGGCGTGGACTGCCACGGACCGAGGACAGGAGTCTGGTACACCCATTGGAGCTGCAGGTCCCGCACGTTGGCGGACGTGACCTGATCCAGCTCGCTGTAGCGCTGGCTGAAGTAGCTGCCCGAGTAGGTCAGCCAGTCGACCGGCGCCTGCGCCGCTGCGCGCAGCCGCTCGAACGACACGTCCTGCGCCGACAGGCCGCCGGCGAGCGTCCCCACGAGCATCGCCGCCACCGCGGCGCGCCGCGCCGTCTCCATGCGTCGCTTCATCTGCCTCAGCCTTTCAGGGACACGAGATACGCCAGCACGTCCGCCAGCTCCGCCGGGTCGAGCCGACCCCCGTAGGCGGGCATCGGCGACCGGTCGATCACGCGGAACTCGCGCAGATCGGCCTTGTCGAACGACCGCAGACGCGCCTCGTCGTCGAGGATCTGCACCGTGTAGGTGTCCTCGTTCAGGCGCCGTCCGGTGACGCGCGTGCCGTCCGCCGTCACCAGCTCGACCGGCCGGTCGATGGGCCGCATCGTGCCGGTCGGATCGAGCAGCGACCGCCGCAGGGCGCTCAACGGCCGGACGGCACCAATCCGCGTCAGGTCCGGACCGTTCCGCAGTCCCCGGCCCTGCAGGCGGTGGCAGCTCAGGCAGTCGCCCGCGCCCTCGAAGATGACCCGGCCGCGCGCCGCATCGCCGAGGGTGGCGGCGTCGATCTCGTAGGTCATGTTGCGCAGATACGCCACGATACCGGTCATCTCCGCCGTGTCGAGGTCGAAGGCGAGCATGCCGGTCCCGGGGATGCCGCTCCGGATGAGCTGGATCAGCTCGCGGTCGAGCGCCGCGCGCCGCAGCCGGCCGCTGCGCAGATCGACCCCGGCCACGCCGTCGCCGGCCTCGCCGTGGCACGCGGCGCACTGCTCCAGATACACGCTGAGTCCGTACTCGATGTCGGCCGGTTCGTACTGTGTGTGATCCTGTGCCTGTCCCTGCCCGATCCCGGCGATCAGACACAGCGCCGCGCCCACGAACAGCCGCCGCCCGGAGATCAATCGTTGCATGGGAATGTCCTCTACCGCATTGTAGATCCGGATCGGGCCGGGAACGGCACGCGCTGCCCTGCGCCGGCAACGGACGAAACCGGCCGGGGCTCACGGATCGGTGGTCTCGGTGGATGCCGCCGGGCGCAACCGGGTCTCGACCCGCATGCGGTCGTCCGTGGCCGCGGCGAAGAACGGCTCCCACTGCCGGCGGATCGTGTCGAGCTTGGTGACGTGATCGGGATTTGCCTCGCGCCCTTTACCGACGACGTACAGGAACGCCTGCCGGTGAACGCGAGGCGACTCGTCGGCGCTCGGCACGCGGGCGCCCTCGACCTCGATGACGTCCGCGATCAGCACCTCGCGCTTCGTGCCGTTGAAGGTCACTCCCACCTGCGGCGATCCGGTGCTGCGCGCCGGCGGCATGGCGTTGGTCGGCGCCTCGACGTGGAAGAACGCGGGCACCTCGTGGTCGTGGCGCAGGCCCATCGCGTACTGGTCGAGCGCACTGTAGCCCTCGACCGCCGCCACGGTGCGGAACGACCCGCCGCCGAGGTCCTCGATGTCGTTGCCCTCCATCACCGACGCGTCGCTGTCGAAGAAGAAGCTCCAGTGGGCCTGTTGCCGGCCGAGAAGCGCCGACGACCGCTCCCGGTCGTGGTCGCTGAAGTCCATGAAGGCGAGCCAGCGATGCCCGGTCTCGTGGCCCAGCAGGCTCAGCGTGGTGTTCTCGCCGCTCACCTTCTTCTCCGAGTCGTCGAAGTACTTGCCGAGCCAGCCCATGACGACGATGCTGGTCAGGGTGTCGCTGCCGAAGTCTGCCGGTATGTCGTAGATCGCCTGCCCGATGCCCTGGATCAGGTTGCCGACGGTGACCTCGTAGGCGAAAGCATCGAAGAGGATCGGCTGGTCGGTCCAGATGACGATCTGGTCGTAGCCGTCCGGGTGGGACTGCAGAAACTTCCGGGCCACCGCCACCGTGTCGAGCTCGCCGCGCAGCGCGAAGCGCTCGCCCACCGCCGCGGCGCCGCCCGCCGCCCCGGCGGTATCGCTCAGGTCGACCGACTCGAACGCGGTGGTGCGTCCCGGGGAAACGCCGACGATCGCCTCGCCGAGCCCGACGTCCGGGTCGAACGTCATCTCGATCACACCGGTCGAGAGCAGGCTCACCTGCACCGTGGTCGTGCTCTGCGATTCGAACCCCCGCACGTCGCACCAGGTCACGGTGACCGCGTCTGCGCCGGACCGGGAATACACGCCGCCGCCGGCCGATGGATCGAGGTCGGAGAGAAACAGCGCGACGCGCGGCGGTCCCGACAGCAGGCGAGACACGCCACGGGCCGTGCTCGCGCTGTCGCCTTCCTCGAACGTGATGTTGCCGTCGGAGTTGATGAACGCGCCGTCGTGGGTGGCCGCGTAGAAGGGAAACTCGAACTGCAGCGCCAGCGGCGCGCTGTCGTCATCCCCCAGAGTCAGGGACTCACCCAGCGGCGAGCGCCAGGTAGCGGCCCCGACGCGCGTCACGTCGTAACCGCCGTCATCGTTCGCGGCGAACCGGAGCGTGACGTCCCGCAGGTCGTAGATGTTCGAGGCGCGGAAAAGGTCGCCCGCGTCCTGCAGCACCGCGATCTCGCCCTCGTCGTCGTACCCGGTCTCGGCCAGCGGCTGCAGGAGTCCCCGCTCGACCGCGGTTCTGTGATTCCAGACGCTGTCGAGCACGCTCCAGCGGCCGCTGTCGTCCACGAACCCGAGGCGCTTGTCGCCGCCGAGGGGCGGGGCCGTCGCAACGGCGCTCCGGAAGGCCGCCTCCGAAGGCGCCGCCGGACAGGGGTTCTGCGCGGCGACCGAACCGGGAAAGCCCACCGCCACCGCCGCCGCAAACAGCGCAATCTTCAATCCCCCCGGCATCGACACCGTGTGTCGCATGGTCGCCCCGGATGGACTAGAAGCCGAGCCGGAACCCGAGACGCAGGAGGCTCGGGTTCATGATCTCGAGCGTCTTGCCCGGCCCGGTCGCTCCCTCGGCGGTCCCGACGTCGTACTGGCGCTTGAGCACGGTGCTCGCGTTCAGGATGTTGAACCAGTCGAGGTCCACGTTCATCGTCACGTCGTCGACGCGGAACTCCTTGCCGATGCGCAGGTCGAAGCTCCTGATCGCCGGCAGGCGGTTGTCCCCGACGTCGGGCGCCAGCAGCACCTCCTTGAACGCCGCCGCGTCCCGCGGATGGGCCTGGATCTCCTGGAAGTAGGGTTGCCCGAAGCCCTGCCGGATCAGCAGGTTGCCGGCGACGTTGATGCCGAACGGCGCCTCGTAGAGCCCGTTGGCGACGAACTGGAACTTCGGCGACACGAAGTAGAAGTCCGTCTTCCCGCTCCCCGACTCGCTGGTGATGACCAGGCCGCCGTCCCGCTTCGGGCTCTCGGGCCCCGGCGTCGGATCGATGATGGCCGCCGCCCGGTCCGTGAAGTACTCCCGGTGATCGTTGTAGGAATAGGCGATGCGCGCCATCCAGCGGTTGCTCAGGCGCTTGATGAAGCTGGTCTCCCAACCCCAGTAACCCTGATGATAGCCCTCCCGATTTCGCTCTTCCCGGCCGCCGCCCGTGGGCAGGGCCACGCCCGGCAGCGGCGCGTAGACGTCCTGGCTGACCGAACCGCCGCCACCGGCCGCGGGCAACATGGCGCTGATGGTGTCCACCACGCCGTAGTCGGCGGAGGTGAGTCCGCTGAGCGGCGCCCACGTGAAGTTGGTGAACCGCCGGTAGGTCACCGACGCGGTCAGGGCCGAGTTGGGAATCGGCAGCTCCCGATCGACGCCGAAGATGAGCTCGTGCGTCCGCGGCGACGTCAGGTCCGAGGCAACCCGATTGACGCTCTCGGTCGACGTCGGATTCGCGGGATCGAACCCGTCGGCAAAGACGATCCCGTTGTCGAGAAGCAACTCGTCGCGTTGCGTCACGCCGTCGCCGTTGAAATCGATCGCGTAGTAGTAGACGGCCGAATAGTCGACGGGTCCCGCGAGGATTCCGGAAGCGCCCGCCGGCAACTGCGAGGCGAACTGCCCGTAGCTCGCGCGGACGAGGGTGTCCGACTCCTCGCCGAGGGCGTAGCTCACGCCGATGCGCGGCGCCAGGATGTCGAAGACGTGCGTGTTGCTCAGAGGCGATGACGTCAGGGCGGGCAGCACGTCAGGAACCAGCGCGTTCGCCGGGCGGCTCGACTCCAGCAGCGAAGCTGCCGACCGGTCGAACCGGACGCCGACGTCTACCGTCAGACGGTCCAGCGAGATCCGGTCGCTGGCGTAGAAGCTCAGATACCGGCCCTCTCCGTTCACGACGGTGTCGCCGAAGATGGTGGGCAGCATCAGGCCGTTGTCGGGATAGCTCGGCAGATGAATGGAGAGCGTTCCGGACCCGGGCCAGACCTGCTCCGTCCGGACACCGTTCCTCCGCCAGTTGAGGCCGAGCCTCAGCTCGTGGTCGCCGCGGAAGTAGTTGGCGTCGACGTCGATCACCGACTGCGGCCGCCACGAACGGAAATCGAGGTAGGAGTTGTGGTAGACGCGGTTCACGTCGCGGTAGACGTCCTGGTCCAGACCGCCGCGGGGCGTCAGGAAGAAGCCCCAGTTGTACTGGGTCGCCTTGGCGCTGACCACCATGTCGCTCCCGGCCCAGGTGGCCGAGCCGGTGAACAGGCCCGCACCGCTGCCCCCCTGGTTCCAGGTGGTCTCGTCCGGCCGCGTCGGCCCGGCGTTGCGTCCCAGCTTGATCTTCGCGCCGTTGAAGTGGTTGAAGCCGAGGCGCAGGCCGTCGGTCACCTGCCCCTGCACCTTCAGGGCCCGGTTGGTCAGGGTGGTGCGGTCGGCGGTGTCGATGAGCGTCCGCAGACGGATGTCGGTCTCGCCCAGCGAGCCCCAGGCCCACAGCCGGTCCCTCACGAGCGGGCCGCCGACCTCGAAGCCGTAGTCGGCGTACTGCTCCATCCGGTTGCCTTTCATGGTCTCGCCGCCGATCGACTCGGCCAGGTCCGCGGACAGATTGTTGCGCTGGAACCCTTCGTTGCCAAAGTAGCCCCGCAGGCTGCCGTGGTACTGGTTGGTGCCGCTCTTGAGCACCACGTCCACCGCGGCGCCGGGCGTCTGGTTCCGTACGTCGGCCCCCCCGGTGTTGACCCGCACCTCCTGGAACTGGTCGAAGTCCCAGTAGGTCGGCGACGACAGCGACGCCATGTCGGTGATCACGACGCCGTCGAGCGTCCAGGTGTTCTCGTCGCTGTGCGCGCCCTTCGCCATGTAGATCGACTGCTGGCCCGATTCGGCCCCGCCGACGTTGACGCGGTCGACGACGACGCCGGGAATGGTCTGCAGCACCACCCACGGGTCGCGCGCGGAAGGGATCTCCTGCAACTCTTCCACCGTCACGTGGGTGTCGGTGCTCTGGCGGCGCGGGTCGATGATCGGAGCCGTGCCGCTGACCGTCACCGTCTCGTCGATCCCGCCGACCTCCAGCGTAGCGACCAGCCGGGCTGACGACGCCGCACGTACTTGCACCGCCGTATCGATGTACACACGGAATCCCGGCAGCGTGACGCTCACCTCGTAGGTGCCGACCGGCAGGCGCAACAGGTGGCCCTCGCCCTGCACGTCGGTGAAGATGTTGGAGCGGTCCTCCGGCCCCGTGATGGCCACCGCGGCGCCCGGCAGCACGGCGCCGGTGGTGTCCTCCACCGTCAGGTCGATTCTGCCGAGGTCGACCTGGGCAGTCGCGGGTGACGCCAGCAGAACGAGCGCCAATCCGCCCGCCGCGCCGAGCGTCGGAACGTGGATTCGCCGTTTCATGTCGCCGCCTCCATCACGTGCGCGGGAGCGGCCGAACCGGCGCTTGGGGCCCGGCAACTCGCCGCGATCCCACCACGGCAAGCATGGTAGCAGCAGATTCGTCCGAAAGCGAAGTCTGCAGACTGAAGCGTGACCACACGTTTGAACTTGCGAGGCTACGGTCCGGCGTCAGACGCGTTGGTGGGCGTCAAGGCCGAGCCGCCTCGAGCACGCCGGTACCCATGTTCTCCAGCGCCATCGCGTTGTCGGGGTCCAGCGCGAGGACGCGTTCGAACGTCTCCAGCGCCCGCTCGGCGTCGCCGCGGCGCGCGTAGGCGATACCCAGCGCGTTCAGCGTGTCGAGCGCCGGCCGCTCCCCCGCCGCCAGCGCCTCGAGCAGCGGCACCGCCTCGCCGGCCCGGCCACTCTCGGCCAGATAGATCCCGAGCTGGCCCGCGACGGCCGGACTCGCGATGCCTGCGTCCCGCGCCCGGGTCAAGGTCCCGACGGCTTCGCCGACCTCGCCGAGCGACCAGTGCAGGTACGCAAGGTGCCGGTGGGCCAGCTCCAGCTCGGGCCGCTCGGCAATCACCTCGCGGTAGACCTCGATGGCCTCGCGCGCCCGGCCACGCTGGTACAGATCCACGCCCCGGTGAATCGCGTCGTCGAGGTGTGCGAGCCGCTTCGGATCGTCGTCCGCGGTGTAGCTCTCCTTCGCGGGCGCCGCCCTGCCGACATAGCCCAGCGACCGCAGGCGCTCGACGACCTCGGCGGTCTCCGCGATGCGCCGGTCGAGCGGATCCGACGCGGGCAGGTCCGCGAGCAGGGCATCCAGGGCCCGTGCGCGTCCTGCCCGATCGGTGACCAGGTTGCTCGACTCGGCCGGGTCGGCCTGCAGGTCGTAGAGCTCCGGCAGGGGCAGGTCGACGTACTTGTCCCGTCCCGACAGCACCCCGCGCAGCGGCGCCCAGCCCCGGTCGAGCGAGGCGGACAGCGCCTCGAAGTACGACAGCGGCTCGATGTCGGCCGACGCCGGGTCGAGCAACGAGCGGCCGGGCAGCGCCGGCGGCGCCGGCAGCGAGAGCGCGTCGAGGATCGACGGGACGACGTCGACATGCCGGGCCGGTTCGGCCGAGACGACGCCCTCTTCCGGGGCCGAGCTGCGTCCGACCTGCGCGAGAATCAGCGGAACCCGCAACGTCGACTCGTAGGCGAACAGGCCGTGGGTGCGCTCGCCGTGCTCGCCCAGCGCCTCGCCGTGGTCGGCGGTGACGACGACGATCGTCGGACGTTCTTCCGACGCACCGGCGAGCTCGAGCAGGGGGCCGAGCGCGTGGTCGGTGTAGGCGACCTCGCCGTGATACGGGGCTCGCGGCGTAGCGCGCGTCGAATGGCGGCGGCGGACTGTAGACGGCGTGCGGATCGAACAGGTGCACCCAGGCGAACCAGCGGTCTGGCCGAGACTCTATCCAGGCGCGGGCGGCGGCGACCACCTCCTCGGCGGGCCGTTCGGCGATGGTGAAGTCGGAAGGCCCCTCCGCGTACCCGAACCGGTCATCGTACAGGTCGAAGCCGTTGTCGAGCCCGAACCGGCTGTCGAGCGGAAAGGCGCCGACGAAAGCGCCGGTGGCGAATCCCTCCGCACGGAGCATCGCAGCCAGGGTCAGGCTGTCTTCCGGCAGACGATAGCCGGCATTGTCGTGGATCCCGTGCTCGAACGGGTACACGCCGGTGAGGATGCTGGCGTGCGACGGCAGCGTCACCACCGCATGCGCGTGCGCGAACTCGAAACGGGCGCCGACGGCGGCCAGACGATCCAGGTTGGGAGTAGTCGCCGGACCGCCGTAGCTGCCCAGCGCATCGGCCCGGAGCGTGTCGATGGTAACGAGCAGCAGGTTCTGATCGGCGGTCCGCTCGACGAGCGCCGGCAGTGCGCCCCGCGGCCAGAGCCAGACCAGCGCGGCGGCGGCGCCGGCGAGCAGCAGCAACGCGGCAAGACGCCGCCGCGGGACGCGAGACGGCGCCGGCGGCGCCTTTGGAGACTGCGCGCCGCGCTTCGACGATCGCTGCGGACGTGCCTTGACTCGCCGCGCCTTGTTGCGTGTTTTACGGCTCATCGGCTCGCGTCCCCGAAGCGATGCGGCGCATCGTCCGCAAGCGCGGTAGTCATCGCCGGGAACGCGTGGACTGCGGAACGGCGGTCTCTTCGCCGACGCGCTGGCGGTAGAGCCGCGAGTCGACCGCCGCCGTCATCCTGTCGACATCCAGCTTCTTGTCCAGGAATCGGTTCACCTGCCGCGCCACCACCCGCGGACTCTCGATCGCGGCGCGATGGTCGACGTAGAGCACCTTGCAGTCGGTGCGTGCCGCCAGCCCCCGTTCGACCTTGCTCAGATGAGCGGCCAGGACGCCGGCCAGCCGCCGTTCCTCGGCGGAGTCGCCGACGGGTTCACCGCGGCGCGCCAGCATCGTGCGCTGCGACGCCAGCACCTCCGCCAGATCCCTGCGGACGAACACGATCCGGTAATGCTCATCGGATGGCAGATACTTCAGGAAGTACGAGATGACCTTGACGCACTTGCCGCGCGCATCGCCGAGCCACGCGGTATCGACGCCGGTCTGGAGCTGCTTGACCCGCTCCAGCTCGTAGTAGCCCAGCGGGTTGTCGTCGTCCGGGGCGCGGACGCCGTCTGCCAGCGTCTCCATCCCGCCGGCGGCCAGCATGCCCATCAGCATCGAGGTCCCGGACCGCGGGAGTCCCGAGACGACGACGACCGACCGCTCGACGCCGCGCCGACCGCCGCCGAACAGCCGGCGCAGAAACCCTGCCAAGACAGCTCCGCGCTAGGGTGCGAACAGGTCGAGAGGAATGGACCGGCCCATCTCGTAGTAGCCGAGCACGTTGGGGTGGACTCCGTCGCAGTCGAGGGCCGGCTCCAGCCGGTCCGCGTCGTCCGCCCTTCTGGTGACCGCGTCGAAGTCGAGCACCGCGTCGAACGAGGCCTCGTCGCGCATCCACGCGTTGACGCGGTTGCGGATCGCGGTCTTCGCCGGCGTCCACCCGCTGTTGTCGGGGGTCGGCGCGCGGTTGTGGCGCGGAATGATGGTGGCGCCGACGATGGCGATGCCGCGCGCCTGCACCTCGCGGACTATCCGGTCCATGCCCGCGATCACGCCGCCCGCCGTGGCGTCGCGCCGAATGTCGTTCGTGCCCATGAACAGCACCACGTGCGTGACGCCGTGGTGCGAGAAGACGTCCCGCTCGAGGCGCTCGAGGCCGGGCGTGCTGACCGGCGGGGGCTGCAGTCCGGCCCGCGTCACCGTGTTGCCGCCGATGCCCTCGTTGACGATCGCCTTGTGGATGTCCTGCTCGTCCGCGGCCAGGGCCAGACGGACGGCCAACCAGTCCTCCCACCGATCGTGGCCGTCGACGGTTGCGCACGATCCGTCGGTGATGGAGTCGCCGAAGGCGACGACCGTGCCTGCCGAGGTGCGGCTGTGCACATCGATGGCCTTCAGCCACCACATCGACGTCGTCGTCGCGCCGAACGGCTCGCCCATCTCGTCGGCGGTGACATCGCCGGCCCCGTCCGCGCTGAGGTAGGAGGTGGTCAACGCGCCGCGATGCCGGCTCGGGCGCACGCCGGCGCCCGGCACGTGCAGGCTCACGGCCAGGTCCTGCCCGGCGCGCACCGCCATCCCCACCGGATCGCTCGTCGCCCGTTCACCGGGCGCGATCGTGACCGACGCGTTGCCGCCGAACCGCACCGGCTGGTTCGAGCCCGGCGCCAGCCGCGCACCGCGCATCCGCTGCCCGACGGCGGCCGCCCCGATCTCCAGGGGCTCGGCGCCGTAGGTGTTGTCGAGGCGGATGCGAACCGCCTCGCCGGCGGCGGTCACGCGGGCGATCATGCGAACGCTGGCATTCGAGACGCCGGTCGGACCGAGATCCTGCTGCGACGTGGCCCACGCCGTGACCCAGCGCGGCCCCGCGGACTGCGCCGTCCCGGCCACGGACGCACCAGCGACGAAGGCAACGACCAGCAGACCCCGCAGGCTATGCGACGATACCCGGCTCTTCATGCCCAGCCCCCTCTTTCACGAACCGTGCCTCGACACTCGAAATCGCGACGTTCACTCGGGCAGCGCCAGCGCGATGTACTCGCTCGGCATGTCCTCCCACCCGACGGTGACGACGATGTACTGCCGGCCGTCGACCATGTAGGTCATCGGGGCGGACGTCGTGCCGCCGGGCAGCTCCATCTCCCAGACCACGTCGCCGGTCAGCTTGTCGTAGGCGCGGAACATCTTGCCGCCCGCGCCGCCCCAGATCGGCTGCAGGACGACCACGCCGGCGTTGCCCCCCTCGCCCAGGAACACGAACGACTTCGTCACCAACGGCGAGACCCGTCCGGGCTGGCCCAGCGGCGGCAGGTCCAGGTCCTTCAGCAGCGGGTGGTCGCGCGGGCCGTCGCCGTTGGCCTTCGACCAGAGGATCTCCCCCTTCTTGAGGTCGATGGCGACCAGCCGGCCGTACGGCGGCTTGAAGATCGGCAGCTCGTTGGGCCCTTCCAGCGGGGCCAGGGTCTGCACGACGAGCCGCATGTCCGAGCGGGGATGCTCGGACGGCACGATGCCGATAACCGCCTCGCTGTGAACCGACGGGACGTACAGGATCCCGGTCTCCGGATCGACCGCCGATCCGCCCCAGTCGGCGCCGCCGACCACGCCCGGCATCTGCAGCGTCCCCTTCGTGCCGCCCGGAGACTCGTCGACCAGCGCCGGCGCGGTGAAGAGCGGTCCGGTGTCGTACTGCTCGAAGACCTCCAGCGCGTCGCGGCGAAGCTCCGGGGTGAAGTCGATCAGGTCGTCCACGGTGGTGCCCTGCTGGTCGAACGCGGGCGGACGGGTAGGGAACGGCTGGGTCGCGGCGTACCACTCGCCCGGCACGTCCCCCGGCGGCACCGGCCGCTCCTCAATCGGCCAGACCGGCTCGCCCGTCACGCGGTCGAAGACGTAGGTGAACGCCTGCTTGCTCACCGACACGACCGCCTTGACCGGCTCCGCGCGACCCTCGACCTGGAGGTCGACGACGTTCGGGGCGGCCGGGAAGTCGTAGTCCCAGATGCCGTGGTGCACCGCCTGGAAGTGCCAGACCCGCTCGCCGGTGCGGGCGTCGAGGCAGACCAGACTCTCCGCGAACAGGTTGTCGCCGGGACGGTACCCGCCGTAGTAGTCGTTGGTGGGCGTCGACAGCGGCACGTACACCAGGCCGAGCTCCTCGTCCGCGCTCGGCCAGGCCCACATGTTGGTGTTGCCGCTGTACTCCCACGACGCCCGATCCTCGGTGAGGGCGGTCAGCCAGGTCTCGTTACCCGGCTCCCCTTCGCGCGGAATGGTGTGGAAGATCCAGACCTGCCGGCCGGTCCGCACGTCGAAGCCGCGCACGTCCCCCGGCGGCATCTCCTTCATCGCCGGCATGTTCGGATTGGTGACGTCGCTCATGGCCGAGCCGATGACAACGATGTCGCCGACGACGAGCGGCGGCGACCCCCAACTGAACGTCTCCATCGGGCGGTCGAATCCCTGCGTCAGATCGACCTCCCCGCCGTCGCCGAAATCGGGGTAGCGCTCGCCGGTGCGGGCGTTCAGCGCCACGAGGTGGGAGCCGACCACCGCCAGCACCCGGGCGTCGTCGCTCTGCGGATCGTCCCAGTAGGCGACGCCGCGGGTCTGACGCACTCGCGTGAACGGCTCGCCGTCGCGGTCCGGCGGCGCGTCGAACCAGAGCACCTCTCCGGTCTTCGCATCGAGCGCCGCCACCGTGCCGAGGGCCGAGCTGATGTAGAGCCGGCCGTCCGCCATTAGCGGGGTGTTCTGCGCGGCGACCGGCGGGGTGAAGTCCTCGCGGCCCTCCCGCATGACGTCCGGCAGCACGGACTGGCGCCAGACGACCTGCAGGTCACCGATAGTCTCCGCGTTGATCTGATCCAGCGGGGAGTACTTGGTGCCGGCCGCGTCCGACCCGTACGACCGCCACTCCACGTCCTGGGCGTGCGCGGCCGGCGCGGCGGCAGCAAGGCCGATTCCCACGAATGCAACGACGAGAAGACACCGCACGGATCGCATCTCACACCCTCCTCCGACCGCCATCCGGCGGCCGCCTCCCCGCCGCTGGGCGAACACGGGCTACCGCTCCGACGAGATCTCGTCGTAGAAGCCCGGAACGCTGCGGCGCATGAACAGGCCGTTCTCGGCCGTCGTCCAGCTCAGCTCCGGGGTCACGATCTCCGCCGGCGCGTCATCCTTCGCCAGCCCGCCGTCGATCAGCTCCCGCATCCGGGTGCGGACGGCAACGAACTGATCCCGGAACGCCTCGACGTCGGCCCGCGTCATCAAGCTGCCGTGGCCGGGGATGGCGGTGTCGAAGTCGAGCGCGAGGATGCCGTCGAGCACCCCGAGCCACTCCTGGCTGCTGCCGCCGTTCGCGTAGTCGATGAACGGCGCGGTCCCGTGCAGCAGGTCGCCGCCGTGGACGGTGCGCAGGTCGGGGAAATAGACGACCGAGTCGCCGTTGGTGTGCCCGCGGCCGAGGTGATGCGCGCGCACCTCGACGCCGCCGAGGTGGACCGCCGTCTGGTCGGTATAGACGATGCGCGGCGGCGCGTCCTGCTCGTTGCGGATCATGTTCTTGCGGGCGTTCTCGTGGGCGATGACGTCCGCCGAGTCGATGAACCCGACGTTGCCGCCGGCATGGTCGCCGTGATGATGCGTATTGATGACGTAGCGGATCGGCAGATCCGTCACCTCGGCAACCCGCGCCTTGATCCCGTCGACGTTACGGGGGAACTTGTCGTCGATCAGGATGACGCCCTCGGACGTCACGCGAACCCCGACGTTCCCGCCGACCCCGTTGATGTAGTAGAGCCCGTCCTTGACCGGCGTCACGCTGAGCGACTCCGGCTGCTGCCCGGCTACGACGATGACGGCCGCGGCCGCCGCGGCGAACGCCGCCACCATGCCCGATCTGGAAATGCCACGCATGTCTCTTCCTCCCCTGACCATGGACCCGCAGGACGGTTCAAAACGCCTCGTGTCGACGGCGGTTCGATTATATGCGCCCCGTCAGGGACGCAACGGGTGTTGCCATCGAAGGCCGGGAAACCGATCGAAGTCGGAGTCGGTCGACACCATCGTGCAGCCATGCTCGATTGCGATCGCCGCGTGTTGTGCGTCTGCTACCAGCTTCCCCGTCGCTCCGGCGGCGCGGCACAGACGCTCGAAGATGGCCATGTGATCGGGACCGGGACCGACGACACGGGCGGTCGGCCGCTCGACGAGTTCCGAAATGAAGGCGAAGACGTCGTCGAGGGAAGATGGCGGACTGAAGACACGGGAACTGGTGACGATCCGGACGAGACCCGACAACACCGGAACGGAGAGCGCGAACGGCTCCGGGCCTGTCGCCAGCGCGGAAAGCCACTCCGCGTAGTCGGAGTGACCGGGGGTCGAATCCCTGCGGTGCGCGTACACCAGCACGTTGACGTCCGGCAGCAACATGCCGATCAGGAACCTCGACGACCGAAGCGAGCTTCGTCCTCAGCCGCGTCGATGGCTCGCGGCCGGTCGAGATCGATCCCCGGTCGCGGGCCGCTGCCGCCAACGGTGATCAAACGAAACGGCTTTGGCAGTTCCGCCGGCGTCCGGCGCTTGAGTGTATCGTCGAGCGCCCTGGCGATGAAGGCGCTCACGCTGACGCCCTGGGCGGCCGCCGCGCGGCGCACCTGCGCCGCCACCCTGTCGTCAAGTGAAATCGTCGTGCGCATGTATGCAGAGCATAACATGGACACATCTCTTCATCGCCCCAACGCGGCGGCTGACATGCAGAGATGGCGAACGTACCGCCGGTCACACCCCGCCGGAGCCGGCCTCGCGTCAGGACAATTCAGCGAGCAGCGCGCCACCGTCGTCGCAGTCGATGATCCGGTCGCCGACATCGGCGAGGCGTCCGGGATCCTCGATCCCGGCCAGAAGCTCGGCCAATCGCTCCGCGGTCGCCGTGTCGAACTTGCGTAGCGCCAGCCTGCCGAGAAGCGCCCGTTGTGCGGCGACACCCTCGGCGCGTCCCGTCCGCAGACCGTCGCCGTGGGCCTGCCGGCGGTGGCGGCCAAGCTGCGGATCGTCATCGGGAGTCGTGCCCTCCTGCCGGCCGAGTCGTCGCCCCACCCGGGTCAGGTCGGCCAGGGTTCGGCGACTCATGTGCGTCTCGTTCAGCGAGGCATGGATGCTGGCCGCCGGCCACCCCGGAAACGCGCGGCTCTCCCCGGCAAACCGGAAGCGGCCCTCGTCCAGCCGATAGATCGTGAGCCCCGGTCGCAGTCGCCTGGGCCGACTCGACGTCGAGGTGTCCGGCGTCTCCACCCATACTTCCGGAAACCCCCAGGACTCGTACAGCCCGAGCTTGTTGCGGCGGACGTCGGTGGTGTGATCCACCTCCAGGATCACGTCCGGCAGCGGGTCCTCGCCCCTGATGATGGCCGGGTCGCTCGGCTGCCAGCGCCCCGGACGCAGGTAGATGGTCTGATCCCCGACCATCACCCGCCGGGGTTGCCCCGCGCGGTCCCGCTCCATCAGGTAGACGGCCCCGTAGCAGCGGATGCGCGATCCGCGCTCCAGGGATATCCGGGTCAGGATCTCGCTCAGGACGTTCGACGGGCTCTCGTGGACCGGACCGGCGTCGCGCAGGACCTGCGCCATCGACGACGCGGCATCCCAGTACTCGATGCGGCCGTCGTAGGCCGCGACGTCGTCCCACGTCATCGGGACGGGGTCGCAGCCGGGAAACTCCATCGCCGGATCGGCGCGATCCGCAACGGCGTCGCCCTCTTCCCACGCGAGACCGCTACCCCCGCCCGCGTACTTCGTCGCCATGTCCGTCCGCCTCCTCCGCTCCGAAATTCCATCATGCCACAACCGGCCGGCCATGCGGATTCGAGAGAACGCGGCTCCGAAGCCCGCCCGTCGCGATATCAAACCGCCGTATACAATGCGAGCCGAGGGAGAAAAGCGATGACAGAGCGCGCTTCGAGCAGCGGGCGACCGGCCGCCCGGACCGCCGCGATCGTGTTCATTCTCTGGTGCGCCGGGCTCATCGCACACGCCGACGACTGGCCGCAGTTTCGCGGGCCGACGGGCCAGGGACACGCGCCCGGCGCGGCGATCCCCCTGGAGTGGAGCGAGACCGACAACGTCACCTGGAAGAGCCCGGTCGGGGGCCGCGGCTGGTCGTCGCCGGTCGTCGCCGACGGCCGGATCTGGCTGACGACCGCGGTGACCGATTCCGCCGACGGCAGCTCGCTCAGGTTGCTCGCCTACGACGTCGAGACCGGCGCCGACACCCTCGACGTGGAGGTGTTCGGCAGCGACGAAACGTACCTGCTCAACCCCAAGAACAGCTTCGCCTCGCCGACTCCGGTCCTCGATCCGGACGGCGAGCGCGTGTACGTGCACTTCGGCGCCACCGGTACGGCGGCGGTCAGCACGGCCGGCGAGGTCCTGTGGCGCACTCGCTTCCCCTACATCTCCCAGCACGGGAACGGCGGTTCGCCGATCCTGCATGACGGGCGGCTCGTGATCAGCATCGACGGCTACGACACCGCCTATCTGGTGGCGGTGGACGCGCGCACCGGCGAGGAACGCTGGCGGTCGACCCGACCTGACCCCGTGTCCCAGGCCTATTCGACGCCGCTCCTCATCCGCGTGGGCGACCGCGACCAGATCTTCAACGTCAGCGCGTTCCGCGCCAGCGGGCACGACCCGGCGACCGGCCGCGAGATCTGGCGGGTCCGCTATCCCAACGGGTTCTCGAACGTCCCGCGGCCCATCTACGGCCACGGGCTCGTCTACCTGTCGACCGGCTTTCAGGCACCGACCCTGCTCGCGGTACGCGCCGACGGCGAGGGAGACGTCACGCGGTCGCATGTCGCGTGGCGGCTGCGCCGCGGGGCGCCGCTCACCCCCTCGCCGATCCTGGTCGGCAACGAGCTGTACGTCGTCAACGATTTCGGCATCGCAACCTGCGTCGATGCCCTGACCGGCGACATCCACTGGCAGCAACGGCTGGGAGGGAACCACTCCGCCTCGCCGGTGTTCGTCGACGGACGGATCTACTTCCAGAACGAGGAGGGCGTGACGACGGTGCTCGCTCCCGGCCCCGAGTTCCGCGTGCTGGCCCGCAACCGGCTCGATGGATTGACGCTCGCCTCGATGGCGGTCGCCGACGGCGCGCTGTTCATCCGCAGCGACAGCCACCTCTACCGCATCGAAGAGCGACGCCAGGAGTCTGCGCCGTAGAACGGTGCAGACTCCTGGACAGGCCCGGTTGGGCGGCAATCGGATCCGCAGGCGACGATTGTCGGGCTAGGAAGGCTAGGACTACCCTGTACCCACATTATTCGTTCTGGACAACTCCAGCACGCTCCCGCCGTCCAATGCGGTAGCCGATGGTTGCGATGGACATTCGTTCGTAACCGCGCCACATGATCTGGTGTCCGGGGGGCGGGTCGTGCGTTCGGTTCTGGTAGCCGCCGAGGATGGCGAGCAGGAGGACTGCGGCGGCGAGATGGTCAGGGGGGCGGCAGGCCGAGTTCTTGGGCATAGTCGGTCAGGAAACGCAACTCGATGTCGGTGAACAGCAACTGGGCGTCGCACCCCGGCACGTCACGACCGAGCAGGGTCATCACCATCAGGCGCCAGGCGATCACGGTATTGATGGTGACCGCGCGTTGGAGCCGGTCGGCGGTGTGGAACGCGAGATGTTCGACTCGGCATCCGGACTTGAGCACCCGGAACAGGTCTTCGATGCGCCAACGCCGCAAGTAGTAGCCGATGACCGCGACCGCGGTTTCGGTGCTGTCGACGTCGAGGCTGGTGAGCAGGAACCACTCGACCGCCGGCTCGCCGGGCGGCGGCGCGGTTTCGCGCACATGGACCGTTGACAGCGCCACCGGTTCGGCGCCGGCGATGGTCGGCGGCGCCACCACTTGGCGATGGCGCACCTCGGCCCGCGCCACCCGCCCGGTGCGCGCCGGGCGGGCCTGCCTGCCGTTCGACTTGCGCCGCGCGCTCAGGCGGTCGATCTCGATCTCGACGTGCCCGTCGGCGGCGCCGGCGCGCATGGCGGCGAACAGCTTCGGGGCGCCCTGGGCGAGACAGCGGTCATGGTGGGCGCGCACCAGCACTTCCACCCGGTTCAGACGGCGCTGCTCGTCGAACACCGCGAAGCAATCCGCCTCCCGGTCCATGACGCTGAGCACTCGGGTCTTGCGGCTCAACGCCGCCGCCGCCCGGTCGATGTCGCGCAGGCCGTCGACCCAGCGCCGCGTCTTGGGGGCCGTCTCCTGCGCCGCCGCCGGCGGCGGCTCGTCCGCCGGGCGCGCCGCGCCGCCCGGCGGCGCCTCGAAACCGCAGCGCAGCACGCCCAGCGGCAGACCCGCGCCATTGACCGCCAGGGTCAGATGCAGATGCAGGCCGAGCGTCTTCGAGGCCGTCTGGTTGCGCCCGATGATGCCCAGCCCCTCGCAGTGCGGGCGCGTCGCAAAATTCAGATCCGTCCCGTCCTGGATGCACAGCACCGTGTCCTGGCCGCGCATCCGCTGCAGCGTGCGCGCCCGGTGGGGCGCGAGAATGTTCCCGGGCGTGACCGCCGACGACACCGGCTGGTCGATGAGCCGGTAGTAGCCCTTCACCGCCGCGCGGTCGTGGGACGCGTTGGCGGTGACCGCCTCTCCGGGCAACGACGCCAGCAGCCCCGCGCTCTTGACCAGACGCGCCGACAACCGCTGATCGCCCAACGGCGCCCCTCCAAACTCGTTCACCGTCCAGGCGCCGCTGTCGAGACCGTCAGCCGGCGCCAGCGCCGGCGCCGCGTCGACCCGCGCCACCCCCAACCGCCGCCGCCAGTGCGGCTCCAACTCATACATATATACCGACTTGACCGGACGAGCCCGCGCGTGGTCGCGGTCCTGGCGCCCGCGACCGGCCGTGTGCCCGACCCACACGAAGTTGGCCGCCTTGAAGCTGGCCCCGTCATGCGCGGGGCCGACGAAGGTCTCCACCAGCCACGGGCGATACCGGTAGCGGGCCTCGAAATCCGCTGGCAAACGCGCCAGCACCTGGCCCAGCACCTGGCTGGCCAGGTTGCGGCATTGCACGCCGGGGCGGATCAGGAACCGGCTCAGGCACAGCACCCGGTGCAGATGGGCTTGGCGTTGCTCATCGCTCCATCCCATCCACGCCTCGCGCGCCCGCAAATGCAACGCCGACGCCGAAAACCCGACCGCGCCGAGCACCCCGTGCGCCGAGACCACCAGATAGCGCACCTGGCAGCCCGCAAAGGTCGTCGTCCCCTGCGGATGCTCGAAGTGCAGCAAGGTATTCCACACCCGGCGCTGCCGGCCTTGCTCTACCCGCTCCAGCGACAACCCCGCGACCGCCTCCACCGTACCCGGCACCGCCGTGGCCGCCGCCACCGGCGCGTCGAAACGCTGCGGAGTGGGCGCGCCCCCGCCACCCCGCGACGCCGGCAACGCAATCCGCCCCGCCTTGTGCAGCGTGTTGAGCGCTTTGAGACAACCCGCGAGTTGGGCCGACCCGCGCGCATCCACAAACCCGAACTCCGCGCACACCCGCCGCCCCACCGCCGCCCGGTTGTTCAGCGCCTCCTGCGCCACAATTCGCTCGAGGCGAGCTTGCGACTCAGGCGCACGAAGGGTCTGTAGTATCTGGTTCTGGTGCTCCATGCCGTGACGCTACACGGCGGAAGCTTATTTGTCCAGCCCTGAATGTGGGTGCAGGGTAGGGCTAGGAGCTTGCGCCGCAGAATGCAACGGAGTGGCTTCTGCGGGAGCGAGCTCCTGGGGCGGTGGAGGCTGGGGCCGAACACGGAGCCCCGCGACGGGTTTGGCGGCGCTAGCGGTCGCGCGAGCAACCCGCGCCGTCGAACAGAGGCTGAAGAATGCTGGATTGCTGTATACTGCGCTGTATGTCAGCAACCCGAACGCAGATTTACCTGCGGTCGTCCCAGCGCCAGCGCCTCGACGAGATTGCCGGGGCGCGGGGATCGAGCCTCGCCGCGGTCGTTCGTGAGGCGGTCGAGCTATATATCGCACAGGCGCCGGTCGACCCGACGACCGCGCTCGAGAGCACCTTCGGGACCGCACCGGATGCGCAGTTCCCGGAACGCGATGACTGGGAAGCACGATCGAGCAGGCTGCAGGGAGCCGAGCGCTCCGGTGGCTGACCTCCTGGTCGACACGGACGTGTTCATCGACCATCTGCGCGGCGCCAGAGCCTTGAAACCAAGCCGGCACCGGGTCCACTATTCGGTCATCACCCGGTGCGAGCTGCTCTCCGGCGCGGTCGGATCGGCGCTCGTCCAGCGACTCCTCGATCCCTTCCGGGAGCTGGCGGTGGGCCGCAGCGTAGCGGAGCGGGCCGGCCGCATTCGCCGCGAGACAGGCATCGCCACGCCCGACGCCCTCATTGCCGCGACGGCGATCGAGCACGACCTAGCCCTCGTCACCCGCAACCGCAGGCACTTCGAGCCGGTGAAGCAGCTACGGATCCGCGATCCGGCTCGGAGCGGCGCCGATGCACCGAGTGCTGCCGGCGCGTCTACTCCTCCGGCAGCCGGTAGGCGATCAGCTCGCCCGGAAACCCGCCGCCGCTGATCGCCGTGACGATGTACTGGCGCCCCTCGTGCAGGTACGTCATGGGAGATCCGGTCACCCCGGCCGGCATGTAGACGGCGCCCAGCTCCTCGCCCGACATCTTGTCGTAGGCGCGCAGCATCGCACCGATCTCGCCGGACGGCGTGGTGAACGTGCCCGCCTCCCCCGCGATCACCATCGTCGGGGTGTTCAGTGTGCCGACCCGGCCGATACGTCCGGTGCGCGGGACGTCGACGCCTTCGAGCAGCCGGTGGTTGCGGATGTTGTCCGGCGTCTCGCCGTGCGGCACCTGCCAGAGGATCTCCCCCGCCTTGAGGTCGATGGCGGTGATGCGGCCCCACGGCGGCTTGACGATCGGGATCCCCTCGATGGCCAGCGACGCCTCCCGGGCGGAGATCCCCTCCCCGCGTCCGCGGATGAAGTTCATGTCGGAGCGTTCCGGATCGTTGACCAGGCCGAGCGAGACCACCTGCGTGAACGTGTACAGGTAGATGATGCCGGTCTCGGGATCGAGCGATCCGCCCGGCCAGTTGGTCCCGCCCGCCTGCGACGGCAGCATCAGGGTGCCGTAGACGCCGTCCGCTTCGGAGACGGTCGGCGGGGTGAAGATTGGCCCCATCAGGTGGCGCGACGCGATCTCCTCGGCGCGCTGCCGGAGCTCGGGCGTGAGGTCGATCAGGTCGTCGAGATCGACTCCCTGCAGATCGTAGGCGGGCGGCTTCGTCACGTACGGCTGCGTGGGCGCCAGCAACTCGCCCGGGACGTTGGACGGCTCGACCTCGCGCTCCTCGATAGGCCAGATCGGCTCGCCGGTCACCCGGTCGAAGACGTACAACCACGACTGCTTGCTCGGCTGGGCCACGATCTTGCGCAGCTCGCCGTCGATCATCACGTCGGCCAGGATCGGCGCGCACGGCAGGTCCCAGTCCCACACGTCGTGGTGGATGAACTGGTAGTGCCACAGCCGGTCGCCGGTCGCGATGTCGACCGCCACGAGGCTGTCCGAGTAGAGATTGTCGCCGTGCCGGTGGCCGCCGTAGTAGTCGTTGGTCGGCATCTCGGTCGGCAGGTAGACGATGCCCAGCTCCAGGTCGGCGCTGATCTGCCCCCACACCCCGGTGTTGCCGGTGTAGCGCCACGAGTCGTTCAGCCAGGTGTCGTTGCCGAACTCGTCGGCGCCCGGAATCGTGTGGAAGATCCACTTCCGCTCGCCGGTGTCCGCGTCGAAGCCGCGGATGTAGCCCTTCGTGTTGCGCATCGAGCGGGGCGAGCTGCCGGGAACGTGCGCCGCGCCGACGACGACGGTGTCGCCGGCCACCAGCGGCGTCGCGTGCAGGCCGATCTCGCCGGACAGCGGATCGATCTCCTGGTCCATGTTCTGCATCAGGTCGACGATGCCGTCCTCGCCGAACTCGGGCAGCCGCTCGCCGGTCTTCGCGTCGAGTCCGATCAGCCGGTAGCCGGGCGTGACGTAGAAGATCTCCCCGTCGCCGCCGTTGTCGCGGTAGGCGAGGCCGCGCCCCGACCGCCGCCGCGGCGCCACCTCGGCCCGCTCGCCCTCGTCGAGGCGGTGCATCCAGAGCAGCTCGCCGGTGCCGGCGTCCACCGCGATCGCCGCGCGGCGCAGGCCGGCGGTGGAGTACAGCACCCCGTCCACCATCAGCGGCGTCGCCTGGAAGTTGAACTCCGGTTCCGACCCGAAGTTGGCCGTGTTCACCCGCCAGGCGATCTCCAGGTCGTTGAAGTTGTCGGCCGTGATCTGGTCGAGCGGCGAGTAGCGCGTGTTGGCGATGTCGCCGCCGTAGCTGCGCCACTCGCCGTTGTCGGTCTGCGCCGCCGCCGGAGCGGCTCCGAGCGCCAGCAGCCCGCCGAGCGCGATAATCGACGCGATGTGCATGCGGTGTATTGACACGTTGGACTCCTTCTTCGTCGCGTCGCGAAGGATAACAGGTTACCGTCGGCCGCCACGATTATGTAGGATGACACACTGAATGATAACTTCGTGCACAAACGAATTCCCGGAGAGCGACCTCGCTTATCAGTCGGCGATCCTGCAGGGCGTCTCGCGCACTTTCGCCCTCAACATCCCGCAGCTTCCCGATGCGCTGCGCGACGTCGTCGGCAACGTGTACGCACTGTGCCGGATTGCTGACACCATCGAGGACGAGCCGGCGCTCTCGCCGGCGCAGAAACGGGCGTTCTCGGAACGCTTCATCGAGGTGGTCACCGGCCGTGGTGACGTGGTGCCGTTCTCACGCGAGCTCGGCGCCCTGCTGTCGTCATCAAGCACGGAGCGCGAGCAGGATCTGGTCGCCAACACAGCCCGGGTGGTTCGCATCACCAAGAGGTTTCACGCCGCCCAGCGCCGCGCCATCGAACGCTGCGTGCGCGTCATGTCGCGGGGCATGGCGGAGTTCCAGCAGAACGCGACACCGGACGGACTGGAGGACATCCCACACCTGAACCGCTATTGCTACCACGTCGCGGGCGTCGTCGGCGAGACGCTTACCGACCTTTTCTGCGACTACTCCGCCGAAATCCGCCGGCAACGCGACGACCTCTTCGCGCTGTCGGTCCCGTTCGGCCAGGGGTTGCAGATGGTCAACATCCTGAAGGACATCTGGGAGGACCACCGCCGCGGCGCGTGCTGGCTGCCGCGCGACGTCTTCCAGGGGGCCGGCTTCGAGCTGCGTTCCCTGTCGGCCGAGCAGCCCGCCCCCGGCTTCGTCGAAGGATTGTCGGAGCTGGTGGCGATCGCCCACCGCCATCTGGAGGACGCGTTGCGCTTCGTCCTGATCCTGCCCCCGCATGAAACCGGAATCCGTCGATTCTGCCTTTGGCCGCTGGGCATGGCCGTGCTCACGCTACAGCGCGTCCATGCCACGCCGGCGTTCAGGAGCGGGCAGGACGTGAAGATCTCGCGCCGCAGCGTGCGGGCGGTCACCGCCGTCAGCAGTGCCCTGGTGCGGTCGAACCTCGCCTTGAAGCTGCTCTTCCAGGGGCTGACGCGGGGGCTCCCGCGAACTCCGGAGGTGGCCTGACGCGTCGCACGCTACCGCGTCTGTTCGTCGCAACAGCCCGTCACCGCAAGGTAAGCGGAGGCGTTGGCTGTGCGGAGGAGCACGCCGATATCAGGACCGTTTCCGGTCGACGGCAATCAGCAGCGTCGGAAGCAACAGGAAATCCGCGGCGAGCGCAAGGACGATCGTCATCGTCACCAGAATTCCAAGCGACCAGCTGACCTCGAATCCGGACGTGGCAAACGTCATGAAGCCCGCCGCGAGGACCACAGTCGTCGTCAGCAACGCCTTGCCCACGACGTGAAAGGACGAACGCACGGCCTCTTCCGCCGAAAGGCCCTCGCGCCTGGCTTTCAGATACTCGCTAAGGAAATGAATCGTGTCGTCCACGACAATTCCGAAGACTATGGCGGGGCGCATTCCCGATTTCCCGGTCACGCGCTCACACCCACCGGCGTCATGGCCATCCGCTGCAAACAGTTCCATCTGCCGGACTTATAGAAAGACCGCAGGAGAAGAATCGCGTCGACGCTCTCCGGTAGCCAATAGATGGATGCGCCCTTGATGCGGAGATTGAGGACGCGACGGATGGCGCTTTCGACGGCACCGCTGCCCCGCGGAAGCCCGAGCCCGACCATTGTGGTGTAGGCGAAACGATGACGGTTCTTCAGGAAGTAGTTGAGGTGCGTGCGGATCTTGCCGGCCGTGCGCCCGCGGCACAGCTCCCGCAGGGCCGTGATCACCTCGTCCACCCGTGCTCGCTTGAGCAGCCCCCGCGTGCGGTTGAGCCAGCGGGTGCGTTGCGTCGCGCTCCAGCGGCGCAGCTTGACCGCGTCGGAGAGTTGCTTTGCGGCATGATAGAAGTCGATCAGCCCCAGCACCTGTGTCGGCGAGAGCCCGAGCGCGGCGATGAGGCGCTGGATGCGTTGCCAGATCCAGGGCGCGCCGTCGGCGATGAAGAGCACCTTGTCAGCGGCGTTGAGGCCGATCTGCCGCGCGTACGACAACAGCAGGGCGAAGACCGCCTCCGGTCCCCGGAGCGTGCCGTCGATGATCGGGGCCCACGTCTGAGACGGTCGCCCGTCGTCGCCGACGACGTACAGGATGAGGAGCTTCGGTTCCTTCCAGTCGGTATGGAATCGGTTGCGCCCCTTCTTCGTCTTGGGGCCACGCTTCTTGCGCCTCACGCGGACGCGGCCCCCGTCGAGGGAGACGACCACCCGCTTCCCGGTCACGCGGTCCAGCAGGCCGCACGCCGCGCTCCGCTGGGCCGCTCGGGCCCGCGCAGCGTAGCGATAGGCGGTCGAGCGGAGGGTCTTGATATCCAGGGCGATGCCGTCGGAGCGGAGCTGCGCCTGCGCTTCAGCCAGCGAGCTGAGCATGGCGACCGCGCGGCTTGCATCCGAGGCCAGCTTCGGCGTGCACCGGTCGTAGATGCCCAGCACCACCAAGGCGGGGTAGAGTCCACATAGGCGCTAACTTGTTAAGGCCCTATGGTCCTCCGGCAGCTCAGTTCAGCCGAAGTACGCGGAGAGTTGCGGCTGTCGGCGACGTGGCGGCTCCGCCAGCTCGCCGGAGATCGTTCGCCAGTCGCTGATCATGCGCGCCAGCGGGAGCGGCGGTTCGATGGCGCGCGTGACCTGGTTGAGCACGAACTTGAAGTCACGCCACGCGCTCGGGGGGCGCCGGCGCCGGCACGTCGTAGCCCCAGGGGGAAATCGCGCGGGCGTGGTGGATCAGCTTCTCCACCAGCAGCGCCACGAACAGTTTCCCGTAGAGCCACGCCTTGGCGCTGTCGTCGTCGTACTTCGGCACGTGCCCCAACTGGGCCAGCGACTTGAAGCGCTTGAACACCAATTCGACCTGCCAGCGCAGGCGATACCACTCCAGCACGTCCGCGGCGGAAAAGGGTGGCTCGGGAAAGGTCGTGAAGACGATCACGTACTCAGCAAAGCGCAGCGTGGCCGGTTGCACCTGGTTGCCCTTGCGGGCGGCGTCTCGGCGGACTTTCAGGTGCGCCAAGCGGATGGCTTCCGCCGACTTGCGGAGCACGCAGACCCGGCCCGGCAATCTTGCCGGCCGGGCCGCCATCGTCGCGCGGGACCGCGACCGTGATCGCCCAGGACCGGCCGGCGCCCGGACGCGTGACCGACCCCACCGCCGCAAGCAGGTCGAACGGCCGCCCGGCCGTCGTGCACAGCGGCAGCGACCCCGTGTTGACACGCACAATCAGCCGCCCGCCCGCGTCGACCACGTGGCGAATGCCCCGGGCCGTCGAATAGCCGCGGTCGGCCAGCACATGGTCGCCGGCGCGGATCGGGAACTGCGCCAACGATTCTCCCGTGCCCGGCCCCTCGGTCCCCGTCAGCTTGAAGAAGTCGCACGCCAGCGACGGCAGGCCCACGCTGTAGTGCAGGCGCCACAGCGACCCGCTCGGGCCCGGTTCCTTCACCGTCGTCGCATCCACGGCCCGGACCTGGAACGCGCCTCCGGGGATGACCGCCAGACCCTGCTCCTCGAACAGGCGGACACACAGCGCGTGCAACCAACCCTTGGATTTCTTCAGCCGCTTCAACAGCGCCACGTCGGACAGGTCCGCCAGATGCGCCTGCCGGGCCCGAACCACCGTTTCCCGCAACGAGTGTCCGCAGCCGAGGTGCAGCAGGAGGGTCCGCAGGAGGTTGTCGACCGTCTTGTCCTTGCGCAGCCCCTTCAACGCCCCGGTGTCCTGCGCCAACTCGCGCCAGTCCTGAGGGAAGAACGACACCAGCACATCCCAGTCCTCGTCCACCGTGCCGGCCTCCGTGTCATGCATCCACATGCCAGGATACGCCGGCCATGCCGCGAAAACAAGCTAGCGCCTATGGGACTCTACCCCGCCTTGGTGGTGCTGGGCATCTACGACCGGTGCACGCCGAAGCTGGCCTCCGATGCAAGCCGCGCGGTCGCCATGCTCAGCTCGCTGGCCGAAGCGCAGGCGCAGCTCCGCTCCGACGGCATCGCCCTGGATATCAAGACCCTCCGCTCGACCGCCTATCGCTACGCTGCGCGGGCCCGAGCGGCCCAGCAGAGCGCGGCGTGCGGCCTGCTGGACCGCGTGACCGGGAAGCGGGTGGTCGTCTCCCTCGACGGGGGCCGCGTCCGCGTGAGGCGCAAGAAGCGTGGCCCCAAGACGAAGAAGGGGCGCAACCGATTCCATACCGACTGGAAGGAACCGAAGCTCCTCATCCTGTACGTCGTCGGCGACGACGGGCGACCGTCTCAGACGGGGGCCCCGATCATCGACGGCACGCTCCGGGGACCGGAGGCGGTCTTCGCCCTGCTGTTGTCGTACGCGCGGCAGATCGGCCTCAACGCCGCTGACAAGGTGCTCTTCATCGCCGACGGCGCGCCCTGGATCTGGCAACGCATCCAGCGCCTCATCGCCGCGCTCGGGCTCTCGCCGACACAGGTGCTGGGGCTGATCGACTTCTATCATGCCGCAAAGCAACTCTCCGACGCGGTCAAGCTGCGCCGCTGGAGCGCGACGCAACGCACCCGCTGGCTCAACCGCACGCGGGGGCTGCTCAAGCGAGCACGGGTGGACGAGGTGATCACGGCCCTGCGGGAGCTGTGCCGCGGGCGCACGGCCGGCAAGATCCGCACGCACCTCAACTACTTCCTGAAGAACCGTCATCGTTTCGCCTACACCACAATGGTCGGGCTCGGGCTTCCGCAGGGCAGCGGCGCCGTCGAAAGCGCCATCCGTCGCGTCATCAATCTCCGCATCAAGGGCGCATCCATCTATTGGCTACCGGAGAGCGTCGACGCGATTCTTCTCCTGCGGTCTTTCTATAAGTCCGGCAGATGGAACTGTTTGCAGCGGATGGCCATGACGCCGGTGGGTGTGAGCGCGTGACCGGGAAATCGGGAATGCGCCCCTCATAGTAGAGCCACGGAGGCTCCCGGAGGTTCTTGAAGAAATCGCGCAGAGCAGCCGGCCGCCTCGCGCAGAGCCTCCTCGTTCTGCTCTATGCCGGCCCCCACGAACCGGTGGAGGTCGCCTGGAGGCAATTCCGCCGAGAGCTCCTCCATGATGGGGTCGAGGTCGGGGTCCCCGATGGTGGTGTGCTTGATGTACTTGTCGGCCAGGGCCGAGTCGTAGAGACGGGCCTTTTCGTAGCCTTTGAGGTACGCAGAGGGGATCGTTGCCACCATGTGGCCGGCGGCAGACGGCGAGGAAGCGACAGGATTCATGAGCGCCCCCCCCTTGTGGGAACTTGAAGCCGACCCGTAAAGGATGCCGCCACGATCGACTCATGTCAAGGCGCCGGCCGCGGCGCGCTAGAAGTTGTAGGTCAGGCCCAGATCGATAAAACTGTCGGTTCGCATCTGATAGTGGAGATCCGCTTCATCCACGCTGAGAAGGGCGACCGCCTCGAGGTGCAGCGACCACTGGTCGGCGATGCGCCGGTCGAATTCGAACACCAGTGTGCGCGTGGCACGACTTGCGTCCGTAAAGAATCCGGCGGTCATCTCGGTGCTCTGGACATCGTTGAAGGCGAAGCGCGTCGCGAAGAAGAGGTCGTTCTCGAGCGTGTTGGGCGAGCGGCTGGGCGTCGCGTTGCGGCCGCGTCCATCGTAGTTCCATTCGCTGACCACGCTCAGATCGACGGTGGAGCCGGCTACGGAGTAGAACGCGTACTCACCGCCCAGAACGGCGGCGAAGTAGTCCTCTTCCACGCCGGACAGGTTGCGCGCGCCGACGCGGTGGATGGCTTCCGTCTTCAACAGCCAGGAGCCGACCGTCACCTGGGTATCCACTCCGAACTGGCGGATCTGCGCGTAGTACTGAAGCAGGGCCGGCGTCCCGTCCGCGTCGGCCCCCGGCAACAGAAATGGTTCCCGGCTGGTGCCGTCGAATGCGCTCAGACCCAGATCGAGCGGTCCGAAGCTGTGGCTGTACCGGGATGCGAGGTCCAGGTGCCACGGCCCGGCCGAGCTCTCGTACTGGATACGTTCGTCATTCACCACGAACGGCAGCCGCAGCCGGCCTTCGCGCCCTTGAAACGTGCGCGCGCGGTGACGGGGCATGCCGAATACCTCAAACGCGCCCCAGTCGCCGAACCAGGTGGCGTGCACCATCGGTTGCCCCAGCTTGGCCTCCCCGTTCGGGTGCTCGACGAAGTCGACCTGGTTGACGATATCGACCAGATGCTGCGATTCAGTGACCCCCCAGAACACCTGGTCGGCGCCCACGCGCAACTCCCAGCCGCTGTCGCCGACTTCGCCGAGCAGCAGCAGGTAGGCTTCCTGCAGTTCAAAGTGGGTGCGGCGCGGATCCGAATGGTCGTAGCGGAAGAAGGGGGCAAACGTGAAACTTCTGCCGGCGACGTCCTCCAAGTAAAGCCGCGGCTCTGCCACGAAACCGGTCGCCAGCGAGCGCTGGCCGGCGAAGGCGCCGTCCTGGGGAAACCAACGTCCTTCGACAGCTACGCTTCCGGAGAACTCGATCTCGATCGGCTCGTCGGTCTCTTCGGTCTGCTCAGTTCCGGCGTGGGCGTCGGCGGCGAGAAGGGCAGCCAGAATCCAGATGGCGCCGGGGAGCCCTCGGACGAGAGCCGCGCACGGTCGCATCAGCGCGCCCTTCGCAGCGCGGTCTGCGAGAAATCGCCGTCCTCCAGGTCCGTCTGGAACTGATAGTCGGCCCAGGTCAGGACCGTGCTCTTGCCGGTCAGATGATTCACCATCGTCATCTCGCCCGGCCGCCAGTAGCGGTCCAGATATTGCGCGTAGTCCTCCATGGTGAGCGTCTTCAGATGGGCGTCCTTGCGGTCGTAGTACTCCACCTTCCGCACGCGAAGTTCGTCCTGGTCGCGCCAGACGACCTGGCGACGGTAGCCCGACTTCCTGTCCACTGGAAAGCGCTCCGTGACCGTGCAGGTCGAATCGCCGCACGGTTCGTCACGCAAATACTTGTAGGTGAATTTTTCCACTTCCTGAGGCGTCAGGTCTTCATACGCGAATTCACTGCCCATGAAGGAGCCTGACCGGTTCGCCGAGCTGATGCGCTTGACGCGTCTGAGCGCGGGTAGGAAGAGCCATTGGTCGTCGGCGTCGTCCCGGTGGGCGTGAATCAGGAACGCCGTGCCCTGGATATCGCGCGGTTCATCGAATACGAACAGGCTCTTGTTCCCGTCATCGGACACCTCGAGAACCTGGACCCTGAGTTGACGCCGGCTTTCCTGCCCCTGCTTGTTGCGCAACATCATGAGCTGCTCGGCGGTGAAGTTTCCGAACCCGATGTCGCGTGCGCGGGCATCCTGCGCGATCTTCAAGCCGGCTTCCTCCGGCGTGTCGTTTCCCGCATGCGCGGGTGCCGGCGCGGCGAGTCCGGTCGCAATGGCCAACGACAACGCGCAGCACACGAATAACAGTCGTGCGGGAAGGCATGCAGGCATGATGAATCTCCCTGACCGATAGTTTCGCCACAGGCTACCCGCGCGGAAAACCGATATCAAGGAGGGTGCGGCTCTTCTTCGTTGGCGGCCCAATCAGTCTCTCCGGCGGCGGCAAGGCAGGAGGCAATTGGATCCGTCAAGGCGTGGTGAGGAGCGGCGGAGGGTCCGGTGGCCTACGGTACTTCTGTCGTCAGCGGAGGGTGCCCCAAGCGTAGTGGAAAGTCGGTGGCGACTCCTGCCCGGCTGTGGTATCAGTCGGGTGTGTTCAAAAGGAGGAGAGGCCACCGATGAAGAAACCGTACAAGATCGTTTCGGGCGCGTCCGCGCCGAACCGCCGGGAACTGGCGGACTGGCTGGCGAAGGACGGGCAACTGCTGATCCCGCTGGTCGAACTGCTGGAGAAGGGCGAGCGAGCCATCGACGAGGTGATCGACGTGATGGGCCGGGCGACCATCGAGGCCGTCCTGCGGATGAGCGCCGAGCAGGTGGCGGGGCCGAAGGAGCAGGGACGGCGCGACGCCGACCGGGATCTGTACTGGCACGGGGTGCAGGCGGGACGTGTGGCATTGAAGGAGCGGCAGTTGCGGGTCGACAAGCCGCGGCTGCGCAAGAAGCGGCCGCGGGCCGATGAGCCGGGCGAGGTGGAGATTCCGGCGTATACGGCGTTGCAGGCGGATCAGCCACTGGCCGACCGGATGCTGGAGCTGGTGCTGCAGGGCGTGTCGACGCGCAAGTACGAGAAGGTGCTGCCGGCGCTGGCCGACCAGGTGGGGGTGAGCAAGTCGGAGGTCTCGCGGGAGACCATCGAGGCGGGGACGCGCGTTCTGAAGGAGTTGGCCGAACGGGACCTGGGCAAGTTGGACGTGCTGGTCGTCTACCTCGACGGGATCGTGTTCGGGAACTACCACGTGGTGGCGGCGGTCGGTGTGGATGCGGATGGTCGTAAGCACGTGCTGGGGCTTTGCGGCGGGGCATCGGAGAACACGGAGGTCACCGCTGGCCTGCTCGAAGATCTGGTGACGCGGGGCCTGCGGGCTGACCGGCGGCGTCTGTTCGTCATCGACGGCGCCAAGGCGCTGCGGCAGGCCATCGGGCGGGTGTTCGGGTCGGCGAACCTGGTGCAACGTTGTAGAAACCACAAGGTAAGGAACGTCTTGGGTCATCTGCCGAAAGAGCAGCACGAGCAGGCGCGTTCGACGCTTCGGGCGGCGTGGAAGCTGGACGCCGACGAGGGCATCCGGAAGCTGGAGCAGTACGCCTCGTGGCTGGAGCGGGAGTGGCCGTCGGCGGCGGCGAGCCTGCGCGAAGGGCTCTCGGAGTTGTTCACGGTCAATCGCCTTGGGCTGCCGAAGCCGCTGCGCCGCTGCCTGACGACGACGAACATCATCGACTCGTCGCACGCGGGCGTTCGCCAGCACACGAATCGGGTGAGTCGCTGGCAGAGCGAGGAGATGGCGGTGCGGTGGGCCGCGGTGACGTTCCGAGAGACGGAGAAGCACTATCGCCGCATCACGGGCTATGAGCATCTCTGGATGCTGAAGGCGCACCTCGACGAAGAGAATGGCGCCCTTGCCGAATTGCAGAAGGCGGGGTAATGTGTGTCTGTCGCTGCCGACTTTCAACTACTGGCGGGACACCCTCCGTCAGCGACCGATGGGGGACTTCCGCTGGTCCTCGCGCGCTTCGTGAGAGGTCTCAGTACGCATCAAGGCTCCGGCTGCCTGCGGCGGCTGAGAACCGCCGCAACTGCGGCCCAGTGTCACCGTGCGCCGGTCGACTCCCATAGGGTCGCGGACCAAATGCCGACAGGCCCTTCGATGAGCCGACGACGAGCACCGCACGCCGCGTCGCCGCTGCCACGTGGATGATGTCGAGTACCACGGTGGCTTCCAGGGCGTATGCGGTGGTGCCCGCGAGGCGGTCGCGATGGTCACGCGGCGGCGCATCTCGACCAAGTAGCGCTCCGGTAGCAGGTTCAGTGCGGCATCAAGCCGATGCAAGCCGTCGTGACCGCGCCGCGCGCAGCCCAGACCCACAACCTGCATCGTGCCGGAGGTCGTTTCGGCGTGGCTTTCGTGCTCGCGCGGCTCCGAGCACTCGACACCGCTGGTGTCCTCGGCCGGACCAGCAGCCTCTTTCGGGCTGCGTTGGTCGCGATGTCCTTGCAGGAGCTTGCGTACCAAATCCTGACCCCGCCGGTGCAGTTCCCGTTCGAGTTCGCTCTCGCTCATCTGCCGGGCTTCGCTGGACGAGAGGAAGGCTTTGGCATCCGCGAAGATAGCATCGGCCGCTACGCACGGGGCTCGGCTCGGGAGATCGATGCAAGGGACGCCGGTTTGCGGCACGTCGAATGTACGTCCCTGGAATCCTGTCGTCACAGCCATCGCAGGCCTGCCTCCCTTCCCACGGCACCGTACCAGAACGCCGCGCGAATGTCCAGAAGGGAGCGCGCCCGAGGGGGACAGACCGACGGTGTTCGGTACCGTTTCGAGGCTCGGCTGGCCGCCGGAAAGACGCGGGTACGCGCTGGCTTGGTTGCTGTCCCCCCGAAAGGAGCACTGGAGAGACGCATCCGCGGGCAAAAAGGCCCATGAATAGGGCAAAAACTCCTCTACAGAGAAACTCACGGTGATCACTGACTCAGGCGGTCTTCACTTCGACCTCCACTCCAAGGTCCTGCAAACGCCGGAGGAGGTGCTGGGTGACGCGGTGCTTGTCGCGGTTCGCCAGGTACCGGCCGCCGAGGTCGTGGTAGTCCGTCTCGTCGCGAAGCATGAAGTAGGCGGCGGTCAGCATGGAGGCGGCGACCGCCACGATGGCCTTCTTCGGGCCGCGCCGGCCCTTGAGCCGTCGAAACTGCGCCTGCAGATAGCTCCCATTCTTCCGGGTCGCCGCCCACGCGGCCTGGACCAGCACCGTCTTCAACCAGGGAGTCGCGTGACGGATCCGGGTCGAGCGGCGCTTCCCCGCACTCTCGTCCAGCCGCGGGCACAGGCCCGCCCACGAGACCAGATGGCCCGGATCGGGAAACCGCGTCATGTCCACGCCGACCTCGGCGATGATCACCCGCGCGACCGTCTCACTGACCCCGGGCATCGTCGTCAGCCGCTCGGCGGCCTCGCGAAAAGGGCGCAGCACCTCGTCGGCCTGCTGCTCCAGTTTCTGCACGGCGGCGCGCAACGCATCGATCTGCCCCAGGTGCAGCTCCAGCAGGAAACGATGGTGCGCCGTCACCCGACCGTGCACCGCGGCGACGATGTCCGCACGGTCGGCCTTCACCCGGACGTTGGTGCAATCAGCCAACCGCTCGGGATCGGTCTCCCCGGCGATGAGCGCTGCGAGGATCGCTCGGCCACTGACGCCCAGAATGTCGGTGACCACGCGCGTCAACTTCACGTTCGCGCCTTCGAGCGTCTTCTGCAGGCGTTGCGTGTGCCGCGCGATCTCGCGTACCAATTGCTTGCGGGTCCGCGTCAGGTCGCGCAGCTCCTGGATCGGGGCCGGCGGCACGAAGCTGCCCCGAATCAGCCCGTGCGCCAACAGGTCGGCGATCCAGGCCGCGTCCTTCCGGTCGCTCTTGCGGCCCGGAACGTTCCGGATGTGCTGCGCGTTGGCGAGCACCAGCGTCAACGACGCTTCGTCTTCGAGGATGTGCCACACCGGCTTCCAGTACACGCCGGTCGCCTCCATCGCCACGTGCGTGCAGCCTGCCTCGGTCAGCCAGGCCGCCAGTGCGAGCAGACCCGCCGTCGTGGTCGCAAACTCCCGGTGCTCGGTCGTAACCTTCCGGCCCGCCGCGATGCGCGCGCACGCGTTCACGCACCGCGAGTGGACATCCAACCCGGCGCACCGGGCATGCAAGACTTCCATGCGTCACCTCCTGATCGCAAAGGCGCTGGCGTGGAGTCCGCCGGTACGAAATCTACAGGGCGCGCTCACCGGAACATCTCCGGTCTCGCAATACGGGGTGCTCGCGGGACTCCGGGTCCAACTAGAGAACGGGCTCTTGGCACCATAGAGAGAACGACCTCTGTGCCAGCGCCAAGCCCGTACACGATATCCTGTTTCATGAATACGTGGGTCCGGCGCCGCCGGGTGGAGAACTAGAAAGAAACTCAGAGCGCCCTCCCTGTTCAGGCGGCCTTCACTTCGACCTCGACGCCAAGGTTCCGCAGACGCCGGAGCAGGCTCTGGGTGACGCGCTGCTTGTCGCGGTTCGCCAGGTACCGGCCGCCAAGGTCGTGGTAGTCCGTCTCGTCGCGAAGCATGAAGTAGGCGGCGGTCAGCATGGAGGCGGCGACCGCCACGATGGCCTTCTTCGGGCCGCGCCGGCCTTTGAGCCGTCGAAACTGCGCCTGCAGATAGCTCCCGTTCTTCCGGGTCGCCGCCCACGCGGCCTGGACCAGCGCTGTCTTCAACCAGGGAATCGCGTGACGGATCCGGGTCGAGCGGCGCTTGCCCGCACTCTCGTCGAGGCGCGGGCACAGGCCCGCCCACGAGACCAGATGGCCCGCACCGGGGAACTGGGTCATGTCCACGCCGACCTCGGCGATGATCACCCGCGCGACCGTCTCACTGACCCCGGGCATCGTTGCCAGCCGCTCGGCGGCCTCGCGAAAAGGGCGAAGCACCTCGTCGGCCTGCTGCTCGACTTGCTGCACAGCGGCGGTCAGCGCATCGATCTGCGCCAGGTGCAGCTTCAGCAGGAAACGATGATGCGCCGTCACCCGGCCGTGCACCGCGGCGACGATGTCCGCACGGTCGGCCTTCAGGCGCCCCTTGGTGCAATCAGCCAACCGCTCGGGATCGGTCTCCCCGGCGATGAGCGCGGCCAGGATCGCCCGGCCGCTGACGCCCAGGATGTCGCTGGCCACGCGCGTCAGCTTCACATTCGCGTCTTCCAGCGTCTTCTGCAGGCGCAGGGTGTGCCGCGCGATCTCACGGACCAGTTGCTTGCGGGTCCGCGTCAGGTCGCGCAGCTCCTGGATCGGGGCCGGCGGCACGAAGCTGCTCGGGATCAGCCCGTGCGCCAACAGGTCGGCGATCCAGGCCGCGTCCTTCCGGTCGCTCTTGCGCCCCGGAACGTTCCGGATGTGCTGCGCGTTGGCGAGCACCAGCGTGAACGAAGCTTCGTCTTCGAGGACGTGCCACACCGGCTTCCAGTACACGCCGGTCGCCTCCATCGCCACGTGCGTGCAGCCCGCCTCGGTCAGCCAAGCCGCCAGTTCGAGCAGACCCGCTGTCGTGCTCGCGAACTCCCGGTGCTCGGTCGTGACCTTCCGACCCGCCGCGATGCGCGCGCACGCGTTCACGCACCGCGAGTGGACATCCAGCCCGGCGCACCGGGGATACAAAACTTCCATGCGTCACCTCCTGTATCGCGAAGTGCTGGCGTGGAGTCCGCCGGTACGAAATCTAGAAGACGCGCTTCCCGGGCGATCCGGTGTCGCAATACGGGGTGCTCGCGGGACTCCGGGTCAAACTACGAAACGGGCTCTCGGCACCATAGAGAAACCGACCTCTGTGCCAGCGTCACGGCCTACACAATATACTTGTTTCATTGATGCGTGGGTCCGGCGCCGCCGGGTGGGAAACTACGAAGAAGAGCCGCACCCTGTCAAGGATCGAGTTCGCTCACCGCCGGCGCCGCAACGCAGCCTTGTTCCGGCCAGCCGGACAGGGCCCCGCGGGGGCGGTGCACGACCAGATGGGCACAGAGATTCTCCGGCTCCGATAGCCGCGACCGGACCATTGCGCCTCCGGCGATGGCCCTTGCGGTGCTACTCCTCCGGTAACCGGTACGCGATCAGCTCGCCGGCGAATCCGGCGCCGCCGATCGCGGTGACGATGTATTGCCGGCCTTCGTGCATGTACGTCATCGGCGACCCCGACACCGACGTCGGCATGTAGACTGCGCCGACTTCTTCACCGGTGGCCTTGTCGTAGGCGCGGAGCATCGCCCCCATCTCACCCGACGGCGTCGTGAACGTGCCCGGCCCGCCCGCGATGACCAGCGTCCTGGTGATCAGCGTGCCGACCCTTCCGATGCGGCCGGTCCGCGGGACATCCACGCCCTGCAATGCCGGGTGATTGCGAACGTTGTCCGGCGTCTCGCCGTGCGGGATCTGCCAGAGGAAGTCCCCGCTAGAGAGGTCGATGGCGGTGATGCGCCCCCACGGCGGCTTGATGAGCGGCAGCCCGCGGATGTTCAGCGCACGCTGGCGCGCCGGCACTCCCGGAGGATTCCCCCGGATGAAGTTCATGTCGGACCGCTCGGGGTCGTTCACCAGCCCGAGCGAGGTGACCTGCGTGAAGGAGTACTGGTAGAAGATGCCGGTCTCGGGATCGACCGAGCCGCCGGGCCAGTTGGTGCCGCCCCCGGCCGAGGGCAGCATCAGCGTGCCGTAGGGGCCGTCCGGATCGGCCACCACCGGCGGCGTGAAGATCGGCCCGATGCGGAAGTTGGCGACCAGTGCCTCCGCCTCGGCGCGCAGCTCCGGCGTGAAGTCGATCAGGTCGTCGATGCCGACCCCCTGCCGGTCGTAGGCGAGCGGACGGGTCGGAAACCGCTGCGTCAGCGACAGCAGCTCGCCCGGCACGTCGGACGGCGGCATCTCGCGCTCCTCGATCGGCCAGATCGGCTCGCCGGTCACCCGATCGAGCACGTACAGCCACGACTGCTTGCTCGGCTGCGCGATGAGCTTGCGCATGACGCCGTCGATCTCCACGTCGACCAGTACCGGTGCGCAGGGGAAATCCCAGTCCCACACGTCGTGCTGGATCACCTGCTGGTGCCAGAGCCGCTCGCCGGTGTCGATGTCCACCGCGACGATGCTGTCCGAGAACAGGTTGTCGCCGTGGCGGTGCCCGCCGTAGTAGTCATTGGTCGGCATCTCGGTAGGCAGGTAGACGATGCCAAGCTCCAGATCGGCGCTGATCTGCCCCCAGACGCCGGTGTTGCCGGTGTAGCGCCACGAGTCGTTCAGCCAACTGTCGTTGCCGAACTCGTCGGCGCCGGGAATCGTGTGGAAGATCCACTTGCGCACGCCGGTGTTCGCGTCGAAGCCGCGGACATGGCCCTTCGTGTTGCGCATCGAGCGGGGGGCGCTGCCGGGCACGTGCGCCGCCCCGACGACGACGGTGTCGCCGGCCACCAGCGGCGTGGCGTGGAGGCCGATCTCGCCGGACAGCGGATCGATCTCCTGATCCATGTTCTGCATCAGATCGATGATCCCGTCCTCGCCGAACTCGGACAGCCGCTCCCCCGTCTTCGCGTTCAGCCCGACCAGCCGGTAGCCGGGCGTGACGTAGAAGATCTGTCCGTCGCCACCGTCCTCCCGATAGGCCAGGCCCCGACCCGACCGCCGGCGCGGCGACACCTCGGCCCGCTCGCCCTCGTCGAGGCGATGCATCCAGAGCAGCTCGCCGGTCGCCGCGTCCGCCGCGATAGCCGCCCGGCGCAGGCCGGCCGTCGAATAGATCACGCCGTCCACCATCAGCGGCGTCGCCTGGAAGTTGAACTCGGGCTCCGACCCGAAATTGGCGGTCTTCAGCCGCCAGGCGATCTCCATGTCGTTGAAGTTCCCCGCGTCGATCTGATCGAGCGGGGAGTAGCGCGTGTTCGCGATGTCGCCGCCGTAGCTGCGCCACTCGCCGTTGTCGGTCTGCGCCGTCGCCGGCGACGCACCGGCCGCCAGCAGCCCGCCGAGCACGACGACCGACGCGACCCTCATCCTGCGTCCAGACATGTCTGCCTCCTCGTCGTCATCCGTCCGTCCCCCGGCCGCCAGTGACGACCGGCGAACCCTGAGAATCCGCTACTCGGGCAGCCGATACGCAATCAGCTCGCCCGCGAACCCGGCGCCGCCGATCGCCATGACGATGTACTGCCGTCCCTCGTGCAGGTAGGTCATCGGCGACCCCGACACCGACGCCGGCATGTAGACGGCGCCGACCTCTTCGCCCGACGCCTTGTCGTAGGCGCGCAGCATCGCCCCGACCGCGCCGGATGGGGTCGTGAACGTCCCCGGCTCGGCGGCGACCAGCAGCGTCCCGGTTATCAGCGTGCCGACCCGCCCGATCCGGCCGGTGCGCGGGATGTCCACGCCCTGCAGCGCCGGGTGGTTGCGGACGTTGTCGGGCGTCTCGCCGTGCGCGACCTGCCAGAGGATGTCGCCGGTATCGAGATCGATGGCGCTGATGCGTCCCCATGGCGGCTTGACGAGCGGGAGCCCGCGGACGTTCAGCGCACGCCGGCGCGCCGGCACCCCTGGCGGATTCCCCCGGATGAAGTTCATGTCCGAGAGCTCCGGAGCGTTCACCAGCCCCAGAGAGACGACGTTGGTGAAGGAGTACTGGTAGAAGATGCCGGTCTCCGGGTCCACCGAGCCGCCCGGCCAGTTGGTGCCGCCGCCGGTCGAGAGCAGCATCAGCGTGCCGTACGGGCCGTCCGGATCGGCCACCACCGGCGGGGTGAAGATTGGCCCGAGCCGGAAGTTGGAGACGAGCTCGAGCGCCTCGGCGCGCAGCTCGGGCGTGAAGTCGATCAGGTCGTCCTCGCCGACCCCTTGCCGGTCGTAGGCCGGCGGATGCGTCGGAAACGGCTGGGTCCGCGACAGCAGCTCGCCCGGCACGTCCGACGGGGGCATCTCCCGTTCCTCGATCGGCCAGATCGGCTCGCCCGTCTCCCGGTCGAGCACGTACAGCCAAGCCTGCTTGCTCGGCTGCGCGATGAGTTTCCGCTCGACGCCGTCGATCATCACGTCGACCAGCACCGGCGCGCAGGGAAAATCCCAGTCCCAGACGTCGTGATGGATGACCTGGAAGTGCCACAGCCGCTCGCCGGTGTCGATGTCCACGGCGACGATGGTGTCCGAGAAGAGGTTGTCGCCGTGCCGGTGGCCGCCGTAGTAGTCGTTGGTCGGCATCTCGGTCGGCAGGTAGACGATACCGAGCTCCAGGTCGGCGCTGATCTGGCCCCAGACCCCCGTGTTGCCGGTGTAGCGCCACGAGTCGTTCAGCCAACTGTCGTTGCCGAACTCGTCCGCGCCCGGGATCGTGTGGAAGATCCACTTGCGGGCGCCGGTGTCGGCGTCGAAGCCGCGGATGTGCCCCTTGGTGTTCCGCATCGAGCGAGGAGCGCGCCCGGAGACGTGTGCCGCGCCGACGACGATCGTGTCGCCGGCCACGAGCGGGGCGGCGTGCAGCCCGATCTCACCGCCGAGCCGATCGATATCCTGATCCATGTTCTGCATCAGGTCGACGATGCCGTCCTCGCCGAAATCGGCAAGGCGCTCGCCGGTACGGGCGTTCAGCCCGATCAGCCGGTAGCCCGGCGTGACGTAGAAGATCTCTCCGTCGCCGCCGTCGGCGCGATAGGCCAGCCCGCGGCCGGACCGGCGCCGCGGCGCCACCTCGGCCCGCTCCCCCTCGTCGAGCCGGTGCATCCAGAGCAGCTCGCCGGTCCCGGCGTCCATCGCGATCGCCGCCCGGCGCAAACCGGCCGTCGAGTAGAGGACCCCGCCGACCATCAGCGGCGTCGCCTGAAAGTTGAACTCCGGCTCCGACCCGAAGTTCGCCGTCTTCACCCGCCAGGCGACTTCCAGGTCGTTGAAGTTCCCGGCCGTGATCTGGTCGAGCGGGGCATACCGCGTGTTCGCGATATCGCCTCCATAACTGCGCCACTCCCCGTTGTCGGTCTGCGCCGCCGCCGGCGCTGCACCTGCCGCGAGCAGTCCACCAAGCACGACGATCCGCGCGACGCTCACCCTGCGTGCCGGCATGTTCTGCCTCCTCTGGCTGATCCGATCGTGCTCGTACGTTCTCGCCGCTCCCCGCGGCTATTGAACGAGAGGGTTGACCCAGCCGGCCGGCAGCACCTTGTCGGGATCCGGCCGGATGCTCAGGTAGGTGACGTGGTCCGGGATCGCCGTCCAGCCGTGGAACACCCCGCCCGGAATCACCACGATGTCCCCCTCCGAGACGTCGCGCACCCGGCCGCCCTCGGCCGCGGCGCGGTAGCTCTCGCCCACCAGCACCTGCACGATGTGGCTGTCCTCCGGAATGTCCCCCCGCTCGGTGATCGTCCCGCCGGTCATCAGCGTGCCGGCTCCCGACACGATGTAGTAGACCTCGGTCACCAGCGTGTGCACGATGCCGCGCGCCGGCCCGTCGCTCGGCTCGAGGGCGTCGCGATGCAGGATGCCGACCGCCACGTTCGACTTGCCGATGTCGACCACCTTGACCTGACGGTCGACGCCCCCCTCCGGAGCGTTCTTGACCGCCATGTACTCCTCCTGCGTCACGTCCGTCGCGGTAGTGATCTGGGCGACCACCTGCGAGGGGACGAGCAGCGCGCCGGCCGCGGCGAATCCGAACGTCAAACCGAGCAGCAACCTGGACATGTCGACTCCTTGCTCCGACCGCATGCGGAGAGCCCTACCCGCGGGCGGCTGAGCCACGTCGCGGGAGTTGCCGAAGCTCCGATGATCGAACCTGACGCACACCCTCCGATCGGCGCAATTGTAGCGCCTTGCTCCATCGGCAGGTGGAAACAGACTCTACGGGAGACCGCGTGCCAGAAGTCCGTCGAGGGCAGGCTTGAACCAAGCGGTAAACGCCCCCGGGTCTTCAGCAAGCTGTGACTGGATCGCCGGCACGCGCTCCCACTTCCACTCCTCCGCCTCGCCCGCGTCCGGCGCGGGAGCTCCCTGGAACCGCCCGACGACGACGTGATCGAATTCGTGCTCAACCAGCCCACGGTCCAGCGCGGCGCGATAGACGAAGCCGAACACGGCCTGCAGCGGGCAGTCGAAGCCCATCTCCTCGCGCAGCCGGCGGTGGGCGGCGTCCAGCAGACTCTCTCCGGCCCGCGGGTGGCTGCAGCAGGTATTGGACCAGAGTCCGCCCGAGTGGTACTTGCCGATCGCCCGTCGCTGCAACAGCAGGCGGTCGGCCTCGTCGAAGACGAAGACCGAGAAGGCGCGGTGCAGGATGCCGTCCAGGTGAGCGGTCAACTTGTCCACGACTCCCGTTTCGCGGTCCTCCGCGTCAACGGCTATCAGGAGCGCGTCGGATTCCTGCATCTCTGTCGCACCTCTCGGCATCACGCTCCGTGCCCGCGCCCCGGCGGCGCGTCAGGTACGTTCGAAGCGCCTTTCGAGCTCCTGCCGCGTCAGTCGAAGCAGCACCGGCCGACCGTGCGGGCAGACCGTCGAATAGGCGGTCCGCCGCAGCTCCCGGAGAATGTACGTCATCTTCTCCATCGTCAGGCGGTCGTTCGCCTTGACGGCGGCGTGGCATGCGGTGCTGGCCGCGATCCGGCCGATGGCGTCCGCGACGCTCGCCCCGCGGTCGAGCCCCTCCAGGTCCTCGGCCAGGGCGCGCACCGCGGTCTCGCAGGCGCCGCGGCTGAGCAGGGCCGGGACCGCCGCCACCCGCACGCTGTCGCCGCCGAACGGATCGATCTCGAATCCGAGCCGGGCGAGATCGTCGGCGTGGGCGGCCAAGGCGTCGCGGGCGCCGGCCGGCAGCGCAATCAGTAGCGGCTCGAGCAGGCGCTGCGACTCGAGCGCGCCACGGGTCAACCGCTCCGTGACCTGCTCGTAGAGAATGCGCTCGTGCGCGACGTGCTGATCGATGATGACCACCCCGTCGTTGTCGACGGCGATGATGAACATGTCGCGGAACTGGCCCAAGGGCATCAGAGGCGCCGGGCCGACGTCGGACGGAACGGCGCCGACGGGAACCTCCGCATCCGCACCGTCCCCCGAAGCCGTCGATCGCTCGCGAACGGCGCCGGCCCGACCGCCCTCGCCCTCCCGGCGGCGGAAGACGTCGGTCACCGGCCCCCAGCGGCTCGCCGCCCCCATCCCTGCCACGATGCCCGGAATGGCGTGCGCCCGCGGCTCGGCCGGCGCCCCGCGCGACGGCGCCAGCGACACCTGCGGCACGGCTTCCTGCCCCAGCGCGTCGGCCAGACCGCGCCGAACCACCTCGTGCACCAGCGACTGCTCCAGGAACCGGACCTCGGCCTTGGTCGGGTGCACATTGACGTCGACCCGCTCGTGCGGAAGCTCCAGAAACAGGTGCACCTCGGGGCTGCGCGGCTTGATGGTGGCGCGGCTGTAGGCGTCGTTCACCGCGTGCAGGATCGTGCGATCCTTCACGGCGCGGCGGTTGACGAACAGGTGCTGCGGTCCCCGGGCGGGGCCGTCGGCGGCCAGAGCGGCGACCATTCCCGCGAGCCGAATCCCCGCCGCCTCTTTCCGGACCTCGACCAGCTCCGGCCGATCCCCGTAGACCTGAAAGAATCGATCCGCGAAGCTCGCCACCGGGGGGTAGTCGAAGAGCGTGCGAGGACCGCTTCGCAGCCGAAACCCCACCTCGGCGTAGGCGAGGGCGAGCGCCGTCAGGGCACGCGAGATGTGTCCGGTCTCGGCCCCGTCCGTCTTCAGAAACTTGCGCCGGGCCGGGACGTTGTAGAAGAGGTCCCGAACCTCGACCGTGGTGCCCTCCGGAAGGCCGGCCTCCGTCACACGCGCCGGCTCCCCTCCGTCCACCCCGACCTCGACTCCGCTCGACGCGCCGCGGGCGCGTGTGCGCAGCCGTAAGTGCGACACCGAGGCGATGCTCGGCAGCGCCTCGCCCCGGAAGCCGAGCGTGGCGATGGCGGTAAGGTCCCCGAGGCTGCCGATCTTGCTGGTGGCGTGTCGCTCGATGCAGAGCTCCGCATCGGTGGGGGTCATCCCCTCGCCGTCGTCCTCGACGCGAATCAGACGCTTGCCGCCCAACTCCAGGGTCACCGCCACCCGGCGGGCGCCCGCGTCAAGGGCGTTCTCGACGAGCTCCTTGACCGCCGAGGCAGGGCGCTCCACCACCTCCCCGGCCGCGATCTGGTTGGCGAGCCCGGCCGGCAGCCGGTTGATTCTGCCCATCCCCCCGCCGGCTACCGCCGCGCGAGCGCGGCCTGGGCGGCGGCCAACCGGGCGGTCGGCACGCGGTACGGCGACGCGCTGACGTAGTCGAGACCGACCTCCTCGAAGAAGTCGATGGAGGCAGGATCGCCCCCGTGCTCGCCGCACACCCCGAGCTTCAGCTTCGGCCGCGCGCCACGGCCCCGCTCCACTCCGATGCGCACGAGCTCGCCGACGCCTTCGATGTCGATGGTCTCGAACGGGTCGCGGGTGAGAATGCCGCGCGCCTGGTAGTCCTTCAGGAACTTGCCGATGTCGTCGCGCGAGAACCCGAACGCCATCTGGGTCAGGTCGTTGGTGCCGAAGGAGAAGAAGTCGGCGTCGGCCGCGATCTCGCCGGCGACGAGCACGCTGCGGGGGATCTCGATCATGGTCCCGACCAGGTACTTCACCTTCACGCCGGCTGTGCTGATCGTCTCGGCCGCCACCCGGTCGATTACCTCCTTCTGGTCGCGGAACTCGCCGACGTGACCGACCAGCGGGATCATGATCTCGGGGATGACCTTCGACCCCTCCTTCGTCAGCCGGCAGGCCGCCTCGAGGATGGCGCGCGCCTGCATCTCGGCGATCTCCGGATAGCTGATCGCCAGCCGCACGCCGCGGTGCCCCATCATCGGGTTGAACTCGTGGAGCTGCTCGACGCGCCGCAGCAGCGCCCGCCGCTCCTCGAGCTCCTTCCCGCCGCCGCCCTTCACCTCGGCGCGCGCGATCTCGACCATCAGCTCCTCGCGCTTCGGGAGGAACTCGTGCAGCGGTGGATCGATCAGCCGGATCGTCACCGGCTGGCCGCGCATCGCCTTGAAGACGCCGTAGAAGTCCTCCCGCTGCAGCGGCAGCAGCTCGTCGAGCGCCACCCGCCGTTCGGCCTCGGTCTCGGCCAGAATCATGCGCTGGACGATCGGGATCCGCTCCTCGCCGAAGAACATGTGCTCGGTGCGGCACAGACCGATACCGCGGGCGCCGAAGGCGTAGGCCGTGGCGGCCTGGTCGGGCTGGTCGGCGTTGGCGCGGATACCGAGGCGGCGGAACTTGTCGGCCCACTTGAGCAGCTTCGAGAACCGGCCATAGATGTCCGACTTGCGCTGGTTCAGCTCGCCGGCCAGCACCTGCAGGATCTCGCTCGGCTTCGTGGAGACGCGGCCGATCTTCACCTCGCCGCTCAGACCGTCGAACGACACGTAGTCGCCCTGCTCGAAGCGCTGCCCGTTGACGGTCACCACCCGCTCGGTCTCGGAGACGTGCAGCTCGCCCGCCCCGACCACCGACGGCTTGCCCATCTGGCGGCCGACCACCGCCGCGTGCGACGTCATGCCGCCGGTCGCGGTCAGCACCCCCTGCGAGACGTGCATGCCGTGGATGTCGTCCGGCACCGTCTCCTTGCGGACCAGCAGCACGTCGCGGCCCTGGCCGGCCCAGCGCACCGCCTCGTCGGCGGTGAAGACCACCTCGCCGCAGGCCGCGCCGGGCGACGCCGGCAGGCCGCGGGTCACCGCCGGCAGCGCCGCCCAGGCGTCCGGGTCGAAGACCGGCGCCAGCAACTGCGACAGCGCGTCCGGATCGACCATGCGCACCGCGTCCACCGGCTCGATCACCTTTTCGGCCACGAGGTCGGTGGCGATGACCACCGCAGCGTAGCCGGTGCGCTTGCCGTTGCGGGTCTGCAGCATGTAGAGCTTCTCGTTCTCGATGGTGAACTCGAAGTCCTGCACGTCCTTGTAGTTCTGCTCCAGGCGCTTCGTGATGGTACGAAGCTCCTCGTAGGCTCGCGGCATCACCTGCTCGAGCTCGTTGATCGGCTGCGGCGTGCGAATCCCCGCCACGACGTCCTCGCCCTGCGCGTTGATGAGGAACTCGCCGTAGAACTCGTTCTCCCCGGTCGCCGGGTTGCGGGTGAAGCCGACCCCCGTGCCCGAGCGGTCGCCGGTGTTGCCGAACACCATCGCCTGCACGTTGACGGCCGTCCCGATGGCGTCCGGTATGTCGTAGATGCGCCGGTACTCCTTCGCGCGCGGGTTCTGCCACGAGCGGAACACCGCATCGCGCGACATCCGGAGCTGCCGCCGCGGGTCGAGCGGAAACGGCTCGCCGCTCTCGCGGATGACCACCGCCTTGAAGCGGTCGACCACCTCGCGCAGCGCGATCTCGTCCAGCTCGGTGTCGAGATCGACGCCGCGGTGCGCCTTGACCCCCTCGAACTCCTCCTCGAACGCCTCCTTGGGGATCTCCAGCACGACGTTGCCGAACATCTGGATGAAGCGGCGATAGCTGTCGAAGGCGAACCGGCCGTTGGCGGTGCGCGCCTTCAGCCCCTCGACGGCGCGGTCGTTGAGGCCGAGGTTCAGGATGGTGTCCATCATGCCCGGCATCGAGAACTTGGCGCCCGACCGCACCGACACCAGCAGCGGCTGACCGGGCGACCCCAGCTTCGCGCCGGTCAGCTTCTCCAGATCGGCGAGATGCCTGTCCATCTCCGCGTCGATGGCCGCGGGCACCCGGCGGCGCTGCTCGTAGTAGACCGTGCACGCCTCGGTCGACACGGTGAACCCGGGCGGCACCGGCAGCCCGGCATTGGTCATCTCGGCCAGGTTCGCCCCCTTGCCCCCCAGCAGGTCGCGCATCGTCCGGTCCCCTTCGGCGGAGCCGCCGCCGAAGAAGTAGACGTACTTGGCCTTGGACGCCGCCTGCTTCGCGGATGACTTGCCGGTGGACGAGCTGGACTTGGTCTTCTTGGCCGACGGCTTCTTGGACATGCGTCTGATCCGGTCTTCTTCTTCAAGCTCTCTGGGATGGGTTGGACGATGCGATCCGCGCGGCTATTCTAGCGTGAACGCTCGTACACGATCCCGGCCCGCGGCGGGCCGCTCGCAGTGGTGACTCGGCCCCCACACGGCCGCTCAGGCTTGACCTCCGAGCCGCTGTGTGACTACTTTAGAGATAAAGTGGTTCGCTGGAGGATTCCCGTTCCATGATCACCGCCGGCATTCGCGAAGCCAAGGCGCATCTCAGCAGCCTCCTCGCCGCCGTCCGCTCCGGCGAAGAGGTGCTCATCACCGACCGCGGCCGGCCGGTGGCGCGCATCGTCAGGGAACCGGCACGCGCGCAACCGATCGACGAACGCCTCGAAAGACTGGCGGGCACCGGCTTTCTGACCTTGCGAACCGAACCGCATCGACGCGACAACCTGACGACGTACCGGCTCGCCGGCTCGCCTCTATCCCGGATCGTCTCCGAAGACCGGCGATGACCGTCTATCTCGACACGAGCGCGCTGATCAAGCGCTACGTGCGGGAGCAGGGCTCCGAGCGGGTGCTGGCGCTCTGGCGGCAAGCGGATCATCTGGCGACGGCGCGGCTGACCTACGCGGAAGCCGTGTGCGCCGTAAGACGCAAGGCACGCAGCGAGCCACGCGCAAGGGCAACGCTGGAGACGGCCCTGGCGGACTTCGATCGCGACTGGCCGACGTTGACAATCGTGGAGCTGTCATCCACGCTCGAACCGTCGATCCGCCGGCTTGCGGAGCATCACCCCCTGCGCGGCGCCGACTGCGTGCATCTGGCCTCCTGTCTGGAGTTGGCCCGCCGGCTCGACGAATCCGTGGTTTTCGCCTGCTGGGATGAAGCCCTCCTGCAAGCTGCGCGCGCCGAGGGGCTGGAGGTGGCTCGCCAGACCACCGCGGACGAACTACCGTCTCGACATTGAGAGTATGGAACCCGCCATCCGGATGACCGGCGTCACCAAGACCTTCGGGCGGATGACCGCCGTGGCCGATCTCGGCCTGGAGGTGCCGCGGGGCGGGCTCTACGGCTTCATCGGACCCAACGGCGCGGGAAAGACGACGGCGATCCGGATGATCATGTCGATCCTCTTTCCGGACGCCGGAGCCATCTCCATTCTCGGCCACGCGTCGGCCCTGCAGGCGAAGGACCGCATCGGCTACCTGCCCGAGGAGCGTGGCCTGTACAAGCGGATGAAGGTGCGACCCTTCCTCCGGTACCTGGCGCGCCTGAAGGGCGCGGACGGCCCGGATCTCGACCGGCGGATCGGCTATGCGCTCGAGCGGGTCGGTCTGCGCGGCGTCGAGTCGAAGCGCAGCGACGAGCTCTCGAAGGGCATGTCGCAGAAGGTGCAGTTCGTCGCGGCGACGATCCACGCGCCGGACCTGCTGATCCTCGACGAGCCGTTCAGCGGGCTCGATCCGGTCAGCATGCGGATGCTGCGCGACCTGATTCTGGAGGAGCACCGCCGCGGCGCCACCGTCCTCTTCTCGACCCACGTGATGCCGCAGGCCGAGGAGATCTGCGAGCACGTCATCATGGTGCACGAGGGCCGCAAGGTGCTGGACGCCGATCTCGCGGCGATCCGGAGCCGGTACGATCCGCGCGCCATCCAGTTCGAGCCGCTCGATCCCGATGCCGATATGACGGGATTGGCCTCGATTCCCGAGGTGGAACGCGTCCGGCGCAACGATCGGGGACTGGAGATCCTGCTGCGCGCAGGGACCGAACCGGCCGCGGCGATGCGGCGGATCATGGACGAGACGCCGGCCGCGCGCATCGAGCTGTCGCGCCAGCGTCTCGAAGACGTGTTCGTCGAGCTGGTGACCGGAGCGACCGCCACGACCGAGGCGGACCGTTTGCGTGCGGCGCTCCGGGACGCCGAGACGGAAGAGGCGCCCGCATGAAGCGCATCCTGCAAGTCGCCCTTCGAGACTTCCTCGCGACGGTAGCCACCAAGGGCTTCATCTTCGGCCTGCTCGTCATGCCGGCCATCCTCGGCGTGCTGGTTGTCGTCGGGCCGCGAATCTTCGACGACGACGCCTACCGGATCGAGGGCGAGTACGCCGTCATCGACCCGACCGGTGTCGTGTTCCCGGAGATGCGTGCCGCGCTCGATCCGGAGGCCGTCGCCCGGCGGCGACGGGAGGAATTCGACCGCACGTTCGGCAGGGCGCGGGAAGTGCTCGGCGGAATGGCCGACGCCGCGCTCGCGCAGTCCATGGAGGATGCGCTCGGGCCCGCCCCGAACGTCCGGCTGACGGCGCTTCCGAGGGACACTGACGTCGAGGCCGCGAAAGACTGGCTCAACGAAGAGGCCGGCGGATTGCGTCGCACGGCGCTGATCGTGATTCACGAGGACGCGGTGGAGGCTGCCGACCCCGACCGGGAGCTCGGCGCCTACGACCTCTACGTGTCGCCCGGGCTCGACGACCGCGACCTCTCGTTCGTCCACCGCAACGTCCGCGATGCGATCGTCGACGCCCGCGTTGCGGCCCGCGCCCTCGACCGGGCCGCGATGGATGCGCTGCTCCGGGTGGCCAGACAGCCGTCGACCACGGTCGGCCCGGATGGCGAGCGCGAGACGGTCCGCGGATTCAACTCCATCCTGCCCGTGGCCTTCATGAGCCTCCTGATCATGGGCATCATGGCCGGCGGCCAGACCATGCTGACGTCGACCATCGAGGAGAAGTCGACGCGCGTGGTGGAGGTGCTCCTGTCGGCCGTGTCACCGATGGAGCTGATGGCCGGCAAGCTGCTCGGCGCGGTCGCGACCAGCCTGCTCATGATCGGTCTCTACCTCGGGCTCGGCCTCGTTGCGCTGTCGTCCTTCTCGATGTTCGGCCTGCTCGACCCGTGGCTGATCCTCTACCTGCTGATCTTCTTCCTGATCGGCTTCTTCGTGATCGGCTCCCTGATGCTGGCGGTGGGCGCCGCGGTCAACGACATGACCGAGGCGCAGTCGCTCCAGATGCCGCTGATGCTGGTCGTCATGCTCCCCTGGCTCGTCTGGCCGGCGGTGTCCCGCAACCCCAACTCGGTGCTCGCCGTCACGGTGAGCCACCTGCCGCCCGTCAACACGTTCGGGATGATTCTGCGCATGTCGTCGAGCCAGCCGCCGCCGTGGTGGGAGGTCTGGCTGTCGATCGGCACCGGCCTCCTCTCGGTGGTCGCCGCCGTATGGGTCGCCGCGAAGGTGTTCCGGATCGGCTTGCTGATGTACGGCAAGCCGCCCGACTTCCGCACCTTGATCCGCTGGATTCGGGCGGCGTAGCAAACCTGCCCGACGGAGTCAGGCCTCGGCCAGGTCGAGGACCTCCAGCAGCGCCTGTCCCACCTGCGCCATCTCGCGCCGCCCGAGTCGGGTGAGCGGACCCCGGACCAGGCGGCGGTTGTCGATGGCCCGGAGCTGATCGATCAGGGCGTCCGAGTCCCGCTGCAGATCGCCCCCCGCGGAGACCCTGATCCGGAGCGGCTCGGCGTCGTCCACCAGGCGTGTCGTGAGCGGCGCGACGAGCGTCGACGGATGGCTGGCGTCGAGCAGCGCCTGCGCCTGCACGAGCAGCACAGGCCGGGTCTTCCCGGGCTCGGTCCCCCGGCGCGGATTGAGATCGGGGACCCAGATCTCGCCGCGCTCAGGCATCGACGTCCCGTTCGATGGCGTCGAACTCGGCATTGACGCGCATGCTCTCCTGCCGAACTCGACGGGAGGCGGCCCCGAGCCGGTCCGCACGCAGACGAGCGCGCGTGTCGTGGTTCATGCGCTCCAGCGCCTGCCGGATGTACTCGGCCCGCGACAGTTGGAGGGCCGCAGCGCACTGGCCGGACGTAGCGAGCAAGTCCTCCGGAAGCTTCAGGGAGATGGCAAGCATGGATATCCATTATAGGATGAGCCTCTTGCAAAACCCTTGGTCGGCCGGGTTTTCCTACCCGAGGCAGAGGGAACGGACGGTCAGCGGGGTGGGACGCAGCGTTCGTAGGATTAGGATAGCAGCCGTCACCGGCGCCGGGGAACCGGAGACACGGGGTCTCAAGGGACCTCTGGGACCTCCCGGTCGGTTATGAGGGCGAGCGCGCGCGACGAGACGTGGCGCATTTCCCTCACGACCCGTTCCAGTTCGCGGTTGTTCTCGAGCCACTCCTGGTAGAGGGCGAGTTCGTCTTCGGAGAGCAGCAGGCTGACCGTTTTTCCGCGCACCTTGTGTGTCCAGTAGCGGTACGGGCCGTGACGCGCGTCCGGGTCGCGGTGGCAGCGGCAGGCAGGCTTCCCGCACGTGAGACGGCGGGTCTGGATACTGCCCTGGCGGACAAACCCGAGCGTTTGCAACTCCGCCTTGAGCGCATCGTATTGTTCGCTGTACCGGCGCATCGGGTTCCGGCGGCCCATCGGTTCCCTCCTTGACCTCACTCCTACGCTACTATATATAGTAGGCGCTGGGAGCAGTCAAGCCATGCAGAACCTGCGCGCCTCGTTCGCCGCCTACTGGGAGTCAATCCAACAGGGCCTGTTTCCCCGGTTGGAGCAGGTGTTGGGTTCGCTGACCGAGAAACAGCAGCAGTTGGTGCAGACCCTCGAGGTGATCCGTATCGAGCAGATGATTCCCTCGCGCTTGCGGATGCCGGGCCGCCCCCGCAAGGACCGCGCGGCGGTGGCGCGCGCCTTCGTCGCCAAGGCGGTCTACGACATGCCGACCACGCGCCTGCTGCTGGACCGGTTGGCCACCGACGTGGTGCTGCGCCGCATCTGCGGCTGGGAGCGGCGGCGCGAGATGCCAAGCGAGTCGGTCTTCTCTCGCGCCTTCGCCGAATTCGCCCACTCCCAGTTGCCCCAGCGCGTGCATGAAGCGTTGCTCCGGAAGACGCACGGCGACCGTTTGGTGGGCCATCTGTCCCGAGACTCGACGGCCATCGAGGGGCGCGAGAAGCCGGCCGCGAAGGAGAAGTCGCCTCCGCCGCCCAAGCGCAAGCGGGGGCGGCCGAAGAAGGGTGAAGAACGGCCCAAGACACGCAAACGCCTCGACCGGCAACCGAGCATGACCCTGCAGGAGATGCTCGACGACCTGCCGGCCGAGTGCAGTGTGGGCACGAAGAAGAACAGCAAGGGCTACAGGGACACCTGGGTCGGCTACAAGTTGCACATCGACGTGGCCGACGGCCAGATTCCGGTCAGTTGCATCCTGACGTCCGCCTCGCTGCACGACAGCCAGGCCGCCGTTCCACTGGCCACCCTGTCGGCCCAGCGGGTGGACAATCTGTATGACCTGATGGATGCCGCCTACGACGCGGTGCAGATCCGCGAGCACAGCCGCGCACTCGGCCACGTCCCGCTGATCGATATCAACCCCCGCCGTGACACTGCGCTGGCCGAAGAACTGCAGACCGAAGCCCGGCGCCTGAAGCGTCTCGGCTTGCAGCTTCCCGAACAGGTTCGGTACAACGAACGCACGGCGGGTGAGCGCGTCAATGGCCGACTCAAGGACGAGTTCGGCGGGCGCCACGTCCGAGTCCGCGGCAACGCGAAGGTGATGTGCCACTGCATGTTCGGCGTGCTGGCGCTCACCGCCGACCAGCTCCTGCGGCTGGTGACGTAAACCAACGCCTCGCCGGCCAACGCGCATCCCCTTCCGGTCGCCCGACAGGCGTCAGTCACCAACCGGTGTCTCCAACGCCCGGTGGGAAAACCCTCGAACTCCCTGATTTTCGCCTCTTGGGTCGCCGCCGGTCCTCCCGCCCCGCATTCTCGGTCGGGATCCAGGCAAAACGATGTTCACCAGAAGAACTTGTGCTCCGAGCCGAGCTACGCCAAGAGTTTTGCAAGCAGCTCGGTTCCCTATTGAATATCACCACACCGGACCCACGATGCCCTGGCCAACCCCCCGAGACGAGTCTGCGTCCAGGCATCTCGTCAAGCGATTGCGGACCAATTACCTTGAACATCTATGCATTGAGGTGCTATGTATTAGATCGAGCCGCGCCCACCGACAGTCTCAACGCGCCGGCACCCGAAACGATGGACATCAGCAAGGACCTGGTCGCCGCCTCCGCCGCACCACTCGTCCTGGCCATCCTGGCCGAGGGCGACAGCTACGGCTACGCCATCATCAAGCGGGTCGGCGAGCTGTCCGGCGGACAGCTCCGGTGGACGGACGGCATGCTCTACCCCCTGCTGCACCGGCTGGAGCGGCTCGGCTGCGTCGAGGCGCGCTGGGCCACCGCGGAGAGCGGCCGGCGCCGCCGCTACTACCGCATCTCCGAAGCGGGACGCGCGCACCTGGCGACTCAACGGCAGCAATGGCAGGTGGTGGACGCCACGCTGCGCGGGATCTGGCGGAACGCCACCCCGGCGCTCGCGCTCGGATAACCGGGACCACTACCCCAAGTTTACCAACCACAAAACTAAACCAATTTAGAATCAGTGGTTTACGCCGACAGAAATGCCCGAGTGGCACTACAAACGCGTACGAACCGGGGAAATTGGTCGGTCAGACGAGCGTCTTGCGGACGCCGCCGGGATGTGGGTCGACGCCGCGCGCGTCGTAGATGGCCCGCTGATCGGGTTCGGCTTGGGTTGCCGTGCGCACATGCAGCGTGCGTCCGTCGGGACGGCGGAAGGTGGCGGTGACGCGCTGCTGGCCTTCGAGGACGCGGCGTAGCGTGGTCCACCTGGCGTGTTCGCGGCGCGCGCGCAGCCGAGTGCGGATGACCTGCACGAGCTGGTAGGCGATGACGGTGATGAACAGGTGGCCGTCGGCCCGCGCCGGCTTGCGGTGGTAGATCGGGCGCAGGCCGAGCTCGGATTTGAGCGAGCGGAATACCGCCTCGACGTCGGTGAGCGTGGTGTAGGTACGCCACAAGGCGTCTTCGTTCCAGTCGGTCTCGCTGCTGCGCAGGCAGTAGACGCCCGGATGGGTAACCATCGAGCCGTCCTGGGGGCGGCGGGTCCAGTTGACGGCGACGGCCTGGTCGCCGGCCTCGTTGGCGGTAACGGTGATCTGGTAGTGCGAGGCGACGCGGGAATGCTTGGCTTTCAGCCGTCCGATGCGTTGCCAGACCTGGTCGAGGCGCTTGTGCGCGCGGGGACGCGACAGCCCGTCGTTGAGCTTCGTCAGGGCGGTCTCGAAGCGGGAGGCGAAACGCTCGACGATGCCCCGCTCCTTCTCGGCGCGCTCCTCGGAGTAGCAGTACAGGCGCACTTCGTCGGGGTCGGTCGAGACCACCTTGTGCATGTGCACGGTCTGGTCCGACTGCGTCTGGAGCGACACGGCGGCATCGGCATCGAAGCGGCGGTGGCGTTCGCGGCTGACCACCAGATAGCGGTAGCCGTTGTCGCGCAACCAAGTCACACAGGCGTCGGTGGCGACACCGCGGTCCATCACCACCAGGGCGCCGACCGGCGCCTCCAGTGCTTCGAGCATCCCGGCCAGCGTCCGGTGTTCCCGGACGTTGCCGGCGAAGACTTTCGAGCGGCGCACGAAGCCGCTGGCATCGAGCATCAGGCCCAGGGTCAGCAGCGGGCAGTCGCTGCGCTTCTCTTTCGAGTGCCCGCGTTGCGCCTGCGGCTGGTCGCTCGCCTCGCCCTCGAAGTAGGTGTTGGTCAGGTCGTAGAGCGTCACCGTCGGCTGCAGGTCGAACAGCCCCATCGCGCGGTCGAACAGATGCGCCTCGATCGCCTCGCGATGCTTCACCAGCACGTCCGAGGCGCGGTAGAGCTGCATCGCACCGACGGTCTCGAAGTCGACGCCGAGCAACTCCCCGAGACCGCTGCGCTCCTGCAGCCAGCGGTGCGTCGCGCGCTCCGAGGCGGGCGCGGCCAGACGCCCGACGATGGCGCCGGTGGCCGCGCTGCGCAGGGCGCCGTTGACGCCCAACCGGGTCAGCAGCGCCGGCAGGTCCAGTTGCTCGAGCGCCCACAGGCCGACCTGCTCCACGCCGACGCTGCGGGGCCGGACCAGCCGCAACGAGTCGACATCGACCGGCTGCACATCGGTCGGTCCGGCGGTCGGCGCGGCCGCGCCGCGGGCGATCAACTGCGCCGCGATCCGTTGCGCTTCCTCCTCCACGGCAGGCGGACAATCGGCCACCAGCGGCGCCTGACCGCTCAACGCATCGTTGATGCGGGCGCACAGCAGCGGCCAGTCCGCCTGAGGAATATCGAAGTGGCGACCGAGGTTGAGGAGGGTGCGCTGGCGCACGCTGCTGCCGAGGCGTTCGGCGTGCACGAGGCGATGAGAGAAGTAGGGCTTTCCGTCCTCAGTCCGCCGGGTTTGGGTGCGCCGAATGAACATGGCGCTCACCATAGCGGACGCACCCTGTCCCAGGCAACTATTGTTATACGATTATGGCGCTACATTCGTCTCTGGCGAAACCCGATCCTTTATAATCAACAAGTTACAGGCCTCGCACTCCACGAAAACCGCCCAAATCCGCAAAACGACCGCTAATCTTGGTAAAGATGGGCTACGAGGACGGAACGACCATGGCAATACGTGACGACACGCTCGAAGCGCAGTTCGCGCAGTGGCGGACCTACCGGCGGCGGCGACCGGCCATCCGCACATCGGACGTGGAGGAGCTGGAGGGCCATCTGCGCGACCAGGTGACGGCGCTGATCGAGTCCGGTCTGACCGCCGAGGAGGCGTTCCTGGTCGCCGTCAAGCGCATGGGCAACCTCGACGCGGTGTCGCGCGAGTTCGCGCGCGAGCACTCCGAGCGGCTGTGGAAACAGCTCGTGGTCGCCCCTGACGGAGCGGACCAAACAACCGGCACGGCGCGAGCGGAGATCCTGGTGGTGGTCGGTCTGGCGGCCGCGGCGGCGCTGGCGATAAAGCTGCCCGAGCTGTTCGGCTACCCGCCGCTGGTCAACGTCGACGAAGAGCTGCTGCCGTTCTACTTCCGCAATCTCGCCTTCTTCGTGCTTCCTTTCCTCGCAGCCTACTTCGCCTGGAAGCGACGGCTGGACGGGGCGGGATGCCTGCGCCTGGTGCTGGCGTTCGCCGCCGCCGCCCTCGTCATCAACGTCTTTCCGTTCACGCCCGGCGGGCACACAATTCTGCTCGCAGCGCTGCACCTGCCGATCGCGCTGTGGCTCGCCGTGGGCATCGCCTACGCCGGGGGCCGCTGGCGCGACGGCGGCGGGCGGATGGACTTCGTGCGCTTCTCCGGCGAGCTGTTCATCTACTACGTGCTCATGGCGCTGGGCGGCGGCGTGCTCACCGGCTTCACCCTCGGCATGTTCGCCGCCATCGGCGCGGACGTCGAGCGGTTCGCGCAGCAGTGGCTGCTGCCGTGCGGCGCGCTGGGCGCGGTCATCGTCGGCGCGTGGCTGGTCGAGGCCAAGCAGAGCGTCATCGAGAACATGGCGCCGGTGCTGACGCGCCTGTTCACGCCACTGTTCGCCGCGGTGCTGCTCGCCTTCCTGGGAACCATGGTCTGGACCGGCAGCGGCATCGCCGTGGAGCGGGAGGTACTCATCGGCTTCGACCTGCTGCTCGCGCTCGTCCTCGGCCTGCTGCTCTATGCCGTCTCGGCGCGCGACCCGCAGGCCCCTCCGGACGTATTCGACGCGTTGCAGCTTCTGCTCGTGGTCAGCGCCCTGGTCGTCGACGGCGTGGCCCTGGCCGCCATCGCGGGGCGCATCACCGAGTTCGGCTTCAGCCCGAACCGGGTGGCGGCGCTGGGCGAGAACCTGATCCTGCTGGTCAACCTGGCGTGGTCGGCTTGGCTGTACGCGCGCTTTCTCGGCGGCCGCGGCTCCTTCTCCGCACTCGAGCGCTGGCAGACCGACTACCTGCCGGTCTACGCGGTCTGGGCCGCCTTCGTCGTCGTCGCCTTCCCGCCGCTGTTCGGCTACCTGTGAGGCTCAATAGCGCCTGACGCGAGTCTCACCCATCGTGCTGGACAGGTGCAGTCTGACATGCGGCGCCGCGCCGCTCGCGTCGGTCCCGGGCAGGATACGGCCGCTCTCCCCGAGGACGGCCGACGAGTCCGAGTCCGGTGCAACGCGCACGGTGTCCGGAACGTCGATCCGCAACTCGCCCATCGCGTTGTCGATCGTCAGGTCGGCTACTGCGTCGGTGGACCAGTCACCGCCGAGATCGGCGGTCAGACTGCCCATCCGGCCGGACATCTCGATCTCCAGTGCTCTCGCGTTGCCGAGACGCTCGACCCGGATCTCGCCCATGCCGCCCTCCACGTGCACCCGGCTCGGGCTCCCTGCGAGCGGTTCGCTGAAGTCGAGCCGGTGCTCTCCCATGACGAGCTCGGCATCGAGCTCGGTGAGAGTCAGACCACCCAGATCGGTCCGCGACTCCCCGGCGCGCAGTCTCAGGGTCAACGCGATTGGAACCCCTGGCGGAATGGTGACCGTGAGCGCGTTGTGCGCGTGGTCCCCTCCGAACCCGCCACCGAACAGCCGCACGAACCAGGGGTGCGCGGGACGCAGACGGATCCGGGTGGCGGGTCCACCCGGCTCGCCGGCGGGCGTGTGCTCCTCGATGAGCTCGTAGTACGCCTTCACATACGTGCCGTCCACCTGCACCCCACTGCCGGGCGGGCCGGGACGAACCTCGAACTCGCCTTCCTCCAGCTCGATGTCCACGCGCAACGGCTGGTCGGGGACCGCGACGACCGCGGCAGCCGTCCCCGCGGCCTGCGTCGCGCTGGTTCGGACAACCGGCTCGGCAACCGGCTCGCCCAACCGCTCCACGGTAGACGTCGCCCAAACGAAGCCGACCGCGGTCAGCCCGACGAGCGCAAAGACCAGCACGGCCGCGGCGCCTGCTACTACGAGGAGTATCTTCTTCCAGTCCCAGCCGGTCTGTTGCGGCATCCGTCAACCCTCCACTATCCGCTTGGACGGCTGCCGCACCGGCGTGGTTCCCTGCATGTCCGCTGGCCGCCCGACTCACAGCCTCCGGGACAAGGACCATGCCCTGTCGGTCAGGGGAGGAAGTGTACGCAGGCTTCCGGACGCGCTCGGTTGCCCCGTCAATCCCAGGGATTCACGAGCGACACACCGGACGCCTCGAAGTCGCTGGTATCGCGCGTCGCAACCGGTATGCGATGGACGAGTGCGATTGCTGCGATCTGACCGTCGGCGACGTTGAGACGCACGCCCTTGCGGGCGGCCTCCGCCGCCACGTCTCCGTAGACTTCGGCGGCGCGCTCGTCGAAGGAGAAGATACGACCGCGGAAACGGTCACGGGTCATGCGCCAGAAGCGGAGCAGGCTCGCTCGCCGACGGCCGGCCGGCAACCGGGCAATCCCGTAGCGCAGTTCCGCGAGCGTGATTGTCGGCAGCGCCAGCCGCGGCTCGTTCCGTTCGAGCCATCGCACCACCTGCGGCGCGGGTCGGGGCCGGGTCAGCTCGGACAGGACGTTGGTATCGAGAAGGATCACGACACGTCGACCGGCGGCTGCACTTGGTCGTGGCTCTGCAGGAACGGTTCGAGCTCATCGCCCGGTTCGACCACCGCCATGAGGTCGTGCGGAAACCGGGTCGATTCGGCCGTATCGGCAGCGGCCTGGTCCAGGATTGATCGGACCAGGGCTTCAAGGCTGCACCCGCGTTGCTCGGCGCGTTGGCGCAGCCGTACCTTGGATTCCGGCGACAAGTTGCGAATGGTGATACTGGCCATGCTTGGCTCCGGCGTGACGACATGGAATGATTGCATGCAATCATTCGCACGGCAAGCTGAACAGTGCGACTACATGGACAATCGTCGAGCACGGCGCGCGGCCGCACCGACACGCGACGCCCGCGTGGTGAACGAAGAGCGTCAGGACTTCTCCGGAACGATCTCCGAGACGTCGGCGAGTTGGAGGATGACCTGCTCGACCTGCTGCATGAGGAGGAGACGGGCGTCCCGCTGCGTCGGGTCGTCAGCCATGACGAACACCTCGTTGAAAAAACGGTCGACGGCGGGGCCTATTCTTGCGGCCTCGGCGAACGCATCGCGAAACCCGACGCCGGTCTCTACCGCCGAGTCGATCACCTTTCGGCGCGCCTTCAGCTCATCGAGCAGCGCCCGCTCGGCCGGCTCGGTGAGCACAGTCTCGAACGTCTCGTCCGATGCGCCGCCGTCCGGCAACTCGCGCGCGATGTTCTTCACGCGCTTGAAGAGCGTCGCCAGGGTCTGGAAGTCAGCCGTATCGGTGAATTCCGGGAGCACCTCCAGCTTGCGGCGCGCGTCTAGCGGCCGGAGCTCGTCGAGCGGTTGGTGCGTCACGGCACGTACGTTCCGGCGGTCGAATCCGCGCTCCTCAAGGAGGTAGCGGAGCCGTTCGAGCATGAAAGCCGTCAGCCGGGCCGCGGCCTCGTCCGGAACCGTCTCGTGAACGCCGCGGGCGAGCTTGAGGACCTGTCCTACCGCGACGCGCACGTCCAGTCCGGTCAGCTCGGGAAGGTCGATCAGAATCCGCAGCATCCCCTGCGCCTGACGGCGGATGCCGAGCGGATCGCGCGAGCCGGTCGGCTTCTCCCCTGCCCCGAACAGGCCGACGACGGTGTCCACCTTGTCGGCCAGCGCCACCGCCGCCCAGGTCACCGCCGCCTCGCCCAGCGCGCCCCGCGACGGCGGGTCGTCGGCGGCGACGCCGATCGGCAGGTAGTGATGGTAGATGGCCTTCCAGACGGTCTCCGGCTCGCCCTGCTCGCGCGCGTAAACGCCGCCCATGACGCCCTGCAGCTCCGGGAACTCCCCCACCATGTCGGTGGCCAGGTCGGCCTTGCAGAGCGCCGCCGCCCGCCGTGCCGAGCCGGCGACCTCGATGGACTGGCCCAGTACGTCTCCGGCGATCCCTTCCGCGAGCTTCGCCACTCGTTCCGACTTGTCCCGATAGCTGCCGAGCCGCTTGTGGAACAGCAGCGTGTCGAGCCGGTCGAGCCGGTCTTCGAGTCGCTGCGTCCGGTCCGCGTCCCAGAAGAACCGCGCGTCGCGCAGCCGGGCCACCAGCACGCGCTCCGCGTTGTGCGCGATACGCTCGTTGCGGGCCGAATCGTCGCCCGGCGTGTTGGTCACCGCCAGGAAGTGCGCCGAGAGCCTGCCTTGGTCGTCGACGACCGGGAAGTAGTGCTGGTGGTGCACCATGGTGGTCGACAGCACCTCGTCCGGCAGCTCGAGGAACTCCTCCGGAAAGGTCCCGGTCACCACCGCCGGATGCTCGACGAGATCGGGCACCTCCGCATGGAGCGCGGACTGCTGATCGAGTGAGGCCAGCCGTCCGCCGACCGCCGCAGCGCCCGCCTCCAGTTCCCGGGTGACGCGGACGCGCCGGTCCTCCCGATCGATCAGTACGCAGGCGTCCGCCAGACGTTTGCAGTAGTCGGCGAACGACAGCACCTCGATCGGATCTCCCGGCGTCCCGTCACTGCCGAAAAACCGGTGTCCGTAGGTGACGCTGCCGGCCCGAACCGGCGCCACACCGGATGACTCCGCACCCGGAGTCCGCCCGATCTCGAACGGCACCACGCGCAAGGCGTACAGGAAGACGAGCCAACGAATGGGCCGGCCGAAGAGGAAATCGCCGCGGCCATCGTCCAGCGTGGCGTCCCAGCGCATCGCCTTGGGAAACGCGAGGTCGCGCAGCGTGGTGGCGAGGACGCCGCCGAGCACGGAGCGCGTGGCCTCACCAACCTGCCGGCGATGACAGGCGAGATACTCCCCCTTCGGAGTCTGCACACGAGCCAGCTCCGTGACGTCCACCCCCTGCTTGCGCGCGAAGCCGAGCGCGGCCCGCGTCGGCTCCCCGTTCGCATCGAACGCGGCCCGGACGGGCGGTCCCGTCACGGTCTCTTCGAGGTCGGACTGCCGGTCGGCGAGCTCGGCCACCGTGGCCACGAGTCGGCGTGGGGCGACGAACGCCCGCACCGGCGTGCGGTGCTCGATCCGCACCTCGGCCAGACGGGCGGTCAGCCGCTCGGCGAGCTGCGCCTCGATGCCCGGAATCCAGCTCGCGGGCATCTCCTCGCAACCGATCTCCAGGAGCAGTTCCCAGTGCTCCATGCTCATGCGCCCCCCGCCTCCCATGCCGCGTGCGCCGCGGCGATGGCGACGGCCAGCTTGCGGACGCGCAGGATGTAGGCCGCGCGCTCGGTCACACCGATGCTGCCGCTCGCGTCCAGCAGGTTGAAGGCGTGCGAGCACTTAAGGCAATGGTCGAGCGCCGGCAGCGTCAACCCGGACGCCAGCAGGCGTTCGCCGAGCTGGTAGTAGCGGTCGAACAGGTCGCGGTGCGCCCGCCCGAACTCTCCCGCCGGCAGGTCGACCCGGCCGAACGCGTACTTCGACTGCTCCACTTCCTCGCGATGCCGCACCGTGCCGTAGGAGACGCCGGGCGCCCAGGCGAGGTCGTAGACGTTGTCCACTCCCTGCAGGTGCATCGCTATCCGCTCGAGCCCGTAGGTCAGCTCGACCGAGATCGGCGCAAGGTCCATACCGCCCGCCTGCTGGAAATACGTGAACTGGGTGATCTCCAGCCCGTCGAGCAGCACCTGCCAGCCGATGCCCCACGCGCCCAGCGTCGGCGACTCCCAGTTGTCCTCCTCGAAGCGGACGTCGTGACGCGTCGGATCGATGCCGCACGCCTCCAGGCTGTCCAGGTACAGCCGCTGGGCCGCGTCGGGCGAAGGCTTGAGGATCACCTGGAACTGGTGGTGCTTGAACAGCCGGTTGGGGTTCTCCCCGAAACGCCCGTCGGCCGGCCGCCGCGACGGCTGCACGTAGGCGACGTTCCAGTGCCGGGGTCCGATGACGCGGAGGAACGTCTCCGGGTGCATGGTCCCCGCCCCCACCTCGACGTCGAGAGGTTGCTGCAGCAGACACCCCCGCTCCGACCAGAAGCGAGACAGCGTGAGGATCAACTCCTGGAAGGTCATGGCGAACCTGGCGCGCGTTCACCCGGACGGGACTCGACCAGGCCATGACTCCGAACCGCGCTCGCCGCCAGGACGCACGCCGCGACGAACGTCGCCGCCGCCAGTACTGCTCTTCGCATGGTCGTTGGGGCCGGATCCCGGCCGTCAGTCCGGGTCTTCCAGCGAATCGTAGAACTTGACGATGTCGCCGCGGTCCTCGGTCTCGTTGAACGCCATGCCGGCCCGCGGATGCTGGTTGAGCACGCCGGTCATCATGTAGGGATAGTCGAAGCCCCACTTCAGGGCATCGCGCAGCGGCTCGATGTGGTGCTGGATGCAATGCAGCACCGGCCGCAGGCGGAACTTCGGGTTGTGCAGGAAGCTGAGCAGCAGCTCCATGGGGCAGTTGCCCGCCCCGCGCCCAAGGCCCGCCATGCTGGCGTCCAGCCGGTTGGCGCCCCTGATGGTCGCCTGTACGGTGTTGGCGAACGCGAGCTGCCGGTTGTTGTGGGCGTGCATGCCCACTTCCTTGCCGGCCGGCGCGGCGTAGCCCTGGAACGTGGTCATGTAGTCGTCGATCTGCTCGGCGTAGAGCGCACCGAAGCTGTCGACGATGCAGACGACATCCGCCTCGGACTTTGCCACCAGGGCCAGCGCCTCGTTCAACTCGCGCTCGGGCACCGTCGACAGAGCCATCAGGTTGAGGCTGGTCTCGTAGCCCTTGTCGTGGGCGTCCTTGATCATGTCGAGGGCCAGCGGGATCTGGTGGATGTAGGTGGCGACCCGGATGAGGTCGAGCACGCTCTCCGACTTCGGCAGGATGTCCTCGGCGTAGTCGCTCTTGTCGGCGTCGGCCATCGCCGACAGCTTCAGGGGCGTGTCGTTGTCGCCGACGATGCGCCGGATGTCGCTCTCGACACAGTGCTTCCACGGTCCGAACTGCCCGGGCGGGAACTGCGTGCGGGAGTTGATGTACCCGATCTCCATGTAGTCGATGCCGCTCTCGACGCAGGCCTGATAGACCGCCTTGACGGCCTCGTCCGGGAACTGGTGGTCGTTCATCAGGCCGCCGTCCCGGATGGTGCAGTCCATCACCTTGATCTCGGGGCGGTACGAAATCCAATGGCTCGCAGGACTGTCCTGCGGCGCTCGCTCACTCATCGCACGGTCTCCTTTGTCGCGTCGTCGGATCTTCGCTACTGCATCGGCGAGAAATCGGTCGCCTCCATGAACACCGAGTCGACGGAGGCGGCCAGCCGCCCGTCGCGGTTGAGCTCCTCGAACGCGGTCCTCCACTCCGGGTCGGTGCGGAAGGCGTCCCAGCTCTGCTGCGCCGCCTCGCGGCTGTCGTGCTGCAGGATGTAGATGAGGGTGTTCTCGGCCAGAGGCGCGTCGCTCGGCACCCAGTAGCCGACGTTCTTCATTCCGTGGCGCTCGAAGATGCGGGCCGCGTAGCCGCGGAACTCGTGCAGCAACCCGTCCAGCCTGCCCTCGTTGGCGGTATAGGTTCGCATCTCGAAGACCGAGCCGCCTGCCTGGGCCTGCGCGACGCCGCCGGACGCAAGCGCCACGCCGAGCACGATGCCGCCCGCGAAGACCGCCGCCAACAGACCGAAGCCGAACCGCTTGTCGATATGCATCTCCGTCTCCCTCGATCGACGGCGCGCCTGCGCGCAGTCGAGTCCCCGTGCACCACCCGATCCTGCTGATCCTACAGCGGTTTCGCAACGCGGTGGTTGCCGAAGTCTCTTCCAATGACACATGAGTATCCATGTTGTCAAGGGTCCGGATCGAGGGAAGAGCTCGTCCGCCGCGGGGGGTGAATCCGTACATTCGGGCACCGGCGCCGACCTGTACGTACGATGGTCGAACGTCGCGGCCAATCCCGACGTCACCTCCGGTGAGCGTACGTACCGACAGGGGAGTGACCGTCCCTGCGCGGGGCTCCGATGGCCGCGCACGGCGAACCCGGCGTCCCGCCAATCCTTGCACTTGCCGAGCGCGCTCCATGACGCGCATCCTCTGTGGCGGACTCCGAAAATCCGGACAGTCATCGACATCGAGGTCGTGAGCCAGCATGCGAACGCTGCCGACGTGACGACGGCACAGCGCGGCGTTCCACTGCAAGCGTTGCAGGCACGGGCGCCGACGACGATCCGTCCAGCCGACGACGACCCTCTCACAGCTCCTCGCGTAGTAACGCTCGGCCAAATCCCCGCCGTGGTCGTGCGCTCGGCTACCGCGCTACGCGCACGCCCGCAGACGGACGTGCACTTCACTTGGTCTTCTGCTGCTCGAATCCGACCCGCGAGGCGTGGAGCCCACGGACTGGTCATGCGGCGACGAACGGCGCGCTTCCCGCCGGCGCCGCCGCGCTGCCGCGCCCGGGCCGGTCGGGCAACCAGGAGCGGTTCTGTTCGAGCAGGGCATTGGCCAGCAGGAGGAGCTTGCGCATGACGGCGGTCAGAGCGACCTTCGGCGGCTTCCCCAGGCCGCGGAGCTGGCGGTACTTCGCACGCAGGCCAGGGTTGCAACGGATCGCCGCCAGGGCCGGCATGTAGAGAAGCCGCCGCACCCGCGGTCGGCCGCCCTGGATGAAGCTGCGGCCCTGCCAGGCGCCGGACTGGCGCGTGACCGGCGCGAGACCCGCCAGGCTGGCGACCGCCTTGGCGTCGAGGCGGCCGAGTTCGGGCATCCGGGTGAGCAGGCCCGCCGCGGTGATGCTCGACACGCCCGGGATCGAGGTCAGGATCTCAGTCCGGCGGGCCAATACCACATCTTCGGCCAACCCCTTGCCGATTGCGGCATCGACGGCGGCCAGATGCCGGTCAATCTGGGACAGCCGCGTCTTGCTCTGCTGCTTCAGCAGCGGATGTCGAAGGTGCTTCTGGCGGTTCCGTGCGGCGGTGCGGTCCGTGACCAGCGCGTCGCGCGCCACTTGCAGTTCCTCGAGGGCGCGGTGCGTCGGCGGCGACGCCGCGGTCGGCCGCAGAGGCAACGCTGTCCCCATTTGCGCGAGCACCCGCGCGTCTACGGCGTCGGTCTTGGCGCGCTGTCCCATCGCCTGCGCAAAACGCCGCGCCTGCAACGGATTGGCTCGCGCCAGCGGCAGGCCCGCCTGCAGGAGCGCCTCCTCGAAGGCGCGGTGCCAAGGTCCGGTGGGCTCGTACACGACCGAGCGGACCGGCTGGTCGATCCACGCGATCAGCGCGTTGAATCCCGCCGAGTCATTGGTGAATCGCGCGGCCATGCAGGCATCGAGATGCGTCTTCGAAATGTCAACACCTACGGTACAATCGGGCATCTTTTCCTTCTCCTGTGCTTGTCTTGCGAGCCTTCACGCTCATGTATCCATTCAGGACGTAGGAAAAGACGGTGGCGACCAAACTCATGTACGGCCCTGATCGGCCTGGCCTGACGCGGTCCGACCACCGTCACCCCTTGGCGTCCCAACCGGATGCCAGGGGGTGAACCTCTCCCGAAGTCCACGGCGGCAAAACTAACAGACAAGCCTGAACGAGGAGTTGTTTCCAACGACACATGAGCCTGAACGGGGGCCGGGTCGAGGATCATCGGAGGATGATCGTGAGACTCGACACGCACCGTCTGCAGACCCTGGATCAGGTTCGGGAATTCCTCGACGGAAGCGAGCAGGTCGACCTGCAACCACAAACCCGCGCCGACTCCTACGCGTTCGTGGCGAAAACCGTGCGACGGTTCGACTACGCCCTGCGGGGGAAGGCCGACAAGGGCCTGCTGCGCCGCTTCCTGGCCAAGGTGGCCGGCTTGTCACGGGCCCAAATCACACGCCTGTTGCAGCAACACCGGACCACGGGAGAGATCGCCGACCGCCGCGACACCCCGCGCCGACCGTTCCCGCGCCGCTACTCCAACGCCGACATCGGGCTGCTGGCCGAGCTCGACGTGCTCCACGGCACGCTGTCCGGTCCGGCCACGCGCAAGCTCTGCGCCCGCGCTTTCCATCTGTTCGGCGACCGCCGCTTCGAACGCCTGGCCGGCATCTCCAACGGCCATCTGTACAACCTGCGGCACACGACAAGCTATCAACGGCGCCGCGGAACGCCGCCGCTGCCGACGCGCCCGGTGCAGGTCGCGATCGGGGAACGCCGCCGCCCGCAGCCGTTCGGACAACCTGGCTGGGTGCGGGTCGATACCGTCCATCAAGGCGACCTGGACGGCATCAAGGGCCTCTACCACGTGAACCTGGTGGATGAGGTCACCCAGTTCCAGTGCATCGGCTCGGTCGAGCATATCCACGCCGCCTGCCTGGCCCCGGTCCTCGACGCTCTGCTGCGGGCGTTCCCCTTCACGCTCCACGGCTTCCACGCCGACAACGGCTCGGAGTTCATCAACCGCGAGGTCGCGGCGCTGCTCCAGGGGCTGCACATCGACGCATTCACCAAGTCCCGCGCCCGTCGCAGCACCGACAACGCCCTGGTCGAGAGCAAGAACGGCTCGGTCATCCGCAAGCAGCTCGGTCACGGCCACATCCCCAGCCGCTGTGCCGCGCAGGTCAACGCCTTCACCCAGCAGGTCCTCTCGCCCTATCTCAACTTCCACCGCCCCTGCTTCTTCCCCACCGAAGAAGTCGACCGCAAGGGCCGCGTGCGCAAGCGCTACCGCGACGCCGACATCATGACCCCCTACGAGAAGCTCAAGTCGTTGCCCGACGCCGCCGCCTGCCTGAAGCCCGGAACCACCTTCGCAAAGCTCGACGCGGTCGCGGTCGCGATGAGCGACAACGAAGCCGCGCAGGCGCTCGACGAGGCCCGCACGCGGTTGTTCCGGTCCATCCACCCAGCGGCCTGAAGGTTTGCTCCGGCCCGCTACCGCCGCCTGTCGGTCGGCGTCGTGCTGTTGACGAGCAGGCGCGAGGAAGCTCGAACACCGGACGTGCCAACTCGCGCGGGCGCTGCCGAGCCCGGATCGCCGACGCCGACTCGCGTCGTCACCGGCTGCGGTCGAATACGGACGGACAGCGATGTCGTCGAGCCCGGATCGCCGGCGCCGACTTGCGTCGTCACCGGCTTCAGCACCACCGAAAGGCGGAAGCGCGACGCCATCAGGCACGAGCGCCGACGACGATCCATCCAGCCGTTGCCGGCCGTTTCACAGCCCCTCGCGTAGTCACGTCCAGCCCCTCTGCTGCCGGTTCCGCGCTCGGCTACCGCACTCCGCAAACGTCCACAGACGGACGTTCGCTCCGCTTGGTCTCCTGCTGTTCAGAACCCGGCAAACCAGACCCTCACCGTTCGGTTGCTACGGCAGCGGCTACAGCACCTTCGCCCTGAACCAGGACGCGCCCAGCGCCGCGTCGTACATCGTGACGGTTCCGCCGCCATGAGCGATAATGCTGCGGTCACGCGCGCCCTCAACGCGGCTCGCGCCAGGATCTGTTTCGATCCGTCGGTTCGGTCGCCTGACAGGCTCGGCTCACGTGCCCCGCTTCAGGCTCATTTCTGGATTGGAAAGGACTGCCGATCAGCCCGGAATCCAGGTCCTCCCCTTCAGCAGCATGCCGCCGGCAACGGCAAGCCAGAAGACGAAGAGGGTCCCGGTCACCATGTGAACGACCGTCGCGGCATCGAGCCAGACGAACTGAATCGCCAGCCCGAGCAGCGCCGACACCGGCGCGACCCGTCCGAGCGAAGCCCCGGTGCGCCACTGGCGCCGGGCAACGACGATCAACGCGAGGCCTGCCAGCGCGAAGCCGACCGCACCGGTGAACCGCCGCAGCCAGACCGTCGCTTCCTGGTAGCTGAGCGCAACCGCCTCGATGCGGGCGGCATCTATCCATTCCGGCGGCATCGCGGCCAGGCGGACCGCGATCAGTCCGGAACACGCCGTGAGCGCCCCGGACGCCGCGAACAGGAGCGGGACGACCGGCGAACTCCGCCGCCCGCCGTCACTCGAGATGGTGAACAGGCACCACGCGGCGGCGATCAACGTGACTCCGGACACGAACCGCCCGGCACCGCCCACGCCGTAGAGTCCCCGGCTCTCCGCGATCGCGGCGAGCGATGCCCGCCAGCGTCTCGTGGTCGGCATCGGCGGAGACGCGTCCCACGACGGCGACGAGCGTAGCGACTGCGGTGAGGATGAGAAACAATCCCGCGTTGCGCATCGATCCATGGATCATAGCGGCTTCGAACGGATCGCGATCAGGACGCCATGCTCGAATTCGATGCCGCTCGGAGAGCGGCGCGGGTCAGCGTTGACCACCGGCCACTACAATACCTGCGTGCACTGTTTGCTTGACGTGGGGACGAACCCAACGCGGATGGGGCTGACGCGATGTACCTGAAGTCACTGCAGATCGAGCGGTTCCAGGCGTTCAGGCACATGACTGTTTCCTTCCGCTACCCGGAGGCGGCTAGGTCCGGGAGGCTGAAGTACCCCAACATCAACCTGCTCCTGGGCAACAACGGCATGGGCAAGTCGACGGCGCTCCAGGCAGCCGCGCTCGCGCTCATGGGTCCGGTCATTCCATCGACCGGCTACCGCCCGTATTCGCTTGTGCGACGGGAAGTGGACAAGTCTCCTATGGATGCCGCCGTCAGGGCACACGTTGCACTCAGCGACCAGGATCTCGAGGAGGATTTCGACACTGCACCAGACGCTGCCGAGCTGAGGGCCCGAATCTCCCGCCGGCACACCACGGAGACCTGCGAATTCGACTCCACAGCGGCACATCCTGTTTGGGAACCCATGTTCCGAGAGGACTCGGCAGCCTTCTTCTTCGTCGGTTACGGAGTCTCCCGCACCGTCGAGAGTCCCGCCAAGGTGGATTCAAGCCTCCGTCGGCGGGTTCGGCACCTTCGTTACGAACGGGTCACCGGCCTGTTCGAGGAACAGACTACGCTAGCCTGGATTATTCACGGCGACCCCGCCGCGGTCACCGGCAGGAGGTGACAGCACCCGATTCGGTCACCGGTAGAGGGTGATCGACGGGTGGGCGGCCCTTCGAACGTCGCCGACCGCGGGTGATGGTGTGGTCAAGCGGCCGACCGCCGTAGTGATGAGGGCGGCAAGAGGCGGGCAACGACAGTTCCACCCGTCAGGCGGTTGACAGCCCTCCGGCCGGCAGCGATGCGATGCTCGTTGAGCGGCTATCCGGCGCGCGCCCCGAGCGCGAACGCAATGTGTCGCCACGCCGCCAGGTCCGGTGTCGCGCGCGGCAGGCGCAGGACGATGCGACGCACCGAGCACACCACCTGGACGCCGAGCTTCAGCAGCCGGTCGCGCAGCCAAGGCACCTGCGCGCGGGCGCACGCGGTGTCTGCGGCGCGCAGCCGCAACTCCTGCATCAGCACGTAGGCCGCCGCCGTCAGCAGGACGCGCAACTGATTCGCCGAAAACGCCTGGCAACTCGTGCGGTCGATCTGTAGGGCCTTCAGTTCCTTGATCCGGTTCTCGGCGTCCCCGCGGGCGCAGTAGACCTTCTCGTAGAGGAAACGCGGCGTCTGCCGCATGTTGGTCACGACGAAGCGCGGATTGTCCCGCGGCTCGCGGTCTCGGTGGCGGACGACTTCGGCCTTGATCACCACGCGGCGCGCGTGGTTCCACGTGCCGGCCTGGTACTCGTTGGTCTCGGTGTAGACGTGCTCGGTCTGTTCGCTGCGCCACGTCCGCGCCCGCGCCACCAGCATGGCCGGCTCGGCGTACCGCTCCAACACCGCGTTCTTCGCCATCGCGATCACGTAATCGAGCCGCGGCTGCGCCTCCAGGAAGGCAAAGACCGCCGGGCTGGCAAAGCCTCCGTCGAGCCGAACGAGAATGCGCGCCCGCGGAAACGCCCGGCGCAGCCGCGGCAGCAACCGCGACAACAGCCCGACCGTCCCCTCCGAGGCGACCGCCTTGCCGTGCCGCAACAGCGCCGCGCACAGATACTGCTCGGATTCGCGGTCGAAGGTCAGGAAGCCAAGCAGCGGCAGGTAGCACCAGTTGTCGTAGTAGCCGTTGAAGAGCGTGTACTGCTGCGCCCCGTGCGTCGGGTCGTCCGTCGGGTCCAGATCGATCGTGATGCACCGCGCCCGCCCGTCCAGGCGGCGGCGATGCCGCGCGATGACCCGCGGGGCCAACTCGTCCGCCATGCGGTAGAGCGCGCAGCCGTTGACCGCGTTCTCGAACCGCGACAGCGTCGGCTGCGACGCCAGGCGCTCGCCCGAAACCGGGTCTCTGTCGAGCAGCAGCTTGTGGATGGGGTCGTCGGCGAGACGGTCGCCATCATTGCAGTCGGGATGGCCGCAGGCGATGCCAAAGATGCGCTGGCCGATCAGGTCCGCGAGCGAGTGCCGGGTCTTGTCCGGCGCCCGCTTGTCGAACAGACACCCGGCGAACGCCTTGACCAGGCCGTAGATGCGCTCGGCGGCCTTCAGCAGGATCGCCCCGCCGTCGGAACTGCCCTGCTCCTGGTTGAACTGGGCGAACAGCGGCTTGTCAAACAGATCCGGGAACAGAACAGTCTGTGGTACAGTGTCGGTCGTCACGCAAGGGCCTCCGTGGTGGCGCAAGTGGTTGTTAACACTGCACTTGTACCACACGGGGGCTCTTGTGTCTGTACCGGAATCAGAACACGCCACGAATTTTCCGGGCTAGGAGTCTGCGCCGCAGGAGATTTGCGGCACGCAACGGGTCGCCGGCCCACGACCTGAGTCACGTGTCGGGGCGACTTCGCCGGTCGGCAGGGCGGGGTGGATTTTCGGTAGTTGGCGAACAGATGACGAAATTTGGTCCTCGCGGGCCGCATGGCCCGCCAGAGACCGCGATGCGCATCGATTTGTCGCCGTTGGGAGCCTCATCTCCTGCCTTCTACGCCGCCATCAGCGGCTGCAGGCGCTTGACGTTCAACGCCAAGCACACCAAGTTCCACTCGCACCGCACCTTCGCCAGCCCGCGCAGGCTGAAGCGCCGAAACCCCAGCACGTGCTTGATCCAGCCGTTGGGAGCCTCCGACAACCACTTGCGCTCCGCATACGCCGTGCGGCCCGCCGGCGTCGCCAGCTTCTCCACCATGCGACCCGTCGCCGGATGGGCCTTCAGATCGCGGGTAGCCGTCTGCTTGCCCTCCCGGCCCAGCGCCACATACCCGTCAATGCCCCGCTTCTCCAGGTCCGTCAAGTCCCGCTCGTTGCAGTACCCCGCATCGGCCAGCACCGTCTCCGGCTGCGCAGCGAACGTCTCCTTTACCGCGTCGAGCAACACCGGCAACTCACCCTGGTCGCTCGCGTTCGCCGTCAGGTCCGTCGCCACCACCAACTGGTGCTCCGCGTCCACCGTCACCTGCGCGTTGTAGCACTGCTGGAATCCCTCGTTGCTCGTCTTCATGATCGAGCTTTCCGGGTCCGTGAAGTTGCTCTGCGCCTTCTCGTCCGGCTCGCCATACGCCCGCTTGTACGGCCGACCGCCCTTCGGGTTCCGATCCTGACCCGGCTGCCGACCCCGCGCGTCGTCCGCCGCCCGAGCCGCCGCTTCCAGACGCGCCTTCGCTTCCCGGATCGCCGCCAGACGCTCTTCCCGCCGACGCAACTCCGCCGGCAGATCGTCGCCCCGAACCTCCGCGCCCAAGCGCGCATCCTCGGCCTCGTCAACCGCATCCGCCTGACGCAACAGCGCCTCGATCTCGCTTTCCAGGCGCTGTTCCTCTGCCTGCATCCGGTCGTAGCTCATCGCCTTGCGCTTGCTCGCGTTCGCGCGCACCTTCGTCCCGTCGATCGACAGCTTCCCCAAGCGCGCCAGACCCAACTCCTGCGCCAGACGGACCACCTCCACGAACAGCGCCTGGAAATCCTCCAGGTGCCGACGCCGAAACTCGCACAGCGTCCGGTGTTGCGGAAAGTTGCCCGCCGCCAGCACCCGGAACGCAACGTCCTCTTCCAGCTTCCGAGCGACCCGGCGCGACGAGAACACCCCCGTCGCGTAGGCGTAGAGCAGCACCTTCACCATCATCCGAGGCTCATACGGCGCGTTGCGACGGCCGTCCCCCTCGTACAGAGCGTAGAACGCCGTCAGATCCAGACCGTCCACCAGATCGCTGACATGGTGCGCCAAGTGGCCCTCGGGCAGCCACTCCCGCACGTCGGGCGGCAACAGCAGCGACTGGTCAGGCACATAGGGGCGGAATGTGGTCGACATCGAGTCCTTCCGTCGTCGGCTCGCCTACAATTGTCGTATCTGTTTTTCTGCGGCGCAGACTCCTAGTGCCACTCGCGGCATGGCTGCCGTCACTCCAGGTGACCGACCGCGACCGGTACCAGGAAGTCGAAGCGTTCCTGAACTGCCTGCTGCCTGTAGGCACGGCCTTCCACAGCCGGATGCTGGATGGCGACTACGCGTTCCGTCACCGGGGCTCGATGTGCCGTTCGGCGCATTGTCGGACGGTTTCCGTGCCTACATCGGATGGATTGGAGATCTCCTCTACCACATGTGCCAGTGTTGCCCGGACGGAACGACCCTGGTCGATCTCCGCGGGATCGTGATGATCGACGAGGTCGACCTGCACCTGCATCCGGCATCACTAGTGTCCCAGGAATTAATCCAATAGATTCAACAAGTTACGGGCGCCCTCACTATGAGAAGTGTAATCGGTCTCAGAAAATAACCGTAAAAGCGGGGTTTTCTCGAACGCTGTCAAACTCAGTGTCTGTAGAATTGTGTAGAGACTTACCGGAAGATCCAGCCGTTTTTTGAGGATGGCCACGAGCACGTACACCGACACCGCAATCCAGATTTGGCTCTTGACGGCGTTCTCCGAGGTCCCAAAGAACGACTTGATCCGCAGATGCTGCTTGATCCACTTGAAAAACAGCTCGACTTGGCCAGCGGTGCCGGTACAACTCGGCGACCGTGAGCGCAGGGATCGCGAAGTTCTTGGTCAGGAAATTGAACGTTTTGCCCGTTGACTCGTCCCAATACTTCACGCGGCGGAGCGGCTGGGGATACCGAGACGTGGAATCTGCGCCCGTGAGCACGATGGTCTGATCACAGCGAAGACCGGTCGTCTTGTCGACCGGTTGAGAGTACCGACGCTGGTACCGCGTGTTGGACTTTGCGCGGATGACGAAGAACGCGCCGAATGCCGCCATGGCGTGCAGGCGCTCGAAGTCGAGATAGGCACGATCCATCACATAGAAGGCCCCAGGCTCGGGGATGAAGCGGTCGAGCGCGTGAACATCGGCCATTTTGCCGTCGGACACATGCAGGAACGTCGGAATCGGGCCGCGCAGGTCGAGCAGCGTGTGGAGCTTGATCGCGGCTTTCGTGGACCGGAACGGGGCCCACGGAAACACGGACAGACACAGATCGATGGTCGAAGCGTCCAGGGCAAACACCGTGTTGTCGAGATCCAGTCCCAGGTCCTCGTCGGCGTACATCGGCCGTGCAATGCGAATCAACTCCTGCGCGACATCGGCGTAGATTCGCCAGTCGCGCTGCTTGTTCGCGTTGGCCAGCGTGTTGCGCGACACCGTGTTCCGAATGCCCAAGTGATAGAGCTTGCGCCGCTGGGCCCGCATGCAGACCTCGATGTCGCGCAAGCTCTCCCGGTAAGTCAGTTGTGCGAACGCCATGCACAGAAACTGGCTGTGGCAGGGGAAGGACTTGACGTAGCGGTTGCCGCCGTATCGCCGAACAGCCTGACGGAAGGTGTGCATCGGCAGGTGATCCATCACCGGGCGCATTCCCGATTTCCCGGAACAGTGTGTAGGCAAAGATGGACTGTGAGGCTGGGCGAGGTTGAGCCGGTCTTCGGACAGACGGGGGGGGTACTGGACATTACGGCTCGGACTGCCCATGATGGTGCGTTGAAATGGACAAGAGCGCCATCGACACCCCGAGCCGCGAGATCGATCTTCGCAACATTCCCGTCCACCTGCGCACTGCCCTCCGGCGGGCGCTGGAGTTTGAGGCGCGTGCTCCAGCGCCCAGGTCGGCAGAGGAAGCGGAGCAGTGCGAAGAGCAGCTGCGGGCCATCGCGGACGAGTTCTTCGGCGCCCTCCTCACCCCCGTGCTGCAACGCGCGGTGTGCTCCGCCGCGGTTGGCGACGCGGCGAGCGCCCTCGTGCGCCACCTGCCCCGGCGGATGCGGAGCGACGGCCTGGAGACCGTCAACGTTCGCACCTCCCGGGGCACGACGGTGCCGGTCACGACGCCGTACTACCGCGAGAAACACGCCCGTCGGGCGAAGCGGAGGCCGGGACTCTACCCCATAGGCGCTAACTTGTTAAGGCCACATGGTCCTCCGGCAGCTCAGTTCAGCCGAAGTACGCGGAGAGTTGCGGCTGTCGGCGACGTGGCGGCTCCGCCAGCTCGCCGGAGATCGTTCGCCAGTCGCTGATCATGCGCGCCAGCGGGAGCGGCGGTTCGATGGCGCGCGTGACCTGGTTGAGCACGAACTTGAAGTCACGCCACGCGCTCGGGGGGCGCCGGCGCCGGCACGTCGTAGCCCCAGGGGGAAATCGCGCGGGCGTGGTGGATCAGCTTCTCCACCAGCAGCGCCACGAACAGTTTCCCGTAGAGCCACGCCTTGGCGCTGTCGTCGTCGTACTTCGGCACGTGCCCCAACTGGGCCAGCGACTTGAAGCGCTTGAACACCAATTCGACCTGCCAGCGCAGGCGATACCACTCCAGCACGTCCGCGGCGGAAAAGGGTGGCTCGGGAAAGGTCGTGAAGACGATCACGTACTCAGCAAAGCGCAGCGTGGCCGGTTGCACCTGGTTGCCCTTGCGGGCGGCGTCTCGGCGGACTTTCAGGTGCGCCAAGCGGATGGCTTCCGCCGACTTGCGGAGCACGCAGACCCGGCCCGGCAATCTTGCCGGCCGGGCCGCCATCGTCGCGCGGGACCGCGACCGTGATCGCCCAGGACCGGCCGGCGCCCGGACGCGTGACCGACCCCACCGCCGCAAGCAGGTCGAACGGCCGCCCGGCCGTCGTGCACAGCGGCAGCGACCCCGTGTTGACACGCACAATCAGCCGCCCGCCCGCGTCGACCACGTGGCGAATGCCCCGGGCCGTCGAATAGCCGCGGTCGGCCAGCACATGGTCGCCGGCGCGGATCGGGAACTGCGCCAACGATTCTCCCGTGCCCGGCCCCTCGGTCCCCGTCAGCTTGAAGAAGTCGCACGCCAGCGACGGCAGGCCCACGCTGTAGTGCAGGCGCCACAGCGACCCGCTCGGGCCCGGTTCCTTCACCGTCGTCGCATCCACGGCCCGGACCTGGAACGCGCCTCCGGGGATGACCGCCAGACCCTGCTCCTCGAACAGGCGGACACACAGCGCGTGCAACCAACCCTTGGATTTCTTCAGCCGCTTCAACAGCGCCACGTCGGACAGGTCCGCCAGATGCGCCTGCCGGGCCCGAACCACCGTTTCCCGCAACGAGTGTCCGCAGCCGAGGTGCAGCAGGAGGGTCCGCAGGAGGTTGTCGACCGTCTTGTCCTTGCGCAGCCCCTTCAACGCCCCGGTGTCCTGCGCCAACTCGCGCCAGTCCTGAGGGAAGAACGACACCAGCACATCCCAGTCCTCGTCCACCGTGCCGGCCTCCGTGTCATGCATCCACATGCCAGGATACGCCGGCCATGCCGCGAAAACAAGTTAGCGCCTATGGGACTCTACCCCGCCTTGGTGGTGCTGGGCATCTACAGAGAAACTCACGGTGATCACTGACTCAGGCTGGTCTTCACTTCGACCTCCACTCCAAGGTCCTGCAAACGCCGGAGGAGGTGCTGGGTGACGCGGTGCTTGTCGCGGTTCGCCAGGTACCGGCCGCCGAGGTCGTGGTAGTCCGTCTCGTCGCGAAGCATGAAGTAGGCGGCGGTCAGCATGGAGGCGGCGACCGCCACGATGGCCTTCTTCGGGCCGCGCCGGCCCTTGAGCCGTCGAAACTGCGCCTGCAGATAGCTCCCATTCTTCCGGGTCGCCGCCCACGCGGCCTGGACCAGCACCGTCTTCAACCAGGGAGTCGCGTGACGGATCCGGGTCGAGCGGCGCTTCCCCGCACTCTCGTCCAGCCGCGGGCACAGGCCCGCCCACGAGACCAGATGGCCCGGATCGGGAAACCGCGTCATGTCCACGCCGACCTCGGCGATGATCACCCGCGCGACCGTCTCACTGACCCCGGGCATCGTCGTCAGCCGCTCGGCGGCCTCGCGAAAAGGGCGCAGCACCTCGTCGGCCTGCTGCTCCAGTTTCTGCACGGCGGCGCGCAACGCATCGATCTGCCCCAGGTGCAGCTCCAGCAGGAAACGATGGTGCGCCGTCACCCGACCGTGCACCGCGGCGACGATGTCCGCACGGTCGGCCTTCACCCGGACGTTGGTGCAATCAGCCAACCGCTCGGGATCGGTCTCCCCGGCGATGAGCGCTGCGAGGATCGCTCGGCCACTGACGCCCAGAATGTCGGTGACCACGCGCGTCAACTTCACGTTCGCGCCTTCGAGCGTCTTCTGCAGGCGTTGCGTGTGCCGCGCGATCTCGCGTACCAATTGCTTGCGGGTCCGCGTCAGGTCGCGCAGCTCCTGGATCGGGGCCGGCGGCACGAAGCTGCCCCGAATCAGCCCGTGCGCCAACAGGTCGGCGATCCAGGCCGCGTCCTTCCGGTCGCTCTTGCGGCCCGGAACGTTCCGGATGTGCTGCGCGTTGGCGAGCACCAGCGTCAACGACGCTTCGTCTTCGAGGATGTGCCACACCGGCTTCCAGTACACGCCGGTCGCCTCCATCGCCACGTGCGTGCAGCCTGCCTCGGTCAGCCAGGCCGCCAGTGCGAGCAGACCCGCCGTCGTGGTCGCAAACTCCCGGTGCTCGGTCGTAACCTTCCGGCCCGCCGCGATGCGCGCGCACGCGTTCACGCACCGCGAGTGGACATCCAACCCGGCGCACCGGGCATGCAAGACTTCCATGCGTCACCTCCTGATCGCAAAGGCGCTGGCGTGGAGTCCGCCGGTACGAAATCTACAGGGCGCGCTCACCGGAACATCTCCGGTCTCGCAATACGGGGTGCTCGCGGGACTCCGGGTCCAACTAGAGAACGGGCTCTTGGCACCATAGAGAGAACGACCTCTGTGCCAGCGCCAAGCCCGTACACGATATCCTGTTTCATGAATACGTGGGTCCGGCGCCGCCGGGTGGAGAACTAGAAAGAAACTCAGAGCGCCCTCCCTGTTCAGGCGGCCTTCACTTCGACCTCGACGCCAAGGTTCCGCAGACGCCGGAGCAGGCTCTGGGTGACGCGCTGCTTGTCGCGGTTCGCCAGGTACCGGCCGCCAAGGTCGTGGTAGTCCGTCTCGTCGCGAAGCATGAAGTAGGCGGCGGTCAGCATGGAGGCGGCGACCGCCACGATGGCCTTCTTCGGGCCGCGCCGGCCTTTGAGCCGTCGAAACTGCGCCTGCAGATAGCTCCCGTTCTTCCGGGTCGCCGCCCACGCGGCCTGGACCAGCGCTGTCTTCAACCAGGGAGTCGCGTGACGGATCCGGGTCGAGCGGCGCTTGCCCGCACTCTCGTCGAGGCGCGGGCACAGGCCCGCCCACGAGACCAGATGGCCCGCACCGGGGAACTGGGTCATGTCCACGCCGACCTCGGCGATGATCACCCGCGCGACCGTCTCACTGACCCCGGGCATCGTTGCCAGCCGCTCGGCGGCCTCGCGAAAAGGGCGAAGCACCTCGTCGGCCTGCTGCTCGACTTGCTGCACAGCGGCGGTCAGCGCATCGATCTGCGCCAGGTGCAGCTTCAGCAGGAAACGATGATGCGCCGTCACCCGGCCGTGCACCGCGGCGACGATGTCCGCACGGTCGGCCTTCAGGCGCCCCTTGGTGCAATCAGCCAACCGCTCGGGATCGGTCTCCCCGGCGATGAGCGCGGCCAGGATCGCCCGGCCGCTGACGCCCAGGATGTCGCTGGCCACGCGCGTCAGCTTCACATTCGCGTCTTCCAGCGTCTTCTGCAGGCGCAGGGTGTGCCGCGCGATCTCACGGACCAGTTGCTTGCGGGTCCGCGTCAGGTCGCGCAGCTCCTGGATCGGGGCCGGCGGCACGAAGCTGCTCGGGATCAGCCCGTGCGCCAACAGGTCGGCGATCCAGGCCGCGTCCTTCCGGTCGCTCTTGCGCCCCGGAACGTTCCGGATGTGCTGCGCGTTGGCGAGCACCAGCGTGAACGAAGCTTCGTCTTCGAGGACGTGCCACACCGGCTTCCAGTACACGCCGGTCGCCTCCATCGCCACGTGCGTGCAGCCCGCCTCGGTCAGCCAAGCCGCCAGTTCGAGCAGACCCGCTGTCGTGCTCGCGAACTCCCGGTGCTCGGTCGTGACCTTCCGACCCGCCGCGATGCGCGCGCACGCGTTCACGCACCGCGAGTGGACATCCAGCCCGGCGCACCGGGGATACAAAACTTCCATGCGTCACCTCCTGTATCGCGAAGTGCTGGCGTGGAGTCCGCCGGTACGAAATCTAGAAGACGCGCTTCCCGGGCGATCCGGTGTCGCAATACGGGGTGCTCGCGGGACTCCGGGTCAAACTACGAAACGGGCTCTCGGCACCATAGAGAAACCGACCTCTGTGCCAGCGTCACGGCCTACACAATATACTTGTTTCATTGATGCGTGGGTCCGGCGCCGCCGGGTGGGAAACTACGACCGGTGCACGCCGAAGCTGGCCTCCGATGCAAGCCGCGCGGTCGCCATGCTCAGCTCGCTGGCCGAAGCGCAGGCGCAGCTCCGCTCCGACGGCATCGCCCTGGATATCAAGACCCTCCGCTCGACCGCCTATCGCTACGCTGCGCGGGCCCGAGCGGCCCAGCAGAGCGCGGCGTGCGGCCTGCTGGACCGCGTGACCGGGAAGCGGGTGGTCGTCTCCCTCGACGGGGGCCGCGTCCGCGTGAGGCGCAAGAAGCGTGGCCCCAAGACGAAGAAGGGGCGCAACCGATTCCATACCGACTGGAAGGAACCGAAGCTCCTCATCCTGTACGTCGTCGGCGACGACGGGCGACCGTCTCAGACGGGGGCCCCGATCATCGACGGCACGCTCCGGGGACCGGAGGCGGTCTTCGCCCTGCTGTTGTCGTACGCGCGGCAGATCGGCCTCAACGCCGCTGACAAGGTGCTCTTCATCGCCGACGGCGCGCCCTGGATCTGGCAACGCATCCAGCGCCTCATCGCCGCGCTCGGGCTCTCGCCGACACAGGTGCTGGGGCTGATCGACTTCTATCATGCCGCAAAGCAACTCTCCGACGCGGTCAAGCTGCGCCGCTGGAGCGCGACGCAACGCACCCGCTGGCTCAACCGCACGCGGGGGCTGCTCAAGCGAGCACGGGTGGACGAGGTGATCACGGCCCTGCGGGAGCTGTGCCGCGGGCGCACGGCCGGCAAGATCCGCACGCACCTCAACTACTTCCTGAAGAACCGTCATCGTTTCGCCTACACCACAATGGTCGGGCTCGGGCTTCCGCGGGGCAGCGGTGCCGTCGAAAGCGCCATCCGTCGCGTCATCAATCTCCGCATCAAGGGCGCATCCATCTATTGGCTACCGGAGAGCGTCGACGCGATTCTTCTCCTGCGGTCTTTCTATAAGTCCGGCAGATGGAACTGTTTGCAGCGGATGGCCATGACGCCGGTGGGTGTGAGCGCGTGACCGGGAAATCGGGAATGCGCCCTCCATCACCTGCGCGAAGACCAGCTTGCCTGAGTACATGTCTCACCACCTCGGAAAACGGCGGTGAGCATCTCCTGAGAGCGGGGAATAATTCAAGTCGATGACTGCTCAAAATCGGTGTATCTTGTTATAAAACAATGAGTTACATAGACTCAAGACAACTTTCTTGGGACACCAGTGATCCGGCATGGCAACTCGTCGTTCTGCCGACCATTTCCCGAGCCCTCCCGCAACTCCAGTTTCTGTGCACGACGCACAGTCCGATCGTGGCGGGAACGGTGGAATCGGCCAATCTGTTCCTGGCCGTTCCCGACGGCGAAACCGCATCCGTACTTGTAGTACCCGAGTTGGAGGTCCACGGCCTGACGGCAGATCAGATCCTCACGAGCTCGCACTTCGGACTCGCGTCGACTCGCGCTCCCGACTTCTACAAGGAGCTCCAAAGAGTGTCCCGCGACGTATCGCGCGGCAAGCCGGGCGCCGCGGTGCGGTTCATGGAGATGACGTCCTTGGGCGGGGGCGCGGCAAACGCCGACGGCGAGTAGGCGCGGCGAGCGGAACCAGCGGCCATGATCGGTTATCGGGTCGACCCGAGAGAGCTACGGCGCCGGATACGGGAGCACGCCCCCAACTGGCTCGCTCAAGCTGAGAACAGCGAAGAACCCGCGTGGAGCCGCATCAAGGATGTCTTCGTCAGCATTCAGCATTTCAAGTGCGGGTACTGCGAGCGACCGATGCCTCGCCCGCAGCGGCGCGCCGGCGCAGACGCAGCCGACCAAACCTGGGGCGGACGACGCGAGTACGATCTTGAGCACTTCAGACCCAGGCGCCGAGTCACGCGTTGGCCGACGGCGACTTCCAGATTCCAGTACGAATTCGAGACCGGCGAAGACATGACGGCGGCTATCCGTGGCTTGCCCACGACTGCCTCAACTATCTCGTCTCGTGCAAGACGTGCAACCAGGACAACAAGAAGACCTGCTTTCCGGTCGGCGGGGCGCGCGGGGCCGAGGGCAACGACGTCCGTCAGCTCAACCGGTCAGAGCGACCATTCCTCGTCAACCCCGTCAGCACCAACGACGTGCGGCCCGAGGAACTGATCGGCTTCCGCGGGCTCGTTGCCACACCACGCGGTTCCCGAGGCCACAGGCTCAGGCGCGGAACGATCATCATCGACCTCTTCGGCCTCAATCGCGACGAACTGATTCTCGAACGCTGCAACCTGATTAGAGCGATGTGGCCGTATCTCGAGCGCCACCGTACGGGGAACCCGACGGAACGCGAGGACGCTGCGCGTGAGATTGACACGCTGACCAGGACGAGCTCCCAGCATGCCAACTGTGCGCGGTGTTTCAGGACCCTCTACGCGGCAGATCGAGCCGCTGCGCAAGAATGCTACGCAGCGGCTCGGAATAGATCTGAGCGCCTGCTCGAATGACGCTCTTGTGCGAGCCTTCCGCTCACGGCAACGCCAACGCGATCAGCTCCGCGTCGGCGCCCCCGCGGCCCACCGCGACCACGATGTACTGCTTCCCCCCGTGGAGGTACGTCATCGGGTTGCCGCCGGGCGTCGCCGGCAGCGGCACCGAGCCGAGATGCTCGCCGGTCTCCTTGTCGTAGGCGCTGATGGTGCGCGCGCTCGCCGCCATCAGGAGGGCGGCGTCCGCCGTCGGATCACCGGTGGCCTCGACCAACGCGTCGTCCGCCGCCGACTCGAAGCCGCGCCCGCCGTGATTCATGATCAGCAGGGTCGGCGTCACCAGCGGGCCGGAGCTGATGCCGCCCCCGCCGCCGAGAGGGGGCAGATCCAGGTCGCGCAGCGCCGGGTGGTAGCGCGGGCCGTCCCCGTGCGGCTGCACCCAGGCCTGCTCGCCGGTGTTCAGATCCATGGCGGTCACCCGCTTGTAGGGCGGCTTGAACAGCGGCAGCCCCCGCGGCCCTGACAGTCCGACGCCCCAGGGATCGGTGAAGTAGCCCACCGTGGCCGGCGGGTCGTACGGGATCACCTCGACCACGATCAGCGTGCTCGACGACGAGACGAAGAGCTTGCCGGTCTCCACGTCGACCGCGGCGCCCTGCCAGTTGGCGCCGCCGCCCGCACCCGGCACCTGGATGAACGGCATCTCGGCCCCGCGCACCACCGGAGGTGAGAAGATCGGCCCGAACCGCGCCCGGCTGTTGATGATCTCGAGCGCCCCGGCGCGCAACTCCGGCGTGAAGTCGATGACGTCCTCGAGGGCGAAGCCCTGCCGGTCGAACGGCGGGGGCTTGGTCGGGAACGGCTGGGTCGGCGAGTACCGCTCGCCCGGCACGTTGCCCTGCGGCACCGGCCGCTCCTCGATCGGCCAGACCGGCTCCCCGGTGACCCGGTCGAAGACGTAGGTGAAGCCCTGCTTGCTCACCTGGGCGATGGCCTTGACCGCACGGCCGTCGACGGTGACGTCGAGCAGGTTCGGGCCGGTCGGGAAGTCCCAGTCCCACAGCCCGTGGTGGATCGCCTGGAAGTGCCAGACCCGCTCGCCCGTTTCGACGTCGACCGCGACGATGCTCTCGGCGAACAGGTTGTCGCCGGGGCGCATGCCGCCGTACCAGTCGTTGGACGGCGTGCCGGTCGGCAGGTAGACGTAGCCCAGCTCCTCGTCCACCGCCATGTAGGACCAGACGTTGGAATGCCCGCTGTAGTGCCACGACTCGTTGCCCCAGGAGTCGGCGCCGAAGTCGTCGCCGCGCGGAATGGTGCGGAAGATCCACTTCCTCTCGCCGGTGCGCGCGTCGTAGGCCCGCACGTGGCCGGGGGACGCCTCGCGCAGGGTCAGCCGGGTGTCCTGCACGATGCTGCCGACGATGACGGTGTCGCCCGCGATGGCGACCGGCGACGACCAGGTCATGCGCGAGGCGTCCACCGCGCGCTCGAACCCCGCGGTGAGATCGACGTAGCCGCCGGTGCCGAAGTCGGGGTAGCGCCGACCGGTGCGGGCATCGAGGGCTACCAGCCGCTTGTCGTGACTGGCGATGAAGATCCGCGCGTCGTCGCTCTCGGAGTCCTTCCAGTACGAGACCCCGCGGTGGTGCCAGCCCATGTTGGGCGGCCGGTCCAGGTAGGCGTAGATCTGCGGATCGTAGGTCCAGACCGTCTCGCCGGTGCCGGCGTCGAGCGCCGCGACCTGCCCGAGAGCGGTGCTGACGTAGACCAGTCCGTCCGCCATCAGCGGCACCGACTTGAACTGGCTGGGACGGATCCGCTCGTTGGCCTCGGCCACAGCGGTGGACAGCGAGGTCCAGCGCCAGGCGATCTCCAGGTCGGTGAAGTTGCCGGCGTCGATCTGATCGAGCGGCGAGTACTTGGTGTTGGCCGCGTCCCGCCCGATCGCATGCCACTCCCCGTCGGGGACCGACGTCTGCGCACGGGCGGAACCGGAGAGGACCAGGACGGCCGCCGCGGCGAGTGAAACCAGACGACGCTGCGGGCTCTGGGTCATCGGTGCATCCTTCCCGGCCGTTCGCCGGCCTCGGCAACTGGCAGCCGCGAGTCTCGGAACAACGTCGATCATAACGCGGGAGCGTGCCGCTGACCGCCCTCGGCACGGGGCTATACTGAAGGTGCTTCCCGACGAACGCCCGCTCTACAGGAGTGGTGCATGACTCACGACCTTCGAACGGACACCACCGACGCCGACCCGCAACCGATAGCGCCGCCGAACCCCGACGCGCCGGTGCGGATCGACGTCGCCATGCCGCGCGGCCTGTACGACCGCCTCACCGATCACGACAAAGCTCCCCGAAGCCGCTATGACATGGCGACCGGACGTGCGGAGTTCGTCGCCGAACCGGGAGTGAGCCACGAGTGGCGCGCATGGAAGCTCTCGTCCCTGTTCAGCCGGATCGAGCAGTTGCTGGAGGACACGGGCCGGCCGCCGGGACTCCTGGTGGCGGGCGCGAGCCGGCTGCTGAGCGACGACGGCGCGTTCGAGCCGGACACGTCCCTCTTCCTCGACCCGGCGCAGGCGCGCGCCGCGATGCGCGTCGACGGCTACCTCGACACCCGGAGAGGCGCGCCGGTTCCCGACCTCGTGGTCGAGATCGACCGCAGCGTCGACACGAGCGACAAGCTCGCGCCGTACTTCCGCATGGGAGTGCGCGAGGCGTGGACCTGGAGCCGCGCCGACGGCCTGCGTATCTGGATCGCCCCGGCGGCGGAAGATGGCGCCTTCGTGCAGGCAGACCGAAGCAGGGTGCTGCACGGTGTGAACCGGGATGACCTCGATCGCCTGCTCGCGAGCCGCACGCCGGAGGATGCGTCGCAGCGCGCGCGCGCCGTAGCGCGGCAGGTCACCCAGGCGCTGCTCGGCGCGGATCACGTGGACCCGTTCGGCCAACGGTAAGAGGGGATGGATCTCAACGCGTTCGATCTGCTCCTGCTCGTTCTCATCGGCCTGCTGGTCCTGGTGGGACTGCTGAAGGGATTCACGCGGCTGCTGATCGGGATCGGGGCGCTGGTGGCGGCGTTCATACTCGCGGCCCGGTTCCATGGGGTGGGCGCCGCGGCGGTGCGGGGCGCGATGGACATGCCCGAGCCGGCAGCCAACCTGGTGGGCTACCTCGCGATCTTCCTGGGCACGATGCTCGCCGGTGCGCTCCTGGGCCGCGTCATGCGGGGCGTGCTCAGGGCGGCGATGCTCGGCTGGGCCGACCGCCTCGCCGGCGCCGGGGCCGGCCTGGTCGCCGCGCTGCTCGCGGCCGCGCTGATAGTGCTGCCGGTCATCGCCTACGTCCCTACCGGTGAGCGTCTGCTGAGGGATTCCGTGCTCGCTCCCTATGTGACGCTCTTCGCCGACGTGGCCACCCAACTCGTGCCGGAGGAGCTCGCCGAGCAGTACCAGGAGCGGATGGACGCCCTGCGGCAGTACTGGAGCCGGCGTTGGGACCCGGCCGGCTCGGGAACCGCTGCACCGACACGTCCGCGAAGCGGGGCGGGCTCGTAGCGACACACAGTGTTCCGCCGGGACCGCGGACGCGGTCCCGGCAAGACCGGACGCAACACGCGTGGAGGATGTCATGAACTGGCTTCGCAGCCTCGTCGTCTTGGCCGCGCTCGGCGTGCTCGCCGGCGTCGTCTACGCCCAATCGGAACCGGAGACCATCATCCGGGGTGGCGACGTATTCACCGGCGGGGGCCTGCAGGCGGCCGACGTTCGCGTCGTCGGCGCAACCATCACCGAGATCGGCGCCGGCCTCGAGGCGCGCGATGCGGACACGCAGGAGATCGACGCCGGCGGCCTGCTGGTGCTGCCGGGCGGCATCGATCCCCACGTTCACCTCGGCGGCATCCGGATGGACGACTACACGTCCGGCTCCGCCGCGGCGCTGGCCGGCGGCATCACCACCATCTCGAACTTCGGCGGCGTCGCGGCCGGAGAGACGCCGGCCGAAACGCTGGCGCGCGCCATGCCCGAGATAGAAGCGCGGACCATCGCCGACGTCATCTTCCACCCCATCGTCTCCGATCCCGCCAGCGCCACCGCCGACTCGCTGGCGGCGCTCGCCGACGCCGGGCAGACCACCATCAAGGTGTTCATGGTGCGCCCGACTTTCGACGCCAACGCCCCCGGGTTCATCAGCACGATGCACGCCGCGCGAGAGACCGGCGTGCTGATGATGATGCACTGCGAGGACGCGGCCATCGTCCAGATCACGGCCGAACGGATGGTCACCGAGGGACGCGGCTCGCTCGCCTACTTCGCCGACGCGCGGCCGGTGGCGGCCGAGGTCGCCGCAACGCAGCGTGCGGTGGCGATGGCGGAGGCGACCGGGACGCCGATCTACATCGTGCACCTGTCGTCGGAACGCGCCCTGCGGGTCGCGGAAGCAGCCCAACAGCGCGGCCTGCCGGTCTACGTCGAGACGCGGCCGATCTACCTGCATCTGACCCGGGAGCGGTTCGACGGCCCCACGCCGGGGTTGTACATCGGCCAGCCGCCGCTCCGGGAACAGAGCGACCTCGACGCCCTCTGGGACGGGATCGCGCGGGGGACCATCCAGGTCGTGGCCACCGACCACGTCGCCTACACCCGCGAGCAGAAGCTCGACCCGGCGCAGAACGTCGCGCAGCACCGGGCCGGCATGAGCAACCTGCAGGTAATGCTGCCGATGCTCTACGCGGACGGCGTCGGTGAGGGGCGCATCTCCCTGGAGCGATTCGTGGAGGTCACGTCGTCCAATCCAGCCCGCCTGTTCGGGCTGTATCCGCGCAAGGGGACGATCGCCGTCGGATCGGATGCCGACCTCGTGCTCTGGGATCCGAACGAGACGCGCACGATCCGCAACGAGGACATGTTCTCGGGCAGCGGCTACTCGATCCACGCGGGACGGTCGGTGACCGGCTGGCCGCAACTCACGATCCGCCGCGGCGAGATCGTCTATCGGGACGGCGAAGTGCTGGGAACTGCCGGCAGCGGCGAGCTGCTGCGCCGTGAACCGTGGCAGGATCCGCCGCTCTGAGCGGCGATTACTTTCCTTCAGTTCAGCCGTTCGGCGCGCGTGACCTGCAGGGCCGTGCCCTGCCCGCAGCCGGGCGACACGCTCAACGTCGCCTCGATCAGAACCTCGTCCCCCACGGCAAGGTTTTGCACGTCACCTGTCAACGCGTAGAGTTCCTGCCCCTCACCCGCCTCGCGCAGGGTCGGGCAGCCACCTGCACCGTCCGTGATTCGCCCCCGGCGACTCAGGGTCCCGTCCGGCTCCGTCACGTGAAACGCGGCGGAAACCGCCAGCGGCCGGAAGTAGACGTCCACGAGCACGAAGTAGTGGGTGCGGTCGGCCGTGGCCCAGTCGGGAACCTCGACGACGGCGGACATCTCGCCGCGCTCGCTGGTGACGAGTTGGCGGAGAACCTCGAAGCTGGAGCGAGCAGCTCCCATCCCGAGGTAGACGGGTGTGAGGGCCGGGAGATCCCGTGTCTCCACGGTCACCTCGACGCCGGGCGCGCCGCTGCGCGGAGAGAAGGCAGGAGCGCGGGTGTGGACGGGGTCCAGCGGTTGCGTCACGTGTCTCATCCTACGCCCGCCCGCGGACGCTGGCAATGAAGCGCAAGCCAGGAGCCATTCGGCGGCTCGGCCGTGCTGGCTATACTGCTTGGTGATGGATCGTCGCGTTTTCCTGGACCACATCCGGCGGACGCACTTTGCGCCCGGCGACCGCGACTCGGCGCAATCCGACGCGACTCGGATCGCTCGCTTCCTCCGGCAACAGGGAGCGAGCCGCGTCGTGGGCATCGGCTCGGCCTTCGTCCCGGACCGGCGCTTCACGACGCGCTCGGACATCGACCTCGCCGTCGAGGGCCTGCCGCCGGAGCGCTTCTTCCGTGCATCGGCGAAGGCCGCGGCCATGACCGCCTTCGAGTTCGATATCGTCCCGGTCGAGTCGGCGACCGACTACCTGCGGCAGGCCATTCATGACGAAGGCGTCGATCTGTGACCCCGGACGAAGCCTTCGCACGGCGGCTCGCGGCCGAGATCGAGCACGAGCTCGAACGCTTGGTGGAACTGCAGGACGAGCTGGCGAATGCGCCCCACGGCGACGACAGGTTCACGCTACGCGCCCGGGGCTCGGTTCTGCACGACTTCTACAGTGGCGTCGAACGAGTGTTCGTCCGCATCGCCGAAGAGCTCAACGGCGGCGTGCCCCAGGGCGAACAGTGGCGTCGCCAGATCGTCACGGACATGAGCCTGGAAATTCCGGGTGTGCGCCCTGCGGCGATAGATGCAGCCCTGGCCGAGGAACTCGGAGGCTACCTGCGATTTCGGCACGTGTTCCGGAACGTGTACGGCTCGCTGCTCCAGGCGGACCGGATGCGCCCGCTCGAGGAAGGATTGCCGCACGTACTGACGGCCTTCCTCACGCAGATACGAGCGTTCCTCACCTGGATCGTCGGCGATCAAGCGAGCCGGTAAAATCGCATTCCTTGGTGCTACCCTGAGCGGCGGAGCCCCGGATGCTCCGCCGTTCCGGCTACAGCGCCCCGCCGCGCCCCGCCGCCACCGCGACCGCCTCCGGCTCCGGCGTGAAGTCCTCGCCCGGATTGATGAAGCGGTTCAGCTCGAACCCGTACTGCTTGTCGTAGAGCTGCTTGTAGCGGCCGTCGTGCACGATCAACTCGTCGTGGGTGCCCCGCTCGACCACTTCGCCGCCCTCGAGCACCAGGATCTGGTCGGCGCTCTGGATTGTCGAGAGCCGGTGGGCGATGACGAAGGTCGTCCGCCCGCGGCGCAGGGCCCGCAGGCCGTCCTGGATCATCGCCTCGCTCTCGCTGTCGAGGCTGGAGGTCGCCTCGTCGAGGATGAGCAGGCGAGGGTCGGCGAGGATGGCGCGGGCGATGGCGACGCGCTGCCGCTGGCCGCCGGAGAGCTTCACGCCGCGCTCGCCGACGATCGTGTCGTAGCCGTCCGGGAAGCCGGCAATGAACTCGTCGCAGTGCGCGATGCGGCTGACCTCCCGGATCTGCTCGACCGTCGCATGCGGGTTGGCGAAGCTCAGGTTCGCGCGGATCGTGCCGTCGAAGAGGAAGTTCTCCTGCAGCACGACGCCCAGATACGCCCGATAGTCCTTCAGGCTCACCGATTCCAGGTCGCGGCCGTCGACCAGGACGCGGCCGCCGGTCGGCCGGTTGAACGCCATTACCATGCTGATCAGCGTGCTCTTGCCCGACCCGCTCGATCCGACCAGTGCGGTGGTGGTGCCGGGGGCCGCGGTGAGCGAGACGCCCTTCAGCACCGGCACGTCCGGCTCGTACTCGAACCAGACGCCGTCCAGGCGCACCTCCCCGTCGAGCGGCCCGAGCGGCTCGCGCGCCTCGTCCTCCTGATCCTCGGTCGCCATCTGCATGATCTCGCGGATCCGGTCGAGACCGGCGAACGCCTCGGTGATCTGCGTCCCGATCGACGAGATCTGGATGACCGGCGCAATGACGAGGCCGGTGAAGAGGATGTACTGGAACAGTTGGCCTTCCTCCCAGGCTCCGCTCATCAGCGCGCGCCCGCCCAGCACGATCATCAGCGCACCGATCATGCCCATCACCAGCGTCGAGATCGACGTGACCGCCGACACGCCGGTGACCGCCCTGGCGACGTTCCGGAACAGCCTATGCGCCCCGCGTGCGAAGACGAGCTGCTCGCGCTTCTCGACGCCGTAGGCCTTCACGATACGAATGCCGGCCAGCGTTTCGCCGAGCCGGCCGGTCAACTCGGCGTTGATCTTGCCCCGTTCTCGGAACACGGGCCGGAGCCTCGAGAAGCCGTACGCCATGGTGACGCCGAAGAGGAGGAGAATGCAGAGCGTCAGGCTCGTGAGTCGCCAATTCAGATAGAAGAGCCAGCCGAGGGCGATCGACGCGGTCAGCAGTCCGCCCGCCAACTGGGCCAGCCCCGTCCCCACCAGATTCCGGATTCCCTCGGCATCGGTCATGATGCGCGAGATCAGTACGCCGGTCTGCGTGGAATCGAAGTAGCGGATCGGCAGGCGCGAGACATGCGCCATGACCCGCTTGCGCATCTCGGTGATCGCCCGCTGAGCGGCGACGCCGAGCACCTGCGACAGGCCGAACCCGGTGGCCGACTGCACGACGGCGGCCGCGAACCCGATGCCGGCCAGCAGGAACAGCTCGTCCATCCTCCCGTTGGGCACGACATCGTCGATTACGTAGGCCGACATCGCCGGCAGCACGAGCCCCGCAAGCCGGCTGACGAGAATCAGCACCAGCCCGAGCACGAGCCGCTGCCGATAGCGCCTCATCAACGCACGCGCCTCCACCCATGCGCCGGGCGTGAATGTGCCCTTCTTCTCGCGCTTCTCGATCTTCGTCCCCGTCGCCGCCACGTTCTTCCCCGTCGTTTCCTTACCGGTCGCCATGGTCTTCCATGGTAGTAGACTTCCGCCGTGGCCGTGCCCGCGCGCCGGATCATTCACGTCGACATGGACGCCTTCTACGCAGCGGTCGAGCAGCGCGACCGGCCCGAGTTGCGGCAGCGGCCGGTGGCGGTCGGCGGCCGACCCGAGGGGCGGGGCGTGGTGGCGGCGGCCAGCTACGAGGCTCGGGAGTTCGGAGTGCGCTCGGCGCTGTCGATGGCCAAAGCAGTGCGGCTCTGCCCGGAGTTGATCATCGTGCCGCCCGACTTCCGCAAGTACCGCGACGTCTCACGGCAGGTGTTCGAGCTCTTTCGCGCCGTGACCCCGGCGGTCGAGCCGCTGTCGCTCGACGAGGCGTACCTCGACGTGACGGAGAACGCGTGGGGCGAGCCGCTCGCCACCACGGTCGCGAAACGTCTCAAGGCCCGCATCCGGGAGGAGACCGGGCTGACCGCCTCGGCCGGCGCCGCCCCCAACAAGTTCCTGGCCAAGATTGCCTCCGCCTGGCGCAAGCCGGACGGGCTGACGGTGGTGGCCCCGGAACGGATGGAGAGCTTCCTTCAGAAACTGCCGGTCGACGCCCTGTGGGGAGTCGGCCCGGTGACGGCGCGGCGGCTGCGGACGGCCGGCATCGAGAAGCTGGTCGACGTCCGGACCGTCGACGACAAGACCCTGCACGGCCTCGTCGGACGCCAGGCGGACTGGCTGAAGCGCCTTGCGCTCGGCATCGACGAGCGGCCGGTGGTCAGCGATCGCGAGAGAAAATCGCGCAGCTCCGAGCACACCTACGCCGAGGACATCCTGGAAATCGACAGGATTCGCGCGGAAGTCGACCGCATGGCGGCCGGGGCCGCCGACTGGTTGCAACGCACGGACGTCTCCGCCCGCACCGTGACGCTTAAGGTTCGGTACCACGACTTCAAGACCGTCACCCGCAGCGACACCCGGCCGGTCGCCACCGTCGCGGCGGCGGACATCACGCGGCGGGCGCGGGCACTGCTCGACCGTACCGACGCCGGACGGCGACCCGTGAGGCTGCTCGGCGTAGGCGTGCACGGACTGCGGCCCCGGTCCGATACCGAGACCGCACGCGAGCCACTGCTGTGGGACATGGTGCCCGGGGCATGAGGAAACGATTGGCATGACACTCACCGAGTTAGGCTGGGACGACGGCTTCGCGGCGGCGTTCGACTCGCTCGACGACCGCGGGCTGATCCCGGCGCGGGTGGGGATCGAGCACAACCATTTCTACCGCGTGCTCACCTCCCGGGGCGAGCTGACGGCCCAGGCGGCCGGGCGGCTGCGGCACCGTGCCGCCGGTCAGGACGACCTCCCGGCGGTGGGCGACTGGGTGGCGGTCATCGTCAACCGGCACGATGGCGCCGGGACCATTCGCGCCATCCTGCCCCGCCGGAGCAGCTTCTCGCGCAAGGCGGCCGGCGACCCGACCGCGAAGCAGGTGGTGGCCGCCAATATCGACGTCGTACTGGTGGTGGTCGGGCTCGACGGCGACTTCAGCCCACGCCGCATCGAGCGTTACCTGGTGGCGGCAGCCGACAGCGGGGCGCGGCCGGTCGTCGTGCTGAACAAGGCCGACCTGGAGGAGGATCTGGCGTCGTGCGTCGCCACGGTGCGCGCGGCGGCGCCGGACGTCCCCGTCCACGCAACCTGCTGCAAGTCCGGCCAGGGGCTCGACGTTCTCGCAACCTACCTCGCGCCGGGGCGGACGGTGGCGCTGCTCGGCTCGTCCGGGGTCGGCAAGTCGACCATCATCAACCGGCTGCTCGGCGAGTCGCGGCAGAAGACGCAGGCCGTGCGGTCGGCCGACAGCCGAGGCCGGCACACGACGATCCACCGCGAGCTGATCCTCGCACCGGGCGGCGGCATCATCATCGATACCCCGGGCATGCGCGAGCTGCAGCTCTGGGACAGCGACCGGGCTCTGGAGGACGCGTTCGCCGAGATCGATGCGCTCGCCCCCGACTGCCGGTTCCGGGACTGCCGCCACCGCCAGGAGCCGGGATGCGCGGTCCGCTCGGCGGTGGACGCCGGCCGACTGCCCGCCATCCGCCTGACGCACTACCTGCGCCTCGACGACGAACGGGCGCACCTCGTTCGGCGGCGCGACGAGCTCGCGCGTGTCGAAGACGCGCGTCTCGAAGAAAAGAAGCTCACCAGGGTAACGCACCGCGCGCTGCGCAAGATGCCAACCTCATCCTGAAAGGACACCGTCATGTCTTCACGCCGCGCACCGCGTCCGGCTCTGCTCGCCGTCCTGCTCACGCTCGTTGCGACCGGCATCGGCCTCGCCCAGGAAGCGGCGCCGGTCACCATCCGCGCCGGGCTCCTGATCGACGGCACGGGCGACACCCGTACCGACGCCCGAATCTTCGTGAACGGCTCGGAGATCACGCGCGTGGACGGCCTGCGCGGCTCGGTGGCCTACGACCTGTCCGATCTCACGCTGATGCCCGGCTGGATCGACACCCACGTGCACCTGACGTCGCACTTCGAGGCCGACGGCCGGCTGCACCAGAACGGGGGCAGGGAGACGTCCGCCCAGACGATGCTGCACGCGGTGGGCAACGCCTACCGCACCCTGCTGGCCGGCTTCACCACGGTCCAGAGTCTCGGAAGCCCGCTCGACGCCGACCTGCGCGATGCCATCGACCGCGGCGACGTGCCCGGTCCCCGCGTGCTGACCTCGCTGCAGGCGGTGACGAGCGCCACCGGCGACGCCGACGCGATCCGCGCCCGCATCCGGCAGCTCAAGACAGACGGGGCCGACGTGATCAAGGTCTTCGCCTCGAGCAGCATTCGCGAGGGCGGCGTACGGGCGCTGAGCGACGAGCAGATCGCGGCCGCCTGCGACGAGGGGCGGGCGCAGGGACTGCGCGTCGCGGTGCACGCCTACGGCTCCGAGGTCGTCAGCTCGGTGATCCGTGCCGGCTGCACGTCGATCGAGCACGGCAACCGCTACGACGACGAGACGCTCGCCCTGTTCGCCGAGCACGGCACCTTCCTCGGCTTCCACCTCGGGCTGCTCTGGGACAACTACGCGGAAAACCGCGAGCGCTTCATCGGCATCGGCAACTACACGCCGGAGGGATTCGCGCGGATGAGCCAGGCCCGCCGCATCGGCATGCGCCGTTTCCGCGAGACCCTCCGCAACCGGGACGTGCAGGTCGTGTTCGGAACCGACGCCACGGCCGGCGCCCACGGCCGCAACGCCGAGGAGCTCATCGTCCGCATCGACGAGGGCGGGCAGAGCCCGATGGACGCCATCGTCTCGGCCACCTCGCGCGCGGCGCGCTCGCTCGGCCTCGGCGAGGAGATCGGCCGTGTGGCGCCCGGATTCACGGCGGATCTGGTCGCCGTCGAGGGCAACCCGCTGGAGGACGTCACCGCCCTGCGGCGGGTCCGCTTCGTGATGCGGGACGGCGTCGTTTACCGTTACGATCCGTAGCCGCACATCCCCGTCGGCCAAGGAGCTGCCAACGCACGCAGCACGCACGCAGCGCTCCGTCGTCTCGACCGCGTCAGTGCACAGCGCCGGTGCCGCCCGGCTGCAGGAACGACGGGTCGGCGCCCATGCGGCGAATGACGGCCTCCCACATAGCGTCCGGGCCGGTGTCGAAGACGATGTCCAGATCGACGTCGGCGTGCAGCCAGGACGACGCGGACAGCTCGGCGTCCAGTTGCCCGGCGGCCCACCCCGCGTAGCCGGTGAGGAGACGCGTGCGAGGCGGCGGCGCCGATCCGAGCAGCCGCCGCAGGAGGCGCGGCGACGTAGAGAGGAAGATCCCGTCGCATACCCGGACCGACTCGACGTCCGTCGGCTCGGCCCCCATCAGGATCCAGCCGCGCTCGGGCTCCACGGGACCACCGATCCAGAGCTCCAGGCTGCTCCCGGAAGTCACCGGGGGCGTCAGCCGCACGACCTCGGACGCCGGGGTCGTCGTGCGCTGGTTGAGGACCAGGCCGAACGCGCCTTCCTCGCCGTGCTCGCACAGCAGGATGACGCTCCGCTGGAAATTCGGATCCTCGAGCTGCGGCATGGAGACGAGCAGCGACGGGGCGAGCGAGGGAAACGGCTTGTCGGGTTGGTTCATCGCGTACGCGCTGTCGAGTCCGGTGTTTATTCTCTCACGACCGGCGGCGGGGTAGAGGGCGCACCGCCGCATGGCCCGGCGCCGCAGGTTCGGAGCGGAAGAGCTCAGCCGGACTGCTCGTCGCCGGTTCCGACGCCCGGGGCCGACGACCGAGCGAGGCGCCGGCGCGCCCAGTCGACGTGCTCCGCCACCATGGGATCACGCCGCGACGGCGTTGCGGTTGACGCCGGCTCGGCGATCGCCGCCGCGCCCGCCAGCGTGGAGCTGTTGCCCAGCGCGACGGCCACGTTGCGCCGGAATCCCGTCAGCCTGGCCCGTGACATCGCGCTCAGCTCGAGCAACGCGCCCAGCTTCTGGTCGGACCGCCGCCAGAGATCGGACAGCCGCGGATGCTCGAGGTCGGGGGTCGGTTGCCACGCCGGGTCGTCCGATCGGGCCGGCGCCGCGTTGTACGGACAGACTTCCTGGCAGATGTCGCAGCCGTAGACGCGCGTACCCACGTCGGGCCGCTGCTCCTCCGGGATCGCCCCCCGGATCTCGATGGTCAGATATGACAGGCAGCGTGTGGCGTCGAGCACCCGCGGCTCGCGAATCGCATCGGTCGGGCACGCCTCGATACAGAGCGTGCACGTGCCGCACTGGTCCAACTGCGGTGCGTCGGCATCGAGCGACAGGCTGGTGATTATCTCCGACAGGAAGAACCACGATCCCTGCTCGGGGTTGATGAGACAGGTGTTCTTGCCGATCCAGCCGAGCCCGGCGTGTTGGGCGTACACGCGCTCCTGCACGGGTCCGGTATCGACGTAGCAGCGGGCCGCGAACGGCTCCTCGGCCGACTCGCGCATCCGCTCCAGCAGCGCCTCGGTGCGGCGGCCGATCACCTCGTGGTAGTCCTCGCCCCAGGCATAGCGCGAGATCAGGGCGGCGTCCGGGTCGTTGACCTCGGTCGAATAGGGACGGTCGGTGTTGTAGAGCGTGCCGAGCGAAACGACCGAGCGCGCCGACGGCACCACCTGCCGCACGTCGGAACGCCGCCGCGCGTTCCGCGCCAGGTAGCGCATCTCTCCCGCGTAACCGCGATCGAGCCACTCGTCGAGGAACCCGAGTTCCGGAAAGGGCTCCGCCGCCGCGATGCCGCACAGATCGAAGCCCGCCTCCCCTGCGAACGCCTTGACGTCGTCAGCCGTCAACATTCACTCTCCGCGGCAGGCATACCCTCGCGCCGCCTTGCGCCGCCGCCTCGCAGCACAACCGCGCGACTGTGACGGAAACAGCATATCTGAACGGCCATTGTGGCCACGGCAGCCTCAGAACACGAAGCGCAGGCCGAACTGCATCTCCCGCGCGTGCAGCGCGCTGAAGATGCGGCCGAAGTTCGGCGAGCCGAAGAAGCGGTTCGGCAGGTCGAAGTTGGTCCGGTTGAGGACGTTGAAGATCTCCCAGCGAAACTCCAGACGGCTGCCGTCGGCGAGCTGCCAGTTCTTGGCGAGGGACATGTCGACGTTGGCATAACCGGGCGCGGAGACCGGGTTGCGGGGCGCGCTGCCGTAGGAAAAAGGCGCCTGCAGGGCGAAGGCCGCGGTGTCGAACCAGCGCTCCACAGTCCGCTCGCCGCGCGGCAGGTTCGGGTCGCGCAGCATGTCCGGTCGCTGCGCGGGCCCGGCGCCGACATTCGCGCGGTCGTCGGTGACGTTCACCGTGAAGGGGGCGCCGGACTGCACGGTGACGATGCCGTTGACCCGCCAGTGGCCCAGCAGCCCCTCGCGCCAGCCGCCCGCATCGCGCTGGTAGGGAAACTCGTAGGTGGCGCTGCCGACGAACTGGTGGCGGTGATCGAAGCTCGACAGCGCGTTCTCCCCCGGAAAGACGTTGCGCACGTCCTGCGGGAGGTTCGACTCGAAGGCGGTGGCGCCCGGGCTCGACGCGTCGTCTTTCGACTGCGACAGCGTGTAGGCGAAGTCGAACGCGAGGTCGTTGCGCAGCCTGCGGACCGTCTTGAAGGTCACCGCGTGGTAAATCGACTTGCCGTCGAAGCGGATCGCGCGGATTCCGGCGAGCTGCGGAATGGCGCGCCGCGCGCTGATCGAACCGGGGCCGGGGACCGGCACGTTGCGTACCGTGGAGTTGTCGGCGCCGATGGTGTACGACCCCATGTAGAACACTTCGAACGCCGTGCCGGGGCGGACCTCCGTCTGGACGCCGCCGCTCCAGGTCTGGGTGTACTCCACCTGGAAGTCGTGATCCATGATGGCGCCGCCGATGCTGCCGGTCGGGTCCGCGGCCAGGATGGACCGCGTGTCCCTCGCAGGCACGAACTGTCCGGCCGGGACGTCGACCTGCTTGAGGAAGAAGAAGGGAAGGTTGCGCGCGAACGCCGTCTGGACGCTGTAGGCCCACTGGTTGAGGAAGATGCCGTAGCCGCCCCGGACGACCGTGCGCCCCTCGTCGTCGGCCAGCCACGCGAACCCGAGGCGCGGAGCAAAGCGCGTCCTGCTGGGCCGGAGCAGGCTCCGGTCCCAGCCGATCTCGGCCGACGTCACCCACGGGATCGGGATCAGCGGCAGCAGCTCGTTCGCCGCGGGCGAGATGTTGCCGGCGGCGTCGCTGGCGATGACGTAGCGCCCGCCCGGCACCGACACGTCGACCGTCGACAGGCGGTTGTCGACGTCGCGCATGTGCTGGTTGATCTCGTAGCGCAGCCCGATGTTGAGGGTCAGGTCGTCGTTCACCCGCCAGTCGTCCTGCGCGTAGAGGTGCAGCCAGTTGGTGCGGGCGTCCTCGCTGCCCCGACCGCCTATGCCCGAGCGCGCCTCGACCGGATAACCGAGCAGGAAGTCGGCGAATGGGTTGCCGCTGAACCGGCCGGTGTAGCGGAAGCGGCCGCGCGCCGTGTCCGGGTTCTCAGGCCGGAACCGCAGATGGAACCAATAGCCGCCGAACTTCATGCGGTGCGCGCCGCGGTCGACCAGGAAGTTGTTGTAGATCTCGAAGTGCTCGTTGCGCCGGAAGATGAAGCTGGTCGGATCGCCCATCGCGCTGTAGAGCCCGGCGGTGTCGATCTGCGGGTAGCCGAGGTCGCGCGGATCGCGGGTGACCCCGAGCAGCCCGGTGGACTGCGCGAAGTCGACGCCGCGGTTGAGGCTCTCCTGGCCGCCGTCGACGCTCATCCACCCGAAGCGCGTCTCGTTCAGCATGGACCTGCCGATCGTCCGCGTATAGCTCGCGGCGAGGTTGCGGGTCCGGGTCGACAGGGTGCGGCCGAAGCCCGGGATCAGCGATTCCTGCTGCACGCTGGTGCCGAACGGCTGCAGGTCGTGCGCATCGAACGTGCTGAACCGCAGGAACATCTGGTCGCTCGCGCCGAAGCGGTGATCGAGCCGGACGCTGAACTGGTCGATGTCAGACTCGAGTTGCTCGATCGACGTCAGGTTCTGCACCTCGCCGCCCGCGGTCGGCAGCGGCACCCGATCGAGGAAGGCGGCCGCGACGGGATCGATGCGGCCGTCCGGGATCCGGTTGCCCGCGAAGTTTGACCCGCACGCCCCGCTCGCGGGATCGCGGGTCAGCGGGTCGCACACCGGATCGAAGCCCGCGAAGTCTCCCCCGCGGACCGCCGGCGACGGCACCGAGAAGGTCTTCGTCAGCGAGCGCGTGGTGCGCTGCCCCTCGTAGCTGAGGAACGCGAAGGTCCGGTCGCGGACGATCGGGCCGCCGAACGTCCCCCCGAACTGACCTTGATCGAGCGGCGGCACCGCCTCGTCGCGCGGATCGAAGTAGTTGTGCGCGTCGAACCGCTCGTCGCGGACGAACGTGAACGCGCTGCCGTGGTACTGGTTCGTGCCCGCCTTGGTGGCGACGTTGATCAGCGCCGACGCCTTGCCGCCGAACTCCGGCGGGTACATCGACTTCTGGATCTTGAACTCCTGGATCGAGTCGATCGACGGGTTGATCACCAGGTTGTTGAACAGCTCGTCGGTCACCTTGACGCCGTCGAGCAGGTAGATGTTGTGGCCGGCGCGCTGGCCGCCGACGTTGGGCAACGGTCCCGCCTGTTGCAGCGCCGCCCCGCGCGTGCCGCCGGGCGGAATCACCACCGCGGCGCTGAGCTGGGCGAGCTGCAGGAACTGCCGTCCATTCAGCGGAATCTGCTCGACCTCGCGATTGGCGATGACGTCGCTTATCTCGGCGTTCGTGGTCTGCAGCAACGGCGCGTCGGCCGTGACCGTCACCTCCTCGGAGAGCGTCCCGAGCTCGAGCTCGAACGGCAGCTCGAGGGTGCGGCCGATCTCCAGCACGACGCCGGTCCGCACGACGCGCCGGAACCCGGGCAGCTCGGCCGCTATCTCCCAGGCGCCGATCGGCAGTGACGCCATGAAGAAGCGGCCGTCGGCGTCGGTGATCCGCTGGACCGAGAAGCCGGTGTCGACGTGCATCGCCACGACGGTCGCGCCCGGCAGCACGGCTCCCGACAGGTCGCGCACCACGCCGCCGAGATCGCCGGAATTCGCCTGGCCGCGCGCCGACGCCGGATCGAACGCCAGGAGGCAGACGAGCAGCATCAGCCGATTGGTCGCGGCCATCGCACGCATCCGCAGGTCTTCCCCACGCATCTCGGTATCCTCCGAACGGGCGAGGACAGGCGCCCTCGCTGGACCGGACAACGGATTATTGTAACGGCTCGCCGCCGTCGCCGGGCGAGCAAGTCTCTTCCAATGACACATGAGTATCCATGTTGTCAAGGGTCCGGATCGAGGGAAGAGCTCGTCCGCCGCGGGTGGTGAATCCGTACATTCGGGCACCGGCGCCGACCTGTACGTACGATGGTCGAACGTCGCGGCCAATCCCGACGTCACCTCCGGTGAGCGTACGTACCGACAGGGGAGTGACCGTCCCTGCGCGGGGCTCCGATGGCCGCGCACGGCGAACCCGGCGTCCCGCCAATCCTTGCACTTGCCGAGCGCGCTCCATGACGCGCATCCTCTGTGGCGGACTCCGAAAATCCGGACAGTCATCGACATCGAGGTCGTGAGCCAGCATGCGAACGCTGCCGACGTGACGACGGCACAGCGCGGCGTTCCACTGCAAGCGTTGCAGGCACGGGCGCCGACGACGATCCGTCCAGCCGACGACGACCCTCTCACAGCTCCTCGCGTAGTAACGCTCGGCCAAATCCCCGCCGTGGTCGTGCGCTCGGCTACCGCGCTACGCGCACGCCCGCAGACGGACGTGCACTTCACTTGGTCTTCTGCTGCTCGAATCCGACCCGCGAGGCGTGGAGCCCACGGACTGGTCATGCGGCGACGAACGGCGCGCTTCCCGCCGGCGCCGCCGCGCTGCCGCGCCCGGGCCGGTCGGGCAACCAGGAGCGGTTCTGTTCGAGCAGGGCATTGGCCAGCAGGAGGAGCTTGCGCATGACGGCGGTCAGAGCGACCTTCGGCGGCTTCCCCAGGCCGCGGAGCTGGCGGTACTTCGCACGCAGGCCAGGGTTGCAACGGATCGCCGCCAGGGCCGGCATGTAGAGAAGCCGCCGCACCCGCGGTCGGCCGCCCTGGATGAAGCTGCGGCCCTGCCAGGCGCCGGACTGGCGCGTGACCGGCGCGAGACCCGCCAGGCTGGCGACCGCCTTGGCGTCGAGGCGGCCGAGTTCGGGCATCCGGGTGAGCAGGCCCGCCGCGGTGATGCTCGACACGCCCGGGATCGAGGTCAGGATCTCGGTCCGGCGGGCCAATACCACATCTTCGGCCAACCCCTTGCCGATTGCGGCATCGACGGCGGCCAGATGCCGGTCAATCTGGGACAGCCGCGTCTTGCTCTGCTGCTTCAGCAGCGGATGTCGAAGGTGCTTCTGGCGGTTCCGTGCGGCGGTGCGGTCCGTGACCAGCGCGTCGCGCGCCACTTGCAGTTCCTCGAGGGCGCGCCGCGCCGGCGGCGACGCCGCGGTCGGCCGCAGATGCAACGCTGTCCCCATTTGCGCCAGCACCCGCGCGTCTACGGCGTCGGTCTTGGCGCGCTGTCCCATCGCCTGCGCAAAACGCCGCGCCTGCAACGGATTGGCTCGCGCCAGCGGCAGGCCCGCCTGCAGGAGCGCCTCCTCGAAGGCGCGGTGCCAAGGTCCGGTGGGCTCGTACACGACCGAGCGGACCGGCTGGTCGATCCACGCGATCAGCGCGTTGAATCCCGCCGAGTCATTGGTGAATCGCGCGGCCTTGCCGGCAGGAGCCATGCAGGCATCGAGATGCGTCTTCGAAATGTCAACACCTACGGTACAATCGGGCATCTTTTCCTTCTCCTGTGCTTGTCTTGCGAGCCTTCACGCTCATGTATCCATTCAGGACGTAGGAAAAGACGGTGGCGACCAAACTCATGTACGGCCCTGATCGGCCTGGCCTGACGCGGTCCGACCACCGTCACCCCTTGGCGTCCCAACCGGATGCCAGGGGGTGAACCTCTCCCGAAGTCCACGGCGGCAAAACTAACAGACAAGCCTGAACGAGGAGTTGTTTCCAACGACACATGAGCCTGAACGGGGGCCGGGTCGAGGATCATCGGAGGATGATCGTGAGACTCGACACGCACCGTCTGCAGACCCTGGATCAGGTTCGGGAATTCCTCGACGGAAGCGAGCAGGTCGACCTGCAACCACAAACCCGCGCCGACTCCTACGCGTTCGTGGCGAAAACCGTGCGACGGTTCGACTACGCCCTGCGGGGGAAGGCCGACAAGGGCCTGCTGCGCCGCTTCCTGGCCAAGGTGGCCGGCTTGTCACGGGCCCAAATCACACGCCTGTTGCAGCAACACCGGACCACGGGAGAGATCGCCGACCGCCGCGACACCCCGCGCCGACCGTTCCCGCGCCGCTACTCCAACGCCGACATCGGGCTGCTGGCCGAGCTCGACGTGCTCCACGGCACGCTGTCCGGTCCGGCCACGCGCAAGCTCTGCGCCCGCGCTTTCCATCTGTTCGGCGACTGCCGCTTCGAACGCCTGGCCGGCATCTCCAACGGCCATCTGTACAACCTGCGGCACACGACAAGCTATCAACGGCGCCGCGGAACGCCGCCGCTGCCGACGCGCCCGGTGCAGGTCGCGATCGGGGAACGCCGCCGCCCGCAGCCGTTCGGACAACCTGGCTGGGTGCGGGTCGATACCGTCCATCAAGGCGACCTGGACGGCATCAAGGGCCTCTACCACGTGAACCTGGTGGATGAGGTCACCCAGTTCCAGTGCATCGGCTCGGTCGAGCATATCCACGCCGCCTGCCTGGCCCCGGTCCTCGACGCTCTGCTGCGGGCGTTCCCCTTCACGCTCCACGGCTTCCACGCCGACAACGGCTCGGAGTTCATCAACCGCGAGGTCGCGGCGCTGCTCCAGGGGCTGCACATCGACGCATTCACCAAGTCCCGCGCCCGTCGCAGCACCGACAACGCCCTGGTCGAGAGCAAGAACGGCTCGGTCATCCGCAAGCAGCTCGGTCACGGCCACATCCCCAGCCGCTGTGCCGCGCAGGTCAACGCCTTCACCCAGCAGGTCCTCTCGCCCTATCTCAACTTCCACCGCCCCTGCTTCTTCCCCACCGAAGAAGTCGACCGCAAGGGCCGCGTGCGCAAGCGCTACCGCGACGCCGACATCATGACCCCCTACGAGAAGCTCAAGTCGTTGCCCGACGCCGCCGCCTGCCTGAAGCCCGGAACCACCTTCGCAAAGCTCGACGCGGTCGCGGTCGCGATGAGCGACAACGAAGCCGCGCAGGCGCTCGACGAGGCCCGCACGCGGTTGTTCCGGTCCATCCACCCAGCGGCCTGAAGGTTTGCTCCGGCCCGCTACCGCCGCCTGTCGGTCGGCGTCGTGCTGTTGACGAGCAGGCGCGAGGAAGCTCGAACACCGGACGTGCCAACTCGCGCGGGCGCTGCCGAGCCCGGATCGCCGGCGCCGACGCGCGTCGTCACCGGCTGCGGTCGAATACGGACGGACAGCGCTGTCGTCGAGCCCGGATCGCCGGCGCCGACTTGCGTCGTCACCGGCTTCAGCACCACCGAAAGGCGGAAGCGCGACGCCATCAGGCACGAGCGCCGACGACGATCCATCCAGCCGTTGCCGGCCGTTTCACAGCCCCTCGCGTAGTCACGTCCAGCCCCTCTGCTGCCGGTTCCGCGCTCGGCTACCGCACTCCGCAAACGTCCACAGACGGACGTTCGCTCCGCTTGGTCTCCTGCTGTTCAGAACCCGGCAAACCAGACCCTCACCGTTCGGTTGCTACGGCAGCGGCTACAGCACCTTCGCCCTGAACCAGGACGCGCCTAGCGCCGCGTCGTACATCGTGACGGTTCCGCCGCCATGAGCGATAATGCTGCGGTCACGCGCGCCCTCAACGCGGCCCGCGCCAGGACCTGTTTCGATCCGTCGGTTCGGTCGCCTGACAGGCGCGGCTCACGTGCCCCGCTTCAGGCTCATTTCTGGATTGGAAAGGACTGAGCACCCGGACCGGGTCCGCCGTGCGGCGACCGCCAGGATGCGCTCGGCGGTCCGCCGACTCGCTCCCGCCGACCCGAGGCGCTCGCGAACGCGCCCCAGCGCCGCGCGCGTCCGCTCCGCCCGCTCGGCATCGGTGAGGAACGCGACCACCTCGTCGGCCACGGCGGCCGGGGTGAAGGCGTCCTGAAGCAGCTCCGGCACGATCCGCTCGCCGGCGATGAGGTTCGCCATGCCCGCGTGCCCGACGTGGGAGAAGGTCTTCACGATCCGGTAGGTGAGGGCCGACAAGCGGTACACGATGACCATCGGGCGCTCGTGAATGGCGGCCTGGACCGTCGCCGTGCCGGACGCCGTGACCACCGCGTCGGCGGCGGCCAGGACGTCGTCTGTCCGCCCCTCGACCACCGCCGCCCCACCGGACGCCACGAGGGAGCCGACCGGTCCCAGCAGGGCGTCGTCCAGGTTCGGAGCGCGGGCCACGACGAACTGCGCCGCCGGCACCCGCTCGCGCACCAGACCCGCCGCGCGCGCGACGTCCGGCAGGATCGCCCGCAGCTCGTTCGGACGGCTGCCCGGCAGCAATGCGACCGTGGGCGCCGCCGGGTCGAGCCCCAGCGACCGGAGAAAGGGCGCCCTGTCCTCCGTCGCGCCCGACAGCTCCAGCAGCGGGTGGCCGACGAACTCGACCGGAATGCCGGCCGCGCGGTACAGGGCCTCCTCGAATGGGAAGATCACCAGCGCGAGGTCGACCAGGCGGCGCATCTTCTCGATGCGCCCCCGCCGCCACGCCCAGAGCTGCGGTCCGATGTAGTAGATCACCGGGATGCCGAGCCGGCGTACCGCGGCCGCCACCCTGAAGTTGATCTCCGGAAAGTCGACCGCCACGAACACGTCGGGACGCTCCGCGCGGGCACGGGCCACCATCTCGCGGTAGACGGCGTACGACCGGGGCAGCACCGCGAGCGCCTCCGAGAGCCCGGTCGCGGCCAGCCCCCGGTAGTGCGCCACGAGCTCCGCTCCGCCGTCACGCAGGCGATCTCCGCCCAGACCGAAGACGCGGGTGCCTGTATTCAGATCGCGCAGGGCGGCGGTCAACGCACCAGCATAGAGGTCGCCCGACGGCTCCCCGCAGGAGATCAGGATCCTGGCCAACTATGCGGACCCTGGGACAGACGCCACGGACCTTCAGCGGCGAGAGCGGGAGGCGCGCCGAAAATCGGCCGCCGTCAGATCGAGATCGGCCAGAGGCACGACCTCGATGCGGTCGAAGCCGACCCCGGGCAGATCGCGGAGGAACACCGAGGCGTCGCCCACCAGCACCATCGACAGGTTGCCGGGCTGGAGCCAAGTCTCGGCCACGCGCTCGATGTCGCGCACGGTGACGGCGTTGACCCGCTCCGAGTAGTCCTCGATCTCCTCCAGATCGAGGCCGTAGAGAATCGCCTGCAGCACCTGGGCGGCGATGGCGTTCGGCGTCTCGATGGTGAGAGGAAAGCTGCCAGCCAAGTAGTCCTGCGCGCTCCGCAGCTCCCGCTCGCGCACCCGCTCGCGCCGCAGGCGGGCGATCTCGTCCACGGTCAGTCGCAACGCCTCGGCGGTGGCGGACGACCGGGTGTCGGTCTTGGCCATGAAGTCGCCCGCGATCTGCTGCCCGGCGATGTCGGCCGAAGCGGCGTAGGTCAGCGACCGCTCGGTGCGCAGCACGCTTCCGAGCCGGTTGCCCCCCTCGCCGCCGAGGATCTTGATCGCCACGTCGAACGCCAGGTAGTCCGGATGCGCCCGCGGCAGCGCGACGTGGCCGGCGTGAATGACGGTCTGCACCGCCCCCGGCCTGTTGACGACGATGAGGCGCCGCGTGGGCGACGGGACGTTGTCGGCAGTCACCACCGGCGGGAGCGGACCCCGCTGCCAGTCGCCGAGGGCGCGCTCCACCCCGGCGAATGCTTCTTCCGCGGTGACGTCCCCCACGACGGCCAGCACGGCATTGTTCGGCAGATAGTGCGTGCGATGGAACGCCACCAGGTCGCCGCGCGTGATGGTGCGGACCGACCGCGGCGTACCGCCCTGGGGCATGCCGTAGGGATGGAAGCCGTAGACGAGCCGATTGAACACGACGTTCGCGATATACGCCGGATCGTCGTAGCTGACCCGCAGACCCGACAGGACCTGGTTGCGTTGCCGATCGATCTCGGCCGCCGCAAAGGCCGGGCGGCGCGCCACGTCGGCGAGCAGGTCGAGCGCGAAGTCGAAGCTGTCCTTCATCACGAGCACGTCGAGGAAGCCGAGATCGCGGGCCGTCCCGACGCCCAGGGCGCCGCCGATGCTGTCGATGCCGCCGGCGATCTCCTGCGCGGAGCGGGTGGTCGTCCCCTGATCGAGGAGCTGCCCGACGAGCGAGGCGACGCCGGGCTGGCCGGGCGGGTCGGACGCGGCGCCGGCCCGCAGGATCATCCGCACGTTGACCGCCGGCTGCTCGTGATGGCCGACGTAGACCACCTGCAGTCCGTTCGCCAGCGATCGGATCTCGTAGTCCGGAAAGTCGACGTGGCGACGGAGCAGCGGCGGGGGCGGGTCCTCGCGCGGCCAGTCGACCCGCTGCGCGGACGCCGGGGACGCGACCGCCAGCCCACCGACGATCGCCGCCAGCACCAGAGCGCCGACCCGTGCCGCAAGCGGCCTCGTCATGACATGCCTCCCGTCACCGTCACTGCCCGGCCCGCCGCGAGCCGCGCGGCAGGATGGTCAGCACCAGCCGGTTCTCGTCGCGCAGGTAGGTACGGGCGACCCGCTGGACGTCCTCGCGCGAGACGTTCATGAAAATATCGAACTCGGCGTCGGCCGTCGTCACGTCGTCGTGGATGACCTGCGCGTGGGCGAGGTGCATCCCCTTCTGCTCGATGCTGATGCGGCCGATCACGTAGTCGCGCGCGAACTGGTTCTTCGCGCGCTGCAGCTCGCCGTCGCCCGGCGGCGCCGCCTTGGCGCGGTCAAGCTCGGCGATCAGGGCCGCCGCGACCGCCTCCGGCGTGCGCCCCGGCTGCACCAGGGCCACCGCGTAGAAGAGGTTCGGGTCCTCGATGATGACGCCCTGGCCGAAGGCCGAGACCGCCACCTGCTGCTCGTAGACCAGGCCGCGGTGAATCCGGGCGCTCTGTCCGTCCGACAGGATCTTCGACAGGATGTGCAGCGGATAGGCGTCCGGGTGCCCGTCGTAGGTGATGGGGTGCGCCACCACTACCGCGGGGAGCGGCCAGTTGTCCGCCTCGACGGTCAGCCGGCGGCTCTCGGTCACCGGGGGCTCGCGCGGCAGGTTGCGCGGCACCGGCTTCTTCGCCTTCGGCACGCGGCCGAAGTAGTGCTCCACCATCTGCAGCGCGTAGTCGGTCTCGAAGTCCCCGACGAGGGTCAGGGTGGCGTTCTCCGGCACGTAATAGGTGTCGAAGAACTCCTGCACGTCCTCGATCGACGCCGCCTCGAGATCCGCCATCGAGCCGATCGTCTGGTGCTTGTAGGGATGAGTCGTGAACGCCTCATCGTAGATGATCTCGGACAGCAGGCCGAACGGCTCGTTCTCGTACCGCCACCGCCGCTCTTCCTTGACGACCTCGCGCTCGGAATCGAGCGTCCGCTGGCTGATGCGCAGCGTGGCCATCCGATCCGCCTCGAGCCAGAGTACGAGCGGCAGGTACTGCGCCGGCACGGTCTCGAAGAAGACCGTGACGTCCTCGGTCGTGTAGGCGTTGCCGTCCCCGCCGACGCTCGAGATCATCGACAGATGCTCGTCGGAGCGCACGTTGTGCGACCCCTTGAACATCAGGTGCTCGAACAGGTGGGCGAAGCCGGTCCGGCCTTCCGGCTCGTCCTTCGACCCGACGTGGTACCACATCTGGAGATTGACGATGGGGGTGGAGTGATCCTCGGACAGGATCACCGTCAGGCCGTTGTCCAGCGTGGTGATGTGGAAGTCGAACTTCGGCGGTCGCACCGCGGCGTCGACGGGCGCCGCGACGGCCGAAGCAAAACCGATGGCCAGCGCGATGAGGGCCACGCACCGGGACGCACGATGGGTGGATCGCATGCCGCGATTATGTCACAGCGCCGCGTGTAAGCAGGTCCGATGATTGGGGACGCCCCCAGTGGCGCGTCAGTCGACGACGAAGCGGAACTCCAACCGGGTCCAGCGGATCGGCCGCCGCACGAAGATGTCGGGATCGACGCGCCGCTCGCGGCCGATCAGTATCTCGCCGGCGCCGGCGCCGCCATGGAACCGCAGGCCGAGATGCGCGGAGCCGCCGTACACGAAGTCCCGCCCGAACATGCTCTCGTCGGTCAGCGCCGCCGAGCCGTCGACCTCGCCGATCAGCGAAATCCGGCCGGTCAGCGGCCGGAGGATGCGAACGGCGGCGTTGGCCTCCTGCTCGTAGTCGACCTCCGAGCTGGTGATGGTGCCGAGCCAGCGTCCCATGACCTCGATATCGAACGTACCCAGGCGCAGCCGGTCCCCGTACGACAGCCCGAGCATGTTCCAGGAGGGCGAGCCGGGATGCTCGCGGTCCGCGCGATGGCGCGAGATGTGATGGAACGTGACGCCGAACTCGCCGCGCGGCAGGCGGGCGAACACCGACAGGTCCATCGTGTAGTTGGTCTGGGTCGGATCGATCGCGCGACGCTCTCCGCCGACACCGGTCTCCAGATTGAAGAAGACGTTGCCGCGCGCGAAGAGGAGGTCGAACACGTCCATGTCGACCCCGAGGTCGGTGTCCCACCCGAACTGCTCCTCACCGATGCCGGCCAGGCCGGCGGCCTGCGTGTGGACGTGGTAGCGGGTCAGAAAGCCGAGCTCGCGGTCGGCGGTCTGCGCGGGCCGCGGCCCGCCGATGACCTGCGCGATCACGGGCCGTGCCGGCACGAGCAGGATCGGAAGCAGGAAGAGCAGGGCGACGAGAGGACGGTTCATCGGACTGCGGCGTTGCAGCCGCGAGCCGCAGGCGGCCGAATGGCCGGCGACCACGCCCGACCGGGCCCGGCTCCTCGTCCTCAACGCCGTCGAACCGCCATCCGCTCGACGAACGGCGCCAGGTAGTCCAGGCCGAGCTTGGCGGCGACGTCGCGCACGTGACCCGCCCTCTCGTCCGGGTGCAGGTCGAGAATGCCGCTCAGCTCCCCGAGCGGCTCGCTCGCCCGCGTGCGCCACTGTACGTGCGCGAGACCGTGACGGGCGCCGCGCCAAGCCAGCAGGTGCCCGACGGCCAGGAATCCGAAGTAGTAGCCGATCACGTTGGGCCCGGGCACGAAGAACAACAGGCCGAGGAGCAGGGCCACGAATGACGAGGTGAACAGCCGGCGCAGGTGATGCTCGGCGTCGCGGCCCAGCCGGCGGCGCGTCACCTCGAGGGCCTTGTCGCCGTCCAGATCGGCCGGATGCACGAGCTCGAGGGCGGTCTGCTTGCGCAGGTGCCACAGCAGCCGCCACTCGGCGATCGCCTCCGCCACCCAGCCGACGATCGTGTTGCGAATCCGTATCGGCCAAGACTGCTTCGTGGCCGGGTCCGCCGGCACCTCCGCCAGCCGCCGGGCCCGCCGCTGTCCCTGTACCTCGGCCATCATGCGGCGGAACCGCACATAGAGCCGATCCGCTCCGGAGCCTTCCTCCAAGGGGTCGACGTCCTCGCCCTCGGCCGATTCGCAGAACAACTCGTACCCGGCTGAACCGAGCGGCACGAGATAAACGTCGGCGGGTCTCAAGGCCGCAACGATACCACCGGCGGGGTTGGCGGAGGGCGCGCCGGAAGCGGGCGCGGGCTGGGGGCCGAGCGCGTATGCTCGGCGCGGAGCCGCGTCGTCGTCGATCACGGTCAACGGATCAACCATACCATCGACGCGGCCGATCATGCAGTATCCCCATCGGGGCACCGCGTGCGGTTTGGCACAGGCGGCGGACCGGGCTAAAATACGCTGGTAAGTTCCTGCTAGGAGTCTGCGCCGCAAAGAATGGCGCCGACGCAGACGCGCTGGCCCAGGCACGTCCTCTCCCGAACAACGATGATTCGAGGTTGCGCGGCGCGGCGGTGGATTCATGCGGCTCTGACGCTGATGGGCGTCACGCTGGCGGTGACGCTGGCGGTGGTCTGGAACGACGCTGCGGCCCAGGAGCCGGAAGGCTCGCCCGCGGTGGAGAGTGCGGCTCCCCACGCCGGCACGCCGTGGGAACAGCCGATCTCCTTCAGCCACGCCCGGCACGTCGAGCAGGCCGGCATCGACTGCCAGTTCTGTCACGCCTACGCGCGGCGGGGGCCGGTGGCCGGGATCCCCTCGGTGGAGCGGTGCGCCGGCTGCCACCGCGGCATCCTGACCGAGCGGCCGGAGATCGTGAAGCTGCTCGAGTACTGGGAGCAGGAAACGCCGATCCCGTGGATTCGGGTTCACGATCTTCCCGACTACGTCCGCTTCAGCCACAAGGCGCACGTCCGCACCGGCATCGACTGCGCCGAATGCCACGGCGACGTCGCGCGCATGGACATCGCCGTCCAGGTTGAATCGCTGTCGATGGGGTGGTGCGTCGACTGCCACTCGGCGCGCGATGCCTCCCGCGACTGCCTGATCTGTCACTACTGAGTAGTCAGGCTCACGACTGGATCGCATGGTGAGTGAGACCCCCCCCCGACCCGCACGCCCTGACGGAGACCGTGGGCCGCCGCACCTTCCTGAAGGTGCTCGGCGGCGCGGGACCGGCCGCGGCGGTCGCCGCGTGCTCGCCGGTGCCCACCGAGACCATCATTCCCTACGTCGTGCCTCCGGACGACGTCGTCCCGGGCGTGGCGACCTGGTACGCGAGCGTATGTGGCGAGTGCCCGAACGGCTGCGGCACGCGGGTGCGGACGCGCGAGGGGCGAGCGATCAAGATCGAGGGAAACCCGGCGCACCCGGGCAACCAGGGGGCGTTGTGCACGCGGGGGCAGGCAGCGCTGCAGGGACTGTACAACCCGGACCGCTTCCGCGGTCCGCAGCGGCGCCGCACGACCAACGCCGCCGCCGGACAGTCGGTCTTCGAGCCGGTGAGCTGGGAAGAGGCCGAGGGCGCCCTCGCCGAGCGCGTCCGCGTCCTGGTCGAGGCGGGCAACGCCGACCGCATTGCCGTGGTCACCCCGCTGCTGTCGGGGACGCTGGACGCCCTGGTCGACCGTTGGGCCGCCGCCGCAGGTGGAGCGCGCAGACTACGGTACGAGGCGTTCGCCTACGAGCCGCTGCGGGCGGCGCACGGGATCGCCTTCGACCGCGCCGCCGTTCCCTGCCACGACTTCGGCCGGGCGGACCTGATCCTGTCGTTCGGCGCCGACTTTCTGGAGACATGGCTGTCGACCGTCAGTCATTCCCGCGCCTACGCGGATGCCCGCCGCCCCGGCAACGGGCGCACCGTACGCGCCGTGCACTTCGAGCCCCGCCTCTCGCTGACCGCGTCGAGCGCGGACGAGTGGCTGCGCATCGAGCCGGGCGCCGAAGGAGCCCTGGCCGCAGCGATGGTGCGGACCATCGTGGAGGAGGGACGGGTCCAGGCGGCCGGCATCACCGGCGACGACCTGGCCCGCATCCGCGCGCTGGTGGCCGACTGGACCCCGGAGACAGCCGCCGCGCAGAGCGGCGTGCCGGCCGGTCGTATCGTCCAGCTCGCGCGGGCGTTCTCGGATCCGGGAGCCGGCCCGGGCCGGACGCTGGCCGCGGGGGGCGGCGTCGCCGTCTCGGGAGCGAACGCCACCCAGACCCAGGTCGCCGTCGCGCTGCTCAACTACGTCGCGGGCAACGTGGGTGCGACCGTGCGGTTTGCATCCGACGGCCTGTGGGATGCCGCTTCGACCAGCCGCGACCTGCTCGATCTGGCCGCGGCGATGCGCGGCGGTGCGATCGACCTGTTGATCCTGCATCAGGTCAATCCGGTGCACACGCTGCCCGGCGCCGCCGACTTCGCCGGGGCGCTGGACGCCGTGCCCTTCGTCGCGGCGACCTCGAGCTGGCCGGACGAGACGACGGCGCGGGCCGACCTGATTCTGCCGGCGCATACCCCGCTGGAGTCGTGGGGCGACCACCGCCCCGCTGCGGGCCAGTACGGCCTGATGCAGCCGACGATGCGGCCCGTGTACGACACGCGCCATTTCGGCGACATCCTGCTCGTGGCCGGTCGCACCGCGCTCGCGGCCGCGGCAGAGGCGGGAGCCGGTGCGCCGGCCGACGCACCGACCCTTCCCGAGGGAGAGTTCTACGAGGTACTGCGGGACGAGTGGCGCGCCGTCAAGGCCGCGCTGGACCCGCCGGAAGAGCCGGCGGACGAGCCGGAACCGGCCGGCGAGCCGGAGCCTCGGGATCCCGCGGCGGCCCGGCGCGCCGCAGCGGCGGCCCGGCGAGCCGCGGCCGCGGCCCGACAGGCGGCGGAGACCGAGTTCGAGGGGTTCTGGGCGGACGTCGTCCGGCAGGGCGGCCGCTGGTCTCCGGTCGAGCCGGAGCCGGTGACGCTGAGCGCGGGGCTCGGCGAGATCGACTTCGCAACGCTCGCTGCGCCCGGCGACGAGCGGCGCGCGCTGACGCTGATGGCCTATCCGTCGCTGCACTTCCTCGATGGACGCGGAGCAAACCGGCCCTGGCTGCAGGAGATCCCCGACCCGCTGCTGAAGACGGCATGGGGAAGCGGGGCGGAAATGACACCGGAGACCGCCGCCGCCATCGGCGCGGAGGACGGTCAGCTCGTGACCCTCGAATCGGACCACGGCGCGGTCGACGCGACGGTCGTCCTGAACCCCCACCTGCATCCCGGAGTAGTGGCGATCCCGATCGGCCAGGGCCACACCGACTTCGGCCGCTACGCCACGGGCCGCGGCGTCAACCCGATGGTGCTGCTCGATCCGGAGCCCGAGGCCACGTCGGGCGGGCCGCGCTGGGCCGGCACCCGCGTCGACGCGACACCACGCGAGCTGCACCGTCCCGTCGCACGCCTGCAGCAGACGTTCGATCAGGATGGACGGGAGATCGCCCAGGCGGTCTCCCGGGCGGCGCTCGATGCCGGCGACGTGCACCCCGATGAACCGCACTTCAGCCTGTATCCGGAGCACGAGCATCCGACGCACCGCTGGGGCATGGCCATCGATCTGAACTCCTGCAACGGCTGCAACGCCTGCGTCACCGCCTGCTACGCCGAGAACAACGTGCCGGTGCTGGGCGCGGACCGGATGGTGCGCGGCCGGACGATGTCGTGGCTGCGTATCGAGCGCTTCGTGGAGACGCGGCCCGCCGCCAGCGGCGGGGAACAGGTGGACTCGCGCTTCCTGCCGATGCTCTGCCAGCACTGCGACCACGCGCCCTGCGAGTCGGTCTGCCCGGTCTATGCGACCTACCACAACGAGGAAGGCCTCAACGCGCAGATCTACAACCGCTGCGTGGGTACCCGCTACTGCTCGAACAACTGCCCGTACAAGGTGCGGCGGTTCAACTGGTGGGACCCGGAGTTTCCGGAGCCGCTCAACTTGCAGCTCAATCCGGACGTGACGGTCCGCAGCGCCGGCGTCATGGAGAAGTGCACGTTCTGCGTGCAACGGATCCAGGAGGGCAAGGACCGGGCGCGCGACGAGAACCGTCCGGTGCAGGACGGCGACGTCACCCCGGCCTGCGCCCAGACCTGTCCGGCGCAGGCGATCGTCTTCGGCGACCTGAACGATCCGGACAGCCGCGTCTCGCAGCTTTCCGGGGCCGACCGCGGGTACCACGCACTGGGCGTCCTCAACACGCGGCCCGCCGTGACCTACCTGAAGAAGGTGCTCCCGTGAGCGTGGCGGACCACGCGCTCAACTACGGCCGCATCGACGCCGACATCCTGGGGACGATGCAGCCGCCGGGCCGGGCGTACTTCGCCTCGCTCGCCCTGATCCTCGGCGGTCTCGCCCTCGGCGCCTACGCGTTCTCGGTGCAGTGGCGGCTCGGCCTCGGCGTGGCCGGCTACGAGCACCCGATGCTCTGGGGCATCTACATCACGAATTTCGTCTTCTGGGTCGGCATCGCCCACTCCGGAACCCTCATCTCCGCGGTCCTGTTCCTGTTCCGGGCCAAGTGGCGCACCTCGGTGGCGCGGGCGTCGGAGGCGATGACGGTGTTCGCCGTCCTGACCGCCGGGCTCTTCCCGATCATCCACATCGGGCGCCCCTGGTTCTTCTACTGGCTGATCCCGTATCCGAACGAGCGGCAGCTCTGGGTCAACTTCCAGTCGCCGCTGGTCTGGGACGTGTTCGCGATCACCACCTACCTCACGGTGAGCGCGATGTTCCTGTTTCTGGGACTCATTCCAGACGTCGCCGCCGCACGCGACCGCTGCACGGACTGGCGCAAGCCGATCTACCGCGCCATGGCCCTCGGCTGGCGCGGCTCGACGCGGCAGTGGATCCACTACGGCGCGCTGTACGGCTTCTTCGCGGCCCTGGCCACCCCGCTCGTCGTCTCGGTCCACAGCGTCGTCTCGTGGGACTTCGCAATGTCCATCCTGCCGGGGTGGCACAGCACGATCTTCGCGCCCTACTTCGTCGCCGGCGCCATCTTCTCGGGCCTGGCGATGGTGATCACGCTGCTGATCCCGCTCCGCAAGCTGCTGGGGATCGAGGAGTACATCACCATCCGGCACTTCGAGAACCTGGCCAAGCTGATCATCGTGACGTCGCTCATCGTGGGCTATGCCTACGTGACCGAGTTCTTCGTGGCGTGGTACAGCGGCAACCCGTTCGAGCAGGGGACGTTCTACAACCGGATGTTCGGCGAGTACCGCCTCTTCACCTGGGGCATGCTCACCTGCAACGTCGTCATTCCCCTGGTGCTCTTCTTCAAGCGCGTGCGGACGAACCTGGCCGCGCTCTTCGCCATCTCGATTCTCGTCAACATCGGCATGTGGCTGGAGCGCTTCGTCATCATCGTCACCTCGCTCTCGCACGACTTCGACCCGGCGAACTGGACCGGCCTCTACGAACCGACCTGGGTGGAAGGCGCGATCACCGTCGGCAGCTTCTCGCTCTTCTTCCTGATGTTCCTGCTGTTCATCAAGAACTTCCCGGCCGTGTCGATCACGGAGATGAAGGAGGGCTCGGCGCACGCCGAGGTCTTCGACGACAGCCTGGCCCGGTGCCTGACCAGGCACGGGTTTCTGGACCGATTCTACGAGCTGTTCCTCGCCTCGAGCCCCCACGTCCGGGAAGCGTTCCGGAACACCGACTTCGCCCACCAGAAGAAGATGCTGGCCGACTCGCTCTCGCTGATGACCAACATGTCCGGCGCGCCGGTCGACGAGTTCGAGGAGCTGGACCGCGTCGCACACCGGCACGGCAAGCACGACCTCGACATCGGATTCGAGCTCTACGACCTGTGGCTGGAGTCGCTGATGCAGACGGTTCGCGAGTTCGACGGCCACTTCGACCGCGACGTCGACCGCGCCTGGCGCAACGTGCTGGCGGAGGGCATCGAGTTCATGGAGTCGAGGCACGAGCGCTAGGGAGTACACATGCGGATCCTGGGGGTGTACGACGAACCGGCGAAGGCCGCGGTGGCGGTCGCAACGGCGCAGGATACCGGGCTGACCCGGGTCGACGCCTTCTCGCCGGCCCCGGACCACACCCTGGAGCAGCTCATGGGCGCGCGCGTCAGCCCCGTACGGCTGTTCACGCTGATCGGCGCGCTGATCGGCTGCACGGCCGGATTCGCGCTGCCGATCTACACGGTGTCGTCCTGGCCGCTCATCACCGGAGGCAAGCCGCTCATTTCGATTCCGGCTTTTGTGGTGATCGCGTTCGAGCTGACCATCCTGTTCGGTGCGATCTTCGGCATGCTCGGCTTCCTCTTGCTGGCCAGGCTGCCGCGGCTCTCGCGAAAGCCGCTCAGCGACCCGCGGTTCAGCAACAACTGCTTCGGCGTGGAGATCACCTGTGACGAACCGCAGGCGGCGGCGGCGAGGACGCTGCTTGCGGACGCAGGCGCCATCGAGGTGCGGACGGATGATTGACGGCTCGGGTTTCCGGCGGCCGGGACGTTGCGTGGCCCCCGCGGTGTTGCTTGCGCTGCTCGTGGCCATAAGTGCGGCGGCGTGCGCCCCCGCGGACGCGCCCCGCGATCCGGACGCGCTCACCTGGATCCGCAACATGTGGACCGGTCCGGCGATCCTGCCGCAGACCGAGGCGCGGGCACTCCCGGAGCGTTCGATGGCGGTCGACGCGCCCCGCATCATGAACCGGCGGGAGGCGCGCACGGGACTGACGAATCCGCTCGACGAGACGTCCGAGACGATCGCCCGGGGCAAGGCGCTCTACGACGCCTACTGCGCCCTCTGCCACGGCGACGAGGGCAACGGAGACGGCGAGCTGGCCCGCTACTACCGCCGGATGCCGTCGCTGACCGCGCGGCACGTCCTGAACTACCCGGACGGCTTCGTCTACAGCATCATCCGCGAGGGCGGCCGCAACATGCCGCGCTTCGGTGACGCGCTGAGCGTCGACGAGCGCTGGGCGTTGGTGCACTACCTGGGCACGCTCGCCTCCACGGAGCCGGAACCGGAGGCGGCATCACGGTGAACGGCGTACCGCTCGCGCCGCCGGCGACAGGCCCGCTCCTGCCCCTCGGCGCCCGGCGCTTCCTGCTCGGTCTGGCGGCCCTCGGCGGTGTCGCGTTCCTGGTCGGCCTGGCTCTCGACGGAACCCGCGCCTGGCAGGCGCTGCTGGTCAACTTCCTCTTCTTCGGCGGCCTGGCACAGGCGGGTGTGGTGCTCTCGTGCATCCTGCAGGTGACCTCCGCCCGCTGGGGCCGTCCGCTCAAGCGCATCGCAGAAGCGACGGTCGCGTTCCTGCCGGTGGCGTTCGTCCTGCTGCTGCTCCTGCTCGCGGGCACGGCCGCCTGGGCGCCGTGGGTGCACGAACCGGTCGAGGCGAAGGCTCCCTGGCTGAACATCCCCTTCTTCGTGACCCGGGAGCTGCTGGCATTCCTGGTGCTGGGTGGCTTCAGCCTGCGCTACGTCTACCGGTCGGTCCGGCCGGACATCGGCATGCTGCACGAATCCGGCGAGAGGCCCGCGACCGGTGTCGCAGCGCGGCTCATCGCCGGCTGGCGGGGCATCGACTCCGAGCGGGCGATCGGGCAGCGCCGGCAGAGCCGCTGGGCCGTGGCGGTGCTGGTGGCCTACGGCTGGGTGTTCACCCTGATCGCCTTCGACTTCGTCATGGCGCTCGATCCGCACTGGTTCTCGACCCTGCTGGGCGGCTACTACTTCATCGGGAACCTGCTGATCGGCCTGGCGTTCCTGGCCGGCGTCACGGCCGTGGGACGCCGGCGGCTCGGCATCGCGGGCTACGTCGGGCGCCACCAGTTGCACGACCTCGGCAAGCTGCTCTTCGGGTTCTGCATCCTCTGGGCGTACCTGTTCTGGTCGCAGTACCTGGTGATCTGGTACGGCGACCTCGCCGAGGAGACCGAGTTCCTCTACCACCGGATGCACGGGGCCTGGGAGCCGGTGGCGCTGGCCGTGTTCGGAATGGCGTTCGCCGTCCCGTTCGTCGTGCTCCTGAGCCGTGCGGTCAAGACCTGGGCGCCGGGCCTGACGGCGGTGGCGGCCGTCGTCTTCGCCGGCATGTGGCTGGAGCGCTTCATCCTGGTCGCGCCGTCGCTATGGCACGGCGAAGGGGTGCCGCTCGGCCTGCTTGAGGTCCTGGTCACGGCCGGGGTGCTGAGCCTGTTCGTGGTCGCCTACACCACCTTCCTCGACCGGTTCCCCACCCTGCCGGTGTCCGACCCCCGGCTTGCTCCCGCCGAAACCGAGCACTGACGGTACTGACCAACTGCCTACTGGCGCGCCGGCAAGTAGCGGTCGAACCACTCGATCATGGCGCCGATGTAGTCCGGCGGGTTCACGGCCCCCGGAAACGTCGGCCCGTGCCCGGCGCCGGGGATGCGCAGCAGGTCCACGGGAACTCCGGCCTTCTCGAGCGCCGCCTGCATGACCTCGGCGTTCTCGTAGGACACGACGTCATCGGCATCGCCATGGATCAGCAGCACCGGCGGATCATCCGCGGTGACGTGGGTCACGGGAGATGCGGCGACAAAGCGCTGGCTCTCGACCGAGTCCTTGCGCGCGGAGCGGCGGAACCCGAAGAGCGGGTGGACGGACCCTGACGACGAGAGGGTGAGGTCGGTCGGCGCGGCGCGCGCCACGACCGCCTGCACCTTGGCGCTCTGCCGATTCACCGGGCTCGCATCCTCGCCGCCGCTCTTGCCGTCCAGGACACCGAGCATGCTGACGAGATGCCCCCCGGAAGAGCCGCCCATGGCTCCGATCCGGTCCGGATCGATCCCGAACTCATCGGCGTGGTGGCGCACGAACCGCACCGCGCGCTGCGCGTCCTCGAGATGCGCGGGATGCCGGAATCGCGGGGACGCCCGGTGGTTGATCCCGAACACCGTGTATCCGGCCGCGGCCAGCGGCACCGCGTAGATATCCTCCTGCCCGCTCTCCTTCAACGGCGTGGCGTCGAGGCCCAGCTCCCGGGTCCAGCCGCTCCCCGAGATGAACACGATGCCGTAGCCGTTGGGATTCTCCGGGTAGTACACGTCCATCAGCAGCGCGAGGCCGGAATACATGCCGAACACCACGTTGCGCTCCACGCGCTCCTCGGCGCCTGCCCGGTCCGCCAGGCTGCCGATCAGCAACATCGCAAGGACTGCGACCAGAATCCGTTTACTCATCATTTCCTGCTTCTCCTTCCGTGCTTCCCACGACCGCGACGGCACGATCCTGCCGGGAACGGACGAGCGGCTACCGAACGTCGTCGGCCACCGTGAATACGAAGATCCCGTGTCCACCGGCGGGCCGCTGCTTCTCCGGCGTCAACTGCCCCGAGATGCCGCTCCACAGCGACGGATCCGTGCCGACCGGAATCGCCAGGTACTGCCGCCCGTCGACCGCGTAGGTGATGGGAAACCCGGAGACGGAACTCGGCATTCGCGTGCGGAACAGGATCTCGCCGGAACGTGCATCGTGCACGTACAGATTGCGATCCCAGTCGCCGACGACCACCAGGCCGCCGCCGGTCGTCAGGGCGGCGCTGTCCATGGCGGTGCGGGTCCGGTGCCGCCACAGCACGGTGCCGTCGACGTCGATCGCGACGAACTCGCCCACCCCGTCCGGCCGTTCCGGGTGCATCAGGTGCATGCGGCGTGAGATGCCGACGCCACCCCCGCCCTCGACGAGCTCCGGTCCCGGCCCGAAGGTGGTCCGCTCGCAGCTCACGATCAGCGGTATGTAAAAGGCCCGGGTGTCCGGGTGGTAGGCCATCGACCGCCAGCTCTTGAAACCGGCCACGCTCGGGCAGAACTCCAGCTCCACGCCCTCCTGCGGCAGCATGCCGGGGCGGTACGTGATCGCGCCGGTCTCTGGATGGACGTCGAGAATCGTCTGGTACCCGAGGTCGTGGGCGGCGAGCAACCTTCCGGTGCTGCGGTCGAGCTCCCACAGAATCGCCAGCTTGCCCATCTTGAAGAGCGACCGGCGCCCGTCGTGATCCACGAGCAGGTTCTCGAACGTCTCGTCCATGTCGTGGGTCTCGCCGGGCAGGAGCTGGTTGTACCAGACGATCTCCCCGCTGGCGGGGTCGAGGGCCAGTACGCTGTTCGTGTATAGCGCGTCGCCGGAGTGCCCCCGCTGGAACCGCGCCCACGGCTTCGCCTGCGCCGTCGCCCAGTAGATGAGGTTGGTGCCGGGGTCGTAGCTGCCGGCGGTCCAACTGTCGCCGCCGATGCGGAACATCAGCGGGGTGTCGCCCCAGGTGTCGCCGCCCGGCTCGCCCGGCCGCGCCACCGTCGAGGTGCGCCACACCTCCTCGCCGGTCTGCGCGTCCCGCGCCGAGATGAAGCAGGGCATCTCCTTGGCCTCGTGGAAGCGCTCGCAGCCGTTCGTGCTCGCCACCACCCTGCCGTCGACGACGATGGGCCCGGCGGTGTAGCGGAACCCGAGCCGGTGGTCGGCGCCGGCGACGTTCCAGACGACGTCGCCGGTCCGGGCGTCGAGCGCCACGATGTGCGCGTCGACGGTGGTGAGATAGATCTTGTCGTCGTAGATGGCGAGGTTGCGGGTGGTGACTATGCCGGCCAGCTCATCGGATTCGTGCTCGTGCCGGTAGCGCCAGAGCAGCTCGCCGGTCGCCGCGTCGAGCGCCTCGACGATGCCGAACGGACTGGCGATATAGAGCACGCCGTCGTAGACCAGCGGATTCGGCTCGGGCCGCCCCTCCGTCCCGATGGCCCACGACCAGGCGAGCTGGAGCCGGTGCGCGTTCTCCGTGTCTATCTGGTCCAAGGGGCTGTAGCCCCACCCGTCGAGGGTGCGACGCCAGTTGATCCAGTCGGCGGGATCCGGATCGAGGAGCATCTCCTGCGTCACCGGCGTGAACGGCCGCTCCTGCGCATGAACCGGCGCTCCGTTCGCGCCCAGGGCCACGCCGGCGGCCAGCAGCATCGACAGCGGTCCGATTCTCATGCTCATGATGGCGACCATCATGACACAGCCTCCGCCCGCTCCACTTCCCGTCGTTTAGACTCCTCATGTGACGCGCAGCGCCTCCTACCTCTTCGGCCGGCTGGCGGGCCGGCAGTTCCGCAAGGCGGTGTGGATGTGGGACTCGGTCGCCGGCAGCGAGGACGACGCCATCCGCGCCCAGCAGGGGCTCGGCCGGGAAATGGCCGCGGCGGTGCGCGAGCAGGCCCCGGGAGCGGTCGACCCGACCGCGCAACGGCTGCTCGACGAGTTGGCGGAGACACTGGCCGACCGCGTGCGCAACCCTCTCTACCACTTCGAGGTGGCGGCGGTGGCGGGCGACCACCCGACCGCCTTCGCGCTGCCCGGCGGCTACATCTTCGTGGCGCCGGCGCTGGTGGAGCTGACCGGCCGGGACCGCGACGAGCTCGCCTTCGTTATCGGGCACGAGATGGCCCACGTCATCCGCGGCCACGCCATCGACCGCATCAAGATCGCGTGGAGCCAGAAGGCGCTGTCGGCCGTCTCCGTGGCCACACCCGCGGGCCGCACGGTCGCGCCCTGGCTGCGGCGGGTCGGCGTCCGGTGGCTCGAGAAGGCGTACTCCCGCGAGCAGGAGTTCGAGGCCGACGAGTTGGGCGGTCGCCTGATGCGCGCGGCCGGCTTCGATCCGCACGGCTGCATCCGCATGCTGGAGCGCTTCCGCCGGATGGAGCCCGAGTCCGATCCGCTCGGCCTCGCCTCCTACCTGTCGACCCATCCGCCGGTCGACGACCGCATCGACAGGCTGCGCGAGCGCCTGGACCTGGACGCGCATGCCTGAACGGCCGCACCAGATCATCACCCGGCCGGACGCCGGGGCGGCGCCGTTCTCGTACGAGGGACGGACCCGGCGCCGCTTCGACCGACGCCTGCGGCTGCTGGGGATTCCCGACGACCTCACCGGCTGGTCGGTGCTCGACATCGGCGCCTGGCACGGCTTCTTCTCGTTCGAGTGCGAGCGGCGCGGCGCGGACCGGGTGCTGGCGGTGGACAGCTACGCCTGGGACCGTTTCGGCATGGACGAGTTCCTGGCCGCGCGCGAGCGGCTCGGCTCGTCGGTGGAGCACCGGCGGGCCGACGTGCACGACCTCGACCCGGACGAGATCGGACAGTTCGATCTCGTGCTCCTGCTCGGCGTCTTCTACCACCTGCGGAACCCGCTGGCCGCACTCGAGCGGATCGCGCGGGTGACGAAGCGGCTGCTGATCTGCGAGACGCACGTGCTGCTGCCCTTCATCCACGAGCGCTACCCGCTGGTGCCGTTCTTCCCGGGCGACGAGGGCGCGCGGGAGGCGCCGGACGAACTGTGCGCCATGCCGACCCTGACGGCGCTGGAGCAGATGTTAGAATCCGTCGGATTCAGCGAAGTCGAAACGGTCTACACTCCGTCTTTTCGCTACTGGAAGAAGCTTGTCGCGCTCGTGACCAACCGCCCCCAATCGGGGCGCGGGATCGTCCACGCGCGCGTGTCGTACGGCTCGACGACGAAGGAGAAGGACGCAATGAAGATTGCCGTGCTCGGCATGGGAACGATGGGCGCGCCGATGGCGACGAACCTGATCAAGGCCGGCTGCGAGGTCACGGTCTACAACCGAACGCGGAGCCGCGAGGAGCCGGTCGCGAAGCTGGGCGCGGCGCGCGCCGACAGCCCGGCGGCGGCGGCGGCGGAGGTCGACATCGTCCTGAGCTGCGTGTCCGACACCGCGGACGTCGAGCACGTGCTGCTCGAAAGCGGTTCCGGCGCCATTCACGGCCTGAAGGAGGGCGGACTCGTCATCGACTGCTCCTCGATAGCCCCCGCCGCGACGCGGCGCTTTGCCGAGCGGTTCCGCGCCAGGGGCATCGGCTACGTCGACGCCCCGGTGTCGGGCGGCTCCGAGGGCGCCATCAAGGGTACGCTCACCATCATGTGCGGCGGCACGGAGGAGGACTTCGCCCGCGCCGAGCCGGTCCTGAAGATCATCGGCGCCAAGGTCACCCGGATCGGCCCGGTCGGTTGCGGCCAGATCGCCAAGGTGGCCAACCAGGTCGCGATCGCCGGCACGTTCATGGCGCTGGCCGAGGCACTGACGCTGGCCTACCGCGCCGGCGCGAACCCGGAGCGGGTGGTCGAGGCGATCGGCGGCGGCGTGGCCGGGTCGTGGATTCTCACCAACCGGTCCGACAAGATGCTGAACGACGACTACCCGCTCGGCTTCCGGACGCGCCTGCACCGCAAGGACCTGGGGATCGCCCTCGAGACCGCACGCGAGTTCGAGGTGCCCGTGCCGATCGCGAGCATGGTCGCGACCATCGAGGACGCCCTGATCGCCCAGGGCTACGGCGACGAGGACATGTCCAACCTCGCCCGCTTCGTCCGCGAGGGCGCCAACGTCCCCAGCGGACCGATGAAGGCCTGACGGCGCCGGCCGCCGACTCCGATTCCACGCGAGGAAGGAAAATGCCCGGCAAGGTCTATCCCGGCTCGGCTGCCGCCCTCGATGGCCTGCTCCATGACGGCATGACGATCATGGTCGGCGGGTTCGGCCTGTGCGGCGTGCCGCAGAACCTGTGTGTCGCCCTGCGCGACTCGGGGGTGACGCGACTGACCTGCATCAGCAACAACGCCGGGGTGGACGGCGCCGGCCTGGGCCTGCTGCTCGACACCCGCCAGATCACGAAGATGATCGCCAGCTACGTGGGCGAGAACAAGACGTTCGAGGGGCAGTTCCTCGATGGCTCGCTCGAGGTCGAGTTGAACCCGCAGGGAACGATGGCCGAGCGCATCCGGGCCGGGGGCGCCGGCATCGGAGCCTTCTTCACCCCCACCGGTTACGGCACGCCGCTGACGGAGGGCAAGGAGACGCGGCAGCTCGACGGCCGTTGGCAGGTGCTGGAGACGGCGCTGCACGCCGACCTGGCCCTAGTGAAGGCGTGGAAGGCGGACGAGGCGGGCAACCTCGTCTACCGAATGACGGCGCGCAACTTCAACCCGCCGATGGCCGAGGCGGGCAAGGTGACCGTGGCCGAGGTCGAGGAGATCGTACCGGCCGGTGCGCTGGACCCTCACCTCGTCCATACGCCGGCGGTCTACGTCGACCGGATCGTCGTGGGCGAGGATCAGACCAAGGTCATCGAGCGCCGGCGGACGCGGCCCGCGTAGCCCGCCACGCAACCGAATCCTGAAGGAGCGACGTCGTGGCCCTGACAAGAGAGCAAATGGCCGCCCGCGCCGCGCGCGAGATGCACGACGGCGACTACGTCAACCTCGGGATTGGCATCCCGACGCTCTGCGCCAGCTTCATCCCGCCCGACGTGAGCATCATGCTGCAGAGCGAGAACGGCCTGCTCGGTATCGGGCCGTATCCTACCGACGCCGAGATCGATGCCGACCTCATCAACGCCGGCAAGGAGACGGTGACAGCCGTCGACGGCGCCAGCTACTTCAGCAGCGCCCAGAGCTTCGCCATGATCCGCGGCGGCCACATCGATCTCGCCATCCTCGGCGCCATGCAGGTCTCGGGGACCGGCGACCTCGCCAACTGGATGATCCCCGGAGCCATGGTCAAGGGGCCGGGCGGCGCGATGGACCTCGTCTCCGGCGCCAGGCGGGTTCTGATCGTGATGGACCACCTGTCCAAGCGCGGCGACAGGAAGATCCTCGACGAGTGCAGCCTGCCTCTGACCGGCAAGTGCGTCGTCAACACCATCGTGTCGTCGCTGGCGGTCATGGAGGTGAGACAGGACGGCCTGCACCTGCTGGAGCGCGCGACCGGCGTCTCCGTCGACGAGATCCGCGCGGCTACCGAGCCGGCGCTCATCGCGAGCGGCGACGTGCCGGAGATCGCGGTCTGAGCCGTCGCCGGTTAGCCGGAAGTTTCAGCGGGCGATTTAGCCCTAAACCATAGGGTCTAAAGGCTTTTTGGAGCTTTTCGGCTTGGTGCATACGGCGATATGTAGCCATGTAATAGGCGCGTAATGCGCGTTGTTTTCTTTTTATGTATTGAGTTACTTCGGTATAATTAGTGACCATGTATATCGAGAGCGTGCCCAATCGCTCCTCCCCCCCAGCCGTCCTCCTGCGCGAGTCCTACCGCGCCGGCGGCCACGTCAAGAAGCGCACCCTCGCCAACCTCTCCAAGCTGCCGACCGCCGCCATCGAAACGCTGCGCCGCGTCCTCCGCGGTGAGCGACTCGTCAACCCCGAAGACGCCTTCACCTGCGTGCGCAGCCTGCCCCACGGCCACATCGCCGCGGTGCTCGGCACCCTCAAGCGGATCGGACTGCACACGCTGATCGCCCGTAACGCCGGTCGCCTCCGCGACCTCGTCCTCGCCCTGATCGTCGCCCGCGTCATCGACGCGCAGTCGAAGCTGGCCACCGCGCGCGGCCTGGCCCCCGAGAGCGCCGTCTCCACCCTGGGCGAGACGCTTGGGCTCGGCGACGTCGATCAGCACGAACTGTATGCGGCGATGGACTGGCTGGTGGAGCGGCAGGCGGCCATCGAGCAACGCCTGGCCAAGCAGCACCTGCAGGAACACACCCTGGTGCTCTATGACTTGACCTCCAGCTACCTGGAGGGGACCCACTGCCCGTTGGCGCAGCGCGGGCACAGCCGCGACGGCAAGCAGGGCACCTTGCAGATCGTCTTCGGCCTGTTGTGCACGGCCGCGGGCTGTCCGGTCGCGGTGGAGGTCTTCGAGGGCTCGACGAGCGACCCGAAGACGGTGGCCTGCCAGGTGGACAAGCTCCGCACCCGCTTTGGCTTGCAGCGGGTGGTGCTGGTGGGCGACCGCGGCATGCTGACCGCAGCGCGGATCCGCGAGGACCTGGCGGGCGTCGACGGGCTGCGCTGGATCACCACGCTGCGGGCGCCGACGATTCGGAAACTGCTGGCCGCCGGCACGGTGACGCCGTCGCTGTTCGACGAGCGGGACCTGGCCGAGGTCACCAGCGAGCTGTTCCCCGGCGAGCGGCTGGTCGTGTGCCGCAATCCGTTGCTGGCCGCCGAGCGGCAGCGCAAGCGGCAGGAACTGCTGGCGGCAACCGAGAAGGACCTGGCGCCCATCGCGGCAGCGACAACGCGCCAGAACCGGCTGCTACGCGGAGCAGCCGAAATCGGTATGCGCGTCGGGAAGGTGATCAACCGGCACAAGATGGCCAAGCATTTCGTCACCACGATCACCGACGACACGTTCACTTATCGCCGGGACGAAGACAAGATCGCGGCCGAGGAGCAGCTCGACGGGCTGTACATCGTCCGCTCCAACGTCGAGCCGGAGCAGTTCGATGCAGCGCAGACGGTGCGGGCCTACAAGGACCTGTCGAAGGTGGAGCGGGCGTTTCGGAGCCTGAAGTCGGTGGACCTGAAGGTGCGGCCGATCCACCACCGGCGGGCGGACCGGGTGCGGGCGCATGTCCTGCTGTGCATGCTGGCCTACTACGTCGAGTGGCACATGCGCCACGCGCTGGCGCCGCTGCTGTTCGACGACCACGACCCGGCGGCGGCCGAGCAGCAGCGGCCTTCGGTGGTCGCCGCCGCTCGCCGCTCACCGGCGGCCCTGGCCAAGGTGGGCTGCAAACGGACCGACGACGACTTGCCGGTGCACAGCTTCCGGACGCTGCTCACCGACCTGGGAACGCTGACGGCGAACACGATGCAGGTCGCCGAAAGCGGCGTCACCTTTCAGTTGCAGACGGACCCCACACCGCTGCAGCAGCGCTGCTTCGAGCTACTGGGGGTAACGACCCGAGTGTAGCCACCACCGACACCCCGACGGAATCGCTAACTGACTCAATGAGAATGACTTCCGCGCGATTCGCTCTGAAACTTCCGGTTAGCGGGACGTGACGAGGACAGGTCCACACCGAACGCACCCACCACATCCGGTCAATTGTGGCCAGGGGCAGGTAGAATCGGCGATGCCGATCACCGGACGTGAACGCGCCCCATGCCCGACCACGGTTACTTCGCCAACCTGATCCGACAGATCGCCGACGTGTTGCGCGGTCCGAACCGCTCGCCGCCGCTGCTCAAGGAACGCCGGTCCTCCCTGATCTCCTCGGCCGTGACCGGGCAGATCGACGTGGGGAGTGCTCCATGAGGATCACCACGGTCCGCATCCTCAACTTCCGGGGGATCAGGGAACTCGATCTCGACCTGGGCGACATCACGGTCCTCGTCGGCGAGAACAACTCGGGCAAGACGGCGGTGCTCGACGCGCTACGGATCTGTCTCCGGGATCTCGGACCGCGCCGGCGCGTCGTCTTCGAGGCGCTCGATTTCCACCTTGCGAACGCCACGGTGGATCCTGCGTCCGCGGACCGGATCCAAATCGAGGTCACGTTTTCCGAGCAGACGACGGGTGAATGGAGCGACGAGCTGATTGGCCGCCTCAATCGGGACAACATTCTCCAGGTGGATGACGACGAGCGCAGCCACGTGATGCTGCGGGTGACGTGCGCATACGACCCGGCGAGTCGGGACTTCGATCAGCAGTAGTCCTTCCTGAATCTGGAACGCGAACCGCTGACCGGGGTGAGCGAGCGCGCCCTGGCCGGGCTTCAGCGAGAGGTGTCGTACTACTACCTGCAGGCGCTGCGCGACGTCAGACACCACTTCGGAGAGAAAGGGCCGTTCTGGCGTCCGTTCCTGAAGGATGCTCGACCTCCCGCCGAGCAGAAGGCCGAGATCGAGAAGAAGCTGAGGGAAGTGAACGACCTGGTCGTCAGTTCCCACGACAGCTTCCGGCAGGTGCACGACGGTCTGCACCACGTACAGGATGTCGTTCCGCTCGCGGCCGGCGACATCGTCCCCATCGAAGCCGTTCCGGGTCGAATATTCGACATGCTGGCCAAGGCCAGATCAACCTCGGGTCTGTCACCGGTGCCAGGATTCCCCTGCACCGTCACGGTGAGGGCACGCAGAGCCTGTCGGTACTGATGCTGTTCACGGCGTTTCTGGAAGCGTAGCCGGCGGGCGCGCCGATCCTGGCGCTGGAGGAGCCGGAGGCCCATCTTCATCCGTCGGCCGTGCGGGCGTTGTGGGGTCTCGTAAGGAACTTCACCGGCCAGAAACTGATCTCCACCCATAGCGGGCGCATTCCCGATTTCCCGGAACAGTGTGTAGGCAAAGATGGACTGTGAGGCTGGGCGAGGTTGAGCCGGTCTTCGGACAGACGGGGAGGGTGGTACTGGACATTACGGCTCGGACTTGCCCATGATGGTGCGTTGAAATGGACAAGAGCGCCATCGACACCCCGAGCCGCGAGATCGATCTTCGCAACATTCCCGTCCACCTGCGCACTGCCCTCCGGCGGGCGCTGGAGTTTGAGGCGCGTGCTCCAGCGCCCAGGTCGGCAGAGGAAGCGGAGCAGTGCGAAGAGCAGCTGCGGGCCATCGCGGACGAGTTCTTCGGCGCCCTCCTCACCCCCGTGCTGCAACGCGCGGTGCGCTCCGCCGCGGTTGGCGACGCGGCGAGCGCCCTCGTGCGCCACCTGCCCCGGCGGATGCGGAGCGACGGCCTGGAGACCGTCAACGTTCGCACCTCCCGGGGCACGACGGTGCCGGTCACGACGCCGTACTACCGCGAGAAACACGCCCGTCGGGCGAAGCGGAGGCCGGGACTCTACCCCGCCTTGGTGGTGCTGGGCATCTACGACCGGTGCACGCCGAAGCTGGCCTCCGATGCAAGCCGCGCGGTCGCCATGCTCAGCTCGCTGGCCGAAGCGCAGGCGCAGCTCCGCTCCGACGGCATCGCCCTGGATATCAAGACCCTCCGCTCGACCGCCTATCGCTACGCTGCGCGGGCCCGAGCGGCCCAGCGGAGCGCGGCGTGCGGCCTGCTGGACCGCGTGACCGGGAAGCGGGTGGTCGTCTCCCTCGACGGGGGCCGCGTCCGCGTGAGGCGCAAGAAGCGTGGCCCCAAGACGAAGAAGGGGCGCAACCGATTCCATACCGACTGGAAGGAACCGAAGCTCCTCATCCTGTACGTCGTCGGCGACGACGGGCGACCGTCTCAGACGGGGGCCCCGATCATCGACGGCACGCTCCGGGGACCGGAGGCGGTCTTCGCCCTGCTGTTGTCGTACGCGCGGCAGATCGGCCTCAACGCCGCTGACAAGGTGCTCTTCATCGCCGACGGCGCGCCCTGGATCTGGCGACGCCTCCAGCGACTCATCGCCGCGCTCGGGCTCTCGCCGACACAGGTGCTGGGGCTGATCGACTTCTATCATGCCGCAAAGCAACTCTCCGACGCGGTCAAGCTGCGCCGCTGGAGCGCGACGCAACGCACCCGCTGGCTCAACCGCACGCGGGGGCTGCTCAAGCGAGCACGGGTGGACGAGGTGATCACGGCCCTGCGGGAGCTGTGCCGCGGGCGCACGGCCGGCAAGATCCGCACGCACCTCAACTACTTCCTGAAGAACCGTCATCGTTTCGCCTACACCACAATGGTCGGGCTCGGGCTTCCGCGGGGCAGCGGTGCCGTCGAAAGCGCCATCCGTCGCGTCCTCAATCTCCGCATCAAGGGCGCATCCATCTATTGGCTACCGGAGAGCGTCGACGCGATTCTTCTCCTGCGGTCTTTCTATAAGTCCGGCAGATGGAACTGTTTGCAGCGGATGGCCATGACGCCGGTGGGTGTGAGCGCGTGACCGGGAAATCGGGAATGCGCCCCCCATAGCGGCGATCTGCTCGCCGAGACCGAGGTCCATCAGATTCGTCGGCTGGCCCGTACGCGGGGCGGCATCCGGGCCTTTCGAGTTCCCGCCAGCCTACTTTCCGCTGAAGAGACGCGCAAGTTCAATTACCACATCCGGCAGGCCCGCGGTGAGCTGTTGTTCGCCCGTTGCTGGCTGCTCGTCGAGGGCGAGACCGAAGCCTGGATTTATCCCGCCGCCGCGCGCGCGACGGACATCGATTTGCACCGCGAGGGTATCAGGGTTGTCGAATACAGACAGACGGACGTGGGTCTGCTGGCGAAGATCGCGAACGCGCTCGGCATTGCCTGGTACTGTGTCGGCGATGATGATGCCGCGCGAGAGAGCGCTCGCCGGACGCTACGCGAGCATCTGCGTGGGGCCGACGAATAAGAGCGAATGGTGTTTCCCTACGAGAATATCGAGATCCATCTTCTCGGGAACGGGTACGGGGACGTCTACGACGGGTTCATGGCGGAGCAGAACAGAGCCAAGATAGACGGAGCACCGGGTGACCGCGGCTACTGGAGCCGCTATGCCAAGGCGTTGCCGAGAAGAGCCAAGACGCGCGCCGCCGCGGCGGTAGCCGCAGCGATGGAGCAACGCGGCGACGACGGAGTCACGGCCGAAATCCGCGGCGTGCTGAACCGTGTCGTAACCTTCGCGCGAGATGCATGATGGCGGTCGACCTCGATACCCTCAACGCGAATCAGCGTGACGCCGTGTCGTGGGACGACGGTCCGCTTCTCGTACTGGCGGGACCGGGCTCCGGCAAGACGCTCGTGCTGACCTCGCGGGTCGTCCGGATACTCGAGGAGGGCGACGACACGTTGGTCCTGGCTCTGACCTTCACGACGAAAGCCGCCGCCGAGATGAGAGCCCGTGTAGACCGACTGCTTGGCCGACGGGCGGAGCGTGCTCACCTGTGCACGTTCCACTCGTTCGCCGCCGACCTGCTTCGTCAACATGGAAGCCACCTGGGCCTGCGGCCCGACTTCGGTCTGATCACGCAGACTGAAGACCGGATCGCGCTGGCCGATGAAGCGGTCGCCGGCCTGCAGAATGACGGCGAGGCCGTGCCGGCGGATCGGCGAAGTCTTCTTACGCTGGTCGAACGTTTGTTCGCGGACTCCTGCGCTGGCGGCGCTGTGGCGTCGGCGCTCGCCGAGACGCCGCCATGGGTTCCCCGGTTGTTCGCGCGCTACTGCCAGGCGCTCCTCACCGCGAACCGACTGGATTTCGGGAGCCTGCTGCACTTCGCCCGGCGCCTGCTTGCGGAGAAGCCGGGTGTGGCGCGAGTCGTGCGGCTGGGTTGGACGCATGTGTGCGTCGACGAATTCCAGGACACGAACCGGGCACAGTACGACCTGCTGCGGCTGATCGCCCCGGGCCGGGACGCCCGCCTGTTCGTCGTCGGCGACGAGGATCAGATCATCTACCAGTGGAACGGCGCAAATCCCGAGAGGCTGGCGCAACTGCAGCGGGACTACGACATGCACGTCGTGCAGCTTCCGGAGTGCTACCGTTGTCCGGCGTCGATCATCGTTCTCGCCAATCGCCTGATCGTCCACAACGCGCGCCGATTTCCGGACAAGGCTCCCCTGCAGGCCTCGCGCGCCGGCGGGCATGGTGGCGCCAACGACGTGCGGTACGAGACCTTCGCGTCGCCGGATGAGGAAGCGGCCTTCATTCCAAAAGACATCTGCGACCGGGGCCTCAACGGCTCCGAGTGCGTGGTGCTCGGCCGGACTGCGAAGCTGCTGGGACGCGCCCCCGCCGCGCTGGCCGACGCCGGGATCGAGGCGTACGTGACGCAGCGCAAGACCGATTTCGAGTCGCCGGCGATAGGCGTTCTGACCGAGGCGTTGCGCCTTGCGAACGCACGGCATGACCGGGACGTTCTGCGCAGACTGTGTCTGGCGTGGGAGCAACTCGCCGACACGTCTCTCGAACTGGATGCCGTCGCGGCGTCGGCGGCGCTTGTGGGCGGCGACTTCCTGCGGGCCTGGGCGGACGCGGCGTCGGTGACCGCCTCGCACGGGACCGAGGCGGTGGTCGAGCGAATTCGGGCGGATCTGGTGGACTCGATCGCGTTTCCCGCGGTCGTTGACTGGTTCCTGCAGCAGGGCTGGCGGTCCTGGGCAGGAGAAGACGACGACCTGCTCGCGGAAGAACTGAAGACCTGGCGCGAGCTGCACGACCTGGTTCGCGAGCACGGCACCGGCAGGTTGACACTGAACGTCTACCTCCAGCAGATGGACCTGATTTCGAAGGCGCCGCGCCCCGGACCTGACGCCGTGCGCTGCATGACCGTGAATGGATCGAAGGGGCTGGGATTCAGGCACGTCTATCTAGGGCCTGTTAACACTTACCTCAGCGCGTCGAAGATGAGCACGAAGTGGATGAAGCCGATGAACATCACATCCAGCTTCTCGAATCGGGAGAATATCCGGCGATAGCCCTTCAGCCGGCGGAACAGACGCTCGACCTCGTTACGTCGCTTGTACATCTCCCGGTCGTACTCCCACGGGTCCGTCCGAGTCTTGAGCGGCGGCACCACGGGTGTGAACCCCAGGTCCAGCGCCAGTTGGCGAGTTTCGTCGCCCTGGTACGCGCGGTCCATCACCAAGGCCACATTGGCATCCTGCGGCCCCATGCTGGCCAGGAGCTTTCGGCCTTCCGGGCTGTCGTGGGCCTGGCCGGGCGAGAGCGCGAAGGTCAGTGCCGTGCGAGCATCCGCGGCAACCAGATGAATCTTGGTGGTCCACCCGCCGCGGGACTTGCCGATGGCTTGGGGGCCGTTTTTTTTCGAGCCCCCGTGCCGTCGGGATGAACCTTGACGACGGTGCTGTCCAGCGACACCGCCTCCAGCTTGATACGGATCAACTGGGCGCGTTGCAGGTGTTCGAAGACCCGGTCGAGCACCCCGTTCTTGGACCAACGATTCATACGGGTGTAGATCGTGTGCCAGTTCCCAAAGCGCTTCGGCAACCCTCGCCACGGGCGCATTCCCGATTTCCCGGAACAGTGTGTAGGCAAAGATGGACTGTGAGGCTGGGGGAGGTTGAGCCGGTCTTCGGACAGACGGGGAGGGTGGTACTGGACATTACGGCTCGGACTGCCCATGATGGTGCGTTGAAATGGACAAGAGCGCCATCGACACCCCGAGCCGCGAGATCGATCTTCGCAACATTCCCGTCCACCTGCGCACTGCCCTCCGGCGGGCGCTGGAGTTTGAGGCGCGTGCTCCAGCGCCCAGGTCGGCAGAGGAAGCGGAGCAGTGCGAAGAGCAGCTGCGGGCCATCGCGGACGAGTTCTTCGGCGCCCTCCTCACCCCCGTGCTGCAACGCGCGGTGTGCTCCGCCGCGGTTGGCGACGCGGCGAGCGCCCTCGTGCGCCACCTGCCCCGGCGGATGCGGAGCGACGGCCTGGAGACCGTCAACGTTCGCACCTCCCGGGGCACGACGGTGCCGGTCACGACGCCGTACTACCGCGAGAAACACGCCCGTCGGGCGAAGCGGAGGCCGGGACTCTACCCCGCCTTGGTGGTGCTGGGCATCTACGACCGGTGCACGCCGAAGCTGGCCTCCGATGCAAGCCGCGCGGTCGCCATGCTCAGCTCGCTGGCCGAAGCGCAGGCGCAGCTCCGCTCCGACGGCATCGCCCTGGATATCAAGACCCTCCGCTCGACCGCCTATCGCTACGCTGCGCGGGCCCGAGCGGCCCAGCAGAGCGCGGCGTGCGGCCTGCTGGACCGCGTGACCGGGAAGCGGGTGGTTGTCTCCCTCGACGGGGGCCGCGTCCGCGTGAGGCGCAAGAAGCGTGGCCCCAAGACGAAGAAGGGGCGCAACCGATTCCATACCGACTGGAAGGAACCGAAGCTCCTCATCCTGTACGTCGTCGGCGACGACGGGCGACCGTCTCAGACGGGGGCCCCGATCATCGACGGCACGCTCCGGGGACCGGAGGCGGTCTTCGCCCTGCTGTTGTCGTACGCGCGGCAGATCGGCCTCAACGCCGCTGACAAGGTGCTCTTCATCGCCGACGGCGCGCCCTGGATCTGGCGACGCCTCCAGCGACTCATCGCCGCGCTCGGGCTCTCGCCGACACAGGTGCTGGGGCTGATCGACTTCTATCATGCCGCAAAGCAACTCTCCGACGCGGTCAAGCTGCGCCGCTGGAGCGCGACGCAACGCACCCGCTGGCTCAACCGCACGCGGGGGCTGCTCAAGCGAGCACGGGTGGACGAGGTGATCACGGCCCTGCGGGAGCTGTGCCGCGGGCGCACGGCCGGCAAGATCCGCACGCACCTCAACTACTTCCTGAAGAACCGTCATCGTTTCGCCTACACCACAATGGTCGGGCTCGGGCTTCCGCGGGGCAGCGGTGCCGTCGAAAGCGCCATCCGTCGCGTCATCAATCTCCGCATCAAGGGCGCATCCATCTATTGGCTACCGGAGAGCGTCGACGCGATTCTTCGCCTGCGGTCTTTCTATAAGTCCGGCAGATGGAACTGTTTGCAGCGGATGGCCATGACGCCGGTGGGTGTGAGCGCGTGACCGGGAAATCGGGAATGCGCCCCTCGCCACTTGCACCCCTGCTCGGCGACGTACAGGATCGCGTTGAGCACCTGCAAATTGGGCATGCTGACATTGCCACGCTGTCGCGGGAGGCAGGGCTCGATGCGTGCGTACTGCGTCTCGGTGAGCTCCATCCAGCAACGATATCACGAACCGTCCAATAGTGTTAACAGGCCCTAATCGGCATGGCCCAAAAGGTATTTCCGTCGTTTCAAGCTCTGCGGAAGGGACCGCAAAGCAGAGAGCTGGAAGAGGAGCGCCGCAACTGCTTCGTCGCCGTCACACGCGTCGAGCGGACGTTGACGTTGACCCGGGCGCAGCACTACTACGGATATCGAAAAGCGCCGTCTCAGTTTCTTGGCGAGATGGGACTCGTCGGGTAACCGCCATGTAATCACGCTCCGGCCTCGCGACACCGCCCGAATCGAGGTCGCCCACAGTGAAGCGAAGCTTGAAGAGTCAGTCCTTTCCCAGATCCGTGATCCGCACATGTACCCTGCTCTGAGCGTGCTGCAGGAGCGATACGAGCGGATTCGCCTGTACCAGAACTGGGCATTCGGCCCGTCGTCGGCACCACGCAGAGACCAGAGCGCGCACGGAACGAGTGACTTTCTCAACGACGGCGCTGAGAACCTGGCGATTGTACTTTCGCACTTCCGGGGAGAGACGAAGCGAAGACTCGTAGAGGCTCTGCAGGAGCTGTTCGACGGCATCGTTGATGTCTCTTGCCCCGTGACGGGCGGCACCGTGGCGCTCTTCCTAGCCCTGCCCTTGCCCCAAAACTTTTCGCTGGACTTCATGCAGCCACTTCGCTACGGTGGCCGGCATGGAGATTCAGAATCAGGTCTCACATATTCTACGGGACAACCTCGCCCGCCTGCGCGACGTGCTGGACGAGGCGGTTTCGCAGGGTGTCGGCAGCCTCGGTCAGGTCGCCGATCGCGTCTGTGAAGCGTTCGATTTCCGCGACGGGCGGGGCCGGTGGCAGCGCGCGAGCTGCTGCCGGGCGTTGTCCGACCTGCAGGCGGCCGGCCACGTCTCGCTGCCTGCGAGTCAGGCGGCTCGCGGCGTTGGGGGCCGGGCGCGGGTGCTTCCGCACCCGATGGCGCCGGCGGTGGACGTGCCGGGCACGGTCGGCAAGGTTGTGGGTCTGACCCTGGCGCTGGTTGAGACCGACGCGCAGCGCCAAGTCTGGAACACGCTGATGGCGTACGAGCACCCGCGCGGCGCCGGTCCGTTCGTCGGCCCGCAACTGCGGTATCTGGTGGGTTCGGCGCATGGTTGGCTAGGCGGCGTCGGGTTCGCGGCGAGTGCGCGGCGGCTGCGGTCCCGCGACGCCTGGGTCGGGTGGGACGACACGGGCCGGCGCGCGCACCTGCACCGGGTGTTGGGACTGTGCCGGCTGCTGGTGCGCCCCGGCATTGTGTGTCGCAACCTGGCCTCGCACGTGCTGGGCCGGGTCGTCCGGGCAGTCGGCGACGACTGCGAGGGTCTGTATGGCTATCGCCCCTGGCTGCTGGAGACGTTCGTCGACGAGACCGAACAGACGGGGGCGAGCGTGCGCGCGGCCAACTGGGTTCGGGTGGGTGAGACCTGCGGTCGCGGTCGCCAGGACCGCCGGCACGCGGCGCCGGAAACGCGCAAGGCGGTGTATATGTATGCCTTGGAGCCGGCGGGGCGCACCCGCCTCGCGGTGCCTGCACCGGTCGTGGCGCCGCTGGCGGTTGGCGACGGTCTCGACGCCGCGGTCTGGGCGGACCACGAGTTCGGCGGGGCGCGTTTGGGCGACGCGCGTCTGAGCGCGCGGCTGGTACAGAGCGCGCAGCAAATGGCAGAGTCTCCGATGCGCGCCATCACCGGCGCCGCCCACGGCGCCCGCGCGATGGTCAAGGGCCATTACCGGCTGATCGACCAGCCCGCCGACAGTGCGGTGACGGTCGACAACATCCTCGCGCCGCATCGCGAGCAGACGCTGCGCCGGATGCAGGCGCACGACACGGTGCTGTGCATCCAGGACGGCACCCGGTTGAACTTCACCCGGCGCGGGCAGACGCAAGGGCTGGGGGCCATCGGCTCGAACCAGACCGGGGCGGTGGCGCGCGGCCTGGAGTTGCACACGACCTTGGCCGTCAATCCCGACGGGGTGGCGTTGGGTGTGCTGCGGGCCGCCTTCGACGCGCCCGCGTCCCCCAACTCCGAGGCGGAAGGCGAGCCGACCCCAAAGCCGCGCGAGAAGCGCAAGGCGTTCCGTTGGATCGAGGGGCTGCGCGACTGCGCGCAGGCAGCCGAGCAATTGTCCCAGACCCGCGTGGTGTGCGTGATGGACCGCGAGGCCGATTTCCTCGACCTGTTCGTCGAACACCGCGCGGCTGCCCCGCAGGTCGACCTGCTGGTCCGCGCCAAGGCCGACCGCGTCCTCGGCAGGGAAAAGACGCCCGCCGGGCAGACGGTCTCACGCCGTCTGTTCGATACGGTGCGCAACGCGCCGGCCCGAGGCGCCGCCAAGGTCGAGGTGCAGCGGCTGAGCGCGCGCGTGAAGGCCAGCAAACAGGCCCGCAAGGACCGCGCCGGGCGGAGCGGGTCGCCGACGTGACGCTGCGCTACCAGCAGGTGCCGCTGCCCTGCCCCGGCGACGAGCCGGTCGCACTGTGGGTCGTCCACGTGCGCGAGGAACAACCGCCGCCCGCGGCCGAGCCGCTGGAGTGGTTCCTGCTGACCACTTTGCGTGTGAGCAGCGCCGACGACGCCACGCGCATCCTGCAATGGTACGTCCGGCGCTGGCGCATCGAAGAATACTTCCGCGTGCTCAAGTCCGGCTGCAAGGTCGAGGAGTTGCAGCACCACACGGCCGAGCGGCTCGAACGCGCCATGGCCATCAAGATGGTCATCGGGTGGCGCATCCAGTTGATGGTCCAACTCGGGCGCGAAGTGCCCGACCTGCCGGGCGACCTGCTGTTCTCCGATGGCGAGTTGCGCGTGCTCGCCACCTTCGCCCGCTCACGCAAGCTGCCGCCGCCGGCGCGCCTCGGCGACGCTGTCGGTCTGGTCGGGCGCCTCGGCGGGTGGCTCGGACGCCAACGCGACCCGCCCGGCGCACAGTTGATGTGGCACGGCTACACTCAACTGGTTGCCATGGCCTTCGCCTTCGAACTGCGGGACGAGTTCGGATGACCTCCTGCTCACTACAGTCCAGCCCCGGACATCCGGGGCACGGGCAGGCCTAGCCTGGATTATTCATGGCGACCCCGCCGCGGTCACTGGCAGGAGGTGACAGCACCCGATTCGGTCACCGGTAGAGGGTGATCGACGGTTGGGCGGCCCTTCGAACGTCGCCGACCGCGGGTGATGGTGTGGTCAAGCGGCCGACCGCCGTAGTGATGAGGGCGGCAAGAGGCGGGCAACGACAGTTCCACCCGTCAGGCGGTTGACAGCCTCCGTCAGTCAGCGATGCGGCGCTCGCCGAGCGGCTATCCGGCGCGCGCCCCGAGCGCGAACGCGATGTGCCGCCACGCCGCCAGGTCCGGTGTCGCGCGCGGCAGGCGCAGGACGATGCGACGCACCGAGCACACCACCTGGACGCCGAGCTGCAGCAGCCGGTCGCGCAGCCAAGGCACCTGCGCGCGGGCGCACGCGGTGTCGGCGGCGCGCAGCCGCAACTCCTGCATCAGTACGTAGGCCGCCGACGTCAGCAGGACGCGCAACTGATTCGCCGAAAACGTCTGGCAACTCGTGCGGTCGATCTGCAGGGCCTTCAGTTCCTTGATCCGGTTCTCGGCGTCCCCGCGGGCGCAGTAGACCTTCTCGTAGAGGAAACGCGGCGTCTGCCGCATGTTGGTCACGACGAAGCGCGGATTGTCCCGCGGCTCGCGGTCTGCGAGGCGGACGACTTCGGCCTTGATCACCACGCGGCGCGCGTGGTTCCACGTGCCGGCCTGGTACTCGTTGGTCTCGGTGTAGACGTGCTCGGTCTGTTCGCTGCGCCAAGTCCGCGCCCGCGCCACCAGCATGGCCGGCCCGGCGTGCCGCTCCAACACCGCGTTCTTCGCCATCGCGACCACGTAATCGAGCCGCGGCTGCGCCTCCAGGAAGTCGAAGACCGCCAGGCTGGCAAAGCCTCCGTCGAGCCGAACGAGAATGCGCGCCCGCGGAAACGCCCGGCGCAGCAGCGGCAGCAGCCGCGACAACAGCCCGACCGTCCCCTCCGAGGCGACCGCCTTGCCGTGCCGCAACAGCGCCGCGCACAGATACTGCTCGGATTCGCGGTCGAAGGTCAGGAAGCCAAGCAGCGGCAGGTAGCACCAGTTGTCGTAGTAGCCGTTGAAGAGCGTGTACTGCTGCGCCCCGTGCGTCGGGTCGTCCGTCGGATCCAGGTCGATCGTGATGCACCGCGCCCGCCCGTCCAGACGGCGGCGATGCCGCTCGATGACCCGCGTGGCCAACTCGTCCGCCATGCGGTAGAGCGCGCAGCGGTTGACCGCGTTCTCGAACCGCGATAGCGTCGGCTGCGACGCTAGGCGCTCGCCCGAAACCGGGTCCCTGTCGAGCAGCAGCTTGTGGATGGGGGCGTCGGCGAGACGGTCGCCATCATTGCAGTCGGGATGGCCGCAGGCGATGCCAAAGATGCGCTGGCCGATCAGGTCCGCGAGCGAGTGCCGGGTCTTGTCCGGCGCCCGCTTGTCGAACAGACACCCGGCGAACGCCTTGACCAGGCCGTAGATGCGCTCGGCGGCCTTCAGCAGGACCGCCCCGCCGTCGGAACTGGCCTGCTCCTGGTTGAACTGGGCGAACAGCGGCTTGTCAAACAGATCCGGGAACAGAACAGTCTGTGGTACAGTGTCGGTCGTCACGCAAGGGCCTCCGTGGTGGCGCAAGTGGTTGTTAACACTGCACTTGTACCACACGGGGGCTCTTGTGTCTGTACCGGAATCAGAACACGCCACGAATTTTCCGGGCTAGGAGTCTGCGCCGCAGGAGATTTGCGGCACGCAACGGGTCGCCGGCCCACGACCTGAGTCACGTGTCGGGGCGACTTCGCCGGTCGGCAGGGCGGGGTGGATTTTCGGTAGTTGGCGAACAGATGACAAAATTCGGTTCTCGCGGGCCGCATGGCCCGCCAGAGACCGCGATGCGCGCATCGATTTGTCGCCGTTGTGAGCCTCATATCCCGCCTTCTACGCCGCCATCAGCGGCTGCAGGCGCTTGACGTTCAACGCCAGGCACACCAAGTCCCACTCGCACCGCACCTTCGCCAGCCCGCGCAGGCTGAAGCGCCGGAAGCCCAGCACGTGCTTGATCCAGCCGTTGGGAGCCTCCGACAACCACTTGCGCTCCGCATACGCCGTCCGGCCCGCGGGCGTCGCCAGCTTCTCCACCATGCGACCCGTCGCCGGATGGGCCTTCAGAGCACGGGTAGCCGTCTGCTTGCCCTCCCGGCCCGGCGCCACATACCCGTCAATGCCCCGCTTTTCCAGGTCGGTCAGGTCCCGCTCGTTGCAGTACCCCGCATCGGCCAGCACCGTCTCCGGCTGCGCGGCGAACGTCTCCTTTACCGCGTCGAGCAACACCGGCAACTCACCCTGGTCGCTCGCGTTCGCCGTCAGGTCCGTCGCCACCACCAACTGGTGCTCCGCGTCCACCGTCACCTGCGCGTTGTAGCATTGCTGGAATCCCTCGTTGCTCGTCTTCATGATCGAGCTTTCCGGGTCCGTGAAGTTGCTCTGCGCCTTCTCGTCCGGCTCGCCATACGCCCGCTTGTACGGCCGACCGCCCTTCGGGTTCCGATCCTGCCCCGGCTGCCGACCCCGCGCGTCGTCCGCCGCCCGAGCCGCCGCTTCCAGACGCGCCTTCGCTTCCCGGATCGCCGCCAGACGCTCTTCTCGCCGACGCAACTCCGCCGGCAGATCGTCGCCCCGAACCTCCGCGCCCAAGCGCGCGTCCTCGGCCTCGTCAACCGCATCCGCCTGACGCAACAGCGCCTCGACCTCGCTTTCCAGGCGCTGTTCCTCTGCCTGCATCCGGTCGTAGCTCATCGCCTTGCGCTTACTCGCGTTCGCGCGCACCTTCGTCCCGTCGATCGACAGCTTCCCCAAGCGCGCCAGACCCAACTCCTGCGCCAGACGGACCACCTCCACGAACAGCGCCTGGAAATCCTCCAGGTGCCGACGCCGAAACTCGCACAGCGTCCGGTGTTGCGGAAAGTTGCCCGCCGCCAGCACCCGGAAACCAACGTCCTCTTCCAGCTTCCGAGCGACCCGGCGCGACGAGAATACCCCCGTCGCGTAGGCGTAGAGCAGCACCTTCACCATCATCCGAGGCTCATACGGCGCGTTGCGACGGCCGTCCCCCTCGTACAGAGCGTAGAACGCCGTCAGATCCAGACCGTCCACCAGATCGCTGACATGGTGCGCCAAGTGGCCCTCCGGCAGCCACTCCCGAACGTCGGGCGGCAACAGCAGCGACTGGTCAGGCACATAGGGGCGGAATGTGGTCGACATCGAGTCCTTTCGTCGTCGGCTCGCCTACAATTGTCGCATCTGTTTTTCTGCGGCGCAGACTCCTAGAGGAGCGTGATGGGCGGCAGATTCCGGCGACGCTTCTTTCCGACGGCACGCTCCGGCACCTGAGCCTGCTCGCGATCCTGCTGCATCCTTCTCCTCCACCGCTGATCGCGTTGGAAGAACCGGAGCTCGGCCTGCATCCGGACGTGGTCGCGGCGGCCGCGAAACTGCTCGTGGAGGCATCCCGGAGAACACAGATCGTCGTGACCACCCACTCGCGCGTGCTCGTCGACGCCCTGTCGGACCATCCATCAAGCGTCATCGTTTGCGAGAAGGAGAATGGGGAATCACGATTCGAACGTCTGGATGGGAAACGACTGAAGGCTTGGTTGGACAAGTACAGCCTCGGCGAGCTCTGGAGCTCAGGCGAACTGGGGGGCAATCGCTGGTGAGCGCGGTGATCTACATCGAAGGCGGCGGAGATCGAGACGAGAACCTTGCACGCCTCTTCCGCCGCTCCTGGACGAAGTTCTTCGAAGCTGCCGGACTTGAAGGGCGCATGCCGCGAGTCGTGCGCGGCGGCGGGCGAGCCAGAACCTTCGATCTCTTTCAGACGGCGATTGGGAACCCGCGTCCGGGGCGGGTCCCGCTCCTGCTCGTGGACAGCGAGGCGGACGCGGCAGCCGGCCACTCCGCGTGGCGGCACCTTCAGGCGCGTGACGGTTGGGATCGACCGCCGGGCGCCCGCAACGATCAGGCCTTCCTGATGGTACAGGTCATGGAAACATGGCTTGTGGCGGATCGGAACGCGCTGAACGGATACTCGCCGCCTTGTTTCGCGAGAACGCGCTTCGGCAATGGCCCCACCTGGAGGAAGTGCCCACGCCGAGGGAGCGTTGGCGACGCTCCGCCACGGCTTCAAGTGCCATGGCCGGACGCTGCGCATCGCCTTCTTCAAGGCGGCGCACGAGCTGAACCCGGAGCTGGAGGCGCGCTACGCGGCGAACCGTTTAGGACTCACTCGACAGCTCCGCTTCTCGCCTCGCTCGGAGCAGTCGCTCGACGTCACCCCTGAGTCTGAACGGAATCCCGATCGTCACGCTCGAGCTGGAACCCGCGATCCCGGACGGAGCCTGGTGCCTGTTCGCATCCCCGGTCACTGGCACCAGAAGCGGAAGGACCGTGCTCGTCGATCCTCGCGCGCGGAATTCGGTGTTACGCTTGGCAAGTGAGCATCGACGAAACCCCCAGGACGCAGATCACCGGCAACGGTGATACGAAGGCGATCATCAGAAGCATCGTCGGGACCGGAATCGGTCTCGCTACCCTGTTGCTGATGCTGGCCGGGCTGATGATCCAACAGAACGCCGCCACGAATTCCCGCATCGACGACGTCAATGCTCGCATCGACGACGTCAACACCAACGTCAACGCCCGCATCGACGACATCCACGCCCGCATCGACGATATCCAGCAGGACATCCGCGACCTGCGCGCGCTGATCATCGACGCGATCAAGCGCCCCGAGCCTGCGGACTGACTCAATGGTACGGAGAGCCGCTTCGATGCTCAGGCAGCCCCTACCGCCTGTCCGATAACCACCAGCGCGCGAGCGAGCGCCTTCCGGCGCCAGAGTCCGCCGGCCGGACAGAAGCACTCGACCAGCTCGCGCTTCGCGCGCTCGCACGCGGGAGCGTTGGGCGTGGAATGGTGGTGCGCCCGGTTCTCGGCGCGCAGGGCGGCCAGCACGCGTAGCGGCGCGTAGGTTCCGAATTCCAGACATGCGAAGCGGTAGTCGCGCGGCCCGGCGTGACGCGCGAGCCACGCACCCATCACGCCGCGTGCGGCATACGGCGTATCGTCCCCGACCGGAACGACGCGCTCCGGATCGAACCGCGAGCGGTACCAGCCGAGATCGTGCACATGCGGCGGCTCGATCAAGAGCCGGTAGTCGGCGTACTCGCCGAGCCCGGTGTGCAGGTCCAGGTGCACCACTTCTGCGGCGGACCGGGCCCAGCCCCAGAACCGCTCCCGGACGAGACGGGTCGACGCCGCAACCTCGCGCCCCCCGAAGAACAGACCGGCCGGATGCTCGTACTGACCGGTCGCGACGGCGTTCCGAAGCGCGGGCAGACCGTGACGCCGGACGGCCCACGCCGCCCGCAGCCGGAACGGATCGAGCCGGGTCGGCGGCGTCGGCGGATTCAGCAGCCGATGGACGCGGCGGTAGTGCTCGGGCGTGCCGGCGTAGGATTCTCCGTCAGCGAGGAAGTTGCGGTTGAGGTCGACATTGCCCTCGTCGACACGACGACGCCAGGCAAAGCCGAACGGGTTGAGCGCGTGAAGGAGCACGACGAGCGTGCCGCCCGGCAGCGGCCCCCCGCCGTCGCGGAAGCGGCGGAGCCACGCGAACTGGACCGCGGATCCGAAGAACCCCTCGACGCCATGAATCCCCGACGAGACGACCACCGCGCGCCGCGGGTTCCGCGCACCGACCAGCGCCACGTCGACCGCCAGCTCGCACCCGTCCGGCCCCTGCCCCGCCAGCGCGTAGTGCGCCAGCGGCGCCGCGGTCGCGCGGGCGGCCTCCCGGAACCGCCCACGCGCAACGCCGTAGCTTCGAGAGAACGGATCGAACACGGCGCCGCCGGCTACTCGGGCATCAGGGCGAACGTCCAGATCGAGCCGCCGGCCGGAACCAAGCCGCGCGCGTATCGATTGGCGAGCCCACCGCCGAGCCCGGACGCCACCGTTATCTGCTGCCGGCCGTCGAGAGTGTAGGTGATCGCCGTCGCGTTGACGCTCGATCCGGTCTGGAACTCCCAGAGCGTCTCGCCGGTCTCCTTGTCGAGCGCGACGAACTCGCCCGTGATCTTCCCGGTGAACAGCAGCCCGCCGCCCGTTGCGAGCACGCCGGCCGAGCTGGGGAAATCGTGCATCGGGACCTCCCACTTCTTCTCGCCGGTCAGCGGATTGATGGCCACGACGTGGCCGAGCAGATCGCCCGGCTCGACGGGCGGGAAGCGGTTGGTGACCCCGGTGGAACTCGCCCCGAGGACGAATTCCTGCGGCTCGGGGAGAAGCCGCTGGATGCGCGGCACGTGCCACGTCGTCGAGTAGATGTGCCCGGTGTCGGGGTTGAAGGCGATGGGCACCGCGTTCGTGCCGCGGGAGGGCCAGATGTAGACCTGCTCGCCGGACAGGAAGTCCCGGTAGATATTGGACAACGCCGGCCGCCCGGTCTCCAGGTCGATGTGCGTGGCCCAGTTGACGTAGACGTAGGGATGCGCGGCGATCAGCGAGCAGTCGGTGCGGTCGAGCACGTAGAGGAAGCCGTTCTTGTTGGCCTGGATCGTCACCTTCCGCATCTCGCCGTCGACCTCCAGCTCGGCCAGGACATGCTCGTCGATGCCGTCCACGTCGTACACGTCGTTGGGGGTGTACTGGTAGTGGCAGGCGATCTCGCCGGTCTTCGGGCGAATGGCGAGCATGCTCGACGCGTACAGGCTGTCCAGCGCGCCGCGCGGCGCGGGATCGTACGGCTCCGCGTTGCCGGTCCCCCAATAGACGAGGTCGAGCTCGGGATCGTACGAACCGGAGCGCCACGTCGGCGCACCGCCGTACATCCAGGCGTCGCTGTCGGCGGGCCAGGTCTCGTGGCCCGGCTCGCCCGGCCCGGGGATCGTGTAGCGGCGCCAGAGCTTCTCGCCGGTGGCGGGATCCCAGCCGTCGAGGAAGCCGCGGGTGGTCGACTCGCCTCCCGACATCCCCGAAATCAGCACCCCGTTGGCCACGATCGGCGCCCCGGTCGCGTAGTAGCCCTCCGACCCATCGGCGAACTTCTGGTTCCAGAGCTCCTCACCGGTCTCCATATCGAGCGCGAGGACGTGGTTGTCGACGGTCACCCGGAAGAGCCGGCCTTCGTAGATCACCGGACCGCCGCGGTTGAAGCTGCTGCGCCGCCGCGACCCCTCTTCGAGAACGACCGGCGTACGCCAGATCTGCCGGCCCGTCTCCAGGTCGATGGCGAAAGTCCAGCTCCCGTTGATGGCGTACAGCACGCCGTCGTAGATGGCCGGCGCGGCCAGCTCGCCCGACTGGTTCATCAGGCTCGTGCTCCAGATGGGCACCAGCCGGTGAATGTTGGACTTGTCGATCTGTTCGAGCGGGCTGTAGCTCTTGCGGTCGTAGCCCATGCTGTGAATCAGCACGTCCTCGGGGGTCTGCGCGTCGTTGAGCAGGTCTTCCGTCGTCTGGGCGAGCCCGGGGGTGGCCGACACGCCGAGGAGGATCGCCAACAGTCCGGCCAGATTCTTCATGATCAGCCTCCAGTGGCCCGCGGCCGGCCGCAGCAGGTCGGCAGGCGTCGGGATCCTGTGCTCTTCGAGAAACATCGCGTGCCGGCCATCATACGGGGTCATCGCGAGCCGGTCCAGGCATGGACGCGGCGTTCCGCCGGCCCGCCGACCGCGGGTCTGCTCCGGACCGGGCGCGTTGCGCTAGAGTGAGCGCGTATCGTCAATGGCGGAACTCCCGGGAACAGCCCATCGAGGAGGTGACCGGACGCACCCGAATGGGAAGACTTCGACCGGGCACTCCTGGCGGCGGCGGACGAGCTGCATACGAGCCGGTTCATCTCCGAGGCCACGTGGAACGCTCTCGACGAGCGCTACACGGAGGACGAGTTACGGGAAGTCGTGCTGATCGTCGGCAACTACACCCAGCTCGCGATGTTCCAGAACACCCTCGGCGCCATGCTTCCACCCGACGTCGAGGGCCTGCCGGGCGAAGGCGGCCAGTGAGCGCACACGCCGCCGCGGGGCCTTTCATGCTCGCGCCGGGCGGTCGCGCGGGCCGGCCTGTGCGAGCGCCCACGTCTGGACGAACGAGAGCCGGCCTTCCCTCGAGCGCGGCCGCATCCCGGTAGACGGCCCGCCCTCGAGCTCGCGCTCGAGGGCCAGGGTGATGGTTCGTCGGGTGGATGCCGGCGTAAGGACACTGACGGGAATAACCTTGCCGCGTCCCAGGCGTGCCAAGCAGCGAAAGAGAGGCTGCGCCTTCGTGAAGTTGGCAAATCTATATCGATCACTGTCCTAAGGGTGAGATCGAACCACGGATCCACGTCGACCTCGACGTCGCGGGCAGACCAGTTGTCGACCGGCCGGCCGGCCGCCCTCAGCAGGTCCCGGACCTCGCCGGCGGTCACGGCCCGCGTGTGAGACGGATCCCGCATCCGTTCGAACGTGTTGTACCGCCCGGCGAGCTCCGCGTCGTCCGGAGACAACAGATCCACCACCGCCAGCGTGCCCGAAACGCGGGTGACGCGGGCCATCTCCGCCAGCTCGACCGCAGGATCCGCGAAGTGATGGAGCGCCAGCCGGCACATCACGAGATCGAAGTGCCGATCGGCGAACGGCAGGCGGCCGGCATCCGCCTGCACCGGGCGCAGGTTGGCCAGCCCCGCCGCCGCGGCCTCGGCCCGCGCCGCGTGCAGCATCGCCGGTGTGACGTCCACGGCCGTAACCGACCGGACATGCGGAGCCACCGCGCGGCTCAGATGTCCCGTCCCGGCGGCGACGTCGAGAGCACGCGTCTCCAGAGTGAGGGTCAGCGATTCGACGACCCAGCGCAGGAGCTCCTCCCGGCCGAGGCTCAGCCCGGAACCCCCGAACCCCGGGGCCTGCCGGCTGAAGGCGGACTGCACGCGCCGGATCTGGTTCGTCACCTCTATTCGACGCTACCATGATCCGCATGCCCGTTTCCAAAGTCATGCCTCTCGCCGAGCTGGCCGGCCTGGTGCCCGACGGCGCGTCCGTCGCCCTCGGTGGAAGCTTTCTGCACCGCGGCCCGTTCGCGTTCGTGCGCGAGCTGATCCGGCAGGGCCGGTCGGGGCTGGAGATCGTCAAGCAGTCGCCCGGCTACGACATCGACATCCTGTGCCGCGCCCGCTCGGTGGCCCGGGTGCGCGCCGGCATCGTCGCCATGGAGGGCCACCTCGGTCTCGCGCCGGCCTACCGCCGCGCGGTGGAGCAACAGCAGATCGAGCTCGAGGAGCACGCCTGCATGACCCTGACCGCGGGCCTGCGCGCCGCCGCCTACGGCGTACCGTTCCAGCCGGTCGGCGGCGTGCACGGTTCGGACCTGCCGGCGCTCAACCGCTGGGCCTCCGTACGCGACCCCTACGGCTCCGGACAGGACGTCTGGGTGATTCCGGCGATCCGGCCGGACTTCGCCGTTATTCAGGTCAACGAGGCGAACGAGCAGGGCGACGCGCGCGTCTACGGAACCTCCCACTGGGACCGCATCCTCAGCCGGGCGGCAACGCGAGTGCTCGTCGTGGCGGAGACGCTCGCGCCGGTGGCGTCGTTTCAGGAGCGTCCGGAGCTGACGCTGATTCCGGGCTTCATGGTGGAGGCGGTGGCGGTGGTCCCGAACGGGGCGTGGCCGGGATCGTGCTGGCCGCTCTACGAGGTGGACTACCCCGCCGTCGAAGCGTACATGCAGAGCGCGGGCCTGCCGGAAGCGCACCTGGCGGCCGCGCCGGAGTGTCCGGAGCACGTGCATGCCTGAGCGCTGGTCCGCATTCTCGTATCTGGTCACGAACCTCGCGCGCTTCATCCGTCCGGACGAGGTGACCTTCAGCGGCGTGAACTCCACGCCGCCGATGCTCGCCTGTCTGCTCGCCAAGCGGGCCTACGACTTCGACTTCGTGTACATCAACGTGGCCGGCGGCGTGCAGCCGACACCGTCGTCGATTCCCCGCTCGAGCTCCGACCCGGTGCTCGCGGAGGGCTCCACCGCCATCTTCGCCAACGAGGACTTCTACGACCTCTGCACCCGCGGCGGCATGGATCTGTGCTTCCTGGGCGCGGCGCAGGTCGACGGGCTGGGCCGCACGAACGTGTCGGCGATCGGCGACTGGCGCGCGCCGAAGGTGCGACTGCCGGGGGGCGGGGGCGGCGCGGTGATGCTGCCGACGGCGCGGCGGGCGGTGACGTGGCGCAGCGAGCATTCGACGCGCACCCTGGTCGAGAGGCTCGACTTCGTGACCGCGGCGGGCGGCCTGCACGGTGTGGTCACCCCCATCGCGGTCTTCGAGAAGCGCGACGGGCGGCTCGCCCTGCGGTCCTGGCACCCTGACGCCTCGCTCGACGAGGTGCGGCGGCGTACTGGGTTCGCGTTCGACGCGACCGGCGCCGGGCCGACCCCGTCTCCGAGTTCGAGCGAGATCGACGCGCTGCGCGCGCTCGACCCGGAGGGACAGTTCGAGGGCGACGCGCACGTGGCGTCGCAGTAGCGGCACTACGCCGAACGACAGGTTCCGCCGCTCGCCACTGATAGGATCGAGCATCCGGCGCAGCCATCCTCCCGACGACGAAGGAAGTGAACCGTGAGTGACGAAACCGCGGAACAGGTGCGTGGCAGGCGGCAATCGGTGTCGCTCAATCGCCTCTACCTCGACCCAAACAACTTCCGGTTCGTGGACCATCCGGAGTACCGACCCGTGACGCCGGAGCGCGTCTTCGATGCGGACGTCCAGCGTCGTACGACCGGCTTCGTGCTGGGACGCCATCAGGAAAACGTCCGGGATCTAATCGCCAGCATCAAGGAAAACGGTTGGCTCGACATAGATCCGATCCTGGCCCGCAAGGACGCGGCACGGTTTCTCGTGGTCGAGGGGAACCGGCGTGTCGCAACGCTCAAGTACCTGCAGCGCAGGCACGAGGAGGACGCCATCGATCTCGGCAAGCTCGACAGTGCGTGGTTCTCCAGAGTGCCTGTCCTTCAGTACGAAGACGCCGACGAACGCGACCACATGGTCATGATGGGGCTCCACCACATCTCCGGCAAGCGGCGATGGCCCGCCGTCAACCGCGCACGGGCGATGGAGCAGTTGCTGCCGCAGTTCCACAACGATGCCGACGCTGTCTGTAGAGCCCTCGGCGTAAGCAAACGCGAGTTCAACCTGTCCGTGAGAACGCTGGCCCTGGTCAACGCCTATCGGGAGAGCGACTACGGCGATCAGTTTCAGGCCGATCAGTACAACCTGTTTCGCGAGGTCCTCAAGAGTGAAGGGATACGCAACTGGCTCGGCTGGAACCATGCGACGTGCAAGGCGTCCAACGGATCGCACCTGGAGCGTCTTTTCTCGTGGATGTCGCGGGAGGCGGAATCCGAGGAGGGAGAGGAGGAGGGCCGTGACACTGACCTTCGAACCACGTCCGAACCGGTGATCACTACCGGTGGACACATCCGCGAGCTCGCCAGAATCATCCCGGATCCCGAGGCCGTCAGGCGTCTGGACGAATCCAGGAGCCTTCAGGAAGCGACGCTATCCAGCGATCTGCTCGTCAAGAGCGAAGTCGCCGGAGCGTTCGGGTTCTGCGACAAAGGCATTCAGCGACTCAACTCGATGACTGGGGACCTGACGCCCGGCGATCTCGACCGGGTCGAGCAACTCATCGGCAAGCTCCAGGGCATCGCGCTGGCCCGCAAACGCCAGCCGCCAGGCGCTGGCCGCCGGTTACCGTGGCAGCCCTTCAACGAAATCACACAATCGCAGTTCTCCTCCATCCGCGTGGAGAGCTACCGCGGCATCGACGGTCTCGTCCTCGACAGCCCCGGTCGAGTCAATCTCATCGTCGGCGTCAACAACGCGGGAAAGACGTCACTACTGGAAGCGATCTATCTGCTTGCCCACCAGAACGACGAACGGGCCCTGCTGGACGCAATCCGCTGGCGAGGTCGGGTGGCGGGAGATCCGGATCCGCTATGGCTCGTGGAGCAACTACCGCGAGCCGCCCGACTCTCGGGATGTTTCGATCAGGTCCCGGGCAACACGACGAGCGTCGAGTTCGAGGTCTCCACCGAACCGGAGCCGGACGTGGAAGATCAGACCTCGTTTCTCTCGAAGCTGGGCGTCGAAGCCAGCTACGGGGGACAAGCACAGCACACGGACGTCGTGTTCTTCGAGGACCGTCCGCGACGAACCAGCTTTCAGGGGCAGCATTGGCTGTGCCGCTCGGCGCTCACGAGCCCGTTCTCCGCCAACCGTCCCGAAACCCTTGCGCGCTGTAACAAGGAGAGCCTCGAGGCCGGAACGAAGCAGCAGATCATCGACTTCATCCGCCGACGCGTCGATCCCGGACTCCGCAACATCGAGCTGGCCGACCGGTTCAACCGTTTCCTCGTCAGTCACGACGATTTCGACAAGGCGCCGGATCTCGCGGCGTTCGGCGAAGGCGTGCGACGCGTGTTCGAGATCGGATTGCTCATCGCGGGCGTCCGCGGGGGCGTGCTGCTCGTCGACGAATTCGAGAACGCGATTCATACGGAGCTCCTCGTCGGGTTCACGCGTCTCGTGCAGGACCTTGCGGTCGCGCTCGACGTGCAGGTCTTCCTGTCGACCCACAGTAAAGAGGCGATTGACGCCTTCGTTCTGAACGGACACCGGACCGAAGACGTCGTCGGCTATGCGATCAATCGTACCGACGACGACGTCAAGGCCAGGCGCTACGACGGCCATCGGCTTCGCAGGCTTCACGACGCCGTGGACTTCGACCTGCGAGGCGTGCGATGAAGGCGGTGCTCGTGTTCTGCGAGGGCTACCACGATGTCGTGTTCGCGCAACGGAGCCTCGGCGCCCACGGAGACTGCAAGTGGGTCGACAAGCCCATCGGTGAATTGCCTTCGCCGTTCGGGGGCACCGGCAGAGTCGCCAGAAAGGGGCTCATCGCCACGCGATTCGAGCGTCAAGCTATCGACGAACTCAGACTCCCAAACGCGGCGCGTCCGCCTCTCCCCTGCTTCGAGTCCATCGTCCAGAACACCGCCACGGACACGATGTTCTTCCTGGTGCGCACCCACGGACAGGATCAGCGAGACGACGTCCTGAAGCTGCTCCAAACCCTGGACGTCACGATTACCGAGGAGCCCGCCGGCTCGTTCGACGTCTCCGAATACGCGGCAGCCTTCCTTTTCGACGCGAACGGGGTAGGCGTGACGTCGACGTTGGAGGCGTTTCGTGACCGCTACGGTGAGCATTTCGGCGATCTCTCGAACCTCGAACACGGCAAGTGGGTGTCGGAAACCAAGGTTCCCGTCGGCTGTTTCGTGTTCCACAGGAGCGCCGCGGACGAAACCGGCACGCTCGAGGATCATCTCGCGCCGATGGCCGCATCGGCCTGGCCCGAACGGTACGCCGGGGCTGAGCGTTTCGTCCGCGACAACCGGGACGCCGGCGACAAGGTGTCCACGAGAGAGGCGGAGCGGCTGAAGGCGATCATCACGGTCACCGGACAGTTCGACAACCCGGGAGATCCCCTGTCGATCGTCATCGGCCGGAACGGTCTGCCACGAGCACAATTCGAAACGTCTGCGCTGAGCGCGGAACTCGCGGCCTTTCTTACGGGAATCCCTTGGATCGACGCTTGAGAAGGCGTGCTGGCGGCTCCTTGTGCCGTAGAACACCGGCGCCATGTCCTTGTCCTCGCTGAGCCACCTGCTGCGGGAGAGGATCACCCGGCACGCGCGGGCCGGACGGACGGCGCTGCTCGACCCGACCGGCTCGACGTCGTATGCCGAGCTCGGTACGAGCATCGACGGCTACGCGAGCGCTTTTCGAAGTGTTGTTCGCGGCGCGCTGGTCGGCGTGCCCGCGGCGGGCTCGGTCGACTCGGTTGCGCGCTTCTTCGGCGTCATGCAGGCGGGTGCCTGTCCCTGCTTCATCGAGGCCGGCCTCACGGCCGCGGCCCTGCTGTCGCGGGCACACGCCGTCGGCCTGCGCCGGATCGTGCTCGACGACGGCTCGGAAGCAATCGCGCCCGACCTGGAGCACGACGGCCTGCAGGTCGACCTCGCGGCGGAGCTGCTCCGCGAGTCGCGCAAGTCGGCAAGCACCACGGTCATCCGCGAATCGGTCGGTCCTGCCGACTTGGCGATGATGCAGTTGACCTCGGGCAGCACGGGGCTGCCGAAGGGCGCCCTGCTCACCCACGGCAACCTGCTGCGGCACGCGGCGGGCATCATCGAGAGGACGAGGCTGACTGCGGCGGATCGCCTGCTGCACGTGATGCCGCTGCACCATACGAACGGCGTGAACAACCAGCTCATCGCACCCTTGCTGGTCGGGGCGACCATCGTGCTGGCGGAGCGGTTCCGGGCGGAGGACGTCGAGGGCCAGATCGCCGCTCACGGCGTCACCTACCTGACCGGCGTGCCGACGATGTACTCGCGGATGCTCCCGCATCTGCGCGACCAGGCGAGGCTGCGCTCGCTGAGATTCCTCCGTTGCGGGTCGGCGCCCATCACGGTGCGCCTGCACGAGGAGGTCGAAGCCGCCTTCGGGGTGCCGCTGGTCGTGTCCTACGGGTTGTCCGAGGCCACGTGCACCTCGACGATGAACCCGGTCGGGGCGCGGCGCATCGGGACCGTCGGCACCGCCCTGCGCGGCCAGCAGGTTGGGATCGTCAGCTCCGGGACGGGCGCAGAGGCGCCCGCTGGAGCCGAAGGTGAGATCCGCATCGCAGGTCCCTGCCTCATGCGAGGCTACGCTGGTCCTGAATCGGAATCTCCGATCCGCGACGGGTGGCTGCGAACGGGTGACCTCGGATGCTTCGACGGCGATGGATACCTCACGGTCACCGGCCGCCTGAAGGAGGTGATCGTACGCGGCGGCGAGAACCTGTCCCCGCGGGCGATCGAGGACATCCTGGAGCGGCACCCGGGTGTGGCCGCGTGCTGCGTGGTGGGCGCGCCGCATCCCGACCTGGGCGAGACGCCGGTGGCGTTCGTCGTGCCCAGCGGCGCCGAGCCTGTGGACGCCGCGGAGCTGACCGCCCTGGTCCGAGGCGGGCTGTCCCGGGTCCACACGCCGACGGCGGTCCGCTTCCTGGAATCGCTGCCTGTCAACGCGGTGGGCAAGGTGGACCGCAAGGCGCTACAAGCCTGCAGCACGCGGCCCGCACGACTATTGGACGGAAGCGACCGTCCTTCTGATCAGTGACGTGAACGCATCGGTGAGACCGTCCGTGCGGGCCAGGATGACGCCTTCCTGGTCGACGAGCGCGTAGGTGGGAAGGGCGCGAACGTACCAACGCCGCGCGACGTCGCTCGCCGGGCCGGCGTGCCAGTTCGTCCACGGCATCGGCTCGTCCCGCGCGAGCTCGATGACAGCCTCCGGCGCTTCGTCAACGCTGATCGCGAGCAGGGTGAATCGATCCGCAGGCAACTCGGCGACCAGCTCGCGCAGCGCCGGCAACTCGATGGCGCAACGCCGGCACCCGGTCGCCCAGAAGTCGATCAGCACCACCCGGCCCGCGTAGGCCGACAGGCGATCCTCCGACCCGTCCAGCCGCCTGCCAACCATCTCCGACAATGCACCCCCGACGGTCGCGTGCCGGATGCCATGGATCAGGCTCGCCTCCGCCGCCGCGAAGGTCGGCGGGATGGATGCGAAGGGATTGCCCGGCTCTTGCGCCGGGGCGAACGCCGCCTGCTCCACCCCGGCGCTCAGGCCGGCCGCCGCCTCGAGAGCGCGCCGCCGCCTCGCTTCGCGGACGCCGGGCTGCGACCAGAAACCGTTGGCGGACCGCATCAGGCCGACCGCAACGTAGTAGCGCGCCATGGCGCGCACCGCTGGATCGGCAGCGTTCGCCGCCATCTGTTCGAAGAACGCGTCGATTTCCCGCGCCATCGACTGCCCGTTCGGCGCGAACGTCCGACCGGCGTCCAACTGCATCATGACCCGCGGCCACCCCTCGAAGTGGGGCGCGTGGGCGGCCAGCGTCCGTGCCCCCACGGCCATGTGCCAGTCCGCGTCCGGTTCGGCGTTCGTGTGTGCCACGAGGAACCCCGCAGCCTCGATCAGCCGCTCCTGCGCACCGCCCGCCTCTACAATCGCCGTCGCCGCCGCGATGGCGCGGCGGATGTCCGGACGCTCGGACCACGCATCCTGCCGCCGGCGCCACTTTTCCTCGGCCGGGATGTCCGCGAGGGCGAGTTCGCGTTCGAGATCCGTCCAGGCCCGCTGCCTCTCGAGATTCTCCTCCACCACCGCCCAGTCGGGACCGACATCGCCCGGCAGCGGCAGACGCGGCGGCCGGAACGCGAACGTTCGGCGCCGTGGCGCCGGAACGGCGGCGGCGCCGCCCGTGAGCGGCAGTCGTCGGATGCGGCTCTGCAACCAGTCGCCGGCGCCATCGGAAACCAGATCCGGCGGCGGCGCCGGAACGACAAGGCCCGGCCGCAGGGCGTACAGGACCGCCGCGATCAGCAGCAGCAGCACGGCTGACCCGGTGCCGACCCAAACGGCCAGACCGACGTGAGATCGCCGGCCGCCACGCGGAATCCGTCGCTGCATCAAGACCTCCGTGCCGAGACCCGCTCACACGGCAGGCGCGGGCGCAAGCTCCTAGTAGAAGAGCATCGCGACGACGACGAGGAGGATGGCCAGGATCACGACCCACTGCCAGATCTCCTGCTGGTCCTCGGACGGGATGAGCTGGAACGTGATGCTGCGGTGGGCATCGATGGCGTTGCGGAGGAACGACGCCGACGACAGTCCGATGTTCTCCACGACGAACGAACCGCCCCCCGACCGCTGGTCGAACATCGCCACGCCCTCCGGGTTGACCCGCGTGCGGATCCCCTCGAGGTCGGCCTCCAGGGTCTCGTCGAAGTCGATGCCCCGAATGTAGTCCTGCAGCACGATGTCGACATCGACCCCGGTCCGGGTGCCGATCACCACCGGGTAGACGGCCAGCCCCCGCCGGCCGAACTCCGACAGCGCCTGGTCGAGCCGCGACACCTGCGCGTTGTCGGCCGCGAAGTCGCCATCGGTGAACAGCAGCGCGACGCGGTCGGAGCGCTCCTCCGGCTGCCAGTCCTCGTCGCCGCTGTCGAAGCGATCCTGGTTGTCGAGCGACTGGTAGACATGCTCGAACGCGGCCGCGATGTCGCTGTCCCACGGGAACGCGTCGCCCGAGAGCTGCTCCGGCGGCGCGAGCTGCCCCACCTGCTCGACGAACCGCTCGGCGTTCGACGACAGATGCACCTGGCGCAGCGCCGTCGTGCCGAAGACGAACAGCGCGACCCGGTCGCCGGGTGTCAGGATGTCCTCGGTGTAGAGGCCCAGCGCCTCCCGCACCGCGATCTCCAGACGCGACGGACCGAGGTCGCGGACCCACATCGAGGCGGAGGCGTCGATGATCACGGCCACGTCCACGTCGCCCCGCTTGAAGCTCGACCCGCCGTACACCCAGAAGGGACGCGCCGCAGCCACGCTGAGCACGCTCAGCGCGAGGACCGCCAGGAACCAGAACTTGATGTGTCCGAAGAGCGGATAGGACGACCCGTGGCTCTTCGCCGGGCGGAGACGCAGCCGCAGGACGAAGACCAGGATGCCGAACAGCAGCATCAGCCCGGCGAGCGGCACGAACGTCAGGTACTCGGGATTCTGGAACTCGACACTCTCGCGCAGCGCAGATTGCAGCTCGCCCATCCCGAACGCCTCCCGTCAGGCCTCAGCCGCGCCGGCGGCGGACCGGTGTCCCCTCGCCCCGCATCTGCTCGAGCTGTGGCGGCTCGGCCTCGCGCAACGGCTCGAGAGCGCGCCGCACCGCCTCCGGATCGCTGGTCAGATCGTAGTTCCACTTGAAGTCGAAGCGGCCGGACCGGTCGGCGCGCAACGCCCGCTCGTAATCGGCGTTCACGTCGTCGAGCACTTCCTCGATGATTGCTGCCTTCTTCGCCTGTCCCTCGGGGTCGTCGTCGGCGATTGCCCGGTACCGCTGGCGCGCGAGCTGGAACTTGGCGCTCGCCAGCAGGTGCGACGCACGCGGGTCGTCGATCTCGTCGGCCAGATCGCGCACCACGGCCTCGAAATCGCCGGTCAGATAGTTGTACGACGCCTGCTGGAGGAACGCGTCCGCGAAGAGGTAGGCATCGGAGAACCAGCCGAGCCCCAGATTCCGGCTGCGCTCGTAGAATCCGGTCACCTCGGCGAGCTGCAGATCCGCCTGCTCGTAGTCGCCCCGGTCGACCGAATCGCTGAGAGCGTCGAGGTTCGCGTAGAAGCCCCCGAGACTGCGCGACGGGAGCGCCACGCCCGCGAGAAACACGATCGCCAGGACGAAGCCCATCAAGTATTTGAACGACCGTTCCTTGTCGAGAAGATCCGTCAGTGCCACGTCTGTATTCCCCTCTGTAACGGTAGCCGTCGGCGCGGACTAGGGTCCCGTCCCCCAGAGCAGCTCCGCGACGAATCCGAGCGGGATGCCGACCACCAGCAGCCCCATCGCCAGCAGCAGGAAGCGCCCGTAGATCGGCACCTTCAGGGCGCGGTGACGCTGCTCCACCCGCACCGCCTCGCGCTCGTCGATCGCCTGGTAGGCCTCGAGCAGGCTGTCCTCGTCGGTCACGTCGAAGTAGTCGCCGCCATACTCCCGAATCATCTCGATGAGCCGCGGGGTGCTCGGATGCCCGATCATCGCGGTCCGGATGTCGCTCGTGTTGATGTAGATGATGTACGGGGTGACGTTGCGCTGGCTCAGCGCGGCAAACTCCGCGTCCGGGAACTCGTCGACGGCCGCGTCGGTCACGATCAACACGGCGCGATTGATCTGGTCGCCGCCGAGCGCCGCGTCGTCCTGATCGAGCTGCCTCGTGATGGACTGCAGCGGCCGGATGATGTTGGTGTCCCCCTCGGCCGGTACGATGCGCACCTTGTCGGGCGGAACCACCATCGCCTTGTCCAGCCGCTGGGTCATCACGTAGGGCGCGTCCCACACCTGGAAGTAGTACAACTCGTCGTCCATGACGAAGTCGTCCACCATGTAGGGGTAGGTCGAGAAGAGCCACAGCGAAACCCGGTCGTTCTTGCCCCGGCGCATCTCGAGGAACCGCAGGTGCGCGTCGCGCGCCACCTCGGCCTTCGATTTACCGGTGTCGGGGAACTCCCAGGCCATCGAACCGGAGGTGTCGACCAGGTCTACGCGGACCCGCGACTCGATGTAGCCGCTCACCTCCTCGGTCGCCGTCAGGAACGGGTCGGCCGCGGCAAACAGCATCAGGGCCAGCGCGCCGCCCACGAGAAACTTCGGCAGCGAGTGCGCCGTCCGGATCCAGAGCCGCTTCGTGTGCTTGTGGTCGATCACGTGCCCCGAATGCTGGCGCACGTGCTTGCGCTGGCGGAACATGAGCCTCGCGGCGGAGGCGACCGCCACCAGCCCGACCGCAATCGCCAGGGAGGTCGCCATCCCGATGTCGCCGTAGCGCACCTGAGCGAACTCCGTCTCGAACAGTTCCGCCAGGCTCGTGTTCAGAAACGCGACGAACTCGGTCCAGGGTTGCAGCATGATTACCTACTCGTCGAACACGCGCGTGACCGCGCGCCAGAGACGCACGTGCGGACGGAGCGCGCCGAGGGCGTCGTCCAGCAGCCGGGCCTCTTCCTGCGGGTTCGCGATGGTCGACGCTTCGCCCTGCTCGAGCCCCGCGTGATGCTCCGCGAGCCGGGATCCCAGCGTCGCCAACGCCGTCTTGCGTCCGCCGTCGTCGAGTCCTTCGATGTGCCGCAGAATGTCCTTCGGGGTGTCGCCGCTCTTGAGTGCCGGCAACTCGGCCCGCAGGTATTCCCGCGTGGAGATGACCAGATCCTGCGTGAGCTCCCCGAGCGCCCCGTTGCCCTCGGCCGCCTGAAGCGCCCGCACGTGGCCCTGCAGGGTCCGGCGCGCGTCCCAGATGGACGGCGGCGCCGGCACCATCGCCTCCAGGCGCTCGATTTCCTCGATCTCGCGGGCGACCTCGGTGGGCACCACCTCCCGCTTGCGCCACTGCCGCACGAGAAACACCAGCCACACGAGCAGGGGCAGCGGGGCGACGGTCCAAGCCGTCGTGCTGAAGAGCACGGCGCGCCCGCCGAACTCGCCGAGCTCAATCGTGTCCCGGATGTCGAGGACCGGGACATCGGTCATCGTCGACACGTACCGCACCAAGCCCTGCCCACCGTCCACCTGCTGGATCTCCGCCTCCTCGAGGTCCTCGCCGAGGTCACGGATCAGATAGTAGAAGGCGAAGGACGGGACGACGTAGACCGCCTTCTCGGGAGCGATGAGCCGGAGCCCGTAGGCGAAGTCCCAGATGTACTCGTCCTCGATCTGCCGCTTCTGCACGTTCAGCGACACCGCCTCGAACGGATGCACCGGCAGGTTCTCCGGCACCATCCGGTCCTCGAGGATGATGATCTCCCGCCCCTCGGAGACGAGGTCCGGGAACCGCAGGCGATAGATCTGCGTGATGACGTCGCCGGTCTTGACCACCGTCGGCTCGAGCTCCAGCGTCTCCACGTCGACCGGCGCCTGCGCCGCACCGGGGCGCACGAGCACCAGAACTACCAGGAACGTCACGACCGCGACGCGTCTCACCATGCTTCCTTCCGTTCCAGCTATCGAGCGGTCCGTGCGATCAGGAACTCCGCCAGCGCGTCGGCGTGGTTCTCCGGAGTCAGCACGACCGAATCGACCCCGCTCTTGTTCTTCAACATGTACTGGAGCTCCGACATCCGCTCCTCGATCGTCCGCCGGATGGCTCCGGCCTTGCGGGCGGAGATGACGGTCTGCCGGTCGGTCTCCATGTCGTTGATCCGGATGTAGCCGAGACTGCTCCTGACCTCGAACTCGTCAGGATCGTCCAGGATGAGCATCATCATATCGTGCTTCGCGGCCAGCGTGCGCAACAGCTTAAAGTCGAGCGAGGCGCGGTCGTTGACGAAGTCGACCACGTCGGAGATCACGATGAGCGTGTGGCGGTTCTTGAGCCGCGCCGCGATGAACCGGAAAGCCACCGTGAAGTCGGCCGCCCGTTTTTCCGGAAACCGGCGCTGGAGCTCGATCTTCTCGAAGATCTGCTTGGCGATGTAGAAGACCTGCGGGCTGCCGAGCTTCGGCTTGACGAACGTCTCGATGCGGTCGGAGAAGCCGAGCAGCCCCACCGGGTCGCGGACGTTGGCGCGGGTGAGCCCGATGTTGCCGATCAGATCCAGCATCAGCATCGCCTTGTTCGAGTTCTGCGAGAGCTGGAACAGGATCGACGACGACAGGTCGGCGACGAACAGGGTGCGGAGCTCCTTCGGCTCCATCCGCTCGATGCGGAAGAGCTTCTCCGGATAGGTCCGGAGACTCAGCACCCACGCGATGTCCTTGAGCGGCTGGCCCGGGCGCCACTGATCGACGCCGACGATGTCGTAGCCGGCGCCCTTGAACCCGCTCTTGTGGTCGCCGTAGTGGATGGAGGTCGACTTCTTGCGCGTCTTGATCCCGTGCTTGATGTTCCGGAACCGCGCGAAGACCTCCTCTATTTCCACGGGGGGACCTCCATGTCCGCCACGATCTGGCGGAGCAGGTCCTCCTTGTTGACCGAAAACTCCATCCCCTCGCGCAGGACTAGGCGATGCGCGAGCACCGGCTCGGCCACCGCCTTGATGTGGTCCGGCGTGATCATCGTGTCGCCGTTGAAGAACGCGAACGTGCGCGCGACCGCCTCGAGATGGAAATGGACGCGGGGCGAGATGCCGACCCGGATGTACTCCTTGACGGTGCGGGTGGCGCGCCCCTGGACCCGGTGCGGCCGCGTGTTGCGGATCAGCCGCACCTTGTACTGCTGGCCGTAGTCCGACATCTTGACCGTGTCGAAGATGTGCTGCGCGATGTCGAGCACCTCGTGGAGGTTGGTCAGCTTCTCGACGTGCTTGCCGACGACGTTGCGGGAGGTGATCTTCAGCTCGTCTTCCTCGCTCTCCGGGTCCAGCATGTTGATCGAGAGCGTGGTGCGGTCGAGCTGCGCCACCGGGTTGGCGAACGTCCCCTCCTCCTCGCCGAAGATGTTCTCGGTGCAGATCACCATGAAGAAGCGGGGCCCGGTGATGTCGTCGTAGTCGCACGACAGCGGGAAGAGCGGCAGCATCTTCCCCTCGGACAGGTTGCCGTAGTCGGAGTTGAGGGTCGCCGAGCTCTCCTCCATCCCCTCGAGCACCGCCGCCTTGGTCTTGCCCGACAGCCGGTTGTCCTCGTCGATGAGGACAATGTGGGCCATCAGCTTGCCCGGCTTGAAGTGGATCTTGCGGGTCCCGTCGACCTCCTCGACGATCGTCTCGTAGCCGAGGATGTCCTCCGGCATGTAGGTCGGCAGGCCCTGGATGCGCTCGAACTTCGCGTCGATCGCCATCGCGCAGGCGCTGACCAGGTCGGTCTTGCCGGTCCCGGTCGGTCCCCGGAACATGATGTGCGGCTGGCGCAGCTTTTTCCCCTGGCTCAGCTTGTCGGTGTACGGCAGGAGCGTGAAGAACGCCCACGAGAGAATCCGCGCCGCGTCGTCGAGCCCGTACAGCCACTTGGTGGACTCACTCTGGAAGCGCTGCACGACTTCGTTGGCGCGGTCTCGATCAACGGCCGGTCTGGTCTCGACAGTCATCGCTCGTACGAGCCGCCTTTCACCCGGGGGGAAACGGCGCACCGAGTCGCTCTGCGGCCGGTGCGATCCGGAAAAGTGGGAAGCATATCAGTGTCGCGGCCCGGAGGCTACCACCCCGACTTGGCATCCGGCCGGCGGAGTGCCAACATGGACCGTTTGGCTGGCGCTGGGCGTCCGGCACAGGATGGTGGAAGCGGAAGGAACGGAACGATGCCACTGATGACGGCCGAGGAGTACAAGAAGAGCCTGCGCGACGGACGGACGGTCTACTACCGCGGGAAGCGCGTCGACGACGTCACGACCCACCCGGTTATCGGGCGCGCGGTCGAGCACGCGGCCATCGACTACCGCATGGCCCACGACGCCTCGGACCGCCCGCTGGCCGTCGTCGATGGACCCAACGGCCCCTGCTCGCGCTACTACGCGATCCCCCGCACGCCGGAAGATCTGCTGCAGCGGAGCGCGCTCATCGAGCGATCCACGGCCCTCGGGGGCACCCTCGTGATACTGGTCAAGGAGATCGGCACCGACGCCCTGTTCGCCCTGCGCCTGATCGCCGGGCACATGGACCGCAAGAAGAAGACCAGCTACCTGAAGCGGGTCGACGCGTTCCACGCCCACTGCCGGGACCGCGACCTCGCGGTCGCGGTGGCCCAGACCGACGTCAAGGGCGATCGCAGCAAGGGACCGACGGAGCAGGCGCATCCCGACTACTACGTTCGCGTCGCGGCGCAGGATGCCGACGGCCTGACGCTGCGCGGCGCCAAGGTGCACACCTCGGTCTCGACCAACGCCCACGAGATTATCGTGCTGCCGACCCGCAACCTGTCCGCGGGCGAGGAGGCCTACGCCGTCGCGTGCGCCGTGCCCGCCAACGCGCCGGGCCTGACGATGCTGGCAAGCGGCTACGGCCGCTCGGGAAACGCCTTCGAGTACCCGATCAGCGCAAGCCACAAGATGATGGAGACGCTGACCGTCTTCGACGACGTGAAGGTGCCGTGGGACCGGGTGTTCCTCAACGGCGAGGTGGACATGGCGGGACCGCTCGCCAAGACCTTCGTCGAGTTCCACCGCTTCACGGCGGTGAGCTACAAGCTGCCGCTCGTCGACCTGTTCGCCGGCGCTTCACACCTGATAGCGGAGTACAACGGCGTCCTGCGCGCCGGGCACGTCCGCGACAAGTTGGCGAAGCTCATCAGCTACGCGCAGATCTGCCGCGGCATGACCCGCGAGGCGGCTCGCGAGGCCGGCGTCGTGGACGGCGTCGCAGTCCCGAACGCCGAGCTCATCAACATCGCCAAGCTGCACTTCGCCACGAACTACCACCAGGCACTGGCCTGGGTGCAGGACATCGCGGGCGGCCTGCTCGCGACCGGCCCGAGCGCCGAGGATCTCGACGACCCGAAGCTGGGCGCGCTCATCGACAAATACCTGGGCGCCGCGGGGGCGTCGGCGCGCGACCGGCTGCGGCTGATGAACCTGATCGCCGAGATCACCACCACCGACTTCGGCGGCTACCAGGCGGTGCTGGCGGTGCACGCGGAGGGCAGCATCGAGGCCGAGAAGATGACCATCTGGCGCCAGCACGACATCAAGCCGAGCGTACGCTACGCGAAGCGGCTGGCGGGAATCGACGGCTGAACCTCCGCTAAACGGAAGTTTCAGAGCGAATCGCGCGGAAGTCATTCTCATTGAGTCAGTTAGCGATTCCGTCGGGGTGTCGGTGGTGGCTACACTCGGGTCGTTACCCCCAGTAGCTCGAAGCAGCGCTGCTGCAGCGGTGTGGGGTCCGTCTGCAACTGAAAGGTGACGCCGCTTTCGGCGACCTGCATCGTGTTCGCCGTCAGCGTTCCCAGGTCGGTGAGCAGCGTCCGGAAGCTGTGCACCGGCAAGTCGTCGTCGGTCCGTTTGCAGCCCACCTTGGCCAGGGCCGCCGGTGAGCGGCGAGCGGCGGCGACCACCGAAGGCCGCTGCTGCTCGGCCGCCGCCGGGTCGTGGTCGTCGAACAGCAGCGGCGCCAGCGCGTGGCGCATGTGCCACTCGACGTAGTAGGCCAGCATGCACAGCAGGACATGCGCCCGCACCCGGTCCGCCCGCCGGTGGTGGATCGGCCGCACCTTCAGGTCCACCGACTTCAGGCTCCGAAACGCCCGCTCCACCTTCGACAGGTCCTTGTAGGCCCGCACCGTCTGCGCTGCATCGAACTGCTCCGGCTCGACGTTGGAGCGGACGATGTACAGCCCGTCGAGCTGCTCCTCGGCCGCGATCTTGTCTTCGTCCCGGCGATAAGTGAACGTGTCGTCGGTGATCGTGGTGACGAAATGCTTGGCCATCTTGTGCCGGTTGATCACCTTCCCGACGCGCATACCGATTTCGGCTGCTCCGCGTAGCAGCCGGTTCTGGCGCGTTGTCGCTGCCGCGATGGGCGCCAGGTCCTTCTCGGTTGCCGCCAGCAGTTCCTGCCGCTTGCGCTGCCGCTCGGCGGCCAGCAACGGATTGCGGCACACGACCAGCCGCTCGCCGGGGAACAGCTCGCTGGTGACCTCGGCCAGGTCCCGCTCGTCGAACAGCGACGGCGTCACCGTGCCGGCGGCCAGCAGTTTCCGAATCGTCGGCGCCCGCAGCGTGGTGATCCAGCGCAGCCCGTCGACGCCCGCCAGGTCCTCGCGGATCCGCGCTGCGGTCAGCATGCCGCGGTCGCCCACCAGCACCACCCGCTGCAAGCCAAAGCGGGTGCGGAGCTTGTCCACCTGGCAGGCCACCGTCTTCGGGTCGCTCGTCGAGCCCTCGAAGACCTCCACCGCGACCGGACAGCCCGCGGCCGTGCACAACAGGCCGAAGACGATCTGCAAGGTGCCCTGCTTGCCGTCGCGGCTGTGCCCGCGCTGCGCCAACGGGCAGTGGGTCCCCTCCAGGTAGCTGGAGGTCAAGTCATAGAGCACCAGGGTGTGTTCCTGCAGGTGCTGCTTGGCCAGGCGTTGCTCGATGGCCGCCTGCCGCTCCACCAGCCAGTCCATCGCCGCATACAGTTCGTGCTGATCGACGTCGCCGAGCCCAAGCGTCTCGCCCAGGGTGGAGACGGCGCTCTCGGGGGCCAGGCCGCGCGCGGTGGCCAGCTTCGACTGCGCGTCGATGACGCGGGCGACGATCAGGGCGAGGACGAGGTCGCGGAGGCGACCGGCGTTACGGGCGATCAGCGTGTGCAGTCCGATCCGCTTGAGGGTGCCGAGCACCGCGGCGATGTGGCCGTGGGGCAGGCTGCGCACGCAGGTGAAGGCGTCTTCGGGGTTGACGAGTCGCTCACCGCGGAGGACGCGGCGCAGCGTTTCGATGGCGGCGGTCGGCAGCTTGGAGAGGTTGGCGAGGGTGCGCTTCTTGACGTGGCCGCCGGCGCGGTAGGACTCGCGCAGGAGGACGGCTGGGGGGGAGGAGCGATTGGGCACGCTCTCGATATACATGGTCACTAATTATACCGAAGTAACTCAATACATAAAAAGAAAACAACGCGCATTACGCGCCTATTACATGGCTACATATCGCCGTATGCACCAAGCCGAAAAGCTCCAAAAAGCCTTTAGACCCTATGGTTTAGGGCTAAATCGCCCGCTGAAACTTCCGGCTAAACCGAACTCCATCCGGCTGTCGCTCTGCGAGGCGACATCGAGCCCGGTCGTCCACTCGATGGTCGTCGAACCGGCCTGGGCCGCGCCGAGATGACACGGCGACGACACGGTGTCCAATGCCGGTCCTACTCCGCGAACATCTCGGAAAGGACGGTCAATACCGGGGCGCGCCATGCGGCGCCGAGATCGCCCTGGGGGCGCGCCAGCCGCGACTTGTCGATCGCTCGCAGTTGATCGAGAGCGACCTCGCCGATCTCCGCATCATGTTCCACGCGAACCCGTGTGGGCCATCCCCGAATCCGAGTGGTCAGCGGAGCGACGATCACCGTGTTCAGGTTGGCGTTCATCTCGTCCGGTGAGACGACCAGCACCGGCCTGTAGCCGGCCTGTTCACTACCCCGGGTCGGGTTCAGGTCCACCCGCCAGACACTGAACCGGGGGACACCTACCCACTCCCACTCACCGTCATCGAAAACGGTTTCCGAAGCACCAGCGAGCAGCAGCGGCTCCTCCGCGGCACCCGCCCAACGTGATGGATCGTTCCATCCTGAACGCGCTCCTCGCACCACGCTCCGGATCTCGAGATCGACGACGTCACCGGCCCTTGCAGAGATCGTGCGCAACTCGTGGGCGGGGACGATCAGTCCGATGCTGTTGCCCACCTGTCGCAATCTCGCCCGCATGGGTAATCCTCCTTGCTCGTTCCAACAAAGTAACAACATGCTACCGTACGGAAAGCGGACCTTTGCGGGTAGATCGAAAACGGTGGCGGTCGACAGGAAGGCCGCGACGACGCCTCGGAATCAGGTCCGCATCACGCGGAACGCGAGCGGGGGGGCCGGCTTCTCCGCCTCGGCGAGCGCCTCGGCGATCAGGTGATGCTGGGGCGAAAGGTGGCAGACCGGGTCGGTGGCGTTGGCGTCGCCGGTCATCAGGTAGGCCTGGCAGCGGCAGCCTCCGAAGTCGATCTCGCGCCGGTCGCAGCTCCGGCACGGCTCGGGCAGCCAGTCGGTGCCGCGGAACCGCTGGAAGACGTCGGACGTGAACCAGATGTCCTCGAGCGACGAATCCCGCACGTTCGGGAACTCGAGCCCCGGAATCTCGCGGGCGGTCTGACACGGCAGGGCCGCCCCGTCCGGCGCCACCGCCATGAAGACCATGCCCCAGCCGTGCAGGCACGCCTTCGGAAACTCCTCGAAATAGTCGGGGAGCACGTGCACGACGTCCAGCCGCCCCGTACTCTTGGCGAGGGTCTCGTCGACGACGCGCTGTGCGCGCTCGACCTGCGCGCGGGTGGGCATCAATGCGGCCCGGTTGCGAAACGCCCAGCCGGTGTACTGCGTGTTGGCCAGCTCCAGCCGATCGACGCCCCAGTCGAAGGCGGTCTCGATGACCTCGCCGACCCGCTCCAGATTGTGCCGGTGCAGCACGACGTTGAGCGTTACCGGAAAACCGATCCGTTTGGCGGCCAGCACCGCTTCGCGCTTGCGGTCGTAGGATTTCGCGCCGGCCAGCCGGTCGTTCGACTCGGGTTCGGTGTCGAGCAGGCTCACCTGCAGGTGGTCGAGCCCCGCCTCGCGCAGCCGTTCGATCATGCCCGCGTCGGCTACGGTGGCCCCGGTGCTCAGGTTCGAGTAGAGCTCGAGCTCGCGCGCGGCGCGGATCAGGTCGAGGATATCGCGGCGGACGAGCGGCTCGCCGCCGGACAGGTGGAGCTGCGCGACACCCAGCTCCGCCGCCTGCTCGAACACCCGTACCCAGGTGGCGGTGTCCAGCTCACTGTTGTAGCGGGCGAGCTCCAGCGGATTGCTGCAGTACGGGCACTGCAACGGACAGCGGTAGGTGATCTCGGCCAGCAGCGCGCGCGGCCGGGGCAACTCAGTCGGCGGCGGCGTCATGGACCAGTCCTCTCTCGGCGAGCTGCCCGAGGAACTCCCGCACGTCGTCCTCCGGCTCGGCCCCGGGAAACGCTTCCTTGAGCGCCGCCACGATGTCTTCCAGCGACCTTCCGTCGCACAGCTTGACGATGGCGGTGCCCGGCTCGTTGAGCACGATCATCTCCTCGGGGAAGACGAGCTGGTGCTCGTTGCGCACCTTGTCCCAGCGGTAGCGCGCATGCGGCGCCAGCACGGGACGCCGGATGCCGCTATCCATCGTCACCCGGCCGCCCCGTCGGTCGGGGTCACGCACTGATGATAGATGGCGTCGAGCTGCGCCCAGAGCAGGTCGCACTTGAAGCGCAGCGCCGCCGCCCCCCGCTCCTGCTCCTGGCGCGTGATGCAGTGGTCCAGAACGATCCCCAGGCCGTGGTCGGTGTCGCGCGGCGCCTGCGTGAGACGCGAGCGGAAGTACGCCAGCGCTTCGGGATCGATCCAGGTGTAGTGCTCCTCGAACGCGGCCAGCCGGGTCGCCATCAGGTTCGGGGAGAACAGCTCCGTGAGCGACGAGGCGACCCCCTCCACCCATGGGCGCGTCTCGACGAACTTCACGTAGGCATCGACAGCGTACCGCACCCCGGGCAGCAGGCGGCGATCGTCCTCGAGTTCCTCGGGGCGACGCCGGCGGCGGCGGCCAGCCTGAGCCACTTGTCGATGCCGCCGGGACCGTTCTCCGTACCGTCGTGGTCGTGGATGCGCTGGATCCACTTCTGGCGGATGGCGCGATCGGGACAGCGCGACAGCAGTATGGCGTCCTTGACGGGGATGTTCTTCTGATAGTAGAAGCGGTTGGCGACCCAGAGCTGAAGCTGGTCCCGGCTCAGCCGGCCGTCGTTCATCAGCCGGTGGAACGGGTGCTTGTCATGGTAGCGGGCCTGCCCGATCGCCCGGAGCTTCTCGGTGAACTCGTCCCGTGACCACGGTTTCATTGGCGCTCCCCACCGATCCGCGGCGGCCGTTGCGCCGCCCGCGGCCGCTCCCTGACTCTTCAGAGATCGAAGACGTCCCCGTCGGCGCCGACCCGGACCCCGGCCGCCGCGACGCGGCGACGCTGGGGGCTCAAGTCGTTCAGCATCGGGTTCGTGTTGTTGATGTGCACGTAGACGCGGTGGCGAACCGGCAACGCGCCGATCCACCCGAGGCTGCCGCCGTCGCCGTCCACCGGCAGATGCCCCATCTCCCGTGCCGTGATGTCGGTGATGCCGGTCGTGCGCGGCTCCTCGTCCGACCAGAAGGTGCCGTCCATCATGAGGGCGTCGGCGCCTTCCACGGCGGCGCGCAGCGCGTCGTTCACGACCGGCACGCCGGGTGCGTAGACGAGCCGGGCGCCGCGGGCGACATCGGTGATCTCCAGCCCGATGACGGACCCTACCGCGTCGGCCGCCTCCATGCCGAGGACGAACCGCGGCACGTCGCGTCCCACCTCGAACGCCCGCAACCGTAGCCCGCTCGGCGCGCCGTCCGCGCCCGCCGGCAGATCGGTCGGCTCATCCAGCGACAGGTCGATCCAGGGTCGCGGGGCGAAGTGCGACAGCACCGGCGCCACGGGAAAATGCTCGGTCAGCCATTCGCGCACGAGCGGCGTCGAAACCACCGGGAATGAGCAGCCCTCCCGGATGAGCAGGAGCCCGGACATGTGGTCGAGCTCCGCATCCGTGAGCACGCAGCCCGCAATGGCCGTCGCGCGCCCGCTGCCACCGGGCGGCGTCAACTCGGGCATCGCCTGAATCTGCTGTCGGATGTCCGGAGAAACGTTGAAGAGGAACCACCGAGCGCCGTCGGCGGTAATCGCGAGGGAAGACTGGGTGCGTGCGGAGATCCCGGGAGACCCCGCACGCACTCCAGAGCAGTTCGGGCATCGGCAATTCCATTGCGGCAAGCCGCCGCCGGCCGCCGAGCCCAGGATCTGAACGCGCACAGCGAACGACCCTGTTGATCCCGCCTAGCGGCTGTTGACGTAGAAGGTGACTTCCATCGACAGCGAGATCGCTTTGAACTCAGGCTTCGTCCAGGTCATCTTGGCTACTCCTTGGTAGTTCCGAAGAAAACGCCGTGAACCGTGAATGAGTGAGAATACCACTCTCGTCAAGCGGACGCAAGGGGCGGTGCACGATTCTTTGATTTTCGAGTCGGGCGCCGGTATCCCCCCTGTTTGCCGGCGTGGAGGAAGAACGCCGCGGGTCTCTGTCAGACACGGAGCGTGCGCCAGCGCCCGCTGCGAAAGAGCCGCTGCATCAGCAGCACCTGCACCGCCGGCGCCACCACCCACGCGAACAGCGCGCCCTGCGGCTCCCAACCCAGCCCGACCAGCAGCACCAGCGTCAGCGCCAGCAGGACACCCCACTGCGTCACGACGGTGTAGCGGAAGATCGGCTTCGTGTCTCCCGCCCCGGTCAGCGCTCCCTGCGTACCGATGCTGAGCGAGCTGAAGAACTGCGCCACCGCGAACCAACGCAGCACCGTGGCCCCGAGCGCGGCGACTTCGGGATCGACGATGAACAGCGCCGCGATCGGCGCGGCGAGCAGGAACGTCGCCGCCACCACCCCGGCCATGATGAGCCCGAGCAGCAGCACGCTGCGCTGGCCGACCGATTGCGCCAGATCGAACCGCCGCGCGCCGACCGCCTGGCCGACGAGCGTCGCCGAGGCCACCTGGAACGCCAGGGCCGGCAGCACGCTGACCAGGCGCACCTGCAGACCGACGCCGACGGCGGCGTGCAGCGAGGCCCCGAGCGGCACGACGCCGAGCAGAGCCAGATAGACCAGTCGCGCCCCGTTGCGGGCGATGGCGGCCAGTGCCGGCGACGTCCCGATCCGCAGGATGCGCCGCACCAGTCCCCAGTCGACGCCTCCCCAGGGCCGCAGTCGCAGGCGGGCGTGCGGCGTGCCGCGCGCGAGCAGCACAAGGTAGACCGCCGCCGCGAGGCCGCGCGCCGCCACCGTGCCGATTGCCGCCCCCGCCACGCCGTAGGCGGGCACCGCCCCGAGGCCGAAAATGAAGACGTAGTTGAGGCCGATGTTGAGCACGCTCACCACCGCGGCGAGCTTCATCGGCGTGAGGGTGTCGCCGGTCCCCCGGAAGACCGCGGCGGCCACGACGCTCGTCCAGAGAAAGAGCGTGCCGAGGAAGTAGATGTGCAGGTAGGGGACGCCGTGCGCCAGCGTCCCGGCGCTCGCCTGCAACGCCGTCAGCAGCGGCCCGCTTGCCAGATAGCCGACCAGCATCGTCGGAACGCCGAGCAGTACGACGAGGCGGAAGCTCTGCCGGACCGCGCCGTCCACCTGTTCCCGGTTCCCGGCGCCCACGCCCTGGCTGACCAGGGTGATCACTCCGGTGGCCACCGCCAGCGCCGCCGACTCGAGCAGGAATGTGACCTGCCGGTTGAGACCGATGGCCGCCGTCGCCTCGCTGCCGAGCCCCCGGACCATCAGGAAGTCGGCCGTGCCCAGGCTCAGCTCCAGCACGCTGTAGACCAGGGTGGGCCAGGCGAGCGCCCAGATGCGGCGGTACGAGCCGCGGTCGGTTGATTCAGTCATTGCACGTTGATCGCGTTCATGTTGCGGGGGGACAATATCAGGATCCGCGTGATCTCCGCCCGCGACATGCGCCGTACGGAGAGAACCCGATATGACCAGCACGCGTGAACGGCCTGGCCGGTTCCGAAGCGAAACCGAGGAGAGAGCCTTCTGGGAAACCCACGACTCGAGCGCGCACGTCGACTGGGAGCAGGCGACGCCAACCGCAGGCCGTCTCCGCTGGCGCAGGAGGGTGCACGGCGAGCGGCCGCGAGCCTCACCGCCGCAGTCTCCACGCTGGCGACACTGGTCGCCTTTCCGACCGTGGCTGCCCCGCCGACGCCGAACGTGCAACTGGCAGCGTTCCGGCGCCTGAAGGAGTACCTGTCGCGCCTTTGCGACGAATGGGACTTCGACGTCGAGGACCACGGGGCAGCCGTCGTGATCGGCCTTGGACGGGCGAAAGACCGCCTGGGCATTCTGACCCACGGAGACGTGCAGCCGGCGGACAGCGAGCGGTGGCGCGGCGACCCGTTCACGCTGGATACGAGCGACCCGGGGCGGCTAGTCGGCCGCGGCGTCGAGGACGACAAGTCGTCGATCGCCACCGCGCTCCACGCGATGCGCACGGTGAGCGACCTCGGTGTCCCGCTGCGGCGCCGGATCGAGCTCATCGTTTCGATGACGGAAGAATCGGACTGGACACCGTTCCGGGAGTTCCTCCGCGGCTGGGACCCGCCGGCGCTCAACGTGGCCCTCGACGCCAAGTACCCCGTGGTGACCGCCGAGAAAGGGACGGGCGGCATCTTCCTGACGATACCGCCGGACACGCCCGACCAACCCCGGCCGGTTGGGCACGGCGCCCGCCTCCTGTCGTTCACCGGCGGCGAGGCGCGGACCCGGGTTCCCGCCGCAGCGGTGGCGGTCATCGAGGGCGCGGGACCGGAACTGGCGGCGGAGCTGCGCGCCAGCGCAGATCCGTCCTGTGGCGTGACGTTCGAGCTGGAACCGGACGGCGACCGGCTGACGGTGCGGGCGCACGGGGTCGCCGCCCACTCGTCCACGCCCTGGGAGGGCCGCAACGCCGTCGCGCATCTGGCGGCGCTCCTGTCCCGCCGCGACTGGCCGCCGACGGCCGCGCGCCGCATGCTGCAGCTCGTCGTCGACCTGGTCGGCACTAGCGATCTCGCCGAGCGCTTCGGCGACCTGGCCTGCACGCATCCGTTCATGGGACCGCTCACCCTCGTCCTCACCCGGTTGAACCCGTGCGACGACGGGGGCCTCGAGGCCTGCCTCAACCTCCGCTGCCCGGTCGGACGCAACAAGGAGCAGGTCGAGGCACAGGTCCGTGAGGCGGTGGCAGGCTGGACCGCGCGGCGCGGGGGCGCGGCGCCCGGCTGGAAGCTCACGATGGGCGACCCGTACTACCTGGAGTCGGCGCCCCACGTACCGGTGCTCGTCGACGTCTACCGCCACTACACGGGGCAGCACGACGCGGGTCCGATCGCGGTGGGCGGCGGCACGCAGGCGCGCCTGCTGCCGAACGGAGTGAACTTCGGGCCATCCATGCCCGGCGCGGCCTACACCGGGCACAGCGACCACGAGTTCGTGACGGTCGAGCAGCTCCGGCTGAACCTGATGATGCAGGCGGCAATGCTGGTCGAGCTGGCCGCCGGGTGACGGACCTACTGCTTCTCTCCGGTCCAGTCGCCGGAGCCGTACCAGACGAAGTGGCCCTCGTCGCCCGCGATGGTGGCGCCGTCGATCTCCCCGGACAGGTTGATCGGCATGTCGCCGTCGAGGTCCGGCACGATGAATACGAACGCGATCGTGTTGCCGTCGACAGAGCCCTCGACGGGCAGGGTGCCCTCGCCGTCGTGCATGTCGATCTCGCCGCCCAGCGTGGCCCCGTTCTGCTCGAACGTGACGGTCCAGGTCTGCTCGCCGGTCTGCGTGTCCAGCGCGATCTGCCAGACGCCGCTCACGTCGGACTGGCGTGAAGACCTGCGCCGGAGTGGCCGAGGCCCAGGGCGAGGCCGGCGACTCCCAGGATGGCTGTAGCCAATGTACGTCTCGTCATCATCACTCCTGTCCGCTCATGGGCTCGCCAATTCTACGGCACCGGCCGCGTGACACAAACCGGACTCCTCGTGGCCGATTGCCGGTTCGAGCGCCCTGAACGACGGGGACGCGAGTAGAATGTGTGGCCGGCCGGCGCGGGCGACGTCCGCGGCCCGTGCCGGCGAGGCCGTTCGTAGCAGCGGGAACCAGACCGCGACGCCGCCGGGCGTCGAGACGAGAGGAGCGCCCGAATGACTGACGCGACCGCAGGCTCTGCCGATTCCGCGCCGAACCGCTGGCTTCCGCTCATCGGCGGGGTGCTGATGAACCTGGCCCTCGGCGTCATCTACGCCTGGAGCGTCTTCGTGGCGCCGTTCGATGCCGACTTCGGTTGGACGCGCACCGAGGTGTCGGTGGTCTTCACCATCGCCATCCTCTCGGTCGGCTCCTGGTTCGTCGTCGCCGGCTTCCTGCAGGACCGCTTCGGGCCGCAGAAGGTCGCCGCGTTCGGCGGCATCCTCTACGCGCTCGGCTTCTTCCTGGCGAGCCAGACGGAGTCGCTCATCTGGCTCTACATCACGTTCGGGGCGATCGCCGGCGCGGGCAACGGTTTCGGCTACGCGATCCCGATTCCGGTCTGCTCCAAGTGGTTCCCCGACCGGCGCGGCCTCGCGGTCGGCCTCGTCGTGGGCGGCTACGGCGCCGGCTCCGGCATCTACGGACCGCTCGCACGGGAGTGGCTGATCCCGAGCTACGGCTGGCAGGGAACGATGCAGATCTCCGCGGGGATCTTCCTGGTGATGACGCTGGCGGCCGCTTATCTGCTGAAGAACCCGCCGGAAGGCTATCGACCGCCATCCGCGGCGCCGGCCCCGGCGGCCGGCGGAGCACCGAAGGCGGCCGTCCCGGCCACGGCTCGAGAGTTCACCACCGCGGAGATGGTCCGCACCCCGACCTTCTACCTGCTCTGGGTCGCCTACTGCCTGGGCGCGGCGGCCGGCCTGATGGTGATCAGCCAGCTCGTCCCGGTGGGCGCGGCGGCGGGCCTGGGCGCGGCGGCGGCCCTGGGGCTGACTATCGGCGCCATCGGCAACACCGGCGGTCGCGTGCTCTCGGGCTGGATGTCCGACACGTTCGGCCGGCTCAACACGCTACGGCTCATGGTGCTGGTCTCGGCCGCGGCGCTCCCGCTCTTCCCTCTCTTCGCGGGGCAGGTAGTCCTCTTCTATCTGCTGCTCGTCGTCATCTACTACTGCTACGGCACGCTGCTGTCGGTCTTCGCCTCCACCTGCGCCGACTTCTACGGGACGCGGCACATGGGGGTGAACTACGGCCTGCTGTTCTCGGCGTGGGGCGTCGCCGGCATCGTCGGCCCCGTGATCGCGGGACGCGTCTTCGACACCTCCGGCAACTACGAAATGGCTTTCTATCTCGCCGCCGGACTGTCCGTGGTCGCGTTGGGCGCGCTCATGCTGTCGAAGCAGCCGCAGGCGCCGGCGCGGGCCTCCTGAGCGGATTCGGACAGACCGATGCCTGAACCATCGAACAGCAGCACGGGAAGCATCGTCGCCTTCGTCGGCGATCTCGGGGACAGCCTGTGCCGGTTCACCCAGCGCTGGATTCCGGACTCGTGGGTCGTCTGCATGCTCCTTACCGTGGCGGCGATCCTGCTGGCCATGTTCGGCGCGGAGGCGAGCCTGAACGAGTCGGTCCTCGCCTGGGGCAACGGCATGTGGGCGCTGCTCGAGCTCGGGATGCAGTTCGCGATCGCCATGATCGCGGCGCACGCCTGCGTCTCGTCCCGCCCGGTGTTTCGGTTCCTAGACTGGCTGGCCTGCCTGCCGGACCGCAATCGCCCGGTCCAGGCCATCTTCCTTGTCGGCGCCTACGCGCTGGTCACGGGCTATCTGAACTGGGCGCTCAGCGTGGTGGCGTCGGCGCTGTTCGTGCCGTTCGTCGCCCGGCGGAATCCGAAAGCCGACATCCGGGTGATAATCGCGGCCGCCTACCTCGGAATCTGCACCATCTGGCACGGCGGCCTGTCCGGATCGGCGCCCCTCATTCTCGCCACCCCCGGCAATCCGCTGCTCGCGCCGGCAAACGGCGAGCCGGTCATCGACCGCGTGATCCCGGTCACCGAGACGTTGTTCATTCCGTTCAACCTCGTCTTCATCGCCATCCTGGGGGCGGTCGCCCTGGCGACGGTGATGCTGCTCCACCCGCGGCAGAACGTCCAGACGCTGACGTCCGAGCAGATCGACCGGATGATGCCGAAGCTCCCCGAGGACCAGGCGCCGGAGACGCCGGCCGCCCGCATGGAAGCGTCCCGCGGCTGGATAATTCTGGCCGCGATCCTGATCGGGTATCCCCTCGGCTACTCGATGGTCACCCGCGGCTTCGGCGCCACGTGGACCATCAACGCCTACAACGCGGTCTTCCTGGTGGCGGCGCTGCTGCTCCAGGGACGGCCGTCCAACCTCGTGCGCGCGTTCGCCAACGGCGCCCGGACCGCCTCCGGCGTCATCCTGCAGTTTCCCTTCTACGCGGGCATCTTCGGCGTCATCAACAACACCGGTCTCGGGGCCTGGCTCGGCGAGCTGTTCGTCACGTTCGCCACCACGGAGACCTACCCGCTGGTGGTCTACTTCTATTCCGGCTTCGTGAACCTCTTCGTGCCGTCCGGCGGGTCCAAGTGGCTGATCGAGGCGCCCTACCTGCTGCCGGCCGCGAAGGAGCTCGGCGTGTCCGCCACCACCACGGTGCTCGCCTACGCCTACGGCGATGCGACGACCAACTTCATCCAGCCGTTCTGGGCGATTCCGATCCTCACCGTCACCCGCCTGAAGTTCGGCGACGTGCTCGGCTACACGGGGATCGTGGCGGTGGTCTGCGTGCTGATCAGCGTGATCGCGATGCTGATCATCCCGACGAACCTGTAAGAAATCTCGACCATCAGACGTTAACCATGCTGGACCGAGCCGGCATGGACATTCGCTCTCTGAACGCCCGAACCAAAGGCCAGATGCCGGAAACAAGAGCGGTGGTAGCCGAGCACGGAGCACTGAAGACGATCAAGGCAATCCAAAGATGACACACTGAGAAGAGGTCAGATGGCCGTTCGAGCTGCCTTCCGCGGTGACCTCGGCCACGCGCCCGGGCGCCATCCCGTCCGGAATCCACGGTGTGAGAAATATGATGGATGATCCCTACGAAGCCTTGGGGCTGAAGCACTGTGCAACCACCGCGTAGATCAAGGCCCGGTACCGTCAACTGGCAAAGATGCACCACCCGGACAAGAACCGAGGAGATCCTACTGCTGAGTGGGTATTCAAGAGGATTCAGGCCGCATACGACGTGCTTCAGCGTGAACCCGAACCAGCACCGGCACGGCCAGAGCAGCCACGGCCGCGAGCGACGGCACAGCCACGGCGAGAGACGACCGAGCCGAAACCGGACGAACCGACCGACGGCGTGGATGCGGAGCACCCATTGCCTACTGCGTTGACCTATTCGCTCGGTGTTCCATCCGCCGTAGCTGTCATCTTCTCCATGGAACTAGCCCACTTTCCAGATCTCGTCCTTGTGTGGTTGCTTTTCTTCGGCATGGTTGCGTGCGGAATGAGGTGGCCGGCGGCACCCAGGGACTGGTTATTCTGGTCTGGCGTGCTCGCCTTGGTGGTATATGGTTAAGTAGTAGGTTGGTAACCACTGATTCCCAATGAAGCGAGGCGGGCAGGAACGCTCCGAACACTTCAAATGAACGAACTCGAAAGTGAAACGATCATCGGCACTTTCGGCGAACTGCTGGTCCAACTACGGTTTTTTCAATGCGGGGTTCAAGCTGCGCCACCACTGAAAGACTCCGGCAACGACCTCATTGCGGTCAAGGGATACGTGTTCAAGGCCGTCCAGGTCAAGACAACCACCCAGAATCGCGTCAGCTTTCGCAAGTTGCCTGATCACTATCACCTCCTGGCTCTCGTCGCACTTCATGGGAAGAGAATCAGCGATGCAAGTCTCGACAAAACGAAGGTGTTCCTTCTCTCGCGTCAAGACATTCAGACACTCGCCGTCAAAAGCCGCGCTGTTGAGTGCCTTGCCGAATGAGAATTGAACACCGATCGGGTTGACTATCTTTTCAATCGGGTACGCGCATGATGCCATAGCCAGGGCTCATTCCTTCGTATTCCAAGGCTCACCTGGCAGAAGCGCGGCGAGACGCTCCAGGATAGTCGTGGCCGCCTGGTCCATATCCCAACGATAGCCATGCGAGAGCAACGGTCCGATATCGGCACCGAACTGCGGATCCGACAACTTGCCGGCAACGTTGCGCTCGAACAATGCGCGCGTCACGTGATGATGTCCGTGGTCCATGTACTGTTGGAACGCTGCGATGATTCGCTCGGGATCCGTTCTTTCGTCTTCGAGTGCCGTGGCCAAGTCGAAGAGGTCCCGGCCTTTCCTCCGCTGGTAGAGCGCCCGGAGCTTCGTGCCGAGAAGCTCGTCCAGTGCGTAGGTGACGACATCGGCATCACCTACGAACCAGCGCGATTCCACTGCGAATGGGACTTCGGTGAGTCCGAACACGGAGAAGTGCTCACGAGTGTCACGCGACAGGGAAAACTGACCCCCTGGCGACATTGAAAACTGACCCCCCTTGGCCAAGGAGGAGTCAGACAGATGAATCGATGCGAGGATGTCGGCCCGTGGGCAGGGAGGCCACGGGCAGAGATGATGAAATCCGACGAGGTGGAGGCGATGCTGCATCTGCACGCGCTCGGTTGGGGGTTGAAGCGCATAGCGAGGGAGTTCGGGTGCAGCAAGAACACGGTGCGGCGCTACGTGGCGGCCGACGGCTGGATGGCCTACAGCCGGCCGGTCCGCGGCGGCAAGCTCGAGGATCAGGAGGCATGGTTGAAGGAGTGCTTCTTTCGGCACCGCGGCAATGCGGAGGTGGTGCGTCAGGACCTGCTACGGGAGCTGTCGATCGACGTGAGCCTGCGCACGGTCGAGCGCGCGGTCGCGCCGTTCCGGCGGCTGCTGACGGCCGAGGCGAAGGCGACGGTGCGGTTCGAAACGGCCCCGGGGCATCAGTTGCAGATCGACTTCGGGGAGCTGCGGGTGCCGGTCGCGGACGAGCGGGTGCGCGTGTACCTGTTCGTGGCGACGCTGGGCTATTCGCGGCGTTGTCATGTCGAGGCGTTCAGGCACGAGCGGCAATCGTCGTGGTTCCGCGGCCTGGAAGGCACGTTCCGGCACTTTGGCGGCGTGACGAAGGAGGTGCTGATCGACAACCCGCGGGCGCTGGTGACCCATCACGACGCGGCCACGCGCGAGGTCGAGTTCAACGACCGGTTCCAGGCGTTCGCCGCCTATTGGGGGTTCCGTCCGCGCGCCTGCGCGCCATACCGGGCCCGGACGAAGGGGAAGGACGAGCGCGGCGTAGGCTACGTCAAGCGGAACGCCATCGCAGGACACCGCTTCGAGAGCTGGGCGGGGCTGCAGGCGCATCTGGCGTGGTGGCAGCGCGAGATCGCGGACCGGCGGCGGCACGGCACCACCGGTGAAGTCCCGCTGGTCCGCTTCGCGCGCGAAGCGGAGTGCTTGCGCCCGTGCGCGGACCGGCCGCCGTTCGGCCAGTTGCGGGATCTGATCCGGACGGTCCACGCCGACTGTGCGGTGGTGGTCGACACCAACGCCTATTCGGTGCCGTGGCGGCTGATCGGCGAGCGCGTACGGGTGGTGGTCAGCGGCGGTCGGGTGCGCGTTGATCACGGACCGGACGTCGTCGCTGAGCACATCGAGCACACCGGCCGGCACACGCGGGTCACCGAGCGCGCGCACCTGGTCGGCATCAACGGCGGTCCGCGCCCGGCTTCGGCCGAGACGGTCCGGCCGAAGCCGGAGCTGCTGCGCCCGCTCGACGAGTATGCGGCCGTCGCCGGCGGGAGCTTCTGAGATGGATATCGTGGACCATGAGACGCTTCTCGGCTGGCTGACGCGGCTGAAACTGACCGCCATCCGGGACCAACTCGACAGCCTGCTCGACGAGGCCGCGGAGAAGAAGCTGACGCTGCGCGAGGCGCTCGCGTTCCTCATCGAGCGCGAGGTGTCGCGCAAGGACGAACGGCGCATCGAGATGGCGTTCAAGATCGCCCACTTCCCGGCGGTCCGCGAGCTGGCGGACTTCGACTTCAAGGCGCAGCCGAGCATCGACGAGCGTCAGCTCCGGGAACTGGCGACGTCGCGGTGGATCGCGCACGGGGACGCGGCCCTCCTGCTCGGTCCGCCGAGTCGGGTCTCATGATGCACACCTCGCTACGTCACTGAAAATCAAGCACTTCCTGAGCCGAGCTCGATGTTAGCGGACGACGTCCGGATGGGATCGCGCCGGCAAGCGCGACGATCTGTTCCTCCGGGATGGCCCAAGGGGCGCCCCGGCAGACCTGCTGGGCGACGAGCGTGCCGTCGCCGATGAGTCGCAGCACGGTCATGGTGCTGACGCCGAGCCGGCCGGCGGCTTCCTTCAGGGTCAGCTCCCCACGTTCCGCCATCTCACCGGGACGATGTGCCGGCACCCGGTGTTGGCTTCGAAAGGTGCGGACCCGTGCCTCGGTCCAGGCGTTGCCGCGTCCGGTCCGCTTGCCGAGGCGATTCAGCGTTTGGGCGATGCCGCCGTCCCTCAGCTGGCGGGCCAGTCCCCGGATCAAGTCGCCGACCGTCGCGTCCGTGCACCAGCGATGCTGTCCCGTTCGGTTGCGGGGGACGGTGAGACGAGTGTGATCGCCGCCCCGCCAGTGGAGGAGCAATTCGATGTGCTCCGCGGCCAGCTTCACAACGATCTCTTCGAGGATGGCGCGCACGATTCGTTTCCGCGTCTGTGCTGTCGCACTGGGATGGGTCCAGGCCGTTTCGAGATCGGCGCCAAGCGCCAGCAGGCGGTCGTGCTCCGCGGGCGACAGCGCCTCCGGGTGGGCCGCCGTCAGGCCGGCGATCCGTTCTTCCTGCTGTTGCACGTCCGCGAGGCGATCGTTCCATCGGCGTTCGAGCTCGGCGGCGACCAGGCGGTTGGCCGGGTCGATTGCGTCGTACTGGCGACGCGCCAGGTCCGCCTCGTACCGCGCCTGGGTGAGCGCCAGCTTCGCGTGGTGTCGCCTGTCGGTGTGCTGCTGTTCGCGCATCGCTACCGCCTTGAGGGCAGCCTCGATGCCGAGCGGGTTCAACAGCCGCAGCACTTCGGTCGCCACCGCCGCGTCGACCCGCACGCCGCCGAACGCGATGCACCAGCCCGTCCCATGGTTGAGATGCGCGCCGCGGCAGCTATAGCGAACGCATTCGCCCTTGGTACCGCTGTAGGCGACGTGGATCCGTCGCCCGCAATGTCCGCAGCGCAGCAGACCGGCGAGCAACGCGTCCCCGCGGCGAACCGCGCCGCGCGTCAGCAGACCCTGCCGGGAAGCGTTGTCGGCGATCACACGCTGGTTCCTCTCGTACTCTGCCCACGAAACATAGCCCTCGTGGTGATCCACGATCAATACGTCCCACTGCTCGCGTTCCCGAGCGAGCCCACGCCGGACACGCTTGCGCCCGTTCTCGACCGTGACCCGGCTCCCCGTTCGACCGAAGGCGTAGGCGCCGCCGTAGATCGGGTTGGTCAGCAGTCTGTGAACCGTCTTGTAGACCGGGAGCTTCCACACGACCCGTCGGCCGTCGCCGTTGGCCTCGACGGACGGCAGTCGCACGCCCTCCTGCCGGAGCCAGAGATGCACCTGCCGGACGCTCTCGAACTCGGCAAACTTCCGGAACACGAGTCCGATTGCTTCCTGCACCCGCAGGTCGGGGTCCTTTGCGATCCGGTCGTGCCGGACCTTCACGTAGCCGACCGCGACGCTCAGGAACAGCTCGCCGCGACGCGCCTTCTGTCGGAGGGCTTCGAGCGAACGCTGGCGCAACAGCGACAGCTCCATCTCGGCCATCGTGCCCTTCATGCCGAGCAACAGGCGGTCGTCCGGCAGCCGCGGATCGTAGATGGCTTCCTCGTCGGCGAGCAGACAGCCCACCAGACCGCAGAACTCAAGTAGCGTGTGCCAGTCGCGGCCGTTACGCGCGAGGCGTGAGGCCTCCACCGCCAGTACGATGCCGACGCGTCCCTCACAGATCGCGAGCAGCAGCCGCTCGAACCCCGGACGAGCGCTGCCGCCGCCCGAGCGCCCGAGGTCGTCGTCCACCACGACCGGTTCGGTCCAGCCGAGCCGCCGGGCATGTTCCGCGAGCCCATACTGCCGACGCCGGCTCTCGTGGTGGTGGCGCAGTTGGTCTCGCGTCGATTGCCGGACATAGACGAAGGCCTGACGGCTGAGATGGTCAGGTGCGATCTTGCTCATCGCCTCCCTCCGTCTTTCCGGATTCCGCCGGTTTGCTCATGGTCGCGGGCGCCACCGCCGCTTCGAGCAACAGAGTCGCCACCAGCGGAAGCAGCGTCGCCCGTGTCCTCGACTCGAGCGCCGGTCCCGGCTCCATCTGCACCAGTAGCGCGCCTTGCCCCACCACCTGTATCCGTCCCATGCCGCTCTCCTTCCTCCATGCTGGAGAACGACGATAGCGCCGCGTCGAGAGCAAGACGCAAGTCGCGCAGGCCCGCCAACGCGATGCGTGGGTGGTCTACTACCGCAAGCGCGGCGGCCGGGGGCTCGCACATCCAGGTCGGGATGTGGGCCAGCGTGTCGTCCGGCTGTCGAACGACGAACACGCGCCTGCCACGAAAGTGCTGGCGGCGCACGATCTCCACGCGCTTCCCGCTCCGCGGATGGAACGGATAGTGGATCGTCGCTTCGGACGCTTGGTATCGGGCAGTATGGGACGGGGCTCCCAGGAGTCGGGAAAACGCACTTGGCGGTCGCACTCGGGCGCGAGGCGATCCGGCAGCGCTACTCGGCGCTGTTCACCACGGCCCAGGCGCTGATGGCGGCGTTGGTCAAGGCGCACAGCGACGACCGCCTGGAGGACCGACTGACCTTCTACGCCAAGCCGAAGCTTCTCATCGTCGACTAATGTTGAGTGATCCGTAATGTGGAGTCGCGGCGAAGACGGCAGTCGTTTCCAGGGCACGAAGGTGGCCGGACTCCACATTACCGATCGCTTCCTCAGAGCGCTTCGAGCCATTCGAGCACCGACGAGTCCGTGCGCCACAGGGCCGGCCCCGCGGTGGCACGGGTGGTGGGGCGGGCCTTCGCGAGCGCCTGCCGCTTCATGTCGAGATCGACGGTGGCGTAGCGGTGCGTGGTCGTGACGCTGGCGTGGCCGAGCCACTGGCTGATGGTGACGATGTCGACGCCGGCCCGGAGCAGGTGGACGGCCGTGCTGTGCCGCATGCTGTGGGGATGGAGGCGCTTGGCGCGCAGGGTCGGCACCGTGGCCTGCGCGCGGGTGCAGTACTTCTGCAGCAGGTAGCGGACGCCGAATCGGGTCAGCCGCATCCCGCGGTGATTGCGGAAGACCGGCTCGTCGGACTGCAACTCGCGTTCGCGTTCGGCCAGCAGGGCACGCAGCAAGTCGGCGGTCTGAGGCCACAACGGGCAGACCCGCTGCTTCCGCCCCTTGCCGTGCAGGTGGACCTGCGCGGGTGCGTCCAACCGTAGGTCGGCGACGCACAGGGCGACGATTTCCCCGACCCGCGCGCCGGTGTTGAACATGGTGGCGAGGAGCGCGTAGTCGCGGCGGCCGTCGGCGGTGCCGCGATCGACGGCGCCGAGGATGGCTTCGACCTCCTCGTGCTCGAGGTACTCCACGGGGCGGCTGCCGGTCCGCTTGAAGGGGACGGCGAGGACGCGTTGACAGTGTGCGAGTCGTGCGGGGTGCTCCATTGCGCAGTACCGGAAGAACGCGTGGATCGCGGCGAGGCGCACGTTGCGGGTAGCGACGCTGTTGTGCCGGTCGAGCTCCAGGTGCTGAAGGAACGCGAGGACCAGCTGGGGGCCGAGGTCGTCCAGGTCCAACTGGATGACGGACCGCTGCAACCGGGTTGCGACGAAGCGCAGCAAGAGCACGAGGCTGTCCCGATAGCTCCGGATGGTGTGGGGACTGGTCCCGCGCACACGGGGCAGGTGGTCGGCGAAGAAGGCCCGGAGGGCTCGCGCCAAGTCATTGGGGACGGCGGCGGTCATCGCGCACCTCCCCCGACGGTGGGTCCGGTGACGAGGTCGCCGCAGCGGTTGGCGAATCGCGCGCTGGCGGCGGCCGCGAGGGGTTCGACGAACTGGAGGTAGTAGGCGGTCGAGACGATCGAGACGTGCCCCATGTAGGCGGCCAGGAAGGGCAGCTTCGCCTGTACGTCGAGTCCGGCGCGGTACCACCGTAGGAGCGCGTTGACGGCGAATCCGTGACGGAAGTCATGCGTGCGTGGGAGATGACCCGTCGCGGTCCGGATGCCGGCCCGCCGGAAGAGTGCGCGCATGGCGCCGCCGAGGCCCCCCCACCGCTGTAGCCGCCGGTGTCTGGACTGCGGTGCCAGAGAAGCGGGCTGCTCGCCTCGGTCGGTAGTCGCCGCCGGCCGCGGATCTCGATCAGGTGCTCGACCTCGCGGGCGGTTTCCGCCGACAGCGGGACGAGGCGCGACTTGTGGAACTTGGATTCCCGGATCGCCAGCGTGCGCTGCGGCGGGTCGTAGTCTCCGACGGTCAGCCGCGTCAGCTCTCCGCGTCGCAGCCCGGTGGTGGCGAGCAGCACGATCGCGAGGCGCATGTTCTCGGGACCGAGTGGCGAATTGGAGGTGCGGGCCAGCGTGCGCGCGGCGGCCAGCAACTGGACGATCTCGTTGTCCGTGAAGATGTGCGGTCGGATGGCTTGGTGGAGCCGCGGAAACAGCCGCTCGTCCGGGACGAAGCAGCCGGGCTCGCTGCGTCCTCGATACAGACACAGGTTTCGCGCGATCCGCATGCGGGCCCGACGCGTGCCGGAGGCCAGATGCTGCAGGGTGAGACACCAGGCGGCGAACGTCGCGGCGTTGAGATCGACGCGCCGGGCGGCGAGGAACCGATCCAGGTGCGCCAGCACGTGTTCTTCGTTGGAGTACTGCCGGCCCAGCGCTCGCTTGAGCACCAGGTAGCTGTTGATGGAGGCGGACAAGCCGGAGCTGAAGGTCGTCATGACGGCACCCCCGGCGCACTGCAATCGACCACGACCGGTAGAGACAAGGCAACGTCGCGGAGGTCGTCAACTGCCAAGCGGAGGTACACGCACGTGCTTTCCAGGGTGCGATGGCCCAGGATGTCCCCGATCGTCTTGAGCGACAGGCCCGACCGCAAGAGGTGCACGGCATACGAGTGCCGCACGCAGTGCGGCCCCTGGAACGGAATGGCGAGGCCGCTTCGCTTCGACCACGCCTGGAAGGCCTCGGTGACCGCCGTCGGTTTGAGGACACCGGTCGGGGTGCGGCCGCGGAGAAACAGCTCCCGATAACTGCGCGGCGGCGCGGCTTGGAACGGAACGCGCTGCCGACGTACGTTCAGGGCGGGGCGTCCGTGGCGGAGGTAGTCGAGCAGCGCGGTCCCGACCTCGTCGGTGAGCGGCAACCAGAGCGACCCGCGTGTCTTCCGTTGCGCGATGCGAAGCCGCTCCGCCCGCCACTCCACGTCATCGATCGTGAGCGTCACGACCTCGCACGCGCGCAGGCCGTAGGTCGCCATCAGAAGGAAGATCGCGTAGTCGCGGCGTCCCAGAGAACTCGTGCGGTCGATCGTCTCGAGAAGCGCCCGAACCGTGTTCCAGGGCAGCGCCCGTGGGAGCTTCTCGCCTCGATACACGCGAGGCGTGTCAATCTGCGTGTCGAGCCCGGGCGGGATCTCGCCGGCAGAGGCCAGGAACCGGAGAAAGGCTCGGAGGTGGGCCACCACATGCTGGAGGGACGCACGCGACTGCCGGGGGCCGACGGCACGCACGAAGGCGTCGAGATCCTGGCGTTCGAGCGTAGCGAGCCGCGTCGGGTGGGTCTCGTAGCCGATGTGGGCCAGAAACTCGCTCGTCGTGCGGCCGTGGTGCGTCAGGGTCGACGGCGCGAACCCTCGAACCTGCTGCAGATACGTCCTGTAGGCGGCGACTCGCTGCTCAATACGCGTCAACGCGGGCGCTGGATACAGCACCAGCTCCGACTCGCAATACCGGTCCAACTGCCGCACCAGGACCGCGAGATTGGGATCCTCCTGCGAATCCGCGGGCGCACAAGCCCGCAATCGCGCCCGCGTCAGGCTCGTCAGGGCCCCCACGCCGCGTTGTTGTAGACGGGGGACGAGGCGTCTTGCCGCACAGAAATGCTCGCGGACGCGTTCGGTCGAGTAGCCCTGCTTCAAGAGCCACGTGCCGTATCCGTCCAAGATCGGACCGATGACCGCCAACGACGTGTACCGCCGGTGCACCCTGGGATACAGCTCGAGCAACATCGGGACCTCCGGGAAGGCGGTGCCGGGATTGGCAGGTCCCGATGCTACGTACGTAATGTGGAGTCCTGGAGGGAATGCGCTCGGCGCCGCCGGAGCAAAAGGCGGCTACTCCACATTACCGATCGCTCAACATTAGTCGACTAATGTGGAGCTCCACATTAGTCGACGAGCTCGGCTACCTGCCCTTCGAGCCGCACGCCGCGCACCTGTTCTTCCAGCTCGTCTCGAGGCGCTACGAGCGCGGCAGCATCCTGATCACGTCGAACCGTTCTGTCGGCGAATGGGGCGAGGTGTTCGGCGACGCGGTGGTCGCCACGGCGATACTCGACCGGCTGCTGCACCACAGTCACGTGTTGACGATTACCGGAGAGAGCTTCCGATTGCGGGAGAAGCGTCGTGCGGGCGTCCTCAGGCTCTCGGCGCCGACGCTTCACGACCGGCCGCAGAAGACGACATGAGTATGCGACCGCCAGCATCGCGACGAGTTCGGACACCGGCCATTGCGCTGGCGTCACCCGCGATCGTCCAGTCGGGTCCGGGCAGCCTGTGGATTCTGCCGTGGCGTGGAAAACGCGCGCGCTGCGTTCGGCGGCGACTGAACCGTCGTCGAGAGCGCGTTTACCACACCACTTGGACGGCGCAGACGCCGCCCACAGAACCCACAGGCATCGTCGTCCTTGCTCTCGTACACGAGATCACGAGAACGACTTCGATGATCCGTTGCGACACTGATGCAACGTCGCTGCGTTCCCCACTTCAGCAACATACGCCGTTTCTTCGGGGGGTCAGTTTTCGGTGTCGCCGGGGGGGGGGCAATTCCGGATGTCGCTTGACAACGAGTACTGATCTCCACCTTCAAGCGAAGTGGGAGGGGCGGCATGTCCTCGGAATCGAAGCGATACACGAAAGTCACTCGTCCTTCAGTCTGCCTCGGGCGCATTCCCGATTTCCCGGTCACGCGCTCACACCCACCGGCGTCATGGCCATCCGCTGCAAACAGTTCCATCTGCCGGACTTATAGAAAGACCGCAGGAGAAGAATCGCGTCGACGCTCTCCGGTAGCCAATAGATGGATGCGCCCTTGATGCGGAGATTGATGACGCGACGGATGGCGCTTTCGACGGCACCGCTGCCCCGCGGAAGCCCGAGCCCGACCATTGTGGTGTAGGCGAAACGATGACGGTTCTTCAGGAAGTAGTTGAGGTGCGTGCGGATCTTGCCGGCCGTGCGCCCGCGGCACAGCTCCCGCAGGGCCGTGATCACCTCGTCCACCCGTGCTCGCTTGAGCAGCCCCCGCGTGCGGTTGAGCCAGCGGGTGCGTTGCGTCGCGCTCCAGCGGCGCAGCTTGACCGCGTCGGAGAGTTGCTTCGCGGCATGATAGAAGTCGATCAGCCCCAGCACCTGTGTCGGCGAGAGCCCGAGCGCGGCGATGAGGCGCGGGATGCGTTGCCAGATCCAGGGCGCGCCGTCGGCGATGAAGAGCACCTTGTCAGCGGCGTTGAGGCCGATCTGCCGCGCGTACGACAACAGCAGGGCGAAGACCGCCTCCGGTCCCCGGAGCGTGCCGTCGATGATCGGGGCCCACGTCTGAGACGGTCGCCCGTCGTCGCCGACGACGTACAGGATGAGGAGCTTCGGTTCCTTCCAGTCGGTATGGAATCGGTTGCGCCCCTTCTTCGTCTTGGGGCCACGCTTCTTGCGCCTCACACGGACGCGGCCCCCGTCGAGGGAGACGACCACCCGCTTCCCGGTCACGCGGTCCAGCAGGCCGCACGCCGCGCTCTGCTGGGCCGCTCGGGCCCGCGCAGCGTAGCGATAGGCGGTCGAGCGGAGGGTCTTGATATCCAGGGCGATGCCGTCGGAGCGGAGCTGCGCCTGCGCTTCGGCCAGCGAGCTGAGCATGGCGACCGCGCGGCTTGCATCCGAGGCCAGCTTCGGCGTGCACCGGTCGTAGATGCCCAGCACCACCAAGGCGGGGTAGAGTCCCGGCCTCCGCTTCGCCCGACGGGCGTGTTTCTCGCGGTAATACGGCGTCGTGACCGGCACCGTCGTGCCCCGGGAGGTGCGAACGTTGACGGTCTCCAGGCCGTCGCTCCGCATCCGCCGGGGCAGGTGGCGCACGAGGGCGCTCGCCGCGTCGCCAACCGCGGCGGAGCGCACCGCGCGTTGCAGCACGGGGGTGAGGAGGGCGCCGAAGAACTCGTCCGCGATGGCCCGCAGCTGCTCTTCGCACTGCTCCGCTTCCTCTGCCGACCTGGGCGCTCGAGCACGCGCCTCAAACTCCAGCGCCCGCCGGAGGGCAGTGCGCAGGTGGACGGGAATGTTGCCAAGATCGACCTCGCGGCTCGGGGTGTCGATGGCGCTCTTGTCCATTTCAACGCACCATCATGGGCAGTCCGAGCCGTAATGTCCAGTACCACCCTCCCCGTCTGTCCGAAGACCGGCTCAACCTCCCCCAGCCTCACAGTCCATCTTTGCCTACACACTGCACTGCTCCGGGAAATCGGGAATGCGCCCGTCTGCCTCCACCTGGGCGTGCCCAGCCAGGGATTCAGTGTCTCGCGCAGGGCATCCATCAACGGACCAGCCGGACCAGCCTCAATCTGTACCAGGTCGATGTCTTCCGAATAACGCGCCGCAGGCTGTAGATAGAGCTTGTAGATCGCGGTGCCGCCGCGCATCGCGAGCCCTTCCGCCAAGACCGGATGCGAGAAGATCTCGACCAGCGCCCGGCTCAGAACCAAGTCCTGCTCGACCTGAGCATCCTGCACCCAGGGCGCACGTGTCCGCCAAGCGGTGACGTAGTCGCGGGGAATCACGAGTCCGGCTCGACGTCAGCGTTGATCCGCAGCAGCCAGTCGTCGGAACGCGGCGCGTGCTCGTGACCGGCAGCCGGAAGGAGCGTAGCGATTTGCCGCGCGTTCCGCTGGACGTGAGTCTTCAGAGGAGTCACCCTTTCCTCGGCGCCGAGCAATTCGAGGAGATAGCCGAGCCGTTGCGCCCACGGGACAGGCGCCGTCTGCGCCGCAGCCAGCAGCCGCTCGGGTTCGAGATGTTCCGCAAGCTCGGAGAGCACGGTCGCCACGTGATCCAGCCCCCCGGCACGGCGCTCGTAGCCCACGAGATCGACCGCGGTCGCCTCCGGACTCGAAACCAGGATGGTCCCGCGCGGCGTGTTGAAACGCTGCAGCGGCACTGCGATGATGCGCCGACGCGCGATGAACGACGCCCGTACGAACCCGCAAGAAATCGGCCGGCGGTTGCCGGCGACGGCTACCTGGAACTCCTGGGGCCGATGATGCGCGGCGCCATAGTACTGCGCGGCTGACAGCAGCGCCGCATAGTAACGGAGCTTCCGATACTCCATCAACGCCGGGATGAACTGGTCGGCCGGTAGACAGCCCAGACTTCGGTACTCGGGCGGCACGATGACGTAGAATCCGCGGGCAGGACTGGCGACCTTTCTCTGCTTGATCAGTCGCCCCAGCGCGAGCTTCGACGCGGCGCTGGACACGCCGAGCGCGGATCGCATCTCTTCCGCGGTGAAATGGTAGCGACCGGCCGCAGCGAGATCGTCGACGACAATCCTGGCTCTGGGTCGAGGTCGGTCTGCTTCCACAATGACAAAGTATCATTTTTCGATGCTTTCAGAACGCGGGCGCTCTCGATCGGCGTGCCGCTTGACGAAGTGATAGACGCTCGGCTAACCGTCTCGTGAGCGCGCCGGCCTCCCGGACCCGGAGCGGCCGCTGTCGTCCCTGCCGGAGGACGACGCGCCGTAGGACCGCAGCGGCGGCAACCCATCCGAGGAGACATCCAACGCCGCGGGCTCGGCGAGCACGCGTCTGAGACCGGCTTCCACAAGCGCCGACATCGTCGTTCCACGTCGCGCCGCCTCTTCGCACAGCCGCTGTCGAGCAGAGCCAGGAGGGGCTGGAAATCCACCGGCGATTGCGGCGGCGTCTGGACGAGAAACATCAAGGGGCGGACAATAGGGCGATGTCGCTCGCGGCACAGATCATCGACCAGCAGGTGTCCGGCATTGTCGAGAGGCACTCGGACGCTTTCGACAACGAACTGCGGCTGGGCGCCGACGAACCCAGGAGACGCTCGATTGCATTCCTGTTTCTCGTCGCCAAGACCGCTTTCGACCTGACCGACGAGCAGACGATCGACGGAATCGTCGACGGAGGCAACGACTTCGGAATCGATGCGCTGTACTTCGAGCCGCCGGACGACGGCGAGCTTCACGTCACCCTGATACAGGGAAAATACAAGACGGATCTCAGCGGCGTTTCCGCGTTTCCCGAAAACGGCGTCGCCGGCATGATCGACGCCATCGGCGCTCTCTTCGACCCCGCGCGACCGGTGCGATTGAACAGACGTCTGAACGAGAGGATCGAAGACGTCCGTTCATTCGTCAGGGACGGCGCGATTCCACGCGTTACCGCGGTTGCGACGAACAACGGAGCTCGTTGGACGTTACAGGGACAGCAACGAATCGACAATGCTGCGCGGAGCTTCGGAGAACAGGTGGAGTGGCGCCACATCGGCTCCGAGGAACTCCTCGCCCTGTTGCAGGCGCGCAAGCCGATCAACGCCGACCTGAAGCTCATCGGCGCCGCCATGGTCGAGACATTCGACTTTCGGCGTGCACTGACTGGACGCATCTCGGTCGCCGAACTCGCCCGGCTGACCGACGAGTACGACAACCGGCTGTTCGAGAAGAATATCCGCCGCTACCTGGGGTTGGTCGGCAATCGGGTGAACGAGGCGGTCGCGGCCACTTTGCGGGCGCAGAATCAGCGGTCCAATTTCTACTTCTACAACAACGGGATCACAATCACCTGTTCGCAATTCCGCCACAACGCGCTGCAGAGAGAAAACTGGAGCGTGCAGGTGAGCGACCTGCAAATCGTCAACGGTGGACAGACGGCACGCACCGTCCAGCAGATGGCGCGGGAAATCGGTCCCGAGATCGGCGACGCGGAGGTGCTCGTCCGGATATACGAACTCGAGCAGAACGACGCCGAGCTGGTGGAAGCGATCACTTTCGCCACGAACAGCCAGAACCCGGTCGACCTGCGGGATCTGAAAGCGAACGATGCGCGTCAGCAGGCCCTCGGGCAGTCGATCTCCGAATTGGGATACAGGTACCGCGCCAAACGCGAAGACAGACCGGTCTCATCCGACGAATTCACGAGCGCAGTCATCGCGGAGGCGGTGCTGGCAATCTGGTGCGAGAAACCGCACCAGGCGAGATTCAGAAGCCGACAACACTTTGGTGCCCTGTACAGCACGATCTTCACCACCCATCTGAACGGGGCACAGGCGATTATCGCCGCTCTGTTGCACCGGCACGCCGAGAACCACCGCAAGCGCCCCCCGGATGATGCGCCCGATTTTCTGGCGTACGGTTCGCGCTTCATCGCCATGCTGATGGGGCGCTCTCTGCTGCAAGAGATGGGTATAACTCTCGGTCGGCTCGACCACCGCAGTTTCGGTGACGCACGCGAACTGGTGCACGGGAAGTCGGACGTCTATCTCGCTCGTGCCCAGACGCGAATCGGCGACGCGCTCGACCCGTTGTTCAGGGGCAGGGAGCGAACGCTGCAACGGCTGTCGGCGACCTTCCGGCGGGCCGACCTCGTCGAGACGCTGCTGGGCGTCGACGCGTGACGCAGACGGGTCATGTCCCGGCTGCGCCTTGCCGGTCTCGGCGGGCGGGGAGCGGGGGAGCGCATACCGTTCCGGCCCTCCCCCACCGGGTGGAGAAGGACCGGAAAACCGAAACGGTGTGAGCGGGTTCCTAGTGTCGAGTCCCTCAAGTGCATGGCATAAATTGGCGCTCTCGCAACCCGATAGAGCTCAGCGGCCCCGAGAACTCCGCCCTTTGCCTAGCGGACCGCAACCGCGCAATCGATCCGCCGCAGGAGCGAGAACACTTATTAACAGGGTCATTGGTTGCCTGACAGCAGACAGGTGATTGCCGGCCTGATTTCCTCATATTTCGGCATGCTACGAGGTCAGGATACTTATTTCCAGGTTAATATGCTATAGATTTGCGAGACGCCACACTAGTTCGAGCCCCCCGCCACCGCGCCGGCGAGGATGTTGTAGAGGCCGTAGTTGCCCTCGTGACACGCGTACTCGTACACCGGCTCCGCGTTCTTCCGCATCGGAACCGAGTAGGTCCACGGCCGCGTCCACACGGTCGGGTCGTCGACGGTCACGTCGTACTGCAGCGTGTCGGCGTCGACGCGGGTGAAGCGCTCGATCAGGGTGAGATTCGGCGTCGTCGCCCCCCGCATGAAGTTCGTCTCGCGCAGGAAGTTGGTGGTCTCCACGACCAGCGTGTCGCCCTCCCAGTGGCCGCGCGAGTCACCGGTCCACTGCCGGATGCCGGCGTCGAGATGATCCCGTCCGTCCAGGAAGACGACGCGGGGGTTGTGGTTCATCTCGGCGAACAGCACCACGGTGTCCTCGGTCTGGAACACCTGCACGTTGTTGTTGTATGCGCTCGGCGCCATCGGCGGGCCCGAGTTGAAGCCGAGGATGCAACGGACCTGCAGCCCGCCGGGACCGAGGTCCTCTACGAAGCCGCCGGGGGTCGGCTCGTGGCCGCCCACGCCGGACCGCGCCTCCTCCACCGCCGCCTGCCGGTCGATGGCCTCCTGCGTCAGCTCGGGAATCCGGCCGTCGGGGGGATCGACCACCAGTGACGTCCGCTCGGTCGTGACCGCGGTCCCCTCGTCGAACCAGAAGTCGTTGTAGGGCACCACGCGGTCCGAGGTGTCGTTGTCGCGGCTGCGGCGCCGGATGGTCTCCTCGGCGAATTCCGCCGCCTGCTCGGCGGAGAACGTCTCGCTCTCGGCGAGCTCCTCGGGACGCTCCATCGGGGTGAGGCTGCGGAAGTCCCAGACCCCCTGCAGGTCCGGCGCGCCCCACGGCGTGCGCGGCGCCTCCATCGAAGCGTCGGTCTGCGCGCCTACCGCGGGCACGAACGCGACGATCGCCAGCACGGTCAGCAGGCCTGCGAGCACTTGACGACTCATGATTCACCTCCTCGGCAGTTTCTCGCCAGACGGAAACGGTTCATTCTACAGCCCTCGCGTGGCGTCGCGGCTACCGCTCGGCGGTAACCGCCCCAGCCTCCTCGACGATGCGTTCCACATCCTCGTCGAGCAACAGCCGCTCACCCACCAGCTCCTGAGCCGCCGCCGTGACCGCGTCCAGGTACACCCGCGGTCCGGGATAACGCTCCTCCAGCGATGGCCGCGGATCCCCTCCGGCGAGCCGCTCGTCCCGCGTGGCGGCGAAGTCGATCTGCTGGCCCGCCGCATCGCACAGGTCGGGTCCCCCGAACGCGGCCGCCCGCAAGGCCCAACCCGTGAACGTGGCGCGCGGGGCCGCCACCGCCGGCAGGCGTATGCCGGCCAGGTCGTTGCCGTCGACGTCCGTGCGCGGGACGAAGACCGGATAAGGGGAGCCGGCGGAAGCCGGCGGCAGGGTGGTCAGGACGCCTTCATCGAAGTCGGGACCGTAGTCGAACAGGTCGCCGGTGCTCATCAGCCCGGAGTAGCGCACGCCCGGGATGCTCGGAAAGCCGACCATCTCGCGCGGCAGCGGAATCGTCAGCGATCCGTCGGCGCGGCGCGGCACTCGACTTGCCGGCGGCTCGAGTCCCGTTGTGACCCACTCGTCGAGCGCCGCGAGCAAGGCCCGCAGGCCCGCGTTGGCCACCAGCGGGTTCCGCGGGTGCTGACAGATGCCGAGCCCGCTGGAACCGATGCCGGCCGCGTGCGGCAGGCTCGAGAACAGGTAGAACCGGACCTCGGGCGGGTCGGGTAGATCGTCGCCCTGGAGGTCGGTGTGCAGCAGCGACGCCCCCTTCACCCAGTATTCGTTGGCCGAGTTGGCCTCCATCAAACTGGGACAGGTCCCGCTCGCCCGGCAGCGTTCCAGCCGTCCGTCGCTGCGCCCGGTCACGGGGTCGGTCAGCAGATGGTTGGCGAACGGGAACTCGCGCTCCGGGAACCAGCGCGCGATGTGCTGCCGGTGGGTGCGGAACGGCTGGGCGAAGCGGTAGTTGAAGAAGCCGCCGCTGGCGCCGCCAATCCAGTTCAGCACGCCGTCGAACACCTGCCGGCCGCTCTCGTCGGCGTTGAAGCCGAGGTACACGAAGTCGCGCAGGAAGCGGGCCGCCTGCGAGATGCCCATCGCCAGAATCCGGTCGACCCGGTCCGCCAGCGGATTCGGCGCCCCGTCGTCGTCCGAGGCGGCATGTCGGAGGAACGCGGCAACGTCGCGCACCGCCGCGAAGCCGAGTCCGGCGACCCGCGGATCGCGAGCCGGGTAGGCAAGCTCGTACAGGCGACCCCGCTCGAACGCCGTACCGGGAGGGCGCAGCCGGATCGTGCGGGCGTCGATGTACTCCCACCCGCCGGGATCCATCGGCGCCGGCGAATCCGTGTAGCGGGCGCGCACCGTCAGACTCGCCCGCGTGGTGTCCAGGCTCGCGGCCGGATAGGTGAGGGAACCGGTCAGCGTGGAGTCGTTGTCGACGACGAACTCCTCCAGCGCCGGACCTTCGACGGGCGACCCGTCCGGGTTGACGGCAACCGGTACCGCGATCCGCAGCCGAGTCCCGTCGGGCGCCGCCGTCGCGTCCCAGCCGCTCGACACGAAGGTGTAGCCGCGCCGCATCAGGAACCCGTTGCCGGCGTCGGCGGCAGCCGACGGATCGTTCCCGCCCGAGCGGGCGTCGTTCATCTGGCCCAGCGAGAGCACCCGGCCCCGGTTGTTGACCTCGTAGAAGACGCGCCCGTTCCCCTTCGACACGTCGACCGGCCTCAGGATGAGGAGGTCGGCGACGTACTCCACCATGCCGCGGGCGTTCCCCGGGGCCAGCTCGATGTCGGCGATGACGGCGTTCCCCGGGGCGTCCGGATCGACCTCCCCGAAGATACGCCCGACGAGCTTCTCGTACGGTCCCACGTCGCCGAACGAACGCCCCTCGAACGTCGGGGATTCGACCCGCTCGATTTCGATCCGGACCACGCGGGCCTGTGCCGGGCTCGGAGCGCCGAGCACTGCGGCGACGATCACGCCGAGCAGAGCGCCATGAAGACGCCGCGATGTTGCTGGTCGCATGTACTGCCTCCCTGGATTGGCGTCGGTCCCCGCATTACAACGCCGCGCCGTGCCCCGGGTGCACGGGCAGCGTCGTGCGGAACCAGGTTCTTCCCTCGTCGAAGTCGAAACGGGGCGGCGGTGAGCCGTTCCTCGCCATCGAGCAGGTCGTCCAGGTTGACCGGCAGGATGGCGCTCACGCGGGCATTGTCGCGCGCTACGCCCAATCCGCGCAACGAGGATCGCCGCCTCGTCGAGCACCGGTGCGGAACCCTGGCGCCAGGTCAGCAGCTACCCTGTCTGCCGGTCGAGAATCGCCTCGATCTCGTCCATCACCCGATTCATCCGGGCGATCAGGGCATCGTAGGGCGCGCCGGTCGCCAGATCGATACCGCAATCGCGGAGCAGCTCGTAGGCGTAACGCGATCCGCCGGCCCGCAGCACGGCCAGGTAGTCGTCGCGCGCCTGCGCGTCTCCGCCCAGCAGCTGCTCGGCGAACAGGGCCGCGCCGGCTATCGACGTGGCGTACTGGAAGACGTAGAAGTTACTGTAGAAATGCGGGATGAACGCCCACTCGACGGCGTAGGCGGCGTCGAAGTCCAGCACGCCTTCGTCCGAGCCGTGGTACCGGCGCACGAGCCGCTCGTAGCGCGCGCTCAGCTTCTCGCCCGACAGCGCCTCGCCCTGCTCGGCCAGCTCGTGCATCCCCAGCTCGAACTCGGCGAACATGACCTGGCGGAAGAACGTGGCGCGAACCGCCTCGAGCGCCGTCCCCAGGTAGAAGAGGCGCTCGCGGTCCGAGAGATCCTGGGCCAGGAGGTGCTCCTGCAGCAGGATCTCGTTGGTGATGGACGCGATCTCGGCGGTGAACGTCGCGTAGCCGGCCGTCTCGTAGGGATTCTGCTGCTTGGCCAGCACCGTGTGCATGGCGTGGCCCCACTCGTGCACCAGGGTCGTGACGTCGTCGTACTCGCCGTTGTAGTTCAGCAGCAGATAGGGGTGCCCGTCGTAGACGGCGCCGTACATGTACGCGCCGGGCGCCTTGCCCTCCTGCGGATAGACGTGCATCCAGTCGCCCGCGAGTCCCTCGCGCAGCAGGGACACGTACTCGTCGCCGAGCGGTGCGGCGGCGGCGATGGCCAGCGCCCTGGCCTCGCCGAGATCGAAAGACCTCGCCGACGCCACGAGCGAGGGGTAGATGTCGTAGTAGCGCAGCTCGTCGAGGCCTAGCATCCTCCGGCGCAGCCCGAAATAGCGGTGCAGGGAGGGGAGATGCCGGTTGGCCGCGGCAACGAGCGTCCGATAGACGCCCGCCGGGATGTTCGGTCCGGCCAGCGCCGCGTCGAGCGCGCTGTCGTAGCGCCGCGACCGGGCCTCGAACACGTGCGCCTTCACGTGCGTGTCGAGCGTCTGTCCCAGCGTCGCCGTGTAGCCCTTCCACGCCTTCCAGAACGCGTCGAAGACCCGCTTGCGGTCGGCGCGATCGCGGGAGGCACGGTGCTTGCCGTAGGCCGCCTGATCCAGACGCACCTCCTCGCCGGTGGAGAGGGTGATGGTCGGAAAGGGCATGTCCGAGCTGGTGAGCATCGCGAACACGCGCTCCGGCCCCTGCCGCATGGCGCTCGTGCCGGCGATGACCGCCTCGGCTTCGTCCGAGAGCGTGTGCGGCTCCTTGCGCAGGATGTTGCGCACGTTGAAGGCGTGCCGGGCCAGACGCGGCTCCGCGTCGAGGTAGCCCTTGATGGTCTCCGAGCCGACGCGCAGCAGCTCCGGCGAGACGAAGCTGGTCGCCTCCTCGAACGCGGCCAGCAGCAACGTCGCCTCGCCGCGACGTTCCTGCGCCTCGGATACGCGCCGGTCCTCGTCCGCCTTCAGGAAAGCGAACACGTAGAGCCGGACGAGATCCTTCTCCGTGGCGCTGATCACGTCGAGCGCCTCCGAGAGCGTCGCGGCGCTCTCGCCGAGCCGGCCCTTGAACCGCGCCAGCCCCTCCACCGCCTGTTCGAGGCGCGCCTTGTCCGCCCGCCAAGCGTCCAGGTTGTCGTAGAGCTCGACCAAGTTCCATTCTATCTGCGCGGGCGCAACAGGGGCGGGCGCGGCAGTCGCAGTCATCGTCATCTTCACCCTTGCCGGCGGTACGTGCGCTCCCGCCTCAAGTCGCAGGAGTCGAGCCTGACCACGCCATCGTGAATGCTGTAGACGAAGCGCCAGCGCTGCTTACGGTAGCGATAGGCTTCGACGCCCGAGAGCTTCCTGATCGGATGCGAGCGGCTGTGGTTGTATGGGTCGGCGGCCAGCACTCGCAGCATACCCTCGTATATGGCGGCGACGTCCGGGTGCCGACTCGCGTACTTCAGAAGGCGCCGCTCGAACGAGGCCGTGGCTCGGACCTCGAAGAACGGCATCAATCCCTCCGTGTCGGTCCGTCACGGACGACTTCCGACATCCTGCTTCAGCTCCGCGAGCAGCGCTTCGGCCGGCCGGGTTCTGCCCTCTCGAGCATCCTGCTCGCTCTCAGCCAGTGCCTCCATGAGTTCCTCGCGCCAAGCTAGATAGTTCTTGAGATCGATGGGATCGATGAAGGCGACAGGCAGGACTCCGTCCTTTTCCAACACGAAGCACTCGTTGTTCGTGCGCATACGCCTGGCGATCTCGCCGAGGTCGCCGACTTCGCTGATCGATACGCGACGAAGGTCGGCCGACTCCTCCTCGGCATCCAGATCCTGGATGCGATCATCGCGCCAATCGAGATAGTCATCGAGATCGTCGCGGGCGATCAGGGCAACAGGCAAGAGTTGGGTCTCTATCACGAAGTACTCGCGGTTCGCGTAGATGCGCTCGGCGAGCTCCCTGATGTTGCCGGCTTCACCGCTCGACAGATGACGCACGACTGGCTCCGCTGCTCTTGTCACGGCGTCCTCCTTGGACCTCCCGCCGCCCCCACCCGCCGGCAGGCTCGGCAGTCGCAGTCATCATCATCGTATCTTCGCCTGCCGATGTCTACGCGGCGGCGATCTGCCGCAGCACGAACGGCAGGATACCGCCGTGGTGGTAGTAGTCGAGCTCGTCCGGCGTGTCGATGCGCGCGGTCACCGCGAACTCCACCACCGTCCCGTCGGCGCGGGTCGCCCTGACCTGCACGTCGCTGCGGGGAGCCAGCCCCTCGGCGATGCCGGTCAGGTCGAACGACTCCTCCCCCGTCAACCCCAGGCTCTCCACGTCGTCCCCGTCCCTGAACACCAGCGGCAGCACGCCCATGAACACCAGGTTGCTGCGGTGAATGCGCTCGAAGCTCGTCGCGATGACCGCACGCACGCCGAGCAGCATGGTCCCCTTGGCGGCCCAGTCGCGGGAGGAGCCCGAGCCGTACTCCGCCCCGGCCAGAACCACGAGCGGGGTGCCTGCCTCCTTGTAGCGCATCGCCGCGTCGTAGATCGCCATCTGCTCGCCGTCCGGCTGATGCCGGGTCCAGCCCCCCTCGGTACCCGGCGCCAGCCGGTTGCGCAGCCGGATGTTGGCGAAGGTGCCGCGCATCATCACCTCGTGATTCCCGCGGCGGCTGCCGAAGGAGTTGAAGTCCTTGGGGTCGACGCCGTTGGCGATGAGATACCGCCCGGCCGGCCCGTCGGGCGGGATGGACCCCGCCGGCGAGATGTGGTCGGTGGTGACGCTGTCGCCGAGCAGGGCGAGCACGCGCGCCCCGGCGACATCGGCCGTTGGCGCGGGCGATGGCGCGAGCGTGTCGAAGAACGGCGGGCGCCGCACGTAGGTCGAGTCGTCCATCCAGCGGAACCGGTCGCCGGCCGGGGCCGGCAGCCCCCGCCAGCGGTCGTCGCCGTCGAAGACCTGCGCGTACTTGTCGGTGAACTGGTCGGTGCGGACCGCCGCCGCCATCGCCCGCTGCACCTCGGCGGCCGACGGCCAGACATCCGCCAGGTGTACGTCGTTGCCGTCCCGGTCCTGTCCCAGCGGCTCGGTCGTCAGGTCGGTCGTCATCCAACCGGCCAGCGCGTACGCGACGACCAGCGGCGGGGAGGCGAGATAGTTGGCGCGGACGAGCGGCTGCACCCGGCCCTCGAAGTTGCGGTTGCCGCTGAGCACCGACGACACCACGAGGTCGCGCTCCTTGACGGCCGCGGCCACCGCCGCGGGCAGCGGACCGCTGTTGCCGATGCAGGTGGTGCAACCGTAGCCGACCAGGTTGAAACCGAGCTCCTCGAGCGGATCGAGCAGACCGGCGGCCCGCAGGTACTCGGTGACGACCAGAGAACCAGGCGCGAGGCTGGTCTTGACCCAGGGCTTCGGACGCAGCCCGCGCGCCGCCGCCTTCTGCGCAAGCAGCCCCGCCGCGATCATGACGCTCGGATTGGAGGTGTTCGTGCAGCTCGTGATCGCGGCGATGACCACCGCGCCGTCCTCGAGTGCCGCCCCCGTATCTGCGCCCGTGCCTGCGCCCGCGCCTGCGGGGGCACCGGCGCCGGCAGCGGGCCGCTCCCGGCCGCCGCCGAGATCCCCGAGCGCGGATGCGAACGCCGACTTCGCCCGGTGCAGCGGCACCCGGTCCTGGGGACGCTTGGGTCCGGCGATGCACGGCTCCACCGTCGCCAGGTCGAGCTCGGCCACGCCGGTGTACACGGGGTTGTCGGCGTCGGAGGCGAACAGGCCCTGCGTCTTGGCGTACGCCTCGACGAGATCCACCTGCCCCCGGTCCCGCCCGGTCAGCGCGAGGTAGTCGAGCGTCATCCGATCGATCGGGCAGATCGCCACGGTGGAGCCGTACTCCGGCGACATGTTGCCGAGCGTCGCCCGGTCGGCCACCGTCAGCGACCCGAGCCCCGGTCCGAAGAACTCGACGAACTTCCCGACGACGCCGTACTGGCGGAGCCGCTCGGTGATGGTCAGCACGAGGTCGGTCGCGGTCGTGCCCTCCGGCAGCTCCCCGACCAGCCGGAAGCCGATCACGTCCGGGATGAGCATCGAGATCGGCTGCCCCAGCATCGCCGCCTCGGCCTCGATGCCGCCGACGCCCCAGCCGACCACGCCGAGGCCGTTCACCATGGTGGTGTGCGAGTCGGTGCCGACCAGCGTGTCCGGGTAGGCCACGACGCTCCCGTTCGACGTGTCGCGGCAGACCACCCGCGCCAGGTACTCGATGTTCACCTGGTGGACGATGCCGGTGTCGGGCGGCACCACCTTGAAGTTGCGGAACGCGTCCTGCCCCCACTTGAGGAAGGCGTACCGCTCGCGGTTGCGCGCGAACTCGAGCTGCGCGTTCAGCTCGAACGCGTTGGCGGTCCCGAAGTGATCGACCTGCACGGAGTGGTCGATGACCAGCTCGGCCGGCTGCAGCGGGTTCACGCGGCCCGGGTCGCCACCGAGGCGCACCACGCCCTCCCGCATCGCGGCCAGGTCGACCACCGCCGGCACCCCGGTGAAGTCCTGCAGGAGGACGCGGGCCGGCATGAACGCGATCTCCTTGCTGACCCCGGGGGTCCAGCGGGCGAGCGCCTCGATGTCGTCGGCGGTGACGGCGCGGCCGTCCTCCCGCCGGAGCATGTTCTCCAGCAGGATCTTCAACGAGTACGGCAGGCGGCCCACGCCGGGATAGCCCGCCGCCTCGAGCGCGCGCAGGTTGTAGACGTCGACGGTCGTGCCGTCGCCGGCCGGCAGGGACTGACGGGTTCCGAATGAATTGGTGCTCATGGATGAGACTCTTGCTGTAGCTGCGGTATCCTCTCTGGCGCTGGTCGCTCGTCCTTGCCGACGCGCGGATCGCCGACGCCACGGATGACCGGGCGGCACGAGTCACGCCGGACCACTCACGGCGGTACGCCGCCGTGACAGGCGAACCGCCAATGATCCTTCACCAACGACCCGCGGCGCAAGCCGGCGCCCGCAGCGCCGTTCCGGAACGATGACCGGACCCCGACTCGGCGCGCACATGTCGATTGCCGGGGGGACGCCGCGCGCCCTCGAACGCGCGGAAGCGACCGGCTGCGAGGCGCTGCAGATATTCACGAAGAACTCCAACCAGTGGCGCGGCAGGCCGCTCGGCGAAGCCGAGGTGGAGACGTTCCGCGCGCAGGCGGCACGGAGCCCGGTGGGACAAATCGTCGCGCACACCAGCTACCTCATCAACCTCGCCGCCGCGGACCCGAAGCGGCGCCAGCGCTCCATAGCGGCTCTGGCCGACGAGCTGGAGCGCGGCGACCGGCTCGGCCTGCTCGGCGTGGTGCTGCATCCCGGCGCCCACACCAGCGCCACCGAGGCGGACGGCATCCGCTGGATCGCCGACGGCATCGCGGAGGCGCAGGCGCAGCAGACCGGCGACACGCTGCTGCTGTTGGAGCAAACGGCCGGACAGGGCACCATGCTCGGCCACCGCTTCGAGCAGTTGCGCGCGATGATCGACCTCCTGGACGACTCCTCCAGGGTCGCCATCTGCCTCGACACCTGCCATATGCTCGCGGCCGGCTACGACCTGGTCTCCGAGGCGGGCCACGAGCGGGTGTTCGAGGACTTCGACGCGGTGCTGGGGTTCGACCGCCTCACCGTCTTCCACCTCAACGACTCGCAGAAGCCGCTCGGCAGCCGCGTCGACCGGCACGCCGGCATCGGCCGGGGCTGCCTCGGGGTCGAGCCGTTCCGCCGCCTGGTCCAGGACGAACGGTTCCGCCATCTGCCGATGGTGCTCGAGACGCCGAAGGCGGGCGGGCGGCCGGCGTCGGACACCGGCCCCGATCCGCTCGACCTCGAGAACCTCGCGATCCTGAAGCGCTTCCGCGACGAACGGCGCGGCTGACACGGCGCCCGCACATGCCAGGAATGCTAGGAGTTTGCGCCGTAGAAACGGGGCAGACTTCTAGGCAGGCCCGGTTGGGCGGGAATCGGAGCCGCAGGCGACGATTTTCGGGCTAGGATGCCGGAGATGGCGCGTGAAAGGATGTGGCCCGTGCGACATGGGATCCGACGGTGGGGGCGAGCCGCCCTTTGCGGCCTCGCGGTGCTGATGGCGTCCGGGATGCTGGCCGCGCAGGACTACGCGGCGGAGCTCGAATCCTGGCGGACCGACCGCGAGGAGCGGCTGCAGGCGGACGACGGGTGGCTGACCGTCGCGGGGCTCTTCTTTCTGAACGAGGGCGACAACAGCTTCGGCTCGTCACCGCTCAACGACATCGTGCTGCGGACGGGACCGGCGCACGCCGGCGTCTTCAGCCTGCGGGACGATTCGATCGCGGTGCGGGCGCCGGAGGGAGAGACCCTCTCGATCGACGGCCGCGAGGTCGCGGCGGCGCAGCTCTGGCCCTACGAGGGGCGCGAGCGTCCGACGATCGCCCTCGGCCCGCTCTCGCTGTTCGGTCACTACAGCGGCGATCGGCTCGCCATTCGCATGCGGGACCGGGACAGCGACATCCGGCGCGGCTTCACCGGGCTGCGGTGGTATCCGGTCGACGAGTCCTTCCGGGTGCCCGCACGCTACATCCCGCACGACGAGCCGCGAACGATGCGGCTGCCCAACATCCTGGGCGACGTGGAGGCGTTCCGCACCAGCGGCTCGGTCGCGCTGACCGTGGACGGCGAGGAGATGCGCATGACCGCGGTCGATTCCGGGGACCAACTGTGGTTCATCTTCCGCGACCTGACGAGCGGCAGCGAAACCTATCCCGCCGCGCGGTTCCTGTACGCGGACGCCCCGGACGCGGAAGGCCGCACGACGGTCGACTTCAACCGCGCCTACAACCCGCCGTGCGCGTTCAACCCGCACACGACCTGCCCGCTCCCGCCACGCGAGAACCGGCTGCCGGTGCGGATCGAGGCCGGCGAGCTCGACTACGGCACGCACTGATCGGCGCTTGGAACGCCAGGGCACAGCGACGCTGCCCCCTCGAAACTGACCGCGCGCGGGCGGGACGCGCCTACCGTGGCCGCGCGTAGAGATCGAGAATCCCGCCCATCCGCGTCGCCTCCAGCGTCCGCCGGACGCGCGCACTCACCCAGCCGGACCGTTGCGGCCGCTCCTCGGCCGGTGTCTCCCAGTGCGCCACCCCGAACCCGGCCGCCTCGACGAGCGCCGCCAGCGTCGGCGGGGTGAAGAACCATAGATGGTGCAGCGCGCCGTAGTGCTTCCAGCGCCTGCGCTTCAGGCCGAGCCGGCTCTGCAGGCTCTTGAGACGGATGCTGAGGCCGGCGAGGTTCGGCACCCCGATCAGCAGGACTCCGTCGCCGGCAACCAGACGCCGCGCCTGGCGCAGCTCCCGGAGGGGGTCCGGGGTATGTTCGAGCACGTGGTTCAGGCGGACGGCGTCGAAGCGAGCGCCGGCGAAGCGGATCTCCGGCAGTTGCCCCTCCCAGAGCCGCACACCGTGACCCCTCGCGTCCTGGGTGACGCTGATGTCGGTGCCGCCCACCTCCCACCCCCTCGACCGGGCATAGCCGAGAAACGCGCCGGCCCCGCAGCCGACGTCGAGCAACGTGGCTGGACGTCGCCGGACGTAGCGTTCCAGCCGGCGCATCTGCCTTGCGAACGTCCGCTCCCGACTGCTGTCGACGGTCTCGTGCCCTTCGGGATGGTACCCGGGCGTGTAGACGGCGGCGGCGAGCTGCTCGAACACCGGTCGGGGATGCTGGAACTGAAGACCGCAGGCGTCGCAGCGAGCGAGGTGCAATCCCTGAAAGTCAACCCCGAACGGTCGCGGCTCACGGCCGCACAGCGGGCAGTCGACCGGCTCGCGGTCCGGCAGGGCGGCCTCGACCTCGGACCGTGGGCGACCGAAAAGGGAACCCGGCACCCCGGCATGATCTCACGGCCGCAAACCGGGCGCGCCGCCCGGCGCCACGCGGAATGCCTGACGGACTCTGCCGCCGTGCCGTGGGCCGCAGCCCGCGCGCCGGCTGTGGTAGGGTCGTGTTCATGCCCGACCGTCTCACCCGCGCCGACGTCGAGCGGATAGCCGCGCTGGCGCACCTGGATCTCACCCCGGAAGAAGTCGAACTTTTCACGCCGCAGCTCGCCGACATCCTGCAGTACGCCGAGCGGCTCCAGGGTGTGGACGTGAGCAGCGCCGGTGAGGCCTGGCACCCCGGCGGCTCCGACTGCCCGCGGCGGCCCGATGCGGTGCGGCCGTCGCTCGCCCGCGACGAGACGCTGGCGAACGCGCCGGACGGCGTCGCGACCGGCACCGCCGAGACCGGCGGATTCTTCCGCGTGCCGCGAGTGCTCGGGTGATGGCGGGCGCGGCGCGGCCGGCGGACACGGGAACCGCCGCCTCGATTCGGGACGACGTACGGTCCGGACGGCGCTCGGCTGTCGAGGTCTGCCGACAGCACCTCGACCTGATCGCGGACGGCGACGGGCGCTGGAACGCGTTCACCGCGGTGTTCCGGGACGAGGCGCTCACCCGCGCGAACGAGATCGATCGGCGCCGGAACGAGTGGCGCGACCGGCCCCTGCTCGGCGTGCCGATCACCATCAAGGACGTCATCTGCACGCGGGGACAGCCAACGACCGCCGCCTCGCGGATCCTGGCCGGGTTTCGTCCGCCCTACGACGCCACCGTGGCCGGCCGCCTCCGAGAGGCAGGCGCAATCGTCGTCGGCAAGACCAACTGCGACGAGTTCGCGATGGGGTCGTCGACCGAGCACTCCGCTTACGGACCGAGTCGGAATCCCTGGGACCCCGAACGCACGCCCGGGGGGTCGAGCGGCGGCGCCGCTGCTGCCGTCGCGGCCGGGCTCGCACCGGTCGCCATCGGATCGGACACGGGCGGCTCCATCCGCCAGCCGGCGGCGTTCTGCGGGATCGTCGGACTGAAGCCGACCTACGGCCGCGTCTCGCGCTACGGACTGCTGGCCTTCGCCTCCTCGCTCGACCAGATCGGCCCGCTGGCCCGGACCGTGGCCGACGCGGCTCTCGTGCTGGGAGTGCTGGCGGGACACGATCCGCGCGACGCAACGTCCGTGGACGCGCCGGTCGACGACTACACGGCGGCGCTCACCGGAGACGCCGCAGGATTGCGGGTCGGCGTGCCGCACGCGTTGCTGGAGCAGGGCGATGCGGGCATCGACGGCGAGGTGCTGGCCGCCTTTCGCCGCGGGCTCGACGCGCTCGCCGGAGCGGGCGCCTCTCTGGTCGATGTCGAACTGCCGCACGCGGAGTACGCGGTGCCGGTCTACTACTTGGTCGCCCCGGCGGAAGCCAGCTCCAACCTCGCCCGCTACGACGGGGTTCGCTACGGTGCCCGCGCCGCGGCGGACGGGGGCGGCGACGGCGCCCGCTCGCCGCTCGCGGCGATGTACGACCGGACGCGCGACGCCGGATTCGGGGCGGAAGTGAAGCGCCGCATCATGCTCGGAACCTACGCGTTGAGCGCCGGGTACTACGACGCGTACTACCGGCGGGCACAGCGCGTCCGAAGCCTGATTCGACGCGATTACGACCGCGCCTTCGACGACGCCGGTCCCGGCGTGGACGTCGTCGCGATGCCGACCACACCGGCCCCCGCGTTCCGTCTCGGCGAGCACCTGCAGGATCCGCTGGCGATGTATCTGGGGGACGTATTCACGGTGAGCGCCAACCTCACCGGCCTGCCGGCGATCAGCGTGCCCGCCGGCCTCACCGCGGCTCGCCTGCCGATCGGACTGCAGTTCATCGGACGCGCCTTCGGCGAGGCAACGCTGCTGCGCCTCGGACACGCGTACGAAGGCATGGCTGCCGGGAGCAGCCGGCACCGGGATATCTCGGTTGTTTCGTGAACCGGTTCGGCGCCCGGAGCCGCCGGCGACGGTTTCCGGGCTAGGAGCAATACTGTTGCTTTAACATTCACACCCCTGTATTCTGCTCTGAGAGCGGAGATGCGGGGGGGGGGGGGCGATGTCCCGAACACAAGCGGTTCTGCCAGGTGGCCCGCGGCTGTCGGACTATCTCAGCATCGGGGTGCTCGCACAGGTGTACCCGATCGGGGCGGTACGCAAGGCGTTGGCGTCGTGCGGTCGGGCAAGCCTTCGGCAGCGCGCTCTGCCGGCCGAGGCGATGATGTACTACGTGGTGGCGTTGGGGCTGTTCCGGTCGGTGTCAGCGCGGGAGGTGCTGCGCTGCCTGATGGAGGGGCTGCGGTGGGTGTCGTCGGACGCGACGCTGCGCGTGTCGGGGAAGTCATCGATTTCGCGAGCGAGGACGCGCTTGGGGTCTGCGCCGTTCGAGGCGTTGCGCGCGGCCCGGGTGGGGCCGGTGGCGGACCTGGCGACGCGCGGGTCGTGGTATCGCGGCCGGCGCCTGGTGGCGTTCGACGGGTCCACGCTGAACGTGCCGGACGAGGCGACGAACCGGCAGGCGTTCGGCGCGCCCGGCGCGTCGCGTGGCCGTGCTGCTTTCCCCCAGGTGCGCCTGACGGCGCTGGTGGAGGTGGGGACGCGCGCGGCGTTCGCGTGGCGGGCGGGAGCGTATGACGAATCGGAGCAGGCGCAGGTCGAGGCGCTGCTGCCTTGGTTGTCCACGGGAATGCTGGTGCTTGCCGACCGGGGCTACTGCGGCTTCCCGCTCTGGCGGCGGGCGGCCGGCACCGGCGCAGACCTGCTCTGGCGCATGAAGGCGAACCTGCGCCTGCCGGTGCTGGAGCGCTTCGACGATGGTTCCTACCGGAGCGTGCTGCGGGGCAGCGGCCAGGACCGCCGGCGCAGTCAGGGTGAATGCCCCGTCCGGGTCGTCGAGTACAGGCTTGACGACCCGAGCGACACCGTCTACCGCTTGGCCACCACCCTGCTCGACCCGGCCGTTGCGCCAGCCGCCGAGGTTGCCGCTCTGTACCACGAGCGATGGGAGGTGGAGACCGCCTACGATGAGGTCAAGACCCACATCCTGGGACCCGGCGCAATCCTGCGCAGCAAGACGCCGGACTTGGTGTTGCAGGAGGTCCACGGCCTGATGCTGGCGCATTACGCCGTGCGGCGTCTGATCCACGAGGCGGCGCGCAAGGTCGACGAGGACCCGGACCGCCTTTCGTTCGTCCACGCCGTGCGGGTCGTGCGCCGCCGTGTCGAGAACCCCGGCGTTTCCCCCCTCATCTCCGAATGAGCGGCTTCGCGAGCGCGTGCTGGAAGAGATTCTGGAAGAGCGGGTGGTCTCCAGTCGCGGCCAGAAGAAACCCCGCGGCGTCAAGCGGAAGATGAGCGGTTATCCACTTCGCGGCCCTGGTCCGATATCCCGCCGCAAGTGGGACTGGACACCGCGTATCGTGGCGTCAGATCTCTAAAGCAACAGTATTGGGGCTAGGAGTCTGCGCCGTAGAAACGGGGCAGACTTCTAGGCAGGCCCGGTTGGGCGGAAATCGGAGCCACAGGCGACGGTTTTCGGGCTAGGAGTCTGCGCCGCAGAAAAACAGATGCGACAATTGTAGGCGAGCCGACGACGGAAGGACTCGATGTCGACCACATTCCGCCCCTATGTGCCTGACCAGTCGCTGCTGTTGCCGCCCGACGTGCGGGAGTGGCTGCCCGAGGGCCACTTGGCGCACCATGTCAGCGATCTGGTGGACGGTCTGGATCTGACGGCGTTCTACGCTCTGTACGAGGGGGACGGCCGTCGCAACGCGCCGTATGAGCCTCGGATGATGGTGAAGGTGCTGCTCTACGCCTACGCGACGGGGGTGTTCTCGTCGCGCCGGGTCGCTCGGAAGCTGGAAGAGGACGTTGCGTTCCGGGTGCTGGCGGCGGGCAACTTTCCGCAACACCGGACGCTGTGCGAGTTTCGGCGTCGGCACCTGGAGGATTTCCAGGCGCTGTTCGTGGAGGTGGTCCGTCTGGCGCAGGAGTTGGGTCTGGCGCGCTTGGGGAAGCTGTCGATCGACGGGACGAAGGTGCGTGCGAACGCGAGTAAGCGCAAGGCGATGAGCTACGACCGGATGCAGGAAGAGGAACAGCGCCTGGAAAGCGAGATCGAGGCGCTGTTGCGCAAGGCGGACGCGGTTGACGAGGCCGAGGATGCGCGCTTGGGCGCGGAGGTTCGGGGCGACGATCTGCCGGCGGAGTTGCGTCGGCGAGAAGCGCGTCTGGCGGCGATCCGGGAAGCGAAGGCGCGTCTGGAAGCGGCGGCTCGGGCGGCGGACGCCGCGCGGGGTCGGCAGCCGGGGCAGGATCGGAACCCGAAGGGCGGTCCACCGTACAAGCGGGCGTATGGCGAGCCGGACGAGAAGGCGCAGAGCAACTTCACGGACCCGGAAAGCTCGATCATGAAGACGAGCAACGAGGGATTCCAGCAGTGCTACAACGCGCAGGTGACGGTGGACGCGGAGCACCAGTTGGTGGTGGCGACGGACCTGACGGCGAACGCGAGCGACCAGGGTGAGTTGCCGGTGTTGCTCGACGCGGTGAAGGAGACGTTCGACGCGCAGCCGGAGACGGTGCTGGCCGACGCGGGGTACTGCAACGAGCGGGACCTGACGGACTTGGAGAAGCGGGGCATTGACGGGTATGTGGCGCTGGGCCGGGAGGGCAAGCAGACGGCTACCCGCGATCTGAAGGCCCATCCGGCGACGGGTCGCATGGTGGAGAAGCTGGCGACGCCGGCGGGCCGCACGGCGTATGCGGAGCGCAAGTGGTTGTCGGAGGCTCCCAACGGCTGGATCAAGCACGTGCTGGGGTTTCGGCGCTTCAGCCTGCGTGGGCTGGCGAAGGTGCGGTGCGAGTGGGACCTGGTGTGCCTGGCGTTGAACGTCAAGCGCCTGCAGCCGCTGATGGCGGCGTAGAAGGCGGGAGATGAGGCTCCCGACGGCGACAAATCGACGCGCATCGCGGTCTCTGGCGGGCCATGCGGCCCGCGAGGACCAAAATTCGCCATCTGTTCGCCAACTACCGAAAATCTATCCCGCCCTGCCGACCGGCGAAGTCGCCCCGACACGTGACTCAGGTCGTGGGCCGGCGACTCGTTCTGTGCCGCAAATCTCCTGCGGCGCAGACTCCTAGGACCGACCAGCCTGGGAAGCGCCGGTTTCCTCGGCCGTTCCGCCGGCCTGCTCGAGAAGCTCGGGCGTCCGCAACTGATCCGCCGGCCCGCTCGGCGCATCCGGTGAGAGGTACTGGACGTGTGCGCCGTCCATCTGATCCACCAGGTTGCGAACCACGAGCGATCCGCGGCCGGTCTTCCGGAACTTCGTGAAGCCGGCTACGACCAGGAAACCGATGAAGAGCGCGAGCAGAAAGCCGGTGGAGACAGCCAGCCCCATGAGAGTCTGAACGGCCCCGCCGATGATCGACTGGTCTGGCGCCACGATCACTCCCCCGACGGCGGCGCCGGGTCCGGCACCTCGTATTGAATCTTGCCGCGGTCCACTTCCCGCATGGCAATGCGCTCGAGCTTGTGACGCAATCTCAGCGGACCGTCGACCCCAGTATCGCCGGCAAACTCTTCGAGCCGCGGCCGAGCGCCTCGCCGCAACTGTTTCGCGCGCTGCGCCGCCACGTCCACATACAAAAAACGGCTCTCGATGGGCGGTGCCGGCTGCCGCGCGGCTCCGTCGTCGTCTTCCGCAGCCTCCGCGCCATTCTGCGCCGCCGCTGCCGCAGCCTCGAGAACATCAGACTTGTCGTCCATAATCACTAGGATACGCGAAGATCCGCCGCCGGGTCGACATCCGCTCGGCCAGGGTCGGCGCGAGCGGCCCGCGCAGCCGCTCGCGGCTCCGGAAGCGCCTCGAACCACTCGCCGTGCAGCACGTAGTACGCCGGTCGGCCACCGGCGTAGATGACGACGCCGCCGATCGCATCCTCGACCGGAACTATGGCGCGGGCGTCGACGTCGCCCCACTTCAGCGGCACTCGCTCACTCATCATCGGCGAATTGTAGCACACAAACTTAGCATGCGAACGTAAGCAAATATGAGTGTTTCATACTAAGACCACTATCCCAACGATCGGGCCGAGACCGGACGAAATCGCCGGCAGGCAACCTGTGCGATCATTCCATCGGATGCTCAAGACGGTCACACTCCTTTTCGTCGGCGACATCGTCGGCAAGCCGGGACGCACGATCACCCGGCTGGCCCTGCCCCGGCTCGTGGCCCGCCATGGCGTCGACCTGGTGATTGCCAACGTCGAGAACGCGGCCGGCGGCAATGGCATCACCCGCGACATCGGGGAGACGCTGCTCGACGACGGCGTGCAGGTGATGACGACGGGCAACCACGTCTGGGACAAGAAGGAGGCGCTGGCGTACATCGAGAACCAGCCGCGACTCCTGCGGCCGGGCAACTATCCCGCCGGCGTGCCGGGTCGGGGCCACTACGCCGCGCGGACGCGGGACGGCGTCCCGGTCGGCGTAGTGAACGTGATGGGCCGCATCTTCATGAACCCGCTCGACAATCCGTTCCACGTGGTCCGCGAGCAGATCGCCGCGGTGCAGGCCGAGCACGGGGCGCGCATCGTCTTCGTGGACTTTCACGCCGAGGCGACCTCGGAGAAGAAGGCGATGGGCTGGCACCTCGACGGAGAGGTCACCGCCGTAGCCGGCACGCATACCCACGTGCAGACCGCCGACGAGCGGATCCTGCCCAACGGCACTGCCTACATCACCGACGTCGGGATGACCGGTCCCCACGATTCGATCATCGGCGTGGACCCCCGGCCCGCGCTGAAGCGCTTTCTGGACGGCATGCCGGCCAAGTTCGACACCGCGACACGCAACCCGCGGATCAATGCGATCGTCGTGACCGCGGACCCCGAAACCGGCCGCGCACAGGCGATAGAGCGAGTGGACCTTTCCGCGGACGACATCGACGCCCTCGATCGGCAGACAGAGTCGGAAACGTGACGAGACTGCCATTCGGCGAGGCGGCCCCCGCACCGCGCGCGCGACCCGGACGCAAGGTACTCACCGTCGCGGAGCTGACGGCGCGCATCCGGCTGCAGTTGGAATCGGCGTACCCGACGGTCTGGGTCGAGGGCGAACTCTCGAACTGCCGCCGCTGGAACACCGGACATCTCTACTTCAGTCTGAAAGGCGGCACCGCGCAGATTCGCGGCGTGATGTTCCGGTCGGCGTTCCGCTATCTCCGGTTCGAGCCGGCCGACGGTCTGCGGGTCGTCGCACGGGGGCGGATCAGCGTGTACGAACCGAAGGGCGAGTACCAGCTCGTGGCGGAGCACCTGGAGCCCTTCGGCCTCGGCGCCCGTCAGTTGGCGTTCGACCAGCTCCGCCGGCGCCTCGAGACCGAAGGCCTGTTCGACGAGGCGCGGAAGCGCCCGCTGCCGACGCTGCCGCGCAAGATCGGCATCGTCACCTCCCTCGACGGCGCCGCGCTGCGCGACGTCCTGAACGTCCTCGGCCGCCGCTTCCCGAATGCACATCTCATCATCAGCCCGACCCGCGTGCAGGGCGACGGCGCCGCCCGGGAGATCACCGGCGCTCTCGCACGCATCGCGCGCGTCGCCGGTGTCGACGTGGTCATCCTGGCGCGCGGCGGCGGTTCGGTGGAAGACCTCTGGGAGTTCAACGACGAAGGGCTGGCCAGAACCATCGCCGCGCTCGTCGTCCCGGTGATCTCCGCCGTGGGGCACCAGACGGACTACACGATCAGCGACTTCGTCGCCGACCTGCGGGCCCCGACCCCGTCGGCGGCGGCGGAGCTGGTCGTGGCCCAGAAGACGGAGCTGGCGTCGAGCCTCGAACGGGCCGCGGGTCGTCTCGCGGCTGCCGCGCAGGCCTCCATCCACCGGCGGCGCGTGCTCCTGGCAGCGACGCGCCACCGGCCGGGGCTGGCAGCGTTTCCGACCCGGCTCGTACTGCAGGGCCGCCGGGCGGACGAACTGACCCGCCGGCTCGTCGCGCAGACGCGAGCCGGCGTCGTGCGGCACGAGCGACGCCGCGCAGCGCTGCTCACGCATCTCGAGGCGCTCGACGTCGCTCCCCGACTGGCCCGGATCCGGACCCGTCTGGCCGTCGCGCGCGAGCGTCTGGCGCGCGCCGCGACCGACGGCCACGCGGCGCGCCGGCGACGCTTGACGGCAGGCGGCGAACGGTTGGCGCGCGCCGTGCGGGACCGCCACGCAACCGGGCGGCAGCGGCTCGAGAGGGTTGCGGCGAAGCTCGACTCGCTCAGCCCGCTCGGCGTCCTCGCGCGCGGGTACGCAGTGTGCTGGAACGACGATCGGACGGCCATCGTGCGCCGCGCGGCCGAGGTCGCGGTCGGCGGTTCGGTGCGCATCACCCTGCACGAGGGTGCATTGCGGTGCGACGTCACGTCTCGGGAATAGCATCGGCGAAGGACGCGAAACATGGATGACCCCAACCTCAAGGACTTCGAGTCCGCCCTTGCCGAGCTCGAGACGATCGTCAAGACGCTCGAGGACGGACAGCTCCCGCTGGAGCAGTCGCTCGAGCACTTCGAGCGGGGGATCGCGTTGTCGCGCTTCTGCCACACGCGGCTCGAGGACGCCGAACGCCGCATCGAGGTGCTCACGGAACGGGGAGACACCCGCCCTGCGCCGGCGGCAATCACGGACGCTCCGACAGCGGACCGCGGCGCGGGAGAAACCGACGCGGACGACGGGCCGAGCGGCGATGACGTCCCCTTCTGACGCACCGGCCGAGCCGGCGGCGTTCGCTGAGTATGCCCGCGCGAGGCGCGCGACCGTCGACGCCGAGCTCGAACGCCTGCTCCCCGTCCCTCCGGCCTGCCCGGCGCTCATCGCGGACGCGATGCGCTACACCGTCTTCGGGGGTGGCAAGCGCTTGCGGCCGCTCCTTGCCCTGGCGGCCGCCGACAGCGTGTCGCCGGGCGGAACCGCGGAAGACCGGGACGTGCTGCCGGCCGCCTGCGCGGTCGAGCTGATCCACGCCTACTCGCTGGTACACGACGACCTGCCGGCGATGGACGACGACACGCTGCGGCGCGGGCAGCCGACCGCGCACGTCGTCTACGGCGAGGGCATCGCGATTCTGGCCGGCGACGCGCTGCTGACCGAGGCATTCCGGGTGCTGGCGCGCAGTTCCGAATCCGAGACGGCCGACCGCCGCGGCCGCCGGCTGCGCACGCTGGAACGCATCGCGACCGCCGCAGGCGCCGAGGGCATGGTGGGCGGACAGGTCATCGACCTCGCGGCCACGGGCGCGACGGCGGCCTTCGACGCGGATCGGCTGCGCGCGATGCACGGACGCAAGACCGGCGCCCTCATCCGGGCCGCAGCGGTCGCCGGCGCAATCATGGGCGGCGCATCCGACGCCGACGCCGACGCCGTCGACCGCTACGCGGCGCATCTCGGCCTGGCGTTTCAGATCGTGGACGACATCCTCGACGTCGAGGGCGCACAGGAAGCGATCGGCAAGACGGCCGGCAAGGACGCGGAAGCCGGCAAACCGACCTATCCGGCGCTGTTCGGCCTGGACGAATCGCGGCGCCTCGCGGCCGGCGCGATCGGCGAAGCAAAGGTGGCGCTCGAGGCCGCCGGTCTCGGCGGGCGCCTCTTCGAGATCGCCGACTGGGTGCTCGGCCGCACGCGGTGAGCGCCCGCGGCAACTTCCGATGGCGAATCGGATCCGACTGGACGCGCTCGTCGTGGCACGCGGCCTCGCCGCGACGAGGGCGCGGGCTCACGCCCTCGTTTTGGCCGGCAAGGTCCGTCTGGACGACGTCGTCCAGACAAAGGCGGGAACCGCCGTCGCCCTCGACGCCCGGATTGCGCTGACCGTCCCGGATCATCCCTACGTCGGGCGAGGCGGCGTCAAGCTGGCCCGCGCGCTCGACCGGTTCGGCATAGACGTCGAGGGACGGACGGCCCTGGACATCGGTGCCTCGACCGGCGGCTTCACCGACGCCATGCTGCAGCGCGGGGCGACGCGGGTAGTGGCCCTCGACGTCGGACGGGGTCAACTCGATTGGGGGCTCAGGGGGGATTCGCGCGTCATCCCGCTCGAAGGGATCAACGCCCGGCGATTGACGCCGGAGATGCTGCCCGACGGCTGCCACCCGGTCGACTTCGTGACGATTGACGTCTCGTTCATCTCGCTGCGTCTCGTCCTGCCCGCCGTACCCTCCCTCGTGACGGACGGCGGCGACGTCGTGGCGCTCGTCAAGCCGCAGTTCGAAGCGACGCGGGGCGAGGTGGGCAAGGGCGGCGTCGTCCGCGATCCCGCGGTCCGGCGCCGGGTCATCGGGCAGGTGATCGCGGCGGCCGATGCGGTAGGATTGGCGTGCGTGTCGACGACGCCGGCACCCCGGCGCGACCCGGCCGGCAACCGGGAGTACTTCGTCCACTTGCGCCGCCGCGCGACACCGTCACCTGATGGCGACCCCGTCCACCGGCCGTAGCGGCTCGCCCACCACGGTCGGCATCGTCGCGCGGCCGCACTCCCCCAATGCGACCGCGGCCGCGCGGGACGCCACGGCCTGGCTGCAAGACCGGAACACACCCGTGGTGCTCGAGAGGGAGACCGCGCGCAGCGCGGGCCTGAGCGGCCACCGAACCACCTCGCGGGCCGAGTTGCCGGGAGCAGCCGACGTGCTGCTCGTGCTCGGCGGCGACGGCACCCTGCTCAGCGTCGCCCACCCGGTCGCACGCCGGGCCCCAAACACGCTGATCCTTGCCGTCAACTGCGGGAGTCTCGGTTTCCTCACCGAGATCACCCGTCCCGAGATGCACGACGCACTCGACTCGGTGCTGACCGGACGTGCCGGCATCGACGAGCGGCTCACGGTGCGGGCGCGCGTCCGGCGCGACGGGCGGGACATAGCCGACAGGACAGTGCTCAACGATGTCGTCATCGGCAGATCGGCCGATTCGGGCATCATCGACGTGTCGATCACCCTGCGCGACCGACTCGTCACCAGTTGCCGCGCCGACGGCGTGATCGTGGCGACGCCGACCGGATCCACGGGGTACAACCTGGCCGCGGGCGGCCCGATCGTCCACCCGACCGTCGACGCCCTGACGGTGACCCCCATCGCACCCCATACGCTCACCAACCGGCCGGTCGTCATCCCCGGCCGGGAACCGGTGAAGTTGCAGCCGAGGCTGGCCGAATCGCGTTTCGAAGCGTTCGCCAGCTTCGACGGCCAGCTCAGCGTGGCGCTGGAGGACGGGGACACCGTCGTCGTCGAACGCTCGTCCCACCCGCTGCGACTCGTGCGCGCCGAGTCGCGCGACTACTTCGCGGTGCTGCGGGAGAAGCTGAAGTGGGGCGAGCGCTGAAGGAAGGGTCGGGGAAGCGCCGTCGAGCCGCCCCGGCCCGAGCCCCCTACGCGCCGCTGATCGGCGGGTGGTGGATGATCTGCACGCGGTTCCCATCCGGATCGGACACGTACAGCGACCGTGCGCCGTCGCGATGGGTCCTCGCGGGGGCGTCGAGCGCGATGCCCTGCCCGGTCAGATAGTCTGCCCAGGCGTCGACGTCGTCCGCTCTGCGCACGACGAGACCGAGATGGTCGAGAGCGCCGGCCACGGCGCGCTCGGGCAGGTCGCCCCCGGCCGGCCCGCGGTGAAGCGCCAGGTTGTCGGCGCCGGATGTCAGGTAGACGTTGTCCGCGTCCGGCTCCCATTCCACGGTAAAGCCGAGGACCTCCGTATAGAAGCGCTTCATGGCGTCGAACGCCCGGGCGTGCAGCGCCAAGTGTCGCAGGCCGCGGTGCGTCGGACGAGCCGGCATGGGTCGATGTTAACAGCCACGGCGGCCCCTCGCCGGGGCCTGTTAGAATCCACCGTATGGCTCCACGTTCGGCCGCGCGTACTCCCTGCGCCCTGTGCGGCACCAAGGAGGTCTCCGAACCTCGCGGGGAAGAGAAGTACTGCCACGAGTGCTGGGTGAAGAAGATGGCGGTCGAGGACGTCGTCGCCCAGGAGTTCGCGCTCAAGCGGTACATCCGGGCGCACAGCGCGGAAAAGTACCTCGTGTATCACTCGACCCAGAAACGGCCCTGCGGTCAACTGATCGTCGTCGACGACGGCTACGACCTGTTCCTCAGCCTCATTCTCTACCCCACCTTCTTCTGGGACGAACCGGCCTATCACCTGGAAGGCGACCCGGAAGGACGTGCGTTCTCGGAGCTGCTGGTCGACGTCGTCGCCGCCGAGGTGATCGAGCCGTGGGGCGGCGGCAAGTGGCATCTGGAGGTGTTCCGGTCGGCCAGCGCCGAGCCGGAGGACTGGAACGGAGAAATGTGACGCACCCGCGCTTGCCGCGGTGCTGCTATACTTTCGCCTCATCTCTGCGAACGATCTTCGGGAGGACATGCGATGCAATCCGTGAACCGCGCACTGCTTTTGGGTGTCATGGCCCTGCTGGTAGCGACGGCCGCCTGCGGCGGCGGCGAAGAAGAGGCGGCGGCGGCCGCGGCGGCGGCGGCCGCGGCGGAGGAGATCGAGGTGAGCCCCGAGGCGATGGCCGCGGCGGAGCGTCTCGCGGCAAGGCTGGCCGAAGGGATCTCGCTCGTGCCGACGCAACGCGGCCAGGCCGAGATCGGCTATACCCAGCCGGTCGCGCGGCGCGGAACCGGCAGCGAACGCGGCTTCAACATCACGTCGATCCGGATCAGGAACCTCTCGCAGAACGCCATTGCGGGATTCCAGGTCGATGAGTTCTGGTACGACACGGACGGCAACACGGTGACCGGCGACCAGGCGCGGCGCCGCCAGCCGATCCTGGTCGGCGAGGTGTGCGACATCGAGCTCCGTGTGCCGCGGGTAACCGCGATGGACCGCAGCAACTACGAGTTCTCCCACCAGAACGGCGACATCAAGGCGACCCTCATCGGAGAGATCGAGTTCCCGCCCCAGCCCGAGGTCGAAGAGGCGGAAGGCGCCGAGGAGGCCGAGGCTGAAGCAGAGGAAGCGGAGCTGTCCGAGGAAGAGCTCAAGTTCACCTGCCTGCGCGCCGTCGAGATGTCCGAGGAGCCGGCGGAAGCCGCCGCGGAGGCGACACAGGATGCCGACGACGCCTGAGCCGTCTGCCGGTTTGCGCACAGGCAAGAGCCTGCCGAGCCCGGCGCATCATCCCGTTGTACGGCATGGGTGGTGGTCGGGCTCACGGCTTCTGTTCGCCGATACGTCGGAGCTTTCGCGACGTCCGGTTCCGCCGTGTCATTCGGATGTCCGTCCCCGGTCCGACGATCGAACGCAAACCACGGAGCGGGCGGCGGCGTCCTAACTGATCGAGGTCCTGGCGCATGGGCCCCGCGCCAGGACGGTCACGCACGCATGGCATTCGACCTGTCGGCGATTCAGCAGGCGCTCCGCGAGGCCGGACTCGACGGCTGGCTCCTCTACGACTTCCACGGCTCCAATCCGATCGCTCGCCGGGTGGCCGGCCTGGACGGCAGCGCGAAGCTGACGACCCGACGCTGGTACTACCTCGTGCCCGCGTCCGGGATGCCTCGGGCGCTCGTGCACGGCATAGAGCGGCACAGTCTGGCGCACCTTCCGGGAGAGCGAAGGATCTACGCAGGACGCGCCGAGCTCGATGCGGGTCTGGACTCCCTGATGCAGGGCATGCGCCGGGTTGCGATGGAGTACTCGCCGGCCTGCGCGATTCCCTACGTCTCACGAGTGGACGCCGGAACCGTCGAGCGCCTCCGATCGCGCGGCGCCGAGGTGGTGTCCTCGGGCGACCTCGTGCAACGCTTCGAAGCGGTCTGGGACGATGCGGCGCTCGCGAGCCATCGCGCCGCGTCCGAGCATCTGTACGGTATCAAGGACCGCGCGTTCGAGCTGATCCGCGACCGCGTGACCGGCGGCTCGCTGACCGAGTACGCGGTCCAGCAGGTGATGGCCGAGTGGTTCGCGGACGCGGGGCTGGTCACCGACTGTCCGCCCGTGGTGGCCGCGCAGGAGAGCAGCGGGAACCCCCACTATCTGCCGACCGCGGCCGACCACCGTCCGATCCGGCCCGGGCAGGTCGTCCTGCTCGACCTGTGGGGCAAGCTCGATCGGCCGGGCGCCGTGTACGCCGACATCACCTGGGTCGGCTTCACCGGCTCCGACGTACCGGGGCAGGCCGCGGCGCTCTTCGGCGCAGCGCGCGAGGCGCGCGACGCCGCCGTCGCGCTCGTCACCGAGCGGGTGGGCGCCGGACGACCGATCAGCGGCTGGGAGGTGGACCGCGCCGCACGGGGCGTGATTGACGCCGCCGGCTACGGCGACCGCTTCATGCACCGCACCGGGCACAGCCTGGGGCAGGAGGTCCACGGGAACGGCGTGCACATGGACGACTACGAGACGCATGACGAGCGGCGGCTCATCTCCGGCACCGGCTTCACGATCGAGCCCGGCATCTATCTGGATGACTTCGGCGTTCGGACCGAGATCAACCTGTACGTGGACGGCGCGGAGGCCGCCGTCACAGGCCCGCGGCAGACGGAAATCGTGCCGCTGGGCTAGAAGTCTGCGCTCCCGCCGCGAAGCCGTGCCGGATCGTGGAGCGGCGTTACACTAGGAATCGATACGAAGGGAGCGGGTGCTCGCCCCGCTGGAGGAAATGATGCCGAGATCGAGGACCACATTCGTTTCCACGTTGCTGATCGCCGTGACGGCCATGGCGGTTGGGATGGTGATCGCTTCGCGTTTCAACCTGGCGCCGCCATCGGCGGCGCAGTCCGTTCAGACGCCGGTATCGAACAGCTCGCCGATCTCCGGCAACCTGACCGCAACCACGTTCCGCGAGATCGCCGAAGCCCAGACGGCGATGGTCGTGACCATCTGGACCCAGCAGCCGCGGCAGCAGCAGGGGAACATGAACGAGTTCGGCGGCAACGAGTTCTTCCGCCGTTTCTTCGGGGAGCCGCAGGAACGCGAGGAGCCGCGCGACGACAGCGACACCACCCGGCCGGCAGCGACCGGAACCGGGTTTGTGATCGACCGCGCCGGCCTGATTCTGACGAACAACCACGTCATCGAGAACGCCACGAACATCGAAATCCACTTCTTTGGCGACGACGACGACGAGCGCTACGAAGCGCGGGTGCTGGGACGAGACCGGCTGACCGACAGCGCGCTCCTCGAACTGGTCGAGCGACCCGACCGGCAGTTGCCTGTCGCGACGTTCGGCGACTCGAGTCAGATGGCGCCCGGCGACTGGGTGATGGCGATCGGCGCGCCCTTCGGCCTCAGCCATACGGTCACCGTCGGGGTCATCTCGGCGCTCGCGCGGCCCTTGCCGTCGGCCCCCGGACGCAGCAACGAGATGCTGCAGACCGATGCGGCAATCAATCCGGGCAACTCCGGCGGACCGCTCCTGAACATCCGCGGAGAGGTGGTCGGCATGAACACGGCGATCGTGAGCGACCGCAGATCCAACGCGGGTGTCGGTTTCGCCGTACCCATCAATACCGTGCGCGATCTGCTCGGCGAGCTCCGCGGCGGCAAGGTGACGCGCGGGGTGATCGGCATTCAGATACGCGACGTCCCGCGCGACGAATACGCAGTGCTCGGGCTCAAGGAGCCGCGAGGCGTAATCGTCTCACTGGTCAGCCCGGATGGACCTGCGGATCAGGCGGACATGGAAGCCGGCGACGTGATCGTCGAGTACGGTGGCGACCCGGTCGACAACACCCGGGATCTCCAGAACCGGGTCGTCGCGACCCGGCCCGGAACGACGGTGCAGGTCGACATCGTTCGCAACGGCGAGCCGCTGACCCTCGACGTCACCATCGGCGAGCTCGATCTCGAGGTTGAGAGCCGCCCCGTGGTGGTCGCCGAAGAGACCAGCGAAGGGTTCGGCATCACGCTCCAGGATATGACGCCGCCGCTGGCCCGTCGCCTGCGCGTGCCGGCGGACACGGTCGGCGCGGTGGTCGTGGACGTGCAGCGCGGTAGCCCAGCAGAGGCGGGCGGGCTGCAGCCCGGAGACGTGATTCTCAGCATCAACCGCGTCGACGTCGCGTCGGCCAGCGACGCGACCGCGGAACTCGGCGAGATCGAGTCGGGGCGAACCGCGTTCCTCCTGGTGCAGCGCCGCGACACGCGCGTGTTCCTGCAGGCGGAGAAGGAGTAGCAGCGGAGTCGACCGGACGGGGCGAGATGACGCTGCGGGAGGTGATCCGGGAGCGGATCCGGACGAAGGGTCCGCTGCCGTTCGCCGCTTACGTCGAGCTCGCCCTGTACCATTCCGAGCTGGGCTACTACGCCCGCGCCGACCGCCGATCCGGCCGCGCGGGCGATTTCTTCACCAGCGTCGATCTCGGCCCTCTGTTCGGCGCCCTGCTGGCATCGCAGCTCGCCGAGATGTGGCGCGTCCTGCGATCGAGGGACGGTGAGACGCGGTTCGACCTGGTCGAGGCGGCCGCCGGCAACGGTCGCCTCGCGCGGGACGTGCTCGACGCCGCCGCCGCGGACGACCCGGCCTTCTACGACGCCATCCGGCTCCACCTGGTCGAGCGGAGCCGGGCCGCGCGCGACGCCCAGACCGCCACACTCGGGCCCCACGCGACCAAAGTGGCCTCGTCCGGCCCCTGCATTCCGTCGGCGATCCAGGGAGGCATCTTCGCCAACGAGCTGCTCGACGCGCTCCCCCCGCACGTGCTGGAGATGACCGGGGACGGACTCCGGGAGGTGTACGTCGACGTCGACGCCGCGACCGGCGACTTCGCCGAACGCCTCGGCCCACTCTCCGACGCACGCGTGCAGGCGCACGTCCACGACCGGAACATAACCCTGGAGTCGGGGTGGCGGGCCGAGGTCGTGCCGGCCGCGGCCGACTGGGTACGGCAGGCGGTCACCGCGCTCAGCCGCGGATTCTTGCTGCTCGTCGACTACGGCCACGAGGCGCACGAGCTCTACTCGGCAACCCACGCGGCCGGTACGCTCACGACCTACCGCCGGCAGCGCATCGCGGACGCCGCGGACGGGGCGCCCCCACCGTGGCTCGTCGACCCGGGAGAGTGCGATATCACCGCGCACGTCGACCTGACGCTCGTGCGCGACGCGGCCGAAGCCGCGGGCGCACGCACGCTGGGCGTCCTGGATCAGACCTACTTCCTGCTGGGGCTCGGGGCGGTCGAACGGGTGAATCGCAAATCCGACGAAGGCAGCGTCGCCGCGCTCCGGCGCCGGCTCGCCCTGAAGTCGCTCCTGGTGCCCGGCGGGCTCGGCAGCACCCACAAGGTGATGCTCTTCGGCCGGAACGTCGGCACGCCAGCCCTTGCCGGTTGCTCCTACCGCATCCGCGTCACGCGCTAGCCCATCTTTACCAAGATTAGCGGTCGTTTTGCGGATTTGGGCGGTTTTCGGGGAGTGCGAGGCCTGCAACTTGTTGATTATAAAGGATCAGGTTTCGCCAGAGACGAATGTAGTGCCATAAGCGTATGGGAATACTTGCCTGGGACAGGGTGCGTCCGCTATGGTGAGCGCCATGTTCATTCGGCGCACCCAAACCCGGCGGACTGAGGACGGAAAGCCCTACTTCTCTCATCGCCTCGTGCACGCCGAACGCCTCGGCAGCAGCGTGCGCCAGCGCACCCTCCTCAACCTCGGTCGCCACTTCGATATTCCTCAGGCGGACTGGCCGCTGCTGTGCGCCCGCATCAACGATGCGTTGAGCGGTCAGGCGCCGCTGGTGGCCGATTGTCCGCCTGCCGTGGAGGAGGAAGCGCAACGGATCGCGGCGCAGTTGATCGCCCGCGGCGCGGCCGCGCCGACCGCCGGACTGACCGATGTGCAGCCGGTCGATGTCGACTCGTTGCGGCTGGTCCGCCCCCGCAGCGTCGGCGTGGAGCAGGTCGGCCTGTGGGCGCTCGAGCAACTGGACCTGCCGGCGCTGCTGACCCGGTTGGGCGTCAACGGCGCCCTGCGCAGCGCGGCCACCGGCGCCATCGTCGGGCGTCTGGCCGCGCCCGCCTCGGAGCGCGCGACGCACCGCTGGCTGCAGGAGCGCAGCGGTCTCGGGGAGTTGCTCGGCGTCGACTTCGAGACCGTCGGTGCGATGCAGCTCTACCGCGCCTCGGACGTGCTGGTGAAGCATCGCGAGGCGATCGAGGCGCATCTGTTCGACCGCGCGATGGGGCTGTTCGACCTGCAGCCGACGGTGACGCTCTACGACCTGACCAACACCTACTTCGAGGGCGAGGCGAGCGACCAGCCGCAGGCGCAACGCGGGCACTCGAAAGAGAAGCGCAGCGACTGCCCGCTGCTGACCCTGGGCCTGATGCTCGATGCCAGCGGCTTCGTGCGCCGCTCGAAAGTCTTCGCCGGCAACGTCCGGGAACACCGGACGCTGGCCGGGATGCTCGAAGCACTGGAGGCGCCGGTCGGCGCCCTGGTGGTGATGGACCGCGGTGTCGCCACCGACGCCTGTGTGACTTGGTTGCGCGACAACGGCTACCGCTATCTGGTGGTCAGCCGCGAACGCCACCGCCGCTTCGATGCCGATGCCGCCGTGTCGCTCCAGACGCAGTCGGACCAGACCGTGCACATGCACAAGGTGGTCTCGACCGACCCCGACGAAGTGCGCCTGTACTGCTACTCCGAGGAGCGCGCCGAGAAGGAGCGGGGCATCGTCGAGCGTTTCGCCTCCCGCTTCGAGACCGCCCTGACGAAGCTCAACGACGGGCTGTCGCGTCCCCGCGCGCACAAGCGCCTCGACCAGGTCTGGCAACGCATCGGACGGCTGAAAGCCAAGCATTCCCGCGTCGCCTCGCACTACCAGATCACCGTTACCGCCAACGAGGCCGGCGACCAGGCCGTCGCCGTCAACTGGACCCGCCGCCCCCAGGACGGCTCGATGGTTACCCATCCGGGCGTCTACTGCCTGCGCAGCAGCGAGACCGACTGGAACGAAGACGCCTTGTGGCGTACCTACACCACGCTCACCGACGTCGAGGCGGTATTCCGCTCGCTCAAATCCGAGCTCGGCCTGCGCCCGATCTACCACCGCAAGCCGGCGCGGGCCGACGGCCACCTGTTCATCACCGTCATCGCCTACCAGCTCGTGCAGGTCATCCGCACTCGGCTGCGCGCGCGCCGCGAACACGCCAGGTGGACCACGCTACGCCGCGTCCTCGAAGGCCAGCAGCGCGTCACCGCCACCTTCCGCCGTCCCGACGGACGCACGCTGCATGTGCGCACGGCAACCCAAGCCGAACCCGATCAGCGGGCCATCTACGACGCGCGCGGCGTCGACCCACATCCCGGCGGCGTCCGCAAGACGCTCGTCTGACCGACCAATTTCCCCGGTTCGTACGCGTTTGTAGTGCCACTCGGGCATTTCTGTCGGCGTAAACCACTGATTCTAAATTGGTTTAGTTTTGTGGTTGGTAAACTTGGGCCTAGGAGGCGACGATTGTCGGGCTGGAATTCGAACGGAAATCACCGATGAGCGATCATCTCGAGCGCGAGATCAAGCTGTCGTTCGAATCGGCCGCTGCGGCCCGCGACGCGGTCGCGACGCTCGGAGCCGTCCAGTTGCGGGCGCGGCGCCTGCAGGACGACCGCCTGCTCGACACGAGCTCCGGCCGGCTGCGTTCCGAGTGGTGCACGTTGCGCGTGCGCATCGAGACGCCGGAAGCCGGCGGCGGCAGCGTCGCCACCCTCACCTTCAAGGGACCGCCGCAACCCGCCGTCATGAAGGTCCGCGAAGAGGTCGAGACCGGCGTCGGCGACGGAGCCGTGCTGCTCCGGGTTCTCGAGCGGGCGGGATTCGACGTCTGGTTCCGGTACCAGAAGTACCGCGAGGAATTCGAGCGCGACGGCACGATCGTCGCCATCGACGAGACGCCGTGCGGGGTCTTTGTCGAGATCGAGGGCAGCGAAGCGGGCGTCAAGCGGCTCGCGCAGGCGCTCGGCCGCAACCCCGCCGACTACATCACGGCATCTTATCGCCGCGTCTGGGAGTCGGACTGCGCGGCGCACGGGCGTCCGGTCGGCGACATGGTCTTCGGGTAGCGCTCGACGCGATGGCCGGTCCGCTCCCTCCCGTCCTCGTCCTCGCGGCCGGACTCGGAACACGTCTGCGGCCGCTGACGAATGTTCGCGCGAAACCGGCGGTGCCGGTCGCCGGCCGACCGCTCGTGACTCGCGTCCTGGAATGGCTGGCGGCCCAGGGTGTCGCGGACGCCGTCCTCAACCTGCACCACCGGCCGGAGACCATAGCGCGTGTGGTGGGCCACGGCGAAGCCGCCGGGGTACGCGTGCGCTACTCCTGGGAGCCGGTCATCCTCGGCTCCGGCGGCGGTCCGCGACAAGCGCTGCCGCTGCTCGGCCCGCGCTTTTTCATCGTCAACGGCGATACGCTGACGACCCTCTCGCTCCGCGCGCTCGCCGAGACCCATGGACGCACCCGCGCTGCGGTCACCCTCGCCGTCGTGCCGCATCCGGACCCGGACCGCTACGGCGGCGTGCTCGTCGCGGACGACAGCCGCGTGCGCGGGTTCGCGCGCGCCGGCGGCCGGCCGGCCGCCCATTTCGTCGGAGTGCAACTCGTCGAGGCAACGGTCTTCGCGGACCTGCCCGCCGGCCGGCCCGCCGCGACCATCGGCGGCCTGTACGACCGACTTCTGGCGCTTCCGGAAGACGAGAGCTCCGGGGTCATCCGCGCCCACCGGTGCGAGGACGACTTCCTGGACGTCGGATCGCCGGCGGACTATCTGGCCGCCTCGCTGGCCGTGGCTCGACGCGAGGGACACGAGGCGCCGCCGGCCGGAAGCGGGTCGACGATTCATCCGACCGCCTCGCTCAACCGCACCGCGATCTGGGACCGCGCCCGCGTCGGCGCCGACTGCCGGCTGGACGAGTGCATCATCGCGGACGACGTCAGCCTGCCCGCCGGGACGGTGCTGCGCCGTCGGATCTGCGTGCCGGCCGAGGCCGCGGCGACCGGAGAGGGCGGGAGCGCCGTCGGGAACGCGGTGGTCTACCCTCTCGACGGCCTCCCGGCGAAAGACCGATGATGGGCATGTCCCTACACTCCGACACCCCGGAATCGCGTGCAAGAACCTGGCTGCGCAGCGCCGGCCTGCCTCCATCCACCCGTCTCGTGCCGCTGGCGGGCGACGCCTCCGATCGCCGTTTCGTACGTGTCGTTCCGCCGGCCGCGCCGTCACGCATCCTCGTGGTCCACGACGGTTCGATCGACCCCGAGACGCTGCCGCTGATCCGGGTCGCCGAGCTGTTCCGCGGGTTTCCCGTGCGGGTGCCGGCCATCCACGGCGCGGATGCGGGACTGGGAATCGTCGTGGTCGAGGACCTCGGCGACACGCTGCTGGAGGACGCCGTCGCGACCCTGTCGGCCGTCGAGCGCGGCGCGCGCTACCGGGAAGCGGTAGAGATCATTGCCACGATTCAGGACGCCGGCCGCCGGTTTGCCGGATCGGGCGCGGGTCCCTTCGGCCTGGCGTTCGACGTCGCCAAGCTGACGCAGGAGCTCGACTTCTTCGTCGAGCACTTCGTCGTCGGCTTCCGGCACCAGAGGCTCACGGCGGCCACGAGGCGCGCCCTCGGCGACGAATTCCGCACCCTGGCCTCGGATATGGCGGCCGAGCCGCGCGTGCTCTGCCACCGCGACTTCCACAGCCGCAACCTGATGGTGCACGAGGACCGACTCCACGTCATCGACTTCCAGGACGCGCGCATGGGACCGGACACCTATGACCTGGCGTCGCTGCTGCGAGATGCCTACGTGGCGCTGGACGCGGACGAGGTCGACCGGCTGCTCACCCACTACCAGACCATCGCGGGCGTGCGAGACGGACCGGGACTCCGGCGACGCTTCGTTCGCACCACGGTGCAACGGGCCCTCAAGGCACTGGGCACGTTCGGGTTCCAGATTGCCGTGCGCGGCAACCCGCGGTATCGCGATGCGGTGCCCCACACGTTGGCGTACGCCCGGGAGGCGATCCGGCAGGATCGGGACCGACAGCATCTCGGCGACCTGCTGGCCGCCGTGCTGGCGGAAGCCGCCTCGTAGTACGCTACGAGCATGCGGGCGACCACGACGAGCATTGAGGCGATTGCCGACCACGTCGGCCGGGAGATCGCCATCCGCGGGTGGCTGCACCAGCGGCGATCGAGCGGGAAGATTCACTTCCTCACCCTGCGCGACGGCAGCGGGTTCGTTCAGGCCGTGGTGTCGAAGGCCGCCGTCGGCGACGAGACGTTCTCGGCAGCCGACCATCTCGGCCAGGAAACGTCGCTGATCGTCGAAGGGACGGTCCGGGAGGACGCACGCGCCCCGGGCGGCTACGAGATCGACGTGTCGACCCTCACGGTGGTCGGCGAGTCCCGCGACTACCCGATAACCCCGAAAGAGCACGGCGTCGACTATCTCCTCGATCGGCGTCACCTGTGGATCCGCAGCCGGAGGCAGGCGGCGATCCTGCGCGTGCGGCACGAGGTCGTCAACGGTATCCGCGATTTCCTCAACGGTCGCGGCTTCATCCTGGCGGACACGCCCATCTTCACCCCGGCCGCCTGCGAAGGCACGACGACGCTGTTCGCGGTCCCCTACTTCGACCATGCGACGGCCTACCTCACGCAGAGCGGCCAGCTCTACAACGAGGCCAACGCGATGGCGCTGGGGCGGGTGTACTGCTTCGGGCCGACGTTTCGCGCCGAGAAGTCGAAGACGCGGCGCCATTTGACCGAGTTCTGGATGGTCGAGCCCGAAATGGCCTACGCCACCCTCGACGACGCAACGGATCTGGCCGAGGCGCTCGTCGTCTCGATCGTCGAGCGCGTTCTCGAACGGCGCACCCGTGAGCTGGAGGTGCTCGAAAGAGATACCGCAACGCTCGAGCGGGTACGGTCGCCGTTCCCGCGCATCGCCTACGACGAGGCGGTCGAGATCCTGAAGGCCCGCGGGCTCCCGTTCGAGTGGGGCGGGGACTTCGGCGGCCCGGACGAGACGGCGCTGGCGGAGCACTTCGACCGGCCGGTCGCGGTGCAGCGCTTTCCCGCGGCGATCAAGGCCTTCTACATGAAGCCGGATGCGGAGCGGCCGGACCTGTCGCTCTCCGTCGACGTGCTGGCCCCGGAGGGATACGGGGAGATCGTAGGGGGCGGCGAACGCCTGGACGACTACGCGCTGCTGCTCGAACGGATTCGCGAGCACGAGCTGCCGCAGGAGGCATTCGAGTGGTACCTGGACCTGCGACGGTACGGAAGCGTGCCGCATGCGGGCTTCGGCATGGGCATCGAGCGCGTCGTCGCCTGGCTCTGCGGGATAGAGCACATCCGCGAGACCATCCCGTACCCGCGCATGCTGTATCGCCTGACGCCGTAGCAGCCGGCTTCCATGATATACTCTCCCGGCTACGAGAGACGAAGTCCTGCAGAAGTGGGCAATTTGCCCACTTCTTTGTGTTTCAGGACGCAGTTGCAGGGCGAGGCGGAGTAAGACAGGGTGAAGCCCGGTGAAGGCCGGGTTGCGCAGGTCTGGTCCATTGCGGAGCGGGTCGCCCGCGACTTCGGGCTCGACGTCTTCGACGTCCAGCTCCAGCGTGAGACGGTGGGCTGGCTGCTGCGAATCGTCATCGACCGGCCTCCTGGCGCGACCGGCGAGGATGGCGACGCCGCGGCCGAAGCGGTTACCCTCGACGATTGCCAGCGGGTGAGCACGGACGTGAGCGTGGTGCTCGACGCCGAGTTCGACTTCGAGCACCCGTACACCTTGGAGGTGTCGTCGCCGGGGCTCGACCGCCCGTTGCGGCACTTGGTCGACTGCCGGCGCTTTCGTGGTCGGCTCGCCCGGTTCGTGACGTCGGAGGCCGTCGACGGACAGCAGTTCATCTGCGGGCGGATCGCGGGCGTGGAACCGGCCGGCGGCGAGCCGCCGGCGGACAGCGGTTGCGTCGTGGTGACCGCAGGGCAGCGCGTCCACCGTATTCCGTGGGCGCTGGTGACGCGGGCTCGACTGGAAGTGGAGTTGTGAAGTCGTCGCGCGGGCAAGCGGCCCGCGCGCGAGAGCAGGTCATGAGCAATCCGCTGCAACAGATGATCGACGCGCTGGCCAAGGAGAAGGGCATTGAGCCCGATGTCATCGTCACGGCCATCGAGGACGCGGTGTTGACAGCCTCGCGCAAGCACTACAAGTCGACCGAGAACCTGCGGACGAAGTTCGATCACGCGACGGGTGAGGTGGAGCTGTTCTCGGTGCGCCAGATCGTAGACGAGGTCACCGATCCACTGACGGAGATCTCGCTCGCCGAGGCGCAGGAACTGTACGGCGACGAGGCGGAAATCGACATGGAGATCGAGTTTCCCAAGCAGATCAAGGGGGTGCTCGGACGTATCGCCGCGCAGACCGCGAAGCAGGTGATCTTCCAGAAGGTGCGCGAGGCGGAGCGCGACAACGTCTACGCGCTGTACATCGACCGGGTCAGCGAGGTCATGAACGGTACGGTCAAGCGGTTCGAGAACGGCGACATCGTCGTGGACGCCGAACGCGTGGAGGCACTGCTCCCGCGACGGGAACAGTCGCGCGCCGAGAACTACACGACCGGCGACCGCATCCGCGCGGTCATTCGGGAGGTCAACAAGAACACCAAGGGCCCCCAGATCATCCTGTCGCGTACCGACCCCACACTGCTGATAAAGATGTTCGAGCAGGAGGTCCCCGAGATCTACGACGGGACGGTCACGATCCGCGGCGCCGTGCGGGAAGCCGGGGACCGGGCCAAGGTCGCAGTCCATTCGCGCGAGCGCGACGTCGACCCGGTCGGCGCCTGCGTCGGGATGAAGGGCACGCGGGTGCAGGCGATCATCCGCGAGTTGCGCGGCGAGAAGATCGACATCGTCGAGTGGTCGGAGGACCCCGTTGTCTTCGTGACCAACGCCATCAGTCCGGCCAGGGTGCAGCGGGTGACCGTCGTCGACAGCGAGGAGCCGATCGTCGAAGTGATCGTGGAAGATCGCCAGCTCTCGCTCGCGATCGGCAAGAAGGGACAGAACGTCCGCCTGGCGGCCAAGCTGACCGGCTGGAAGATCGACATCAAGAGCGATGAAGAGAAGCGCCGTGAGGTGGAAGCCCAGTTCGAAGAGCTCGAGGATGGCGAGGACGCCGGCACGCTCACGTTGCCCGGACTCGAGGACGCGCAACTCCTGCGACTGAGCGAAGCGGGGCTCGATACGGCCGACCGTCTGCTCGAGGTCGAAACGGCCGAGCTGGCCGAAGTCGCGGGCGTGGACGAGGCAACCGCCAGTGAACTGCAGGCCACCGTTCGGGAACAGGTCGACGCCGCCACGAGAGCAGTCCAAACGGACGAAACGGGCGACGCTTCGATGACCGCCCCTGCGGGGACTACGCCCGAAGCGCCGGCGGACGCGCCCGGCGAGACACCGACAGCGGAGTGAAAGCGCCCGTGGGCACAATTCGCATCTACAAGATCGCTGAGGTTCTCGGCATTCCGAGCCAGGAAGTCGTCCAGTTGCTGCGTTCGCAGCACGGGATCGAGGCAAAAAGCGCATCGAGCACCGTCGAGGAGATCGTGGCCCGGCAGTTCGCCGAGCGGATCGCCCGCAAGCGAAACGTCACCCTGCCGGCCGGTTCGCTCTTCTCGCAGCGGGCCACCGCCAAGCGTGGCGGGCGTGGCAGGGCCGCGCCGGAAGCGGCCGCGCCTCCGGCGCCCAAGCTGGGTCCACCGCGTCTGGTGAAGTCGGCCAAGGCGGCGAAAGTGGCGGCCGACGCGGTGGAAGTCGGCACCGCCGAGCTGGAGGCAGCCGCGGCGGAAACGCCGCCGGCCGAAACCGCTCCGGCAGCGCCGCCACCGGTCGAGAGCGCCGCTACGCCGGCGGCCGATGCGCCCGCGGCAGCAGTTCCGACGATCCCGACCGCGTCCGCACCCCGGGCGCTCCCCTCGACACCACGGCTGCGGGTCGAGGGAGCCCCCCGGCTCCGGGTCGAGACGCCCCGTATTCGCGTGGAGGAGCCGCCTGCGCCGGTCGACGAAACCGCGCGCGCGAGTGTCGGGCCACCCGGCGTACGGGTGGAGGAAACTCCTCGCGCAGAGGTCGCGGCAACCTCGCAGTCGAGAGTCGAACCGCCCCGCGTAGCAGTCGAGGAGCCTCCACGCATCAGGGTCGAGGAGACCCCGCGCGTGAAGACCGAGGAGACTCCGCCCCTCAAGGTCGAGCAAACCCCGCGCGTCGAGATCGAAGAGACCCCGATCGCAAGAGTCGAGCCGCCCCGCGTAGAGGCAGAAGAACCTCCGCGGGCAAGGGTCGAGGCCCCCCGCACCGAAGTGGAACGCATGACGCTACAGCAGACCGAGGAAACGACCGTAGCCGCCGCCGTGGCAGGAACCCGTGCGGAACCGAAGATTCCGCCGCCGGCGGCGCAGACGCCCCGACCGGTAACGGCCTCCCCCGCCGTACCCGCGCCGCGCGCGGCCGTGCCGCCGCCCGCGGTCCCGGGTCCGGTGAAGCGCCCCGGCTCGGGACTCGCGCTACGCCCGACCGGACGGGTCGTGCCTCCGCGCCTGCGCCTGCGCATCGAGGAACCCAAACCGGTCAAGCCGCGTCCCGCCACGCCGCCAGCGGCTCCGAGGATGCCCATCCGGCCGGTGCCGCCACCCGTCGCGACCGGGACGATCGGCCCGGTCGCGCGGCCGCCGCTCGGTGGACCGCGGCCGCTGCCGTCCCAGCCGGTGCGCCCGCCGGCGGCGCGGCCACTGCCGCCGCGGCCGGCGGTCGGCTACCGCCCGCCTCCAAGGCCGCATCACAGACCGGGCGGACGTCGCTCACAGTACCGGCGGACGCGCACACAGGCGGCGGCTACGCCGGCGCCGCCGCCGCCCGTCACGCGGACCATCACGCTGGCCGAAGGCATGACCGTCAAGGATCTGGCCGAGCGTCTCGAGGTCAAGCCGAAGGACGTTCTGAAGAAGCTGATCGAACGGCGCGTGATGATGACCATCAACACGACGCTCGACCCCGAGACGGCGACGACCATTGCGCGGGAGTTCGGAGCGGACGTGAAAATGCGCACGTTCGAGGAAGAGATGGTGGTCATCGAGGCCGAGGACACGAAGCCCGCCGACCTGATCGTCCGCGCCCCGGTCGTCACCGTAATGGGACACGTCGACCACGGAAAGACGACCCTGCTCGACGCCATCCGCGAGACGAAGGTCGCCGAGGGCGAGGCCGGCGGCATTACGCAACACATCGGCGCCTACTCGGTGAAGGTGAACGACCGCAAGATCGTCTTCCTGGACACGCCGGGTCACGAAGCGTTCACGCTGATGCGGGCGCGCGGCGCTCAGGTGACCGATGTCGTCATCCTGGTCGTGGCCGCCGACGACGGGGTGATGCCGCAGACGCAGGAGGCAATCGACCACGCGCGGGCGGCTGGCGTACCCATCATCGTCGCCATCAACAAGATCGACAAGGCCGGCTCCAACCTGGACCGCGTCAAGAACGAGCTCTCCGAGCGCGGGTTGACTCCGGAGGACTGGGGCGGGTCGACGGTGACCGTACCGGTCTCGGCGAAGAAGCGGGACAACCTCGACGGGCTCCTGGAGATGATCCTCCTCGTGACCGAGATCGAGGAACAGAAAGCCAATCCGAAGCGAGCCGCGACCGGCACGGTGCTCGAGGCCAAAGTGGACCGTGGCCGCGGGCCGGTCGCGACGATCCTGGTGCAGGACGGCACGCTGCGTGTCGGCGACAACTTCATCGCGGGCGTCGTGGTCGGGCGCGTTCGGGCACTGCTCGACGACCGGCTGCAGAAGACGGACGAGGTCGGTCCATCCAGTCCGGTCGAGGTGCTCGGGTTGACCGGTCTGCCGCAGCCCGGCGACGCCTTCCAGGCCGTAACGGATGCGGCAAAGGCGCGCCAGATTGCCGTGCTGCGACAGAACCAGGCGAAGGAGAAGGCGCTCGGCGGCCGCGGCCAGCGGCTGACGCTCGAGTCGCTGCAGCAGCAGTTGTCGGAGGGTGAAGCCAAGGAGCTTCCGATCATCATCAAGGCGGACGTGCAGGGCTCCGCGGAGGTGCTGGCCGATTCCCTCGGCAAGCTGGGCGACGAGCGGGTCAAGACGCGCATCATCCACACCGGCGTCGGGGCCATCAGCGAATGGGACGTCCTGCTCGCATCGACATCCAATGCGATCATCGTCGGGTTCAGCGTACGCCCCGACCGCAACGCCACCGCCGTTGCGGAACGGGAGGAGGTCGATATCCGTCTCCATTCGGTGATCTACGACGTCACCGACGAGCTCAAGAAGGCCATGGCCGGACTGCTCGATCCGACCACGAAGGAAGTCAAGCTCGGCGCCGCCGAGATTCGGCAGACGTTCAAGGTTCCGAAGTTCGGCACGGCGGCCGGATGCCTGGTCACCGAGGGCATCATCACGCGCGCGGGCGATGCCCAGGCCCGGATCGTGCGGGACGGCGTGGTCGTTCACGAGGGACGCATCGGATCCCTGCGGCGCTTCAAGGACGACGTCAACGAGGTGCGGGGCGGCATGGAGTGCGGTCTGGCGTTCGAACGCTACGCAGACCTGAAGCTCGGCGACGTCGTCGAGTCGTTCACCGTGGAGAAGGTCGTCGCTACCGTCTGACGAGGGGCGGCTCCGCCAGTCGCCGCCGGACCGATGCCTGCCGTCGGGTTTCTGACCGTCGATCTCCACATTCCCGGTGCGCGCTCGCTGAAGGACAAGCGGCGCATTCTCGCGAGCGTCAAGGATCGGGTCCGGAAGCTCAACGTCTCGGTGGCGGAGATCGACCACCTGGACACGCACCAGCGCGCGCGCCTCGGCGTAGCGGCGGTGGCGTTACACCGGGACCACGTGGATCGTGTCCTCGACGGTGTCGTCACGGAGATCGAGCGACGCGACCCCGGGCTCATTCTGGCGACCGACCTGCAGTGGTTGAGCTGACGGACGCCAGCGGACACTACATGGCACAAGGCAACCGCATCCGGCGTGTCGCCGAACGCGTCCGAACGGAGCTCTCGACGCTTCTGGCACGATCCGTTCGCGATCCCGGCCTGCTCGGCATAACGGTCACCGACGTCAGGATGACCGCGGATCTCCAGCTCGCCCGCGTCTACTACACGCTGCTCACCGACAGCGACCACCGGAGCGTGGCCCGCGGCCTGCGCCGGGCGCAACCGTACCTGCGTCGCGCAATCGGACAGCGCCTGCAGCTCAGGCAGGTGCCGGAGATCAGATTCGAGTACGACGATTCCGCCGAGCGGCAGGATCGGATCGCCCGCATCTTCGACGAAATCGAGCGGGAGCGCCGGGAAACCGGCGGCAGCACCGGCGACAACCCGACCGCGGTCGATCCGGAAGACAGAGATGGCGCCTGACCCGCTCGCAGACATCACCCGCGCGCTGCTGGACGGAGAACGCTTCGTGCTCGCCTCGCACGTCCGACCGGACGGCGACTCGATCGGCTCGCAGTTGGCGCTCGCCCACGCGCTGCGCGCGCTCGGCAAGACCCCGCGCATCGTCAACCGCGACGCGCCGCCCGCGTACCTGCGGACACTCCCGGGGGCGGAGACGATCGAGGTGGCCAGGACCGTCGACGAACGCTTCGATGCAGCGGTCGTGCTGGAGTGCGGAACCCTGGAGCGCACGGAGGTCGCCGGGCTGGAGCTCCAGCCCGTCATCAACATCGACCACCACGCCGGCAACGCGATGTACGGCGCGCTCAACTGGTTCGACCCCACCGCGGCGGCCTGCGCGGAAATGGTCCATGACCTGATCGCCGCACTCGGCGTTGCGTTGACGCCGGACATCGGGGCGGCGCTGTACGCCGGCATCCTCACCGACACCGGCTCGTTCCGGCATGCCAACATCACCGCCCGCACGTTCGAGACCTGCCGGAACGTGGCCGCCTGCGGCGTCGACGTCGCGGCCCTCGCGGCTGCCGTCTATCAGAACAGCTCGCTCGGCAAGCTCCGCCTGACCGGCCGGCTGCTGAACGAGATGCGCCTCGAGGCGCGCGGCCGCGTCGCCATCCTGCGTATCGACGAGGCCCTGCTCCGCGAGACCGGCTGCCCGCCGGACGACATGGAGGGTGTGATCAATTTGCCGCTGGCGGCCCGCGACGTCGAAGCGGTGATCATGCTCCGGGCAGACGACGGTGCGACCCGGGTCAGCCTGCGCTCGAAGGGGCTCGTCGACGTCCGCTCCGTTGCCGCGGCGTTCGGCGGCGGCGGCCATCGCAACGCCTCGGGCTGCACGTTGGAGGCCCCGGCGCCGGACGTCGAGGTACGCCTGCTGGCACGCACCGTGGCGGCTATCGGGAGATCAGGTACGCACGTTCCGGCCGCAACCGGATCCTGACAATGGATGGGGTGCTGGTCGTCGACAAGCCATCCGGCCTGACGTCGCACGACGTCGTGGCGCACGCCCGCAGGGCGCTCGGCGTCAGGCGGGTCGGTCACATAGGCACGCTGGACCCCGTAGCCACCGGCGTACTGCCGCTCGTGGTGGGCCGCGCCACGCGGCTCGCGTCGCTCCTTTCGGCGGGACGCAAGACCTACGAGGGATGCATCCTGCTCGGGGTCTCCACCGACACCTACGACGCCACCGGGACGATCACCGCCGATGCACGGGATCGGTTGGGAACCGGCCTCGTGAACGCCCCGGACCGGGCGGCCATCGAACAGGCAGTGGAGGCGTTCGTGGGCACCTGGCCGCAGCGCCCCCCGCCGTTCTCGGCCAAGAAGATCCGCGGCGTCCGGGCGTACAAGCTCGCACGCAGGAACCAGCCGGTTGCACCAGACCCGGTCGAAGTGACCGTGCATGCCGTCGACGTGCTGGCGGTCGACGGAACCCGCGTACAATGCCGTGTCACCTGCGACCCCGGCTTCTACATGCGTGCGTTCGCCCACGACCTTGGCGCAGCGCTCGGCTGCGGAGCCTGCCTGGAGGCGCTGCGGCGGCACCGCAACGGGGCGTTCGACCTGCGCGGGGCCGTCTCGCTCGACGACATCGAGGCGCTCGGCCCTTCCGTCGCGGACCGGATGGTGCCCCTCCCGGATCTGCTGCCGGAACTGCCGCGACTGGTGCTCACCGAACATGGAGCGCGACGCGCGCGGCACGGCAACGACCTGACCGCCGCCGATATCGTCTCGCCCAGCACGGACTGGCCCTCCCGGACCGCGTCTTCCGGAGTGGCGGTCGCCAAACTCTACGACGGGGAAGGCGTGCTGCTCGCCATCGCAAAGGCGGACGCCGCCCGGCTTTTGCACCCGACGATCGTTCTAGTGTAGGATCTCTCGCTGAACAAAGTGGCGAGTAGAGCAAGAGTAGAGAGGTAGTTGCACGTGGCGCTGGCCAAGGAGCGGAAGTCTGAATTGATCGGCTCGTATCGCCTGCACGATAGCGATACCGGATCCCCGCAGGTACAGATCGCGATTCTCAGCGAACGCATCACCTATCTGACGGAGCATTTCAAGGCCCACACCAAGGATCACCATTCACGTCGTGGCCTGCTGCAACTGGTCGGTCGGCGTCGCCGCCTCCTCGACTACCTCAAAGGCAAGGATACCGAGCGATACGCGCACCTGATCAAGCGGCTCGGTATCCGCAAGTAGGCGCGAGACAACGACCGGTCCCTGCGAGACCGCTGCCCGCCTCTCCGCGCAACGCGTCGGGACGAAGTCGTCCCGAGAACTGGAGCCCATCCCCATGCACACGGCCCAGGTGAACGTCGGCCGATCCACCCTCACGATCGAGACCGGCAAGCTGGCCAAACAGGCGGACGGCGCCGTCACCGTGCGCTACGGCGACACGCTCGTCATCGTCACGGCCTGCGCCGCGCCGACCGGACGCGAGGGCATCGACTTCCTGCCGCTCACCGTCGACTACCGCGAGTACGCCTACGCGTCGGGTCGGATTCCCGGCGGCTTCTTCAAGCGGGAAGGCAAGCCGACCGAGAAGGAGGTCCTGACCAGCCGGCTCATCGACCGTCCCTTCCGGCCCTTGTTCCCCGACGGATGGACGCGGGAGACACAGATAATCGCGCTGCTTCTGTCCGCCGACCCCGAGAACGATTCCGACGTGCTCGCTCTGACCGGAGCGTCGGCCGCCCTCGCCATCTCGTCCATTCCGGTCGCACACCCCATCGCCGCGGTCCGCGTCGGCCTGCTCGACGGGGCGTTCGTGATCAACCCGACGTATCCGGAGCGCAAGCAGAGCGACCTCGATCTCATCGTCGCCGGCAGCCGCGCCGCGATCGTCATGGTGGAAGCGGGAGCCAAAGAGGTGCCCGAGGACGTCATGCTCGCCGCTCTCGAGGCGGGCCACGCGGCCGTTCGGAACATCATCGACGCGATCGAGGCGATGGCGGCTGCCGTCGGAAAGCCGAAGACGGACGTCGCCGCCAAAGAGGTGGATGCGAACGTCCGCCAGGAGATCGAAGCGCAGGCGCTCGCGCCGCTCGCCGGCGCAATGCGCGTCAAGGACAAGCTCGAGAGCTATGCCCAGGTCGATCGTGCGCTCGACGACCTGCTCGCATCCATTCCCGACGACGATCCGAATCGCCGCGCGGACGCCAAAGTCGTGTTCAAGGGCCTGAAGGAGAAGGTGCTGCGCGGCGAGGTCCTCGGTGAGAGCCGCCGTCTCGACGGTCGGGCGTTCGATCAGGTCCGCGAGATCTCTTCGGACGTCGGTGTGCTGCCTCGCGCCCACGGGTCTGCGGTGTTCACGCGCGGCGAGACCCAGGCGCTTGTCTCGGCTACTCTCGGCACGGCCGATGACCAGCAGAAGATCGAGTTGGTCGACGGGGAGTTCTACAAGCGGTTCACGCTGCACTACAACTTCCCGCCCTTCTCGGTCGGCGAGGTGAAGTTCATGCGTGGGCCGGGCCGGCGGGAGATCGGACACGGCAACCTGGCGGAGCGTAGCCTGGTGCCGATGATCCCGAGCGAGGAGGAGTTCCCTTACACGCTACGCGCGGTCTCGGACATCCTCGAGTCCAACGGTTCCTCGTCCATGGCCAGCGTCTGCGGCGGCACCCTCGCACTGATGGACGCCGGCGTGCCCATGAAACGACCCGTGGCCGGGATCGCGATGGGGCTGATCCTCGACGAGGCGAACGGCCGGCACGCGATTCTCTCCGATATCGCCGGCGCCGAGGATCACTACGGCGATATGGACTTCAAGGTCGCCGGCACCAGCGAGGGCATCACCGCGCTGCAGATGGACATCAAGGTCTCCGGGATTACGACGGAGATCATGCGGGAAGCACTCGACCAGGCGCGCGCCGGCCGGCTCCACATTCTGGAGAAGATGGGCGTGACGATTTCGACGCACCGCGAGTCCATCTCCACACATGCGCCGCGTATAGTGACGATTCAGATTCCGGTCGACAAGATTCGCGACGTGATCGGACCGGGCGGAAAGACCATCCGGAGCATCATCGACCGCACCGGCGTCAAGATCGATGTCGAGGACGACGGCCGGGTCAACGTGGCGTCGACGGACGATGAGTCGGCGCAAAAGGCCATCGCCATCATCGAGGAACTGACCGCGAGCCCCGAGCTGAACAAGACCTACCTCGGCAAGGTGCAACGCATCACCGACTTCGGCGCCTTCGTCGAGATCCTGCCCGGCATCGACGGGTTGCTCCACGTCTCCGAGATAGCGCACTATCGCGTGAGCGAGGTGCGCAACGAGCTGACCGAAGGCGACCAGGTGCTGGTGAAGGTCATCAACGTCGACCCCTCCGGCAAGGTCAGACTGAGCCGCAAAGCCCTGCTGCCGGGCGGATCGTCCGACAACGGCGACAAGGGCGACACTCAGCCTCGTCATCCGGGCGGTCGGGGAGGAGCGCCGGGCGGATCGTCACGCCCCCCGCGACAGCGAGGCGACCGCGAACCGGCACGACGCTGAGACGGCCGCCGGGCGCCAGCTCAGCCCTTCGATGCCGCGGCGCGGGCTCCCGCCATGCGGGCAGCCAGCGAGGGGTGGGAGTGGAAGAACCACTCGACGAGCCGCGGGGGGCGTTCCTCGGCGAGGTACTGCGCACTCACCCGGCGGAGTCCGGATACGAATGCCTCGACATTGCCAGTCACGCGTAGCGCGTAGCGGTCCGCTCTACGCTCGTGCCAGCGTGACAGCAGGTTGACGATCGGTGCCGCGGCGATCGTAACCGCCCCGTATACGAGCGCCAGCAGCGGCACGCTGCCGACGTCCCACAGGCCCTCGACACCGAGCAGTGACAGCGGCGCTACGCTCAGCACCGTTTCGGCGGTCCAGAACGCCGCCAGCGACACCGCCGAGGTGCAGACAATCGTCTGCCACATGTCCCAGTGCACGTGATGGCCGACCTCGTGTGCTATGACCACCTCGATCTCGTCGTCGCTGTAGTCATCGAGCAACGTATCCGAAACCAGAATGCGACGGGAGGGACCGATACCGACGACCGCCGCGTTCGCTGCATCGCTCGTCGGCCCGACCCGCCATTCATGAATGGCGATGTCCGGAGTTCCGACCCGCCGGGTCAGTGCCTCCAGTCGCGCCCGCAGCGCTGGTCGCCCCAGCGGCCGCGTGCGCCGCGCCAGCACGGCGGAGGCGAGGCTCGCCTCCGCCACTCCCGTCACCAGGCAGCCCGCCCCTGCCAGCCTCCACCACGTGCCGGGCCAGATCCCGATGGCCGCATAGACGGCTGCCGCGGCAGCCGACCACCCGGCCACCCGCATCGCGGTCGCCTGCCCCTGCCCGAGCAGCCAACCGCCGAGCGATTGCCGCGAGAGCCCGAACCGCCGTTCCAACAGAAAGTCCGCGTGGAACACGAAGGGCAGCGCGAGCAGCTCGGCGGCGAGAAAGAGCGCCGCCGCGAACAGACCGGCCCCGAGCACTATCCCCAACGCGTCGGGCAGCACCGTCACGGATACCGCAGCGTCGACGAAGTCCGCCGGTAATCCCCAACCGACAGCGGCGAGGAGGACACCGGCCCTCGCGACGAACGCGAGGCGCCGGCTCCGACGCCTCAGCCGGTGAAAACGAGCCGCCTTGCCTTCGTTCACCCGACTACTGCGCCATGTTGACGGAAATCAGCTTGGACACGCCCGGCTCCTCCATCGTGATGCCGTAGAGGCGATCCGCGATCTCCATCGTCTTGCGGTTGTGCGTGACCAGCACGAACTGCGTGCGATCCTGAAGGCCTCGCAGCATATCCACGAAGCGTCCGATGTTGGCGTCGTCGAGCGGCGCGTCGATCTCGTCCAGCAGGCAGAAGGGGCTCGGCCTGTACTTGAAGATCGCGAACATCAACGCCATCGCCGTCAGCGCCTTCTCGCCGCCGGAAAGAAGCTGAATGCTCTGAAGCCGCTTGCCCGGGGGTTGCGCGGCGATGTCGATGCCGCTCTCCAGTACGTCCGATGCGTCGAGCAGCACCAGCTCGGCACGCCCGCCGCCGAACAGCGTCTCGAACGTCAACTGAAAATGCTCGTTGACAGCCGTGAACGCATCCTGAAACCGCGAACGGGTCGTCGCGTCAATCCGCTTGATGGCATCGCCGGTGGTCGAGATCGAATCGATCAGGTCCTGCCGCTGAGTGGTGAGAAACGCGTGCCGCTCCTCCAGCTCGTCGAACTGATCGATGGCCATCATGTTGACCGCCCCGAGCCGCTCGACTTTCGCACGCAGCAGATCGACCAGCGCGTCCGCGTCGACCGGCGGCGCCTCGGCCGCCTGGTCGCATCCCGGCTCCTCGCTCACGACGTCTGCACGGACCACAGCCTCGCCCGCCGCGGACTCCTCCGGCTCGTCTCCCCCGGCAAGGGTTTCGTCGTCGCCCGATGCATCAGCCGCCGGGGACGACGGCCCGACGAGCGCCCGGTCGGGCTCGAGCGGGCCATCCGCTTCGAGCCCGTCCACCTCTCGCCGAACGTCCTCCAGACTGGCCTGCAACGACGCCATGCACGACTCGGTCAGATGCACCAGGTCGGCGTCGGCCGTGGCCAGAGACACTTCCTGCCTGTTCACCTCCGCGCGCGCGCGTTCGAGCGTCTGGCGGGAGGCGCGGACCTCGTCGTCCCGGCCCGCGATCCGCTGCCGCAAACCCGCCACCCGCTCATCGACCGTCACTATCTCCCTGCGCAGGGCATCGAATGTCTCCACGTCGGCGTCGAGCTGCTGCGCCGAGCGGGCCACCTCTTCCAGAGCACGGCATCTGTCGGCATGGGCGCGCTCGTTGTCGGCCTCGCACCGCGCGATCCGTTCGCGCAGCTCGTTGGCCTGATCATCGAGCCGTCTGACGTCGGATGCGAGTGCCGCGGTGCGCTCGGACATGGTCGCATGCCGCGCTCTTGCACCGGCTGTATCCCGACCCAGGGACTCGACGACCTCGCGGGCGTCGTGGAGGCGCCGCTCCGCCTCCATGAAACGGTCGTCGGCCTCTCGTTGCTCCCCCTCCAGCCTCGCGATCGCCTCGCGCGCCTCGGCTTCCCGCGCCTCGAGAGCGCCGCGCTCCTCCAGCAACTGCCCGCGCTCGGTCTCAACCAGACGCTGCCTCTCGGCAACCCGGGTCCGCTCGTCGTCGAGGCGCGTCAACTGCATGTCGAGCCCGACGAGTTGCTTCTCCAGCGCGTGCTCTTCGTCCTGCAGCGCGCCAAGCGCGCGACCGATCCGCCCCGCTTCAGCCTCGTGCGCCGCGATCTCGCCACCGAGCCTCTCGACCGCCGCGGACTCGGCGCCGAGCCTCTCGCGCAGCTCCTTGATCTCCCGTTTCGGACCGAGGAATCCAGCGGCGCCCCGGCATCCGCCACCGGCAAGACGGTCGCCCCCCCGCACGACCACGCCTTCCGGCGTCGCGATCGGGTCCTCGGTCGTCGCGGCGGCCGCGGCCGCCTCTTCGATGGACGGAGCGACCCACCGCCGCTGCAACAACCTCCGTACCGCCGCCGCACCGGCACCGCTCACCCTGACGACGTCCGTCAGTGCCCGTAGCGCCGGATGCGGAGGACCGCCGGCGTTCCGCGCCGGCGTCTCGTCGGCTACGAGGAAGCCGCAACGCCCAATGTCCCGCGAGGCGGCCAGCGCCACACCGGCGAGCGCGTCGCGGCGCGACGGCACGACCACGTCCTGCAGGACGTCCGCGAGGCAGGACTCGACCGCTGGTTCATCTCCCCGCTCGACATCGAGGTGATCGGCAACCGAGCCATGGTGGGAGACCTGACTGCCGGCGGCGAGAATCTGGCGCGCGGCCTCCCCGTAGGCGGCGCGACCGGCCTCGAGCTCCTCGAGCGACTCGGCGCGCGCACGCATCACGGCAACCTGCTGCTCGCGGGCTCGCAGATCACGAATCCGGGACTCTACCGCGGCATGAGCCGACGCCAGTTCCGCGGTGCACTCGGTCCGTCCCGCGTGCACCGCCTCCAGCCGCTCGCCCCCCTGGCCGCGGGCAGCCTCTACCGTCGTGTGCTCCCGCCCGATCCGATCGGACTCCGCCGCGAGGTCCGCCACTTCAGCATCGGTCTTCGACAGGGACTCGGCAATGCGCCGGTGGGCGGAAACAGCGTTATCGATGACGTTCTGCAGTGCAGTTGCCGCATTGACCGCCGCAAACATCTCGCTGCGAGCGGCCTCCACGTCTCCTTCCCGCCCCTCTATCGCTCTCTGTCCTTCCCCGAATGCCCGTTCGGCATCCCGCAGCCGATCCTGCGTCGCATCGCGATCGACGACACATCGGCGGTGCGCTTCGCGCTGCGCCTCCAGCTCTTCAGCGACAGGTCCGCAACGCGCCGTGAGAGAACCCAGCGTGGCAGTCCCCTGCTCCAGCGCGGTCGCGAGCTCCGCGGCGCGCCGCTTGCCGAACTCGATCTGCTGCTGATGCCGCTCGACGTCGATTTCACGAGCATGCGCCGTCTCGCGAAGCGCCGTTGCCGCGCCATCGGTCTCCGTCAGCTCCAATCGCAGGCGCTCCCGGCCGCTCTCCAGCGCCGCCAACGCGGCGGCAGCTCCCCGTTCGCCCGCTCGCGCCTCTTCCAGGAGTCGCGTGGCGGTCTCGATGGCGCCCTCCAGCAGACGGTTCCGGCGCGCGAAATGGACCTTCTGCCAGCGCCGCAACTCGTCGCGCAGACGGCGATAGCGGCGCGCCTTGGCCGCCTGCCGCTTGAGTGCGCCGCGCTGCTTCTCCACCTCGAAGACGATGTCGTCGACGCGCGTCAGATTCTGCTGCGCGGCCTCGAGCTTCAGCTCGGCGGTGCGACGCCGAGCCTTGTACTTCGTGACACCCGCTGCCTCCTCGAGGAGTTGCCGGCGCTCGGCAGGCCGGGCTCCCAGGATCTGCCCGATCCGTCCCTGCTCGATGACCGCGTAGGCCTTGACCCCGAGCCCCGAGTCCATCAGGAGATCCTGGATCTCACGGAGCCGACAGACCCGCCCGTCGATGAGGTACTCGCTCTCGCCCGACCGGTACAGCCGCCGGGCCACCTCGACGTCGCGGCTGATGGTCGGCTCTGCGAGGTCTGTGTCGTTCCCCTCGTCGAGGCGCATCGAATCGAGATCCACCGCCGATGCCAAGCCGACCGGCGGCGAGGGCGACCCCACGCCTATCGCATGCCCGTTGCCGTGTCCGTTTCCAGCGCCGTGCCCGGCGCCGTTGCCGCTGGAAGCCCGGGTCCGTACACCGGCCACGGGCAACCCGTTCTGGCCGTTCGCCAGAGCCGCCGTCACCTCGGAGAGCTGAATGCGGACCTCCGCAGCCGCGGTTGGACGCCGGGCGTCGCTCCCACTGAAGATGACGTCCTCCATCCGCTCACCCCGGAGGCTGCGCGCACTCTGCTCGCCGAGCACCCACGTGATGGCGTCTATGACGTTGCTCTTGCCGCACCCGTTCGGCCCGACGATGGCAGTCACGCCGTCGTCGAAAGCCAGGGCGGCACGTTCGGCAAAGCTCTTGAATCCGGCGATCTCGAGATGATTGAGTCGCATCAGGACCGCCGAATCTCGGGGGGAGGGGTACGTGAGTACAGCCGCACTAACAGGTTCACTGGTCTCTCCACCATCACCTGTCGAGCGGCTGGGAACGCTCAACGCCGGGTCAGGAACGCGATTGCCTGCCGCCTTTGCGACGGACCTCCTGAACGTTGTGCAACAGTTTAGCAACCGGTTGCACCGGACGGCAAGTCCGGCGCGGGCAACCGGTTCGTACTACCTGGAGGCAACGGCGCGTGACGTCGAGGAGAGGCGCAACAGCGCGACTGCCTCGTCGAAAAGCGTCAACGCGTGCTGCGCCTGCGGGTCGCGTCGAAAGAGATTGCGCCGCGCTTCGATCTCCCCGAACAGGTCCTTGTCGATCTCGTAGTGAATCATCGCCCGGATGAAGTCGACGTCGTCCGCGAAATCCTCCTCGTCGACAGTCAGCCCGCGTGCCTGGAGATGCTCTCCGAACCGGCCGAGCATCGCATCGTCCACGACGAACCCGCGGTCGACGATCTCCCGCTCGCGCCCCACGACGGTCACCCGGGTATCCCCCGTCGAGATGAACCGTTGCGCGAAGGAGATGAACTCCCGCCGGGCGGCCAGCAGCCTTCCGAAGCGCGACGGGTCGAATCCCTCTATCGGCCCGGTGAAGAAGTGATCCGGTTCGACTCCACCGCCGCTGAAGACCTCGCGGCCGGCGTTGGTGAACTTGCGGTCGGCCGGGACACGTACCGGAGCCTCCGGCCCACGGAGGGAATAGGTGAGGTACTCGTCGAAGGCGGTGTCCCACGGCCGCTGGATCATCCGCCCGCTCGGCGTGAAATAGCGGGCGGTGGTCAACGCGAGCCCCGCGCCGTGGCTCACGCGATAGATGGACTGGACGAGCGCCTTGCCGAAGGTGGTCTCTCCGACCACCAGTCCCCGATCGTGATCCTGAATCGCACCCGCGACGATCTCCGAAGCGCTCGCGCTGTTGCGGTTCACCAGCACTATGAGCGGCTGGTCCGTATAGCCGCCGGCGTCGCGCGCGTGGTAGTCCTGGTCGGAGTTGGTGACACGGCCGCGCGTGTAGACGATCATGTCCCCGCGCGACAGGAACTGATTCGAGACCTTGATGGCCTGGTCGAGCGGTCCACCGGGGTTGCCCCGCAGATCGAGAAGGAGACGCGCAGCACCCGCGTCGCGCAGCGACGCCAGCGCCCGCAACAGCTCGTCGTTGCTCGTCTCCGAGAAGTCCCGCAGGCGCACGTACCCCGTCGACCCGTCCACCATGAACGCGGCCTCGACGGTCGCGATGCTGATCTCGTCCCGCTCGACGCGCAGGTCGATCAGTTCCTCGTACCCGTCACGCCGCACGGAGATGTTGACCGCGCTGCCGCGCGGGCCCCGCAGCAGGCGCACCGCCTCGTCGCTGCTCATCCCGATTGCGTTCTCGCCCTCGATTCGCGCGATGACGTCGCCGCGACGGATTCCGCGCCGGTAGGCCGGTGAGCCCTCGAAGATGCTGTTGACCGTAATGCCGCCGTCGATGACGCTGATCTGGATCCCGAGCCCGTAGTAGCGCCCTTCCTGGCGTTCCCGCAGGCGAGCATACTGCCGGGCGTCCATGAAGTTCGAATGCGGGTCCAGTGTCTGCAGCATGCCACCGATGGCCCGCGACACGAGCTGCTCGACATCCACCTCGTCGACGTAGCTGTCCTCGATCGCGGCAACCGCCGACGCGAACGCGTCGTACTGCCGGGTCATCGAATCCTGGCGCGCCAGCACCTGGCCGCCGAACAACCCGCCCGCGATGGCCGACATGACGACGGCGCCGACTCCGGTCGCTAGAGATGTCACTACTCGCATGCGCCCGATGCTATCAGATAAGCTACTATGCAGCAACAACTTCGAGTGATCCGGCGGGATCCGCTACGCTTGACCGCCCGGTGCCGCCGTTTCTATAATGCTCAGAACGGGTTACGGAAGATCACTGCCAGGAGCATTGCCATGTTCGGTCCAATCGGCGTCTGGGAAATGGTCATCATCCTGGTTATCGCCCTGATCGTGTTCGGTCCGCGCAAGCTGCCCGAACTCGGGCGGTCTCTCGGCAAGAGCCTCGGCGAGTTCAAGCGCGCGTCGAACGAGCTCCGCAACACGCTCGACGACGAAATCCGCGTCGAGGAACGTCGCCCTCCGAAGGCCACCGCTCCCAAGACGGACCCGGCCGCCTCGCCGGCCGCTGGCGAGGCGCAGGGCGCGACCGAGACGGAAGCGGCCGGATCCTCCACCTCGACAGCTTCGCCCGAACCGGTTGCCGTCGCGGCCCCGACGCCGGAGCCCCATCCAACCGAGCCCGGTGCAGGCGCCTGACGCTTGACGATCGCGATGGCAGAAGCTCCGGTTCCGGCAAGGTCCACGGCCGATCCGTCCAAACCGGCGGGCGCGTCACCCGAGCCCGATTCGTCCGGTTCGTCCACGACGGAATCCTCACCCGGGGCCGCCTCACCGCCGGTGCAGGCTGAGGGTCCGGCGGCTGGCCCCCTCACCGCGCCGGCACCGCCGGAAGCCGCGAGTGAGGCAGCGGCGCCCGCGTTGCCCGCGCCAGCCGTGACCGTCCCGACACCTCCGGCGGCCGTTCCGCCGACTCCAGCCGGTCCGTCCGGACCCGGCGAGCCTCCCATCGACGGCGGGGACGAGGATGACGATGATGACGGCTCCGGCGGCAAGATGTCCTTCCTCGATCACCTCGACGAACTGCGGACGCGGCTGATGATCGCGTTCGGGGCGCTCGCCGTAGGCTTCATGGTCTGTTTCGGGTTCATCGCACCGATCTTCGACTTCATCATGGAGCCGCTGGCAAGAGTCCTCGAGGACGGCGTGAGGATGATCTACACCAGCGCGCCCGAGTATTTCTTTCTGGAGTTGAAGATGGCCGCGCTGGCCGGCCTGATCCTCGCGACGCCGGTCGTCATGTCGCAGGTGTGGCTGTTCATCGCGCCCGGCCTCTACGCGCACGAGAAGAAGTTCGCGATTCCCTTCGTGGTATTCGCGTCGGTCTTCTTCATCGGGGGCACCCTCTTCGGGCACTACATCCTCTTTCGGGTCGCCTGGGGGTTCTTCGCCAACTTCGGGGCCGAGAACGAGTACGTCGCCTTCACGCCCCGGCTTCAGGACGCCTTCGGCCTGTACGTCCGACTCGTGCTCGCGTGCGGCGTCATCTTTCAGCTCCCGACCCTCGTCTTCTTCCTGGCCAGGATGGGCGTGGTCTCGCCCCGATTCCTGATCCGGAACTTCAAGTACGCGTTTCTGCTCTGCTTCGTCTTTGCGGCTATTCTGACGCCCACCCCCGACCCGGTCACGATGACCGTGATGGCGGGTCCGATGCTCGCTCTCTACGTCCTGAGCATCGGAATCGCTTGGGTGTTCCGGAAGCGATCGGCCGACTAGGGCCTGTTAACACTATTGGACGGTTCGTGATATCGTTGCTGGATGGAGCTCACCGAGACGCAGTACGCACGCATCGAGCCCTGCCTCCCGCGACAGCGTGGCAATGTCAGCATGCCCAATTTGCAGGTGCTCAACGCGATCCTGTACGTCGCCGAGCAGGGGTGCAAGTGGCGAGGGTTGCCGAAGCGCTTTGGGAACTGGCACACGATCTACACCCGTATGAATCGTTGGTCCAAGAACGGGGTGCTCGACCGGGTCTTCGAACACCTGCAACGCGCCCAGTTGATCCGTATCAAGCTGGAGGCGGTGTCGCTGGACAGCACCGTCGTCAAGGTTCATCCCGACGGCACGGGGGCTCGAAAAAAAACGGCCCCCAAGCCATCGGAAAGTCCCGCGGCGGGTGGACCACCAAGATTCATCTGGTTGCCGCGGATGCTCGAACGGCACTGACCTTCGCGCTCTCGCCCGGCCAGGCCCACGACAGCCCGGAAGGCCGAAAGCTCCTGGCCAGCATGGGGCCGCAGGATGCCAATGTGGCCTTGGTGATGGACCGCGCGTACCAGGGCGACGAAACTCGCCAACTGGCGCTGGACCTGGGGTTCACACCCGTGGTGCCGCCGCTCAAGACTCGGACGGACCCGTGGGAGTACGACCGGGAGATGTACAAGCGACGTAACGAGGTCGAGCGTCTGTTCCGCCGGCTGAAGGGCTATCGCCGGATATTCTCCCGATTCGAGAAGCTGGATGTGATGTTCATCGGCTTCATCCACTTCGTGCTCATCTTCGACGCGCTGAGGTAAGTGTTAACAGGCCCTAGTTAGTTCCAGAAGTTCGCGCCGTAGAAACGGCGCAGACTCCTGGCGGGCATTCGACTGCTCTCGTCCCACAGGTGGTATCCGGGCATCCCGAGACGGCGGACTCCGGTCAATGCTTCGGCGCGTGCCGCAGCAGTCCGAGCACACGGGGCTGAACCTCGGGCACGTATCTGCCGATACACCCTATACGGCTAAACCAATTGCGAGGGTGAGTTTCGTGTCAGAACAGAGAAGATGGCTCCGCCTTGTGGCGCTGGCCGCCATCGTGGGCTTGTGGGCAGGTCCGGCATCCGCTCAGGGCGACGGCACGCGGCCGGCCGGCGTGACCTTCCTCGGCGACACCGGGTTGTGGTTCGTGCCTACCGCCGAAGTGGTCGCGGGTGGCCAGGTCGCGGGCAGCGGCCAGATGGCGACCTTCAACCGGCAACAGGGATTCACCGCGATCCAGTCGATGGCCGGCACGATTGCCTTCGGCGTCGGGGATCGCGTGGAAATCTTCGGCTCGGTCCCCTTCCTGACGCGCATCGACCGGGACGTGCGGCCGCTGTTCCGCCCGCACAACCCGCGCGTCGGCGGCGTGCTGCCGGACTTTCCGTTCGCCTTGCGGCCCTTCAGCGGCAACGCCATGGGCGATGTCGTCGTAGGCGCGAAGGTGAACCTGATGACGGAACGGACCCAGGCCCCGTTCGCCGTCGCAGTGCGCGGCTGGGGCAGATTGCCCACCGGCGACGAGGACGCGGGTACGACGGCCGGCGCGCCCGCCGGCGCCGTCGGCCTGATCGTGAGCAGGAACCTGGGCGGCGCCGAGATCGCCGCGAACGCCGACGTCGTCCTGCGCGGCGATCCGTCCGGCATCGATGTGCCCAACGGCCTGTGGTGGGGAGTCGGCGTCGGCGCGCCGGTTCGGGGACCGGTGCGGGTCTTCGGCGAACTGCTCGGCCAAGGGGTACTGGGTGGCGCGATGAAACTGACCGTGCCGCTCTTCGCAGCGGACGGAAGCATGAGCGGGCTCGCGTCATCAGACCGTCGGCCCATCGACGCCGTGCTCGGCGCGCAGTTTCAGAGCCGCGGGTTCTCCGCCGGCGCCGGTCTGACTTGGGCCGTCCGACACATCGACCGCGGAACGGTCGGTCAGGTCGCCATGAGCACCGACCGGCTCGGATTCCTGGTGCGGTTGAGCTACCACCCGGGCGTCCGGGTCTACACGCCACCACCACCGCCGCCACCACCACCACCGCCCGTAGCGCCGGCCCCGCCGGCGAACCGTCCGCCAGTCGTCGCCGTCTCGTGCGACCCGTGCGAGGTGGAGTTCGGCGACGAGGTCCGCCTGCGGGCGGACGCCTCCGATCCGGACGGCGATCCTCTGGTTTTCCGCTGGAACGCGCCGGCCGGCACCTTCATCGACGCCACCGACCGGGCCACCACACGGTGGCAGGCACCGGCGCAGGAGGGCCCGCTCCCGATCACCGCGACGGTTGCGGACGGCAGAGGCGGCTCCGCCTCCGACGCGGCCACCGTGCTCGTCAATGCCCCGCCTCCGCCGCCGACGCGCGAGTTCGTGTTCGAGGACATCCACTTCGACTTCGACCGCTACAGCCTGCGTCCAGGCGCCACACGGGTGCTCGACGAAGTCGTCGCGGCGCTCGCAGAGGATCCCGATCTCGGGATTCAGATCGAGGGACACACCTGCAACATCGGCACCAACGAGTACAACCTCGCTCTCGGTGACCGCCGGGCCACCTCGGTCCGGGAGTACCTGACCGACCGCGGCGTAACGGCCACGCGCCTGCAGATGATCAGCTACGGTGAGGAGCGGCCTGCGCACGACAACGCCCGTGAGGAGACGCGCCGCCTGAACCGCCGCGCGGCCCTCGTGGTGCGGATGCAGTAGCGGTCCGACTCAATACGACTTGGCGAAGTACGCATCGGTCAGGCCCGGCCGGCCGCAACGCACGCAGGCGCCGGTCGCGGGGGGCAGGTCGAACGCGAGATTCCGGATCGTCGCCTGCGTTTCCGCCTTGATCCGTGCCTCGCAGTCCGCGGACCCGCACCACGGCGCGATCACGAATCCGGGCCGACCTTCGAAGGCGCGCCGGAACTCGTCGCTCGACGCGGTTCGGATCGTATGGCTGTCGCGGAACGCCACGGCCCGCTCGAGAAGCGCGGTCTGAACGGCGTCGAGAAGGCCGCTCACGCGCTCGCTCAGCCCCTCCATCGGTAGCGTCACCTTCTCGCGCGTGTCGCGGCGCGCCACCAGAACCTGCTGCTGCTCGATGTCGCGGGGACCGACCTCGAGCCGCAGCGGCACGCCCCGCATCTCCCACTCGGAGAACTTCCAGCCCGGCTTGTACTCTTCGCGGTCGTCCAGCATGACCCGCACGCCGGCCCGCTTCAGGGCCGCCGCGACGTCCTGCGCGCGCGGGAGCACCGTAGCACGCCAGTCGCCCCGCGGAATCGGTACGATGACCACCTGGTACGGGGCGATCCGGGGCGGCAGGATCAGGCCGCTGTCGTCGCCATGGACCATGATCGCAGCACCGATCAGGCGGGTGGTCATGCCCCACGAGGTCTGCCAGACGTACTGGACGGACTTGTCCCGCGCCTGGAACGTGATGTCGAAGACCTTCGCGAAGTTCTGGCCGAGATGGTGAGAGGTCCCGGCCTGGAGGGCCCGTCCATCACCCATCAGCGCTTCGACCGAATACGTATGGGCGGCTCCGGCGAACTTCTCGCTCTCGGTCTTGCGCCCGTCGAGTACCGGGACGGCGAGTTCCGTCTCCAGGAACTCCTTGTAGACGCCCAGCATGCGCCGCGCCTCGGCCTCGGCCTCTTCCTCTGTCTCGTGGGCGGTATGTCCCTCCTGCCAGAGAAACTCGGTGGTCCGCAGGAACAGCCGCGTGACCTTCTCCCAGCGCACCACGTTGGCCCACTGGTTGATCAGGATCGGCAGATCGCGCCATGACTGCACCCACTTCGAGTACATCGTGCCGATGATCGCCTCCGACGTCGGGCGGACCACGAGCGGTTCATCCAGCGTCTCGTCGCCGCCACGGGTGACCCAGGCGACCTCCGGCGCGAAACCTTCCACGTGCGCCGCCTCCTTGCGAAGCAGACTCTCCGGGATGAACAGCGGAAAGTACGCGTTGACGTGGCCGGTCTCCTTGAACCGCCGGTCCAACCCCGCCTGCATCAGCTCCCAGATGGCGTACCCGTACGGCCGGATCACCATGCACCCCTTCACCGGGGAGTAGTCCGCCAGTTCGGCTCGGCGAATCACGTCGGTGTACCAACGCGAGAAGTCCTCCGACTGCGGAGTGATCTCGGTCACGAAAGCCTGTTGTTTGGGCGCCATCTGCTCCTGTCCTCGTTCGAACGTTCTCCCGTGGCGCGACCGGCGCGCCGCCGCGCCGCCGCCGCGGGTGGTGCTATTGTACCGGCGCTCATGCCCGCCACCGTGATCCAGGTCGCCACGACGTCGCGAGCGTACCCCGTGCAGGTGGGAGCCGGTCTGCTCGCCCGGCTCGATACCCTGCTCGACGAAGCGGGCGTCACGGCGCAACGCGTCGTCGTCTCGAGCCCGACGGTGTGGAAGTTGCACGGCGCAGGCATCGCGCGGGCGCTCGGAAGCGTGGAGCCCATCCTGGTACCCGACGGCGAGCGTTCCAAGACGGCTCATACCGTTGCCAGGATCTACGACGCACTGATCCGCATGGCGGCCGACCGGAGCGTCACCATCGTGGCGATCGGGGGCGGCGTAATCGGCGACGTCGTCGGCTTTGCGGCGGCGACCTATCTGCGCGGCGTCCGGCTCGTACACGTACCCACCACGCTGCTCGCGCAGGTGGACAGCTCGATCGGCGGCAAGGTGGGCATCAATCATGCCCTCGGCAAAAACCTGATCGGCTCGTTCCACCAACCCCTTGCGGTCTTCGCCGATCCGGAGGTGCTCGGCACGCTCCCGCGGCGCGAGTTCCGGGCCGGCCTCTACGAGGTGGTCAAGTACGGCATGATCGCCGACAGTGGCCTGTTCGAGCGCGTGGGTCGCGACCTGCGCGCCATCGTGCGGCGCGAGCAGGAGGCGCTGGCCGCGGTGATCGCGGACTCCTGCCGTATCAAGGCGCGCGTGGTGTCCGAGGACGAGCGCGAGAGCGGCCTGCGCCGTATCCTGAACTTCGGGCACACGGCGGGCCATGCCATCGAGGCGGTCACGAAGTATCGTCGCTTCCGGCACGGCGAGGCGGTTGCGTACGGCATGCTTGCGGTCGCCGATCTCGGCGTCCGGCGCGGCGTGTTCGCGGAAGCGGAGCGGTCGGCGCTGGCCGACCTCGTCGCCCGGCTCGGACCGCTCCCAGCGGTCAGCGACCTCTCGGCACAGGCGCTGGTCGAGGCGATGCGACGCGACAAGAAGATCCGCGAGGGGCGGCTGCACGTGGTACTGCCGACCGGGATCGGCGCGACCCGGATCGTCGACGACGTCACCGACGACGAGTTCCAGGAATCGCTACGGGCCATCGGCACCCTCGCATAGCCGGAAATCATCGCCTGCGGCTCCGATTTCCGCCCAACCGGGCTTATCGTACGATGCTCCACGACACCAGTCTCGCGCGCGTCGAGGTCGGCGGCGGAGCCGTCACTGCCTGTCGGACGAGGGTCGCCTGAACCGCCCGGCGGGCGCGGCGCGGCCCGAACGCCGCCGCGTGCGCAACGATCGCGCCGTTGCCATCCAACGCCGGGTCGGGGTCCGGGTCCGCGGCGTCGTCGGCAATCCAGACCGCGACCACCCACGGACCGTAGCCCGCAGGCAGCGGCGCCCAGCCACCGAGGGGACCGTACGCGAACAGCCTCCACTCGAGCCCGCGCCCGGCCGAGGTCGCCCCGGACCCGCTGGTCCGCAACTGACCGGAGATCGCGCTCAGGTCGATGGTCGCGCCATCCGGCATGACGGGCGTGAGGGTGGCGGCCCGGAACGCCGACCGTTCCGAGCCGTTCAGGGCCACGCTCCAGTCCGGAAGGGAACCGAGCTCCGCCGCGGCCAGCGCGAGCGCCGCCTCGGCCGCGTACAGCGCCTGCACGGCGCGACGCTGATTGACGCCCACCGCGGTCTCGATCATCGACAACGGCACCAGCACCCCGGCGAGGGCGACGAGCAACAGAGCCGCCATCAACGTCGCGATCAGGGCCACGCCCCGTTCACCGCGGCGGCCGCATCCGTTACCGACCATTGCGCTGCGTGCCTACCAGCCGGCGAGGCTCCTGGGCGCGACGTCCAGACCGGCGACGATGTCGCGGATAGCGGCATTGCGCACCGGCATCAACGGCGACCCGGTTGCCGGCAGCCGCCATGCCGCGTCCGCCACGCGCAGCGTCACCTCGACCCGCACCCGCCGGATGCGGAACAGATCGACGTCGAACGGCATGGCACCGGCGGCGCACGACGCATCGTCCGCAAGGAGCGCCGGGTCGAGCACGCCGACACCGGACGCCGGGGGAGCGGCCGCGGCGGCGGCGGCCAGACAGGGCGCCGTAGCCACCGCTGGGCCGATCGCCGGCGGCAATGTCGGCCGAGCGACGCCGAAGTAGCGAACGACGAAGTCGACGACCCCATCGACGACCGGCAGATCGCTGCCCGCCCCGTTGTGCATGCGAAGCTGCTCCGCGCCGGCATCGTGGTAGTAGCCGCGCAGGAGAATCGGCACGATCAGCGAACCAGCGCCGTAGAAGGGCGCTCCGCTCCCGAGGTGCTCCAGCACGGCGGCGGCACCGGTGACCTCGATGACCCGATACAGGTCCGAGCGGCCGGTAGCATCGTAGACGACGGTCAGGCCGCCGTTCCGGTTCGAAAGCCCGCACGGCAACACGCACCCCTCGGCCGCCAGCAACCCGACGCTCGCGGGGCTGCCCGAGAGATCGGCGGCAAGGCGGGCACCCGATGCTCCCGGAAGGGCATACAGCATGGACACCCGATCCGCCCCCGGACCCGGATCGGCCGCCGCTCCGCGTAGTGCCGGTGCGACCGCCGGGCGCAGGTGCGCGATGATGCCGTTCACCCCGGGCCGCGGACCGCTCCCGGCCAGGAGAAGATGCCGGTGAAGCTCGCCGAGCGCAGCCCGCTGGCGCTGATGGACATCTGCCGCCAGTGACTGCACGGCCAGTGCACCACCGGACGGGTCGACCATCCCGAACACGACCCCCAGCAGCCCCAGGACGATGGCGACGGAAACGAGCAACTCGACCAGCATGCCCGATCTCAGCCACGAACGCGCACCGTGGCCAGCCACGTTACGCCCGGATCGTTCGGCCCAAGGTCGAGGGTCGCGGACGGGCCCCGCACACCGGTGGCGACGACCACGACCTGCAGCAGCAGCGGATCGCCGTCCGCCGCGGCAAGCGGGCTCACCGACCAGCGGCGGACGAAGGCCGTACCGGCAGGCGGCTGCGCACCGGTGCCGATCCACCGGCCGTCCCGGTCCAGATAGTCCACGTAGCCGTCGCCGCCCGGTCCGGTGACCGGGCCGGAAGCCTGCAGGCCACGGCCGCCCGGCGCCGGCGGGTCGAACGCCAGGCTGGTCGATTCGTCCGAAACCGGCTGCAGGTCGGAGTCGAAGGTCCAGGCAAGAGATTGCAACTGTTCGATCTTCTGCACGGCCAGGAACAGGGCGCGGCCCTGCATCCCGCTCGCCTGTACCGCGGCGCCGGTCAGCAACGCGACCTGCGCCACGCCCGCGGCGAGCGCGACGACGATGGCAGCCGCCACCAGCGTCTCGATGAGCGCGTAGCCCGCGGATCGTGTCACGGCATGCAGGTAAGCAAACCCCGAGCCAGCCGAGCCAGCCCGCGAATACGAAGTGTCTGCATCCGACCCGGCGGATTCTGCGCGTTCGACCGGAGCGGTACCGCGCAGAATATGCGCTGCGTCCGGCCCGGGACGACGGAACGGCGCACCCGATCTCCGCGTGAGCGGACCGGCAACCAACGCCGGAGCGGGAGACTCACAGGGAGCCGGCGAGCTGGTCCAGCAGGCGCCCTGCCGTGTCGAAGTACCAGTGGAGGAACCGCTCACCGACGAGCGACGCGGCCACCGCCGCCAACGCCAGGAACGATCCGAGCGGCAGCGGATGCTGCCAGCCGAGCCCGGCGAACCGCAGCATGCCGACGCCGACGGTCGCGCCGAGCAGCGACGCCCACGCCAGCGTCACGAACGCCAGTGGCCACCCCAGAAACGCGCCGATCATGGCGAGCATCTTCACGTCGCCCAGCCCCAGCCCCTCCCGGCCGCGGACCAGGAAATAGCCCGCCGCGATCGCCAGCAGGGCGCCGCCGCCCGCGATCGTCCCCAGTAGCGCGTCGCCCCAGCCCGGCTCCAGGAAGATCGAGAAGAACAGGCCGATGACGATGCCGGGTAGAGTGACGACGTTGGGCAACAACCGATGCCGGAGGTCCACGGCGAACAGGACGATCATCGCCGCCGTGAACAGCAGGCGCGGCGCGAGCAGCGGCTGGAGCCCGAGCGCCTGATGCTGAACCAGGAAGAGAACCGCGGTGACGCTCTCGACGAACGGGTACAGCGGACAGATCGGCGCCCGACAGGCACGGCACCGCCCGCGCAGAACGAAATACCCGAGGACGGGGACGTTGTCGAACCAGCGGATGGGCTCACCGCACGCAGGACAGTGGGACGGCGGAGTGACCACCGACGTTCCGCGCGGCAACCGGTGGATGCAGACATTGAGGAAGCTGCCCACGGCGAGCCCGAACAACGCGACCAGCAGCCCGGCAACCGGATCGGTCATCGCGCCGGCCGGGCCGGGAACCCGCTCCTTGCGGGCAGCGGAAACAGAGCCGACCGCCGGGACACCGTGACGGCACCCGAGCGCGGCGTCAACTCGTAGGCGACCCCGGTCGGGTCGACAGGGACATCGGACAGGTCACCGGCCGCGATGAGATCCTCCCACGAGCCCGGCGCCGTCCCCGTCCGCTCGCGGAACCGGTCGACAGTGCGCCGGTAGCGATCCAGTGCGTCCAATGCGTCGAGCTGCGCGAGACGGCGAGCCGCCTCACCGCGCATCCAGGAATCCCCGACGGCGTCGGGCACCAGCCGCCAGAGCGCTCGCGCTCCGGGGCGGTCGCCGCCCTCCGTCATCGCCGTCGCGGCCATGAACCGGAGCCACCAGGGCGCTCCGGGCGTGTCCGCGGCGCGTCGAAACCACCGGGCGGCCTCCTCGACGTCCTGAAGCCACCAGTAGTGGACGAAGCCGATGTCCTGCAGGTACTGCCAGCGGTCCGGAACGCTTGCAGCTCCCTTTCGCAGCAGCGCGACGGCAAGATCGGGACGCCCCGCGCCGCCGGGCGGCGGCTCGGCCAGAAACACCGCTCCCAGCCGGTACGCCGCGTCGAACCGCGGATCGAGGGTGGTCGCAGCGTCCAGCAGCGAGTGCAGCGGGGCGTAGTCGTGTGCCCGACCGCCGGACAACCTCGTGCGTCCGTAGTGCTGCACCGCGCGAATCCAATAGAGATCGGCGAGGACCGCCTCGAACGACAACGCGGCCCGGCGCACGAGCCCGGCCGGCAGCACGGACCAGACGCGCGGCGAGACCGGACTGGCGACGGATCCATGGTCGCGCGCCACCTGCAGGACGGCTCCGAGCAGCACGAGCAGGACCACCGCAACGACCGCCGCATCGGTGCGACCCCACCACCGCGAACCGGCGCCGGCACACCGGCGGGGAACGCTCACGTTCCCATGAAGCCTGCTCACAGCAGGTCGCGCCTCGTGAAGATTGCCAGCGCCAGGACCAGAAACGCCAGGATATACGCGACCCCGGAGGCCGCGGTCAGCGCCATGTAGCCGGCCGTGACGGGTTGCGCGTGCACTACCGCGGCCTTGACGTCGAACGCCGTCAGGTCCGGCAGCACGTAGGACAGCCCGGCAGCGAGGGACGTCGTGAATCGCGAATCGAAGACTTCGCCGAGGTTCCGCAGCTCCGCGCCGAAGTGGCCCATGACGTAGAGCCCGCAGGTCGACACCGTTGCCAGCACCGGGCTCGAGAACATCGACAGGCAGAGCGCCGCCGCCGCGACCACCGCAAGCTGAACGAAAATGAGCAACACCGCCTTCAGCAGAGCCGGGTCGGCGGTGGGCACCGCGACCGCCGGCGCCAGCGCCGGGGCTCCTCGCCACCACGCCGCGGCGCCCAGCACGACGTACATGGCAGCCGTCATCACGGTCAGGGCCAGGGCCAGCGTCGCCAGGAGTCCGCCGTACTGCCCGAGAACGAATTCGTGTCGCCGGATCGGCTTCGAGAGCAGGGTGTCCACGGTGCGACGTTCGAGCTCGCGCGCGACGAGCCGAATCCCGAGGAAGACGGCGACGAAGAGACCGCACAGATTGATCGCGGCCAGACCGAGGTCCTTGACCACCTTCACGTCCTGCCCCGGGGTCAGTCGGCCGGCGATCGGGCCGGCGACCGCCAGTCCGAGTGCGAGCAGCGTCGCACCGTGCAGCACGCGGCTGCGCACCGCTTCCCGCAGTACCTGACGGGCGATGATCGCAATCACGCGCATGTCGCCTCGCCGCGTCCGAATCCAGGAGCCGTCGCGGGCGGCGTTGCCGCGTCCTCCCTCACCCTGCGGAGGAAATAGTCCTCGAGCGTCTCGCGCTTCGGATTGAGCGAGACGATGCGGACCCCGCGCTGCGCCAGTTCGGCCAGGAGAGACTCCGGAGCGGGGTCGACGGGCAGGTCGAGCACGTAGCGGCCCTCCCCCGATGCGGGTGACCCGCCGAGCGGCTGCCCCACACACAGCCAGCACGGATTCACCCGCCCCGGCCGCGACCAGCTCCCAGCCACGGACGTCCAGGCCCAGATCCGCGATACGGCCGGCCGCGGCCAGTCGTCCCCGGCTCAGGATGGCGACGTGACTGCACACCGCTTCCGCGTCGCTCAGGATGTGCGAGCTGACGAACACCGTTCGCCCCTCCTCCCGCAGGGCCAGGATCGTGTTCCGCACGTCGCGGCGCCCAAGCGGGTCGAGCCCCGTCATCGGCTCGTCCAGAAACACGACCTCCGGGTCGTTGAGCAGGGCCTGCGCGATCCCGACCCGCTGCAGCATGCCACGGGAATACGCCCGTAGCGGCCGCCGGCGCTCGGCCCCGATACCGGCCCGGTCCAGCCCGAGCGCCGCCCGCCGGCGGCGCTCGGCGGGCGGGTAGCCGAACAGCCCCCCCACGTACTACCAGCAGTTCTTCGGCGGTACAGGCATCGTAGAAGCGGGCCGCCTCGGGAAGGAAACCGATTCGCCGCCGGACGGCCACGTCACCGGCCGGCCGGCCCAGGATTTCGGCGCTGCCGGACGTCGGATGCACGAGCTGCATCAGCAGCCTCAGCGTCGTGGTCTTGCCCGCGCCGTTCGGCCCGAGGTAGCCGAGCACCGCCCCATGCGGAACGTCCAGCGACACCGCGTCGAGGGCACGATGAGCGCGGGTTCGCCAGAACCCGCTGTGGAACGTCTTCGAGAGCTCACGGAGCCGGACCGCCGACATGATCGCATCCCGTCAGAGCCCACGAATCCCCGGGCGACGTCCGGAACCCGCGGCCCTCCCGCCGCGAACCACCGGCGGGCGCCGCTACTCCCCCTGGCCGCGGCCGGGGCGCTCCAGCTCGTAGGCGATCGCCGCGTCGAAGTATCGCGGGGCCAGTGTGCCTTTTATTACGACGCCGTTGATGACGTAAGTGGGCGTGGCCTCCACCGGCAGGTCGTTGCCGAGAGCGATGTCGGCCTGCACCGCGAGAATCGTCTGGTCGTAGGCCGCGTCGTACCGCGCCCGATCGATGCCCGCCACGTCAGCGAGAGCCTCCACGACACCTTCGCGGTTCAGACCCGGCTGATTGGCGTACAACCAGTCCTCCATCTCCATCCGAACGTCTTCGCCGAGCCCCGCCGCGAGCCGCACGGCTACTGCCCCCGCGCACGCCCCGTGATGCTGGCCCCGGGGCGCCTGCTCGTTGCACGCCGGATCGAGCGGATAGTCGAGCGTCACCTGCCGCACCTGGCCGGGGTGCGACGACGCATACTTGGCGAAAATCGGAGCGTAAACGCGGTGTGCGTTGGCGCACGCCGGACACTGGTAGTCGTTGAACTTGACCACGATAACCGTGGCGTCCATGGTGTCGGCGGCCGCGGGCAGTGACAGGTCCATGCGCGGCTCCGCCTCCCAGTAGCGTTCGAATTCGCTCCGCTGGTCGCCGGTCACCGGCGCCGGGGACGGGGGCGGGGCAGCCGATTCCACGGCCACCTCCGGCGCCGGCGACGGCGCCGGCCAGGTGAACCAGCCGACCGAACCGAACGAGCCGCCGACGAATACGACGAACAGCGCCAGCCCGACCGGCTCCCGCGCGAGGGCGCGCAGGTCACCCACCGCCGCCCCCGGAAGTCGCCTAGCCGGGGTCGCCTCTTCCCCACCGGACAGGATGAAGATCCCGACGACGGCGGCATAGACCACGACGCACAGCAGACAGACCGTCCCGAGAACGAAGAACGAGGCATAGGCCATGTACATCGCGACGGCGAGGCCGACCGTGGACCAGAGCAGCAGGTATCCGGCGACGTTCGGCGCGGCTGCCCGGGGCGCCCGCGCCCCGGCGTACGTCAGGAGCAGAACCGCGGCGAACCAGATGACGCCGCCCAGCGCCACCGGCACGCCGAACACGCTGCCGTAGCGGCTCTGGTACACCTGCGTGCAGCTCACGGTGGCGTTGATGTCACAGAAGCTGGCGTACCCCGGATCGCCCAGCATCCGGACATGCACGTAAGTGGAGGTGGCCGCCGCAACGAAACCGGCGCAAGCGAGTATCGCCATCCACATTCGCGTCCGTCTGGTCATCGTCTCTCCACTCTCTTCCGCGCGTTGCGCGTCCTGTTCCGGCGATGCGCCGCGTCCCGTTCACTTGTAAAGACATCTCGCCGCGCCGTCAAGACGAACCTACTGTATGGGCGCGGCGCCGGCCGGGGCTCCGGTCTGCGTCACCGGCAGGGCGGCCGTGCCCTGGTAGATGGTCGCCCCCTGGTTCGACCCGAAGAAACGCGTTCCGCCACCCGGATTCGGACTCGCGCCCACGAAATAGGTGACAACCACCCCGCCGGCGGCCACGCCGTTGCAAGAAGCCGGCGCACCGGTCGCGGCGGTCCCGCCGGTCATCGTGATCGTGTAACTGCTCTTGATCGACGGATCGGCGCCCAGATCGGTGCCGATGAACCCGTCCCCACCCCCGCCGACGGTCGGCGGCGTCGCCAGGCTGGTCAGGGTCGGGGCGTAGAAGCCGCTGCCGCAGCTCGCCGCATAGGTCGCCTGGGCGCTGTTGATCGCCCGCAGGGATCCGATCGCCGACGCTTCGTTGCCGGCCATCCGCGCCCGCAGCAACCCCGGCGCGGCGATCGCGGCGATGATGCCGATAATCGCCACGACGATCAGGAGTTCGATCAGCGTGAACCCTTCCTGCCCGTTCAGTGCCCGCTTCATTGTCCAGTCTCCTTCCACTTCCGTCACGTATCCGCGTCTATCCCGCCAGCCGGCCAATCAGGTCGAACACGGGCAGGTACATGGCCACCACGATGCCCCCGACGACGACACCCAGCACCGCCACCGTGACCGGCTCCAGCAGCGCCGTCATGCCGGCAACGGCCCGGTCGACCTCCTCCTCGTAGAAATCCGCCACCTTCGCCAGCATCCTGTCCAGGGCGCCGGTCGTCTCGCCGACGTTGACCATCTGCGTCACCAGCACCGGAAACACCCGGGTGTCGCCCAATGGCGCGGCCACCGACTCGCCCCGTTCAATCGCCGCGCGCGTCGCCATCACCGCGTCCTCGAACACCGCGTTTCCGGCCGTCCCGGCGGTGATTTCCAGACTCTCGATGATCGGCACGCCGGCGCCGAGCAACGCCGACAGCGTGCGGCAGAACCGGGCGGCCGCGTTTCGGCGCACGATGTCGCCTATCGCCGGCAGCCGCAGCACGACACCGTCGACCGCCAACCGGCCGCGACCCGTCGAATAGTATCGACGAAACGCCAGCGCCGCGCCGAGCGCGCCGAGGCCGAGCAGCGGCACTGCGGTCGCGAACGAGTCGCTCGCGGCGATCACCAGGCGCGTCGGCAGCGGCAACACCGCGCCGAGCCCCTCGAACAGCGCCGCGAAGGTGGGAATCACCTTCCAGAGAATCACTCCGACGACCACGGCGGCAATCGCCAGCACCGCCACGGGGTACATCATCGCGGAGCGCACCTGGCCCCGAAGAGCCACATGCTTCTCGATGTGCACGGCCAGACGTTCCAGAATCGTATTGAGCACGCCGCCGGCCTCTCCCGCCGCGACCATGCCGGTGTAGAGCCGGTCGAACGCTCGAGGATGCGCACGCAGCGCGTCGGTCAGCGTCGAGCCGTCCTCCACCTCGGCTCGCACCGCGCGGATCGTCGCGGCGAAACCCCCGTCCTCCTCCTGCTCACCGAGCACTCCCAGACACTGCACGAGGGGCAGCCCGGCGTCGATCATCACCGCGAACTGACGGGTGAACACCGCCAAGCTTCGGGCCGAGACCGCGTTCCGGCGCCAGAACCACCCTCCCGCCGGGGCGTTCCGGTCGACCGGGTCGATCGTGGTCACCAGGATCCGTTCGCGTCTGAGCGCCGCGACGGCTTCCGCGGCGGACGCTGCACGCCGCTCCCCGCTGACGCGCGCTCCATCCAGGGTACGACCGGCAAAGGCGTACGTGACCGTCATCGAGACCTCTCCGCTTGCGGCGGCCACCCGGTCTCACCCCGTCCGCGCGCGATCAGGCCTTCCAGCTCCTCGCGATTCGGCGCGTGGTCGAGCGCCTGCTCCAGCGTGATGCGCCGCTGCCGGTAGAGGGCCGCGAGCGCCTGCGTCATCGTCTGCATGCCGCGCTGCTTCTGACCGGCCTGCATCGCCGCGTAGATCAGATGCGCCTTGTCCTCGCGGATCAGGTTGCGGATCGCCGGCGTGGCAACCAGCACCTCGACGGCGCAGACGCGTCCCCGTCCATCGGCGGCCGGCACCAGGGCCTGGCAGACGACCCCTTCGAGCACCAGCGAGAGCTGGGTGCGAACCTGCTGCTGCTGATACCCGGGAAAGAGGTCGATCACGCGGCCGATAGCTTGCACCGCCGAGCTCGTATGCAGGGTCGCGAGAGTCAGGTGGCCGGTCTCGGCGATCCGCAGCGCCGCCTCGGTGGTCTCCAGGTCGCGCATCTCGCCGATGAGCACGACGTCCGGGTCCTCGCGCAGCGCCGCCCGCAACGCCGGCGCGAAACCGGCCGTATCGCCGTGCACCTCGCGCTGGTTGACGATCGACCGCCGGTGCGGATGGATGTACTCGATGGGGTCCTCGATCGTCAGAATGTGACCCCGCCGCTCGGCGTTGATGCGGTCGACGAGCGCCGCGAGCGTCGTACTCTTGCCGCTGCCGGTCGGCCCGCTCACCAGCACGAGGCCGTGCGGCCGGCCGGCCAGCTCCGCCACTACGGGAGGCAGACCGAGCCGGTCGAATCCGCGAATCGTCTCCGGAATGAGCCGGTAGACGGCCGCCACCGCGCCACGCTGGCTGAACACGTTGGCGCGCACCCGGGCCACGCCCTCCATCCCGAACGAGACGTCCAGCTCCAGGGTCTCCTCGAAGCGTTGCCGCTGGGCCGACGTCAGTTGGCCGTAGATGAGGCGCCTGGTGTCGGCCGGCGTCAGGGGTTGAAAATCCGCCTGCGGCTCGAGTGCGCCGTGCACCCTGATCTGCGGCGGTGTACCCGCGGTCACGTGCAGATCCGACCCGCCTCGTTCAAGTGTGCGGGCGAGCAGCTCCGACAGGGCCAGAGGCGCGGTCATCGCGCGGTCTCCCGAGTCACCTCGTCGACCGACGTCACGCCCTCGGCTATCTTGCGCAGTCCGCTCTGGCGCAAGGTGAGCATCCCGTCTTCCATCGCCGCGCGCCGCAGGGCGCGGGCGGCGCCCCCGGCAAGGATCCTCTCGCGCAGCGGATCGGTCACCTCCAGCACCTCGTACAGACCGACCCGTCCCCTGTAGCCGGTCCGGTTGCACGCCTCGCATCCGCTCCCCTTCCTGGGTGTCACCGCACCGGCTTCCGCTTCGCCGAATCCGATATCGACCAGCGACGCCGGGCTCGCCGGCGCCGGCACCGTGCACGCGGGGCACAGGCGCCGGACGAGGCGCTGCGCACAGATCAGATTGACCGAGCCGGCGATGAGGAAGGGCTCGATCCCCATGTTCAGGAGACGACCGACGGTGCTCGGCGCGTCGTTGGTGTGCAGGGTCGAGAGCACCAGGTGACCGGTCAGCGCCGCCTTGACGGCGATCTCCGCGGTCTCGACGTCCCGGATCTCCCCGACGAGAATCACGTTCGGATCCTGCCGCAGGAACGCGCGCAGGGCGGCCGCGAAACTGAGACCGATTCCCTCACGAATCTGGACCTGGTTGACGCCGTCCAGGTTGAACTCCACCGGGTCCTCGGCGGTCACGATGTTCGTGTCCGGAGTATTGAGCTGCGCGATCGATGAATACAGCGTGCTGGTCTTGCCGCTCCCGGTCGGACCGGTCACCAGCACCATGCCCCACGGCTTGCGGATGCCGGCCGCGAAGCGCCGGAGCGGCGTCTCCTCGAAACCCAGCTTCGTCATGTCGAGCACGAGGTGGGACTTGTCGAGCAGGCGCAGTACGATCTTCTCGCCGAAGAGAGTCGGCAGGCAGGACCCGCAGATCGATCGCCTTCGTCGAGCCTCCGTCCCGACAGCGGATCCGGACCCGCCCGTCCTGCGGAACCCGCCGTTCCGCAATGTCGAGCTTCGCCATTACCTTGAGACGCGAGGTGACGGCGTCGCGCATCCGCATCGGCGGCGTCATCACCTGGTGCAGGACGCCATCGATGCGGAACCGGATCCGGAACTCCTTTTCGTACGGCTCGACGTGGACGTCGCTGGCGCCGCGCTGAACGGCGGACGCCAGGATGGCGTTGACCAGCCTCACGACCGGCGCCTGCCCGCGCGCTTCGTCCCCCGCGCCCAGGTCGACCTCCTGCTGGTCGCCGGCGTCCGGGAGGTCGTCCGAGCCGCCGGACAACTCGTCGAGCTCCCGCACCGCAACATCGAGGGTCCGCTCGCCTCCTCGCGCCTCGGATGCGCCCGGGCGACCGTCGTAATACCGCGCGATGGCCTCGCCGACCGCGGCCTCCGACGCGACCAGCGGCTCGACGGCGCAGCCCGTCCTGAACCGGACGTCATCGAGCACGGCGACGTTGCGCGGATCCGTCATCGCAACCGTCAGCGTCGCGCCGGTGCGCCGCAACGGTACGATCCCGTGCTTGCGGGCCGTCTCGGCCGGTATGAGCTTCAGAACGCCGGGCTCGATTTCGAACCCGGACAGATCGACCGATCGCACGCCGTACTGCGCCCCGCGCAGCGCCGCGATCTCGTCGGCCGGAACGAACCCCAGGTGGGTCAGGGCACTGCCGAGGTCGCCGCCGTTGGCCTCCTTGTACGCCAGTGCTTCCTGGAGCTGTGCCGGCGTGATGCGCCGGTTCTCGATCAGCAGTTCACTTAGACGAGCAGACACTGGGACATCGTCTTCTTCCCAGGGTCCGAAGGTGAGCAGGGGATAATTCCATTGTAGCGCGCCGCCGTCCGGTGTCAACCCGGACGGACGGAGCGAGGGTCAACCGACAATGACGGCGGCGGCCAACGCCGTTGTCCAGAGGCCGTTGCGATCGCCCACTGCAGTCTGCGTGACGTGCTGGGTCCGGACGATCTGGTTCGACAGGCGCCAGACCTCCTTGTTCTCGTCCCAGCTCTTGTCGGGATCGAACTTCAGCCCGAGGGTGGTGGCCAGCATCTCCGCGGCGAGATCCTCGGCGTAGTCGCCGGCGGTCTCCTCGTCCTCGCCGAAGCTGTGATGCTCGGAGAGGTAGCCGTACAGGCTGGGATCGCGCGGGATGGCCACGCCAACCGTCGCCGCGATAAGACGGTGCGGCTCCCGCGTGGCCGCCTCGGACATGACCACGAAGGTCACCTGCCCGGGCTTCAACCGCTCGATCCCCTCCTCGCGCGGGAGAATGCGGCAACCCGGCGGGAAGATGCTGGACACGCGCACGACGTTGCAAGCCGCGATGCCGGCCGAGCGCAACGCCATTTCGAACGAAGTCAGCTTCTCGCGGTGGGTGCCGACGCCCTTGGTGAAGAAGAGTTCACTGGGAACGAAACCAAACACGGGAAATCCGGGTCTTGAAGTGAAGTACAGCCCTGTAGCGAGCGACGCATGCTACGGCACGGATGACCCGCTGTCAAGACGAAGTCTCTTCCAATGACACATGAGCCTGAACGAGGAGTTGTTTCCAACGACACATGAGCCTGAACGGGGGCCGGGTCGAGGATCATCGGAGGATGATCGTGAGACTCGACACGCACCGGCTGCAGACCCTGGATCAGGTTCGGGAATTCCTCGACGGAAGCGAGCAGGTCGACCTGCAACCACAAACCCGCGCCGACTCCTACGCGTTCGTGGCGAAAACCGTGCGACGGTTCGACTACGCCCTGCGGGGGAAGGCCGACAAGGGCCTGCTGCGCCGCTTCCTGGCCAAGGTGGCCGGCTTGTCACGGGCCCAAATCACACGCCTGTTGCAGCAACACCGGACCACGGGAGAGATCGCCGACCGCCGCGACACCCCGCGCCGACCGTTCCCGCGCCGCTACTCCAACGCCGACATCGGGCTGCTGGCCGAGCTCGACGTGCTCCACGGCACGCTGTCCGGTCCGGCCACGCGCAAGCTCTGCGCCCGCGCTTTCCATCTGTTCGGCGACCGCCGCTTCGAACGCCTGGCCGGCATCTCCAACGGCCATCTGTACAACCTGCGGCACACGACAAGCTATCAACGGCGCCGCGGAACGACGCCGCTGCCGACGCGCCCGGTGCCTGTCGCGATCGGGGAACGCCGCCGCCCGCAGCCGTTCGGACAACCTGGCTGGGTGCGGGTCGATACCGTCCATCAAGGCGACCTGGACGGCATCAAGGGCCTCTACCACGTGAACCTGGTGGATGAGGTCACCCAGTTCCAGTGCATCGGCTCGGTCGAGCATATCCACGCCGCCTGCCTGGCCCCGGTCCTCGACGCTCTGCTGCGGGCGTTCCCCTTCACGCTCCACGGCTTCCACGCCGACAACGGCTCGGAGTTCATCAACCGCGAGGTCGCGGCGCTGCTCCAGGGGCTGCACATCGACGCATTCACCAAGTCCCGCGCCCGTCGCAGCACCGACAACGCCCTGGTCGAGAGCAAGAACGGCTCGGTCATCCGCAAGCAGCTCGGTCACGGCCACATCCCCAGCCGCTGTGCCGCGCAGGTCAACGCCTTCACCCAGCAGGTCCTCTCGCCCTATCTCAACTTCCACCGCCCCTGCTTCTTCCCCACCGAAGAAGTCGACCGCAAGGGCCGCGTGCGCAAGCGCTACCGCGACGCCGACATCATGACCCCCTACGAGAAGCTCAAGTCGTTGCCCGACGCCGCCGCCTGCCTGAAGCCCGGAACCACCTTCGCAAAGCTCGACGCGGTCGCGGTCGCGATGAGCGACAACGAAGCCGCGCAGGCGCTCGACGAGGCCCGCACGCGGTTGTTCCGGTCCATCCACCCAGCGGCCTGAAGGTTTGCTCCGGCCCGCTACCGCCGCCTGTCGGTCGGCGTCGTGCTGTTGACGAGCAGGCGCGAGGAAGCTCGAACACCGGACGTGCCAACTCGCGCGGGCGCTGCCGAGCCCGGATCGCCGGCGCCGACGCGCGTCGTCACCGGCTGCGGTCGAATACGGACGGACAGCGCTGTCGTCGAGCCCGGATCGCCGGCGCCGACTTGCGTCGTCACCGGCTTCAGCACCACCGAAAGGCGGAAGCGCGACGCCATCAGGCACGAGCGCCGACGACGATCCATCCAGCCGTTGCCGGCCGTTTCACAGCCCCTCGCGTAGTCACGTCCAGCCCCTCTGCTGCCGGTTCCGCGCTCGGCTACCGCACTCCGCAAACGTCCACAGACGGACGTTCGCTCCGCTTGGTCTCCTGCTGTTCAGAACCCGGCAAACCAGACCCTCACCGTTCGGTTGCTACGGCAGCGGCTACAGCACCTTCGCCCTGAACCAGGACGCGCCCAGCGCCGCGTCGTACATCGTGACGGTTCCGCCGCCATGAGCGATAATGCTGCGGTCACGCGCGCCCTCAACGCGGCCCGCGCCAGGACCTGTTTCGATCCGTCGGTTCGGTCGCCTGACAGGCGCGGCTCACGTGCCCCGCTTCAGGCTCATTTCTGGATTGGAAAGGACTTCACGGGATGGACCCGCGCCGGGTACGCTTGGCAACAGACGGGAGATGACGATGACGGAGGGGCAGATCGAGGGCGTCACGCTGGCCGTGGTCGCGGCGATCATGGTGCTCGGCTACGTCTTCATGACGCCGTACAACCGAGTCGCGGGAATCCGCATCGGCGGGGTCGAGACCCCCGCCCCGGCCGACTGGCGCACCGTGGACGACCACCGGGTGATCCAGCTCAAGACCGGCGGCTTTCCCCCGTTCGTGGTGAACGTCGTCTACGCCGGCGCCGAGGATGGCGTGATCACCGCCACCCGGCCGGACGGCGGCTACTGGGCCCGGCAGGCGCAGGCGAATCCCGACGGCTGGCTGCGGATCGGCGACGCCGCCTACGCCATGCGGGCCACGGAGGTCCTGGGCGACGATCGCATACCGCTGCTCGAAGCCTACGGCGCGAAGAACGGCATGCCGATGGACGCGGGCCCCTCGGGCGGCATGATTCGAGGGCAGGCCGAACCGCTGCGGACCTGGGAGGTCTTCTTCTGGACGCCGCGGTGAGCGAGCACGCGGCCAGCCGCACGGTCGCGGTCACCGGCGCCAACAGCGCCGTCGGCAAGGCGCTGCTGGCGCAGATCGCCAGCCGGGAGACGCTTCGCGCGGTAGCCATGGTGCGCCGGGAAGCAGCGCTGGAAGGCCTGCCCCGCTCGCCGCGCATCGCGTCCCGCGTCGTCACCTACGAACAGCCCGAACGGCTCGTCGAGACGCTCACCGGCGCCGATTGTGTCGTACATCTCGCGGGCATCCTCTTCGAAAGCCGGACGTCCGACTATCGAACCGGCAACGTCGAGAACACCCGGGCGCTCCTCGAAGCGGCACAGGCGGCGGCGGCGCGCCACATCGTGTTCGTCAGCTCGCTGGGCGCAAACCCGCGCTCGTCGAACGGCTACTTCCGTTCCAAGGGTGAGGCGGAGCGGCTCGTGGCCGACTCCGGCATCGACGCCACGATCATCCGGACACCGCTGCTGCTGGGTCCCGACACGGCCGGCGGCCAGTCGCTGCTGCGCACCGCGTGCGGGATCTCGGCCCGCGTTCTGGGAGGCGGGTCGCACCGCCTGCGGCCGCTCGACGTCGACGATCTGTGCAACGCGATCCTCCGCTGCTGCGAGCAGCCGGTCGCGGGCGTGCGGACCTGCGACCTGGTCGGTCCGACGATGCTCAGCCAGCGCGAGCTACTCCAACGGACGGCGGGTCTGCTGGGTCACGATCTCTCCGTTCGCTCGACGCCGGTGCGGCTCGCCAGACTCGTCGCCGGCCTCGCAAGCCTGATCCGCACCGGAGGCATGACGCCGGCGGTGATCGACGTCATCACCTCCGAGGAGGCGGTCGAGCGGAACGCCGACGAGGAGCTGGGTATCAGCCTCACCCCGTTGTCCGACACCCTGGCCAAGCTGTGCGAGACCCGACGATCATGACTGCAACCTCCGTCGAACCCCCGACCCCGGACGCATCCGCACCGGCCGCTCCCCCGAAGCGGAGCCTGGCCGGCCGCGCCGGCTTTCTCGCCCTCAGCCTCGCCTGCTTCGCCTACCTCTACTTCCGGCTGAACGGCGCGGCGGCGCGCGAAGGGCTCTCGCTGGGCGACTACATGACGGGCGTCTTCGCCAACGTCGAGTGGCTGTCCTGGATCGCCCTGATGGTCGCCTACTCCGGCTTCTACTTCTGCATCGACACGCTGGTCGTCAGCCGCGCCCTCAACTGGTTCGTCTCGCCCATCCGCTACCGCGACCTCCTGCCGATCCGCGCCAGCGCCTACATCATCTCGATCTTCAACGAACAGATCGGCAAGGGCGCGATGGCCTACTACCTGAACCGGCGCCACCGGGTGCCGGGCTGGGAGGTGGGCTCGGTGATGCTGTTCGTGATGTTCTGCGAGGTGTTCTACCTGCTCTTCTGGGCGACGGTCGGCTTCGCCTTCAGCGGCCCGTCGCTGCCCCCTGCGTTCGCGCTCGTTCCGTGGCTCGCGGTTGGCGCGGTGCTGATTCTCGTCGCGTGGGTGCTCTACTTCCGCGGCGCGCTGTTGCCGGGAAGCGGCCTGCGGGACAAGCGGATCCTCCACGCGTTCCGGACCGCCACCGTGCGGCACTACGCCCTGTTCCTGGTGCTGCGCTCGCCGGCGCTGCTGGCCGCGGTAGTCGTCTACACCGTCGCCCTGCGCCTGTTCGGCATCGAGGCGTCCTTCCTGTCCCTGCTCGGCTACCTGCCGGTGGTCTTCTTCGCCGCCGCCGTCCCGACCCCGATGCGCGCCGCCGCCATCACCTTCTGGGTGATCCTGTTTCCCGAGAACGAAGGCCAGATGGCCGCGTTCGGCTTCGTGCAGCACAACTTTTTCATCCTGTTCAACGCGCTCATCGGGGTGGCGTTCTGGCCGCGCGCACAGCGGGACCTGTTCGGGTAGGCGCGGCCACCGCTCAGAGGCTGGTCACGCCCCGGTCGGCTGCGGCGTCAACTGGACATGGAGCGCACGTTCGTCGGGTATCCACTCCTGCTCCTCATGCGGCACGAACCCGTCCCGGGCGATATGCACCCGCGCGGGCAAGTGACCGGGACGCAAGTCGAGCGCCGCACGACCCCCTTCGTCCGTTCTTGCCGAGTGCTGCCTTCCGTCCGGGGACAGAGCCGACACGTCGGCGCCTGCCACCGGACGACCCTCGGCGAAGACATGAACCCGCGGGTCGACCTTTGGAGGAGCGGCTGAGCGCACGAGTCGCCATGGGATCAACCGGGTATCGGTGCGCCGCTGGAGCGCTTCACCTCCATAGACCACGGCCGCGTCACATCCCGGGCGCAGGCCCTGAAGGTACGGGCGCACGCGCTTCAGGCCATCCAACAGACTCGAAGACGCCGTAACGGAGGATTTGGCCTCGATGAGCGTCAAGTGATCCCGTTCCTCGACAACCAGATCGAGCTCGGCGCCGTTACGGTCTCGGTAGAACGAAAGGCCGCCGCCAGCGCCGCGATGCGTGCGATGCTTCAGCACCTCGGAAACGACCCACGTCTCGAACAGGGCCCCGCGGAGCGGGTGCGTGCGAAGCTGCTGCGCCTCTCGGATCCCCAGGAGCCAGCAGACCAAGCCGGTGTCGTAAAAGTACAGCTTCGGCATCTTCACCAGCCGCTTGCGCTGCTTGACGTTGAACGGGGGCAGATGAAAGGCGATGAAGCTGGCTTCCAGGATGCTGAACCAGGCCTTCGCCGTCGGCTGCGAAACGCCGCAGTCGTCAGCCAGGGAGGCGTAGTTGAGGAGCTGCCCGGTGCGGCCTGCGCAAAGCTCGACGAAGCGCTGGAACGTGGTGAGATCTCCGACGTTGCTGATCGTGCGTACATCCCGCTCGATGTAGGTGGCAACGTAGGAGCGCAGCCAGTCCGGAGGACTCACGCTTCGATCGAAGATGTGGGGATAGCCGCCGCTGAAGAGCGCCTCGTCGAGTCTGTCGGGATGCTGAGGGAAGCGCCTGATCTCGTCCCAGGACAGCGGCAGTAGCTGATGCATCGCCGTTCTTCCCGCCAGCGACTGGCTGACCGATTCGAGCAGCGCGAAGTTCTGGGACCCGCTCAGGATCCAGCGTCCGGGCGCCGGGTCTGCATCGATGATGCCCTGCAGGTACGACAGCAGGTCGGGTGCGCGCTGCACCTCGTCGAGGACCGCGCCGCGCGGGAACTGCGCCAGGAACGCCCTGGGGTCCTCCCGTGCGAACGCCCGCTCGTCGGGCGCCTCGAGCGAGCAATAAGGATGATCGGAGAACACCGTCCGGCATAGCGTGGTCTTTCCGCTCTGCCGGGGACCGGTGAGCGTGATGGACGGCGCCCAGGTGGCCGCTCGCTCCAGTTCGGGCGCCAAGTCTCGATGAATCACAAGACCAATGTACCATGAGGGCGGCTGATCCAAATTTCATTTTCGAATTAGCCTACTCAGGCACCAAGAGGCGAAATCCAATGGCAATCCAGGCCCACCTGCTCACCGGCCTGCGGCTCGCGCTGACCCTGCCGACCGCGATCGCCTTCGCGCGGCCGGACTTCCTGAGCAGCGGTCTCGTCGCACTGCTGCTGGCCGTGGCCATCGCCAGCGACTACTTCGATGGGGTCGCAGCGCGCCGTTACGGCACGGCCTCGGCCGGCGGTCAACTATTCGACCATGGCACCGACTGCCTGTTCGTGACCGCCTGCTCGACCGGCGCAGCCCTGTCAGGCCTGGTCCCGCCGGTGCTGCCGGTTCTGATCGCGGTCGCGTTCAGCCAGTACGTGGTCGACTCGTACTGGCTGCACCGAAGGAAGCACCTTCGCATGAGCACCATCGGGCGCTGGAACGGGATCGCCTACTTCGTCCCGCTGGTCGTGCTGGCGGCCGCGCGGCTGGACGTGGTTCCGCCCCTGACACCGCTGTTGACCTCGGTTGCCCGCCTGGTCGCCTACGTGCTGGTCGCGTCAACCCTCGTGTCCATCGTCGACCGTGCGACCGCGGTCCGACGCGAACGGTAGCGGCCCCGCATCGAGAGACCCAAGGCTGACGACCAAGCCGGCACGACCCTTGCATACCGACAGGGCCGTGCTCGCCGTCGCGGACGGCGGGGTGCGGACTTCTTGAGCGCGTGTCTCAGTTTTGCGACAATCTTTTGTACGAAACGTACGGTTCGTCGGATCTTCGCTCGACGAGCTTCGCGCCTTGCCGAAGTTTGCACGTCAGGACATGGGCCGTCAGATCGATCGGGTTCAGCGAGGGCTCGATCCGAACGACTGGAAACCGATGCCCAGTGTAGGCCCCGGCGTCAGGGAAATCCGCATTCGCGACAAGGCCAACATCTACCGGAGCATCTACCTGACGAGTTTCGACGATGCCGTCTACGTGCTGCACGTGTTCACGAAGAAGACACGGAGGACGCCGACACAGGACATCAGGCTCGCGAGGTCCCGACTGAAGGCGCTTCAGTCGCGGTAACGGCGGGAGACATGACCATGGAGATACACACGCGCGAGAGCGTTTGGGATGCCGTCGCGGACGATCCGGTAGAAGCGGCCAACCTCAAGCTGCGTTCTCAGCTCATGGATGCCCTTGAGTCGTACATCGGTCGCGAGGAGATTACGCAGACAGAGGCGGCCATGCGGTTCGGGGTGCCGCGGTCGCGGGTGAGCGAACTCGTCAACGGCCGGATCAGCAAGTTCACCATCGACAAGCTGGTGAACATGGCGTCCCGAGTCGGGCTCACAACCAGGATTACAGTGGAGAGAAGCGCACGTCCTCGCTCAGTCCTTGACGCCGCAAACGCACGCGTTGGATTGGAGAACGCGAAGAAGCGGCGGAGAGTCGCACGCACGACCCGGTTCGCGCTTATCGCCGCTGTCGACTGGTCGGCTAAGTCAAGTCCGAGTCCTCTCCGGGAGGCGGCCGACAGTGTCTGGATCGCCTGGAAGCGGATGGGTTGCGAGCCTCAACCGAAGTACTTCCGGACCCGAAGCGACGCGGTTGCGCACCTGGAGAGTCTGCTCGACGAAACCGAGGGTCCCAGCTTGCTGGCCTTTGATTTTCCGTTCGGCTACCCATTCGGGAGCGGCATGGCCGCGAAACGTGATCTGTATGCGGAGATCGCCCGGCGCATCAACGACGAAGATGACAATTCGAACAATCGCTTCGACGTTGCTGCCAAGCTCAATGCCGAACTCAATGCCGGCCGGCCGGGTCCGTTCTGGGGCTGCCCGCAGAACCGGGAGCGTCCGACACTGACCGCGAAGGCCGACAACCGCCGGGGAGGCCCATTCGTGGAACGCCGGCTGGCGGACGAGCGCCTCGCCGGTCGCGGAATCCAGACCTGCTGGAAGCTCTATACGAGAGGTGCGGTCGGCTCCCAGATGCTGCTCGGGCTCCCGGTTCTGCATCGCCTCCTCCAGCGCCCGGACGCCAGGCTCTGGCCGTTCGAGACCGGTTGGGACCGGAAGCTTGACGGTACGGTGCTCGCGGAGATGTGGCCGACCCTGTTCCATGTCGCGTACGACGTGCACCCCATCAAGGATGCGTGCCAGGTTCTTTCATCGGTGCGCTGGATGGACGAACACATCCCGGACGGCCTCGCACGGCCTGCGTCGATCGATTGCGACGAGGAGGCGAGAGTGATGGCGGGCGAGGGGTGGATTCTCGGCCTGGATGCGTGTTGACGTCCCAGCGGAACTCACCGTCGCGCGGCCCGCGTCAATCGCTCAGGATGAAGAGGCCGGAGTAGTCGCCGGCGAAGGGTGGATACTCGGTCTGAATGCGCGTTGATCCACCACCGTCTGGTTTCCAGGCCGGGTCAATCCAGGCCCGAAGGTATATCCGGCCAAGAGGCGGCGTCGTCCTGCCCCGTCGCTCGGCGGTGAATCGCCTGCACCGTCTCTATGGTGTCCGCCTCGGCCGCCGTCTTGTCGTCGCGGTAGCGCTTGACGCGAGCGAACCGTAGCGCGACGCCGCCGGGGTACTGGGGGCTCGCCTGCACGTCGTTGAAGGCGATCTCGACCACCAGCTCCGGCCGCACGAAGACCGTGTGGCGGTCGCGCCCGATCTCCAGATCGAGGAACTGGCGCGTCTGCCACTTCAGAAGCTCGTCGGTCAGTCCCTTGAAGGTCTTCCCGAGCATGACGAAGCCATTCCGCGCGGCGTCGCGCGCGCCGAGGTGCAGGTTGCTGAGCCAGCCGCGCCGGCGCCCGCTGCCCCACTCGGCGGCCAGCACGACGAGGTCCAGCGTCGTGACCTGCTTGATCTTCAGCCACGCCGCACCCCGGCTGCCCGCCGCGTAGCCCGCGTCGAGCGACTTCGCCATGACTCCCTCGTGGCCGGCGCGGCGAGCCTCGTCGACGAACGCCGCCGCCTCGCCGGGACCGGGCGAGAGTACACGGGGCACGAGCGACCGGCCACCCGCGAATTCCTCAAGCGCCTCCGCGCGCCGGCTGAACGGGTCGTCGATCAGATCCTGGCCATCGACGAGCAGGCAATCGAAGAAGAACGGCGTCAGGGGCAACGTGCGGCGCAGCGCCTCCACGTCGAGCTTGCGGCCGAAGCGGCGCATCGTCACCTGGAACGGCAGCGGCGACCCGTCGGCACCGAGAGCCAGCACCTCCCCGTCGAGGATCAACCGCCGCGCCGGCATGGCGCCCACCGCCTCGACCACCTCGGGAACCGCGGCGGTCACGTCCCGCAGGTGGCGCGTGAACACCCTGACCTCAGTCTCGTCCCTGTGCACCTGAACCCGGGCGCCGTCGAGCTTGTAGTCGAGCGCCATTGCACCGAGACGCGTCGCGGCCTCCTCCACGGTGTTCGCGGACTGGGCCAGCATCGGCTGCACCGGATGGAACATGCGGAGCGAGAAATGCGACAGATCCGGGTCGGGCTCGGCCAAGGCGACGCGGGCTACCGGCCCGAGGCCGCCCGCCATCATCACCGCGCGGCGAACCCTGGCCGCCTGCAATCCTGCGGCCCGCGCCACGGCGTCTGTGATCACGCTCTCGAGCGCGCCCTGACGGATCTCCCCATACAGCAACCGCACCAGGAAGTCCTGTTCGTCGCGCGTCGCGCGGCTCAGCAAGTCGCGGAGCTGCTGGACGCGGGCCGCCATCGAACCGCGGCCCCTGGTGGCTGCCACCCGCTCGAACGCGCGGTCGACGACTGCAAGCGTCAGCACCGGCTGCGAGGCAGCCGGCACGGAGCGGACCTCGCTCAGAGCGGAAAAGCCGACGCCGATCCGCCCTTGCAGAAGCGATCCGCAGAGAAACGCCACCGCGGCCTCGATCTCCTCCGGGCCGAGCTGTCTCAGGAAGGCGGCCAATCGGGCAACCTTGTCCAGCCGCCGGCTGGCGTCCCGCACATCGCGAGAGGTCGCTACCAGGTCCGCCAGCAGGATCTCGGTCACGGTCGTCGCACCGTCCGTCACACACGATCCCTCCCGCGTGCATACGGCTTGAGCGCAGCGTAGACGGTGCGGTGAACCGGGATCGGGATGCCGTGCTCGCTCCCGAGGCGGACGACGGTGCCGGACAGCCATTCGAGCTCCAGGCGCCGTCCCCGTTCGAGGTCGACTAGCTGCGACGTCTTCCCGTTCGCAGGGCTGGAATCGAGGAGCCCGAGCACCCGTTCCTCGATGTCGTCGGGAAGATGTACGCCGAGCGCGCGTCCCACGGCCGCGGCTTCGTCGATGGCGCGGGCAAGCATCCAACGGGCATCCGGATCACTGCGCACCGGCCCGATCGGAAGGCGTGCGAGCGCGGTGGCCGCGCTCGATCCGGCGATGAGACAGAACTTCTCCCAGATCATCCGCTCGGTGTCCTCGAAGACCGCGGCCTCGACCCCGGCTGCGTTGCAGATGCGCGCGAATTCGCGAGCGCGCGGGCTCGAACCGCCCCCCGGCTCGCCGAAAGCAATCAACGGCTTGCCCGCCATGCGGCCGAGCCAGGCGATCTCTCCCGGCGCCACGATATTGGCGGGAAAGTAGGCGGCGCCCGCCAGCGTCCGTTCCGGACCGATGACCGTGGCGATCCGGGCCGCACTCTCGACACCGTTCTGTACAGTGACCACGAACGTATCCTGCCCGAGCAGCGGGCGGATCAGCTCGGCCGCAGCCTCGGTATCGTAGAGCTTCACGCAGAACAGCACCGTGTCGACGGCGCCGATCTCCGCGGGACGATCCGTCGCCTGGAGGCCGGACACCTCCAGGGATTCAGCGCCGCTGATGCGCAGCCCGCGACGCCGTAGCGCCTCCAGGTGCGCTCCTCGCGCGATCAATGCGACGTCATGGCCCCCGCGCGCCAGCTTCGCGCCCAGGTAGCCGCCCATGCCGCCGGCTCCCATCACCGCGATGCGCACAACACCATCCTCCTGCGAGTATTGTCCCGCGCTTGCGGCCTCGAGGCGGAGAGCCACCAGTGGAATCGGTCTGGAGGCAAAGTGTAGCCCGGTCCGTGCCAAGTGACCGATGCCCTACACTGGCTGCTGCCCCGTGGACAAGGAGGGAGCATGGCGACGGACCCGAAGCTGCTCATGCCATGTGCCTGCGCGACCGTGCCGCGCGCGGAGTCTCCCGGTTCCGGTTCGCGAGCTTGCGTTCGGACGACGATGTCGGGACAATGCCAGTGATGCAGCCGCCGCAAGACCGTAGCGTCGACTGGACCGGGGTGCATCCCGACGACTCCCCGATCGAACCGCTCGATGGCCGGTCGTTCCTCGCGCGTCTGCGCATGCTCGGCGAACGCACCCGTGACCTGACCCTGCTTCGCAGCGCCCGGACGGAGCAGCCATCGCATGCAGAGCGGCTTCATCGAGATCCTGAACGCGCTTCACGACCGTCGCGTTGATTTCGTGATTGTCGGGGGAGCAGCGAGCAGTCGAGGTGACCGTCGATCAGCGCACGTTCTTCGTGGCATCGATCGACGATCTCATCTCCATGAAGCAGCGCGCCGGCAGACCACAGGATCTGCTGGACATCGCGGAGCTGCGGAAGATCCAGGAGCGGCTGGTCTGAACGTAGCCCGAAAATCGTCGCCTGCGGCTCCGATTCCCGCCCAACCGGGCCTGCCTAGAAGTCTGCCCCGTTTCTACGGCGCAGACTCCTAGCCCAAGAAAACGGGGCTGACCGAAGCCAGCCCCGTTGATCCGCTCTGCTGCCGGCGAAGCGATCCGCCTCTCCGACGCTTCGGTAGCGCCCTACGTGAACATGCCCAGCGTGTCGAACTTGCCGCCGAGCACGTTCTCCGACTGGCGGTAGCCGAGGTACTCCTCGATCAGCGAGGCGTACACCCGCCGGAAGTCGGTGGTGTACTGCAGGTTGTCCCCGAGCACGAGGTCGGTGAGGCTGGGCGGCTTGCCGTACTGGCCCCCGTTGACCCCGCCGCCGAGCACGAAGGAGACGTTGGCGGTCCCGTGGTCGGTGCCCAGGCTCGTGTTCTCCGGCACGCGCCGGCCGAACTCGCTGTGGATGAAGACGGCCACCTCGTCCTGCTTGCCGAGCCGCTTCATCTCCTCGAAGAAGCCCCAGACCGCATCGCAGCAGTACTGCACCTGACGGTTGTGCGGGCTCTCCTGGTTGACGTGGGTGTCGAACAGGCTGTTGCGGAGCCGCACGTAGTAGAGCCGCGCCGGGAAGTCGTTCTCGATCAGCGCCACGACCTTGTCGAGGTCGAGCAGGCGCACATCGCCGCGGGTGCTCGTGTAGTTCTCCCACGCCTGGCTGACCAGGGCCGACGCCTCGCGGGCGCTCTGGTTGACGTCGAGGAGGAACTTGTGGATCTCGCTGCGCGCCGCCTGCCCGTTGCCCAGCTTGTCGATGTACGGGCTCTGCGGGTGGAAGAGGTCGCGGCGGAACGAGCCCGGATCGTTGAAGACGACCGGGACGTGCTCGTGCGCCCGCACCGCCAGCGACTGCGCCGACGAGATGTTCACCAGGAAGTTGGGAGACCCGGTCGGATCCAGGGCGTCGGCGGTACGCCCGTACCAGCCGTAGGCCTCCCCGCTGTTGGGAGCGCCGGTGTGCCAGAACGAGCTGGAGGCGAAGTGGGAGAACGACGGCTGCTCGTAACCCGCACCCTGGATGACGGCGCAGTTGCCCTCCTCCCAGAGCCGGTGCATGCCCACCATCGACTTCTGGAAGCCGAAGTGCTCGTCCACCTTGAGGACATCCTCCTCGCGGACGCCGATGGTCGGACGGCGCCGGTACAGCTCGTCGTCGCCGTACGGGACGAACGTGCTCAGGCCGTCGTAGCCGCCGAACCACTCGAACACCACCAGGATCTTGCCCTCGGTGGCGGCCAGCGCCTCCGACGTGGCGCCGAACAGCGGCGGCAGGGGGCCGAGGCCGCTGCCGAGCAGGCCGAGGCCGATGCCGCGGGCGCCGATCTTCAGCGCCTGGCGGCGGGACACGCCACTGGAATCACACAGCTTCTTGCCGCGGTTGGTCAGGGTCATGGTCATGCACCTCTATTCGTGGACGGTCCCCTAGTCGATCTGATACTCCGGCGTGCTCATGATGATGTGCGTCACCATGCGCAACGGGTCTTCCAGGTAGGTTCGGGCGCGGTCGAGATCCCGGGTTCCCAGCTCGCCCTCCAGCAACTCCACGAGCGCGTCACGCAGGTCGGCCGCCACCGGCATCCGCAGGAATCGCCCCAGCAGGTGGTCGACCGCCTCGCCGGTGGTCGATGCGCCGGAGTCCAGGACCATGCGGGTCACGTCGAACTGCGCCGCGCCGCGCGGCGTCGGGATCAGCTTGCGCACCGCCTCTGCCCAGGCGCGGTAGCCAGAGACGCGGGTGTTGAACAGCTCGTCCCGTTCCAGCGCAGACAGGTCGAACGCGGTCATCTGGTTCGGGTCGCCGTCGATGGAGATGGCGGCGCCGAAGTCGTAGCCGCTCCGCAGGCGCTCGCCCACCAGCCCGTCCCCGCCCCGGGCGAGGAAGCTCGGATCCCGGAAGTCGACGACGTCCGGAAACAGGTAATTGAAGGCGACGTTGCCCCGCTCCTGCAGCAGGGCGGGCGTGATCCAGGACCGGCCCTGCGCCCAGCCCGCAACCGACGGCGGGTTCAGCAGGTGCTGGCCCAGCGCGATGGTCGTGCTGTTGAAGTCCGGCACCCCCGGCACGTCCGGGGCGCCGAGCTGGTTCAGCATCGCGATCAGGTGCTCCACCGGCCCCTTGATGTGGGCGCCGTAGCTGGCCTCGCTGTAGAAGTCACGCGACCGGAAGATCCTCGTCAGCAGCGGCTTGAGCTCGTAGCCGTTGTCCCGCAGGACCGCGCCCAGCTCGGCCTGCAGCGCCGGCGACGGATCCTCGCGGACGAAGAAACGGTAGATCTTGGAGGCGATGTACTCGGCGGTGACCGGCTGCTCCAGGATGATGCGCAGCACGTCGACGCCGTCGAAGTTGCCGGTGCGGCCCAGGAAGTCCTTGGGGCCGTCGTCGTGCTGCTCCTCGTTGACCACGAAGTCGAGGTTCACGAAGTTCCAGCCGGTGAAGGCCCGCGCCGCCTCGCGGACGTCCCGCTCCGTGTAGTTGCCCACGCCCATCGTGAACAGCTCCATCACCTCGCGGGCGAAGTTCTCGTTGGCGGCGCCCTTCACGTTCACGCCGGCATCCAGGTAGTAAAGCATCCCCGGATCCTGCGCGACCGCGACGAGCAGCTCGCCGAAGTTCCCGGTCGCATGCCGCTCGAACGTCTCGATCTGCAGCAGCATCTTCCGGTAGTCGCGGACCTTGTTCTGGGCGGTGGCGAAATGCCCGTGCCAGAACAGGGCCATCTTCTCCTGCAGCGGACTGTCGGTGTCCAGCATCCGCTCGGCCCACCACTGGCCGACGCGGCGGGTCTCCAGCGTGGTCGCGCGCAGCCAGTAGAAGAAGCGGTCGGAGACCGGCTGCATGTGGCGGTTGACGAACTCCGGCTTGACCCGGATGCCCATGCTCCCGCCGCGCACCATGGCTCGCTCGGTCGCGGCGGGCCGGCTCGGCGGAAATTGCATCAGCGTCTCGTCCCAGAAGCCCGAGTGCTCGAACGGCTCGAGGTGGCCGTTCGGGATGTCGTCGTAGTCGACCAGGGCGCTGACCGCCTCTTCCGGCGTCATGTCCGCCAGCCGTTGGACCTCCTCCGGCGTGCCGCTGAAGCCGGCGCGACCCAGCAGATGCTCGGCCCGGTCGTAGCTCCAGTCGGCGGCGGCAATCGGGGTTAGGTCCCCCGTCCACGAGGCCGGTCCCGGCTCCCAGTCGTTCGGATTGGCGGCAACGACGTGGGCCGTCAGGCAGAGCGCCAGAGCGGCCCCGGCCAGTGCCGCGAACCGGTGATGTCGAGTCGTCATGGGTCGATTCCCCTCATGTCCATGCCGTTCCCGGGGGCGGCACGGCTCCCCTCCTCCGGGATCCTTCCATTGTGAGCACCACGCCGGCAATGTCAAGTGCAGCGCGGCGCGCTCTGCCGCGCGGTCGAGCGAACCCACATGTATCGAGCACCCCGGAAACATCGGAAGGCGGGAGCGGCGCCCCGAGCCGCGATACCCGATCGCCTCGTCCTTCCAAGCGTGGAGCGTGAAGGCCGTCCAATCGGGAGCGCAAGAGCCGTCCAATCGGAAGCATAGATACCGTCCAATCAGGAGTGCAATAGCCGTCCATCTGGTATCGTAAACGTCGTGGAGTACCGGTCGCGGATCGTGGACGCCGAGCTCGATGCGCTCCTCTCGGGTTTGCCCGCGGTGTCTCTGGAAGGCCCCAAGGCCGTAGGCAAGACCGAAACCGCGCTCCGTCGGGCTCGGACAGTCCATCGACTGGACGACCCCGGCCGGCTCGAGATTTTCAGTGCCGCGCCGGCGCGCCTCACCACCGGCGATCCTCCGATCCTGATTGACGAGTGGCAGCGCCTGCCGACCTCCTGGGATCTCGTACGGCGGGCGGTCGACCGCGATCCGAGCCCTTCGCGATTCCTGTTGACCGGGTCGGCCGCGCCGAGCGACGCGCCGACGCACTCCGGCGCCGGGAGAATCGTCACCGTGCGCATGCGTCCGATGGCGCTCGCCGAACGCGCCATCACCACCCCCACCGTAAGTCTCGCCGCCCTGCTCACGGGCTCGCGACCGACGCTCGGCGGCGCAACGCACCTCTCGCTGGTCGACTACGCGCACGAGATCACGCGATCGGGCTTCCCGGCGCTACGGAACTACTCCGGACGTCTGCTGCGCGCTCAGCTCGACGGCTACCTCGATCGCATCGTGGAGCGGGAATTCGTCGAGCTCGGGAACCGCGTACGCAACGCCGGCGCGCTACGCCGGTGGCTCACCGCCTACGCCGCCGCGTCCTCCACGACGACGTCCTACGAGACGATCCGCGATGCGGCGTCCGCGGGCGAATCCGACAAACCCGCCAAGACGACCACCCGCCCCTACCGCCTCGCCCTGGAGCAACTCTGGGTCATCGAGCCGCTTCCCGCCTGGGCGCCGACCAGAAACCGACTGCGGCGGCTCGCGGCCGCTCCCGTCCACCAGCTTGCCGACCCCGCGCTGGCGGCCCGGCTTCTCGGCGTCGATACCGAAGCGCTGGTCGACGGCGCCGCCGCGGGACCGCCCATTCCGCGGGACGGCACCCTCCTCGGCGCCCTGTTCGAATCGCTCGTCACGCTATCGATAAGAACCTACGCACAGGCCAGCGAGGCCCGCGTCGGACACCTCCGGACGCGCGGCGGCGAGCATCAGATCGACCTCGTCATCGAACGTCGCGACGGCCGTATCGTCGCCCTCGAGGTTAAGCTCTCCGCGACCCTGGCGGAGGCGGACACCCGGCACCTCAGGTGGCTCGCAGACCGCATCGGCCCCGATCTGCTCGACGCCTGCGTCATAACGACCGGGCAGGAGGCCTATCGACGAGCCGACGGCATCGGCGTCATTCCCGCGGGGCTGCTGACGGCCTGACGCGGGCGCGTTGTTCGGGGAATCCGTGTTCAGGACCCGAAGATGTCGTCCACGTCCAGCGCGAACCCCGGCAGCAGCGGGGAGCGCAACGTGTGCCCTCTGGCGAAGGTGTGCGCGACCTCCAGTTCGCCGTTCCGCAGTCGGTGAACCCACACCGTCTCCCCATCGAGCAACTCGTAGCGCCTGTCCGGCGGCGCCGTGCGGTAATCCTCGTAGGTGAACTTGAAGGCGGGTTGCGCGCTGGCCACGGTCGTTCGTCCCTCGTCCAGGGAGCTACAGGATCTCGTCCATCTCCAGGCGGAACCCCGACAGCACCGGGTCGGCGGACACGCTGGCCGGGCTCTCCAGGCGCTCCGGCGGCGAGTCGGGACGGTAGACCAGGACCTGTCCGCCCGGCGGATCGATCAGCCAGCCCAACCGGGCGCCGCTGTCGATGTACTCGGCCATCTTGCCCTGGAGCGCCGGCAGGCTGTCGCTCGACGAGCGCAGCTCGACGACGAAGTCCGGGCAGAGAGGGATGAACTTCCGCCGCTGTTCGTCGGTCAGGACCGCCAGCCGGGCATTGGAGACCCAGGAAGCATCCGGAGATCGGACCGCGCCGCTCGGCAGCCGGAAGCCGCCGGAGGAATCGAACGTCCGGCCGGTCCCGTCACGCTTCGCCCAGAGCCTCAACTGGAACGCGATCTCGGCGTTCCTGTCGCTGGAATCTCCTCCCGCCGGCGCCATGATGAATAGCTCCCCCGCGGCCGTCCGTTCGATGCGCAGCTCCCGGTTGAGCCGGCAGAATTCGTAGAATCGATCGTCCGTGAGGCACACCGCCGGAGGCAACCTGACGAGCAGGGCCGAGCCGTTCGCCGCCGTCGAGCCGTGACCGTGCCGGACTTCGGCGTCCATGTCCATCCCCATTGTGACGCGTTCAGTCACCTGACCATATTCACTGTCGGGGGCCGAACGACAAGCTGATGGCTGGACCGGGTCCCCCGAACACGACCGCAGCGGCAATGGTCGCCTGCATGGCGCCCTCCCTTCCGGGAACTAGCCCGAAATCGTCGCCTGCGGCTCCGATCTGCGCCGTTTCTACGGCGCAGACTTCTAGCTGCTGCGCGACACCACCCGGAACGACCACCAGCGGTCCGGCCGAGGGCTGCCGAGAGGCACGGGTTCGTTGGCCGGCTCCTCCAGCGAGTGCAGCTTGTCGAGCCTCGCGACCCAGGCCGTGTCGAGCTCGTCCGGGTCCATCGCTCGCGTCAGTTGGACCGGGTAGACGGTACCATCGAGGCGCAGCCGCGCCGTGCCGTCCTCGACCGCGAAGCCGGACCAGCGCTTGGTGTCGCAGTTCGAGCAGCTCAGGTACAGGTCGCCGCTCTCGGTGGCGAAGCAGTTCAGGTTGATGGCGTGCGGCAGCAGGCCGGCGCGAATCTGAATCTGGCACAGCGTCACCTGGTTCGCGAACGTCCAGTCGCTCACCGGCTCCTCGTGCTCGGCGCCGAACAGAATGGCCCCCGGCGCGCGGTCGCACGGGCAGGTGGCCGACCACCCATAGAAGCCGATCAACAGCACGACCACCAGGGCCACCGGAGCACTGATGGAGGGCCGGTCCAACGCCTTCTTGAGCAGGTCGCGGATATCTACGCTCATCGATTTGCCTCCCTTGGTCTCGTCTAGTCTCCCGGTGAACGGATCTCGCCGGCGGCGGAATCGAGTCCGGGCCGGACCAGCGTCGGGCGTGCTCCATCCCGCGCCCAGGCGGGATTCGGGGTCTGCACGATGGGACGCAGGTCCACCGCGTGGAACGACCGTGCCACCTGTGAGGCAGCCGGCTCGCCATACGCGGTGGAGCGCTGCCTCGGGATACGGCCCGCAGTGCAGATCAGGGCCTCCATCCGCTCCGGCGACAGCTCCTGGCCGAACCCCGCGCCGGCCGCCCGCGTGATGCTCTCGTTCATCAACGTGCCGCCCAGGTCGTTCACTCCGGCGTTCAGGCACGCATGCACGCCGCGCGGCCCCATCTTCACCCACGAGGCCTGAATGTTCGGCACCAGCGGGTGCAGCGCCAAGCGGGCGACCGCATGCATGAGCAGCGACTCGCGGAACGTCGGGCCGCGGCGCGCCTTCCCCTTGAGGTAGATCGGCGCCTCCATGTGGACGAAGGGCAGCGGCACGAACTCGGTGAACCCGCCGGTGCGCGCCTGCAGCGCCCGGATGCTCGCCAGGTGGCGCCCCCAGTGCCGGGGCCGGTCGATGTGGCCGTACATGATGGTCGCCGTCGTCCGGAACCCGACCCGGTGCGCGGTTTCCATCACCTCGAGCCACTGCCCGGCCGTCAATTTGTCGGGACACAGGTCCCGCCGAACCTCGTCGTCGAGCACCTCGGCTGCCGTTCCCGGCAGCGTCCCGAGCCCCGCCGCCTGCAGTTGCCGCAGGAACGCATCGAGCGGCACGCCGAGGGTGGCCGCGCCCTGCCAGACCTCCAGCGGGGAGAAGGCGTGCACGTGCATCTCGGGCACCGCCGCCTTGACGGTCCGGCAGATGTTCAGATAGGTGGCCCCGGTGTACTCGGGATGGATGCCCCCCTGCATGCACACTTCGGTGGCGCCGCGCTCCCACGCCTCCTCGCTGCGGCGGGCGACCTCGTCGAGATCGAGGTCATAGGGGGCGCCCCGGAGGTTCTCGCTCAGCTTGCCCTTCGAGAAGGCGCAGAACTGGCACTTGAAGTAGCAGACGTTCGTGTAGTTGATGTTGCGGTTGACGACGTAGGTGACCTCGTCGCCGTTGACCTCGCGCCGTAGCGCGTCGGCGGCCCGCACCACCGCCACGAGATCGTCGCCACGCGCACCGAAGAGCTCCGCGATCTCAGCCTCGTCCAACCCGTCGCCACGCGCTGCCTTCTCGCACAGCGCCCGCACCTTCGAGGTCGGGACCGGCGACGCCGGCTCCTGAAGGCGTTCCAGCAGCGGCGCGGGCAGAACCGCATCGGGGTCGCCGGGCGACCAGGCGTTCTCGCGCGCGAATCCCTCCGCGTCGGACCCCTGCCGGACGGCCGGCCGCAGCGGCTCAGCCACCCAGGTATCGAGGTTCCTCACGTAGGCGGGATAGACCGTCATGCGCTCGGTGAGCACCTTGCCCTCGCGGGCCGTCTCGCGGGCCAGCCGCTCCAGGTGTGGCCACGGCGCCTCGGGATTCACATGGTCGGGGGTGACCGGCGACACTCCGCCCCAGTCGTTGATGCCCGCCCGGATCAGCGCGCCGAAGCAGTCCGGGGTCAGGTTCGGCGGCGCCTGGATCGCCATGTCGGGGCCGAAGGTCAGCCGCGCGCAGGCGATCGTCCACTGCAGGTCCTCGAGCGTCGGGTCCGGCGCATCCGCCATCCGGGTGTCCGGCTTCGCCCGGAAGTTCTGAACGATGATCTCCTGGATGTGGCCATACTCGTCGTGCAGATCGCGTAGCGCGAGCAGCGATTCGATGCGCTCTTCCCGGGTCTCACCGATGCCGATCAGGATGCCGGACGTGTAGGGGATCGCCAACTCCCCCGCCATCCGCATCGTCTCCAGGCGCGCGTCCGGGTCCTTGTCCGGCGAGCCGTGGTGGGCCTGGCCGGGCTCCAGCAGACGCCGGGAGACGCTCTCCAGCATCAACCCCTGCGACGGGCACACCTCGCGCAGGGCGAGCAGTTCCTCGCGCGTCACGACACCGGGGTTGGCGTGCGGCAGCAGCCCGGTGGCATCCAGGACCGCCCGCGCGGCGGCCACCAGGTACGCGATCGTCGTGGGATATCCCAGCGCGTCCAGCTCGGCGCGGGCCTGCGGGTACCGGAGCTCCGGCTTGTCGCCCAGCGTGAACAGCGCCTCCCGGCAGCCGGTCTCGGCGCCGCGGCGCGCCACGTCGCCCACCTCGTCGAGGGTCATGTACGCCCGCTCGCCCGGCCGCGGCGGCTGGGCGAACGTGCAGTAGTGGCACACGTCCCGACACAGCTTGGTGAGCGGGATGAAGACCTTCCGCGAGTAGCTGACCGGCCGGCCGAAGCCGGCGTCCCGCAGCCCCGCGGCACGGCGCATGAGGCCCGACAGATCGGTTTCCCGCGCGAGATCCAGGGCGGCCTGTCGTGACGGTCGGTCGTACGTGCTGGTGTCCATTTGCGATTCCGCGGGAGCCAACGGCCGCTATCCGCAGACGCTTATACCACGTCGGGTTCTCCACGGCCCAACCGCGGAAGCCCCACCGGGTGACGCCCCACGGAGGCCGAAGGACGTAGATGCTATGACATCACAGCTCAATCGGACGCTCCGCGCCGGGCTGGCTCGGCCGACGTTCGACGGGCCGCGCACGAAGCGGTTCAAGCAGAAGACCGTTTCCATGGGGCGACCCACGGTCGACCTCGACAAGGCCCTGGCGCTGGCGGCGCGGCTGGAAGACGAAGAAATAATTCGCAAGCTGGCGCTCCGGAAATGAAGATCGTCGATCTCAACATCTTGTTGTACGCCGTGAATCCCGACGCGCCCCATCATGAACGGATCATCGGGTGGTGGGAAGAAGCACTGAACGGCGACGAGACCATCGACTTGGCCTGGACGGTTGCGGTCGGATTCCTGCGAGTGTCGACGAATCCCAGGGCATTCCCGGAACCGCTTGCGCCCGAGGGCGCCGTCGACCAAATCGATAGGTGGCTGGCACTGGACGTCGTATCTCCCGTGGCCGAGACACGAGATCACTGGCGTATTCTACGCAGTCTGGTGACCGACACCGGCGCCGCCGGCAACCTCGCATCCGACGCCCACTTGGCCGCACTCGCACTGACGCACGACGCTACACTGGCATCCTGCGACGCAGACTTCTCCCGCTTCAGGAAACTCAGGTGGGAAAACCCGCTCCACCGCGCGCCGTGAGTGATCCGCCGTACCCGCCAATCTTTGGAAATCGGACGCCTTCAGAACGGTAAACAGCACGGTGGCTGGGTCATCGCAGCACGTGGCGGCGCCGGTCGCGCTCGCGCTCGTAGCGGGCCACGGCCCGGTGCGTCCCCTTGCCCACCCGGTTGGCGCAGGTGTGGTCGATGAAGCCGTTCGTCCAAGAGCCCGAGGTCCTTCGCCAGGCGGCACAGGAACCGCAGCTTCTCGATCCCGAGATTCGCCGCCAGCAGATGCCTGCGGCGGTCCCGCGTATAGGTCGCCTCGACCAGCCGCTCCAGCACGTCGAGCGCCGCCGCCTTCAGCAAGCGGCGCCCCTGCCCGCGGCCCGGTGGACCACAACTCCCACCGGGCCGCGGGCGCTTGCTCTTTCGCGGTAGGATAAAGGGCATGAGCCCCGACACGGTGGGGATCATCAGTACGGTGATCACGGTGGGCGTCGCCCTCGCCGGCTTCATGTACGCGTTGCTGCGCGGCGTGAACAGCACGGTTTCGGCCGGGATGGCCGGCGTACACAAGCGAATCGATGACGTGCGCGCCGACTTGGACCGTCTGCACGACGATCACAACCGGCTCGAAGAACGACTACGCGAGGCTGGCGCGTAGTTCCCCTCTGGTTCCGATAATGGCCAGTTCTGGCAACTTCGCCTGACGCCTGAGACCGACAACCGGAACTCTCCCCGCCCTGAAGCGCGCGCCGGGACGGAGGATCTCCGCGAAGCTGACCCAGGAACCGCCGCGCAAACCCTGTCACCCTCCGGCCGCTTCAGACTCAGAACCGCACGCTCAGCCCCACCTGCCCGCGCCGCGTATCCCCCAGCCCGCTCCGCAGCGTCCCGTCGAAGTTGAACAGCAGCGATCCGACCGCGGTGTCGACGAAGTTGTCGGCATTGGTCAGGTTGAAGACCTCCAGGATCGGCTCGATGACCGTGCCGTTGCCCAGGGCGAAGCGGCGCGAGAGCCGGATGTCCCAGGTGAAGAAGGCGTTGTCCCGTCGCAGGGTGTTGCGCGTGAGGATCGTCCCGTCCGCGCAGATGCGGTCCGACGGCTGTGCCGCCCGCATGCCCCGGTTGGCGCACTGCTCGGAGACGGGCGACGCCGACAGGTAGCGGACGACGTTGTTCAGTTGCACTTCGCCCGGCAGGGTAGCCAGGAGGTAGCCGCTCACCTGGTGGCGCCTGTCGCGGTCCGACCAGCCGTACTCCGGCGTCAGGTCGCCGGCATCCGCATAGCGGAGGACGAACGGATCGCGCTCGTTGTCGTCGTCGGAGCGGTCGAAGGCGAGCGTGTAGTGGGTCTCGAAGGTGAGCGGCCGGTTGCGGACCGCGCCCCGCCCGCGCAAGCCGAGGGTCAGCCCGTTGTACCGTGACCGCGCGCTGCTCTCGGCCACGGTCAGCGCGTTGATGCCGCCGCCGGACGGGTGGGTGCCGATCCCGAACGGCGAGCCGAACACGGGATCGTTGCGGTTGACGAAGCGGAAGAGGTCGTCGGTCCGCGCGTGAACGAAGGTGGCGCTGGCCGCCACGCCGCGTCCCAGGTCGCGGTCCAGTCCGGTGCTGAACGACCACGTGCGCGGCAGCTCCAGGTTGCGGTCGGCGACCTGGATGTCCGGCAGGAACGGCGGCGCGCTCGACGCGTCGATCAGCTCGTCGATGGGCGGCACCGGGCCGAGGGCCGCGGCGGCGGCGCTGCTGCGGAAGAGGACCTGCTGGAACGCGCCGTTGGTCGTCAGGTGCTGGGCGTAGACGAGCATCGGGATCCGCGCCACGTACGACCCGCCGTTGGCGCGCAGCACGGTGCGCCCGTCACCGGAGAGGTCCCAGGCCAGCCCGACGCGCGGCTGAAAGTTGTCGAGGTCGTCCGGGATCCGGCCGTCGGACGGGAACCGGGAATCGTCGAGGTACGGCGCGAAGAACGCGTCCTGCGGCTCGATGAATACCTCCGGGTGCCAGGTCCCCTCCCAGCGGAGCCCCAGGTCCAGCGTCACCCGGTCGTGCGGATGCCAGGTGTCCTGCAGGAACAGGCCCAGCTCGTGGGTCTGGAACTGCTGCCGTCCAAGCTGCTCGGCCGGAACGCCGGGCACGGTCGCCGCCTGCAGATAGAGAAGAACCGGCCCGACGACGCCCGCTCCCGCCGGACAGACCCCGAGCGTGCTGGAGGACCCGTCCGAGCAGGTGACGTAGCGGCTCCCGTGGTCGACGAAGCCGATGAAGCCGTCGACCGAGTCGAAGATGTAGCGGCCGTTCGCCAACCCGACGAACTGCTGCTCGGCGCGGGTCCGGTTGTACTCCAGCCCCGCCTTGAAGAGATGGTTGCCGGTGGCGAACGAGACGTTGTCCACCACCTGCAGCCGCGTGTCGAACGACGGCTCGATCGGCAGGAAGAACGGCAATCCGATGCGGAAGCCGTCGGCGAAGTCCATCGAGATGTCGGGGAACGGCCGGCCGCCCAGCGCGTCGAACTGCGGCGGACCGGCATGGCGAGCCCCGGGCAGCAACGGCCCCTGGTACCAGCGCGGCCGGTCCTCGCGCGCCCACTGGATGCGCAGCTCGTTGGAGAGCGCGTTGGTGAGCAGCGAGCGCAGGCTGCCGTTGAACGCGTTCGACTCATCCCCTTCGATCCCGTTGGACGACGCCCCCCAGGAGTCGACGTCGAAGGTGCCGTTGACCTGCTCCGCCCACGTGTAGTTGTACTTGAACGACGCTTGGTGCCGGCCGTTGAGGTTCAGGTCCAATTTACCGAGCAGGGACCGCGCGTCGTCGGTGCGTCGGATCGACCCGAACTCGTCGTCGAACAGCCCCGGCCAGCGCGTCTGCAGGAAGCTGTCGAGCCGCTCCAGGTTGGCCGGGTTCAGGACGTGGCGGGTCCCCTGCTTGGTCTCGTCCGACGCCTGCTGGTCGTAGGCGAGAAAGAAGAAGGCCCGGTCGCGCACCAGCGGACCACCCAGCGTGGCGCCGGCCTGGTTCCGCCCGAAGTCCGGCTTGCCGCCTCCCCGCACCGCCGAATATGGCGCAGCGATGTCGTCCCACTGGCCGAAGTAGTGCGCCGAGCCGCTGAAGTCGTTGGTCCCCGACTTGGTGATCACGTTGACGAACCCGCCGGCCGAGCGGCCGAACTCGGCGGTGGCGCCCTGGTTGACCACCACCAGGTCCTCGATGGCGTCATGGTTGAACGTGAAGGCGGGCCGTTGCCCGCCCCGCTGCTCGCCGAAGAACGGGTTGTTGAAGTCGGCCCCGTCGACGATGAAGTTGTTGAAGATCCCGCGCTGGCCGCCGATGTTCAGCTCGTCGCCGTCCGGCCCCTGCGAGATCGACGCGCCCGGCGTGAGCAGCGTCAGGTTGAGGTAGTTGCGGCCGTTGCTCGGCAGCCCGTCGACCACGTCCTCCTGGATGCGCTGCGAGCGGGTGACGTCCGTGGTGTCGATCACCGCGGGCGCCTCGCTGACGACGGTCACCGTCTCGGTCACGACGATTCGCAGCTCGACGGACAGGTCGAGCATCCCCCCGACCCGCAGGACCGCGCCCTCGATGCGCTCGGTGCCGAACCCGGCGTTCGCCGGCGCCACCGTCAGGTCGTAGGTGCCCGGCGGCAGCAGGGTGCGCACGAACGTGCCCGACGACGACGTCTCGACCGTCGTCAGCAGGTCGGTCTCGCGGTTCTGGATGACGATCGCCGTCCCCGGCACCGGATCGCCGGCAGGGTCGCGAACGCTGCCGCGGATGACGCCGGTGGTGGTCCCGGCCTGCGCGGCGAGGCTTGGCGCGTCCAGGCAGGTCAGCGCCGCCAGCAATACTACGGCGGTCACGCCCCGAACGCCGTGACGCGGCGCGGTGTATCGAAACGCGTAAAGTACAGTGGATGTCATGGTTCGCATTAGCAATGCAAGGTCAACGGTCGGCGCGGCGGCGCGATCACGCCGCCGGCCACGCACAAGTGTAGCCATTCGGGACTGCACGTAGCCCTCCCGAATCGATGAGGAATCCGGTCGGCCCCGACGACACGGCCGGCACCGCCTACGAGCACTGGTGGACGCTGGCGGAGTGCGTGCGCCTGCTGCACGGCGCTGCCGAGACCCTGCGCATCGAAGCTCTCGGCGCCGGTTGGGCGGAGCTGGTGGTCACCACGGACGTGGAGCGGGAGGTCCACTACGCACGGCACGATCACCCGGCCGGCGCGTTGAACCTCACCGCTCTCGACACCGGCGCGGCCGGCCTGCTGCAGACCGCCGGCGACCGCCTGGCCGGCAACCACGACCGGTTCGTCCTGGTATCCGGCAGCGCGGCGCGGGAGATCTCCGGTCCCTGCGCGGCTGCGGCTGGTGCGGAGTCGGCGGAGGCGTTCGAGCGCGAGTGGCTGACCACCCGCACCCGCCGGGAGTGGTTCGCGAGGCTGCTCCGCTGCTGGGTCTGCGAGGCGCCGGCGGCGTTCGACCGGCTGCGGCGGATCGACGTCCGCACGGTAGGCGAACGGGACCTCGAACGGCGCGTGCGCTGGGGGCTGCAGGCGCTCTTCGTCGCCGACGTCGGCAAGGTGATCGCGCGGCTGCTGGCGATCGTGGAAGGCTCCGGACAGCGCACGATAACCAGCCGGGGACTCGTCGAGAGACTCGCCCGGCGCGGCTGTCGGCCCCGCCGCCTCCACGGCCCCGACCGGGCGGGCGCCGCCGTGGCGAGCGCGACGGACCGGTACCTGGACGGCGCACGCCGGCGGCTGATTCGGGGAGCGGTGATGCCGCGGGGGGCGGCGACGAAGCTGAAGGCGCGGCTGGAAGGGACTGCGAGCGAGAGCGCCCTGACCGGGAGGGCCGGCGCGGGCAAGACCGCCTGCGTCGTCGACGTGGTGGACTTCGCGCGTGCGCAGGGCCTGCCGGTGCTGGCGTTCCGGCTGGACCACGTGCTCACGGCGTCGAGCGCCGCGGACCTGGGGCGTCACCTCGATCTCGAGGAATCGCCGGTCCTCATGCTCGCGGAGGCGGCGCGGACGGCAGGACGAGCCGGGGTCCTGATCGTTGACCAGGTGGACGCCGGCGCCGAGCTGTCCGGCGACGGCTCCGGCGCCGCGAGCCTCATCGAGCTCGTGATGCATGAAGCGCGCGGGATCCGCCCGCGGGCCGCGATCCACACCATCGTCGTCTGCCGGGCCTTCGACTGGCGGAACGACCCCGGCCTGCGGCGGCTCCTGCCCGCTGCGGAGGCGCGGATCGAGGTATCCGAGCTCGACCGGCGCGAGGTCGAGGAGACTCTGGCGGCGGCGGGATTCGATCCGGGTATGTTCGGAGAACGGGAGCTGGAGATCCTGCGGCTTCCCCAGCACCTGCATCTCCTGCTCGACAGCGGGTCCGATGCGTCGAGCGCCCCGGCGTTCGCCACCGCGACGACCCTGTTCGACCGGTACTGGACTGCAAAGCGCCGTACCGTCGCAGCCCGGGCCGCGCCGCTGCCGGACCAGTGGATGGCCGTCGTCAGGGTCCTCTGCGACGAGCTGGTCTCCACGCGGAGGAGCACCGTCCCGGCGGAGCGGCTGGACGAGGTCTCCCCCGCGTACCTGGAGCACCTGATCGCGGCGGGCGTGGTCACCCTCGACGGGCGTCGCTGCGGGTTCGGTCACGAGAGCCTCCTCGACTACTGCGCCGCGCGCGTGTTCTTCAATCGGCGCGAATCGCTGGTGTCGTCTCTGGAGGGCTCGGTGCAGCATCTGTCTCACCGCACCCGCATCCGACAGACGCTGGCGTATCTGCGGGATGCGGACCCGTCGCTGTACGTGCGGGAGCTGAGCGGGCTGCTCGCCGGCGAGCGCGTCCGGCCGCACGTCAAGGATCTCGCGTTCGCGACCCTCGCCGACGTCCCGGATCCGACCGGGCGGGAGTGGGCGATCTGGGAGAAGTGGATCGCGCCGGCCTTGAAGGCCGTCGAGAACGACGCCGCAAACCCGGACCCGTTGTCGGCGCTCGCGTGGCGGCGCTTCTTCGATTCCCCGTCGTGGTTCGCGTTCGCCGATCGGCAGGGCACGGCCGGGGGCTGGCTGGCCTCGGACAACGACCGTCTGGCCGGCGCCGCGGTGGGCTACCTGCGGCGACACCATCGCCACGCTCCCGATCTCGTCGCCGCCCTGCTCGAGCCCTATGCCGATCTCGGCGGCGAGTGGACCCCGCGGCTGCGCGCCTTCATGGAGTGGGCCGACCACGGCGCGAGCCGCCGCCTCTTCGACCTGTTCCTGCGTCTCGTCGACAACGGCACGCTGGACGAGGCCCGTGGGCGGACCGCGGCGAGCGCCACGTTCTGGAGCATGCTCCAGGGCCTGGACGAGCACCGTCCCGAGTGGGTGCCGGAGGTCGTGGCGCGCCGCTTCCGCCGGCGCCTGGCGGTGCTGAGCGCCACGGGCCAGGACCTGGGAGGCCACGATCTGCCGGGCTACGACGACCACGCCGCCACGCTGTTCGCGCGGTCGGCCGAGCACGCGCCCGGTGCCTTCGTGGAGCACGTCCTGGGCCCGCTGCTCGACGTCTCGGACGCCACGCTGACCGGCGGCAGCCCGCCGAGGCACGACGCCGTGTGGCCGATCGTCACCAGGACGGAGTATCCGGAAGCCGACCATGCCTGCCTTGATGGACTGGCCGCGGCGCTGACCGCCCGCGCGCGGGCCGGCGATGACGCCATCGGGAACGTCGTCGCCGACCTGCGCCGCCGCGACACCCACGTCGCGAACCGCCTGCTGCTGGCGCTGTATGCGGGATCGGGCCCGCACCGCGCCGACGAGGCGGTGACGTTGTTGTCCGACGAGTCGTGGCGCTTGCAGTGCGGGTTCTCCGACAGCCCACAGTGGTACGCGACGGAGACGCTTCGGGCAGTGGTTCCGCACTGCGCCACCGAGTCCCGCGAGCGTCTCGAGCGCACGCTGCTCGACTACGTGGCCCCGGACGAGCGCGGCATTCGCGGCTACCGACAGGCCGGACGGGCCCGCCTGGCCCTGCTCTCGGCGATGCCGGCCGAGCTGCGCAGCGCACGTGGAAATGCGGCCGTGCAGACGCTCGAACGCAGGTTCGGGAAAGCCGGAGACGAGCAGCCGGCGATCTCCGTCGATTCGGTCGAACCCCCGATCGACCGGCGTGTTGCCGAGACCATGACCGACGAGCAGTGGCTCGGCGCCATCGCCGAGCACCGCCCCAAGGCTCCGGCGCCGTCATCGCGCGAGGAGCTCAAGAGCGGCCAGTGGGAGCTGGCGGGGCACCTCGAAGCGCGCACCGCGGAAGACCCCGATCGCTTCGCCCGGCTGGCGCTGAAGCTGCCTGCGAGCGCACACCCGGTGTACCTGGATCGGATACTGGCCGCGCTGAAGAGCGCCGCGGCCCCATCCGCCGTCAAGCTGCAGCTCTGTCACAAGGCCTTCGCGGAGTCGCGCGGCGCCTGCGGGCGGTCGATCGTAGACGTGCTCGGGAGCATCCGGGAGCCGCTGCCGAACGACGCCGTGCGCATGCTCCACTGGCTCGCCACCGAGCACGAAGACCCCGCCAGGACGACGTGGCAGGAAGAAGATGTCGGCATCGACACCGCGCGCGGGAGCGCGGCCGGCGCCATCCGCAGACTGATCGTCGACGACGCCGCCTACATCGCCCGATTCCGGGTCACGCTCGACCGGCTGATCCGCGACCCGAGCGCCTCCGTGCGGGCGTGCGCCGCCGGGACGATCCGGGCGGTCGCCGACCGCGATCCGGCCCTCGGCATGACGCTCTTCAACCGTATCGACCTGTCCGAGGATCGCCTGCTCGCGAGCTCTCAGGTCTACGGCTTCCTCCGGGACGGCCTGCGCGACCGCTTCGTCGATGTGCGGCCCGTCGTCGAGCGCATGCTGCTGTCGTCCGAGGCGGAGGTCTGCGAAGCCGGCGCGCGCCTGGCCAGCCTGGGCGCCCTGGAGCACGCCGGCGCCGCGAATCCCGCCGCTGGCGCGACGCAACCGGCGGTCGCCGCGATGAGCGCCGAGCCGGAGCCCCGCAGCGCCGCGGATCTGGCCGCCGACGCCGCGCGCGGCGGCCCCGCGCACCGCCTCGGGGTGGCGCACGTCGCCGCCGCCAACCTAGCGATTCCGGAGTACCGGCGCTGGTCGGCCACGACGCTCATCGCGCTGTTCGACGAAGACGACGCCGGGGTGCGACGGCGGGCGGCGTCCTGCTTCCGGCACGTGAAGGACGCGCCGCTCGACACCTACGGCGACCTGATCGAGGCGTTCAGCGCCAGCAAGGCCTTCGGTGACGACCCCACGTCGATTCTCGACACGCTGGAGGCGTCGCGGGAACCGCTGCCGGGCGCCACCTGCACGGTCTGCGAGAAGTTCCTCGACCGCTTCGGAGACGAGGCGCGGGACCCACGTAGCGACCGCCACGCCGATGCGCTCACCGTCGCGACGCTCGCCTTCCGGACCTGCCGTCAGCACGAGGACGACGAGTGGGCGAAGCGCGCGCTGGATCTCGTCGACCGCCTCTGCCTGCTCCAGATCGGCGACGCGCGAGGCGCGCTCGAACAGTTCGAGGGCTAGCCGATGCTGACGAAGCTCACCGTTCGAAACTTCAAACGCTTCGGCGAGGTCGAAATCGAGCTCGGCGACCCGGTGGTCTTCATCGGTCCGAACAACTCCGGAAAAACCTCCGCGATGCAGGCGCTGGCTCTGTGGGACATAGGTCTCAAGCGCTGGAACGAGAAGCGATCCGGCAAGAGCACGCCCGAAAAGCGCCCCGGCGTGACCGTCAACCGCCGGGACCTCGTGGCGATCCCGATACCCGACGCGAATCTGCTGTGGCGCGGGATGCACGTGCGGGACGTGCGGCGGGAAGACGGCCGGCAGACGACCAGCAACGTCCGCATCGATCTCGTCGTCGAGGGTGTGACCGCCGATGAACGCTGGATCTGCGGGCTCGAGTTCGACTACGCGAACGAGGAGTCCTTCTACTGCCGGCCGCTCCGAGAAACCGACGGCAGGACGCCTGACCGCATGCCGGTACCCGACGCGGCAGGAGACGTGCGCATCGCCTTTCTGCCCCCGATGTCCGGGCTCGCGGCCACGGAGACGAGACTCGATCAGGGTGCCGTGAACGTCCGCATCGGCGAAGGACGCACCGCCGAGGTCTTGCGCAACCTCTGCTTCCGCATTCACGAAGAGGAGCCGGGACGGTGGGGCGGACTCGTCGATCACGTTCGAAGCCTCTTCGGGGCAGAGCTCGATCCGCCGCGCTACATCGCCGAGCGCGGCGAGATCGTCATGAGCTACCGCGAGCAGGGAGTGCGGCTCGACCTGTCGTCATCGGGGCGGGGCCTGCAGCAGACACTGCTCCTGCTGGCGTACATGTACGCCAATCCGGGCGCCATCCTGCTCCTGGACGAACCGGACGCGCACCTGGAGATCCTGCGGCAGCGTCAGATATACCGGCTGCTCACGGACGTGGCGGCCGAGAGCGGCAGTCAGATCATCGCCGCCAGCCATTCCGAGGTGCTGCTGAACGAGGCCGCCGGGCGGGACGTGGTCGTGGCGTTCGTCGGCCCGCCGCACCGCATCGACGATCGCGGCAGCCAGGTCCTGAAGGCGCTTCGCGACATCGGGTTCGACCAGTACTACCAAGCGGAACAGACCGGCTGGGTGTTGTACCTGGAAGGTTCCACCGACCTGTCGATCCTGCGGGCCTTCGCCCGGCGACTGGGACACGAACGCGCGCTCCGGGTGCTGGAAAGACCGTTCGTGCACTACGTCGGGAACCTGCCCACCGCCGTGCAGAACCACTACCACGGCCTGCGCGAGGCGCTCCCCGCGCTGCGCGGTGTTGCCCTCTTCGATCGTCTCGATACGGAGCCTCGCGACATCGCCCCGGTCGAGTGCCTGATGTGGAAACGCCGCGAAATCGAGAACTACGTCTGTTCAGCCGCCACGCTGGAAGCGTACGCGAACGCATCGGCGTCAGAGAAGGTAGAGGGGCCGCTGTTCACGGCGGCGGAAGCCGACCGGCGCATCCGCGTGATGCGCGACGCCATCAATCAGATCGAGTCGGCCCTGGAGACACTGCGCAAGGGTTCGCCCTGGGACGCGGACACCAAGGTCAGCGACGAGTTCCTGACTCCCCTCTTCGCCGCCTACTTCGCCGGGCTGGGTCTGCCGAATCTGATGGCCAAGCGTAACTTCTACGTCTTGGCCGACTACGTACCGGACGACGAGATCGACCCCGAGATCCGCGAGAAGCTCGACGAGATCGTACGCGTCGCGGAGAGCGCGGCGCCCGCCCGATGACCACCACGACCTGCCCAGGTTCGTCGCGGCCGGCCGGGGCGACCGGCCGCGACGTGTCTGCCATTCAGAGCGCCGGGCTCGCGATCACTGCCCCGCGCCGCTCTCGTACACGTCATCGGTGACCGGCTCCAGCCACTCGATCGTCAGGTGCTCCCCGTCCTCGTTCGGGAACGTGATCGAGACGTGCGTCAGCGGCTCGGCGGGCACTGCGCCGTGCCAGTGGCGGACGCCGCGCGGCAGGTGCGCGGTCTCGTTCAGGCCGATGTCCATGGCCGGCTGGCCCTCGACCTGGTAGCGCAGGCCGCCCTCCTTGACGAACAGCAACTGCTCGCTGTGCGTGTGCCAGTGCGTGCGGGCGCCGGCCTCGAAGCCGCGCGACGACACGCGGACGTCCCCGGCATCGAGCCGGAAGGAAGTGCCGGTGAAAGGATTCTCCTGTCCGGCCGGCGTCGGCTGGCCGATCCAGACGACCGTCACCGCCGCGGCGACACCCATCAACATTCCGACGCGCAATCGATCCCGCTGGAGCTTCCCGCTCATTGCCAGTCCTCCTCTCGTGCCCGGCGAGGCGCCGCGATCGGGCGGTCCGCGGCCGGGCGCAACATCCGGCTATCTTACGACGATGCGGATCCTTCACATCGGCGATCGGCTGAGTGACCGAGGGGGAGCCGATCTGGCCCTGCTCGGGCTGCTCGACGCTCTCTCGGAGGGTCACGAGCTGCACCTCGCCGTGGGTCGCGACGACGGCACGGTGTCGCCGCCCTGCCCGGTGAGCGTCGTGCCGGGACTCGACTCCAGGACTCGCGCCGGCGCCGATCTCGATCCTCTGCTGACGCGAGTGCGCCCCGACCTGGTGCACGTGCACAACGTGGTCAACCCCGCGACACTGGAGTGGGCGACAGGCCTCGATGCGGTGATGACGGTCCAAGATCACCGCTTTTTCTGTCCGGGTCGCGGGAAGTGGACGGCGGACGGCCGGGTCTGCGACGAGGCGATGGGGCGCGACATCTGCGCCGGCTGTTTCGACGACCCGAGCTACTTCGAAGGCGCCCTCGAGCTCACCGCGGAGCGGCTGGAATCGTTGAAGCGGATGCGGCTGACCGTGCTGTCGTCCTACATGAAGCGCGAGTTGATCCAGGTAGGGGTCCCGGCGGAGCGGGTCACGGTCGTCCCACCCGTCGCGTACGGTCTCGACCTCGATGCGCGCGCCGACGGTCCGCCCTGCGTCCTCTTCGTGGGGCGGGTCGTCGCGGCCAAGGGCATCCGGGACGCGATCGCCGCGTGGCGACGCTCGGGGTCGGACCTGCCCTTCGTCGTTGCCGGAACCGGTCCGTTGCGTCGCGAGATCGAAGCCGAAGGGGTCGAGGTGTTGGGCTGGCTCGACCGCCGGAGCCTCTCCGCGGCCTATCGGCGCGCCGCCGTGGTCGTGATGCCCTCGCGCTGGCAGGAACCGTTCGGCATCGTCGGGCTGGAGGCCCTGACCCTCGGTACGCCGGTCGCCGCCTGGGACAGCGGCGGGGTGCGGGAGTGGCACCCGGGCGGTGGGCTGCTGGTGCCCTGGGGCGACGTCGATGGACTGGCCCGCGCCCTCCGTGTCGGGCCGGAGCATCGAGTCGATCCCCCTGAGGCCTTCGAGCGTGATCTCCTCATCCGCAGAGTCGAAGCCGTGTATGCCGCGGGCTGAACTCGGAAAACGACGTGCGCCGGCCCCGGAACGGTGTATAAAGGCGTTCGAGACGACGTCACGGTGCGCACACCGGTCGTGCGCGAACGGATTGAGCAGGAGATCACGGTCATGCGCGCACAGGATCGACGTCGCTTCGCCGGCCTCGCCCGGGTTTCGGCCCTCTGGCTCGGCGCACTCGTCGTGTTCGCGTCCGCCTCGACGGCGTTCGCGGGCCAGCAGCAACAGCCGCAGCAGCGGCGCGAGCCGGCCAGCTACACCGCGGAGCAGGCCGACGCGGGCTTCGCCGCATACCAGCAGCGTTGCGCCGTGTGCCACGGCGCGAACCTGGACGACGGCCCGTTCGCCCCGCCGCTCCGGGGCACCGTCTTCCGCGAGACATGGCTTCCCCGCTCGGTGGAGGCGCTGTTCAGGCTGACCGTCGAGACCATGCCGCAGGACCTGCCGGGCACGCTCGACGACGAGACGGTGACGCAGCTCGTCGCGCTGATGCTGCAGGAGAACGACGTGGAGGCGAGCGCAGTGCCCTTGCCTTCGGATCCCGACCTGATGGCGGACCTGTCGCCGGGATGGATCTCGCAGGGCGGCGGCCTCTCGCCGGGCGCCGCCCTGCCCCCGTGGCCCGCCCCGTGGAATCCGCTGGAAGCGATGCAGCCGGTCACCGACGAGATGCTGCACGACCCGCCGGCGGAAGACTGGCTGCTCTGGCGGCGGACCTACGGCGCCTACGGCTTCAGCCCGCTGGATCGGATCGACACGGACAACGTGGCGGACCTGCGGGTCGCCTGGTCGTGGGCGCTGCCGCAGGGTCCGAACGAGTCGACGCCCATCGTGCACGACGGCGTCCTGTTCGTGCACGGCTACGGCGACCGGGTCCAGGCGCTGAACGCCGCCAACGGCGACTTCCTCTGGCAGTACTCGCGCCGGCTCCCCCGCGACGTCTCGCCCAGCCTCAAGCGCGGGATGTCGATCTACGGCGACCGCCTCTTCGTGCCGACCTCGGACGCCCACGTGGTCGCCCTCGACGCGAAGACCGGCGACGTCCTCTGGGACACGCAGGTCGGCGACCTCGACGCCGGCCTGCGGATGACCGGGGGGACGCTGGTGGCGCGCGGGAAGGTAATGGTCGGCACCACCGGCCGGCACGAGGGCGGCAACTACGTGGTGGCCCTCGACGTGGAGACCGGCGAGGAGGCGTGGCGCTTCGGCACCATCCCGGCGCCGGACGATCCCGGCGGCCACACCTGGAACGGCATCCCGCACGTCGAGCGCAACGGCGCGTCGGTGTGGATCCCCGGCAGCTACGACCCGGTCAACAACCTGGCCTTCTTCGGGACCGGCAACACCTACGACACCGCCCCGATACGGGACCCGGTCGGACCGCCCGGCACGAACAACGACGGGCTGTATCTGGACGCCACGCTCGCCCTGAACCCCGACACGGGCGAGCTCGCCTGGCACTTCCAGCACCAGGCCAACGGGCAGTGGGATCTCGACTGGGCTTTCGAGCGGCAGATCGCGGAGCTGCCCTTCGACGGCGAGCCGAAGAGCGTCGTCGTCACCATCGGCAAGCAGGCCATCTTCGACTTCGTGGAGACGGCAACCGGCAAATACGTCTCGTCCATCGACCTGGGCCTGCAGACGGGCATCACCTACATCGACCCGGTCACGGGGCGGAAGACGCAGGACCCGACGCTGATTCCGGGCGACGGCGAGACCAAGCGGCTCTGCCCCCACGTCGGCGGCGGCCGGAGCTGGCAGCCGACGGCCTACGACCCGGGCACGAACATCGCGTACGTGCCGATCATCGAGGCGTGCATGGATCTGGTCCCGGTCGCCGAGGGCGAGCGGGGCAGCCTGACCACCGGCGTGCGCTGGACGGTCCGGCCGCGGCCCGAGAGCGACGGGCAGTACGGGCGGCTGGAAGCAATCAACCTGGCAACCGGGGAAACCGCCTGGATCTCGCGCCAGCGCGCGCCGCAGACCACCGCCGCGCTCGCCACCGGCGGCGGCCTGGTCTTTGCCGGCTCGCTCGACCGGCGCATCAATGCCTACGACGCCGCCAACGGCGACCGGCTCTGGTCGACCCGGCTCACCGAGGTCCCCAACGCCCCGCCGATCACCTACGCGGTCGACGGGCGGCAGTACGTCGCGGTGATCGTCGGCAGCGGCGGGTACCTCACGCGCGCCTACTCGGCGCTCGCGCCCGAGATCCGGAACCCGCCGAACAGCGCCGCGGCGCTGTTCGTCTTCGCGCAGCCGGAAGACGGGACGGCCGAAGCCGGTGTACCCTGATCTGCGGGCCATGGCACAGGCCACGATCTCCACGACGGCGGCAGACCCGACGACGGCGCGGACCTCCCAGGCCGAGCTCGACGCCCTGCTGTGCGACTCCATGCCGCCGCAGGGCTCCTGGGGAGAAGAGCACTACCTGTGGCTCACGGACCGGACGCGCCGCCTGGTCGAGTTCACCGACGGCTACGTCGAGTTGCTGCCCATGCCCACCGTCGAGCACCAAGCCATACTCTCGTTTCTCAACGACCTGTTCAACGCGTATCTCAAACCGCGCGGCGGGTTCGTCCTGTTCGCGGGGCTGCGGGTGCGCATTCGCGAAAGCAAATTCCGCGAACCCGATCTGGCGGCGCTCCGCCGCCGCTCGGATCCCCGGAACGAGCCGCGCTACTGGCTCGGTGCGGACGTGGTGGCGGAGGTGGTCAGCTCCGACGACCCCGCGCGGGACCTCGTCGCCAGGCCCGCCGACTACGCGGAGGCGGGCATCCCCGAGTACTGGATCATCGATCCCCGCGTCGAGACGGTTACCGTGCTGACCCTCGCCGGCGGCGCCTACGTAAAGCACGGGGTGTTCTCCCGCGGCGACACGGCGACATCGGCGCTGCTGGGAGGTTTCGCCGTCGATGTGACGGCCCTGTTCGACTTCGGCAAGGGATAACCAGGAGGAGCATCATGCGCAACCTGAGATTCGCCCTGTTCGTCGGCGCCCTCGCTGCTCTGCCCTTCGTGCTGGGCGGGTGCGCCGCCGAGACACCCACCCCGGCGGCGGAGGAAGCGGCCGTCGACAGCGCAAGCCCGCGCGATCCCTTCGTCGGGACGTACCAACTCATCGGACGCAACGTGAAGGACGAGAACGGCGAGTTCGTCCCGGTGGAGGACTTCAACTCGCTCGGCTACATCACCTACAGCGACAGGGGCTACATGGCGGTGAACGTCATGCCCCTGGACCGCGAGCCCTTCGCCGACGACAGCAATCCGACGCCGGAGGAGGTGCAGGCGGCGCTGCAGGGCTACACCGGCTACTACGGCCCCTTCTCCGTCAACGAGGACGACGACGGCGGCTACCTGATCCACCACCGCACCGGGCAGATCAATCCCGGCGGCGAGATGGACGCCAAGCGCTACTACGATCTCGTGGACGACAAGCTCATCCTCACCCCGGCGTCCGACACCGGGATGAAGAGCGACGCCAACCGCCAGGTCGTCTGGCAGCGCCTGCCGGACGTGGAGATGTCGGAGGAGGCGCAGCGCTTCCTCGGCCACCGCGAGCTCCTGTACACCGACCGCTACACCGAGCGCGACGGCGAGCTCGTCGAGCACGGCGAACGGAACGAGGACCGCGCCGGCTCGGTCATTCTCTACACGCCGACCGGCCACATGATGGTGCACCTGATGGCGCGCGAGGGACGCATGCCGTACGCCGGCGACACCCCGACGCCGGAAGAGTCCATGGCGGCCTACCGGACCTACGGGGGCTACTTCGGACGCTTCACCGTCCACGAGGATGCGGACCCGATATACGTCGTCCACCACCAGGAAGGCAGGTCACGGCCGACCGCCGGGGTGACGGACGCCGAGCGGCTCTACGAGCTCGACGGGGACGTCCTGCGGCTGGGCGGCCGCCCGAACGAGAACGAGGACGGCGACATGGCCGGCGGGCACCTCTACTGGGAGCTGCAGCCGCACCGGGAGGAGTAGCCGGTCGCCGGAGGACACGAGTGCGCCGTGGTCCCCGCGCGGGACCACGGCGCACCGGGATTCGGTGGAAGCGCCGGCCGCTACGGACTGACCGTAACCGTCACGTCTTCGTGCGTCGCGAGGCCGCCGTCGTGGGCGAGGCAGCGGAGCACGTAGGTGCCCGGCTCGCTGAACGTCGCCTGGACGACCCACTTGCCGTCATCCGGAATCTCGGGCGGCTCCCAGCCGGGCGCCCACGGCGAGTCGGCGCCCTCGCGGTAGTCCTCCCAGACCGCGAACTGCGGGGAATCGAACGCGACGTGATCCTCGCCGCGGTAGACGATCCAGGCCACGCGGAGCCCGCTCGCGCTGTTGGGCGTGCCCGCCCCGCCGCGACCGAGCCGCCAACGGGGCGGCGGCATCGCCCGCCGCTTGGGCACGCCGTCGTCGCTGGCGCGCGCGGTCAGGACGACCGGCTCGCCGACCCTGACCTGGCGGGCCGGGGCGCCCTCGACGTCGAGCACCGGCCGCTCGTTGCCGAAGATGTTGTAGGCGCCGCCGGCCGGTCCGCCGGCGCCGTTGTTGTTCATGATCGCGACGTCGTTGAGGAAGTAGTCGGGGTGGAGCGTGGCGTAGGCGTGCTCCGTCTGGCCATGGCTGGTGAGGGTCCAGACGACCTCCCCGTCGCCCCCGTCGCCGAAGTCCGCGGGAACCCGCACGCGGAAGACGTGCCGGTTCCGGCGCGGCAGGAAGTGCGTCGGCTGACCCTGATCCGGACCGCCGGGATCGAGCCGGTTCTCCGGGCCGATTGGGACGTCTATCTCATCGTCCCAGTTCCGGTTCATGTACCCGAAGACGAGGTTGAACGAGCCGTCGTCGTTCTGCTCCCAACCCTCGTAGGCCGGCGCGATGCTCTGCTCGGTCTTCGGGTACACCTGCGCTGCGGCCGGCGCCACCGCAACGGTCAGCCCGAGGATCGCGGCCGTAACCACGCAAGCCGCCACGGCCGGCGACAACCGTGCCGGCGCCAGGAGCGTCCGCACAGGCATCTTCACTGCCCCCCGGCATTGCTGCCCGTGGTCGACGAGAGCGCCGGCAGGTCGCTGTAGCCGCACAGCGGGCACCCGATCGTGGTCTCCCCCGGCTTCAGGTCGAGCCGCTCGCGGCGCGTGGCCATCTCGTCGGCGAACTCCTTGTCGCTCAGGAAGACCGCCTGCCCGATGTTGATCATCATGTTGTCGATCGAGCGGTGCCCGAGGCCGGACCAGTTGCGCGGATCGGAGACGTTGGGGTTGGTCAGCGTGTTGTCGAAGTACCCCGTGATACGCAGGATGGTGCCGCGCGGCAGTAGCGGCGCGTAATCGTCTTCGAAAGTGTACACGCGCACCCAGCTGTGGTTGTAGCCGGAGCAGCTCAGTGTCTCGATGGTGTTGTTCCAGATGGCGTCGAGACACATCCGCACGCCGGCGGCGTGCATGTGCGGCTCGTACACCATCATCTTCGTATGCTCCATCAGCGTGCTGAACGCCTCGAACTTCTGGTCGGCCTCCAGCGGCTTGATGTCGAGATCGAGGGTCGCCGGCCCGATGATCTGCACCGTCCGTGTCGGCTCGTAGCCCTCCGGGTGGAACTTGAGGCCGATCTCCAGGTGGGCGCGCGTGTGGCGGCCGTTGGAGTGGAGATGGGCCGAGGGGAACAGGATCTTCGAGCCCGCCTTCAGCAGTTTCCCGGAATCGGGGTGAAAGACGTCCGCGTTGCGCCCCACCTCGTGGACCGGCCAGAAACCCGCCTCGGCGACCGGCTTCCCGTCGGGGCCGACCGGCATGAGAACCAAGTGGTGGATGACGTAGATCCCGCCGATGGTGTCGCGCTCCGGCACGCCCTCGTAGGTGTTCACCTCGCGCATCTCGATGGCCGAGACGTAGCGGTCCCCGGTCAGGCCGGTCGGCGTCTCGCCCATCGGCCCCCACCAGTCGGGCGCCGTCGGGGACACCTCGAACTCCGGCGACGTGAGGACGAGATCGGGCTCGCCGATCTCCCAGCCCGACGCATCGGCGACGGTGGTCTCCGCGTCCGCCCCGGCCGGCTCGCCACGCGGCGCACCGTTGTCGGCCCACGCCGCGATGGCCGCGATCTCCTCCGCGCTCAGCGAGACATCGCCCTTGTAGTGCTGGATACCGATGTCCTTCTCGATGTACCAGGGCGGCATCACGTCGGGCTTGCCGACGCGGCCGGTGCGGTACTTCATGGCCCGCGCCCATGGACGCGCCTGCTCGTAGGTGAGGAGCGACATCGGAGCCACCGACTCGGGGCGATGGCACTGCTGGCAACTCCGCTCGAGGATCGGCGCGATGTCCCTGGTGTAGGTCGCCCCGTTCTCGGCCCCCTCGGAAGCGAGCGCCGGCGAAGCGAGCATCACCGTGGCGCTGATGGCCGCTGCGGCCCTGAGCACGGACGACGTTTTCCGCGAGATCGACACAGGCATCATGAAAGTCTCCTCAACAGGACGCCGAGACACGTCGCCGGACGACAGAGAAGTCTCCATCCTAGTCGGGCGGCGGACGGTTTTCAACGAAATCCGGCGCGCCGGCCACACTCCGGCCCGAGCACCGCCCGCAACGCCGGGGGACAGTGGGTCCACCGGCGTCAGCGGGGCGCACCGGGGTTATTCGCCGTTGACGATGCGCGTGAAGTCAACGTGCGAGCCGACCAGACCGTGCACGCCGACGTGCCGGGCCACATCCAACCCGAGCCGCTCGATGTTCGCGGCCAGGGCCCGCATGCTGTCGTTCGCCGTGGGCCGGTCGGCGCTCGGCAGGGCCGGCGAGTAGAGATCGGCGTTGATCAGGATCCGCTCCGCCGGCAGGTGCACGATGAGCATCGTCCCGGCGTGGCCGAGGTCCTGCACCGCGTGGATGTTCATCACCCGCTCGCCGTCGGTCAGCGTGTAGTCGTCGCTCACCAGCTCCATCGCCGGTATGCGGTTGCCCGCGAACCACGGCATCAGGCTCGACAGGATGTCGGGCTCCAGCGACCGCGTGCCCGGGTGGAGGAACACGTCCATGTAGAAGTCGCGGTTCGCCTCGTGCGTGACGACCGTGGCGCTCTGGGCGACGTAGGTCCGCAGCCCGCCCGCGTGATCGACGTGGTGGTGGGTGTTGACGACGTAGCGGATCGGCTTGTCCGGGACGCGCCGCCGCAGTTCCGCGATCACCGCCAGCGAGCGCGCCTCGGTCTGCGGCGCCTCCACCACGGCGATGAAGTCGCTGAACTCGACGCCGATGCTGTGATGGCTGCCGCCCGACACGCGCCAGACCCCCGGCGCCATCTGGGTCGAGCGGACGACGATCGGGGGAACCGTCGCCGCCGGCACCGCGTCCGGCACCGCGAGCGGCTCGAGATCGACGTTGGCGTCCACCCCGGTCACCGTGATCTCCATCGAGTTGTGACCGGGATGAATCCGCGGGTCGCCCTGGTGTGAGTGCAGCACCGTCGGGAACATCACCCCGTCGAAGTCCTGGTATCCGGTGTAGCGGTGGTCGTAGATCATGTCGCCGAAGTACGCGTTCGGGACCCAGGTCAGAACCCGCTCGACGAGGTTGTCCTCGTTGATCGTGCCGTTGACGCGGTACTTGTCCATCGCCGTGAAGGTCACGATGGTCAGGCTGCGCCCCTCGAGCATCAGCTCGACCGCCGCTGCGTCGTCGGCCTCCGCCGCCGCCTTCAGGAACCCGTGCGGCGACGTCCAGATGTCGAGCTGCCGGACCTCGGCGTTCGCCGGCTGGGGCACGGGGTTGTCGCCCGCCATCGTCCAACTGTGCTCGCCGCTGGTCAGGAAGACGCGCTGCTGCTCCCCCTGCAGCGGCGTGCCGCCGCCCAGCGCAGGATAGTCGCCCTGGCGGCGCGTGTACATCTCGAACGACGCGCGGGCGTCGTAACTGATGGTCCGGTCGTACGCGGTCACCTCGAACCGGGGCCAGTCGTCGGCCGGCGTGTGGCTCTGACCGATATTGGCCACCCACCCGGTCCCGGAGTACTGGATCGAACTGACGTCGCCCATCGCCTGGGCAGCGGCCTGCAGCACCTCTGCAACGTCCTGGGCCGCGGCCGGCGCCGCCAGCGCGCAAAGGGCGACGAGCACAGCAAGCGTTCTACGCATCGATTCCTCCCGGCAGTATTCGAATGTGTGCGGAGCCGGATGATAGTCCGGCGTCCGCGGTGACGACAAGGCCGAATCGCGCCAAGCGCGGTGCCAGACCGGCACGTGAACGAAGGATCACGGGCGTATAATGCAAAGATCGACTGTCGCGAACGAAGCCAGGAAACGGCCGCAAGGCCAAGTATTGGGAGGTGTCAGATGACTCGGCCATATTTCCGCGCCGCTTTGAGCGTGCTCGTGCTCCTCGTGCTGGCCCCGGCCGGCGCCGTCGGGCAGGACGCCCCGCGCACTCCCTGGGGCGACCCGGATCTCCAAGGGACCTACACCAACAAGACCATCACCCCGCTCGAGCGGCCCGCGGCGCTGGGCGACAAGGCATTTCTTACCGACGAAGAGGTGGCGGAGCAGGAGCAGGCGCGGGTCCAGCGCAACCAGGAGCTGCTGGTGGCGCCGCCGCGGCGCACCGTCGCCGGCGGCAACGTCGGCGGCTACAACAACTTCTGGCTCGACGGCGGAACGCGGCCGACCAGCCGCACGTCGCTGATCGTCGATCCGCCCAACGGCCGGCTCCCCGCGCGCACCGCGGACGCCGCGGCGCGCAAGGCGGCGCACGACGAGGCATATCCGGTCGACGGGCCCTTCGACTCCTGGGAGGCCCTGGAGCTGAACGACCGCTGCCTGGTCTGGTCGGCCGGACCGCCGATGCTGCCGAGCGCCTACAACAACAACTTCATCGTCATGCAGACGCCCGACCACGTGGTGATCTACGCCGAGATGATCCACGACACGCGCATCATTCCGATCGACGGGCGCGGCCATGTGCCGACCGGCGTACGCCAGTGGCACGGCGACGCGCGCGGCCATTGGGAGGGCGACACGCTGGTCGTCGAGACGACCAACCTGCGGCGGACGGAAGCGAACGCGGGCGCGGTCGGCGGCGACCCGGTCCTGCTGCGCATGGCGAACGGCCAGTCCGACGACACGCTCACCGTGACCGAGCGCTTCACTCGGAGCGGCCCCGACAGCCTGCACTACGAGTTCACGGTCGACGACCCGACCCACTTCTCGCAGGCCTTCTCCGGCGAGTTCCCGTTCACGGCGTTCCCGGCCGAAGAGTTGCCGTTCCTGTTCGAGTACGCCTGTCACGAGGGGAACTACAGCATGACCAACATCCTCGGCGGCGAGCGCGCCCGTGAGCGGGCGACCGACCAACCGTAAGGCTCGCGGCTGCGCAGCGAGAACCGCACTTGTTCACCGGCGGGTAGCGTCGAAGGTGACGCCGCCCGCCGGATCTCCACGCCACACGCCCGAGCCGGGCGGCTGCCAGGCTGGTTACGGTCCCGGGATCGGTCCTGCCGCCGTCAACCCGATCCGGTAGAGCCCGGTGCGTGCCGTCATGTAGAGAGTGCTGCCGTCGTCGCCCCACGCGACGTTGGCCGGCACCTCGTCCGGCATGATGGTGCCCAGGTGCGTCCCGTCCGGGGCAATCACCCAGACCCCGCCCGGACCAGTGGCGAACAGGTTGCCCGCATTGTCCACCTTCAAGCCGTCGGCCGCACCCTCGGCGGTCTGGTCGGTCACGTCGAAGAAGACGCGCGGGTTGGAGACCCCTTCCGCGCTCAGGTCGTACGCCATCCAGACCTTCTGCTCCGGGTCCGAGTTCGCCACGTAGAGGACCGACTCGTCCGGCGACAGCGCGGTGCCGTTCGGGCGGGACTGGTCGCGGTACAGTAGCTCCAGCCCGCCGTCGGGGCTCAGGCGGTAGATGCCGTTGAAGTCGTGCTCGCGGAGCGGCGATTCGTCGCGTCCATCGAGCGCGGACCCGGGATCGGTGAAGTAGAGCCAGCCGTCCGACGCATAGACCGCGTCGTTCGGGCTGTTCAGCCGGCGGCCCTCGTAGCTGTCCACCAGGGTCGTCCGCGTGCCGTCCTCCTCCACGCGCGAAATGAGACGGTTGCCGTGCTCGCACATGACCAGGCGGCCCTGGGCGTCCATCGTCAGCCCGTTGGAGCTGACCGAGCGCAGGCCGGTGCGGTCGCCCTCGAACACCGGCTCGATGAAGGGGCTCGCCCCGTCCGCCTCGGACCACTGGTAGACGCCGTTGCCGCGCACGTCGGAGAACAGCAGGCGCGATTCGGCGCGGTCCCACACCGGCCCTTCGGTGAAGACGTAACCGTCGGCGAGCTTCTCGATCCGGGCGTCGGCCGGCACGAGCTCGTCGAAGCGGGGATCGACGCGCAGGATGGTGCCGGCGCCGTTGTCCGGGGCGGCCGGCTCGGCCACGGGTTCCGCCGGTTCCGGCGCACCGCACGCCGCCAGGAAGCATCCGAAGACTGCAAGGGCGGCCACAGCCGTGAGTCTGGTCATCGTCGCTTTCCTCCACCCCTCTCGGTTCGGGGGCGATATCCGCACGCGTTGAGCCGCGGGAATCCACCGTACGGCGGTAGGATACGTGGGATCCGGCTGCCGCGTCTCCATCCGACCGGGGCGTGGCGCGCGTCGAGGAAAGGGAGTGACCTGTGCGTGCAACGATACAGACAATCCGATGGATGGCGGCGCTCGCCCTGCTGGCGGCGAGCGTCAACGCGGCTGCGGCGCAAACCGGCGCGGACGCGCGGCTGCTGGTGCTGCTGCGGGACGCCAGCGCCCTGGCGGTGGTCGATCCGGCTTCAGGAACCGTGCTCGGACAGGTTCCGACAGTGAGCGGCCCGCACGAAGTGACAGCGACCCCGGACGGCAAGCTGGCGTTCGTGGCCAGCCCCAGCGACGGGATCTCGGTGATCGACCTGGAGACGATGACCGAGATGCGCCGGCTCGACATCGGCGCGGGCAGCGAGCCGCACGACGTGCGCTTCGCCGACGGCAAGCTGTACTTCACCGTCGAGGGCTTCAAGGCGATCGGCCGCTACGACCCGCAGGCCGACGAGGTCGACTGGCTGCTCGGGCTGGGGCAGGACGGCACCCACATGATGGTTCTGAGCCGCGACCGGGACACGATCTTCACGGCGAACCGGGGGTCGGACACCGTGTCGATCATCGAAGACGCGGCGGCCGGACCGCCCGCCTGGCAGGTGACCTCGATTCCCGTCGACGGCGCCTATCCGGAAGGGCTCGACCTGTCGCCGGACGGCGCGGAGCTCTGGGTCGCCACGCGCAACGACGGCGACGTGTCCATCATCGACGTTGCCTCGAAGACGGTCAGCGAGCGCCTCGATCTGAACTTCGAGGACCCGAACCGGCTGGCCTTCACGCCGGACGGCGCGCGCGTGCTCGTCTCCGACTCGGCCGCCAGCGTCGTCGTCATGGACGCCGCGGCTCGCACCGAGATCACTCGCTTCGACCTCGCCCCGAACGCCCTTCTCGTGCGGCCGGACGGCGGGGTGGCCTACGCGGCACTGCGGGGCGACGACCGAGTGGCGGTCATCGACATGGAGACGCTGGAAGTGACGGGCGAGATCCCGACCGGCGCCGATTCCGGGCCCGGCTGCATGTTCTGGCTGGATCCCGCGGCGTCCGAGTCGCCGGCCGATGCAGCCGCCGCGCTGGCGGACTCTCTCACGTTCCACGCCTCGTTCGACAACGGGCTCGACGCGGATCGGGCGGCGGGCGATCCGCAGCTCTACACGGCGCCGTCGTACGACGAGCAGGACCAGGCAGAGCCCGGGCTCGGGAATCCGGCCGTGGTGCCGGCCGACGGCGCGGGACGCTTCGGCCACGCGCTACGGTTCACGGAGCGCAACCGGCACGCCATCTTCTACAAGGCGGAAGGCAACGTCGGCTACTCCACCGAGAACTGGAGCGGCACCGTCTCGTTCTGGCTGAGCCTGGACCCGGCGACCGACCTGGAGCCCGGCTTCTGCGATCCGATTCAGATAACCGACGCCGCCTACAACGACGCCGCGATCTGGGTGGACTTCACGGGAGAGAACCCGCGGCAGTTCCGGCTGGGGGTGTTCGGGGACCTGGACGTGTGGAACCCGGACGGCCTCGGGCCCAACGACAATCCTGCCTTCACGGACCGGCTGACGGTGGTCGACGAGCCGCCGTTCGCCGGCGACCGCTGGACGCACGTGGCGATCACTTACGCCGGGCTGGGTCAGACAGGCGGGACCGCCACCCTGTATCTGGACGGTGAACGGGTTCCCGGCGGAGCCGAGAACATCGCCGAGCCCTTCACCTGGGACGTCGACCGCGGCGCGATCCGACTCGGCGTGAACTACGTGGGGCTGTTCGACGAGCTGTCTCTCTACGATCGCCCGCTGACCGCTGACGAGGTTCGCGCACTGCACGCCCTCGACGGCGGCGTGGCGGCGCTCGCGGCAGATTGAAGGTAGGACGCGTGACGAACCAGCCATACGGAGCCGACCGTTCGCATGAACCGGTGCGCCGCGGTGTAGCCGTTGCCATCGCCGCGCTGGTGCTTGTGCTTGCCGGACCACCGGAGATACGCGCCCAGGGGCCGACCGGCGGCACCGAGGAGCTGCGGGAGGAGATCGCCGCGCTGGCCGCGGTCGGCGGCGAGCCGAGTATCGTGAGCGGGGCCGGGATGACGCGGGACGACCTGCCGCTGGCCACCCTCGAGAACGGCTGGCCGTTCGACGCGCTCCGTGCGGAGCGCCGGCTCGTGATGGTCGGCGGCCTCGACGGCAATGCGGACGCCGCTCGGATCGTGCTCGACGCAATGCGTTGGTTCAAGACCGAGGCGCCGGAAGCGGAGCGCGCCCGGTGGCTGGTGAGCGCACTGCCGCTCGCCCTGCCCGGTGCGGACGCGACCGAACCGCCCGCCACGTTCCCGCCGGTCGACGGCTTCTTCGACGATCCGGAACGTCCGGAAACACGCTACGTCTGGCGCTGGGTCACCTATCAGGCGCCCGATGTCGTCGTCGAGATCCGCGTCGGGGACGAGCTGAGCGTGCAAGCCGGCAGCGGCCCCGAATCCGAGGGAGTTCCCGCCAGGTCGCTGGCCGCGGCGCTCGCGGACCCTGCGAACCACACCGGCCTCGGTCCGGTCGAGACACTCCTGGCGACCGCCGGGGCCACGGACGGCGCGGCGGTCATGCGCGAGGTGCTGGCCCGCGCCAGGGACCGGCAGTCGCCGCTACGGAACGTGCTGAACCGCCGTGTGGCGCGTGACCCGCTCACCGTGGCGCGGCTGATGGCCCGGCGCTACCCGGACACGCCGAGCATCAGCTACATCCCGGCGCTCGCCTGGGTGCACACGCTGCGGATCGCGGAGATGGACGACGACGGGTCATTGCGAGACAAGGTGCTGGAGGAGGTCCTTCCATGGCTCTCCGGAGACCAACCGCTGTTCGGAGATCGGATCTCCTTCGCCGCGGTGGCAGGGACGATGATCTTCAGCCAGCTCGCAGGGTTGCCCGGCGAAGGCGGTGAGGCCGCAGCCCGGCTGGCGGCGGAGGGAGTCGCGCTGGCTGCGGCCGAGACCGCGCCGGGATTGCCTGAGCACGCATCCGGTTGGAGCGACGATTTCTTCCTCGGCACGATCGCCGCGGTCCGCGCCGGCGATTCGGAGGGCCTCGCCGCCGCCGTCCGGCTGGTCACGACCACCGCGGACCGCCTGCAGCAGCCTGACGGTCTCTTCCACCACGACGCCGACGCTCCGACCGCCTGGGGCCGCGGCAACGGGTTCGCCGCGCTCGGCCTCTCCGAGCTGCTCACCGTCCTCCCGGCGGACCACCCGGATCGTGCAGCGGTGCTCGACGTCCACCGCCGGCACCTCGCGGGCATGCGCGCCCAGCAGGCACCGGACGGCATGTGGCGGCAGATCGTCGACGTGCCCGGCAGCTACCGCGAGACCAGCGTCACCGCGATGACCCTGACCGCGATGGCCCGGGGGATCCGCCTCGGATGGCTGGACGACTCCTACCGGCCGGTCGTCGACCGCGCCTGGCGCGCCCTGCTCGCCCACGTCGCAGCGGACGGCACGCTGGTCGACGTCTGCTTCAGCACCGGAGCCGGCCCAACGCGGCGGCACTACCTCGACCGGCCCGCCGTCAACGGCGCAGACGACCGGGGCGGCGCCATGGTGTTGGGCGCGGCGCTGGAGTATTACGACCTTCTGCGGGCGGACTGAGCCGCAACCTGGAGACGCCGGCGTTCGGGCGTGAAGCATGACGGCCCCGCTTGTATTACTCATGCCACTGAGTAAAATTACTCATAGTAGTAGAGCCTCTTGCAAAAATCGGTAATCGGCCGGGTTTTCTTTGCCGGAAGCCGCAGGCGAGGGACGGTCAGTGGGCGGGACGTAGCGTCTGAAGGATGGCGGTAGCGGTGGTAGCGGTCATCGCCGCCGACGAGCCCGAGACGCGGGGGTTCATGGGGCCTCCCGGCCGGTTATGAGGGCAAGCACGCGCGAAGAGAGGCCGCGCATTTCCCTCACGATCCGTTCCAGTTCGCGGTTGTTCTCGATCCACTCCTGGTAGAGGACGAGTTCGTCTTCGGTGAGCCTCATCCCGACGGTTTTCCCGCGGGCCTTGCGTGTCCAGTAGTGGTAGGGACCGTGCCGGGCGTCCGGGTCGTGGTAGCAGCGGCAGGTGGTCTTCCCACACGCTATCCGGCGGGTCTGGAGGCTGCCCTGGAAGAGAAACCCAAGCGACTGCAGTTCCGCCTTGAGCGCGTCGTATCGCTCCGTGTACTGGCGCATCTGGTCCGCACCGGCCATCGAACCACAGCTTGACATTATTCCTGTTCGTAAATATACAGTAGCTCGCAGGAGCGGTCAACAAGACGATATGGAATGACCGGCTCGCTATCGTACAGTCGTCGTGCGCGAGCACGCGACAAGGCGGCCGAGGCCGCCTACGATTCGCGGGTTGACACCGAGCGCGGCGTCAGAGCCGCAGACGAAAGGAGCCGGTCATGAGCGAGCCTATCACCTACGTGGGAATCGATGCGCACAAGGTGGAGTTGCACGTGGCGCTGTTGGCGCCGGATGCCTCCGCTCCCGTCATCTGGAAGGTACAGAACGAGGCCCGGGCGGTGGAACGGCTGCGCCGCAAGCTGGAGAAGGCCGCAGCGGGTCCCGTCGCCTGCTGTTACGAAGCCGGGCCGTGCGGCTATGTATTGCAGCGGCAGCTCGAGCGGGGCCGGGTCCAGTGCCAGGTGATCGCGCCGGCGCTGGTGCCGCGCAAGCCGGGGGAGCGGATCAAGACCGACCGGCGGGACGCGCGCAAGCTGGCGGAACTGCATCGGGCGGGGCTGTTGACCGAGGTGCGGCCGCCGACGCCGGCCGAGGAAGCGGTGCGCGACCTGTGCCGGGCTCGTGATGACGCACGCGCGGATCGGCAGCGGTGCCGGCACCGGCTCGGCAAATTGCTGCTTCGCCGAGGGCTGCACTATCCGGGTCGCGCGTGGACCCAGGCGCACCGGCGCTGGGTCAATGGTCTGACGTGGCCGCATCCGGCCGACCGGGTCGTCCTGGACGACTACCTGCTGGCGATCGATCAACTCGATGCCCGACTGGCGGAGTTGGATGCGCAGTTGGCGACCGTGGCCACCACCGATCCGTATCGGGAGCCGGTGGGCTGGTTGCGCTGCTTCCGGGGCATCGACACGCTGACCGCGATGCTGCTGCTCGCCGAGCTGCACGATGTGCAACGGTTTCCGACGGCGCGGGCGCTGATGGCGTATCTGGGGCTGGTACCCGGGGAGCACTCCAGCGGGGAGCGTCATCGCCGCGGGCCGATCACGAAGACGGGCAACACGCTGGCGCGGCGGCTGGTGGTGGAAGCGGCGTGGCACTATCGACACCGGCCCGGCGTCAGCCGGACGCTGGCCCAGCGGCGGAGCGGGCAACCGCCACGGTGATTGCGCTGGCGGACAAGGCGCAGCAGCGGTTGTGTCGCCGCTTCCGGCGGCTGGCCGAGCACAAGCCGGGCCCGGTCGTCACGGTGGCGGTGGCCCGCGAGCTGGTCGGATTTCTGTGGGCGGCCTTGCACCCGGAGGCGGCATGAATCGCGGGGCGGTGCGGCATTCGGCGCACGCCGAGCGGCGTCGAGCGAGGGGGATGCGAGGCCTTGGGCGCCGGAACCACCGTGGCGGGCGTCGCGTCAAGCCGCGCAAGCGCGGCTCCTTCGCTTCGCTACGGCCCTCCGGGTGACCCGACGCCCACCACGGTGGGAACAGCTTATATGGCCGAAAGCAAGCTTCCGGCCAGGAACTGACCGGAAACGTGAAGTGGCCTGAGGAGGGGCCGTCGAGACGGCGAATGATCGGAGGCACGATCTGGAGAACGGGCGACATGGCAATGCGATCCGGACGGCGCGGCCGCTCCCAACTCGCGACTCCAAGACGGCCCACTCTCCCGACGAATCACCGTCATGCGTGCGCTGTCACGGGCAACCGTGATAATCACCGAATAGCAGCGTGACTCGTCGTCGAAGCGCCCTTCGATCGTTCGTCGTTTCGGCGGCCCACTCTTGGGCTGATGGCCGACGGAGCCCGGCGCTCAGGGGCCACAGGTGTTGACGAACGCATGAGTGTTGACAAGAGGTCATTCCATAGCAGCCATGAATTCCCTGCGCGCCTCGTTCGCCCCCTACTGGGAGTCGATCCAGCGTACGCTGTTCCCACGGTTGGAGCAGGCGTTGGGTCCACTGACCGAAAAACAGCAGCAGTTGGTGCAGACCCTGGAGGTCATCCGTATCGAGCGCCTGATTCCCCGGTACTTCCCGGCGCCGGGGCGGCCGCCCAAGGACCGCGCGGCGATGGCGCGGGCCTTCGTGGCCAAGGCGGTCTACGACCTGCCGTCGACGCGCGCACTGCTGGACCGGTTGGCCGCCGATGTGGCCCTGCGCCGGCTCTGCGGCTGGGAGCGGAAGTTCGAGGTGCCGAGCGAGTCGGTCTTCTCGCGCGCCTTTGCCGAGTTCGCCGACACGCAGTTGCCCCAGCGCGTGCACGAAGCGCTGATCCGGGAGACGCACCACGACCGGCTGGTGGGCCACCTCTCGCGCGACTCGACGGCCATCGAGGCCCGTGAGAAGCCGGCCACGAAGGAGAAGCCGCCCCCGCCGCCCAAGCGCAAGCGCGGGCGGCCGAAGAAGGGCGAAGAAGGGCCAAAGGTCCTGACACGTCTCGAACGGCAGCCGACCATGAACCTGCCGGCGATGCTGGACGACCTGCCGACCGCCTGCGATGTCGGCACGAAGAAGAACAGCAAGGGCTACAAGACCATCTGGGTCGGCTACAAGCTGCACATCGACGTGGCCGACGGCCAGATTCCGATCAGTTGCCTGTTGACGTCCGCCTCCCTGCATGACAGCCAGGCCGCCATTCCGCTGGCGTCTCTGTCGGCCGAGCGGACGACCAATCTGTATGACCTGATGGACGCCGCCTACGACGCGGACCAGATCCGGGAGCACAGCCGCTCACTCGGCCACGTCCCGTTGATTGACGTCAACCCTCGTGGCGACAAGGCCCGGGCGGAGGAACTGCGAACCGAAGCCCGGCGCCTGAAAAATCTCGGCTTCCAGCGTGCCGAGCAGGTTCGCTACAACGAGCGTACGGCGGGTGAGCGCGTCAATGGCCGTCTCAAGGACGAGTTCGGTGGCCGCCATGTCCGGGTCCGTGGCGCCGCGAAGGTGATGTGCCACTGCATCGGCATGTTGGCGCTCACCGCCGACCAGCTCCTGCGTCTGGTGACATAGCCAACGCGCCGCCGGCAAACGCCCATCCAATTCCGGCGCCCAACCGGCGTCAGTCACCCACCGGTGTCCCGACGCTCGGTGGAAAACACGTCGATCCCCTTGGTTTCCGTCTCCTGGCTTGCCGCCGGTCCTTCAGGACCAGAACACGCAGTCGAAATCCAGAACAATGGGTGTTCACCCCTGAGAATCGGAGGACTGAGCCGAGCCGCGACCCCAAGAGTTTTGCAAGTGGCTCAGTAGTGAGTAATTCACTCAAATACTCCCGACCCCAGACTGGCGAACTGGTCCAGCGCCTGCACGAGCCGCGCCGCTTCATCCAGGTGGTTGCCGGCTCGCGGCAGGTCGGCAAGACGACGCTGGCCGGCCAGGCGGCCCACCGGTCCGGCCTGCCGACCCGCCACGCCAGCGCGGACGAGCCGACCCTGCGCGACACGCAGTGGATCGAGCAGCAGTGGGAGGCGGCGCGGAACCTGGCCGACGAGGCGGACGCGAACGGCGCGCTCCTCGTGCTCGACGAGGTGCAGAAGGTCACGGGCTGGTCCGAGGCGGTCAAGCCACCCTGGCCCACTATCTCGATCTGCTCGCCGGCGCCGGCCTGGTCACCGGACTCCAGAAGTACGCCGGAGGCGTCGCCAGGCGGCGGGCGTCGAGCCCCAAGCTCCAGGTCCTCAACACGGCGCTGATCACGGCCCAGGCGGGAATCACGCTCGGGCGGGCGCGTGCGGATCACGCTTTCTGGGGCCGGTTGGTCGAGTCCGCGGTCGGAGCGCACCTGGCCAACGCCGCGGCCACGGGCGAGTGCGAGGTCCACTACTGGCGCGAGCGCAACCGGGAGGTCGATTTCGTCCTCCGCGCCGGCCGGGCGCTCGTCGCCATCGAGGTCAAGAGCGGGCGCGCTCCCGAGACGTTGCCGGGCATGGCCGCGTTCTCCGAGGCGTTCCGGCCGACCCGCAAGCTGCTCGTCGGCGGCGACGGCATCGATCTCGAGACGTTCCTGACGGCACCTATCGGCAAGTGGCTGGAGGCGTGACGTCTCCGCGGCATAGTGGGGATGCGGAACATGATCGACTACGGCAAGTTCCACCTTTCTCTCAAGCGGTTGGAGGAGCAGTACGACAACCATCTGCGATCGGACGAATCGCGTCCGGAGCTGATCCGCGAGGCCATTGCCGAATCGGTTATCCAGCGGTTCGAGACCTGCTACGACTGCCTCTGGAGAGTACTGAAACGCCATCTGTCCGAGGGACTGGGCCTGCCCGATATGCCGAACAGCCCGAAGCCGATCTTCAGGCTGGCCCATGAAAACGACCTGTTCGACTCGCCGGTGGAACGCTGGCTGCAGTACGCCGATGCCCGCATCGATACGTCGCACGACTACGACGGCCAGAAAGCGAAGGCATGCCTTGCTCTGATGCCCGCCTTCATCCCCGACGCGATAGGCCTCTACCGGAAGATGAGCGGAGCGGCATGGGACTAGAGCGGGACATCGACATCACCGCCGCTCAGTCCAGGACCCTGCTGACGTTGCTCGAGCGGCATCTCCCTGACACGGAGGCCTGGGTCTACGGCTCCCGTGCGAAGCGTACGTCGAACCCGAAATCCGACCTCGACCTCGTCGTATTCTCGACGCCCGACCAACGTACACGTGTCGGCGACCTGCGCGAGGAATTCGACGAGAGCGACCTGCCTTTCCGCGTCGACCTCTTCGTGTGGGACGATGTGCCGGGCTCGTTCCGTAGGCGGATTCGTGCGGATCACGTGGTGGTCTGCCGACCGCGACGACCCCGACGGTCGCCGGCGACCGCGACATGATGCGTAGACGCCGGTGTCGCGCGCAACCGGTTCAGGAACCGCGAGAAGACAGGACGAGCGTCCGCGAAAATCCGCTGTTTTCCGGCCCCACAGGACAACGCGGGCGCCCGGCGGCGCTTTCCAACGTGCTCCACGCGTGACATAGTCCCCCGGAGCCGGCAGGAAGCCGGAATGGGAGGAACCGTGAACCGAAGCAGACGGACGGCGGCGAGCTACCGAATCAACCAACGCGCCAGGCGCGCGGGACGATACATGGCGATGTTGGCCGCCGCTTGGCTGCTGCTTCCGGGTGTCTCCGGGGCCCAGGGCTTCCAGCTTCTGGAGGCAACGGTCGCGGACGTGCACGCGGCGTTCGCGTCCGGCGAGCTGACCTGCCGCGCCCTGGTGCAGGCCTATATCGACCGCATCGAGGCATACGACCAGACCGGACCGGCCCTGAACGCCATCCAGGTGGTCGACCCGCGCGCCCTGGCGAGAGCCGAGGATCTGGACGCGGCCTACGCCGAGTCGGGCCCGACCGGTCCCCTGCACTGCATCCCGGTCCTGCTGAAGGACCAGGTGGAGACGCGCGACCTGCCGACCACCTACGGCTCGGCCCTGTTCGAGGGATTCGTGTCGCACCGCGATGCCACCATCGTCGTGCGCATGAAGGAAGCGGGCGCCCTCATCCTGGCCAAGACGAACATGGGCGAGTTCGCGTCGCGCTATGTCGGCTCCGCGTTCGGGATCATCCGCAACGCCTACGACCCGACCCGCAATCCGAGCGGCTCGTCCGGCGGCACCGGGGCCGGCATCGCCGCCAACTTCGGGATGGTCGGCATCGGCGAGGACACCGGCGGATCCATCCGCGGACCGGCCGCGGTCCACGCGCTGGTCGGCCTGCGCCCCACCCTGCCGCTGGTCAGCCGCTTCGGGATGATGCCGGCGAACCCGTCCAGCGACACCCTCGGACCGATGACCCGCACCGTCCGTGACGCCGCGCTCCTGCTCGACGCCATCGCCGGCTACGACGCCAACGACCCGATCACCGCCCACGCCGTCGGCCTCGTGCCCGACTCCTACGCCGCCAATCTCGACACCGACGACCTGCGCGGCGCGCGCATCGGCGTCATCCGCGAATCGATGGATCTGAAGACCGACACCGACGCCGAGGACTACAAGGAGGTGCGGGCCCTGATCGACCGCGCCCTCGCCGACATGCGCGCGCTCGGCGCCACCATCGTCGACCCGGTGGTTGTCCCCGGCCTGGAATCTGCACAGCGGGTGTACGTCACCAACAACTTCGAGACCGAGCGGGCGATGAACGCCTACCTGGCGGACCACCCGAACGCGCCCGTCAAGAACCTCCGCGACATCCTGCTCTCGGGCGTCGTCACCCCCTGGCGGGCCCGGGGCCTCATCAACGTGGTCGGCAGATCGACGGACGACCACGCGTATCTGTCCATCCTCCAGTCCCGCGAACGGTTGCGGCAGAAAGTCCTGGCCGCGATGGCGGACGGCGACCTCGACGCGCTCGTCTATGCGACCTTCGACCATCAGACGACCGTGATCGCGCTCGACGCACTGACCAACGCCAACACCCAGGACCAGTACGCGCGAGGCAACAACCGTTTCCTCAGCCCCGCGACCGGATTCCCGGCGCTGACCCTGCCGGCCGGGCTGACCGCCGACGGGCTTCCAATAGGGCTCGAGATGCTGGGCCGGCCATTCAGCGAGGCCACCCTGTTCGAGCTGGGCTACGCCTACGAGCAGGGCACGCTGCGCCGCAAGCCGCCGACAACGACCCCGGCGCTGGAGCAATGAACGCGGGCGGCGGGAACGGGAGTCTCGCTGACGCCGGCGGTCGCGTTCCGAATCCTGCCATGCACGGCGCAAAGGGACCGACGACCGGGCTCGCCGAGCCGGCCCTGTCCTGCACCGGCGTCGTGAAGCGTTACGGAGACGTGCTGGCGGTCGACGGTCTCGACCTCGAGGTGCGGCGCGGCGAGTGCTTCGGGCTGCTCGGACCGAACGGCGCCGGCAAGACCACGACCATCGAGATTCTGGAGGGGCTGCTCGCGCCGGACGGCGGCCGGGTGCGGATTCTGGGCCGCGCGTGGGGCCGGAACGACGATGCGTTGCGGGCGCGGCTCGGGATTCACCTCCAGGAGTCGCAGATGGACGAGAAGCTGTCGGTGCTCGAGACGCTCAGACTGTTTCGGTCGTTCTATCCGCGGGGACACTCGATCGAGGACGTGCTCGGGCTGCTCGAGCTGGGCGGCAAGCGCAAGAGCTGGGTCGGCAAGCTGTCGGGCGGTCAGCGACAGCGTCTGGCGGTCGGATGCGCCCTGGTCGGCGATCCCGACCTGCTCTTCCTCGACGAGCCGACCACCGGGCTGGACCCACAGTCGCGCCGGCAGTTGTGGGCGCTGCTGCAACGCTATCGGGCCGACGGAGGAACCATCCTCCTGACGACCCACTACATGGACGAGGCGCACGTGCTGTGCGATCGCGTAGCCATCGTCGATCAAGGTCGGATCGTCAGCCAGGGCAGCCCCGACGAGCTGATCCTCTCGATCGGCGCGCCGCATATCGTCGAGATTGCGTTCGCCCGCGGCGAGGCCCCGGAGTCCGACGGCCTGCAGGGACGGCTTGCCGCCCTGCCCGACGTGGACACGGTGCGCGCGGGCGAGGCCTCGGATGCCTGGGTCGTCACGGCAACGGCCCTGCACCGGACGCTGCCGGCGCTCGTGGGGGTGGCCGCGGATGCCGGTGTCGAGATCGAGACGCTGGCCACGCGCACCGCCACCCTGGAGGACGTCTTCGTGGCGCTGACGGGACACCAACTCCGCGATGACTGAGACCGAGTCTCCGGCACCGCGCCATCCGTTCGTCGAGATGACGCTCACCCGGCTGCTCCTGCTGGTGCGCGAGCCGGAGATGATCTTCTGGGTCTTCATCTTCCCGCTGCTGATGGCGCTCGCTCTCGGAATTGCCTTCCGCTCCCCGTCCGAGGCCCCGGTGGCGGTCGCCGTCGAGCAGGGAGCCGGCGCCGCGGAGTTGGTAGACGCCCTGTCGGCGCACGAGAGCGTGGAGGTCGTGTCGGTCGCCCCCGGGGCGACGGCGACGGCGCTCCGCGACGGGCTCGCGCACGTCGTGGTCGCGCCGGGCGACCCGCCGACATACCGTTACGACCCGACCCGGCCGGAGAGCCGCCTGGCCCGCCAGACGGTCGACGACCTGCTGCAGCGCGCCGCCGGCCGCAAGGACGTCTGGACCGGCCGGAACGAGACCGTCATAGCCCCCGGCAGCCGCTACATCGACTGGCTGATCCCCGGGCTGCTCGGTATGAACATCATGGGCACCGGCATGTGGGGCATCGGCTTCACGCTGGTGGTGCAACGTACGCGCAAGCTGCTCAAGCGGCTGATCGCGACGCCGATGCGGCGCCATCAGTACCTTGCCGCTCTCGTGACGGCGCGCTTGGTGCTGCTCGGCCTCGAGTTGGTGGCCCTTGTCGGCTTCGCCCGCCTGATGTTCGGCGTGCCGATCGAGGGCTCGCTCGTCAACCTCGCCGCCGTGTCACTTCTCGGGGCGATGGCCTTCAGCGGGCTCGGACTGCTCACGGCCAGCCGCGCACAGACTATCGAGGGCGTCTCGGGCATCATGAACGTCGTCATGGCACCGATGTGGATCTGCTCCGGCGTCTTCTTCGCCTCGTCGAACTTCCCGGACGCGATGCAGCCGTTCATTCAGGCGCTGCCGTTGACGGCGCTGAACGATGCCCTGCGGGGCGTCATGCTGGACGGCAACGGGCTGATCGCGAACGGGCCGGACCTGCTCATCCTCGCGGCCTGGGGCGGCGTCAGCTTCGGCCTCGCGCTCAGGATCTTCAGGTGGCGGTAGGCAGCCGCCATTGAAGGTCCACTTCGCACCTGGACGTCCAAACATTAAATAGGGCTGCATCATGGCGGCGTTCTCGCTCCTCGATCTCTCCCCCATCCCGGAAGGCGGCGACGCCGCCGTGGCGCTGCGGAATACCGCGGACCTGGCGCGGCACGCGAAGCGCTGGGGCTACCGGCGGTTCTGGCTGGCCGAGCATCACAACATGCCGGGCATCGCGAGCGCCGCCACCGCGGTGGTCATCGGGCACGTGGCCGCCGCCACGTCGACGATCCGCGTCGGCGCGGGCGGGATCATGCTGCCGAACCATGCGCCGCTGGTGATCGCGGAGCAGTTCGGCACGCTCGCCACGCTCTTTCCCGGGCGCATCGACCTGGGACTCGGCCGCGCTCCGGGCACCGATCAGCGGACCAGCCGCGCCCTGCGCCGCAACCTGGACGGGGACGTCAACGCGTTCCCCCGCGACGTGGTCGAACTGCAGCAGTACTTCGCCCCGCCCGCCGACCAACGGGTGCGCGCGGTGCCCGGGATGGGGCTCGACGTACCGATCTGGATCCTCGGATCCAGCCTGTTCGGCGCACAGCTCGCCGCCGCGCTGGGACTGCCCTACGCCTTCGCCTCGCACTTCGCGCCGGCCCTGTTGATGGATGCCATCGCGGTCTATCGGTCGCGGTTCGAGCCGTCGGCGCACTGCGCGAAACCGTACGTCATGGCTGGCCTCAACGTCTTTGCATCCGACACCGAGGAGGAGGCGCGCCGCCTGCGCACGTCCGCACAACAGTCGATCCTCAGCCTGCGTCGCGGCAGGCCCGGAAAGCTGCCGCCCCCGGTGGCGGACTTCGAAGACCGGCTGTCACCGCTCGATCGCGAGATCCTGGATCAGGCGCAGTCCTGCTCGGTGGTGGGAGCGCCCGACGCTGTCCGCACCGGCGTGGCGGCCTTTGCGGGACGTACGGGCGCCGACGAGGTGATGATCGTCAGCCACATCTTCGACCACGACGCGCGGCTGCGCTCGCTGGAGATCACGGCGCAGCAGGTGATCGCCCAACCCATCGGCGTCTGACGCTCGCCGTCCGGCAACCGGAGCCCCGACGAACCGCCCGGCGGCTATTCCTGCTCCAGGTGCCGGCCGCGGAGCGGACGGCCGGGCTGCACGCCCTCGACCAGCGCGCCGTCGCGGACGACGAACGTGCCCCCGACGAGCACGTGCTCGATGCCGGCGGAGTACTGGTCCGGCGCGTCGTAGGTGGCGCGGTCGATGACGCGGACCGGGTCGAAGATCGTCAGGTCGGCGTCGCTGCCGACCTGCACGCGGCCCTTGCGGGCCATCTCGGGCACGATGGACTCGAGCCGCTGGGCCGGCAGCAGGGTCATCTTGCGGAGTGCGTCCATCAGAGAAAGCGCGCCGCGGTCGCGCGCGTAGTGGCCGAGGATACGGGCGAACGTGCCCGCGCCGCGCGGGTGCGCCCGCCCTTCGCTGAACGGAATGCCGTCGCTGGCCGCGATGACGTCGGGCTGGCCGACGATCCACTCGTTGGTCTCTTCCGACCGGCCGTGCATGATGACCCAGCCGCCCTGGCGCCGATAGAGCGCGAACGTCTCCGGCGTCAGCCTCTCGCCGGTACCGACCCACTGCAGCGTCCGGTAGGCCTCTCGCAGGCGGCCATCCCAGCCGTCGAACAGCGGCGACTCGATGAGCGACGCGCTCGCGGTGTAGGGATACGCCTCGGTGGTGACGTCGATGCCCCGCTGGCGCGCCCCGCGGATCATTTCGAGCGCCTCCTCCGCGCGCGCGCCGGAGGTGCTGTTCATGTGCACGATGTGGAGCGGCGCACCGGTGACCGCGGCGTTGGCAATCACTTCCTGGAACGGGGCCAGCGCGCCGCCGCGCTCGAAGGCCGCCGATGATCGCAGGTGGATGAACGCCGGCGCCTCGTACTCCGCCGCTACCTGAAACATCTGCAGCAGCTCGCGGTGACTCACCCCCGGCGTATAGCTCAGCCCGAAGCCGAGCCCGATCCCCCCGTCGCGCAGGCCGCGCACCATGAGCTGCCGCAACCCTGCGAGCTCTTCCTCGCTCGCGGCGCGATAGAGGGTGTCGTCGTCGCTCTCGCCCAGCGAGAACGTCCCGTCCGCGTTCCCGCGGGCGAAGACGCTTCCGAGGGCGCGGATCCGCGCCGCCTGGTGGCTCGCCGACGCGCCGTAGTTGATCAGCGACGCGCCGCCGCGGCGCGCATACCAGCGGTCGATGGGAAACGCCCCGATCTCGAGCTCCAGCGCGGTGGTCACCCCGTCCATCGCCTGGTAGCGGCTGCTGGTCGGATCCTGGCCGTGCGCGTGCAGGTCGATGAACCCGGGCGCGACCACCAGTCCCTCCGCATCCACGACGGTCGTCCCCGTCAACGGCGTCTCGGAAACCGCCACGACCGTGCCGTCCCGGATCCCCAGGTGGCGCACGTCGTCGAGTCCGCTCTGCGGATCGATGACACGCCCGCCGGCGACCACCAGATCGAGTGCTTCGAGCGCGGACGCGACCGGCTCCACAGGCGCCGGTTCGCCGCCCGAACACCCCGACGCCGCGCACGCGACGGCAAGCGCCAGCGCACCGATCCGGTTTCGCCGGAGCCATGCCGATTCCGCCGCGCGTCCGACCGCCGACCAGCCGCGCCGAGCCGGATCCGTCGAGCATTTGGTCATCACCACAACCCCAGTACCCTCCACCACGCGATCCCGACCGCCAGCCAGATGACCAGGTTCACCACCGACGCGTAGAACCCGGCGCGCCACCAGTCGCGCAGGCTGACGTAGCCCTCGATGAAGATGACCGGCGACGTCGTCGTGCCGTAGTGGGTCAGGCAGGCCTGCAGGTTGTTGAGGAAGAGCAGGCTGTAGACCACGATCCCGGCCGGCGCGCCGACCCCGACGAGCAGCGTGACGAACGGACCGTAGAGCGCCAGCGCGTGCACCGTCGTGCTGGCGAAGAAGTAGTGCGTGTAGAAGTAGATGACCAGGGTGACGATCAGCACCGCGATCCAGGGAACGCCGATGAACCAACCGCCGACCCAGCCGGCGAAGGCGGTGGTGGCGCCGGTCTCGTTGAGCAGCCCGCCCATGGTGAGCAGCCCGCCGTACCAGACGAAGACGTCCCACGCCGAGCGCTCGCCGAGAGCGGCGTCCCAACTCAACGCGCCGGTGACGAAGAGCACGCCCAGTCCCAGGAACGCGACCAGCCCGGGCGACAGCCAGTCGACGTACGACGAGAGCACCCAGAAGCCGATGAGGAAGAGGAACACCCCGAGCACGATCGCCTCGGTGCCCCGGATCGGCCCCAGCCGGTCGAGCTCCCGCTGGGCGAACTCGCGCGCGGCCGGCGTGCGCCGCACCTCGGGCGGCACGACCCGCAGCATCAGCATCGGCACCGCCACGCTCGACACGATGCCCGGAGCCAGCCCGGCGACGAACCAGCTCGTCCACGTAACCTCGACCCCGGCGAACTCGCGCGCCAGGTCGCCGAGCAGCAGGTTGGCGGCACTGCTGTAGAAGAACATCGCCGACGCGATGGTGCTCGTCTGGTACATGCACGTCATCAGGAACGTGCCGAGCCGGCGCGACGTCTCCCCCGGCTCCGATTCGTAGAGGCTGCTGATGCTGCGGGCGATCGGGAAGACGATGCTGGCCGACCGCGCCGTGATCGACGGGACGCCGGTAGCGAGCGTCAGGTCCGTCAGGTGCAGCGCGTAGCCCAGGCCCAGCGACGTGCGACCGATGGCGCGCACGAAGCAGAGCGCGATGCGCCGCGCGAGGCCGCATTCGCGCAACGCGCGCGACATCATCATCGCGGCCAGCACCATCCAGACGGACGCGGCCGAGTAGCCCGCCAGCGCGCGGTCCATCGGCACGCGGCCGATCAGAATCACCATCGTGATCCCGAGCAGCACCACCTGGGACCCCGGCAGCGGCTGCAGCATCAGCCCGGCGATGGTCGCGAAGAAGATGCCGGTGATGCGCCAACCCTGGGCGTCGACACCATCGGGCATCGGCAGCACGTGCGCGACGAGCACGTAGATGCCGAGCAGAGCGAGCAGCCGAGCCGGCTTGCCAGCCATGACCCGGCCTAGCCGACCCGCTCGAGGACCGCGGCCAGCCCCTGACCGACGCCGATGCAGAGCGTGACCAGAGCGTAGCGGCCCTCGATCCGCTGCAACTGCCGGACGGCGGTCAGCGTCAGGCGGGCGCCCGACGCCCCCAGGGGATGCCCTATGGCTATCGCACCCCCGTTCGGGTTCACCCGGCTGTCGTCCGGCTCGAGCTCCAGCAGCTTCAGGCAGCCGAGCACCTGCGTGGCGAACGCCTCGTTGATCTCGATGACGTCCATGTCGGCGAGCGTCAGCCCGGCCCTGGCCAGCGCTTTGCGCGACGCCGGCACCGGCCCGAGCCCCATCACCCGCGGCTCGACCCCGGCCACCGCCGCCGAGACGATCCGCGCCCGCGGCGCGGCCCCGGCCGCCTCCCCGACCGCGCGCGATCCGACGATCAGCGCCGCGGCGCCGTCGTTGATGCCGGACGCGTTGCCGGCCGTGACGAGCCCGCCGTCGGCCAGCGGGCGCAACCCTGCCAGCTTCTCGCGGCTCGAGCCCGGGCGCGGGTGCTCGTCGTGAGCCACCTCGGTCGTCTGCCCGCGTTTCGGTCCCGGCACCACGACCGGATGGAGCTCGCCGGAGTAGAAGCACTCGGACTTGGCCTGCGCGTACCGCGCCTGCGAGCGGGCGGCGAAGCGATCGCTCTCCTCCCGGCCGATGCCGAGATCCCGGGCCACCTCCTCCGCGGTCTCGTACATCGCGTGATCCCCGAACGCGGCGGCGGCGCGCCGGTTCGGAAAACGCGACCCGAGCGTGGTGTCGAACGTCGTGAGCTGGCGGCCGTAGGGACGTTCCGCCTTCGCCATGACGAACGGCGCCCGACTCATGCTCTCCACGCCGCCGGCCACGAACAGGTCGCCCTGCCCGCACGCCACGGCCCGCGAAGCGTCGACGACCGCGGCCAGCCCGCTGGCGCAGAGCCGGTTCACGGTCATGCCGGCCACTTCGACCGGCAGGCCGCCCAGCAGTCCCGCGCGCCGCGCGACGTTGCGGCAGTCCTCCCCCGCCTGGTTCGTGCAGCCGGCGATCACGTCCTCGAACCGCTCCGCCGCGAACGGGCTCCGCTCGACCAGCGCGCCGACGAGGTCGCCGAAGAGATCGTCGGGACGAACCGGAGCGAGTGCGCCGGCATGGCGGCCGAAGGGGGTCCGCAGACCGTCGTAGATGAAGGCGTCGATCATCGGGCCATTATAGGGGTCCCGCACGAGCCCCGACGCGGTCCGAGGAGTACAAGCCGCTGCACGACCGGGCGGGCGAGCCGCGGCTACCGCAGCAGGTCGAAAAGGTGCGTGTACTTCAGGATCACGCTGCGCCCGCTGCCCGGCAGAATGAAGTCGCCAAGACCGTCGGACTGATTGAAGACGAAGAACAGACCGGTGTTGCCCTCCCGCAACCAGCCGAAGCGGAGATTGACCGACCAGAGGTTGGTGCTGTCGTTGCGCTGCACCAGGCTCTGGACGAACACGCGCGGGGAGAAGTTGTAGGCGACGCGGCTCGACACCAGGTTCGTGACGACGTGATCCGCCGGAAGATCGATGTCGTTGCGGCTCCACCGCAGCTCGACGTTCAGCGTCTCGCCTCTCCGGAAGTTGACCGTGGGACCGGCCACCAGCAGACTGCCCCCGAAGAACCCGCTCTGCTGGAACCGGAACCCGTAGCCGACCGGAGCCGACCGGTCCGAGTTGTAGTTCAGGTTGACCTCGTGCCAGTCGTAGGATCCGGGCGCCACCGGTACGCCCGAGATCGTGAACGGACGGGTCACGCCTTCCTTCCGGATGTTCCAGGCGGCGATCGCCCTCGAGCTGTCCTCGAACTCCATAGCGTTGTCCATGTGGAGCAGAGAGGTCTGGATGAAGCCGGTTTCGATGTCCCAGAACCGGTTGAACGTGACGTGGGGCTGGAGTTCCTGGATCCGGAGGAAGTTGGACGGGGGCCGGGAGGTGTTGAAGATGCCGGCGTCCATTTTCCGGAAGCCGGTGCGCCGCACGAAGCCGACCTCCGGATTGAAGTCCCTGCCCATCTCCATGACGCCGGCGCGCAACCGCCAGGCCTCCGTGTTGTAGTCGACCGCCAGGTCGAAGGCGTGATCCTGGTCGAAGTGCCGGCCGTCGCGGAACGGCGTCTCGGTCCGGGCTGCAAACCCCGAGACCATGCCGTTCTGTCCGAAGCCCCAGCGCCCGTCGAAGGCGTAGGTCCGGTTGTAGTTGTCGGACCCTGCCAGCGGGCCGGTGGCCTGGCGGTTCACGAGCAGCCCGCCGACGCTCGACCGGTTGGGGAGATCGTGCCGCAACCGCGCCACGGTGAAGTTGTTGGCGGGCGTCGCGCTGCCGGTCGCCTCCGTCTGCATGTTCAGGAAGCCCACGGTCACGTCTTCGGAGACCCTTCCCGACAGCCGCGCGCCGCCCAGGATGGGGATGGCCTGTCCCGCGTCGCCGATGCCGATGCGCCGGCTGAAGAAGAGGTCCGTCTGGCCGGGGTCGTTGAACGCCGCCCCGCCGCTGTTGGTCACCGTGAAGGCGCCGGCGTTCTCCAGGAAGAACGGGCGCTTCTCGGGAAAGAAGAGTTGGAACCGATCGAGGTTGATCTGCTGGTCGTCCACCTCGACCTGGGCGAAGTCGGTGTTGTAGGTCAGGTCGAGCGCCAGTCCCGACGTGACGCCGTACTTCAGGTCGCCGCCGAAAGCGCCCAGCGCGAGCGTGCGGCGGTCCGGCCGGTCTACGCGATTGACCGTTTCGCCGATGACGTAGGGGGTCATCTGCAGCGTGCGCCAGAGCCCCGCGGGCGCCCGGACGCCGCCCAACTGTCCGGCGAGCGAGACGCGGAACAGGTCGTATTGCCGCGGCAGCGGCGCCCAGTACGCCTGCTCGTTGCGCCGGCGGATGTTGCGCTGGAAGTTCACGCCCCAGGTCTGCTCGCGGCCGGCCGGGAAGCGCAGCGTGCGGAAGGGGATGGCGAACTCCGCCGTCCAACCCACCTCGGAGATGGCGGTGCGCACCTGCCACACGCCGTCCCAGTTCTGGTTGAAGCCGCCGCCGGCGCCGCCCACCTGGCCGCCGCCGCCGAACCCCATGCCGCTGCCGCCCGCCCCCTCGTTGACGAGTTGCCCGTCGTACTCCTGGCCGGAGGGGCTGGTGCCGAAGATGAAGCCGTTCTGCCGATCGAGGAAGGTGTCGAGGATGAGCTGAAAGCTGTCGCTGTCGGCGAGCGACGAATCGCGGCGGCTATCGGTGACGATGATCGCGGACGGATCCTGGTCGTAGCAGACGACGCCGAAGTAGAGGGTATCCGCGGTGTAGACGATGCGGACCTCGGTCCGCTCGGAAGCCGGCCGGCCCTCGTCCGGCTGCGTCTGCACGAACCCGGTGGCGGGCGGGGCGAGGGCCCAGGCGGGATCGTCGAGCACGGCGCCGTCCAGGACCGGAGCTACCGCGGCTTCCACGGCAGTCGCGCTGCGGGCGCCGCCGATCGCCGCTATCTCGAAGCCGGCCGCCGACTGCGCCGTTCCCGCCGCCTCAACCGGCGCCGGCGACGGTCCCTGCCCGGTCTGAGCCCGCCCCGAGTACGGGGCGGCGAACAGGGCAAGGGCGGCGAGACCGACGGCCGCCCCCCGGCCGCAACCCCGGGACAGCCTCCGGGCATCGCGCGCCGGCCGATCCTCGCACCGGTCCGGATACCCGCACGTACACAGTACGCCGCATCGACCCGCCGGACCGCTCGTCATGGGTTCAGGCTGCGTGAAGGCGCCAGGCTCAGTCGAGGACGTCGAACAGGTAGCTGTACTTGACGATCACGCTGCGGCCCGCGCCGGTCGGCACGTAGTCGAGAATGCCTTCCGTCTCGTTGTAGACCAGGAACAGACCGGTGTTGGCGTCCTGCAACCAGCCCAAACGGAAGTTCATCGACCAGAGCTGGGCGCTGTCGTTGTGCTGCAGCAGCGTCTGCACGAACACCCGGGGCGAGAAGTTGTAGCCCGCACGGACGCTCGTCAGGTTGGTGACGGTGGTGCCGGACGGCAGGTCGATGTCGTTCCGGCTGTAGCTGAGCTGCAGGTTGAAGATCTCCCCGATGCGGGCGCGCACCGACGGGCGCACGGTGACGATCGAGCCGCCGAAGAATCCGCCGACCTCCGCCCGCAGTCCGGCGCTGACCGGCGCCGACCGGTCGTAGTTGAGCGAGTAGCTCGTCTCGGCCCAGTCGTAGCGTCCCGGCGGGATATCGAGCCCCGAAACCGAGAACGAATCGAACACGTTCTCGCTGCGGACGTCATAGGCGACGCCGGCCGACGAGCTGTCCTCGAACTCCCCCTGGAAGTGGGTATGGAGGTACGTCGTCTCGGTGATGCCGTCGAAGTTCCAGAAGTGGCTGTAGGACATGTGCGGCGACAGCTCCTGGAACTTCAGGAAGCCCTCGGGTCGCGAGGTATTGTTGATCGCCAGGTCGTAGTTGCGGAACCCGGTCCGTGTGACGAACCCGACCTCCGGGTTGAAGTCCTCCCCGTTCTCCTTGTAGCCGCTACTGATGCGCCACATCTCGGAGTTGTAGATCCCCGAGAGGCTCAGGGCGTGATCGCGGCCGACCAATCCGGGGGTCTGCGTGCCGCCGTAGAAGCCCGACAGCATGCCGTTCTGACCGATGCCCCACCGGCCGTCGACCGCGTAGGTGCGGTTGTAGTCGTCGGCGCGAGAGAGCTGCCCGGTTCCCTGCCGGTTGACGAAGAGCCCCCCGATGCTGGAACGGTTCGGCAGGTCGCGGCGCACGCGGGTGACGGAGAAGTTGTTCGCGCCGGCGACGCCCGCGATCCCTTCCGTCTGCATGTTGATCACGCCGACGGTGAGATCGTCGCTGACCTTGCCCGACAGGCGCCCCCCGGCCTGGATCGGGATCTGCGTCCCGGCGTCGCTGATCCCGATCCTGCGGCTGAAGAAGAGTTCCGTCTGGCCGAGTTGGCGTCCGCTCGCCGACTGGTTGTTCACGGTGAAGATGCCGGCGTTCTCCAGGAAGAACGGCCGCTTCTCGGGAAAGAACAGGTTGAAGCGGTCGAGATTGATCTGCTGGTCGTCCACCTCGACCTGCGCGAAGTCGGTGTTGAAGGTCCCGTCGAGGGTCAGGCCCGAGTTGATGCTGTACTTGAGGTCGGCGCCGTACGCGTAGTCGCCCTGCATCGTCGACGCCCCGCCCTCCGCGGCGTGGCGGACGCCGGTTTCGCCAATGGCGTACGGCGTCATCTGCAGGTTGTTGGCGAGCCCGCCCGGGGTGGCCAGTCCCGTGAGCTGGCCGGCCATCGACACGCGGTAGAGGTTGTACTGGCGCGGCAGCGGAGCCCAGTAGGCCATCTCGCTCCGGCGGCGGATGTTGCGCTGGAAGTTGACCCCCCACGACTGGAACTCCCGCGCCGGATACCGGACGGTCCGAAACGGGATGGCGAACTCCGCGCTCCAGCCGATGTCGGAGATCGCCGTCTGCACCTGCCAGGCGCCGTCCCAGTTGAGGTTGAAGCCGCCGGCGCTGCGCCGGTTGAAGCCGCCGCCGCCCGACCGGCGCGAGGACCCGCGATTGCCTCCCTCGTTGATCACCTGCCCGTCGTACTCCTGTCCGGCCGGCGTCGTCCCGAAGACGAAGCCGTTCTGCTGATCCTGAAACGTGTCGAGGACCATCTGGAAGCTGTCGGCGTCGGTCATCGACGAGTCGCGCCGGCTGTCGCTCATGATGATCCCCGCCGGATCGCTGTCGTAGCAGACGACGCCGAAGTAGATCGTGTCGGACGTGAAGAGGACGCGCACCTCGGTCCGCTCCGTGGCCGGCCGGCCCTCGTCCGGGAACGTCTGGCGAAACCCGCTGACCGGCGGCGCGGCGGCCCAGACGGGATCGCCGAGCACGTTGCCGTCCATCCGCGGCTCCTGTTCCACACGCACGGCGCGAGCCACTTTGACCGACGACTGGGCGGCGAGCTCGAATCCGGCGACGGGCCGGCTGTCGGCGGAATCACTGCCAGTCGGCGCACTCTGGGCGCCAGTCGGCGCACTCTGGGCGCCAGTCGGCGCACTCTGGGCGCCAGTCGGCGCACTCTGGGCGCCAGTCGGCGCACTCTGGGCGCCAGTCGGCGCACTCTGGGCGCCAGTCGGCGCACTCTGGGCGCCAGTCGGCGCACTCTGGGCGCCAGTCGGCGCACTCTGGGCGAGCCCGGCGGCTGCAATGAGGGCAGTGCAGAACATGAGGCACCGCGCCGCGCTCATCACACGAATCCGCTTGCAACAAGTTGTGTTCATGTCGGGATTGCCTGTCGCTCGGTATGACCAACCGGACTCGACCGATTCTCCAACCGGAAGCGGGCGCGCATCGCCTGCAGCCACGATGACGCCCGGCATCCGGCACGATGGCCCCGCCGCTAGAGTGGACGGTTCGGATTGAATATGGTCCGCCACATGTGGGCCACCGGGCTGCCGTCGTACCCGAGCCCTTCCTTCGGCTGCCTGAACTGCCGGCCGATGATGTCCTCGAACTGGTCGATGGTGACGGGCGGCGCGTCGGGATCGAACGCGTACTGGTCGTTCATCGTGATGAGCCGCGCCTCCATGTAGTGCCGATGCTTGCGGGCGTGCTCGTGAGCGGCGTGGATGTAGGGATCCGGCTCGTAGTCGACCCCGAAGATGCGGTTGTACATCTCCGGGTACTCGTAGCCGACCGACTCGTCCGGAAAGAACCGCAACGACTGGTGGTAGCGGATGCCCCAACTGATGCGCTCGTCGACGTACGGCTCGAAGAGCTGCGCGCCCCAGTAGCCGTGGTCTGCCTTGATCAGGTTCTGCGTCACGTCGTGGACCAGGCACGCGAAGATCGTCCGCTCGGGCTGGCCGGTCTTCATCGCGTGCGCGGCGCTCTGCAGCACGTGGCGGGCCGGCGCGAAGCGCTTCGCGAAGACCTCCTGCAGGGTGACGTTGTCCGACATCGGCTCGAACGGCGACGAGGTCGGACGGAAGAGATTCCCGGTGCCGCGCGGTGGGAGCGGACCGTCCTGCTCCGGGCGTCCTTGACCGCCCGGCTGGGCGAAACGGCCGCTCCGGTCGAGAGCTGCCCGGTCATGAAGTGCTCAAGCGCTTCCGCGCGATCCTCGTGCCCCATCGCGGCCACCGCCGCAGCCCCACCGACCGATACGAAGAACTTCCGGCGATCCACGTCCATGAAACCCTCCTCAGGCCGGCAATGGCCTTCCACCAACGCACTTGCAGTCTACCGTAAACGCCGTCAAGCTGTATCGACCTTTCGCTCGCATCCGACGCTATTGTGGAGGTTTCCCATCATGCCGCCGCTCCGCCGTCCCGCTCACGCCCCTTGGCTCGCCTGCACCGTCGCGGGCGGCACTCTGCTGCTGCTTGCCGCCGCACCGTCCGCCGCCGCGACCTGCGCGAGCCTCGCGGAGCTGGAACTGCCGGAAACCACGATCCGGAGCGCAGACGTCGTCCCCGCCGGCGCGTTCACGCCGCCGGGCGCGGACGCCGCGCTGTCGATTCCGTCGATCTGCCGCGTGGAGGGAGTGACGCAGCCGGCCGTCGCCTTCGAGGTCTGGCTGCCGGTGAACGACTGGAACGGCAAGTTCCACGTCTCCGGCAACGGCGGCATGGCCGGCGTCATCAGCTACTCCGCCATGGCCGGTGCTCTTCGGCGCGGCTACGCCGCCGCCGGCACCGACACCGGGCACGTGCGACCCGGCACGGGCGGCTTCGATGCCTCGTGGGCGATCGGCCGGCCGGATCTGGTCGAGGACTTCGGGCACCGGGCGCTGCATTTCACCGCCGAGAACGGCAAGGCGATCACCACCGCATTCTACGACCGGCCGCCGCGCTATTCGTACTACGTCGGCTGCTCGAAGGGCGGCCAGCAAGGCCTGATGGAGGCACAGCGCTACCCGGACGACTTCGACGGCATCGTCGCCGGCAACCCGGCCAACGACTGGACGCGCTTCTACGCCGGCGCCCATCTCTGGTACGCGCAGGCCACGCTGCGCGACTCCGGCAGCTACATACCGCCCGCGAAGCTGCCCGCGCTCGCCGCCGCGGTCAACGCGGCCTGCGACGCGCTGGACGGCATCGAGGACGGCGTGCTCGACGACCCCCGGCAGTGCCGGTTCGACCCGGCGGTGCTCACCTGTCCCTACGGTGAAGACCACGACGGCTGCCTCACGCCGCCGCAGGTGCAGGCCGTGAAGGATATCCGGGCCGGCTCGCGCGACTCCGCGGGAGAGACGATCTTTCCCGGCCTGGTGCCGGGGGGCGAGAACGGACCGGGCGGCGGCTGGGGCTCGTGGGTGACCGGCCGCGAGCCGTTCACGAGCCTGCACTGGCTCGCGGCCGAGGGCTTCTTCAAGTACATGGTCTTCGAGGATCCGGACTGGAACTTCCGCACGTTCGACTACGACGCCGACCTCGCGTTCGCCCTCGAGAAGGTGGGGGCGGCGCTCGACAGCGCGGACCCCGACCTCGGCCGGTTCCGGAACGGCGGCTCGAAGCTGATCGTCTACCATGGCTGGAGCGACCCCGACATCTCGCCCCTCGGATCGGTCTCTTACTACGAAAACGTCCTGGCCGCGGTGGGCGCCGACAAGGTCGGGGAAGTTGCGCGCGACCAGGCGATCTCGGATACCCAGGCCTTCTTCCGCCTGTTCCTGGTGCCCGGCATGGGCCATTGTTCGGGCGGTCCCGGCTACAATCGAAATCCGGCGGCTCCGGCTGCAATTCGACCGGAATCACGCCAGCCAGCCCTTCTTGCGGCAGATGTGGCGCCAGTTGAGCAGGAAATAGTCCTTCGGGTTCAGCGCCGCAACAAGATCGTCGTTCATCCGCGTGATCCGATCGACATCCGGATTCTCCTGGTTCAGCAGCGCCTGCGCCTCGTCAACCAGCCGCTCGTACTCCAACGGCCGTCCGCTCGGGAGGTCGAACGCCTCGCTGATGAGCCAAGTTGCGGCGTCGCCGCGTTTCTCGAAATCACGGTGGCGCAGAACGACTCCTTCCCGCTCGAAGTCCAGATCGAACCAGGCATCTGTACCGGCGTCGAACTCGGGTTCGATGGACGCCATGATCAACGGGGAATGGGTTGCGGCGAGGAGTTGCACCTCCGCCTCCGGATTCAATTCCTGCATGGCCGACAGCACGGCCGGAACGACGCTGCGCTGCCACGCGGGATGCAGATGGGATTCGATTTCGTCGATGAGGAAGGTGATCTGCCCGGCCGGCTCCTCGCCGAGTTGACCGGCCGCGTGCTTGTGCTCCTGCCAGGCCCAGACGAGGCAGTACGCCAGCGCCATGATCCGGCGCATCCCGGCCGATGCGTGTACGACGGCGACATCCTGTCGATAGGGCATGCGGAGGGTCGGCATGTCTCGGGCATCGTCGAGGCTGATCCGTGTGAGGTCGCCCGACGCCAGCGGCTCACCACCGGATGGAGACATCCTCCTCAAGAGTCGCTTCAGGTGTTCGAACGCGGCTCCGTTCTCTTTCTGCCAGCCCGCCCAGTCGCGAATCAATCCGTTGCAGACCCAGGTTCCGTCGTCTCCCGGCAACCCGTCCCAAACCTCGGCAGGATCGAAGACATCGGCCGGACGGCGGTCCTGAACGTCTATGCCCCCCCGACTGCGCCAGTAATTGCGACTCGGATCCCAGATGGCGAAGCTGCCGTCCGACATCGCGTAGAGCACGAGCCCCGAATTGGTCGGACGGTCGGCACGACCCGTCCAGGACTGGTCTCGACGGGAGTAGCTGCTTTCGTAGTCTTCGCTCGTCGTCTTCCCGGTGAAGGAGAACCCAATGACCGCCGTCCCCGAACCCGCCGGCCGGGCCGCCTTTCCCCGCGGTCAGCTTCGGGTTGATCTCCGCCGGCCATTTTCGGGTCAGGGACCACCAGGCAATGTCGAGCAGGAAGCTCTTCCCCAACCCGTTGTCGCCCGTCAGCAGGTTGAGGCGCCGACCGAAATCGAGATTCATCGTCGGCGCCGGACCGACGTTGGTCAATCGCAGGCTCTTGAGCATCGTATCGAGTGAGTCGGACGAACGGGAACCGCGCGTGACCCCCGGCGGCCGGTCCGGCGGTCGGCGCAAGCCGGTTGCCCGCGAATCGTGATGTTTCCCCCAGGCGCGCTCGGCCGGCTCCGAGTGACGTCGATGAGGCATTATAGGGGGCAGCCCGTCGCGGACGCCGCGCATCCCGTGGCGGAGCGTGCAGTCGATGCGGCGCAACGGTGAACGCCATGAACCTGCACGTCGCCGTGCTCCTCGTCTACGCCGCGATCCTCATGGGCATCGGCCTGTGGATCGGCCGGCGCGTGCGCAATTCGTCCGATTTCTTCGTCGCCGGGCGCCGGCTCGGCCCTTCGCTGCTGTTCTCCACCATGCTCGCCGCCAACATCGGAGCGGGCTCGACGGTGGCCGCGGCCGGGCTCGGCTACGCCGACGGCCTCAGCGCATGGTGGTGGGTCGGATCGGCGGGGCTGGGGTCCATCGTGCTGGCCGTCTGGATCGGCCCTCGCATCCGACGCATCGCGGCCGAGCAGGGATTGCACACCGTCGGGGACTACCTGGAGTACCGCTTCGGGGAGCAGGTACGCACGACGATCACCGTGCTCCTGTGGATGGGAACCCTGGCCATCCTGGCCGCCCAGATCATCGGCATCGGATGGATCCTGAACGTGGTCGTCGGTCTCCCGCCGTGGCTCGGCTGTCTCATCGGCGGCGGGGTCGTCATCGTCTACTTCACGGCCGGCGGGCTCCTGACCGCCGCCTGGGTCAACGCGGTGCAACTCGTGGTGCTGCTGGCCGGCTTCGCCGTGGCGCTGCCGCTCACCGTCGCGAGCGCGGGGGGCTGGGGCGCGGTCCACGCGGCGACGCATGCCGTGGACGGTTACTGGAACGTCTGGCAGGGCGGAAGCTCGGGCTGGTTCTACCTGGCGATGCTCGGTCCGGCGTTCATCATCTCGCCCGGGCTCCTCCAGAAGACCTACGGCGCGCGCGATGATCGGACCGTGCGGCTGGGGGTCGGGCTGAACGCGGCCGTCCTGCTCGTCTTCGCCGCCGTCCCTCCGCTACTGGGAATGATCGCCCGGGCGGTCGCGCCGGGGCTCGCCAACCCCGAGCTGGCGCTGCCGACCCTGCTGATGGAGGCCCTGCCGCCGGCCGTCGGCGCGCTCGGCCTGGCGGCAATCTTCTCGGCAGAGGTCAGCTCTTCCGACGCCATACTGTTCATGTTGGCCACGTCGCTCTCGCAGGATCTCTATCGGCGGTACGTCGACCCCGACGCGAGCGACCGCCAGATCCTGAAGGTGGCGCGCCGCGCGGCCGTCGCGGGAGGGATTCTCGGCACCGGACTCGCCGTCGGCGCGGCGTCGATGGTGAGCGTGCTCGGGCTCTTCTACAACCTGCTGACGGTCAGTCTCTTCGTGCCGGTGCTCGGCGGGTTGTACACGCGGAGCGTGGGACCGGCGGAAGCAATGGGCGCCATCGCCGGCGGCGTCGGGACCTACGTGGCGGTGGAGGTATTGGCGGCGGGCGAACCGGTGCTCGGAATGACGCCGGCGATGGTCGGTCTGCTCGGCGCCCTGGCCGGCTGCGGCCTGACGGCGGCCGCCCGCGCTCGAAAAGACGCGCCACGGCGCCGGGAGTCTGCGCCGTAGAACGGCGTAGACTCCCGGTGAGGGTTGGTTGGGCGGCAAGCGGAGCCGCAGGCGACGATTGACGGGCCAGTCACGAACGCTCCCGGATCCGGCCGTCCACCCAACCGGCATCTGCGATCCGGCGGACCGCCTGCCGCACCGTCGCGGGGACCCTTGCTCGGCTATGTCGCCCGCCGCCCCGTAGCGGTCCAGGCGCTCGACCTCGGCGACCAGGCGGGACGCGAATGCAGCAGGCGCGCGATCGATCGACCGCAACAGATCGGTCTCCGGCGGGCAGCACCGCACGCGGACGCCGGGCGCCTGGCGCGCGAACGTGGCTGCACAGCGACGCATCACGAACGGCTTCGCCACGAGCAGCGCAGAGCCGGCCGCGACCCCCTGCCGGCCGAGCGCGGCCAGTCCGTACCGCACGTTTTCGAGCGTGTTGCCTGCCTCGATCTCCGTGACGATGGCCGCCGGAGGCACCCCGTCGCGCAGAAGCCGATCCCTGAAGACCAGCGCTTCCGGCCGGTCGAAGACTTCCCGAGTCATCCGGCCGTAACGGCCGCTGACCAGCACGACCGGCGCATGTCCGGCCCGGTAGAGACCGGCCGCGTGAGCCGGCACGGCAAAAGCCTGGCTCCCGAAAACAAAGATGACGTCCGCGCACGCCGGCGGCTCGGCAACCGCGAGATACTCCCACACGGGAGCGACCAACTGCACGAAACCGTCCGGTGGGAGAGGTGCGCAGCCTGCCGGTGGATCGGTCATGCGATGCTATGATGAAGGGTCAGATGCTTCACGGGAAGCGGGTTCCGACCGACCGTGCCGCTCGCACGCTCACGCTGGCCGGTGCCGGCCTGATTTTCGCGATCGGCTTGCTTCCACTCACTGCCCAGGAACCTGCCGCGGGGCTCACGCTGATAACCGAGGAAGGGCGCCGGTCGCTCGACACGGTCAGCGTGCAGGGCAGCGAGGCTGTCGCCCTCGATGATCTCTCCGCCCTGTTTCAACTCGAAATCGGGGCGGAGACCGACGGCGGGACGCTCACCGTCGAGGCCGGCGGTGGAACGGTCGTCCTGACGGCCGGGCAGCCGCTTGTAACGGTCGACGGACGCCTCGTATCGCTCGACGGCCCCGCGCACCGGGTCGGCGGGCGCTGGTTCGTCCCGCTCGACTTCATCGCCCGAGCGCTCGCACCCATCCACGAGCAGCGCCTGGAGCTGCGCGGGCGCTCCCGCCTGCTGCTCGTCGGCGAGGTACGCGTGCCCCGCGTGTCGGCACAGTACCGGCCGCGCGGGCAATCGGGCCGGCTGCGCCTGCAGATCACCCCCAACACCGCGCACGAGGTCACCGAGGATCGCGGACGATTGCTGATTCGTTTCGACGCCGACGCCATAGATGTCGTCCGCGCCGCGGAACCCCGCGGCAACGCCGTCCGCGCCATCGAGCTGCTCGACGAGCTGCCGGGGTTGGCCATCGAACCGGGACCCTCCTACACCTCGCATCGCATCGTGAGCGGAGAGTCCGGCGACTCGACGCAACTCGTGGTCGATCTGGAAGGGGTGGCCCCCGCGGTGGCGGAGGCGCGGCCGGCGGAGCCGGCGAACGCGGTTCCGGAACCCGGTCTCGCCGATGCTGACCCGCTCCCCGATTTCACTACCCCGGCGGAGATTCGCACGATCGTGATCGATCCGGGGCACGGCGGCGCAGACGAGGGGGCGCAGGGCCCCGAGGGAACGCTCGAGAAGGACGTCACGCTGAGCGTCGCGCAGCGGCTGCGCACTCTGCTCGAGCGTCGCCTGGGCGTCCGCGTCATCCTGACCCGCACCGGCGACGCCCGCGTTGCTCTCGACCGGCGCGCCGCAATCGCCAACAACGACCGGGCCGACGTGTTGATCAGCCTGCACGCCAACTCGGCCCAGCGAGACGTTGCGACGGGAGCGGAGGTGTACTACCTCGGCATCGACCAGTACGGCCCCGAGGCACGCGAGATCGCCGACCGCGATGGACGGTACCTGCCCGTATCGGGCGGCGGTGTCCGGGAGATCGACGTGATTCCGTGGGAGATGGCCCAGGCGCGCTATCTCACGCCGTCCGCCGACCTCGCCGCGTTCGTCGGCGACGAGTTGCGCCTGCGGGTTCCGCTGAGTCCACGCCCGATCCAGCAGGCCCCCTTCCGGGTCCTGGTCGGGGCGAACATGCCGGCCATACTCGTCGAGATGGGGTTCATCTCGAACCCCGAGCAGGAGCGGCAGATGGCGCGGCCCGGCTTCCAGACGCGCGTAGCCGAGGCCATCGTGGCGGGCGTGATCCGTTTCCGGGACTACCTGGCGACAGGCCCGTATGCGCCGGGTGAGGAGACCGCTGCCGGTGCCGATGACGGCGTCCCGGCCGAGGCGGTCCAGGACGCGCAGGGCCGCGACTGATGGAATCCTCGAGCCCGGAGGGCCAGCGAGCGGTGCATGGAGGCTTTCGGCGCACGTACCGGATCGCCGGCAGCGTGCTGCTGGCCCTGACGATCGGCGCGGCGATGCTGACCCTGGTCCTGGTCGAGCGTTGGGAAAGCGGCGCCGGCTCGCCAGCGGGGCTGGACGGCGCGGGAGCCGGGAGGGAGGCGGGCTCCCCGTTCACGACTACCATGTACTACGTGGCGGGCGACGGCCTGGGACTGGTCCGCCGGGAGATCGACGTTCCGTACGCGGCCGACCCGCTCCTGCGGGCGCGCATGGTCGTGGAACGGCAGCTCGAGAGGCCCCCCCGCCGACTGCTGTCACCGTTTCCCTCGGGAACGCGCCTGCGCGCGGTCTATCTGGCGGACGACGGTAACCTCTTCGTCGACCTGAGCGGCGAGGTGACCACGCAGCATTCGGGCGGCTCGCTCGACGAGCTGCTCACCGTTTACGCCCTCGTCAACGCGATCACCACCAACGTCCACGAAGTCGCCGCCGTGCAGATCCTGGTGGAGGGCGGCGAGGTGGACACGCTCGCCGGCCATATCGACCTCCGCCAGCCGCTCACGCCGAACCTGACGTGGGTCCTGGACCTGCCTCCGCCGGACGGCGAGTCGACGTCGGCCGACGATCACATCCAGCCGCCGGACAGCGCACCGCGGGACGAATCGGGAGACTCTGACGAACCGGGCGCGTCGGCACCCGCTCGTGCCGCACCCTAGCGTTCGCGGCAGGCTGCTAGCGCCGCCAAACCCGTTCGCAAGGCTCCGTGTTCGGCCCCATCCCCCACCGCCCCAGGAGCTTGCGCCGCAGAACTCACTCCGTTGCGTTCTACAACGCATGCTCCTAGACTCTCCCCCATGGTTACGCCGAGCACGCTGACCGACGCGCTCCGCATCGACGGCCGCCACGCCGACGAATTGCGCGAGACCCGTATCACGCCCCACTACGTCGTGCACGCGGAAGGCTCGGTGCTGATCGAGGCCGGCCTGACACGCGTGATCTGTACTGCGAGCGTCGAGGATCGTGTGCCTCCATTCCTGCGCGGCAAGGGCACCGGCTGGGTGACGGGGGAATACGGAATGCTCCCGCGGTCGACATCGACGCGCTCTACCCGCGAATCTTCGGCGGGCCGGGTCGGCGGCCGCACCCAGGAGATCCAGCGTCTGATTGGACGTTCGCTACGCGCGGTGACCAGGCTCGCCGAACTGGGCGAACGCACGGTCTGGGTCGACTGCGACGTGATCCAGGCGGACGGGGGGACGCGCACCACGTCCATCACCGGCGGCTTCGTGGCTCTGGCCCTGGCCCTGCAGAAGCTCCGGGAGACGGGCAAGATCGCACGCCTGCCGATCGCCGACTACGTCGCGGCCACCAGCGTGGGGATCGTCGACGGCCGGCCGTTGGCCGATCTCGCCTACGCCGAGGACTCCCGGGCCGAGGTCGACATGAACGTCGTCAAGACCGGCAACGGCCGGTTCATCGAGGTGCAGGGTACGGCCGAGGGCGAGCCCTTCGATCGGCACGCGCTGGACGCCCTGCTGGGCCTGGCCGGCGGCGCGATCGAGCGTCTCGTCGCCATGCAGCGGGAGATCGTCGGCGGATTCCTCGCTCCGACCGCCGGCTGAGTGCTCTCCTCGCGAGCCACGCGATCGTGCAGGCCCAGTCCGCTCGGACGCTCGTCGTCGCCACGACGAACCGCCACAAGTTGACGGAAATCAGACGCATCCTCGACGGCCTCGACTGGGTCGTCCGACCGGTAGCGGCATACTCCCCCGGACCGGCGCCCCCCGAGACCGGCCGGACCTTTGCCGAGAACGCGCGGTTGAAGGCGCTGTATTACGGGCGGCTCGTGCCGCACCTGACGGTGGCGGACGACTCCGGCCTTGAGATAGACGGCCTCGATGGCGAACCCGGGATTCACTCGGCACGCTTCAACGGCACGACGTATGCAGAGAAGTTCGACGCAATCTACGCGCGGTTGCGTGATCGCGGCGGTCTCGCCAGCCCGGCGCGGTTCGTCTGCGCGGTAGCGGCGGCCGAGCGGGGGCACATCATGTTCGAAGCCACCGGCACGATCGAAGGACGGATTGCGGCGTCGCCGGCCGGCGACGCGGGCTTCGGCTACGACCCGATATTCTTCTATCCGCCGTACGGCTGCACGCTCGCCGAGGTCTCGACCGACCGGAAGGCGGCCGTCAGTCATCGCGGGCGCGCGTTCCGCAAGTTACGGGACTTCATCGCCTCGCAAGCCGTGCCGCGACGCTGACCACGGAGCGGATCCCCGGCGATCACGGTCCGGGCGCTACGCGGTGAGCTTCTGGGGTACGGCCAACGCCCCGACACCGGCCGCACGCTTCGGCAGGGCGATGGTGAAGACGGAGCCTCCGCCGGCCCGATGCGCCGCCTCGACGGTTCCGTCGTGCAGGCCGACGAGGTGCTTGACGATAGCGAGACCGAGCCCGGTCCCCCCTGGATTCCGGGCCCTGGAGTGCTCCACGCGGTAGAAGCGCTCGAAGACCCGTGTCAGGTCGGTGTCCGGGATACCCGGACCGTGATCGGAAACCCGCAGGACGATGACGTTGCCGGAATCGGCGGCCGCGGCGTCGAGCTCGATCGCGCTGCGCTCGGGCGCGTAGTGCGCGGCGTTCTCGACCAGGTTCCTGATGACATCGTGGATCTTGACCGGATCAACCATCAGCCGCTCCGCGCCCGGCTCGATGCGCGACCGCACCCGTTGCCGCTTCGCCTGCAGCACGGGGGCCAACTCCGCGGCGACGTTCGAAAAGACCGTTGCCGTACTGCACGAGTCGGGACGCAGAACCTCCTGTCCGGCGTCGAGGCGGGCGAGCCGCAGCAGGTCCGTGACCAGCCTCTCCATGCGGGTCGTATGGCGCGCAACGATGTCGAGAAACCGCTGGCGCGTAGCGACCTCCGTCTCGTCCGCCAGCGCGTCCACCGCACCGCGAATCGCCGTCAGCGGCGTTCGCAGCTCGTGGGAGACGTTGGCCACGAAGTCCTGGCGGATCTGCACTGCACGGCGATAGTCGCTCACGTCGTGCAGCACGATGACCACGCCGGGCTCGTCCTGCTCCGTGTACGGCGCGGCGCTCGCCAGACACACCCTGACCGGCTCCGTGCTCAGCGTGATTTCCGTCTGGCTGGACCCGCCGGCTTCGAGCGCACGCCCGATCTGCTTCGCCACTTCCGGATGCCGGATCAGCTCGACATAGTGGCGGTCGACGGGCGTCTCCTCGATCTGCAGCACGCGGCGTACCGCGTCGTTGGCCATCTTCACCAGGCCGCGCCCGTCCACGACGAGCACGCCCTCGGTCATGCTGGCGAGAATTGCATCCGTCAACCGGCGGCTTCGGGACAGCTCCGCGAGACGGCGGCCGAGCTCCTGCACGGAGGCGTCGAGCGCCCGGGCCACCGTGCCGATCTCGTCGTCCCCGTACGGACCGATCTGCGGCGTCAGGTCTCCCGCCGCATAGCGCCGCGCCACCGCCGCGATCACGCTGACGCGCCGGCTCATCGCCGCCGAAGTGATCCAGGCGAGGACGAGAGCCCCGGCGAGAGCCACCAACAGCCCGCCGGCCGTGCCGCGCTGCACCGACGCGATCTGGTCGTCGACCGCGGTCAGCGGCAGCGCCAGCCGGACGAACGCCACGCCGGGATGATCGACCCGCACGGCCGCGTACAGCAGGTCGCGCTGCACCGTCGTGCTGTAGCGGCGGGTCACCCCGATGCCAGCCGTCCGGGCGAGGTCGATCTCGGGCCGGGCGCCGTGGTTCTCCATCGCCGCCAGCGAAGGGCCGTCTTCGGCCGTATCGCCGACGACGCGCCCGCCAGGCTCGATGATGGTCACCCGCGCGCCGAGGCTCAGCCCCAGCGAATCGGCCTCCCCGTCCAGCTCGGCGACGGTGGGACTCGGTCCGCTTCGCGCGACGAGATCGGCCACCAGCCGCGCCTCGGCCACCAGGACCGTCGTGATCCGGTCGAGGAGCTGCCGCTCGAGCAACCAGACCACGAGCGCGGCGGCCAGCAGCAGGCTGAGACCCGCGATACCGAACGCAGCAAAAAACAGCCGGGTGCGGAGTCTCATGCCTGGGCTGACGGATTGGCGTCTTCCTCGATCAGCTTGTACCCGAACTGCTTCACGGTGACGATCGCGCCGGCCAGCATCGGCAGCTTCTCGCGCAGCCGGCGAATGTGGACGTCGACGGTGCGGGTGCCCCCGGTGTAGGTATAGCCCCAGACGTCCGAGAGCAGGACATCCCGGGAAAGGACCCGCCCGCGATGCTCGATCAGATAGCGCAGAAGCAGAAACTCCTTCGCCGTCAGTCGGACGTCGCGACCGTCGCACGTCACGAGATGCCGATCGGTGTCGACCGTGACGAGCCCGAAGCGAAGCAGGTTCGGAGACGGCTGCTCGCGCCGCGCCCGCCGCAGCACGGCGCCGACGCGCGCCACCAGCTCCTTCGGACTGAACGGCTTGGTGACGTAGTCGTCGCCGCCCAGCTCCAGCCCGACGATACGGTCGGTCTCGTCGGTCTTGGCCGTCAGCATGATGATCGGCACGCCCGACGTCTTCGGATCGGCGCGGATGGCACGGCAGACGTCGAGCCCGTTGCGGCCCGGCAGCATCAGATCGAGCACCACCAGCGCCGGCGGGCGCTCGCGGACGAGCGGCATGACCTCCGAACCGGAGGTGAGGATCTCGGACGCGTACCCCGCCTTGCGGAGGTGGTGCGCCACCAGCTCCGCGATGTCCAGATCGTCCTCCACCACGAGCACCCGGTCCGCGCCGTCGACGGACAGGCGGTTGGCAGGCGGTGATTCCGTGTCGGGCGCTGCGATGGTCAACGGTTCAATGCTCAGCGGGATCCCTCCCTTCCTGCGCATGATGCCGGACATCGCGGCCGGACACCATGAAGATCACTTCTTCGGCGATGTTGGTGGCGTGATCGCCTATCCGCTCGATATGGCGGGAGATGAGGATGAGGTCGAGCGCCGGCTCGGTCGTCGCCGGGTTTTGCACCATGTAGCGCAGCAACTCGCGAAACACCTGGTCCTTGAGCCCGTCCAGCGTATCGTCGCGGTCGAGCACGTCGTAGGCCAGATCGGTGGCGTGCCGCACGTACGCGTTCAGCGCATCCCGCAGCATGCCCTGCGCGTGCTCGGCCATGCGCGGAATGTCGATGAGCGGCTTGACCGGCGGATGCTGCAGATAGCTGAAGGTCGCCTCGGCGATGTTGACGGCAACGTCGCCGATGCGCTCCAGGTCGCTGTTGATCTTGACGCCCGACACGACGACCCGCACGTCGGTCGCCGCAGGCTGATGATCCACCAGCAGATCGTAGCAGCGCTTGTCGATCTCCATGTGCAGGCGGTTGATCGGCTCGTCGCCGCAGAGGACCCGCTCGGCAAGCCCCAGATCGCAGTCGACGAGCGCCCGCACGGCCGCCCGTACCTGCTCTTCCGCTTCACCGCCCATCGCGAGCAGCCGCGTCTTCAACTGGTTCAGTGAATCGGCGACGCGCGACACGGCACCTTGAGCCGAATCCAAGTCGCACCCCTTCGAAGACGTTGTCCCGAGCGTATCCCAGCGATGCGCGAACCGCAACACGCCGACGCCCGCCGAACCTTGGACGGCGCGGTTTACCGGGTCGTGACGAACCGGTAAATTGTGCGTAAATCGGCCCGCAGGCGCGGAAGGGTGCGAACGGCGGTCGACCGAACGGTGGCGCGCACGCACCTCAGGCCGACGCCAGTTCCTCTATCAGCAGATCCAGAACCTCGGTCACTTCCTCGGGATCGCGTACGCGATAACGCGCGCTGGTGGGACGGTCGCCATGCTCGACGACGATCGGGACTCCGTCGCCGGCGAGCAGCTCGAACGCGTGCTCGTCGGTCTCATCGTCACCGATGTAGGTGGCCGCCCCGGGCTCCAGCGACATGGCGGCGAGCAGCCACGCGACGGCGCTTCCCTTGTCCCAGGCCACGTCCGGACGCAGCTCGAACACCTTCTTGCCCCGCTCGCGGCGCAACTCGGGGTAGTGGCGCGCTACGGCGGCGACGACCGCTTCCACGTGAGGAGCGTCGCCCGGGCCGACGAGCCGGTAGTGGGTGGAGACGCTGTAGCGCTTGCGCTCGACGAGCGCGCCCGCGATGCTCGATAATCCGTGCCGCAGGTCGGCCTCCGCACGGTCCAGCGCCGGCAGCACGGTTCCCGCGGCCTCGTAGCGCAGGCCGCTGCCGGCCGCCCCCTCGATGTCCAGGCCGTGACAACCGGCGTAGCCAATCTCGTCGAGTCGCACGAAATCGCGCACGACGGAGATGTCCCGGCCGGTAACGATGGTCACCGGGCAGCGGGACGCCAGCCGCACGAGCCGCGCCCGCGTCGAGGCGCCGAGCGTGGCCTGCTCCGGCCGATCGGCGATCGGCGTCAGGGTGCCGTCGTAGTCCAGAAACACGCCCGCCGCACCACGCGTGACCGCGGAGAGCCACCCGGCGCGTACGTCCGGATGGAGGGCCCACGGCAGAGCATGCGTGGTGCGTGCCGCGACGCGGGCCGGCCGCGGCGATGCCGGCAGACTCGTACTGGACATGGTCCGTGATCCGCCGGTCTGCTATCGGCCGAGCCCCGCGGCCACCGCCTCCGCCTCGCTCCACACCCGCAGCAGGTTTCCGCCCCACAGCCTGGCGATGTCCTCCTCGCTGTAGCCGCGCCGCACGAGCTCGACGGTCACGTTCAGCGTCTCGCTCGCGTCGCTCCAGCCGAGGATGCCGCCGCCGCCGTCGAAATCCGAGCTGATCCCCACGTGGTCGATGCCGATCAGGTTCACCGCATGGTCGATGTGATCGACGAAATCGGCGACGGTGGCGTCGGGATAGCGCGCGTCCAGCGCCTCCATGCGGCCGATGTAGTCCTCGTACGGCTCGGCCCCGAGCTCCTCGGGCTGCTGGCCCGGAATCATGCCGAACGCACCCCGGATGTTCCGGTATTCGGCCGCGCGCCGGGCCGCGACCTCGGACAGGAAAGTGCCGAGCGCCACCGTCTGGACGACGCCCCCGCCGTCGGCCAGGACCCGGAGCTGCTCGTCGTCCAGGTTGCGGGGATGGGGCATCAGGGCGTGCATGCTCGAGTGCGAGGCGATGACCGGCGCCGCGGACAGGCGCACGGCATCGAGCATCGCGGCCTTCGAGATGTGCGACACGTCGACCAGCATGCCGAGCCGGTTCATCTCGGCGATGACTTCCTCACCGAACGGGCTGACGCCGCCGTGCTCGGCCGCCGCGTCGCCCAGCGCTTCGCGCGGCGTCGCCGAGTCCGCGATGTCGTTGTGCCCGCCGTGCGCCAGCGTCATGTAGCGCGCACCGAGCTCGTGGTAGGTCTCCAACAGCGACTGATCGCGGCCGATGACGTAGCCGTTCTCGATGCCGATCGCCGCCACCAGCTTGCCGCTGCCGGCAATCCGCTCCACGTCGGCCGCGCTGTACGCGATCTCGATCTCGTCCGGGTACAGCTCCTCGGACAGGCGGTGGATCGCCTCGAACTTCGTCATCGCGTCAGCCTTGGCCTGCGCCTCGTTCTCGGGCGTCCGCTCCGTCTGGCCGACATAGACGATGAAGAACCCGGCGTCGAGGCCGCCGGTGCGCATCTTCGGCAGATCGACCTGGAAGTCGCCGGACACCCCCGGGTCGACGGCACCGGTGGCGAAGTTGAGCGGGATGTCGATATGCGTATCGAGCGTCAGCACGCGCCCGTGAATCGCGGTCGCGCGGTTCGTCACCGCCCTCTCCTCGCGTTCTTCCGGCGTGCCGAAGGCGCATGCCGCGGTGAGTGCGGCGACCAGCGCCAGCTTCAGCGATCCGTTTGCCGTCGTGGGGGCCATGGCAAACTCCTAAAAACGGATGAGCATACCACCGCCCGCGCGCCTGTGGACGGTAGTAAGCTGAATTGGATGGCGCCAACCCGCAACGCGTTCGGGTCCTCGATCTCCAGGTGGTTTCGCAGCGCCCCGCGTCCGAGCCCGTACAGTTCCCTCTTCTCGCTGCCTCCCGGTCTGCATTATCTGAACTGCGCCTACATGGCGCCGGCCTCGAAGCGGGTCGCGGCCGCCGGACGCGGCGCAATCGACCGCATCGCCGTCCCCAGCCGGCTGGAGACCGCCGACTTCTTCGAGCCGGGTGCGCACGTCCGACAGCTCTTCGCCCGCCTCGTCAAAGCGCCCGATCCGAACCGGGTGGCGATCGTGCCGTCCGTCTCCTACGCCATGGCGACGGTGGCTCGGAATACGCCGCTGGCCGCCGGCCAGACGGTCGTCGTCGTCGAGGAGCAGTTCCCGAGCGCGGTCTACACCTGGCGGCGGGCCTGCCGCGAGGCCGGGGCCACGCTGCGCACCGTCGCGGCGCCGGATACGGAGGGATCGCGCGGCGAAGCCTGGAACGCTGCCCTTCTGGACGCCATCGACAATCGTACAGCGGCGGTGGTGCTGCCGCCGCTGCACTGGACCGACGGCCTGCGGTTCGACCTCGACGCCGTCGGCGAGCGGGCGCGCACCGCCGGGGCCCGGCTCATCGTCGACGGGACGCAGTCGGTGGGAGCCCAGCCGTTCGACGTCACGCGCACCCGTCCCGACGCCCTGATCTGCGCCGGCTACAAGTGGCTGACTGGCCCCTACGCGATCGGCGTCGCGTGGTACGGCCCCGCCTTCGACGGCGGCGTGCCGCTCGAAGAGAACTGGATCACCCGCCGCGGCAGCGACCGCTTCAACGAGCTCGTGAACTACCGCGACGACTACCAGCCGGGAGCCATCCGCTACGACGTGGGCGAGCGTTCGAACTTCGTCCTGCTGCCGATGCTGGAGACCGCGCTGGAACAGGTCCTCGAGTGGGGACCGGAAACGGTCGCGACCCACACGCGTGAGCTGATCGCCGCGGCCGTCCCGCGCCTCCGGAATCTGGGCTGCCGGATGGATGACGACCGCTGGCGCGCCGGACACCTGTTCGGGGTGCGCCTGCCGGCCGGCGTCGACATCCCGCAGCTCGGCCGCGACCTCAGGGCGCGGCAGGTGTCGGTGTCGCTACGCGGGGGCGCCGTCCGCATTGCACCTCACCTGTACAACGATGCCGCCGACTTCGACGCGCTGATCGACGTCGTCAGAGGCGCGGTGCGCGACTGACCGCCCTGGTGCCCACCCACACGGCGCCGGCACGCTGATTGCTTCTATCGTCCGCAGGAAACACCGGCATGACACACGGGATGTTCGCGCAGAGTGATGCCGGTACGGCCGGACCGGGACCGAAGCGGGTATCCTGAACGCGGCAGCCGCAGGGCCCGAACACAAGGAAGGCATCGAGACAGGTGGCCACCAAGAAACCCGACGAGAGCGATATCGGATTCGTCGCACCGTCCGACCTCCGCTTCGACCTGTCGAATCCCCGATTCCTGGACGAAGGTTTCACAGCCGAGGAGCCGGTTCTCGAATACCTGGTAGGCGCCGTGGACGTCGACGAGCTGTTGCAGTCGATTCGATCCGCCGGTTACGTCGACTTCGAACCGTTGATCGTGGAGCGCGCGAGCAGGATCGTGCTGGAAGGAAATCGGCGACTCGCCGCGTTGCGGTTGTTGAGCGACGACGCGCTCCGAAACAGGTTGAAGGTCCGACTCCCGGACGTACCCGACCCGAAGCCTCTTCCAGAGAGGATCCGCGTCAAGTGGGTCGACAATCGGACCGAAGCGCGCGCATTCATCGGCTTCAAGCACATCAACGGGCCGTTCAAGTGGGACGCGCTCGCCAAGGCCAAATTCGCGGCGGAGTGGTTCGAGGACGGCGGAGACGTGGTGACGATCAGCCGTACCCTTGGGGACAATCACAACACCGTGAGGCGACTCGTCAACGGCTGGTACGCACTGGAGCAGGCAAGGGACGACGGTTTCGACCGCGAGGACCGCTCCAAGGCGCGCTTCGCGTTCTCGCACCTGTACACTGCACTGACGCGCGCCTCCGTGCGGGAGTTCCTGGGTCTGACCCCCGAAGACCTTTCCGCGCCGCCGAAGCCGGACCCGGTTCCTGCAGAGAACACCGACAACCTGCGCAAGCTGATGTCGTGGCTCTACGGCCAGGAGCGGCGGGGTGAACCGACCCTCATTCAGAGCCAGAACCCGAATCTGAATCAGCTTTGCGAAGTGCTCGGACACCCCGAAGCACAACAGATGCTCCTGGCCAAACGAGATCTGCAAGTGGCCTACGAGCGTGTCGAACCTCCGTCGTCGCGGTTCGCGGATGCCCTGATGAAGGCGGCGAGGCAGTCCGAGGAGGCGATGGCGGCATCAGGATCCTACGACGGCGATCCCACGTTGCTGCGGGTTGCGACGAATCTGAAGGAGACGACGCATGGCTTGGTCGTCGTCATGCAGGACAAGTCGCGCAAGAAAGACGAGTGACTCGTGAACGCGTTCGTCGCACCACCGGCACCGAACAGCACGCGCAGCGCCAACGCGGACTGGATGGAGTTGCAGGCCATCTGTTCGACCAGAGGGAGATCCACGGTTGGGGATCTCCTTGGGGTCATCGACCACATTGAAGACGACGCGGCAGATGGTCGCCCGTTCGACGAAGAGACGAGCGAAGTGCTCGACGAAGCGATACTCGAGACGCACCGGAATCGACCCGTGGAAGCCGCGTTCGGCGAGCTTCAATACAGAGAGCAGGTTCTTGGCGAAGCATACCCCTTCGCCGTCGACACTCATCGGCTCGGCCTTGCTCGGGTTGCCGACGTCACGGCCGTTCCAGGACGCTCCGTCTACCTGTTCTGCCTTCTCGCTTCGGCCATTCGTGAGAACAGAATTCAACCCCCTGGCCTGATCGGCGCCGCGACGTCGGAAATCGCCAACATGTTTCAAGTCTGCGCGTGCCTTGCGGCGGGCGGTTACACCGCGGGCGAGGTCGTGTCGTTCGGATTTCCGCGCCCGACGGGCACTGCTTTTCTGCCTGCACTGCGCGCCACGTACGAGCGGTTCGGAGCCGGATCCGTGAAACAGAGTGTCCCGCCAGGATTCCCGACTGCGACGAAAGACGACGGGATTGACGTCATCGCCTGGAGGGATCACCCCGACCGCATGCCGGGAAAACTGTATCTTCTCGGCCAGTGCGCGTCCGGTGTCGACTGGAGAACCAAGTCCGTCGTGGACCGCATCGAACCGTTTCACGGCTGGTTCACTGAACTGCCTGCAAGACACTACCTGCCGTCGGTCGATGTTCATCCCATTCACGCTGCATCGCGACCTACCCGACGATCCAGCGACGACATTTGACGAGATCCTGGCGAACAGGTTCCTGCGTGACGAAATGCGATATGGAATCGTGTTCGACCGGCTACGGGTCGCACACTTCGCCAGCGTCTGCCTGAAGACGAACCCTGGCGCGCCTTCTCCCGTCGACGGCCACAATCGATTCGATCAAGTCCAGGCGTGGGTGAACACCACGCTGAAGATCCCGGGCCTGGTGGAATTGGCATGAGACATCCGCTGCATTCCATCTGCCCGTACTTCGCGATGTTCCCGGAGGACTTCGTCGCCAGGCAGATCTACGCCTACACGAAGCGCGGCGACATTGTCTTCGACCCGTTCAGCGGTCGGGGCACCACCGTATTCGAAAGCCTGCTGAACGGACGTCGTGCAGCGGGCGTAGACACCAACCCTGTCGCGGCCTGCGTCTCGGGCGCCAAAGCTGACGTTCCGACCCTCGGCTTCGTGAACAGGAGACTGAGACTCCTGGAGGATCTACAACGTGACTCACCCCACTACGAGACCCCCTCCGGCGATTTCTTCCGCACTTGCTTCCATGCGCGAACCCTCCAGCAGCTCCTTTTCTTGCGCGAGCATCTCGATTGGCAACATTCCCGGGTCGATCGTTTCATTGCAGCCGTCGCGCTGGGCTGTCTTCATGGAGAATCCCACAAGTCCCGGAACTGTCTCAGCAACCGCATGCCGCGTACGATCAGTACAAAGCCCGATTACTCGGTGCGCTGGTGGACAACGAGAGGCTGTACCCCTCCCGATCGCGACGCATTCTCGATCGTCCGTCGTCTTGCGCAATACCGGCTCAGCGGTCCCTCGGCACCCTTGCGCGGCGTCATCAAGCGGCGAGACGCCCGCTACGCCTCCAGGAGTTTCCCGAGCCTTCGTGAATCCGTGACCCTGGTGGTCACGTCTCCCCCCTATCTCGACACCACGCACTTCGCCGAAGACCAGTGGCTCAGACTTTGGTTCCTGGGCGGCCCGGAACGACCGACGTCAAGAGCACTCGGAGATGATCGCCATACGAACATCGGTGCTTACTGGCAGTTTCTTACAGAGGCGTGGGCGGGCTGCGCGGGGGTACTCAGAACCGATGCCGTGATCGTAGTGCGCATCGGGGGATCCGGTCTGGGAAAAGACGATCTGCTGGACGGTCTCACGGGCTCGCTCGAGAAGGGTCTTTCCTATTTCAAGATCCGTGCGATGCAAGCCGGATCGACATCGGAGATCAGAAACCGCCAGACCAACGTGTTCAGACCCGGAACGACGAAGCAGCGTTACGAGCACGACTTCGTTTTCCAGGTCTGTTGACTCCGGCAAGCGTCAACGAGGCGCGTCGGGCCAGGGCCCGGCCACGACGCGACCGAGGGGCCCGAGCGCCGGCCGGGGGCGATAAGCCTCCCTGGTCGCGAGGTCGTAGGCATCGCCCGGCGCCAGCAGGTAGAACAGGCCGCCCGAATCGAGCAGGCGCTCGTGATCGTAGATGGCGACGTAGCTCCGACCGATGACCTCGAACAGATCGCCCTGCACGACGATGCCGGTGTCCTCGTCAATGCCGATGCCGAGCAGATCGGGGCGTGCGCGCACGACGTCGATCAGGTCGAACTGGCGGTTGCGCCGCAGCAGGTGCTGATCGACCCCAACGCCCCGGAGCAGCCCGAACCCTTCCTCGTGATCCCCCATCATGATGGCGTTGGTACGTGTGTCGCCTCGCACGAGGTACGAGCCCAGGATCGTCGCTCCCGCCGAGGATCCACCGATGACGCCGCCGCGGTCGAGCACCTCCCGGAGCGCCTCGTGCACCTTCGTGTCCAGGTATGCGTCGGCGAGCCGCCACTGGCGCCCGCCGCCGAACCAGACGCCGCGGGCGTCGCGCAACGGCGCGACGAATGCATCGGTATTCGCCGTGTCGGGATCGATCGTGTGCAGGACCGTGAGGCGCGTTGCCCCCGCGGCGCGAAAGGGATCGGCACCCGACCACTCCTGGTCGTACGTCGTCTCGCCGCCCGCCGTCGGGACCAGGACGATGGCCGCGTCCGGCCCACCCGCGAGCTCCAGAAACCGCTCGACGATAGCCGGATCCTGCAGGTTCCCGCCCACGAGTACAAGCGTGCCGCTCGCCGGCCCGACCTGCTGCGCCGCAACCGGCGACAACCCGCCGGCCAGCGCCACGACGACCAGCGCCACGACGACCAGCGAGGTCGACACTCGGCCCATCAGCGATCGCCTCCGGCCGGAAACAGCTCCAGCAGGGAGAGCGGGTCGACGCGCGCGTCGTTCAGGCGCACGGTCCAGTGGAGGTGCGCTCCGGTGACGCGGCCGGTCGCGCCGACCTTGCCGACGACCGCGCCCTTGCGCACGCGGTCTCCTTCGGCGACATCGATCGCGGACAGGTGCGCGAAGTAGGAGTAGAGCCCCCAGCCGTGATCGATGATCACGACGTTGCCCGAGAAGTAGAGATCGGCGGCGAGGACCACGACGCCGTCGTTCGGCGCCTCGATCGGCGTGCCCGACGCGGCCCGGAAATCTGCGCCGCTGTGCGGGCTGCGCGGCTGGCCGTTGAAGACGCTGCGACGCCCGAACGCGCTGTTCGCGCGTCCCGGCACCGGCCGCGCGAAGCCGTCGCGCCAGTACCGCACGGCGGTCGAGACCGGAAAGAGCGCCGCGAGATGATCTCTCTCGCGCAGGATCCGCTCCACGACCGCGGGCGGCGGATCGACGTAGCGCGGCTCGACGCGCAGTCTCCGGGTCGCGAACTGCTTCGGCTCGACCGCGAGCGTGTAGACGGTCTGGGCCGCCGAGCCGTCGACCGCAGTCGCCCGCACCGTGACCGCGTGGTCCCCCGGCTCGACCGTCAGATCGATCCCGATCAGCGTCGACCAGACGTTCGCCGGCCCGGCCGGAAAGAAGCGCAGCTCGGCGCCGAACGCCGAGGCCGCGATTGCTGCCGGCGCCTCGGACGTCCGCACGTTCAGAACGACAACCTCGCCCGGGTGCAGGGCGCGCGCCCGATGCGTGACGTTGACGATTAGATCGGAGTCGCCCTGGCCGCCGGACACGGCCGACACGCTCGGCAGCAGGGCCGCGACGACCGCGTACACGCAACCCACGGTCGCGCGGAACGGGCGGCGGACGCTCGACCGCGGTCTATCCACCAAAGAGCGTCACTCCGAACACGCGGGCCAGGATGACGACGGCGGTCAGACCGGTGAACACGACGAAGCTGAACCACGCGAAGGCGCGCACCACCGCCGAGGGATAGAAGGCGGTGTCGGTCTTCGGGATCACCGTCACGCAGTAGTACAGGTTCAGGAAGTAGATGACCGGCGCGATGAAGAACGCGAGCGCCGAGGAGACCAGCACCAGGAACACCGGGCGCGGCAGGCCGGCGAGGATGAGCACCGCGGCGATCAGCGAGTAGAACATCGTGATCCGGTAGATGTTGTACTCGGACGCCACGGTCCGGCGGCGGTCGTCGGTCAAGTCGTCGGCGGCGATGCCGGGCAGCGCAGCCGTGGCCCGGAACAGGTTGCGGCAGCAGGCCGCAACGACCCGCGGCCAACCGTCGAAGTAATTGAAGGCGGTGGAGAAGGTGGCCGCGAACGCGCCCAGCAAGAAGATCAGCATCATGCCCGGACCGATGCTGTCGGTGAAGATGCGTGCGATCTCGCCGATCACCCCGTTCCCCGCCACCTCGCTAGGGTAAAGCCAGACCGCGGCCAGCAACAGGAAGATCACGGCGAGCACGAACGACACCACATGGCCGAGCGTGAAGTCCCAGAGGCCTATCCTGAACCAGCGCCGGCAGTACTCCTGCGCGTGCGCGGGCAGCTTCGAGACGTCGACGGCCAGATCCTGGCTGCTGGAACCGAACGGATCGAACCGCTTCGCCAACCCGTCGCGCTCGAGCTGCTCGCGGATGCGCCCCATGCCGACCCGCTTCGCCTTGCCCCACTCCGACGCCTGCAGGGAAACGTCGATGCCGGTCGGCAGCAGGCCGAGGAACGCGGCGATGACAAGCCACGAGCCGACCGGCGTCTCGAAGACGAAGAACCGCCCCATCGCCGACATCGGCGCCGGCTCGAAAAGGTAGACGCCGACCGTCGACACGAAGAGCAGTCCGGCCAGCACCTTGGTGGACAGCTCCACGGCGGCGTAGCGCCCGTAGAGAATGATGCCGACCGACAGCGCTCCGAGCCCGAGCCCGTAAAGCCACGCCGGCAGCCCGAGGCCGAGATACTCCGAGAAGACGTAGAACAGCACAGCGGCGGCGGCGGCGAGCCGTCCCGCCTGCCCCAGCGCGCACTGGATGATCGTGGTGATCAGCACGTACCAGACCGGCCATTTGCCCGGCGCGGTGGTGTAGGCGTCGAGCATGCTCCGGCCGGTCGCGTTGGTGAACCGGAAGGCCATCTCGAAGCCGTAGTACTTGAAGATGTAGGCCACCGGGATGCACCAGAGCAGTGCGTATTCGAACCGGCCGCCGGCCACCGGCGCGGTGACCAGGTGGCTGGTGCCGATCCCCGTCATCATCAGGATCAGGCCCGGCCCGAAGTACCGGAACAGGCCGCGCGGGTTCATATCCGGCAGCGCAAGCCGACTCAGCGCATCGGACGACCCGGAATCGGAGCGCGTGGAAGCGGACGGCAACTGGTCGTTCGGCATGGCGGCAATCGTATCAGACCACCCGAATCGCCGAGACCGTTACGCGGAAGGGGCGCCGGCGAGCGGCGATTGGTACAGCGCCCTGCCGACGAAGAACGGTCCCATCTGCTGGATGAACTCCGAGGTCTGCCGGGTGGCGCGCATGTCCTTGACCAGCCGCGACAGCGGGTACAGCTCCGGCCCGATGAGGCCGATCACGAACTCGTTGTCGTCCCGGTCGAGCCCGTGGCACTCGAGCCGCACGTCCACCGCGTAGCCCGCCTCGCCGTAGCGCCGCCCCAGCATCCCGTGCTCCATCAGGATTCGTCCCTGCTCCGCGCGGGGAAGCTGGTTGAAGGCCCCGATGCGCCGGAGCGGATACCAGACGGCCCACGGATGGTCCGGGCTGAGTACGTTGCGCGGCACCTTGCGCAACAGGAAGTCTTCGACGTCGGCCTCGCGCCCGGAGGAGTACGTACGGCCGATCATGGTCATCTCCGGCCGCCGCGTCAGGCTTCTGAAGGACACGCCGGTGAGCAGGCTGCGCCCCGCCTCGGCGAAACAGACCGGATCCTCGCTCATCAGCACGACCCCGATGCCGCGCGGGTCGTTCAGATCGGCGTACACAGCCGCGTCGAGGCCGCTCCGCCGCACCGCGTCGATGATGCCGTCCGGCGGCGGACAGTCGGTGAACACGTGGAGCTGCACGAACAGCCGGCGGGTGGAGGTCTGCGGCACGCCGCGGACGGGCGCGCCGTGCTCGCGCAGGTCGGGGGCGCCCTCGTCGTGACCGCCGCCGCGAGCCGCAACTCCGGGAGAGGGGCCGGCGGATGGGCGTTCGGCAACGGCGGCCGGAGCGCTTGTCGTCGTTTCGGACATCGCAGCGATTCTATACCGACCGTCCGAACGGACCGCGCCGATCCCGGGTCTCTATCGCAGGCGCCTCCGACGGCAAACGCGCGGCGTAGGATGGTCGGATGACGCCGCCCCGTCCGATCGCAATCGCCGGCGCCTCCGGGAGCGGCAAGACGACCCTGGCGCAACGCCTCGCCGCCGCCCTCGGCCCGCCGGAAGCGGCCGTGCTGCCGCTCGACGCCTACTACCGGGATCGCCCGAAGGCAACGGCCGAGGAGCTGGACACGGCCAACTACGATGCGCCGGAGGCCATCGACGCGGCTCTGCTCCGGGCGCATCTGCAGCAGCTCCGCGCCGGACGCTCCATCGAGCGCCCGGTCTACGACTTCCGCACCCACCGGCGCACGAAAGCTACGCAGCGGGTGCAGCCGGGCCGCTACCTGGTGGTCGAGGGCATCCTGGCCCTCTACTGGCCGGCCCTGCGGGCCCTGTACGACACATCGGTCTTCATCCGCATCGACGAGGCGACCGCGCTGGCGCGGCGGATGGAGCGCGACAACGAATCCCGCGGGCGCAGGCCGGCGTCGGTGCGCCGGCAATGGGAGAGGACCGTCTGGCCGATGTACCGGCGCCACGTCGAACCGACGGCACGCTTCGCGGACGTCCTGATCGACGGAGCCGCGTCGGTCGCGGCGTGCCTGACCGCGGTGCTGGCACACGTACGCGCCCGCGAGAGCGGGAGCCCGGCCACGGGCCGTCAGCCCGAGTGAGGCCCCGATCCTTGCGCCGCCCGGGGCGTGAGGGCGGCCCGCTCGCGCTCGAACACGTGGACGAGCTGACCGACGGCGCCGACAATGAGGCGTTCGCGCGACGGATCCGGAGCCGTCGAAGTCCCCGCGAAGAGCTCGAGCACGGCGACCGCCCGGCCCGTCGACACGATCGGGACCACACAGATCGATCGGATATCGCCGAGCGCGTCCCGGCGCGCGTCGGACAGCCGCGGATCGACGGTCACGTTTGCGATCCAGGTCGCCGCGGAGGACGACACGGCGCGCCGCAGCACCTGATCGTCCGTATCGTTGCAACATGCGTCGATCGCGGCGCGCGTCTCCAGAGGCGCGAGCTGCTCGTTTGCGACGTGCCACACGCCGGTCGAAACCAGCGCTTCGCTGCCGTCGGCCGGCGCGAGATAGGCGGTGCCGGCGTCCCACCCCCCCCACTCGGCCACCAGCCGCGTCACGTCGCGAACCGCCTGGTGAAACGACCCGGCCTCCCGACCGACCGCCATGGCTTCCTGCAGAAGGTGCAGCGCAGCCGCCTGTCCGGTCGCGGAGGTCGCGGCCTCGGGAGCACCGGTCGCTGCGGTGCGCGCGGCGGTGACGTCGATGTAGACGAGCAGCGTCTCCCCCTGCTCGGTCGGCCGCAAGCGGATCTCGATCCAGCGGTCGTCCGGCGTCCGCCGCGTTTCGGTCATCGCTTCGGCCCTCCGGGCAAGCCGCTCCGCGATCCACCCTTCGATCTCTTCCTCGGGCACGATCACCACCGCCCGGGTGGCGGTGTAGCGCACGAGATCCTCGAACTCGAGGCCGGGCTTCAGGGTCACCGCGGGATAGAACTCCCGAAAGCGGCCGTTGCAGGCGACGAGGCGGCCGCCGGCATCCCAGACCGCGAGCCCCGCCGCGTCGCCCTCGAGCAGGGCCGCGAGCCGCGCCCGCGCCCCGGCGAGGCTCGTGCGTACGGTCCGCAGCCGCCATGCCAGACCGCCGACAACGACGAGCAGCAGGCCGATGAGAACCCCGGCGGCGCCCAGCAGGATCACGGGGCGATCTTATCCGGCGGCGCCGCATGCCGAGCGCGGCCCCCCGAACCGGCAACGCGGGCCGCGCCCGCGCTCTTGACAGCCCGCCCGAGCCATCGTAGCGTGTTGGTTGGTTCAGGCCGAAGACAGATGCGACTTGCTCTCGTCAGCTTCACCGTGGCTCTCGGGATTGGACTCGGCGCACCGGTGGCCGTTGCAGCGCAGGAGCCGGACACGGAGACCGCCGTCGGGACCGTGGACGCGAGTGCGCTCCCCGTGTCGCTCGAGCGCATCAAGCGGCGGATGGCCGCGACCGAGCCGACGCAGGAAGGACGCCGCGGCCTGCTCAACCTGAGCTTCTACGTCGACGTCTACGCACGGGCGCCGGCCATCGAGCTCCTTCGGAACTTCGATCTGGACAGCGACAGCGTCTCGTACGGTTCGCCGACTCACCGCGAGATGCTGGAGGCAGCGACGCCGCGCGAGTGGCGCCCCCGCGCCATCAGCACCGGCAACCTCTTCGGCTGGCGCTGAGACGCACTCGGTCGAACCTCCCTCCACGAGAGCCTGCGCTACGTGTCGTAGTGGGTCCAGTTCCGTAACGGCACGGATACCAGCAGGTACCGGCGGCGCAGGGCGATGACGTGGCTGGAGTACTCCTGCCTCGGGATCTCGCCCCGCACCTGCCGCGCGCGGAGCCGCCGCAGCTCGAAGCGGTACAGATCGCTGACGAACTCGTGCACGAGCTCCGGACGCGTCGACGGAGTCGGGCGAACGCCATGGGCCGCCAGGGCCTCGAGCACCTGTGGCCGATACTGATAGCGCACGCCCACCCCGGCGAACGACCTCTTGTTGCCGATCCGTCTTCCGGCGCGCCTTACGCGGGCTGCAGCTGGACGGACTCGACCTCGTAGGCCCCGAACCACGACGTTGCGCCCCGCAGCGCGTCGTTGACATTGCCGATATTGCCCGCGCCCTCGGTTTCGAGCCACTCGCGGAACGCATCGCCGCCCTGCGTGGCGTACACCGGAATGCCCTCCTTCCAGGTCGCCCGCCCGCACAGCACGCCGGCGAACTCGACGCCCGACTCGGCGGCCAGCTCCAGCGACTCGGTGAACTCCGCGTTGCCCACCCCGGCCGACAGGTAGATGAACGGCTTCTGCGCCACCGCGGCGGCCTGACGGAACGAGTGAATCGCCTCCTCCTTCGTGCAGACCTTCGTCCCCTGGAAGCTCCGGGTCCCTTCCACGAACTTCATGTTGACCGGGATCTCCACCTTCATCACGTCCACGCCGTAGCGATCCTTGGAGAACTCGGCCATGCTCCCGGCCACGACGTCCGGCTTGCGTTGCGCGAACTCGGGCCCCTTCTCGTCCCCGCCCTCGTGGTCGTAGCCGACGAACTCCAGGAAGAACGGGATGTCGTTCGTGCGGCACTCGTCGCCGATGCGCTCGATGAACGCGTGCTTCTCCTGGTTGACCACCGGCGCGTCGTAAGGCGTGTAGTAGATGAGCACCTTGACGCAGTCCGCGCCCGCTTCCTTGAGCCGGCGAACGGACCAGTGCGGGAGCAGGTCGGGCAGGCGCCCGGGGCGGGTGTTGTCGTATCCGCTCTCCTCGTACGCGAGCAGGAGGCCGGCATTCGCACTACGCCGCCTGGACGCCTCGAGGCCCCACTGCGGATCGAGCAGGATCGCCGAAGCGTGTGGGGTCAGCGCCGCGGTCACGATCGACTTGAACTCCTCGAGCATCGCATCCGTCGCGTCGCTGCCACTGCCCTTGCCGAGGGCCTTCTTCAGCGATCCGCGCTGATCCATCGCGGCGGCCGCAATCGTGCCGGTGGCGGTGGACACCGCTTTCATTCCAGCGAGCTTTCCTGGTGTGATCTTCACGTCGGCTCTACTCCCTCTACTGGCAGGCGGCTGCCCTTCCTGCATTAGCAACACTCATATACAGCGCCTTATATTATACTGGAAACTCATAACACTCCGGCACCGGGCCGCAGGAGGGTAGAAACGCCGTGCACTCGACAATGAAACGCTGCGGCAGCGCCGGCATTGCCTGTCTCACCTGGCTTCTCGCCGGCACCACGGCCCTCGCGCAGGATTCGGACGTCACCGCCGGCCTCCGGCTTCCGCCTCCGACCTTTGCCGACGCCGCGGCGCACCTGCAAGCCGGCCGTCCCGCCGAGGCGCTGGCCGCCCTCGACCGGAACGCCCTGACTGCCGGAGCGTCGCCGCCCGCCCTGGAGCACGCGATCCTTCGCGCCACGCTGCTCGCCGAGACCGGTCGGGCGGTGGAGGCCGAATCGGCATGGAGAGCGGTAGTTGAGCGCGCGGTCTTCATGCGGACATTCGGGCGGCGCGCCATCGTCGAGAGCGCCGCCGGCCGGGGAGCGCCGGCGGACGCGGAACCATTCCTCGCCGAGCTGACCCGCAGCGATCCCTCACGCCACCGGGACCTGGTCCGGCGCGTGGCGGAAGCGTATCTGACCGCCGGCACGCCGGATCGGGCGGCGGCGCTCTACCGGCAGGTGCTCGGCACGACGAGCACCGGGGCGGCAGCCGACGCCGCCCGCCTGGGCCTCGCCGCCGCGCTCGAAGACGCGGGGGACAGCGCCCGGGCCGTGGCGACTCTGCGGGCGGCACAGCTCCGTCATCGAACGTCCGATGCGTTCGTCGCGGCGAGACGCGAGGCCCAGCGGCTGGCGCGCGCCCGCGGCGAGACGCAGCCGCCGTTCACCGAAACCGAGTATCGGGGTCTGGTACGCCGGCTGCGCAACGCCTCCCGCTTCGAACCCGCCCTGGCGCTGCTCGACGAATGGGCCGCGGCGTACACCGGCCGCGCGTCGCAGGAGCAAATCGCCGCGGAACAGGTCGAGACGCTGTACGCCCAGAGAGACAATGAAGCGGCGGTCGCGGCCTGCGCCGCGTTCTACGACCGCTTCCCGTCCAGCCCCCTGACGCCGGCCATCCGCCTGACTGACTTCCGCCTGGCCGTGCGCATGGGCGACATGGGCCGGGCGCGCCGGCTCGGCGGCGACCTCTGGGAAGGACGGGTCCCTGGCGCCACGCCCGTCCAACGGCGCGGCGCCGCCGTGCTGCTCGCCGCGACCCTCGTGGCGACCGGCGACGTGGCAGGGGGCCTCGCCATCTTTCCAGGCCTGTTCGAGACCGCATCTTCACCCGACGATCAGCGCGCCACCCTCTGGCGGGCCGGCGTGGCGGCGGTGCGTACCGGACAGTACGAGCGTGCGCTGACCAACCTCCGCGGCCTGATCGAGCGGGAACCGACTGGACAGCTCGCCCTGGCCGCGCAGTACTGGCTCGGCGTCGCCCACGAGCAGCGCGACGACCACGCCGCGGCCGCCCGCGCCTTTGAACCGCTTGCGGTGCAGCACCCGTACCACTACTACGGGCTGACCGCGCGGCAGCGGCTGACCGAAATCCGCGGCAGGCCGGACGCCGGGCTGGACGCGCCGACGCTCCTCGACTTCCCGCGTCTGACGCTCGGTCCCGCGACACGCGAGCGCGCGGAGTTCCTCGCCGCCATGGCGCTGGCCCGCGCCGGACTGATCGACGACGCGGCGTGGTACCTGCGCCGCCTGCTGGACCGCAGCCGGGGAGACCGGGGCCTGGCCCTGCTCGCGGCCCGCGCGTCGTCGCAGGCCGGCGACCACGCGAGCGCCGCGCGCGTCCTGTTCAACCACTTCGCCGCCTACTTCAACCGGCCGGCCCGCGGACTCCCGGACGACTTCCTGAAGATGGCCTATCCCCGGCCCTTCTGGGACACGGTCGTCGAAGCGGCCCGCGCGCACGGCGCAGATCCCGTGCTGCTGGTTTCGCTGATGCGGAGCGAGTCTCGCTTCGACCCCGCCGCCCGCTCCGCCGTCGGCGCCGTCGGACTGCTGCAGATCATGCCCTACACCGCCGAGGCGCTCGCCGAGCGGGCCGGGGTCGGCGACATCCTGGCCGGCGGGGTAGACGATGCGACGCTGGCCGAACCCCGCGTCAACATCGCCATAGCGGCGCGCCTGAACGCGGACCTGCTGGAACTGTTCGACGGGGCCCGCCTGCCGGTGATTGCGTCCTACAATGCGGGCGAGGATCGCGCCGGCGAGTGGTGGACCGCCGCGACCGGCCTGCGCGAGGACTTCTTCATCGACAGCATTCCGTACACCGAGACGCGCAACTTCGCGCGCGGCGTGCGGGCGAACTACGCCGCCTACGAGCGGATCTACGGCGCCCGGTAGTTGACCGCCAGTCACCAGCTACGTACAGCAATTCTGTACGTTCCAGAAGGACACAGGATGATCCGCGAGACGAGCTACAGTCAGGCACGCCAGCGCCTCGCCATGCTCATGGACCAGGTGACCGACAGCCGCGAACCCGTGCTGATCCGCAGGCGCGGCAAGGAACCCGTCGCGCTGGTCGCCGCGGAGGAGCTGGCAGGCTGGATCGAAACGGCTTACCTCCTGCGCTCGCCGGAGAATGCACGGCGCCTCCGAGAGGCGAGCGACCGCGCCGCCAGTGGTGCAGGTGAACCGCTCGGCGTCGAGCAGCTCCGCAAACGCTTCGGACTAGACGACCAGTGAGCGACCGGAGGGCGCGGGAGGCCGTCATGGACCCCAACTTCCTCCAGGACCTCGAATACTGGACGCGGACCAACCGCCGTCTGGCCATCCGCATACTCGCGCTCGTCGAAGCGATCATGCGGCACCCCTTCGAGGGACCGGGCAAGCCCGAGGCGCTACGCGGACAACTCGCCGGGAGGTGGTCCCGGCGCATCGACCAGGAGCACCGGCTCGTCTACACGGTCGAGGCCGACCGCGTGCATTTCCTGGCCGACCGCTACCACTACTGACTGACGACCGAGACATCCCGCCCGAGATCGACCTGCTCAGTAACCGGCGGCCGCCGCATCGGCGCGACGGGGATCGGCCGCCGCCTCCAGCACCTCTGTCTCGGCGTCCAGGACGATGGCGTGCGCCGCTCCCTGGCTGGTGCGCGCGACCAGCTCGTGGCCGCGCGCCTCGAGCAGCGCCACGGTGTCGGGCGAGAGGCCGCGCCGCTCGTAGCGCAACTCGTCCGGCAGCCACTGGTGGTGGAAGCGCGGCGCATCGACCGCCTCCTGCACGTTCATTCCGAAGTCGATGACGTTCAGGATGGTGTGCAGCACGGTATTGATGATGGTCCGTCCACCCGGGCTCCCGGTCACCATGAAGAGGCGGCCGTCCTGCGCCAGGATCGTGGGCGTCATGCTCGACAGCATGCGCTTGCCCGGCTCGGCGAGATTGGGCTGCGTACCGATCAACCCGGTCGCGGTGGTCAGCCCCGGCGCGGCGTTGAAGTCGCCCATCTCGTTGTTGAGCAGAAAGCCGGCGCCCGGTACGACGATCTTCGATCCGTAGGACTGCTCGAGGGTGGTGGTCAGAGCCACGGCGTTCCGGTCGGCGTCGACGGCCGATACGTGCGTCGTCTCGTTCCCCCTGGCCGGCCACTCGAACGTGTCGGGACCGGACCGGGACGCGCGATCGGGGTCGATGGTCGCGCGCAGCCCTGCGGCGTACTCCTTGGACGTGAGGCGGAGCACCGGTATCCCGGGGTTGAAGTCGGGATCCCCCAGGTGCAGCGCGCGGTCCGCGAAGCCGCGGCGCATCGCCTCGGCGATCCGGTGGACGTTGAGCGCGGAGCCGAAGCCGGCGGCCCGCAGGTCGTAGCCCTCCAGCACGTTGAGCATCTGGATCAGGGTGACGCCACCGGAGCTGGGCGGCGGCATCGACACCACCTCGTAGCCCCGGTAGGTCCCGCGGACCGCCCCGCGGACTCTGGGCTCGTACGCGGCCAGATCGGCCTCGGTGATCAATCCGCCATGTGCCTCCATCTCCTCCGCAAGAAGCGCCGCGGTTCGGCCGCGGTAGAAGCCGGCCGGTCCTTCGGCCGCGATCAGCGCGAGCGTCGCGGCGAGATTCGGCTGACGGAAGCGCTCGCCGGCCCCGTACGGCGCATCGTCGTTGGAGAACGCCGCGACCGAAGCGGGGTACCGGGCCATGCGCGGCAGGACGGCAGCCAGCGACGCGGCGCGTGCGTGGGTGAGAATGAACCCGTCGCGCGCGAGGGCGACGGCCGGCTCCACCAGGCGCCGCCAGGAGAGACGCCCGTGGTCGGTCCAGGCGCGGTGCAGCCCGGCGACCGTGCCGGGCACGCCGACCGCGACGTGGCTGGCGTGGTGGCGCACCGCGTCGTAGACGCCGCCGGACAGGAACATTTCCGGGGATGCCGCGGCCGGTGCGGTCTCGCGGAAGTCGTAGGCCGCGGCGGATCCGTCCACCGCACGATGGACCAGGAATCCGCCGCCGCCGATGTTGCCGACCGCCGGCAGGGTCACCGCGAGCGCGAAGGCGGTTGCGACCGCCGCATCCACGGCCGACCCTCCTTCGCGCAGCACGTCGCGGCCGACCGCCGCGGCCAGACCATCCGAGGCGACCACCATGCCCCGGCGGGCTCGGGTCGGCTCGGAACTGCCGCCGACGGCAGCGACGAGGAGGGCGCACGCGACGCCGACCGCCGCCATACGGGTTCGAATGGTCGTCATTCCCTCAGGATAGAAGAAGTGGCAGCCTGCGAGATGCTGGATGCCCGTCTCGTGCAGCGACGAGTCACAACCGCGCGGCAGGCGCATCGGGATAGAATGCCGGAACGCTACGGCCCCGCGGGCGCAAGCGAACAGGAGACGGCAGATGACGACGACACCACACCCTGAGAACCCTCCCGGTCGGACGGGGAACGGCGCGCGGCGGCTCGCACTGGCCGTGATCGCCGCGATCGGCGCCTTCGCGCTGGCCTGCGCGTCGCCGGACGGCGGTGAGGGCGGCGGCGGCGGCGGCCTGACGGTGCGCCTGTCGGTCGCCACGGGCGGCACCGGCGGCGTCTACTACCCGTACGGTGGCGGCATCGCGAAGGTGATCAGCGACAACGTCGAGGGTGTCGAGGCGACGGCGGAGGTGACGGCCGGCACGGTCGACAACCTGAAGTTCATCGCCAACCGCTCGGCGGATCTGGCGTTCGGCCTAGCCGACTCCATCGACGACGCCGCGAACCGGCGCGGGGTGTTCGCCGATTTCGGCGCGGTGCCGCTACGCGCGCTGGCCGTGCTCTACGACAACTACAACCACATCGTATCGGTCACCGCGACCGGCATCGAAACGGTGGCCGACCTGAAGGACCGGGTCGTCTCGACCGGCGCCCCCGGCAGCGGGACCGAGGTGAGCGCGTTCCGCATCCTCGAAGCGGCCGGGGTGAATCCGGAGACCGACATCACCAAGCAGAGCCTCGGCGCGTCGCAGTCGGTCGACGCGATCAAGGACGACAAGATCGACGCGTTCTTCTTCAGCGGAGGCATCCCGACCGGCGCCATCCTGGACCTGGCCTCCACGCCGGGCCGCACCATCAAGGTGGTGCCGAACGGCGAGACGCTCCCGACGCTGCAGGAGCAGTACGGAGAGCTCGTCTACCACAACTCGCCGATCCCGCCGTCGGTCTATCCCGGAATGGAGGACACGGTCACCGTCGTGGCCGTCTCGAACGTCCTCGTCGTCCACGCGGAGCTGGACGAGGAGATCGCCTACGAGCTGACGCGGGTCCTGTTCGAGCACCATGACGAGCTGGCCGCGGTGCACCCGATGGCGGCCGTGCTGACGATGGAGTCCGCCACCGTCGGGTCGCCCATCCCGTTCCATGACGGCGCCGTGCGCTTCTACCGCGAGCAGGGCGCCTGGTCAGAGTGACGACACCAGACTCGCCGCTCGAGACATGGGACGATCCCGAGGCGGACGTCCCGACCCGGAAGCTGCAGGGCTGGACCGCCGCGCTGGGCACCGCGCTGGCCGCGGGGTTGTCTCTGTACGCGCTCTACTGGGTGATCGGAATCGTCCAGCCGCAGAAATACCGCGTCAGCTTTCTCCTCGTCGCCCTCGTGCTGACGTTCCTCGTCTTTCCCGCCCACCGGCGCTGGCGGCCTCGGGTGATGTGGCTCGACTGGACACTGGCCGGCGCCGCGATAGTCGCGCTGGCGTGGCCGCTCGTCGACTTCGATCAGTTCGTCTACCGCGCCGCCACGCCGCTGACGGTGGATCTCGTGCTGGGCGCGGCAACCACGGTGCTGGTCCTGGAGGCCACGCGCCGAACGGTCGGCCCGATCCTGCCGGTGACCGCGGTGGCGTTTCTCCTCTACGGCTACTACGGTCGGTACCTGGAGCTGATCGGCCTCGAGCTGTTCGCGCACCGCGGTTACGACGCCGCGCGGCTGCTCGGGACGCTCTACATGACGCTCGAAGGGATCTTCGGCGTCCCGCTGAACGTGTGCGCAACGTTCATCATCCTGTTCACGATCTTCGGCGCGGTCCTGGCCAAGTCGGGGGCCGGGCAGTTCTTCATCACCTGGACGATGGCGGCGTTCGGGCGCTCGCAGAGCGGGGCCGGGCCGGGCCGGACCGTCACGCTGTCCGGGTTCCTGCTCGGAACCGTGTCCGGGAGCGGCGTCGCCACGACGGTCACGCTGGGCGCCGTGGTCTGGCCGCTACTCCGGCGCGCCGGCTTCTCGGCCGAGATCGGCGGCGCCATCCTCTCGGCCAGCGGCATCGGGGCCATCATGGCGCCGCCGATGATGGGGGCGGCGGCGTTCCTCATCGCCGAGTTCCTGCAGATCAGCTACCTGCAGGTGATCGTCATGGCGATCGTCCCGGCGATCCTCTACTACCTCTCGATCATCCTGATGATCGAGGCGGACGCGCGCAGGCTCGGTACGAAGGCGGTCGACGTCGACGTCCCGTCGGTCGGCGAGCTGACGCGCCGCTACGGCTACCAGTTCCTGCCGCTCCTCGCCATCATCCTGCTGCTGGTGACCGGGATGACGCCGTTCCGGGCCGTCTTCCTGTCGACGCTGCTGGCGATCGGCCTCAGCTTCATCCGGAAGGAGAACGCGCTGTGGCCACGCCGCCTGCTGGCCGCGCTCGAGGCGGGCGGGCGCGGAGTGCTCTCGGTGGCCGGCACGACGGCGACGGCGGGGATCATCGTCGGAGTAGTGACGCTGACCGGTCTCGGGCTCAAGCTGTCGGGCATCATCGTCGATCTCGCGGGCGGCAACATCTTTCTCACCGTCGTCTACGCGGCCGTGGCGGTCTGGATGCTCGGCCTCGCCGTCCCGGTCACCGCCTCCTACATCATCGCGGCGGTCATGATCGCCCCGGCGCTGACGCTGGTCGGCGTCCCCGACTTCGCCGCCCACATGTTCATCTTCTACTACGCGGTGCTTTCCGAGGTCAGCCCCCCGACGGCGCTCTCGCCGTTCGCGGCCGCCGCGATCACCGGCGGCAATCCGTTCCAGACGATGATGCTGACCTGGAAGTACACGCTGCCGGCATTCCTGGTGCCGTTCGCTTTCACGGTCAGCCCGGAGGGGGCCGGGGTCCTGCTGCAGGCGCCGCTCCCCGACATCGTCCGGACCGTCGGCACCGCCGCCATCGGTGTCAGCGCGCTGGCCATGGGGCTCGGCGGCTGGCTGCGGCAGGCCGCGAACCCGGTCGAACGGGTCGTGGCGGTCGCCGGGGGCCTGCTGCTCTTCTACGCGACCACGGTCACGGATATCATGGGATTGGTTCTGTTCGGCGCGGCCATCGCGCTCCATCTGGTTCGCACACGCTGAGGTTTGAGGAAGGTCGAGGCAAAAGCCATGAGATCAAGCATTCGCCTGACGGCGCTCGCCATCGTGTTCGCGCTGCTGCTCGTTCCGCAGACACTGGTCGCCCAGGGTCTGGTCCGCGTCCCGCCGGAAGAGGTGGGAATGTCGTCCGAGCGGCTCGACCGCCTGAGCCTGGCGCTCGAGAGCTACGTCGACCAGGGCCGACTGGCCGGGGCGGTCACCATCGTGGTCCGCCAAGGCAAGATCGCCTACCGGGAGGGAATCGGCTACCGCGACGTGGACGCGCAGGCGCCGATGCCGTCCGACGGGATCTTCCGCATCGCGTCGCAGTCGAAGGCGCTCGCCAGCGTCGGCGTCATGATCCTCCAGGAAGAAGGCAAGCTGCTGATCACCGATCCGGTCGGCAAGTACCTCCCGGCGTTCGCCGAGACGATGGTCGCCGAGCCGAACGGCGAGGGCGGCTACGACGTGGTGCCGGCCCGCCGGCCGATCACCATCCGCGACCTGCTGACCCACACCGCCGGCATCAGCTACGGCATGGGCCTGCTCGCCAACCGGGGCGCGGCCGCCGACGCCTGGGAAGAGGCCGGGATCACCGGCTGGTACTTCGCCGACCGCGACGAGCCGGTTGGCGACACGATGGCGCGACTGGCGAAGCTGCCGATGGACGCGCACCCCGGCGAGCGCTGGATCTACGGCTACAACACCGACATCCTGGGTGCGATGATCGAGAAGATCAGCGGCCAGACGCTCGGCGCGTTCCTGAAGGAGCGGCTGTTCGACCCGCTCGGAATGACCGATACGCACTTCTTCCTGCCGGAGAACAAGCTGGGCCGGCTGGCGACCGTCTATTCGTCGGTCGACGGCGGCAGCAGCTTCGAGCGAGCGCCCGACCCCGGCCACATGGTGGGCCAGGGACACTACGTGAACGGCCCGCGCAAGGCGTTCTCCGCGGGCGCCGGCGTGCTGTCGACCGCCACCGACTACGCCACGTTCCTGCAGATGATGCTGAACGGCGGCGAGCTGAACGGCACGCGGATCCTGTCGCGCAAGACGGTCGAGTCGATGGTCTCCGACCACCTGGGCGACATCCCGTTCCGCGGCGGCCAGGGCTTCGGTCTCGGCTTCTCGATCACGCACGATCCGGCCGCGAGCGGTCTGCCCGGTTCCGTGGGCGAATTCGCCTGGGCCGGCGCCTATCACTCCGTCTACTGGGCCGACCCCAAGGAGGAGATGGTGGTGGTCTACCTGACGCAGATCATCCCGGCCATCAACCTGGACGACCAGCAGAAGGTGCGGTCGTTGGTCTATCAGGCGATCGTCGACTGAGGCATCGTGAGATCCGGGGCGGTCGTCGCATTCGCGTCGACTGCCCCGGAGCACCCCGAGGAGAAACGTTGACCAAGGACGAGTTGATCGACAGGTTGAACGAGGACCTCGCCGACGAGCTCGGCGCCATCATCCAGTACATCGTCTACGCCGCCCGCGCCACCGGCCCGTACCGGCCCCAACTCTCCCAGTTCTTCTTGGCGGAAGTGGCGGACGAGCAGATGCACGCGCAGTTCCTCGCCAACAAGATCGTCTCGCTCGGCGGCAAGCCCTGCACCACGCCGCGCACCGTGGCGTTGCCCGAGGGCAACCAGGCGATGCTCGAAGCGGTGGTGGAGGCCGAGTCGCACGCGATGAAGGGGTACACCACGCGGGCGCAGGAGGCCGAAGCATACGGTGACAAGGGCCTCGCCGTGCAGCTCGAGGACTTCATCCGCGACGAGAGCAGCCACTTGGAGGAAACCGAGCGGATCCTGCGGGACTGGCCGCTGTAGGACGTCATGCCCGGCGCCGCACCCACGGATCGAAAGCCGCTCACGTTCACCTTCAAGAACATCGGTCCCATCAAGGATGCCGAACTGGAGCTCGGCGACCTCACGATAATCGCCGGCCGCAACAACACCGGCAAGACCTACCTCGTATACACGCTGTACGGCTTCCTGAAAACGTGGGAGGACTGGCCCGGGCCCGCGCCTTTTCTGGCCTCCAGAGTCGGCGCGGCCGTAGCGTCCCGGTGGGCGGCCCGGTATCCGGCGTTTGAGCAGATTAGCGAACAGATAGCGGAAAACGGACAAGTCGAGCTCGCTGTCGGCTGGGACGCCCTGAACCGTGAGCGCAAGGACGCGATAGGCACGTTGGCCCGAAGGTTCTCCAAGGGCCGGTTAGCCGACGTCTTCAGTTCCCCACCCGAGAAGTTCGAGAGCGCAACTATTGGCGTAAGACTGGGCACAGAGTTTCGCTGGAACGCTCGGCCTGCTCAGGTCTGCTCAGAACCCGACGATACCCCATCGATCCGCTACGACGGAACGAGCCTCTTCGTCACTGGCGACCAACCGGGAGGTAGACCACGCCACGCGATGGCACTACGGCGTCGTCTATGGCGCGAGTATCTCCGTTTCTTGCTGCCTGAGTTGCCGGCGGATCCGTTCGTTCTTTCCGCCGAGCGCTTCGGCATCTCGCTCTTCTACAGGGAACTCGATTTCAAAAAGAGTCAACTTGTCGACCTATTACAGAAGTACAAAGACAGCAGGGACAAGGACCGCGATTTTCCGTTCGACTTGATGGAGGAGACTGTCAGCCGTTACGCACTTCCCATCAAGGACAATATCGACTACACTCGGAGCATTCCCGATCTGCGAAAGGAAAAGAGCGGAATCTACGATGATGGTTTCTTCAACGACATCCGGAAATTGATGAACGGCTACTACGCGACATCCGGTGATGCGATCGAGTTTCGGTCTGCGGCGCGTGGAGACCGCCGTTTCACGATCCCGCTGCATCTTGCGTCCTCATCGGCACGTGGCCTCTCGGACTTGTATTTCTTTTTGCGTCACGTGGCCCAAAGAGACCACCTGTTGATCATCGACGAACCGGAGAGCCATCTCGACACCGCCAACCAGATTCTGATGGCGCGCCTGCTGGCTCGCCTGGTGAGGACCGGGATGAAGGTCTTACTGACCACCCACAGCGACTATATCGTCAAGGAGATCAACAATCTGATCATGCTGAACAGCTCCTTCCGAAACAAGACAGATGTAATGAACCGACTGAACTACCAAGACGACGACTGTCTCGCACCGGAGAGAATCCGAGCGTATATCGCGGCGGAGAACGGCCTGACCCCGTGTGAGATCGACAAGCTGGGCATCGATATGCCGAACTTCGACGACACGATCAACAAGATAAACGACGTAGCCAACGAGCTCGCCATCCGCCTGGCGGAAGAATCGCACGATTGACATGTCGCTAGTCTCTGAACTACCGCAAATCGTGGAAGACGTCGCGCTCGTACCGGCGAATGCCGACGGCGTCCTCCTTATGGACGAGCAATCCGGAATGCAGGTGCAAGTGCTGGCATCAGTTCCAGTCACTGCGATACGCTTGGGAAGTACAGGCGTCGGTCACGTTCCACGGCTCAACATACACGCTGGCTTGAACCTGATCTGCGACTACTTGCTGTTCGTGGAGTTGCACGGCCACACCCATTGCGTTCTCGTGGAACTCAAGGCCACGTGGGAGCCCAGGGCGAGGGAACAGGTGCGCCGCTCGCTGCCGCTACTGGAGTACCTCCGAGCGGTATGCGAGGTCGATCGTGAGACTCCATTCGATGACGCCACGATAGAGACTGGTTATATGGTTATTTGTAAGAAGAGGCGCCTGAACAAGCAGACCATGAGGACGGAACCGGCGAAGACAACACATGGTGAAGATTACAGGAATATCAGAGTTCGAACATATATAGGCACAACGATCTCACTGGCAATTCTGACCGGCGTATCCGCGGACTGAATGTCCGCAGGAGTTACACCAGAACGCCTGTTCCTACTGCTCCCACAACTCGCTCAACGGCACTGCCAGCATGCGCCGGCCGCCCCCCAACGGAAGCACATCCCGGCCGGCGTAGAGCAGCACACCGGACTCGAAGTCGTCCCCGCAGCGGTCCGCGAGCCGGGCAAGGCCCCGCCCGTCGGTGGCTGTGATGCTCGCGGCGGCCTTGACCTCGATGCCCCAGGTCTTCGCGCCGCGGGTCACGACGATGTCGACCTCCACCTGATCCTTGTCGCGATAGTGCCAGAACCGCACGTCCGGGTCGGTCCAGGCCGCCTGGGCGACGAGTTGCTGGACCACGAACGACTCCAGCAGATGTCCCATGCGGTCACGGCTGGAGAGCCAGTGGTCGGCCGTCAGGCCGGCAAGGGCGGCGGCCAGCCCGCTGTCCAGAAGATGCACCTTCGAGGACGTGACGAGGCGGTTGGCCGGATTGCGACGCCACGCCCGCAGGCGTCGCACCAGGAAGAGCCGCTCCAGCACGGCGACGTAGTGCTCGACCGTCTCCCGGCGCAGACCGAGGTCGTTGGCGAGGCCGCTGGCGTTGAACAGCTCCGCGCTCCGCAGAGCCAGCAGCTCGAGCAGCCGGCCGATCTCGTTCACGTCCCGCACCCGCGCAACGTCCCTCACGTCACGCTCGATGATGCTACGCAGGTACTGCCGATGCCACTGCCTCGCACGGCGGGGCGGTCGGGTGAGCGGCTCGGGATAGCCGCCCGCAACCAGCCGCTCTGCCAACGACGGACCGTCGGACTCTCTGTCGGACCGGATGCTCGGCTCGAACTCACCGTCCAGCAGCATGCTCAGGAACCGGCCGGACCGTCGCGCTTTCTCCGACTCGGTCAAGGGGTGCAACTGCACCACCTCCATCCGTCCGGCCAGCGATTCGGTGACGGCCGGCGCCAGCAGCAGATTGGCCGAGCCGGTCAGCAGGAAGCGACCGGGACGCCGGTCCTGGTCCACCGCGTGCTTGATGGCGGGAAGGAGTGCCGGCGCACGTTGGACCTCATCCACGGTCGTGGCGTCCGCCATGCTGGCCACGAAACCGGCAGGGTCTTCGGTGGCGGTCCGGTAGTAGCTCTGCTCGTCCAGATTGACCAACGCACGGCTCGGCGCGAGTTGCTGCGCCAGCGTGGTCTTGCCGCTCTGCCGCGGGCCGAGCAGGCAGACGACGGGCGTATCCGCCAGGGCTTCCCGAATGGCGGGCGCCAAGGAGCGCGGAAACAGCGACCGTGCCGCGTCCATCTGCTGGTTAGATTAGCGTCTGATTGCTGGTTCTACAAGCGTCTGATTGCCTATTTGGAGGCCGGCCGATTGCCTATTGCAGTGGCGTCCAATCGTCGGTCGGCACCGGTACGGCGGGCGATGCGCGTCAGACGCGCGTCAACTTCCGGAACCGGATGCGGTGCGGCTGGTCCGCGGCGCGCCCGAGCCGACGGCGGCGGTCGGCCTCGTAGTCGGCGTAGTTGCCCGCGAACCAGACCACCTCGCTGTCCCCCTCGAAGGCGATGATGTGCGTCGCGATGCGGTCGAGGAACCAGCGGTCATGGCTGACCACCACGGCGCAGCCCGCGAACTCGACGATCGCGTCTTCGAGCGCGCGCAACGTGTCGACGTCCAGGTCGTTGGTCGGCTCGTCGAGCAGCAGCAGATTGGCGCCGCCGCGCAACAGCTTCGCGAGGTGCACCCGGTTCCGCTCACCGCCGGAGAGCGTTCCCACCTTGCGTTGCTGATCGCTTCCCCGGAAGTTGAACCAGGATACGTAGGCGCGCGAGGCGATGGTGCGCTTCGCGAGGGTGATCTCGTCGCGGCCGTCCGAAATCGCCTCCCAGACGGTCTGCTGCGGATCGAGCTCGCGGCTCTGGTCGACGTAGCCGAGCTGGACGGTGTCGCCGAGCCGGATATCGCCCGCGTCGGGCTCCTCCTCGCCGGTGATGAGCCGCAGCAGCGTCGTCTTGCCGGACGCGTTGGGGCCCACCACTCCGACGATGCCGGCCGGCGGCAGCGTGAACGACAGGCCACCGATCAGCGCCCGGTCGCCGTAGCCCTTGATGACGTCGGTCGCCTCGACGACCACGTCGCCGAGCCGCGGGCCGGGCGGCACGTAGATCTCGACCGAGTCGATCTTCTGCGCGCTGTCTTCGGCCAGCAGGCGCTCGTAGGCGTTCAGCCGCGCTTTCCCCTTCGCCTGCCGGGCGCGGGGCGACATCGCGATCCACTCCAGCTCGCGTTGCAGCGTGCGGCGCCGCTTCGCCTCCTGCTTCGCCTCGACGTCGAACCGCTGCTGCTTCTGCGCGAGCCACGACGAGTAGTTCCCCTCCCAGGGAATCCCGGCCCCGCGGTCGAGCTCCAGAATCCATCCGGCGACGTTGTCCAGGAAGTACCGGTCGTGGGTGACGGCCACGACGGTGCCCCGGTAGTCGGCCAGAAAGCGCTCGAGCCAGGCAACCGACTCGGCGTCGAGGTGGTTGGTCGGCTCGTCGAGCAGCAGCAGGTCCGGCGACTGCAGCAGCAGGCGGCAGAGAGCTACGCGCCGGCGCTCTCCTCCCGACAGCGTTGTCACGTCGGCCGAGCCGGGCGGCAGGCGCAGGGCGTCCATCGCCATCTGGACGCGCGAGTCGAGATCCCAGGCGCCAATGGCATCGATCTTGCTCTGGAGCTCGCCCTGCTCCTCCAGCGCCTCGTCCATCTCGGGAGACACCAGGCCCGACGACAGATCGGCGACCACCTGGTCGTAGCGCTTCAGCAGCGTGCGCATGTCGTCAACGCCCTCGTTGACGTTGCCGGACACGCTCTTGGAGGGGTCGAGCGCCGGCTCCTGCGCCAGGTAGCCGATGGTGAGACGCTGGGCCGGAAACGCCTCGCCGTCGAACTCGGTGATCTCCCCCGCCATGATGCGCAGCAGCGTGCTCTTGCCCGCCCCGTTGGCGCCGAGGACGCCTATCTTCGCGCCCGGCAGAAACGACAGCCAGATGTCCTTGAGCACGGTGCGGTCGGGGGGATACCGCTTGCCGAGCCCCTTCATCGTGTAGACGTACTGTGGCGGCATGCTCCCGAGATCCTAGCCCGGAAACCGTCGCCTTGCGGCTCCGCTTTCCGCCCAGCCAAGCCTCCCTGGGAGTCTGCACCGCTTGCGCGGCGCAGACTCCCAGCCATTGCCAGCGCCGTGCACGCCGTCCCACAATGGGCGCAGGAGGTGTCCCATGCGCGCAATCGCGTTGCTGCTGCTCTGTCTCGCACTCGCCGCGGCGTCACCGTCCGCCCAGGAGGAGTCCGCTGACACGTTGGACATCTACGTCGTCGACGTCGAAGGCGGCGAGGCCACGCTCTTCGTGGCGCCGTCCGGCGAATCGATGCTCGTCGACACCGGCTGGCCCGGCTTCGAAGGGCGCGACGCCGACCGCATCGCGGCGGCGGCGGCCGATGCCGGCGTGACGCAGATCGACTACCTGGTGGTGACCCACTTCCACGGCGACCACATGGGCGGCGCGGCGCAGCTCGCCGAGCGGCTCCCGATCCGCAACTTCGTCGACCACGGCACCACCGTCGATCGAGAGGAGGGCCGCCTGGCCGCCTTCGAGGTCTACACGGACCTGCGCGGCGGCGGCGCGCACCGCGCAGTGCAGCCCGGCGACCGCCTGCCGGTCGGCGACCTCGACGTCGTGATCATCGCCGCCGGCGGCGCAGTGCTCGACGCGCCGCTCGACGGCGCCGGCGGCGCCAACCCGCACTGCGAGGGCTTCACCTTCCACGGCGAGGAAATCACCAGCCGCTACGGCAACGCCGAGGACGACCAGTCGGTCAGCACCTTCGTCGGCTTCGGCGCCTTCCGCAGCATCATCATGGGCGACCTGAACTGGAACCGGGAACACCCGCTGATGTGCCCGGACAACAAGGTCGGCAAGATCGATCTCTACCTCGTCTCGCACCACGGCTCGGAGACCTCCGGCTCGGAAGCGCTGGTCCGCGCCATCGAGCCGCGGGCGGCCGCCATGAACAACGGCCCCCGCAAGGGGGGTGCGGTGCAGACGTTCGAGATCCTGCAGGCGACCGAGAGCCTGGAGGACCTCTGGCAGAACCACTACTCCATCCCCGGCGGCGAGGCCCACAACCGGCCGGAGCAGTTCATCGCCAACCTGGAGGAGGGCACGGAGCTCGCCGCCGGCCGCACCGTGCACATGGGAACGTCGCACTGGACCCACGTCTCGGCCCGCCGGGACGGCTCGTTCACGGTGACCAACAGCCGGAACGGGTTCAGCAGGAGCTACGGGCCGCGGGAGTAGCCACAGCGTTTTCGCAGGTCGTCGTTGCCGGTCCGACAGGCGGTACCGCCGCGCTGAAGAACGGGAGTCTGAGGTGGATAGAGGCTACCAGTGGCTGGAAGGCATTGCCAACCGAATGAACGAGGAGATCGGCAGGGGCGCCGCGGCCTCGCCGGAGTCGCTCAAGGTACGAGACCTGCTGGGGAAGTTCGGCTTTGAGAGAAGGGGACATCACATCAACAAGCACATTCGCAAGGGGTTGAGGAAGTTCAAGCTCCGCGCGGACCAGGACTTCACGGCCCCCGGGCTCGATGCCCAAATCACCCTTGAGATCGATTCGGACGCGCCTGGTGCACCCTGCCCGCCGCGTCCGGCTGAACCCACGCACCGGATCGGGGCACTCAAGGCCGCCAGAAGGAGTCCCACAAGAGTAAAGCCGCAGAGTCCATTGAATGAAGCAACCTTTACCATGCAGATGAAGAACTATTCCCAAGTTCCCGTGATGAGGACCGACCGCGACGTATCCGGAATAGTCACCTGGAGGTCAATCAACAAACGCATGTCGCAAGGACTCGAGTGTAAGTCCGTAGACGACTGCACGGACGAACGGGTGAATGTGGTTTCCTACAACAGTCGGCTATTCGAAGCCGTGCGCTCAGTTCTGGAGCACGAATACGTGCTGGTGCGGGCGAGAGACAAGACCATCACCGGGATCGTTACGGCAACGGACCTCCTGTACGAGGTCGGGCAACTCGCCGAGCCGTTTCTGTTCATCGGCGAGATAGAGGGACACTTGCGCAACCTCATACACGGCAAGTTCACGCTCTGCCAGTTGGAGGCCGCGTCCGAGGATCCAGATAACACCCCCGATTCCGACGTTGCAACCCCGCCGAAGAGGAAAACCAAGGGTCCAGCAGACCTTACGTTCGGAGGATACTGCCGACTTCTGGAGAACAGGAACAACTGGAAGCAACTGCGCTCAACATCGATCTCAAGATATTCGTCAAATACCTGCATTCCGTACGAGAAATACGGAATGACGTCATGCATTTCAATCCCAACGGGTTAGACGACGATAAGCGCAAGGAATTGCGGGACTTGGCACGCTTCTTTGACAAATGGCGCACGTAGCCGCTTCATCGCCGTGCTCCGCGCGACCCTGGTCCCACTTGGAGTATCCGCTGCATAGGCCCCGGTTATCCGTCTGACAGCTCAGCCGCGTCGGGGCAGGGTCTGTCGCCAGATCCGCGTCGGAACACACTGACACCGATGCTACACTGAATCGCATGGCAGGGGCGACGGACGCGACGCGAAACGCCGTGTGGCAGGAGATGCTCGACACCGCCCGGCTCGTGCGGTACTACGAGCGGATGGCGAGCAGGCAATACCGGCAGCACTTGGCCGTTCGGCTCGTGCTCCTGGCGTCGGCAACTGCCGGTGTCGCGGCTGCCACCAACGCGCTGCCAAAGATAATCCAGGTCGGATCGGCCGCTGTCGTCGCCATTCTGGTCGCGTGGGACTTTCTCGCCGACTACGCGAACAAGGCGGCCGTGCTGGGCTCCATCCGACGTGAATGCAGCGAGATGGAGGTCGAGCTGGCCGCGCTGTGGGGCGAGATCCAGGCCGACTAGATCGACGATGATGACGCGCGGCGAACGCTCGCGGAACTGGCGCGCAGGGTTACTCGCGCGACGGACTGCGCCGGGAGCGCTCATGTCCCAACCGATGAACAACTGAACGTCAGATGCGAAGAGGCTGCATATAAGGCCATGGCGGGTCGATATGCCGCCGGATAGGCGGGTCATCCAGCCAGCGCCGGAGGGTCTCCCCCACGTCCATGTCAAGTCACGCCGCCGCCGCCGAAGCCGACCAAGCCAAACTGAGTCCGGCCTCAACCCGGCGTCAACCGGTCATGCGCCGACCGGTCGAGGCGACCAATAGCCACTGTCCGCTATCCGTCGTTGCCCTGGTCCAGGCGCTCCTGGAGCCGCGCGAGCGCACCCCGCGTCCGGGTCAGCTCCGCCATCAGCTCGTCGCGCGTCGGCGGCGCCTGCAGGTCGTGCAGCCGCTCCTGCTTCGCTTCGTCCAGGCTGTTGATTACCACGGCGATGAAGAGATTGATGACTACGAAGGTCCCGACCACGACGAAGCTCACGAAGTAGGCCCACGCCCACCAGTGGTGCTCGAGGGCCGCGTACATGATGTCCGTCCAGTCCTCCAGCGTGACGATCCGGAAAAGGGACAGGAGGGCGATGCCGAGCGTACGCCAGTGGGTCGGATCGACCTCGTGGAACAGGTGGTAGCCGGCCACGCCGTAGACGTAGAAGACGATCGACATCAGTGCCAGCACGTTGAACATGCCGGGCACCGATCGGAGTAGCGTGGAGACGATCAGCCGCAGCCCCGGCAGCGCGGACACGAGGCGCAGCACGCGGAACAGGCGGGCCAGCCTGGCCAGCGTCGCCAGCTCGCCAGTGTTCGGGAACAAGCTGACGACGATCACGGTGAAGTCGAAGACGTTCCAGCCGTCCCTGAAGTAGTTCTCAACGCGCGGCCACCTGGCCGCCATCTTGATCAGCGCCTCGATCACGAAGGTGGCCAGGAACGTCTGGCTGGCGCTCTCGAACAGGCTTCCGTAGCGCGCAGACAACGCGGCGGAAGTATCGAGTCCGATGACGATGGCGTTGATCGCGATGGCGGCGGTTACGCCGTGCCTGAACCAAGCGGCAGCGACCGCGCGCTCCGCCCAGGCGACGAACGAATTGGCGGGACGGGACGGGACGTCGGTGGAGCTCACGAACGGTCGCTCTGCGGTACGGACGGTCTCGCCACTGGCGGTCGCGACCTGCCTCGCTACTCGAGGGTGAAATCGGCCTCGGCGGTCCCCCCGGCCGTCACCGTGATCTGCCGGGTGGCGCCCTCGTAGCGCTCGTGCCAGACGGTGAGCTGGTAGCTTCCGGGCGGGATACCGGTCAACTCGAACCGGCCGTCCGTCCCGGTCACCGTCCCGAGGTCGTCGGAAACGTAGACCCAGCCGCGCATCCAGCCGTGCGAGTCGCATTCGATGCGCACCGGCCCCGGGCGCCGGAGCGGCCGCTGGACCTCGAGGCCCGGAAACGGGATGGCGATGTTGAACAGCGTGCGTTGCCGGTCGTCGTAGGCGTGCGTCGAGTGGAGCGTATCGTCCTCGCTACGAATGGTGACGACCGTCCGGGTCGGCAGCACCTGAACACGCGGGACGAAGTAGCAGCCTGCGTTGTCGATGGCCGGCTCCGACGGCGGCTCGCTCCAGGGCACCCCGGCGACGACGATCACCGCGTTCGCGAGGCCGCCCGACGCATCGACCACCACGGCCCGGTCCTCGACCTCGGTGCCGCAGACCGCCTGATCGGTCGTCACCGCGACCATCCGCGGCTCCGGTGCATCCGTCACCATCACGCGGCCCGTGATGGAACCGCCGCCCTGCCCTACACCGCCTCCAGCGGCCGGCGCCGCGGACGACGCGGCGAGCACTGCCGCGACCAGCGCGACGGCAACGGCGATGCTGCCCAGCCCCGACGCCAGACCATTCATTCGATTGCGGCTGTCCATCTGCTGCCTCGCGATCCGCTTCGAGCCGAGCTTCCGATCCTACACGTACGGCTGCCGGGAGCCGCGGTCGGTCCCACCGGGACGATGGGCTGCCGGCGCGGGATGCGGCGGCAGGCAGGAACGCAGGAACGCACATGCCGGTGTCCGGTTTTCCCGTGGCGTCGTCGCCAAAGGCTGCTACACTGGGCGGATTCGAATTGCCGGCCGTCAAGCGCACGGTCGTTTTCGGCGCACGGCCGGGGCGATACGCCATGAGAACAATTGCTGCGCCCGCCGCTGTACTCGCCGCCCTGTTCGCGGCCGCGGTTCTGTCCGTCGATACGGCCGCCCGCACGCCGGCCCAGGAGGCCGCTCCCGCGCCCCGCGAGGCCGTTCCCGACCACGCGGAGCTGACCGGGGTCGTCCAGCGCTACTGCCGGAGCTGCCACAACGACCGCATGCTGACCGGCAACCTCTCGCTGGAGGACTTCGCCGTCGGTTCGGCGGCGAGCAGCCCCGAGGAAGCTCTGCGCACGGAGAAGATGATCCGCAAGCTGCGGGCCAACATGATGCCGCCGCCCGGGATGCGGCGGCCGGCGGCGGAAACGCTCACCGCGCTCGTCGAGACGCTCGAAACGGTGGTGGACCGGGCGGCCGCCGGCAACCCGAATCCGGGCTACCGGACCTTCCAGCGTCTGAACCGCTACGAGTACGAGCGGGCCGTCGACGACCTGCTGGGGTTGCGCATCGACGCGGGCGACTACCTGCCGCTCGACACGATGAGCGCCAACTTCGACAACATCGCAGATGTCCAGATGCTGTCGGCGACGCTGCTCGACGGCTACCTGCGGGCCGCGACCGAGGTCGCGCAGCTTGCGATCGGGAATCCGAACGCCGCGCCGAAGCAGACGACCTACTCGAAGTCGCGGGCGTACTCGCAGTGGGACCGGGTGGACGGCGCGCCGTACGGCACCCGCGGCGGGTTCTCCGTCGTGCACAACTTCCCTGCCGACGGCGACTACCTCTTCTCCATGGCGTTCCAGCACACGACCACGGGCGGTCTGTCCGGATCGACGATCCGCAACGAGCAGATCGAGATCTCGATCGACGGCGAGCCGGTGACACTGCTGGCGATGGACCAGTGGCTGCGCACTTCCGACCCGAACGGCGTGAACCTCGAGGTAGAGGAGCCGATCTTCGTCCGCGCGGGTCCCCGGCGCGTGTCCGCGGTGTTCGTCCGGCAGTTCGAGGGGCCGGTCGAGGACGTGCTCGCGCCGCACGAATGGTCGATCGTCGACACCGAGATCGGCGACCTGGGGTACGGCATCACCGCCCTGCCGCATATGCGCGACTTCGTCATCGACGGTCCGTACGACGTGACCGGCGTGTCGGAGACGCCGAGCCGGCAGCGGGTCTTCACCTGCCGCCCGACGTCGCCCGCGACCGAGCGCCCCTGCGCCGAGGAGATCGTCACCCGGGTGGCCACGCGGGCCTACCGCCGGCCGTTGACCGAGACGGACCTCGCCGACCTGATGGCGTTCTACGAGGTGGGCTTGGCAAACGATGGCTGGGAGACCGGCATCCGCACGGCGCTGCAGGCGACCCTGGCCAGCCCCGACTTTCTGTTCCGGCTGGAGCGGCCGGCGGAAGATGTCGAACCGGGGCGGAACTACCGGATCTCGGACGTGGCCCTGGCGTCGCGGCTCGCGTTCTTCCTCTGGGCCGGCCCGCCCGACGAGGAGCTCATCGCGCTGGCGGCGGACGGGAAGCTCTCGGATCCGGACGTGCTCGACGCACAGACGCGGCGCATGCTGGCCGACCCGCGGTCGGAATCGCTGGCCAGCCGGTTCGCCGCGCTCTGGCTGCGCCTGCAGGACATGGATCAGGTTCAGCCCGACGCGTTCTGGTTCCCGAACTTCGACCGGCAGCTCGCCGACGCGATGCGCCGGGAGACGGAGCTGCTGTTCGACAGCCTGGTACGCGAGGACCGCAGCTTTTTCGACCTGTTCACCGCCGACTACACGTTCGTCAACGAGCGTCTGGCCCGGCACTACGGCCTGCCGAACGTGGCGGGTCCGGAGTTTCGGCGCATCCGGTACACGGACGACCGGCGCCAGGGCCTGTTCGGCCACGGCTCGGTCCTGATGCTGACGTCGATGGCCAACCGCACGTCGCCGGTGCTGCGGGGCAAGTGGGTGCTGGAGGTGATCCTCGGCGTGCCGCCTCCGCCGCCACCCCCGGCGATCCCCGACCTCGACGAGACGGCGACGGTCATCGACGGCCGGGCGCTCACGACGCGCGAGCGGATGGAGATCCACCGCACGAACCCGACGTGCAGCGCCTGTCATCGGTTCATGGACCCGCTCGGGCTGGCGCTGGACAACTTCGACGTCATCGGCAAGTGGCGGATCCGCGAGAACGGCATGCCGCTCGACACCCGCGGCGAGATGTGGGACGGGACCCAGGTATCGAGTCCGCAGGGCCTGCGAGAGGCGCTGCTCGACCTGCCTATTCCGCTGGCCCGGACGTTCACCGAGAACCTGATGGCTTACGCGCTCGGACGGCGCGTGGAGCACTACGACATGCCGTCCATCCGAACGATCACCGAGGCGGCGCGCGCCGCCGACCACCGCATGTCCGCGTTCATCCTGGGCGTCATCAACAGCCCGGCGTTCCGGATGCAGCGGGCGGAAGCGGACGGCGTCGAGACCGAAGCGCAGTAGCCGCGCAAGAGACAGACCGACAGGAACAGGTGGGGAGACAGATTCATGTATATCACTGGCAAGCACATTCCTCGTCGTACATTTCTCCGTGACGTCGGAGCCGCCACGCTGGCCCTGCCCTTCCTGGATGCGATGCATCCGGCCGGCCGCGTATCGGCGACGGCCAGGGCGGCGCTCGATCCGACCCGCCTGGTCTGCATCGAGATGGTGCACGGCGCGGCCGGCTCCAACGCCTGGGGCCGCACCGAGCACCTGTGGAGCCCCGCCACCGCGGGCCGCGACTTCGACCTGGGCGCAGGCGCCCTCAGCTCGCTGGAGCCGTATCGCGAGCACCTCACGATCATCAGCGACACCGACGTCGGGATGGCCGAGGCGTTCTCGCCCCCGGAGATCGGCGGCGACCACTTCCGCACCAGCTCGGTCTTCCTGACCCAGTCCCATCCGAAGCAGACCCAGGGCTCGGACGTCCTGGCCGGCACCTCGCTGGACCAGCTTCACGCGCAGCGCTTCGGCCAGGAGACGCCCCTGCCGTCGATGCAGCTCTGCATCGAGAACGTCGACCAGGCCGGCGGCTGCGCCTACGGCTACACCTGCGTCTACACCGACTCGATCAGTTGGGCGTCGCCGACCGAGCCGCTCCCCGTGACCCGCTCGCCCAGAGTCGCCTTCGAGCAGCTCTTCGGCGTGGGCGGTAGCGCCGAGGAGCGCGCCGCGCGCCGCAAGACCGACGCCAGCATCCTCGACTGGATGACGTCGCGCGTCGCGCAGTTGACCCGCGAGCTCGGACCGACCGATCGGCGTCGCATGGAGCGCTACCTGGACAACATCCGCGAGATCGAACGGCGCATCCAGCGGGTCGAGGAGCGCAACATGAACGGCGAGACGCGGGAGCTGCCCGAGGCGCCGGCCGGCGTGCCCGATTCGTTCGACGAGCACGTGAAGCTGATGTTCGACGTGCAGGCGCTCGCCTTCGAAAGCGACGTGACCCGCGTCTTCTCGTTCAAGATGGGACGCGACGCGTCGGGCCGGGTCTACCCGCTGAGCGGGACGGACAAACCGTTCCACTCCGCATCGCACCACGGCGGGAACGAGGACGCCATCGTCGAGTTCAGCAAGATCAACCGCTACCACGTCAGCCTGCTGCCGTACTTCCTCGACAAGCTGAAGAGCACGGTCGAGGGCGACACGCACCTGCTGGACAAGAGCGTGATCCTGTACGGGTCCGGGATGGGCGACCCCAACCTGCACAACCACAAGCGCTGTCCGCTGATCGTCCTCGGCCACGCCAACGGACGGCTCCCGGGCGGCCTGCACGTGAAGGCGCCGGAAGGAACGCCGATGGCGAACGGCATGCTCACCCTGCTGCACGCTCTCGGGCACGACGATCGGGCGCGTTTCGGCGACAGCACCGGCGAACTCGCGCTCAGCATCTGACCGGGAGGGCAGCCATGAACAGGTGGTCATTGCGCGGAGGATTGACGATCGCGCTGTGCGCCGTGCCGGCGCTGCTGTCCGTGCTCGTGGCGGCGACCGTGGATGCCCCGGTGGCGGACGCGGCGCGACGCGGCGACGCGGAGGCGGTCAGGACCTTGCTGGAACGGGGCGTCGACGTGCAGACGGCGCAGGCGGACGGCATGACGGCGCTGCACTGGGCGGCGATGCGAAGCGACCTCGAGCTGGCGGAGACCCTGATCTACGCCGGCGCCAACCTGGACGCGGCCACCCGCATCGGCCAGCACACGCCGCTGCACGTCGCCAGTCGCACCGGGCAGTCGGACGTCGTCCGTGCCCTGCTCGAAGCCGGGTCCGATCCGCACGCGACCACGACCAGTGGAGCGACGCCGTTGCATCTGGCGGCGCAGGCCGGAAGTGCCGAGGCGGTCGCGGCCCTGCTAGACCACGGTGCGGACATCGACGTGCAGGAGGACACCTGGGGCCAGACGCCGCTGATGTTCGCGGCGGCGGCCAATCGCATCGGCCCGGTCAACGTGCTGATGGAGCGGGGCGCGAAACTGGAGACGGCCACCCGGGTGGTCGATCTTCCCGCGCTCGACTCGGAGGATCGCGCCGCGGCGTTCCGGCGGCAGGAAGTGCTGGACGGCTTCCGGGCCGCCGCGCCGCCCCACGAGCAGCAGGGCTGGCAGCCGACCGCCAGCCAGGTCCAGGCCGCGATTCGGGCCGCGCGCCAGGTGCAGGCGTTCCCGGAAACGGCACGGGCAGACAGCGACGGCCGGCGCCTGTCGCGTGGCACGCCGCGCGACTACACCGAGCGGGTCGGCGCCCAGGGCGGCCTGACCGCGCTGCTGCACGCTGCCCGCCAGGGGCACACCGACGTGGCGCTGGCGCTGCTCTACGCCGGCGCCGACATCGACCGTGTGAGCGGCGACAACACGAGCCCGCTGCAGATCGCCACGATGAACGGTCACTTCGACCTGGCGTTGCGGCTGATCGAACGCGGGGCAGATCCGGACATCGCGACCGACGGCGGGGCCGCTCCCCTGTTCGCCGCGCTCAATCTGCAATGGGCGCCGCGGGCGCGCTACCCGCAGCCCAGAGCGCACGACCAGCAGGAGGCCAGCTATCTCGACGTCATGGAGGCGTTGCTCGAGGCCGGGGCGAGCCCGAACGTCCGACTCGCCAACCACCTCTGGTACATGTCGTACAACCACTGCTGCTCGGAGAGCGTCGACGGCGCCACGCCGTTCTGGCGCGCCGCGTACGCCACCGATGTCGCGGCCATGAGACTGCTCATGGCCCACGGCGCGGATCCGAACGTGCCGACGCGGGCACCGGAGCCGCGGCGACGGAGAGACGGCAACGCGCCGGATCCCTCCGGGCTGCCGCCGGCCGTCCCCGGCGGCCCGGGCGTGTGGCCGCTGCACGCAGCCTCCGGCGTCGGCTACGGCGAAGGCTTCGAATCCAACGCCCACCGCCACGTGCCGGACGGCTGGATCCCGTCGGTGAAGTACCTGATCGAAGAAGTGGGCGTAGATGTCAACGCCCGCGACCACGACGGCTACAACGTGCTTCACCACGCCGCGGCACGCGGCGACACCGAACTGGTCAGGTACCTGGTGGAACAGGGCGCCGACGTCATGGCGGTGAGCCGCCGCGGCCAGACGACGGCCGACATGGCGAACGGACCGTATCAGCGCACGCTGCCGTTCCCGAAGACGCTCGCGTACCTGGAGAGCCTCGGCGCGGTGAACAACGACAACTGCGTGTCCTGCTAGGGTCGAAGGCATCCTCTTGGACACGGGCGACCGAGGGTGGCCGAAGCCCAAGGGAGCAGGGAGACCACGATGCGGCACAGTGAAACCCGGGGTCGTCTGTCCGGCGTGATCGTGGGTGCCCTCATCTGGATGGTCGGCGCCGTTGCGCCCGCGGTTGCCCAGACCATGGACATCTACTGGGTCGACGTCGAGGGCGGCGGGGCGACGCTGATCGTGGCCCCGACCGGCGAGTCGATGCTCGTCGATACCGGCTGGCCGCAGCCGGCGGGCCGGGACGCCGAGCGGATCGTCGCGGCGATGCAGGATGCCGGCCTCGAGAAGCTCGACTACATGCTGATCACGCACTTCCACACCGACCACGTCGGCAGCCTCGGGGAGCTGGCCGAGATGGTTCAGATCGAGCACTTTCTCGATCACGGCGGCGAGACGGAGGAGCGGAACCAGCAGTGGCGTGACCTCTACCTGGAGGTCGCGGGAGACGCGCGGATGGTCGCCAACGCCGGCGACATCATGTCCCTGGGCGACGTCGGGGTGCGCATGATCTCCTCCAACATGGAGCTGATCTCCGAGACGCTCGACGGCGGCGGTCCCAACCCGCACTGCGCCGGGGCCGAGACCCGGCCGCCCGCCTCCGCCGAGAACCAGCGGACCCTGGGAGCGCTCTTCAGCTACGGCGGCTTCTCGTTCCTGAACCTCGGCGACCTCGACTGGGACATGGAGATGAAGCTGTCATGCCCGGTCAATCAGTTGGGAACCGTCACGCTCTACCAGACCAGCCGCCACGGCGCGTTCGACGGGGCCGGCGCCCCGGCGCACCTGCGGGCCATCAGCCCGCAGGTGGTGGTGTTCAACAACGGCCCCCGGAAGGGGATCACCGCACCGCACATGTACGACCGGGTCACGGACGTCCCGGGCATCGAAGGCATCTGGCAGGGGCACTTGGCGCTGACCGCCGAGGGGCACAACACGGCGGACGACATGATCGCCAACTTCGGGGAGTCGGAGGACTGCGAGGGCCACTGGCTCAAGGCGTCCGTGCAGGCCGACGGCACGTTCACGATGACGAACGGCCGCAACGGGTACAGCCGGACCTACACGGCGCGCTGACTGGACGACACGAGGAGGGAGCATGCGCACCGGAGCCACGGCCCCTACCGCTGCATTTCTGGCAGCGATGCTGTTCGCGGGCACATGCCCGTCCGCGGAAGCTGCCGACCTCCAGCTCAAGGAGGCGATCCGGAGCGGAGACCACGCAGAGGTACGCACTCTGCTCGATCGTGGCTCCGACGTGAACACCCCCGAGGCCGACGGCGCGACGCTGCTGCACTGGGCGGTCCGCTGGGACGATCCCGAATCGGTCGACCTGCTGCTTCACGCCGGTGCGGACGCCGACGCTGCGAACGCCTACGGCATCACGCCCCTCTCGCTCGCCTGCATCAACCGGAGCTCTCCCATGGTCTCCCGGCTCCTGGACGCGGGAGCCGATCCGAACGCCGCCACCTCGATGGGCGAAACGGCGCTGATGACCTGCGCGCGGACGGGCAGCGCCGACGCGGTCATTGCGCTGCTGGAACGCGGGGCGACCAACGTCAACGCACGAGAGTCCTCACGCGGACAAACGGCGCTGATGTGGGCGGTAGCCCAAGGGCACGACGATGTCGTGCGAGCGCTGCTGGCGCATGGGGCCGACGTCCACGCCCGAACGCAGAGCCGCTCCCTGCTCGTGAGCGTGGGCGGCCGGGGCGACGAGCGGGCCCGGGAGCTCGCGCTGGGTGGGTTCACGCCGCTGCTCTTCGCGGCGCGGCAGGGCGGCATCGAAAGCGCGCGGCTCCTGCTCGATGCCGGCGCGAACGTGAACGAGACCGCGCCGGACGGCGCCTCCGCGCTGGTGGTCGCCAGCCACAGCGGGCACGGCGAGCTGGCCGCATTCCTTCTGGAGCGCGGTGCCCAGCCGAACGCGGCGCGGGCCGGCTACGCGGCGCTGCACACCGCCGTGCTGCGGGCCGACGCGATGCTGGTCGAGACGTTGATCGCGCACGGCGCCGATCCCGACATCCGTCTCACCGGGGGCACTCGCGTGCCACGGGCGACCAACTGGTGGATCCTGCCAGGCTCCCTCGTCGGTGCGACCCCGTTCCTTCTTGCCGCGAAGTACGCCGACCTTGAGATCATGCGCATCCTCGCCGGCTACGGCGCCAATCCGCTCCTGCCGCTGCAGGACGGAACGACGCCGCTGATGATCGCGGCGGGTGCAAACTGGGGCAATGGCGAGATCGACCGTCACGAACGGCGAGTGCCGCCCGAAGTCGCCGAGGCCCTGCACGCGGACGAGAAGTCGAATCTGGAAGCGACGCGATTCGCCCTGAGTCTGGGCGTCGACGTGAACGCCCGCAACGACGCTGGCGACACCGCCCTGCATTCGGCGGTCTTCAAGGCGTGGCCCGCGCTCGTTCAGCTTCTGGTCGACCACGGCGGCGACCTGCACGTCATGAACGAGCGCGAGCGGACCCCGCAGCAGATGATGTGCTACGAGGGCGACCACCTCGTACGCTGTGCCGGCTAGGAGTCTGCGCCGTAGAAGCGGTGCAGACTCCCAGGCAGGCCAGGCTGGGCGGAAATCGGAGCCGCCGGCGACGATTTTCGGGCTGGCGGCGAGGCGGACCCGAGACGAAGAGGTGATGGGATGTCACACGCGAGAGCGAGTCGGATCTTGACGAGGTGGCGGCACCCGCCGGACCGGCTGGTGGGCTGCGCGATTGGGCTCGCGGCGGCCGGATTCCTGTGCCTCGCGGCCGGCACCGCAAGCGCCGGGCCGGAGGGCAACCCGCAGGCGCCGCCGCCCGCACGGGCCGCCGGCGCCGAAACGACAACACCGACCGGCGCACCACAGGTGCGTGCGATGCTGAACCGCTACTGCGTCGCGTGCCACAGCGACCGGAGAGCCGCGGCCGGTCTGGTCCCGGTCTCCCTGCAGGGGGTCGACGCGGCGAACGTGAGCGCGCACGCGGCCGAATGGGAAACGGTGGCGCTGAAGCTGCGCTCCCGGATGATGCCCCCGGTCGGCCGGCCGCGCCCCGACGAAGCGACCTACGACGCGGTGGCGGACTGGCTGGAGGACGAGCTCGACCGCGCCGCGGCCGACGACCTGAATCCGGGCCGGACGACGGTGCACCGTCTCAACCGCCTGGAGTACGGCAACGCCGTGCGCGATCTGCTCGGGATCGAGGTGGATCCCGAGGGCCTGCTCCCGCCGGACGACGAGGACGAGGGATTCGACAACATCGCCGACGTGCTGTCGGTCTCGCCGACCCTCATGGAGCGCTACCTGTACGCGGCCCGGCAGGTGAGCCAGCTCGCGATCGGCGATGCCGCACTGCGGCCCCGCTTCGACACCTACCGGGTGCCCGACCGCGAGATCCAGGACGACCACAACACCGACGAGTTGCCGTTCGGGACGCGCGGCGGCATCGCGGTGCGCCACTACTTCCCGCTCGACGGCGAGTACAGCATCAAGGTCGGGCTGCGCCGCAACTTCTACAACTATATCCGCGGCATCGGCAACAGCGCGCACCCGCTCGACGTCCGGCTGGACGGCGCCCACGTCGCGACCTTCATCGCCGGCGGGGGGCTGAGCGTAGACGCCGAGCGGTGCATCGCCAGCTTCTGCGGCAGCTCCGGCATGGGCGGCGCCGAGTGGGAGTGGTACGCGAACCACGCCGACGACGACTTCGAGGTGCGCATCCAGGTGCAGGCGGGCCTGCGCACGGTGGGGGTCGCCTTCGTGCGCAATCCGGCGCTGGACGAGGGAGTGCTCCAGCCGCGGGTGGACATGTCGACCTTCGGCTACAGCACCGACGAAGAGATGGACGGTGACCCCGCGGTGGGCAACATCGTGATCGGGGGACCGTTCGACGGCATGACGCCGGCCCAGGTGACGAGCCGGCAGAGGATATTCGTCTGCAGCCCGGGAGAGGGCGCCGCGGAAGCCACCTGCGCGAGGGAGATCATCCGCACTCTGGCCCGCCGCGCCTACCGGCGGCCGGTGACGACGCCGGACGTCGAGCACCTCTACGGCTTCTTCGAGTCGGGCCGGCAGGCAGCGAACTTCGACACGGGCATCCAGACCGTGCTGGAGCGGGTTCTCGTCGATCCGGAGTTCCTGTTCCGCGTGCCGCGCCCGCCGGCGGACCCGAGTGTCGCCGTCTACCGCATCGGTGACGTGGAGCTGGCGTCGCGGCTGTCGTTCTTCCTCTGGAACAGCATTCCCGACGACGAGCTACTGACGCTCGCGGAGCGGGGAACACTGTCGGAACCGGCCGTCCTGGAGCGGCAGGTAAGCCGCATGCTCGCCGATCCGCGCTCGGACGGCCTGGCTCACAACTTCTTCGACCGCTGGCTGGAGCTGCACAAGATCCGCAACGTGGCGCCGGACCCGACCATCTTCTCGGCGTTCGACGAGAACCTGCGCCAGGCGATGCAGCGGGAGACCGAGCTGTTTCTCGCCAGCCAGCTCCGTGAAGACCGCAGCGCCATCGACCTGCTGCAGGCCGACTACACGTTCCTGAACGAGCGGCTGGCGCGCCACTACGGGTTCTCCGGGGTGTACGGCAACCACTTCCGGCGGGTGACGCTGCCGGACGAGCAGCGGGCCGGGATCATCGGCAAGGCGAGCATCCTGACGCTCACCTCATACTCCACCCGCACGTCGGTGGTGAACCGCGGGAAGTGGCTGCTCGAGCGGGTGCTCGGAGCGCCGCCCCCGGCGCCGCCGGCCAATGTGCCGCCGCTGGAGGAGAACACGGATGCCGGGGCGCCGCCGAAATCGCAGCGCGAGAGGATGGAGGCGCACCGCGCGAACCCGAGCTGCGCGGTCTGCCACCGCCTGATGGACCCGCTCGGCTTCTCGCTCGACAACTTCGACGCCATCGGCCGCTGGCGGACCACCGAGGCGCCGCGGATTCCGGGGCAGCCGGGTCCGCCCATCGACGCCTCCGGGATCACCCCGGACGGTCACCGCTTCGAAGGGCCGGGCGGGCTCCGGCAGCTCCTGCTCGACCGGCGGCAGGAGTTCACCCGGACGGTAACCGAGAAGCTGCTCACGTATGGACTCGGCCGGCGGCTGGAGCATTACGATCGGCCGGTGGTCCGGCAGATCGTGCGGGACGCGGCGGCCAGCGACTACCGCTGGTCCGCCCTGATCATGGGTGTCGTCAAGAGCACGCCGTTTCAGTTGAGGAGGGTTGGATCATGATCGTCACGAAAAAGGCCATCCCGCGCCGCACGGTACTGCGGGGCGTGGGCACGGCGCTGGCGTTGCCGCTCCTGGACAGCATGGTGCCGGCGTTCACGGCGCTCGCCAAGACCGCGGCGAACCCGACGAAGCGGCTGGGCGTCGTCTATGTGCCGAACGGGATCATCACGCAGGAGGGCGATTGGACCCCGACCACGCAGACCGCCGGCTTCGAGCTCCCGCGGCTCCTGAAGCCGATGGAGCCGGTGCGCGAGCACCTGACCCTCCTGACCAACCTCGACAACCGCGCCGCCTTCGCCCGCAACGGCGAGGCGCTCGGGTCGCACTCGCGTCCCGCCGCGGCGTTCCTGACCGGACTCCACGCCGAGCAGACGCAGGGGTCCGAGTTGGATCTGGGCACGTCGATGGACCAGTTCGCGGCCCAGACGCTGGGGCGGGAGACGCGCCTGCCGTCGCTTGAGCTTTCGCTCGAAGGGACCGACACCTTCAACGGCGTCAGTACCTGCGACACCGGCTACAGTTGCGCGTACCTCAACATCTCGTGGCACGACCGGGCGACCCCGATGCCGCGCGAGACCAACCCGCGCATGGTGTTCGAGCGGCTGTTCGGGGACGCGGGCAGCACCGACGCCGGCGTGCGGCGCGCCCGCGCCCGGCAGCAGCGCAGCATCCTCGACGCGGTGATGGACAAGGTGGCCCGGCTGCAGGGCCGGCTGGCCCGCGAGGACCAACGCAAGCTGAACAACTACGTCGACGCGGTCCGCGAGATCGAGCGGCGCATTCAGATCGCCGAGCTGCAGGCCGACCGCGAGCTCCCGCTGCTGGAGTCGCCGGCGGGCATCCCGGTCTCGTTCGAGGACCACGCGCGGCTGATGTACGACCTGCTCGTGCTGGCCTACCAGACCGACACGACCCGCGTCTTCACCTACATGATCGGCCGCGAGCAGAGCGGCACCACCTATCCGCAGATCGGCGTCGCCGACCCGCACCACCCGCTGACGCACCACCGCGGGGACCGCGAGAAGATCGAGAAGGTGAAGAAGATCAACGAGTACCACGTGCAGCTCTTCAGCGAGTTCGTGGCCAAGCTGGCCCGCACGCCCGACGGCGACGGCTCGCTGATCGACAACGTGATGCTGCTCTACGGCGCGCCGATACGGGACGGCGACGCGCACCAGTACAACAACATCCCGCTGCTCCTTCTGGGGCACGACGGCGGGGTCATCAAGGGCAACCGCCACCTCGTGTACCCCGCGGACACCACCCCGATGACCAACCTGCAGCTCACCATGCTGCACCGGCTCGGCGCGCGCGTGGAGAACTTCGGCGACAGCACCGGCAAGCTGAAGGAGCTGTCCGGCCTGGCGTAGCTCGTCAGTCGACGGCCGGGGTGCTTCGCGACACCCCGGCCGCCCGCACGGACCGGTCAGGGCCGCATCACGCGGCGTAAACGACGGAAGTACCCCTCCTCTCCGTTCGACTGCTCGCGGTCGACGCCGGCTGCTCCCAGCCGGCCCTCCAGGTCGTCGATTCCCGTGCGCGCCGCTTTGGCGTCCAGCCCCTGCATTTGCGAGAGCACTTCCTTCAGTCGCTCGGCAACCGCCTCGCGCTGGGCGGCGCCGAGCTGTTCCAGGTCGATTGGAGGCCCCGACCTGCGATCCGGCTCGCGGTCTACGGCCAGCGCCCGCAGCAACGCCATCTTCGCAAACTCGTCCGGGAGGCGCGCGCGCAGGATCCGGTCGAGCAGCAGCTTCCGGTTGTGGTCGATGCCGGGGATTCGGGCGTGGATGCGGAGCGCCTCGACCAGCGCCGCCCAGTCGGGGCCGCGGTGAACGCGTTGCGGGTCGTAGATGCGCGCCACGTGCAGGTAGACGAGCCCGACCGAGCCCTCCAGCAGTTCCTTGACCCACGCCTCGGCGCGCCGCTTGAAGAATCGGCCGCCGATGCGCTTGGCTCCCTCCGTGCCGATGAACCAGGCCGCGATCGACAGCGGACTCGCACCGGCCGCGAAGCGCGCGGCGATCCACGCGGCGTTGATATAGCGCTCGTACGGGGAGATTCTCCGATAGAACGCGAGCCCCTTCTCCGCCTGCTCCAGCCGCGCAACGACCGATTCGACCGACCACGCGGCCGGATCGACGTAGGGAATCCGGTTCACCAGGTGCAACAGGTCGCCGATGGCCGAGCGGACGGCGAGCGCGATGTCGCCGGTTCGCGCCTTGAGCACGGCGTTCCCGGACCCCACGTGATGCAGGCCGGCGACCTCCTGAACGATGTCGCGAATCTCGGCGAAGATGGCCTCGCCATCGAGGTCGATGATGCGTCCGGCGTCGCTCTTCACATAGCGCCGCTCGCGGATTCCTTCCCAGACCCGGTCGCAACGAGCATCGATCAGCTCCCCCAGCCGGCGCTCGTGCTCGTCGAGCTGCGCCGCCGACAATCGCACCGGCTCGCCAGCCCCGTCGGCACGCGCTACCCGCAGCGCGTGGTAGGTCTGCTCCGCCGGCGAGACGTCGAGACGGTCGAGCTCCGCCGCGGATGCGGCCCGGCGCAGCGCCGCCGCGCCGGCCGCGAGCACACCGGCGCCCAGAACGAACAGCGCGATCCCGGCCTCCGGCGACACGGAGAGAACGAGAATCACGCCGGTGGCGGCGCAGCCGAGTCCGGCGAGGAGCCAGGCGATGGGCGCTCTTCTCGACATCGAGAGATACAGGTCAAGGTACCGGAACTGTCGGCGGTACGATAGCGGAGATGTTGCACCCGTGAGGAGATTGGGATCCTGCCTGCAGGGCGATCTGTACTTCGCCTCGCCCACCGGCGCGTAGGAGAGGAGCACCTACACGCTGGCGATCGGCGGCGCCGGTTTCCCGCAATACGCGTTGGCGGTAGACTGGCTCCTGTTCGTGAAAGGGAGGTCGAGATGCGGTACGTGGCAACCCGAATCCGTCCGGCCGGCGTTACGGCCTGCGCCCCGGCCTTGGCGCTGCTGATGGGCATCGCCGCGCCCGCGGCCGCCCAGACCGTCGAGTGGCTGTCCTACGCGGCCGACCAGGCCGGCACGAAGTACTCGCCGCTCGACCAGATCAACGCCGATAACGTCGGCGACGTGGAGATCGTCTGGCGGCAGCCGGTCATCCCCGACGCCATCCGCGACGGCGACACGACGCGCGGACCGGTCGGCTCGCAGACCACCCCGCTGATGGCAGGCGGGATGCTCTACTTCAGCACCGGCCTGGGCACCATCGCCGCGCTGGATCCGACCACCGGGGAGGTGGTCTGGAACACCGGACCGAGCGACGGGGTGCGCGTGCGCCAGACGCGGGGCATCGCGCACTGGACCGACGGCGAGGCGGCGCGGGTGCTGGCGACACTCGGACCGAAGCTCGTGTCTCTGGACGCGCGCACCGGCGAGCACGACACCGGGTTCGGTGCGGAGGGCGAGGTCGACCTCCGGCTCGGACTCATCCGCCCGTTCCCCGCCTTCTACTGGAACTCGGCGCCGGTCATCGTCAACGACGTGATCGTCATCGGCTCGTATGTCGACGACATCACCACGAACCAGCGGGTCGCCAACAAGGAGTCGCCGCGGGGGGACGTTCGCGGGTTCGACGTGCGAACCGGCGAGCACCTCTGGACGTTCCACACCATTCCGCTGGAGAACGAGTTCGGCGTCGAGACCTGGGGCGCCGACCCGGTGGACGACCGTGCGTCGTGGGAGTACAGCGGCAACACGAACATGTGGGCGCACCCGACCGGCGACCCGGAGTTGGGTTACGTCTACCTCCCGCTGTCGACGCCGACCAACGACTACTACGGCGGGCACCGGCCCGGCGACAACCTGTTCGCGGAGACCCTGGTGTGCGTCGACGCGAAGACCGGCGAGCGGATCTGGCACTTCCAGGCGATCCATCACGGGGTCTGGGACTACGACTTCGCCTCGTCGGCCGTCCTGGTCGACATCACCGTCGACGGGCGGGCGATCAAGGCGGTCGCCCAACCGAGCAAGCAGGCGTTCGTCTACGTCTTGGACCGGGCCACCGGCGAGCCGGTGTGGCCCATCGAGGAGCGGCCGGTGCCGGCGTCCGACGTGCCGGGTGAACGGCTCTCCCCCACGCAGCCCTTCCCCACCAAGCCGCCGCCGTTCGAGTTGCAGGGGGTGACCGTCGACGACCTGATCGACTTCACCCCGGAGCTGCGGCAGGAGGCTGTCGAGATCCTGGACCAGTACGTCTGGGGTCCGATGTTCACGGCGCCGATCCTGCTCGACTCGCGACCCGGGGCCAAGAAGGGGACCATCTTCAGCCCCGGCACTGCCGGCGGCGCAAGCTGGAGCGGAGCCGGTTTCGATCCGGAGACCGGCATCCTCTATGTGCCCTCCGCTTTCAGCCAGAACGTCGTCGCGCTCACCCCGTCCCAGCATCCGCGGGCGGATATGCGTCTGGTCCGCGAAAAGTACACTCCACTGGTCGGGCCCCGTGGGCTGTCGCTGTTCAAGCCGCCCTACGGCCGCCTGACGGCGATCGATCTCAACGCGGGCGACATCGCCTGGCAGGTGGCCAACGGCGAGGGTCCCCGGGATCACCCGGCGCTGCGCGACCTCGACCTGCCATGGCTCGGCCAGGGCGGCCGCGCGTCGGTGCTGGTCACGAAGTCGCTCGTCTTCCTCGGCGAAGGAGGCAACACCGGCGTGTCGACGCTGCCCCAGTGGTGGAACGGCCCCGGCGGCAAGATGTTCCGCGCCTACGACAAGGCGACCGGCGAGGTGGTCTGGGAGATCGAGCTGGCGGGCGGCACTTCCGGCGCGCCGATGACCTACATGGTGGACGGCCGGCAGTACATCATTGCCACCGTCGGCTGGGACGACATGGGGAGCGAACTGGTCGCCATGGCGCTGCCGGAATAGCTGTTCACCCGAGAGTCGCGGCGCCGAGGGCCAACGCCTCACTCGCCGGTCATCGTTCGGCGGATACGGCTGGAACGGGCGTGACGCCCGCTCCAGCTCGTCGATGGAACACTACCGCGACTCGTCCATCTCCCGTTCATCCGCCCGCGCACCGGCGAGGATACCCTCCATACCGTAGTTGCCCTCGTGGCAGGCGAACTCGTACAGGTCGCCCTCGATCGGCGTCATCGTGATGGACGCGGTCCACGGCCGGGCGTACGTGTCCGGGTCCGAGACGGTGTACTCGTACTCCAGTGTGTCCGCCCCCGTACGCGTGAACCGCTCGACCAGGTGCAGGCCGTCCGCCGATCCCTGGTACTGGGCCTTGCCGCTGTAGTTGGTGGTCTCGACCACCAGCGTGTCACCCTCCCACTGACCGCGCGAGTCGCCCATCCACTGCCGGATCGCGTCGGCGACCGGCGGGCGGCCGTCCATCGGGACGATGCGCGCGTCGTGGATCTGCTCGGTCCAGACCACGACGTAGCCGGGCGTCTGGAAGAGCCGCAGGTGGTTGTTGTAGCCGCCGGCGGACATCGGCGGGCCCGCCTTGCTGTGATGCGTGCAACGCTCGCCGGGGCTGCGGTCCTCCGGACCATGGGCGGGGCGGCCCAGCAGCGCCCGGCGGGCGTCGAACCGCTGGCGTCCCTCCGCCGTGAACGGAATACGCCCGTCCGGCGGATCGACGATCAGCGCGGTGCGCCCGGTCGACTCGCCGCGGTCGAACCAGAAGGCGTTGTAGGCTCCGGGGTCGCCCGGCGGCGGCAGTTGATCGCCCCGCGTCAGCGCGTCGGCGTTGAGCGCCACGACTTCCTCGTCCGTCAGGCGTTCCCGCCCGGCGTAGTCCGTGGGCCGCTCCAGGGGTGTGATCGTCGCGAACGACCAGACGCCCTGGAGGTCCGGGTCGCCCCACGCCGTGCGGGACAGCTCCCAGTCGTCCGCCGCCGCACCCTGCGTCTGGGCCGCCGGACCCGCCGGCGCCAGCCACGCCACCGCGACTACCATGCACAACGTCGCGAGATATCGACCGGTCATCTGTCACCTCCCGGGGAACGCACCCCCAGATCCCGAAAGAACGTCCGCAGGTCTTCGACGAACAGCTCCGGCTCCTCGCTGGCCGCGAAATGCCCGCCGCTCGGCATCATCGTGAAGCGCACCAGGTTGTAGCGCGCCTCGAGCCACCGCCGCGGAGTGAACCGGAACTCGCCCGGATATGCCGCACACGCGGTCGGCACCTCTATGCGCGCCGGGTCCGGCGCACTGCCTCCGTGCCGTCCCTCGTAGTAGTAGCGCGCCGCCGAGGTCGCCGTCTCGGTGGCCCAGTAGATCGTCAGGGTCGTGAGCAGCTCGTCCTTGCTGAAGCGCGTCTCCGGATTGCCGTCGCAGTCGCACCAGCTCCGGTACTTCTCGACGATCCAGGCCGCGAGCCCGACCGGGGAATCGTTCAGGCTGTAGCCGAGGGTCTGCGGCTTGGTCCCGTGCATGTGGCTGTAGCCCCGCTCCTCGTCGGTCCAGAACGCGGCGCGCTCGCGCATCAGAACCACCTCTTCGGGCGGCACCCCGGCGGTAGGGTCGTCGGGGTCGGGCGGGTCCGCGCTGCACAGGTTCAGGTGCAGGCCGGCCACGTGCTCCGCGTCGTTGGCGGCCAGCCAGCGGCTGATGCCGGCGCCCAGGTCGCCGCCCTGTGCTCCGTACCGCTCGTACCCCAGCCGCGCCATCAGCTCCGCGAAGATTGCGCCGGTCCGGTCGCGCCCGTAACCCAGCCGGGGCGGCCGATCCGAGAAGCCGTAGCCGGGGATCGACGGGACCACCACGTGGAACGCGTCCTCCGCCCGCCCGCCGTGGGCAACCGGATCGGTCAGCGGTCCGATGACCTTGGCGAACTCCGCGAACGTACCCGGCCAGCCGTGGGTCAGGATCAGCGGGAAGGCGTCCGGCTCCGGCGAGCGTCGGTGCACGAAGTGGATGTCGAGGCCGTCGATCCGGGTCTTGAACTGCTCCAGCTCGTTGAGCCGGCGCTCCTGCGCCCGCCAGTCGAACTCGTTGCGCCAGTACTCGATGAGCTGCTGCAGGTACGCCTGGTTCATCCCGAGCTGCCAGCCGACCCCCTCCGGCTCGTCGGGCAATCGAGCCCGCGCCAGGCGCTCCCGCAGGTCCGCCAGCACTGCTTCCGGCACGTCGATCGCGAACGGTTGGATCCCGGCGGCGGGAGACGTTGCGCTCTGTCCGCCGAACTCCGGCACGACCCCCGCGGCTCGCGCCGACGACGGGTGGTGCATCGGCAGGCCGACCCCGGCGGCCAACACGGTCGCAGCCAGCAGTGAAACGAGTGCTCGTGTCATGGGTCCGCCACATATCCTTCGCGTACCGTGTCGACGGAGGTCGAGGCGCGTGAGCAGGAATCAATGAAGCAACGCGGTGCGAGCCATGTTACCACCGGCACCGCCGGAGTCAGCCGACCGCAGACAAGCCGCGCGTCAACGACTGCAAGACGCGCAACGACTTGAGCTCCTTCTCCAAGTGGACCGAGATCAACCGGTGGTGAGCTCTGGCCAGCTCGCGGTCGCCGGCGGAGGCAACTCGACGTCCCCCAACCCGCCGGGCGCGATTTTCCGCGCCATAACCAGGAACGCCATCGCGGCGGCGGACATCCCGCCGCCCTCGTCCGGAGAGGCACACCGCACGCAGACAAGCGTCCCGCCGCCGACCAGTCGGGCGCCGGCGCTCAGGGCGCCGCCGCAACGGCTGCACGCCGAGATCGGCGGATAGACGCCCTGCAGCCGCAGCAGCCAAAACTCGAAGTAGCGCGCGAGCCGGTCGATCGGCACGCCGGCCGCAAGCGACTCCATCACCGCCGCGCCCAGCCGGAACAGCTTCTCGTTGGGATCCGCTTCGGGCGCCCATTCGTCGATCAGCTCGGCGAAGTACCCGACGTGGGCGAGGGCCTCGGCGCTGCCGCTGGCCAGAGGCGAACAGACCGGCTCGACGTAGCGCAACCGCACCAACTCGCGCCGTTCCCGCTCGAAGTAGGCGAGCCGGCCCAGCGTCATCGGCTCGAGGCCGCCCGAAAAGGGCGAGCGCGTCCGACGCGCCCCCTTCGCCACGCCGCGGCGCTTGCCGCGGTCGGCGGTCAGGAACACAACGATCCGATCCGCCTCGCCCAGCTTGTAGGTGCGGAGAATCAGGGCGTCGGCGGCGTGGAGCGGCATCGGTTCGACACGAATCCCCGTTCCGGCCGCCCCCCCGAACTGGCGCAGTTCGGCGCCGAGCGAACTCTACTGCTGCGGATCGTCGTGCGTATGCATGAAGCGCACACCACCCTCCACGGCGATCCGCCCGGCGGCGAGGCGGCGCTTGTTGGTGACGCCTTCCCAGCACGCCTCCTCGTAGAACTCGTACCCTTCGCCGCCGACGCGACCCATGTTGAACGCCAGCGTCCAGGGCTGGGTGAACACGGCCGGATCCTCGATTGTCGCCTCGTAGCGAAGGGTATCGGCGTCGAGCAGGCGCCAGCGTTCGACCACTCGAAGCTGCTCGCTGTAGAAGCTGCCGTGGGAGTCGAGCCACGGCAGGTCGTTGAAGTTGGTCACGTCGACGACCAGCGTGTCGCCCTCCCAGCGGCCGCGCGAATCGCCGTTGTGCAGGGCGATGTCCCTGCCGACGTGGGGGCTGCCGTGCATCGGAACGACGCGGTAGGCATGGGCCCACTCGTACATCATCACGACGTGGCCGGAGTTCTGCCGGATCTCGATATCCCCGCGGTAGTTGCTGCGCGGCACCCCGTTCAGCAGGCAGCGATCCTCGGGATCGATATGCGAGAGCTCGGTCGGCGTCTCCATGTCGAACAGCAGCTCGACGCGCTTCTCCGCCGCCCACGGCCGATAGGGGATCCGCCCGTCCGGCGGATCGATGATCAACTGGAAGGGCAATCCGAGCCGGTCCGGGCCCCGGCTCTGCATCCGCGCGTGGATGGCGTCGCAGCAGCCGTCCTCGATGCTGTGCGAGGCATTGCCCGGTCCGCCCTCCCAGTAGCCCTGCATGTCGGGGTGGCCGCCGGCGGTGCGCGGCAGGTCTGCCGCCTGCTCGCCGCCTGCTCCCGCCGCTTCGACCACCGCCATGAACTGCCCCGCCGCGCCCGGTCCCACCGCCGGCTGAGGCGCCAACCACGCCATCGCGACGAAGGTCGCTGCCGCAACCGCGGCTCGGATGCACCGTATGCTCATCGGATCCTCCATCGAAGCCAAATGCCGTCCGATCACTTGTCGGCCGCCAGCACCTCCTCGGAGTAGGCGTAACACTCGTACTCCAGGAGCTGGGCGTTCGCTTCCTGACGGCGATAGAGCGGCATGGACATCGTCCAGGGCCGCGTGAACACCTGCGGGTCCTCGATGGTGGCCTCGTAGCGCAGGTGATTCGGCCCGGTCGGCGTGTAGCGCTCGACCACGTGCAGGGCCTCGCTGTGGAAGTTGCCGGCCCGGTCGAACCAGGTCCGGTCGTTGAAGTGGATCGCGTCGACGACCAGCGTGTCGCCCTCCCAGTACCCGCGCGAGTCTCCCATCCAGAAGTCGATGTGCCCCTCCGGGTGCGGGCTCCCGTCCATGTAGACGGTGCGCGTGGCGTGCACGTACTCGTACAGGATCAGGATGCGATCGGAGAACTGGAGAATCTGGAAGGGATACGGCATGTAGGTGATCCGCGGCACGCCCGGCAGGTAGCACTGCAGGTTGGGATCCGCGGTCATGCGGTTCTCGTAGTTCTCCTGCTTGCGGGCCAGCGCCCACGGCTGGTAGGGGATCTCGTTGCCGTCGACGACCCCCTGGCCGGCGGGCACGCCGGCGCTCGGCCGGTGATCCTGGATGTCCCAGGCGGCGGTGTTCAGCGCCTGCCAGATGCCCTGCAGGTCGGGTTGCCCATCCGGCGTGCGCGGCGGGACGTACGCCTCCACCGAGCCGGACTGCGCCTGCGCCGCTACGGGCAGCGACACGAACAGACAGATACAGATGGCCGCGCAAACGGCCGTCATGGACCGCGTGGACACGATGATCACCCTCCGCGACATGGCGCGGGCCAAAGCGCGCCGGACACCCTATCCGGTCGACGACGAACTGCGGCTACCGTTGCCCCGGCGGCACCGGCGCGCCGGTGCCCGAGGAGCCGGCGAAGAAGTCGCGCCCGTCGGGAAACATCACGGTGATTGCATTGGCGGTCGGCGAGCCGTCCTTGGCCTCGTACCCTTCGACCACGAACTCGATCCCGGGGGGAAAGTGGCTCCGGCGCAGGCCGCGCCGCAGCAATGCCGTCGGATTCCCCATCTCGACCGCCCAGTTCGTCACCGTGCCGTCGGGATTCTCGACATCCATGTGAATCCACCCGTGGGGGTTGACCCACTCCAGCTCGGTCAGCTTGCCCTCGAGCGTGATCGGCTTCTCGATGTCGAACTCCGCCGAGAACGAGTGGTGCGCGGATCCGGCGGCCGCGACCAGCAGCACACCGACACTCACGAGCGCAATGGCCAGCGTTCTCATCGCCTTCAACCTCCTGCCTGGACTCAGGCAATCTCTGATAGTGGCAGATTACACCCACCACCGGAACCAGTGCAATCATGAAAGGGTGTACGACATCATTGTGAGACGCCCCTCATGCGGCGTGTGTGGCTCGTCGCTCCCAGAAGTCCTCGAAGCGGCCGCTGAGGATGCAGCAGCGCAGGGCGATGATGGCGTTGGCGCCGGCGACGGTCCAGCGCATGCCGGCGCGCTTGAACCGTGCGCCGATCTGCTTGCAGCCGGCCTCGACGACGCCCGAAGAGATGCACAGGCCCTTGGCGCGGAACTGCGGATAGCGCATGCGGTGTCGGTTCCCGAACACATAGTGAATGCACCTTCGCGCCTCGGGCGTGGTCTCGGTCTGGGTGCGCAGCGCGGCGACGACGGCGCGGAGCCGGCCGGCATCCAACTCGGCACGCCGGTCCCTGACCCACTGGTCGGCCAAGTCTGTGCCGGCGCCGTAGATGGCCTTGGCCACGTCGCACAGATGCTGCTTGGCGTGGTAGATGTCGACGATTTCGATGGCGCCGGGAAACTGCTCGTCGGCGACGCGCCAGATCCAGGGGGCGCCGTCGCCGATGACGACCCGGCGGGCCGCGGTGTCGAAGCCGCGCCGTTGCGCCTCGCGATAGGCACGTTGGGCGAAGGCGGACGGCAACGGGTCGGTGTCGCGGCTGGCCGCGCTCTCGACCGCGGCGTTGTAGCTGACCGACCCGCGGTCGCGCACGGGCCGGCCCGCCTTGTCGCGCCCTTCGGCCGTCCACAGGGTGGCCAGCTTGACCTCGCGGGTCTTGGCCGAACCGTCGGGTTGCTTGCCGCGGCGGCCTTCGACCTCGGCGGGGCGCACCGGCACACCGGTGCCGTCCAGCCCCAGGTACATGGTCGGCGCGGGGCTGGGGACGGTTTCGGCCACATCGCGTTCGTCGGCGGCGACCTCACGTCCCAGGGCTTCGGCGGCGCGCTCGACCTGCTTGGTCTCGACGCGCACCGCGGCCAGTTCCCACAACAGGTCGCTGGCCGCGGCGAAGCTGAAGTCGGACGCCGCCAGCCCCACCATCCGCAGCACGCCGGGCGACAGCGACGTGGCGTGCAGGCCCAACGCCCGGTCGCGCGGACAAACGCCCGCGCGACAGGTGTCGCAGTAGTAGTAGGCGCGTTCCAGTGTCAGCGGCCCCAGCACCGAGGTGAACGTCTTGGGGCGCCGGCCGGCGTAGCGCGCCGTCTGTCCGCAGGCGCACGCTGTCGTCGAACCCGAATGGTCGGAATCGTCCGCGTTGAAGCGCTGCGCCATCACCTGCGCGGTGATTTCGAGGACTTGGTGACGCAGTGCCTGCTCAAGAGCCTCGAAGTCCTGCTCGTCGACCCTCCCCGGCCCGATGAGCGCATCGAGTTCGGCCGTGATCGCGGCTACGAACGCTGGGCCCAAACCACCTTGGCGACCTTGCTCGCGGTGGCGAGTGCTCGACGGTGAACGGTCTGCAAGAGGGCTTCGAAGTCCTGCGCATTCACGCTTCCTCGTCGCAGGAACGCGTCGACGTCGGCCTCGACCGCCGCCTCCAACGCTGCGAACATCTCCTCCTTGAAGCCCCTTTTTTCGGCCGCGTGATCGAGCGGTTCAGTCAACTGCGACTCGGGCATGGTCGGAGTCCTCCTACCCGATCAATCGGCCGATCAGCTCTCGCTCAATACCCCCGACGGCAAATCCTCACTTTCCTGTCGTGCACCCATCATGAAACGCGCATCGCTCGCGCAAGGCCGTTTCTCCGGGCTCCCACGACGGCTCGAATACAGCGGGCTCTCCCCACGCGCTGCCGCGTCCGCTGGGCGCCCCGGCGCGATTCCGAACCGACGCGGCCGTGTGCTATCGTGCGGATCTGGCCTTTGGACGATCTCGGACATCGATTCCCGCGGGAGGTTGCAGATGGCTCGCCGACGAATTGCAGGCTCGATGACGATTCTGATGCTGGTGGCGGCGGCTCCCCTTCCGGTCGGCGCGCAGAGCGATGTCCCCCCCACGCCGTGGGGCCACCCCGATCTGCAGGGGATCTGGGACTTTCGCACCATTACCCCGATGGAACGGCCGGAGAGCCGCGCCGACCAGGAGTTCTTGACCGCGGAAGAGGCGGCCGAGCTGGAGCGGGCGGCTCTCGATCGGAACGCAGACCTCGCAACGCGTCCCGCCCGCCGGACTGAGACGGACCCGACGGGCAACGTGGATCGGGGCGTCGACGGGGCGCCGGGGTCGTACAACAACTTCTGGTTCGACCGGGGCACATCGACCGTCGCCACCAACCGCACGTCACTGGTGATCGACCCGGCCAGCGGCCGGATTCCGACGTTGACGGAGGAGGCGCAGGCACGGCGGGACGCGCTGGCCGAGGCGCGCAGGAACACCGGGCCGCACCAGCCGACGCCGGGAGGCTGGGTCGAGGACCTCGGCGCCAACGGGCTGCAGGTGCGCTGCATCGTCGGCTTCAACGCCGGACCGCCGATGACGCCCGGCGGCTACAACAACAACATGCAGCTCTTCCAGACCCCCGACGCGGTCGTCATCTACAACGAGATGAACCACAATCCGCGCGTCATCCCGCTCGATGGCCGACCGTTCACCGGGCTACGGCAGTGGGCGGGCGAGTCGCGCGGACACTGGGAGGGCGATACCCTCGTCGTCGAGACCGTCAACTTCCTGCGCGAGACCAGCTTCATGCGCGGCGGGGCCACCGCCGATCTGCGCCTGACGGAGCGCTTCACCCGCGCGTCTTCCGACGTGCTGCTGTACGAAGTGACGGTCGACGATCCGAGCACCTGGACGGCGCCCTGGACGTACGAGGTCCCCATGCAGTGGAATCCCGCGCCGGTCTTCGAGTACGCCTGCCACGAGGGCAACTACTCCATGGCCGTGATCCTGACCGGCGCGCTGGAGGACGAGGCGAGCTCCTCCCGGTAGGAAACCGCATGGCCGTCCGCCGTCACGCGACCTCGACGCGCCGGGCGCTTCCGCCGTCAGCGCCGGTGCCGGGGGCGATGACGACAGGTGAAGAGATGACGTTCGCCGGACGCCTGGTATCCGACGAGGCCGCGGACGTTACCGAGGTCTGTGTGTGGCAGGCGCATATCGGCGGCCCGCCGGACGACGAAGGCAACGAACGAGACGTACTCGAGCTACATGACCGGCATCACGGTCCGGTAGAACCCGGCAACTCGAAGACGAAGAGGACGCTTCCCACGCTCGGGCGCAGCTCGGGCGTCATCCGCAGGTTCGTGCCGCCGCCGACGCCGGTGTTGACCGCGACGTACTGGCGCCCGCCCACCGCGTAGGAAATCGGAAAGCCGACCACCGGCGAGCCGAGGTTGATCTCCCAGAGCACCTCGCCGGTCTCCTGGTCGAGAGCCTTGAACCGCCCGTTGACGTCGCCCGCGAAGACCGGTCCGCCGCCAGTGGCCATCAGCGGCATGGTGGCAGCCCGCTGCTCGTGCACCCACGCCGTCTCCCCGGTCTCCGCCGAGACCGCGTGGATCGTGCCCAGGTAGTCGGTTCCGGGGGTCAACTGGTGCCGCGCCGCGAGCGCGTAGATCTCCAGCCCGCCCTGTCCTCCCGCGGTCAGCGCCCGCGTCCGCTCGCTGCGGACGTTGTCGGTGGCGAGCATCCGCGCACAGGTATTGCGCAGCGGCATGTACATCGTGTTCGTCAGCGGGCTGTAGGCGCCCGCCTCCCAGTCCTTGCCGCCCGCCCAGGTGGGACAGGCGAGCACTTCCTGCCCGAGCGCGGTGAAGGTGACCTCGGCGTTCTCGGTCACTTCTCCGGTGGCGCCATCGATGTCGCTGATCACGTTCTGCGCGATGGTCGGTGTCGCCCAGAGGAACTCGCCCGTCTCGCGGTCGAGGGTGTAGACCAGGCCGGTCTTGCCCGGCACTCCGGTGACGACCTTGCGGACCTCGCCCGGCTGTATGCGCGGGTTGATCCAGGTCACCGCATCGGGGTTCGGCGCGATGACCGTGTCGACCAGGAGGCGCTCGAAGGGATGGTCGAGGTCCCAGTGGTCGTTCAGGTGCTGGTAGAACCAGCGGATCTCGCCGGTCTCGACGTCGAGGGCCAGCGTCGAGTTGTGGTAGAGATGCTTGTTCTCCACTCCGCCGAGCAGGAACTTCGGCGCGGGCGAGGTGACCGAGGTGCCCTGGTAGATCAATCTCAACTCGGGATCGTAACTGGCCGGCATCCACGAGCCGACGTGCACCCGCTCCTCGTAGGGCACGCCGCCCCACGTCTCGTCCCCCGGCTCGCCCGGGGCCGGCACCGTCCGCCGACGCCACAGTTCCTCGCCGGTGAGCGCGTCGTGGGCCACGACCACGCACGACTCCGGCCCGCCGCGCGGACGGCAGCTCCGCCCGGAGATCACCCGGCCGTCGGCGATGATCGGACCGGAACTGTGCCCGGCCGGCGTCACCTGGTAGTCGAAGATCTCGGTCTCCCACGCGATCTCGCCGGTCGTCGCGTCGAGGGCGTAGGCGTAGTCGTCGTCGCTGACGTTGATGATGAAACGGTCGTAGATGGTCGTAGATGGCGATGTTCCGCATGCTGCGGGCATTGCCGCCGACTTACTCGTAGACATCCTCCGGAAGATCCCGCCGGTACTCCCAGACGAGGTCGCCGGTCGCCGCGTCGATCGCCTGGATGACGTCGCTGCCGTTCGGCATGTAGAGGACGCCGCGGTAGGCCAGAGGCGTCACCTCCTGCGTGCCGGCCATCAGCGCCCGCGACCAGGCGAGCCGGAGCTCGCCGACGTTCTCGCGCGTCACCTGGTCCAGCGGGCTGTAGCCCCATCCGTCGAGGGTGCGGCGCCACATCGGCCAGTCCGCCGCATCCGGATCCTGGAGCATCGCGTCCGTGACGGGCACGAAGTCGTCGGCGGACTGGGCGGCGACCGGTGTCGCCGGGACCGCGAGCGACAATGCCACGGTGACTGCAACCAGCACAGACGACGCGACGAATCCAGGTCGAGGCATTTGAAGGCTCCCGGAATCGGAGGCTGAAACAGGCGTTCGATAGCGGAAGGAGCATTATAGGCGCCCGCGGCGGAGATCCTGCACGGTCATGATGAGCCACAGTTGACATCATGATGTGTCCTCCCTAGCATTCAGAGCATGAGGACGACTCTGACACTCGACGAGGATGTTGCCGCCAAGCTCCGCGCGGAGACTCAGCGCAGGAACAGGAGCTTCAAGGAAACGGTAAACGCCTGCCTGCGCAGAGGGCTCGAGGCACCCACCGACGAGGAGCTCGCAAGGCCGTTCACCGTGGAGCCGCGGCGAATGGGTTTGCGGGCCGAACTCGACCTCGACGACGTCGGGGGCCTTCTCGATCTCCTCGACGGTCCGACCCGGCGATGACGCTCATCGACGTGAACCTGCTGCTCTACGCCTACGACGCGAACAGTCCGTTGCACCTCGTAGCGCGACGGTGGTTGACCGCCGAGCTGTCGTCCGGCCGGCCGGTCGGTCTGGCCCTGATCAGCGTGCTGGCGTTCGTGCGCATCGCGTCGGATCGCAGAGTATTCACGCAACCGCTGGCCCCGTCGGAGGCTTGCGCGCTGGTCGAGTCATGGCTGAAGCAGCCCAACGTGCGGCTCCTTCAGCCCGGGCCGCGCACATGGCAACTACTTGGGAGACTGTGTGACACGGGGCAGGCTCGGGGCCCCATGGTGATGGATGCGCATCTGGCGGCACTGGCTGTGGAACACGGCGCGCGCATCGCGACGACGGACCGCGACTTCACCCGTTTTCCCGACCTCGAGATCCTGAACCCGATCGATACCGTGTCCGGAACGTTGAAGACGCCGTGCTCAACGTAGCCCGCGCCCTGAAGTGCGAGGACGGTGACCGTCTCGGTGCGCGGGTCGTCTCTACCGTGAGGTCCGCCCCGAGCCAGAAACGGTTCTGGCGGCGGGTCGCCGGCATCGCGGATCAGCACGAGAAGTCATACGCCACGCTGCAGGTAGGGCAGGAACGCCGTCGCCAGACCGAGGAAGGCGAAGAAGCCGAACACGTCGGTCATGGTGGTGATGAACACCGCCGACGCCAGCGCCGGGTCGATCTTCAGCGCCCGTAGCGCGATCGGGATCAGCGTCGCGGCGATGGCGGCGATGAGCAGGTTGATCACCATCGCCAGGGCCAGGATGGCGCCGACATAGGGATTGCCGAACACGCCCCAGGCCACGCCCGCCCCGCCGGCGCCGAGCACGATCCCGTTGCCTATGCCGACCAGCGCCTCCTTGCCGAGCACCCGCCGCGAGTTGCTCCACGTCAGCTCGCCGAGTGCGATCCCGCGCACGATCACGGTCAGCGTCTGGGTCGCGGCGTTGCCGCCCATGCTCGCCACCACGGTCATGAGCGCGGCCAGGGCGACGACCTGCTCGACCGTCGCCTGGAACTGGCGCACGACGAGCGCGGCCAGGGTGGCAGCGACCAGGTTCACGGCAAGCCACGGCAGCCGCTTGCGCCACGCCTCCCACGGCGACGTGAAGACGTGCTCGTCGGCCGACACGCCGGCCAGGCGCAGGAAGTCCTCGGTCGCCTCGTCCTTGATGACGTCGATGACGTCGTCCACCGTGATGATGCCGACCAGCCGGTTCTCGTCGTCCACGACCGGGATCGCCAGCAGGTTGTAGTTGGCCACCTCCTGGGCGACCTCTTCCTGGTCGGTGTCGACGCGGGCCTTGATGAGCTCCGACGTCATGATGCGCTTGAGCGGCGTCTCCGGCGAGACCAGCAGCAGGCGCCGCAGCGACACCACGCCGACGAGGTGGCGCCGCTCGTCGACGACGTAGAGATAGAAGACCATCTCGACTTCGCGCGACCGCTGCAGCGCCTCGATCGCCTCGCCCGCCGTCAGGTCCTCGGCCAGGGCGAAGACCTCCGGGTTCATGATGCGGCCCGCGGTCTGGTCCCCGTACCCGAGCAGATGCTGGACGTCGCCCGAGTCCTTCCGGCGCATGCGCGCGAGCACCTCGGCCGACAGCTCGTCCGGCAGCCGATCGATCAGCGCGGCCGCGTCGTCGGTCGCCAGTTCCAGGAACAATCGCGCCAGCTCGTCGGGAGGCCTGTTCGCCAGGAGCGCGTCGCCCACTTCGGCGTCCAACTCGCTCAGCGCCTCCATCGCGAGACGGCTGTTCTGCTCGATCAGCGTGTTGAACGTGGAGCGCCGCTCGGCGTCCGACAGCCCAGTCAGAACCTCGGCGAGGTCGGCCGGATGCTGTTTCTGAAGAAGATTGAGGAGGTTAGCGGTCGCACCAATCCGCTGCAGTCGCTTGACTGAATCGAGCACGACGTCGATTCGGCGGAGAGGCGGCATCGTTCCGGCCCGCGAGGTGGCTCGGCCTCGCGCAATACAGTCCGGTGTTGGATCGTTGTCCCACTGGTCCAGACACTAAGCGATTCATTGTACCACGTACGTCCGGCATCCGGGCCTGCAAGTCTCTTCCAATGACACATGAGCCTGAACGAGGAGTTGTTTCCAACGACACATGAGTATCCATGTTGTCAAGGGTCCGGATCGAGGGAAGAGCTCGTCCGCCGCGGGGGGTGAATCCGTACATTCGGGCACCGGCGCCGACCTGTACGTACGATGGTCGAACGTCGCGGCCAATCCCGACGTCACCTCCGGTGAGCGTACGTACCGACAGGGGAGTGACCGTCCCTGCGCGGGGCTCCGATGGCCGCGCACGGCGAACCCGGCGTCCCGCCAATCCTTGCACTTGCCGAGCGCGCTCCATGACGCGCATCCTCTGTGGCGGACTCCGAAAATCCGGACAGTCATCGACATCGAGGTCGTGAGCCAGCATGCGAACGCTGCCGACGTGACGACGGCACAGCGCGGCGTTCCACTGCAAGCGTTGCAGGCACGGGCGCCGACGACGATTCCGTCCAGCCGCCGTCGACCCTCTCACAGCTCCTCGCGTAGTAACGCTCGGCCAAATCCCCGCCGTGGTCGTGCGCTCGGCTACCGCGCTACGCGCACGCCCGCAGACGGACGTGCACTTCACTTGGTCTTCTGCTGCTCGAATCCGACCCGCGAGGCGTGGAGCCCACGGACTGGTCATGCGGCGACGAACGGCGCGCTTCCCGCCGGCGCCGCCGCGCTGCCGCGCCCGGGCCGGTCGGGCAACCAGGAGCGGTTCTGTTCGAGCAGGGCGTTGGCCAGCAGGAGGAGCTTGCGCATGACGGCGGTCAGAGCGACCTTCGGCGGCTTCCCCAGGCCGCGGAGCTGGCGGTACTTCGCACGCAGGCCAGGGTTGCAACGGATCGCCGCCAGGGCCGGCATGTAGAGAAGCCGCCGCACCCGCGGCCGGCCGCCCTGGATGAAGCTGCGGCCCTGCCAGGCGCCGGACTGGCGCGTGACCGGCGCGAGACCCGCCAGGCTGGCGACCGCCTTGGCGTCGAGGCGGCCGAGTTCGGGCATCCGGGTGAGCAGGCCCGCCGCGGTGATGCTCGACACGCCCGGGATCGAGGTCAGGATCTCGGTCCGGCGGGCCAATACCACATCTTCGGCCAACCCCTTGCCGATTGCGGCATCGACGGCGGCCAGATGCCGGTCAATCTGGGACAGCCGCGTCTTGCTCTGCTGCTTCAGCAGCGGATGTCGAAGGTGCTTCTGGCGGTTCCGTGCGGCGGTGCGGTCCGTGACCAGCGCGTCGCGCGCCACTTGCAGTTCCTCGAGGGCGCGCCGCGCCGGCGGCGACGCCGCGGTCGGCCGCAGAGGCAACGCTGTCCCCATTTGCGCCAGCACCCGCGCGTCTACGGCGTCGGTCTTGGCGCGCTGTCCCATCGCCTGCGCAAAACGCCGCGCCTGCAACGGATTGGCTCGCGCCAGCGGCAGGCCCGCCTGCAGGAGCGCCTCCTCGAAGGCGCGGTGCCAAGGTCCGGTGGGCTCGTACACGACCGAGCGGACCGGCTGGTCGATCCACGCGATCAGCGCGTTGAATCCCGCCGAGTCATTGGTGAATCGCGCGGCCTTGCCGGCAGGAGCCATGCAGGCATCGAGATGCGTCTTCGAAATGTCAACACCTACGGTACAATCGGGCATCTTTTCCTTCTCCTGTGCTTGTCTTGCGAGCCTTCACGCTCATGTATCCATTCAGGACGTAGGAAAAGACGGTGGCGACCAAACTCATGTACGGCCCTGATTGGCCTGGCCTGACGCGGTCCGACCACCGTCACCCCTTGGCGTCCCAACCGGATGCCAGGGGGTGAACCTCTCCCGAAGTCCACGGCGGCAAAACTAACAGACAAGCCTGAACGGGGGCCGGGTCGAGGATCATCGGAGGATGATCGTGAGACTCGACACGCACCGTCTGCAGACCCTGGATCAGGTTCGGGAATTCCTCGCCGGAAGCGAGCAGGTCGACCTGCAACCACAAACCCGCGCCGACTCCTACGCGTTCGTGGCGAAAACCGTGCGACGGTTCGACTACGCCCTGCGGGGGAAGGCCGACAAGGGCCTGCTGCGCCGCTTCCTGGCCAAGGTGGCCGGCTTGTCACGGGCCCAAATCACACGCCTGTTGCAGCAACACCGGACCACGGGAGAGATCGCCGACCGCCGCGACACCCCGCGCCGACCGTTCCCGCGCCGCTACTCCAACGCCGACATCGGGCTGCTGGCCGAGCTCGACGTGCTCCACGGCACGCTGTCCGGTCCGGCCACGCGCAAGCTCTGCGCCCGCGCTTTCCATCTGTTCGGCGACCGCCGCTTCGAACGCCTGGCCGGCATCTCCAACGGCCATCTGTACAACCTGCGGCACACGACAAGCTATCAACGGCGCCGCGGAACGACGCCGCTGCCGACGCGCCCGGTGCATGTCGCGATCGGGGAACGCCGCCGCCCGCAGCCGTTCGGACAACCTGGCTGGGTGCGGGTCGATACCGTCCATCAAGGCGACCTGGACGGCATCAAGGGCCTCTACCACGTGAACCTGGTGGATGAGGTCACCCAGTTCCAGTGCATCGGCTCGGTCGAGCATATCCACGCCGCCTGCCTGGCCCCGGTCCTCGACGCTCTGCTGCGGGCGTTCCCCTTCACGCTCCACGGCTTCCACGCCGACAACGGCTCGGAGTTCATCAACCGCGAGGTCGCGGCGCTGCTCCAGGGGCTGCACATCGACGCATTCACCAAGTCCCGCGCCCGTCGCAGCACCGACAACGCCCTGGTCGAGAGCAAGAACGGCTCGGTCATCCGCAAGCAGCTCGGTCACGGCCACATCCCCAGCCGCTGTGCCGCGCAGGTCAACGCCTTCACCCAGCAGGTCCTCTCGCCCTATCTCAACTTCCACCGCCCCTGCTTCTTCCCCACCGAAGAAGTCGACCGCAAGGGCCGCGTGCGCAAGCGCTACCGCGACGCCGACATCATGACCCCCTACGAGAAGCTCAAGTCGTTGCCCGACGCCGCCGCCTGCCTGAAGCCCGGAACCACCTTCGCAAAGCTCGACGCGGTCGCGGTCGCGATGAGCGACAACGAAGCCGCGCAGGCGCTCGACGAGGCCCGCACGCGGTTGTTCCGGTCCATCCACCCAGCGGCCTGAAGGTTTGCTCCGGCCCGCTACCGCCGCCTGTCGGTCGGCGTCGTGCTGTTGACGAGCAGGCGCGAGGAAGCTCGAACACCGGACGTGCCAACTCGCGCGGGCGCTGCCGAGCCCGGATCGCCGGCGCCGACGCGCGTCGTCACCGGCTGCGGTCGAATACGGACGGACAGCGATGTCGTCGAGCCCGGATCGCCGGCGCCGACTTGCGTCGTCACCGGCTTCAGCACCACCGAAAGGCGGAAGCGCGACGCCATCAGGCACGAGCGCCGACGACGATCCATCCAGCCGTTGCCGGCCGTTTCACAGCCCCTCGCGTAGTCACGTCCAGCCCCTCTGCTGCCGGTTCCGCGCTCGGCTACCGCACTCCGCAAACGTCCACAGACGGACGTTCGCTCCGCTTGGTCTCCTGCTGTTCAGAACCCGGCAAACCAGACCCTCACCGTTCGGTTGCTACGGCAGCGGCTACAGCACCTTCGCCCTGAACCAGGACGCGCCCAGCGCCGCGTCGTACATCGTGACGGTTCCGCCGCCATGAGCGATAATGCTGCGGTCACGCGCGCCCTCAACGCGGCCCGCGCCAGGACCTGTTTCGATCCGTCGGTTCGGTCGCCTGACAGGCGCGGCTCACGTGCCCCGCTTCAGGCTCATTTCTGGATTGGAAAGGACTCCGAACCGTTTACGTTTGCCGATTCGCCGCGCTGTCGGGCGGACCGATCCGGACCTCACCCGCCAGCCCCCGTCGCGTTACATCTCCATTGACCAAGCGGCCATATTCGTGTTATTTTCGCCTACGTGAGTGACCGTTCCCGAATCGAATGGACCGACGCCACCTGGAACCCGGTCCGCGGCTGCTCCAAGGTCAGCCCCGGTTGCGCGCACTGCTATGCCCAGACATTCGCCGAGCGCTTCCGTGGCGTGGCCGGACACCCGTTCGAACAGGGTTTCGATCTCCGCCTCGTACCGGACAAGCTGAACCAGCCACTGTCCTGGCGCCGCCCGCGGCGGATCTTCGTCAATTCGATGAGCGATCTCTTCCACGAGGGCGTGCCGTCCAGCTACATCGCCGCGGTCGGAGAGATCATGCGGCAGGCCCAGTGGCACACGTTCCAGGTGTTGACGAAGCGACACGAACGCATGAAGCATCTGCTCGGCGGCGAGTTGCGCTGGATGGGCACGCTCTCGAACGCGTGGTTCGGCGTGAGCGTCGAGAATCGATGCCACGGGCTGCGCCGGCTGAATGCGCTGCGCGAGACCCCGGCGACTGTCCGCTTCGTCTCCGCGGAACCCCTGCTCGAGGATCTCGGCGCCATCGATCTGACGGGAATCCACTGGGTCATCGCCGGCGGCGAGAGCGGGCCCGGCGCCCGACGGATGCTGGAGACATGGGTCCATGGTGTCGAACGCCAGTGCCGGGAACAGGGCGTGCCGTTCTTCTTCAAGCAGTGGGGAGGAGTTCGCAAATCTGCAGCGGGGCGACGGCTGAACGGCAGAACGTACGACGACTTCCCGGTCAGGTCGAACGCGCGAGCGGGTTCTGCTCGATGAGGTAGTCGGTCACCGGCCGGCCGCCGACGACGTGCTCCCGGATGATCCGGTCGAGCACGTCGGGATCGCATGCCCGGTACCAGGTGCCCTCCGGGTAGACGACCGCGATCGGCCCGCCCTCGCAGACCCGCAGGCAGTTCGCCTTCGTGCGCAGCACCCCGCCCCGCTCGGAGAGGCCGAGCTCCTTGAGGCGGCGCTTCAGGAAACCCCACGCCGCCAAGCTCCGCTCCTTGTCGCAGCACTTCGGGACGGTCTGATCGCAACAGAGGAAGATGTGCCGGCGGGCGACATCGACGCCGACCGCGGCGGCGACCCGGCGCTGGCTCTCGATACTGCCTGCCTCGGCCGCGGGCTGGCTGGCCGGGGAAATCGACGGACGGGAAGGCTCCAATTTGCCGTAGGATAGCACGCAGGATCCGGCAGCCCCGTGCCGCGCCGGCGGCGCTCCGGCGACCGCGAAGGCGCGACATGGCGACATCGGTATCAGAGACATGCCTACACGCTTCCGCCTGTCGGTGCTGAACAACTGGACGTCGGTCTTCCTGGCCACGGTCGAGCGCGGCGGCAACGCCCTGCCGCACCCGGCCACCCTGTTCGCCATCCTGTCGGGCGTCGTCGTCATCGTCTCCGGCATCGCGGTGCGCACCGGGATCGAGGCGGTCCATCCCGGCACCGGCGAAACGATCCAGCCGATCAGCCTGCTCACCATCGCCGGCCTGCACCGGATCCTGGTCGAGATGGTGACGAACTTCACCAGCTTCGCGCCCCTCGGCACCGTGCTCGTCTCGATGCTCGGGATCGGCGTGATGGAGGCCAGCGGCCTCATCGGCGCGGCCCTGCGTCTGCTCGTCCTGTCGGCGCCGAAGCGGCTGCTGACTTTCGTGATCGTCCTGTCGGGGGTCCTCTCCAACACGGCCAGCGAGATCGGCTACGTCCTGCTGGTGCCGCTCGGCGGGATCATCTTCCTCGGCGCGGGGCGGCATCCGATCGCGGGTCTGGCCGCGGCGTTCGCCGGCGTCTCCGGCGGCTACAGCGCCAACCTGCTGCTCGGCACCATCGATCCGCTGCTGGCCGGCCTGTCCGAAGAGGCGGCGCAGATCGTGCAGCCGGGCTACGTCGTCAACCCGGCCGCCAACTACTTCTTCATGGTGGTGTCGACGTTCGTGATCTCCGCCGCCGGCACGTGGGTGACCGAGCGCATCGTCATCCCGCGGCTCGGCGAGTACAAGGGCGAGGAGCGCTCCACCGCCATCGACGAGATGTCCGACCAGGAGCGGCGCGGCCTCCGCTTCGCCGCCGTCGCGATGGCGCTGTTCGGCGCCGTGCTGCTGTGGGGGACGGCCCCGGCCGACGGGTTCCTGCGCAACCCGGAGACGGGCAGCCTGCTGCGCTCGCCGTTCCTCTCCGGCATCGTGGCGTTCATCTTCCTCGGGGGCACCTGGGTCGGCATCGCCTACGGCATCGGGGCGGGCCGGTTCAAGAGCGACAGCGACGTGATGAACGGCATGGGGAAGACGATCGGCACCCTCGGGACGTACCTGGTGCTCGTCTTCTTCGCGGCGCAGTTCGTCGCCTACTTCAACTGGACGAACCTGGGCCTGATCATGGCCGTCAAAGGCGCGGAAACCTTGCGCGCCTCGGGACTGGGCGGCGTCCCCCTGATGCTGAGCTTCGTGCTGCTGTCGTCGGTGCTCAACCTGCTCATGGGCAGCGCGTCGGCCAAGTGGGCGGTCATGGCGCCGGTCTTCGTGCCGATGTTCATGCTGCTCGGCTACTCGCCCGAGCTGACGCAGGCGGCCTATCGGATCGGCGACTCCACGTCGAACGTCATCGCGCCCATGATGTCCTACTTCGCGCTCATCGTCGCCTTCTTCGAGCGCTACGACAAGACCTCCGGCATCGGCACCGTCGTCGCGACGATGCTGCCGTACACCGTGGTCTTCCTCGCCTGCTGGTCGGTGATGCTGGTCATTTGGATGCTGCTCGGGCTGCCGGTCGGACCGGGCGCCGGGCTGTATCTGTAGGTGCACCTGGGGCGGCCGGATCGCGTTCATCCGCATCGCTGGCGCCACCGTACCACCTCCGGCGCGTGCCCCTCCCGCGCCGCCCTGTTGAGCAGGTGTCGACCGATCTCAATCGAACTGCTGATCCAACTTGCCCATCGCTTCCCGGGCGCGGTGCGCGTAGGCAGTCAGCATGCCGAGAGAGAGTCCGACGTTCACGCCGTGTGCCAGTAGGTTCCGGTTGGCGGCGATGCTGTCGAGGGCGTCACGTTGATCGTCGGCCAGTCCCTCGTACCAGCCATTCGCCCGGGCCGGATCGAACCCGCTGAAGAAATCCCGGATGTTTCCGGATGACGGGCTTCGAAAACGCTTCATGTGCGCTCGCACGAACCTGACGATCTCCGGCGCGGAGCGGACCCCTGGCGAACGTGCATGCGCGGTCCCTGCATCTTTCTTCGATCAAGCTCGAAACGAGGATACAGAGGTGTCGTGCGAGCTCAGCCTGCAGTTCGTCGTCGGTCGTTCGGCGGGCGCGGACCATCAAGCGATTGATCCTGCCCTCAAGCCGCTGGCGCGTCGCGAACACGTTCAATCCACGGATCGCAACGCTGCGGTGACCTTCTCGATCCGCGCGCGGACCTTGTCGGGGTCCGTCGTGCCGACGGTATAGAGATCCGCGAAGCCAGTGTCCCTCAGAACCGGATCGAGGGATGCCCTGAGTGCATCGCGATCCACAACGGGCCCGTCCTGCAACCGCCGTGCGACGCCCACCAGAATCGCGTCAGTCACCGAAGCATTGAGCGCGTGCTGCGGACGAAAAGCCTCACGGCCCAGCGTCTGGTTTACGAGCGCCATGGTCCGTTCCAACACACCGTTCAGCGTCGATTCGTCATACTGCTCCAGATGCCGGTTCTCGTCCATGAAGCCGTTGAGGAACAGCTTCATCGGCTTCCTGTAGGAATCGAGCTTGTAGAACAGCGCAAAGAACCGCAGCAGCAGCTCGCGGTCCTTCTGCCTTTCACTGGGTTTCCCGAAGATCTCCCGCCAGTCCGGGTTCCCATTTGCCTTGGCCAAGTAGTCATTGAAGGAGCCATGGTACACGCACGCCCGGATTTCCTGTGGAGACAGTGACTTACCGGTCGTGTTCAGGCGTTCGAATACCATATAGACGCTGCTGTCGTCGTTTCCGGCATCTTCCTGCCTGATGATGATCGCGTGGAGGATCGAATCGTCGAGGCGGCGCCGGTCCTCATCCTCCAAAGTCCGGTACGTCAGATTCTCGAACTCCTTCGTGACGCCGTGAAGCCGGAATTCCCTTCCACGAAGCACCCCTTCGTAGAAGGCCAGCAACGAGTTCAGCCGCTGCTGGCCATCGATCACCATCAGCTTTTGCGTGTCGCTCTCTCTGGAGAGGAAGATGGCCGGTACGGGCAGCCCGAGCAGGAGCGATTCTATGAACCGCGACGCCTGGGGAAGCGGCCACACGAATTCCCGCTGGAATTTCGGGACCGCGATATCTCCCCGCCGGAGTCGCTTGACCAAGCCATCAACAGGATAGTCCGCGCCATAACTCGAGATCTGATATCTGATCTCGTTGGATGCTTCCTCGGGGCGCATTCCCGATTTCCCGGAACAGTGTGTAGGCAAAGATGGACTGTGAGGCTGGGGGAGGTTGAGCCGGTCTTCGGACAGACGGGGAGGGTGGTACTGGACATTACGGCTCGGACTGCCCATGATGGTGCGTTGAAATGGACAAGAGCGCCATCGACACCCCGAGCCGCGAGAGCGATCTTCGCAACATTCCCGTCCACCTGCGCACTGCCCTCCGGCGGGCGCTGGAGTTTGAGGCGCGTGCTCGAGCGCCCAGGTCGGCAGAGGAAGCGGAGCAGTGCGAAGAGCAGCTGCGGGCCATCGCGGACGAGTTCTTCGGCGCCCTCCTCACCCCCGTGCTGCAACGCGCGGTGCGCTCCGCCGCGGTTGGCGACGCGGCGAGCGCCCTCGTGCGCCACCTGCCCCGGCGGATGCGGAGCGACGGCCTGGAGACCGTCAACGTTCGCACCTCCCGGGGCACGACGGTGCCGGTCACGACGCCGTACTACCGCGAGAAACACGCCCGTCGGGCGAAGCGGAGGCCGGGACTCTACCCCGCCTTGGTGGTGCTGGGCATCTACGACCGGTGCACGCCGAAGCTGGCCTCCGATGCAAGCCGCGCGGTCGCCATGCTCAGCTCGCTGGCCGAAGCGCAGGCGCAGCTCCGCTCCGACGGCATCGCCCTGGATATCAAGACCCTCCGCTCGACCGCCTATCGCTACGCTGCGCGGGCCCGAGCGGCCCAGCAGAGCGCGGCGTGCGGCCTGCTGGACCGCGTGACCGGGAAGCGGGTGGTCGTCTCCCTCGACGGGGGCCGCGTCCGCGTGAGGCGCAAGAAGCGTGGCCCCAAGACGAAGAAGGGGCGCAACCGATTCCATACCGACTGGAAGGAACCGAAGCTCCTCATCCTGTACGTCGTCGGCGACGACGGGCGACCGTCTCAGACGTGGGCCCCGATCATCGACGGCACGCTCCGGGGACCGGAGGCGGTCTTCGCCCTGCTGTTGTCGTACGCGCGGCAGATCGGCCTCAACGCCGCTGACAAGGTGCTCTTCATCGCCGACGGCGCGCCCTGGATCTGGCGACGCCTCCAGCGCCTCATCGCCGCGCTCGGGCTCTCGCCGACACAGGTGCTGGGGCTGATCGACTTCTATCATGCCGCAAAGCAACTCTCCGACGCGGTCAAGCTGCGCCGCTGGAGCGCGACGCAACGCACCCGCTGGCTCAACCGCACGCGGGGGCTGCTCAAGCGAGCACGGGTGGACGAGGTGATCACGGCCCTGCGGGAGCTGTGCCGCGGGCGCACGGCCGGCAAGATCCGCACGCACCTCAACTACTTCCTGAAGAACCGTCATCGTTTCGCCTACACCACAATGGTCGGGCTCGGGCTTCCGCGGGGCAGCGGTGCCGTCGAAAGCGCCATCCGTCGCGTCATCAATCTCCGCATCAAGGGCGCATCCATCTATTGGCTACCGGAGAGCGTCGACGCGATTCTTCTCCTGCGGTCTTTCTATAAGTCCGGCAGATGGAACTGTTTGCAGCGGATGGCCATGACGCCGGTGGGTGTGAGCGCGTGACCGGGAAATCGGGAATGCGCCCCTTCCTCGTCTTCCGATGCGGCGTCATCCTTGACGTCGGGCTATTCGTCTTCGCCTCGGGCCAGTTCCCGGTCAGTCACATGATGCTCCACAGCCAACTTTCGTCGGGCCTTACGGCCGCCCGGCGGGATCGCGCGGGGCTGTTATCTGTAGCCCGTCGCCAGCCGCGAGACGGCGCCTACTCCGGCAGGGCGAGGTCGATGCGCACCGCTCCCGCAAGATTCGCCGTGGTATGCACGGCCACATAGAGCCGGCCCACCCGCAGGGCGTGCATCTCGGGGCCGGTGAGATCGAGGCTGCCGGCGGCACTGACGCCCCGCCTCGACAGGTACCGCAGCACGGGACCGTTCTCCGCGCCGTCCTCGGGGCCGCGCCGGTGAAGAGCGACCAGCAGCACCTGGTCGGCGATGGCCTCCGTCCCGCGGATCTGGTAGCGCACGGTGCGGGTGGCCGGGCTGAGCACGAAGCTGGCGTCGACCCGCAGCCCCGGATCCGCCTGCACGCCGGCCACCAGCGGCACGGGGGCGGGGGGCGAGACGAGGCTCGGCGTGAAGTCGGGCGCGCGCCGGTGACCGGTGCCCTGCTCGTAGGCGAACGCCAGCTCGATCAGGCGCGACTCCGCCCACGCCCGGCCCAGCAGCTCCACCCCGACCGGCATGTCGTCGTCGGCGAAGCCACCCGGCACGGTGATGGCCGGCAGGCCGGACGTCGCGCTCAGGGCGCAGTTGCTGCCGGGCTGCGGCTGGCCGATGGGTCGCGCCGTCCTGCGGATGGTCGGGTAGATCAGCGCATCGAGCTCCTGCTCGTCGAGCAGCGCGGTCACCGCGGCCCGGATCTCGTCCCGCTTGGCGAGGCTCGCGCGATAGTCCTCGGTGTCCAGCGTCTCGACCTCCAGGGAGCGGGCGAGGCCACCCTCGAGAATGCCGTGGTAAAGCCCCGCGGAGACGAAGTCCGCCAGCGAGCGGACATAGGCGCCGGGCGTCGCCTCGAGATAGGCGTCGAGTTGGAACGGAAACTCCTGGCCGATGACCGACGCATCCTGGGTGAGCTCGCTCGGATCGAGCTCCTCGATCTCGACGACCGTCGCGCCCAGCCGCTCCATGTCCTCCGCCGCGCGCTCGATGACGTCGCGCACCGGCCGGCCGGCATCGCCCTCGTCGAGCATGGCCGGAACCAGGCCGAGCCGCGCCCCGTCGAGCCCGCGCGCGTTCAGGGCGGCGGTGTAGGTATCGGGCACGTTGCCCTCGCTCAGCCGGGTGGTCTCGTCGGCGGGGTCGAACCCGACCGTCGCGTCGAGCGCGTACGCCAGATCCCGGACCGTCCGCGCGAGGGGGCCGCCGATGTCCTGCGTCGTCGACAACGGCACGATGCCGTCGCCGCTGGCCAGCCCGCGTGTTCCACGCAGTCCGACCAACGCGTGGTGCGCCGAGGGGATGCGGATGGACCCGCAGGTGTCGCTGCCCATCCCGAAGGCCCCGAAGCTGGCCCCCACCGCGGCGCCCGTTCCGCCGCTCGACCCGCCCGGATTGCGGTCGGGGTCGTAGGGATTGCGCGTCTGGCCGCCGAGCGACGCCACGGTCGTGATGCCGCGAGCCAGCTCGTGCATGTTCGTCTTGCCGAGGATGATGGCGCCCGCCTCTCGGAGGCGCCGCACCTGCGTGGAGTCGTCCGGCGGAACCGAGGTGGCCAGGCCGAGTGTGCCGGCCGTCGTCGGCATGTCGGCGGTGTCGTAGTTGTCCTTGACCACCACCGGGATGCCGTGCAGCGGCCCGCGCACGTTGCCGGCCGCGCGCTCGGCATCGAGATCGGCGGCGACCTCGGCGGCGCGCGGGTTGACGGCGATCATCGCGTTGAGGGTCGGGCCGCGCTGGTCGTAGGCCGCGATCCTTTCGAGGTAGGCCGCCACGAGCTCTACCGCGGTGACCGTGCCGTCACCCATCGCGGCGCCCAGCTCGCGGACCGATTTCTCCGCGACGTCGAAACCGGAGGGCGCCGCGGCGGGCGGTGCGCCGCATCCGATGGAGAGGCCGGACACGACCGCGAGCAACACCCCAACTCTCACTGCGTGCTGTGACACTGAAACCTCCAGATTCAACCGTGAGCCGCGCCGTCAGAGGAACCGGCAGTCCCGCCGCATGGCGTCGGCCAGCAGCGCGCGATACCGCGTCCGGTGCACCGCCACCGCCCCCAGGCTGGCCAGATGGGGGGTCACCCACTGGATGTCGAGCAGCGTGTACCCCCGCGCCCGCAACCGCTCCACCAGCCACGCCACGGCGACCTTCGACGCATCCGTCGCCCGGTGGAACATCGACTCGCCGAAGAAAGCCCCGCGCAGGGTGACGCCGTAGAGGCCGCCGACCAGCTCGCCCTGCTGCCACGCCTCGACCGAATGGGCGAACCCGGCGCGGTGCAGCGCCGCGTAGCTCTCGGCGATCTCGGCGTCGATCCAGGTACCGTCCGTGTCGGGCCGCGAAGCGCACGCGGCGACCACGCCCTCGAAAGCCCGGTCGACCGCGACCTCGAACCGTCCCTGCCGCAGCACCCGTCCGAGCCGTCTCGACACGTGGAGGCCGTCAAGCGGAATGATGCCGCGTTCCCGCGGCGAAAACCAGCGGATTTCACCGTCTATCGCCATCGGAAAGAAGCCCTTGCGATACGCGGCGAGCAGCGTGCTGGAGGGAATCATCCGAAACGTCGTGTATATATTGTGTGTGCAGGCCGACCAGACTTCACCCAACGTGTTCACGTCGGAAGCGGTCACCAACGGGGTCCGCGTCCAGGTGCGGGCGCAATATGCGCCGGACCAGTCCGAGCCACTGCATCAGCGGTGGACGTTCATCTACGCGATCACGATCGCCAACGAAGGCACGGAACCCGTCCAGTTGATCAGCCGTCACTGGGTCATCACCGACGCATCCGAGCAGGTCCAGGAGGTCAAGGGACTGGGGGTCGTCGGACGCCAGCCGAAGCTCGCGCCCGGCGAATCGTTCGAGTACACCTCCGGATGCCCTCTCCGAACCCCGTTCGGCTCGATGCAGGGCACGTACCAGATGATCACGTCCGACGGGCAGCGCTTCGACGCCGAGATAGCCCCTTTCGCGCTGTCCGGACCGTACACCCTGCACTAGTGCTGCGCCATGATTAAACGTTCGGGTGTGCGGTGCTGTGATTCGTCGATGATTGCTCGCTGTAACCCATGTCCGTATCCGAAGATGATGACGTGACGAACCACTAGGAGTCTGCGCCGCAGGAGATTTGCGGCACGCAACGGGTCGCCGGCCCACGACCTGAGTCACGTGTCGGGGCGACTTCGCCGGTCGGCAGGGCGGGGTGGATTTTCGGTAGTTGGCGAACAGATGACGAAATTTGGTCCTCGCGGGCCGCATGGCCCGCCAGAGACCGCGATGCGCATCGATTTGTCGCCGTTGGGAGCCTCATCTCCTGCCTTCTACGCCGCCATCAGCGGCTGCAGGCGCTTGACGTTCAACGCCAAGCACACCAAGTTCCACTCGCACCGCACCTTCGCCAGCCCGCGCAGGCTGAAGCGCCGAAACCCCAGCACGTGCTTGATCCAGCCGTTGGGAGCCTCCGACAACCACTTGCGCTCCGCATACGCCGTGCGGCCCGCCGGCGTCGCCAGCTTCTCCACCATGCGACCCGTCGCCGGATGGGCCTTCAGATCGCGGGTAGCCGTCTGCTTGCCCTCCCGGCCCAGCGCCACATACCCGTCAATGCCCCGCTTCTCCAGGTCCGTCAAGTCCCGCTCGTTGCAGTACCCCGCATCGGCCAGCACCGTCTCCGGCTGCGCGTCGAACGTCTCCTTTACCGCGTCGAGCAACACCGGCAACTCACCCTGGTCGCTCGCGTTCGCCGTCAGGTCCGTCGCCACCACCAACTGGTGCTCCGCGTCCACCGTCACCTGCGCGTTGTAGCACTGCTGGAATCCCTCGTTGCTCGTCTTCATGATCGAGCTTTCCGGGTCCGTGAAGTTGCTCTGCGCCTTCTCGTCCGGCTCGCCATACGCCCGCTTGTACGGCCGACCGCCCTTCGGGTTCCGATCCTGACCCGGCTGCCGACCCCGCGCGTCGTCCGCCGCCCGAGCCGCCGCTTCCAGACGCGCCTTCGCTTCCCGGATCGCCGCCAGACGCTCTTCCCGCCGACGCAACTCCGCCGGCAGATCGTCGCCCCGAACCTCCGCGCCCAAGCGCGCATCCTCGGCCTCGTCAACCGCATCCGCCTGACGCAACAGCGCCTCGATCTCGCTTTCCAGGCGCTGTTCCTCTGCCTGCATCCGGTCGTAGCTCATCGCCTTGCGCTTGCTCGCGTTCGCGCGCACCTTCGTCCCGTCGATCGACAGCTTCCCCAAGCGCGCCAGACCCAACTCCTGCGCCAGACGGACCACCTCCACGAACAGCGCCTGGAAATCCTCCAGGTGCCGACGCCGAAACTCGCACAGCGTCCGGTGTTGCGGAAAGTTGCCCGCCGCCAGCACCCGGAACGCAACGTCCTCTTCCAGCTTCCGAGCAACCCGGCGCGACGAGAATACCCCCGTCGCGTAGGCGTAGAGCAGCACCTTCACCATCATCCGAGGCTCATACGGCGCGTTGCGACGGCCGTCCCCCTCGTACAGAGCGTAGAACGCCGTCAGATCCAGACCGTCCACCAGATCGCTGACATGGTGCGCCAAGTGGCCCTCGGGCAGCCACTCCCGCACGTCGGGCGGCAACAGCAGCGACTGGTCAGGCACATAGGGGCGGAATGTGGTCGACATCGAGTCCTTCCGTCGTCGGCTCGCCTACAATTGTCGTATCTGTTTTTCTGCGGCGCAGACTCCTAGTGGTTCGTCACGTCATCATCTTCGGATACGGACATGGGTTACAGCGAGCAATCATCGACGAATCACAGCACCGCACACCCGAACGTTTAGTCATGGCGCAGCACTAGCCCGAAAATCGTCACGAGCGTGGCGCCCGCATCGGCGCCACTGCGATCCCGGCCGCTTCCAGTCCGCGCCGCAGCGTCATCGCAAGATCGGCGGCGCCGGGGGTGTCGCCGTGGACGCAGATCGTCTCGCCGGCCAACTCCAGCGGCGTGCCGTCGATAGCTTCGACGCTTCGATCGCGCACCATCCGCACCGCGCGCTCGATCATCCGCTCCGGCTCGTGAATCACCGCGCCCGGCCGCTGGCGGGAGACGAGCGCGCCGTCCGCATCGAACGCGCGGTCCGCGAACACCTCCGGCACGACGTCGAGACCGGCGTCGCGCCCTGCGTCGACCAGCACCGATCCGGACAGCGCGACCAGCGGCAGAGCGGGATCGAATCCTGCGACGGCGCGCACGACCGCATCCGCCACACGTCTGTCCCGCCCCGCCATGTTGTAGAGCGCCCCGTGCGGCTTGACGTGGGCGAGCGTCATCCCCTCGACGCGGGCGACGGCGGCCAGCGCACCGATCTGGACGAGCACCAGGTTCTCGATCTCCTCCGAAGTCAACTCGACGTCGCGGCGCCCGAATCCCTCCCGGTCGGCATAACCCGGATGCGCGCCGACGGAAACCCCCGCGGCACGGGCCGAGCGGACCGTCGCGCGCATCGTGTCGGGATCGCCGGCATGGGCGCCGCACGCGACGTTGACCGAGGTGACGTACGCCATCATCCGCCGGTCGTGCTCGATCGCGCCGGCGCCTGTTGCCTCGCCGAGATCGCAGTTCAGATCGATCCGCATGCTGTGTTCCCCCAGAATCGACTCCCGTCAATGATGCACCATCGCAGGCAGGCGGGGCAGATCGTGGAGAAGCCCTGCCGGATCGGATCGGCCGGGATTCCGGTCCGCCGTACCGCTACACTGCACCACCGTCAGCCCAGGGAGTCGCACACATGAGACTGCTCGCCACGACCGTCCTTGCGCTCACCCTGCTCGCTCCCTCCGCGAACGCCCAGCCCGGCGGCGGCCAGGCGACGGACGCCGACTTCGCGGCCCGCGTCCGGGAGTGGACGACGCGGCCGGAGTTCCTCAGCCCGCTGGTCGATCACCTGCCGGTCAGCGATCGCGTCCCGTCGCCGAAGGAGATCCTCGGCTACCACGCCGGGGCGCCGCGCGAGCTGACCTACTACGCGCAGATGCTGGAGTATTACCGGGCGCTGGCCGCCGCCTCGCCGCGCGTTTCGATCAGCCCCATCGGCCGGACCGACGAGGACCGCGAGATGGTCGTGGTGACGATTGCCGACGAAGCGACGCTCGCGGATCTGGAACGCTATCGCCGCGACCTCGCCCGTCTCGCCGATCCCCGCAGTCTCGCGGAAACCGATGCGCACGCGGTCATCGCCCGCGCCAAGCCGATTTACCTCCTCATGGCCGGCCTGCACAGCGGCGAGACCGGCCCGCCGGAGATGCTGATGGAGCTCGCCTACCGGCTCGCTGTCGAGGAGGGCCCGCTCTTCGACCGCATCCGCGACAACCTGATCGTGGCCCTGATGCCGGCCGCGGAGCCCGACGGCCGCGACCGCTACGTCGACTGGTACTACCGCCACCTGATCGACATCACCGACGACCGCAACCGGATCGGCGGCCCGCCGTACTGGGGAAAGTACATCTTTCACGACAACAACCGGGACATCAACTACTCGCAGAAGAGCATGCGCAACGTGCTCGACTGGTACCTGCAGTGGCATCCGCCGGTGATGCACGACCTGCACGAGTCGGTGCCGTTCCTGTACACGTTCAGCGGGCAGGCGCCGCAGAACCCGCTGCTCGACCCGATCGTCTACGGCGAGCTGCCGTGGTTCGCCAACTTCGAGATGGCGCAGTTGACCAGCTACGGCATGCCCGGCGTCTGGACGCACGGCTACGTCGACATGTGGTCGCCCGGTTACCTGGCGTTCATGGCGTCGAACCACAACGGGCTGATCCGCTTCTACGAAACCTTCGGCAACGGCGGCGCGACGACGATGAAGCGCCACCTGAAGACCGAGGACAACACCCCCGAGCAGGCGCGCACCAGCCGCGAGTGGTACCGGCCCTCCCCTCCCTACGAGGAGATCGACTGGTCGATGCGCAACAACACGAACTACAGCCAGACGGCCGCCCTGACCGCGCTGCAGCTCGCGTCGTCGAACCCGGCGTTCCTTCTGGAGAACTTCTACCGCAAGTCGCGCAACGCGGTGGCGGACGGCGAGCGCAACCAGCCGCACGGCTTCATCGTCCCGGCCGGGCAACGCGACATGACGCGGGCGGCGACGCTCGTCAACCTGCTGCGCATCCAGGGAGTCGAGATCGGCCGCTCGGGAGAAGCGCTCGCGTTCGGTGACCAGACCTACCCTTCCGGGTCGTACGTCATCAAGGGCGGCCAGCCGTACTTCCGGCTCGCGAAGATCCTCCTGGGCAACCAGGAGTTCCCCGACGACGATCTACGGACCTACGACGACACCGGCTGGACGATGGGATTGATGCACCGGACCGAGGTGATCGCCATCGACGACCCGGCGGTGCTGGACGCGCCGGTCGAGTCGATCGAGGAGGCCCGCATCATCGGGACGCTGGCCGGGAACGGCGCGGGGCGATTCGGATACGCCGTCGCGCACCATGGCTCGAATCACCTGACGACGCTGCGCTACCGGCTCGGCGCAGCACCGGTCGAGGCAGCCGAGGAGCCGTTCGAGGTCGCGGGACTGGAGTTCCCGCCCGGATCCCTCATCGTCGAGGCCCCGCCCGGAACTGACCGCGCGACGCGTCTCCGGGAGTGGACTACGGATCTCGGTCTGACCGCCGCGACGCTCGACGAGCGGCCGGACGTCGCAACGCACCCGGTCGACCTGCCCCGGCTGGCGATCTACAGCACCTGGGGCAACACTCAGGAGGTGGGCTGGGTCCGCCACGCGTTCGATCGGTTCGCGATCCCGTTCGATCTCATCTTCAAGGAACGGGTCCGGGAGGGGAATCTGCGGGCGGACTACGACGTCGTCCTGATCCCGAACCAGGGCCGGACGGCCAAGGGCTTGGTGTTCGACGTCGAGCCGCGCGGCGAGCCGCGGGCCTACACGAAGACCGACCGCTACCGGTTCCTGGGCGACTACGGCTCGTCGGAGGACATGACCGGCGGGATGGGAATCGAAGGGGTCCTCGAGCTCCAGCGGTTCGTCGACGGCGGCGGGCTGCTGGTAACGCTGGGGGCGGCAAGCTACGTTCCGCCGGAGTACGGCCTCACCCGCGAGATCGACGCCCGAGGACCGGGGTCAGGCTTCTACGCTCCCGGCCCGCTGGTCGAAGCGGAAATCAACCAGCCGCGCCATCCGATCTTCTACGGCTACGACACGACCGAAACGCCGGTGCGCTACGCCAACGGACCGCTGCTCGACGTCCCGCGCCGGTTCCGCGACGACTGGGTGCTGATGACGTTCCGCGACGAGGTGCTGAGCGGCCACTTTCGGGGCGCCGATCAGATCGACGACCGGCCCGCCATCGTCAACGTGCCGCGCGGCGACGGCCGCGTCGTCCTGTTCGCCACCAACCCCTGCTACCGCTGGCAGAACCACGGCGAGTTCGGGATGCTCTTCAACACGATCCTGCACCACAACGACCTGGAGACCCGGCCGGGCGACTAACTTGGAGTGCTCTCCGCGATCCGCGCCGCCGCTCGTCACGACTTTCCCAACGCGGACATCGATCCTCTCCTTCGACCGCGCCTTCGATCACGTGTCCGGCATCCGGCGTCTTGCCATCTGATGCGCCGGCGCGTCAGCACGAGACATCGCTGCGGTTACGGTCGGTTCCGGTTTGCGCGCGCATTCGCGAGGGCGATTTCCCGCTCGGCCTCCGCGATCGCCCCCTCCAGCCAGACCAGCCATTCGTAGCCGTACTCGTCCATGTACCAGGTCGAGACCCGGCCGGCCGCCATGACGAACGCCCGCCGCTCGGCGGGCGTAGGCGTGTGGACCTGTCCCCCCGCCGCTTCGAGAGTGGCCAGCGCATCGGCCGCTTCCTGCCGCGCCCGCGCCAGCGTGAGGCGCGCCAGCTCGTCGAAGCCGGCGCTCAGCAACTGCTGCAGATCCACCGGGAGAGCCTGGTACGCCTCCTCGTTCATCAGCCACAACGCTGCCCGGTAGCCGTGGCGGTCCTGCGTGAGGTACGTGAGTCGGTCGTGGAGACCGGCTTCCACGGTCTCGATGACGCCGTCCGCGGTCCCGTCGATTCGTCCGGACGCGAGGGCGGCGGCAAGCTCCGGCGACGGCGCCGGCGCGGGCGACGCTCCGAGCGCGCGCGCCCACGCCATCTCGACCGGCGAGTCGGCGGTCCCCAGCGTGAGGCCCTGCAAGTCGGCCGGGGTGCGCACCGGGCGCGTCGCGGTGGCGATGCCGCGCCAGCCGCCGGCGCTCCCGAGCGCCATTAGGCGCAGACCGGTGCGGTGCAGCAACGCGTCACGCATCCGTGCGAAGAACGCTCCCCGGAACACCCACTCGACGACCTCGTCGGTTTCGAGCAGGTACGGGACGTCGAGGACATGGAGCTCCGGAAAGAGGCGGCCGATATCCGGCACCGTGGACCGATAGACGTCGATGCCGCCCGCCTGCAGCGCGTCCAGGCAGGCGGCCGGCTCGTCGCAGCGTCCGCCGCGCGCATCGACCTCGACGGCGATCCGCCCCATCGCGAGGGACTCGACCAGCGCCTCGAACGCCGTCGCGCCCGCCGCCAGGACGGCCGACGCCGGCCCCGGCCGGGCAACGGGCGCCGGCAGCACCATCGTGATCGTGTGGACGCGGCCGCCGGAACCGGGCGCATCGACGCGGGTCTGGGCTTCGCCTGCAACGCCCGCGCCGCACCCGACCGCACCGACCAGCGCCGCGGCCACGAAACCGACTATTCGCCAACCGGCCAATGCTCGACCTCATCCAACATGCCGCGGGTCGCCGGTACGCTGGCGAAGCACCCACGCGGCAGGATTCTCGGTAACGATCGCATCGTCCAATTCAAGATGCATTCGCATGTGTATCTCTATGGTGCTGACGGTAACACACAGAAGCGGACGGTCACGTCAGCGACGCGCGCTCCGAATCGCCCATCTCGACGCCGCCGCCGGGGAAGTACTTCCGCCAGCGCTCGGTCACCCGCTGCGCGACGTCGGGGCGGCAGGTCAGCTCCTTCGGGTAGGACGGCTTCATGCGCGCGTCGATCACCACGGGTGGCGTGTAGGAGAGGTGATGGCGCACCACCCGGGTCGCCGCGGCGTGGATGTCGGCGGCCGGCTCGAAACGGGTGAACGTCGTCCAGAGGAAGTTCATCACCGACGCCACCGCGCGGTCCGGCTCGTCCGACACGACGACGAGCGGCCAGTCGCTGAACGCCGGAGCCCCGGCCAGCCGCTCGGCGGCGTCCGGCTCGGCCGCGTACTCGGGCGCATCGACGACGAGGCAGCCGGGACAGAAGACCCGCACGGTGGTCACGCCCCGCGGCAGCTCCGACGACCGGAACTCGGCCGGCAGTTCGCGCACCGGGGGCCCGAGGCCCAGCCAGACGCCCTTCGAGCCCTTGTTCACCTCCGGCCCGGTGTAGTCGAGGGTGTCCATCGACAGGTTCGAGAAGACGTAGAGGTCGGTCTCCGGGCGGGTCCGCTCCAGCAGGTGCACCAGCGTCCGCCGGAAGTCCTTCAGGTCGACCCGCTCGTCGGTCACGAGCAGGAACTTCGTCAACGACAGTTGCCCCTCGCCCAGGATGCGGAACGCGCTGGCCATCGCCTCGCGGGCGTAGCGCTGACGCACGACCGCGGCCCCCAGCGAGTGGTACCCCGTCTCGCCGTAGGACCACAGGTCCAACACACCGGGCATCACCAGCGGAAACAGGGGCGACAGCAGCTCCTGCAGCAGGTCCCCGATGAAGAAGTCCTCCTGCCGCGGCTTGCCGACGACCGTCGCCGGGTAGATGGCGTCCCTACGGTGGGCCATCCGGTCGACGGTGAACACCGGGTAGTCGTGGGCCAGCGAGTAGTAACCGTAGTGGTCACCGAACGGCCCCTCGGGCCGCCGGACGCGCGGCGCTACCGAGCCCATCAGCGCGAACTCGGCGCTGCCGAGCAGGCGATGCGGTCCTGTTCCGCCGACGACCGGCAGCCGGTGCCCGGCGATCAGCGACGCCAGCATCAACTCCGGCACATTCTCCGGAAGCGGTGCGATGGCCGCCAGCATCAACGCCGGGGGGCCGCCGAGGAAGACCGTGACCGGCAGCGCCTCGCCGCGCGCCTCGGCCGCCGCGTAGTGAAAGCCGCCCCCCTTGCCGATCTGCCAGTGCATGCCGGTCGACCGGGCATCGTGCACCTGCAGCCGGTACATGCCGAGGTTGTGCCCCGGCCGTTCCGGGTGCTCCGTGTACACGAGCGGCAGCGTGATGAAGGGGCCGCCGTCCTCCGGCCAGCAGGTGACGGCCGGCAGCCGGTCGAGCCGGACGTCACTGGTGACGACCTCGGTCAGTGGCGCCCGCGGCCGGGAGCGCAGGCCGATCCCGACCAGCGCTCCCGCGACGTCCCGCGCCCCCCACAGCTTCGCCGGCGTCGGCGGCAACAGTGTCTCGGCCAGCTCGACCAGGCGCCGGATGAGCTGCAACGGGCGCGTCCCGAAGGCGAGCTCCGCCCGGCGGGCGGTCCCGAACAGGTTGGTGACGAGGGGAAACGACGCGCCGGTAACGTTGGTGAACAGCAGCGCCGGCCCGCCGGCGGCGATGACCCGCCGGTGAATCTCCGCCGCTTCGAGGACCGGGTCGACCGGCGCCTCGATGACCGCCAGGTCGCCGTCACGCCGCAACCGGTCGATGAAAGTACGAAGGTCGGGGAATCCGCTACGCGCCATGAATACGCTGCCGACAATACCTCACCGGGCGCGCCGGCGGCCGTGCTCCCGGTCGGCCTGCTGCTGGTCGCGGGGATCCGTGGCGGGAGGCGGGGGCTGCCCCGCGTCGTCGCGGGCGCGGCTCGAATCGCCGGGCGACTCGGTGCGCGGTCCTACGACGCGGGGGTCGTCGACGAGGTCGTCGAGCACCAGCGTGCCCATGCTCCGCCGTGTGACCGGCTCTTCACAGAAACGTCGCGCCCTACGCGCCGTGCGGGCCACCGGCGGCCTCCCCCGGAAGCGACAGCAGCGGTATGCGCGGCACGGAATATGTCCTGCGGTCGTGCTGGAACCGCAGGCGGGCCAGCATTGGCGCCGGCACGTAGTCGCGGCGAGGTTCCTCGATCCACTCGACGACGTCGCGGAGGTACCAGAGTCCCCAGCGCGCCACCGCCGCACCTGCGACAACGACGTACAACCACGTCATTCGAGCCCTCCCATCGCCTCGCCATCCGTCACCGAACCGACGTTCGTGCCGCGGGGCGGCACGCTGACTATCGGCACGAGCGTGCAATCTCTGCACCCCTGTCCGTCGGTACGGATTCGACCGCGGTCGGACCGCTACAATGCGGGCATGAGCAACACAGCCATCCGGGTCTCCATCAGCCTCCTGTCCCTGGTGCTCCTCCTGGTGCTCGCGACACGGCCGGCGGCGGCGCAGGCCGGCCGGTACCCCGCGTCGCGGCACGGCGGCAACTACATGTTCAATTTCTACTTCCCACCGTCGCCGAGCTCCACGCCGTGGGCGCCGGCGTGGGCGCCGGACGGGCGAGCGGTAGCGGTGGCGATGGCCGGCTCCATCTGGCGCGTCGACCTCGCGAGTGGGGCAGCCGACGAGTTGACCTACGGTCCCACCTACCACTCCTCCCCCGACTGGTCGCCGGACGGGCGGTGGATCGTCTACACCGCGGATCACGACGGAGGGGCGGTGCAGCTCGAAATCCTGAACGTCGCGTCAGGGGCAACGCACGCGCTCACCGACGACGACCAGATCCACGCCGATCCCGTCTTCTCGCCCGACGGGACCCGCGTCGCCTACGTGGCAACGACCCCGAGCGGCTACTTCAACGTCTACATCCGGCCGATCGCCGACGGACGGTGGAACGGCGATCCCATCGCCGTCACCCGCGACAACGACTTCGGACGCAACCGGCTCTACTTCGGCCCCTGGGACATGTACCTGAGCCCGGCCTGGCTGCCGGACGGGGACGAGTTGCTCCTGGTCTCGAACCGGAACATCGCGCTCGGGTCGGGTCACGTGCTGCGCGTGCCGGCCCGGGCCGGCGGCATTGACGACGCGACTCCGGTGCTTCGGGAACAGACGCTCTACCGCACGCAGCCGGACGTCGCGAGCGACGGCCGGCGTTTCGTCTACTCATCGACGAGCGGCGCCGCCGACCAGTTCAACAACCTCTACGTGCAGCCGACGGCCGGCGGAGAACCCTACAAGATCACCTTTTTTCAGCACGACGCCTTCCATCCGCGGTGGTCGCCGGACGACGAGTGGATCGCGTTCATCACAAACGAGGGCGGCCTGCCGCAGCTCGCGCTGCTGGAGACACACGGCGGCTCCCTGCGCACCGTGACCATCGAGCGCTGGCGCTGGAAGCGGCCGATGGGCATCCTGTCGGTCACGACCCGCGACGCCGCGACCGGCGCACCGACCGGCTCCCGCGTGCACCTGACGGCGTCCGACGGCAAGTTCTACGCCCCTGCCGACGCCTACGCGCGGGTCGGCGCGCAGGGCGATCACGTGTTCCACCACGCGGGCCGCTTCACGGTGGAGGTGCCCGCGGGGCGCTCGGAGCTGACCGTGGTCAAGGGCTTCGAGTACCGGCCGCAGGAGGTGGCGGTGGAGGTCGGGGCGGGCGAGGTGGCCGAGCTCACCGTCGATCTGCGCCGCATGACCGACATGGCGGCCAAGGGTTGGTACAGCGGCTCGACGCACGTCCACATGAACTACGGCGGCAACCTGCACAACACGCTCGAGAACCTCGTGATGATGTCGGCGGCCGAGGATCAGGACGTCGTCAACGAACAGGTCGCCAACAAGGACAACCGCATCCTCGACCACCAGTTCTTCGTGCGCGGCGGCGGCCCGCATCCGGCGTCGACACCGGAACACCTGGTCGTGGTCGGCCAGGAGTACCGGCCGCCGTTCTACGGGCACGTCTTCATGTTCGGGATGCGCGACCACCTCCTGTCCCCCTTCACGATGGGCTACGAGGGAACCGCCATCGAGAGCCTCTACCCGAGCAACACCGACATGTTCCGGAAGGCGAAGGCGCAGGGCGCCACGGTCGGCTACGTGCACGCGTTCGGCGGCGAGGCGGATCCGCTGGACGGCAATCTGGGCGGGGGCAAGGGATTCATGGTGGACGCCGCGCTCGGCACGACCGACGCCGTGGAGTGGTCCGACTCTGCCCGGGCCGGATTCTTCCCGGTCTACGCCACCTGGAACAACGGGCTGCGGGTGACCGCCACCGGCGGCGAGGACTCCATCAGCAACCTGCACAAGATGAAGATCGTCGGCTCCGTGCGCACCTACGTGCACACCGGCGGCCGCGGGCTGGACATGGAGGCGTGGTTCGAGGGACTCCGCGAGGGACGCGCGTTCGTCTCGTCGGGTCCTCTCGTCGAGCTGACCGCGAACGGACGCATGGCCGGTGAGACGGTCGCGCTCCCCGCGGGCGGCGGCACCGTCGCACTGGCCGGCCGCGTCGAGTCGATCACCCCGCTGGAACGGGCGTTCGTCGTCTGCCGGGGCGAAGAGCGCGCCGACATTCCGCTGAGCGCCGACCGGCGGAGCGCCGCGTTCGACATCGACGTTCAGATCGACCGCAGCGGCTGGTGCCATCTGCGGGCCGAGGGACACCCGGACGAGCGCTCGCCGCTCGACGTCCGCTACGCGCAGGCGTTCACGAACCCGATCTGGATCACGGTCGGCGAGCAGCCGATCCGCGACGCGGACGCCGCGGAGTACGGCATGCGCTGGATCGACAGGCTCCGCGCGATGGCCGACGCATGGCCCGGCTGGCGGTCCGACCGCGAGCGGGCGCACGTCTTCGCGCAGTTCGACGAGGCGCGGCGGATCTACGAGGGCTTCGCGGCCGAGGCGCCGTAAGTAGGACACACGCGGATCGCTGCGCCAGTGCATGCGCTACGGCGTTGATGCCATCAGACATGGCGATTATCATGACAACTGCCATGTCTGGTGACACCGAGACATTCATCCCACGCTGCCTCGACCTGGAGCGCCTGCTGGCGCGGCGCTCCGTGCTCCTGTTCGGGCCACGGCAGACGGGGAAGTCCACCTACGTCCGGCAACAGCTCGCCGACACGGTCACGCTGAGTCTCTCGCTGCTCGACCAGGGGCTGTACACCGCTGTTCTGGCCGACCCCACGCGCATCCGGCAGGAGATCGAGGCCCGCGACCTGCGCGACACGGTGATCTGCATCGACGAGATCCAGAAGTGCCCGACGCTCATGGACGAAGTGCACCTGATGATCGAGGAGCGCGGCATCCGCTTTCTCCTCACCGGGTCGAGCGCACGATCCCTCAAGCGCAAGGGCGTCAACATGCTCGGGGACGCGGCAGCGACCGCGTCATGCACCCGTTCTCGTGGTTCGAACTCGGCCGACGCTTCTCGCTCGACCGGGCCATCAACCATGGCCTCCTCCCGCCGCACTACCTCTCCGACGATCCGGACGAGGGACTCGCGTCGTACGTCGACCGCTACCTGACCGAGGAGATCGCCGCCGAGGGCCTCGCCCGCAACCTGCCGCGGTTCGCCCGCTTCCTCCAGACTGCGGCGCTCACCAATGCCGAGATGATCAACTACTCCAACGTCGCGCGGGACGCGCAGGTGCCGCGTCAAACCGTCGTCCAGTGGTACGAGGTGCTGCGTGACACGCTCCTCGCGTTCGAACTGCCGTCCTGGTCCCGCACCGTCAAGCGCAAAGCGGTCGAGACCGCGAAGTTCTACTTCTTCGACACCGGCGTGGTCCGCGCGCTGCGCCGGCTCCCGCGCGTCAGTGAGGCGTCAGCCGACTTCGGCGAGTTCTTCGAGCATTACCTGATGATGGAGCTCCGCACCTGGATCGACTACCGGAAGCCGCGCACCCCCCTAGTGTCCTGCCTCTCAAGTTCGATGCAGAAATCCTCGCCGTTTAGGGCCGCGGAGACGCCATTGATTCCTCACCAAGGTGCAGACCGAATTATGTCATGTGTCTCCGGGACGGCACACTAGCAGCCCGTGGCAAAAGTCGCGGATTCGGCCTGGCCCCGGCGCGGCCGAACCCCGTAGACTGCACGGCATGGCGATGGGCAAGAGACCGGTGGCGCGCCAAGCGTCGCCGCTGTGGGTGGAAACGGCGGACCTTCCGACGAGCGACGGTCATCCCTTCTTTGAGCGCCTGAATCGGGTCCTGGAGGACTGCGGGTTCGACGCGTTCGTGGAAGGGTTGTGCTCGGCCTTCTACGCGGCGCGGATGGGACGGCCGAGTCTGCGTCCTGGGCGGTATTTCCGGATGCTGTTGATCGGCTACTTCGAGGGCCTGTCTTCGGAGCGGGGGATTGCGTGGCGGGTGGCCGATTCACTGAGCCTGCGGTCGTTCCTGGACCTGGAGTTGACCGAGTCGGCGCCGGATCACTCGACGTTGTCGCGGACGCGCCGGTTGATCGACGTGGAGACGCACGAGGCGGTCTTCACGTGGGTTCTGGAGCGCCTGTCTGAAGCGGGTCTGGTCGTCGGGAAGACGGTCGGCATCGATGCGACGACGCTGGAAGCGAACGCGGCGATGCGGAGCATCGAGCGTCGGGACACGGGCGAATCCTACGAGGCGTTCATTCGTCGGTTGGCGGAAGCGTCGGGTGTGGAGACGCCGACGCGGGCGGAGCTGGCTCGGTTCGACCGGTCTCGGAAGAACAAGAAGACGTCGAACAAGGAGTGGAAATCGCCGCAGGATCCTGACGCGAAGATCGCGAAGATGAAGGACGGTCGGACGCACTTGGCTCACAAGGCCGAGCACGGGGTCGACATGGACACGGGCGCCATCGTCTCGGTGACGGTGCAGGATGCATCGGACGGTGATACGGCCACGCTGCCGGAGACGCTGATCATGGCGGCCGAACAGGTTGAAGCGGTGCAGCCGGAGGGCGCGGGGGTCGAAGAGGTGGTGGCCGACAAGGGCTATCACAGCGACGAGACGTTGGTGGGGCTCGGCGAGGTAGGGGTTCGGAGTCACGTATCGGAGCCGGAGCGCGGCCGTCGCTGCTGGCAGGACAAGAAGACGGGCGAGACGCCGCCGGAGAAGCGTGCTGCGCAGAAAGCGTTGTATGCGAACCGCCGGCGTGTGCGGGGGCGGCGGGGTCGTCGCCTGCAACGCCGCCGAGGCGAAGTGGTGGAGCGTACTTTCGCGCACATGTATGAGACGGGCGGTATGCGTCGCGTCTGGGTGCGCGGCCACGACAATGTCCGCAAGCGCGTGCTGCTCCAGGCGGCCGCCTGCAACATCGGGCTGCTCCTGCGCCGGCAGACCGGCGTTGGTACGCCCCGGAGCCTGCAGGGGCGGGCTTTGTCGGCGATTTACGGTCTGATCGGGCGCTGGCGGGGCTGCTGGGAGCGCCTGAGGCGGGTGTGGGGGCTGAAACGGTCCATGCTTCATCTTGAGGCGGCGTGAGCTTGGAAAAGCCGCTGGCCGGCTCAAACCCCATGTTACACTTCCAGATCCGCACCCCCTCAACCGGTGTCAGGCCGCCGACAACCTTGTTCCACGGGCTGCTAGCGTACTGGCGCTCGCGCTCCGGCTACGAGGTCGATTTCATCCTCGACGACCGCGTCGCGATCGAGGCCCAGTCGACACGTCGCGTCCAGCAGAAGCACCTGCGAAGTCTGCGGGCGCTGGCCGAGGAGCGGCTCGTCGAGAGATCCATCGTCGTCTGCCGCGAGGACCGCCCGCGGATCGAGGACGGTATCGAGATCTGGCCACTGGAGTTCTTCCTCGCCGCGCTGTGGAATGCCCGGCTGTGAGTCCGGATTGATCGAATCATGCTGAGTCGGTAGGCTTCACGCATGAGAGCGACTACTATCAAGCTAGAGGGTGAACTCCTCGAGAACATCGAAGCCGTCAAGCCGGCGGACCGCAGTCTCTCGGCCCATGTTCGGCGGGTGCTGCAGAAGGACCTGGAAAGGCGGCAAGCACGAGACGCCGGCACAGCCTTCAGAGCCTTCATCGACGCTCACCCGGAAGAGCAGGCGTGGCTGTCCGAGTGGGATGGCGTTGACTTGGCCGCGCCCCCCAAGCGAGGGCCGGAGGCGTGACGACCCGAGGTTCATTGTTCTGGATCAACCTCGGCTCCACCTCGCCGCCGGAGTTCGGGAAGACCAGGCCCGGTCTGATCGTTTCCAGCACGGCACACAACGAAGTTCTTGACAGCGTCGTCGTCGTTCCTCTTTCAACGATTGGGGACGAGATCCGGCCGCTTCGCATCAGGACCGACAACGTGCGCGGAAAGGCCGCGTTCGCCGTACTGCCCGGAATCCGTCAGGTGTCGAAGGCCCGGCTGGCGGGGTTCATCGGCATTGCGTCGAGCCCGTTCATGACGCGCCTGGACGCGGCCATGGCTCTCTACCTCGGCGATTGACGGGTACAGCAGCCGGATGGGTTCGTCACAACAGTTCTTCTGTCCGGGACTCGGAGGATTCGTCGATGATGCAGGGACTCACGACCGACTATGTACGCTGATCCGGAGGGACCTGCCGCAACAAGCGCCGGATGAAGATCCAGAGGGCTTCCTACAGAGAGCACCACGAGGAACCGAAGGACGAGTGACCCGGTTCGACGGCGTATCATGCAGCCGTGGACAGGCGCAGGCTCCCCGTCGGCATCCAGACCTTCCGCCAGATCCGGGAGGAGGGCTACTACTACGTCGACAAGACAGCCTACGCCCGCCGGCTCGCGGACGACGCCGGCAAGCACTATTTCCTGTCGCGCCCGCGGCGCTTCGGCAAGAGCCTGTTCGTGGACACTCTCAAGGAGCTGTACGAGGGGAACGAGCCGCTGTTCCGGGACCTGACCGTTCACGACGGTTGGGACTGGTCTGCGCGCCATCCTGTCGTGCGCCTGAGCTTCGCGGCCGGCAACTTCAGGAGGCGGGACGAGCTGCTGGCGAGCGTGGCGGAACAGTTGGCCGACATCGAACGCGAGACCGAGGCGCCCGTTGCCGAGGGCGCGACCGTGCCGAGGCGCTTCGCCCGCCTCCTGGCTGCGCTGCACCGCCAGACAGGCCGGCGGGTGGTCGTGCTGGTGGACGAGTACGACAAACCGATTCTGGACGCTCTGGACGAACCGGATATCGCGACGGCGAACCGTGACGACCTGCGCGGACTGTACGGCACGATCAAGGACTGCGACGCCCACGTGGAGCTCACCTTCCTCACCGGGGTGAGCAAGTTCTCGAAGGTCAACCTGTTCTCCGACTTGAACAACCTCATCGACATTACCCTGGACCCGGCGTACTCGACGATCTGCGGCTACACCGAGAAGGACCTGGACACGGTGTTCGCACCGGAACTGCCGGGCCTGGATCGCGATCAGATCCGCACCTGGTACAACGGCTACAACTGGCTGGGGACGGACAAGGTCTACAACCCCTTCGGCATCCTCATGCTGTTCCGCAGCCGCGCGTTCAAGGCGCACTGGTTCGAAACGGCGACGCCGCGGTTCCTGATCGATACGCTCCTCCGGCGCGGCTTCTCCGCCCCGGACCTCGATACCGTTCGCGCCAGCGAGGCACTGCTGTCGTCCTTCGACGTGGACCGCATCGCCCCCGAGGCGCTGCTGTTCCAGACCGGCTACCTGACGATCGCGGAAGCGGAGGACCTGGACGGCTCTCCTCGGTACCGCCTGCGCTATCCGAACCGCGAGGTCCGGCAGGGACTGAACGAGAGCCTGCTGGACGCGCTGGCGCCGAACTGGCGGCGGCCGGCGGGAGATGGCGGCGCGCTCCGCCGGCTACTGGCGGCGAAGGACTGGACGGGCCTGGAGGCGCTGTGCCGGCGGTTGCTGGCGGGCATCCCGCACGACTGGCACCGGCGAAACGAGATCGCCCGCTACGAGGGTTACTGGTCGAGCGTGTTCTACGCCTGGTTCCAGGCGTCGCTCGATGGGGTGGCGGTGGAGGACGCCACCAGCCGCGGCCGGCTGGATCTGGCGGTGCGTCTGGGAGAAGATGCCTACCTGTTCGAGTTCAAAATAGCGGAGCGCTCGGAGGCAGGCGCTGCGCTGGCGCAGTTGCAGGCACGCGGCTACGCGGACAAGTACCGCGCGCCGGGCCGCACCGTGCACCTGATCGGCGTGGAGATCAGCGCGGAGTCGCGGGACGTCACGACATTCGACACCGTCACCTGCCCCACACCATGACCGCGGTCGCGGCCGCGGCCGCGGCTGCGCCCGTGCCCGGCCACCAGATACTCCGGGACACCGGTGCCCCGAACGATGACCGCCCCGCGGCGGCCTGCTCGCTCGATCGCGCTGGCGCAACGCAAGAGTAGAATCACGCTGCCGGGCGCGGAAGCAGCACGATCCGACGACCGCGCCGGAGTTTCGCCCGCTGGTTCCCGAATGAACGCGTCCTGCCGTGTGCGCGTTCGGTCGGACAACGCTGGTCGACTGGAGACCTCGACTCGAGCCATGCACCTTGTGACGGCGTACGACTGCGCGACAATCTGAAGCACGAACATGGGATTCCGCATTCAACCGAAGGAAGTCGAGATACCCGCGGACGAGCCGTTCAAGAACGATCTGCTCGAACGGCAGGAACCCGCAGAGGTTCTGACGCAAGTGCTGCGTTTCGTCGAGGGACCGTGCGTTCTGGCCGTCGACGCGCAGTGGGGCGCCGGCAAGACGACCTTCCTGAAGATGCTTGCACGACACTTGCGGAACCAGGAGTTCCCGGTGGTGGAGTTCAATGCATGGGATACCGACTTCACGGGCGACCCGTTCCTTGCGCTTTCCGAAGAGCTGACCGACGGGGTGCGCGAATACACAGTCGGTCCACTCGGCGACAAGATCGAGAAGGTGAAGAAGGCGGCGAAAGAAGTCCTCAGGCTGGCGATCCCAGGATTCATTCGGCTGGCAACCGCAGGGCTGGTGGATCTCGGTCCAATGATGGAAAAGGAAGTCGGGCACGCGCTCGCGGCCCTCGCTCAAAAGCGGCTCTCAGAATACCTGAACGCGAAGACCTCGCTTCAGACCTTCAAGGCTTCGCTCGGGGAATTGGCGGCAGAGCTTGCGGAATCCAAGCAAGGCCTGCCTCTGATCGCGATTATCGACGAATTGGACAGATGCCGGGGGCGCATTCCCGATTTCCCGGTCACGCGCTCACACCCACCGGCGTCATGGCCATCCGCTGCAAACAGTTCCATCTGCCGGACTTATAGAAAGACCGCAGGAGAAGAATCGCGTCGACGCTCTCCGGTAGCCAATAGATGGAGGCGCCCTTGATGCGGAGATTGATGACGCGACGGATGGCGCTTTCGACGGCACCGCTGCCCCGCGGAAGCCCGAGCCCGACCATTGTGGTGTAGGCGAAACGATGACGGTTCTTCAGGAAGTAGTTGAGGTGCGTGCGGATCTTGCCGGCCGTGCGCCCGCGGCACAGCTCCCGCAGGGCCGTGATCACCTCGTCCACCCGTGCTCGCTTGAGCAGCCCCCGCGTGCGGTTGAGCCAGCGGGTGCGTTGCGTCGCGCTCCAGCGGCGCAGCTTGACCGCGTCCGAGAGTTGCTTCGCGGCATGATAGAAGTCGATCAGCCCCAGCACCTGTGTCGGCGAGAGCCCGAGCGCGGCGATGAGGCGCTGGAGGCGTCGCCAGATCCAGGGCGCGCCGTCGGCGATGAAGAGCACCTTGTCAGCGGCGTTGAGGCCGATCTGCCGCGCGTACGACAACAGCAGGGCGAAGACCGCCTCCGGTCCCCGGAGCGTGCCGTCGATGATCGGGGCCCCCGTCTGAGACGGTCGCCCGTCGTCGCCGACGACGTACAGGATGAGGAGCTTCGGTTCCTTCCAGTCGGTATGGAATCGGTTGCGCCCCTTCTTCGTCTTGGGGCCACGCTTCTTGCGCCTCACGCGGACGCGGCCCCCGTCGAGGGAGACGACCACCCGCTTCCCGGTCACGCGGTCCAGCAGGCCGCACGCCGCGCTCCGCTGGGCCGCTCGGGCCCGCGCAGCGTAGCGATAGGCGGTCGAGCGGAGGGTCTTGATATCCAAGGCGATGCCGTCGGAGCGGAGCTGCGCCTGCGCTTCAGCCAGCGAGCTGAGCATGGCGACCGCGCGGCTTGCATCCGAGGCCAGCTTCGGCGTGCACCGGTCGTAGATGCCCAGCACCACCAAGGCGGGGTAGAGTCCTGGGTAGAGTCCCGGCCTCCGCTTCGCCCGACGGGCGTGTTTCTCGCGGTAGTACGGCGTCGTGACCGGCACCGTCGTGCCCCGGGAGGTGCGAACGTTGACGGTCTCCAGGCCGTCGCTCCGCATCCGCCGGGGCAGGTGGCGCACGAGGGCGCTCGCCGCGTCGCCAACCGCGGCGGAGCACACCGCGCGTTGCAGCACGGGGGTGAGGAGGGCGCCGAAGAACTCGTCCGCGATGGCCCGCAGCTGCTCTTCGCACTGCTCCGCTTCCTCTGCCGACCTGGGCGCTGGAGCACGCGCCTCAAACTCCAGCGCCCGCCGGAGGGCAGTGCGCAGGTGGACGGGAATGTTGCGAAGACCGATCTCGCGGCTCGGGGTGTCGATGGCGCTCTTGTCCATTTCAACGCACCATCATGGGCAGTCCGAGCCGTAATGTCCAGTACCACCCTCCCCGTCTGTCCGAAGACCGGCTCAACCTCCCCCAGCCTCACAGTCCATCTTTGCCTACACACTGTTCCGGGAAATCGGGAATGCGCCCGATGCCGGCCTTCCTACGCCGTCGAGCTGCTCGAAACAGCCAAACACTTCTTCTCTGTGGACGGAGTTGTGTTTGTTCTCGCCGTCAATCGCTCCCAGTTGGCCCACTCCATTCGCGCCGTATACGGCAGCGGGTTTGATGCTGAAGGATATCTGCGACGATTCTTCGACATCGACTTCCGCCTGCCTGAAGCGGAGCGCGGCGCGTTCATAGAGACCGCCCTTCAGAGGGTGGGAATCGAGGATTACTTTCGGAACTCACCCGAAAAAGGCACATTGGGAAACAACTATGAGAGCGTCAGAGATTGGCTGGTGGCGCTCTTCGTCGGTTCCGACCTCAGCCTTCGGCGAGTTGCACAGTCCATCCACCGGCTCGGTCTGGTGTTCGCCTCGCTACGAAAGGACATGCATGCGTTTGCCCTGGCTGCGACGGTGGCGCTGGTGATGCGAACCCTCGATCTGGGCCTGTACGAACGGTTCAGGAGCGGAGAAGCCGAAGACGGCGAGGCCATAGAGTTTCTTCTATCCCGCAATTCAAGACCGGAGAGGTCACAGATCGACCATCACCTTGAGGCTGTCATCATCCTGGCCGCCATGGAACTCAAGAATCCGGGGCGGGACCTCTTCGGCGTCGAGCCATCGCCCTTGCTTGCGAAATATAAAGAGCTCGACAGAGCGCGGCAAAGCGGCGACGATGCGGCAACCGCACGTGCGAGTTCGATTGTAAGAATCATCGAACGGATTCGGAACAATGACGTCCTCGGCTACGGGGGACTCGGGTCCGAGGAAGCTTTTCGGCGAATCGAACTGCTGTCGCCATCGCTCATCGACGACGACTCGGAGCCGTCGGACAACAGCCCTGTCGATTGACGGGTCAGTCTGGGCGCGTCGGCCTGACGGTGCGCATCGCGGGATCACGTTCCTGTCCCCACAAGACCCGATCCGCACCGCCAGAGTAGAATCCCCCTGCCGGGCGCGCCGCGGTGTGCGCCCCATGGAATCGGCAAGCAGGGGGAAGGCATGACGGATACGGATCGGATAGCGGCCGGCGGACTCCAGGTCGACAAGGAGCTGTACGACTTCATCAACGACGAGGCGCTGCCGGGAACCGGCGTCTCCCCGGAAGCGTTCTGGTCCGGGTTCGACCGGTTGGTGCACGGTCTGGCGCCGCGCAACCGCGAGCTGCTTGCCAAGCGCGACGACCTGCAGCGGCGCATCGACGCGTGGTACAGCGAGAACCGCGACGAGCCGATCGACCTCGCCGAGTACAAGACCGTCCTCCAGGAGATCGGCTACCTGGTGCCGGAGGGCGAGGACTTCTCGGCGACCACGGCCAACGTCGACCCGGAGATCTCGACCATTGCCGGCCCGCAGCTCGTTGTCCCGGTCACGAACCCGCGCTACGCGCTGAACGCCGCCAACGCCCGCTGGGGCAGTCTGTACGACGCGCTCTACGGCACCGACGTCATTCCCGAGGACGGCGGCTGCGAACGCACCGCCAAGTACAACCCCGTGCGCGGGGCCCACGTGATCGCCCGCTCCCGCGAGTTCCTCGACGCCGCCGCGCCGCTGGCCGCAGGCAGCCACGCCGACGCGACCTCCTACGCGGTGGCGCACGGCGCCCTAAGCGTTACGCTGAAGAACGGCAGCACGACGGGGCTGGCCGACGCGTCGAAGTTCGCCGGGTATCGCGGCAACGCCGGCGCGCCGTCGGCGGTGCTGCTCGGCAACAACGGCCTCCACATCGAGATCGCCATCGACCGCAACCACCCGGTCGGCCGGGACGACGACGCCGGCATCAAGGACATCGTGCTGGAGGCGGCGACGACGACGATCATGGACCTTGAGGACTCGGTCTCGTGCGTGGACGCCGAGGACAAGGTGGTCGCCTACCGGAACTGGCTCGGCCTGATCAAGGGCGACCTGACCGACCGCTTCGAGAAGAGCGGCCGGATGGTCGACCGGGCGATGAACGCGCCCCGCGAGTACACCGCGCCGGACGGCTCGACGGTGACCCTGCCGGGGATCAGCCTGATGCTGATCCGCAACGTCGGGCACCTGATGACCAACCCCGCCATTCTCGACAAGAACGGCAACGAGACGCCGGAAGGGATCCTCGACGCGATGATCTCCTCGATGATCGCCGTCCACGACGTGAAGAGCGGCAAAAACAGCCGGGCCGGCTCCATCTACATCGTCAAGCCGAAGATGCACGGGCCGGAAGAAGTGGCCTTCTGCGATCGGACGCTGGCGCAGGTGGAGGATGTCCTCGGTCTCGACCGCCACACGATCAAGATCGGCATCATGGACGAGGAGCGGCGGACGACGGTGAACCTGAAGGAGTGCGTGCGCGCCGCCAAGGAGCGCGTCTTCTTCATCAACACCGGCTTCCTCGACCGCACCGGCGACGAGATGCACACCGCGATGGAAGCGGGGCCGATGATCCGCAAGAAGGAGATGAAGACCGCCGACTGGATGGTCACCTACGAAGACTGGAACGTGGACATCGGCCTGGAGACCGGCCTGCCCGGCCATGCCCAGATCGGCAAGGGCATGTGGGCGATGCCCGACCTGATGGCGGACATGATGAAGGCCAAGATCGGCCACCCGCGGCAGGGCGCGAACACCGCCTGGGTGCCCTCGCCCACCGCTGCCACGCTGCACGCGACCCACTATCACCAGGTGGACGTCGCCGAGCGGCAGGCCGAGCTGCGTTCTCGCCCGCGGGCCGATCTCGACAAGATCCTGACGATTCCGCGCGAAGAGAACCCCAACTGGTCGGCGGAAGAGATCCAGCAGGAGCTGGACAACAACGCCCAGGGCATCCTGGGCTACGTCGTGCGCTGGATCGATCAGGGCATCGGCTGCTCCAAGGTGCCCGACATCAACAACATCGGGCTGATGGAGGACCGCGCCACGCTGCGCATCTCGAGCCAGCACATCTGCAACTGGCTGCACCACGGCATCTGCACCGAGGCGCAGGTGCGCGAGACGCTGCAGCGGATGGCCGCGGTGGTCGACGGGCAGAACGCGGGCGATCCGAACTACCGGCCGATGGCGCCGAACTTCGACGACAGCGTCGCCTTCCAGGCGGCCTGCGACCTGGTGTTCAAGGGACGCGAGCAGCCGAGCGGCTACACGGAGCCGATCCTCCATGCGCGGCGCCAGGAGGCGAAGGCGAAGTACGGCGGGCGCGGGTGATGGCGCCCGAGACGGCCGGAGGCGGCGCCGCCGCGGTTCAGGCGCGCTACCCGCGCACGGTCACGCTGGCCGACGGGGGGACGGTGACGTTGCGGCTGATGACGCCTGACGACGTCGAGGCGGTGCTGGCGTTCGCGAAGAGCCTCGATCCGGACGAGTTGCTGTACTTGCGGGTCAACATCACCGAGCCGGGCGTCGTGGAGCGCTGGGCGCACTACATCGAGGCGGGCCGAACCGAAACGGTGCTGGCCATCGACGGCGATGCGGTCGCCGGCGAGGCCAGCCTGCTCCACAACCGGACGAGCTGGACCCGCCATCTCGGCGAGATCCGGCTCCAGGTGGCGCCGCCCCACCGCCGCCGCGGGCTGGCGCGCCTGCTGGTGGACGAGGCGGAATGGATCGCGCGCGCGCTGAATCTGCGGATGCTTACGGCGCGGATGACGCTGGACCAGACCGCCGCGCAGTCGTTCTTCCGGCAGATCGGGTTCCAGCGCGAAGCGGTGCTGTGGGACTACGTTATGACGGCGGACGGCAGGACACGTAACTTGCTGGTGGCAACGAAGCGGCTATCATGATCGGCTGCGCTGTCGAGAGAGCCCGCCACGGGCTCGCGGCGGACACGTAAGACCGGTTGCCGACGAAGGGGAGAACGCTGTGGCCGACGACAAACCGACCGATGGATTCGATGCGCTGCTGACCGAGGACCGCGTCTTCGAGCCTCCCAAGGAGTTCGCCAAGAACGCCAACATGAACGACCCGGACATCTACGCGAAGGCTGACGCCGATCCGGAGGCGTTCTGGGCCGGGATCGCCAGCGAGTTGGAGTGGAGCCGGCCGTGGGACACCATCCTCGACTGGCAGCCGCCCGACGCCAAGTGGTTCATCGGCGGGAAGATCAACGCCAGCGTCAACTGCGTCGACCGGCACGCGCTGGGCAGCCGGCGCGACAAGCGGGCGATCGTCTGGGAAGGTGAGCCGGGCGATCAGAAGACGCTCACCTACGGCGAGTTGCACGTCGAGGTGCAGAAGTGCGCCAACGTGCTGAAGCGGCTGGGCGTCGGCCATGGCGACCGGGTGGCGGTGTACCTGCCGATGGTCCCGGAGCTGCCTATCGTGATGCTCGCCTGCGCGCGGATCGGCGCGGTGCATAGCGTGGTGTTCGGCGGCTTCTCGGCCGAATCGCTCCGCGACCGGATGAACGACATGCAGGCGAAGCTGCTCGTCACCGCCGACGGCGGCTACCGGCGGGGCGGCGTCGTGCCGCTCAAGGAGATCTCGGACGCGGCACTCGACGGGGCGTCGAGCGTCGAGAACGTGCTGCTGGTGAAGCGCGAGGGCCTGGAGACGCCGTTCAGCGTCGTCGACGGCCGCGACCACTGGTACCACGAGCTGATGGCGCAGGTGCCGGAGACTTGCGAGGCGCGCGAGAACGACGCCGAGGACCTGCTGTTCACCCTCTACACGTCCGGCACGACCGGCAAGCCGAAGGGGATCGCGCACACCACCGGCGGCTACCTCACCGGGACCTACATCACGACGAAGTGGGTGTTCGACCTGAAGGAGGACGACATCTACTGGTGCAGCGCCGACATCGGCTGGGTGACCGGGCACAGCTACTTGGTGTACGGCCCGCTCGCCAACGGCGCCACCTGCGTCATGTACGAGGGAGCTCCCGACACGCCGGGCCGCGACCGCTTCTGGGACATCATCGAGCGCCACAAGGTGACCATCTTCTACACGGCGCCCACCGCCATCCGCGCCTTCATGAAGTGGGGCCCGGATCACGTCTCCAAGCACGACCTGAGCACACTGCGGCTGATCGGATCGGTCGGCGAGCCGATCAATCCCGAGGCGTGGATGTGGTACCACCACCATGTCGGCGGCGACCGCTGCCCCATCGTCGACACCTGGTGGCAGACCGAGACCGGCAGCATCTTGATCACCCCGCTGCCGGGACTGACGAAGCTCAAGCCGGGCTCCGCCTCGCGGCCGTTCCCGGGACTGAAGCCGGCCATCGTAACCGAGAGCGGCCAGCCGGTCGAGGTGGGAGGCGGCTACTTGGTCCAGACCCGCCCCTGGCCGTCGATGCTCCGGACCATCTATGGCGACCACGACCGCTACGTCGCCACCTACTGGAACCGCTGGGGCCACGAGACCTACGTCACCGGCGACGGCGCGAAGGTGGACGAGGACGGCTACTTCTGGCTGCTCGGCCGCGTCGACGACGTGCTGAACGTCGCCGGCCACCGGGTCGGCACGATGGAGGTCGAGAGCGCCCTGGTCGATCACCAGGAGGTCGCCGAGGCGGCGGTCGTCGGCAAGGAGCATGAGATCAAGGGCCAGGCGATCTGCGCGTTCGTCACCCTGAAGGAGGGCGTGCAGTCTTCCGACGCCAAGATCGCGGAGCTGCGGCAGCACGTCGCGCAGAAGATCGGCGCCATCGCCAAGCCGGACGAGATCCTCTGGACCGCCGACCTGCCGAAGACCCGCTCCGGGAAGATCATGCGGCGCCTGCTCCGCGACATCGCGGCCGGCAAGGCGCTCGGCGACGTGACGACGCTGGCCGATCCGTCCATCGTCGCGAAGCTGCGGGAGCAGTACGAGGAGAAGGAAGGGTAGGAACTGGAGCTCCCGTGCCGCGGCGAGGTCACACTTGCCGCGGTGCGGGCATCCTGCTACCGTCGGAATCAGCGGTCAGAATCTGGAAGCACATTGATGACTACGCTCGCCTTCGACACGCACAGGGCCGTCAAGGCGTTGCGCCACGCCGGTTTCAGTGACGAGCAGGCTGAAGCGGTCACCGAGCAGATCAGCGTTGCCATCGGGGAGAACGTCGCGACGAAGAGCGACATCGCGCTGGTCCGAGCTGACATGGAAAAGCTCGAGTTGCGCCTCACGCTGAAGTTGTACGGGACCGTCGCCGCCGGCGTCGGACTCGTCAAGGCGCTCGACTTCCTGGTCGGCTGACCTGTCTCAGTGACCGGCAGAGGCATAGAGAGGCGTCGCTCGTTCAGGTCCTTCTTACCACGCCAACCTCGCCGAATGCGAACTTCTGCCTGACATCCTCGCCGTGCCCACCGGGTGTGGGAGGCAACCGTTCTCTCGTCGGCGTGGCGCCGACGAGAAAGCCCCGACGAGGACATCCGTCGACAAGACCGGTTACGCCCGCCGACTCGCGGACGAGGCCGGCACCCACTTTGGAGCAGGCGGGGACCGGGTCGGCCCTGGCGCAACTCAGGGAACGGGACTACGCGGAGAAGCACCGTGCGTCCGGGCGCGCGATCCACCTGATGGGTGTCGCGCTCAGCCGCGAGGCGCGCAACGTCGTGGCCTTCGACGTGGAGCAGGATTGGAGCCCGTGACGCCATGCGCATCGTGAGCTGGAACGTCAACGGCCTGCGCGCCTGCGCGCGGAAGGGGTTCCTGCGTTTCCTGGCCGACTCCGAGGCCGACCTCGTCGGCCTCCAGGAGGTGCGCGCGTTCGAGCATCAACTGGAGCCGGGCGTGCGCGCACCGGACGGCTGGCATGCGACCTTCGCCCCCGCCGAGCGGGCCGGCTACAGCGGCGTCGCCCTCTACTCCCGCGAGCCCCCCGACCGCGTCGAAACCGCCCTGGGGGAACCGCGCTTCGACGTCGAGGGCCGCCTGGTCATCGCCCGCTTCGGACGGCTGGCGGTGGCGTCGGTCTACTTCCCCAAGGGCAGCGGCCGCGACCGGGACAACCGCCGCGTGCCCTACAAGCTCGACTTCTACGCGGCGCTCTTCGACCGGCTGCAAGCCCTGCGACGCCGCGGGCCGGTCTTCGTCATCGGCGACTACAACACGGCGCGCGAGCCGATCGATCTCGCGCGGCCTGCCGCCAACACGAGGACCAGCGGCTTCCTGCGGGAAGAGCGCGCGGAGCTGACGCGCTGGATCGACGCGGGCTGGGTGGACACGTTCCGCGCCCGCCATCCCGGCGAAGCGGGTTACTACACGTGGTGGCGGCAGTGGGGCGGCGCCCGCGAGAACAACGTCGGGTGGCGCATCGACTACGTGCTGGCGTCCCCGTCCGCGGCGCGGCGGGTCAGCGACGCCTTCATCTGGCCGCACGTTACCGGATCGGATCACTGCCCGGTCGGCGTCGACCTGTCGCCGTGAGCCCGCCCTTGCCGCCCGGCTCGGTCTCTGCTAGCGTTGAAGATTCAATGGTCACAGGAGGACCCATGCACACAGGGCTCGCACGACGTAGCCCTGGCTGGCGCGTCTGGATCGCCATCCTGGCGATAGCGCTGGTCGGTGCTACATCCGCCGCGGCCACCTGGCACGAGGAGCACGCAACCGATCAGGATTGCGCGGTCTGCCAGCTCCGACACCAGCCTGCCGCCCAACTGTCCGGATCCCTGCACGTCGGGTTGACGGACGTCCCGGAGCCGCTCGAGCAGGCTCCCGCCGCCGGATGGATCGCATCCGGTCACACCCGTCGCCTCCCGGCCCGCGCCCCACCCGCCTAGTTCCCGCCACCCGCTGATTTCGTTCGTCGTGTCGCGACCGCCGTCGAGCCGGCGCGCACCCGAGTTGCATGAGCACGTGCGCCGGGCGTGAGTGCCGTCTCTCCCGGACCGCTCGGGCTCCTCGTCCGACGCCGGGTTCGGGATCCTGTCTCCTGATGTGGTCAGGGGATGCCCTGCACGCGCGGCCCGCATCGCACGAGGGCGACCGGAACAGGTTCGTGAAGAGTTGGGGAACTCGGGAAGGGAAATCGATGTACCGATTGATTGCTACATGTCTCGCGGTGGCCGCCGTGGCCGCCGCCGGCGCTTCAACCAGGGTAGTGGCGCAGGAGAACGGCGCGGTGCGCGGCACCGTGACGCTGGAAGAGAACGGGGGTGCCGTTCACGGCGCGGTGGTCCTCGTTGTCGGCACGGGCGACTTCGCACTGACCGACGAGCAGGGGATGTTCGAGATGGACAGCGTGCCGGCAGGCTCCTACGAGGTACTTGCGCAACGCGAGCACCTGACCGCCGGGCGGCAGATGGTGACCGTCGATCCGGGCGGGGACGCGACGGTGGACTTCGTGCTCGGCCTCTCGCCCGTGCACGAGGACGTAACGGTGACCGCCTCGGTGGGCGGGACCGAGACGACGTTCGAGGCGTTCAACGCCGTCACCACCCTGGACTCGTTCGACATCACGAGAGAGTCGGCCGCCAGCCTCGGCGAAGCGCTGCGGAACGAACCCGGGATTGCGAGCCGCAGCTTCGGCCCCGGGTCGAGCCGGCCGGTCATCCGCGGCTTCGACGGCGACCGGGTGCTCATTCTCGAGGACGGGCTCCGCACCGGCGACCTGTCCAGCCAGTCCGGCGACCACGGCATCACGATCGACCCGAACGGCGCCGAGCGGATCGAGATCGTGCGCGGGCCGGCGACGCTGCTCTACGGGTCGAACGCGGTCGGCGGCCTCGTCAACGTCATCACGCCCCACGAGAGCTACCGCGAGTCGCTGTTCGAGGGGACGCGGGCACAGTTCGGCACCAACGTCGGCAGCGCAAACGCCGAGGCGGGCACCACCGCGAGCCTGCAGTTCTCGCGGAACAACGTGCTCGTCTGGGGCGGCGGCAGCATGCGGCGCACGGACGACTACGACACGCCCGCGGGAACCATCGAGAACTCCGCTACCGAGCTGACGAATGCGCGGGCCGGTCTCGGCTGGTTCGGCGGTCGGTTCTTCGCCAGCGGCGGATTCACGGTGGAGGATGGCCGCTATGGCGTGCCGTTCGCGGACGAGTTCCACGGTCATCACGACGATCACGGCGACGACCACAACGCGGAGGAGGACGACCACGACGACCACGACGACCACGACGCGGAAGAGGAAGAGGACCACGGCGAGGACGGGGACGATCACGAAGAAGAGATCGAGATCGATCTCGAGTCACACCGCCGCGTCGGGCGCTTCGACATCGGCCTGCGGAACCTGAGCAACAGCGTCATCGAAGGCGTGCGCGTCGCGCTGAACGTCATCGACTGGAACCACGACGAGCTGGAGGTCGAGCAGAGCATCGAAAGCATCGGCACGCGGTTCACGAACCGGACCTACATCCTGCGGGCCGACGTCGATCAGCAGCAGACGGACCGTTTCTCGGGCAGGTTCGGGGCCTGGACCCAACTCCGCGACTTCGAGGCGGTCGGCGCCGAGGCGCTGGCCCCGCGGACCGACCAGGCTTCCTTTGCCGCCTTCGCCTACGAAGAGATCAACTTCGGACGCGTCCGGCTGCAGTTCGGCGGCCGCATCGAACAGAACGACTACCGGACCGCGGAGCGCGTCGGGGGACACGACGACCACGACGAGGACGCAGAGGAGCACCACGACGCGGAGGAAGACGACCACGACATCGACGACGACGATCACGACGACCACGGGCACGAGGAGGAAGAGGACGACCACGACGAGGAGGAAGAGGAACGCCACCTCGAGGCGCCCGACCCGCGCGACCGGCAGTTCCTCGGTGCGTCGGCCTCCGTCGGCCTGCACGCCGATGTCGGCGCCGACAGCGCCTTCGTCGCCAACCTCACCCACTCGCACCGCGCGCCGGCGCTCGAGGAGCTCTACAACTTCGGCCCGCACGTCGGGAATCTCGCCTTCGAGGTGGGCAATCCCGCTCTGGAAGCGGAGACGACGCTCGGCATCGACGTGAGCTTCCGCCACCAGACGGACCGCGTGCGCAGCAACCTGAACGGCTACGTCTACTCCATCGACAACTTCATCTTCGGCGACCGCACCGGAGAATTGGCAGACAACCTGCCGGTCCTGGACTTCCTCCAGGGCGACAGCCGCTTCGTCGGCTTCGACGCCAGGAGCAGCGTTTTGCTGGGCGGCAACGCCTGGGCGACGCTCGGCATCGGCTACGTCGATGCGACCCTGACGTCGATGGGCGAACCGCTGCCGCGCATCCCGCCGCTGCGCGGGACCCTGAGCCTCGACATCCCCTACGGCGGATTCACGCTCAGCCCGCAATTGGAGTTCGCGGGGCACCAGGCAGACGTGTTCCGGGACGAGACGGAGACCGACGGCTACTCCATCGTCAACCTGCGCGCCTCCTACGTCTGGCCGCGGCAGCACACGGCGCACATCCTGTCCTTCACGGGCTACAACCTGACGAACGCGCTCTATCGCAACCACACCTCGTTCATCAAGGATCTGGCCCCGGAGATGGGCCGTGGGGTCAGGCTGAACTACTCGGTGCGGTTCTTCTAGAGAAGGACGGGCAGATTCCGACCCGTTCCGCGCCCGGCCGCCCGCCGGAATCCCTCCCCGGCGGGCGCGCCCGCATGGAGTTGCCCACCCCGGGCGGGATGTTCAGCCCCCGGCGAAGACTGGACGCCGGCCGCCGCCACAATGCGCACGTCAACGCGCCCGGCCTGCACAACTCGCGACGCGCGCCCTCCCGCGGTCTGCGGAAGGGCGCCCCGACACCGTGCAACCGTCCCCCGCGGTCACGGGAGCATCGGAAGCGTGAGCTCGCTGCCGGGCGGCCGCTGCACGTCGAACGCCTTCAGCGTGTAGTTGACCATCGTGTAATGGCCGATCAGGCCGGCGATATCCATCAGGCCCTGGTTGCCGAAGATCCGCTGCGCGGCTTCGAACGCCTCGTCGCTGAGCTTCGGCTCGCGGATCAGCTCGCGGACCACGCGGACGATGGTCCGCTCGGGCTCGTTCAGACCCGGCAGCTCGCCGGCATCGGCCAGCGGGGTGTCCCACCGGAGCAGCTCGATGATCTCCTCCTCGAGCCCCGCGTTCCGGCCCGCCGGCTCGTGGGCGGACCACTCGTACTGGCTGTTCAGCGCGCGGGCGGCGGTCAGGATGGCGAGCTCGGCGAGCCGCTGGTCCCGGTTGCCGTCGGCGCCGAAGCGCAGGTAGCTGCTGGCCGGGAACAGGTGCTCGGCCATGGGCGGACTGTTCATCCACATGCCGATCGGGCCCCGCAGGCCGCTGCCGTAGCGGCTGTCCGGGTTCACGATGACGTCGTAGGCCCGCTGGCCGTCGGCGTCGAGCGACTCGCGTGCGATGCGCGGTACCCGCGCCCAGGAATCCTCGTGGATGCCCGACGGGATGTCCTCGGGCGTGACGACGTGCGGCGTGAACGTCTCCTCCTGGGCCGCTGCCGCCTCCTCGAACGGAGCCCGGGCGCCGACCGCCGCGATGGCGATACCAGCCGTAAGTGCAGCCACGCACGCCGTCAGGATCAGGTGATTCAGCTTCACGGTGACCTCCCTCGTCATGTGCTCTCTCGTTACGCCAATCCACGCCCGCAAGAGCCTGGCGCCCGAAGGACGTCAGTCGCCCGGCAGCGCGACGTAGTCGTGCTTGAACACCGGCCTCACGGTGTAGCCGAGCCTCTCCAGCCTCTTCCACGTGCCATGGATACGCTCCAGCGCCTCGGGCGACGCCGTCTCGTAGTCCTCGCCGCCCATGATCTCGATCAGGATCACCGGCCGGTTGCGGCGGATGGTGTCGACGGCGCCGGCTAGCACCTCGTTCTCGTAGTGCTCCACGTCGATCTTGAGCACCGATACCCGCTCGAACCCGAAGCTGTCGAGGCTGCGCAGCTCCGCCCGGTCGCCCCCGGCCCCGACGCCGGTGCCTCCCTCGTTGCCGGGCGTGACGGGGTTCATCTCGATGATGCGGGTCTCCCCCACCCCGGCCGCATAGCGCAGCGGCACGACGTTGGTGATGCCGTTGAGCGCGAGGTTGTGGTACAGCTCCCGGTAGATCTTCCGCTGCGGCTCGAAGGCGTAGACACGGCCCCAGGGACCCGCCAGGCGCGCGATCGACACGGTGTGACTGCCGATGTGCGCGCCGACCTCGACCACCACCGAGCCCGGCTCGACATGCTCCTCGAAGAGCTCCACCTGGTGCCGCTCCCACGCGTTGCCGGCCACGATGACCTGCTTGATCATGTCCGAGGGATCGTCGATGAAGAAGCGTCCGACGCCCGCCACGTCGTGCTGCTCGTATGCCTCGATCGGGAACGCGTTGAGATGGCGCCGCGTCTCCTCCTCGTCGTCCAACAGCTCCGGAGCCACGGCCACGATGGGCAGCGGCACGTAGTCCTCGGCAGGACCGCCCCGCCCGCAGGCGACGATCAGCCCCACCACGACCGCCAGTACCGACATCCGCCTCGTCACTGATTCCATCGTTCCGGCTCGCCGCCCCGCGATCGAGCCGCTTCCCTTGCCGCCAATACTACAGGCCCGGCCATGGTCGGGCTCCGAACCGACAGCCGGCTGCTCCCATCCACCGCTCATGCATCACTTGCTGCCCGTTCCAGGACCTCACGGGTCCGCGCAGCCGTCGTCGACCAGTCGAACACGGCGGCCCGCTCGCGTCCCAACCTCGAACGGCGCCCGCGTATGGTCTCGTCGTACGCCAGCTCGACCAGTACCCGCCTCCAGGCGGCGGGATCGTCAACCGGAGCAAAGACGGCCGCTTCGCCGGCCACCTCCCGGAACACCGGTATGTCGCTCGCCACGACCGGTGTCCCGGCCGCCAGCGCCTCGACCAGCGGCAGGCCGAAGCCCTCGTAGCGGGACGGGCAGACGACAGCCAGCGCCCGGCGGTAGAGCGCCGCCAACGCGTCGTCGTCGACGTAGCCGGGATGGTGCAGCCAGCCGGCCGCGGCCGCGCGGTCGAACCTCTCGTGCAGCGCGTCGCTCTTCCAGCCGCGTCGGCCGCACAGCAGGAGCGCCGGCGCCGCCGGGTCCTCCGCCACCCAGGCCTCCCACACCTCGAGCAGCAGCTCGATGTTCTTGCGCGGCTCGACCGTCCCGACGTGGAGCATGTAGCGCTCGGGAGTCCACGCCGGCAGCGCACCGCCCTTCCGCGCCGACAGGTGCCCCGGACCGTGACGAATCGCGGTGACCCGCGCCGCCCCGATCGCCTCGGCCGCCAGGAGCTCGTCGCGGACCGTGCGCGACACCGTGATCACGGCGCTTGCGCGGGCCAGAGTGCGATGGAACTGTGCATCGAGCGCGGCGCGAGTCTCTTCGCGAACCGTCCACGGCAGCCGGCGGAACGCGAGATCGTGGACCGTCGCCACGGTCGCCCCGCGGGCCAGCCGAAATGCCCGCGGCAGGATGAAGTTGGGCGCGAAGAGCACGGCGTTGCGCTGCAAGGCGAAGACCAGAGGCTCCACCAGGCGGAGGGCGCGAAGCACGCTGCGGCGCCGGCCCCAGGTTCCGGGCGGCGCCAGACCCGCGACCATCTCGATGGCCGGACCGCAGGGCGGCTCCACGACCGGACCCGGCGCATCCGGATTGGGAAACAGCGTCGGACCGTAGAGTCGCAGGCGCAGTCCGTCCGCATCGGCCAGATGCTGCAGGAGCTCGAAGAGGTACCAGCCGACGCCGGTCAGCGGCTCCCAGAAGGCGCGGATGTCGACCGCAACGGTCAACCGGCCGTCCGCAGGCGGATCGGCCCCCGCGGCGCCCATCCTCCGCAGCCAGTCGCACGTCGCGCGGACGCTCCGGGCGGCCCGCCGCCAGCGCGCGCGGAGGCCGTTGGATGGCGGCCGCTCCCGTCGAACCCCTCGTCCGGACTCGGACACGTCGTGGATTCTAGTCGTGGCCGCCGTCCTGCCGTCTCTGCGCACTCCGCCAGTCCGCACTGCCGGCGCGGTTGAGGGCATAATGCCCGCGTCGACACATCACCAGGAACCCGTATCGGGGAGCACGCAGATGACACGCAGGTCCAGCACAGCAATCCTCAGGCTCGTCGTACTCGTCGCCGCGGCCGCTTTCGCCGCCGCCGTCACCGTCGAGACCCAGGAGCCGCGCAGCCCGCGCAACGTCGCCGAGTTCGACGCCATGTTCCAGGAGATCAACAACTGGGGCCGCTGGGGCGCCGACGACGAGCTCGGCACGATGAACCTGATCACGCCGGAGAAAACGCTCGCGGCGGCGGCGCTCGTACAGCGCGGCATCACCGTCTCGCTGTCGCACAACCCGATGCCGGACGAGGCCCCGGACAACCCGGACGCCGCGTTCAACCACACCATGGGCCGGACGCTGCGCAGCGACACCTACGAGTTCACCTATCACGGCTACGGCGTCAGTCACCTCGACTCGCTCTGCCACTTCCTGTGGAACGACCGGATGTACAACGACATCCCACCGTCGGCGAGCTCGCCGGAGGGCTGCGGAAAGCTCGGCATCCAGAACCTGAAACAGGGCATCGTCACGCGCGGCATCCTGCTCGACCTGGCCCGCCTGAAGGGGGTGCCGTACCTGGAGCCGCAGACGCCGATCTACGTCGAGGACATCGAGGCCTGGGAGGAGATGGCCGGGGTGACGGTGTCGCCGGGCGACATCATCTTCGTGCGGACCGGCCGCTGGGCGCGCCGCGCCGCGATGGGGCCGTGGCAGGTCTCCGGCAACAGCGCCGGATTGCACGCGTCGGTGCTGCCCTGGATCAAGGAGCGCGGCGTCGCCTTCGTCGGCAGCGACGCGGCCACCGACGTGATGCCATCAATGGTCGAAGGGGTGACCCAACCGGTGCACACGATGCTCATCGCCGGCTTCGGCACGAACATCTTCGACAACATGGACCTCGAGGCGCTCGCCGAGACGGCGGCGCAGGAGAACCGCTGGGAGTTCATGCTCACCGCCGGACCGATCCCGGTGGAGGGTGGAACGGGGTCGCCGCTCAACCCGATCGCGATCTTCTAGAGGTCCGTCAACCGCCCCGTACTGTCGCCGAGGCGGTCGCGGTGAACGTCCACCTTGTCCAGTATCGACAGCAGCAGGTTGGTCAGCGGCGTACCATCCGCACAGACGACGTGACGCCCGCCCTGCAGCCGGCCGCCCCCGCCGCCGGCCAGCAGCACCGGCAGATCGGTGTGGGTGTGCAGTTGCCGTTGCTGATGCAGCCGCCGTAGAGCAGCAGCGAGTGATCCAGCAGCGTGCCGTCGCCATCCGGGCGTCGCGCGCAGCCGGTCCAGAAAGTAGCGGAACAGGCTGACGTGGTACGTGTTGATCTTCGCGTGCTTCGCCACCTTGTCGGGCGCGTTGCCGTGATGCGAGATGGCGTGGTGCGGGTCGGGCACCCCGATATGGCTGTAGGTGCGCGTCGATGCTTCGCGGGCGAGCATGAACGTGCTGATGCGCGTGACGTCGGTCTGGAACGCCAGCACCTGCAGGTCGTACATCAGCTTCACGTGGTCGTCGTACAGCTCGGGCACGCCGACCGGCATCTCCGGCAGCTCGATGTGCTCGCCCACGCGCGCCTCGACCTTTCGGACGCGCTGCTCCACGTCGCGGACGCTGTCCAGGTACTCGTCCACGCGCACGGTGTCGGCAGCGCCCAGCCGCGGCTGCAGTCGATTCACCTCGCCCACGATCGCATCCAGGATGCTCCGGTCCTGCCCGAGCTGCCGCCGGCGCGCTTCCACCCCGAGGCCCTCGCCGAACAGGCGCTCGAAGACGACGCGCGGATCCGTCTGCATCGGCAGCGGCGTCGTCGCGGTACGCCAGGACAGCGTGTTGACGTAGCTGCAGGAGTAGCCGATGTCGCACCCGCCGACCGCTGTGAAGTCCTCGGCCGCGACCTCGAGCGAGCGCAACTGGGTGTCCCGGCCCAACTCGTCGGCCGCCATCTGGTCGATGGTCTTCGCCCCGCGAACATCGGCCCCCTGCGTGCGCCTGGGGTGCACGCCGGTCAGCCAGACCGCGCTGGCCCGCGCGTGGTCGCCGGAGCCCTCGCCCTCGGCCGCCTCCGCCGGCCGCGAGTCGAGACCCGACAGGACGACCAGCCGGTCTCGGTGCGGCTCCAGCGACGCGAGAATCGGCGGCAGATCGAACGCCGCCCCCTCCGCGTCGGGCGTCCACTGCTCCATGATCGCGCCGTTCGGGACATAGGAGAATGCAAGCCGGCGCACCGGGGCGGCCGCGGTCCGGGACATCGCCGAGAGGGCGGGAACCATGGCGTCGAGCAACGGCAGCGCCACCGTCGCACCGGCGCCGCGCAGGAACGTCCGCCGCGGCAAGGCCTTCTTCGTGATGATCATTTGTGACTTAGGACAGTGATCGATATAGATTCGCCAACTTCACCAAGGCGCAGCCTCTCTTTCGCTGCTTGGCACGCCTGGGACGCGGCAAGGTTATTTCCGTCAGTGTCCTTACCTTCATTCGGAACGCATCGCTTGTCACGATGCCCGTCACGATCGACGAGAACCTATAGTCATCGGCGCCTGCCCGCGTAACGATCCGGCGCACCGCCGGGGCGTCGTAGTACTCCAGACCCCGTCCGATCGCATACGTCAGCAGCTTTCGCGTGAACGTCTCGACGAACGTCCCGGGCCGCTTCAGGATCGCCTCCCGCAGCTCGCTCGGACCGTCGAACGCGGTCCCGTCGGGGAGCACGTCCGAGGCGTCGATCGGCTGCCCGTCGGCGCCGGTGCCGCGCCAGCGGCCGATCGCGTCGAAGTTCTCCAGCCCGAACCCGTACGGATCCATGCGCGCGTGACACGTGGCGCAGGCGGGGTTCGCGCGGTGCCGCGTCAGGCGCTCGCGGATGGACAGGCCCTCGGCGCTGCCCGTGTCCTCCAGGTCCGGCACGTCCGGGGGCGGGGGCGGGGGCGGGGGCGGCGCGCCGAGCAGGTTCTCGAGAATCCACTTTCCGCGCAGCACCGGGGAGGTGCGCGTCGCGTAGGAGGTGACCGTCAGCACGCTGCCGTGGCCCAGCAACCCGCGCCGCGTCTCGTCGGTCACGGGCACGCGCCGGAACCTGTCGCCGTAGATGCCGCGCATCCCGTAGTGGCGCGCCAGACGCTCGTTCACGAACGTGTAGTCGGCGGTCAGCAGGTCGAGGACGCTGCGGTCCTCGTCCATGATGCTCTCGAAGAACAGCTCGGTCTCGCGCTGCAGCGCGCGCCGCAGGTTGTCGTCGAAGTCCGGGAACGTCGGCGGATCGGGATGGGTGTTGCCGAGATTCCGCAGATACAGCCACTGCCCGGCGAAGTTCTCCACCAGCGCTGCCGCGCGGGGATCGGCCAGCATGCGCCGCACCTGCCGCGTCAGCGCCGCCGGGTGGGTCAGGCGCCCGCCCTCGGCCGCCGCCAGCAGCTCGTCGTCCGGGATGCTGCTCCAGAGAAAGAACGACAGGCGCGAGGCGAGATCCAGATCCGCCAGCGGATAGACGGCGCCCGCCTCGACGTCGGCGGGCTCAGCCTCCAGCCGGAAGATGAACTGCGGGCTGGCCAGGACGAAGCGGAGCGCCAGCTCGATGCCGGCCTCGAAGCCGCCGTCGCGGCTGCCTTCCCGGTAGAAGTCGATCAGCCGGTCCAGCTCCGGCGCTTCCAGGACACGCCGGTAGGCCAGTCGATCGACCCAGCCGCGAGAGAATCGAGCGGGCGCACGGCAGCTCGTCGGCGGAAGCCTCGGGACGACAGGTGAAGATGCGCCGCCGGCTCGGCGTGTCTCCCGGCCGCACCGCGCCGAACGGCCCGGCGATCAGCACCCGGTCGACGTCCGGCAGGCCCCTCCGGCTGCTCGTGCCCACGAAGCTGCGGAGAAACGGCCTCGCGACCTCTTCCGACAGCGCCGCGGGCCTGCCCACGAACGAGGCGACGATCTCGTGACGGCCGGCCGTGATCGGCAGCCGCACGCGCATCGACTCGTCCGCCGTGAACGCCTTTGTAGCGGTCTGGCCGGGGTTCTGCTCGTTGATGACGATCGGCCGGTAGGCATCCTCGCTGCCGACAGGGAACAGGGCGACCCGCTCGCCGTCCAGCGTCAGCTCGACCTGATGCTCCTCGCCGATCCCGCGGATGGCGCCCACCGCGGTCCGCCGCAGCCGCACGCGAATCTCGTACTCCGCGTCGACCGGAAAGTACTCCGCGACGCGGACGCCGCCCCGGGTGCCGAGCGGCAGGTCGCGCAGGTGGTAGTCCTGCGTCAGGTCCTCGGGCGTCTTGTGGGTGATGGTCGCCGCGGGAATCGTCGGGCTGCCGACCGCCAGCCGGCTGACCTTGCGCGCCGTCGTGACGTAGCTCTCGATGAGCAGCGGCGACACCCCCAGGGCGTCCGCGATGTTGTCGAAGCCGTAGGTGGAGTCGTCGGCGGGCAGCGCGCTGACGTCGGCGTCGACGCCGAGCAGGTCGCGCACCGCGTTGCGATACTCGGTGCGGTTCATCCGGTGCAGCAGCGGGCGACCCGGGTCGGGGCGCGCGAGCGCGGCCGTGTCGAGCGTCGTCTCCAGCCAGGACGCGAAGGCACTGTACGCGGCCCCCGCCGGCCGCGGGCGCCCCACCGGGGGCATGGTCCGGCTGCGGAGCTTCTGCACCACCTTCTCCCACAGCGCCGGGTGGGCAGCGACGTGCTCCGCGGAGACCTCGACCTCGTCCAGGGCGAGGCCGGCGGTCCGCAACCGTCCGTTGTGGCAGGTGACGCAATAGCGCTGCACGAGCGCCGCGTGGTCGTCGCCCGCGGCGACGGGCGCGCCCGCGGCTTGCCGCACCTGTACCCCAGCCGTTGCTCCCGTAGCCTGCGGCGGTGCCTGGGCGGCGGCCACTCCCGTCGGCAGGCCGCCGATAAGCCCCACCAGGACGGCGCGTCCGACGAGCCCGGCCCGGCGCCCACTCCGCATCGTCACCTCCGTGCCCCGCACAGCTCGCATGACGTCAACGAGAGGCGGCTCGATCCGGCTGATCCTCGTCCGCGGGACTCGGCTCGGCGCCGAGCTGCCGCAGCAGCGCCGCCGCCTTGTCGCGCCGGATCACGCTGGCCACCTGGTTGAACCCCTGCTCGGCGAGATCCAGCGCGGTTCGCTCCAGCTCGTCCTGGAAGTCCGTCCGGGCGCCGGCCTCGACGAGTTGCCGGATGATGCTGCTCGCGGCGCGGTAGACGGCTCCGTGCAGCGCGGTCTGGCCGTTGGCGTTGCTCGCGTTGACGTCGACGCCGGCGTCCACCGCCATCCTGACCGCATCGAGCGCATCCCGCTCGGATCGGAACCGCCGCGATCCCTCGACGTGCCCCACTCCGGCGGCCAGCATCACCGCGGTGTTGTTGGCGTAGGTCGCCAGCCGCTCGTCCGCCCCATGCGCGGCCAGCACCCGCATCGCCTCCACGTCGGCGGCTTGGGCGGCGAGCAGGTACGGCGTCGCCCCGCCCAGGTTGACCCGGTTGTCCATCAGCGGCCGGCCCGCGCTGAAGATCTCCTTGTCTGTCCACCGCTCGTGCACTATCGGCACCGGCTCGATCCGGGCATTGGGATCCGCGCCGCGCTCCAGCAGCGTTCGCATCAGCTCCTGGCCGTCGAGCTGGGACCGGTCCCTCCCGGTGGCGTCGACGAACTGGTTCGCCACGCGGCGTTGCGGCGCACGAGCCCGCACCAGCGCGTGCAGGATACTGCTGCCCCTGCCGTCGCGCGCGTTCGGATCGGCCCCCGCGTCGAGCAGTAGCGCCGCCACCGTGTAATGGCCGATGGTCACGGCCATGCCCAGCAGACTCCCGGTGGCGGGCGGGCGATCGGCGGCCCGCGCGGCAAGGTCGGGCATCCGCACGTTCACCTCGGCGCCCGCCTCGACGAGCAAGCGCACCGCGTCGCGAGCGTCCTGCCGCACGGCGAACATCAGCGCCGTGAATCCGCCCGTCGAGGGCGCGTCGACGGCGGCGCCCGCCTCGAGCAGCAGGCGCATGACCGGGACGTGGTCTTCCGCGGCGGCCCACATCAGGGGGGTCTGGCCCCGCTAGGCGTCCACCGCGTCGATGTCGGACCCGTGCGCGAGCAGCGCCCGGACGGTGGTGACGCGGCCGGTGCGCGCGCAGGTCAGGATCGGGGGCTCCCCGGTCGGCGCCAGATGCGGGTCCGCGCCGACGTCCAGCAGTCGCGCAACCACCGCGGTGCTGCCGTTGGCGCAGGCGAGCGCGAGCGGGGTGGATCCGTTCCGGTTGACGGCGTCGGGATCCGCGCCGGCGTCGAGCAACAGGGCCGCCAGCTCGGCGTCGTCGCCGTAGGCCGCCCAGTGCAGCGCGGTGGTGCCGTCCACCTGCGTGGCGTCCACGTCTACGCCGTCCTGCTGCAGCAGGCGCGAGACCGCGGCGCGGTCACCGTTGCGCGCCAGCTCCGGCAGCCGGAAATCGGGCTCGTTGGCCCCGAGTCCGGCGCTCGCGAGCAACAACAACAGGAGCGGCGGCAGCGTGAGCCTTCGTCGGTTCCGCATGGTGGAATCCCGCATCGTAGCCGAGCGGCGCCGGCACAATCAACGGTTGTGTCTGCGCGGTTTCTGCGGCGCAGACAGCGAGGGCGCCTCAAAGAGCCGCGATCCGGGAACGCAGATCGACCACCTCCCTGTCCGGCAGCATCGTGATGTCGTGGTCGATCCGTGAGGCCTCGCGGGTGGGGCACACGATGAACAGGTGATCGAGTGCGAGCGTCTCCATGACAATGCGCATCGCCTTCGTCACCCGCGGCGCTTCGTTGAACTTCACCTCGAAACCGATGCGGCGGCCGCGCTCCACCACCATCAGATCCAGCTCTCCACCGCCGTGCGCGCCCCAGAACCACGCATCCGGCCACCGCAGTGCGCGCAGGATCTGCTCGATTGCGAACCCCTCCCAGGACGCACCGACGCGGGGGTGACCAAGCAGAGCCATCCCGTCGGGGATGCCCAGCAGCGCGTGCAGCAGACCCGTGTCGCGCAGGTAGATCTTGGGCGCCTTCACTTGGCGCTTCGCAACGTTCTCGAACCACGGCTGAAGCTGGCGGACCATGTAGGTGCCGGTCAGCAGATCCAGGTAGCCGCGCACGGTCTTGTCGGACACCCCGAGCGCCCGGCCCAGTTCGGACGCGTTCCACGTCTGACCGTGCCAGTGCGCCAGCATCGTCCAGAAACGGCGCATGGCGGAGGCGGGAATGCCAATGCCGAGTTGCGGAACGTCGCGTTCCAGAAACGTGCGAACGAACCCGTCGCGCCATGCCATGCTGTCGTCATCCGACGCGGCCAGGTACGACCGCGGCAGCCCGCCACGCACCCAGAGCCTGCGCAGTGTCTCCGGACCTGTCTCACCGAGATCGAATCCGGTCAGCTCGACGAACTCCACCCGACCCGCCAGCGACTCCGATACGCCACGCACCAGGGCAGGCGACGCGCTGCCCAGGATCAGGAAGCGCGCTTGTGTGTCGGGCCGGTCCACCAGGACACGCAGGGCGCTGAACAGGCGCGGAAGGTGCTGGATCTCGTCCAGTACGACGAGCCCGTCAAGCTCGCCCAGGACCAGCTCCGGGTTGGCCAGGCGGCGGACGTCCGGCTCCGAGTCCAGGTCGAATATGGTCGCTTTCCGGGTCTCGGCGAGTTGCCGGGCCAGTGTCGTCTTGCCGCACTGCCGCGGTCCCAGCAGCGCGGTGATCGGAGACCTGCCGAGCGCGGTCTCGAGTTGCTTCAGATAGGTGGCGCGCTCGATCACAGGGTCAGTCTATCTCGAAACTTCGGAGCCTGACTCCGAGATTTCATCGCTACCTGTCCGCGCGGCGACCGCACAACGCGACCGGCGACGGTTCGTCGAGAGCGGCTCAGGTCGTCATGGCCGAGAAAACCGCTCGGTGCGCGCCCACGATGCGCTCCATCGCCTCCTGGTCAGGCTCGGTCGACCACGCTCCGCGCTCGGAAGTGCCCCCGAGGACGATGCCGTCGCTGCGGGGCTGCATGTGGATGCCGAGACCGCCGGCCGGGGACGCGCCGGGAAGACCGCCGAACGTCCCGTAGTCCACTTCCGCCTGGGGTACGAGCACGGTGAGCTGCCCCTTGAGGGGGACCATCTCAGCGTCGCCGAAGAGGTCGCGAGCACCGAGCCCGGTGCAGTTGACCACGAGCGGTTCGTCCAGTTCCAGCAGCTCCCTCGGTGCGGTGAACCTGCGGATGACGATCCGCCCTCCGAAGGCGACGACGTCGCGGACCAGGGCGTCGAGATAGATGGACGGCTCGATGCGCACCCGCATGCTCCGATTCGCGTAGCGGGTCGGAAAGGGATGCTCTCCCGGCCCCAGCAGCGTCGTACCCGTGCGCAGGTGCGCCGGCAGCAGCGGCTCCTCGTCCCCGTCCCCTGCGCCCCGGCCGGGCGCGCGCGGCTCGTCGTCGCGCAGCTCGTAGCGTTGCAGCCAGGACACGCCGTAGCCCCTCCCCACGAGCAGTTGCAGTTGGCGGTAGGAGATCTCGGCGGCTTCACGGAACTGCGCGTCCCACGCGGAGGAGCGGAGGTCGCCGTCGACGAGTCCCGACGTCGGGGTAAAGCCCGCCATCGACATGTTCGAGGTCGTGTCCGGGGGCACCGCCATGGCGTAGATGGTGACGTCGAACCCGTGTCGCTGCAGTTGGCGCGCGGCGGTGAGGCCCACGGCGCCACAGCCGATCACGGCCGCCCGGCGGCTGTGGTGGGCGAGGGCCATCTCGGCGGCCATCCGGCCCGTGCCCCAGGACAGCGACATGCCCGACCCGCCGTGGCCGTAGTTGTGGATCACCGTGGTCGCGTCGAGCCGATCGGCCGCCAGCCGGAACCCCGACGGGCGATGGGGACGCAGCCCCACGGTGGTGCGGATGATCCGGTCCCGGTCGGCGCGCACGGGCGCCAGCCGCAGCGGGGGCCGGCCCAGGGTTGCGCTCGACGGTCCCCCGGCGGAGCTGGCCCCGGAGCGCGACGCGCACCCGCTCAGCCCGGCCCCGATCAGGCCGACGCCGCCGATCTTCAGCAGGGTTCTTCGGTCCATCGTCATCTCCGGCCTCAACGTATCATGACGGAGCCCATGAGAATTTCAGCTCTCGTTGCCGTTCTCCTGCTCACGATGCCGAGTTTCGCCGCGGCCGACGGCGAGGAGTCGTACCAGACCCGTTGCTCCCTGTGCCACGGCGGCGACGCCGCAGGGAGCGACCGGGCCGGTTCGATTCTGCCAACGCTGCATGCGAGCGGCCCCGACCGGTTGGCGCGGATCATTCGGGAAGGCGTGCCGTCGCGGGGCATGCCACGCTTCGAGATCCCCGACGAGGAGCTCACGCCGCTCATCGCGTACCTGAAGGAACTGGCCGCCGCCGTGGCGCCGGCCGCCCGCGATCCCCGCGCGCCGCGGCCACGGGCCGGATCCATTCAGCTCGCCGGGGGCGGCACACTTGACGGCACCATCCTCAATGAGAGCGGGTTCGACGCGCAGTTCCGGACCGCGGACGGCGATGTCCGCCTGTTCCGGCGGGACGGCGGCGCGCACCGCGAGGCGGCGGTGGAGCCGTACGTCGACTGGCCGTCCTACCACGGCAGCGACACCGGGAACCGCCACAGCCCGCTCGACCAGATCCACCGGGGGAACGTGAAGGACCTGGCGATGCAGTGGTTCTATCCGATCCCCGACATGCCGATGATCGAGGGCACCCCGGTGGTGATTGCCGGCGTCATGTACGTCACCGCGGTGAACCAAGTCTACGCACTCGACGCGACGACGGGGCGCGAGATCTGGCGCTACTCGCAGCCGCGCACCGAGGGACTCGTCGGCGACCCGGCCATCGGACTCAACCGCGGCGTCGCCGTGCGCGGCGACCTGGTGTTCACGGTCACCGACCACGCCCACGTCATCGCCCTCGACCGCTTCACCGGCGAGCTGGTCTGGGACACCGAGATGGACGACTACCGCGAGCACTACGGCGCGGTGGCGGCGCCGCTGGTGGTGGGCGACCTCGTCGTCGCCGGCATCAGCGCGGGGGACACCGGGCTGCGCGGCTTCCTGGACGCGTACCACGCCGAGACCGGAGAACGCGCGTGGCGCTTCTGGACGATTCCCGAGCCGGACGAGCCGGGGTCGGAGACGTGGGGCGATCCGGAGGTGCTGCGCCGGGGTTGCGGCGCCACTTGGCTGACGGGGAGCTACGACGCCGAGCTGGATCTGCTCTACTGGGCGACCGGCAACCCCTGCCCGGACCTGAACGGCGAGCGGCGTCCGGGCGACAACCTGTACACGAACTCGGTCGTGGCGCTCCGGCCGGGAACCGGCGAGATGGTCTGGTACTTCCAGTTCACGCCGCACGACACCCACGACTGGGACGCGCAGGAACCACTGCTGCTGATCGACGAGGAGTTCCGGGGCCGCCCGCGCAAGCTGCTCGTACAGGGCAACCGCAACGGCTTCTTCTACGTGCTCGACCGGACGGACGGCCGGTTCCTGCTCGGCGAGCCGTTCGTGAACCAGACCTGGGCCGAGGGCATCGACGACTCCGGACGGCCTGTCGTCCTCCCCGGCACCGACCCGACCGAGGAGGGCACGGACGTCTGTCCGGCCATCCGCGGCGCCACCAACTGGTGGGCGACGAGCTACCACCCGGGAACGAAGCTCTTCTACCTGCTGGCCCACGAGTCGTGCATGACCTACACGAAGAACGATCAGGACTGGCAACGCGGCCGGAGCTGGCTGGGCGGCACCGTTCGCCTGGCGGACGGCTCGCCGAACCAGAAGTTCATCCGCGCGCTCGACATCCAGACCGGGCGCACGGTGTGGAGCTACCCGCAGACCGGAAAGGCGCAGACCTACTCGGGCGTGATCTCGACCGACGGCGACCTGATCTTCTTCGGCGAGGACAGCGGCGCGTTCGCGGCGCTCGACGCTCACAGCGGCGAGCCGCTCTGGCACGTGCAGGTCAATCAGGACTGGAAGGCGTCGCCGATGACCTACATGGTCGGCGGCCGGCAGTATGTCGCCATCGCGTCCCGGCTCGGGTTCTGGGCGTTCGCGCTGCCGTGACCTCAGGCTACGGGGTGTATTGCACGTCCCAGATTCGAAGCAGATCGCGGCATCCGTCGTCGAAACTGCGGGTAAAATCGATCATCTGCAACTGGGACAGGGTCCAGGACAACGGGTCGTAGTCACACGCTCGATGCATCAGCGGAGCGATGCGCCCCTCGAACCGGTCCTGCTCGAGGGCGTACATAAGTTCTCTCTTCACCCACATGGAAGCCACAGACTCGGGGGCTAGAGAACGACGATAAACCAATCGCAGCGCTGCAGCGCTCTGCCGATCTCGTCGTGCCACTGCTGGGCGCCCTGGATGTCGGTTTCGCTGTACCACACTGGAATCTGATGGCGGCGCAGAACGCCGACCAGCCGCTCAGCGAACTCCCGATCTACATGCGAATGCGAGACGAAAACCTCGGTCGGCACTTGGACTCGCCACCTACGGGGGCTCAGGCCTGGCTGAGGAGCGCCTCGGCGATGGGCTTGACCTCGGGATCGGCGCTCTCCGGGTTCGGCAGATCCACCCAGTGCAGCTTTCGGACGATCCACGGAATCTCGCCCTTCGGAAGCTGCTCCCGGCCACCGACTGCGACAGGAATCAGTCGGTTTCTGTAGCTCTTCGAACCCAGCGCGTACGTCATGTCAGCCTTGACGTGCGGCGAACTGATCGAGTGGGGCGTCAAGAGAACGACCATGGCGTCGGACTCTTCGAGAGCGGCGGCCCACCTGGGCCGGCCAGTTGTCGCCCGGGAGGAGGTGGACTTCCGGATCCCACACCTGCAGCCCAGCCTTCCGGAGCGCCCTGGACACCCGGGCGGCCAGCGGCGAGTCCGAATGGGAATGACTGATGAAGACCTGCATCAGAATCAACCCTCAACGTACTCGACCACGCTGCGGGCGTCGACGCACCGACACGACGCAATTACCGCGGCGCTCGGGTCGCCCACACTCAGTCGGTCCGCAGCGCCACGACGGGACTGACCCGGCTGGCGCGGCGGGCCGGCAGGTAGGCTGCGAGGAGGGCCGCGGCGCCGAGGACCAGCGGCACGCCGACGAACGTCAGCGGGTCGAGCGCGTCGACCTCGAACAGCAGCCCGCCCAGCAGGCGGGTCGCGACGACGGCGAGCGCCAGCCCGAGCGCGCCGCCGAGGGCCACCAGCTTGAGGCCACCCGCGACGAGCAGCCGCACGACGCGGGGGCCGTCGGCGCCGAGCGCCTTCCGGATGCCGATCTCGCGCGTCCGCCGGGCAACGCCGTAGCTGACCACTCCGTAGAGGCCGACCGCGGCGAGCGCCAGCGCCAGAACCCCGAACGCCGACAGGACGAAGGCGGAGAGCTGCTGGGGCAGCCGCATCAGCGCCAGGTGGCGGTCCATCGTCTTCGTCTCGAGGACCCGCAGGTCGGGATCCAGCTCGCGACCGGCGGTCAGAAGTGCGAGTGCGGTCCGCTCCGGGTCGATGGACGTCCTCGCCACGACCGTCAGCGACGGCGTGAACCGTTGCGAGTACGGGAGATAGATCATGTTGCGGGGCGACTCGCCGAGCCTCCTCACCTTCGCGTCGCTCGCCACACCGACGACGAGCCAGGGGGGAGCGTCGTCGCGCCGCCGGACGAGCCGGCCGACCGCGTCGCCGTCCGTCCAGAAGCGCCGGGCCATCGCTTCACTGACGATGACCACGGGCCGGGTGTCCGGCCGGTCGGCGTCGTTGAAGTTGCGCCCGCGGACGATCTCGATGCCTGCCGCCGCGAAGAACCCCGGCTCGACCTCGGCCCGGTCCGCGACAAAGGCACCGTGGTCGGTCGGCGGCTCGAACCCGTTGACGTTGAAGTCGCTCGAGCTCTGGCTGAGCGGGTTCAGATGCAGGTTGCTGATGGCGCCGACCGCCTCGACGCCGGGGAGCGCCCGGAAGCGATCCAGGAGGTGCCGCGTGTAGACGCGCGCCTCGTCGGGCGTGAACCGGGTCGCCGGCGTCAGGAAGGTCATCAGGGCGGTCGGCTCGCGGCCGAAGCCCGGGTCGACCGACTGGACCCGCTGAAAGCTGCGGAGGAACAACCCGGCGCCGACCAGCAGCACCAGCGAGATCGTCAGTTGCGTGACGACCAGCGCGTTGCGCCACCGGAGCTGACCGGGTTGGCCGCCCCCGGCGCCCTCGCTCCGGAGGGCGCCGGCCACGTCCGGCCGGGTGCTCTGCAGCGCCGGCACCAGACCGAGCAGGGCGCCGGCCACGACCGAGACGCCGAACGTAAACGCGAGGACGCTCCCGTCGAGACGGAGATCGAGCGTGACCGGCGTCGGCAGCGGGAGGTCCGCGGTCACCAGCAGGTCGAGCAGCCAGACCGCCAGCCCGACACCGGCGCCCCCGGCCAGCAGGCTCAGCAGCGTCGTCTCGGTCAGCAGCCGCCGCACGAGCGACCCGCGCGACGCGCCCAACGCCAGGCGCAGCGCGATCTCCTTGCGCCGGTCGAGCGCGCGCGCGAGCAGGAAGCTGGCGAGGTTGGTGCACGCCAGCAGCAGCACCAGCCCGACGACCACCATCAACAGCCACGCCGCCGCCCGGATGAAGACGTCCATCGGCGGGAAGAGCAGTACATCGGTGAGCGGGAGGAGCACGAACTGCCCGGCCGGATCCCAGTTCGCCATGCGGTCCCGGGTGAGCTGCGCGGCTACCGCCCCGACGGCCACCTCGGCCTGGGGCAGGGTGACGCCCGGACGGAGACGCGCCTTGACGAAGAGCGCGGTGTAGCCCCGATCGTCGAACACGGGGAATCCGTTCAGCTCCTCGGCCATCATGTACGGGACGTAGAACGTCGGCGTAAGGCCGCGGACGGTGCCCGCGAAGTCGGGCGGCCCCACCCCGATCACTGTGTACGCGCGGCCGCCGACGCGCATCTCGCGTCCGACGACGCCCGGGTCGCCGGCGAATGCGCTCTGCCAGTATCGATAGTCGAGCATCACGACCGGATGCCCGCCGCGCGAGACGTCGTCGCTCGGCAGCAGGGTGCGTCCGACCGCCGCCTCGATTCCCAGCATCGGGAAGTAGCTGCCGGTGACCGCCTCCGCGGGCGCCAGGCCGACGCCTCCACCCTCCCCGCGGTCGATCGTCAGCGGCACGAAATGGGAGGCCGCGATGTCGCTGAACACCTCGGCGGTGCCGTCGCGGACATCCTCGAAATCGGGGTAGGACAACGTGCCGAACTCGAACGACGCCTGGTGCAGATAGAGGTTGACGACCTCTTCCGGCCGCTCGATCGGCGAATCGCGAAGGATCACCGCGTTGACGAGGCTGAAGATGGCGGTGTTGGCCCCGATGCCGAGCGCCAGCGAGAGAATGGCAACCGCCGTGAACGCCGGGCGCTTGGCCAGGGACCGAATGCCGTCGCGGACGTCGCGACCGATCCCGAGCTGGAGTCCCGACAGCCAGGCCCAACCGCCGCGGCCGTCACGCACCGCGTCCTTGTGCGCTTCGACGCCGCCGAAGGCGGCGCGCGCCCGTCGACGCGCTTCCCGCGGGTCGACTCCCGCCTCGCGCACCAATCGCTCCGTTTCCATGTCGAGATGAAAGCGGAACTCCTCGTCCATCCGCTGCTCGACCTCTTCACCGAACAGCAGAAGGCGGAGACGGGCGCGGGCGGCGTCTACCCAGCGCATCAGGTGCTCCGCAACACCGCGCCGAGACCGTCGGCGAAGCGCTTCCAACTGTCGATCTCCTCGCCGAGCGCTCGCCGGCCCGACGGCGTCAGCCGGTAGTAGCGCGCCCGCCGGTTGTTGTCGGTGGTTCCCCAGTCGCTGCGGATCAGCCCCTGCTTCTCGAGGCGCTGGAGGGCCGGATACAGCGAGCCCTGGTTGACTTCCAGCACCCCCGAGGACATCTGCCGAATCCGTTGGCCAATGCCCCAACCGTGCATCGGCGCGAGCGAGAGCGTTTTCAAGATCACCAAATCGAGCGAGCCTCGAAGGTCGTCCCGCTGGGGGCGAGCGGTCACGGTCACCTCCTTGCGGCGTCTTTCAGCCCTTCGGCACAGAGTCTTCTAGCCATCTAGAGGAACGATAGCCCATAGCTCCTCTAGACGGAAGTTTCAGCGGGCGATTTAGCCCTAAACCATAGGGTCTAAAGGCTTTTTGGAGCTTTTCGGCTTGGTGCATACGGCGATATGTAGCCATGTAATAGGCGCGTAATGCGCGTTGTTTTCTTTTTATGTATTGAGTTACTTCGGTATAATTAGTGACCATGTATATCGAGAGCGTGCCCAATCGCTCCTCCCCCCCAGCCGTCCTCCTGCGCGAGTCCTACCGCGCCGGCGGCCACGTCAAGAAGCGCACCCTCGCCAACCTCTCCAAGCTGCCGACCGCCGCCATCGAAACGCTGCGCCGCGTCCTCCGCGGTGAGCGACTCGTCAACCCCGAAGACGCCTTCACCTGCGTGCGCAGCCTGCCCCACGGCCACATCGCCGCGGTGCTCGGCACCCTCAAGCGGATCGGACTGCACACGCTGATCGCCCGTAACGCCGGTCGCCTCCGCGACCTCGTCCTCGCCCTGATCGTCGCCCGCGTCATCGACGCGCAGTCGAAGCTGGCCACCGCGCGCGGCCTGGCCCCCGAGAGCGCCGTCTCCACCCTGGGCGAGACGCTTGGGCTCGGCGACGTCGATCAGCACGAACTGTATGCGGCGATGGACTGGCTGGTGGAGCGGCAGGCGGCCATCGAGCAACGCCTGGCCAAGCAGCACCTGCAGGAACACACCCTGGTGCTCTATGACTTGACCTCCAGCTACCTGGAGGGGACCCACTGCCCGTTGGCGCAGCGCGGGCACAGCCGCGACGGCAAGCAGGGCACCTTGCAGATCGTCTTCGGCCTGTTGTGCACGGCCGCGGGCTGTCCGGTCGCGGTGGAGGTCTTCGAGGGCTCGACGAGCGACCCGAAGACGGTGGCCTGCCAGGTGGACAAGCTCCGCACCCGCTTTGGCTTGCAGCGGGTGGTGCTGGTGGGCGACCGCGGCATGCTGACCGCAGCGCGGATCCGCGAGGACCTGGCGGGCGTCGACGGGCTGCGCTGGATCACCACGCTGCGGGCGCCGACGATTCGGAAACTGCTGGCCGCCGGCACGGTGACGCCGTCGCTGTTCGACGAGCGGGACCTGGCCGAGGTCACCAGCGAGCTGTTCCCCGGCGAGCGGCTGGTCGTGTGCCGCAATCCGTTGCTGGCCGCCGAGCGGCAGCGCAAGCGGCAGGAACTGCTGGCGGCAACCGAGAAGGACCTGGCGCCCATCGCGGCAGCGACAACGCGCCAGAACCGGCTGCTACGCGGAGCAGCCGAAATCGGTATGCGCGTCGGGAAGGTGATCAACCGGCACAAGATGGCCAAGCATTTCGTCACCACGATCACCGACGACACGTTCACTTATCGCCGGGACGAAGACAAGATCGCGGCCGAGGAGCAGCTCGACGGGCTGTACATCGTCCGCTCCAACGTCGAGCCGGAGCAGTTCGATGCAGCGCAGACGGTGCGGGCCTACAAGGACCTGTCGAAGGTGGAGCGGGCGTTTCGGAGCCTGAAGTCGGTGGACCTGAAGGTGCGGCCGATCCACCACCGGCGGGCGGACCGGGTGCGGGCGCATGTCCTGCTGTGCATGCTGGCCTACTACGTCGAGTGGCACATGCGCCACGCGCTGGCGCCGCTGCTGTTCGACGACCACGACCCGGCGGCGGCCGAGCAGCAGCGGCCTTCGGTGGTCGCCGCCGCTCGCCGCTCACCGGCGGCCCTGGCCAAGGTGGGCTGCAAACGGACCGACGACGACTTGCCGGTGCACAGCTTCCGGACGCTGCTCACCGACCTGGGAACGCTGACGGCGAACACGATGCAGGTCGCCGAAAGCGGCGTCACCTTTCAGTTGCAGACGGACCCCACACCGCTGCAGCAGCGCTGCTTCGAGCTACTGGGGGTAACGACCCGAGTGTAGCCACCACCGACACCCCGACGGAATCGCTAACTGACTCAATGAGAATGACTTCCGCGCGATTCGCTCTGAAACTTCCGTCTAGATGTCAAGAGGACGTTCGCGGCGACCAGCGTCGTATCCCTCAGGGAACTGGCCGCCGCGGCGCCGACGGCGGCGAGCGACCCGCGGGCGCCGCGCCCGCGCGCCGCCTCCATCCCGCTCTCCGGGGGGATGCGCCGAAAGGCACCGTCCTCAACGAAGGCGGGTTCGACGCGCAGTTCCGGACGTCCGGGGGCGACATCGTGCTGCTCCGCCGCGAGGGCGACGCCTACCGCGAGGCGGCGATCGAACCGTACGTCGACTGGCCGTCCTACCATGGCAGCTACACGGGGAACCGCCACAGTCCGCTGGACCAGATCAATCGGGACAACATCGACCGGCTGGCCATGCAGTGGCACTTCCGATCCCCGACATGCCGATGATCGAGGGGACGCCGGTGGCGATCTGAGCGGGATAAGCCAAATCAAAATGGAACATCGTCGTCAGCCGTAGCAGCATGCTCGCGTTCCTGCGTAGCCATATGTATGCTCCGCAAGAACCGTACTGAGGCTGCGATGTGGTTGAAGATCAGCAATGCCTCCTCATAGCCGAGGATCGGGTTGTCGTGCGCGAGGCTCCGGTTGTTCCGGACATCGTTGAACGCCTCCAGTGTCGAGATGCTCGACTTCAGGATACGCGCCGTCATCTCGGATTCGAGATGTCCGCCTTGCTTCAGGTGCTTCACGTACTCGCCGAACAGGCTGTGAAGCGGCTTGTCGCGGTCAACGGAGATGCCCCGCGTCTCACACAATAACCGCACATACTTGATGATGAAGGTGTGCAGCCGGTCGAGACTCGCCTCGAGTTCGTCCCGGTCGATGGCGTCCCGGACCGCTTTAGCCACGACCTCGAAGTCGCGCTCGTTCCCGATCGCGACAAGTGCGTCAAGCTCCTGGACGGGATTCTCTTGAAGCAGGCGCGCCACCGTCCGCTCGCACTGCGCGCGCAGGGTAGGATCTTCGTCGCCTCCGACGGTCGTCCGCAAGTACTCAAGCATCTCACCCATCAGTTTGCCGACTACCCGGTTCGGCTCGACGCCCAAAAGCCACGCAGCCGGTTTGCTTTTGAGCTGCCGTGGTCGTACTTGGCGTCGTACGGGTCGCGGTCCGTTGCATCGATCACGAACTCCGCAAACGTCCTGTTTGAGAAGTCGAGCACGTAGCCGCTGCCCATCCCAAGTAATCGCTCAAACTGCCGCTTCTCCGTGTTCGTGAGGTCCGCCATTCCCGCCCCCTACACTGGCCCCCTCGTACCGTTGACGAATCCCACGGGCCAGACTGTGCTGCCGGCGTGAGACACCGTGGTACCATGCCTCTGGGTTCGACACCGACGCCATCGCTCGCGCACTGGTCGCCACCAAGCTCACGACCGAACAGGCTGACGCCATCACCGATGCAGTTCGGCAGGCGGCCGAGCGGTCGATGGAGGGCTCGGGACTGAACGTGTCGAGGTTGACCGACGCGATGGAGTTCACCGTGTTGATCAGGCTCACCGCGTCGGCGCCTCCCGCCCGGGACGCGCGGGCCGCGTAGCGGATGTCGGCGACGTTCGGCGTGAGCTTGACGATGACCGGCATCCGGGTCGCCGCCTTCACCCAGCGCGTGACCATCTCGAGGTACTCCGGCACCTGGCCCACCGCCGAGCCCATCCCGCGCTCCTGCATGCCGTGGGGGCAGCCGAAGTTCAGCTCGACGCCGTCGGCGCCGGTGTCCTCGACCTGCCGCAGGATGCGCTGCCAGGCCTGCTCCTCGCAGGTCCTCGCCCAGGCGCCTCCCCAGCTCCACGGTGATGCCGCCGATGCCGAGGAGCCACTCGAGCTCGCGCTCCGCTAAACGGTCGACGGTCTTGTAGCTGGCGATGCCGAACTCGTTGAGGCCCCCCGCCTTGGCGCGCGCATCGAACAGGATAACGGCGTGTCCCTTCAGCGCCAGTCGATGGGCGCAGGCCAGCCCGGCGGGCCCGGCTCCTACCACGGCGATGCGCTTGCCGCTAAAGGCGGCCCGCTCGTAGGATGCCCGTCGCGCGCCATCAGCGCGTCGGTGGCGAAGCGCTGCGGCCGGCAGATCCCGTTCGGCACGGTCGAGGGCGCACCCCCCGGCCTGCTGACCGGCGCCCCCAACTCGCAGAAGGGCTGGCCGACCTCCACCGCGGGACGCGTGCTCTTCATCGGGGGCGCCAGCGATCGACGGTTCCGCGCCTACGAGACGAAGACCGGGCGCGAGCTGTGGAGCGTCGAGACCGAGCAGATGATCAGCGGCGCCAACCCGATCACCTACGTGGGAAAGGACGGCAAGCAGTACGTCGCGGTGGCGGCGGGCAAGACGCTCCTGACCTACACGCTGCCTTGAGGGGGCGCGGTGCGGTCGTCGGGGCCGGAGAGCCGCCGACCATTCCCACGGACCCCGCCGACTGGAGTTCACCGCCGACGAGATGCGGCGCATGGGGGACGCCCGCGTCGAGCGGTTACCGGCGGCTCAGGGAGCCGCGGCCTCGGCAATCCGGTAGAGCTTCGACCGCGTCCGGATGAACAGGCTGCCCTGGGCGATGGCCGGCGTGGCCATCGTGAACTCGTCGAGCGGATTTCGGCCGATGACCTCGAACGTCCGGCCGGCGCGGATCACGTAGGCGTCGCCGTCCTCGCTCAGCGCGAAGATCTTGTCGTCGTAGGCCCAGGGCGATGCGGTGAACGCGGCCCCGACCGCGATCCGCCGCCGGGAGTAGATCTCCTCGCCGGTACGCGCGTCGTGGGCGGTGAAGAACCCCCGGTCGAGGAGCGTGTACAGCACGTCGCCGTAGAGAATCTGCGAAGGGTTGTAGGGTGCGGCCTGCGGCTGCGACCACGCGATGAACCGGTTGGCCGTCTCCGAGCCGCGGAGCGAGATGTCGCCGCTGGCGCCGGGGCGGATGGCGTAGACGGGGCGCTGCTGGTCGCCCAGATACCCCGAGCTGAGATAGAGCAGGCCGAACTCGGCGAAGGGCGTGGGAACGGTGATGGACGACATGCCGGCGAGCTCCCACAGCAGGTCGCCGTCGAGGTCGTAGGAGCGCACGCGGTCGGTCCCGGTGGTGACGATCTCGGTCCTCTGCTCGTTCTCCCAGACGAAGGGGGTCGACCAGTTGGTGCCTTCGTCCCGCGGGATGCGCCAGATCTCGTTGCCGGTCTCCGCGCTCAGCGCGAGCAGATACGACTGATCGTCGTTGTCGTTCACCATGTAGAGGCGGCCGTCGTGCAGCACCGGCGACGCGGCGGTGCCCCACCCCAGCCGGGTGGCCGCGGGCTCGACGTCTCGCGACCAGCGCAACCGGCCGTCCGTCGTGTCGAGACTGAAGATGCCGAGGTTGCCGAAGTAGACGAACAGCGAGTCGCCGTCGGTGACCGGCGTCTCGGTCGCCAGGCTGTTCTTCATGTGGTAGCCGCCGGCCGGCGCGCCGCGATGCACCTCGCGCTCCCACCGCACGGCTCCGGTGCCGACGTCCAGCGCGTGGACGATCCACCGGTGTTCCGCCGTCGAGGGGGTCCACGTTTCGCGCCCGCGATAGAGACCGCCCAGCGGTTCTTCGACCGGCCCGGCGCTGACGACGGTCGTGACGTAGACGGTGTCGTCCCAGACGACCGGCGAGCTCCAGCCGAGGCCCGGCAGGTCGGCGACCCAGGCGACGTTCTCGGTGGCGCTCCAGCGGGTCGGCAGTCCAGCGGCCTCCGAGACGCCTCGGGCGCCCGGGCCCCGGAACTGCGGCCATCGATCCTGGGCGGCGGCGGGCGCGCACAGGACCACGACGAGCAACAGCGCGCAGGTGTATCGACTCATCTCGTTCCCCTTCGCGTTGGTCACGGTTCGGTCTCTACGGCTCCTGGACGGTGATCTCGCCGATCGCCCACGGATGGTCCGTGCAGTGGTACAGAAACGTGCCCGGCTCGTCGAAGGAGACGTAGCCCATCATCGCCGGGGCCAGCGTATCCATGCTCCAGCTCCCGTCCCGCGCCGCGATGGTGTGGGACATCTCGCCGTTGTTGACGAACCGTACGCGCGTGCCGGCGGCGACGAGCGCCCGCACCGGGTTAAAAGCGTGCTCGTTGATCGCGTTGCGCCGCCCGCCCACCGACCAGGCGATGGGATTCTCGACCAGCGTCGCGGTCTCGATGGCGGCGGTCGCGCGCGGCGGAGGGCCGATCCAGCGCACCAGGTCGTCCAGCGGCTCCTCCGCCGCCGGACGCGCCGGCACGTCGCCGTCGAGGGCGAACGCCCAGAGCTCGCCGCCGACCGCGATGGAGACGAACTGCTCGCCGTCGATCGCATACGAGGCAGCCGGTCCGGGCCGCAGCCGCACCCCGGGCGGGCCTGCCTGGAATCCCCACAGCCGCTCGCCGGTGCCGGCGTCGTAGGCCTCGATCCGGCCGTCCGCCGAGCCCCAGAACATCAATCCGCCCGCGGTCGTCAGCGGACCACTGGTGGCGAGCCGCGCCCCGCGGAACTCGTTCTTCCAGACGACCTCGCCGGTCCGCCCGTCGACGGCGGCGAGAATGCCTGTCGACTCCGGGAGCGTGAGCCGGACGTAGCCGCTGCCGCGGTTGTCCGAGATCCACGGGTCGTCGAAGCGGAACGCGCGGCCGACGTGCGCCCGCCCCTGCGCGTAGATGTAGCCGGTCTGCGGACTGAACGACATCGGCGTGACCCGCACCATCGGAATCGGCGCGCCCGGCGCCACGACGTCGTACCGGTCCAGCGACGGCGGGGTGTACGAGCTGCAGTTGAGCTCGAACGGGGGCGGCACCCGGTCGCGCCAGAACGAGCACGAGGGCAGGATGCTCTCACCGGCCGGGAAGGGCTGGGTCGGCGCGGTGAGCAGGTACTCGTCCTGCGGCACCGGCCGCTCCTCTATCGGCACGATCGGCTCGCCGGTCTCCCGGTCGAACAGGAACAGGTAGCCGTCCGCCCGCATCGCGGCCACCGCCTTGCGGGTGCGACCGTCCATCTCGGTCTCGTAGAGCAGCAGCGGCGTGGCGATGTCGGCGTCCCAGATGTCGTGCCGGACCACCTGGTAATGCCAGCGCCGCTCCCCGGTCTCCATGTCGAGGGCAATCACCGACGCGGTGAACAGGTTGTCGCCGGCGCGGATCTCGCCGCCGTACATCGGGACCGGGTTGCCGGTGACGAAGTAGACCATCCCCAGGTCCGGGTCGACCGCACCCACGAGCCAGACGCCACCCCCGCCGAGGCGCCAGATCTCCGAGTCCTGCGGCCAGGTCTCGTGGCCGGGCTCCCCGGGCCGCGGCACGACGAAGAACGTCCAGAGCCGCTCGCCGGTCGCCGCGTCCAGGGCGACGACGCGCCCCTGCCCGCCGCTGTCGCCGTTCGCGATGCCGACGAACACCTTGCCGCGCGCGTGCATCGGGGCCGTGGTCACCGATTCGCCGGCCTGCGGCGGATCGCTGCCGACCGTCTGCACCCAGACCAGCTCGCCGGTGTCCTTCCGCAGCGCTGCCACCTCCGCGCTCCCCAGCCCGACGAAGGCCAGCTCATCGCCGAGGCCGACCCCCTGCCACGACGGCACCCGCTGCACCTCGGCGGCAGAGCTTCCCGGCTGCCAGCGCCAGACCGTTTCGCCGGTCCGGCCGTCGATGGCGAACACGTTGGCCCCACCCGTCAGGTAGAGGATGCCGTCGTCCACCACCGGCGTCGCCCGCGACGACACGCCGCCCGGAAGCCGCGTCACCCAGGACGCGCCCAGCCGGTCGATGGTCTCCGTCGAGATGCCGGCGAGCGTCGAGTGGCGGGAGCTCGTCCAGTCCCCGCCGGCGAACGGCCAGTCCGCGGCGGGATAGCCGCTGCCGCGTTCCGGCACTTCCTGTCCCTGCAGGCTGCCCGTCAGGGCGACGATTCCGGCCACGAGTACGACGACGAATCCACGGTGCAGTCTGCGCATGACTTCCTCTTCAGAAGCGGTCCTTCAACCAGTCAGGAAGATAGTCGTGCCTGCCGCGGCTGACTGTCAAACCGCGGCGCCGAGACAAGACACCTGCGATCCCACCACCGACGCCCCGCAACCCGGCCCCACGAGACCGCCTCGGCGGCTGTTCGCCGAGCGGCGCTATGCTCGGAGCATGACCCTCGCCGACTGCAAGGTCGTCCTGTACCACCAGATCGACGACGCCTGGGTCGCAGAAGTACCCGCTATCGGCGGGTGCTACGCGCTGATGGACACCCGCGAGGCGGCGCTGGAGGAACTCGAGCGCGTGTTTCGGCTGATTGCCGACGAACACGCGGAGCAGGGTCAGGCTCTCCCCACCGACGCGGCTCAGTATCTGTGAGTTTGGAAGCACTACTCGTCCCAGACCTGGGAAACGCCTTGAAGAACGAGTTGGGCACTCGGCGAATGGCGCGAGCGCCAGCTCACGCAGTCGGGGCGGCAGCGAGTCAAATCTCCACCACCATCCCATCGTAGGCGCACTCCTCGGGGACTTCGTCGGCGTGAGCGAGCATCTCCGGGCTCATGTGGGTGAGGACGATGCGCCTGGCGCCGAAGTCCGCCTTGTGGGCGACCAGCTCGGGATAGTTGAGATGCCAGCGCACAGGTCTCTCGTGGAAGTAGCACTCCGCCACAAGGAGGTCGGCCCCCTTGGCGGCCATCGCCATCTCCTCGCCGAACTCCCCGTCTCCGGTGTAGCACACCACCTTGCCGCCGATCTCGGAGCGCAAGGCGGTAGGGTTGGTCTGCCAGGTATGCTTCACCGCACGGGCGGTCACGAGGATGCTCCCTACCGGGGTTGGTATGCCGTGCTCGAGCTCGATCCAGTTCAGCTCGAACTTCGGCTTCATCACGTGCATGCCGGGAAACAGCGCCTCGGCGATCAGGAACATGCGGTAGCGCAGGTCCCGCGGGCCGGCGATGGTGAGCGGCCGCTCGCGTCTTGCGCCCAGCATCGCGTTCATCAGCAGGAACGGAACTCCGGCGCAGTGGTCCCCGTGCAGATGAGTCAGGAGGATCGTATCGATGGAGTTCGGATCGATGCCCTGCTGCCGCAGGGCGACCAACGACGACGCGCCGAAGTCCATCGTGAAGCGCGTCCCGCCGGCATCGACCAGGATGCAGGTCTGGAAGCGTCCGCCGCTGCCGAAGGAATCGCCGGAGCCTACGAATCGTACTGTCGCGGTCACGTTGTCTCTCCGCGTGTCACCAGGTCCGGCTGTGCGGATGCCACCTGCACGCCTCGTTTCGAGAAACCGGTAAGCGATGCGGGCTGGATAATATCCTGGTCCCCCTCATACGATCGCCGGCATGCGGATGCCGATGGGGCTACCGCCAGCGGACGGCCGTCCCTTCGACGCCGTCGGTTTCGGGCTCAACATGACCGACCTGCTGGTCGTGGTCGAGGGCTTTCCGCGGCCCGGCTCCAAGCAGCCGGTCCGGCGGCAGGCGTACTCGCCGGGCGGGCAGGCGGCGAGCGCAATGGTCGCTTGTGCCCGACTTGGCTGGCGCGCCCGGTACGTCGGGTGCTTCGGCGACGACCAGAACGGCCGGCGGGGACGGTCGAGCCTCGCCGACGAAGGGGTCGATATCAGCGCGTGCCGGGTGGCGGCCGATACGCGCAACGGGATGTCCGTGATTCTCGTCGACGATCGGACCGGCGAGCGCACGGTTCTCTGGTCCCGCGATCCGGGGCTCAAGCTACAGCCCGATGACGTCGACCCCGCGGCGGTCGGCGCCGGCCGGGTGCTGCTGGTCGACTGTCACGATACCGCCGCCTCGACGGCTGCCGCCCGCCACGCACGACGGGCCGGAGCTCGAACCGTCATCGACGTGGAACGCGTCCGCGACGGCATCGATCCGCTGCTGGCGGAGATCGACATGGTCATCACGGCACAGGACTTTCCAGCCGCCTTGACCGGCAAGGGTGCGCCGGGGGCGGCGCTGCGTGCGATCCGTGACACCTACCACCCCGCGCTGGTCTGCATGACGCTCGGCGCGGACGGGAGCCTGGCCCTGGTCGGCGATGTCGAGGTGAGGACGCCGGGGTTCCGCGTGCCGGTCGTCGATAGTACCGGCGCCGGCGACGTCTTCCGAGGCGGGTTCATCTCCGGATGGCTGCGCGGCGGCGACGACGCTGAGGTGGAGGACGTGCTGCGCTACGCGAACGCGGTGGCGGCGCTGAAGTGTCGCGGCCTGGGCGCCCGCGAGGAGAGCCCGACTCCGGCGGAGGTCGATGCCCTGCTCTCCGGCGGGCGGGCTGACCGGATCAGTACTTCTGCGGAACCAGGCCCAACGGCACCGTCGCATGGCGGATGCGCCGGCGGTTCCACGTATAGGTGATCTGCAGGTCCCCGTCGGAGTCCTGAATCATCGCCGGATACGAGAGCTCGCCGCGCTGGCCCTCCTCGAGCTCCTCTACGATGAGGAAGTCCTCCCAGGTGACCCCGTCGTCGAACGACACCGCGAGCGAGAGGGGCGTGCGACGGTCGGGCGAGGGGTTGTAGAGCAGGATGCAGCGCCCGTCGTCGAGGCGCAGGGAGTCGATCCCGGCGCTCGGGTTGTCGAGTTCGGTGAGCTCCAGGGGCGCCCAGGTCCGCCCGCCGTCGTGTGAGATCGACGTCGCGATCTTCCCCAGCCGGCGGGGCGTCCTCATGAACGCGCGGACCACGCCCGGCTCGATCTCCAGCAGGGTCGGCTGGATGCTCCCGATGCGGTCCCGTTCGCGGTCGCCGAAGAGGAGCGGGCCGTGCTTGCTCCACGACGCGCCGCCGTCGGCGCTGATCTCCATCCACGAGGACCACGTCCGGTAGCTCTCCAGGGAGGTGCCGGCGAGAATCTCGCCGCCGGCGAGCCGGATCGGCTTCGCCCGGACCGGCCCCAGCATGCCCGCCGGCAGCCAGACCGGCTCGGACCACTCCTCGCCCGCCGTGGTCGATTTCATGTAGGCCCCGCTCCACGCGCGGGGGCTCGGGCCGATCTTGAAGTAGAGCCAGATCGTGTCCCCGTCGCCGCGGAACAGAACGGGGTTCCAGGCGGGCTGATCCGGCTCCTTGTAGAGCTGCACGGGCGGCGACCAGCCGTCCCCCTGCGGCTTGCGGGACGACCAGACGCCGACGTCTTTGTGGCCCTCGCCCGAGCCGCCGAACCAGGCGGCGATCAGCGTGCCGTCCGCCGCTTCGACGATGGTCGAGGCGTGCGCCCGCGGGAACGGCGCTTCGTCCCAGATGAAACCGAGCGTGTGCTCCTGCGCCCGGGCGGTCGTCGCCAGCGCGACGAGGATTAGCGACAGCGATGCGCGCATCCACATGGACATGAGCATATCGTCAATGCGGAACATCACGGACCCGGACTCCTGTGGCGATCCGCCGTTGCGGAGCTCCTGACCGCATGCGAAGCCGGACACGTATAATCGGGAGAATCTCGTTCAGCCGGAATCCCAGGGGGTAGCCGATGCGCAAGACAAGCTTCGCGGCGTTCGCGGGCGTAGTGATCGTGCTCACGTTCGCAGTCGGGCCCGCCATGGCCCAGTCGGCCGATGACATGCCGATGCGAACGCCCGACGGGCACCCGCACATCTCCGGCACCTTCACCTTCCGCACGCTGACCCCGATGCAGCGGCCGGCCCAGTTCGAGGGAATCGAGACGCTGGGCGCGGAGCAGGCCGCGGCGTTCGAGGCGTCGGAACGGACGCGCCAGAACCGCGATCTCTTCGACCCCGAATCGGGGGCGCCGAACGCGGGATACCAGTCGCGCGCCGCCGGGGGCGTGCTCTCCTACAACGAGTTCTGGTACGAGCGGGGCATCGAGCTGACCTCGGACAAGCGGACGTCGCTCATCATCGATCCCCCCAACGGGCGGTTCCCCCCGCAGACCGAGGCGGCCCGGCAGGCAGGCCGGGAGCGCGCCGCCTACCGGCGGGCGCACATGTACGACTCCTACGAGAACCGGAGCATGGGCGACCGCTGCATCATGTTCGGCAAGTCGGGCCCGCCGCTCCGACCCGGGGCGTACAACAACAACCTGATGATCTTCCAGACGGCCGACCACGTCGTAATTCTCACCGAGCAGGCGCGCCAGGCGCGGATCGTCCCGCTCGAGGACACGGAGAAGCCGCGGTTCGAGCAGTTGGCCGGCGTGTCGCGCGGGCACTGGGAGGGAGAGACCCTGGTCATCGAGACCACGCAGTTCCGTGATTGGGGCAACGGGAGGATCGGCCCGAGCGTGCACCTGATCGAACGGCTGACCCGGCTCGATCCGGATACCGTCGCCTACGAGTACACCGTGACCGACCCGTCGACGTACACCGCCCCCTACACGGTCTCGATGCCGTTCCGGCGTACCGATGGCCCGATCTTCGAGTACGCCTGCCACGAGGGCAACATCGGCCTGTACGGCATTCTTGCCGGCGCGCGGAAACTCGAGAGCGAGGGGCGTGAGCTGCGTCCCTGAATCACGCCCATCGGTTCCGCACAATCTCTCGCGAGCGAAGGAGTCAGCGATGAGTCGTCTTTCTCGTGTGCAGGTCGGGTTCGGCGCGTTGGTGTTGGCCGCGAGCATGGTTCTGGCGCCGACGGCGGCGTGGTCCCAGCCGGCGTCGCCGGAGGGTTGGGCAGCGCCGCGGACCCCCTGGGGCGCCCCCGACATCGGGGGCGTCTGGAACAGCTCCACCGTGACGCCGCTCGAACGGCCGGAAGCGCTGGCCGACCAGGCGTTTCTGACCGCGGAGGAAGCGGCGGCCATCGAGCAGCGCGTGGTCGAGGCCAACGCCCGCGCTAACGCGCCCAGCGCGGTTCGCACCGAGCCGCTGCCGGCGGGCGGCAACGTCGGCGCCTACAACGCCTTCTGGATCGATCGCGGGACGACCGTCGTCCCGACGCGGCGCACCTCGCTCGTCATCGACCCGCCCAACGGGCGCCTGCCCGCGCTCACCCCGGAGGCGGAAGCGCACGTCACGTCCCCGGAGCGGCAGCGGTTGAAGGCGGTCCGGGAAGGATTGGTACCGGCCGACTCCCACGAGCAGTTCGACTATGGCGACCGGTGCATCTGGTATCGCGGCGTCCCGTCGCTGCCCACCGCCTACAACAACAACTACCACATCGTGCAGACGCCGGACGTCATCGCCATCGTGCAGGAGCACATCCACGACGTGCGCTTCATCCACCTCGACGGCCGTCCCCCGATCGACGCGGGCATCAGCCAGTTCGGCGGTCATTCGCGCGGGCGCTGGGAGGGCGACACGCTCGTCGTCGAGACGACCAACTTCGGCAGCCGGGCCTACCTGTTTTCGTCCGGCCCCGGACCGCAGGGCGGCACCAACTGGGATCTCAGCCCGGCCCTGCGGGTCGTCGAGCGGTTCACCCGCGTGGGGCCGGGAACGCTCGACTACCAGTTCACGGTGGACGATCCGAACGTCTGGACGAGCCCGTGGACCGGCTCGTCGCCGTGGGCGCGCAGCGACCAGCCGATGTTCGAGTATGCCTGTCACGAGGGCAACTACGGCCTGACGAACATCCTCGCCGGCTCGCGTGCCGAGGAGGCGCGCAGCCAGGCCCGCTAGTCCGTCAGCCCGAGAGCGCCGCACATGCGGCTGAATCCGCGTGCAGCGTTCTCCCGTTCCAATGCCGGGCGTCCGTCGAGCGGAATGGCGCGGACGGTGTGCATCATCTCGTTCATGATGGCCACGTGGTCCGATGTCTGGAACAACTGCATGTTAGTACGGCGGCCGGTCCTCACAGCAATCCGATGTCGTAATCGTCCAGCAGGCGGAAGAACGCGTCATCGCCGAGATAGTTGCGCAACGGACCGTGCAACGTGGCCGTGAGGCATGGCGCCGGGCGGTCGAAGAAGGCAGCAAGTCGCTGTCCGGGATCGTGCCGTGACGCGTAGAGGATTCCATCCGGTCGACCGCGATGTGCGAAGAACGCGCTCGACCAGCGCTGGGCGATCTGGTACGCGCTCGTGGTCAGACGGCCGTCAACGCCCATCCGCACCAAGCCCCTGCCGGTCAGGTCCACCAGGGAAACAGCCCGCGAAGCGGCGATCTCGGCGACGCGGTACCGTTGCAGGCGCTTCTGGGAAATAGTGCGGACACCGCCTCTGGCCAGCGTCTCGACGAATGCGCCGGCAATCTGCCGAGCCGCGTACAGCACGCCGAACTCGCCCCGCGCCGCGTCGAAGCGCGCCCTTCGCGTGGTCCCGAAGTGGAGGGGAGCGTACGGATGCCTGTACAGGCAAAACCAGGTCCGTTCCTTCGGGATCCGCGTCGTGGCGAGCGCACCGGTGTAACCGCCCGGCGGCGGCAACCGATGATCGCCGGGCGCTGTCATGGCGATCAGACGGCTGCCTGCTCACCGTACAGCTCGGCCGCTCGCGCCACCGCGTCCAGCCGGCCCATGCGCAGCAGGTCGAGCGGCCGCTCGTTCCCGGTGGCCGCATCGGATTCGAGGAAGAACGTGAGTATCCACCAGGCATCCTCACCGCGGAGCGCCCGGAGCGTGTCCTCGAAACCGGGCAGCAGGCCCCGGTCCGTGAACTGCCACGCCGGGTAGAGATAGCCGCGCGGCCCCTCGACGCCGAGCAGCCTGCCGGCCGCGCGCCGCTGGCTGACGGCCTGCCGGCTGACCCCGAGCAGCGCCGCCGCGCTCGACGGTGAGAGCACGCCGCCGTCCATCTGCAGCAGCTTGCGCTTCGCCAGGGCGCCACGCAACCGCACCTTGAATTCCGCGGATTCAGCGACCGGGGCGAGCGACAGCGTTTCCATCACGGTCCAGAAATCGTCCGTCGCACGAAGGATCACCATTCGATCCCGCTTGCGCAACCCACGGATGGCGCCGTCGAAGTACCGCATGACGCGCGCCAGCAGTGCCGCCTCGTCGAGCGTTCGCTCGCCGTCGGTATCGGGATTCGTTGCGGATGAGGTCTCCACGATGCCTTGTCGACATTTACGGTAACGCACAGGGCCATAAGCCGTCAACATCGTAAACCAGCGCTTCCGCCGGCACGCTGCCACGAGGACCGCGTCGATATCACCGCCGCCGATCAGGCGTGAGTACCCGCCGACGAGCGGTCGGTCCCCGGCCGGACAGCTTGCTCACCGCTTGATCCGCTCGTGCAGATCGGGCGCGCCGTGCGGCAGCGTCGAAAACGGCTCGCCGTCATAGATGATGTTCTCGTAGATGTCGTCCGCGAGCACCCAGGGGTTGAGCAATTGACCGCCGGGCCTTCGGGCATTGTGCGGCCAATTGTGCGATACTCTGCACATGGCAACGAATCTGGCGATCAGCCCGGACCTTCTGGAGCGCGCACTGGAGCTCAGCGGAAAGAGAACCAAGACCGCGGCCGTGACCCTGGCGCTGCAGGAGTTCATCGCGCGGCGGGAACAACGCCGCCTGCTCGAGCTGTTCGACACGCTCGAATGGGATCCGACGTTCGACTACAAGGCGGAGCGCTCCCGCGAATGAGTCTCTTCGTCGATACCAGCGTCTGGTCTCTCGCGTTCCGGCGAGATTCGCCGGGCGACAATCCCGAGCCCGGCCGTCTGCGGGAAGCCCTCGCATCCCGGGAGGCCGTGTACACGACCGGAATCGTCCTTCAGGAGTTGCTCCAGGGCTTCCGGGGACCCACGGCCCGCGATGCGATCCTGGAGCGCTTCGCGTCGTTACCGATGATCGTGCCGGAACGCAACGATCATGTTGCGGCGGCCGAAATCCGCAATACGTGCCGGCGTCACGGGGTCCAGCTCGGGACCGTCGATGCCCTGCTCGTGCGGCTCTGCCTCCGTCACGACCTGGAGCTGCTCACCGCCGATGGCGACTTCCTCCACGCCGCTCGTCATACCCCGTTGCGGATCTGGCGTCCACCGCACCGGGGAGCTGGATGACGCAGTGCCCTCGACTTGCGCCAGCCGTCCGTCAGCCCGAGAGCGCCGCACAAGCGCGCTGAATCCGCGCACAGGCCTCCCGGAGCCGCTCCGTCGCAAGCGCATAGGAAACGCGGAAGTAAGGCGACAGGCCAAATGCCTCGCCGTAAACCAACGCCACCTCCTCGCTATCGAGGAGATACTTCGCGAAGTCGCCGTCCGTCTCGATGGTCTCGCCCGCAGGAGTCCGCTTGCCTACCGTCTCCCGGCAGCCGACGTAGAGATAGAACGCGCCGTTCGGCACGCTGCAGGAGAGTCCGTCGGCCTGGTTGAGCATCGAGGCGCCCAGGTCGCGCCGCTCCCTGAACACCTCCACGTTGTCCCGGATGAACGTCTGATCGCCGTCGAGCGCTTCCACCCCGGCCCACTGGCTGATGCTCGACGCGCCGCTGGTGGTCTGCGACTGGATCTTCGCCATCGCGCCGATCAGCTCCTTCGGTCCCGCTCCAAAGCCGATTCGCCATCCGGTCATGCAGTAGGCCTTCGAAAGCCCGTTCATGGTCAGGATGCGCTCGTGCAAATCGGGCGCGACCTGCCCCATCGTCGAAAACGGCTCGTCGCCGTAGATGATGTGCTCGTAGATGTCGTCCGTGAGCACCCACACGTGCGGATGCCGCCGCAGCACCTCGGCGAGCCCCTGCAGGTCCGTTGCCGAGTAGACCGCGCCGGACGGGTTGCAGGGGTTGTTCAGAATGAACCACTTCGTCTGCGCGGTGATCGCGCCTTCGAGCTGCTCCGCCCCCAAGCGGAACTCGTTCGCGGCGTCGGTCGCCACCACCACCGGGTCTCCGCCCGCGAGCAGCACCATGTCCGGATAGCTCACCCAGAACGGAGCGGGAATGATGACCTCCTGGCCGGGGTCGAGCGTCGCGGTCAGCGCGTTGTAGATGACCTGCTTGCCGCCGTTACAGACGAGCACCTGGTCGGGCGTGTAGTGCAGTCCGTTCTCCCGCTCGAACTTGCGGCAGATCGCCTCCCGGAGCTCCGGGATCCCGGTCAGCGGCGGGTACTTCGTCTTCCCGTCGTTGATGGCGCGTATCGCCGCGGCCTTGACGTGGTCCGGCGTGTCGAAGTCCGGCTCCCCCGCGGACAGGGCGATGACGTCGCGGCCGGCCCTCGCCATCTCCATGGCCTGCGCGGAGATGACGGCGGCGGGCGAGGCCTTGATGCGGCTCATGCGCCGCGCGGCGATGGTCATAACGGGCTCCTACCGATTCGCAAGGGGCTGGCGGACAAGAGTATTGTCCACGATCTGCCTGGGCCTGGGGGCATCGCGCCGCGCCATATCGCGGCCGACTCATGTGGACGCACGTCGGCCCACACTGGCATCGCGTTCATTCAGTCCCTGCGGCGGACGTTTCTCTCTTGATCGCCGTCACCAGAGCTCGATCGAACCGACGGCGACGCCCAGCATGCGGTCGTCGATCGTCGACGGGCGGTGCCGTTGGCTGATCAACTCGATTTCGACCGTGGGCGCGACGCCCAGCACGCAGGTGTCCAGAGCAAACGTCTGCTCCCAGGATCCGCGAACCGTCCCGTCGAACAGCAGGCAACCGTTGACGGTCACTTCCAGGCGTTTCGCCCTGCCGCCCGTCATCAGGACGCTGATCGCCATCTCCGACGGCGCAACCCTGGGATCGATGCGCACCGAGAGACGCCCGCGGCCATCGGTCCAGCGGCCATCGCCGTTCGACAACGACTCCGTCAGATGAAAGCCGGAAACGGTCACATTCAGCCGCCTTGCCGTCTCCTCTGGAATGAGGTTGACCCCGGTGGTCTCCAGCCAGCCGGCGCCGCTGCGATACGCCTCTTCGAGCTCGAACGTGCCGTCGCGGCGCTCGCGAACCGCGAAGACCTCAACCCTGTTCGTGCCCGGCCGGAGGAGCCTCGGGTCGACTATCGCCTCCCACCTCGCTTCCCGTCCGGAGGCATTGAAGTCATGCGCCAGTGTGACCGCCGCCACGATGTCGTTGAGCGCGACCGCGAGCGGCGGCGTCGCCGAGCCGTCTTCCGGCAGGACAATGCGGCCGGTCAAGTGGGCTGGCACGAAGCCCCTCACCATTCCCCAAGCCGCGTCGCCGTCGTCATCGGCGCTGTGCTCGACGTCGTCCAGCAGGTACGGTGCGTCCACGATGACGTCCAGGTTCGCCCGCTGTTCCCCGCGGATCCTCCCGACTGGCGTTCCGACCAGATCGTCGTAGTGCTCCAGGCGCGGCTGATCCAGCGGGTTGCCGCTTGGGAAGATGGCGAACTTCCGGGCCACGGTTTCCATGAGCGCGTCTTGCAGGTTGCCCGGCAAGTTCATGCGCCTCTGCCCGCGTTCGACGAACATCACCTTATCCGTTCGATCGGCAACCCCCGGGGCGAACAGGTTCATGCCGTCGGTCTTCCACGGCAGATCCACTCCCACCTCGGCGGCCAGCGTCGGGAGGATATCGATGACCTGGACGTTCGCGTCGGTCACCTCGCCCTGGCTCTGGACGGGACGCTTGATGAAAAGCGGCACCGACGCGATGTCCGCAAAGGACTCCGCGGTCGGCCGGAGATAGGGGAACCCGGGTCGCAGGGTCACGCCGTGATCCGACGTGACCACGACGAGCGCGTCGTCCCAGATCCCCACCTCACGCATCCGCGCTGCGATCGCACCGACCAGCGAGTCCACGAACTGCACCTGCAGCAGGTGACGCTGGTAGTTGAGGGCGACCGCCCGCTCGTGGTCGGGCCATGTTCCGTCGCGGGGACCGGCGAGCATGAACCGCTCGGCGGAGAACCGCTGTCCCGTCCGCAGGAAGTGCCACGGCTCGTGCGGAAGCAGAAAGTGCGCGAAGTAGAGAACGGCTTCGCCGCCCGCGCTCAACGCCTCGATGAACGCGTCGGCGGTCGCACGCCGGCCGCGGACCCGCAGGCTGTCCCAGCGATCCACGAACGGATCGGGCGCGGTGAAGTCCCGCCAGTTCTGCGTCACCGGCGGCAGCGACCTGGTGGCGGCTTCGGGCAGCACCCGGTGCAGGAAGACGACGGCGAGGTCGCTCAACACCGGGACGAGCCAGGCGATAGCGCCCGCGCGGTCCGGGCCGCACAGCGTCGCCGGACACAGATTGGTCAGCGGTTCGTGGACTTGCAGGCGGTAGCGCGCGCCGAACAACGTGAAGAGGTTCGCCGGGTAGTCGGCCGCCACCGGCACTCGCCCGGGCGTGGGATAGTTTCCCGTGACGATGGCGGGCAGAGCGAACGTAGTCATCTCGGTGACCGCGCTCGCGTTGCGGAACCAGGTGGCCTCGTCGGCCAGGGCGGCGAAGTGAGGGTACAGCGTTCGGTCGATCTCACCGGCGCGGTTCAGCAGCGACGCCAGCGGAAGCTGGTCGAACACGACCACGACGACCGGCGGCGTTTCGTCGAAGGTGACGCCGTCGAGCGGCGCCTGTCCGGATTCCGACGGCGACAGGAACGATGAAATTGCCGGATGCAGCAGGAACACCGCCGGTACAATCACCAGTGCCGGCGAGAGAAACGTGGCGAACATGCGGACGGTCGACGACCAGACGTAGCCGCCGGCGGCCAGGGCGCCGCAGGCCGTAGCGAGGCCGAACGAGGCGTCGCGGCTCCATTCGGCTTGCTTGATGGTGGCGAGCGCCACCGTCGCGACCAGCGTGCCCATCACCATCCCGATGGCCAGCGCGTGCGAGCGGGGGCCGAGTCGGCGGCACAGCCAAGTGGCCGCCAGACAGCACGCGGGGCCGGCCAGGCAGAGGGCAAGCAACAGGCCCGGCAGGTCGGTCGCCCGGGTGTCGTGGGCTACGAGGAATTCGGGGCTGCGGCTCAGGAGATCGAAGATCGGCTGCGCGACGGCTACCACCCAGAGACCGGCGACATGAAGCGCTTCCAAGCCGCCGCGCTGCCCGTGGAGAGCGACCTGTACGGCGGAATGCCGCAAGGCGCATGCCGCCGCGCATCGTCACCCCTGGTCTCTGCCGCGCCTCATTTCGCGCACCGGTATCGTATTCGTTGACCGGGTGATTCGTCAATGAACACGGGCAGGTGTGGGCACCCGCCGACGAGCGGTCGGTCCCCGACCGGACAGCCGGCTCAGCGCTTGATCGCCGTCACCAGAGACCGGAGGAGCAAACCCTCCCGGATGCCGATCAGTTTCGCCTCCCCTCGCTCGCAGCCGGCCGCATACTGCTCGTCGCCCTGCTCCGCGCGCAGCTCACCCTCCCACCGCCGCGCGGCACGCAGCATCGCTTCGACCGTTGCCCTGAACTGACCGGTGACGTCCTCTCGGACAATGTGCGAGAAGCCGGCCTCCCGCGTCAGGTCTTCCGGCAGGGCGGCGCCGGTCACCTGGTCGGGTCCCAGCTCGCAGGCTCGCTGCTCGTCGGCCGCACCGAGGCCGGCCGGCGTGTGAATCACGTAGCCGGCGATGCGACCTCCCGGCTTCAGGACGCGGTGGCATTCTCTCAACACGGAGAGCTTGTCCGGGATTCAACAGAACGCATCCGCATGGACGATGGCGTCGAAGACGGCGGACCGAAACGGCAACGCGCGACCGTCCGCCGCGACGAACACGGCGCGAGCGCCGAGCCGGCGCACGTTCACATTCGATCGTGCGTCCCGCAGCGCGTCCAGTGGAATATCGCTACCGACGAGGTTGCACGCGTGCCGCTGCGCGACGTGGAATCCCGGCCATCCGTGACCGCAACCGACTTCCAGGAGACGACCGCCGGCGGTCACCGGCAGGACGTCGCAAAGTGTCGCCGCCTGCGCAACGGTCGTGAAGCCGTTCAGGCCGACTGCGTGCCCGAGGACCGCGCGCTCGACCCGCCGCGCGACCTCGCCCGGAGATTGCGCATACCGCTCTCGGAATCGATCGACCGGATCCGCCTCGGTCACGGTTCCCCATGATACGCAAGCTAGAATCACGCCAGCGTCGCAGCCGACGCACCCGAAGAGAGGTTCTTCATGAAACGACTTCATCTACTGGCAGCAGGACTGGCCCTGACCTTGGCAGGTTGCGGAGGCGCAGCGCCGGACGAAAACGCGGCTCCCGAGGAGGCTGGCGGACTCGCGCTCGTCGGGGCGCAGTTGATCGACGCGACCGGCGCACCGCCGGTTGCCGACTCGGTGGTCGTCGTTCGCGACGGTCGGATCGTGAGCGCCGGCCCGCGGGACACGACGCCGGTGCCCGCCAGCGCGGAGACGGTCGACGTGACCGGCAAGACCATCATGCCCGGTCTGGTGAATCTGCACGTCCACTACCGGGAAGGACCGGAAGAGATAGAACGTCAGTTCCGGTCGCAGCTCCACTACGGCGTCACCACCGCACGCAGCATCGGCAGCGATTCACCCGAGCGGGTCGCCCACCTGCTCGAATCCGCGGGCCGCCCCGACGCCCCCCGAACCTATACGGCCGGGCTGGGATTTTCGTACCCCGGCGGATTCAACGCCGCCGGCCGCAATGCCCCGACCACCGAAGAAGAGGCGCGGGAGTTGGTGCGCAACCAGATCGCCCTCGGCGTGCACTTCATCAAGATGTGGGTCAACGAGGTCGCGGAGCCGGGCCTGAAGATTCCGCCGGAGATTCGTGCGGCCATCATCGACGAGGCCGTGCAGAACGGCGCCATCCCCGTCGCCCACATCGACGACGAAGCCGATGGCCGCCAACTGGTCGAGGCCGGCCTGCGGGACTTTCTGCACAGCACCGTGTTGACCTTCGGCCCCGGAGCCGGCGTTCCGGTGGACGATCCCGACCCCTCGCCCGAGTTCATTCGCATGTGCCTCGACAACGGCGTGTACTTCACCCCCACGCTGTCTATCGTCCAGAACCGCTGGCACTTCGCGGAGCATCCCGAGCTGCTGGAGGACCCGGCATTGCGTGCCGCATTCAACCTCTACAACCCGGATGCGCTGGCCCGCTTGGACGACCCGGCAAGCCGGGCGGAAATCGTCGACGATCCCGGATTCGAGGACCGCAAGGCCGCGTTCCGACAGGTGCAGGACTTCGTGAAGACGATGCACGACGCCGGGGTCGAGGTCGCGCTCGGGAACGATGCGGGGACCCCGAACGTGCCGTACGGCTGGGGCATGCACCACGAGATGGAGCTCTACGTCGAGGCCGGGCTGACCCCGATGGACGCCATCGTCGCGGCGACCGCCACGGGCGCCGGCCGGATGCCTCCGGTGGGCGAGGCCGACTTCGGCACCCTCGAGGCGGGCAAGGTCGCCGACCTGATCGTGCTGAACGCCGATCCGCTGGCCGACATCCGCAACACGCTGGAGATCGACCGGGTCATGCGACTCGGCGAGTGGGTGGACCGTTCGGGGTTCGTGCCGGCGCCGTAGAAACGGCGCGGACGCAAGGCAGACGCGTCCCGCAGTCGTGCCGACCATACGACGGGCTGTCGCAGAATGGTTGCGACTGAAACACGATACTGCAGATAATGGTCGGCATGCTGGCGCAGGATCGCGTGTACGACGCGCTGCTGGTCGACCACTTCGCGAACAACCGGCAGATGGCCTTCGTCAGCGGGCCGCGCCAGGTCGGCAAGACCACCACGTGCCGGCGTCACGCGGACGCGTACGGGTCGGGTCGCCAACTGGTGTACGACACGCTCGCGAAACCAGACCGAGTCCGGCGCTTGCGCACTATCAGCGGCAGGTCGGCGCGCCGTTCGCGTTCCACGTCGTGGTGGACGCCGACCATGTGGACGCGGACTGCTTCATGGCGCCGGGCCCGCCGCTCGTGGTCCCGGCTCGGACGCTGCTGTCCCAGCTCGTGTGAGGTCCTCCGTCACTGCGCGCCGCACAGCCCACTGAGCGTCAGCTCTACGGGCGAGGCCCGTAATGCGGCGCGGCGACGCCGACCTCCAGCGCTCCGAGGTCGGGCGCGCTCCCGGTGAAGCCGTCGGTCACCGTCGGCAGCACCATCCCCCGGTCCACGGCGGCCGAGCCGGGCCGCAAGCGGAAATCGAGATCGTCCGCATCGTAGACCGTCTGGAGCGCACTCACGTCCCGGGCGTCGAGCGCGGGGACGTTCACGAACACGTCGTATCCCACCTGCACGCTGTTCCGGTCCTGCCCGGTCGCCGCACTGTATTCCTCCAGCGTCGCGAACTCCCGCAGCTCCAGCGCCGGGGTGTGATCCGGGGCGCGGAAGTCGGCGGCCACGTCGAACGGCGGGCTCTCCCAGCGAAACGGCATCATGGTGTCCGGGGCGGGGCCGAAGCCGTTGTAATCCGACGAGGTGTAGTTGGTGAACGTCGTGATCCCGAACAGGTTCGGACGCAGCCGCCTAAAGTCGGGCGCCGCGTTCTGCCCCAGAATCAGGTTGTTCCGCCAGTGCGTGTTCGACGTGGTCCCGGTGGTCTCGGACAGGATGGTGTTGTTGTAGAACATGACGCCGGCGGCGCCGAAGAAGCGGTTCGATCCGCCCGGGAGGTTGTAGCCGATGTTCCGAATCCAGTAGACGGGCCCGCCGAGCACGGGTTGACTGCAGAACGCGTGCGACGGGTGGTTGATGAACAGGTTCCGGAGCACGCGCACGTTGTGCAGGCTCCCGTCGGTCTCGATCGGGTTGTCGTGGGAGTTCGTGATGATGTTGTTGTAGAAGTCGATCGCGACGGGACGCCGGTCCCGGTACTCGCGCGGCGGGTACTTCGGACCGTCGGGCATTCCGGCTCCCGATGCGACGCTGCCGTCGGGATTCCCGTAGGTCTCGACGTTGATCCCGTCATGGAAGTCGGCGATGTAGTTGTAGGCCACGACGTGTCCGGGGCCATAGAGCTTCACCGCCACGTAGGACGCCATGACGGGGGGATGGACCTGACCGTCGACGCCGTCGAACCGCCCCCACAGCGGCGCGTCGCTCCATCCGATCAGGCGCTCCGGGTCGTTCCGGCCGTGGAACCGGTTGTCCGCGATATAGAAGTTGCTCGAACCGGAGTAGTTCGTGAAGACGCCGGCCCCGACGTCCTCGAACCGGGAGTGTTTGACCGTGAGCCCCTTGGCCCCCGCGATGAACTGCTGGCCGGCCCAGATGGCGAACTCGGTGTTGCGGAACGTGATGCCCTCGAAGTAGGTGTGGTCGGCCGCCATGACGTTGAAGAGGGCGAAGTTGCCGTTGCCGTCGAAGACAACCTCCCCGTCACCCGCCGCCTTGATCGCAATCGGCCGCTCGGGCGTGCCGTCGGCCGTCAGGTAGTAGGTGCCCTCGAAGGGGAAGGCTCGGTTGGCTCCACCGTACTCCAGGTGGTTGTAGCGGTAGAGGCCGGCGTGCACGAGGAGGGTGTCCCCGGCGCGCACCCGGGGACGCCCCGCGGTGGCGAAGTCCCCGCCGCCGCACGAGGAGTTGTAGGCACATATCAACCCCTCGAACGACGGCTCGATCTTCGCACCCTCGAAGCCGTGGGGATAGACGTGGAACACCCTCCCCTCCGCGTACGGTACCGGCTCGGCACGCGTCCGCACCGTCACGGTCCTGCCGGCCTCTCCGATGACGCCATCGGGATCGGTCATCACGAACCGCGCCTCGTACGCTGTGTCAGGCTCGAGGTCGAGGATGCTGCCGGCGAACATGTTCGGCACGACGACGTCGAACTGGTTGCCCACGAAGATCCGTTCGCCCTGGAGGCGCAGGAGGGGCAGCGCCGGCGACCACTCCGTCTCGCCCCGCCTGCGATAGGCCACCTCCACCGCGGCGTTGCGGTTGTCGTCGCCCTCGATGGTCCATTCGAAGCCGAGGTTGATCAGCGTCGGCGGCTCGACCAGGAGCTCTCCCGCCGCGACCGCGTTCCCCGGCGCCTCCGTCCCTTGCGCCAGGACGACGGTGTCGCCGTCGGACTGTAACGTGCCGATCAGGAACAGGCCCAATACGGCAATGCGTACCAGTCGCGCGACCCTCTCACGGACGTGCGACCTCCTTTTCCGCGGCTCGGCAGGCGCGCGGCAGGAACCCGGATTTTCGGGCTATCATCCGACCGTCTGCCGAGGGTGTACGGCGGCAGGCCGCCGAAACCGGGAACACGGATTCACCGAACGCGGATTCGCCAGGAGAGAAAGCCATGTCATCGTCACGATACCTGATGTCCACGTTGTTCGCCTGCGGTGCTCTCGTGCTGGGGTCGAGCGCCACCGAGGCCCAGACGGGCAACACGATCACGGGTGAGGGCCTGCCGAACCCGACCGCGACCGTGATGGCGAACTGGGGCGACCTGCCCGAGGGCCGGGAGTGGGGCTCGACCGCCGGCGTCGACATCGACCCGCACGACGGCCAGGTCTGGGCCTACGAGCGCTGCGGCGCCGGCACCTTCGGCGGCGGCGTGCCGATCAACTGCGACTCCAACCCCGTCGACCCGATCTTCAAGTTCGACCGCCAAACCGGGGAGGTGTTGGGGAACTTCGGCGGCGGCGTCATGGTCACGCCGCACGGCATCCACGTGGATGCCGACGGCAACGTATGGGTGACCGACTTCGCGGGGAACCGCGAGGGGACCAAGGGACATCAGGTCCACAAGTTCAGCCCCGACGGCGAGCTGCTGATGAGCCTCGGCACGGCGGGACAGCCGGGGAGCGGCCCGAACCAGTTCAATCAGCCGAACGACGTGATCACCGCGCCGGACGGCAGCATCTTCGTCGCGGACGGCCACGGCGGCCAGAGCATGACCACCGCGCGGGCGATAGAGGAGGGACGCGAGTCGGGCGCCACCGGCCGCATCCTGAAGTTCGCCCCCGACGGCACGTTCATTAGGGAGTGGGGACGGATCGGCACGCTGCACGGCGAGTTCCGCACCCCCCACGCGTTGGCGTTCGATTCGCAGGGGCGCCTCTTCGTCGCGGATCGCGGCAACCACCGCATCGAGATCTTCGACCAGGACGGCAACTATCTCGACTCCCTCTACTCCCACGGGCGCATCAGCGGCATCTTCATCACCGCGGACGACGTGCTGTACTCGATCGACTCCGAGTCGAGCCCGACCAGCCATCCGAACTGGGTGAACGGCGTACGCATCGGGCCTGCGAACGAGGACCGCATCACGGGCTACATCCCGCCGTTCGAAGCGGACACGCGGCCGTACCAGGGCGCGGCGGGCGAAGGGGTCGCGGTCGACGCGGACGGCAACGTGTTCGCCGCCGAGGGACCGAACTCGCTCCGCTTCGCGGGTGGCGCGTTCACGAAGTACGCGGTCGATTGATTGCAAAGGGAGTATGGGACGCGCCCATTCAGGGGAGTAGACGATGATCCGCACCGCCGTAGCTTGCGCCGCCGTGGGGTGGGTGCTCGCCGGGAGTCCGATCGCGGCCCAGGAGGTGCAGCGCTCGGCCTACCACGACTTCCACGCCATGACCGTGGCTGACGACCTCGAGGTCCCCTGGTCCGTCACGTGGCTGCCTGACGGCGACATGCTGGTCACCGAACGTCCGGGACGACTGCGCATCGTGCGGGACGGGAGGCTGCTGCCCGTCCCGGTCGCGGGTGTGCCGGAGGTGTTCGCGAGGGGGCAGGGGGGACTGTTCGACGTGCTCCCCCACCCCGACTTCGCGACCAACCGCCTGCTGTATCTGAGCTACGCGCGGCCGAAGGGCGAAGGCTCGACGACGGCGGTCGTCAGAGGCCGGTTCGAGGACGATCGCTTGACCGGCGTCGAGGATGTCTTCGAGGCACAGTCACAGGGCCGCGGTCACTACGGGGGACGGCTCGCCTGGGACCGCGACGGATACCTCCGGGTCTCGGTGGGCGATCGGATGGCGCGCACGGCGGGCGATCTGTCGGCGCACCCCGCGCAGGATCTCTCGAACCACCACGGGGTCACGGTTCGCCTCCATGACGACGGCCGGGTCCCGGACGACAATCCGTTCGTCGGGCAGCACGGCGCCCTGCCCGAGATCTGGAGCTACGGACACCGGAATCCGCAGGGGCTGCTCGTGCACCCGGAGACCGGCGACCTGTGGGCCGACGAACATGGACCGCAAGGCGGCGACGAGCTCAACCTGATACGTCCCGGCCTGAACTACGGCTGGCCGGTGGTCGGCTACGGCGTGAACTACGGGAGCGGGACGGCGATCCACGCCGGGACGCGCGGCGAGGACATCGAATCGCCGGTGCACTTCTGGGTCCCCTCGATCGCCACGTCCGGTCTGATGGTCTACACCGGCGACCGGTTCCCGGCATGGAAGGGCAGCTTCTTCGTGGGCGGGATGGCCGGGCAGCAGCTTGCGCGCCTCACCCCCAGCGTCGACCGGCCGGGACGCATCGAGCAGGAAGAGACGCTGGCCCACGGGATCGGCAGGGTGCGGGACGTCCGGCAGGGACCGGACGGCTACATCTATCTGGCGGTCGAGCAACGCGGCGGGGCGGGTCGAGTCGTGCGGCTCGAACCCGTGGCCCGCCGGTAGCGGTAGCGTTCGACGACCCGGCCCCGAGACGGGCTGTGGAAGACAGTGGCGTCGTCAACGCTGAAGGACAATCAGCGGCGCTATGAGTACGAGGTGCTGTGCCGGTTGCGCGAAGTGCTGCCCGACGGGGTGAAAGTCACCATCGTGGCCGATCGGGGCTTGGCGGTCTCGCCCGACCCCCGGTAGTTTCGGCACCGAGCAACTGGGCAACGCACCCATGATCACTGGTGAGCTGAAATCCAGGATCGACCGCATCTGGGACACCATGTGGTCCGGCGGCATCTCGAACCCGCTGTCGGTCATCGAGCAGCTCACCTACCTGCTGTTCATCAAGCGTCTGGACGAGTTGCACACGCGCGAGGAGCACAAGGCCGCCCGCACCCGCCGCCCGATCGAGAACCCGCTGTTCACCGCCCGCCAGGACACTCTGCGCTGGTCGCGCTTCAAGGAGCTTGCGCCGGAGCCGATGTTCGAGACGGTGCGGGACCGGGTGTTCCCCTTCATCAAGTCGCTGCGCCAGACGGGAGACTCGGACGAGGGATCGACCTACACCCATCACATGAAGGACGCCCTCTTCATGATGCCCACGGCTCGGGTGCTGGCCAACGTGGTCGACCAGCTCGACGACATCGACATGGCCGACCGCGACACCAAGGGCGACCTCTACGAGTACATGCTCGGCAAGATCGCCACTGCCGGGCAGAACGGGCAGTTCCGCACGCCGCGCCACATCATCCGGCTGATGGTGGACATGACCGCGCCCACCCCGGAGGACGTCATCTGCGATCCGGCCTGCGGCACCGCCGGATTCCTCGTCGCGGCCTCCGAGCATCTCGTCGAGCACCACGGCGACCGCATCTACAAGAACGCCAAGGCCCGCCGCCGGTTCAACGAGGGCACCTTCCACGGCTACGACTTCGACACCACCATGCTGCGCATCGGCAGCATGAACATGCTGCTGCACGGCGTGGAGAATCCGGACATCCGTTACAGGGACTCGCTCGCCCAGACCGACCTGCCGGCCGCAGGGGACGACGCCGAGCGGTACTCGCTCGTCCTCGCCAATCCGCCGTTTGCGGGCAGTCTCGACTACGAGTCCACGGCCAAGGACCTGCAGCAGGTCGTCAAGACCAAGAAGACCGAGCTGCTGTTCCTCGCCCTGTTCCTGCGCCTGCTCCAGACCGGCGGCCGCGCCGCCGTCATCGTGCCCGACGGCGTACTGTTCGGGTCGAGCAAGGCCCACAGGACCCTGCGCAGGATCCTCGTCGACGAGCAGAAGCTCGACGCCATCGTCTCCATGCCCTCCGGCGTCTTCAGACCCTACGCCGGGGTCTCCACCGCCATCCTGCTCTTCACCAAGACCAACTCCGGCGGCACTAGCGACGTCTGGTTCTACGACATGTAGGCGGACGGCTACTCGCTGGACGACAAGCGGACGCCACAACCGGACAACAGCGACCTTGCCGACATCCTCTCCCGCTGGCGGAACCGTGGGGCGGAGCGCAAGCGCGCACGGACGGACCGGAGTTTCCTCGTGCCCAAGGCCGAGATCGCGGGCAACGACTACGACCTGTCCATCAACCGCTACAAGGAGGTCGACTACGAGGCGATGGAGTACGACCCACCGAAGGTGATCATGGAGCGCTTGGCCGTGCTGGAGATGGAGATCGCGAAGAGGCGTGCGGTGTTGGAGGGGATGTTGGGATGATTTCCAGGGACACCATTCAGCGGGGGTTTCCGATCAAGCCGCTCGGAGAAGTCGCAGAGTTTCTGGATAGCCGCCGTCGTCCCATCACTGCTTCCGAGAGGATTCCGGGACCATATCCATACTACGGAGCAAATGGGCAACAAGATTCCGTAGCAGACTACATCTTTGACGAGCCACTAGTCCTCCTTGCTGAAGACGGAGGTCCATTTGGGTGCGGCTCTTCTTCGTTGGCGGCCCAATCAGTCTCTCCGGCGGCGGCGAGGCAGGAGGCAATTGGATCCGTCAAGGCGTGAGGAGCGGCAGAGGGTCCGGTGGCCGACGGTACTTCTGTCGTCAGCGACCGATGGGGGACTTCCGCTGGTCCTCGCGCGCTTCGTGAGAGGTCTCAGTACGCATCAAGGCTCCGGCTGCCTGCGGCAGTTGAGAACCGCCGCAACTGCGGCCCAGTGTCACCGTGCGCCGGTCGACTCCCATCGGGTCGCGGACCAAATGCCGACAGGCCCTTCGATGAGCCGACGACGAGCACCGCACGCCGCGTCGCCGCTGCCACGTGGATGATGTCGAGTACCACTGTGGCTTCCAGGGCGTATGCGGTGGTGCCCGCGAGGCGGTCGCGATGGTCACGCGGCGGCGCATCTCGACCAAGTAGCGCTCCGGCAGCAGGTTCAGCGCGGCATCGAGCCGATGCAAGCCGTCGTGACCGCGCCGCGCGCAGCCCAGACCCACAACCTGCATCGTGCCGGAGGTCGTTTCGGCGTGGCTTTCGTGCTCGTGCGGCTCCGAGCACTCGACACCGCTGGTGTCCTCGGCCGGACCAGCAGCCTCTTTCGGGCTGCGTTGGTCGCGATGTCCTTGCAGGAGCTTGCGTACCAACTCCTGGCGCCGCCGGTGCAGTTCCCGTTCGAGTTCGCTCTCGCTCATCTGCCGGGCTTCGCTGGACGAGAGGAAGGCTTTGGCATCCGCGAAGACAGCATCGGCCGCTGCGCACGGGGCTCGGCTCGGGAGATCGATGCAAGGGACGCCGGTTCGCGGCACGTCGAATGTACGTCCCTGGAATCCTGTCGTCACAGCCATCGCAGGTCTGCCTCCCTTCCCACGGCACCGTACCAGAACGCCGCGCGAATGTCCAGAAGGGAGCGCGCCCGAGGGGGACAGACCAACGGTGTTCGGTACCGTTTCGAGGCTCGGCTGGCCGCCGGAAAGACGCGGGTACGCGCTGGCTTGGTCTACCCGGTGCCCACATTATTCGTTCTGGACAACTCCAGCACGCTCCCGCCGTCCAATGCGGTAGCCGATGGTTGCGATGGACATTCGTTCGTAACCGCGCCACATGATCTGGTGTCCGGGGGGCGGGTCGTGCGTTCGGTTCTGGTAGCCGCCGAGGATGGCGAGCAGGAGGACTGCGGCGGCGAGATGGTCAGGGGGGCGGCAGGCCGAGTTCTTCGGCATAGTCGGTCAGGAAACGCAACTCGATGTCGGTGAACAGCAACTGGGCGTCGCGCCCCGGCACGTCACGACTGAGCAGGGTCATCACCATCAGGCGCCAGGCGATCACGGTATTGATGGTGACCGCGCGTTGGAGCCGGTCGGCGGTGTGGAACGCGAGATGTTCGACTCGGCATCCGGACTTGAGCACCCGGAACAGGTCTTCGATGCGCCAGCGCCGCAGGTAGTAGCCGATGACCGCGACCGCGGTTTCGGTGCTGTCGACGTCGAGGCTGGTGAGCAGGAACCACTCGACCGCCGGCTCGCCGGGCGGCGGCGCGGTTTCGCGCACATGGACCGTGGACAGCGCCAGCGGTTCGGCGCCGGCGATGGTCGGCGGCGCCACCACTTGGCGATGGCGCACCTCGGCCCGCGCCACCCGCCCGGTGCGCGCCGGGCGGGCCTGCCTGCCGTTCGACTTGCGCCGCGCGCTCAGGCGGTCGATCTCGATCTCGACGTGCCCGTCGGCGGCGCCGGCGCGCATGGCGGCGAACAGCTTCGGGGCGCCCTGGGCGAGACAGCGGTCATGGTGGGCGCGCACCAGCACTTCCACCCGGTTCAGACGGCGCTGCTCGTCGAACACCGCGAAGCAATCCGCCTCCCGGTCCATGACGCTGAGCACTCGGGTCTTGCGGCTCAACGCCGCCGCCGCCCGGTCGATGTCGCGCAGGCCGTCGACCCAGCGCCGCGTCTTGGGGGCCGTCTCCTGCGCCGCCGCCGGCGGCGGCTCGTCCGCCGGGCGCGCCGCGCCGCCCGGCGGCGCCTCGAAACCGCAGCGCAGCACGCCCAGCGGCAGACCCGCGCCATTGACCGCCAGGGTCAGATGCAGATGCAGGCCGAGCGTCTTCGAGGCCGTCTGGTTGCGCCCGATGATGCCCAGCCCCTCGCAGTGCGGGCGCGTCGCAAAATTCAGATCCGTCCCGTCCTGGATGCACAGCACCGTGTCCTGGCCGCGCATCCGCTGCAGCGTGCGCGCCCGGTGGGGCGCGAGAATGTTCCCGGGCGTGACCGCCGACGACACCGGCTGGTCGATGAGCCGGTAGTAGCCCTTCACCGCCGCGCGGTCGTGGGACGCGTTGGCGGTGACCGCCTCTCCGGGCAACGACGCCAGCAGCCCCGCGCTCTTGACCAGACGCGCCGACAACCGCTGATCGCCCAACGGCGCCCCTCCAAACTCGTTCACCGTCCAGGCGCCGCTGTCGAGACCGTCAGCCGGCGCCAGCGCCGGCGCCGCGTCGACCCGCGCCACCCCCAACCGCCGCCGCCAGTGCGGCTCCAACTCATACATATATACCGACTTGACCGGACGAGCCCGCGCGTGGTCGCGGTCCTGGCGCCCGCGACCGGCCGTGTGCCCGACCCACACGAAGTTGGCCGCCTTGAAGCTGGCCCCGTCATGCGCGGGGCCGACGAAGGTCTCCACCAGCCACGGGCGATACCGGTAGCGGGCCTCGAAATCCGCTGGCAAACGCGCCAGCACCTGGCCCAGCACCTGGCTGGCCAGGTTGCGGCATTGCACGCCGGGGCGGATCAGGAACCGGCTCAGGCACAGCACCCGGTGCAGATGGGCTTGGCGTTGCTCATCGCTCCATCCCATCCACGCCTCGCGCGCCCGCAAATGCAACGCCGACGCCGAAAACCCGACCGCGCCGAGCACCCCGTGCGCCGAGACCACCAGATAGCGCACCTGGCAGCCCGCAAAGGTCGTCGTCCCCTGCGGATGCTCGAAGTGCAGCAAGGTATTCCACACCCGGCGCTGCCGGCCTTGCTCTACCCGCTCCAGCGACAACCCCGCGACCGCCTCCACCGTACCCGGCACCGCCGTGGCCGCCGCCACCGGCGCGTCGAAACGCTGCGGCGTGGGCGCGCCCCCGCCACCCCGCGACGCCGGCAACGCAATCCGCCCCGCCTTGTGCAGCGTGTTGAGCGCTTTGAGACAACCCGCGAGTTGGGCCGACCCGCGCGCATCCACAAACCCGAACTCCGCGCACACCCGCCGCCCCACCGCCGCCCGGTTGTTCAGCGCCTCCTGCGCCACAATTCGCTCGAGGCGAGCTTGCGACTCAGGCGCACGAAGGGTCTGTAGTATCTGGTTCTGGTGCTCCATGCCGTGACGCTACACGGCGGAAGCTTATTTGTCCAGCCCTGAATGTGGGTGCAGGGTAGGGCTTGGTTGCTGTCCCCCCGAAAGGAGCACTGGAGAGACGCATCCGCGGGCAAAAAGGCCCATGAATAGGGCAAAAACTCCTCTACAGAGAAACTCACGGTGATCACTGACTCAGGCGGTCTTCACTTCGACCTCCACTCCAAGGTCCTGCAAACGCCGGAGGAGGTGCTGGGTGACGCGGTGCTTGTCGCGGTTCGCCAGGTACCGGCCGCCGAGGTCGTGGTAGTCCGTCTCGTCGCGAAGCATGAAGTAGGCGGCGGTCAACATGGAGGCGGCGACCGCCACGATGGCCTTCTTCGGGCCGCGCCGGCCCTTGAGCCGTCGAAACTGCGCCTGCAGATAGCTCCCATTCTTCCGGGTCGCCGCCCACGCGGCCTGGACCAGCACCGTCTTCAACCAGGGAGTCGCGTGACGGATCCGGGTCGAGCGGCGCTTCCCCGCACTCTCGTCCAGCCGCGGGCACAGGCCCGCCCACGAGACCAGATGGCCCGGATCGGGAAACCGCGTCATGTCCACGCCGACCTCGGCGATGATCACCCGCGCGACCGTCTCACTGACCCCGGGCATCGTCGTCAGCCGCTCGGCGGCCTCGCGAAAAGGGCGCAGCACCTCGTCGGCCTGCTGCTCCAGTTTCTGCACGGCGGCGCGCAACGCATCGATCTGCCCCAGGTGCAGCTCCAGCAGGAAACGATGGTGCGCCGTCACCCGACCGTGCACCGCGGCGACGATGTCCGCACGGTCGGCCTTCACCCGGACGTTGGTGCAATCAGCCAACCGCTCGGGATCGGTCTCCCCGGCGATGAGCGCTGCGAGGATCGCTCGGCCACTGACGCCCAGAATGTCGGTGACCACGCGCGTCAACTTCACGTTCGCGCCTTCGAGCGTCTTCTGCAGGCGTTGCGTGTGCCGCGCGATCTCGCGTACCAATTGCTTGCGGGTCCGCGTCAGGTCGCGCAGCTCCTGGATCGGGGCCGGCGGCACGAAGCTGCCCCGAATCAGCCCGTGCGCCAACAGGTCGGCGATCCAGGCCGCGTCCTTCCGGTCGCTCTTGCGGCCCGGAACGTTCCGGATGTGCTGCGCGTTGGCGAGCACCAGCGTCAACGACGCTTCGTCTTCGAGGATGTGCCACACCGGCTTCCAGTACACGCCGGTCGCCTCCATCGCCACGTGCGTGCAGCCTGCCTCGGTCAGCCAGGCCGCCAGTGCGAGCAGACCCGCCGTCGTGGTCGCAAACTCCCGGTGCTCGGTCGTAACCTTCCGGCCCGCCGCGATGCGCGCGCACGCGTTCACGCACCGCGAGTGGACATCCAACCCGGCGCACCGGGCATGCAAGACTTCCATGCGTCACCTCCTGATCGCAAAGGCGCTGGCGTGGAGTCCGCCGGTACGAAATCTACAGGGCGCGCTCACCGGAACATCTCCGGTCTCGCAATACGGGGTGCTCGCGGGACTCCGGGTCCAACTAGAGAACGGGCTCTTGGCACCATAGAGAGAACGACCTCTGTGCCAGCGCCAAGCCCGTACACGATATCCTGTTTCATGAATACGTGGGTCCGGCGCCGCCGGGTGGAGAACTAGAAAGAAACTCAGAGCGCCCTCCCTGTTCAGGCGGCCTTCACTTCGACCTCGACGCCAAGGTTCCGCAGACGCCGGAGCAGGCTCTGGGTGACGCGCTGCTTGTCGCGGTTCGCCAGGTACCGGCCGCCAAGGTCGTGGTAGTCCGTCTCGTCGCGAAGCATGAAGTAGGCGGCGGTCAGCATGGAGGCGGCGACCGCCACGATGGCCTTCTTCGGGCCGCGCCGGCCTTTGAGCCGTCGAAACTGCGCCTGCAGATAGCTCCCGTTCTTCCGGGTCGCCGCCCACGCGGCCTGGACCAGCGCTGTCTTCAACCAGGGAGTCGCGTGACGGATCCGGGTCGAGCGGCGCTTGCCCGCACTCTCGTCGAGGCGCGGGCACAGGCCCGCCCACGAGACCAGATGGCCCGCACTGGGGAACTGGGTCATGTCCACGCCGACCTCGGCGATGATCACCCGCGCGACCGTCTCACTGACCCCGGGCATCGTTGCCAGCCGCTCGGCGGCCTCGCGAAAAGGGCGAAGCACCTCGTCGGCCTGCTGCTCGACTTGCTGCACAGCGGCGGTCAGCGCATCGATCTGCGCCAGGTGCAGCTTCAGCAGGAAACGATGATGCGCCGTCACCCGGCCGTGCACCGCGGCGACGATGTCCGCACGGTCGGCCTTCAGGCGCCCCTTGGTGCAATCAGCCAACCGCTCGGGATCGGTCTCCCCGGCGATGAGCGCGGCCAGGATCGCCCGGCCGCTGACGCCCAGGATGTCGCTGGCCACGCGCGTCAGCTTCACATTCGCGTCTTCCAGCGTCTTCTGCAGGCGCAGGGTGTGCCGCGCGATCTCACGGACCAGTTGCTTGCGGGTCCGCGTCAGGTCGCGCAGCTCCTGGATCGGGGCCGGCGGCACGAAGCTGCTCGGGATCAGCCCGTGCGCCAACAGGTCGGCGATCCAGGCCGCGTCCTTCCGGTCGCTCTTGCGCCCCGGAACGTTCCGGATGTGCTGCGCGTTGGCGAGCACCAGCGTGAACGAAGCTTCGTCTTCGAGGACGTGCCACACCGGCTTCCAGTACACGCCGGTCGCCTCCATCGCCACGTGCGTGCAGCCCGCCTCGGTCAGCCAAGCCGCCAGTTCGAGCAGACCCGCTGTCGTGCTCGCGAACTCCCGGTGCTCGGTCGTGACCTTCCGACCCGCCGCGATGCGCGCGCACGCGTTCACGCACCGCGAGTGGACATCCAGCCCGGCGCACCGGGGATACAAAACTTCCATGCGTCACCTCCTGTATCGCGAAGTGCTGGCGTGGAGTCCGCCGGTACGAAATCTAGAAGACGCGCTTCCCGGGCGATCCGGTGTCGCAATACGGGGTGCTCGCGGGACTCCGGGTCAAACTACGAAACGGGCTCTCGGCACCATAGTGAAACCGACCTCTGTGCCAGCGTCACGGCCTACACAATATACTTGTTTCATCGATGCGTGGGTCCGGCGCCGCCGGGTGGGAAACTACGAAGAAGAGCCGCACCCGGTCCATTTGACCAACCCGATCGCGGAATTGCGTACGTTATCGAAGGTAAGACGTGGGTGAATAATCATGCTCACGTGCTTCGGCCTCGGGGTCACGCTCGACTCCGGTACCTTGTTCGTGTTCTCGAAAACTACGATGTCACCCCGTGGATTACTGGCTCCACCCGCGCGAAACTGACGAAGGCGGGAGCTTCCAAGATCCAGATCCCCGTTCCGCCCCTTGCCGAGCAGAAGCGGATTGCGGGGATTCTGGATGCGGCGGACGCCTTGCGGGCCAAGCGCCGCGAGGCCCTCGCCCAGCTCGACACCCTCCTCCAATCCACCTTCCTCGACATGTTCGGCGACCCCGTCACCAATCCGATGGGGTGGGAGATGGTGACCATCGGAGAAACGACGGAGTGCTTGGACCGATTGCGGCAACCAGTCAAGGAGGCCGATCGCGTAAATGGGGATATCCCTTACTACGGAGCCAATGGCCAACAGGGGTGGATTAGGGCCTGTTAACACTTACCTCAGCGCGTCGAAGATGAGCACGAAGTGGATGAAGCCGATGAACATCACATCCAGCTTCTCGAATCGGGAGAATATCCGGCGATAGCCCTTCAGCCGGCGGAACAGACGCTCGACCTCGTTACGTCGCTTGTACATCTCCCGGTCGTACTCCCACGGGTCCGTCCGAGTCTTGAGCGGCGGCACCACGGGTGTGAACCCCAGGTCCAGCGCCAGTTGGCGAGTTTCGTCGCCCTGGTACGCGCGGTCCATCACCAAGGCCACATTGTCATCCTGCGGCCCCATGCTGGCCAGGAGCTTTCGGCCTTCCGGGCTGTCGTGGGCCTGGCCGGGCGAGAGCGCGAAGGTCAGTGCCGTTCGAGCATCCGCGGCAACCAGATGAATCTTGGTGGTCCACCCGCCGCGGGACTTTCCGATGGCTTGGGGGCCGTTTTTTTTCGAGCCCCCGTGCCGTCGGGATGGACCTTGACGACGGTGCTGTCCAGCGACACCGCCTCCAGCTTGATACGGATCAACTGGGCGCGTTGCAGGTGTTCGAAGACCCGGTCGAGCACCCCGTTCTTGGACCAACGATTCATACGGGTGTAGATCGTGTGCCAGTTCCCAAAGCGCTTCGGCAACCCTCGCCACTTGCACCCCTGCTCGGCGACGTACAGGATCGCGTTGAGCACCTGCAAATTGGGCATGCTGACATTGCCACGCTGTCGCGGGAGACAGGACGCGATGGGTGCGTACTGCGTCTCGGTGAGCTCCATCCAGCAACGATATCACGAACCGTCCAATAGTGTTAACAGGACCTAGCAAAGCACTATTCGATGAGCCGCTGGTTTTGGTAGCAGAGGATGGAGGACATTTCGGTGATCCTGTTAGTAGGGGAGTGGCGTACCGCATCGACGGTCCATCGTGGGTCAACAACCACGCGCATGTGCTGCGACCGGCAGAGACTATCGACGTAGAATACCTGCACCGCGCTCTTCGTCACTATGACTTCGGCCCGTACATAAGTGGCTCGACCCGCGCCAAGCTCAACCAGGCCCAGCTCAACAAGGCGGCGGCTTCCGCTCCCCCCGCTTGACCTCCAACACCGCTTCGCCGACATCATCGAATCCGTCGAGAAACTAAGGGCCAGCCAGCGAGCCCACTTGGGCGAACTCGACACCCTCTTCGCCTCCCTGCAATCCCGCGCCTTCCGGGGAGACCTCTGAGCCGCTATGGAAATCTCCGCCAACTTCGGGTTCCTGAAGCAGGAGTTCCCGCATGCGGCGGAGAGCGCGAGTCATGCGGAGCGCCACGTCTACGGCGACCCCCGAGCCTCCTGCTTCCATGCACGGTATGCGCTGGAGCGTCTGGTCAAGCGTGTCTACAAGGTCGAGAAGTCCCTGAGCCCACCGAAGGTCACGAACCTGGACGGCTACCTCGGTGACCCCGCCTTCCGCGAGCTCCTGCCCGAGGTGGTGTGGCAGAAGGCGGAGTACATCCGGAACGCGGGCAACGTGGCGGTGCACGGCAACAGGACGCCCGCGCCGGAGCAGGCGTTGAACATGGTGCGGGAGCTGGCGCACGTCCTGTACTGGGCGGGCCGCACCTATCTGCGGAACGGGGCGGAGAGCCTTCACGGGAAGACCTTCGACGAATCCCTGATCCCCACACAGGAACCGGGCGCCGCGCCGGCCAGCGTCGAGGAACTGGACGCCCTGAAGCGCGACCTCGACGCAGCGGAAGACGCGCGCAAGGAGGTCGAAAGCGAGTTGGAGGCGCTGCGTGAACGGCTCGCCGCCATCAAGGCGGAGAACGAGGCCGTCCCCGAGAACCGAGACTGGAACGAGAGCACGACCCGCAAGCTGATCATCGACCTGGCCCTGCAGCGTGCGGGCTGGCCGCTCGACCGGGAACACGACCGTGAGTACGAAGTCACGGGCATGCCGAACATCTCGGGCGTCGGTTACGCCGATTACGTCCTGTGGGGAGATGACGGCAAGCCGCTGGCGGTGGTGGAGGCGAAGAGGACCACCGTCGATCCGGCGGCCGGCCGACAGCAGGCCAAACTCTACGCGGACTGCTTGGAGGCCATGCACGGCCAGCGTCCCATCATCTTCTACACGAACGGGTACGAGACCTACCTGTGGGACGACCGGGCCTACGTGCCGCGAGCGGTGGCCGGCTTCCACAAGAAGGACGAACTGGCGTCACTGCTCCATCGCCGAGTCCACCGCGAGCCGCTGGACGTGGCGCGGGTGAAGAACGCCATCGTCGAGCGGTACTACCAGAAGCGGGCCATCGGGAGCATCGGCGAGCGGTTCGGACAGGCGCGGCGCAAGGCGCTGCTGGTGATGGCGACCGGCAGCGGCAAGACCCGCGTGGCTGTCGCGCTGGTGGACCTGCTGCAGCGGGCGGGCTGGGTGAAGCGGGCGCTGTTTCTGGCCGATCGGGTGTCGCTGGTGAACCAGGCGGTGGGGGCGTTCAAGGCCCACCTGCCGGAGTCGAGCCCGGTGAACCTGGTGACCGAGAAGGACAAGGCGGGCCGGGTTTACGTCTGCACCTATCCGACGATGATGGGGCTGATCGACGAGACGACGGGCGCCGAGGCCCGCTTCGGGGTCGGGCATTTCGATCTCGTGATCATCGACGAGGCGCACCGGTCGGTGTATCAGAAGTACGGGGCCATCTTTCGGTACTTCGACTCGCTGCTGGTGGGCCTGACCGCGACGCCTCGGGATCAGGTCGACCGGAACACCTACGAGCTCTTCGACCTGGAGCCGGGCGTGCCCACCGACGTGTACGAGCTCGCGACCGCGGTGGCGGACGGCTTTCTCGTGCCACCGAAGGTTCAGCAGGTGGATCTCCGCTTTCCGCGCGACGGCATCGACTACGACTCGCTCAGCGAGGAGGAGCAGGCCCAGTGGGAGAGCCTCGACTGGGGCGACGACGAGGACGGCGACGGATTGCCGGAACGCGTCAACGCGTCCGCCATCAACAGCTGGCTCTTCAACAACGACACGGTCGACAAGGTGCTGCAACATCTCATGGAGCACGGCCACACGGTCGATGGCGGCGACCGGCTGGCCAAGACGATCATCTTCGCGCGCAATCACGAGCATGCGACGTTCATCGAAGCGCGGTTCAACCACCACTACCCGCAGTACGCCGGGCACTTCGCCCGCATCATCGATCACTACGCCGCGTATCCGCAGAGCCTGCTCGACGACTTCTCACGGAAGGACAAGGCGCCGCACATCGCGATCTCCGTGGACATGCTCGATACGGGCATCGACGTGCCCGAGGTGGCCAACCTGGTCTTCTTCAAGCCGGTCTATTCGCGGATCAAGTTCTGGCAGATGATCGGGCGCGGAACGCGTCTGTGCCCCAATCTGTTCGGACCCGCGGACGACAAGCACGACTTCCGAGTCTTCGACTTCTGCTTCAACTTCGACTTTTTCCGCGAGAATCCGGAGGGTATCGAGGTCAGTGGCGACGTTTCCCTCCGCGCCAGGCTCTTCCGGTCGCGGGTGCAGTTGCTGACCCACGTCCAGGCGACGCCGGACCTGGACCCGGAGGCCGCGCTGGCCGGGTCGTTGACGACGGAGCTCCACCGGGAAGTGGCGGCGATGAACCGCGAAAACTTCATCGTGCGGATGCAACTCGAGGCGGTAGAGCGCTTCCAGGAAAGGGAGTCATGGAAGCGGCTCACGGCATCCGACGTCGAGATCCTGCAGAATGAGGTCGCCGGGCTGCCCAGCGAGATCGAGACCGACGACATCGAGTCCCGCCTGTTCGATCTCAAGGCGCTGAAGATGCAACTGGCCCTCGCCGAGGGCGACACCGGCACATTCGAGAAGCACCGCCGGCGGGTGGTGGAGATCGCCATGCTGCTCGAAGAAAAGACCACAATTCCCGTGGTGGCGGCTCAGCTCGCCTACCTGGCCTCGGTGCAGGAGAACGCCTTCTGGGAAGGCATCGCCTTGAACGGTCTCGAGGAACTGCGCATGCGCCTGCGTGGCCTGGTGCCCTTCCTCGACAAGAAGACACGCACGGTCGTCTACACCGACTTCAAGGACGAGATCACGGCCGTGCGCGAGGACGCCGCCGTCTACCTCCCGAAGATGACCGGGGCCCAGTACGGGAAGAAGGTGCAGGAGTACCTGAAGAACCATCTCGACCACATCGTGATCCATCGTCTCCGGATCAACAAGCCGCTCACGGCTACCGACCTGCGGGGGCTCGAACAGACGCTGGTCGAGATCGGCGAGGACGACGGCCAGACGCTGTTGACGCACCTCCTGGCCCGCAGCAACGCCCCCTCACTGCCCCATTTCGTGCGGAGCATGGTGGGGATGGACCGCGCCGCCGCGCAGGAGGCCTTCTCGGAGTTCCTCTCCAACCGAAGCCTGACCACGCCGCAGATCCGTTTCATCGAGATGGTGATCGACCAGCTCACGGCACGGGGTGTCATGGAGCCATCCGCGCTCTACGAGGCGCCGTTCAGTAGCGTGCACGCCGATGGTCCCGAGGCGTTGTTCGCCGGCAAGAGCAACGTGATCGAGGGGATCTTCGAGAAGTTGAAAACCCTTCGCCCCGAGCGCCTGGCCAAGGTCGGCTGAAGGCGCCGGGCCGCAACAAGCCGTCACGGCAGGGTGTAGGTCAGCAGCGTGGTGCCCGCGGCCACCGCCACATACTGCTTTCCATCTCTTCCCATGTAGGTGATCGGATTCGCGCCGCTGATCAACTGCTCGGTCTCGACGCTCCACAGCTCGCGACCGGTCTTGGTCTCGTAGGCGCGGAACCGCCGATCGGTGGCCCCCCCGATGAAGAGCACGCCCCCGGCGGTGGAGGTCGGCCCACCCTTCTGCGAATTGGGGGCGCCGGTCTCCACGCCGGCGGGTGCGCCTTCGACCGTGCCGAACGGGATCTGCCAGGCGATCTCACCGGTGTTGACGTCCACGGCGGTCAGCCTCGACCAGGGCGGCTGCCAGCAGGGCCAGCCGTCGACGGACATCCGGGTGACGACGTGCCAGTAGATCCTGCGCGACTCGGGAGGACCCCCATAGCCGCGGCGATCGGGATCGTCTTCCACGCTTCTGAGTTCACTGATGTGCCCGGTGTCCGCGTAGTTGATGATGTAGTACCCCAGACTCGGATCGAAGGTCCCGCCGGTGAACTCCGTCCCGCCGCCGGTCGACGGAAACACGAGCGCGCCATCGAGGGACGGCGGCGTGAAGGGGCCGCGGTTTCGCCCGCCGTCGAAGTCCGCCAGCAGCTCGCGGCACGCCGCCTCGTGCTCCGGCGTCACCGTCGCGATGTCGTCCATCGTGAAGCTGGTGCGCCCGAAGGGCGGCGGCTTCACCGGGAACGGCTGCGTCGGCGAGTAGTACTCCCCGGGCAGATCCCCCCGCGGGACGGGGCGTTCCTCGATTTCGTAGATCGGCTCGCCGGTGACCCGGTCGAAGATGAACAACACCGGATACTTCGTCATGACGCCGACAGCCGGAATCGTCTCGCCGTCCCGCTCGACGTCGAACAGGATCGGCGGCACCGGCATGTCCAGGTCCCACAGGTCGTGATGGACGGCCTGGAAGTACCACTTCAGCTCCCCCGTCAGCGCATCGACGGCGACGATCGAGTCCGAGAAGAGATTGTCCCCGGGGCGGTCGATGCCGTAGAAGTCGTTGTGGGCGGACCCGAGGGGCATGTACAGAATGCCGCGCTCCTCGTCGACGGTGAAGAAGGACCAGGTGTTGGCGCCGCTGACGTTGCGCCAGGAGCCGTCGAGCCAGGTCTCGTTGCCGACCTCGCCGGGCCGGGGCACGGTGTGAAACGTCCAGACGAGCTCGCCCGTCCGCAGATCCCACGCGCGCACGTCGCCCGCCGGCCCCTTCGATCCCGTCTCGTCCGCGTTGTGGACACCGGTGAACACGAAGTGCTTGTAGATGGCCACCCCGGACGAGATCCCGTAGTGCATGTTCGGGAAGCCGTTCATCACGTCCGGGGTCTTCAGGTCGACGTAGCCGTCGTTGCCGAACCGGGCGTTGGGGATGCCGGTCCGCGCGTTCAGCGAGATCAGCTCGCCCTCCTCGGTACCGAACACGATCTGCGGGAACGTGACGTCGTCGCCTTCCCAGTAGGCCAGGCCCCGCATCGACCCACCCGTCCAGTGCACCTGATGCTCGGGTGAATTCCAGTCCCCGGGCGCCGTGTACTCCCAGATGAGGTCACCGGTCTCCGGCTCCAGCGCCACCACGCGGTAGTACGGGAACGACAGGTACAGGACGCCGTCGACCATGAGCGGGGTCGACTGGCTCGGCCGTGACGGTACGCCCGGCTTCGTCATCTCGTACCGCCACGCCGGCACCAGGGTCGAGACGTTGCCGGTGTCGATCTGCGTCAACGGGGAGTGGCGCTGGTTGCCGCCGTCCCGTCCCCAGGCGGGCCAGTCGTCCTGCGCGTGCACCGGCGGCGCGGCGAGGCCCGCCAGTATCAGCAACCACAGAGAATGCCGCGCGGCATGGTGTCGCAGCAGGGTCGTGCTGATTGTCATATGTCGACGGCTCCTCGCGAGACTTGTGTACCGCCCCTGAACTCTCCTGCCACGGCCGCCCGTCAGTGCGCGAGGTGCTGCACGAACCAGTCGACCAGCGCGGTCATCGCGAGCTCGGCATCGGCGCCGCGAAATCCGTGACCGGCGCCGGGAATGATGATCGCCTTCGACTCGACCCCATGCTCCTGCAGCGCGGCGTGCATGTCGTGGCTGTTGCTCACAGGCACGAGGCCGTCGGCGTCGCCGTGGATCAGCAGCGTGGGGGGATCGTCTCCGGACACGTGAACAATCGGGGACACGGACGCGGCGTCGGAGGGATGGAAACTCAGCGCGGGGAATCGCGCGTTCCCGACCTCCGGGTCGATTCCACGCGCCAGCGGGCGCAGATCGACTGGCGGATAGTAGGCTACGACCGCCGCCACCCGATTGCCGGTCCGGAGCACCGCATCTTCGGCGGACGGGTCCCCCGCGTCGGACGTCGTCCCGAGCATCAGCGACAGGTGTCCGCCGGCGCTCCCGCCCCAGACGCCGAGGCGATTCGGATCGACGCCCAGCCGCCGGGCATTGAGCCTGACGTAGCGCACCGCGCGGCGCACGTCGGGGACGATCTCGGGCAGGATGAACTTCGGGCTGCTGCCGTGCCGGACCGCGAACACCGTGAATCCGGCGTCGAGCAGCGCCTGATACCGCTGTTGCGACGCCGCGTGCGGCCGCCACACCGAGCGCCAGCCGCCACTGACCATGTTCAGTACGGCGGCCCCGTTGGCGTCGGCCGGGGTGAATACGTCGAACGTCAACGCCATGCCGTACTTGTGGCCGTACACCACATCCGGCGTGACGGTGACGTCCTGGGCGAACGCCGCGCCGGAAGTGAACAAGGCTAGGACGGCAACGACGGCTCGTAGTCTCGACATGGGGTTTTCTCCTTCCAAGCGCCTATCGCGCTCGCCGAGCGCCCGGGGACAAGAGAGGCTGGAACGGCGCCGCCAGCGAAAGCGTCTCGGTCCTCGGTGTGTAGCAGATCGTCTCGCTGCAGACCTGGTACAGGACCGACACCGGCACGTCGACCACTTCCGGCCGGTCCGGGTTCGACCGGTGGAACACTTCGGCGTTCGGCGTGACCGGAATCGCGACATCGACGACACCTTCGTAGACGTTGAGCGTCACGCCGAGCGCGGGGAACTCCCGCGGGTGCGTCGGCGGGTACTGCGCCGTCCCCACCCGCAGGCCGGGAGTGTCGGGAATCGTCACTTCGGAGGCGATGTAGCTGTCGGGGAGCGGCCGGCCGTACATGTGAAGACCGTCCTCGAGCTCGAAGCGCACGTGAATCATCGATTGGGTCTCGAACGTCATCGACTCGTCGGACAGAAAGGCGGAGATCCTGACCTGATCGGTTCCGAGCTCGACCGCCGGAGCCTCGTGACGCGCGAGAATCCTGCCGAGCGCGGAGTCGCGAATCGTACCGGCCGATTCCCGGGTGGCGTAGTGGCGGTGGAAGAACTTCTCGGTGACCACGCCGCTCTCGTCCGTTACGTAGACACCGGGGAACGGCACGCCGTAGAAGCTGCGGCCGGCGGCCTGCTCCGGATCATCCGGGGAGATCAGGGTGTTGAGGATGCCGAACTCGCGGATGACGGCCGAGTCGGCGTCGGACAGCAGATCGTACGTCACGTCGTATTCGTCGGCGAACGCTCCGAGTTGCTCCGGACTGTCATAGCTCACGCCGTAGACGCGGATCCCTGCCTCTTCGAAGAGCCCCAGGTTCGTTTGCAGCTCGACCAGCTGCGTTCGACAGTACGGTCACCACACCGCCGAGCGGTAGAACACGACGATCGACCTGGAATCGCCGCGGTCCGCGTGGTAGTCGACGACTCGACCACGCTGATTCGGCAACGCGAACTCCGGAAGCCGCTCGCCGATCGCGGGTCCGGTCGGGAACTCGTGCGACGCCGGATAGCGGCGCCCCGGATGACTTGCGGGCATGCCGATCGTGATGCCGAGGTCGTCGGTTCGGGTGCCCGGCTCCAGACCCTCGTGCGCGGAGCGGACCGCGCCGGCGTCCTGCGCCGTGACGGGGGTGGGAGCCATCAGCAGCGCAAGCGCCGCCACAAGTGTCCAGCGTGTCATCGTCTCGTCTCCAGGAAGTCGGTCACGGCGACTCGAACAGTCGGTCCGTGCTGCGGTTCGATACAGTTTATACACCCATTCCATCGAGCGCGGGATCCGCCGGTCGACATCCGCGACACGCTGGAGATCGACTGTCATGCGGCTCGGCGAGCGGGGTGAACCGCTCGAGGTTTCGTGCCGGCGCTGTCCGGGGAACTTCTCCACCGTCGGCGCACGCCGCGTCGGCCCCGTCCGTCACTGGTCGGCATGTGTCTCATGAGACGCCGGCTTGCTCGAACACAGACCGGGGCAGACCTGATTGCCGAACGATGGACATCAACGTCCCGATACGTAGCGTCCGGTGGTCTGGCACGGGTATCGTAATGGTGTCGTCCGCTTTAGCCTTCTGCATGATCACGTGGCTTCCTTTGCGCCGAACCTCCACGAATCCGTGCTCGGCGAGTATGCGACAGGCTTCCCGACCGGACAGCACCCGGAGTCTAGCCAACCGCAACCTCGACTTGGGTGACGTACACTTCCTCGTGTAGCCGGCGCTGAATCTCGGTGGCGGAAGCGGTCTCGAAGAACAGTTCCAGGGCTTCCTTCAGGTTGTCGCGCGCCTCCCCAACCGTAGCTCCCTGGCTGGCGATGTCGACGTCAGGACACAGGGCGACGTAGCCGTCGCCTTCTCGTTCGATGATTGCCGTCAACTGTCTGACCATCCTGGTCTCCTGCGTGTGAACCGGGCGTTGGGTTGACGTCGCGCGATGGGGCGATCCGGGCGGCGCGACGAGAATCAACCGACGCTCGACAGAGCGGCGCCCAAAACACGCGGCCATCGGTCTCATCGGTCCATCCCCACGCACCCTGTCGTCGCGATCCGGAATGCGCGGCTACCCGCCGCATCGTACCACCAGGTCCCCCAGATGAGAGTCGAGCCGGATCTCCGGCTCCAGGTTGGCGAGGAACCCGGCCGGTCCCGGCGCCCGGCGCTTGCCCGACATCGCGCGCAGACCCGCCGCCCAGCACGTCGAGGGGCGTGACGTGAACAAGCGTTTGGACGAAGGCCATCGCGACCTGTACATCACAGACAAGCCCGGTTCTCGGTACCGAGACATCCGACTATAGCGAGACCCACGATGGGCTACCTGGGGTCGGGCGAGACCGGCGGATCGAAGTACTTGTCCACGATCCACTGTGGCTGCCAGCGGTCGGGCTCGCGCTCCTGACCGGTCAGATCGCGCCGGAGCGGCGGCGGATCGGAGGTCGCGAGCGGCGCCGGATCACCCAGCCCCGCTCGCCAGCCTTCCAGCAGGCGCCGCTGTTCGAACCGAACGTGTAGTTGCGCTCGAAGCTCAGGCCCTCGGCGGCCAGCCGGTCGAGGTTCGGGGTGTCGATCCACTCGTTGCCCCAGGCGCCGATCGTGTCCGCGCGCTGATCGTCCGCGAACAGGAACAGGATGTTCGGGCGGTCGGACGGTGCCGGTTCGGCCGCGCTCGCCGGCTGGGCGGCCAGGGGAAGGGCGCCGAGCGGGAGGACCAGTACCAGGACTACGGCCGCGACCGTCCACCGTCGGCCCGAGTCGCGGAGCGGTTCGGGAGCGAACTAGCCCTGCCCTGTACCCGCATTCAGGGCTGGACAAATCAGCTTCCGCCGTGTAGCGTCACGGCATGGAGCATCAGAACCAGATACTACAGACCCTTCGTGCGCCTGAGTCGCAAGCTCGCCTCGAGCGGATTGTGGCGCAGGAGGCGCTGAACAACCGGGCGGCGGTGGGGCGGCGGGTGTGCGCGGAGTTCGGGTTTGTGGATGCGCGCGGGTCGGCCCAACTCGCGGGTTGTCTTAAAGCGCTCAACACGCTGCACAAGGCGGGGCGGATTGCGTTGCCGGCGTCGCGGGGTGGCGGGGGCGCGCCCACTCCGCAGCGTTTCGACGCGCCGGTGGCGGCGGCCACGGCGGTGCCGGGTACGGTGGAGGCGGTCGCGGGGTTGTCGCTGGAGCGGGTAGAGCAAGGCGGGCAGCGCCGGGTGTGGAATACCTTGCTGCACTTCGAGCATCCGCAGGGGACGACGACCTTTGCGGGCTGCCAGGTGCGCTATCTGGTGGTCTCGGCGCACGGGGTGCTCGGCGCGGTCGGGTTTTCGGCGTCGGCGTTGCAATTGCGGGCGCGCGAGGCGTGGATGGGGTGGAGCGCCGGGCAGCGTCTGGCGCATCTGCACCGGGTGCTGTGCCTGAGCCGGTTCCTGATCCGCCCCGGCGTGCAATGCCGCAACCTGGCCAGCCAGGTGCTGGGCCAGGTGCTGGCGCGTCTGCCAGCGGATTTCGAGGCCCGCTACCGGTATCGTCCGTGGCTGGTGGAGACCTTCGTCGGCCCCGCGCATGACGGGGCCAGCTTCAAGGCGGCCAACTTCGTGTGGGTCGGGCACACGGCCGGTCGCGGGCGCCAGGACCGCGACCATGCGCGGGCTCGTCCGGTCAAGGCGGTATATATGTATGAGTTGGAGCCGCACTGGCGGCGGCGGTTGGGGGTGGCGCGGGTCGACGCGGCGCCGGCGCTGGCGCCGGCTGACGGTCTCGACAGCGGCGCCTGGACGGTGAACGAGTTTGGAGGGGCGCCGTTGGGCGATCAGCGGTTGTCGGCGCGTCTGGTCAAGAGCGCGGGGCTGCTGGCGTCGTTGCCCGGAGAGGCGGTCACCGCCAACGCGTCCCACGACCGCGCGGCGGTGAAGGGCTACTACCGGCTCATCGACCAGCCGGTGTCGTCGGCGGTCACGCCCGGGAACATTCTCGCGCCCCACCGGGCGCGCACGCTGCAGCGGATGCGCGGCCAGGACACGGTGCTGTGCATCCAGGACGGGACGGATCTGAATTTTGCGACGCGCCCGCACTGCGAGGGGCTGGGCATCATCGGGCGCAACCAGACGGTCTCGAAGACGCTCGGCCTGCATCTGCATCTGACCCTGGCGGTCGATGGCGCGGGTCTGCCGCTGGGCGTGCTGCGCTGCGGTTTCGAGGCGCCGCCGGGCGGCGCGGCGCGCCCGGCGGACGAGCCACCGCCGGCGGCGGCGCAGGAGACGGCCCCCAAGACGCGGCGCTGGGTCGACGGCCTGCGCGACATCGACCGGGCGGCGGCGGCGTTGAGTCGCAAGACCCGGGTGCTCAGCGTCATGGACCGGGAGGCGGATTGCTTCGCGGTGTTCGACGAGCAGCGCCGTCTGAACCGGGTGGAAGTGCTGGTGCGCGCCCACCATGACCGCTGTCTCGCCCAGGGCGCCCCGAAGCTGTTCGCCGCCATGCGCGCCGGCGCCGCCGACGGGCACGTCGAGATCGAGATCGACCGCCTGAGCGCGCGGCGCAAGTCGAACGGCAGGCAGGCCCGCCCGGCGCGCACCGGGCGGGTGGCGCGGGCCGAGGTGCGCCATCGCCAAGTGGTGGCGCCGCCGACCATCGCCGGCGCCGAACCGGTGGCGCTGTCCACGGTCCATGTGCGCGAAACCGCGCCGCCGCCCGGCGAGCCGGCGGTCGAGTGGTTCCTGCTCACCAGCCTCGACGTCGACAGCACCGAAACCGCGGTCGCGGTCATCGGCTACTACCTGCGGCGCTGGCGCATCGAAGACCTGTTCCGGGTGCTCAAGTCCGGATGCCGAGTCGAACATCTCGCGTTCCACACCGCCGACCGGCTCCAACGCGCGGTCACCATCAATACCGTGATCGCCTGGCGCCTGATGGTGATGACCCTGCTCGGACGTGACGTACCGGGGTGCGACGCCCAGTTGCTGTTCACCGACATCGAGTTGCGTTTCCTGACCGACTATGCCGAAGAACTCGGCCTGCCGCCCCCCTGACCATCTCGCCGCCGCAGTCCTCCTGCTCGCCATCCTCGGCGGCTACCAGAACCGAACGCACGACCCGCCCCCCGGACACCAGATCATGTGGCGCGGTTACGAACGAATGTCCATCGCAACCATCGGCTACCGCATTGGACGGCGGGAGCGTGCTGGAGTTGTCCAGAACGAATAATGTGGGTACAGGGTAGAACTAGCCCTTCCGGTCCGCAAGCAGGATGTTGTCGATGCGGGTATTGATGGACCGCACGTCGGTTGGCGAGCGCCTCCATGCGGATCATCGTAATGCGCCAGTAATCCCCCGTGCAACCACTGTATTCCAACACGAATGTTGTCGGTACCCCTCTTCCGGCGGCGCCGGCTCATCATGACCGGCCCTGGACAAATCGTCAGCCCTGCGCCGCCTCATGCGCCTTCCGCCAGCCCCCGATCAGCCGTCCGGTCTCGTCGAGTGCGCGCGCCGCATGCTCGTAGCGGCGCGCGTCCAGGTGTCCGAGGTCCTTCGCCAAACGGCACAGGAACCGCAGCTTCTCGATCCCGAGATTCGCTGCCGTCAGATGCCTTTGCCTTCATCGCGTCATCTCCTCTCCTCGAACACGCGCTTCCGGAACCAGCCAGCTCCAACCGGCGAGCGCCAGCGACAATCCCGGACCCCTTGCGTCCGCGTCTCAGGCCAGTATGTCGTCGACGACGACGCCCGCCACGTCGGTGAGCCGGAAGTCGCGTCCCTGGCTCCGGTAGGTCAGGCGTTCGTGGTCGAGGCCGAGCAGATGCAGGATGGTCGCGTGCAGATCGTGGATGTGGACCTTGTTCTCGATGGCGTAGTAGCCGTAGTCGTCGGTGCGGCCGTGGCTGTGGCCCCCCTTCACGCCGCCGCCGGCCATGAACATGGTGTAGCCGTGGGGGTTGTGGTCGCGGCCGTTGCGGGCGCCCGCCTCGGCCCCCGGCGTGCGTCCGAACTCTCCGCCCCACAGCACCAGGGTCTCGGCGAGCAGGCCCCGCTGCTTGAGGTCGGTGATCAGCCCGGCCACCGGCCGGTCGATCTCGGCGCAGCTTCGGGGCAGCCCCGTGATCAGCCCGGAGTGATGGTCCCACTTCGTGTCGGGCCCGTGGGTGGCCTGCACGAACCGCACCCCCGATTCCGAGAACCGCCGCGCGAGAAGGCAGCGCAGCCCGAAGTCGCCCGCCACCGGGTCGTCGAGGCCGTACAGCCGCCGGGTGGCCTCGGACTCGCCCGCGACGCTCATCAGCTCGGGCGCCTCGGTCTGCATACGAAATGCGAGCTCGTACGACTCGATGCGGCCCTCCAGCGCCAGATCGGGTCCCGTCGATTCGAGCTGGCGGCGCTGCCAGCGCTGTAGCAGGTCGACCTCGGCCCGCTGCACGGCGGGGCTGACCGCGTGGTTCTCGAGGAAGTCGATGGTCGCGTCGGCGGTGCTCATCCGCGTGTTGCCGATCGCGGTGCCGTTGTAGGCGGCAGGAAGGAACGCGGCCGAGTAGTTCTGCACGCCGCCGTGCTGATACGACGGACAGATGGTGACGAAGGCGGGGAGGTTCTCGTTCTCGGTCCCGAGCCCGTACGAGACCCACGACCCCATCGAGGGCCGCACGAAGCGGTCGCTGCCCGTGTTCATCGCGAGGATGGCGCCGCCGTGGGCGGCGTTGGTGCCGTACATCGAGCGCACGAAGCAGAGGTCGTCGACGACCCCCGCGAGGTGGGGCAGCAGCTCGCTCACCCACGCCCCCGACTGCCCGTGCCGCCTGAACTCCCAGGGGCTCTTGAAGAGGTTGCCGGTCTCGTTGAACTGCACGTCGGGCTTGGCGAACGGCAGCGGCTTGTTGTCGTCGCGGACGAGCAGCGGCTTGTACTCGAACAGGTCGTGCTGCGACGGGCCGCCGTGCATGTGCAGGAAGATGATGCGCTTGGCGCGGGGCGCGAAGTGGGGCGCCCTCGGAGCCAGCGGATTGTCCTGCGCGGCCAGCAGATCGCGTTGGAGCAGCGACGACAGGGCCAGCCCCCCGAAGCCGCAGCCGCAGGTGCGGAGCATGTCCCGGCGCGTCACCGGCGATGCCTGGTAGTGGGGATGGCGCATCGGTCCTCTCCCGGTGGGGCCCGGCCCCACTCTGCCTGACGGCCTCAGTCGACGTAGATGAACTCGCTGGCGCCCAGGATGACGTGGCACAGGCGCGTCCACGCGGAGCCCTCCTCCCCGCCGCCGGGCGCGGTCTCGCGCATGTCGGCCAGAAAGGCCAGGCTCTCCTCGATCTCGACGCCGGTGGCCGGCCGCCCGTAAGCCTCGACGAACGCCCGGTCGACCCGCGCCGCCTCGCTCGCCAGCGGCATCGCCAGCAGCCGCTCGGCGAACTCGCCCGCCCGCTGCTCGACGAACGCGCTGTTCATCATGAGCAGGGCCTGGGACGGCACCACCGTCGCGGGACGGGCGCCGACCGAGTCGCTGGCGTTGCCGAAGTCGAAGCCGGCGAAGATGTCGTAGATCGCGTTGCGCACCACCGGCATGTAGACCGAGCGGCGCGGCGCGGCGTAGAAGTCGAACCGCCCGAACGTGTTGCCCTCGCTGAAGACGTAGCCGCGCGGGCTGTACTCCTCCACGCGGCCCCCCATCGTCAGGTCGAGGGTGCCGGCCAGTTGCAACAACGCGTCGCGGATGGGCTCGACCTCGAGCCGCCGGCGGTTCATCCGCCAGTGCAGCAGGTTGCCCGAGTCGACCGCCGCGTTCGCCTCGTCGTAGCCGGCGCCGAGCCGGTAGGTGCTCGACAGGAGAATCTCGCGGTGCAGCGCCTTGACCGACCAGCCCCCGTCGACGAAGCGCCGCGCCAGCCAGTCGAGCAGCTCCGGATGGGTGGGGGCCGAGCCGGTGGCGCCGAAGTTGCTCGGCGTGTCGACGAGGCCGCGTCCGAAGTGCCAGTGCCAGATGCGGTTGGCCATGACCCGCGCCGTCAGCGGGTGCTCGGGGTGCGTGATCCAGCGGGCCAGCTCGAGCCGCCCGCTGGCGTCGGCGGGGATCGGCGGCGGCGGCACGATGTGATCGGTGACGCGGAGGAACCCGCGCGGCTGCGGCGTGTCGGACAGGTTCAGATGACTGCCGCGGATGTGGACGGGGAGATCGACGATCTCGTCTTCCTCCACCGACATCGCATAGGGAGGCTCGGGCGGCGAGGCGGCTTCGCGTTCCTCGACGGCGGCCCGCAGCCGGGCGAGCTCGGCGACCGCGTCGGCCGGGTAGAGCGCTTCCTCGGCCTCCTGGTCGAGACAGAGGATGCACAGCCGGCCGTCGTAGACGAGCCGGCGCAGCTCTTCCTGCTCGCGGGGGAGCCTGAAGTCGCCGGGGGTCAGCTCGTCCGCGTCCTCGAGGCCCAGCCGCTGGAGGTGCTGGTCCCAGGCGATCTCGATCACCGCGAAAAGGCTGGCGTAGCGCCAAGCGACCTCGTCGAGGCTGGTGGGCGCCGGCCCCCGGACCAGGCTTCGGGTCAGCGGCGCGATCAGGACCTTCTCGGACGCGATCGTGGCCCGCAGCTCGTCGGTCACTTCCCCATAGCGTGCCGCCGGCGCCGCCGCGTAGGCGTTCCAGATCTGGAAGACCACGCTCGGGTTGGGCGCGTCGCCCTGCACCGGGGGACCCTCGCGATAGCGGAAGAAGGCCCGCACCCAGCGCTCGAGCACCGCCGCATCGAGACCGTCGCGGTCGGCAATTGCGGCGATCGCCTCCGCCCCCCGGCGCCGGGCCGCCTCGTCGTCGCCCCAGGCAGGGTAGGCCTCTTCCGCGGCCAGCAGATAACCAGCCAGCGCCTGCCGCCGCGGCTGCCGCAGGTTCTCGTTCTGCTCGTCGAGGAAGTCGTCGACCGCCTGCTGCGCCTCTTCGACGAGTTCCTGCGCCGCCTCGTACCGGGCCACCGTCTCTTCGTCAGCGAGGGGCCGCTCCACCCACCGCATGCCTTCGCCGCCCATCGTCTTCGTCGACCGCATGATGCCGGCCAGCGCGTAGTAGTCGGCGGTCGGAATCGGGTCGAACTTGTGGTCGTGACAGCGGGCGCAGCCGACCGGTTCGGCCAGGAACGCCCGGCCGACGATGTTCACCTGCTCGTCGACGATGTCGATGAGCATCTTGTCGACGTCCTGCTCGGCCAGCACCTTCGCGCCGAGGGTCAGGAACCCGGTCGCGGTGAGGCGCGCGAACCGCTCGTCGGCGCCGGCCGCCGGCATCAGGTCGCCGGCAATCTGCTCCTGCACGAACCGGTCGTAGGGCTTGTCGGTGTTGAACGCCTCGATGACCCAGTCGCGGTAGCGGAACGCGTTGGGGTGCGCGATGTTCTCGTCGAGGCCGTTCGAGTCGGCATAGCGGGCGACGTCGAGCCAGTGCCGGCCCCAGCGCTCGCCGTAGCGCGGCGAAGCGAGGAGCCGCTCGACCACCCGTTCGTAAGCGTCGGGCCGCTCGTCGGCGAGGAACGCGTCGATCTCGGCCGGGGTCGGCGGCAGGCCGGTCAGGTCGAACGTGACCCGCCGCAGCAGGTGCCGCGTGCCGGCGGGGGCGACCGGGGCCAGCCCCTCCGTCTCGAGCCGGGCCAGGATGAACCGGTCGAGCGGGCCGCGCACCCAGGCGTCGTCGCCGACCGCGGGCGGCTCGGGACGGGCCATCGGCCGGAACGCCCAGTGCTCGCGGCCCTGACCGAAGTCGTAGGCGGCCCCGCTGTCCGACCGGGCGGCCACGACCGGGGTGTCGGAGGTCCGCGGGTCCGCGGCGCCGCGGGCCACCCACTGCTCGAAGTCGGCGACCACCGCGGCCGGGAGCCGTCCGTCGGGCGGCATCTTGATCGGTCCGCCGTAGCGGATGACGTCGATCAGCAGGCTGTCATTCGGCGAGCCGGGCACGACGACGGCGCCGCTGTCGCCGCCCGCCCGGACCCCGGCGGCGTCGACCAGCGCCAGCCCGCCCTGGATCCGCTCGGGGTTCGCGCCGTGACACGGGTAGCAGCGCTCGGCGAGCACCGGACGGATCTTCGATTCGAAGTGCTCGAGGTCTGCGGGCGGGAACTCCTGCGCACGGGCCGGCGCGGCGACGCCCGCGACCAGCACCAGGAAGCCGGCGACCAGCACGAGGACGATGCTCAGCAAGCCGACCCGGAGCGTGGCGTCTCGATGCGGCAGCGCCCGAAACTGGATGTGCATGACCGACCGCGTTAGCGTACCGCAGACCTGTTTGCGGGCCAAGCTTCCGACGGCGGCCTCCACAGCATTATCATGAACGGCTATGGAAGCGCTGATGGTGGCCCGAACCGGTTCGATGGTCCGAGTCCTGGTGGTCCTGATCGCCGCGCTGGCCGCCTCGGGCCGCCCGCAGATCGCCGCCGCCCAGACGCCCGAGCCCGCCGCACCCGCATCGGCGGAGTCGACTCGCGCGGCCCTCGACCGGTTCTGCGTGCGCTGCCACAACGATCGCCTGCGCACGGCCGGGCTGGCCCTCGACACCCACGACCTGGCGCACGTCGGCGCCGACGCCGAGACCTGGGAGCGGGTCATCGTCAAGCTCCGCGCGCGGACGATGCCGCCGGCGGGCAACCCGCGGCCCGCCGAGGCCACGTATCGCGCCGTCGCCTCGTGGCTCGAGACCGAGATCGACACGGTGGCCCTGGCCCGTCCGGACCCGGGCCGCGGCGAGACGTTCCATCGCCTCAACCGGGCCGAATACCACGCCGCCGTCCGCGACCTGCTCGCGGTGGAGGTCGACGTCGCCGCCCTGCTGCCGGCGGACGACACCTACGAGCACGGCTTCGACAACAACGGCGACGTGCTCTCGATCTCGCCGGACCTGGTGTCGCGATACCTCTCGGCCGCGCGCCGGATCAGCCGCCTCGCCGTCGGCATTCCCCCCGTCGGTCCCGCCGTCGCGACCTACCGGGTGCATCCCGGCCGGTTGCAGGATGACCGGCAGGACGACGGCCTGTCGTTCGGCTCTCGCGGCGGCCTTGCGATTCGGCACTATTTCCCGGTCGACGGCGAGTACACGATCAGGATCCGCCTCCACCGGAACTTCTCCGACTACATCCTCGGCTTTGCGGCGCCGCAGGAGCTCGACATCCGCGTGGATGGCGCCCTCGTCGAGCGGTTCCCGGTCGGCGACGCCGATTCGGTGGGGCGGATGGCCCCGCTGAGCTTCTCCGGGAACATCGCCGGCGATTCCGAGTGGGAGTACTACATGAACACGGGGGACGCCGGCCTGGAGGTCCGCTTCCCCGCGCGGGCGGGCCAGCGAACCGTGGGCGTCTCCTTCGTGAGACGGCTGTCGGAGACGGAGGGGGTGCTGCAGCCGCGCAACCGGGGCTACGGCCGCTTCGTCGATGAACGGTACGACGAGAACGCGGCGGTGGAGCAGGTCGCGATTGGCGGCCCCTACGCGGTCGAGGGCCCCGGCGACACGGCGAGCCGCCGCGAGATATTCATGTGCCGGCCGGAGGCGGCCACTACCGCCGACAAGGAGGCGGCCTGCGCCGGCCGGATTCTCGCCAAGCTGGCCCGCCGGGCGTATCGCCGGCCTGTCGAAAACAAGGACGTCGAGGCGCTGCTGGACTTCTTCCGCGCGGGGCGGCGCGACGGCGGCTTCGACGACGGCATCCAGTTCGCACTGGAGCGGATGCTGGTCGACCCCGAGTTCCTGTTCCGCATCGAGCGCGATCCGGTGGACGCCGCACCGGGGACGCCTTATCGGCTCGGCGACCTCGATCTGGCGTCCCGGCTGTCGTTCTTCCTCTGGAGCAGCATCCCGGACGACGAGCTGCTGGAGGCCGCGGCCGACGGGCGGCTCGGCGACCCGGCGGAGCTGGAGCGGCAGACGCGCCGGCTGCTCGCCGACGCCCGCTCGAGCGCCCTCGTCGACAACTTCGCGAGCCAATGGCTGCGCCTGCGCAATCTGGAGTCCCAGGAGCGCGAGTCGGCCGACTATCCCGAGTTCGACGAGAACCTGCGCGAGGCGTTCCGGCGCGAGACCGAGCTGTTCGTCGAGAGCACCATCCGCGAGGACCGCAGCCTCCTCGAGCTGCTGAGCGCGAACTACACGTTCGTCAACGAACGGCTGGCGCGGCACTACGGCATCCGCGGGGTCTACGGCGACCGCTTCCGGCGGGTGACGCTCGACCCCGATCATCCGCGCGGCGGCCTCCTCGGTCACGGCGGCCTCCTGATGGTGACCTCCTATCCCAACCGGACGTCGCCGGTGGTGCGCGGGAAGTGGCTGCTCGAGACCATCCTGGGGGCGCCACCCCCCGAGCCGCCCCCGAACGTGCCGGGGCTGCCGGACCGCGGCGAGGGGGGCGAACCCGCGTCGGTCCGCGATCGGCTCGAGCGGCATCGCGCCAACCCGGCCTGCGCCGGCTGTCATGCGCCGATGGATCCCCTCGGCTTCGCCCTCGAGAACTTCGATGCCATCGGCACCTGGCGCGCCACCAGCGAGGCCGGCCTGCCCATCGACTCGTCGGCGACCATGCCCAGCGGCGTGGCGTTCGAGGGACCGGCAGGCCTGCGGCGCGTGCTGTTGAGCCGGGGCGAGGATTTCGCCGCCGCCGTCACCGAGAAGCTGCTGGCGTATGCGCTCGGGCGCGGGCTCGAGTACACCGACCGTCCCTCCGTGCGCCGGATTCTGCGCGACGCCGCGGCCGACGACTATCGCTGGTCCTCGATCGCGCTCGGCATCGTGAGGAGCACGCCGTTTCAATGGCGCCGCTCGCGCTCGGACGAGCCAGCGCTGGTTCCCGGGGGGTTGGCCCCTGACGGTCGCTGACGATTATCGTTCCACTACGACGAGCAGGTTCCGATCATGATCATCAAGAAGATGTCGCTGCCCCGGCGAACCGTGCTGCGCGGGCTGGGCGCCGCGGTGGCCCTGCCGCTGCTGGACGCCATGATCCCCGCCGCGTCGGCGTTGTCGCGAACCGCGGCCGCGCCCACCCGGCGCTTCGGCGTGGTCTACGTGCCCAACGGCATGGCGATGGAGTACTGGACGCCGGCCGAGGAGGGGAAGGGGTTCGGCCTCACGCCGATACTCCACCCGCTGGAGCCGTTCAAGGACCAGTTGACGGTGGTTTCCGGCCTCAGGGGGTACTGGACCCCGGCCCACGCCGGCGCGTCGACGACGTTCCTGACCGGGGCCGCGGGCGTCGCCGGCGAGACGGCACCGGTGGCCGACATCTCGATGGACCAGCTCCTGGCCCGGGAGTACGGCCGGCACACCGAGCTCGCATCGCTCCAACTGTCGATCGACAGCCGGGCCAACGCCGGCCAGTGCAGCGGCGGTCACAGTTGCGTCTACACCAACACCATCTGCTGGCGCAGCCGGACGACGCCGCTGCCGATGGAGAACAACCCACGCGTCGTCTTCGAGCAGATGTTCGGCGACAGCGGGAGCACCGATCCGGCCGTCCGCCGCGCCCGGATGCAGCGCGACCGCTCGATTCTCGACTCCGTGACCGGGAAGGTCGCCGACCTCAAGCGCGAGATCGGGCAGGCCGACAGCCTCAAGGTCGACGAGTATCTCGAGGGCGTGCGCGACATCGAGCGGCGCATCGAGCGGGCCGAGCAGCGGGAGCGTTTCGACGTGCCGGAGCTGGCGCAGCCCGAGGGCATTCCCGCAAAGTTCGCCGAGCACGTCGCGCTGATGTTCGACCTGCAGGTGCTGGCCCACCAGACAGACCTCACCCGCGTGACCTCGTTCATGCTGGGGCGCGAGGTGAGCTCGAGGACCTACACCGAGATCGGCATTGCCGACGCGCACCACCCGCTCTCGCACCACGAGTACAAGCCGGAGAAGATCGCGTCGATGTCCAAGATCAACGCGTATCACGCGTCGATGTTCGCCGACTACCTCGCGAAGCTCCGCTCCACGCCGGACGGCGACGGATCGCTGCTCGACAACATGCTGCTCCTCTACGGGTGCGGCATGTCCGACAGCAACGCGCACAGCCCGCTCGACCTGCCGGTCCTGCTGCTCGGGGGATGCGCGGGACAGCTCGAGGGCGGACGCCACATCCGCTACGAGGGCGACCCGTTGATGCCGAACCTTCTGGTGACCCTGTTGGACAAGCTGGGCGTCCCCGTCGAGCGGCTGGGGAAGAGCGACGGCCGGCTCGGCATCGAGCGCCTGACCGGAGTGTAGAGCCAGCAAGAGCGCACGTTCGTCGAGGAACGCCCGCCGCGAGACCCCGTGACGATCAGCGTGCGCGCGGCTCTTCCCACGCCGCCGACCCCCCTCGGCCCGTACGCGCGCGCGATGGCGAGGATGCTCAGCATGATGTCCCCGTTTCCCTCGTGGCACGCAAACTCGTAGATGTTTGCGTCTTGCCGCTTGAGGCGGACGGCAGCCGTCCACGGCCTCGCCCATGTCGTCGGGTCGTCGACCGTAACCTCGTAGCGGACCGCGTCGGACGCAACACGGGTCAAACGCTCCACGAGGCGCAGGTTCTCGGCGGCTCCCAGGAAGTTGCTCTTGGACGAGAAGTTCGCGGTCTCGATGACCAGCGTGTCTCCGTCCCATCGCCCCCGCGAGTCTCCGTGCCACTGGCGGATACGCGGGGAAAGCGGTGGAGACCCGTCCAGGCGCACGATCCGCGCGTCGTGGTTCGTCTCCATCATGAGGACGAAATACCCCGGCGACTGAGCCGCTTGCAAAACTCTTGGCGTAGCTCGGCTCGGAGCACAAGTTCTTCTGGTGAACATCGTTTTGCCTGGATCCCGACCGAGAATGCGGGGCGGGAGGACCGGCGGCGACCCAAGAGGCGGAAATCAGGGAGTTCGAGGGTTTTCCCACCGGGCGTTGGAGACACCGGTTGGTGACTGACGCCTGTCGGGCGACCGGAAGGGGATGCGCGTTGGCCGGCGAGGCGTTGGTTTACGTCACCAGCCGCAGGAGCTGGTCGGCGGTGAGCGCCAGCACGCCGAACATGAGTGGCACATCACCTTCGCGTTGCCGCGGACTCGGACGTGGCGCCCGCCGAACTCGTCCTTGAGTCGGCCATTGACGCGCTCACCCGCCGTGCGTTCGTTGTACCGAACCTGTTCGGGAAGCTGCAAGCCGAGACGCTTCAGGCGCCGGGCTTCGGTCTGCAGTTCTTCGGCCAGCGCAGTGTCACGGCGGGGGTTGATATCGATCAGCGGGACGTGGCCGAGTGCGCGGCTGTGCTCGCGGATCTGCACCGCGTCGTAGGCGGCATCCATCAGGTCATACAGATTGTCCACCCGCTGGGCCGACAGGGTGGCCAGTGGAACGGCGGCCTGGCTGTCGTGCAGCGAGGCGGACGTCAGGATGGTAGAGTCGACGACTGGCGCGGTGGCGGTAGGCGTAGGGGGTAGCTGTTCCCGGCAGCTTTCGCTGATGCCGGTGCCTCACTCCTCGCCATGGCTCCGTTTCCAGTCGCCGCTCATCGAACCGGACGGGCGGATTTCCCGCATCCGGCTCTCGGACGAGATCATGCCTTCGCCCACGGAAAGCTCGCCGTTCGCGGAACAAGGCGGGTGAGCCCGTACTCTTGCCAGAGTCGCTCATCCGGGAAGCGCACGTATTTCCCAAACTGCACCTTGTGCTTGCGACAGAGCCACTGGCGCAGCCGCCGCGTCGCGTGCTGGTCAATCGCAGCGTAGGCCGGGCTGACCTGCCCCAGGGTGAAGTAGTTCGCCCAACCGGTCAACAGCCGATTGATGCGCGCTACCACCACCGGCGGCGATAGGGGCCCGTTACGCCGCGTAGTCAGCTCGCTCACGCGACGGCAGATGCTCTGGACGCTCGACTGACTCGGCCGCGTGCCGATATAGGCGCGCCCCGTGTCCCGCCGGTAGTTGCGCCCAATCCGGTAGCCGAGGAACGTCATCGACGCCTCCGGCAACCGGCAGCAGCGGGTCTTCTCGGCGTTCATCGGCAGCTTCAGACGCTCCAGCAGGGTTTCGACCGCGGCCAGCATCACCGCTGCCGGCGCTCGGCCGAGCACCGCAAAGTCGTCTGCGTAGTTGACGATTTCCGCCTCGAAGCGCCGGGCGTAGCCCAGCACCTTCCAGCCCAGAATGAAGCGACGCATGTAGACGTTGCTGAACAGCGGCGAAATCGGTGCCCCTTGCGGGGTACCCTTCCGCTCGCGACGTGCCCGGTTCGTGCGGCGGCGGCCGCCGTGTCCGTCGTCTTCCTCCACCGCCATTTCCAGCCACGCCTTGACCCAGCCCAACAGCCGCCCGTCGCTCACGCGTCGGGCGATGGACTGCATCAGGGCCGCGTGGGGAATCTGGCCGAAGTAGTCCGACAGGTCGGCGTCCACCACCTCCCGGTGGCCCGCGTTCAACAGCCGGTGCACGCGGTTGACAGCGTCGTGCGCGTGTCGGCCCGACCGGTACGCATACTGCTCCGGTTGCAGGTCGGCCTCGAAGACCGGCGATAGCACCAGCATCGCCGCCGTCTGCGCCACCCGGTCCCGGAGACACGGGACGCCGGCTTCATAATGCACCTCCTGCAGCACGGCTTCGGGATTCTCGTGCGACCGTTCAAATTCTCGAGGAGTTTCGGACCCAGGCGCGCAATGTCTCCTTTTTGTCGTCGTCGAAGGCGATCCAGTACGGCGAGCCGTGGTTAGGTCGTCGAGCCGTGGCTACGCCGCGGTCGATCCAGTAGTAGACCACATTGCGGCTGACGCCGAGTTCGTCGGCGACCTGACGGACGCTGCGCTCGCCGGGGCGCTTGAAGTCGGGAGCCGGAATCCGGTGCTTGTGGCGGATCCAACGGACCATCGAGACGTTGAATGCCCCGCCTTTGGCGCTCCGGCGACCCTCCCGGTTCAGCGCTGCTGCGACCTGCTCGTCGGAGCGCTCGCGAGCCAGCTCGCGCACCCGGTCGACGACCTCGTCGGGATACCGGAGGCGATCGGCAATGTTGGCGGGCAGCGTAACCTCGAGGTCTTCGCAGGCCCCACCCTGCCACCGGACATGCAAGATGGCGGTCTTGCGTTCGCCGAACCGCTCGACGGTGATGTCCTTGATCACGAACCGGAGGATGCGCTTCTTGTCCTTCGCCTTGGTCGTGGGCGCGTTCCACAGGCGGGGGAAGTCGTGGGCGAGCGCCGCCACCCGGGCGCGCTGCTCCGGCGTGACCACGAGCGCTTCCTTGCTCTGAAAGTCAGCAAACTGCGTCCTGACCTCTTCGAGCCGCACCAGGGCGTCGTTCCAGCGCTGCTCGAGCGTCGCGGCCACGAGGCGATTCGACGGATCGACCTCCTCGTAGCGGCGCTGGGCCAACTGCGCTTCGTACTCGGCTCGTTCCAGGCGCATGCGCCATTGGCCGGACATCGCCTTGTCCCGGTGTTCGAGCTGCCGTAGCGCTTCCTCGGCGACCTCGAGCTCGGCAGGTTCGAGCACCGCCAGCATCCGCTCCGAGACCGCGGTGTCCAGCAGGTCGCAACGCAGGCTCATGCAGCTGGTGGTCGCCACTCCTTCGCGCCGCCGCGCGTTGCACTCGTAGGTCGGGTAGATGCCGCCGTTGCCCTTGTAGCGGACGGTCAGTCGGCGACCGCAGCGCCCGCACAGCAGCAGGCCTTGGAGCAGTGCGAGTCCTTCCCGCGCGGCGCCGCTCAAGAGCATGTGCTCGGCATTGGTCCGGTTGTTCTCGAGCAGCTGCTGGTTCCGCTCGTACTCCGGCCAGGAGACGTAGCCGTCGTGGTGATTCTGGATCCGCACGAGCCAGGCGTCCAGCGGGACGCAGCGCGTGCGCATGCGGACGTCGCCTTCGGGGGAAACCTCCTTCGTGCTCTGGTGACGCCCGAAGACATACGCCCCGGCATACGTGGGGTTCTTGAGAATGTCGAGCACGCGGTTGTGGTTCAGCCGACCCCAGATGAGTCTGCCGTCCCACGCCCCGCCGTAGGCGCGCTTCGGGAACCGCAGTTGCTGTCGGCCGAAGTGCTGCACGACCGCGTAGGCGCTGCCCGTCTGGCGGAAGACCTCGAAGACCAGCCGGACAGCGCCCTGGACCTCCTGGTCCGGATCGAGCACGATGCGCCCCTCGTCGGCGTAGCACAGGCCGATCGGCAACGGGAAGCGGAGCTCACCCTTCTGGGCCTTGTGGAGCTTGCCGCCCTGGAGGCGCGCGCGAATGACGTGCAGCTCGGCCTGGGCGATGGTGGCCTTGAGGCCCAACAGCAGCGCGTCGTTGAAGTCCGCCGGGGCGTAGCAGCCGTCCTCGTCGATGACCAGCGTCCGGGTCAGCGCGCAGATCTCGATCAACCGATGCCATTCCAGGTTCGAGCGGGCCAACCGTGAGGCTTCCAGGGCGAAGATCGCGCCGACGCGGCCCAGCGACACATCGGCGACCAGCGTCTTGAAGTCCTCGCGGTTGGTCGTCTGCGCCCCCGACTGCCCGAGGTCCTGGTCGAGGATCCGGATTCGCTCCGGCGCCCACATCATCTCGACGGCCCGGTTCCGCAGGTCGTACTGCCGCTCGGTACTCTCCTGGTGATGGCGCACCTGCCCCATCGTCGACTGCCGGATATAGATGTAGGCCGGCTTCTGCAGGTGGTGGCTCTGTACTTTCGACATCGTCAGCACCACCCTCGATCAGTTCCTGACGGGTGTGGGACGGAAGCGCGTGCCCGCTCGTCGCAGCGGCCGTGCGCTCGGAAGCGATCCAGCACTGCAGCATGTTCGCGGCCAACAGGCCGGCGGTCTGGACATCGACGGGCACGGCGGCCGCCATCTGCACTCAGTCGATTGGCTCCCGGCGTCGCAGCAGCTCGAGGTTGATCGCGGCGACCTCGTCGAGCAGTTGGCGCGTCCGGCGGTAGTTGGCGACGAACTGCTCGACCTGGCTGCGATGCTCCTGCGGTACGTAGACCATGACCGGCCGCGCCTTGGGCATGCTGACCGACAGGTAGACCTTCGGGCCATGGCCGATACCGCGCGCGCACTTGCACCCCGGCCGCCCGCAGCGCTTGAAGCGTTCGATGAGCGAGCCGCGCAGGATGGCCTTCAGGGGCGGAAGCTGCCGCAGCAGCATGGTCCGGCGCCTCCGCAACGAGCTCGCCAAGCGCTCTTTCAGACCAGTCATACAACTGGTCTGATACTACACCCGTCGACCTCATTTGTGAAGCCCTCGGTCAGCGGCCTGCTCCACGGCCGCCAACAGCTCGGTCAACGCGATGAGCTTCACGAAATCGAGAACATGAGCGCCGCTCGCAAGATCCGCCGCCGCGGCCGGAACCTCTCGATCCGTCCACTCGCGGGGCACGCAGAACGTACCTCCGGAGGTGCCCTGCAGAATGAGCGTGTCGATGCCGGAGACGCGGCGCGTCTTCAGGATCGGAAACCGCCGACCCCGGAGTGGATGAAACGGGTGGGTGATCTCAGTCCACCCCGACGGCTCGTTGGGGCGATGTGCAGTTCGCGATGACCGTGGGAATGCCCAACGGCCGAAACTTCCCGCGTTGCTTCTTCGGGATAAGGACCTGCCGTACCGGTTGGGGCCGGTAGGTCCCCGCCTTCAGGTCCCGCGCCAGCGCTTCCAACCACCGGTCCACCCCGAACGACTCAACGTCCGCAACCGTCTCGCCGTCCACCCAGGCCGCGCCGTCGTTGCGACGAACGGCCTGCCAGGCGACCGCGAGCACGTCATCGCGCCACACCTTGTCGCTCAGCGAGTAGAACCGGAAGTCAGGAGCTTCCTTCGCTTTCGCATGTAGCGCCGTCTGGAGTCGCTGAACTCGTTCTGAGGCGGTTAGGTTCTCACCAGTCCCCACGTCCCTTCCCCCGTCATGCGCTGCTCTCGAACTGAGGCCCCTTCCCTCCGCCGGCGTTACCCGGTTTCCCCGGTGTCGGGTCGGAGGAGGCGCGCCCCGCGGGCGCTGGCCTCCGTCCGCCGCTCAAACGGTACGTGCGGTTTTCCCGCATACCGCTTTCACGAAGACGTCTTCGCGTGATGAGGACCGATGGAGGAATCAAAGAGTGGACCATCCTCCGGCCCGTCGGGTTCAGCCAGTCGGCAAGTCTCCTCGGTCGCTGATGTTGGGGTCTTTCACTCATGGAACTGTCCACCTCAGCGCCCTTGCTCATCTCACCGTCCTGTCTGGTCCCGACCGTCTTCGCCGGCCGCCTTCCCCAACCCACTCGGTTGCCGCCCCCTGACGGTCACGCGGCTTTCACCGCGCTTCAGGTACTATTCGGCCGTCCGACTCCTCGACGAGCATCCCTTCCCACTTCGCTCTCGCTTATAGGGTCAGTTGCCGCGGCGCCACCCGCGGACCCGCCGAGGTCTCCCAGGGTCACGCACTGGTCTTCCATACCGTGCCGCCCGCAAACACCTTGGTGCGGTGGGTGGATGAGATCGCCTTCGCCTCTGTAGTGCAGGCTCGACCTTGCCCCACCTTTGGCCGACCGGTTCGTCATGGGGTCGCCCCCTCGACTACGGCCCGGTACTGCTCCGCAAACCCTTCGGACCCCACCTCACGGTGGGCGCCCTGTCCTCCGCAGTTCCGTCGTGGCGGCTCCAGGTCCACCTTGGCTGTGTCCGGCTTTCGCCTGCGTGCCCGTGTAGGTGTCTCCATACCTGCCACCTGCGGCCGGCGAGGCATTACCCCCGCCTTTGGATACGGCCCCCCTCATCCGGGGGCCGGAGGGACTTCAACCCTCCTGACCAGTGCGCTGCCTGGCGCACACTACGGGCCTCTCCGCCACCCTGCACGGCCCGACCTGGCCCTCGCGGGCTGTCGGTTGGCGCGTGCCACGCCACCGCCAGGGCTTCCCGTGTTGCGTCCATTCCCCTCTTCCATGCGTGCCGTCGCCACTACCCCGGCGGAATCGGTCGGTGCCTGCGTCGCTCGCTTCCCGACCCATGCCAGCCTTCCTCGTCAATTGGGCGAGTCGGCTTCCGCATCAATCGTTTCGAGGCCTGCTCGGCGTTCGCGCGCGCTACCGCCCGCATGGTCGCTGGGCCGCCCAAGGCGGCCCTTCGTCATCAGAGTGCTTCAGCCGATGTCGTTACCTCCATCGTCCGCTCTGACTGCTACCGGCTGGAGCGACAGTTGCCGGGCGGGATTCGCACCCGCTGAGGAATGGCGCCTTCGCACGGCGCACCAACTGACCGGAATCTGGCCGTCGGCCACGTCGATGTGCAACTTGTAGCCGACCCAGGTGTCCCTGTAGCCCTTGCTGTTCTTCTTCGTGCCCACACTGCACTCGGCCGGCAGGTCGTCGAGCATCTCCTGCAGGGTCATGCTCGGTTGCCGGTCGAGGCGTTTGCGTGTCTTGGGCCGTTCTTCACCCTTCTTCGGCCGCCCCCGCTTGCGCTTGGGCGGCGGAGGCGACTTCTCCTTCGCGGCCGGCTTCTCGCGCCCCTCGATGGCCGTCGAGTCTCGGGACAGATGGCCCACCAAACGGTCGCCGTGCGTCTTCCGGAGCAACGCTTCATGCACGCGCTGGGGCAACTGGGAGTGGGCGAATTCGGCGAAGGCGCGAGAGAAGACCGACTCGCTTGGCATCTCGCGCCGCCGCTCCCAGCCGCAGATGCGGCGCAGCACCACGTCGGTGGCCAACCGGTCCAGCAGCAGGCGCGTGGTCGGCATGTCGTAGACCGCCTTGGCGACGAAGGCGCGCGCCACCGCCGCGCGGTCCTTGCGGGGGCGGCCCGGCATCCGCAAGCGCGAGGGAATCATCTGCTCGATACGGATCACCTCGAGGGTCTGCACCAACTGCTGCTGTTTCTCGGTCAGCGAACCCAACACCTGCTCCAACCGGGGAAACAGGCCCTGTTGGATTGACTCCCAGTAGGCGGCGAACGAGGCGCGCAGGTTCTGCATGGCTTGACTGCTCCCAGCGCCTACTATATATAGTAGCGTAGGAGTGAGGTCAAGGAGGGAACCGATGGGCCGCCGGAACCCGATGCGCCGGTACAGCGAACAATACGATGCGCTCAAGGCGGAGTTGCAAACGCTCGGGTTTGTCCGCCAGGGCAGTATCCAGACCCGCCGTCTCACGTGCGGGAAGCCTGCCTGCCGCTGCCACCGCGACCCGGACGCGCGTCACGGCCCGTACCGCTACTGGACACACAAGGTGCGCGGAAAAACGGTCAGCCTGCTGCTCTCCGAAGACGAACTCGCCCTCTACCAGGAGTGGCTCGAGAACAACCGCGAACTGGAACGGGTCGTGAGGGAAATGCGCCACGTCTCGTCGCGCGCGCTCGCCCTCATAACCGACCGGGAGGTCCCAGAGGTCCCTTGAGACCCCGTGTCTCCGGTTCCCCGGCGCCGGTGACGGCTGCTATCCTAATCCTACGAACGCTGCGTCCCACCCCGCTGACCGTCCGTTCCCTCTGCCTCGGGTAGGAAAACCCGGCCGACCAAGGGTTTTGCAAGAGGCTCAAACTGAAAGATCTGGAAGTACCCGTACAGCGGGTCGCCACGGGGGCCGGGACCGATGCGCGGCATCCCGGGCGTCACGCAGCGGGCGCGAGGGTTGAGATCCTCCGGACCTGCCGGATCCAGATCCCGGGCCGTTATCGCCGCCAGCCTCTCGACCGCCGCCGGCATCAGGGCCGGCAGTTTTCCATCAGGCGGGTCCACAATCAGCGACGTTCGGTTGTCGAACTCCCGGTCCACCATGAAATTCGAACTGCGGTTCGCCCCTCGTCTCCGAAAGGCGTCGACATCCGCGAGGGCGGCCAGGTACAACGCGTCTCCGATGGCAAGGTCCGCGTCGTTCTCCTTGAAGATCCGACTCGCCCGCCGTGACAACTCGGCCACTTCGTCGTCGGTGAGAAACTGCCTCCCTGCGAGGGCTTCCGGTCGCTCGAAGGGTGTCGCACTCGTGTTCAACCAGACGCCCTGCAGGTCCGGTTGGCCATCCGCCGTGCGTGGCGCGGTCCACGGGCCGGCCGCGACCGTCGACGAGATTTGCGTGCCGCCCGCGCGCCCCTGGCCGGCCGCAGGCTGCGGCGCCAGTGAAGCAACGGCGAAGGCGGTCGTCAGGGCGCTCACGAACGCGAAACGCTTGACGTTCATCTTCGTTCTCCAAATCAACGCGACCCCAAGGTCGCGCGGCGGCGCAGCAACTCGACGGTGCTGTTGTCACCGCCCTGGCGCCCGCCGGCCACCGCCAGCGGCGTCTGCCCGTTGTCGTTCCGGGCATGCAGGTCGGCGCCGCTGTCCGCCAGCAACCGGACGACGGTGTCGAGGCGTCTCGCAGCAGCGGTGTGCAGCGCCGTGTTTCCGGCCGCGTCCGCCCCGTTGACGTCGACCCCGGCGGCGATCGCTACCCTCGCGGCTTCCAGCACGAGCCGCTCGTCCTCGGCGGGATTCGCGGCCAGTCCCGGTTCCCGGCGGCGGCGGGCGGCTGCCGCCGCCATCAGCGGCGTGGTGCCGTCCGGGATGACGGCGTGCGGGTCGGCGCCGTTGTCGGCCAGAGCCCGCATGATGCCGGGTTCGGCGAAGTGCGAGGCCAGCCAGAAGGCGGTGGCCCCGACCACGTCGTGCTCCAGCACGTAGTCCGGGCTGTTGCGCCGGCCCGGGCTGCCGCGTTTCACCGGCGCGCTCGGGTCGGCGCCGCGCGCCAGCAACGCCGCGGTCAGCGTCTCGTCGCCGCGCAGCGTGGTGGCGTGCAGGGCGGAGTAGCCGGCCTCGGCCGCGTTCGGGTCCGCACCCTGCTCGAGCAGGAACAGGGCGAACGCGGTATGGCCGCTGTGCGCCGCGACGACGAGTGCGCTCGTGCCCGACGCCGCCGTGTCGTTGACGTCGGCGCCCCCGGCCACGAGATGTCTGGCGGCCTCGAGATTGCCCTGTCGGGCCGCGAACAGGACGGGCGTGTTGCTGCCCTGCACGACGTCGATCACCCCGATCGGATTGAACCCGGCCGTCCGCGTGTGGATGCGTCGCGGCCGCGGGGCCGAGCGGGCATGGACGTCCGCCCCGAGCGCGACCAGCGCTTCCACGACGTGGGGATGCTGCTGGGCCACCGCCCACATCAGCGCCGTCTGCCCCCGCGCCTGCTCCCGGGCGTTCAGGTCCGCCCCGTGGGACGCCAGCAGGCGCACCGCCTCCGCCGACCCGGTACGGGACGCGGTCATCAGCACCGTCTCGCCCGAGGGCAGCGCGGCGTTGGCGTCGGCGCCTGCCGCCAGCAGGGTCGCCACCATCGTCTCGCTGCCGTTGAGGCAGGCCAGCCAGAGCGGCGTGACGCCGAAGTCGTTCGCCGCGTCGACGGCGGCGCCGGCCCGCACCAGCGCGTCCGCCATCGCCGCATCGTCCCAGTGGGCGGCCCAGTGCAGGGGGGTCGCGCCATCCGCCTGCCGGGTGTTCGCCGAGACACCCTGTTCGAGCAGGGCGATCACCGTCGTCGAGTCCGCCGCCCGGGCCGCGTCGAGCAGCCGTGTGTCCTGAGCGGCGGCGCCGAGACCGCCCAGGACCAGCAGCAGCGTTGCCAAGAGTGTCGACCTGGCCAACCTTCTCGCATGCACGCTCTTCGTCCTCCACGGCCGCGGGTCAGCGCGTCCGGACAACTGTCACGGATCGACCGTGATCTCCCCCACCGCCCAGGGATGGTCCTCGCAGTGATAGAGGAACGTCCCCGGCTCGTCGAACGTGACGAAGTCCCACAGCCCCGGCGCCAGTGTCGCGGTGCTCCAGCTCCCGTCGCGCGCCGCCACGGTGTGGGCGATCTCGCCGTTGTTGGTGAACCGGACCCTCGTGCCGGCGCTCACGCGAGCGCGGAGCGGGTTGAAGTTGTGCTCGTCGAAGGCGTAGCGCCGGCCGCCGACCGCGCCGCGCGGATTCTCCAACAGCGTGGCGGTGTCGATCTCGTCGGTCTCGCGCGGGGCGGGACCGCTCGGTTGATCGTCCACCGGCGGATCCGGGGACGGCTCGCCGCGCGCCGCCACCGGGCCGTCGAGCGCGAACGCCCAGAGCGCGGGCCCCATCGCGACGGCGATGTACTGCGTGCCGTCCAGCTCGTAGGTCGAGGCCGGGCCGGGCCGCAGCCGCGCCCCTTCCTCGCTCGTGCGGAACGCCCAGCGGCGGTCGCCGGTACGGACGTCGTAGGCCTCCACCTGTCCGCCGGGAGAGCCGCGGAACAGCAGGCCGCCCGCGGTAACGAGCGGGCCGCTGACGCCGAGGAACGCGCTCGGCATCTCCTTCCGCCACACCACGCGGCCGGTGCGGGTGTCGACGGCGGCCAGGATGCCGATCGCATCGGGCAGGGTCAGGTGGAACTGGGAAGTGTTCCAGACGAACGGATCCACGAAGCGGCGGGCGCGGCCGACGTGCGCACGCCCCTGCGCGTAGATGTAGCCGGTCTGTGGCGAGAACGCCATCGGCGTGACCCGCACCCGCGGGATCGGCAGCCCCGGCGCCACCACCGTCTGCTCGTCGACCGACGGAGGCGTGTAGCTGCTGCAACTGAGCTCGAACGGCGGCGGCACCCGGTCGCGCCAGTACGAGCACTCGAAGAGGATGGTCTCGGTCTGTACCGGGAACGGCTGGGTCGGCACCGTGAGCTGGTGCGCGTCCTGCGGCACCTCCCGCTCCTCGATCGGCAGCAGCGGCTCGCCGGTCTCGCGGTTGAACAGGAACAGGTACCCGTCGGCGCGCATCGCGGCGACCGCCTTAACCGGCTCGCCGTCGACCGTCGTGTCGTACAGCAGCAGCGGCGTGGCGATGTCGGCGTCCCAGATGTCGTGGCGCACCACCTGGTAGTGCCAGCGCCGCTCGCCGGTCTCCATGTCGAGCGCGAGGACCGAGGCGGTGAACAGGTTGTCCCCTTCGCGGAGCTCGCCGCCGAACATCGGCACCGGGTTGCCGGTGGAGAAGTAGACCATCCCCAGATCCGGATCGACGGTGCCCACCAGCCACACGCCGCCGCCGCCGAACTCCCACGAGTCGTTGTCCTGCGGCCAGGTCTCGTGGCCGACCTCGCCCGGTCGCGGCACGACGAAGAAGGTCCACACCACCTCGCCGGTCGCGACTTCCAGCGCCAGCACGCGGCCCTGTCCGCCGATGTCGCCGTTGGCGAGGCCGACGAACACCTTGCCGCGTGCGTACATCGGCGCGGTCGTCACCACCTCGCCCCGCGTCTGCTCCTCGCTGCCGACGCGCGTGGCCCAGACGAGCTCGCCGGTGTCCCGCCTGAGCGCGATCACCTCTCCGCTGCGCGTGCCGAAGACGACCACGTCGTCGGTCACTACGACGCCCTGCCACGACACCACCCGTCCGGCGTCCGGGTCCGGCTGCCAGCGCCAGATGGGTTCGCCCGTCCGCGCGTCGAAGGCGAAGACGTTGGCGCCGCCCGTCAGGTAGATGGCGCCGTCCTGCACCACCGGGGTCGAGCGCGACGCCGCGCCGCCGGGGAGCGGCGACATCCACGCGGCGCCGAGGCGATCCACCGTGTCGGCCGCGATGTCGTCCAGCGTCGAGTAGCGCGAGCTGGACCAGTTGCCGCCGGTGAAGGGCCAGTCTGTCGAGGGGTAGCCGCGCCCCGTCTCCGGCTCCTGCCCGGCGAGGCCGCCGGAGAACACCGCGAGCGCGATCGCCGACGCGACGGTGACGACGACCGAGCGATGACTTCGAGACATGGCGCCCTCCTCTTTCCGGTCTCCGACAGCGCGGCCGCCATGGCGGCGCGCAGGCCACTCCGCTCCTGAGGCGTTCCATTCAACCACAGAGTTCGGCGACCTCCCAACCACAGGCCGTGTGACCGCCGGGCTGCCACTTCGGCGCCAGCAAGACATCGCCGCCGCCGGCGTGTCCGAGTCTCGTCACGCCGCACATGCGGAGCTCCTACGCGGCGCACTCGACAGGCACCCGGTCCCGCTCATCTGCCGCCGACACCGGACCGGCCGGACGTGTCTCCGCAACCTGTCGGGGACAGTGGCGTCCAGTGTCAGCTCCGATGCGTCCATCTCTGCAGAGTTGGACACGACCTCGCGATCGGAAGTCAACTCGAACGACGGTCGAAGCGCCAACGCCTCCGCGATGTCGGCAATCGTCCGGAGTGTCAGATTTCTCCCGCCGCCGAGCACCTGCGACACGAAGCCCGGCGTTCGACCGAGCCGCCGCGCCAGTTCCGCCCTCGTCACACCGCTGTTCCCAAGCGCCTCCGTCAACAGCTCGGTCACGTCGAGAATCAGCCGTTCCTGGCGCAGCAACCGTTCGTACGTGTCACCGCGACGTCCGGAGCGTGCACTGACCATCATCGCGAACCTCCCCCGGCCTGCCTTGACAAGTGTTCCGTCAGAATCCTTGCGGCCCGCTCAAGACGACGGTCCCTCAGTCTCCCATCGCTGCAGGCCCATCGTGGCACACTGACCCTGATGTTTTACACAAAGCTAAACATCAGTCAAGCAGCTCGGCCGCGGCGATCCGCGCCGTGACCGGTTGCGACGGAGATCGCGGCAAGCACGAACTGCGGAGTCGGGCAGACCTGCTCATGCCGTGCCGCGAGAGTCCGGTCAGCCCCTCGGTCCATGCTGGCGTGCCGTCTATTGCTCGGAATGATGGGGGTCGGCCCACTGGTTGATTTCCGCGATCCGGTCGGGCCACGGGAAATCTGCCAGGTGCAGCGCGCGCACGAGATCGCGGAACGTGTAGGCGTGCTGCGCCCAGGCTTCGAAGAGCTCCGTAAAGGTGGCTTCCGTCCCCCACATGTAGATGATGCTTGCAACTCCGCGCCTCGTCGTCGAACCGGCGGCGGCGTTCCTGTTGATTCCTGGCCCACTCTTCGACGGTCATCGACTTGGCTCCGCGAGCCAGCGGTTATCCAGCGGGGATCGAATCTTCATGCGCTGATCAGAGCATCCAGTCGATCGAGCAGCGCTTCGTAGTCATGCACCCAGGTGGAGATCGCTCCCGCCTTCTCGGCCGGCAGAGCCATTCGTTCCGCCAAAGCGTCGAGATACCGCTCTTCCTCGCCACTCATCCCATCGACCTGCGCCAACGTCACCGCATCGCGAAAGACCAGAACCCGCGTGGCCCACGGCAGCGCCGATAGGTCACGGGGCACCGCGGGAAGGTCGTCGAGGTCCACGCCGAAATGGGCGGCGTGGTGTTCGAGGAGTTCCCGCTCGGCGGGATGAAGCCCGTCCGCATGCGCGATCTCCGATAGAGTCGCAACGTACAGCGCCGGCGACAGACCGTCGAGCGGATTGTGCAAGGCGTCCATGGTCACTTCTGCATGAAGGTGTCGAGATCGGCGGTCGTGCGGAGAATCAGCGCGTCGTGCACGCCGACAGTCTTCGCCATCCGGACGCTCGCTCTCAAGAGCTCGTTGTTCACCTGGGGGTCGAAGGCGGTCACGGCCAATCGTTCCAGGTTTCCGAACCAAGCGTCCAATCGTTGCATGACGGCGCGGAACTCCTCGTCGAGCTGCCCGAAGGCGTACCGCTCGTACTCGGCGAGGCTTGAAATTAGAGCCGACTCGGATTCTCTCAGACCGTCCTTGAGGGCGGACATGACGAGTTTCCCGGCGAGGCCGCCGAGCAGGGCGCCAAGCAGCGGAACGGGGATCATTACCTGGCCGGCCGCGGACGCCAACCCCAAGGCCGCGGCGTCCATGGCGACGATGTGCGACATCTCCACAAACTGCTCGCCGTCTATCGTTCCGGCGTAATGGTCCCGCAGCAGCACTCCGATGCCCATCAGGCCGCTGACGAGAGAGCCGGCGAACGGCGCCGCCAGCGCGGTCGAGTTCGTCAGGAGGTACAGCGAGCTACCGGCAACCACACCGCCACCGGCGCCCTGCGCTGCTACGACGCCAACGTCCTGCCAGTCCCGGTTCGAGAACTCTCCGCGGAAGGGATTCCGACCCTCTCGGCACTTGATCCAGACTGCCTGCGCCAGGCCGACTCCACCCCCGACCATGCCGCCGAGGCCCGCGGCCTTGACGAACCCGGCCAGGGACGTGCCGTGCTCGACCCGCGCCGCCCGTTCGAGCTTCTCGTTCGCTCGAGCAAGCCCGTCCTCACGGTTGCGAAGCGTGTCGTGGACGCGTCCCGGTTGAACCTCGGCGTAACTGGCGTCGCCGGGCTCGATCAGGTCATCCGCCGGTCGGCCCGTCGCCTGCTCGAGATTGTCGACCTGGCGCTGCAGCGCCCTTGCGCTACGATCTGACTGCCCTTCGATCCCGCCTGTCCGCAGAAACTCGTCCAATTGCCGGTGCTGGTCGCGGGAAATATGGTAGCGACCGGACCCATCAGGAAAGTCCGGGTACTTCTCCGCGTGGGCAGCCACGCCGTCCAACGTATTCCGGAGGCCGTTGTAGTACTTGGACTGAATGTCCATGCCGTCCACCCGGTAGTCCACCGGGCCGGTGCGTGGAACCCCGTCGACCGTCGCAGTCGGAGCGCGGCGGTGGAGTACATCCCAGGCCCGGCTCACGCCCACATGGACCCGCTCGGCGATCTCGCCGTGCTTGGTGGCCGCCCTGCCGAGGATGTTCTCCGGCGATCCCACGAAGTCGCGGACGGCCTGCAGCTCTCGCATGGCGCCGAGAAAAACCCGATCCTGCTCCCGGAGCGCACCGGCGAGCTCGGCGGCCCGACTCGTTGCGTCCAGACGGGCCCATGCCGCGGCGACCTGCGCGGAGACATGCAGATCGGCCCGATCGGCGGGAGACCGCTTCACAGCGCGACCTCCTTGCGGAGCAGTTCGCCAAGGGAGCGAATGGGATTGACGAGGACCGCGAGACGTTCCTTCTGTCCGGTATCGAACTGCTGGTAGTCGTGCGGGGCGTTGTCGCGGAGCCAACCGAGCACAGCCAGCGTTCCGTCGATGTGCCTTTTCGTACTCGTCCCGAGTCCCCTGATTTCCCGACTGGCCGTCCGCAGGGAACGGATCTCCCCTTCGACCCCGAGACGCTCCTGCGTGGCCTTCCTGGCGAGATCACCGTTGCGGTAGTGGAGATAGATTCCCGAGCCCGCCACCGCGAGGCCGCCGACGGTCCAGCCCACCGGTCCGGCCAGGGCCAGGAGCGCGTTTCCGGCCGCCATGCCACCGCCACCGGCCGCGAGGGCCCCGCCCCCCAGCCAGGCGAGGGCCGCGTTGGCGGCGGCGGCGCCGGACAGCGCAGAGATGGCGGTTCCCGTCGACGCCGTGCCGAAGGTCGTCGCCACCGCCATGGCCACGGTCGGACCGAACGCGGCCAGCCCCACCCCGGCCGTGGCGCCGGCCACCCCAGCGCCGCCTCCAATCGCCGCGGACCTCTTGGCTTCCGTCTCGATCCGCTGCACAGTGCTCTTGAACCGATCGATTTCGATGCGATATTCACGAACCGACCGGTCGAACTCCTTGGGCGAACGCGCCAGTCGGTTCACGTAGTCCTCGACCGGCTCGACCACCTTGGCGACGGCCCGTTGCCGCTGCTCGAACAGCCGCACGCTGGCCTGTCCGACCTCCTGGCGGAGGGTCTCATGTTCTGCGAGCGACTTCCGGAGCTTCTCTACCGCCTCGCGACGGGCAAATGCATTGAACATCACGACAGCGCGTACTCTACGAGCAAGCCGGGAAACCCGGTCTGATCGCTCTCGATCTGCACCACGATATACCTGCGCCCATGTGCAGGTCGCCCGATCACGCCGTACCGGCAGTCACCCCGGCCATGCGCATCGAGGCAGCCTCGCTCGTGGGCCCAACGGCAGCGGTTACACTACCATCGCGTTTCGGTCCTGACGCCTGAAGGGAGTCGTGTCATGCGCTGTCTGCTGCTCGGTCTCGGACTCTTTCTCGCGGTGTCCACGCCGGCGTTCGCCCAGGGTCCGGCGGCGACGATCGCCGACCTCGCGTGGATGACCGGCCACTACAAGGGTGACACCGGCAACGGGACGCTGGAGGAGAACTGGGCGGAGCCGGTCGGCGGTTCCATTGCGTCTCTCGTCCGGTCGACGGCGGGTGGCGCCACCAACATGATCGAGCTGATCGTCGTGGAAGAGGAGCGCGATTCGTTGACGTTGCGCCTCAAGCAGTGGGACCCGGGCATGAAGCCGCGCGCCGACGGCTTCCAGGTGTTCGAGCTGATCGAGATCGGCGACAAGAAGGTAGTGTTCAGGAACGCCGGAGAGGGCGGACTGCAGCGGCTCGGCTACAGCCTCGTCGGCGACCGGTTCACCATCTCGGTCGAGACGGCCCAGGGCGCATTCGACATCCCACTGACGCGGCAAGCGGCCCGCTGACGCGGCAAGCGGCCCACTGACGAGAGGAAACCAACCGATGCGACAGCTCCTACGACTCGTCCCCGGCGTGATCGCGGCGTGCGTTCTGCTCGCGGGAGCGATCGCCTCGGCACAGTCCCCCATCGACGACTACACCCCGGTCACCGAGCAGATGCTGGTCGACCCGCCGGCGAGCGACTGGCTCATGTGGCGGCACAGCTACAACCACTGGGGTCACAGCCCCCTCGACCAGATCGACGCCGACAACGTGGGCGACCTGCGTCTCGCCTGGGCGTGGACCATGGCCGAAGGTCTGCAGGAAACCACGCCCCTCGTCCACGACGGCATCATGTTCCTGGTGCAGGCGTGCGACTACGTCGAGGCGCTCGACGTGCGCGACGGCACCCGCCTGTGGGACTATCGCCGGCCGCGGGTCGAACACGCCGCGACGCTGGCCTGCGCGAACCGCAACGGGACCCTCTATCAGGACAAGCTGTTCATCGGCACCCACGACGCCCACCTGGTCGCCCTCGACGCGCGCACCGGCGAGGTGGTGTGGGACCGGACGGTCGGCGACTGGGAGGTCGGGCAGCACTACTCCGGCGGGCCGCAGGTCATCAAGGGCCGAGTGGTGGCCGGGATGTCGGGCTGCTACTACCTGAATACGCGTTGCTGGATTTCGGCCCACGACGTCGAGACCGGCGAGGAGGCGTGGCGCACCTACACCATTCCCCGCGCCGGCGAGTTCGGCTACGACACCTGGGGTGACATCCCCGACGAGATGCGGCGCGGCGGCTCCTCGTGGAATGCGCCGAGCTACGACCCGGAGCTGAACCTGATCTACGCCGGCGTCGGAGTACCGATTCCATGGGGCTCGGTGCAGCGCGGTACCGGCGACGGCGACGTCCTCTACACGAACTCCACCCTCGCGCTCGACGCCGACACGGGCGAAATCGTGTGGTATTTCCAACACACCCCGAACGACGAATGGGACCTCGACCATCCGTACGCCCGGCTCGTGGTCGAGACCGAGGTGTCGCCGGATCCCGACGAGGTCGAATGGTTGAACGGTGGGATCATCCCCGGCTCGCGGCGCAAGATCGTGACCGGCATCCCGGGCAAGACCGGCATCGTCTGGGCGCTCGATGCCGCTACCGGCGCGTTTCTCTGGGCCGAGCCGACGAGCCACCAGAACGTGGTCGCCGACGTCGACGCCGAAAGCCGCCGCGTGATCCTCAACGAGGCGCTCAAGTTTCCGCAGGTCGGCGAGCCGGTCTTCGTCTGTCCGAGCTTCACCGGGGGCATCAACTGGAACGCGACCGCCTACCACCCGGGCACCAACGCCCTGTATGCGCCGACCAACAACGTCTGCATGAATCTGACCCTCAACGAGTTCCACGACCGCACGGGCTTCCACCACGGGTCGGCGCGAGCCACACGCGAGCTGGCGCCGGACGTCGACGGGCAGGTCGGCATGCTCACGGCGATGGACATGGCGACCGGTGGGACGCTCTGGGTGCATCGCCAGCGGGCCGGCATCGGCGGTTCCGTGCTGACCACCGGCGGCGGGCTCGTGTTCGTGACCGACGACGCGCGCCGTTTTCGAGCATTCGACGCGCGGACCGGCGAAATTCGCTGGGAGCGGATCCTCAACTCGAGCGCCGGCGGCTTCCCCGTGAGCTACATGCACGACGGCGTGCAGTACATCGCCATCGCGGCCGGGGGCGGCGTCAACTATCGGATGGTCACGCCGGAAATCCAGCAGGCGCCGCGCGGCAACGTGCTCTGGGTCTTCCGGCTTCGCTGAGGCACGCCACGACGCTTTCGCACCCTGAACGGTAGAATTCAACAAGATGGACGCTACCGCCTGGACAGTCGTCGGGGCCGCCATTGCGACCCTGGTCGCGATCGGCGCGTCGTTCCGGAGCCTGCGCGACGAGATGCGCGCCCAGGGCAAGGATTTGAACGCGCGCCTCGACGCCCAGGGCGAGGACATGCGCAAGCGGCTCGACGCCCAGAGCGAGCAGATCGGTCTGCTCCGCGAACGGATGGCGCACCTCGAAGGCCTCCTCGAAGGTCTGCGCGAGGCGATCACCGGGAAGCGAGTGGCGTAGGGCTACCGCGTGTGGCACGCGACCGCGATTCGTCCTTGACTCTGCGCGGTCGCGGGTGTAGCAAGGCTTGTACGACGCGTGTGTTGCCGGGAATCCTCGTTCCGTGGGGGATCACATGACCCGACGATTACTCGAGCTGTTCGGTGTGGCGGCCGCGATCCTGGTCGTGACCCTGCTCATGAAGCTGGCGCCGGTCCCGGTCGCCGGGCAGGCGCCGACGGCGCCGGAGCAACAGGAGACCGCGGCTCCGGCAGAGCCGACCGCGTGGGGCGAGCCCGACCTGCAGGGCATCTGGACCACCGACTACGAGATTCCCCTGGAGCGCCCCGCGCGGTTCGCGGGCCGCGAGTTCCTGACGGACGAGGAACGGGCCGAGCTCGACCAGGAACGGGCGCGCATCATCGGCAGCGACCGGCGGCGGGCGCCGCGCGGGAGCGAGCAGGATGTCGGCGGCGCCTACAGCGCGGCGATCTTTCTGTCGCACAAACACCTGGGCAGCCGGACGTCGCTGATCATCGATCCGCCGGACGGCCGGATTCCCGCCCTCACGCCCGAGGCGCAAGAGCGGCGGGATGCCTTCCGCCGGTATCAGCTCGCGCTGCTGCAACCGACCGACGTCTGCCGGAACAACCTGCCCGGCTGCGCGGACGGGCAGTACGGGCCGCCGTCACCGCGGCGCGCCGAGCCGCCGCCGTTCTATCCCGTCCGCTCCTTCAATCGCTCGGACAATCCCGAGGACCGGGGCCTGGGAGAGCGGTGCATGTCGGCCCGCCTGCCCGACTTCGGGGGCGCCGCGGGTTACTTCCTCCAGATCGTGCAGTCGCCGGGCACCGTGTCGATCTTCTACGACACCGGACAGGGCCAGGGGTGGCAGCGCGTCATCCCGGTGACCGACCGGCCCCATCTGCCGTCGCACATTCGCCAGTGGTGGGGCGACCCGCGCGGCCGGTGGGAGGGCGAGACGCTGGTCGTCGACGTCACCAACTTCAGCGCGAAGACCGACTATCAGGGATCCCGCGAGAACCTGCACCTGGTCGAGCGCTGGACGCGCCGCGACGCCCGGACGCTCGAGTACGTCGTCACGATGGACGACCCCACGACGTGGACGCAGCCGTGGACCGTCGCGCTCGAGCTGAGCCTGCAGAACAACGAGGCGAATCGCATCTACAAGGAGCCGCGGTGCCACGAGGGGAACTACGGCATGCCCGGGTTGCTGCGGGGCGCACGCGCCGAGGAGCAGGCGTTCGCCGCCGACGAGGGGCCCGACCCCGCCACGCTCTGCAGCGCCGGCTGCGGCGGATTCGGGGCAGGCTTTGCGGAGAGCGGCGACGAGATAAATCCGGTGCGCCGGTAGTCGAAGCCACCTCTCGGCGCGCCAGCCCGTCTCACGGCAGCGCATAGGCCACGAGCGAGCCGGGGAACCCGGTCTGGATGCTCCCGATCTGCACGACGATGTGCTGCTTCCCCTCGTGCAGGTAGGTCATCATGCCGTACTCCCCGGGGGCGGGGAGCTCGACGCTGCCGAGAATCTCGCCCGTGTACTTGTCGCGGCCGTGCAGCAGCAGAGGCGCGTCCGGCACGATCTGCCGCGTCCCCTCGCTGAGCGCGCGGGTCTGGACCAGCAGATCGCCGGTCACCATCTGGATCGAGAAGCCGGCGCCCCCCGCGTTCGGGATGTCCACCCCGGACAGTCGCGGATGCTCGCGGATCACCTGCGCCGTCTCGCCGACCGGCAGCGACCAGACTTTCTCGCCCGTGTTCATCCGGTACGCGGTGAGCTGGTTGTCCATCGGCTTGTAGAGGCGCAGGCCGTCGATTCTCGGCAGGCCGCTCACGGAGACGAAAGGCTCCTGCGCGGGGGTGGGCCGGCGGAAGCCGCCGGGCAGCCACGCGGCGACGGTCGTGCCGGTGGTGGGCGTCGAGTTGGGCGTGGCGCCTCCGGGGCCGGGCCGCGCGTACTCCGGGTTGTCCGTGTCGACGCCGCCGGTCGGCCGCATGAACGACGGCGCGTTACAGCTCCGGCGGTGCGAGTTGAACATCATCCCGGTGCTCGGATCGGCGACGGGCGGGTGCGGAATGATGTTGCCGCCGCCGAGGCAGCCGACGTTGTTGTAGAAGTCGTTGGTGTGGTTCTCCGGCAGCGCCGGGACGTAGAGCCCGCCGACCCGGTAGTGCTCGAGGATCGCCAGCGCCCGCTGCTTCAGCTCCGGCGTGTAGTCGATGACGAACTCCTCGGTCAGGCCGGTCAGAATGATGGGATCGACCGGCTCTGGCCGCGTCGGATACGCCTGCCGGGGCGACGTGTAGTTGCCGGGGACCTCGGTCTGGATGACCTCGCGCTCCTCGATGGGCCAGATCGGTTCGCCGGTCTCCCGGTTGAAGGCGAAGACGAGCCCCTGCTTGGTGTTCTGGATCAGCGCCGGGATGCGCTCCCCGTCCACCGTCAGGTCCATCAGCATGGGCGGGGTCGGCAGGTCGTAGTTCCACTGGTCGCTGCGGTGGATCTGGAAGTGCCAGCGCCGCTCGCCGGTCCTGACGTCGAGCGCGATGACGCAGCCGCCGAACAGGTTGTCGCCCGGCCGGTGGCCGGCGTAGCTCTGCACGGTCGAGGCGTTCGTGACGAGATAGACGAGCCCCAGCTCCGGGTCGGCGGAGGCGGGCGCCCACGTCGACATGTCGCCCGACCACTGCCAAGCGTCGTTGTGCCAGGTCTCGTGGCCGAACTCGCCGGGGCGCGGGATCATGTGGAACTTCCAGAGAAACTCGCCCGTGGCGGCGTCGAAGCCCATGACGTCGCCCGGGACGTTCTCGATGCGCGTCTGCCCGTAGCTGGGCTGGTGGCCGACGAGCACGACGACCACTCCGTTGACCACGATGGGCGGCGCCGAGGCGGTGACCATGCCCAGCTCGCGCGGGATGCCGTAGCCCGGGTCGTAGCTGGCCGAGCGGTCCAGCCAGCGCCCCCAGTCCTCGACGAGCGGCGGGATCAGGTCGAGGCCGCCGCTCTGCGGAAAGCCATCGAGCGGGATCGAACGGCCCCAGTTTTCCAGGGGATAGCCGGTCTCGGCGTCGAGCGCCCAGAGGAAGAAGGCGGGGCTGGTGACGAAGATCACCCCGCGGCCGTTCACCTCGGCGTAGGCGACGCCCTTGCCGTAGGCCTGCCGGGGCGAGCGCAGGTGGCGCACGGACTCGGGCTCGCGGAAGGTCCAGAGCGTCTCGCCCGTGCCCGGATCGATCGCCACCACCTGCCGGCGCGGCGAAACCACGGTGTAGAGCACGCCGTCGACGTAGATCGGCGTGGAGCGGTTGAAGTAGTCGATGTTGGGTCCGAAGTTGTCGCCCCGCCAGATCCAGGCGACCTCCAGGTCGGAGAAGTTGTCGCCGTTGATCTGGTCCAGGGAGGAAGAGCGCGTGTGGCCGGCGTCGCCGCCGAGGTAGCGCCACTCGCCGTTCTCGGTGCCGGTCAGGCGCTGCGCCGGCGCGGCGGCGGCGGTCAGCAGCGCGACGGCGAGGGCGACGACGAATACGAGCGTCTGCGATCTGAAGAGTCCAGGCATGATGCGCTCCATTCAATCACATCGCTCCGGACCGAGCCCACGCCGAGCGGCACCCGGGATGACCGCGTCGAGCTGGATCGACGGGGCGTCCGGCTACGACGTCAGGCTCTCCAGGCGCAGCAGGCGGATGACCGGCTCGGCGGCGGCGCGCGAGGCGGCCAGATCCACCTCGATCTCCGCCACCCAGTCGTTGTGCCCCTCCGCGTCCACGAGCATCTGGTCGACCCGCCACGTCGCGCCGTCATCGGACGGCTGTGTGTAGGTGTGCCGCCGGTTGCGGCCTTCGGGATCCAGGCGCAGCCCGCCGTTCTCCGCCGTGAACGTCTCCCGCGCCCGCGCCAGCCGCTCGGCGGTCCAGTCCTCCCCGGCCCGGTCGCGCGCCGTGTCGAGGACCTCGAGCGCGGCCTCGTCGTCGCCGATCGACCAGGCGCGCAGCAGGGCGAAGACCCGCGTGCGGATCGCGGCGGTGAAGGCGCGCGCGTCGCGCGTCACGTCGACCGGCTCGTCACGGCCGGGCGCGGCCGGTTCGGGCGCGCCCGCGGGCTGGAAGTCGGGATCGCGCATCCGCTCCCATTCTTCGAGCAGGCTCGAGTCCACCCGGCGCACCAGGTCCCGGAGATAGAGCTCCATCTCCATGACCTCGTCGGTCTTCATGCCGTCGGGCACCGTCTGCCGGAGCACCTTGTAGACGCTCGAGAGGTGCCGCAAGAGCGACCCCTCCATCCGTTCGAGGCCGTACTCCCGGACGTAGTCGGCGAACGAGAGGAAGGTTTCGAACATCTCCCGCGCGATCGACTTGGGCCGCACGTTCTCCTCGCCGACCCACGGGTGCTGGTCGGCGAAGTCGTTGAAGGTCCCGTAGACGAAGTCGGCGAGCGGCTTGGGGTGCTCCAGCTTCTCGAGCTCCTCCATGCGCTCCTCGTAGTCCAGGCCGGCGGCCTTCATCTCCGCCACCGCCTCGCCCTTCAGCTTGTCGAGCTGCCGGCGCAGGATGGCGTTCGGGTTCTCCAGGATGCTCTCCACGAGCGTGAGCAGATCGAGCGCGTGGGTCTCGGCGTCGGGATCGAGCAACGGGATCGCCTCGATGAGATAGAGCGACAGCGTCTGGTCCATCGAGAAGTCGTCCTGGAGCTCCACGTCCACCCGCAGGCGCGAACCGTCGGGCGTGCGAGGCACGATCTCGACGACCTTGCGCGCCACCAGCGCCCGGAAGAGCTGCCAGCCGCGGCGCCGGTGCGCACGCTTCGCGGCATCGGATTCGTGGCTGTCGCGTACGAGCTGCCGCATCGCCCGGCAGCCGTCGCCGCGGCGCGACAGCACGTTGAGCAGCATGCCGTGCGAGACGGTGAAGCGCGAGGTGAGGCGCTCCGGGCGGGCGCGGACGAGCCGTTCGAACGTGCCCTGGTCCCAGGGCGCGAAGTTGCCGCGCGGCGGCTGGCGCCGGACGACCTTCTTCCCGGCCTTCGCCTTTGCGGCCAACCGCCGGTTCTCGATGACGTGCTCGGGGGCCTGCGCCACGACGAAGCCGCGATCGTCGAAGCCCTTGCGCCCGGCGCGGCCGGCGATCTGGTGGAAGTCGCGGGCCGAGAGCACGGCCGTCTTCTCCCCGTCGTACTTCGAGAGGCGGCTGAAGAGCACCGTGCGAATCGGCACGTTGACGCCGACCCCCAACGTGTCGGTGCCGCAGATGACCTTGAGCAGGCCCCGCTGGGCGAGTTGCTCCGCCAGCACGCGGTAGCGGGGCAGCAGACCCGCGTGGTGGATGCCGATCCCGTGCTTCAGCCAAGTCCGGACACGGGGACCGTAGGGCGTCGAGAAGCGCACGTCCTCGATGGCCGCGGCCAGCGCGTGCTTCTCGGGACGCGTCGCGATCTGCAGGCTGGTGAAGCTCTGGGCGCTCGCGGCGGCGTCCTTCTGGGTGAAGTGGACCACGTAGACCGGGACCCGGTCCGCCTCCACCAGCCGTTCCACGGCCTGTGCGAGCGGCTCCTCGGAAAAGGCGTAATCCAGGGGCACCGGCCGCTCGCTCGACGTGACGGTCACCGTCTCCCGGCCGGTCCGCCGCGTGAGCTCCTGCTCGAAGAACGTCACGTCGCCGAGCGTCGCCGACATCAGCAGGAAGCGCGACTGCGGCAGGGTCAGCAGCGGCGCCTGCCAGGCCACGCCGCGGTCCCGGTCGGAGTACCAGTGGAACTCGTCCATCACCACGTCGTCCACCGCCGCCGCCTCCCCCTCGCGCAGCGCCATGTTGGCCAGGATCTCGGCCGTGCAGCACAGCAGCGGAGCGTCGCGGTTGACGGTGGCGTCGCCGGTGGCCAGCCCCACGTTGTCGGGACCGAACTCGCGGCACAGGGCCATCCACTTCTCGTTGACCAGCGCCTTGATGGGACAGGTGTAGACCGAGCGCCGCCCGCGGGCGAGCGACGCGAAGTGCAGTGCGAACGCGGCCAGCGACTTGCCCGAGCCGGTCGGGGTGTTCAGGATGACGTGCTTGTCCTCGAGGAGGGCCAGGATCGCCTCCTCCTGGGCGGGATAGAGGGTCAGGCCCAGCCGGTCGACGTAGTCGAGAAAGCGGTCCAGCAGATCGTCGCTGGACGTTTCACCGGCCGGCAGCAGGTCGAACAGGGGCGCCGTCATGGCCCGAGGATTGTGAGCCACTTCAATCCATGGCGGAGAGGCTCCCGGCCCGCGAGTCGGCTCACGCCAGCTCCGCGAGGACCGGGGCGTGGTCGGACGCGGTCAGCCCGTCCTTCTTCTTGCGGTAGTCGCGGTCGATCTCGACGCGCCGCAGGCGGGACACGACACCCGCGGTGCCGAGCAGAAAGTCGATGCGCAAGCCGAGGTTCCGGTGGAAGGCGCCGCCGCGGTAGTCCCACCAGGAGAACGCCTGCGTGTCGGGCCGGTGACGGCGGAACAGGTCGCTGAAACCCCAGTCGAGCAATCCCCGGAAACACGCCCGCTCGGCGTCGGTGTGAAAGATGCCTCCGTGCAGCGCCGCCTCGTCCCAACTGTCTATCGGCGCCGGCACGACGTTGAAGTCGCCGCACAGCACGGTCGGCCGCCGCGGGTCGTGCTGCTCGGCGAAGTGCCGCCGCAGGCTCTCGAACCACGCCAGCTTGCGGGGATAGTCCGCGTGGTCGAGCGCCTTGCCGTTCGGGCAGTAGACAGTGGTGAACGACAGGTCGCCGGCGTCGGCGGTGAGGAGGCGGGCTCCCAGCTCCTCCTGTCCCGGCAGCCCGCGGCGCACGACCCGGACGGATTCGCGCGACAGAACCGCCACGCCGTTCCAGCCCTTCTGGCCGTACGGCTCGGCATGGTAGCCGGCGTCCTCGAACGCCTGCCGCGGGAACTCGTCGTCCGTCAGCTTCAACTCCTGGAGCCCGACCAGGTCGGGCCGACGCGCGTCGAGCCAGTGCCGCACGAAATCCAGCCGGGCCCGCAGCCCGTTGACGTTCCAGGTGGCGATCGTCATGACGTGACCTCGCTCGGCGCCGCTTCACCGGGCGTGACGCGATCTATGCCGGGAAGCTCGTCGAAATGCCGGTCGTAGCTGACGATCGTCCGGACCCCCGTGCGGAGCATGACGGCGGCGTGGATCGCATCGCGCGGCCGCACGTCGTGGCGTGCGAGTATCGCACGGCACTCCCACAGGTCCTCGAGCAAAGTCTCTTCCAATGACACATGAGTATCCATGTTGTCAAGGGTCCGGATCGAGGGAAGAGCTCGTCCGCCGCGGGTGGTGAATCCGTACATTCGGGCACCGGCGCCGACCTGTACGTACGATGGTCGAACGTCGCGGCCAATCCCGACGTCACCTCCGGTGAGCGTACGTACCGACAGGGGAGTGACCGTCCCTGCGCGGGGCTCCGATGGCCGCGCACGGCGAACCCGGCGTCCCGCCAATCCTTGCACTTGCCGAGCGCGCTCCATGACGCGCATCCTCTGTGGCGGACTCCGAAAATCCGGACAGTCATCGACATCGAGGTCGTGAGCCAGCATGCGAACGCTGCCGACGTGACGACGGCACAGCGCGGCGTTCCACTGCAAGCGTTGCAGGCACGGGCGCCGACGACGATCCGTCCAGCCGACGACGACCCTCTCACAGCTCCTCGCGTAGTAACGCTCGGCCAAATCCCCGCCGTGGTCGTGCGCTCGGCTACCGCGCTACGCGCACGCCCGCAGACGGACGTGCACTTCACTTGGTCTTCTGCTGCTCGAATCCGACCCGCGAGGCGTGGAGCCCACGGACTGGTCATGCGGCGACGAACGGCGCGCTTCCCGCCGGCGCCGCCGCGCTGCCGCGCCCGGGCCGGTCGGGCAACCAGGAGCGGTTCTGTTCGAGCAGGGCATTGGCCAGCAGGAGGAGCTTGCGCATGACGGCGGTCAGAGCGACCTTCGGCGGCTTCCCCAGGCCGCGGAGCTGGCGGTACTTCGCACGCAGGCCAGGGTTGCAACGGATCGCCGCCAGGGCCGGCATGTAGAGAAGCCGCCGCACCCGCGGTCGGCCGCCCTGGATGAAGCTGCGGCCCTGCCAGGCGCCGGACTGGCGCGTGACCGGCGCGAGACCCGCCAGGCTGGCGACCGCCTTGGCGTCGAGGCGGCCGAGTTCGGGCATCCGGGTGAGCAGGCCCGCCGCGGTGATGCTCGACACGCCCGGGATCGAGGTCAGGATCTCGGTCCGGCGGGCCAATACCACATCTTCGGCCAACCCCTTGCCGATTGCGGCATCGACGGCGGCCAGATGCCGGTCAATCTGGGACAGCCGCGTCTTGCTCTGCTGCTTCAGCAGCGGATGTCGAAGGTGCTTCTGGCGGTTCCGTGCGGCGGTGCGGTCCGTGACCAGCGCGTCGCGCGCCACTTGCAGTTCCTCGAGGGCGCGCCGCGCCGGCGGCGACGCCGCGGTCGGCCGCAGAGGCAACGCTGTCCCCATTTGCGCCAGCACCCGCGCGTCTACGGCGTCGGTCTTGGCGCGCTGTCCCATCGCCTGCGCAAAACGCCGCGCCTGCAACGGATTGGCTCGCGCCAGCGGCAGGCCCGCCTGCAGGAGCGCCTCCTCGAAGGCGCGGTGCCAAGGTCCGGTGGGCTCGTACACGACCGAGCGGACCGGCTGGTCGATCCACGCGATGAGCGCCTTGAACCCCGCCGAGTCATTGGTGAATCGCGCGGCCTTGCCGGCAGGAGCCATGCAGGCATCGAGATGCGTCTTCGAAATGTCAACACCTACGGTACAATCGGGCATCTTTTCCTTCTCCTGTGCTTGTCTTGCGAGCCTTCACGCTCATGTATCCATTCAGGACGTAGGAAAAGACGGTGGCGACCAAACTCATGTACGGCCCTGATCGGCCTGGCCTGACGCGGTCCGACCACCGTCACCCCTTGGCGTCCCAACCGGATGCCAGGGGGTGAACCTCTCCCGAAGTCCACGGCGGCAAAACTAACAGACAAGCCTGAACGAGGAGTTGTTTCCAACGACACATGAGCCTGAACGGGGGCCGGGTCGAGGATCATCGGAGGATGATCGTGAGACTCGACACGCACCGTCTGCAGACCCTGGATCAGGTTCGGGAATTCCTCGACGGAAGCGAGCAGGTCGACCTGCAACCACAAACCCGCGCCGACTCCTACGCGTTCGTGGCGAAAACCGTGCGACGGTTCGACTACGCCCTGCGGGGGAAGGCCGACAAGGGCCTGCTGCGCCGCTTCCTGGCCAAGGTGGCCGGCCTGTCACGGGCCCAAATCACACGCCTGTTGCAGCAACACCGGACCACGGGAGAGATCGCCGACCGCCGCGACACCCCGCGCCGACCGTTCCCGCGCCGCTACTCCAACGCCGACATCGGGCTGCTGGCCGAGCTCGACGTTCTCCACGGCACGCTGTCCGGTCCGGCCACGCGCAAGCTCTGCGCCCGCGCTTTCCATCTGTTCGGCGACCGCCGCTTCGAACGCCTGGCCGGCATCTCCAACGGCCATCTGTACAACCTGCGGCGGCACACGACAAGCTATCAACGGCGCCGCGGAACGCCGCCGCTGCCGACGCGCCCGGTGCAGGTCGCGATCGGGGAACGCCGCCGCCCGCAGCCGTTCGGACAACCTGGCTGGGTGCGGGTCGATACCGTCCATCAAGGCGACCTGGACGGCATCAAGGGCCTCTACCACGTGAACCTGGTGGATGAGGTCACCCAGTTCCAGTGCATCGGCTCGGTCGAGCATATCCACGCCGCCTGCCTGGCCCCGGTCCTCGACGCTCTGCTGCGGGCGTTCCCCTTCACGCTCCACGGCTTCCACGCCGACAACGGCTCGGAGTTCATCAACCGCGAGGTCGCGGCGCTGCTCCAGGGGCTGCACATCGACGCATTCACCAAGTCCCGCGCCCGTCGCAGCACCGACAACGCCCTGGTCGAGAGCAAGAACGGCTCGGTCATCCGCAAGCAGCTCGGTCACGGCCACATCCCCAGCCGCTGTGCCGCGCAGGTCAACGCCTTCACCCAGCAGGTCCTCTCGCCCTATCTCAACTTCCACCGCCCCTGCTTCTTCCCCACCGAAGAAGTCGACCGCAAGGGCCGCGTGCGCAAGCGCTACCGCGACGCCGACATCATGACCCCCTACGAGAAGCTCAAGTCGTTGCCCGACGCCGCCGCCTGCCTGAAGCCCGGAACCACCTTCGCAAAGCTCGACGCGGTCGCGGTCGCGATGAGCGACAACGAAGCCGCGCAGGCGCTCGACGAGGCCCGCACGCGGTTGTTCCGGTCCATCCACCCAGCGGCCTGAAGGTTTGCTCCGGCCCGCTACCGCCGCCTGTCGGTCGGCGTCGTGCTGTTGACGAGCAGGCGCGAGGAAGCTCGAACACCGGACGTGCCAACTCGCGCGGGCGCTGCCGAGCCCGGATCGCCGGCGCCGACGCGCGTCGTCACCGGCTGCGGTCGAATACGGACGGACAGCGCTGTCGTCGAGCCCGGATCGCCGGCGCCGACTTGCGTCGTCACCGGCTTCAGCACCACCGAAAGGCGGAAGCGCGACGCCATCAGGCACGAGCGCCGACGACGATCCATCCAGCCGTTGCCGGCCGTTTCACAGCCCCTCGCGTAGTCACGTCCAGCCCCTCTGCTGCCGGTTCCGCGCTCGGCTACCGCACTCCGCAAACGTCCACAGACGGACGTTCGCTCCGCTTGGTCTCCTGCTGTTCAGAACCCGGCAAACCAGACCCTCACCGTTCGGTTGCTACGGCAGCGGCTACAGCACCTTCGCCCTGAACCAGGACGCGCCCAGCGCCGCGTCGTACATCGTGACGGTTCCGCCGCCATGAGCGATAATGCTGCGGTCACGCGCGCCCTCAACGCGGCCCGCGCCAGGACCTGTTTCGATCCGTCGGTTCGGTCGCCTGACAGGCGCGGCTCACGTGCCCCGCTTCAGGCTCATTTCTGGATTGGAAAGGACTAGCAACACCGGATGGAACAGGCGAACGGTCGTGGCGAACGACCCGAACACCACGAAGCCGTCCGCATCCCGACGCACCGCGCGGTATCGGTGGAGAATCTCCTGCAGGACCTCCACATCGCTCACCGCGTCGACCTGGCGTCTTCCAACCGCCCGCAGGAACTCGGCCGACGACTCCTTGAAGGGATGGCTCCGGCCCGCCGCGTACATCGGGATGTTGGCGTCGACGAACACCCTCACAGCTCAGTCGCACCCCGGATGATCTCGTCCTCGAGCTGCTCCGGGTCCCCGATGTCGTCGTTGACGCTGGCGAGCCTCTCGACAGCTTCGAGCCGCGCGGACACACCGCCGGAACCGTATCGGATCATCGCCGCTTCCCGCACCAGCTCCCCCACGGATCGCCCTTGAGATCGCGCCTCGTCCTCGATTTCCTTGTAGAGCGCAGGCGGAAACAGGATCGTCGCCTTCTTCGTCATCCTCTCAGCCATATCCGTACCCTCATCTGGAGACCAAGAATGTAGCGCGGTCGGAGGAGAGCGTCAAGCCAACCGATGCGGCTCCAGACCAACTTGACCGGGGCCGGCGACGTCGCCTTGGCGATGCGCGCGGCAAGAGCGAGCGCACGCCACCGGACCTCGTAGTCGAGGCCGAGATAGCGACTATCGGTCGCGCTCCGCGAGCGACTCGAATGCGGCGGCGATCAGCTTGATGTCGTCCCGCAGGCTCTCGGTGACCACGTCGAAGTGAGTCCGCATGCGCCGCTCCGACTCCGCGATGGTGGTGAGGACTTCCGACCTGAGCTCGCGGAGCTCCGTCTTCGTCGCCAGAGGCTCTACCGCCGCCCGCAGCTCCGCACGCAGCTCCTCCTTCGCCGCGTGCAACTCCGCTTTCGTCGCCAGCGGCTCGATCGCCGCCTGCAGGTCGTCCTTCGTTGCGAGGGTTGGCAGAATCTGCTCGATCCTGTCCACTCGAACGTCGAGGTTGTTGAGACGCTGCTCCATCTGGCCCGCACGCATGGTCACCCTCCGTTTCGCGACGACGGGGGCGGCCCGGACACCACTCGACCTGCCACCGGCATCGTACCACCGATCCGGAGCAAGAGCGATGCCGACAGCAGGCGTAGCGTAGTAGTATGAGCGTCCACCGGACACCGATGATGCAGGTAGCGACGGCACTCTTTCGACGGCTGGCGCCGGTGCTTGTCGGCGCCTGTCTGGGCGGTGCGAGCGCCGCTCCCGGAGCCGCGGCCCAGGAGGCGGCGCTCGCCGACGCCGTGCAGCGCGGCGACGCGGCGGCCGTCCGGACGCTGCTCGCGCGGAACGCGGTCGTCGACGGGAGGCAGGGCGACGGGGCCACGGCCCTGCACTGGGCCGCCTACCTGAACGATGTGGATGCCACCACCGCGTTGATCCGCGCCGGGGCCGACGTGCACGCGGCGAACGACTTCGGCGTGACGCCGCTGGTCCTCGCGGCGCGCAACGGCCACGCGGAGATCATCACGCAGTTGCTGGCCGCCGGCGTCGATCCGAACGATCCGCGGCAAACGGTGAACGCCGGCGAGACGCCGCTGATGCTCGCGGCGCGGACGGGGCAGGTCGACGCGGTGGAGGTACTGGCGAACGCCGGCGCCGACATCGACGCGCAGGAGACATGGAACGGCCAGTCCGCCCTCATGTGGGCAGCCGCCGAGGGACACGTCCCGGTCGTCGAGAGCCTGCTCGGCCTCGGCGCCGACATCCTCGTGCGCTCCAACAGCGGCGCAACGCCGCTGTTGTTCGCCACCCGCAAGGGCAGCATCCGTGCGGTCCGGGCACTGCTCGCGGCCGGGTCCGACGTCAACGATGCGCGCCCCGACGGCGCCACTCCCCTGCTCGTGGCGGTCGTCAACGGGCACGAGGATCTCGTCGATCTGCTCCTCGCCGCGGGCGCGGACCCCAACGCCGAGGGGGGCTCGACGCGGCTGACGGTACAGGGCATGCGCGCCGTGGCGATGCCGCTGGCGATCCGCAAGCTCGGATACAGCGAGAGCGAATCGGAGGGCATCGTACGGGGCAACATCTTCGGCCGGCCGCTGCAGGCGGCGGTGCACGTGGCGAACTGGCACATCAGCGACCAGTACATCGTCGTGAACCTCGACCGGCTGCGCGTCCTGCGCGCGCTGCTCGCCTACGGCGCGGACGTGAACGGCCGCAACTCGATGGAGGAGCCGCGCTGGTCGGGCGCGCGGTATCGCCGGCACATGACCGGCGCCACCGCGTTCATGCTGGCCGCGAAGTCGGCCGACGTCGAGGTGCTGAGGCTGCTGCTCGAGTACGGCGCCGACCCGACCATCAACACCGAGGACAACATCACGCCGCTGATGGCGGCGGCGGGCATCTCCTGGGCGTCGAACCAGGACCGCGCCAGCGAAGCGGAGGTGCTCGAAGCGGTGCGGCTCATCGTCGAGGAGCTGGGCGCCGACGTCAACGCGGTCAGCGACGTCGACGAGACGGCGATGCACGCGGCGGCGTACCGCGGGGCCAACAGCGTCGTGCGGTACCTGTTCGATCGGGGCGCCGAGCTGGACGTCGTGGCCCTGGACGGTCGCACGCCCCTGCGGGTCGCCGACGGCGTCGAGTACGGCAATTCGTTCGCCGCGCATCCCCACACCGCGGTGCTGCTGAGGGAGCTCGGAGCCACGGAGATCCCCTGTCCGTCACCCTGCGCGGCGGCCATTCCGGAGGAGTTGCTCAAGCGATGACGGGCCTGAACGCGGCGGCGTCGATTCGTCGGCTGCGGCTACTGGTGCCGGCGCTCGTGATGGGCATGGCGATTGGTCTCGCCGCCATCGCCTACGACGTACCGTTGAGCGCCGCGCCGCAAGCGCCGAGCGCCGAAGCCCGGCCGACGCCCGCGACGAGCGAGGCGGCGACCGAGCCGGCTCCCCGTGCCGTCCTGCAGCGCTACTGCTTCGCGTGCCACAACCAGCGCACCCTGACGGCCGGACTGGCTCTCGACGTGCTCGACATGACCCGGGTCGGCGAGCACGCGGAGGTGTGGGAAGCGGTTATCCGCAAGCTGCGGACCGGGGCGATGCCGCCGGTCGGAAGGCCGCGGCCCGACGAGGCGACCTACGACGCCGTGGTGACCTGGATCGAGACCGAGCTCGACCGCGCCGCGCTGGCCAGCCCCGACCCCGGCCGGCCCACCCTGCACCGCCTGAACCGCACGGAGTATGCCAACGCGGTCCGCGACCTGCTGGCGGTGGACGTCGATACGGCGCTGCTGCCCGCCGACAACGCGGCGTACGGCTTCGACAACAACGCCGACGCGCTGACCCTGTCGTCGGCGCTCACCGAGCGCTACCTGGGCGCGGCGGCGAGGATCGCGGAGATGGCGCTCGGGCGACCGCGGGGGACGCCCGCCCCCGAGACCTTCTTCGTCCCGACCGACCGCGATCAAGGCACGCGGATCAGCGACGCGCTGCCGTTCGGGTCGCGCGGCGGCACTGCCTTCCGCTACTATTTCCCGGCCGACAGCGAGTACCGCTTCCAGATGCGGCCCAAGGAGAGCGGCGTCGCCGGCGGGTTCGAGGGGGTCACCGACGAGCCGCACGAGCTCAACGTCGGCATCGACGGCGAGCGGGTCTGGACCGGCATCGTGCAGCGCCCGCCGGGCGTGCGGGGAGACGAGCGCAACCGTCTGATCCTCGAAAGCATGCGGTTCGACGCGCCGGTTTCCGCCGGCTCGCGCCTCGTGCAGGTGTACTTCGCCGCCAGGACCTCGGCCTACGTCGAAGACCTGTTCGACCCCGATCTGCGCCGGGATCCGTACCGGGCCCCCAACGGCGAGCCGCTCGTCTCCAGCGTGGCCATCACCGGGCCGCTTCCCGACACCGTCACCGTCGGCGAGTCGCCCAGCCGCCGCAGGCTGCTCGTCTGCCTCCCGGCCACCTCGGCCGATGAGGAACCCTGCGCGCGCGACATCGTCTCGACGCTGGCGCGGCGCGCCTGGCGGCGCCCGGTTAGCGACGGCGACCTGGAGATCCCGCTCGGCCTGTACCGCGACGGCGCGGCGCGGGGCGGTTTCGAGGCGGGCATCGAGCTGGCGGTGCGCGGCATCCTGGTCAGCCCGCGCTTCCTGTTCCGGTTCGAGGATCAGCCGACTTCCGTCGAACCGAACACCCCGTACCGCATCTCCGAGCTGGAGCTGGTCTCGCGCCTGTCGTTCTTCCTCTGGAGCAGCATCCCGGACGACGAGCTGCTGGACCTGGCCGTCGCGGAGAAACTGCACGGCCCGGACGTGCTGCGACAGCAGGTCGAGCGCATGCTCGCGGACCCGCGATCGCGGGCCCTGGTGGACAACTTCGCCGGCCAGTGGCTGCACATCCGCAACGTGGCGGGGTTCCAGCCAAGTCCGGAGCTGCTGTTCCACTTCGACGACAACCTGCGCCAGGCCTTCGAGCAGGAGACGAAGCTGTTCTTCGAGAGCATCGTCCGCGAGAACCGCAGCGTGCTCGATCTGCTCGACACCGACTACACGTTCCTGAACGAGCGGCTCGCCCGGCACTACGGCATTCCGGGCGTCTACGGGGAGCGCTTCCGGCGCGTTTCCCTGCCGCCCGACAGCGTGCGCCGCGGGCTGCTCGGGCAGGGCTCGATTCTCACCGGCACCTCGCGCGCCAACCGCACGTCCCCGGTCATTCGCGGCAAGTGGATCCTGGAGAACATCCTCGGCACCCCGCCGCCCCCGCCGCCGCCCAACGTCCCCGACCTCGTCGAGGAACGCGATCCGCGCAAGGTGCTCCCGATGCGCGAGCAGATGGCGGCGCACCGGGCCAACCCGGTCTGCGCGGCCTGCCACGCGCAGATGGACCAGTTGGGCTTCGCGCTCGAGAACTTCGACGCGATCGGCGAGTGGCGCGACATCTATGCTTCGGGGTTGCCGATCGACGCCTCGGCGGCGTTCCCCGACGGCACCACGTTCGACGGCCCGGCCGAGCTCCGCGCGCTGCTGCTGAGCCACGCGGACGATTTCCTGACGACGGCGGTGGACCGGCTGCTGACCTACGCGCTCGGGCGCGGCCTCGAAGCGACCGACATGCCGACAGTGCGGCAGATCATGCGCGACGCCGCGGACGACGACTACCGCTTCGCGGCGCTGGTGCAGGGCGTCGTCGAGAGCACGCCGTTCCGGATGCGGATGGCGCAGGACCGGGCGAACTAGCAAGTAGCGGCTGAGCCCGCGGGCCGAGTCCGGCGGCACGTCGGGGTCGAAGAAGAGGCGGCAGAACTCCTCGCGCGCACGCATGATTTCCTGGCAGCGGAGATCCGTGATGTCGTTTCGATTGGCCGGACTGCTACCTTTCAATCAGCCGGCACATCGGTTTACGATCAGCCGATACTTCCGGTTACGATCAGCCGAGTGCCGGAAGCCGTCTTCTACCCGCGTTTCGTCGAACCGCGTCTCACGGAGGCTCTTGCCGACTCGCCCGCCGTACTGATTCACGGCCCGCGCCAGTGCGGCAAGACCACGCTCGCCCGAATCTCGGACGCGTCCAGAGACTATCCGTACGTCAGCTTCGACGACGATGTGGCGCGTGGCGCCGCCGCCGCGGACCCGACGGGATTCGTGGCCGACCTCCCCGAGCGTGTCGTCCTGGATGAAGTGCAACGAGCACCAGCGCTCTTCGCGGCCATGAAGGTGGCAATCGATCGGCATCGGGCGCCGGGACGCTTCCTGCTGACCGGCTCGAGTCAGGTCCTGCTCGTGCCGGCGCTCTCCGACTCTCTGGCGGGACGCCTGGAGACCCTGCGACTGCATCCGCTGGCGCAGTGCGAGCGTGAACGGCGCGTGCCCGACTTCCTCGACGCCCTGTGCGGCGGCGGATTCCCGTTCGAACGGCGTGCGCGGCTGGGAAAGCTGTTGTCTGAACGGATTGTCGCGGGCGGCTATCCGGCGGCGCTGGCGCGTCCACCGGGCCGGCGGCGCGCGAAGTGGTATCACGACTATCTGGATGCCCTGGTCCAGCGCGACGTGCGAGATCTGTCCCGCATCGGCGCGCTGGAGGCGCTGCCGCGGCTGCTGGCGCTCGCAGCGACCCGGACTGCCCGGCTGTTCAACGTCAGCGATCTGGCCGCGCCGTTCCAACTCAGCCGCCCGACGATAGGGAGCTACGTGGCGCTGCTCGAACGCGTGTTCCTGCTGGAGCGTCTGCCGCCCTGGCACACGAATCGACTGAGCAGGCTGGTGAAGACTCCGAAGCTGCACGTCGCCGACACCGGGCTGGCCGCCGCGCTGCTCGGCGCGGACGCCGCCACTCTGGCCGCCGATCGTCCTTTGCTGGGACAGTTGCTGGAGACGTTCGTGTTCCAGGAGTTGCGGCGGCAGGCGAGCTGGCACGAGGCGCCGACGGCGTTCTTCCATTTCCGCGACAAGGACGGCGTGGAAGTGGACCTCGTCATCGAGCGCGGCGCCGGGCCGATCGCCGGGGTCGAAGTCAAGGCGGCGGGAACGGTGACCGCCTCGGACTTCCGCGGCCTGCGCAAGCTTGCGGGCGCGGCAGGCGCGCGGTTCGCCGGCGGGGTCGTCCTCTACGACGGCGAAACCAGCGCGAGCTTCGGCGACCGCCTCCATGCCGTTCCGATCTCCCGCCTGTGGGCGGGACCGTGATAGTCTGACGCAGGATCCACGGGAGAGATGCAATGCTGATCACGAAGCAGGCGCTACCGAGACGAACCTTCCTGCGCGGCATGGGCGCCACGCTGGCGTTGCCGCTGCTCGACGCGATGGTGCCGGCCATGTCGGCGCGGGCGCCGGGGACGCCGCGGTTCACGGCGGTCTACGTCGGCAACGGCATGAACATGTGGGACTGGACGCCGCCGACCAAGGGCGTCGGGTTCGAGCTCTCGCCCATCCAGCAGCCGTTGGAACCGTTCCGGAACCGGACGCTGGTCCTGAGCGGGCTGGACAACTATCCGGCGACCGACCAGGGCGACACCGGCGGGCAGCATCCGCGCGCCGCCCCCGCGTTCATGAGCTCGGTGCACCCGAAGCAGACCGAGGGCGCGGACGTGGAGGCGGGCACGACGGTCGACCAGATGATCGCCGAGATCATCTGCCGCGACTCGAAGCTGCCGTCGCTGGAGGTCTCCGTCGACCGCAACGACGTCGTCGGCGCCTGCGACCACGGCTACGCGTGCGCCTACATGAACTCGCTGTCCTGGAAGACGTCGACCATGCCGCTGCCGGCCGAGACGAACCCCCGGTTCGTGTTCGAGCGGCTCTTCGGCAGCGGCGACACCGCCGAGGAGCGTCAGTTGCGCGTCGAGGAGGACCGCAGCATCCTCGACGGGCTGACTCGGGAGATCGCGGCGCTGACGAGCCGGCTCGGCGGGCACGACCGCACGAAGCTCGACGAGTATCTCGGCACCATTCGCGACGTCGAGCAGCGCATCGTCAGAGCCGAGTCGACCAACAGCGATTTCGCGGTCCCGGAGCGTCCGGTCGGCGTGCCGGAGACCTTCCGGGAATACGCCGAGCTGATGTTCGACCTGCAGGTGCTGGCGTTCCAGGCCGACATCACGCGCGTCACGTCGTTCATGCTGGCGCGCGAGAACATCACTCGGTCCTACAACGAGATCGGGTTGCCCGAGGCGCATCACTCGATGTCGCACCACGGGAACAACCCGGACAAGATGAAGGACTTCACGAAGCTGAACACCTATCACGTCGACACGTTGGCGTACTACCTGGACCGCCTGCAGTCGATCCCCGACGGCGACGGCACGCTGCTCGACGGCACCGTCGTCCTCTACGGGGCCGGCATGAGCGACGGCAACATCCACAACAACTACAACGTCCCGGTGGCCGTCATCGGCGGACCGGAGCGGGGACTGCAGGGGAACCGGCACCTGACGTATCCGAAGGGCACCCCGCTGGCCAACCTGTCCCTCAGCCTGATGGCCAAGTTCGGCGTGCAGGTGGAGAAGTTCGGCGACAGCACCGGGCGCCTGCCGCTGCTGTCGGGAGTGTAGGGATCGAGGCGGCGCCGCAGGCTCGCCGTGAGAACCGTCACCGGTGGGCCGGATGCCTCACCAGCGGATGGCCGAGTAGTCCGTCGGGACGAGGTCCACGGACTGCACCGACTCGATGAGCCTGGTGTCGGGGTTGCGCTCCATCGTCCTCACGACCTCATCGAACTCCGGATCGGCGTGCGCTTTGCCGAGTCGCTCGTCGCGCGCCTGTCGAGAAGGGTATCCCCGCATGTACACGAACGTGCGGTCGGCGTCCTCGCCGGCGGCCGCGAGCCAGTAACCTACGTTGCGTATCCCGTGTCGCTCGTAGATCCCGGTGGTGTAGTCTCCGAAACGCGCCGCCAGCGCATTCCGTTTTCCCGGCAACGTCTTGTAGATGCGCAACTCGAAGAAGCCGGGCTCGCGCGGTTGCTGGGCGAATCCCCAGGCAACGCCGACGATCCCGCACGACAGACCAAGTGTGGCGATCAGCTTCCACTTCAGCATACGGCCTCCTCGCAGCAACCCTGACTCGTCAACCGGATCCACCGTCCCAACAGTAGATTGCCCCGCGCCTCGCGCACCGTCCGACGGTGGATCCTACCGCGGCTGCGTGGCAGGATCACTAGGAGCGATGGGACGGGGTGCATGACCCTCAGGCGGTTTTGAAAGGACGTGCGAGATGATGATGCTGCGTACGCTCACGGCATTGCCGGTGGCCTGTCTGCTCCTCGGCGGTGCGGCGGACGGACAGACGCGGCGGACCATGACGTTGGTCGACCTGCTCGAGGTGCCCCGCCTGAGCGACCCGCAACTGTCGCCCGATGGACGCGAGCTGCTGTACGTGCTGGCCGAAGCCGACTGGGAGGCGAACCGGGCCATCAGCCATATCTGGCGAGCCGACGCCGACGGTAGCAACACGATGCAACTGACCCGGGGCGAGGAGGGTGAGACGAGCCCCCGCTGGTCGCCGGATGGCAACCGGGTGGCGTTCCTGGCGCCGCGCGGCACGGCCGACGCCACGCAGATACACGTGTTGAGCAATCGCGGTGGCGAGGCGCGCCAGCTCACCGACCACCCGACGGCGGTCTCGACCATCACGTGGTCGCCCGACGGCAGCATCATCTACTTTCTCGCCTCCGACGAAAGGTCGTCGGAGGAGCAGGCCCGTGAGGCCGAAAGGAACGACGTCTATGCCTTCGAAGAGAACTTCCAGCAGCGGCACCTCTGGACGGTCGCGGTAGCGACCGGCGCAACGAGGCGGGTGACCGCAGGCGACTACTCGATCCTCGCCTATGACCTCTCGCGCGACGGTACGCGGATCGCCCTGCATCGCGGTCCGAATCCGGTGCTCGAGTATCGCGACGCGAGCGAGGTCTGGGTGATCGGCGCCGAGGGCAGCGACCGGCGCCGGCTGACACGCAACGACGTGCCGGAGTCGAGCGCGCAAGTGTCCCCGGACGGCTCCCGTGTGCTTTTTTTGTCGCGCTCGAGCGAGCGGTTCGAGAAGTACTACAACAGCAACGTCTTCCTGGTCCCGGCCGACGGGGGTCCGGCCAGGGTCCTGGCTCCCGACCTGCCCTACGAGTTCAGCGACGCGGCCTGGTCGGCCGACGGGAATTCGGTCTTTGCGGTCGTGAACATGGGGGTTCGCAGCGAGCTGTTCCGGCTGGATGCGGCGACGAGCGAGGCCGAACAACTGACCGACGGCCGGCACTCGATCGGGTCCTGGACCCTCGAGACGGCGGCCGGCCGACACGTCCTGACCCTGCGCGAGCCGGACAACCCCGGCGACGTCTGGCTGATGGAGACCGGCGCCGGCGCGACGCCGACGCGCGTGACTCGCGTCTTCGACTACCTGAGCGACGACTTCCGGCTGCCGCGGCAGGAGAAGGCGCAGTGGACCGGCGCCGACGGGGTCACGGTGGAAGGGCTGCTGTTCTATCCGCTCGACTACGAGGACGGCCGGCGGTATCCGCTGGTCATCCAGACCCACGGGGGTCCTCAAGCCTCCGACAAGTTCGGCTTCGGGGCGTCGCGCAACTCCATCCAGGTACTGGCGGCGCTCGGCTACATCATCGTGCTGCAGCCGAACTATCGCGGCAGCACCGGCTACGGCGACGCGTTCCTGCGGGACATGGTCGGCGGCTACTTCAAGAACGCCCACCTGGACGTGATCGCGGGCGCCGACCACCTGATTGCGGCCGGCCTGGCCGACGGCGAGCGGCTGGCGAAGATGGGATGGAGCGGCGGAGGTCACATGACGAACAAGGTGATCACCTACACGAACCGCTTCAAGGCGGCGGCCTCGGGAGCGGGCGCGGCCAACTGGATCTCCATGTACGCGCAGAGCGATACGCGCAGCCAGCGGACCCCGTGGTTCGGCGGCACGCCCTGGCAAGTCGATGCCCCGACGGACCTCTACTGGGAGCACTCGCCGCTGAAGCATGTGTCGAACGTGACCACACCGACGATCTTCCTGGTTGGCGAGGACGACCTGCGCGTGCCGATGCCGCAATCCGTCGAGATGCATCGCGCGCTCAAGAGCCTCGACGTGCCCACGCACCTCTACGTAGCGCCGCGCGAAGGACATGGATGGCGTGAGCTGCGGCACCAGTTGTTCAAGATGAACGTCGAGCTCGACTGGTTCGAGCGACACGTGACCGGACGGCCGTATGTCTGGGAGCGAGCCCCGGGAAAGGGCGAATGAACATCTTGCACGTTCGCTGTTGGGTGGCGACCCGTGGCTGACGACCGCCAACTGGCGCGTGGACAAGCGCCACGGGGAGAAGTACCAGGTCTTCTTCGTGGTCGCGCCGGACGGGCTCTGCTACTACTTTCACCAGCCGCTCGCCGACGAGTAGGTCCGCTTCACCCAATGGATCACCAGTCGGGATACTCGGCCTTGAAGCGTTCTTTCCGTTCTCTTCCGTCGGCAACGTCCGGGTGCCAATCGGGATGGAGTCGGGGCGAGGCTACGTGGGCGTCCCATCCACCCCGCGATCCGTGGAAGACTTTCGTGCATCCCCCTATCGGGCAACGATACTCCACCCGCCCGGGCAACTGCACCTTGGGCCTGGAATCGGTCATTCGATGACCTGTGTCCTCGCTCGACCCGAAATCCGTGGTTCGATGGTGTGCGTCCTCCGACCACTCGGTATCGATGGGTACTTTCTGGTCAACGGCGGCGCGTTGAAGGATCGTCCTTCCTTCTGGCGCGACGGGCGTGACCATGTAGCCTCGCCGATCTCCGATAGGGTGCGGCTCTTCTTCGTAGTTTCCCACCCGGCGGCGCCGGATGGGCGCCAGGTACTTGGTCACCCCATGCCGAGTCGAAGCCGACGAATGCCTCGCGCTTTCCGGCTCTCCCGAGGTCAGTCATCGTGACGGTCAACTTCTTCCTCAATGCTCCCGCGATGCGCTCCAGCATCGTGAGGGATCGTCCCCCATAGTCTGAATCCTCCAACCGACTGATTACAGACTGCGTCGTGCCGATGAGCTCCGCGAGTTCTTTCTGCGACAGGCCCGCATTTGTCCGTGCGTCGTAGATCAACTGCGCCACGTCCGCACTGAGGACAGTGATCGATACAAAGTTGTCAACTTCATCGGGGTAACAGTTTGTAATTCCATTCCCCGTGAAACGCATCGGGGACCAGCGCGAGTGCGTCCATCTGTTCCTTGGTCACCGTAACGCCCGTCGGATACTCCCCGGCGTCGAGTTCGGCCCGGACCCGGAGCCCGGTGGCTGTCCGGACGTTCCCGATGCGGTCGACGATGGTCTCGTACGTCGTCAGCGGGGTGCCGCGCCAGTTCGCCGTGATGTGACAGAAGAGCCGGTGCTCGATCTTGTTCCACTTGCTGGTGCCGGGTGGAAAATGACTCACCTCGATGGTCAGTCCGGTCTCGTCGGCCAACTGTTGAAGCGCATGCTTCCAGGCGCGCAACCGATACCCGTTGCTCCCGCCCGCATCGGCCGTGATGAACAGGGTCGTGGCCTCGGGGTAGGCGCCGCAACCCATCTGATGCCACCAGTGTCGAATCGACGCCACCGCGAACGCCGGTGTGTCGTGGTCCCAGCCCACGCTCACCCAGGCTTCGTTGCGCGCCATGTCGTAGACGCCGTACGGAATCGCCTTGCCCTCGGCGTCGGTCGGGAAATCATGCACCAGCACCGCCGGCGGCGTGCCCTTCGGCTGCCATTCGCGCCCGCCGTTCTTGAAGTTCCCGACCAGCTCTTTCTTCTTCGTGTCGACCGAGATCACCGGCTGGCCGGCGGTCAGATGCGCGTCCGCGGTCTGGTTGATGTGCTCGAACTGCGCGTTGCGGTCCGGATGCGTGGCGCCTTCCTGCCGCTTGCGCGGCGATTGCAGCCGGTAGCCCAGGCGGTGCAGCAGCCGGCCCACAGTGGTCGAACTCACCCGCCACCCCTGCTCGTTCAGCGCCGCCGCCAGCTTTGCGCGACTCTTGCACGTCCAGCGCAGCGGCGAGGTCGGGTCTCCGCGCGTCAGCGGATCCACCAAGGCTTCGAGCGCGGCCTCGATGCCGGGTTGATCCTGCTGGATGCGAGGCCTTCCGCCTCCAGGGCGTCGGATGCGGTCCGTCGGCGCCTCGTCGCGGGAAATCTCCCGGCGTCCCTTGCGAATCGTCTCCCGAGCCAGACCGGTGGCCGACGAAACCACCGCGTCGCCGCCGTAGCCGATAGCGCGCGACTCGGCCGCCGCCCACCGGCGGCGACTGCGCTCGTCCAACACGGGCTCGACGGCGGCATACTTCGCAACAAGGGTCGCTTCCAGCTCGATGTCTCGCTTCATACCTCCAGTATGACCAGAAAATCGGCAGGTGACAAACTAGTTTAGGGTAGTGCCCTGACCTGTTCCTCATGAAGGTGCGCCAGCCGTTCGGGATCGTCCCCAATGTAGCGTTCGCGCAGGATTGTGACACCGTCTCGCGTCCTCCCCCTCGGAGTCATGGTCACTAGGCTAGCTGCGCCCACATTCAGGGCTGGACAAATAAGCTTCCGCCGTGTAGCGTCACGGCATGGAGCACCAGAACCAGATACTACAGACCCTTCGTGCGCCTGAGTCGCAAGCTCGCCTCGAGCGAATTGTGGCGCAGGAGGCGCTGAACAACCGGGCGGCGGTGGGGCGGCGGGTGTGCGCGGAGTTCGGGTTTGTGGATGCGCGCGGGTCGGCCCAACTCGCGGGTTGTCTCAAAGCGCTCAACACGCTGCACAAGGCGGGGCGGATTGCGTTGCCGGCGTCGCGGGGTGGCGGGGGCGCGCCCACGCCGCAGCGTTTCGACGCGCCGGTGGCGGCGGCCACGGCGGTGCCGGGTACGGTGGAGGCGGTCGCGGGGTTGTCGCTGGAGCGGGTAGAGCAAGGCCGGCAGCGCCGGGTGTGGAATACCTTGCTGCACTTCGAGCATCCGCAGGGGACGACGACCTTTGCGGGCTGCCAGGTGCGCTATCTGGTGGTCTCGGCGCACGGGGTGCTCGGCGCGGTCGGGTTTTCGGCGTCGGCGTTGCATTTGCGGGCGCGCGAGGCGTGGATGGGATGGAGCGATGAGCAACGCCAAGCCCATCTGCACCGGGTGCTGTGCCTGAGCCGGTTCCTGATCCGCCCCGGCGTGCAATGCCGCAACCTGGCCAGCCAGGTGCTGGGCCAGGTGCTGGCGCGTTTGCCAGCGGATTTCGAGGCCCGCTACCGGTATCGCCCGTGGCTGGTGGAGACCTTCGTCGGCCCCGCGCATGACGGCGCCAGCTTCAAGGCGGCCAACTTCGTGTGGGTCGGGCACACGGCCGGTCGCGGGCGCCAGGACCGCGACCACGCGCGGGCTCGTCCGGTCAAGTCGGTATATATGTATGAGTTGGAGCCGCACTGGCGGCGGCGGTTGGGGGTGGCGCGGGTCGACGCGGCGCCGGCGCTGGCGCCGGCTGACGGTCTCGACAGCGGCGCCTGGACGGTGAACGAGTTTGGAGGGGCGCCGTTGGGCGATCAGCGGTTGTCGGCGCGTCTGGTCAAGAGCGCGGGGCTGCTGGCGTCGTTGCCCGGAGAGGCGGTCACCGCCAACGCGTCCCACGACCGCGCGGCGGTGAAGGGCTACTACCGGCTCATCGACCAGCCGGTGTCGTCGGCGGTCACGCCCGGGAACATTCTCGCGCCCCACCGGGCGCGCACGCTGCAGCGGATGCGCGGCCAGGACACGGTGCTGTGCATCCAGGACGGGACGGATCTGAATTTTGCGACGCGCCCGCACTGCGAGGGGCTGGGCATCATCGGGCGCAACCAGACGGCCTCGAAGACGCTCGGCCTGCATCTGCATCTGACCCTGGCGGTCAATGGCGCGGGTCTGCCGCTGGGCGTGCTGCGCTGCGGTTTCGAGGCGCCGCCGGGCGGCGCGGCGCGCCCGGCGGACGAGCCGCCGCCGGCGGCGGCGCAGGAGACGGCCCCCAAGACGCGGCGCTGGGTCGACGGCCTGCGCGACATCGACCGGGCGGCGGCGGCGTTGAGCCGCAAGACCCGAGTGCTCAGCGTCATGGACCGGGAGGCGGATTGCTTCGCGGTGTTCGACGAGCAGCGCCGTCTGAACCGGGTGGAAGTGCTGGTGCGCGCCCACCATGACCGCTGTCTCGCCAAGGGCGCCCCGAAGCTGTTCGCCGCCATGCGCGCCGGCGCCGCCGACGGGCACGTCGAGATCGAGATCGACCGCCTGAGCGCGCGGCGCAAATCCAGCGGCAGGCAGGCCCGCCCGGCGCGCACCGGGCGGGTGGCGCGGGCCGAGGTGCGCCATCGCCAAGTGGTGGCGCCGCCGACCATCGCCGGCGCCGAACCGCTGGCGCTGTCAACGGTCCATGTGCGCGAAACCGCGCCGCCGCCCGGCGAGCCGGCGGTCGAGTGGTTCCTGCTCACCAGCCTCGACGTCGACAGCACCGAAACCGCGGTCGCGGTCATCGGCTACTACCTGCGGCGCTGGCGCATCGAAGACCTGTTCCGGGTGCTCAAGTCCGGATGCCGAGTCGAACATCTCGCGTTCCACACCGCCGACCGGCTCCAACGCGCGGTCACCATCAATACCGTGATCGCCTGGCGCCTGATGGTGATGACCCTGCTCAGTCGTGACGTGCCGGGGCGCGACGCCCAGTTGCTGTTCACCGACATCGAGTTGCGTTTCCTGACCGACTATGCCGAAGAACTCGGCCTGCCGCCCCCCTGACCATCTCGCCGCCGCAGTCCTCCTGCTCGCCATCCTCGGCGGCTACCAGAACCGAACGCACGACCCGCCCCCCGGACACCAGATCATGTGGCGCGGTTACGAACGAATGTCCATCGCAACCATCGGCTACCGCATTGGACGGCGGGAGCGTGCTGGAGTTGTCCAGAACGAATAATGTGGGTACAGGGTAGGGCTAGCTCCTCATTGTGTGCCGCTCAGGATTCGCTGCAAACTTCTTCCGGTTCGCGATCGCGCGATCCACCTCAGCGACGGGCACTATGCGCTCTTTCGTGCATCCGTGGCTCAATACCGCCCTGTGGTCATGGAAAAAATAGAGCATCCTGTACTGAACGCGACCCGATCGCACACGCAGCTCGTGAATTCCGTCTCGCAACGGCGCCGCGTGAGGGCGACGCAATTCGTGGCCCAATGCGATACGCCTGTCAATCACGCGGCGGCTCGACCGGAGCTACGGCTCAGGCTCCGGCGTGCGCGCGACCATCAGTTCCGCCAGAAGCTCGGCCGTATGCGGGGCTTCCTTGTAGGTCGCCGTCCGGAAGACCCCTTGTGCGATCCGCAGCGGCGTCCAGCCCCGAGGCGTTCTCGACGTCGAACGTGTCGGCACCGTGCTCGACCAGCAGATCGACGATGGAGTTGGCGCCGCGGTACGCCGCCCCGTGCAACGCCGTCTCGCCGATGTCGTCCATCGTGTTCGGGTCGCCGCCCAGCTCCAGCGCCAGCTCGACGCAGGCCAGCGCTTCCTCCTCGGTGCCCGGGTCTTCCCCGGGCGAGTGAATGCCGACGCCGGAGGCCACCATCAGGAGGGTGGTCCCGTCCTCGTTGGGGATCGTCGGGTCGGCGCCCAGCTCGACCAGCACGCGCATCAACGGCGCGTCGGCGAGCCGCGCGGCCATCATCAGCGGGGTCGCCCCGACCCGGTTCAGCGCGTTGCGGTAGCCGTTCCTCGGCTCCGCCGTCATGCGGGCGTTGACGTCGGCGCCGCGCTCGACCAGCGCCCGGGCGAAGGTGAGGCTGTCCATCGAGCCGGTCGTCACCGGTCCCGGCGGATTGAAACCGAAGTTGGGCATGCGCACCCAGGTCATGGCGTGCAGAGCCGCCCAGCCCTGCTCGGCGCCGTTGGGGTCGGCGCCCCAATCGACGAGGCGGACCCCCAGCTCCCAATGCGCGTTCGTGGCGGCGAGCACGACCGCGTTCATGCCGTCCGGCAGCGTGTCGTTGACGTCGGCGCCTGCGTCGAGGAGCACGCGGACGGCGTCGGCGTGTCCCGCCCGCACCGCGAACAGCAGTGCGGTGAAGCCGTGCGGCGCTGGCCCCTCGAGGCCGGTGCGCAGCGGAGTCTCCGGAATCACCGTGCGGGCCCAGACCGCCGCCCCCGCGTCGATCAACACCTGCATCGTCTCGACGTGCCCCTCGGCCGCCGCCCACATCAGCGGGGTCTGCCCCGCCACCTGCGCCGCGTTCACGTCGGCGCCGTGGGCGACGAGCATTCGGACCGCGCCCGCCCGCCCGGAGCGAGCCGCGGTCAGGAGAACCGCCTCGCTGCCCGCCTTCGTAACGTTCGGATCGGCTCCCGCCGCGAGCAGCGTCGCGATCATCTCCGCGCTGCCGTTGACGGCCGCGAGCGAGAGGGGCGTCACGTCGAAAGCGTTGGCGGCCATCGCGTCGGCCCCGGCCGCGATCAGCAGCTCCGCCAGGTCCAGCCTGTCCAGCCGCACCGCCCAGTGCAGCGCCGCGGCGCCGCCGGCCTCGCGTGCGTTCACGTCGGCCTCTCCGTCCAGCAGCGCGCGCACGGCGGTCGCGTCCCCCTGCCTGACGGCCTCGATCAGCGGCATGTCGAGACCCACGCCGCTCGCCCCGGAAGCCGTCGCCAACAGCAGAAACAGTATCGGGACGGACACCGGCGGGAGCCGATCTGCGAACGGCCGCCGGCGCGTCGCTCGAGTCATCACTCGCATGCAGGACCTCCGGTTACGGCTCCATCCTACCGTGACTCGACCACGGCTCCTCGGGCGCGTCGGCCGGCCGAACGGCGCGGGCGAGTTACCGACGGATCGAGGGCCCGCCGCCGGCATCCGGTGATACACTGCTCAATTCACATTTCGGCCCGTCGAGCGGAGCATCGTGGATGAGTAGCCTACGCCTGCCGGTCGCCGCGCTGCTGGTGCTTCTGGGGCCAGCCTTCACCGCCGCGTCGGAGCAGCCGGCGGACGGCGCGGCCGAGCGTGTGCTGCTCAACCGCTACTGCGTCACCTGCCACACAACGACAGCCTGCGGGTCGCCGGGCTGGCGCTCGACACGGTCGACGTCACACGGGTCGGCGACCACGCTGAGATCTGGGAGAAGGTCGTCGGCAAGCTCCGCGCCGGAATGATGCCGCCCGCGGGACGCCCGCGGCCCGACTCCGAGACCTACTCCGGCCTGACCGCGTACCTGGAGACGGAGCTCGACCGCGCTGCCGCGGCCCGCCCCGATCCAGGTCGCAGCAACGCGCTGCGCCGGCTCAACTCAACCGAGTACCGCAACGCGATCCGCGACCTGCTGGACCTCGAGGTCGACGTCGCCGCGCTGCTGCCGGCGGACGACTCGAGCGCCGGCTTCGACAACGTCAGCCTCGGCGGACTCGACCCCGGCCGGCTGGAGCGCTACCTGTCGGCTGCCCGCAAGATCAGTCGGCTCGCGGTCGGCGCGCCGGTCCGCTCGCCGGTGGCCGACACGTTCATCGTCCCCTCGGACCTGAACCAGACCGGGCACGTCGAGGGGCTGCCGTTCGGCACGCGCGGCGGCACGACGGTCCGCTACACCTTCCCGGTCGACGCCGAGTACGAGTTGCGGGTCGAGCTGGGCAAGAGCTGGAACACCAACCGGGTCGGTGGCCTGCAGCAACCTCACGACGTCGTGATCACGCTCGACGGCGAGCCGGTGCGGGTGATGACGGTCACGCCCAGGCCGCGTCGCGCGCCGGGGCAGTCCGTCCAGTACCAGCCCGTCGACCGGACGGCCGATGCCGACTTGGCGGTCCGCATGCCGGTGACGGCGGGTCCGCATGTCGTGGGCACCGCGTTCGTGGAGCAGCACCCCGGCCTGGTCGAGCGTCACCGCCAGCCGTTCCTGAAGGTGCACATCACCGTCGGAGGCGATCAGCGGACGCAGCCCAACGTGTATTCGATCTCCGTCACCGGACCCTTCGACGCCAGCGGTCCGGGCGACACGCCGAACCGGCGGCGCATCTTCACCTGCCGGCCGGACACGGCGCGGGCGACCGAGATCACCTGCGCGACGCAGATCCTCTCGACTCTGGCCCGCCGGGCGTACCGCCGGCCGGTGACCGCGGCGGACGTCGCTCTTCTCGTCCGCTTCTACCGGCAGGGCAGGGACAACGGCGACTTCGAGTCCGGCATCGAGATGGCGCTCCGTCGCCTGCTGGTCAGCCCGGAATTCCTGCTGCGGGTCGAGCGCGATCCGGAGGACCTCGACTCCGACGAGCCGTATCTCGTGAGCGATCTGGAGCTGGCCTCCCGGCTCTCGTTCTTCCTCTGGAGCAGCCTGCCGGACGACGCGCTGATCGCGGCGGCGGCCGACGGGACGCTGCAAGATCCGGCGGTGCTGGAATCCCACGTACGGCGCATGCTGGCCGATCCGCGTGCGGAGTCGCTGGTCACCAACTTCGCGGCGCAGTGGCTCTACCTGCGCAATCTCCCCGCGGTCTCACCCGACTTCATCGTGTTCCCGGACTTCGACGAGACCCTGCGGCGGGCGCTGCGCCGGGAGACGGAGCTGTTCTTCGAGAGCATCGTCCGCGAGGACCGCGGCGCGCTGGATCTGCTGACCGCCGACTACACGTTCGTGAACGAGCGGCTGGCGAAGCACTACGGCATCCCGGGCATCTACGGCAGCCACTTCCGGCGCATCACGCTGCCGCCGGACAGCCCCCGCGGCGGCCTTCTGGGTCAGGGCAGCATCCTGGCCGTCACCGGGTACGCCACGCGCACGTCGCCGGTGGTCCGCGGCAAGTGGATTCTCGAGAACCTCCTCGGAACGCCGCCGCCGCCGCCGCCGCCCAACGTGCCGCCGCTGAGCGAGGAGAAGTCGGACGCCGTGCTCTCGATGCGCGAGCGCATGGTGCAGCACCGGCGCAACCCCGCCTGCGCGGCCTGTCACGCCCTCATGGACCCGGTCGGGCTGTCGCTGGAGAACTTCGACGCGATCGGGCGCTGGCGAACGCGAACCGACGGCTTCGCGCCGATCGACGCCTCCGGCTCGTTCCCCGACGGGACGACCTTCGACGGCGTGGCCGGGTTGCGGCAGGCGCTCGTCAGCCGCGCGGATCAGTTCGTCAGGACGCTGACCGAGAGGCTCCTCACCTACGCGCTCGGCCGGGCCGTCGAGCACTACGACCAGCCGGCGGTGCGCGCCATCGAGCGTGAATCGGCGGGCGACGACTACCGCTTCTCGTCCATCGTCCTCGGCATCGTGAAGAGCACGCCGTTCCAGATGAGAAGGCCGCCGTCCGGCGATGCCCCGGCCACGGTTACCGTGGCTTCCCGCTGAGAACCCGCTGAAAGAGATCGAACCGATGTTCATCACCAGGAAGTGCCTGCCGCGCAGAACGTTCATCCGGGGCGCCGGCGCGACGCTCGCCCTGCCCCTCCTGGATTCGATGGTCCCGGCGCTCTCGGCCACCGCGCGGACCGCGGCGAATCCGGTCCGCCGGCTCGGCTTCATCTACTTCCCGCACGGGTCGGTGTCGTGGGCGCCCGAAGGCTTCAACACGTGGACGCCGCGGGGCGCGGGCGGCCCCCTGGAGCTCTCGCCGATCCTGCAGAGGCTCGATCCGGTGAAGGCCCAGACCCTGGTGCTCACCAACATGGAGCACAGGAACGCGCAGGGGAACGGCACCGACGGCAACGCGGAGCACACGCGCTCCAACGCGAGCTGGCTCAGCGCGGCGCGCCCGAAGATGACCGAGGGCGCCGACGTGCGGCTGGCCACCACGGTTGACCAGATCGCCGCGCGGCAGCTCTGCCGCGACACCCGGCTGCCGTCGCTGGAGCTCACCCTGGAGAACAGCTTCCTCGTCGGGAACTGCGACAACGGCTACAACTGCGTCTACGTCAACAGCCTGTCGTGGTCGTCGCCCACCACGCCGCTGCCGATGGAGAACAACCCCCGCATGGTGTTCGAGCGGCTGTTCGGGGACGGCGGCACGGTCGACGAGCGGCGGGCCGAGATGCGGCGCGACCGGAGCATCCTCGACTCGGTCACCGAGGACATGGCGCGGCTGGTCAACTCGCTCGGCGCGAGCGACCGTGTCCGCGTGGATCGGGACGTGGACGCGGTGCGCGAGGTCGAGCGGCGCATCCAGCGGGCCGAGGCGCAGGCGGGTGAATCCACCCTCGCGCTCCCCGATCGTCCCGTCGGCATCCCGGAGACCTACGACGAGCACGCGCGGCTGCTGCTCGACCTGCTGCTGCTGACCTGGCAGACCGACATCACGCGCGTCTTCAGCCTGCAGCTCGGCCGCGAGCAGAGCGCCCGCACCTTCCCCTGGATCGGCGTCAACGAAGGCCATCACGCGGTCTCCCATCACCAGGACGACCCGCAGAAGATCGCCTCCATCGCCGCGATCAACACTTACCACGTCGAGCTGCTGTCCTACTTCGTCGAGAAGCTGGCCGCCACGCCCGACGGGGACGGAAGCCTGCTGGACCATTCGATGGTGCTGCACGGCAGCGGGATGAGCAACGGGAACCTGCACAACCACAAGAACCTGCCGCTGGTGCTGGTCGGGGGCGGGGCCGGGCGGCTGAAGGGCGGTCGCCACATACAGTTCGCGAAGCTGACGCCCATGGCGAACCTGCTGCTGGGCCTGCTGGACAAGGCCGGGGTGCCGGCGGAGAGCTTCGGCGACAGCACGGGCCGGGTCGCCCTGGAGCACGAGCCGCTGTCGTTGACGTCCGACGCCTGAATCGGCTCTCCTCGTCGCCACCTCGCATGAAGAAGGGCCCGGCCCGCGCGCCGGGCCTTCGTGCGTCTGGGCGAGTGCGTCCGCAAGATATATTTCGTTTATGATCGAACTTCACAAAGGAACTACTGTTTCATTCGAATACATTAGGGAATGGAGATCCAGCGAAGGCACTACCTCGACCGGCTCCGGCGGTTCCTCGATGCCCCCGTGATAACGGCGGTGACGGGCATCCGACGCGCCGGCAAGAGCGTCCTGCTGCGGCAGTTCACCGCCTCGTTGCGCGGCGAGAGACAGGTCGTCTACGTCGACAAGGAGTCGTTCGACTTCGAGCCGGTGCGCACGGCCCGCGATCTGGTCGAACTGGTGGAGTCGACGACGCGCCGCGACGAGCCGCGCGTGGTGATCGTCGACGAGGTGCAGCAGATCCAGGACTGGGAGCGCGCGGTCGCCTCGCTGAACGGCCAGGAGCACACGCAGGTGGTGATCTCCGGCTCCAACGCCACGCTCCTGTCGGCTGAGCTGGCGACGCTGATCGCCGGCCGCTACGTCACGCTCCAGGTCTTCCCGCTCACGCTGCGCGAGTTCGGCGACCTGTACCGGCAGCGCACGGGCGGATCACTCGACGACGCGGCTCTCTTCCGTCTCTACCTGCGCATCGGGGGTCTTCCCGGCCTACTGCACACCGACCTGAGCGACCCGATCGTCGATCAGATGCTGGCGGACATCGTGAACACCATCGCCATTCGCGACGTGATCCGGCGTCACCGGATCCGCGACGTCGCGCTGTTCGAAGCGATAGCGCGGTTCGCGGTCGACAGCGTCGGCAGCCTGGTGTCGGCCAAGCGCATCGCGGATTTCATGAAAAGCCAGCGCCGCACGACGGCAGTGGACACGGTGCTCAGCTACCTGGCCCATCTCGGCGATGCTTTTCTGCTGGCACCGGTCCCGCGCTTCGATCTGCGGGGCCGCAAGCTGCTGCAGGTCAACCAGAAGTACTACCTGGGCGACGTCGGGCTACGCAACGGCATCATCGGCTACCGCGAGAGCGACATCGGCGGCGTCCTGGAGAACCTGGTGTTCCTGGAGTTGCGCCGCCGCGGCTACACGGTGACGGTGGGAGTGGCGGGAGCGCAGGAGATCGACTTCGTGGCCGAGAAGCGGTCCGGGCGGTACTACGTGCAGGTCGCCTACCTGCTGGAGTCGCCGGCCACGATCGAACGCGAGCTCGCCGCCTTCGCCGCGATCCGCGACGCCTACCCGCGGGTGCTGCTGTCCCTGGACCCGCATCAACCGGCCGACTTCGATGGGGTGCGGCACCGGTCGCTGACCGACTTCCTGCGCGGCGCCCCTCTGGGCGTTCCCAACGCCGCGGACCAATAGCAACGCATCGCTCCGTGACGGCATCTTGAGCGGGAAGCAACAGAGCCGGGCCGCATGCATCGCCTGTCAAACGCAGCGGGGTGTCGGCAAGGCGCCCGCCGTACGGTTCGCCGCGGCGATGTATAGTCGTGAGCTTGGTCCGGCGTTCACTGGAGACCATCCATTCCTGAAATCCACCTGACGCTCCGCGTGCCCTCGTGGATGTACAGACGGTCGCTCCCGGCCGGGGCCACTGTAGCGGTGGGGTTCGTCGCGCTCAACGTGCTGCTGTTCGTCCCTCTCTTTCTGCTCGTTTCAGACGAGAACAACTTCTGGCCTTTCTTCCCCTTGGGACATCCGCGGGGTGACTACGACTGGGGATGGTCAGGGCTCGGACGCAGCACGTACGAGTACGTCATGCAGTTGTTCGTCCGGCGCCACAACATGGACATCTTCCGGGTCAGCGCGGACTGGATCTTCATCTTCTCGTCGTTGGTTCTGGTCAGCCACTTCGCCGGCAGGTGGCGCCGGACCGGGGTTGCGCTCGCCTGGTTCGCCTACGCCGTGCTGCTGGCGTTCATGGCGTACAGCCTCTTCATCCACGAGCTCTTCGACCGCCCGGGCACTCTTCTCGACGACATTCTCATGCTCGAGAGTGCGTGGATTTTCGTACGCGACACGTGGGGACCGACCGACGTCGTGTACGCCGCGGTCCTGCTGGCCGCGGTCGCCGGGTTCGGACTCTTGGCGGCGCGCTATCTCGATACCGTCTGGCGCTGGGGCGCCGGCCGCGGTCCGCGGCGCGTGGCCATCGGGTGCATCGTCGTCAACGCCTACTGCGTGCTGTCGCTCTCGTGGTTCGGTGTATCGCGGGACGATCCGATCGTCCAACTCCAGGCAAAGCACCTGCACCGCAACTGGCAGCGGTCACAGGACGTGCTGGCCACCGTCGAGACTCTGGACGATTCCGTCGCACGGGCCGCGGCCCGCCTGGCAGAGACGACGCCGGTTCGCCGTCCCGACATCTTTCTCTTCGAAGTCGAGTCGTATGGCGCGACGCTGTGGGCCGACGACGACTACCGAATCGCACGACAGGGGCTGATGCGGCAGGTGCAGAGCGCGCTGGACGAGCTGCAACTCCCGTTGTTCACGCGCTTCGTGACCGCTCCGGTGCACGGCGGCGGGTCCTGGATGAGCACCGCATCGGCGTTGAGTGGGATACGAATCGGTAGCCATTCGATGTACTGGGCCTGGAAGCGCATGGCTCGCCGGTATCCCCACCTGATCTCGTACCTGAAGCGCCACGGCTACTACACGCTGGCCGTCCAGCCCGGCGCAACCTGGGCGGAGGACCTGTACGACTACGACGACGTGATCATCCGGGAGGACTTCTCGTACGACGGTTTCTTCTACGGGTTCGGTCACGTGCCGGACCAGTGGGCCCTCGAGTACGCGTTCACTAACCACTGGAGCCGGAACCCGCAGCCCCGACTGCTTCACTTCTTCGCCGTGTCCACGCACTTTGCGTGGGAGCCCCCGCCCCGGATTACGGAAGACGTCGCGGAGCTGGAAGAGACGCAACCCTCGTTCCTCGAGACCCGGCCGGACTACGTGGAGCTCGCGCTCACGGTTCCGCAAGGTTGGAAACGGGACTACTTCGTGACCGTCGCCTACGAATGGGAGCTGTTGATCGAGGCGTTCCGTCAGCGCATCGAACCCGGATTCATCGCGCTGATCTTCGGCGACCACCAGCCGCCGTTCATCACCGACGGACAGGGCGACAGCGACGTGGTCCTGCACGTCGTGACCGATATCCCCACGCTTCCGGAACCGCTGGCGGCGGCAGGCTTTTCGGCCGGAGGTGAGATCGCCTGGAAGCCCTCGGCGTCGACGGCGTTCCGGATGGAGGCGCTCTATCCGTTCCTGGTGAGTCTGCTGTCCGCCGAAGCCGGCACTCGCCTGGAGTACAGCCCGACGGGCATCGCCGTCCCGAAGCTGCCGACGTGGTAGCGGAAAGTCTGGCGCCCGACCGGACGCCCATGGCAAGATTCTCGACATGCAGCACATGGTCAGTCCCCACCGCTCGCCGGCACCGGCAGGAGCGACGCCGGCTCTCTGCCTGGCGCTCCTCGTTCTGGTCCTTTTCGGTCTGTCCGCCCCCGCGGCGGAGGAGAGTCCCGGTCCCCGATCCGAAGCGCTGCCGGCACAGGCCGTCGACGGGGCAAGCGCAGGGGGCCTGAGACAGATCCAGCCGGGCCACTACGTCTACATGCATACGGACGACACGCCGGGGGTGTCCTCGACCTTCAACAGCGGGATCATCGTCACGAGCGAGGGGGTCGTCGTAGTCGACGCGCTCGGCTCGGAAGAGATCGCGCGCCGGGTCAGGGAGGCCATAGCCCAGGTAACGGACCAGCCGGTCCGGTTCCTGGTGTCCTCGACCTTTCATGGACGGTTCACGGGCGGGAACGCGGTCTACCGAGACGTGTTCAACATCGGTCACGAGCGCTACCGTGAGGACCTGATGGGCCTGCTGGGCGATATGTCACCGGAGGACCGGGCCGACCGGGTCCCCGACCAGACCTATCGCGAGCGCGTCACGCTCCACCTCGGCGGAAAGGAGATCCGGATTCTCCACCTCGGCCGGGCCCACACCCGCGGCGACAGCATCGTGTTCGTCCCCGAGGACCGCATCGCCTACCTCAGCGAGGTGTTCAACTTCGACGAGTTCCCGTACACGCGCGACAGCTACCCCAGCGACTGGCTGCGCACGCTGGAGGCTGCCGCGGCGCTGGAGGCGGACGTCTTCGTGCCGGGGCACGGGTTCCTGCCGGACGATCCCCGCGAGACCCGGGCCGGCCTGCAGGGCCATCGACGGATCCTGCTCGACGTGCGAGAGGCGGTGGAAGGGCAGATCGAGCAGGGCGCCACGGAGGATCGGGCCGTGGCCGGCATCGACCTCCCGCAGTACCGGCGGTTCCAGGGCTACTCCCGCGCGATGGAGATGGCCGTCCGTCGGATACACCGGGAGCTGACTACCGGCCTCGATTGAATGTGACCCGGTCGCGCGTCAGCCTGAAGCGGCCGATGTCCCACTGCGGGGGCCGGTCCAGGCAGAAGTCCTGCCGACGACGCTGCGTGATTCTGCCAGAATGCTGCGGATGAAGCCTGCGTCCCGTTGGTTCCTCGCCGTGTGCGTGCTCGGGTCCGCGATCACCGCCCTGACGACGACCGCGGCGCTCCGCGTGCGCGCCCACGGCAGCGAGGCCCGCTACGTGCGCGAGGTCGACTGGAACCGGCCGCGCATCGCGCACACCTACGGCCTGAGCTACTCCGAACTGGGTCTGGGCGCCTACCGCAACGAGGTCGAGACGCGCACGGTGGGCGGCCGGCAGTGCGTCGCGGGCGGGCTGATCGGCTTCGACGTCGACGACGGATACGCCTTCGACGTCGACGAACCGGTGACCCTGACCCTGACCTACGCGCCGGCCCTCACCGCCCCGTTCACCGTTGTCTGGGACCGCAACGGCGGCGACGGCCTGGGCCGGGCCGGGGTCCGCCCGGAGGCCGGAGAGGCTCTGCAGAGCGTCACCCTGACCCTCGACCGGGCGCGGCTGGCGGGCCACGGCACGCGGGGGATCGACATCGCCGTGGGAAGCCGCGACGGGCTGTGCGTGTGCGACGTCGAGGTGACCCGCAGCGGCGCGACCGAGGCCCCTACGGCATCCGGCCGGGTCCGGCTGCAGATCACCGACGCCTCGTCGGGCCGTCCCATGCCCGCCCGCATCGGTCTCTACGACGCGACCGGCCGGATGCCCCTGCCGTCGGACGACGCGATCCTGGTGCACCGCTACACCGACGAGGTCCGGCGACTCTCGCTTACCCGCCGCACGTTCTGGCCGTCGCCGCACCGGCAGGCGTTCTACGTGAATGGCAGCTACGCGGCCCGGGTGCCGGCCGGGACGTACGAGCTCGTCGTCACCCGCGGCATCGAGTACCGGGTCCATCACGGCGAGGTCGAGATCCGGCCCGGCGAGACCAGCACCGTCTCCGTCGCCCTGGCGCGCTACGCCGACCAGCCGGCGCGCGGTTGGCACTCCGGCGACGCCCATATCCACATCCAGCGCGACACGGTCCGCGACGAAAACACCTGGGCGCAGGTGGCGGCCGAGGACGTGCACGTCGCCAACCTCCTGCAGATGGGCAACATGGCCGGCACGCACTTCGGGCAGCCGGCGTGGGGTGCGGCGGGCCGCTTCGAGCGCGACGGCCACGCTCTCGTCTCGGGCCAGGAGGATCCCCGGACCGTCCACCGCGGCCACACCATCCATCACAATCTACGGCGGCCGCTCCACGTCGCACCCGAGAGCCACTTCCTCTACCACCGGGTCTTCGAGGAGTCGCGCCGTCAGGGGGGCGTGTCCGGCTACGCGCACCAGGCGGAGCTGTTCAACGGGCGGCGCGGCATCGCCCTCGACGTGCCGTTCGGAATCGTCGACTTCATCGAGATCCTGCAGCAGGGCCGGCTGCCGACCGACCTCTGGTACGGCTTTCTCAACCTCGGCTACAAGCTCCTGCCGGCGGCCGGGTCCGACTTCCCCTACATGGACCTGCCGGGCGTCGTGCGCAGCTACGCGAAGATCGACGGTCCCTTCAGCGTCGACGCCTGGTTCGACGCCTTTCGCGCGGGCCGTCTCTTCGTCACCAACGGCCCGCTGCTGGAGGTGACCGCCAACGGCCGGCCGCTGGGAGACGAGCTGCACGTCGAGCCGGGCGGCACCGTGGAGGTGGTGGCGGAGGCGTCGCTCAATCCGGATCTGGACCGGCTGGACCGCCTGGAGCTTGTCGTGCATGGTGAGGTCGTCGCCACCGAGCCGGCCAACGACCGGGACCGCGTCCGGCTCCGGACGACGGTGACCGCCGACCGCAGCCTCTGGCTGGCCGTGCGGGCGTTCGGCGAACGGCAGGAGCGCGGAAACCTCACGGTGGCCCACAGCGCGCCGATCTACGTGATCGTGGAGGGCCGTCCCTTCTATCGGGACGAGCACGTCCCCGAGCTCGTCGCGCTGCAACGGACCCGGCTTCGCGAGCTGCTGACCGAGGCGGTCGATCCGAACCGCGACCTCGAACCGTGGGAGACGCGCAGCCTGCTGTCGGAGATGTGGCCCGCCCAGCGCCGCCTGCTCGAGCCCCGCGTGGAGGAGGCGGATGCGCGCTACCGGGCGCTGCTGGCGGCGGTCGAGGACTCGCAGCGGTAGTTGGGCGCCGGCTGGCGCCGGAACGCACAGGAGGAAGATGCAGAAAACCCGTCACGCCGCTCGACTTGCGACGCTCGTCGCCGCGCTCTCCATATCGAGGAATCGCAAGGTGGTCGGACACCTCTTCTCGTTCTTCAACCTCGTCGCGAAGACGGGGGCCGGCCACCGGTAGCAGGATCGTGCCCGAGCACAGGTAGTCCGGCTTGCTGACGGTGGGAGCGATGAACTGGCGTTCGAGGACCGTCATGATTACGAACAAGGCGCCTGCGAGGTTGCTCGTTCTTTCGCTGTTGGCGCTCGTCCTCGTGCAGCGCGTGGGCGCCGGCGGCGCGGTACAGCCGCTTGAGGTCGCTCAGGGTGATGTTGCCCAGCTCGGTGTCGGCCAGCTTCGCCTCGTGGCCGAGCAGGGAGACGCGCGGGCGCAGACCGAGCTCGGCGCAAGGTACGAGAACGGTCGCGGCGTGGCACGGGACTACCGTGCTGCCGTGTCGTGGTTCCGGCGGGCGGCTGCACAGGGGTACGCCCCCGCACAGGCGGCCCTCGGTTTCATGTACAACACCGGTCGCGGCGTAACCCGGAACGATGCGGTCGCCTTGTCGTGGCACCGCCGCGCAGCGGAACAGGGCAACGCCCGCGCACAGAACAACCTCGGCATCATGTACCGGGACGGTCGCGGGGTGTCACGCGACGACGCGGAAGCGGTGCGCTGGTTCCGGCGGGCGGCCGAGCAGGGAAACGGCTTCGCGCAGAACAGCCTCGGCGACATGTACCGGGAAGGCCGCGGGGTGCCACGCGACGACATTGAAGCGGTGTTCTGGTTCCGACGGTCGGCCGAGCAGGGAAACGGCTTCGCGCAGAACAATCTCGGCCACATGTACGAGCGTGGTCGGGGCGTGCGGCAGGACGACGAGGAAGCTCTCAGGTGGTTTCGCCGCGCGGCCGAAGAGGGCCACGCCGACGCGCAGTACAACCTGGGCTACATGTACCTGAACGGCCGTGGCGTGCGCCGGAATCTCATGGACGCGGTCCGGTGGTACCGTCTGGCCGCCGAACAGGGCCACGCCGACGCGCAGAAGGCACTGGACCGCGGCCGGTAAATCTCGCGGGTGGTGTGAAGCACCTCGAACGGCGCGCCGCGCTGATGGACGCCGAGTCCTTTCCAATCCAGAAATGAGCCTGAAGCGGGGCACGTGAGCCGCGCCTGTCAGGCGACCGAACCGACGGATCGAAACAGGTCCTGGCGCGGGCCGCGTTGAGGGCGCGCGTGACCGCAGCATTATCGCTCATGGCGGCGGAACCGTCACGATGTACGACGCGGCGCTGGGCGCGTCCTGGTTCAGGGCGAAGGTGCTGTAGCCGCTGCCGTAGCAACCGAACGGTGAGGGTCTGGTTTGCCGGGTTCTGAACAGCAGGAGACCAAGCGGAGCGAACGTCCGTCTGTGGACGTTTGCGGAGTGCGGTAGCCGAGCGCGGAACCGGCAGCAGAGGGGCTGGACGTGACTACGCGAGGGGCTGTGAAACGGCCGGCAACGGCTGGATGGATCGTCGTCGGCGCTCGTGCCTGATGGCGTCGCGCTTCCGCCTTTCGGTGGTGCTGAAGCCGGTGACGACGCAAGTCGGCGCCGGCGATCCGGGCTCGACGACAGCGCTGTCCGTCCGTATTCGACCGCAGCCGGTGACGACGCGCGTCGGCGCCGGCGATCCGGGCTCGGCAGCGCCCGCGCGAGTTGGCACGTCCGGTGTTCGAGCTTCCTCGCGCCTGCTCGTCAACAGCACGACGCCGACCGACAGGCGGCGGTAGCGGGCCGGAGCAAACCTTCAGGCCGCTGGGTGGATGGACCGGAACAACCGCGTGCGGGCCTCGTCGAGCGCCTGCGCGGCTTCGTTGTCGCTCATCGCGACCGCGACCGCGACCGCGTCGAGCTTTGCGAAGGTGGTTCCGGGCTTCAGGCAGGCGGCGGCGTCGGGCAACGACTTGAGCTTCTCGTAGGGGGTCATGATGTCGGCGTCGCGGTAGCGCTTGCGCACGCGGCCCTTGCGGTCGACTTCTTCGGTGGGGAAGAAGCAGGGGCGGTGGAAGTTGAGATAGGGCGAGAGGACCTGCTGGGTGAAGGCGTTGACCTGCGCGGCACAGCGGCTGGGGATGTGGCCGTGACCGAGCTGCTTGCGGATGACCGAGCCGTTCTTGCTCTCGACCAGGGCGTTGTCGGTGCTGCGACGGGCGCGGGACTTGGTGAATGCGTCGATGTGCAGCCCCTGGAGCAGCGCCGCGACCTCGCGGTTGATGAACTCCGAGCCGTTGTCGGCGTGGAAGCCGTGGAGCGTGAAGGGGAACGCCCGCAGCAGAGCGTCGAGGACCGGGGCCAGGCAGGCGGCGTGGATATGCTCGACCGAGCCGATGCACTGGAACTGGGTGACCTCATCCACCAGGTTCACGTGGTAGAGGCCCTTGATGCCGTCCAGGTCGCCTTGATGGACGGTATCGACCCGCACCCAGCCAGGTTGTCCGAACGGCTGCGGGCGGCGGCGTTCCCCGATCGCGACAGGCACCGGGCGCGTCGGCAGCGGCGTCGTTCCGCGGCGCCGTTGATAGCTTGTCGTGTGCCGCAGGTTGTACAGATGGCCGTTGGAGATGCCGGCCAGGCGTTCGAAGCGGCGGTCGCCGAACAGATGGAAAGCGCGGGCGCAGAGCTTGCGCGTGGCCGGACCGGACAGCGTGCCGTGGAGCACGTCGAGCTCGGCCAGCAGCCCGATGTCGGCGTTGGAGTAGCGGCGCGGGAACGGTCGGCGCGGGGTGTCGCGGCGGTCGGCGATCTCTCCCGTGGTCCGGTGTTGCTGCAACAGGCGTGTGATTTGGGCCCGTGACAGGCCGGCCACCTTGGCCAGGAAGCGGCGCAGCAGGCCCTTGTCGGCCTTCCCCCGCAGGGCGTAGTCGAACCGTCGCACGGTTTTCGCCACGAACGCGTAGGAGTCGGCGCGGGTTTGTGGTTGCAGGTCGACCTGCTCGCTTCCGTTGAGGAATTCCCGAACCTGATCCAGGGTCTGCAGCCGGTGCGTGTCGAGTCTCACGATCATCCTCCGATGATCCTCGACCCGGCCCCCGTTCAGGCTCATGTGTCGTTGGAAACAACTCCTCGTTCAGGCTCATGTGTCATTGGAAGAGACTCGCCGGCCCGGTCATGACCCATTCCTCGTACAATTGGCGCTCGGATTCAGTTGGACGCCACCGGCCAGCCCGCGCCCGCGACTGGAGGCACCTCCCATCGAGGTCTTCGGTGAAACGCACGGCCTCAAGGCCAGTCACACTCGCCAGCTCGAGCGCCTCTTCCGGCGTCGGGTGCCGGCCGATCGGCTGATCACCCAGGAGCTCGCCCGGCACCTGACCGAAATCAGCCACCAGATTCGGCGCCAGGTCGGCGTGCTGCTCGATCGCCGCGGTCTGGTCCAGCACGTGATGGTGGGCGATGCCCACTCGATTGCCTTGCCCGACTGGGGCCGCCTGCGAGCCGGCCACGGGCGTCTGCGCGGCCTGCGCTGCCTCCACACCCATCTTGGGAACGAGGGGCTGACGCGCGACGACCGGACCGACCTGCTGCTGCTGCGCCTCGACGCCCTGGTGACGGTGGGCATGGACGACGACGGCCTGCCCGCGCTTGCCCATACCGCAGCCCTCACACCCACCGATGACCGCACCCCGAGCGACCGCAACGCCGGCATCGAATGCCTCGACCCGCAGCCGCCGGCGCGGATCGCCTTCGACTTCCAGGACTGGATCCGCGACCGCGAGGCCGCGCTCGCGCGCCGCACCGGCACGCAGCGCATCGGAGAGCGCGAGCGCGCGATCCTGGTCTCGGTCACCGCCCGGCGCAGCGCCGGGGACCTCGAGGTCCATATCGCCGAGCTACGCGAACTGGCCCACTCGGCGGGGGTCGACATCATCGACGTCGTAACGCAGAACCGATCCCGGGTCGACCCCAAGACCGTGCTCGGCTCCGGCAAGCTGGACGATCTCGTCATCCGCGCCTTCCAGAGCGACGTCGATCTCGTGATCGTCGACCAGGACCTGACCCCGACGCAGGCGCGCAACCTGGGCGAGCGCATGGAGCTGCGGGTGATAGACCGCACGCAGCTCATCCTCGACATCTTCGCGCAACATGCGACCACGCGCGACGGCAAGCTGCAGGTGGAGCTGGCGCAGCTCAAGTACCTGCTCCCGCGGCTCGCGCAACGCGCCGAGGTCTCGCTGTCGCGACTCGCTGGCGGCATCGGCGGGCGGGGACCCGGCGAGACGAAGCTCGAGGTCGACCGCCGGCGTACCCGGGACCGCCTGACCCGGCTCGAACGCGAGTTGAAGAAGCTCGCCGCGCAACGCGAGAACCGGCGGCAGCGGCGGGGGCGCCGCGCGGTCCCGGTTCTGTCCATCGTCGGCTATACGAATGCGGGCAAGAGCACGCTGCTGCGGACCCTGACACGGACCGAGGTGCACGTCGCCGACCAGATGTTCGCGACCCTCGACCCCACTTCGCGGCGCCTGCGGTTCCCGCGCGAGCGCGAGGTCATCATTACCGACACCGTGGGATTCATCCGCGACCTGCCTCCGGACCTCGTCACCGCCTTTCGCGCCACCCTCGAGGAGCTGGCCGACGCGTCGCTGCTCCTCCACGTCGTCGACGCCGCGGCGTCCGACTGCGAGCGGCGCATCGAGGCCGTCCGCGGCGTGCTGCAAGATATCGGCATGCAGGCGCCGGAGCTCCTCGTCTTCAACCAGATCGACCGCATGGGGGACGGCGAGGGCGATGCGATGGCGCGCCGGCACGGCGGCGTCGCGGTGTCCGCGCTCCACCGCACCGGCCTGCGAAGGCTGCTGGCGCGGGCCGAAGCGATGCTCTGGGCGGACGGCGAGGGAGTTCCGAACTCCTGGCGCTGATGTTCGAATCGGCGACAGAATCGCCCCGTCGATGCGACGCGAGGCGATGGAGCACGGCGGTCGCGACCGCCGACGTTGGTCCGCTGGTGGAGGCGCGTCAGTCGAGGCCCGGCACGTCCCGGACCCAGGCCGTCGGGCCGTCCTCCCACTTGTTGTGGGTCAACCGGACCACCGTCCGGTCCGCCAGGCGAATGGCGTGCAGCTCGCCGTACGGCTGCGGTAGAAAGATGACCCGCAGCAGCGGCAGCTCGTCGCTGAACTCGCCGCGCTGGGACGTGAAGAGCACCCACTCGTCGTCCGGCGAGAACCGGGGGTGCATGTCGTGGCCCGGGCTCCGGGTGAGGCGTTCCGGCGGGCCCGGCTGGCCGTCGTCGTCGAACGCGATGGTGTAGAGCTCGAAGTTCCCGTCCCGGAAGGACGTGAACGCGACGCGGTCACCCGCGGAGGAGAACGCGGGCATCGTGTCGGTCGCCTCGTTCCGCGTCAGGCGGCGCACGTTGGTGCCGTCCGCGTCCATGAGGTAGATCTCGGCGTTGCCGTCGCGCATGCTGCGGAACACAATGCGGCGGCCGTCGGGAGAGAAGTCCGGGAGCGCGTCGTTGGCATCCGAGTCCGGGGTCAGGTTTGTCGGGTCGCCACCGGCGGCGGGGATCTTCCAGATGTCCACGTCCGAGGCGCCGGAGGCGAACGGCGGCCCGACGATGAAAGCCAGCCATCGACCGTCCTTCGACCAGGAGGGTCCCCAGGCGGAGTCGGGACCCCGGTACCGGTCCGCCCCGGCCAGGTCGAGGATGACGCGCTTCCCGGTACCGTCGGGCCGGGACGCGACGAGGCGCGCGAACGCTTCGCTGGTAGCCACCTCTCCGGAGGTGGGATCGATCGCCGGCAGGTAGCCCCGGATGCCGATCAGCGACACGTGGCGGTCCGGCATCTCGACGCGAAGCGGCTGGTGGATGAGAAACGACCCCGGCGCATCGCTCTCGAACCGGGACGCCGGATCCATGGGTCCCGGCCCGTGCGCCAGCAGCCGTCCCGATGCCAGGTCGTAGGCCGGCGCCCAGTAGTCGCGGGCGGTATCGCTCTCGATCCGCGGATCGGACCCGTCGAGCCGGGAGGTGACGATGGTCCAGCGGTCGTCCCGGCGTGCCGTGAAGGCGAGCCTGCCGTCGGGGCCGAAAGCCGGCGACAGCGCCGCTTCGTCCTGCGCGGAGATCGGCTCGGGCTCGCCTCCGTCGATGGCAGTGCGGTAGAGGCGCGGCTCGCCGTCCCGCTGCGAATAGAAGACGGCCGACTGTCCGTCCGGCGTCCAGGCGGGTGCGCCGTCCCAGCTCTCGTGCCGCGTGAGTCTCCGGACGTCGGCCCCGTCCGCCTGCATCACGTACAGCTCGCTGGCCAGATAGGTCGGCGGAGGACTGGCCCCGGTGCTCGTCGCCACCGACGTGTCGCGGCTGCTCGAGAACAGGATCCGCGTGCCGTCGGGCGAGAAGGCCGGGTTGTAGTCTCCCGCGGCGTGCCGCGTCAGGTTCGTCGCCTCGCCGGCCTCGGACGGGTTCTCGGGTCGGAAAGGGAGCACGAAGATGTCCGCGTTGCCGCTGCGCGTGCTGACGAAGAGCAAGCGTCGACCGTCCGGCGAGATGGCCGCCGCATCCTCCATCGCGGGGCTCGCGACCAGCGGTCGCGCCGCGGCCTGGCCCTGCAGGTCGAGCACGTAGAGATCCGGGCTGCCGCTCCGCTCGGAGGTGAAGACGACCCAGCGCCCGTCGGAGGAAATCACGCCGTTGTAGTCGAGGCCCGGGTCCGTCGTCAGTCTCCGGGGCGCGGAGCCGGGACGTTCGAAGAGGTACAGATCCCAGTTGGACGGTTGGATGCTGCTGTAGACGATCGTTTCCCGAGCCGGCTCGGCCTCCTGCGTACCCTGCACGCGGGCCGTCGCGACGACGATGACGAGGAGCCCGAGCAATCCGGCAACTACCCGCATCTGCTTGAAGACCTGCATTGCATTAGCCCTCCATACCTCGTGACCGGCCGGCACGCGACGCTTCGTCCAGACTACAGTACGGGGCGGCCCTCGTCGCGCTCCATACCGGTGCTATCCTCTAACTAGTGTTCGGCGGAAAACCCGCAAGTTGTTGATTCTACAGGGTGTAATCGTCTATTTCTAGTGGCGAAGATCGTCCAGATGTCGTATTCTTGCGGGGTGATCTCCCAAGGATCGACCCATTTCGGGACGATCTTCGCGATCTTCGCGACATTGCCATCATGAGAGAAGTTCACCGATCACAGTTCCAGCTCGGTCAGGTGGCCGTCGAGAAGGTCTGGATCAACCCGAAGTCGCGGGATGACATCCCGGCGGTGTTGAAGGGGCTTCAGCACATCTGGTGCGACGAGGCGTTGCGTGCGCGGCTGTTTGTGCTGCTGGACGAGCACATCCTGCCGGAGGCCGACCGCACAGTCGGGCGTCCGGGGATGGACCTGTGGCAGATTCTGGTACTGGGAGTGCTGAAGCAGGGACTGGGCTGCGACTTCGACCGTCTTCACGACCTGACGAACCATCATCAGACGATACGTGCGTTCCTGGGACACGGCGATTTCGATGACAAGACGCGTTACGAGTACCAAACGGTGGTCGACAACGTGTCCTTGTTGACGCCGGAGCTGTTATCGGCGGTCGGGCGCTTGGTGGTGGAGAGCGGACACAAGGTAGCAAAAAAAAAGCCTGGCGAGCCATTACGCGGGCGGTGTGACTCGTTCGTCGTCGAGACGGACGTGCACTATCCGACGGACGTCAGCCTGTTGTGGGACGCGGTGCGTTGCATGCTACGGGAGACGGGGCTGACGGCTGAGCAATACGCGGTGCGCGGCTGGCGTCAGTGGCGCCATCTGTCACGGGAGGTCAAGAAACTGTTCAACAAGGTGCGCTCGACGAGGCGAGCGCAGCGGCATCCGGAGCGGGTGGCGGCGTATGTGGAGCGCTGCCGGGCGCTGGTGGAGCGAGCAGAGGCAACGCTCGACGTGTTGCGAGGCCAGGGCGTGGGGGAATTGCGCTGTCGCTCCATCACAGGCCTCGTGGCTCACGCCCGGCGGCAGATTGACCAGGTGGAGCGGCGTCTTCTGCGTGGCGAGACGATTCCTCACGCGGAGAAGGTCTTTTCCATTTTCGAGGAACACACGCGTTGGGTTTCCAAAGGCAAGGCGGGCACGCCGGTCGAACTCGGGGTTCCTGTCGCCATTATCGAAGACCAGTATGGATTCATCCTTCACCACAAGGTCCTGTGGGAGGGTGAGGATGTGGACGTGGCAGTGTCGATGGTGCAGGAAGCGCAGGCACTGTATCCGGAGTTGCGGGCGTGCAGTTTCGACCGGGGCTTTCATAGCCGCGACAATCGGGTCCGCCTCGATGCGCTGCTCGACGTCAATGCGTTGCCGGGGAGAGGGTATCTTTCAAGAGCCGACCGGGAACGGGAAGAGGAGGAGTCGTTTGTTGCCGCGCGGCGTGCGCATCCGGCGATCGAGTCTGCCATCAATGGGTTGGAGCATCGGGGACTCGACCGAGTTCGCAGCCATGGTGCGGACGGCTTCGCGCGTACGGTTGCCTTGTCGGTGCTGGCGGCCAACCTGCATCGCATCGGGTTGATCCTGCAGAAGCGGGAACGCAAACGACAACGACTCGTCGCCTGACCAACCAACCGGCCCTGATAACCAAGCTGGATTCCGAGCCGGCAAGAGACGGCACGGTCCTCCTGTCCTTGGAAACAGGACATTCGGGCTGATTTGCTGCCCTTCGCTATCCCGCAGCTCGTCAGGCGCCTCCGTCGCCGGGGTTCGTGCCGAAATCACGCCCAGGATGCCACGAATGGGCGCAAATCTCAGCCCGAAACGAGGGTTTTCTGGCTGACACTAAGGACAGTGATCGATATAGAATTGCCAACTTCATCGAGGGACGAGCTTGTAGTTCCAGTCGCCGTGAAACTCATCGGGAACCAGCGCGATGGCGTCCATCTCCGACTTGGTCACCGTCACGCCGGTAGGGTACTGACCGCTGTCGAGTTCCGCTTGTACTTGAAGCCCGGCCTCAGTTCGTGTGTTGCCGATGCGGTCGACGATGGTCTCGTAGGTCGTCAGCGGGGTGCCACGCCAGTTCGCCGTGATGTGGCAGAAGAGTCGGTGCTCGACCTTGTTCCACTTGCTCGTGCCGGGTGGGAAGTGACTCACCTGAATGGTAAGGCGGGTCTCGTCCGCCAGCTTCTGAAGCTCGTGCTTCCAGCTACGCAACCGATACCCGTTGCTCCCGCCGGCGTCCGCCGTGATGTACAGGGTCGTGGCATCCGGGTAGGCGCTCTGACCCATTCGCTGCCACCAGTGCCGAATCGAGGCCACCGCAAACGTCGGCGTATCGTGGTCGCATCCAACGCTCACCCACGCTTCATTGCGGGCCATGTCGTAGACGCCGTACGGAATCGCCTTCCCCTCCGCGTCGCTCGGGAAATCGTGCACCCGCACCGCGGGCGGCGTCGCCTTCGGCTGCCATTCCCGGCCCGCATTCGAAAAGTTCCCGACCAGCTCCTTCTTCTTGGTGTCGACCGAGATCACCGCCTGTCCGGTGGCCAGAAACCGGTCCGCCGTCGCATTGATGTGCTCGAACTGCTCGTTGCGGTCCGGATGGACCGTGCCTTCCTGCCGTTTGCGCACCGACTGCAATCGGTAGCCCAAGCGGTGGAGCAGCCGACCCACCGTGGTCGAGCTCACGCGCCATCCCTGCTCGGACAGCGCCGCCGCCAGTTTCGCGCGGCTCTTGCACGTCCACCGCAGCGGCGATGTCGGATCCCCGCGCGTCAGCGGCTCTACGAGCGCTTCAAGGGCCGCCAGAACACCCGGCTGGTCCTGCTCGATTCCCGGACGTCCGGCGCCCGGAGCCCGAATGCGGCTCGTCGGCGGTTCACCTCTTGCGATCTCGCGGCGTCCATGGCGGATCGTCTCCCGCGCCAGACCGGTGGCCGACGACACCAGCGCGTCGCCGCCATAGCCAATCGCCGCCGACTCGGCCGCTGCCCACCGCCGGCGACTACGCTCGTCCAACACCGGCGCTACCGCGCTGTACTTTCCGACGATGGTGGCTTCCAACTCCACGTCTCGCCTCATGCCGCGACTATGACCGGAATCCCACAAGATGGCAACCTAATTCAGCGCACTCTCCTAACTAAGGGTCCGCGCAAAAATAATTTCCTAGCCCGGAAAATTCGTGGCGTGTTCCGATTCCGGTACAGACACAAGAGCCCCCGTGTGGTACAAGTGCAGTGTTAACAACCACTTGCGCCACCACGGAGGCCCTTGCGTGACGACCGACACTGTACCACAGACTGTTCTGTTCCCGGATCTGTTTGACAAGCCGCTGTTCGCCCAGTTCAACCAGGAGCAGGCCAGTTCCGACGGCGGGGCGATCCTGCTGAAGGCCGCCGAGCGCATCTACGGCCTGGTCAAGGCGTTCGCCGGGTGTCTGTTCGACAAGCGGGCGCCGGACAAGACCCGGCACTCGCTCGCGGACCTGATCGGCCAGCGCATCTTTGGCATCGCCTGCGGCCATCCCGACTGCAATGATGGCGACCGTCTCGCCGACGACCCCATCCACAAGCTGCTGCTCGACAGGGACCCGGTTTCGGGCGAGCGCCTGGCGTCGCAGCCGACGCTGTCGCGGTTCGAGAACGCGGTCAACCGCTGCGCGCTCTACCGCATGGCGGACGAGTTGGCCACGCGGGTCATCGAGCGGCATCGCCGCCGTCTGGACGGGCGGGCGCGGTGCATCACGATCGACCTGGATCCGACGGACGACCCGACGCACGGGGCGCAGCAGTACACGCTCTTCAACGGCTACTACGACAACTGGTGCTACCTGCCGCTGCTTGGGTTCCTGACCTTCGACCGCGAATCCGAGCAGTATCTGTGTGCGGCGCTGTTGCGGCACGGCAAGGCGGTCGCCTCGGAGGGGACGGTCGGGCTGTTGTCGCGGCTGCTGCCGCTGCTGCGCCGGGCGTTTCCGCGGGCGCGCATTCTCGTTCGGCTCGACGGAGGCTTTGCCAGCCCGGCGGTCTTCGCCTTCCTGGAGGCGCAGCCGCGGCTCGATTACGTGGTCGCGATGGCGAAGAACGCGGTGTTGGAGCGGCACGCCGGGCTGGCCATGCTGGTGGCGCGGGCGCGGACTTGGCGCAGCGAACAGACCGAGCACGTCTACACCGAGACCGACGAGTACCAGGCCGGCACGTGGAACCACGCGCGGCGGGTGGTAATCAAGGCCGAAGTCGTCCGCCTCGCAGACCGCGAGCCGCGGGACAATCCGCGCTTCGTCGTGACCAACATGCGGCAGACGCCGCGTTTCCTCTACGAGAAGGTCTACTGCGCCCGCGGGGACGCCGAGAACCGGATCAAGGAACTGAAGGCCCTGCAGCTCGACCGCACGAGTTGCCAGGCGTTTTCGGCGAATCAGTTGCGCGTGCTGCTGACGGCTGCCGCCTACGTGCTGATGCCGGAGTTGCGGCTGCGCGCCGCCGACCCCGCGTGCGCCCGCGCGCAGGTGCCCTGGCTGCGCGACCGGCTGCTGAAGCTCGGCGTCCAGGTGGTGCGCTCGGCGCGTCGCATCGTCCTGCGCCTGCCGCGCGCGACACCGGACCTGGCGGCGTGGCGGCACATCGCGTTCGGGCTCGGGGCGCGCGCCGGATAGCCGCTCGGCGAGCGCCGCATCGCTGACTGACGGAGGCTGCCAACCGCCCGCAACGGGGGAAGTGTGCGCTGTCCTCCCCGGCGGCACCCGTCATCACGTCCATTCGGCGCTCAACCACCCTGCCACGCGCGGTTGAGAACGTTCCAATGGCCGCCCACTGCTCATTCCCCGTTGTCCGTGACCGAGTCCGGTCCCGGCGCCGCCTCCCAGGGGCCGAGTCACGGTCGCCACGAATAGTCCGGGCTAGAAGCAATACTGTTGCTTTAACATTCACACCCCTGTATTCTGCTCTGAGAGCGGAGATGCGGGGGGGGGGCGATGTCCCGAACACAAGCCGTTCTGCCAGGTGGCCCGCGGCTGTCGGACTATCTCAGCATCGGGGTGCTCGCACAGGTGTACCCGATCGGGGCGGTACGCAAGGCGTTGGCGTCGTGCGGTCGGGCAAGCCTTCGGCAGCGCGCTCTGCCGGCCGAGGCGATGATGTACTACGTGGTGGCGTTGGGGCTGTTCCGGTCGGTGTCAGCGCGGGAGGTGCTGCGCTGCCTGATGGAGGGGCTGCGGTGGGTGTCGTCGGACGCGACGCTGCGCGTGTCGGGGAAGTCATCGATTTCGCGAGCGAGGACGCGCTTGGGGTCTGCGCCGTTCGAGGCGTTGCGCGCGGCCCGGGTGGGGCCGGTGGCGGACCTGGCGACGCGCGGGTCGTGGTATCGCGGCCGGCGCCTGGTGGCGTTCGACGGGTCCACGCTGAACGTGCCGGACGAGGCGACGAACCGGCAGGCGTTCGGCGCGCCCGGCGCGTCGCGTGGCCGTGCTGCTTTCCCCCAGGTGCGCCTGACGGCGCTGGTGGAGGTGGGGACGCGCGCGGCGTTCGCGTGGCGGGCGGGAGCGTATGACGAATCGGAGCAGGCGCAGGTCGAGGCGCTGCTGCCTTGGTTGTCCACGGGAATGCTGGTGCTTGCCGACCGGGGCTACTGCGGCTTCCCGCTCTGGCGGCGGGCGGCCGGCACCGGCGCAGACCTGCTCTGGCGCATGAAGGCGAACCTGCGCCTGCCGGTGCTGGAGCGCTTCGACGATGGTTCCTACCGGAGCGTGCTGCGGGGCAGCGGCCAGGACCGCCGGCGCAGTCAGGGTGAATGCCCCGTCCGGGTCGTCGAGTACAGGCTTGACGACCCGAGCGACACCGTCTACCGCTTGGCCACCACCCTGCTCGACCCGGCCGTTGCGCCAGCCGCCGAGGTTGCCGCTCTGTACCACGAGCGATGGGAGGTGGAGACCGCCTACGATGAGGTCAAGACCCACATCCTGGGACCCGGCGCAATCCTGCGCAGCAAGACGCCGGACTTGGTGTTGCAGGAGGTCCACGGCCTGATGCTGGCGCATTACGCCGTGCGGCGTCTGATCCACGAGGCGGCGCGCAAGGTCGACGAGGACCCGGACCGCCTTTCGTTCGTCCACGCCGTGCGGGTCGTGCGCCGCCGTGTCGAGAACCCCGGCGTTTCCCCCCTCATCTCCGAATGAGCGGCTTCGCGAGCGCGTGCTGGAAGAGATTCTGGAAGAGCGGGTGGTCTCCAGTCGCGGCCAGAAGAAACCCCGCGGCGTCAAGCGGAAGATGAGCGGTTATCCACTTCGCGGCCCTGGTCCGATATCCCGCCGCAAGTGGGACTGGACACCGCGTATCGTGGCGTCAGATCTCTAAAGCAACAGTATTGGGGCTAGAAGCGTCTGTAGTCTCGCAGTAGAGCACACCGGTGCCGCAACTCTCGTGCCCGGCGACCAGTCCCACCAGGACGGATATTTTCTGGATTCTGAGGGGTGCAGCCCGCCCGGAGTATGGCATCATTGCGGAAACATAGAGCCGCAATGGTGCCATAATGAGACCAACCGAGTTCTCCGCCGACACGATCATCGCCCTGCTCCGCAAGCAGACCATCGCCTCGCTGTCCGCGGTGATGGCGGCGCTCGGCGCCCGCGCCAGCAGGCGCACCGCGTTCCGCAAGCTCAAGGACATCGACGCCCGCACCAGCTACTCGCATCGCGGCGGCTTCTACACCCTCGATGAACTCGCCCACTTCGACGAGCGCGGCCTGTGGTCGTTCGCCGGGGTCCGCTTCTCCCGCGCCGGCACCCTGATCGCAACCGCCAACGCGTTCGTCAACCATGCCGAGGCCGGACACTTCGTCGAGGAATTGGACAACCTGCTCGGTGTCGGCACCCAGGACGCGCTGCGCAAGCTCGTCGGCGACCGGCGGCTGACGCGGCACAAACTCGCCGGCCAGTTCCTCTACTGCGTGGCCGACCGCACGCACCAGACGCACCAAGTGCGCGCGCGACGCCTGCTGATGGCCACGCCCGGACTCGTACGGCCCCTGCCCGACGCCGACCTGATGCCGGAGGAGTTGCGCGCCGCCATCGTATTGTTCGCCAGCCTGCTCGACGAGCGGCAGCGGCGGCTGTTCGCCGGCCTCGAAGCGCTCAAGTGCGGGTGGGGCGGCGACCGGCGCATCGCCCGACTGCTCGGCATCGACCCGTCGACGGTCGCCGCCGGACGGCGGCAACTGGTCGAGCGCGACGTCGAGGTCGACCGGGTGCGGCGCGCGGGCGGCGGACGGCGACCGACGGAAAAAAAACGCCGGAAGTCATCGCCTGCATCAAAGCCTTGATGGACCACGAGACGGCCGGCGACCCGGTCAGCGGCCTGAAGTGGACACGCCGTACGACCGCCAAGGTCGCCGACCAACTGTGCGCGCTCGGCATCGACGTCTGCCCCCAGACAGTCGCTCGATTGCTCAAGGCGATGGGCTATTCGTTGCGCGTCAACCACAAGAAGCTCGCCGGCGCTTCCCATCCGAGGCGCGACGACCAGTTCCGGCACATCACCGAACTGCGCGAGCGTTGCGCAGCCGACAACGTCCCGGTCATCAGCGTCGATACGAAGAAGAAGGAACTCGTCGGCGCGTTCCGCAATCCCGGCACCAAATGGACTCCCCACCATTTTGCAAGCTGCATCTTCGCGTCCTCTTCGGTCCGCGGCCGACTGCTTCGGTCGATCGACCCGGGCATGTGACGTGCCCGCTGCAGCACTGGGATGGTGAGTGGGTTGAGGCGACCCCGAGGGGCGACGGATGTCGCTGTACTAAAGGCCCTCGCTTCGCTCGGATCGCGTTTACCACGCACGGTCACCCGCGGCCGTCAACCCGCCTCGCGGGTCCTCCGCTTGCGCTTCGGCCCTCTGGGTGACTGCCGCGGCCGACCGTGCGGGAAGCCCCTGCGGGCCAGCCGAAAGGCTGGCCCGCTATCCACTGCCGCCCAATGTGACGTCCGTGAACTGCTCCGTTGTCGCAGAGAACCGCAGACAACTCCCGGCCGCAACCACGTTCACCTTCCCGGCCGCGAGCGGCGGCCAGGAGCCATCCAGACGTCAAGAGCACGGGCCGAGGATCTTGGCTCACGTGGTGGCAATCCCGACACGGTGCGGGTCGAAACAGACGCCGTCGCGCAGCATCGCGCAGGCGACGTTGAGCAGGCGGTCGGCCACCGAGCGCAGGGCGCGCGCGTGTCCGTGACCGCGGGTGCGTAGCGCCTGATACTTGGCGTGGCTGACCGGATCACGTTGGGCGGCGACGCGGGCCCAGTGGTAGGCGGCGTCGCGCAGTCGCTCATGGGTGGCCAGACGGCGCGTCACGATCAGGCTCTTGCCCGAGCGCCGGGTGACCGGCGCCACGCCGCACAGACAGCGTAGCGCGTCGTAGTCCCGCCGCTGGACAGCATCGCTGGCCTCGGCGAGCAGCGTGGCGAGAACGCCGGTACCGATGCCGGGCAGTGAGAGCAGGATGGCCGCGTCGGGCGGCTCTGTCGACGACGCCGGCTCGTCCTCCGTGGACGCGTCCGCCGGAGTCGCCTCGGCGAGCTGACGCACCAACCGGTCGAGCTCGCGGCGCACATCATTGAGCTGGCGGTTGACCAGGGCGAGGCGTTCGGCGATGAGCCGCACATGTGCCACGGCGGCCTCGGCCGCGCCCGCCGCGACCTTGACGGCCGGCGCCCGCAGCCTGGCACGCAGCGTCGCGGCGTCGACCCGCCGGATGCGGTGCTGCTTCAGCACTCGGGTGAGCGTCACCTCGCGCACGCGTTGGCCCGCGCGCGGCGTCGGCAGGCTTCGCCACAGGTCGAGCGCCCACGGCGCGGCGACATCGTCGTCAACCGCGTCGAGGAACTGCGGGTAGTAGCGCCAGAGCTGCTGCCGCATCCGATTCGCCAAGCGAACGCGTTCCCGCGTCAGTTCCTCGCTCAGGCGAGACCATTCCCGCAACTCGACGATCGCCGGGTCGGTCGGCTCCAGCCGCCGCAGACAGTGCGGGTCGGTCCGTAGCGCCGCCGCCAGCACCCGTGCGTCCCGTCGGTCGTCTTTTGCGCCCGCCGGGGAAAAGCGATCACGGAAGCGATCGAGCTGCTTCGGGTTGATCGAGTGGACGGCGAAGCCGTGCTCCATCAGGCTCTCGACGACCGGCCCGCGCGGCGTCTCGATCGCCACGCCCACCTCGCCCGCGTCGCCCGCGGCGAATGACAACAGCCAGTCCGCCATCTGCGACAGCCCTGACCCGCCGTGCTCGAACGCCCGTTCCCCGAGCACCTTCCCGGCGCCGTCGAGCACGCACGCCTGATGTGTCTGTGAACCCCAGTCGATACCCGCGAACCATCCCAGCTTCAAGTCGAGCCTCCCCTCTGCCGAAATCGAACGGGCGCACCCCCGATGCCTGCCGGTCCCTGTACTGGCGCTCAGCGGCGCAAACTCCCCACGGGGCATCCATCGGTGGCTGGACCGCCGGGGCACAAGTCCATTTGAGGTGCTCGATGCACAGGGATCGCTTTGGTGCTCCCGGCGGCCTGCCCGACTCCACGAGACCATCCGCGCGAAGTCATTGGGAAAGGTACAGGGATCGCAGCCCCGAACGGGTCAAGGACCACGACTTCCGCTCCGAGGCCGAAGGCCTCGCCATCCCCTACGGTATCTACGACCCGCGGGCCAATGCCGGCACCGTCTTCGTCGGCCAAACCGCCGACACCCCGGCGTTCGCCGTCGACTGCATCGAGAAATGGTGGCGCACCGAGGGCTGCAAGCACTATCCCGAGGCCAAAGCGTTGCAGATCCTGGCCGACGGCGGCGGCAGCAATAGTTCCACGGCGCGCGCCTGGAAGTACAACCTGCAACACCGCCTCTGCAACCGGCATGGCTTGCGCGTGACCGTGGCCCACTACCCGCCGGCCACGTCGAAGTGGAATCCCATCGAACACCGCCTGTTCTGCGAGGTCAGCAAGAACTGGGCGGGCCGCCCCCTGGACAGCTACGAGACCATCCTGAAATACCTGCGCACCACACGCACCGCCACCGGACTGCGCGTGCGCGCGCATCTGGCGCGCAAGACCTACAAGACCGGCATCAAGGTCACCAACGCGCAAATGGGGGAGCTACGCATCACACCGAACAGCTCCCTGCCCAAATGGAACTACACCATCGAACCCATGTAACGAAAAACGGAAGTTATTTTTGCGCCGGCCCTAAGCCTCGACGAGGCCGGCTGCAGGAAGCGGCCAACGGCCAGTGACCCCGAACCGGAAACCGCAAGTCCGAATCAAGCCGCTCAGCCTGCGCGATCTTTCCGCACACGCCGCTCAGAGAACAGAGACTCCTAGAACGACGTAACGGCCCCGGCACGGCTGCACCCAGGGCAACTTTTCTTCGCTGCCGTGCTCCGGCGGGTGGTATCGTGGAGCGGCTGCGTCGGGCGCTGGGCTCGAGCAGCGCGAACCGAGGCTGACATCGCTCGTCGCATACGGAGGAACAAATGCCCACCCGCAGGCAGTTCATCGGACAGACCGCAAGCGCAATGGCCGGCATGGCGATGGCCGGCGCCGCGGTGCGCGGCGCAACCGCTGCCGCCGGGCAACCGGCGGGCGGGACAGGCCGCCGGCAGGTCGTCGTGGGCGGACGCCGGATCACGACAGTGGACGTGCACTCGCACTGCGAGATTCCCGGTATCCGGGAGATGATGGGGGCGGGCGCGGGACCGAACGCTGCGCTCACGATCGGCCCGAACCGTCTGCAGGCGATGGACGCGATGGGAATCGACGTCGAGGTCCTCAGCATCAATCCGTTCTGGTACGCGGTCGATCGCGACCTGGCCCCCCGCTTGATCAGGGCGCAGAACGAAGGCCTCGCCGCGATCTGCGCGGCCAACCCGGATCGCTTCGTGGCGCTCGCCACGACGTCATTGCAGCATCCGGATCTGGCGGCCGAGCAACTCGATGAAGGGGTCACGGCCCTGGGCCTGCGCGGCGGCTCGGTCGGCGCAAGCGTCGGGAGCGAGGAGCTGGCCTCCCGCCGCTTCGATCCATTCTGGGCCAAGGCCGAGGAGCTGGACGTGCCCATCTTCCTCCATCCGCAGGGCGTCCCGGAGCTCGAGGCGCGGCTGCAGGGCAACGGCTTCCTCGGCAACGTGATCGGCAATCCGCTGGCGACGACCCTCGCTCTGTCCCACCTGATATTCGAGGGCACGCTGGAGCGGTTTCCCGGACTGCGAATCTGCGCGGCGCACGGCGGGGGCTACCTGCCTTCCTACGCCGACCGGTCCGATTACGGGTGCGGCACGCGTTCCGAGCAGTGCACCGGCCCGCTGGCCGAGCTGCCCACGACGTACATAAGCCAGCTCTACGTCGATGCGCTGGTCTTCTCGGGCGATGCCCTGCGACACCTCGTGTCGGTGGTCGGCGCGAGCCGGATCGTGATTGGAACCGACTATCCGTTTCCCTGGACGGCAACCCCGGACGATGCCCGTCTGCCACGCTTTCAGGCGGTGGATCACGTCCTCGACACGCCGGGACTGAGCGACGCGGACCGCGCCGCCATCCTGGGGGGCAACGCCGCCGCTCTGTTCGACATTTCGATGTAGTGTGTCTTCGGAGACAACGCGCGAAGACGATGTAAGGGAGGCCAGAGATGGCGAAGAAGCGCATCAGCGACCGCGACGATCCACAGCTCGAGAACGAGAACGAGCACGGTGTCAGCCGGCGGGACTTCGTCAGGACGGGGGCCGCGGCGGGGCTGGGCGCGGGGGCGCTGCTGACGCCGGACGCGGCGCACGCGCAGGACTCGGCCTCCGGGGGCGCCGGCAACGTCGCCTGGGACTACGAGGTTGACGTAATAATCGCCGGGGGCGGCTGCGCCGGCCTCACCGCGGCCATTCGCGCCCGGGATCTCGGGGCCGACGTGCTGGTGGTCGATCAGAACTTCGACCTCGGCGGCCGGATGCTGCACAGCGGGGCCTTCGTGTCCCTCGGCGGCGGTGACCCGGTCCAGCGCCGGGACATGAAGGGGGAGAAGGACAAGGAGGGATTGATCACGGTCGATCCCGCCGAGGATCCGGAAGAGCTCGACGACAACGTCGACCTCCTGTTCACGGACATCACCGACTGGTCGGTGGTCGATCCCAAGGGCCAGAGCCCGTATCGCTACAACGAGCGGGAGCTCGCCCGCGCCTGGGCCGAGAACTGCCCGGCCACGCGGCAGTTCATGATGGACAACTACGTCCGGTTCGCCCGCGTCAGCGGCACGCACGGCGGCGGCGGCCTGTCGCGGGCGCGCGGGTCGCGCTGCTTCCTGATGCTCGGCGACAAGACGGACATCAGGGCGGGCACGATCACCGCGGAAGACGCGGGCGTTGCGGATCCCGAGCGCACGAGTGCGTTCGCGCCGCAGCAGATGAACGACGCGCGCCGCCTGGTCGGGCCCAACGCGGTGAGCAACGGCGCGGCCCTCTCCCGTTGTCTGGAGTTCTCGGCGCGGGAGAAGGGCGTCGAGTTCATGCTGCATCGCCGGTTCGCCGATCTCATCCGCGAGCAGCCGTTCTCGGGCCGCGTGGTGGGGATCAGGGCCCACTACTCGCCGCGGCAGCACCCCGAGACCGGCGAGCTCATGCAGAGCTTCTGGCAGAACGGCAACGTCGACGAGCGGCGCGAGACGGTGACCATCCGGGCCCGCCGGGGCATCATCCTGGCCAGCGGCGGCCACGCCGGCAATCCCCAGGTCCGCAGCATGTTCTACCCCGCCATGCGGGAGCCCGCCTTCCCGACCAGCGGGGTCGCCCTGCAGGGCCCCCACGGTCAGGACGCCAGTGCGCTCGTCGCCGGCCTGCGGGTGGGCGCCAACCTGGCGGGGATGCACCAGAACCTGTCGTATCCCACGACGTTCCACATCTCGACCCGGCTCGGCACCAAGGACGCCTATACGACCATGATGCCCGGGCACCCGACGTTCGGCTTCCGCCGATCCGCGGGGGTCAACGTCGGCAGCGCCGGCTTCGAGGAGTTCATCGCGGTGAACCAGGTCGGCAAGCGCTTCTTCAACGAGGTCCGCCTGCCCGCCCGGCCGGGCGGCAGCCGCTACCCCGGCGACGGCGCCGCCCCCGGCCAGGGGCTCGACCACAAGCCGCTCGACTGGCGCAACTGCGAGAAGAAGTGGGTCCGGGAATCGTACGACTACGACCACGGCCTCGACGCCGCGCTGGCCATGAACGAGGGGTCGAAGGCGCCGGACTACTACTCGGGGCCGCTGTGGGCCATCTTCGACCAGGAGGCGGTGGAGCGCACCGGCTGGGAGCTCCGCCACCCCTACGTGGCGGACAACGGCTACTTCTTCCAGGCCGACACCATCGAGGAGCTGGCCGGGAAGATTGCCGCCGGCCACGAGTTCCAGCGGGTGCCGTTGCGCTACCTGGCCGAGACGGTCGCGAAGTGGAACGATTGCGTCGACGCCGGCGCCGACCCCGAGTTCGAGCGCGAGGCGGACGCGCCGATGAACCGCATCGCGACGCCGCCCTTCTATGCGCTGTCGATCATGGTGATCTGGCACGACTCCTACGGCGGCCTGCGGGTCAACGGGCGCCAGCAGGTCGTGGACATGCAGGGGCAGGTCATTCCCGGTCTCTTCGCCGGCGGCGAGGCGGTGGGCGGGTTCAACAAGCACGGCCTCGGCAAGGGCCACGTCCATGGCTACATCGCCGGCACGCACGCCGCCGATGAGCCCTCCGACAAGGACGCATAGACGCGCACCGACGATGGTTCAGCAGGACGATACGCCGGGCACCCTCGACGCGACTCGCGTCGAGGGGTCGCCCGGCGAGGCGGAGGCCGGTAGCGACAAGCCGCACGCCGCCACGCGTGTCGTCGTCTGGGACACGCCGCCGGCCGTCGAGCGCGGGAAACGCTTTGCCGTAAGGCTTGGGGTCACCTGCTCCGCCAAGTGCCGGCCCGCCGGCTGGATGGTGGAAGTGCGTAACCAAGACGGCGAGAAACTGGCGACGACCACTCTCGGCGATGACCCGTGGCCCGGCACCGACGCGCTCTACCATGCTGAGGTCGCCCTGGAAGCCCCGGACGCCGAGGGACTCCATACGTGGAGGGCCGCGGTTCTGACGGGCGATACGGATGTCACGCACACCGACGCTGGCGTCTCTTTCCACGTACGGGTCGTATCCACACCCGCTTGCCTGTTGACGGTCGTCGCCCTGGACGCGGAGAGCCGGACCCCGGTCGCAGGCGCGCAGGTGGTTGCTCACCCCTATCGGGCCGTCACCGACGAGCGTGGCGTGGCGCAACTACGCGTCGCGGCCGGCGAGTACCGCCTCTTCGTGTCGGGGAAGGGCTGCATTCCCTTTCGCTTCGATGGAGAGTTGAAGGCCGACACGACGATCCGCGCCGAGCTGGCGCAGGACGTGGAGCTTTCGGATGCCGATATCTGGTCCTGATCGCCGGCGCCGGCACAACGGGGGAGTTCGTCCGATGCGGAGGATCGTGGTAATTGCTCTGAGTCTCGGGTGGGTTCTCATCCCGTGCGCCATGGCAACCAGCGCCGCACAGGTCGACGACGCGGCGCGCTTCGAGCAGGGACAGCAGCTCTACGAGACGAGTTGCGCGCGGTGCCACGGCCCCTCTGGCGACGGCAACCCGCCGACGTTTCCGGCCCTCAGCGGCAACGACCGGCTCGCGGACGCGGCCCGCATCGTCAGCGTGCTCCGCGAGGGCTCGGGCAGCATGCCGCCGTTCCCCACCCTGACCGCGGCCGAGACCTCCGCCCTGGCCAGCTATGTCCGCAACGCCTGGGCGAACGACTTCGGCAGCGTGACGTCCGACGAGGTGGCCGCCCTGGCGGACACGTTCGCAGATGCGGGCCCGATGGCGTCGGTATGGGACGGCGTCTTCACCGAGGCGCAGGCGGCGCGGGGCCGGCTCGCGTACTCCGGTGCGTGCAGCTTCTGTCACGGCCGCCGCTTGAACGGCGCGCCGGACGATCCCGACATGCGGTCCACGCCCCCGCTGGCGCGGGCGAGATTCGTTCGCGAGTGGGACGGCCGATCGCTGGCCACCCTGTACGAGTACACACGGCTGACGATGCCCGAGGACAATCCCGGCTCTCTCACCGACCAGGAGTTCGTCGACGCTATCGCCTACATGCTCTCGGTCGGCGGGATGCCGGCGGGGGATGACGAGCTCGCGCCCGATTCGCAGAGCCTCGCGCGAATCGTCATCCGGCAGCGGCAGTAGGCTGCCAAGCGGAACCCATGCTCGCAGCAGGCGCCATCGCAGCAACGCCCGCCTGTCACGCCGCCCGTCCCCGACAATCAGCACATAGACGCCGCCTCCCATCAAGCGGGCTGAAGGTCGATCTGCACGCCCGCCTTGATGCGCCCTTCGATGCGGCCGAACCCCTGCCGCGGCTGCGCGTGGCCGGCAGTGCGGCCGGCACGTCCCGTCAGGGGGCCCTGTCCAGGCGCGCTTCAGTGATGACACGTTGTCCGCCGGAACGGTGCTCCCCGATGGACTGGAATTCCACCGAGAGCCCGCTGTAGACGGGGGGCTCAGCGCGCATCAGGATCGCCAGGTCCCGAACCGCTTGGGTATCCGGCAGCGGCGCGTCGATCTTCACTTCGGCGCCGTCTTCCGAGACCACCGGCACCGCCCACATGATGGGCGGCTGGACGCTTCCGCGGGCCGGGCTGACGCATGGTCAAGGTCAATCCGGATGCCGTTCGCGGGAAAGCGCAGGGCGCCCGGTGCGAAGACTTCGCGGCCATGCACGCCCGGCGAGCCGTAGCGCACCAACACGCCGTCAACCTGGCCGGCGAGTCGTCGCCGCCGTCGCGTAGCTCGACGTCGACGCGAAACGTGGTCGTCATCTCCGGCACCTTTCGGATTCGGCGCGGGCGGATGCGAGGCACTGGGAAACCGCGCATCCCGCCGCTACCCGCCGGTGGCGTGCCCGCAGGTGCCGAAGGCTACGCCAACTTAACCTTGGTGCGAACGAACCCGTCAGGGCGCAGCACATTGAAGTTGTGGAGGGCCACGGCCGTGATCTGGACCTGGGGCCCTTGTCGGCATTCGCGACCTCGTCCCGAATGAACCGGATCCCTTCCCAGATGGGAGCCACGGCTGATATCGCGTTTGGCCAACGCCACCCTTGGCGTGCTGACGAGCGCTTCGCTGGCAATCCATGCAGTGGGGCGCGGCTTGGCCCAGGCCCTGGGTACGTTGACCAAGCATGGTGTGAAGCAGGTGGATCGGCTCCTGAGCAATCGAGGCGTCGACGTCTGGACCTTTTTCGCATACTGGACGCCGTTCATCGTCGGCGCCCGCACGGAGGTGATCGTTGCGCTGGATTGGACCAGCTTCGCGGCCGACGGGCAGGACACGATCGTGCTGTCGATGGTGACTGGCCATGGGCGCGCAACGCCCCTTCTGTGGAAGACGGTGGCGTCCTCGACGCTGAAGGGTAATCAGCGGCGCTATGAGTACGAGCTACTGTGCCGGTTGCGGGAGGTGCTGCCGGCCGGGGTGAAAGTCACCGTCGTGGCGGACCGGGGCTTTGGGGACTGCAAGCTGTTCTACGCGTTGACGACGGAGCTGGCCTTCGAATACGTGATTCGGTTGCGTGGAGACATCTACGTGACGAGTGCGGGGGGCGAGCGGCGAACGGCCGCCGCGTGGGTCGGCGCCGGGGGGCGTGCGCGGCGGTTGGTGGGTGCTCGGGTGACCGACACGTACGAGCTGCCGGTCGGCGTGGTCGTGTGCGTACAGGATCCGAAGATGGACGAACCGTGGTGCCTGGTGGCCAGCGAAGCAACAGTCCCGACGCAGGTCCTGATTCGGTACTACGGCAAGCGCTGGGGGATTGAGGCGGGCTTTCGGGACATCAAGGACATGCGCTTCGGGATGGGACTCTCGTCGATGCATGTTTCGCGCCCGGACCGGCGGGACCGCCTGTTGTTGATCAGTGCGTTGGCGATCGCCGTGCTGTCGTTGCTGGGTGCAGCGGGCGAGCGCATCGGTTATGACCGCTGGTTGAAGGCGAACACGGTGAAGCGGCGGACGCATTCGTTGTTTCGGCAGGGGCTGATGCTGTACCACCATCTCCCCAATTGGCCCGAGGATCGGATTCGTCCGTTGATGGAGACGTTCGGAAGCATGCTCATGGAACAGCGGGTGTATCGGGAGGTTTTCGGCGTGATCTGATGCTGCGAAATGAGGGGATGCATGAGGCTCTGGAGTGGTACATGGATTCTCTGGAGCGCCACGGCGATCCACTGCCGGTAGGGCCAGACTGTGTAGTTGAGAACGGTCGACCACGGTTTTCCGGGTTTACCGCGCCTGTTGGTTCCATTTTGAAGAATGTTGAGGTTCCGTGGCCATCTCTCGCAGCGTCTGGGATCAGCTGAAGGCGAAGACTGCGGATGATCTAATTCGTGCTCTCGAGAAAGATGGATGGGTCGGCGAGGATCGCCGCGGGGCAACGCGCGGCTTCGTCAAGGACGCACAGAACGGAAGGGACCGCCTTGTTGTTCACTATCATCCACGGAAGACCTACGGTCCGCGCCTTCTGAAGTCCTTGATCAAGGAAACTGGATGGACAGAAGACGACATCAAGCGACTTAGACTGGCCAAGAAAAGTAGAAGCCTGATGCCCCACGCGCGTGGGGAGTATCGTAGTCTTCCGAGGCCGGCCGTGGCCTCACGCGATTCACACCTTCCCGGCGTTGCGCCGGGGTTTGCCTGCGCCGAGCCCATCGGCGATCACGGCGGCCTGTAGCGGGTCGATGTGCGCCCGCTGTCGAGCCTTCCGCAACGCCACGGCGTGCCCCTGCGCGTCCCGTGCGACGTGGGATTCTCCGATGGCACTGGCGAGCAGGATATTGGGCGTCGTCCCCAGCTCGCCGCCCTCGACAGCCCGTTGGAACGCCCCGATATCGGCGGATGCGTCTTCGGTCGATCGGGCGCCGCTGCCGCGCCAGACGGGACGCCAGCACAATCCCTGATCCTGTAGGTGCTGGCGCAGCTCGGCGTGCCGGAACCGGTCACAGCCCACGGCGGCAAACCTGCACGCTCGCCAGATGCGCCCTCAGACGCCTCAGGAACGGCCCCACGGGTGTCAGCCGACAGCACCACAATATACTTTGGCGGCATGGGTGCGCTCGTAGAGCCCGCCGGCCGCATCGTAACGAGCTCGAGCAGCGAGTCCCGGCGAGTCGCCGCACGCGGTCACGACCTCGAGGCGATTCGTCTCCGGCCAGTAACACGCCCCCCGCGTGAACGACCGATGCGCGCCGAGATCCAATCCCACGTAGCACGGCCCCGAGCGGGCGGGTATTTCTTCGGGCGCGACCTCGCACCGGCGCCAGGATTCGACCGACGTCATGAGCTCGCCGGCCGGGGCGCCGGGCAGGTTCAAGTCCGCGGCGCGGAACAGCGCTTGGTCGCTCGGCGTAGCGATCACCCGCAGCGCTTCGCCGGCCATGTAGGACGCCGCCTTGATCGTCCCGAGTCCCGGATTCGAGAGTCGCCATTCTCGGGATCGTCCAGGGCCAAATCCGGATCACCCGCGTAGTAGTGGATCGCCAGATTCGGATCACCTTGCCGCGAGAGCATTTCCGGCACGACGGCCCCGACCCGTGGATGGACAACGCCATGAGACGACCGCCCTTCGCCGACGTGCTGGACCCTTCGATATCCAGCATCGGACCATCATCAAGTACGCGCCGGAATCGGAAAGCGACTTCGACAGGCTCCGCGACGACATCTCGAAGTGAGCGAAGGCACTCGTCAAGAAAATCGCTGAACCACCGGTCATCGAAGCACAACAGGTATTCCCTACACAGGACTTGAAACCGGCGGAGAGTGAGGTGCTCGCCATTGCGGCCGGCGAGACGACCATCCCAGGAACTTCGGTAAGTGCTTGGTCAGTCCGTGAGATCGCTAAACGTAAGGGTCTGACCGGACTTGATGTTACCTTGGCGATCGATAGCCTTACGCGAAGAGAAGGAAAAAGGATAGTGACGTGCCGCTTACCGAAGACGACATCCCGTTCTAACGAACTGCCGTGGAGAAGAGTTGGCTTCGCTGCGCGACCGCGTGGGTGTCGGCGGAGTCCCTGTTACCGCCCTGGCTCGGCGTCGACTTGTCGGGGGGCATTGGCTCTGAAGATCTGTGCTACGGCGAACCATGTAGATCGTGCGCTGGGAATCCGTGAATCTCCTCGCTTGGTGCGCCCAGGACGTTCGGGCATCGCGACCACCAACAGGTAGCAGCCTCTCTCAAGGTCTACGGGAGAGGACGTCACCCGCTCAGGCTCGCCTCGCATGCGCATCACAGCCGCAACAGGCGAATCCGTACCCTCATTCTCGCCGTCATCCCGCCTCAGAGCCACCGACACCGCCGGCAATGGACCCAACTTGCGTTCGGGAATCTCTTCCCCTGCCCAGTAACTGGTTGGTTTAGGGCCTGTTAACACTGCCTCAGCGCGTCGAACATGAGCACGAAGTGGATGAAGCCGATGAACATCACATCCAGCTTCTCGAATCGGGAGAAGATCCGGCGATAGCCCTTCAGTCGGCGGAACAGACGCTCGACTTCGTTGCGTCGCTTGTACATCTCCCGGTCGTACTCCCACGGGTCCGTCCGGGTCTTGATCGGCGGCACCACTGGTGTGAATCCGAGGTCCAGCGCCAGTTGGCGGGTTTCGTCGCCCTGGTACGCGCGGTCCATCACCAAGGCCAATTCGGCATCTTGCGGCCCCAGGCTGGTCAGGAGCTTCCGGCCCTCCGGGCCGTCGTGGGCTTGGCCGGGCGAGAGCGCAAACGTCAATGCCATTCGAGCATCCGCGGCAACCAGATGAATCTTGGTGGTCCACCCGCCGCGGGATTTGCCGATGGCTTGGGGGCCGTTTTTTTTCGAGCCCCCGTGCCGTCGGGATGGACCTTGACGATGGTGCTGTCCAGCGACACCGCCTCCAACTTGATGCGGATCAACTGGGCGCGTTGCAGGTGTTCGAAGACCCGGTCGAGCACCCCGTTCTTGGACCAACGATTCATGCGGGTGTAGATCGTGTGCCAGTTCCCAAAGCGCCTCGGCAACCCTCGCCACTTGCACCCCTGCTCGGCGACGTACAGGATCGCGTTGAGCACCTGCAGATTGGGCATGCTGACATTGCCACGCTGTCGCGGGAGACAGGACGCGATGGGTGCGTACTGCGTTTCGGTGAGCTCCATCCAGGAACGATACCACGATCCGGCCAATAGTGTTAACACGCCCTAGTAAACGTCGCAACGAGGACGTACCGTCCAGCCGCCAAACACACTGGCTCCCGTCGCTCGCCTTCGCTCGTGGCGAGCGCGGCAACAGGAGCGCCTGATACGGCGGGGGTCCCAACTGTCTCCCCCTCCAGCCGGCGCTCTCCATTCGAGCAATTCGTCATGATCAGGAACATCCAGACCCCGACGACGGCCCCGATGACCCACTTCGTATCGTTGCTCATAGGAATGCAGCGTAGCACGTTGGCCGCGGCGCCGGCCGCGGTAGCGCACTTCGTCGCTGATGTGGCGCGGCGCACGGCTCGGCTGGCTGATGCCAGTGCAGCGTCACGAAGGGCCGGGGCCGTGGAACGGGCTTGCGGGAATCCTCGCCGGCCGCTGCCGCCAATTGGCGCGTGCGCCGTCGGTGGGCCTGTTGATTGCGTGCCGGGCGGCGCCGGCACCGGGCACACAGCTTCCGGTCCGCCCGATCCCGGTCGACGCCGCACTCGGTGCACAGCCCGGCCGCCGTTCAGCGGGCGCGGCGCGCTGTCAGGTAGTCCCGGTGCGGCTGGCGTTCCGCTCGCGGGTGGCGGTGCCGGTAGCGGTTGCTGGCGTCGGCCAGGCGCCGCCGGCACTTCCGGCACGCGAGCCGATCCGGCCGGTCCCGGCGCCGGCCGCACTGGACGCACCGGCCGGCCGCGCGGTGGCGCTCGCGCGCTCGTGGCGTGCCGGGGGAGAGAGGGAGCCGGCTCGGGTTCTTGACGATGCGGGGACAACCTGCCAGCCAGTCCACTCGGAAGGGGTATTCAGGGGGGCGCGGTGCCCGGCGATCATGCGCTACGCAGCGGCGATGTTCAGCAGTCGGCAGGTTTCGATCTCGCGGGCAGGGAACACACGGGCAGTCCTCTAGTGCGCGTCCTGTCCGGTGAGCAGCATTGCATCGTCAACCGCTACGCCAGCTTCGCCAGGGCGCCGACAGCGCGGGACTCAAGCGGCAAGGTTAGCCCGCCCGGACGGCCGGCCGTACTTGAGCGTGACGGGGCGCTCGAGCACGCGCATCAGCTCTTCGCCGATCAGGGCGCCGAGCGGTTGAACGGCAGCGTCCACAGGCGCCGCGCCGCCTCACGTGCGGCGGTCCCGTCGGTCACACCCGCCGGTCCGAGCGGAGAGCCGATACCGAAGCACGCACCGTTGCTTCCACGTGCTTGGCGCAACGTGACCAATCCCATCGGCGGATCGGCACCGAGCCGCGAAGGCTGAAAGTCCCTACCGGGGGCGCCTTGCTTGTCTCCCCATCCGCGCTGTCGTCTCGGGCAGCAGGGTCTTTCCCGTGGCGCCGCGGATTGCTTCTGTCAGCCCTGCCAGTAACCCGCGGCGCACTCGACGGCGCCGGCGGCCCACGTCTGCACGGCCGTTCCGGTCGCCGCCGGCGTCAACGCTTCGATCAGTTGCACCGTGGCATCGGCACGGATCTCGGGGCGCGGGCGCGGCGGCGGCGCAACACCCAATTCGATCACGCCGTCCTCCCCACCCAAGGGCTCGTTCCTATTCGACCGAAGAGCAACGCAGGCCAAGCCGGATGCATCGCCGCTGGTATGTAACAGGGCTTTCGCTTCGGGCTGCTGGACTCGAACCGAGCCGCATTGCGGGCAATCCCAACGTGCGGCAGGAGGTCAGGACCATGACGATCCAGAGCACGCTCCGACCCGAACACCGGCGGCGGCCCGGCGCGTGGCGACTCGGCGCCTGCCTGCTGTTCGCGCTCCTCCTTGCGGTGGGCGCATTCCCGATTTCCCGGTCACGCGCTCACACCCACCGGCGTCATGGCCATCCGCTGCAAACAGTTCCATCTGCCGGACTTATAGAAAGACCGCAGGAGAAGAATCGCGTCGACGCTCTCCGGTAGCCAATAGATGGAGGCGCCCTTGATGCGGAGATTGATGACGCGACGGATGGCGCTTTCGACGGCACCGCTGCCCCGCGGAAGCCCGAGCCCGACCATTGTGGTGTAGGCGAAACGATGACGGTTCTTCAGGAAGTAGTTGAGGTGCGTGCGGATCTTGCCGGCCGTGCGCCCGCGGCACAGCTCCCGCAGGGCCGTGATCACCTCGTCCACCCGTGCTCGCTTGAGCAGCCCCCGCGTGCGGTTGAGCCAGCGGGTGCGTTGCGTCGCGCTCCAGCGGCGCAGCTTGACCGCGTCGGAGAGTTGCTTCGCGGCATGATAGAAGTCGATCAGCCCCAGCACCTGTGTCGGCGAGAGCCCGAGCGCGGCGATGAGGCGCGGGATGCGTTGCCAGATCCAGGGCGCGCCGTCGGCGATGAAGAGCACCTTGTCAGCGGCGTTGAGGCCGATCTGCCGCGCGTACGACAACAGCAGGGCGAAGACCGCCTCCGGTCCCCGGAGCGTGCCGTCGATGATCGGGGCCCACGTCTGAGACGGTCGCCCGTCGTCGCCGACGACGTACAGGATGAGGAGCTTCGGTTCCTTCCAGTCGGTATGGAATCGGTTGCGCCCCTTCTTCGTCTTGGGGCCACGCTTCTTGCGCCTCACACGGACGCGGCCCCCGTCGAGGGAGACGACCACCCGCTTGCCGGTCACGCGGTCCAGCAGGCCGCACGCCGCGCTCTGCTGGGCCGCTCGGGCCCGCGCAGCGTAGCGATAGGCGGTCGAGCGGAGGGTCTTGATATCCAGGGCGATGCCGTCGGAGCGGAGCTGCGCCTGCGCTTCGGCCAGCGAGCTGAGCATGGCGACCGCGCGGCTTGCATCGGAGGCCAGCTTCGGCGTGCACCGGTCGTAGATGCCCAGCACCACCAAGGCGGGGTAGAGTCCCGGCCTCCGCTTCGCCCGACGGGCGTGTTTCTCGCGGTAGTACGGCGTCGTGACCGGCACCGTCGTGCCCCGGGAGGTGCGAACGTTGACGGTCTCCAGGCCGTCGCTCCGCATCCGCCAGGGCAGGTGGCGCACGAGGGCGCTCGCCGCGTCGCCAACCGCGGCGGAGCGCACCGCGCGTTGCAGCACGGGGGTGAGGAGGGCGCCGAAGAACTCGTCCGCGATGGCCCGCAGCTGCTCTTCGCACTGCTCCGCTTCCTCTGCCGACCTGGGCGCTGGAGCACGCGCCTCAAACTCCAGCGCCCGCCGGAGGGCAGTGCGCAGGTGGACGGGAATGTTGCGAAGATCGATCTCGCGGCTCGGGGTGTCGATGGCGCTCTTGTCCATTTCAACGCACCATCATGGGCAGTCCGAGCCGTAATGTCCAGTACCACCCTCCCCGTCTGTCCGAAGACCGGCTCAACCTCCCCCAGCCTCACAGTCCATCTTTGCCTACACACTGCACTGCTCCGGGAAATCGGGAATGCGCCCCTTGCGGTGGCACCCGCGGCGGGCCAGGAGACCGGCAAGCGCAACCTGGAGCTCGCCGACTATCTCTCCTGGGAGACCGTCAACGATCCACAAATCTCGCCAGGCGGCGGGACGGTCGTTTACGAGCGGCGCTTCGTCGACGCGGTGGCCGACCGCATTCGCACCGAGCTGTGGGTCATCGGCGCGGACGGCTCGCGGAACCGGTTCCTCACCGAGGGCGGCCGCCCCCGCTGGTCGCCGGACGGCACCCGCATCGGCTTCACGCGCTCCGCCGAGCCCGACGGCGCGCAGATCTTCGTCCGCTGGATGGACACCGAGGGCGCCGAGAGCCGGATCACCCGGCTGGAGAACTCGTCGTCGCAGATTCAGTGGGCGCCCGACAGCGGATCGCTCGCCTTCCGCGCGGTGGTATCGCCCGCGCCCGATCCGGACTGGAGCATCGACATGCCCCGGCCGCCGGACGGCGCCGCGTGGACGGCCCCGGCCCGGATCGTGACCCGACTCGACTACCGGCGCGACGGCTCCGGGTACGTCCCGGCGGGTTACCGTCATATCTTCGTCGTCGGCGCCGACGGCGGGACGCCGCGGCAGGTCACCAGCGGCGACTTCCACCACGACAACCCGCGGTTCACGCCGGACGGCGGCGGCATCGTCTTCTCCGGTCTCCGCGAGCCGGATGCCGAGTACGCCTGGCGCGAGTCCGAGGTGTACCGGGTGGACCTGGCGACCCGCGAGATCACCGGCCTGACCAGCCGCGAGGGCCCGGACGCTGGCGCCCTCCCCTCCCCCGACGGTCGCGCCATCGCCTACACCGGGATGGACCACACCACCGACACCTACCGCGAGGAAGGTCTCTACGTGATGGCCGCCAACGGCTCGGGGTCGCGGGTCGTCGCCACCGAGCTGGGCCGGCGCCCGGGAATCGTGGGCTGGGCGACCGACGGCAGCGTCGTCTATCTGAACGCGCAGCTCCGGTGGACGAGCAACCTGCACTTCGCGTCGGTGGACGGCGAGGTCCGTCCGGTGAGCAGCGGCAACCACGTGCTCTCGGTTTCCTCGATCAGCGAGAACGGCGTCGCCGTCGGCGTCGTCTCCAGCTACCACGTCCCCGGCGACCTGGTCGCCTTCGACGTGGACTCCCCCGGCGCGTTGCGCACGCTACACCGGACCAACGCCGGGCTGCTCGCCGACGTACGCCTGGGGGACGTCGAGGAGATCTGGTACGAGTCGCCCGACGGGCTGGACATCCAGGGCTGGATCGTCACGCCGCCGGACTTCGATCCGGACCGGAAGTACCCGCTGATCCTGCGCATCCACGGCGGCCCGCACTCGACGGTCGACGCCATTCCACTCTAGCGCCGTTGATGGCCGCGGCAGGTCTCGGCCGGGCCACCTACACGCCGCGCGTGCCGCGCGGGACCCGGTCCCCGATGGCCGAGGAAGCGGTGCGGAAACTGCTGGAGGCGGGCACCGACGTCAACGCGGTAAACGAGGCCGACTTCACGGCGCTGCACGGCGCCGCGTTCCGGGTCTGAACGAGGTCGTGGAGTACCTCGTCGCGAACGGCGCCAACATCGACGCGCGGGACTTCCGCGGACGCATGCCGGCATCCCAGGCACCCTGCAGGAACGCCTGCGCGACATCCCGGTTGCCGTCGCGACCGACCAGCCCTGACCACCGATGCGGCACGACCGGGCGCGATCACCGATCGCCTGACCGCGCATGACCTGCAGGGTGTGGCCGCGCGTGGCCACCGCGCCTCGCCGCACGCAACCGCCTTCCTGTCTCCGCCGCGCGTGCAGCGTGAGAGACTGGATCGATGCGGTTCGCCACCACGCGCTGGAGCATGGTGCTCGCCGCCGGCACCGGTTCGTCCGAACGGGCCGACCAGGCGCTCGCGGAGTTGTGCGCCGCGTACTGGTATCCGCTGTACGCCTACGCTCGACGCCGCGGCTACGACGCCGACGACGCTTGCGACCTCACCCAGGCCTTCTTCGCAAGGCTGCTCGAGCAGCAGAAGCTCACAGCGGCGGACCCCGTGCGGGGGCGGTTCCGCAGCTTCCTGCTGACCTCGATGAAGAACTTCCTGGCCAGCGAGTGGCGCCGGCAGGCCGCGGTGAAGCGCGGCGGCGGTGCGGACGTCGTGTCGATCGACGCGACGGATGCCGAGAACCGCTACCTGGTGGAGCCGGCCGACAACCGCACGCCCGAGGCGGACTACGAACGGCGCTGGGCGCTCGCGCTGATCCGGCGGGCGGTCGAGGAGGTGCGGCGCAGGTATGTGGACCGGGGCGAGACCGAGCTGTTCGACGCGCTCAAGACGTACCTGGACGTCGACGCCGGCGCCGTGCCGTACGGCGAGTTGTCCCGGCAACTCGAGCGGAGCGAGGCCGCCCTGCGAACCGCGCTCTCGCGGCCGCGCGCCCGCTGGCGGACCCGACTCGAGTGCCACGCCGAGATTCCGGCCGACGCCCCGCCGGGGGTCTGTCCCTACTGCGCGCTGCGCGCCGGACTCCGCTGGGAGGCCGCCACGGAAGCCAACCGCCAATGGGGACCGGGCACACCGCCGACACCCGAGGAGTTGAGCCGCCGGCTTCCCGACCTCGACGACTTCGAGCTGATCGGTCCCGGCGGCATGGGGACCGTCTACAAGGCGACGCACCGGCCGCTGGACCGCCCGGTCGCCGTCAAGGTGCTCCACGCAGGACACCGCGGCGCTGCAGTACGCGCATGACCAGGAGGTGGTGCATCGCGACATCAAGCCGGAGAACATCCTGCTCGATCGGTCGGGCGCACCGAAAATCGTCGACTTCGGCTTGGCCCTGCTGACCGGACAAGCCACCGAAACACGCCTCACCCAGCACGCGCGCGTGCTCGGCACGCCGCACTATATGGCGCCGGAGCAGATCGAACACCCCTCCGAGGTAGACCACCGCGCCGACATCTACGCGCTCGGGGTGGTCTTCTACGAGGTGCTGACCGGCGAGCTTCCCGTCGGCCGCTTCCCGCCGCCGTCGCAGATGCTCGAGGTCGACGTCCGCCTCGACGAGGTCGTGCTCCGCACGCTCGATAAAGACCCGCACCGGCGCTACCAGCACGCGCGCCAGCTGAGCAGCGACGTCGAGCGGTCGGCGAGCGGCGCCGATCCACGGCGACACCGGGAGACGTCACGGGGCGAGGACTGGACACCGACCCGCCGGGGCCGGCGCCGCGGCCTCTGGCGCCCCGAGTTCGAAGGCTATTCATCCCTTCATGGACGGCAACGGGCGAACCGGACCGCGTCGACACGCGCGTTTCAGAGCCCGCCCGCCACGTGCCTCGACGAGGCCAGCCATCGCCGACTCTGCCGTGCGACGTGGGGAACAACGGCGGCCTGTGACGCCCAATGGTGTGCATGTTCAGCATGCTAGAATGTGCATATTGTACATGGACGCCATCCTTGGCTTCGAGTGGGACGAGGGAAACGTGCGCAAGGTCGAGGCCCGCGGCTTCACAGGCGCCGATCTGGAGCGCGCGTTCCTGAATGGCCGCGGCACCTATTTTCCGGATCTGCGCCATTTCGAAACCGAGGATCGACACTGGCTGATCGGAATAACCGATGACGGTCGTCATGTCACCGTGCCATTCACGGTCCGAACAGAGCGAATTCGACCGATTACCGCGTGGACGACGGCCCGCAAGTACAGGAAATGGGTGCGATGAAGAAACAACAGGACGATGCGGCGTATCTGGAGAGTCAGGCGAACCGGCTCGAACGGTTCGTTGACTTCAGCCACCCGAGACCGGCAGTGTTTCCGAACCTCAAGCCGTCGACCTCTCGCGTCACGCTCCGGATGCCGAGTTGGCTGCTCGCCGAGCTCAAGCGCGAGGCCAACCGACGTGACGTGCCGTATCAGTCGCTGTTGAAGATGGCCCTGGCGGATTGGCTGCGCCAACAGTCCACCGGCTGAACGAAGTCAGTCCATGCCAATGGGTGAAGGGAGATTGCGGTGCCCCTCCCGTACGACATGGGAAATGCCGGTGATCTGCTCAAGCACGGCGTGCTCGCGGAGTTCGTGCGCTGGCAGTGCGTGCTGGGCATGCCGCTACGCTTCATGGACCCGTTCGGCGGCGAGCCGTGGGGACGACCCGTCCCCGAGGTCGGGAGACGCGTGCGGGCCTTGACGGCTGGCTCGTTGCGCGCGGCACAATCGCACATCGACAACGGTCGCTATTACGGCAGCGGGCTCGTGGCTCGGCGCGCGGCCGAAGCTGCCGGTGGTCGACACGTCCGCGTGCTCAGCGGCGACGCCTGTCCGGCGCGCCGGGAGCGCCTGCGCGCGTCCGGCTTGTCGATGCTGGACGAGGAGCTTCCGGACCTCGGCGCCGAGTCGGGCCGCGACCGCTACGACGGCTATGACGCCTTCGGGACGATCTCCCGCGCTGCGAGGGAAGGCGATCTCGTGCTGATCGATCCCTTCTTCGACGACTTCCTTCAGAAGCGGGCGCCGGGGGTCGTGCCGCAAATGGCGGCGATGGCCGAGTGCGCGGCCGTGCTCCTGTTCGCACTGAACGAGGCACCTCGCAATAGCGTCGGACGGGGGTTCGACGCGCTCCTGGAGGACCATCTTTGCGGAGCGTGGCGCATGACCTGTCCGCCGCTTCCCGGGACCGGCGTCAGGGGAGAATCGAGATACCACGCGGAGATCGTGCTGGCCGCTCGCCTGCTGCGGGAAGCGAAGCGCGTTCGAGAGATCGGCATCCTGAGACAGCGACTGACGGCGTTCACGGAGCAACTGGCCGGCATTCTCGGCGTGCCCGCGAAGCAACTCGAACCGCGGATCGTCGGCCGCTGAGAGCATTGCTCCAGCGCCGCCGCCAGATCGTCGAGATCGTTCAGCCCCGGCCTTCGGGAATCAACAGCCAGGGCGGGGGACACTTCTCGTCCGGCGCCGAACCCACGCGCGGGAAGGGAGGCTCGCCCCAGTCCTGGTCGATGTTGGACGCGATGCTGTGACGAAAGCAGGGAATGAACGCCTTCAGCAACCCGGCGCCCAGGATGACCTGGGTTCGCCCCCGACTCTCGGTTCCGGCGCTTCCCCCGTGTACGATCTGATTGCGAACGACGCTCAGATTACGGAACAGGACGTTCAGCGTTCCGGAGACGTCTTTCTTGCTCGAAGTGCGGATGGCCTCGTTCAACCTGCCGACGTCCGAGCCAACTCGTTCTCCGAATACAATCTCCCATTCGTCGGGACTCCTCACACCCGCATCTTTCCGCCACCTGTTCCAGAAGGATGGGCTCGCCTGACGCAGTTCCAGCAGGCGAACGGCGTCTTGCTTCTGTACCTGCAAGATCCTCCGCAGACTCCCTCTATCGTGCTGCGCCAACCTTCGGTGGAATTTCTCTCTCCTCCGCGAGTCCGCGACGTCCGGTCCTCGACCCTGCCAAGCGGCTTCGTAGGCGATCCAGTAGCACACGAATCGGATGTGATCGTGCTCGCTCTCGTCCGGTGTCGCCTCCGCCACTTCGATCCAGGTGTTCATGCGGGCGACGCGGCGCTTGTTGTTTTCCCGGAGGCGATCATCAGTAGCGGACATGGCTGAGCACTCTATTCGCTGGTGGCGATGTCTGCCGCCAGCGTAGCGCACGCCCCGCGCCATACCGGCGGTCGCACGACCCCCGCGTAGTCGAGCAACTGCTCCGCCGGCTCCGGGTCGACCACACTTGTCGCGTTATCCCCGTTCAGGACGCATGCAGCGCCTGCAGCACCGCGGTCAGCCGGCGGCGCGCCGTGCGGACGGCCTGCGCATCCGCCCGGGCAATCACCCGCACCTCGACGGTCGCGACGTACGGTCCGCCACCGTCCCGCGGCCCGTCGGTCTGCATGAACGTGACGCAGCCGACGAGCGCCTGCGCCGTGTCGGCGGTCGCGGCCGCGGCGCCGTCGAGCGTGATCTTGAGCCCGGCAAGGTGTCCCTCGATATCGCTCCGTTCGGCCGCGGCCTTCGCCTGTGCCGCCGCGATCAGATCCTGCACGCACTGCGCCAGGATCTCGTCGGTGTCGGTGGCGTAGGGCTTCATGCCCTGAACGCCGACGGTGGCGACGACGGCGCGCACGTTCTCCTGGTCGTCGATCTTCTCGATGATGCCCGCTCGGCCGCCGATGGTAACCTTCGGCGTCGCCGTTTCTCCCGGCGGCGTCACACCCCGCTGGGCGTGTAGTTGCTGCGCCGCCGTACTCATCGCCATCATGATCATCAGGTCCACCCCACTCTGCGCATGGCGTCGTCGCGCCCAATGCCGGCCCTCGGTGAGCGCGTTGCCGGAATCGGCCTCACGCGATGCCCTTGCGTAGACTGTACCCGTTGGGCGGAATGCGCGGCCTCGGTCTATTGCCGCAGGTACCGGAGAGCCGCCCGCGCCCCGTCGATGGCGGCACTCATGATCCCGCCCGCGTAGCCGGCTCCTTCGCCGACGGGGTACAGGTTGTCGAAGTCGTCGGCCAGGAAGGTCTCACGACCCCGGGGCAGGCGGATCGGACCCGAGCTGCGCGACTCCAGTCCGACCAGCAGGCCCGCCGCTGAACTGAAGCCGGGAATCCGGCGCTCGTACTCTCGCAGGGCGCGCGCGATGGCGTCGCGGGCCACGGGCGGCAACAACGTGTCGATACGGCCTGCACAGGTTCCGAAGGTATATGTCGAGTGCCGGGGCTTCGCCGTGGCACGTTCCGCGAGAAAGTCGTCGGCGCCTTGCGCGGGCGCGGTGTAGTCGCCGCCACCGGCGGCGAAGAAGCGCCGCTCCAGGGTCTCCTGAAACTCCACGCCTGCGAACGGGCCCGATCCATATTCCTGCGGTCCGAAAGTCGTGACCAGCGCGGCGCTGGCCCACGGCGACGAGTGTCTCGAGTTGCTCATGCCATTGGTGCACAAGAGGCCGGGCACGTTGGTGCTGGCGACGATGGTGCCGCCCGGGCACATGCAGAACGAGTAGCTGGACGGCACGCCGTCGCCCGCCTTGCACACCAGGTTGTAGTACGCGGGGCCGAGCGCGGCCGCGTCGGGTCCGTCGCCGTAGCGACCCCGATCGATGAGCGGCTGCGGGTGTTCGATCCGCACGCCGAGCTGAAACGGTTTTGCCGCGACCCGCACGCCCTGGTCGTGAAGCCGACGCACACTGTCCCGCGCGCTGTGGCCGAGCGCCAGGAACACCGCGTCGCAGGGCAACTCGCCGGCGGACGTGCGAACCGCCGACACCCGCCGCGAGGGTCCCGGTTCCAGGACGAGGCCGTCGAGCCGGGTGTTCCAGTGGAACCGCACGCCGAGCGATTCCATCCGGCCTCGCAGCACCGGCAGAATCCGGTGGAGACGGTCGGTGCCGATGTGCGCCCGTGCATCGTAGAGGATGTCGGGCGTGGCGCCGCACGCGACCAGTTCCTCCAGGCACGGGACTTCGAGTGGATCGTCGACCCGCGTGTACAGCTTGCCGTCGGAGTAGGTGCCGGCTCCCCCTTCGCCGAACAACACGTTCGACTCGGGGTTCGGCACGCGGGTCCGGTGGAAACGAACGACGTCCGCGCCCCGTTGCTTCAACGCCGCGCCGCGATCGATGAGGTCGACCTCGACGCCGTTCGTCCCGAGTACCAGCGCGGCATACAGACCGGCGGGACCGCCCCCGACGACCACGCCGCGAACCCGCCGGCGTTCCGCGTCCAGTGCGGCAACCTGGAAGCTGCCGGCCGGCGGAGCCTCGACGACTCTGCCCGAGCGGACCGCCGAGGCGAACAGAGGGCCGAGGTCCGTCGTGTCGAGCACGAGGTCCGCGTGCACGATGAACCGCAAACGACGTGTCTTGCCGCGACGGCGAGCATCGACGGACCGGCGGGCGATACGCATGCCACGCACCCGCTCCGGGTCGATGCCGGCGATCGAGGCCGCGCGGTCGCGCAGCACGCTCTCCGGATCGTCGAGGCGCATCTCGATGTTCAACACGCGCCACGTGGGGGCGGGCCCGGTCATGCGGCACCGCGTGGTCGGCGAGACCTGGACTGACACTCCATGCGCTGGCGGCGATGTCGGTCGCGAACGCCGCGCGAGCCGGCCTGGCCCAACCACGCACGGCTGACGCCTACTCCGTCATCGGCAGGTAGGCGAGCCGGTCACCGCGGTACGATCCCAGCCACAGCTCGTCCCCGATCCGGATCGCGGTGGTGGCCGCGACGAACCCATCCATCGCGGGGTGCACGAACACCCCCTCGACGTCGAGGGTCTGCGGATCGACGGCCGCCACGTTGGTCGTCTCCAGCGTCGGCTCGCGCGGCAGGGTGATCGAGTTACCGTCCTTGTCGGTGTGGCCGGCGGCGTAGATGACCGAGCCGTCGAGCGCCATGCGCAGGTTGTCGGGTCGGAAGCCGAGCTGGATGACGTCCTTCTGCACCGGCTCGACGCCGCGCGACAGGCGCGTCAGCTTCTCCTCGGCCCAGCCGGCGATGTACAGGATCTGCCCATCCTCCGACACCTCGATTCCGTTCGGCGCGGTGTCCTCACTCTCCGGCAGCACCTCCCAACCGCTGTCGGCCTGCCACTCCCACACCCCGATCCCGGCGTTGGTAGTGGCGAAGCCGCCGCCCGGCAGGGCGACCACCGAGTTGAGACTGGCGCCCTCCGGCGCCACCGCGCATCCGGTCCAGGCAATGCTCGGCGGCTCGGCCCCGGCATCGACCTCGAAGAACTCGATCGCCTCGCGGGGGCCGTGATGGACAACCAGCAGGGTGTGGACGCTGTCCGCCCCCGGCTCGAGGTAGAGCCCGTGCAGTCGGGACACGTCCGGGTTCGAGAGGTCGAACGGGCCGGGACACTCGGGATAGGCCTCGGCGTCGAGCCGCTGCTCGCTGTCCGGCGTCGGAAACAGCACGGTCGGGGTCTTGTCGTTGACGTTCACGAGTTGCAGCCGGCCACCCTCTCGGGCGCCGGAAATGATCGCCCACTCCGCACCGGGAATGACCGCGATGTCCTCGGGGCTGACCATGTCGCAGATGAACTGGACCTCTCCGACCGGGTCGCAGGGGTGCTCGCCGGTGACCGCGAACTGCGGCGGTTCCGGGGCCGCCTCGGCGGCGGGTTCCGGCTCGGGCGCCGGAGCGGGCGCGCCGCAGCCCACTGCAATCATCGTGACCAGGCCGAGTGCTGCCAGCTTCGTTGCGCTCATGAGTCCTCCCCCGGATCGAGATGGCGACAGGATATCATCGGCCCGCACTGCAGCCGTTGAAGATGGCTGATCACCCGGTCCGCATGAAGAGCCCGAGGTGACATAATCCGGCCGATGGGCTACCTCCCGCTCACGCGACGCCAGCTCCTGCAGGGGGCCGCCGCCGGGATCGCCACGGCCGCCGCCGCGCCGGGCGCCGAGGCCGCGGGAATCGCCGCCGCCACGAAGACCGCCCCCCGCACCGCCGCCGCCGCACCCGAGACGGCACAGCCTGACAACGCGATCGGGCCCTACGCGGACGACGTGCTGCCCGCCGGGGTCCGCTCCCGGTTCGTCGCCAACGTCAACGGCCTCCGCATGCACGTGCTGGAGGCCGGATCGAAGGCGGAGGCTCGCGCCGGCGTTCTGCTGCTGCACGGCTTCCCAGAGCTCGCCTATAGCTGGCGGCGGCTGATGCCGGCCCTCGCGGCCGAGGGATACCACGTCATGGCGCCGGACCTGCGCGGCTACGGCCGGACCGACGGCACCGGCGTGGGCTACGACGACGAACTGCGCCCGTTCCGGATGCTGAACGAGGTGCGGGACATGCTTTCCCTCGTTTCCGCGTTCGGCTACCGCGAGGTCCACCTGGCCGGCCACGACTTCGGATCCCTTGTCGCGTCGTGGTGCGCGGTCGCCCGGCCGGACGTGTTTCGCTCCGTGGTGCTCATGAGCGCCCCGTTCGGGGGGACGGCGACGCTGCCGTTCGATACAGCCGACGCGGGCGCGGCTTCGGAGCCGGCGGGAGCCGCAGCCGACATGGACGCCGGACTGGCGAGCCTGGACCCGCCGCGCCGGCACTACCGCCGCTTCTACGCCACCCGCGAGGCGAACGACGACCTGTGGCGGGCGCCGCAGGGTGTGCACGACTTCCTGCGCGCCTACTACCACATGAAGAGCGCCGACTGGAGCGGCAACCGGCCGGAGCCGCTCCGTGAATGGTCCGCGGCCGATCTGGCCCGACTCCCCCGCTACTACGTCCTGGATCTCGGCAGGGGGATGGCGGAGAGCGTGGCCGAGCACATGCCGTCGGCGGCGGAGATCGCGGCGTGCGAGTGGCTGCCGGACGACGAGCTGCGGGTCTACAGCGCCGAGTACCGCCGGACCGGGTTTCAGGGCGGGTTGCAGTGGTACCGCAGCGTGGCCTCGGTGTCGTCCATCTTCGGCGGCGGCATCAACGCCGACCTGCAGGTGTTCGCCGGGCGCACCATCGACCAGCCGTCGCTGTTCATCGCCGGCGCGCAGGACTGGGGCATCCACCAGCGCCCGGGCGCCATCGAGCGTATGGAGACGCAGGCCTGCACCGACCTGCGGGGCCTGCACCTGCTGAACGGAGCCGGGCACTGGGTCCAGCAGGAGAAGTCGGCGGAGGTCAACCGGCTGGTGCTCGAGTTCCTGCGCTCGCTGTGACGTGCGCTCCCCGTGAAGAAGCCTGATGAAGGATGATCAGACATGGCTGAGAGAAGGACCGCATCGACGCTGCGTCCCGCCCGCCTCGTGCTCGTCCTGGCCGTCCTCGCCGCCCTCGCCGGAATGACCACCGGGGCCGCGGCGCAGTCGCTCCCCAACCCGTACAGCCTGGTCGACGAGTGGCCCGACCTGCCGTCGCACATGAACGGCGGAAGGTGGGGCGAGACGATCGGCGTCGACCGCGACGCGGACGGGAACATCTGGGTCTTCCATCGCTGCTTCAACAACCAGCCGCCCGGCGCCGCTACCTGCGTGGGCCGGGACGAAGACCCGCCGGTCGTGAAGTTCAGCCCGGATGGGCAACTCCTCGATAGCTGGGGCGAGGGGGTCTTCGCCGCCCCGCACGGCTTCCACATCGACCCCGAGGGCAACCTCTGGGGAACCGACTACAACGGGAGCGAGACAGTGCTCGGGATGGCGGCCGGGGGCCGCGGGCACCAGGTCTTCAAGTTCAGCCCGACCGGCGAGATCCTGATGACGCTGGGCACGGCGGGGGTCGCCGGCAACGGGCCGGACACCTTCGACCGGCCGACCGACGTCGCGGTCAACGCGAACGGCGACGTCTTCGTCACCGATGGCCACGGGCCGAACAACCGGGTAGTGAAGTTCGACCGGGACGGCCGTTTCCTCATGACATGGGGAGGGCCGGGCGACGGTCCCGGCGAGTTCGACCAGCCGCACACCCTCACCCTGGACAGCCGCGGGCGGGTGTTCGTCGGCGACCGCTCGAACGGCCGGGTGCAGATCTTCGAGCCGGACGGCACGTTCGTCGCCGAGTGGAAGCAGTTCGGACGCCCCAGCGGGATGTTCATCGACGAGGACGACGTGCTGTACGTCACCGACTCGACCTCGAACTCCAGCAACAACCCGGGCTTCAACCGCGGCATCTACATCGGGAGCGCCGTCGACGGGACGGTGCACGCTTACATCCCCGATCCCGACGTCGAGCACCAGGACGAGCGGCGCATCTCGGGCGCGTCCGGGATCACCGCCGACCGGCAGGGCAACGTCTACGCGGCCGACGTCGGCCCGCAACGGATCCGGAAATACGTCAAGCAGTAGCAGTCACATGCCCCAGACGGTGACCGGCGTTGGTCCGCCGCCGGCCGCGGGCGCATCACGGCGGAAGATCTTCTCCTCCCACGTCCTGGCCTCCGAGCGGTCGAAGACGATCAGGTGGCCGGACTCGGCGCCGCAGCGGTCCATGTAGCCCCGCGTCTGCTCGACCCCCTCGCGAACCGTCCGCTCCAACCCGTCGCGGCGCACCTTGCACTCCACGACGAACCGGCGCGTGCGACCCCCGTGCGGCCACAGTATCAGCAGGTCCACCCGCCCCCGACCCAGCGCATACTCCCGCTCGACACGCCCGCCGCCGTTCACCACCTTCTGCAGATACGCCTGCAGCAGCAGTTGCGGCCCGGCCTCCCGATACCGGTCGAAGCGCTGCGTCCAGTGTTCCGAGTGCTCGCGGAAGAACCGCTGGAACGCCTCCAGGAGCTTGTCCACGTCCAGGCCGCCGCCGGCGTCCATGTACCATGCCGCCTCCGCCTCGACGTCGTCCTGCGCCACCCACGTCAGCTCGCGCGGAATCACTTCCGCGTAGATCGGGTTGGCGATGCGCTTCGCATCGTGCTGCGCCAGCAGGCCCAGGTCGCGCGCGTACTCCACGTCCCGATCCCGTTCTGCGTAGCTCCCCCGATCCGCGGCGCCGGTCAGCATCGGCGCCACCACCCGCCGCACCCGCTCCTCCCGCAGCTTGTCGGCCAGATTGTCCAGGTGCGTCACGCGGGCCAGGATCAGCCGCTCCTGGGCGTCCAGGACATCGTCCGCCGCGATCTCGCGGGAGCGGTCCCGGCCCGCCCGGCTCTTGAAGCAGGCCTCCTGGCACAGCGCGTTCACGAGCCACGGCTGCCCCGCCGTGCGCGTCCGGATCAGCTCCTGCGCTTCCGCCGTGAAAGCCTGTCCGGTCTCTTCCGTGTGCTGCGCCAGCAGCGCCCGCGTCTCCGCTCCGGTGAAGTCGCCCAGCCGCAACGACTTCGACTTGATGTTGAACGCGCTGCCGCCGAGCACCAACGCGTTCTGCGCGGTGGAGTGGATACGGTAGTCACGAACGTCGCGCACGCCGCACAGGATCACGCTGTGCGGGAAGCGTCCGGGGCGCTCGTCGTAGCCGGCGCGGAGCTGCCGCAGCACCGACAGCAGCGTGTCGCCCACCAGCGTGTCGATCTCGTCGATCAGCAGCACCAGCGGTCGCGGGTCGGCCTCCGCCCAGCGGGAGAGCACGTCGATCAGCGCGCCGTCCGGGCCCTCGGTCTCCAGTGCGGGGCCACGGAAACCGTTCGGCGTCTCGTCACCCAGCGTGATGCGCGCCCGACGGGCCAGCTCGCCGAGCATCGCCCGCATCGCCCGCGCCGTGTCCTCGCGCCCCGCCTGCCCGACCTCGAAGTTCGCGTAGACGCAGCGGTAGTCGCCGGCGGCGCCGCCGTTCAGGAGATCGCGCAACGCCAGCAGGGCCGACGTCTTGCCCGTCTGCCGCGGCGCGTGCAGCACGAAATACTTCTTGCTGCGGACGAGGTCCAGCACCTCTTCGAGGTCGATCCGCTCGAGCGGCGGGATGCAGTAGTGGTCGTCCGCGCGGACCGGACCCTCGGTGTTGAAGAAGCGCACCGCTTCCATTCTGGCAACCCGCGGCCCGCCTGTCACCCGCCGCGCCGCGGCGACCACCGGGGCGCCGTAACGAGCCGATACCGCGCGGGGATTATGATGCTGCCGTGAACTGGCGGTGACGCATGACTGACAAGACACCGCGGCAACCCGCCCGCGCAGCTCGCGTGGACGCCACCCGCTTCGGGGTGGTGGTCCTCGTCGGGGCCCTGCTCTGGCTCGTCCCGACGCCGGACGGCGTCGAACCTCGGGCGTGGCAGCTCCTCGCTGTCTTCGTCGCCACGATGGTCGGGATCATCCTGCGCCCGATGCCGATGGGCGCGCTGGCCTTCGTGGCGGTCTCCTTCGCGGTGCTCTCCGGCACCCTCACCATTGCGGAGGCGACGGCCGGCTTCGGCAGCACCGTGGTCTGGCTGGTGGTGGCCGCGTTCTTCATCGCCACCGCCTTCGTCAAGACCGGGTTCGGCACGCGCATCGCGTACCACTTCATGCGCCTCCTGGGGAAACGGAGCCTCGGGCTCGCCTACGGCTTCGTCATCACCGACCTGGTCCTGGCCCCGGCCATCCCCAGCAACACGGCCCGCGCCGGCGGCGTCATCTTCCCTATTCTCAAGTCGCTGTGCGTCTCCCTCGGCAGCGACGCCGCGCTCGGCACCCAGCGCCGGATCGCCGGCTTCCTGACGTTCACCTCCTACCAGGGCGTGGTCGTCACCAGCGCGATGTTCCTCACCGCGATGGCGGCCAACCCGCTGGCGGCGTCGCTGGCCGCGCAGCAGGGGGTCGAGATCTCCTGGGCGCTCTGGGCGGTGGCCGGATTCGTCCCCGGCGTGCTCAGCCTGCTGGTCGTGCCGCTGCTCATCTATCGGCTCTATCCGCCGGAGATCACGCACACCCCGGAGGCCCCGGAGCTCGCGCGGCAGCGGCTGCGGGAGATGGGCCCGATGTCGCGCGACGAGTGGGTCCTGCTGGCGGTGTTCGTCTTCCTGCTGACGCTCTGGATCTTCGGCGGCGCGCTCGGCGTCAACGCCACCGCGACGGCGCTGGCCGGCGTGGCCGCGATGCTCGCCACCGGCGCCCTGGCCTGGGAGGACATCCTGGAGGAACGCAGCGGCTGGGACACCTTCATCTGGTTCGCGGTGCTCGTCATGCTGGCCACCCAGCTCGGCGAGCTGGGCCTGCTCGCCTGGTTCACCGAACGCGTCTCGGGCGTGCTGGGCGAGGGACACTGGCTCCCGTCCTTCCTCGGCCTGAGCCTCATCTACTTCTACGTCCACTACTTCTTCGCCTCGAACACCGCCCACGTCAGCGCCATGTACGCCCCGTTCCTGGCCCTGGCCATCGCGGTCGGCACACCGCCCGTCCTCGCCGCCCTCGTCCTGGCCTTCTTCAGCAACCTGTTCGCGTCGATGACGCACTACGGCACCGCGCCGGCGCCGATCCTGTTCGGGTCGGGGAACGTCGAGATCGGCGACTGGTGGAGGCTCGGGGCGCTCATCAGCGTGGTGAACATCGTGATCTGGCTGGGGGCGGGGAGCCTGTGGTGGCGGGTGCTGGGGTTGTGGTGATCGCCGCCGGACGCGCGGGGATGCCTCACTAGTAATCCGAAGCGCCCCGCCGGGCGCCCGGCAGAACCAGTGCGAACGGGCCGTGTAGGATGAGCCAATGCTTTTCGACATCAGCGAGCACCACCGGCGCCTGGCCGAGCTGGACCGCTTCCGAATCGAAACGCTCCGGGAGACCGAAGCGTTCGCCGACACGGCGCCCACTGAGGACGAGACGCGCCGGCTGGGCAACGCAAGGAGCAAGAACGAAACCGGCCGCAACAGCCTGACGATAAGAATGCGCCTGGCGAGCAGCTGCGCCGGGTGGGCAGAACGGCCGACGAACGCCGAGTTCTACGACGCCGTCCGCGCCGTGGCGCCGAGCGAACGCGAGCGGGCGATAGACTCTTTCCGCCACCTGTGCAGCTGCTCGTTGAGTTCTCCGATGTGCCGTTCGAGCATGAGCGTTCGGATGTGTCCGAACTTCCCGACCCATAGCCCGACGTTCTGTCGTCGTTGAGCGATGCTGACCAGCTCGCTCTCGACCTGGTCCAGGTAGCGTCCTGCGTCGTGCGCCAGCGTGCGCTTGGCGGCCTTGGGTAGCGTGACCAGACTGCCTCGCGTCTCGGCGCGCCATGCCTGGATTGTCCACAGTCCTGTGTCCCGCTGGAACCGGCGCTCGCGTTGGATGCCGTTCACCTTGACGGTGGCGGCTAGCCCAAGTTTACCAACCACAAAACTAAACCAATTTAGAGAGCCTCTTGCAAAAATCGGTAATCGGCCGGGTTTTCTTTGCCGGAAGCCGCAGGGCGAGGGACGGTCAGTGGGCGGGACGTAGCGTCTGAAGGATGGCGGTAGCGGTCACCGCCGCCGACGAGTCCGAGACGCGGGGGTTCATGGGGCCTCCCGGCCGGTTATGAAGGCAAGCACGCGCGAAGAGAGGCCGCGCATTTCCTTCACGAGCCGCTCCAATTCGCGGTTGTTCTCGATCCACTCCTGGTAGAGGACAAGTTCGTCTTCGGTGAGCCTCATCCCGACGGTTTTCCCGCGGTCCTTGCGTGTCCAGTAGTGGTAGGGACCGTGCCGGGCGTCCGGGTCGCGGTAGCAGCGGCAGGTGGTCTTCCCACACGCTATCCGGCGGGTCTGGAGGCTGCCCTGGAAGAGAAACCCAAGCGACTGCAGTTCCGCCTTGAGCGCGTCGTATCGCTCCGTGTACTGGCGCATCTGGTCCGCACCGGCCATCGAACCGCAGCTTGACATTGCCCCTGCGCGTAAATATACAGTAGCTCGCAGGAGCGGTCAACAAGCCATGAATGCCCTGCGCGCCTCGTTCGCCCCCTACTGGGAGTCGATCCAGCGTACGCTGTTCCCGCGGTTGGAGCAGGCGTTGGGTCCACTGACCGAAAAACAGCAGCAGTTGGTGCAGACCCTGGAGGTCATCCGTATCGAGCGCCTGATTCCCCGGTACTTCCGGGCGCCGGGGCGGCCGCCCAAGGACCGCGCGGCGATGGCGCGGGCCTTCGTGGCCAAGGCGGTCTACGACCTGCCGTCGACGCGCGCACTGCTGGACCGGTTGGCCGCCGATGTGGCCCTGCGCCGGCTCTGCGGCTGGGAGCGGAAGTTCGAGGTGCCGAGCGAGTCGGTCTTCTCGCGCGCCTTTGCCGAGTTCGCCGACACGCAGTTGCCCCAGCGCGTGCACGAAGCGCTGATCCGGGAGACGCACCACGACCGGCTGGTGGGCCACCTCTCGCGCGACTCGACGGCCATCGAGGCCCGTGAGAAGCCGGCCACGAAGGAGAAGCCGCCCCCGCCGCCCAAGCGCAAGCGCGGGCGGCCGAAGAAGGGCGAAGAACGGCCAAAGGTCCTGACACGTCTCGAACGGCAGCCGACCATGAACCTGCCGGCGATGCTGGACGACCTGCCGACCGCCTGCGATGTCGGCACGAAGAAGAACAGCAAGGGCTACAAGACCACCTGGGTCGGCTACAAGCTGCACATCGACGTGGCCGACGGCCAGATTCCGATCAGTTGCCTGTTGACGTCCGCCTCCCTGCATGACAGCCAGGCCGCCATTCCGCTGGCGTCTCTGTCCGCCGAGCGGACGACCAATCTGTATGACCTGATGGACGCCGCCTACGACGCGGAGCAGATCCGGGAGCACAGCCGCTCACTCGGCCACGTCCCGTTGATTGACGTCAACCCTCGTGGCGACAAGGCCCGGGCGGAGGAACTGCGAACCGAAGCCCGGCGCCTGAAAAATCTCGGCTTCCAGCGTGCCGAGCAGGTTCGCTACAACGAGCGTACGGCGGGTGAGCGCGTCAATGGCCGTCTCAAGGACGAGTTCGGTGGTCGCCATGTCCGGGTCCGTGGCACCGCGAAGGTGATGTGCCACTGCATGTTCGGCATGTTGGCGCTCACCGCCGACCAGCTCCTGCGTCTGGTGACATAGCCAACGCGCCGCCGGCAAACGCCCATCCAATCCCGGCGCTCAACCGGCGTCAGTCACCCACCGGTGTCCCGACGCTCGGTGGAAAACACGTCGATCCCCTTGTTTTCCGCTTCCTGGCTGCCGCCGGCCCTTCAGGACCAGAACACGGAGTCAAAATCCAGAACAATTGGGGTGTTCACCCCGAGAATCGGAGGACTGAGCCGAGCCGCGACCCCAAGAGTTTTGCAAGTGGCTCTAGAATCAGTGGTTTACGCCGACAGAAATGCCCGAGTGGCACTACAAACGCGTACGAACCGGGGAAATTGGTCGGTCAGACGAGCGTCTTGCGGACGCCGCCGGGATGTGGGTCGACGCCGAGCGCGTCGTAGATGGCCCGCTGATCGGGTTCGGCTTGGGTTGCCGTGCGCACATGCAGCGTGCGTCCGTCGGGACGGCGGAAGGTGGCGGTGACGCGCTGCTGGCCTTCGAGGACGCGGCGTAGCGTGGTCCACCTGGCGTGTTCGCGGCGCGCGCGCAGCCGAGTGCGGATGACCTGCACGAGCTGGTAGGCGATGACGGTGATGAACAGGTGGCCGTCGGCCCGCGCCGGCTTGCGGTGGTAGATCGGGCGCAGGCCGAGCTCGGACTTGAGCGAGCGGAATACCGCCTCGACGTCGGTGAGCGTGGTGTAGGTACGCCACAAGGCGTCTTCGTTCCAGTCGGTCTCGCTGCTGCGCAGGCAGTAGACGCCCGGATGGGTAACCATCGAGCCGTCCTGGGGGCGGCGGGTCCAGTTGACGGCGACGGCCTGGTCGCCGGCCTCGTTGGCGGTAACGGTGATCTGGTAGTGCGAGGCGACGCGGGAATGCTTGGCTTTCAGCCGTCCGATGCGTTGCCAGACCTGGTCGAGGCGCTTGTGCGCGCGGGGACGCGACAGCCCGTCGTTGAGCTTCGTCAGGGCGGTCTCGAAGCGGGAGGCGAAACGCTCGACGATGCCCCGCTCCTTCTCGGCCCGCTCCTCGGAGTAGCAGTACAGGCGCACTTCGTCGGGGTCGGTCGAGACCACCTTGTGCATGTGCACGGTCTGGTCCGACTGCGTCTGGAGCGACACGGCGGCATCGGCATCGAAGCGGCGGTGGCGTTCGCGGCTGACCACCAGATAGCGGTAGCCGTTGTCGCGCAACCACGTCACACAGGCGTCGGTGGCGACACCGCGGTCCATCACCACCAGGGCGCCGACCGGCGCCTCCAGTGCTTCGAGCATCCCGGCCAGCGTCCGGTGTTCCCGGACGTTGCCGGCGAAGACCTTCGAGCGGCGCACGAAGCCGCTGGCATCGAGCATCAGGCCCAGGGTCAGCAGCGGGCAGTCGCTGCGCTTCTCTTTCGAGTGCCCGCGTTGCGCCTGCGGCTGGTCGCTCGCCTCGCCCTCGAAGTAGGTGTTGGTCAGGTCGTAGAGCGTCACCGTCGGCTGCAGGTCGAACAGCCCCATCGCGCGGTCGAACAGATGCGCCTCGATCGCCTCGCGATGCTTCACCAGCACGTCCGAGGCGCGGTAGAGCTGCATCGCACCGACGGTCTCGAAGTCGACGCCGAGCAACTCCCCGAGACCGCTGCGCTCCTGCAGCCAGCGGTGCGTCGCGCGCTCCGAGGCGGGCGCGGCCAGACGCCCGACGATGGCGCCGGTGGCCGCGCTGCGCAGGGCGCCGTTGACGCCCAACCGGGTCAGCAACGCCGGCAGGTCCAGTTGCTCGAGCGCCCACAGGCCGACCTGCTCCACGCCGACGCTGCGGGGGCGGACCAGCCGCAACGAGTCGACATCGACCGGCTGCACATCGGTCAGTCCGGCGGTCGGCGCGGCCGCGCCGCGGGCGATCAACTGCGCCGCGATCCGTTGCGCTTCCTCCTCCACGGCAGGCGGACAATCGGCCACCAGCGGCGCCTGACCGCTCAACGCATCGTTGATGCGGGCGCACAGCAGCGGCCAGTCCGCCTGAGGAATATCGAAGTGGCGACCGAGGTTGAGGAGGGTGCGCTGGCGCACGCTGCTGCCGAGGCGTTCGGCGTGCACGAGGCGATGAGAGAAGTAGGGCTTTCCGTCCTCAGTCCGCCGGGTTTGGGTGCGCCGAATGAACATGGCGCCCACCATAGCGGACGCACCCTGCCCCAGGCAACTATTATTATACGATTATGGCACTACATTCGTCTCTGGCGAAACCCGATCATTTATAATCAACAAGTTGCAGGCCTCGCACTCCCCGAAAACCGCCCAAATCCGCAAAACGACCGCTAATCTTGGTAAAGATGGGCTAGGAGTCTGCGCCGCAGGAGATTTGCGGCACGCAACGGGTCGCCGGCCCACGACCTGAGTCACGTGTCGGGGCGACTTCGCCGGTCAGCGGGGCGGGGTGGATTTTCGGTAGTTGGCGAACAGATGACGAAATTCGGTCCTCGCGGGCCGCATGGCCCGCCAGAGACCGCGATGCGCATCGATTTGTCGCCGTTGGGAGCCTCATCTCCTGCCTTCTACGCCGCCATCAGCGGCTGCAGGCGTTTGACGTTCAACGCCAGGCACACCAGGTCCCACTCGCACCGCACCTTCGCGAGTCCGCGCAGGCTGAAGCGCCGAAATCCCAGCACGTGCTTGATCCAACCGTTGGGAGCCTCCGACAACCACTTGCGCTCCGCATACGCCGTGCGGCCCGCCGGCGTCGCCAGCTTCTCCACCATGCGAGCCGTCGCCGGATGGGCCTCCCGATCACGGGTAGCCGTCTGCTTACCCTCCCGGCCCAGCGCCACATACCCGTCAATGCCCCGCTTTTCCAGGTCCGTCAGGTCCCGCTCGTTGCAGTACCCCGCATCGGCCAGCACCGTCTCCGGCTGCGCGGCGAACGTCTCCTTTACCGCGTCGAGCAACACCGGCAACTCACCCTGGTCGCTCGCGTTCGCCGTCAGGTCCGTCGCCACCACCAACTGGTGCTCCGCGTCCACCGTCACCTGCGCGTTGTAGCACTGCTGGAATCCCTCGTTGCTCGTCTTCATGATCGAGCTTTCCGGGTCCGTGAAGTTGCTCTGCGCTTTCTCGTCCGGCTCGCCATACGCCCGCTTGTACGGCCGACCGCCCTTCGGGTTCCGATCCTGCCCCGGCTGCCGACCCCGCGCGTCGTCCGCCGCCCGAGCCGCCGCTTCCAGACGCGCCTTCGCTTCCCGGATCGCCGCCAGACGCTCTTCTCGCCGACGCAACTCCGCCGGCAGATCGTCGCCCCGAACCTCCGCGCCCAAGCGCGAGTCCTCGGCCTCGTCAACCGCATCCGCCTGACGCAACAGCGCCTCGATCTCGCTTTCCAGGCGCTGTTCCTCTTCCTGCATCCGGTCGTAGCTCATCGCCTTGCGCTTACTCGCGTTCGCGCGCACCTTCGTCCCGTCAATCGACAGCTTCCCCAAGCGCGCCAGACCCAACTCCTGCGCCAGACGGACCACCTCCACGAACAGCGCCTGGAAATCCTCCAGGTGCCGACGCCGAAACTCGCACAGCGTCCGGTGTTGCGGAAAGTTGCCCGCCGCCAGCACCCGGAAACCAACGTCCTCTTCCAGCTTCCGAGCGACCCGGCGCGACGAGAATACCCCCGTCGCGTAGGCGTAGAGCAGCACCTTCACCATCATCCGAGGCTCATACGGCGCGTTGCGACGGCCGTCCCCCTCGTACAGAGCGTAGAACGCCGTCAGATCCAGACCGTCCACCAGATCGCTGACATGGTGCGCCAAGTGGCCCTCGGGCAGCCACTCCCGCACGTCGGGCGGCAACAGCAGCGACTGGTCAGGCACATAGGGGCGGAATGTGGTCGACATCGAGTCCTTTCGTCGTCGGCTCGCCTACAATTGTCGCATCTGTTTTTCTGCGGCGCAGACTCCTAGAGTGGCAGGACCCGTTGCGGTAGCCGCGGCGCCCCGCCGTCAGCGACCGGAACCAGGATCATCCTCGTCGCTCTGGAAGCTCGTTCTCGACGTTGCAGGCGATACGCTGCCCGGAGTCACCATCGAGGGCGCTCAGCTCCTGCGCCAGCTCGACGAACGCGGTGTCGGCCGCCTCGATCGCGCCGTCGTTGGTCACGAACGCCAGGGTCATGTTCCTGGCCGGCAACAACATCAGCAGTGCGTACCAGTACGTATTGCTGCCGTTGTGCCAGATCAGCGAACCGCCGGCCCAGTCGCGCTCGTCGCGGACCCAGCCGCGGGCGTAGTCGTCCAGAAACGGGGCGTGCAACTGCTGCCAGCCCGACTGGGTCAGCAGGACCGGGGCACACCCGTACTCGCCTTCGAGGTGGGTCGCACCGTAGCGCGCCAGGTCGCCTATTGTCATGTGCACCGTACCGGCCGGTGCGATGAGCGGGGAATTGTCGGCACGCGTCTCGAAGGGATCGACGGGAAGCCGGACGCTCAAGTTGGGGCCAAGAAGCAGGACGGCATGTCCTATCGGCTCCTGATCCGGGTACTCGCCTCGCGGTGGGCCGAAACCTGCGGTCATCAGTGCGAGCGGCGCGAACACGCGGTTCTGAATCAAGGCTTCGTAGGGCTCGCCGGCGATGGTCTCGGCGATGTGGCCGGCGATGGTGTAGCCGACGTTGGAATACAGGAAGAGCTCGCCGCAGGGAGATTCGGGTTCCTCGGCGAGCACGCCGGCGATGAAGCGCCGCCGTTCGGCAACGAGCTCCTCCGCGGTCTCGGGCCAGACGTCCTGGAACTCGTTGGGGAAGTTGGCGGCAACGCCGAGGGTGCCCCAAGCGTAGTGGAAAGTCGGTGGCGACTCCTGCCCGGCTGTGGTATCAGTCGGGTGTGTTCAAAAGGAGGAGAGGCCACCGATGAAGAAACCGTACAAGATCGTTTCGGGCGCGTCCGCGCCGAACCGCCGGGAACTGGCGGACTGGCTGGCGAAGGACGGGCAACTGCTGATCCCGCTGGTCGAACTGCTGGAGAAGGGCGAGCGAGCCATCGACGAGGTGATCGACGTGATGGGCCGGGCGACCATCGAGGCCGTCCTGCGGATGAGCGCCGAGCAGGTGGCGGGGCCGAAGGAGCAGGGACGGCGCGACGCCGACCGGGATCTGTACTGGCACGGGGTGCAGGCGGGACGTGTGGCATTGAAGGAGCGGCAGTTGCGGGTCGACAAGCCGCGGCTGCGCAAGAAGCGGCCGCGGGCCGATGAGCCGGGCGAGGTGGAGATTCCGGCGTATACGGCGTTGCAGGCGGATCAGCCACTGGCCGACCGGATGCTGGAGCTGGTGCTGCAGGGCGTGTCGACGCGCAAGTACGAGAAGGTGCTGCCGGCGCTGGCCGACCAGGTGGGGGTGAGCAAGTCGGAGGTCTCGCGGGAGACCATCGAGGCGGGGACGCGCGTTCTGAAGGAGTTGGCCGAACGGGACCTGGGCAAGTTGGACGTGCTGGTCGTCTACCTCGACGGGATCGTGTTCGGGAACTACCACGTGGTGGCGGCGGTCGGTGTGGATGCGGATGGTCGTAAGCACGTGCTGGGGCTTTGCGGCGGGGCATCGGAGAACACGGAGGTCACCGCTGGCCTGCTCGAAGATCTGGTGACGCGGGGCCTGCGGGCTGACCGGCGGCGTCTGTTCGTCATCGACGGCGCCAAGGCGCTGCGGCAGGCCATCGGGCGGGTGTTCGGGTCGGCGAACCTGGTGCAACGTTGTAGAAACCACAAGGTAAGGAACGTCTTGGGTCATCTGCCGAAAGAGCAGCACGAGCAGGCGCGTTCGACGCTTCGGGCGGCGTGGAAGCTGGACGCCGACGAGGGCATCCGGAAGCTGGAGCAGTACGCCTCGTGGCTGGAGCGGGAGTGGCCGTCGGCGGCGGCGAGCCTGCGCGAAGGGCTCTCGGAGTTGTTCACGGTCAATCGCCTTGGGCTGCCGAAGCCGCTGCGCCGCTGCCTGACGACGACGAACATCATCGACTCGTCGCACGCGGGCGTTCGCCAGCACACGAATCGGGTAAGTCGCTGGCAGAGCGAGGAGATGGCGGTGCGGTGGGCCGCGGTGACGTTCCGAGAGACGGAGAAGCACTATCGCCGCATCACGGGCTATGAGCATCTCTGGATGCTGAAGGCGCACCTCGACGAAGAGAATGGCGCCCTTGCCGAATTGCAGAAGGCGGGGTAATGTGTGTCTGTCGCTGCCGACTTTCAACTACTGGCGGGACACCCTCGCAACGCCCGCGGTATGGGTCAGCAGGTGATCCAGCGTGCAACCGCTCCAGCCGTCCGCCATTTCGATATCGGGCAGCAATACCGTCAACGCGTCGGCGGCGGAGAGCAGTCCGTCGTCCTCCAGCGCGACAGCCGACACGACCCCGACCGCCAGCACCCAGTGCCTCGCGGAGGCCGAGCTCCTGCACAGAAGGAGGGTACCGATCAGCGCCAGGAGCAGGATCGCCGACACCTTGAGAGTCAACACGGTCAGAAGGCCCATCACGGTTCCTCCCGCTTCCCGCTCATGTCGTTTCCGTTCCGCCCGTTGCCGGGTGACACGCCTGCGGATCGGCCGGCCCTCTGTTGCGCCGCTCTCGCGTCCGACACGACCCGTGAGATCCGCTCGAGCTCCGGCTCGGTCAGACGCCTGGCCTCTCCGCCGAGCAACGCGGCCACGGCCTGTTCGGCGGACCCGTCGAAGAACGTCTCGACGAGATGCCGCAACGCCGACCGGCGCGCGGCCCGACGAGGCGTCACCGGGCGATACACGTACCGCAGCCCCTCCTCCTCATGGCGCACATGCCCCTTCTTCTCGAGGATGCGTAGCTGCGTGCGGACGGTCGACGAGTTCGGGTCGCCGGGCAGCTCTTCCCGGACGACGCGGGCGGGGGCACGGCCGCGCCGAAAGAGGATGTCCATGATCTGCCGCTCGCGACGCGACAGCCGGCTGTACCATGGTCCTGCCATGCCCATGAGTTGACTCGGTTCCGGGCCGTCGGCCCAGGGATCTACTGGCCATTTTTATAACATGGAAGCCATTAAATTAACAAGCAGCTTCGATCCCCAACGGCAACCAGGGTGATGGGGCGCATTCCCGATTTCCCGGAACAGTGTGTAGGCAAAGATGGATCTCATCCTCGAACGTCTGGATCCGATGCTCTCTATTTTTGAGGAAGTAGTCGACGTAGTCTTTCCGGATGGAGAGTTCCACGCATCGGCGACTTGCTCGCCCGTGGGATAGCGTCCTCGAACGATTGTCGGATTCGTCGCGGTCGCAAGCAGGACGTCGACCCCGAGATCTGATCCGTCCTCATCAGGCCAGGGAATCTGTAGGAAGCCGGACTCGTCGACCGCAACATCCTCGTCCGCGGCTGAGTTCAACTGCCCGTAGCAGCGCTCCCGACACACCCGATCGATCCAACCCGCGCGGAGAGGAGCGGCCAGAGGACGCTACGGATTCTCCAGGACCGCTACGCACCCCATGAAGCTGATACCCGGCGTTGTGGGTTCTTGCCGTTGGGCCCAGGTCCGCGGTTGACAGGGCTTCCGACGCGAACATGTTGTAAACTATTCATAAGAGCCTCTTGCAAAACCCTTGGTCGGCCGGGTTTTCCTACCCGAGGCAGAGGGAACGGACGGTCAGCGGGGTGGGACGCAGCGTTCGTAGGATTAGGATAGCAGCCGTCACCGGCGCCGGGGAACCGGAGACACGGGGTCTCAAGGGACCTCTGGGACCTCCCGGTCGGTTATGAGGGCGAGCGCGCGCGACGAGACGTGGCGCATTTCCCTCACGACCCGTTCCAGTTCGCGGTTGTTCTCGAGCCACTCCTGGTAGAGGGCGAGTTCGTCTTCGGAGAGCAGCAGGCTGACCGTTTTTCCGCGCACCTTGTGTGTCCAGTAGCGGTACGGGCCGTGACGCGCGTCCGGGTCGCGGTGGCAGCGGCAGGCAGGCTTCCCGCACGTGAGACGGCGGGTCTGGATACTGCCCTGGCGGACAAACCCGAGCGTTTGCAACTCCGCCTTGAGCGCATCGTATTGTTCGCTGTACCGGCGCATCGGGTTCCGGCGGCCCATCGGTTCCCTCCTTGACCTCACTCCTACACTACTATATATAGTAGGCGCTGGGAGCAGTCAAGCCATGCAGAACCTGCGCGCCTCGTTCGCCGCCTACTGGGAGTCAATCCAACAGGGCCTGTTTCCCCGGTTGGAGCAGGTGTTGGGTTCGCTGACCGAGAAACAGCAGCAGTTGGTGCAGACCCTCGAGGTGATCCGTATCGAGCAGATGATTCCCTCGCGCTTGCGGATGCCGGGCCGCCCCCGCAAGGACCGCGCGGCGGTGGCGCGCGCCTTCGTCGCCAAGGCGGTCTACGACATGCCGACCACGCGCCTGCTGCTGGACCGGTTGGCCACCGACGTGGTGCTGCGCCGCATCTGCGGCTGGGAGCGGCGGCGCGAGATGCCAAGCGAGTCGGTCTTCTCTCGCGCCTTCGCCGAATTCGCCCACTCCCAGTTGCCCCAGCGCGTGCATGAAGCGTTGCTCCGGAAGACGCACGGCGACCGTTTGGTGGGCCATCTGTCCCGAGACTCGACGGCCATCGAGGGGCGCGAGAAGCCGGCCGCGAAGGAGAAGTCGCCTCCGCCGCCCAAGCGCAAGCGGGGGCGGCCGAAGAAGGGTGAAGAACGGCCCAAGACACGCAAACGCCTCGACCGGCAACCGAGCATGACCCTGCAGGAGATGCTCGACGACCTGCCGGCCGAGTGCAGTGTGGGCACGAAGAAGAACAGCAAGGGCTACAGGGACACCTGGGTCGGCTACAAGTTGCACATCGACGTGGCCGACGGCCAGATTCCGGTCAGTTGCATCCTGACGTCCGCCTCGCTGCACGACAGCCAGGCCGCCGTTCCACTGGCCACCCTGTCGGCCCAGCGGGTGGACAATCTGTATGACCTGATGGATGCCGCCTACGACGCGGTGCAGATCCGCGAGCACAGCCGCGCACTCGGCCACGTCCCGCTGATCGATATCAACCCCCGCCGTGACACTGCGCTGGCCGAAGAACTGCAGACCGAAGCCCGGCGCCTGAAGCGTCTCGGCTTGCAGCTTCCCGAACAGGTTCGGTACAACGAACGCACGGCGGGTGAGCGCGTCAATGGCCGACTCAAGGACGAGTTCGGCGGGCGCCACGTCCGAGTCCGCGGCAACGCGAAGGTGATGTGCCACTGCCTGTTCGGCGTGCTGGCGCTCACCGCCGACCAGCTCCTGCGGCTGGTGACGTAAACCAACGCCTCGCCGGCCAACGCGCATCCCCTTCCGGTCGCCCGACAGGCGTCAGTCACCAACCGGTGTCTCCAACGCCCGGTGGGAAAACCCTCGAACTCCCTGATTTCCGCCTCTTGGGTCGCCGCCGGTCCTCCCGCCCCGCATTCTCGGTCGGGATCCAGGCAAAACGATGTTCACCAGAAGAACTTGTGCTCCGAGCCGAGCTACGCCAAGAGTTTTGCAAGCAGCTCATAATAAATAACTTACTCAGTCACGACGGGCGTGTTCCCCTCGATACCTCCCCCGTTCTGAATCGGCTTGTAATGGACCAAGAGCGCCATCCGCGGACGGGCATAGCCGAGTCGATCCGTCTCCGATGCACCGATCTCCCCCCGCCACCGGTCCGGCCCGGTGTGCCGTGGTAGCATGATTCGATGTATGGCCGCGCGGCGCTACTGCTGGGATCGCCAGCGCCGGTCCGTGGGCTCGCGTGGCGAGAACTGTACGAGCGTCAGGGGGCGGACCTCGACCCGGGCGTTGTTCGGCCGCAAACCAGAGGGGCACGTCGTAGGGGACACACATGAGCCAGATCGTTGCCGAGGTCTATGATGCGTTCCGGGCAGCCAACGTCCAGGAGGGTCTCGCCAAGGCCGCGGCCGGCGCCATCGCAGGCCGTGAAGACTTGGTGACCAAGCTCGACCTCGAACGCGACGTCAACCGCGTGCAGACCGAAATGGGCCGCGTCGAATCCGACCTGAAGGCGGCAATCGCCGATCTCAAGGCGGACATGAAGGTGCTAAAGTTGGGGTACGGGCCGGCCATCCTCGGCTTGCTGATCAAGCTCGTGTTCTTCCCATGACAGAACCCAGTCCGCACGCTGCCGGCGAGGTCGTGACGATGACACCGTGGAGCGAGGGCGCTATGCTCGTGATCATGGTCGGCAGTCTTGTCGGGCCATGTGCAACCGCTGGCAACTGGAGCGTGGTATCGGTGGACGGACGATTCAGTTCGTCGGCCTCGCATGGGTGCTGGGAATCGTCACAATCCTGGCCCTTGAGGGCAAGCTCCAGGACGGAGTGACTGGCACCCTCCTTGGAGCGGTCGCTGGCTACCTGTTCGGGAAGTGGCCGCTGAAACCCGATCCGTAACGAGGAGCATCGGCCCGCACGTTCGGTTCGACGGCGGGCGGCGACGAAGGCGCCGTGTTGGCGCGTCGATCGAGCCAGGACTGAAAGCCGAATCATAACCCTTCGACCTCACGCCTGCCCGGAGATTGAGCCTCATGGATCCGCACGAGGTCTTGGGCCTGAAACCAGGTGCCACGCCCGACGAGATCAAGGCGGTTTACCGGCGTCTGGCGAAGAAGCACCACCCGGACAAGAACCCAGAAGACAAGGCCTCCGAGTGGATCTTCAAGGAGGTCCGGCGGGCATACGAGACTCTCCAGGACATCAACGATACCGGCAGGTCGCGACAAGACGGAAGACGGTATGCAGGCGCTGAGGAGCCTCACGTTCGACGTGAACGGCGTCGCACGCCGTGCGAAACGTTGGGAGCCTCGACTGCCGCACTGCCGCCATGGGATCGCCACCGTAGCGCGCCAGCTATCGATTGGCGAACGCTGCCCCGCGTGCCTCAGCGAGCCCGACGTACGGATACCCGCCGAGCCCGACGTCGGGGCGCTTGCCGTCGACGGGGCGCTTGCCGTCGACGGTCAACCGCGGCACCCAGTGCCGACTCCGGCCGCCGGGCTCCACGACGATGAACAGCGTCCCGCCGTCGCCGTGCCGTCCCGGTCGCAACGTCCCGATCTGCTCGGCTCTGAGTCGTCCTGCCCTCCAGATATCCCCTGTCGCAGAATGCCACGAATATCCCACGTCAGGACCCGGAACAGGGGGACGCGCACGGAAACGCCACAGAACACGAACCAGCGATTACCCCAATAAAACGGGAGAATCCTGGCGCTCTATGGACCGCGGTGGAGTGCTACGGACTGCTGTCAACGTTGTGGCAGCGCGAAGACGTAGAGCGCGTTCCCTCCCTCCGGCTGGTAGATCTCCGGGCTGAGCTTCGCCGTGAGGCTCCGGAACACTCCGCCCAGCGAGGCGGGGACGGCGATGAACTGGCGCCCGTCGACTTCGTACGTGATCGGGTACCCGTGCGCCGCCGCCGCGAGCCGGGTCTCCCAGAGCACCTCGCCGGTCTCGATGTCGAACGCCCGGTAGTAGCGCGCCCCGTCGCCGGCAAAGGCGAGCCCGCCCGCCGTCGTCAGCACCGACGTCAGGAAGGGCGCCCGCTGCTCGTGGCTCCAGCGCTCCTCCATGGTCCGGACATCGTAGGCGGCCAGCTTCCCGGTGTTGCCGTCGCTGCCCGGCATCTCCAGTAACTCGTAGCGGCCGGCCGTCCCGCCGCCCCCCTCGATGAACTCCACCTCGCGACCGGTCAGGTGCATGCACGCCTGGTGGAGGGGGATGACGAGTGCGCCGGCGCCGGGGTGGTACGCCGACGCCTGCCAGTTGTGGCCGCCGAGCAGGCTGGGACAGGCGAACACCCGCTCGCCGATCGCGATGTCCTGCAGATCTTCCCGGTAGGTCAGGTCGCCGGTCGTCCTGTCGATCGACCCGAAGATGTCCTGGTGGACCGTCTCGCGCAGGTCGACGAACGCGCCGGTTTGCCGGTCGAGCTTCCAGAGGATGCCGTCCTTGCCGATGGTGAACAGCCACTTTTCGTCGTCGGCATCCACCAGCACCCGCTCGTAGACGATGTCAAGGTCGAGCGTCTCGCCCGGCGCATGCTGGAAGTACCACTGGACCTGTCCGGTGCTCGGGTTCAGCGCGAGCGTCGAGTTGGTGTAGAGCGCGTCCTGGCGCGTCGTCATGCCGCGGCTGGCCGCCACCCACGGCTTCGCCTGCGCCGTGCCGATGTAGAAGAGACCCAGATCCGGATCGTAGCTGCCCGGGATCCAGGCGTCGCCGCCCGCGCGCAGATAGGGCGGCGTGTCGCCCCACGACGCGTCGTTGGGATCCCCTGGCAGCGCTATCGTGGACGTGCGCCAAAGCTCCTGGCCGGTGTCCGGATCGTGGCCGGTGATGAAGCAGGACTGGTCCGTGTAGCGGTCGCAGCCGTTGGTCCCGGTGATGACTACGCCGTTGGCGATGACCGGGCCGGCGTTCTGGCGGAACCCCTGCGTGTAGTCGGTCTTGACCGTCCGCCACGCCTCCTCGCCGGTCCGCACGTCGAGTGCGACGAGGGAAGCGTCCGCCCTTGCGAGGAACAGCTTGTCGCCGTAGAGCGCCAGCGTCCGCGTCGCGCCGGCCTGCGCGTCCTCCGGCAGCCGCGCGCGGTACACCCAGATGACGTCGCCGGTCACCGCATCGATCGCCTGCACCACGTTCCCCGGATTGGCGAGGAACATCACGCCGTCATGTACCAGCGGCGTCGTCTGGTGGTTGCCGGGCCGGATCGAGATCGACCACGCGAGCTTCAGATCGGCGACGTTGTCGCGCGTCACCTGGTCGAGCGGGCTGTAGCCGTGGCTGTTGCGCGTTCGCCGCCAACTCAGCCAGTCCCCCGGTGGCGGGTCCGCCAGCATGGCGTCGGTCACCGGGGTCAGCTCGTGCGGCACCTCCTGGTTGACGAACCGCGACGACCGCCGCCGCAACCGCTCGCCCGCCTGCTCCGCGCGCCGCGCCTCGGAGATGTCCGCCGCATCTCCGATCGGCACCCCCGCATCCGCCATCAGGGTACGGTCGCCCGGCACGGCGCCGTTCGACTCCAGCAGGTACGCCACGAGATTCACGTAGGCCCGATCGCTGAGCGCGCCGGCCTGCCCCGGGGGCATCTCGTCGCGCAGGTAGGCGAACAGATCGTCGGTCGTCTGCCCCACCCAACGGCTCAGGAAGTCCACGCCCGAGAGGGGCGGCGCGTGCACCATGCCCTCCAGGCTCGGCCCGTGGCATTCGCCGCACTGCACGCCGTAGACCGACCAGCCGCCGGACGCCTGATCGGAGGTGAAGGCCCCGTCCGCCACCGGGGCCTGCGCCGCCTCGACGACCGGCACGACACCCGGTCCGCCGATCCACCCACCCACCACGATCAGTCCGACCGCCGCCACCCGGACCGCTGCCGCTCCTACGCGAGTTCCCTTCGCCATGATCCGCATCTCCTCGGCGTCGTCGGACGCCGCCTCTATACCGCGTGTTTGTTCGTGCCGCCCTTATATCACCAACCCGGTGGCGGTGCCGACTCAATTCAGCAGATCGAACAGATGGCTGTACTTCACCGTCAGGCTGCGCCCGGCGCCCGGTGGACGGAATCGGTCGAAGCCCTCGATGTCGTCGAAGACGATGAAGAGCCCGGTGTTGGCGTCCGACAGCATGCCGAAGCGCACGTTGGAGGACCACAGCCGCGCGCGATCGTTGTACTGCACCAGCGCCTGGACGAATACCCGGGGCGTGAACGAGTAGTTGAGGCGCAGCCGCGACAGGTTGGTCACGAACGCGCCGCCGGGCAGGTCGAGGTCGTTGCGGTCCCAGGAGACCTGCGTGTTGAACCGTTCGCCGAGACGCAGGCTCAGCCGTGGGCCCACGGTTGTCCGCCGGCCGCCGAACAAGCCGCCGAACACCGAGAAGAACTCGAGGCTGACGGGCGCGCCCTGGTCGGTCCGGAACCGCAACTGGGCCTCGGCGTGGTCGTACCGGTCGGCCGGGACGACGACCCCGGGGAAGATCGCGAACGGCTCGAGCACCCCTTCGGTCGTCAGGTTCAACGCCGCGCTCGCCCAGAACCCGTTGCGCCACTCCATCGTGTTGTCCAGGTGAATCCAATCCGACTCGACCCGGCCGGTGTCGAAGTCCCGGATGAGGAAGACGGCGGCGTGCGGCGTCCACTCGTGGAAGCCGATCGCGTTGTCGGGACGGAACGCGGTGCGAAAGGCGCCGTCGACGCGCCGATAGCCTCGCCGGGCATAGAAGCCCGCCTCGGGGTTGAACCCGGGCGCGACCTCCGTGAGCCCGCCGCCGTAGCGATACCGCTCGGATTCATAGCTGGCGGCGAGGTTGTACGCGTGCGTGTCGCCGCTCACCCCGGGCGTTTCGGTCCCGGCCGCGAACCCCGACAGCGTCACGGTTTCCCCGATACCCCACCGCCCGTCCACGGCGTAGCTCCGGTTGACGTCGTCGCCGGCGGCGAACGCGCCGGTGGCGTTGCGATTGACCACTATCGCGCCCAGGTTCGACCGGTTCGGCAGGTCCTGCCGGACACGGGCCACCGTGTAGTTGTTCGACGGCGTCTCGCTCGCATGGACGGACGCGGTCTGCATGTTCAGCACGCCGATGTGGGTGTTGGCGCCGACCTGGCCGGTCAGGCGGCCGCCGCCCCGGATCGGGATCTGCGTCCCGTTGTCCCCGATCCCGATCCGCCGGCTGAAGAACAGCTCGAGCTCTCCCGGCTGCCCCACCGAAAAGAGCCCGGCGTTCTCCAGGAAGAACGGTCTCTTTTCCGGGAAGAACAGGTTGAACCGGTCGAGATTGATCTGCTGGTCGTCCACCTCGACCTGCGCGAAATCGGTGTTCCAGGTCAGATCGAGGGTGAGACTCGGGGTGACGCTGTACTTCAGATCCCCACCCACCTCTCCGAGCGTCGTGGCGCGGCTGTCCGTATCGCGCCGGAGCGACTTCCCGAGCAGGTACGGGTTCAGTTGGAGATTCCGCGGCGGCGGGACCGCCAAGCCACGGAGCTCGCCCGCCAGCGACAGCCGGTTCAGGTTGAACTGCCGGGGCAGCGGCGCCCAGTACGATTGCTCGTTCCGGTGCCGGATGTTGCGTTGGAAGTTGAGCCCCCAGGTCTGCGTGGCGCCCGACGCATAGCGCAACGTGCGGAACGGAATCGCGAACTCGGCGGTCCAACCGACGTCGGTGACCTGCGTGGCCACCTGCCAGACGCCGTCCCAGTTCAGATTGAATCCGCCGCCCGAGCCGCGTTGCTGCTGACTCCCGGACCGCACCACCACGCCGCCGCCGATGCCGCCGCTGCCCTCGCCCTCGTTGGTCAACTGTCCGTCGTACTCGAGTCCGGCCGGGTTGGTCCCGAACACGAATCCGTTCTGCTGGTCCCGGTAGGTGTCGAGTACGATCTGGAAGCTGTCGGTCTCTACCAGCGACGAGTCGCGCCGCGCGTCCGAGACGATGATCGTCGCCGGGTCGCCGACGAAGCAGACCACGCCGAAGTAGATCGCATCGTCGGTGTAGACGATCCGCACCTCGGTGCGCTCAGACGCCGGTTCGCCCTCGTCGGGGGTGTTCTGCCGAAATCCGGTCTGGGGACTCGCGACCGTCCAGACCGCCTCGCCCAGCACGTCGCCGTCGATCTCCGGTGCCTGCTCGACGCGGTAGGCGCGTGACACCGGGAACCCCGGCGCCGTCGGCGTCGAGGTAGGCGTCTGCCTGGCCGCCGGCTGCGGCTGCGGCGCCTGCTCCGGCGGCGCCGGTTGCCCGGCAGCGGGGACGGCGGTCAGGCACGAGGCGGCCAGCGCGACAGAGAACCAGACTCTCGATGCGTGGAGACAACCTCGTCGAATGCTGCCGACGCTCATCAACGGCATCCTCCAAGCGGTCGTGAGGGGGCCGGGTTGATCCCGCGTGTGCCCCATCCCAAGGAGCCCTGCACCCGGCGAAAGACTCACGGGGATACAGACACCCATTGCCGATCAGGAGGAGCACCGTCGCAGTGTTGCACTCGGTGACTCCCCGCGTCGGGCAAAGCCTCGAGTCGAGTGACGAACGGTTCGACGTCGGATGGAAACTCGATCTGTTGCCGCCTGGTCAATTCCCAGGCTACTGCAAGACGCACCAGCAGCTCGATCGTCGAGGTAATGTCTCGCCCCCCGTTTTCAAGTCGAGAGAGGTGCTCCGGCGTCATACCCAATCGCTGGGCGAACGCCTTTCCGCTCAGCCCGAGCTCTTTTCGCAGGAACCTGACCTCGGTTCCCCTCAGCGCCGTCGGCTTCCTGATCAGCCGATTCGTGAGAAGTCGGTGGAGTTGCTCCGCGTTCGGGATCTCCACTTCCTGATGCCCATTTCCGCACTCCCAGGCTGGCGCGTCGACGAGTTGAACATTGTCCAACCCCGACTCCCGGTAGTCCGTCGTCGTGTGGATCAACCGTTGCGGCGCCCCGCACTCAGTGCACCGCCGAGGCGGCCGTCCGCTTCGCATCTCTCAGAATCCTGTGATGATGGTGATCCGCGCCCACGCCGGATCGAGCGCTACGATCACGGTCAGCTCTTCGGCGTCCAGATCAGCTCCGCTCACTGGATACTTCCAGTCTCGGAACTGCTCGTCCCAAGAGGGCTTGCCGACATGGCCGGTTCTCAGCACGTGTTCGACATCCCGCGTGTTGAAGTTCTCCTCAATTCGGATTCGCCAGAGAATTGACTTAAGGTTAAGAGCGTTCCGGATCGCGTGTCAACTCGGCGGTCCGGCCGACGTCGGTGACCGTGGTGGCCACCTGCAAGACGCCGTCAGTGAAGCCGCCGACGGAGCCGCGCTGCTGCTAGCTCTACCCTGCCCCCACATTCAGGGCTGGACAAATAAGCTTCCGCCGTGTAGCGTCACGGCATGGAGCACCAGAACCAGATACTACAGACCCTTCGTGCGCCTGAGTCGCAAGCTCGCCTCGAGCGAATTGTGGCGCAGGAGGCGCTGAACAACCGGGCGGCGGTGGGGCGGCGGGTGTGCGCGGAGTTCGGGTTTGTGGATACGCGCGGGTCGGCCCAACTCGCGGGTTGTCTCAAAGCGCTCAACACGCTGCACAAGGCGGGGCGGATTGCGTTGCCGGCGTCGCGGGGTGGCGGGGGCGCGCCCACTCCGCAGCGTTTCGACGCGCCGGTGGCGGCGGCCACGGCGGTGCCGGGTACGGTGGAGGCGGTCGCGGGGTTGTCGCTGGAGCGGGTAGAGCAAGGCCGGCAGCGCCGGGTGTGGAATACCTTGCTGCACTTCGAGCATCCGCAGGGGACGACGACCTTTGCGGGCTGCCAGGTGCGCTATCTGGTGGTCTCGGCGCACGGGGTGCTCGGCGCGGTCGGGTTTTCGGCGTCGGCGTTGCATTTGCGGGCGCGCGAGGCGTGGATGGGATGGAGCGATGAGCAACGCCAAGCCCATCTGCACCGGGTGCTGTGCCTGAGCCGGTTCCTGATCCGCCCCGGCGTGCAATGCCGCAACCTGGCCAGCCAGGTGCTGGGCCAGGTGCTGGCGCGTTTGCCAGCGGATTTCGAGGCCCGCTACCGGTATCGCCCGTGGCTGGTGGAGACCTTCGTCGGCCCCGCGCATGACGGGGCCAGCTTCAAGGCGGCCAACTTCGTGTGGGTCGGGCACACGGCCGGTCGCGGGCGCCAGGACCGCGACCACGCGCGGGCTCGTCCGGTCAAGTCGGTATATATGTATGAGTTGGAGCCGCACTGGCGGCGGCGGTTGGGGGTGGCGCGGGTCGACGCGGCGCCGGCGCTGGCGCCGGCTGACGGTCTCGACAGCGGCGCCTGGACGGTGAACGAGTTTGGAGGGGCGCCGTTGGGCGATCAGCGGTTGTCGGCGCGTCTGGTCAAGAGCGCGGGGCTGCTGGCGTCGTTGCCCGGAGAGGCGGTCACCGCCAACGCGTCCCACGACCGCGCGGCGGTGAAGGGCTACTACCGGCTCATCGACCAGCCGGTGTCGTCGGCGGTCACGCCCGGGAACATTCTCGCGCCCCACCGGGCGCGCACGCTGCAGCGGATGCGCGGCCAGGACACGGTGCTGTGCATCCAGGACGGGACGGATCTGAATTTTGCGACGCGCCCGCACTGCGAGGGGCTGGGCATCATCGGGCGCAACCAGACGGCCTCGAAGACGCTCGGCCTGCATCTGCATCTGACCCTGGCGGTCAATGGCGCGGGTCTGCCGCTGGGCGTGCTGCGCTGCGGTTTCGAGGCGCCGCCGGGCGGCGCGGCGCGCCCGGCGGACGAGCCGCCGCCGGCGGCGGCGCAGGAGACGGCCCCCAAGACGCGGCGCTGGGTCGACGGCCTGCGCGACATCGACCGGGCGGCGGCGGCGTTGAGCCGCAAGACCCGAGTGCTCAGCGTCATGGACCGGGAGGCGGATTGCTTCGCGGTGTTCGACGAGCAGCGCCGTCTGAACCGGGTGGAAGTGCTGGTGCGCGCCCACCATGACCGCTGTCTCGCCAAGGGCGCCCCGAAGCTGTTCGCCGCCATGCGCGCCGGCGCCGCCGACGGGCACGTCGAGATCGAGATCGACCGCCTGAGCGCGCGGCGCAAGTCGAACGGCAGGCAGGCCCGCCCGGCGCGCACCGGGCGGGTGGCGCGGGCCGAGGTGCGCCATCGCCAAGTGGTGGCGCCGCCGACCATCGCCGGCGCCGAACCGCTGGCGCTGTCCACGGTCCATGTGCGCGAAACCGCGCCGCCGCCCGGCGAGCCGGCGGTCGAGTGGTTCCTGCTCACCAGCCTCGACGTCGACAGCACCGAAACCGCGGTCGCGGTCATCGGCTACTACCTGCGGCGCTGGCGCATCGAAGACCTGTTCCGGGTGCTCAAGTCCGGATGCCGAGTCGAACATCTCGCGTTCCACACCGCCGACCGGCTCCAACGCGCGGTCACCATCAATACCGTGATCGCCTGGCGCCTGATGGTGATGACCCTGCTCAGTCGTGACGTGCCGGGGCGCGACGCCCAGTTGCTGTTCACCGACATCGAGTTGCGTTTCCTGACCGACTATGCCGAAGAACTCGGCCTGCCGCCCCCCTGACCATCTCGCCGCCGCAGTCCTCCTGCTCGCCATCCTCGGCGGCTACCAGAACCGAACGCACGACCCGCCCCCCGGACACCAGATCATGTGGCGCGGTTACGAACGAATGTCCATCGCAACCATCGGCTACCGCATTGGACGGCGGGAGCGTGCTGGAGTTGTTCAGAACGAATAATGTGGGTACAGGGTAGTGCTAGCTCCCGGACCGTACCACCAGGCCGCCGCCTATCCCGCCGCTGCCCTCTTCCTCGTTGGTCTCGCGCTGCAGGCGCTCGTTCTGGCGTTGCAGGCCGTCGATCCGCAACTGCTGTTCTTGGTGTCGTGGTAGCGCCCGCGTCACGGGCGACGGATTCCGCCGTCCACCGAAGCCGAGAACCGCCGGACCCTGAACCTGGCACCAGACAGCATCCGGTGGGCGCCCCTCGCACGTCGGCTACCGAGTGCGTTGACCGTCTACCCACGGATGGAGTAATGGTAGAGAGCAAGGCTCGGCCGAGCGCATCGTGCGACTGGAAACCGGCACCGTGCCGGTCCGTTCGCCAGCGGTGGCGGTACGTCGACGCGTGCTGAAGCGACTGGTCGCACCGGCCGTGATCGCTGGTCGATCGGCGTTCGCACGTTCCTTCCGGCACAAGTGTCGCTGGGCGCGGGCGTGCCAGCGGGCACTGACGGGGCCGACTTCGGATGTGCTTCCTCGCCCGTGACGGGATGCACGCCCGTCGTGCGGGCGCATTCCCGATTTCCCGGAACAGTGTGTAGGCAAAGATGGACTGTGAGGCTGGGGGAGGTTGAGCCGGTCTTCGGACAGACGGGGAGGGTGGTACTGGACATTACGGCTCGGACTGCCCATGATGGTGCGTTGAAATGGACAAGAGCGCCATCGACACCCCGAGCCGCGAGATCGATCTTCGCAACATTCCCGTCCACCTGCGCACTGCCCTCCGGCGGGCGCTGGAGTTTGAGGCGCGTGCTCCAGCGCCCAGGTCGGCAGAGGAAGCGGAGCAGTGCGAAGAGCAGCTGCGGGCCATCGCGGACGAGTTCTTCGGCGCCCTCCTCACCCCCGTGCTGCAACGCGCGGTGCGCTCCGCCGCGGTTGGCGACGCGGCGAGCGCCCTCGTGCGCCACCTGCCCCGGCGGATGCGGAGCGACGGCCTGGAGACCGTCAACGTTCGCACCTCCCGGGGCACGACGGTGCCGGTCACGACGCCGTACTACCGCGAGAAACACGCCCGTCGGGCGAAGCGGAGGCCGGGACTCTACCCCGCCTTGGTGGTGCTGGGCATCTACGACCGGTGCACGCCGAAGCTGGCCTCCGATGCAAGCCGCGCGGTCGCCATGCTCAGCTCGCTGGCCGAAGCGCAGGCGCAGCTCCGCTCCGACGGCATCGCCCTGGATATCAAGACCCTCCGCTCGACCGCCTATCGCTACGCTGCGCGGGCCCGAGCGGCCCAGCAGAGCGCGGCGTGCGGCCTGCTGGACCGCGTGACCGGCAAGCGGGTGGTCGTCTCCCTCGACGGGGGCCGCGTCCGTGTGAGGCGCAAGAAGCGTGGCCCCAAGACGAAGAAGGGGCGCAACCGATTCCATACCGACTGGAAGGAACCGAAGCTCCTCATCCTGTACGTCGTCGGCGACGACGGGCGACCGTCTCAGACGTGGGCCCCGATCATCGACGGCACGCTCCGGGGACCGGAGGCGGTCTTCGCCCTGCTGTTGTCGTACGCGCGGCAGATCGGCCTCAACGCCGCTGACAAGGTGCTCTTCATCGCCGACGGCGCGCCCTGGATCTGGCAACGCATCCCGCGCCTCATCGCCGCGCTCGGGCTCTCGCCGACACAGGTGCTGGGGCTGATCGACTTCTATCATGCCGCGAAGCAACTCTCCGACGCGGTCAAGCTGCGCCGCTGGAGCGCGACGCAACGCACCCGCTGGCTCAACCGCACGCGGGGGCTGCTCAAGCGAGCACGGGTGGACGAGGTGATCACGGCCCTGCGGGAGCTGTGCCGCGGGCGCACGGCCGGCAAGATCCGCACGCACCTCAACTACTTCCTGAAGAACCGTCATCGTTTCGCCTACACCACAATGGTCGGGCTCGGGCTTCCGCGGGGCAGCGGTGCCGTCGAAAGCGCCATCCGTCGCGTCATCAATCTCCGCATCAAGGGCGCCTCCATCTATTGGCTACCGGAGAGCGTCGACGCGATTCTTCTCCTGCGGTCTTTCTATAAGTCCGGCAGATGGAACTGTTTGCAGCGGATGGCCATGACGCCGGTGGGTGTGAGCGCGTGACCGGGAAATCGGGAATGCGCCCCGTCGTGCCCAGATTCGGACAGGAAGTCCCGACGGATGGGAGAGCAAACCGTGCCATCCCAGGGCTCTCGATTGACGCCGGGATGATGATCACTTCGAGGATCGACGTGGGACTCGGCATCGACGTCTCGACATATGGCCGTAATGTGCACCCGTCGACCACGCCGGACTATTTCCCTACAATGCCCGAGCTGCTCGAAACACGCGCCAGTGATGAGCGCTGGCTACAGATCGATTTGGCGGGCCGTTTCAATTACATGGGCAAGGAACAGTCCCTGGCGCGTCGAAGCGCGTCACACCGTATTTCGGTCTTGGCGGCGGTCTGTCTCGTTTCGCTTTCCTGCCCGTGGCCGGCGGCCGTGGAGAGTTCCTCGCCCCTGCACGTTCGAGTCTTTCCGGCCAGAATCTCCTCCTCTACGGGTGGACCCCGAATCTGCAGTTCAGTACTGGCGCACAGTTCAAGTTGGGCGGGACGCCCCTGTTTGACCTTGAAGCGCGCTACGTATGGTTGGCCACAAACATGGTTGATGCGAGCGGTTTTCGAGTAGGCGCCGGCCTTCGTTACAAATTCTGAACGGCCGCTGGGAGTAGCTTGTGCGGGCGGCCACAGTCCCCCGCATGCAACGAGTTTCTCTGCCCGTCGGCTCGTCCGATTCCGTGGAATGGGGCGCTACCCTACGGCTCGTCCGGCAGCGGACCGAAATCGGGGGGCGGCACCCGATGCCGGGTCGCCGCTTCGTAGGCGGACGCCGCCTTCAACACCGCCGATTCTTCACCGGGTCCGGCCCAGAACATCAGGCTGATCGGCAGCGGCGTGTCCAGCAACGACCGTTCGTAGCCGGGGACCGCGTCGTACCCGTCGCCGGCCGCGTTCAGGAGGAACCTGGGCTCGTAGACGACGTCGTTGAACCCGGCGGGCACGACGATCTCGGGAACTCCGATGAGCGCGGTGATCGTCTGGGTCGACCCGGATGCGCCGCGGCCGTTGACGCTGGGCTCGCTGGGGCCGCCGACCTTCTGGTGGGGCAGCGTGTTCTCGGGATTCACCAGCACGTCGAGCCGGTTCTCGCGCATCACCTTGGCCAGCGCCAGTTGCAGCATCGCGCGCATCTGCATCCGCTCGGTGTTCCCCTCCGAGCGGATGTCGTCGAGCGCGGCCCAGTTGGCCGACCCCGCCTCCGCTGCGGCGGAGTAGTACTTCGTGTTGGCGTCCAGGCCGGCCATGTCGGTGACCCGCTCGTCGCCGCGGCGGGCGAGGTAATGGTCGATGTGAAAGGCGAAGCTCCGCGACTCCGGCGAGAGCGTCACGCGGCGCAGGTTCACCCTGGGCGAGAGCGGCGCGTTGCCCTCCGCCAACTGGACCAGGTACCGCGTCGACGTCACGTCGTGGCCCGGCACGGCGAACTCCAGGGCGCCGGCAGCGGTCGTCTTGTGGAAGTACTCCGGCATGTGGATCGGCAGGATCTCGGCCAGCGCGTCCTGGAACGTGTACTCCATGTCGGGCACGGCGGGATCGTCGGGATAGAGCGGATCCACCGACTCGACCAGGGTCGCCCCGAGCCGGTCCCGGAGGACGGTCTTGATCTCGCCGTCGATCCGGTCGCTGATCGCCGCATCGTTCAGCGTGTGCTTCACCATGTACTCGCGGACGATGCCGATACGCATGCCGGCCAGAGGCTTCTCATCCTGGTCGCCGGGTGCGTCCTCGACGACGAAGCCGGCGTAGGGTTCGGTGGAGGCCAGGGCCTCCGGCAGCGCCGTGTAGATGTCCCGGGGATCGAAGTAGCCGAGCTCCGAATCCCGGAGGGCGTCCAGCACCAGGGCCGCATCCTTGACGGTGCGGCAGTTGAGGCCCGCCCGGTCCACGAGCGGGTTCGATCCGATGGCTCCTCCGTACGGGATCAACGCCTTGGTCGTCAGCAGGCTGACCACGCCGTTGCGGGATGCCGGACCCTTGCAGGATCCCCCCGTCTGCTCGCAGAAGGCGCAGGTGACGAGGTTGGCCGAGACCGCGACGCCGGACCCCGAGCTCGAGCCCCGCGGCGAGCGCTCGGTGTCGTAGGGGTTGCAGGCCTGACCGCCCCACGTGCTGCGCTCCGCGTATCCCAGATACCGGGCGGTCGAGGCAGCCGGCCCGCCGGGATTCCCGATGCCGCCGTTGAACTCGGTCGCGTTCGTCTTGGCGTAGATGATGGCGCCCTTCGCCCGGAGCCGGGCGGCGATGGTCGAGTCGGCGGGAGGCGCGTCCATGGCGAAGTCGATGTCCGCGGCCGTCGTGGTCCGCATGTCCTGCGTGTCGTAGACGTCCTTGAAGGCCAGGGGCACGCAGTACATCGGCATCCGGGCCAGATCGGGATCGGCGCCGTACTGCGCGTCCAGCTCCACCGCCCGCTCGACCGCGTCGGGCTGCTGCCGGAACGCCTCGCAGACCGCGGGGCAGTTTACCGGCAGCTCCCCCGTCGAAGGATGCGCGTCACAGGCCCCGCCGCAGGTCACCGAACGCTCGCCGCGCAGGTTGAGCGTGCTGAGCGCGTTGATCTGGCCCGCGTTCGGCACGCCGGCCACCATGCCGAACTGCGCCTGCACGGTCGGGTCGGAGACGGTAGGCTCCATTCTCCCGAGGTCCAGCGGGATGCCGGCATACCGGTCGACATCCGGCAGGACACTCGAGACCGGAACGGTGGACGTGGGAAAACGGATCGGCGAACCGGCGCGAACCGGACCGCTCGCCGGCTCCACGGGCGCACCGTCGCTTGTGATCAGTTGCGTGCAGGCACCGTTGTAGGCCCGGGCCCGGTCGACGTAGGCCCGCACCAGCCCCTGACAACTGATCTGGCCGTCCTGGATGGCCCGGTGAATGCCCTCGATGGTCGCTTCCTCCACATGGAAGCGGTCGGACTGGCTCGCCTCGGGCTGCGCGGCGGCGGTCCCGGCCATCACCAGGAACAAGGTACCAGCCGCCAGGAGCCCGCGGGAAAACTCCCGCTGCATTCGACCGGGGATGCATCCCGCCCCGTTTGGCGCGCTGGTCGACACCCGGCGCGATCGCTTCCCGGTCGTTGTCAATCCACTCATGCCAACCTCCCGAAGCACAGGAGCCATTGGATGGCGCCCCGACCGGGCAGAAACATCGTCCGCCAGCCTACGGAAGCGTCAGGGCCACCAGCTCCGCCGGTTCGCCACGGGCGCTCATCGCCATCACGATGTACTGCTTGCCGTCGATCATGTAGGTCATGGGCACGCCGCTCTGCCGCTTGGGCAGCTCGAGCTCCCAGATCGTCTCGCCCGTCTGCTTGTCGTAGGCGTAGAACATCTCTCCGCCGGCCCAGATGGGCGTGGCGAAGAGCCCTCCCCCTTCACCGGCGAAGACCAGCGTCTTCGTGACGAGGATGCCGCTGCGTTCCGGCTTGCCCGTCCGCGGGATGTCGACGCCGCTCAGGGCGGGATGGTTCCTGACGCAGTCCGGCGTGTCGCCGTTGGGGATCATCCACAGATGCTCGCCGGTGTTCAGATCGATGGCCGTGATGCGTCCCCACGGCGGCTTGATGAGGGGCAGGCCCAGGGGTCCGATCTCGCCGCACCCCTGCCGCGCGGCGGCACCGCGCCTCCTGCCGCCTCCGCCCACGTAGTCCATGGTCGAGCGGCCCGGATCGTTCATGAGTCCGGCAACGGTCGGGGCGGTGGCCGAGGCCACGTAGAGGATGCCCGTCTCGGCGTCCACCGCTCCGCCCTGCCAGTTCGCGCCCCCCGTCATCTGCGGCAGCATCAGCAAGGCGCGCAGGCCGTCCTGCCCCGCCAGAATCGGAGGCGTGTAGATCGGACCGAGCTGATACTCCGACGCGATGCGCCGCGCTTCGGCGGCCAGTTCCGGCGTGAAATCGAGGAGATCGTCGTTCGACACCCCCTGGCGGTCGAACGGGGCGGGCCGGGTGGGAAACGGCTGGGTCGGCGCGGCCTGCTCGCCGGGCACCGTCGATGCGGGCACCGGCCGTTCCTCGATCGGCCAGACCGGCTCACCGGTGACCCGGTCGAACACATAGGTGAACGCCTGCTTGGTTATCTGCGCCACGGCCTTGATCTGCCGGCCGTCCACGGTGATGTCCACCAGCGTGGGCGGGGTCGGGATGTCGTAGTCCCAGATGCCGTGATGGATGAACTGGAAGTGCCAGACCCGCTCGCCGGTCCGGGCATCCAGACACACCAGGCTCTCCGCGAACAGGTTGTCGCCGGGCCGATGGCCGCCGTAGAGGTCGTTGGTGGGGGTCTCGACCGGCAGGTACACGTAGCCGAGCTCGTGGTCGGCCGACATCGGAGCCCACACCCCGGTATTCCCGCTGTAGCGCCAGGAGTCGTTCTCCCAGGTTTCGTTGCCGAACTCGCCCGGTTGGGGAATGGTGTGGAAGATCCACAACTGCTCGCCGGTGCGCGCGTCGAAGCCCCGGACGAACCCGGCCGCGAACTCGGGCGCGGGCGCGGTGGCGCGCAACGCCGCCCCGACCACGATAACGTCGCCGACGACGAGGGCGGGCGAGTTCAGACCGATCTGCCCGTCTTCCACCGCCGGACGGTCGAGCCCGTCGTAGATCCCGTCGTAGAGATCGACGACGCCCTGATCGCCGAAGCCGGGAATCGGGTGTCCGGTGGCGGCGTCCAGGGCCACGAGGTGATACCCGCGCGTGACGTGGATGATCCGCGCGTCGTCCTGCCCGTCCGTCCAGTACGCCACGCCCCGGCCGGAGCTGGCCCGCACGGGTGCGACGTCGCCCCGCTCGCCTTCGTCGAGGCGGTACATCCACAGCGTCTCGCCGGTGGCCCCGTCGATGGCCGCGACGTTGCGCCGCGAGCCCGCGGAGGTGTAGAGCACCCCGCCGACCATCAGCGGTGTCGCCTGGTAGTTGAAGTCGACACGGGGGCCGAAGTTGTCCGTCTTCCACCGCCACGCGATCTGGAGGTCGGCGACGTTGTCGCGGTCGATCTGGTCGAGCGCCGCGTACTTGGTGCTGCCCGAATCTGCTCCGTAGTACCGCCACTCGCCGTCCCGAGCGCCCTGCTGCGCCGGGGCGACGACTGCGACGCCGAGCAGGATGGTGACTATGACCAGACTGCTGCGAACGCACCGATTCATCCGTGTCGACATGGTGGTGCTCCTGTCCGATGCGTCCGTCGAGTGCCTAGCAAGCAGGGCGGCCTGCCAGGCACTCGGGACGCGGTCCCCGTTCACTGCTGTTCTGATGAGGTCGCGGGAAACGGCACCTCGAACGGATACCCGGGCGGCCCGTACGTATAGAACGCCCCCAGGTCGTCGATCTTGTCCATGTCCGGATACAGGACCCCGAAGGCGGGCGCCTCGCGGCTGCCGCGCGGCGAGTACCAGACGGCCCCGTCACCAGTGACCTGGATCTTGGGCGAGTCGGCGTGCCGCTGCGGCTTCGGATAGAACGTGAACGTCTCGGCGCGCGGATCGAACTTCCAGATCGAGGCGCCGTGCTCGCCGTCGGTCCGCTGGCCGAGGTCGGCGGCCCAGATGTTGTCCTCCGGGTCGGCGGCGACGTCGTACGGCTCCGCGTTCTGCTGCGGGATCGTCCACTCGGTCATCTTGCCCGTGGACTGGTCCAGCTTGACCAGCTTGCCGTCCCGCTTGCCGGCGGAGTAGATGCCCCACCAGATGTTGTTCTGCGAATCGACGTTCAGCCGCCGCGTGTGCGCCGGGTAGGTCGGGGCCGTGAACTCGGTCCACGAGTTGTTGGACGTATCGAACTTGGCGATCTTGCCGCCGCTCCAGAGGGCAACCCAGATGTTGTCGTTGCGGTCGGCCACGACGCCGTAGGGGATGGCGTGCGGAGTCGGGATGCGGAACACCGACACCTCGCCCGTCGCCCGGTCCCACTTGCTGAGGGCGCTGCCCATGATCCACCCGACGTAGATGTTGCCCTTCGAGTCCATCGCGAGCGACTGCATGAACTTCGTCGGGTTGCGCACCACGTCGTCGGGGTCCATCGGAATCTGGTGCTCGAACTTCTCGGTCTTCGGATTGAACCCCAGGAGCCGCTTCTCCTTGGCCCCGGTGCGGCCGCGGTGCTCCGGCAGCCAGATCAGGCCGGTCGGATCGATGAGGATCTCGTGGTTGCCGTTGCGAGGGTCGGGATAGAGATACTCCTTCTGCTCGCCGGTGCGGGGATCGAGCTTGACCAGCCGGTGGGGAACGCCGCGGTCGACCAGCCAGACGTTGCCGTCCGCGTCGAAACGCGGGTCCTGGCCGTAGCGCCCGACCCGATCCCGGGCCCACCGCGGATCGTTGACGCCCTCGTCGGGTCCGTCCTTGGCGAGGTAGTACTCGATGTACATCGCCTTGCCGAGGGCCTCCTCGTCGACCGGGGTCTGCTGCTCGATGCGCACGCGCCGGCGCTTGCTGTCGGGCCCGAAGTTCTCGACGACGTACGCCAGCAGGTCGTCCCGGTCCTGCCGGCCGAAGCGGAACGTCGACGCCCGGAAGGAGAGCAGACCCTGCGCGTAGCGGGTGGGATCCTGTTCGCCGAGCGTGCTGCCGACCATGTGGTCGATCCAGGACATCCACTGCCGCTCGGTGCCCGGGCGGCCGGGGAAGAAGTTCTCGCCGTGACACACCATGCAGACCTGCTCGGCGACCGCCTTGCCTGGCCCCGGCGGGTAGATCTCGTCGTAGCTCTCGTACTCGAACGCCCCCGCGGCGCCGCTCTCCATCGCGGTCCGGCCGGCCGGGATGACGAGCGGGGGCGCGTCGCCCTCGAGCGCGCCCAGCGTGAGAGCGACCTCCGCCGCGTCGCCGGCGCTCACGGTCAGGGTCCGGACATCCGACTCCAGATGCTTCGTGCTGGCGCTCACCTCGTAGGTGCCGGGAAACAGGGCGACGGCCCGGAAGCGCCCCCCGTTCGTGTACACCATGTACACGATGCCTCTGTCGACGTTGCGGACGTAGACCTGCGCCGCCGTGAACGGCTGCGAGGCAGTCACGGTCCCCGACAGGGTCGCCGTTCCCGGCACCTCCGCCTGCAGGCCGACACCGGTCAGGACCAGGATCGCCGCGCACATCGCCAACACCAACAGCCGGGCAGGAGACCGATCCGCGCCGCGCGATTTCGAAAGCACCATGGTCTGCTCCTTGGACAATCGACGGGTTTTGTCATGCGAGAATGCGCCCCGCGACAGGCCAAGTCAAGCGTGGACGCCCGTATGGAACCGCGACGCGGGTGTACCAAGTCCGCGCCGCGCCCCCGTGAGGACGAACGCGTCCCCACCGACGGAAGACAACGAGAGATGTATCGAGCGCGGCCGACCGGATCTTTAGCGGCATCGCCGAGTTTAAACTAAGCTAGACTAACTAAGTCAAGGAGCCGCCAGCCATGCGTACCGTCAACATGCACGAAGCCAAGACCCACCTCTCGCGTCTCGTCGAGGCTGCGGCCAACGGAGAGCCTTTCATCATTGCCCGCGCGGGCAAACCGATCGTCAAGGTCATCGCCCTGGAAGCACCGGCGTCCGGCGCCCGCCGCACGGGGTTCCTCGAAGGGCAGATCTCGGTGCCGGGGGACTTCGACCGCATGGGCGCGGACGAGATCGAATTGCTGTTCGAAGGTGGCGAGTGAAGGTCCTCCTCGACACCCACCTCCTGCTCTGGGCGGCCGGTGCATCGGAGCGACTGCCCCACAGCGCGCGCGCCCTCATCGAAGATCTCGAAACGGAGCTCGTATTCAGCGCGGCATCGCTGTGGGAGGTCGCGATCAAGAACGGCTTGGGCCGCGCGGACTTCCGCGTCGATCCGCGCCTGCTGCGCCGGGGGCTGCTGGAGAACGGGTATACGGAGCTGGCCGTGAGCGGCGCCCATGCGGTTGTCGTGGACTCTTTGCCGCCGCTCCACAAGGACCCGTTCGACCGCATCCTGGTCGCGCAGGCCCAGGCCGAGGGCATCACGCTCCTGACGGCCGACGCCCTCGTCGCACGCTACCCGGGCCCGATCCGGATGGTGTGAGGCGAGCAAGCGCGGCCGCATCGAATAGGGCGGTCACGCCGACGAGTCGGGCCGCAACCGTGGAGAGTCCCAGCCGGTGATCGGCCGGATCGATCCAGCGTCCGACGCCTTCGCGAACCGCCGCCCGCCGCGCCTTGAGGCGCACGTACACCGGCTCGACGTCGAGGTCGAAGTGGGTGAAACCGTGCCGGAAGACGCCCGCCTTCTGGACCCGATCGACCAGGTCGGCAGCGATGCCTGCCTCCTCCAGGAACCCACTGACGGACTCGCCGGCATCGCGCTGCGGGGGCGACCAGAGGCCGCCCCAGACGCCGTGCGGCGGTCGCTGCTCCACCAGGCACGCACCGTCCGGATCGACCACCACGAAGAACCGGCTCCGCTCGAGGCGGCGCTTCCTGCGCGGCGCCTTCTCGGGGTAGCGCTCCGGCTCGCCCGCGGCATGCGCCATGCAGTCGGACCGAACGGGACAGTCGGCACAGCGCGGCCGGGCGCGCCTGCACACCACCGCGCCCAGGTCCATGATCGCCTGCGTGTAGTCGGCTACCCGCTCTGCCGGGGTGTGGGATTCCGCCAGCCGCCACAGTGCATCGAGGGTCGCCGACGACGACACCGCCCCCGCGACCCGGTGCCGGCGGGCCAGCACCCGCTTGACGTTGGCGTCCAGGATCGCCGCGCGCCGGCCGTAGCTCTGGGCGACTATCGCCGCCGAGGTGGAACGGCCGATCCCCGGCAGCGCCCGGACGTCCGCCTCGTTCGCGGGCAGGCTCCCCCCGTGGTCACGGACGAGGATGCCTGCGGCACGATGCAGGTTGTGCGCCCGCGCGTAATAGCCGAGGCCGCTCCACAGATGCAGCACCTCGTCGATGTCCGCGCGCGCCAGGCTCTCCACGTCCGGGAACCGCGCAACGAAGCGGTCGAAGTAGGGGGCGACGGTGCCCACCTGAGTCTGCTGGAGCATGATCTCCGCGATCCAGACCCGGTACGGCGTGCGGCTCCTCTGCCAGGGCAGGTTCCTGCGGCCGTTGACGTCCCACCAGGCCAACAGCCGGCTGGCGAAAGACGCGGCCGCTCGCTCACCAGCCAATTTCCTTCCCCAGCGGCGTGCCAAACTATCGGGCGGACCGGCGGTCGGTGCGGACCTCCTGGCCCATCCGCTCCTCGTAGACCTTGACCATCGCGCTCTTGGGCTGGTCGCCGAACCCCATCTCGATGGCCGCGCGATAGGTCGACACCATGGCTTCCACCAGAGGCAACGAAGCGTCGAGCTGCGCCGCAGCCTCCTGGATGTTCACTATGTCCTTGTAGGCGGCCCGTAGCGAGAAGTCACCCTCGAACCGACGTTCCATGATGCGCGGCACGAAGTGCTCGCTGGCGAAGCTGCGGGCGTTACCGGTGGTGAGCACCCGGGCGAGCTGCGCGGGTTGCAGTCCGGCCTTTATGGCGAAGGGCAGGACCTCGCAGAACGCGGCGATGTTGACGTCGTAGATGATGTTGTTCACCGCCTTCATGAGCTGGCCCATGCCGATGTCGCCGCAGTGGACGATGAACTCCCCCATGACGTCGAGATACGGCTTCGACAGCGCGAACACCTCGTCACTGCCGCCGAACATCATGGTGAGCGTCCCCTTCTCGGCCCGCAGGGGCATCCCGGAGACCGGGCAGTCGGCGTAGGACAGACCCGCGTCCTGAGCCCGCTGCGCCAACCGCCGCGCCGCCCGGTGGTTCATCGTCGTGGTATCGACGACGGCGGGGCTCTTGCCGCCGTGGCCCACTCCCCGCTCACCGAACAGCACCTCGCCCGCTTCCTTGTCGGTGGGCACGCACAGGAAGATCAACTCGGCCTGCTCCGCCAACGCGGTCGGGTCCGCCGCGGCGGAGGCGCCCTCCTCCGCCAACGTCTCTACGGACTTCGGAAGCACGTCCCACACCACGAGCGGCACGCCGGCCTGCAAGAGGTTCCGGGCCATTCCGGAACCCATGCGGCCGAGTCCGATGAAACCGACGGTGCGATCCTCCATGCGCGGGCAGCATAGCACCCTTGCCCCGGCAGACATCCGCGGCCGGAGCTCCTACTTGCCCGCGACGGGATCGCCGGCGCCGATCATGTCGGCACTGGCGACGATCAGCGGGTCGGCCCGACCCACGACGCGGGTGTCCTTGTTCGTATAGGGCAGCGCCGCCAGAAAGTGTCGCATGCAGTTCAGACGGGCGCGTTTCTTGTCGTCCGACTTGACGATCGTCCAGGGCGCGTCGGCCGTGTCCGTATAGAAGAACATCGCCTCCTTGGCAGCCGTGTATTCATCCCACTTGTCGAACGACTGGCGATCGATCGGCGACAGTTTCCAGTGTTTCAGGACGTCCTTCTCGCGCGCCCGGAAACGTCGTCTCTGTTCCTCGCGGGTAACGGAGAACCAGTACTTGAACAGCCTGATACCGCTGCGCACGAGCATGCGCTCCAGCTCGGGCGCCTGGCGCATGAACTCCAGATAATCCTTGGCGCCGCAGAACCCCATCACCCGCTCGACGCCGGCGCGGTTGTACCACGAGCGGTCGAACAGGACGATTTCGCCGCCGTGCGGGAGGTGGCGGACATACCGCTGGAAGAACCACTCGGTCCTCTCGCCGTCGGTTGGCTTCTCGAGGGCCACCACCCGGGCGCCGCGCGGATTGAGGTGCTCGGTGAAACGCTTGATGGTCCCTCCCTTGCCGGCGGCGTCCCTGCCCTCGAACAGCACGACTATCTTTCCGTTCGTCGCCTTCACCCAGTCCTGGACCTTCAGCAGCTCCACCTGCAGCTCCGCCTTGTCCCGCTCGTAGGGCTTGCGGGCGAGCTTCTCCTTGTAGGGGTACTCTCCGGTCTCGAAGAGCCGCCGGATGACATCGCGATCCCGGTCCGGCGCGGCGGTGTCCGCCCTGCCGGCCCCGTCCGTAACGGCGGCAGCGCCGATCTCCCGTGCATCCGCCGCCGGCCCGCCGCCTTCTTCCGCCTTCGTCATTCGCCCTCTGCAACCCCTCTGCCTGCGGCATGTACAGTGACACCGCAACGGCCACTGCCGGACTGTGTCAGAAGCCAGGCTCCCAGATACCGGCAACGTCGAGCGTGAACCCCGGCGACACCGACTCGCCGGCGAGGACGCCCGTTCCGGTACGCTGCTCCGCTCCACCGCCGGCACGGTAGATGGTGACCTGCCGCCGACCGGGATCGACGAGCCAGCCCAAGCGGGCGCCGTTGTCCCGGTATTCCTCCATCTTTCGTTGGACCGCGGCACGGGAATCGGACGGCGAGAGCAGCTCGATGACGAAGTCCGGACACAGCGGCAGGAATCCCCGCTTGTCCTCGGCCGGGAGCCGTGCCAGGCGAACACGGAGGACCCAGGCCACGTCCGGCGAACGCACCGCGCCGTTGGGAAGCTCGAAGCCGGTCGAGGAATCGAAAGCCACGCCGCTTCCATCCTCGTGGGCCCAGCGAAAGACGGCAGCGAACAGGCGGCCGCTCCGCGCCCCCGTTTCCCCGCCAGTCGGCGCCATGACCGCGATGCTCCCTTCCGCGCTGCGTTCGATCCGCACGTCCCGATTCAGTTGGCAGAACCGCAGGAACTGCTTCCGGTTCATGTCGATGACCGGTTGCATCTGCAACTCCAACGCCGCCGCCCGCGCCCCCGACCGCCGATCGGCTACCGCCATGACCACAGGCTAGCGCACGTGCTTCGCGCAATCAACGGCGGCGCGGTCACGCTTGCGCCGGGACCCCACCGGGCCCATCATGGACGGACGTTGACAGGAAACGCGCACGCATGAGGAGGGTGAGATGACCCGACAGTGTCTCGCGGCGGTTTCGATCGTTTTCGCGGCCCTGGCGTTCATGCCGGCCGTCGTCGCCGGACAGGACACCGCGGCTGCATCGCTCCGGACCGAGTGGGGCGATCCGGCCCTCCAGGGCATCTGGGACTTCCGCTCCATTACGCCTCTCCAGCGGCCCGAGCAGTACGCGGACCGGGAGTACCTGACGGAAGAAGAGGCGGCGGGCCTGGAGCAGGCAACCGTCGACCGCGAGCTGGAGCTCCTGCTTCGGCCGGCTCGGCGCACCACGGCCGGCGCCAGCGTCGACCGGGGGGAGGACGGCGCGCTCGGCGCCTACAACGACTTCTGGCTCGACCGGGGGACGACGACGGTCGGGGACCGGCGCACGTCGCTGATCGTGGACCCGCCGAACGGACGCATGCCGCCGCTTACCGAGGAGGGGCAGCGAAGGCGGGAGGAACGGGCCGCGTACCGGCGCGAGCATCCCGCCGACTCCTGGGAGGACCGCGGCCTGAACGACCGCTGCATGTTCACCACGGGGCTGCCGATGGTCCCCAGCGCCTACAACAACAACGTGCACGTGTTCCAGACGCCGGACCACGTCGCGATGCTGGTCGAGATGACCCACACCGTGCGCATCGTGCCGCTGGACGGACGTCCGCGCGGCGATCAGCCGATCCGGCAGTTCGTGGGAGAGTCGCGCGGCCACTGGGAGGGCGACACCCTGGTGGTCGAGACGATACACTTCAACCGCCTGACCGGCCTGCGGGGCTCGACCCCCGACGCACGCTTGGTGGAGCGCTTCACGCGAATCGGCCCGGACGCCATCCGGTACGAGTTCACCATCGAGGACGCGGCCACCTGGACGACCCCCTGGACGGCGCAGGTGGAACTGAAGCGAACCGACGAGCCGCTCTACGAGTACGCCTGCCACGAGGGCAACTACTCGATGGAGGGCATCCTCGCCGGGGCGCGGGTGGAAGAGCGGGAAGCCGCCGAGGAATCCCGGTAGCTGGTCGAGCCGGCGAGCGCGAGTGCGAAACACCGAGGAGAACCGTATGAACAGACGCACCACCTGGTTGATGGCGATACTGCTGCCGCTGATGACGGCCTGTGGCGATGAGCAACCGCAGGTCATGGGAACCGCCCACGTGCTCCGCGTGCTGGAATCCATCGAGAGCCAGCAGGAAACCGTGGTCGACCGGCTCGCGGCGCTGGAGGAGAGCGTCCGTGCGCTGGAGGAGAGCGGGCGTCCGGACGCGGCGTCATCGAGCGGTGGGCCGATGAACGCCGACTTGGCGACCGAGCTGACGGTGGCGACCACGGTGGCTTTCACGGAAGGACCGACGGCGGCCGAGGACGGCACGCTGTACTTCACGGATCTCGGCAACAACCGCATCATGCGTCTGTCGACCGACGGCCAGCTCTCCACCTTCCGCCAGCCGAGCAACGACGCGAACGGCCTGATCTTCGACAGCGAGTGGCGCCTGCTCGCCTGCGAGGGCGGCGACGGCGAGACCGGGCTGCCCCGCGTCACCCGCACCGACATGGAGACCGGCGAGATCGAGGTGCTCGCCGACGCCTACGAAGGCCGGCAGCTACACCGGCCGAACGACCTGACGATCGACGGTCAGGGCCGCGTCTACTTCACGGATCGGCCCGGCCCGAACCCGACACCGGAACAGACCGGGGTGCACGGCGTCTACCGCGTCGACCCGGACGGGACGATCGGGCGCATCCTGACCGAGCCGGAGGTCCTGCGTCCCAACGGCATCGTCATCTCCCCCGACGACACGACGCTGTACGTCATCGAGACCGATCGGGCCGAGGGCGGACCGCGGATGATCCGCGCGTACGACCTCAGCCCGGAGGGGACCGCCAGCAACATGCGGGTGTTCCACGACTTCTATCCGGGACGCAGCGGCGACGGCATGACCATCGACACCCAGGGCAACCTGTACGTCGCAGCCGGGCTGAACAGCCTGCGCGGCAGCAGCGAAACGCTCGATACGGTGGCGGGCGTTCACGTGTTCTCGCCGGCCGGCGAGCTGCTCCGGCACATCCCGATCCCGGAGGACGCGATCACCAACGCGGCGTTCGGCGGACCGGACCTGCGGACCTTGTATGTCACGGCAGGCAAGACGGTGTTCAGCCTGCGCACCGAGATCGAGGGGACGAGACGATGACGGGAGGACTTCAACACGAGCTGCTGGGACCCCGAATGGCGCTGGCCGCGGTGACGGGATGTCGCCGCCTCCACGTGCTCCTGCTGCTTGCCGGACTGCTCGTCGGCGGCGCCCCGAGCGTGTCGGCCCAGTCGGCCGGCGACCCGGCGACCGCGCCCGCGACGGCCCCATAGGCGCTAACTTGTTAAGGCCCTATGGTCCTCCGGCAGCTCAGTTCAGCCGAAGTACGCGGAGAGTTGCGGCTGTCGGCGACGTGGCGGCTCCGCCAGCTCGACGGAGATCGTTCGCCAGTCGCTGATCATGCGCGCCAGCGGGAGCGGTGGTTCGATGGCGCGCGTGACCTGGTTGAGCACGAACTTGAAGTCACGCCACGCGCTCGGGGGGCGCCGGCGCCGGCACGTCGTAGCCCCAGGGGGAAATCGCGCGGGCGTGGTGGATCAGCTTCTCCACCAGCAGCGCCACGAACAGTTTCCCGTAGAGCCACGCCTTGGCGCTGTCGTCGTCGTACTTCGGCACGTGCCCCAACTGGGCCAGCGACTTGAAGCGCTTGAACACCAATTCGACCTGCCAGCGCAGGCGATACCACTCCAGCACGTCCGCGGCGGAAAAGGGTGGCTCGGGAAAGGTCGTGAAGACGATCACGTACTCAGCAAAGCGCAGCGTGGCCGGTTGCACCTGGTTGCCCTTGCGGGCGGCGTCTCGGCGGACTTTCAGGTGCGCCAGGCGGATGGCTTCCGCCGACTTGCGGAGCACGCAGACCCGGCCCGGCAATCTTGCCGGCCGGGCCGCCATCGTCGCGCGGGACCGCGACCGTGATCGCCCAGGACCGGACGGCGCCCGGACGCGTGACCGACCCCACCGCCGCAAGCAGGTCGAACGGCCGCCCGGCCGTCGTGCACAGCGGCAGCGACCCCGTGTTGACACGCACAATCAGCCGCCCGCCCGCGTCGACCACGTGGCGAATGCCCCGGGCCGTCGAATAGCCGCGGTCGGCCAGCACATGGTCGCCGGCGCGGATCGGGAACTGCGCCAACGATTCTCCCGTGCCCGGCCCCTCGGTCCCCGTCAGCTTGAAGAAGTCGCACGCCAGCGACGGCAGGCCCACGCTGTAGTGCAGGCGCCACAGCGACCCGCTCGGGCCCGGTTCCTTCACCGTCGTCGCATCCACGGCCCGGACCTGGAACGCGCCTCCGGGGATGACCGCCAGACCCTGCTCCTCGAACAGGCGGACACACAGCGCGTGCAACCAACCCTTGGATTTCTTCAGCCGCTTCAACAGCGCCACGTCGGACAGGTCCGCCAGATGCGCCTGTCGGGCCCGAACCACCGTTTCCCGCAACGAGTGTCCGCAGCCGAGGTGCAGCAGGAGGGTCCGCAGGAGGTTGTCGACCGTCTTGTCCTTGCGCAGCCCCTTCAACGCCCCGGTGTCCTGCGCCAACTCGCGCCAGTCCTGAGGGAAGAACGACACCAGCACATCCCAGTCCTCGTCCACCGTGCCGGCCTCCGTGTCATGCATCCACATGCCAGGATACGCCGGCCATGCCGCGAAAACAAGTTAGCGCCTATGCGCGACGGCCACCGCCCCGCTACGCTACGCCGACGTCGTCGAGGAGGCGCGCGCACTGGTGCGTGCGGACCTGGCCGCGCGCGGCTATCCCGGCATCGCCATCGCCGTGGCGGTGGACGGCGAGACGGTCTGGTCCGAGGGCTTCGGCTATGCCAACCTGGAGCACCGGGTCCCGATGTGGCCGTCGGTGAAGTTCCGCGTCGGCAGCATCTCGAAGTCGCTGACGGCGGCAGCGGTGGCCAGACTGGTCGAGGACGGCCGCCTGGATCTCGACGCGCCGATCCAGAAATACGTCCCGTCGTTCCCGGAGAAGGCGCATTCGATCACGACGCGGCAGCTCGGCGGCCACCTCGCCGGGATCCGGCACTACCAGGGCGACGAGAACTTCATCCGCGACCCGTACCCGACGGTGCTCGACGGACTGACCATCTTCGCCGACGATCCGCTGCTGCACGCACCGGGTAGCGCGTTCGCCTACACCAGCTACGGCTTCAACCTGCTCAGCGCCGTGGTGGAAGGGGCCGCGAAGAAGCCGTTCCTCGACTACATGCGCGCGGCGGTCTTCCGCCCGCTCGGCATGCGCGACACGGTCGCCGATTTCGTGATCCCCATCATCCCCGGACGGACCAGCTACTACGTGCGCGACGACACCGGAAGCGTGGTGAACGCGCCGTGGGTCGACAACAGCTACAAGTGGGCCGGCGGCGGGTTCCTCTCGACGACCGAGGACGTGCTGCGGTTCGCCAACGCGCATCTCGACGACGAGTTCCTATCCGCGGCGTCCCGGAAGCTGCTGTTCACCGAGCAGAACACCCGCGACGGCGAAGGGGTCGGATACGGGTTGGGCTGGTTCATCCGAACGCGCGACGACGGGCGCCGCCTGCTCTCCCACTCCGGCGGCTCGGTCGGCGGCACGTCGCTGATGGTGATCGAGCCCGAGACGGGCGTGGTCGTGGTCGGCCTGATCAACCTGACCCGCGCGAACAACGGCGTGGTCCGCGAGGTGCTCGACCTGTTCATCGACGCCGCGGAAGTGTCATCGGTGGTGCACTGAGTCGGCGGCCGCCCCGCTCCGACGCGACGCGACGCGACGCGCACGTTCTGCACGATCTCCCTGCGGACGGAATAGCATTGAACGCCATGCAGGTAAAGCGACGGGGCACGTGCGCCCCCACGGCGATGAGACAGACGGCGCGATTCGTCGTTGCGCTCGTGTTGTGGGTCCCGGCCTTGGCGGGTACGACACGGCTGGCGGCAGCGCCACAGGACCCCCCCGGATCCGAGCCCGCCACGGTGTCTGCCGGCACCTCCGGGACTTTGGTCTCCGCGCAGCCTCCACGCCAGGTTACGCCCCCGCCGGCGGGATTCCAGCCCGCGGGCCCCGTGATCGACGGTCCACCCGCTCCGGTGGCCCCGGCCACCATCAACCGGGACGCCAGCGGCGGGGCGACGGTCCGCGCCGTCCGCCTCGATGCACCCCTGCAGGTCGACGGCGTGCTCGACGAACCCATCTACGCCCGCGTCGAGCCGTTCGGCGGGTTCCTCCAGCAGTCCCCCGACGAGGGCGCCCCGGCCACGGAAAGGACCGACAACTGGATCCTCTTCGACGACGAGTCGATCTACGTGGGGGCCCGCGTCCACGAGTCGGTTCCCGAGTCCGCGTGGGTCGCCAACGAGATGCAGCGCGACTCGTTCCGGCTCATCAACAACGACGGCTACATCGTCGTGTTCGACACCTTCTACGACCGCCGGAACGGCTTCACCTTCCGGGTCAACCCCATCGGGGGCTTCCAGGATCAGCAGATCACCGACGAAGGGAACCCGAATCCCGACTGGAATCCCGTCTGGGACGTGCGCACCGGCCGCTTCGACGGCGGCTGGACGGTCGAGATGGAGATTCCGTTCCAGTCGCTCCGCTTCCGGCCCGGGCCCGACCAGGTATGGGGCATCCAGTTGGGCCGGGACATCCGTTCGAACTACGAGGAGGCGTATCTGACGGCGGTGCCGATCTCGGCCGGGCCGGGACAGTTCCGCCTGTCGGTCGCCGGCACCCTGGTGGGCCTGGAGGTACCGGCGGACAGCCGCACGTTCGAGATCAAGCCCTACGCGATCGGCTCGCTCAACACCGACCGAACCGTCGAGCCGCCGATCTCGAACGACGGCGACGGGAGCGGCGGTGTCGACGTCAAGTACGGCCTCACCGAGAACCTGACGGCGGACTTCACCTACAACACCGACTTCGCGCAGGTCGAAGTGGACGAGCAGCAGATCAACCTGACGCGGTTCAGCCTGTTCTTCCCGGAGAAGCGCGAGTTCTTCCTCGAGAGCCAGGGCATCTTCGACTTCGGGCGGGTGGCCGGCTTCGGCGGCTTCGGCGGATCCGCACGGGGAATCCTCAACGCGCCGCCGGGCGTGTTCCCACCCGGGGATGCGCCCACGCTCTTCTTCAGCCGGCGCATCGGCCTGGGCCAGGGAGGGCGGACCGTGCCGATCGTGGGCGGCGGACGCCTGACCGGCAAGGTGGGCGACTTCAGCGTCGGGGCCATCAACATCCGGACCGACGACGCGCGGACCAGCGACGCCCTCCCGACCAACTTCAGCGTGCTCCGCGTCAAGCGCGACATCCTCCGCCGGAGCCGCGTCGGCGCCATCTTCACCAACCGCTCGGTCTCGACGAGGGGCGACGGCGCGAACCAGGCCTACGGACTCGACGGTTCGTTCTCGTTCTATGACAACGTGAACATGTACGGCTACTACGCCCGCACGAACACGCCGGGCCTGGAGGGAAAGAACGAGAGCTACCAGGCGGCGTTCTCCTACGAGGGCGACCTCTACGGACTCCTCGTCGATCACCTGCAGGTCGGCAAGAACTTCAACCCGGAGATCGGTTTCATGCGCCGGGAGGACTTCCGGCGCAGCCACGTCTACGCGCAGTTCAGCCCGCGGCCGGAAGGCATCGAGGCCGTGCGGCAGTTCACTTGGGGCGGCAGCGTCGACTACATCGAGAACGGCGCGGGGCAACTCGAGACGCGCATCCTGTCGGGCCGCTTTCAGACCAACTTCGAGAACAGCGACAGCCTGAGCGCGGACATCCAGCAGGACTACGAGTTCATCCCCCGGCCCTTCGAGATCATCGACGGCGTGACCATCCCCGTCGGCGGCTACGAGTTCACGGACTTCCAGGTCTCCTACCGCATGGGACCACACCGTCGCGTGGCGGGCGGCCTCTCGTTCCAGCACGGCGAGTTCTTCGGCGGCGACATCACCGCGGTCGGCTATTCGCGGGGCCTCATCGAGGTCTCGCGGCAGTTCGCGGTGGAGCCCAGCATCTCGTGGAATCGGATCACGCTGCCGCAAGGGAACTTCACGGCCCGGGTGGCCAGCACGCGGCTCACCTACACCTTCACGCCGCGCATGTTCGCCAGCGCCCTGCTGCAGTACAACTCGACCAGCAACGTGCTGAGCACGAACGTGCGACTGCGCTGGGAGTACCAGCCGAGGAGCGAGCTGTTCATCGTGTACAACGATCAGCGCGACACCTGGATGAACCGCGGCTTCCCGATTCTCGAGAACCGCGCCTTCGTCGTGAAGCTCACCCGGCAGTTCCGGTTCTGAGCGGAGGCCGGCGGGGCGGCTTCCCAACTCAACAATCCGGTACCGAGAGACGGCGGCAGATCTTTCGAGCCAGCGTGTCCGGAATCTCGACGTGGCGGGGAATCGCTTCGACGGCGCCGGTCCTCGGATTCGTCCACAGCGAGTGAGCCGAGCCCTCTCGCTTCAGGTGGCAACCGTGCCTGCGCAAGTGTCGCAGAAGTCGGCTGCGCTTCACTCAACGACCACCGTCTCCCGTTCCGCACTGGCGGGGACGCCCCGGAGGCCGTCGTCGCGACGGTCCTTCAGAATCAACGCAATGGCGTCCAGGAGGCTGCGCCGCGCTTCACTCTTGGTCCGACCCTGCCCGTTGGCGCCAGGGATCTCCGGGCAGTAGGCGACATACCAGCTGCCGTCACGCTCGAACACCGCCGTGAACTCGTTTCGCATCTCGACATCTACGATGGTCCGGCGTCAACTGGGAGTCAAGCGTCAACATCCTGACAAGTGCGCCACGAGCAGCCAGCCGCGATCGGTCATGATGCTACGTTGACGCCGTAATGGAGAGCTGGTTTCGAAACCGTCAAGCGTGAGCCCGGGCACATGCACTGTGTGCCAGGACAGCGTCGGCAATGTTGCTTCAGGACCTGCGGGTGACCGTTCGCAGTCTCGCGAGAACGCCCGGCTTCACGCAGGCGGCGGTCACCGCTCTGACGCTGGGTCTCGGGGCGAGCACGGCCATCTTCTCGGTCGTGGACGCGGTCCTGCTGAAGCCGCGGCCCTACCCGGACGCCGAGCGAATCGTCGTCTTCCCGTCGGGTCCCGGTACCCTCGCAGGACGCGCCGGGCCGCAGATGACGCCGACCGTCTTCAATCTCCTTGAACAGCATGCCGTCGGGATTCAACACCTCTCCGCGTACCGCTTCCGCCCGGGAAGCCTGACCAGCGGTCCGAACCCCGAGCCGCTGGTCGCTGCGATGGTCAGCGCGGACTTCTTCCGCCTTTTCGGTGGGCGCACAAGTCGTGGGCGAACGTTCGTTGCCCCGACGTCTGGCTGCCCTTGCAGGTCGAACCCAACAGCAACTCTCACGTAGCCATTCTTGGCGTCGCGGGCCGCCTCGACGCGACCGCCACGCTGGCTGCGACGAACGCGTCGCTCCAGACGCTGACCGCGGAGTTCCGAAGACGGTTCCCGGGCGTGCTCGGCCTGGAAGACACCATCGGAATCAGGGCGGAACCGTTGCAGGAAGTGATGGTGGGGGGCTACCGTTCCTCGCTCCTGCTCGTCGTCGCCGCTGTCGGGCTCCTTTCTGTTCATCGCGTGCGCGAACGTCATGAACCTTCTCGCGGTTCGCGGCATCCGACGCCGCCGCGAGTTGGCCGTCCGGGCAGCGCTGGGCGCCACCCGCGCGCAGTTGCTTCGCCAGCTCTCGGTCGAGTGTCTCCTGCTGTCGGTGGCTGGCGGCCTCGGCGGCCTCGCTCTCGGTCTGGCCGGCGCGCGCGCGTTCGTCGCCTTCAATCCGGTGTACCTGCCCCGGATCGGCGACGACGCGGCCGCCCTGACATTGGACTGGCGGGTCGCCGCCTTCTCGGTGCTGGCCGCGACCGGCACGAGCATCCTCGTCGGGATCTACCCGGCCATGCGGGTATCGAGAGCCGGTGTGAACGCAACGCTGTCCGCAAGCCCGGGACCGGCGACGGCCGGCTTCCGGCGACCACGTCCGGGCGGGGGACTCGCTATCGGACAGGTCGCTCTGGCCCTGGTCCTGCTCGTGTGCAGCGGCCTGCTCGCGAAGACGCTCGTCGCGCTCAGGTCCGTCGATCCGGGCTTCACCCCGGATCGGATTCTGACCCTGCAGACGTCCCTGCGGGATCGGCGCTTCGGAACCACGGCGAGCGTGACGAGCCTGGTACGGGACGGCGTACGACAACTGGGAGGCCTGCCGGCCGTCGTGGCCGTCGGCGCCGCAACCGAGCTGCCGCTGAGCGGCAGCGACTTCCGAATCCCGTTCGCCATCGTCGGGCGGCCCCTGGAGGGTCGGTCCCACGGCGCGCCATCCTGGCGTCTCGTGTCGCCGACCTACGTCGACGCCCTCGATCTGCCTCTCATGCGGGGGAGGTTCTTCACGGACGGAGATGACGCGCAGGCCGAGCCGGTCGTCGTCATCAACGAGACCCTGGCACGGCGGTTCTGGCCCGCCGGCGATCCGCTGAACGAGCGTCTCGTCCTCGGTCAGGGGCTTGGACCCCCTTTCGAGGAACCTCCTCGACGCATCGTCGGCGTCGTCGGAGACGTTCGGGACGGTATCGGCCTCGCGCAGGAGACACGACCGACGGTATACGTGCCGCTCGCCCAGCTTTCGGACGAAGTCACCAGGCTGACCTTCACGATCACGCCGCTGATCTGGATGGTGCGAACCGCCGTCGAACCGCAGGCCGTGGTCGGGCCGGCACAACAAAGGCTCCAGCAGGCGGCGGGGGGAGTTCCGGTCAGCGGTGTGCGTACCCTGCGCGCAACCGTTGCCAGACTCGCTCGCCGACGCCGATCTCAGCCTGTTGATCGCCCTGACCTTCGCCGCGCTGGCCGTCGTGCTGGCGGCCAACCGGCGTATACGGGCTCATGGCGTTCCTCGTGCAGCAACGCGTGCGGGAAATGGGGATCCGCCTCGCCCTCGGCGCGGACACCCGGCGCGTGCGGCACCTCGTCATCGGTGACGGCATGCGTCTGGCAGCCGGAGGCATCGGGATCGGCCTGGCGGGAGCGCTGGGCAGCACGAGGTTGATCGCGAGCCTCCTGTTCGGCGTGACCGCGCGGGATCCCGCCGTCCTCACCCTCGCCGCCGCTCTGCTCTGCCTCGTCGCGCTGCTGGCCGTCTGGCTCCCGGCTCGCCAGGCGAGCCGCGTGGATCCCGCGGTCGCGTTGCGGACGGAATAGCATTGAGGAGACGTCGCGGCCGACGCTCGGGACCGCCTCCGCCGCGACCATCCGACGTTCCATCAAGTCAAGGAGAGCTTCGATGCGGAACCCCCTGTCACTGTCTTCCACGTTCTGGCCGCACGTGCTCCTCGGCTGGCTGGCGATCGCGCTAGTGGCGTTCCCCGCCGGCGTCATCGCACAGGACGAGAAAAGCGACGAGCCGAACGGCGCCGACAACGAGGCCCTGCCGCTCGGGCCGCGGGTCTACTCCACCGAGCCCGGCGTCTTCCGGCGGGGCGGCATCGACGTGGGTGTGACCGCCGCGGTCGCGCAGAGCGCCTTGCAGATCGAAGAAGCCTCCATCGGCGATATTCAGCGCGCGATCCAGCAGGGCGAGACGAGCTGCGTGCAGGTGGTGGAGGCCTATATCGAGCGGGCGAGGGCATACAACGGTGTCTGCACGCAACTCGTCACCGCGGACGGTGGACGGGTTGCGCCTGGTCGGGGTGCCGTCCGGGCCGGCGCCCCGATAGAGTTCCCCGCCACCACCGTGCCGGTGCGTGAGATTCTGCCGGACTACGATGACTACCGAGGGTTGCCGATCGAGCTCGGCCGCATGGAGGCCACGTGGTCCGACCCCAGCGTCCAACAGCAGTACGGCATGGTCGTCGGCATGCAGGACGCGGGTCAGCTCAATGCGCTGAGCACGCTCAACCTGCGTGGGGAACGATCGGTGACCTGTCAGGCGGAATGCGATGCGCACCCGTCGGACGGCGCTCTACCTGCGTACTGCCCCGCGGCCTGCGAAGCGTTTCGACAACAGCCCGACGCGCTCGAGAGAGCAGCCGAGCTCGATGCGCTGTACGGCAGGAATCCCGACCTCGATCGGCTGCCGATGTACTGTGCCGCGTTCTCGTTCAAGGACGTCTTCGACACCACCGACATGCGGTCGACAGGCGGCGCCGATACGCGCTACGCGATGGATGCTCCACCGCAGGATTCGACGGTCGTCGCGGAGCTGCGCGCCAAGGGCGCCATCATCTATGCCAAGGCGAACTTCTCCGAGTACAACGCGGGCGGCGGCGACCCGGGGGGCGCCGCTGCCGGATCACGGACGTTCGGCGCGGGCGTCGCTCGCAGCAGTTGGGCCGGTCCGTCGTGCAATGTCTACGATACGGCCCGCGAGCCCGGCGGTTCGAGCTCCGGGTCGGCCGTGTCGGTCGGCGCGAATCTCGCCACCTGCTCGATTTGCGAAGAAACCGGTGGGTCGTGCCGGCAACCGGCCTGGCGAAACGGCGTCGTCGGCTTCGTGACGACCAAGGGGCTCGTGCCCTATGGCGGATCGATCGGCGTGGAGCCCTACCTCGACCGGGGGGGCATCAACTGCCGCACGGTCGAGGACGCGGCCCTGGTCCTCGACGCGCTCAGGAACCCCGACGGTGGCTTCTACGATCCCCGCGACATCTACAGCGCACTCCCACGCGCACTGATCCCCGAAGCGCCCTACGCGAGCTTCGTCGTCGATGACGAGACCGTCGACGCCAGGCCGCTCGCCGGCGTGCGCAGCGGTGTGGTCCGGGAGTACATGGTCAAGCACACCGACAACGACGTTGCGATGAGCGATCTCGTCAACGAGGAGATCCTGCGCGTGCTGCGTGACGAGCTCGGCGCGGAGATTGTCGAATCGTCCGATCCGGAATATCCGGACGATCCCTCCATCCCGAACATGGCGTACGACTTTCACCGGGCGATAGCCGAGATCCTTCCCTTCCATATGCCGGAGTACATCCAGGCCAGGGACGCCGGCGGCGAGTACCGGTTCGCCGTGCCCGGCCACGACGTGACCAGCCGCGACTATCTGGTGAGGGCGGCCGAAGGCGCCGCGCCGCTGTCGCCCGACCTGAATCTTCGCAGCATCAACCGCTCGCCGCCGACCTTGAGCTTCAGCTTCCACTTGGCCCAGTACCTGCTGCGCCGCGGGGATGCCACGGTGACCGATTGGGCGAGCCTGAACGCGAACTCGAAGTACTACAGCGAGTCGCGCGCGGTGGCGATGCGCAATTGGGAGAACACCCGCAACATCGTCTCGGAGGGAATCATCCGGCGCGTGAGGATGCGTGACGTCATGCGGCTCGTCCTGCTCAATGTACTGCACAGGAACGATCTCGACGTATTGGTCAACCCGACGATCACCGTGCCCCCGGTGCGCATCGGATACGCGGGGGAGCCGTCGGTCGAGGACCGTCCGACCGGCCGGTTTCCCACCAGCGCCAACCTCGGCATTCCGGAGATCACGGTGCCGGCCGGCTTCAATCGAATCGTCTACGACCCCGAGTACGTGCTGGACGAGGACAGGGACGACTACGACAACGTCACGGGCAGCCGGCGGGCGCAGCTCGACGCCGCTCTTCCGGTCGGCATCTCGTTCTGGGCGGGGCCCGGCGACGAGCCGCTCGTCCTGCGCGTCGCGTCGGCCTACGAGGCGGCAACGAAGCATCGCCGGCCGCCACCGGACTTCGGACCTGTCGGTCGATGATGCCGGCTCCCGATATGGCGGGACACTTTCATAACCCGCATGAACCGCGGCTTCCCGATTCTGGAGAACCGCGCGTTCGTGGTGAAGCTCACGCGGCAGTTCCGCTTCTGATGAAGTGCGTTCGGTGATTCACCATGCCAGGGTCACTCGCGCGCCCAACCTGTCGGCCGACAGGGTCGGAGACCACGACACGTCCGTCGAGTCGCGTCTCCGATAGATCGCTCTCGTGACGGCAGCGTCGATCAATACGCCCGGCCAGAACACCGCCCCCGATGATGGGACCACCGAAGTAGAGCGCCCCATACGAAGCTCCCTCGACCTCGAGTAAATGCACAACGGAATCAAGGCTCCAGCCAAGCAGATCCAGACGCCGTTCTAAAGGAAGTCCCGACGTTCTATGGCCAGAATCTCGTCTTCACTGAATTCCAGTCTGGCGCCTTCACTGAATTTCAGTCTGGTTCGCCCATGCGTCAGCGATCGAGGCGCCATAGTCAACTGGGTAGACGTCAAGTCGACGATGCGGCCCCTGACACGACCGCGATTGGCGACCGTGACGTACACCGCGTCCTCGGACATCAAGTCCCCCGACCGCAACAGCTCGTCCAGCGAACGCGGTACGTTCTGGGCAATCGAGTCTGCCGGGAGCAGAATCACTACCAGCAACCCGATGAACAGTCGCAGCATGGTTACCCTCCTCCTCCTCCTGCCGTCGAGTCACTCGAGGCTCACCCTCGAATGCGCAAGGAGACCGGAAACCGGCTCACGCCGGTGTTGACCCGGAAGAACGTCTCCGACCGGGACCAGGATTGGTGGCGACCGCATTCGTCCGTCCCGCGCCGGCTTGGGTGTACACGAAACGACCGCGTGCCAGCGTCAAGTGTTCACCTCAAGGGTTCGGCCAGTGACGGCCGGCGCCCGGTCCTGACCGTAAACAACTGAGAAGAATCGCCTTGAAGCGTTCGTGACGCCTGGCATCCCGTCTGCCTTCTCGTTCTTGCGGCGTCGGCGGATCGTCGTCGATGCCGGAGGGAACGAGAAAAGGAGACGCACAATGCGGGTTGCCGACATCTTCCGCCGCGGAATCGCTGCTGGCGTCGTGATCGTGCTCGTGAGTCTGAGTGGGCTGTCTACCAGGGCGCAGTCGTCGCCGGCGGACGGCCGGCAGAAGCAGAGTCCGTACTTCGACAGGGGGAGCATCGAGCTGTCCGTCGGCTACGAGGCGTTCAAGGGCCTTCCGGGCGCGATCTCGACCGAAGGCTTCATTCTGTCCGCGGGCTTCTACCTCAGCGATTCTCTCGCCCTCATTGCCGAAACCGGGACCACCGGTCGGGCGAGCGGCCGCCTGACGACGCCCGGGCGGGCCCCGCAGAAGTTCGTGGACGCGGCGCGGTCGTGGCCGTCGAAGCCGGCCGCGTGTTCGGAAGTCGACGCCGGCTTCGGCACCTACCTGGGCGGCGTGCGGTACCGACGCCGTTTCCGCGGAAGCGCCGTGTTCGTTCACGGCCTGGCCGGACGCGCGGAGTATTCGGGAACGGCGACCGAGATTGGCGACAGTGGCGTCCGAACGAGCTGCTACGAGGCGTTCGGTTCCGGTCTTGCGGTGGCTGCCGGCGGTGGGATCGACATGCATCTCAACGACCGCATCGCCATCCGTGCCATGGCGGACTACCGGCGTCTCGCCGTGCCGTCGCTGGAAGGGATGGAGACGGTGTTCATGGTGCGGGATGCCGCTTCACATCTGGCCATGGTGCGCGTCGCCGTCGGTTTCGTCCTCGGCCTCTGAGATCCCGCTATCGCGCTCCCGGCGGGATAGCATGTTCACCATTCCCATCGGCGGGGGCGCCGCCACGCAGCTCACGTCCGGGATGGCCTTCGACGCGCAGCCCCGGTTCTCCGCCGACGGCTCGCGCATCGTCTACACGTCGGACGCCGACGGCGGACAGAACATCTGGATCCGCTCCCTCGACGGGTCGGAGGCGAAGCAGGTCTCGAAGGGCGACGCCAACCGCGCCGAATCGCCCGCGTGGATGCCGGACGGCGACTACGTGGTCGCCGCCATGGGCGACTTCCGGGGCCGCGGCCTGCCGAAGCTCAAGCTGTTTCACGTCGACGGCGGCAGCGGCATCCAGCCGGTGTCCGAGCCCGACAGCCTCAAGATGCTCGGCCCGGCGGTGTCGCCCGACGGCCGGTACATCTGGTACTCTCGGCGCACCGGCGACTGGACCTACAACGCGCAGTTCCCGCAGTACCAACTGGAGACCTACGACACCGAGAGCGGCGAGCGCTACACGACATCCCCACCGGCCTCGCCGTGCTGCGAGGCGGGCGGGCCGTCACCATGAACGGCGACGAGGTGATCGAGAACGCGGACATCGTCGTCCGCGACAACCGCATCGAGGCAGTCGGACCCCGGGGCTCGGTCTCGGTTCCGGAAGAGGCGACGGTATTCGACATCCGCGGCCGCACCGTCGTGCCCGGCTACGTCGACACGCACGCCCACCTGCGAACGCGGGACCAGTTGCACCGGACGGACGTCTGGCCCTACCTCGCCCACCTCGCCTACGGGGTGACGACCACGCGCGATCCGCAGACCGGCAACACCGAGGTGCTGTCCTATTCCGACATGGTGCGCACCGGCGCGGTGCTCGGGCCGCGGGTCTACTCCACCGGCCCCGGCGTCTTCTGGCAGGACGGCATCGACACGGCCGACGACGCGCGGGACGCCATGCAGCGCCACGCCGACTACTCGACACGAAGACCATCAAGATGTACGTGGCGGCGGCGCGCAAGGGGCGCCAGCACATCATCATGGCCGCCCGCGAGCTGGGCCTGATGCCGACCACAGAAGGCGCACTCAACATCCGGCATAACCTCACCGAGACGGTGGACGGCTATCCCGGGCTGGAGCACTCGATCCCGATCTTCCCCGTCTACGGCGACTACGTGAAGCTGTTCGCGGAAACCGGCCGGGTCTACACGCCGACGCTGCTCGTCTCCTACGGCGGCCCCTGGGCCGAGAACTACTTCTACAGCCGCGAGAACCCGCACGACGACGAGAAGCTGCGCCGCTTCGTCCCCCACGACGAGATCGACGCCCGCACGCTGCGGCGCGGCCAGTGGTTCCGCGCCGACCAGCACGTCTTCTCACGCCACGGGGAGTTCGTGAAGGACCTGGTCGAAGGCGGCGGGAAGGCAGGGGTCGGCAGTCACGGCCAGCTCCAGGGCCTGGGCTACCACTGGGAGCTGTGGGCCATGGCGTCGGCAGGGATGGACGAGCACGATGCGATGCGCATGGCGACGGTCATGGGCGCCGAGGCGATCGGACTGGACCGGGACCTCGGCTCCATCGAGGCGGGCAAGCTGGCCGACCTCGTGATCCTGACCGCCGACCCGCTCGACGACCTGCGGAACACGAACGCCATCGAGCAGGTCATGCTGAACGGCCGGCTATACGACGCCGACACGCTGGACGAGGTCCACCCGCGGCAGCGTCCGCTGGTGCCGCTGTGGTGGTGGGACGACGAGCCGGACGGCGTGCCGGGGATCGCCCCGTAGCAATCGTGCCCTCGGGGGCGCCTCGTCAGTCGCGTCGAGCACGCTCGTCGCGCACGGCGTTGGCTTCCTCGGCAGGACTGAGATTCCTGCTGTGCGCCAGGTCTGAGCGCCGGAAGGTGCCGCAGCCCTTGCAGGTTCGGCCGTCAGCCGGCTCAATCGTCACGGTCGACCACTGCTCATCTGTCCCGCACACGCTCGGGATCGACAGTTCCCTCTCCTGTTCACCGGCCACCGGGTCGTACCACCGCTCGGTACATGTCGAGAAGAACGCCCCTTGCTGAAACCTCACACTGAGCGTGAACCTGCTGGCAGTCACCCGCGCCCGCCACGTGAATCTCACCCAGTCGGCCACGTCGATACGAGTGTCGTGGCGATTCACGTTGACGATTTCGTAGTCCGGCCCCTCCACCGTCATGGCGTGCGTGAGCCGCCGCTCGTCGTTGTGCACGACGCGGATCTCTGCGCTGCCGGCACCGACGCCGGTGTATCGCCAGCGGTCACCTTCCAGGTCGAGCCGCACGACGGATTCTGCCGATGAGGTTACACCCGTGGTCAGCCGTTGCCGGCTGCTGCCTTCGACGAAGTTCACCCGGAAATGACCGGTGTCGCCCTCATTGATGGTGGCGGGCGGAACGGGATCGAACGCGAATGTTGGTTCCGCGGATTCAACTGTGATCTGCAGGGTTGCGGTGCGGCCCTGATACGACGCCTGAATCGTGGCCTGGCCTGCGGCTACAGCCGTGACCGTACCGGCCTCCACGGTGGCGACCTCGGGCTGTAGCGATTGCCAGGCCACCGGGATTGAGCAATTCTCGGACCCGTCGCTGTAACGTGCGCATGCCGTGACGCTCAGGGTGTCCCCGACAGAGAGTGTCGTCTCTCCCCACCGCTCCTGACGAAAAAGCTGCTCACCGCTGGCTGTGACGGTGGAGTTGGCCCGCTGGGCGTTGCAGGCTGGTCGTCGCCGCAAGCTGTGATTCCAAGAGTCGTGCCGATGACGGCAACAAGGACGGTGCTACGCATCTGCATGAGCCCCTCCGTGGCCAGGGATTGCCGGTGCACGGAATTGTCACCGGCGCGAGTCTTCCCACACCCGCAGCAATACGGGCGCATTCCCGATTTCCCGGTCACGCGCTCACACCCACCGGCGTCATGGCCATCCGCTGCAAACAGTTCCATCTGCCGGACTTATAGAAAGACCGCAGGAGAAGAATCGCGTCGACGCTCTCCGGTAGCCAATAGATGGATGCGCCCTTGATGCGGAGATTGATGACGCGACGGATGGCGCTTTCGACGGCACCGCTGCCCCGCGGAAGCCCGAGCCCGACCATTGTGGTGTAGGCGAAACGATGACGGTTCTTCAGGAAGTAGTTGAGGTGCGTGCGGATCTTGCCGGCCGTGCGCCCGCGGCACAGCTCCCGCAGGGCCGTGATCACCTCGTCCACCCGTGCTCGCTTGAGCAGCCCCCGCGTGCGGTTGAGCCAGCGGGTGCGTTGCGTCGCGCTCCAGCGGCGCAGCTTGACCGCGTCGGAGAGTTGCTTTGCGGCATGATAGAAGTCGATCAGCCCCAGCACCTGTGTCGGCGAGAGCCCGAGCGCGGCGATGAGGCGCGGGATGCGTTGCCAGATCCAGGGCGCGCCGTCGGCGATGAAGAGCACCTTGTCAGCGGCGTTGAGGCCGATCTGCCGCGCGTACGACAACAGCAGGGCGAAGACCGCCTCCGGTCCCCGGAGCGTGCCGTCGATGATCGGGGCCCACGTCTGAGACGGTCGCCCGTCGTCGCCGACGACGTACAGGATGAGGAGCTTCGGTTCCTTCCAGTCGGTATGGAATCGGTTGCGCCCCTTCTTCGTCTTGGGGCCACGCTTCTTGCGCCTCACACGGACGCGGCCCCCGTCGAGGGAGACGACCACCCGCTTGCCGGTCACGCGGTCCAGCAGGCCGCACGCCGCGCTCTGCTGGGCCGCTCGGGCCCGCGCAGCGTAGCGATAGGCGGTCGAGCGGAGGGTCTTGATATCCAGGGCGATGCCGTCGGAGCGGAGCTGCGCCTGCGCTTCGGCCAGCGAGCTGAGCATGGCGACCGCGCGGCTTGCATCGGAGGCCAGCTTCGGCGTGCACCGGTCGTAGATGCCCAGCACCACCAAGGCGGGGTAGAGTCCCGGCCTCCGCTTCGCCCGACGGGCGTGTTTCTCGCGGTAGTACGGCGTCGTGACCGGCACCGTCGTGCCCCGGGAGGTGCGAACGTTGACGGTCTCCAGGCCGTCGCTCCGCATCCGCCGGGGCAGGTGGCGCACGAGGGCGCTCGCCGCGTCGCCAACCGCGGCGGAGCGCACCGCGCGTTGCAGCACGGGGGTGAGGAGGGCGCCGAAGAACTCGTCCGCGATGGCCCGCAGCTGCTCTTCGCACTGCTCCGCTTCCTCTGCCGACCTGGGCGCTCGAGCACGCGCCTCAAACTCCAGCGCCCGCCGGAGGGCAGTGCGCAGGTGGACGGGAATGTTGCCAAGATCGATCTCGCGGCTCGGGGTGTCGATGGCGCTCTTGTCCATTTCAACGCACCATCATGGGCAGTCCGAGCCGTAATGTCCAGTACCACCCTCCCCGTCTGTCCGAAGACCGGCTCAACCTCCCCCAGCCTCACAGTCCATCTTTGCCTACACACTGCACTGCTCCGGGAAATCGGGAATGCGCCCAGCAATACTTGCGCCTGACTCGTGGGGCGGGACTTCAAGCCGAGACACTACCGGCCGCCGCTGTCAGAACCTGTCAGTGACCGAGAGGAGATAGTTGGATGCCGGTTCGGGCCGGGGACGGAGGCTGTCGAGGCGCAGTTCAGGCCGCGTATACTGCCGGCCGTCGATGCGATCGCCCCCCCGCCCACCCCGCTACCGGTTCTCCGGTCACACCCTGTCCTCCGCCCGCAGGACGCTCGTCCGCGACGGTCGGGAGCTGCCGCTGATCCCGCGCTGCTTCGACCTGCTCGTCCTGCTCATCGAGCGGCGGAACGAGGCGCTGACGCGACGTGAGATTCTCGATACGGTCTGGAGCGACGTGGTGGTCACCGACGGTGCTCTGAGCCAGGCGGTCCGGATCCTCCGACGCACGCTGGGCGACGATCCGCGCGAGCCGACCTTCATTCGTACGGTGTAGCGGCACGGCTACCGCTTCGTCTGCGACGACGTCGTCGAGGAGCCGGACGAGGGACCGCCGGAGCCCGTGCGGGACGCCACGGCGGAACTCGACGCGAGTGCCTCCTTCGATCAGGCCCTCGACACGTCGCTCGACGACGATTCCGACGACGCCGAAGGAGCGGACCTCCGGCGGCGGCAGGCTGCCGAGACCCTGCACCGGATGGGCACGGCGGAAGCTCTCGACCGACTGAACCGCAGAAAGGGGCATGCCGCGGCCCGCGCCTACTTGCGCGAGACCCGCTGGGACGTCCCGGGTGCGGGGCCGGTTCCGCTGTTCGGACGTCCGGGCTGGCTTGCGGCCGGGAGAATTCTGTTCCTGCTTCGCATCCGACGCGTGGCCCGGCTGGCCGGACGCCGGTGGATGGCCGCGGCAGCCGGTGGAGCGGCCGCAGGGGCACTCGCCGGTTTCGTCGGCGGCATCGTCCTCCGCTTCGGACCCGGGTCGACGGCGGGAGACGGCGTGCTGGCGATGCTGCCGCTGCTCGGAACGGCGATCGGGGGCGTTGCGGCCGCGGGGGTCGGAGCCGGTCTGGCCGCCGCGGAAGCCGCCTTCCGCGCGCAGCGGCGCCTGGCGCTCGCCGTGGCCGGCGCGTCGAGCGGTCTGGCGGTCGGCGCGACCGCCCACCTCCTGGGACGCCTCGTGCTCGAGGGCCTGTTCGGTCGCGATCTCGCGCCGCTGGCCGGCGCCGTGGAAGGCCTGGTCCTCGGCGGAGCGGTCGGGCTGGGCTACGGACTCGCCACGCCGATTGCCGACGGCGGCATGGCCACCCCGCATGGGATCGCCCGGGTCCGCGTCGCTCTCCTGACGGGGCTCGCCTGCGCGCTGGCCGCCGGGATGCTCGGTTGGAGCGGCCGCTTCCTGGGAGCGATGAGCCTCGATTTCATGGCGCAGAGCTTCCCCGGGTCGCAGGTCGGCCTGGCCCCCCTGGCCCGCCTGCTCGGCGAGCAGGAGCCGGGGGTGGTGACCCGGGTCGCGATCAGCGTCTTCGAGGGCCTGATGTTCGGCTCGGGCCTGGCCGCCGGGCTGACCCGGAGGCCCTGCTGAACCCGTTTCGGCCGCTTTCAGCGGGATATCACCGAACCCTCACTTCTCGCTCATGTCTCGGGGCTGCCTTCTGCCGAATACTGCCCGCGAGCGAATCCGATCGCGGCCCTGCCGCCGACAAGGAGCGAGAACTATGGCATTGCGACTTCCCCTTCAGCCCTCCCCCCAATCCGCGTGGGCCGTCGCCCACGAGCGTCTGGCGCTCGGGACCCGAGAGCCCCAGCAGTTCATCGACATCACCGAACGGGTGCTCTGTTGCGTGCGCCTTTCCGGCATCAGCGACGGCACGCTGACGGTGCAGTCCATGCACACCACGGCCGCGATTCTGGTCAACGAGAACGAGCCCCTCCTGCTCGACGACCTGGGCCGGGTCCTCGCCGGCTGGGCGCCGGCCCACGCGCGATACTCCCACGACGATTTCGAGCGCCGGACGGCCAACATGACACCCGACGAGCGGCCCAACGGACACGCCCATGCACGTGCGATGGCCCTGCAGGCCTCGACCACGCTGGCCGTGATCGGCGACGATGTCCAGCTCGGCCGGTGGCAGCGGATCTTCCTGGTCGAACTCGACGGACCGCGCGCGCGCGAGGTCGTGGTCACTACCGCAGGTCTCCCGGGAGCCTTGCCGCGGGAGCTACCCGCCCTGGGCTCGGTGCTGCCGGAACTCGTGGAGGAACCGGCGTGAGGCGGCGCGAGATGGATCGACCCGCAGACGGCGGCCTGCACGTGGGCCTGATCATGGACGGCAATGGCCGCTGGGCCCGTGCGCGCGGGCTCCCGCGCACGGAGGGACACCGTCGCGGGGCCGACGCCGTGCGACGCGCGGTGGAAGCGGCACCCGGTCTCGGCATAACGACGCTGACGCTCTACGCCTTTTCCGCCGACAACTGGCGCCGGCCGGACGCCGAGGTGTCGACGCTGATGAAGTTGCTGGAGTCCTTTCTCGTCCGCGCGCGCATGAACTGTCGCCGGCACGGCATGCGGCTCGCATTGATCGGTCGGCGAGACCGCTTGTCGCCCGCGCTGATTCGAGCGATCGAGAAGACGGAGCGCGCGACACGCGACGGCACCCGGCTCTACCTGCGGTTGGCCGTGGACTACTCGGCACGCTCGGCGATCCTCGTCGCGGCCGGCACGCTGAGGTCGGACGAACGCTGCGACGAGAACGGCTTCCTGCGGCGGGTCAACCGCGCGTGCCACTCCGATCCGGAAACGCCGCCGGTCGACCTGGTGATCCGCACGAGCGGCGAGCAGCGCCTGAGCGACTTCCTGCTGTTCGAGTCGGCCTACGCGGAGCTCGTTTTCATCGAAACGTTGTGGCCGGACTTCGACGGGGAGGATCTGCGCCGGGCGGTCGAGGCGTTTCGTCGCCGCGAGCGTCGCTACGGGGGCCTGCCCCCGGACCAGGCGTTCCGAGCGGCGAAACGATCCCAGCGGGACATCGGCGTACGTAGCGCACCGGACCGATGAATCAGAACGTCGCGATGACGGCGGCCTGCTTTCGCTTGTCCGGCGTGAACGCTCAACCGGCAGTTACGCCCCCGAACTCTCCAGGACTGCAATGCGTTGGTACTGGAATGGGAGGGTCACGACCAGCGGTCAGGCGGCATGCCCAAAGCCCTTACAGGGTAGGCATGATGGCTTTGGCGATCTCGCGATGACGTCGGCGTCATGGCTTCATGTTGCGGATCCGCGGCTCGCCGAACGGCAGGCAACGCGTCACCGGCTCCACTTCACCGTCGGAGACGACCTCACCGCCGCAGTCCGGACAGATCGTCGGCGACGGTAGCCGCACGTCGACCACGAAGCGGGCAAGGCACCCCGAGCACCGCCCCGGCCTGGTCTCGCGCCGCTCGGGGTCGGTCGCCGGAAGGTGAGCGCCGATCAAACGCTGTCCACCCACGACGCCGCATCCTCCACATCCGCTGTGACACGATGCCGTTGCGCGCACTCCATACTATTCATCTACGCGCATATCTGAAGGTACTCGACCGCCGCCCGCATTTCGCCGGCGTCCCAAGCCGTCCAGTCGTCACTCGCGGGCAAGCCCGGCACCCCGGAACTCCGACCCAGGGCGATCAACCTGACCGCAAGGCGCTGCGAACCATGGTGCTCGCACAGGGCCAGAAACTGCCGCGTCAAGGCGACCGAGGGAAGTTCATTCATGCGCAGTTCTCGCAGACGATTCCCGGTCGCCCCTCACACGAACCGAAGCGGTCGACGCCATCCGTCTCCAGCAGGTGACCTGCATCGAACATCGGAGAGACGCGCATCCCGGACTCTACATCGGGCGGAACGAATGGGAAGATAGGAGAGCCTCTTGCAAAAATCGGTAATCGGCCGGGTTTTCTTTGCCGGAAGCCGCAGGGCGAGGGACGGTCAGTGGGCGGGACGTAGCGTCTGAAGGATGGCGGTAGCGGTCACCGCCGCCGACGAGTCCGAGACGCGGGGGTTCATGGGGCCTCCCGGCCGGTTATGAAGGCAAGCACGCGCGAAGAGAGGCCGCGCATTTCCTTCACGAGCCGCTCCAATTCGCGGTTGTTCTCGATCCACTCCTGGTAGAGGACAAGTTCGTCTTCGGTGAGCCTCATCCCGACGGTTTTCCCGCGGTCCTTGCGTGTCCAGTAGTGGTAGGGACCGTGCCGGGCGTCCGGGTCGCGGTAGCAGCGGCAGGTGGTCTTCCCACACGCTATCCGGCGGGTCTGGAGGCTGCCCTGGAAGAGAAACCCAAGCGACTGCAGTTCCGCCTTGAGCGCGTCGTATCGCTCCGTGTACTGGCGCATCTGGTCCGCACCGGCCATCGAACCACAGCTTGACATTATTCCTGTGCGTAAATATACAGTAGCTCGCAGGAGCGGTCAACAAGCCATGAATGCCCTGCGCGCCTCGTTCGCCCCCTACTGGGAGTCGATCCAGCGTACGCTGTTCCCGCGGTTGGAGCAGGCGTTGGGTCCACTGACCGAAAAACAGCAGCAGTTGGTGCAGACCCTGGAGGTCATCCGTATCGAGCGCCTGATTCCCCGGTACTTCCGGGCGCCGGGGCGGCCGCCCAAGGACCGCGCGGCGATGGCGCGGGCCTTCGTGGCCAAGGCGGTCTACGACCTGCCGTCGACGCGCGCACTGCTGGACCGGTTGGCCGCCGATGTGGCCCTGCGCCGGCTCTGCGGCTGGGAGCGGAAGTTCGAGGTGCCGAGCGAGTCGGTCTTCTCGCGCGCCTTTGCCGAGTTCGCCGACACGCAGTTGCCCCAGCGCGTGCACGAAGCGCTGATCCGGGAGACGCACCACGACCGGCTGGTGGGCCACCTCTCGCGCGACTCGACGGCCATCGAGGCCCGTGAGAAGCCGGCCACGAAGGAGAAGCCGCCCCCGCCGCCCAAGCGCAAGCGCGGGCGGCCGAAGAAGGGCGAAGAACGGCCAAAGGTCCTGACACGTCTCGAACGGCAGCCGACCATGAACCTGCCGGCGATGCTGGACGACCTGCCGACCGCCTGCGATGTCGGCACGAAGAAGAACAGCAAGGGCTACAAGACCACCTGGGTCGGCTACAAGCTGCACATTGACGTGGCCGACGGCCAGATTCCGATCAGTTGCCTGTTGACGTCCGCCTCCCTGCATGACAGCCAGGCCGCCATTCCGCTGGCGACTCTGTCCGCCGAGCGGACGACCAATCTGTATGACCTGATGGACGCCGCCTACGACGCGGAGCAGATCCGGGAGCACAGCCGCTCACTCGGCCACGTCCCGTTGATTGACGTCAACCCTCGTGGCGACAAGGCCCGGGCGGAGGAACTGCGAACCGAAGCCCGGCGCCTGAAAAATCTCGGCTTCCAGCGTGCCGAGCAGGTTCGCTACAACGAGCGTACGGCGGGTGAGCGCGTCAATGGCCGTCTCAAGGACGAGTTCGGTGGTCGCCATGTCCGGGTCCGTGGCACCGCGAAGGTGATGTGCCACTGCATGTTCGGCATGTTGGCGCTCACCGCCGACCAGCTCCTGCGTCTGGTGACATAGCCAACGCGCCGCCGGCAAACGCCCATCCAATCCCGGCGCTCAACCGGCGTCAGTCACCCACCGGTGTCCCGACGCTCGGTGGAAAACACGTCGATCCCCTTGTTTTCCGCTTCCTGGCTGCCGCCGGCCCTTCAGGACCAGAACACGGAGTCAAAATCCAGAACAATTGGGGTGTTCACCCCGAGAATCGGAGGACTGAGCCGAGCCGCGACCCCAAGAGTTTTGCAAGTGGCTCAGGAGCTACAGGAAATACGTAAGGCGGTAGACGTGCTTCCAGTTCGCCATGCATGCGCAGGCGCAAACGGTCACGCCGCAAACACGGTTGGACTGCGAGGCTGCGCCACGCCGATTGCACGTCGACAACCTGCCGCGAGTCGCTGACGTGGTCCCCCGCTACTGGCTACGTCAGGTCGTCGCGTAGCCGCGCCTTCCGTGCGATGTCTTCCCGGCGCGTGGCGCCTGTCTTGCGATAGATGTTTCTGAGGTGGTACCGCACGCCTGCGTCCGAGATCCCGAGCGCGTCCGCAATCTCCCTGTTCGCGCGGCCTTGCCGGATCTGCGCCAGCACGTCCAGTTCTCTCGACGAGAACGCCATCGGCGTCCCGGGACCCGCGCCGAGGTGCGCGAGCACGGACTCGGCAATACCGCGGATACGGACGTCGAGATTCGTGTCGAGCAGAGACTCCAGCGCCGTCCGGCTGATGTCGCGATTGCGCACCAGCGCCCTGAGGTAGTCCGCCTCGCATGTCAGGCGCACGAACTCGACCAGCCGCGCCAGAGCCTTGTCCATCCGACCGGCGCGGTGCGCAACGACCATCGACAGCGCCAGCCCGCGCAGCAAGGTGCGGGTCAGACCGCGCTCGGACGCCGTGCTGCACAAACGGCTCGCCAGCACATCGGCGCCGGCATGGTCACCCCCCCGCTCCACGAGGAGCCGAATGCGAGCACACGAGATCGCTTCCATCGCACGTCACGGTTGGCGTTCGAGATCGACCAGTTCCGGAATCGCGGTCGGTAGCCCGCGATCGCGCCACACCTGCGCCGCCTCGTCGGAACACCCAACCTCCAGGAGGTAGAACACCAGGAGGCCCGACATGTAGTCCGACAGACTCCGCGAACCAGCCGGCTCCACCTCCTCGAGCTCCGGGCGCATTCCCGATTTCCCGGTCACGCGCTCACACCCACCGGCGTCATGGCCATCCGCTGCAAACAGTTCCATCTGCCGGACTTATAGAAAGACCGCAGGAGAAGAATCGCGTCGACGCTCTCCGGTAGCCAATAGATGGAGGCGCCCTTGATGCGGAGATTGATGACGCGACGGATGGCGCTTTCGACGGCGCCGCTGCCCCGCGGAAGCCCGAGCCCGACCATTGTGGTGTAGGCGAAACGATGACGGTTCTTCAGGAAGTAGTTGAGGTGCGTGCGGATCTTGCCGGCCGTGCGCCCGCGGCACAGCTCCCGCAGGGCCGTGATCACCTCGTCCACCCGTGCTCGCTTGAGCAGCCCCCGCGTGCGGTTGAGCCAGCGGGTGCGTTGCGTCGCGCTCCAGCGGCGCAGCTTGACCGCGTCCGAGAGTTGCTTTGCGGCATGATAGAAGTCGATCAGCCCCAGCACCTGTGTCGGCGAGAGCCCGAGCGCGGCGATGAGGCGCTGGAGGCGTCGCCAGATCCAGGGCGCGCCGTCGGCGATGAAGAGCACCTTGTCAGCGGCGTTGAGGCCGATCTGCCGCGCGTACGACAACAGCAGGGCGAAGACCGCCTCCGGTCCCCGGAGCGTGCCGTCGATGATCGGGGCCCACGTCTGAGACGGTCGCCCGTCGTCGCCGACGACGTACAGGATGAGGAGCTTCGGTTCCTTCCAGTCGGTATGGAATCGGTTGCGCCCCTTCTTCGTCTTGGGGCCACGCTTCTTGCGCCTCACACGGACGCGGCCCCCGTCGAGGGAGACGACCACCCGCTTCCCGGTCACGCGGTCCAGCAGACCGCACGCCGCGCTCTGCTGGGCCGCTCGGGCCCGCGCAGCGTAGCGATAGGCGGTCGAGCGGAGGGTCTTGATATCCAGGGCGATGCCGTCGGAGCGGAGCTGCGCCTGCGCTTCGGCCAGCGAGCTGAGCATGGCGACCGCGCGGCTTGCATCGGAGGCCAGCTTCGGCGTGCACCGGTCGTAGATGCCCAGCACCACCAAGGCGGGGTAGAGTCCCGGCCTCCGCTTCGCCCGACGGGCGTGTTTCTCGCGGTAATACGGCGTCGTGACCGGCACCGTCGTGCCCCGGGAGGTGCGAACGTTGACGGTCTCCAGGCCGTCGCTCCGCATCCGCCGGGGCAGGTGGCGCACGAGGGCGCTCGCCGCGTCGCCAACCGCGGCGGAGCGCACCGCGCGTTGCAGCACGGGGGTGAGGAGGGCGCCGAAGAACTCGTCCGCGATGGCCCGCAGCTGCTCTTCGCACTGCTCCGCTTCCTCTGCCGACCTGGGCGCTGGAGCACGCGCCTCAAACTCCAGCGCCCGCCGGAGGGCAGTGCGCAGGTGGACGGGAATGTTGCCAAGATCGATCTCGCGGCTCGGGGTGTCGATGGCGCTCTTGTCCATTTCAACGCACCATCATGGGCAGTCCGAGCCGTAATGTCCAGTACCACCCTCCCCGTCTGTCCGAAGACCGGCTCAATCTCCCCCAGCCTCACAGTCCATCTTTGCCTACACACTGCTCCGGGAAATCGGGAATGCGCCCCGAGCTCCTGCGTCAGGAACGGGATCACGGACTCGCTGTCGTACTGCGTCGACATCAGCTCCGCGCTCACGCCGACCGCCACCGCATAGATGCCGTTCCAGGTGCCCCGCAGGTGCGTCAATCCCTTCAGTGTCCCTCTCCAGCCTCGTCGGGACGTCCGGCCTCAGCCAGGTAGTGCGCCAGCAGCGCCGACACGTTGTTGGACATGCTCTCGATGTTCGTCGCCCACACGCCCTCCGCCGACTTCCTCAGAAACCGGATAACCGCCTCGACGTCGTGTCGTTCGAGAATCAGCTCGGCGCCGATCGCGATCGTCGCGACATGAACGTCGAACCAAGAATCCCGCGCCTCCCCATCAGGGTGTTCAGCGTCCGCGGCGAGATGGCCGCCCACCGGTTCCGCTCCAGCTCGAGCTCGATCTTCAACGCGTTGATGCTCATCACCAGGCAGGGATCGGAAGGAAAGAAACCTCCTCGTGCAATCCCCTGCCCGTCGGTAGCACTCGGTGGCCGCCTGGACCTGCCCCTGGGCCATGGCCGACATTCCGCGGTACATGTTCACGTAGATGACGGGCCCGGTCATCGCCACCGGCAGCTCGCTCGACGGCCGGCAGCCAGGAGTCGATCTCGGAGAGCGGCAACTGCTCTGCGCCACCCGCCAGCGCCGCTCGTCGAACCGCCACGCCAGACAGAGAAGAATGCAGCGCAGCAGCTCACTCCGCCGTGATCTCGGGGGTCAGGAACCGACCGGCCGAGATCATCCGCCTCGCACCCTCCCGCAGCTACAACCGGACTACTCCGAAGGGAGCCATGAGTTGGCCGACCAGCCGGTGGTCGCCGGTCTCGCTGGCATGCCGCCATGCCGGCGTAAGGTGGCCCCGGCGAACCAGCGCCAGCGCGATTCGCTCGTGCAGGAAGCGCTTGCGCGTCGGATCCTCCACCGAGAGCAGATCCAGACAGGCATCCCTGACCAGAGGGTGCAGGCGCCGCACGGTATGGTCTCTGTCGCCGACGACCAACAGACCATCCAGTGCCGGCAATGCGGCGACCCGCACCCGAGCATCGCTCGATCCCAGCACGTCGTCCACCAGGTCGGTGTCAATCCAGTCGAAGACAGCCAGGTCGAGCAGGCTGGCGCGATCTTCCAGGGACAGGTCACTCAGCAGGCGCACGCGGATGTAGTCTTCGGTGAGCCCTGCCGTGTTCGGACCCGTTTCGTTCGCCTCGCCGACTCGCACGTTGCGATAGACCATCACCGCGAACGGCCAACCGAGCTCGATCACGCGGGCCAGTATCCCGATCTGATGCACGGCAGGCGCAGAGGACCAGCCGTCATCCGGGTCGAGACGGGAGAGAGCGATTCCCCCCTGCTCGAAGGCGGCGGCGAGGTAGCTTCCGAACACCCTCGGCGTATCGTCGCCGTCCAGCGCGACCCGGCCTGCGACCAGCCCCTGTTCCTGCCAGCACCGGGCGATGTCCGCCAACTCGGTCGTCTTGCCGAATCCCGCAGGCGCCTGCAGCCAAGTGAGGCGCCGCTCCTGCAATCCCTCCAGGCTCTGGTGAAGCGATGAGCGGCGGACGTATCCGGCCGGCGGCTCCGGCGCGGGTGCACGACATCATTGTGAGATGAGCGTCAGGCGGCGTTTGCGGCTCGCCGCTCCCAGAAGTCCTCGAAGCGTCCGCTGAGGATGCAGCAGCGCAGCGCGATGATGGCGTTGGCCCCGGCGACGGTCCAGCGCATGCCGGCGCGCTTGAGCCGGTCGCCGATCTGCTTGCATCCGGCCTCGACGACGCCCGACGAGACGCACAGGCCCCTGGCGCGGAACTGCGGATAGCGCATGCGGTGTCGGTTCCCGAACACGTAGTGAATGCACTTTCGCGCCTCGGGCGTGGTCTCGACATGGATGCGCAGCGCGGCGACGACGGCGCACAGCCGGCCGGCGTCGAGTTCGGCGCGCCGGTCCCTGGCCCACCGGTCAGCCAAGTCGGTCCCGGGGCCGTAGATGGCCTTGGCGACATCGCACAGGTGCTGTTTCGCGTGGTAGATATCAACGATCTCGATGGCGCCGGGAAACTGTTCGGCGGCCAAGTTCCAGATCCACGCGGCGCCGTCGCCGAGGACGACGCGCTGGGCTGCGGTGTCGAAACCGCGCCGTATTGCCTCGCGATAGGCCCGTTGTGCGAAAGCGGCCGGCTGCGGGTCGGTGTCGCGGCTGGCCGCGCTTTCGACCGCGGCGTTGTAGCTGACCGACCCGAGATCGCGCACGGGGTGGCCTTGTGTGTCGCGCCCTTCGGCCGTCCACACGGTGGCCAGCTTGACCTCGCGGGTCTTGGCCGAACCGTCGGGCTGCTTGCCGCGGCGGCCTTCGACCTCGGTTGGGCGCACCGGCACGCCGGTGCCGTCCAGCCCCAGGTACATCGTCGGCACGGGCGCCGCGGCGGTCTGCTCGGTGACCGAGCGCTCGTCGTCAGCGATGTCGCGTCCGAGCGCCTCGGCACAGCGCTCGACCTGCCGGGTCTCGACATCCACCCCGGCCAGGGCGGTCAACCACTCGCTCGCCTTGGCGAAGCTGCCCTCGGCCGCCGTCAGTCCCACCAGCCGCGTGATGGCCGGTGACAGCGAGCTACCTTGCAGACCCAGGGCCTGGTCGCGCGGACACACCCCGCTGCGGCAGGCGTCGCAGTGGTAGTAGGCGCGTTGCAGGGTAACCGGCCCCAACAGCGTGGTGAACGTCTTCGGGCGACGGCCGGCGTAGCGCGCCCGCCGGCCGCAGGCGCACGCTGTGGTCGAACCCGAATGGTCGGAATCGTCCGCGTTGAAGCGCTGCGCCATCCACTGCGCGGCGATGTCGAGAGCTTGGTGACGGACTGCCTGTTCGAGGGCCTCGAAGTCCGCCACCTCGGCGCCCCCGGGACCGAGGAGCGCATCGACTTCGGCCCCGATAGCGGCTACGAGCGCTACGCCCCAGCCGCTTCTACAACCCGGGTCGCCGTGGCGAGCGCGCGGCGGCGACCCGTCTGCAGGAGCGTCTCGAAGTCCTGCGCATTCACGCTCCCCCGCCTGAGGAACGCGTCGACATCGGCCTCGACCGCCGACTTCAAGGCGGCGAACATCTCCGCCTTGAAGCCCCCTTTTTCGGCCGCGCCAGCGAGCCGTTCCGTCAACTGCGCCTCGGGCATGGTCGGAGTCCTCCTACCCGAGGAATCGGACGATCAGCGCTTGCTCGATACCCCCCGTACGGAAAAACCCTCAACTTTCTTGTCGTGCACCCCTCCGGCGCCAGCACCTTCTCCTTCAGCAACCCAGGAGGTACGGTTGCCTGTGCTCCACCCGCCAATCGCGATTGCCTCAGAACGTCGCGATCGGGTTGATCGGCGACCCGGTGCCGCGCGTCGGCAGGGGCGCCGCGGTCAGCAGAAACTCCCATCGGTCCAGCGCGGCGGCAACTTCCCCCGCCGCGTCGAGATCGGCATTGTCGAACAGCGGCATCCCCAGATAGATGAGCGCGAACCGGTGGAGCGGGCGGGGACCGAGGTCCTCCGGCACGGTAACGGCCGGGTCGGCGTCGGCCGGCGCCATGTCCTGCGCCGCCTCGCCGCCCAGCAGGGCGATGTCCCGTTCCCTGAGCCACGGAATGACCGACGCGTGCAGTCCGGCAGCCGCGTTGGCGACGTCCCAGGGACCGACCTCGGCCCGCCGGGTCCACCGGCCGGTCCGGATGAAGACCGCGTCGCCGGCCGACACCGTCACCCCGGTTGCCGCCTCCCAGGCTTCCAGGTCCTCGATGTAGATCGGGGTGCCGGGCTCCAGGTACGGCACGTTCCGGAACCGCGCCATGTCGATGAGAATCCCGCGGGTCACGATACCGGACTTGGCGTTGTGCACGGTGTTCCGCGAGTGGCCACCGTTCGCGGCGACGGCCGCCGGGTCCGGCCGGTAGCCGTTGTAGGTCACCCCGTCACCGATGAAGTTGTGGTTCAGGAAGTCCAGATGCGTGTGGATGAACCCGTGGTACGCGATCCGGATCTCGTCGGCGCTGATGCCGAGAGGGATCACCTGATACGGCCGCGGCCCGTCGATCGTCGCCTCGGTCTCGGCGTCGTGCGCGAGCGAGACGGAGACGCCTTCCCGCACGAGGGCGGCGGCCTGCCTTCGGTTCTCCCGCGTGATGAGGTTCAGCGTGCCGATCTCGTCGTCCGCGCCCCAGCGGCCCCAGTTCGTCAGTTCCCGCTTCCACCGCTCGATGTCCGCCTGCGTGACCGTCCGCCCGTCACCGGCCTGAGCCGGTTGCTGCACGAAGCCCCTGGATCCGACGGTGTGAGCGAGCAGCAGCACTGCGACGATGCCCGTCAGCGCGGCGATGCCCCCCAGACGTGTCTTCGTGGTCCCCATCGGTCTCCTCCCAAGTGTCTTCCGGCGCCGCGCGCTGCCACCGCGGGACGCGGTCCCCGATGATAGCCGCGCCCGGTATCCCGCGGGCCGGGAATCGCCGCGCGCGATCTCCCGGCCACGAATCGTGCCCATTGCGGTTTCCCGGACGGGCTCCTAGAATGGAGTTTCGAGGCTGACCGGAAACCGCGTTTGCACCGAGGAGACGATAGATGACGACGACGCGAAGCCGGCGGCGGACGTTCTTTTGGCAGGTGTTCCTCAGCATGGCGGCCGCGATGCTCGTCGCGCTGCCGTCCCCGACGGCCGCACAGGCCGCGGCCACGGACGAGGTGACGTTCACCCGGGACATCGCGCCCATCCTTCAGCGGAGCTGTCAGAAGTGCCATCGGCCCGACTCCCTGGCGCCGATGTCGCTGATCGACTACGAGGAGGTGCGGCCCTGGGCCCGCGCCATCAAATACCGCACCGGGCTCCGCGACCAGCCGGGCGTGATGCCCCCCTGGTACATCGAGAAGAACATCGGAATCCAGCGGTTCAAGGACGATCCCTCGTTGAGCGATAGGGAGATCGCCCTGGTCGCGAAGTGGGCCGACAACGGCGCCCCGCGGGGCAACCCCGCCGACATGCCGCCCCCGGTGCCGTTCATCGACGTGGACGAATGGGAGATCGGACAGCCCGACCTGATCGTGTCGTCGCGCAGCTTCGAGGTCGCGGCCGACGCACCGGACTGGTGGGGGTCCATCGGCGAGGTGCCGACCGGCCTGATCGAGGATCGCTACGTCTCTGCGATGGAGTACAAGGAGGTCACCGAGTCCAGCCAGGGTGACATCCGCGACACGGTCGGCGGGCTCTTCGTGGTGCACCACGCCACGCTCGGGGTGACCGATCCCGCCCCCGACCCGGACGAGATCGATCCGCTGGCCGCGCAGCGCCGGTGGCCGACCCACGAGGTCGGGCGCAACGCCGACGTCTTCGACCCCGAGGCGGGCAAGATCATGAAGGCCGGGTCGCAGCTCCAGTTCAACTCGATGCACCTGCACGCGAACGGAGCGGACACGAGAGCCCACCTGAAGGTCGGCTTCAAGTTCCATCCCGAAGGGTACGAGCCGACCCGCAAGTGGGTGCGAATGTCCTTCGGCAACGGCGTCGACCTCGACATCGAGGCGATGGATCCCGACCAGCAGATGGAGTCCTACTTCACCCTCCCGGAGAACACCTTGATGACGATCTTCGAGCCGCACATGCACGCGCCCGGCGTGCGGATGTGCCTGGACGCCATCTGGGGGCACAACGTCCAGACCCTCAACTGCGCGGGCTACGACCATAGCTGGGTGCGGGTCTACAACTACGAGGACGACGCAGCGCCGCTGCTGCCCAAGGGCACCATCCTGCGGATGACCGGCTACTTCAACAACTCGCCATCGAACCCCAACGTACCCGACCCGCGCAACTGGTCGGGAGGCGGACACCGCTCCGTCGACCAGATGTTCATCAACCTGATGCGCGGCGTCTACCTGACCGACGAGGAGTTCGCGGCCGAGATGGCGAAACGGCGTTCGGTGCTCGACCTCTCGGACGGCGAGGTGGCCATCGGCTGTCCGCTCTGCGGCATGGTGGAGGTGGAGCCGGCCGACAACGCCGGAGGCGGACAGTGAGAGCCGCGGGAGCGCGGTGGCCCCGCAGGCCGCTAGCGCTCTTTCTCCTCGCCGGGATGCTGGTCGTCTTGGCCGCGGAGGATGCGAGCGCGCAGCGCATCCGGCGGTCGTACGACTTCGGGCAGGAGGTGGTGCCGGCCTACGAAGGGTGGGAGCAGAACGCGGACGGCTCCTTCAACCTGGTGTTCGGGACGATGAACCGGAACTGGGAAGAGGAGCTCCACATCCCGATCGGCCCCGACAACACCATCGAGCCGGGCGGGCCCGATCAGGGACAGCCGACCTGGTTCCTGCCGCGCCGGAACCGGTTCCTGTTCCGCATCCGGGTCCCGGCGGACTTCGGCGACAAGGAGCTGGTCTGGACGCTGACCAGCCACGGCGAGACGAAGCGCGCCTACGGGACGCTGAAGCCCGACTACTACATGGACAACAACGTCCGGATGGCGAACAACGGGGCCGGCGTCTCCGGAGCCATCTACGACAACGTCGCTCCGTCGCTCGCCGTGCACGGCAAGGCGACCAGGACGGTCGAGGCGAACCACGCGGTTGTCCTGACCGCGGTCGCGCACGACGAGGACGGGCTGCCGAAGCCGCGGTCGATGCGCCCCGTGGACCCGGGCCGACCGACGAGCACGACCCCGATCGCGGCGACCGGTTTGCGGCTCTCCTGGTTCGTCTACCGGGGGGCGGTGCCGGTGACCTTCGACCCCGTGCAGACCAAGGTGTGGGAGGACACGCGGGCCAACTCGAACTCGCCGTGGGGGGCCGGCTGGGCGACTCCCGATCCGCCCGCCGACAACAAGTGGGAGGTGCGGGCGACCTTCAGCGAGCCCGGCACCTATGTGCTGCGCTGCATCGCCCACGACGGGGGGTTGGCCACCTACGAGGACGTCACGTTCCTGGTGACGGAATAGGCGGTAACGATGTCGTTTCGGAAATCTGACGCCCCGGCCGGCATGCTGCTGCTGGCGGCGTTGGTGGTGGTGGCGATTCCGGCCGGCGCAGCCGCGAATGACGGCGGCGCCGTGCCGGAGCACCCCACGTTCACCCGCGACGTGCTCCCCATCCTGCAGCACTCCTGCCAGGTGTGTCACCGACCGGACATGTTCACGCCGATGTCGCTCCTCACTTACGAAGATGTCCGGCCGTGGGCGCGCTCGATCAAGCAGCGCGTCGAGGCGCGCGTCATGCCGCCCTGGTTCGCGGACCGGACGGTGGGCAGATTCCGCGACGACCCGTCGCTGAGTGACGTGCAGATCGCCACCATCGGCCGCTGGGTCGACCAGGGCGCCCCGCGCGGGAACCCGGCCGATGCACCGCCGCCGGTCGCGTGGCCGGCGGTCGACACGTGGTATCACGGCGAGGAGCCGGACCTGATCGTCACCAGCCCGCCGGTCGTGGTGCCCCCCAATTCCACCGAGACGTACCCGGAGCCGGAGATGGCGACCGGCCTCACCGAGGACCGCTACATCAAGTGGATCCAGGTGATGCCGGGCGAGTCGCGCGTCGTGCACCACGTGCTCGTCTACGCGGTGCGGGACGTCGACCACGAGGCGGCCGCAGACGGCGGGCCGCGCGGGGTGCGCCAACTGCTGGCCAACCGGGCGCGCGGCGACTTCGTCGGCGACTACTTCGAGGACGGCTACGCGCGGTTGCTGCGCAAGGACGACCGCATTCGTCTCCAGCTCCACTACCTGCCGGACGACGAGCGGAGCTTCACCGACCAGACCCGCGTCGGCATCAAGTTCTACCCGCCGGGCTACCGGCCGGACTACGTGGTCACGACCAAGGCGGTGTCCAATCGCCGCGACCTGATCATTCCGCCGGGCGAGCCCAACGCCCGCAGCGACGCCTACTTCACGCTGCCGGAGCCCACGCGGATCATCAGCTTCCAGCCGCACATGCACTACCGCGGCAAGGCGATGACGCTGGAGGCTATCCGTCCGAACGGCGGGCGCCCCGAGCTGCTGACCGACGTCGACCGCTTCGCGTGGGACTGGCAGCCGACCTACGTCTACGAGACGCCGCTGACCCTACCGGCGGGCACCGTCATGCACGTGACCGCGTACCACGACAACTCGGCCGCCAACCGGGTCAACCCCGACCCGACCGCGGCCGTCGGCTGGGGGCAGCGGACCATCGACGAGATGAACATCGGCTGGCTCGACTACTTCCACATCTCGGAGGAGGAGTACGCCGCGCTGCAGGCGGAGGAGTAGCCGCATGCGGCGCGCCGCCGTCATTCTCGCGCTGGTCGGCGCAGGTGCCGTGTCCGCGGTCACACTGATCGGCGCCGTCGCCGCGAGCGCCGTCGCGGCCCAGCCGCGCCACCCCGTCTACCTGATATACGACGGCTTCGTCAGAAACGCCGACGGGTCGCTGACGCTGGCGTTCGGCTACTATTAACCGGAAGTTTCAGCGGGCGATTTAGCCCTAAACCATAGGGTCTAAAGGCTTTTTGGAGCTTTTCGGCTTGGTGCATACGGCGATATGTAGCCATGTAATAGGCGCGTAATGCGCGTTGTTTTCTTTTTATGTATTGAGTTACTTCGGTATAATTAGTGACCATGTATATCGAGAGCGTGCCCAATCGCTCCTCCCCCCCAGCCGTCCTCCTGCGCGAGTCCTACCGCGCCGGCGGCCACGTCAAGAAGCGCACCCTCGCCAACCTCTCCAAGCTGCCGACCGCCGCCATCGAAACGCTGCGCCGCGTCCTCCGCGGTGAGCGACTCGTCAACCCCGAAGACGCCTTCACCTGCGTGCGCAGCCTGCCCCACGGCCACATCGCCGCGGTGCTCGGCACCCTCAAGCGGATCGGACTGCACACGCTGATCGCCCGTAACGCCGGTCGCCTCCGCGACCTCGTCCTCGCCCTGATCGTCGCCCGCGTCATCGACGCGCAGTCGAAGCTGGCCACCGCGCGCGGCCTGGCCCCCGAGAGCGCCGTCTCCACCCTGGGCGAGACGCTTGGGCTCGGCGACGTCGATCAGCACGAACTGTATGCGGCGATGGACTGGCTGGTGGAGCGGCAGGCGGCCATCGAGCAACGCCTGGCCAAGCAGCACCTGCAGGAACACACCCTGGTGCTCTATGACTTGACCTCCAGCTACCTGGAGGGGACCCACTGCCCGTTGGCGCAGCGCGGGCACAGCCGCGACGGCAAGCAGGGCACCTTGCAGATCGTCTTCGGCCTGTTGTGCACGGCCGCGGGCTGTCCGGTCGCGGTGGAGGTCTTCGAGGGCTCGACGAGCGACCCGAAGACGGTGGCCTGCCAGGTGGACAAGCTCCGCACCCGCTTTGGCTTGCAGCGGGTGGTGCTGGTGGGCGACCGCGGCATGCTGACCGCAGCGCGGATCCGCGAGGACCTGGCGGGCGTCGACGGGCTGCGCTGGATCACCACGCTGCGGGCGCCGACGATTCGGAAACTGCTGGCCGCCGGCACGGTGACGCCGTCGCTGTTCGACGAGCGGGACCTGGCCGAGGTCACCAGCGAGCTGTTCCCCGGCGAGCGGCTGGTCGTGTGCCGCAATCCGTTGCTGGCCGCCGAGCGGCAGCGCAAGCGGCAGGAACTGCTGGCGGCAACCGAGAAGGACCTGGCGCCCATCGCGGCAGCGACAACGCGCCAGAACCGGCTGCTACGCGGAGCAGCCGAAATCGGTATGCGCGTCGGGAAGGTGATCAACCGGCACAAGATGGCCAAGCATTTCGTCACCACGATCACCGACGACACGTTCACTTATCGCCGGGACGAAGACAAGATCGCGGCCGAGGAGCAGCTCGACGGGCTGTACATCGTCCGCTCCAACGTCGAGCCGGAGCAGTTCGATGCAGCGCAGACGGTGCGGGCCTACAAGGACCTGTCGAAGGTGGAGCGGGCGTTTCGGAGCCTGAAGTCGGTGGACCTGAAGGTGCGGCCGATCCACCACCGGCGGGCGGACCGGGTGCGGGCGCATGTCCTGCTGTGCATGCTGGCCTACTACGTCGAGTGGCACATGCGCCACGCGCTGGCGCCGCTGCTGTTCGACGACCACGACCCGGCGGCGGCCGAGCAGCAGCGGCCTTCGGTGGTCGCCGCCGCTCGCCGCTCACCGGCGGCCCTGGCCAAGGTGGGCTGCAAACGGACCGACGACGACTTGCCGGTGCACAGCTTCCGGACGCTGCTCACCGACCTGGGAACGCTGACGGCGAACACGATGCAGGTCGCCGAAAGCGGCGTCACCTTTCAGTTGCAGACGGACCCCACACCGCTGCAGCAGCGCTGCTTCGAGCTACTGGGGGTAACGACCCGAGTGTAGCCACCACCGACACCCCGACGGAATCGCTAACTGACTCAATGAGAATGACTTCCGCGCGATTCGCTCTGAAACTTCCGATTAACAGGGTCATTGGTTGCCTGACAGCAGACAGGTGATTGCCGGCCTGATTTCCTCATATTTCGGCATGCTACGAGGTCAGGATACTTATTTCCAGGTTAATACAACGTCAACCACGTCGAGGTGACGGTCGCCGGGGAGGACAACGTGTTCCTCCCAGGCGCGTCCGACCCTAACCAGCCCACCGTGTTCCGGCCGGGGCAGCAGCGATTCGCGTGCGTGATGGTCGTGCCCGAGACCTTCGACGGACGGCTGCAGTGGCAGGTCCGTTTCGCCGGCCACGAGTCGGTGACGACCGCGCGCTTGCTGGATCCCCTGTACGCGCTGGAGGAAGCGAGCGCTCGGGAAGCCGTAGAGGGAATCGATGTGGACGGGGCGCCGCGGGGGGTCTGCCTTGAGCGGGCCATCATGAGCGAACGGCGGTAGAAGACGCCCACTCCTTGCGGCCGCGGTTGAGGAGACAAGTGCTACGAACGACTCCGCGAGAATCCCCGCTACCCCTCACTGCCACGCCTTTGACGCGCCGGCCGGGGCATTGCCGGCGACGTGGTCCGCCATCCGCCGGACGAGCTCGACGTTGGTGAACGGCGACCACAGGTGGCCCTTCATCGGACGGCCGTGCACGAACTCGCCGCCGTAGTGCGGATCGGTCGTGCCTTCGAGGAACTCCTCCAGCAGATACACCGCGTACGGCAGGTAGAACTGGTCCATCTCGGGGTTGTAGATGCGGATCTTCCCGACCAGATCGGGGCCAATCCGGGACCAGTTCTCCTCCAGGTAGTGCCGGAGGTCGTAGCCGTTGCCCCGCATGTAGAGCGCCACGTCGCGATCGATGACGCCCGTCTCCAGGTCCCATAGCCGCCGCGGGTACCCATCCTCGCCGGTCGGGCCGTATGCCGCGTTCCAGGCGTCTATCTGCCCGCCGGAGCGCCCGCGGGAGCCCTGTGCCCGCTCGAGCTGGCTCAACTGCCGGACGCTGCCGACCGGCTGTCCCTCTATCGTCCGCTGGAACATCCGCTCCGGCGCGCCGGGCACGGCGTTCGGGACCAGGAAGGCGTTGGGGTCTTCGTAGATGTCAATCAACTGGTAGCGGCGGAAGTCTACCGAATCCGGATAGAAGGTCCACGTTCCGCCGTAGAACGTCGGATGGTGGATCTGCGAAGCCAGCGAGATCCAGCCGCCGGTGGAACCGCCGGTCAGCACTCGCGCGTACGGCTCGCCGAGCATCCGGAAGTTCTCTTCGAGATACGGGATCAGCTCCTGGTGGATCGCGTCGCCGTAGGGGCCGTTGTTCGCCGAGTTGACGCCGTAGGAAACGTCGAAGAAGGGCGTGGGATGCTGAATCGTCACCGCGATCAGGCGCGGGAAGTCGTCGCTCGTCCATGCCCGCTGGAAATCGTACCCCGACTCGCGCATCCCGCCCGACTCCCGAATCATCTGCGCGAAAAGCTGCGGGACTCCCGACGGCGGCTCGGTCGTGAAGCCGAAGGCGGGCTCCAGCCCGAAGTGGTCGGCCTCGAAGATCACCGGGTACCGCAGCTCGGGATTGTCGTCGTAGCCCCGCGGCAGCAGGACGACGGCCCCGAGGTACATGGGATGTCCCCACCAGTCGCTCAGGATGCGGCTGCGGATCTTGACGCGCCTGACCCACTCGGTGTCCGACGGCGCCTCGATGGGCGGAACGAGGTCGGTAAGCGTCAGGCGGATCGGCGTATCCGCGGCCGGATCCACGGTGACGCGTTGCGGCGCGCTGACGAGGTTCCCCGGCGAGAACGCCCAACGCTGGCCCTCCCATTGGTCCTGCGGGGCCCAGATGACGTGGCCGTCCTGGCGGTGATACTCCGTGTACACATGGACCAGCGCCTGCAGCCAGTAGTTGCCCGGCGGCAGCTCTCCCAGATGCGCGTAGGGGTAGCCGACCGCCGCGGCGTCGATGACCATCGTCTCGCCCGGGCCTACTTCGACCACGTCCGCCGCGAAGAAGGGCACCCGGCCGTCGCGCTGCCGCGCGGAGTTGTAGGCCGCTATCCGCGGCTCCGGGTCCGCGGACGGGCTGAGACCCAGGAAGAGGCGCCCCGTGAGCGGGCCGTCGTGAACGCCGGCGGCGTAGCTGACCTCGATGCGGAGGCGTGCCGGCGCCCCAGCCTCGGTCGAGGGATCACGCGGCGCCGGGACGCAGGCCGTCAGCATCAGGGCCACGGTCAGGGTGGCGGCGAGGGCGAACAAGCAAGCGACAGGTGACAGTGCACGCATGGGCTATTGCTTCGCTGCTCCAGCCCTCAGGCGAAGCGGGCCTCCATGGCGCGCCGCGCCTGCACCGCGGGAAGGTCCGCATCGATCGCGACGTCGTCCCACCCGACGACCTCGCCCACCCCGACGGCGCGCTTCAGTACGACCCCGTGCGCGAGCCCGATAGGCAGCGCGCCGCGTTCGAGCGACGCCCGCGCGGATAGCAGCTTGCCGTAGACCATGAACCCGCCCTCGCCATCGAGGATCTCCCCCGCCGCCAGGTCCCGCTTCGCGGTCGCCACCGCGTCGCCGACGAAGTCGCGGGTGGCGCCCGTCGGCTTGCCGAGCAGTCCGGCCGACAGGATCGACACGTTGAGCTCCAGCCCGATGAGGTGGAACGGCTTGTACATGGCCGAGTAGCGGCCTGTCGCATCGGTGTTCATGCCGTACTGGCGGAAGCACGCCGCGGTGTAGTCGTTGGGCGCTTCGATGACGACGTAGACGCCCCAGCGCAGGTCGTTCGGCACGGGACGACCATCGCGTTCGAGCGAGGACACCACCTCGACCTGCCCCTTGTGGTGCAGCTGTCCCCCGTCCTCGGTGGGCCGCAGCACGTGGGCCAGGTCGTCGCGGCCGCAGGGAGGAAACCGTAGGCCGTCCGCTGGCGGCGTGAGCCCGGTAGCGTTCGCGATGGCGGCCATCTCGATGGCGGACTTCGTCCCGTCGAGGAACGAGTTGAACATGCGGCTGTTCATGCCCACCGCCGCGGCCTGCTCGGCGGTGAGCCCGTAGTGCTCCCACACCGTGTCCGGCGTCGAGACGTGGTACGACGGTAGGTACTTGGTGCCCTTCCCCGCCGCCACGACGTCGAAGCCGCACGAGCGGGCCCACTCCACCAGCTCGCAGGTGAGCGCGGGCTGATCGCCGTAGGCCATGGTGTAGACGACACCCGCCTCCCGCGCCTCGGCGGCGAGCAAGGGACCGGCCAGCACGTCCGCCTCGACGTTGACCATCACGATGTGCCGGCCCGCCGCGAACGCGGCTCGCGCATGCGCGATGCCGGCAGCCGGGTCGCCGGTCGCCTCGACGACGACGTCGACGTCGACGACATCGTCACGCACCGCATCGCGCGCGTCGTCCGTGAAACGCGTCGCTGCGATGCGCGCGTCGCTCCAGCCGACGGCGCGACAGGCGGCGCGGGCGCGATCCGGATCGAGATCCGCGATCACGCGCACCTCCAGGCCGATGGCGGACGGCGCCTGGCTCAGGAACATCGAGCCGAACTTGCCGGCGCCGATCAGGCCCACCCGCACCGGCCGGCCGGCGTCGGCGCGCTCGCGAAGCTGGTCGTAGAGGTACATCGTGTTCCGCTCAGGCCGCCGCGCCGGAACGCGCCAGCTCGGCGAGGCAGTCGTCCGCCAGCGGCTCGATGGGCGCGAAATCGCGATGGGCGATCCACGCTGCCCGCTTGAACCGGCGGATGTGATTGTCGACGTGGCACAGCGACAGATACACGATGCTGCGGCCGAGCGGACTGATGTTCGGCGGGCTCGCGTGCACGAGCGTGGAGGCGAAGACGATGATGCTGCCCGGCGGTCCGGTCGGGGCCACGCATCCGCCCCGCTCGGCGAGCCGCGTCACCGTGGCGCGATCGAGGGTCCAGAGCGGATAGCTCGTCGTCTCCAGGTCGTGCCCGGCCTCGAACACGCCCTGCTTGTGACTCCCCGGCAGGAACAGCAGCGGCCCGTTGGCGGCGGTCACCTCGTCGAGGAACACGGCGATGTTCATCGCGCGCGGCTCCGGCATCTCGTCATCGCGGTGCCAGGTGCCGAAGTCCTGGTGCCACTGCCAGACCTCGCCATCGAACGCGGCCTTCGCGTTCACCTTGTACTGGTGCATGTAGACTGGACCGTCGACGATCTGCATCACCGGCTCGATGAGGCGCGGGTGGCGTCCGAGGCGCCGGAACGCCTCGTGGTAGGTATGCGCGGCGAAGGCGGTGCGGGCGACGCCGCTCGACTCGCGCCACACCTCCTCGCGGTCGAGGGCGTAGACCTCGTCCGCGGCGGCCCGCAGCACCGCCGCCTCCGCGGCCGTGAAGCGTGACGGGAAGAACAGGTAGCCCTGCTCGTCGAACCGCGCGATCTCCTCGGGGGTCAGCTTCATGACGGTTCTCCTCCCGCCTCGCGTACACTGGGCGCCATGCCCGACTCGGCCACCGTCACCAAGTTTACGTGGAACGAGATGCCCAAGGAGCGGGTCACCAACCGCATCGACCGCCGGATCGTGGCCGGCGAGAGCACGATGGTGGCCCACGTCTACCTGCAGAAGGGCGCCATCGTGCCGGAGCACTCGCACCACAACGAGCAGCTCACCTACGTGCTGAAGGGGAAGCTCCGGTTCTGGGTGGGCGACGACTTCTCGCAGGTGTTCGACGTCGGCGAGGGCGAAGTGCTGCGCCTGCCGTCGCACGTGCCGCACAAGGCCGAGGCCCTGGAGGAGACGCTGGACGTCGACATCTTCAGCCCGCCGCGGCAGGACTGGCTGGACCGCACGGACGACTACTTCAAGGACCAGTAAGGGTCGCCGCGACATCATGCCCCGACTGACCGACTACCGCGCCCTCACGTTCGACTGCTACGGAACTCTTATCGACTGGGAAGGCGGGATCTGGGACGCGCTGCAGCCACTGATCATGCGCAACGCCGGCGCCGGGGTGTCCCGCGGCGCCGACGTCACCCGCGAGGCCGGGCTGCTTGCGTTCGCCAGGTGCGAGAGCCGGCAGGAACAGGCCACACCCGGCCTGCGCTATCCCGAGTTGCTCGCGCACGTGCACCGAGGCATCGCCGAGACCCTCGAGCTGGAGACGAGCGCGGACCTCGACCTGGCGTTCGGCGCCTCCGTGCCGCACTGGCCGGCGTTCCCGGACACCGCCGACGCGGTGCGCGTCCTCAAGCGCCACTACAAGCTCGTCATCCTGTCCAACGTGCACCGCGACGGCATCGCCGCCTCCAACCGCAAGCTCGGGGTCGAGTTCGACGCCATCTACACCGCCGAGGACATCGGCTCCTACAAGCCGGCCGACCGCAACTTCGAGTACCTGCTGGCCCACCTGAAGTCGGACCTCGCGCTGGACCGCTCCGACGTGCTGCACACCGCCCAGAGCCTGCACCACGACCATGCGCCGGCGAAACGGTTCGGTCTCGCCAACGCCTGGATCGACCGGCAGCGACTGTCGGAGGGCGGGAGCTGGGGCGCCACGGAGCGGGTGGAGCAGATGCCGTCCACCGACTTCGTGTTCTTCTCGATGGGCGAGATGGCGGAAGCCGTGGCGGCCACATCCGGTTGATCCGCACACAACAACACGGTCTCGCCGACGTCGGATCGCAGAAGGCGATCACGTTCGACTTGTTCCGTTCGACATCGTTCATGGCTCGCACATCGCCCGCGCGAGCCCCGCGAAGTCCTCCACGATCAGATCCGGCTGGTGCGGCGAATCGCCGAAGGGGCGCCGGCGCCGGTCGATGAACGCGGTGCGCATGCCGTACGCCTTGGCGCCGATGCAGTCGAAGGTGTGATTGGCGACGAAGAGCACGCTCGAGCGGTCCACGCCGAGCCGCTCGCACGCCTTCGCGTAGGTCGCACGGTGCGGCTTGAAGTAGCCGGCCTCCTCCACCGAGAGCACCGCGTCGAAGTCGAACCCGATGTGCGGCTTCGCCGCCTCCAGCATGTCGCGGTCGCCGTTCGAGAGAATGGCGAGCCGATACCGTTCCTGCAGCCGGCCGAGCGCTTCCAGCACGTCGGGAAACGGCTTCAGCCGCTCGATGCAGGCGACCAGCCGGCACACCTCGTCGTGGGTGTAATCGATGCCGGCGCGGCGCATGACGCTGGACACCGCCCGGTGGCCGATCTGCCGGTAGGACGTGTGGCCGCGGTCGCACAGCGAGTCGATCATCGAGTCCTCGAAGTGCGTGCGCCGCCACCAGGTAACGAAGCGGTGCGGGTCGCCGCGCCAGCCCTTGGCAGCCAGAAACGGCGTCGCCATCCCGGTCAGTCCGCCCTGCATGTCGACGACGGTGCCGTACTGATCGAACATCAGGGTCGTGATTTCCCGGCGCAGGAGGCCGGCCTCGGTGGTGCTCATGACGTGGCTATTCTGCCCGCAGGGCGGCCGCCGGGTCGAGTCGTGCGGACGATCTGCGGCCGGGCGCGGCATGCCATCGATCCGGCCAGGCATCCGAAGGCTACAGAATCGGGACCCGAATCTCCGATAACCGCAACCACAAGAGGTTGCAGATGTCACAGTTCATGACGTGCCACGAAACCGGCAATCGGCGCCCGCGGCGGATCCCCATACGCGAGGTCGCCAAGGTCGAGCCTCAGGGTGCGGCGTGGGCCATCTTCAGCCCCGCGACGATCACGTTGAAGTCCGGCGAGCGGGTTCAGGTAATCGAGGCGCCGGCCACGGTGCTCGACATGACCGGCCGCGTGCCGACCGAGGACTAGCCGTCAGGACACGCGTGGAGATCCGGGTCCTTTCCGCGGACGACGTACGGCGCGCGCTCACCGCGCGGGACGCGGTGGACGCGATGCGTGTCGCATTCGGCGAGCTGTCGGGCGGCACGGCCACGGTGCCGGTTCGCAGCCACCTCGAGAGTGCCCGCGGGCTCATGCTGGTCATGCCCGTCGTACTTGCCGGGCAGCCGGCGCTCGGCACCAAGGTGGTGTCGGTGTTTCCGGACAATCCGGCGCGGGGCGAACCCGCCGTCCAGGGTGCCGTCCTCCTGCTGGATGCCGAAACGGGCCGTGCCCGCGCACTGCTCGACGGAGCATCGCTGACCGAGATCCGCACCGCCGCCGGCAGCGCGCTGGCTACCGAGCTTCTCGCGCCGGCTGACGTCGATGTCCTGGCGGTGTTCGGTGCGGGAGCCCAGGGGCGATCGCACGTCGAGCTGCTCGCGCGGACCCGCCGGCTGCGTGAAGTGCGGATCGTCTCGCGGTCGGGCGCCAGCGCCGAGCGCCTGGCCGCCCGGCTGTCGGAAGACTGTGCAACGCTGGTTCCCGATGACGATTCGGGTCCGCCGCCAATCGTCCGTGCGGTCCGGAATCCCGCCGCGGCGCTCGACGGCGCACGGCTGGTCGTCACCGCGACCAACAGCACACGGCCGGTGTTCGATGCGCATCGCCTCGAGCTCGGTGCGCACGTGAACGCCGTCGGCTCCTACCGCCCCGACATGCAGGAGCTCGACGCCGATGTGCTGCGGCGCGCACGCGTGGTGGTGGATCAGCGCGAGGCGGCGTGGCAGGAAGCGGGCGATCTCGTCGTCCCTTTGGAATCCGGCCTGATCGGCAGGGACGTCGTCGACGCCGAACTCGGGGAAATCGTGAACGGCAAGGCGCCCCGCGGACGCGGAGAGTACGACTGCACCCTGTTCAAGTCCGTCGGGAACGCCGCCCAGGACATCGCGATCGCCGCCGCTGCCCTAGCGGGAGCCGAGCGCGCGAACCTCGGGGCCCTGGCGCCCTTCTGAACCCGGGGGGAAGCCGAACGGAAGGGTCGCGTTACACTGCGTCCGTTCGCGCGACGAAGCCTGCGCGTCCAGCCTGACCGAACGCTTGTCGCGATGCCCGAGTCCCGTCTGGTAGTCCTGCGGCGTGAACGGCGCCTGGTCATCGGTCTGTGCGCCGTCGCGGTCGTGCTGCTCGCCTACGCCGGCGTGTCCCTGGTGGTCGCCGAAACGCTGACGAAGCCGTACCGACGCCCGCTGGCGTCGTCGCCGGCCATCTTCGACTGGCCTACGAGGACGTGACCTTCACCAGCACCGGCGACGCCATCGCGCTGCGGGGCTGGTTCCTGCCCGTCCCCGAGAGCGACCGCGTGGTCGTCATCGCCCATGGCCGCAACTCGAACCGTACCGGCGAGGACGGCCAACTGGTGCCCCACGCGGAGACGCTCGTGAAGCACGGCTACAACGTGCTGATGTTCGACTTCCGCGCGCACGGGGAGTCCAGCGGCGTGCGCTACACCCTGGGCGCGGCCGAGCAGCGCGACGTGCTCGGCGCCGTCGCCTACCTCAGGGGCCGGGGGTTCGCACCGGACCGGATGGGTTTCTGGGCGCACTCCATGGGCGCCGCCACCGTCCTGCTGACGTCCGCGGTCTCCCCCGACGTGCGCACCATCGTCGCCGACAGCAGCTTCGCCCGCCTGGAGGACCTGCTGGCCAGGGAGCTGCCCCGTACGAGCGGACTGCCCGGCTTCTTCAACCCGCCGATTCTCTTCTTCGCCCGGACCCTGTTCGGCGCGGATGCATCGGTCGTGAACCCGGTGGATGTCGTGTCAGGCCTGCCGCCGGACTCGCTGTTCATCATCCACGCCGAGGCCGACGGACTCATTCCCGTGAACCACGCCCGGCGCATCGCCGCCGCGGCCGGACCCGCCGTCTACGACCTGTGGATCTTCCCCGGCTCGCGCCACGACCGGGTCTCGGCGGCCGCCCCGGACCGCTACCGGGCGCGCGTGCTGGCGTTCTTCGGCGAGAAGCTGGGATGAATCGCCGGGCCGGGGCCTGCTCCCCGGGGATTCGGGGTCGGGAGCGGGGCCGCCCCGCAGCGGACGATGCGGGTCTCGGTAGCGCCAGTTACAGGACTCGGCGTGATGGAGGCAGGTGCGTTGCGGGGCGGACTACCCGGCTGCGTTGCCTACAGCAGCACTCCCTTGTCCTCCGCGTAGCGGACGGCGTCGAGCCGACTGGAGACACCGGCCTTGCGGTAGATGTTCTTGAGGTGGTAGCGCACGCCTCCGTCGGTGATGCCCAGCGAGAGCGCGATCTCCTTGTTCCGGCGGCCGCGGCGGACTTCGGCCAGTACGTCCAGCTCTCGCGAAGTGAACTCCGAAGAGACGGTGGACGGCTCGCCGAGACGCGCCAGCGTCGATTCGGCCGCCTGATGCAGGTCCGCGTCGAGGTTCGTGCCGAGCAGTCGCCGCAGCAGGGTGCGGCTGGTCTTCCCCTGACTCACCAGCGGCCGGACGTAGTCCACCTTGAGCGTGAGGCGCAGGAACTCGACCAGCCGCGAGAGAGCTCGCTCCTCGTCTCCAGCCCGGTGGGCAACGGCGATTGACAGGCCCAGCCCCCGCAACGCGGTGCGGGTCATGCCACGTTCCGACGCGGTGCTGCACAACGCGTCCACGAGCTCCCGGGCGCCCCCGAGGTCGCCCTGCTCCGCCAGCAACATGACGCGAGCGCACGACAGCGCCTCCATCTTGCGCCAGGACTGGCCGTTCAGATCGAGCAGTTCCGACCTGTCGCACGGCAGGGCGTGGTTGGCCCAGACCTCCCCTGCCTCTTCGACGCGCCCGCCCTTGACCAGGTAGTAGGCCAGCAGGGCGGAAACATAGATCCCCAGGCTTCGGGCGCCCGCCATCCGCACGTCCTCGATCGTGCGGACCAGAAACTGGACCACGGCCCGGCTGTCGTACTGCTCGAACGCCAGCTCGGCGCGGACGGCAACCGCCACCGCATAGAGCTCATTCCACACTCCCCGCAGGTCCGTGAATCCCTGTAATGTCCGTTGCTGAATCGCCTTCCCGCGGTCCCGCTCGAGGTCGACCTCCATCAGGAGAATATTGAGGCTCGTTGCCAAACGAGGATCGGCAGGGAAGAATTCTCGCGCGCCTTGCCGGGCGCGCCTGTACCACTCGATGGCGTCCTGCACGCGTCCCTGGATCCATCGTCATACTGCCCCCTGACTTATGAGGAGTGCCCAAACAGCGTAGCTTGATCGTCGATCACCTTGATTCGCAGGCCTTTTCTCTTCCCCTGATGGACATGCACGGCGTCGAGCTCGCCGCGCTTGACACGCTGCAACACCGCCTGCCGCGACACGCCGAGGATTCGAGTCGCGTCCTGCATCGGCACGTATCCCTCCGGCGTCTGTTCGACGAAGCGAGCGAGCAACTCTGGGGTGACGCGTATCCTCCACGGTGCTCCGGGCGTGAGCTGTTCGCCGGCAATGAATCCGTCGTTGATCCAGCGGTGGAGGGTCGAGGGCGCCATGTCCAGGCGCTTGGCCGCTTTCTGGATACTGACCAGTTCACCGTCGGTCGAGCGGGTCGCTGGGTCGAAGCATCCGAGGTTCCAGTGCCGGCGCAGGTTCCCGACGTGCATGGCGGTGAAGGGGTGGCCGTAGGCGGTCTTCTTGCCTTGGCGGCTCAGGATTCCGGCGATCACGGCATCGGGATAGTGGCGGGCCAAGCGGCGCACGAGTTCGACGGTGTCCTCGTCGGTGCGGATCGGCGCATGGCGCGTCCGGGGGCGATCGATGTCGAGCTCGGTCAGCATACTCCCGCGCCAGCGCAGCGTCAGGTGGGCAGTCTGCCCGCCGCGCGGCGCGTCGACGATTACTTCATCGAGCAATGTGCGCAGCAACTCCTTCTTGTCCCGCGCCGTTGTGGTGGGCGCGTCCCAGACCCGCTGTAGGTCCATGCCGAGTGCGAGCACGGCCTTGCGCTCGTCGGTCGTGAGTTCGCGCGGGCGGCGCCGTTCCCGGCGTTCGAGTTCGGCCCGCGCTTGTTCGAGTTCGCTCAGCCGCTGTTCCCATTCCGTCTCGAGACCCCGCGCAACGAGGCGATTCTCGGGTTCGACGCCGCGATAACGGCGTTCGGCGCGCTCGGCTTCATAGCGCGCCCGTTCGACGGCCAGACGCCACTGTTCGAACGCGCCGTCGTGATCGGCTTCGATCTGTTCGGCGGCGCGCAACGCGGCCTTGAGACCGGCCGGCCGCACGGCGTCGAGCACGGCCTCGGAGACCGCCCGGTCGATCTGTACGCCACCGATGTTCAGACAGTACACGCCTCTTCCCTGGACGATGTTCTTCCCCGGGCAGTGATAGCCCGGCGAGGCGTTTCGTCCCTGGTAATGGGTGTACAGCCGTCGCCCGCAGTGACCACACGTGGCGATGCCTTGCAGCAGCGCGCTTCCTTCTCTAACGGCGCCGCTTCCCGCTGCATGCGGTCGCGGCCGGGTGTTGCTGGCGATGCGGGCGAGGTTGTCCTCATAGGTCGGCCAGTCGATATAGCCCGGGTGGTGGTCGGTGATCAGCACTGGCCACTCCGAGCGAGGCACCTGACGCACACGCTTGCGCACCGCGCCGCTTTCGTCGACGACGCGTTTCTGCCGCGACTTGCCGTAGGTGTAGGCGCCGGCATAGGCCGGGTTGGTGAGTACCTGGTGAATCGCATGATACGACGGCGGGACCCAGCGGATGGCGCCGTAGTTCAAGCGCAACGGGAACGTGAGCTTCTCGGAGACGAACCACAACCAGACTCGGCGAACCGACCCGAATTCGGCGAACCGCTCGAAGACGGAGCGAATGGCTCCGGTGACCGCTTCGTCGGGATGCAGCCGGATCTCGCCGTCGCGCTCGCCCCAGACGAGCCCGACCGGCAGACCGCGGCGGAGTTCTCCGCGCGCCGCCTTGTTGCGGATCCCGCCGTCGAGGCGCGCACGCAGGATATGCAGTTCGGCCTCGCTGAATAATGTTGAGCGCACAGTAATGGAGAGTTGGAGCGCTTCGGCCCTGCGAACACGGCCCGCAGCGCCGGAATTTACTTACCATTTCTGTACGTTCTCCTCGCCGCCGGTCGGTCACGAGAGGAGAACAGCAATGGGGTTATCTCACACGAGCAGTTCACGTTCGGGAGCCAGGACTCCTTCTTCCATGGATGTCTTGCGGCGGTCATCGAACACCTGACTCAGGACGGTTTGACGGAAGGCCGGATCCGTTGCCTTCGCGCGTCGGTGCGTCACTTCCTGGCCTGGCTCGGCCAGGAGGACATCGACATCGGCGTGATCGATGACGCCGTGCTACGGCGCTTTCGCCGTCACGATTGCCGGTGCCGGAGAATGGAACGCGAGCGTCGCAAGATGCTCGCCGGTCGGTCCCGGCAGTTCGCCTCTGGAGCGCTCAGACCTCGGCCACGCAAGCATCCAGAGTACGAAGATCTACCTGCGCAGCGACCCGATCGGGAAGCTCGACGTACTCGCAGCAAGGCTCCCTCCGGCGATCAGAAAGGGTTCGTTCAAGGAGGCACCGGACCGGTTGCTCGCGATCCTGAAGGACGCCCGCGGCCAATAGAAATGGAGAGTGATTCCGGCCTTGCGGGCCGTGTTCGCAGGACCGGAGCGCTCCAGCTCTCCATTACTGTGCACTTTCCATTATTCAGCTAATGTTGGAGCCGCTTGCAAAACTCTTGGCGTAGCTCGGCTCGGAGCACAAGTTCTTCTGGTGAACATCGTTTTGCCTGGATCCCGACCGAGAATGCGGGGCGGGAGGACCGGCGGCGACCCAAGAGGCGGAAATCAGGGAGTTCGAGGGTTTTCCCACCGGGCGTTGGAGACACCGGTTGGTGACTGACGCCTGTCGGGCGACCGGAAGGGGATGCGCGTTGGCCGGCGAGGCGTTGGTTTACGTCACCAGCCGCAGGAGCTGGTCGGCGGTGAGCGCCAGCACGCCGAACAGGCAGTGGCACATCACCTTCGCGTTGCCGCGGACTCGGACGTGGCGCCCGCCGAACTCGTCCTTGAGTCGGCCATTGACGCGCTCACCCGCCGTGCGTTCGTTGTACCGAACCTGTTCGGGAAGCTGCAAGCCGAGACGCTTCAGGCGCCGGGCTTCGGTCTGCAGTTCTTCGGCCAGCGCAGTGTCACGGCGGGGGTTGATATCGATCAGCGGGACGTGGCCGAGTGCGCGGCTGTGCTCGCGGATCTGCACCGCGTCGTAGGCGGCATCCATCAGGTCATACAGATTGTCCACCCGCTGGGCCGACAGGGTGGCCAGTGGAACGGCGGCCTGGCTGTCGTGCAGCGAGGCGGACGTCAGGATGCAACTGACCGGAATCTGGCCGTCGGCCACGTCGATGTGCAACTTGTAGCCGACCCAGGTGTCCCTGTAGCCCTTGCTGTTCTTCTTCGTGCCCACACTGCACTCGGCCGGCAGGTCGTCGAGCATCTCCTGCAGGGTCATGCTCGGTTGCCGGTCGAGGCGTTTGCGTGTCTTGGGCCGTTCTTCACCCTTCTTCGGCCGGCCCCGCTTGCGCTTGGGCGGCGGAGGCGACTTCTCCTTCGCGGCCGGCTTCTCGCGCCCCTCGATGGCCGTCGAGTCTCGGGACAGATGGCCCACCAAACGGTCGCCGTGCGTCTTCCGGAGCAACGCTTCATGCACGCGCTGGGGCAACTGGGAGTGGGCGAATTCGGCGAAGGCGCGAGAGAAGACCGACTCGCTTGGCATCTCGCGCCGCCGCTCCCAGCCGCAGATGCGGCGCAGCACCACGTCGGTGGCCAACCGGTCCAGCAGCAGGCGCGTGGTCGGCATGTCGTAGACCGCCTTGGCGACGAAGGCGCGCGCCACCGCCGCGCGGTCCTTGCGGGGGCGGCCCGGCATCCGCAAGCGCGAGGGAATCATCTGCTCGATACGGATCACCTCGAGGGTCTGCACCAACTGCTGCTGTTTCTCGGTCAGCGAACCCAACACCTGCTCCAACCGGGGAAACAGGCCCTGTTGGATTGACTCCCAGTAGGCGGCGAACGAGGCGCGCAGGTTCTGCATGGCTTGACTGCTCCCAGCGCCTACTATATATAGTAGTGTAGGAGTGAGGTCAAGGAGGGAACCGATGGGCCGCCGGAACCCGATGCGCCGGTACAGCGAACAATACGATGCGCTCAAGGCGGAGTTGCAAACGCTCGGGTTTGTCCGCCAGGGCAGTATCCAGACCCGCCGTCTCACGTGCGGGAAGCCTGCCTGCCGCTGCCACCGCGACCCGGACGCGCGTCACGGCCCGTACCGCTACTGGACACACAAGGTGCGCGGAAAAACGGTCAGCCTGCTGCTCTCCGAAGACGAACTCGCCCTCTACCAGGAGTGGCTCGAGAACAACCGCGAACTGGAACGGGTCGTGAGGGAAATGCGCCACGTCTCGTCGCGCGCGCTCGCCCTCATAACCGACCGGGAGGTCCCAGATGTCCCTTGAGACCCCGTGTCTCCGGTTCCCCGGCGCCGGTGACGGCTGCTATCCTAATCCTACGAACGCTGCGTCCCACCCCGCTGACCGTCCGTTCCCTCTGCCTCGGGTAGGAAAACCCGGCCGACCAAGGGTTTTGCAAGAGGCTCGTTGAGCTCAACATTAGCTGAATGTCCCCTTCAACCCGAGTACAAGCCGGTCGTTGAAGACGTTTGGATGGTACACGCCGTCGGCATCGCCAATCAGAGTGTCGGTCATGCCGCACAGGTCGAGCAACCTGTACCAGTCGGCGTTGTTGCGGGCCAGCCGCGAGACCTCCAGGCCGAGCAGAATGCCGACGTGTCCGAGCGCGACCTGCGCGGTCATGCGGGCGAAGCCGCCACGCCCCTGCGTGGTCGCGCCGGACAGTCCCAGGTCCTCGTCGATCACCGTGATCTGATCGGTGCGCCACCCGAGCTGGCGCGCCCGTTCGGTCAGGTTATATTGCCGTCGCGTCGATTCGCGATGGTGCTCGACCTGGGCGGCAGTGGACTGTCGCACGTACACGACCGCGGGGCGGCGCAGGTGGGTGGGCTGGACTTTCGCGTCACTCATCGTCGTTCTCCTCCTTCTCTGTGCGCAGTTCGAGCTGCGCCGCCTGGGCGATCAGCCTCGCCAGCACGTCGAACACGACGATGTGGTGCTCGTCCTCCAGCGCCGCCCACACGTTCGGGCCGGGGCGCAGGGTCTTCAGGAAGCCCAGGTTCAGTTGCATGCTCCTCCTCCGTTTCGCTGCGACGGAGAAGAGCGTCGACAATCGTCCGGGTCTGCAACAAGTCAGCGATGCTGGCCAGACTCCGTGCGGCGCGGACGACACGGTCGTTCGCGCCCTCCGACGCGGCGTCGGTCCAGGCGACCGACACCAACCGCCGGCTTCCATCCGGAAACACCAACAGGAATTGATGCCGGCGTTGCCGGTGCATCCGCCTCAAGACCGCGAGACGTTGACCTTTTAAGGGGTGTGCCTCACGGGTGATGGTGGCGAAGTCGGGAAGGTCTTCGGGATGGGTAGTGTGTCGGGTATTCCTTGCACCATGTCGACCATCCCCAGGTAAATGCTTGCGAAGACGTCCCCGTACCGCATGCCATTGGCGAAACGGGCCCGCGCCTGTACCCCGTGCCGGCGGCTCTCCTCGAATTCGGCGCGATGGCAACAGGAGATGCAGCGCAGCAGGTGCCAAGCGCCCGATATGAAGCGCGCGCGTTCGCCGACGCCCTCGGTCGTCCCTCCGGCCGGCAGCAGGGGATCGAGCGCACCGTGCAGAAATCGACACGCTCCGCCGGCCAGAATCGCCTGCGTGAAGACCCGGTCGACCGCCAGCGCTTCCGCATCCCCTCCCTCCCGGTCCCGGGTGAAGCCGCCAGTCTCCAGTGCGACGGTCTCGTACAGCACCGTCGCTCCGTCGAACTTCGATTCAAGCTGAAGACAGACGCAACGCAACAGCGCGAGCCGCGGGTACATCGCCGCGATCTCCGAGGTCAGGACCCGGCCGGCCGAAGTCAGGCCGGTCAGGCCCTCCCGCAGCCACAAACCGAATACGCCGACCTTCTCGATGAGCTCGCCGGCAAGCCGGCTGTCACCCGCCGAGTCGGCATGACGGCACGCTGTCCGAAGATGGCCGCGCCGGGCGAGCGCCCGCGCGATCCTGGCGTGCAGCAGTCGCTTGCGAACCGGGTCTTCGAGCGCAAGCCGACCGGCGCAGTACTCCCTGACGAGAGGGTGCAGATGACATGCGTCGCCGTCCCGATCGAAGGGCAGCAGCAGGCCGTCGAGCGACGGGAGCGTCGAGACTCGCAACCGGGCGTCGCTCGACTCCAGCACTTCGTCCACGAGATCCGCATCGATCCGGTCGAAGACCGCCAGATCGAAGAGGAACGCGCGGTCCTGCGTCGACAACCTGCGGAGCAGCCGTACCCCGACGTAGTTCTCGGAGAGTCCGACCGCGTCCACGCCGGGCGGATCGGCCCCGGTAGCGCGCATGTTCCTGTCGACCACGAGCGCGACCGCCCATCCGACCGTGCGCTCCTCGACGGTGGCCAACTGGCGTCTCGACAGCGCGCCGTCGAAGAACCGAGCGATCTCCGGCCTCGAGAAGCGAAACTGCGGGGCCTTGACGAGGGTCGCCGTGCCGTCGAGGAAGTGTCCAGCCGGGTCGAGTGCAGGATTGAACCGGAACGCCATGGCGAAGTGGAGGTTGGAAGGACTGCGCTTCAGCAGCAGGTCGATCGACTCCACCGTGGAAGGCGGCAGCAACTCCACCTCATCCAGCACGAGCAGGCAAGGGTCGGCGTGCAGCTCTATCGCACGGGCGAGCATCCCCAGTTGCCGCGTGAACGGGGACGAGGACCAGGTGTCGTCATCAGTCATCCCGGCGAGATCGAGACCCGCGCGCTCGAAAGCGCGCGCGAGGTAGTCTCCGAAAACGTGCGGGGTGTCACCCTGGTCCACTGAAAGCCAGGCGACCACCACGCCCTGCTTCTTATCCCTCTCGCTGACGTCCACCAGGACCGTGGTCTTACCGAATCCGCCGGGTGCCTGCAGCACGGTGAGCCGCCGCTCGAGCACGGGACCGATACGCTGCAGCAGCGAGGCCCGATGCACGTATCCGTCGGGCAGCACCGGCGCCATCACTTTCGCCATCAGCAGCCAGGAGGGAAGGATGCCGGATGTGGAGGCGTCCGAGCCGCTGGCGTCCCGGAGAGGCCGCACGGAATCAGAGGTTCGACGCATGCAGCTTGCAGTTCGAGTCCATCTGCTGGGCTCTCGTCTCCTTAATGTTTTGACCTCCGAGCCGCTTGCAAAACTCTTGGCGTAGCTCGGCTCGGAGCACAAGTTCTTCTGGTGAACATCGTTTTGCCTGGATCCCGACCGAGAATGCGGGGCGGGAGGACCGGCGGCGACCCAAGAGGCGGAAATCAGGGAGTTCGAGGGTTTTCCCACCGGGCGTTGGAGACACCGGTTGGTGACTGACGCCTGTCGGGCGACCGGAAGGGGATGCGCGTTGGCCGGCGAGGCGTTGGTTTACGTCACCAGCCGCAGGAGCTGGTCGGCGGTGAGCGCCAGCACGCCGAACATGAGTGGCACATCACCTTCGCGTTGCCGCGGACTCGGACGTGGCGCCCGCCGAACTCGTCCTTGAGTCGGCCATTGACGCGCTCACCCGCCGTGCGTTCGTTGTACCGAACCTGTTCGGGAAGCTGCAAGCCGAGACGCTTCAGGCGCCGGGCTTCGGTCTGCAGTTCTTCGGCCAGCGCAGTGTCACGGCGGGGGTTGATATCGATCAGCGGGACGTGGCCGAGTGCGCGGCTGTGCTCGCGGATCTGCACCGCGTCGTAGGCGGCATCCATCAGGTCATACAGATTGTCCACCCGCTGGGCCGACAGGGTGGCCAGTGGAACGGCGGCCTGGCTGTCGTGCAGCGAGGCGGACGTCAGGATGCAACTGACCGGAATCTGGCCGTCGGCCACGTCGATGTGCAACTTGTAGCCGACCCAGGTGTCCCTGTAGCCCTTGCTGTTCTTCTTCGTGCCCACACTGCACTCGGCCGGCAGGTCGTCGAGCATCTCCTGCAGGGTCATGCTCGGTTGCCGGTCGAGGCGTTTGCGTGTCTTGGGCCGTTCTTCACCCTTCTTCGGCCGCCCCCGCTTGCGCTTGGGCGGCGGAGGCGACTTCTCCTTCGCGGCCGGCTTCTCGCGCCCCTCGATGGCCGTCGAGTCTCGGGACAGATGGCCCACCAAACGGTCGCCGTGCGTCTTCCGGAGCAACGCTTCATGCACGCGCTGGGGCAACTGGGAGTGGGCGAATTCGGCGAAGGCGCGAGAGAAGACCGACTCGCTTGGCATCTCGCGCCGCCGCTCCCAGCCGCAGATGCGGCGCAGCACCACGTCGGTGGCCAACCGGTCCAGCAGCAGGCGCGTGGTCGGCATGTCGTAGACCGCCTTGGCGACGAAGGCGCGCGCCACCGCCGCGCGGTCCTTGCGGGGGCGGCCCGGCATCCGCAAGCGCGAGGGAATCATCTGCTCGATACGGATCACCTCGAGGGTCTGCACCAACTGCTGCTGTTTCTCGGTCAGCGAACCCAACACCTGCTCCAACCGGGGAAACAGGCCCTGTTGGATTGACTCCCAGTAGGCGGCGAACGAGGCGCGCAGGTTCTGCATGGCTTGACTGCTCCCAGCGCCTACTATATATAGTAGTGTAGGAGTGAGGTCAAGGAGGGAACCGATGGGCCGCCGGAACCCGATGCGCCGGTACAGCGAACAATACGATGCGCTCAAGGCGGAGTTGCAAACGCTCGGGTTTGTCCGCCAGGGCAGTATCCAGACCCGCCGTCTCACGTGCGGGAAGCCTGCCTGCCGCTGCCACCGCGACCCGGACGCGCGTCACGGCCCGTACCGCTACTGGACACACAAGGTGCGCGGAAAAACGGTCAGCCTGCTGCTCTCCGAAGACGAACTCGCCCTCTACCAGGAGTGGCTCGAGAACAACCGCGAACTGGAACGGGTCGTGAGGGAAATGCGCCACGTCTCGTCGCGCGCGCTCGCCCTCATAACCGACCGGGAGGTCCCAGAGGTCCCTTGAGACCCCGTGTCTCCGGTTCCCCGGCGCCGGTGACGGCTGCCTACGAACGCTGCGTCCCACCCCGCTGACCGTCCGTTCCCTCTGCCTCGGGTAGGAAAACCCGGCCGACCAAGGGTTTTGCAAGAGGCTCATCCGTCGACCATCTTTTGGTCGGCGCCCCCGAGTCGGCGCCCACATTCAGTCCGCAGGACTTGCAACCGGCGACGCCCCGGTGCGCAGGGAGTGGCTACGTCGGGCGACCGGCAGACCCGCTCATTGCTCTCACCCTGGAATGAAGTCGTTTCGAGCGGCATAGAATGACGGCAGGTGGCATGGGCGCGCAAGGGCAGCAGCCAGCCAAGTATGGGCAGTCGGATAACGAGAGCGAGAAGCTGAAAGCTACCGGTAGGAAAGAAGGGTCGCGACCATGAAGCCGTCGAAGTGGATCAGGATTGTCTTTCTCTGCGCGGCTGGCGCCGGACTCACCGCCTGCAGCGGGCGCGCCCAGGAACCGGCCGGCGCCGGCCCGCCGGCGGACGTCGTGTTCCTCGGCGACCATATCGTCACGATGGACCCGGATCGACCGTCCGTGGAGGCGGTGGCGGTCCGCGGCGAGACGATAGCGGCGGCCGGGTCGCGCGAGGACGTGCTGGCCCTGCGTGGAGAGACGACGCGGGTCGTCGAGCTCGGCGCCCGCGCGCTGCTGCCCGGCTTCATCGACGCGCACGGCCATTTCCTGGCGGTAGGCCGCGCTCTCGACGCGTTGTCGCTTCACCCGCCGCCGGTGGGCGACGTGCGGAACATCGACGATGTCGTGCGCAAGATCCGGGCCTGGATCGCGGAGCGGGACATCCCGCCGGGCGGACTCGTGCTCGGCGGTGGTTACGACGATTCCCTGCTCGCCGAGCGGCGCCATCCGACGCGCGACGACCTCGACCGGGCGTCCGTCGAGCACCGGATCGTGCTGACACACGTCTCGGGACATCTGCGGACGGCGAACTCGGCGGAGTTGGCGGCCAGCGGCGTCACGGCCGTGACGCCGGACCCGCCCGGCGGGCACATCCGCCGCCGAGAGGACTCCCTGGAGCCGGACGGGGTACTGGAGGAACGGGCGGGCGGGCTCGTTGCCGCCGGACTGTTCGCGGCGGCGGCGCAGGACACCGACGAGCTGGCCCGGCGGGCCATCGGCGAGTACGTCCGCTACGGGACGACGACGGTACAGGACGGCTCGACCGGTTGGGAGACCGCCGCGGCGTTGCGCACCGCGGCCGAACGCGAGCCCTTCGCGGCGGATGTCGCCGCGTTCCCGCGCTTCCGGACGATCGCGGACGCCGAGCGCGTCGTCCACGAGCCGGAATACCGCGGCGGCTTCCGCATCGCCGGCGTGAAGTTCAGCCTCGACGGCTCGCCCCAAGGCCGCACTGCCTGGGTCACCGCGCCGTACACCGAGGGACCGCCGGGGGCGCCGCCCGACTATCGGGCATACGGCACGCTGGACCCCGACGCCTACAAGGCCGGCGCCGCGCAGCTCATCGGGCGCGGCGTGCCGATCATCGTTCACGCCAACGGCGACGCCGCCATCGACCTGATGCTGGACGGCGTGGACGCGGCCGTGGCAGACATGAATCCGATGCCGGACCATCGCGCCGTCATCATCCACGCCCAGCTCATGCGCGCCGACCAGCTCGACCGCGCCGCCGCCCTGCGGATGGTGCCGTCGTTCTTCTCCGCCCACGCCTTCTTCTGGGGCGACTGGCACCGGCGCAGCTTCGGCGAGGCGCGCGGCAACAACATCAGCCCGGCACGCTGGGCGATGGAGCGCGGGGTCCGCTTCACGGTGCACAACGACGCGCCGGTCGTACCGCCCGACATCATGCGGCTGGTCTCCATCACGGTGAACCGGAAGACCCGTAGCGGGCACGTGCTCGGACCGCACCAGCGCGCCACGGTGCGCGAGGCCCTGCACGCGGTCACCCTCGGGGCCGCGTACCAGTACTTCGAGGAGGACACGAAGGGATCCATCACCGCGGGGAAACAGGCCGACCTCGTGATCCTCGCGGAAAACCCCCTGCAGGCGGATCCGGCGGGGCTGGAGCACATCGGCGTCGTCGAGACGTTCTCGCGGGGCCGCTCCGTGTACTCGCGGCCCGCCCGATAGGGCGGACCGGCTGCACCCGGCCGGCGCCCCCAGGGGCCGACAGGTCGGGTAGACTGGCCTCAGCGTCGGCGCCGGGCGCGGCGTGTCCTGCCGGACGCGAACCGGGCTGCAGCGCAGCGCACGCGGAAAGGGAAACGTCGATGAGCGCCATCGGAGCAGATGAACTGGTGCGACGGCTCGACGCCGCCGTCAGCGCCGGGGACGTGGAAACGATCACCCGGCAGGTGCAGAACGAGATCGAGAGCGTCCTGCTGCCCGGCAGACTCCGGCTCGACGAGCGGTTTCGACGCACCCGGTCCGACCGCTACGCGCGACGCCTCCTGCACCGCGACCCCGCGCGCCGCTACACCGTCCTGGTGCTGGCGTGGGCGCCCGGCCAGGGGACGCCGATCCACGATCATCCCAACCTCTGGAGCGTGGAAGGGGTCCTCGAAGGCGAGCTGGAGGTAACCCAGTACGCGCCGATCAAGGAAGAGGCGCACCGCTGCAGGTTCGCGCCGGTGGAGTCTCACCGGGTCGTCGCCGGCGAGGCCAACTTCCTGATTCCGCCGTTCGAGTACCACGCCCTGATGAACGACCTCACCGACCGTCCGTGCCTCACCATCCACGCCTTCGGCGGCGAGCTGATGGAGATGAACACGTTCGACCCGGTCGGCAACGGCTGGTACGAGCGATCCCTGCGTCGGGTCGCCTACGACTCCTGAGCGGCTTGCAGGGCCGTCCCGGGGGTAATCGCGAGGCTCGGTTCAGGGTCGCAACTGCAGTTGCGCGACCACCGGATAGTGGTCGGACGGATAGCGCCCGTCGTCGTGGTCGATGATCGTCTCGACAGAGCGCACGCGGACGGGACCTCCCACCAGGATCCAGTCGATGCGGCCCGGGTTGGCGAGCTCCGGCGGGCGGAAGTCGTTGGACGTACGGGGCGGGCCGATCCGCTCGCCGGCGAGCAGCCAGGCATCCTGCAGGCCCCGACCGGTGGCGGCCAGCCAGGTCTCGCTGATCTCCGCGATCGCGTTGAAGTCGCCGGTCACGACGACGGCGCTGCCCGCCGGGAGAGCCGCAACGCGCCCCGCGATCCTCTCTGCAGAGTCGATCTGCCGCTGCCCGCGGCGGAGCGTCAGGTGCGTGTTGAAGACGTGAAACCGTCGGCCGCTCTCGCGGTGGTGAAAGCGCGCCCAGGTGACGATTCGGGAGACGTTGCGCCGCCAGCCGACTCCGGTCGGTCCGTCGGCGGACGAGAGCCAGAAGGTACCGGATTCGATCGGGATCAGTGCGTCGCGCCGATAGAAGATCGGCGTGTACTCGCTGAGGCCGGTGCCGCCGTTGAGCCCGCGGTCGGCACCGAGCCAGCGGTAGCCGGGAAGCGCGTCCGCCAGGTACTCCACCTGCTCGTCGAGCGCCTCCTGCAGACCCGCCACATCCGGGGCGAGCCGCTCGATCGTCTTCGCCACCAGCGTACGCCGGTGCATCCAGCCGTTGTCGCCGTCGTTGCCGCTGGAGGTGCGGATGTTGAAGGTCATGACGCCGAGCGGCACAGGGGTCTCGTGCTGTCCGCCCGCGAGCGGGGCGGTGGCGGCAGGTGAGCCGGCGGCCGGCGGACTCGGGACCGGCGCGGCCCCTGCCGTCCACGTCGAGGTCGGCGTCGCGCCCACCCAGACGAGGAGAAAGAACGCGGCCACCGAGGCACTCACGCTCGACTCGGCGGCCGAACGCGGGCGGCGTGCTTGACTTCGAGCGCCCAGAACAGACCCGAGCTGTAAAGCACGAATCCACCTCGCTGCCGGCGCGCGTACACCAGAACGAGAGCGTCCGGAAGGAGGGCGAAAGAACGCCCTCTGAACCGCCATATTGCATGCAATTATGGCATCAGAGGCAGTTCTGCAACTGTCGCTCCGAGCTATTCGTCGGACCGGAGAAAACCCGGCGGCCGGGTGCCGGCCCAGGTTCAACGTGAAGACCCTTGCCGTGGGGATTCGCCCCCTCCCGCAAAACAACCCGACATTGCGCCCGCAGAAGTTCACGACAGCTTCATGGTCATCGCTTAGGATTCTGCCTGGATTCCACCGGGATGGTTGACCGGAACCGCGGCTGGTGGTTGACTGCTCGACGAGCGATGCGGCGAGCGTTCGCGTTCGTGCTCCACATCTCATAGCGAATCGAGGTCCCCAGTCGTGGTGCACGTTCAGCCGTTCAGAATGGTGTCCGGCGGCGGGGGCTCGGCCAGCCCCGATGTCTCCGTGTCGAGCTTCGTGCCGGTCTCGTTGTTGCGGGCGAAGGTGACCGCACCGGCTGTGCCCGCGGGATACCTGCGCCGTGCGTCGCCTCGACGGGCTGCTGGAGCGACGTCTGACCGTGTTGCAGGCCCCGGGCGGATTCGGGAAGACGACGGTCCTGGCGGACATCGCCCGGGACGCGAAGGAGCGAGGGCTGGTCGTCGGCTGGATCTCGCTGGACGAAGACGATACGCCGAACGTGTTCGGGAGCTATCTCGCCGACGCGTTCGAGCAGCCGGCCTGAATCTGTCACTTCTGAGCACGCAGGACACCTGGACGTCGTCGCCGGCGGTGCAGCAGATGGGGATGCTGGCCCGCGCGGTCGAGCTGCACGAGGCGCCCTGCCTGCTGGTGCTGGACGAGGTCGACCGGCTTCCGCGCCGCACGCTGCAGCTGATCGACCTGCTGCTGAAACGCGCGCCGCGCAATCTCCACGTTGCGATGGCGTTCCGGGCCGATCCGGAACTCGACCTGGCCCTGCCCATTCTCGACGAGGGCGCGGTCGTCGTCGGGGCGGAGGATCTGCGCTTCTCGCAGGGCGACATCGGCCGGTATCTGCAAGGCGATCTGTCGAGCCGTGAGCTGGCCGCCGTCGAGGAGCGCACGGCCGGTTGGCCGGTTGCGCTGAGGGTCTATCGCAACACGCGAGCCGACGCGGCGGACGAGAACGACCCGGATGCCGCGAATCTGACGGAGAGGTGCGTCTGCCGTCGCGTGCTGCGCGACCTGTCTTCGGAGGAGCGCGCCTGCCTGCTCGATCGACGCTGCGGGCGACGCGCTCGATGCGCTGCAGTCGTCGGGGATTCCGCCGTGTGGATGTCCGACTACGCCAAGTGTGCACTTCCCTTGGACCGGCCAAACGCGAGCACAACGCTGAACGGGGCAAGTGAAACCACGGAGAACAAGCGAGAGCGACCCGTGGGTATTGCGACTGAGATCGAAGCGGAGCGACAACATGCGAGAAGTCAAGGCGGGTACAACGCAAACCATGGGCGCGCCGTGGCGTGCAACCCTGATGGTGGCGGTGTTCGCCGCGGCCTGGACCGCGCTCGCGTCCGCTGCGGGCGTGGAGCCTCAGGACAACCGCCCGCGGGAGCAGGTGGAGGACGGGACGGGCGCGCTGGCCGAGGAGCTGGGCCGCACACTCGGCATGACCCCGGCCGAGATTGAGGCCCTGGGGTTGTCGCCCGCTGAGATGCAGCGGCTGCTTGCGGGATTCACGGAGGAAACGGTGGTCGTAGGCTCCCGCGCATCCGCGTAGCGCCACCGAGTCGGCGGTCCCGGTGGACGTGCTGTCAGCCACCGACCTCGTGAAACAGGGGGCGGGCGACCTGAAGGACCAGCTCCGCACCGTCATTCCGTCGTTCAACACCAACACCCAACCGATCAGCGGCGGATCGATGGTGGTCCGCCCCGCCATGCTGCGCAACCTGGCGCCGGACCACACGCTGGTCCTCGTCAACGGCAAGCGCCGTCACCGCTCCTCGATAGTCGACTGGCACGGCGGCAACGGCGTGGCGTTCGGCTCGCAGGGCCCCGACATCTCCGCCATCCCGGCGATCGCCCTGCGCCAGGTCGAAGTGTTGCGGGACGGCGCGGCGGCCCAGTACGGCTCCGACGCGATCGCCGGCGTGATGAACTTCCAGCTCAAGGACGCCCGCTCCGGCGGCAGCGTCGAGCTCAACACCGGGATGTACCGCGCCGGCGACGGGGAATCGACCCAGTTCGCCGGCAACGTCGGCCTGCCGCTCGGCGCCACCGGGTTCGCCAACCTCAGCCTGGAGTACGGCAACGCGAACCCGACCGACCGCGCCGCGCCCCGCCGCGATGCGACAGCGCTCATCGCGGCCGGCAATACACACGTCCGCTCCGACCGTCCGCAGGTCTGGGGCGATCCCGACCTCGACGACGACCTGAAGCTGTTCGGCAACTTCGGCTACACCTTCCCGGCCGGCGTGCAGGCGTACGCCCACACGAGCTACGCCAGCAGGAAGGTGACCTACGGCATCTTCTTCCGCAACCCGAACACGCGGCTCGGCGTGTTCAGCAACGACGGCGGCCGCACGCTGCTGGTCGGCGACGTGCTCGCGGCGGGCGGCATGGGCTCGGCCGACTGCGCGGCGGTCGCCGTCACCGACCTCGTGCCGGACCCGGTCGCGCTGCGGCAGGTGTTCGACGACCCGAACTGCTTCACGTTCCAGGAGCTGTTCCCCGGCGGCTTCACGCCGCAGACGGGGGGCACGGCGACCGAGGCATCGCTCGCCGGCGGCGTGCGCGGCTTCACCGCGGGCGGCTTCAACTGGGACCTGAGCGGCTCGCTCGGCATGCACCGAACCGACTTCTTCGTCCACGACACCATCAATGCATCGCTCGGTCTCGCGTCGCCCAACGCGTTCGACGTCGGCAGGAACCGGCAGCGGGACGTCAACGTCAACTTCGACGTGTCGTATGCCGCTACCGACAGGGTCAACGTCGCCGCCGGTGCGGAATGGCGCGACGAGCAGTTCGGCCTCCGTGCGGGCGACCGCGCGGGATGGACGATCGGCCCGTACGCGGCGCAGCGCTTCATGGCCGGCTCCAACGGTGTCTTCGCCTACAGCCCGCAGCAGGCGGGCACCTGGAGCCGCCACAACGTCGCGGCGTACGGTGACGTGGAGGTGACCGGCACGGACGGGACCTGGACCCTGGGCGCGGCGGTCCGCATCGAGGACTTCGAGGATTTCGGGACGACGACCAACGGCAAGGTGTCCGGCCGGGTCGGCTTCGTGCGGGGCAGCGTGAGCACGGGGTTCCGGGCGCCGACCCCCGGCCAGCAGAACGGCCTCAACATCCACAGTTGGTTCGACCCGACGGTCGGCGATCTTGTCAACAACGCGGTCATACCCTCGATCTCGCCGGTGGCGCGGCTGCGCGGTGGTGCGCCGCTCGAGCCCGAGGAATCGATCAACTACACCGCTGGCGTCGTGTTCGGAACCGGTCCCTTCACGCTGACGGCCGATTACTTCCGCATCGACGTGTCCGACCGGATCGGCATCACCAGCAACTTCGTCCTGACGCCGGCGGAGATCGCCGAGGTCGTGGCTGGTGGATTCGAGGCCGCCCAGAGCGTGCGGAACTACCGGTTCTTCACCAACGCCTTCGGCACGACCTCGCAGGGCATCGACGTCGTCTCGACCTGGACGCCGCTTGCGCTACGCGGGAACACGGTCATCAGCGCCGTCTTCAATCACACGGACACCGAGGTGACGGACAACGCCAAGGGTCTGCTCGACGGGCGGCGGCTCGCCGAGTATGCCTACGCCCTGCCGCGGACTCGATGGAACGCCGGTGTCACGCAGCGCCTCGGATGGGCGAGCCTCCTCGGCCGCCTCAGCTATTACAGCGGCTGGTACGACTACGACAGCGGGTACGGGACGGTCTTCAATCCCGCCGGCGGCCTGGAACAGGGCTTCTTCGACGGCCGGCCGATCGTCGACCTGGAGCTGAGCGTCGACCTCGGGCGGGAAACGACGCTGGCCCTCGCAGCCTGTGGCGAAAGTCGCGGATCCGGCCTGGCCCCGGCGCGGTCGAGTTTCGTACACTGAACGGCATGGCGATGGGCAAGAGACCGGCGGCGCGCCAGGCGTCGCCGATGTGGGTGGACACGGCGGACCTTCCGACGAACGATGGGCATCCTTACTTCGAGCGGCTGAACCGGGTCCTGGCGGATTCCGGATTCGATGCGTTCGTCGAGGAGTTGTGCGCGGCCTTCTACGCGGACCGGCTGGGACGGCCGAGTCTGCGTCCGGGTCGGTATTTCCGGATGCTGTTCATCGGCTATTTCGAGGGTCTGTCGTCGGAGCGCGGGATTGCGTGGCGGGTGGCGGATTCGCTGAGTCTGCGGTCGTTTCTGGACCTGGAGCTGACCGAGGCGGCGCCGGATCACTCGACGCTGTCGCGCACCCGGCGGCGGATCGACGTGGAGACTCACGAGGCGGTATTCACGTGGATTCTGGAGCGGCTGTCTGCTGCGGGTCTGGTTCGGGGGAAGACGGTCGGCATCGATGCGACGACGCTGGAAGCGAACGCGGCGATGCGGAGCATTGAGCGGCGGGACACGGGCGAATCCCACGAAGCGTTCATTCGGCGGTTGGCGGAAGCGTCGGGTGTGGAGACACCGACGCGGGCGGATCTGGCTCGGTTCGACCGGTCGCGGAAGAACAAGAAGACGTCGAACAAGGAGTGGAAATCGCCGCAGGACCCGGACGCGAAGGTCGCGAAGATGAAGGACGGTCGGACGCACATGGCCCACAAGGCCGAGCACGGGGTCGACATGGACACGGGCGCCATCGTCTCGGTGACGGTGCAGGATGCATCGGACGGCGATACGGCGACGCTGCCGGCGACGCTGATCATGGCGGCCGAGCAGGTGGAGTTGGTGCAGCCGGACGGTCCGGGGGTCGAAGAGGTGGTCGCCGACAAGGGCTACCACAGCGACGAGACGCTGGTGGCGCTCGGCGCGGTAGGGGTTCGGAGTCACGTATCGGAGCCGGAGCGCGGCCGGCGCTGCTGGCAGGACAAGAAGACTGGAGAGACGCCGCCGGAGAAGCGTGCTGCGCAGAAGGCGTTGTATGCGAACCGGCGGCGTGTCCGCGGGCGGCGGGGTCGACGCCTGCAACGCTGCCGGGGCGAGGTGGTGGAGCGTACTTTCGCGCACATGTATGAGACGGGCGGTATGCGCCGGGTGTGGGTGCGCGGTCACGAGAATGTCCGCAAGCGCGTGCTGCTTCAGGCGGCCGCCTGCAACATCGGGCTGCTCCTGCGCAGCCAGACCGGCATCGGTACGCCCCGGAGCCTACAGGGGCGGGCTGTTTCGGCGATTTGCCGCCTGATCGGGCGTTTGATCGACCGCTGGGGGTGTCTGACGCGCGCCTGGGGGTCCAAATGGACACCGGCGACGCTCGCTGGCTCAATCGCTCATCGCCAAGCTGCCTGAACAGCGGAACTCAGCGAACAGACTTCTTCCACGGGCTGCTCGGGGTGCAGAACGTCTTCGACACCTACTCGCAGGTGTCGGTCATCGCGAACGCCGTCGGCGAGCAGTACAGCGAGTACATGCCGTGGGGCTACAGCGGCGCCTACTACTACGTGCGCATCGGTTACGACTGGGGCAACTGAGCCTGGCCAGGACGTTGACGTCCAGAAGGCACTTCATGGGAAGTCTGCAAGAAGCTCACGCTACAGTGTGACCACAGCGCTCTCATGACGCAGCGTCCCCGAGATCACCTCCCGCCTCGTGGATGGCTTCCCCGATAGCATCCTGCGCGCCGGCATCGCCAGCCGAAGACGACGACGGTTGCAGCAGCAGCCTACGCATGCGGATCACGTCCCATCCGTCAACCGGCGGGTCGGCCGCGCCGTCGTCGTCCGGCAACGTCCGGCCGGCGCGGGTCCGCATCGCGCAGGCGGCGCAGCGGTCGCCGTCGCGGAGCACGAGGTCTACCGTCCGGCCGCAGCGCCGACACTGCCACGTCATCGAGCGATGCTCCCATGTATCCGGCTGAACTCCCGCCGCACGTCCGCCCGGCGCCCCAGTAGCATCGCACGATCGGCCGCCTCGTGACTCAAGGGCTGCTCGAACCTGATCCGCACTTCGGACGTGCCGGGCTCGGCGGAACCGTCTGTAGTGGAGCACGACACGTATGATTTCGATTCCCGGCACCGGCTCGCAGTCTGCGGGCCAGGGGCTGGCCGGAGCGGGCCACCGCGTAAGCGGCGGTCTTACATCGCTTCGAGCATTTCCCGCGGAATCGGACACGCTTTACGACAGGCAACGCCGAAGTAGTAGAGCGGTTGGCCGTCGATCGACAGCCGGTGCCGGTACCGTTCCATGTGATAGATGTCGAGGTATTCGCTCAGGATCAACCTCTTGATGAATACGGAGAATCCGCTCGTGTCGCGGTCGTCAAGGAACGTCTCCTTGATGTTGAACGCGACCCAGCCGCCATCGTCAACAAGGTTGAACGCTTGGGCGAACACACGTACGGGAACGTCCCCGAAGCCGAGCGCCGCCACCGAGATCAGACAATTGAGCCGCCAGTTGGCCAAGTGCTCATGCTGAGCATCGCTCATCCTCGTCATGTCCATCGTGCAGAAGTCGTCGTAGACGCCGGGTCGATCACGCCCCACCGCCATGGCAGCCGGAGCTGAAATATCCACGCCGACGAGGCGAGCGACGCCGAACTTCTGCAACTCCGAACCGACCATGCCGTTGCCCGCGCCGAGGTCGAGGACGCGTAATTCGTTGAAGAGCCACGGTTCCTCGGCCATCGCATGGCGTAGGATAGCCACGACCTTCTCGGGTGAACGGCATTTCAAGCGATCGTAGAAAAGTTGTTCGTACAAGCCCTGGTGTGCGTAGATCGCGTCGTAATCGTGGAAGCGGATCCGAGTCTCCACACCGCCCGCGTCGACGAGCGTGAAGTAGGTCTCGTCTTGTGAGAGATCGTTCGTGTCGGACGCCGGAAAGCGGATGTTGTGTCGTTTTGTAGGCATGTGTATTCGGACACTGCTGTCCCATAGAACTTCAAGCTCTCGAGGTTCCTCGCCGGCCGCTCGGTCGGGATCTCCCCCAACCGCTGCGTTCCCGCCAGATGCCAGCGGCTCGATGCCGCTGATACGGCTGGTCCGAACGGAACCTGCTCACGGACCCCATTCGTCGGGCCTCAGCCATCGATGCCCTCTCCCTTTCCTCGGTGTGAGACGCGCGCTGGCTCGTTCCGAGTCACGTAGCCGCCCGTGTTCGGCGGCCTGCCGAACGGTGATGGTGTCGCCCCAATACGTCGCAAGCGTACCACGGAGGTGCCACGGGAAGGCCCAACACCGCGGCGTCGAATGCGGGGAACGCGGACGGTCGAGGGACCGGTGTCCAGGCGACCAGGAAACGGGGACTGGCGGAAGGGTACAGCCGGCGCTGACCCGCAGTGGCCCGGCCACGGGCGCTGCCTCGATGTCCGACGCGACCGTGTGTTCGCCAGTGCGGCAGCCGTTGCGACGAGGTCTCCGAGAACCCTCCCATCCGGGCCGGGTCGCGATCTGGTCCCTGCACGTGGTGCTGTACGTTCGTAGGAGTGTGCGTTCTCATCCTGCTTGGAGCGAGCGCATGAGGTTCGTGCGCGTGGCGCGCCACGCCGGATAGGCGCCGGCCGCCGTCGTCGTGGTCAACAGCGTGAGGGCGGCCGCCACCAACGTGGCGGGGTCGTAGGGTGACACGCCGTAGAGCAACGCGGTCAAGACGCGGGTCGCCCCCAGCGCGACGACCAGGCCGAACACGACGCCGACCACGACCGGCACCAGGGCCTGTCGCATGACCAGCCGCACGATGGCCGTCCGGGAGCAGCCGAGCGCCATTCGCAGGCTCAGCTCGCGCAGCCGAAGTCTGACGGACAGCGATACCGTTCCATACAATCCGAGCACGATCAGGCCCAGCGCGAGAACGCCTGTCCCACCAAAGACCGTCGCGGCATACCGGGGCAACAAGAGGACGCCGCCGATGCGCGCGGTGAGTGGTTGCACGTCGAACACGGGCACCGCCGGATCGATCGCGCGCATCGCGTCAACGAGATGGGCCATCTGCGGCGGACCAACGGGTGACCGTCGCATGACCAGCGCCGCGGCCTGCCAACCCAACGGATCCTGCAGGATCGACGTAAACACCATGGGTCGCGTCACGTCCCCGAGCGTGCGGTTGTTGAAATCGCCCACAACGCCCACGACCTCCACTGTCCGAGTCTCCGGAAAGCCCACCGCGATGTGCTGACCGATGGCCTGTCGCCGGTCGGGCCAGAAGCGGCGGACGAACGCCTCGTTTACGAGTGAGACCTCGACCGCGCCCGAGCGGTCCGACGCATCGAATTCGCGTCCTTCGATCACCGGCACTCGAAGCGCTCTGAAGGCGCCGGGACCGGCTATCCCGACGTCGACGAGCGGAAGCTCGTGCGACGCCACGCCGTCGTCGCCGGACAGCCGGAGTCGGGTGAGCCGAACACTCAACGACAGTGGGACCGGCTGAATCCATCCTGCGGCCTCGACGTTTGGAAGCTCCCGGACGGCGGCGGCCGCGCGCGACAGGTAGCGATACGCCTCGTCCTGGTCGTGGCCGACCAACGCCGGGGCGACACTCGCGATCGCGACGCCTCGCGTCTCGAAGCCGGAGTCGACTTGAGTCACGGCGAGAAGGCTGCGTAACGCGAGGCCGCCGACCACCAGCAGCAACAACACCGCCGTCGTGGTCTGGCCGGCAATCAGCAGCTTCCGCCACGTCGTGGCTCCGCCGGCCGCGGATGCGCGGGAGTCGGTCTTGAGCGTCTTGACGATGGAGAGGCCCGACGAGATCCGCAACGCCGGTCCGAGCGAGGAGACCATGGTCGACCCGAGGACGACGATCACCGTGAGGCCGAAGACGCGCCAATCGGGCACCAGGTGAAGATCGATGGCGGTCGGCACCCCCGGCAAACGGACCTCGCTGAGCATCGGCCCGATCCACGCGGTGAAGAGCAACGCGATGGCGGCCGCGACGCCCGTGAGCAAGATGCCCTCGGCGAGCAACGGACGAATGATCTGCCATCGATTGGCTCCTACCGCCAGTCGGATGGCGACCTCGCGCTGGCCATCGACCGCGCGCGCGAGCACGAGATGCGCGACGTTGACCGCGCAGACCAACAGCAGGAGCAGCGCGACCGCGAGGACGCCGGCGGCTCCAAATCGGGCAAGGGCCTTTGACACGACGGGGTGAATGGACGCCTCCGACAGCGGCGTGAGTGCAAGGGAGCGACCGGCATTCGAGTGCGGATACCGCCGGGAGAGCGTATCCGCCAAGACGCCAACCTGCGTGCGAGCCTGCTCGAGCGTCGCGTCGTCCCGCAACCTGGCGTGCACCCACCACTCCAGCTGTCCGCGGTCGTCGGCCGACTCCCCGCCGGCGTCGTCGAGTGGCTGCCAGAATTCTGGCGCGACCCCTCGAAACAACCCGGTGAACCCCTCCGGGGCAATCCCGACGACCGTTCGTCGTCGGTCGCCGATCGCCACCTCCCGGCCGATGATCCCGGGATCGGTCCCGAAGTGCCGACGCCACGCGGCGTGACCGAGAACGACCACCGCACCCGGCTGGTCGGCTTCATCGAATGGCCGTCCGAGTGGGAACGACACGCCGAGCGTGGTGAAGTAGTTGGGGGAGACCTGTTCGCCGATTGCGATCCTGCGGTCCAGTCCGGTGCCAACCACCGATCCCATGCGGCGGTGTGCGACCACGGATTCGAAGGCGGCGACATCACGGGCGAGATCCGCGTAGTCACCGAATCCCACCGGTTCCTTGCGAAGGACCGCCAGCTCTCCAACGGTCGTGATGCCGACGACCCGATCGGGTGCTCGGACCGAGAGCGGTTTGAGCAGCACGGCGTTTACGGCAGTCAACGCGAGGGTGGTCGCGCTCATGCCGACCACGAGGGTCAGGAGGGCGGTGAGCGAGAACCCAGGGGACCGTAGCAGCGTTCGAGCGGCGACATGAGCATCAGACCAGACTTGCATATGCATTCTCACAACAAGGCACCTCCAAACGTTCGCACCTGGGGCCTCCGTCGTAGCGCGTCTCCGCCGTCCGCAGGTTCAGCTCCGCCTCCAGCGCCTGTTGCTCCAGCTCCGGGTTGCTCAGCTCCACGATCACCGACTCCGGCGTCACCTCCGCCCCGGGGTCGATGACGATCCGCTCGACATTCCCCTCCGTCGTCGCCGGAATCCAGCGGATCTCGGCTTGGACGGTGACCATCACGCCCCCCCATCCGGCCGTCGAACAGGTGGATCTCCCGCTGGGCGTGCTCGGCATACCGCGGGTCGTGGGTCACCATGCAGATCGTCGACCCCTCGTCGTGCAACGTCCGAAGCAGCCCTATGACCGCCTCGCCGTTCTTCGAGTCGAGGTTCCCGGTCGGCTCGTCCGCGAGCAGGATCGACGGCTGCCCCGCCACCGCGCGCGCGACCGCCACCCGCTGCTGCTGCCCCCCGGAGAGCTGGCTCGGCAGGTGCTTCGCGCGGTGCGCCATCTCCACCTTCTCGAGCGCCTGCTCGACCCGCTCGCGGCGCTCCGCCAGCCGCATGCCGCGGTAGGTAAGCGGAAGCTCCACGTTTTCGTAGACCGTCAGGTCGCCGATCAGGTTGAAACTCTGGAAGATGAAGCCGATCTCCCGGTTGCGCGTCCGTGCCCGGTCCGACTGCCTGAGCTGCGCCACCGGGTAGCCGTTCAGCGTGTAGTCACCGGCCGTCGGCGTGTCGAGCAGGCCGAGAATCGACAACAGGGTCGACTTGCCGCAACCGGACGGCCCGGAGATCGCGATGTACTCACCCGGGTGGATGGCCAGGCTCACCTGGTCGAGGACGTGGGTCTCGACCTCGTCCGTATGGAAGACCTTCGAAACGTCCTGCAGCTGAATCAACGGGGCCAGATCATCATTCATCTCGGTCCGCTCTCTTTCTCCGCTCAGGTCGGCCTCGGCGTCGCATCAGGGGCTGGAGAACGCCTCCAGCACGCGGCCGATCGCCGCGTCCCCTGCACCACGTCCGCCATTCGTAGGGCGTCCACATAGAGTCAATACGGGCTGCCAGCCCGGACTATTCGCGGCCGCCTCTATTCGGGCACGAGCGGAGCGTGGAAGGTGGCGTGAGTAAGGCTGAGATGGACGTGAGGACTCGCGACCGGTGGTGCGGTCGAGATGCTGGAGGAACATGGCAACAAAGCTCCGGCGGCCGATCTCCGCGCCTCTCGGTGACGGGCTCTTCGAAGCTCGTGGGCTGACATCAGGGGTTCGGCTGTTTTCGTGTACGCACCAGGGCATCGGAAGCCCGGAACACGCTGCACGCATCGCGACGAAGCCTCGCCTCTTCGAGTTCATCCAGATGCTCGAGACGCGGCGGGTCGAACTGGGCATCTCTCGGTCAGCCATCGCGCGTGAGCTGGGCGTGACCCAGCCAACGATCTCCCGGCTGTTCTCCGGCCACGTCCAGAACATCGAATTGAGGACGATGGTGCGGGTTGCGGAGGTGCTGGACTCCGATCTGGAGTTCGTGATCAGGCCACGGACAAGAAGTGGCGATTCGCCACGGAAGGCGGTGCCTTCCGGCGCATGACGCCGTTTAGCGAAGCTGGTTCATCAGGCGGGGAATTTCTGCACCGTGCACGGCCGTCACGCCGCAGCCGGCCGTCCCGCCCGCCGCCGCAGCCACTCGACGGTACACAGCAGCAGCACCGCGAAGACGATCAGGAAGGTCGCCACGGCCAGCATGGCGGGGCTGATCTGCTCGCGAATCCCGGCCCACATCTGCCGCGGGATCGTGCGCTGGTTCTCGCCGGCCATGAACAGCACCACGACCACCTCGTCGAACGAGGTCGCGAAGGCGAAGAGGGCGCCGGAGACCACGCCGGGTGCGATCAGCGGAAGCTGCACGCGGCGGAAGGTGGTCAGCGGCCCCGCACCGAGGCTGGCCGCGGCCCGCGTCAGGGTCGTGTCGAAGGCGGACAGCGTCGCGGTGACGGTGATGACGACGAACGGGGTGCCGAGCGCCGCGTGGGCCAGGATCAGCCCGAGGTGCGTCTGGGACAGCCCGAGGGTCGAGTAGAAGAAGAACATCCCCGCCGCCGAGATGATGAGCGGCGTGACCATCGGCGAGATCAGCAGCCCCATCACAAGGTGGCGGGCCGGCATGGCGCGGCTCGACAGCCCCAGCGCGGCGAGGGTGCCGAGGGCGGTCGCCAGCACCGTGGCGGCGGCGCCGATGAGCAGGCTGTTCGCGAGCCCCCGCGCCCACGCCCCGTCGCCGAGAACCTGCCGGTACCAGCGCAGCGAGTACGCCTCCGGATCGAAGCGGAGCATGCCCTCGGTGAACGTGAAGTACGGCTCCGCGTTGAAGCTGAGCGGCACGATCACCAGGATCGGCGCCACCAGGAACGCGAAGATCAGCCCGCAGACGACGCGATGCGCGAGCCGCCCTACGCCGAACCGGGCCGCGGTATCCGCCAGGCTCATCCCAGCTTCATGCGCTCGACGCCGACCACGCGGTCGTAGAGCAGATAGAGCCCGATCACGCACGCCAGCAGGATCCCGCCGAGCGCGCCCGCCAACCCCCAGTTCAGCGAGGTCTGCATGTGGTAGGCGATGAAGTTCGAGATGAGCTGCCCGCTCTGGCCGCCGACCAGCGCGGGGGTGATGTAGTACCCGATGGCCAGGATGAACACCAGCAGCGACCCGGCCCCCACCCCGGCCAACGACTGCGGCCAGTAGACGCGCCAAAAGGCCAGCGGGAAGCTGGCTCCCAGCGATTCCGCGGCGCTCATCTGCCGCGGCGGGATGGTGCGCATCACCGAGTAGAGCGGCAGGACCATGAAGGGCAGCAGCACGTGGGTCATCGCCACCACCGTGCCGGTCATGTTGTAGATCATCGCCAACCGGCCGTCGTCACCGATCACGCCGAGCGCCACCAGCAGGTCGTTGACCACCCCCTGGCTCTGCAGCAGCACGATCCAGGAGGTGGTGCGCACCAACAGCGAGGTCCAGAACGGCACCAGCACCAGGGCCAGGAGCAGTCCCGACCGGCGCGGCGGCGCGTGCGCGATGAGATACGCGACCGGATAACCGAGCAGCAGGCACAAAGCGGTGATGCCGAGGCTGACGATGAAGGTGCGCCAGAACAGCGCCAAGTAGATGCGCCGCTCCGGCGGCTGGCGGTCGATGGAGCCGTCCGGCAGGCGTTGCAGGTCTATCGCGTTCAGGTAGTGCCGGGTGGTGAAGCGATCCCCCGCGGTGCGGATGGCGTGCCAGGTTGCCAAATCGCCCCAGTCGGCATCGATGTCGATCAGCGCTTGGCGCCACGGACCGTCACGGACCTCCAGCAGCCGGCGCCCGGTCCTCACGAAAACGCTCCGCAGGCCCCCGCGAATCCTGTTGACGCGGCTGGCGACGCGGCCGATCGTGCGCGCCTCCCGCGCCTGCAGCAGCTCGCGAGCAGCGACGGCATACACCGTCTCGCCGGGATCGGATTCGCCGTCCCACTCGCGCAGCAGCGCGATGGTGTCCGGCAGCGCGTCCGCCACCACCGGGTCGTAGACGCTGCGCAGCAGCATCGTCGCCAGCGGCACGACGAACGTCACACCGATGAAGGCGACGAGCGGCAGTGCCAGCCCGGCGGCCCGCAGCCGCGGCCGGGTCAGCGCGCCAGCCATGCGCTGAAGCGCTCGTTCATGTGGCACGCGGCCCATCTCCGATGACGGCGCAGATGCGCGTTTTCAGACGGACGCGGAACTCGTCCAGCTTCTCCGCCTCCCACAAGATATGGGGATATTGACGCGTGTCGAAATGAACCCTCCCGATCGAGTCCTTCCGGCAGGAGAAGATGAATGGGAGCTTGAGTCCGTATGCGAATCCCGCCTCGTAGTACACACCTCCTCGCGGCCCGTCGTCACCGTGCGTGAAGTCCGCGACGACGAAGCGGGCCCGCCGCAGCTCGGCGATGATCTCGTCGTCTATCTTATTGAGGTGTTCCTTGCGATCGATCCGAATCGCTTCGTAGCCGGCATCCTCGATTCCGGGCTTGATGGCGTTCTCCCAGACATCATCCATCGATTCGTGGAACCACATGGCGACGAACGCCCTGGATGAGTCGGTGGCGGCCTCCTCGATTTCGGCGAGCCGGGCGTAGCCATCAACGGAGATGCGATACCGTGCTAATGGATGTTGTCTTGGACCGTCTCGCTCAATCCAATGTCGATGCTCCAGGTATGAAACCAAATAGTCGATTTCCTGGATCCGAAGAGACTCGGAGTGTGCCAACCTGCGTTGCACTTCTATATGCGATTCGTCTTGCCGGTTCTCAATAGCGTCCGCGATGTCGGACAGCTCCGACGAAAACTCCCGGAGAAGGCGGTCAGCGCGCTCGTGGACCGTCAACGGGCGGCGCCGTCTCACATCTTCAACAACTTCGGCAGTAACTTCAGGACACTGTGCGCCCATGCGACGTTGATCGATAAGCCAGGATGTCAAGCGGGATTTATGGGCATCGTCAAATTTGTGCAATTCGGCCATGAAGTACGGGCCACCGGCGCGGGGCGAGTCCATGCGCGCTCCCGGTTCTGCTCCCCCGGGAAGCTCTTCAGCTTCCGTGTTCCAAATCAAACAGCGTGCACTCCCCTTCATTCCTCTACCTCGACCCCACCACGGTCACCACGGAGAACCGCCTTCAGGACGGCCTCCGCTCGCGGAACTGCCGATGGTCCTCGCGTGCAGGCGCGTGAGGGAGCGGGCAAGGCGTGGCCCTCCCGGATAGTGGTTGCGATCAGCTCCCGCAGCAGATCCCTGGCCTCAGCCAGAGCTTCTTCCAGGGTCGCACCATCCGTGGCGCCCCAACCGAAGTCCGGGAACGTGACGACGAAACGGCCATCGGCATCGCGCTCGACATCTGCGGGATAGCTGCGTGTCATCGCTCGATCCGGTTTGCCTGCGCTGGTCAGGTTCGATCTTCGCCGCCAGCGGCTACCCGCGGAGCGGGATAGCGGACGTACGTGCGACCGGAAGCCTTCTCGCGGGCGCGAATGTCGTCGAATATCACCTGGACGTCGTAGCCGAAGCGGGCAGAGTACTCTTCCCGCACTGCTGGGAGTTCGGCGACCATCGGGTCAATCGTTGACTTCCGCATCGTCGGGTTCCAGAGCCTGCCGCGGCCGGCTCACCGCGCCAGCCATGCGCTGAAGCGCTCGTTCATGTCGTCCATGTTGTCGCTCCACCACAGCCAGTCGTTCTGCAGGGTGCGGCCCATGTTCCCGGACCATGTCGGCATGTGTGGGTTCATGTCGATGCCCGCTTCCGCGTGCCTGCCGATGAGCGGCAGGCCGGAACGGCGCACCGGGCTGTAGGCAATGTAGCGGCCGACGGCGGCCATCGAGCTCGCGCGGGTGGCGAACTTCACCAGTTCCAGGGCCGGTTCGAGATCGGGCGTACCGGCGACGATGCCGATGGGGCCGACGTCCAGGACCTGGCCGTCCCAGACGATTTCGAACGGCTGGTCCTCGAGCACCTGCGCGTTGAAGATGCGGCCGTTGAAGGCGGTGCTCATCGCCACCTCCCCGTCCGCCAGCATCTGCGGCGGCTGCGCCCCGGCCTCCCACCAGACCACCTGGTCCTTGACGGTGTCGAGCTTGCGGAAGGCGCGGTCCAGCCCCTCGGGCGTGTCGAGCGCGGCGTAGACCTCGTCGACCGGCACACCGTCGGCGATCAGCGCGAACTCCAGGTTCACGAACGGCACCCGGCGCATGCCGCGCCGGCCCGGGAAGCGCTCGAGATCGAAGAAGTCCTCCATCGTCGACGGGGCCTCGCCCTCCAGACGTTCCGCGTTGTAGGCGTAGACGGTGGAATAGAACAGCATTCCGACGCCGCATTCCGCCAGGGTGTCGGGCAGGAAGTCCTCCGCCGCCGGGGTGCCGTCCGACGCCGGCGCGAGGATGGCGATGTCGATCGGTTCCAGGACACCCTCGTCGCAGCCCGCCACCGCATCGGCCATCTCGAAGTCGACGACGTCCCAGTGGACGTTGCCGGTCTCGACCTGCGCCCGGATCTGGGCCAGCCCGCCGTTGTAGTCGTCGAGCCGGACGTCGATGCCGGTGGCGGCCGCGAAGGGTTCGAGGTAGGCCTTGGTGACCGCCTGTCCGTACGAGCCACCCCACGAGATTACGGTCAGCGAGGTACCGGCGGGGGCGCAATCGGACGCCAGGAGGGCGAGCGCCGACAGCACCACCAGACACGCCGCTGAACGAATGACTACCCCGGATCGGACGAGTAGCGCCGACGCGGGCCCGTGCGGCGGTACTCCCGGTCGCGTTCGGGCGCGGCCGCCGCTCATAGAGCGCCCTCTTCGTCGTCGGCGTCCAGGACGCGGCAATCGGTCGGCGTCCAGCCGAGCCGGATCCGGTCGCCTTCGATCACCGCACCGTGACCGACCATGTTCGGAATCTTGACGACGAAGTCCGAGCGGCCGCAGACGGCGACACGCAGGCGAAGGTGGTCGCCCAGGAACGTGATGTCCTCGATGCCGGCCTCGAACTCGTTGCTGTACAGCCCCGGCTCGGGCGCGATGGCCACACGCTCGGGACGGATGGACAGTGTCGTCGCGTCGCCTGGACCACAGGGGGCGACGCGCAGCGCCTGCACGGTCTGGCCGCCGACGTCGACCGCGCAGATGCCGTCGTGATCGACGCTCGTCACGCGGCCGTGGAGGCGGTTGTTCTCGCCGATGAAGCGGGCCACGAAGGCGCGCTGCGGCTCCTCGTAGAGCGCCTCCGGCGACGCGATCTGCTCGATGCGTCCCGCCCGGAACACGGCGACGCGGTCCGACATCACCATCGCCTCCTGCTGGTCGTGGGTGACGTACAGGACGGTGACCCCCAGGTCGCGGTGGATGCGCCGGATCTCGTACTGCAGCTCCTCGCGGAGACGCCGGTCGAGAGCGCCGAGCGGCTCGTCCATCAGCACCAGCTCCGGCTCGAACACCAGGGCGCGGGCAATCGCCACGCGCTGCTGCTGGCCGCCGGAGAGCTGGCCCGGCCGGCGTGCCTCCAGGCCATCGAGCCGCACGAGCTGCAGGGCGCGCCGCACCCGCTCGAGGCGGCGCTCCGGCTCGATGCCGCGCACCTCGAGCGGGAACGACAGATTCTCCCCCACCGTCATGTGCGGGAACAGCGCGTAGTTCTGAAACACCATGCCGATGCCGCGCTGCCGGGCCGGCACCTGCTGCATGGCGCGCCCGCCGATGCGGATGGCGCCCGCCGTCGGGGTCTCGAAGCCGGCGAGCATCATCAGGCAGGTGGTCTTGCCGGATCCGGACGGCCCGAGCAGGGTGAGGAACTCACCCCTGCGAATCTGCAGGTCGAGGTCGCGCACGACCCGGGTGCGGCCGTCGAAGCTCTTGCTGATGTGCTCGAACTCGACGTAGGCCTCGCCGTTCGACGATCCGCTGGCCGGCTCGCCGACCGCCTGCCGCACCGGGACGGTCTCTTCTCCAGCCTGGATGGCCGCCTCCCCTCTATCGTTCAGGCACGAATAACTCGACCGATTATCTCAGAACGGCGCGGAACGGCGCGGCAGCCACTTCACGCCAGCAAGCTCGCCACAGCCCGGGCGTAGTCTTCGAGATCCCCCAGGTCCTGCGTGATGAAGTCGTGCGAGCGGCCGTGATCCAGGCCGATGTACGAATGCACCAGCACGTTCCGGAATCCCATCCAGTCGCGCAACCGGTGCGCCAGTCCTGCCTCGATCACACCCTGCTCCGCCAACACCGTCATCGCGTCGCGGTAGTTGTCGGGTTGCCGATAGCCCTCGTCCGAGATCACGTGATGGGCCATATCGAGCACGCTTTCGCACGCGAGGTGCAGGAACCGCTCTGCGAGATGGTGCAGGCCCGACTCCCGCACGAACTCCTCGCGCGAATAGCGGCGGAAGGCGCGGAGCTCAGCGAGATAGCCTTCCAGTGCGTTCAAGCGAGTCGAGAGCACGTCCCGATCGACCACCGGTTCTCCCCTCTTGCAGGCGCCGGCGCTGAGCCTCCCGCAACATGCGGCGATAAGTTTCACGGTCGCCGTGCTCGCGCATCGTACGGACCCGCCACGCCCGCCAGTCCTCGGGATTGTGCTGTATCACGATCCGGCCGTACGCGAAGATCCGGTGCCGCAGCAGCTCGGGCGCCTCGTCGATGAGCACGACGTCGACGCGGCCGCTCGGCACGAGCCCCTCCAGCGCCGCGGACGCGCGCGCGATCAGCTTGCGCCGGACGGTCGGATCCGTTCCCGTCGGCAGGATGCCGACGTCGAGGTCGCTGTTCGGCCGCGCCCGGTCCCTCGCTTGCGAGCCGAACAGGACAAGGGTGCCGATACCGTCGATGCCCGCGACGGCGTGTGCAATCCGGGCCTTGAGGTCTGCCATCGGCTGCGACATCGGATGCGATCGTACCCTTGGGCGATTGCTGCCTTGCGCAGAGACAATCTCACCAAGCCACTACGGGCCGGCCGGCCAATGCTGAACGTCGACCTCGCTCATGGGGAAGTCGCCGACGTTCGCGGTGGCCAGCGAGGCTCCGACGCTGACCGCGGCGGCGGCGACCAGGCAGTCGGCCTGGTGAATCGTGACGCCGCGCCGGGCGAACGTGCGACGCCAACTGCCCGCCCGAATGCCCTCGGACACACCCAGCGGCGCCAGACGCAGGCCACTGAACAGCCGGCGCGCCTGCGACTCCTCGCCTTCCCGCAACCCGCGCCAGATCTCCTCGACGGAAACGACACATGCCCACGGTTCGGTGCCCGAGCGCCGCAGGCCGGCCACGCGCTCCGCGGCAGCGCGCCCACGAAGCGCGTCGATGAGCACCGTCGAGTCCAACAGCACGCGGGCCATCGTCAACCGGACCGGCGGCGATCGCCTCGTCGCTGCTGCCGAACCCACGCCGCCGGATCGTGGTCCCAGTCATGGCCGGTATCGGGCAGACTACCGAGCGCCGCCTCGATTTCCTCCCAGCGCCGCTCGTCCTCCAGTCCGCGTTCGATCAACGCCTTGATGAAGGCGCTACGGCGGCGGGCGCCCGCGCGCCGGTCGAGCTCCGCGACGAGAGCATCGTCCAGCGCTATGTGTATGCGCATGGGCTTACGGTAGCACACAGAGGACACTACCCGTGCGGGTCAGTCATGCTCCCGGTCCGCGGTCGAGCCGGCAGTGTCTCTCAGGAACGCTCCCCACATCTCGGCATAGGGCTCGCCTCCGACGAGATACGTGTCGTTGTGTCCCGCACCTTCGATGACATGCAGACGCGCCGGGCTGGCGGCCAGCTCGAACAGCCGCCGGCCGTGTGCCAACGGGACGATGCTGTCCCGGTCGCCGTGAAGCAGGAGCGTCGCCGCCTGAACCCGCCGGATCTTCGACTCGTTGTCCATCCGTGTTCGGATGACCGCGCTCGGCACGAACCAGTAGTGCTCGCGGGCCAGCGCCGGAACCGAACGAAACACCGATTCGAGCACCAGGGCGCCCGCGGGACGCAGAAGCGCCGTCTCGATCGCGACCGCGCCCCCCAGCGAACGCCCGAACAGGACGATGTCATCCGCCCGCACGGATCGGGCCGCCACCGCGTCGTAGATGGCCAGCCCGTCGAGATAGACACCGTCCTCGTCGGGCGTCCCCCGACTGCGACCGTAACCGCGGTAGTCGACGAGCACCACGTCAACGCCGAGACGGTCCACGAACCAGCGGGCGTTGTGCAGCCGGTCGCCGATGTTCCCGGCGTTGCCGTGGTACCAGATCAGCACGCGGTCGCCCGGCCCCTGGATCCACCAGCCATGAAGCGACACCCCGTCGGCGGCGGTAATCGACAGCTCCTCGGCGCGGAGCCCGAAATCGGCCGGCGCGGCGGCCAGATTCCGCGACGGAAAGAAGATGAGGCGGCGCTCCTGGAATGCGAGCAGCGCCACGAGCGCGAGCCACGAGAACGCCAGGAGGCCCACGATGGACAGCGCCGTTCCGAGCATGTCCCTGAGCGTCACTTCCACCGGATCCTGGTGTCGAGGTCGCTGTTCGAACGCACCGGCTCCTCGCCCCGCTACAGGCCCGCCAACGCCCGCAGACTGGTCTGTGCCTCGGCGTTGCCGCCATCCCGATTGACAGCCTCGGCACAGTATGACACAGTAATACAGATGCAGGAAGTCATCACGGTCCGCGTGCCCAGGGGCACCCGACAGAAGCTGGAAGCGCGAGCGCGTGCGGAGAAGCTCACCCTCAGCCAGTACGTCCGCCGGGCGCTCGACGCCGAGGAGCTGCTGGCCGCGTTCGAAGCGGCCCGCGCCGATCTCGTGCCGCAGGCCCGGTCGCGGGACATCTACACGGACGAAGACGTTTTCAAGATCGTGTCGTGACCGTCGTGACCGTCGTCTTCGACACGAACGTCGTCGTCGCCGCGCTGCTCACCAACGGACTCTGCCACGAGTGCTTCCGGCGCGCGGTGCGACGGCGTCTCCTGGTGTCGTCGCCCGCGCTGCTGCAGGAGCTCGAAGCGACGCTCCGCCGGAAGTTCGCGGTCACCACCGCAACCGAAGAGTTCCTGGTTGCCCTTCGAGATCAGGTCAGTCTGGTCGACCCGATGCCTTTGCCCGCACGCGTCTGCCGCGACGAGGACGACGACGTGGTTCTCGCCACGGCGGTCACGGCCGGTGCCGAGCGAATCGTGACGGGAGACCAGGATCTGCTCGTGCTCGGCGCGTACGAAGGCGTACGACTCGTGTCGCCGCGACAGTTCCTCGAGATTCTCGACGGGACCGAGAAAGCGAAGTCCGTCGACGACGCGGAAACGGCGGAGATTCGAGACGACGACGCGCTGTCCCGCAGGTTGAGGACGGGTTCCGGACAGGCCCGGAGACGCAAGGGCCGCTTCGTTGATTGAGTACCGGACCGGCGCGGTATCATCCTGCCGGGCCCCGGCGCGAACGATGCATCCCGCGGCCCATGGAGGAACGATCATGGCGCGCAGACTTCGGCTTTCCGGTCTCGTCGGCCTCGTCGCATTCGCGATGCCGCTCGCCGCCGCGGCGCAGGTCGAGTACATCGATCCCGCCGGCGGCTTCACCCAGGTCGTGACCACGATCAACGCCGGGGTGAAGACGATCTTCGTGTCCGGGCAGGTCGGGCAGGGCGACACGCTGCGCGAGCACGTCGAATCGGCGTTCGCGGGGGTCGTGCGGCGCCTGCAGCAGGCGGGTGCGACGGCGTCGGACGTCGTGAAGATCCGGATCTTCGTCAAGGACTTCCTGCCCGAACAGTACCCGGTGATCTCCGAGGTGCGGCTGGCGACCTTCCCCGAGGAGGACCAGTGGCCGGCAAGCACGATGATCGGCGTCCGGGAGCTCTTCGCCGAGTCCCTGCGCGTCGAGATCGAAGCTATCGCGGTGGTGGCCGAGCCGGGCGTCGATCTGGAGATCGAGCGCTTCGCCCCGTCGAACGGCTTCAGCGGCGCGGTCGCGGTGACGGCGCACGGCGTGAAGACGGTCTACGTGGCCGGACACGTCGGCGCCGGCGACACCCTCGCGGAGCAGACCGCGGCGGTATGGGAGCGCGTCTCCCAGCGGCTGGAGGCTGCGGGCGCGTCGCTCGCGGACCTGGTCAAGGCCACCACCTACATCGTCGACTTCGATCCCAAGGCGGATCTGCCGGCGTACCGCGCGGGTCGCGAGGCGGCGCTGGTGCTGACCGACATGCCGGCGAGCACGCTGCTCGGGATTCCGGCCCTGGTGGCCGAGCAGTACCGCATCGAGATCGACGGCATTGCGGTGGTCGGCGTGGACGGCAACGCCGTCGAACGGGAGTTCATCGATCCGGCCAACGGCTTCACGCAGGTGGTGACGGCGCGCGGCGCGGGCTCGAAGGTCGTCCAGGTCTCCGGCCAGGTGGGCCAGCCGGGCGATTCCCTCGAGAGCCAGGCCGACCAGGTCTACGCCAACCTGCGGCGGCGCCTGGAGGCGGCCGGCGCGGGACCGGAGGACCTGCTCAAGGTCGTCATCTACATGCCGGAGTACACGCGGGGCGACTTCGCGGCGGTCGACGCGGCGCGCCAGGCGCACGGCTTCCCCGACGAGACGGCGCCGGCGGCGACGCTACTCGGCATCCAGTCGCTTTTCGCGGACGGCGCGCTGCTCGAGATCGAAGGCGTCGCGGTCGTCGACCCGTAACCGGCGTCCCCCGCGAGCGCGAACGGTCCGGGGTCGCGTCCCGCGGCAACGTGCACTATCTGGATGGCGAGGGGTTATGATGGCTCTCCCTGCGGTCAACCACCGTTCGAGATATGAGGAGGCGGGCATGAGGCGATGGATACAGGCGGCGGTCGTCCTCGCGTTGGTCGGTTCCCTGCCGATCGGGCTGCCGGCCGCGCACGCCGGGCAGCTTCCCGACGACGTCAATCCGGAATCCCGCAGCCGCCTGCCGCCCATCGATCGGGAGGAACTCGATGCCGCGCGCCGCGCGGCATACGACGCGGCGTTGGCGAGCCCGGACGGCGCCCCCAGCGGCGCCGCGGCCCTGCGGCTTCACGGATCGGGCGCAAGCCTGCGGTTCGAGGCGCCGATGGGACGGCAATTGACGGAGTTGACGATTCTGACGACGGCGCGCGAGTACGACCAGCCGTACGAGTGGGCGCTGCACGAACTGGAAGCGATTGCGGTCAGCCTCGACGAAGAGATCATCGACATCGTGCGGCACCGCAAGCCGATCACCGGCATGAGCGACCGCGAGGCGATTATCGTCGAGGTCGGCCGGGAGCTGTTCGGCACGCGGCAACTGAGCGCCGATACCTACGCGCGGGCCCTGGCCCTGCTGGGCAAGACCAACCTGGTCGACGTCATCGACGTGATGGGCCGCTACGCGAGCACCGCGGCCACCTTGACGGGATTCAACCAGCGAATGCCGGCCGGCTGGCGCCAGTCGCTGCCGCTGCCGTTCACCCATCCGGACGACATCCACCCCGATTCGCGCAGCCGCCTGCCGCTGCTCAGCGCGTCGAGCCGCACCTCGGTGGCGGAGCTCTACGGGCGCATGCTGTCGCCGTCGGGGATCGGGCCGGGGGTCATCCGCGGCTACGGCGCCGGACAGGAGACACTGGAGGAGCGCGTCGGACGCCGGCTGATGCAACTCGCCATCCTCGTGACGGCGCGCGCGCACGATTCGCAGTACGACTGGACCATGAACGAGCCGAAGGCCCTCGAGGCCGGTGTCGAGGCGGAACTCATCGACATCGTCCGCCACGGGCAGCCGTTGGAGGGCGTCGACGCAAAGGACGCCACCCTGATTGCCTTCGGCCGCGAGCTGTTCGGCGACCACAACGTCAGCGCGGAGACCTACGCGCGGGCAGAGGAAGCGTTCGGCGTGCAGGACCTGGTGGACGTCATCGGCCTGATGGGCGCCCACGCGGCGGACGCGGCGGTACTGGCCGCCTTCGACCAGCAACTGCCGGAGGGAGTGGAGCCGCTCCTCCCGCTGGAGTAGCGGAGTGAGAGAACGAGAGTGATTCACGGAGCCGGATTCGGCTCATGCGGGAGGTTGGCATGAAGGTCAGACTTTCGGTACTCCTGGCGGCGCCTCTGCTGCTCTGCCTGCTCACGGTCGGTTACGCCCAGGAGGAAGATCCCATCGGCGTGCCGGTGCCGCCGCTGGGCGATGGCCCGTGGGTGATCGACACCGCCGAGCAGCACAAGATCCGCGTCAGCGTCGTGGCCGGGGGGCTGTCGCATCCCTGGTCCATCGCGTTCCTGCCGGACGGCGGGATGCTGATCGTCGAGCGGGACGGCTGGCTGCGCGTGGTGCGCGACGACAAGCTCGACCCGCGACCCATTACCGGGGTGCCGGAGGTGCGGACCGACGGCAACGGCGGCCTCATGGACGTGGCGCTCCACCCCGACTTCGCCGACAACGGGCTGGTCTATCTCACGTACAGCAAGCGGCACGACGACGGCCGCGGCTCGCCCGCCCTCGCGCGGGGCCGGCTGGACGGACACGCGCTCCGCGACGTGAAGGACCTGGTGGTCACCCCGCCCTACCAAGGCAACTCCGGACTCAACGGTCGGGTCGCCTTCGGCCGCGACGGCAAGGTCTACATGTCCACCGGCGGCCGGATCCTGTCCCCGGAGGGTGTGCTCCTCGACGCCCCGCAGGACCCCGCGATCCTGCGCGGCAAGGTGCTGCGCCTCAACGACGACGGCTCGGTGCCCGACGACAACCCGTTCGTGGGCGAGCCGGGCCATCGGCCGGAGATCTACACCATCGGGCATCGCAACTCGCTCGGCCTGATGCTGCACCCCGAGACCGGGGACATCTGGCAACACGAGAACGGTCCCAACGGCGGCGACGAGCTCAACGTCCTCCTGCCGGGGCGCAACTACGGCTGGCCGCTCATGAGCCACGGGCGTCTGTATCCTGGCGCGCGGGTGTCCGCGCATCCGACGCGCGACGGCTACGAGTCGCCGCTGGTGGTCTGGCTGCCCGCCATTGCGGTCGCCGGCATGGCCGTCTACACCGGGGACCAGTTCCCCGCGTGGAAGGGCAACCTGTTCATCGGATCCCTGCAGATGGGAGGCATCCCGGGGACCGGCCACCTGCAGCGCATCGTGTTCAACGAGCACATGGAGGAACTGCGGCGCGAGCTGATGCTGACCGAGCTGCACCAGCGCATCCGGGAGGTGCGTCAGGGCCCCGACGGGTTGCTCTACGTGCTGACGGACCACGTCGAGGACGGGGCGCTGCTGCGGATCGAGCCGGCTCCCTGAGTCCGGGAGCCCGGCCGTGGCAAGAGCACCGCGCCGTACGAGCGACGAGGCGTTCACCCGCGGGCACCGAGGTGCTCCGCCCGCTACCCCGAGTCGGGGTCAATAGAGATCGGTCCTGGCGCTCTCCGCCGAGTCGGCGTCGATCTCGACGGCGTCGGCGCCCGCAATCTGATCGGCCAGCACCTGCCCGTAGGTCGGGAACCGGGAGCGTTCGACCCGCGCCTCCGGTTCCCAAATCCGGGCCCGGATGAGCGCCTTGGCGCAATGGAGATATGCCTCTTCCACGGTCACCTTGAGGACCAGGATGGGGAGCTTGCCCCGGATCGCCAGCGGCGCGAGGAGTTCCGGCTCGGTGACGATCTCCACGCGCCCGTTGATCCGCAGGGTCTCGTTCCAGCCCGGCACGAAGAACACCAGGCCCACGTGGGGATGCTCCACCAGGTTCTCCAACGTGTCCAGTTGGCGGTTTCCCGGCCGGTCGGGAAGCAGCAGCGTCTTTTCGTCCAGCACGTGGGCCAGGGATCCGGGCGGGTCCCCCCGCGGCGACGCGTCGGTACGCCCGTCCGCCCGGGACGAGCTGATCACGCAGAGCGGGGACAGGGCGATGAAGTTGCGGCAGTGGACGTCCAGGCGGTCCAGCACCTTGAGCCCGGACCGTGCGCGGGGAGGACGCGGGTAGACGGCACGGAGCTTCGTAACGCTGTCGATGGCCATTGGTCCCATCCTTGCTGAAGGAGCGCGTCTTCCAGTGTCCAGGTTAGCGCGTTCGGTCCGCGCGCGGCGGCCGGAAGGCGTCAGCGGTCCGGCGCGGGCGCATAATGGGGCATGTCACTACGCATCACCGCCGCCGTCGTGACCTCTGCCCTGCTCTCGTGCTCCTCGGCCGCCGCCCAGCATGGCGCGTCCGGCGGACAGTGGCCCGCCTACGGGGGTGACCACGGCAGCACGAAGTACTCGCCGCTCGACGAGATCGACCGCGACAACGTCGATCGCCTCCGCGTCGCTTGGCGCTGGGCGTCGCCCGACAACCCCATCGTCACCGCGAACCGCAGGACGCTTCCGGCGCTGCCGGACGCCTTCAAGTCGACGCCCGTGCTGGTCGACGGCGTCCTCTACGTCAAGACGTCGCTGTCGCAGGCCGCTGCGATAGACGCGGCAACGGGCGAGACGCTCTGGACGTTCGATCCCGGAAGCTGGGAGGGCGAGCGACCGGCGAACACCGGCTTCAACTCGCGGGGCGTGGCCTACTGGTCGGACGGGCGGGATTCGCGCATCTTCCTGCCCACCGGCAACGCCTACCTCTGGGCGCTCGACGCGCGGACCGGGCGGCCCATTGCCGACTTCGGCGCCGACGGGGCCATCGACGCCACGCAGGGACTGCGCCGGCCGATCCCGCGGCGGGACTATCAGCTCATGTCGGTCCCGATCGTCGTCGGCGACGTCGTCGTACTCGGCTCGGTCGTGTTCGACGGTCCCCGGTTCCAGCTCGACGCGCCGGGGGACGTACGCGGCTTCGACGTGCGGACCGGCGAGGAGCTGTGGGAGTTCCACACCATCCCGCAGCCGGGCGAGTTCGGCAACGAGACGTGGGAGAACGGCTCCTGGGAGTCCTCGGGCGCGACCAACGCCTGGGGCATGCTGACCGCCGACCCGGAGCTCGGCTACGTCTACCTGCCGATCGGCACGCCGACCAACGACTACTACGGCGGCCACCGCCTCGGCGACAACCTCTTCGCCGAGAGCATCGTCTGCGTGGACGCGGCGACCGGCGAGCGGGTCTGGCACTTCCAGTTCGTCCACCACGGACTCTGGGACTACGACGCCACGGCGGCCCCGGTGCTCGTGGACCTCGTGGTCGACGGGCGGCAGATCGAGGCGGTCGCGGTGGTGACCAAGCAGGCGTACACCTACGTCTTCGACCGCGTCACCGGGGAACCGGTCTGGCCGATCGAGGAGCGGCCGGTCCGGCAGACGACCGTACCGGGGGAGCGCACCTCGCCGACGCAACCGCACCCGACGAAGCCGCCGCCGTTCGACCGCCAGGGGGTGTCGATAGACAGCCTGATCGACTTCACGCCGGAGCTGCGGGCCGAGGCGGTCGAGATCCTGGAGGAGTTCACCTACGGGCCGCTCTTCGAGCCGATCACCGCGTCAGGCGACGACGGCAAGCGGGGCACGATCCTCATGCCCGGCGCCATCGGCGGCGCCAACTGGCACGGCGCGGCGGTCGATCCCGAGACCGGCTGGCTGTACATCCCCTCACGCACGCAGCCCAGCGTGGTGCTGCTCGCGCCTCCGGACCCCGGCACGTCGGACTTCCGTTACCAGAGGACCGGTTCCGGCGGCCTGCGCGGCCCGCAAGGCCTGCCGCTCTGGAAGCCGCCCTACGTCCGTCTGAGCGCCTTCGACCTGAACGAAGGGACGCGCGCCTGGATGGTGCCCCTCGGCGACGGGCCGCGGCAGGCGGTCATCGACCAGGGGGTTCCCGACCCCGGCCCGCTCGGGGGCGGCTCCTACACCGGGCCGCTGCTCACGAAGACGCTGCTGTTCCTCGGCTTCCGCGGGCGCCGCGACAGCCCCGACCTCGTCTTCATCAGCCGCGACGCCGACTCGCCGCCCGACCCGCGTACGCTGTCGACGGCGCCGTACCTGCTCGCCTTCGACAAGGCGACGGGAGAAACGATCCGCGCGCTGGAACTCGACGTCGCGCCGACCGGCACGCCGATGACCTACCTGCAGGACGGCCGGCAACTCATCGTCCTGGCGTACGGCGCGGCGAACGACGCGGGGCTGATCGCGCTGGCGCTGGAGTGAGGACGCATGCCAGACCTCCCATTCCGTGCTCCCAACTGACGGTACCGGTACGCTCGTCTCGCGCACGCCAATCAGGTCTCCATCAGATGATTTCGAAGGTCATCGAACATCTGGTGCACGCCGTCGACCTCTCTTCGCGACGGCCTCCAGTCTTCGGGGTAGTCGTCCGGCGCTTCTTCTTCCGCCCGTTTCTTGCCCGGTCGAAGCTGTCGTTCGGTACGTAGCGGGACAGCCGCAAGCGGACCCGCTCCGGGTGCGCATCAGAATCAGAGAAGATTCTCGAACAAAGCACTCTCTTCAAGACAGCCGCGCTCGCTAGCCCTACCCTGCCCCCACATTCAGGGCTGGACAAATAAGCTTCCGCCGTGTAGCGTCACGGCATGGAGCACCAGAACCAGATACTACAGACCCTTCGTGCGCCTGAGTCGCAAGCTCGCCTCGAGCGAATTGTGGCGCAGGAGGCGCTGAACAACCGGGCGGCGGTGGGGCGGCGGGTGTGCGCGGAGTTCGGGTTTGTGGATGCGCGCGGGTCGGCCCAACTCGCGGGTTGTCTCAAAGCGCTCAACACGCTGCACAAGGCGGGGCGGATTGCGTTGCCGGCGTCACGGGGTGGCGGGGGCGCGCCCACGCCGCAGCGTTTCGACGCGCCGGTGGCGGCGGCCACGGCGGTGCCGGGTACGGTGGAGGCGGTCGCGGGGTTGTCGCTGGAGCGGGTAGAGCAAGGCGGGCAGCGCCGGGTGTGGAATACCTTGCTGCACTTCGAGCATCCGCAGGGGACGACGACCTTTGCGGGCTGCCAAGTGCGCTATCTGGTGGTCTCGGCGCACGGGGTGCTCGGCGCGGTCGGGTTTTCGGCGTCGGCGTTGCATTTGCGGGCGCGCGAGGCGTGGATGGGATGGAGCGATGAGCAACGCCAAGCGCATCTGCACCGGGTGCTGTGCCTGAGCCGGTTCCTGATCCGCCCCGGCGTGCAATGCCGCAACCTGGCCAGCCAGGTGCTGGGCCAGGTGCTGGCGCGTCTGCCAGCGGATTTCGAAGCCCGCTACCGGTATCGTCCGTGGCTGGTGGAGACCTTCGTCGGCCCCGCGCATGACGGCGCCAGCTTCAAGGCGGCCAACTTCGTGTGGGTCGGGCACACGGCCGGTCGCGGGCGCCAGGACCGCGACCACGCGCGGGCTCGTCCGGTCAAGTCGGTATATATGTATGAGTTGGAGCCGCACTGGCGGCGGCGGTTGGGGGTGGCGCGGGTCGACGCGGCGCCGGCGCTGGCGCCGGCTGACGGTCTCGACAGCGCCGCCTGGACGGTGAACGAGTTTGGAGGGGCGCCGTTGGGCGATCAGCGGTTGTCGGCGCGTCTGGTCAAGAGCGCGGGGCTGCTGGCGTCGTTGCCCGGAGAGGCGGTTACCGCCAACGCGTCCCACGACCGCGCGGCGGTGAAGGGCTACTACCGGCTCATCGACCAGCCGGTGTCGTCGGCGGTCACGCCCGGGAACATTCTCGCGCCCCACCGGGCGCGCACGCTGCAGCGGATGCGCGGCCAGGACACGGTGCTGTGCATCCAGGACGGGACGGATCTGAATTTTGCGACGCGCCCGCACTGCGAGGGGCTGGGTATCATCGGGCACAACCAGACGGCCTCGAAGACGCTCGGCCTGCATCTGCATCTGACCCTGGCGGTCAATGGCGCGGGTCTGCCGCTGGGCGTGCTGCGCTGCGGTTTCGAGGCGCCGCCGGGCGGCGCGGCGCGCCCGGCGGACGAGCCACCGCCAGCGGCGGCGCAGGAGACGGCCCCCAAGACGCGGCGCTGGGTCGACGGCCTGCGCGACATCGACCGGGCGGCGGCGGCGTTGAGCCGCAAGACCCGAGTGCTCAGCGTCATGGACCGGGAGGCGGATTGCTTCGCGGTGTTCGACGAGCAGCGCCGTCTGAACCGGGTGGAAGTGCTGGTGCGCGCCCACCATGACCGCTGTCTCGCCAAGGGTGCCCCGAAGCTGTTCGCCGCCATGCGCGCCGGCGCCGCCGATGGGCACGTCGAGATCGAGATCGACCGCCTGAGCGCGCGGCGCAAATCCAGCGGCAGGCAGGCCCGCCCGGCGCGCACCGGGCGGGTGGCGCGGGCCGAGGTGCGCCATCGCCAAGTGGTGGCGCCGCCGACCATCGCCGGCGCCGAACCGCTGGCGCTGTCAACGGTCCATGTGCGCGAAACCGCGCCGCCGCCCGGCGAGCCGGCGGTCGAGTGGTTCCTGCTCACCAGCCTCGACGTCGACAGCACCGAAACCGCGGTCGCGGTCATCGGCTACTACCTGCGGCGCTGGCGCATCGAAGACCTGTTCCGGGTGCTCAAGTCCGGATGCCGAGTCGAACATCTCGCGTTCCACACCGCCGACCGGCTCCAACGCGCGGTCACCATCAATACCGTGATCGCCTGGCGCCTGATGGTGATGACCCTGCTCGGTCGTGACGTGCCGGGGTGCGACGCCCAGTTGCTGTTCACCGACATCGAGTTGCGTTTCCTGACCGACTATGCCGAAGAACTCGGCCTGCCGCCCCCCTGACCATCTCGCCGCCGCAGTCCTCCTGCTCGCCATCCTCGGCGGCTACCAGAACCGAACGCACGACCCGCCCCCCGGACACCAGATCATGTGGCGCGGTTACGAACGAATGTCCATCGCAACCATCGGCTACCGCATTGGACGGCGGGAGCGTGCTGGAGTTGTCCAGAACGAATAATGTGGGTACAGGGTAGCGCTAGCCACAACTTGAAATGCGCTTGCTCGATATCTCCGTGTGCCGTCAGGAAATTGTTGATGTCGTCACGACCAACGATATCGTCAGCACCTCGACAGTAGGGGGCGAGGATCTCTACGAGAGATTCCTTGCGTGCAGGCGTCATGGGAACGGATGTGGCGAGGACATACCTCGTTGGCTTGAACACGTCAAGTTCTTGCGTTCCTTTTGCTTTAGAACGCGGCGCAACGCGTCGAAACCAGATTCTACGTAGTGTTTGCATTGCACAATGAGATTCTCGGAATTGGTTTGGTAGCGCAAGTCGATGCCGAAGTCTGGACCGGCTGAGAAACTCTCGAGGCGGATGCCAAAGACTCTTTGCAATAGGTCGCGACAGAGCAACTCGAAATCACGAGGCGAGAGGGATCGGAAATCGTAGTCTGCCATCTGTCTTCGCGTCTGTCACAGAAATGCGCCCAAGAGCGGAATCAAGTTCTGCGGCGACCTCTCAGGATCTCTGTGGTATCCGATCTTGTTTTCCAATAGCCGGGCCGTCGCTTTTGGTGGGCCACTGCAACAACCTCGATGAGTTCACCGGCGATCCGATAGAACAAACTGAACGGATACCGGCGTAGCAAGGAATCGACGCGTCCCGTGGTCTGCGTGCGGATGGCGGTGTGGCGCCTCGGCGATTGAACGCACGGCCTGCGCGATCTCACGCGCGAGACCGACGGCGGCGATGGCGCTACGCTCTCGATACCATGATTGCGCCTCGGTGACTTCCGTACGGGCGGCAGGATGGAACCTAACCTCCATCCTGCCGGCCAAACAGTTGCCGTCGCACGTCCTCCCAGGAAACCGTTTCTACGGAACCGTCATCGAGCTCGGTGATGCGACGACCGATTTCTCGCTCCCATGCAGCCTCGACTTCAGACTCATCCTGGGGATCGAGCGACTCGATCAACAGTCCAGCCAGCGCCGCGCGATCCCGCTCGGGCAACTCGCTTGCCTCGCGGAAGAGCTGTCCCAAGCCCTTGGGCATGACTCGAAGCCCTACGTGTGTATACCGGCTCTGTCGCGGCTACCTGGCGCTGGCGGCGGCTTCCGCCTCCTGCACGCGCGAGCCGGCCATGATGCCGTGCATCCCGTAGTTGCCTTCGTGGCAGGCGAACTCGAACATCAGGTCCGGGTTCCGCTGCATCGGATGCTGGGCGGTCCAGGCGCGCGTCCAGATGCTGGGATCGCGAACCGTGTACTCGTACATCAGGCTGTCCGAATCCATGAGCGTGAACCGCTCGACCAGCGACAGGTTCTCGCCGGAGCTCAGGAGCGGCCGGCCGATCTGGTCGTGCTTCCCGTTGAAGTGAACCGTCTCGACGACGAGCGTGTCACCTTCCCAGTAGCCGCGCGAGTCGCCCATCCACTGCCGAACCTGAGGCGACACGTGCGGTCGCCCGTCCAGTGGGATGATGCGCGCGTCGTAGTTCTGCTCGGCCAGGATCACCACGTGGTCGGGCGTCTGGAACAACTGCATGTTGTTGTTGTAGCCGCCGGTGCTCAGCGGTGGGCCGGCCTTCGCATGCTGGATGCAGCGGTCTCCCGGGTCGAGGTCCTCATAGGTGGCGGCGGGCAGGCTGCCACGGCGCACGCCCGTGATGCGCGCCGCTTCAGGTGAGTTCGCACGGCGACGCGCAGGCTCGGTGAGGGGCGGCATGCGCCCGTTCGACGGATCCACGATCAGCGACGTGCGTCGTGTCTCGATCGCCGTGGTGCCCCGGTCCAGCCAGAAGTTGTTGTAGAAGCCGGGGGTACCGTCCGCCCGCCGGTCGACCTGGTCGCTGGCCGACGTGGTCTGGGAAGCGCGGTTCAGCAGGAGCTCGTTGCGCGCAACGGTCTCCTGCTCGAGAGTGGCGGCCTCTTCCTCGGTCAGGAACGCCTTGTCCCCGAGCTCCACGGGCCGCTCGAGCGGGGTGAGGGTGCGGTAGTCCCAGGTTCCCTGGAGATCGGGATGGCCCCAGGGCGTGCGGGGGCCGGTCTGCTCCGCCGTCTGGGCCGCGGCGAACGTCGGCATCAGCGCCACGCTCGCGGCCAGTGCAATCGCCGCCGCCGTATATCGATGATTCATCTTTCGTTCCTCCCGGCGCATGCCTGCTTCCGGATGCGCCCCTGACGGATCCAATACTACTCCTCGACCTCGGAATCGGTGAGGTCACGGCCTCCGGTCAAGGCTCCAGCCAGATCGCGATGGCCTCGGCCGGGACTCTCCCGGCGCTCGTGCGCAGGCTTCCTGGCTTGCCCGCAGCCTCGAAGGCTCTCTCGAACCACGGCATCGGGAACCGGGGATGGACGTTGTGCAGCAGCAATCTGCCACGCGACAGGGGCGGCGCCGCCGCGCGCACGTCGCCCGCCCGGCGCAGGCCGGGAACGAACAGGCCCTCGATGTAGGCGGCGTCGTCCGACGCGTCGAACCGGTCGAGATCGGCCGCCACGGTCAGCTCTCCCGCGTCGAGGGCGGCGGCGAGCAGCACCCACAGGCCGGCGCGCCCCGTTCCGACCACGTTGATCGTCTCCGCCCCCGTGTGGCGGCGCAGGAAGGCGATGGCCGTCAGGATGTCCTGCACGCGGTTGGCGTCGTCGCTGCGGTTGAACACGTGGTAGTAGGCCTCGGCGTTCCGTCCAGCCCCGGCGATGTCGCGTTCGGCCACCGCCGCGCCCGTCTGGAAGGCGTCGATCAGGAGCAGCGGCGCACCGCGCCTTGCCAGGAGCCGGCCCAGCGCGGACCCTTCGGCGGCGAGAGAGCCTCCGGCATGCACGAGGAGTGTCGGCGCGTGGGCCTCACGGCCGGGACCCGCGCTCGCACGCTCCTCCGCGTTGACGAGCTTCGCCGGAATCCGGTCGCCCGCTCCCTCGCGGCCGAGCAGCAACGCCCCGTCCGGCCGGGACTCCACCACCACGCGGTCCGGCACGGGAGACTCTGCATGAATCGACAGGCCCAGGCGCTCGCGGAAGGCGGCCCGGGCGCGCTCCAACGTGGCGGGGTCACGGACCGCCAGCGCGGCGGTGTCGGCCTCGGCCGCGGCGATTCGCTGCCGCACGAGCCCCTGCAGATCGACGGCGCCCTCGGGCAGGCTCCGTCCCCACAGATACAGCAGCGAGCTGAGCTGTTCGGGGCTGTAGCCGCGCTCGAGGAATCGCGAGGCGTCCGGGTCTCCCAGGATGTGCTTGCCGAAGAACCCGTAGACCGCCTCGCGGCTGTCCCGGTGATAGTTGTGCGGCGAATCGAACTGCCGCCATTCCACGTCGGACTCGGCATCGAACAGTCGGTAGATGTCCTGCACCGCCGGAAACTCCTCCGTCGGCGTGTTGACGGTCCAGTCTCCGGTGGCGGAAACGAGAAGTTGCGGCTTCGGGGCGAACGCGGCGGCGAACTCGACGTTGTGGGTGTCGATCCGCAGCAGCGGAGCGTTCTCGCAGGGCGATCCTCCCTGCATCAGGAAGGACACCATGTTCACCGGCGCGGAGTAGCCGATCCGGTCGTCGACCGCGGCGAGCAGGAACCCCTGCGTGGCCCCGCCGGACGCGCCGGTGAAGCCGAGGCGGCCGGCGTCCACGTCGGACAGCGACGCCAGGTGGTCGACGACCCGGATGCTGTTCCATAACTGCAGGCCCAGCGTGCCGATCAACCACAGCTCCTCACGTGGACCGGCGAAGCCGTGCGGCGCCTGCCGCGTGTCGTTCCAGCCGATCATGTCGTAGGCGAAGACGACGTAGCCCTGTCGTACCAGGTTGATGGCCCGCGCCGGCACGGAGTTGATCGCGGTGTTCTCGAAGCGGCCGTAGGGCCAGTGCCCGTGCGGCGAGACGACGGCCGGGAACGGCCCCGGCTTGCCCACGGGCCGGTACAGGTTGCCCCCGAGGAAATACCCCGGGTAGGTCTCCAGAAGGACGGCGGACACCGAGTAGTAGTCGTCGTGGACGACGGGCTTGCGGGAACGCGGATTCAGAGGCGTCCTCTCCGGCAGCGGCAACAGGCCGGCAGAAAAGAGAATCTGCTTGCGGAGAAACGCGGATCGCTCTTCCCATTCGGCCCGCGCATAGGCCGGCATCGCGTAGTGCCGGTCGGTGTGGCGGATCTCCGTGTTGCGTCCGTCCTGTTCCGGAATCTGCGCCGGGGACACGGCGGGCGTGAGCAGCCCCAGGGCCAGTAGCGCACGGCAGACGGTTCTCCTCGGACGCACTCGGTGAGGGCTACCTTCGACCATGGTCGGCTCCAGTCGTGCCCTGCCGCGCTAGGCCTGCCCTGTACCCGCATTCAGGGCTGGACAAATCAGCTTCCGCCGTGTAGCGTCACGGCATGGAGCATCAGAACCAGATACTACAGACCCTTCGTGCGCCTGAGTCGCAAGCTCGCCTCGAGCGGATTGTGGCGCAGGAGGCGCTGAACAACCGGGCGGCGGTGGGGCGGCGGGTGTGCGCGGAGTTCGGGTTTGTGGATGCGCGCGGGTCGGCCCAACTCGCGGGTTGTCTTAAAGCGCTCAACACGCTGCACAAGGCGGGGCGGATTGCGTTGCCGGCGTCGCGGGGTGGCGGGGGCGCGCCCACTCCGCAGCGTTTCGACGCGCCGGTGGCGGCGGCCACGGCGGTGCCGGGTACGGTGGAGGCGGTCGCGGGGTTGTCGCTGGAGCGGGTAGAGCAAGGCGGGCAGCGCCGGGTGTGGAATACCTTGCTGCACTTCGAGCATCCGCAGGGGACGACGACCTTTGCGGGCTGCCAGGTGCGCTATCTGGTGGTCTCGGCGCACGGGGTGCTCGGCGCGGTCGGGTTTTCGGCGTCGGCGTTGCAATTGCGGGCGCGCGAGGCGTGGATGGGGTGGAGCGCCGGGCAGCGTCTGGCGCATCTGCACCGGGTGCTGTGCCTGAGCCGGTTCCTGATCCGCCCCGGCGTGCAATGCCGCAACCTGGCCAGCCAGGTGCTGGGCCAGGTGCTGGCGCGTCTGCCAGCGGATTTCGAGGCCCGCTACCGGTATCGTCCGTGGCTGGTGGAGACCTTCGTCGGCCCCGCGCATGACGGGGCCAGCTTCAAGGCGGCCAACTTCGTGTGGGTCGGGCACACGGCCGGTCGCGGGCGCCAGGACCGCGACCATGCGCGGGCTCGTCCGGTCAAGGCGGTATATATGTATGAGTTGGAGCCGCACTGGCGGCGGCGGTTGGGGGTGGCGCGGGTCGACGCGGCGCCGGCGCTGGCGCCGGCTGACGGTCTCGACAGCGGCGCCTGGACGGTGAACGAGTTTGGAGGGGCGCCGTTGGGCGATCAGCGGTTGTCGGCGCGTCTGGTCAAGAGCGCGGGGCTGCTGGCGTCGTTGCCCGGAGAGGCGGTCACCGCCAACGCGTCCCACGACCGCGCGGCGGTGAAGGGCTACTACCGGCTCATCGACCAGCCGGTGTCGTCGGCGGTCACGCCCGGGAACATTCTCGCGCCCCACCGGGCGCGCACGCTGCAGCGGATGCGCGGCCAGGACACGGTGCTGTGCATCCAGGACGGGACGGATCTGAATTTTGCGACGCGCCCGCACTGCGAGGGGCTGGGCATCATCGGGCGCAACCAGACGGTCTCGAAGACGCTCGGCCTGCATCTGCATCTGACCCTGGCGGTCGATGGCGCGGGTCTGCCGCTGGGCGTGCTGCGCTGCGGTTTCGAGGCGCCGCCGGGCGGCGCGGCGCGCCCGGCGGACGAGCCACCGCCGGCGGCGGCGCAGGAGACGGCCCCCAAGACGCGGCGCTGGGTCGACGGCCTGCGCGACATCGACCGGGCGGCGGCGGCGTTGAGTCGCAAGACCCGGGTGCTCAGCGTCATGGACCGGGAGGCGGATTGCTTCGCGGTGTTCGACGAGCAGCGCCGTCTGAACCGGGTGGAAGTGCTGGTGCGCGCCCACCATGACCGCTGTCTCGCCCAGGGCGCCCCGAAGCTGTTCGCCGCCATGCGCGCCGGCGCCGCCGACGGGCACGTCGAGATCGAGATCGACCGCCTGAGCGCGCGGCGCAAATCCAGCGGCAGGCAGGCCCGCCCGGCGCGCACCGGGCGGGTGGCGCGGGCCGAGGTGCGCCATCGCCAAGTGGTGGCGCCGCCGACCATCGCCGGCGCCGAACCGGTGGCGCTGTCCACGGTCCATGTGCGCGAAACCGCGCCGCCGCCCGGCGAGCCGGCGGTCGAGTGGTTCCTGCTCACCAGTCTCGACGTCGACAGCACCGAAACCGCGGTCGCGGTCATCGGCTACTACCTGCGGCGCTGGCGCATCGAAGACCTGTTCCGGGTGCTCAAGTCCGGATGCCGAGTCGAACATCTCGCGTTCCACACCGCCGACCGGCTCCAACGCGCGGTCACCATCAATACCGTGATCGCCTGGCGCCTGATGGTGATGACCCTGCTCGGACGTGACGTGCCGGGGTGCGACGCCCAGTTGCTGTTCACCGACATCGAGTTGCGTTTCCTGACCGACTATGCCGAAGAACTCGGCCTGCCGCCCCCCTGACCATCTCGCCGCCGCAGTCCTCCTGCTCGCCATCCTCGGCGGCTACCAGAACCGAACGCACGACCCGCCCCCCGGACACCAGATCATGTGGCGCGGTTACGAACGAATGTCCATCGCAACCATCGGCTACCGCATTGGACGGCGGGAGCGTGCTGGAGTTGTCCAGAACGAATAATGTGGGTACAGGGTAGCGCTAGGCCGCCCACTCGCGGCGCTCCCGATACCGCAGGAGCATCAGCGCCGGCACGACGAACATGTTCAGGGCAGTGGACGAGAACAGCCCGCAGACGATGACCAGCGCGAGCGGGGCCTGAATCTCGCTGCCCGGCTCCCCGAGACGAAGGGCCACCGGCAGCAGCGCGAGGCCGGTCGACAGCGCCGTCATGACGATCGGCACCAGGCGATCGACCGAACCCCTGATGATCGCTTCGCGCACATCGACCACGCCTTCCTCCTCGAGCAGTCGGCGGATGCGCGACACCAGCATGATGCCGTTGCGGGTGGCGATGCCGAAGAGGGCAATGAACCCGATCAGCGCCGCGATGGAGAGCACTCCGCCCCCCAGGAAGACCCCGGCCACGCCGCCGATCAGGGCCAGCGGCAGGTTGATCATCATGATGGCGGCGTCGCGGATCGAGCGGCACGCGCTGTACAGGATCAGGAAGATGCCGGCGACCGCGCCGGCGCCGAGCCCCAGGAGCAGCCGTTCGGCCTCCTCCTCCGCCTCGAACTGCCCGCCGTACTCGACGCGGTAGCCTTCTGGCAGGGCGACGCCTCCGTCCACCTGCGCCCGGACGTCGGCGACGACGCTGCCGAGATCGCGGCCGGCGACGTTCGCCGAGACGATGATGCGCCGCTGGGCGTTCTCGCGGCCGATGAAGTTCGGCCCGCGGTCCTCGACGATCTCGGCGAGGCTGCCGAGCGGCACGCGGGCGCCGGCGGGCATGTCGAGGCGCGTCTGCCATATCGCCTCGAGATCGGCCAGATCGCTCGTCTCGTAGCGCAGGATCAACGGCACCGCCAGTTGGCCGTCGATGATCTGTCCCACCCGGCGGCCGAGCAGCGCGGTCTCCAGCACGGAGGCGGCCTCGCCGGCGGGCAGTCCGTGCCGGGCGAGCGCGGTGCGGTCGAAGCCGACGCGCACGGTCGGAATGTCGGCCTGCGGCTCCAACGCCAGATCCACGAGGCCGGGAATGCCCTGCACGGCCGCGAGCGCCCGAGTGCCGAGAGCCCGTAACACGTTCAGGTCGGGACCGAAGAACTTGACCGCGATATTCGCGCGCGCCCCGGACAGCATGTGGTCGATGCGGTGGGAGATCGGTTGGCCGATGGTGATGGTGGTGCCGGGCACCAGGGAGAGCCGTTCGCGGATCTCCTCCAGCACCGCCGCGCGCGGTCGGCCGCCGGGCGTGAGCCGGACGTCGATCTCGGCCGACTCGACCCCCTGCACGTGCTCGTCCAGATCCGCCCTGCCGGTCCGCCGCGCCGTAGCCGCCACTTCCGGCACATCGAGCAGGAGCCGCTCGACGGCGCTGCCGAGCGCATTGGATTCGTCGAGACTGGTGCCCGGCAGCGTGACCGCGCTGATGACGAGCGCGCCCTCGTTGAAGGCGGGCAGGAACGCGCGGCCCATGTGCGGAACGGTGGCGAGGGCGCCGGCGAACAGGAGGCCGGCAGCGGCGACCGCCAGCGCCGGCTGCCGCAGCACGTTCGGCAGGAGACGCCCGTATCCCCGCCGGAGCGCCGCGGCCAGCGCCGGCTCGCGTCCCTCGCGGATCCGCCGCTCGCCGGGGAGCAGATACGCGCAGAGGGCCGGCGTCACGGTGAGCGCGACGACGAGCGATGCGGCCAGCGCGATCAGGTAGGCGAGCCCGAGCGGCTGCAGCAGCCTGCCTTCGACGCCGGCGAGAAAGAACAGCGGCAGGAAGACCAGCATCACGATGAGGGTCGCGTAGACGATGGACGCGCGGATCTCGCGGCTGGCGTCATAGACCACTTCCAGCACCGGGCGCCGCGCCGTCTCCGGCAGGGCGGCGTTCTCCCGCAGGCGCCGGGTGACGTTCTCGACGTCGACGATGGCATCGTCGACCAGCGCGCCGACCGCGATGGCCATCCCGCCGAGCGTCATGCTGTTGATGGACAGTCCCGCAAACCGCAGGCCAACGACGGCGGCCAGCAGCGACAGTGGAATGGCCAGCAACGTGATCGCGCTCGCGCGCAGGTTCGCCAGGAACAGCAGGGTGACGAGGACGACCAGCAGCGTGCCGTCGCGCAGTGCGGCGTTGAGGTTGGCGAGGGCCAGCTCGATGAAGTCCGCCTGGCGGAACAGACGCGCGTCGAGCTGCATGCCGGCCGGGAGACCGGACCGAATCTCGTCCAGCACCCGATCGAGATCGCGCGTCAGGGTCAGGGCGTTGACGTCGGGCTGCCGGTGGATGCCGAGGATGACGGCAGGCCGCCCGTTGCGGGAGCCGTCGCCGCGCTTGAGCGACTCCCCCACGCGTACGTCGGCCACGTCGCGCACGCGGATCGGCCGCGTATCGCGGGTCGCAATTACGGTCGCGCCGATCCCCTCGACGTCGTGCGCGCGCCCGGCGCCCTGAATCAGGTACTCCTGCCCGCCGGCCCGTCGGAACCCGGCCGACGTGTTCCGGCTCGCGCTCTGCAGCGCCGCCTCGACCGCGTTCAGGGCAACGCCGTAGTCGGCGAGCCGCGCCGGGTCGACCAGCACCTCGAACTGCCGGCGCTCCCCGCCGATGACCGTAACCTGGGCGACCCCGGGAGTCGCCAGTACACGCCGGCGGACCAGCGTCTCCGCCGCCGTGCGCAACTCGAGCGGCGTGTGCGCGGCCGACTCCAGAGCGATGAACATGATCTCGCCCATGATCGACGACAGCGGCGCCAGCACCGGCGGGTCGACATCGTCCGGGAGCGTCGCGGCGGCCACCGCCAGCTTTTCGGTCACCGTCTGCCGCGCCCGGTAGACGTCGGCGCCCCACTCGAAGTCGACCCAGATGACCGCGATGCCGACGGCGGTGGACGAACGCACCCGCCTTACTCCGGACGAGCCGTTCAGGGCCGACTCGACGGGAAAGGTGACCAGCGCCTCCATATCGGTCGGCGCCATCCCGCGCCCCTCGACCAACACCGTCACCGTCGGAGCGGTGAGGTCGGGCAGCACGTCGACCGGCATTCGCACCGCCACGTAGCCGCCCCACACGAGGAACGCCGCGGCGGAGGCGAGCACCGCCAGCCGGTTACGCAACGACCAGTGGATGAGCGCGTCGAGGAACATGGCTCTCTCAGATCACTCGTCCATCGTCGACCCCGCCGCCGTCCCGAGGCGCGCGGCGTCCTCAGCTTGTCGCGGCGAACCCCATGATGGGCGGCCACGACGACCCCTCCCGGCTTCCATGCGCTCAGAACCTCAGTGCGTATGCCCGTGCGCCGGCACCTGCGGCGACAGCGCGGCCAGCCGGATGAGGGGCGCCCCCCGGACCACGACCCGCTCGCCCGGCACGACGTCGCCGACGATCTGCACCTGGCCCGCCTCGCGGTTGCCGAGCCGGACCGGCCGGCGTGCGAAGCTCTCGCCCCCTACCTGGACGAAGACCACCGGCTGCCCCGCGTCGTCGACGACGGCGCTCTCGGGCACGGTCACGGCCTCGGTCGCGGCGGACGCGAAGATGCGCATGGAGACGGCCTGGCCCACGGCCAGACGCCGATCGGGATCGCGCAGCTCGTAGATGATCGGCACGGTGCGGGCCTGGGCTTCCAGCACCCGGCCGACCGCGATCAACCGGTCGAGCGCAATGGGAGCGCCGAACCCCGGCACCTCGAGCTCGGCCCCGGTCAGCTCGTCAACCCGCGCCAGAGCCGCCTCCGGCAACGCACCGACCACGTGCACGCGGTCGAGGGCGACGAGCCGGAACAGCCTCGTCCCCACGTCGACGCTGGCCCCGGGCGTTGCGTCGGACACGGCCACGACGCCGCTGATCGGTGCGCGGAGCACGAAGCGGGTGTCGCGCCCGCCCTCCCCCTCGCCGGTCCGCGTGAGGTCGAGCTGGGCCAGGTGCGCCTCGGCCGCGGCCAGCCGCGCCTCGGCGGTCCGCTCGGCCACCCGTACCTCGAGCCGTCGCCGCTCGGGCAGGGCCCCGGCCGTGACCAGCCGTTCTACCCGAGAGCGTTCGGCCCGCTCGAGCTCCAGCGCGTTGCGCGCCTCGGCCACGGCCAGTTCCAGCGCCGGCCGGTCCTCGCCGTGCCCGCTGTGGGGGATGATCTCCGCCAACCGGTCCCCGCGCGCCACCCGGGAGCCCACCGGATACGGCGGCAGGTCATCCGCCAGCCGTCCCGCGACGGGGGTGGTGACGTCCGCGCGACCGCCGGTGCGCGGCTCGATCCCGGCCGCAATCACCAGACTCTCGGCAATCCGCCGCGTCGCAGCCTCCGCGGTGGCGAAGTCGAGCACCCACTGCTGCTCCTTCAGGAACGGAATCGAGCCGTCGTCCTCCTCCGCGTCCGCGGCGAGCGCGGCGCCCGCGGCGGGCGTGAGCACCGTGACCTCGCCCAGATCGTGGCGATCCGCCAGCCCCGGCGCATCCAGCAGCACGGTGAGACGGTAGCGCCCGGCGCGCGCCGGCCGGACGTCGACCCCGAAGATTCCCGGGCGCCCCGGCGCGTCCACCGTGAACGCCTCCTCCCGGGCGCCGGCCAGCCGGACCTCGGCGCGGCCCGCCCGCAGCGGCTCGAAGGTCGCAAGATCGGTGAAGTGGATGGCAAAGCGGCTCGTCTCACCCTCGACGAGCGGCGGGTACTCCATGAAGAGCTCGCTGCGCCCGGTCCAGCGCGTCTCGACCACCGGCGGTATCTCCGCCGCGTCGATCGCCTCGACGGCGCCCGCCCCACCACCGCAAGCAAGTTCGAGGCAGGCCGACAATGCCCATCCGCCGCCGACCAACGTCCGGCTCATGATGCTCATGGCGCCGCCTCCCCTCCTGCCGCCAGATCGAGATCGATGCCGGCCCGGCGCGCGGTCGCGGAAAGCTCCAGCAGGCGGAGCCCCGCGCCAACCACTACCCGATGCGCATCGAGCAGTTCCAGAATCCCGTACTCGCCTTCCTCGTAGGCCGCGGTGGCGATGGCGGCCAGCTCCGCCGCCGGCTCGACCGACTCGACCCGGTAGCGCTCGGCCAGCGCGCGGTACCGCGAGGCGGCCGCGTGCGCCGCGCGTACCTCGCTCTGGATGCGGGTGCGGAGCGCCAGCCGCTCGGCATCCGTTTTCGCCCGCGCCGCCTCGGCCCGCGCCACCTGCGCCTGTCCGCGATTGAAGAGCGGAACGCCCACCGTCGCCGCGACCACGTATCCCGACTCGCGGTCCAGCGCGCTGCCGCTCCGCTTCAGGCCGGCGGTGACGGCCGCCGCTGGCAGCCTCAGGCGCTCCGCCGCACGGCGCTCGGTCGCCCAGCGCGTCTCGCCCAATGTGAGGGCCCGGTAGTCCGCCCGGCGCGCCAGCGCCCGCGCCAGCGCCCGCGCCAGCGACGCGTCCGGACCCGGAACGGGCGCCGCATCCAGCAACCGGCCAACCGCAAAAATCCGGTCCGCATCGGTCCCCGGCTCGAGGAAGGCCGCCAGCCGGGCCCGAGCCATCAGGCGTTCGATGACCGCCGCCTCCCGATCCGTCTCGACGTCGGCCACTTCCCGCTCGGTACGCAGCCGATCGAAACGGGAGCCCTCGCCTTCGAGCTCGAGGACGCGAAGGACCGCAACCAGGCGAGCGAGCTCCTGCAAGCCGCCATCCAGCACCGCCACCCGCTCCTGGGCGAGCAGGAGATCCGTAAAGGCAAGGCGCAACCGCGCCTCGAATGCCAGCCGGGAAGCTTCGGCGCGGGCCTCGGCGGCGGTCACGGCGTGCCCGGCCGCCTCGCGGAGCAACCCGACGCGACCCCGCAGCGGCAGCTCCTGGGAAAACAGAAGAAAGTCGTCGCTGGCGCCACCGGCGTCCTCGCGCGTGTAGCCGACCGTCGGGTTGGCGAGCAGGCCCCGCTCCCGCTCGCCGGCCTCGATCTCGCGAACACCGAGGCGCAGAGCTCGCAGGTAGGGATGCCCGGCGCGCATCCGGTCGAGCGCCTGCTCCTCGGTCAGCGGCTGGCCGAACGCCGCCGGGGCCGTCACCCCGAGAAACCCGGCCAGTAGCAGCAGCAATCGCCATCGATGCATGTGTTGCCCTCTCCCGACACCGTCCAGACGGCGGGCGGGCGGTCTCCCTTCCCGCTGTGAAACGTCCGGTCGCAGGCGGCGGCAACCGCACACCGCGACGGACGGAGCTTCAGGAGCGGACAGGAGGAGCGCGAGTGGCGAGGAGTATCAGGGGCGGAGGATCCGGACCGGCGTCCGCGGCGACCGGCGCCCGCGCACCGGTGCGGCTGGACGGGATTCCGGTCTCCGGCGCATCGACCAGCGCGCTGGATGTGTCCACGCCGATCGACGAGGTCTCGATCGCGGCGGCCGAGAGTGTGACCGCGGCGTGCCGGTGCGGCGCGGCGTCCGTCGACAGCGCACCGTCTGCGCGAGGAGCCGGGCTCCCCGCCGGATGCCAGTGCGCGCCCGCGGCATGATGGTGCGCACAGTGCTCGTCGCCCCCCGCTCCGAGCGCCGGCGACGCCGCGGGTCCGGAGCCGTGCGCATGTACATGCAGGCGCGGACGCACCGGACGACACCAGCGCCGCGACGAGCAGCAGGCGGGCGATGCGGTGCAGCATCGCCTCTATCCTTACGACCGATCCGGCCGCTGTCAACCGTCAACCGAACGCGTTGCCCAGCGGGTCGGGCGGCGGTAGGATGGCGGCAGGTTCTCCGATGTCCCGACAACGCGATCTTCCGGCTCGCCGACTGGGGCATCTCGTGGGACGAGGCAGGGGCGCTGGGCAACCGAGCGCCGGCGCGACTGCCCCTGGATTGGCGGTTGACAGCCGGCGCGCACCGCCGTAGCTTGAGGAATGCGTGTGCGAAGAGGCTTCATGCGAATCGCGCTGATTTCCGGCGTCGTTGCGCTCGCCGGCGGGCTTGCCGCACCGGTGGCGGCCGGACAGGAGCCGGCAGACACTGACGAGCCGATGCTGGAGGGCGCTGCGCTTCCGGTTTCGCTCGACAGGATCAAGCGACGCATGGTGGCCATTCCCCCCGACGAGCAGCGCCTGCTGCTCCGACTGACAGCCCGGGTGAACGTCTACGCCCGCGCACAGGCCGTCGAGCTTCTCCGGGGCTTCAACATCGAGAGTTGGACCTCGCTGATTGGCGGCCGGACCGGAGGGGCGATCGCGTACGGCTCGCCCACCCACAACGAAATGGTGAACGCCATGACGCCCGAGTTCTGGCGTCAGCGAGCCTCCAGCCTGACCGGGATCGGCGTCGGCTGGTAGCACCGGCGTGGCAGTCCCTCCGCCGGCCGGCTCACGGCGCGGCCCCCCGCGAGACGACTTCATCGCCGCCACGGACAGCGGAATCACCGCCGCGGACAGCGCAACTGCCGGTAGACTAGCGACTACATGTTCAAGAATCCGCGACAGGACCTGGTCGCGCTGATCGTAGTCGGCCTGGTCTTGGGCGCGCTGTCGCTGCCCGCGGCGGCGCAGACGTCGGGCACGGTCGTTGTCGTGCCGTTCACGAACGTGAGCCGACAGCCGGCCGACGAGTGGATCGGCGACGGGCTCGCAGAGACCATCACGGCCGACCTGCGGAACGCCGGGTTGAGCGTCGTTGGATACCGCATGGTCGACGCCGCCAATCCCCTGCTCGCCGGGAATGGGAATCGGAACGGTAGCGGTAACGGCAATGGCAACGGATGGTCCGACCGCGGCGCGCTCGACGCCTATCGCCGGCTCGGGGTCGCCTGGCTCGTCGACGGCACGCTGCAGCGGGTGGGCGAGCGGCTGAGAATCACGACCCGCGTCGTGGAGGTCTCAACCGGCGCGATTGCGTTCAGCACCCGCGTCGATGGCGATCTCGGCGACCTGTTCGACATTCAGGACGAGCTGGGCGCGGCGCTCGCCGGGCGACTCTCCACTGCGTCGGGCAACCCGACCGTAGCGGCGGCCGGCAGGGCGACGCGAGCCGACTTCGAGCCGGCTGCGCCCACCGCACTCCCCGAGCGTATCGCAGCGGGGCCCCCGCCCCCTGTCGGCCCGGCCGCTCCCGAGCCCGAGCGGAACGTGACCGGCGCGCTCGCGTTCGGGGGGTCTGCGGCCGGCGGCGACGCGCCGACCCGGCGCCGTCCCCCGCGCCCCGATGGCGCCAGGGGAGGCGGCGGATTCACGCCGACGCCGCAAATCCGCCCCACGACGGTCATCGGCCGGACCGGCACGCCGCCCGAGATCGACGGCCGGCTCGACGACTCGGTCTGGGAGACCGCCACCCACATCACGGACTTCATCCAGATCGCGCCCATCGAGGGCGCGCCCGGCACGGAGGAGACCGAGGTGTGGATGGCGTACGACAGCGACCATCTCTACTTCGCCTTCCACGCCCACTACACCCGGCCCGAGGTGATGCGCATCAATCGGGCCGACCGCGAGGAGATCCGCGGCGACGACCGCATGTCGGTGCTGTTCGACCCGTTCCTCGACCAGCAACGCGCGTATCAGTTCGAGGTCAACGGCTACGGCGTGCAGGGCGATTCCCTCGTGAACGCCGACGGCAGCACCGGATTCTCGCGGTCGAGCGGCAGCTCGTCGGCCACGCGGGGCGGCGGCGGTTCGAGTCGGGGCGGCGGCGGCAGCGGCATGGGCAGCTCGGGACAGTTCGGCATCCGCGGCGACCAGTCGTGGAACGCGCTCTTCGACACCGGCGGGCAGGTCGTGGCGGACGGCTGGACCGCCGAGATGCGGATTCCGTTCAAGAGCCTGCGCTATCCGTCGCGGGCGGGCGGACAGGGTCACCGCTGGGGCTTCCAGATCATCCGCATCATCCGCGACAAGTCGGAGGCGCAGTCGTGGTCGCCGATCTCGCGGGGCGTGGCCGGCCAGCTGACGCAGTTCGGCGTGGTCGAAGGCCTGTCCGATCTGTCCCTGAGCCGCAACCTGGAGTTCCTGCCGGAGCTGACCGGCTTCCGGTTCGGCGCCCTCGACACGGGGTCCGGCGCCTTCGACCCCGGCGATCCGAAGGGCGAGCTGGGATTCGGGGTCAAGTACGGCATCACTCCCAACCTGACCGCCGACTTCACCCTGAATCCCGACTTCTCGCAGATCGAATCGGACCGTCCGCAGATCGAGACCAATCAGCGCTTCCAGCTCTTCTACCCGGAGCAGCGCCCGTTCTTCCTGGAAGGACAGGAGATCTTCCAGACGGCGACGCCGCTGACCCTGGTCCATACCCGCACGATCGCCGACCCCGGCTTCGGCGGGAAGCTGACCGGCAAGGTGGGCCGGTCCACGCTGGGCGTGGTCGTGGCGGACGACGTGGCAGCGGGCCGGCTCGTCGACGACACGCACCCGGAGTACGGCACGACTGCGCAGACCGTCCTCGGACGCGCGAGATACGACTTCTACGCGGAGTCGTATCTCGGCGCCATCATGACGTCGCGCGAGTTCGGCGGCGACCACAACCGGGTGGCCGGCGTCGACGGGCGGTTCCGTCTCGGGCGGACCCACCGCGTCAGCTTTCTCGCCGCGGGGTCCGAGACGCAGGACGCCGAGCTCGGCTCGCTCTCCGGGAGGGCGATCGAGGCGGACTTCGCGAAGCAGGGGCGCAATCTCAGCTACAACGCCGCCTACAGCAGCATCGATCCGGGGTTCCAGACCGACAGCGGCTTTCTGCCGCGCGACGATCTCCAGCAGGCGACCGGTACCGTGTCGTACCGCTGGTGGCCCGAGTCGACGCTGATGACTTGGGGCCCCTCGGCCACCTACCTGCGCCTCTACGATCACGCTGGCGTGCTGCAGGACGAGCAGTTCCAGGGCATGGCGAACTTCTCGTTCCGCAGCAACATGGCCATCACCGGCATGGTCAGCCGCGATCTGGAGCGCTACGGCGATATCGACTTCCGGAAGACCGGCTACGGCTTCTTCGGCGTCATGAGCGCGCGCATTCTCTCGATCTACGGCGGCTACAACTGGGGCGACGGCATCCTCTACGCGGACGACCCCTACCTGGGCCGCTCGACCATCGGCAACGTGAACTTCCGCTTCCAGCCCACCTCGCGGCTGCGCACCGAGTTCAACATGGTCTCGAGCGATTTCGTCAATCCGCTCGACGACGCGGGCATCTTCCACGTCAAGATCTTCCGTACCCGCACCACCTACCAGTTCACCGACCGGCTGCTCGCGCGCCACATCGCCGAGCACAACACGCAGTCGGTGACGGTCGGCAACAACGTGCTGTTCACCTACCGCATCAACGCCGGCACGGTGGTCTTCCTCGGCTACGACGACCGTTTCCAGCGCGGCACCCGCATCGACAGCCTGCTGTTCCCGTTCACCTCGCTGCAGCGAACGAACCGGGCCTTCTTCGGCAAGCTGTCTTACCTGTTCCGCTACTGATTCTCACGCGGTGGCGGGATTCGGGGCAACGGATGTTGGAACTACTGACTCTCATGGTCGGCATCGCGGCATTCGCCTGGTTTCTGTCCCCCATTGCGGTGCTCGTCCTCGGTCTGCAGTTGCGTGAAGCCCGGCGGCGGACACGCATGCTCACCGCTCGCGTCAGGGACCTGGAGATCGGGCTCGCCGCCCGGACCCATCCGCCACTCGCCCCCGAGACGAGACAGACACCGGATGCGCCGGCAAGAGCAGCAATCCCACCGCCCTCGGAGGCTCCCGAGCGGACGACGAACGCGCCCGACCCGGTGGCGGCGGCTCCACCCGTCGAGGGGAAACCCTTGCCAGGACCGCCGGCGATACCCGCAACCATCCAGGAGGAAGTTCCGCCCGGTGAGGCGTGGATCGAGAGGCTGCGCCTGCTCCTGTTCGGTGGCAACACGCTCGCGAGGGTCGGCGTCATCATCCTCTTTTTCGGTTTCTCTTTCTTCCTGACCTATGTCGCCGAGCTGGGCTGGTTCGGGATCGAGCTCCGCCTTGGTGCAGCCGCCCTGGCCGGGATCGCCCTGCTGGCAATTGGATGGAGACTGCGGGACTCGCGGCGGGAGTACGCGCTTGCCCTCCAGAGTTGCGGCGCCGGCATCGTATATCTCACCGCCTTCGCGGCGGTCAACCTGTATGCCATGATTGGCGCCGGGGTCGGGCTGAGCATCATGCTCATGCTGGTCGCGCTCACAACGGCCCTCGCGGTGAGGCAGGACGCGCGGAGCCTGGCGGTGTTGGCCTCGCTCGGCGGATTCCTCGGTCCCGTCCTGGTGACTCGCGACGGAGCCACGTGGCACTGCTCTCCTACTATGCGGCCCTCGACGCCGGCATCGCAACGGTGGCATGGTTTCGAGCATGGCGTGGGTTGAACCTGCTGGGGTTCGTGTTCACGTTCATAATCGGCGCCTGGTGGGGAGCCGAGTTCTATCAGCCTCACTACTTCGCCACGACGCAACCGTTCCTCGTGTTCTTCTTCATCCTCTTCGTCGCGGTCACCGTCATGCACGCGTGGCGTCAACCGCCGCGTCTCACGGGATACGTCGACGGGACCCTCGCCTTCGGCGTACCGCTCGCCGCCTACACCCTGCAGCACGGGCTGGCGAGCGGGTTCGAATACGGCCCCGCGATCAGCGCCCTCGGGTTCTGTGCGTTCTATGCCTTCGCGGCCGTCCTGATCCGCCGACGAGGGCGCGATTGGATGCGGCTGCTCATGCAATCGTTCGTCGCGCTGTCGGCGGCGTTCGGAACACTGGCAATCCCGCTGGCAGTGGACGGGAGCTGGACATCCGCCGCCTGGGCGCTCGAGGGAGCCGCCGTCGTATGGATCGGCGCCCGACAGAACCGACGTCTGGCCCTTCTGTCAGGTCTCGTCCTGCAGTTCCTGGCCGGCTGCCTTGCAATCGGCGGGCAGTCGGGAGATGCGCTCCCCGTACTCAACGTGGTCTTCCTGGGACATCTGATGGTGAGCCTGGCCGGCCTCCATTCCGCCTGGAGCCTGCATCGACATCAGGTCTCGGGTCTGGATTCGCGTCTCCTGTCGGTCCTGACGCTCGCCTGGGGAACGGTCTGGTGGTTCGGCGCCGGTTCCTTCGAAATCTCACAGCACCTGTCGTCCGTCGACCGGCACTCCGCCACGCTCGGGTTTCTCACGATCAGCGTCGGCGCGTACGCTCTGCTGCGATCGCGCCTCGAATGGAAGGACCTGGCGTACCCACCATTGATCCTGCTCCCGGCGATGGTGCTCCTGGCCCTCGTCTGGTTCGCCGAGACGCCCGATCTGCTCGCACACTGGGGCGCCCTCGCATGGCCGGTGGCGTTCCTGGCGCAGTACTGGATACTTCGGCGTCTCGAGGCCGAATGGTCCGAAGTCGCATCCGCGTAACCACTGCGGCACGCTGTATCTCGGCGTGTACTTCGTGTGGCGGGAAGCCCTCTGGCTGAGCAGCCAGTTGGCGCCTGGCGGCTCGGCGTGGTCGTTCGCGATTCCGGCCCTCGTTCCACCGTACTTCGTCTGGGGCCTCGCGACGTTCCGTGTTTTTCTGAAGTGGCCGGTCGAGCGCTTTCGGGAGATCTATCTCGGCGCCGGCCAGATCCCGCTCGTGATCGCTACCACGGGCTGCGTACTGGCTGCCAGTTTTCTGCCGGGCGATCCGCGCCCGGTACCCTACATCCCTCTCCTCAACCCGGTTGAGCTGGCGCAGGTGTTCTCCCTCTTCGTCCTGTTCCAGCGGTACTCGACGCAAACCCGCGGGCACTCGGACGACACGCCGAGACTTGCATTGAGCATCCTCGGTTTCGTTGCTCTGAACGGGGCCGTCGCCCGTGCGACCCACCTCCTCGCCGGGGTACCTTTCCAAGCCGCCGCGCTCTGGTCATCCGCGGTGTTTCAGGCCCTGCTCTCCATCGTCTGGACGACGGCGGCGCTCGCCGTCATGCTCGGTGCGAGTCGCTGGGGGTTGCGCCGCGAATGGCGGCTCGGCGCGATCCTCCTGGCAGCGACAGTGACAAAGCTGTTCCTTGTCGATCTCGCCGACACCGGCGAGCTGACGCGGATCGTATCCTTCCTCGTCGTGGGCGGCCTGATACTCGTCATCGCGTACGTCTCACCGCTTCCGCCTCCTGAGGACGCCGAATCGAAGCGCGGCTGACGCGCGTCGGGTCGCTAGTCGAGCACCTCGCCAATCCGATCCAGTCTGATTTCTCCGCTGTGCGCATCCCTGGCGACAAGTTTCTGGACAGCCTTTCCCAGCAGGTGGTCGCGCGGCACCGGACCGAACGATCTGCTGTCAGCGCTCACACGCCGGTTGTCGCCCAACACGAAGAAATGCCCGTCGGGCACGACTTCCGGACCAAAGTTCTCCGGGACGGGCTGGACTCCTTCCGGTTCATCGAAACGGATGCCGTCGACGTACACCACTCCATTCTCGATCGTCACAATCTGCCCTTCAGTCGCGATGCATCGCTGGACGAATGACATGTCTCGGTTTATCGGGTACTGGAAGTAGACGACGTCTCCCGGTTCCGGCAGGCGGCCATCGTAGGCAGACACGTGCAGGAGGACATGCTCGCCAGCCACGAGAGTAGGCGCCATGGCCTCGCCGACAACAACCAGGCGTTTCACCGTGCTGAAGAAGGATGACGCCTGCCGAGCACGGTCGACGCCAGCAGCAGGCAGGCAGCGGCCACGTAGGGTGGCCAGCGGCGCTTCACGTGCCGCCCACCCGCGGAGGCTTGTCGGGCGGCGACGTAGGCGTCCCGGGACATGTAGAAGTAGAAGCCGGGAATCCAGGGTGCGGCCAATACGAGGTTGACCGGAGCAATAGCGGTGTCTCTCACCATGAGGAACGTCAATGACGTGGCGCCCCAGCCAAGGATGTTGAGGACGAATCCCTTCCCGAACTGTCGGATGTAGACGTGACCGAGCCCCGGAAGCAGGATTCCCAGCATCACGGCGAACCACCCTGCTCGTGAAGACGTCTCCATGCCGTCATGCTCCCTGCGCTGACTCGGTCGTCGACTCTGCCCTGGATGCTCGGAAACCGAAACGGCCCAACTGGCGAAACCGGCGAAGCACCTGTCGACGGGCGTGCGTCGTTCAGGGCATCATTGCAGTGCCGTCGATACAGGACAAGGAGCACACCATCCGCGAACAACTGGATTATCGGGTCGAGGGCCTGGACTGCAACGAGGAGGCCACGCTGCTGCGCGACGCGCTGGCGAACCGCGAGGGCGTCCACGGCGTCTCCTTCCACGTAGTCGACGGCCGCATGACCGTCGATGCGAACAGCGACGCCTTCGGCCCCGAGCGGGTCGCCGAGGCCGTCTCCCGGCTCGGGATGCGCGCCGAACCGTGGGACACGGCGCCGCGGGTCGAGTCGTGGTGGGAGGCGCACGGCCGCCACGCGCTGGTGGCGACGAGCGGACTCGCCCTGAGCGGCGGCCTGGTCCTGCACATCGTGGTGGCAGGGGGCGGCGTGGCGGAGACGCTGCTGACCCACGCGCACGGGGCGCACGGCGTCGACCGCTCCGTCGTCCTGCTGCTGCTCCTCGGCATCGTCGCCGGGTTGTTCCACTCCGCGCCCAAGGCGGTGGCCTCCCTGGCCCACCTGCGGCCGGACATGAACGCGCTGGTGCTGGTGTCGGTCATCGGCGCCCTGTTCCTGGCGGAATGGGCCGAAGCGGCGACGCTGGCCTTCCTCTACGGACTCTCCGGGCTGCTGGAGAACTGGAGCGCGCGGCGGGCGCGCAACGCGATCGGCTCACTGCTGCGCATCACCCCGCCCACGGCGGCGGTGGTGCACGGCGACCACGAGCACCGGACCCCGGTGGACCGCGTCGCGGTCGGCGCGCACGTGCGCGTGCGGCCGGGGGAGCGCATTCCGTGCGACGGCATGGTGACCGACGGCAACTCCTACGTGGATCAGGCGCTGGTCACCGGGGAATCGGTGCCCGCCTGGAAGTCGGCCGGCGACCCGGTGTTTGCGGGGACCGTCAACGGCCACGGCGTGGTCGAACTCCGCACCACGCGGGCCGCCTCGGACACCATGCTGGCCCGTATCACCCGCATGGTCGGCGAGAGCCACCACCACCGGGCGCCGACCGAGCGCTTCATCGACCAGTTCGCGCGGTACTACACGCCGCTGATGTTCGCGGTGGCGTTCGCGGTCGGGGCCGTGCCGCCGCTGCTTCTCGGCGGCGGCTGGGAGCACTGGTTCTACCAGGCGATGCTCATCCTGCTGATCTCCTGCCCGTGCGGGCTGGTGATCTCGACGCCGGTGACGATCGCCGCCGCCATCACGTCGGCCACGCGGCACGGCGTGCTGATCAAGGGCGGCTCGCATCTGGAGGAGCTGGGACGGCTGCGCGCGGTGGCGTTCGACAAGACCGGGGTCATCACGCGCGGCGATCCGGACGTCCGCGAGCTACGGCCGGTGGACGGCCGCTCGGAGGACGAGGTGCTGGCCCGCCTGCTGGCCATCGAGCTGCGCAGCGAGCATCCGCTGTCGCGCGCCATCGTCCGCTACGCGCGGGGGCGCGGCGTCGAACCGGCCGAGCTCGCCGACTTCGGGGCCATCGCGGGGCGCGGCGCCGAGGCGGTGATCGGCGGCAAGCGGTTCTGGGTCGGGAGCATGCGGTTCGCCCGGGAACAGACCGCGCTCGACCGGCTCGAACCGGAGCTCGCGCAGATGCAACGCGCCGACGAGACCGTGGTCGTCTGCGGCGCCGGCGACGACGTCTGGGCGCTCGTCGCGGTGACGGACCCGGTCCGGCCGGAAGCGCCCTACAGCATGGCGCAGATGCACGGCCAGGGACTGCGGTCGGCGCTGCTCACCGGCGACAACACGGCGACGGCCAACAGCGTCGGCGCCCGCGTGCAGGTGGCGGACATCCGGGCAGAGCTGCTGCCGGACGGCAAGGCGGAGGCCGTCCGGGAGCTCATCGCGCGTCACGGACCGACCGCGATGGTCGGCGACGGCATCAACGACAGCCAGGCGCTGCTGGCCGCCTCGGTCGGCATCGCGATGGGCGGCAACGCCACCGACGTCGCCGCCGAATCGGCCGACGTGGTGCTGATGCAGGACGACCTGCGGAAGCTCCCCTTCCTGGTGGGCCACGCCCGGCGCGCCCGGCGGGTGATCATCGAGAACGTCACCGTCGCGCTCGGCGCCAAGGCGCTCTTCCTCGCCTTCATGGCCTTCGGGGCCGCCACCCTGTGGATGGCGGTGGCCGCCGACATGGGTGCGTCGCTGCTGGTCACCTTCAACGGCCTGCGGATGCTGCGGCCGGCCGGTTTGGGGGGCGACGCCGCGGCGGAGCCGGCGCTGGCGGAGGCCGAGCAGGAGGGGTGACCGCACCATGGAGCGCGCGTGAGTTGGCTCTGCGCGGTGCTATGATGACATGTCATCGGCGTACAGAGAGGCTCAGTGGATACCCGGCGGGCACAACAGGTTCGTACCGCGAAACGACGGCAGCGGCAACGCGACCGCGCCGACGGCTGGAAGCTGTATCAGGTCAAGCTGCCCACGGACCTCTGCGAGCGCCTCAAGGCTGGCATGCGCGAAGCCGACTTCGCTCACAGGCTGCACGCATTCCTGCGGCAGGAGTTGCTCCTCGTCGACGACTATCCGAGTCTCAAGCTGCTCTGCTGGAACCGCCCCACGCCGTATGTCACCCGTCGGGACGCATTTGCGCTCTACGAACGCAACTGGCGCTTCGTCGACCTCGCCGCAACCCCAGACAGCGAACGGACGCTGATCGAGTCTCTCGCACGGGAATTCGGGAACGGGCTGATCAATGCCTGACTCGGGAAACACTGTCGGGTCCGGCGCGCCGCGGTCGGGCGCGTTCGAGGCGAGTGCGTTTCGCCGCCCGTGGCACCGCCTCCTCGCCCGTGTGCTCGCGTCCCTGAACCGGCCGCTGCTCGCGCCCGCCAAGTGCTACTTCGGCGGCGGCACCCGCATCGTCATGGAGCTCGATGAGTTCCGCGAATCGGTCGACATCGACTTCCTCTGCTCTCGCTCACGCAGATTGGGGCCAGGACGGTTCGACCAACGCCCGCGATCTGGTGGATCTCGCCTTCATGGCGGCCCGCTGGCCACGCGAATCCTGGCACCCGGCGATGAAGACCGCCGAGTCCGCCTACGGCGCCGTCGTGGCGCGAGAGCTGGACGTCGGACTCTCACGTTTCGCCGATCCGAACCGGCGGCGGCGCTGCGTAGAGACGCTCGGCATTGCGGATCCGCGCACGCTGGCGCGCGGGCTGCGTGTTCTGAAGAACCACCTGAAGGAGCGATGACAGGCAGGCCACAGTCACCACGCCAGCCCGACGCCCCGCTTGCCGCAGATCCTCCCGGCGGCGCGCGTAGTCCGGCATGACCCTGCCGAGGGCATGTCGGTAGTCGCGGTGGCCGCGGGGCCGCAGGTGCACCAGTTCCGTGTGTCTCAAGTCGCAGGTCTATTGTCCGAGTAGATTCCTGTACGGGTAGCGCTCCGCAAGGGTTTCCTGAAATCTGCGAAACGCCGGAACACCTTCCAGCGGACCGTAGTCGGCAATGTGAGCAGCAACGCTCACGCGGCGTTGCGTGATCGAGCGCTTGAAGTTCCTGCCGCGGCGTCCGGCAGGCAACCCGGCCGCACGAAAGAGAAGCTCATCCAGGCGCTCTTTGGGATTCCTGATGAGCCTCTTGCAAAACCCTTGGTCGGCCGGGTTTTCCTACCCGAGGCAGAGGGAACGGACGGTCAGCGGGGTGGGACGCAGCGTTCGTAGGATTAGGATAGCAGCCGTCACCGGCGCCGGGGAACCGGAGACACGGGGTCTCAAGGGACCTCTGGGACCTCCCGGTCGGTTATGAGGGCGAGCGCGCGCGACGAGACGTGGCGCATTTCCCTCACGACCCGTTCCAGTTCGCGGTTGTTCTCGAGCCACTCCTGGTAGAGGGCGAGTTCGTCTTCGGAGAGCAGCAGGCTGACCGTTTTTCCGCGCACCTTGTGTGTCCAGTAGCGGTACGGGCCGTGACGCGCGTCCGGGTCGCGGTGGCAGCGGCAGGCAGGCTTCCCGCACGTGAGACGGCGGGTCTGGATACTGCCCTGGCGGACAAACCCGAGCGTTTGCAACTCCGCCTTGAGCGCATCGTATTGTTCGCTGTACCGGCGCATCGGGTTCCGGCGGCCCATCGGTTCCCTCCTTGACCTCACTCCTACACTACTATATATAGTAGGCGCTGGGAGCAGTCAAGCCATGCAGAACCTGCGCGCCTCGTTCGCCGCCTACTGGGAGTCAATCCAACAGGGCCTGTTTCCCCGGTTGGAGCAGGTGTTGGGTTCGCTGACCGAGAAACAGCAGCAGTTGGTGCAGACCCTCGAGGTGATCCGTATCGAGCAGATGATTCCCTCGCGCTTGCGGATGCCGGGCCGCCCCCGCAAGGACCGCGCGGCGGTGGCGCGCGCCTTCGTCGCCAAGGCGGTCTACGACATGCCGACCACGCGCCTGCTGCTGGACCGGTTGGCCACCGACGTGGTGCTGCGCCGCATCTGCGGCTGGGAGCGGCGGCGCGAGATGCCAAGCGAGTCGGTCTTCTCTCGCGCCTTCGCCGAATTCGCCCACTCCCAGTTGCCCCAGCGCGTGCATGAAGCGTTGCTCCGGAAGACGCACGGCGACCGTTTGGTGGGCCATCTGTCCCGAGACTCGACGGCCATCGAGGGGCGCGAGAAGCCGGCCGCGAAGGAGAAGTCGCCTCCGCCGCCCAAGCGCAAGCGGGGCCGGCCGAAGAAGGGTGAAGAACGGCCCAAGACACGCAAACGCCTCGACCGGCAACCGAGCATGACCCTGCAGGAGATGCTCGACGACCTGCCGGCCGAGTGCAGTGTGGGCACGAAGAAGAACAGCAAGGGCTACAGGGACACCTGGGTCGGCTACAAGTTGCACATCGACGTGGCCGACGGCCAGATTCCGGTCAGTTGCATCCTGACGTCCGCCTCGCTGCACGACAGCCAGGCCGCCGTTCCACTGGCCACCCTGTCGGCCCAGCGGGTGGACAATCTGTATGACCTGATGGATGCCGCCTACGACGCGGTGCAGATCCGCGAGCACAGCCGCGCACTCGGCCACGTCCCGCTGATCGATATCAACCCCCGCCGTGACACTGCGCTGGCCGAAGAACTGCAGACCGAAGCCCGGCGCCTGAAGCGTCTCGGCTTGCAGCTTCCCGAACAGGTTCGGTACAACGAACGCACGGCGGGTGAGCGCGTCAATGGCCGACTCAAGGACGAGTTCGGCGGGCGCCACGTCCGAGTCCGCGGCAACGCGAAGGTGATGTGCCACTGCATGTTCGGCGTGCTGGCGCTCACCGCCGACCAGCTCCTGCGGCTGGTGACGTAAACCAACGCCTCGCCGGCCAACGCGCATCCCCTTCCGGTCGCCCGACAGGCGTCAGTCACCAACCGGTGTCTCCAACGCCCGGTGGGAAAACCCTCGAACTCCCTGATTTCCGCCTCTTGGGTCGCCGCCGGTCCTCCCGCCCCGCATTCTCGGTCGGGATCCAGGCAAAACGATGTTCACCAGAAGAACTTGTGCTCCGAGCCGAGCTACGCCAAGAGTTTTGCAAGCGGCTCTGATGGTATTCATTTAGCCCTCATTTAGCCCCAATACTGTTGCTTTAACATTCACACCCCTGTATTCTGCTCTGAGAGCGGAGATGCGGGGGGGGGCGATGTCCCGAACACAAGCCGTTCTGCCAGGTGGCCCGCGGCTGTCGGACTATCTCAGCATCGGGGTGCTCGCACAGGTGTACCCGATCGGGGCGGTACGCAAGGCGTTGGCGTCGTGCGGTCGGGCAAGCCTTCGGCAGCGCGCTCTGCCGGCCGAGGCGATGATGTACTACGTGGTGGCGTTGGGGCTGTTCCGGTCGGTGTCAGCGCGGGAGGTGCTGCGCTGCCTGATGGAGGGGCTGCGGTGGGTGTCGTCGGACGCGACGCTGCGCGTGTCGGGGAAGTCATCGATTTCGCGAGCGAGGACGCGCTTGGGGTCTGCGCCGTTCGAGGCGTTGCGCGCGGCCCGGGTGGGGCCGGTGGCGGACCTGGCGACGCGCGGGTCGTGGTATCGCGGCCGGCGCCTGGTGGCGTTCGACGGGTCCACGCTGAACGTGCCGGACGAGGCGACGAACCGGCAGGCGTTCGGCGCGCCCGGCGCGTCGCGTGGCCGTGCTGCTTTCCCCCAGGTGCGCCTGACGGCGCTGGTGGAGGTGGGGACGCGCGCGGCGTTCGCGTGGCGGGCGGGAGCGTATGACGAATCGGAGCAGGCGCAGGTCGAGGCGCTGCTGCCTTGGTTGTCCACGGGAATGCTGGTGCTTGCCGACCGGGGCTACTGCGGCTTCCCGCTCTGGCGGCGGGCGGCCGGCACCGGCGCAGACCTGCTCTGGCGCATGAAGGCGAACCTGCGCCTGCCGGTGCTGGAGCGCTTCGACGATGGTTCCTACCGGAGCGTGCTGCGGGGCAGCGGCCAGGACCGCCGGCGCAGTCAGGGTGAATGCCCCGTCCGGGTCGTCGAGTACAGGCTTGACGACCCGAGCGACACCGTCTACCGCTTGGCCACCACCCTGCTCGACCCGGCCGTTGCGCCAGCCGCCGAGGTTGCCGCTCTGTACCACGAGCGATGGGAGGTGGAGACCGCCTACGATGAGGTCAAGACCCACATCCTGGGACCCGGCGCAATCCTGCGCAGCAAGACGCCGGACTTGGTGTTGCAGGAGGTCCACGGCCTGATGCTGGCGCATTACGCCGTGCGGCGTCTGATCCACGAGGCGGCGCGCAAGGTCGACGAGGACCCGGACCGCCTTTCGTTCGTCCACGCCGTGCGGGTCGTGCGCCGCCGTGTCGAGAACCCCGGCGTTTCCCCCCTCATCTCCGAATGAGCGGCTTCGCGAGCGCGTGCTGGAAGAGATTCTGGAAGAGCGGGTGGTCTCCAGTCGCGGCCAGAAGAAACCCCGCGGCGTCAAGCGGAAGATGAGCGGTTATCCACTTCGCGGCCCTGGTCCGATATCCCGCCGCAAGTGGGACTGGACACCGCGTATCGTGGCGTCAGATCTCTAAAGCAACAGTATTGCATTTAGCCCGGACTATTCGTGGCGACCGTGACTCGGCCCCTGGGAGGCGGCGCCGGGACCGGACTCGGTCACGGACAACGGGGAATGAGCAGTGGGCGGCCATTGGAACGTTCTCAACCGCGCGTGGCAGGGTGGTTGAGCGCCGAATGGACGTGATGACGGGTGCCGCCGGGGAGGACAGCGCACACTTCCCCCGTTGCGGGCGGTTGGCAGCCTCCGTCGGTCAGCGATGCGGCGCTCGCCGAGCGGCTATCCGGCGCGCGCCCCGAGCGCGAATGCGATGTGCCGCCACGCCGCCAGGTCCGGTGTCGCGCGCGGCAGGCGCAGGACGATGCGACGCGCCGAGCGCACCACCTGGACGCCGAGCTTCAGCAGCCGGTCGCGCAGCCAGGGCACCTGCGCGCGGGCGCACGCGGGGTCGGCGGCGCGCAGCCGCAACTCCTGCATCAGCACGTAGGCGGCAGCCGTCAGCAGCACGCGCAACTGATTCGCCGAAAACGCCTGGCAACTCGTGCGGTCGAGCTGCAGGGCCTTCAGTTCCTTGATCCGGTTCTCGGCGTCCCCGCGGGCGGCAGTAGACCTTCTCGTAGAGGAAACGCGGCGTCTGCCGCATGTTGGTCACGACGAAGCGCGGATTGTCCCGCGGCTCGCGGTCTGCGAGGCGGACGACTTCGGCCTTGATTACCACCCGCCGCGCGTGGTTCCACGTGCCGGCCTGGTACTCGTCGGTCTCGGTGTAGACGTGCTCGGTCTGTTCGCTGCGCCAAGTCCGCGCCCGCGCCACCAGCATGGCCAGCCCGGCGTGCCGCTCCAACACCGCGTTCTTCGCCATCGCGACCACGTAATCGAGCCGCGGCTGCGCCTCCAGGAAGGCGAAGACCGCCGGGCTGGCAAAGCCTCCGTCGAGCCGAACGAGAATGCGCGCCCGCGGAAACGCCCGGCGCAGCAGCGGCAGCAGCCGCGACAACAGCCCGACCGTCCCCTCCGAGGCGACCGCCTTGCCGTGCCGCAACAGCGCCGCACACAGATACTGCTCGGATTCGCGGTCGAAGGTCAGGAACCCAAGCAGCGGCAGGTAGCACCAGTTGTCGTAGTAGCCGTTGAAGAGCGTGTACTGCTGCGCCCCGTGCGTCGGGTCGTCCGTCGGATCCAGGTCGATCGTGATGCACCGCGCCCGCCCGTCCAGACGGCGGCGATGCCGCTCGATGACCCGCGTGGCCAACTCGTCCGCCATGCGGTAGAGCGCGCAGCGGTTGACCGCGTTCTCGAACCGCGACAGCGTCGGCTGCGACGCCAGGCGCTCGCCCGAAACCGGGTCCCTGTCGAGCAGCAGCTTGTGGATGGGGTCGTCGGCGAGACGGTCGCCATCATTGCAGTCGGGATGGCCGCAGGCGATGCCAAAGATGCGCTGGCCGATCAGGTCCGCGAGCGAGTGCCGGGTCTTGTCCGGCGCCCGCTTGTCGAACAGACACCCGGCGAACGCCTTGACCAGGCCGTAGATGCGCTCGGCGGCCTTCAGCAGGATCGCCCCGCCGTCGGAACTGGCCTGCTCCTGGTTGAACTGGGCGAACAGCGGCTTGTCAAACAGATCCGGGAACAGAACAGTCTATGGTACAGTGTCGGTCGTCACGCAAGGGCCTCCGTGGTGGCGCAAGTGGTTGTTAACACTGCACTTGTACCACACGTGGGGCTCTTGTGTCTGTACCGGAATCGGAACACGCCACGAATTTTCCGGGTTAGCGGGTGATTCGTCAATAAATACGGTCTGAAGTGGGCCGGGAACGTTCGGAGTCCCGACGAGGTTCCTTTGCGGATGTTGCGTCTCACGCGGGTTGCCGCCATTGCTGCATTGTTACCATGCCGCAGTAGGAAGTCGGGCGCGGACGTATGGGCGTCGGCTTGCCCTGGGCACGGAGGGCAAGGTCTGCTGGCTGCCGAGCGCAGTAGCCGTTCGAAACACCCGCCGCACACAGCCGGCAGCCAAGTCGGGGTGGCGTCTTTGCACTGTATCTTTCGCGGCGGGCAGCCGCGGGGACCGGTCGCGCTTGGGAAGCGGTCGGTCCGGCGTTGCGCCCCTCACGCGGGCGGCGGCGGAAGCCCGAATGCGTCGGGGACGACGGGATCGGCAGCGCGCAACATCGTGGCGATCAGCGGAGGAAGGTCGAGGTCGCGTTGGCGGGCGGTGCGAACGACGCTGGCCAGCACCTGCTGGCTGTCGGCGCCGTGACGGGTGCGGTTGCCACCGCAGACCTTGCGGATAACGACGGCGGGACGGATGGCCTGTTCGGCGCGCCAGTTGGTGGCATCGACCGACAGGTCCCACAAGAAGAGAAACACGGCAGCGAATTCGGTGGCCAGATGCCGGGCAAAGCGCTCGGCGTCGTCCAGCGGTGGCGGTGCGTCAATGAGCCGACCGAGCCGGGCCACGAGTCGGCCGCGGACCGATGCCAGACCGTGCTCGCTCAGCTCGCCGTCGTTGCAGCGGTCACGCACGGCAAGGCCCGTCTGCAAGACCGCTTGCACCTGCCCGGCCCAGAGACTGTCGGGATGATCTTCCTGCAGTTCCTTGCATCGTCGGAGCAGGTGATTCAGGCAGGATTGGTGCAGCGCGGCGCGGTAGCAGCGATACGACACGGGCGCATTCCCGATTTCCCGGTCACGCGCTCACACCCACCGGCGTCATGGCCATCCGCTGCAAACAGTTCCATCTGCCGGACTTATAGAAAGACCGCAGGAGAAGAATCGCGTCGACGCTCTCCGGTAGCCAATAGATGGAGGCGCCCTTGATGCGGAGATTGATGACGCGACGGATGGCGCTTTCGACGGCACCGCTGCCCCGCGGAAGCCCGAGCCCGACCATTGTGGTGTAGGCGAAACGATGACGGTTCTTCAGGAAGTAGTTGAGGTGCGTGCGGATCTTGCCGGCCGTGCGCCCGCGGCACAGCTCCCGCAGGGCCGTGATCACCTCGTCCACCCGTGCTCGCTTGAGCAGCCCCCGCGTGCGGTTGAGCCAGCGGTTCTTCCCTCAGGACTGGCGCGAGTTGGCGCAGGACACCGGGGCGTTGAAGGGGCTGCGCAAGGACAAGACGGTCGACAACCTCCTGCGGACCCTCCTGCTGCACCTCGGCTGCGGACACTCGTTGCGGGAAACGGTGGTTCGGGCCCGACAGGCGCATCTGGCGGACCTGTCCGACGTGGCGCTGTTGAAGCGGCTGAAGAAATCCAAGGGTTGGTTGCACGCGCTGTGTGTCCGCCTGTTCGAGGAGCAGGGTCTGGCGGTCATCCCCGGAGGCGCGTTCCAGGTCCGGGCCGTGGATGCGACGACGGTGAAGGAACCGGGCCCGAGCGGGTCGCTGTGGCGCCTGCACTACAGCGTGGGCCTGCCGTCGCTGGCGTGCGACTTCTTCAAGCTGACGGGGACCGAGGGGCCGGGCACGGGAGAATCGTTGGCGCAGTTCCCGATCCGCGCCGGCGACCATGTGCTGGCCGACCGCGGCTATTCGACGGCCCGGGGCATTCGCCACGTGGTCGACGCGGGCGGGCGGCTGATTGTGCGTGTCAACACGGGGTCGCTGCCGCTGTGCACGACGGCCGGGCGGCCGTTCGACCTGCTTGCGGCGGTGGGGTCGGTCACGCGTCCGGGCGCCGGCCGGTCCTGGGCGATCACGGTCGCGGTCCCGCGCGACGATGGCGGCCCGGCCGGCAAGATTGCCGGGCCGGGTCTGCGTGCTCCGCAAGTCGGCGGAAGCCATCCGCTTGGCGCACCTGAAAGTCCGCCGAGACGCCGCCCGCAAGGGCAACCAGGTGCAACCGGCCACGCTGCGCTTTGCTGAGTACGTGATCGTCTTCACGACCTTTCCCGAGCCACCCTTTTCCGCCGCGGACGTGCTGGAGTGGTATCGCCTGCGCTGGCAGGTCGAATTGGTGTTCAAGCGCTTCAAGTCGCTGGCCCAGTTGGGGCACGTGCCGAAGTACGACGACGACAGCGCCAAGGCGTGGCTCTACGGGAAACTGTTCGTGGCGCTGCTGGTGGAGAAGCTGATCCACCACGCCCGCGCGATTTCCCCCTGGGGCTACGACGTGCCGGCGCCGGCGCCCCCCGAGCGCGTGGCGTGACTTCAAGTTCGTGCTCAACCAGGTCACGCGCGCCATCGAACCGCCGCTCCCGCTGGCGCGCATGATCAGCGACTGGCGAACGATCTCCGGCGAGCTGGCGGAGCCGCCACGTCGCCGACAGCCGCAACTCTCCGCGTACTTCGGCTGAACTGAGCTGCCGGAGGACCATGTGGCCTTAACAAGTTAGCGCCTATGGGGTAGAGTCCCGGCCTCCGCTTCGCCCGACGGGCGTGTTTCTCGCGGTAGTACGGCGTCGTGACCGGCACCGTCGTGCCCCGGGAGGTGCGAACGTTGACGGTCTCCAGGCCGTCGCTCCGCATCCGCCAGGGCAGGTGGCGCACGAGGGCGCTCGCCGCGTCGCCAACCGCGGCGGAGCGCACCGCGCGTTGCAGCACGGGGGTGAGGAGGGCGCCGAAGAACTCGTCCGCGATGGCCCGCAGCTGCTCTTCGCACTGCTCCGCTTCCTCTGCCGACCTGGGCGCTGGAGCACGCGCCTCAAACTCCAGCGCCCGCCGGAGGGCAGTGCGCAGGTGGACGGGAATGTTGCCAAGATCGATCTCGCGGCTCGGGGTGTCGATGGCGCTCTTGTCCATTTCAACGCACCATCATGGGCAGTCCGAGCCGTAATGTCCAGTACCACCCTCCCCGTCTGTCCGAAGACCGGCTCAACCTCCCCCAGCCTCACAGTCCATCTTTGCCTACACACTGCTCCGGGAAATCGGGAATGCGCCCTACGACACCCACCCGTCGCGCACGAGCACCCCGTCGAAGTCGGCCCCCAGAACCGTGGTGGCATCATCGAACCCGCGGCCGGGGCAAATGGCGTAGACCGTCGTCTCCGGGGTAACGAACGCCCACAGCCAGTGGCTGAGGGCGCATTCCCGATTTCCCGGTCACGCGCTCACACCCACCGGCGTCATGGCCATCCGCTGCAAACAGTTCCATCTGCCGGACTTATAGAAAGACCGCAGGAGAAGAATCGCGTCGACGCTCTCCGGTAGCCAATAGATGGATGCGCCCTTGATGCGGAGATTGATGACGCGACGGATGGCGCTTTCGACGGCACCGCTGCCCCGCGGAAGCCCGAGCCCGACCATTGTGGTGTAGGCGAAACGATGACGGTTCTTCAGGAAGTAGTTGAGGTGCGTGCGGATCTTGCCGGCCGTGCGCCCGCGGCACAGCTCCCGCAGGGCCGTGATCACCTCGTCCACCCGTGCTCGCTTGAGCAGCCCCCGCGTGCGGTTGAGCCAGCGGGTGCGTTGCGTCGCGCTCCAGCGGCGCAGCTTGACCGCGTCGGAGAGTTGCTTCGCGGCATGATAGAAGTCGATCAGCCCCAGCACCTGTGTCGGCGAGAGCCCGAGCGCGGCGATGAGGCGCGGGATGCGTTGCCAGATCCAGGGCGCGCCGTCGGCGATGAAGAGCACCTTGTCAGCGGCGTTGAGGCCGATCTGCCGCGCGTACGACAACAGCAGGGCGAAGACCGCCTCCGGTCCCCGGAGCGTGCCGTCGATGATCGGGGCCCACGTCTGAGACGGTCGCCCGTCGTCGCCGACGACGTACAGGATGAGGAGCTTCGGTTCCTTCCAGTCGGTATGGAATCGGTTGCGCCCCTTCTTCGTCTTGGGGCCACGCTTCTTGCGCCTCACACGGACGCGGCCCCCGTCGAGGGAGACGACCACCCGCTTCCCGGTCACGCGGTCCAGCAGGCCGCACGCCGCGCTCTGCTGGGCCGCTCGGGCCCGCGCAGCGTAGCGATAGGCGGTCGAGCGGAGGGTCTTGATATCCAGGGCGATGCCGTCGGAGCGGAGCTGCGCCTGCGCTTCGGCCAGCGAGCTGAGCATGGCGACCGCGCGGCTTGCATCCGAGGCCAGCTTCGGCGTGCACCGGTCGTAGATGCCCAGCACCACCAAGGCGGGGTAGAGTCCCGGCCTCCGCTTCGCCCGACGGGCGTGTTTCTCGCGGTAATACGGCGTCGTGACCGGCACCGTCGTGCCCCGGGAGGTGCGAACGTTGACGGTCTCCAGGCCGTCGCTCCGCATCCGCCGGGGCAGGTGGCGCACGAGGGCGCTCGCCGCGTCGCCAACCGCGGCGGAGCGCACCGCGCGTTGCAGCACGGGGGTGAGGAGGGCGCCGAAGAACTCGTCCGCGATGGCCCGCAGCTGCTCTTCGCACTGCTCCGCTTCCTCTGCCGACCTGGGCGCTCGAGCACGCGCCTCAAACTCCAGCGCCCGCCGGAGGGCAGTGCGCAGGTGGACGGGAATGTTGCGAAGATCGATCTCGCGGCTCGGGGTGTCGATGGCGCTCTTGTCCATTTCAACGCACCATCATGGGCAGTCCGAGCCGTAATGTCCAGTACCACCCTCCCCGTCTGTCCGAAGACCGGCTCAACCTCCCCCAGCCTCACAGTCCATCTTTGCCTACACACTGCACTGCTCCGGGAAATCGGGAATGCGCCCGGCGGAGCTGCGCCTGCGCTTCGGCCAGCGAGCTGAGCATGGCGACCGCGCGGCTTGCATCCGAGGCCAGCTTCGGCGTGCACCGGTCGTAGATGCCCAGCACCACCAAGGCGGGGTAGAGTCCCGGCCTCCGCTTCGCCCGACGGGCGTGTTTCTCGCGGTAGTACGGCGTCGTGACCGGCACCGTCGTGCCCCGGGAGGTGCGAACGTTGACGGTCTCCAGGCCGTCGCTCCGCATCCGCCAGGGCAGGTGGCGCACGAGGGCGCTCGCCGCGTCGCCAACCGCGGCGGAGCGCACCGCGCGTTGCAGCACGGGGGTGAGGAGGGCGCCGAAGAACTCGTCCGCGATGGCCCGCAGCTGCTCTTCGCACTGCTCCGCTTCCTCTGCCGACCTGGGCGCTCGAGCACGCGCCTCAAACTCCAGCGCCCGCCGGAGGGCAGTGCGCAGGTGGACGGGAATGTTGCCAAGATCGATCTCGCGGCTCGGGGTGTCGATGGCGCTCTTGTCCATTTCAACGCACCATCATGGGCAGTCCGAGCCGTAATGTCCAGTACCACCCTCCCCGTCTGTCCGAAGACCGGCTCAACCTCCCCCAGCCTCACAGTCCATCTTTGCCTACACACTGCTCCGGGAAATCGGGAATGCGCCCGTGGCTGATGGCACCCACCCGCCACCCGGTTTCATCCGGCGTGACCACCGGCGAGTTGCGGACCTGCTCGCACAGCGCCGTGTAGGTCGGCGCGGCGTCGCGGGCCGTGCGGTGCAGCAGGTGAGCGAGGCCGCCCGGCGTCACCTGCAGGCCGAACGTGGTCCGCAGCACGTGGGCGACCTTCGCCAGCGGTACGCCCATCTCGGTGTGCAACTCGACGACCAGCGCCACGACGCCGGGGCCCAGTTGCGCACCGGCCGCGCCCAGCGCATCCGAGGTCTGCAGCGCGTGGCGGCCCTGCACGCGCCGCTGACACCGCGAGCAGTGACCCACCTCGATGTCGAAGCGGCGCACGATCGGGCGCACCTCGGGGATTTCTTCCTGATACTGCGATGCCACGCGGGTCACTTCGATCGCGCCGCCACAGTCCGGACACGCCGCCGGGACCGGCGCCGCATGCGTCTCGTCCACCTGGGCCGGACGCCGGCGGCACGCCTGCCGGCCATAGCGTGCACCGGCCCGCCGTCCGGGACGCCCGCCGCGCCCCTGCGGTCGGTCCTTGGCAAAGGGAGCCGCTTGCCGGAAGCCCGCGCGGCGCGCGGTATCGAGTTGTTGCTGGAGCCGTTCACTGTGGCGCTTCCAGCGATCCCGGTCGCGGTTGACCTGCGCCAAGTCCCCGCGCAGCCGCGAAATCTCCCGGTCCTGCTGCTTGATGCGCGTGTCCCGCGGATCATCCTCACGCTGGGGCGCGTCCGGACCCTCGGCCATACCCCGCCTATCGGAACGGGCGCACCAAACCTGCAGTCTTAAAACGCGGATCTTCGCCGCGACCCGCTAAACAAAGACTCCTGATGTTCTCGATTTCGGCGATCGCCGGCGCAACTACCTCAGCAGCCGGTGAGCCGGCTGCCTTCGCCACCGCCGCTCCGTCGAAGAGAATCCAGGCCTCCGACATCTGAACGGGTACGACAGGCACCACGTCCGCGCGGGTGACGCCATGGAATTCCCGCAAGCGATTCTCCAGCGTGAGGTTCTCCGAATCCCGATGCGCGAAGACGACCATGGCGCCGGAGTTGTACGTGCGGAGGAAATCCTCGATACCTCCGCGTCGTTTCCGGAACTCGGGTTCCAATATCTCGACGTCGGGATCGAGCCGGTGTATCGCCCACTGGATGACCGGGACCAGCATCAGGTCGGTGCCACCGTCGGCCACGATGGACCACGTCAACTGTCGGCTCACTTGGCCGATCCGAACTGGAGCCTCAATTGATCGAACTCCGAGTTGACCGGCGAACCGCCGATGAAGTCGACCACCGCCTGCCGGTCAATCGGCTGTGTGGTCGATTCCGTTCCGTCCGGCTGATGCGTCCTCCACGCCCCCGTGATGGGCCGAAAAGTGCTGATCGGCCCGTCCTGCTTCGTGAGCGCCCGCTCAACGAACACGAGCTCGTCGAAGGAGAGCTGTCGCGCCACCTCGGGGGAATGTGTATTGAGGACGACCTGCCGCAAGGGATTGTCGGCGCCGACTGCGTCGTTGACGTCGACCGCGTAGTCCCGGAGCAGCTCCGCGAGGTTCGGCACTCGCGAGGGATGGATGCCGTTCTCGGGCTCCTCGATGCACAGGACGGCGCGGTCCTGAACGTCCACCAGCATCAGAACCAGGGCGATGTACCGCAGCGTGCCATCCGACAGGGAGCGGCCGTACAGCCAGTTGTCCACGCCGGGAACGCGGGCCCTCAGGGCAAGCTGATCTCGAATGTCGTCGGCGTAGACCCCCAGCTCCGCGATGTCCGAGTTGAGCTGGCGAAGGCGAAAGAGGATCTCACCCTCCGCGGCGGAGTCCCTCGCAACGAGCGCATGGAGCGTGGCCGGTATGTGGCCGCCCGACGCCGAGACGTGGGTCGGCGCGGACCGGGTGTCGGGAGTGCGCATCGCGCTCGGCTCGAGGTGAAGTACGCGCCAGGATGACATCTCCCGCTTTGCGGCAAGGACGGTCGGGTAGTCGTAGGTGTTCGTGCCGCCGACCACCGTCAGCCGAGACTTGCCCACCGGCGAGGGCCGCCCCCGGCTTCCGCCGTCGCCGTGGAGCTGAATCCTGTCCGCTCTGGTCGAGATCAGCGGCCCGCCGCGCCGCCCCCCCAGAGCGACGGATTTCCTGAAGTCCTTCGACGAGTCGAATCCGACGAACTTCCTGTAGTCCTCCAGCTTTGCGTGCGTCAGGCTCTCGTGCTCCACCAGCAGGCGATCCGACTTCGACTCGTACCGGAGCTTGATCCTGTAGGTGAGAAGCGTCGTGCTCGGTTTCGCGATCTGGCCGAAGTCGTCTTCCACCTGCGGCGGCACCACCATGTCCGCCGACAACTCCATCCTGCGCTCGGGGTCTCGTGCGCCTGACCTCGGTGGCTGCGTCGGAGATGTCGCGCTCGGTCAGCGCGCCGAGAAAGTGGATCGCGTCGAACAGGTTGCTCTTGCCGACGCCGTTGTGGCCGATGAAGCAGGTGAACGGCCCGAAGCGGATGTGCGCTTCCCGGATGCTCTTGAAGTTCTTGACGGACAGGCTGACGAGCATGGGTGGACAGGCTCGGAACGGTCGATTATCCCATACGGAAAGCGGTCGTCAAGGTCGCTTCAACCGCTCTGAATCAACGATATCCTCGTGCTGACGGCAGGTCCGGAAGGCGAGCGTCGCGACGGTATGTTCCTGCGGTGGCCCACTTTCAGGACGATGACGATGAGCGCGCCGGCGTTCACGCTATAAAGGACACGGTACGGCCCGACGCGGACGCGGAACACGTCGTCGTAACCGGTGAGCTTGCGACAACCGGTCGGAAAAGGGTCGATCGCGAGCGCCTGCACGGCGCGAGCGACCCGGAGCCGGCGGTCCACCGGCAGCTTCTTGATCTGCCGCTCGGCCGTGCGAGAGATTTGAATCCTATACCTTGCCATCGAGATCGAGCTCGGCGAGGACCTCGCTGAAAGGCCGCGTCGGCTCGTGGCGGATCCGCTTGAGATCCTCGATGTCCTCCAGTTCCTCCAAGCGGTCGAGAAGCGCTTCCTGGATGAAGTGATTCATGACGACGCCATGCCTCCGGCAGTAGTCGTCGAGCGCCTTCTTGATCGCGACGTCGATGCGCGCACTCACCTGCACAGTCGGCATCCCAACCCTCCCATACCCACAGATGCTAGCAGATGCCATGAAATGCAGGCACAAGCGCGCCGTGTCGCCGGTGTTGCGCCCCGCGAACCGAACGATCTAGAGTCCAGTGCACGTCGGCTTCCGCGCTCCGGGTGCACCGCACAAACAGTAGAGAATCACGATGCCCGGCCGGGGCCGCGCGGGCCGCGGCCGGGTAGCCAGGAGGCAGCATGGACAGCAAGGCATCGGCGGTCTGGAAGGGCGACCTGAAGGGTGGCAGCGGCACGATCTCGGCCAACAGCGGCGTCCTGTCCGGCGCCGCGTTCACGTTCGCGACGCGGTTCGAGGGCAGCCCGGGGACGAATCCCGAGGAGCTCGTCGCGGCCGCACATGCCGGCTGCTTCTCGATGGCGCTGTCGAACGAGCTCGCGAAGGGCGGCAACACGCCGGACCACGTGAGCACCACCGCGACGGTGACGATGGAACCGGTCGAGGGCGGGGTCGCGGTCACGAAGATCCACCTCGAGTGCTCGGCCAAGGTGCCCGGCATCAGCCAGGCCGCCTTCGACGAGACGGCGAACGGCGCGAAGACCGGCTGCCCGATCTCCAAGCTGATGAACGCCGAGATCTCCCTGAACGCCGTTCTGGAATCCTAGAACCCCGCGGCGCCCGGGTGAACCGGCACACCCCGGCGGTGATCTCCCGGCATCTCTGCCACGGCCGGCCCGGCCCTTCGCGCGAGACCGCGGAGACGGCCGGGCCGGGCCGCGTATACTGTCCCTCATGCCCATGCGTCGTGTGGTGGCGTCGCTCGTGAGGGCCGCCGGGACGGCGTCGATCCTCGCCGTGGTCGGTGCCGCGCCGTGGGCCGGCGCTCCTCCCGCGGCCGGGACCCAGCCCGCCGAAGCGGCGCTGTACCGTTGCGTCGCGGGCACGGACCGCGACGTCGAGAGCGTCGGCCTCGTCCTGTGCGACGCGGAGCCGGGGCCGCCGCTACTGGAGCGCGCGGAGCCGGACAATCTGCAGATCCGGGAAGGCGCACTGGTCGCCGCGGTCGAGGAGGGCGGCGTCGCCGCGCTCGCGGGCGTGCAGGCCGGGGACATGATCTACCGCGTCGCCGGCGACGACGTAACCGAGGCGGCGGCGGCGGGCACGGGCTTGGCGAGGGTCCGGGCGGACAGCGACACGCAGATCAACTTCCTGCGCCGGGGCCGTCCCTACCGGATCAAGCTGCGCCGCTGAGGCCGGCCGCGCCGTCACCACTCCGACACGGCCAGTTGCTAGACTGGGGCATGCATTCGACGTTACCCCGCGTGGACCGTCGGACGTTCCTGTCCCTCACCGGCGCCGCCCTCGGCGCCGCACCGTTCCATGCCCTCGCGGGACGCGCCGCCGGCGCCACGAGGGGTCGGTCGTCCGGCCGAGGCCGAGCGCCGGGCGAGGTCGGCTACGGCCCGCTCCAGCCGGTCCGCGACGAGACGACGGGTCTGCCGCTGTTGCACCTCCCCGCCGGGTTCCGCTACCTGACGTTCGGCTGGACCGGCGACCCGCTGGCGGACGGACGCCCGACGCCGGGGGCCCATGACGGGATGGCGGCGTTCGCCGCAAGCGGCAGCCGCATCCGGCTCGTCCGCAACCACGAGGTCCGAACGGGCGGGGCGTTTGCCGACCGCCCACTCTACGACCCGGCCGGCGGCGGCGGCACGACGACCATCGAGTTCGATACGGCGACCGGGACGGTCGTCGAGGCATGGGTCAGCCTGGCCGGCACCGCGGTCAACTGCGCCGGCGGCCCGACCCCCTGGGGCTCGTGGCTGACGTGCGAGGAGACCGTGCTCGGACCGGACCTGCCGGCTCCGTTCGCCCAGTCGTTGCTCCAGTTCGGAACGCGCCCCGAGTACCGGCAGCCGCACGGGTACATCTTCGAGGTCCCGGCCGCGGGCACGGCAACGGCCGAGCCGTACCGGGCGATGGGCCGGTTTGTCCACGAGGCCGTGTCTGTCGATCCCGCGACGGGGATCGTCTACGAGACGGAGGATCAGGGAGCCTCGGGCTTCTACCGGTTCCTGCCGGACGAGCCGGGGAACCTGTCCGCGGGCGGTCGTCTGGAGATGCTCGGGATCGCCGACACGCAGAAAGCGGACATGCGGACCGGCCAGACCGCGGGAGTCTGGCGGCCGGTGTCGTGGACGCCGATCGCCGATCCCGACCCAACCGAGATCGCGGAAGACAGCGTATTCGGGCAGGGCGCCGCCGGCGGCGGCGCCACGTTCGCACGCCTGGAGGGTACGTGGCACGCCGACGGACGAATCTACATCGTGTCGACCACCGGGGGCGAGGCCGACATGGGCCAGGTCTGGGAGTACGACCCGAGCGGTGAGCGCCTGCGGCTCATCTTCGAGTCGCCCGGAAAGGACGTGCTGGACATGCCGGACAACCTCTGCGTGAGCCCGCGCGGCGGCCTGGTGCTCTGCGAGGACGGCGACACGGACAACTTCGTCCGGGGGCTCACACTCGACGGCGCGATCTTCTCCTTCGCGAGGAACAACGTCGTCCTCGACGGCGAGAAGAACGGCTTCTCCGGCGACTTCCGGGCGCGCGAGTTTGCAGGCGCCACCTACAGCCCGGACGGCCGCTGGCTCTTCCTCAACGCGCAGACGCCGGGAATCACGTTCGCGGTAACCGGTCCGTGGGCGGACGGGCCTCTCTGATCCCGTGCGCCGCCTACTACTCGCGCTCGTTTCGGCCGCGCTGCTGTGCAGCGCCCTGCTCCTGCCCGGCGCCACACGGACCCTGGCCCACCCGCTGTCGTTTACCGAAGTGACGCTCACGCTTCGGGCCGATGGCGCCTTCGAGGCCAACCTGATCTACGACCTCGACGCGCTGGCCCTCGGCGCCCCCATCGACGCCGACGACGCTGAACTGGTGGCGGCCCTCGAGGGTCTGTCGCCCGACGAGCTCGGGACACGCCTCGCGCGGTTGCGCCGGCTGTTCGAGCGGCGCGTCCGGGTGCGGTTCGACGGCGATCCCGTTCCGTTCGACGTCTCGTTCCCCGACCACGGCACCGCCCGCGCGACCGAGGCGGACATCCCGACCGTGCTCGGGCTGACGGCACGGCTCGCCGGCACGATCCCGGAGGGCGCGACCACCGTCGGGTTCTTCGCGTCCCGGGCGTTCGGCGAGGTCCACCTGACGATTCTCGACCCGGCGCGGGGCATCGAAGCGCGCTCCGTGCTCGAAGCCGGCGCCCGGAGCGATCCGCTGGATCTGATCGGCCCAATCGCGCCGCCCGGCCGCGCCGAGGTGGCGGGTAGCTACCTGCGCCTGGGCTTCGTCCACATCGTCCCCGAGGGCCTCGATCACATCCTGTTCGTGCTGGGGCTGTTTCTGCTGAGCGCACGGCTCCGGCCGCTCGTCTGGCAGGTGACGGCGTTCACGGTGGCCCACGCGGTGACGCTGACGATCGCGGCGCTGGGCCTGGTGGCGCTGTCGCCACGCCTGGTCGAGCCGCTGATCGCGCTGTCGATTGTCTACGTGGCCGTCGAGAACGTCCTCACGGACCGCATGACGCGCTGGCGGGCGCCGGTGGTCTTCGGGTTCGGCCTGCTGCACGGGCTCGGCTTCGCCGGGGTGCTCGGCGAGCTCGGGCTACCCGAGCAGGAGCGCCTGCTCGCACTCGTCAGCTTCAACGCCGGCATCGAGCTGGGACAGCTCGCGGTGATCGCAGCCGCCGCGCTGGTTTTCGGCTGGTTCCGCGCCGCACCGTGGTACCGGACCCGGCTGGTCGTGCCGGTCTCGGCCGGCATGGCGCTGACCGGCCTGGTGTGGGCGGTCGAGCGCGTGCTCGCGTGAGCGGACCGGTACAAGCCGGATGGAGGCCGCTCAGCCGGAGGCGCTGGCCGCTCGGCGGCCGAGCAGGCGACCCACCGCCTTCAGCTTGCTCCAGAAGAAGTCGAACTGCCCGAGGAGCGTCCCGTAGCCGAGCAGCAGAATCTGGTAGATGGGCAGCATCACGACCAGATAGACGGCCCACTGCACCCAGCCGGGGGCCGTCGCCGGAATTATCAGCGCGATGACGGGCTCCTTCAGGCGGAGCGTGGTGAGGCCGGCGAGGGAGAACGCCGCCAGGACGGCGATCATGCCCCAGAAGCCGACCCCCCAACGGGCCTTCATGCGGTCGAAGACGCTCACCGCCCCGCCCTCCGGAACTCGGGTGCCCGCGGGGTCAGGGAGAGATCAATCAACGATGGCGTAGCGTTCAAAGCGGGCAACCTCCTCGTCGCTGACGTATTCCCGATCTCGCGACGGAACTGCACGATATTACGGTACGGACGGCACTCCCTTGAACTGGTGCCGCATGCGCCGGCCGGACCGGGCGAGGCGGCGTGATAAAATCTCCGTTCGCCGCAGATCGAATACTCCATGTCAATGAAGGATTGCCGGATGACCAAGACCGTTCACAGCGCCGTCCTGCGCGTGGCCGTCCTCGTTCCGTGCCTCGTTCTCCTCGCGGGCGCCGCGACGGCCCAGGACTGGCCGAGCTGGCGCGGCCGGCTGCAGACCGGCGTCTCCGATCAGACCGGACTCGTGTCGAGCTGGTCGGTGGACGGCGACAACCTGATCTGGTCCCAGGAGTACATCGGCCGTTCGACCCCTGCCGTTTTCGACGGGCGCGTCTGCGCCAACGGCCGCACCGGCGACGGCGTGGCGAAGAAGGAAATCGTCACCTGCTGGAACGCCGAGAACGGCTCGAAGCTGTGGGAGCACACCTTCAGCGTTCTCAACACGACGGTCCCCTTCAACCGGGTCGGCTGGGGCAGCGTGACCGGGGATCCCGAGACGGGACGGCTCTACGCGCTGAACGTCGACGGGCACCTGCACTGCTTCGACCGCGACGGCGAGATCGTCTGGAGTTGGCGCCTGTCGGAGGACCTCGGACGCGCGTCCGGCTACGGCGGGCGGACCTCGACGCCGATCATCGACGAGGACCGGCTGATCCTGGGCGTGATCGGCTCGGCCTGGGGCAGCCTCGGCGGTCCTCCCCGGCATCGCTACGTCGCGTTCGACAAGGCGACCGGCCGCGTCCGCTGGGTCTCCACGCCGGGCGGGCAGCCGGCCGACCTGAACACGCAGTCGGTCCCGATCGTCGCCGTCGTCAACGGCCAGCGGCTGATCATCGACGGCAACGCCGACGGTAACATCTACGCGCTCCAGGCGCGCACCGGCGGCAAGGTCTGGGAGTTCCACCTGAGCCAGCGCGGCATCAACGTATCGCCGGTCATCGACGGCACGACCGTCTACGTCGCGCACAGCGAGGAGAACATCGACGAGGGCACGATGGGCCGGGTGGTGGCGATCGACGCGACCGGCAGCGGCGACATCACAGCCACCGGCGAGCTGTGGCGCGCCAACGAGATGGCCGTCGGGTTCTCCTCGCCGCTCATCCACGAGGGGACCCTCTACCTCATCGACAACTCCGCGAATCTCGTCGCCCTCGACGCCGGCAACGGGTCCGTCCAATGGGAATACAGCATCGGCAACGTCGGCAAGGCGTCGCCGGTGTGGGCCGACGGGAAGCTCTACCTGACCGAGACGAACGGCAACGTGCACATCCTGCAGCCGGGCTCGGACGGACCGACCGCTCTCGACCATGACGAACTCGAGGTGTCCGACGGCCGCTACGCGGAGATCTACGGCTCGTTCGCCCCCGCCTACGGGCGGCTCTACGTGACGGCCGAGTCGGGCATCTACTGCATCGGTGACCCGAACGGGCCGTTCTCCGCGACCCCGGTCGCCATTCCTGCGTTGGGCGCAGAGACCGCATCCAGCGGCACCGTCGCGAGCCTGCAGGTCGTGCCGGCCGAAGTCATCGCGGCCGCCGGTGAGACCATCAACTTCCGGCTCCTGGCTTTCGACGAGAACGGGCAGCCGGTGTCGACGCCGACCGCCACCTGGGCGCTCGATGGCCTGACCGGATCGCGGCTGCGCGTGAACGGCGAGTTCCAGTCGAGCCCGCAGTCGACCAACCAGGCCGGGCAGGTCGTCGCGACGGCCGGCGGCGTGTCCGCCGCGGCGCGCGTGCGGATCTTCTCGCCGCTCCCCTGGACCGAGAACTTCGAGAACGGCCGGCCGCCGCACTGGATCGGCGGAGGCGGCAGCTTGGCCGCGGTCGAGCTCGACGGCGATCAGGTCTTCCGCAAGGGGGCGTCGCGCACCGGCATCCACCGGCACGCCACCTACGTCGGCCCGTCCTACCTGTCGAACTACACGGTGCAGGCCGACGCGATGTCGACGCTGCGAGGGCGCCGCCGGCCGGACATCGGACTGATCAACAGCGGCTACACCATGGACATGCAGGGCAACCACCAGCGCATCGAGGTCCGCTCGTGGGCGGCCGAGCTGCGCATGGCCGAGCGCTTCCCGTTCGCGTGGGAGCCGAACGTCTGGTACACCCTGAAGCTGCGCGTAGACACCGACGACGAGCGGGCGCTGATTCGCGGAAAGGTCTGGCCGCGCGACGAGGCCGAACCCGACGACTGGACGGTAACGATTGAGGATCCCGAGCCGGTGCGAGAAGGAAGCCCCGGTCTCATCGGCTACTCGCCGATCGACATCTACTTCGACAACGTCCGCGTGATGGAGAACCCATGACTCGACAGGCCCTGATTCTCGCCAACGCCGTCCTGCTTGCCGTCACCGCCACCGCGTCTGCGCAGGACGTCGGGATGTTCGGCAACACGCCGTCCCGGAACATGGTGTCCGACGACACCGGCATCCTCAGCGAATGGGACGTCGACACCGGCATGAACGTGCTCTGGTCGCAGCCCGTCGGCTCGCAGGCCTACGGCGGCCCGGTCGTCGCCAACGGCCGCGTCTACGTCGGCACGAACAACGAGGGGCGCCGCGACCCGTCGATCGAGGGCGACAAGGGCGTGGTGATGGCGTTCGACGCCGCCACCGGCGACTTCATCTGGCAGATGGTCCACCCGAAGCTGACGACCGGCCGGGTGAACGACTGGCCGCTGCAGGGCGTCTGCTCCACCGCCTTCATGGAGGGCGACCGGATCTACTACATCTCGAACGAAGCGCACGTCGTCTGCCTCGACGCCAAGGGGCTGGCCGACGGCAACGCCGGCCCGTTCATGGACGAGACCGACACCGGTCCGATGGCGGGCGACATCATCTGGTCGTACGACATGATCGGCGAGCTGGACGTCTTCCCGCACAACCTCGCCACCGGGTCGCCGCTGGTCGTCGGCGACGTCCTCTATGCGGTGACCAGCAACGGCGTCGACGAGGGGCACGTCAACATCCCTTCGCCCTTCTCGCCCGCCTTCATCGCGCTCGACAAGAACAGCGGGGAGCTGCTCTGGGAGAGCAACCCGGTCGGCGAGACCGTCCTGCACGGCGCCTGGACCAACCCTTCCTACGCCGAGATCAACGGCCGGGCGCAGGTCATCTTTCCCGGCGGCAACGGCGTGATCTACAGCCTCGACGCGCAGACCGGCGAGTTGATCTGGGAGTTCGACTGCAACCCGAAGGACTCGGATTGGATCCTCGGCGGCCGCGGGACGCGCAACAACATCCTGGCGACGCCGGTCGTCTACGACAACAAGGTCTACATCGGGGTCGGCCAGGACCCGGAGCACGGCGAGGCGCCGGGCCACTTCTATGCGATCGACCCGACCGGCACGGGTGACGTGACCGATACGCACATGGTCTGGCACCGCGGCGGTGAGGACTTCTACCGCACGATGTCGACCGCGGCCATCGCGGACGGCGTGCTGTACATCTCCAGCCTCTCCGGCTTCCTGCACGCGCTCGACCCGCAGACCGGCGAGCACTTCTGGACCTACGACACCTTCGCCGCCGTGTGGGGCTCGCCCTTCGTGGTCGACGGCAAGGTCTTCCTCGGTGACGAGGACGGCGACGTGGTCGTCCTGCGGGCCGGCAGGGAGATGGAGCTCATCGGGGAGTACAACCTCGGGGCCGCCGTCTACTGCACGCCCGTCACGAGGGACGGGGTGCTCTACATCCTGACGCGGAACCGCATCTGGGCGTTCCAGGAAGGCGCGCAGTCCGAGCCGTTCTGATTCGGCACGTCATCCCGTCGGTCAAGAGAACATGACACGAACCGAACTGCAGCAGCAGGCGCTGGCTCTTCCTGAGGCCGAGCGCTTGCAGTTGGCCGATGCCCTCGTCGAAAGCGTTGCGCCGTTCTCGCTGGACAGCAGGGAGCAGGAGAACGCCGACCGCGCTCTCGAAGCGTACCGAGCCAATCCAGACGATGTTCGTTCCGCAGATGATGTGCACCGCAGGATTGCACGCCGTCTCGCCGCGGAATGAAACTGGCGTACACGCCTCATGCCGAGGAACCCCTGCTGGCGGCAGCCCGCTGGTATGACGAGGAGTCGCCACGTCTTGGGGAGCAGTTTCATGCCGCCATTCCTACGCCTTCCCCTACCTGATCGACGCCACGCAGGAGGTCGCGAAAGCGTACCGGGCGGCGTGCACCCCCGACTTCTTCGTCTTCACGCGGAACTGCGCCTCGTCTACCGTGGACAGTTCGACGACAGCCGCCCCAAGAACGACACGCCGGTGACCGGCAGAGACCTCCGTGCGGCGGTGGACACCGTCCTGGCCGGCCAGGCGCCGATCGGTGAGCAGAAGCCGAGCATCGGCTGCAACATCAAGTGGAAGCCGGGCAGCGAGCCCGACTACTTCGGGTAGCGAGAATCAGTCGGCGCTCCCCGCTTCCGCGACCCGAACAGGGAGGACGGCAGTCTTGCCACATCGTCGTATAGACTAGCCCATACGACCAGTCGGTTTCGGAGGATGCATGGAGAGTATCGGCGCCTACGAAGCAAAGACGCACCTGCCCCGGCTCCTGGACCGGATCGCTCGGGGCGAGAGTCTCACCATCACGCGCCGCGGCAGGGCGGTTGCGCGATTGGTACCGGTGGAACACGACGATCGCGAGCGTGCACGACGAGCGGCCCAGCGCATCGTCGAGCGTCGTGGTCGTCTCAAGCGAGCCCCGCTGGCGGATCTGCTGGAATCGCTCCACGCAGGACATCGGTTCTGATGCCTATCGTCGTTGACAACTCCATTGTCATGTCCTGGTGCCTCGCGGACGAATCGGATCCACTGGCAGACAGGGCCATACAGCATGTCATTGAAGACGGCGCAGTCGTACCCGGCATCTGGTGGTACGAGCTGCGGAACGCGCTGATCGTCAACGAGCGGCGAGGTCGACTGGATGCTGCAGACACGACCGGCACCCTGACCGATCTCCGGGAGATGTCCATCGCATTCGACTGGGAGCATGACGACAGCGTGATCGTCGCGCTGGCGCGTCGTTGCGATCTGTCCGTCTACGATGCTGCCTACATCGAGGTCGCACAGCGACGCGGTCTTCGAATGGCATCGCTCGACCGGCGGCTCTGCCAGGCAGCCACCACCAGCCACGTCCCCTTGTTCGAGTGACCGAAACGGTTCCTAGTGGTCCGCCACGTCATAATCTTCGGACACGGACATGGGTTGCAGCGCGCAATCATCGACGAATCACAGCACCACACACCCGAACGTTTAATCATGGCACAGCACTAGTCCCGCACCCGCGGAATCAGCTCGGTGGTCATCCGCTCGCCGTCGCGCATGAAGACGACCTCCGAGGGCTCGCTCACCTTCAGCAGGTCGAGCGCGTACATGTAGTCGTAGATGTTGGTGACGGCCTGTCCGGCGAGCCCGATGATGACGTCGCCGCCCTGCAGGCCGGCGGCCTCGGCCGGGCCGCCCCCGATGACGCCCGAAAGCGAGAGGCCTTCGACCTCCTGCGTGTAGTCGGGAATGGTGCCGGTGAAGATGCGCATCGTCGCGCCGCCGCCGCGCTGCTGCACGCGCTCCACCCGGATGAAGTCGGGCGCGTCCGGCCGGGTCACGAGATTCGCGGCCACCCGCGTCGCGAGATCGACGATGCGCTCGAGACCCTCGTAGTCGAGTGTACCGGCGTCGTCGGTGGGCCGGTGGTAGTCCTCGTGACTGCCGGTGAAGAAGTTCAAGCTCGGCACCTCGGCGGCGTTGAGACTCCCCACGTCGGTCGGCAGGTAGGGATCGGCGACGAAGGTCAGATCGAGCCCGACCGGCTCGTTCAGCTCCTTGGCCAGGTCGGTCCAGATGGAGCTGCTGCCGACCGCCTGCAGATTGAGCGTGTTGTCGCGTAGCCGGCCGACCATGTCGAAGTTGAGGTAGGCGGCGATCCGGTCCATCGGAACCGGGGCCTGCTCGACGAAGTCCGCGGACCCGAGCAGTCCGAGCTCTTCGCCGGACCACAGCGCCAGGACGACGCCCCGGCCGCGCTCGGCGCCCGCCAGCCCGGCGCCGGCCGCCAGGACGGCCGCCACGCCCGAGGCGTTGTCGTCGGCGCCGTTGTGGATCTGCTCCGCCTCGTCGCCGCGGGCCAGCGAGTCGCCCCCGCGCCCACGGCCGAGGTGATCGTAGTGGGCGCCTAGCACCACGTACGGCTTGAGGAGCTCCGCGCCGGTGGTCGGCGGCAGATAGCCGATGACGTTGTGTCCGGTGGCCTCCCGCCTTTCGAGCCTCGCCTCGATAACGCCTTCCAGCGGGAGATCGAATCCGGTGACGTGAGGATTCGCGGTATCCAGCGACGCCTGTACCGCTTCGATGGACTCCCCGGCGCTCTCGATGATCGCCGCGCCGAGCGCGCCGTCGACCGTGGCGGCCACGATGCCGGAGTCGCTGACGGCGGTATCGAAGGTCAGCGGGACCAACGCGCCGGCGTTGGGCGATCGCGGCCCGGTGACGACGATCAGCCCCGCGGCGCCCCGCTCGCGCGCCGCCAGGGCCTTGTAGCGGAGGCCCGCGTACCGCGCCAGCGTCGCGCGCAGCTCTCCCTCGGTGTCCTCGGGGAAGTAGCGGAACACGACCACGATCTTGCCGCTGACGTCCAGCGTCGCGTAGCTGTCGTAGCCGAAGTCGTCGGTCTCGGGCACCGACAGGCCGTACCCCGCGAAGACGAGCTGCCCCTCCGCACGCCCCGTATCCGAGAACGACAGCGCACGGACGGATGGGCCGTCGCCCTCGGGCTGGATCCGCAGCGTCAGGTCGCTCTCCGTGAGCTCGATAGTCGTCCCGGTATCGGTCACGCCCGCCGTGTACGAGAACGACTGCCGGAAGCCGCCCACGCCCGGCAGCGGCTCCGCCCCGATGGCCTCGAGCTGCTCGACGATGTAGTCGGCCGCCATCCGAATGCCCGGCGACCCGGTCAGCCGGCCTTCGAGCTCGTCATCGGCCAGGTACTCGACGATCGCCCGCTGGTCGAGCGCCGACGATTCCTGAGCCGCGGGGCCCGCGACGACGGTGAGCGACAGGACCGGCATCAAAAAGGAGAGGCGCCTGATGGTCGATGACATCTGTGTTCCTCGCCGCCGGCTAACACCGGCCCAACGGCTCATGGGAGCCGCACCACGCGTGATCCAAAGCGCAGGGAGCGCGAGTCGGCTTCCCACGCGAACTCGTATGTCTCCAGGTCGGACACGTAGCGGCGTACTCCGGTGCGCGCGTCGACCACCTCCACCCACGTCGTCCTGCCGTTGGAGACGATGAACGCGAGGGCCGAGGCATCGGGCGCCCACCGCGGTCCGCCCAACGTGCGATGCTCGAAGCCGCTCGGCGATCCGTCGACCTGCCGCAGGTCGACGAGATGAGTGGTCCGCCGGAGGTCGGCCGACAACACCCAGAGACCGTCCGGCGTGACGACGGCCAGCCTGTCTCCGTCCGGCGCCCAGGCCGGATCGCAGGCGCCCGGACCGAGCGCCACCTGCCGCGTGGTGGTCCCGTCCCGCACCCAGACGCGCGTGCGTGGGATCGGACGTCCGGCCCGCTCGACGGGCGAGCCCGGCTCCTCGGCGCAGATGGCGGCGCGTCCCTCGTGCCACGCGACCGTCACCACCCTCAGCGCACCGGGCGGCACGGTCGGCATCCGGGGCGACCCGTCCGGATGGCCTCCGCGGTGCGCCGGCGGCTGCATCGGCCGCGCCAAACCCGGGGTGGCCGCGATCAGCAGCAGGGTCGCGGCGACGACGGGGCGAGCCGCGGCCAGGGCGAACGAAGGCATGTTGTCCACTCTACCCGATGCGCCCGGTGCATTGCCCGTTGCCCGGGGAAGGAATCACGGCACGGCGGCGCCCGCGAGCGCTGCCGCAGGCTCGAGTATGTCGACCAGCTCACCCGACAGCACGCTGACCCGCGGCCCCGGCGTGACGATGCCGGCCAGGTTCAACGGATCGGCCGCGGCGACCCGCACACCCTGCTCGCGGTCCCCGTCGCGGCGCACGATTCGGAGCAGCTCGACGGCGTCCGGCCGCGCGAACTGCTCGCCGACGAAGCCGGAAACGAACCGGCCGCCGCGCACCTCGCCGCGCGCCTCCATGCGCCGCAGGGCGCCGAGCACGTCGCGCCACGGCGGCATGAGCGACTCGCGCCGCACGAGGTCGCGGAACACCACGCCCCAGCGTTCCAGCAACTGGCGCGCGTAGGCATCCGCCCGCTCCCGCGGGCGACCATCCTCCGCGGTCGCCGCACCATCCCCGCGCGCCGGCGCCAGCAGCGCCCACCTGCCCGCCGCATGCCGCGGGCGCGCGGCGCGGAACCGGCCCTCGCCCCGGCGGCGCTTCGGATCGATCAGGGCGCGCAGGTTGTCGAAGCCGTCGGCGGTGACCAGCCCCGCCGCCACGAGCTCCCAGAGTCCATCCTCAACCTCGCTCGGCAGCCGGCCGGTCTCGGTGACCAGCTCGCGCAGGAACGACGCCCCCCGCCGGCGAAGCGCGTCGAGCACCGCCTCGGCTGGATGAGACAGGACGCAGCCCGGCCCCTCGCCCGGACCCGCGTCGTTGTCGGCGGGCGGCATGAGCCACTCCAGGTCCTCCCGCAGGAAGAGCGCGACCGGCGCGACCCGGGTCGGCCGTACCCGCCGCCGCCGAGCCGGGGGCCGCGCGGATTCGGCATCGACCTCCACCGCGTCGAAGGCGGGATGCGGCGACAGGCGTCCCCACATCACCTCGCCCGAGAGGCAGAGCTGATCCAGCATCTCCGGTTCGTAGCCCTCGATGCGGGCGGGCAAAACGTGGCGCTCCCAGGCCCCGGCGGACACCTCGCAGCCCTGAAGCTGCCGGACGACCTGCAGCAGCCCGCTCGCCCCGTGCAGGCGGGTGCCGGATGCGAGGCGCTGCCAGCGGGCGAGAAACCGCACGAGGTCCGCGGTCGACACCGGCGCGATCTCCCGTCGCAGCCGTCCGAGGGTCAACCGATGGATGCGGGCCAGCACGCGCCGGTTGCACCACTCGATCTCGGCCCCCTCATCGCGGGCCGCGGCGGTGAAGCGCCCGCGCAGCACCTGCCCCTCACCCTCCAGACGGGCCAGCCCGGCGGCCACGCGCTCGGCCGCAACGGCGAGCATCGCCGCCAGGTCCGTTGCCCGTTGCGGCCCGCTCGAATCGAGCCAGCCGCGAAGCACCTCCGTCACCGCCGCATCGGAACCGTCCGGCGTCGGCTGTTCGACCTCCGGCACGACGGGATCGAGCCGGCCTTCCGCATGCACGAGCAACGCCGTGCGGGAGCGCTCGGTGGCCACCCAGAAGACCGCCTCGCCGACCCGCAGGGACGCCGCGCGATGCGTCTCGACCAGTCGCCCGAACCACGCCCGCCATTCCTCGCGGGGCGGCGCCAACGCCAACGTCAGGAGCGCGTCGTGCAGCTCCTCGGAATCGCGCACCACCGGCCACGACTCGGCCGCGACCTCCGTGATCGCCTCGGCGTCGAGCGCCCCTATCTCGCCCCCGTCGTCGCCCAGCGTGCGGCGGAGCTGCACCGCCCGCGCCCGGCGCTCCTCCAGCGGTGCGTCATCCAGAAACGCGTACGGATTGGCGTTCAGGATCTCGTGCCCGAGCGGCGACGGCTCGGCGGTGTCGACGGCCCGCGTGGTGATCGTTCCCTGCTCGATGCCCGCGATGATCGCCCGCAGCCCGTCCAGGTCCATCGCCTCGTGCAGACAGTCGCGGATGGTCTCGTCCACCAACGGATGATCGGGAATCCGGATCTCCCCGGTCAGGTTCTCCTGGCACGCCACCTGGTCCGGGAAGACCGCGGCCAGCAGATCGTCCGAGCGCATGCGCAGGAGCGGCGGCGGCACCTTGCGGCCCCCGGCGAAACGGAGCACGGCCAGCGCCCGCGACGCGTTCCAGCGCCAGCGCGCCCCGAACATCGGCGCCGGCAGCATCGCCTGCGTCAGCACCTCCTCGACCGTCTCGGGGTGCAGGAAGCGGAATACGACCTCGAGCGGGAAGCTGTGCTGCTCGGAGAGCGAAATGACGATGCCGTTGTCGGTCGCGGCCGCCTGCAGCTCGACGTTGAAGCTCCGGCAGAACCGTTTGCGGAGAGCCAAGCCCCAGGCGCGGTTGATGGCCGCCCCGAGCGGGGCGTGCAGCACGAGCTGCATGCCGCCCCCCTCGTCGAAGAAGCGTTCGGCCACCAGGGTCCGAATGGACGGCACGGCGCCGAGCGCGGCGGCGCCGGCCCGGACGTAGGCCGCGGCCTGCTCCGCTCCGGACTGGTCGAGGCCGCACTCGCGGATCAGGAACGCCACCGCATCCCCGCCGCCGCGGCACGCATCGTCGGGCGCGGCCAGCCGCTCGCGGACGCCCGACACCTCCTCGGAGAGCTCCGGCGTCCGCCCGGGCGCCTCGCCGAGCCAGAACGGCACCGACGGCGCCGCGCCGTGCGCGTCCTCCACGCGCAGGCGCCCGGACTCGACGCGGCGGATGCGCCACGACGTCGTCCCCAGCAGAAAGATGTCGCCGGCCATGCTCTCGACGGCGAAGTCCTCGTCGACGGTGCCCACCGTCGTCCCCTCCGGCTCGGCCACGACCAAGTAGTTGGCGTTGTCCGGAATCGCGCCGCCCGACGTGATGGCCGCGAGCCGCGCCCCTCGCCGCCCGCGCACGACGCCGTTCACCCGGTCGCGGTGCAGCCACGTCCCGTGCCGGCCGCGGGGCGATGCGATCCCGTCCGACAGCATCGCCACGACCGCGTCGAACTCGGCGCGCGGCAGGTCGCGATAGGGCGCCGTGCTGCGCACCAGCGCGAACAGGTCGTCCTCGCGCCAATCCCCGGTAGCCGCGGCGGCCACGATCTGCTGGGCGAGCACGTCGCGCGGCCAGGGCCGCAGCAGACGCTCGTCGAGCAGGCCGCGCCCGATTGCGCGCACGAGCGCCGCGCACTCGACCAGCTCGTCGCGGGTGGTCGCGAAGAAGCGGCCCTTCGGCACGAACGCCTGGTCCACCTTGTGCCCCGACCGGCCGATCCGCTGCAGCGCCACGGCGATCGAGCGCGGCGTGCCGATCTGACACACCAGATCGACCGATCCCACGTCGATCCCGAGCTCCAGCGACGCGGTCGCGACCACCGCGCGCAGTCGCCCCTCCTTGAGCGCCGCCTCCGCCGTCTGGCGAAGCTGCCGCGACAGGCTCCCGTGATGGGCCAGCACCGCGTCTTCGCCGAGCCGCTCCGCGAGCTGATGGGCGATACGCTCCGACAGGCGCCGGGTGTTGACGAAGACGATGGTCGTGCGGTGCGCGCGGACCAGATCGGCGATGCGGTCGTATATCTCGCCCCACATCTCGTTGGTGGCGACCACGCCCAGCTCGTCCTGGGGCACCTCCACCGCCAGGTCGAGCTCGCGGCGGTGACCGGAATCGACAATCGCTACCGGGGGCCATCCGTTGCCGGATCCGTTCGACGAACCCGCAACCGGCGGCTGTCCCTCCTCCCGGCTCGTATCGTCCGCCGCGCCCGAGCCGACCGTCGCCGGCCCGCCGGCCGACGCACCGGTCAGGAAACGTGCGACCTCGCCGATCGGCTTGACCGTCGCGGACAGCCCAATCCGTTGCAGCTTCGCCCCCCCGGACTTGACGACCAGGTCGTCGAGCCGAGCCAGACTCAGGGCGAGGTGGGAACCGCGCTTGTCGTCGATCAGCGCATGGATTTCGTCGACGATGACCGTCTGGGCCGTGGACAGCATCCGCCTGCTCCGCTCGGCCGTCAGCAGGATGAACAGCGACTCCGGCGTGGTGACGACGATGTGCGGCGGGCGGCGCACCATCTGCTCGCGGTCCCAGGCCGGTGTGTCGCCGGTCCGGATCGCGGTGCGGATCTCCGGAAACGCCCGCCCCTCGGCCACGGCCAGCTCCGCTATCTCGCCGAGCGGCTCCTGCAGATTCCGGTGGATGTCGCTGCTCAGCGCCTTCAGCGGCGATACGTAGACGACCGCCGTGCGGTCCTCCAGACCGCCGCCCGCCGCAAGGGACACGAGCCGGTCGAGGCAACTCAGAAAGGCCGCAAGCGTCTTGCCGGACCCGGTCGGCGCCGAGATCAACACGTCCCCGCCGGCCCGGATCCGCGGCCACGCCTCGATCTGCGCCGGCGTCGCGGCGTCGAACCGCCGCTCGAACCACGCCTCGGTGAGGGGATGGAAGCCGCGCATTCCCGCACCCGGCCGGCCGCCGGGCCCGCTGGTCATCGGTGCGTGTGAGGATGAAGTCATGGTGTTTCGGGCGGAACCGGCCGAATCCCCTGACTGCCCGCGTGGTGCTTCAGCCCGAGACGCGTTGATAGGGAACCGACCATCCGCTGTCGCGTCACCCACCGCGAATAACGATCATACCGGGAGCTCGCCAGGCGGCGTGCTACGCTGCACGTATGGCTGGCCGGAAGCCGCCCGAGGCGATCTGGCGTCCGATCGAGGATCTGCCTCCGGAGGCGGAACGGTGGGGCTCCGCCCACTACCGGGAGTGCGCTCACCGATGGCGTGGACTCCGCGACCGCCTCCGGGATCCCGCCGTCGACCGCACCCTGCTCGACATCTGGCTGCGCGAGCGCAACCGCGCGTTCGCCATCGAGACCGGCCAGATCGAGGGCCTCTACACCCTCCGGCGCGGCGTCACCGAGCAACTGATCGCGGAGGGGTTCGCCAACGTGCGCGCAGTCCACGCGGTCGAGCCCGGCCTGTCGGACGAGACGCTGAAGGGATTGCTGCAGGACCAGCATCACGCCGTGGAGCTGGTCTTCGACGCCGCGAGCGGACGTCGGCCCCTTTCGCACCACACCATGAAGAGCTGGCACCAGCTCCTGACCCGGCACCAGGAGTACGCCCCCGGGGTGCGCGAGGGCCGGCGCGTGGGAATCCCGCTGCTGCGCGGCGACTACAAGGTCCACCCCAACAACCCGCGCCGGCCGGACGGCGTGGTCCACGAGTACAGCCCGCCCGCGCAGACCTGCAGCGAGATGGACCGCCTGCTGGAAATGCACCACGCCCACGGCGACCGCGCGCTCCCGACCGAGGTGGAAGCCGCATGGCTGCACCACCTCTTCGTCCGGATCCACCCGTTCCAGGACGGCAACGGCCGCGTGGCGCGGCTGCTGGTGGCCTACGTGTTCGCCCGCGCCAGCGAGTGTCCCCCCGTCATCTCTCTGGAGCGGCGCCAGCACTACATCCGGAGCCTGGAGGCGGCGGACCGCGGCGACCTGCGCCCCTTCATCCAATTCCTGGCGGCTCTCGCCGCGCTGAACACCCTCGAGGCCGTCGACACGGCGGACGACGTGCTGCAACGCTGGCCCCGCAGACGCCACGGAAACGGCGGTGTGACGGCACGGGACCGGGACGGAACCTGGCGGTATCGCCCTCCCGACATGACGCCCCGGGAGCTGCTGCTCATCGAGGGCCGTGCGGTCCCCGCCCCGGGTGAGGATCGACCCGACTGGGCAGCGGACTCAACATGAGCCAGGAAGAGCACTACCTCAAGACGGAGCTCTACGCGCTGGTCCGCAGCGACCCGGCGATCTTCGAGTTCCTGCAGGCCGGCTCGCTCGACGGTATCTGGTACTGGGACGTCGAGCGGCAGGATCAGGAATGGATGAGCCCCCGCTTCAAGGAGCTCTTCGGCTACCGCGACGACGAGATCCCCAACACGTCCGAGTGGTGGATGGCCAACATCTTTCCCGAGGACCGTGACGTGGCCCTCGACAACTTCGCCAAGCACCTGGCGGACCCCAACCACCCCTACGACCAGATCGTGCGTTACCGTCACCGCGACGGCAGCAGCGTGTGGGTCCGCTGCCGCGGACTGGCGGTCCGCAACGAGCGCGGCGAGCCGATCCGCCTGCTGGGCTGCCACACCGACGTCACGGCGCTCAAACGCGCGGAGGAGGACCTGCGGCGCCATGCGGCCGAGCTGCAGGACGCCAGGGACGCGGCCGAACGCGCCAACCAGGCCAAGAGCATCTTCCTGGCCAACGTCAGCCACGAGATCCGCACGCCCCTCAACGCGGTGATCGGCACGACGGAGCTGCTCGGCGACACCGGACTGACACCGGTTCAGCTCGAGCACCTCGACGCCATCCGCGAGTCGGCGGAGGCGCTGCTCGACATCATCAACGACATCCTCGACTTCTCGAAGATCGAGGCGGGCAAGCTGGTGAGCGAGCAGGTCCCGTTCCGCCTGCGCGACCGGCTGGAAAACCTGGTGAAGTCGCTCGCACCCCGCCTCCACGGGAAGCCCGTCACGATGGTGACCGACGTCGCCCCCGACGCACCGGACGCGCTCGTCGGCGACGCCCGCCTCTTGCGGCAGGTGCTGGCGAACCTCCTGTCGAACGCGACCAAGTTCACCGCCCACGGCGAGATCGTGCTGCACGTGCGCCGGCAGGAGCTGACGGCCGACGCGGTCACGCTGGAGTTCGCGGTCGCCGATACCGGCATCGGCATTCCACCGGACAAGCAGCGGGTGATCTTCGAGGAATTCGTTCAGGCAGATGCCTCGACGACGCGGCAGTACGGAGGAACGGGGTTGGGACTGGCGATCGCCTCCCGGCTGGCGGGCATCCTGGGGGGCAGCATCGGGCTCGAGAGCGAGCCGAACCGGGGCAGCACGTTCCACTTCACGGCCCGCTTCGGCCTCGGCGCGGCCGGCGCCGTCGAGACGCCTCGCGACCGTGACCCGATCGTCGCGCTTCGGCCGCTCCGCGTGTTGCTGGTCGAGGACAGCGTCGCCAACCAGCGGGTGGCCACCGGCATGCTCGAGAAGATGAAGCACACGGTCCGCGTCGTGACCGACGGGGCGGCGGCGGTGGAGGCGTGTGCGGCCGAGCGGTTCGACGTCGTGCTCATGGATCTCCAGATGCCGCGGATGGACGGCTACGAGGCGACGCGCGCCATCCGCCGGCGCGAGCAGGAGCAGGGCGCGCCCAGAACGCCGATCGTGGCCCTGACCGCGCGGGCGTCGATGGGCAACGAAGCGCTCTGCCTGTCCGCAGGCTTCGATGGCTATCTGCCCAAGCCGTATCGTTCGCGAGAGCTCCTCGACGCGATCTCCGCCCAGGTCGAGGGGACGGAGCAGGCGATGGCGCCCGCAGCCCCGGCCGGCTTCTCACCCCCGGATACACGTCTCGACTGGGACGCCGCCCTCGAGGCCGTCGACGGCGACCGCGAGTTGCTCGGGAAGGTGATCGACGGCTTTCTCGGCCAGCAGCCGGCCCTGCTCGTCGAGCTCCGGGAGGCTCTCCGGTCGGGCAATCTGCCGGTTGCGAAGCGGGTGGCGCACACGGTCGGCGGATCGCTGCGCCTGTTTCAAGGCGCCCGTGTCGTCGCCCTCGCGAACGATCTGGAAGATCGGTGCCGGGCGGGTTCATCGGAAGCAGTGGAAGCTGCCTGGCGCACGCTCGATCCGGAGCTCGCCGCGGTCGTGGTCGAGCTGCGGGAGTGGCTCCGGAATCAGACCTAGTCGGAAGACCGGAATCGTGGTGCGCATCCTCGTCGTGGACGACTCGGCGGCCGACCGCGAGCTGGCCGGACACCTGCTGGCGAAGAAGTCCTGGACCGTGTTCTACGCGGAGGATGGCCGGCAGGCGCTGGACCGGATGCGGGAGCACGAAGTGGACCTGGTGCTCACGGACCTCGTCATGCCCAATCTCGACGGTCTGGCGTTCGTCGAGCAGGCGAAGATCGACCACCCGCTCGTCCCGGTGCTGCTGATGACCGCCCGCGGCAGCGAAGAGATCGCGGTGCAGGCACTCGAGGCCGGGGCCTCCAGCTACGTCCCGAAAAAAACACTGGTACGCGACCTCGTCGAGGTCGTGCAGCGCATCCTGGACGCCTCCCGAGAGCACAAGAGCTACACGCGCCTGCTGGGGAGGCTGCAGGCGGCATCGTTCACGTTGGAGAACGACCTGGAGCTGATCTCGTCGCTCGTCAGCTATCTGACGCAGGTGCTGCGGGATTCGGGCATGTTCGGCGAATCGGACTGCCACGGGATCACCACCGCCCTCGACGAGGCGCTGACGAACGCCTACTATCACGGCAACCTGGAGGTGCGGTCGGAGATACGCGAGCACGACGCCCGAGCCTACCGCGCGCTCGTCGAGGAGCGCAGGCAGACTGCCCCGTACCGCGATCGCCGGATTCGCGTGAGTGCGAACCTCACGCCCGGCGAGGCGCGCTTCGTCATCGCGGACGAAGGGCGGGGATTCGACGTCGGCGCGGTTCCCGATCCGACGGCGCCGGAGAACCTCGCGCGGCCGAGCGGGCGCGGCATCTTCCTGATGAAGACCTTCCTGGACGACGTGCGCTACAACGAAGCCGGCAACGAGGTGACGCTGCTGAAGCGCCGCCCGGGCTGACAGCCGCCTGCGGGCATACTCACGGCTTCAGCGCACGGACGACGACGACGGTCTTGTCGTCGCCGGGGTCCGGATTCCCGCGCTCGAACCGTTCGGCCGCGTGACAGATGTGCTTGGCCAGCTCGGCCGCCGGGCAGTCCAGGTGCTCGCTCATCACCCCGCGGACACCCCCCACGTCGAAGAACAGCTCGCTGTCGTTCTGCGCCTCGGTCACCCCGTCGCTGTAGATGACGAGTCGCGCACCGGCGCCGAGCGTCACCGTCTGTTCGTCCCACGCGGCGTCGGCGAAGAGCCTGAGCGGGGGCCCGGTCGACACCAGGGCCGATTCGGTCGCGCCATCCTGCAGCAGGGCCCGGGGATGTCCGGCGTTGACGAAGGTGAAGCGGCCGGTGGGAACCGCCAGCACGCCGTAGAAGAGCGTGACGAAGCGGTCCTGATCCTGGTCGTGCAGCAGCGCGCGGTTGAGCGTGCGCACGAGCTCGACCGGCGTCGCGCACGTCGCGGCTTCCGCCCGCAGGACGCCCTGGGTCTCCGCCATGAGAATCGCGCCGGGGATCCCCTTGCCCGACGCGTCGCCAACCGCAACCGCGACACGATCCGGCGGCAGATCGATGAAATCGTAGAAGTCGCCGCCGACCTGACCGCTGGCGTGCAGGTGGGCGCCGATGTCGTGACCGGGAGCCTCCGGAACGGTCGCCGGCAGGAAGGACTGCTGCACGAACGCGGCGACCCTGAGCTCGTACTGGAGGCGCCGGGTCTGGTCGGCGAGCAGCCGATGGCGTTCGCGCGCGTATCGGATGCTCCGAACGAGCAGGTCGGCGGTGAGGCGCTCCTTGACGAGGTAGTCCTGCGCGCCGCGGTTGACGGCCTTGACCGCGAGATCCTCATCGTCGAGCGCGCCGAGGACGACGACGGGCGCGGTCTTGCCCAGTTGCCGGATGACGGCGAAGCCGTCTCCGCTCTGGACCGCCGACCGCGACAGACCCAGCAGCACGACGTCGTACGCGTGCGCGCCGAGCTCCGTCATCGCCGTACGCGCCTCGGGCGCCGTCACGACGGTGAAGGATCTGGCGACGGCCTGCCCCAGCACGGCGCGCACCTGAGCGATGTCGTCAGGGTGATCCTCGACGAGCAGCACGCGAACGGATTCGGGAGCGGTATGACTGGACACGCGTCTATCAACCCGAGCCGATCGAAACTACGAAAAGCTGCGAACGGCTTCGTCCTCCGCGCCGAACGTATCGAACACCATCTCGAGCTTGGTCGTAACCATCAGATCCCACACCCGCCCGGTCAGATTCAGGAGCTTGAGCCGGCCGCCGGCGTTCATGACGGCGGCGCGCTTGGACAGCAGCCCGCCCAGCGCCGCACTGTCGACGAACGACACGCCTCCGAGATTCAGGATCAGCTTGACGCGCCCGGCGTCGACGACGTCGTCGATCCGGTCCGCGAGCGTCTCGCCCGCCTCTCCGGCCAGCTTTCCGGTGAGATCGAGAATCGTGACGGGACCGATGTCCCGCTGGCCGATCCGCAACGCCATCGACAACCCCCCGCTGCATGCTGACCGAAACGGCGCGGGAACGCAACAGGCGGGCAGTTGTAGGGTGCACGACAAGAAAGTTGAGGGTTTTTCCGTACGGGGGGTATCGAGCGAGCGCTGATCGTCCGATTCCTCGGGTAGGAGGACTCCGACCATGCCCGAGGCGCAGTTGACGGAACGGCTCGCTGGCGCGGCCGAAAAAGGGGGCTTCAAGGAGGAGATGTTCGCCGCCTTGAAGTCGGCGGTCGAGGCCGATGTCGACGCGTTCCTCAGGCGGGGGAGCGTGAATGCGCAGGACTTCGAGACGCTCCTGCAGACGGTTCGCCGCCGCGCGCTCGCCACGGCGACCCGGGTTGTAGAAGCGGCTGGGGCGCAGCGCTCGTAGCCGCTATCGGGGCCGAAGTCGATGCGCTCGTCGGTCCCGGGGGCGCCGAGGTGGCGGACTTCGAGGCCCTCGAACAGGCAGTCCGTCACCAAGCTCTCGACATCGCCGCGCAGTGGATGGCGCAGCGCTTCAACGCGGACGATTCCGACCATTCGGGTTCGACCACAGCGTGCGCCTGCGGCCGGCGGGCGCGCTACGCCGGCCGTCGCCCGAAGACGTTCACCACGCTGTTGGGGCCGGTTACCCTGCAACGCGCCTACTACCACTGCGACGCCTGCCGCAGCGGGGTGTGTCCGCGCGACCAGGCCCTGGGTCTGCAAGGTAGCTCGCTGTCACCGGCCATCACGCGGCTGGTGGGGCTGACGGCGGCCGAGGGCAGCTTCGCCAAGGCGAGCGAGTGGTTGACCGCCCTGGCCGGGGTGGATGTCGAGACCCGGCAGGTCGAGCGCTGTGCCGAGGCGCTCGGACGCGACATCGCTGACGACGAGCGCTCGGTCACCGAGCAGACCGCCGCGGCGCCCGTGCCGACGATGTACCTGGGGCTGGACGGCACCGGCGTGCCGGTGCGCCCAACCGAGGTCGAAGGCCGCCGCGGCAAGCAGCCCGACGGTTCGGCCAAGACCCGCGAGGTCAAGCTGGCCACCGTGTGGACGGCCGAAGGGCGCGACACACAAGGCCACCCCGTGCGCGATCTCGGGTCGGTCAGCTACAACGCCGCGGTCGAAAGCGCGGCCAGCCGCGACACCGACCCGCAGCCGGCCGCTTTCGCACAACGGGCCTATCGCGAGGCAATACGGCGCGGTTTCGACACCGCAGCCCAGCGCGTCGTCCTCGGCGACGGCGCCGCGTGGATCTGGAACTTGGCCGCCGAACAGTTTCCCGGCGCCATCGAGATCGTTGATATCTACCACGCGAAGCAGCACCTGTGCGATGTCGCCAAGGCCATCTACGGCCCCGGGACCGACTTGGCTGACCGGTGGGCCAGGGACCGGCGCGCCGAACTCGACGCCGGCCGGCTGTGCGCCGTCGTCGCCGCGCTGCGCATCCATGTCGAGACCACGCCCGAGGCGCGAAAGTGCATTCACTACGTGTTCGGGAACCGACACCGCATGCGCTATCCGCAGTTCCGCGCCAAGGGCCTGTGCGTCTCGTCGGGCGTCGTCGAGGCCGGATGCAAGCAGATCGGCGACCGGCTCAAGCGCGCCGGCATGCGCTGGACCGTCGCCGGGGCCAACGCCATCATCGCGCTGCGCTGCTGCATCCTCAGCGGACGCTTCGAGGACTTCTGGGAGCGGCGAGCCGCAAACGCCGCCTGACGCTCATCTCACAATGATGTCGTGCACCCGCAGTTGTACTGCAGCGAGCAGGATGCCGGGCTGTCGTGCGGCCGGCCGGCACGCCCCGCCGGGAGCGGCGACGGAAACCACGGAGTCGTGGAGCGCTCAGGCGGGATTCTCGCGAAAGACCCGGTCGCAGGCCCTCTGGAACCGCGCCTGCAGCGCGTCTGCTTCGGAGCCGGTCAACGTGCCGAGCCTGCGGCGCTCGGTCTGCAGCCGCTTGACGTCCTCGCGGGCAGCCCGCCGCTTCGCCTGCTCGTCGACGCGCACCCCCATGGTGTTGGCAGCCAACTGCCCGCGCCACTTCCGCGCCAGCAACTCCGCGGGCGACACACCGGCATCGCCGCGCGACTCGGTGGCGACGAGCGCCTCGACCCGCTTGCACAGTCGCTCGAACTGCTTGAGACGCTGCGCCGGATCGTAGTCGGTGCCGCGAAACTGCTCCGCGTACGCCTCGACGACGCGCGCGATGGCGCGGCCGAAGCGCGCCGCGAGCTTCCTCTTGACGTCGGGCGGCACCTCGGGCGCACGCCGCCACTTGTCCTGAATCTCCCGAACGGTCTTGACCACGTCTTCGGGAACGGCCGGACTCGCGGTGGCTTCGGCGCCGGGTGCAACGGCCGTCTCGGCGCCGGTCCCGGTCCCTTCGGCAGGCGCGTCGCCGGGCGACTCGGCAGGCGCGGCAGCGGCAAGCTCGGCAGACTCGGCGGCGGCGGACTCGGTGGTCTCGGGACCGGCGGACTCGACAGTCTCGGCAGTGGCAGGCCCGGCAGGCTCGGCACCGGCGCTCTCCGCGGACGCGGTGCCATCGTCGCCGGGCGAACTGCTCCCCGACTCGGCCGGCGCCGGCGCGGGAGGCGGCACCAGAACTTCAAGCTCGGCACAAAGGGCCTCGCGCACTTCAATGCGCTCCGCCGCGACGCGGCGTGCGCCCTCGTTGAGCCGATCGAACACGCCGTCGCACGCCTGCCGAAACCGTTGCCAGATCGCGTCCGACCGATTCCGCCGAACCGGGCCTATGGTCTTCCACTCGCGCTGGATCTGCTTGACCTCTTCAATCGCCGCCTTCAGATCCTCGGCCTCGAGCAGCGCCTCGACGCGCACGCACAGCGCCTCCTTCTTCTCGTAGTTGGCGGACCACTCCTGCTTGCGCCCGGAGAGGTCGGCCTTCCGCCGCGTGAAGAAATGGCTGCACGCCTGCCGCAGGCGCCCCCACAACGCCTGCTGCTCCTTGCGCGGCGCCGGCCCGAGCGTCTTCCATTCCGCCTGCAGGGCGGTCAGGCGCTGAGCCGTCTTCAGCCAGTCGGTCGACTCGCTGAGCCGCTCCGCCTCCTCCACGAGCGCCACGCGGCGGGTCAGGCTCTGCTCCCGTTCCTGACGCTGCGCCACGAAGAACGGTTCGCACCGCGGATAGACGAGGTCGTGTGCCTTCTTGAAGCGTTCCCACAGCGCCCGCCCTTTTTCCTGCGGCACATCGGACGCCTCGCGCCAGCGCTTCATCAGGTCGGTGAACGCCCGGGTAACTTCCGCGTCGGTAGTCTCCGGCGCCCCCTCCGGCGGTGAGGCCAGAGCCTCCATCTCCTGGCAGAGCTCCTCCTGAACCCCGAGATTGGCCCAGCGCTGCCAGTCGGCGAAGTCCCGCAACTCGCGCACCTTCCCGAGAAGCGCGCCGGATCCCTCCTTGAGCCGCCGCGTCACCTGCTCGTGATCCCGCCGCGACGGCAGCGGCGGCGATTTCTCCAGAGTCTGACGCGCTACCCGCAATTGCCGCTCGGCTTCGGCGAGCGTCAGCTTCTCGTTCGCGATCGCCGCCTCGATGCCGTCCACCAGCTTGCCGACGCGGGCGAGATTCTTCTCGCGCTCCTTGTCGCGCGAAGCCTTCGCACCGACCGCGAAATCGCGATGCCGCGCGTCGGCCTTCGCCTTGCGTTGGGTGAGTGCGGCAAGCGCCACCGTCGTCTCGGGATCCGGCGGTACGCCATCGCCGGTCACTGCCGCAATCTCACGCCGCCACCCCGCATCCAGGGCCCGCCACCGCGCGCGCCGTTCCGGATCGTCCTCTCCTGCAACGATCTGTTCGAGCTCCACCGCCAGGGCCTCGAGCGCGCGCAACCTCTCGTGCCGACGATCGAGCGCGGCATGGCGGGCCTCGCACGCCGCAACGGCCCTCTCGAACCGTGCGCCGAGCGCTTCGATCACCGCCCGCGTCTCCGTGCTCGCGTCCGGATCGACAGCGAGCGCTTCCCATTCCGCGCGCGCCTGCCGCAGCCCCTCGATCGCCGCGGCTCCGTCCAACCCCTCCACGCGTTCGCACAGTGCGGCCCGCGACGACTCCGCCGCGGTCCGCTCCGCCGCGGCACGGTGCGCTTCCACCGCCGTGGCATCCAGCGCCAGCAACCGGTCCTCCATCGCCCGCCGGGCGGCCGCAAACCGCTCGGCCACTGCCGGCTCGATCGAGCCGTCGACGGCGGCCCACCGCTGCACCGTGTCGTCGAGCGCTTGCCGGCCCTCCTCCAACGAGGTGACCGTTGCCGACCGCGCCTCGAGAGCGGTGCACAAGTCGACACCCGGGGCCGCCACAACTTCCACCACCCCGTCATCGGCACGCACCGCCAGCACCGCGCGCGCGCGGCGAGCCACGCTCTTGTGGCGCGCCTGCCGGGACATCGCCTCCCCCGTCACGTCATCGAGATCGCCGCCGTCCACCAGCCGCTCGCATGCTGCAAGCGCCGCCGCCTTGTCGTCCGCCTTGATGGCCACGGAGAGCAGCTCGCCCCGGTCCGTCACCCGCCGGACGGCCTCCAGCGCGATTTCGACGCGCCCTGCCCGCCGGGCGACGGCGCCGAGCACCTTGTCGCTCGACAACCGCTCCAGCGCGGCGCGGGCCACCGCCTCGAGCTCCGCCGCGCGGGCCACGGCGGCCATATCGCGCTCATCGGTGAGCACTTCCAGGGCACCGACCGCGGCCACTGCGTCCGTCGCCTCGATGAGGGTGTCGCGCACGGCGGCGAGCGCCTCGACGCGGGCGTCGTCGTGCGCGTCGCCGGCCTCGCCGGCGTCCTGGAGAAAGGCAACCAGGGTTGCCAAGTCCGGCATCCGTTCGACCGCCGCACGACGCACCCCGGAATCGGGGTCGCCCCTGGCGATCTCCAGCAGCACGTCGCGCGCGTCCTCGGGGAGAGCACGCACGGCGTCGACCCGGACCGCCGGGTCGTCACTTTGCCAAGCCGGTTGAGCACGCAGTCGTTCGAGCAGCTTCATGACTCGGATGGGTGGACAGACTTCCGTTGATTATGCATACTCGGGACCGGATTGTTGCAGCGAGCCGAATTCCGAAAAATACCCGTATTCAGCCGCTCAACGCTACGCTTCGTCACGCGAACGCCCGATCTGGATCCCGATTGTTGGATCCAGAATCCCAGATCCTGGAAACCACTGCGCGGTCGGGAGCGACCGCAAGGAGCAAGGCTGATGTCGTTTCGCATGCTGGCCGGCATTCTCGGAATGGTAGGAATCATGACACCCGGAGCACTCGGCGCGTCGGCGCAGGATAACCCGGTCGTGGTCATGGAGACCACCCAAGGGAACATTACGATCGAGTTGCTGCAGGATGCAGCCCCGATCACGGTGGAGAACTTCCTCCAGTACGCGAACGACGGGTTCTTCGCGGGCACCGTTTTCCACCGCGTGATCCCGGGCTTCATGATCCAGGGCGGCGGTCTGCAGTCGGACCTCACCGAGAAGACCGCACGCTCCCCGATCCGGAACGAGGCCGCCAACGGGGTGAGCAACGCGCGGGGCACGATCTCGATGGCGCGGACGAACGTCGTCGACAGCGCCACCGCCCAGTTCTTCATCAACACCGTCGACAACGCGCGAAGCCTCGACCACCGCGGCACGTCTCCGCGCGACTACGGCTACGCCGTCTTCGGACGGGTGACCGCCGGCATGGACGTGGTCGACGCGATCTCCGGGGTGTCGACCACCCGGCAGGGACCGCACCAGAACGTGCCGGTCGAACCGGTCGTGATCAGCGCGGTCACGGTCCAGTAGGGTGGGAGGCGTCATGCTGCGATCACTTTTCGCCGCCGGAGCCGTCGCCGTCCTGCTCGCCGCGCCCGGCACGGTGCACGCCCAGGACGCGCCGCCGAATCCCCACGTCGTCATCGAGACGTCGATGGGCGACATCACGGTCGAGCTGTTCCGCCCGCGGGCGCGGGTCTCGGTCGTCAACTTCCTGACCTACGTGCAGGCCGGATTCTACGACGGCACCATCTTCCACCGGGTCATCCGCAACCTGATCATCCAGGGGGGCGGACTCGAAGAGGATCACAACCCGCGGGTCGAGGGGCTCCGCCCCGGCATTCTCAACGAGGCGACGAACCGCCTGCAGAACCGGCGCGGCACCATCGCCATGGCGCGGCTCGGGACACCGAACTCCGCGCGGGCGCAGTTCTTCATCAACGTCGGCCACAACGACGCGTTCAACCACCGCAACACGACGCGCGAGGGCTTCGGCTATGCCGTCTTCGGTCGCGTCGTGGACGGGATGGATGTGGTGGACGACATCGCGCGCGTCCGCACCACCCGGGTGGGCCGCATGAACGACGTGCCGCGCGACAACGTCGTCATCCACACGATTCGTCGCGTCGATCCGTAACCCCCCCCCCCGCTGCCGCCGGCATCGGCCCGGGCCACGGCTCGGGCCGATGGGGGATCCGGGCGACAATAGGGGTGGCATGGTGAACCCGCCCCCGGCATCGATTGGCGCCGGCGTCGAGGAACAGGTGCTCGACGTGGTCACCGAGCTCGTGACCGAGCTGCGGGGCGGCGCGCCGAGCGCCGTGGCGCGGGGCGATTCGCTCGAGGCCGACCTCGGCATCAGCAGCCTGGAACGCGTCGAACTGCTCATCCGCCTCGAACGCGCGTTCGGAGTGCGTCTCGGCGATGCGGCAATGGCCGGGGCGGAGACGCCTGCCGACCTCGCCGCGGCTATCGCGGCCGCCGACGATGCGCCGGATGAACGGCGCCCGGAACGACGCGCTGCGGCCGGCGCGGGAGTTGCCTCGGCGGCGAACGCCCGGACGGTCGTCGAGGCGCTGGCCTGGCACGTCGAGCGCGCGCCCGAACGCACACACATCCACCTGCGCGAGGAGAACGGAGACGAAACCCCGCTCACTTACGGCTGGCTCTGGCGCGAAGCGCAGGCCGTCGCCGGCGGCCTCGCCGCGCGCGGCCTCGGTCGCGGCGAGACCGTCGCCATCATGCTGCGGACGGAGCGGCGGTTCTTCCCGACCTTCATCGGCACGCTGATGGCCGGCTGCGTGCCGGTCCCCTTGTATCCGCCGTTTCGCCTCGACCGCATCGAGGAGTACGTGCACCGCCAGGTGGCCATCCTGCACAACGCGGGCGCGCGCATCCTCGTAACGTTCAGCGAGGTGGAGCGCGTCGCCGGGCTGCTCGTGCGACAGGTGCCGTCACTCGACGAGGTGGTCACCGCGGACGGCGTGACCGGCGAGCCGCGCCGTCCCGTCCCGGCCACCGCGGACGACCCGGCGCTCATCCAGTACACCTCGGGCAGCACCGGGCAGCCGAAGGGGGTCCTGCTCTCGCATGACAACCTGCTCGCCAACATCCGCGCCATCGAGCGCCGGTTCGACATCACCTCCCACGACGTCGGGGTGAGCTGGCTGCCGCTCTATCACGACATGGGACTCATCGGCGCCTGGCTCGGGCCGCTCTACTTCGGCGCACCGCTGGCCCTGATGTCGCCGCTCGCGTTCCTGGCCCGGCCAATCCGCTGGCTGCAGGCACTCCACGACCATCGCGGCACGCTGTCGCCGGCGCCCAACTTCGCCTTCGACCTCTGCACGACCCGTATCGCCGAGCAGGAGATCGAGGGGCTCGACCTGAGCAGCGCCCGGGTCCTGCTGAACGGGTCGGAGCCGGTGTCGCCGGACACGCTCCACCGTTTCATCGAGCGCTTCGCACCCTACGGCCTCGACCCCGGCGCCGTCTATCCGGTCTACGGCCTCGCGGAGTGCTCGCTCGGCCTCTCGACACCGGTGCGGGGCAGCGCGATCAGAATCGACCGGGTGCGACGTGCGGCGTTTCAGGCGTCGGGCCGTGCCGAACCAACCGCGGACGACGATCCGGGGGCATTGCGATTCGTCTCCTGCGGCCGGGCGCTGCCGAATCACGAGCTGGCGGTGGTCGCCCCCGATGGGGCTCCGGCGCCCGAGCGCGTCCAGGGCCGCGTCCGCTTCCGCGGCCCGTCCGCCACGCGAGGCTACTACCGCAACGACGAGGCGACGCGCGACCTCATCGGCGCTGACGGCTGGCTCGACAGCGGCGACCTGGGCTACCTGGCCGACGGCGACCTGTTCCTGACCGGCCGGGCCAAGGACCTGATCATCAAGGCGGGGCGCAACTTCTACCCGCACGAAGCGGAGGAGCTCGCGGGCAGCGTCCCGGGCGTTCGCATCGGCTGCGTGGCCGCGTTCGGCGTGACCGACGCCGAGCGCGGGACGGAGCAGTTCGTCATCGTGGCGGAGACGCGCGTCGCCGACGAGGCGGCGCGCACGGCTCTCACGCAGGCGGTGACCCGGCAGGTCAGCCTGACCCTCGGCGTGGCGCCCGATCGTGTGGTGCTGGCACCTCCCGGCTCCATCGCCAAGACGTCCAGCGGCAAGATCCGCCGTAGCGCCACTCGCGCCGCGTGGCTCGAAGGACGCATCGGCAGCGGGCGGACCAGCGTGGCCGCGCAGTGGCTTCGGCTCGGTGCGACGGCGGCCGCCGCCACGCTCGTCGAGTGGGCATCGCACGCCGCGCGGGCGATCTTCACCGGCTACGTGCTGGCCGTCGTGCTCGCCAGCGCACCGGTGGGCTGGGGTCTGCTGCTCTTCATTCCGCGGGGCGGCGGCGCCGATCGGATCGTTGGTCGCTGGAACCGGTTCGTGATGCGGCTCTCCGGCTGCCCGCTCGAGATCGTCGGACGAGAGCGGGTACCGGAGGATTCGCCGGTGGTCTTCGTCGCCAACCACGCGAGCTTCATCGACTCGCCGGTGATGATGAGCACGCTGCCGGTCGCAGTACGCTTCGCGGTCAAGGCGCGCCTGGCGACCTATCCGCTCATCGGGGTGGCCATCCGCAAGGGGAACCACATCCCGCTAGGGAAACGCGACCAGTCCGAGCGCGTCGAGAATGCCGCCACCCTCCGCGCTCCGCTCGACGCAGGGACCTCGCTCTTCATCTTCCCGGAGGGGACCTTCGAGGTGGCGCCCCGGCTGCTTCCCTTCCGGCTCGGGGCCTTCCGGGCAGCGGTCGACGCCGGCCGTCCCGTCGTTCCCGTGGCGATCCGGGGCACCCGGCACATCTGGCCGGCCGGGACCTCGATGCTGCGGCGGGGGCGCGTAACCGTGACCTTCGGCGCGCCGCTACGGGCGTCTGGATCGGACTGGTCGGAGATCGTCCGCCTGCGCGACGAGGCGCGGGCGTTCATTTCGGAGCACTGCGGCGAGCCGTATCGATAGGACCGGTGCGGGAGTGCAGCGCGGCCCGGATCGGCCCGGATGCGCTCTGCCGAACCCCGCGATCAGGCCCGGAGCACGACGCGGCCGAGAACCCGGCCGGCACGGAGGTCGTCGAGCGCCCCCTGCGCGGCGGCGAGCGGACGCTCGTCGATCGGCAGCTCGGGCACCGAGCCCGACCGGCCGAGAACCAGCAATGCCGCCATCTCCGCCGGGCTGCCGACGTACGAGCCGCGAATCGTCATGTGCTTCAGCGGCAGCAGCGGCAACGAAAGCTTCAGGGCGCCGCCGAACAGTCCGACCATGATGAGGGTACCGCCGAGCGCCAGGGCGCCGAGGGCGAAGGCGGCGGACTGCTCGGACCCGACGAAGTCGATGGCCGCGGCCACCCCGCCGCCGGTGCGCCGCCGGACCTGCTTCGCCGCGTCGACCGCGGCTGCGTCGAACGTCCCGGCCGCACCGCGCTTGCCGGCGACCTCCAGCCGTGCCGCGTCGACATCCGCACAGAGCACGGGCGCATCCACCACCGAGGGCGCCAGCCCCAGCGCGGCCATCCCGACCCCGCCCAGTCCGACGATCAGCAGTGCTCCGGACGCGGCGCCGGCGGCTGCCGCCTTACGGAGCGCACCGTACGCCGTGAGGCCGGAGCAGGCGTATGTCGCCGCGACGGCCTCGCTCAGAGGCGCGTACTCGAACAGACAGCGCGGGTGCGGCAACAGGACGTGGTCCGCGAACCCCCCGGCGCGCCCGACACCCACCGGATGGCCGGTCGGGCAGAGGTGCTCGTCCCCGGCCTCGCAGCGCAGGCAGTTGCCGCACCCGAGCCACGGGTAGACGACGCGCCGGTCGCCCTCGGCGATGCCCGTCGCTTCGGGACCGACGGCGACCACCTCGCCGGCAATCTCGTGCCCGAGGGTGTGCGGCAGGTCGCGGCCCTGCGTCAGGTCGAGGCGTTTTCCATCGCCCAGATCGAACGCCCCCTCCCACAGGTGGACGTCGCTGTGACAGACGCCGCACGCGCCGACCCGCAGAAGCACTTCCTCACCCCGCGGCTCCGGCAGCGCCGCTCCCGTCCGCTCCAGCGGCCGGCTGTACGCCGTCACCTGGTAGCTCAACATGGTCGACTATCCGACCGTCTCGGTCCGTGGAGTCGCATCGTCACGCGTCGCCAGACCGTGCAGAAAAAAAGTCGGGGTCCCGCGCACCACGGCGCGCCAGCCGAGCGTGCGCAACTGCGCCTCCAGGTGGTCGGGGGGATAGAAGATCTTCACGATCTCGAACTCGCGGCCGTCCTGCACACGGCGACGACTGCGGGCCGGCGGCGCGGCAGGCGCCCATGCGTCGTAGCCCCCTTCCCGCGCGGCCGGATGATTGCGGCTGTCGACGAAGAAGACCCGCCCGCCGGGAGCCAGCGCGCGCGCCACCATGTTCCAGAACGGAATGAACGAACCCGCCGGCACGTGCGACAACCAGAAGCCGAAGAAGACGAAGTCGTAGCGCTGCGCCGGCTCCCACTCGAACAGGTCCGCGCATACGTACTCGACGTTGTCCGCGCCGACCCGGGCCCGGTTGAGGGCAATCACCTCCGGGGACGCGTCGACGCAGGTGAGATCCGCCGCGCACGGTGCAAGCCGCTCGGTCCACAGCCCGGTGCCGCAGGCCAGCTCCAGCACTCGCCCGGACGGCTGCGCCGAATCGAGGACCTGCCGCAGATCGCCAACCTCGACGCGCCAGCGCCGGTTCCAGTCGGCGCCGTGGTCGTACTCCCCGCGCCGAAAGAACCAGTCGTCGTACTCCGGCGCCCGCGCCCGGTAGTAGGCCACCTGCTCGGCGATGACACGCTGCTCCTCGTCGGGATCCGTGACGTTCACGGCGCGGCCGCCTCCGCCGCCAGGGCCCGCAACGGCTCCCCGGTCAGGCGGTATACCGTCCACTCGTCCATCGGCACCGCGCCGGCGCGCCGGTACGAGGAGATCGCCAACTCGTTCCAGTCGAGCACCGACCATTCGAACCGGCCGCACCTCCGCTCGACCGCGAGGCGGGCCAGATGCGCGAGGAGGCCCCGCCCGATGCCGCGCCCGCGGTGCGCCGGACGCACGTACAGATCCTCCAGGTAGAGACCGGGCCGCCCGACGAAGGTGGAGAAGCTCTGGAAGAACAGGGCGAACCCGACCCCTTCGTCACCGACCCGCGCGATCACCGCCTCGGCGCAGGGACGCTCCCCGAAGAGCGCGCGCTCGATGTCCGCCTCGGTCGCCACCACGTGGTCCGACATCCGCTCGTAGTCCGCCAGCTCCCGGATCAACGCCAGAATCAGGGGTACGTCGGCGGGGGTGGCGGCGGCAATCCGCGGCGGGTCCGGGGCTGACGACATCGTGCACTACAGATTACCTCATGGCTCTGCGCGTGCACGTCGGCGGGGGATCGAAGGCCTTGCATGTGGTTTCATTGCCTAGCATAATGTATCCACATCATGCTGGACATTCAGGCGACGGAGCGAGTCGGCATTCGTGATCTCAAGGCAAACCTGAGCCGTCATCTCAAGCACGTGCAGGCGGGCGTACGCCTTGTAGTGACCGACCGTGGACGATCGATTGCAACCATTGCTCCAATCGAGCCCGCTCCCGACCTCGTCTGGACGCGACAACTCGTGGCCGAAGGTCTGGCGCGTTGGGAGGGTGGGAAGCCGGTGGGGTGCTCTCGTCCCGTCGACGTTGCGCCCGACCGAACCGTCTCGGCTGCCGTGCTCGAGGACCGGCGGTGACGCTGTACCTGGACACCAGCAGCTTGGTGAAGCTCTATGTCGCCGAGGTCGACACCGAGAGCGTGCGCCGGCTGGTCGACGACGCGACCCTGGTCGCCACGTCGCAGATCGCCTACCCGGAAACCCGCGCGGCGCTGGCGCGCAGGCGACGTGAAGGCGCGCTGAGCGCGGGCGCGTTCACGCTGGCCAAGCGAACGTTCGACGCAGACTGGGCCAGGTATTTTGCGGTCGAGGTTACGGCTTCCCTCTGTCGAGAGGCGGGCGAGCTGGCCGAACGACTCCGCCTACGGGGCCACGACAGCGTCCACTTGGCATCGTTCGCCGAGGTCGTCCGCCGCGGCGGAACTCAAGAGACGCGTTTCTCAAGCTGCGACGACGCGCTCAATCGCGCGAGCCGAGCCATTCTCCGAGAGCTGCGATGAGCCCGCCGCCGAACCGACGCGAGCAAGCAGGAGTAACGGGCGCTTGCCGCGGGCCGGCGAGTCGGCCATCCAGATGGAGCCCAACGAGTGACAACAGGCGTGCCGCCTGGAGGACCACTACTGGCTGTAGCGTGGTTTTCGACTGCGCGACGCCCGACCACCGCCGCGTCCGCGTGCGCGGTCCGTTCCGCCGACTGCTGGCTAAGAGCCGCGAGCCGTCCGTGTACGTCATTTCCCCCAGGTCGTTGATCGACGCCGCGGAGCCGGCTTGAGCAGGAGAACGATGGACACGCAGGCGCTCATGTCCTCCATTCGGGCCGGTGAAGACACCGAGCTGGAATTGAAAGAGGTCGTCTTCCGAGGAGACCGGATCGCGTTCGGATCGGAAACGGGCCGCGCGGCGTCGAAGCTCGCCGAGGTTTTCGTCAGCATGGCGAATACCCGCGGCGGGACCCTCGTCATGGGGGTCCGCGACGCCGACCGGGTCGTAGTCGGCGTCGATCCTCGAAAGCGCGATCTCCTGGAGCAGTTCGTGGTCAACGTGGCGACCACCAACTGCAATCCCCTCATCGTCCCTGCGCTGAAGTGGGAGGTACCTGCCGGGAGAGGGCGATGAACCGAAGCTCTGCCTGATCATCGACGTCCCGGTGTCGCGGTTCGACGTCCACCAGACCGGCGACGGGCGATTCCTGCAGCGCATCGGCAGCCATCGGCACCTGATTCCCGCCGAACGACTCGCGCGTCCGCTGAGCGCGCGGCGGATGACCGACCAGATCGAGGAGCGGCCGGTATTCGGCAGCCGCCTGGAGGATCTGCACGAGTTGCGCCTCGAAACGTACTTCCGCAACCGTTTTCCGGAATGGATCAGGCCTGCGGACTGGACCTCGACGCTGCTAGCCCACAAGCTCGCCGCCACCACCGACGCCGGCGTGATTCCGACCCATCTGGGAGTGCTGCTGTTTGCGGAACGCCCAGAGCGGCACCTGCCCGGCGCCTACATCGACGTCGCGGCCTATCGGCATGGCGTGGCCGACGGGAATACCCTGGACAGTCGCCAAATCACGGGACCGCTGCCTGAACAGATAGGACAAGTCCTGACTTACTTCGGGTCTTCCCCCTTGATCCCGACCGCGTCCAGGAAGGACCGCGACGGCCGCCGCGACTTCCCCAGTTACGTGCACACGGCGTTGCAGGAAGCCGTGGTCAACGCCGTCGTGCATCGCGACTACGAAGTCAGAGGGTCTCAGATCATCATCCGCCTTTTCCACGATCACATCGAGTTCCAGAATCCCGGCGCGCTTTACAACACGCTGACGATCGAGAACGTCTACGCCGGTTGCCAGCCCGCCCGCCGCAACCAGTTACTGGCCGGCTTCTTGCGTGACTACAAGAGCGAGCTAACCGGGACCAGCTACATGGAGGCCCGCGGCGAAGGCTTTCTGAACCTGGTGCGGGACAGCCAGCGACTGTCCGGACGGCGTCCCGAACTGGCGCAGATCGGACAGGCGACGAAGTTGACGATCTACGCCGCGACGTACGAGGACGACCGCGGCGTCGGATGACAGGAACGAAACATGGCAGTATCCCGACCCGCGCTCTCCGTCTGACCTGCAGCGTCATGGACAAAGACATGAGCTTGAGACCATCGAAGCTCTTCAACAGATCAGAAAGTTGGCGCACACGAGTACGCGCAGGCCGCAGTCCTGGGCGGTACACGCTTCATGCCGGACGGAAGGGGTGCGGCTCTTCTTCATAGAGGAGTTTTTGCCCTATTCATGGGCCTTTTTGCCCGCGGATGCGTCTCTCCAGTGCTCCTTTCGGGGGGACAGCAACCAAGCCAGCGCGTACCCGCGTCTTTCCGGCGGCCAGCCGAGCCTCGAAACGGTACCGAACACCGTTGGTCTGTCCCCCTCGGGCGCGCTCCCTTCTGGACATTCGCGCGGCGTTCTGGTACGGTGCCGTGGGAAGGGAGGCAGACCTGCGATGGCTGTGACGACAGGATTCCAGGGACGTACATTCGACGTGCCGCGAACCGGCGTCCCTTGCATCGATCTCCCGAGCCGAGCCCCGTGCGCAGCGGCCGATGCTGTCTTCGCGGATGCCAAAGCCTTCCTCTCGTCCAGCGAAGCCCGGCAGATGAGCGAGAGCGAACTCGAACGGGAACTGCACCGGCGGCGCCAGGAGTTGGTACGCAAGCTCCTGCAAGGACATCGCGACCAACGCAGCCCGAAAGAGGCTGCTGGTCCGGCCGAGGACACCAGCGGTGTCGAGTGCTCGGGTCCGCGCAAAAATAATTTCCTAGAAGCGTCTGTAGTCTCGCAGTAGAGCACACCGGTGCCGCAACTCTCGTGCCCGGCGACCAGTCCCACCAGGACGGATATTTTCTGGATTCTGAGGGGTGCAGCCCGCCCGAATTATGGCATCATTGCGGAAACATAGAGCCGCAATGGTGCCATAATGAGACCAACCGAATTCTCCGCCGACACGATCATCGCCCTGCTCCGCAAGCAGACCATCGCCTCGCTGTCCGAGGTGATGGCGGCGCTCGGCGCCCGCGCCAGCAGGCGCACCGCGTTCCGCAAGCTCAAGGACATCGACGCCCGCACCAGCTACTCGCATCGCGGCGGCTTCTACACCCTCGATGAACTCGCCCACTTCGACGAGCGCGGCCTGTGGTCGTTCGCCGGGGTCCGCTTCTCCCGCGCCGGCACCCTGATCGCAACCGCCAACGCGTTCGTCAACCATGCCGAGGCCGGACACTTCGTCGAGGAATTGGACAACCTGCTCGGTGTCGGCACCCAGGACGCGCTGCGCAAGCTCGTCGGCGACCGGCGGCTGACGCGGCACAAACTCGCCGGCCAGTTCCTCTACTGCGTGGCCGACCGCACGCACCAGACGCACCAAGTGCGCGCGCGACGCCTGCTGATGGCCACGCCCGGACTCGTACGGCCCCTGCCCGACGCCGACCTGATGCCGGAGGAGTTGCGCGCCGCCATCGTATTGTTCGCCAGCCTGCTCGACGAGCGGCAGCGGCGGCTGTTCGCCGGCCTCGAAGCGCTCAAGTGCGGGTGGGGCGGCGACCGGCGCATCGCCCGACTGCTCGGCATCGACCCGTCGACGGTCGCCGCCGGACGGCGGCAACTGGTCGAGCGCGACGTCGAGGTCGACCGGGTGCGGCGCGCGGGCGGCGGACGGCGACCGACGGAAAAAAAACGCCGGAAATCATCGCCTGCATCAAAGCCTTGATGGACCACGAGACGGCCGGCGACCCGGTCAGCGGCCTGAAGTGGACACGCCGTACGACCGCCAAGGTCGCCGACCAACTGTGCGCGCTCGGCATCGACGTCTGCCCCCAGACAGTCGCTCGATTGCTCAAGGCGATGGGCTATTCGTTGCGCGTCAACCACAAGAAGCTCGCCGGCGCTTCCCATCCGAGGCGCGGCGACCAGTTCCGGCACATCACCGAACTGCGCGAGCGTTGCGCCGCCGACAACGTCCCGGTCATCAGCGTCGATACGAAGAAGAAGGAACTCGTCGGCGCGTTCCGCAATCCCGGCACCAAATGGACTCCCCACCATTTTGCAAGCTGCATCTTCGCGTCCTCTTCGGTCCGCGGCCGACTGCTTCGGTCGATCGACCCGGGCATGTGACATGCCCGCCGCAGCACTGGGATGGTGAGTGGGTTGAGGCGACCCCGAGGGGCGACGGATGTCGCTGTACTAAAGGCCCTCGCATCGCTCGGATCGCGTTTACCACGCACGGTCACCCGCGGCCGTCAACCCGCCTCGCGGGTCCTCCGCTTGCGCTTCGGCCCTCTGGGTGACTGCCGCGGCCGACCGTGCGGGAAGCCCTTACGGGCCAGCCGAAAGGCTGGCCCGCTATCCACTGCCGCCAAATGTGACGTCCGTGAACTGCTCCGTTGTCGCAGAGAACCGCAGACAACTCCCGGACGCAACCACGTTCACCTTCCCGGCCGCCAGCGGCGGCCAGGAGCCATCCAGACGTCAAGAGCACGGGCCGAGGATCTTGGCTCACGTGGTGGCAATCCCGACACGGTGCGGGTCGAAACAGGCGCCGTCGCGCAGCATCGCGCAGGCGACGTTGAGCAGGCGGTCGGCCACCGAGCGCAGGGCGCGCGCGTGTCCGTGACCGCGGGTGCGCAGCGCCTGATACTTGGCGTGGCTGACCGGATCACGTTGGGCGGCGACGCGGGCCCAGTGGTAGGCGGCGTCGCGCAGTCGCTCATGGGTGGCCAGACGGCGCGTCACGATCAGGCTCTTGCCCGAGCGCCGGGTGACCGGCGCCACGCCGCACAGACAGCGTAGCGCGTCGTAGTCCCGCCGCTGGACCGCATCGCTGGCCTCGGCGAGCAGCGTGGCGAGAACGCCGGTACCGATGCCGGGCAGTGAGAGCAGGATGGCCGCGTCGGGCGGCTCTGTCGACGACGCCGGCTCGTCCTCCGTGGACGCGTCCGCCGCATCCGCCGGAGTCGCCTCGGCGAGCTGACGCACCAACCGGTCGAGCTCGCGGCGCACATCATTGAGCTGGCGGTTGACCAGGGCGAGGCGTTCGGCGATGAGCCGCACATGTGCCACGGCGGCCTCGGCCGCGCCCGCCGCGACCTTGACGGCCGGCGCCCGCAGCCTGGCACGCAGCGTCGCGGCGTCGACCCGGCGGATGCGGTGCTGCTTCAGCACTCGGGTGAGCGTCACCTCGCGCACGCGTTGGCCCGCGCGCGGCGTCGGCAGGCTTCGCCACAGGTCGAGCGCCCACGGCGCGGCGACATCGTCGTCAACCGCGTCGAGGAACTGCGGGTAGTAGCGCCAGAGCTGCTGCCGCATCCGATTCGCCAAGCGAACGCGTTCCCGCGTCAGTTCCTCGCTCAGGCGAGACCATTCCCGCAACTCGACGATCGCCGGGTCGGTCGGCTCCAGCCGCCGCAGACAGTGCGGGTCGGTCCGTAGCGCCGCTGCCAGCACCCGTGCGTCCCGGCGGTCGTCTTTTGCGCCCGCCGGGGAAAAGCGATCACGGAAGCGATCGAGCTGCTTCGGGTTGATCGAGTGGACGGCGAAGCCGTGCTCCATCAGGCTCTCGACGACCGGCCCGCGCGGCGTCTCGATCGCCACGCCAACCTCGCCCGCGTCGCCCGCGGCGAATGACAACAGCCAGTCCGCCATCTGCGACAGCCCTGACCCGCCGTGCTCGAACGCCCGTTCCCCGAGCACCTTCCCGGCGCCGTCGAGCACGCACGCCTGATGTGTCTTTGAACCCCAGTCGATACCCGCGAACCATTCCAGCTTCAAGTCGAGCCTCCCCTCTGCCGAAATCGAACGGGCGCACCCCCGATGCCTGCCGGTCCCTGTACTGGCGCTCAGCGGCGCAAACTCCCCACGGGGCATCCATCGGTGGCTGGACCGCCGGGGCACAAGTCCATTTGAGGTGCTCGATGCACAGGGATCGCTTTGGTGCTCCCGGCGGCCTGCCCGACTCCACGAGACCATCGGCGCGAAGTCATTGGGAAAGGTACAGGGATCGCAGCCCCGAACGGGTCAAGGACCACGACTTCCGCTCCGAGGCCGAAGGCCTCGCCATCCCCTACGGTATCTACGACCCGCGGGCCAATGCCGGCACCGTCTTCGTCGGCCAAACCGCCGACACCCCGGCGTTCGCCGTCGACTGCATCGAGAAATGGTGGCGCACCGAGGGCTGCAAGCACTATCCCGAGGCCAAAGCGTTGCAGATCCTGGCCGACGGCGGCGGCAGCAATAGTTCCACGGCGCGCGCCTGGAAGTACAACCTGCAACACCGCCTCTGCAACCGGCATGGCTTGCGCGTGACCGTGGCCCACTACCCGCCGGCCACGTCGAAGTGGAATCCCATCGAACACCGCCTGTTCTGCGAGGTCAGCAAGAACTGGGCGGGCCGCCCCCTGGACAGCTACGAGACCATCCTGAAATACCTGCGCACCACACGCACCGCCACCGGACTGCGCGTGCGCGCGCATCTGGCGCGCAAGACCTACAAGACCGGCATCAAGGTCACCAACGCGCAAATGGGGGAGCTACGCATCACACCGAACAGCTCCCTGCCCAAATGGAACTACACCATCGAACCCATGTAACGAAAAACGGAAGTTATTTTTGCGCCGGCCCTCGGAGCCGCACGAGCACGAAAGCCACGCCGAAACGACCTCCGGCACGATGCAGGTTGTGGGTCTGGGCTGCGCGCGGCGCGGTCACGACGGCTTGCATCGGCTCGATGCCGCGCTGAACCTGCTGCCGGAGCGCTACTTGGTCGAGATGCGCCGCCGCGTGACCATCGCGACCGCCTCGCGGGCACCACCGCATACGCCCTGGAAGCCACCGTGGTACTCGACATCATCCACGTGGCAGCGGCGACGCGGCGTGCGGTGCTCGTCGTCGGCTCATCGAAGGGCCTGTCGGCATTTGGTCCGCGACCCGATGGAAGTCGACCGGCGCACGGTGACATTTGGCTGTAGTTGCGGCGGTTCTCAGCCGCCGCAGGCAGCCGGAGCCTTGATGCGTACTGAGACCTCTCACGAAGCGCGCGAGGACCAGCGGAAGTCCCCCATCGGTCGCTGACGACAGAAGTACCGTCGGCCACCGGCCCCTCCGCCGCTCCTCACCACGCCTTGACGGATCCAATTGCCTCCTGCCTCGCCGCCGCCGGAGAGACTGATTGGGCCGCCAACGAAGAAGAGCCGCACCCGGACGGAAGTGATGCCCACGCCGAGACACGCAACGGGGACCGCATCCGACCTGCCAGTCATGCGGTAGCGATCCCCACCGGGCGCATGCTCCCGAACAGTCGCTGGTGGCCCTCGACGATCCGCCGTTCCGCTTCTTCATCGACGTCCAGCGTCGCGTCACCCCGCTCGACCGTGCCGCCGAGAAGGATGCCGTCCGACCGCGGGAACATGTACAGCCCGTTCTGAATCGCGATGTAGTCGACCTCCGGCTGCGGGAACAGGATGGTCAACTGCCCTGTACAGCACTGTACAGCCAGCTCTCCCCCGGTGGCTCGTCAGACAGGTAGTAATTGTCGATCCAACTGACACCGTAGCCGGCGCCGACGTAGTCCTGTTAGTAGCGGTAGGCGATGCGGCTGGCGCAGGCGAACTGCCCGACGAAGGCCGGCGACGCCACGTCGCGGTCGAAGACCGACGCCGGGGTCATCGGGCCAACCCTATCACCAGCCCTTGCACTCGTCACCGCACGCCGGCGGCATCGAGCGCCTGGCGGAGGTCGGCGATGAGATCGTCGGCATCCTCGATCCCGATGGACAGGCGGACCAGGTCGTCCGGCACCGGCGAGCCCGGGCCCTCTACCAGGCCGCGGGCCTCCGCGAGGCTCTCGACCCCGCCCAGCGACGTCGCGTCGTGGAACAGGCGCAGCCCCCGGACCACCTCGCGCGCCGCGACGGGGCCGCCCTTCAGCCGGAGCGACACCACCGCCCCGAAGCCGCCGTTCATCTGCCGCGCCGCGACGTCGTGGCCGGGATAGTCCGGCAGTCCCGGATAGAGGACGCTGGACACCGCGGCGTGGCCGTCGAACGCCTCCGCGATCCGCTGGGCGTTGCGCGCGGACGCGGCGACCCGCAGGCAGACGGTGCGCATGCCGCGCAGCAGCAGCCAGCTCTCGAACGGTCCGAGCACCGCGCCGCGGAACGCGCGATCTCGGCGGCAGCGCTTCCACAGGTCGTCCTCGCGCGCCGTGACCAGGGCGCCGGCCAGGACGTCGGAGTGTCCGTTGAGCTGCTTCGTCGCCGAGTGCATGACGAGGTCGGCGCCATGCTCGAGCGGCCGGCAGAGCACCGGCGTCGGGACGGTATTGTCGACGACGAGCCGGGCGCCCGCCTCGTGCGCGGCGGCCGCCGTGGCGGCCAGATCGGTGACCGCTCCGCCCGGATTGGCCGGCGTCTCCGCCCAGACGATCTTCGTGGCCCCCGGCCGGAGCGCCGCCCGTAGCGCGTCCATGTTGCCGTTCGGCACCAGGTCGAGCGTGATCCTGCCCCGCGCGGCCAGGTCCTGGAGCCAGCGACGCAACATCCAGTACATCTGCTCCGGCGCCACGACGTGATCCCCGACGTCCAGCGTCTCGAACACCGTGGTGGCCGCCGCCATCCCCGCACTGAACAGCATCGCCGCCCGCCCGCCCTCCAGCGATGCCAGCAGCGCTTCCGCCTGCTCGTAGGTGGGATTCTGGTCACGCGTGTAGACGCGCCCGCCGGTCGGGGCGCCCTCGGCCGTCCGCTCGTACTGCACGGCCTGGTGCACGGGGGGCACGAGCGCGCCGGTCGCCGGATCCACCCAGCCGAGCGCCTGTGCGGCGCGCGTGGACGGTTTCTGATCGGACGGAAAGTGGGACATGCGGATCCTCCGGAAACGGCGCGACTACTTGTAGATCATGCGCCCGATACCGGCCGCCATCACGGAAGCCTTGAGGAATCTCCTGGAGCTGCCATGCGCGGCGCGCGAAAACGCTAGGCGCGGGCCGGGCCGATGTCGATCGCGATCTCGCGCCACTTGCCCTGGCGGAAGCGGATCACGCTCAGGCTGGCGCGCGCCATGTGGCCGAGCACGATGGCCAGCCAGATGTCGGACGCCTCAAGGCCTCGCGTCATCTGCAGATAGGTACAGAGCCCGATCGGAATGACGACCTGCGACACCATCGAGATGTAGAGCGGGCTACGCGTATCCCCGGTCCCCTGGAGACCCCCGGTATAGACCAGGGCCACGGTGACGAACAGTCCGGAGACGGCCAGGTAGGCGAGGAGCTGGCGGCCCAGCTCGAACTGGATCCCGTCGGCCATCCCGAAGACGCCGAGCAGCGCCCGCGGGACGGTGATCAGCGCGAGACCGATGACGCACGCCACACCGACGCCGATCGACGAGGCCACGAAGACGGCGCGCCTGCTCCGTTCGGGCTGGCCGGCCCCGAGGTTCTGCCCCGCGACCGCGGCCGTGGCGCCCATCAGGCCGACCGAGGTCCAGGTGATCAGCGCAAAGAGCTGCGTGTAACCCACCGTGTAGGCCGCCTGCGCCGCGGCGCTCTGCTCCAGCGATCCGACGAACCGGAGCATCAGAACGCCGGCCAGGTTCATCACGACGCCCTGGAATCCGGTGGGCAGGCCGAAGCGGAAGAGCTCGCGGATGATCCCCCAGTCGGGCGCGAACGACATGGTCCGCGAGAACCGGACGACCAGGCGCCCCGAGAAGAGCAGCCAGAGAAACGCGACGGCGGTCAGCCCGCTGGACATCGCCGAACCCATCGCCGCGCCGACCGTACCGTACGCCGGAATCGGACCGAGCCCGCCGATCAGGATTACGTTCAGCACGACGTTCAGCACCGTCATGGCGATGCCGAGCCGCAGCGGGGTCCGCGCGTCGCCCGCCGCCCGCAGCGCCCCGCTCATCATGAAGAAGATGAGCATCCCGATGCTGAAGACGAACATCACCCGGATGTACGCCAGCGCCTCACCCTGCACCTCCGGCGCGGCGTTGATGAGATCCAGCAGCGTCGGGGCGAGGAAGTAGCCGAGGGGCGCCAGTACGCCGATCGCCATGAACACCGCGGTCAGGAAGGCCTGGTAGACGGTCCGGTTGACCTTGTCCGGATCGTTGGCGCCGGCGAAACGCGCCACCAGCACGCCCATCCCGCTGAAGACCGACGCGACGAACACGATGACCAGGATGAAGAGCTGGACGCTGACGCCGATCGCGGCGTTGCCGACGTAGCCGACGTAGTGGCCGACCATCGCCTGGTCGACGATGCCCTGGATGCCGCCGAACACGTTCTGCAGCATCGTCGGCCACGCGAGCTTCCAGACCGTGCGCGCGAGCGGCCCTTCGACGATCGCCCGGTCAAACGCCTTTTGTGGACGGCCCTTTGCGCTCATGGAAAACGGGAGGTCGGCGCGGGCCGCAGTAAGATCGGAGGTCTCACCGTGCCGGTCGAATCTCCGAGACTCTATCAGATCGACGCGCTGCTCCGGTCGGCGTTCCGGGCCCCCCTGCCCGGCGCGGACGCGCACCGGCTGCTCGCGCCCAAGCCCCGACCCGGCTGGCGGCCCGGCGAGGTGCCGGACCACGCCACGCCCGCCGCCGCTCTCGTGCTCCTCTACCCTCTAGACGACGCGCCGCACGTTCTGTTGACCGTCCGCTCGGGACGACTCGGAAAACATGCCGGCCAGGTGTCGTTCCCCGGGGGCCTGGTAGACGCCGGCGAGTCGATTCGCGAGGCGGCGCTGCGCGAGGCGTTCGAGGAGGTCGGCCTCGATCGGGCGGCGGTGCGCGTGGCCGGGGCGCTGTCGCCGCTGTACATCACGGTCAGCAACTTCGCGATTCACCCGGTCGTCGGCATCGCGGAGGCGACCCCGTCCCTGCGTCCGTCGGCCGCCGAGGTGGCGCGTCTCCTGCCGGCGCCGGTGGCCGAGCTGGCGGACCCCGGCAACCTGCGGAGCGGGACGCGGTGGCGCGGCGATCTCCCCTGCGACGTACCGTACTTCGAGGTCCGCAACGAACGGATCTGGGGAGCCACCGCGATGGTGCTGGCGGAACTGCTCATGATGCTCGATCTCGGCCCCCGCAACCCGTGGTAAATTGACGGCGGCCCTACGCGGCCCCTGCCACCGCCCATCCCGCCCCCGGCGGCGCGCTCCCGGACGCCGCCCGCAACACGCGTCGTACGAGGAGATCGGATCCGATGGCGAAACGGACCACCAGGCGCAGCGGAACCGGGACACGCGGCACACGCGACGCGCCGCTGTTCGACGCCGCGAACGACGGCCTCGACGTGCTCGCGCGGCCCGGCGACAGGGACACGGTCGTCGGACTGCACGAGGCGGCCCAGGCCCGCTATCTCAACTACGCGCTGTCGGTCATCACGTCGCGGGCGCTGCCCGATGTACGGGACGGCCTGAAGCCGGTGCAGCGGCGCATCCTCCACACGATGTGGCAGCAGCGGCTGCGCGCCGACGCCAAGCCGCGCAAGTGCGCCAAGGTGGTCGGCGACGTGATGGGGAGCTACCACCCGCACGGGGACGCGGCTATCTACGACACGCTCGTGCGCATGGCGCAGCCGTTCACGCTCCGCGCGCCGTTGGTGGACGGCTCCGGCAACTTCGGATCGCTCGACGGCGACGGCGCCGCGGCGATGCGCTATACCGAGTGCCGGCTCGCCGCGATCAGCGCCGAGCTGCTGCGCGAGATCGACGAGGAGACGGTCGCCTTCCAGCCGAACTACGACGGCACCCGCCAGGAGCCGGTCGTGCTGCCGGCCCGCATGCCGAACCTGCTCGTCAACGGCGCCACCGGCATCGCCGTCGGCATGGCGACCAACATCCCGCCCCACAACCTGGGCGAGGTGACGACGGCGCTCATCAACCTGCTCGACGACCCGGATCTCGGCAGCGCCCGGCTGGCCCGCGACGTCCGGGGCCCGGACTTTCCGACCGGCGGGCAGTTGGTCAACACCGCCGAAGAACTGACGCAGATCTACACCACCGGGAGCGGCACGGTGCGCGTCCGCGCCACGTGGGAGACCGGGGAGCGACGCCGGTCGTCGCAGACCGTCCATGTCACCAGCGTGCCCTACGGGGTGAACAAGGCGCAGCTCGTCGAGCGGATCGCCGAGGTGGTCGTCGGTCGGAAGCTGCCGCCGCTGCTCGACATCAAGGACGTCTCAGCCGACGACGTCCGTATCGAGCTGGAGCTGAAGGCCGACGCCGACGAGCGGATGGTAATGGCCTACCTCTTCAAGCACACCCCGCTGCAGACGACCTTCCCCGTCAATCTCACCTGCCTCGTGCCCACCGAGCAGCCGGGCGTGGGTCGGCCGGAACGGCTCGACCTGCAGGCGGTGCTGCGGCACTTTCTCCAGTTCCGCCTCGACGTGGTCACGCGGCGCCTGGAGCACGAGCGCGCGGCCCTCGGCAGGCGGATCCACATCCTGGAGGGGTTCGAGAAGGTATTCGATGCGCTGGACGCCATCATCACGCTGATCCGGCAGTCGGACGGCAAGGCGGACGCGGCCGCGAAAATCATGAAGCTGTTCGGGCTCGACGCCGAGCAGACCGACGCGATCCTGGAGCTGAAGATTTACCGGCTGGCGCGGCTGGAGATCCTGATCATCCGCAAGGAGCTGGAGGAGAAGCGGGAGCGGGCGCAGCAGATCGATGCGGAGCTCGGCGACGAGGAGCGGCGCTGGCAGATCGTGCGCGACGAGCTGGTCGAGATCCGCGAGACCTACGGCGAACCGCGCCGGACGGCCATCGAGGGGCCGACCGACGACGACCTGGTCTTCAGCGACGACGACTTCATCGTGGACGAGGACGCGGTGGTGCTGGTCTCGCGGGACGGCTGGGTGAAGCGCCAGAAGGAGGTTCGCGACGCGGCCGCCACCCGGCTGCGCGAGGGTGACGCCCTGCTGGCGGCGGTGGCCGGCAGCACGCGGACGACCGTGGCCTTCTTCACCAACTTCGGAGTCGCCTACAGTTGCCGGCTGATCGACGTCCCCGCCACGACCGGCTACGGCGAGCCGATCCAGCGGCTGTTCAAGTTGAAGGACGGCGAACGGGTGGTGACGGTGCTCAGCCTCGACGCGCGGGTCACGGGCCCCATCGCGGCGACGCCGGCGCAGCCGGAGCCGCCGACCCACGCGGTGGCGGTGTCGAGCGACGGCTACAGCCTGCGGTTCGGCCTGGAGGCGTTCGACGAGCCGAGCAACCGCGCCGGCCGCCGGTTCGCCCGGCCCGCCAAGGGCGCGGAGATGATCGGCGTGGCCGCGATCACGGGCGACGAGACCCTGATCGCGGCGACCCGCACGGCTCGCGCCATGCTCTGCCCGGTGGGAGAGATCAACTTCCTGTCCGGTCCCGGCAAGGGAGTGCTGCTCATCAAGCTGGCGCGGGACCGCGACCGCGTCATCGGCTTCGTCGCCTCGCGCGGCGATCGCGACCTGCTGACGGTGGAGACGAGCCGCGGGGCCGAGCAGAACATCAGCACCGCGAAGTACGAGCGGGTCGGTCGGGGCGGCAAGGGCCGGGAGCTGCTGCAGCGCGGGCAGTTCACCCGCGTCGTCCCGAAGCCGATCGTGGCGCCCGAGATCGAGGAGCGCTGAGCGCGTCGCACGACCATCCCGGAGAAAATCCACGCCATGGGCATCGACCAACTCATCGACCGGATCATGCGCCCGGTGGCGGACGCCGTATCCGGCTTCATCTTCTTCCCGATCCCCCTGTTCGGGGCCGAGATGCCGCTCATCGTGCTCTGGCTGGTGGCCGGCGGGCTCTTCTTCACGGTCTATCTGCGCTTCATCAACGTACGGGGGTTCGCGCAGGCGCTGCGGATCGTCTCCGGGCGCTACGCGCGCGAGGGCGACCCGGGCGAGATCTCGCAGTTCAGCGCGCTCTCCACCGCCGTCTCCGGCACCGTCGGCATCGGCAACATGGCCGGCGTCGCGGTCGCGATCTCCACCGGCGGGCCCGGAGCCACGTTCTGGCTGATGATCGCGGGTCTGCTCGGCATGTCCTCGAAGTTCGCGGAGTGCACGCTCGGCGTGCGGTACCGCCGAAGCCACCCCGACGGGTCGGTCTCGGGCGGGCCGATGCACTACCTGGAACGGGGCCTCGGCGAGCGCGGCTGGCCGGCGCTCGGGCGGGGCCTCGGCCTCTTCTATGCGGCCGCCATGGTGTTCGGCTGCCTCGGCATCGGGAACATGTTCCAATCGAACCAGGCCGCCGCGATCTTCATCGATATCACCGGCGCCGACGCCAGCCTCTTCGCCGGCCGGGGCTGGCTGTTCGGGCTGCTGCTGGCCGCGGTCGTGGCCCTGGTGATCATCGGCGGCATCCAGTCCATCGCCCGGACGACGGTCAAGCTGGTGCCCACCATGGCGGTGCTCTACGTGTCGCTGGCGCTGCTGACCATCGCCCTGAACGCGGACCGGCTGCCGGGGGCCATCGCCGCCATCTGGCACGGCGCGTTCACATCCGCGGGGATGGCCGGCGGCGGGCTGGGCGCGCTCGTGATCGGCTTCCGGCGCGCCGTCTTCTCCAACGAGGCGGGGCTGGGCAGTGCGGCCATCGCCCACTCCACGGCGCGCACCCCGCAGCCGGCAAGCGAAGGGTTCGTCGCCCTGCTCGAGCCGTTCATCGACACCGTGGTGATCTGCACGCTGTCGGCACTCGTCATCACCACCACGGTCTACGATCCGGCCCTCGCCACCGGCGACATCAGCGGCATCGAGCTGACGACGCGGGCCTTCGCTTCCACTCTGCCCTGGTCCCCGATCCCGCTGGCCGTCGCGGCCATCCTGTTCGCCTTCTCGACGATGATTGCCTGGGCCTACTACGGCCTGAAGGCCTTCACCTACCTGGCCGGCGAAGGTCGCCTGCAGCGCGTCGGCTTCAACGCCGTCTTCTGTGCGTTCGTCGTAGTGGGCGCCAGCCTCAACCTGGGGGCGCTCATCGACCTGTCGGACGCCCTCGTCTTCGTGATCGCCATTCCGAACCTGATCGGGCTCTACCTGATGGCGCCGGTCGTGCGGCGGGAACTGGAACGCTACCGGTGGTGAACGGGTGACGGAACAGCCGCCACCATCGTCCACCGCACTTCGGCGACGGCTCTCCTCACGAGGTCTCAGACGCCCGACGGCAGCGATCGAATGCGATCCTCCAGATCGACCGGGACGGAGAACACGTTGGTCTTGCGCCCGATCCGGCGCCGCTCCAGAAGCGTCAGCTCCGCCAGCCGATGCAGGTCCGCGCGGGCGGTGGCGTAGGCCACACGGTAACTCGTCATGTGCGACCGCATAGTGTAGTCGCCGTCCGGATGGCGGATGGCGTGGGAAAGGAGCGCGAGCTGCCGATGGTTCAGGTCGGTCGACCGCCTGAGGAGGCGCTCGACCTGTCGTACTTCCTCGATTTTCTTCGCGATGTACGCGTCGAGATCGTCGAAGGCGCGCAGGAGTAACTCGACTTGATGCACGATGAAGTAGGTCAGGTCGTTGCCATCAGTCTCGGTGTGCAGGAACGCCCGGGCATACCGGGCCGGGGCCTGCTTGAGGAGACGGCTGATAGAGATGAACTCGCACATCCAGTACCGGTCACGGAGCATCGCCCAATAGAAGAGCGCCCGAGCTGTGCGCCCGTTGCCGTCTTCGAACGGGTGGTCGTAGGCGAGCCAGAAGTGAAGCGCGATGGCGCGGATGACCGGGTGCAGAAACGGACCGTCAGCCGCGTCCTGGTTGGCGAACCGGATCAGCGCGTCCATCCGATCCGTCAATTGTTCCGCTGGGGGCGGGGTATGGAGAACGCGGTGCTCCGAGGGATCCCAGACCCGGACGCGTTCTTCTCCCGGGGCCTGCACGCGCCCGGCGGCGTTCGGGTCGTCGAGCGTGTCGGCCGTCACGGTGGCATGCAAACCCTGCAGCGCATCGAGAGTCAGCGGAGCGTCCTTCATGTCCCGGACCGCCTGCATCGCCCGATAGTTGTTGAGGATCATCCGTTCGCTACGGTCGCGCGGCCGCCGGCCGGTCCGGATCATCGCAGCCGCGACCGGCCGGGTCGTCGATGCCCCTTCGAGCTGACTTGAAGTCACGGCTTCATCGATCAGCGAGTTGATGATGAACCGATCCCGGACGCCTTGTTTCACCACCTGCTCGGACGCCCCGACCCAACCGCTCGCACGCCGGTCGATCCGGTGGAGCGTGTCCTGCACACGACCGGGAAGCGTGTAAGTGAACGGTCGGCCGCCGGCATCGCACAGCGGGAGGTGACGCAGGTCGCTGAAGCGGGAGAGCTTGATCCCGATCCACCACTGCTCGTGGTCGAGGCCTGTAGGCGGATCGAGGCGACGCAGCGTGTCCCAGTGAATGTAGCGGTCATCGACCGTCGGGTGGAAGGCGGTCTGCACCACTTTCGGGAGATGGTCTCGATGCTTGGCAAGCAGCTCGTCCAACGGTCTCGGCGAGGTCGGCAGCTTCACGAGGAACTCCGAAGAATTATCAATTTCTACTAGAGCCGCTTGCAAAACTCTTGGCGTAGCTCGGCTCGGAGCACAAGTTCTTCTGGTGAACATCGTTTTGCCTGGATCCCGACCGAGAATGCGGGGCGGGAGGACCGGCGGCGACCCAAGAGGCGGAAATCAGGGAGTTCGAGGGTTTTCCCACCGGGCGTTGGAGACACCGGTTGGTGACTGACGCCTGTCGGGCGACCGGAAGGGGATGCGCGTTGGCCGGCGAGGCGTTGGTTTACGTCACCAGCCGCAGGAGCTGGTCGGCGGTGAGCGCCAGCACGCCGAACATGCAGTGGCACATCACCTTCGCGTTGCCGCGGACTCGGACGTGGCGCCCGCCGAACTCGTCCTTGAGTCGGCCATTGACGCGCTCACCCGCCGTGCGTTCGTTGTACCGAACCTGTTCGGGAAGCTGCAAGCCGAGACGCTTCAGGCGCCGGGCTTCGGTCTGCAGTTCTTCGGCCAGCGCAGTGTCACGGCGGGGGTTGATATCGATCAGCGGGACGTGGCCGAGTGCGCGGCTGTGCTCGCGGATCTGCACCGCGTCGTAGGCGGCATCCATCAGGTCATACAGATTGTCCACCCGCTGGGCCGACAGGGTGGCCAGTGGAACGGCGGCCTGGCTGTCGTGCAGCGAGGCGGACGTCAGGATGCAACTGACCGGAATCTGGCCGTCGGCCACGTCGATGTGCAACTTGTAGCCGACCCAGGTGTCCCTGTAGCCCTTGCTGTTCTTCTTCGTGCCCACACTGCACTCGGCCGGCAGGTCGTCGAGCATCTCCTGCAGGGTCATGCTCGGTTGCCGGTCGAGGCGTTTGCGTGTCTTGGGCCGTTCTTCACCCTTCTTCGGCCGGCCCCGCTTGCGCTTGGGCGGCGGAGGCGACTTCTCCTTCGCGGCCGGCTTCTCGCGCCCCTCGATGGCCGTCGAGTCTCGGGACAGATGGCCCACCAAACGGTCGCCGTGCGTCTTCCGGAGCAACGCTTCATGCACGCGCTGGGGCAACTGGGAGTGGGCGAATTCGGCGAAGGCGCGAGAGAAGACCGACTCGCTTGGCATCTCGCGCCGCCGCTCCCAGCCGCAGATGCGGCGCAGCACCACGTCGGTGGCCAACCGGTCCAGCAGCAGGCGCGTGGTCGGCATGTCGTAGACCGCCTTGGCGACGAAGGCGCGCGCCACCGCCGCGCGGTCCTTGCGGGGGCGGCCCGGCATCCGCAAGCGCGAGGGAATCATCTGCTCGATACGGATCACCTCGAGGGTCTGCACCAACTGCTGCTGTTTCTCGGTCAGCGAACCCAACACCTGCTCCAACCGGGGAAACAGGCCCTGTTGGATTGACTCCCAGTAGGCGGCGAACGAGGCGCGCAGGTTCTGCATGGCTTGACTGCTCCCAGCGCCTACTATATATAGTAGTGTAGGAGTGAGGTCAAGGAGGGAACCGATGGGCCGCCGGAACCCGATGCGCCGGTACAGCGAACAATACGATGCGCTCAAGGCGGAGTTGCAAACGCTCGGGTTTGTCCGCCAGGGCAGTATCCAGACCCGCCGTCTCACGTGCGGGAAGCCTGCCTGCCGCTGCCACCGCGACCCGGACGCGCGTCACGGCCCGTACCGCTACTGGACACACAAGGTGCGCGGAAAAACGGTCAGCCTGCTGCTCTCCGAAGACGAACTCGCCCTCTACCAGGAGTGGCTCGAGAACAACCGCGAACTGGAACGGGTCGTGAGGGAAATGCGCCACGTCTCGTCGCGCGCGCTCGCCCTCATAACCGACCGGGAGGTCCCAGAGGTCCCTTGAGACCCCGTGTCTCCGGTTCCCCGGCGCCGGTGACGGCTGCTATCCTAATCCTACGAACGCTGCGTCCCACCCCGCTGACCGTCCGTTCCCTCTGCCTCGGGTAGGAAAACCCGGCCGACCAAGGGTTTTGCAAGAGGCTCACTAAATTGATGAAATCCACCGCATTTTATCAGATTGTGTCAATTTTTGAAAATTGATAGATTCTGACAGAGAACCATCAGTTGGGACGGCTGCCCCCCATGACGGCTTCGAGCTCGACCGGCTGGCCGGACCCCCCGCGGCCGGAGCAGCATCTCGACGGCTTCTCTACTACGCCTACTTCGTCTGGAAGCCGGCGGCTTCGAGCGCCGTACGCGCCTCGTCGAGCAGCGCGACCGCCTCGCGCGGCAACCTGTGTCCGCCGCCCTTCATCTGACGGTTGAGGCCGTACATCCGGAACCGGATCGCCTCCATGTGGAACGCCTGCACGGCACTCACCAGGTGCCCGCATTCGTCCACCAGCGGCGCGAGGTCCGCCGCGTTCGGCTGCGCGCCCAGCAGGCGCCGCAGCGCCAGAATCCGGTCGATTGCCGTCGTCCGATGTTCTGCTGACACGTTCTGTCTCCCTGCCAGTCCTTTCCAATCCAGAAATGAGCCTGAAGCGGGGCACGTGAGCCGAGCCTGTCAGGCGACCGAACCGACGGATCGAAACAGGTCCTGGCGCGGGCCGCGTTGAGGGCGCGCGTGACCGCAGCATTATCGCTCATGGCGGCGGAACCGTTACGGTGTACGACGCGGCGCTGGGCGCGTCGTGGTTCAGGGCGAAGGTTCTGTAGCCGCTGCCGTGGCAACCGAACGGTGAGGGTCTGGTTTGCCGAGTTCTGAACAGCAGGAGACCAAGCGGAGCGAACGTCCGTCTGCGGACGTTTGCGGAGTGCGGTAGCCGAGCGCGGAACCGGCAGCAGAGGGGCTGGACGTGACTACGCGAGGGGCTGTGAAACGGCCGGCAACGGCTGGATGGATCGTCGTCGGCGCTCGTGCCTGATGGCGTCGCGTTTCCGCCTTTCGGTGGTGCTGAAGCCGGTGACGACGCGAGTCGGCGCCGGCGATCCGGGCTCGACGACATCGCTGTCCGTCGGTATTCGACCGCAGCCGGTGACGACGCGAGTCGGCGCCGGCGATCCGGGCTCGCCAGCGCCCGCGCGAGTTGGTACGTCCGGTGTTCGAGCTTCCTCGCGCCTGCTCGTCAACAACACGACGACCGACAGACGGCGGTAGCGGCCGTGAGCAAACCTTCAGGCCGCCGGGTCGATGGACCGGAACAACCGCGTGCGGGCCTCGTCGAGCGCCTGCGCGGCCTCGTTGTCGCTCATCGCGAACGCGGCCGCGTCGAGCTTTACGAATGTGGTTCCCGGCTTCAGGCAGGCGGCGGCATTGGGTAACGACTTGAGCTTCTCGTAGGGGGTCATGATGTCGGCGTCGCGGTAGCGCTTGCGTACTCGGCCGCGCGCGTCGACCTCCTCGGTGGGGAAGAAGCAGGGGCGGTGGAAGTTGAGATAGGGCGAGAGGACCTGCTGGGTGAAGGCGTTGACCTGCGCGGCACAGCGGCTGGGGATGTGGCCGTGACCGAGCTGCTTGCGGATGACCGAGCCGTTCTTGCTCTCGACCAGGGCGTTGTCGGTGCTGCGACGGGCGCGGGACTTGGTGAATGCGTCGATGTGCAGCCCCTGGAGCAGCGCCGCGACCTCGCGGTTGATGAACTCCGAGCCGTTGTCGGCGTGGAAGCCGTGGAGCGTGAAGGGGAACGCCCGCAGCAGAGCGTCGAGGACCGGGGCCAGGCAGGCGGCGTGGATATGCTCGACCGAGCCGATGCACTGGAACTGGGTGACCTCATCCACCAGGTTCACGTGGTAGAGGCCCTTGATGCCGTCCAGGTCGCCTTGATGGACGGTATCGACCCGCACCCAGCCAGGTTGTCCGAACGGCTGCGGGCGGCGGCGTTCCCCGATCGCGACATGCACCGGGCGCGTCGGCAGCGGCGTCGTTCCGCGGCGCCGTTGATAGCTTGTCGTGTGCCGCAGGTTGTACAGATGGCCGTTGGAGATGCCGGCCAGGCGTTCGAAGCGGCGGTCGCCGAACAGATGGAAAGCGCGGGCGCAGAGCTTGCGCGTGGCCGGACCGGACAGCGTGCCGTGGAGAACGTCGAGCTCGGCCAGCAGCCCGATGTCGGCGTTGGAGTAGCGGCGCGGGAACGGTCGGCGCGGGGTGTCGCGGCGGTCGGCGATCTCTCCCGTGGTCCGGTGTTGCTGCAACAGGCGTGTGATCTGGGCCCGTGACAGGCCGGCCACCTTGGCCAGGAAGCGGCGCAGCAGGCCCTTGTCGGCCTTCCCCCGCAGGGCGTAGTCGAACCGTCGCACGGTTTTCGCCACGAACGCGTAGGAGTCGGCGCGGGTCTGTGGTTGCAGGTCGACCTGCTCGCTTCCGTCGAGGAATTCCCGAACCTGATCCAGGGTCTGCAGCCGGTGCGTGTCGAGTCTCACGATCATCCTCCGATGATCCTCGACCCGGCCCCCGTTCAGGCTCATGTGTCGTTGGAAACAACTCCTCGTTCAGGCTCATGTGTCATTGGAAGAGACTCTGCCGCCGCGCCCTGCGGATGCTCATGCTACACTGAGGTTTCCTGCCAGCGAGACCCATTGCAGCCGTCCGTTCAGCGGTATGCGGAGGGTCGGATGCCGACCTGGAACCCAGCCGGGTCGCCCGGAAGACGATGGCGAGCTCATATTCGGCGAAGGACATTACGGTCCTGGAGGGCTTGGAACCGGTACGCAAGCGCCCCGGCATGTACATCGGGGGCGTCGGCGCGGCCGGCCTGCACCACTTGGTCTGGGAGATCCTCGACAACGCGGTCGACGAGGCGATGAACGGCCATGCCGCGAACGTCCAGGTGACGCTGCACGACGACGGATCGACGGTGACGGTCGTGGACGACGGGCGCGGCATGCCGGTCGACCGGCACCCCAAGACAGGCCAGAACGCCCTGGAGGTCGTCTTCACCACCCTGCACGCCGGCGGGAAGTTCGAGAACCGGACCTACCGCACGGCGGGCGGTCTGCACGGCGTCGGCGCCAGCGTGGTCAATGCCCTGTCGCAAGAGTTGGTCGCCACGTCGAAGCGGGACGGCTTCCTCTGGCAGCAGACGTTCCGGCGCGGAAAGCCTCTGGCCGCGCTGCGAAAGCTGAAGCCGGCGCGCGGCTCCGGCACCACGATCCGCTTCCACCCCGATCCGCGGATCTTTCCGAAGACGGCGTTCGACGCCGACCTCATTCGGCAGCGGCTCGAGATCGCCAGCTACGTGCACGGCGGCGTGCGGTTCGTATTCGCGGACGAGGCTCGGGACTCCCGCGAGGAGTTCCGCCACCAGAACGGTCTGCCGGACTACCTCGCCCGCATCGTAAGGGAGCGCGGATCCAACCCGGTCCACGAAACGCCGTTCGTTCTGGCCCGGGAGCACGGCGACAGCCGTTCGCGGCTGGAAGTGGTGCTGCAGTGGACCGAGGCCACCGAGGAGCACCTGCGAAGCTACGTCAACGGCATTCCGACCGCATCCGGCGGCACACACGAAACCGGCGTGCGGGCCGGGCTGGGGAAGGCCGTCCGCAACTTCATCGAGACGTACGGCCTGACGCCGAAGGGCGTGACCCTGACCGCCGACGACATCCGGGAGGGGCTGACCGGAGTCCTATCGATCTTCATTCCGGAACCGCAGTTCCAGGGACAGACCAAGGACCGGCTGAACAACCCGGAGCTCGCGCCGGTCCTCGACGGGGCGGTGCGGCCCGCGCTGGAGCACTGGCTGAACCACAACATCAGCGTGGCCGAGGCGATCGTCGCGCGGATCATCCTGGCCGCTCGTGCGCGCGAAGCAAGCCGCGCCGCACAGCAGTCCGTCTCGCGCAAGAGCGCGACGTCGAACCGCCTCAACCTGCCCGGCAAGCTGAGCGACTGCACCGGGAACGACCGCGGCGACAGCGAGCTCTTCATCGTCGAGGGGGACTCGGCCGGCGGCTCCGCCAAGCAGGGGCGCGATCGAACCCGGCAGGCAATCCTCCCCTTGCGCGGAAAAGTGCTGAACGTCGAGAGCGCCTCGGCGTCGAAGGTACTGGCCAACAAGGAGCTGTCGGACGTCGTGACGGCGCTCGGCTGCGGCCTCGGCAAGACCTTCGACATCAAGAAGCTGCGCTACGACCGGATCATCATCCTCGCCGACGCCGACTCGGACGGCAACCACATCGCCACGCTGCTGCTGACCTTCTTCTACCGCTTCCTCCCGAAGCTCATCGCCCACGGGAAGGTCTTTCTGGCGCAGCCGCCCCTCTACCGCGTCGACGTCGGCAAGGAGACCTTCTGGGCGCTCGACGACGCCCACCGCGCCGCCATCGTCAAGGCGCACACCAACGGCCGCGGCGCCCCGGAGATCACGCGCTTCAAGGGCCTCGGCGAGATGATGCCGAAGGTGCTGTGGGAGACGACCCTCAACCCGGACACGCGACGCCTGCTGCGGGTGGCGATCAGCGATCAGCTCCTGACCGACCGCGTCATCACCGACCTGATGGGCAAGGACGCCTCGGCGCGGTTCCGCTTCATCATGGAGCGGGCCGACGAGGCGCTGGACCTGGACGTGTAGGCACGAGGCGCCGGATCTGTACGTGTAGGAAGGCAGGCCTGCCCGCTCCGCCGGGAGGCACAACGAAACCGGGCACACGCAAGCCTCCTGCCGGTCTCATTGGATGTATCGATAAATGTGTCCTGTAACGAGTCGTCCTTCTCTCGGTTCGCACTTCCTGTTCGCAAAGGTGGCAACCACTTTACTTCACGAGCTTGGCCGTACCGAGGCCTCGCGTCATCGAATCGGTAGCCGCACGTGGCGACACGGCGGCCGATCACTCGGCTTCGCCCCTTCCATGAAAAATATGAGAGCCGGCCGGCGCCACTGGGTGCAGGACTTGCCAAGCAGCTCGGGAACCGGACGCAACCGCTCTGCTGCGTGCACATTTCGTGCGATCACGCTGTCGGCTACCTCCATACTCTCCACTCTACGCGCAGACACTGTGAACGGCCTTCCGCTCTTCACTTGACATTCCGGCCGCCACGGAGCATTGTAACGGCGTGGTCCGTACGGACCACGCGGCAGTTTTGTGCGCGCAAGCCATAGTCAGCTCCGGTCTGCTATCGGTTGCGCGTCCAGAGCCGGGGCGCCCACGCAACGCATGCACGTCGATCTGACGCCGATCGGTCGTTTGCACCGGGTGCCGTGTGATCGAGATCGCATGGCGCTCGACCTCGCGATCCCGCGGGACATCAGCGCGGCCGGTCGCGCTGATGGGCCCTAAGGAAGGGAACTACAGGATCTGACAGTGCATTGGTACCCAAGCTATGTGCCGGTCGATGAGCAGCGCGCACGCGCCGTGTCGGAGATGCAAGAGTTGCGTGCACGCGGTGTGAGGGTGCAGCCGATCGAGCTGCGGGGACGCACCATCGCGCGGAGCTTCTGGGGCCGCCATTGGTGCGAGCACCTGGAGTCGTTCTCGGAGTACGCGGCCCGACTCACGCACGGTCGAGCCTACGTGCGCAACGGCTCCGTCTGTCATCTGGCGATCGAAGCCGGCGGCATCGACGCAATGGTGGTCGGATCGGCGGTCTACCACGTCGCGATTCGCGTACGGCAACTCGATAGAGCGGCCTGGACCGCCATCACGACCGCGTGCGCCGGACAGATCGACTCGGCACGCGAGTTGCGCGAGGGCAGATTGCCCGATCGCGCCGCCGAGGTTCTCACCAATCGCGAAGCCGGCCTGTTCCCGCAACCCGGCGAGATCGTGCCGGAATGCGAATGCTCAGATCGGGCCACGATGTGCAAGCATGCAGCAGCCGTACTTTCCGGCGTAGGCGCCCGCCTCGACGACAACCCGGAGCTGCTCTTCCTTCTGCGCGGTGTCGACGAGAGGGAGCTGATAAGAACCATCTCGACGCCGCGACCCGGCAACATGGTGGTCGACACCTCGGCCGACGCCAGTGCGGGAACGATCCTCGATGTCGACGCCGGCGCCGAGAACGGCGCGACGACGCCGGACCCCGTGGCGACGCTGAATGTGGCCGGACTGGCCGCGTCGAGCGCACCTGCCCTGGCAACCTCGTCCACGGACGACGAAGCGGCGCCTCGCAAGGTCAAGAAGACGTTCACATATCGACCACCGCCCCCCCTGACCGCCACCCTCCCATCCCGCGCGCCAGCCGCGAGGAAAAATGGAACAGACGGATTCCAGCCTACGGGCGAGCTCGTCGTGAGCCTGCGCGAGCTGTGCGGCTGCTCGATCGCCGAGTTCGCCGACCTGATCCAGGTCACCGCGACGACGGTACGCCGCTGGGAGACCACGTCCGGACCACTCAATCTGCACGCCCGCCCCTGGGAAGCCCTGCTGGCGCTGCACCAGGAGATCGAGAGACACGCAGGGTGACCGAGAGACACGCAGGGTGACGATGGAGTGCGCAGGAGGCATCTCATGACGTATCGGCTACTCATTTCCGTCGGCGTCCTCGGACTCGTCTGCGCGATACTGGGGTTCGTGCCGGCCGCGGCGGCAGGACAGGACGGAAACCTCCGCACTTCGGATCGTCATCCCGACCTGCAGGGAGTCTGGAACTTCTCTACGGCAACGCCGATGGAACGGCCGGAGGAGCTCGCCGACAAGGCGACGCTCACCGCAGAGGAGGCGGCCGAGTGGGAGGCGCAGATCGCCCGGCAGCGAGCCGGCTTCGAATCCGAGCTCGAGGACGCCCCGCTGGAGGCGCGTCTCGGCTACAGCCTGCGCGTCTGGTTCGAATGGGGCGACGCGCTCGAGGAGCGGCGGACGTCGCTCGTGATCGACCCGCCGAACGGCCGCATCCCCGCGGTGCGGCCGGAGGTCGAGGTGCGGCGCGAGGCAGGACGGATCCTGCGCGGCCGACACGCACACGGCCCCGAGGACCGGGGCATCTCCGAGCGTTGTCTGCTGGGCTTCAACTCTGGCCCGCCGATGACGCCGAGCGCCTACAACAACAACATGCAGGTGTTCCAGACGGCCGACCACGTGGTCATCCTCAACGAGATGGTGCACAACGCCCGCATCGTTCCGCTCGACGGCCGTCCGCATCTGCCGGACGACCTCCGCCAGTGGGTCGGCGACTCGCGGGCAAGCTGGGACGGCGACTCGCTGGTGATCGAGACCCGTAATTTCCTGCGCGAGACATCCCTCGGCGGGTCGAGCGCCAACCTGCGTCTGGTCGAGCGCTTCACGCGCCTGGACACCGACACGCTGCGCTACGAGTTCACGGTGAACGACCCCACCACCTGGACCGGCCCCTGGACGGTGCGGGTGCGGATGACGCGTACGGACGAGCCGCTCTACGAGTACGCCTGCCACGAAGGCAACTACTCGATGCCCAGCTCCCTGTCGGGTGCCCGGGCGATGGAGGCGAGGGAAGCGGCGGAGAGCGCCGGTGAGCAGCCGTAGCGCGGCGGCCGGTACCGACCGAACTCCTTCCTCCCATGGCCGCGCTCGACTGGATCACCGTCGAGGGCTTCAAGAGCATCAAGCGCATCGATCGCTTGCCTCTTGAACCCATCAACATCGTGATCGGGGCGAACGGGTCGGGCAAGTCGAACCTCATCGGCGTCTTCTCGTTCCTCCGCGAGATCCGCTCCGGGCGGCTGCAGGAGTACGTGAGGCGGTCCGGCGGCGCGGACAAGGTCCTGCATTTCGGGTCCCGAAACACGTCGAAGTTGGAGATCCACGCATCGTTGGGCGACGAGGTGAACCAGTACGTACTCACACTGGCCTCGAATGCAGAGGACAGTCTCTTTCCGCTACGGGAAGAGTGTCACGGACGTGGACAAAGACACATCCTCTCGACATCGGGACCGGAAACCTGGATCAGCGAACGCGACCCGCACAGTCGCGATCGCGATGCGGCGATCCAGGACGTCCGCATGCACCTCGATAGTTGGCGTGTCTACCACCTGCACGACACCAGCTCCACGTCGCCGATCAAGAAGACGGCCGACGTGGACGACAATCGGTTCCTGCGTCACGACGGCGCCAACCTCGCGGCGTTCCTGTACTTCCTATCTCACAGGCACGTGGATGCGTACGATCTGATTCGGCGAACGGTGCGGCTCGTCGCGCCGTTCTTCGACGATTTCCAACTCCAACCGCAGGCCTTGAACCAGAACAAGATCCGCCTCGAATGGCGGCATGCCGGCTCGGACGCTTAGGAAAGTGATCGATATAGATTTGCCAACTTCACCAAGGCGCAGCCTCTCTTTCGCTGCTTGGCACGCCTGGGACGCGGCAAGGTTATTCCCGTCAGTGTCCTTACTTCGACGCCTCGTCGCTGTCGGACGGCACCCTCCGCTTCATCGTCCTGGCGACGCTGCTACTCCAGCCAGTGCCGCTACGCCCCTCGGTGATCCTGCTGGATGAACCCGAGCTGGGCCTCCACCCTTACGCGATCACGATGTTGGCGTCGCTGGTCAAGCAGGCGTCCGTCGAAACGCAGGTAGTCTTCGCGACTCAGTCAACGCTGCTGCTGGATCACTTCCGACCGGAGGACGTTCTCGTCACCGATCGCGTGGACGGCGGAACGCAGCTCACCAGGCTGGTTGCTGCGGAACTCGAGGAATGGCTGCAGGACTACAGCCTCGGCCAGTTGTGGGAGAAGAACCAGTTCGGCGGCCGGCCCGCTCGCGAGGGCGCCTGACGACGAACAGATCGATGGACCGACTGCTGATCCATGTCGAGGGCCAGACCGAAGAGACCTTCGTCAAAGAGTTGCTCTGCCCGCACCTCGCGCGTCTCGGCTGGTCGATGGTCAGCGCCCGCCTGTTGGGGAATGCGCGCCGCCGGAACCGCCGGGGTGGAATCAAGTCGTGGGATTCCGCCCGGACCGAAATCGCAAGGCACCTCCGCGAAGACGCGGGTCGCGTCGTGACGACGAGGGTCGACTACTACGGCATGCCGCGCACGGGGTCGCGTGCATGGCCCGGACGCGAACAAGCGTCATCACTTCCATCTCCCGACAAGGCGACGACCGTCGAGGACGCACTCTCGGCAAGCGTCCAGGAAGCCATTGGCCACGCTGGTAACGCAAGACGATTCGTTCCGTACGTGATGATGCACGAGTTCGAGGCACTGCTCTTCAGCGACTGCGCGGCGTTCGGACGCGGGATCGGCCGCCCTGATCTCGACGGCGATTTCCAGGCGATTCGAGATGCGTTCGGAAACCCGGAAGAGATCGACGATTCGCCAGAGACAGCCCCCTCCAAGCGTGTGGAGCGCCTGGTGCGCGGATACGAGAAGCCCCTGCTGGGCACTCTCGCCGCGCTGGAAATCGGGCTCGCAGCGATGCGGCGCGAATGCCCGCACTTCGGAAGCTGGCTCGATCAACTGGAACACTTGCCGAATTCGGGCGCCTGAGACCCGTCACCGCCCCAACAGGTCCGGAAGTCGCCGAAGGCGCTCCACGATCGCCGCCCGCGCCAGCGGTACGTTGGCCAGGAACTCGCGGTGGGAACGATCTCCCCGCCAGGCGGGGCGCCGCGGCGGCTCGGGCAGCAGCGCATCGATCAGCTCGAGGTCGAAGTCGTAGAGGGCGACACCGTGGTGGAGCAGGGCACCGTGCACCCGCCGTTGCGCGTGCCCTGCGAACTTCCGGTCGCGGATTGCGAGGTCGCTAGATCGAACCGCAACACCGTCCACGGCCAGTACTGCCGCAAGCCTCCCAAGCAGCCATTCGTAGCTACGCTCGACATCGGTCAGCCAAGGGCGCTTGCCGAGCGACAGCACCAGAACCACGATCAGGCATCCAGGCCCGACGACGACCGCCCCACCGCCGGATTCGCGGCGCAGTAGTGGGACGCCGCGAGCGGCGCAGGCGGGAACGCGTACCCACAGGTCTGGTTCACCACGCCGGGGCAGTATCACGGCAGGCTGCACGGACTCCCAGATGAGCAGCCGCTCGCCGTCGTCCGCGGGGACGATTGCATCGCCCGCCCCCGACGCCTGCCCGTGCGTATCGGCTCCGGGGGCGTCTCGGCGCGCCGCGGCCTGTTGCAGACGACGTAGCGCCTCGATTTCGAGCGCGAGACCGCGCCTGGGCGGCAGCGACCCGTGATCTTCGAGGTGCATGGAATTGCGCGGCTCTCGCGACGGAGCCCGGACGTTCGCAGGCAGTCGCGTCGCCGGAGAGGCGCGGCTCCGCCGTCGGCGCTCCGGAACCGGAACGGCGTTCCAGGTACAATCCGGATACACCGTGCCATCACCTGAACGCTCCGGCCCAGTGTATCTGGACTGCGCGGCGACCTGTCCCATCGATTCGCGCGTACAGACCGAACTGCGCCGCTTCGCCGAGGTGGACTTCGGCAACGCGGGAAGCCGGACGCACGCCTACGGACAGATCGCCCGGCAGGCGGTGGAACGCGCGCGCGCACACGTGGCCCGGGTGGTCGATGTGCGCCGCAACGAGGTCGTCTTCACGAGCGGCGCCACCGAGTCGAACAACCTGGCGATTCTCGGCCTCGAGACTTTCGGGCGCAGCGAGGGCCGCACCCATCTCGTCAGCACGACGATAGAGCACCACGCGGTGCTCGAGCCGCTACGAGTGCTCGCCTCGCGGGGTTTCGATCTGACGCTGGTGGAACCGGAGCGTGGCGGCTGGGTCGACGCCGATCGCGTGGCTGCGGCGGTGCGGCCCGACACGCTGCTGATCTCGGTGATGCAGGTCAACAACGAGACCGGGGTCCAGCAACCGATCCCCGATATCGCCGACCGACTCGCCGGGTCGCAGGCCTTCCTGCACGTCGACGCGGCGCAGGGATTCGGCAAGGCGCTCGAGGCGCTTCGGCATCCTCGGGTCGACCTGATCAGCGTCAGCGGCCACAAGCTCTGCGGCCCCAAGGGAACAGGTGCGCTGATCACGCGGCGACGTGACCGGGAACGTCCCCCGCTGACCCCGTTGCTCTACGGCGGCGGGCAGGAGCTGGGGCTGCGGCCCGGCACGCTGCCGGTGGCGCTGATCGCGGCGTTCGGCAGGGCCGCCGAACTGGCCCTCGACGAGCACGACGCCCGGCGCGAAGCCGCAAAGCGGTTCGAGCAATGCCTGCTCGACGGGCTGGCGCCACTCGCTCCGCGGGTGCACGGCGATCCCGACCGCCGACTGCCGTACATCCTCAACCTCTCGATTCCCGGTTGGGACAGGGAAACGCTCATCGAGGCCTGGACCGATCTCGCCGCCATCTCGGACGGCGCCGCCTGCACCTCGCAGTCCTACACCTGCAGCCACGTGCTCGCGGCGATGGGGTTGTCCCCCGAGGACGAAGCCGGCGCCGTGCGGCTCTCGTGGTGTCATCTCTCCGAGATGCCCGACCTGGAGGCGATGACCGGCGCGCTACTCGCCGGCACCGTCTCCGGAGCGCCGCGGTGGACATGACGACGCCACCCGCGAACCGCTTCATCCGCTACAAGCGCTCCCGGTTCGCGACGCGCCTGCCGGTCGACCACCGCTACACGCGGTCGCACTACTGGCTGGAACCCGACGACTCCGGATGCTGGCGGATTGGATTGACGACCTTCGCCACCCGCATGCTGGGCGACCTAGTAGAATGCATGTTTGCGGTAGGGCCGGGCGACCCGGTGGAGGTCGGCCAGCCGATCGGCTCGATCGAGGGCTTCAAGGCGATCTCCGACATCTACGCCGTGGCGTCGGGCCGCTTCGTGGGGGCCAACGAAGCCCTGAACGCCGACATCACGCTGGTCGAGTCGTCGCCGTACGGCGACGGCTGGCTCTACGTCGTGGACGGAACGGCGGATCCGGAGAACCTCGACGTCGGCGGATACGTCCACGTTCTAGACGCTACGGTCGACAGGATGCTGGCGAGCCGCCGCGAGGGTGATACCGATGCCTAGCCTCGAACCGGGACACGATACGCCAGCGTCGGACCGCACACGTGCCCGCTACGTCATGGTCGGCGGTTTTCTCGGCGCCGGCAAGACGACGGCGATCATCCGGCTCGCGCAGTCTCTGACCGACCGGGGCGAGCGAGTCGGGCTGATCACCAACGATCAGAGCGTCGGCCTCGTCGACACGACGCTCGTCCGCGCGCAGGGCTTCCCGGTGGAAGAGATCACCGGTGGCTGCTTCTGCTGCCGGTTCAACACACTGGTGGAGGCGGCGGACCGGCTGAACGCCCAAACGCGGCCGGACGTCTTCATAGCCGAGCCGGTGGGAAGCTGCACCGACCTGCGGGCCGCCGTCAGTTACCCGTTACGGCGGATGTACGGGGATGCCTTCGAGATCGCGCCGCTGAGCGTGCTCGTCGATCCGATTCGCGCGCTACGGGTGCTCGGGCTGGAAACGGGCCGGTCGTTCTCGAAGAAGGTGCTCTACGTCTACGACCGGCAGCTCGCCGAGGCGGACGTCATCGTGGTGAACAAGGTCGACCTGCTCGACGAGGTGCGCCTGCAACGGCTGCGCGATGCGCTGGCGGACCGGTATCCGCAGGCCGACGTCCTCGCCATGTCGGCCCGCGGGGGTGACGGGGTGGCGCCCTGGTTCGACCGGGTGACCCGCGGCGCGATGAGTCTCGAGGCGTCGCCCGACGTAGACTATGAGGTGTACGCCGAGGGCGAGGCGTTGCTCGGTTGGCTGAACGCGACGGTAAACGTCTCTTCCGACACGCCGTTCGACGGCAATACGCTATTGCGCGACCTCGCCGCACACATGGCGGACGCCATCGGCGCGAGCGAGATCGCGCACCTGAAGATGACGCTGACAGCGGAGGAGCTACCGTCGGACATCGCGGTGCTGAACCAGGTGGCCGGCGATCGGGGCGCCGAACTGGCCCACACGCTCAAGGCGCCGGTCGACGCGGGCGAGTTGATCGTCAATCTGCGGGCCGAGCACGATCCGCAGCGGTTGAACGACGCGGCGCTCGCGGCGCTCGCGGCGTGGGAGGCGGCCGGCGCCGGCCGCCGGGCAGCCATCGAGCACATCGAGCACTTCCGGCCGGCCAAGCCGACCCCGACCTATCGAATGGCAACGGTTTGATGAGCGAGACCGACTCCTCGACGACGGCGGCCCCCAATCTGGTCTATTGCCGGTGCACGTACGCGCGGGTGGTGCCGCGCCAAGTGAAGGACGGCGTCCTCGAGGCGCTGTCGGCCTCGGGCGTCGACTTCGACGCGGTGCCCGACCTGTGCGAGATGTCGGCGCGCAGGGACCCGCGGCTGGCGGAGATCGCCGGCGGCAGGGCGGTTACCATCGCCGCCTGCTATCCGCGGGCCGTGCGGTGGCTGTTCTCTTCGGCCGGATCGCCGCTGGACAAGGAACGGGTCACGATTCTCAACATGCGCGAAGAGACAGCCGAGGCAGTGTCGACTTCGATGCTGGCGCCGAACGGCGACAGCGGATCAGCAGGAGCGGCCGCCGATCCGGATCCGGACGCGGTGGACAGTGCCGGCCGGTCCGCAAACGGCCACGCCGGCGACGACGATGGAGGAGAGCGATGAGCCGCACCAGCACCCTGTCGCTCCCCGTGCTGCGGGTGGCGCTCTACGAAGGCCGTGGCGCCAAGCCCTTGGACGGAGCGCACCGGTTCGCGCTGATGCAAACGCTGCTCGACAAGGGCTACCGCGTGACGCGGGTCGGGTCGGGTGCCGCAACAGCGGCCGCGACCCGCGCCGACGACGGCAACGCGCTGGCCGTGATCGGCCGCTTCTCGGAGCGGCAGCCGGCAGAGGCGGTCGGCGCCGAGGCCGGCGGCAGGGTCTGGTTCCGCGACATCGGCGACGAGACACCCGCTGCGGTCGCGGCGCTGGTCGACGCCATCCGCACCGAGTGCGAGGTTCACGAGCCGGGGACCTGGAAGCCGTGGTTCCCGGTCATCGACTTCGACCGCTGCACCAACTGCATGCAGTGCCTGAGCTTCTGCCTCTTCGACGTCTACGGCGTCTCGAAGGGCGGCCAGATCCAGGTCCAGAACCACGACAACTGCAAGACCGACTGCCCGGCCTGCTCGCGGGTCTGCCCCGAGGTCGCGATCCTGTTCCCCAAGTACCGCCACGGGCCGATCCACGGCGGCGAGATCCAGTCCGACGACGTGCGCCGCGAGGCGATGAAGGTCGACATCTCGGCCCTGCTCGGCGGCGACATCTACGCGGCGCTGCGCGACCGGAGCGAGAAGGCCAAGTCGCGCTTCTCGAAGGAACGCGACGAGGAGCGGGCGCTCAAGGAACGGCAGAAGTGCCTGGTCAAGCTGCAGCAGAATCTCGACATTCCGGCCGAGGTGCTGGCGAGCCTGCCGACCCTCGACGAAATCCAGGCCAAGGCCGAGAACGCCAAGGCCCGGGCGCAGGCTGCCATCGACGCCGCGGCAGCGCGGCAGGAGGGCTGACGACGTGGTAATGGGATTGGCCAGGCGGATGCTCACCGAGCCCGACCCGCGCGCATTGCGCAAGCTGGTCTGGAACATGGGCGTCAAGGGCGTCCGCTCGGTCCAGCTCTACAAGCAGCGGCTGAAGCGGGGCGAGCACTTCCCGCCGTTCCTCTTCATCTCGGTGATCTCGGGCTGCCAGTTGCGCTGCCAGGGGTGCTGGGTGGACGTCGAGGCGTCGAGCCGCAAGATCGAGATCGACGAGCTGAACCGTATCGTCGGGGACGCCAAGCGGCACGGCAACAGCTACTTCGGCATCCTGGGGGGCGAGCCACTGCTCCACCCCGACCTGTTCGACCTGTTCGCCGCGCATCAGGACTGCTACTTCCAGCTCTTCACCAACGGACATCTGATCGACGACGCGCGCGCGTCCGAGTTGCGCCGGCTCGGGAACGTGACGCCGCTCGTGAGCATCGAGGGCACCTCGGTGGTGAGCGACGAGCGCCGCGGCCGGGCCGACGTCCTCGACAAGTCGCTGGCCGGGCTGGAGGCCTGCACCCGGAACCGGCTGGTCACCGGCGTGGCCACGAGCGTCTGCAAGACGAACATCGACGACCTGGTTCAGGAGTCGTGGCTGCGGCGGCTCATCGGGATGGGCGTGCACTATGCCTGGTTCCACACCTACCGCGTCATCGGGCCGAAGCCGACGGAGGAGATCGCCCTGACGCCGGAGGAGGTGCTCCGCGTGCGCCGGTTCATCGTGCGGATGCGGGCCAGGCTGCCTATCGCCATCGTGGACGCGTACTGGGACGACGAGGGGCAGGCGCTCTGCCCGATGGCGACCGGAGTGAGCCACCACATCAGCCCGTACGGGGACATCGAGCCGTGCCCGATCATCCAGTTCGCGACCGAAACGGTCTATGATCGCCCGAGCGTTTACGACACCATGACGAACTCGTCGTTCCTCAAGGACTTTCGGGAGACGGCGGCGCGCACGACACGCGGCTGCATCGTGCTCGAGCGGCCCGACCTGGTGCGCGAGCTGGTGGAGCGGCACGGAGCCCGGGACACGACGCAGCGGCAGACGGCGTCCGCGGAGCTGGCGCAGCTCACCGGCCGCAGCAGCCAGCACAATCCCGGGAACGAGATCCCCGAGGAGCACTGGGCCTACGCCTTCGCCAAGAAGCACTGGTTCTTCGGATTCGGGGCGTACAGCTAACGGCGACGCGCTCCCCCGGCCGAGCGAATCACCACGCGAGAACGCTGGACATCAACGGAAGAAACCGTGAGTTACCAACTACCGGTCGTTTCGCTCCCGCGCGCGGTGCCGCCGACGGTCATGAGACCGCCGCAGGAGAATATTCCGCAGACCCGTTCGGAGCGCGAGGTGATGCTGCGACAGGTCCAGGACTACGTCGCGGCGCGCCGCAGCGAGATCACGCCGCCGCTGGTCATGGGCGAGTTGCAGGCGCGGTCCGAGGAGCTTCTCCGCGCCCACGGCATCGACGCCAGGTATCGCGATTACCTGGGCGTAGTCCTCGGTAACGAAGTGTGGCGCGAGCACCTGGCCACGATCCCCTACGACCGGCGCTTGCTGTTGCTGCCAAAGTGCCTGCGCGTCGAGGATCGCTGCCCCGCACCGTTCGACGAGTTCGGCCTGCTGTGCAAGCAGTGCGGCCTGTGCACGATCCAGGACCTGCAGGAGGAAGCGGAGAAGCTCGGCTACGCGGTGCTCGTCGCCGAGGGCTCGGCCCTCGTCATGGCGCTGATCCAGACCGGCAAGATCGAGGCGATCGTCGGCGTGAGTTGCCTCTCAGTGCTCGAGCGGGCGTTTCCCTACATGGAGGCGGCAGCGATTCCGGGCGTGGCGATCCCGCTGCTGCAGGACGACTGCAAGGACACCGGCGTCGACGTCGAGTGGGTCTGGGACTTCATCCACGCGACGAGCGACGATCGGACGCGGCGGCTCGATCTCGACGCACTGCGGAGGGACGTCGAGAGCTGGTTTGCGCCCGACGCTCTCGACGCGGTGTTCGGCGGACCGCCGGCCGGCGAGACCGAGACGCTCGCGCGCGCCGAGTTGACCCGGGCCGGCAAGCGCTGGCGGCCGTTCCTCAGCGTCTGCGTCTATCAGGCGCTGCAGGACGACCCACACGCGGCGCCGCCGGACGCGCTCCGGAAGGTGGCGGTGGCGGTGGAATGCTTCCACAAGGCGTCGCTCATCCACGACGACATCGAGGACGGCGACGCGCTCCGCTACGGCGAGCCGACGCTGCATGCCTCGCACGGGATTGCAGCGGCGCTGAACGCCGGCGACTTCCTGATCGGCGAGGGCTACCGGCTGCTCGCGGAGAGCGACTTCGCCCCCGAGATCCGCGCCGAGATGACGGCCATCGCGGCACGCGGCCACCGGACGCTCTGTCTCGGACAGGGCGAGGAGCTGGCCTGGGCGCGCAACCCCCAGCCGCTCAGCTCGCAGCAGGTGCTGCAGATCTTCCGGCAGAAGACCGCGCCGGCGTTCGGCGTGGCGCTCGAGCTCGGGGCGGCCTGCGCCCGCGCCGACCAGGACGTGTTCGACAAGCTGCGGGCATACAGCGACGCGCTCGGCATCGCGTACCAGATCCGCGACGACGTCGACGACTTCGAGCCGTCCGACGATGCCCCCGACGACGTGGCGGCGCTCCGTCCGTCGCTGCCGCTCGCCGTCGGCTACGAGCAGGCCAAGTCCGAGCCGGACGCACGATCCACCCTCGAGGCGGCGTGGCGCCGCGAGGCAGCCATCAACGGCCGCTCCGACGAGGTGCGCGAGCTGCTCGCCCGTTTCGACGCCACGGACCGCAGCCGCCGGCTGATGGAAGGCTACAAGGAAGAGGCGATCCGCTGCCTGCCCGGCCTGACCAACCCGAGCCTCAAGGGGTTGCTCCGCCGGGTCATCGGCAAGATCTTCAGCGTCGAGATTCAAGGCTGGTGCAGTGAGTTTGAGGCTCGAAATGCTGCAGGTGGCCCGGCTGTCGCCGACGCTGCTCAGTGACGCAGCGGATCTGACGGCACGCTTCCTCTCATCCCGGCTGAATCCCGACGGCGGCTTCCAGGATCGCGACGGCGCGAGCGACCTCTATTACACCGTCTTCGGCCTGGAGTCCCTGATCGCCCTCCGGCGCGACCTGCCGGCCGGCAAGGTCCGGCGGTTTCTGGAGCGGCACGACGACCCGGCCGAGTTGGACTTCGTGCATACCGCCTGCCTCGCGCGCTGCTGGGCCGACATCGGCGCCGCAGGCGAGGCGCCGGCAGAGGCACTGATCGCACGTCTGGAGACGTACCGCACGCCGGACGGCGGTTACAGCCCGACCGACGCGGCCGAACACGGTACCGCGTACGGCTGCTTTCTGGCGTTAGGCGCGTACGAAGACCTCGGCGCCGAGTTCGGCGAACCCGAACAACTGCTGGCGTGTCTGACCGCTCTACGCGCCGCCGACGGCGGCTACGGCAACCAGCCGGGCGTGCCGGTGGGACTGACGCCGCCGACCGCCGCCGCGGTGACGGTCCAGAGACGTCTCTCCCGGCCTGCGGACCGCGAGGCCTCCGAGTGGCTCCGGGCTCGTCACCTGCCGGGGGGCGGCTTCTGCGCGTCGCCCTCGACGCCGGTGCCCGATCTGCTCTCCACCGCCACCGCCCTGCATGCCCTGGCCGGCGCGCACGCCCCACTCGAACCGATCAAGGAGCCGTGCCTCGATTTCGTCGACAGCCTCTGGAGCAACACCGGCGGCTTCTACGGGAGCTGGGGCGACGACGTGCAGGACTGCGAGTACACCTTCTATGCCCTCCTGGCGCTGGGGCACCTGAGCCTGTGAGCGTACACCGCGGTCGCCCACGCTCCACGGGATGGCGCCGCCCTGACCCGCGGGAGCCTCTCGCGTGACATCGAGTCCACCGGCGCCGACCGGCAGCGCGGAGTGGCGCGAAACGCTCGACAGGCTGACCGAGGGCCTGCTCGCCGCACGCACCGCGGACGGTCACTGGGCCGGCGAGCTGTCATCTTCCGCGCTCTCCACCGCCACGGCGGTCATCGCGCTCACGCTGGTTCGGCGGCACGCGGCGCGGCCTGCGCTGGAAACGCGCGTCCGCGGTGGCGCCGAGTGGCTCGTCCGAACCCAGAACGCCGACGGCGGCTGGGGCGACACCACCGACAGCCCCAGCAACGTCAGCACGACCGCCCTGTGCTGGGCGGCGTTGACGATTGCCGGGGTCGACGATGCCGCTGCCGCGGCGGCGCTCGAACGGGTGCGCGACTGGATGCAGCGCGCGGCCACCGACCTGGGTCCGCGGACGCTCTCCGAGACGATCAGCCGGCGCTACGGCAAAGACCGCACGTTCTCGGTCCCCATCCTCACGGTGCTCGCCCTGGCCGGACTCCTGGGTGACGACGAACGAAGTGACGACGACACCGGCAGCATCGGCAGCGGCTGGCGCCATGTTCCGCAACTTCCCTTCGAGCTGGCCGCCGTGCCGCCGGCCTGGTACCGCCTGCTGCGCCTCCCGGTGGTCAGCTACGCCCTGCCGGCGCTCATCGCCATCGGACAGGCACGCCACCGGCAGCGCCCCACACGCAATCCCCTGACCCGCCTCGTGCGCCTGGCGACCCGCAAGCACACCTTGCAGCGGCTGGAGATGATTCAGCCGCGCGGGGGCGGGTTCCTCGAAGCAACGCCGCTGACCAGCTTCGTCGTCATGAGTCTCGTCGCCGCCGGCGAATCGAAGCACCCCGTCGTGGAACGCGGCGTGGCGTTCCTGCAGCACTCGGCGCGCGAAGATGGAAGCTGGCCCATCGACACGAACCTGGCCACCTGGGTGACGACGCTCAGCGTCAACGCGCTGGCGCGCCGGCCCGACTGGCGCAATCGGCTCGCGACGGGCGATCGGGCAGTGCTGAGCCGCTGGCTGCTCGACCAGCAGTACCGCGAACGCCACGTCTACACGGACGCCGACCCCGGGGGGTGGGCCTGGACCGACCTCCCGGGCGGCGTCCCCGACGCCGACGACACACCCGGAGCGTTGCTCGCCCTCCATGCGCTGGGAGCCGACGATACCGAGCACCGGGAGGCCGCCTGCGCCGGCATCGGCTGGCTCCTCGACCTGCAGAACGCCGACGGCGGGATACCGACCTTCTGCCGCGGCTGGGGCGCGTTGCCGTTCGACCGCAGCAGCCCCGACCTGACCGCGCACACGCTGCGGGCCTGGACGGCGTGGCGGCCCGTGCTGCCCGGTGCGCTGCGGACCCGCACCGCGCGCGCCACGGCCCGCGCCGTCCGGTTCCTGGAGCGGGCTCAGCAGCCGGACGGATCGTGGATTCCCCTCTGGTTCGGCAGCCAGGGCGCCCCGGACGACGCCAATCCGGTCTACGGAACCGCTCGGGTCCTCGAAGGGCTCGCCGTGCTGCTTGACGCCGAGACGGTTCCAGCGACCGAGCACCGCGCGGCCTGTTGGCTCATCGGCGCGCAGGGGAAGGACGGTGGCTGGGGCGGTGCGCCCGGCGTCCGGCCCTCCATCGAGGAAACCGCGGTCGCGGTCTCGGCCCTGGCAGTCTTTCGCCGGTTGCCGCGAGCCGCGGCGGTCGCCGGTCTCGATGCAGCCGTGACCGGCGGAGTACGGTGGCTGGTCGATACCACCGACGGTGGAAGACGAGTCGAGACCACGCCTATCGGCCTGTACTTCGCGAAGCTCTGGTACTCCGAGTCGCTCTATCCTGGGATCTTCGCCCTGGGCGCACTGGCGGCTGCCGCGACGTCGGACCCCCGGTAGGATCCCGGAAGACGAGGGCGGTGGCTACATGGTCACCATCCCCGACCTGCCCGGAAGACCTGCAGCGGACAGGGTATATTCGAGTAGCGGAGACGGTTCGCGACGAGCGATGACACCTTTCGACTATCACGTGCCGACGCGCCTCGTCTTCGGGTCCGGTACGCTCGAACGCCTCGGGACGCTGGCGCGGGAGCTGGGCTTTGCGCGGCCGCTGCTGGTCTCCGACCGGGGCCTGGAGGAAGCGGGTCATGTCGACCGTGCGCTCGTCCTGCTGCGCGGCGCCGGCCTGGAGGTCGAGGTCTTCGACGACTTCGACGTGAACCCGGACGCGGCGATGGTCGAACGGGGCGTCGGGTTCGCCCGGGCCCGCCGGCCGGACGCCGTCATCGGTCTCGGCGGCGGCAGTTCGCTGGACTGCGCCAAGGGGATCAACCTGCTGCTGACGAACGGCGGGGCCATGGCCGACTACCGCGGCTACGGGCACGCGCACAAGCCGCTGCTGCCGATGATTGCCGTCCCGACCACCGCCGGCACCGGCTCGGAGGCGCAGAGCTACGCGGTGATCGCCGACGCCGAGACCCACATGAAGATGGCGTGCGGCGATCCGCAGCTCGCCTTCCGATTGGCCATCCTCGACCCGGACCTCACCCTCTCACAGCCCGCCGCCGTCACCGCCGCCGGCGGTTTCGATGCGATCGCGCACGCAGTGGAGACCGCGGTGACGAAGCGCCGGAGCGCGATCTCGACGCTCTTCTCCCGCGAAGCGTTCCGCCTGCTGAACGCCAACTACGAACGGGTGCTCGACCACCCGGACGACATCGCGGCGCGCGGCGCGATGCAGCTCGGCGCGTTCTACGCGGGCGTGGCCATCGAGCAGTCGATGCTCGGGGCCGCCCACGCGTGCGCGAACCCGCTGACGGCGCGCTACGACATGACGCACGGGGTGGCGCTGGCGATCCTGCTGCCTCACGTCGTGCGATGGAACGCGCAGGCCGCGGGCAATCTCTATACGGACCTCGTCAACGGTACCGCCCCGCCGCCCTCCGCCACGCGGAACGCCGGGGAGCATCTGGCGGAACGTCTTGTCGAAATAGGCAGGTTCGGTGGCTTCCCTGCGGATCTGAGGACCACCGGGGTGCCGGAGCAGGACCTGTCGGCCCTCGCCGAGGCGGCGGCCACGCAATGGACCGGCACGTTCAACCCCAGGCCTTTTGGCGCGCGCGAAGCGTTGGAGGTATATCAATGCGCCTACTGAATCATTCACACCGCACGCCGTTCACGGCAACCCTCGCCGCCCTGGCCGTTCTCGTCCTGCTCGCCGGTGCGGGAACCGCGCTGGCCCAGGACGCGGCGCCGCCGGACGTCTGGTCGCAGTTCCGCGGAACCGCCAGCCTCACCGGCGTCTCATCGGCCACCGTGCCGGACGAACCGCGGCTGCTCTGGTCGTTCGAAGCAGGCGAGTCGATCGATTCGTCGGCCGCCATCGCGAACGGAACGGTCTACGTCGGCACCTACACCGGGGAACTCATCGCGCTCGACCTCGACTCCGGCGAGCTGAAGTGGCGCTACCGGGCGAGCGAGCGGATGGGCATCGGCGAGTCGTCGCCGGCCGTCGGGCACGGGCTGGTCTTCGTCGGCGACCTCGCCGGCGTGCTGCACGCGGTCAACGCGGACACCGGTGAGGAGGTCTGGACCTACGCCACGCAGGGCGAGATCAAGTCCTCGCCGGTGCTGGCCGAGGGCCGCGTGATGATCGGCTCCTACGACGGCTACCTGTACGGCCTCGATGCCGCGACCGGCGAGCTGGCGTGGCAGGCGGAAACGCAGAACTACGTCCATGCCACCCCGGCCGTCACCGGGGGCATCGCTTACTTCGGCGGCTGCGACGAGACGTTCCACGGCGTCCGGGTCTCCGACGGCGAGGAGGTCACCAGCGTGTCGGCCGGCGCCTACACCGCGGCGTCCTCGGCCATCCGCGACGGACGCGCCTATTTCGGCACGTTCGACAACGAGGTCGTGAGCCTCGACCTGGGGACCGGCGACATCGTCTGGCGCTACGAGCACCCGCAACGGCACTTCCCCTTCTACTCGTCGGCGCTCAGCGTGGACGGCACCGTCGTCATCGGCGGCCGCGACCGCATGGTGCACGGCATCGACGCCGAGACCGGCGCGATGCGCTGGACGTTCATGACCCGCGCGCGGGTCGATTCGTCTCCGGCCGCCGCCGACGGCCGCGTCTACATCGGCTCCGGCGACGGGCGCTTCTACATACTCGACCTCGAGAGCGGCGAGAAGCTGTGGGAGTTCGACACCGGCGCGCCGCTCTCGGCGTCACCGGCGATCGCCGACGGCAAGGTGGTGATCGGCTCGCAGGACGGGGTTCTGTACTGCTTCGGGTGAGCCATCCCTGGCCCCCTGGACACGATGCGCCTGGCGTAGCCCGGCCATCTACGGAAAGGTGAAGAGATCGCCGGTCTCAAAGGCCAGGTCGGGAAGCAGAACTGAACGCACGGTGTCGCCTGCGCTTGCGATCTGCGCGCAACGGTAGGCACCGTTCGCGAAGGCGTGGACCTCAACCTGCTGCTGGACCGGGTCGACGATCCAGTACTCGGGTACACCGTGCCGCGCGAACATCCGCATCTTGCGGCCACGGTCGATGGAAGCCGTGGAAGGTGAGAGCACCTCAACGGCGATGTCCGGCGCGACCCGCGCCACCGAGTTCGGGTCGAGCAGATGAAGCCTCTCCGCCCGGAAGAAAACGATGTCCGGCTGGACGACGTCGTGCTCGTCGAAAACGATGTCGAACGGCGCGGTGACCGCGAGCCCGCCCGACCGCAACCGGTAGTCGTTCAGCAGCGTGACGAGCCTCACGACGGCGATCTGATGTCGCAGAAGCGGTGACGGGACCACGACGAGCTCTCCTTCGTGAATCTCGTAGCGGCGCCCGTCGTCCGGCATGGCCAGAAGATCGCTGTAGCCGAACCGCGGCTGCGCGTCCTGCATGGGCGCCATGGTATCAGCACCCTACCTGCGAGATTCGTTCCATTGTGCGAGAGACCACGTGGGTTCGCGTGACGGACCCGCTGCCTGAGCGAACAGCGCGTGCGGCAAGCTACGCGAACGTGAAGATGCGAGCGGTAGTGAAGGCCAGGTCCGGGAGCAGAACCGAGCGCACCGTGTCTCCGCTGGTTGCGATCTGCGCGCAGCGGTAGGTGCCGTTCTCGAGAGCGTGGACTTCGATCTCGAGACGGACGGGATCGACGATCCAGTACTCGGGTACGCCGTACCGCGCGAACATCTCCATCTTCCGGCCGCGGTCGATGGAGGCAGTGGAAGGCGAGAGCACCTCGACGGCGATGTCCGGCGCCGCCCGCGTCACGACATCGAGCTGGACAAGATGCAACCGTTCGGCTCGGAAGAAGACGACGTCCGGCTGTACCACGTCGTACTCGTCGAACACGATGTCGAACGGGGCGGTCACCGCGCGCCCGCCTGATCTCTTGCCATAGTCGTTCAGCACCGTGGCGATCTCGAACACGGCGATTTGATGACGGAACACCGGGGCGGCAACCACGACGAGCTCTCCTTCATGGATCTCGTAGCGGCGCCCGTCGTCCGGCATGACCAGAAGATCGGTGTAGCCGAACCGCGGCTGCACGTCCTGCATGGGCGCCATCGTATCACCGGCGTCCTTGCGAGATTCGTTCCAGGGTCGGTTCCGACGTCGCCGTACCGCCCGGCAAACCGGCGGGGCGCGGAAAACTATGCGAAGGGGAAGATGCTGCTGGCGGCGAAGGCCAGGTCGGGGAGCAGGACCGAGCGTACGATGTCTCCGCCGGTTGCCGCCTGCGCGCAACGGTAGGCCCCGTTCTCGAGAGCGTGGACCTCTATCCGCAGGCGAACCGGATCCACAATCCAGTACTCGGGTACACCATACCCTGCGAACATGCGCATCTTGCGACCGCGGTCGACGGCCGCCGTGGACGGCGAGAGCACCTCGACGGCAATATCGGGCGCAACCCGCGTTACCTCGTACGGCCTGACCAGGTGGCGCCGTTCGGCCCGGAAGAACACGATGTCGGGCTGCACCACGTCGTACTCGCCGAACACGATGTCGAGCGGGGCGACGAGCGCGATTCCGCCCGCCCTGCGTCCGTAGTCGCGCAGCAGCGTGACGATCTCCACGATGGCGATCTGGTGACACGGCATCGGTGACGGGACCACGACGAGCTCCCCTCCATGGATCTCGTACCGGCGCCCGTCCTCCGGCATGGCCAGAAGGTCGCTGTAGCCGAACCGCGGCTGCACGTCCTGCATGGGCGCCATCCTAGCCCGGAAACCGTCGCCTTGCGGCCCCGCTTTCCGCCCAACCGAGCCTCTCCAGGGTCTGCACCGCTTCTGCGGGGCAGTCCCCTGGCACCGCCACTTGCATGCGAAACGCGTGCCGGGCTGCGCGCGGGACGAAGAGCCCGCGGCGGCAGGGAACCGCCCTCCCCCGTGCGCGGCGCGGTGGGCTGGTATCATGAACGCCATGAGTGAAGCGGCAGCGGCGGCCACGGCGACCGCGAGCGATACGGAGGTCGGCAGCTACTTCGTCGCCAACTACCCGCCGTTCTCGACCTGGTCGGCGGACGCGGTCGCGGATGCGGCCAGGCCTGCCCTCGCCGCCCCGGGGGCGGTCGAGGTTCCGCTCGGCCTGTACCTGCACATCCCGTTCTGCCGCAAGCGCTGCCACTTCTGCTATTTCCGCGTCTACACCGACAAGAATGCGGCCGAGGTGCAGTCGTACCTCGACGTGCTGGGACGCGAGTGGGAGCTGTACGCCGAGCAGCCGGCCATCGCCGGACGCCCGCTCGACTTCATCTATTTCGGCGGCGGCACGCCGTCGTTCCTGTCCGTCCGGCAGCTTCGCGGCCTGGTCGACCGGCTCTCGGCCGTGAGCCCCTGGTCGGCCGCGAGCGAGATCACGTTCGAGTGCGAGCCGGGCACGCTGACCGAGCCGAAGCTGCGCGCCATCCGCGACATGGGGGTCACGCGGCTCAGCCTCGGGGTCGAGCACTTCGACGACCATGTTCTGGAGCTGAACGGCCGCGCGCACCGCTCCGCCGAGATCTTCCGCGCCTACGAGTTCGCCCGCTCGATCGACTTCCCGCAGATCAATATCGACCTGATCGCGGGCATGCTCGGCGAGACCGACGAGAAGTGGCAGGACGCCGTCGAGAGAACCGTGGCGCTCGATCCGGACAGCGTCACCATCTACCAGATGGAGCTGCCCTTCAACACGACGATCAGCAGCGACCGGTTGCACGGAACCGGACAGTTCGAGGAAACGGTCGCCCCCTGGTCGACCAAGCGCCGCTGGGTGGACGAGGCGTTCGCCGCGCTCGAGCGGGCCGGCTACACGGTAGGCAGCGCCTACACCGCCGTGAAGCACCCCGGCCGCACCAGCTTCGTCTACCGCGACCGCCTCTGGCAGGGCGCGGACCTCGCCGGCCTCGGGGTAGCGTCGTTCGGGCACGTCAACGGCGTCCACATGCAGAACCTCGACTCCTGGGGCGCCTACGCGCAGGCCATCGAGGGAGGACGCATCCCGCTCAACCGCGCCTACCGGCCGACGGACGAGGAACGCCTGATTCGCGAGCTCGTGCTGCAGCTCAAGCTCGGCTCGATCCGCCCGCCGTATTTCCAGGAGAAGTACGGCGTCGACGTCCGGTCCCGGTTCGGCGCTCCGTTCGCGTCGCTGACCGGTGACGGCTTCCTCGCCGAAGCCAGCCCCGACGTCGTGCGGTTGTCGCGCCAGGGCCTGCTGCGTGTGGACAGCCTGCTGCCGCGCTTCTTCCTGCCGGCGCACACCGACATCCGGTACACGTAGGTTTGTCGCAGGATCTCCTCTACCCCCTCGATCTGGTCTATGAGCGGGCCGGCATAGAAGTCCCGCGAGTGGAGGTAGTGCAGCCGGAGGACATTCCACACCCCTACCGCTCGCTGCTCGTGCACGACATCGACATGACGCTGACCCTCGAGCGCCACTTCGGCGGGCGGGTGGTGCTGCGCCCGCTGTCGACGTTCACCGAAGGCGGGTCGTACTTCCGCCGGGTGCTTCTGGTGCAGGAGTACGCCGGCCAGCCAGTCGAGATGGGGGCGATCCGGATGGACCTCGACGCCTTCGGCGACGAGATCCGGCGCCAGATCCTGGAGAACGAGGTGCCGCTCGGACGCATTCTCCGCGACGGGCGCTTCGAGTACGAGAGCCGCGTCAAGGCTTTCCTCGCCGTCACCCCGAACCCGGAGATGATGGGCGTCTTCTGGATGCGCGAGCCGCGGGTGCTCTACGGCCGGCGCACCGAGGTCGTGCGAAAGGACGCCAAGATAGGCGACATCGTCGAGGTGCTGCCGCTCGTAATACGATGATCAGCATGAACACTCGCGAGCGCTACGACTGCATCGTCATCGGCGGCGGCCCGGCGGGCGCCACGGCGGGAACGGTGCTGGCGCAGCAGGGGCGGCGCGTGGCCATTCTCGAGCGCGAGGCCTTCCCGCGGTATCACATCGGCGAATCGCTGATGCCGTATACGTGGTTCACGTTCGAGCGGCTCGGGGTGCTCGACTGGTTCGAGAGAGCCGCCTGCCCGAAGAAGTACAGCGTGCAGTTCGTCTCGACGACCGGCAAGGTGTCCCAACCGTTCTACTTCTTCGAGACGATCAAGCACCCCTGCTCGACGACGTGGCAGGTGCTGCGGAGCGACTTCGACCGGATGCTGCTCGACAACGCGCGGGCGAAGGGCGCCGAGGTCCGGCAGGGGACGGTGGTCCGCGAGCTGCTGTGGGACGGCGCTCGGGCAGTCGGCGTCCGGGCGGAGGTCGCGGGCGGCGGCTCGCAGACGCTCCGCTCCGATGCCGTCATCGACGCCTCCGGCCGCGACACGTTCATCGCCTCGAAGCTCGGCTGGAAGCGGCGCGACCCGGACCTCACGAAGATCTCGATCTTCACCTACTACCGGGGCGCGAAGCGTGACCCCGGCCTCGACGAGGGCGCGACCACGGTGGCCTACGTCCCGGAGAAGGGCTGGTTCTGGTACATCCCCCTCCCCGACGACGTCGTCAGCGTCGGGGTCGTCGCAGAGGCGGACTACCTGTACCGCGAGACGCGCGACCCCGAGGCGATCTTCGCTCGCGAGGCGGGCGACTGCATCTGGATCGCCGACCACCTGCGCACCGGCACACGCATCGAGCCGGTCCGGGTGACCGGCGAGTTCAGCTACCGCGCCGAGTCTATCGGCGGCGACGGCTTCTGCCTGGCCGGCGACGCGTTCTCGTTCCTGGATCCGGTCTTCTCCACCGGCGTGTTCATGGCGCTCAAGAGCGGCGAGATGGCCGCCGACGCGGTGCATCGCGGCCTCGACGCGGGTGGCGTGACGGCCGAGACGTTCGCCGACTACGAGCGCGACATGCGCTGGGCGCTCGACCAGTTCCGGCAGCTCGTCCTGTCGTTCTACAACCAGACGTTCAGCTTCCGGGACTTCATCCGCGCCCACCCGGACCTGCACCCGCGCCTGGTGGACGCGCTGGTCGGCAACGTGTTCGCCGATCTCGGGCCGCTGTTCGAGGCGCTCCGGGAGTTCTCCACCCGGACGTCACGGCCGGCGCTCGGGCAACCGGCCGTGAGCCGGTCGTGAGCCGTCACCGGCCGCGAGGGAGAGCGCCGGCGCATGCGGTGACGCGAAACCAATGCGTCCATGCGCCACGGCATAGAATGTGCCGGTGGTCAGCGAGTACCGGCTGAGGCGCCGTGTCCAGTTCTACGAAACCGATACCGCCGGCATCGTCCACTTCTCCTGGTTCTACCGCTACATGGAGGAGGCGGAGCACGCGCTCTGGCGCGCGGCCGGCCTGAGCATCGCGTCGCCCGGCGCCGTGGTCGGCTTCCCGCGCGTCGCGGCGTCGTTCGACTTCCACCGGCCGCTGCGGTTCGAGGACGAGTTCGAAGTGCTCATCCGGATTGCCGCCATCGGCGCGCGGTCGATGCGCTACACCGCGCACGTCACAAAGGACGGAACCGCGATCGCCACGGGCAGCCTCGCCATCGCGTGCATCGCCCGGCAGGCGGGCGCGCCGCTCCGGTCGACGGCAATCCCACCCGATATCGCCGGCCGTTTCGAAGTCGCGCCGCTCCCCGACGCATGACCGCCGACCTCGGCAACGTCCCGGACTCCACGCCGACGACGGGCGGGCCGATCGACCCGCCGGTCAGCGAGTGTCAGCCGCGCGCGGCGCTCGTGGCACTGCAGGCCGAACGGCTCGCGGCCCTGCTCCGCGGTCTGCGGGGCCGGAACGCCTTCTACGACCGCAAGTTCTCCGGCGCCGGCGTCGACGTGGACCGGCTCACGCTGCCTGCGGATCTGTCTGCGTTGCCGTTCACCACGAAGGCCGAGCTGGTAGCGGACCAGGAGGTGTCGCCACCCTGGGGCACGACGTTGAGCGAGCCGCTCGACCGCTACACGCGCTACAACCAGACGTCGTCGACGACCGGGCAGCCCCTGCGCTGGATCGACACGCCGGAGACCTGGCAGTGGATGCTCGAGTGTTGGAAGGCGGTCTATCGCGCGGCCGGCGTCACCGCGCACGACCGGGTCTTCTTCCCCTTCTCGTTCGGGCCGTTCCTGGGCTTCTGGACCGGCTTCGACGCCGCGACGCAGATCGGAGCGCACGCGATCCCGGCCGGCGGCATGACGAGCGCGCAGCGGCTGGCGCTGATCGACGTGCTGGGCCCGACGGTGATCTGCTGCACGCCGACCTACGCGCTGCGCCTGCTCGACGTGGCGCGTGAAGCGGGTGGGCACGAGGCGCTGGCCGCCAGCCCCGTTCGCGTGATCATCGTCGCCGGCGAGCCGGGGGGCAGCATCCCTGCTACGCGCGCACGGATCGAGCGGGGCTGGAGTGCGCGGGTGATCGACCACCACGGGCTGACCGAGGTCGGCCCAATCAGTTTCGAGTGCCTGCAAGCGCCCGGCTTTCTGCACGTCAACGAACGGGAGTTCATCGCCGAGGTGGTCGATCCCGACACCGGGGAGCCGGTGGCGGACGGCGTGCGGGGCGAGCTGGTGATCACGAATCTCGGACGGACCGCCAGTCCCGTCATCCGCTACCGGACGCGCGATCTCGTGGTCCGGACCCGGGAGCGCTGCGCCTGCGGCAGGACGCTCGCGCGGCTCGCCGGCGGCGTGGTGGCGCGGGCCGACGACATGGTGAACGTGCGCGGCGTCAACGTCTATCCGGCGGCGGTGGAATCCGTTCTGCGCGCGATTGGCCCCGTGGTCGAGTACCGCTGCACGGTGCAGGCGGCAGGGTCGCTGCGGGAGATCGCCGTCGAGGTGGAGATCGAAAACGGCGTCGACGCCGCGGCGGCCACCGCGCTCGCTACGAGCCGCCTGCGCGAGGCCCTCGGCCTCACGGTCCCCGTCACGCCGGTCGAGGCCGGGACACTCCCACGTTTCGAGATGAAGGCCCGCCGTTTCGTCGTGGATCGGCGGGCCTCGCCCACGAACCCCGGAGCCCCGGCCGGGAACCAGTATGCGTCCGCATCCGTCCGGACCCATCGGGAGGACACATGACCATCACCGGAATCGCCAACATCATGCTGGGCGCAGCGGATCTGGATCGCTCGCGCGCGTTCTACCGGGACAGGCTCGGACTGGCCGTCAAGCAGGAGATCCCCGGCTTCGTCTTCCTCGAGACCGGACCGGTCACGCTCTGCCTCAGCACCGCCCACGCCAGACTGGCCGAACAGCCGGGTCCCCTGGAAGTGGTGCTGGCGGTGGCGAGCGTGCGCGCGGCCTACACGGCGCTGAAGGACAACGGCATCGAGTTCCTGCGGGAGCCGGCCAACGTCACCGGGGACTCGTGGGCGGCCAATTTCCGCGATCCGGACGGCCACCTGCTGTCGATCTTCGGCCCGCAATGAGGAAGCGTAGTAACATGGGTGGGTTCAAGGAGGACAGGTTCTTGCGTCGATCCAACTCTCGGTGGCCGGTCATGGTGGTGCTCGCCGTTCTGGCCGGCACGGTTGCCGCCTGCGGCGGTGGAGGCGAAAGCGGCGAGGCTGGCGACAGCGCGCCGGCGCGCCAGTTCCTCAGCATGGGCACCGCGCCGCCCGGAGGCGCGTTCTTCGTCGTCGGAAGCGCGCTCGCGGAGGTGGTCAACGAGACCGGCAGCGACTTCGGCTACAGCGTGACCGCCGAGGCGACGAGCGGATCGCAGGAGAACATCCGCCGGCTCGCGAGCGGCGAGCTCGACTTCGCGCTGTCGAACGCCGCGATCACCTATTTCGCGGCGCGGGGCAGCGAGGGCTGGGACCGCGCCTATCCGGTCCGGTCGGTCATGACCCTGGCGCCCAACGTCGCGCTGTTCGTGACGCAGGCGTCATCCGGCATCGCGAGCATCGACGACCTGCGCGACCGGCGCGTCAGCGTCGGCCCGGCCGGCGCCGGCTTCGAGTACTTCGTGGGCCCGCTGCTCGAGGCGCACGGGGTGACCTACGACGACTTCTCGCCGCTCAACGCCACGCAGCAGGCCGCCGTCGACATGCTGACCGACGGCTCGGCGGACGCGACGTTCCTCGGCGGCGCGGTGCCGACCGCGTCCATCACCCAAGCCTCCGCGTCGATGGAGCTCACCTTCATCCCGTACGGTGACGACGAGAAGCAGGGACTGATCGAGGAGTATCTCTTCTTCAGCCCGGCCACCATCCCGGCCGAAACCTACCGCGGGCAGAGCGAGCCGTTCGAGGGACTCGACGTCGGCTCGATGCACGTCATCACGTCGGCCGGCGCACCGGACGACCTCGTCTACAACTGGACGAAGCTGCTCTACGAGAACCGGTCGCTGGTCGTCGAGAAGCACGCCGCGGGACGCGCGATCAATCCGAACAACGTCGTGCGCGACACCGGAACGGAGTTCCATCCCGGCGCGATTCGCTTCTACGAGGAAGCCGGGATCTGGCCGCAACAGGCCGCGCCGTGACGCCGGACAACCCGCCGCCGCGCAACATTCGGCTGCTGGCGACCGGCACGCTCGGGGTGCTGCTGTGCGCCTTCACGCTGGTCGAGGTCAACTACCCGCTGCTGGCGCCGCAGAGCCGCCTGGCGTTCTTCGCGCTCGTAGGGCTGGCGCTCTGCTTCCTGAACGTCCCGATCCACCCGTCCCTGAACAACGACCCGCGCGCCCGCGCCGGCGACCTCGTGCTGGCGGTGCTGGCCGCGTGCTGCTGCGGCTACATCGTCGTCCAGACCGATCCGCTCTTCGACGGCTGGTGGGTGGACGGTCAGACGCTCGGGAACCGCGCCGGCTTCGAAACCACGCTCGACACCGCCATCGGCCTGCTCGGCCTGCTGCTGGTGCTCGAGGCGGCCCGGCGCGCGCTCGGCCTGGCGCTGCCGCTGCTGGCGGGGGCGTTCATCCTCTACGCCCTGTTCGGGTCGGCGTTCCCCGACTGGCTGTTCCCGCACCGCGGCTATACCGTCCCGCGCATCGTGGCGCAGACGTTCCTCCACAGCCAGGGCATCTTCGGCGTGGCGCTGAACGTCATGTTCACCTACGTCTTCTTGTTCGTCATCTTCGGGGCGTTCCTCGAAGCGACCGGCGCCACGCGGTTCATCGTCGATTTCGCCGAGCGGGTGTTCGGGCGCAGCTCGGGCGGCCCCGCGAAGGTGGCGGTCCTCAGCAGCGGGCTGATGGGCTCGCTCTCCGGCAGCGCGGTCGCCAACACCGCCACGACCGGGACGTTCACCATACCGATGATGCGCAGCGCCGGCTTCCAGCCGGTGACCGCAGCCGGCGTGCAGGCGGCGGCCAGCTCGGGCGGAGCGCTCATGCCCCCGGTGATGGGTGCGGGCGCGTACATGATGCTGGAGATCGTGGATCCGCCGGTGACGTACCTGGAGATCATCCGGGCGGCGCTCATCCCGGCGCTCCTCTACTACCTGTCGCTGATCCTCATCGTGCACTTTCACGCCCGGCGGATGTCGATCGCGACGGAGGGGGCTCCGGTCGACACGGCGCCGGCCGCCGCAGAGACCGGGGAGGCAGCGAAGCGGTCGATCGCGGCGGGAATCGTCTTCGGCTCCGCCCTCGGCAGTCTCATCCTGTTCCTGCTCCTCGGCTACACGGCGTTTCGCGCCGTGACGCTGTCGCTGGTGGCGATCGTGGTGGTCAGCAGCTTCAACAAGGCGACCCGCCTCGACTGGCGCTTCACGCTCCTGAGCCTCGTCACCGCAGCGCGCGGCGTCGTGCCGCTGGTGGCCGCCGCCGCGTGCGTCGGCATCATCATCGGGATCGTCACGCTGACCGGCATCGGCACGCGGCTGCCGGCGACGATCATCCCGCTGGCCGAGCAGAGCCTCTTCCTCGCGCTCGTGCTGATCATGATCTCGTCGATCGTCCTCGGGATGGGACTGCCCTCGGCCGTCTGCTACCTGCTGATGGCGACGCTCATAGGCCCGGTACTCGGCAACCTGGGCGTGATCCCGCTGGCTGCGCACCTGTTCATCTTCTACTTCGGGATGATGTCGATGGTGACGCCGCCGGTGGCCCTGGCCGCCTACGCCGCGTCGTCGATCGCGGGCACGCGCATCATGCCGACCGCCCTCGCCGCGTTCCGGTTCGCGCTGGTCGGCTTCACGCTGCCCTACATGTTCATCTACCGGCCGGAGCTGCTCATGCTGACCGCCTCGGGCGACCCGGCCGGATGGCTCGAGATGCTGCTGCCGGTCGCGATCGCCACGCTCGGCGTCACCTGCTTCGCCGCGGGCATCGCCGGGCAGTTGCGGCAGCCGCTCGGTCTCGGCCTGCGCCTGGCGGTCTTCGGAGCGGCGGCCCTGCTCCTGGCGCCGGGCCCCTCCCTGGACCTGGCAGGACTCGGCGTCCCCTTTTTCGACGTGGCGGGCGTTGCGCTCTTCGCCGGCGTGCTGGCCGCGAACCGACAGCCGGGCCGAACCTCCCCCGCGCGCACGCCGTAGGCCGCCCGGGAAAACGCCTTCGGGCCCGGACCCCACACGCGCCGGGTTGGTCCAGGCATCCGTCGGCCGCCCGCCCGAAGTCTCGGCTCCGGGGGTTGCCGTTCCCCACCGCACATGGCACACTGGCCCTGCGTGTCGTCGCGTATCGTGTGAGGGCGTAGCTCCTCACGGTCGACGGCCTCGGGAGTCCGCGCGGATGGACTTCAGCGACTACCGGCTCGACGCCGAGTTCCACGACGAGGTGTTGCAGCCCGACGGCACGCCGCGGGCGCACTGCCGGGCCCTCTACGACCTCCTCGCCGAGACGTCCGGGGTGGAGCTCGGCGATGTTCAGGAACGGGTCACGCGCTCGTTCCTGAACGAGGGCATCACCTTCACGGTCTATGGGGACGGCGAAGCGGACGAGCGGATCATCCCGATCGACTGCCTGCCTCGCATTCTGGCTGCGGCCGAGTGGCGGGAGATCGAAGCGGGCCTCGCCCAGCGCATCCTCGCCCTGAACCGATTCCTGTGCGACGTCTACGGCGATTGCCGCGCGATCGCGGACGGCGTCATTCCTGAAGAGATGGTGCGGGGCTGCCCCCAGTACCGCCCACAGATGCGCGGCGTCTCGCCGCCGCACGGCACGTGGGTGGCGATCTGCGGCACCGACGTCGTGCGCACGAACGATGGCTTCATCGTGCTGGAGGACAACCTGCGGGTGCCGTCCGGTGTCTCCTACATGATCGCCAACCGGAAGGCGGTGAAGTCGAGCCTGCGACGCCTCTATCGCCGCTGCCGGGTGCAGGAGGTGGAGCACTACGGCGACCTGCTGCTGGCGACGCTACGTGAGCTGGCGCCGCCGAACCGCCCCGATCCATGCATCGCGCTGCTGACCCCCGGCGTCTGGAACGCGGCCTTCTACGAACACATGTTCCTGGCCCGCGAGCTCGGCGCGGAGCTGGTGGAGGGGCGCGATCTGCTGACGCGGAACGGCTTCGTCTACATGCGTACCACGGAGGGACTGCGGCAGGTCGACGTGATCTACCGGCGCGTGGACGACGACTTCCTCGATCCGCGCGTGTTCCGTCCCGATTCGCTCCTCGGCGTGCCCGGCCTGCTGCAGTCCCACCGGCTCGGCAACGTCACCCTGGCCAACGCGCCGGGGACCGGCGTAGCCGACGACAAGAGCGTGTACGCCTACGTGCCGGATCTGATCCGCTACTACCTGAGCGAAGAACCGATCCTCGCCAACGTACCGACACGGATCTGCCGCCGACCCGAGGAGCTCGAATACACGCTCGACAACCTCGACACGCTCATCGTGAAGCGCGTTGGAGAGGCGGGCGGGTACGGCATGCTCGTGGGCCCCCAGGCCACGCCGGCCGAGCGCGAGGCCTATGCCGCGGAGATGCGGGCCAATCCGGCCGACTACATCTCGCAGGAGGTATTGTCGCTCTCACGGGCTCCCTGCCTGATCGACGGGCGGCTCGAGCCGCGGCACGTCGACCTGCGCCCGTTCGTGCTCCGGGGCCGGGAGACCCGCATCGTGCCGGGCGCTTTCTGCCGCGTGGCGCTTCGCCGGGGCAGCATCGTGGTGAACTCGAGCCAGGGCGGCGGCGGCAAGGACGTGTGGGTGCTGGATTCCTGACATGCTGGCGCGCAGCGCGGAGGGTCTGTACTGGCTGGGCCGCCACGTCGAGCGGACGGAAGACATCTGCCGTCTCCTGCGCGAGCAGATGGACGCGCTCGTGGACCGTCCGGTGCGCGAGATCAACCTCGGGTGGCGTCGGATCTACGACACCCTGCACAGGCGTCCGCCCGGCCCCGCCCTCGGGGTCGCGGAGAGCGATGACGACTACGCGCTGGCCGATTCGTACACGCTGGCCGACGACGTCACCTTCGAGCGCGCGAACCCGGGCTCGATCCTGAACAGCTTCTCCAACGGACGCGAGAACGCGCGGCAGATGCGCCACTGCATCAGCGGCGAGATGTGGACGTGCCTCAACCTGGCGTGGCTGCGCCTCGGCACGCGGCGCATCGAGGACATCTGGAGGACCGCCCCCGAGAGCTTCTACGCTGGACCTTGCGCGCGAAATGGACCTGTTCGCCGGCGTGGTGGACACGACCCTGTACCGCGACGACGGCTGGCGCTTTCTGCAGCTCGGGCGGCTCGTCGAGCGCGCCCAGTTCACGATCGCACTGCTGCTGGCACATCTCGAGGGCGTGCGCGCGAACCGGGAAGCGGGCGACAGCGAGTGGGCGAGCCCTGCCCTGTACCCGCATTCAGGGCTGGACAAATCAGCTTCCGCCGTGTAGCGTCACGGCATGGAGCATCAGAACCAGATACTACAGACCCTTCGTGCGCCTGAGTCGCAAGCTCGCCTCGAGCGGATTGTGGCGCAGGAGGCGCTGAACAACCGGGCGGCGGTGGGGCGGCGGGTGTGCGCGGAGTTCGGGTTTGTGGATGCGCGCGGGTCGGCCCAACTCGCGGGTTGTCTTAAAGCGCTCAACACGCTGCACAAGGCGGGGCGGATTGCGTTGCCGGCGTCGCGGGGTGGCGGGGGCGCGCCCACTCCGCAGCGTTTCGACGCGCCGGTGGCGGCGGCCACGGCGGTGCCGGGTACGGTGGAGGCGGTCGCGGGGTTGTCGCTGGAGCGGGTAGAGCAAGGCGGGCAGCGCCGGGTGTGGAATACCTTGCTGCACTTCGAGCATCCGCAGGGGACGACGACCTTTGCGGGCTGCCAGGTGCGCTATCTGGTGGTCTCGGCGCACGGGGTGCTCGGCGCGGTCGGGTTTTCGGCGTCGGCGTTGCAATTGCGGGCGCGCGAGGCGTGGATGGGGTGGAGCGCCGGGCAGCGTCTGGCGCATCTGCACCGGGTGCTGTGCCTGAGCCGGTTCCTGATCCGCCCCGGCGTGCAATGCCGCAACCTGGCCAGCCAGGTGCTGGGCCAGGTGCTGGCGCGTCTGCCAGCGGATTTCGAGGCCCGCTACCGGTATCGTCCGTGGCTGGTGGAGACCTTCGTCGGCCCCGCGCATGACGGGGCCAGCTTCAAGGCGGCCAACTTCGTGTGGGTCGGGCACACGGCCGGTCGCGGGCGCCAGGACCGCGACCATGCGCGGGCTCGTCCGGTCAAGGCGGTATATATGTATGAGTTGGAGCCGCACTGGCGGCGGCGGTTGGGGGTGGCGCGGGTCGACGCGGCGCCGGCGCTGGCGCCGGCTGACGGTCTCGACAGCGGCGCCTGGACGGTGAACGAGTTTGGAGGGGCGCCGTTGGGCGATCAGCGGTTGTCGGCGCGTCTGGTCAAGAGCGCGGGGCTGCTGGCGTCGTTGCCCGGAGAGGCGGTCACCGCCAACGCGTCCCACGACCGCGCGGCGGTGAAGGGCTACTACCGGCTCATCGACCAGCCGGTGTCGTCGGCGGTCACGCCCGGGAACATTCTCGCGCCCCACCGGGCGCGCACGCTGCAGCGGATGCGCGGCCAGGACACGGTGCTGTGCATCCAGGACGGGACGGATCTGAATTTTGCGACGCGCCCGCACTGCGAGGGGCTGGGCATCATCGGGCGCAACCAGACGGTCTCGAAGACGCTCGGCCTGCATCTGCATCTGACCCTGGCGGTCGATGGCGCGGGTCTGCCGCTGGGCGTGCTGCGCTGCGGTTTCGAGGCGCCGCCGGGCGGCGCGGCGCGCCCGGCGGACGAGCCACCGCCGGCGGCGGCGCAGGAGACGGCCCCCAAGACGCGGCGCTGGGTCGACGGCCTGCGCGACATCGACCGGGCGGCGGCGGCGTTGAGTCGCAAGACCCGGGTGCTCAGCGTCATGGACCGGGAGGCGGATTGCTTCGCGGTGTTCGACGAGCAGCGCCGTCTGAACCGGGTGGAAGTGCTGGTGCGCGCCCACCATGACCGCTGTCTCGCCCAGGGCGCCCCGAAGCTGTTCGCCGCCATGCGCGCCGGCGCCGCCGACGGGCACGTCGAGATCGAGATCGACCGCCTGAGCGCGCGGCGCAAATCCAGCGGCAGGCAGGCCCGCCCGGCGCGCACCGGGCGGGTGGCGCGGGCCGAGGTGCGCCATCGCCAAGTGGTGGCGCCGCCGACCATCGCCGGCGCCGAACCGCTGGCGCTGTCCACGGTCCATGTGCGCGAAACCGCGCCGCCGCCCGGCGAGCCGGCGGTCGAGTGGTTCCTGCTCACCAGTCTCGACGTCGACAGCACCGAAACCGCGGTCGCGGTCATCGGCTACTACCTGCGGCGCTGGCGCATCGAAGACCTGTTCCGGGTGCTCAAGTCCGGATGCCGAGTCGAACATCTCGCGTTCCACACCGCCGACCGGCTCCAACGCGCGGTCACCATCAATACCGTGATCGCCTGGCGCCTGATGGTGATGACCCTGCTCGGACGTGACGTGCCGGGGTGCGACGCCCAGTTGCTGTTCACCGACATCGAGTTGCGTTTCCTGACCGACTATGCCGAAGAACTCGGCCTGCCGCCCCCCTGACCATCTCGCCGCCGCAGTCCTCCTGCTCGCCATCCTCGGCGGCTACCAGAACCGAACGCACGACCCGCCCCCCGGACACCAGATCATGTGGCGCGGTTACGAACGAATGTCCATCGCAACCATCGGCTACCGCATTGGACGGCGGGAGCGTGCTGGAGTTGTCCAGAACGAATAATGTGGGTACAGGGTAGGGCGAGCCTGCTGCGGGTCTGCCAGGCGTTCGACACCTACAACGGCCGCTACGGAGTGGAGATTCGGACGGCGCGGATACTGGACCTCCTCGCAGAGGACCCGCGGCTGCCGCGCTCCCTGTGCAGCGCCGTCGACGCGGCGGGGGCCATGCTCGGCGCGCTCACGCTCGGTCCCGGTCCCTGCGGCGCCGCCCGACGGCGCGCCGGAGACCTCGCTTCCACCGTGCACCAGCCGTGGCCAGCCGCACCGAGCCTGCCGGATCGCGCGGATCGCCTCCGGCGACTGGAGGCAGACTGTAACGCTCTCCATGATCTCGTGATGGCCGCGCATGTCGGCTACGATACCGACGGTGCGCCGGTGCGCTGACGCCCCGACCGTACACACGCCGTTGCATTCCATGGCTCGCAACGGCCTTGGACTACTGGCGCCGGCCCGCAGTCGGCCCCGAACCAAGAGGTGACGCATGACCGAGTTGTCGAGCGGCGAACTGCGGTTCATCTTCAACACGTTCTCGTTCCTGCTCTGGGGCGCGCTGGTGATGTGGATGGCAGCCGGCTTCACGATGCTCGAATCCGGCACGGTGCGCACCAAGAACGCCTCCGTCATCTGCCTGAAGAACATCGGCCTGTACGCCGTCGCGGGAATCGCCTACTACGTCATCGGCTACAACCTGATGTACGTCGACGTGGGCAGCGTGATCGGATCATTCACCTTCCTGCGCGGCCCGTCGGCCGACGAGCTCGCGCTGCTGGAGGGCGTCGAAGGGGCGCGGGAAGCGGTGATCGCCACCGACTACGCGGTCATGTCCGACTGGTTCTTCCAGATGGTCTTCGTGGCGACCGCCGCGTCGATCGTCTCCGGCGCGCTGGCCGAGCGAGTCAAGCTCTGGTCGTTCTTCGTCTTCACCCTGGTGCTGACCGCGATCATCTACCCGATCGTCGGCGCCTGGACGTGGGGCGGCGGCTGGCTCGACGCGATGGGCTTCCAGGACTTCGCCGGATCGACCATCGTCCACGGCACCGGGGGCTGCGCCGCGCTCGCCGGCGCGCTGGTCGTCGGCCCGCGGTACAACAAGTTCCGCAAGGACGGCACCGTTACCAGCACGCCCCCGTCCAACATTCCGGTCGTCACCCTGGGAGTCTTCATCCTCTGGTTCGGCTGGTTCGGCTTCAACGGCGGGTCCCAGCTCGCCATGGGAAGCGCCGCCGACGTGCTGGCGATGAGCCACGTGCTTGTCAACACCAATCTGGCGGGGGCGGCCGGCGTGATCGCGGCCCTCGCCGTCTCGCGGCCGATCCTCGGGCGGATGGATCTGCTGGCCGGCCTGAACGGCGCCATCGCCGGCCTCGTCTCGATCACCGCGGGACCCGACATCACCAGTCACTACTGGGCCATCGTGATCGGCGCCGTCGGCGCCGTCATCTGCACCGCGGCCATCCGGCTTCTGGAAAAGCTGAAGATCGACGACGTGGTGGGAGCGGTGCCGGCCCACCTCTTCGCCGGCGTCTGGGGTACGATAGCTACAGTCATCGCGGCTGGCGCCGACATCGGCGTGCAGCTTCTCGGAGTGGTCTCCGTCGGCGCGTTCGCGTTCACGACCTCTTGGCTGACGTGGCTGGCGCTGGAGAAGACGATAGGTGTGCGCGTGTCCCACAGCGTCGAACAGTTGGGGCAGGACGTGGCGGAGCTGGGCATCGACGCCTACCCCGAGTTCGTGCTCATGCCGGAGCAGGACGAGTAATCCGAACGATGTCAAACGGCAGCAAGCAGGAGGTGGGTGGCGCTCGTGCCGCGCACGCGGAGCCGCCCAGCGGGAAGCACATCTGCGTCTACCTGGGCGGCAACCTCGGGCGTGAGCAGCACTACATCGACCAAGCCGATGCCCTGGGCCGCCAGATGGCGGCCGAGGGCATCGGGCTGGTGTACGGCGGCGCCCGGGTCGGGCTGATGGGTGTCCTGGCCAGCGCCGTGCTGGCGAACGGCGGCTTCGTCACCGGGGTGGTACCCCGGCAACTGTCGTACCAGGAGCTCGCCCACGAGGGACTCAACCGTCTCCTTGAAGTGGACACGATGCACGAGCGCAAGCACCTGATGCAGGAGCTGTCGCAGGGCTACATCGCGCTGCCCGGCGGCTTCGGCACGCTGGAAGAGATCTTCGAGGCCCTGTGCTGGTCGCAAAGACCACTGGAGCTTCACGAGAAGCCGTGCGTCTTCGCCAATATCGACGGCTACTACGATCACCTGTTCGAGTTCCTCGATCACGCCGTGGCGCGAGGACTCCTGCTGCCGCAGAACCGGCTGCTCGCTAAACAGGCACCCTCCGCGTCGGCGGCGCTGAACGCGATTCAGGCGGCGTGGGAGGAAGCGGAACAGGCCATGCGCGACGTGATCAAGGCCTACGAGGCCTGATCCTCATCAGGTCGAGGCGGCGAGGGCCGATTCACGAGAGTCCTTGATCGGGATGATCCGGTCGAAGCCGCTGATCCGAAAGACTTCCTCGATATGGTTCTTCATGGCGCAGAGAACCAGCGTTCCCTCGCCCGCCTTGAGCGCCTTGGCCGCGATCAGCAGCACCCGCATGCCCGAGCTGCTTATGAAATCGAGACGGCTGAAGTCGACGATCAGACGCCGCTCGCCGCTGCTGACGCGATCCATTACGACGGACTCGAACGAGCGGGCGTTGCCGCTGTCGAGTCGTCCCACCGGCAACAGCACCAGCACCTCGTCGTTCCGTTCTTCCGCAACTTCGATATCCATCGATGCACCTCTTCGCTCGGACGGCCCCGTCACCCGGCCTCCGGTGTGAGATCGTGTTCCAGCGTCAACTTGTTCTTGCCGTCCGCATACTCGTACTTCACCCGGTCGGCGAACGCCTTGATCAGATGAAGCCCCAGGCCGCCAATCGGCCGCTCGTCGACCGGTGACGACAAGTCGGGCTCGGTGTCATCCGTCGGGTCGAACCGCTGCCCGTTGTCCACCATGGACAGGACCAGCATGGTGTCGGTGATCAGCAGGGAAACCTCGATCTTCGGGCGGGCGACCCCGCGGAGGCCGTAGCTCACCATATTGGTGATCAGCTCGTCGAGCGCCAGGTTGATCATGTAGATCTGCTGATCGGGCAGCTTGTTGGCGTCGCCGAACTCCTCCACCATCTGCGCCAGGCTGCGCACCGCGGACAACCTGGGCGACAGCGACACGCGCATCTCGTCCATCTTCGCCATCGTCAGACCTCGGCCAGCGCGGACTCGCGCGTGTCCCGGATCGGGATAATCTGATCGAAACCGCTGATGCGAAACACGAGACGTCCAATCGGCACAAGCACCAGTGCTTCGCCGGCCCGCTCCTCGGCTACTTCGATGTCCATGGACTTGCCACCTGCGCGTCGGGTTGATCGGACAAGGTGGAAGGCATCAACCCGATGCCCCCGCGAGATCATGTTCCATGGTCAACCGATTCCGGCCTTCCACGAACTCGTAGGAAATACGGTCTGCGAAGCTCTTCACCAAGTGCAGACCCAGCCCGCCGACCGCACGCTCTTCGAGGGACGACGTGACGTCGGCGTTCGTGTCCTCCATCGGATCGAACGGCTGCCCGTTGTCCTCCATTACCAGAATCAGCGTGCCGGCGACGACCCGCATCGTGATCCGGATCTCGGCCTCGGCCATCTCATCGAGGCCGTGGGTCACGGTGTTGGTGATCAGCTCGTCAAGCGCGAGATTGATGACGAATACCTTCGGATCGGGTAGTCCGTTGGCGTCACCGAACGCCTCCACCCTGCTCGACAGTTCGGGAACCTCCGACAATCGTGCCGGGATTGTCACGCGCAGTTCTTCGGCCATGCGATCTCGCTTCCCGCTCGAACGACCAATACTCTAGCAAACTCCGACCGGCCCGCTCCAAATCCGCCGGCCGGGTCACCGGCGCCGCAGCACAAGGCAGGTCATGTCGTCGGCGGCGGGAGCGCCCGCGGAGAAGGCGCCGATCTCGCTCCATACGTGGTCCACGATCTCCTCGGGCGAGCGCGCCGACGCGCCGTCGAGCGTCGCTTCGAGCCGTTCCTTGCCGAACAGCTCGTCGCTCAGATTCACCGCGTCGGTCAGACCGTCCGTGTAGAGAAACAGCGTGTCGCCGGGACGCAACTTCTCCTCGCGGCTCTCGTACTCGAAATCGTCGAGCACGCCCATCGCCACCCCATCGGTCATCGGGAGCGGCCGCCGCGAGCCGTCGGCGGCCACGAGAAACGCGGGCTCGTGCCCGGCGCAGACGTACTTCATGACGGCGCGCTCGATATCGACGACGGCGATCACGCCGGTGACGAACAGCCCCATCGGGTTCTCGGCGCAAAGCCGGCGGTTGGCCTCCGTGGCGATGGCGGCGACGTCGCCGCCCTGACTTTCCGACGCCGCCGCGTTGATCGCGCCCTGCGAAGCCGCCATGAACAGCGCCGCCGCCACCCCCTTGCCGGAGACATCGCAGACGGTGAAGAAGAGCTTGCCGCCGGACGGTTCGAGCACGTCGACGAAATCGCCGCCCACCTGCTGCGCCGGCGTCATCCGGGCATAGGCCGCGAAGCTGCCGAGATCCACGTTCCCTTCACGGACCAGAGCGGCCTGCACCACCTTGGCCATCTCCAGGTCCTGCTCCAGCGCCTGCTGGGCGAGGCGCAGGCTGTGGTTGCTCTGCTGGAGCTCGTCGGTCCGCGCCGCGACCATCATCTCGAGATGCTCTTCGCGGTTGAACACCTGCACCGTCATGTCCTCGAACACCCGCGCCAAGCTGCCGAGCTCGTCAGTGCGCTGGATCACCGCCTGCATCGGGCCCTCGTCCGGCTGCTTGCCCATCTCCACCTGCCGGGCCGCCGAGGCGATCACCTCGATCGGGTGCGTCAGCCACCGCGTACCCCAGAGCGCGGCGGCGGCGGTGAAACCGAGCAGCACGAAGGCGATCAGCGTGGTGTTTCCGGCTTCGGCCTGGACCGTGTTGGCGATCTCGTCCAGACTCACGGCCAGGGCCAGCCCACCGATCGGGATACCGCCGGCGTTGATGATCGGCGAGGCGACCCAGATCCCGCGCTCCGCAGGCGAAAGCAGGCTCAGGCTGACCTCGCTGACCACCTGGCCCTGCTCCATGGCCTGTTCCACGACCGCTTCGGCCCGGCGTGCGAAGACGCCGGCGGCATCCACGGTGCCGGCGCCGGGCTGCCCGGCCCGCGGCGCGGACGCCGCCAGCTCGCGGTCGAGATTGACGACCCAGAGCGCCTCCAGGTTCCGCGAACGGACCAGCAGGTCCGCCTCCCGCTGGTACACGGAATAGAGCAGGTTGCCCGAGCTGCCTTCGATGGGAATGCCGACCTGCACGACCCGCGGCGAGCCGGCGCCGGCGACCGCGACGTACTTGTAGACCGCGCCGTCCGAGGCGCGCGGTGCGGTCGCAAGCTCGACGCTGCGCTCCGAACCGTTCAGCAGCGGAGCCAGCACGTCGACATGCGGCACGCCCGCGGCAGGTCCGCCCGCCAAGGGAGGCAGCAGACTGGAGTAGATCACGGAGCCGTCCGGATCGACGACCCGAATCTCGCCGATGACGGTCGAGCCGACGATGCGCCGCAGCCGCCCTTCGACTTCCTCGGCCGGCCACCCCGCCTCCTCCGCCGCGGCCACGAAGTGCCCCACGATGGTGGCCTGCACCAGCATCTGCTGGCCGACGATCCCCTCGACCACGGCCGACACGTCGGCGCGCTCCGTGGCATAGACGTTGGTCAGGATCTCCTGCTCGCCGAAGACGAGCGCATTGCCGATCTGCACGATCCGCTCCTGATCGACGCCGCCGACCCCGACGTACTTGTAGACCTCCTGGTCGATCTCCCGCACCTGGGCGGGCTGCGTGATCACGTCGTCGCCGTCCGTCCCCAGCAGCACGTAGAATTTCGACGCCTGCGGCTGCACCGTCGGATCCGGGTCGAACCGAAAAGGCACGAGCGCGCCGGTCTCGTCGCGCACGTTGGTGAGGTAGGAGAAGCCGACGCTGTCGGTAATCCAGAACTCGTCGATCACCGTGTTCGCCACGATGGCGTCGAGGGTCTCGATGATGCGCGGCGGGGCCTGCCCCGCCTCCTCCGCCGCGGCGACCAGGTGGGCAGTGAGACGGGCCTGCGCGATCATCTGGTCGTCGAGCGTCGCGTCGAGCGTGCGGGCGACGTTGGCCAACGAGATCTCGCCCATGTCGGCGAAGCTCGCCGACAGGAGCTCGGCCAGGTGGACCGCGGACGCTTCCGCCTCGTCGCGCAGCGCGAGGGCGGAGTTGTAGAGCATGGTGGCCGAGGTCGCCGTGATCGTGACGGTGAGGAGCGCGGCGAGCGCGAGGAAACCCCGCACCGCAAGGCGCAGCCCCTTCTTCATCGTCCGTGCGTCGGTGCCGGGCGCACCCAGTGCTTGCGTCACGATTCGGTTCATCTCAGGCTCCCGCGCCGCGGCGGGACGTCACAGACGCCACATCACCCACAACTGCGCGACGTTGTCGTCCTCGTCCACGCCCAGCTTGTTCCGCCAGTACTGGTACTCCACGCCGAGAAAGAGCTGATTGGCGGCGCCCGTCATCGCCTTGCCGATGTCCCACCCGAGCTGCGGCTGCGCGAGGATCCACCCCTTGACGGCGCCGCCCAGCTCGTTGGTGGTCGCGCCGATGTACTCGGCATGGCCCGTGAACCAGAACGACTGGCTGCCGATATCGAAGGCGGCGCCCCAGCTCGCGTCGAACATGAAGCTGTCCGTCGTCCGGGGCGCCCCGCCCCGCTCGAGCCCGCTGCTGGCGTCGATGAAGGCGGTCAGGTCCGTGTTGAAGAAGACGAAGCCGGGCACGTCCCAGGACAGCCGCGCGCCGGGCAGCCACTTGAGAACGTTGGCATCGCCGTCGAAGTTGATGCCGCCGATCAGGGCGACGTCCCGTAGCGGCCCGCCGCCGACCGTCCGATCCGCCAGCTTGCCGAAGCTGAGCGTGGGATACCACTCGCCGTAGAACTCCAGGTCGTTGAAACCGTCCGCGACACCGTCCTCGATAATGTCGATGAAGACGAAGCTGTCACCGAGCGACCAGCTCGACGCCTGCTGCACGGTCAGGATGTGCGTGTAGTGACGGGCGCCGGAGAACGGATTCGCGAGCCTGCCGTACTGGTAGTGAAACTCCGTCTGCGCGACTGAATTGGCGGGCACGGCCAGCAGAAACGCAGCCACGATCCAGCGCCGAAGCAAACGGGGCCACGCGATATTGTGCATGCCAAAATGATACCCGTTACCGGCCACCCTGTCCCTGGAAAACCGCCCGCGACAAGGTCGACCAACGGAGTGACCCCCCAATCATGACCTCGCTGGCGCCCGACGTTCGGGCACGCCCGATATAGCCGCGAGCGGCTCGGGCTCGAAGGCGACCGCGCGGCGTGCGTAGTACGATAACCGGATGCCCCAGCCGGCCCGCGAGCTGCTCGGCCGCGTCTTCGGTTACGACCGGTTCCGCGGGCAGCAGGAAGCGATCATCGAGCATACGATCGCGGGCGGCGACAGCCTGGTATTGATGCCGACGGGCGGCGGCAAGTCGCTCTGCTTCCAGATTCCGGCGCTCGTCCGCCCCGGCGCCGCGGTCGTGGTCTCGCCGCTCATCGCGCTGATGCGCGACCAGGTGGACACGCTGCTGCAGGCCGGGGTGCGGGCGGCGTGCCTCAACTCCACCCTCGCCTACGAGGAGGTGCTCGACGTCGAGGCGCGGCTGCGCGAGGGCCGGATCGACCTGCTCTACGTCGCCCCCGAGCGGCTGCTCGGCGAGCGGACGCTCGCGCTGCTCGGCACGGTCGACCTCGCACTGTTCGCGATCGACGAGGCGCACTGCGTGTCGCAGTGGGGTCACGACTTTCGCCCGGAGTACCTGCAGCTCTCGGCGCTGCACGAGCGCTTCCCGGCCGTGCCCCGCATCGCCCTCACGGCGACGGCCGACGAGCCGACACGGCGGGAGATCCGGGAGCGGCTGGGCCTGCAGGACGCCCGCGTGTTCATCGCGGGTTTCGACCGGCCGAACATCCGCTACCGGGTCGTGCCGAAGCAGAGCCCGCGCGAGCAGCTCGCGCGGCTGCTCGACACCGAGCACCGGGGCGACGCCGGAATCGTCTACTGCCTGTCGCGCCGCCGGGTCGAGGAGACGGCGGCGTGGCTGCGTGCGCGCGGCGTCGACGCCCGCCCCTACCACGCCGGCCTCGGCGGCCGGGAGCGCGGCGACGCGCAGGACACGTTCGTGCGCGGCGAGGGTGTCGTCATCGTCGCGACGATCGCCTTCGGAATGGGTATCGACAAGCCGGACGTCCGCTTCGTCGCCCACCTCGACCTGCCGAAGAGCCTCGAGGCGTACTACCAGGAGACCGGTCGCGCCGGCCGCGACGGACTCCCCGCGACCGCCTGGATGGCCTACGGGCTGCAGGACGTGATCACGCTGCGCCAGATGGTCGACGGCTCCGAGGCGGGCGAGGCGCGCAAGCGGCTGGAGATCCGCAAGCTGGATGCGATGCTCGGCTACTGCGAGCTCACCACCTGCCGGCGACAGACGCTGCTCTCCTATTTCGGCGATACCCTGGAGGAGCCGTGCGGCAACTGCGACAACTGTCTGGAGCCGCCCGAGTCGTGGGACGCGACCGAAGCGGCGCAGCAGGCGCTGTCGTGCGTCTATCGGACGGGGCAACGTTTCGGGGTCGCCTACGTCATCGACGTGCTGCGCGGGAAGGATGACGACCGGATCCGGCGCTTCGGCCATGATCGGCTATCGACGTTCGGCGTCGGCACGGACCTCGACGCCCGGCAGTGGCGGTCGGTGATCCGCCAGCTCGTCGCCCGCGGGCTGCTGAGCGTCGACGTCGAGAAGTACGGGTCGCTGCAACTGACCGCCGCCGCCCCGGCGGTGCTGCGCGGCGAGGCCAGCGTCGAACTGCGTCGCGACGCCCTCCCGCCGCGCAGGCCGCGACCGGCGCGGGAGACGCGCGACCGGGTGCAATCGGTGCTCGGCGCAGGGAGCCAGGCGCTCTTCGACGCGTTGCGGGCGCACCGGCGCGTGCTGGCCGAGGGACAGGGCGTGCCGCCCTACGTGATCTTCCACGACGCGAGCCTCGTGGAGATGGCCGCGCGCCGGCCGCGCTCGCTCGACGAGTTCGCGGCAATCCCGGGCGTCGGCGCGACGAAGCTAGGGCGCTACGGCGAGACGTTCATCGAAATCATCCGTGCACACGCGCCCGAAGGGCATGCCCCGGCCGCCACGGTCCCGTAGCCGACCGGAGCGCCACGAGCCGATGTCATCAGCGAACGGGATGCGGCATATCCCATCGCCAGGAGTCGAGACCATGCACTACCGAGTCCGCGCGCAACTTCGTGAGGAGACGGCCGGCGAATTCGGACGCCTGCTCCACGACGGCACGATCACACGGCAGAAGCCGGATGGGCAGGAGATCGTGGAATCGATGGAGCGGGCCGTCGTCACCGAGTCCGGCACGATCGAGTGGAGCGAGGTCTGCTACTGCGAGACGCCGTTGCAGCACGAGCGGTCGACCGTCTACGACCGCTTCTTCGACCACCTGACGACGGAACCGGTCGACGGGTACCAGTCGCATGACGGCCGCCCGTTCCTGGACTACCTCGACGGGCTCGCCTCGTCACGCTGACCCGCGCACTGCCCTGAACGGTGTCCGACTCCCGTGACATCTTGATGCGCCAGAGGATAAGCATTACGATGTTGCATCCATGCGAACGACGCTGACCATCAATGACGACATCGGACGAGCACTGAAGGACCTCTCTCGCCACGCCGGCAAGAGCTTCAAGACGGTGGTCAATGAAGTGCTGCGGCAGGGACTCTCGAGTGGCGCCAAGCCGGAGCCGCACCGGAAGCCGTTCAAGGTCGAGTCGGCGCGCCGCGGATTCGCCCCGGGGATCGATCCGTTCAAGCTGAACCAGCTTGTCGATGAACTCGAGGTCGAGCAGTTCCTGGCAAAGACCGTACGGAGACCGCCCCGCACATGATCGTCCCGGACGTCAATCTCCTCGTCTACGCGTACAACGAGGACGCGCCGTTTCATGCCGCCGCAAAGGCCTGGTGGGAGCGATGCCTGTCCGCGAACGAACCGGTCGCCGTCGCGTGGATCACGCTTCTCGGATTCGTCCGCCTGATGTCGAATCGGCGCGTGCTGCTGGATCCGATGCCGGCGCCGGAGGCCATCGCACAGTGCAGGCTATGGCTCGCGCAGCCCAACGTTCGCATCGTTCTGCCGGGGCCTGATCATCTCGACTTGCTGGAGAATCTTGCGGCGGGTTCGTCCATCGGCGCCAACCTCATGATGGATGCTCATCTCGCAGCCCTGGCGATCGAACATCAGGCCGAGTTGCATTCCAACGATACGGACTTCTCCCGGTTCTCCGGATTGCGGTGGCGCAATCCGATCGCTTGAGCATCGCCGCGCGCCGCGCCCGGCGATGGGCCCACGCCCGCGGCGGTATGATCAGCGAATTCATGCCTACAGAGATCTCGTGGCGTCGCATCCGCGCTGGAGTCCTGCTGTGCGGCCTGCTGTGGTCGGTGGCGGCCGTGCCGGGGCAGTCCGGCGCCCAACCCGCGGAAGATCCCTCTGCCTCGCTCCCAGCGGCCATCCCGATCTTTCCGCTGCAGGACGTCATGCTGTTTCCCAACGCGTCGCGGCCGCTGCACATCTTCGAGCCGCGGTACCGCGAGATGGTGGCTGACGCCCTGGAGGGCGACCGCATCATCGGCATGGTGATGCTGCACGCGGGATACGAGGACGAATACGCCGGCAACCCCCCGATCTACGACATCGGCTCCGCCGGCGTGATCACGAACGTGGAGCGGCTGCCGGACGGCCGCTACAACATCGTGCTGAGCGGGTTGGCGAAGTTCCGGATCACGAGCGAGGACCAGAGCCGCTCGTACCGGGTGGCGGAGATCGAGGCCACCTCGGAAGCCCTGGATGAAGACGACCGGGACGCGCTCCGCGGCCACCGTCCGTTGCTCATGGAGTTGCTCGCGTCCGTCGCTCCGGACCAGGCCCCGACGCCGGACGAACTCCCGGACGAGATGCTCGTCAACGGCCTCTCGCAATTCCTGGGAATGTCCGCCCTCGACCGACTGGACCTGCTGCAACGGGAAGGGCCGCTGGCCCGCGCCGAGGCGTTGATCAGCCTTCTGGAGCGGGGCGAGCTGTCTCGTTGAGAACGACGTGGAGAAAGAGGTAGAGGCAATGGCGAGAGAAGAAAGCAAGTCCGATGCGCAGGGTGTCCAAAGCCACGTCACGCGGCGCCAGGCGCTGGCGGGCGTCGGAGCGGTGCTCGGATCGGCGGCTGTCATACGGGAGTTGCCGGCGACCGCGGCGGTCCTGCGGCCGGCTCCCGCACAGGGCGCCTCCACCCCAGCCGAGCAGGCCGAGGCAATCGGTCCCTACGACCCGAGCTGGCTGCCGGACGGCGTCCGCTCGCGCTTCGTCCACAACGTCAACGGCCTGACGATGCACGTGCTGGAAGCCGGCTTCGAGACCGAGGGACGTCCGGCACTGCTGCTGCTGCACGGCTTCCCGGAGCTCGCCTACAGTTGGCGGCACGTCATGGCGCCGCTGGCCGACGCGGGCTACCACGTCATCGCCCCCGACCAGCGCGGCTATGGCCGTACCACCGGCTGGAGCGCCGACTACGACGGCAGTCTGCGCCCGTTCAGCCGCCTGAACGCGGTGCGGGACGCCCTGGCGCTGGTCGCGGCATTCGGGTACCGCACGGTGAACGCGGTGATCGGCCACGACTTCGGCTCCCCCGTCGCCGCCTGGTCGGCGGTGGCGCGGCCGGACGTCTTCCGCAAGGTCGCCTTGATGAGCGCGCCGTTCGGCGGCACCCCGACGTTCCCGTTCGACACCGCGGACGACGGCCCCCTGTCGGATTCCGCCGGCGGCCCGGACATCTACGAGGAGATGGCCCGGCTGTCCCGCCCGCGCCAGCACTACCAGCGCTACTACCGCACGCGCGAGGCGAACGAGAACATGTGGCGCGCGCCGCAGGGGGTCCACGACTTCATGCGCGCCTACTACCACCACAAGAGCGCCGACTGGGCGGAGAACCGGCCGTACCGGCTGGCGGGGTGGACGGCGACCGAGGTCGCCAAGATGCCCACCTACTACATCATGGACCTCGGCATGGGCATGGCCGAGACGGTGGCCCGCGAGATGCCGACGGCGGCCGAGATTGCCGCCAACCGCTGGCTGCCGGAACGCGAACTGCGCGTCTACGCCGAGGAGTACGGACGCAACGGCTTCCAGGGCGGCCTGCAGTGGTACCGATCCGGCGGCGTCATCACCGACGAGCCGCTCACGTTCGCCGGGCGGACCATCGACGTCCCGTCGCTGTTCATCGCCGGGTCGAGCGACTGGGGCGCCTACCAGCGGCCCGGCTCGCTGGAGCGGATGCAGGAGAGCGCCTGCACCGACATGCGCGGGGTCCACTTCGTCGACGGCGCGGGCCACTGGGTGCAGCAGGAGCAGCCGGAGCAGACCACGCGGCTGCTGCTGGAGTTCCTGCGCGAGGCGTAGGCGGTCGGCCGAAGGGCGAACGATGACACCACGGGGCGTCGAGACCGGCATCGCGCGGTTCACGCTCGTCCTTCTGGTCGTCTACGCGCCGCTGGAGACGTGGGCCTCCTGGCCCGCCCTGACGAACCCGTTCTATCTGGTGGAAGTGGTCGGCTTCGCGCTGCTGCTGTGGGGTACGCTGGCGTCCCTGCGCGCCCGTCCCAACGTAGCTCCCGGCGTGCTCTGCGCCGGCTACGCCTGGAGCGGGGCCAACGGTTGGCGGGCCCTGGCGCTCCGCATCGAGACCCTGGAGCAGGGCGGTCAGGTCGACGTCACGCTCGTCTGGCTGCTCGTCATCGGAGAGATCGTGGCGCTGACCGGCCTCGCGCTGCTCCTTCTACTGATCGCGGAATCGCGGACATCTCCGCGCGGGTCGCAGTGACTCGGCACCGGCCGTGTGATAGCTTCGTTACGCTTTGGAAACAGCGTCACACTCGATGACCACGCGGCGCGGGCGACCTGTGGACGCCACGCACCGTCGCCGACGGCATCCCGCGATGCTGCTCCCTGTTCTGCTCCTTGCGTCGGGCGCTCTCGTGCACGCCGAGCCGGTCGAGCACCGCGTGGTCATCGTCGCCTACGACACCAACGACGTCCGGTTGCCGATGGCGTTCGACGCGATCGAGTTCTGGAACGACGTCATGGTCCAGCTCGACCTGAACGTGCGGCTGGTGGAGGAGTTCCACATCGCCTCACCCGTCACCCGTGCGCTGGAGAACTACGCCCGGTCGATCTCCCAACGCGCGGGACGCCTGCGGGGCGGACCGGGGGAGCCGGACGCGCCGGCCGAGATCACCGACTTCGGCGTCCAGGCCGTCCTGCTCCTGTCGCGCCAGGACCTGATGTCGTTCGCCTGGCCCCTGCCCCGGCGGGCCGGCCACTTCGTGGCTATCGAAGAGGACCGCACGGCGATGGCCGTCAACCCGAACATCGCGCGGAACATCATCGCGCACGAGATCGGGCACACCCTCGGGCTGCGCCACAACCGCGATCCGACGACCCTGATGTGCGGCCCCTGCCGCACCCACGAGCTCGCCGTGGACCGGCCGGAGTACATGCGGCTGACGGAGCGCGACCGCCGCCGGCTCATCGAGCGCTACGCTTCCCGGTAAAATGCAACCTGTTTCGTCCCAATCGTCGGATGGAGGAGTGACACCATGTTGAAGCAGAAGCGGTACCTCGTCGCGATCCTCGGTCTCGTGGTCTTCGGCCTCGGCTACGCGGCCGGCCAGTTCTCCGCGTTCGAGAGCGTCGCCCAGGCGCAGGGGGAACGGATCTTCGAGATGCGCACCTACACCGCGCACCCGGGCCGGCTCGATGCCCTCAACGCCCGATTCCGTGACCACACGACGCGGATCTTCGACAAGCACGGCATGACCAACGTCGGCTACTGGACGCCGCAGGAAGCGCCGCTGTCGGAGAACACGCTGGTCTACATCCTGGCGCACGACAGCCGCGAGGCGGGGCAGGAAAGCTGGGACGCGTTCCGGGCGGATCCCGAGTGGGCGCAGGTGGCCGAAGAGTCGCAACGCGACGGCCGGATCGTCGAAAGCGTCGACGTGCTGTGGCTGGAGGCGACCGACTACTCGAAGATCAGGTAGCTTCGTCCGACCTGTCGGGCGGACCGGAACGCCAGTAGGTGTTCCGGTTCGCTCGGTATCCGGAACCCTCCTTCACATCGCGCTCGGAAAGAACGCGGCTTCCTCCAATCCGAGCACGGGAACCACCAGCGCGCGACCGAGGTAGTCGTTGCGCATCTCGCAGGACGTCTCGCGAGTGCCGTCGACGCGATCATCGACTCGGCTTCACGCCGCCTCTGCGGCCCAGACCATATCCCACCCGATAGACGTCCGGAATGTTGACCCGGCCGTCGAGCAGGCGCAGGAAGATGCCCAGCGACTCCAGATCGAGACGCACGCCCTCGGCGCCCTCGGCGAGCCTGCGAGGAGGCAACTTCACCTCGTTCTGCTCGACCTGCCGGCCCAGTTCGTCCAGAACGCCCCTGCTCCGCCAGCGCTCCGCGATCTCTTCGAACTCCAGGGGAACGACCATGCCCGCAAGTGCGCTCATCACCTCGTGCACCCACGGATAGTCTTCCTGAAGCTCCAGAACGCGGATCGTCGAAGCCACCTGCACACCGCGTTTAATGCTGTCGCAATGCAGGGCGTACTCGTGATCCGGGTGCTCGTTCGACGTATCGTCCGCGGCCGCTCGCAACGCGGCCAGAAACGACAGGGGGCTCACCCTCTTCTCCGTATCCTCCAGGTGGTTGGCGACCCAGGCGTACGGGCGCCCGCGCCGATGATTCCCGCCCATCGAGGGTCCGGCGATGCGGTGGAACGTCGCGCGCTGCACGTCGTCGTCCAGAACGAGCTCCCTCGGAACGGAAAACGAACGGTACTTGTTGGCGAACACGGACGGCCAATCGCCGCCGCCGAGAAACACGCGCAGTACGTTCCCTTTGGGTCCATTACCAAGGCAGTGCCACAGCAGGCCATACAGATCGCGCCGGGGCCAATTCAGATTCACGGCGGAATACAGAACTCTGGATGCGTCCGGGAAATCGGAGATCTGCGTATGGTCGGCCTGGTCGGACCGCAGAAAGATCTTCACCCGCAGCCGTCTGTACGAACGCAAATCGAGGGCCGTCTGCAGCAGACCGCGAATCGACCGGTACATCTCCCTCCAGTCGTTCGCGCAACGGTCCAGGGCGTCGAACAGCACGAGAAAGTACACGCCCTTCCAGTCGAACTCATCGTCGCGTTCCTGGAACAGGCGGTCTACGGCGTCCGGATTCTCCGCGACGTAGCGCGTTCGCGTCGCCCATGAATCGCATTTCCCAAGCGGGTGGTCCTCGTCCCGCACGAACTGCCATGCCAGCACCGTGCGCCAGACAGTCCTGGCCTCCAGGTCGGCCATCAGGCTTCCCAGTTGATCCGCGCCGGGGTACTCGTTCGGTGCCGGCTTGGGGCCGAAGCCCGTTCGCACGTGGGTGTTCTCGCTCAACGGCGGCGACTTGACGGCCCGACCGACCAGTTGGCGCACCGCGCCATCCTGAAGCGCGCTCCACCAGAAGGTCTTGCCGGCCCCTCTAATGCCGGTCACGAGTTGAACATCCGGGTTCAACGCCTTCACGTGGGATGGCGGCAGGTAGATATGCGACGGCGACGATGGGCCGCCGTGGCTCGTGCCTTCAGGCAAAGCCAGGAGCGCCTCGCGCAGCGTGGAGGCGCTGATTGCATCGCTCACTGGCGATCTCCGTTTTCGTCCATGAGGAGACCGTCGAAACGCCATAGGAAATCCCCATACGCCTGGAACACGGTCGTGGCTTCCAGATCGAGCAACGATGCGCCCGCGGCGAGACCGCGTGTCCAATGAATCGGGAACGGATTGTGGGGTGCATCTTCCTCGTCCCGATCAAAGGAGTACGGATCCCCTGAATTCCCGGACGGCTCCACATTGCCGTACAACCCGTCCCGAAACAGATTCCAGGATTTCTCCCGGAACCGTTGCAGGTACCGTTCGGTCTCCAGCTCCGGCGTCAACGCGGAGACGATGGTCAGGCGCTCCCGGATACGTCCGGCAAGACCTTGATCCTGCCAATGGCGAAACAGGATTCCGTAGTCGGTCCAGGTACTCGTCGAATCGGTGGCGAACAGGAGGACCCAGGCGTCGATATCGGTAACGGACGCCGCCGCGATGTCGTGCAAGCCGCTGCGGCTCTCCAGCAGGACGACGGTCGGGCCGAAGTCATCCTCGAGGCACCCCAGCAGGCGCTTCAGGCGCGCCGTCCATGGATCCTTATCGGTATCCATGTAGACGCGTCCCAGCTTGGCCAGATACTCACCGGGATCATGACCGTGCGCCGGCGCCACACGCACGCTGCCGGCGGAATCGTGCGCCCAGTCCGGCGCGCCCGTCATCTGTTCGACGACGCGATCGCCCTGCCCGACCAACTCCTCCACGAACCAATCGGCAACGCCGAACTTCGGTTGCGCCCTCGGATCGAGCATCGCCGACGACAGCCCCGGCGACTCAAGATCCAGATCGACTACCAGGACGCGCTCCCCGCGGCGGGCCAAGTGCCACGCAAGCACGGCGGCCGACGTGCTGCGCCCCAAGCCGCCCTTGACCGAGAAGAGCGTGCAGCGTGTAGGGCCACCTTCCGAACGTGGATCATCGACCGTCCACCAGTCTCGGCCGGTCACCAGACGATCGACCCAATAGACACCAGGACGAATCTCTCGTGCAGATCCCTTGATCGTCTCCAGCATCGCGGGTTCCACATAGAGCACGGCGTCGTCCGTGGCGTAACCATGTGGACCCAGCTTCTCATGAAGGTCGTGAGCAAGGTGCTGAAGCGCATCTCTACAGGCTTCGTTCGCCCTGACGGCATCCGACACCGATACGCTCACCCGGCCGAACAGGTTCCGCACGAGGTACAGAGGAGTGATGCCGTCCGGGAGTCCCTCCGCATCGAGCACTCCAACGACCCGGCTCCGGATCTCGTCGAAGGAAATGAAACTATCGCTCATGGGCGCTCGTCCTGCTGGGTTCGTTGCACCATCTGACAGATTCTCCGAGCCGCCTCCCGATGCAACCCGGCCTTCTCCTGCCGGAAATGATGGCCGTGCGCGTAGCGATCGTGATGCGACCAGTCGGAGAACGGCATACCGTCCGGAAGCGACCGCAGAAAGCGTGCCCCGTTCCGATCTCCGGCGAACTTCTCGAAGATCGGCCAGAGTTCCTGCACATGCACGCGGTGTTCCCGTGCTGCTGGCGTCCCGGTCGTATCGACGGCCATCCCGAGAATCTCCATCACCGCCTTCAGGCCGCATTCTGCACTGAACCCGTACAACTGATCGGCGTTCGCCCAGCGGTCGTGCCCGAAGAGTAGCTCTGCATCTGTCCAAAGGCGGCGATGCGCGTCGATGAAGTCGGCGGGATGCGGCATCTCTACTTCAGCTCGGGTCCATTCGGCGCGGTCTTCGAGGCGTAGTCTCGATGCGGTCTTCCGCCGTCAACAAGACGAGCAGGGTGGAGACTAGTGCTGCGCCATGATTAAACGTTCGGGTGTGCGGTGCTGTGATTCGTCGATGATTGCTCGCTGTAACCCATGTCCGTATCCGAAGATGATGACGTGACGCACCACTAGCTAGGACCACGGCCCAGCCCTTCAATCGGAACGAGTCCGTGGCAAGGCGGTTCACGACGTGCTGGATGAATTCGAGATGCTTCACCTTCGCGTCCATTGGCGCCGCCTCGGACGGCAGCATTCACTCCCGAATCAGGCCATCCCACAGCGAACTCGATCGACGCTCGTTCCGGGGGCGTCGCTCGATGCCGTGCTCACTCATCCGCTGGTTCCCCAAAGGGGCGAGGTTCCGCGGCGGTGGAGGCGCAGCGGTTGTAGGTCCTCGTCAGACCTTCGCCGCTCCCGACGATGAGCGCAGGCAGCGGGACGATGACCTTCACCTTGCGGCGCAGGAGCGGCTCGCGGGCGATCAGCCCCGCCTCGATGGTCTTGCCGAGGCCGGTGTCGTCGGCGATGAAGAGATTGACGCGCGGCAGCCGCAGGGCCTTTCGCAGCGGCTCCATCTGGTAGGCGTCTATCGTGATGCCGGCGCGGAACGGTGCCTGGAACAGGTTGGCATCCGTCGCGGTCGTGCAATGCCAACGCAAGGTGAAGAAGGCGGCGAAGTAGCGCGGCGGGTCGAACCCCTGGCGGCGAGTCCGGCCCAGGCCTCTTCCTCCAGAATCCACCGGTCGATCTCGTAGTCCCAGAAGACCTCCAGCGACTGCCCCTGCGCGTCGTCATCGGCACAGGCGAGGCGCACCCGCGACGACTCGCCCGATGCGGACGAGTCTGACAACCTCCTCAACGAGCCACTGCCGCGAGCGGACATGGACCAGCTCGCCCACCCGCGGCGCCCGTTCGGGAAGTGTCGTGGCCAAGACGCTAGAACCGCGACGCCGCCATCCAGGTATCCGACCGCGCCCAGCTCTTCTCGAACTCGGCGGCCACGTCCGGCGACGCCTTGCCCTGCGCCTCCAGCGCCGTCTTGAGCCCCAGGAGCGACCAGCCGTTGTTGGGGTGATCCTCCAGCTCCTCGCGGTAGGCCTGCTCCGCGTCGGCGTAGCGTCCGGCCTCCAGCAGCGCGGCCCCCAGCCAGTGGCGCGCGGCGAAAGGCAGCGGCTCCGGCTCCGAGTACTCGAGCCGATCCTCCACCTCGACGGCCCGCTCGAACACCTCGATGGCCGCGTGCAGGTGGCCGCCGGCCCGCCGGATCTCACCCTCCAGAATGCCGCCGACCGTCTTCAGCAGCAGCTCGGCCGAGTCGAAGCGGAAGCGGGCGTTGGTCTCCTCGGCCAGCTTCAGCACCCGGTCGAGGTAGACCTGCGCGAAGTCGGCGTCGCCGGTCCGCAAGCGGGCGTAGCCCTGCGCGAAGTCCCAGAGACCGCCGGAGCCGTCCTGCTCGGGCCGCGCCGTCACGTCGAGCACCTCGTCGAAGCGTCCGAAACGGATTAGCGTCAGCACGTGGAACACGCTGTCGCCGGTCAGCTTGGCGTAGTCCTTGCCTGCCTGAGTCGCGATGGCGCCCTGCCCGTCCATCGACGCCGCGAAGAGCAGCATGTGGAGGTTGTGGGTCGGGTAGATGGCAACGCCCTCGCCCACCTCCGCCTTGAGGTCAGAGTGCCATGCGTCCAGGTTGGCGCGGACGCCGTCGGCCCAGCGGCCGATCTCGTTCCAGGTGTGCGACGGCATGTGGTTGATGTGGCTGGCCCCCGGAATCTCGCTCCCCAGGTGCTCGGCGCACGCGGACGCCCGGCCGGGGTCGACCGTCGACTCGGTCGCGTGGATGTAGAGGTGGCAGGCGCCCGGGTGCGTGATGTCCCGATTGAGCACGCTCTCGAGGACGCCATGAAGCCGCTGCACGTTCGGATCGTTCAGATCGCGTGTGCCGCGGCGCGGCTCCAGCAGGAACAGCGCGTCGCCGTAAAGGGTCACCGCATCCAGGTCGTCGGGATACGCCGCGGACAGCTTCCGCATCGCCTCCGCGTAGGCCGCGTCCTGATCGCGCCGGGTCTCCGGATCGAAGTGCTCGACGTAGCGGGTCGTGATCGCCTCGATGTAGGCCCGCTCCTTCTCGCTCGCACCGTCGATGCGGGCGACCGCCTCCTGCATCGCCGCGTAGGCGTGCGGCGCTTCGAACGGACGCATCGGACCGTTCAGGTACGACCCCCACGCCCACGCCTCGCCCCAGTAGCAGATTGCGCAGTCCGGGTCGTGCTTCCACGACTCGCGGAAGGACCGCACCGCGTCGTCCTTGCCGAAGGCGTACATCAGCCGGAAGCCCTGGTCGAAGTAGGACTGGGCCTTGTCGTTCTCCGACGAGATGTGATGGTGGTGGTCGCCGAGGGCGGTCTGGTAGAGCGGCATCGGCTCGCTGAAGCTCTCCGGCAGCTCTGCCGCGGCCTCGCCGGCGTCGCCGCCGTGGTCGTGCTGTGCGAGCGCGGGCACGGCGAGCAGCGCACACGCCGTCAGGATGAGTGCGTTCAGGAAGATGGATTTGCGGTTGGTCATCGGGCTCTCGTTCCTCTCCTCCGGGTTTACCAAGGCCCTAATCATATCGTCCGCATCGGATCCACCCCCGGGGCGGGCGCCGGAATTGCACTCCGCAGGTGGCGACGGGTGCGGTATGCTGTGGAAACCATGGCGCGCCGGGTCTGTGTGCTCGCGGTGGCCTTGCTGCTCCTGTCCGGTCTGCTGGCCGCGGCGGCGGCGCAGTGGGGCTGGGGGGTCGGGGAGGGCAACATGCCCGTGCGCTTCCCACCCGCCTCGATGCCGGACCGCGGCTTCACCTTCTGCAAGTTGATGTACGACCAGGTGCGCTACGAGGCGCTCGGCATGGGCTGGTCGACCGACTATCCGTACGCCGGCATCAACCTGATGCACCGGGTCGAAGACTTGACGACGACCCAGGTCAGCAAGGATCGCCGCGGCGATCCGAACCACTGGGTCGTGCGGCTGACGGACGACCAGTTGTTCAACTGCCCGTTCGTGATGGCGGCCGACGTGGGCACGATCGGCATGAGCGCGGCGGAGGCCGCGCGGCTCCGCGAGTACCTGCTCAAGGGGGGCTTCCTCTGGGTGGACGACTTCTGGGGCCCCCGCGCCTGGGACCACTGGGTGAGCGAGATCTCCCGCGTCCTGCCACCGACGCAGTACCCCATCCGCGACGTGCCGCTCGACCACCCGGTGTTTCGCGCGCTGACACATGTCGAGAAGGTGCCCCAGATCACGTCGATCCAGTTCTGGTACCGGTCCCGGGGACGCACGACGTCCGAACGGGGGCGGGATAGCGACGTGGCCCATTTTCGGGCGATCAGCGACGAGCACGGGCGCTTCCTCGTGGTGATGACCCACAACACCGACGTGGCCGACGCGTGGGAGCGGGAAGCCGACGACCCCCGCTTCTTCGAGCAGTTCTCGCCCGACGGCTACGGCCTGGGCATCAACGTGGTGCTCTACTCGATGAGCCGCTAGCAGCTCGGTCGCGCTGACACAAACCGCGACGCGGAGACTGCTCCCGGTTTCGGTCGGCCACCGGCGCCCCAAGTGCGACCGCGCGCGCCTGCGGCCCGTCGTACAATTGTTTGGCTCCGAGCGGCTCCCGTAGCCGCGCCCTGCGGAGTACATCCGGTTGGAGAACACCCCATGACTGCACGCTTCTCGCGCCGCGCGTTTCTCGGCAGCGTCCCGGCGCTCGCCGCTCTGCCGTCCGTGTCGACCGCTTCTGCGTCCACGCCCCGCCTGCCGCTCGGGCAGGCCGAGCTGGGGCTCCGCATCACCGGGATGGAGCTGATCGTCGTGCGGGCCACCGCCCGGACGAACTGGATCGTCGTGCGGCTCGCGACCAACGACGGCATGACGGGCCTGGGCGAAGCGTCGATGGGACGGCTGACCGATTTCCCCGAGATCGCCGAGTTCTTCGAGCTCGTCCGCGAGCGCTCGCCGTTCGAGATTCAACGTTACCGGCAGCAGGGCCGTCCGCGGGCGGCGGCGGGCGACCGCCGGCTGGCTACCGCGTTCAGCGCGGTCGAGCAGGCGCAGTGGGATCTGGTCGGCAAGGCGCTGCAGGCCCCGACCTACGACCTGACCGGCGGCGCGCTGCGGCACGAGTTGCCCGCCTACGCCAACATCAACCGTGCTACCGCGGATCGGACGCCGGCCGGCTTCGCGGCCAATGCGCGGCAGGCAGTGGCGGACGGCTTCCGCGCCATCAAGGCGGCGCCTTTCGACGGCTTCCCGTCGCTCGCCCGCCCGGCCGCGGAGGTAGAGGCGGCCACCGAGCTCGGCATCGCCTGCATCGAGGCGATGCGGGCGGCCATCGGTCCGGAAGTCGACCTGAAGATCGACGTCCACAGCAACTTCGACGTGCCGCTGGCGATCGAGGTCGCCGAGCGACTCGAGCCGCAGACGCTCTCGTGGTACGAGGAGCCGGTGCCGCCGACCGATCTGGCGAGCACGAAAGCGATCAAGGACGGCATCAGTCAGACAATGGCGGGCGGCGAGTTCCTCTTCGGGGTCGAGGGTTTCGCCGCACTCTGCCGCGAGCGAGCGGTCGACATCATCATGCCCGACGTCAAGCACTGCGGCGGCGTGGCGGAGCTGGGCCGGATTGCCACCGTCGCCGAGCTGCACGATGTCCTCGTCTCGCCGCACAACCCGAGCGGGCCGGTCAGCACGATGGTTTCCGCCAGCGTCTGCGCCGGGCTCTCGAACTTCGACATCCTGGAGTACCAGTGGAACGAGGTGCCGTGGCGCGGCGACCTCATCGATCCGCCGGAACGCTTTTCGGACGGGATCCTGCCGGTGCCCGACGGACCGGGGTTCGGCATCACGCTCAACGATACGCTTGCACGGGAACACGCCTGAAACGTCAGTGGAGGAACGTAGCGACATGAAGATTCGGGCGGTCGACGCACTCGAAGTCATTGATTCCCGCGGCAACCCGACGGTAGAGGCCCGCGTCCATCTCGACGACGGCACCGTCGCCGAGGCCCGCGTGCCATCCGGCGCTTCGACCGGCGAGCGTGAGGCGACGGAGCTGCGGGACGGTGGCGCGCGCTACGGCGGCAAGGGTGTCCAGCAGGCGGTAGCCCACGTCAACGGCGAGATCAACCAGGCGCTCGCCGGCCACGACGCCGGCGACCAGCGCGGGCTCGACCAGCGGATGATCGAACTCGACGGCACCCCGAACAAGTCCAGGCTCGGCGCCAACGCGATTCTCGGCGTGTCGATGGCGGCGGCCCGCGCCGCGGCCGCGGCCGCGGGCGTACCCTTGTACCGGCATCTCGGCGGCGACGACGCGGCGCTGCTGCCGGTCCCCTGCCTCAACGTCATCAACGGCGGGCAGCATGCTGACAACACCGTCGATTTCCAGGAGTTCAAGATCGCCCCCCACAACGCGCCGTCGTTCGCCGAGGCGCTGCGGATGGGCATCGAGGCCTTCCATGCCCTGCGGGCGTTGCTCAAGAGCCGCGGCAAGTCGACCGGCATCGGTGACGAGGGGGGCTTCGCCCCCGATCTGGCGAGCAACGAGGAGGCGGTCGAGCTGATCCTGGAAGCGATCGAGAAGGCCGGCTACCGCCCGGGGGCCGACATCGCGATCTGCCTCGACCCGGCGACCAGCGAGATGTGGCGAGACGGTTCCTACGTCGCGTTCAAGTCCGATCAGTCGACGCGCAGCACGGCGCAGATGATCGAGCTCTGGAGCGGGTGGATCGACCGCTACCCCATCGTGCTCATCGAGGACGCGCTGGCCGAGAACGACTGGGACGGCTGGACGCGGATCACCGCGATACTCGGACCGAAGATCGAGCTGGTCGGCGACGACCTCTTCTGCACGAACCCCGCCATCCTGCAGCGCGGCATCGACAGCGGGGCCGGCAACTCGATTCTCGTCAAGCTGAACCAGATCGGAACCGTCTCGGAGACCCTGGACACCGTGCGCTTGGCGCAGCGCAACGGCTACGGCGCCTACATGTCGCACCGCTCCGGCGAAACGGAGGACACGTTCATCGCCGACCTCGCGGTCGCCACCGGCTGCGGCCACATCAAGACCGGGTCGGGCTGCCGCGGGGAGCGGACCGCAAAGTTCAACCGCCTGCTGCGCATCGAGCACGAGCTGGGCGAGCGGGCGCGGTTCGCCGGGCTCGGCGGCTTCCGGCAGTCCGTGCTCAACGCTTGACGAGCGGTTCCCGAACGAGGGCATCGCCATCCTGCGATAGGCACTGACGTGACCGCTACGGTCGAGACGCTGGTCCGACGCTTCTACGACGACCTCTGGAACCGGTTCGACACGACACTCATCCCGGTCCTGCTGACCGAGGACGTTACGGTGCGCGGCGCGCTGGGCCGCCACTCCGGCGGCCACGCCGCTTTCGCGGACTACCTGGAGCTGGTGCGGGGCGCATTTCCGGACTTCGAGCAGGCCATCGAGGAGGTGGTGGTGGACGCCGTGGGCGGCTCCGCGTTCGTCCGCCTGCACTGCCACGGTACGCATCGAGGGGCGCTGTTCGGGCTGCCCGCGACGGGACAGCGGATCGCGTACGAAGGAGCCGCCCGCTTCGAGACCCGCGACGGTCGAATCGCGGATATCTGGGTCCTCGGCGACCTGCACAGCCTGGTGCGGCAGCTCAGGGCCGAACGGGAATAGGCGAAAGAAGGGTCGTCCCGAAGAACCCGAGACGACCCTTGCTCGATCAGAAATCGAAGCCGCCGCCGCCGAAGCCGAAGCTGACGCCGGCGCCGAAGATTCTCGATACGGCGGTATTGTTGCCCTTCACGACCTGCCCGAAGAAGACGTTCAAGCCGACGACTTCGGTGGCGTTGATCAACACACGGCCGCCGACGAGGTGGGCGTCTTCCTGCAACCCGGGGAACCGGCTCGGCGAGAAACCCGGCCCGCCGATGTCGATGCCCGAGAGACCGTTGACCATTCGGTAGTCGACGCCGAGCGTGACCGCGTTCCCAGCCGGGATGAAGAGGCCCAGGTTCACGAACATGTCGTTGGGGATGTCGACCGTCTAGCCTGACGTCGCGCCCGCACCGCCTACGGCCTGCTGATTGACCTCGGTGCTGCCGCGGACCCGGAAACCGAGCTCGGCCGAGAACCCGGCCGCACTGCCGAACTTGCCGATGATGAGCGACGTCTCCAACCCGTGGCCGCCGTCGCCCAGGGAGTTGATGTAGCCGGTGTCGTACGAGCCGGCCAGGATCCCGCCGACCCGCACGGCGACGCTCGGCGCGTCGCTGATCAATTCGTCGACGAGCCGGAAGGTCAGGGCGATGTTGGAGTCGTACAGGCCGCTGTAGCTCTCCTGGCCGCCGGAAGGGCCGACACCTCCCGTGACGAAGCTCGACGCAAAGGCCGACTGAATGTCGAGGGCCACGAAGTCGTTCACCGCGTAATTGGCGGCGAACCACATCGTGTTCTGCCCCAGACTGGCGTCGGTGTCCCCCAGCGGCCCCGTTACCTTCATGACCGAGCCGTCGACGGGCCGCCAGAACTCCTTGGCGCTCTGGTTGGCGTAGGTAAGGCTGATGGTGCCGGTCCCCGGTTCGGCGATCCAGGGTGTGCCCTGGGCGAACGCGGGCTGGGCGGACAGGCTGGCGACCAATGCCCCAACGGCAGCAACGGTCACGAACGAACGAAGATCATGGAACATCAGTTGCGATTCTCCTGGTCTCGGCGTCGATTCATGGTGCCGCTACAAGCTCGGCTAGCCGAGCTTGTAGCGGCGCGTCAGGAAGTAGTACACCAGCTCCATCCTGAGCGTGCACTCGTCGCCCTGCACGGCCGCGCCGCCGCACAGCGCGGTGACTTCCGCCGTGGCATCGCCGGCCGAATGCGCCGCTTCGAGGTCGGCTCTCAGACTCTCGGCCCGGTTGCGGTCGAGCCGCTGCACCGGACAGCCGTTGCAGACGAGCGCGTCGAACGTGAGCGCCTTGCCCTGCGAGTACGCGGCGCGCGGGCTCACCTTGCCGGCGCCGGCCCCGATGGAGCCGGACGCCTCGGCCCACCCTTGAAGCAGCAGGATTCCAGCAGCCAACAGCACGCCAACGAATATGGTTCGCTTCATTTCATTCCTCCTTCAGTCGCCGGTGTCGGTCGATTTACGTGATCAGCAGTATTTTCATTACCCGCGAGAGCCGACATCCGCTGAGCCGCTGCTGCGGCAGCGGGCACGCGGTTCGGATCAGCGCTGCTGCCGGTTCAGGCTCCAGTCGTAGTCGTACTCCAGGGCCCCTTCGAAGCCCTCCAGGAATCCCTCGAGATCGTCCTCGGCGTGCTCGACCAGGTGCTCCATCACCGATGGCTCGGTGTCGCCGAAGTCCTCGGCGTACCAGTCGTAGATGCTCGAGATGACGATGAAGTCCTCGTCGACGACGTCGACGCCGCGCGCATTGTTGACGTAGTCCCGTGCGCCGGCGTCCAGCAGCTCCTCGGTGTTGGCGGCGGTGAAGGCCGTCTTCAGCAGGTGCGGGCAGCCGTAGGCCGCGCAGTTCACGGCGTAGTGAATCCGCTCGTCCTGCCAGATGGGGCGGAGGATGCCGTGCTCCATGTGGTTGAGCGTCAGATCCTCGCCGGCGACGTTGGCGTGGACGTCGTCCCACGGACCGGTGTAGGGAACCACGCCCTCGTGGATGTCCCGGATGGTCTCCACCGGATACGCGTCCAGCACGACCTTGACCGTCAGCGCGTTGTAGAGGTTGATCCAGTACGCCATCTGCTCGGCGCGGCTGTAGCCGCGGGGATCGAGCCCCTGCAGGTACTCGAGATAGCCGGCCAGCTTCGCGGCGTCCCCGGCACTGGCCTGGAGCGCCTCGTAGTCGACGAGATTGACGCCGGACTCGTCGGCTGCGACATAGCCGTCCAGAATCTCCTGCCACGCACCGTGATCGATGCGCTCGACGCTCGTCTCGTCGCTGGCGTCCCAGCCCGCAATCTCCTCCGGTTCCGGCGCGCCGCAGGCGGCGGCGATCAGCGTCGCGCCGAGCAGCGCCATGAGGATGCCCCGACCCCGCCGTACCGGCGCCAATGCTCTCCATGTCCGCATTGCCTGCATGGTCGCTCTTCCTCGTTGGTCCTGCGCCTCGGGAGCACTCGTCGCCCGCACCATCCTGCCCCTCCTCCCAACCCGCATCGAACTACCCCCCCGAGCGTCCACCAGTTGGCATACCCACATTATGCCAAGCACGTAGACAACAAGAGAACAGAAACGTACTACCGGTCACGTTCTTCCGGTCGGCCGGAACGTCACGCGACGGCTGCGGAGTCGGAGAATCATCCCGAGAATGCCGGCGCTTGCCCCGATGACGCCCTTGACGGTGCCGCCGACCTTCGACCGTCCGAAACGCCGCCGCCGGGAGTCCACCGGCGTCTCGACGATCCGCATGCGCATCTGGATCGCCTTGATCTGCATCTCCACGGTCCAACCGTAGGCGGTGTCGCGCATGTCGAGCCGGCGCAGGGCGTCCGCGCGGATGGCCCGAAAGGGACCGAGATCGGTCACCCGCCGTCCCCAGAGCAGCCGGATGAGCAGCGACGCCACCCGGTTGCCCGCGATCTGCGGCGGCGAAAGAGCCCCCGGCTCCATGCGTCCCAGCACGCGTGAGCCGATCACCAGGTCGGCCCCGTCCGCCGTTCCGCGCAGCAGGTCGAGGGTCTGGCGGAGCTCGCACGACTGGTCGCCGTCCACGAACAGGACCACGTCCACGGGGCCGAGCGCGGCGATCGCGGTCAGACACGCACGACCGTAGCCGGGCGTCCCCTCGACGGCCACGCGCGCCCCCGCCGCACGCGCCCGCTCCGCGGTGGCATCGGTGGAGCCGTTGTCGCACACGACGATGTCATCTATGACACGTTGCCCGGCCGCCGTGCGCAGAGCCAGCAGCCCACCGACCACCTCGCCGATGTTCTCCGCCTCGTCACGCGCCGGAATCACCGCTGCGACGGTCAATCCCTCGTACATGGCTGCGGTCACCCGCGTGCGGCGTCGACCGGACCGACGAAGCCGGACCACCGGCGCCTGACCAGATCGTAGCCGAGCCCCGCGAGAATCAGACCGAACTGCAGCCAGCGCGCCCATAGCGGCTGAGCGTACGGATGCATCTCGTAGTCCTGCATGTTGAGTCCGGTGACGTAGCTCAGGAGGATGGCGACCGAGGCCGTCCAGGACCAGACGCTGGGAAAAACCGCCGCGAAGGGCAACAGCCAGAGGAGGTACCACGGATTGATCACCGGAGACGCCGCGAGCAACGCGCCATATACCCAGTCGCCTCTTGGAATTTCGTCAGCACCTCTACGTAGGTACACAAAATTGTAGCATCCCCAGCACGCGACGAACGCGAGCCCCAGGATAAGCTTGGCCTCGAAGCGGGGCACCACGCTCGCCAGCAGTCCGAAGAGCGCCGAGTTGAACTCCCAATCCCGTGCGAAGACCTGCAACGACGCGAGGTCGGTCCCACCGCGCAGTGCGAACGGGCCGTACAGCGCGGCCAGCGTGGCGACGAACAGGAACCAGTGCCTTACGCGCGCACCGGCCAGCACCAGCGGCGCCAGCACCAGCCCGAATGCCTTGGCTCCCGCGGCCAACCCCAGACAGACCGCGGCGGTCCGCCAGCGGCGGTTACGCGCCAGCACGATGCCGACCAGCAGCAGGCAGACTCCCGCGCCCTCCGGATGCGCGGTGAAGGCGATCTCCTTGACGACCAGCGGACACCACGCATAGAGCATGACGTTGACCGGCGGCGCAAGGCGTAGCAACAGCGCGACGGTTGCGAGATCGACCGCGATCAGGATCGCCTGCAACGCCGTGACGCTGGCCGGCTGCAACCAGTAGCCGAGCAGGAACACGAGTTGCGTGGTCGGCCCGTAGATGGTGGGCAGTTCCGGGTAGTTGATGCCGTCCAGAACGCCCTGGAACAGCGCGGGGACGCCTGGATCGACGAAGAACTGCTCTGGAGCGGCACCGTAAGGCGTGCCGGTGGTCGCAAACCGATAGGCGTCCCACAGGTAGCGGTAGAAGTCGTCCTCGTAGAACGGCCCGCCGGCCAGGCCGCACAGCCGGAAGGCCACCGCCCAGAGGATCAGGCGGCCGAGCGGAAACGGGTCGCCGCGCCGGTGAAAATACAGGTAGAGGCCGAAGACCGGCAGGCCGGTCCACGCAACGAGCAGGAAGAACACCGGCAGGTCGGGCTCGCCCGACTGCCGAGCCAGCACGGCGAGGACCGCATACCCCAGCGTGCACCACAGGCCGACCGCATCCACGTAGCGCGACGTCGAGGCGCACCCTCGCACGCGCCACGATGCCACGTCCGTTTTCTCGGACACGCCGGTACCCTTGATGCTTGACGCGGGCCAGTCCACGCCCGTGTCAGGCCTCCGGCGAGAGCGAGCGCGCCGGGAAGTAGCGGGCCAGCGTCGCGGCGGCCGGTTTCGGCGTCAGCCACGACACCGCGACCATCAGCAGCGACGAACCGAGCAGCATCGGCAGGACCGGCATATAGCCGAGAACATCGGTCCCACCGGGGGTACGGGTGACGACGTCGATCCCGCCCAGCGTCCAGACCGGCACGACGGCTCCGGGAGCCGGCGCCGGCACAACCGCCTGCAGCACGGCGATCGCCGTCATGGTCGCCGCGGTCCAGATGACCACGGCCAGCGCGCCCCACTTCGTGCTCGCGCGCCAGAAGAGCGCCGCGACCAGCAGCGGCAGCAGCGCGGTGAACCCCGAGAACGCGTACTGCACGGCGATGCCGAAGATGCCGGGCGGCGCCTGCAGCGCGATGACGTACGCGACGAGGGCAATCAGAACGACGAACAGCCTGCCCATCTGCACCTGCACGGCGGACCCGAACCTCGCCTTCCCGCCGTAGTAGGCGAACACGTCCTCGGTGAACATCGTCGACAGGGCCAGGATCTGCGAGTCGCTGGCCATCACCGCCGCCATGATGCCCGCGCCGAGCAGTCCCGCCAGCCAGAGCGGGGCGTAGTGCTCCAGCATCAGGATGATCACGTCGTCGCCGGCCGCCGCGCGCTGCAGATCGGCCGTCTCCGCGGCCGACAGCGTCTCTCGCTCGGCGGCAAGGGTCGCCCGCGCCTCGAGCTTCGACTCGATACCCGGAACGTCGGTCATCGCGTTGGCGGCGAGGCCGAGGAACGTGCAGGGCAGCCAGATCGCCAGGATGCAGAGCGGATAGAAGATGACCGTCTTGCGGAACTGCCCCATCCGCCGCGCCGTCAGGCAGAAGATGGAGATATGCGGGAACATGATCGACGAGAGCGGAATCAGCATGTAGCTGAAGAAGAACTTCGGCGGCACGCGCTCGCGGGTCAGGAGCGACGCCGTCTCGGGCGCGTCGAGCAGCCGCTCCATCGCCTGCGGGAAGCCGCCGATGCTTACGCTGATGAAGATGACGGCGGCCGCCCCGAAAGTCAGGAACAGCACCGTCTGAAACGTGTTGACCCACGCCGTCCCCTGCATGCCGCCCAAGAAGACGTAGCTCATGACGACGGCGGCCACGATCAGACCGCCGAACCAGTACGGCACCACCCCGCCGCTCACCGCGCTCAGCGTCGTCCCGCCGCCCATCACCGCGATGACGATGTAGGGCACCAGCAGCGTCGCCTGCACCGCGAAGATCGCGGTGCCGATGTGCCCGCACTCCCAGCGATCGCGGTACATCTGCACCGGGGTCATGAACCCGAAGCGCTTGCCGAGCGCCCAGACCCTGGTCCCGAACAGGTACAGCGTCACCGGAATGATGAACGCCGACGACGAGCCCATCAGCGCGTAGGTCACGACGCCGTTGGCGAAGGCGTGGCCCGCCGATCCGAGGATCGTGAACGCCGTCATGTTCGTGCCGAAGAGCGACAGCAGGAAGACGTACTGGCCCAGCGATCGATTGGCGAGGAAATAGCCTTCCGCCCCCTCGCGGTCGCCGGTGCGCCGGAAGGCGAAGATGCCGATGTAGAGGACGACGCCCAAGTAGAGGAAGACGACGAGCGCGGGGATCACGACGGCTCCCCCGCCTTGCCCGGCGCATCGGAGGCTACCGCCGAGTCCGCTTCAGCCTCGAGATGGGCCGGCCAGGCGAACCGCACGAGCGCCCACATCAGGCCCGCGACCGCCAGCGAGTAGGCGGCGTGGTAGAAGAGGCCGACCGGCAGGAAGCCGAAGACCAGGGGCCGCGCCGCGTTCCAGAACCAGAGATCCTGGTGGAGCAGGTAGAGGGCGACGACCGCGGCGGCGAGCAACCAGCTCTTCATGGATTCCAGACGCCCGTCCGCGGACGCAGGCGCTCAGCATACATCGTCGTCCGGGCGTACCGGCACGCCCGCACGTTTCTTCCCGTCGACTTCGGCTCGGGCGGAATCGGCGCCATGGCTCGGCCGGATTGCCACGTGCGTGGCGCGTCACCCGACAACCGTGGAACAATCTACGTTGAGCCACGCATGCACTGTTTTCCTCGCGCGCTGACCGGCGCCGTGCTGGCGGCGGCTGTCCTGCTCCTCTCGGGCCCGGCCGCAGCCAGGCCGCAGAACGACGGCGACAACCAGCAGCCGAACCCCGCCGAGCCGCCCGCACCGGCGGAAGAAACGGCAGAACCGGACGGCGAGCCGCTGACCTTCCTGGACGCGGTCACCGTCACGGCGACCCTCAGCCCGACCCCGGTGCAGGAGACGCCGGGCACGGTTTCGGTCATCGACGACGACACCATCCAGGAGCGGCTCGTCCGGGACTTTGCCGACCTCGTCAAGTACGAGCCGGGCGTCTACGTGGAGAGCAACGTGACCCGGCTCGGCCTCAACGGCTTCAACATCCGCGGCATCGGCGGCAACCGCGTCCTGACCCAGGTAGACGGCGTGCAGACCGCGGAGCAATTCGCCTTCGGCCCGTTCAGCGTCCACCAGGCGGGACTCGACGTCGATGCGCTGAAGTCGGTGGAGATCGTGCGCAGCGCCAACTCGGCGCTCTACGGCAGCGACGCCCTCGGCGGCGTGGTGTCGCTGTTCACCAAGGACCCCGCCGACTACCTGCGCGGCCGGCGCTTCCACCTCGGCTCCAAGACCACCTGGGACGGCCGCGCCGGCGAGTTGAGCGGACAGGTATCGCTCGCCGCGGGAACCGACCGGATACAGGGCTCGCTCTTCGCCAGCGTCAACCGGGGTCACGAGATCCGCAACCAGGGCATGGTCGCCACGACCGACGACACCCGCACCGCTCCGAATCCACAGAGCGTCGCCGGATCGCAGTTCCTGGCCAAGCTCGTCGTGACAGCATCCCCGGGCAACGTGCTGCGAACGACCGGCGAGATCTACGACACGCGCGTCGACACGGAGTGGTTCTCCGACCGGGCGCGGATCGCGCTCGGCAGCTTGCGCTACGACACCCTGGATTCGGATGCCGTGGACACGCAGAACCGCCTGCGGGTGTCCCTGGACCACACGCTCGCCGGCCGGGGTGTCGATCACCTCTCCTGGCGCATTCACGGCCAGGCCAACGACACGGCCCAGGTCATCGAGCGCGAGCGCCTGACATTGGTCGACGGCGCGCTGGCCCCGACCCTGCGCCACGGCACGCTCGAGTACGAGCAGGTCGGATACGGCGGCTCCGTGCAGATCCGGGAGGGGCTACCGGGCCCGCGCGACGGCGTGCTGCTCTCGGCCGGGGCCAGCTACACGATCGACAACTTCGACATCCTGCGCGACCGCACCGAGACCTTCGCGAGCAGCGGTGCGCCGGTCCCGACGGACCTCATCTTCCCCACCAAGTACTTCCCGCAGAGCGCCGTCGCCGAAGCCGGCGCCTACATCCAGACGGAGTTCCTGCTCGGCCGCGTCACCCTCGTGCCGGGGCTGCGGTACGACCACTTCACCCTCGACGCGGACCAGCTCGACCCGGTCTACGTCGCCAGCCTCAACCCGGAGGCGGCCGACTTCGCGGACGCGGCGGTCTCGCCCAAGGTGGGCGCCGCGGTCCGGCTGAACGACACCCTGACCCTGCACGCGCAGTACGCGGCCGGATTCCGGGCGCCGCCCTACAGCGCCATCAACACCGGCTTCACGAGTCTGCAGGGGGGCTACACGACGCTGCCGAACCCCGACCTGCGCGCCGAACGCAGCGACAATCTCGAGCTGGGCCTGCGGGCCGCTCTCGATCGCATCAGCCTGGGCGCGACCGTCTTCTCGAACTGGTACGACGGCTTCATCGAGCTCAAGAGCCTCGGCGAGAACCCGCGCACCCGTTTGATCGAGTTCCAGAGCGAGAACCTCGAAGCGGCAACCATCCGGGGTCTCGAGCTGCGCGCCGAGGCCTACCTGAGCGCCAGCGTCACGCTGCGCGGCAGCTACGCGCGCATCGAGGGCGTCGAGGTACTACCGGATGCCGCGACCCCGGCGTTGGCCGAATCCACGCCGCTCGGCTCCGTAGCCCCGAACGAGGGCGTGGTCGGCCTCCGTTACGCGCGACCGTCCGGCCGCTGGGGCCAGGAACTCTCCCTACGGCTGGTCGAATCCGCGGTCGGACGGCACGACGAGGACTTCTTCGAGCCGGACGGCTACGCGGTGGTCGACCTGGTGGGCTTCCTCTCGCTGGCCGATTCCCTGACGCTCCGGTTCGGCCTGCTCAACCTGACTGGCGCGAAGTACTTCGAGTGGTGGAACGTGCGGGGCCGGCTGGCGAACGACCGCGCGATCGATCGCTACTCCAGCCCCGGACTGAGCGTCATCGGCTCCCTCGGCTACGACTGGTAGACCGCCGCCGTACCGCTCGTCCCGGCGGCGACGCACCGGCGTAGTCCGCGGTCCTACATGCTGAACCGCACCTCGCCGACGACGGTGCGCCGCAGAATGTCGCCGAAGATGTGCTGCTGGATGCTCTGGTTGAAGAGGTTCGTCACCTTGATCAGCGTGGTGACGGCGCCGCCGCTCCACTTCACCCCGAAGCTGCCGTTCACCAGCGTGTAGCCGTCCGAGTAGCCGTGGAACTCCGGCGTGAGCACGTCGGCCCAGAAGGCCTCCGTAGCGGTGCTCAGCGACCCGTTGCCCAGGAATCGCGAGCCGTTCCACGAGACGCCTGCGTTGAGCCGGTGCGTCGGGGGCAGGCTGAGCTCCTCCGTCGGGTACGGGTTCTCCGCCTCCAGGATCTCGGGCTCGTCCTGCCACGAGTAGTTGACCCAGGCCGACGCCGACCGTCCGAGCCGCTGATCCAGCCACAGCTCCAGGCCGGTCTGCCGCACCGGCCCGAGGTTGGTGTAGGTGAAGGCGGTGCGGGGAAAGAAGAAGTTGAACTGCGCCATCTGGTCCAGCAGCAGTGCCGGCAACTGCTCCGCCAGAGGTGACGGGAGCTGGCTCGCGCCCAGGTACTCGGCCCATCCCGGCGGCGGGTTCTGCGCGGTGTACGGATCGGCGGAGAGAGGCAGTGCGACGAAATTGATCGGGTCGTCCCGCCGGTTGATGTACGCGGCCGCCCCGACCGTGGTACCGCGGACGACGGAGCCCGTATAGCTCACCTCGTACGCCGTCAGCGACTCCTCCCGAACGCCGGGCCGTGTCGTTTCGCCGAACGGGATGTCGCTGCCGACGGCCCGGACCACCAGCGGAAACGGCTGCGCGAGCCGCGGTCCGATCACCGGTCTCAGCTCCGGTGGCAGGAAGAACGCGAGAAGGCTCAGATCCGTCGGGTTGGCGATGCTCATCTCCATGAAGTTGTTGACGATCGACGGCGCCCGGAAGGCCCGATTGTACGACAACGTCACGGAGTGGTCGACGCCCGGCTTGACCATGAACGCCAGGCGCGGCGAGAAGGCCGGCCGGCTCAGATTGCCGAACTTGTCGACGCGTCCGCCGAGGATGATCCGAAACGGATCCAGGACGATTTCGTCCTGCACGTAGGCCCCGATCTCCAGGCGATTCCCGGCCGTCGGCGCGATGCTGATGTCGAAGGTGTTCCGGCGCACGTTCCCGCCGTAGTTCAGCACGTGGTTCCCGGCGAGGACCGTGGAATGGCCGATTTCCGCGTCGACCGTCTGCGACTTGAACCCGAGCTCCACCGCCTGCCCGGTCGCCGGATCCGGGAGCAGGAGGTTCGGCGCTACGCCGTCGAGGAAGTTCGTGAACACCTGCGCGCGCAGGTCGCCGCGCTTGTAGTTGACCTTTGCGTAGCCCAGGTACGACCCCGGCTGGATATCGAAGGGACCGACCCCCGAGTGCGCGATGCCCTGCGTGCCGGCCACGCCCCCCGAGTAGCTGATCCTGGCGCCGGCCAGCTCCTGATCCACGCGCACGTCGAACTTCGGCTGGCTGGTGCCGCGGTTCGCGAACGCCGTTCCGAAGGCGCCCGACCCGTCGAGGGGATAGGACGCGCCCCCGACTCTCCGGCCCGTCTGCCGCGGGTCGTCGATCACCGGGATGCGCCCCGTCGGACGCGCGAACGCGTCGGAGGTGAAGTACCCGCCGCTGACGCGATACGACAACCGGTCGGTCGGCGCGCGCGTGACGGTCGCGTTCGCACCGAACATCGACCCGGCGCCCTGGCCCATCATCGACCCGGCCCCCCGGTCGACCCAGCCACTGCTGAGCGTCAGGGTGTTTCCGACCGACTCGCGCGGCCGCCGGGTGACGATGTTGACCGCACCGGTCATCGCGTTCGCACCCCACGTGGCCGACGCCGGCCCGCGGACCACCTCGATCTGCTCGATGTCGCTCGGGTTGGCAGGGATGAGATCCCAGAGCACCAGTCCGAAGAAATCGAGGTACATGCTCCGCCCATCCACCAGGACGAGCTGAGAATTCGCCACCACACCGGTCGACTGGCGACTGGTGACGTTGACGTCGCGCGCCGAGAGCTGGATCACGTTGAGGCCCGGCACCGAGCGCAGCGCGTCGCCGTAGTTCTGGGACGCCGTCGTCGCCAGCGTGGTGGCGGGAATGACGGACGTGGTGACCGGGGCATCGATCACCCGGACCGCGGTTCTCGACGCGGTGACGACCACCGTGTCGCCGAAGCTCGCGATAGACAGCGTGATGGACGGAACATCCACGGGCGCGTCCGTGACGACGATATCGTCCAGCGTCACGTTCGAGAAGCCCGCCAGCGCCACGGTCAGGGCGTAGTCACCGGCGGAAACCGCGGCGAAGGCGTATTCCCCGTCGCCGTCGGACTGCGTGACGCGAGTACCCTCCGGGCCACTCAGGGAGACCGTCGCGCCCGGCAGCACGGCGCCGGTCTCGTCAGCCACGACGCCGGTGACCTGTCCGGGCTGCGCCCCGGCCGGAACCGAGCCCACAAAGAATAGAATCAGGCCAATCGCACTTGCGTGTCGCATCGCTGGTCCGCTCCGAGTCCGCCTCCATGAGGCTCAGCGCAGCCTAGCAGGATACGGGCCGAACGCGAAGAGCGCATTCCGCATCAGCCCGCATCGCCGACACCGGACCCGCTGCCCGTATGAGATTGCGTCTCAGTTGCAGAATCGATAGAATGCGGGCATGCTGTCGGCCGAGTTCGGCTCGCCGTCGCGACGCTCCCACCGACCGGGCGGTTTCGTGTGCGCGTGCCTGCAGATCACGGAGCAGCAGTTGCTGGACACGCTGTCGAGCGCGCCGGTCTGCTCACTCCGCGATCTGCGCCGCACCCTGGGCGCCGGCGACGGTTGCACGGCCTGCCATGACGTGTTGCAGCAGTACCTGGACGGCGGCGATCAGCCGTCGTGCCCGCCCATCTGCTCCGCCAGGTAGTTCTGGATCCCGACCTTCTCGATGCGGAAGAGCTGCGTCTCCAACCAGTCGACGTGTTCCTCCGACTCGGTGAGGATCGGCGCCACCAGCTCGCGCGTCCCGTTGTCCCCGAGCTTGACGCTCAGCTCGACGAGACTGTTGTAGAAGGCGACGCCCTTCATCTCCAGCTCGAGATCGTTCTCGAACTGCTCCTTCACGTCGGTGCCGACCCGGATGACGTCGTAGCGCGCGATCTCGGGAGTCCCCTCCAGGAAGAGGATGCGCTCGATGAGCTTCTCGGCGTGCTTCATCTCGCCGATGGACTCTTCGCGGTGCTTCTTCGCCAGGTCGTGGAAACCCCAGTCGGCGCACATCTTCGACTGGCAGAAATACTGGTTGATCGCGGTGAGCTCGACGGTGAGCGCGCCGTTCAGCCCGGCGATGATTTCGGATTGGCCTTTCACGTTTCCCTCCTTCTCGCAGCGTGCGGGAGCCCCGCACTTCCTCGAACGTACTATGCGGATGAACGGAGAGTTGATATTGCGACTCAGTCGCCGCAGAAAGTTGGGCGATACTCTGTGCCGATGGCTCCCCTCGACGGTATTCGCGTAGTGGACCTCAGCCGGGTCGTCGCCGGTCCGTTCTGCACCATGAACCTCGCGGACATGGGAGCCGACGTCATCAAGATCGAGGAGCCGGGACGCGGCGACGAGTCGCGCGCCTTCGGTCCGCCCTTCCACGGCGGCGAGTCCCCCTACTTCCTCTCGATCAACCGCAACAAGCGAAGCTGCACGGTCAACCTCAAGCACGAGGACGGCAAGGCCGTTCTGCGGCGGCTGCTCGCCGGCGCCGACGTCCTGATCAAGAACTTCCGGCCCGGCGCGATGGCGCGGCTCGGCTTCGGCTACGACTCGGTCTCGGCCGCGCATCCGCGACTGGTCTACTGCTCGATCTCCGGGTTCGGCGACAGCGGCCCCGATGCCACACGCCCCGGCTATGACCTGATCGTGCAGGGCGAATCGGGACTGATGGACGTCACCGGCGAGGCGGACGGGCCGCCGACGCGCGTCGGCACCTCCATCGCGGACCTCACCTCCGGCCTGATGGCCGCGCAGGGCATCCTTCTTGCTCTCTATGCGCGGCGGACGACCGGCCGCGGGCAGCACGTGCGGGTGGCGATGCTCGACGCGGTCGCGGCGCTGCTGACCTACAACACCGGCATCTACTTCGCGTCGGGCGAGAGTCCGACCCGGCGCGGCAACGATCATCCCTCCGTCGTGCCCTACCAGACGCTGCGCGCAAAGGACGGCTGGATCAATCTCGGCGTGGCGAACGACTCGCTCTGGACGCGCTACTGCGCGGCGATCGAGCGTCCCGACCTGCAGGACGACACGCGTTTCGCGACCGCCCCCGCCCGCGTCGAGCACCGGCAGACGCTGATCCCGATCATCGCGGGGCTGACGGCGGCCCGGACCGTCCAGGAGTGGATGGATCTGCTCGGGGCGGCCGGCGTCCCCTGCGGCCGCATCCGCAACGTGGCGGAGGTCTGCACGAACCCGCAGCTCGTCGAACGTGGGAAGGTGGTGGAGCGCCCGCACCCAACGGCCGGCACGGTGCAGATGATCGGCCAGCCGATCGAGCTGAGCGATACGCCGGCGCGCATCGAGACGGCGCCGCCGCTGCTCGGCGAGCAGACCGACACCGTGCTGCGCGAGGCCGGGTATTCGGAAGCGGAAATCGAGAGATTCCGGGCGAGCCGAGTAGTCTGAGCGCCGGCATCGATGCGGATCGAGCGGCCGGCCGTCTCCCGACAGCCGGACCGCTGCTCACTCGTCCTAGTGGGCTCGCGCCACGTGCTCCCGCAGGAGATCCCGCCCGAGATCGCCGTCGAAGTCCCGGAAAGCCGCGTGGATGTGGTTCGGATCCTCCTGCGTGTTGTCGAACTCGATCAGGAACTCGGGACCCTGCACGCGGTAGTAGGCGACCGCGCCCCGCTCGGTCGGTCCGGCCCAGGCGAACCGCGTGTCGTCGATCCCCCCGGCCAGAACTGCCGCCCGGCGCAGCGCCGCGATGTCGTCGGCCATCAATCCGACGTACGACTCGATCACCGCCATCAGCAGGTTCTGCTGCGCGGCAGTGAGCGCCGACCCCGGAATCCCGATCGGGTCGAGCGGGTCGACGACCAGGTCGGCGCCCGTCACGACGTTGGTGGGAGCGACCTGGTCGAAGATCGCGACGGCGCGCTGATCCGCGTTGAGCGAGGCGAGCAGCGCGCGGGCCGTGTCCTCCTGTGCCTTCATCGCCCGCAGTCCCCGGCGCGGTCCGGACGGCACCGTCGCCGGGTTCGCGCCCAGGAAAGTGGGCGTGCTGACGGTGAGCTCCCCGTTCACGACGGTGATGCTCAGGGACAGGTGATGGCCTTCCCACCGCCAGCCCCACGTGCCGCCGGCCGCCGGCGTGCCGAACACCGAGACCCAGTAGTCCTCCTGATCGCGTGGGAACTGGCGCCCCTCGCCTTCCACCAGGACGCCCAGGATCCCCTCGACCTCCATGATCTGTTGCGCCGTCAAATAGCCGGTCCGGCTCAGGCCGGAGCGGAGCAGGTCCTGGGCGCGCACCCGCTGCTCGGAATTCATGTCGCCGTAGACCATGCCGTGACGCTCGAAAACCTCGGGCGGGATGAAGTGGTGCCGCGACCGTTCCTCCGAATCGAAAGCGAAGGTCGCCTTCTGCGCCTGCGCGTCGGAGAGCGACGCCAGCAGCGTTCGGGCCGCGTCGGTCATCTCGTCGACCGCGCGCGCGTGCTGGAAGGTCTCGATAGCGCTGCTGCCGCACAGTCCGACAACGACCGCCGCCACCACTATCCGGGCCGTCCGCATGATTCTGGCCGCCTGCATGATGCGCACCTCCTGACGTGCGTTCCGCTGTTGTCTCACCTATCGTAACCGCCCGGCGTCGTCAGCCCCTCGGCCGGATGCCGCCTCACCGTCACCGCGCGCCCCGCCTCCAGCGGAAGAGCACCAGCGCCGTCAGCACCGCCGCGGCAGCCGCTCCCAGGGTCAACGCGCCGGCCACTCCCGTTGCGCCCCGCTCGTCGGGAACAACCGGCGCGGCCGACAGCGCCGCGGCGGCGGCGATCTCCGCCGCGCCCGGGGCCGGGGCGGCCACCTCCGGACGACGCTCCCCGATGGCGTAGAGGTAGCCGGTGGTGCGGATGAATATCTGTCCCTCGGACACCGCCGGCGAGCTCAGGCAGTAGTCGTCGAAGTCGTTCTCGGCCAGCACCTCGAACTCGGGTCCGGCCCGCAGAACGGTCGTCATGCCCGCCTCGTTGGTGACGTAGATCTTCCCGTCGGCCAGCACCGGCGAAGCGCTGTAGGTGCCCCGGCGAATCCGCTCCGGGCCGTAGACAGGCTCTCCCGTCTTCGCGTCGGTCACGAAGACGATGCCGCGGTCGTTGACGACGTAGAAGTACTCGCCGTCGGTGACCGGCGTCGGCACGTCGGGACCGTTGTCGGTCGACCAGATGACGTGCGAGTCGAGCACGTCGCCGCGCCCGCCGGGCCGCAACGCCAGCAGCGGCCGGACCCGCGTCGGCGCGTAGATCACCCCATCGCGCACCAGCGGCGACGCCACGATGCGGTAGTCGCGCTGCCGTGTCGGGTTGAGCCCGTCGGCACGCCACAGCTCCCGGCCGGTCGCCGGGTCGTGCCCGGTCACCGCGTCCCCGCCGGTTATGACGATCTCCGTCGTTCCGTCGTACTCCAGCAGCGCCGGCGTCGTGTACGCGTCAGGAGACTCCCGAACTGCCAGCGTCGGCCGCTCGACCCGCCAGACCGTGTCGCCGCTGAGCGCGTCGAGCCGCAAAACGTAGGACGGGTCGTCCGTCCGCATGCCGTGCAGCACCTCCACGAAGAGCGCCCCGTCGTGCAGCAGGGGCGACGACGCGTAGCCCCAGTTGAGCCCGAACCGGCCGTACGACGCGGGGATGTCCCGCATCCACAGCTCGTTGCCGTCGACGTCGAACGCCTTGAGGATTCCGGTGCCGGTCATCACCCAGACGTGCTCACCTTCGGTCACCGGCGACGGCGACGACATGTTCTGCTTGCGGAGCCGGCGGTTGCCGGCGCTCAGGTGCCGCGTCCAGATGGCCTGACCCGTATCGCGGTCGAGGCACCAGAGCTCGATGTTGTCGTCGTCGACGGCGACGTTCAGGAAGATCCGGTCGCCCCAGACGATGGGCGTCGACCCCGACCAGGCCGGCATCGCGAGCTTCCACGCGATGTTCCGCTCGGTGTCCCACTCGACCGGCAGGTTCGCCTCGGGGCTGACCCCGTCGCCGGTCGGGCCGCGCCACGCCGGCCAGTTCTCCGCCCGGGCGACGCCGGCGGCGGCAGTCGCGGCCACCAGCAGCGCCGCTACGAGGCTGGTGACGATTGGTTGCGAACTCATGATCTCCTCCGACAGGCGATCCTCGGCATCACCGCGGTGCATCCAGTTCAGGAAGCGCTCCTCCGACCCGCTCGACCGGGCGGCGCGTCGAATCTCTCTCTCGTTTCGGATTCGTCGTAAGGATAGAGCAACACAATGGCGACGATGTTCGATTGCCCGCCCTCCTGCGCCGTATCCATGCAACGCCCGGCGAACCTCGAGCGGCGGCGGTGCGTATACTCCGGCGATCATGCTCGACGCTGAGCGGCTCACGAGATTCGGCTGGATGCTCTGTTCCGTCCTCGCACTGGGAGCAACGGTCATTGCGCCTTTCGCGGCGGCGCAGTCGGGAATCGAGCTCGAAGACTGCCGGCTCGACGGCGTTTCCGCCCAGGCTCGCTGCGGCAAACTCACGGTCTTCGAGAACCGTACAACGAGAGCGGGACGAACGCTCGATCGAGGTCACGACCGACGCCTGCACCGTCTGGCCGGCCGCCGACCTGCCGGCCGGCTACTTCGAGCCGGTGCGGTCGGACGTACCCACGCTGCTGCTGTCGGGCGACCTCGATCCTGTGACACCGCCGCGCTGGGGCGAGGAGGTGCTGGCCGGCCTGAGCAACGCCAGGCACCTCGTCGCGCCGGGAGCCGGGCACGGAGTCCATCGCCCACGGCACGCCGGCCGACCTGTGCCAGCGGGCCGGCGAGGACGACCTCGAGGAGGCGTTCGTGCGCATCATCGGCACCGACGAAGGGTTGCAGTGAGCGCCCGTCAACTCGGTTTCGCCGGCCAGGTGCGCGCGGTCGGGCGGAAGGAGCTCACCGATGCGCTGAGAGACCGCCGCTCGCTGATGTCGGCGCTGCTCTACCCGCTGCTCATGCCGCTGATGATCGCGGTCATGTTCAGCGCGCTGGCCCGGACGCTGAGTTCCGACCGGCCGCTGGAGACATCCGCCCTGCAGATGTTCGTGGCGACCTTCGCGCGCACCTTCAAGGAGGCGCAGACCTACGTCAGCCTGCTGATCTTCGTGCCGATAATCCCCAGCACCGTCCTGCAGTTCTACGCGTTGCAGTCGGCCGGCTGGATGATGCTGATCCCCGCGCTGTCGCACCACCTCCTGCTCGTCGACGTCATGGGCGGCGAGCAGATCGCGGCCCTGCGCCTCGCGACCTCGGCCGCCGCCACCACGCTACTCGCGATCCTGTTCCTCTCTCTCTCATCCTGGATGCTGCGGCAGGAGAAGATCGTCTTCGGGCGCGCGTAGGCGGCCATCCGCTGCCGTCGCCCTGCCGCTGCTACCGAACCCGACGCCCTCAGCCGGCGGAGGCGGGCTGCTCGACCTGCCGCTTGACGTGCTCCAAGTAGTTGCGCACGGCATCCCGCGAACGGCGCCGGATGATCGGCCGCAGGAACCACCCGCGGAAACCGGTCATGCCGTCGCTGCGCGAGCGCGTGACGGAAATCAACGTGGAGCCGGCGTGGCCGGTGTGGTCGATACGGTCCACGAGAAAGCGCAGTTCCAGCGTGGTGTGGAAGTAGTGGCTCGCGTAGAGCTGTTTGGTGGCGATCGCATAGGCGATGCCGGTCGACGACCGTTCGGCCAGCGGGTAGATGACGACGTGGTTCACGCGGATGGTCGGCTTCATGCCGAAGTCGACCACCGTCCAGTAGAAGAACTCGTCAGCGCCGCCCGGCAGTCCACGGGGGTACTCGTCCAGGTATTGCAGAAGCTCGGGCACGGCGGCCGGTAGCTCGTCGCGGCTGGCAAGCAGGGCCCGGAACTGCTCGGCCACGAGCAACGGGTCGTCGTCGTCGACATAAGCGCCGAGCGCCGCGTTGCCTTCCGCCTGATACGCGCGGACCAGGTCGAGGACCATCTCGCGAGCGAGCTTGCTCGCCTGACGCCCGGCATCCGCGGATGACCAGTCCACGTCCGTGCGGAAACGGGTCAACGCATCCGCCGAGAGCTTCACCTGGCAGTCGCCGGGGCGGCACTTCGGCAGTTCCTCGACGTCTTCCGCGGGCAGCGCCAGCGACTGCAGGTCCTCGAGGCGCGGAGGACTGCCGAAGCGCCCGATCTGCGGAATGCCGGGGCCACGCTCGAAGCTTTCGATGTCGCGGAACCGCTCGACGAACTGGTCGGGATGCGCGTCGACGTAGACCACCCCGACGTGGGCCAGTTCCTGATTGACCGGCGTGTCGAGGCTGCGGATGACGGCCGACCCGCGCTCCAGCTCGCGCACGTCCTCGGTCGAGAAACCCATCGTCTCGATCACCAGACGCTCGACGGTCGAGCCGGTCTGCATGGCGATCGCAACGACCGCCAGCGGGACAACTGCGCTCGCAAGAACGAACAGAGAAGCCAATGGCCCGAGAAGCCGGCTCGGGTTCGGGCCGCGGGACGAAGCACCGTCGACAGGAGACATCATCAACCGCACCGAGGCAGCCGCCGGCCATTGGCCGGAATCCGGACGCCTCAACGTTCCGTATATCGGCTCAAGTGCGCCAACAGAACAGTCGCCATCTCCTCGGCCGCCAGATCCGGAATCCAGTGGCTCACGCCCTCCAGCACCTCGAAGCGGTACGGGCCCGTGACGTACTCCTCGGTGAGCAGCGCCCCGTCGATGCAGAGCGCCGTGTCGCCGTCGCTCCACGTGAACATCGTCGGCACCTCCACCTGACCGAGGGCCGGCCCCTGCAGGTTCCGGGCGCCGATGTTCGCGCGATACCAGTTGAGGGCGGCGCCGAGGGCCGCCTTCGACCCGAGGACGCGTACGTACTCGTCGACCGCCGCCTGGTCGATGCCCGCGTAGATGCCCCGCAGGCCGGCATGGCCGTTCGCCAGGAACGCGTCCTCGGAGTTGGGCTGCACGAAGACGTCGAAGTAGGACGACGCCTCGACCTGACACGACGTCGGGTCGCTCAACACGCGCGCGAATGCATCGGGATGCGGTACCGACACCGGGTTGGCGGTGATCACGCGATCCCGCGCCGCCACCGCCACCGCCCAGGCGACCACCGCGCCCCAGTCGTGGCCGACGATGTGGAACCGCTCGGCGCCGATGGCGTCCGCCAGGCCGATCACATCCTGCACGAGGAGCGGCAGCGCGTAGTCCGCGACGTCCGGCGGGCGGGCGCCCGGCGAGTAGCCACGCTGATCCGGCACCACGGCGCGGAACCCGGCTCCGGCCAGCGCCTCGATCTGATGACGCCACTCGTAGGAGGTCTGCGGAAACCCGTGCAGCAGGATCACTGCCTCGCCGTCCTCGGGGCCCGCCGTCCGCACGTTGAAGCTGAGATCGCCTACTGCGACCTGCGTCATCGCGATCTCGACGCCGGAACCGCCGGCGCCGGTGCTCGTCGCGCGCCCCGGCGGCTTCTGCCCCTCCGCGCCGACCGGCGATCCGACCGCTGCCGCCAGCGCCAGCAACGCCGCTACCAGGAACTCACTGCTCGTGCGGATAACCATCCGTTCAGCATACCCCGGCGCGACAGCCGCTCTCGGCCGCCGAAGCGCGATCCCTGGCCACCGGCGATAACGCCGGAGATCGCTCGCCGGCAGGGATCCGCCTGACATCTTCGCTCCGGCCCGCCGCGCGCCCGCGAGCGACTCAGCCGGCAGCTTCGAGCAGCGAGGGCAGGTCCGTTATCGCCGACACCACGCGATCTGCCGCGAACCCCAGCTCCTCGGGCGGCTCGGCGGCGCTGCGCTGAATCCAGAAGGTAGTCAGGCCGGCCGAGGCGGCCCCGGCGATGTCCCAGGAGTTGGACGAGACGAACCCCAGCGCGGGGCGGCCGACCTCGAGCCGCTCCAACCCCAGGTTGTAGACGCGCGGGCTGACCTTGAAGATCTTCACGTCCTCGACGCTGATGATCGTGTCGAGCAGAGTGTCGATGCCGGCGCTACGGGCCGCCGCCTCCAGCATCCGCGGCTCGCCGTTGGAGAGGATTGCCAGCCGCAGCCGCCGATCACGCAGGGCCTCCAGCCCGGGCCGCACGTCGGGAAACGCCTCCAGGGTCAGGTACGCGTCCATCAGCCGTGCGCGGCGCGCCGCGGTCAGATCGAGCTCCAGGCTGCGGGCCGCGTGCACCAGCGCATCCTCGGTGACCAGCCAGAAGTCGCGGTGCCGGCCCATGAGGCTGCGCAGCAGGCTGTACTGGAGCTGCTTGGCGCGCCAGCGTTGGGCCAGGGCGTCTCCGCTCCCCGGAAACAGCTCATCGCACAGCGCCGTCACCGAGAAGACGTCGAACAGCGTCCCGTAGGCGTCGAACGCGAACGCCTCGATGCCCTGCACGGCAGCGGCCTGCCGGGAAGCGGCCGAGACCGGCGCGAGCCCGACCCCGGGCACCGACAGCGTTCCCCCCGCCGCCCTCGTGCCCGTGGCCCCGACCGTGGCAGCACCCAACGTCCCGACGAAAGCTCTGCGGTCCATCTTCATGCTGCGGCTCCTTCAGGATGACGCGGAATCGCGGTCGGCCAGGCCCGCCAGGTCCAGCAGGAACGCGTACTGGAGCGCGATCTCCCGGTACTGCCGGAAGCGCCCGGACGCGCCGCCGTGCCCGGCGTCCATGTTCGTCTTCAGCAGTAGCCGCCGGCCGGCGTCAAGCTGCAGCGCGCGGCGCCGGGCCACCCATTTCGCCGGCTCCCAGTACTGCACCTGCGAGTCGTGCAGGCCGGTCATCACGAGCAGGTGCGGCCAAGTGACCGGGTCCATGTTGTCGTAGGGCGAGTAGGACCGGATGTAGGCGTAGTCCTCCGGCTGGTTCGGATTCCCCCACTCGTCGTACTCGCCGGTGGTCAGCGGGATGGATTCGTCGAGCATCGTGGTCACGACGTCGACGAACGGCACCTGCGCGACCACGCCGTGGAACAGGTCGGGACGTAGGTTGACGACGGCGCCCATCAGCAGCCCGCCGGCGCTGCCGCCCATGGCGAAGAGCCGCTCGGACGCCGTGCGGCCCGCCGCGACGAGGTGCTCGGCGCAGGCGATGAAGTCGGTGAAGGTGTTCTTCTTCTTGCGGAGCTTGCCGTCGTCGTACCACCGGCGGCCGAGCTCCTCCCCGCCCCGGACGTGCGCGATGGCGTAGGTGAACCCGCGATCCAGCAGGCTCAGGCGCGCCGATAGGAACGTCGGCTCCATGCTGATGCCGTAGGCGCCGTAGCCGTAGAGGAGCAACGGCGCGGCGACGGCGTCTTCCGGCGGACGGCGTTCCGACGCCTCCGGCTTCCGGCGGACCAGCGAGATCGGCACGCGCACGCCGTCGGGCGCGGTCGCCAGCAGCCGCTCGGTCTCGTAGCGCGCCGGATCGAAGTCGCCCAGCACCGCCTCCCGCTTGAGCAGCGTGCGGGCGCGGGTCTCCATGTCGTAGTCGTAGACCGACGGCGGCGTGGTCAGCGAGCTGTAGTGGAAGCGGAGCGTGGTCGTCTCCGGCTCGCGGTTCGTGCCGATGGAGACCGCGTGGGCCGGCTCGTCGAACGCGACGTGATGCTCGGCGCCGCCCCACGGACGCACCCGGAGCCGGGTGAGCCCGGCGTGCCGCTCGGCCACCACCAGGTGGTCACGAAAGAGCTCGAACCCCGTGATCAGCACGTCGTCCCGGTGGGGAATCAGCTCTCGCCAGGCGTCCCGCGCCGGCACCGCGTCCTCCGTCTCCAGCAGCCGGAAGTTGTGCGCGCCGTCGTTCGACCGGATGTAGAACCGCCCGCGGTAGTGGTCGATGTCGTACTCGTGGCCCCGCTCGCGCGGCAGGAACGTCCTCAGCGACGCGTCGGGATCCGCTGCGTCGAGATAACGGAACTCGGTGGTCAGCGTCTGGAACGAACCGATCAGGATGTAGCGCCTGGACCGGCTCAGCCACACGCCGCACGAGAACGTGGCGTCCGTCTCCTCGTAGACGAGCCGATCTTCGGCCGGATCGTCGCCGAGCCGATGCCGCAGGATTTCGTACGGGCGCAGCGTGGTCGGGTCGTGGCGGGCGTAGAAGAACGCCTGGCTGTCGGCCGCCCAGGCGATGTTCGAGGTGACGTCGGCAACGACGTCCGGCAGATCCTGCCCGGTGGCGAGATCGCGCACCCGGATGGCGTACTGCCGCCGACCGACGGTATCGACGGCGTAGGCGAGCAGATGCCCGCTCGGGCTGACCGGACGCGACGCCACCTGGCAGAACGCGTGTCCGGCGGCCACTTCGTTCACGTCCAGGATCACCTGCTCGCCGGCGGCGGCCTCGGACTCGCCGGTATCCCCCATCCGCCGGCGGCAGTGGATCTCGTACTCCCGACCGTCCTCGTAGCGCCGGTAGTACCGATGGTCCCCCTCGCGGTACGGGGCGGACATGTCCGTCTGCTTGATGCGCCCCTTGATCTCCTCGAACAACCGCTCCTCGAAATCGGTCGTGCCGGCCAGCACCTCCCGGAGGTGGGCGTTCTCGGCCTCCAGGTACTCCCTGACCTCGGGGTTGTCGCGCTCGCGCAGCCAGTAGTAGTCGTCGACGCGGACGTCGCCATGCTTCTCGTGGCGGTGCGGGCGCTGCGGAGCGCGGGGAGGCGGCATGGGATTGCGGTCCCTACTCCGCGCGCAATGCGGTCACCGGATCGAGACGCGCCGCGCGCCGCGCGGGCAGCCAGCTCGCCAGCAGGCAGACCCCGATCAGCAGCATCGAGACGGCGACGAAGACAACGGGATCGAGCGGACTGGTCTCGAACAACAACGCCTGAATCCTGCGGGTGAGCACGACCGCCGAGCCGACGCCGAGGGCCGCCCCGACCACCGCCAGAACGCCCGCTTCGGTCAGCACCAGCCGGTGCACGTCTCCCACCTGCGCCCCCACGGCCATGCGGATGGCAATCTCGCGCCGGCGCTGCGCGACCATGTAGGAGACCACGCCGTAGAGGCCGACCGAGCCGAGCAGGAGCGCGAGCCCGGCGGCAACCGCCAGCAGGACCATGACGAAGGCCCGCTCGCCGCGCGCCCGCCCGACCCGGGTCTCCAGCGTCTCGAGCCCGGCAATCGGCAGCGTGGGATCGAGCCCGCGCACCGCCTCGCGCGCCGCGCCCGACAGCGCCGCGGCGTTCGGCGCGCGCACCAGGTAGCGCATCATGGCCGGCACGCCCTCGCCGCCGATGACCCCGGGCAGCGGGTAGTACGCCATCTCCGGCGGGTCCTCGTGCAGCGCGATCTCGTGGACGTCGTCCACCACGCCTACGATGCGGGACCACTCCTCGCCCTCCCCCTCCGGCGGGCCGCCGAGCCGAACGCCCTTGCCGAGCGCGCTCTCTCCCGGCCAGTACGTGCGCGCCAGCGACCGCGACACGACGACCACCGCGGCATCCCGCTCGCCGTCCAGCCGGTCGAACACACGGCCCTCGATCAGCTCGATGCGCAGGGCATCGAAGTAACCGGGCGCCACGCGCTTGGTCATGAAGATCGGCGGCACCTCGCCGTCGGCCAGCGGGCGGCCCTCGATGGTGTGCCCCGAGCCGGACATCTCGCCGCTCAGCGGCACGATCGACGTCGCCGATGCATCGACGACGCCGGGCAGGACGCGCAGGCGGTCGACCATCTGCCGGTGAAAGTTCAGCCGCGCTTCGGGCGACGGGTAGTCGCGCGCCGGGAGCGCCAGCCCGAAGGCCAGCACGTCGACCGGGTCGAAGCCGGGATCGACCGCCGCCAGCCGCTGGAACGAGCGCACCGCCAGCCCGGACCCGACGAGCAGGGTCAGCGCGAGGGCAATCTGCATTACGACCAGACCCCGGCGGGCGATCTGCCGCTCGCGGCCGACCGAGGCTCCGCGCGCGCCGACCGTCATATGGCCGGCGGCCGCTACCGCGCCTGCACGCAGGGCCGGCAGGAGGCCGAACAGCAGTCCCCCCACGACCGACACGGAGAGGCCGAAGAAAAGACCCGCCGCGTCTATCGAGATTTCGTCCAGGCGCGGCAACTCCCGCGGGCCGAAGCGGACCAGCAGGCGCACCGCCAGCAGCGCCAGCGGCAGCGCCAGCAGACCGCCGGCTACGCCGAGCGTCAGGCTCTCGACGAGCACCGACCCGGCCAGCCGCCCGCGGCTCTCGCCGAGCGCGGCCCGAATCGCCACTTCGCCGTGACGCGCCTCGGAACGCACCAGGAAGAGGTTGGCGACATTGGCGCACGCTATCAACAGCAAGAACCCGACCGCGCCGAGCAGGATCCACAGCGTCGGCTCGATGTCGCCCACCACCGCCTCGCGGGCGCGGTCCACGAGCGGCCGGAATCCCGCGCTGGCCATGATCGGGGCGGCTCCTTCGTCGGGAAACACGTCGGTCAGGTTCGACAGCATGGCGTCGAGCTCGGCCTGCACCTGCCCCAGCGTCGCCCCGTCCGCGATGCGCGCCACGCCCTGGATTCCGAAGGAGCCGAGCTGCACGTTCTCCCGGTCGAGCCCGATCGGCCGCCACAGGTCCACCTCCGACTGCGAGAAGGCGAATCCCGGCGGCATCACCCCGACCACTTCCACGCTCTCCCCATCGAGGTCGACGACGCGCCCCACCGTCCCCGGATCGGCGCCGAACCGGGTCGTCCACAGGCCGTCGCTCAGCACGACGACCGGCGCGGCGCCCGGCCGATCGTCCTCGGCGGTGAAGGACCGGCCGAGACGCGGCGGCGTCCGCAGCACGTCGAAGAACGACGCGGTGACTCTCGTCGCCCCTACGCGCTGCGGATTCTCGGGCCCGGTGAAGCTCACCTGCTCGTCCCGGTACGCCGCCACGCTCTCGAGCGTCCGGCTCTCCTCCGCGTAGAGGAAGTAGAGCGCGTCCGACATCGGCAGCTCGTCGAGCTGCGCGAGCCCCGGAGCGGCGTGCCGGAGGATAACGAGCCGTTCGGAGTCCGGAAGCGGCAGCGGGCGCAGCAGCACCGCGTTGACGACCGCGAAGATGGCGACGTTGGCGCCGACCCCGATCGCCAGCGTGGCCAGCGAAACGAGCGTGAAGCCGGGGTTCGCCAACGCGCGGCGGTAGAAGAGACGAAGCTGGGCGAAGAACGTCATGCGGTTTCCCGTCCAGTATAAGAGGCCTCACGTACTGACAACGGCGCCGCCCACTGCGACAATCCGATCATGCGCTTCTTCAACACCGAGGGCCCCGTCCGTCCCGACGACCACTACCACATCCCGCCGCTCGACCGCGTGAATCTCGACGAGTTGCTCGGCCTCGTCCGCGACAAGCGCTACTTCGTGCTCCACGCCCCGCGGCAGACGGGCAAGACATCGGCGCTGCTGGCGCTGCGCGACCGGCTGAACGCGGGTAGCCGCCACCGCTGCGTGTACGTGACCGTGGAGGCCGCCCAGCCGGCGCGGGAGAACGTCGCGGAGGCCATGCGCGTCATCCTCTACCAGTTGGAATCCGAAGAACAGGCGACGCTCGGCGCCAACGCGCTGGCGGACATCTGGCCGGGCGCGCTGGAACGGGCCGGGCCGCTGGGGGCGCTGCGTGCGTCGCTGGAACGCTGGTGCATGGCCGATTCGCGGCCGCTGGTGCTGCTGATCGACGAGATCGACACGTTGGTGGGCGATACGCTGTTGTCCGTGCTGCGACAGTTGCGCGCCGGATACCCGCACCGCCCCGGACGTTTCCCGCACAGCGTGATCCTGTGCGGCGTGCGGGACGTGCGCGACTACCGCATCTATTCCACCGCGCAGAACGCCATGATCCTCGGCGGCAGCGCGTTCAACATCAAGTCGAAGTCTCTGCGACTGGGCGACTTCACCGAGGCCGAGACGCGGGCGCTGCTGGCCCAGCACACCGCCGAGACCGGACAGGCATTCACCGCAGGGGCGCTCGAAGCTGTCCGCGCGCGCTCGGCCGGCCAACCGTGGCTGGTAAACGCGCTGTGCCGGGAGGCGTGCTTCGAGTGCGAGACGGGACGCGACCGCACCCGCGCGATTGCGGCGGAGGACGTACTGGACGCGCAGGAGCGGTTGATCCTGCGTCGCGACACCCACATCGACGACCTGGCGAACAAGCTGCGCGAGGAACGGGTGCGACGGGTGGTGGAGCCGATCCTGGCCGGGGCGTCGGAGTCCGCCTGGTCGACCGAGGACGTGGCCTACGTCCACGATCTGGGGCTGATTGCCCTGGACGCCGACGGCACGCCGCGCATCGCGAACCCGATCTACGCGGAGGTGGTTCCCCGGCACCTGAACTACGCGGTGCAAATGGGGCTGCCGCAACGGATGGCGTGGTACGTCGATGCGGCCGGCGGCCTGGACGTGGCGAGGCTGATCGATGGGTTCCAGACGTTCTTCCGGGAGCATTCGGAGCACTGGGTGCAGCGCTTCGAGAGATACCACGAGGCGGGCCCGCAGTTGCTTCTGCAGGCGTACTTGCAGAGGGTCGTGAACGGCGGCGGCCGCATCGAGCGCGAGTACGCCCTGGGCCGGGGACGCGTGGACCTGCTGATCCTCTGGCCGCAGGGCGGACGCACCCGCAAGTTCGTGGTCGAGTGCAAGGTCCTGCACAAGGATCCGGAGCGGACCATCACGGAGGGGCTGGCGCAGACGCGCGGCTACATGGACCATTGCGGCGCGGAGTCGGGCCACCTGATCGTTTTCGACCGCGCGCCGGACCGGACGTGGGAAGAGAAGATGTTCCGCCGCGAGACGCCGGCCGACACCGGCCCCGCGGTCACCGTCTGGGGCATGTGACGCATGCTGGAAAAACGGATCGAGACTCCTCCGTCATCCGGCGCCAAGGTGCTGTAGTGTCTCGCCATGTCGAACCTCGTGCCGGTCACCGAGCGGCTGCGGGAACGGACCCGCGCCCTGCGGTTCGGCGCGCCCGTGACGCACGTGTACGCACCGCTCGACTACGCGTGGGCCCCGCACCGGCTCTACCTGGAGCGCCATGGGGCCGGGCAGCGGGAGATCCTCTTCGTCGGCATGAACCCGGGCCCGTTCGGGATGGCGCAGACGGGGGTGCCGTTCGGCGACGTCGCGATGGTGCGCGACTGGCTCGGCATCGAGGCCCCGGTGGAGCGGCCGGCCGATGAGCACCCGCGGCGACCCGTCCTCGGCTTCGGGATCGGCCGCGGCGAGGTGAGCGGCGCCCGCCTGTGGGGCTGGGCGCGGGAGCGCTTCGGCAGCCCCGAGCGGTTCTTCCGGCGCGCGTTCGTGTGGAACTACTGCCCGTTGTGCTTCCTGGACGACGGCGGGCGCAACGTGACTCCGGACAAGCTCCGTCCCCGCGAGGCGCGCGAACGGCTGTTCTCCATCTGCGACGAGGCGCTCGCCGGCGTGGTGGCCCACCTGCAGCCTGCCGTCGTGGTCGGCATCGGCCGGTTCGCCGCCGACCGGGCGCGCCCGGTCGCTGCGGAAGGCGGCGCGCGGTGCGGAACCGCGCCGCACCCGAGTCCGGCCAGCCCGTTGGCCAACCGCGGCTGGCCCGCCATCTTCGACGCCGCCCTCCACGATCTCGGCATCGTGGTGTAGCCGCTGCCGGCTCCGGATGCCGGCACGCCCGCTCTTCCCGCGACGGCCGCCGAAGCGCGCCGAACCTCGCTGGTCACGACGGTAGCGCCGCCAAACCCGTCGCGGGGCTCCGTGTTCGGCCCCATCCCCCACCACCCCAGGAGCTTGCGCCTCAGCGCTTCGCTTCGCTGCGTCCTGCGGCGCAAGCTCCTAGCCCGAAAACCGTCGCCTGTCTGTGGCTCCGATTTCCGCCCAACCGGGCCTGCCTAGGAGTCTGCCCCGTTTCTACGGCGCAGACTCCTAGACGAACACTCCCCGCGTGCATATATAGTGGGGCCATGACGACGACGCCCCGGGCCACGCGCACCTGCCTCGCCTTCCTGCTTGCGTCATGGACCGCCGGTGCAAGCGTGGTCACAGGCCAGGACTTCCGGCTCGCGAACGCCGCGGCCAATCAGGACCGGGAAGCGGTCCGCGCGCTGCTCGCCGAGCGCGTCGACGTCGACGCGACGCGGGCGGACGGCGCGACCGCGCTTCTGTGGGCATCCCACTGGGACGACGTGGAGCTGGTGGAGCGGCTGCTTGCCGCCGGCGCGGACGTGAGCCTGGCCGACGACCACGGCGTGACGGCTCTCGAGCGCGCGGCCGAGAACGCGAGTCTCGCCATGGTCGAGACGCTGCTCGACGCCGGCGCGAACGTGAACGCAGCGCAGGAGAGCGGACTCGTTCCGTTGATGACCGCGGCCCGCACCGGGAACCCCGACGTCGTCCGGGCGCTCATTGCGGGTGGTGCGGACGTCGACGCCACCGTGACGGCAACCGGAAGCACGGCGCTGATGTGGGCGGTGTCGGAGCCGCACCCGAAGATAGTGCGGCTGCTGCTCGACGCCGGCGCCGACCCTGCGGCCTCCACCGTCAAGGGCTTCACGCCGCTGATGTTCGCCGCGCGCAACGGCGACGTCGAGACGGCCCGGGCGCTGATCGCGGCGGGCGTCGACGTGAACGCGCCGAGCGCCGACGGGACCCACGTTCTTCCGTTCTCCATCGTGAGCGGCCAGGACGCCTTCGCGCTGTTCCTGCTCGACGAAGGAGCCGATCCGGAAAGCGAGATGAACGGCGTGCGTGCGCTGCACGCGGCGGCGGGCGGGGTCGGCACGTGGCTGCGCGAGTGGTACGCCCGGCACGGGGGCAACCGGCTCTATTCTCGGCCGGGCCGCTCGCGGCTCGCCGCCGACCGCCGGCTGCCCGTGGTGAAGGCACTGCTGGCCCGCGGCGCCGACCCGAACGCGCGGATCACGGCGTCGGCCATGATCATGAGCTACATCGGCTATCCCAGGAAGGGGGCGTTCGAGCCGTTCGCCTGCGGGACCGGAGACCTGCGCGGCGCCACCCCGCTGTGGGTGGCGGCGTTCGACATGAACGGCGCGAGCCGGACGTTCGGCGTCGGCGAGACCCGCACGTCGAGCAACGCCGCGATTCTGCGCACGCTGCTGGCGGCGGGCGCCGACCAGCACCTGACGACCGACGACGGCACGACGCCGTTCATGGCGGCCGCCGGTCTCGGCCGCTCGACCTACACGCCGCGGCAGCCGCGCGGGGTCCGCTCCCCGAGCGCCGAGGAGGCGGTCAGGGTGCTGCTGGAAGCCGGCGCCGACATCGACGCGGCCAACGAGGCGGACTTCACGGCGCTGCACGGCGCGGCGTTCCGCGGCCTCAACGAGGTGGTGGAGTATCTCGCGGCGCAGGGCGCCGACGTCGACGCGCGGGACTTCCGCGGGCGGACCGCCTACCGGATGGCCGAGGGCTCCAAGCAGTCGTTCCAGTTCCAGAGCTGGCCGGAGACGGCGGCGCTGCTGGCCGAGCTCGGCGCCGACACGCGGATCGGCATCCCCGGCACCATCCAGGAACGCCTGCGGGACGTCCCTGCCGGCACCGCAACCGATCAGCCCTGAAGAGGAGACAAGCCCATGCGATTCATCACCAGCACGCGCACCCGCTCCGGGCGGTTGCGTCGCACCCTCGCACCGGTGGGGGCGCTGCTCGTTCTTGTCGTGGGCTCGGCGCCGGTCGTGGCACAGGAATCCGGCCGGAGCGCGGCCGCGGACTGGCCGACCTACAACCGCGACCTCGCCGGAACGCGCTATTCGCCGCTCGACCAGATCGACACCGGCAACGTCGGCGAGCTGCAGGAGGTCTGGTCGTACCGGTTCCATCCCGAGGACGGGTTCATCGAGGGCCCGGCCCCGACGGAGCTCTTCCAGCAGGTCACGCCGATCGTGGTCGACGGCGTGATGTACCTCGCCGCCGGGAACCGCGTGGTGGCCCTGCAGCCCGAGACCGGCGAGGAGATCTGGCGGCACGAGCTGACCGAGGGGCTGGCGTCGTTCCGCGGTGTTGCCTACGGGCCGGCGACCGAAACGCGCGACGCCCGCATCTACTTCACCAGCCTGTACAAGGTCATCGCCCTGAACGCCGGCACCGGCGAACGCGACCTCACCTTCGGCAACCGGGGCGAGGCCGAGTTGCGCATTCCGTACACCGGCGTGCCGGTGGTCTACGAGAACGCCCTGATTCTCGGCTCCAGCGCCTTCGGTCCGGGACAGGAGCACATCGCGCCCCACCTGAACCAGCCGCGGGGCGGCGGCGAGCCGGAGTACGCGTATCCGCGGGCGCTCGACGCCTCCGGCAACCTGCTCTGGGAGTTCCCGACCCTCCCCACGGAATCCGATTTCGGCAGCCAGACCTGGGGCAACCAGAGCTGGCGCAACCGCATCGGGAACAACGTGTGGGCTTTCACGCTCACCGTCGACGAGGCGCGCGGGCTGGTCTACATGCCGGTCAGCAGCCCGGGCTCCAACTTCTACGGCGGCGACCGTCCCGGCGACAACCTCTTCGCGAACTCGACCATCGCCATCGACATCCGGACCGGCGAGCTGGAGTGGTACTTCCAGAACATCCACCACGAGCTGTGGGACTACAACCTGCCGCCGTCGCCCGGCCTGCTGGAGATCGAGCGCGACGGCGAGCGGATTCCCGCGCTCGCGCAGGTCGGCAAGTCGGCGTTCATGTTCATCCTGAACCGCGTGACGGGCGAGCCCATCCACGGGGTCGAGGAGCGGCCGGTGCCCGCCGGGGACGTGCCGGGCGAGCAATACTCGCCGACGCAGCCGATCCCGCTCAAGCCGCCGCCGGTGGCGCGGGTCAGCATCGGTGCGGACGACGTGGTAACGGCGGAGGACACCACCCCCGAGCACGCCGCAGCCTGCCGCGGGCTGTGGGACACGGTCGGCTACTACAACGCGGGCCCCTATACGCCCCTGCGGCTGAAGCAGGAGGGGACCCCGCCTTCGCTCGTGTTCCCCGGCACCGGCGGCGGCGTCAACTGGAACGGCACGGCCCACGATCCGGAGCTCGGTCTGATCTTCGTGAACTCCAAGGACCAGCCGATCAGCGGCTGGATGGACGTGAACCCGCTGTACCCCTCGGATACCGACGATCAAGTGGCCTACGTCCGCTCCCCGGCCCAGCCGTTCGAGGCGCCGATCTTCGACGCCGACGGCCGGCGGCTCGGGGCGCTGCCCTGCTACAAGCCGCCGTGGGCGCGTCTGGTGGCGGTCCACGCGGCCAGCGGCGAGATCGCCTGGGAGGTCCCGCTGGGGATCAACGAGCTGCTGCCGGAGGACAAGCAGCGGGTCGGCACGCCGAGCGTCGGCGGCGCCATCGTCACCGCCGGCGGGCTCGTGTTCATCGGGGCCACCAGCGACCGGCGGTTCCGCGCATTCGACTCCCGAACCGGCGACGAGCTGTGGTCCGCCGCGTTCGACTACAACGTCGAGGCCGTCCCGATCACGTACGCGGGGAACGACGGCCGGCAGTACGTCGCGGCCAACGTCTCGGCGCCGGCGACCGGCGAGCCCCGCGGGAACGAACGGCTGGTCGTGTTCGCGCTGCCGGAACGAGACTAGTTTCCGTAGAACGCCGCCACACTCCGTAGAACGCCGGAAACTTACCGTATTGTTGGGGTTCTTGCGGGTCGGTATTCCGCGGACTTCCGCCCCCTTGCTCTCGGTTCCGAGTCCTATCGTGGGATATTCGTGGTATCCTGGGGACAGGGAAGATCCTGATGGGCGGACGACTCAGAGCCAAGCAGATCGGAGCGTTGCGACCGGGACGGCACGGCGACGGCGGAACGCTCTTTCTCGTCGTCGAGCCCGGCGGCCGGAGTCGCCACTGGGTGCAGCGGTTGACCATCCACGGCAAGCGGCGCGACCTCGGGCTCGGCGGGTACCCGTACGTCGGGCTCGCCGAGGCACGCGCCGCAGCCTTCGCCAACCGTCAGTTGGCGCGCCGCGGCGGGGACCCGACGGCGGCGGTGCGGCAGTCGAGGCTCCCGACGTTCCGCACGGCGTGCGAGCGGGTCGAGGCGGGGGCAACATGGAAGGGCGACGGGGCGAAGAACCGGCGCAGCGCTTTGGAGAGGTACTGCGGGTCGGTCATGGACCGGCGCCTCGACCAGATCCGCCGAGCGGACGTCATCACCATCCTGTCCCCGGTGATGGCCGAGAAGCCGGCCACCGGGTCGAAGCTGCACGGGTGGATCCGCGGGGCGCTGGCGTGGGGCTTGGCGCGCGAGTACCTGGAGTTCAATGTCGCCGACGGCATCGGCGCGGCGTTGCCATCGGCTCGGAAGGCGAAGAACCACCACGCGGCGCTACCCTACTCGGAGGTGGGCGCGGCGTTGCACGCTATCGCGAATTGCGGGGCGTACGAGGCGGTGAAGGCCTGTCTGCGGTTCATCATTCTGACCGGGGTTCGGTCGGGTGAGGCGCGGGGCGCGAGGTGGAGCGAGATGAAGCTGCAGGCTGCCGAATGGCGCATACCGGCCGAGCGCATGAAGGGTGGCCTCGAGCATAGAGTGCCGTTGTCCCGCGCCGCGATGGATACGCTGGAGGCTGTCAGGAGCCTGGACAGCCCGGCCGGGTGGTGCTTCCCGTCGCCGACGCGGGCCGGGAAGCACATCCAGGTCTCGACACTGGCGCAGGTTCTGCGGCGGATCTACGGGGACCGCTGCACGGTGCACGGCTTCCGCTCCTCGTTCCGCGACTTCGCGAGTGAACAGACCAGCGTGCCGCATGCGGTAGCCGAGGCGGCGCTCGCACACCAGGTAGGCAGCGCCGTGGAGCGGTCCTATGCCCGATCGGACCTGTTCGAGAAACGTCGCGGCCTCATGGATCGGTGGGCAGAGTTCGTGACCCAGTAGACGAAGCCGGCCTGCCGGGCACCGGAACGCCGAAGGCCCTTGGTGCGTCGAAGTCCCGCACTTCCACGTTTCCGGCCATAGCCGCTTCTGGAACGACCCCGCCGGCAACGGTTCGTAGTCGGCGATAACGGGATCGGCCGCGTCGGGTACGACGTAGCGGCCTGCCGGCTGCCACTTCTGTCGTTGCCGTAGTAGATGCCGCGCACCGGTTTGGGCGCGGATCCTCGCTTCGTCCTGACGGTCCGCCCGACGAGCGTCGGCCGAACGGGCGTTGCGATCCGCTCGGGGGCCGGTGTCGGCGCCATGGGTTTCGAGCCGACCACGCAACTCGATGTCGTAGCTTTCAGTAGTCGTCGGCAATGTCGCCGACGGGAACGGCGCAGTTGGCGCTGGCGCTTGCGGAGCATACCGATCTCCACGACGAGCACGGCATGGAGGGCGACGAGCGCGGCATGTACGACGAGCGCGAGCGTGATGAATCCAACGAGCACGGCGAGGCGAAGTGTTCGGGACCACGACGAGCGGTGATCGAGGCGGCGCTCGCGCGTCGCCTCCGCCACGAGATGGAAGCCGCTCACACCGAGTCGACCCTCTTCGCGCGCCGCCGCCGTCTGAGGGGCTGGAGCTTGTACCGCCGCCAGACGACTGAGCTGCCGCGAGCAGGCCCCGCCGTGTGTCCAGCGAGACACTGCACGCGCCGGGGCTCCTGCTCCGGATCGATCGACCCGAGCCGTCGCGCACAAGTCCCTGCAGTCCAGACTGCGGCCGGTCTGCTATCGCTGACGTCGCTTCGAGCGGCTCCGCGGGCGCGTGTTCTAGCGGCTCCGCGGGCGCGTGTTGATGTAGTCGAGTACTTCATCCAGATACCATCGCACCGCGTGGGGGCCGATCTTGACGGATTGGGGGAACCGGCCCAAACCCATGTACTTGTAGATCGTGGAAATGCTCAGGTCGGTGAGCTCCAGTACCCCGGCGATCTTGATCAGCTTCCTGTGGTGCGCGGCGTTAGTCGAACGCGTTCGCCTAGGCATCGTGCTTCGTCTCCTCCATTGGTCCGTCGTGGAGGAGCGTTACGAACCGCGGCCACTGGGACGCGTTGGGGTCCCCATCGCTGAGCAGCGACCCCGGTCCGGTACACTGGTAAGTTCTCCGGAGCCGCCGACCCGTTGAACCGTCTCGTGCGGCTCGAGCAGTCATGCCGGGCGGGGCAAGATCCTGCGCCCAGCTCAAGGTCCCGATCGCTGGATGCGGACCCCGGTCCAGTACATTCGTCGGTTTCTCCGAAATCCGCCGTCCCGTCGAACCGCCTCTGCGGCTCGAGCGGTCAGCGTCCGGCGAGGCAATCCTGCGTCCCGCTCAGGGTCCCACTCGCCGGGCGGCGACCCCGGTTCAGTACACTTCCAGGTTCTCCTGAGCCGAGCGGATAGCGGCAGTTGCGGCCGCAACCCTTGCTCGGCGCGGCCGCCATCGGCTTCTGCGCCAACACGCTCCCGGGGTCGATGGCGCCTGGAAGTTGCCGTTCATGTGCCGCTGGAATCGCCCCGACCGGCGCCAACGCCAGACGAGGCTGACGACAGCGAGGAGAATGGCGACGCAGGTAGAGAAGTCTGGCCCGGCAACTGAGGGCGAAGCTATCGGGGCAACTCCAGCCGCCCTTCCATCCGGCCGCCCCCCTTTCGACCTGTACCTGAAGATTGCGACGACCGGTGACCCCCGCTTCGCCCCGAATCGGGATGTGCGGACGGCACGCTGACCTACACGTGGGCAACGGCCTCGAAGGCGGCTGGACGGGGCGCTTCATCCAGACGCTGATCAACGCGGGCGACTGCAGCTTCGTGGACGAGACCTCGACCAGGATACTGAGCGACCAGGGTGTCACGTCGATAGCATCAACCTCGGCGGGCTGGCGATGCACGAGTGTCGACCTCGACGGCTGCCTGGACCTAGTGGTTCGTCACGTCATCATCTTCGGATACGGACATGGGTTACAGCGAGCAATCATCGACGAATCACAGCACCGCACACCCGAACGTTTAATCATGGCGCAGCACTAGTGGTGACTGCGCCGTGTGAGGCGGTCCGGCCGGCGTCGCCGCTGGTCTATCGCAACAACGGGAGCGGACGGTTCTCGCCGCTGGCCCCGGAGCATTCGTTCTCGGACGATGAGACCTTCGGCTACCGCGCGATGTTGATCGAGGAGCACGGTGAGGGAGCGGTTGACTTCGTCGCGTGGGAACTCAGTCTCGGGGCGGACGGCATCTGGAGACGACGAGGAGTCAGCGCATTTGGTGACGCCGCTGAACAAGACGGTCGCCGACCCCTGCGTTGCGCCTTCCCCAGGTGACGGCGGCTGGAAGGTCGCCAGTTCGGAACGCTGTACGTGACCACCACCGTGGTCGCGGTCCTGGCGCCCGTCGCGGGCGCGTTCCGAAATGCATCGGCTCACCGCGACGAACAGCGTGTCAGCATCGATATGGGTACCGCATCCTCGCCCGCACCGGTTGTCGTCATCACGGACCCGAGCCCAACGGTGGGAGTCACGCCAGGGCGACATCAATGGAAGGCGCCGGAAGCCTCTTGGAAGGCGGTGGACAGGGCCGGCATCCCGTGTCTGGTCTGCGTCCTGCTGGACAGCTTCGGCGTCAAAGGGTGCCGGTGCTCGACAACGGCCGACCCCGCTGGCCTTCTTCGCGCCACCGAACGCAATCGAACCGCCGTGGTACGTGACCCGTAGCCCGGTGGTGCGACGGGGAATACTCGCGAGGCCTGCCCGTGTCGATCAGTCGCTATTCAACTGCCTGCGGAATCCGCGTTCACGTCGTCCGTTGGGCGTTTAGTAGCAGCCGCAACATCCTTCAGCCAAAAGGAGAGAACATCCTTATCCATCCCCGCGTCGAGAAAGTTCTCCATCGCCTCCACCAGTGCCAGCATGAGGCCACACGCATCCGAGAAGCGCGTTGGGCTCCCGCTTCCGCTTTGGCTGACGAGACGTGCGAGGATGCCCTGCAATTCCGTCAGAGGCGATCCCGAATGCCAGTACGTGCATCGTCACCAGTCCGTGAGGCCGCTGCATCAGGCGCTTCTGGCTTGCCCACGTCCGGGCCTGCTCCGCCGGGCGCCTCACCCGACATCGGCGACCGCGGCAGTGAGTCGGACGAACGACGCGGGTGCCGGTCGGACGCCGCTGCAGGCTCGTTGCCGGAGCCTGCAGCAGGTACGGCAGTCGAGGCGCCGACCGGTTCGCTCCGGGTCGACGAATCGGAAGCCGACCGGAACGGCGCCGAACCCTCGGGTGTCTCCATCCGGTCGCCGCGGTCGGACACTGGACTATCCGACTCATCCGGCTCGGACCGATCAGCCTGTCGACGCGCCTCGGGCTCCTCGGAGGCGACGTTCGCTTCGGCCCTCGGCGCCATCTGTGCGAGAGCGTTCTGAAGGTTGCTCGCTTTGCCCGCAACGACGGCTTCCACCGCTCTGCGCTTGGCATCCTCGGGCGCGTCGATAATCTCGGCCGCGTCGCTGACGGCAACTGTGCCGGACTCAACGGCAGCGACGAGAATCGGGTCGTTCAGGATCGTCACGGCGCGCTGAACCGAACTCCGGCCGACGTTGAGCATCTTGGCGGCCCGCGGCTGAGAAATTGCTTCAATTGAAGCAATTCCCGGTTGGGCAGGCCGGCCCCTGCCGAAAATCGTCACCAGTCGAGCCGCCGACAGCGCCCGCTGTGAATCGTTCTGGTGTCGTCTCCGTGCATTCACCGACACGATGAACGCCACCGCGTCCTCGTTTGGGTCGATGTAGTGGTACTGTGGTGCGATGCCGGCCAGCTCACAGGCACGCATTCGGTTACGGCCGTCCAGAACCAGTGTGTCTCCATTCGAGGTCTTCTGGAGTGCTACGAGGAAGTGCTGACCGTGATTCTCGATGTCTTCGGCGAGCTCCCTGATCTGATCCTCATCCATCAGCGGGAAGGCGTTCGCGGCCGGATGTGCTTCCAGCGTTTGTTCTTCGTTGAGCTTGTAGCGCATCGTTCCTTACCTCTACCGGACCGCACCTACGGTGCGACAGTTCAGCGCGGCGCCCGGACGGTCTGCGGGCAATGGCCGACTGGCTGCCCAGGACATCGGGTCGCCGCCACCACGACGTAGACGACCGGAACCGCCCGGGACGCTCTGCAAGATACGTCATCATGCCCACGTGCTCGATGTCCAGCGCGTCCGGCAGATCCGCGGCGAGCAGGCCGATGTCGACGACAGCCTGTAGGTGACCGGTTCGGTCTCGCCCTGCCGAGCCACGTCGCGCCGCGTCCGTTCCGTCAGTTGCTCCGGCGCCGGTTGACCCCGGTGTCGCCGCAGGCTCGTCTCCGAGCGCATTCGCGCCCACAACCCCGCTGACGTCGTCGAGCGCCGCATCGAAGACCGCCGGCACGCAGCGGAACCGGCGTGCGAAAGCACATCGATTCGCTACGGCGTAGAGTCGACCGGCGCCGCGGCCGTCATCACGTGACACACCGATGAGGTGTCGAGGGGCGCGAGCATCCATGCGTACAGGCGAACCCCGGATCCGGGGCCGTCGGGTAAGCGACGTCGGCCTGGATGTGGAGCGGCGCGGCGGGTACAGCGGCGGCGGCACGCGGAAGCGCCGTCGAGCAGCGGACAGCCGACGGCCCGCGACGCCCTACGAGTCGTCATCACACCGCCGGGGGGTACAGCGGGGCGACCGCTGGGTTGCCGCCCAACGAAATCCGACACGCTTCGCCGCCCCCGCCGCGCCGTCAGGTCGACGCAGTCTACGTCGTCAGGCCGGCGTCGAGCCGAAGCGCCGGAGACGGTCTCGTCATCGAATGCTCAGCATGCCGAGCAACCCTCACGGCCGCTTCGTCGACTACCGGCGGCCCCGTCCCCTGGCAGCGGCTCGCGACCTGCGGCATGACCGGCGCCAGCGTGGCGATCTCCACCCGGGCGGCCGGCTATTCCGGGTCAGGGTCGAGCTCGGGCGCCGCTTGTCCTTCGGGAGCCAGTTCCGGGCGATGCACCCAGCGGTCTTCGCGCCGCCCATCGGAACGAGGTCCCCGCCTGGGCGCCGCGGCATGGGGACTGTCCACTTGCCCCCTCGGTCAGAACCCAGCCTCCCGCCGCGACCGCAACTGCCCTATCGCGGCCGGGATGCCAATCCGCAGAGCCTCACGCAGGAGCCAGGACTGCGAGATCCCGAACTGCTGGGCGATTCGGTCGAGATCGTGAAGCTGGCGTCTGGACACGTTCACCTTGATGGTCCGGTCGAGCGGCTCGGCGTCTGGTTCATGGACGAACTCCATCGCCACACCAGGACGCTCGAGCTGACTCTGCTTGGCGATCCGCCGCTCGGCGCCGAGTCGCCGCTTCAGACTGGCCGGCTGCGGTTCTCGAGGTTTCCGGGCGAATCGGTGAGCCGGGATGAACCATGAGTCAGACTGGAGAGAGACACATATGACCGTGTCCGAGGCTGCAGCCGAGCGGCTGCACACGCAGTACGCCGACGAGTTGCGACAGTCGCTGAGGCCACCCGTTCATCCAATGGTCAACGCGCGGCAGACGCGAGCCATGATCCGGCGAGCACGCGAAGGCGGGCCGGGCTGTGCATCCGCACGAATTCTGGCCGTTTGGCCAGAATTCGTGTGTTTTCGGGTCCGGCCAGAATTCGTGTGTCTTCCAACCGTGCTGCCACCGCCATTTCGCTCGCGGCAGTCACCTAGGAGTCTGCGCCGCAGAAAAACAGATGCGACAATTGTAGGCGAGCCGACGACGAAAGGACTCGATGTCGACCACATTCCGCCCCTATGTGCCTGACCAGTCGCTGCTGTTGCCGCCCGACGTTCGGGAGTGGCTGCCGGAGGGCCACTTGGCGCACCATGTCAGCGATCTGGTGGACGGTCTGGATCTGACGGCGTTCTACGCTCTGTACGAGGGGGACGGCCGTCGCAACGCGCCGTATGAGCCTCGGATGATGGTGAAGGTGCTGCTCTACGCCTACGCGACGGGGGTATTCTCGTCGCGCCGGGTCGCTCGGAAGCTGGAAGAGGACGTTGGTTTCCGGGTGCTGGCGGCGGGCAACTTTCCGCAACACCGGACGCTGTGCGAGTTTCGGCGTCGGCACCTGGAGGATTTCCAGGCGCTGTTCGTGGAGGTGGTCCGTCTGGCGCAGGAGTTGGGTCTGGCGCGCTTGGGGAAGCTGTAGATCGACGGGACGAAGGTGCGCGCGAACGCGAGCAAGCGCAAGGCGATGAGCTACGACCGGATGCAGGCAGAGGAACAGCGCCTGGAAAGCGAGGTCGAGGCGCTGTTGCGTCAGGCGGATGCGGTTGACGAGGCCGAGGACTCGCGCTTGGGCGCGGAGGTTCGGGGCGACGGTCTGCCGGCGGAGTTGCGTCGGCGAGAAGAGCGTCTGGCGGCGATCCGGGAAGCGAAGGCGCGTCTGGAAGCGGCGGCTCGGGCGGCGGACGCCGCGCGGGGTCGGCAGCCGGGGCAGGATCGGAACCCGAAGGGCGGTCGGCCGTACAAGCGGGCGTATGGCGAGCCGGACGAGAAGTCTCAGAGCAACTTCACGGACCCGGAAAGCTCGATCATGAAGACGAGCAACGAGGGATTCCAGCAGTGCTACAACGCGCAGGTGACGGTGGACGCGGAGCACCAGTTGGTGGTGGCGACGGACCTGACGGCGAACGCGAGCGACCAGGGTGAGTTGCCGGTGTTGCTCGACGCGGTAAAGGAGACGTTCGCCGCGCAGCCGGAGACGGTGCTGGCCGATGCGGGGTACTGCAACGAGCGGGACCTGACCGACCTGGAAAAGCGGGGCATTGACGGGTATGTGGCGCTGGGCCGGGAGGGTAAGCAGACGGCTACCCGTGATCGGGAGGCCCATCCGGCGACGGCTCGCATGGTGGAGAAGCTGGCGACGCCGGCGGGCCGCACGGCGTATGCGGAGCGCAAGTGGTTGTCGGAGGCTCCCAACGGTTGGATCAAGCACGTGCTGGGATTTCGGCGCTTCAGCCTGCGCGGACTCGCGAAGGTGCGGTGCGAGTGGGACCTGGTGTGCCTGGCGTTGAACGTCAAACGCCTGCAGCCGCTGATGGCGGCGTAGAAGGCGGGATATGAGGCTCACAACGGCGACAAATCGATGCGCATCGCGGTCTCTGGCGGGCCATGCGGCCCACGAGGACCGAATTTTGTCATCTGTTCGCCAACTACCGAAAATCCACCCCGCCCCGCTGACCGGCGAAGTCGCCCCGACACGTGACTCAGGTCGTGGGCCGGCGACCCGTTGCGTGCCGCAAATCTCCTGCGGCGCAGACTCCTAGGTGGCTGTTGCCGAGGCCATTGGCGTGATCCAAGCCTACACGTGCCCAAAGGCTTCGAACCGTCGCCCGCGTTTCGATTGAGGCCGAGCTTACGCGGCCCGTCGAGACGCCCGCGTACCAGGCGATCGCGCCCCGGGTTGCCGAGATGCACGAGCGCGGCTTGTCCCTCAACGCGATTGCGAAGCACTTCCGCGTCGCCGACCACACGGCCGCGAAGGCCCTGCGCTGGTTTTGGCTGCGGTGACCGCGCGCCGGCGTGCTGATGACGCCCTACCTACCGCAACGCGTTGCCGTCATTGCTTGACCGGACTCCGCCCGTTCTCGGTCGGCCGGCGCCCGGTCCTCGTTGGGTCAAGGCCCGAACGGTGGTTCATCGAGACCCGCTGGCCGAACGGTAAGGTCGACGAGGCGAGCGTGATCGGAGTCCCTCGCCGATTCGACCACCGGCCCCGACGTCATGGTCTACACCCACGAGGTCGGTGTCTACGCCGGCCTGCAGCACCACCAGAGCGTCCGGCACAACGTCGGCCAGTACGCCGACGGACAGGCCCACACGAACGGCTTGGAGTCGTTCGTGTGGGCCTCATGAAGCGCGGGTACCACGGGACGTACCACAAGATGAGCCTGAAGCACTTGCCGCGCTACGTTGCCGAGTTCGCCGGCCGGCACCACGATCGGCCGCTCGGGACACTCCAACAGATGCGTCGCATCGTCCGCGGCATGGAGGGCAAGCCGCTCCGGTACAAGGACCTGACCGCGAAGGTCGACGGCGTGTCAGCACTCGCGACCTGATGGGTGGACGGGTGATCGAGGCGGCAACTGCGGGTCGCTGTCGACGGGTGGTGGATGTTCCGGGGGAAGGACAGGCGGACGCTCCCGACACTGGCGACCCGGGGACGTGCTCGCGACCACGGCTCAGCCCCGCGCTTGATCCGCATGACCCTAGGGCTGCCCGTGCCCCATAATTTTTCGCTGGACTTCATGCAGCCACTTCGCTACGGTGGCCGGCATGGAGATTCAGAATCAGGTCTCACGTATTCTACGGGACAACCTCGCCCGCCTGCGTGACGTGCTGGACGAGGCGGTTTCGCAGGGTGTCGGCAGCCTCGGTCAGGTCGCCGATCGCGTCTGTGAAGCGTTCGATTTCCGCGACGGGCGGGGCCGGTGGCAGCGCGCGAGCTGTTGCCGGGCGTTGTCCGACCTGCAGGCGGCCGGCCACGTCTCGCTGCCTGCGAGTCAGGCGGCTCGCGGCGTTGGGGGCCGGGCGCGGGTGCTTCCGCACCCGATGGCGCCGGCGGTGGACGTGCCGGGCACGGTCGGCAAGGTTGTGGGTCTGACCCTGGCGCTGGTTGAGACCGACGCGCAGCGCCAAGTCTGGAACACGCTGATGGCGTACGAGCACCCGCGCGGCGCCGGTCCGTTCGTCGGCCCGCAACTGCGGTATCTGGTGGGTTCGGCGCATGGTTGGCTGGGCGGCGTCGGGTTCGCGGCGAGTGCGCGGCGGCTGCGGTCCCGCGACGCCTGGGTCGGGTGGGACGACACGGGCCGGCGCGCGCACCTGCACCGGGTGTTGGGACTGTGCCGGCTGCTGGTGCGCCCCGGCATTGTGTGTCGCAACCTGGCCTCGCACGTGCTGGGCCGGGTCGTCCGGGCAGTCGGCGACGACTGCGAGGGTCTGTATGGCTATCGCCCCTGGCTGCTGGAGACGTTCGTCGACGAGACCGAACAGACGGGGGCGAGCGTGCGCGCGGCCAACTGGGTTCGGGTGGGTGAGACCTGCGGTCGCGGTCGCCAGGACCGCCGGCACGCGGCGCCGGAAACGCGCAAGGCGGTGTATATGTATGCCTTGGAGCCGGCGGGGCGCACCCGCCTCGCGGTGCCTGCACCGGTCGTGGCGCCGCTGGCGGTTGGCGACGGTCTCGACGCCGCGGTCTGGGCGGACCACGAGTTCGGCGGGGCGCGTTTGGGCGACGCGCGTCTGAGCGCGCGGCTGGTACAGAGCGCGCAGCAAATGGCAGAGTCTCCGATGCGCGCCATCACCGGCGCCGCCCACGGCGCCCGCGCGATGGTCAAGGGCCATTACCGGCTGATCGACCAGCCCGCCGACAGTGCGGTGACGGTCGACAACATCCTCGCGCCGCATCGCGAGCAGACGCTGCGCCGGATGCAGGCGCACGACACGGTGCTGTGCATCCAGGACGGCACCCGGTTGAACTTCACCCGGCGCGGGCAGACGCAAGGGCTGGGGGCCATCGGCTCGAACCAGACCGGGGCGGTGGCGCGCGGCCTGGAGTTGCACACGACCTTGGCCGTCAATCCCGACGGGGTGGCGTTGGGTGTGCTGCGGGCCGCCTTCGACGCGCCCGCGTCCCCCAACTCCGAGGCGGAAGGCGAGCCGACCCCAAAGCCGCGCGAGAAGCGCAAGTCGTTCCGTTGGATCGAGGGGCTGCGCGACTGCGCGCAGGCAGCCGAGCAATTGTCCCAGACCCGCGTGGTGTGCGTGATGGACCGCGAGGCCGATTTCCTCGACCTGTTCGTCGAACACCGCGCGGCTGCCCCGCAGGTCGACCTGCTGGTCCGCGCCAAGGCCGACCGCGTCCTCGGCAGGGAAAAGACGCCCGCCGGGCAGACGGTCTCACGCCGTCTGTTCGATACGGTGCGCAACGCGCCGGCCCGAGGCGCCGCCAAGGTCGAGGTGCAGCGGCTGAGCGCGCGCGTGAAGGCCAGCAAACAGGCCCGCAAGGACCGCCGCGAGGCGCGTGTCGCCGACGTGACGCTGCGCTACCAGCAGGTGCCGCTGCCCTGCCCCGGCGACGAGCCGGTCGCACTGTGGGTCGTCCACGTGCGCGAGGAACAACCGCCGCCCGCGGCCGAGCCGCTGGAGTGGTTCCTGCTGACCACTTTGCGTGTGAGCAGCGCCGACGACGCCACGCGCATCCTGCAATGGTACGTCCGGCGCTGGCGCATCGAAGAATACTTCCGCGTGCTCAAGTCCGGCTGCAAGGTCGAGGAGTTGCAGCACCACACGGCCGAGCGGCTCGAACGCGCCATGGCCATCAAGATGGTCATCGGGTGGCGCATCCAGTTGATGGTCCAACTCGGGCGCGAAGTGCCCGACCTGCCGGGCGACCTGCTGTTCTCCGATGGCGAGTTGCGCGTGCTCGCCACCTTCGCCCGCTCACGCAAGCTGCCGCCGCCGGCGCGCCTCGGCGACGCTGTCGGTCTGGTCGGGCGCCTCGGCGGGTGGCTCGGACGCCAACGCGACCCGCCCGGCGCACAGTTGATGTGGCACGGCTACACTCAACTGGTTGCCATGGCCTTCGCCTTCGAACTGCGGGACGAGTTCGGATGACCTCCTGCTCACTACAGTCCAGCCCCGGACATCCGGGGCACGGGCAGCCCTAGGGGGCGAGGACACGTTCTGGTCGCTTGACCGGCTGATCCTTAGGCCGCGCCTCTCCTGTGGACATACGGCATCCTCCATCGCTAAACTGGAGGAAATGCCGCTCTACGTGGTGATCCGGCCCCTCGATGAGGACGATCAGGACGACCCCTTGGTGTCCAGGGAAGATGTCGAGCGGGTCGCCCAGGAGGTTGTTGCCGCTGGCAGAAATGCATTCGTGATCCGGACATCTCACGACACGGGGAAGAAATTGGCGGGCGATCTCGGGATCGGAGTCGGAACGTCTCCGAAAACCGGACTCGTTTTCAAGATTAGCACGAGTCATGGCTACTACTATCAGGCGTTCTGGACGCGCCTGAACAGCATGATGGACCAATCGTGAAGCGCGGCAACGGTGAATTCGACGTAGCGGGGTCCAAGAGCAGTGGCGCGCTCAGAGTCTCTGACGATGACGTTATCCTTGCTGAGGACTTGTCCCGTCGCCTTCGAGATGTCGAGCGGGAAGTTGACCGTATCCCCGGCGAGATTCGCACCCAGACAGCCACGGTCACCGGAAAACTGGATGTCCTGACCGCGAAGCTCGAGACGGGATTTGCCAGCGTAGCCACCCGAGAATGGGTAATGTCCACTGCTCTTTGGGTGTACTCCTTGGTCGTCGCGATCCTGTTCGTACTCGCAGGGATGATTCTGACCGACCGTCGTTCTGCGGATGGCCCCACAACACCAACTGCTCCGATTGAGTCTGGCGTGTCTCAGGAATAAGCTCTCCCGTCCCGGAACGCTTGAGGAGCCAGCCGGCCCCTCGGATGAGCCGCTTGACGACGATTTCGTCTTCGATCCGCACCACGAAGATCCTTCCGTCGCGCGGTTCCTGTTGCTCCATGTTGACGAGGATCGACGCCCCGTCGGGCAGCGTCGCTTCCATCGACTCGCCGCTTACCTTTCCGATCCGGCACAGGTGGGATGAAGTAGACCATCCCGAGGTCCACGCCGTCTCCCTACTTGAACGACTGACCGTACCACTTCACTTCTCCGATTTGGCGTCAGCGACACCCGGCCGCCCACGGTGGAAGCCCCGCGAGCCCTCCAGCTCGATCGCCGCGCGCTGGAGCCTCTGGCATCGCTTCCCGATGGATCGTTCTTCGATGCGCTCACGCGCTTCCAGCGTGCGGTCGATGTCGTCTACTTCGACAATCATGGGCTGGACACGACAACCGCGGTTCGCGTCCGCGCACGCCTTGCCGAGCGGGTTCGCGCCAGCAACAGCTGGCGCTGGATGGTCAGGCAGCGGTCATCGGGGGTGGAGATGCATCTAGGCCCCGCGATCGCGACGCTGTTCTTTAACGACTACGGTTCGATGCAGCCGGCCAAGGCTTACCTGCCGCCAGTGCTGATCGAGCGGCTGACGCCGTTCTTGCCGGCCCTTGAACGATGCGCGGTCGAAGGCGCCACGCTTTTCGTCGCCATCGTCACCCTGAACTTGCTGGAGGTCGCGCCGCGACCCGCCCACCTTTCGTTCTTGCTCGGGGCTGCTTCCGGCTGGCTGGCGGCTTTCCCCGACGCGACTGATTTCTGGGCTGGACACGGGATCGGGCGCCGCGTGTGCGCGCTCATCGACACGGTACGCCAAACGGAACCGACACTGCTCGCGTCAGGTGCGCCCTTGCGAAACCAAGTCGATCTCCTTCTTGCCGGACTGGTTCGCGTCGGCGTCGCCGACGCAGCCCGCCTCGAGCAAGCACTCCAACCGGACGCGAGCCGACCCTCGTAGGAAACCTGCGTTTCTTGTACGAGACGCGCCGCGAGAACATCGTTCCGCCGCTTCGTGCGGGCGGCCGGGGATTTGGCGGCTTCCGCGCGCACCAAGTCCCCGCGTGAGCGTGTACTCGTCGAAGTCGAGGGGTTCGGATCACCGTGCTCGTCGTCGTCCATGGGGCAGATGTCCGCCGCCACCATCAAGTCTCGCTTTCCGGCGGCGTACGCGCGCCTCTGTGGTCTGCACCGCGACTACATCGCCCGGGAGGGTGAGCGGCGAGTCGACCTCAATTCCTGTGGTTCTCGCTGAACCGGCCAGAATTCCTGGGTTTCAGTGGTCGTGCTGACCTCGGTTTCTCGTCTTTGACGGCCAGGATTCCCGTGTTTCGCGGGCAGAATTCATGTGGAAGCACACGGGCCTGTGCGAAGAGCCGGATGCAAAGACCTGGATCTGGGCGGACTTGCACCTGGGGCACGAGGACTCGCTAACTGCCTTCGACCGGCCGTTCCGGACGCCGGACGACATGGACCAGGCGATGAGGCACGCCTGGTACGAGCTGGTCAACGTCGACGACACGATCATCTGCCTCGGCGATGTAGGCGTTGACTCCAGTATCCGGGTGGACCACCAGGCATGGTGGAGGGAGGCGCCGGGGGCCAAGTGGCTCGTGATCGGCAACCACGACGTGGACCGGGTCAACCAAGTGCTGCCGGTCGCGGTGGATCGGACCGCGATTACCCTGTTCGCGCCCGGCGAGCCGCCACTGCTTCTGACGCACGTCCCGCTGCTGCAAGTGCCCGCCGGCTGCATCAACGTGCACGGACACGTGCACGGGAAGGAGTCGCCGAGCAGGAGCCGGCACATCAACGTGAGCGTGGAGCAGTTGAACTACCGGCCGGCGAGGCTATGCGACATCAGGCGGCTGGCCGTTCGGCTGCTGGAAGGAAGAACGATCCCTGGGCACCGTACCAGGGAGCGGCTGAACATCGTGGAAACCACCATGCCATGATGAAAGGCCGAAGGGATCGACAACCGCGGCAGTCGCGGTCAGCACCCCGACACCCGGGAGCTCTGCGATTTTCCGGGGCGCCGAGATAGCCCGGATGCGCCGTCTCGATCTCCCCGCTGGCCTCCTCGTCGTCGCGCTTGCGTTCGAGGGCCGCGACCTGGGCCTCGGTCAGCACCACGCCCTCGTCGGCGACCTTCCGCTCGAGCACCGCTAGGCTAGGCGATGCTTCATCGTCTGCAGACCCTGGCGAAGCCAGACCCCACGGACGCCGGCCGGTGATGTGGTGACCCTGCTTGCGGAGCTCGTTGCTCACCCGCACCTCGCCGAACGGAAGAGAGGGTCGAGACCCCGGCCAAGCAGGTGGTCAAGGCGCGCATCGCGAAACAGCGTCGTCGTCGGTGATGTTGAGATCGACGGTCGCGTCGAGGTTCGCGCGCTGGACCGAGTACTCCCAGATCTGCAGGCCCTCTCCCTGAACCGCTTGAAGGAGCAGTGCCGTGCGTTCAACCGCGATGACTCATGTCGAAAGAGGCGCGGTGCGGCATTTCAGCGTGCTCCCGGCCGATCTGCGGGCAATGACTGACCGACGGCAAGGACACGCTCACAACCGCGACGATGGAAGCGGCCGGAAGTTACTGGAAGGCGCGCCGGAAGGGGCCGGCATCCATGCCGACGTGCTCCATGCGCAGCACGTCAGCAGATCAGCGCGGCAGGGAGACCGAGACCAACGACAGACCGCAGACTGGCCAGTTGGGCCTGGCGCTGCCAACCCACGTCGCGTGCTCAAGGCGGCTATCGCCGTCAGGACCACGAACGTGACCGGCTTCGCGATCTCGTACGCGCCGTCGATGGACCCGCGCATCCTGTCGCCGTGCTCCTCCTGGTGCCGGTAGATGTTCTCGCCCACGAGGATGGCGTCGTCGACCACGATGCCGAGCACCAGGACGAAGCCGAACAGAGTCAGCACATTGACCGACACGTCGAAGCCCGGCATCAGCGCGATGACGGCGAAGAACGAGATCGGGATGCCGAGGCTCACCCAGTACGCCGGACTCAGCTCCAGGAACAGCACCAACACCAGGAAGACGAGCGCGAACCCCGCAAAGCCGTTCCGCAGCATCAGCGAGAGCTGGTTGTTCAGCGACTCCGCGTCGTTCTGCCACGCGGTGAGCGTCACACCCTCGGGCTGGCGTGCACGGGCCTCCTCGACGTACTGCGTGGCGAGCTCGGCGGTGTCGACCGCGCTGTGATCCCCCGTGCGGAAGACCCAGACCATCAGCGTCGGCTCGAAGTCGAACCGGGCGCACTGGTCAGTCTCTTCCGAAGGCGTCGACGACCGTCGCCACGTCGCCCAGACGCAGGCGGCTGCCGTCGGGCCGCGTCCACAGGACCAGGTCCTCGAACTCGGCCCCGCGGTACGCCTGCCCGATGGTCCGCAGCAGGATCTCGCCTCCGTCCGTTCGCACCGACACGCCTGGCAGGTCGAGTGACGAGCGGCGCACCGCGCCGGCCACCTCGTCGAAAGTAAGCCCCTGCCGCCGCAGGTCGTTCTCCGAACCTTAGATCGAGATCTCGTAGGGCGGCGCGCTCACGATGTCGACCTGCGTGATCCCGGGAATCGGCGGCAACTCGTCGCGCACCCGCTCGGTGACCTGCTTCAGCGTGAACGGGTCCATGTCGCCGGAAACCGCGATGTCGACGATCTGCAGCCGGTTCGTAAGCTCGCGGATGGTTGTTCACTGCGAAGTGGCTCTTCGTGTTCTTGCTTCCGTCGAACTCGACCCGGATGTCGATCTTGCCGTCGTTCTCGAGGTCACCTGTCGTCGCCATCTTCGGGTGCAGGTCGGGAGGGGCGGCCGGCGGCTGGAAGGGCGGCTCCCGCTCGCGCTCCTGTCTCAGACTGGAGTCGCGCCGATAGCTTTGCCATCAGTTGCCGGGCCAGACTCTCTACCTACGTCGCTATCCTCCGCTGCTCTTCACCGTGTCGAACAGCTCGGAGAACGACTTGTACGCCGACGAGCCGCCAGGGGTTATCCCGAAGTGGCGGGCTGTCGCCGTCTTGCCCGTGCCGGGGTTCTCGCACAGATACGCACGTACGTCGTCCTCGGTCGGGACATCCCTTCCGCGGGTCCGTGCTCGCGGCTCGTCTGCCACGCGATACCGCAAGCCGTCGAAGGACAACGGGTACAGCGTCCCTTGGATCTGCACCGCTCGGCATCTCGACTTGCTGACCTTCAGGAGGCGGTACGAGTCGTCGGTGCCGCCCTTCTGCGGATTGGTGAAGTCCAGCAGCAGATCACATGCGCCGCCCTGCCCGGCCGATCCGATGTAGCTGCTCACGCCGTCAGTGGACCGCCGCGCCGAGTGCAACACGCCGATCACCGCGACGTCAGGTTCGTGCGGACGCAAGGCCAGTACCGCCTGTCTCATCGCCGCGTAGTTGTTTCCGGCGGCCCTGACGCTGACGAGATCTGCCACCGGATCGATGACGATGAGCTTCGCGCCGATGTTGCGGATCACGTCGTGCAGGTCGGAGACCTCGTGCACGTCTGCCACCGACACGACGCGCACGAGGTCTTGATCCATCCTTAATTCCTCGAAGCAGCTAAACTCGGCCTTGATGTCGTCGCGCCGCTCTTCGCCAATCCAGACCGCTGGAACGGGGTTGATCGGTTCGTCCGTCAACCAGTCCCTGCCGATGGAATTCGACGCGAGCGCAGCTCGAAGCAGCGTCGATTTCCCAGACGACTCACGCCCGGCGAGCAGGGTGAGCCTGCCGCCGTACCCCAGACGAGGAAGAACCGGAGTCGCCGTGCTAGGTGTCAACTCGCTCAGCCTGCTCATTTGTCGCAGCAGCAGCCGCGCCGAGTCCGACAGGCCCTCACACTCCTTGCACGTCCTCTCGCCACGATGCGGGCAAGGGCCCGCCTCGGTCCCAACAGCCATCGCAACGCTCTCCTTTTCGTTTCGCGCTGTTTTCCATAGGCGCGAGACGTGAAACGGCTCCCGGCCACCACCCGGGCGCCGCCGACGCAAGGCGATCCAGCTCGCCACGCGAGGTCCACCACCATGCGCGGCTCCGGCCCTGCTGCCGAAGAGCTGCACCGTCCGCCGCCGCCGATCCGAGAGATTCCGCAACCAGACCCGCTGGCCATCCGTCAGCACCCTGCGGCTGCGCTTGATCTGTGCGGGAGGAGCGTTACCAACGTGAGGTCACCCGAATCGCCGCCGCCGGACATTTCGAAGCGACTGGTCCCTGCAAGCCATTGATGGGTAACGAGAAAAATCTTTTCGCTGCGCCGTTGGGGTCCCGGTTTGACGCAACACGAACCGCGTACGGGAGGCACGCGAACGCCTTCGATGCCGTGAACGAGATAGTGTTGCCGGGTACGGCGACCGTCGGCGGTCGGGGTTGCTCAGGCGTTCGACTGGATCACTGCCTCGACGAACCGCAGGCCGAGTGCCATCGGACGGGCTGCATGCGGATGCGCCGGATCACGTTCGGGCAGCGCCGGCGGTCGCACGGGCTGGGAGTCCGTAACAGCGAAGACATGACGAAACCGCTACGCGTAGCGGTTGTCGGCCGTTGCTCTGAGCCGGCTGTGGAGCCGAGCGCCGAGCACGGCTCGTCATCGAAGGCCCGGCATGCCGATCAACCCTCACGGTCGCTGCGTCGACTACCGACGGCCCCTCGGCAGGCAGCGACTCGCAACCTGCGGCATGACTGGCCCCAGCGTGGCGACCACCGCCCAGCCGGACCGCTATTCCGGGTCACAGTCGCGCTCGGGCGCCGCTCGTCCTTCGGGTGCCAGTTCCGGACGATGCACCCAGCGGTCCTCGCGCGGCCCATCGGAACGAGGTCCCCGCCTGGGCCCCGCGGAATGGGGACTGTCGACGTACCCCCGCGGTCGGAACCCAGCTTCCCGCAACGACCGCAACCGCCCGATCGCGGCCGGCAGGCCAATCCGGAGAGTCTCACGCACGAGCCAGGACCGCGACATCCCGAGCTGCTGCGCGATCCGGTCGAGATCGCGCAGCTGGCGCCTGGACACGTTCAGCTTGATGGTCCGATCGAGCGGCTCGGCGTCGGGTTCATAGATCGGTCGCATGCTGCATCCACTCCCCGTGCAGGACGGCAGCACCTTGCCGTCAGTCTCCGCGACGCGACCGACCAAGTTCAGGTCGTCGCGTGCTTCAAACAGAGCGTCGACGCGCACGGCGTGCGCGCTTCCTCGAGGTCATCGATCTCTAGCCAGGAGTACGCGGAGTTCGGTGGGACCCGCGATCCACGTGTGTCCGCGAGTCACCACACACATCTAGTGCTGCGCCATGATTAAAAGTTTGGGTGTGCGGTGCTGTGATTCGTCGATGATTGCGCGCTGTAAACCCATGTCCGTGTCCGAAGATTGTGACGTGACGGACCACTAGCCTCCCTGCTGGCTGCCACCGCGGCGCGGGGTGTGATCTGGGAGCTTGTGTCGCCTTCGAAGGATCGCCACTGCTTCCTTTTCCTTGGCGGCACCCGCAAGCCCACGCTGCGCAAGGTTGTACGTGACCGTATCGATCTCGTCGTACTTCTTCCCCGATTCCTGTGAATCGTCCAGGTCTTTGCCGAAGACTTCCCGGTGGATCCGATAGATTTCGTCTTCTTCCTGCGGGTCGGAGCTCGGTCGTTCCTGACTCGGAACGTCCTCCGCAACGGGTTGTGCCGCTCCACCCCACGGCGAATGCACGCCCTTCGATGGGGCCGGCTCGCTGCGCGGCTGCGAGTGTGGCGGTGGTTCTTGCTGGACCGCAGCCGCCTTCGGCACGCCGGCGTGCAGCACCACCCCCCAGCTCTGCCAAGCCGACGTGAAGCACATCGGATCGACGCCGAAGCCGAGAACCGCCGCCTGCCGCTGGCGCATCCACCGCCGCACGAGAACGCACACCCCCGCGGCCTCCACCGCCGCCAGGAAAACCGGCCAGTCCTGCGGAGCCGACAACGCCGGAAGCAGCGCCCGCATCGTCACCTGCCTGCCACCAACACACAGACGGTCGATCGCGTCGGGGAGCCGAACCACGGGTACCTCCGCCACCCATGCCCGCCGCACGGTGTTCCAGTCGTCCACCCCCGGCGGATCGACTCGGACGTTCGAATCGTCCGCATCGAACCGACACGTCGTCAGCGTCCCGCCGCCCATCCCTGCCGACGCCGACGCGCGCAACTGCGCTTGCAGCTCGCGGTGTGCGTCTTCGCGCACTCGTGAACGGTGGCGTTGCTGCGACTTGCGCCAGTACTCCCGACGCTTTTCAGGATCCCTGTGTGCCATATCAACTCCCGTGATTCCGTGGAGGAGAGCATTACGAACGGGGGGTCACCCGACGCCGATGGGGTCCCCGTTTCAACACGACGCGGTGACCGTCGAGCGTTGCACGCTTGGCCCGTGTCGTGATCGAGCGGCGGCGATGGGTGAGGAGCGAGCGACGGTCGACAGCCTGGAACGGCACTGTTGGTCACGACCTCATGTCCCGCCTAGACAAGGCTAGTGACGTCGCCCCCGGTCACGACCTCTGCCCTGCCGGGACACACGTATTGACCCCAGTGATCCCCCGATTCAGTAATGACACCCGCCATGACCGCGATTGGTGGGCCGTCCAATCGGTCGTGCGGCAGGACAGTCGTGCTGACTCCACGGGTGACTTCCGTAGTGACGTCCCAGGTTTTCGGGGCTTTTTGTGCTCTGAGGCGGCTACCCGGCATTGACACACCGTCAGGAGCGGAAGGAAGTGAGCGACCCCGTGTATGACAGGTCATACAGGGGGTCGCTCACCACTAGACTTTTCCCTGCGGGAAGGCCCCAGAGGGGATTGGCCTGGAGCCGGTCGCGGGACACGAAGGAGGAGCAGCATGTCTGATAGGCGCAGCCGGATGGTGTCATTCAGAGTGGAGGCGAGCCTCGTCGAGCGGTTCCAGAACCGCGTCAGTCTGGGGGCGCGCAGCGCTTATCTGGAGACGTTGCTGCGCTGGGCCATGAGCTCTGAGGACGCCGACAACGGCGGGCGCCGCGAGCGGTTCGACACGTACCGCACTGGCTTTGCGGCTGGCTTCACGGCGGCAGCCTCCGCCGCACTCGATGGCACGCTCCGCCCTGAGAACCTGGAAGCGATGTGCCACGCCTACCTGCGCGCAGCGACCAACAACGTCACGGGTGAACCTTCACGCCGACTTGACGCCGCCGTTGTCGCGAGCACGAGCCCGGCGCGCCGGACCAACATCCCCCGGAGCGAGCCGGGAGGGGCGCCGGCGAGTCAACGCGACCAAGGGAATCGCCGCGCGGAGGACTCACCGTCGAGCGCTCGGAAAGCCAGCAAGGTAAAGATCGGAACGCAGGCCCGTGAACCCGGACCCAAGGATTGACGGCGGCGACCCTTCAACTCGAGTGATGAGGCGCGCGCGACGGATGGCATCGCCCGGAGGCATCCGGCATGCATGCTGCAGAGACATCTGCGGTTGCCGCCGAACATGCGGCCGCCCGACGGACGTACGCCTCGACGTCCGCCGTGCAGAGTCCTCGCGCGCAGATTGCGCCCTGACGGGCAGGCATCTGTGCTGTAGCGACCGCTACGCGTAGCGGTTCGTAGACTCTGCTGCCACGGTCGCGGCCGCGTTGCGGGCCGCCGCGCCGCGCGGCACGTCATCAACTCCGACAGGCTGCTCGATACGACGCACCAAGCGACCGTGCTGTTCCCGGCTGGGTCCAGCCTCGATTCGGGGCACGACACCGAGCAGACGACGAGAAGCGCCGGAACGGGGACGAGGGTAGAAGCACGACGTGACGATTCGCGAATCGCGACCACCAGAATCGAGGCCGACGGCGCGACGGGTTGCAAGCTGCGCATCTCGTCGGATACGCCGCGGCGTATCCGGTCCACCAGCACGGCACGCGGTTCGAGGTCCAGAAACCCATGGACGTACGAAGCCGGACCGGGAGTGATGCCGCTCTAAAGGGTCGAGGCAGTCACCGGAGCCCGCATCCAGGTCGTGGCGGGAACGTGCTGCCGATCAACAACGCGAACGCCGAGATCGAGGTGCACGTGAGCGCCGACAGTCCGCGCGCGTTCGTGGGCATGACGGCACGGCCGCTCACCGAGTGGGTCAACATCATCGTGTCTCCGTGATCCTCTGCGAGGTGCTGCAGCAAGGGCAGTCAACTCGTTGTGATGGGTAACCTCGCGCTGACGTTCAACCGCGCGCGCGGGCGAGACGCGGATCGAGCGGGCCGATCCTGACCGACGCGATCATGGCCGCCACGATCATCCCTCACGCCGCGCGGCGAAGCGGGCCGTGCCGGCGAGGGCGCCGCCCTCGGTGAACGGCGAACCGGACGCGACGACACGCCGCCGCGGCCGGCCGGAGACGCGGCAGCATGCCGGCACGCAGCCCATGGCCAGGAAGCAAGCTGCTCTAGGAAGTTGATAACCCGGAGCGTCTCCATGCGGCGCCGCGTCGAGCGCGAAGCACCCTCGTCGATGCAACGCTCTTGCAGGACGATGTCGCCACCGATCCACACGCCGTTGTCGATGACCGTGAGCACCGAAGCCGAAGAGACGCGATGCGATGGGCGGCGGCAAGTGGAAGAGGATGTCGCCACACTCGACATCGCGGCGATCGAGACCGGTTCGGCTCGGATGGCGCATCGCCAACCTGAGCCGGCGATTCGCAGGCCGGCGGGGTCAGCTCACCGCTACACGTAGCGGATCTGTTCGAGCAGCGACGCGCGGCCGCAGATGCGGCCAGCAAGGTCGACGGCAGCACCGGGTCCGGCGCCGCATCTACCCGTCTCTTGACCTCCGGTTCGACCGCGCCGCTCAGAATCGGCGCGGAGGGACGACGAGCCACGGGGAGGGGAGAGGTACGGGGGACAATGGAAGAGGAAGGGCGGAAGAGCCAGACTCACCCCGCGGCGGCCACGTACTCGCGCTTCGCGACGGTTTTCCCCGCTACGGCGCCAAGGGCGCCGGTACGGTCCCCGCTCCGCCGGCTCGAGGCCGGTTCCCGTTAACGACGCCGGCCGCATGGCGGCCGCCAGACCTGGCCGGCGCTGCCCGCGCCGCGAAAGACGATCACCATGGACGGAATCTCTCCGCGGGCGGGTCCGCAGCTGTACGCCGCGCGCGATGCCGCGACCAGCCGCGCCGGTTCCGCGAGCGTGTGCTTGAGGCGGACCTCAGATGAGCTGAGCAGCACGGCTGTACACGTCGCGCGCAACCGCTCGCGTACACCTCGACACGCTCCACGGCGGCATCCCCCGGCGAGCATCCGTCCGCCGCCGCGACCGGTGTCCGCTACCAGACCACTCGAACAGACCACCGACTTGGGAGGAACAGATGAGCGACAACAGCAAGACAACCACCGGTGGCGACAGCGCCGCCATCCTGGCCGATATCAGACGCCGCTTCGCCGACGAGTTCCGCGGCGTGAGCGATCGGATCCGCGTCGTGCTACCGGGCGACGAGCCCGGCACCTTCCGCGTATTCGCGTGCGAAGACGCCGATAAGGCGGCCGCCTGCCTCCACCGCTATTGGCAGGGGAGCAAGGGCCGGACGCGGTGAGGTCTCAGCGCCCGAAGATTCGACTACCGGCACCCGGTGTGCCTGCGCGCACGGGAAGGTGCACCACCGGGCCGTCGACTACCCGCCGGCTCACAACGACTGCCGGCAAGCGGCGGACCGGGGACGGTGCTGACGCCGGCACCGTTGCCACCACGGAGCCGGCATCGTCGGCTCCGCAGCCGACCCGCAACCACCTCGGCGGGGACAACCGCACTGCCGTCGGCGCGGACGTGATTCACGCTGTCCGTGGCTGCCGGCAGTAACCGTACGGCGCCATCCGGCGCCTTCCATGCGCTTCCACGCGCTACCAGGTGCAGGCGGGTGAAGGACCGCCCGCACCTGGGCTGATTTCCACCTTACCGCTCCCCGCTACGACGCAAGGCGCCTGTCCCGCAACGCCGGTCGGCCACGGGCCGATCTACCAACAACGACGTCGGCCGAAGGCCGGCCGCTCATGGTGCGTCACCCGAGGTGCGGTAGGGATGTAGCCGCACCGTGTCGTCTGGCGCCTGCATCAACCCCACCCACGACCTCCGGTTCCACCGCGCCTCTCAGAAGAGGCGCGGAACAAAGACGAACCAAGGGAGGGGAGATGCAGGGGAGATAATAGAGATAGACAGCCGGGCCGAATTCCCAAAACCCACCCACCGGCGCCACGTACACACGCTTTCGCGTCGGCTACCCCGCTACGGCGCCACGGCGCCTGTCCAACAACGCCGACCGGCCACGGGCCGGTTTACTAACAACGACGTCGGCCGAAGCCCGGCCGCCTGGGCTCGGCCACGATGCCGGTCGCGCCACGAAAGGGCCATCAGCCACTATGAAACGAATCTCTCCGCAGATGGGTCCGGCCCAGCACGACGGACGCGATGCCGCCACGAGCCGCGCCGGCCGTTCGACGAATGCGAGTTCGATCCCGTCGTCACTCGCGCTGACCGGGACGGCTGCACACCGCGCAGGCAGCCTCTCGCGCTCGGTTCGGCACTCACCCCGGGCGCGTCCCCCGGCGGGCGCCAGCGGCCCGCGGCCGCCGCCCCGGGATCACTACGTACCCGGTACCGACCGCACTCGGCGCCGGCCGCTGGGCCTTGACGACGGACAGAGACTCCGACGGGTTCGACCCGGCCATCCGCGGCTCCGCACCACCGGTTTCACTCGGAACCCGGGACCGAACACACAACAGAACAACGACAACAGGAGACAAGCATGTGCGACGATGGCAGAACTACCCATATCGACAGCGCCACCATCCTGGCCGATTTCCGGCACCGCTTCGCCGACGAGTTCCGCGGAGTAGGCAGCGATCGGATCCGGGTCGTGATCCCGGGCGACGAGCCCGGCACATACCGCGTATTCGTATGCGCAGACGCCGATGAGGCGGCCACCTGCCTCCACCGCGATTGGCTGGGGAGACAGGGCCGGACGCTGTGACGTCTCAGCGCCCGGAGTTCGACTACCGCCACCCGGTCTATCTGCGCGCCCGCGACGAGGCCTTCGCCCGCTCGGGCGGCCTCTGCCAGCTGTGCGGCCAGCAGCGCGCCGTTGAGGCGCACCATTGGGCCGTCGACTACCCGGGCGGCGCACGAGACGACCGCCAACGACCTGACGGCGCTATGCGCCGACTGTCATTTCTTTGCAACAACGCTCCGCCGGTTCACGCGTGCCGGCGGCTCGCGGCACCAATTCTGCGCGCTTGTCTCGGAGGTAGTAGCACAATGCGACTTGAATTCACCCTCGCCGGCGTCTCCCCGCTCATCATGCACAACGGCGCGGCCGGACTCGACACGCGAAGCGCTCTCAGCCGCGAGATCGCAGCGCTCACGGCGAAGCGAGGCGGCAACCGAACCGACATCGACGACCGGCGGCTCTGGGAGCTCGAGTGCCGACGGTCCCTCTATCTCGACGCTGACGGCAGACCCACGCTACCGGAGGCAGCGCTTCGGGCGCTGATCGAGTCCAGCGCCCGCAAGACCAAGCAGGGCCCGTTGGTGCGCGAGGGGTTGATGATCGAGAGCGTGACGTTCCGCTACGACGTCAAGCGCTATGGCGAGGACGTCAAGAAGCTGAGCACGACCGCACAATTCGTCGCGCCGGTTGTGGTGAGTCGCAACCGCGTCCTTCGCAGCCGGGCGCGGTTCGACTGCCCGTGGTCGGTGGTCGGCGTGGCCGACGTCGACCCGGAGCAGGTGGACAGGGACCAGCTGACGGCGTGGCTGGCCACGGGCGGCCGCCGCGTCGGGCTCGGCGACTGGCGGCCGCAAACGAGTGGCCACTACGGGAGGTTCAACGTCGAGAAGGTGGTCGAGCTGCAGGACGCTGCTTGACGGCGGTGTCCCGCGGGTGAAGATTTCACGGCGCGGCTTGGCGTGGTGTGGCGGGGCGGGACCTGGCATGGCTTGAACGCGGCTTGGCGGGGCGAGGCAGGGACGTTTCACGATATGCCACCGCAAGCCGTTCGCTCATCGTCGTGGAATACAGCACGTCGGCCATCGTTGAGCCGGCGGAGGAATCGCGGCTTGCGCCCCTTCACGGCGATGAGCGATCGCGTCAGGTCTGCCGATCCCGGCCGTTCGACTCCGGGCGCTTGCGGCGCCGGGCGGCGGGCCATGAAGCTGAAGCTCAATGCTGTCCATATCGCAAGACACCCAACGTCCGGCCCGGCGGCGGGTTTCCCGTGGAGCTACAGACCGACCGAGTCACGGACATGAATGCCAGCACACTGAAGACGATCTGCGAAGCCCAATTGATGGAGGACCTCAAGCCGCCGGTCCACGATCACGTGGACCGCAGAGCCACCAAGTGCATGCTGCGGATCTCGACGATCATGCCGGCACGCTCGTGGTATCAGCACCTCCACGACTATCTTCCGATCTATGTCGCCACCACCGAGACGGTGGTAACGGGAGACCGAGAGAGGTGCGACACCAACCCCAGCCGGCGCGCCCGGCTTCGGCGGCCGTAGCTCGAAGAGCGCCACATCGCACGTCCCGCCGCCGAAGTCGAACACTACGAGGCGACGGGGCTCGGATATCCCGCCGAAGATCTTTGTGCCGTGGGTGAACACGTAGTCGATAAAGGCGGCGACTGGTTCGTCCAGCAGCGCACCGGCAGTGAGTTCGATACCGGCGAGCTCCGCTGCGCCGAGCGTGTCCAACCGTTGCGCGGCCTGGAACGAGGCAGGCACCGTCACCACCGTCGCATCCGCGGTCGGGCTGTCAGCATCGGACGCCGAGTCCGTAAGAAACTTCAGCAGATGTCCCCCGAGCTCCTTGGCGGCACGAAAACCCAAGGGGGCCTTGTGGTAGGTGCGGGGAACGCCGATGTCGTTCTTGCAGTCCCAGAAGATGTTCCGGTTCCGCTCCAGCTTGAGGTCGCCGATGCGTGCGCGCAGGTCCTTCGCTCCTGCCCCCACATAGACCTGTTGGTCGTGAAACGCCATGACCGACGGCACTAACGTGTGCAACTGCGGGCCCTGCCGCGTGGGTTGTTCGACGTCAAGGCAGTGTGCTTCTGGTGTCCCGGCGCCGTCAGCCGGCACCCAGAATCTCGGTGACCGCGGAGTTGGTGGTGCCGAGGGTGCCGAGGTCGATTCCGAGCACCCTGAGGGGTCTGCGTGACGCCGGAACCTGCCTCTCGGCCGAGGGCGCGAGCGCGGAAAAACTCATGAATTCCCTTCCTTCCGGTTCGTACCGGCAGCTTGACGAAATCTCGTGCCGGCGGACCCAAAATAGCGTCAGCGATCGAGCCCGAGCTTGGTGCTCGCCTTCCAGCCGTCGGCCGCCCGGCCTGCCGCACCTCGCCCAACCCGGTGCCCATGCATCGTGCCCGTGTTGTCGGCGTTGGATCTCGGCCGGTTGGAGATCGATCGAGTTGTGGTTCCCGGTCTCGCGCCGGAGGTCACCAACGCGATGCTCGCTCGCGACGATCTGGACCGCCGCAGACGGCGGCGCACTCTGGCTCCTGGCGCGCCCGCAGCGCGGGGCTGCGGCCCGCCACCCCGGGACGGTACGTGTTCCGTGGGAGGCTCGGAGCAACGGTGCAGATTGGCCACCGAACTGGCCACGCCGTACAGCAATCACTTGGCCGTACGGTCATGCTGACGGTGGCGGTCAGGCTGTCGTCGCCGTAGAGCAGATTCACTGACCCAGGATTCAAGATGTAGCAGATCGAACGGACGAATGGCCCACATGATCCCTGGGGTTCCGGCCCCCGAAGCACCAGCCTCCGAGCGACGAGTATACGAAGGGTTCCGGTCGGAACTTCCGAATACCTGGACGGTCAGAGCCTCGGTGGGCACCCAAATCCGGCCATTAATGGGCGGCTGAAAACCGGCCATTTCCGATAGCGGCCCGAGACGTTGACGCCGGCCTGGAACACGACGTTCCTGCCCCGGCATGAGCAACGTCTTGAAGGAAGAGAAACGACAACAGGTTCTCGCGCTGGGACGCCTCGGCTGGTCGCTGCGGCAGATCGAAGAGGCCACCGGGGTCCGGCGTGAGACCGCCAGCGGGTACCTGAAGGCGGCCGGCCTGAAGGTCCGGGGCCGTGGCCGGCCTCCGGCTCGCCCGGCAAAACCGGCCATTTCGCCGGAGATGCCCACCGACTCTTCGCCGGCTACGGCGGCCGGCAAGGGCACCGCCGCCGCGGCACCCGTCCCCGCGCAACAGCCCAGTCGAGCGCCACAGGCGAGCGCGTGCGAGCCCTACCGCGAGCTGGTCGTCGACGCGCTCGGCCGCGGGCGCAACGCCATGGCCATCTGGCAGGACCTGGTCGACGACCACGGCTTCCCGGCGGGCTATACGAGCGTGCGGCGCTTCGTCTCGACCGTCCGGCAGCAGCCCGCCCTCGAGGCCCGGGCAGTGATCACCACGGACCGGGGCGAAGAAGCACAAGTCGACTACGGCGAGGGACCGATGGTCCGTGACCCGGACTCCGGCAAGTACCGGCGAACACGGCTCTTCGTCCTGACCCTGGGCTACTCGCGCAAGGCCGTGCGGCTGCTGGTCCAGCGGTCGAGCGCGCAGGTCTGGGCCCAACTGCACGAGCGGGCGTTCCGACGGCTGGGAGGCACCGTGCGCGTCGTCGTCCTCGACAACCTCAAGGAGGGCGTCCTCACCCCGGACATTTACGACCCGGTGCTCAATCCGCTCTACCGCGACGTGCTGGCCCACTACGGGGTCGTCGCCCTGCCGTGTCGGGTCCGCGACCCCGATCGCAAGGGCAAGGTCGAAGCCGCCGTCGGCCACGCCCAGAAGACGCCGCTGCGCGGACTCCGCTTCGAGCGCCTCGACGACGGTCAGGCGTATCTGGACCGCTGGGAGCAGCGCTGGGCCGATACGCGCATTCACGGCACGACCAAGCGCCAGGTCGCCGCCATGTTCGAGGAAGAACGCCCCGCGCTCGGCCCGTTGCCCCTCGAGCCGTTCCGCTACTACCAGTACGGCCGCCGCACCGTGCATCTGGACGGTTGCGTCGAGGTCGCAGCGGCCTACTACTCGGCGCCGCCCGGCTGGATCGGACGCCGCGTCAACGTGCAGTGGGACGACATCCACGTCCGCCTCCTCGACCCGGGCACCGGCCAGCTGCTGCGCGAGCACCTACGCACCCAGCGGGGCTGGCATCGCATCGCCGACGACGACCGGCCCACCCGCACACCGCCGAAGACCCTCGCCCTGCTCGCCGCCGCCAAGCGGGCCGGTCCCGCCATCTCCACCGTCTGCGACCACATCCACCAGCATGAGGGCGCCGCCGGCGTCCGCCGCATCCTCGGCGTCCTCTCCCTCGTCAAGAAGCACGGTCCCGCCGTCGTCGAGGACGCCGCCACCGGCGCGCTCGAACTCGGCGTGCCCACCTACCGCTTCCTGAAGCGCTACCTCGACCGCCATCCCGTCGCGCCGCTGTCGTTGCGCCAGGTCGACCCGCTCATCCGCGAACTGACCGTCTACCGCGATCTGATCGACCGCAGAACAGGAGACCCCTCATGAATCTCGTCGAACTCGACAAGGCGCTGCGCAAGCTGCGCCTCTCCGGCATGGCAAACGTCCTCGAGACGCGCCTGCTCCAGGCCCAGACCGAGCAGCTCGCCCCGATTGACCTGCTCGCCGCGCTCGTCTCCGACGAGCTCCAGCGCCGCGAGGACCGCCTGCTCGCCCGCCGGCACAAGCAGGCCCGATTCCGGGACCCCGACCGCTCGCTCGACGGCTTCGACTTCGACTTCAACAAGAAGATCAACCGCGCGCTCGTCTTCGAGCTCGCCACCGCACGCTTCATCGCCCAGCGCGAAGATGCCCTCCTCATCGGCCAACCCGGTACCGGGAAGAGTCATCTTGCCCAGGCGATCGGCCGCGCCGCCATCCAGCAGGGCTATCGCGTCCTCTACCGCGAAACGCACACCTTCCTCGAAGAACTCGCCGAGGCGACGCTCGCCGAGACCCGCAAGGACTACCTCGCCGAGCTGACCCGCGCGCACCTGCTCATCATCGACGACCTCGGCATGCGCAAGCTGCCCCACACCGCCGCCGAGGACCTGCTCGAGCTGATCATGCGCCGCTACGAGCGGGCCTCGACGATGCTCACCTCCAACCGGCCGGTCGACGAGTGGGGGAAGCTGCTCGGCGACACCGCCGCGGTCACCGCGCTGCTCGACCGGCTCCTGCATCACGCGCACGTGCTCAAGTGCGGGCCGCGCAGCTGGCGCACCCGGGTGCGGACCACCTTGGTAGAGTCGACGGGAGGCGCGTAACCGGTGGGAAGTCGGTGGCTCATCCGGCGCTTTCGCACCGGGCCGCAGTCCGAACCCCGTGGGCACGTTTCCTCCACCCGTTCTCCGGTAGCCGGCGTTCGGCTGGCGTCCGAAGGCGTCCGCAGCGTTCCGCCAGTTACCCCGGCGTTGCACAGCGGAGCGGAGGATTCGCGCGCGGCCGAGCGTCAACGCCCATCCGGACGTGGTCCGCGCGCGCGAGAGCGCCGCCTACAGGCGCGCCTGGCGCAACAACCGACACCGACCGTCCCCACCGCCGCCGCGTGCGCCAGACGAGCCTTCCGCGGCACTCGAGTGGTCGCTCGACGCAACGCCCTTTCCACTTCGTCGTCGTCGACCACACCGTCCGGCCCAGCCCGGCCGTTCCGTCTCGCGAGGGTACCCCGGCCGGGCATGACCAACACCGACGTCCGGCTCGGAACCCACCCGGGAGACCAGACCAGACAAGGCCCTCCCTACGCTAGGAGCATTACCTCGCGCACGCTGTCGCGGACCAACGCGCACGCATACACCGATACCGATGACAACCGAGCGGTGGGTCTGTCGCCACACTTGCGCCTCGATCGCTCGGCCGACCGCTTCCCCCTCGCTCCGTTACGTAACGGTGTGGCATGGTCGTGTGGCATTGACGAACGCGGAGCGGCAGGCACGTTACCGGGAGCGGCGCAAGGCCGGCGAATCCCGGATCCGGTACCGTCGGCCAGCGGACCGCAGATCGCGGCCACAGCAGTGGAACGACGCGGTGCAGACGCTCCTGGAGTTGCAGGAACAGTACCGGGAGTGGCGGGACGCGTTGCCGGAATCGCTTGCCGGGTCCGCGACCGCGGAGTTGCTCGAGCAGGTCTGCGATCTGGATCTGTCGGTACTGGAGGCTGTCGAACTGCCCAGAGGCTTCGGGCGTGACGGCTAGCGCGCCGGCAAACACGTTGCCAACAGAGGACGCCGTGAAGTAGATCTCAACTCCAGTCTCGGGCCGCCGGAAATGGCCGGTTTTGAGGCGCCCACAAATGGCCGGTTTTGACCCGTCCATTGAGGGTCAGAGGCCGGCACCGCGGTCAATTCACGTTGCGGTGCACGATGGCCCGTGACGATCCACGCGGCCGGTGCCGACCCACGGGCGATCACGGTCGACGTCGAGCGCTAGTACGACACGATGCTGCGCCGCGCCACAGCCTCGGATGAGCGCGCGGAGGACGATGCCTGAGACCGTCATCGGCTGCCGGCCCGCGGTTTGCCGTTACGGGACGCGGGCGCGTCATGATGACACTGGGTCCGGTCGCGATCACGTTGGGTGACCACGGGGTCTCAACCGGCTACGACGTGTGATCCTGCATGCAGAGACACCTCGGTTATGGCGACTACGGGCGGGCACCAAAGCGCGAGGGCAGCACGTCCCAAATTGGCACGGACCTCATGAGAAGGGTTACCCTAAGGGTATGCCTAAGTCGCCACGCCACACCATCAACCTCAAGCTGTCGATAGAAGAGTTCGCGGCGCTGGCGTCGGATGCCGACAAGCATGCAACAGCACCGACGACGATGGCGCTCTGTCACGTCTTGGCTGGCATGCAGCAGTTTCGCGAACTGGTTCCGGATCTGACTGTCCCGGCGAGCCGGGCGACCCTCCAGCTAGGTGCGGCGGAGGAGGCCTTGCGCGCGGCCGGAAACGCAGAAGCAGTACGAGCCGCAGATTCAGCGAGCCAGGAGCTGTCCAAGGTGGTGGATGAGGCTCGGGAGGCGAAGGGATTTATCGTGGCGCCTGGCTGGCGGCTCGATGCCTATCGGCATCGCATCCCTTGGGACGGACCGGCCGGCGGTCGACCGGACTTGACGGAGTCGATTCTCAAGAGCCGCTGAGCGCACGTATGGAGAGATGCGTGAGCGGCTGGATGGTAGTGGCAACATGAAAAGGACTCCCCACCATTTTGCAAGTAGCATCTTCGTGTTCTCTTCGTTCCGCTGCCGACATGTTTCGATCCGCCGATTCGGACACGTGACATGCCCGTCACAACTATTGGGATGGTGAGTGGTTTGACGGCGCTCCGAGGGGCGACTCCATGTCACCAAAGGCCCTCGCTTCGCTCGGAACGCGTTCACCACGCACGGTCAGCCACGGCCGTCAACCCGCTTCGCGGGTCCTCCGCTACGCTCCGGTCCTTCGGATGACTGCCGCGGCCGACCGTGCGGGAAGCCCTTGCGGGCCAGCCGGAAGGCTGGCCCTCGATCGACTGCCTGCAAGTGCGACGCCTGCGATCCGCTCCTCTGTCGCGGAGCACCGTCGACACCCCCCGGACGGGATCACGTGCGCCTTCCCGGCCGCAAGCGACGGCCAGGGCATCCAGACACCAAGAGCTACGGCCGCGGATCCGGCTCACGTAGCCGTGATCTCGACACGGTGCGGGTCGAAGCAGGCGCCGTTGCGGAGCATCGCGCAGGCGACGTTGAGCAGGCGGTCGGCCACCGAGCGCAGGGCGCGCGCGTGTCCGTGGCCACGGGCGCGGAGCGACCGGTACTTGTCGTGGCTGACCGGATCGCGTTGGGCGGCGACACGGGCCCAGTGGTAGGCGGCGTCGCGCAGCCGGTCGTGGGCCGCCTGTCGCCGCGTCACGATCATGCTCTTACCCGAACGGCGGGTGACTGGAGCCACCCCGCAGAGACAGCGAAGTGCGTCGTAGCCCCGTCGCCGCACCGCGTCGTTGCCCTCGGCAAGCAGCGTGGCGAGCACCTTGTTGCCGATGCCGGGCAGCGACAGCAGGATGGCCGCATCGGGCGGTTTTGTCGACGATGGTTCGTCCTCGGTGGACGCGTTCGGGTCGTGTGTCGGAGCAGCCTGGGCGAGCTGATGCACCAACCCGTCGAGCTCGCGGCGCACGTGCTCGAGCTGGCGGTTGACCAGGGCGAGGCGTTCGGCGACGAGCCGTACATGCGTGACGGCGGCTTCGGCCGCGCCCGGCGTCAGCTTGATGGCCGGGGCCCGCAGCCGAGCGCGCAGCGTCGCGGTATCGATCCGGCGGATGCGGTGCTGTTTCAACACCCTGGTCAGCGTTACCTCGCGAACCCGTTGCCCCGCGCGCGGCGTCGGAAGGCTCTGCCACAGGTCGAGCGCCCACGGCGCCGCGACGTCGTCGTCAACCGCGTCGAGGAACTGCGGGTAGTAGCGCCAGAGCTGGTCCCGCATTCGGTTGGCCAGGCGAACGCGTTCACGCGTCAGTTCCTCGCTCAGACGCGACCACTCGCGCAGCTCGACGATTGCCGGGTCGGTCGGCTCCAGCCGCCGCAAACAGTGCGGGTCGGTACGCAGCGCCGAGGCGAGCACGCGCGCGTCCCGCCGGTCGTCCTTCGCGCCCGCCGGCGAGAGGCGGTCGCGGAAACGGTCGAGCTGTTTCGGGTTGATCGAGTGGACGGCGAAGCCGCGCTCCATCAGGCTTTCGACCACCGGCCCGCGTGGCGTCTCGACCGCCACTCCGACTTCGCCTGCGTCTCCCGTCGCGAGCGACAGCACCCAGATCGCCATTTGCGACAGCCCTGTACCGCTGTGCTCGAACTCTCGTTCTCCGAGCACCTTCCCGGCAGCGTCGAGCACGCACACCTGATGCTTCTGAGACCCCCAGTCGACACCCGCGAACCAAGCCAGCTTCAATTCGAACCTCCCCTCTGCAGAATCGAATGGGCGCGCCCCGATGCCTGCCGGTCCCTGTACTGGCGCTCTACGGCGCAAACTCCCCACGGGGCATCCATCGGTGGCTGGACCGCCGGGGCACAAGTCCTTTTCAGGTGCTCGCTGCACTGGGGACCCCTTGGTGCTCCCGGCGGCCTGCCCGACTCCGCGAGATCATCCCGCGAAGTCATCCGGAAAGGTACAGGGACCCCGTGGCCACTAGATGCAAATCGATCATGGCCAACGGTCTTCCATCAAGACGCTGCAGGTCTCTTGCGCCATGGCACAAGGCGGGAGAGCAACGTGTCCCCTCGTTTGGAGGTTGACGTCGGGGCCGCCAATTTGTCGGCTTTCACTCGCTCCTCCGAATTGCCAGATCGGGCCTGATCGATCTCGGAGGCCAGCTGCGCATCGAGACTCGCAACGACGTGGCTCGGCAAGCCAGCAACGAGAACGCTGTCGTCCATGCTCGCATCGAGACACTGCTCCATCGCCGACGCCAGTGTTCGCACGAGGTGGCACGCAGCCCGAAAGCGCGACGCCTTCCCGGTCCCGCCGAATGCGTCGAGACGTTCGGCGACCGCTCTCAATTCGCTCATGCAGCGCGAAGTGTCGGAATCGGCACCATCACCGGTCCGGGCGGCCGTCGCTCCATTCACTTCGCGCTCGTTCGCGCCCGACGCTCCGCCCGGCAGATCGTTCGACGAAGTCGGCAACAGCGGCGGTGAGGCGGGCGAAGCTTCGGCATCACGGAAACCGTTGGCCGGCGCTGCCGGCTCCTGCCCCAACTCCGGCCCGGGTACTGCCCTCCGGGGCTCGCCCGCTTCGTTCTCGGCCAGCGAATCCGGAGTGAGACCGGACCGCACAGCGCCCTCGGGCGGCTGCACCGCGTCGGCACGCTCAAGAGGAGGAAGAGGGCCACCCGACGCAGACGGACCGGCAGGTCGACGGTCCTCGGGACCCTCGGCCTCGGGCACCGCAGTCGACGTCCCGTCCGGCTCGGTCCTGGTTGGGGAATCGGAACCCGGTTCGGACGGCACCGCCGTATCGGGCGACTCTGTCGCCGCTGCGCTGTCGGATGCCGAACTAGTGGGCTCGGACGCAACAGCCGACCGGCGCGCCTCGGGATCTTCCGCCGCGAGGTCGCCTCTTGGGGTTCCGGGCGCCTCGCCTGCAAGTGCTTCCTCATCCGTACCTGCGTCGCCGCCGGCTGCTTGCGGGCCGGATTCCACCTGGTCATTCCCGCGAGCGGCCGGGAGTGCCTTCAAGGCCGCGTCGACGCTCTTGAAATGCGCCAATTGGCACTTTTCGTGAACGCGCTTACGGAGCTGCATGCATCGCTGCGCAGTCCGGCGTGCGAGCCCGATATCCTCCACCCACGGCAGAAACTCTCCATGGGGAAGCGCTGCCTTCGCCTGCAGCAAGAGGTCGCCGAGCTCCCACACCTGCTCGCAGACCTGCTGATAGGTCCGCACGACCTGCTGGACCAATTCCAGCGCTTGCTCGGTGAACCGTGACCGGATACTGCTGACTGCATCTGCCCGGTCGCCGCCGCTTTGCGGCGAGGAATCGTGATCTGCGGTCGCCAGGGCAGCGCTTGCCGCCCCGGAAGCCTCCGCCGTCGCGCCCTGGTTCGCCGCCCTCGGATTAGACTCGCCCGGCTCGGTCATGTTCATTGCCTCCGGCTCCGAATCGCCGTGGGAGCGAGGCAGTGCGGCGACCCATTCCTCGATCTCGCGCTCGGACCACCGCACAGACGACGGGCCCACGCGGAAGGGTCTGGGGAAACGTCCGGCGTCCATTTGCCCGGTAGATGGCGGATGAGCCCATGCCGACGCGTTCCTCCACTGACGCACCGCATCAGCCGGTCGGTCTTCGTGCTGCCTATAGGGTAACCCTCATGCATACCTCTAGGTATACCCTACGATTTCCCTCAAGGCAACCCCTAGCGGTCCGAGGCCTCGGCCGCCTCCGACGCCCGAACCGTCGAGATCGCCGCCGCCACGTCCCAATGCGGTAGCGCCCGCATGTGCCGCACGACCTCGTGCTGCTTGCCGAGCACCGGCTCGACCCGGTCACACAGGTTGTCCGTTCTGAGGTTCATCGCGATGGCCCACTCCATCACCGCGCTGATGCGCTGGCGCACGCACCGGGCCGTCTGGAGCTTCACGTGCCAGATCGGCGTGAGGACCTCCAGCACGTCGGCGCTCGTCACCTCGGAGACCGACCAGCCGCCGATGCGCGGGAAGGCGTGGCGCTCCAGGCTGTTCAGCCAGGTCCGGGCGTGGATGGGGGGGCTGCGCCAGCCGGCCCGCTTCTGCTCGACGATGCGGGCGGCGGCATCGGCGAAGGTCGGCATGGCGTCGGCGCGGCGCTTCTCGGCGAGCGGATCGCCGCCCTCGCGGGCGAACTTGCGGTTTGACAGCGCCCGGTCCCGCGCCTCGGCGAGCGAGACCAGGGCCGTACTGCCGAGTCCGAGTTCGCGTTTCCGGCTACGGATGACGAGCCGCTGGACCCAGCTGCGGGTTCCTGTGGGCTGGACGACCAGGTACAACCCCTGCCCGTCGCAGTGCCTGCCGCGAGGGGCGGAGCGGATGAAGGCGGCGGACAGTGCCTTGCCGGGGTGGCGGCCCCGGTATCGGCGCCCAGAGCCAAGGTCGAGTTGTGGTAGAGGTGCGCCAAGTCGGCGCCGACGAGCATGAACTTCGGCGCCGACGAGGTGACCGACGTGCCGATGTAGACCAAGTTCAACTCGGGATCGTAGCTTAGCTCGGAACCATCCAGGCGCCGACGTGCTGCCGTTCCTCGAACGGCACGTCGCCCCAGGCCTCGTCGCCCGGCTCGCCGGGCGCCGGGATCCCGGCTGGCCACGTGAACACGAACAGCGACACGACCGCTATCGCCATCATCGGCGCCGGCGTCGGCGACTTTGCTCGTGGTGGGCAACACCAACGTAAAGACGGCGACGAAGCGTACGACCGCCGCTACGACGTACCGGTTGACCTTGCTGTTCACAACGCGCCACCGCCGGTGCGGTAGGAAAGTTATCCGCAGCCCGTGTCCACCGGCGCGCCTGCATCACACCGTCCATGACCTCCGGTTCCACCGCGCCGCTCAGAAGCGGCGCGGGGACACAGACGAACCACGGGAGGGGGGACGGGTAGCAGAGAATAGAAGAGACCGGCGGGTCGGATTACCAAAAGCAGCCACCGGCGCCACGTACGCACGCTTTCGCGTCGGCTATCCCCGCTACGGCGCCAAGGCGCCTGTCCCGCAACGCCGGCCGGCCACGGGCCGGTTTACCAACAACGATGTCGGCCGAAGGCCGGCCGCTGGGCGCGGTCCACGGTCCGGCCGCGCCACGAAGGGCCATCAGCCACCATGAAACGAATCTCTCCGCAGATCGGTACGGACTGGAAGGACGGGCGCGGTGCCGCCAGAAGTCGCGCCGGTCGCTCGACGAGCGCGAGTTCGAGTACCTCGTCACTGGCGCTGGCCGACGCGGCAGCACACGGTGGGCGCCGCCGGTCGCGTCCGGTTCGACACTCACGCCGGGCGCGTCGTTCGGCGGCCACCCCCGGCCCGCGGCCGCCGCCGCGGAATCACCACGCACCCGGAGCCGATCGCCACCCGGCGCCGGCCGCCAAGCCTTGACGATGGACAAAGACCGCGGCGGGTTCGACCCGGCCGTACACGGTCCTGCACTGCCGGTTTCAACCTGAACCCGGTACCGACCACACAACAGACAACTACAACAGGAGAACACGCATGTGCGACGACACCAGAACTACCCATTCCAACAGCGACACGATCCTGGCCGATTTCCGGCGCCGCTTCGCCGACGAGTTCCGCGGAGTAGGCAGCGATCGGATCCGGGTCGTGATACCGGGCGACGCGCCCGGCACATACCGCGTATTCGGATGCGCAGACGCCGATGAGGCGGCCGCCTGCCTCCACCGCCATTGGCTGGGGAGACAGGGCCGGACGCTGTGACGTCTCAGCGCCCGGAGTTCAACTACCACCACCCGGTCTATCTGCGCGCCCGCGACGAGGCCTTCGCCCGCTCGGGCGGCCTCTGCCAGCTGTGCGGCCAGCAGCGCGCCGTTGAGGCGCACCATTGGGCCGTCGACTACCCGGCGGCGCACGAGACGACCGCCAACGACCTGACGGCGCTGTGCGCCGACTGTCACTTCTTTGCAACAACGCTCCGCCGGTTCACGCGCGCCGGCGGCTCGCGGCACCAATTCTGCGCGCTTGTCTCGAAGGTAATAGCACAATGCGACTTGAATTCACCCTTGCCGGCGTCTCCCCCCTCATCATGCACAACGGTGCGGCCGGACTCGACACACGAAGCGCTCTCAGCCGCGAGATCGCAGCGCTCACGGCGAAGCGAGGCGGCAACCGAACCGACATCGACGACCGGCGGCTCTGGGAGCTCGAGTGCCGACGGTCCCTCTATCTCGACGCTGACGGCAGACCCACGCTACCGGAGGCAGCGCTTCGGGCAGTGATCGAGTCCAGCGCCCGCAAGACCAAGCAGGGCCCGTTGGTGCGCGAGGGATTGATGATCGAGAGCGTAACGTTCTGCTACGACGTCAAACGCTACGGCGAGGACGTCAAGAAGCTGATCACGACCGCACAATTCGTGGCGCCGGTCGTGGTGAATCGCAAGCGCGTCCTTCGCAGCCGGGCGCGGTTCGACTGCCCGTGGTCGGTCGTCGGGGTAGCCGACGTCGACCCGCAGCAGGTGGACCGGGACCAGCTGACGGCGTGGCTGGCCACGGGCGGCCGCCGCGTCGGGCTCGGCGACTGGCGTCCGCAAACGAGCGGCCACTACGGGAGGTTCAACGTCGAGAAGGTGGTCGAGCTGCAGGACGCTGCTTGACGGCGGTGTCCCGCGGGTGAAGATTTCACGGCGCGGCTTGGCGTGACGTGGCGGGGCGGGACTTGGCATGGCTTGGCGCGGCTTGACGGGGCGAGGCAGGGACGTTTTCACAATATGCCACGTCAGCCGGCGAGAGCCCGACGCACCGAAGGACGCTGTCGATTCCAGCACCTCGACCATCGTCGGCCGACGGACCCATCGCGGCGTGATCCTCTTCACGGCGATGAGTACTCTGCTTCAGGTTCGTCGGTCCGGCTGTTCGACGCTAGGCCTGCCCGTGCCCCGGATGTCCGGGGCTGGACTGTAGTGAGCAGGAGGTCATCCGAACTCGTCCCGCAGTTCGAAGGCGAAGGCCATGGCAACCAGTTGAGTGTGGGGTTTGGGGAGCAATGGAATGGAAAGTACGGTTAGCGACCGCCGTCAGCGGGGTTTCTGAGCGGCCGGAGCTCGCCCCGAGCGACCGATTCAGGTACGGCGACCGAGTAGCCCATGACCGCGACGGCCAGCAGGAGAGATGGAGTAGCGTCCCAGCAGGTTGATGTGCTCGTGGCCGAGCGGTGACAGTCTCGCCTCGTCTTCTGGACGTTGCATAAACGATGGTTTGCGCACGGAGGGGCGATCGGCAGGAAACCCCACGTTTACAGGGTGCAAAACAGTATTGCATTACCAGGCACGTATGCAATACCTTTACGCAATCATGCTCATCGGCTACGCGCGCGTCTCCACTGGCGAGCAAACTACCGCCGCTCAGGTCGCCGCGCTCAAAACCTCCGGCTGTGAGCTCATCTTCCGCGACAACGCCTCCGGCGGCCGCTGGGATCGGCCCGAGCTGCACAAGCTGCTCAGTCAGCTCCGGAAAGGCGATGTGTTGGTCGTCTGGACACTCGATCGCCTGTCACGCTCCCTGCGCGATGTACTGACCATCATGGAGCGGGTGCAGGAGCGCCACGCAGGCTTTCGCAGCCTCAAGGAAGCGGTGGACACCACCACGCCCGCGGGTCGGATGATGATGCAGATGGTCGGCGCGTTCGCCGAGTTCGAGCGCGCGATGCTCAAGGAACGGACCAAGGCGGGCCTCGACGCCGCGCGCAAGGAAGGCCGGATCGGCGGCCGGCCGCCGAAGCTCAAGCCCCACCAGCAACAGGAAATTGTGACGCTCGTCAAGCAGGGGAAGAAGACCGCCGCCGACGCGGCGCGCCTGTTCGGCGTCCACCCGGCAACGGTGTCGCGGCTACTCCGGCGAACCTGGATCGAGTCTTCTACCGTACTTTCGGTTCCATTGCTCCCCAGGCCCCAGCTTGCGGCGGTAGCGGGTCAACTGCCGCAACTGCCGGAACAGACGCGGTGGGACGTAGCTCGGCAGCGCCAGACCGAACTGGCAGATGCGAGCCAGCCACAGGCTGTCGTTGGTATCGGTCTTCTTACCGCGGATCTGCTTGACGTGCTGGGCATTGAGCAGATCGGCGTGGATGCCCGCGTCTTCCAGCGCCTCGAACGGCGCCTTCCAGTAGACTCCGGTGCCTTCCATGGCCGCGGCGGTGACGCTGTGCCCGCGTAGCCAGTCGGTCATCGCCCGCAGGCCGTCCGGCAGCGCGCTGAACTCCCGCGTGGCGGTGCGCGCCGGTCCGCTGCCGGCCTCGCACAACCGCACCGCGGCAGTGATGTGCATCTTGTGCACATCAAGGCCGGCCGCCCGGGGACAAGCCACGTGCATGTCGTCGGTGCACAGGGTGTCGGTATCGACAGTGGCGCAAATCATCAGGTACCCCTCCTTGGCGGCGGAAGCGGGGTGGCGCGCCCGGTGCAGGAAACACCCGCCACCAGGCGGGGTTCGATTTGCTGCTCGTCCACGGCCTGAGGCCGGGTACGGTTCGGGGCTCGATGCCAGGCGCGCAGCGTCAGTTTGAGAACGGGGAAGGGAGTTGCCTCCCGCCACCGAAAAGAGCTACGACGACTGTCCCGCTTCCGCCCCCTTGAGGATGCCACCTCACCCGCGTCCGCACCAAAACGCCGGAGACTCCGGTGGAACAGACGCCCGGCGCGCGTTTCATGACGTCGGGGTGAGCGGCACGCCGATCATGAGGGTTTGAGTCAGTTAGGCCAGTCTCTTCTCGCTCTTCGCGATGCAAACGAAGCGTTCGATGGCCTCGGCGACGCCGGAGTTCGGCGGCAAGTCGCTGCAACGCGTTGATGCTCGCGTCGCGGGTCAATCGGCTGACATGTCGACTCCGTCCTAACGCCTTGTCACTCGACCTGTTCCGCGAGCTCCTCCAGGTCGACCAGGATCTCCTCCATCTGGCCGAGCGCGGAACGGAGATCGTCGGCGATCTCACGGGCCAGCACGTGCGGTTCGGGCAGGTCGGCGGAATCCTCCAGGCTCTCGTCGCGCAGCCAGAAGAGGTCGAGGCTCACCTTGTCGCGGTCGACGATCTCCTCGTACGAATAGGGCCGCCAGCGGCCGTCCGGGGTCTGCTCCGACCACGTCGCCTCCCGCGTGTGCCGGGCGCCCGGTCGATAGCAGGCGACGAAGTCGTCGAGATCGGCGCGGGTCATGCGCCGCGTCTTCAGCGTGAAGTGCTGGTTGGTGCGGAGGTCGTAGACCCAGACCGTCCGAGTCCACGCCTCCTTCGCGCCGGGCTTGCGGTAGAAGAAGAGCACGTTCGCCTTGACGCCCTGCGCGTAGAAGATGCCCGTCGGCAGGCGCAGCAGGGTGTGCACCTCGCACTCGCGCAGCAGGTTCCGGCGCACCGTCTCGCCGGCTCCGCCTTCGAACAGCACGTTGTCCGGCACGACGACCGCGGCCCTGCCGTGGATTGTCAGCAGCGACTTGACGTGCTGTACGAAGTTGAGCTGCTTGTTCGAGGTGGTGGTCCAGAAATCTGGGCGGTTGTAGGTGAGCGACTGCCGGCCGGTATCGCCCTCCGCGTTGACGACCGTGATCGACGACTTCTTGCCGAAGGGCGGGTTGGTGATCACGACCTCCGCCAGCGCATTCGGCGTGTCCCGCAGCGCGTCGTCGGTGGTGATCGGCGGCTCGCGCCGGTCGCCGCCGTCAGGGCCGATGCCGTGCAGATAGAGGTTCATGCCGCACAGCCGCGCGACGTTGGGGACGAGCTCCACACCTCGCAGCGCGTCGAAGCGGAGATGCCGCTTCTGATCGCGATCCAGATCGCCGCCGCGCTTTAGATACTCGTGGGCGGCGAGCAGGAAGCCGCCCGTGCCGCACGCCGGATCGACGACGACCTCGCCGGGCCGCGGCTGCACGCAGTCAACCATCGCCTGAATGAGCGCGCGCGGCGTGAAGTACTGCCCCGCGCCCCCCTTGACGTCCTGGGCGTTCTTCTCCAGTAGTCCCTCGTAGGCGTCCCCCTTCACGTCGGCCGCCATCGCCGACCAGTCCTCGCGGCCGATCAGCTCGACGATCAACCGGCGCAGCTTCGCCGGATCCTGGATCCGGTTCTGCGCCTTCTCGAAGATCAGCCCGAGCATGCCGCCTTGCGCGCCGAGAATGCGCAGCGTCTCGCGGTAGTTCCGCTCTAGCTCTGCGCCTTCCATCGTCGGCGACGCGAGGTTCTCCCAGCGAAAGCCGGCCGGTATCGGCTGTCGCTCGCCGGTGAGCCGTTCGCGCTCGTCGGCCATCTTCAGGAACAGCAGGAACGTGAGCTGCTCCAGGTAGTCCTGGTAGGACAGCCCGTCGTCGCGCAGGACGTTGCAGTACGACCAGAGCTTCTGGACGATTCGATTCGTGGCGTCGCTCATGGGAGGAGGGGCAATTCGCGGTCGAGTCTAACAGCGGCTCGCGCGGGCAAGCGGCTTCGAAGACCGGTCACGGTAGAATCCACAACATGACGAAGGCCGCTCAAGCCGTTCTTGCCGAGGCGTTGCGCCTGGATCTCGATGCGCGCGCGGAGATTGCCGCTGAACTCCTCGGTAGCCTGGATGGCCCTTCAGACCCGGATGCCGAAGCAGCCTGGAACGTCGAAATCGAACGGCGGGTCGCGGCGATTGAAGCCGGAAAAGTTCAGGTCGAGCCTTGGGACGACGTGAGGCACCGGATCGAACGTGAGATTCTCGGGCGGTGACGGTCCGCACCATCGCACCGGCCAGCACGGAGTTGCGCCAAGCGGTGCGATGGTACGAGGCACGCGGCGCCGGTCTCGGGGGCGAGTTCTTCGACTCGGTCGTCGCGACCATCTCTCGCATCCAGGCACGCCCCGAGATCGGAACGGCAGTCTCCCCCGATGGTCGCACCCGTCGCACGCTGGTTGCCAGATTCCCGTACCAGGTCGTATACCGTTTCGCACGAAGCGAGATCGTTGTCGTCGCCATCGCTCACCTGAAGCGGCGGCCGGAGTACTGGACAGAACGGCTCTGATTGCTCGCATCTCCCGCGAGCGTCTACATCACACGCTTTCTCCGCCCGGGACCATGCGCTGAAACGCCGCCGGGTCATCCATTCCCAGGATCGCAGCCTCCTCCTCCCGTACCGCCACCGGCATATCGCCCGCAGCCGACAGGTGCCGGGCCAGGTTTCCCTCAGAGTCGACCCTTTGAAGCGCGGCGGCCCACGTCCTGACCTGCCGTGCGTCCTTCACATCCGATCCGGGTTCCGGCTCGATCAGCGCTGCTGGCCGACCAGTCGACCGCCACGTACCCATCGAATATCGTCACCCTCCCAACATCCGGCTCCAGGGCCACCATATTCCAGAAACCCACGACCACGCCGCCCGCGACGCCGTCGATAGATTCCGCGTCCACAGCGGAGCCGACGGACTGCGTCCCCGGAGCACGCTCGTCGATCGTGGCGAAGCGGGGCAATGTTGACATTGTCATAAAATGGAATATACTACCTGACATCCAAGGACACTCGACGTGAGCGACGGACCACTCAGGAGCCTGAACATGCGGCGCCACTGGAAGCGGCTCGCGAAGAGCGCCTCCAACGCCGCTTGCGACGACAGGGAGACAACCGAGACCTTGACGGGTGCGCTCCAAGGTGACTGGGGTGTCGAAGTTCCCACGGGCTTCGCCGGACACCTTCGCAACATCATCGACGATCGCCAAGGTGACCTCTTCGGCGAATCGGTGTTCGGACAGCTCGAAGCGCTGAGAGGCAAGACCGCGGACAGTCCCCTGGCCGGCGCGGTACTGGACTGCGTGACCCAGGCGCTACACGAGGGGTACCGCGGCGAGGAAGCACTTGCCAAGGCAGCCGGTGACGCGCTTCTGGAACGTGCCTGCAGCGGCGGGCGCCAAGTAGAGGAACACTGGCTGCGGGAGTCCTCCGCTCGGAGCGCCACGCTAGTGAGGAATCGCATCGACGGCGCGATTGCCGCGGCCAACATGAGCGCCCTCGGCAAGCGCTGCATCGGATGTGCTGACGCCGCCGCGCCGCGAGGGCCAACGAAGAAGACCGGGATCGAGGACGGTGTGTCGCTGCCCTGAGGATGGCCGTAGCATGACCCTTTTGCTGCCCGAACACCGCGTCGATGTCGTGGAAGAGAAGAGCTCCGCTCGAAGGGATCGAATCAGGTGCGCGATTGGTGAACACCTGAAATTCGACACGAGAGGCATCGAGACCTACTGCGTGGCCGGTTGGAACGCTACGGCGTACGACGCGTGCGTCATCGGGGCGGCGGTTCAGTTCTGTGACCACACGAAGCGACGTCGCTCCACCGATTGGGGCCGTGACATCGCTCTACGTGTGCCTGTCCATGACCCCGACCTCTGGCGGTCAACGAGCGTGTCCGATGCACTCCATGACGCGCTCTCGTTTCTGACCGGTGACCAGTGGCGTATCGACTTCGCGCGGCGGAAGAAGGACTTCGCGCCTCAGCGGGAAGAGTCCTTCGACTTCCCGAGTTCCTGCGTAGTAATGCCCTTCAGCGACGGTCTCGACTCACACCTGGCGGCGGGCCTGCTTCAACGGAAGCATGGTGACGCGTTGGTCCGGGTTCGACTCGGATCGAAGGCCTCGCCAAGAGGACAACCCCCAACCTCGCCGCCGCGCGCGTTCGCGTCGATGCCGTGGCGGGTGTCCTACGGCAAGTCCGGCTCGGTCGAATCGAGCGCGCGTTCACGCGGGTTCAGATTCGCACTGCTCAGCGGTATCGCGGCGTTTCTCTGCAGGAGCAGAAGAATCGTCCTGCCGGAGAGCGGCCAGGGCGCCCTGGGACCGTCGCTGGCCCCGGTAGGCCAAGCCTATCCCGATGTCCGAAATCATCCCCGGTTTTCCGCCAAGATGGAAAGTCTCGTGTCGGCGCTGTTCGGGCACGAGGTTCACTACGAGTATCCACATCTCTGGCGAACGAAGGGCCAGACCTTGTCCGCGTTTCTCGAATCGTACCCTGACGATGCCGACTGGACGGATACGCGTTCATGTTGGCAAGGTCCTCGACAGGTATCCGTATCCGAGAGGCTCCGCCAATGCGGGATTTGCGCTGCTTGCCTGCTCAGACGAATGAGCGTGCACGCAGCCGGCAGATGCGAGGCTCCCGAGACCTACGTGTGGGAGAATCTGAACTCCACTCGTTTCGAGGACGGCGCCGCCCCGGCGTTCATGCATCGAGAGCCCACGGGCGCGCTTCACGAGTACGCGATTGCCGGGGTCCTTCATCTCCACCACCTGGCCGACCTGCGCCGGTCGCCAACCAGCGCGGCTGCCATCGGGAGGCAAGCCTACCTCCTGGGCCGGTCACTCGGATTGGACGAGCGAGACACGCAGACGAAGCTGGAAGGCATGCTCCGGCGACATGAAGAGGAATGGCGGGACTTCATTGATTCCCTCGGACCACGTTCGTTCGTGGCGCAGTGGATCGTTCGAGGACACTGACATGACGCTTCACAGTATCGATCCCGTCGACGTCGGCTCCCGCCTGCGTGGGGCGCGTGAAGCGGCCGGCCTGACGCAGACCGACGCGGCGACCGACCTTCGCGTTGCGCGGACGACGCTGGTCGCCATGGAGCAGGGCCGACGCCGCGTTCGGATCGATGAACTCCAGCATCTGGCACGCCTGTACGGCACGTCGGTCAATGCGGTGCTGCGCCGCGAAGCGGTGCACGTCGATCTCGTCCCCCGTTTTCGAAAGCTCTCGAACGCCAACGACGAGGCGGCCGAGCGGGCAGCGCGCCTGTTGACGGACCTCGTCCGCGCCGAAGTCGAGCTTGAAAACCTGCTGGGCGTCACGCGCGCCCAAAACTATCCGCCGGCGAGACCGTTGCTGCCTGGCGACGTGCGTCTGCAGGCTGAGAACGATGCGACCGAGCTCAGACAGTGGCTCGGACGGGGACTGGCCCCGGTCCACGATGTCATAAGCCTCCTGGAACTGGAACTCGGGGTGCGCGTCTACGTGCGGCCGCTCGACAGCCGGGTCTCCGGATTGTTCGCGTATGAAGACGGGGTTGGCGCCTGCATCCTGCTGAACGCCAACCATCCTCGCGAACGGCAGGCACAGACCGGCGTGCACGAACTCGGACATCTGACGTCCCGCCGGCAGACGCCCGACGTTTGTCGGTTCGATCAACACGACGATTCCCGCGAGGAACGGTACGCCAACGCGTTCGGGCGTGCATTCCTCACGCCGGCGCGAACCGTAACAGTCAGGTTCCAGCAAGTCACCGCGGGCGCCTCTCGCTTCACTCGACGCCACGTCATCCTGCTGGCGCACGCATTCGGGGTGTCACGCGAGGCGATCGTCCGGCGGATCGAGGAGCTCGGTCTCGTCAAGCGGGGTACGTGGGACTGGTTCGTGGCACACGGCGGAATCACCAACGAACAGGCACGTCAGGTTCTGGGCGAGCCGGGTGCCGTCGACCCGAACAGCCGTGACGCGCAGCGACCAGTGTCCCTTCGCCTCGGCCTCCTCGCCGCCGAGGCCCAGCGTCGGGAGTTGCTGAGCGAAGGACAGCTCGCGCGGTTGTTGCGCCTCGATCGCGTTGAGTTGCGCAAGATCCTCGACGCTGCCGACATTGATGGGAACGACACGGATGGTCTGCCGAAGTTGCCTCGATGAACGCGCGGCACCCGTCGTCGTCGACACGAGCGTCGTCATCAATCTGAATGCCACCGGATGCGCGGAAGCGATCCTGCGATCCCTACCTAACCGCTGTGTCGTCATCGAAGATGTCTTGCTGGAACTTCAGATTGGCCGACAGACGGGCCGCGGAGATGCTAACGCTCTAGCGGTGCTCGTCGAGCAGCACCTCGTCGAACGGGCGCAACTGGGGAACATCGGCATGTCCCACTTTCGGAGCCTCGTCACAGGCTCGGCATCCGAGACCCTCGATGACGGTGAAGCCGCAACGATCGCATGTGCCATCGAGCAGGGTGCGGTCGCCCTCGTCGATGAGCGCAAGGCCATTCGGATCTGCATCGAACGCTTCCCGAACCTCGCCGTCGGATGCACGGTGGACGTGCTGGCTCAGTGCCACGTCCAGGCTGCGCTCGGTCGTAGTCTCCCCGACGCCGTCTTCAATGCTCTGAATCGGGGCCGGATGCGGGTCCCCGACCCGTACGGCCAGTGGGTCGTGGATCTCATCGGCAAGGAGCGGGCCGCAATGTGCCGCTCACTTGGGAAGCGATTTCGTGCGGGCGGTCTATCGAGGCCAAAGTGACCGACCACGCGGCTCGCTCTGATCCACAAGACTTCCTTCAACGGCCCGCTTGAGGATAGCTTGGCGCAGGCGCCTGGATCGAACGATATTCCCATGGACAATATCGAGCTGTGCTTCTCCAAGAGAGGATAGTATATCGACTTGGGATGCAATTCGATCCTGCTCCACACGCGGGGGAAGAGCAACAGGTAAACCCAACAACTGAGCCGTGTTGATTCCGTCTCGCGTCACGCCGTGGTTGATGTTCACGACGTACTCCTTTACGACATGGGAACCGCGAACGTACATGACGAAGAGAGACGGAGCGATGGCGCATTGGTTCAGCCGCAGTCTCATGAGGTGATAGTTGAATATGGCGCCACTCAGTGTTCCACAGACCAACCCAGCTCGTCCGACGGAGGCCATGCGTGAGAAGAGCACGTCGCCCGAGTGCAACGAATACCTTTTCAACTCTTTGGCTTTGGCACAGGTCACATAGAGCGCCTTCTGCATGTCGACACCCGAACTCTTGAGACATCCTATCGTCAAGACTGGAACACCGCCTGCGACGAAGTCGGCTCTCCCAAGAGAGGTCCCGAACGGCCCCGTGAGAACGGGTTGCTCCTCCGTGTCTCCCAACATCTCTACCGTCGCCCAGCACCAACCCTCCGGCAGCGGCGGTAGTGCGGCAGTGTCCGGCGCAATCGGCTCCTTGTACTTCGCCTTCCACTTGTCGTTCTTCGGCGCCTTCCCAGCCGCCTTCATTCTCGCCAACTCGATTCCTTCCCATCGCCGGCGCCGTTCTGCGAGGACCCGCTTGAGCAGAACGGAGGCAGGTTCATAGTCACGGCTCTCGGCGCGGGCGAGTTCCGCCTCGGTCGGCACAAGCCGCCCTTCGACAGCCGCCTTCAGGATCGAAGCGCGGTACCGCTTCAGGTTCCGCTGCACCCGCTCCAGCGTCGCGGTGACATGATCCAGCCGAGTGAAGTACGAGCCGACGGTCTCGACGATGCGCCGCTGTTCGTCGGGCGGCGGCAGGTGAACCTCCCAGTCGGAGAGCGTCTTCGCACCCAGGTGGTGGATTCCCACCCCGCGGGCCGCCCGGGCGAACTCGCCGGTCAACGCATCCCTGTAGAAGTGCAGATGCAGGAACGGCACGAGCGGTTGGGACGCTCGCACGCGAATCAGCGTGTTCTGGAAGCAGCAGTCCGGTACTTCGTCGTTCCAGACCGCCGGCTTGCCGACCTCGGACGCGCTCCCCGAGGCTTCGGACAACAGCAGATCCCCGGGCCGAAGTGCGTAGGTCTTGAACTCCTCCGGCGTGAAGTCCATCTCCTTGACGTCGTGCAGGCTGATCCCGTTCCACGTGACGTTGGCGGCGCGCATGTACGGCCGCATGTTGGGGCCGACCGCCCGCTTCGGAGACCGCTGGCGACCGAGCCGCACCTCGGCAATCTCTGACAGCGGAACCTTCTCCCAGTGGCTCGTGCTCACGCCGCCAGCACCTCGTTCAGCTCATCCAACAGCGGTCCGAGCCCCTTGCCGAACACCTGCGCCGCGCGACCTCGGCCGCCCTCCTCCGCGAACGGCGCGTAGTCAAGATCCTCCACCGTCATTTCCACGCTGGCCGCGATGTGGTTGCGGATCATCTCCAGCCACCGAACCTGCTCGGCGCTGAACTCGCGGCCCGCCGTGCGCTGCTGCGCGAGCCAGTGGTCGAAACGTGCGCGGACGTGCTCGCCGAAGGGCGCCAGTTCCGCGTCCTGGTCCATCGCAAACCGCACGAGGGAGACGAGGTCGGTGAGCAGGCGCTGCGCCGATGCGCCTTGCACGCGGTCCTTGTCGAGCGTCTCGTAGGCGCGCCAGAGCTTCTCGGGCGTCCAGGCGCGCGGCGGCGCCTTGATCGCGTCGGCCAGCGCCTTGAGGTCGCCGAAGCGGAGGCGCTTCGTGTATGGCTGCGCGTAGAAGCACTGGAGAGCGTCGATCTCGTCCTTGTTGTCCGCGATGAACCGCTCGAACGAGGCGACCAGGGATTTCGCCTTCTGCTTCGCTTCCTCGCTCGCGCCGGCCTCGATCAATTCGTCGAGCGAGATGTCGTCGATGATCTGCTCCATCTGGCGCTTGATGTCCTGCAACAGGCGGCGTAGCGCCGGCTTGGTGGAGATCGGCTCGGCGGCCTGCCTGAGAAGCGTCGTCGCCGCCTGCTTCAACTGCTGCTCGGTCGGCTTGTTTCCTGTGGGCACGTCGAACATCGACCGGGCCTCCGCGATCTGGCGATCCGGATCGAGACCCTCCACGATGGCGCGGCTGATGGCGCCGATACCGACGCCGCCGGACGCCTCGGCGATCCGTTCATCCTCCTCCGGTCCGCACTGCCGGTCTAGGCGGGCCAGACGGCTGGCGAGCGACGACAGCATCGCCGGATCGGTCCCGCCCATGGCGACGTGCTCGAGCAGGACCTTGAAGGGAACGGTCTTCTTCCGCTCCAGCGGCTGCGTGTCGGCGAGCGGGACGTCGGACACCCCGACGCAGTCGACGATGACGAAGTGGGTCTTGGCCTTGGCGTCGGGCGTGACCGCTTGCAGCTCGCGCGCGTCAATGACGCGAACGCCGCGGCCCTTCATCTGCTCGAAGAGGACGCGGCTCTTGACCGCCCGCATGAACATGACGATCTCGATCGGCTTGATGTCGGTGCCGGTGCTGATCATGTCCACCGTAACGGCGATGCGCGGCTCGAAGCTGTTGCGGAACGCCTGGATGAGGTCGCGCGGCTGGGCGGCCGTCACCTTGTAGGTGATCTTCTGGCAGAACTCGTTTCCGCGTTCGAACTCGTCGCGGACGATCTCCACGATGTCCTCGGCGTGGCTGTCGTCCTTGGAGAAGATGAGCGTCTTCGGGACCTCCTTCCGGCCGGGGAAGATGTCCATGGGGAGACGGTCGCGGAACGTCCGGACCACCGTGCGAATCTGGTCGCGGGCGACCACTCCGCGGTCGAGCTCGGCGGCGGCATAAGTGATGTCCTCGTCGGGCCGCTCCCACCGGCGCTGGCGCGTCTGGCGGTCGCGGTACTCGACCATCGTGTTCGGCGTCGCCTCGATGGTGGCGCCCTGCGCGGTGATCCGCGTGCGGATGTTGTAGACCTCGAAGTCGACGTTGACGCCGTCGGTGACCGCGCGCTCGTGGTCGTACTCCATGACCAGGTTCTTGTTGAAGAACCCGAACGTCTGCTTGGCCGGCGTCGCGGTGAGGCCGATGAGGAACGCGTCGAAGTACTCCAGCACCTGCCGCCAGATGGTGTAGATGGAGCGGTGGCACTCGTCGATGACGATGACGTCGAAGTACTCCGGCGGGTACGCCGCGTTGTAGACCACCGGGAGCGGTTCGCTCAGCCCGCCGCCGGTCGATTCGAACTGCGACGACGCTTCGTCCCCCGCCGCGAAGTCGGGCTCGCCCTTGAGCATCGAGTAGAGCCGCTGGATCGTGGTGATGACCACTTTGCTCGCCGCGCCGATGGTGTTCGACGTCAGGCGCTGGACGGTGTAGAGCTCCGTGAACTTCCGGTGGTCGTCCGGCGTGCGGAAGCCCTGGAACTCCTTCTCCGCCTGCTCGCCGAGGTTGCTCCGATCGACGAGGAACAGCACGCGGCGCGCGCCGGCGTAGCGGATGAGCCGGTAGACGGACGTGATGGCGAAGATCGTCTTGCCGGACCCGGTCGCCATCTGGACCAGCGAGCGCGGATGATTGCACTTGAGTGACCATTCGACGTTCCCGACCGCCTCGACCTGTACCGGATACAGGAAGTCCTGCTCCAGCTCCGGCAGTGTCTGGATGCGGCCGCGCAGCGACGCCGGACGCGTCTCGTCGGCCGGCGTGTGGACGCCTCCGCCCTCCGCGTGCAAGCGCTTCACCCAGGCGTGGAGCGTCTCGGCCTTGACCCCTTCGGACAGCGTCTCCGGCCGGTGAATGTGCGGCAGATGCGAGATGCGGCGGCTCTTCGGATCCGGATCGAGACCGTTGATGAACCTGGTCTCGACACCGGTGCTGACGTACAGGAACGGGAGCGGATTGACTGGTGGAATCAAGCCCACCGGCAGCCCGGTCGCATACTTGTCCGCTTGTAACTCGACGCTGGACAGCGTGTATCCGACGGGCTTCGCTTCGAGAACGCCCACCGCCTGCGCGCCAACGAACAGCATGTAGTCGGCGAACCCGTGGCCGGGCGCCATCCTGAACTCGCGCACGGCAACCCCGAGCCCGGCGGCGAGGTTCATCTCGCCGCGGTCCTGGAGGAACCAACCGGCCTCAGCGAGCGCTGTGTCGATCTGCTGGCGGGCCTGTTGTTCCGGCGTCAGCGGCATTCCTTACCGGTTGGGATTCCAGATCCCCTCGTCGTAGTTCCGGCTGCGATCATAGCGGCACGCGTTCCAGATCTGGTCGAAGCACGGGCGAAGGAACGACGCGGCGTCGAAATCGAGGGATTCCGCGAGGCGGTCTGGAAGATCGGATGATTGGTTTCGCGCGAATGCGCAGGCGGAGTCCGTAGCGTCTCCTCGGCCACCGGCTCACGCTCCGGATCGCTCAGCGACACCGTGGTCATCCTCGTTGAGCAGGTTGCCCAAATCGGCACCCGGGAAGGCCTGCGTCAGCGGCGCGCCCCGCGCGAACGTCAGCGTTCCGGGCGTCCCGTGTAGTCCACGCCTGCCGTCGCCGTCCCGTCCGACGCGCCGTTCACGACCGTCGAACTGCTCGCGACGTTCTCTGCCGTGAGCGTCTGGCCGTCGCTGCTGCCGCTCTCCGCCATGGCCGCCGCCGTTGGGGCGAGCGTTGGCTCCGGAGTCGTCCAATCCACAGTCCGCACCGTCACCGCCGTCGGCGGTACGCGAAGGGACCGGGCTGTGGAAAACAAGTCTTGGGCCGGTCTCACCGTAGGGCAGCCCGTGGGCTACATGGACCAGTTGCCGCTATTCAACGCCAATCAGGATCAAGAGATTCATTGGAGGTGGGATGCCTAAGGGACCGGTTGGCTGAAGTCGGCGTGTACGGGTACGGTGCCGGTCGAAAATGATGTTGGGGACGGGGAGGAATTAGCGGACTCTCTTCGTGAAGTGCGATGAAACGCGGAAACTATGGCAGTCGCGTGCGCGATATTCACGCGATCACCTTCCGTCAGCCTCAGATCCCTAGCACCCAACGCCTGGGACCAAGCATCGGCCACCTGCCGACCTTGCGTCGCAGGTCGGATCGCAAGAGGATATCATGGCAACTGCTCGACTGAGGAGCGGGGGAGCGGCTGTGGGATGGACAACGGGGGGAGGCTGGAATTCGGCAGGACGGTGCGCCTACCGGTTCGGATGGATGCCCCTCGGATTCAGCACTCATCAGGGGCGACGTCGTAGACATCTCGGCCTTCGGAGTCACACTCGCCGGCGTGTCGCGCTCCACCGTGGTACCGTGGACCAACATTGCGCTTGTAGAGGTGGTTGAATCTTGACCTCGATCGAGTGATGCCCCCTCGGCTACCGGATCATCGTTGAGCAAGGGAACAGAGGAAAGATGCACCCATTGATAACCATCGGCGCGGTCGGTGTTGGCGTGGTCTGGGCTTTTTTTCGGCGGCGGAGAATTGTCAGGCACGAAGAATGGCGCCCCGACCACCAACCCCGCGACCTGTGCGACCTGCCACCCCTGGATTCTGACGTTGAGTCGCAGAAAGTCTTCGCGCGGGCAGTGGTAGGGGATCGCCCGAAGTCGAGAGCCGTCATGTCGCTGGACAACTGGGGGGTAGGGCCAACAGAGTCCCCGCCCGGCGGTCGCCTGCGACGTGATGACGCCGCAGCCGGGGCTGCCCAGGGAGTCCAGGCCGACGGGAACAGCGGTCGTTGGAACAGGCTGCAGACGGGTACGGCGCCGACAGACCCTGGCACTGCCCCGCAGGGAATTCGGACTCGACCAGCTCGATAGAGTTCCGTACACTGATCGGCATGACGATGGGCAAGAAACCGCCGACTCGACAGCTCTCGCTAGTGCGGGTGAGCACGGCGGACCTTCCGACGAACGCTGGACATCCCTTCTTCGAGCATCTGAACCGGGTCCTGGAGGCCGCAGGCTTCGACGCCTTCGTCGCAGGGCCTTGCGCGGCGTTCTACGCTGCGCGGATGGGCCGCCCGGGGCTTCCCCCGGGACGGTATTACCGCCTGTTGTTCACCGGCTATTTCGAAGGGCTGTCCTCCGAGCGGGGGTATCGCGTGGCGGGTGGCCGATTCGCTGAGTCTGCGTCCTTATTGGACCTGGACCTGACCGAGGCGGTGCCGGACCACTCGACGTTGTCGCCCACGCGGCGGCTGATCGACGTCGAGACGCACGTGGCCGTGTCTACGTAGGTGCTGGAGCGGAGCCCCGACGCGGGGCTGGTGCGGAGGAAACAGTCGGCATCGATGCGACGACGCTGGACGCGAACGCGGCGATGAGGAACACCGAGCGTCGGGACACGGGCGAATCCTACGAGGCAATCCTTCGGCGGTTGGCGGAAGCGCCGGGGCCGTTTGACGCGCGCCTAGGGGTTCAAACGGACACGGCCGTCGCTCGTCGGCTCAATCGCTCATCGGATTCCCGGGCTGTCACCGCGCGCGGCGTCCGCGCCGCAACGAAAGGATGCTGATGACCAACGCACAGCGGGATGCTGTCCGGCAGTGGGTGGACGCCAATCTAAAGGCTTGCCCGAAGTGTGGAAACGAGAACTGGGTTGTCCTGGAGAGGCTTTGGGATGTCACCGGGCTGCCGATCGGGTCTGAGGCTCCTGGCTCCTTGCCTACGACCGTGAGCACCATAGTCAAGTGCGATGAATGCGGCGTGGAATTGGTGGAACCGATTAAGGCCATCTCTCTGCTTGCTCGCACAGCGGGGCGTTACCGTGGATCCGTTCACTCGAAGCCAGAGAGGACAGATGCGATATTTCGGGAGATCGCTTTGGCTGCTTCTCGTGGGAGGACCGTGACGTATGAACAGCTGGAAACCGCAACTGGCCTACCGGCGCGTTTTCAGGCTCGGCAGCTTGAGTACATCCGCGATGAAATATGTCGACGCCATGGGCGACCTTGGTTGACTGTGATTGTTGTTCAGAAAGGGATCGGTGAACCGAGCAGTGGATGGTTCCCTGCTGACCTCGATAAGCCCGATGATCTCACCACCTTTAGGAAAAACATGGAGCAGAAGGTGTTCGACTACGACTGGTCTTCCGTTGAGTGAACAGGGCTCGGACTGGCAGCATGGGGACCTAGTGCAAGAGTGGTGCGACTCTGACACAGTTAGACACAGTTGGACTGTACCCCCTGAAGTGGACGGTTTCGAATCGGAGGATTGACAGGGGTGCGAATTCGGAGGTAACCTGTGGGAGGATCAATGAAGACCGTGGACATAGTCCGAAAGTTGGACCTTGGAAACTCCGTCGCCGAGTTCGACAGAGAACTTGAGAAATACTTCGTGGAGACCGATCCCTTCCGCGCGCTTGTCGAGGATCGTGCCGATGTCATCGCCGGGGACAAGGGCACCGGCAAGACTGCGCTCTATAGCATCTTGCGCAAGCGCTACCCATCCATGGAGCAACTTAGAAGTGTAGAGGTTGTAGCTGCGTTTAATCCGTCAGGTAATCCGGTGTTTCAGCGGTTGGCTCAGCACGAAATTCTCACGGAAGCACAGTACATTACGGTGTGGAAGGCCTATGTGCTCTCCCTGGTGGGGAACTGGCTGCTGGCGCTGTACGACGGTGATGATCGTACCGACAAGATGCGCCAACTGCACGATCTCCTGAAACGCACTGCCCTTCACGCCAGTGACGATAGTCCGTCCACCGTCTTTTCGAAGATCATGAACGCCATCGCCCGATTGTACCCAGATTCTGCCGAAGTCAAGATGACTCTGTCGGAGACAGGGATTCCGATCATTGTGCCGAAGGTGGGGTTTGCGAGGACCGATGCTCCGGCGGAACATCCGCAGGAGGTCCCACACGAGCAGGCACTTGGTCTTCTCAACGCCGCCCTCAGCGACGCTGGTCTTGAAGTGTGGGTCGTACTAGATCGCCTAGATGAGGCCTTTCAGGGATTTCCGGCTACCGAGACCCCAGCGCTCCGAGCTCTATTCCGTACCTACCTCGATCTGCTTGAGTTCCCGAAGGTCAAACTAAAGCTCTTCGTTCGGCGCGACCTCTTTAGAAAGATCACGCAGGGCGGATTCGTCAATCTTACGCACGTGAACGCACGGAAGGTAGAGATTGTCTGGGAAGAGGAAGATCTTCTAAATCTCCTTTGCAGCCGCATCAGAGAAGCCCCCACGCTTCTGACTGACATCGGCGCTCAAGATGCATCGGACCAAGAATTGTTTGACTGCATTTTCCCTGAAAAGGTCGATGACGCTGAACGAAAACCGACGACTTGGCGCTGGATCATGGCGCGCATTCGCGACGGCAACGATGTAAAGCCCCCTCGCAATCTCATCGACCTTGTGAGCAAGGCGAGGGAAGCACAACTCCGTCGAGAGGATCGAGAAGGCCGAGACTTCGTGCCCGGCCAGCATCTCATCGAGCCGGATTCGATCAGAAGGGCTCTCAGTCGGCTTAGTGCAGAGCGCGTCGAAGACACACTCTTAGCGGAAGCCGGGGAGTTGTCTCCCGTAATCGAGAAGTTTCGCGGTGGAAAGGCCGAGCACAACGGGCAGTCGATAGCCAGACAGCTTGGAATTAGCGAGGGGGAGGTGAAGACCGCCGTGAAACCTCTTGTGGAATTGGGCGTTTTAGAGACTGTGGGCGGCTCATACAAGATACCGATGCTCTACCGTGATGGACTAGGGATCACTCAGGGTAAGGCGTTCTAGGCTGCAAATGAGACCCGATAGTCGAAACGTTTGCAGGTGGTGAGGCGCATGCTCAGCCGCGCCACAGAGACGCTCGCCTTGGTGGACGTCGCTGGCGACGACGACGCGCATGAGCCGAGCGAGGAACTGCTCGATGAGGCCGTCCCCTACCACGCGGACGATCTAGTTGACGCGTTCTACTCTCGCTTCCTACAAGGCTGGTTCGGTTTCTACGCACGATTCGGCCTTCTGATGACCGCAGCGCCGTCGGAGGCGCTGTTCACGGAGGACGGTAAAGTCGTGATTCGCCGTCTCGACGGCAGGATCGATGATCTGTTCGTGCCGGCCAGCGCCAACCTCGAGACGAGTGGTGCGTTCGCGCCTGTACTCTTGCGGCAGGGGGTCGGCCTCAATGCGCGCCTCCTGCGGTCCCGATCCGTCACGGTCGATCTGCGAGGCGGGCTCGGTCTTCGGCAGAACCGATTCAACGAAGCCCTGTTTCTCGACGACCCAGCGTCCCGTCCCCTGGAGTACCAGGAGGCTCCCAACTTCGACCAGCAGGGCGTCGAAGCTACCGTGGTCGTTTCGGCCCGTTACCGTTTTCTGCTGGTCAACACGAATCTGGATCTCTTCGGCGGCTTCGGCGCCCTCGATCCGACGATCGATTGGCGAAACACAATCAGTTGGCGTCTGAGGGACGGGCTGTCGATGGACTACATCGTGGACCTGCTGCGTTTGCCGCTGGTGCGAGCGGAGAACCAGGTCGCACAGAGCCGTCTTGCTGCGGTACTCGTTCGGGTCATAGCTCGGTAGAGAGGACATTCTTGAGGGGCTGCCGATGCTAAGAGCGATTGTTCTGGCGACGTTCGAGTTCGACGCGCATGCCTCGACGCTGCGGACGACCGTCGGCTACGAGACCTCGCCGTACCGCGGCTTGAGTCTGCAGCTCGAAGCGGAGAACGTGCGTCCGGTAGGCGACGACCTGTACGACAACCGGGGCGCTGCGCACCGGCACAACGAACGGCCCGAGCGGCCGGTGCTGGCGGATCCGGGCCTGACCCAGGTCAATCAGGCCGCGCTACGATTCGCGCCCGACGACGGGACGCTCGTGACGCTTGGCCGGCAGGAGATACTGCTCGACGATCAACGTTCGTCGGCGCCGTCGGCTGGCGCCAGAATCACCAGTCGTTCGATGCCGCGCGTATCGTGACCGACGTGCTGCCGCGAGGCCGCTTCAACTACGCCCTCGTGCGCAACGCCCACCGCGTCACCGGGGCGGTCGATCCGCTGACGGGGCATCTGTCGTTCCCGCGCTCGAACAAGCGGATTCTCTGCTGCTTCAGCGTGCTGTGGTTTCTCATCGCGCCGCTCCTGCGTGTGGGACTACCGAGTCCACTCCGGATTGTACCCGGCCGCCCGATCCCGACTGGGTACGGCGCGCCGCGCCGTGCTAGACTCGCAGATAGCGGGCTCGACCGCGACCTTCCGACCGCTGGCCGTCCAGGCTGGCAGAGACCATGCGACCCAGCGTCAACCGACTTCCGGGAGCATGTGTATCGAACGGAACTGAACTGATCGGAGCATGGGAGCGGCGGCGGGGGTTACAGCCCCCGCCTTTCCGGATGTCCGTTTATCTCTTCATCGCCGAACAGAAGTACTGGGTCATGACCCCTTGCGCCGAGATGGACCTCGATTCCCCGGGAGGACTACATCATCAATCGGGCGCGTCTGTACCGGGATCGGCGGGACTTGGTCGCCGAGTAGGGAGCATCGACCATGAGTCTGCTCGGGTACCTCATTCCCCGAATCGCTTCGAGCGGCGAGGAGCCGGCTGCGACTCAGGCACTCGCCTACCTCCTCAACGCGTCGACGGACATCGCCCAAGCGTTCGTTGACTTGGCTTTGGAGAATCTCGGCGGCAGCCTCGCCGGCGCAGCCCTCGAGCGCGCCAAACAAAACTGGCCTGCGGACGGGTACTTTCGGCGGTAGCCGGCGTTGGTTCCTTGGCAGATCGAGCAGCAGCTCTCTACGCCGATCCAAGCTGCCGCCCGACTACGACCTCGCTCTGGTGGTCGGCCTGAGCCAGGAACTCCTCCGTCAGGCCCAGTGCGTCGACTGGTATTCGACCATGTCGTCGCCATGGAACTGTCGGGTGGCGTTGCCGATGCGCACCCAGAACTCCGTCGGCTCCTGTTCACCTTCATGCGGCTTGGCGAAGACGGGCTTGCCTGACGCAGCGACCGCCACCGCGCATACCTCGGCACCGTTGATCCGTTCGAAGCGAATCTGGACGATGCCTGCCGTCTGGATCGAGAGGTTGTTGTCGAGGTGCTGACGCAGGAACAACTCGTAACCGTCTAGTGGTCCGCCACGTCATAATCTTCGGACACGGACATGGGTTGCAGCGCGCAATCATCGACGAATCACAGCACCGCACACCCGAACGTTTAATCATGGCGCAGCACTAGGTTGCCTTTTGGGCCCAGGGTCTTCATGTCGTCGGCGAGGCCGACGACGGCGCCGTCATCGCCGACTCCTATGAGCAGTGTGCCGCCTTCGGCATTGAGGAAACCGCACACCGTCTTCGTGATGACGTGCTCCATCTTCTTGTCCGCCCGCCCGGCGTAAATGTTCCAGCGCGCAGTCGACTTGAATTCCACCGTCTGCGATTCGCCTACAGCTAGCAGGTCGGCCAGGGTCAAGGACGGCCTGGTGATGGACTTCTCGCCCCAGAGCCGGTCGAAACCGTCCTTTACCACCTTGGCGATCAGAGAACGGCGGCGTTCCAGGAACGTCTGATAGTCGAGGGTCTCCCACCCGACTGGTAGCGCATGCCAGTAGCGCTGGTGGTCGAGCTGATCGGGAGGCATGGCTTCGGTCATGACCCGCCAGTAGTCGCTAGGACTATCGAGACCGATGGTTGCGTTCTCCGGCCAGTCGACAAAGGCCATGTTGGCGATGGCGTTGACCCGGTTGCGGGCTGTCACGCCCTTGGAGGTGAGGTACGCCTTGGGAAACAGATGGTGCCGCTCGATGGATCGAGGCGCGGCGGATACAGGATCGAGCAGTTCGCGGATCTTCATTCGGCTGAACAGCACTTCCGCGTCCAATAGATTCAACGCCGCCCAGTACGCGAAGAGGACCGGTGACTTCGCACCGGACGTGTCGAGCCGGTTCGGGAGCGAGATTTCCCAGTAGTCCCCGGTGAAGTTCGAACCGACGATCCGGTCGAGTTCGTTGCAGAACCCCGGTGCGTCGCCAGGCGTGAGACCGACGACACGACCGAGGTCGGCTTCGATTTGACTCTCGGGCGACGACGTGTAGCGGCCGGTCGTGTGAGCCATGAAGAACCACCTCGCGATGACTCCGCGCAAGGTCCTCAGGTCGAGGCCGAAGTCCCGTTTGCCGATCAACCAGAGGACGTACGAGTACACCACCGTGCCCTCGGAGGTGATCATCCGCCGGTGGCGAAAACCAGCATGTTTGCAGGCACTTGAGAAACTCATGCCAGTTCGTCAGGTCCATTACCTCGTCGTGGGCGCGGCGCAGCATCTCGAACTGCTTGGTTCGGCGTTCGGGGCTCACGTCGCCGGATTCGAGGTCCTTGCCGCGCAAAATGCTGTAGACGTGCTGGAGACGTTCCCGCCGGAAAGCAAGCCCCACGCCGGCGTGCAGCATCTGGTCAGGCTTCGGATCGAGAAAGGCGTTCCTTGCCGAAGGTCCTACGACGTTGGGGTCGACGGCGTCTCGACAGAACGCTTCGAGCTGGAGACGGCCCTCCTCCCAGTGCACGGACATCAGCGTCAGAATGAAGTCGGCTTGGTTGAGCGTGACGCCCTTGGAGTTGGTCCGGACGAAGATATCCGCGACTTGTTCTTCGTTGGCGCTGGCATTCAGCTCGATGACCTGAAAGCGAAAATCACGCAGGTCCCGGACGCGATCGATTCGCTCCTCCAAGTGATCCTGCTCCGCACGTTGGACTCCGCCGTCCCGACTGTTGTCAAGACGGGCCATGAAGTCACGAACGGTCGACTTGTAGCCGCTTGCCCATAGGACCGTGATGTCGGGGATGAACTCCGGATCCTGTTCGATGGCCGCGTCGGTCACTTCGAAGGTCTCATCGGTCGGCCGGAAGGCGATCCGGATGCGCTTGTTGTCGAACGACTTGGTGAGAACCAAGCAGCCTGTGAGCACAGCGAAGAGCGAAGTCAGCCGCTGCTGGCCATCGACGATGAGCAGTTTGGCAACCCTGTCGCTCTCGCCGCCACCCACCTGACGGGTGCCGACATCTGCGCCGGTCTCCCAGAACATTATAGGGTCCCGACGGGGTAACCACGGTACATCGAGTCGAATGGGTCGCGGACCTTCGCTGACGACCAGACGAACGGACGTTGGATGTCGGGCAGGGCGACGTTCCCGTGCCTGATGTCTTCGATCAGGTGAGTCAGCGAGTAGCCGGTGTCCCGGTACAGAGTTGGCACGGATCTCGTCCTCCCGGTTCAATCCAGGCCTCCGTCGACTGTTCTCCAGCGCCGGAGGTTCCGTTGTGTGTCCGCCCCTCGGGCGATCTGGTTTCTGTGACCACGCATTCTAAGGAATGCCAACCGTGCTCGGCCATCGAAGTCTGTCGAGCGCGTAGCGTTCCAGCTCCGAGGGCGGCGAGATTCGACTCGGCCGGCGTGGGGCCACCCAGTGCGGATCCAGGACGACCGAGGGGTCCGTCGCGACCGGCTCTGACTCCGGGAGCTTCTGGAGTGGATCGCTGGAAGACGGACGGCAACGACGTGGTCGGTGGACGGACAGCCACACGTCGATGGCGAACTGCATCAGGCAGCCCAGGCATTCTCCCGCCACCGTCTCCCACCGTTCCGGGAAACACTTGCAGGCAGATGTGCCCCCCAGCAGCCGCTGCGCGCTCAACTCTGCCTCCGACGCCAGGCGCACGACGTGGTCCGTTCCAGCCGCCGCCGAACGGGCCAGCCGACGACATCGCAAGCGTCCAGCAGCCCAGCGGTCCGCCTCGATCGGTGCGGTCACGTTCCATTTGAACCTCTGGTAGAACCGTGGGGCCGTCGCCGCGTCCGTCGCCGTCAGCGGGATGGCCAACACGAGTTGGGCCGATCCCGACCCGCTGCCCCATGCCGGTCCGTTGGCGAGTGTTTCCGCACAACCAGCGGCGACCGCCAGCCAGCGGCGCGCCGCCGACCGTGGTCAGGACCTCCCTCTCGTACCTCTCTTCCCCGGTCGGGCAGACTGGAATCGAGGGCCGTTGTGGTGTCGTCGGGGGTGCCGACCAGGACGATCAGGCCTGTGACGCCGCCGGCTCGATGTGGACCTGCAGACCTGCAACACCTCGACCTGTCCTTCATCCAGACGTACAGACCCGTGCTCGACGACGGACCCGGCCGCGCGTTCCACACGATGGCCGACTACCGCAAGTGGGGCAACGACAACCTGCACCCGGTGGCTGGGTTTCCCCGGAGGCCGGAAGACCGGGATCCGTGAGACCCGGGGGCGAAGCTCCGCGACTTGATGAGCTGTCTCACGCGAACGAGCAGCCGCCCGGTATGGGCGGCGACGAGGATGCCGGTGGCGTTGTCGTCGCCATCTCTGTCCCGACAGCACCGGCGTACTGGCGAGCGCCCGCGGCTGTCCCTGTTCAACGACCGCCGAATCCCCCACGTGTTCGACTGCGACGGCTCGCACCGGTGGGACTCGGCCTATCATGGGCTACATGATCACCACCGGTCCGGGGCGGCATTCGGGGTGCGGCAAGCGCAGATTCTCAAGATCCGAGCCGGGGTCGGCATGGGACCAGAGGCTGGGCTACCTTGGGTAATAATATACTTGACTGACCTCTCCCACTTGAATCACACTGGAATCGACGACCTTCTGCGATGGTGTGGCGGGTTGATGTGTTTGGGGAGGGCAAGTTGAGCGATCAGGAGCTACAGAGCCAGTTGAAGGCGTATCGTCTGTACCTGATGAGGGAAGGGTACAAGTCTGGAAAACCAGGCCCGTTGGAAATCCGTATGGACGGCGCGACTCAATTCGCCCGGTTTCTTGCCGGCCGTCCCTTGCGGTACAAGGAGAGTCTGCCGGACGATTGGCGGGGATATTAAGGCGGTTGACTAACCACGAACACCGGTGGTACGATCGCCATCAGCGTCTGGCGGGGAGTGTGGGATTCGAACCCACGGGCGGTGTTCCAGTTCTGAGGCCGGGACCGCCGGCGGTTTTAGAGACCGCTGCATTCAGCCGCTCTGCCAACTCCCCCGTCGATGAAAAGGTGGAGACGTGGGGAATCGAACCCCAGCCGGCCCGGGTCAGAAATCCTGCCGGCGCACCAGTTCGCCCCCATCACGCGTCGCCCCCGAACAGGGCGGCGTCGTCGTGTTGATCACGCGACGGCGCCGCCTGGGTTTTCCATTCGAGCAATCCGTACATGCCGACTTTCGGGCGAGAGAACGTCTCTTGCTTGGCGACCAGCCTGGACAAGATCGAGAGAAGCGAAGTCCTCTTGACCATCCCGAACCGCAACCCGATCCCGGTTGCGATATCCACTGCAGTCATCGGGCTGCCGTGTTCTCGAAGAACAGTCTCGGCTTTGACTCGCAACGAGTCAGATTTCTCCTGACCTCCCGGTGTTCGGCCGTTCGGGGCTGGAGGTTCGGGCACTGGAGGTTCGGGCACGGGCTCACAACGAGCCGCGACGATCCTAGACGCGTACTTGAGGGCGCGCCTGGAGTCAGCGATAGGGGCTGACTCGAAGTACTCGAAGACATCCAACACGTTCATCGCCATGATGACTTGAATACTAACAGATGACTCAAACACTGACAAGTCGATGTACAGAGGGCCAGGAGGCGGCGGAGGACTTCACGGACGCGATGCGCGCGATCTTGTCCGTCTCGCCGAAACGCGCGGCAGAGATCCGCGCGCAGGCTTCAGGCCGCGCAGCGGGCGGGGGAGCTACGGAACGGCCGGCTCCGGCTGGTGGTCCTGACCCGTCAACTTCCGATATGTGATCCGCTTCCCGACGACGCCAACGATGGCCCGGCGGAACCGATCCCAATCCGTTCCGTACCGCTCGTTCCATCGGTACGCCTGTTCGTCCAGGTAGCGGAACAGGTGGAATGGCTCGACGCTCACGTACGTACCGCCGAGCGCCCGCTTGAGCAACGCCCAGAAGCATTCCATCGTGTTCGTGTGCACGTTCTCATCGACGTACTGAACGGCGTGGTTGATGACCCCGTGGGCGTACATAGCGTCGAGTCCTTGGTAGGACTTCAACTCGTCGGTGTAGAGCGCCGAGCCGGCCGCGACGTGCTTCTTGACCTCGCCTTGAAGGGTCGCCTTCTTCCGATCACCGATGACCATCGCGCGGACCTCGCCGCCCCGCTTGAGCATCCCGAGCACGGCTGTCTTGTCGGCCCCACCGGTACCATGGATACGACGCTTCCGCTCGGCGTTGTGCATGTTGCGCGCCTTCCCGCCGATGAACGTCTCGTCAACCTCGACCTCCCACGTGAGCTTGTCGAACGAGCCGGCGTGAAGCGCCGCGCGGATGCGGTGTCCCATGAACCACGCGGTTTTCTGAGTCACGCCGATGGCGCGGTGGATCTCGTAGGAGCTGATGCCGTTCTTCGCGTTGACGATGAGCCAGACGGCGGGGAGCCACTTGGCCAGCGGGAGCGGGGAATCCTCGAAGATGGTCCCGGTCTTGAGACTGAACTGGCGGCACGGATGCTTGACCGCGCACTTCCACCGGTTGACCGTGGACAACCACGACACGCGGTCGGATCCGCACGTCGGGCAGCGCACGCCATCCGGCCAGCGGAGCGGCACCATGAAGTCGTGGCAGTTCTGGTAGTCGGCGAAGTGGGCGACGGCGTCGAGCAGGGTCTTCGGTGCGTCCATGCAGATGATCTTAGCCGGCCGCTGGCAGGTCAGTCAAGTATATTGTTACCCTACCTTGACTCAGATGCGAGCAGAGCGTTCCCGACGTCGTGGGGTACATCGTGGGATACTGTCTTCGGGCATTAAGGTAAATGTATGTATATTCATTCACTTACAGAGACAGTCTCGCTGACGCTGCCAGAGTGAGACCAGCGTTCCGTAGCACTCCGCGGCGCTCCGTAGAGCACCAAACAGCCCTTGGCCGGAGTCGGCACTGGGTACAGCGGTTGACCGTCGACGGCAAGCACGCGATGACGGTCAGTTGCCCCAGCCGTAGCCGACCCGCACGTAGTAGTAGGCGCCGTTGAAGCCCCACGGCGTGTACTCGCTGTACTTCTCGCCGACGGACATCGCGCGCGCACTCTCGTCCGGATAGGTGTTGAATGCGTTCTGGGCGCCGACGGCCAGCGTCGTGCCGCCGCCGAGGGCGATGCTCGCCTCCAGGTCGACGATCGGCCGGCCGTCGAAGAAGCCCTCCTCGATGCCGCCGGACGGGACGAAGACCTGGGCGAACCCGCTGTCGTAGTCGTACCAGCCGCCGAAGTAGTTCACGCGGCCGAGGACGTTCACCCGCCCGACCTGCTGCGTCAGGCCGACGTTCCAGCGGGTCCGGGGCAGCGCGTAGGCGAACTCGGCGAGGCGCCGGTCGTTCAGCAGCCCCTTCCGGTTGTCGGTCACCGCGGTGTCCGTGTAGTTGAAGACGGCGCTGATGGAGGTGTTGCCGCGCAGCGCGAGCGGCGTGAACGTCGACACCAGGTCGATGCCCTGCGACGCGGTGGAGAACGCGTTGGTGAAGAACCGGAACCGCCGCAGGTCGCGCGCCGCCGCGACGTCGGCGGCCAGCAGCGTGTCGATCTCCTCTGCGGTCAGGGTGAAGTTGCTCGTGATCCCGATCCGATCGGAGACGTTGATCCGGAAGTAGTCGGCGGTGAGGCTGAACTGCCCGGTGTCGAAGACGATGCCGGCGGTGTAGTTGATCGACTTCTCGGGGGCGAGCGGCACACCGCCGCGCAACGCCGCCACCGGCGAGATGGACGGGATGGTGCCGTTGTTCACCAGGTCGCCGAGGGCCGGGTCGAAGATGGTCGAGATGTTGAAGCCGTTCTGCTGGCCCGGCGTCGGGGCGCGGAACCCGCTGCTCACGCTGGCCCGCACGAAGCCGAAGCGGCCGGAGAGCTTGCTGTTCATCGTCGTGCCGAAGTCGTCGAAGTGCTCGACGCGGACGGCCGTGCCGAGCGTCCAGTCGGTCTCGGCGCCGTTCAGCTCGACGTCGCCGTAGAGCGCGACGTTGCGCCGGCTCCAGGTGCCCGCGGCCATCGGCCCGTAGCCGAAGAACCCGTTGGACCCGGCCGAGAAGCCCTGGCCCCGGCCGTAGGGGCCGACCGTCCACGACTCCGGATCCCCCGCGACGGTCCGGTACTGTTCGTTGCGCCACTCCGCCCCGGCCGCGATGTTGATCATGTCGGTGGCGGCGTAGGAGAGGTCCGCGTTGAGGCCGATGTCCCGCTGCCGGTTGCTGCCGAGATTGAACTCGGTCGGGGTGTCGGGGCCGAGCGAGGCGTTGACGGTGTCGCGGATGAAGAGGTCGGTTTCGTGGGCGCCCAGAGAGCCGCTGATGTCCCAGTTGAAGCCGTCCACCGTGAAGCCGCGGACGCCGCCCACCAGCGACAGGTCCTGCGCCTCGCCGCCGAAGCCGGGCGTGAAGCCGCCCGGGAAGCGTTCCCGGAACGAGAAGCAGTTCGGGTCGTCGAACACCTGCCGCAGGGCCACCGGGTCGGCCACGTTGTCGGTGATGGCCACCGTCGGGCAGTTCGCCGACCCCATTCCGCCGGCCTGCAGCGCGTCGCCGATCAGCAGCGTCTGGCCGCCGTCGAGGCTGAAGACCCCGCCCCGCGTGTTCGGGTTGCGGAAGAAGAAGCCCCCGGTCACACGCTTGCTCGCGTAGTTGGTGTGGCTGTAGACCTGCACGCCCGCGGCGCTGGTGTAGCCGAAGTTTCCGAACAGCTTCAAGTCGTCCTCGATGTCCGGCGAGCCCCAGACCTGCGGCGTGTCGGACGCCACGTCGGTGTTGCCGGCCGCGATGAGGGCGATGGCGTCGCTCCGGGGTGCGCTCCGATTGGTCGGGTTCGAGCCGCCGTACTCCAGGCTCAGGTTGGCGAAGCCGGTCGAGCCCAGCGGCAGCCCGACGTTGGCGGCGACGTTCATCGCCTCGCCGTCCCCGTCCCCGAACGTGCCGGTGTTGTACTCGAAGGCGCCGCCCGACGCCGCGTCCTTGAGCTGGAAGTTCAGCACCCCGGCGATGGCGTCCGAGCCGTACTGCGCGGCCGCGCCGTCCCGCAGCACCTCGACCTGTCGTAGCGCGATGGCCGGGATGGCCGAGATGTCGGGTCCCTGCGATCCGAACGCCACGCCGTTGCCGCCGTGCCAGTCGATGATCGACGAGCGGTGGCGGCGCTTGCCGTTGACCAGCACCAGCGTGTGGTCCGGAGCCAGGTTGCGCAGCATCGCCGGCCGGACGACGGTGGACGCGTCGCTGATCGGCTGGGTGTTGACGCTGAACGACGGCACCATTGTCCGGAGCTGGTCCTGCAGGTTGACGGTGCCCTGGCTGGTGAGCTCGGCGGCCGAGAGCACGTCCACCGGCACCGGCGACGCGGTCACCGTCCGCGGCTGCGCGCGGGAGCCGACGACGACCGTTTCCTCGGAGAATCCGGCCAGCAGGTTGTCGATCTCCTGGGGCGACAGCCCCAGCGCCTCGACCTCCTCCGGCGTCATCCCGAGGGCCCGGCCGAGCGCCTCCATCTGTTCCTGGGGCTCCTCCTGCGCCGCGCCGCGCGCTTCGGCCCCGGCGGGCGCGCAGGCCAGGATCAGGATGACCAAGGCCGCGATGGCGGGCGGCGAGCGGTAAATCGTCTTCCGATGGGTCGGTTGCAAGGTGACTCCTTGTCGGCTCGTTCCGGGTGAATGGACGGCGTCCGTTGGCGCGCTGCTACTCGGCCAGACCGCAGACGAGGGACGCGACGACGAGGCTGCCAACAGCCCCACGGCGCCGGCCGACACGACTCCCGGCTCCCTGCTTCGATTTTTTCGAAATTCACGCATACTGCCCCAACGACAGACGTACCCCCAACGTTCGGGAGCACGCTGATCGACAAGCTCGTGACGACGCCGTGGCAGGCGAGAGCCTTTATGCCGGAGCGACGACTCGACGGCGATCCGTCCCGTGACCCTCTCGTCGCCCTCGCCAGCAAGTTGTCCGTCGGCGTCAGCGTGAACGTCCCGGACCGGGCGCTCGAGGAAGGCAGAGCCCATCCCGCCCGTCAACCGACGAAGTGTCTACAAGAAGTGACCCACTGTAAACCACTAATTTTTAAACGTCTGAGGCATCACTTCCCCATCGACGTCGCCGAGTCGGTGAAGCGACTCGATCCGCTCACAAGCGACGTCAAATCCGCTTCGCACAGTCCCCGGTCAACGGGCACCGGCCGCAGTCCGGTTCCGTCGAGTGGCACCAACGCTGGCCGATCCGCCCTGCCGGCCAATCCAGTTCGCCCGGAAACTCAGGATTCAGGCGTCTAGCCGTCCGTATCGCTTGGTTCGCGGAGTCGTCGTCGATGAGCCCGACACGCCGGAACACGCGCAGGAGATGAACGGCCGGCTTCACGTCTATCTGCCGCTCCTGCCCTCGGAAGCAGTCGAAGTCGTCGTGGAGTATCCGAGTCGCCATCGACGCGATCCCGGCTCCGAGCCCATGGATTTCCTGCAGGGTCTTCTCCACCTCGGCGGGAGACGCGTCCTTCCAGATGGCGTCGGCGTCTCCGCCGAACCGCTCCCAGACCAGTCTGGCGGCGTCCGACAACGTCCGGGCGCCTTGCTTTGCGCCGTACCTGGGGCGCACCGCCAAGCCGTCCAGCAACCCGATCAGCTCCGTCTCGCCCATGGATGCCAACCGCGCTGGATCCAGAAAACCTTGCCGATCGATCTCCACCGGAATCCGCCACGCCTTCTGCCACGGCATGCCCCGATCGAAAGCCCCGGCGATCAGAAACGCGAAAGGATTCCTTCGAATGAGGCTTTCGGTTTCCGAGTCCAGCGCGCTCCAGTCCGAATCATCGGCACGGGTCTGGCCGAATTCCTTGAGCCGCTCCACAACCGACTTTGGTTCCATCGACTGATGCTCGCTCCAAGTGGCAGCTAGCCCTACCCTGTACCCACATTATTCGTTCTGGACAACTCCAGCACGCTCCCGCCGTCCAATGCGGTAGCCGATGGTTGCGATGGACATTCGTTCGTAACCGCGCCACATGATCTGGTGTCCGGGGGGCGGGTCGTGCGTTCGGTTCTGGTAGCCGCCGAGGATGGCGAGCAGGAGGACTGCGGCGGCGAGATGGTCAGGGGGGCGGCAGGCCGAGTTCTTCGGCATAGTCGGTCAGGAAACGCAACTCGATGTCGGTGAACAGCAACTGGGCGTCGCACCCCGGCACGTCACGTCCGAGCAGGGTCATCACCATCAGGCGCCAGGCGATCACGGTATTGATGGTGACCGCGCGTTGGAGCCGGTCGGCGGTGTGGAACGCGAGATGTTCGACTCGGCATCCGGACTTGAGCACCCGGAACAGGTCTTCGATGCGCCAGCGCCGCAGGTAGTAGCCGATGACCGCGACCGCGGTTTCGGTGCTGTCGACGTCGAGACTGGTGAGCAGGAACCACTCGACCGCCGGCTCGCCGGGCGGCGGCGCGGTTTCGCGCACATGGACCGTGGACAGCGCCACCGGTTCGGCGCCGGCGATGGTCGGCGGCGCCACCACTTGGCGATGGCGCACCTCGGCCCGCGCCACCCGCCCGGTGCGCGCCGGGCGGGCCTGCCTGCCGCTGGATTTGCGCCGCGCGCTCAGGCGGTCGATCTCGATCTCGACGTGCCCGTCGGCGGCGCCGGCGCGCATGGCGGCGAACAGCTTCGGGGCGCCCTGGGCGAGACAGCGGTCATGGTGGGCGCGCACCAGCACTTCCACCCGGTTCAGACGGCGCTGCTCGTCGAACACCGCGAAGCAATCCGCCTCCCGGTCCATGACGCTGAGCACCCGGGTCTTGCGACTCAACGCCGCCGCCGCCCGGTCGATGTCGCGCAGGCCGTCGACCCAGCGCCGCGTCTTGGGGGCCGTCTCCTGCGCCGCCGCCGGCGGTGGCTCGTCCGCCGGGCGCGCCGCGCCGCCCGGCGGCGCCTCGAAACCGCAGCGCAGCACGCCCAGCGGCAGACCCGCGCCATCGACCGCCAGGGTCAGATGCAGATGCAGGCCGAGCGTCTTCGAGACCGTCTGGTTGCGCCCGATGATGCCCAGCCCCTCGCAGTGCGGGCGCGTCGCAAAATTCAGATCCGTCCCGTCCTGGATGCACAGCACCGTGTCCTGGCCGCGCATCCGCTGCAGCGTGCGCGCCCGGTGGGGCGCGAGAATGTTCCCGGGCGTGACCGCCGACGACACCGGCTGGTCGATGAGCCGGTAGTAGCCCTTCACCGCCGCGCGGTCGTGGGACGCGTTGGCGGTGACCGCCTCTCCGGGCAACGACGCCAGCAGCCCCGCGCTCTTGACCAGACGCGCCGACAACCGCTGATCGCCCAACGGCGCCCCTCCAAACTCGTTCACCGTCCAGGCGCCGCTGTCGAGACCGTCAGCCGGCGCCAGCGCCGGCGCCGCGTCGACCCGCGCCACCCCCAACCGCCGCCGCCAGTGCGGCTCCAACTCATACATATATACCGCCTTGACCGGACGAGCCCGCGCATGGTCGCGGTCCTGGCGCCCGCGACCGGCCGTGTGCCCGACCCACACGAAGTTGGCCGCCTTGAAGCTGGCCCCGTCATGCGCGGGGCCGACGAAGGTCTCCACCAGCCACGGACGATACCGGTAGCGGGCCTCGAAATCCGCTGGCAGACGCGCCAGCACCTGGCCCAGCACCTGGCTGGCCAGGTTGCGGCATTGCACGCCGGGGCGGATCAGGAACCGGCTCAGGCACAGCACCCGGTGCAGATGCGCCAGACGCTGCCCGGCGCTCCACCCCATCCACGCCTCGCGCGCCCGCAATTGCAACGCCGACGCCGAAAACCCGACCGCGCCGAGCACCCCGTGCGCCGAGACCACCAGATAGCGCACCTGGCAGCCCGCAAAGGTCGTCGTCCCCTGCGGATGCTCGAAGTGCAGCAAGGTATTCCACACCCGGCGCTGCCCGCCTTGCTCTACCCGCTCCAGCGACAACCCCGCGACCGCCTCCACCGTACCCGGCACCGCCGTGGCCGCCGCCACCGGCGCGTCGAAACGCTGCGGAGTGGGCGCGCCCCCGCCACCCCGCGACGCCGGCAACGCAATCCGCCCCGCCTTGTGCAGCGTGTTGAGCGCTTTAAGACAACCCGCGAGTTGGGCCGACCCGCGCGCATCCACAAACCCGAACTCCGCCCACACCCGCCGCCCCACCGCCGCCCGGTTGTTCAGCGCCTCCTGCGCCACAATCCGCTCGAGGCGAGCTTGCGACTCAGGCGCACGAAGGGTCTGTAGTATCTGGTTCTGATGCTCCATGCCGTGACGCTACACGGCGGAAGCTGATTTGTCCAGCCCTGAATGCGGGTACAGGGCAGAGCTAGCCCAAGTTTACCAACCACAAAGAGCCTCTTGCAAAACCCTTGGTCGGCCGGGTTTTCCTACCCGAGGCAGAGGGAACGGACGGTCAGCGGGGTGGGACGCAGCGTTCGTAGGATTAGGATAGCAGCCGTCACCGGCGCCGGGGAACCGGAGACACGGGGTCTCAAGGGACCTCTGGGACCTCCCGGTCGGTTATGAGGGCGAGCGCGCGCGACGAGACGTGGCGCATTTCCCTCACGACCCGTTCCAGTTCGCGGTTGTTCTCGAGCCACTCCTGGTAGAGGGCGAGTTCGTCTTCGGAGAGCAGCAGGCTGACCGTTTTTCCGCGCACCTTGTGTGTCCAGTAGCGGTACGGGCCGTGACGCGCGTCCGGGTCGCGGTGGCAGCGGCAGGCAGGCTTCCCGCACGTGAGACGGCGGGTCTGGATACTGCCCTGGCGGACAAACCCGAGCGTTTGCAACTCCGCCTTGAGCGCATCGTATTGTTCGCTGTACCGGCGCATCGGGTTCCGGCGGCCCATCGGTTCCCTCCTTGACCTCACTCCTACACTACTATATATAGTAGGCGCTGGGAGCAGTCAAGCCATGCAGAACCTGCGCGCCTCGTTCGCCGCCTACTGGGAGTCAATCCAACAGGGCCTGTTTCCCCGGTTGGAGCAGGTGTTGGGTTCGCTGACCGAGAAACAGCAGCAGTTGGTGCAGACCCTCGAGGTGATCCGTATCGAGCAGATGATTCCCTCGCGCTTGCGGATGCCGGGCCGCCCCCGCAAGGACCGCGCGGCGGTGGCGCGCGCCTTCGTCGCCAAGGCGGTCTACGACATGCCGACCACGCGCCTGCTGCTGGACCGGTTGGCCACCGACGTGGTGCTGCGCCGCATCTGCGGCTGGGAGCGGCGGCGCGAGATGCCAAGCGAGTCGGTCTTCTCTCGCGCCTTCGCCGAATTCGCCCACTCCCAGTTGCCCCAGCGCGTGCATGAAGCGTTGCTCCGGAAGACGCACGGCGACCGTTTGGTGGGCCATCTGTCCCGAGACTCGACGGCCATCGAGGGGCGCGAGAAGCCGGCCGCGAAGGAGAAGTCGCCTCCGCCGCCCAAGCGCAAGCGGGGCCGGCCGAAGAAGGGTGAAGAACGGCCCAAGACACGCAAACGCCTCGACCGGCAACCGAGCATGACCCTGCAGGAGATGCTCGACGACCTGCCGGCCGAGTGCAGTGTGGGCACGAAGAAGAACAGCAAGGGCTACAGGGACACCTGGGTCGGCTACAAGTTGCACATCGACGTGGCCGACGGCCAGATTCCGGTCAGTTGCATCCTGACGTCCGCCTCGCTGCACGACAGCCAGGCCGCCGTTCCACTGGCCACCCTGTCGGCCCAGCGGGTGGACAATCTGTATGACCTGATGGATGCCGCCTACGACGCGGTGCAGATCCGCGAGCACAGCCGCGCACTCGGCCACGTCCCGCTGATCGATATCAACCCCCGCCGTGACACTGCGCTGGCCGAAGAACTGCAGACCGAAGCCCGGCGCCTGAAGCGTCTCGGCTTGCAGCTTCCCGAACAGGTTCGGTACAACGAACGCACGGCGGGTGAGCGCGTCAATGGCCGACTCAAGGACGAGTTCGGCGGGCGCCACGTCCGAGTCCGCGGCAACGCGAAGGTGATGTGCCACTGCATGTTCGGCGTGCTGGCGCTCACCGCCGACCAGCTCCTGCGGCTGGTGACGTAAACCAACGCCTCGCCGGCCAACGCGCATCCCCTTCCGGTCGCCCGACAGGCGTCAGTCACCAACCGGTGTCTCCAACGCCCGGTGGGAAAACCCTCGAACTCCCTGATTTCCGCCTCTTGGGTCGCCGCCGGTCCTCCCGCCCCGCATTCTCGGTCGGGATCCAGGCAAAACGATGTTCACCAGAAGAACTTGTGCTCCGAGCCGAGCTACGCCAAGAGTTTTGCAAGCGGCTCACAAAACTAAACCAATTTAGAATCAGTGGTTTACGCCGACAGAAATGCCCGAGTGGCACTACAAACGCGTACGAACCGGGGAAATTGGTCGGTCAGACGAGCGTCTTGCGGACGCCGCCGGGATGTGGGTCGACGCCGAGCGCGTCGTAGATGGCCCGCTGATCGGGTTCGGCTTGGGTTGCCGTGCGCACATGCAGCGTGCGTCCGTCGGGACGGCGGAAGGTGGCGGTGACGCGCTGCTGGCCTTCGAGGACGCGGCGTAGCGTGGTCCACCTGGCGTGTTCGCGGCGCGCGCGCAGCCGAGTGCGGATGACCTGCACGAGCTGGTAGGCGATGACGGTGATGAACAGGTGGCCGTCGGCCCGCGCCGGCTTGCGGTGGTAGATCGGGCGCAGGCCGAGCTCGGATTTGAGCGAGCGGAATACCGCCTCGACGTCGGTGAGCGTGGTGTAGGTACGCCACAAGGCGTCTTCGTTCCAGTCGGTCTCGCTGCTGCGCAGGCAGTAGACGCCCGGATGGGTAACCATCGAGCCGTCCTGGGGGCGGCGGGTCCAGTTGACGGCGACGGCCTGGTCGCCGGCCTCGTTGGCGGTAACGGTGATCTGGTAGTGCGAGGCGACGCGGGAATGCTTGGCTTTCAGCCGTCCGATGCGTTGCCAGACCTGGTCGAGGCGCTTGTGCGCGCGGGGACGCGACAGCCCGTCGTTGAGCTTCGTCAGGGCGGTCTCGAAGCGGGAGGCGAAACGCTCGACGATGCCCCGCTCCTTCTCGGCCCGCTCCTCGGAGTAGCAGTACAGGCGCACTTCGTCGGGGTCGGTCGAGACCACCTTGTGCATGTGCACGGTCTGGTCCGACTGCGTCTGGAGCGACACGGCGGCATCGGCATCGAAGCGGCGGTGGCGTTCGCGGCTGACCACCAGATAGCGGTAGCCGTTGTCGCGCAACCAAGTCACACAGGCGTCGGTGGCGACACCGCGGTCCATCACCACCAGGGCGCCGACCGGCGCCTCCAGTGCTTCGAGCATCCCGGCCAGCGTCCGGTGTTCCCGGACGTTGCCGGCGAAGACTTTCGAGCGGCGCACGAAGCCGCTGGCATCGAGCATCAGGCCCAGGGTCAGCAGCGGGCAGTCGCTGCGCTTTCTCTTTCGAGTGCCCGCGTTGCGCCTGCGGCTGGTCGCTCGCCTCGCCCTCGAAGTAGGTGTTGGTCAGGTCGTAGAGCGTCACCGTCGGCTGCAGGTCGAACAGCCCCATCGCGCGGTCGAACAGATGCGCCTCGATCGCCTCGCGATGCTTCACCAGCACGTCCGAGGCGCGGTAGAGCTGCATCGCACCGACGGTCTCGAAGTCGACGCCGAGCAACTCCCCGAGACCGCTGCGCTCCTGCAGCCAGCGGTGCGTCGCGCGCTCCGAGGCGGGCGCGGCCAGACGCCCGACGATGGCGCCGGTGGCCGCGCTGCGCAGGGCGCCGTTGACGCCCAACCGGGTCAGCAGCGCCGGCAGGTCCAGTTGCTCGAGCGCCCACAGGCCGACCTGCTCCACGCCGACGCTGCGGGGGCGGACCAGCCGCAACGAGTCGACATCGACCGGCTGCACATCGGTCAGTCCGGCGGTCGGCGCGGCCGCGCCGCGGGCGATCAACTGCGCCGCGATCCGTTGCGCTTCCTCCTCCACGGCAGGCGGACAATCGGCCACCAGCGGCGCCTGACCGCTCAACGCATCGTTGATGCGGGCGCACAGCAGCGGCCAGTCCGCCTGAGGAATATCGAAGTGGCGACCGAGGTTGAGGAGGGTGCGCTGGCGCACGCTGCTGCCGAGGCGTTCGGCGTGCACGAGGCGATGAGAGAAGTAGGGCTTTCCGTCCTTTGTCCGCCGGGTTTGGGTGCGCCGAATGAACATGGAGCCCACCATAGCGGACGCACCCTGTTCCAGGCAAGTATTCCTATACGCTTATGGCACTACATTCGTCTCTGGCGAAACCTGATCCTTTATAATCAACAAGTTGCAGGCCTCGCACTCCCCGAAAACCGCCCAAATCCGCAAAACGACCGCTAATCTTGGTAAAGATGGGCTAGTGTCCCGTGTTTCCGGTGGTTTCCGCCCGGAGTCGTAATTACGGCGACGTCGCCGAGTCGGTGATCCGACTCCATCACCGTGATCCACGTGCCTTCGGAACAATTATTTGTCGTGTCTGCCTCGTCGGCCACCGCGTCCACGCAGGCGCCGTAGCAGTAGGTCCCGGGAGTCAACGGCGCGGTCAGCTCGATCGACTGCGTGCTCGAAAGGCGAGCTTGGAGCGCCGGCACCTCACCCGTGCCCACCTGGGTGTCGGATGTCGTGATGCGCCTGTCTTCGGAGGCTCCAATCTCAGCGAGTTGTGCCAAACGGATCCCCGTGGTCCGAGTCCAAGCGCCAGACTCGATGGTGATCGCGAAGCTTTCAGCTCGCGGCCTTCCGGTCTCTAAATTCGCGTCTCACGAGCCGCTACCGGGGGTGCGCACCGTGTAAGGATTGACGGAGCGGGTGCACGTCAGGGTGCTCATCGGTACCCGACGCCCGCCGCCGGACGGGTGTGGCTCTTCTTCGTCAACGACCCAGGGAGCTTCTGCGAGTGGCATGGCAAGAGCTACTTGACGCGTCGAAGGCGTGGTGGGGAGGGCGGCGGGGGCGGCTCGCTGACCGGCGGGGCTGTCCGCGCAGCGTATCGCTGGGCGTGATTCCGCTCGTATTCGCGCGCTTCGTGGAAATGTCAACGGTCGCCCGAAAGAGCGTCATTCTGGACAGGACGTCGACCACAACATGTAGGGGGTGTATGAGTGAGCATCGTCGGCAAGAGCCAGTCTGGACGAGCGTGCGCGGAGCCGGCGTCAAGGCCGTCAGCCCCGCGGAGCGGGGGCGGAGCGAAGCGACGCGCCTTGACGTCGGTGAGCACACGCGCACGCTGTTGGCTTGACGATGCCGCCGGCGACCACAACATCTTGCGGTCGACCCGAGTCTAGTTTCTGTCGGTTCCTCGCGCTCGGCAACATGGAAATTCCAGTACGCGTCGAAGTCGCCGCTGGCCCGTAGCGCTCGCAGCTTCAGGACCGCCTCGGCGCCCACCAGGCGCCAGCGGGCGCCGGTCAACTCCATCCGGTCGCGGACCAGGTACCGGCACGCCCCTTCGATGACGCCGGTGGCGATGGGATAACCCGCCGCGAGGTAGCGGTCGTAGTGCAGATACGGCGCGTACTTCTGCAGGTAGTCGGCGCACGTATCGACCGGTTTGCGGGTGTCGCTCGACAAGCCTGCGACGGTCGCCGCCCGCCGCATCGCCGCGGCCACCTTGCTGGACTTGCCCTCGAGAATGCTCTGCACGCGCGTCCAGGCCCAATGCGCCGCGTCGGGGCTCCCCTCGCGATGGAACACGTGCGCCGCCTTCCAGACGTACTCGACCACGTGGATGATGTCGAGTATCACGGTGACGTCGACACCGTAGGCGGCGGCGCCCGCTTCGACGAGGTCGAGCTGCGTCTCGGCGCCATCGACGAGCACGACCCAGCGCTTGACGTGCTCGGGGTCGTGGCGCTCGGCTTCCAGCGTCGCCTCGGCGACCACCTCCCAGGGCTCGCGTTCGAGGCTCGCCCAGACCCGCTTGGCCACCGGGCGAGGCCGCACGAGCGGGGGCTTCGCGCCCGGCTGTCGTGGCATCAGGCTTTGCAGGAACTGCTCGGGGCTGCGCACCAACGGCGCCGTCGTGTAGACGGCGGCCACCGTCGCCATGCGCTTGGCGTGCTTCTTCTCGCCCGGCTGCAGGCGCTGGAACGGGGAGAGCGGCTCCCGGTGCTGCCGGCGCTTCTCGGCCGCCCGCCGCGTCGCCTCGCGCAGGTCGTCGCGATGCAGCACCACACCCTTGCCGTCGAAGGTGAGCACGACAACCGACCCCTCGCGGGGCGGCTCGCCCGCCGCCGCGCGGCGCGCCTCGTAGAAGGCGTCGAAATCCTCCGCCGCGCGAGCCACCAACTGTTCCGCCTGACGCTTGGGCACTTCGGCCCCGGTACTGCGAGACAGGTCGAACAGCGCTTCGTCGAACGACCGCGAGGCGGCCGCCTCGGCCACCCGCCGGCGCACCTCCAGCGAGTAACGCTCCGGCGGCAGGTTCAGCGCGGCGTCGAGCGGATGCAGACTGTCATGACCGGGACGCGCGTAGCCCACGCGCTCGACCGCCACCGTGCCGAAGGTCGTCTCGATGCGGCGTTGGTGCACGCGCCGTTGTGAGCGCTCGACACCGTCGGCCCCCTCGACCGGACCGTCGGCCTCCCCCGGACTGCGCTGATCGAGGTGCCCCTGCAGGAGCTTGCGCATCAACTCCTGCCCCCGCCGCTGCAGCTCGCGTTCGAGGTCGCTCTCGCTCATCTGTTGTGCTTCGCGCGAAGTAAAGGTAGGCTTTGGCCTCGGCGAAGGCGGCCTCGGCCGCCGCATACGGCGCCGGGGCGGGGGGAGTGGGGACAACGGCTCGCATCGCTCAGCTCTCCCGCAACCGCTGCTGCGCATTCCGGACCACAGGATAAACCAGGACCGTCTTGGGCGCCTCGCCACCACGGCGACCGTGCCGGTCCATGCGACCGCGACCGCTGGTCGAGCCCAACGCGACAAAGTTGGCGGCGCGGTAGCAACCCCCGTGGTGGCGGCACGCATCCACCAGCGTCTCCACCAGCCAGGGCTCGACGTTGTAACGGCGCGGCCAGTCCACCACCAACTGCGAGAGACCGCGCGCCAGAACGGCGCTGGCGAGGTTGCTCACCGCGACCCACGGCAGCAACAGGAAGCGGCTGTTGTTGACCACGTGCTGCAGATTCCGCGCCCGAGTCCGATCGTCCCAGCCGACCCAGCGGTCCCGGACTGCCATGCGCCACGCCGGACTGGAGAACTGCAGGCAGCCGACCACCACCCGCCGAGGCCGCGACGCAAACACCAGGTAGCGCAGGTGAGCGCCGAACGGGACCGTGTGCCCGAGGTAGTGGTAGCGTCCCACCAGCTCCCGGAACAGCAGCCGCTGGGCGGGCTCGCGCACCAACTCGACATCCAGCGGATCGACATCGCGCACGCTGCCGACCAGCGGGAGCCCCGGCTCCCCCGCCGCCGTTCGGGGAACGCGGGTGACCGAACCGACCGCGCGGCCCCGGCGCTTGGCAGGCAGCACCAGCGCACCATCCGCGTCGAGCCGCTCGAGGAATTCCCGGCACTCCCGGGCCTTCAGCCCCCCATTCGGCCGCCGCCACCGCAACAGCTCGCACACCGTGCGCGCCAACTCCATCCGGCTCAGGCCCGAACACTCCCGCACAATCTCGCGGATCAGCGTCACCTCCGGTACGCTGAACGCCCGACCCGAGAACCTCGTCGTCGCCACGGTCGTCACAGCAGCGTCGCCCTTCCCACGACACCGTAGCAAAACGCCGCGCGAATGTCCAGGGGAGCGCGCCGGAGAGGACAGACCCGAGCGTGCCGGCGCCGTGATCACGTCGGGCGGCTGCCCGAAAAGAGGCGGGTGGAGACGCTGGCCTGACGCTGTTCCCGCTCAAACGCACCAAAGAGGGAGCGTCCGCAGGTCTAAACCCTTATGAATCAGCGAGATAGCCCTTTACGGAAAAGAGCCGCACCCCCGCCGGACGGACCACCCACGGGGGGTGCCGGCACCCCGCAGCCCACGTCGGCGTGAGCAACACGGGAATTATGAGCCAGAAGTTACCCGCCGCCAATACTAAGGAGAGTGCGCTGAATTAGGTTGCCATCTTGTGGGATTCCGGTCATAGTCGCGGCATGAGGCGAGACGTGGAGTTGGAAGCCACCATCGTCGGAAAGTACAGCGCGGTAGCGCCGGTGTTGGACGAGCGTAGTCGCCGGCGGTGGGCAGCGGCCGAGTCGGCGGCGATTGGCTATGGCGGCGACGCGCTGGTGTCGTCGGCCACCGGTCTGGCGCGGGAGACGATCCGCCATGGACGCCGCGAGATCGCAAGAGGTGAACCGCCGACGAGCCGCATTCGGGCTCCGGGCGCCGGACGTCCGGGAATCGAGCAGGACCAGCCGGGTGTTCTGGCGGCCCTTGAAGCGCTCGTAGAGCCGCTGACGCGCGGGGATCCGACATCGCCGCTGCGGTGGACGTGCAAGAGCCGCGCGAAACTGGCGGCGGCGCTGTCCGAGCAGGGATGGCGCGTGAGCTCGACCACGGTGGGTCGGCTGCTCCACCGCTTGGGCTACCGATTGCAGTCGGTGCGCAAACGGCAGGAAGGCACGGTCCATCCGGACCGCAACGAGCAGTTCGAGCACATCAATGCGACGGCGGACCGGTTTCTGGCCACCGGACAGGCGGTGATCTCGGTCGACACCAAGAAGAAGGAGCTGGTCGGGAACTTTTCGAATGCGGGCCGGGAATGGCAGCCGAAGGCGACGCCGCCCGCGGTGCGGGTGCACGATTTCCCGAGCGACGCGGAGGGGAAGGCGATTCCGTACGGCGTCTACGACATGGCCCGCAATGAAGCGTGGGTGAGCGTTGGATGCGACCACGATACGCCGACGTTTGCGGTGGCCTCGATTCGGCACTGGTGGCAGCGAATGGGTCAGAGCGCCTACCCGGATGCCACGACCCTGTACATCACGGCGGACGCCGGCGGGAGCAACGGGTATCGGTTGCGTAGCTGGAAGCACGAGCTTCAGAAGCTGGCGGACGAGACCCGCCTTACCATTCAGGTGAGTCACTTCCCACCCGGCACGAGCAAGTGGAACAAGGTCGAGCACCGACTCTTCTGCCACATCACGGCGAACTGGCGTGGCACCCCGCTGACGACCTACGAGACCATCGTCGACCGCATCGGCAACACACGAACTGAGGCCGGGCTTCAAGTACAAGCGGAACTCGACAGCGGTCAGTACCCTACCGGCGTGACGGTGACCAAGTCGGAGATGGACGCCATCGCGCTGGTTCCCGATGAGTTTCACGGCGACTGGAACTACAAGCTCGTCCCTCGATGAAGTTGGCAATTCTATATCGATCACTGTCCTAAGGACAGCGATCGATACAAAGTTGTCAACTTCATCGGGGTAACAGTTTGTAATTCCATTCCCCGTGAAACGCATCGGGGACCAGCGCGAGTGCGTCCATCTGTTCCTTGGTCACCGTAACGCCCGTCGGATACTCCCCGGCGTCGAGTTCGGCCCGGACCCGGAGCCCGGTGGCTGTCCGGACGTTCCCGATGCGGTCGACGATGGTCTCGTACGTCGTCAGCGGGGTGCCGCGCCAGTTCGCCGTGATGTGACAGAAGAGCCGGTGCTCGATCTTGTTCCACTTGCTGGTGCCGGGTGGAAAATGACTCACCTCGATGGTCAGTCCGGTCTCGTCGGCCAACTGTTGAAGCGCATGCTTCCAGGCGCGCAACCGATACCCGTTGCTCCCGCCCGCATCGGCCGTGATGAACAGGGTCGTGGCCTCGGGGTAGGCGCCGCAACCCATCTGATGCCACCAGTGTCGAATCGACGCCACCGCGAACGCCGGTGTGTCGTGGTCCCAGCCCACGCTCACCCAGGCTTCGTTGCGCGCCATGTCGTAGACGCCGTACGGAATCGCCTTGCCCTCGGCGTCGGTCGGGAAATCATGCACCAGCACCGCCGGCGGCGTGCCCTTCGGCTGCCATTCGCGCCCGCCGTTCTTGAAGTTCCCGACCAGCTCTTTCTTCTTCGTGTCGACCGAGATCACCGGCTGGCCGGCGGTCAGATGCTCGTCCGCGGTCTGGTTGATGTGCTCGAACTGCGCGTTGCGGTCCGGATGCGTGGCGCCTTCCTGCCGCTTGCGCGGCGATTGCAGCCGGTAGCCCAGGCGGTGCAGCAGCCGGCCCACAGTGGTCGAACTCACCCGCCACCCCTGCTCGTTCAGCGCCGCCGCCAGCTTCGCGCGACTCTTGCACGTCCAGCGCAGCGGCGAGGTCGGGTCTCCGCGCGTCAGCGGATCCACCAAGGCTTCGAGCGCGGCCTGGATGCCGGGTTGATCCTGCTGGATGCGAGGCCTTCCGCCTCCAGGGCGTCGGATGCGGTCCGTCGGCGCCTCGTCGCGGGAAATCTCCCGGCGTCCCTTGCGAATCGTCTCCCGAGCCAGACCGGTGGCCGACGAAACCACCGCGTCGCCGCCGTAGCCGATAGCGCGCGACTCGGCCGCCGCCCACCGGCGGCGACTGCGCTCGTCCAACACGGGCTCGACGGCGGCATACTTCGCAACAAGGGTCGCTTCCAGCTCGATGTCTCGCTTCATACCTCCAGTATGACCAGAAAATCTGTAGGTGACAAACTAGTTTAGGGCAGTGTCCTAAGTGTGTTATTAACCTGGAAATAAGTATCCTGACCTCGTAGCATGCCGAAATATGAGGAAATCAGGCCGGCAATCACCTGTCTGCTGTCAGGCAACCAATGACCCTGTTAATAGTGCCTGAGATGTAATCATTTCAAGAGAGCCTCTTGCAAAAATCGGTAATCGGCCGGGTTTTCTTTGCCGGAAGCCGCAGGGCGAGGGACGGTCAGTGGGCGGGACGTAGCGTCTGAAGGATGGCGGTAGCGGTCACCGCCGCCGACGAGTCCGAGACGCGGGGGTTCATGGGGCCTCCCGGCCGGTTATGAAGGCAAGCACGCGCGAAGAGAGGCCGCGCATTTCCTTCACGAGCCGCTCCAATTCGCGGTTGTTCTCGATCCACTCCTGGTAGAGGACAAGTTCGTCTTCGGTGAGCCTCATCCCGACGGTTTTCCCGCGGTCCTTGCGTGTCCAGTAGTGGTAGGGACCGTGCCGGGCGTCCGGGTCGCGGTAGCAGCGGCAGGTGGTCTTCCCACACGCTATCCGGCGGGTCTGGAGGCTGCCCTGGAAGAGAAACCCAAGCGACTGCAGTTCCGCCTTGAGCGCGTCGTATCGCTCCGTGTACTGGCGCATCTGGTCCGCACCGGCCATCGAACCGCAGCTTGACATTGCCCCTGCGCGTAAATATACAGTAGCTCGCAGGAGCGGTCAACAAGCCATGAATGCCCTGCGCGCCTCGTTCGCCCCCTACTGGGAGTCGATCCAGCGTACGCTGTTCCCGCGGTTGGAGCAGGCGTTGGGTCCACTGACCGAAAAACAGCAGCAGTTGGTGCAGACCCTGGAGGTCATCCGTATCGAGCGCCTGATTCCCCGGTACTTCCGGGCGCCGGGGCGGCCGCCCAAGGACCGCGCGGCGATGGCGCGGGCCTTCGTGGCCAAGGCGGTCTACGACCTGCCGTCGACGCGCGCACTGCTGGACCGGTTGGCCGCCGATGTGGCCCTGCGCCGGCTCTGCGGCTGGGAGCGGAAGTTCGAGGTGCCGAGCGAGTCGGTCTTCTCGCGCGCCTTTGCCGAGTTCGCCGACACGCAGTTGCCCCAGCGCGTGCACGAAGCGCTGATCCGGGAGACGCACCACGACCGGCTGGTGGGCCACCTCTCGCGCGACTCGACGGCCATCGAGGCCCGTGAGAAGCCGGCCACGAAGGAGAAGCCGCCCCCGCCGCCCAAGCGCAAGCGCGGGCGGCCGAAGAAGGGCGAAGAACGGCCAAAGGTCCTGACACGTCTCGAACGGCAGCCGACCATGAACCTGCCGGCGATGCTGGACGATCTGCCGACCGCCTGCGATGTCGGCACGAAGAAGAACAGCAAGGGCTACAAGACCACCTGGGTCGGCTACAAGCTGCACATTGACGTGGCCGACGGCCAGATTCCGATCAGTTGCCTGTTGACGTCCGCCTCCCTGCATGACAGCCAGGCCGCCATTCCGCTGGCGACTCTGTCCGCCGAGCGGACGACCAATCTGTATGACCTGATGGACGCCGCCTACGACGCGGAGCAGATCCGGGAGCACAGCCGCTCACTCGGCCACGTCCCGTTGATTGACGTCAACCCTCGTGGCGACAAGGCCCGGGCGGAGGAACTGCGAACCGAAGCCCGGCGCCTGAAAAATCTCGGCTTCCAGCGTGCCGAGCAGGTTCGCTACAACGAGCGTACGGGCGGGTGAGCGCGTCAATGGCCGTCTCAAGGACGAGTTCGGTGGTCGCCATGTCCGGGTCCGTGGCACCGCGAAGGTGATGTGCCACTGCATGTTCGGCATGTTGGCGCTCACCGCCGACCAGCTCCTGCGTCTGGTGACATAGCCAACGCGCCGCCGGCAAACGCCCATCCAATCCCGGCGCTCAACCGGCGTCAGTCACCCACCGGTGTCCCGACGCTCGGTGGAAAACACGTCGATCCCCTTGTTTTCCGCTTCCTGGCTGCCGCCGGCCCTTCAGGACCAGAACACGGAGTCAAAATCCAGAACAATTGGGGTGTTCACCCCGAGAATCGGAGGACTGAGCCGAGCCGCGACCCCAAGAGTTTTGCAAGTGGCTCAAGGCTCTCCTTAAACAGATGTGGGTAGGCTCGCCCGGGCGTCGGCGCGACCTTGAATATCTGCTCGCAGAGATGGTCGACGCCGGCGTGACGCGGTTCGTCTGGCTCAGGCAGTTCGAGCCGGGCAGCAATTCCGCTGACGTCAACCGGCTGCTGGACCGCCTCGAGCACGTCCGGCGCCTCGATATTCCGGAAGGCCTCTTCCGCAATATCCCTGCACATCGGATCACGCGGTTGCGCCGGCAGGGGGAGCGCGCTGCTTCGCCGACGGGCTCCGCGAGCTCCCGGACAACCGCCGCCTCGCGACTCTCGCGGTCTGCGCCGTCGAGTGGGAGATGTTTCTCGCCGACGCGGTGGTGGAGACCCACGACCGGATCGTCGGCGGAACGTATCGTGAAGCCGCCCGTACCTGCGAAGCGCAGCTCGGGGACGAGACCGCCGCGGTCCGCGGGGCGCTCCGGGCATTCGCCGAGCTGTCGGCTCTCGGCGAGAGCGACACGCCGCGGTCCGACGACGACGGGCTCCCGCGGGCCCGCAAGGCAGCGGCTGGGCTGGAGGTCTCCAGCCGGTCCGGAACCGCCGGCACCGGCACCCGGCATCGAAGCGCAACGGCATCGTTCCGTCCTCCGGCTCGGTGCTGCTCGTTCCCCCGCTGGGACCAGCGTCACCCACCACCTTCGCGTTTATTTCGGGGCCGCGGGCGCAACGCCCGAGGAGAACAGGCGGCGCGGGGACTCAGCCCGTAGCTTTGCCTGGCCACTGCCCACATGATGTGAGCCCCGGAATGTGGATGCGCACCGTCGGCAATCACCACGCGCGGAGCCGAAATCACCCCTTCGAACGACCCGGTCTCGCCGATGCTAGCCGCGACCGGTGTCGGATGTGGCGCGCACGATCGTCGTGATGATCGCGCGGCCGGCGGAACGTGTGAAGAAGCCTTTGCCCGCAGGCGCGATCCACGGTCCCTTCAGTCTCGATCTTTCGAAGTCCTCTCCCCGACGACGAGCGCTTCGAAGTCGACACGCGGCATCGGCAGCGCGTGGCCGCTCAGCTCCGCGCCGAACGTCCGCATCAGCGTCGCCGCTCGGGACCAGCGAGACTTCGAACAGCCGCTCGAGGTCGCGGCGGCGCGTCAGCAGCGGACGGTCCAACTCCTCGAACTGCCCGATGGAGTCCGGGATCGCGAGCAGCCAGCGCGGCTTGGCGGGCATCCGGGGCCGGCCCCGTCCAACTACCGCTGACCCCGCTCGGGCTCGACCCCTGGGGCATCGCGCCCGTGGGACTTGGCGTTATCATGGGCTGCATGAGCAGTACCGTGCAGATCCCCAAGCTGCCAGGCGGCGGACGGGCATGGTACTAGAGGCAGGGCCACCTTGGTCCAGACACCGGCAGAGTAGCGCCGCGCAGGGAGGATCCCTTGCCGTCGGCGGCACGACAATTGCTTTTCGCGTTGTGCAAGCTCGACGGCGAAGATTTGCCGTGAGCGAGCACGTTACGTGCACACACGAAATCCTCTACATCAACGCGTCTGTGCGATAATGCTTGGCACTAACATCCACCTTGTAATCAGAGGAAACGGAGCAGCGGACATGACACGTCAACGACAGAAATCCATTCCTCTGGCGCTGGTCCTCGGCGCCGCACTGCTTGCACCCGGCATCGCCACCGCGCAGGACAGCACGATCTCCGGCACGGTACGGGACGCGACCGGTCTCGTGCTGCCCGGCGTCACGGTCGAGGCGCGGGATGCAGCGGGCACCGGACAGGTGACCTTCACCGACGGGATCGGGGAGTTCACGTTCAGCGGGCTCGCGCCCGGAACCTACGAGGTGACGTTCACTCTGCCCGGCTTCGACGCGCCCGCGCAGGTAGTGGAAGTCGGCGCCGGGGCCACCGCAACCCTCGACATCGAGATGGAGATCGGGTTCGAAGAGCTGGTGGTCGTCGTCGGCAGCCGCGCGCAGCCGCGCTCGGTGACCGAGTCGCCGGTACCGGTCGACGTCATCCGGAGCGCGGACTTCGCCAGCCAGGGCAGCTCCGATCTGGCCAACCAGTTGCGGACCGTCGTCCCCTCGTTCAACGTCAGCATCCAGCCGATCAGCGACGCGGCGACCATCGTCCGGCCGGCGAACCTGCGCAACTTGGCGCCGGACCACACGCTGATCCTGGTCAACGGCAAGCGCCGCCACCGCGCGGCGGTCATCACCTGGCTCGGCAACGGCATCGCGGACGGCTCGCAGGGACCGGACATCTCGGTCATTCCGTCCATCGCAATCCGGCAGGCCGAGGTGCTGCGCGACGGTGCGGCGGCGCAGTACGGCTCGGACGCCATCGCCGGGGTCATGAACTTCCAGCTCAAGGACGCCAGCGAGGGCGGCAGCCTCGAGTTCCGCACGGGCGCCTACCGCGATGCGAACCCGGGCGACGCGTCGACCTGCGGAGCCGGAATCATCGGCGACATCAAGCATTCCTGCAACGGGATCGGCGGACATGGCCAGGCGTTCTCGTTCGCCGGCAACGCCGGGCTGCCGCTCGGCGAGAACGGGTTCGTCAACCTCAGCCTGGAGTACGGGAACGGCAACCCGACCAGCCGCAGCATCCAGCGCAACGACGCGCAGGGCATCATCTCGGCCGGCAACACCAACCTCCGCAACCCGGCCCAGGTCTGGGGATCGCCGCTGCTCGAGGACGACCTGAAGCTGTTCGGCAACTTCGGGCATCTGTTCGACAACGGCCTGCAGTTCTACGGCCACACCAACTACGCCAGCCGCACGGTGACCGGCGGCTTCTACTTCCGGAATCCGCATACCCGCGGCGGCGTGTTCCGCGGCCCGACGCTGGACGACGGCACGCCGAGCCTGCTCGTCGGCAACGCCGGTCTGGCCTCGTTCAACGAGGCGAGCGGGACCAATGCCGGATATTCCGGACCCGGCTGCCCCGCGATCCCGGTCATCGGCAACGTCCCCGAGGCGGGCGCCCTCGCGGCGGTCGAGGCGGACCCGAACTGCTTCACGCTCTACAGCCGGTTCCCCGGCGGGTTCACGCCGCAGTTCGGCGGCAATCTCATCGACTATTCGTTCGTCAGCGGACTGCGCGGGTTCACCAGCGGCGGCTTCAACTGGGACGCGAGCGCCAACATCGGCACCAGCGACGTCGATCAGTTCATCAACGATACGGTCAACGCGTCGCTCGGCTACGACACGCCGACCCAGTTCAACCCCGGCAGCTACCGGCAGGACGACGTGAACCTCAACTTCGACGTCTCGTACGCCGCCACCGACGTCGTGCACTTCGCGGCGGGCACGGAGTGGCGCAACGAGAAGTTCACGATCGGCGCCGGCGGGCAACCGTCGTGGGAGATCGGCCCGTACGCCGCCCAGGGCTTCAGCTCCGGGTCGAACGGCTTCAACGGCTACCGGGCAGATACGACGGCGGGAGCCTGGAGCCGCAGCAACGTGGCGGTCTACGGCGACCTCGAGTTCGACGACCCGGGCGGCCGCTGGACGGTCGGCACCGCGCTCCGCTTCGAGAACTTCAGTGACTTCGGCACGACGACGAACGGCAAGGTCTCGACCCGCGTCGCGCTGCACGACGCGTTCTCGTTGCGGGCCGCGGTCAGCACCGGGTTCCGGGCGCCGACGCCCGGGCAGCAGAACGCGTTCAACGTGACAACCGCCTTCATCGGCGGGCAGTTGACGAACAACGGCGTCGTCCCGTCCACGTCCGCGGTCGCGGTGTCGCGCGGGGGTGGTCAGCTCCAGCCGGAGAAGTCGCGCAACTACAGCGCCGGAGCGGTCATCGATCAGGGGCCGTTCACCTTCACCGCCGACTTCTTCCGCATCGACATCGACGACCGGGTCGCCCTGTCGCAGGAGATCAGTCTGACGGAGCCCGAGATCCTGGTCCTGCTCGCGGAAGGGATCCCCGAGGCGCGGAACTTCCCGGTGTTCCGGTTCTTCCTGAACGACTTCTCGACGACGACTCAGGGGCTCGACCTGATCTCGACCCTGGCGCTCGGGCGCACGACGTTGAGCGCGATCTTCAACCACACCACCACCACGCTGAAGAACATCGAGAGTTCCGTGATCGACGAGTTCCGCATCAATACGCTGGAACGGGGACTGCCGAACACCCGCTGGAACTTCAGCATCAACCATCGCGCCGACCGCTGGAACCTGATGGGCCGCGTGAACTACTTCGGCTCCTTCTGGGACAGCGAGGACGGGCGGAACGCAACCGGTGTGAGCGAATCGGGGATCTCGCTCTCGTGGCTGTACCCAGCCTATTCCGGCAAGGCGCTGCTCGACGTCGAGTTCGGCATTCCGTTCGGGGATGCCGTCACGCTGGCGATCGGCGCCGAGAACCTGCTGAACACATACCCCGACCTCAACATGTTCGGCGCCGACACCGTCGGGAACCAGTACGGCCAGTTCTCGCCGTTCGGTTTCAACGGCGCCTACTACTACACCCGGATCAACTACGGGTGGGGGCGCTAGTGCTGCGCCATGATTAAACGTTCGGGTGTGCGGTGCTGTGATTCGTCGATGATTGCTCACTGTAACCCATGTCCGTATCCGAAGATGATGACGTGACGAACCACTAGTCCCAGCAGGACCTGCAACCGGGCACCGCGAAACCATCGCGGTGTCCGGGCGACGGGGTACGAACCCATCAGCGCGGCAGGCGCCAATCGCCAATCGCCCCGAAACCGACCGCGGCAGCGCGAGACGAAGGGGGTGAAAGGAGAATGCGGCGAACCAACCTTGCGGCCGCGGCCCTCCTGCTCCTGGCAGCGCCCTGGGCGCCGGTCGCGACCGGCGCCCAGGGCGCTGCCATCTCCGGCACCGTCACCGATACGACTGGCTTCGTTCTGCCCGGCGTGACCGTGGAAGCGCGGAGCACAGGCGGCGATCCGGCCGGGACTGCCGTCACCGACGGCGCGGGGACGTTCACGATCTCGGCGTTGCTGCCCGACACCTACGAGGTGACCTTCACCCTGCCCGGCTTTCGCGAGGTCGTGCGAAGCGCCGTGGAGGTCCGGGCAGGCGCCACGGTCACCGTGGACGCGGAGTTGGCCGTCGAGATCGAGGAGCGGGTGGTCGTGGTCGGCAGCCGGGCGCGGCCGCGGTCGGTGACCGAGTCGCAGGTGCCGATCGACGCCATCCCGTTCCAGGACGTCGCCAGCCAGGGCCTGACCACCCTCGACTACCAGTTGCGGACGCTCGTTCCTTCGTTCAACGTCGCCACGCACCCGATCAGCGACGCGGCCACCCTCGTACGGCCAGCCAGCATCCGCAACCTCGCGCACGACCACACGCTGGTGCTGGTCAACGGCAAGCGCCGCCACCGCTCGTCGGTAATCGCCTGGTTCGCCGGCGTGACCGACGGCGCGCAGGGCCCGGACATCTCCACCATCCCGACCATCGCCCTGCGGCAGGTGGAGGTGATGCGCGACGGCGCCTCGGCACAGTACGGCTCCGATGCGATCGCCGGCGTGCTGAATTTCCTGCTCAAGGACAACGCGGCGGGAGGCAGCTTCGACCTCAGCACCGGAACATACCGGGCCGGCGACGGTGACGCCTACAGCGTGGCCGGCAACGCCGGCCTGCCGCTCGGCGCGAACGGCTTCGCCAACCTGAGCCTGGAGTACGGCAACGCGGACCCGACCAACCGCAGCGTGCAGCGCGCCGACGCGGCGGCGCTCATCGCGACCGGCAACACCGACGTGGCGGACCCGGCACAGATCTGGGGCAACCCGACCATCGAGGATGACCTGAAGCTGTTCGGCAACTTCGGCAGTCTGCTCGGCAACGGCCTGCAGTTCTACGGCCACACGAACTACGCGAGCAAGAAGGTGACGGAGGGGTTCTACTTTCGGAACCCCAACAATCGGGACAACATCTACAGCCTCGACGGCGGCGAGACGCTGCTCATCGGCGACGTGCTGGATGCTGGCGACGGCATGCTCGACGGCTCGGCCAACTGTCCCGTCGTGCGGATCACCGACAACGTGCCGGACCAGACGGCCCTCGCGCAGGTGGTCGCCGATCCCAACTGCTTCTCGTTCCGGGAGATCGCGCCGGGCGGCTTCACCCCGCGGTTCGGCGGCGTGGTGACCGACATGTCGGTGGTCGCGGGGCTGCGGCGGATCGCCGACAGCGGCCTGACCTGGGACGCCAGCGCCAGCTACGGTGCGCACCAGTCGGACTTCTTCTTCGAGAACACGGTCAACGCCTCGCTGGGTCCGGATACCCCGCGCGACTTCGACCCCGGGCTCTACAAGCAGGAAGACGTCAACCTCAACTTCGACGTCTCGTACGCCGTCTCCGACAGGGTGAACATCGCGGCCGGCACCGAGTGGCGCGACGAGAAGTTCACGATCGGCGCGGGAGGACGACCGTCGTGGGAGGTCGGCCCGTTCGCGCCGCAGGGCTTCGTCTCCGGCTCCAACGGCTTCCCCGGCTTCCCCGACTACACGGCCGGGGACTGGAACCGCAGCAACGTCGCGGTCTACGGCGACCTCGAGCTGCGGGACCGCGACGACCGCTGGTCGTTCGGCGGCGCCCTCCGGATGGAGCACTTCGACCTGTTCGGGGCGACCACCAACGGCAAGCTCTCGGCGCGCGTCGCGCTGAGTCCCATCGTGGCTCTGCGCGGCGGCGTCAGCACCGGCTTCCGTGCGCCGACGCCGGGCCAGCAGCATACTCTGAACGTGCAGACGACCATCGATCCGAAGACCCTGCAGCTCGAGGACCTCGCCAACGTGCCGTCGACCTCCGAGGCCGCCAGACTGCGGGGCGGCGTACCGCTCGAGCCCGAGACGTCGGTCAACACCACGGCCGGCGTGGTGGTCGACAACGGCCCGTTCACGCTGACCACCGACTACTTCCGCGTCGACGTCTCCGACCGCCTCTCCCTTTCGCAGTTCTTCCCGGTGATGGAGGACGACCGAGCGCTCCTGCTCTCGGAGGGAATCACCGCGGCCGGCACCCTGGCCTTCTTCCGGTTCTTCATCAACGACTTCGAGACTCGGACGCAGGGCGTCGACATCGTGTCGACCTACACCCCGCCGGATCTACGGGGCGACACGGTACTGAACTTCACCTTCAACTTCACCGACACGGAGGTGACGAAGGAGTCCGACCTGCTGGGCCCCGGCGACGTGCTCGGCATCGAGCGCGGCGTGCCCAGGACTCGCTGGAGCATCGCCCTCAACCAGCAGCTCGCGCGGGTCCGCCTGCTCGGCCGCTTCAGCTACTACGGCTCGTGGGTCGACCACTTCGACGCGCGCTTCGTGCGCGGACCCGACTCGCCGGTCCTGAACGGCCGCTCCATCGTCGACCTCGATCTCAGCATCCCGCTCGGCGAGGGCGTGACGCTGTCGGTCGGCGGCCAGAACATCGCCGACACCTTCTCCGACCGGATGGACCTTTTCGCCGAGGCGTTCGGCCTCCCCTACAGCCAGTTCACGCCGTGGGGCCTGAGCGGCGGGTACTACTACGCGCGCCTCAACTACGGCTGGGGCGGCTGAGCGTGTCTCCCCAGGCGTCCCGGGCACCCCGGCGCACGAGTCTGCGTGCAGGGAAACCGGTGCTGTCGAGGTCCGTCCGGGAGGCGTGCATCGCGCTCGCAGTCGTCACGGCCGCTCTCGCACCCGCAGCCGCCCGCGCCCAGGACGGGGTGCTGTCCGGCACCGTCACCGACACGACGGGCTTCGTTCTGCCCGGCGTCACGGTGGAGGTGCGCGGCACGACCGACAGCGGTCCGGAGCGGACCGTTTTCACCGACAGCGCCGGCCGGTTCGCAATCGCCGCGCTGCCGCCCGGCACGTACGTCGTGACCTTCACGCTGCCCGGCTTCAGGACGGCCGCGCGCAATGCAGTGACGGTGGGCGCCGATACGACGACCACCCTCGACGTCGAGATGGCCGTGCAGCTCGAGGAGCGGGTGGTCGTAGTCGGCAGCCGCGCGCGGCCGCGTTCGGTGGTCGAGTCGACGGTGCCGATCGACGCCATCCCCTCCGAGGACATCGTCAGTCAGGGCAGCACCGACGTCAGCGATCAGTTGCGGACGCTCGTCCCCTCCTACAACGTCAACCCCCAACCGGTCGGCGATGCGGCCCGGCTGATCCGCCCCGCGAACCTGCGCGGCCTCGCGCCCGACCATACGCTGGTGCTCGTCAACGGCAAGCGCCGGCACCGGGGCGCTGTCATCACCTGGATCGGCAACGGCGTCTCCGACGGCGCCCAAGGCCCGGACATCTCGACCCTCCCGGCGATCGCGCTGCGGCAGATCGAGGTGCTACGCGACGGCGCGGCGGCCCAGTACGGCTCGGACGCCATCGCCGGGGTGCTGAACTTCCAGCTCAAGGACGACCGCTCCGGCGGCAGTCTCGAGCTGCACACCGGCGGCTACGGCGCGGGCGACGGCGGCACGTACACCGTCTCCGGCAACGCCGGGTTGCCCCTCGGCCGGTCCGGCTTCGCCAACCTCAGCGTCGAGTACGGCAATGCCGGCCCGACCAGTCGCAGCGTGCAGCGGGACGATGCCGCGCTCCTGATCGCGGCCGGCAACGACGCGGTGGCCGATCCGGCGCAGATCTGGGGATCGCCCAGAATCGACGACAACGTCAAGCTGTGGGGCAACTTCGGCCATCTGTTCGCCTCCGGCGTGCAGGCCTACGGACACGCCAACTACGCCAGCCGGCGGGTAGCCAGCGGATTCTTCTTCCGGAACCCCAACACCCGGGCCGCGGTGTTCAGCGCCGACCGGGGACAGAGCCTGCTGATCGGCGACGTGCTCGACGCGCAGGACGGGGTCCTCGACGGCTCCGCCGGCTGTCCCGGGGTGCCGGTCCCGGCGGGACGGCCGGACCAGGCTGCCCTCGGGCGGGTCTTCACGGATCCGAACTGCTTCTCGTTCCAGGAACGCTTCCCCGGCGGCTTCACGCCGCAGTTCGGCGGCGACGTGCTCGACGCGTCGCTGGTCGCCGGCCTCCGCGGACAGCTCGCCGGCGGCATCCTGTGGGACGCGAGCGCCAGCGCCGGCTCCAGCGAGGCCGACTTCTTCATCGAGGACACCGTCAACGCCTCGCTCGGTCCCGCCACGCCGACGACGTTCGATCCGGGCCTCTACCGGCAGGACGAGATCGGCCTGAACGTCGATCTCAGCCATCCCCTGAACGACCGCGTTCACCTCGCCGGCGGCGCCGAGTGGCGGGACGAGCGCTTCACGATCGGCCTCGGCGACGAGCCGTCGTGGCAGATCGGCCCATATGCGCCGCAAGGCTTCAGCGCCGGGTCCAACGGCTTCCCCGGGTTCAGTCCGATTGCCGCCGGGGCCTGGAGCCGGGCCAATACGGCGCTCTACGGCGACGTCGAGGTGCAGGGCGCCGACGAGGCGTGGACCCTGGGGGGTGCGCTCCGGCTGGAGGACTTCGAGGACTTCGGCACGACCACGAACGGCAAGCTGTCGGGACGCTCCCGAATCAACGGGGCCGTCGCGCTGCGGGCCAGCGCCAGCAGCGGCTTCCGCGCCCCGACCCCCGGCCAGCAGAATGCCTTCAACGTCTCGACCGAGTACGACCACGAGCTGATGGACCTGGTCAACAACGGCACCATCCCGTCCACCTCGCGGGTGGCCGAGCTGCGCGGCGGCGAGCCGCTGCAGCCAGAACGCTCGGTCGCCCTCACACTTGGCGCGGTGGTCGACGCCGGGGCGTTCAGCCTGACCGCCGACTACTTCCGGATCCGGCTGGCCGACCGTCTCGCGCTGACCCAGTTGTTCGCGCTGACGCCGACGGAGGTGGACGGCCTGCTCGCGGAAGGGGTGACCAGCGCCCGCAACCTGCAGAACTTCCGCTTCTTCACCAACCACTTCGAGACCCGCACGCAGGGGCTCGACCTGGTCGCCACCTACACGCCGCTGTCTCTCGGCGGCCGCACGACGCTCGGTTTCCTCTTCAACCGCACCGCTACCGCGGTCACGCGCTTCGATCCGGCGGTGCTCGACGCCCTGCGGATCCGCGAGCTGCAGGAGGCCGTGCCGGGCAAGCGCTGGAACGCCACCATCCGGCAAACCCTCGGCCGCTGGCGGCTGCTGGGCCGCTTCAGCTACTACGACGAGTGGTTCGATTCGAGGGACCTCTACGTCTACCACGGCGACGCGGTCTTCGATGTCGAGGCGGCATACACGGTCAGCGAGTCCACCACCCTCACGGTCGGCGCCCAGAACGCGTTCGGCAACGACCCGGAGGCAAACCCGATCGCCCGCGCCAAGGGCAACCGCTTCAGCGTACAGACGCCGTTCGGCGCCAACGGCGCGTTCTACTACGCGCGCATCAACTACGGGTGGGCGTCCGGCGGCTGAGCGGGCTCAGTCGATCAGCTCGGTGTCGGGAAACTGCGCGTACCACCCGAACCAGAAGGCGCGCTGAGCGGAAACCCGCGCCCGCTGGAGAGCGGGGGCACCGTCCAGAACGAGGGCGTCCTCGGTGATTCGCCACTCTCGTCCGGCGTCGTCGACCACCTGCCCGCGGTCGAGCTGGCGCTCGAAACGTATTCCCCCGGCGTCGTACACCCGGTTGGCGCCTCGCTCGCTGGTGACGAAAACGAGGTCACGCCCCGCGAAAGCGAAGCTGAAGACGCGATTGCGCGCGAGGAACCGGGCAGTGACGGCCAGTGGTAGCAATTCGCCCTCCCGCGCTGGGTCGGGCAGACGCAGCACCACCACTTCTTCCTTGTTGGCCAGGCGCGCGTCGGTGCGCGAGACCGCGAACATCAGGTCGTCGCTGCCGAAGTAGGTCCGGTAGGCGGCGCCCTCCGCGTAGTTGCGTCTGTGACCGGTATCGAGGGAAAGGACGGTCGTCTCGGGATGCCGCCGCCGCCATTCCCCCCACGTCGTAGTCACCACGGCGCGCGGGGTCAACTGCAGGTCGCTGCCGGCGAGATCGCCGACAACGGGCACTCCCTCGAACGTGTTCCACAGGCTCTTCGTCTCGTGGTCGAACATCAGCTTGTTCGAGCGATAGAGGAGCCCGCTCGTTCCGAACGTCAGCCGCCTACCGTCCGCCGTGCTCTCGAACGGGATCACCGTCCCGCACAGCGTGCAGTAGACGATGGTGAGCTCGACCCCGCCGAGCTGGTCGAGGGCCATCTCGTGCCAGGCGAGAATCCGCTTCGGGTACGCGCCCGCTTCCCCGTTCAGCGCGATGCCGAAAACGATGTGGTCGTCCGCCATGTAGTCGGCGTCGGCGGCTGCGATCCGGGCCGGGTATTCCAGCGGCGGGATTCCGTTGACCCCGACGCCGCCCCACTCGATCTCGTCGAGCCGGATCAACGAGGTCACCCCCCGCGGAAAGAACTCGGCGAAGCGTGGATCGATCTGGCTGTACCACTGCCCCTTGAAGAACCCATGGTCGGGGTGCGGATCGTACGGCTGCGACCAGATCCACTGCTGCCAGCTCGCCAGATCCCCGCCGAATCGCTGGCCGGTCTGCTCCTGCAGGAACCCGATGAGCGAGAAGAAGTGGACGAACCCCTGACTCGGCGGGCGCAGCAGCCACGCCAGGTCCCAGACGATGCCGGCGTAGCCGTCGCGCCACTGCGCGTCGAGCTGTTCGAACGCGTCCCTGGAACGCGGTCCCCCCGGCACGCCCGCGTCCAGGAAGAGCTGGATGTCCGGGTGAGCGTCCTGTGCCGCCGGCTGGCCGGCGGCGGGAGCGGCCAACGCCAGGACGAGGCATCCGACGACCGCGGCACGCCGGGCTACTTGATGCTTCGTTCGCATTGCATCTTCCCCCGAGTCACCCACCACGGTGCTCGAACTCCAGTGAACGCACGCGTCACGTACCGTCGCCGGCTGCGGAGAACGGATCCAGGAAACCAACACCCAGATCGGTGAAATCCCGCGCGTTTCGCGTTACAACAGTCAAGCGGTGCACCACGGCCGTCGCCGCGATCATCGCATCCTCGAACAGCGTGGCCGACTTGCGGTGCTTTATCCGCGCCCATTCTCTGAAGGCAGCCGCGTCCATCGGCAGCACGCGGTAGCTCGCGAGCACCCGATCGAGCCAAGCCTCTATTTCACGCGCTTTTGCGACATCCTGCTCCCGTGTGATCTCAATGCCTTCCTGGATTTCGCCAACCGTAACCGCGGACAGGAACAGCCTGTCCGCCGGCACGCCCGCGATCCATGTCACGACGGCTTGGTGCGGGCGTCTGCGGCGCAACTCCGAAACGACATTGGTGTCGAGAAGATACACGGCACTATCCGAAGGCCGGGGCGGCACGTTGACGGTGTCTCGTCCGTGGCGGCGTCAGCATGTCGGTCCGGGCGTCGGCCGCCAGCAGCAGCTCCTTCAGGTCCGGCTTCTGCATCTGCTGCAACTGCCGCCACTGTTCGATCGGGACCAGCACGGCCGCTTCGACGCCGCGCCGTGTCACGATCTGCGGACCCTCGGCGAGACTCGTGTCGAGCAGCTCGCTGAACCGCGCCTTCGCCTCTTGAACCTGCCATGCCCTGCTCATTCTCATCGAGGTCTCCCGCACGCTCCATACTGACCAGACATCAGACTAGTCTGCAACGGAGTATTTGGCAAGAACGGAGCCGTCGGCGCACGCGCGGGCGGCACGCACGAACGCGTTCACCATCCGGGCGGCGCGTCCTGCAGACTACAGGTCTTGGTGCTTCAGTCCAGTGCGGCGCGCGATCCGAGTCAGCATCCTGGGACCGATCTCGTCCCCATCGTGGAACGCGAACACGAAGTCGGCCGAACCGGCACGTTGCAGAATCCGGTGTGAGCCACTCGCTTCAACGTCCAACCGATACGGTGAAGGCCATCGAGAACACGATGAGCCTTCGTCGCCGGCCAGCGACTCACGCGGCCTCGAAGGACACGTCCAACAAGGTCGGGCGGGTTTCGCCGTGCTCCAGACGATCCGCAAGGACGCGAAGAGCGAGTGCCTGAACGCGGGCGACGGCGTCCTCCCGGGTGTTCCCGTAGCACATGACCCCCGAGAGAGCCGGCACCTCCGCCAGCCACCTGCCGTCTTCCTCGCGCTCCAGCTCGATCCCGAGTGTCATGATTCCGAGACTGAAGAAACCGACCCGGAAAGTCAACACCTTCAGCGGACGCGCGGACGGTCGTCCGGGTCGCACAGGTCGCCGAGCTTGCCGGAACCGCCGCAATAGCTCACGTCCTGGATCTGGACCGGGATGCCGTCCGGATCGGTGAATATCAGCTCCTCAGCCGGCGGGTCGGAATCGGCGCGCATGCGAACCCGCGCCTCGATGCCGTGCTCGGCCAGCCGCGCGACGATCTCGGCGGCGTCGAACCCCTCCATCCCCAGACAGTAGTGGTTGATGTGCGGCCGGTCGCCGCGCGAGAGCGCGATGAACTGCGGGCCGTTGCCGATACCGAGCACCGGCACCGCCGGCGCGTCCCAGTCGCGTTCGGTCCCCTGCGTGGTGACGAGCGGCAATCCGAGGACCCGCTGGTAGAACTCCACCGACCGCTGGACGTCCGACACGCTGAGCGTGACGTGATTCATCGTGCTCACCTGGATCGGGGCAGGCCCCTGCTGCCCGGCCGCAACGCCCGCCGGGCGTGCCATCACCAGGGCCGAGAGGGCGAGCACCAGATCGCGACGCGTCATTCCACCGCCTTCGTAGCGCTTCACGAGCTGTTCGATGGCTGCACTCATGATCTCCTCCTTGGGTTCGTCGCAAGCAGGCGCAGAGCCCCCGCGCACGACTCAGTCTAGACCGGCCGGCAGGCGGTGGATAGACTACGAAGGCAGTCGTCGACGCCGGGAAAACCGATGAGCAACTTCGAGGACAATCCGCGTCGTGCCCTCGCGACACGTCTCTACCGCGATGACTGCGTGTCGCTTGGCAAGGCCGCGCAGGTCAGCGGCCTGTCCGTGAGCGAGTTCATCGACCACCTCGGAAGCCTGGGGATCGATATCGTCCGCCAGGATGAAATCACATCCCGGGAAGCCAGCGACCCGTCGGCGTGGCTGGCGCGATAGAGGAACGCCGAACACTGGCTACTCGTCTGCGCCCAGCCGGCGGAGCAGTTCGACGGTGCTCTGGTGCGGCGTCGCGTTGCGACCGCGGACCCGGCCGCGTTGCGCGAGGGCCAGCGGCGTGCGCCCGTTCGCGTTCCTGACGTCGAGCCGGGCGCCCTGCGCGACGAGGTACTCGACGACGCTGTCGTATCCCCGGCCGGCGGAGGCGTGCAGCGCGGTGTTGCCCGCGGCGTTGGCGACGTTGACGTCGCTCCCCTGCTCGGCCGCGATCGTGACCGCGTCGAGCATCATCCGCTCGCGCACGTCCGGGTCCGGCTCGCGCCGCGTGCTCTGGACCGGCGCGCTCTCGGCGATGCGGGAGAGGCGATCCACCGAGAACAGCGGATCGCGGCCGCCGAGGCCCGCCGCCGCCATCAACGCGGTCGTGGCGCCCTCTTCGACCTGGACCCGCTCATCCCGTATCGACAGGGAGCCTGGCCAGTACTTCGGGAAGTGCACGGCCAGCGGGTCGGCGCCGCGCTCGATGAGCAGACGCATGATGTCCGGGGCGTTGAAGCGCGCCGCGAGCCAGAACGGCGTGGCGCCGACGTAGGCCGGGTGCAGGTAGAAGTCGACCGCGTCGCGCCGGACCGGGGTGGAGCTCCGCACCGGGGCGTCCGGCTCCGCGCCGTGGTCGAGGAGCGCTTGCACCAGCTTCGCGTCCTTGTGCAGGATCGCCGCGTGCAGCGCCGTATAGCCGGCGTCGGCCGCGTTCGGATCGGCGCCCTGCTCCAGCAGAAAGACCACGACGTCGCGGTGCCCGCTGTGCGCCGCGACGACCGTCGCGCCCGTGCCGTAGGGCGGCTCGTCGTTCACGTCGGCGCCGGCCGCGACGAGCAGCTTCGCCGACGCGAGATCGCCCACCCGCGCCGCGAACAGCAGCGGCGTGTAGCCGCCCTGCGGGATCTCCGCGACGTACTCCGGGTTCCACGGCTCGGGGGTGGTCTTCACCACCTCGACCCAGACGTCCGAGCGGGCGTCGACCGCCGCACCATGCGCGAGCAGCGCCTCCACGACGTCCGGATGCCGCTGCGCAACCGCCCACATCAGCGCGGTCTGGCTGCGACCGCCGGTTGCGGTCACGTCCGCCCCGGCCTCCAGGAGCTGGCGGGCGACGTCCACGGCTCCGACCCGCGCCGCCGTCATCAGCGGCGCCTCGCCGGAGAGGAGCGGTGCGTTGGGATTTGCACCCGCGTCGAGCAGCCGCCCAACCATCGCAGCGCTACGGTTCTCGGCCGCCGCCCAGAGCGGCGTCACGCCGAGGTCGTTGGCGACGTTCACGTCGGCGCCGGCGCGGATCAACAGGTCCGCGAGCTCGGCCTCGTCCCAGTAGGCGGCCCAGTGCAGCGCCGTCGCCCCGTCCCCCTGACGTGCCGTCACGTCGGCGCCCTGCTCCACCAGCGCACGCACAACGCCCCAGTCGGCGCTCCGGGCCGCGTCGGCGAGCGGCTGGTCCGCGGCGAACACGCCGACTGCGGTGCCACTGATCATCCACGCCAGGACCGCACCGCCCACCACGGATCGTCGATTCACTGTCATGCGGGTCAGAATCGCCATCGTCACTCCTCTTCCAGGATCTCCTCTAGTGAAACAGGTTTGTTGCGAACAGTGCGTACCGACAAGAGCCCCAATTGGCGCGGGCATCGCCGTTGTTGTTCTGAACATGCCCAGTTTCCTTGAGCGCGTACTCCACGCAAGAGAAGACCGCAAGAAACTCGCAGGCAAGCTCAGGCGCAACATGCAGGTGTCGAAACACGTCATTCATCGCTGTAGCACCGACCAAGATACGAGAGCATCGGCGGAAGCCTCCCTCCGTCCCGGAACTGTCGTACCGGGCGACTCTACTCGGCTACGTGCTCCCGGATGGCATCGCACACGTCCTTGACGATGTTGCCGGAATTGAGCACCGCGCGCCGAGAGCCGATCAGATTGCCTTGCGCATCCCAGAGCAGGACGTAGTGCGATCCCTCGAACTCGAACCAAGCCGTAAAGTCCGCGAGATCCTCCCTGGACGTCGGCACGATTCCGTTGCACTCCCGCCGTTGGAAGTGCATCACGTACTCGTGCCGGGTGGGTCCGTCGTCTCCCAGTGCGAAGTCGGCAATCGGAGCAACGAAGACCCGGTACTGCCCCTGTGCAGCCGGCCCCGCCGACAGCAGAAAAAGCGAGCCCAGCGCGCCGGCGCACCACGAGAACCTGCTCATGCTCACACCTCCGACAGCGTGTCGATCGGCAGCCTCGTGGTGCTGTCGCCCAGCCGGTCGAGCGGCATGTCGAGCTTGTCCATCAGCGTCATCAGCAGTTCGGCGTTCGACGTGTCGCCCGGATACCGCAGGTGCCGGCCGCCCTTGAGCTTGCCGGCGCCGCCGCCGACGACCAGCAGGGGCAGGTTGACGCCCAGGTGCCGGGTGCTGTTGGAGATGCCGGTGCCGTAGAGGATGGTCATGTTGTCGAGCAGCGAGCCGTCGGCATCCTCCGCCGCGCGCAGCCGCGCCAAGTAGTCGGAGGTCAGCTTCGCGTGGTACGCGTTGATCTTCGACATGACGGCAATCCGCTCCGGAACGTCCTCGTGGTGCGACAGGGGATGGTGTGCATCCGGGACCCCGATCTGCGGATACGAGCGGGTGCTCTGCTCGCGTCCCATCATGAACGTGACGACGCGCGTCAGGTCGGCCTGCAGCGCCAGGAACTGCAGGTCGAACATCAGCCCCAGGTGCTCCTCGAAGACGCGCGGCGGGGCCGACGGCTGCTCGGTAAACGACGGCTCGACGTCGCGCTGCTGCTCGGCGAGCTGGATGCGCCGCTCGACGTCGCGGACCGCCTCGGTGTACTCGTCGAGCTTGACGCGATCGCCCGGGCCGACCGCCACTCTCAGGTCAGTGAGCTTGTCGGTGACCGAGTCCAGGATGCTCTGCTTCTGCTGCCGGCGCGCCCGCCGCACCGCCGGGTCGGCCGAGCCGCTGTCGCCGAACAGCCGCTCGAAGACCGCGCGCGGGTTGTTCTCCATCGGCAGCGGCATGGTCGGGGTGCGCCACGAGATGGTCTGCGTGTAGGCGCAGCTCAGCCCGGCGGTGCACTGACCGGCGTTGGCGAACTTGTCCATCGACACCTCGAGCGAGCCGAGCTGCGTCGTCTTGCCCAGCTCGCGCGCGAGGATCTGGTCCATCGACGTGCTGGCCAGCACGTCGGTCTCGTTCACCCCGCCGCGCGGCGTCCCGGTCAGGAACGACGCCGAAGCGCCCGCGTGGACGTAGGCCCACGACGCGCGCAGGCCCGAGACGACCAGAAGCTGATCGCGGAACGGCGCGAACGGGGCCAGAATCGGCGTCAGCTCGAAGTCGCGGCCCTCCTTCTCCGGCGTCCAGTACTGCATCGCCATGCCGTTGGGCACGTAGATCGCCTGGAAGCGGTGGATCGGCTTCGCCGCGGTCTTCGCCAGCGCGGTGAGCGCGGGAGACATCGCATCGAGGAACGGGAGGCTCAAGCTAACGCCGAGGCCCCGCAGAACGGTCCGGCGCGGCAACGATTTCCTGCTCGTGGTCATGATGTCGTTCTCCACCCGTGGCGGCCAGTCTAACCTACCCGATGAGGTTCCGACAGCTCTTCTTGAGTGCCGCCCGGTCATCCTTCATCAACCGGCCCAACACCCGTACGACCGACCGTTGCTCGATCGTGAACAGCACAGGCTTGATGGTCGACGGCTTGAGCAACCCGGCGGCACCCCAATCTTCGATGAAGATCTCGCCGAAGCGGCGTGGCGACCTGGTTCGATTGGTTACCGCCATCAGAATCACGTCCGGCCGGGCCTTGCTATAGTCCGATCCGCTCACGACCACGGCCGGCCTCTGTTTCGATCCGCGCTGATCCGTGAACGGCACGCGGACCAGCACAACGTCGCCGAACTCAAAGTGCGTCATACTCGGCGTCGTCCGGGTTGTCCCAGACAGCGCTCAGCACCGGTTCTGACGCCGCCATGGCCATCTGCGTCAGTCGTCTTTCGCTATCGCGATGACTCAAGAAGTCGATGAAATCCTCCACCTCGCCGAGCCGTTCGGCCGAAAGCACCTGCAGCTTCTGAACGACATCGTCAAGGATCGGCGCCGCCTGTTGTGTCCGTGAGGGCTGCGACATGGGTCGTCTCTCCTCCCCGCACCATCATGAGTTGGTCACGCGTATCGACGCGAGCTGACTGTTGAACTCACGGGCCATTATCTCGATTCGCTCCGTCGCACCCGCACTCGCATCGTTGTCACCGGACGAGCCAAACAACGACGATTCGTTGACGCCAACACGATCCAGATGCGAAAGAACGGAATCGCGTTCCGACGCCGGAATGCAGAATTGGGCGAGAACATCCTGTTGACCGGAACCGTCAAGACCATCCTGGTGACGGCGATAGCGCCAACACACATTGTCGGCTTCTCTAGATCCAACGACGCTCACGGAACAAGCGGCACGTTGAGCTGAGTACCTATTGTTGGCACGGGCCTCTCTATCGACCACGAAAACGGATGGTTCACCAAATGCTTCGTATCTGAGCATGCTATCGTACGCCATGGCATAGATGCCAACCATGTCGCCGCTGGCGGCACCCGCACAGGAACCTGCTCCTCGAAAGGCGAAGAACATGGCGACATCCAATGAGTGGGTCCAGTCCAGCAACGGTGACGCGAAGCCGTAGTGACGCAGCCACGCCATATAGTCAAAGACCGCCGGCGAATAGCACCCGCGACGAAGCATGAATGGGGACCCGCAGGAATAGAACGATCGGTACTCGTCCAAGCTTGGAATCTTCCAGGTGCATCCCGCGATCCGCTCAATCTCCGGCTTCATGTCGAGGATGAAGCTATAGTAGTCGAGAGAGAGCATCCCGCTGACACCGTTGCGCTCGAGGGTGCTGAGCAATTCGTGCGACGAATTACGGACGCCACAGAAGTAGACCGTCGGCGACGATTCAGGCAGGCCAGACCGACACACACCAGTCGACCAAGCACGCAACGTGCGCAGTAGATCGCCGCAGTTCTCCACGACATGTGCCTGCATGGGCATGGTAGTCGTGAGGTGCGTCTTACCTTTCCGCCGCCGCGTTCCGCATCAGGAACGCCGGGCTCTTCACGATCCCGGCGATGAGCGCCGACCAACGGTAGTCGTCCGCCGCGGCGTCTCGCACGACGGCGCGCACGGTCGGCTTGTCGGCATGCTCCAAGCCGCGCCCGAGGGCGTAGGAGAGGAGCTTTTCGGTCACCGTGCCGGCGAACCGCTCCGGCCGCTCCAGGAGCAGCGCGCGCAGGCCGGCCATGCCCGCCACGGCGCGACCGTCCGGCATGGTCGCGGTGGCATCGATCGGGTTGCCGAACTCGTCGGCGGTCCGCCACGCGCCGAGGCCGTCGAACTGCTCCAACGCAAACCCGGGCGGATCGATGGACGCGTGGCAGGTGGCGCACGCCGGTGCCTGCCGGTGGCGCTCCAGCCGCTCGCGCACCGAGGTGGTGCGGCCTCTCTCGCCCCCCTCCGGCAACGCCGGCACGTCGGCCGGCGGCGACGGGGGCGGCGCGCCGAGAATCGTGTCGAGCAGCCACTTGCCGCGCAGCACCGGCGACGTGCGGGTCGGATACGAGGTCAGGGCCAGCAGGCCGCCGTGGCCGAGCAGACCGCCGCGCTGCTCGCGGTCCGGCAGCGTGACCCGGCGGAACCGTGACCCGTAGACGCCCGGAATACCGTAGTGGCGGGCGAGCCGCTCGTTGACGAACGTGTAGTCGGCGTCGAGCAGGTCGAGCACGCTGCGGTCCTCGCGCAGGGTGCTGGCGAGAAACAGCGTGGTCTCCTGCCGGAACGCCTCGACCAGGTTGTCGTCGAAGTCCGGGAACGGCACCGGATCGCCGGTCACGTCCTCCAGGTTGCGCAGGTGCAGCCACTGCATGGCGAAGTCGTCGACGAGCGACCGGGCGCGCGGATCGGCGAGCATGCGCCGGACCTGCGCCTCCAGCACCGCCGGCTCGGTCAGCGCGCCCTGCTCGGCCGCGTCGAGCAGCGGCTCATCCGGGATGCTGCCCCAGAGGAAGAAGGCCAGGCGCGCGGCCACCTCGACGTCGCTCAGGCGGTAAGGCGCGCCCGCCGCCGCCCCGGCCGGATCGCGCTCGATACGCAGCAGGAAGTCCGGATCCACCAGCATCCGTTCCAATGCGAGCTGGATGCCGGAGTCGAAGCTGCCGCCACTCTCCCGGCCGCTCTCGAAGAAACCCAGGAGCGTCTCGACGTCGTCCGGCGTCACTGGACGCCGATAGGCGCGGCGCGCCAGGCGCGACACGATCTCGGCGGCGCAGACCCGCTCGTCCTCCGGGGCAGCGACGTCCGGCCGGCAGGTAAAGATGGCGCGGCGGCTCGGCGTGTCACCCGGACCGGTCACGGCGTACGGCCCGCCGACGGCGACCGCGCTGACCGCGGCGTTGCCGTTGTATACCTCGTCGTTCGAGAGCACCTCGCCCGCCTGCCGCGGCTTCAGGATCCCCTCCGGCTCCCAGACGTTGCGAACGAACGACACGCCGACGGTGCGCGGTCCCGCCTCGACCGGCACGCGAACCTCCAACCGTTCGTCCGCCGACTGCAGGTACGCCTCCCACTCCGGGTCGCCCCGCTCGGCGATGGTGAACGTGACCGGTGCGGGCCGGCCGGGAGCCTCGCCGCCGACCGTGAACCGCCTGACCAGCTCGCCGTCAATCCGCACGTCGAGCAAGTGGGCGCTGCCCATGCCCAGGATGTAGTCCTGCCAGTTGCTCCGCAACTCGATCTTGATGAGGTAGTCACCGTCGACCGGAAAGTGATACCGGATGGCCACCCCGCCCCGCGAGCCGAGCGGCAGGTCCTCGCTCTGGCGCTCGTCCTGCAGCAGGAGCAGCGGCACGTCGAAGGTCTCGAATCCCGGGCCGGTCGGTGGCAGCCCGGTGGCGAGCCGCGTGATGGTGCGCGCCGCCGAGAGGTAGCGCTCGAGCTGCGCGGTGGAGATCGAGAGCACGTCGGCGTTGTTGTCGAAGCCGGTATCGGAGGTCTCGTCCCCCGGCAGGAGCGGCGTCACGTCGAGATCCAGCGCCAGCAGGTCGCGAATCGCGTTGCGGTACTCCGTGCGGTTCAGACGATGGACGGTGCTGGTGCGGCCGGGATCGGGGTTCGCCGCCGCTGCCCGGTCGATGTCCGTCTCGAGCCGGCTCGCCACCGCGTCGTAGGTCGCCGAGTCCGGGCGCGGGCGCCCCGGCGGCGGCATCGCGCCGGTCCGCAGCTTGGCGATCACCTTCTCCCAGACGTCGGCGTGACGGCTCGGGTCCGAGGCGTCGACGCTGGCCGCGTCCAGGCTCAGCCCGCCGGTCCGCAGGCGATCGTTGTGGCAGGTGATGCAGTAGCGATCCAGGACCGCGCGGGGCGCGACCGATACAGGCTCAGTGGCCGGGGCGGGCGCCTGCACGGCCGCCGGGGGCTGTTGCTCCGGTCCGGGCCCAAGCCGGACGGAAGACGTCTGGACGGCCGAACCGGTCGCCAGCATGACGCCGCCGGCCACCAAGAACACGACGGCTCTCGCCAAACCAGCCGCCCCGCGCCGACTGCCCCTCTGCCGTCGCACCATCGATGCTCCTTGCGTCTTGCGGGCGCTAAGACTCCGAGACACACGCCCAGCTATCGCATCGTACACTACAGAGAAACTCACGGTGATCACTGACTCAGGCGGTCTTCACTTCGACCTCCACTCCAAGGTCCTGCAAACGCCGGAGGAGGTGCTGGGTGACGCGGTGCTTGTCGCGGTTCGCCAGGTACCGGCCGCCGAGGTCGTGGTAGTCCGTCTCGTCGCGAAGCATGAAGTAGGCGGCGGTCAGCATGGAGGCGGCGACCGCCACGATGGCCTTCTTCGGGCCGCGCCGGCCCTTGAGCCGTCGAAACTGCGCCTGCAGATAGCTCCCATTCTTCCGGGTCGCCGCCCACGCGGCCTGGACCAGCACCGTCTTCAACCAGGGAGTCGCGTGACGGATCCGGGTCGAGCGGCGCTTCCCCGCACTCTCGTCCAGCCGCGGGCACAGGCCCGCCCACGAGACCAGATGGCCCGGATCGGGAAACCGCGTCATGTCCACGCCGACCTCGGCGATGATCACCCGCGCGACCGTCTCACTGACCCCGGGCATCGTCGTCAGCCGCTCGGCGGCCTCGCGAAAAGGGCGTAGCACCTCGTCGGCCTGCTGCTCCAGTTTCTGCACGGCGGCGCGCAACGCATCGATCTGCCCCAGGTGCAGCTCCAGCAGGAAACGATGGTGCGCCGTCACCCGACCGTGCACCGCGGCGACGATGTCCGCACGGTCGGCCTTCACCCGGACGTTGGTGCAATCAGCCAACCGCTCGGGATCGGTCTCCCCGGCGATGAGCGCTGCGAGGATCGCTCGGCCACTGACGCCCAGAATGTCGGTGACCACGCGCGTCAACTTCACGTTCGCGCCTTCGAGCGTCTTCTGCAGGCGTTGCGTGTGCCGCGCGATCTCGCGTACCAATTGCTTGCGGGTCCGCGTCAGGTCGCGCAGCTCCTGGATCGGGGCCGGCGGCACGAAGCTGCCCCGAATCAGCCCGTGCGCCAACAGGTCGGCGATCCAGGCCGCGTCCTTCCGGTCGCTCTTGCGGCCCGGAACGTTCCGGATGTGCTGCGCGTTGGCGAGCACCAGCGTCAACGACGCTTCGTCTTCGAGGATGTGCCACACCGGCTTCCAGTACACGCCGGTCGCCTCCATCGCCACGTGCGTGCAGCCTGCCTCGGTCAGCCAGGCCGCCAGTGCGAGCAGACCCGCCGTCGTGGTCGCAAACTCCCGGTGCTCGGTCGTAACCTTCCGGCCCGCCGCGATGCGCGCGCACGCGTTCACGCACCGCGAGTGGACATCCAACCCGGCGCACCGGGCATGCAAGACTTCCATGCGTCACCTCCTGATCGCAAAGGCGCTGGCGTGGAGTCCGCCGGTACGAAATCTACAGGGCGCGCTCACCGGAACATCTCCGGTCTCGCAATACGGGGTGCTCGCGGGACTCCGGGTCCAACTAGAGAACGGGCTCTTGGCACCATAGAGAGAACGACCTCTGTGCCAGCGCCAAGCCCGTACACGATATCCTGTTTCATGAATACGTGGGTCCGGCGCCGCCGGGTGGAGAACTAGAAAGAAACTCAGAGCGCCCTCCCTGTTCAGGCGGCCTTCACTTCGACCTCGACGCCAAGGTTCCGCAGACGCCGGAGCAGGCTCTGGGTGACGCGCTGCTTGTCGCGGTTCGCCAGGTACCGGCCGCCAAGGTCGTGGTAGTCCGTCTCGTCGCGAAGCATGAAGTAGGCGGCGGTCAGCATGGAGGCGGCGACCGCCACGATGGCCTTCTTCGGGCCGCGCCGGCCTTTGAGCCGTCGAAACTGCGCCTGCAGATAGCTCCCGTTCTTCCGGGTCGCCGCCCACGCGGCCTGGACCAGCGCTGTCTTCAACCAGGGAGTCGCGTGACGGATCCGGGTCGAGCGGCGCTTGCCCGCACTCTCGTCGAGGCGCGGGCACAGGCCCGCCCACGAGACCAGATGGCCCGCACTGGGGAACTGGGTCATGTCCACGCCGACCTCGGCGATGATCACCCGCGCGACCGTCTCACTGACCCCGGGCATCGTTGCCAGCCGCTCGGCGGCCTCGCGAAAAGGGCGAAGCACCTCGTCGGCCTGCTGCTCGACTTGCTGCACAGCGGCGGTCAGCGCATCGATCTGCGCCAGGTGCAGCTTCAGCAGGAAACGATGATGCGCCGTCACCCGGCCGTGCACCGCGGCGACGATGTCCGCACGGTCGGCCTTCAGGCGCCCCTTGGTGCAATCAGCCAACCGCTCGGGATCGGTCTCCCCGGCGATGAGCGCGGCCAGGATCGCCCGGCCGCTGACGCCCAGGATGTCGCTGGCCACGCGCGTCAGCTTCACATTCGCGTCTTCCAGCGTCTTCTGCAGGCGCAGGGTGTGCCGCGCGATCTCACGGACCAGTTGCTTGCGGGTCCGCGTCAGGTCGCGCAGCTCCTGGATCGGGGCCGGCGGCACGAAGCTGCTCGGGATCAGCCCGTGCGCCAACAGGTCGGCGATCCAGGCCGCGTCCTTCCGGTCGCTCTTGCGCCCCGGAACGTTCCGGATGTGCTGCGCGTTGGCGAGCACCAGCGTGAACGAAGCTTCGTCTTCGAGGACGTGCCACACCGGCTTCCAGTACACGCCGGTCGCCTCCATCGCCACGTGCGTGCAGCCCGCCTCGGTCAGCCAAGCCGCCAGTTCGAGCAGACCCGCTGTCGTGCTCGCGAACTCCCGGTGCTCGGTCGTGACCTTCCGACCCGCCGCGATGCGCGCGCACGCGTTCACGCACCGCGAGTGGACATCCAGCCCGGCGCACCGGGGATACAAAACTTCCATGCGTCACCTCCTGTATCGCGAAGTGCTGGCGTGGAGTCCGCCGGTACGAAATCTAGAAGACGCGCTTCCCGGGCGATCCGGTGTCGCAATACGGGGTGCTCGCGGGACTCCGGGTCAAACTACGAAACGGGCTCTCGGCACCATAGTGAAACCGACCTCTGTGCCAGCGTCACGGCCTACACAATATACTTGTTTCATCGATGCGTGGGTCCGGCGCCGCCGGGTGGGAAACTACGGAGAAAAGCGCATGGTAGCGATCGGAGAGCCGACGGGATTCACCTCACCGTCGTCTACACCGATCGCCCGGACGACCGTGGTGTCACCCGGCGAATCATCTCGGCACGAAGGAGCAATCGCCGTGAGAGCAGAATCCACACCGCAGCCACGGAGGGCTGAACCGACCCGACCGAGCCGCGGCCGAGCCGACGTCGAACGCCTCCGGGCGGCATCCGACGCCGAGGTCGCCGCCACGTCTCCACCGGAGTTGAAGAAGCTGCCGCCGGACTTCTGGAACGACGCGATGGTGGTTCCCCCACCGAAACCGTGATACGATTTTCGTAGGCTTATCAGGAAAATAAACGCAAGCCGGTGTCGAACATGCCGCGACACGCACACCCTGCGAGCGACCGCTTTTTCCAGATGTACGGCCTCACCGCCCAGCCACCGCATGGGCTCAACGCGGCGCTCCAGCAGGCGATCGAGAGTCTGCGGCGCACGTTGTACGCACCGTCGAAAGACGAGTTGACGCCGGCTGAGCTCGCGGTGCTCCAACAGGCCGGCGCGGACATCGACGAACACCCGGATCGCGACGACCCCCTGTCGGCCTACGTCGCCGCCTTCGCCGCTATCCTGGCCACCGGCCTGACGCCGGCCGGGGCCGCGGCACGACTCGGGGGAATCACGCAGGTTCGCGTGCGTCAGATGATCGGAGAGGGCGCCTTGTACGCGGTTCGCGTCGGCGGCCGCTGGAAGATCCCCGTCTTTCAGTTCGGCAACGACGGGCTCGTTCCGAACATCGGCGCCGTGAACGCGGTTGTACCGCAAGCTCTCGACGCCGTCTCGGTGCTGCGTTGGTACACAACCCCGGATCCCGAACTCGAGACCCCGAACGGTCATGTGCTCAGCCCGCTCGACTGGCTGAAGGCCGGTATGGATCCGGCACCGGTGATCGAGATGGCACGCCATCTGTGACGCCGCCGCGCCGAAGGTTCCGCGCACGCCGATGGTCGCTCGGATCGAGGGGTTGAATCCGGATGTCCACTCGCTGCTGCCCGGCTCGCTGGCGTGGCGCATCTATTTCCGCGGCGGACGACATCCGACTCGCTGGAGCGACTTCAGGCATGTCGGGCCGACCGACGCACGCTTCGATCACCATCTCGGCCAACGAGCCACTCACCAGGACCGGGCAGTACTCTCTGCGGCCGTGGATCCCGCCACCTGTTTCGCGGAAATCTTTCAGAGAACCCGGGTAGTCAATCGCTGGCACAAGGATCCGTGGCTCGCCGGCTTCCACATCGCGGCTTTCTCATCGCTCCTCGATCTCACCGGTTCCTTCGCGACCCGCGCGGGTGCGTCCATGGCCCTGATGACCGGCGCACGGTCCGTTTCCCGAAACTGGGCACGCGCGTTCTACGTTGCCTACCCGGAGACCGCCGGCCTCCTGTACCCGTCATCCATGCACGCCAACCGGCCAGCGATGGTCCTGACGGATCGAGCCGAGGCGACCGGCGTGATCCCGACCCAGCCGAGCTTCCATCGGGCGCTCGGCGACCCGGCCCTCCTCAGTATGCTCAAGAACGTCGCCCGGGCGCTCGGCTACGCGCTCTCGTGAGCTCACACATCGGATGGAATCGGATGGACAAACGGATGATCCGCGTGGCATCCTCCAGATTGGATGGAATCGGATCGCGTAACGGATGGCTCGCCCGCCGTGTCGTCGTTGCGGGTTACCCGTGAGATTCTCGGACTCATCGCCGAGATCGATGAATTCAAGGGCGCCTGGCTGGCCGTCGGGCGTATCGCGCCCGAACGGCTGTCCCGCCTGCGTCACGTAGCGACGATCGAGAGCATCGGCTCGTCGACCCGCATCGAAGGAGCGACGCTGAGCGACCGGGAAGTCGAGCAGCTTCTCTCGGCCATCGAGGTCGGGTCGTTCGCGACGCGCGACGAGCAGGAGGTCGCGGGCTACGCCGACACGATGAACACGGTCTTCAGGGCGTGGGACGTCATCGACCTCACCGAGAACCACGTCCGGCAGCTTCACCGCGACCTGCTGCAATACTCGCACAAGGACGAGCGCCATCGCGGCGCCTACAAGACGCTCCCCAACCACGTGGAGGCATTCAGTCCCGGCGGCACGCGACTGGGCGTCATCTTCGAGACCGCGGCGCCGTTCGACACGCCCCGGCTGTCAGCCGGACTGCTCACGTGGACACGGAAGGGTCTGGCTCGCCCCGCCGACCTGCACCCGCTGCTGGTCATCGCCGTCTTCGTCGTCGGCTTCCTGGCCATCCATCCGTTCCAGGACGGCAACGGGCGCCTGTCGCGGATTCTGACGACCCTGCTGCTGCTGCGGGCCGGGTACGCCTACGTCCCCTACTGCTCCCTGGAGAGCGTCATCGAACGGAGCCGGGACGCCTACTACCTTGCCCTGCGCCGGACGCAGGGGACGCTGCGGACCGACGCGCCGGACTGGGGGCCCTGGCTCACGTATTTTCTGACGGCGCTGCAACGGCAGAAACGGCATCTTCAGGAGAAGATCGACCACGAGCGCGCGATGCTCGGCGACCTGCCGGAGCTCTCGGTACGGATTCTGGAGATTGCCCGCGACCACGGACGCGTGACCATCCGCGCCGCCGCGGCGGCGACCGGCGCGAGCCGCAACACGATCAAGGATTACGTGAGAGCGCTGACCCGCGAGGGCCACCTGACGAGGCATGGCGCCGGCCGCGGCACGTGGTATGCCCCCGCCTGACGTGCGAGATGGCGCCGCGGCACCCGACTCAGCGCGCGACGGGTGTAGGATTGCCGGCACCGACCGGAGCCGAATTCCGGGTGCGTCAGCCCGGCCCTGCGATACGAACGGAGGTCACGTCATGCGCCAGTCGCCCTTTCTCACCGTGATGCTAGCGCTTGTCTTTTGCGGGTCCGCTGCCGTGAACGCCCAGCAGGACCAGGGCGCCGGGCCGTGGCAGACCTACGACACCTCCAACGGCGAGTGGCGCAGCTACGCCGGCGACATCGGCGGCAAGAAATACTCGCCGCTCGACCAGATCGACGCAAGCAACTTCGCGGACCTGGAGATCGCCTGGGAGTGGACCTCGGTCGACCACTTCGTCAGCCGGTCTACGCCCGGCGGCGGCGAGTGGCTGGCCCCGCTCGACACCGTGGTCGACACGCTGATCGAGGACACCCCGGATCTCTACCGGCCCGGACACCGGCCACTCCTGTCGCGCCTGCAGGCCACGCCGCTGATGGTGGGCGGGGTGCTCTACTTCAACACGCCGCTGTCGCAGGGCGTCGCGGTGGACGCGGAGACCGGCGAGACGCTGTGGGTGTACAACCCGAAGGGCTACGAGGAGGGGACGCCGACGATGAGCAACCCCTGGTCGCAGCGGGGCGTCGCCTACTGGACCGACGGCGAGGGGGACGAGCGCATCTTCTGGGGCACGGGGAACGGCTACCTGATCTGCGTCGACGCGAAGTCCGGCCGGCCTTGCCCCGACTTCGGCCCCGAGGGGGGCGGGCGGGTCGACGCGATGGCCGGGCTGCCGCGGGCCAACCGCGACGAACGCGACTACCTGAACGCGATGCTGTTCGGGATCCACTCGCCGCCGATCGTCGTGCGCGACAAGGTGATCCACGGCTCGCACGTCGCCGACCGGCGCATCACCAAGGAGGCGGTGCCGGGCTGGGTCCGCGCCTGGGACGTCCGCACCGGCGAGCACGCCTGGGACTTCCACACCGTGCCCAACGGCGCCGACGAGTTCGGCGTCGACACTTGGCTCAACGAATCCTGGCGCTACTCGGGCAACGCCAACGTCTGGTCGATGCTGGCCGGCGACAACGAGCTGGGCCACGTTTATCTCCCGACCGGAACCACCACCAACGACTACTACGGGATCGACCGGCTGGGCGACAACCTCTTCTCGGAGACGCTGATCGCCGTGGACGTCGAGACCGGGCAGCGCGAGTGGCACTTTCAGGCAGTCCACCACGGGCTGTGGGACTACGACTTCGCGACCCACTCGAACCTGGTGGACGTCACCGTCGACGGCCGCCCGATCAAGGCGATCGCGCAGGTGAGCAAGCAGGGCTTCGTCTACGTGTTCGACCGCGTGACCGGCGATCCGATCTGGCCGATCGAGGAGCGCCCGGTGCCGACGGAGACGAACATGCCGGGCGAAGTGCCATCGCCCACCCAGCCGTTCCCGACGAAGCCCGCGCCGTTCGACTATCAGGGCGTGACCGTCGACGACCTGATCGACTTCACGCCGGAGATCCACCAGATGGCGCTCGACGCGGTCGAGGGCTTCCGGCTCGGACCGCTGTTCACGCCGCTGGACCGGCCGGTCGAGGGCGTCACGAACGGCACCATCATGCGTCCGCCGCCGGGCGGCACGACGGGCTGGTCCGGGGCCGCCGTCGACCCCGAAACCGGCATGCTCTACGTGCCGTCACGCAACCAGCCGGCCGTGGTCTCGCTCTATTCCCCGGACCCGGCCCTCGGTGCGACGGTGTTGTACACGCACGGCGCACCCGAGGCGCAACGGTTGGCCCAGCGTGGCAACATCCGGCGCGGCCCGCAGATGCCGCAGGGACTGCCGCTCGTCAAGCCCCCCTACTCGCGGATGACGGCCATCGACCTGAACACCGGCGAGCACGCCTGGTGGGTGCCGACCGGCAACGGCGACCGGTTCCGCAACCACCCGCTGCTGCGCGATCTCGATCTGCCGCCGCTCGGCGGGGACAACGCCATCAACGGCCCGCTACTGACGAAGACGCTGCTGATCTACTGCCTGACCGCCGGGGGGACGAACGGCGGGCCGCGGCTGGTGGCCTACGACAAGGCCGACGGAACGGAGCTGGCGTCGGTGGACCTGCCGTCGGGCGCCATCGGGACGCCGATGACCTACATGGTCGACGGCCGGCAGTACGTCGGACTCACCGTCGGCGGCGGCCCGCGGCTCATTGCCTTCGCGCTGCCGGAGGGCGGGTAGGCGCGGATCGGCGGCGGCGGGCAGGCACAGATCGGCAGCGGGACGACCCGCTCTCAGCTACTGCTTCACCTCGGCCTGACCGGCGCCGAGGTGCTGCCGCGTTCTTGACACCCTCGCCATTGGGTCGGCTGCAGCCGGCGCTTCGAACGCAGTTCGCGACAAACCGGTGTACGATTGCCGGCACTCTCGAAGAGTCCGCTCGCGCGCGAAGACAACCGCTGCAGATACCGAGGTTCACCATGCGCCAGTCACTACCTCTCGTTGTGATGTTCCTGCTCGCCACACCGGTCTGGACGCCCACCGCCGCCCACGCACAGCAGGACGCTGCGGCCGGGCCGTGGCAGACCTACGACACCTCGAACGGCGAGTGGCGCAGCTACGCCGGCGACGTCGGCGGGAAGAAATACTCGCCGCTCGACCAGATCGATGCGGGCAACTTTGCCGACCTGGAGCTGGTCTGGGAGTGGATGTCGGTCGACCACCGCGTCAGCCGGACCACGCCGGGAGGCGGCGAGTGGTCTGCGCCGCTCGACACCATCGTCGAGGCGCTCGTCGAGGAGACGCCCGATCTCTACCGGACCGGCCACCTGCCGAATCCGACCGGGTTCCAGGCCACGCCGCTGATGGTGGGCGGGGTCCTCTACTTCAACACCCCGCTGTCGCAGGGGGTCGCGGTCGATGCGAAGACCGGCGAGACGCTCTGGGTGTTCAACCCGAAGAGCTACGAAGAGGGCACGACCACGATGACCGGGACGTGGCGCCAGCGGGGCGTCGCCTACTGGACCGACGGCGAGGAGGACGAGCGGATCTTCTGGGGGACCGGAAACGGCTACGTCGTCTGCGCCGACGCCGGGACCGGACGGCCGTGCGCCGACTTCGGGCCCGACGGCAGCGGGATGGTCGACGCGATGGTCGGCCTGCCGCGGGCGACCCGCGGCGAGCGCGACTACCTGAACGCCCTGCTCTACGGGATCCACTCGCCGCCGATCGTGGTCCGCGACAAGGTGATCCACGGCTCGCATGTCGCCGACCGGCGCATCACCAAGGAGGCGGTGCCGGGCTGGGTGCGGGCCTGGGACGTCCGGACCGGCGAGCACGCCTGGGACTTCCACACGGTGCCGAACGGCGCCGACGAGTTCGGCGTCGACACGTGGCTGAACGACTCGTGGCGCTATTCCGGGAACGCCAACGTCTGGTCGATGCTCGCCGGCGACAACGAGCTCGGCCACGTGTACCTGCCGACCGGCACGACGACCAACGACTACTACGGGGCCGACCGGCTCGGCGACAACCTGTTCTCGGAGACGCTGATCGCGGTCGACGTCGAGACCGGGCAGCGCGAGTGGCACTTCCAGGCGGTCCACCACGGGCTGTGGGACTACGACTTCCCCACCCATCCGAACCTGGTCGACGTGGTAGTGGACGGCCGCCCGATCAAGGCGATCGCGCAGGTGAGCAAGCAGGGCTTCGTCTACGTGTTCGACCGCGTGACCGGCGATCCGATCTGGCCGATCGAGGAGCGCCCGGTGCCGACGGAGACGAACATGCCGGGCGAGGTGCCGTCGCCCACCCAGCCGTTCCCGACGAAGCCGGCGCCGTTCGACTACCAGGGGGTCACCATCGACGACCTCGTCGACTTTACGCCGGAGATCCGGCAGATGGCTATCGACGCGGTCGCGGGCTTCCGACTCGGACCGCTGTTCACGCCGCTGGATCGGCCCATCGAGGGAGTCACGTACGGCACCGTCATGCGCCCGCCGCCGGGGGGTACGGCCGGATGGGCCGGGGCTGCCGTCGATCCGGAGACCGGCATGCTCTATGTCCCGTCACGCAACCGGACGGCGGTAATGTCGCTCTATGCTCCCGACCCGGCGCTCGGCGCCACCGTCGCCTACACCCACGGCGCGCCGGAGGAGGAGCGGCTCGCCAGGGGCGGCGACATCCGTCGTGAGCCGCGGATGCCGCAGGGGCTGCCGCTCGTCAAGCCGCCCTACTCGCGGATGACGGCCATCGACATGAACACCGGCGAGCACGCCTGGTGGGTACCGACCGGCAACGGCGACCGCTACCGCAATCACCCGCGGCTGCGGGATCTGAACCTGCCGCCGCTCGGGGGCGACAACGGCAGCAACGGCCCCCTGCTGACGAAGACGCTGCTCATCTACTGCCTCACCGCCGGCGGCTCGAACAACGGCCCGCGCCTGGTCGCCTACGACAAGGCGGACGGAACCGAGCTGGCGTCGGTGGACCTGCCGAGCGGCGCCATCGGGACGCCGATGACGTACCTGCTCGACGGCCGGCAGTACATCGCGCTGACCATCGGCGGCGGTCCGCGCCTGGTCGCCTTTGCGCTGCCGGAGTGACGGCGGCGGGTCTCCCGCGTCCGCCGTCCGCCGCCGTGGGCGTCCGGTTGAGGCCGACGGGTCTGTTGGCTCTGCTAACAATGTCGAGTCCCACCCATGTCCAGAAGGCCGTATCGAGAGCACTGGAGGCACTTCGCAAGGGCGACACGCCAGCCATCGACGAGAATCTGCGCCACGTGACACCGCAATTCATACAGAAGGAACTCACTCGTCAGATGAGTTCGGAGGATCCGGACTCCGCGCTGGCAGAACGCTTGTGGAGGTTGCGGTTCGAGCCTTGCCCCCCGGTTGGGAAGGGAGCGGACACACAGGCGATCCGTCCGGCGATCCGAGCGCAGCAACCTGCCGACGCGGACGCGACGCCTGACGCACCGGACGTCGAACCCCCACCATCGGCCATCGGACTGGACGATCCCGCCCCGCTGTTCAATTGGCTGCATCGGAACCACAGCCGAGTGCTGAGTTTCGCCCGCGTCTTGAAGTCCGAGGTGTGGGGAATCGTCGCGACGAGCGCGCTGGCCCGTACCGAGTTGAACGACCGGCTCACCCTGACGGACTATATGGCGAGCGCAGCAGGGAGATTCGCCCACGCCATCGGCGCGTCCGACCTCGTCCGGGGCGTGTCCCCGGCGGCTCCCGGCGAAGCCGGGCGGACGGCCAAGCTCCGCCGGGTCACGGCCTTCGCCGAAATCGAAGCGGCCGCCAGCGAGGTTTCGGCCCTGCTCGTGCGGAGCGAGGAGGACAGAGATACCCGCCTCACCATGAAGTACGTCATCGTCGAACTGTTGCGAAACGTGATTCAGCACAGCAATGACAGGTTGGGCGGGGTAGTAGCGGCCCAACGCATGGACAACATGGACGGCCAATCTCTCCAGGTCGCGGTGGCGGACACCGGCGTGGGTGTCTTCGACGCCATGATCGAGAAGCACTCCAAGCTCCGCGACAATCGCGAGGCCCTGGAGAAGGCGCTCTGGCCCCGCATCTCCGGCACCTTCGTGGAGGGGCTCTCCGGGTCGCAGCAGAACGCCGGGCTCGGGCTCTTCTTCATTTCCGAGATGGCGAAACTGACCGGCGGCAGACTCCTGCTGGCCTCACGCGATGCGGCCTTGTTGCTCACCGCGGACCCGGAGGCCGGCGACAATCATGACATGCGCTTCCTGAAGCCTGACGGACTGGGCTATCCGGGCACACTGGTCGCTTTCGAGCTTCCTGTCGAATCGGTCGGGAACTACGACGATCTGATCGAGACGATCCAGAATCGCGCCCGCGAGCGGACGCCCAAACGCGCGCAGCACCACTGGATTCGCTACGAGGAGTCACCGAGCGATGCTGCTGTCTTCGTGGTCCGGTACGCTTCGGAGAACACCGAACGGGCCGAGAAACTTGCCCGGGAGCAATTGGAGCCGAGGATTCTCAGGACGGAACCGATTGTTCTGGACTTCGGCGGAATGGACATCGTCACCCAGAGTTATCTTCACGCGCTGTTATTCAGTGCCCTGCGCCTCGCATGGGCAAGACAAAGCTTCATCTACGTCATGAATGCGAGTTCGTCCGTACGCAGCGGCATCGAACTCGTCGAAGACTATGCGCTGGGGGGCTGATGTTGCACCGACTATGCGGAGCGCCGCCAACCGGCGAAATCCAGCAGGCCCCGGACAGAGTGTCAGCTCTCCGTGACCGATTCGAGCTCGACGGCGTCGCAGCGCACCAGCTCCCAGCCGTGGAAGACGAGGACGAGACCGACGAATCGCACGGCCGGGTATTGCCGCCCCAGCCGCTCGTCGGCGAGATAGCGGCGAAGCTGTCCGGCCGCTGCCTGCGCCGCCGCGTCCAGGTGGCCGGGGTCGGGCGGGTCCCTCCGCTTGACGTATTTCAGCTCGATCAGGTAGCCCCGCCGCAGGTGCGGATACCGCGCCAACAGCGGCTCGAGTGCGATGTCCGCGTAGCCCTTGCCGAGCTCGGCCTCCGAGCGGAAGACGAAGTAGGGACAGACGCTCAGATACGCCGCCAGGAATCCCTGCAACACCTTCTCGCCGGCGATGTAGTCGCGAATGCCGGTCTGCGCGGCGACCGCGTCGCGCAGGAACTCGAACACCGGCCGCCACACGCCGGCGTTGGCCATCGCGCTCATCAGTTGGTCGAACGCGAACAGGTCCACCGCAAACGTCCCCACGTCGTCGTAGGCGTCGCGCAGGAAGCCGTACAGCAGCCGCCGGACCGTCTGGTTGGGAATGGCCAGCACCGGCCGGCCGTCGGCGACCTCGCGGATGCTCAGCAGGCCGAAGAAATGCAGCAGCGACAGGAAGTTCTCCCGCCGGGTCAGCCGTTCGAGCGGGAAGCCGGGCTGGATGTCGCACGCCACCCGCTCCTCGCCGGCGACGTGGCGCAGCAGATCGAAGTTGCCGTTGAGCTGCCGGCCGACCACCAGCAGATGGCGCAGCTTGCCGTAGTCCACGCGCACGTTCATGTCGATCAGATAGTCCGGCGGGGGCCGGTTCGGAATCGACTCGGTCAGGTAGTAGAGCACCATGTCGGTGTTGTAGACGCTGCGTCGGGCGTGCGCGGCGAAGCGGTAGCCGTCGTACCAGTCCCGCATGGTGTCGAGCGCCTCGTCCAGGTCCTGGTCGAGCACGCCGAGGTCGCGGTAGGTCTCGAGCAGCCCGCGCACCTCCGGCTCGGTGAAGCCGAGCAGCTCGTTGAAGTCGGCGTCCAGGCTGATGTTCTTGCCGATGTTGAAGCCGCTGGTCACGTCGTCGAGCGTGATCGGCGACACGCCGGTGATGAACAGCCGTGCGATGCCGCCGTCGCTCCGCTCCGCCCCGGCCTTCAGGGTGGCGAAGAAGTTGCGGTAGAAGCCGCCGCCGTGGGTGATGCCGCGGTAGGCCGCCTCGCCGTGGTGCGCGAGAATGGTGTTGGCGAAGTTGTCGTACTCGTCGATCAGCACGTACAGCGCGACGCCGTGGTCACCAGCGTAGGTGAACAGCTCGTTCAGTACGCCGGCAACGAAGTCCGGCGCCAGGATGCGTTCCAGCGCCGGCGCGGGGAACAGATCCGGATTGCGCTCCAACGCGTGCCGGATCTCCAACCGGCAGTACTCCTCGAAGTTGCGTTCGAGCATCTCCAGAGTGTCGTTGAAGGCGGAGAAGTTGAAGCGCAGCACGACGTAGCGATTCCGCTCGTCCGTCGGCTCCCGGGCGATGTCGGTGCCGCCGAACACGGTGTCGAACGCGTCGCCGCGGGTCCGGTCGTAGTAGTGCTCCAGCAGAGATATCCAGCAGGACTTGCCGAACCGCCGGGGACGGATCAGCACGGCGAAACGCACGCGCTCCAGCCGCCGCAGGAAGCGGGTCTTGTCGACGTAGAGCGAGCCGGTCAGCCGGATCCGCTTGAAGTCGGCATCGCCGTAGGGGATGGGGGGGTAGGCGACGGCCATCGATGCGTCCTCGTGCGGGTGAGCGCCCGAATCGAAAATAGCACGGATCGAATCGGTCGTCGGTACGTGCTCGCCCGCTACGTCACCCGCGGATGGCACCGGCCGCGATGGCGTCCAGGTACCGGTGCACCGCCGTCGACAGCCCCATCTCCAGCGCGTCGGCGATCAGCGCGTGGCCGATGGAGACCTCGGCGATGCCGCCGATGGCGATGAACGCGGCGAGGTTGTCGAGGTTCAGATCGTGGCCGGCGTTGACACCGAGCCCGATCTCCCGCGCGTATCGCACCGCGCGGGCATAGGTCTCCCGGCTGGCGCGGGTCTCCGGGTGCTCCAGCCCGTGACGCTCCGCGAGGTCGGCGTAGGGGCCGGTGTAGAGCTCGACGCGATCCGCGCCGCACTCCTTCGCGCGGGCGATCTGCTCGGCGACCGGGTCCATGAAGAGGCTGACCCGCGCGCCCCAGCCCCGGTAACGGGCGGCGACATCCCGTACGAACCGGGCCGCATCGGGGTCGGACAGGTCCCAGCCGTGGTCGGAAGTGAGCTGCGCGTCGGCGTCCGGGACCAGCGTCGCCTGTGCCGGGCGCGCGGTCTCGACCAGGCGGTCGAACCCCGGGTAGCCGTTGCCGCGCGGGCCGGCGGCCGGGTTGCCCTCGATGTTGAACTCGATGTGCCGCGCCTCGGCGGCCAGGAACGCGGCCAGCACCTCCACGTCGGCCGGGCGGATGTGGCGCTGATCGGGACGCGGATGGACGGTGATGCCGTGCGCGCCGGCCGCGATGGCGGTACGCGCCGCATCCAGGACGCTCGGCCGGGCGCCCTCGCGCGAGTTGCGCAGCCAGGCGATCTTGTTGACGTTGACCGAGAGCGCGGTCACGGCACCCTCCATCAGAAGCGGAACAGGTACGACAGCTTCGTGAAGATCGCCCGATTCGTCTGCTCGAAGCGCATCGTCGGGAAGACCGTGCTGTCGATCAGGTCGCCCTGCTGATAGTGGTCGTCGTAGCCGACGAAGAAGACGGTCCCGGCGTTGACCCGGTAGGTGAGGAGCAGGTTCGCGGCCAGGGTGCCGCTGAACGCGTTGTACTCCAGGATGTTGCGCAGCAGCAGCCGGTTGGTGAACTGGTAGGTGGTGAGCGCGCGGTAGATCTTGACGTCGAAGACCTGCTCGCTCGTGCGCGGATCGTAGAGCCGGCTGGTGATGAAGTTCAGATCGGCGTTCAGCCGCGACATGGGCCTGATCGCGGCGAACAGGGTGGCGGTGGCGCCGTTGCCCAGGAACGGGTCGTCGCCGTAGCGGACCTGGTCGCCCCAGTTGAAGAAGCCCCCGGCCGACAGCCGGCGGCTGGCCGCGAATCCGCCCCCCAGGAAGGCGGTCGTCTTGAAGAACTCGATACCCTCGTAGCGCTCCATGTCGCGGTTGGCCATCGCGAACCAGATGATGCTGTTCTTCATCACCCCGCGCATCCCGACGTTGGCCTGCTCGTCCTGCAGGATCCCCTCGAAGTCGAAGTTGCGGCTGTAGCCGGCGAGCGGCCCCCAGTTGACCAGCCAGTTCTCCGGCCACCAGCGGTAGGAGACGTTGGCCTGCGCCACGCGGGTGTCGACGCGCTGCACGAAGCCGGTGTCGGTGCGGAAGCCGGGGTCGACGCTGTCGACGGCGGCCGAGTAGCTGAGATTGCGCCCGACCCGGTCGTAGGCGAGGTGGAAGATCGGCCCCGAATGCTCGCCGTCGGTCTCGTTGCGGTGCTGCGACGCGGCGGCCTGGAAGCTGACCGACGAGGTGCGCCCGAGCCGGAACCGGCCGTCCACCCCGCCCACGCGACTGTAACCGTCGCCGAACTCGCGGTCCGTCGCAATGACCCCGAGGTACGACTCGGCGTACAGGTCGTAGCGCGCCCGCGCGATGGCCACCTGGGCGGTCCGTCCGGACAGGTCGGGGTGGACATCGTCCACCAGGCCCGGGGCCTCGTCGTTGGCGACCAGCACGCCGACCGTGGTGTTGCCCGCCTTGCCGGTCAGCTTGGCACCCTGGCGGGGATCGACGATCGTGCGGGTGTGGACGAGGTTGACCTGCCCCGGCACCTGGAAGATCTCCTGCCCCTCCAGGAAGAACGGCCGCAGCTCGGGGTAGAAGAGCGGGAACCGCTGGTTGACCTCGATCTGCGGGATATCGGACTCGATCTGCGAGAAGTCGGGGTTGTAGGTGTAGTCGAACGTCAGGTTGGGGGTCACACCGTACTTGACGTTCACGCCGCCCTCCGGGTCGGGTTCGCCGCCGTCGAAGGCGCCGGTCTCCGTGTCGAGCGACCCGAACTGGATGGCGGTGACCGTCGGCAGGATCTCCAGGTTGCGGCTGGTCGAGAGATCGGTCAGCCCGTCGAGCAGCCCCATCTGCGGCAGGAAGCCGGCGACGTCGCGCGAGATCGGCGCCCAGACGTCGGTCTCGTTCTTGCTCCCGATGGACCGGACGACCTGGAAACCCCAGCGGTGGCGCTCGCCCCGTCCCCGCGACGGGTAGCGGAGGCTCTTGAACGGGATCGCCATCTCGGCCGTCCAGCCGTCGTCGACCAGCATGCCGCTCGATTCGAACAGTGCGTCCCAGGAAGTATCGCCGGTCGGCGCCCCGCCCAACGCGGCGGCCAGCGACGCGCTCATCCCACCGCGGCGGCCGCCCCCGGGAGACCCGCCACCGCTCCCCGGCCGCCCGCCGCCGCCGCCGCGGCGACCGCCGCCGCCGCCCATTCCCCCCGCCTGCGTGCTCGAGTCGAGGATCGCGTCGCTCTGCACTCCGTAGCCGTTGACGGAGAAGACGTACGCGCGCTGCTGATCGAGGAACGGATCGAAATAGAGCGTGATCGTGTCGTCGCTGAAGGTCTGGTCGCGATCGGACCGGTTCGCGCGGATGAGCGCCGGATCGGAGTAGCGGACCTGCATGCCGAAGTAGAGGTTCTGCGTGTCGTAGGCGAGGTAGAGCTCGGTCGCCTCCGTCGCCGGCGCGCCGTCGAGCGGCTGCTGCTGCACGAACTCCGTGATGCGCGTCGCCCGGCGCCAGACGGCGTCGTCGAGGCGGCCGTCGATGCGGGGCGCGTCGGTCACCCGCACAGGCTCCAGGCTGGGGCGGCCGGTAAGGATGCCGGCGGCCGGTGCGGCGCCGGTCGGTACGCCGAACCCGGCCGGGACGGCGCCGCCACCACCAGCGGCAGGCTCGTCTGCAGCCGCCCGATCCTCCGGCGGCGGCGAAGCCGACCCCGGCGCTCGGGGTGGCGCTCTCATGTCATCGGCGATCGGGCGCGGCAGGATGATCCCTTCGATAGAGTCGGCCGGTGCGGGCATTGCACCCGGCCTCGCACGATCGTCGCCAGGTCGCCCCGCGTCGGATGCCAGGTCGACGCCTGCCGTCAACTCGGCGACGATGCGATCCTGCAGAGCGAAGATCTCGTCGAGCGCACCGTCGATGCGCACGGACCGCACGACCGCCCCGGTGTCCACCTCCACCAGCCGCGCCGTGATCCGCAGTCGCGCTCCCAACCGCTGGTAGCCGCCGGCCACCACCCAGCGCGCCCCCTGCCCTGCGCCCGCGCCGCGCGCGGCAACCACTGCCAGACCCAGCGCATCGAGATCCGCCGCGACCGTCTCTGCGATGCCCGCACCCAACCAGGCATCGTCCGGATTCTGCGACAGATTGGTGAAGGGCTCGACCGCGACGGCGCCGACCGGCGCCGGCGGAACCGGCGCCGCCTGACCGTGAGGTGACGCTGCCCGCCGCTGCCCACCACCGACCGGTGCATCGATACACGGCGCAGCCAAAGGCCCATGTGCGCAACCGACGCTTGAAACGCCGACCTCGAGGGCCGCTACCCGGCCGGTCGCGACCAGGGAACAGCCGAGCACCGCGAGGAGGACCGGAATGCACGGCCCGCGGCGAACGAAGCGAGCGCCGACTGGCTTCTTCATCGTTGAAGCGTTCCTTCGATGCCGATTCTCCGGACCGGCGTGCCCGCTCCGATGGCGCCCCGGCACCGCCGGCGGAACCGGCGCGGGACGTGACGCTACGGTTCGGCGACGCTGACCGCGACCAGCGCCGACGTCCAGCAGCACTGGAACCCGCTGCCGCCCTCCCCGGTCTCGTCCAGCGCCTCGGCGCGCAGGACATAGTCACCGGCCGCGGAGAAGGTGGCGGTCGTCGTCGGGTTCTGATCCGACGAGTCGGCGAACTCCTGCACCGGCGCCGAGAACTCGACTTCACCCGGCCCCCGCAGCACGTGCCAGCGTAACATCAGGGCCGGACGCGGCCGGCGGGACGCCGCCACGAGGTTGTCGGTCGGCTTCTCGTCGGACGTCCAGACGGACAGACCGAGCGGCGTGCCCACGGTGACGGCGAGCTCGCGTGCGATCCCGATCGGCGGACCGGTGAAGCCCTCACCCTCCGGCGCGAAGCGCACCATCGGCGGCTTGTTGCCGTTGGCAGCGTCCTCGAACGGTTCGATGATCCACTGCGGGTCGAGGTGCATCGGGATGGACACCGTCTCGTCGTTGGCGGTCAGGTGCCAGACCACCCGGCGGTCGGGAGAGTCGCCCGGGATCCGGATGGTGAAGACGCCCCAGGCGCGTCCCGGCACGAAGTGCGTCGGCTGCCCCTGGTCCGGCGGCCCCGGCTCCAGGTAGTTGTCCGACCCGACCGGAACGTCGACGATCTCCGCGGTGTTGGCATTGAAGTAGCCGGCGAGCAGCGTAATGCTGCCGTCCGGGTTCTCGTACCACCCCTCGTACGCCGGGTAGACCGGCGCGCCGAACTCCTGCAGCGTCCCCGGCACCTGCGCCCCGGCCGCGCCGGCGCCGAGCGCCACCCCGAGCGCCACCCCGAGCGCCGTCAACGATGCTCCCGAACCATGCCCCCACATGCCGTCAACCTCCTCGTACGTCAGAGGAGCCGCCCCCGTGATGAGGGCGGCTCCCGGTTCTCTTCGTCTGGCGGCTCCCGCGGCCCCGGCCGGGCCGCTCGGAGCCGCTCCGTGCACGGCTAGTTGTCGTTCGTCGTCGCCAGCACCTCGCGCTCGGCAACCGCCGCCGCGAAGTCGTCGTCGTCCAGGTAGGTCACGTTGACCCAGGCGTGGCCCATCTCGTCCACGGTCCGGTCCCCGTAGCCGACCCACTGGTTGGGATCGGGGTTGGCCCGGTTCGCCGACGTGTTGTCGTACCACGACTTCAGGTGGAGCACGGTCCCCTTCGGCAGCAGCGGGGCCGCGTGGTCGGCATACACGTAGTTGTTGTGCCAGTTGAAGTTGAAATCACTCACTCGGCCCAGCACGCGGCTGGTACCGTCGGGGAGGATGGCGGTCATCTGCATCCCCTTGCCCCGCAGGTGCATGTGCGGCTGGTAGTTCTCCACGCGACCGTTCTGCTTCAGGACGTGGAAGCGCTCGGTGATCGTCACCGCGTTCGGCGGGATCGACAGATGGTCGCTGCCCCCTTCGATGGTGCTGAACGCCGAGAGAACCTGCCGGTGCTTCGGCTCCTCGCCCTGCGGATAGAAGTACAGGCCCAGCTCCACCGTATCGGTGATCTCCTCGCCGACCGCGTGGTAGTGGACGTCCCAGACGATCGTCGAGCCGGCCTTGATCAGCTTGCCGCTGTTCGGGCGCATGATCTCGCCCTGCTTGCCGACCGCCCACTCCATCAACAGACCGGGACCGACGTCCGAGGCCGCACCCAGGGCATCTTCTTCGTCCTCTTCCTGCTGCAGGCGCGCCAGCGCGTGGTGCGTGATGCGGCGGCCGTCGACGGTCGACGGACGGATCTCGATCGCGCGGATCCAGCGGTCCTCGGTCAGCCCGGTCGGCACTTCCGGCTTCCACCAGCGATCCTGCGCCACGGCCGGCACCGTCAACGGCGTCGAGTGGATGACCAGATCCGGCGGACCGCCGAACAGGTCGGCGAAGTTCCAGACGTCGTCGTCGGCGAACTCGACCGGCGGCGGCATGTCTTCCGGATTGCCGCGCGGCGCGCCGCCGTCGACCCAGCGGACGATGGTGTCGATCTCGGCGTCGGTCAACGAGCGATCGTTCTGGAAGTCCTGGATGCCGACCGACTTGTCGATGTGCCACGGCGGCATCTGGCGCGTCTCGACGCGGGTCTTGATGGACCGCGCCCACGGCCGGGACTCGGCGTAGGTCACGAGCGACATCGGCGCGATGTAGCCCGGCCGATGGCACGCCTGGCACTTCTGCTGGAAGATCGGCGCCACGTCCCTGGTGAACGTGGGGATCGTGTCCTCGGCGCCGGCCGCAGCCGCACCGGGCAGCCCGAACAGCATTGCGGCCAGGGCCACCACCAGCAACCTCGTATCGCCTCGCATGAATCGCTCCTCAGTGAGAAAAGACCCGCCCGCGGCAGAGCCTCCGCGCCAGCAGACGGGAAACGAGAATTATAGCTGAACGCCGCTCCGATGACCTTCACCGGCGATGCGGGCGTCCACGCTCAACGTTCGGCGATGCGGTAGACGGCCTCGGCGGTCCGGATGATGAGGCTGTCGTCCAGGATGGCCGGGGTCGCCATCGTGAATTCGTCGAGCGGGTTCTCGGCCAGAATCCGAAAATCCGGCCCGGCCTCGATGACGTACGTCGTCCCCTGCTCGCTCAGGGCGAAGATCTTGCCGTTGTATGCCCACGGAGACGCCGTGAACGCCTGGCCGACGTCGATGCGCTGCCGGCCGTAGACCTCCTCGCCAGTAAGCGCGTCGTGGCAGGTCATCAGGCCCCGGTCGAGCACCGTGTAGTAGTAGTCGCCGTAGACGAGAGGCGACGGATGGTACGAGCCGCCCTGCTCCAGCGACCAGGCTACGTACTCGTTGGTCGTCTCGCCCTCCGCGAGCGAGATGTCGCCGGTCGCGCCGGGCCGGATCGCGTAGACCGGACGGAAGAAGTCGGCGATGTAGCCCGACTCGAGGTACAGCATGCCGTGCGCCGCGATCGGGGTCGGGATCACGATGGTCGACATTCCCGCCAGCTCCCACAGCAACCGGCCGTCGAGGTCGTAGGAACGCACCCGGTCGGTGCCGGTCGTCACGATCTCGGTCCCCCCGTCGTGCTCCCAGACATACGGGGTCGACCAGTTCGACCCCTCGTCGCGGTCCGTGCGCCACACCTCGGCGCCGGTCTCGGCGCTCAGCGCCGCGATGTAGGACTGCTCCTCGTTGTCCACGACCAGATAGAGGCGGCCGTCGTGCAGCACGGGAGACGACGCGGTACCCCATCCGTTGCGGGTCGGCGCGGGCGGCAGGTCGCGCGACCAGAGCACCGTCCCGTCGAAGCCGAGCGCGTAGAGGCCGACGTTGCCGAAGAGGACGTACAGGCGCTCGCCGTCGGTCACCGGGGTCTCCGACGCGAAAGTGTTCTTGAGGTGATGCGGCGACGCCGGCACGCCGGTGTGCAACTCCTTGTACCAGCGTACCTCCCCGGTATCGAGGTCGAACCCGTAGACCAGCCAGTGGTGGACGTCCTGCGGCGCCTCGCGCTCGCCGAACCGGTACCAGCCGCCCTCGGGCGCCTCGATCTCGCCGTCGCTGACGACCGTGGTGAGAAACACCAGCCCGTTGGCGACGATCGGCGAGCTCCAGCCGAGACCCGGCAGCGGCGTGCGCCAGGCGACGTTCTCGGTCGCGCTCCAGCGTTCCGGCAGGCCGGGGTTGTCGGCGACGACACCGGCCGCGTTCGGTCCCCGGAACTGGCCCCACTCCTGCGCGCCGACCGGTGCGGCGACCAGTACGAGGGCGGCGCACAACAACGCGCCCGCCGCCGATGCCGCGGCGAAGACGCCGGATATGCCAGTCACGACCTGACCGTTGCGCACCCGCTGCACTTGTGTCCTCCTGAAGTCCGCGGCAGCGTTCTACCGCCGCCGGAAGATGACGACATCCTCGGGGGTGGCCACGAAGACGAGGTCATCGTTGACCGCCACCGCACCGGCCTGGCCGCCGAGCTCGGACGTGCCCGCAAGCGTCGGCCGGCCGGGATCCGTCAGATCGAATACCTGCAGGACGCCGCCGCTCGCCGCGTAGATCCGGCGGTCCCACATCGCGGCGCCGGCGAGCCGGCCGGCGGTGGGAATGGCCGCCGTCACTCTGGGCGCGGCGGGGTCCGAGACGTCGACCGCCTGCAGCCCGCCGCGGCCGCTGACGATGCAGACCACCCCCGGCAACGCGCCGCCGGTGGAGCGTGGGTCAGGCGCGATCACTTGCGTCACCGGGTCGCGTCCGAGCGACAGAGTGCCGGCCACCGCCGGCGCGGCCGGGGACGACACGTCGACGAGCATCAATCCGGCCGGCTGATCGGCGACGAAGACCAGCGGGCCGCCCGCGGCGATACCGCGCGGAAACCCCTCTCCGAGATACTCCCCGACACGCCGGAAATCGCCCGTCCCGTCGACGGTGTCGAAGCCGAGCGCGTTGTCGCCCACGAAAACGAGAGCCCCCGCGGCGGCCACCCCGACCGCCTGGCCGCGTGTCGCGACGGTGCCGGTCAGCGCCGGCGCCGACGGGTCGGCGAGGTCGAGCCGGCGGAGCCCGTCGTGGCTGTTGGCGACGTACACCGCCTGTCCGACAGCGGTCAGCCCCAGCACCGCTTGCTCGAAATCGTACGCCCCGACCGCCGCAGGCGACTCGGGACGCGACACGTCGATTACGCGCACGGTCGACCCGACCCCGATGACGAGGTGACGGTCGCCGGCCGCCAGCGCGGTCGCCGGCCCCATGATCGGAATGGAGCCGACCTCGACCGGAGGCGGCGCCTGAGCCCCGACAACTTCGACAATCGCCAGCGCCAGCGCGAGAGATAGGGTCTTCATGCTTCGCTGTCCGTTCTCGCGGTGGCAGTCTAACACCCGTCCCGGAGGAGCCTGCCAGCCGGTCGCAGGGACAGATGCGCCGTGGCGGGGTACGATGGCGGACCGGCGCCACGAATCGGATCTCGTCGGTACGATTCCCCCGGGAATCGATCAAGGATATGGAGAACCCGTCACTGCGGCACGGCCACTGGAATCCCCAGCGCCGGTCTTCGCGCTGGAATCCCAGGCGCCGCGGGCCCGCGGAGGTGCTCACGCAGGGTCGCGTCCCCGGTCTCGTCATCTGCGGCCTGGTCGTGATGGCCCTGCTGCGGCTGCCCGCAACCGCGGCCGCGACCCAGACCGCATCGCTCACCGGGCGCGTCTCCGACGTGCAAGGGGCCGCGGTGCCGGGCGTTACGGTGACGGCGCGCTCACCGGCGCTCGTCCTCCCCGTGACGACCATCAGCGATGGCGCGGGCGTGTACACCCTGGCGCTGGAGGCGGGGTCCTACACCGTCACCTTCACGCTGGGCGGCTTCGAACCGCAGCAGCGGGAGGACGTGCGCGTGACGGCCGGTGACCTGCGCGTCCTCGACATGATGCTGGCCCTGGCCGCGTTCGCCGAGCAAGTCGACGTGGTCGGCGTCACCCCGCTGCCGGGGGTCGGCGTCAGCCGGGAACGGGTGGCGGCGGCGATCTCGGTGATCGACGCCAGCGAGCTCTCCGCGCGCGGCGCGTCCTCGATGGCCGACGCGCTGAACGAGCGGCTCGGCGCCGTCACGCTGGAGGGGACGACCACCAACCTGTTCCAGCCGACGCTGCGCTTTCGCGGCTTCAGCGCGTCACCGCTGATCGGCCTGCCGCAGGGCATCGCCGTCTACCAGAACGGCGTCCGGATCAACGAGCCGTTCGGCGACACGGTGCAATTCGATCTCCTGCCGCAGTTCGCCCTCGACCGCGTCCAGCTCAGCGCCGGGGCCGATCCGACCTTCGGATTGAACGCCCTCGGCGGCGCCCTCGCCCTCGGTCTCAAGAACGGCTTCGACCATGCCGGCTTCGGCGGCGAACTCTCCGCCGGCGCGTTCGGCCGTCTCTCCGCCACCGCCGAGTACGGCGCGAACCGCGGACCGTGGGCGCTCTACGCCGGCGCCACGCACTTCGACGAGGACGGGTGGCGGGTGGCGTCTCCCTCCGCGGTCACGCAGGCCTTCGCCGACGTCGGCTACCGGGCCGGGCGGGTGGACGCCGGCGTCAGCGTCACCTACGCCGACACCCGCCTGAACGGTAACGCCCCCGCGCCGGTGGAGCTGCTGGACGTCGACCGGACCGCCGTCTTCACGTTCCCGGACACGACCGAGAACCGGCTGGCGTTCGTGCAGGGGAGGGCGAACGTCGCCACGTCCCCGACCTGGTCGGTGCAGGTCAGCGGCTACTACCGCGATCTCGACCGGCGCACCCTGAACGGTGACGAGGCGGAGTTCGGCGTCTGCGACGACGCGGCGCTGCCGGCCGGCGCCCCGGAACGGACGCTCTGCTTCGGCGCGGACGACGATGACGACGATGACGCGTCCGGCGGCGTGTCGCACGCCGGGGACGATGAGGATGACGACGGCAACGGCAACGGCAACGAAAGTGACGACGACGACGACACCGGCGCGGCGCCCTTGATCGACCTGCGTTCCGGACGTTTCATCACGAGCCTGGACGCGGCGGGCGACGCGGCCTTCAACCGGACCACGACGCGGGCGCAGGGCTACGGCGCGGCGCTGCAGGCGACCGCGACGACCCCCGTGGGCGGGCGCGACAACGTGCTCATGATCGGAGTCTCCGCAGATCTGGCCGATGTCGGCTTCACGTCGAGCAGCGAAGTGGGCACTCTGACCCCGGAGCGGGGCGTCGCCGGCTCGGGGCTGCTGGCCGGCATCCACGGGCTCGGGGGCGACGACCTGTTCAACACCGGCATCGAGACCGCGAATCACGCCGTCGGGTTGTACTTCAGCGACACCCTCTCGTTGACGGAGCGCGTCCATCTGACCGTCTCCGGCCGCTACAACCGGGCGCGTCTCGACATCGCGGATCAGCTCGGCACGGCGCTCGACGGCAGGCACACCTTCGCGCGCTTCAACCCCGCAGTCGGCGCGGTCTACGAGGCGGGCAGCGCCGCGTCGCTCTTCGCGCGCTACTCCGAGTCGAATCGCGCGCCCACTGCCGCGGAGCTGAGCTGCGCCGATCCGGCCGAGCCGTGCCGCATCCCGAACGCGTTCGTCTCCGACCCGCCGCTCAAGCAGGCGGTCGCGCGATCTGTCGAGGCGGGCGTCCGGGGCCGCTGGGAGGGCCGAGCCGGACGCGGCGCATGGTCCGCGTCGGCGTATCGCATCCGCATCGACGACGACATTCTCTTCGTCGCCTCGCCCGCGCTGATCGGGACCGGGTACTTCCAGAACGCCGGCGCCACCGCGCGCGCCGGCGTCGATGTCGAGCTCGACGGCCAGGTCGCCCGGACGGGCTGGTACGCCAGCTACGGGCTCGTGGAGGCGACCTTCGCGTCGCCGCTCCTGCTGCCGAGCAACGCCGAGGTCAACGACGCGGCCGCGGAGGACGGGACGATCGCCGTCGAAGCGGGTGACCGGCTGCCCGGAATCCCGCGCCACAGCCTCAAGGTCGGCGTGCGGCAGCGGCTCACCACCGCCTGGGACGTCGCCGTCGAGACCGTCGTCGGGTCGAGCCGGATCTTCGTCGGCGACGAAGGCAACGACCAGGCCGCACTCGATGGCTACGGGATCGTGAACCTCCGCTCGTCGTATCGCTTCGAGCGCGGCGTGGAGCTGTTCGTGCGGGTGGAGAACCTGCTCGACGCACGGTATGCGACGGCCGGCGTGCTCGCCGAGCTCGAGCTCCACCTGAGCGAAGTCCCGGACGCCGGGGATCCGCGGTTCATCGGGCCGGGTGCGCCGCGCAGCGCTTTCGCCGGTGTGCGCGTGCGATTCTGAACGCGCCGACGGGATCGGCCCACCCGCCGAATCGCCTGACTCCTAGCGGCTCCCGCCGCCGTCCTCGCGAAGGAGGCCCGCGAGCACCGCCGGGGCGATGTTGCCGCCGCTGAGCACCGCGACGGTGGCGCCGTCTTTGACGCCCTCCTCGCGTCCCGAGAAGAGCACCGCCGCGACCGTGGCGGCGCCGCTCGGCTCGACGACGAGCTTCGCCCGCACCGCGAGCCAGCGGACGGCGGCGGCGATCGCCTCGTCCTCGACCGTCACGACGTCGTCGACGAACGCCTTGACGTGGGCGAACGTCAGATCGCCGGGGCGCACCGGCAGCAGACCGTCGGCGATGCTCCCCACGGTATCGAGCGTCACCGGGGCCCCCGCCTCGACCGAACGGGCCATGGCCGCCGCGCCGACCGGCTCGACGCCGATGACCCGCGTCGCGGGCCGGCGCTGCTTGACCGCCGCGGCCACGCCGGCGATGAGTCCGCCGCCGCCGATCGGGACGTAGACGGTGTCGGCGGACGGCTGATCCTCCAGGATCTCGCGGCCGACCGTCCCCTGCCCGGCGATGATCTCCGGGTGGTCGAACGGCGGCACCATCGTCAGGCCCCGCTCCGCCGCCACCGCCTCTGCCCGCCGGCGGCGCTGGACGGAAGTAGTGCCCTCGAAGAAGACCTCCGCACCGTACGACCGCGTCCCCTCGACCTTGACGGCCGGCGCCGTCTCCGGCATCACGACCACCGCCGGCAGGTCGAATGCGCGCGCCGCGCACGCCACCGCCTGCGCGTGGTTGCCCGACGAATAGGTGATGACGCCGCGCACATCGGAGCGGGACGCGATCTGGGTGACCAGGTTGCACGCGCCCCGGATCTTGAACGCACCCGCCACCTGCAGGTTCTCGCACTTGAGCCGGAGGGAGCGACCGGCGATATCCGAGACGTCGACGAGCGGCGTACGGCGCACGACGCCCCGGATCCGCGCCGCGGCCGCTTCGATCGCGGCCGGCTCCACCAGGACGCTCATCGGCCCTCCGCGCCCTTGAACGGGCCGTATACTGAGCCGCGTGACTCGGTCGACGTCATCGGCAGCGACCCGCTGGCTGTTCCTTCTGTCCCTGTTCTCATCGGTACTGGCAACCTCCCCCCCGGCGGGGGCGCAGCCGCCGGAGGAACCGATCGGGGGTTACGTGTTCGACGTGCGCGGCACGTTCGTTCCGTTCAGCCGCAACGTCGAGCTGGCCGAGAATCGGGGCCTGCGCCCCCTCGACACCCCCGGAGGCGGCTTCGGCTACGACGTTGGCGGGCACGTGTATGTCTTCCGCTGGTCGCAGATCACGTTCGGCCTGGGCGGAAGCTACCACGCGTCGAGTGCCGATCAACGACCCGGGCAACTCTCCGAGGATCCCGACGGCCCGACGCTCCGCAAGCGCTTTTCCGCGCTCTCGTCCCAGCTCTCCTTCAACTTCGGCCACCGGAACGGTTGGAGCTACCTGAGCGGCGGGCTCGGATCGTCGCGCCTGTCGCTCTATCCACTGAACGCCGAAGAACCGCCGCAACGCTCCTCGAACACGCTCAACTACGGCGGCGGCATGCGCTGGTTCCTGAACGCGCGCCTTGCATTCACTTTGGACGTCCGCCTGTACGCCATCAGTCCGCTGGCGGGGCTGGACGGAGCGCCCGGCTCGCCCCGCATGACGCAGATCACCTTCAACGCCGGCGCCTCGTTCCGATAGCCCGGAAATCCCTCAATGCACCGGGAAACGTTACTCGATTTCTTCGACGACCGCATCCGGTCGGACCGGCCGTTCCTCGTCTACGACGGGGGCTATCGCACCTACACCTGGTCCTATGCCGAGATCCGCCGCGCCGCGCGGCGGTTCTCGGAACTGCTCCACCAGCACGGTCTGGCGCCGGGCGACCGGGTGGTGCTGTGGGGCGAGAACCGCGCCGAGTGGATCGTCGCCTTCTGGGGCTGCCTGGTCGCCCGTGCGGTCGCCGTCCCGATCGACCTGCGTGCGTCGCCCGATCTCGTCGGGCGCGTCGTGCGGATCGTCTCGGCCCGGCTCGTCGTGGCGGGCGACGGTCTCCGCCCCCCGCTGCTCCCCGGCGTCGACACCTGGCCGCTCGACGATCTGCTCGCGGACACCGCGGCGCTCGACCCGCCGGTGCCCGAGGCGCCCATACCCGACATGCTCGACGACGTCCCGGATCCGGACGCCGCGGAAGGCCCGAGCCGTGACGACCTTGTCGAGATCATCTTCACGTCGGGGGCTACGGCCGACCCCAAGGGAGTCCGGATCACGCACGCGAACGTGCTGGCGAACATCGTGCCGGTCGAGCGCGAGGTCCGCAGGTACGCCCGGTACGGGCGCCCTTTCTTTCCGCTCCGCTTCCTGAACCTGCTACCGCTGAGCCACATGTTCGGCCAAGCCATGGCGACCTTCATTCCGCCCATGCTGGAGGGGGTCACGGTCTTCATGCGCGGGTACAACCCGGCCGATATCGTGCGCCAGATCCGGACCCGCCGCGTGTCGGTGCTCGTCTGCGTCCCGAAGATCCTCGAGGTGCTGCGCGACTACGTCGTGCATCTGGCGCCAGAGGTCGCCGCCCCGCTCGAACGGCCCGAGCACGTCGCGCGGCGCTGGTGGCGCTACCGCGAGGTGCACCGTCTGTTCGGCTACAAGTTCTGGTCGTTCATCGTCGGTGCGGCGCCCCTCGATCCGGAGGTGGAGGCGTTCTGGTCGCGGCTCGGGTTTCTGGTCATCCAGGGCTACGGCCTGACCGAGACGGCGCCCATCGTCACCCTCAACCACCCGTTCCGGACCCGGCGCGGATCGGTGGGCAGGCCGATCGGCGGAATCGAAGTGCAGATTGCCGCAGACGGCGAGATCCTCGTACGCGGCGACAACGTCACCGGCGGGTACTACAACGCGCCCGAGGCCACCGCCGCCGCGTTCCGGGACGGCTGGTTCCAGACCGGCGACATCGGCGCCCTCGATGCGGACGGCCGGCTGACGGTTCACGGGCGCAAGAAGGAGATGATCGTCACGCCGGACGGCCTGAACGTCTTCCCGGACGACGTGGAGCGGGCGGTGCTCGAGTCCGCCGGCGTGCGGGACGCCGCGGTGGTCGCGGGCGGGTCGTCCGGCCGCGAGCACGTGCACGCGGTGCTTCTGCTCCACAGGGACGCCGACGCGGACTCCGTCGTGCGGGACACCAACGCGCGGCTGGAGGATCACCAGCGGATCCGGGCGTTCTCCGTCTGGCCCGGCCCGTCGCTGCCCCGGACCGACGGCACGCAGAAGCTGAAACGCCGCGAACTGAAGCGCTGGGTGGACGGCGACGCGCAACCGGCGGCCGGCGGTAGAACGCTCGGTGGCGGCGAAACCGTCGAGGAGGTGGTGGCCCGCTTCGCCCACGGTCGGACTATCGCCGGCACCACCACCTTCGAGGAGCTCGGGCTCGGCTCGCTGGATCGCATCGAGCTGACTCTGGCCCTCGAACGGGCATTCGACTGCACGGTCGACGAGACGGCCCTGGCGCGGCTTGCTACCGTGGACGACCTCTCCGCGCTACTGGCCGGCGAGACGCGGGGACCGGCGGCGACGGTCGCGGCGCGGGAATCGCCCCCGGATGCCGGCGCCCGGACGGCTACCGCGTTCCCCACGTGGAGCCAGCATGCAGCGGCCCGCGGCATCCGCCGACTCGCCCAGACCGCGTTCCTGCTTCCGCTCACCCGTGTCTTCGCCTGGATCCGGGTCGAGGGCCTCGATCGGCTCGCCCGCGCGCACGACCCGGTGCTGTACGCCGCCAACCACCAGAGCGTGATGGACGGCCCCGTCATCCTGGCCGCGCTGCCGCCGGAACGCCGCCACCGGGTCGCGACCGTTGCGGCACGCGAGTGGTTCTCCCCGCACTTTCACCCGGAGCGCCACACGCGGCCGCAGCGAATCGCCACCAGCTTGGCGTACTATCTCGGCGTGCTCTGCTTCAATGTGGCTCCACTCCCGCAGCGCGAGGCGGGCGCGCGCGACGCGATGCGGCATCTCGGAAACCTGCTCGGGAAGGGCTCGTCGGTGTTGATCTTCCCCGAAGGGCGGCGCCGGGAAACGGGACGGATCGATACGTTCCAGCCGGGCATAGGCATGCTGGCCTCGCGGATGCGGGCACCCGTGGTACCCGTGCGCGTCGATGGCGTCGACCGGGTTCTGCCGGTGGGCGCACGCTGGGCGAGACCGGGCCGGGTGCGGGTCGCTTTCGGCGATCCGATTCGCGCGGAGGGTGACGATTTCGCGGCCATCGCGCAGCGGATCGAGGACGCCGTCAGGGCGCTGTAGCGCAGTAGCCGGCGGTCGGGGACCGCTCGCTCCTATATAATCTTCCCCGCTTCAGGAACCGAATTTGGCGAAAGACGACCTCATCGACGTACAGGGCACGATCGTCGCGGTCCACAGCGGCGGTCTCTACCGGGTGCAGTGCGATTCCGGACACGAGGTGCTGGCCCAGTTGAGCGGTCGGATGCGCCGGTTCCGCATCAAGGTAGTCCCCGGGGACCGGGTCACCGTCGGTGTCTCCCCGTACGACCCGTCCCGCGGGATCATCACGTTCCGCGCTCGCTGATCCGAGCGTTCGCCGACCGCGGCACCGATGGACTGACCACGCGATGTTCGACGATTCAGGGGCGGAAGAGTCCGCGCCCGAGACGCCGGCCGTAGCGGAAGACCCCGCGGTCGCGCGTTTCCGCGCGTGTCGCTGGCACGACGAGGTGGACGGTGGAGCGGAGTTCTGCAAGCACGGGGAGGTCCTGCCGTACGCGGGCCGGAACGGATTCAAGCCGCTCTCGTGGTGCCTGGACTGCACGTTCTACAAGGCGCGGCGCAAGGCCCGGAAGCGCGACGAAGCGGATCTGGACGACTTCGATTTCTGACCGCCACGGACCGCGTGCCCCGACGCGCTCCGGTTCTACTCGCTGAACTCCCGCGCCAGATCGCTCCATTCGCCGTCGGGGGCCAGCGTACGGTAGGTGCGCCAGTGCGGCTTGGCTGCCGCCGAGCGGCCCATCTTCTCCAGCGTGACGGCCAGATAGAAGTGCGCGTCGGCATAGCCGCCGTGCACGCGCAGGGCGTCGTGGTAGCAGGCCACCGCGTCGTCGTACCGCCCGAGGTCGTGGTGGATGTTCCCGAGGTTGAACGCCGCTTCGAAGCAGTCGCCGTCGAGGGTGAGGGCGCGTTCGTACAGCGCCTGCGCCTCGACCAGGTTGTCTCGCGCGTAGTGGATGTTGGCGAGGTTGACGAGCGCCGGTACGAGCGTGGGATCGAGCAGCAGCGCCTTCCGGTACGCCACTCGCGCCCGCTCCTGTCCGTCGCCCGGCTGCTCGTCGAGCTCCGAGCCCTCGCGGAAGAATTGCACGGCGAGCGCCGCCCGCTTCGCACCGTCCGGCGACAGGTCCTCGGGGCCGCCCGCGCCGCGGACCGGCCGCCGCAGCGCCACGACCTTGGCCGGCTGCGCCTCGCCATGCACCTCGCGAAAGTCGAGCGCCAACTGCCCCTCGCGTTCCGCCAGGAGCAGCCGGACCGCGCCGCGAAACGACCCGCCGCGGGCGATCTCCTCCTGGATCCGCTTGACGACCCGCACGTCGTGGAAGCCGTAGTAGGTATCGGAATTGGTGCTCACCACCGGCCGGACGAGCCCCCACTTTTCCAGATGGCGCAGGCGGACCTCGCGGACGTCCGGATAGCGCTCGCGTATCTGGCGCAGCCCGTGATAGAGCTGCCGCAGCTCGTCATCCGACAGCAGGCCGGCGAGACGGCAGAACTCCTGCTCGCCGACGATGTTCACCTGACCGGGTGTCCGGACGTTGATTTCCTCTGCCTTGCGCAGCTTGCCGCTCTTGCCTGCTGTCGCCTCCGCGCCGACGACGAGCATCGTGGTACGCGCCGTGACGTCCTGCGCGATCCGGCCGCCGAACTGCTCGACCAGGCGAATCGCTTCGCGCCGGCCCACGGAGGCGAGCCGCCCGCTGAACACGACGAGGTGGCCGGCGAAGGGCGGACCGGCCGGGGACCGGACATCCGGAGGCGGGTGCGTCATGGAGGTCGAGCAGTCCATCATAATGTCAAGCGGTACCGCGCCTGCGCGGTGAACGCATGGGAACGCTGCTCGCGGCCGACGTCGGCGGAACGAAGACGGTGTGCGGCCTGTACGGCACGGGAGACCGCCGGCCGGACCCGCTCGCCGTCGAGCGCTTCGGGACGCTCGATTACGACAGTCTGGAGGCCCTCCTGGCCGCGTTTCTCGAGCGCCGGGCCCCGGGTGCGACCGTCGACGCTGCCGTGCTCGGCGTGGCCGGTCCGGTGCGCGACGGCGTGTCGGATCTCACCAACGTGCCGTGGCGCGTAGAAGCCGCGGCCATCGTCGAGCGCTTCGCGATCCCCGCGGTGCGCCTCCTGAACGACCTCGAAGCGATGGGCCACGTCGTTTCCGTGCTGGCGGACGACGAGATGACGACGCTGCAGCCGGGACAACCGGCGGCGGACGGCAACGCGGCGCTCATCGCGCCGGGCACGGGCCTCGGTGAGACGCTGTTGCACCGCGTGGACGGACGCCTCGTGCCGGTGGCGGCCGAGCCGGGCCACACGGACTTCGCCGCCCGTACGCCCGCCGAGATCGAGCTGCTGCGCGCGTTGACCCGGCGCTTCGGCAGGGTTTCGTGGGAGCACGTGCTCTCCGGACCGGGGCTCACCCACATCCATTCCTGGCTGCACGGCACCGAGGCGTGCCCGGCCGACGACTACGGCACGGCTGCCACGGACCTTCCGCGGCGGATTACCGCTGCCGCCCTCCAACGCCGCTGCCCGCGCTGCGTGGATACCCTCGATCTGTTCACCGCTGCGCTCGGCGCCGAGGCCGGCAACCTCGGCCTGCGCGCGCTGGCCACGGCCGGCGTCTACGTCGGCGGCGGCATCGCCCCCCGCATCCTGCCGGCTCTTGCATCTCCGGTGTTTCTGGACGCGTTCCGGGCCAAGGGGCCCATGGAGGGACTCATGAAGTCCATGCCCGTGCGCGTCATTCGAGCCGCGAACCCGGCCCTGCTCGGCGCCGCCGTCGCGGCGCGCGATCTCGTGTCGGCGCCAATCCATTGATGCGCCGTCGCCTTCCGCCACGTCCACGTTCGCCCCTGCAGCGGCAACGACGGGCAGCCCGTTCTTCGGTGGTACAGTGGTTCGGTCGAAAGGAGAATGGGTTGACACGCTCCCACCGGCACGCCATCCAGTGCGTGATCCTGACCGCCGCAATGCTCTCGGCCGACCCGGGCATCCTGTCCGCTCAGGCGCTCGATCCCGTCTCGTACACAATCCGCTTCCCCGCACCGGCCACCCACTACGCCGAGGTGGAAGCGTCGGTGCCGGCGGACGGACGGACGGATATCGAGTTGATGATGGCGACGTGGACACCCGGCTCCTATCTGATCCGCGAGTATGCCCGGCACGTCGAGGCGGTGCGCGCCGCCACGCCGGCGGGAGAGCCCCTCGCAGTCGCCAAGTCGAGCAAGAACCGCTGGCGCATCGAGACCGGCGGCGCCGACCGGGTCACGGTGACCTACCGGGTCTACTGCCGGGAGATGAGCGTCCGCACGAACTGGGTCGAGGCGGACTTCGCGATGCTCAACGGCGCTTCGACGTTCCTGACCCCGGCCGACGCCGCGCCGCGCCCCCACGACGTCCGCATCGAGCTGGCGCCGGGCTGGAGCGAGAGCGTGACCGCCCTCCCCCCGGCGCCGGACGGCCGGCCGCACGGCTATCGCGCGGCGGACTTCGACACGCTGGTCGATTCGCCGATCCTCGCCGGCAACCCGGCGACGTACGCGTTCACGGTGGAGGGCACTCCCCATGCTCTCGTCAACGTCGGCGAAGGCGGGGTCTGGGACGGTCCCACGTCGGCCGCCGACGTCGAGCGCATCGTGCGCGAGCAGCACCGGACCTGGGGCTTCTTCCCCTACGAGCGGTACCTCTTCCTGAACATGCTGGTCGAGGCGGGCGGCGGGCTCGAGCACAGGGACTCGACCCTGCTGATGACGAGCCGCTGGACCACCCGCGACCGCCGCCGGTACCTGCGCTGGCTGGGGACGGTCAGCCACGAACTGTTCCACGCCTGGAACGTCAAGCAGTTGCGGCCGGCCGCCCTCGGCCCCTTCGACTACGAGCGCGAGGCGTTCACCCCCAGCCTCTGGATGGTGGAAGGACTGACCTCCTACTACGGCCCACTCGCCGTCCACCGGGCGGGGATCTCCACGCGCGAGGAGTTCCTCGAGGCTCTGTCCGGTCCGATCGAAGCGCTGCAGACGACGCCCGGCCGGCTCGTGCAGCCGGTGGCCGATGCGTCGTACGACGCCTGGATAAAGTACTACCGCCGCAATGAGAACAGTGCGAACACCACGGTCAGCTACTACACGAAGGGAGCCGTCATCGGCTTCCTGCTCGACGCCCGCGTGCGGGAAGCGACCGGCGGCCGCCGGAGCCTGGACGACGTTCTGAAAGCCGCCTACGCCCGCTACTCCGGGGAGCGCGGTTTCCGGCCCGGCGAGTTCGAGGCGGTGGCGTCCGCGGTCGCCGGCGTCGATCTCGGCGGCTGGTTCGACCGGGCGGTCCGCTCGACGGACGAGCTCGACTACGGGCCGGCTCTCGCCTGGTACGGCCTCGATTTCGCCCCCGACGCGCGGGGCGACGAGGACGCGCCGGCGCCTGCCTGGCTCGGCCTCGGCACGCGCGCCGACCGCGGGCGGCTGCTCGTCGCCGGAGTGCAGCGCGGGACGCCGGGCTACGAGGCGGGGTTCAACGTAGCGGACGAGATCCTCGCGATCGGCGACTACCGGGTCGGACCGGAGGCGTGGAGACAGCGCCTCGGCCTCTACCGGGCGGGAGACGCGGTCGAGATCCTCGTCGCCCGGCGGGAGCGCCTCGTCCGGCTCGACGCCCGCTTCGGCGAAACCCCGTCGGAGCGCTGGCGGCTGCAGCCGGTGGAGTCGCCGTCCGCCGCGCAGACTCGGCGTCTCGACGCCTGGCTTGACTAGCAGATGGTCCCGAATACGAACCCGCGAGTGCGCAACTTCGGGATCAGCAGCGCCGCCGCGTCGACCGCGTACTGTCGGTCCGCCTCGGCGTTCTCATGGTGACCGTCGTGCATGACGACTATGTCGCCGTCCGAAATGCGGGCGGCGAGCCGGTCCGCGAGCCCGGTGGGATCGGGGCGGCGGTACCAGTTGAAGTCCCACAGGCTCCAGCCCCACCCGACGAGCGAGTAGCCGGCCCGGGCCAGCCCGTCGTACATCTGCCCGCTCCGGAACCCCGCGTGGGGACGGAAGGCGCGGCAGGGCGCTCCGCCGGCCAGGCGCTCGATCCGCGCCGCCGCCGCGTGCAGCCGGCGCGCCACCTCGTCGGGCGGCAGCACCATCCAGTGGCGCGTATGCGTATGGAGGCCGACGGCATGCCCTTCGTCGAACATGCGGCGGACTATCGGCGCCGTCCGCTCGGTGAGGTGTCTGTCGATCACGAAGAAGGTCGCGCGTGCCTGCTGCTCGGCGAGCACGTCGAGCAGCAGCGGCGTCGCGGTCGGGTTCGGGCCGTCGTCGAAAGTCAGGTAGACGGCAGGCGAACCGTCCCCCTCCGGCATGCTCCAGACCGCCGGCGCCGGGGCGACGGCGTCGAGCAGAAACGGGAAGGGCGCGACGTGGGCGAGCGACAGCAGACCGAAGCCGGCGACAATCAACAGCCAGAACATCGTCTCGGTCGATGGCGGGTCCTGCTCACCTGCGCCGGTGCGGTGCTCGGGTGCGCACTCGGGCCGGTCGAGTCTGCCAGCGTGGCCGAAGAGCGGTCCGCGCGTCAAGACGAGCGGTCCGGGGAGCGGCAGGAGATGGTGGAAAGGCAGATTCGCGCTCGCGGCATCTCCGAGCCCGCCGTGCTCGCGGCGCTCGCGGCGGTCCCGCGGAACCGCTTCGTCCCGGCGGAACTCGCGCCTCGCGCCTACGACGACACGCCGTTGCCGATCGGCTACGACCAGACGATCTCGCAACCCTACGTCGTCGCCTACATGACCGAGGCCGCCGCGCTGACGCCCGATGCGAAGGTACTCGATATCGGCACCGGGTCCGGCTACCAGGCCGCGGTGCTGGCCGAGATCGTGGGCCAGGTCTACTCGATCGAGATCGTCCCGGAGCTCGCCGAGAGGTCGCGCAGGCTGCTGGCCGACCTCGGCTACGACAACGTGGAGGTCAGAACGGGCGACGGCTACCAGGGCTGGCCGGACGAGGCTCCCTTCGACGCCATCGTCGTCGCCGCCGCCCCGGATCACGTCCCGCCGGCGCTGGTCGAGCAGCTCGCGGTCGGCGCAAGGCTGGTGATCCCGGTCGGCCGCTTCATGCAGGAGATCCTGATAGTAACGAAGACGGCCGACGGCTCGACCACCGAGGCGGTGCTCCCGGTCCGCTTCGTCCCGATGACCGGTGAGGCCCAACGGCCGCGCCGGTGACGAACCGGCCGGCGGTCAGCCCCGCACCGGACTCGGCCCCGCGGCCATGGCCGGCGGAGCCGCTGGAACAGCCGGCCGGGGTGGCTGGAAGCTCTGGATCGAGATCTGCGCGGCGGCACGCTCGGCGATGTGCAGGAAGGCTTGGCCCGCCGGTGACTCGGGCTCGGCGCTCACGATGGGCGCGCCGGTGTCGCCGCCGACACGGATGGGCGCATAGAGTGGAATGTGCCCCAGGAACGGAATGTCGAGTTCCTCGGCGACGCGCTCGCCGCCGCCGCGGCCGAACAGGTCGCTCTCCTGCCCACAGCCGGAGCAGGCGTAGTAGCTCATGTTCTCGACGATCCCGAGCGTCGGGACGTTGAGCTTGCGGTACATCCCGACGGCGCGGCGACTGTCGGACAGCGAGACCTCCTGCGGCGTCGTCACCACCACGGCGCCGGTGACCGGTACGGTCTGACTCAGGCTGAGGGCGACGTCACCCGTGCCCGGGGGCATGTCGACGACGAGGTAATCCAACTCGCCCCACTTGACGTCCAGGAAGAACTGCCGGACCACGCCGTGCAGCATGGGACCGCGCCAGATGATCGGCGCCGTCGCGTCGGTGAGAAAGCCCATCGACACGACCCGGATGCCGAACTTCTCTGCCGGCACGATCTTCTGACCGTCCGACTCCAGCCGCGCGTCGAGGCCGAGCATGATCGGCACGTTGGGACCGTAGACATCCCCGTCGATGATCCCGACGCGCCCTCCGTAACGAGCCAGCGCGACGGCAAGATTGACCGACACGGTCGTCTTGCCGACGCCGCCCTTCCCGGCGCCGACGGCGATGATGTTGCGGATGCCCGGAATGGGCGCCTGCTGGGCGTCGGTCACCGCGGATCGGACGCTCGCGGTCATCTCGATGTCGACGGCGTCCACGCCGCCGAGTGCGGATACCGCCGCCCGCGCCTGCTCCCGCATCTGGTCCTTGACCGGACAGGCGGGTGTCGTCAGCTCGACCACGAACGCGACTCGGCCGCCGTCGATGGTCAGGTTCTTGACGAACCCGAGACTGACGATGTCCCGCCCCAGGTCGGGGTCGGTGACCGACTTGAGGGCATTCAGCACGGCAGCTTCCGAAACAGCAGGCATGGCATTCAAGCTTAGCGGCTCAGTCTCCGCCAGACAACCGGACCGGCGCCGACCGCGATCGATCACTGCACGGCGATGCGAACTTCGATGTGGGTCTCGAAAGCGTGCGGCGGCGTGAACGAGTAGCGCAGGCGGGTTCCGTGCCGCACGCCGGGCGGCACACGGAAGTGCAGGCGGTGGGACAGGAGCCCGGCGCCGCTGCCGTCGCACAGACCGCACGGGTCGGTCCACAGCTCGCCCCGCCCGCCGCAGGCAGGGCAGGTGTGCGGCACGGTGAGGTCCAGAGGGACGCGGACCCCCTGGTCGGCCTGCCGCGCGGTCAGCTCCACCTCCGCGCACCGGGTCGCCACGCCGCGGTCGCCGGCCTCGGCGAAGAAGGCCGCTCGCATGCGCGCGACAATCGGGGCCATCGACGGAAAGTCGATGGCGACCTCGTCGGCGAGGACGGAACCGGACGCATGGCGGCTCTGCGGTCGCCAGCGCGACGACGCGCCCGCGGCCGGCGGGCCGGATCCGGCCCGAGAAGCCGGCGGATGCTCGACCATCCGCTCCAGCGCGTCCCCGGTGTGCACCGCCGAATCCTCGTGCAGGCGGCGGGCCAGCGCCCAGTAGCTGCGGCGGATCTCCGCCCCATTGGCGTCACGGAACGGTCCCGGCGTCGGTTCGACAGGCACTAACCGTACGATAGGAGTCGGTTCCGAGCGTTGTCAAGGCGGGAAGTGGTGTTACGATCTGCCGCGGGAACACCACGAGCCATGAGCGATTACACGATCCACAGCGAATCCCGCGCAGGCCACTGGGTGGCCTGGGCCGTCGCGCCGGGCGAGTCCGGACCGCTCGGCGCAGTCATCCTCCCCGGACAGACGCGGGAGGAGGCCGAGGCGAATGCGCGCCACTGGCTCGAGCGCGTCACCGCGGACCCCCGTCTGCTGCTGCCCTGAGTCGACCCCGACGGTCCCGCCGGGCGCTCCGCGCCCACGACCGCGAGTCGGTGTTTTCGTCCGGTCTCTCCAGCCCAGATCACCGGCTGCACCGCGGCCACCGCTCGCCCCATGGTCGCGAGAAGGGTGGCGGGCAGCACTTCTCCCAGGCTGCCGCGGTTCGGTTCGATCTTTCCGCCGGCGGCGACGGCCGAGAAATAGAGGCGGTCTCGAGCGCGCGTGGCGCCCACGTACAACAGGCGCTTGCTCTCCTCGCGATCGGCCAGGCGCTGATCTTCGTCCGCCTCGGTCCGAAACGGCCAAACGGACACGGACGGCTCTCCGTCGCCCATGCCCGTGACGCGGACCGGAGGTACGGCGGCCCCGGCGCCGCGACCGACATCGACCAGCAGCACCACCGGGAACTCCAGTCCCTTGGCCGCGTGCACCGTCATCAGGTTGACCGCGTCGAAGGCGTCGACCACGGCGTTCGACACGTCTCCCGACAGTCGATCGAGATGCTCGGCCACGCGGGCCATGGTCGCGTAGCCACGATTCTGTACGCGTCTGACCAGGCCGCGGAGCTTCTTGACATTCTCCCTCGCCTGAACGGCACGACCCGTGTGCAGCTCCGCGTCATAGGCCGACTCGGCGAGGGCTCGGTCGAGCAGTTCGGAAGGGGCCATCCGGTCGACCAGTGCGACCCACCGCGGGACGGTCTCGCGCGCCAGGGCCAGCAGCTCCGGATCGTCACCGGCGAGACCCGCCATCGAGGCCGGGACCTCGGGGGCCAGCAGGACGTCGGACAGCCCACCGGCGAGCTGCGCGAGAGCGCGGTCCGAGATGCCGACGACTCGCGAGCGCAGCAACGCCGCCGCCCGCAGCTCCGACCACGGATTGGCCAGGTATCGGAGCAACGCCCGCAGGTCCTTGATCTCCTCGGCGTCGAAGAACCCGAGCCCCTTGTACACGCAGGTCTGGATCCCGCGTCCATTCAGGGCCTGCTCGAACTCTCGATGGCTCTGCCGCGAACGGAACAGGATCGCGACGTCGCCCGGTTCCGCGCGGCGGCGCAGTCCCGTACGGCGGTCGCGGACCTGTTCTTCCCGGAGCAGCCGCGCGATCTCGTCGGCCACCAGCTCCGCGCACTGCTCGACGCTTTCGCCGATCGCGATCCCGAGCACCGGGTCGCGGGCGCCGCGCCCCGGGTCCGGCGTCCCGGCGACCGGAAAGCGATCACGGTCGTCGAACCTGAAGGCGTCGCGCCGGGCCGGCGCCTTCTCGATTGCTGCAAAGAGGTCGTTGACGAAGGCAAGCAGGTCCGGTACGGCGCGAAAGCTGTGCGAGATCCACTGGCGCACGCGGCCCCCCGAGCCCTCCGGCGCATCCGACCGCAGCGCCGCGACCGCGACGCCCGCGTCCTCCAACACGGAGACGTCGGCGTCCCGGAAACGGTAGATCGACTGCTTTCGGTCCCCGACCACGAAGACGCTGGGCGGCAGGGGCGCGTCATGCACCAGCCCGCTGCCCTCGCCCCACGACTGCACCAGCAGCGAGACCAGCTCCCACTGGGCGCGGCTCGTGTCCTGAAACTCGTCGACGAGCACGTGGTGATACCGCGACTCGAGCCGATAGCGCGAGCGCGCGAACTCGTCCATCTTCCGCAGCAGGTCGACCGCACGCTCGAGGAGATCGGAGAAATCGAGCAGCGCGCGCGCCTCCAACTCGCGGCGGTACTCGGCGACGCCGATGCGAAAGAGGCGCCGCACGCCGCGCACGAGCGCCACGTTCACGTCGCGATCGAAGCGGGTCAGCACTTCGTGCACGACGGGCGCCAGCGCCGCGGCGGCCGCCCGGAAACGGCGGCCGCGCGGAGTACCGCTCCGCGAGCGTGGATCGGTGAACCGCTTGCGCGGCGAGCCCGAGCGCGTCAGGAAGTACGCCCGCAGCCGATCGAGCGCCGCGCGGATACGGGCCGGTTCCAGTGCCGCGAGCCGGTCGAGCTGGGCCAGGTCACGCGCCACCAGTGCGAAGGGTCCGCTCTCCCACGGTCCGTCATCCAGTACGCGCCGCAACGTGGTGCGCATCCCGCCCAGACGATCCGCAAGGCTCGCCACCGCGCCGCGGCATGCGCCGGCGGCGGTCGAATCACGCGGCACACCCCGGAGCACGCGCCCCAGCGCCGCCGCCACGGCGGTACGGCGCTGGAGCAGGTGGGTCACCGCCAACCGCACGCGCCACGGCCCGAGCTGCGCGAGCAGCATGGCGACGTCGGGATCGTCATGCGCCGCTGCGCTGCCGGTCACCAGCGTCCGTTCGACCGCCTGCGCGACGATATGCGGGACCTCCGTCTCGTCTGCGACCGCAAAGCCCGGGTCTAGATCGGCCTCGAGCGGGAACTCCCGCAGCAGCGACAGGCAGAAGGCATCGATGGTGCTGATCGTGATCTCGCCGAGCCGGTCGCGCAGCTCGCGCCAGCGCGCCTCCCCGGCGCGGGAGCGCGCAGCGTCCTGCTTCAGTTCCTCCACGATCCGCTCGCGCATCTCGGCCGCGGCCTGCCGCGTAAAGGTGATTGCCAGTACGTTCAGCGGGGCGATCCCGGCACGCAACAGGTTCAGGTAGCGCGTGACGAGCACCGAAGTCTTGCCGGTGCCGGCCGAGGCCTCCAACACGACGTTGCGGCGCGGGTCCACCGCCATCAGGCGGGCCGCCTGGTCCGACGGCACGGCGGCGGTCAAGCCATCAGGCGTCCTCGACATGGTCCTTGCGGCAGACGGTAGGAAACGCACAGGTCATGCACCGCAGGCGATCCACCGGCCGGGGCGGATACTCGCCCGCCTCGATCGCCTCCACCAGCTCCACGACCCGCGTCTCGCCATTGGCAATCGCCCCGGCGACGTCTCCCCCGGGCACCGACACCTGCAGCCGGGGATCGCCGAAAGCGATGTACAGCGCCTCGGTGGCGCGATAGTCCTCCCCGCGCTCCGCGCGCAACTGTCGCTCGGCGCAGCGGGCATAGACCGGAAGCTGCAGCGCGCGCGACGGATGCGGGGGCCGGCTGGCCTTGTAGTCGATCACCCGTAGCGTGCGGTCCGCATGCAGGTCGATACGGTCGATCACGCCGCGAATCGCCACCGTCCGGCGGGCAGGCGGACGTCCGAACTCGAAACGCCCGTCGATGCGGTACTCCAGCAGCCGTTCGACGACCCCGGTCTGACTCTCGATCTCGGCCGCGAACACCCGTTCGGCGAGACCGGGCGACGCCGCGGAGCCCAGCAGCCACCCGCGGGCCACGGCCCGGTCGACCGGCGGCAGCGCACTGATGGCGTCCTCCGCCACAGCCGCAAAGCGCTCCAGCGCCGTGTCGAGGTCGGCCAGCGTCACCGCGCCGTGGCCGGCGCTCTGCCAGTCACGAAAGAACGACTCGAACACCCGATGCAGGAACAGACCGCGCTGCTCCGGGGTCATCGTCTGTTCGCTCGCCCGCTCCCCCTCGAGACCCAGTGCATGAGACGCGAAGTACTGGAAGGGACAGGCGGCGTACCGCTCCAGCGCGCTCACGGTGTACGTCCGCTCCGGTTGACGCCCGGCGCGGCCGGGCATCCGCACATCCCCGCCGCCTGACCGAATCGCCCGCTCGGAGCGCAGCGCCCGCCAGCGCTGCCTGATGTCCGGGTCCGCCGGCGGCCCGGGCCCGCCGCGTGACACACCGGCGGGATCCGGGTCCGGCGCCCGAAGCCGCTCGACAACGACGCCGTCGAGGTCCTCGAGCAGCGGTGAGGCGGCGACGACCGCGTCGTCCTCGAGAACGAAGGTCGAGAGCCAGACGCGTTCGGCCGCGAGTCCGAGCAGATCGCGGAACGCGGCGCGAGAGGCTCGCAGCCGGTCGCGTTCGCGGGGCCAGCCGAGTCCCACCAGCAGAGCGCCCGGGTAGAAGATATTGCGGGTCGTGCGCCCCGGCCATTCGGTATCGACGAGACCCGCGACGAACACGTCGTCGAACCGTCCATACGCCGCCGCCTGCACGTCGATGAGGTGCACGCCCTCGGCCAGCGCTCCCAGGGGAAACGTCCTGCTCTCGATCCAGCGCCGCACGACCGACGCCACCCCGGCCACGTCGACCTCGCCACCCACACCGTCCAGCGATTGGTTGGCAGCCTCGATCGCCTCGAGGCCCTGCCAGACGAGCGCGCGTCCCTCCGTGGCGCGGCCGGTCGGCGCGCCGGCATCGACGGGAGGCGCGTGGCGCTGCAGGAACGATCGGAGCGTCTCGAGCTGGGCCGCGAGAGGCCGCGGCCTAAGGAGTGGACGCAAGTCATCGGCCAGGGCAAGCACGCAGCGCAGTGCGCCGAGCGCTGCGCGGCGGGTGCCCTTCGCCGTTCGCCACTCTTCCGCGTACCTGGCGAGCGTATCCGCGCCGCCGCTGAACCGCATCTCCGACAACCCGCGTTCGAGCGCGCGAATGGCGTCGACGGTCGGCGGCGGTCCGTCCGTCTCGAACCTGAAGTGCGGCGACCGCAGCAGCTCCACTGCCGGTTCCTGACGGAACCCGCTCGCCACGAACGCGAGGACGAGATCGACCGCCGCGGCGTACGGTTCGATCGCGAGCGGCAACGCATCGCCCGCACACACCGGCAGCGCGGCTGCTTCGAACACGGAAGGCGCGAGATACAGATATGGCAAGGGACGCTGCACCACGACCGCGGCGGCCGCGGGCAGGCGCCCGTCGACCGCGACACCGCGACTCACCTGGCGCGCGATCCCGCGCAACTCCTCTTCGCGGTCGCGCCATACGAAGTACGGCTGATCCGCCGACGGGTCGGGAACGACGGCAGCGGCCAGCCGGCCGGGGTCGGACTGGACGCGCGACTCGGCGAGGCCGGGCAGCAGATCGTCGAGCCGCTCTCGAAACCCGCTGTCGAGCACCGCGTCGGTCGCGATGACAGTGACCCGTTCCAGCCTCGGGAGACGCGCCAGCAGGTCGAAATCCGCCGGGTACAGACCCGCCGCGTGTGCGACCTGGTCCGGGACGGTCACGACGACCTCCGACACCGTCTGGAAAGCTTCCGCGGCGAGCAGCCGCTCCCGCAATCGATGCTCGTCGACGAGGCGCAGGGCGTCGAGCCTGCGATCGTAAGCACGGAACGCGGCTACCAGAAAACGGGTCTGGAGCAGGAGACGCCGGGCTCCGCGATCGAGGTCCGCGCTCGGCTCGAGCTCGTCGATCATCAGCCGTTCGAACGCGTCGACCGAGCGCCGGTGGCGCCGGAGCTGATCGTAGAAGGCCAGCAGCGCCGCGATGATGCCGGGCCGCAGCCGGAACGGGGGAACGCAGCCGGCGGCCAGCGCGTCGCCGGCCGCGGCCGTGCCGACGACCTCTCGCTGAACCGCCGTGAGCAAAGGCGGAGAGGACCTGTCCCGCTCGCGCAGCCACTCGTACCACTCGCTCCGTGTAACCAGCGTCGCCTGCCGCGAATCGACCCCCGACGCGGCGAGCGTACGCCGCAATTGGCCGGTCGCCGCTCGGGCAGGCGTCAAGACGACGGCCGGCCCCGACGACTCGGCGCAACCGGCCACCGTGTCCGCGATCGCTCGCTGGAACGCCCGGAGCGTGGGCGCCCGCAGCAGGCGTGTCGTCCGCGGCGTGATCAAGGCGCGCCCTCCGCATCTTCGGACCGGTCGAGACCTGCGCGCACACCGGCGGCGACCCACTTACGCGGCGGCCCGAATCGCCGCTGCTGAAACACTGTGGAAAATCTGTGTCCCACTTGTGAATTTTCGGCGGCGACAGACTTTTCTCGAACCGGTTTCCCGACCGCTTCGCGCTCCCGCGCCCTGTGGACACGGCATTCGTGTTCGGTTTCGCTTGATTGATTTCGGCGGCTCACTAGAATTCCGAGGTCCGCGCCCGGCACCAGCATCCTGACTCCCATGCCCGTTACCGTCCACCGCTTCGAGCAGTCCATCGGGGGCCAGCACTACGTCGTCGAAGTCAGACCCGCAGTGGGAGATCGCTGGCGCGCCTGCCTGGTCCGCACCGCCGGGGTTCCGACCGCCCTGATGCCCTTCTACGGCGCAACGCCGCGCGACGCTCTCGACGCGCTCGTCAGTTGGCTCTCGCACGCCCATGGCGTCGCGGCGGATTCGCTATAGTAGCTGTGGGTTGGCCCGCACCGCGAGAAGTCTTCGAGGTTTGCTGCCGGCGGTGGCCGGCATCTGGCTGGCGGCCGTGCCGGTCGCCGTCGAATGCGCGCAATTCCGCCCCCGCGCCACGGTCCGCCTCGTCGCCACCGGCGGCACCATCGCCAATCACCCCGACGGCCGGCTGACGGCCGCTGAGTTGGCGAATCTGATCCCGGCGGTGGAACGTTACGCCGAGATCGAGACCGAGCAGTTCGCGAACCTGCCGAGCAGCTCGCTCACGGTCGAGGACTGGCTCGCGCTGGCCCGGCGTCTCAACCGTCTCTTCGCTGCACGGCGCGATCTGGCCGGCGTCGTCGTGACGAGCGGGACCGACACACTCGAAGAGACCGCCTACTTCCTCAACCTGACCGTCAAGACCGACCGGCCCATTGCCGTGGTGGGTGCGATGCGCCCCCCGGATGCTCCCGGATACGACGGCGCGGCGAATCTGCTCGATGCCGTCCGCGTCGCCGCCGCGCCGGCCTCCCGCAACCGCGGCGTGGTCGTCGTCATCAACGGGGATGATCCACGCCGCGCGCGACGTGCGCAAGACGCATGCGCAACGACTGGACAGCTTCGACTCGGGACATAACGGCGTGCTCGGCGTCGTCGACGGGGACCGCATCGAGTACTACCGGCGTCCGGTTCGCCGGCACACGCGGCGGACCGAATTCGACGTCGCCGGGCTGGATCGGCTGCCGCGCGTGGTCCTTCTGACCAGCTACGTCGGGGCGTCGGGTGACCTCATCCGCGCGGCCCGGGACCTCGGCGCCGATGGCATGGTAATCGCCGCGGCCGGCGCGGGCGCGACGACCCCGGCGCAGGCCGACGCGATCGAGGAGGTGATGGCCGACGGCGCGGTGGTAGTCATAGCCAGCAGAACGGGAGGCGGCAGAGTGCCGGGCCGCCTCCGGCGGGTCGGGGCGCGCAACGGACCGGCGGACTCGCCCGACGCGCCGCGACGCGTCTCCGGAGAGAGCATCTCGCCGGTCAAGGCGCGCGTGCTGCTGATGCTGGCGCTTGCCAGAACCCGCGACGGCGGCGAGGTTCAGCGCATGTTCAGCATGTACTGACGTCGCGGAAGGTCGGATGACGCTCCCGAGGCATCGGTTTCAGCTATTTGGGTGTGAGAAGTGGTGGACCAGACGGGGTTCGAACCCGTGACCTCGTGAATGCCATTCACGCGCGCTCCCAACTGCGCCACTGGCCCACATCCGGAGCGTAACCGCCAACTACATTCTAGGGAACCGCGCGCGTCCGATCAACGCGCCGGGAGATTCGCCGGCACCGGTCGCCCAAAGACACGACGGTAGTCGGCGGGCGTGTCGATATCGAGAAATGCCCCCCGGTCGTCGACGGGGACGTTCTCGACCTCCGCCCCGAGCGCGCGGACGACCGGTTTCGCTCCCGAGTGCGGGTCGGCGTCACGCAGGGCATCGAAGACCGACCTGTCGAACACGACTGGATGACCATGCGCGGAGTCGCTCGGCCGCAACGGACGCACGACCGGGGCGCGCGTCCGCGCGTACGCCTCCAGCAGGGCGCGAACGGTGGACACGCCCACCAGAGGAACGTCGACCAGCGTCACCAGCAGTGCGTCCACCCCGGGGCCGTCGAGCGCCTCGAGGCCGGCGAGAAGCGACGAGAGCTGACCTCGAGACGGATCCGGGTTGAGGACGATGCGCGGCTCCGGCGGGGAAACGCCCAGCGCGGTTCGGATGGCATCGATCGGCCCATCGACCGCGGCCACGATCACGAGGTCGTCCACGCCGGCCTCACGCAACGTACGCACCAGCCGGCTGACGAACGTGTCCCGGGCATCGGCCGGAAGGAGCGCCTTGGGACGTCCCATGCGCGACGACCGACCGCCAGTGAGGATCATCCCTGGCACGGTCACGGCGCGATCGTAGCCCGACAATCGTCGCCCGCGTCGATGTCCGGTTGAAAACGACCATGGCGCGCACTAGAATCTGCGCCATGAGCAACGGTAACGTGGACATCCGGATCCGCTGCCAGCGATGCGGCAATCAGATGGAGCTCCGGGACCCCGCGCCCGGGCAGCCGTGGCCGCCGCAGCAGTTCTGGAAATGCGCGGCGTGCGGACGGAACTTCTGGACCACGTACCCACCCCCCAAGAAACCGCAGCCGCAGCCGCCGAAAGCGACGGCCTCCGACGCCGGGTAGGGGCGCGGCCGATCCGCCACGTCGGATCCAAAACGTGGTTGACTTCTCACAGCGACGTTACTAGACTCCTGCTTCCAGTTACGCATGCGCGCTGAAGCCGTCGGGGACGCTTGGAGTGTCCGGGGTTCGGGGGGGAACGGTGGCGCGGATGCAGGCGGCTCAAGGGAGCGTGGTGTCCGCCGATTCGGTTGGAGGCGCGCTCCCGCGGAGGAACGGCATGCCGAGCGGCACTATTGCACGTCTGTTGATCGACAAGGGTTTCGGGTTCATCCGCGACGAAGGCGGTATTGAGCACTTCTTCCACCGTAGCGCGGTGCGTAGCGCCGTGTTCGAGCTTCTGCGTGAAGGCCAGCGTGTCGAGTTCACTCCCGAGCAGTCGGAGAAGGGGCCGCGCGCAGGAGAAGTTCGCCTGCTCGAAAGCTAGTCGAGAGGCCCGTCGTCCCCAACTCGCGTCCCAGGCAGGTCGTCACGTCGTGCTTCGCATATGCGCGCGCCAATGTTGGCTGCGCGTGTGATTTCGAGGTGGTCGTACGGCCTGCGCCTGCCCGCCGGATCCAAACCAGTCCACCGCAGGGAAGCGAACGGGGCCCGGTGGCCCTCCCGGTCTTCAAAATCGGTCGCTCCCCGCTAGCGCGGGGGGGCTGGGTTCGACTCCCAGGCGCTTCCGCCAACTCCTACGCTTCGATCCGGGAAGCGTTGCGGCTCAGCCGACAGCGACGAGGAACCGGTTCGGATCCGTCAGGTCCGGAAGGACGGCGGCAGCTCCGGCCCGCTGGAGTTCCGCCTCGGTAAAGGGTCCGGTCGCCACGCCTACCGACCGAGCGCCGGCTGCCGCAGCACATTGCACGTCCTGCGGCGTGTCCCCGATGACGACGACCCGGCTCGGCGAGTTCACGTCGATGCCCGCGCGCCTGGCCCGTTCGACGGCAATCGGCACGAGATCGTCGCGCCGCGGGGCATCGTCACCGTACGCGCCGCAGGCGAAGTAGCGCAAGACCGAGAAGTGCTCCAGCTTGATGCGGGCCGCGCGCGCCACGTTGCCGGTCACCAGCGCACACGCCACGTCGGGGCGCTGCTGCAAGCGGTCGAGCAGGCGTCGCACCCCCGGCATGAGTCCCTTCCGGGGACCGGGGTAGACAATCTCCCGCTCGAAGTGCTCGCAGTAGCGAGCGAGGAATCTCTCCCGCGCTCCCGCGTCGGCCACGATCCCGGCGCGGTCGAGAGCGTCTCCGAGAATAAGCGGGTCCGTACGCCCCGCCACCGGAATGCCGGTGAACCCGCCCGCGACGCCGAACAGCTCCTCGAACGTCCGATTCAGAGCGCGCGTGCCCGCCCCGCCGGACAGGAGCAGGGTCCCGTCGATGTCGAACAGGAGCAGCCGTGTCACTCCAGCAACCGGTTGACCTCGGTGACGGAATCCACCGCGGTGGCCAGCGCGGTCAGTTCGGCGCGAAACGCCAGGAGGTTGGTGACGAACGCCAGGATGGCCGGCAAGGAGTGAACGACGACCGGCAGGACGTCGGTGTCGACGCCTCCGCCGAGAATGGCCGCGAGCATCGTCAGCCCCATGGCCAGAGTGCCGATCGAAAACACGGGACGGCGCGCGCGGGCGACCGCGAGGTGCAGCTCATCGGACAGCCCGCCGTCGGTCACCGCCTCGCGAATCGCCTTCCCCTTGCCGATCAGGTAGAACATCGTCATCGAATGGGCCAGCAAGGTGATGAACGTGAAGAAGATCGCGAACGTCACGTGGCGTGAAACCTGCTCCGGGGCGGACACGAAAAAGCCGACGACGGTCACGTACCCGAGACCGCCGATCCCCAGCGCCGTCGCGGTGATCAGCGCCGCCGTCATTGCGCCGCCTCCGACTGCGCCGACTGCTCGGGCAGGGTGCGATGTGCCTCCACAACCCGCTGGAACAGCGGCATGAACAGCTCGCGCGGCAGACCGACCCTTCCGAAGCAGCGAGCCCTCGGGTGGTCGTCGCCGTGGAAGTCCGAGCCGCCCGACACGGCAAGGTCGTGCTGGCCCGCGAGACGCAGGTAGCGCGATTGCGCACCGGCGTCGTGGTCGCTGTGGTAGACCTCGATGGCGCCAAGGCCCGCATCCACGAGCTCCGGAATGAGGCCATCCCTGCGCAGCAGTCCGGGATGCGCCAAGCCGGCAACGCCGCCGGATCGGGTCACGAGACGAACGACCTCGGCCGGTGACACGCCGGAGCGGGGCACGTAGGCGGGCCTGCCGTGCGCCAGCCAGCGGTCGAAGGCCTCCTGCAGGCTCGTGACATGGCCGGCATCGAGCAGCGCGCGGGCCACGGTCGGGCGGGCGACCGCCTTGCCGGCTGCTTCGGAATCGACGATGAGGTCATCCATGTCGATCGGCGCGCCGAGTGCCTCCAGTCGGGCGGACATCTCCCGGGCCCGCCGCGTGCGGTCCTGCCGCTGACGTTGGAGGAAGGGCGCCAATCCCGCCGGCTCCGGATCGAGAAAGTAGGCCAGCATGTGGACGTCACGAGCGTTGTGGACGGCCGTGATCTCGATGCCGGGCAGGAACTCCATGCCCCGCGCCGCCGCTTCCGCCGCCGCCTCGGGGATCCCGGCGAGCGTGTCGTGATCCGTCACGCTGAGGGTCCGGATTCCGACATCGTACGCCCGTTCGACGAGTGCACGCGGCGCCAGCGCACCGTCAGAGGCCGTCGTATGCGTGTGAAGGTCGATCATGGACGATATTGCCGGACCGCAGGCCGCCGAAAGGGTGCGAGGGGGCCCCCGGAGGCGCGGCGTCAGGCACCCGCGCTACGTCCGCTTGGCGCGGGGTTCTTCCGGGGTCTTCGACTGCCGGGCGCGGAGCGCGCGATATTCGCGCATCAGAAGCTCCAGATGCTCGCGCTCCTCCTCGGCGAACTCGAGGAAGATGCGCTTGCCCTCGGAATCCTCGAACCGTTCACCGTAGCGCTTGAAGAAACGATGCGATCCGCGCTCGCAACGAATGCCGATCTTGAGAGCCGCCCTGTCGTCGACGCCGCGCGACAGCTCGTCGACGCCTGCCGCGAACAGACCGTTCGCCGCGCCCTTGAAGAACAGAAACGTCGGATGCGATTCGAGGCGCGGATCCTGTTCGAGCAGTTCCGCGTAGCGCGCCTCCAACGTGGCGAGATGCTCTTTCTCCTCTTCGGCCAGCTTCCGGAACACTTGACGGCCGCGGGCATCCTTCGTCAGGCGCGCGGCACGCCGGTAGAACTCCAGCCCGCTGCGCTCCGTGGCAATCGCGATACGCAGGGCATCCCTGGCGAAGAGCAACTCGGTCGTCACCGTGTGGAGCGGCGCGCGCCGGCCGGTCCGACAGGCATCGCACATGCCGTAGATCTGAACGACGCTCTTGCGTGCCTCGAACCCCCGCGCCGACGAAATCTCCTCGATCAACCCCTCGATATCCGACGACAGGAATTCCGACGACTGATTGCAGCTCTTGCAGATCAGGTGGAAGTGCCGAGGGTGGCGGTAGGAGTGCTCGAACCGGAACCGGCCCTCGCCGAAGTCGACCTTGCGGGCGATGCCCGCCTCGACCATCCACTGCAGTGTGCGGTAAACGGTGGCGCGACTGATTTTCCGGCCGTCGCGGCACACGACGTCCACCAAGTCGTCCGCACTCAGATGCCCGTCCTGCTGCAGGAAGACGTTGACGATCAGATCGCGTTTGCTCGACCGCCGGCCACCGGGAGGACGAAGGCGATCTACGTACTCGGACTGCGGATCCATCTCTCGCATCAGCCGGCTGCAAGCCGGGCCACGATGTCGCGGACCGGCCGGCGAGCCTGCCTGAACCGGCGACGCCTATACACCGAAAGACTGTCCGCACCCGCAGGTCGTCTTGGCATTCGGATTGCGAATGGTGAAACCGCCGCCCATGAGATTGTCGACGAAGTCCACCTCGGCTCCCGAAAGGTAGCGCACGCTGATCGGATCCACGAAGAGCTTGACGCCGTTGGACTCGAAAATCCTGTCCGAGTCCGCGTCCCCGGAGCCCTCCTCGATCATCAACCCGTACTGGAACCCGGAGCAGCCGCCGCCCTGAACGAACACGCGCAATCCGGCTTCGTTCTTCTGCTCCTCGGCCAGCAGCGCCTGAATCTTGCCTGCCGCCGCGTCGGTCACGTCCACCAGCCCGCTCACAAGCGTAGTCATTTCAGCCACTTCGATCATCTCCCCAAGTGCGTACCACAGTATAGCGCGCCTCCTCTCGGCGTGAACACGCCTCGCGGCCGTGCGATACTGGCGCCGCATGGTGCACGACGATCCACTGGATGACGCGGAACGGCGCTGGCTGCGGCTCGCCGACGCGCGGCCCGAGCTCGGCGCCGCCGTCGACATGCAGCGGGTGCTCGTGACGCGCAGCGTGGAGTTGATGGCCGAGGCTGCCCTGATCGCCCGCGGGACCAGCGCAGCGCCCATGGATCTGCTCGAACGCCTGGGACGGCAACGAGCTCCGGTACTGGATCTCGCGGTCGATATCGACGTCGACCGCCTGCGACCGTTCCTCCTGGGATTCTGCGACGACTTCATCGCCGGCGGCGCCGGCGACCCGGCGCGGCGCGTGCGCACGGTCATCGAGCGGGGCGAGGTAGAGCCCGGGTCGCTGTTGCGTGCCTCCCTCGCCCGCCGGCAGGAGGCCATCCGCCAGCGCGCGAACCACGTCGGTGTCGCCCCGGATCTGGTCTGGCTGGTAGCCGAGCTCGCCGTCGGACCGGTGGCCCACCGGCTCCAGTTCGACGCGCTGGTGTCCGTCACTTCCGCCCCGCCCGAGGTGCGGGACGCCCTGCGCGGGTGGTCGCGCGGCGAGTGTCCCGCCTGCGGATCCTGGCCGGCGCTGGCCGAGGCGCGGGACGGCACGCGCCACGCGCGGTGCTCTTTCTGCGGGGCCGACTGGAGGCTTCGGGCCGACGCCTGCGTCTATTGCGAGGAATCGGGGACCGCGTTCCTCACCGCGGCCGCCGACGAAGCGCAGACCGGACGGCGCATCGAGTTCTGCCGCGCGTGCGGCGGCTACCTGAAGCAGGTCGAGCTGCCCGCGGCAACGCCGTTCGCGATTCTGCCGGTGCTCGACCTGGAGACCAGCGACCTCGACGTGCTCGCGGCCGGACGTGGATACGCGCGGCCCTCGATGCGGCCGGTCGCCGAACCGGATGCGCCGTGCCCGGGAGAGTCGTAGGATAGGAGAATGAGCCCGACGACACGCGCCGCGGCGCGACTGGCAGCCGCGCTGTTCGCGGCCGTCGTGGTCGTGTGCCTCGCCGTCGTCCAGGCGCAGGTACGCCCCGCCCACGGCCGGCTCTTCCCGCCGGAAGACCTCGGCGTGCTGGAAGGACCGGACCGGGACGCCTGGCAGGAGCCGGAGCTCATCATGGACGCCCTCGGCATCTTCGACGGCGCTGTGGTGGCGGACGTCGGGGCCGGCGGCGGCTGGTTCACCGTGCGGCTGGCCCAGCGCGTCGGCCCGAACGGTCTCGTCTACGCCGAGGACATCCAGCCCCAGATGATCGAGTCGATCAACCGGCGCGTCAGGCGCGCGGGACTGACCAACGTGCAGACGGTCATCGGCACCGCCAGCAACCCGCTGCTGCCCGGTCCGATCGACGCGCTGCTGATGGTCGAGGTGTACGGCCAGGTCGAGGATCCGGTCACGCTGCTGCGGAACGTCATGCCCCGGCTGAAGCCGGGGGGAAGGGTCGGCATCGTCGAGTACAGGCTCGACGGCGGCGGCCCCGGCCCCCCGCTCGATCAGCGGGTCGAGCCCGAAACGGTTGTCCGCGATGCCCAGGCCGCCGGTTTCCGACTGCTGGCGCGCGAGGACGACTTCCGCTATCAGTACCTGCTGGTCTTCGTCCGCAACGACCCGAGCCCGCCGGCCGGATAGACGCCCGCCCACCCGCCATGCACGCCGCCCTGACCATCGCCGGGAGCGACTCGGGCGGCGGTGCCGGCATCCAGGCCGACCTACGGACGTTCGCCGCGTACGGCATCCACGGACTGAGCGCCGTCACCGCCGTCACCGCGCAGAACACGCGGGAGATCTGCCGTACGCACCCGCTGCCGCCGGACATCGTTGCGATTCAGATCACGACCGTCGCGGCCGACTTCTCCATCGCGGCGGCCAAAACCGGGATGCTCGCGAGCGGAGCAATCGTCGAGGTCGTCTGCGAGCGGCTGCAGGCGCTGGCCATCCGTCCGGTCGTCGACCCGGTCCTGGTGTCGACGAGCGGCAGCCTCCTGCTCGACGAGAGCGGCTTCCGCCTCCTGAAGGCAAGGCTCCTGCCGCTGGCCGCGGTCGTGACGCCGAACCGGATGGAGGCGGAGCGGCTCAGCGGCGCAAAAGTCACTTCGCTCGCCGCGGCGCGGGAGGCGGCGCGACGCATCCGCGACCTTGGAGCGGCAGCCGTCATCGTCACCGGCGGACACCTGGGCGGGACGGACACCGTCGTCGACGTCCTCGACGACGGCACCGGCGCCGTCGAGATCGCGACGGTGCGCGTGGGCGGCCCCGCCGGCAGCGGTACCCACGGCACCGGCTGCACGTTCAGCGCCGCCCTGACCGCCGGCCTCGCCACGGGGCGTGCGTTGCCCGCGGCCGCGGAAGACGCGCAACGGTACGTCGCCGCGGCGATCCGGCGAGCCCATCGAGTCGGCCGCGGCGGCAGCGTGCTCGGCCATGGCCGGCGCGGCGCGGCGACTGCAGGAGAACCCGGTCCGCACGCGGCCTGACCGCCCGCGTGCCCGCTCAAAGCAGCATATCGGATATCCTCGACCGAGGAGGATCGCGGTCCAGACGGGGCGCATCACCGGTCGAATGCAGCGGGACCGTCGCCATGGACTGCTATACTGCCGAGACATGGGGGCGCCGGCCTTCGTGGTCACCACCGAGCCGCTGGAACTGGAACCGATCATGGATCTCGTCGCGCGTCGGCTGGCGAACGCGCCGGCGAGCGCAGGCGCCGTCACGTCTTTTCTGGGCACCGTGCGCAACGAGAACCAGGGCCGCCGCGTCGACCGGCTGGAGTACGAAGCGTACGAGCCGCTGGCGGTGAAGTCCTTCGAGCGCATTGCGGCCGAGGCGTCCGAGCGCTGGCCGGACACCTACGTCGCCGTGCACCACCGCATCGGGAGGCTGGCAATCGGCGAGGCGAGCGTCGCCATCGCCGCCGCGTCCCCGCATCGCGCGGACGCTTTCGCGGCTTGCCGCTACGCCATCGAGCGCATCAAGCAGATCACGCCGATCTGGAAACACGAGTTCTTCGAGGGCGGGGATGTCTGGATCGAAGGCGCCACCGCCGATCCCGACGACGAGGAGGCCCGCGAGCGGGCACTGCAGGCGGCATGCGCGTAACGGTTCGACTCTTCGCCCGGCTGCGCGACATCGCCGGCGCTTCCGATCTGGCGCGTGATCTGCCCGGGGAGGCAACCGCCGGTACCGTCTGGAAACTGCTGGCGGACGAGCATCCGGAGCTTGCCGCCTACCGCGGCGCGGTCTCCGTCGCCGTCAACGCCGAGTACGCACGCATGGAAGCCCGTATCGCCGACGGCGACGAGATCGCGTTCCTGCCGCCCGTTTCGGGAGGCTGATCCGCCATGTTCGACAAGCTGCAGGGGATCGAAGCGCGTTACGACAAGCTGATGGCGCTCATCGCCGACCCGGCGGTGCAGGCCGACCAGCAGGAGTACCGCCGGCACACCCGGTCGCTGTCCGAGATACGGCCGCTCGTCGAGCAGTTCCGCGTATACAAGGCGGTCGTGGAGGAACTGGCGGAGACGCGGGAGCTCGCCGCCGGCGACGACGACGACCTGCGCGAGCTGGCCGAGCAGGAGTTGAGCGCCCTCGAAGAGCGCCGGGACGAGCTCCTGGGCGCGATCAAGGTGCTGCTGCTGCCGAAGGATCCGAACGACGAGAAGAACGTCGTTCTGGAGATCCGGGCCGGCACGGGCGGCGACGAGGCGGGCCTGTTCGCCTCCGACCTCTTCCGCATGTACCAGCGATTCGCCGAGGATCAGGGCTGGCGCGTGGAGGTGCTGTCGTCCAACGAGACCGGCGTCGGCGCCATCAAGGAGGTGGTGGCGCTGATCGAGGGCAAGCGGGTCTACAGCCGTCTCAAGTACGAGAGCGGCGTCCACCGGGTGCAGCGCGTCCCGAGCACCGAGGCGAGCGGCCGTATCCACACGTCCACCGCCACCGTCGCAGTGCTCCCGGAAGCCGAGGAGGTGGACATCAGGATCGACGCCAAGGACCTGCGGATCGACACGTTCTGCTCCAGCGGTCCCGGCGGCCAGAGTGTCAACACGACATACTCGGCGGTCCGCATCACGCACCTGCCGACCGGGCTGGTCGTCTCGCAACAGGACGAGAAGTCGCAGATCAAGAACAAGGCGAAGGCGATGAAGGTGCTACGGTCGCGCCTCTACGAAATCGAGCTGCAGCGGCAGCAGTCCGAGATCGCCAGCGATCGTCGGGGACAGGTGGGCACCGGCGAGCGCTCGGAGAAGATCCGCACCTACAACTTCCCCCAGAACCGGATCACCGACCACCGCATCGGCTTCACGACCCACCGGCTGCCGGAGGTGCTGGCCGGCGATCTCGGCGACCTCGTAGAAACCGTCGTCACCCACTACCAGTCCGAGAAGCTCAAGTCGGAGGAAGAGGCGACGCCCGCGTGACGAGCCCGCGCGCGGGCGACGGCGCGGTGCTCCTGGTCGACCGGGTGGCGCGGGCGCGGGACTGCTTCGCGCGCGCCGGCATAGCACGCTCCGAGGCGGCGGCCGACGCCGAGGTCCTGGCCCGATACGCTCTGGGCTGGGATCGCGCCACTTGGCTGGCGCGGTGCCGCGGTCCCGCGCCGCCGGACTTCGAAACCCGTTATGCACCATTGGCCGCGCGCCGGAAGCAGCGGGAGCCGGTTTCGTTCATTACCGCGCGCCGCGAGTTCTGGGGTCTTGCGTTCGCGGTCGGGCCGGCGGTGCTGACGCCGCGCCCGGAGACGGAGCTGATCATCGAGACCGCGGTCGAGCTGCTCGGCGAGCGCCGGGACGCGCCGGTCGAGATCGCCGACGTCGGGACCGGATCCGGCTGTCTCGCGGTGACGCTCGCGCGCGAGTTCCCGCGGGCGGCGGTGACGGCGGTCGAGGTCTCGCCCGAGGCGCTGGTCCTGGCCCGCCGAAACGCGGCCGCGCACGGCGTCGCCGGCCGCATCTTCTGGGTGGAGGCTCCGCTCGCAGACTGGCTGGCCGGGCCCGCTCCGAACGGCGGCGCGGGGATCGACCTGCTGGTGGCGAATCTGCCCTACGTCCCGACGGGCGAGTTGGCTTCGCTGGCCCCCGAGGTGCGCCTCCACGAACCCCGGACCGCCCTGGACGGGGGACCCGACGGCCTCGGCCCGCTGCGTGAGCTGCTGCACGCCGTACCGCGCAGGCTAAACCCCGACGCGCGGGTTGTCGTCGAGATCGGCATGGGTCAGGCCGACGCGCTCCGCGCTCTCGTCGCCACGGCCGGGGGAATGGAATTGCTGGACATTCGACCCGACCTTCAGGGCATTCCGCGGACCGCCGTGATCGCCGACGCCCGCTCTCGATGACCACCGTCGACTGATTGCGAGACCCCCATGGCCGACTGCCTGTTCTGCAAGATCGCTGCCCGCGAGATTCCGAGCGACCTGGTTCACGAAGACGACCACCTCGTCGCGTTCGGCGACATCAACCCGCAGGCGCCCACCCATGTCCTCATCATCCCGCGGCGACACCTCTCCACTCTCAACGACCTGACCGCCGGCGACGCGGACCTGGTCGGCAAGATGGTGCACCTGGCGAGCCGGATCGCGGCCGACCGCGGCCACGCAGAGGAAGGCTACCGGACGGTGTTCAACTGCAACGCCGCGGCGGGCCAGACCGTGTTCCACATCCACCTGCATCTGCTCGCCGGACGGGACATGACCTGGCCGCCGGGGTAGCTGCGCCGCGCTTCTCCATTCGTCATGGGAACTCGCCGTACGCCTCGGCGAGCAGGGTCGGCAGCTCGGCGAGCGTCCGGATCACCGGAATGTCTCCTGTGGTCTCCGGCGCCTGCCCGGATCTGACGAGCAGCACCGCCGCCATGCCGACCCGGCGGGCCCCGTCGATGTCGTGCGTCATGCTGTCGCCCACCATGAGCCCGTCCGCCGCGGACGTCCCGACGCGGTCCAGAGCGGCGCGAAAGATGCTGGGGTGCGGCTTCAGGAAGCCGTGATCCGAGGACGACACCGCGGCGGTGATGAACGGCTGCAGATTGAAATGGGACTGGAACGACTCCAGGCAGCGGTGGGTGTTGGAGATCAACCCGATACGGTAGCCGGCTCCGTGCAGCGCCGCCAGCGCCGGCATCACGTCGTCGTAGAGCGCAAAGTGGCGACACAGGGCCCACTCGTCGTAGATCTCCTGCGCGCACGCCTCGATCCCGGCCCCGGAGGCGCCCATCTCCGTCAGGACGCGTCCCGCGTAGCGCAGGAACGGCTCGGGCCGGTAGACCTGGTCCCGCGGCCGGTCGAGCTCCACCAACGCCTCGCTCACCGCGCCGTCGAACCGCAGCGGATCGACCTGCAGGCCGTGGCGCGCGGCGAAGTCCCGGTAGCCCTCGCCGTCGAAGGCGCGTCCGGGATGGATGAGCGTGAAGTCGACGTCGAAGAAAACCGCGTCGATGCGCCGCGCGGGACCGGTGCGGGGGCGGGCGGCGGGCGGCGCGGGGGGCGTCCCGACCGGCATGAAGACCATTATATTTGCACTACAATTGAGGCGAGCGGTACCGTTGGCGCCAAGTTGTACGTAGCGCGCGCCGCCTCGCCATGCCCGACTGGAAAGAAACCCTGAACCTGCCGCGGACCGGTTTTCGGATGAAGGCCGGCCTGCCGACCACCGAGCCCGACGCGATCGCACGCTGGGAGGAGACGGATCTGTACGGGCGGATCCGGGAGCGGCGGCGCGGGGCGCCGCGCTACGTCCTCCACGACGGACCGCCGTACGCCAACGGCGAGATCCATGTCGGCACGGCGCTCAACAAGATCCTGAAAGACTTCATCGTCCGGGCGCGCACGATGGCCGGGTTCGATGCGCCGTACGTGCCGGGCTGGGACTGCCATGGGTTGCCGATCGAGCTGCGCGTGGACCGCGAGTTGGGCAGGCGGAAGCGTGAGATGAGCGTTGCCGACGTGCGCCGAGAGTGCCGGCGGTACGCGGAGCGCTACGTCGACGTTCAGCGCGACGGCTTCAAGCGGCTCGGTGTCCTCGGCGACTGGCCCGCGCCGTACCTGACGATGCGCTACGCCTACCAGGCGGCCATCGTTCGTGCGCTCGGCCGGTTCGTGGAGCAGGACCTGGTCTACCGCGGCAAGAAGCCGGTGCACTGGTGCATCAAGTGCCGGACGGCGCTGGCCGAGGCGGAGGTCGAGTACGAGCCGCACAAGTCGCCGTCGATCTTCGTCGAGTTTCCGCTCTCCGCCGAGAGTGAACCGGCGTTGTGCGCGCTGGCGCCGGCCCTGGCCGACCGCGCCGCGGCAGTCCTCATCTGGACGACGACGCCATGGACCATTCCGTCGAACCTGGCCGTCGCCTTCCATCCCGAGGTGACCTACGCGGCGTACGAGACGACGACGACGGACGGACAGGCGGGCGCCGCGATCGTCGCCGAGCCGCTGGCCGCCCGCGTCGCCGAGCAGACCGGCCGAGCGCTGGAGGCTCCGCTCGCGACGTTCCGGGGAGCCGACCTGGAAGGGCTCCGATTCCGGCACCCGTTGTACGACCGTGACTCGGTGGCGGTGCTGGCCGACTACGTCACCCTCGATCAGGGCACCGGCGCCGTCCACACCGCCCCGGGCCATGGCGCCGACGACTTCCACACGGGGGTCAAGTACGGCCTGGACGTCTACGCGCCGGTCGGGCCTGGCGGCCACTTCGCCGACGACGTGGATCTGTTCGGCGGAATGGGCGTCTTCGAGGCCAACCCGCATGTAGAGGCGGCTCTCGACGAGCGCGGCCGGCTCTGGCGCCGGTCCGACGTCGAGCATTCGTACCCCCACTGCTGGCGCTGCCACCACCCGGTCATCTTCCTCGCCACCTCGCAGTGGTTCATCGCGCTCGATCGCGGCGAACTGCGACAGCGGGCGCTCGACGCCATCCGGGGCGTCGAGTGGTTTCCCGCTTGGGGGGAAGAGCGGATCCACAACATGGTGGCCAACCGACCCGACTGGTGCATCTCGCGTCAACGGTCGTGGGGCGTGCCGATTCCAGCGTTCTATTGCACGTCGTGCGGCGAGGCGACGTTGACGACGTCCCTGACCGAGCAGGCGGCAACGGTCTTCGAGAAGCACGGCGCCGACGCCTGGTACGAGCGCGACCTCGGCGAGTTCCTGCCGCCGGACTTCGCCTGTCCGTCATGCGGGAACCGGACGTTCGAGCGCGAGCGCGACATTCTGGACGTCTGGTTCGACTCGGGCTCGAGTCACGAGGCGGTGCTCGGGCAGCGGCCGGAGCTGGGGTGGCCGGCGACTCTCTATCTGGAGGGTTCCGACCAGCACCGGGGCTGGTTCCACAGCTCGCTGCTCGTCGGGCTCGGCACGCGCGGCGCCGCGCCCTTCCGGGAGGTGCTGACCCACGGCTTCGTCGTCGACGCGACGGGCCGCAAGATGTCGAAATCGGTCGGCAACATCATCGACCCGAAGACGATCATCAAGCGCTACGGCGCGGAGATCCTGCGGCTCTGGGTCGCGATGGTCGACTACCGCGAGGAGATGCGCCTCGGCGACGAGACCCTTGCGCGCGTGGTCGAGGCGTACCGCAAGATCCGCAACACGCTGCGGATTCTGGTGGCCAACCTGTTCGACTTCGACCCCACGACCGACCGTGTGCCGGTCGCCGAGCTCGAGGAGGTCGACCGCTACGCCCTGGCCCGCTATGGAGAGATCGCCTGCACCATCCTGGCCGCCTACGAGCGTTACGAGTTCCAGCCGATCTCCCATGCGGTGAACCACTTTCTGACCGTGGATCTGAGCGCGTTCTACGTCGACATCTCGAAGGACCGGCTCTACACGTTCGCACCCGTGTCGAAGGCGCGGCGGTCGGCGCAGACCGCCATCTACACGATGACCGACGGGCTGGCGCGCCTGCTCGCCCCGATCCTGCCGGTCACCACCGACGATCTGTGGCGCTTCCTGCCGGGTCCGCGCGAGGACAGCGTGCACCTGGCCGATCTGCCCGCGGATTGCGAGTCGCTGGTGGACCGCGAACTGTTGGTCCGCTGGCAGCGGTTGCTGGCCCTGCGCGACGCCGTGAACGTCGAGCTCGAACGCCTCCGGCAGCAGAAGACGGTCGGCACCTCGCTGGAGGCCGCCGTGGCGGTGCGCGCCAACGGGACGACGGCCGCTCTCGCGGAGCGATACGCCGCGGACCTGGCAATGTTGTTCATCGCGTCCGACGTCTCGGTAGCGGTGGATCCGGAGTTGCCGCTGGACGCCGGCCTTGCAGCCGTCGCCGGTGCGCAGTTCACCGAGCCGGAAGGCTCGGCGGTCATCGCGGCGCAACGTGCCGGAGGCGTCAAGTGCGACCGGTGCTGGCGCTACGTGCCGTCGGTCAGCGACCAGGATCCGTCCGGCCTCTGCGACCGCTGCGTCGACGCGTTGTCGGAGACAATGGAAAGTGTCGGCTGAGCCACCGCCCTCGCGCACCACGGCTTCCGATGGACATTCGCCTGCCGGCACGGGTCCCGGTCCGGACGGCACGGCAACGCCGGCCTTCCCATCGCGTAGCCTGATGCTGGGCATCGTCGCCGGGATCGTGCTTCTCGATCAGCTCTCGAAGGCAATGGTTCACGCATGGATCCCGCTGTACTCGAGCGTGACCATCATTCCCGGGCTGCTCGACTTCAGCTACGTCCGGAACACGGGCGCCGCCTTCGGGCTCTTGAACGCGGTCGACATCCCCTTCAAGCGGGCGCTGATGACCGCGATCGGCCTCTTCGCCCTGATCGCCATAGGGTTCTACGCGAGTCGGGTTCCGCCGGGTCAGCCGCTCGCCCGACTCGGGCTGGCCGCGATCATCGGGGGTGCGATCGGCAACCTCATCGACCGCATCGCATCGGGCTACGTCGTCGACTTCGTCGACGTCTACTGGGGAAGCTGGCACTTCTGGGCCTTCAACGTCGCCGACGCCGGCATCACCGTCGGCGCCTGCTGCCTCATCCTCGACATGGTCCTCCTGAACGCCCATGTATCCGAAACTGCTTGAGCTCGGTCCGATCAGCATCTATTCGTACGGCCTGCTGCTGGTGTCAGCCTACCTGCTCGGGCTGCAGGTGGCGGTGGCCCGCGGCCGGGCGCGCGGGCTCGACGGGCAGCGGGTCATGGATCTCGGGATCGCGATCATCGTCAGCGCCCTGGTCGGCGCCAAGCTGCTGCTGTTCCTGGTCGAGTTCGATCACTTCACGCGTAATCCGGCGGAGCTGTGGACCCTGGTCCGTTCGGGCGGCGTCTTCTACGGCGGCCTGCTGCTCTCGGTGGCGGTGGCGTTCTGGTACATGCGGCGGCACGCCCTGCCGCTGTGGACGACGTGCGATGCATTCGCCCCCGGCATCGCGGTCGGGCAGGCGGTGGGCCGGCTCGGCTGTCTGCTCGCGGGCTGCTGCTACGGCCACCCGACGGATCTGCCCTGGGGCATCACGTTCACGAACCCGTTGGCAGCGGCCAACGTCGGCACGCCGCTCGACGTCAGCCTGCACCCGACGCAGCTCTACGAATCGGTCGCCGCCGTCGTCATCCTCGGCGTCCTGCTCGCGTTCGAGCGGCGGGGCCGCCCCTTCGCGGGCCGAACCTTCTGGACCTATCTGCTGCTCTATCCGGCCGTGCGCTTCGTCATCGAGTTCTACCGCGGCGATCCGCGCGGCATCGTCTTCGACATCCTCTCGACCTCGCAGTTCGTCTCGGTGCTGCTGGTTCCGCTGAGCATCGTGATGCTCATCCTGCTCGCCCGCGCGGGCGACTCGACACGGCCGACGCGGCCGGCGCACGCCGGCGCCTGAGGGGCAACCGACGGCGCCAGGGACTCCCAACATGGCCACCCGCGACAGCGGCGAGCCGCCATCGTCCGAGCACATGGATCTCGACGTGCCGGTCGATGACGCCGGCTGCCGTCTCGACCAGTTTCTGACGACTCGTCTCGGCGGCCGAACCCGATCGCAGATCCAGCGGCTGATCAGGGAGGGCCGGGTCGGGCTCGACCGAACCGCCGCGCGCCCCGGCCTCGCCGTCCGCGCCGGCGACGTCGTGCGAGTCGACATCCCGGCGCCCGCCCCGGCGACGCCAAGCCCGGAAGCGCTGGCCCTGGATATCCTTTACGACGACGCGGATCTCGTCGTGGTCGACAAGCCGGCCGGCATGGTCGTGCATCCCGCCGCCGGCCACGCGAACGGTACCCTCGTCAACGCGCTCCTGCATCATGTTCAGGATCTGAGCGGCATCGGCGGCGAGTTGCGACCCGGCATCGTTCACCGTCTCGACCGCGGCACGTCCGGGGTGATGGTGATTGCCAAGCACGACCGGGCACACGTCGAGCTCGCACGGCAGTTCGCGGACCGGGAGGTGGAAAAGGAATATGTCGCTCTCGTCTGGGGGCTGGTACAGCAGGGGCGCCGCATCGACCTGCCGATCGGCCGGGACCAGGTCGACCGGAAGCGTATCTCGGTGCGTTCGCGCCGGGCGCGTGAAGCGGTAACGCGGGTGGTGGCAGCCGAGCCGCTCGACGGCGTCACGCTCGTCCGCGTGGCCATCGCCACCGGCCGCACCCACCAGATCCGCGTCCACCTGAGCGCCATCGGCCATGCGGTGGTCGGCGACTCCATCTACGGGGGTCTCAAGCGCCACCCGCCGCCGCACCTGAGGGTCGTGCAGCGACTGGATCGCCCTTTTCTCCATGCGGCGCGGCTGGCGTTCTCCCATCCACGGGACGGCCAGCGCATCATGATCTCGTGCGCAGTTCCAGACGACCTGGAGAGACTGGCCGGCGAGATCCGCGCCGTGACGCGGAGACGGGCCGCCGGCCGGCACCACCTTGCACCGCTCCCGCCGGAGCCGGAGGAACAGGCATGAAGGAACGCGCCGCTACCACGCTCGACAGCCGGGCCGTCCACCAGGGTCGGGCCTTCCGCACGCTCCAGGATCGCGTTCGGCTGCCGAACGGCCGCGAAACCACCATGGACGTCGTCAGGCATCCGGCGTCGGTGATTCTCGTGCCGATGCCAGATGCAGAGCGGGTGATCCTGGTCCGCCAGTACCGCTATGCCGTCGATCGCTGGATCCTGGAGCTGCCGGCCGGCAACGTCGAGCCAGGTGAGGACCCGGAGGCGGCGGCGCGGCGCGAATGCGCGGAGGAGACCGGCTGGACACCCGAGACGGTCGAGCGTATCGGCGCGTTCTATGCGACCCCCGGCTACTCCGACGAGGTGATGGTCTTCTATCGCCTGACCGGGCTCACCGCCACGTCCAACCTCGCACTGGACGCGGACGAGGTACTCGAACCGCGGATCTTCACGCTGGGCGAGGCGCGGCGGTTGGTCGCCGAGAGTCCGGTGGCCGACATGAAGACTGCGCTGGGCTTGGGGCTGGTGTAGCCGGGGTTCGAAGCCGTGACCAGCGTGGCGCGTTCAGCGACTACTGGACGGTCTCGTGAATCTGCGCGACGGTGGTCGAGTCCTCCGCGCGGGGCGTCGCCGCCGGGGCGGGCAACAGCGCCAAGTCGAGTACCTCGTCGATCATCGAAACGTAGTGCACGTCGATCTCGCGCCGCAGGTCCTCGCTGAGATCCTCGTTCACGTGCTTGTCGTTCTGCTTGGGCAGGATGACCTCGACGATCCCGAGCCGGCGGGCGGCCAGGACCTTCTCCTTGATGCCGCCGACCGGGAGCACGTTCCCGGAGAGAGTGATCTCCCCGGTCATGGCCAGGTCGCCGCGCACGGGGCGCCCGGTGAGCTCGGAGACGAGTGCGGTGACCATCGTGACCCCGGCCGAGGGCCCGTCCTTCGGAATGGCGCCCGACGGCACGTGCAGATGCACCTCGGCCTCGCGGTAGAAGGCCGGGTCGATGTCGTAGCGGGCGGCGTTCGCGCGCAGCCACGACAGCGCGGCCCGCGCCGACTCCTTCATCACGTCGCCCAGGTGCCCGGTAAGGGTCAGGGTACCGCTGCCGCTCATCCGGCGGGCCTCGACGAACAGCACGTCGCCGCCCACCGGCGTCCACGCCAGACCGATCGCCACGCCGGGACGCTTCGTGCGTTCCGCCACCTCTTCATCGAGATACTTCGGCGCACCCAGCATCTCCACCACGGTCTCCACCGTGATCTCGACCGGCGACTCGTCCCCCTCGGCCCGCCGGCGCGCCACCTTGCGGCAGAGGGCGCCGACCTCTCGTTCGAGGTTGCGCACTCCCGCTTCGCGCGTATAGCCGCGAATGACGGCGTGGACCGCCTCCGGGGTGAAGCGGACCTGCTCCGCCGTCAGCCCGTGGTTCTCGATCTGGCGTCCGAGGAGGTGCTCTGTCGCGATGACCAGCTTCTCCTCCTCCGTGTATCCGGGCAGCTCGAGGACCTCCATCCGGTCCCGCAGCGCCGGCGGAATCGGATCGAGGACGTTCGCCGTCGTGATGAAGAGCACCTCGGAGAGATCGAACGGCAGGTCGACGTAGTGATCGCGGAACGTGGAGTTCTGCTCGGGATCGAGCACCTCGAGCAACGCGGACGCGGGATCCCCCCGAAAGTCCATCCCCAGCTTGTCGATCTCGTCGAGGATGAACACCGGGTTCTTAGACTCGGCGCGGCGGAGCCCCTGCATGACCTGCCCCGGCAGGGCGCCGATGTAGGTCCGCCGGTGGCCGCGGATCTCGGCCTCGTCCCGCATGCCGCCCAGCGAGATGCGCACCAACTTCCTGTCTATGGACGCCGCGATGCCCTTGGCCAGCGATGTCTTCCCGACCCCGGGGGGGCCGACGAAACAGAGAATCGGTCCCTTCACGCCGGGGTTCAGCTTGCGCACGGCCAGGTATTCGAGGATGCGGTCCTTCGCCTTCTCCAGGCCCGAGTGATCGCCGTCGAGGGTCTCCAGGGTCCGCGGCAGGTCGATCTTCTCCTCGGTCCGCCGATTCCACGGCAGAGCGATCAGCCAGTCGATGTAGGTGCGCGACACGGTGTACTCGGCTGCGGCGACCGGCATGCGCGACAGTCGGTCGAGCTCGCGCAACGCCTCCTTCAGCGAGGCCTCCGGCATGCCCGCCGCCTCGATCTTCTGCCGCAGCTCCTCGATCTCCTTGGCCTGATCGTCGTTCTCGCCCAGCTCCTTCCGAATCGCCTTGAGCTGCTCGCGCAGCAAGTACTCGCGCTGGCTCTTGCCCATCTCCGACTGCACCTCGGACTGGATCTTCGAACCGAGCTCCAGCACCTCGAGCTCCTTGACCAGGATGCGGTTCAGATGATCCATACGGGAACGGACGTCGAGCGCTTCCAGGATCTGCTGCCTGGCGTTCGTGGCCAGCGTCGTGAGGCTGGACGCGATGAAGTCGGCCAGCTTGCCGGGCTCCGAGATGTTCCCGGACAGTGCCTGCAGTTCGTCGGAGAGCAGGGGCGAAAGCGACACCACCTGCTGGAAGTTGTTCTTGATGTTTCGCTGCAGCGCGTCGATCTCAAGACGGTCGTCCTCGGACACCGCCTCTTCCGCGGCGCGCACGGCCGCACGCAGGAAAGGCTCCGAGTCGATGATCCGGTCGAGCGTAACGCGGGCCAGCCCCTGAACGATGAGCCGCAAGCTTCCGTCCGGCAGCTTGAACATCTTGTGGATGTGCGTGATCGTCCCGACGCCGTAGAGATCTTCCTGGCCCGGCTCTTCGACCGACGCCTCGCGTTGCGTGAAGACCCCCACGAGCTGCTCGCCCTCGACGGCGGCCTCGATGAGACGCACGGAGCTCTTCCTCGCTACCGCCAGCGGCATGAACGAGCTGGGGAACAGGACCGTGTCGCGGAGCGGCAGGACCGGCAGGTCCGCAGGAACCGACAACTCGCGCTCCACCGGCTCGTCCGTACGGGTCGGCTCATCCTTCATCGTGCACCGCTCGGCGACGGGGACGCTCCGGTCACGAGTTCCCGGAGCTGAACATCAACCGACGACATCGGCAAACAATGATACCGCCCCGCGCCGGGCGACATGCACCTCGCGCTCCAGCTCGTCCTCCCGGATCGTCTCGCAATCCGTGCAGCGTACCGCGAACGGCAACGCACGCAGCCGGCGGCTCGAGATCTCCTTCCCGCACTCGTAGCAGTAGCCGAACGTCCCCTCGTCGAGCCGCGACAGCGCCTCGGTGATCTTGTTCAAGGTCTCTGCCTTCATCTGCAGCAGAGCGAACTCGATATCGTCCTGGATGTCGGCCTCGGACGTCTCGGCGTCGTCGCGAACGTCATGCAGCAGCGCCGCTGCCCCTTCCGTCCGGACATCACGCATCTTGTGCTGGACTTCCCCGATGATCTCGAGGCGTCGCGCCTCCAGCATGTACTTGAGCTCGTCGTAGCGGGCCTTCTCCATCCGGTTCTTCGTCTCAGTGCTCATGATGACGGCTCCTTCCGCCACGACGAAAAGCAAACTACGTGCCGGGATCCAACCGGCCACAATCACTTAGACGACAATGATCCCTTTTCGGTTTCGCGGAATCGGTCGCCCTCTCCAGTGGACAGTCGTTGGGCAGCTCCGACAGGCGAACCGCATCCACGCCGACGTTGATCCCGGCTACGCGTTGTGCCAAGCTGGGACACCGTAACGAGAAGCAATGGCCAAGCCTGCCTGTCCGCTCTGCCGGCGCCGACGAGCGCGCCGCTCCTGTCCCGCGCTGGGGGAGTCGATTTGCTCTGCCTGTTGCGGGACCAAGCGGCGAACGCAGATCGCCTGCCCGCCGGATTGCGCATATCTGGAATCGGCGACCGCGCATCCTCCGGCTGTCGTGCAGCGCCAGCGCGAGCGGGACCTGAGTTTCCTCGTCGCCCTGCTGGACGGCCTGACCGCTCCGCAGCAGCGGCTGACCGCAATCGTGCTCGAATACCTGGCCACCGACCGTCCGGACGCCCCCGGTCTCGTGGATGCCGACGTGGAGCGGGCAGCCGTCGCCCTCGCCCAGACCTACGAGACGGCGAGTCGCGGCATCGTCTACGAGCACTCCGCCAGCACCGCCGCCGCGCAGCGGCTGGCTCTGCAGATGAAGCAGCTCATCGAAGCCGACCGTACGAACGGTGCGCGCATCTCGGACCACGACACCGCCGGTATCCTGCGGCGCGTGGAAGCCGGGGCACGCGAGGCGCGACGCGCGCTGAACGACGGCGGTGAAGAGCGCGCCTGCCTGTCGATGCTCAGACGCGTCTGGACCTCAGCCGGCGCCGGCACGGATCGCGCTCCGGGTACGGACGCCGCGGACCGGACGACGCCCTCCGGACTGATCCTGCCCCCGTAGCAGTTCGTGGTGATACAATTCCCGTTTCTGACGCGGGAGAGAGTGAACACCATGGCGAAACGTTGCGAATTGTGCGGAAAGGGACCGGTCTTCGGACGTAACGTGAGTCACGCCCACAACGTCACGAGCCGGCGGTTCCAGGCCAACATCCAGACGGTCCGCGCCGTCGTCGGCGGCCGGGTCAAGCGCCTGCGCGTCTGCACCCGCTGCATCCGCTCGAACCGGATCACGAAGGCCGCGTAGCCGGACTTCACGTGGCGCGGATCCCAATCACGTCCAGCGGTGCACCGGCCGCGATCGGCCCGTACTCGCAGGCCATCCGGGCCGGCGATCTCCTGTTCGTCTCCGGGCAAGTGCCGATCGATCCCGCGACGGGCGAGTTGATTGACGGTGACGTGGCGGCGCAGACCCAGCGGGTGCTCCAGAGCCTCGACGCGATCGTCCGCGCGGCCGGCGCGACGTTCGACGATGTCGTTAAAACGACCGTCTATCTCGCCGACATGAACGATTTCGTGGCAATGAATCGCGTGTACGCCACTTGGTTCGCAAACCCGGCGCCCGCTCGCGCCGCCGTCCAGGTGGCGCGTCTCCCGAAGGACGCGCAGATCGAAATCGACGCGATCGTCCGGCTTGCCGACTGAGGCTGCGACCCCCGCGTCTCGCGGCCGACGACGCTACGGCTTACGGTGAACGCGCTCTACGTCCAGCACGCCGGTCACGGCCCGTACGACCTTGATGACACGCTGCAGGTGCTGCATGTCGCTGATGTCGAACGTCACGTTGATGTGGCCCTGCTGGTCCTCGTTGGCTGACGCTTCCACCTTGAGGATGTTGATCCGCTTGTCCGCGAGGCGTGCCGTCACGTCGGCGATCATGCCGCGGCGATCCTCGACCTGAATCGTAAGGCAGACCGTGAACGTCGACTCGTCGTTCGTCTTGTCCCAGGCAACGTCGATCCGCCGTTCCGGATCGTAGAAGAGGTTCATGACGTTCGGGCAGCTCGCCGAGTGGACCGAGACGCCCTTGCCGCGGGTGACGTAACCGACGATCTTCTCCCCGCGAATCGGGTTGCAGCAGCCGGCCCGGAACACCATCAGGTCGTCGAACCCGCGCACCTTGATCGTGCCCTGGTTCGGACGAAGTACCCGGCGCACCACCGACGCGATGGACGCGTCCGACTTCGGCTTCTCGCGCTCCTCACGCGGAACCAGCGCGTCCAGCACGGCGCGGGCCGACACCTTGCCGTAGCCGACGACCGCATAGAGGTCGTCCGGCCTCGAGGCACTGAAGGCCGCGCAGACTCTGTGCACGGCTTCCGGGTCCAGCACCGTCCTGGGCTTGAGATCGAAGCGACGGACCTCCTTCTCGACCAACTTTCGACCGAGCTCGACGGCGCGCAGCTTCTCCTCCACATGGATGCAGTGCTTGATCTTGTTGCGCGCGCGCGTGGTGACCACGATATTCAACCAGTCGCGGTTCGGCCGATTCCCGACACGGGTGACCACCTCCACGATGTCTCCGCTCTGCAGCGGCGTCCGCAGCGGAACCATCCGCCCGTTGACGCGCGCGCCGACGCACGTGTGGCCGACATCGGTGTGAATCGCGTAAGCGAAGTCTATCGGCGTGGCGCCGCGGGGCAGTGCCTTGACTTCGCCTTTGGGCGTGAACGTGTACACCTCCTCCGGATACAGATCGAGCTTGAGGCTGTGGATGAACTCGCTCGGATCCGGAACTTCCTGCTGCCATTCGAGAAGCTGCCGCAGCCAGAGGAAGTACTTCTCGTCAGGTTCGGCCCCGACGCGGCCTTCCTTGTACTTCCAGTGGGCGGCGATACCGTGCTCTGCGACCTGGTGCATCTCCTCGGTCCTGACCTGCACCTCGAACGGCAATCCCAGATCGCTGATGACCGCCGTGTGCAGCGACTGATAGCCGTTCGGACGCGGCATGGCGACGAAGTCCTTGAACCGACCGTGCACCGGGGCCCAGGTATGATGAATAATGCCGAGTGCGGCGTAACAGTCGCGCTCCGACTCCGTAATGACGCGAACCGCGAGCAGGTCGTAGACTTCGTTCAGAGAGATCTTCTGCCGCCTGATCTTCTTCCAGATGCTGAAGATGCTCTTGATCCGTCCCTCCAGCGCCACGATCGGCACGCCGGCCTCCCGCAGCTTATCGGCAAGCGTGCGCTCGAGCCCGTCGACCGTCCGTTCGGTTGCACGGCGCCGCTCGTCCACACGTGCCCGAAGCGATTCGTAGCCCCGCGGATCGAGGTGGCGGAACGCGAGCTCCTCGAGCTCGTTCTTCACCTTGTTCATCCCCAGGCGATGCGCGATGGGCGCGTAGATGTCGATGGTCTCCTGTGCAATTTTCAGCCTTCGCTCCTCGCGGAGATGACCGAGGGTGCGCATGTTGTGGAGGCGGTCCGCGAGCTTGACGAGGATGACGCGCACGTCGTCGACCATCGCCAGCAACATCTTCCGGAAGTTCTCGGCCTGCCGCTCCTCGCTCGACGAGAACGGAATCGTACTGATCTTGGTGACCCCTTCGACGACGTGGGCGATCTCCCGCCCGAAGAGTCCGCGCACGTTCTCGATGGTGGTCAGCGTGTCCTCGACGACGTCGTGCAGCAGGCTGGCGGCTATCGTCACGTCGTCGAGGTGCATCTCGGCGGCGAGGTGGGCCACCTCCAGCGGATGCGTGATGTACTGCTCGCCCGAGCGGCGGATCTGACCGGCATGCTCCAGGGCCGAGAACTCGTAGGCCCGATGCAGCAGGTCCGCATCCGTCTCCGGGTTGTACGCCCGGACCGCGCCGAGCAGATTCTCGAAGCTGATCATGGGAACGGCAGTCCGAACACGACGATACGGGGCGCGCGCAGGGGGGTCAAGAAACGGACGGCCCGGCGGTTGACTTGCTATTCCTTTTGCTTCACTATAACGGCTTGCTTTTTTGGACGGGAGCAGGTAGCCGGCGCCCGTCGTCGCGCGAGACGTCATGGAGTGTTTCGCGCTTCGTCATGCTTCTGCCCACCGGGCGGCCGGGCGAAGTGGCCGAGGACGGGAGTTTCTCAGTTCATGAGGGAGAAGATCATGCAGACGGGACGGACCTTGTTGAGACTGACCCTCGTTGCGGCGATGGTGATGCCGTTGGTCTCGTGCGGCTTCTTCGACCAGCTCGGCGCCATGCGCACGTTCAAGGAAGCCAACCTCTTCTACGGACGTGGCGACTACGAGGCGGCGATCGAGGAGTACCAGCAAGTGGTGGACGTGGTCAACGAGGACCCGGACAGCGAGCTGTCGCAGGCGATGAGCGTCGCGTACTTCTACATCGCCAACTGCTACGACAATCTGTACACGCCGGCGTTCAGGGGCGAGCCGGAGAACGACGCCCTGCTGAACAGCGCGGTCGAATACTACCGGCTGGCCGCCGACAACATCCCGAACCGGGATTTCAAGACCCTGTCCATGCAGTACCTCGTGTCCGCCTACGGCCCGGACAAGCTGAACGACCCGACCAACCGGGCGCTACTGCTGCAGGAGATGATCCAGCTCGATCCCGGCAATCCGGACAACTACTTCGTGCTGGCGCAGCTCTTCGAGGAATCCGGACTCTTCGAGGATGCTGAAACGATCTACCTCGAGGTCCGCGACATGTTGTCCGACGATCCGACGGTCTACCTCCAGCTCGCCGGGTTCTACAACCGCGCCGGCGAGTTCGATCAGACCATCGACGCCCTGCGACAACGCGCCGCGATCGAGCCGGACAACCCCGAGGCGTTCTACACCATCTCGACCTTCTACTGGGAGAAGGCGTTCCGCGATTTCCGAATCACCCAGGAAGAGAAGGCCGAGTACGTGTTGGCTGGCATCGAGGCGGCTAACCAGGCAATCGCGTTGAACGACCGCTATGTCGACGCCCTGGTCTACAAGAACATCCTGCTCCGGATGCAGGCCAACATGAGCCAAGACCAGGACGAGCAGGACACGCTCATCGCCGAGGCCGACGAGTTGCGTGACCGCGCCCAGCAGATTCAGGACGAGGCACGCGGCGGCACCGACGCCGGCGCCGGTCAGTAGGCCGCCTGCCGCCTCCGGTTTGCGAACCGAGGCCGGGCACCACCCTGAGGTGGTGCCCGGCCTTTCTCGTTTGTTGCCGGGACACAGGCCGCCCCAGCGCCGGCCGTTCTTGCCGAAGATGTCGGCGTCTCCGATCCGGACGCCGCCGCGGTCGACCACCTTCTGCGCTTGATTGCGCACATGGCTGCGCCGGGCGACCAGCTTACGCCGATGGGGGCGGCTCAGGGATCGCAGGTCGCGGAACCGGGGGGCGGGAACGAAACTCGGCCTCCCCAACCCGAACTGGCACACCCGCGCCAGCCAGCGGCTGTTCTCGACATCGGTCTTCCTGCCGCGCAGTTGTCTTTATTCCGGGGGGTAGGGGGGCAAGGGCGCGGGAATGATCGTGAGCGACCCGCCCCCGGCAACCCGCGGGGTCGAGCCGTACAAAGTGAAAGATGGCCGCGAACCACCGTGGCGGTTCGCGGCCATCTCTTGCTGTCATCGCTCGCCGTCGAGCGAATGAATACGGAGCGCTAGCCGACAGGCGCCGCACCAGCCGCACGCCGCATGCCCTCGGTGACGATCCCGACCTTCTCGACGCCAGCGCCTCTGGCTGCATCGATCACGTCGATGATCTCCCCGTAGGTCAACGTCCCGGCTCCGGCGATGAACATCGTCTTCTCGCGGCGTGTCTCGAAGATCGAGCGCAACTCGGACTCGAGCGTCGCCATCTGCATCGGCTGCTGGTTCACGGAGATACGCCGATCCGCCGTGTACTCGAGCAGGATCTGGCTGCTGTCGGTGGCCGCCTGCTGCGCGCCCTGGGTCTCAAGCGGCAGGTTGATGTCCAGACCACGCTGCCCGAGCGGCAGGGCCGCCAGGAAGATGACGATCAGAACCAGCAACACGTCGATGAACGGCGTGATATTGATGTCCGAATTCGAGTGGATTTTCACCGCCTCCGCGACGGCGTCCGCGCCGTGATGCTTCTTCTTCGCCATGTCTATTCGCCTCCCCCACCGCCGACCTGACGCTCGGTGATGAGCGCGACGTTCTCGATGCCAGCCCGCTGCAACTGGTCCATCAACCCCATCACCGACGAGTACTGCGCGTTGACGTCGGCCTTGATGAGCAGGATCCGTTCCAGCTTGCGCTCCAGCGCGCTGTTGATCGCGTTCAGCAACTCCTGCTGCGTCGTCTGGACGTTGTCCACGAAATACCGGCCGTCGGCGGTCACCGCGACGGTGGTGTTGTTGTCGTTGTCGGGCTTGTCGCCCGTGTTGGAAGCATCAGGCAGGGTCAGCGTCACGCCGGCCGTCAACAGAGGCGCGATGAGCATGACGATGATGAGCAGGACCAGCATCACGTCGGCCAGCGGCGTGATGTTGATCTCCGAGTTCATGCCACCGCTTTTGTCACCGACTGCCATTCCCATGATGAACTCTCCTTGCGCAGAAATACCGCCGGGCGAGCAGGCGTCCGGCGGTGAGTCCGATCCGATCGAGGGTCAGAAACTCCGTCTACGACTTCTTGATGAAGTAGTCGACGAGCTCCGACGAAGAGTTGTCCATCTCGACGGCGAAGTACTCCAGGCGGCCGGTCAGGTAGTTGAAGAACCAGACGGCCGGAATCGCCACGAAGAGGCCGATCGCCGTGCCGACCAACGCCTCGGAGATACCGCCCGACACCGCGCCGAGACCACCGGACCCGGTGGCCGCGATACCCTGGAACGCGTTGATGACCCCGAGCGTGGTTGCGAGCAGGCCGACGAACACGGCGGTGGAGCCGATGGTCGCCAGGATGCCCATGCCCCGCTTCAGATCGGAAGAGGTGAGCGCCGCGGCGCGTTGAATCGCGCGGTGGACGCTGTCGACCACGTCGTCCTTGTGCAGGTCGACGCCGCTCTCCTGCTGGAACTGGTACTCCTGGAGGCCGGCCAGAACGACCTTGCCAAGGTGGCTGTACCGGTAGTCCTTGGACTGCGAGACGCTGATGGCTTCCTTGAGCTTCCCGTCCTTGAGATGCTTCGCCACCTGCGGCGCGAACAGCTTCGACTGGTTCGTCGCCTGAATGAAGGTGAACAGCCGCTCGAAGAAGACGCCGACCGACGCCATCGACATGACCATCAGCACACCCATCAGGAGCTTGACGGATACCCCCATCTGATCCCACAACTCAAGAAAGTCCATCTGTTCCTCCTACGGCGAGACGTGAGTTCGTCGCCAGTCTCTTGGACCGATTCACAAATTGCCCCGGGGCTCTACGACAACTGGAAGTTGACCGTCACTGTCATGATGACCGGAACCGGCACGCCGTTCAGCAGCGTCGGCGTGTACTGCCACTGCCTCACGGCCCTGATTGCGGCCTCGTCGAGCAGTGGAACGGAGCGAAGCACCTTGACGTCGGTGACCGCGCCCGTCGGACCGATCACCGCTTCGAGAATCACGACCCCCTGCACGCGCGCCTGCTGCGCCACGGGCGGGTAGACCGGCGGCTCGTCCCGAATCTTGGTCGGCGGGCTGATGTTGCCACCGACGCGAACCGGCTCCGGCGGCGGCGGCGGCGGCGGCGGCGCGGTCGGCAGTCCGCCGACGATGCCGGCCACCACACCGCCCGCCAAGCCACCTTCGACACCCTGCACACGATTGATGTCGAAGCCGGTCTCCTCGACGATCATCTCGGGCGCGACGATCGGGGCCGCGTTCGGGTTGACGTCGAGAACCGGCGGCGGCGCGGCCTCTGCGGCGGCCGGCGGCGGCGGCGGCGGCGGCGGCGGCGGCGGCGGCGGCGCTGCGACGAACGCCATCATCGACGCCGGTGTCGGCAGCGCGTCCATGGCCATCAACGGGACGATGACGATCGCGCAGATCGCGCCCATGTGCGCGACGATGGACAGCGGCAGCGTGTACCACTTCCGCGCACCGACCATGATGGACGGGTTCGAGATCTCCCCGAACATCGTCGGCTCGACCTTCCTGGCCGGTGCCGGTGCCCCCTTCGCCGGGTTGCTCTTCTTTCTCGTGTCAGCCACAGCACGCCTCCTGGCCTGCTCGATTGCTCGGACGCCGCTTCGGAAGCGCCGATTATAGCAGGCCGCTCCTCCGTGTCAACGAACCGAACGACATCGCCTTCACCGGATATTAGACACCGGGCAGACGGAAACGGACCATCGAATTTCGCTCGCGCGGCCCGGCTCGGAAACACGTGCGCCGGGCTCGCGCGGCCCTTTCGTTCCCCTGACGCGTCGCGCAGGGTGCGGCATCTTAACCGCCCGGCAACGGTGCGTCAACCCTGGCTATTGCATCCACACGACCACTAGCGGCGCAAAGATCACGGCGACGATAGTCATCAGCTTGATGAGAATGTTGAGACTCGGCCCCGACGTATCCTTGAACGGATCGCCGACCGTGTCGCCGATGACCGCCGCCTTGTGTGGCTCCGACCCCTTGCCGCCGTGGTGGCCCTCCTCGATGTACTTCTTCGCGTTGTCCCACACGCCGCCCGCGTTCGCCATCATCAGGGCCATCAGCACTCCGGTGACGAGGGCGCCGGCCAGCAGCCCCCCGAGCCCTGACACGCCGAGCAGGAAACCGGTCAGCAACGGCGCCAGCACGGCGATCAGACCTGGAGCTACCATCTCGCGGATCGCGGCGCGGGTGGAGATCTCCACGCAACGCGCCGAATCGGGCTCGGCCTCGCCTTCGAGCAACCCGGGGATCTCGCGGAACTGTCGCCGCACCTCTTCGATCATGTCGTTGGCCGAACGTCCCACCGCGTTCATGGTGAGCGCGGAGAAGAGGAACGGCAGCATGCCGCCGAGCAGCATGCCGACAAGAACGTTCGGATTGTCGAGGGCGAGGCTTAGGAGACGCGGGTCGAAGGCAGCCGCTCCCCCTGCCTCGGAAACCGCGGCGTCGGCCGTCGCTCGGAACGTGCTGAACAGCGCAAGGGCGGTAAGCGCAGCGGACCCGATAGCGAATCCCTTACCCATGGCCGCCGTCGTATTGCCGACCGCATCGAGGGCGTCGGTCCGCTCGCGCACGAACGCCTCGCTCCCGCTCATCTCCGCAATCCCACCCGCGTTGTCGGCGACCGGCCCGTAGGCGTCGACGCCCAGGCTGATCCCCAACGTCGAGAGCATCCCGACCGCGGCGATCGCGATCCCGTACAGCGCCGCCAGCGAGAAGCTGACGTAGATCGCCAGACAGATGATCAGGATGGGGATCGCACAAGACATCATCCCCACGCCGAGACCGGCGATGATGTTGGTGGCCGGCCCCGTCTCGGACTGCTGTGCGATCCGGTGGGCCGGCGGCTTGTCCTTGCCGGTGTAGTACTCCGTCACGTGGCCGATTGCCACACCGGAGACGACGCCGGCCACGACGCACCAGAGCACCGCAAGCGGAATGTCGAGCGCCGTAACGAGCCCGCCCGTCCCGAGGAAGACGAGAACGGACGCCACGAGCAGGCCACGCTGCAGGGCGCTGCCGATCTTCGTTTCGTCGTCGGTGTTCACGACGAACGTACCGAGCATGGAAGAGAGGATCCCGACGCCCGCCAGCAGAATCGGAAAGACCACGAGCGTCGACTGCAGCGCGCCGAAAGCCGCCTCCTCGACGCCCCACAGCGCATTCGCCGACGGCGCCGCGAGCGCCCAGGCCAGCGCGATGGAAGAAATGATGCTGCCGACGTACGACTCGAACAGGTCCGCACCCATGCCGGCGACGTCGCCGACGTTGTCGCCGACGTTGTCGGCTATCGTGGCAGGGTTCCGGGGATCGTCCTCCGGAATGCCCGCCTCCACCTTGCCGGACAGATCCCCCGCCACGTCCGCCGCCTTCGTATAGATGCCGCCGCCGACGCGAGCGAACAGCGCGATCGACGAGGCGCCCAGGGAGAATCCGAACAGCGACTCGACGGCACTGGCCCCGGCTCCGCTCAATCCCCCGTACAGGTAATAAAGGAGGGCGATGCCGAGCGTTCCCAGCGCGACGACCGTCAAGCCCATCACGGCGCCGCTCGAGAACGCGACGCGCAACGCGCTGGAAAGGCTCGTCGTGGCCGCGTGCGTCGTGCGGACCCCCGCGCTGGTGGCGGTCTGCATGCCGATCCACCCCGCCGTCGCCGACAGCACCGCGCCGACGAGGAACGCGAACCCTGTCAACAGGGCGTTGCCCGGCAGCAACAGCACCAGCGCGAGGAACATGACGCCCACGAAGCCGGCCAGCACAGTGTACTCCGTCTTCAGAAAGGCCATCGCGCCGTCACGAATCAGCGCGGCGATGCGCTGCATCCTCTCGGTTCCCGGATCCAGTCGGTTGATCCTGCTGATCAGAAAGAACGCGAAGACGGCCGCCGCGACCGGCATCCCGAACCCGAACACGTAATACAGTTGCTGCTCCATTCGACCCTCTAGCGCACGGTGGCACTCCTCCGCCACCGTTCAAGACCATCTACCAGGCAGGCTCGCCGCCGATGCGTCAGGCCTACCGCTTCTCCTGCTCGATCTGCAGGCGCCCCGCCAGCGCCATGCCGCCCGTGAGGAACACCTGCAACCCTTCCTGTACCGTCAGCGACGGGAACGAGACGACCGACCGCGGATAGATGTGGACATCCCCGAAGTAGACGTGATTGGTCGGTACGTAGACCGCGACGTGCGCGCCCTCCTTGCCCTGCCCCTCGATGGTGAACTCATTCGTCAGGAAGCCGAGCACCAGCCCCCGCTTCGGGTCGTCCACCAGCACGACCCGCTTGAAGCCGAGCTGATTGTCCGGCGAGAAAGCCTCGACGAGTTGTTTGACCGGCGAGTAAATCCCACGGAACACGGGCAGCTTCATCAGATAGGCTTCACCCCGGCGAAGCAGCCGCTCCCCGAGCACGTTGGTCGCGAACGCTCCGACCGCGACCACGAGCAGCAGGAGCGTCGCCAAGCCGAAGCCCGGAATCTCCCGGCCGATCCACCGCACGTACACCGGCCCCATCACGCCGTCGATGAGCTGGAACAGCCAGACGAACGCCGCCACGCTGATGACCAGCGGCACGATCACGACAAAACCGGCGATCAGACTGCGGCGGAGCCACTGCATCGGTCTATGGTCCGGCGACCGTCACGACCCGGACACCCACGCCAAGGCTAGGCACCCGAGCACGAGGCGGTAGGCAGCAAACGGATCGAGCGAATGGCGCTCAACGTATCGCATGAAGTACTTCACCGCGATGTACCCGACTCCTGCCGACGAAACCACGCCCACCGCCAGCAGGATCAGGTCGCCGGACGGGAGCCCCTGTTCGGCCACGTCGAGCGCCGCCTTGACGCCCGCCGCGAGGATGGCCGGCATGCCGAGCAGAAAGGCAAAACGGGCCGCCCGTTCGCGGCGCAGACCGAGCAACATCGCAACGATCAGAACCGCGCCGGACCTGGAGACCCCCGGGATCAATGCCGACGCCTGGGCGCAACCGAGCCCGAGCGCCTCCAACGGCCCAAGAGTCGTCTCGTCACGCGTCCGCGACCTGACACGCTCGGCGACCAGCATCATCACGGCCCCGACGGCCAGGGTCACCCCCGCCACCGTCACGGTGCGCAGAGCGCCTGTCACGAGATCGGCCGCCGCGATGCCGACGACGGCAATCGGAACCGTGCCGATGGCGATCGCACGGACGAGGGTGGCCGAACCGCCCCGACCGCCCAGCCACGTGCGCGGGACCAACGCAGCCCGCGTCAACTCCGCAACATCCCGGCGATAGTAGGCCACTACGGCAAGCAACGTACCGAGGTGGCATGCGACATCGAACGCCAGCCCGGACCGAGCCTCCATCTCCCAACCGAAGAAGGCCCGGGCCAAGAGAAGATGCGCCGAGCTCGAGATCGGCAGGAATTCCGTCAGCCCCTGCACCGTCCCGAGCAGCGCGGCTTGCAGCGCAGTCACAGATCGGAGGGCTCGAACACCCGGCCCCTGCCCTCTAGGAAGCCCGGGCGCGCCGCGAGCGTCGCTTGGCGCCTTGCGGCGGCTCCTGCTGCGGCTTTTCCTCCGCCACAACGCGCACGGTCCGCTGCACCCTGGCGCTGCGCCGTTCCGTAATCGCGAGGGCGATCATCACCGCCACGAAAATCGTCGAGTACGTGCCGCTCACGACGCCTACCAGCATCGTGAAGGCGAAGCCGCGCAGCACCTCGCCGCCGAGCACGTACAGCGCCAGAACCGCGAACCCGGTCGTGCCCGACGTGATGACGGTGCGCGCCAGGGTCTGGTTGATGCTGGTGTTCACAAGATGGCCGAACGTGTCGCGCCGCATCAGCCGGAGGTTCTCCCGCACGCGGTCGAAAACCACGATCGAGTCGTTGACCGAATAACCCGTGATCGTGAGCATCGCCGCCACGACGTTCAGCGACAGCTCGTAGCCGAAGAACGTCAGCAGCGAGAGCGTAACGGCGATGTCGTGCACAACCGCGACGACGGCACCGACCGCGAAGCTGAAGCGGAACCGCAGGCCGACGTAGACCAGAATGCCGGCCATCGCGAAGACGAACGCGTTGACGCCCCGGCGCTGCAGTTCCTGTCCGATGACAGGGCCGACCAGTTCCTGGCTGATGACCTCGAACTCCCCGAGGTTGCTGGCACGCAACGCGTCGACGACCTCGTTCGCACCCGCTTCCAGACTCGCGCCGACCTCAGGGCCGGACAGGGGAAGGCGCACGAGAACCTCGTTGTCCACCGGATCCCCGTACTGCTGAACGACTTTCTCTTCCATGCTCGCGAGGGCGTCGCGGACGGCCCCCTCGCCGGTTGGCTGCTCGAACTGCAACACGATCAGTGAGCCGCCGGAGAAATCGATCCCGAGGGACAACCCGCCCCGCATGAACAGCACCGCGATGCCCGCCACAACTACCAGGGCGGACAGACCGAACGCCTGCCAGCGGCGCTTTACGAAATCGATGCGGGGCTCTTTGAACAACGCCATATCAGATGCTCAGCGTCGCGACGCGCCGGCGCGACAGAACGGCCTCGAACAGCGATCGCGAAACGAAAACAGCCGTGAACACGTTCGACACGAGGCCGAAGAACAAGGTGGTCGCGAACCCCTTGATGGGCCCGGACCCGAACTGGAACAGGAAGGCCGCCGCGATCAGCGATGCGACGTGGGTGTCGATAATCGTCAGCAGCACGCGGTCGAACCCGGCCGCCACCGCCGATCTGATGCTCTTCGCCGAGCGCTGCTCTTCCTTGATGCGCTCGAAGATCAGCACGTTGGAGTCGACACCTATGCCGATGGTCAGGATCAGGCCGGCGATCCCCGGCAGCGTCAGCACCGCCTCGATGTAGGCCATGCACGCCATCAGGATCAGCAGATTCAGCACCACCGCGACCACGGCGTTGATGCCGGCCAGCTTGTAGTACGCGAGCATGAAGAACGCCACGAGCACGAGCCCGGTGATGGAAGCGGCGACCCCCGCCCGAATCGAATCGGCTCCGAGGGTCGGGCCGACGGTCCGTTCCTCCAGGTATGTCAGCGACGCGGGCAGGGCGCCGGACCGCAGCGTGATCTGTAGATCCTCCGCCTCCTGCTGCGAGACGCCCGTGATCTGGCCGCTGTCCGTGATGCGTCCCTGGATGGTGGGCGCCGACCGCACCTGCCCATCGAGGATGATCGCCAGCCCGCGGCCGAGGTTGGCGCTGGTGATGTCGCCCATCTTGCCGGCGCCCTCGCGGTTCAGGGTGAAGCTCACCGCCGGCTGATTGAACTCGTCGAGCGACGGCCGCGCATTGCGCAGATCGCGGCCCGTGATCGCGGCCACCCGGCGTACGAGGTAGTAGAACGGCTCGGCACCCGCGCCGGACGGCTGGGTCGCGATCTCCATGTCCGGCGGCACCACGCCGTTCCTCGCCTGCAACAGCGCCTCGCGGCTCGGCGAGGGGCCTTCCTCGACAAGCTTGAGCTCGAGCAGCGAGGTGGATCGGATGAGCGCCTTTGCCCGCGCCACGTCGGAGACACCCGGAAGCTGCACCAGGACCTGGTCGCCCCCGATTCCGTGCGGCGCGACAATCGGCTCCGAGACCCCCAGCTCGTTGACCCGCCGCTCGATGGTCTGGAGCGCCTGCCGCACCGCCTCTTCACGCAGCGACGAGGCCACGGGACCCCGCATCCGGAACGTGTACGAACCACCCGCGCCCGGCTCGCGATCGTACGACGCCGCCAGCCGCTCGTCCGATAGCTGGCGGAAGGCCGCGTCCCGGGCGCCCGGCACTCCCTCGACCCGAATAGTCGTGGCGTCGACCGGAATCACGGTCGCCGCATCCATTCCCTGAAGCGACATCTGCTCGCCGAGCTGCTCGGCGGCGACCTCCGTCTCCACCTGCAACGCGTCGTCGGTCTCCACGCGCAGCACGAGATGGGCGCCGCCCTTCAGATCGAGGCCGAGCCGGATCTGATCGGCGGGCGGGTAGACGCCCCACGCGGCCAGCACGGTGACCGCCACGATTGAGAGCAACTTCCACTGCAGGTTCTTCTGCATGGCGTCCTCTACGAGCCGCTCCCGGCCTGCACCACGGGATCCTGGCCCTGATAGCCGCCGATGGCGCTGCGCGCGATCTCGATCCGCACCCGGTCGGCGATCTGCACCTGCACGGACTTCTCCTGCACCTTCGTGATCGAACCGTAGATACCGCTGGTCGTCACGACCTTCTCCCCGACCTTCAGCGCGGCCTGGAACTCGCGGATCTTGTTCTGCCGCCGCTTCATCGGCAGCCAGATGATCACGTAGAAAATCCCGAGGATCAGAATCAGCGGGAGAAACTGGATGAACGGCCCGGGCTGCTGGCCGGCCGGCTGGGCCATGGCGAACAGCCCGTCGATGTCGTGCAGACTCATTGGTGCGTCAAGGCTTCCGGGATTTCCGGTCTTTGCCGGCGGCAGTATGCGTGGTGGAAGGCTTGCCGGAACCGTTCGAACCCGCCCGACTGGATAGTGTCCCTGATCCGCCTCATCGTGTCAAGGTAGAAGTGTAAATTGTGGACGGTGTTGAGCACGGCGCCGGTGATCTCCTTCGCCACGTGCAGGTGGCGAAGGTAGGCCCGCGAGAAGTGGGTGCACGTGTAGCAGCCGCACCCGGCCTCGACCGGTCGGTCATCCTCGGCGTACGCGGCCGTCTTGATGGACAGCGGCCCTGCCCGAGTGAAGAGCTGGCCGTTGCGCGCGTTGCGGGTCGGCAGCACGCAGTCGAACAGGTCGACCCCGCGGGCGACGGATTCGACGAGGTCGTCGGGCATGCCCACCCCCATCAGGTAGCGCGGCCGGTCCGCCGGAAGGAACGCGGCCGTCGCGCCGGCCACGTCGTACATCACCGGCGTCGGCTCGCCGACGCTCAGCCCGCCGATCGCGTACGCGTCGAAACCGATGTCGATGGTCTCACGCGCGCTTCGCTCGCGCAGAGCCGGATACATGCCACCCTGCACGATGCCGAACTGAAGCTGGCCGGACGTCGTCACGCCCGCCCCGACGCCCTCTGGTGAACCGGACAGCGCGCAGTGCCGCGCTCGGGAGCGGCGGGCCCAGCGCAGGGTCCTCTCCATCGAGAGGCGCGCCTCGTCGACGGACGCCGGCCAGGGGGTGCATTCGTCGAAGGCCATGGCGATGTCGCTGCCGAGCCGGGCCTGGATGTCGGTCGCGCTCTCCGGGGTCAGTTCGTGCTCGCTGCCGTCCAGGTGCGATCTAAAACGAACCCCGTCCTCGTCAATCACCCGGCGGGCGGCCAGACTGAACACCTGGTAGCCGCCGCTGTCGGTCAGGATGGGCCCGGACCAGCCCATGAACCGATGCAGCCCGCCCCGACGGGCGATGAGCTCGTCGCCCGGTCGCAGGTGCAGATGGTAGGTGTTGGCCAGTACCATGGCGGCACCGGCCGCGGCGAGGTCCCGCGGCGTCACCGCCTTGACAGCGCCGGCGGTCCCCACCGGCATGAACGCCGGCGTCTCGACCGCACCGTGCGCGGTGAGCAGCCGGCCGCGGCGCGCCCGTCCGTCGCATGCCGTGACCTCGAACATGGCCGTCTGCGTCACTCCGGTCACGTATACTACAGGCTACCTGTGGGGCGGCTCCGCGTTGGCGTGATTTACGGTGGCCGATCGAGCGAGCATGAAGTGTCGCTTGCATCCGCAGCGGCCATCTTCAGCCACATCGACAGGGACCGCTACGAGCCGGTCCCGCTCTTCATCGACAGGTCCGGGCGCTGGCACGTCGCGGACAGCCCGCCGGCGACCGAATCCGCGGCGGCCGTGATCGCAAGCGCCCGCAAGACCGCGGCCCTTCCGGCGGACGCGGGCGCCGAGGTGCATCTCGTCGCCCATCCGGCGCAGAATCCCCTCCTCAGCATCGCCCGCGACGCGCCGGAGTCCATGGAGGCTGGAGGCACGGAGCGCGCCACCGTGGCCCAGCTCGGCCTGGACATCGTCTTCCCCATCGTTCACGGCCCTTTCGGCGAGGACGGCACGCTGCAGGGACTGCTGGAGCTGGCCAACGTAGCCTACGTCGGGGCCGGCGTCCTGGCCTCTGCCGTCGCCATGGACAAGGCAGTGGCGAAGGTTCTCCTGCGGGCCCACGGACTGCCGGTCGTCCCCGGCCTCGTCGTAGGGGGCGTCGAATGGGAGGTCGACCGCGAAGGGGTCATCGGGCGCATCGAAGCCGCCTTCGGCTACCCGCTGTTCGTCAAGCCGGCCAATCTCGGGTCGAGCGTCGGCGTCTCCCGGGTGAAGCACGGCGACAGCCTCCGCACCGCTCTGGACCTCGCCTGGACGTTCGACGACAAACTCGTCGTCGAGGTCGCCGTACCGGCGGCGCGGGAGATCGAATGTTCCGTACTCGGCAACGAGGCTCCGGAAGCATCGGTGCCGGGCGAGGTCATCCCGTCCGGAGAGTTCTACGACTACGAGGCAAAGTACCTGGACGACCGGTCGGAGATCGTGATTCCGGCCCGCCTGTCTCCCGCATCCACGGCGCAGATTCGCATGCTGGCCATCGACGCGTACCGGGCACTCGACTGCGCCGGCATGGCGCGCGTCGACTTCCTGTTCGATGAATCCGGTGACAGGCTGTACGTCAACGAGGCGAACACGCTGCCCGGATTCACGGCGATCAGCCAGTACGCCAAGTTGTGGGCTGCTTCAGGATTGCCGTATCCGGCGCTGATAGACCGCCTGATCGATCTCGCGATTGCGCGCCACCGACGCCGGCAGCGCCTGCGTTCCAGCCTGACGGCCGGATGAGTCAGCGTTCGGCGGCACCCTCGAACGGCTGGACGCCGTCCCACACCAGGACCCGATCAATCCGGTCCCCGGTCTGCAACGCGTCGGCCGCCTCCATCCCGGCGACCACGCGTCCGAACGCCGTGTAGCGGCCGTCGAGCTGCGGCTGCGGCGCGAGCGTGATGAAGAAACGGCTGCCGCCCGTGTCCGGCCGACCACGCGCCAGCCCGACCGTACCCCGCAGGAAGGGAAGCTGGTTCGGCTCGTCGCGAAGCGTGAACCCGGCTCCCCCATTGTCGTCACTCCGGGGATCTCCGCTGTGCACCGCTTCGCCCGGCACGACGCGGTGGAACGTCAACCCGTCGAAGAAGCCCTGGCGTACGAGCGTGGTGAAGCTCTCCGCCGTCAGCGGCGCGTCCAGCACGGCGAGCTCGATCTCGATGGTGCCACGAGCGGTCTCGATGTAGACATGGGGCGATACCTGCGGATTCGTCAGATGCGGCGCGGCGTGATCCACTCGACGCAGGCCCTGCGCCGGCCGGATCGCGGCCACAAGGTTCGACTCCGGCTCCAGACTTGCGACATGCTCCGCCGCGCGGACGCGAACCGGCCAGTCCCGGTCTTCCAGCGCGAGAGCAAGCGTCTCCAGCGCTCGGTCGCTGCCGTACGCGGCCAGCGCGTCGACGATCGCCGCACGCGCCAGAAACGACGCATCCGGCTCGGCCGCTTCGTACGCAGCGGCCAGCGCGGCATCGGCGTCGGACGGTCGCAACTCCGCCAGCAGGCGCGCGGCGGTCCCGCGAACGACAACGTCGGGCGCCTCCAGCCGGTCGAGCAGCAGGCTCGAAGCCTCCGGCGCCTCGACGGCGACCAGTGCGTCCAGCACTGCCGGAAGAACCCGCTGATCGCCGTCATCCAGCATCGCCTCCAAGGTCGCCCTGGCGGACGCCGGGCTGGTGTGGCCGAGGCCCTCGGCGACCGCCGCCCGGACACGCCAGTCGGGATCCGACCCGAGGCCGGACAGGACGAACAGTAACCGCTCCGGGTCCACCCTCGAGAGTGCCCGGACCGACGCGGCTCGCAACGGCGGCCACGGGTGTCCCAGCAACTCGACGAAGACCTCGACCGACGCCTGGCGCGCGTGATTCGCTAGCGCGTCGACCGACGCCCGCCGGAGCTGCCGGTCCAAACCCCTGATGCGGACGAAGCGGTCGAGCTCCTCCGCGGCGCGCGGATCGTCCATCTCACCGAGGGCCCGGACGGCACTGAGCACGACGACCCGATCGCGCCGCTCCAGGCTGAGCAGGTCGGTGAGCGTCTCTATTCCGTCGGGATCGCCGAGCGCGCCGAGTCCCTTGGCCGCGAGGGCCACGCCGACGCTGCCGCGGACACCCGCAAGCGTCAAGAGCGCGGGCAGGGCCCGCGGGTCCTGTGTGCGCCCCAACGCATAGGCGACCGGCCACCACCAGAGAATCGGCCGGCCATCCTCGCCGAGCACCGCCTCGGCCAACGGCTCGAACGCCTTCAGCTCGCCGAGCGCGTACAGACCGAGCCTGAACGCCTCGACCTCCGCACTCTGCGGATACGTCATGTCGTCCGGATCGAGGTCGAACGCCGACGTCACATGGCGTCGAACCATGGCCCCGATCGCGGGGGCGGCCGAGTCGGCGCCGAGCCGCCCCAGCGCCTGCGCGGCGCGACCCTGGACCGCGGGCGCGGAATCGGCGAGGGCGTCCACGAGAACGTCCACGGCAACCGCTTCGCCGATCAGGCCGAGAGCGAACGCCGCCATCTGGCGCACTTCCGGCTCCGGGTCCACCAACAGCCCGACCAGCGCGTCGACGCCTTCCGGAAGCCCGACGCGGCCGACGGCGAGCGCCGCCCGCCGGCGCAGATGCGCTTCCGGCGCCTCGAGCAACGCCAGCAGATCCGGGCGAGGCGGAACGAAACCGGTTGACGGCTGCATCGAGACACCCGCGCCGGCAGGGGCCGCCGGGGCGGGATCGGCAAGCCGTCGCTCGTCCTCCAGCCTCAGGATCCAGGACATGAGGTCCGTGGGCTCGGGAGGGCGGGGGCCAGCGACGGGCGGTGCGGACGCGCACCCCGCGAAGAAGACGAGACAGGCGGCCAGCGATGCGCGCAACATGGGGACGAGATTGGCGAGTTTCGTCATGATATCACGCGCATTGTCTATACTCGCGACAGGTGGATTTTCGGCACATCGCGATCGAGGGCCCGATAGCCATCGGAAAATGCGCCCTCACGGAGCGTCTCGCGGCCCGGCTCGACGCGGGAATCGTCCTCGACGACACGGAGAACCCGTTCCTCGACGACTTCTATGAAGGCCGCACGGGCGCGGCCTTCCAGGCCCAGCTCTTCTCGCTGCTGGCGCGCCACCGGCAGCAGGTTGCGCTGCGGCAGTCGGATCTCTTCAACAACCTGACCATTTCCGACTACCTGTTCGACAAGGACAAGATCTACGCGTACCTGAACCTCGACGACAACGAACTCTTCATCTATCAGCGGCTGTTCGACCTGCTCGCTCCGGACGTCGTCACGCCGGATCTCGTGATCTATCTCCAGACCCCCACGGACCTCCTGCGAAAGCGGGCGCGCGTCCAGGGAAGGGAGAGCCAGATCGACGGGGCGCCGGATGACCGTTATCTGGGCGAACTCAACGAGGCCTACCATCACTTCTTCTTTCACTACACGGCCACACCCTTGCTGGTAGTCGAGATGTCCGATTTCGACCTCGCCTGGGGGGAGCGGGCGCTCGACGACCTGCTGAAGCAGATCGAGGGCATGGGCAACCGCACGCGCTATTACGTACCCCGCACCGCCTCGTAGCGGCCCCGTTGCTTTCGCCGCAAGCGGATTTGCCAGATGGTCATCCAGTCCCCCGCCAGCCCACAGTCCGAGAGTCCGCTGGCGTACCTCTTCAGCCTGCAACGGTTCGGCATCAAGCTCGGCCTCGGCAACATGCACGCGCTCACCGCGGCGCTCGCTCATCCGGACCGGCACTTCCGGTCGGTCCTCATCGCGGGCACCAACGGCAAGGGCTCGGTCGCCGCGATGGTGGAGCGAGGACTGCGCGCGGCGGGGTACTCCACCGGCCTCTACACCTCGCCGCACCTGATCGATCTCGGCGAGCGCTTCGCCGTGGACGGCCGTGCGGTCGACGGCGCCGCCCTCGCGGAAGAAGCGGGGTATATCCGGGCGACGATCGAGCGGCTCTGCGCAACCGGGCGCCTCGCGCATCCGCCGACGTTCTTCGAGGCGACGACGGCCCTGGCGCTCTCGCTCTTCCGGCGCCGGGAGATCGATGTCGCGGTGCTCGAGGTGGGCATGGGAGGCCGCTTCGACGCAACGAACGTGGTCCGACCGCTGGCCGTCGGCATTCCGTCCATCGATCTCGATCATCAACAGTACCTGGGTGCGACACTGGCCGAGATCGCCTTCGAGAAAGCGGGAGTCATCAAATCGGATACCGTGGTGGTGAGCGCGGAGGACAAGGCGGAGGCCCGCGAAGTGCTGCTGCGGGCAGCGATCGCCCGGGGCGCCAGATTTGTCGACGCCGGGGCGGAAGCCGAGGTGCGCTGGCGTATGGACGCCGGGGTCACCCGGGTCGAGACGCTGAGAACTCCCGGCGCGCGCTACGGTCCTCTATCCTTGGCGCTCCGCGGGCGGCACCAGCTACGGAACGCATCGGTGGCGGTGCGCTTGCTGGAAGAGCTGGCGCGGGGGGGGATCCGAGTGCCTCGCACCGCGATCGAGCAGGCCCTGACCAGCGTGCGCTGTCGCGGGCGCCTGGAATGGGTCGACTGCGCTCCCCGGCGGCGCATGCTTCTCGACCCGGCTCACAACGTAGCCGCCGCCGCCGCTCTCGGCGCCTACGTGACCGAGGTCTGCCCCAGCGGCCTGCCGTTCGTGTTCGGCACGCTCGCCGACAAGGACGGTGCCGGCATGCTGGCCGCGCTCGGAAACGCCGTGAACCGGATCATCTGCACCCCGATCGCCAGCCACCGGGCGAGACCCGTTCCGGATCTGGCCGCGGCGGCGCGCGCCAGCCGGCCCGATGTCCCGGTGGAGTCCGCCGCCTCGCCGCTGGCCGCGCTGGCTGCCGCCTGGCGCGCCGGGCCCGTCGCAGCGGTCGCCGGCTCCATGTATCTCGTGGGCGAGGTCCTGCACGCGCTCGACCGTGGCCGGCTCGGCGCACGGCCCGTGCCGGCGCGGGAGTAGAATGGTTACTCGGATGAGTGCTGTCCCGGGAGCCTGCGGCTCTCTCTCCTTCCCTGCCGACGGCAGCTCACCCCCTTCGTTGCGGGTGCGACTCCGTCTGCTCGGGTTGCTGGCCGTCTTGCTGTTGCCCGAAGCGGCATGGGCCCAACTGTTTTCCGGCCTGCCTTTCGACCACCGGCAGTTCGAGTTGCGGATGATCAGCGCCGACCACTTGCAACTGACCAACGAGGTGGAGATCGAGGGTGACGGCTGGGAGATGTACGCCGACCGGATCGACATCTACGTCGAGACATCCGCTGACCCGACCGGCGACGAGGCGGCATCTGACGCGGAGATGGTCCCCGACGGCAACGAATCCACCGCAGACGAAGCCGCAGAAACGGTCGAGGACACGGTCGAAACACCGGCCTTCCGGCTCGTCGCGTCGGGCAACGTCGTCTTCTCGGCGCCCGAGGTCCGCCTCTCCGCGGATCGGGTCGAGTACTGGACGGTCGATCAGAGGGCGGTGTTCCACGAAGCTCACGGCTGGATAGACCTGGGCCAGGAAGTCGATCGCAGCATGTTCGGCACCCAGGAACCGGACCTGCTGTTCCATGGCCAGATGATCGAGCGTATCGGTCCGCGGAGCTACAGGATCACGAAGGGCGCGTTCACGAGCTGCCTCCAGCCGACGCCCAGGTGGCAGCTCGTCGCGACCTCGTTCACGCTCAATCTCGACAGCTATGCATGGATCCTGCACCCGGTCCTCAAGGTGAAGGGCGTACCGGTGTTCTACATGCCGGGTCTGCTGTACCCGATCCAGGAGGACGGCCGCGCGACCGGACTTCTGATGCCTACGTTCGGGGCCTCGACATATCAGGGATCGAGCCTCAGCAACGCCTTCTTCTGGGCGCTCGGCCGGAGCCAGGACGCGACCTTCTATCACGACTGGTTCACGCAGCACGGCGGCGACGGGCGCGGCGCCGAGTACCGCTACACCCGAGGCGGTGGGTCGCAAGGCGACTTTCGCATGTACCGCCTCAACGAGCCGGAAGCCGAGATTGCCTATCGCGGGGGCACCCGGACACGGTCCGAGCGGCGGAGCTACGAGTTCAGAGGGAACGCACGTCAGGGGCTCCACGCCGACTGGACCGCACGCGCCCAGGTGGACTATTTCACCGACATCACCGTCCGGCAGACGTACCACACGAACGTCTTCGACGCCTCCAACTCGCGGCGCACCGCGTCGGGCAACCTGAGCGGCCCCGTGGGCAGCTACGAGCTGAGTGGCACCTACGACTTGAACGAAACCTTCTTCGGCGGCACCGACTCCGCCCTGAACGGCGCCGGGCCCCGCATCGGATTCGGCCGGGGCAAGACCGAGCTCTTCGGAACGCCGCTGTACTTCTCCTTCGACGCGGAGTACGCCCGTCTGTTGCGACAGTCGCGCAGGGTGCGCGACGAAGTGGCCCGCGAAGTCGATTCGGGACTCAGCCGTTTCGACCTGTACCCGGTGCTGCAGATTCCCTTCAACCGCTGGCCGTTCCTGAAGATCGACTCGACCGCGGCCTGGCGCGCCACCTACTGGAACGAGAGCCTCGCCGGCGGAGAGCAGGTCGAGGTCGGGATGGGCCGCCAGTTCTACGAGGTGGCGACGCGCGCGACCGGTCCTTCGATCGTCAAGATCTGGGACACGCCCGACAGCGGGTACTCGGAGCGGATGAAGCACCTGATCGAACCGTGGGTGGGCATCTCGCGTGTCAGCGCCATCGACGACTTCGACCGAATCGTCCGCATCGAGGGCATCGATTCGATCGTCGGCAACGTCTGGCGGGTCGAGTACGGCCTCGACACCCGTCTGTACGCGAGGGTCTACGAAGGAGGGCCGGAATCGGTCGCGAGAGAGATCCTCTCTGCTTCCGTGACCCAGAGCTACTACACCGACGAGAACGCGGCGCAATACGACCGCAGCTTCCGCACGAGCTTCAGCGGCACGCCGCCGAGCAACTACTCGCCGATGTCCGTGATCGTGCGCACGGAACCCACACGCGAGATCGGCGGCACGCTGCGCATGGAGTTCGATCCGGACTTCGCACGCCGGGCGTACGTGCCCCTGTTGCGCGCCGGAGCGATGCGGACCATCTCCGCGGAAGGAAGCTACGAGTTCGGCGGCTGGCTCTCGACGAGCGGGGGTTGGAGCCAGCGCCGCTTCATTGAAGGGCTCCCCGGATTCGACAACCCCGCCCGACTGGACAACTACATAAACTCCTCGACGTCGTTCCGCACGCGGGAGAACAAGTTCGGCGGGTTGTACGACTTCAACTACGACATCCGCCGCGGGCGGTTTCTGGCGCAGATGATCCGCCTCTACTACAACGCGCAGTGCTGCGGCCTGCGCGTGGACTACCAGGTGTTCAACTTCGCGGGACTCGGTACCCGGGCGCTCATCGAACAGGATCGGCGCTTTACGGTGTCGTTCACCCTGGCCGGCCTGGGAACGTTCACCAACAACTTCGGCGGCGCCGGGGGCGGCTACCGTTAGCGTGCCGTCCGCGGCGCGTCCGCGAGAGCGACAGGGCATCGCGAAGCGTCGATGACTGAGCGCGTGCTGGTGACCGGGGCGGCCGGCTTCGTCGGCAGTCATCTCGTCGCGCTGCTCGGCGCCGAGCATCCGCCGCTGCACGTGGTCGGGTGGCGGCGACCGAACACCGTCGCCGGTGCGCCGCCGCTCCCCGCGGGCGACGGTCGGGCGCGGATCGCCTGGCGGGAGATCGACGTTCTCGACGCCGATGCGGTCGGCCGCGCCGTCGAGGAGCTGCAGCCTCATCAGGTCTACCACTGCGCCGGCGCCGCCGCCGTCGCCGGGTCGTGGAGCAACCGGGTCGCAACGCTGCGGACCAACGTCATCGGGACCGAGCACCTGCTCGCGGCGATCGAGCGCGCCTCTCCGTCGGCGCGGGTCCTCATACCCGGCTCGGCGCTCGTCTATCGCCCCCACGGCGGCGCGCTGGTCGAGGACGCGGCAATCGGTCCGGTCAGCCCCTACGGCCTCAGCAAACTGGCGCAGGAGATGCTGGCCTCACGCTACGCCGCCGATGGCCTCAGGGTGATCCGGACTCGCTCTTTCACGCACATCGGCGCGGGACAGGATCCGTCGTACGCCGCCTCGAGCTTCGCCCACCAGATCGCAGGCGCCGAAGCCGGCCGCGCCGAACCTGCGATCCGGGTCGGGGACCTAGCCCCTCGCCGCGATCTCCTGGACGTTCGGGACACTGTCCGCGCCTATCGTGCGCTCATGAAGCACGGCACCCCGGGCGCCGTCTACAACGTCTGCTCCGGCGCCACCCACCCCATGCGCGAAGTCCTCGAAGGGCTTCTGGCCCTGGCGCGCGTTCCGATAGAAGTGCATGTCGACCCCGCACGCCTCCGTCCAAGCGACTACCCGGTGCTGTGCGGAGACCACACGCGGATCACTACCGACAGCGGCTGGGAACCTCGCATTCCACTGCACGAGGCGCTTCGCGATCTGCTCGACTACTGGCGCGCTGCGATCGACTGATCCGCTCTCCGGGTCGCCGGCTTGACAGTTTCAAGTTCCCGCGCGACGATATAGGCGAATAAACAACGAATACACAGATGGCTCTCCAGACCACGCTCTTCGAGCTCGGGGCACTGCCGACGACCCGTGCGGTAGCCCGCGCGGTTGGCGAGGCCGGGGTCAGCGGCCTCCCCGACGGGGTGCGCCGGGGAGGGGGCACCGTCTACCAGGAAATCACCTGCCGGTCGGCCCTCAACCCCGTGGAGGGAATGCCGTTCCGCTGGACACTCAACCCGTACCGCGGGTGCACCCACGGCTGTCACTACTGCTTCGCCCGCCGCTACCAGTCGCAGTTGGAGCTCGGGGCGGGCGACGATTTCTCGTCGGTGGTGCTCGTCAAGAGCAATTTCGCCGAGGTGCTGGCGCGCGAGCTGTCGAGACGGTCGCTCGACGGCCAGATGGTCGCCCTCGGAACCGCCACCGACCCGTATCAGCCCATCGAAGGCCGTCACCGACTCACGCGGAGAACGCTCGAGGCCCTGATCCGCCACCCGACACCGGTCGGGCTGATCACCAAGGGCACGCTCGTTGTCCGCGACACCGACCTGCTGGTCGAGCTTTCACGCCACACCCGGTGCACCGTGACGTTCAGCCTGCCGACAGTCGACGAGGACGCGTGGCGATCACTGGAGCCCGGGACGGCGCACCCGCGCCAGCGCCTCCGCGCCGTACGTCAACTGCGCGACGCGGGAGTCGACGCGGGCGTGCTGATGGCCCCGATCGTACCGGGCATCAGCTCGCACCCGGCCAAGATCGAGCGGACGATCGACGCGATCGCGGACAGCGGCGCAACCTATGTCGGCTCGCTGCTCCTGCACCTGGAGGGAGGCGCCCGGCGGCACTTTCTGGAGTTCCTGGCGCGCGAATACCCGCAGCTCGTCGCCGGATACGGCCGCCTCTACGCCGGCAAGCACGCCGCGGCCGGGTACGCGGCTCGCCTCCGAACCGTCATGGGCGTACTGCAGGCGAAGTACGGGCTCGGGCAGGATCGCGCGCGTGACGTTGGGCGGAGACATCCTCGCCCGTCGACGCTCGACCGGCGCACATCGCACCAGCACGGACTCGGGCTGTAGGCCGCTCAGATCGTTCCCAGCAGTGCGCGGATGCGCTGTTCCGTCGGCGGGTGCGTGCTGAACAGCGACAGCATCCCGCGGCCCGAGAGCGGCATCATGATGAACATGTGCGCCGTCGCCGGATTCGCGTCGAGGGGCACACGCTGCTGGGCGGTCTCGATCTTCTTCAGCGCGCCGGCCAGGCCGTACGGGTTGCCGGCGATCGCGACCGCGCCGCGATCGGCCGCGAACTCCCGCGATCGGGAGATCGCCGCCTGGATCAGCATCGCCGCGAGCGGCGCGACGATGATCGTCGCCAGCAGGGTCAGGGGATTGGAGCCCTCCTCGTCGTCTCGCCCGAAGCCGCCGAAGATGGCCGCGAACTGCGCCATGCGGGCCACCATCATGATCGTGGCGGCCACGGTAGCGGCGATCGAGCTGATGAGGATGTCGCGATGCTTCACGTGGGCGAGCTCGTGCGCGATCACCCCCTCGATCTCCGGCTCGTCGAGGAAGCGGAACAGGCCCGTGGTAGCCGCCACCGCCGCGTGCCGCGGATTCCGACCCGTAGCGAACGCGTTGGGAGAGTCGTCCGGGATGACGTAGACCTTCGGCATCGGCAGGTTCGCGCGCTGCGCCAGGCGCGCCGTCAACCGGTGCAACTGATGCTCCGGGCCGACCGGCTCCGCGCGGTACATCCTGAGCACGATCCGGTCGGAGAACCAGTACGAGCCGAAGTTCATCGCCACCGCGATGACGAACGCGAAAACCAGCCCGCTGGAGCCGCCCAACCACTCGCCGAGCGCGAGCAGCACGCCGCTGAGCAGACCGAGCAACAGGACGGTCTTGACCGTGTTTCCCATGCGATCCTCCTGTATCGATTCTAGCGCCCCGAAACGCCTCGCAGGCTCGGAGTTTCGGCGCAGACTCCTAGCCCTACCCTGTACCCACATTATTCGTTCTGGACAACTCCAGCACGCTCCCGCCGTCCAATGCGGTAGCCGATGGTTGCGATGGACATTCGTTCGTAACCGCGCCACATGATCTGGTGTCCGGGGGGCGGGTCGTGCGTTCGGTTCTGGTAGCCGCCGAGGATGGCGAGCAGGAGGACTGCGGCGGCGAGATGGTCAGGGGGGCGGCAGGCCGAGTTCTTCGGCATAGTCGGTCAGGAAACGCAACTCGATGTCGGTGAACAGCAACTGGGCGTCGCACCCCGGCACGTCACGTCCGAGCAGGGTCATCACCATCAGGCGCCAGGCGATCACGGTATTGATGGTGACCGCGCGTTGGAGCCGGTCGGCGGTGTGGAACGCGAGATGTTCGACTCGGCATCCGGACTTGAGCACCCGGAACAGGTCTTCGATGCGCCAGCGCCGCAGGTAGTAGCCGATGACCGCGACCGCGGTTTCGGTGCTGTCGACGTCGAGACTGGTGAGCAGGAACCACTCGACCGCCGGCTCGCCGGGCGGCGGCGCGGTTTCGCGCACATGGACCGTGGACAGCGCCAGCGGTTCGGCGCCGGCGATGGTCGGCGGCGCCACCACTTGGCGATGGCGCACCTCGGCCCGCGCCACCCGCCCGGTGCGCGCCGGGCGGGCCTGCCTGCCGCTGGATTTGCGCCGCGCGCTCAGGCGGTCGATCTCGATCTCGACGTGCCCGTCGGCGGCGCCGGCGCGCATGGCGGCGAACAGCTTCGGGGCGCCCTGGGCGAGACAGCGGTCATGGTGGGCGCGCACCAGCACTTCCACCCGGTTCAGACGGCGCTGCTCGTCGAACACCGCGAAGCAATCCGCCTCCCGGTCCATGACGCTGAGCACCCGGGTCTTGCGACTCAACGCCGCCGCCGCCCGGTCGATGTCGCGCAGGCCGTCGACCCAGCGCCGCGTCTTGGGGGCCGTCTCCTGCGCCGCCGCCGGCGGTGGCTCGTCCGCCGGGCGCGCCGCGCCGCCCGGCGGCGCCTCGAAACCGCAGCGCAGCACGCCCAGCGGCAGACCCGCGCCATCGACCGCCAGGGTCAGATGCAGATGCAGGCCGAGCGTCTTCGAGACCGTCTGGTTGCGCCCGATGATGCCCAGCCCCTCGCAGTGCGGGCGCGTCGCAAAATTCAGATCCGTCCCGTCCTGGATGGTTGCGGTAGGGAACCGGGTTGCCCCGGTCCCCCCGCTCAGATCCGTACGTGCGCGTTAACGCATACGGCTCCTACCTGGGGTGGTTGACGGCAAACCGCGTGGCGTCGCAGCTTGCCGTATCCGCTCAACCGCCTGTGACACGCCGTCCCGGCCCTGCGTCCGGTGCGTGCTTTGGTCTCGCAGATTCCCCTTGGTTGAGGCCCTTCCCTCCGGCGACTCCGCAGGCGTTGGCGCGCCCTTGTTCGCCGCCTTCACCGGTGTCGGGTCGGAGGAGGCGCGCCCCGCGGGCGCTGGCCTCCGTCCGCCGCTCAAACGGTACGTGCGGTTTTCCCGCATACCGCTTTCACGAAGACGTCTTCGCGTGATGAGGACCGATGGAGGAATCAAAGAGTGGACCATCCTCCGGCCCGTCGGGTTCAGCCAGTCGGCAAGTCTCCTCGGTCGCTGATGTTGGGGTCTTTCACTCATGGAACTGTCCACCTCAGCGCCCTTGCTCATCTCACCGTCCTGTCTGGTCCCGACCGTCTTCGCCGGCCGCCTTCCCCAACCCACTCGGTTGCCGCCCCCTGACGGTCACGCGGCTTTCACCGCGCTTCAGGTACTATTCGGCCGTCCGACTCCTCGACGAGCATCCCTTCCCACTTCGCTCTCGCTTATAGGGTCAGTTGCCGCGGCGCCACCCGCGGACCCGCCGAGGTCTCCCAGGGTCACGCACTGGTCTTCCATACCGTGCCGCCCGCAAACACCTTGGTGCGGTGGGTGGATGAGATCGCCTTCGCCTCTGTAGTGCAGGCTCGACCTTGCCCCACCTTTGGCCGACCGGTTCGTCATGGGGTCGCCCCCTCGACTACGGCCCGGTACTGCTCCGCAAACCCTTCGGACCCCACCTCACGGTGGGCGCCCTGTCCTCCGCAGTTCCGTCGTGGCGGCTCCAGGTCCACCTTGGCTGTGTCCGGCTTTCGCCTGCGTGCCCGTGTAGGTGTCTCCATACCTGCCACCTGCGGCCGGCGAGGCATTACCCCCGCCTTTGGATACGGCCCCCCTCATCCGGGGGCCGGAGGGACTTCAACCCTCCTGACCAGTGCGCTGCCTGGCGCACACTATTGCCTCATCCGACTTCTTCATTCCGTACATCATCGGATACGGAATCCTCCTTCCCGCTGCGGCCCCGGTTCGACTGCCGGGGCAGAATGAAGACCTCCCAGGTCCCGACGAAGGACGTACGAACGTGCATGGGTTCTCCGACACCGTGGAGCCCGCCATCCCCTCACCATTGCGGTGATGTCGGTGTTGCCTTCGACCGCTGTGACAGTCTCGGCGCTCCAGACGTTCACGCTTTCGATGCTCAATAGCCCTGCCCGTCCGCGCCCCTGTCAACGCTTCACCTGCCGCCTCACAGCGACCGGCGCATGACTCGGGGCGAAAGTGGTTGGTTACTCCTTCTTTCCGCCGGACTTCCACCGGCTGTCCTTCGCCAGTTAGCCTGGCGCACCACAGCACCGTGTCCTGGCCGCGCATCCGCTGCAGCGTGCGCGCCCGGTGGGGCGCGAGAATGTTCCCGGGCGTGACCGCCGACGACACCGGCTGGTCGATGAGCCGGTAGTAGCCCTTCACCGCCGCGCGGTCGTGGGACGCGTTGGCGGTGACCGCCTCTCCGGGCAACGACGCCAGCAGCCCCGCGCTCTTGACCAGACGCGCCGACAACCGCTGATCGCCCAACGGCGCCCCTCCAAACTCGTTCACCGTCCAGGCGCCGCTGTCGAGACCGTCAGCCGGCGCCAGCGCCGGCGCCGCGTCGACCCGCGCCACCCCCAACCGCCGCCGCCAGTGCGGCTCCAACTCATACATATATACCGCCTTGACCGGACGAGCCCGCGCATGGTCGCGGTCCTGGCGCCCGCGACCGGCCGTGTGCCCGACCCACACGAAGTTGGCCGCCTTGAAGCTGGCCCCGTCATGCGCGGGGCCGACGAAGGTCTCCACCAGCCACGGACGATACCGGTAGCGGGCCTCGAAATCCGCTGGCAGACGCGCCAGCACCTGGCCCAGCACCTGGCTGGCCAGGTTGCGGCATTGCACGCCGGGGCGGATCAGGAACCGGCTCAGGCACAGCACCCGGTGCAGATGCGCCAGACGCTGCCCGGCGCTCCACCCCATCCACGCCTCGCGCGCCCGCAATTGCAACGCCGACGCCGAAAACCCGACCGCGCCGAGCACCCCGTGCGCCGAGACCACCAGATAGCGCACCTGGCAGCCCGCAAAGGTCGTAGTCCCCTGCGGATGCTCGAAGTGCAGCAAGGTATTCCACACCCGGCGCTGCCCGCCTTGCTCTACCCGCTCCAGCGACAACCCCGCGACCGCCTCCACCGTACCCGGCACCGCCGTGGCCGCCGCCACCGGCGCGTCGAAACGCTGCGGAGTGGGCGCGCCCCCGCCACCCCGCGACGCCGGCAACGCAATCCGCCCCGCCTTGTGCAGCGTGTTGAGCGCTTTAAGACAACCCGCGAGTTGGGCCGACCCGCGCGCATCCACAAACCCGAACTCCGCGCACACCCGCCGCCCCACCGCCGCCCGGTTGTTCAGCGCCTCCTGCGCCACAATCCGCTCGAGGCGAGCTTGCGACTCAGGCGCACGAAGGGTCTGTAGTATCTGGTTCTGATGCTCCATGCCGTGACGCTACACGGCGGAAGCTGATTTGTCCAGCCCTGAATGCGGGTACAGGGCAGTCCTAGCCGGACCGTGCGATGAGTCCGGCCAGGAGCGCGGCTCGCCAAGTGAGATCGGCGATGACCACGTGCTCGTCGAGGGCGTGCGCCCCGTCACCCGCCGCACCCAGGCCGTCAAGAGTAGGGACGCCCAGCGCTCCGGTGAAGTTCCCGTCCGAGCCGCCGCCGGTCGTGCCCTCGCCGAGTTCGCGTCCCATCTCGGCCGCAACCGTCCGTGCGACTTCATAGAGGCGGGCCACTTCCGGCGTCCGCTCGAACGGTGGCCGCGAAAAACCGCCACTGACCTCGAGGCGCGTCCCGTCGAGCACCGGACGGAGCGCCTGCATGCTCCGCTCGAGCCGGCGGGCGTCCTCCATCGTCGCGGCGCGGGCGTCGACAACGGCCCGGGCGTGCTCGGCCACAACGTTGGGCCGATCGCCCCCCTCGATGGTCCCTACGTTGAGCGTCACTCCGTGCGCATGGTCACGCAGTGCCCCGACCCCCCCGATCTGCGCCGCAAGCTCGTCTATGGCGCTTGCGCCACGGGTCGGATCGATCCCGGCGTGAGCCGGGATGCCGCGCACCCGCAGCTCGAACTCGCCACATCCCTTGCGGCCGGTCTTTACCGCCCCGCCCGGCAGTGCCGGCTCCAGGACGAAGACCGCGCTGCTGCGGCGGGCCTCCTCTTCGACCAGGCCGCGGGACGAACGGCTGCCCCGCTCCTCGTCCGCCGTCCACAGCATGACCACTCGAACATCGGCCAGCCGCCCCGTCGCGGCCAGTGCCCGCACGGCCAGCATGCCGATGACGATGCCCGCCTTCATGTCGAACACCCCAGGCCCGTGCAGGCAGCCGTCCGCCTCGCGCAGCGGCATCCGCTCGATCTGTCCGACCGGCCAGACCGTATCGAAGTGCCCGAGCAGCATGACCTGCCGAGCCGGCGGTCCGGACCCGAAGGTCGCGCGCAGATGCGCGCCACTGGTGGGCGCAGGGATGCGCTCGACGGTTCCCTCCATCCGGCGGAGGTGCTCCGCCAACCGTTCCCCGCAGCGGTCGACCGCGGCGGGATCGGTGGTGGGCGACTCCAGGCGTACCAGTTCCTTCAACAGGTGGACGAACCAGTCATGGTGCTCGTTGCAGAACTCAGACAGGGTCGGCATGCGTCATAATACGGTCGTGACGTACCGTTGCGCAGTGAGCGTCGCCTGCGTGATGCTGCTGATGGCTGCGGCGGCAGTTCCGCTGTCCGCGCAGCGCCGGCCGGTTCCGCGTCCGTTTCCCACTCCGGATAACGCACCTGCGCGACCCGCGTCCGCGCCGGTGATCGACACGGCCCCACCGGCCGCCGGGACGGACACGGGCGTCCCGACGGAGGCGACGCTGGGTGTGCCCGTCTACCCGAGCGCGCAGTACATCACATCGTACGACGCCGGACGCGGCCAGCGCTTCCACCTGTTCGGGACGAACGCCCGGTTCGCAGACATGGTGCGCTACTACTCGGCGCGGCTCCGCGAACGCGGCCGGCGGGTGTACGACGCGCCGCCAATCCACCAGTTCGAGACGGCGCGGTTCCGCGACGACCAGATGGACTTCCGGCCGAGCGTCACGCTCAAGGACTACACCTGGAACGGCGCCGCCGGCTACGTTGATCCGACGCCCGGGACCGAACCGGCAGTCTTCCCGACGATCATCCAGATTACCACCGCGCCGGAGAACGCGGCGAACCGCTAGCCCGCTAGCCCTGCCCGTGCCCCGGATGTCCGGGGCTGGACTGTAGTGAGCAGGAGGTCATCCGAACTCGTCCCGCAGTTCGAAGGCGAAGGCCATGGCAACCAGTTGAGTGTAGCCGTGCCACATCAACTGTGCGCCGGGCGGGTCGCGTTGGCGTCCGAGCCACCCGCCGAGGCGCCCGACCAGACCGACAGCGTCGCCGAGGCGCGCCGGCGGCGGCAGCTTGCGTGAGCGGGCGAAGGTGGCGAGCACGCGCAACTCGCCATCGGAGAACAGCAGGTCGCCCGGCAGGTCGGGCACTTCGCGCCCGAGTTGGACCATCAACTGGATGCGCCACCCGATGACCATCTTGATGGCCATGGCGCGTTCGAGCCGCTCGGCCGTGTGGTGCTGCAACTCCTCGACCTTGCAGCCGGACTTGAGCACGCGGAAGTATTCTTCGATGCGCCAGCGCCGGACGTACCATTGCAGGATGCGCGTGGCGTCGTCGGCGCTGCTCACACGCAAAGTGGTCAGCAGGAACCACTCCAGCGGCTCGGCCGCGGGCGGCGGTTGTTCCTCGCGCACGTGGACGACCCACAGTGCGACCGGCTCGTCGCCGGGGCAGGGCAGCGGCACCTGCTGGTAGCGCAGCGTCACGTCGGCGACCCGCTCCGCCCGGCGGTCCTTGCGGGCCTGTTTGCTGGCCTTCACGCGCGCGCTCAGCCGCTGCACCTCGACCTTGGCGGCGCCTCGGGCCGGCGCGTTGCGCACCGTATCGAACAGACGGCGTGAGACCGTCTGCCCGGCGGGCGTCTTTTCCCTGCCGAGGACGCGGTCGGCCTTGGCGCGGACCAGCAGGTCGACCTGCGGGGCAGCCGCGCGGTGTTCGACGAACAGGTCGAGGAAATCGGCCTCGCGGTCCATCACGCACACCACGCGGGTCTGGGACAATTGCTCGGCTGCCTGCGCGCAGTCGCGCAGCCCCTCGATCCAACGGAACGACTTGCGCTTCTCGCGCGGCTTTGGGGTCGGCTCGCCTTCCGCCTCGGAGTTGGGGGACGCGGGCGCGTCGAAGGCGGCCCGCAGCACACCCAACGCCACCCCGTCGGGATTGACGGCCAAGGTCGTGTGCAACTCCAGGCCGCGCGCCACCGCCCCGGTCTGGTTCGAGCCGATGGCCCCCAGCCCTTGCGTCTGCCCGCGCCGGGTGAAGTTCAACCGGGTGCCGTCCTGGATGCACAGCACCGTGTCGTGCGCCTGCATCCGGCGTAGCGTCTGCTCGCGATGCGGCGCGAGGATGTTGTCGACCGTCACCGCACTGTCGGCGGGCTGGTCGATCAGCCGGTAATGGCCCTTGACCATCGCGCGGGCGCCGTGGGCGGCGCCGGTGATGGCGCGCATCGGAGACTCTGCCATTTGCTGCGCGCTCTGTACCAGCCGCGCGCTCAGACGCGCGTCGCCCAAACGCGCCCCGCCGAACTCGTGGTCCGCCCAGACCGCGGCGTCGAGACCGTCGCCAACCGCCAGCGGCGCCACGACCGGTGCAGGCACCGCGAGGCGGGTGCGCCACGCCGGCTCCAAGGCATACATATACACCGCCTTGCGCGTTTCCGGCGCCGCGTGCCGGCGGTCCTGGCGACCGCGACCGCAGGTCTCACCCACCCGAACCCAGTTGGCCGCGCGCACGCTCGCCCCCGTCTGTTCGGTCTCGTCGACGAACGTCTCCAGCAGCCAGGGGCGATAGCCATACAGACCCTCGCAGTCGTCGCCGACTGCCCGGACGACCCGGCCCAGCACGTGCGAGGCCAGGTTGCGACACACAATGCCGGGGCGCACCAGCAGCCGGCACAGTCCCAACACCCGGTGCAGGTGCGCGCGCCGGCCCGTGTCGTCCCACCCGACCCAGGCGTCGCGGGACCGCAGCCGCCGCGCACTCGCCGCGAACCCGACGCCGCCCAGCCAACCATGCGCCGAACCCACCAGATACCGCAGTTGCGGGCCGACGAACGGACCGGCGCCGCGCGGGTGCTCGTACGCCATCAGCGTGTTCCAGACTTGGCGCTGCGCGTCGGTCTCAACCAGCGCCAGGGTCAGACCCACAACCTTGCCGACCGTGCCCGGCACGTCCACCGCCGGCGCCATCGGGTGCGGAAGCACCCGCGCCCGGCCCCCAACGCCGCGAGCCGCCTGACTCGCAGGCAGCGAGACGTGGCCGGCCGCCTGCAGGTCGGACAACGCCCGGCAACAGCTCGCGCGCTGCCACCGGCCCCGCCCGTCGCGGAAATCGAACGCTTCACAGACGCGATCGGCGACCTGACCGAGGCTGCCGACACCCTGCGAAACCGCCTCGTCCAGCACGTCACGCAGGCGGGCGAGGTTGTCCCGTAGAATACGTGAGACCTGATTCTGAATCTCCATGCCGGCCACCGTAGCGAAGTGGCTGCATGAAGTCCAGCGAAAAATTATGGGGCACGGGCAGCGCTAGCCGAGGCCGCAAGCCTGCGGCGACGCTTGGCGTGGACCCAACGACCGGGCCCGCCGGTGCCTACTTCGCCGGAACGTAGATCTCCCGCCGCTCGCGGAACTCGGCCGACTTCTCGTCGAGACCGACCTCGACCGCCTGCTCCGCGGCGACGCCCCGCTCCGCCGCGTAGTCCCGAATCTGCTGGGTGATCTCCATGCTGCAGAACTTCGGCCCGCACATCGAGCAGAAGTGGGCGACCTTGGCGCCGTCGGCCGGCAGCGTCTCGTCGTGGTAGGCCCGCGCGGTCACCGGATCGAGCGCGAGGTTGAACTGGTCCTCCCAGCGGAACTCGAAGCGCGCCTTCGAGAGCGCGTCGTCCCAGGTCTGGGCGCGCGGATGCCCCTTGGCGAGATCCGCGGCGTGCGCGGCGATCTTGTAGGCCACGACGCCCGCCTTGACGTCGTCCCGGTTCGGCAGACCCAGGTGCTCCTTCGGGGTGACGTAACAGAGCATCGCGGTACCGTACCAGCCGATCATCGCGGCGCCGATGGCCGACGTCAGGTGGTCGTAGCCCGGGGCGATGTCGGTCGTCAGCGGCCCCAGCGTATAGAAAGGCGCCTCGTCGCACCACTCGAGCTGCTTCTCCATGTTCTCGCGGATCAGATGCATCGGGACGTGCCCCGGCCCCTCGTTCATCACCTGCACGCCGTGCTCCCAGGCGATCCGGGTCAACTCGCCCTGCGTCTTGAGCTCGGCGAACTGCGCCTCGTCGTTGGCGTCCGCGATGGACCCGGGCCGCAGGCCATCCCCGAGCGAGAACGAGACGTCGTAGGCCTGCATGATCTCGCAGATCTCGCGGAAGTGGGTGTACGCGAAGTTCTCCTGGTGATGCGCCAGGCACCACTTGGCGTGGATCGATCCACCCCGCGACACGATGCCGGTCATCCGCCCGGCCGTCAGCGGCACGTACCGCAGCAGCACGCCGGCATGCACCGTGAAATAGTCGACCCCCTGCTGGGCCTGCTCGATCAGCGTCTCGCGGTAGATCTCCCAGGTCAGCTCCTCCGGCCGCCCGTCGACCTTCTCCAGGGCCTGGTAGATCGGCACGGTGCCGACCGGCACCGGCGCGTTGCGGATGATCCACTCGCGCGTCTCGTGGATGTCGGCGCCGGTCGACAGATCCATGATGGTGTCGGCGCCCCACAGCGTCGCCCAGCGCAGCTTCTCGACCTCCTCTTCGATGGACGAGCTGACCACCGAGTTCCCGATGTTGGCGTTGATCTTCACCAGGAAGTTGCGGCCGATCACCATCGGTTCGAGTTCCGGATGGTTGACGTTGGCCGGGATGATCGCCCGTCCGCGCGCTACCTCCGCACGGACGAATTCCGCATCGAAACCCTCGCGCAGGGCGACGAACTCCATCTCCGGGGTCACCTCGCCCTTGCGGGCGTAGTGCATCTGGGTTGCGGGCCCGGCGCCACGCACGACCGGCCGGTGCAGCGACGCCGGGATCTGCTCGGAGCCGTGAGCACGGCCGGCCGGCAGGACCTCGGCAACGTCGCCGCGCGCGGCGATCCAGTCACGACGCAGCCGCGGCAGCCCGGCCCGCACGTCTGTCTCGTGGGGACCGCTCGTGTCGTACACCCGTAGCGGCGCCTCCCCGTCGGACAACGCGATCTCGCGCATCGGGACGCGCACTCGCCCGCCCTCCACGTGCACCTTGCGGGAGTTCGGATACGCCGCGGCGAAACGGGATTCAACAGAAGGCATGGAAGCGGCGGGGCTCGCCATGAGTCGCTCCTTGGTCTGAGAAGTGCGAACGAATATAGCACGCGGCTCCCGCGCGCCGTTCGCGACAGTCGCCGTTCCGCCTCTATATTTTGAGCAGCACGACGCACTTCAGGTACGAGGTCTCGGGCACGGTCGCCAGCACCGGATGGTCGCGGCTCTGCAACCGCTTCTCCACGACGCGGACATCCGCGCGGGCGTCGGCGGCCGCGTCCGCGAGCATGCGGGCGAAAGCCGGCTCGTCGACGTGGTACGAACAGCTCGACGTGATGAGCGCGCCGCCCGGCGAGAGGATTCGAAGCGCGCGCAGGTTGATCTCCTTGTAACCGGCGAGCGCCCGCGTCGTGGCGCCGCGGTTCTTCGCGAACGCCGGAGGATCGAGCACGATCGTATCGAACCGTTCCCCTGCCCGATCGTAGTCGCGCAGCGCATCGAAGACGTTTGCCGCGCGCGACCGCACGTTGGCAGCGGCGTTGCGCGCGGCGTTGCGCGCGATGGCCGCCGCCGCGCTCTCCGATACGTCGACCGCCTCCACCTCGTCGCAGGACGGAGCCATCTGCAGCGCGAACGCCCCAGTGTAGCTGAAGCCGTCGAACACCCTGCCATGGGCGTAGCGGGCCGCGGCGAGGCGATTCTCGCGCTGATCGAGAAACAGGCCGGTCTTCTGACCCTTCCAGGGGTCGACCGAGAGGCGCACGGCGCCCTCACGCACCTCGATCTCCTCCGGAACGCGGCCGTGGCGCAGCTCGACGCCGCGATCCAGCCCTTCGAGCGCCCGCACCTGCGGGTCGTGGCGGGCGACAATACCGGCCGGCTGCAGCAGTTCAACCAACAGCTCGCCGATCAGCGGCAGCAAGCGGTCCGTCGCCTGGGCCAGAGCCTGCACCGCGAGCACGTCGCCGTAGCGGTCCACGATCAGTCCGGGCAATCGATCGCCCTCGCCGTGGACCAGCCGGTACGCCGTGGCGTCGATCTCCAGCGACTCGCGGTACCGGACGGCCGCCTCGAGCCGCGCACGCCAGAACGCCGCGTCGGGACGGGCGTCGCTCCGCGTCAGCATCCTGATGGCAATGACCGAGCGACTGCTGTACAGCCCGTAGCCGAGCATCCGCCGGTCGGCGCCGACCACCCGCACCAGATCCCCCGGATGGGCCCTGACGCGCCGGACATCCGAGCGATAGATCCAAGGATGTCCCGCTTTCAGGCGATGCTCGCCGCCCGTCGTGACCGTAACCGCCGCTTCCCTTGCGGCCGGCCGCGTGGGGGAAGGATGCCCCGCCCGCTCGTCGCTGCGCGTTGCCGCGCCCTTGCGGTCGGGTGTTCGTCGTCGTTCGTCCAGAAACCGCCTCCTCGCGCGCATCGGGCGCGCGGCGCGACGGCGTTGCGGCCGCCAGGTTCCGCCAAGCCCGTATAGTACAATTACGTCATGCGGATCGCGCTTGGCGGCGACCACGCCGGCGTCGCGCTGAAGGCGTCCATCCGGCGCGCGCTCGACGAGGCGGCCCGCGAGGGCTCCTCCGGGCCGGTACACACGTACGTCGACTTCGGGACCCATTCGGAAGAGTCCGCCGACTATCCCGACTTCGCGCGGCCGGTAGCCGAGGGCGTTGCCTCCGGCGCATTCGACCGGGGGGTGCTTGTCTGCGCCACCGGCATCGGGATGTCGATCGCGGCCAACAAGGTGCCCGGCGTGCGTGCGGCGCTCGTGCACGACCCCGCCGACGCCCGCCTCTGCCGCGAACACAACGACGCCAACGTCGTTACCCTCGCAGGCCGCGCGCTGCGCCCCGAGGCGGCGATGACCATCATCGACGCGTTCCTCGACACGCCCTTCGGCGGCGGCCGGCACGAGCGGCGCGTCGGCAAGATCGCCGAGATGGAGCGTTGCCTGGAAGGAACCACGTGACGCAAGCTCTCGAATTCAGCGACCCTGCCACGACCGCCAGCACCAGGGATCACCTGCAGCCGCTCGCCGACGGCGATCCGGAAATCGCCGCGGCCATCCGTCACGAGATCGAAAGGCAGAACGGCGGGCTCGAGCTGATCGCTTCCGAGAACTTCGCGAGCGCCGCGGTGATCGAGGCCATGGGCTCGCCCCTGACCAACAAGTACGCGGAGGGCTATCCGGGCCGGCGGTACTACGGCGGCTGCGAATACGTCGACGTGGCCGAATCGCTTGCCATCGAGCGCGCCAGGGCCCTGTTCGGAGCCGAGCACGCGAACGTGCAGCCGCACTCCGGCGCCCAGGCGAACATGGCGGCGTACTTCGCACTGATCGAGCCGGGCCAGACGGTGCTCGGCATGGATCTGGCGCACGGCGGGCACCTGACCCACGGGCACCCCTTGAATTTCTCCGGGCAGCTCTACCAGATCGTCCCCTACGGCGTGCGCCGCGACGACGAGCGGATCGACTACGACGCGCTCGAACGGCTCGCACACGAGCACCGGCCCACCCTCATCATGGTCGGCGCGAGCGCCTATCCGCGCGTGATCGACTTCGCGCGCATCGCCGGCGTGGCGTCCGCCGTCGGCGCCGCGATGGTCACGGACATGGCGCACATCGCCGGTCTCGTCGCCACCGGGCTGCATCCGAGCCCGGTGCCGCATTCCGACGTCGTGACCTCGACGACCCACAAGACGCTGCGGGGACCTCGGGGCGGCCTGATTCTGTGCCGGGAGGCGCACCGCAAGGCCATCAACCGCTCGCTGTTCCCGGGCGTGCAAGGCGGACCGCTGATGCACGTCGTCGCCGCCAAGGCAGTCTGCTTCAAGGAAGCCGCAACCCCCGGCTTCGCCGACTATCAGCGGCAGGTCGTCCGCAACGCGAGCCGTCTGGCCGGCGCGTTGGCGGATCAGGGTTTTCGCATCGTGAGCGGCGGCACCGACAATCACCTGCTCCTGGTCGACGTCTTCTCCCGCGGCCTCACGGGCACGGTCTGCGAGGCGGCGCTGGAACGGGCCGGCATCACGGTGAACAAGAACGCCATTCCGTTCGACGCGCAGCCGCCGATGGTGGCCAGCGGCATTCGGCTCGGCACGCCTGCGCTCACCACCCGGGGCATGGCGGAGGCGGACATGGACATCGTGGCGGAGTTGATCGGGCGGGTGCTGAGCGCCCCCGACGACGACCGCGTCGCCGTCATGGTTCGAGGCGAGGTCGAAGCGCTGTGCCGGAAGTTCCCGCTGTACCCGACGCCTCCCCGCCACGGCCAGATCTAGATCCGGGGCTGGAAACGCGGGTCGTGGAGGCGCTCGCCGACGACGGCGCCCTCGCGCGCGCGATGCCGGCGTTCGAGCCGCGACCGGGCCAGCGGCGGATGGCGGCAGCCGCGGCGCGTGTGCTGGAGTCCGGCGGCGTGCTGCTGGCCGAAGCCGGGACCGGGACCGGAAAGACCCTGGCCTATCTGGTCCCCGCGATCCTCAGCGGACAGCGCGTCCTCATCTCGACCGGCACGAAGAACCTGCAGGACCAGATCTATTACAAGGATCTACCCGATCTGCGGCACGCGCTCGGCGTCGATTTCCGGGCCACCTACATGAAGGGACGCGGCAACTACCTCTGCCTGCACCGCTTCGCCACGACGCACGCCGAGGCGGCCGGTTCGCTTCTGCCGCTGGCCGAACGGAGCGTCCTCGACCAGCTCGCGGAGTGGGCCGACCAGACGGAGACCGGCGACCGAGCCGAGATCGAGGACCTCCCCGACAACCTGGCCGTCTGGAACGACGTCGCAGCCACCTCCGAGAACTGCATCGGCACGGAGTGTCCCAGCTACCAGGAGTGCTTCGTGACGACGATGCGGCAGCGAGCCGCGGAGTCGGACGTCATCATCGTCAACCATCATCTGCTGTGCGCGGACGCCGCGGTGCGCCAGAGCGCGTACGGCGAGGTCATCCCCGCGTGCACGGTCGCGGTGATCGACGAAGCGCATCAGCTCGAAGACGTGGCGACGCAGTACTTCGGCATTGCCGTCAGCAACCGCCGGCTCGACGAGCTGTACCGCGACGGCCGGAGACTCGTCGCCGGTGAAGCGCCTCCGGCCGTCGAGCTCGAGGAGGCGTCGGTGCTCGAGCTGCTGGATCTGCTCGATGGCGTGCGCAACGACGCCCATCTCTTCTTCGGCTCGCTTGCGCCGGCTGCCGTCGGGGAGCGTACCCGTGTGACTGCCGACACGCTCTCCGCGGTCGCCGAGCCGGCTCGCCGCCTCGGACGGAGCCTGGGCGATCTCGCCAGCGCGCTGTCCAGGCTCGCCGGGCCGTCAGGGAGTACGGATCTGGCGGCGCTCGGCCGGCGGGCGGACGAGATCCGCACGCAGCTTGGGTTTCTCCTGGCCGCCAACGACCCGACCTACGTCTATTTCGTGGAACGGCGCGGCCGCGGTCTGCTCCTGCGCGCCGCCCCGATCGACGTATCGAGCATCATCCGCGAGCTGCTGATCGAGAGGATGGAGAGCACCGTCCTGACTTCCGCCACGCTGACGGTCGACACGTCATTCGCGTACCTGCGAGGGCGACTGGGCATTGCCGACGCCACCGAGCTGCGGTTGCCGTCGGAGTTCGACTACCGCGAGCAGGCCATTCTCTACCTGCCGCGCGAGATGCCGTCGCCGCGCCATCCCGGGTTCACCGCCGCGGTCGCCCGCGAGGTGACGGCGCTGCTGCGGATCACCGCGGGCCGTGCGTTCGTCCTCTTCACGAGCTACGCCAACCTCCGCGACGTGCACGCCCGACTCGATCCGACCCTCCCCTACCCCCTGCTGGTACAGGGCAGATCGCCACGCAGCGTGCTCCTGCGCGAGTTCCGCGCCACGCCCAACGCGGTCCTCCTCGCGACATCCAGCTTCTGGCAGGGAGTGGACGTCGCCGGCGACGCCCTGAGCTGCGTGGTAATCGACAAGCTCCCGTTCGCCTCGCCGGGCGATCCGCTGACCGCGGCCCGCATGGAGCAGATCGACGCGGACGGCGGCAATCCGTTCTCCGACTACCAGGTGCCGCTCGCCATCCTGACCCTGCTGCAGGGGCTCGGCCGGCTGCTCCGGCACCGCACGGACCGCGGCGTGCTGGCGCTGCTGGACCCGCGCCTCCGGACGAAGGGCTACGGGCGCCGCTTCCTCGACTCCCTGCCCCCTGCTCCGGTTACGCACGATCTCGCGCCGGTGGCGCGCTTCTTCCACCCTGCGGACGGCAGTTCCCGCGCGGACTGCTAGACTGGAAGCATGAGGCCGCGCGTACTCCGCCCGCGCACCCTGCACCGGTTGCGGCGTGTCGCGTGGGTGGCATGCTTCGCCGCCATCGGCATCGCCGGAGCGGTCGGTACGGCAAGCGCACAACCTGCAGGAGCCGTGCGGGGGACGGTGATCGACGAGCAGGGCCAAGCGGCGGTTGCCGGGGCGCTCATCGTCCTGCTTCCGCTCGACGGCGACCGTCCTTCCCTCGAATTCGAAACCGGCTCGGACGGCCGATTCGCGCGGTCGGACGTGCCCCCGGGACTCTATGCGGCGACGGCGGCGCTCGGAGCCAGGCGGAGCGAGGTCTACCGCGTGCGCGTCCGCGACCGGCGGGCGGTCGCGATAGGGTTCGTCATGGGACCGGGCCGGGGCGTCACCCCCTGGATCATCGCGGACGGCGCACGCGACCGACTGGACGAGCTGTTCGCGGCAGGCGTCGGGGCCAATCGCGACGGCGCTTACAACGACGCCGTGACCTATTTCACACTCGCCGCAGGACTCGACCCGAACTGCCTCGAGTGCCACTACAACACCGGCGTCGCCTACTCGTCCCTGGAGCGCTGGTCGGCCGCGGAGCGCGCCTTTCAGGACGCCCTCGCCGTACGGGCGGACTACACCGCCGCGTACTACGGCCTGGCGAACGTCTTCAATCGTTCGGGTCGCCCCGAGGACGCGGCCAACGCCCGCGACGAGGCTATGCGTCTGACCCTGGCCGCGCTGGAAGCTGGACGCCGGCAGGCTGCCGAGACCGTTGGACGCGGTACCGCGTTTCTCGATGCCGGCAACATCGAGGACGCCCGGCAGCTCTTCGAAGAGGCGGCCGACCAGAGTCCGGGCTACGCGCCGGCGTACTACTGGCTGGGGGTGGCCCTGGTAGAGATCGGCCGAACCGGCCCCGCGCTGACCGCACTGCGGCGGGCGGTCAGCCTGGATGAAGGCGGCGAACACGCGGCCGACGCCAGGTCGCGCATCGCCGCGCTGGAGCGCTGAGCGCTGGGTACACTGCCAGGTTCGAACGCCCTCGCCGCGAACCTCCGGCAGGTCCGCGAACGCCTCGAACGCGCCGCGACGGCGGCTGACCGAGACCCGGATACCGTCCGGCTCGTAGCCGTCTCGAAGACGTTCCCACTGGCCGCCATCGAAGCGGGTGCAGCCGTCGGTCTCGCCGACTTCGGCGAGAACCGCGTTCAGGAGGGGCTCGGCAAGATCGAGCGGGCGTCCGCGCTACGGGTGAGGTGGCACCTGATCGGCCACCTCCAGTCCAACAAGGCGCGCAGCGCGGCGGCGGCCTTCGACTGGATCCACTCCGTCGACAGCGTGAAGCTGCTGCGCCGTCTCGACGAGGCCGCGGCCGAAACGGCGACCGCTCCCAACCTGCTCATCCAGGCGGATCTCGCGGAGGAGGCAACCAAGCACGGCGCGCAGGTGGAAGCGGTCCGCCCGTTGTTCGAGGTTGCCCGGGCCTGCCGGGCCGCCCGCGTGTGCGGGCTGATGGTGATGCCGCCGTGGTCGGAGGATCCGGAGGCGGTCAGGCCCTGGTTCCGGCGGCTCCGGGAGCTCCGCGATACCCTGCTGGACGAAGGCGTCGACCCCGCTGCGCTCCGCGAGCTGTCCATGGGCATGAGCCGCGACTTCGAGGTCGCGATCGAGGAGGGCGCCACGATGGTGCGCGTCGGAACCGCGATCTTCGGCCGCCGCACGCCTCCCGTGCAAGCGCCGGCCAGGTAGCACGACTTCGACGCTGGCGTCAGCGGACCTGCCGCAGCATCCGATCCCAGCGTGTGCGGGTGAAGAAATGGGTTGCCATCGAGCCGATCCGGCGCAACGCGGCGCCGATCCCGGGCTCGGGCAGGACCACCGGACTCCCGGAGTCGTACGACCAGTAGAGGACTGCCGCCCTGCCCTTGATGTGGTCCTGCGGCAGCGGTCCCCAGACGCGGCTGTCCTCGGAGTTGCCCCGATTGTCGCCCATCATGAAGTAGTGCCCGGCGGGAATCGCGACCGGTCCATGGTTGTCGCGACGGGTAATCACCGCCGCGCCGGCCGCCGACGCCGTCCCCGGCTGCCGCAGCCAGGGCTCGTCGAGCGGATCGCCGTCGATGTGGACCTCGCCCGCGCGCAACTCGAGCGTCTCACCCGGCAGCCCGATGACCCGCTTGATGAAGTCCCGCTCCGGATCCCGCGGAAACTTGAACACGAGGATGTCGCCGCGCGACACCTCCCCCTGGGGCAGCAGGAGCCGTTCGGCCCCCGAGAGCGTCGGGCCGTACACGAACTTGTTGACGAGCAGGTAGTCGCCGACGAGCAGGTTGTGCTCCATCGAGCCGGTCGGAATCGTGAAGGCCTGCACGACCCACGTGCGCACGAAGAGGGCCAGAATGACGGCGATGACGATCGACTCGAAGTACTCGCGGGCCGTGGACTTGCGATACGGATCCGGTACGGGCGCCGGCGTTGACGTCCGGGAGCGCGGCTCCGGCTGCGACCGCGGCCGTGTTCTCGTCCTAGTCACTGTCCACCCTCAGGACCGCGAGGAAAGCCTCCTGCGGGATCTCGACGCTGCCCACCCGTTTCATCCGCCGCTTGCCTTCCTTCTGCCGCTCGAGCAGCTTGCGCTTGCGGCTGATGTCGCCGCCGTAGCATTTGGCGGTGACGTTCTTCCGGAGCGCCTTGACGCTCTCGCGGGCGATGACACGGGTGCCGACCGCCGCCTGGATGGCCACTTCGAACATCTGCCGCGGAATGAGCTGCCGCATCTTGGCGACGAGCGAACGGCCGCGCGCGTAGGCGGTCTCCTTGTGCACGATGATCGACAGCGCGTCGACCGGATCGCCGTTGACCAGCAGGTCGAGCTTGACGAGCGGCGATTCCCAGTACCCACTCACATGATAATCGAGCGACGCGTAGCCTCGCGACAGCGTCTTCAGCCGATCGTAGAAGTCGAGAACCACCTCGTTGAACGGCAGCTCGTAGGAGATCAGCACGCGGTGCGCCGCGTGGTACTCGAGAGCCTTCTGCACGCCCCGCTTCTCCTGGCAGAGCTTCAGGATGCCCCCTACCTGATCCGCGGGTGTGAGGATCATCGCCGTGATCACGGGTTCCTCCACCTTCGCGATGCGGCCGGCATCGGGCAGCTTGGCCGGACTGTCGATCTCGAACACGTCGCCGTCGGTGGTGGTCACGCGATAGAGGACGCCGGGCGCCGTCGTAACCAAGTCCATGCCGAACTCGCGCTCGAGCCGTTCCTGGACGATCTCCATGTGCAGCAGGCCGAGAAACCCGCAGCGAAACCCGAAGCCGAGCGCGACCGACGTCTCCGGCTCGAAGAAGAACGCCGAGTCGTTGAGCTGCAGCTTCTCGAGCGCCTCGCGCAGATCCGAGTACTGGTGGCTCTCCACCGGATAGAGCCCGGCGAACACCATCGGCTTGGTTTCCTGGAAACCGGGAAGCGGCCGCACCGCGGGACGAGAGACCTCGGTGACGGTGTCGCCGATCCGCGCTTCCGCGACGTTCTTGACGTTGGCGATCAAGAAGCCGACCTCACCGACGCCGAGCTGGTTTACCGCATGCGGCTTCGGCGCGAAGACGCCCACCTGCTCCACCTCGTAATCCTGACCGGCCGCCATCAGCCGGACCTTCATCCGCGGCCGAATCGCGCCGTCGACGACGCGGATCAGGACGATGACGCCGCGGTAGGCGTCGTACCACGAATCGAAGATCAACGCCTTGAGGGAAGCATCCGGATCGCCGGTCGGCGGCGGCACTCGCGCAACGATTGCCTCGAGAATCTCGCGCGCACCGGTGCCCTCCTTCGCGCTCGCGAGCAGCGCGAGGGACGGATCGAGCCCGATGAGGTCCTCGATCTGCACCGCGGTCTCGTCCGGCTGAGCGCCCGGCAGGTCGACCTTGTTGATGACCGGCACGATCTCCAGGTCGTTGTCGACCGCGAGGTACGCGTTCGCGACCGTCTGCGCCTCGACGCCCTGCGAGGCGTCGACCAGCAGCAGCGCGCCTTCGCAGGCGGCCAGCGAGCGGGTGACCTCGTAGGAGAAGTCCACGTGCCCGGGGGTGTCGATGAGGTTCAGGACGTAGGACGCGCCGTCGTCCGCCGTGTAGGACAGGCGGACCGCATGGGCCTTGATGGTGATGCCCCGCTCCCGCTCCAGGTCCATCGAATCGAGGACCTGCGCCTCCATCTCGCGAGGCCGTAGCGCACCGGTGATCTCCAGAAATCGATCCGCGAGGGTCGACTTGCCGTGATCGATATGCGCGATGATGGAGAAATTGCGGATCTGACGGTGATGCATCGAGTAGCGCGCGGGCGCATCCTCATTATAGGGGGAGCCGTCGCCCGTGGGGCGGCGTTCGACCGGTCAGCGCCGGTCGAGCGGCGTGAACGGCTGCGGATACTCGGGCCCTACGTACTCGGCGCGGGGACGGATGAGCCGGTTGTTCGCGTACTGCTCGAGTATGTGGGCGGTCCAGCCGGCGATCCGGCTGACGGCGAAGACCGGGGTGAACAGCTCGATCGGGATGCCGAGCAGGTAGTACGTCGACGCGGAGTAGAAATCGACGTTCGCGTCGATTTTCGTCTCCGCCTTCATCACCGCCTCGATCCGCCGCGACATCTCGTACCAGCGGGTGCTCCCGGACCGTTCGCCGATCTCCTTGGACATCCGCCGCAGGTGCGTGGCGCGCGGGTCCTCCGTGCGGTACACGCGATGGCCGAAGCCCGGCACCTTCGCCTTGCGGGCCAGCATGTCGCGCACCGTACGCTCGACGCGCGCGTCGGCGGCGTCCTCGCCGATGTCCAGCAGCATCCGCATGACCTCGGCGTTCGCGCCGCCGTGCAGCGGCCCCTTGAGCGCACCGATGCCCGCCACCGCCGCCGAGTGCACGTCGCTGAGAGTGGCGGCCGTCACCCGCGCGGCAAAGGTGGAGGCGTTCAGCTCGTGGTCCGCGTGCAGGATGAGCGCGACGTCGAACGCCCGCGCCTCCAGCGCCGAGGGGCGCTCGCCGGTCAGCAGCAGCAGGAAGTTCGCCGCGTGGCCGAGCGCCGGATCCGGCTCGATCGGTCCGCCGCCCGCGTCCAGCCGGCCCCACGTCGCCACGAGGCTGCCAACCTGTGCGGTCAGCCGCACCGCCTTCCGGTAGGCCGCGGCGGGCGACTGATCGCTCGCGTCCGGATCCGTGTGGGCGAGAGCCGATACCAGCGTGCGCAACGCGTCCATCGCGTTGCCGGCCGGCAGGCTGCGCATCAGTCGCAGCGTCGCCTCCGGCAGCCGGCGGGCCGCGGCGAGGTCCGATTGGAGATCGCCCAGCTCGGCGCGCGACGGGAGGCGCCGGTGCCAGAGCAGGTAGCAGACCTCCTCGAATCCCGCCTCGCGTGCGAGGTCGTGGATGTCGTGACCGGCGTAGGCCAGCACCCCCTGCGCGCCATCGATGTGACAGATCGCCGACGAGGTGGCCACCACCCCTTCGAGACCCGCCCTCGGGGCCGCAGGGGACGGCGTCACGGGGCGCCTCCTCGGGCCAGACCTTCTCCGACCGGCCGCGTGTCGTAGCGCGGGGCTCGCGACGCGAACCCGGCATAGAAGAACCCGACCTGAAAGAGCGCGAGAACAGGCACCGCGCCGTACACGCCCGTCGCCAGGGCGTACGCGATTGCCAGCGTGAACCAGGCCCCGAACGCGATCTCGACCACGGGCTGGACCCGCACCGGGGGCCGCCGGACATCTCCGGCGACTCGATCGCCCCGCGACCGTACGCCGTACTTCGGGGTGCGCCTGAACTCCCCGGTGCGTCCCGACAACGCCTCGACCACCGCCAATGCGTTGTTGACGGAGAGACCGAGCCCCAGGGCGATCATGGCCGGGAGATCCCGCAGGCGCGCCCACCAGTGCCCCCCGATCTCCCGCTGGCTCACCGCGTAGAACGTGACGACCGACACCGCGGCGAGACCGAAGAGAGCCGCATCGACGAGCAGCAGACGCTGACCGCCGACGGTCGCGGTCCGGACGACGAGCGCCGGCACAATCAGTACGCACAGCGCGAGGACCAGCAGGTAGTTGAAGTTGGCGGTCAGGTGCAGGAACGCCTCCGCCTTGACACGCAACGGCACGTCCGCCCGCAGCACCGCCGGCAGGACCTTGCGGCACGTCTGAATCGAGCCCTTCGCCCAGCGGTGCTGCTGCGACTTGAAGGCACTCATCTCTACCGGCAGCTCGGCCGGCGCCACCACGTCCGGCAGGAAGACGAACCGCCAGCCGGCGAGCTGTGCCCGGTAGCTCAGGTCGAGGTCCTCCGTGAGCGTGTCGTGCTGCCAGCCGCCGGCCGATTCGATCGCGGCGCGCCGCCAGATGCCGGCTGTCCCGTTGAAGTTGAAGAAGCAGCCGCCGCGGTGCCGGCCGCCGTGCTCCAGTACGAAGTGGCCATCCAGAAGCAGCGCCTGCAATCGGGTGAGCAGCGAGTAGCGGCGATTGGCATGTCCCCAGCGCGCCTGGACCAGCCCGACCCGCTCGTCCGCGAAGACGCCGACCGCCCGTTCGAGAAAGTCCGGTGGCGGCATGAAATCGGCATCGAAGACCGCAATCAGCTCGCCGGTGGCGAGGCGCAACCCCTCGGCGAGCGCGCCGGCCTTGAAGCCGGTGCGGTCCGCGCGTTGCCGGTAGCTGATGGCGAGGCCGCGTGCACGCCACCTGTCGACAGCCGCGCGCGCGACGCGGCCGGTCTCGTCCGTCGAGTCGTCCAGCACCTGCACTTCGAACCGGTCGCGCGGGTAGCGCAGGCGCGCCACGGCCTCGATCAGACGCTCGATGACGTATACCTCGTTGAAGACGGGAAGCTGTACGGTGACGCGCGGCGAGGCGGTCCGGGCCCGCTCGCACGCTGGCTGACGGCGACCGGAGGGCCGGCCGTTTGTGTAAAGATACAGCAGGTACACCCGGTGAGCACCGTAGACGCTGAGTCCGACCAGCACCGCGAAGTACAGCCCTACCACGAGGACATCCGGCGACGACATTGGCGGCGACGGTACAATCCCGGTGGCGCCAAGTCAACGAAGCCGCCTGAGCGGTCGCGCCAATCGGGGACATGACGCCTGATCACGTGCGCGAGATCCTGTCGGAGTTCGAGGGCGGCGCAATCGGCCTGCGAGATGCCGAGGTGCGCATCCTCGATCTCGTCCGGCGCGCGCCGTTCGAGGATCTCGGGTTCGCTCGCGTCGATCATCACCGCGGCGTCCGCCAGGGCTTTCCGGAAATCGTGTTCGGCGCCGGCAAGACTCCCGAGCAGATTGCGGCCATCGCCGAACGAATCGTCGCGAACGGCGACACCCTCATCGTCACCCGCACCGGACAGGACGCGTTCGAGACGGTGCGCGCGCTGGTCCCGGACGCGCGGTTCCACGTTGCGGCCCGCCTCATAACCCGCACCGCGACCGCCGAGCCGACCGGGCGGGGGGTTGTTCTCGTCGTCGCGGCGGGCACTTCCGACCTGCCCGTGGCCGAGGAAGCGCGGGTCGCGGCCGAGGCCCTCGGCAACCGGGTCGACACCGTGTACGACGCCGGCGTCGCCGGGCTGCACCGGCTACTGGCAGAGCGCGAGCGCCTCGACGCCGCGCGCGTCGTCATTGCCGTCGCGGGCATGGAGGGTGCGCTGCCGAGCGTAATCGGCGGCCTGGTTCGGGCGCCAGTGATCGCGGTGCCGACCAGTGTCGGGTACGGCGCCAGCTTCGGCGGACTGGCGGCGCTGCTCGGTATGCTTAACAGTTGCGCCACGGGCGTAGCCGTCGTCAACATCGACAACGGACTCGGCGCCGCGACGATGGCGAGCCTCATCAATCACCTGAAGTAGCCGCAATCGACAGCACGATGAACCACGGGACCCTCCAGGCGCTGGAATTCGATCGTATCGTGAGCGCGGTCCGCACCCTGGCGCTCACCCCGCTGGGGGCGACGGCTCTCGACCGCCTCGAACCGGCAACCGATGCCGGCAGAGTCGCCGCCGCGCTCGCGGCCACCAGTGAAGGGGTGGCGTACCTCGACGCGAACGCCCCGTTCGGCCTCGACGCCCCCGCGGATCTGCAGCAGACCGTCGCGGCGCTCGCCGTGGAAGGACGCGTGGTCGAACCGCTTCAGCTCGTGGGACTGGCCCGCTTCCTGGCCTCGATGGACGGGGTCCGCTCGGCGTTCGGCAACGCCGCCGGCGGGCCATATCCGACGCTCGAAGCCGTAATCGGCGCCGCGCAATCGTTCGATCGGGAGATCCAGGCCATTCGCGCCGCCATCGATCCCGAAGGCGAGGTGCTCGACGACGCCAGCCCCAAGCTGCGCACGATACGAGAGCGGTTACGGCGACAGCGCAACCGGCTCCGCGGCACGCTCGAGTCGTACCTGCGCGGGCGGGACACGGCCAAGTATCTGCAGGAGAGGGTGGTCACCGAGCGGGGAGGCCGGTTCGTGCTGGTCGTCCGGTCCGAGCACCGCACCGCGATCCCGGGTATCGTGCACGGCAGCTCTGGCAGCGGGGCGAGCCTGTTTCTCGAGCCGTTGAGCACGGTCGAGATCAACAACGACATCGTCGCCCTCGAGGAGCTCGAGAGCGAGGAGATCCACCGGATTCTGCTCGATCTGGCCAACATGCTCCGCAAACGCGCCCTCGATCTGCGGCGGACGCTGGCCGCGGCGGAAGAGCTGGACGTCATCCAGGCGCGGGCCAGCTTCTCGCGTCTCGTCGACGGGGTGGAACCGGCCATCGCAACCGATGCCCGGATCGAGCTGCCGGAAGCCAGGCATCCGCTGCTCATCCCCACGGTCCGCGCGAGAACCGGGGACGACGACCGAGCGGGCGAGAACGACTCGCGACCGCACGGACCGGTGCCGGTCGATCTGCACATTGCGCCGCCGGTCGGCGCACTGATCGTCACCGGACCCAATACCGGCGGCAAGACCGTCGCTCTCAAGACGATCGGCCTGCTGGTCCTGATGGCGCAGGCCGGTCTCCATGTGCCGGCCGGCCGGGGAGCCTCGCTGCCGGTATTCCAGTCGGTCTTCGCCGACATCGGGGACGAGCAGTCCATCGCCGACAGCCTGTCCACGTTCTCCGGCCACATCACGAACATCGTGGCCATGGAGAGTCGGCTCGCCCTGCCGGCCCTGGTGCTGCTCGACGAGGTCGGGGCAGGTACGGATCCGGTCGAAGGCGGCGCGCTGGGCGCTGCGGTCATCGATCATTTCCGGCAGCGCGGCGCCCTCGTCGCGGCGACCACCCACGACGACATGCTGAAGTCGTACGCATCGACGACCGGCGGTGTCGCCTGTGCCGGCTTCGGCTTCGAGCCGGAGACCTACGCGCCGACCTACAAGCTGATCTACGGCTCGCCCGGGCGCAGCCTGGCGCTGGAGATCGCGGCACGCCTGGGCGTTCCCCCCTCCATCGTCGACGACGCCCGCGGAAGGCGCAGCGCCCGCGAGGCGCAACTGGCCGAGCACCTCGCCCGGGTGGAGCAGGACATGGCGCAGGTGAACGCGCAGCGCAGGGAGCTGGAAGCCGGGCGCCGGCAGCTCGAGGACGACCGCGCGGCGCTGGAGCGGGCGCGGCGGGCGTTCGACGAGAAGGAGAATACCGCTCGGCAACGCCTTCGAACCGGGGTGGACGCGGAGATCAAGGCGGCGCGGTCGATCGTCGAAGAGATTGTCAACGACCTGCGGGCTCGCGCGGGCGCCCTCGTCAAACCGGCCACGGGCCAGGCCGCCGACCGGTCGCGGCAACGGGTCACGACAGGCGCGACCGGCGAACTGAAGCGCGCGGCGGTCGACGCACTCGAGAAGGTCCGCGACCGATCCGCGGCGGCTCTGCCGGCGCCGCCGGAGCCGCCGGCGCCGGCCACGCCGCCGCCGGTCGGCAGCCGCGTCCGAGTCGAGAGCCTGGGACTGGAAGGAACGCTGGTCGCGACCCACGGCGACGACGCCGAAATCGAAGCGCGGGGGAAGCGGCTGCACGTGCCGGCCGGACATCTTCGTACAGTCGCAGCTACGACGGCGGCGGGCGGTGGGGTGACGGTCGCGGTGGCGGCGAGCACGGCCGCCCCGCAGGAGCTCAACGTCATCGGCTGCCGCGTCGACGATGCACTGTCGCGCGTGGAGAAGTACGTGGACCAGGCGCTGCTCGGCGGCCTGGGGCAACTGCGAGTGATCCACGGTCACGGAACCGGCCAGTTGCGGCGCGCCATTGCCGGTTTCCTCGACGAACATCCGCTGGTGGCAAAGTTCGAGCCGGCCGCACCCGAGCACGGCGGGCGGGGCGTGACGGTCATCGAGCTCAAGGACTGAGGTCCCGCATGGCACGCTTTCCGCCGGGGTTCATCGACGATCTGAAGGCGCAGGCCGACATCGTCCAGGTGATCCAGGACGCGGTGCCCCTGAAGCAGGCGGGAGGCACGTTCAAGGGGCTCTGCCCCTTTCATCGCGAGAAGACGCCGAGCTTCAACGTCAACCGCGAGAAGGGATTCTTCCACTGCTTCGGGTGCTCGACCGGAGGCGACGTGCTGAAGTTCGTCGAGCTCTACGAGAAGCTCAGCTTTCCCGAGGCCGTACAGTCCCTGGCCCAGAGGTTCGGGGTGACCGTACCCGAATCGGACGACCCGCGGCGCGACAAGGCCGAAGTCGCGGAACGGGAGGCGTTGCTCCACGTGCACGAAATCGCCGACGCCTACTTCCGCGCGCAACTGCGCGCCGCCGCCGGCGCCGCCGCCCTGCGGTACGTCGAGCAGCGGGACGTCCTGCCGGAGACGGTGGAGCGGCTCGGTCTGGGCTACGCACCGCACGGAGGCGGCCTGACCCGCCACCTGCAGGATCGGGGACAACCCCTCGAGCTGCTGCTCAAGAGCGGACTCGTCGTCCAGCGCGATGGTGGACGGCCGTACGACAGGTTCCGCGACCGGTTGATGATTCCCATCGCGCGCGAGACCGGCTCGGTCATCGCGTTCGGCGGGCGGGCGCTCGCAGCCGACCAGCAACCGAAGTACCTCAACTCGCCCGAGACGCCCCTGTACTCCAAGGGCAGGATCCTGTACGGGCTGCACCTGACGAAGCAGGCGGTCCGAGAGGTCGGGTACGCCGTCCTCGTCGAGGGGTACTTCGACCTCGCCCAGGCGCTGCAGGCCGGCGTGAAACCGGTCGTCGCCACGTGCGGCACGGCGCTGACAGACCGGCACGTACGGCTGTTGCGACGATTCTGCTCCAGGACCCTGCTCAGCTTCGATCCCGACTCGGCCGGCGAGGACGCCGCCGCCCGTTCGGGCGAGCTCCTGCTCGCGCAGGGATTCCAGGTCAACGTCGTTCAGCTTCCTCCCGGCGACGATCCCGACGGGTACATCCGGGGGCACGGCAGCGACGCCTACGCTGAGCGCCTCCGGACCTCACGGCCGTATCTGGACCACCTGCTCGATCACGAGGCGGTCGGGCGCGATATCTCCCGTACGCAGGAGAGGCGCGCCCTGCTCGACCGGATGAAGCCGGTGGCGCAGGCCATCCGCGATCCGGTCGTCCGAGACGACTTCATGGATCGCGTCGAGCACCGCGCGCAGGTGCCCGAGGGTATGTTCCGTTCCGAGGTGCTGGAAGAAGCGAAGCCGCGGCGGGCGGAGGTGCGAGCCGACATCCGTAGCGCGCAGACGGCGCCCCGACCCGCCGAAAGGGCGTTGATCTGGGCGATGATGCACGAGACCGCGACCGCGCAGTCGGTGCTCTCCGGATTGGATCCGGCGGACGTGGAAGGCCTGCAGACGACCCGCATCCTGGACGTTGCCCGCACGCTCGCTTCGGTGCCCGCGGACGGCGCGCCCGAGACGTTTCTGGAACGCCTGGACGAGGAAGACGCGGAGCTGGTGAAGACGATCTCGAAGGCGCCCGTGGCTCCCGACGACGTGGAGGACAGCGGAACGGCGCTCCGGCGTCTCCGGTACGAGCGCGAGGGTGCCGCGCTTCAGGACCAGATCCACCGCTGCCAGCGGGATGCTTCATCGGGCCGCGAAATGGGCGTGCTCCTGGCTCGAAAGATCGAGCTGCAGCGGCACATCGAGGAGCTCGCGGGATGACCGCATGGGATCGCAGCACACGCGCTTGCCGGACGATCCCCGGCGCCGAGCACGATGAAGCGCTGCCATATACAATCTCCAGCGTGCCGCGTCTCCCCGCGGCCAAGCCATGAGAGGCGCACCGATCCGCAACGGCAAGCCGACCGCACGAGGTGACGGGATGCCAGGCAAGCAGTTGTCGATCGAAGAGCGGTACGACGAGATCCAGCAACTGATCATCGTCGGCAAGGAACGAGGCTATCTGCTCTTCGATGAGATCAACGAGTTGCTTCCAGCAGAGATCACCTCGTCCGAAGAGCTCGACGAGTTGTTCAGCTCGCTCGGCAGCTCCGGCATCGAGGTCGTCGAGTCCGAAGACAAGTACAAGGAAAAGAAGCGTCTGGAGCACGCCGCGGAAGGGAGCGACGAGCCGGAGTTCGACCTCACGCCGAGCCCTATCGACAAGACCAGCGACCCGGTCCGCATGTATCTGCGCGAGATGGGCACGGTGCCGTTGCTCACGCGGGACGGCGAAGTGGAGATCGCCAAGCGCATAGAGCGCGGCAGGCTTGCCGTGCTCAAGATTCTGTCGCGGACGCCCTCGGTCGCCCGGGCCATCATCGCTTTCGGCGACGAATTGAAGGACGGCGACCGCACGCCGCGCGAGCTGGTGGTGGTCCAGGACGAAGCGCCTCAGGGAACCGACGCCGGAGATCGCGGGCAGCAGCTTCTCGACCGGATCGACGCCATTCGCGTCGCCCAACTCGACGCCTGCGAGCACCAGGCCGAGCTCGACCGCGTACCGAAGCGCGAGCGGCAACGGTACCGGGCCTGCCGGCGTCGAGCCCTGCGCGCTCGCGTCAGGGTCGCGCGGCTGATCCGGGGCATGGAGTTCACCGAACCGGTCAAGCAGCGCTGGGTAGACGGGCTCAGGGCGTCGGCGGAGGCGGTGCAGCGCGCGCAGTGCGACCTCGCGGCACTCGATCGGCACCTCGACAAGGCCAATCGCGACCGACTCGAAGACGAGGAGCGCGCGCGCCTGCAGCGGCGGCGACGCGAGCTTCGGCCCAGGCTACGGGAATCGTTGGCGAAGCTCGAGGAGTTTCCCGGCTCGCTGACCCGCATGCTGGCGACCATGGAACGAGGCGAAGCGCAGGCGGAGCGGGCCAAGAAGGAGCTGGTGGAGGCGAATCTCCGCCTGGTGGTCTCGATCGCCAAGAAGTACACCAACCGCGGCCTGCAGTTCCTCGACCTGATCCAGGAAGGCAACATCGGCTTGATGAAGGCCGTGGACAAGTTCGAGTACCGGCGCGGCTACAAGTTCTCGACCTACGCGACATGGTGGATCCGCCAGGCGATCACACGCGCGATCGCGGATCAGGCGCGGACCATTCGCATCCCGGTCCACATGATCGAGACGATCAACAAACTGCTGCGCACATCACGGGCCCTGGTGCAGGAGTTCGGGCGCGAGCCGTCGTCGGAAGAGATAGCCGAACGGATGGATATCCCGGTCTCCAAGGTCCGCAAGGTGCTCAAGATTGCCCAGGAGCCCATTTCGCTCGAGACGCCGATCGGGGAGGAGGAGGACAGTCACCTCGGAGACTTCATCGAGGATCGGCAGGTCGTCTCGCCGTCGGATGCCGTGATCAGCCTCAACCTCAAGGAACAGACGGAGTCGGTGCTGAAGTCGCTGACGCCGCGCGAGGAGAAGGTGATCAAGATGCGGTTCGGCGTCGGAGACGGCAGCGAGCACACGCTCGAGGAAGTCGGGCAGAACTTCGCCGTGACCCGCGAGCGGATTCGTCAGATCGAAGCCAAGGCGTTGCGCAAGCTGCGTCACCCGTCCCGCAGCCGAAAGCTGCGCGCGTTTCTCGAAGGAGGCACGTAGTGCCTGCTCGGGGGCCCATAGCTCAGCGGTCAGAGCCGCCGGCTCATAACCGGCCTGTCCCAGGTTCGAATCCTGGTGGGCCCACCACCATTTTCGCGCGAACGGCGGAACCGCCACGCGCCCGGAGAGACCAGGCCCCGCCCACGCGGGGCTTTTTTCTTACCTGATCCATGCTTGCCGACCTCGACCGACTGATTCGTCTGCAGCAACTGGAAACGGCCGTCGCAACGGCTCGGCAAGCCATCGAGGCGTTCCCCGCGAAGCGCGAGGCGCTCGAGGCGCGCCTGGCCGAGCACACCGGCCAGCTCGAGGCCGCGGAGCAGCTGCTCGCGGACAACAAGGCCGCCCGCCGGGACATCGAGAAGGAGACCGCCGCGGTCGAGAAAAGGCGCGGGACTTCCAGAGAACACTCGATGGCGGTCAAGACCAACAAGGAGCTCTGGGCCATTCAGGCAGAGATCGAACGCGCGAACGCGGACATCCAGCGGCTCGAGGATCGGACACTCGAGCTGATGATCGACGCGGACGATCTGACGTCGTCCATCGCGGCGGCGCGGCAGTCCCTGGCGGAGGAGCGGACCGCGGTCGGCGAGGAACAGCGCCGGCTCGAGCAGGAAAGAGACCGTTTTCAGGCCCAGGTGGAACGCCACGCCATGGACCGCGAAGCGATCGTGAGCGGCTTCTCTCCGCGCCTGCTGGAAAAGTTCGAGACCTTGATGCGCGGACGGAAGGGAATCGCCGTCAGCGAGGTGCACGACGGACGCTGCCGGGCGTGCCAGGTCCGCCTGCGACCGCAGCTCCACAACGACGTGCGGCTGAACCACAGGTTGATTCAGTGCGAGACCTGCCAGCGCATTCTCTATTTCCCGATCACGGCAGCGGACGCGGCGCCGTCGGCATGAGCCGACACGAGGTCGTCAACACCGCGATGGACCGTACCGCCGTCATCGGCATCGGTATCGACATCGAGGAGGTCGCGCGCGTCGAAGTTCTCCTGACGCGGTACGGCGACCGTTTCATCACGCGTATCTTCACGGATGGCGAAGCCGACTACTGTCTGGGCCGCCGCGTGCCGGCGCAGCACCTGGCGGCGCGTTTCTGCGCCAAGGAGGCGGCGATGAAGGCGCTCGGCACGGGACGGGCACGTGGCGTTCTCTGGCGCGACGTGGAGGTCGTCCGGCGGGGCGGACCTCCGCAACTGGCGTTGCATGGCGGAGCCCGCCGGCGCTTCGAGGCGCTGGGCGCGACCGGCGCGCTGCTCACGATGACGCACTCGCGCACGCTCGCCATCGCCCAGGTCGCGCTGCTCGGCCGCTGAACCGCCGCCCGGGCGCAACCGCGCTTGACACCCCGCACCGGCACATGCCGCGGCCTGCCCGGGTTCTCCCTCGTTTCAGGATCTGGTGCGCCGGCACGAAGCTTGCTTCGGGTCTCTCCGGAGGTCATCCCCGATGCAGATCAAGATCGTGCGGAACGAGAACGGAGGCCCGGCCGGAAAACTGGCCGACGCCGAGCTCCACTTCGGTGACGGACTACTCGCGGGCCTCAAGCTCGTCGGCTTCAGCGTGTGGGACGGTCGGGACGGCGGGACGCACGTGACGCTTCCGGCACGCCAGTACAGCGTGAACGGCGAGCGACGCCGGTTCATTCTTCTGCGTACGGTCTCGGATGCCGGCTCCACCGACATGCTGCGCGAAGCGATCGCGCAGGCATTCGCGCAGATGAGCGAGCGCGGCTGACCCGCCGCGTGTCCCGGGACGCGGACCGTCCATCGGGATCGGTTGCGCGCCGGGCCACCCGCCTCCCCGCCACCGGCTATTCGACCGGTCGCCGCAGGAAGGCGGGAAGCGGCTCAGGCCCCAGTTCATCCTCGGAGTCCGGTCCCAATTCACCGACCGGGTCGTCTCCTTCGGAAGCATCGATCGGGCTCGAAGCGGACGAAAACTCGATCGAGGCGCGCCGGGACATCGTGATACTGCCGCCGCCGACCGCCGCAACCGCCATCGGCACGGCGTTCTCCTCCTGACGCCGGTGAGCGTAGTGCTGCAGATCGACCGGCGTATCGGAGCTCGACGACGATGCGCCTCGGCCTGCCCCGAGCCCCTCGAAGTCGGTCGCTATGACGGTGATCTTGACCTTGCCCTCCATGGATGGGTCGATTACGGCCCCGAAGATGATGTTGGCTTCCTCGTGCGCCGCCTCGTGGATGATCGTGGTCGCCTGACTGACCTCGAGCATGGACAGGTCGGATCCGCCGGTGATGTTGACGATGACGCCGCGCGCACCCTCGACCCGGGCTTCCTCGATCAACGGACTCGCGATGGCCTTATTCGCCGCTTCGACGCTGCGATCCTTGCCTTCGCCATAGCCCGTTCCCATGATGGCCATGCCCATGCCGGACATGACGGTCTTCACGTCGGCGAAGTCCAGATTGATCATGCCGGGTACGAGAATGAGATCGGAGATGCCCCGGATCGCCTGATGCAGGACATCGTCAGCGAGCAGAAACGCGTCGGTCAGGCTGGTCGTCTGCTCGATATGCCCGAGAAGGCGTTCGTTGGGGATGGCAATGACCGTGTCGACCGAAGCACGGAGCTCGTCAAGACCCCGCTCGGCTTGCACCGACCGCCGCTTGCCCTCGAACTTGAAGGGTTTCGTCACGACTGCGATCGTCAGCGCGCCGAGCTCGCTGGCGAGGGAGGCAACCACCGGCGCGGCGCCCGTGCCGGTCCCGCCCCCGAGGCCTGCCGTCACGAACACCATGTCGGCGCCGCTGAGCGCCGCGATGAGCTGCTCGGTATCTTCCAGCGCCGCCTGACGGCCGACATTCGGATCCGCACCGGCGCCGAGACCGCTCGTCACCTTCGCCCCGATCTGCAGGCGGACCGGCGCCCCGTTCTGCGCCAGCGCCTGAGCGTCGGTGTTGGCCACGACGAAATCGACGCCTCTGACCCCTCCGGCCACCATACGTCCGACCGCGTTGCTCCCACCACCACCGACGCCGATTACCTTGATTCGGGCCCCGGTTCGAATCGTGTCCTCCAACGTCAGCCGGAGGTCCCCGTCCGACGCCGGCTCGGGCCCGGGCAGGATTGTGCCGCTTTCCGCCATGCCATCCTCCTTCGCCTCTAAAAGAACTCTTTGAACAGGAGACGCAATCGCCCGGCAACCCTGCTCAAGGCGCCACCGGTGTTCTGGTCCTCCTCGGACATCTGACGCCGGTTCGCGTACATGATCAACCCGACCGCGGTCGCGAACGCCGGATCGTTCACGTGATCCGTAAGTCCGCCCACACCGACCGGGCAGCCACGGCGAATCGGCAGATCGAAAATCTGATCCGCTATCTCCGGCATGCCGTCGAGCACGGAGCCCCCACCGGTCAGCACGATGCCGGAGTTCAGCGCACCCTCGTAACCGCGATGCTGGATCTCGTCCCAGAGCTGGTGGAAGACCTCTTCGGCACGCGGCTGCAGGACGTCCGCCAGAATGCGGCGTGACATGATTCGCGGCTGGCGGCCACCGACGCTGGCGATCTCCACCGTTTGCTCTTCGTCGACCAGTGCCGTCAGGGCGCACCCGCTGCGGCGCTTCGTCTTTTCCGCCTGGGGAATCGGGGTGCGCAGGCCGACGGCGATGTCGTTCGTGAAGTGGTCGCCGCCCAGCGCAATGGCGCCGGTGTGCCACAGGCTGCCGCGCTCGAACACCGCGAAGTCCGTCGTCCCGCCACCGATATCCACCAGGGCTACGCCGAGCTCCTTCTCGTCCGACGTCAACACGGCTTCCGCCGCGGCGAGTTGGCCGAGCACGGTGGCAGCTACGGTGACGCCGGCCCGGTTGACGCAGGTGACCAGGTTCTGCGTGGTCGACGCGCTGCCGGTAACGATGTGGACGTTCACCTCCAGACGGGCCCCTGTCATACCGATCGGCGCTCCGATGCCATCCTGCTCGTCCACGACGAAATCCTGCGGCAGCGTGTGAAGGACTTCGCGCCCGTTCGGCAACGAGACGGCCTTCGCGGCGTCTATCGCGCGCCGGACGTCCTGGCGCGTGATCTCGCGGTTCTGTCCCGCGACCGCGACCACGCCCCGGCTGTTGAACGCCTTGACGTGACTGCCGGACAGCGCGAGATGCACGGTATCGACCTCCACGCCGGCGGTGAGCTCGGCCTCCTCTACGGCCTTCTTGATCGACTCGACGGCCGCCTCGAGGTTGACGACGACACCGCGTCGAATTCCGTGCGCGTCCGCGACTCCGATTCCGATGATGTCGACGCTTCCGTCCTGCATCGCCTCGCCGACGATGGCGGCGACCTTTGACGTGCCTACATCGAGGCCGACCACGTATTGCTCCCTACGTGCCACTCTGCCTCCGTTGACCGCTTTCCGCTGCAGGCCCGACCCGGGTGGCCGTTTGGAGCGACTCAAGCCCGCGCAGACCCCTCGGAGCAGCCCGCGGCGACTCCGCCAGTCTCCCTTGCAACGCGATGCGGCGCGCAACCGCGGCGTCGTCCGCCGGACCGACGTACACTCTCTCGTCGAACCTCAGGTCCACATAGTCGATGTCCGGCACGACCTGTCGGAGCGCCGGAACGACTGCCAGGTAGGTCCGGAGCCGTGCAACGAACCGTTCGGCACCGAGGTGAATCCGGACCGGATCCCCGTTCAGCAGCACGACCGCGTCATGCGGATTGGCGACGTCCACCTGCGAGACGCGTGCGGCGAGGGCCCTGTCCGCGCCAACCTCCGCGATCAGGCGTGCGGCGAGCGCCGCACGGCGCGTGTCGACCGCCGGGGCGCCATCACCCCCACGGGCGGACAACCCGTCGATGATCGGCAGATCGAGGTCGGAGAACCGAGGACCGAACTCGTCGATGACATTTCCGGTCACGTCCATGAGATAGAGGCGGGAACCGAGCCGGCTCAGACCGACCGGCTCACGCTCTTCCAGCGTCACGTGCACGGTCGAGGGCAGGACGCGGCGCAGTGCCGCCTCCCGGACCCATCCGGACGCGAGCAGGCTCGTACGCCCCTCCTCCAGATCGGCAACCAGCAGATTCTCGCCGCGCAGTGCCTCCACGAGGCCGGTGACCTCACCGGATGACAGGCGTTCGTTACCCTCGACGGTGACGGTGTCGATACGGAGGACGTCTGCGTGCCGCAGCGCGTCGAACGACCACGCGGCGCCGCCGGCCGCGCCCAGAGCCAGACCCAGGTGCATGAAGAACGCCAGGCGACGCGCGAACCACCGGCGCCGTACCGGCTGCACGTAGGCGCGTCGAAACCGCGGTTCGGAGCGTGCGTACACCGCCATCACGCACCCCTCCCCTGGAGCAGATCCACAATGCGCGGCGCCAGCCGCCCTACGGACCCGGCGCCGAGAATGGCGACCACATCGCCCGGGACGACCATCGCGGTCAGCCGCGACGCCGCGTCGTCCAGACTGGCGGCGATCTCGATCGGTATCGTCGAATGGCGACGCACGGCCCGCGCGACCGCGGCCGCGTCGATGCCCTCCAGGCGGGACTCGCTTGCCGCGTACACCTCGGTGAGCAGCAGCGCGTCCGCCTGCCCCAGCACCTCGCCGAAGCGGTCGAGCAGGCGCGCCGTGCGGGAATACCGATGCGGTTGGAACACGACAATCAGACGGACCGGTGCGCCGAGGCGGACCGTCTCCAGAACCGCCCGGATCTCCGTCGGATGGTGCGCGTAGTCGTCGACGATTTCGATTCCACCCGCAACGTGGTGGCGTGCGTATCGACGCTCCGCCCCGGAGAAGCGGCGCAGGGCGCGGGCCGTGGTATCGGAAGCGACGCCCAGCCACGACGCCGCCCCGACGGCCGCCAGCGCGTTGAGCAGGTTGTGGCGGCCGGGTACTGCAAGCTGCAGCTCCAGCTCGGCGCACCGGCCGCGGACGTTGGTGGTCACCCGGGCCGTGGATCCGGACGGGCCGAGCTCGATGCGATCCGCGAACACGCCAGCGGATGGGATCTCGATGCCGTAGGTCACCACGGGCCGTGGACAGTGTGCCGCCATCCGCGCAACTCGGGGATCGTTCGCACAAGCCACCACGCAACCGCTCTCCGGCACGCTGGCCGCGAAAGTCCCGACCGCGCGAACGAGCCCGTCGAGTCCCTCGTACGCCTCCAGGTGCTCTTCGTCCACGTTGGTCACGACGGCGATCTCGGGAGCCAGATGCAGGAACGACCGATCGCTCTCATCGGCTTCGACGACCATGAAGGGCCCGCTTCCCCGCCGGGCGTTGCCACCCAGGGCGCCGACCACCCCCCCGATGACCGCGGTCGGATCGAGCCCGGCGGCATCCAGAATCAGCGCCAGCATAGACGTGGTGGTCGTCTTGCCGTGGGACCCGGCCACGGCAATCGTCCGTTTCCGCTTCGTCAGCTCCGCCAGCATCGCGCCACGCCCGACGATGGGAATGCGCCGGCGCCTCGCTTCGGCCAGCTCCGGATTATCCGACGGCACCGCGGACGAAGTCACAACGACGTCCGCGGCCCCGACGTGGGCCGCCGCGTGTCCCTCCGCGACCCGCACCCCGACCGAGCGCAGCCGCGCCGTGGCCGGCGACGCCACGAGGTCGGACCCGCTCACCGCGTAGCCCGAGCCCTGCAGAAGCTCAGCGATGCCGCTCATCCCGATACCGCCGATGCCCACCATGTGGATCCGTCTGACTCGTTCGAGCACACGACTGGTCCCTATCGCTCCCCGCCGGCAACCGTCCCGGCGCATCCCATGAGCTGCTCGGCCCGCTGCAGCACCCTGTCCACCGCATCCGGCTTCGCCATGCGCCCCGCCGCCGCGGACATCGCCGTCCGGCGCCCCCGGTCGCCCGCGAGACCGATCAACCGGGGCGCAAGACACCGTTCGAGATCGACCTCTTCGATGACCTCCGCGGCACCGGCCGCAGCAAGCACCGCGGCGTTCCGGCGCTGGTGATCGTTGGCCGCCGTAGGCAACGGCACGATCACCGCCGGCAGGCCGGCCGCCGCAACCTCGGCCAACGTCGTCGCCCCGGCGCGGCAGACCACGAGATCGGCGGCGCGCATCTCCTCGTGCAGCGTCTCGAAGAACGCCTCCACCCGTGCGCTCACACCTGCCTGACGGTACGCCTCGCGCACCCGGTCCCGCTCGCGCTCCCCCGTCTGGTGGATGACGCGAATTCCGCCGGGCATCGACGCCAGCACCGGGGCGGCGCCGGCCAGCACCACGTTCAAGGTGTGCGCGCCCTGCGATCCGCCAAGGACGAGCACGGTCGGTGGACCCATCCGCCCGACCCGGTCGACGTTCGCCACGTCGAAGAAACCCTCGCGCACCGGATTGCCGCTCACGAACGCCTTCGCTCCGAAGCAGGACCTGGTCGACTCGAACGAGACGGCCGCCGCCCGCACCAACGGCGCGAGCATCCGATTGGTCATGCCGGGCACGGCGTTCTGTTCCATCACCATGGTCGAGCGTCCCGCCAGGGCCGCGAGCAGCACCACCGGCCCGGCGCTGTATCCCCCGAGTCCGATGACGAGATCGGGACGGGCGCGGCGCAGCACGCGCGCCGCGTCGCAGAGCGTGAGCGGCGCCAAGGCCACGGTTCGGGCAATGGCGCGGGGCGACTTGCCCATGAGCCCTGCGCTGCGAATCGGTTCGAATCGGAAGCCCTCGCGCGCCAGCGCCCGCGCCTCGATGCCCCGGCCTGTTCCGACGAACACGACATGGGCATCCGGACGGCGCCGGAGGAGCGCGCGCGCCACGGCGATGCCCGGAAAAAGATGGCCGCCGGTGCCACCGCCGGCGAACACCACCCGCGGCGCCCTCGTTTCCGCATCGTTGTCCGTGACGCTCAAGGATCCGCCTCGCCTCCACAACCGTGTCAATGCCGGAGCGCCGCATGCTGCGACACGTTCAGGAGAATGCCCATACCGATCAGCCCGATCAGAAGCGAAGACCCGCCGGCACTGACGAACGGCAGCGGAATCCCGGTCGTCGGCATCAGCCCGAGCACCACGCTCATGTTGATGAACGCCTGGATGGCGACCATCGTCGTGAGCCCGATCGCCAGGAACGCACCGAACCGATCCGGGGCATGGCAGGCGACGTGCAGGCCCCGCCAGGTGATGACCGCGAAGCACAGCAGGATCACCGTCGCGCCGACCAGTCCGGTTTCCTCGGCAATGACGGCGTAGATGAAGTCGGTATGCGGCTCGGGCAGGAAATGGAGCTTCTGCAACCCGCGCATCAGGCCCCTGCCCAACAGGCCGCCGGTCCCGACCGCAATCTGCGACTGAATGACCTGAAACCCGTCGCCCAGCGGGTCCGCCCACGGATCGAGGAACGCCAGCAACCGCCTCATGCGATACGGCTCGCTCGCCAGCACCAGGTACAAGGCAGGGGCAAGCACGAGCGCAGCTCCGATCACGTAGCGGTAGCTGAGCCCCGCGGCGAAGACCATCGCCGCCACGATCACGACTACCGCAAACGCCGTGCTGAAATCCGGCTGCAGCAGGATGAGCGCGGCCAGACCGGCCGTCAGACCGCCGACCGGCAGCAGGGCGTAGAAGATGTCGTTGACCCGCTCCATCCGTCGCTCGAGTTGCGCCGCGGCGAAGATGATCAGAGCAATCTTCGCGAGCTCCGACGGTTGCACGCCGAATCCCGCGATGCCGAACCAGCGGCGTGTGCCGTTGATCGGCTCGCTGAACAGGACCGCGACGAGAGCCAGCACGGTGACGCCGACCGCCGTCCACAGGACGGCCGGCTTCTTGAACCGCCGGTAGTCGATCCGCAAGACGCCCCAGAGGAGTCCGAACCCCACGACCGCCCACATCACCTGCCGGAACAGGAAGTAGTACGGCCGCGCATAGCGATCCATGGCGAGCTGGGCGGACGCGCTGTAGACCATGATCACGCTCGCGCTCAAGAGCGCGAGCGTGGCGAAGAAGAGCAGCTTGTCGGGTTTCAGTTTCCGCGCCATACTCGCCACCGGCGATTGTCGTGTCGCAAGGCCTAAAGTTCGCGGCCGGTCGACCCGAAACAGGGGTTACGCGATCACGTGAGCGGTCAGCAGTCATCAGTCAGACCCGGGTGAAGACGCCAGCCTCGCAGGCAAGGGATAGCCTGCGCTCCCAGCGGCCAGCTCTTCACCGCGCAAACCGACTGATGACTGCTCACTGCTCACGTCCGTGACTCTCCGAGTCCGGGGACCGGAGCGCCGCTACCGCGTCCTTGAACGCCGCGCCTCTCGCGGCATAGTCGCGAAACATGTCGAGACTGGCGCACGCCGGCGCCAGCAGCACCGCGCCGCCACGACGCGAGCGCCCCGCGGCCAGACGCACCGCCTCGACCATCGTCTCCGCCTCGCACACGGCTACGTCCGGCTCCAGCGCGCGGCGCACCCGCGGCCGCGCTTCGCCGATGGCGACCACCGAGGCGCCGCGCGACGCGAGCGCGGGACGCAGGTCCTCGAACCGCCCGCCCTTGAAGCGGCCGCCGAGGATCACCACCAGCCCCGGCCCGAAACACTCGATCGCCGCCCGCGCTGCAACGACGTTGGTTGCCTTCGAATCGTTCACGAAGCGGACGCCCCGGACCTCCCCCACGAGCTCCAGCGTGTGCTCGAGGCCGCTGAAGGACTGCACCGCACGCGACATCGCGTCGGCGTCTATACCCACCAGCGTGCCGACGGCCGCCGCCGCAGCGATATCGCTCAACAGGTGCCGCCCCGGCACCCGGACCGCCGACATCGGCACCAGGCACTCGTCACCATCGACCGAGCGCCGCGCGATACCGTCGGCGGTGACCTGCACGCCCGCCGCCAGACGCGTCTCGACCGCAAACCGCAACGCCCGCGCGCGACCGGAGCGTGCAATCTCCAGCACGTGCGGGTCGTCGGCGTTGATCACCATCGCGTCGTCCGGGGTCTGGTTCGCGAACAGTCGAGCCTTTGCGCCGGCGTACTCCTCGAAGCTCGCGTGCCGGTCGAGATGATCCGGCGACAGGTTCAGGCACACCGCAATCCAGGGGCGGAAGGTCTCGGTGAGTTCGAGCTGAAAGCTGCTGACCTCGACGACATGCACGACGTCCGGCGTCGAGGCCTCGACCTGGCTGCTGAGCGCGACGCCGATGTTGCCGCCGACGACCGCGCGGCGTCCGCCGGCCTCCAGCATGCGGCCGGTCACGACCACCGTCGTCGACTTCCCCTTCGTTCCGGTCACCGCCACCAGACGTCCGCGCAGCCACCGGGCCGCGAGCTCCACTTCGCTGATGACCGGGACGCCCCGGCGACGCGCGGCGGCGATTTCCGGCACTCGCGGAGAAACCCCGGGGCTCAGCACGATGAGGTCGGCGGCGCGCAGAGTGTCGGCTCGATGGCCACCGACCTCCAGCGCAATGCCGTCGCCCGCAAGCAGTTCGGCTCCTGCAATTCCCGGGCCGGCCTCGCTCAGCGTCACGCGGGCGCCGCGGCGGGCCAGCAGCCTGGCCGCGGCAAGGCCGCTACGGCCGGCGCCGACCACGACGACACGCGAGTCCACGACCGAGAATCGAGTCATCGCAGCTTCAACGTCGTCAGGCTGAACAGCGCGAAGACCACCGCGGTAATCAGGAACCGGATGATGATCTTCGGCTCGCTCCACCCGATCTGCTCGTAGTGGTGATGCAGGGGCGCCATCCTGAACACGCGCCGGCCCGTCAGCTTGAACGAACCGACCTGAACGATCACCGACAGCGCTTCGAGCACGAACACCGCGCCCACGATGGGCAACAGCAACTCCTGCTTGATGAGGAGCGCGACCGTCCCGAGTGCGCCGCCGAGCGCCAGCGATCCGACGTCGCCCATGAACACGTCGGCCGGATAGGAGTTGTACCAAAGGAAGCCGAGACCGGCGCCGACGAGGGAACCACAGAAGATCGTGAGTTCACCCGCCGGCGGAAACCGCACCAGCAGCAGGAATTCAGCGATGGCGGCGTGACCGCTCACGTAGGTCAGGGCCGTGAACGCGCCGGCCGCGACCGTGAAGATGCTGATGGCGAGACCGTCGAGTCCGTCGGTGAGGTTGACTGCGTTCGACGAGAACACCAGCACGAGCACCGCAAAGGGGACGTACAGCCAGCCGATATCCGGGGTGAACTGCTTGAAGAACGGGAAGATGATCTCGCTGCTGTAGAGACCGCTGTGCGTCAACTGCAACAACGTCAGACCGACCGCGGTCGCGACTGCGCTCTGGGCAATCAGCTTGCCGCGGACCGACAGACCCCGGTGTGAGTGGCGTGCGATCTTGAGCCAGTCGTCGGCGAACCCGATGGCGCCGAAGGCGGCGGTAGACAGCAGGGCGATCTGCACGTAGACGTTCGCCAGGTCGGCCCAGAGCAGAGTCGGCACGAAGGCTCCCGCAAGCAGCAGCAGCCCTCCCATCGTCGGCGTGCCCGCCTTGCCCTTGTGGCTCGGCGGCCCGTCGTGCCGGATGATCTGGCCGATCTGCAGGGCGCGCAGCCGGCGAATCGTGACCGGGCCGAGGACGAGCGTCACCGTGAACGCCGTCAGGCTGGCGGCGGCGGTCCGGAAGGTGATGTACTGAACCACGTTCAGCAGGCTGAAGTCGGTGTGCAGCGGATACAGCAGGTGATACAGCATCAGGCCCGCTCCGCCTTCAGTCGGTCAGCCACGCGATCTGCACGAACGCCGCGCGAACCCTTGACCAGAACGAGATCGCCCGCCCGCACGAGCCCGGCGGTCAGAGTCGCTGCTTCCTCGCTCGTACCGCAGGTGATGGCGCAGCCGGCGCCGAGCCCGGCTGCGCGGGCACCTTCGGCCAGCGCCTGCGCCGCCGGGCCGCCGATCGCCACGAGCACGTCGAACCCGGCCTCTACCGCCAACCGACCGCAGGCACGGTGGAGCAACTGCGCGCGCGGCCCCAGCTCGAGCATTTCGCCCAGGACCGCGATGCGGCGCCGGTGCCCTCTATCGCGCCCCAGCGACCGGAGCGCCCGCTCGAGCGCGGCCGGGTTGGAGTTGTACGAATCGTCAACCACGGTTACCCCGCGGGCCAGGCGGATCACCTCGCCGCGGCGCGGAGGCGGCGCGAACGCCGCGGCCTCCCGCAACATCGCCTCCAACGGGACCTGAAATCGGAGGGCAACCGCGATTGCAGCGACCACGTTGGCCACCTGACCTGCTCCAATCAGCCGGGTGCTCAGACCACCGCTGCCAGCCGGGGTCTCAACCGCCGCTCGCATCCCGTCGATCCCGCGATCTTCGACATCCGTGGCTCGTACGTCGGCTTTCGCGCCGACTCCGAAGGTGGTCACGCTGCCGGGAAACCCGCCGATCCGCTCCATGGCGAGCGTGTCGCCCGCATTGACGACGAGGTGGTCGCAGGTGGTAGCACCGTCCAGGATCTCCGCCTTGGCGTCGGCAATCCCCTCGATCGACGAAAAAGACTCGGCATGGACTTCCGCCACGTTCGTCCAGACACGGACGTTCGGCTCGGCGATGCCGACCAGGGTATGGATCTCGCCCGCGTGGTTCATGCCGATCTCGACCACTGCCACGTCGGGACGGCGCCCGAGCGCCAGCAGCGACAGCGGGAGGCCGATATGGTTGTTGAGGTTGCCTTCGTTCCGGACCACGTCATGCCGAGTGCCGATGAAGGTCGCCGTCAGCTCCTTGGTCGTCGTCTTGCCGACGCTCCCTGTAATCGCCACGACCTGGGATCCGGAACGACGCCGGACGTCGCGCGCGATCGACTGGAGAGCACGGATGGTGTCTCCGACGACGATGGTCGCCGGGGCGACTCCGCTCGCCCCGGTGACCGGCGCCGCCGTCGTGTCGCTGACGATCACGCCCGCCGCTCCTTTGCGAAGTGCCTCGGCGATGAAATCGTGACCGTCATGCCGGTTACCCCGAATCGCCAGAAAGACGTCCCCCAGCCGGATACGTCGGCTGTCGATGGAGATGTCTCCCAATTCGACATCCGGGCGGCCGGCCACCAGCCGCCCCCCAGCGGCGAGGGCCAGCTCCCCCGCCCGTACCCGCTCCGGTCCACAATCCGCCATTTGTCCGTCATCCCGCGAACAACCGCCCGCGCCGCGCATCCAGCGCCGCCCGCGCCACGACGGCGTCGTCGAACGGCGCGGCGCGCAACCCGATTACCTGATAGCGCTCATGCCCCTTGCCCGCGATGACAATCACGTCGCCGGCCGCCGCGTCGTCAATCGCACGGCCGATCGCCGCCGCCCGGTCCACGATCGCGAGATTCGGAGTGTCCGAACGACTGATGCCGCGCTCGATGTCATCGATGATCGCGTCCGGATCCTCCGACCTCGGGTTGTCCGAGGTGAGAACCACCACATCGCTCAGGCGGGTGGCGACGACCCCCATCAGCGGCCGCTTCGTAGCGTCCCGATCGCCGCCGCAGCCGAAAACCGTGACGACCCTCCCCTTTGCGAACCGCCGGACGGCTTCGAGCAATCCCCGCAGCGCGTCGTCGGTGTGCGCGGAGTCGACGATGACGGTCACGTCGTCGGCGTGCGACGACACCGTCTGCATCCGGCCCGGCACCATGGCCAGCGCGCGCACCCCGGCCGCGATGCCGGAAAACGGCAGGTCGAGGGCCACGCCCGTGGCCGCGGCGGCGAGCACGTTGTACGCCGCGGTTCGACCCAGCAACGGCGACTCGAGCAGCAACGGTCCACGCGGCGTGCGCGCCTCGATGAGGGTCCCGTCAGCCCGCAACTCCACGCGGACCGGCATGCAATCGGCCGCCCGGTCCACCGCGTAGGTCACCGGTCGTGCCACCTGCTCCGCCAGGCGGGCGCCGCGCGGGTCGTCGAGGTTGACAACGGCCGGAGCCCCGTCCGGCAACAACTCGAAGAGCCGTCGCTTCGCGGCGAAGTACCCCTCCATGTCACCGTGAAAGTCGAGATGGTCACGTGTCAGGTTCGTGAAGACGGCAGCGGTGAACCGGACGTGATCGACGCGCCGCAACGCCGCGGCGTGAGAGGAGACCTCCATGACGCAGGCCCGTGCACCCCGGTCGCGCATCGCCGCGAGCAGCGCCTGCACCTGCGGGGCCTCCGGCGTGGTGTGCACGGCCGGACGCTCGACCTCGTCGCGACCGACCCGGTTCGAAATGGAGCTGATGCGGCCCGTCGCAATCCCCGCGTGCTCGAAGATCGATTCAAGGAGATAGGTGGTCGTCGTCTTGCCGTTGGTGCCGGTAATGCCGGCGACGAGCAACTCGCGACTCGGGTCGCCGTGGAACGCTGCGGCGAGCGCGGCCAGAGCGGCGCGGGCATCCGGCACGCGAGCCCAGGAACGCGGCGCCGCAGCCGGCGGTGCGACCTCTGCGACGACGAGCGCGGCGCCCCGCTCGACGGCCTCGTCGACGAAGTCCACGCCGTCGAAGCGCTGTCCCGGCACGGCGACGAAAACGCCGCCCGGGTCGACTTCACGCGAATCGAAGTGGACACCGGTCACCGGCGTCTCCAGCAGGCCTGCGTCCAACCCGGAATCGGTGACGCCGGCGTGAGCAAGCAATGCCCCGCAGGTAGTCCCGCAACCGGCGCTCCGGACGGCCTGCTGGTCGACCATGATCATGGCCCCAGCGCCTCGGGGTCGTCCGCCGGCGACGCATACCGCTGCAGCCAGATGATGGCGGTCGCGCTCGGGTCGATGGCGTCTCCCGCCGCCGGCACGTGGCGCGCCACCGCTCCATCGCCCGTGAACTCTGCTCGAAGACCGATGCGACCCAGGACGTCTACTGCCTGCCTGGCGCTCAGGCCGCGCAGATCCGGCATCGATCCGGCAACCTCCGCGTCAGGCGCAACCTCAACCGGACGCGGCGCGCCGGCGGACCCCGGCCAGGCCGTCGGCCGCAGGTCGGCAACCGTCGCGGGCGCCGCGCGCGCGACGAGCGGCGGTCGAGTTGCGTCGCCCGTACGCGGCACCCCCAGGTAGCGCAGGGCTGCCTCGGCGATGCGCTGAAAGATCGGCGCCGCAACCGCACCGCCGGTATACGCCCGCTGGCGGATGCCGTTGATCATGGCGGTGCGCGGCGTGTCCAGCATGACCAGGATGACGAGCCGCGGGGCATCCGCCGGTACGAAGCCGCCGAACGAGGCATTGTGATCGGTGTTCGAATAGCGCCCGTCGATGAGCTTCTCCGCCGTACCGGTCTTGCCGGCGACCGCGTAGCCGGACACGCGGGCGCGACGGGCTGTTCCCCGCTCGGCGACCTCCGTCATGATCCCCGTGAGCTCGGCCGCGGTCTCCCGCGAAATGGAGCGCCTGATGACCCGCCGCTCCGACCTCACCTGGCCGCCGTTGCGGGCCACGGTGCGGACAACGCGAGGCTCGAGCAGCTCGCCGCCGTTCGCGACCGCGGCGAACGCCGCCGCCATCTGCAGCGGGGTGACGGCGACCTGGTACCCCATCGCGATGGAGGCTATCGCGCGCTCGTTGAGTGTCTCGGCGCTCCAGACGAGGCCATGGCTCTCCGCGGGAAAGTCTCGGGACAGGGCGTGCCCGAAACCGAACCGGTCGACGTACCGGCTGAGTCGCTCCGGTCCGAGGCGCAGTCCGACCAGGATGGCGCCAACGTTGCTGGACTTGACGATTACGTCGGTGAAGGTCAGGGGGCCGTAGGTGTGGAAGTCGCGGATCCTGTTGCGGCCGATCCGGATGAATCCCGCGCTGACGTCGAAGACCTCGTCGGCTTCGACGGCGTCCTCCTCGAATGCCGCCGCCGCGGTCACGATCTTGAAGGTCGAGCCGGGCTCGTACACGTCCTGCACGGCGCGATTGCGGCGCTGCGACGACGTTGCGGCACCGAACGCGTTGGGGTTGAACGACGGCGCGCTGGCGAGCGCCAGCACCTCGCCGGTCTGCGGGTCGAGCATCACAACCGCACCCGCATCCGCGTCGTAGGTGCGAATCCCCGCCCGGAGCTCGCGCTCGACGATGTGCTGGAGATGCTTGTCGATGGTCAACTCGACGGTCGCGCCGGCCGTCGGCGGCCGGTCGATGCGGCTGAACGCGCGGCGCCGGGCATCGGTCTGGATCAGGATCTGTCCCGCCTTGCCGCCAATCTCCGAGTCGTAGGTCGACTCGATCCCGCTCAAGCCCTGGTTGTCGATACCGACGTAGCCGATGAGGTGGGCCGCGAGTTCGCGGTTGGGATAGTAGCGCCGGTCTTCGGTGAGGAATCCGACGCCGGCCAGCCCCAGAGCCGCCACGCGCCGCGCCTCTTCCGGCGACGCCTTGCGCTGCACGTATGCGAAATCCCTGCGGCGCCGGAGACGATCCTCCAGATCGTCCCGACCGGCCGCGGTGCAGTCGTCCAGGGCGTCGCAGATTGCACTCGCGGTCGCTGCCAGCTCGTCGTCGTCGATTCTTGTCGGGCTTGCATGGACGGCACCGGTGTCCGGGTCGATTTCGACGCCGGCCAGCCCCAGAGCCGTCACGCGCCCCGCATCCGCGGAAGACGGGTCGGCCTTCAGCAGGACGGAGGTCCTGCGCCGCCGGAGGCGACGTTCGAGGGCGGCGCGGTCCGCTGGCGCGCAGTCGTCCAGGGCGTCGCAGAGCGCGCCGGCGGTGGCTGCCGGATCATCGATATCGGTCGGTACGGCGTAGACCGTGTCGGCGTCGACGCTGTACGCGAGCACGCGCCCGTTCCGATCCAGGATCTCTCCGCGCTTCGAATGCACCTCGATGGTCCGCCGCTGCTGGCTGCCCGCTCTCGCGACCAGTTCCGCGTGCTGCACGACCTGCAGGTGCACCAGTCTGGCCTCGATGGCGGCGATCCAGACCGCGAACACGCAGACCGCCACCAGAACCCGGCGCTTCAACGTGTCGCGCCACGCCATGCGGGGCGCCTGCACGGCAGCACGCCGGCGCCGAATGCTCCGCCTGATCCGCGGCGACCTAGTAGAGTCCGGGAGCCGGCTCATCCGACACCTCCTGCCGTGTTGCCACGATCGACGCTTCCCGCGCCGTTTTCCCCGTGACGCGCTCCACGAGCAGCTCCTGCTCGCTGCCCGGCACAACCATGTGCAATTGCCCGGTCGCGACGCGCTCTATGCGGGCCGGAGCACGCAGGGTCTCGATCTCCAATCGGAGATGGCGGTTCAACTCCCGCTGCCTGGCGTACTCCTGCCGCATCTGTTCGCTGCGGTAGCCGTGCTGCAACAGCTCGAAGTGCTGCCAGACGGAGAACAGCAGGACCGCAACCAGCGGAACTGCCAGTAACAGAGACCCGCGGAGCTCCCGCTGCCGAGCGCCGTCGAGCTCGCGCACGATCGGGGCGTTGCGGATCTGCGGGGAGACGAGATCCGCGAAGTCCTCGTGGGTCATGCCAGCCTCTCTGCGGCGCGCAGCTTGGCGCTGCGAGCCCGCGGATTCCGGACGACCTCGTCCTTGGACGGACGCAACGGGCGTCTGGTCAGCACCCTCATCGCAACGTCGGCTCCCTGTTCGAACCGGCGCAGTGCCTGCTTGACGATGCGGTCCTCCAGCGAATGAAAGGTGACTACGGCCAGCCGTGCTCCGGCCCGCAGGCGTCGGCAGAGCGCCAACAGCCACGCGTCGAGCCCTTCGAGCTCCCGGTTGACCCAGATTCGCAGCGCCTGGAACGTGCGGGTGGCCGGATGGATCCGCTGGCGGCCCCGGTAGGGCACGGCGCGGAGGACCGCATCCGCCAGTTGGCCGGTGGACGTCAGAGGCGCACGCTCGCGCATGGCGACCAGGCGCCGTGAAATGCGCCGCGCGTGACGATCTTCCCCGTAGCGATGGATGACGTCGGCGAGCTCCGACTCGGGCGCGTCGCGCAGCAGCTCGGCCGCCGTCGGGCCGGTCGAGCGATCCATCCGCATGTCGAGCGGTTCGTCGCGGCGGAAGCTGAAACCGCGTCCTGCACCATCGAGCTGCAGCGACGAGATTCCCAGGTCCGCGAGAGCGCCGCCGTCGATGTCGCCGATTCCGCGCTCGGCGAGCGCACGGTCCAGGTTCCGGAAGTCGGCGTGGGCCAGATCCACACGGTCGACCCACCGCCGCAGCGTCCCGGCTGCCGCCGCGAGCGCCTCCGCGTCGCGGTCGAGTCCCAGCACGCGATCGGCGCCGGCTTCCAGAAGCGCACGTGCGTGGCCGCCGCCGCCGACTGTACAGTCGACGAACAGGCCACCGCGGGAGGGGTCCAGAACGGTGACCACCTCCGCCGTCATCACCGGCTCGTGCGCGGGCATTGGACTTGGCATCATGCCGCCACACTCAGATCCCGTAGTCCGCGAGGGTGCTGAAGTCCTCCTCGGTAAGGGGCTCCTGCTCCAGCTTTTTCGCGAACCGCTCGTGGTTCCAGACTTCGAGGTAGTTCAGGTTCCCGAAGACGTCCACCTCGCCGACCATCTCCGCCGATTCCCTCAGGCGCCCGTGAATGGAGACCCGCCCCTGCCTGTCGAACTCGGCATGCTGGCCGAAGTAGTTGACGCGGTCGAAGTACCGGCGCCGCGCCGGGAGCGACGTGGGCACGCCCTTGAGCTTCTCCTCGATGTCCACCCAGACCGACATCGGGTAGACGAGCACCGAGTCGCCGGAGACGCTCGTCACGTAGAGGATGTCCCCGTACTTCTCGGTGATCGCCGCGCGGAAGGCGTTCGGCACCTTGAGCCTTCCCTTGTCGTCGATCTTGGCGGCGATACTCCCTCTGAGCACGTTTTTGCTCCACTACACTCCAAAACGTTCCACACGCACATCGTAGGAGACCACTTGGGCCTTGTCAACGGGAGATCGCCGTTTTCGCGACAGATGTGCGACACTCTCCGGCGACGATGCTGCGCGCCGGCCTGATAGGGCTCGCTTCGGCGGGCAAAACCACCCTGTTCCAGCTCCTGACGCGAGCTTCCGACACGGGCGGCCGGGCAGCCGGTCGGGACGACGCGACCATGGGGCTCGCGCGCGTGCCCGATGCCCGGCTCGACCGTCTGACCGCGATGTTCTCGCCGCGCAAGCACACGCCGGCCACGGTGACCTTCGTCGACATGGCTTCCCGACGGGGCGCCGGCGCGGACGCACTCGTCGACGTCACGCCCTACCGCACCGCCGACGCGCTGCTCCACGTCGTGCGCGCCTTCCGGGACGACGCGGTGCCGCATCCGGCGGAATCGATCGAGCCGGGTCGCGACGTCAGGACCATGGAGGACGAGCTGATCCTGGCCGACCTCGGGGTGGCCGAGCGGCGCATCGAGCGGATCGAGAAGGACCGGCGCAAGGGGGCGTGGAAGGGCGACGCAACGGAGATCGACGTGCTGCGGCGCTGCGCCGACGCGCTCGAAGCCGGCACGCCGCTGCGGGCGCTGGAGCTCGACCCGACGGCTACGAAGCAACTCCGCGGCTTTCAGTTTCTCTCTGCCAAGCCACTGCTTCTCGTCATCAACGTAGACGAAGCGGACGCGGCCATCTCGACCGAGGATGCGGTACGGACCGCCGGCCTCGACGGATTCCTGCGGGGACCCGCGGTCCGGGCGCTGACCGTCTGCGCCAGGATCGAACTGGAGATCGCGGAGCTGGAACCGGAAGACGCGGCCGCTTTCCTGGCCGACCTCGGTCTGCGAGAGAACGGGCTCGACCGCGTGATCCGCGGGGCCTACGAGCTGCTCGGCTATCTGTCCTTCTTCACCGCCGGCGAGGACGAGTGCCGCGCCTGGTCGATCCCGGCGGGTACCGCAGCCCAGGACGCGGCCGGCGAGATCCACTCGGATCTGGCCCGCGGTTTCATCCGTGCCGAGGTCGTCGCCTACGAACACCTCGTGGCCCGCGGATCGCTTGCCGCCTGCCGCAAGCACGCCGAGATGCGACTCGAAGGCAAGGACTACGTGGTCCGCGACGGCGACGTCATCAACGTCCGCTTCGCGACATGACACCCCCGGAGCCGACCTCCGCTCCCGCGCCGCCGGCCGCACCGGCCGGGAGCGCGGCCGCGGCGCGGCTCGCCAGGTCTGCCGGCGTGGTGGGCGCCGCGACGCTGACCAGCCGCCTGCTCGGGCTCGTGCGCGATCAGGTGCTCGCGGCCATGTTCGGCGCCGGCAACGCCATGGACGCCTTCAACGTGGCGACTCGGATCCCCAACCTGCTGCGCGATCTCTTCGCCGAGGGTGCAATGAGCGCCGCGTTCGTGCCCGCCTTCATGCGCCGGCTGACGCACGACGGCCGGCTGGAGGCCTGGCGGCTCGGCAATCAGTTGCTGAACGCGCTCGTCGTGGTGACCGGCGCGCTCGTCCTCGCCGGCATCGTTTTCGCCGAACCGCTCGTGCGGCTGCTTGCCGGCTCCTACGCCACGATCCCGGGCAAGCTGGAACTGACGGTGCTCCTGACGCGCATCCTCCTGCCCTTCCTGTCCCTGGTAGCGGTGGCGGCGGCGCTGATGGGGATGCTGAACTCCCTCAACCGGTTCTTCACGCCGGCCCTCTCCCCGGCGATGTACAACGTCGGCATCATCATGAGCGGGGCACTGCTGGTTCCGCTCATGCCCGGCCTCGGACTCGACCGGATCGTCGCCATAGCCATCGGCGCACTGCTGGGCGGAATCGGACAGGTCGCGTTTCAGGCCCCCGCCCTCTACCGCGAGGGATTCCGATACCGGGCGACACTGGATCCCTCCGATCCCGGCCTGCGGCACATTCTTCGGCTGATGGGACCCGGCACGCTCGCCGGCGCCGCCGTCCAGATCAACCTGTTGGTGAACATGGTACTGGCCACCGGACAGGGCACCGGCGCCGTCTCCTGGCTCGGCTATGCGTTCCGGGTGATGTACCTGCCGATCGGCCTGTTCGGCGTCTCGATAGCCTCGGCGACGCTGCCCGTCGTTTCACGCCACGCAGCGCGCGAGGATCTCGACGGCATACGCGACGCCGTGTCGCGCGCCCTCCGACTCATGCTGGTGGTCAACGTGCCCGCCACCGTCGGACTCATCGCCCTCGGCGCGCCGATCGTAGAGCTCATCTTCGAGCGCGGCAGCTTCACGCCGGAGGACACCGCGGCCACTGCCGCCGCGCTCCTCTTCTACGCGCCCGGGCTTGCCGGCTACTCGGCCGTCCGCATCGCCGTTCCATGCTTCTACGCGCTGGGCAGCAGCATCACCCCCACCACCATCAGCATGGCCGCCGTGACCCTCAACGTCGCGCTCAATCTGCTCCTCGTGGAGTTCATGGGATACCGCGGGCTGGCGCTCGGCGCCTCGATCGCGGCCCTGGCCAACGCGGTGACCCTCCTCGCGGTGCTGCGCCGCCGGCTGCACGGTCTCGATCTGCCCCGTGTGCTGCTGGCCTTCGCCAAGATCGCGGTCGCATCGACGGCCATGGGGGCGGCGGCCTGGATGACGCACGAGGCGCTACTGGAAGCCTGGCGAGGCGCCGAGCTCGTCACGCGCCTGGGCCGAGTCTCGACGAGCATCGCAGCCGGCGTCGCCGTGCTGGCCGCGACGGCGCTGCCGCTCCGGATTCGAGAGCTCGAGCAGATCGGAAGGCAGATGCTCGCCCGACTTGGCCGCGCTCGGCCCGGCTGATCGTGTCGCGTGGAGAGTCCGCCCTCGGAACTTCCGGGAAACGAGCCCGGCGCGCCGGCCCGGGGGATGGTACGATGGGCGGGATGCGACCGATGCACTATGGCGGCAGCCACTACTCGTTCGGACCCGGCCTGATGACGCCCGCGGTCAAGCTGCTGCTCTGGGCCAACGTCGGCCTCTTCCTGCTGACCGCGCTCGTCCCGTCGCTCTTCTACTGGTTCACGGGGCTCTTGGGCCTTACGCCGCAGGCGGTCCTGAACCGGTTCTGGATCTGGCAGCCGGTCACCTACATGTTCCTGCACGGCAGTATGGGACACGTGCTGCTGAACATGCTGGTGCTGTGGATGTTCGGCGTGCAGTTGGAACGGCTCTGGGGATCGCGCTTCTTCCTGCGCTACTACTTCATCACCGGCATCGGGGCGGGGTTGTCGACCATCGGTGTATCGCTGCTGCCGTTCGCTTTTGCGGATCCGACCTACACCGCGGTGACGATCGGCGCCTCCGGCGCGATCTACGGGCTTCTCATGGCATTTGCCCTGTACTACCCGGAGACGCCGATCCTGATGTTCTTCCTGTTCCCGGTCCCCGCGAAGTACTTCGTGATGATCATCGGCGCCATCGCGTTCCTCTCGGTACCCCGGGGCGGCGGGGTCGCGCACATCGCACATCTCGGCGGACTCGTCGTCGGCTTCGTGTACCTGCGGCACGTGCGCGGGATGTCCGCCGGACGGCTCGGAAGCGGCCGAATCGGCTTCGGACGGCTGGGCGTCATCGCCGACATCAAGTACCGCTACGTCAAGTGGAAGATGGCGCGGCTGAGAAAACGCTTCGACGTCTACGACGGCCGCGGCGGCCGGGACTGGGACGACTACCCGCGCGGGAGTGGGCGCAACCGGGACGACCGCGTTCACTAGCCCGAAAACCGTCGCCTGCTGTGGCTCCGATTTCCGCCCAACCGGGCCTGCCTAGAAGTCTGCCCCGTTTCTACGGCGCAGCCTCCTAGCTCTGCCCGTGCCCCGGATGTCCGGGGCTGGACTGTAGTGAGCAGGAGGTCATCCGAACTCGTCCCGCAGTTCGAAGGCGAAGGCCATGGCAACCAGTTGAGTGTAGCCGTGCCACATCAACTGTGCGCCGGGCGGGTCGCGTTGGCGTCCGAGCCACCCGCCGAGGCGCCCGACCAGACCGACAGCGTCGCCGAGGCGCGCCGGCGGCGGCAGCTTGCGTGAGCGGGCGAAGGTGGCGAGCACGCGCAACTCGCCATCGGAGAACAGCAGGTCGCCCGGCAGGTCGGGCACTTCGCGCCCGAGTTGGACCATCAACTGGATGCGCCACCCGATGACCATCTTGATGGCCATGGCGCGTTCGAGCCGCTCGGCCGTGTGGTGCTGCAACTCCTCGACCTTGCAGCCGGACTTGAGCACGCGGAAGTATTCTTCGATGCGCCAGCGCCGGACGTACCATTGCAGGATGCGCGTGGCGTCGTCGGCGCTGCTCACACGCAAAGTGGTCAGCAGGAACCACTCCAGCGGCTCGGCCGCGGGCGGCGGTTGTTCCTCGCGCACGTGGACGACCCACAGTGCGACCGGCTCGTCGCCGGGGCAGGGCAGCGGCACCTGCTGGTAGCGCAGCGTCACGTCGGCGACCCGCTCCGCCCGGCGGTCCTTGCGGGCCTGTTTGCTGGCCTTCACGCGCGCGCTCAGCCGCTGCACCTCGACCTTGGCGGCGCCTCGGGCCGGCGCGTTGCGCACCGTATCGAACAGACGGCGTGAGACCGTCTGCCCGGCGGGCGTCTTTTCCCTGCCGAGGACGCGGTCGGCCTTGGCGCGGACCAGCAGGTCGACCTGCGGGGCAGCCGCGCGGTGTTCGACGAACAGGTCGAGGAAATCGGCCTCGCGGTCCATCACGCACACCACGCGGGTCTGGGACAATTGCTCGGCTGCCTGCGCGCAGTCGCGCAGCCCCTCGATCCAACGGAACGACTTGCGCTTCTCGCGCGGCTTTGGGGTCGGCTCGCCTTCCGCCTCGGAGTTGGGGGACGCGGGCGCGTCGAAGGCGGCCCGCAGCACACCCAACGCCACCCCGTCGGGATTGACGGCCAAGGTCGTGTGCAACTCCAGGCCGCGCGCCACCGCCCCGGTCTGGTTCGAGCCGATGGCCCCCAGCCCTTGCGTCTGCCCGCGCCGGGTGAAGTTCAACCGGGTGCCGTCCTGGATGCACAGCACCGTGTCGTGCGCCTGCATCCGGCGTAGCGTCTGCTCGCGATGCGGCGCGAGGATGTTGTCGACCGTCACCGCACTGTCGGCGGGCTGGTCGATCAGCCGGTAATGGCCCTTGACCATCGCGCGGGCGCCGTGGGCGGCGCCGGTGATGGCGCGCATCGGAGACTCTGCCATTTGCTGCGCGCTCTGTACCAGCCGCGCGCTCAGACGCGCGTCGCCCAAACGCGCCCCGCCGAACTCGTGGTCCGCCCAGACCGCGGCGTCGAGACCGTCGCCAACCGCCAGCGGCGCCACGACCGGTGCAGGCACCGCGAGGCGGGTGCGCCACGCCGGCTCCAAGGCATACATATACACCGCCTTGCGCGTTTCCGGCGCCGCGTGCCGGCGGTCCTGGCGACCGCGACCGCAGGTCTCACCCACCCGAACCCAGTTGGCCGCGCGCACGCTCGCCCCCGTCTGTTCGGTCTCGTCGACGAACGTCTCCAGCAGCCAGGGGCGATAGCCATACAGACCCTCGCAGTCGTCGCCGACTGCCCGGACGACCCGGCCCAGCACGTGCGAGGCCAGGTTGCGACACACAATGCCGGGGCGCACCAGCAGCCGGCACAGTCCCAACACCCGGTGCAGGTGCGCGCGCCGGCCCGTGTCGTCCCACCCGACCCAGGCGTCGCGGGACCGCAGCCGCCGCGCACTCGCCGCGAACCCGACGCCGCCCAGCCAACCATGCGCCGAACCCACCAGATACCGCAGTTGCGGGCCGACGAACGGACCGGCGCCGCGCGGGTGCTCGTACGCCATCAGCGTGTTCCAGACTTGGCGCTGCGCGTCGGTCTCAACCAGCGCCAGGGTCAGACCCACAACCTTGCCGACCGTGCCCGGCACGTCCACCGCCGGCGCCATCGGGTGCGGAAGCACCCGCGCCCGGCCCCCAACGCCGCGAGCCGCCTGACTCGCAGGCAGCGAGACGTGGCCGGCCGCCTGCAGGTCGGACAACGCCCGGCAACAGCTCGCGCGCTGCCACCGGCCCCGCCCGTCGCGGAAATCGAACGCTTCACAGACGCGATCGGCGACCTGACCGAGGCTGCCGACACCCTGCGAAACCGCCTCGTCCAGCACGTCACGCAGGCGGGCGAGGTTGTCCCGTAGAATACGTGAGACCTGATTCTGAATCTCCATGCCGGCCACCGTAGCGAAGTGGCTGCATGAAGTCCAGCGAAAAATTATGGGGCACGGGCAGTTCCTAGCTCGGCGCGCGCGGCGTCACGGCTCCCCGGCAGCGCAGACCGTGGGCGGCGACTATTCGTTACTGCCGCCCCTCGCCGGCAAGGCCCCCGCAGTCGGCACCAGCCACTCCGCCCGCACCGGACAGAACACATCGAGCGCGAAGGTATCGGCCAGCGCCTCGGCCTGGTGCCGTACTCCGGCCGGAATCACCAGTACCTCCCCTTCCTGCACGACGACCTCCTCGCCCCCGACCACGCAGCGGAGCGCGCCATCGAGCACATACTGCAACTGCTCGCTGTCATGCCGGTGCGCAGGCACGTGCGCACCCCGCTTCAGATAGACCTGTACGAGCATCTGCCGCTCGCCCGACACGATCTTCCGGGAGATCAGCTCGGTGACCTTGTCGAGATCGAGCGCGGACCAGCGATGAACGACGGCGGTCGGCGGCATCGGTTCCTCCCCGGCCCCGCGGCCTGGGTCACCTGACCGTAACTGTTGACAGCAAAAGGGTTACGTCTCCCTTGCGAAGCATCGCCGGGCCGCACCCGCGTGATATAATCAAGAGTCGTGCACGATAGTCTATCGAGCCGATCGTCGCCCGCACCCGCCCACCCCAAGGATTCTGCACCATGAAGGGCCCAGTGCTCACGAACGAGCCTGCCACCGGCGCAGCCTTGGCGATCGGAGACCGCGTCGACGAGCTGTCGCGCGAGCAGTGCATCCGTTTCTACCGCACGATGCTGTTGTCGCGCCGTCTCGACGACCGGGAGCTGCAGCTCAAGAACCAGAGCCTCAGCTACTTTCAGATCAGCGGAGCCGGGCACGAGGCCGTTCAGGTGGCTGCCGGACTGGCGTTGCAGCCGGGCCGCGACTGGGTGTTCCCGTACTACCGCGATCGGGCGCTCTGCCTGACGCTCGGCATGACCGCCTACGACATGCTGCTGAACGCCGTGGGGGCGAAGGACGACCCCAACTCCGGCGGCCGGCAGATGCCGACCCACTGGAGCTCGCCGACGCTGCACATCGTGTCGCCCTCGAGCGCCTGCACGACGCAGTGTCTGCATGCGGTCGGCGCGGCGGAGGCGGGCGACCTCCTGCCTCGGCTGCTCGGTATCGAGTCCGACTCGACCTCGCGCGACAACGAGGTCGTGCTGGTCTCGCTCGGCGAGGGCCAGACGAGCGGGGGCGAGTTCTGGGAATCGCTCAATACCTCCTGCACGGCCCGTCTTCCGGTGGTCTACCTCATCGAGGACAACGGTTACGCCATCTCCGTTCCGGTCGAGGTACAGATGCCGGGAGGCGACATCTCGGATCTGGTCGAGTCGTTCCCCGGCCTGCACGTCATCCGCGTCGACGGAACCGACGGCGTTGCAAGCTTCCGCGCGATGAGCGAGGCGGTCGCCTGGGCGCGGAGCCGCTCCGGACCCGCGCTGGTCCACGCCCACGTCACCCGTCCGTACTCGCATTCGATGTCGGACGACGAGCGTCACTACAAGAGCGCGGCCGAGCGCGAGGCGGAGGCCGCACGCGATCCGCTCCGCCGGTTCGCCGACTTCCTGGTGGCGGCCGGCCATGCGACGGAGGTCGACCTCGACGCGGTCGCTGTCGAGGTCGACCGGATGGTGCAGGACGCAGCCGACCGCGCCGTCGCGGCCCCGAAGCCGGATGCGTCGACGGCGGCGCTGTACGTGTACTCGCCGACGGTCAATCCGGCGTCCACCGAGTTCGAGGCCGTGCCCGCGCCAGCCGCTGCCGGCAAGCCGGACACGATGGTCTCCGCCATCAATCGGACGCTCAGGGACGAGATGGCGCGCGACACCCGAATCGTCATCTTTGGCGAGGACGTGGCGGACGCCAGCCGCTCCGAGATCCTGTCCGAGGTCGTAGGCAAGGGGGGCGTCTTCAAGGCGACACTCGGACTGCAGCGGGAGTACGGCCGCGAGCGGGTCTTCAATTCTCCGCTCGCCGAAGCCAACATCGTCGGCCGGGCGATCGGCATGGCGCTGCGCGGCCTGAAGCCGGTGGTCGAGATCCAGTTCTTCGACTACATCTGGCCGGCCATGATGCAGATTCGGGACGAGCTCACCATGCTGCGCTACCGCTCGAACAACGACTGGTCCTGCCCGGTCGTCATTCGCGTTCCGATCGGCGGATACCTCAAGGGCGGGGCCCTCTATCACAGCCAGTCCGGCGAGAGCATCTTCGCCCACTGCCCGGGGCTGCGCATCGCCTTTCCGTCGAATGCCCAAGATGCGGCCGGTCTTCTCCGCACCGCGATCCGGGCCGACGACCCGGTCCTCTTCCTGGAGCACAAGCACCTCTATCGGCAGACCTACAACAAAGGACTCTACCCGGGACCGGACTACACGCTTCCGTTCGCGCGGGCCGCCGTCCGGCGCGACGGCGCCGACGTCACCGTGCTGACCTGGGGCGCACTCGTGCAGAGGTCGCTGCTGGCCGCCGAGCGGGCCAGCCGGGAAGGGATTGACGTTCGGGTGATCGACCTGCGGACGATTGCCCCGTACGACTGGGAAGGTATCGCCGAGGCCGTGCGGGCGACCAGCCGGGTCGTGGTCGCCCACGAAGACCAGTTGACGTGCGGGTTCGGGGCCGAACTCGCGGCGCGGATCGCCGACGAGTTGTTCGATCACCTCGACGCTCCCGTCAAGCGTGTAGGGGCGTTGGACTGCCCGGTGGCTTACAGCCCCGTTCTCGAAGAAGCGATCCTGCCACAGGCGGGCGACGTGCTGGACACCATTCGGGCGACCGCGCGCTACTGACGAAGGAGACCCTGCTGAACACGCCGGCGCGTGCTCGCGCAATCCTTGGCGTTTGCCGACTCGCCGCGGCGACGGCCCTGGCGTTGACGATCGCACCACTCCCGACCTCCTCGCCGGAGGCGTCGCACCACGTCGAGATTCTGCGGTCGACCGGCGGTCTGCCGGCGCACGTCGTCGGCGCGTTCCGTGAACCGAGCGTCTTTCAGCAGGCGCCCGACGGACGGTACTTCGTGTTCGACCGGCGCGGGCAGGCCGTCCACCGGATCGACCGCGACCGCACGGCGGCCACCCGGCTCGTACAGATCGGCCCGGAGGACGGCCGCATCCTCGGCGCGAGCACGTTCGATCTCGGACCCGGGCCCCGCTTCGTCGTCGCCGACGCGCCGGGCGGCCGGGAACGCGTACAGACCTTCGATCTCGACGGCAGGCGCCTCGGCAGCTTCCGCCTGCCGGGTCGTGCCGCGCCGCGTCTCACGCTCGGCCCGATCGTTCTGAACGGCGTCGGCTCGCTGGAGTTCACCGGCCGGTCGATGCTGATGAACCAGCCGGAGATCGGCGGGCTGATTACCCGCTTCAGCCTGAACGGTCATCCGTACCAGACGTTCGGCTCCTTCCGCTCGACCGGTCACGAAGCCAACCGGGACCTGCATCTCTCCCTCAACAGCGGTCTGCCGCTGGCGGACCCGCGCGGCGACCACTATTTCGTCTTCCAGGCGGGTCGGCCGCTGTTCCGCAAGTACGACCGCGACGGCGCGCTGCTCTTCGAACGTCACATCGAAGGCGCCGAGCTGGATCCACTGATCAACGCCTTGCCGACCGTCTGGCCCACGCGTCCGGACGACCGTGGCCGGGAGCTGCCCCTGGTGCCGCCCACGGTCCGCACGGCCGCCGTCGACCGCGCCGGCAACCTCTGGATCGCACTGTCGACCCCGTTCCTCTACGTCTACGATCCTTCCGGCGAGAAGATCCGCACCGTCCGGCTGCAGGCGGCCGGGGTCGTGTACCCGTCGAGCCTCCACTTCCCGGACGACAGGCGAATGCTGGTCGCCCCCGGATGCTACGAGTTCACCGTGTGGTGAGCTGCGCGGGAACCGCCGGTCGCTCCACCCGCGTCAGCACCAGACCGGTCAGCACGAGGCCGGCGCCGGCGATGCGGGCTGCCCCGAGCGGCTCGTGCAGCCATATGGCCCCGACCGCCATGGCAACCACCGGCACGAGATTGGAGTAGACCGAGGTCCGGGCGCTGCCGAGTCTCTTGACGCCGGTGTACCAGATGATGTGCGCCACGGAGAGCGCCAGGAGCCCGGAGACGACGAGCGCCACCCACGCCCAGGCGCTCACGGCTCCCCAGTCGAGTCTCAACAGATCCGGCACCCCGAACGGCAGGTAGCACACGGTCCCGACCAGCGTGGCATAGGCCGACAACTGAAGTGGGGAGTAGCGTTCCAGCAAGGCTCGCGACCCCGTCGTGCACCACGCCCAGCACCAGAGTGCGGCCAGGGTCAACGCATCGCCGGCAAGCGTCGCCTGCGGGGCGCCGGCGCCCCGTCCGGCCACGAGATAAACACCGGCCACAGCAAGCGCATCCCCAGCCACTGGCGCCTGCCGACCGCTTCCCGCCGGCGGCTCAGCGCGTTGAGCACCAGCACGGCCATCGGCATGCACCCGAGGATCAGCGAGCTGTTGGCGACGGTCGTGCGCGCCAGGCCGCTGACGAACGCCAACTGGTAGCCGCAGTGGCCGACGACTCCGAGCGCCACGAATCCCGGCCAGTCTCGGCGGGCGGGAACCGCCTCACCAGCCAAGCGCGAGACGCTCAGCAGAACGACGCACGCCGTCACGATGCGCAGCGCGTTGAACCCGAAGGCCGGGATTTCCTGGATCGCGGTCTTGACGATCGAGAAATTGCTGCCCCAGATCAGCACCAGCAGCAGGCCATCGAGCGGGGTGAGTGCGAAGCGTAACCGCAGTCCACCGCGGCTCAGCACGGACGCCGTCCTGCAGCGACGGCGATCTCGTTCGACCCGCTGCTTTGCCTCACGGGTGGCCCCTTGGTATCATTGGCTGTTTGTTCGGTCGCGGGAGGCGGTCGTCTAGTCGATCGTTTCGGCCGCGGGGCCGCGGGCACTCGAAGCGCGGCGGCAGGAGAGAACATGCCCGGCGAGCGGGAATCGTTCGTGTCGGGATCCTTGCGGCATCTGCAAGACAATATCCGCAGGGCCGGCCCTGCGGCAACGGCCAGCTATTCGCTGATTGGAGCCATTCTCCTGCTGGGAGGCGGGGGGCACTTGCTCGACCGCTGGCAGGGAACGGAGCCCTGGGGGCTGCTGGCCGGGCTGCTGGCCGGCCTGATCGTCGGGTTCTACGAATTGGCGAAAACGGTCTGGAAACCGTGATCGATGGGGGCCGTCTGGACAGCCGCCCTGATTGTGGCCGCCGGGAGCGCGCTGGCCGCCCTGACCGTGCCCGACACGGCAGTCGAGGTCACGCTCGGACCGCTCGGACCGCTCGCCGTCGCTCTCGGCTCGTGGCGGTTGATGGAACGGGCGTACCGGCGCAGCCCGGCGCAGTTGGCGCAACTGATGGTTCGCGCGTTCGTGGGCAAGCTCTTGTTTTTCGGCGTCTATGTGACATTGGCCATCACCACGTTGTCGCTCGACGCGGCGTGGTTCGTCGGCAGTTTCGCCGTCTCCTTCGTGGTTCTACATCTTGCGGAGGCGGCACAACTGCAACGACTGTTCACCGGATGACGGCCCGCTAGCGGATCGGATTTCCACCTACACCTAACTCGACCTCGACCAGACGCATGCAGCAACCCGACCACACCGAACCGACGGAACAGGCCGCCGTGCAAACCGAAGCGGTGGAACACGCCGCGGAGGGATTCGATGCCGGCGAGGTGATCATCGAGCACGTCGCCAACAGCTCGTTCGAGCACCCGATCCTGCACCTGCCCGTGCTCTTCGGCATCGACTTCTCGGTGACGAAGCACGTCTTCATGCTGCTGCTCGTCGCGACGGCGGTGTTCCTGCTGATCACGACCACGGTGCGCCGCTACCTGCGACAGGACCGGCTCGTCCCCGGCGGCTTCATGAACGCCCTGGAGTTCGTCGTCGAGTTCATCCGGGACTCGATCGTGCTGCCCAATGTCGGCGCCAAGTACGTCAGGACCTGGGCGCCGCTCGTGCTCACCTTTTTCTTCTTCATCCTCGTGGCGAACGTGGTCGGGCTGATCCCGATCTTCGAGGTGGTCGGCCTGATCGATCACTACGTGCTGCACACCGGCGAGCACTCGCTGGTCAAGAACGTCATTCACGGCGGCACCACCGCGACGGCCAACTTCAACGTCACCGCGGCACTCGCCACGATCACGTTCATATCGATCATCATCGCCGGCACGCTGGCCCACGGGTTCATCAAGCACTGGATCAACCTCGTGCCCCACGGGCTCGCGTGGCCGCTGTACATCCTGTTGATCCCGATCGAGCTCCTGGGGATGTTCGTCAAGCCGTTCGCCCTGACGATGCGGCTTGCCGCCAACATGACCGGCGGCCACATCGCGATCCTGGCGATCCTGTCGTTCGTGTTCCTGTTCACGGAGCTGTTCGAGAGCGCGCTGGCCGGCATCGGCGTGGGACTTTTCGTCTCCGTGCCGCTGGCCGTCGGCATCAACGCACTCGAGATCATCGTCGTTCTCGTCCAGGCGTACGTCTTCACCCTGTTGTCTGCCGTGTTCATCGGCATGGCCATCAACGTGCATCACTAAGCGAAACGCATCGCACACGGAGGTTACCTGCATGGAGGTTCTGCACTACTTCGGCGCCGCAATCGGACTCGGGCTGATCGTGATCGGCGCGGGATTGGGTATCGGACGCTTCGCCGCCGCCGCCGCCGAGGGCATCGCCCGCCAGCCGAACGCCGCGGCGCAGATCACGGGCGCCGTGAACCTGCCCCTCTTCCTGCTGGAAGGCGTCGCGATTCTGGCCGAGGTCTTCGTGCTGCTGATCGTCCTGCTCCGCTAGAGGACCGACATGGACAATCCGCTCGTCCAGCCCGATCCGGGGCTGTTCTTCTGGACCATCGCGGTCTTCCTGGTACTGCTGTTCCTGCTGAAGAAGTTCGCATGGGGCCCGCTCCTCGCGGCCCTCGACGAACGGCAGGCCGGGATCCGCAAGTCACTCGACGATGCCGACATCGCCAAGCGAGAGCTGGCGGAGGTACAGGCGAGGGCCAATGCCCTCATCGGCAAGGCGCGTATGGAAGCGGACGCCATTCTGTCCGAGGCCCGGGCAGACGGCGCGAGGATCCGCGAGGAGCTCCGCGACCTGGCGCAGCAGCAAGCGCAGGCGATCATCCGCGACACCCAGCAGCAGATTCAGTTGGAGCGGGACCGCGCCGTCTCGGAGTTGCGCCAACAGGCGGTGGAGCTCTCCGTGATGATCGCCTCGAAGCTCATCCGGCGCAATCTCACCAGGGAAGACAACGCGGCGCTCATCGACGAAGCGCTCCAGCAGGTCGATTCCACCCGGATTCAGTGAGGCAGTGCCGCCGCCCCCCGACGGGGCGGCGGCACCTCCTACTGGAGCGCGGCGGCAGTCGAGACAGCCGAGCCGAACAGCTCGGCCGCGCTCTGTGCGTGGTCGAACAGGACCTGCGGGTAGACACCGAACAGGAGGGAGCCGACGACCGCGATGACCAACGCGGTCGCCATGGCCGGACTCATGACGATGTCCGAGCCGGCGGTCTCGTCCTTCAGCCACATGAAGACGATGACCCGGTAGTAGTAGTAGAGCGAGATCACGCTGTTGACGACGAAGATGACGGCGAGCCAGACGAGGCCGGAGTCGATGGCCGCGCTGAACAGCCACAGCTTGCCCATGAAGCCGGCCGTCGGCGGAATGCCGCCGAGCGACAGCATGAAGATCAGCATGGCGATCGCCGCGAACGGCTTCCGGATATAGAGCCCGCTCAGGTCCTTCAGCTCGTCGCCGATGACGTCCTGCCGCCGCAGCATCGCGACGACCGCGAACGCGCCGAGCTGCATGAAGATATAGACCCAGAGATACACCATCACCGCCGCGACTCCGCGCTCTGTCGCGGCCACGACGCCGATGAGGATGTAACCGGCGTGCGCGATGGACGAGTACGCGAGCATCCGCTTCATGTTGCTCTGCGTGATCGCGGCGATGTTGCCGACTGTCATCGTGACCGCGGCGAGCACCCAGAACAGCAGTTGCCAGTCGGCAACCAGGCTCGGCAGCCCCTCGATGAAGATTCGCAGGATCATCGCGAACGAAGCGGCCTTCGAGCCCACCGACAGGTACGCCGTCACCGGCGTGGGCGCTCCCTCGTAGACGTCCGGCGCCCACATGTGAAACGGGACCGCCGCGATCTTGAATCCCATCCCGGCGACCAGCAGCACCAGCGCCAGCGACACGATCAGGGTCGACTCGCCGCTGGCCAGAGCCTCCGCCATCCCGCTGAGGCTGGTCGTCCCGGTCGCGCCGTAGAAGAGCGACATGCCGTAGAGCAGGATCCCCAGCGAAAATGCCCCGAGCAGGAAGTACTTGACCGACGCCTCGTTCGACCGCTGGCTCGGCTTGAGGTACCCGGCCAGAATGTAGAACGAGACGGCCATCGTCTCGAGACCGATGAAGAGCGTGATCAGGTCGAGGCCGCTCGCCATGAACAGCATGCCGAGGGTAGCGCACAGGATGAGGAAGTAGTACTCGCCGGCGCGGACGGTCTCGACGCGCAGATAAGAAGGCGACATCAGCACCGTCAGCAGCGCCGACACGATGATGATCGACTTGAAGAAAGTCGCAAAGCCGTCTACCGCCAGCAGTCCTGCCGAAATGGTCGTGTCCACGCCGGTGAACCCGACAACCGCCGCGCCGGTCGCGGCCAGGGTGAGCAGCGTTGCGCCCAGCGCCGCCTCTTCGCGCCGCGGCAGCAGGACGTCGACCACCAGGACGAGCAGCGCGCCGCCCGTGAGCAGCAACTCGGGCAGCAGGTAATAGAAGTCGGCGGCAGTGAACCCGGCAGGCATGCTTGTTCCTGATACTCCCCAGTAGCCGGGACTAGCGCCCGCCGCCTCGGACCGGCGCCTCGATCACGGACGGCGCACCCGGTGCGCCGTCCGTCGCGACCGCCGGCGCACCGTCGTCGACCACCGCCGCGAAGCGCGGCGTGTAGTCGCTGTTGACGCGCATCATGACCTTGTCCACCGAGGTCTCCAGTCGGTCGAGGAACGGCTTCGGATAGAGCCCGATCCAGACCGCCAGCACCAGTAGCGGAACGAACGTCACGAACTCGCGGATGCCGAGGTCCGGCAGGTTCTCGTTCTTCGGGTTGGTAACCGTGCCGAACATGGTGCGCTGATAGAGCCACAACATGTAGGCGGCTCCGAGCACGATGCCCGACGCCGCGAAGAACGCCCAGGTCTTGTGCACGACGAAGACACCCTGCAGGATCAGTATCTCTCCGATGAACCCGTTCAGCGTCGGCAGCCCGATGGACGACATCGTCATGACGAGGAACACCGCCGCGTAGACCGGCATGACCTTCGACAGTCCGCCGTACTCCGAGATGAGCCGGGTATGCCGGCGCTCGTACACGATGCCGACGATCAGGAAGAGCGCACCGGTCGAGATGCCGTGATTGAGCTGCTGCACGATGCTGCCGGTGATGCCGACCGGCGTCAACGCGAACATGCCCAGCATCACCATCCCCATGTGGCTGACGCTGGAGTAGGCGACCAGACGCTTCCAGTCCCGTTGCGCCATCGCCACCAGCGCGCCGTAGACGATGCCGATGATGGACAGCGCCGCGACCAGAGGCACGAACGCGGCGGTCCCCTCCGGGAGAATCGGCAGGCTGAAGCGGATGAAGCCGTAGGTCCCCATCTTCAGGAGGACGGCGGCCAGGATGACCGAGCCGGCGGTCGGTGCGTCGGTGTGGGCGTCGGGCAGCCAGGTGTGGAACGGGAACATCGGCACCTTGACCGCGAAGCCCAGGAAGAACGCCAGGAAGATCCACCACTGCATGTCCGCCGGGATGCTCAACTGGTGGAACTGGGTGACGTCGAACGTATAAACGCCGGTGACGCTGTGGTTGTAGAAGTAGACCGCCAGGATGCCGAGCAGCATGACGACGCTGCCGACCAGCGTGAACAGGAAGAACTTGATGGCGGAGTACAGCCGGTTGTCGCTGCCCCAGATGCCGATGAGGAAGTACATCGGCACCAGCATCACTTCCCAGAACAGGAAGAACAGCAGGAAGTCGAGCGAGACGAAAGCGCCGATCATCCCGGTCTGCAGCAGGAGCAAAAAGATGTAGTACTCCTTGACCCGCATCTGGATAGCGGTCCAGGACGACAGCACCGCGATGACGCCCATCAGCGTCGCGAGCAGGATCAGGAGGACGCTGAAGCCGTCGACGCCGAGGAAGTACTCCGCGCCGATGGAGGGAATCCACGGCAGCCGCTCCACGAACTGGAACTCCGGATTCGCGGAGTCATAGCGGAACCAGAGCGGCACCGACACGAGGAAGCCGATGACGACCGTGACGTTGGCGATCCAGCGGATCACGTCCTCCTGCCGTTTCGGGAGGAACAGCAGCACGAGCGCGCCGGCGAGCGGCGTGAACAGGATCAACGACAGCAGGCTGGAATCGGCGTTACTCATGACAGTGTCTGATTACCGGGCAACGAGGAACCAGGTCACGAACGCGAACACGCCGAGCAGCGTGGCGAACGCATAGTTCTGAATCAGGCCGGTCTGCGCCCGGCGGAAGACGTAGCTGGCCTCGCCGAAAATCCAGGCGATCAGGTTGACGAGACCGTCCACGACGTACTTGTCCAGGACGTGCGACACCCAGGACGCCGCGATCGTAGCCCAGCCGGTCCCGTTGACGGCGCCGTCCACCACCCGGCGGTCGACGGTCCACAGGCCCTGGGCGCTTCCCATCGTCCCACGCACGACGGTCGCGTCGTACAGCTCGTCGACGTAGTACTTGTTGGTCAGCACGCGGTGCGGGCCGGCGAAGCTGGCGGCCATCCGCTCCGCGGCCTCGGGGCGCTCTACGTAGTTCCGGTACGCGAACCAGATCCCGCCGAGCGCGATCAGGACCGAGAACGCCATCAGCCCGAGCTCGCCGAGCAGCGACATGTGGTGCGCCTCCTCGGCGGCGTGCGCACCCTCCGCCACGAAGCTCGGATGCAGAAAATGTTCGATCGCTGCCGTCCAGGGCCACAGGGCCTCGAATGCAACCGGCACGCCCACGAAGCCGGCCAGCATCGCGCCGCCGGCCAGCACGACGAGCGGGAACGTCATCCAGCGGGGCGACTCGTGCGGGCCGTGCCACGCGTGCCCGTGCCCCTCGTCGTGGCCGTGATCATCGTCGCCATGTCCCCACGTCGGGCCGCGATAGGCACCGAAGAAGGTCATGTTGATGAGCCGGAACATGTAGAACGCGGTGAGCACCGCGGTCACGACGGCGAGGCCCCAGAGCACCCTGTCCGGCACGAACGTGCCGTGATACAGGAACGTGCGGAACAGGATCTCGTCCTTGCTGAAGAACCCCGAGAACGGCGGGATGCCGGCGATCGCCACAGCGCCGATCGTCATGGTGAGCGCGGTCACCGGCATGTACTGCCTGAGCGCGCCCATCCGGCGCATGTCCTGCTCCTCGTTCATCCCGTGGATGACCGAACCGCTGCCGAGGAACAGCAACGCCTTGAAGAAGGCGTGCGTCATCAGGTGGAACGCGGCCGCGCCGAACGCCCCTACGCCGGTCGCGAGGAACATGTATCCGAGCTGCGACACGGTCGAGTACGCCAGCACGCGCTTGATGTCGGTCTGCACCAGGCCGATGGTGGCGGCGACGAACGCGGTCAACACACCGACGATCGCCACGATCTCCATCACCATCGGCGCGTGCGTGAAGAGCACCGCGTTGCGGCAGACCATGTAGACGCCGGCGGTCACCATCGTCGCCGCGTGGATGAGCGCCGACACCGGGGTCGGGCCCTCCATCGCGTCCGGCAGCCAGACGTAGAGCGGAATCTGGGCGCTCTTCCCGATCGCGCCGACGAACAGGAGGAGGCAGATGACGGAGATGACGCCGAAGCCCACGGCCGCGGTCTCCACCGGCATGTGCGACGCCGCCTCGGCCACGGCGCGGAAGTCGAGCGTGCCGAACGTGAAGAACACCAAGAAGACGCCGAGAACGAAGCCCCAGTCGCCGACGCGGTTGACGATGAACGCCTTCTTGCCCGCGTCCGACGCGCTCTTCTTCTGGTACCAGTAGCCGATGAGGAGGTACGAGCAGAGACCGACGCCCTCCCAGCCGACGAACATGACCAGGAAGTTGCTTCCCAGAACGAGGGTGAGCATGAAGAAGCAGAAGAGGTTCAGGTAGCAGAAGAAGCGCGCTACGCCGCCCCGCGGCTCGTGCTCGATGTAGCCGATCGAGTAGATGTGGATCAGGAAGCCGATGCCGGTGACGACGAGCAGCATCATCGCCGACAGCGGATCGAGCGTGAACGACCAGTCCACGCTGAACGAGCCGATGCCGTCGGCGGTCTCCAGCGGAATCGGCGGAATCCAGCTCGCCACCGTCACTTGGTGGAACCGTTCCTCCGTCCCGAGCAGCTCCCAGAACGCCACGAGGCTCAGCCACAGGGCCCAGCCCATCATGAACGAGGCCAGCACGCCGGCGAATCGCTTGCCGAAAAAGCGAATCCCCACCAGCCCGTTGAGGGCGGCGCCGATGCCAGGCAGGAGCGGGATCAGCCAGATTGATTCCATGAGAGCAGGCTCACCAGCGCATGATCTGGATCTCGTCGATGTTCACCGTCTCCTTGTTGCGGTAGAAGGCGATGATGATGCCCAGTCCGACGGCCGCCTCGGCCGCCGCCACCGCGATCACGAAGACGACGAACACCTGTCCGGCGAGATCCTGGAGCTGATCGGACAGCGCGATCAGGTTGATGTTGACCGCGTTCAGAATGAGCTCGATCGACATGAAGATGACGATGACGTTGCGGCGCACGAGGACGCCGATCACGCCGATCATGAAGAGCGCGGCCGACAGCAGGCTGTAATGCAGTGGGGTGATCTCAAGCACGCGCTTCCCTCTACAAGTGCCTCTTGGCCAGGACGATGGCCCCGATCATGGCCACCAGCAGCAGCATCGAGGCCAGCTCGAACGGAATCAGATAGCTCGTGTAGAGCACCCAGCCGAGCTGCTCCGTGTTGCAGCTCACGAGCGCCCCTCCGCAGTCGGCGAACGGCGTATCGGCGCCCAGCCCACCCGTTGCCGCTGCCGCTGCCGAGCCGTCGCTGCTGGCGGTGGAGTAGACCGCGATGGCGATGACCTCGGCGAGAACCGCGCCGGCGAGGAGCGTGCCGGTCCACGGAACGCGGCGCGGATCGGCGTAGCGCTCCGGGGCCTTCTTCAGGTTCACGAGCATGACCACGAACAGGTACAGGACGACGATGCCGCCCGCGTAGACCAACACCTGGATGACCGCGACGAACTCCGCGCCGAGGGTCACGTAGAGCACCGCGACCAGGAGGAAGTCGACCACCAGGAAGAGCACGCTGTGCACCGCGCTACGGGCGGAAATCACGAGGATCCCGAGCCCGAGAATCAGTACCGCGAGCGTCCAGAACACAATCGCTTCGGCCATCGGTTACTTCTGCGCGCCTACAACGCGACCTTCAGGATACCGGTCACCACCAGGTTGCCGATCGCGATCGGGATGAGCACCTTCCAACCGAGCCCCATCAACTGGTCGTACCGATAGCGGGGCAGCGTGGCGCGAATCCAGATGAAGAGGTAGAGAAACACGAAGATCTTGCCGATGAACCAGATCCACGGCGGCAAGAGCCCGAGAAACGCCAGCGCCGGCACATTCGGAAACGGCTGAAGCCAGCCACCGAAGAACAAGATGACGACGACCGCCGAGATGACGATCATGTTGGCGTACTCGGCAAGGAAGAACAGCGAGAACCGCATCCCGCTGTACTCGGTGTGGAACCCGCCGGTGAGCTCCGTCTCCGCCTCGGGCAGGTCGAAGGGCGCCCGGTTGGTCTCGGCCAGCCCCCCGATCAAGACCAGCATCAGCGCCACCGGCTGGACGAACGCGAACCAGAGCCCGCCCTCCCGCTGCGCCTCCACGATGCCGACCAGGCTGAGCGTGCCCGTGGTCAGGATCACGCTGACCAGCGTCATCGTGACCGCGATCTCGTAGCTGATGAGCTGCGCCGACGCGCGCAGGCTGGCCAGCAGCGGGTACTTGCTGTTCGAGGCCCAGCCGCCGAGGATGATCCCGTAGACGCCGATGGACGTCACGGAAATGATGAACAGCAGGCCGACGTTGATGTCGGCCACGTAGTAGAACGGGTCCGGTCCGAACGGCACCACCGCGAACACGACGAGGGCCGGCACGAGGCTCATGATCGGCGCCAGCGTGAAAACGTACTTGTCCGCTTTCCGCGGTGTGATGTCTTCCTTCAGGATCAGCTTGATCGGGTCCGCAATCGCCTGCAGGATGCCGTACGGTCCGACGCGCATCGGGCCGAGGCGCGACTGCGCCCACGCGATGACCTTCCGCTCCATCAGAACCAGAAAGGTCACCGCCACCAGCACCGCGTTCAGCAGCACCGCGATCTTCAGGAGCGGGACGACGATGGTTTCCAGCATGGCCTACCGATCCACCTCGCCCAGCACGATGTCGATCGTGCCGATCAGCGCGACCACGTCGGCCACCAGATGCCCCGTCACGAGCCGCTTGAGGCCCTGCAGATTGCAGAACGACGGCGGGCGAACGCGGAACCGGTACGGGTTGGTCGACTTCCCGTCGCTGACGATGAAGTAGCCGAGCTCCCCCTTCGGCGACTCGATGGCATGATACGTCTCGCCGGCCGGGGGCTTGATGAGACGCGGCACCTTGCCCATGATCGGGCCTTCCGGCAGACCTTCCACCGCCTGCCGGACGAGCCGGATCGATTCGCGGAACTCGTCCATGCGGATGAGATACCGGTCGTAGGTGTCGCCGCGGGTCCCCAGCGGGACGTTGAACTCCAGCTCGTCGTAGGCGGCGTACGGCTCGTCCTTGCGCACGTCGCGCGGCACGCCGGACCCGCGCAAAGGCGGGCCGCACAGACCGAGCCCGATCGCCTCGTCCCCGCCGATGACCCCCACGTCGCGCGTGCGCTTCAGCCAGATCCGGTTGTTGGTCAGCAGCGCTTCGTAGTCGTTCAGCTTGCCTTCCATCAGGTCGCAGAACGACAACACCTTCTTGTCCCAGCCGGGCGGGATGTCGAGCGGAAGCCCCCCGATGCGCATCGTGTTGTAGGTCAGCCGCGCGCCGCAGAACTCCTCGAACAGATCGAGCACGAACTCGCGCTCCCGGAACGCGTAGAGCAGCACGGTCATCGCGCCGATGTCCATCGCGTGGGTCCCCAGCCACAGGCAGTGACTGGCGATCCGCTGCAGCTCGGCGAGCACCGTCCGGAGGTAGCGGGCCCGGCGCGGCACCTCGATCTCCATCAGCTTCTCGACCGTCTGGCAGTAGCCGAGATTGTTCGTCGCGGCGGCGACGTAGTCCATCCGGTCGGTCAGCAGGATGATCTGGGTCCAATCCCGATTCTCGGAAAGCTTCTCGATGCCCCGGTGGATGTAGCCGATCACGCAGTCGGCGTCGATCACGCGCTCGCCGTCCAGCTTGAGGACCACCCGCAGCACGCCGTGCGTGCTCGGGTGCTGCGGACCCATGTTGATGACCAGCTCGTCCGTGTCGAACTGCGTCGTGCTCGCGCGTGGAGCTTCGAGGGTCATCGGCTCGGATCCTGCGGTCTACTCGATCTCGGCATCCGTACCGGCTTCGTCCGCGAGATTGCGCACGCGGAGCCAGTCCTGCGGATTCTCCATCAGGAGCTCGCCGGGGCCTTCGAGCGGGTAGTCCTTGCGCTGCGGATGGCCCTGCCACTGATCCGGCATCAGGATCCGCCGCAGGTCGGGATGATTCACGATGTTGATGCCGAACTGGTCATAGACCTCGCGCTCCAGCCAGTCGGCGGCCGGCCAGAGATGGGTCACCGACTCGACCGGATCCTCTTCGCCGACCCGCACCTTGACGCGGAGCCGGTGGCGGAGTCGGGTGGAGTACAGACAGTAGATCACGTCGAACCGCTTCTCGCGCGGCGGCCAATCGGCCGCGGTCACGTCGGAGCAGTAGTCGAACAACGTCGAAGCGTCGTCCTTGAGGAACCGCATCACGTCGAGCAGCCGGTCCGCCGCGACGATGATCGTCCAGTCTCCGACCCAGTAGGAAACCTGCTGAACCGCGCCCGACACGCCTTTCCGGACGGCGGCCACCATCTCGGGCAACGCGATGCCGTCCGGCGGAGCCTGATCCTCGGGGGCCTTTGGAGGCTCCGGCGGCGCCTTCGGCTTCGGCTTGGGACGGGGCCTGGCCGCCGCGGCGGACTTCTTCGCGGGCGCCTCGGGCTTGGCGGCGGGCTTCTTCGCAGGCGCCGCGGGTCTGCCGACGGCGGGCTTCCCGGCGGCGGACGCGGACTCCGTCGACTTGGACCCGGTTGCCGCAGACCCCGGCTGCGAATCGGCTCCGTCCGGCCCCGCCTGCGATTTGGTTTCGTCCGCCATGGCTCGCTCCCGCCCCGCCCTCAGGCCCAGTCCAGGGCGCCCTTGCGCCACGCGTAGACGTAGCCGACCACCAGGATGAACAGAAACACGAGCATCTCGATCAGCCCGAACAGCGCCAGCTCGTCCATGACGACGGCCCACGGAAACATGAAGACCGTCTCGACGTCGAAGATCACGAAGAGCATCGCGACCAAGTAGTAGCGCACGCTGTACCGGTCACGGGCGTCGGTCTCCGGCTCGATGCCGCACTCGTACGGCTCGAACTTGACCCGGTTGTAGCGCTTCGAATGGACGAGCTGGGACACCATCAGGGTGAAGATGGCGAAGCCGATGGCCACCAGGATGAAGAGAAAGACCGGAATGTAGGCGTCTAGCATCGTCGTCGCGAACCCTTCACGCGCTGCCGGCTCCGGCTCGTGGCTCTACCCTTGGCTCGTTGCAAGAACACGAGGCACCATGGCGAAACCATACGGACCGAAAGGGTGCGACGTGAGGCCCCAAAACCGCGCGGATTATTGCACGAGCCCGGGAGGCTGTCAAGGAACCCCGAACCCGCCGCGGGAGCCGCGACCGGCGCGCAACTCCTGTTTTTACAAGGTTTTCTGCCCGGCGTCGACCTTGACGGGGCCGGAAAGCCGGACCTATACTCGCGGTTGAGAGATGCTGCCTTTGCGACACGCCTGCATCACGCTTTCTCTTGCGCTCGCAGCCTCTGTCGCGGGCGTTGCGGCGGCCGAGGCCCAGTCCGCCGAGCGCATCATGATCGTGTCGGTGCTCGACGACGACGGGGCACCGGTCAGGGACCTCGACGCGGCCGATTTCGACATCCGCGAGGACGACGCCGCGCGCGAGGTTCTGCGCGTCGAGCCGGCGGGTGCGGGACGGCAGATCGCCATTCTGGTCGACACGAGCGAGGCGGCGGTGCGCGCGGCATCCGACTTCCGCCGCGGACTGTCGGCGTTCGTCGACGGCATGCACGGGGACAATCAGATCTCCATCATCTCCTTCGGGGGGCCGCCCCGCATTCTCGTCCAGACGACCAGCGACGCCGAGCGGCTGCGCGAAGGGATCGGGAGGGTCTTTCCGCAGTCCGGTCAGGCGGCGTACATGCTCGACGCCGTGTACGAGGTCGCGGAGGGGTTCACCCGGCGGGGCGCCGACCGTCCGGTCATGGTCGTGGTGACGACGGAGGGCACCGACTACAGCAACCGGGGGGGCCGGCAGGTCCTCGATCGCATCGACGAGAGCGGGGCCGCCGTCTACACGCTGTCCGTGGAGGCGCGTCGCGCGGCGTTCGCGATCGGACAGGCCGCCGGCGGTTTCGGGGGCGGCTTCGACGCTCGCCAGCAGGAGTTCGAACGGGATCTGGTCCTTGCGCGCGGCACCGCGGACAGCGGCGGAAGCCATCGGGACCTGCTCGCGAGCTCGGCCGTCGAGCGGGCGATGCGGGACATCGTCGCCGAGCTCCGCAACCAGTACCTGGTCGTCTATTCGCGGCCGGACTCGCTCATCCCGCCGGAGGAGGTCAGGGTGAGCGTCGACCGTCCCGGACTCACGGCGCGCGGTATCCTGCTCAGGAGCCCCGACACCCGTAACCGCTAGCCCCCGGAACCACCCTGGGGCGGCACGGAAGCCGACAATGATTCGCCGCGCTGCAGCAGCCGCCACGATCATCGCCGTCGCATGCCTCATGCGGATGGGCGCGGCCGGCGCCCAACCGCCCGACACGCCGGCCCAATCGCCATCGTTCCGGGCCGGGGTCGACGTGGTCTCCCTCAACGTGACGGTCACCGACCGCGAGGGACGCTTCGTCACCGACCTGCAGGAGGCCAGCTTCCGGATCTACGAGGACGGCGTCCAGCAGGAGATCAACTTCTTCACGAGAACCCAGTTGCCCATTGCGCTCGCACTGCTCATCGACACCAGCGCGAGCATGGACGAGAAGATGACGACGGCGCAGGAGGCCGCCATCGGTTTCGCGCAGCGGCTGCGTCCGGAGGATCTCGCCGAGATCGTCGACTTCGACAGCAGGGTCAACATCCTGCAACCGTTCACGAACGACGTAGAACAGCTCGAACGCGCCATCCAGCGGACCGCGGCCGGCGGGTCGACCTCCCTCTACAACGCGATCTACATCGCGCTGCGCGAGCTGGCCAAGGCGCCGCTCCGGCAGGCCGACCTGCGGCGCGAGGCGATCATCGTGCTCTCGGACGGCGAGGACACCTCGAGCCTGGTGAGCTTCGACGAGGTCCTGGAGCTGTCGAAGCGCTCGAACACGGCCATCTTCTCGATCGGCCTGCAGTCCGAGGAGAGCCGGTCCCGCACCGGGTTCCGCGAGGCGGACTTCGTGCTGCGGCAACTGGCGCAGGAAACCGGCGGGCGGGCGTTCTTCCCGGAACGGATCGAAGAGCTGCCCGAGATCTACCGGCAGATCTCGGAAGAGCTCTCCAGCCAGTACTCCGTCGGCTACATCTCCGCGAACCCGCTCCGGAACGGCCAGTGGCGGCGGGTCATCGTACGGGTCGACCGCGAGGCGGTCTCCTCGCGGACCAAGCAGGGCTACTACGCCCCCCGAGGCTGAGGCGGCGGGCCGCCGGAAGGGCCACCCATGAATGCCGCGCCGCTCGCACTCTATCTGGTGGCGGGCGTAGCCTACGCCGTGCATTTCGGGACGCGCAGCCCCTCTTCCGGACGCGTCGCGACGGTGTCGCTGGTGTTCGGGGCCCTCGTGCACACGTTCATCATCGGCATGCAGACGATGCAGGTCGGCCACCTGCCGCTGGTCGGCACCACCGGCGCGATCTCGGCGTTCGTGTGGGTCCTCGCGCTCGCCTACCTCTACACCGAGATGGCGACCGACGAGCGCGCCATGGGTATCTTCATCGTGCCGCTGATGGTCGTCCTGCAGTTGATCCCGGCCATCAGCAACAACGTGGCGGCGCGCCCGCCGGTGCTCGAGAGCCGCTGGTTCGAGATCCACGTGTTCTCGCTGCTCGTGGCGTACGCCACCTTCGCCCTCGCGTGCGTGATCAGCATCACCTACGTGCTCCTGTTCAAGGAGCTCAAAGCCAAGCACCTCGGGGTCTTCTACGCCCGCCTGCCGTCGCTGCAGGTGCTCGACGCGATGAACGGACGCGCGGTGACGTTCGGCTGGGTGTTCCTGACCCTCGGCCTGGCCGTCGGGGCCATCTGGCTGATCCAGGTGCAGCCGGGCGCCGCCGATCCGCGCGTGCAGGCAATGTCCCTCCTCGATCCGAAGATCTTCACGGTGCTGCTCTGCTGGCTGGTATACACGTTTTCGCTGTACGCGCGCCGGGCATTCGGCTGGGGAGGACGCCGCACGGCCTGGCTGTCGGCGGTCGGCTTCGCGATCCTGATGCTGAACTTCGTGCCGATAGGGTACTTTGGCACCAGCAGCCACAACTTCTACTGAGGAGCGGTGCCGGCACGCGCCGGACGCGGCATGCATCTGTTTCTGCTCGGGGCGAGCCACCACAGCGCACCGGTCGATCTGCGGGAGCGCATAGACTTCGCCCGCCGCGGCATTCCGGAAGCGCTGTCGGAGGTCGTGGACGCCACCGGCATTGCCGAAGTCGTGGTGCTCTCCACCTGCAATCGTGCCGAGATCTACGCGCATTCGGAGACTCCCGGGCCGCTGGCCGAGACGCTGGCGGCGTTCATGAGCGCGTTCCACGACGTGCCGGAGCCGGAGCTGGCCCCGTACCTCTACAGCCGGCAGGGCAGCGACGCCGCCCGGCACCTGTTTCGGGTGGTCGCCGGGCTGGATTCGCTCGTGGTGGGCGAGCCGCAGATCCTGGGCCAGGTCAAGGACGCGTTCTCCATCGCTGCGGAACGGGGATTCACCGGGGCGGCGCTGAACCGGCTGTTTCACACGTCGTTCACCGTCGGCAAGCGAGTGCGCAGCGAGACCGGGCTGGGCGAGGGCGCCGTCTCGGTCAGCTACGCCGCAATCTCGCTGGCGCGCAAGATATTCGGCGATCTCGCCGGGCGGCGGGCGCTGGTCGTCGGCGCGGGCGAGATGGCGGAGCTCACGGCCACGCACCTGCGTTCCCAGAACCTCGGACGGATCGGGATCGCCAACCGGAGCGCGGCCCGCGCCGCGGTTCTCGCCGCCAAGGTCGACGGCGTGGCCGTGCCGTGGGAAGAGATCACCGCGGAGTTGACGACCACGGACATCGTGCTCACCGCCACCGGCGCGCCACGCTGGCTGCTCACCCGCGCGCAGGTCGCCGATGCGATGCGGCCGCGCCGCGACCGGCCGCTGTTCATGATCGACATCGGCCTGCCGCGCGACGTCGAACCGTCGGCCAGCCAGGTCGAGCAGGTCTTCCTCTACAACATCGACGACCTGCAGTCGATAGTCCGCGAGAACCTGGCGCGCCGGCAGTCGCAGGTCGACCGGGCGGAGCTGATGGTCCGCGAGGAAGTCGACGGCTTCATGCGCTGGCTCCGCTCGCGCGGCGCCATCCCTACGGTGGTCGCGCTGCGGAGGCACTTCGAGCGGACGCGGCAGCAGGAGCTGGAGCGGCTCGCGCCCAAGCTGGCCCCGCTGCCGCCGGCCGCCAGAACCCGCGTGGAGGAAGTCACGCGGCTGCTGGTCGAGAAGCTGCTGTCGTCGCCGACCCAGCAGCTCAAGGCGGCCCCGGACGAAGACGCGGTCGCCGCCGATGCCGACACGCTCAGCCGGCTCTTCGGACTCGACGAAGAGGGGGCGGGAGAACGGCGGCGCACGTCCAGGGACCGCGCCGCGGCCGGTACCGGGGGACGGACGGCGGCACTGAGGAACCGGTGAGACGGCTGCGGATCGGCACGCGCGGCAGCCCACTGGCCCGCTGGCAGGCAGAGACGGTGGCCGGCGCGCTCGCGCACACCGGAGGATCAGCCACCGAGTTGGTGCTCATCAAGACGAGCGGCGACCTCCTGTCCCGGAAGCCGATCTCGAGCGCCGGGGGCAAACGGCTGTTCGTCAAGGAGATCGAAGAGGCGCTGGTCGACGGGGAGGTCGACCTCGCCGTGCACAGCGCCAAGGACCTGCCGGCCGAGCGCCTGGCGGGACTGCGCGTGCAGGCGGTGCTGCCGCGCGAGGATCCGCGCGACGCGGTCGTGGCGCCGCGCTCGTGCGAACGCCCCGCCGCCGATCCGGAAGCGCTCTTCGCACCCGAACGGGCGCCGCGGGTCGGCACCGGCAGCGTGCGCCGAACCGCGCAATTGCGGCACGCCTACCCGTATCTCGATGTCGCCCCGATCCGCGGCAACGTCGGTACCCGGCTGGACAAGCTGGAGGCGGGGGACTTCGACCTGCTCCTGCTGGCCGCGGCCGGACTGGTGCGACTGAACCTGGCCTCGCGCATCGCGGTGCGGCTGCCATTCGACCTCTGCCTGCCGGCCCCCGGTCAGGGGATCGTCTGCGCGGAATACCGCGGCGCCGACGAGGAGACGCACGATCTGCTGGCGACGATCGCCGACCGCGGCGCCGCGGCCGCTCTGGAAGCCGAACGGGCGCTCGTCACCGCCCTCGGCGCCGACTGCCAGGTGCCCCTCGGCGGAGTGACGACCGTCTCCGGCGACGACCTCCTCCTGCGCGGTGTGGTCGTCTCGCCGGACGGCTCCATGCTCGTGCGCCGCGAGGCCAGGGGCTCGACGGCGGCTCCCGCCGACCTCGGCGCCGAGGTAGCGGCCGGACTGCTCGCGGCGGGCGCCGGACCGCTGCTGGAAGAGGCAAGGGCGCGATGACGCCGGCGATGCGGCCATTGGCCGGGAAACGGATCCTGGTGACCCGCCCGCACGCGCAAGCCCCCGAGCTGGCCGAACGGCTGGCCGCTCTGGGCGCCGAGGCGATCGAGGCGCCGGCAATCCGCATCGTGCCGCCGAACGACATGCAGCCTCTCGACGACGCCTGCGCGGCCGCGGCGTCGTTCGACTGGATCGTGTTCACGTCCGCCAACGGCGTCGACGCCTTCGTGGAGCGCGCGGCCGCCCACGGCCCCGGCGCAAGGGCTCTCGAGGGGGTCAGGATCTGCGCCATCGGCCCGGCCACCGCCGCCCGGATCGCCCGGCACGGGCTGCAGGTCGATCTGGCGCCGTCCGATCATCGGGGTGAAGGGGTGAGCGAAGCGCTCAGGACCGGGCGCGATCTGCGCAAGACGCGCATCCTGCTTCCGCGGGCCGACATCGCACGTCCGCTGCTGCCGGACGCGCTGCGGGCCGCGGGAGCCGACGTTACGGAAGTGACCGCCTATCGCACGATCCCCGCGGCGGGGTGGCCCGGCGGCGCCGTGCGCGAGATGATCATGAAGAACGAGATCGACGCCGTGACGTTCACGAGCGCGTCCGCGGTCCGCAGCGTCGTGCAGTCGCTCGGTGCGGATCGGGCCGTCGACCTGCTGGGCGCGACCGTCGTCGCGGCGATCGGTCCGGTCACGGTCCGGGCTGCGCGGCAACTCGGGGTGGAGACGCCGGTCATGCCGTCGACCTACACCGTGCCGGCTCTCGCCCGGGCGCTCGCGGACTACTTCGCCGACGGCGAACGTGAACGACGCGCCGCCGGCTCGCCGGCGGCCCACTCGGCCTGAATCGGGAACTGCGCCATGACCACTACCGCTACCCCATCACCCGCGGGCGCCGCCCGGAAGACGGTGTCCACGTCGGGCCTGGACCTCAGGCGCCGCCCCCGGCGCCTGAGACGTTCGGCGGCGATCCGCGACATGGTGCGCGAGACGCGCCTCTCCCCCGACGCGCTGGTCTATCCCCTGTTCGTCTGCGAGGGCGAAGGCGTGCGCCGCGAGGTGCCGTCGATGCCGGGCGTGTACCAGTTGTCGGTCGACCAGGCGGTCGCCGAGACGACCGGCGCCGCACGCGACGGCGTGCGCTCGGTCCTGCTGTTCGGCCTGCCCCACAACGAGGACAAGGACGAGGTCGGCAGCGCCGCCGACGACGCGGCGGCGCCGGTGCAGGCAGCGGTCCGGGCAATCAAGCAGGAGACGCCGGCCATGCTGGTCGCGACCGACGTCTGCCTCTGCGAGTACACGTCGCACGGCCACTGCGGCATCGTCGAGGGCGACGTCATCGTCAACGACGCCACGGTCGACCGGCTCGCGCGCGTGGCCGTCTCGCATGCGGAAGCCGGGGCCGACGTGGTCGCCCCCTCCGACATGATGGACGGGCGGGTCGGCGCGATCCGCGAGGCGCTCGACGCCGCGCGCTTCGAAGACGTCGCGATCATGGCCTACGCCGCGAAGTACTGCTCGGCCTACTACGGGCCGTTCCGGGACGCGGCGGACTCGGCGCCCGCGTTCGGCGACCGGCGGACCCACCAGATGGATCCGGCCAACGTGGAGGAGGCGCTGCGCGAGGTGGCGCTCGACCTCGAGGAGGGCGCCGACATCGTGATGGTGAAGCCGGCGCTGCACTTCCTGGACGTCATCGCGCGGGTCAAGGAGGAGTTCGGCTACCCGATCGCGGCGTACCACGTCAGCGGCGAGTACGCCATGCTGAAGGCGGCCGTCCGCAACGGCTGGCTGGACGAGGAGCGGGCGATGCGCGAAGTGCTGACCGCGATCACGCGCGCCGGAGCGGACATCGTCATCACCTACTACGCGCGCCAAGCCGCTCGCATGCTGGGCTGACGGCCGCAGGCGGTCATCCGGCATAATTGGTGGTTGTACCGATGCGTCCGACTGCCTGTCGCGCAACGCCCCGTCTCTTGCTGGCCGCCTGGCTGACCGCCTGCGGCCCGGATACGGCCCTGCCGCCGGACCCGGCGCCGGTCGCGGCCGGCGCGCCCGACGTGGCGTGGTTCGTCGATCGGGCCGCCGAGGTCGGTCTCGATTTCGTCCACTTCAACGGCATGACCGACAGCTTCTACCAGTCCGAGATGATGGGACCCGGCGCCGGCCTGTTCGACTACGACAACGACGGCGATCTCGACGTGTACCTCGTACAGGGCGAGCTGCTCGGGGACGGCGAGCCGCTGATTCCGCCGCCCGCCGATCAGCCGCCGGGCGATCGCCTCTACCGCAACGAGCTGGAGGTCGGCGGGGACGGCGAGCGCCGGCTCAGGTTCATCGACGTCACCGCCGAGGCGGGGATCGCCCCGGGCGGCTACGGGATGGGAGTCGCGGCCGGCGACTTCGACAACGACGGCTGGACCGACCTGTACCTGACCCGCTTCGGACCTAACCAGATGCTGCGCAACCGGGGCGACGGCACGTTCGCCGACGTCACCGAACGGAGCGGTACGGGCGATCCCGCCTGGGGGCTCCCGGCGTCGTTCTTCGACTACGACCGCGACGGGTGGCTCGACCTGTTCGTCGGCAACTACCTGACCTACACCCTCGCCGGCCACACGCAGTGCTACGACCGGGCCGGCGCGCCGGACTACTGCGCGCCGGAAACGAGCCGGCCGCACCCGGACGTGCTCTACCGCAACCGGGGGGACGGCACGTTCGAGGACGTAACCGCGGCGGCGGGACTCGGACGCGAGTTCGGGCCGGCCCTCGGCGCCGCGACCGCCGACTTCGACGGCGACGGCCGGATCGATCTCTTCGTCGCCAACGATCAGCGCGAGAACCAGTTGTGGATGAACCAGGGGGACGGCACCTTCCGCAACCGGGCGCTGGCCGCGGGGGCGGCGCTGGGCGCGGGCGGCAACGCCAAGGCCGACATGGGAGTCGACGCCGGCGACTTCGACAACGACGGCGACTAGGACCTCTACGTCACCGAGCTGTCGGGCCAGGGCAGCACGCTGTACGTGAACGACGGCGCGGGCCTGTTCCGCGACCGGAGCGCCCCGCTCGGCATCCGCGCGCCGAGCCTGCCGTACACCGGCTTCGGCGCCGGGTGGATCGACATCGACAACGACGGCTGGCTGGACGTCGTCGCCGTGAACGGCGCCGTCGTCCTGAACTTCGAGAAGTTCGGGCCGGACAACCCGTTCGCGCTCGACCAACGCAACCAGGTGTTCCGCAACTTGGCGGGCGCCGGCTTCGAGGCGGCGACCGACCGCGCCGGGTCGGTGTTCGAGCGGTCCGACGTGAGCCGCGGCGCAGCCTTCGGGGACGTCGACAACGACGGCGACACCGACGTGCTGGTCGCCAACGCGGCCGGGCGCGTCCAACTGCTACTGAATCAGGTGGGCAGCCGGCGCGGCTGGCTCGGGCTGCGGCTCGTCGGCGCGGAGACGCCGCGAGACGCGGTCGGAGCGCGGGTGGCGGTGCTCCGCGCCGACGGGTCGACGCTCTGGCGCCGCGCACGGGCCGACGGCAGCTTCGCATCGGCGAACGATCCCCGCGTGCTGGTCGGCCTCGGCGAATCGGCGGGCGTGTCGCTGGTCCGAGTGTTCTGGCCCGACGGCGAGGTCGAGGAATGGGCCGACGTGCCGACCGGCCGCTACACGACGCTGACGCAGAGGAAGGGCCGCCCGCGATGACCGCCCTGCTCCGCCGGATCCCGGCCGCAACCTCCATGCTGGCCGCCGCCGCCATCGCGGGCGTGCTGGGCAGCGGCTGCACGCCGGCCGAGGAAGCCACCTCGTCCGGCCCCGCAAACCTCGGCGCGGCGGCACCCCTTGCCCCGCCACCCCTCGTCATGCCCGACCTGTCCGGACTTCCGGAGCCTGTCCAGGCGCAGGTGCGGCAGCGGCACGACGCCCTGCGGCGCGCGGGGAGCACCGGCGCCACGGCCGCGGCCCTCGGGAACGCCTACGGTGAGCTCGGTCTCATCCTGATGGCTACCCGCTTCTACGAGGCCGCGGAGACCGCGTTCGGTCACGCGCAAGCGCTGGCGCCGCGGCAGATGCGCTGGCCGTACTACCTCGCGCAGCTCCACCGGACGACCGGCGACCAGCCGCGGGCGGTCGAGTCCTTAGAGCGCTCCGTCGAGCTCGATCCGACCTACGTCGCGGCGCTCGTACACCTCGGGGAGCTGTATCTCGACGAGGGCCGTGCGGAGGAAGCCGAGCCCCTCTTCGAGCAGGCGCTGGCCGTGGACCCGGCGTCCGCACCGGCGCTGTCCGGCATCGGCCGCGCGGCTCTTGCGCAGGGTGCGACCGCGCGGGCCATCGAGTATCTGGAGCGCGCACTGGCGGTCGGACCCTCGGCCTGGGACATCCAGTACAACCTGGCGACGGCCTACCGCGAAGCGGGGAATGCCGACCGGGCGGAAGAGCACCTCAGCCGACGCGGGGGCGATCCGCCGGAGCCGCCGGACCCGCTGATGCGCGCATACGAGAGCCTGCTGCGGAGCCCGCGCAACTACGAGACTCGCGGCGTCGCGGCGATGCAGGACGGCCGCCCGGCCGAAGCTGTCGAGATCTTCCGCGAGGGAATCGCTGAGACGCCCGACGATGCGGGGTTGCGGCAGCAGCTCGGCTCCGCGCTCTTCGCCGCCGGCGATACGGATGGTGCAGCCGAGCAGTTGGAGGCGGCCGTTCGACTCGATCCGACACAGGCGCGGGCGCATGCCGGCCTCGGGACGCTGGCGAGCATGGCCGGCCGGCGGACCGAGGCCCTGCGGCATTTCACTGCAGCCGTCGAGCACGAGCCCGACTACCTGGAGGCGCGGCTCGGACTGGTGGACGCCTATCGGGCCGCCGGGCGCCCCGAGGACGCCCTGGCCGATCTCGACCGGGCGGTCGAGATCGCGCCGGGGTTCGCCGACGTCTGGCTGGCCCGTGGGCTGCTGCTGGTCCAGCTCGGCCGCTACCGGGAAGCGCGCGACCGACTGGACGAAGCGCGCGCGCGCCACCCCGGACATCCTGGCCTGACCGATCTGCTGATCCGCGTCCTCGCCGCCGCGCCGGACCCGGACGCGCGCGACGGCCGCCGGGCCCTGACCCTCGTCGAGCCGCTGCTCGGGGCGCCCCCCAACCCGACGCTGGACGAGACGGTGGCGCTGGCGCTGGCGGAAGCGGGCCGCTTCGGCGAGGCGGCGGAACGGCAGCGGCGCGCGATTGCCGCGGCGGAACAGGCGGGATACCCCGATGCCGCCCGCGCCATGGCCCGTGTCCTTGCCCTCTACGAGCAGAACCGGCCGTCCCGCGCACCGCTGGGCGGTCCGCAGCCGTAGCCACGCACGACCAGGAGAATCCAAATTCCTGGATCGAAGACCAAAAAATCGACCGGCAGGTACCCCTGCCGGTCGCCCCCCACAAACGTGAGGCACCGCAAGCGAGCCGCGAACACGCGTCAAGACCCACACTCCAGACGCGTCTGGCCTGGCCCCGCGTAACGGCACGGCAATTGCTATATAATCTGGTGCTCGCGTGCGGTCGAGGCCGTGCATGCCGTCGGTCTTTCCGTCGCGCAGAGGAGGGGATTTCGACGTTCGCGCAACCGCATTCCACGAGGAGGGAAGATGACAGCCGTCAAATGCACGCGCGGCGCCTTGGCCGCGTTCACCTGCTTCGCCCTGCTACCCGCCGCCGCGCTCGCCCAGAGCTCGATCACGGGCGAGGTCAGCGACAACACCGGGGGCGTCCTGCCGGGCGTCACCGTGGAAGTCGCCAGTCCGGCGCTGATCGAAGGGAGCCGCGTCGCGGTCTCCGACGGCACCGGCCGCTACACCGTCATCGATCTGCGGCCCGGCACCTACAACGTCACGATGAGCCTGCCGGGGTTCTCGACCTTCGTGCAGGAGGGCCTGCAGCTCCAGGCGAACTTCACGCTGACGGTCAACGGCGCGCTGTCGGTCGGCGCGCTCGAGGAGACCGTCACCGTCTCGGGCGCGGCCCCGATGGTCGACGTGCAGAGCGCGGCCCGGACCGAGGTCCTGGCGCGCGACACCATCGACGCGCTGCCGACGCCGCGCAACACGCAGTCGATCGGCTACCTGGCGCAGGGGGTCCGGCTGACCATCCCGGATGTCGGCGGCGCCCAGATGATGGAGCAGGTGCAGATGGTCTCGCACGGCGCCAACTCCGACCACTCCGTCATGCAGGTCGACGGGATGATGGTCAACGCCGAGCTGGGCGACGGCCGAATCATGAACTACAACAACCAGGCGCTGAGCCAGGAGATGGCGGTCAGCACCTCGGGCAGCCCGGCGGAAGTCTCGGCCGGTGGAATCCGGCTGAACATGATCCCCAAGGACGGGGGGAACACCTTCAGCGGGTCGAACTACGTCGGCTTCACCGACGGGGGGTGGCAGGCGAACAACCTGACCCCGGCCCTGAACGAGCTGGGCCTCGAGTCGACGCAGGGCGTGTCGAACATCCACGACGTCAACCCGGCCGTGGGCGGCCCGATCCTGCGCGACAAGCTGTGGTACTTCGCGTCGGTCCGGGGCATCTCGGTCGACGAGCTGTGGCCCAACGCGTTCGTGCCCACGTTCCGCCAGGGCGCGAGCCAGGAGGAGATCGAGGACTACTTCCGCACCTTCGACAAGGACCATCCGGCCGTGGAGAGCCGGGAGGACGCCATCGTCGAGCAGTACGTCCGGAGCGCGCTGTTCCGGCTAACGTCGCAGGTCTCCCAGCGCAACAAGGTGAGCGCCTATCTCGACCGGATCTTCAAGTTCAAGGCGCGCGAGTTCTACGGCAACACCGAGCCGATTCGGGCGTCGAGCCACCGCGACCCCAACTTCGGGAACTACCACACGTTCCAGACGAAGTGGACGTCGACGATCAGCAGCCGCGCGCTGCTCGAGGTGGGCTACTCGCAGGTCTACGAGCGGCTGCGGCTCGGCTATCAGCCGAACACCCCGATCTCGGAAGGTGGCGCCGGCGTGCAGTTGGCGCACGACAAGCCGAGCGACCTGATCACCTGCATCTACACGCCGTGCTACCACCCGCTGAGCTACGACCAGAGCGGCGGCTGGTTCCGGGACGTCCGCTTCTACGACCGGGGCACCGGGCTCACGACCCACAACTACACCTACGACATCCTGGTCACGCCGGCCGACCGCCGCTACCCGAACGCGGCCTTCTCCTACGTCACCGGCTCGCACAACTTCAAGGTCGGGATGCAGTGGTCGATGAGCAACGGCGGCGTCGGCTTCGACGGCAACGGCAGCCTCCTGGCGCGCTTCAACGAGGGAATCGCCGAGGAGGTGAGCATCTACAACCTGCCCGCCTACTACAACACCTACGTGCGGGCCGACCGGGGCATCTACGCCCAGGACACCTGGACGATCGACCGGCTCACGATCAACGCCGGTGTCCGCTTCGATCAGTTCCAGTCGGGGAACGACACCTACCGCGCCGGCGCCGGCATCCAGGGCGGCCGGTTCATCGGCGGGCGCGTGTTCAACGGGCAGGATCAGAAGCCGTACTGGAACGACATCGCGCCGCGGTTCAGCGTCGTCTACGACCTGTTCGGCGACGCGCGCACCGCGCTGAAGTTCTCCGTGAACCGCTTCATGAAGCCGTACACGAACGGCTTCGGGCGCCGCTACCATCCCATCTCGCTCCAGGCGGACACGCGCGACTGGCTGGACTGCGCCCTGCACACGGGCGTCCACGACGGCGGTGCGGCCCGCTGCGCGACGGCGGCCGAGTTCGCCGCGTTCGGGATGCCGGACTACACGGGCACCAACGGCGACTTCATCGCGCAGGACCACGAGATCGGCACGGTGGGAACCAACTCCACGGTTTTCACCAGCGGCGAGCTGGCGCAGGTGGGCGTGCGGCCCGACCCCGACCTGCAGCGGGAGTACAACGTCGAATGGACCGGCAGCATCCAGCACGAGATCGCCCCGCGCGTCTCGCTGACCGCCGCCTACTACCGGCGGGTCTTCTACGACATCGAGCACGCCGAGAACCGCTCCCTGCGGAGCTGCGACGTCTCGACCGCCCAGGTCGGCGTCCCGTGCGGCGACTGGATACCGTTCAACGTGACGTTCGACGATCCCGGGGGCCGGCTCGGGTACCTGAGCGGCATCGGCCAGGCGCCGACGCTGGCCGACACGACGTTCCTGGCGTTCAACCAGGACCCGGCCACCCGGACGAACAAGGACATCGTCCACGTCAACTCCGACGTCAACCGGAACTACTACAACGGCGTCGAGGTGAGCCTGCAGGCGCGCCTGCCGAACGGCGGCACCCTGTTCGGCGGCTGGACGATGCACCAGCACGTGCAGGACACCTGCGGACTCACCCAGAACCCGAACGGGGTGAGCCAGGCGGACATGATCGACCGCAACCGGACGACGCTGCGCGGCGGCCGATTCTGCGATCAGAGCGCGCTCGGGATCCCGTTCCGCAACGACTTCAAGCTGTTCGGCGCCTACCCGCTGCCGGCCGACTTCGAGTTCAGCGGCTCGATCCAGGCCTACTCGGGCAACGAGCGCGAGATGCGCTGGACCATCACGGACGCCTACTACCCGGGCGGAAATCTGACGGACAACCAGCCGGTGCAGATGTTCGCGCCCGGCATCAACTACTTCGGCTACTGGACTCAGGTCGATTTCGCCATCCGGCGGATCTTCCGGGTCGGCAACTGGGAGTACTCGGCGCAGCTCGACGTCTACAACGCGCTCAACGCGAGCGCCATCATCAGCGACACCGACTCCTACGGGTCGGGCTACGCGACGCCGACGCGGCTGCTGCAGGGCCGCCTGGCGCGTCTGGCCTTCCAGGTCAAGTGGTAACGGCGCCCGCCGGCTACTCGTCCTGAGCCGGGGTATCCGGGGCCGGCGGTCTCCGCCGGCCCGCTCCCCCTCCCGCCCGGCCGGCGCGACCGTGAGCGCCGGCCGGCGGGGCGCGACGCGACCGCGACAACTGCACCGACCACAACGTGCGGTTCTTCGTCGATCACCTCGGCAGCTTTGCTGCAGATTCCGTACGGCGCGGGCCACGGCGCCGAGCCTTGGCGCGGTATGATGGTCATCATGCTCGGTCGCGAGACGGCAACCGGGGAATCGAACTCGATCACGGCGCGACCCGCCTTCAAGTTCACCTACGAGGACTACCGCACGGCGCCGCCGGACAAGCGCTACGAACTGCTGGACGGAGATCTGCTCTTGACGCCGGCGCCGAACCTCAAGCACCAGCGGCTGCAATTTCGCCTTGGAAGCAGGCTTGGCCGGTTCATTGAGGAGAAGGTGTTGGGCGAGTTCTTCTTCGCCCCCTGCGACGTGGTGCTGTCCGACACCGATGTCGTGCAGCCGGATCTGCTGTTCGTCTCCCGTGACCGCCAGCACCTGCTGAGCGGCGGCGACAACGTGCGGGGAGCACCCGATCTGGTGGTCGAAATCCTGTCCCCCGCCACCGCCGACCGCGATCTCGGCTACAAGCGGGCGCTCTATGCGAAGCACGGGGTGAAGGAGTACTGGCTGGTCGACCCGGCAGCCGAGACCGTCTCGATTCTGATCCCGCGCGACGGCGAACTGGCGGCAGCCCAGACGTTCGGGCGGAACGAGACGTTGCGCTCGCCCCTCCTGGCCGGCTTCGAACTCGCCCTGGACGAAGTCTTCTCGTCGTGAACGCACAACGAGACGCGGCGACGGCCGCGCCGCTCGCCGCCGCTCGGCTGCGCCGGTTCGCGATACCCTATGATGATGGTCGTGATCGTCCGGCACGGCAGGAGGGAGGACCACGCATGGCCACGGCGCAACCCGTCCTCAAGTTCACCTACGAAGACTACCGGACGGCCCCGCCGGACAAGCGCTACGAACTGCTGGACGGAGATCTGCTCTTGAACCCGGCGCCGAACCTGAAGCACCAGGACATCGAGTCTCGCCTCGGAAGCAGACTGGCCCGGTTCATCGAGGCGCGGGGGTTGGGGAAACTCTACTTCGCCCCCTGCGATGTGGTGCTGTCCGACACCGACGTCGTGCAACCGGACCTGCTGTTCGTCTCCCACGCTCGCACGCACCTGCTGAGCGGCGGCGACAACGTGCGGGGAGCACCCGATCTGGTGGTCGAGATCCTGTCTCCGGCCACCGCGGACCGCGACCGCGGCTACAAGCGCGCGCTCTACGCGAAGCACGGCGTGACGGAGTACTGGCTGGTCGACCCGGCGGCCGAGACCGTGTGGATCCACAGGCTGCGCGACGGCGTGCTGGCAGTGACGCACACCTTCGGCCGCGAGCAGACGTTGCGCTCGCCGTTGCTCGCCGGCTTCGAGGTGGACCTGACCGACGTCTTCTCGTCGTGAACGGGGACACGGGAATCCCGAGACGCCGCGCCTATTCGATCTCGACCGGCATGCGCAGGCCGACGTCTCCACCGACGGCCAGCTCGTAGGTCCCGCTTGCCCATTGGCCGGTGGGTGCAGCGAAGAACAGGTAACCCTGCACGCACCTGTACTGGTTCACGTCCGCGAGCGAATGTCGGACGCCACTGTCCACGAAGAATCGCAGCCTGGTGGCGCATTCGCTCGGAGACCGGTTGGCCCCGCCCTGGAGCTGGAGCAGCAACGGCAACAGCCTGGTTCGTTGCCGACGATAGGTTCGTTGCGTGATCAGCGGCGTTCGAGACCCGTCAGGCTGCAGGATGTGGACGTCGGCCGGGCGGAACGTCATCGCCTCCCCCACCTTGCCCTGGAGCGCCAGGTCGATGGCCAGCCACTTCGGATCGTGGTCGCGCGGAAAGTAGTAGCGCGCCGCCCAGGCGCGTAGATGGCAGTCGTTGAATCCCGCCACCCCCGGATTGATTCGAAACCACTTGCCGGGTTCCGAGCAATCGTGGGCTCCAGCTCCGGCGACCGACAGGACGGCGACGAGCGAGAACGCCGCAAGTGCGCCCGGCGCCCGCCCCTGCATGCAGCCAATCGCCGCGCGCCAGGGAACATGCCGCACCCCCTGAGAATAGCCCCGCCGGGGTGGCAGGTCCAGGCAGCCGCGACGCGGAGGGGATCCGCCGGACGCGACGCCAACCGGGCACCTGAAGTACCCTGTCGGACATGCACCGTGCTGCGTTGCCGGCGGCGGCATTGGCGGTGATGAGCTTCATCGCGACCGGATGCCGGACGCCATCCGCTCCCGAACCGCCTTCCTCGCGCGACCCGGCGGACACGCTGCCGGCCGGCCCGATCACCTTCGCGCGCCACGTCGCGCCGATCGTCTTCGAGCACTGCGCGCCGTGCCACCGCCCCGGCGGCTCCGGCCCCTTCACGCTGCTGAGCTACGACGACGTCGCGCGGCGCTCGCGGCAGATCGCGGAGGTAACGGCCGGCCGCTTCATGCCGCCGTGGCTGCCCGAGCCGGGCTACGGCGAGTTCGTCGGCGAGCGCCGCCTGACGGAGTCGCAGGTCGCGACTCTCGCCGCGTGGGCCGCGTCGGGCGCCGCCGAGGGCGAAGCGGCGGATCTCCCCGAGCCCCCTGCCCCCGCGGAGGGCTGGGCGCTGGGAGAGCCGGACCTGACGGTGACGCTGCCGGCGCCGTACACCCTGCCCGCCGACGGACCCGACGTCTTCCGCAACCTCGTCATGCCGCTGCCGGTCAGCGAGACCCGCTGGGTGAAGACGGTCGAGCTGCGCCCCGGCAATCCGCAGTTCGTCCACCACGCGATCATGGCGGTCGACGACACGTCGTCGTCACGGCGCCGGGAAACCGAGGAACCCGAGCAGCCCGAGCAGCCCGGCTTCAGCGGCATGGAAATGGGCCTGGCGTTCATGCCGGACGGGCACCTGATGGGCTGGACCCCGGGCATGGCTCCCAACCCGGGGCTTGACGGGCTCGCCTGGCGTCTCGACCCGGGCACGGACTTCGTGCTGCAGCTCCACATGTTGCCTTCCGGCCGTCCGGAAACGGTCGCGCCGGTGGCCGGCTTCCACTTCGCGGACGCGCCGCCGTCGGGGCCGCCCCTGTACCTGATCCGCCTGGACGCCGACCACCTGCTCGACATTCCGCCGGGCGACTCCAGCTTCGTCGTCTCGGACACGGTGCAGTTGCCCATCGACGTCGAGATCCACGCCGTCTACCCACACGCGCACTACCTAGCGCGGGCGATGGAGGGCCGGGCGACGCTGCCCGACGGGACCGAGCGGTGGCTGATACGCATCGACGACTGGGACTTCGACTGGCAGGACGTCTACCGCGTGCGCGAGCCGTACGTGCTGCCGGCCGGGACGACCCTCTCCATGCGGTTCACGTACGACAACTCCGCCGGCAACCCGCGCAATCCGAACGATCCGACGCGGCGGGTGCGGGCCGGCAACCGGTCGTCGGACGAGATGGCGCACCTGCAGCTCCAGGTGCGACCCCGGCGCGCCGCCGACCTGGTGCTGCTGCGCGAGTCGCTCTACCGGCACGCCATCGGCAGGAACCCGGCCAACCCCTGGTCGTACTACGAGCTCGGGAACGCGCTGCTGGAGCAGGACCGCCTGGACGAGGCGGCGCGGCAGTACCTGGCGGGGCTTGCGGCCGACCCGGCCCATGTCCCGTCACGCACCAGCCTGGGCGCGGTGCGCGAACGGCAGGGGCGCCTGGAAGAGGCGGCGGCGGAATTCCAGGCCGTCGTGCGCCTGGATCCCGGCTTCGCCGACGGGCACTTCAACCTGGGAAGCGTGCGGCTCGCCCAAGGGCGGATGGAGGAAGCGGCGAGCCACTACCGTGAAACGCTCTCGCTGGAGCCCGACCACGCCCCGGCCCACACGAACCTGGGGCACGCGCTACGCGATCTCGGCCGGCTCGACGAGGCGGTGACCCACCACCGGGAGGCGCTACGCCTCGGCCCCGGCTCTGCCGAGGCCCACAACAACCTCGGCAGCGCGCTGGCGGTCAGCGGCCTTCTCGACGATGCCATGGACCACTTCCAGCGCGCCCTCCGGATTCAGCCGGATCACCTCCAGGCCCGCCGGAACCTGGAGCTGGCCCGCGAGATCGCGGCCGAGCTGGAACGGGCCGGGCTGCGCTGAGGCGCCGAACTCGCGCGCCTACTCGATGCGGATCGGATCGCCCTGGTTCGCGAGATCGATCGCGAGCTCGTCCGCCCCCGCCGGGTAGTCGTTCGACTGGAGAATGAACGCGATGACGTCGTTCAACTCCTGGCCCGTCAACCGGCCCGGCGCATCCTGCGGCATGGTGGCGTTCGTGAAGTCCGCGAGCTCCCAGAGCGTCGCGCCGCTCCAGCCCCCGATGAAGCCCGAGCCCTTCAGACCGGGCGCCATCTCGCCACCGAACAGATTGGTGGCGTGACAGGCGGCGCACTGGGCGCGATAGACGGCGCGTCCACGGGTCGCCTGCCCGGCCGCGTAGACGCCGTCATTGACGGTGCGGTCCTGCGCCGCCGCAGGAACCGACAGGGCCGCGGCGACGACGGCCGCCGCAACCAGGATGAAAGCCAACCGACGTGTGATCGAAACTGACATATCCTCAACTCCCGGCGCCTATTCTGTCATATTCGCCGCCGCCGGGGCGTCCTGACGGGTTGCGCCACCGATTCCCGGTCCGGCGCCTCAGCGCTTCTCGGCCAGAAGGTCGAAATCCTGCCCTGCCGCCAGCGAACCCGGCAGGGTATCCAGCCGCTTCACGAGGCGGCGGTAGTGGAAGTACGGCCGCCAGGCCCGCACCCGCCGGTGGTGCGAGGCTATCTCGGCGTCGATTCGGACGGCCTGCCCCTCGCGGCGTTCCGTCGCGAGCCCGGCCCCGCCGACCGCGGCGGGAGTCGCCCGAGCCGTCAGATCCGCCCGCGGCGCCACCCGCACCCGACTGCGCCAGCCCGGAATCACACCGAGCGCCCGCAGACCGCGCCGTATCCCGATGGACCGGACACTGAGCACCCGGAACCCGGCGCCGTCGAGCAGGCGCAGGAGCTGCGCCCGCGAGAAGAAGGACAGGTGTCCCTGGCCGAGAACCGGAACGTCGTCGGACGCCAGGCCTGCCGCCGCGCGCTGCAACGGGCGCACGTCGGCCTCTCCGTTCGGGGTGACGACGCGCAGCCGGGCCCCCGATCGCATGATCCGCCGCGTCTCCTCCAGGTGCCGCCGCGGGTGAGTGACGTGCTCGAGCAGGTCCTTCTGCAGCACGTAGTCGAATGCCGCCGACGGCAGGCCGGCCTCCTCCAGCGTGCCCCGGTGCACCCTGGCCCCGAACCGGTCGCTCGCGTACCAGGCGCCGAACGCCGAGACCTCGACGCCTTCCGCCCTCCAGCGGGTGATGGGCATGAGGGACGCGAGCAGGAAGCCGAGGGCGCTGCCCACTTCCAGGAAGCGACCCGACGGAGCGACCCGACGGAGCTCGCGGGCGAGAAAGAACGCGTCGCGATCGTAGCGCTGCCGCTGGCGGGCGTACCCCGTAAAACCCTGCGCGGCATCCGAATCGAAGTAGTCCCCGCCGTAGAGAGCGTCGAGTGCCGCCGGCGGAAGCCGGGGACGCACCTGCCGGACGCCGCAGCCGCCGCACCGGTGTATGCAGACGAGCCCAACGCCGGGCAGCCCCACCTCGACGAGCGGGGTCATCGTCCCGACCGCGCCGCAGACGTCGCAGGGCTCGTCCATTCCGCGAGCATGATATCTTCGCTGCGCCGATGCCTCAGTCCGAATCGTCTCGTCTGTTCAACCGCGCGCGCCGGGTCCTGCCCGGCGGCGTCAACAGTCCCGTGCGCGCCTTCGGCGCGGTGGGCGGCCGGCCGCCCTTCATCGAGCGCGCCCGCGGCGCGCGTCTGTACGACGTCGACGGGCGGAGCTACATCGACTACGTGATGTCCTGGGGGCCCCTCATCCACGGGCACGCCCCGCCCGAGCTGACGCGGGCGCTGCGGTCCGCGGCGGGCCGCGGGACCAGCTTCGGCGCACCGACCGCTCATGAGGTCGAGCTCGGCCGCCTGGTCTGCCGGCTCGTGCCGTCCATCGAGCGCGTGCGGTTCGTCAACTCGGGCACCGAAGCGACGATGAGCGCCATCCGCGTCGCGCGCGCCGCCACCGGCCGCGACCGGATCGTCAAGTTCGCCGGCTGCTACCACGGGCACGGGGACGCCTTCCTGGTGCAGGCAGGGTCGGGAGCCACCACGCTGGGTGTGCCGACCAGCCCGGGGGTCGCCCGCGCCACCGCCTCCGACACGCTGATCGCAACCTACAACGACGTCGAATCCGTCGACCGCCTCTGCCGCACCCACCGCGACACGATCGCCGCGGTCATCGTCGAGCCGGTCGCCGGCAACATGGGAGTGGTGCCGCCGAGCTCCGGCTTCCTCGACGGGCTGCGCGACCTGTGCGACCGGTATGGCATCGTGCTGATCTTCGACGAGGTGATCTCCGGCTTCCGTGCATCCAAGGGCGGCGCACAGGCGGTCTACGGCGTGATGCCGGACCTGACCTGCCTCGGCAAGATCATCGGCGGCGGGTTGCCGGTGGGCGCCTACGGCGGCCGTGCCGACCTGATGGAGCGCGTCTCCCCGGCCGGACCGGTCTACCAGGCCGGGACCCTGTCGGGCAATCCCCTGGCGATGACGGCCGGGATCTGGGCGCTCTCCAGGCTGTCGGCGCCGTTGTACCGGAGGCTGGACAAGCTCGGCATGCGTCTCGCGGACGGGCTTCGGGAGGCCGCCCGCGAGGCCGGCGTGCCCCTCACCGTCAACGCCGCCGGCTCGGTGCTGACCCCCTTCTTCACCGCCGGACCGGTGACCGACTATGGCACGGCGACCGCGGCGGATACGGACGCGTACGCCGCCTTCTTCCGCGGCCTGCTCGAGCGCGGCGTCTACCCGCCCCCCTCGCAGTTCGAAGGCTGGTTCCTGTCGGACGCGCATACCGAGCGCGACGTGGACCGCACCCTCCGGGCCGCCCGCCAGTCGCTCGACGGCGTCCGGCCGGCCGCATAGAGGGACGGCCGGCTTGATATCATGCGAGCAGTGATGACCGAGGTTCGCCTGCATCGCACCACGCCGGTACCGGTCGGCGACCTGCAGATCGGCGGGGGGGCGCCGGTGGCCGTGCAGTCGATGACGCTGACCGCTACCGCCGACGCCGCCGCGACCGCCGCACAGTGCATCGAGCTGGCCGAAGCGGGATCGGAGCTGGTGCGCGTCACCGTCAACCAGGACGACGCGGCGCGCGCGGTGCCCGAGATCAAGCAGCGCATGCTCGACGCCGGCTGCACGGCGCCGCTCATCGGCGACTTCCACTACAACGGCCATCTGCTGCTCACCCGCCACCCGGCGTGCGCCGCGGCCCTCGAAAAGTACCGCATCAATCCGGGCAACGTGGGCACCGGCCGGCGCCGCGACGAGCAGTTCCAGACCATCTGCGCAGTGGCCCGCGACCACGGCAAGCCGGTACGCATCGGCGTCAACGGCGGCTCCCTGAACCAGGAGCTCGTCATGGCGAAGATGCAGGAGAACACCGACCGCGACCTCGGTCGGACGTCCGAAGAGATCGTCAACGAGTGCATGGTGCTCTCCGCCCTGGAATCGACCGCGCTGGCCCTCGACGGCGGGCTCCGCGAGGACCAGATAATCATCTCGACGAAGGTGTCCCGTCCTCGCGACCTGGTTGCCGTCTATCGGGCGCTGGCCGCACAGACTTCGCAGCCGCTGCACCTGGGACTGACCGAGGCGGGCATGGGCGTGAAGGGTCTCGTGTGGTCGGCGTCGGCCATGGGTATCCTGTTGAATCAGGGCATCGGCGACACGATCCGGGTCTCGCTGACGCCGCGCCCGAACGGGGATCGCCGGGAGGAGGTCTACGCCGCGTGCGAGTTGCTGCAGGCGCTCGGGCTGCGGTCGTTTTCCCCCAGCATCACCGCCTGCCCCGGCTGTGGGCGGACCACCAGCACGACGTTTCAGGAGCTGGCGGAGCAGGTCCAGGGCTACGTGCGCGGCATGATGCCGGCCTGGAAGACCGCGTACGAAGGCGTCGAGGAGATGACCGTCGCCGTCATGGGCTGCGTCGTCAACGGCCCCGGGGAATCGAAGGCGGCCAACATCGGGATCAGCCTGCCCGGTACGGGCGAGGAACCGACCTGCCCGGTCTACGTGGACGGCCGGCACGCGACGACGCTGCGCGGCTCCTACGACGAGCTCTCCGAGGCGTTCCGCCGCCTGATAGACGACTACGTCGAGGAGAGGTACGCGAAGAAGCCTGCCGCGACACCATAGGCTCAGCGGCCGGGGCATCCCGCGTCGGCCCGGCGCGGTTCAGCGCCGATCGCCGCACCGGCCGACAACCCGCCCCATGCCGCCCGACAGCCCCATCCGTCTCATCGCCATCGATATCGACGGCACGCTGCTCGACGGCCGCGGCGCGTTGCCGCGGCGCAACCGCCGAGCCGTCCACCGTGCCATCGAGCACGGCATCCAGGTCGTGCTGGCCACGGGCCGCGCGTTCCACCATGCGCTACCGATCGCCAAGGCGCTGGCGCCCGAACACGCGCCGGGCGCGGTTGCGCTGATCGTCAGCAACGGGGCGTTGACCAAGCGGGCAGACGGAACGACGGTGGACAGCCGCCTCGTGCCGCGCAACACGGCGCGCGCCATCGTGGAGGCGATGCGCCCGCGCCATCGGGGGGTTGCGATCATCTTCGACCGGCCCGACGCCGGGCAGTTCGTCTTCGAGCGCATCGACTGGAGCCATCCACAGCGGCACTGGTACTACGAACGGAACCGCGCGTTCATCACCCGCGTCGAGCCGATCGACGCGGCGCTCACCGAAGATCCGGTCCAGGTGGCGTTCACCGGGGGCGTCGAACAGATGCGTGCGTTGGCCGACGAGGTGCGTGCGCTGCCACAGGCGCCGGAGGTCACTATCACCCTGACGGAGTACGCGGAGCGCGACTTCTCGCTGCTGGACCTGATCGCCGGCGGCTGGTCGAAGGGCGCGGCGCTGGCGGCGTACGCACACCGTCTGGAGCTCGACCGTACGGCAGTCATGGCGGTCGGCGACAACCTGAACGACCGCGAGATGCTCGAGTTCGCCGGCCGGCCGGTGGTGATGGGCAACGCGGTGGAGCCGCTCAAGCAGCTCGGTTGGGAGATCACGGCGACCCACGACGAATGCGGCCTCGCGGCTGCCATCGACGCGGTCGTGGGCAACGGATCCAACATTCGCGATCGATCCTCCGCGGTTTGACGACCACCAATGTCAGCTATCGTCCGTCTGCGACTTCAGAGCCAGCGCCTGCCAGAACGACCGCACACGCGGATCCGCATCGGCTCGTCCACTGAGACCGGCCATGATTTGTTCTGGCCGAAACCGCCGCCTCAGGAACTCCTTGGCCTTACCGCTCGTTGCACGCGTTTCCTTCTTCACGAGGCCGTGCTCAAGGAGCAGCCGCTCGATCGCCCCCCAGTCCGAATCCTCGAACACCCACCGCAAGTTCGGATCGCCCTTGCACACGGGATTCGCATGACTGTACGCACGGAGCAACTCGTCCATCAACACCACGTAGCTGTGCGATACGCGACTGTCGCCTTGCGGTAGAGCTGGTCGGAGCGGTGCGCCACATGCCTTGAGCGTGTCTGCAATGACTTCTGGATCGTATATCTCAAGTGACTGCCGGGCCAGACAACCGATCGCACCGTGCAACCGTCAACTGCATCCTGGTTCCCCTCCAGGCCTGCGTATGTGCGCAGCAGCGCCAAGGTCACAAGGCCTGCGTTCTCGCGAACCTGCGTCTTTCGGCGCCACTCGGTCACGCCCGCCTCATTCAATCGATCCAACAGCGCCTGCAATCGGTCGGCACCGGCCAGTGCACCAGCCTCACTCAGCTCCCCAGCCACTCGGTCCGCCAAGTCCTCGGGCATAGCGGAACGGCTCAGGACCATTCGCAGGTCCTTGCCTTCGGCCCTGATTTCCACCGCCACCGACTTCGCCAGAAAGTAAGAGAAGAACAGTTCGTGCTCGAACGCAAATCCCCGCACGTGGCGCTGTATTGCCGGCCCGAGAAAGAAACGCCATCGCCGGCATTCTCTCAATGATGACCTGCTTCGTTCCTTCCGGCATGTTCTCATTGCCGACGAAGTACTCCGCGACCTCCTGCACCGATCGGTAGTCGATCTCCCGGGTCTCCTGGTTCCACATTTCCTGCGCCAGTTCCTGCATCAAGCGTTCGAATTGAATCGCCGTCAGCAGAGTCTCGGACCAGCGCCCAAGCAGTTTCTCCTTGCGTTCTCGGGCCAGATACTCGTCGACCAGCGCCTGAAGCAGGTCCTCTCCCGCGGTGAATTCCGGATTCTCCCACAGACGCTCTACGGTTCGCGCGAAGAAGAGTGGTTTCGACAGCATGATGGCGTGTCGCCCCGTCGCTACTCTCACCCGCTCTGCCAGCCTCTCCGAATCAGTGTCGGAAAGCTCCTTCTGCGTCCCCCATTTCCTCAGATACTCCGCTCGATCCTCATCCGACCATTCGAGCACGCGCACCGCGGAGTAGACGTACTTCAAGCCACCCATGTTGGACACGTTGCCGGATCGCGCCAGGAATTCGCTCTCGTAGTAGACGGAACGCGCCGACACCAACAATTGCCCTTCGCCATCGAGTTGCTCGAGAAAACCGGCCAACGAGCTGAATGCGTCATCGTACCCACTGACACCGAGCAACTCATCGAATCCATCGATGACCGGCACAAGAACGCCCAGACCGGCCAGCACGGCGACCGAATGATACGTGAGGTCGACTCGAAGGTCCTGAAGCTCGGTCGCCAATGCTTCGTTCAGACGCGCCAGCGCGCGCCCCTGTGCGTTGACGTAGAGCAGGAGCTTCGTGGTCTTACCGTGAAGATAGTCTTCCGCTCGACGCCGAACGAGTTCCTGGAGCACACGGGTCTTCCCCGCACCGGCGTCACCGGTGACCATCAGCACGCGCGTCGCGTCGTCGGTGTCGCCGTCGAGCAGCGTCATCAACAGATCCACCGCCGGACGCGTGTCGGAATTGCCCTCGGATCTCGCCCTGGTGGCCACGAACAAGTCGTGTGTCGAAGCCTGGAATATCATCGTGGCGACGTCCCGGAGGTTGGCCATGTCCGGCCCCGCGATGAATTCACGGTAACTCAGGTTGCGCCCGCCGAAGTTCACGGATACGCCTGTACTCGGCGATTTCGAGAACACGGCGTCCCGCCCTTTGCCTCGCATGGTCCACGCCGCGCGAAACGACCGCGCGGACTCGGTAGTCACGTCGAGCGTCGTGCCCGGGTCCACGAAAGACGCCAGATCGAATTCAATACGGCTCTTCCATTCTTCGGACGACATCTGCGCATCAAGCATCGGCTGTATCCTCACAATGACAATCTGCAACCCAAGATCCGACAATCTCTGATCGTTCAGCCCGAGGCCCAGGCGGCGAGATCGCATCCACACCACCCGTTGCGGACCGGCCGCCTGCGCCGACAGCGCCGCGGGCACGAGGTCATCATCGTCTGTGACGATGCCGACCGGAACCTGCCCGCCGGCGGCGGCGAACACCGCATCGCAACCCAGCATGCCGTCCACCATTTTCTGACGTTTGTTCTTCGAACGCATCCGGACCGTGCCCCGCAGGATGACGCCGGGAAACTCGCACATCGCGAACGCAAGCGACGGACGCACGATGACACCGTGGCGTCGGCCGCGGAGGGCCGAGACCGCCTGCAGCAATCGGAACGCAGCCGGGCTGGGAATTCCGTGCTCGTCAGTCCAACCGCCGTAGAGCCGCACGTCCAACTCCCGCAGTTCCGGAACCGCAACGCTGAACACACGCGTGATCGCGTCGACGAGACCGGCCGTGCGCCGTTCGTAATCGACGCGCCAGTCGCATCGCGCCAGCGTCAGGGCGCCTGGTCGCCCGCCAGCGCCGCAGTCAACGCCCGCGCCCGGCGCCACCAGATTGCGAGCAGGAGACTGCCCACCACGACGAGGCCGGTCGACACCCCGATCCAGAGCCCGATGACGCCCCAGTCGATCACGAAGCAGAGCAGGTAGCCGACCGGCAGCCCGAGCATCCAGTGGCCGGCCAGGTTCAGGAACATGGGAGTCCGCGTGTCTCCCAGCCCGCGCAACGTCCCGGTGGCCACCCCCTGCAGTCCGTCGAAGATCTGGAACAGAGCGACCAGGGTGATCAGCGTGAGACCGACCTCGACGACCCGCCCGTCGGCCGTGAAGATCCCGAGAATCGCGCGCGGCGCGATCAGGAACGTCGCAGCGGCCGACGCCATGAAGCAAGCACCGAGCCCGATGGCGGTCCAGCCGGCTCCGGACGCCCCTGCCGCATCGCGCCGGCCAACCGCGTGCCCGACGCGGACGGCGCCGGCCGACGCGATACCGAGCGGCACCATGTAGGACAGGCCGGCCAGATTGATGACGATCTGATGCGCCGCCAGGGTCGAGGGGTCGAGCCGCGCCGCCAGCATCGTCACCGCCGCGAACGCGCCGTACTCGAGCATCGCCTGGGTCGCCGCGGGCCACCCCAGCCCCAGGATGCGCCGCAGCCCGGCGATTCGCACCCCGGCGGTCAGCGTCCAGGGCCGCACGCCCCGCTGGGAGACGGCAACGGCCAGCACGATCACCATGTAGGCACGGGAGATGCACGTGGCCCAGCCGGCGCCGTCGACGCCCAGAGCCGGAGCCCCCAGGTTGCCGGAGATCAGAACCCAGTTGGCGGCGGCGTTGACGACGTTGGCGGTGACCAGGGCAAGCATGATCGGCTGGACCACCGACACCGCCTGCAGGTAGCGCCGGAACGCCGCATACAACAGAAGCAGCGGCAGGCTCCAGGCAACGATGGCGAAATAGGATCGCACCAGCACGAGAACGGCCGGATCGAAGCCCCAGACGTCGAGGCGGCTCCCGGCGATCCGGGCGAGCAGGCCGAGCGGCAAGGTCAAGGCCAGCGCCAGGACGACCCCGTGCCGCAGCCAGCGGTCACAGGCCGCCCGGTTGCGGGCGCCGAACGCCTGCGACACCAGCGTGTCGAGGCCGAGCAGCAGCCCCATGCCGAAGACGCCGAAGGCCAGGAAGAGCGCGCTGCCGACGCCGACCGCGCCGATAGCCTCCGGTCCGAGCCCTCCGACCATGGCGATGTCGACGATCTGCATCGACACCCAGCCGACCTCGGCAATCACCACCGGCGCCGCCAGCGACACGGTCGGGCGCAACTCACGGCGGAGCGTGACGAAGTTGGACATCGGCAGGTAGCGGACGGCAGGCGTGCAGCGGCCCCGGGGTACGGACACGGCGGCCGGCCATGGCGGAACCGCGCGGCGCAGTGGCCGCGCGCGGATCACCGACCGCCGCGCGGGGCGGCTCACGCGGACGCTCAGCGCCAGGGCATCAGCGCTTCGATCCACTGGATGCGGGTGAGGTCGTTGTAGATCACCGTGACCATCAGCATCATCAGCACGACGAAGCCGGCGAGCAGCATCCGCTCCTTGACGCGCATGCTGAAGTCGCGGCGCGCCACGCTCTCCATTCCCATGATGAAGATGTGGCCGCCGTCGAGGACCGGGATCGGCAACAGGTTCAGGATGCCGAGGTTGAGCGAGATCATGGCCATGAGGCTGAAGAGCTGCACCCAACCCACCTGGGCGGCGCTGCCGGACAACTGTGCGATACCGACCGGACCGACCAGTTGCCGCGGCGAGGTCTCCGCGGTCAGCAGCCCCCAGAGGGTCTGGAAGATCAGTCCGGACCACTCGTAGTTCCGCTCGAGGCTCATTCCGAACGCCTCTATGAAGCCCGGCTCGACGATCCGCGTCTCGAACGGCGCGACCGTCATGCCGGTCAGTCCGATGTCTCCGCGCAGCGCGGGCGTCACGCGGACTTCGAGAGGCTCGCCGCCGCGACGCACGGTGAGAGCCAGCGAAACGTCGGGGCTGGCGTTGATCCGCGCGATCAGCTCGGCGTGGTCGACCCTCTCGCCGTCTACCGCCTCGATAACGTCACGGGCCCTGAGCCCGGCCCGCTCCGCCGGCTCGTTCGGCATGACCTGGACGACCTGCGGGTGCACCGCCGGCCCGATGCCGAGGTCGCCCATCTCGAAGCTGGTCTGGGCATCCGGGGTCACCTGCAGGGTCCGCTCCCGCCCCGCCACACCGCGCACGACGACGGGGATTTCCCGCTCCGCGCGCGGCAGAACCTCCATGAACAGTGCATCCCAGGTGTCGACGGCGCGACCCGCGACGCTCACGATCCGTTCGCCGACGGCGATGCCGGCGCTCGCGGCGGGAGAACCCTCCACCACGCGTCCGACGACGGGCGGCTGCTCCTCGTACGCAGGCACCTCGGCCCCCTGATAGAGGACGAGCCACATGACGAGCACGGCGAGGACGAGGTTCATCGCCGGCCCCATGATGAGCACCAGGAAGCGCTCCCACTTCGACTTCGACATGAACTCGTCGGGGGCCCCGGTACGGTCCTCCTCACCGTGCTCGCCGGCCATCTTGACGTAGCCGCCGAGAGGGACCGCGCTGACGCAGTACTCGGTGTCGCCGCGCGTGGCCTTGAGGATCTTCGGTCCGAACCCGAGCGAGAACGTCAGGACCCGGACGCCGAGCCGGCGGGCCATCAGGAAGTGCCCCAGCTCGTGCACGAAGACGAGCACGCCGAGAACGAAAAGGAAGGCAAGGAGGGTGGTCACAGTTGGCCATCCGATCTTTCAACATTCACTGATCGATTCTACCCGCCAGCGACCGAGGACGAAAAGGTCCGCGCCCAGGTGTCCAGCTCCCGCACCTCGGCCAGAGCCGTCGGATCGGTCGGGGCACGCTGCGCCGCGGCGTCGAGCGTGGCCGCTATCACCCGCGGTATGCCGGTGAACGGCAGGCGCCGCTCCAGGAACGCCGCCACCGCCACCTCGTTGGCCGCATTCAGCACCGCGGGGAACGCCGCCCCGGCCCGCAGCGCCTGGTAGGCCAACCCGAGACACGGAAACCGGCCGGTATCGGGGGCCTCGAAGTCCAGAGGCCCGCACGCGGCCAGATCGAGCGCGGGCAGCGGCGCGGGCCAGCGCTCCGGGTACGAAAAAGCGTACTGGATGGGCAGGCGCATGTCGGTGACGCCGAGCTGGGCGATCACCGAGCCGTCGCGCAACTCCACCAGCGAATGCACGACCGACTGCGGATGAACCACGACGTCGATGCGGTCGGGCGGCGCGTCGAACAGCCAGCGAGCCTCGATCACCTCGAGCCCCTTGTTCATCAACGTCGCCGAATCGATGGTGATCTTCGGCCCCATCGACCACGTGGGATGGCGCAGGGCGTCCTCCGGGGTCACCGCCTCCAGATCCGCGGCCGGCCGGTCCCGGAACGGTCCGCCCGACGCGGTGAGGACATAGCGCAGCACGTCGTCCGGAGCGCGCCCGTCGACGCACTGGTGAATGGCGTTGTGCTCGCTGTCGACCGGGAGAATCCTCACGCCGCGCCGCCGCGCCGCCCCCACCATGAGCCGGCCGGCCATCACCAGCACTTCCTTGTTGGCCAGCGCCACCGTCTTGCCCGCCTCGATGGCGGCCAGCGTGGCGCCCAGCGCCGCCGTGCCGGCCGAAGCACAGAGCACGAGGTCCACGCGCGGATGGGTGGCGACCGCTACGAGCCCGTCCTCGCCCCAGCCGGTCGCGGCGCCGGCGGGCAGCGCGCCCGCCCCGCGCAGACGGTCCAGGGACTCGTTGTCCGCCAGAGCGACGACGGCGGGTCGCACGCCCGCGACCTGCTCGGCGAAGCGCTCGACGTTGCGCCCGGCAGCGAGGCCGACGACCTCCAGACGCTCGGGATGCGCGGCCACGACCGCGAGCGCGCTGCGACCGATCGAGCCGGTGGAGCCGAGGATGGCGATCCGCTTCACGGCAGGCGCGCCCCCACGAAGATCACCACGGTGTAGTAGACCGGCGCCGCGAAGAGGAGCGCGTCGATCCGGTCCAGCACGCCGCCGTGCCCCGGAATGAGGCCCGAGGAATCCTTGACCCCGGACGCTCGCTTCAGGTGCGACTCGAACAGATCGCCGGCCATTCCGGCCACCGCGAGGGTCATGCCGAGCACCACTCGGACCGGCAACTCCATGGCGGGCAGCCAGAAGGCGCCCACGCCGGCAAAAGCCGCCGTGGCGGCGAGCACGCCGCAGACCGCCCCCTCCACCGTCTTGCCGGGGCTCACCGCGGGCGCGAGCTGTCTGGTGCCGAACCGGCGACCGCCGTAGTACTGCGACGTGTCGCTCACGACGATGGTAGCTAACAGAAGCAGCACCGGCTCACGGCCCGCTTCCACCACGAGCGCTGCGATCGCGCCTATCGGGAGCGCCAAGTAGAGCATGGGAAACGCCGCGGCGCCGACCGCGGCCAGGGCACCCTCCCGGCGGGGTTCGGCGAGCGCCGCGACGGCGATCAGGAGCGCTCCGGACATCGCGACCACCACGAGCGCGCCGGGGGCCAGAACCACCGCTGCCCCGGTAGCCAGCGTCGCCGCCCCGCTGGGGATCGGAGAGAAGGCGGCGCTGGCGGAACGCGCCAGACCAGCGTACTCCACGAACGCCAGCAGCAGCACGCAGCCGGCCAGCACGAACGTGGCGACGGGCGGAAGGAACCAGATCCCGCCCACGACCAGGGCCGCCAGCGCGAGGCCGCTGAGAACTCTGGTCACGCCTAGCGGCCGACGACGGCCGGCTCCTCCTCGACCCCACCGTAGCGCCGGTCGCGCTTCTGAAAGGCGAGTACTGCTTCCAGAAGGTGCCGGGCGCGGAAGTCCGGCCAGTAGGTGTCGGTGACCCAGATCTCCGAGTAGGCAATCTGCCAGAGCAGGAAGTTGCTGATGCGCATCTCGCCGCTGGTTCGGATCAGCAGGTCCGGATCCGGCTGACCCGCCGTGTACAACAGCCCGGCGAACCGCGCTTCGTCCAGATCGTCTGGATCGACGCCGGCTCGCAGCGCGCGACGGACCGCCGCGACGATCTCGGCCCGGCCGCCGTAGTTGAGCGCGATGTTGAAGACCATGCCGGTGTTGCCGCTGGTCCGCTGCTTCGCCGCCTCGAGCTCCAGCCGCACGTCCGGTGCGAGCTCCGCCTCGCTGCCGATGACCTTGAGTCGGATGTCGTTGGCCATCAGGGTGGCGATCTCCAGCCGCAGATAGCGCTTGAGGAGCCCCATCAGGCCCCGCACCTCCGCGGGCGGACGCTTCCAGTTCTCCACCGAGAAGGCATAGAGGGTCAGGACTTCGATACCGGTCCGGGCGGACAACTCCACCGTTTCGCGCACCGAATCGATGCCGGCGCGATGTCCTTCGACGCGCGGCAGACGCCGGCGGGCGGCCCAGCGGCCGTTGCCGTCCATGATGACGGCGATGTGCGCCGGCAGGCGCTCGAAGTCCACTTGACGCGCGAGACGGGCCTCGACGGATCCGGCCGGGACCCATGCCATTACGTCGTGAAGGCCCATGGTCTCCTTATGATAGTCAGTAGTCGACCGCGACCAGAAACAGGCCGTGCGGCGGCGCCGTCGGGCCCGCCCGTTCCCGCGCCCGGGACGCCACGATCGCGCCCAGCTCGGCCGCCGGGACGCGACCGGCTCCGACCGCGACGAGCGTGCCGACGATGATCCGCACCATGTGCCTGAGAAACCCGTCGCCGACGACCTCGATGGTCACCGGCGGCGCTGCAGCGGGCAGCGGCGTCCCGAGCGCCGCGGATCCCGACTCCACCGCCACCGAGTGTATGGTTCGCACCGTCGACGCCACTTCTGTTCCCACAGCCTGGAACGCCGCGAAGTCGTGGCGCCCGTGGAGCCGCGCGGCAGCGGCCCGCATGGCATCGAAGTCGAGCGACTCTCGAAAGTGCCAGGCGTAGCGCCGCGTGAACGGGCTCGCGACGGCGCCGAACGCCAGATTGTACCGGTAGGTCTTGCACCGCGCCGCGTAGCGGGCGTGGAAGCCGCCGGCGACCGCCTCGGCAGCGAGCAGACGGATGTCGGGCGGGAGCTTGGCGTTGAGCGCCCGGAACAGGACGGGAGTCTCGATCCCGTGCGCAAGCTGCACGCTGGCCACCTGCCCGAGCGCGTGCACGCCGGCGTCCGTGCGTCCCGCGCCGGTGACGGTCACCCGCCGCCCTTCGATCTCCTCGAGTGCCCGCTCCAGTTCACCCTGCACCGAACGTCCCCGCGCCTGGCGCTGCCAGCCGACGTAGTCGGTCCCATCGTAGGCGAGGGTCAGCTTGATCGTGCGCATCTCGGCGGTCCCGGAGAGTCCGGCGGAGCCCGGCAGACGTCCTGCGCGGCACCGCTAGCCCGAGAATCGTCGCCTCCGGCTCCGATTTCCGCCCAACCGGGCCTGTCTAGGAGGTCTGCCCCGTTTCTACGGCGCAGACTCCTAGCCAATCGAGCCGGGCCGCGAGCCCGGCTTCACCACCGGCACGCCGCGCGCGCACTGCGGACACGCCGCCGGCTCGTGGGCGGGCCACGATACGGCCGCCAGCGCCCGGAAGGGTACGTCGAACGTGGCTTGCGATCCGCTACGATCGATGATCGCGGTGGCCCCCACGACCGCCGCCCCGGCCTCGCGCGCCACCGCGATCGTCTCGCGGGTCGAACCGCCCGTGGTCACGACGTCCTCGACGACGAGAACACGTTCGGCGGCGGAGAGCCCGAAGCCCCGGCGGAGGGTCAGCCGCTCGTCGCGCCGCTCGGCGAAGATGGCCCGCACGCCGAGCGAGCGCGCCACCTCATGTCCGATCACCACGCCGCCGAGAGCCGGAGACAGCACGACGGCCGGAGACTCATCGCGCGCCCACGCGGCGATCGCCTCGCCGAGGACCCCGGCCTGGACCGGGTCCTGAAGCACGAGCGCGCACTGCAGGTACCCGGGGCTGTGCAGCCCCGACGAGAGCTGAAAATGCCCTTCGAGCAGTGCGCCGGCGGCGCGGAAGCGCTGAAGCAGATCGTCGGGATGCATCGGATGGACGAGGATAGCCGCCGGGGCGCCGCCGGCAAATCCCGGGGCATCGGGTCTCGGGCCTGCAGCAAGTATACAGAGACGCTTTGGTAGACTCGGAACGTCCCATGCCCCGCCTCTCGGTGGTCGTGATCACCAGAAACGAAGCCGCCAACATCCGTGCAGCGCTCCGATCGGCGCGCTGGGCCGACGAGCTGGTGGTGGTCGATTCCGGAAGCACCGACGACACGGTGCGAATCGCCCGGGAGATCGCGGACCGCGTCACCGCGCACGAGTGGGCCGGCTACGGCGCACAGAAGAACCACGCGACGGCGCTGGCCGCGCACGACTGGGTCCTTTCGCTCGACGCCGACGAGCGCGTTTCGCCGGCCCTGGCGCGCGAGATTCAGGCGCTCCTGCGAACCGATCCGGCCGCGCGCGGGTACCGCGTTCCGCGAGTGACCCGCTATCTCGGCCGCTGGATCCGTTCCACCGACTGGTACCCCGACCTGCAGTTGCGCCTGTACGACCGCCGCGCCGCACGCTGGAACGACCGGCTGGTACACGAATCGGTCGCGGTGGACGGCCGCGTGGGCCGGTTGCGGGGCGAGCTGGAGCACCACGCCTACCGCGACGTCTCCCACCACCTGCAGACCATCGACCGCTACACGACCCTCGCGGCCCGCCAAATGCACCGCGAAGGACGGCGCAGCGGCTGGGTCGACCTGACCGCCCGCCCGCTCGCGGCTTTTCTGCGCAACTACGTCGTCCGGCGCGGCGTCCGCGACGGCGTGCGCGGATTGATCGTCTCGACCCTGAACGCCGGCTACGTGTTCCTCAAGTTCGTGAAGCTCTGGGAGCGTCAGCGCACCGGGAACGGAAACCGCGACTGACTCTCCATCCGGGGCAAGCGCTACCAGCGATGTTCTCCCTGCATGTCGACACGGCGCGGACGTGGCGCGGCGGGCAATACCAGGCGCTGCTGACGGTGCTGGGCCTGCGCCGGCTGGGGCAGCGTGCCGCGCTGGCCGCCCAGCCGCGGGGCGAGCTGTTCCGGCGTGCGGCGGACGGCGTGGACCTGTACCCGCTCGCGACGCGCGGGGACCTCGACCTCTACGCGGCCTGGAAGTTGTCGCGGCTGGTCCGCGATCTGGCGCCGGACGTGATCCACGCCCACGATGCCCACGCAATCGCCGTCGCGTCGATCGCCAGATCGCTGGCCGGACCGCGGGCGTCACCGCCCCTGATCGCCTCCCGGCGGGTCGACTTCCACATCCGGGGCAACCCGGTCTCCCGCTGGAAGTACCGCCAGGTGGACCGCTTCGTCTGCGCGTCCTCCGCGATCCGCGACATGCTGGCCGGGGACGGCGTGCCCCCGTCGCGGACCACCGTGGTGCACGAAGGAATCGACATCGACCGGATCGAGCAGGCCCCCCCCCTGGATCTCCATCGCGAGTTCGCTCTGCCGCCGGGTTGCCCGATCGCCGGCAACGTCGCCGCCCTCGTGCCGCACAAGGGCCAGCATCATCTGGTCGACGCCGCCGCACGGATCGTGCGCGAGGTCCCCGACGCACGGATCCTGATCGTAGGCGCCGGAAGCCTCGCCGGCGCGCTCACCCGCCAGATTCGGAGCCTGCGCCTCGACGGCCGCGTGATCCTGACCGGGTTCCGTTCCGACGTGCCCTCGGTGCTGAAGGCACTCGATCTCTTTGTCATGAGCTCGGTCACCGAGGGGCTCGGCACGTCGGTGCTCGACGCGATGGCGGCCGGACTGGCAGTGGTCGGCACCCGTGCCGGAGGCATTCCCGAGAGCGTCGTCGATGGAGAGACCGGGCTGCTCGCGCCGCCGGGAGACGCGCCGGCACTGGCGCGGGCCATCGCCGACCTGCTGCAGAACGCCGACAAGCGGCGCGCGTTCGGCGCGGCGGGACGCCGGCGGGCGCGTGCGGCGTTCAGCGCCGAGCGGATGGTCGACGAGACCGCGGCGGTCTACGCCGCAGCAGCGGGCGCCGATCCGGCGGACGGCCGCACCGGTCGGGGGGCAACGCCATGAAGCCGAGACCCATCGACGGGTATCCGTGGCGACGCACCGCGGACGAGAGGCCCGGTCATGGCGCCGACCACGCCAGCGCCGCGGCGCCGGGCACCGTCTCGTTGGTGTAGACGACGCGCCCGTCGATGATCGTCGCGGCCACCGCGCCCCGCAACCGCCAGCCGTCGAAGGGCGTGTTGCGGGCCTTGGAACGGAAGCGGTCGGCCGCCACCTCCACCCCCGCGTCCGGCGCGAGGATCGTGATGTCGGCCGCTGCGCCAGGCGTCAGCGTCCCGCCCTCGACCCCGAGAATCCGTGCCGGATTCGGGGCGTACAGCTCGACGAGCCGGCTCATGGAGAGCACGTCGCGGTGGACCAGCCGGTCGAGCGACAGCGACACCGCCGTCTCGAGGCCGATGACGCCGAACGGCGCCCGGTCGAACTCCACGGCCTTCTCATCGGCGTGGTGCGGCGCGTGGTCGGTGGCGATGGCGTCGATGCTGCCGTCCGCGAGCCCTTCCAGCATCGCGTCGCGGTCCGCCTCTGCGCGCAACGGCGGGTTCATCTTGAAATTGGTGTCGTAGCGCAGGTCCTCGTCGGTCAGGATGAAGTGATGGGGGGTCACCTCGCACGTCACCGCGATGTCGCGCTCCTTGCCCGAACGCACCGCTCGGAGCGACTCGCGCGCGCTCATGTGCGCGACGTGCACCGCGCCACCGGTCAGCCCGCTCAGGCTGACGTCCCGCTCCACCATGATCGACTCGGTCTCGCCGGGCTGGCCGCGCAAACCGAGGGCCGCTGCCCGATAGCCCTCGTGCACGACGCCGCCGGCCGCGAGCGACGGCTCCTCGCAATGGTTGATGACCGGTATCCCGAACATCGACGCGTACTCGAGAGCCCGCCGCATCAGGAGCGCACTGGCGACCGGATGGCCGTCGTCGGAGATTCCGACACAGCCGGCCTCCCGGAGCGACCGGATCTCGGTCATCCGCTCCCCTTCCGACCTGACCGACACCGCACCGATCGGGTAGACCCTGGCGAGCCCGGCCTCGGCCGCCCTGCGAACGATTTCCTCGGTCACGCCGACATGGTCGTTGACCGGATCCGTGTTCGGCATGCAGGCCGCCGCCACAAATCCGCCTGCCACCGCGGCGGCGACCCCGCTCGCAATCGTCTCCTTGTGCTCCTGCCCCGGCTCCCGGAAGTGGACGTGCATGTCGATGAAGCCGGGACAGACGACGAACCCGGCCGGCACCTCGATCGCAGCGGCGCCGTCGAGCGGCAGATCGGGGCCGACCGCGGCCACCCGGCTCCCCTCGATGCGGACGTCGGCGACGCCATTGATCCCCTGCGCCGGATCGACAACCTGTCCGCCCTTCAACACCACCGCCGCTTTCATCATGCCGATCCCTCGTCCTCCTCGAATCCGGCGAGCAGATAGAGCACGGCCATCCGCACGGCGACGCCGTTCGCCACCTGCTCGAGGATGACCGACACGCGGCCGTCCGCCACGTCCGAGGCGACCTCGACCCCCCGGTTCATCGGACCCGGATGCATCACGATTACGTCGGGGCGGGCGCGGCGCAGCCGCTCCGCGGTCAGTCCGAACGTGGCGAAGTACTCGCGTCGGGAGGGAAAGAAATGCCCGTGCATCCGCTCCGCCTGCACCCGCAGCAGCATCACCACGTCGGCGTTCGCCAGCGCCTCGTCAAGCGACATCGTCGCCCGCACTCCGAAGCGCTCTACCGCGGGCAGCATCAGCGTCCGGGGACCGCAGACCCACACGTCGGCGCCGAGCGCGGTTAGCAGCAGGATGTTGGAACGCAACACCCGGCTGTGCAGGAGATCACCGACGATCACCACCTTCAGCCCCTCGAACCGTGGCTTGTGCTCGCGGATCGTGAACGCGTCGAGCAGCGCCTGGGTGGGATGCTCGTGCATCCCGTCGCCCGCGTTGATGACCCGCGCATCGCAGACGCCGGCGAACAGGTGGCACGCGCCGGACGCGGCGTGCCGCAGGACGACCATGTCCGGCGCCATCGCCTCGAGCGTGCGTGCCGTATCGACCAGCGTCTCCCCTTTCAGCAGGCTGGACGTACCGCCCGCGATGTTGAGGGTGTCGGCACTCAGCCGCTTCTCGGCGATCTCGAAGGACGTGCGCGTCCGGGTGCTCGGCTCCAGGAAGAGGTTGACGACGGTCGCGCCCCGCAGCGTCGGCACCTTCTTGATGCGTCGGGTCCCTACCTCCTTCATCGCCTCGGCCGAGTCGAGGATGAGCAGTATCTCCTCCCGGCTCAGATCGCCGGCACTCAGCAGATGCTTCGACCGCAACCGTTGCGCAGGCTCCGGGCGACCGTCCGCCGCGGCCTCGCGCGCGTCGAGAGCGGTGCTCACGGCGCCCCCCCGCCCGGCGCCGCCGGCGCCTCGGTCCCGGCGACGTCCTCGATCACCACCTCGTCCACGCCGTCCTCCTCGGTCAGCTTGACCTGCACGCTCTGGCGGGCCGAGGTCGGCACGTTCTTGCCCACGTAGTCGGCCTTGATCGGCAGCTCCCGGTGACCGCGGTCGACCAACACGACGAGCTGGATACGACGGGGCCGCCCGAAGTCGATGAGCGCGTCGAGCGCCGCCCGGATCGTGCGCCCGGTGTACAGGACATCGTCGACGAGCAGGATGCGCCGATTGTCGATCGAAAAGGGGATCTCGGTCCGCCGCAGCACCGGCTGCGGCCCGACCGCGTGCCGCATGAGATCGTCTCGATACAGCGTGATGTCTAGCGCGCCTGTCGACACCTCGCGGCCCGTTATCTCCAGCAGGCTGCGGGCCAGCCGCTGCGCGATTGGAACCCCGCGGCGCCGGATGCCGACGAGAGCCACGTCGCCGACGCCCCGGTTGCGCTCCACGATCTCGTGCGCGATGCGCACGAGGGCGCGGTGGATCCCGTCCGCCTCCATCACCAACGGCATTGGACTCGCCTCGGGACGCCGGACTCGCCTCGGGACGCCGAGCGGCAGGAGAACAGACGCGCGGGATGAGTGGATGGCACCTCTTTGCGACCTCGCCGGGACGCGCTTAAAGAGTCTTGAGAATCGTAGCCCCGCCGTGCCGCGTGCGCAAGATCGGCGGCGTGCGGGGCACCGCGGCCGCGGCGGGGGGCCTCGGGTATACTCGGCCCGTGGCTCGCCCGGTCGACGTCGACGCCCGCATCGCGGCCAATCACCGCCTGTCCGCCGCCTACAACATTCTGGAGGTCGAAGCGCCGGCCATTGCCCGACAGACCCGGCCCGGGCAGTTCGTGATGGTCAAGCGGACCCTCGGACGCCAGCCCCTGCTCCGCCGCCCGTTCTCGGTCTTCGAGATCCTGCGCGACGCGCAGGGCGCAGTGACCGGCCTTTCACTGCTCAGCAAGCAGGTGGGCGCCGTCACGCGGGATCTCTTCGAGACCGAGCCGGGAGAGGGGATTCGTTGCCTCGGGCCCCTCGGCACCCCCTTCTCGGTCGTCGATCCGCCCGCCGACGCCTGGATGGTGGCCGGCGGCGTCGGCCTGGCGCCGTTCGCCACGCTGGCCGAAGCGCTTCATGCGCACGGCGTCGAGACCACGCTGTTCTACGGCGGACGGTCGAGCGACGATCTGTATCGCGTCCCGTTCTTCGAGCGCCTCGGGGTGCGCGTCATCCTGGCAACCGAGGACGGCACGCGCGGCGAGGCGGGGCGGGTGACGGCTCCGTTGCAGCGGGAGCTGGACGCGGCAGGGGAACGGCAGGTGATGGTGTACGCCTGCGGGCCGACCCCGATGATGCGCGCGGTGGCAGGGCTGACGGCGCGCGCGGGCCGACCGCTGGAGGTCTCGCTGGAGCCGGTCATGGGTTGCGGGCTCGGCGGCTGCTACAGTTGCGTGGTGCGGGTCCTCGACGGCGGCGCCCGGTTCGTCCGGGGCTGTCTCGAAGGACCGGTCTTCGAGGGAAGACGGGTCTCGTGGGCCGACCTGACCTGAGCGTCGACATCGCCGGCCTGCGACTGGCCAATCCACTCATCGCCGCGAGCGGCTGCTTCGGCTACGGCGTGGAGTACGCCGATCTCGTCGACCTGTCGACCCTCGGGGCCGTCGCGGTCAAGGGGCTGTTCCTCGAGGCCCGCGAAGGACACCCTCCGCCCCGCATCGTCGAGACGCCGAGCGGAATGCTCAACGCGATCGGTCTGCAGGGCATCGGCGTGCGGAGCTTCGTGGCGGAGAAGCTGCCCGAGTTGCAGGCGCAACGCGCCGTCGTCATCGTCAACATCTGCGGCTCGACGGTCGAGGAGTACGCCGAGATCGCCCGGATTCTGTCCGACGCGGACGGTGTGGCGGCCATCGAGATCAACATCTCCTGCCCCAACATCGACGCGGGGGGCCACACGTTCGGGTGCAGTCTGACCGGCGTGCGCGCCGTCGTGCGCGCCGTGCGCGCGGCGACGACGCTGCCGATCTTTCCCAAGCTGACGCCGAACGTCACCGACGTCGCTGCGAGCGCGGTCGCCGCCGAGGAAGCCGGCGCCGATGCGGTTTCACTGGTCAACACCTTTCTGGCGATGGCGATCGACGTGGAGACACGGCGTCCGCGGCTGTCCAACGTCGTCGGCGGCCTGAGCGGTCCGGCCATCCGTCCCATCGCCGTGCGCATGGTGTACGAATGCCGCAAGGCGGTGCGCATCCCGATTGTCGGCATGGGGGGCATCGCCTCCGCGCGTGACGTTCTGGAGTTCCTGATTGCCGGAGCAAGCGCGGTGCAGGTGGGAACTGCAAACTTCGAGGATCCCGGTATCTGGCCGAAGCTCCGGGAGGGCGTGACCGCCTACCTGGAGCGGCACGGGCATGCCTCCGTCGGCGAGGTCGTCGGAACGGTCGATCTCTCCGCGCGGGAGACCGAATGGATCAGCTCGTAGAGACGGCGCCATGATTCGGCTCACGCTCTACACCCGGCCGGGTTGTCACCTGTGCGAGGCGTTGAAGGACGTCGTCGACGCTGTCGCCCGCGAGCAGCCGATCGCGCTCCGCGAGGTGGACATCAGCGGAGATGTCGCGCTCGAGCGCCGCTTCGGTACCGAGATCCCGGTCCTGGCCTGCGGAGAAAGGGTGGTCGCCCGCGTCAGGACCAGTCGCAGGATGCTACGGGAAGCGCTACGGAGCGTGGCGGACTAGGAACGTCGTGCGCACGCCCCGGGCACACGACGCTCACACGCACCCGCCGCCCGGAGGTCGCCGCCGCCAACTGACAGCTACTTGACGATGACGACGAAGTGCCCTCGCCGGTTGCGCGACCAGCAGCCCTCGTGGTCCTCCGCGCAGAAGGGCGACTCCTCGCCGCGGCTCACCGCCGTAATCCGACTGGCGTCGATCCCCAGCGAAACCAAGTAGTCGCGGACCGAGGCCGCCCGCGAATCGCCGAGCGCGAGGTTGTACTCGTTGGTGCCCCGCTCGTCGCAGTGACCCTCGACACGCACCCGGGTGGACGGCCAGCTCCGCATCCACTCGGCGTTCTGCTGCAGAGTCGTCTGACCGGCAGGCAGAATCTCCGACTCGTCGTAGTTGAAGAAAACGGGCAGCAGCGGCGCCGTGTCGTTCAACTCGTCCAGCGTCATCCGCATGAACAGCTCCTCCTCCGTGGGAGGCGGTGGCGGCGGTGGCGGTGGCGGCGGCGGCGGCGGTGGCGGTGGCGGCGGTGGAGCCGGTGCCGGAGGAGGAGGAGGAGGAGGGGGAGGCTCCGGCGGCGGATTGCCGCCACAGGCCGCAATTCCAACCACCATGACCACGGTCACGACAACAGCCAGAAGATAGCGCCACGCTGATTTCATAATGCGGATCTCCACATTCTGCCGGCTGCCGGTTCTCAGCCCAGGCGGATCGTCAGAACAGCCTCCTCGAACCCATCCCTTACTAGTGGCCGAGCTTACAGATCCGGCCAAACCGTGTCAATGGAAAGGCTTAGCCTGCTCGTCATCGTCCTGCAGCCATTCACCAGCCGCGTCGTCTCCCGACGCACGATCGAGCTCGACCGGAGCGACGGCGGTGACCACGAGATTGGAGCCGCATTCCGGACAACTGAGCTCGTCGTCCCGGTCGACATCGAACTCGTCGACGTCAATCTCCGTATCGCATGCGGGGCAGCAGGCCATGAACGATACTGCGTCGGCATTATAACGAGAAGGGTCGAGCGCCGCAACGCGGCGCCGTCTCGACGCACGCCTGTCCGCGGGCGCGCAGCGACCGATAGATCCACCAATGGCCGCATCCGCCAGCGCGTCGAAGACCGTCGTGGTCGCCGACGAGACCTCCGACGTCCGGAACCGTTTCGCGGCGGCGCTCAAGGACGCAGGACATACGGCAATAGGCGTCGGAACCGCACCGGAGCTGCTCGCGTGCCTCGAGGCACGGGCCGACGCCGTCGACCTGGTCGTGCTGAACCTGCGGCTCGTGCCGCCCCCGCCGATCGACCTGATCCGGGCGATCCGCGAGTGCGGCGCCTGCCGGCTTCCCATCCTGATCTTCAGTGGGTCGATCACGAACGCACGGGAGATCCGGCAGCTCGCAAGCCTGGGCGTGGCCGGCTATGTCAACGAGCACAGCGGCGCCAGGCACATCGTGCCGTCGCTGGCACCCCACCTGTTCCCCGACAGCTTCAACCGGCGGCTCAGCCCTCGCGTCACTCTCGGCATCCCGGTCGCCTGCCGATTCGAGGGCACCATCACCGCGGCCCGCACCCTGGACCTCGGCAAGGGGGGACTCGGCGTGTGGACCACGAATCCGCTCCCTCCCGGCACGGCGGTTCACGTGCAGTTCCGGCTGCCGGCCACGGAACGCGCCGTCGAGGCCCGGTCGCGCGTGGTCTGGAGCGACCGGCGCCACGGCATGGGGCTCCGCTTCGAGCAGGTCGACTCCGCGGATCAGTTGGCCATCGACGAGTTCGTGGACCGGCCCCCCGCGGGCAGCGAGCAGTGACGCCTCGCCCCCGCTCGGTTGACACCCTTTCGGCCTGCTGATTACCATCTCCTTCTGGAGAAGCGTTGAGATCCGTCTGGCCGCGTTCCGGCCGCAAGAAACGCCGGGGGTTCCTCCCGGCAGACCCGATTCAGGAGTTGCGCAGTGATTGAAGTGCAGCACGTCACGAAGCGTTACGGTCCGGTGGCTGCTGTCAACGACGTGAGCTTCCGGGTCGAAGCGGGGCAGATCCTCGGCTTCCTCGGCCCCAACGGCGCCGGGAAGACCACCACGATGCGCGTGCTGACCGGCTACCTGCCGCCGACCGAGGGTACCGCCACGATCGCCGGTTTCGACGTCCTCGAGGAGCCGATCGAGGCCAAGCGGCGTACCGGTTACCTGCCGGAAACACCGCCGCTCTACCCCGACATGACGGTGCGGGAGTACCTGACCTTCGTCGCCCGCATCAACGGTCTCTCCGCCTCGCAGCGGCGCCCCCGCATCGACGAGGTCATGGAGCGCACGAGCGTCGGCGACATGGCCGACCGCCACTGCGGCAAGCTGTCCAAAGGCTACCGGCAACGCGTGGGGCTGGCCCAGGCCATCCTGCACAACCCGGACGTGCTGATCCTGGACGAGCCGACCGCGGGTCTCGATCCGAAGCAGATCATCGAGACCCGCGAGCTCATCAAGGAGCTCGCCGGCGACCACACCATCATTCTGAGCACGCACATCCTGCCCGAGGTGGCCCAGACGTGCGAGCGTGTGGTGATCATCAACAAGGGCCGCGTCGTCGCCGAGGATTCGCCGGACAACCTGACAGGGCGGCTGCACGGGGCCGTCACCATCCAGCTTCAGGTCGACACCCTGGGCGCGGATCCCACCGACACGCTGCAAGCCGTGCCGGGAGTCGCGTCCGTGAGCGTGGGCGAGCCCGGAAGGGACGGACTGGCCGTCGAGGTACAGAGCGGCCAGGACGTGGACATCCGGCGGGACATCGCCAACGCGGTCGTCTCCAGCGGGTGGGGCCTGCTGGAGATGCGCCGGGCGCGACTCAGTCTCGAAGAAATCTTTCTGCAGTTGACGACCGCGGAGGAACCGGCCGGGGAGGGCGCCGAGAACCCGGAGGCCGCGGACGAGGAGATCGAAGAGCCGGCCCCTGCCACGGAGAGCAGCCATGAGTAATATCTTTGCGATTGCCCACCGGGAGCTGCGCTCCTACTTCGTCTCGCCGATCGCCTACGTCGTGATCGGCCTGTTCGCACTGCTCTACGGCTACTTCTACGTCGCCAGTCTCGCCTTCATGGTGCAGTTCAGCGCCCAGTCAGGGATGTTCGGCGGCGGGCCGCAGACCATCAACGTCAACGAGTTCATGATTCGGCCGCTCCTGTCGAACACCGCTATCATCCTGCTGTTCATCCTGCCGTTCCTGACCGCGCGCGCCTATGCCGAGGAAAAGCGCTCGGGCACCATCGAGCTGCTGCTGACGTCGCCGCTGAGCGACGTGGAGATCATCCTCGGCAAGTTCTTCGGCGCGCTCGCGCTCTTCCTGCTGATGCTGTCGGTGACCGCCATGCACATGGGCATCCTCTTCTGGTACGGCGAGCCGGAGCTCGGCTCGATCCTGAGCGGCTATCTCGGGCTGGCGCTGATGGGCGGCTCCTTCATCTCCCTCGGACTGCTGGTGTCGAGCGCGACACGCAACCAGGTCGTGGCCGGCGTCGGCACGTTCTCGCTGCTGCTGCTGTTCTGGGTCCTGAGCTGGATGTCCGACTCCGCCGGGCCGACGGCAGGCGCCATCCTGTCGTACCTGTCCATCCTGGAACACTTCGACGACTTCTCGAAGGGGGTCATCGACACGGCGCACGTAACCTATTACCTCAGCTTCATCGCCTTCGGCCTGTTCCTGACGGCGAAGTCGGTCGACAGCGAAAGGTGGCGGGGGTAAGAGCGATGGCGAACAGAATCTTGCAGGGACTCGGGTGGGCCGGCGTCGCGGTGGTGTTCGCGGCGCTGGTGGTCCGATTCACGCTCCCGGATCAACAGGAGCTCTGGTGGTGGCTGGCCGTGGCGGGTCTGGCGATGGTCGCCGTGCACACGCTGAGCCAGTGGCGCGACATCCTGGTGTTCTTCAGTCGACGACAGGCGCGCGAGGGAGTGGTGGCAACGTCCGGCGTGGCGCTGGCGCTCGGCATCCTCGTCGCCGGCAACTACATCCTGTCGCGACAGAATGTCCGCTGGGATCTGACCGCCGCACGGCAGTACTCGCTGTCCGACCAGACGCGGCGGGTGCTGGAGGCGCTCGACGCGCCAATCTCCGTGCTCGTCTTCGCGCGGGAGGCGGAGTTCGCGGGGTACCGTGACCGGCTCGACGAGTACGCCTACGTGTCCTCGCAAGTGAACCTCGAGTACATCGACGTGGATCGCAGCCCGGTACGCGCGCGCCAGTACGAGGTGCAGGCCTACGGCACCATCGTATTCGAGTACGAGGGACGCATCGAGCGTACGACGTCCAACAGCGAGCAGGACTTGACGAACGCGCTGATCAAGGCGGTGGAGGGAGAGGAGCGCACCGTCTACTTCGTGCAGGGCCACGGCGAGCGCGACCCCGAGGGTGACGATCGCGACGGCTACCGGGCGGTACGCGACGCCCTCGGCCGCGACAACTTCCGGGTCGAGACGGTCGTCCTGGCGCAGACCGGCGAGGTTCCGGCCGACGCCACGGTGATCGTGGTAGCGGGTCCCTCGACGGATCTGCTGCCGACCGAGGCGGACCTGCTGCGCGCCTACCTGGAGGAGGGCGGCAAGTTGCTGCTCATGATCGACCCGCCCGACACGGAGGAGGATCCGCCGCAGCCGAACCTGATCGCGCTGGCCAACGAATGGGGCATCGAGGTCGGCAGCGACGTCGTGGTCGACGCCAGCGGCGTCGGCCAGTTGCTCGGCACGGACGCCTCCGTGCCGGTCGCCTCGTCCTACCCCCCGCACGCCATCACCGACGGTTTCAACCTGTTGACCGCCTTCCCGCTCGCGCGCTCGGTGCGGCCGATGGCAGGCGGCGCGGGCGGCCGGATCGCCGAGGTGGTCATCGAGACCGGCGCCCGGAGCTGGGCGGAGGCCGACCTGGACCAGCTCGCGACCGGGGAGGTCACCCTGGACGAGGACGCTGGCGACGTGCCCGGGCCGGTACCGATCGGCACGGTCGTGTCGCAGACGATAGACGAGCCCGAACCGGCGGACGATGGCGACGAGAACGCGGGAGACGCCGACGGAGAGACCGAAGTCGCTGCCGACGATACGGGCACGGACGACGACGAGCCCCCGCTGGAGGCGCGCCTGGCGGTCTTCGGCGACTCGGACTTCGCCTCGAACAGCGCGGTAGGGATTCAGGGCAATCGCGATCTCGCGCTCAACACCATCAACTGGCTGGCCCAGCAGGAGAACCTCATCGCCATCCGGCCGCGCGAGCCCGAGGACCGGCGGATCACGCTGACCGCCGACCAACAGGCTCGCGTCTACTGGCTGTCGCTGCTGCTCCTGCCGGGGTTCATCGCCGGCGCCGGGATCTACACCTGGTGGGGCCGGCGGGGGTAGCGGCCATGCGACGCTTGCGCTCGACGCTCGTGCTGCTCGTGCTATTCCTCGCAATCGGCGGCTACGCCTGGTTCGTCGAGCGCGAACGGCCGCCGGCGGCGGAGGCGGACGTCAACGAACAGGCGTTCGACGTCGAAGCGCGCCGAATCACTGCCCTGACGGTGAACGCCGAGAACGGGGACGTCACCGAGTTGACCCGCACGGAAGGCGAGATCGACTGGATCGTCACCGCACCGGTGGAAACGGAGGCCGACGACAACGCGGCGACGGCCATCGCCACCACCCTGGCCGCGCTCGAGATCCGGCGCGTGGTCGAGGAGGAGGCGGCGGACCTGGCGCTTTTCGGATTGGCCGAGCCGCCGGTGAGCGTCACGTTCGCCACGCCCGACGGCGAACCGACGACCCTGTCGGTCGGCGACGAGGCGCCGACCGGCGGCGAACGCTACGCGGCCTTCGGCAACCGTGTGATTCTCGTCGCCGCCTTTGTCGAATCGACGCTGAACCGTACCACGTTCGAGCTGCGCGATCGGTCCATCCTGGAGTTCACCGGCCCCGACGTCACGAGCTTCACCGTCGAGCAGGGCGACGACACGCTGCGCTTCGCCAAGGCGGAAGGCGACTGGCGCGTCGTGGAACCGCTTGACGCTCGGGCGGACTTCGGACTGGTCGAAGCCATGGTCGGCCGGCTCGGCTCGGGCGAGATGGTCGTCATCGAGTCGGACTCGGCGGCGAACGACGCGCTGGCACCCTTCGGGCTCGACGAGCCCCGCCTCACCGCGACGGTCGAGGTCGGGGGCGAGAGCTACACCCTGCTGGTCGGCGACGAGAATCCGGAGACCACGGTCTACGCCCGTGACGCGGCGCGCGACCTCGTCTTCACCATCGACGCCGCGCTGGCCGACGATCTGGCGCGCGGCGCGGACGCCTATCGCCAGAAGGACCTGTTCGACTTCCGCCCGTTCAACGCCACGGCGCTGACCGTCGCGCGCGACGACCTGACGCTCCGGTTCGCCAAGAGACCGGCCGCGGAGAACGACGACGCAGCGGAAGACGTCGGCGGCGGCGAAGAGGTGTGGCGACGGGTCGAACCGGAGCCGGCCGCCGTCGAGCGCGCGGAGATGGACGCCCTGCTGCGGGCGCTGTCGGATCTGCGCGCGGATTCCTTCGTCGAGAACCGCCAGGGAACCGGGCTCGACGCGCCGCTGGCCGCCATCACCGCGACTTTCGGCGACGACGAAGCGGTAGAGCGCGTGCTCATCGGCCGGGCGGGCGACGTCACCTACGGCGTGCACGGGGACGAGCCGGGCGCCGCCGTCGTCGACGACGCGGCCGTCGACGCCGCCCTCGAAGCGCTGGACGCGCTCGATCCCGGCGCGGCGGCGGACTGACGGTATTCCGAGAACACACAAGAGGCTCGCGGCGCTGACGCGGCCGGAAAATCCTCTCCGGTTCCCCGCCATACGGGAATCAACGAGGGTCTCGCCAGAAAGATCTGTCGCGACCTCGGTGTGCCCGCACCTTCCGGCCGATAGATCAGTGCGAGGCTTGCCCCGACATGAGCACGTGGACACACCGTATCGCACCGATTCTGTTTGCCGTCATGGTGACCGGCTGCGTGGCCCGCGCCGGCGCACCACTTCCCTTTCCGGGCGCCACCGCTCCCGCTGACGCCGAGGATCACCCGGCGGAGACGGGCTCGGCAGTTGCCGCCGCAGGCCGGCCGGTCGAGCCCACCCCCGCAGTCGTCACGGCCCGGCGAGTACCCGACGAAGCACGGGCTCCCGCACGTCCGCGGCCACTCGATGTCGCGGAGTCGAGACCGGCCCGCGCGACGAGTCAGCGGGGTGATCCCGATCTGACCGGACGGCTCGATCGGCTGTTCACGTCGACGGTCATCGGACCCGTCGTTTGGGGTGTCGATGTCCGGGCGCTCGACCGGAACGAACGCCTCTACGCGCGTGACCCCGACGTGCTGCTGACCCCCGCCTCGACGATGAAGCTCGTCACCCTCGCGGCGACCGCCGAACGGCTCGGGTGGGACGAGCGTTTCGAGACGGCCCTGCTCACCGCCGCACCGATTCGTGACGGAGCACTGCTGGGCGACCTCGTGGTCCGCGGCGCCGGCGATCCGACGATCAACGCTTCGGGCGCCCCGAACGTCTTCGTCCACTGGGCCGCTGAGTTGCGGAGTATCGGGGTGCGGCGCATCGCCGGGCGCATCGTCGGCGACGACGACGTCCTCGACGACGGCGCCCTCGAAACGCCCGGCTTCGGCAGCGGGTGGGCCTGGGACGACCTCTCGCGCGGGTTCGCGGCCCCGGCGGGGGCGCTGCAGCACCGCGAGAACGTGGTGGAGGTGGTCGTGGAACCGGGCAGTACCGCCGGCCGACCCGCAAGCGCACGTTTCCGACACCCCGGATCCGACCTGATCCTGCGCAACGACGTCATCACCGTGCGCGCCGACCAGACGGCCGGTATCCGGCTGCGGCGGCTGCCCGGACGGCCTTCGCTCGTCGTCACCGGCCGGATCCCGGAGGGCTCTTCTCCGATCGTGCGGACCGCCGCGGTCGGGAACCCGACCCTCTTCTTCGTGGAGGCGTTCAAGAAGGCCCTGGAGCAACATGGAATCGCCGTGGACGGCGAGGCGGTCGACGTCGATTCGCTCGCGGCGCGGGACAAGGCGCCGGCCCTCCTGGGCCTGCGCCCGCTCGTCCGCCACCGGTCGGAGCCGCTCTCGACGATCGGCGCCGACATGCTGAAGCAGAGCAAGAACCTCTACGCGGAGTCGCTCGTGCGCCACCTCGGCGTCGCCGCGGGCTCGGCCGCGCACGCGGGACGCTCGGTGGTGAGCGAGGTGCTGGCCGACTGGGGCATCGACGGGCGCGGGGCGGTGGTCGCGGACGGGTCGGGCCTGTCGCGCTACACCTACCTGACGGCCGGCACTCTGGTGGAGGTCCTGGCCAGGATGTACATGGACCCGGACCACCGTGCGAGAGTCATGGCGGCGTTGCCCGTCGCCGGCCGGGACGGGACGCTGCGCCGGCGGCTGGTCGGAACGGCGGCCGAAGGGGTCGCCCGTGCGAAGACCGGCTCGATGAGCCGGGTACGAGCGTTGGCAGGATACGTCGAAACCGCTGACGGCGAGCCGCTGGCGTTCGCGATGCTGGCGAACAACTTCAGCGCGCCCGCGGCCGAGGTGACCCGCGTCATCGACGAGGCAGTCGCCACCCTTGCGTCGTTCTCGCGCGGTAGGTAGCCGTTCCGGTTGCCCGGCGCACCCGGTTGCAGATCAGCGGGCGTCGAGCGGGTCGATGAGGCCCGCTTCGGCGAAGCCGCGGGCGCGGAGGCGGCAACTGTCACAGCGGCGGCACGGGGCGCCGGACGCGGTCGGGTCGTAGCAACTGTGGGTCAGCCCGTAGTCGAGCTCCAGGGAGTCGCCACGACGGACGATATCGGCCTTCGTCATGCGCAGGAGCGGCGCATGTATCCGGAACCGGGCGCCTTCGGCCCCTGCCTTCGTCGCCAGCGCTGCGATCCGCTCGAACGCCGCGATGAAGTCCGGCCGGCAGTCGGGGTACCCGGAGTAGTCGAGAGCGTTGACCCCGATGACGAGGTCGGCGGCCCCGAGCGCCTCGGCCCACGCGAGCGCCAGCGACAGCAGCACGGTGTTCCGGGCGGGCACGTAGGTCGGCGGAATCCCGTCCGCATCCAGCTTCCTGTCCTTCGGCACCGCACCCGTGCCGGTCAGCGCCGAGCCACCCAGCGCCGCGAGGTCGACCGAGAGCTCCTGGTGCTTCTCGACGCCGAGCGCCGCGGCGACCCGCCGCGCGGCGTCGATCTCCCGGGCGTGGATCTGGCCGTAGCGCACCGTCAGCGCGAAGAGCTCGTACCCCTCCGCCCGGACCATGGCGGCGGCGGTGTAGGAATCGAGTCCGCCGCTCAGCAGGACGACGGCGCGCTTCGGCGGCGGCAATTCACCTACCCGTCGGTCGGCTTGAGGGAGAACGGCGTGAAAGAGGTCTCGCGATCGTACACGTCCACCTCCTCGGCGGCCTTGAGCCGGTTGACCACCAGATACGTCAAGGGCGTGGCGACCACCTCGTAGACCACCTTGAACAGGTAGCCTGACCAGACCGTCGTGAAGAGCACGGAGGCGGGCAGGACGCCGCCGAACGCCGCCACGGTGAAGAGCACCGTATCCACACCCTGCCCCACCACCGTCGAGCCGATGGTCCTGAGCCACAGGCGCTCGCCGCCGGTGGCGACCTTCAGCTTCGCCAGCACGAAGGAGTTGGCGAACTCGCCGGCCCAGTAGCCGAGGATCGACGCGGCCACGACGCGGGGCACGAGACCGAGCGCGGACGCGAAGGCTTCCTGCAGCTCCCAGCCGGGCGCCGGCGGCAGCGCGACCACGAGAGCGAGAAACGCCGCCATCAGCACGTTGGCGCCAAATCCCACCCAGATGATCTGCCGCGTTCGGGCGTAGCCGTAGACCTCGGTCAGGATGTCGCCGAACACGTAGGTGACGGGAAACAGCAGAATGCCGCCGGCGAAGACGAACGGGCCGAGCAGGATCAGCTTCTGTGCGGCGATGTTCGAGATCAGCAGCGTCGCCACGAACGCCGCCCCGACGAGGGCGAAGTAGCGGTGCCCCGGAAGCGTGTTGCGCCCAGCCAGAATGTCCGTCATGACCTCTCGACGCGGGTGACGCCGATGCGCGGGCAGGCGTCCTCTATTGCGCAGGTGCTGCACAGGGGATGAACCGGGCGGCAGACGTTCTGTCCCCAGGTGACGAGGAACAGGTTCAGCATCGCCCACCATCGCCGGGGCACGACTTCGTAGAGCGCCTTCTCGGTCAGTTCGGGCGTGCGCGTGTCGACCCAGGCCAACCGGTTCGAGATGCGGTGGACGTGCGTATCGACGCAGATGTTCGACCCGCTGCGGTGGGCCACGATCAACGTCAGGTTGGCGGTCTTGCGCCCTACGCCGGGCAGCTTCAGCAGTTCCGCCATCGTCGCGGGGACACGCCCCCCGAAGCGCTCCACCAGTTGTTGGCACGTCTCCTTCACGTGGCGCGCCTTGTAGCGATAGAAACTGGCCGGGTAGATCAGCCGCTCGATCAGGCGGGTCTCGAGACGCGCCATGGCGTGCGGCGTCCTCGCTCGTCGGAAAAGGCGGGTCGACGCCTCGTGCGTGACCGCGTCCTTCGTCTGGGCCGACAGCATCGTGGCGATCAGCACCTGAAAAGGATCGCCCTTCTGTTCCTCCGCGAGCTTCTCGACCGCCGGCAGCTCCATCCGGGCAATCGCCGCCTCGAGACGCTCCATGACGGCGCCGACCGTGGACCGGCGGGCGACTGGTGACATGGTGGTGAGCCGCTCAGTAGCCTTGCGTCCGGCAGTACCCGCAGCCGGTGCATTCCACGGCCGGCTCGATGACGCAACGGCCCTGCGGCGGGTCGCCCGGCAGCTCCGCGCGGAGAAAGCGGCCGTGGCCGGCATCGTCCGCCGGAAGCGCCGCGACCGGCCGCGAACCGGCCGCCGGTGGTAAGGAAAGGCGCCCGTCCAGATGCCGGCGGATGGCCGCGTCGACGGCGACACGCACGTCCGGCCGCGTCATGGCGCCCCCCCGGCAGGCGCAGCATCCGCCCGGGCGGTCAACGACTCGCCGTCGAGGCCGTCCACCCGGTCGACGATACCGACTATCGCCGTATCGGCGGGCGCAGCGGGGCGGCGGATGGCAGCCACCGCGGCACGGCCTTCCTGAACCACCAGCACGCGCTCGCCGACGCCGGCCTGCGCCGCGTCCACGGCCAGCAGCGGCACCCCGCTCGCTCTACCTCCAGCGTCGAGCGGCTGGACGAGCAACAGCTTCGCCCCGAGCAGCTTCTCATGCTTCTGGGTCGCGACGACGGTCCCGGTGACGCGGGCTAGCAGCATGGATGGATCTCGGGGTCAAGCGGACGCTTCGGGCTCCACCGTCCAGTGATCGACGATGCCGACAACGTTGGCGTCGGTCGCCACCAGGTCCGGAAGGAACGGAAACGAAGCCTCGCGTCCGCGTACGAAGAACACCGTTTCCCCGGCACCGGCGCCGGCCGAGTCGACCGCCACGAGCGGCCGGCCGACCGCGGCGCCCGCTGGCGTCAGCGGCTGCAGCACGAGCAACTTCTGACCGTGCAGGCTGCGATCCTTCATGGTCGAGACCACGTGGCCGATGACGCGGGCCAGTTGCATCGCGGTAAGCAGACTCCAGCCATCGCCAGCGGCTCCGGCGGCCTCAACTCCGACCGGCGGTCACCTCGATGGAGTCGACGATGCCGACGATCGCGGCGTCCACGGGCGTTTCCTTCAGATCACCGGCCATCCGGGCAGAGCTGCCGCTGACGACGAGCACGGTTTCGCCCGCGCCGGCGTCGACCGTGTCGACCGCCACCAGGTGGTTGCCGCGCGGCGCGCCGCCGGGCTCGATCGGCTGCACCAACAGCAGCTTGTTGCCGACGAGTCGCTCGTCCTTGCGCGTCGCCACGACCGTTCCGACAATCTTGGCCAGGATCACGGTTTACGCGTCGGACTTGCCGATCGGGAGAGCGTCCTCGAGATTGGCATGAGGCCGCGGAATCACGTGCACGGACACCAGCTCGCCGACCCGGCGCGCCGCGGCGGCGCCCGCATCGGTCGCCGCCTTGACCGCCGCCACGTCACCCCGCACTATCGCCGTCACGTAGCCGGCGCCGATCTTCTCCCAGCCGACCAGCGTAACCTTGGCGGCCTTGACCATTGCATCGGCCGCCTCGATCATCGCCACGAGACCCTTGGTCTCGACCAGCCCCAACGCTTCACCCATGGTGTCCTCCGCGCGTGCACCGGACGTCCGCGGCCGGCGCAAGGCGTGTCCGCCTACTCGCGCAGACGGTTGACGGCGTCTTCGACGATGGCCGCCAGTTCGCGGTATGTTAAACGAATTTCCGCGGTGCCGTCCGCCGCGGCCGGTCGAGCCCCGGGAGCGGCCGGCACGTCGTCCACGAGTTGCGCGCCCGGCGAGGAGGGCGCCTCCAACGTCTGGCACGCAGCATCCCCTCCCGTGACGATCCCGTCGCTACCCTCCGGGCAGATCGGCGCGGGAGCGGCGATCCCGTACGTGCCCCGGAGCTCCTGCAGGCGGTTGACCTCCTCGCGCGACAGCAGCCGCTCGCGGCCGAGGATGCGGGCCACCACACTGATGCGCGCGAAGTGCTCGATCGTCTCCATCTTGTAGTAGGCGCGCAGCAGCCCGTCGGCTACCGTGATCGCGCCGTGGTTGGCCAGCAGGAGGCCGTCGTGAACCTTGATGTGCCTGCCCACCGCGGCGGCGAGCTCCTGCGTCGACGGGGTCCCGTACTCGGCGATGGGGATACTGCCGAGCGTCGTCACCACTTCGGCCAGCACCGCGCGATCGAGCGGGATGCCCGCCACGGCGAAACCGGTCGCGACGGGTGGATGGGCGTGAACGACGGCCGTGACATCAGACCGGCGCCGGTACACGGCAAGGTGCATCGGCAGCTCGGAGGACGGATCCCGCTCGCCGGCCAGCTTCCGCCCCTCGTAGTCGGTGATCACCAGCATGTCGGGAGTCATGAAGCCCTTCGACACGCCCTTCGGGGTGGTCAGGAGGCGCTCGGCGTCGAGGCGCACGCTGATGTTCCCGTCGTTCGAGGCGACGTAGGCGCGCTGGTGGAGACGGTGGCCGATCTCGACGATGTCGGCGCGCCTGGTTTCTTCCGCGCTCATGGAATCTGGTTCCGACGTTCGTCTCGCGTCACGCGGTCTTCACGAACGACCGCCGACATTCCTGCGAACAGAAATACTGCGTCGTCCCGCCCACGTGAGCGCTCAGGGCGCGCGAAGGCTCCACATAGATCCCGCACACCGGATCGCGCACGAGAGCGACCCCGGGTTTCGCTGATCTCGGGCGCGGGCGCGAATCACCGGCACCCGAGATCACACGCGCCAGGAAATTCCAGACCAGGCGGATGATCAGCATCGCGAACAACAGACGCAGCATCCATACCATGGCTCGACCCGGTTCCCGGCGATGATACCTCCGGCCCGCTCACGCGAGCTCCCGCCGCGCGCAGGAAGCGACGTCTCTCGCCAGCCGCCGCACGGCGCCCCGCTCGGGCCCCTCGACCATCACACGCAGCACCGGCTCCGTCCCGGAGTAGCGTACCAGCACGCGACCTGCCCCGGCGAGCCGCGCCTCGGCGGCGCGGATAGCGTCATCGAGGACCGGCACCTCGTCGAGATTCCGCCTCCGCATGACGGGCACGTTCAGCAGAACCTGGGGATAGATGCGCAGGCCACTCACGAGATCTGCCAACTCGCACCCGCTTTCGGCGACGATCCGCAGCACTGACAGGGCCGTACCGAGTCCGTCTCCAGTCGGCAACAGATCGGAGAAGATGATGTGTCCCGACTGCTCGCCCCCCAGGCGGACGCCTCGCCGCTCCATCTCCGCGCGCACGTGGGCGTCGCCGACCGGGCACCGGTGAAGCGCGATGCCGGCTGCGCCCAGCGCCGCTTCGAGACCGAAGTTGCTCATGACGGTCGCCACCACGCCGCCGCCGGCCAGGTGGCCGGCTTCGTGCAGGTGCCGTGCAGCCACGAAGAGCACGCCATCGCCGTCGACGATACGGCCGCGGCTGTCGACCAGAATGACGCGATCGCCGTCGCCGTCGAACGCGAATCCGAGCCGGCAACCCTGCTCGACCACCGCCGCCTGCAGCGCCTCGGGATGCGTCGAGCCGCTCTTCTGATTGATATTGCGGCCGTCCGGCGCCGCGTGCAGCTCGACCGCCCGGACACCCAGCCGCTGCAGCACGCGGGACGCGATTCCGCTCGTAGCGCCGTGAGCACAATCGATGGCGATCGACAGCCCGGCCACGGAGGCATCTCCCACGATGCCAATCAGGTGCTCGACGTAGGTATCCAGCAGCGCCGCCGTTTCGAGAGGCTGCCCAGGGACGCCCGGAACCATGCCGGCCGCGCTGGCCCCGGCGACCCGCGCTTCGATGTTGCGCTCCATCTCGGCGGAAGCCTTCGCCCCGCTGGCCTGCAGGATCTTGATCCCGTTGTCGGGATGACAATTGTGGGACGCGGAGATGGCAACGCCCGCATCGAAGCCGTGACGTGCGGCGATGGCGGCGACCCCCGGCGTGGGCATGACTCCGATGCCGACCGGCAAGCCGCCACGCGCCCGCACCCCGGCGGCAAACCGCTGCTCGACCCAGGCGCCCGAGTCCCTCGTATCGCGCCCGCAGACGATGCGGGGCGCACCGCCCAACTCGTCGGTCAGGGCCGCGCCGAGACGGGCGACCGTGTCTCCGTCGAGTGGAGGCGTACCCGGTACGCCGCGCACGCCATCGGTGCCAAACAGGACGCTCGACATGAGATCCGCGACAATCGGGAAGGTCGCGCGCCGACTCCTAGCCCGAAAATCGTCGCCTGCGGCTCCGATTCCCGCCCAATCGGGCCTGCCTAGAAGTCTGCCCCGTTTCTACGGCGCAGACTCCTAGCGCACGGTAACAGCCACCCGCGACGGGTCGATACGCGTCACGCCGATGGCGGCGCTCGACTCAACGGTGACGGGCAAATTGTACCGGCCGGGCTGGAGTCCCGCAAGGTCGACGATCGCTTCGACCGCCGTAGCGTCGAGGGCCTGTACCGGGCCCCTCGGGCCGAGCACGTCGACTCGGACCGTCGCCGGCTCGACCCACACCGCGCGACGGCTCTCGCCCGTGCGCACCGGCACCGCTTGCAGCGTCCGTTCCAGCGGCGCGGCCACAATCTCGACCGTCACCACCGCCGCCCCCGGCGTCCGGAGCCTGACGACAGGATCGGCCACGCCAACGGTGACCGTCTCCTGAACGCGGCCGGAGGCCCCCTCGATCGGCACGGGCTCGGTCAATGCCTCGGTCAGACCGGCGAGCCGGCCCGCCGGACCCACCACCTCGACGGTGGCCGGCACGGCGGTGATGCGCCCGACAGCGAACCCTGCCGCCGGCCGGCCTTCGATATCGGGCACCACCCTCACCACCAGCGGCGCGCCGACCGGCTCCAGCGACACCGGAACGGTGGCCGGTACGACCTGCACGACCTCTACGCCGAACGGGGCTCGCACACGACCCGCGAACATGTCGAACAGACGCCGGCCGGAACGCTCCCCGGCCAGATCGATCGCCGCAACGACGTCGCCGGGCTGCAGGCCGCTCACGATGCTGGAGGCGCCGCGCACACGCACACGGACGGTATCCGGCAGATCGCCCTCCACAAGCAGCAGCTCCGGTACGTTCTCGAAACCGAGCGGCACGTCGATGCCACGCTCGACGACCGGCTGACCCGCCACCTGGATCCAGAACGCAACGGCGAGAGCGAGCGCCAAAAGCTTGAGACCGAGATCCTGTACGACCAACTGTCGCAGCATCAGAAGTCGTCCCCCACCGGACGGCCGCGGCGAGCCGGCCGCACCAGCGCCTCGAGTCTGGCCGTCAGGCGGCGGGCGTCGAGGTCGCGCTCGATCTGGCCGTCGACGGCCAGAGACACCGCGCCCGTCTCCTCGGACACGATGAGCGCAACCGCGTCCGACTCCTCAGTCAGCCCGATCGCGGCGCGGTGGCGGGTTCCGAGCTCGGTGCTCTGGGGGCTGACCGTCAGGGGCAGAAAGCAGGCAGCGGCCGCAATCCGTTCATCCTGAATGACTACCGCACCGTCGTGCAGTGGTGACTCGGTCTGGAAGATGCTCACCAGCAGATCGTAGGTTACCCGTGAGTCCAGCGGAATGCCGCTGTCTACGTAGTTCCGAAGACCGATCGCGCGTTCGATCGCGATGAGCGCCCCGACCTTGCGACCGGCCAGCTGTCCCGCCGCCGTGACGACCTCCTCGACCGTCTCGTCAGTGGTCGCGCCACGCGTGAAGTAGCGAAAGGCCGGCGCGCGGCCGAGCCTGGACAACCCGCGCCGGATGTCGGCCTGAAAGAGCACGATGGCCGCGAAGACGACATACCCGAACATGTCGCCGATGATCCAGCGCACCGTCCGGAGCATGGCGAGCTCGGAGGCGTAGTAGAGCCCGACAAGGAGGACTCCACCGAAGACCACCTGCGCCGCCCGCGTGTGGCGAATCAGCTTCAGGAGCTCGTAGAAGAGGAACGTGACGACGGCGATGTCCAGCACGTCGCGCCAGCCGACGCGAATGCCCAGCATGCCGCCGATGACATCGAACACCATTCTTCGGCCTGCTGCCTCACATCGCGTGCGGCACGGCTCGCTCCGCGCGGCCCGCCCCCGCCGGGATCGCGGCCACCCGAATCGCGTCCGCCACCCGGACCACGTCGCCGTGCGCGTCCAGGCGGTGCGCGCGGACGATGTGCGCGCCGAACCACACCGCGGCGGCGACGGCGGCCGCCGTCCCCCACTCCCGATCGCCCGGCGGACGGTCCCCGAGCGCGGCGGTCAGAAACGACTTGCGGGACGGTCCGACCAGGATCGGGCGGTCCAGGCCCCTCAGAGCCGGCAACGCCGCGAGTGCCGCGAACGTCGCCTCTGCCCTCTTCGCGAACCCGAGACCCGGATCGACCACGATCTGCTCGCGCGGCAACCCGGCCGAGATCGCCCGCTCAACGGCCTTCCCCAGCTCGGCAGCCACCTCCGCACCTACATCTCGATAACGGGCGCGCCGGTACATGTCGCGTGAGCCGCCACGATTGTGCATGAGCACCAGGGGCGCGCCGGCGGCCGCCGCCACGGTTGCCAGTGCCGGTCCCGAAGCGAGGCCGGAGACATCGTTGATCATCGCGGCGCCATGGTCCAACACGGCTTCCGCAACCTGTGCCTTGTACGTATCGACGGAGATCGGCACGTGCACGCGTCCGGCGAGCCGGTCCAATACCGGCAGTATCCGGTGCATCTCCTCGTCCGCCGAGACGGGCTCCGCGCCGGGCCGGGTCGATTCACCGCCGACATCGAGCAGATCCGCCCCGGCCTCCACAAGCGCCACGGCCCGGTCCGCGGCACGCACGGGGTCCAGAAACTCGCCGCCGTCCGCAAACGAGTCAGGCGTGACGTTGACGATACCCATCACCAGGGTGCGCCCCCCCAACGCCAGGGTGCGGCCCCCGGGCAGTGCGAGAGTGTATGGCGTCCGTGGAGTCATGCCTCGCTCCGGAAAAGCAGGCAGCGGCAAGCCCGGCCTCGAAACGGCGAGACGTACGGGCTGAACGGGGTCGAGCCCCTATTCCTGCGGGACGGCCTTGTCGAACGAAGGTACGGGCGGAACGATCGTTGCGGGTTCGGAGTCGTCGTCGGAAGTCGACACGGTGCCGGTCGGCGGCGGCGAGCCGGGTGCCGGCGCGGGCAGCGGATCCTCGATCCGCAGCCCCTTCGCCAGCCGCGTAACCTGGTCGGCGTCGAGCACCTCGCGGATGAGCAACTCCTCGGCGATGCAGATGAGCTCGTCCTTGTGAGAGCTGAGCAGATCGCGCGCCCGGTCGTAGTTGTCCGTCACGATCCGCTTGATCTCCTGGTCGATGCGAATCGCGGTGCCTTCGCTGTAGTCCTGCGACTGCGCGAAATCCCGCCCCAGGAATACCGGCTCTTCCTTCTTGCCGTAGGTCAGAGGGCCGATCGCCTCGCTCATCCCCCACTCGCACACCATTCGCCGCGCCATGTCGGTGGCGCGATCGAGGTCGTTGCCGGCGCCGGTAGTGATGTTGCCGTTCGTCAGCTCCTCAGCCAGCCGCCCGCCGAGCAGAATGGCGATCTGATCGTTGAGGTAGTCCCGCGAATAGTTGTGCTTGTCGTCGACCGGAAGCTGTTGGGTAACGCCGAGCGCCATGCCGCGCGGGATGATGGTGACCTTGTGGATCGGATCCGCGTGCGGCAGGAGCACCGCCAGCAGCGCGTGCCCGCCCTCGTGCACCGCGGTCACCTGCTTCTCCTCGTCGCTGATGATCATCGAACGTCGTTCCGAGCCCATCAGGACCTTGTCCTTGGCGAACTCGAAGTCCTGCATCTGGACGACCTTCTGGTTGTAGCGCGCCGCGTTCAGCGCGGCCTCATTCGTCAGGTTGGCCAGATCGGCGCCGGAGAACCCGGCCGTGCCGCGGGCGAGAACGTGGACGTCGACGTCGTCCGACAACGGAATCTTTCGCGTGTGAACTCCCAGGATGCCTTCGCGCCCCTTGACGTCGGGACGGTTGACCGCGATGCGGCGGTCGAAGCGGCCGGGCCGAAGCAAGGCCGGATCGAGAACATCGGGTCGGTTCGTGGCGGCCACCAGGATGACGCCCTCATTGGACTCGAACCCGTCCATCTCGACGAGCAACTGGTTCAGCGTCTGTTCCCGTTCGTCGTGGCCTCCGCCGAGCCCGGCACCGCGATGCCGGCCAACCGCGTCAATCTCGTCGATGAACACGATACACGGCGCGTTCTTCTTGCCCTGCTCGAAAAGGTCGCGGACGCGCGAGGCGCCGACGCCGACGAACATCTCTACGAAGTCCGAGCCGCTGATCGAGAAGAACGGGACGTTGGCCTCACCGGCCACCGCGCGCGCCAGCAGCGTCTTGCCGGTTCCGGGTGGCCCCATCAGCAGGACGCCCTTCGGGATCCGACCGCCCAGCTTCTGGAACTTCTGCGGCTCCTTGAGAAACTCGATGATCTCCTGCAGCTCCTCCTTCGGCTCCTCGACGCCGGCCACGTCCTTGAACGTGACCTTCTTCTGCGAGCTCGACGAGAGCTTGGCGCGGCTCTTGCCGAACGAGAGCGCCTTGTTGCCCCCGCTCTGCACCTGCCGCATGAAGAAGATCCAGAAGCCGATGATCAGGAGGAACGGCGCCCAAGTGTACAGCAGCGTCGCCCAAGGGCTGCCCGCGGCTTCCCGGGCGCTCACCGCCACGTCGCGTTCGACGAGCCGGTTGACCAACCCCTCGTACTGCGGAGGCGCAAACGAGCGGAACGACTCGCCGGAGGTCGTCGACCCGGTGACCTCGTTGCCGGCGAGGGTCACGCTGTCGACCTGGCCGCTGTCGACCATCCGGATGAACTCGCTGAACGAGACGGACTCGTCGCGGGACTGGAAATCCGTCGAGAAGTTCCAGATCAGCACGACGACGACGACGAGCACCATCCAGAAGGCGAAGCTTCTGACAGACGGATTCAACCAAAACCTCCCGTCTTCACAATCCTCAAGGTTATCACGGCTTCGTCCGAATCGAACATGCGCGCACCCTCCGCCACCGCGTACCCTGCCACCCAGACGATCCCGAGGCGGTCGTCGACCACCAGCGGAACGGTCCCGCGCCGCTCACGGGGAACCTTGCGATCCACGAAGAAGTCCTGCAGCTTCTTCCTCCGCCCGCCGAGCCCGAGAGGCCGAAGCACGTCGCCGGGACGCCAGCTCCTGACCGTCAGCGGCGACGTGATCCGCGCCGCCGGCAGCACGGCGACGCCGCCGCGGGCGACGAGCCGGACCGGACGTTCGCCGCGCTCGGCCGTAATACCCAGGCCCGCTTCGGCGACCTCTACCTCACCCGGCACCTCCAGACGGTACTCGAACCCCTCACTGAGGGCATCGTGTGCCGGACGCCCGGTCCGGCGCGTGAGTCGCAGCGCCGTTCCGTGGCGCTCGACGCGGCAGCCGGGAAAATCCGCCGCAACGGGCGCCGTCCCATCGGCATCGGCCAATTGCCTGAAACGCTCGACGTGATCGAATCCGACCCGCCGTCCCCCGGCCCGCTCAAGGACCTGCCGGGCGATACGACGCGCCAGAGCGAGCGGTTCGGCGACCAGCCGCGCGGCATCGATGTCGAGACGCCCCTCCACGTCTTGGACGATCTTCTCGGCCGCAGCGTTCACCGCATGGTCGATCCAGTCGGCGTCGCCGCGGGCAATCGCCGCGCTACGGACGAGAGCGTCGGTGATCGCCGGCGAGAAATGCTCGGCCAGGAACGGAATCAGCCGGCGCCGCACGCGGTTGCGCAGGATACGCTCATCCTGATTGGTAGGGTCCTCCCTATGTGACAGGCCCTGTCGTTGCAGGTAGACGCGCAGTTCGGAGCGTCGGATATCGAGCAATGGACGAACCACCGGGCCGATCCGTGGACGGATGCCGGCAAGACCGCCGGGACCTGCGCCGCGGATCAATCGCAACAGCACCGTCTCCGCCTGATCGTCGAGCGTATGCGCGGTGGCTACAAGGTCCGCCGCGCCCTCCTGCACGACGCGTTCGAACAACTCGTACCGGACCCGATGCCCCGCCGCCTCGATAGAGGTCCGCTCGGCGCGCGCTCGCGCCGCCACGTCGGCGCGCTCGACGGCAATGGGCACCCCGAGATCGCGCGCCAGATCACGGCAGAACTGCTCGTCCTCATCGGATGCCGCGCCCCGCAGGCAATGGTTGACGTGTAGCAGGCCTGCGACCAACCAGGCCGCGCCCCGCGCCAGCTCGCACAGGAGCGCGCCCAGCGCTACGGAGTCGCCCCCGCCCGAGCAGGCCACCAGGACGCGAGCGCCCGGCGCAATGAGCGCCTCGCGCTCGATGGACTGCAGGACGCGTTGCGGCAGGGAGGGCGAGGGCATGGCTCCTGTTCGCAGGTCAAGTCCCGGCCAGGCGCCTCACTCCGTCCCGAAACACCTGGAAGCTCTTCGACCGGTTCCCGTTCACGTCCATGTGCGGAGCGATTCGCCCGGCCCACTCGCACTTCGCCGTGCTCCCGGACTTATCCTCCACCAACACCTCAAAGTGCATCGCTCTAATTTTGATCCAGATACTCGCTGTCCCAGAGACAGCCGAGCGGCAACCCCTCCGTTACCATGGCACTGACCACCTCGTCGTTACTGGCTCGACGTACCGCAGCGAAGCCGTCCGCCTGCTTTTCCAGGATCCATGTCTCGTCCGGCTTCAGCGCGTCGACGAAATACGGCTGATGCGTCGTGACGAATATCTGCGGCGCGTTCTTCTTTCCCGTGGCATGCTCGCGAAGCTCGTCGGCGAGGATCTCCAGCAGCTTGTGGTACAGGCCGTTCTCCGGCTCCTCGATACAGATGAACGGCGACGGCTGCGGATCCTCCAGCATGATCAGGTAGGCAAAAACCTTCAGCGTCCCGTCGGACATCTGTTGCGCGTAGAAGGGGTCGCCGAATCCCCTGTCGTTGAATCGAAGCAGCAGTCGTCCATCCGGACTCTGCTCTGTGTCGATTCGGTCGATTCCGGGGATCCTACCGGCGACACGATCCAAGATATCCTTAAATCTGTGGGGCTGCTCACGCTCCATGAACTGCACGACGTTGCCGAGGTTGTCACCGTGAACGCTTAGATGTTTCTGCGGCCCCGCCAACGGCAGACTTCGCGCGGCATCGGGAGTGAAGTAGCTCAGGTACCACCCTTCGACGAACTGCCGGAACGCCGATATTCTGGGATGCTGCTTCAAGGCTCCGAGCGTTGCGATGCCGAGCCTGCGCTTGTCCTGAAGCTCGACGATCTCCGTTTCCGTACTCTCCTCGCCGGGCATTCTTCCCGCAAACCGATCAATCAACGATTCCAACGCGGACTTGGTTCCTTGCGCCTCGTCGATCTGTTGGCCCTGGGCTTCGCCCTTCCAGACAAGCCCCCTACCATCATTCATCACCAAAAACGAAAAGGGCCATCCGCGCCTTTGTCCCTTGCGGCGCTGGCGGAGGACGTTCGCGTGAGACGTAGGGGCGTCCCGAATCGTCCCTCGCAATCGCCAATTCGTACGTGATGGGTCGGGCATTCGGTTCCTCTCGGTAGTACACCTCGAATTCAATCCCACCAGTACTCCCCTGGGATCGGATACGCTCGAACCCTCCTCGCCCATGTGCGTCGCAGGCCTCCTCTACCCCCAGTTTCAGGCAGTCCGCCAGAAACCCGAAGGCGTCGAACAACGAGCTCTTGCCCACCCCGTTCTTTCCGATGACCACGGACATCGGAGTCAGGGGACGGACATTCTGCGTGTTCCACAGCCTGCCGAGCGTCAGATCCTTCAGCACGCGGTAGTTCGCGATCCGGACCCCCTCGATTTTCGCCATGGCGTCGATTCCTCGCGTCGACTACGGACCAGAAGCAGCACGGCGGCGCGGGGGCCTGTCGGCCCGCGCCGCTGGCCGCGATCGGGAGAAGAGGTGGTGCCGGTGCAGGGACTTGAACCCCGGACCTAGCGGATATGAGCCGCTTGCTCTAACCATCTGAGCTACACCGGCACGGGATCTCACCATTATACGCCAGCGCCGCCGGCCGCGTCCGGGCGCAGTCTCTTCCAATGACACATGAGCCTGAACGAGGAGTTGTTTCCAACGACACATGAGTATCCATGTTGTCAAGGGTCCGGATCGAGGGAAGAGCTCGTCCGCCGCGGGGGGTGAATCCGTACATTCGGGCACCGGCGCCGACCTGTACGTACGATGGTCGAACGTCGCGGCCAATCCCGACGTCACCTCCGGTGAGCGTACGTACCGACAGGGGAGTGACCGTCCCTGCGCGGGGCTCCGATGGCCGCGCACGGCGAACCCGGCGTCCCGCCAATCCTTGCACTTGCCGAGCGCGCTCCATGACGCGCATCCTCTGTGGCGGACTCCGAAAATCCGGACAGTCATCGACATCGAGGTCGTGAGCCAGCATGCGAACGCTGCCGACGTGACGACGGCACAGCGCGGCGTTCCACTGCAAGCGTTGCAGGCACGGGCGCCGACGACGATTCCGTCCAGCCGCCGTCGACCCTCTCACAGCTCCTCGCGTAGTAACGCTCGGCCAAATCCCCGCCGTGGTCGTGCGCTCGGCTACCGCGCTACGCGCACGCCCGCAGACGGACGTGCACTTCACTTGGTCTTCTGCTGCTCGAATCCGACCCGCGAGGCGTGGAGCCCACGGACTGGTCATGCGGCGACGAACGGCGCGCTTCCCGCCGGCGCCGCCGCGCTGCCGCGCCCGGGCCGGTCGGGCAACCAGGAGCGGTTCTGTTCGAGCAGGGCGTTGGCCAGCAGGAGGAGCTTGCGCATGACGGCGGTCAGAGCGACCTTCGGCGGCTTCCCCAGGCCGCGGAGCTGGCGGTACTTCGCACGCAGGCCAGGGTTGCAACGGATCGCCGCCAGGGCCGGCATGTAGAGAAGCCGCCGCACCCGCGGCCGGCCGCCCTGGATGAAGCTGCGGCCCTGCCAGGCGCCGGACTGGCGCGTGACCGGCGCGAGACCCGCCAGGCTGGCGACCGCCTTGGCGTCGAGGCGGCCGAGTTCGGGCATCCGGGTGAGCAGGCCCGCCGCGGTGATGCTCGACACGCCCGGGATCGAGGTCAGGATCTCGGTCCGGCGGGCCAATACCACATCTTCGGCCAACCCCTTGCCGATTGCGGCATCGACGGCGGCCAGATGCCGGTCAATCTGGGACAGCCGCGTCTTGCTCTGCTGCTTCAGCAGCGGATGTCGAAGGTGCTTCTGGCGGTTCCGTGCGGCGGTGCGGTCCGTGACCAGCGCGTCGCGCGCCACTTGCAGTTCCTCGAGGGCGCGCCGCGCCGGCGGCGACGCCGCGGTCGGCCGCAGAGGCAACGCTGTCCCCATTTGCGCCAGCACCCGCGCGTCTACGGCGTCGGTCTTGGCGCGCTGTCCCATCGCCTGCGCAAAACGCCGCGCCTGCAACGGATTGGCTCGCGCCAGCGGCAGGCCCGCCTGCAGGAGCGCCTCCTCGAAGGCGCGGTGCCAAGGTCCGGTGGGCTCGTACACGACCGAGCGGACCGGCTGGTCGATCCACGCGATGAGCGCCTTGAACCCCGCCGAGTCATTGGTGAATCGCGCGGCCTTGCCGGCAGGAGCCATGCAGGCATCGAGATGCGTCTTCGAAATGTCAACACCTACGGTACAATCGGGCATCTTTTCCTTCTCCTGTGCTTGTCTTGCGAGCCTTCACGCTCATGTATCCATTCAGGACGTAGGAAAAGACGGTGGCGACCAAACTCATGTACGGCCCTGATTGGCCTGGCCTGACGCGGTCCGACCACCGTCACCCCTTGGCGTCCCAACCGGATGCCAGGGGGTGAACCTCTCCCGAAGTCCACGGCGGCAAAACTAACAGACAAGCCTGAACGGGGGCCGGGTCGAGGATCATCGGAGGATGATCGTGAGACTCGACACGCACCGTCTGCAGACCCTGGATCAGGTTCGGGAATTCCTCGCCGGAAGCGAGCAGGTCGACCTGCAACCACAAACCCGCGCCGACTCCTACGCGTTCGTGGCGAAAACCGTGCGACGGTTCGACTACGCCCTGCGGGGGAAGGCCGACAAGGGCCTGCTGCGCCGCTTCCTGGCCAAGGTGGCCGGCTTGTCACGGGCCCAAATCACACGCCTGTTGCAGCAACACCGGACCACGGGAGAGATCGCCGACCGCCGCGACACCCCGCGCCGACCGTTCCCGCGCCGCTACTCCAACGCCGACATCGGGCTGCTGGCCGAGCTCGACGTGCTCCACGGCACGCTGTCCGGTCCGGCCACGCGCAAGCTCTGCGCCCGCGCTTTCCATCTGTTCGGCGACCGCCGCTTCGAACGCCTGGCCGGCATCTCCAACGGCCATCTGTACAACCTGCGGCACACGACAAGCTATCAACGGCGCCGCGGAACGCCGCCGCTGCCGACGCGCCCGGTGCAGGTCGCGATCGGGGAACGCCGCCGCCCGCAGCCGTTCGGACAACCTGGCTGGGTGCGGGTCGATACCGTCCATCAAGGCGACCTGGACGGCATCAAGGGCCTCTACCACGTGAACCTGGTGGATGAGGTCACCCAGTTCCAGTGCATCGGCTCGGTCGAGCATATCCACGCCGCCTGCCTGGCCCCGGTCCTCGACGCTCTGCTGCGGGCGTTCCCCTTCACGCTCCACGGCTTCCACGCCGACAACGGCTCGGAGTTCATCAACCGCGAGGTCGCGGCGCTGCTCCAGGGGCTGCACATCGACGCATTCACCAAGTCCCGCGCCCGTCGCAGCACCGACAACGCCCTGGTCGAGAGCAAGAACGGCTCGGTCATCCGCAAGCAGCTCGGTCACGGCCACATCCCCAGCCGCTGTGCCGCGCAGGTCAACGCCTTCACCCAGCAGGTCCTCTCGCCCTATCTCAACTTCCACCGCCCCTGCTTCTTCCCCACCGAAGAAGTCGACCGCAAGGGCCGCGTGCGCAAGCGCTACCGCGACGCCGACATCATGACCCCCTACGAGAAGCTCAAGTCGTTGCCCGACGCCGCCGCCTGCCTGAAGCCCGGAACCACCTTCGCAAAGCTCGACGCGGTCGCGGTCGCGATGAGCGACAACGAAGCCGCGCAGGCGCTCGACGAGGCCCGCACGCGGTTGTTCCGGTCCATCCACCCAGCGGCCTGAAGGTTTGCTCCGGCCCGCTACCGCCGCCTGTCGGTCGGCGTCGTGCTGTTGACGAGCAGGCGCGAGGAAGCTCGAACACCGGACGTGCCAACTCGCGCGGGCGCTGCCGAGCCCGGATCGCCGGCGCCGACGCGCGTCGTCACCGGCTGCGGTCGAATACGGACGGACAGCGATGTCGTCGAGCCCGGATCGCCGGCGCCGACTTGCGTCGTCACCGGCTTCAGCACCACCGAAAGGCGGAAGCGCGACGCCATCAGGCACGAGCGCCGACGACGATCCATCCAGCCGTTGCCGGCCGTTTCACAGCCCCTCGCGTAGTCACGTCCAGCCCCTCTGCTGCCGGTTCCGCGCTCGGCTACCACACTCCGCAAACGTCCACAGACGGACGTTCGCTCCGCTTGGTCTCCTGCTGTTCAGAACCCGGCAAACCAGACCCTCACCGTTCGGTTGCTACGGCAGCGGCTACAGCACCTTCGCCCTGAACCAGGACGCGCCTAGCGCCGCGTCGTACATCGTGACGGTTCCGCCGCCATGAGCGATAATGCTGCGGTCACGCGCGCCCTCAACGCGGCCCGCGCCAGGACCTGTTTCGATCCGTCGGTTCGGTCGCCTGACAGGCTCGGCTCACGTGCCCCGCTTCAGGCTCATTTCTGGATTGGAAAGGACTGGCGCGTTGTGCGGATCGAAAGGGGCTACAGGATCAGCATCGCATCGCCGTAGCTGTAGAAGCGGTAGCGCCGGTCCACGGCCTCGCGGTACGCGGCCAGGATCGCCTCGCGGCCGGCCAGCGCGCAAACCAGCAGCAGGAGCGACGACCGGGGCAGGTGGAAGTTGGTGAGCAGTCCACCGACGACCCGAAAATCGAAGCGCCCATGGATGTAGAGATCGGTCTCGCCGGCTCCCGGTTCCAGTCGGCCGCCATGAGCGCGGGCGACCGCCTCCAGCGTGCGGGTGGTGGTGGTGCCGACGGCGACCACCCGGCGTCCCTCGTCCAGGGCGCGGTTGACCGCCGCCGCGGTCGACGCCGGAACGGTGTACCGCTCGGCCGCCACCCGGTGCGCCTCGACCTCCTCCGTCCGCACCGGCTCGAAGGTGCCGTAGCCGACGTGCAGGGTGACCGCGTGCCGCTCGACGCCGCGCGCCCGCAGCCGCCCCAGCAGTTCCGGGGTGAAGTGCAGCCCGGCGGTCGGCGCCGCCACCGAGCCGCGTGCCGCCGCGTAGACGGTCTGGTAGCGATCGTGGTCGACAGTCCGATCCGCGCGCTTGATGTAGGGCGGGAGCGGCACGTGCCCGATGGCGTCGACGGCGGCGTCGACGTCCCCGTCCGCCGCGGCCAGACGGATGGTGCGCCGCCCGTGGTAGTGGCGGTCGAGCACCTCCAGCTCCAGGCGGCGCCCATCCCGCTCGAACACGGCCCGCGACCCGACCTTCAGCTTCTGTCCCGGGTGGACGAGAGCGTCCCAGAGCTCGCCGTCGACCCGCCCGAGCAGGAGACACTCGACGGCGCCGCCGCTCGGCTCGCGGCGGCCGAGGAGCCGCGCCGGCACCACGCGCGTGTCGTTGACGACGAGTACGTCGCCCGGCGCCAGCAGCGTGTCGAGCTCGGAGACGGCGTGGTGCGAGCGCGCCCCGGTTCCGCGATCGAGCCGCAGCAGGCGGGCCGCGTCGCGCACCTGCGCCGCCTCCTGCGCGATCAGCGCCGCAGGCAGCTCGTAGTCGAAGTCCGACAGGCGCATCGACCGGCCGGCGCTAACCCGCCCAGCGCAGCAGCACCGCGCCGACCGTGAAACCGGCGCCGACCGAAGCCAGGAGCACCCGCGCGCCCCTGGGAAGACGGCCCTCGCGCCGCGCGTCGGCCAGCGCCAGCGGAATCGTCGCGGCGGTGGTGTTCCCGTACCGCTCGATGTTGATGATCACCTTGTCGCGGTCGACGCCGAGGTGATCCGCGGCGCTCATGATGATCCGCCGGTTCGCCTGATGCGAGACGAACAGATCGACGTCCCCGGCCACGAGCCCGTTCGCCTCGAGCACGCGCCGGCAGATCTCCGACATCTTGCGGACCGCGAACTTGAACACGACAGGACCGTCCTGGTGTACGTAGTGAAGCCGTTCATCGATCGTCGCATGGCTGGCCGGCCGCAGGCTGCCGCCGGCCGGCATGCACAGCGCCGGCCCCCCGCTGCCGTCGATCTCGTGCGCGAAGTCGATGAGCCCCGGCTCGTCGTCGGCGGCCGGCGAGACCACGACCGCCCCGGCGCCGTCGCCGAACAGCACGCAGGTGGCGCGGTCCTGGAAGTCGATGATGGACGACATCACGTCGGCGCCGATGACCAGGGCGTGATCGTGGGCGCCGCTGGCCACCATCTGTGCGCCGGTCGTCAGCGCGAAGGTGAAGCCGGAGCAGGCGGCGCCGAGGTCGAAGCCCCAGGCGTTCGACGCGCCGATCTTGTGCTGCACGAGGCAGGCGGTGCTCGGAAAGAACATGTCGGGCGTCGTCGTGGCCACGACGATGAACCCGATCTGGTCGGGAGCCAGCCCGGCCTCCGCCAGCGCCGCGATGGCCGCCTCCTTGCCCAGGTCCGACGAGGCGACCCCCTCGTCGACGACGTGCCGCTCGCGAATGCCGGTGCGCTTGAGAATCCACGCGTCACTGGTATCGACCAGCTTCTCCAGGTCGGCGTTCGTCAGTACGCGCGGCGGTACGTAGGTGCCCAGCGACGTGACCTTGACACGCCGTCGCGCGCCGCCCCTTTCGAATCGCCCACCGGTTCCGTTCGCCACGTGTCTTCGTCCTTGTCTCCGGCAACCGCTGCCGGTGGTGCCCACCGACCCGCGCACCTACAGCAGCCGCGGGTGCCGCTCCGGGCTCACCAGCCCGAAGTAGTCGTAGGCGCGGGCCGTCGCCATCCGCCCGCGCGGCGTCCGGTCGAGAAAGCCGGCCTGTATCAGGTACGGCTCGTAGATGTCCTCGATCGCGTCCTTCTCTTCGCTGATGGCGGCGGCCAGGCTGTTGAGCCCCACCGGCCCGCCCCCGAACTTGTCGATGATGGCGTGCAGGAGCCGCCGATCCGCCTCGTCGAAGCCGTGCTCGTCCACCTCGAGCAGCGCCAGCCCCTGGCGGGCGACCTCCAGGGTGACGGCGCCGTCGGCCCGCACCTCTGCATAGTCGCGTACACGCCGCAGCAGCCGGTTGGCAACGCGCGGCGTCCCGCGCGAGCGGCGCGCGATCTCGGCCGTCGCCGCGGCGTCCATCGGCACCCCGAGAATGCGCGCCGAACGCGTCACGATCTCGGTCAGGTCCCGTTCGGCGTAGAAGTCCAGGCGGTGCACGATCCCGAAGCGGGCCCGCAGCGGCGACGTCAACAGTCCCGCGCGGGTCGTGGCGCCGATCAACGTGAACCGCTGCAACGGGACCTTCACGGAGCGCGCGCTCGGCCCCTGGCCGATGACGATGTCGAGCTCGTAGTCCTCCATCGCGGGATAGAGAATCTCCTCGATGGCAGGGCTCATGCGGTGGATCTCGTCGATGAACAGCACCTCCCGCGCCTTCAGATTCGTCAGGATCGCCGCGAGATCGCCCGGCTTCTCCAGCACCGGGCCGGCCGTGCCCCGCACCGGCACGCCGAGCTCGTTGCCGATGACGTGGGCCAGCGTCGTCTTCCCGAGGCCGGGCGGCCCGTACAGCAGCACGTGGTCAAGCGCCTCGTCGCGGTTGCGCGTCGCGGTGACGGACACGGTCAGGTTCTCGCGTACGCGGTCCTGGCCGATGTACTCGTCGAGGGCGCGCGGGCGCAACCCCGCCTCGTACTGGGCGTCGTCGTCCGCCCGCACGGTGCTGAGAACGTGCTCGTCAGTCACTGCGGCCCGACCATTCTACGCGCCGGGCGGGAGCGTCGGAGGGATGGCAGTCGGGGAACCGGATCATCCGGTCAGCTCCCGGAGCGCCTGCCGCAGCGTCGCCTCGAAATCGCCCGGGGTGCGCTTGAGCGCCGTGCTCACGGCGCGTTCCGCGGGCGGGCGGTGATAACCGAGGTTCAGGAGGGCCGAGATCACGTCGCCGCGCATGTTGCCGCCGGGGTCCCCTGCGGCGCTCTCCGGCTCGTCCGCCAACGTGGCGGCGGGCAGCTTGTCCTTCAGCTCCAGGGCGATCCGTTCGGCCGTCTTGCGCCCCACCCCCGGTATGCCGGTCAGTCGCGCAACGTCCGCGGTGCGGATGGCCTGCACCAGCGCCGGCGGCTCGATGCCCGACAGGGCCGCGAGCGCCAGCCGCGGGCCGACGCCGCTGATACCTATCAGCCGCTCGAACAGGTCGAGCTCCAGGCGCGTGGCAAACCCGAACAGCGCCAGGGTGTCCTCGCGGACGTGGGTATGGATGCGCAGCGCCACCTGCGCCCCCCGGTCGCCGACCGCGTAGTAGGTGGAGAGCGGGATCTGAACGTCGTAGCCGACGCCGCCGACGTCGACCAGGATACGGCCCGGCTGCTTGTCGGCGAGCGCGCCGCGGAGTGCTGCAATCATGATCGCCGCCCCGTCAGCGCGCCGCCCCGGGCGGCCGGTACTGCCGCCAGGAGCGCGGTTTCCCGCGCGGCGCGACCGGTTGGTCATCCGGCGCGCCCGGCCGGATCGAGTGCGCATGGCAGACGGCCACGGCCAGCGCGTCGGTGACGTCCAGGCGGGAGGGCGGCGGATCCAGCCCCAGGAGCAGGCTCACCATCTGCTGCACCTGCTGCTTCTCGGCGCGCCCGTAGCCGACCACCGCCAGCTTCACCTCGGCCGGCGTGTACTCCACCACCGGCAGCCCCGCCTCGGATGCGGCCAGGATGGCGACGCCGCGCACGTGGCCCAGCTTCAGCGCGCTGCGCGCGTTGCGGGCGTAGAAGAGATCCTCGATGGCGACGGTTTCCGGCCGGTGCTCGGCGAGCAGCGCGGCCAAGCCGTCGTGGATGACGCGCAGCTTCTCGGGAAAGGCGCTCCCGGCCGGCGGGCTCAACGCACCGCTGGCGAGCACCCGGTGGCGGCCGCCCGACGTGTCGATGCAGCCGTACCCCGTGTGCGCGGAGCCGGGATCGACCCCGAAGATTCTCACGCGAGAGAGGCCTCGATCTCCTTGGCTTCGATGTCGAAGTTCGACCAGACGTGCTGGACGTCGTCCTGATCCTCCAGCACATCCATCAGCTTGATCATCTGCTGGGCGGCCTTTCCCTCCACCTTGACGAAGTTCTGCGGCAGCATCGCGATCTGCGCCGAGATCGGCGTTGCGCCAGCCGCGGCGACCGCCTCGCGGACGCCCTCGAAGGCGTCCGGACCGCTGATGATCTCCCAGTTGTCGCCGTCCTCGCGGAAATCGTCGGCGCCGGCGTCGATGGCCGCAGCCATCAGCGTCTCCTCGTCCACGCTCCCCTGCTCGACGATGATGTGGCCCTGCTTCTCGAACATCCACGCCACCGAGTTGGTGGTGCCGAGGTTGCCGTTGTGCTTCGAGAGCAGGTGGCGGATCTCGCCGACGGCCCGGTTGGTGTTGTCGGTCAGGCACTCGATGAGGAGCGCCGCGCCGCCCGGCCCGTACGCCTCGTAGGTCACCTCTTCGTAGCTGACGCCCGGCTCCTCGCCGGTCCCGCGCCGGATGGCGCGCTTGGTGTTCTCGGCCGGCATGTTGGCGGCCTTGGCGTCGGCAATCACGGTGCGCAGCCGGGGGTTCATCGCCGGGTCGCCCCCGCCGTCGCGCGCGGCAACCGTCAGCTCCTTGATGATGCGGGTGAAGAGCTTGCCGCGCCGCGCGTCCGCCGCGCCTTTCTTGTGCTTGATCGAAGCCCACTTGGAATGCCCAGACATGGCCCCATTATCGCAAAACCGCCGGCCGCGGAAAACCGCGGGCCGGCACGGCGCGAGCGACCGGCGGCGCCCTCGACGGCCGATGTGCCGGAGGTGTCAGAAGTCGATGCGCGTACTGACGCCGAAGCTCCGCGGCGGGTTCGTCAAGTAGCCGACCCGGGCCAGCGTGCCACGCTCCTGGTCGAGGGCCAGGAAGGCCCGCGCGTCGGTCGCGTTGTCGACGAAGAAGGCGATGTCCCAGCGGCCGTTGAGAATGCCGATCCGCGTATTGAGGATGTTGTAGGCCGGCAGCTCCGGATTGAACGTGAACGTGCTCTGCGTCAGCGGGCCGCCGATGAACGCGCCCGGGTGCAGGACCGGAGACAGCGCCATCAGGTTGACCGCGCCGAAGCCCTCGGCCTGGTCGCCCACCTGCGTGAAGCGGGAGCCGACGTGCTGGAAGGTGCCGCTGGCGTAGCCCACCCAGCCGCCGCCGGCCAGCCAGCGCCAGGTGGCCGCCGCCGCGGTCTGGAAGCGGGGTGTGGTCGGCAGGCGCCGCCCCGCCTCGATGCCCGACACGACGTCGACCGCGCCGCCCGCGGCGGTGGACGTGATGGTCGACTGCAGCCGGGCGTCGGTTACGCTGGCCGAGACGGCGAAGTCGAAGAAGGTCGTCGGCTGCGCGGCCAGCTCCAGCTCCACGCCGGCGCTACGCGCATCCGGCACGTTGAAGATGATGCGCGACGAGCAGGTGCCGGCGGTCACCGTCGCCTGCAGGTTGCGGATGTCCATGTAGAAGCCGGACGCGTTGAACGTGCCACGTCCGCCGAGGAAGGTCGACTTGACGCCCGCCTCGTAGTTCCACAGCTCCTCGTCCTGCCAGGTCCCGCGGTCGCCGAAGGTAGCGAGATCCGCCGGAGAGCAGATCGGCGTGTTGAGCGGATCGTTGATGCCGCCGAGACGGAAGCCCTTCGAGACCTGCGCGTTCACCTGCGTCACCGCGGTGACGTCGTAGCTGGCAATGATGCGCGGCGCGACACCGGTGGCGGTCGTAGTCCCCTCGCTGTCGAGCGGGTCGGCGAACAGCCCGTCGAAGACCTGGGTGCGCTCCTCGTCGAAGTCGTACCAGCGGAGGCCGCCGGTCAGGCTGAACCGGTCGGTGACGGCCAGAGACACCTCGCCGAACAGGGCGAGCTGGTCGAAGTCGTAGCGCAGGTCCGAGAAGAACAGCTCTTCCGTGTCGGGATGACCGGCCAGCGAGCGCGTCCCCGACCAGACGAGAGCCGGGACGCCGGTCACGGCGCGCAGGAAATCGGTGACCGCGGCACCGCCGGCCGCCACGAAGTCATCGGCGTACGCGCTCTGCCCGTACCGGCGCGCGGACCTGCTGTAGAAGGCGCCGAGCACCCAGCCCGCCCGCTCGCCGACGCCCGCGACGCGGAACTCCTGCGTGACGCCCTTCGCAGTGGTGGCGTCGACCAGCGGGAAGTCGAGCGAGTAGGCCGCCTCCGGCACGCCGAAGGGGCTGAACGCGACGCTGCCGCCGAGCGCCGAAGCATCGCGCACCACCTGCACGTTGCGGTTGGTGAGCGAGGTGATCGAAGTCAGCGCCGCGCCGCCGAAGTCGTACTCCAGCGTGAAGTCCCCCAGCAGGAACCGGTCGGTGTAGGGCTCGTCGATCTGCGTGAACTGCTCGCGTTCGCCCAGCGTGACGGCGGACCGCGTGGTGGTGAACGGGTTGGCCAGGATGTTGTAAGCGTCGATCCGGTTCCAGCCGTCCATCGCCACATCCTGGTAGATGATCCGTGGCGTGAAGGCGAACCGGTCGTTCGGCTGCACCCGCAGCGCCACGCGGGCGCCGGTGCGCCGGCCGCTGTCGACGTTCTCCCTGATGCTCAGGTCCGGCTGCACCGCGTCGATGAAGCCGCCGATGGCGGTGTTGTAGGCGGTGACGCGGGCCGCCGCGGCCGGCCCGAGCGGCACGTTGACCGCAAACTTGGCATTGTTGCCGAGCCCGCCGCCGCCGAGGGAGCTGAAGCCGAGCTCGCCCACCCCCTCGGTGACGCCGAGCGCCGGCTGGTTCGTGATGTAGCGCACCGTGCCCGACAGCGACCCCGACCCGAACAGAGTCCCCTGCGGGCCGCGCAGGACCTCGATGCGCGACATGTCGAACAGGTCGAGGTCCGGGGTGAACAGCGACAGCGAGATGACCGACTCGTCGAGATAGACGCCGACCTGCTCCTTGACGCCCGGCTGGTCGCGCACGATCTGCCCCGCCGAAACGCCGCGCATCGCGATCTGGCTCTGGCCGGGACCGAGGTTCTGGACCGAGAAGCCGGCGACGTTGGCCGAAACGTCCTCGATGCTCTCGGCGCCCCGATTGCGGAGGGTCTGCTGGGTCGGCGCGACCACCGAGAAGGGTACCGACTACAGGTTCTCCTCGCGCTTGCGGGCGGTGACCGTGACCGTCACCTCCTCGGCGAAGTGCGGCGGCTCCTCGCCCGCGGCCTCGACATCCTGACCCGGCTCGGCCTGCCCGGCGAGCTCCGCCCGGTCGGCCGGCCCGACCTGCTGTGCCGTCACGGGCAACGGGACAACCAACAGCAGCGCGCCGATGGCCCAGGGTCGCACGTGGCCATTCATGGGAGCCTCCGCGATCCGGTTTCCGCTTCGGCGAAGTTCGCCCTTACCTTATTCGATGCTGGACGAGATCTACACTCGAAGCGCCACCACTCAATCTTGCGATCCCGTTGATTGCCGGAAGTCAGCCGTCGCCGGCATCAACTTCGGCGCGCAATGATCACCCAGACGTCCGCGGCGGGCGACCACTCCTCGCCCCCGTAGTCGCCGAGAACGGCATCCACGCGGAACCCCGCCCGCTCGAGCCGCTCCGCCACCTGCGGCACCGTAACCGTGCGGAATGCAAGGGAGAAGCGATGGACGGTCCGACTCCGCCCGCGCCACTCGAGGAACTCCTGGTCGAAGACGGTCAGACCGTGCTCGGGCACCTGGCGGACCGACTCGATCAGCGTCACGCGGCGTCCCCCGCTCAGCGGCCCGCGCAGCCCCACCCGGCGGTGGTACTCCTGCCAACGCGGCAGCTCCGGCACCAGGTCGATGCCGAACGTCGCGCCGCGCGGCAGCACGCCGGCCACCGCCTCGAGCGTCGCCGTCAGGTCCTCGTCCGAGAGCAGCGACTGCAGCATGCCGTAGGGCGCCATCACGAGCCGGCAGCGCCAGCGCCGGCGGAACGGCAGGACGCGGATGTCGCCGCGGACTATCGACGCCTTCCCGGTGAGGCGGGCCCGGCGAATGCGCGCCCGAAGCTGGCGCAGCATCGGCTCGGAGCGGTCGATGCCGACGAAGCGGGGGGCGACCCGCGCCACCGGCACCGACACGCGCCCGGTGCCGCAGCCGAGCTCCAGCACCGGGCCGTCCGCACGGCGGGCCAGATCCGTCCAGAACCGAACGTCGCGGCGCCCGATGGTGCGCCGGTTCTCCCAGTCGTAGAACGGGGCGTAGGCGTCCCAGCCCTGCCAGCCGGCGGCGCTGTCGTCGGGAGTCATCGGCGGTCGAGGGTCGTCAGCGGTCCAGGTTGCGGGCGCCGGGAACGCGCTCGCGGGCCGCGAGGCCCGGTCGGCCCGTAGTATAGGAGGGCGGCTGGGTCCTGGGCTCCAGGCGCAGGCGCCATCACCATGGAGGCGGATGATGTTGTTGCTGGTTCGCAATCGAGTAGAGGACGTCGACAGGTGGAAGCGCATCTTCGACGGCCAGTCGGCCGCGGCCGCCGCGGCCGACTGGCGGTGGTTCGTGTGTGGCGCTCGGTCGACGCGGCGGACGAGGTGTTCTTCCTGCTGGAGGTCGAGGACCGGGCCAGGGCGGAAGCGTTCATGGCCTCACCGGAGTCGGCGGCGGTGGGCGTCGAGGCCGGCGTGCTCGACGGCGAGGTGCACTTTCTCGACGCGTTCCCGCCGTAATATAGGACTGCATGTCGCTCATCCCCGCCTGGGCGCCGAACCTGCATCCGCTGGTCGTCCACTTCCCGATCGCGCTGCTGTTCGCGGCCGGCGCCGTGGACCTTGCCGGTCTTCTGATGCCGGAGCGCAAACCGGTGCGGGACGCCGCGACGTGGCTGTACGTCGGCGGTGCGAGCACGGCCGTCGGCGCCTATTTCACCGGCTACACCGCGGCGCAGGCGGGTGCGTTCTCCCCGGAGATCGCGGCGCTGGTGGACGGGCACAACGACTGGGCGTTCGCGGCGACGTGGCTGTTCGCCTTCTTCGCGTCGCTGCGGCTCGCGATGTCGTACATTCTTCGGTCGCGGCAGGCGTTGCGGCTCGGTGCCTGCGCGATCGCGCTGGTCGGGCTCGGCGCGCTGGTCCAGACCGCGCTGCACGGGGCGCGGCTGGTCTTCGGGCAGGGGCTCGGCGTGCAGGCGGTCGCCATCGCGGAGGCCGCGGCGAAACGGATGGAAGCTACGTCGTCGGAACGGATGGAAAGAGAGGATCCGGAATGAGGTCGCTGCTGATTACGCCGCTCGTCGCGCTGGTTGCATCGTTCGTCATGCTGGCCGGGGCCGGCGCCGCTTTCGCACAGGGACAGACATCGGAGGGGCCGTGGCAGACCTACGGCACCGAGAACGGCGAATGGCGCAGCTACGCCGGCGACATCGCCGGCACCAAGTACTCGCCGCTCGAGCAGATCGACGCCGGCAACTTCAGCGACCTCGAGATCGCCTGGGAGTGGACGTCGATAGACAACTTCGTCAGCCGCAGCACTCCCGGCGGCGGCGAGTGGTCGGCCCCGCTCGACGTCATCGTCGAGTCGCTGGTCGAGGAGACCCCGAACCTCTACCGCAGCAGCCAGCCGCCGAATCCTTCGCGCCTGCAAGTGACGCCGCTGATGATCGACGGCGTGCTCTACTTCAATACGCCGCTGTCGCAGGGGGTCGCGGTCGACGCGACCACGGGCGAGACGCTCTGGATCTTCAACCCGAAGACCTACGAGGAAGGGACCCCGTCGATGAGCGGGCCCTGGACGCAGCGCGGCGTCGCCTACTGGACCGACGGCGAAGCGGACGAACGAATCTTCTGGGGCACCGGCAACGGCTACATGGTCTGCGTGAAGGCGAAGACCGGACAGCCCTGCCCCGACTTCGGCCCGGACGGGAGCGGCATGGTCGACGCGATGGTCGGCATCCCCCGCGTGGAGCGCGAGGCGCGCGACTACCTCAACGCCCTGCTCTACTCCATCAACTCGCCGCCGATCGTCGTGCGCGACAAGGTGATCCACGGCTCGCAGATCGCCGACCGGCGCATCACCCGCGAAGCGCCCCCCGGCTGGGTCCGCGCCTGGGACGCCCGCACCGGCGCGCACGCCTGGGACTTCCACACCGTGCCGAACAGCGCCGACGAGTTCGGCGTCGATACCTGGCTGAACGATTCGTGGCGCTACTCGGGCAACGCCAACGTCTGGTCGATGCTCGCGGGCGACAACGAGCTGGGCTACGTCTATCTGCCCACCGGCACCACCACCAACGACTACTACGGCGTCGACCGGCCGGGCGACAACCTCTTCTCGGAGACGATCATCGCCGTCGACGTCGAGACAGGGCAGCGGATGTGGCACTTCCAGGCTGTCCACCACGGGCTGTGGGACTACGACTTCCCCACCCACCCGAACCTGGTCGACGTGGTGGTCGACGGGCGCCCGATCAAGGCGCTCGTGCAGGTCAGCAAGCAGGCGTTCGTCTACGCCTTCGACCGGGTGACCGGCGAGCCGATCTGGCCCATCGAGGAGCGGCCGGTGCCGCAGGCGACCAACATGCCGGGGGAGATCCCGTCGCCGACCCAGCCGTTCCCGACGAAGCCGGCCCCGTTCGACTACCAGGGCGTCACTATCGACGACTTGGTCGACTTCACGCCGGAGCTCCGCCAGATGGCGATCGAGGTGGTCGGCAACTTCCAGATCGGCCCGCTGTTCACGCCGCCGGGACGCCCGATCAACGGGGGCACGCAGGGCACGCTGATGCGCCCGCCCGACTTCGGCGCGGCCGGCTGGGCCGGCGCGGCGATCGATCCCGAAACCGGGATGCTCTATGTCCCGTCGCGCAACATCGCCGTCGCCATCCCGCTCTACGCGCCCGACCCGGCGCTCGGCGCCACGATGCGCTACACGCACGGCGCCCCCGAGGAGCGGCGGCTGAACCAGATCCAGCAGGGCCAGTCGTACCAGGCACGGATGCCGCAGGGACTGCCGCTGCTGAAGCCGCCCTACTCGCGGATGACCGCCATCGACATGAACACCGGCGACCACGCCTGGATGGTGCCCCTCGGCAACGGCGACCGCATCCGCAACCACCCCCGGCTGCGCCACCTGAACCTGCCGCCCCTCGGCGACGGCACTATCGGCGGGCCGCTGCTGACCAGGACCCTGCTCATCAGCACGGTCCCGACCGCCGGCAGCCAGGGCGGGCCGGGCCTGGTCGCCTGGGACAAGCAGACCGGCGAGATTCGTGGCGCGGTCGACCTGCCCGCCGGCACCGTGGGCACGCCGATGACGTATATGGTCGACGGCCGGCAGTACATCGCGGTGAGCATCGGCGGCGGCCCGCGGGTGGTAGCCTTCACGCTGCCCGCGGACTGACGCGGCGGCAGGGTGCGATGAGCGGCGCTCGTAGCCAAGCCCCGCGGCGAAGCACCTGCCCCCGACCATACGGCGTGATCCGGGCCGGCTCTGTATTACCTGTATGGCCATGATAGTATTACCTTCAAGGACAGGATGAAGACGATCTCGCTCAAGGTGACCGACCCGTTCGACGTGGAGCTCGCGGGCATGGCGAAGCGGCACGGAATGAGCAAGTCGGCGCTGATTCGCGAGGCGCTGGAAACCTACCTGCGGGACGGTCGGAGCCACGGAGACGGCTCGGCACTGTCCCTGGCGGACGATCTGGCAGGGATCGTCGCGGGCCCGGAAGACCTCTCCGTCAACAAGGACCACCTGCAGAAATTCGGCGAGTGACAAGGAACGTCATTCTCGACACGGGTCCTCTCGTGGCCCTGCTCAATCGGCGTGACCGGCATCATCGTGCGGTGAAGGCGCAGTGGGCAGATATCGAACCGCCGCTGCTCACGTGCGAGCCCGTGCTGGCGGAAACATGTTTCCTGGTTCGTTCGTTCGGGGGCGGACAGGAAGCCGTGCTCGAATTCGTGCGGCGGGACATCCTGAGCCTGCCGTTTCGCCTGTCCGAAGAAGCGACCGCCGTCTCTCGACTGATGAACAGGTACAGCAACGTGCCGATGTCGCTCGCGGATGGTTGCCTGGTCCGCCTGGCCGAACTGCGCCCGAAGAGCGTCGTGTTCACGTTGGACAGCGACTTCGGCATCTACCGCAGGAACGGACGGCAGCCCGTTCCGACGCTGGCGATAGAGGGCACCTGACCCGGGAATACGACTTCGGCCGCTGCCCGCGAGTCCCCGCGCCACGGGTCATGGCCTTGGCGCCGCCGGCGGACTGTGAGACTCGATGAACGTCACCAGGCTGCGCCTTGCGAACTTCAAGCGCTTCACCGACCTGACCATCGACCTGTCGTCGTGCGCCGGGGCGCCAAAGCTGGTGCTGCTGATCGGCGCCAACGGCAGCGGCAAGTCGTCGGTGTTCGACGCGTTCGAGTACCTGTCCGCGCGACACAAGGGCGATGCGGCGCCACCCTCCACGCGTTTTTCCGAGGGTTTCTCCGATGCGTTCTACAAGGGCGAGGCACATGGGAAGTTCTTGAGCTACCTCAAGAAGGACCCGGCCGCCGAGATGTCGGCGGCCTGCTCGTTCGGGGGAGGCTTCGAAGTCCGCCGGTCCGACGGCTCAAGCCCGATCACGTCACCGACCGAGTGGGACGTCAAATCGGCGTTCTACGGCCGGAGCTCGTTGCGAACGGTACCCGAGCTTCGGGCGACGCCCCAATCCGTGGACATCGGAGCCGACTCCGATCGCCCGCGGCGGTTCATCGAGTTCGACACCCGTTTCGACGCCGACATCGCGCGGATCACGAAGGACATTCTGCGGGACGTGTGGGGTACAGACTTCGCCCCCGACACCATGAAGGCGCAGTACATCGCACCCATCAACGATGCGCTCGCGAGGGTATTCGGCAACGGCGCCGCGACGAGCCTGCGGTTGACGCAGATGATTCCCGCATTGGAAGGAGAGCCGCCGGACATCCGCTTCCGGAAAGGACAATCGAACGTCCACTACGACCTGCTCAGCAGCGGCGAGAAGGAGGTGTTCAACATCCTCCTCAACCTGTTCACCCGCCGCGAGCACTTCACGAGCACGATCTACTTCATCGACGAGCTCGACGTGCATCTGCACACGCGGCTCCAGCACGCGCTGATCCGGGAGGTCGTCGAGCACTGGATTCCGGACTATTCGCAGCTCTGGACGGCCAGCCATTCGCTCGGCTTCATCGAGTACGCCAGCGACGCCGCGGACGCCGCCATCATCGATTTCGACGACCTCGACTTCGACCGCCCGCAGGTGCTGACACCGGCCCCGAAATCCGCGGCGATCTTCGACATCGCGGTGCCCAGGGATTCCGCGCTGAAGGTCTTTCCGAACAAGACGCTGGTCGTCTGCGAGAACCAGGACGCGCTGCTCTACAACGCGATCGAGCTTCCCGGCCTGCTGTTCGTCGAAGCACGCGACAAGAACGCGGTCGGGCTGCAGACTCGAGCGCATGCCGAGTTCCGCGGGCTGATCGACCGGGACTTCCTCGGTGCGAACGAAATCGCGGAGTTGCGCCGCGAGCAACCGGATCTCTACGTGCTCGGCTACTACTCGATTGAAAGCTACCTGTTCCACCCGCGGAACTTGGCGGAAGCATCGCCCCCGGGATTCGACGAAACCGAGTATCGACGGTTGCTCCAGGAGCGCATGGCCGGCATCCGCGACCACCTGCTGATGACGCTGGAACGGAGCCGGAACAGCTACGAGGTCATCAAGACGCTTCCCAAGGAAACGAAGGCGCGTGCGATGGAGGAAATCGCGGACGCGACGGCGGCCGACGACTTCGAGACCTTCTACCCGTTCCTCGACATGAAGAACCAGCGCCCCGGCGACTACCTCGGGGAGTTCAACCTGCAGCCCCTCGACCTCGCCCGCACCGCCTGGATGCGGGACGCCATCGCCGCCGTCCTCGGCGCCGCGTAGCGAGGAGAGAGGGTCGCGCGTCCGCCATGCCCGCGAGTCCCCTGACGCTCCAGGATCGTGATCGACGCGTCGAGCCTCTTCCGCAAGGGCCGGGGAGGTGCCACCGCTGCCCGAAGCGGTGGCCGCGTTCAAGCAGGCGCGGGCCGCGGCCCGCGCCGCCGAGGACCGCCTGCGGCAGGTGCTGGAAGAGGACAGCTGGCTGGAGTGAGCGGCCCGATCTGTTCACCACGCGGGCGAACGAAACGGATATGCTGGGACGATGTTGGCCAAGTCAGAGATCCAGAGACAGGCACTCAGTCTTCCCGCACGGGAGCGTGTCGAGCTCGTCGTCGAGCTCTGGGAGAGTCTGGCGCCGGGGGAGATTCCCGTCCCCGAGTGGCAGCGGGACCTGATTCGTGACCGCCTGGCGGCGTTTGACGACGTGGCTCCGGAGGAGCGTTCGGTACCCTGGGACGCGGTCCGCAAGCAGATCTTCTTCGACCCGTTATGCACCAATCACGAGACCCGAGGACATGGCGACGGCGAGTCTGAGTACCGAGCGTGAGAACCAGGAAGACCTGTGACCGGAGCGCGCCCGTCGAACAAAGCTCGGACCAGTGGGCGCCGGCCGGGATGACGAACCGGTCGTCGGCCGTCCGGCGAGGAGCAGTACTCGGCCTGGCGCCGCAACCGCTTCGATTCGACCGTGTGGCGGTCGCCTTGCTCGCGTTGGGTCCCGACGTGTCCGGTGAGATGACGGCAAACCGGGGAGAGCGGAGGACGAAAATGCGCCTGATTCCAATCCTGGCGGCGGCGTCAATCCTGTCGATTTCGGCGCCCGCGTCGGCGCAGGAATGGACCGAGTTCGCGAGTCTCGAAGATCGCTTCACGTGCAATTTTCCGGGTCAGCCCAACGTGACGGAAACGACTTGGCTGTCGGAGTTCGGGGCGGAGCTGCCGGCGCGCGTCTATGCCGCCGAGGCCGGCCCGAGCCGCTACACGGTGACGGTCGCCGATTACAACCACGCCGAGAGGATACTCGTGGAGAAGGCCGGCAACTGCCCTCCGGGCGCGGAGAGATGCAGCGGCGGCGGGCTCACCGGCGAGGGGTACTGGCGGCACGACGTGCGAGGCGCCCTCATCTATGCGACCTGGACGTTTCTGCAGCGAGACGCCCGGGTCACGCACCTGGGCTACAACTTCACGGATCTTGTCGAAGGACACCAGTTGCATCTGACCAACGACGCCGACCGATCCCGTACGTTCGTGTCGATCTACATGCACGAGAACAAGCTCTACGTCCTGGAGGGCAACGTCCCTGCGGGCTACCCGGAGCCGGCGCTCTTTCAGCAGTCCCTGGGATGGCTCGACGAGGACGGCATGCGGCTTCGCTATCAGGCGATCTACTCCAACGGATTCCCGGCCCCGCCCGCCGTCGACTACTGACGCGCACTCGGATCGGACCCGGCCCGAGTCTCCCGCCACAGCCGGAGCGCCGCCGGGAAGTCGCGGTCCGCCAGGGCGGCCACCGCGAGCGCGGTCAGGGACTCGGAAGATCGGTGGAGGGCGCACGCGCGGGCGGCGTGGGCGCGGGCCTCAGCGCGGTCACCGCGATCGATGGCGGCGCGGGCCTCCTGCCGGTGGCGGGCCGCGGCCCGTTCGATGGCAAGCACTTGGCGCAGGTCCGTCCGGCAGCGGTGGCAGGACGGCCCGCCGGCATGCCGGGCCCCGCAGGTCGGGCAGCGTTCCACGTCCGCTATCTCCAGGTAGTCCGCTATTCCAGGTAGAAGAGAATCTCGTCGAGCTCGCGCCGGAGCTCGCCCGCCCGCTCGGCCGCGCCCTCCTTGAGCGCGTCCCGGAGATCCTCCATCAGGTTGATCATCTCTTCGCGGTCCTCGGCCGGTGCGGCCTCGAGCGCCTGCTCGGCCCGTGCCAGGGTCTCCCCGGCCTCCCTGGCCACGTCCGGGGGAACGGCGACCGGCCCCGGGGCCGGTTCCGCGCCGCCGGCCGCCTCCCCGGCGTCATCCACCTCCGCCTCGGCTCCGTCCCCCTCCTCGCCCCAGAGCGCCGAGACCCGCTCCCGGGCGGCGCCCAGCGCCTCGTCGCTGGAACGCCCGATGGCGTTCTCGACGACGCCGCGGATCTCCCGGCCGGTCGCCCGTTCCCGGGCGTGGACGTGCAGCAGACCGTCGAGGTCGAGGCTGTAGGTGCAGAGCAGGCCCTGGTCGCGGACCCCCGGCCGCTGGTTCAACCCCTTGAACAGGAAGGTGCCGATCTCGACGTTCTTCAGGGCGTCCGGGTTCTCCCCCTGGTAGACCTTGATCTCCGCCTCCGGCTGGTCGTCGAACATGGTGAAGAACACCTCGGTCCGGGTGGCGGGCAGCTTGCTGTTGCGCCGGATGAGGGGAACGAACTCGTGGGGGTACGGCATGCCGTGGAGCTCCCCCGAGGCGCTGGTGCCGAAGGTGTAGGGCGTGATGTCGACCAGCACGGCCTGCATGTCCTGCCCCATCTCGATCCCGGCCTGCACGCCGGCCCCGAGCGCGACGCACAGGTCCGGATCGACCTCGCCGTGCGGCTCCTGCCCCAGCCGCTCCGTCAGGACGGCGGCGACCCGCGGAATGCGGGTCGAACCGCCCACCAGCAGCACGCGGTCGAGCTGGCTCGGGCGCACGCCGGCGTCCTGCAGCGCGGTGGTCACGGCCTGGAGCGAACGGTCGAGGAACGGCTCGAGGTCGCGTTCGAAATCGGCGCGGGTCAGCTCGCAGGTGAGATGCATCGCCTCGCCGTCCACCGTGGCGACATGGTCCTCCTCGACGCGCACGCAGGGTTGATCCGACAGCTCGATCTTGGCGCGTTCGGCGGCCCGCCGCAGCCGCGCCTGCAGCAGGCGGTCGTCACGCGCGTTCTCGATCCCCAGCGCCGTCTCGACGTGCGCGTTCAGGCGTTCGAGGACGAGCGCGTCGAAGTCGTCGCCGCCGAGCTGGTTGTCGCCGGCGGTGGCCAGGACCTCGACGACGCCCTGTTCGATGCGCACCACCGAGACGTCGAAGGTCCCGCCGCCCAGGTCGTAGACGAGGAGGGTGCGGCTCCCCGCACCGCCGCTCTCGTAGCTTAGAGCGGCGGCCGTCGGTTCGTTGATGATCCGCACGACCGTCAGGCCGGCGATCTCCCCGGCTTCGCGCGTCGCCTGCCGCTGCGCGTCGGTGAAGTAGGCCGGGACGGTGATGACCGCCTTGCGCACTTCGCGGCCGAGCGCGCGGTCCGCCCGCTCCTTGAGCGCCTTGAGAATGAAGGCCGAAATCTCCTGCGGGCTGTAGGCGCGGTCCCCCATCCGCACCTGCGTCCCGGAGCCCATCAGGCGCTTGACCGAGAGCACCGTCCGCTCGGGGGCGGCCGCGGCCTGGTTGCGGGCATGGCCCCCGACGATGACGGCGCCGGCGTCGTCGAGTCCCACGCACGAGGGCAGGATGGCTTCGCCGCCCTCCTCCACGATCGTGGGCTTCCCGCCGGAGATGATCGCCACCTCGGAGTTCGTGGTGCCCAGATCGATGCCGATGATGGTGTCGTCGTCCGCAGCCCTGGTTTCCGCCGGCATCAGCCCTCCTCGTGACGTCGATTGACCGCGACGTCGGCAAGACGCAGCACGTCGTCGCGCCGCACGAACCCGCTCCGCAACTCCTCGATCACCAAGCCGTCGCCGATCCGGTCGACGCGGCGCGCCTCCACCGCGTGCATGACCCGGCGGTCGAAGGGGCATCCCACGGTCTGCACGGACCGCACGTCGAACCGGGACAGCATCCTGTCGAAACGGCAGATCGCCAGCTCGTAGCCTTCGACGACGCCCGCGGCGCCCCGCGGCGGGCGCCCGAACAGGCGCGGCCGATCCCGCAGCCGGACCGCGGCGTCCCGGCCCCGCACCAGGGCGTCGCGCACCTCCAGGGTCTCCAGCAGGCAACGGTCCTCGGCGGTTCGGGAAACGCGCTGCTCGAACGCGGCCAGCGTCTCGTCGCCGCGCTCCTCCCGGCGGGTGGCGGCGTCGTACCGCTCCGCCGCGGCCGCCAGCTCCCGGCCCGCCCTGGCCTGTTCCCGGTTCTGCAGGCGGATCTCCTGCCGCAGCGCGGCGAACTCGGCGAACAGATCGCGCAGGTCGCAGTCGCCCGCGTCCGATTCCGCCGGCGCCGGGGGTTCCTCGCCCACCGTATCGAGCCACTGCCGGAAGTCGTCGAGGGCGCGCTGCTTCCAGTCTCCTCCCGGTTCACTCATGCAGCTTCCCTTCCGCCGCCAACAGGGTCTGCAAGCCGGGCGTCTCGCGGCGGGCCGGACGAGCCTTCACCAGCGCATCGAGCGCCAGCTCGAAATCGCCGTAGGCGGCCATCCCGAAGAGGGCCGTCTTCACGCGCGCACGGTCGTCCTTCAGGGCTTCGTACGCCGCGGTGATCTGCTGGAAACGTTCGGGATCCGCGCCCGGCCGGTGCGCGCGCACGAGTTCCAGGTAGCGCCGGCGTATCTCCTCCCCCGTCGCCGACGGGGGCAGTCCCAGCACGAGGTAGTGGACAAGCATGGTCCTGCTCTAGCGGCGCCGTTTCCTTCCCTTGTGGGGAAACAGCAGGGCGTGCAGCTCCGGCGTCAACCGGTCACGGAGGCCGGCCGTCTGGCAGTCGCGCGCCAGCCGATCCAGCTCCTGCCGCGTCCCCGGTTCGGCTCGCAGATTCCCGGCGAGATCTCGCAACAGGGGCGGCTCGCCGCGCAGTCGGTTGTCGTCGATCAGGTCGTCCAGCCGGTCCAGATCGTCGTATATCTCCCGATCGAACAACATCCCCTGTTGCCCGGCGTCCCGCGGCGCATCCGCCGTATCCCCCGTCAACGCCCGCCGGAACCGTTCGAGCAGCGCCGGATCGGCGGGGTCGGGCGGCGCCAACCGGGTCGATCCGGCCCAGCCGGGCGGCGGACCCGCGGTCTGCGACTGCTCCTCGAGCGCAGCCATAAAAGCCTCCAGCCCCGGGGGCGGTCCCGGGCCGAGCGGCCCCGACCCCACGTCCAGCGATTCGAAATCGAACGTCTGCAGCGCGTGGCGCAGCGGTTCCTCCGTGTGCCGGGCGAGCCTCGCGGCGGCCGCCCGCAGCCGCTCGCGGGTGGCGGCGTCCGCTCTCTTCAGTACGTCCCGGAAACGCCGGGCATCATGGTCGCTGCCTTCCTCGTAGCGGATCACGGCCAGATAGAAGAGCAGCAGCGGATCGCGGCGGGGCTTCCCGACGCCGCGCAGCCGGCGTTCGATCTCGACGCGAACCTCATCCTGTCCGCCGCAGTCCATCAGGATATCGAGGACGCCCGGCAGGCGTTCCCCGTCCACGCGTGCGAGGAGCGCGGGCCACCAGCGGGCGAAGCTCACCGCGACGCGCCGATCGTCGCAGAGGAGGTCCAGCTCGACGGGCAGCGGCTCGAGCAGCCGGACGATCTCGTCCGGCGCGCACTCGCCGGCAAGAGAGACCTTGCCGGCCAGCAGCCGCCACACGGCATCGGCCATTTCCGGTCTGACGTTCCTCACGTGGTTGTTGTCGTACAGGTCACGGAGGAGCAACGCCAGCATCCGAAGCTGCGCACCCGGCGGCAGACCTTCCAGATGCGGGGCGACCGTCGCGGCCGTGTCCGCGTCGCCCGACACGATCTCCAGCAGCAGCCATTTCGCCGGCAGGACGGATTCGATCACCCTGCGCCCGAGGTTGTCGGCGCGCTCGAGGTCCCGGACCGCAAGCGCGAACCGACCCTTCCTCCGGCTCTGATCTGCGGACTTGACAAAACCGACGGCCTGCAGGTCCAGGAGTCGATCGTCATGGGGAGCACGCCGGCGTGCCTCCTCCAGCGCGCTCTCCGCCTGGCGGTACGCGTTCCTGGAGTAGTGGAGGGTGGCCAGTTCCAGCCAGGGGGTCGGATCGTCGGGAAACCGATCCGCCATGTCCTGCAAGGCACGCTGAAATTTCGCCTTACTGGCGGTCTGTCCGCGCAGCAGATCGAGGAGAAAGAGGTAGCCGTCGCGATTGTCGGGGTCGGCCGCGAGACTCGCCAGCATCAGCTCGACGAAGACCGTCCCGGGGTCCTCCAGGGGTCGGCCGAGCAGCAGCGTCAGACCCGCCTCCATCTCGGGAGACAGGAATTCCGGATGAACGGCCGCGCGGCCCGTGCGTGCCAGCGTCTCCAACACGCACGCTCGGGCGAGCGCCCGATCTTCCGCCCGCGGAAACTCCACCGGCAGCAGGTCGACGAGGACGGCGGCCGGTACCGGATGCCACAGTTGGGCCACCACCTGCTGCCTCGCGAGCAGGATGCGGGCTACGACTCCGGTCACCCGATCGGTTGGCAACAGTCGCCGCGCCAGCCCCTCGAGCGCGCCGCCGGGGATCAGGTCCCGAACCACCGCCAGCCCCGCGATCTCCAACAGGTCGATCCGGGCCAGATCGGGATCGTCGGGGTAGAGGGCGTCGGCCAGAAGCTCGATCGCCTTCCCGACCGAACGCACGTTCCCCTTGTGGAGAGCCCGCTTCAGCTCGCCGGCCAGGGCCGCCACCTGTCCCCGCCCGGTTCCCAGGACCCCCGGCGCCGCGGTGCCACCGTTGCCGCTGCCGCCGCCGTCTCCGGCGACCAGGCGCCGGCATTCGGCGACCGTGCGGGCAAGGGCGAAGTCGGCGGGCAGGCGATCGAGGGTGCGGCGCAATCCGTCGTCGTCGCCCGCACCGAAACAGGCCATGGCCTTGCAGAACAGACGCCAGGCCGCGAACGGCGAACGCCGGGGCACCCCCTGCAGAAGGTCCGCGGCCCGCGCCCAGTCGCCGGCATCCATGGCGTCGAGACCGGGCATGACCGCGCCGGCGTCTCGCCGGAGCGGATGGCTCTCGTCGAGGATGTCGAGACCCTCCCAGCACCGCTCGATGACGAGCCGATCCGCCAGCGCCCGCTCCACCGGCAGCAGGGGCTGCCCGGTGGTCAGGTGGTCCGCATAGGCCGCCAGGGAGCCCGCACCCTCCAGATGTCGAACGTACTGGACCCAGTCGTCTTCCGACAGCGACGGCAGGGCAATGGACGCCCGATGCCGTTCGGCCCTGGCGCGCATGGTGGCCGCTTCCCTCTCCATGCCTTTCGCCGCGAGCTGCCCGGCGCGCTGGACAGAGGCGCAGAAGGACATCAGCGGCAACCCCGCCAGGCTGTCGTCCCGGTCCCGCGCCTGCCGGATCAGATCGAGCGCCTTGCGCCCGTCTCCCGCGGCGAGGGCCTCCCGCGCCTGATCCAGCAGGCGCCGGGGAGTCGCGCCCGGTGCGCCCGCCGGCGCCGACCGTTTCCGTTTGCCGCGATTGCGCCTGCCGGACACCGTCTATCGTTCAGTCCCAGGTTCGGAAGCTCTCGGCGAGCCGCGGGACGGTGCAGGCCGCCGAGAGAACTCCCGGATTCTAGCCACCACAGAAATCCGCAATCTCCTCGATCACGCGATCCTGCATCGCCGGCGTCAACTCCGGGTAGATCGGCAGCGCCAGCGACCGGGCCGCAGCGTCCTCGCTGTAGGGGAACGCGCCGGCCGCATGACCGAGGTGGTGGAAGCAGGGTTGCCGGTGGAGCGGGACCGGATAGTAGACCATCGTGTCGATCTCCCGCGCCGCAAGGTGCGCGCGCAGTTGGTCCCGCCGGTCCGCCCTGACGACGTACTGGTGGTAGGTGTGGCGGTCGCGGCCACCGGCGGCTTCCGGCAGCTCCAGGCCCGGAACCGTCAGACGCTCGTCGTAGTACGCGGCGCACTCGCGGCGCCGGGCATACCATCCGTCGAGATGCGGGAGCTTGGCGTGGAGGACCGCCGCCTGCATCGCGTCGAGGCGGAAATTGCCCCCCACCTCGGGATGCTGGTAGGCGGTATCCCCGCCGTGGTTGCGCAGCCGGCGCACCCGTTCCGCCAGACCGGAGTCGGAGGTGGCAACGAGGCCGGCGTCGCCCATGGCGCCGAGGTTCTTGGTCGGATAGAACGAGAAGCAGCCGAGCGTTCCCATGCTGCCGGCGGGCCGGTCGGCACCGTCACTGCTTGCACCGGGATACCGCGCGTCAAGCGCCTGCGCCGCGTCCTCGACCACCGGGATCCCATGCGCCGCGGCCAGCTCCAGTATCGGATCCATGTCGGCGCACTGCCCGAACAGGTGGACCGGGACGATCGCCTTGACGCGCAACCGCCGCTCCGCCGCTCCCTCGAACCAGTCGGCCAGCCGTGCCGGGTCGATGTTGAACGTCCGCGGGTCGATGTCGACGAAGACCGGGGTGGCTCCCAGCCGGGCCACGGCGCCGGCGGTGGCGAAGAACGAGTAGGGAGTGGTGACGACGAGGTCGCCGGCGCCGACGTCCAGCGCCATCAGCGACACCAGGAGGGCGTCGGTGCCCGAGGAGACCCCGACCGCGTGTTCCACGCCGATGTAGTCGGCCATCTCCTGCTCGAACGCGTCGAGCAGGGGCCCGCCGACGTAGCGGCCGGAGGCGACGACGTCGAGCAGCGCCCGCTCGATGTCCGGCCGCGTCGTCTCCAACTGGGCGACCAGATCGAGGAATGGGACGCGCACGCTCAGAGGTCCGCGGCAAGCTGCATCGCCATCGGGATGAAGGCGATGCCGTTGACCGCACGCTCGGGCCCGGTCTGCCGGAAGCCGAGCTTCTCGTAGGCCGGCACGCCGTAGCGCGACGAGTTGACGGTCACGCGCTCCAGGTCCGGATCGGCGGCGCGGGCGTCGGCGAGCGCCGCGTGCAGCAGGCCCTTCGCGATGCCGTGGTGCTGGTGCGCCTTGTCGACGAAGAGGAGCGCGACGTGGTTGTTCTGGCGGATCTCGATCATGCCGGCCAGGACGCCGTCCACCGTGGCCACGCGGACGAAGTGGTCCTCTGCCGTGCGCGCCTCGAGCGCCTCGGGCGCCACGAACCTGCGGAACTCGGCGACCCCTTCGTCGGTGTACTCCGGGCCGATGAACTCGTTGAACGACGAGAGGATGAGCGCCGAGACATCGCCGGCCTCGCCGGACCGCATGGCGCGGAAGCTCACACCGTCACTCACGGGACAGGCTCTTGATGTAATTGACGAGGTGCCAGATGTCCCCGTCCTGAAGACGGTTGGCGTAGCCCTGCATGTCGGCGGTCACGCCTTCCTTTATCACCGTGAAGATCTCGCCGTCGCTCGCGCCGTGCTGCCAGACGTCGTCGGTGAAGTTCGACGGGATGCCCCCCGCATGCGACATGTCGCCGTCGCCCAGCCCCCGGTTGCCGTGGCACTCGCGGCACATGAAGACGTAGCGCTGCCGTCCCGTCGTCACCGACGCCCGCGTTGCTTCGACCGGGTTCTCCAGGGCCTGCGCCTCCGGGTGCTCGTGCGGCTCCGCCGGATGTTCCTGCGCGCCGGCCGCGGTGGCGACCAGCAGCGCGCCGGCCAGGGCGAAGCCGCCGGCGGCGGCCGATCCGGTCACGAAGCGAAGCGGCCCGCGGCGGGCCGGATGCAAGGGATTCGCGTGCTCATTCCTGCGGCGCATCGAAGTTCTCCCACATGTACTCGGGAAAGTAGGTGTGCAGATGCATGAAGATCTCGTGGACCAGGTTCACCGCCCGGTTCACGCCGTAGCCGTGCTGGTCCGTCCGGGCGATCACCTCTACCGACAGGGCGTCCCGCCGCACGAAGCAGCGCACGCCGGCGCGCTCCGGATCCACTCGGCGATGCGGCGGCAGTTCGGGCGCGGCACGGCCCCGGATGAAACGGCGTAGCGCTCCCGCGAGAGGCGACCGCGCCGGCACGTTCGGGAGCAGATCCCGGAACGCAAGAGTGCCTGACGCGGGGTCGTAGCGCAGCGTGAACGGCGACGGCGCCAGCCAGCGGAACGTGAACTCGTACCGGTGGCGGCGGGCCGGGCGCTCGGCGAGGCCGCGGAAGACGCCTCGCTCGGCGTACTCCTGCAATCGGGCCCGCACCTCGGCCAAGCCGTCGTGCGGCGGCCTGCGCCCCTCCGTCCGAACGTCCCGGCGCCCCTCCACTGACTAATGGTAGTAGGACATCAGGCCCGGCTCGATCTTGCCGAGGAACCCGGGCGGATACTGATCGCGCAGCCAGAACTCCTTCTTGGCCTGCACGTTGACGACGCTGGGACGGCTCTCTTCGAGCGCCACCTGGTAGGCCCGCTCGAGCGCCGGGCGCATCTCGTCCGCCCGCGTGACGTACTCGCCGTGCGCGCCGAGCGCCTCGCCGAGCTTGTCGTAGCGCAGGTTCTCCTGGAACAGGTGCACCGGGAGTCCGACCGCGTTGTTGCGCTGGCCCGACCACGTGCCCCACGCGTTGTTGTTGTAGACGATGATTACGGCCGGGAAGCGGTACTTGGAGAGCGTCTCGACCTCCATCGCGGTGTAGCCGAAGCCGGCGTCGCCGGTGATGCCGATCACCGGATGGCCCTCGAAGCCGGCCTGCGCCCCGATGCCGTGCCGCAACGCCGAGCGTGTAGCCGACGTCCGGGCCGATCGCCCCGTATTGATAGGCGCCGTTGATGATCTGCCCCGGCCGGAACGCCCGCAGGTAGCGCCGCGTGTAGCGGGCGATTCCGTAGCCGCCCTGCAGAATCGTGGTGCGATCCGCGGGCAGGTCGCCGTGTTGCAGGAAGTCGGCGAGCTCCTTGCCGATGACCGCGGGATGGACCGCGTCGGTGTACCCGAGGCCGGTCCGGTAGTACTCCTCGTTCTCCGCCTCGAACGCCTCGCGCGCGGCGGCCACCTCGGCCACCCAGGCGTCGCGCCGCTGGTGCGGCATGGCGGCGGCAAGCGCCTCTAGTCCGGCCCGCTCGTCGCTGACGATACCCACGTCGATGGGCAGGTTGCGCCCGATGTCCTCGGCCCCCGGGTCGATGCGGATGTAGCGCGCATCGGGACCGAAGGCGAACTCGCCGAGGGTCGGCATGCAGTACTGGCCCACGAGCAGGACGACGTCCGCGCTCATGAGCGCCATCGGCGCCGCATCGGCCGACAGCTCGTGATCGGCCGGGAACTGCCCCTTCATCGCGCCCGACTCGACCACCGGGATGTGCGCGTGCTCGGCGAGCTTGCGCAGCGCGTCCCACCCCTTGCTGTAGAAGACGCCGTTGCTCGACACGATGACCGGCCGCTCGGCGTTCCGCAGAAGCTGGACCGCCTGGTCGATGGCCCGCGGGTCCGGATGCGGCCGGGCGTCGGTGCGGTACTTGGTCTTGTCGTAGAAGTACTCGACGTCGATCGGGTCGGCGAAGCGGGCGCGGGCGATCTCGGCCGGAAAGTCGAGGTGTACCGGCTTCGGCACGCCGCTCTTGAGCTGCCGGAACGCGTAGCCGGCGTACTCCCACGTCCGCGCCGGCGTGATGAGCCGCTTGCCGTACTTCTTGATGCCCTCGGTCAGCGGCTGCTGCTGTTGATCCTGAATGCCCTGCTCGGTGTCCTCGGCGAAGATGGTCTTGTTGCTGGCCAGGACGAGCACCGGCGAGCGGGCCGAGTTGGCGGCCGAGATGGCGCAGATCATGTCGGTGAAGCCCGGTCCCTCGGTGCCCGACGTCGCGGCCACCTCGCCGGTGGCGCGGCAGAAGGCGTCGGCCGCGTGGCACAGCGAGCCTTCGTGGCGGCCGGAGTAGGTCGGGATGCCCATGTCGCCGATGGCGTGCACCACGTCGTAGTTGCCGGGACAGCAGAAGAGCGCCTTGACGCCCTCTTCCTTGCAGGCGCGTGCGAACACCTGCGCGCCGGACATCGGAAAGTCCACCTCCGGCAGCGGGGCCGCCTTGGCCTTCTCGAACTCGCTGGGGATGGCGATCGGCTTGACGTCGCCCTCCGCCGCGCGCGCGACACCGGGGGCGCCGAGTGCAGCCGCCGTGGCGCCGGCTCCACCCAGAACCGCCTGGCGCATGAACGCGCGCCGTGATTCCCCCGCCGTGCCGCCGGACCGCTTCGCGTTCCGCGTCTTCGTCTTCATGGGATCCTCCACACGCCGACCCGCCGCCGGGTCCGTGCCGTCTTCGCGATGACGACGCACTGCGCTGCGGCGATGACCGGGCGCCGCGCGCACGGCATGCTAATCGTGCACCCGCAACGTGTCAACGCGCCTGCCGGCAGTACGCCCGTCCGCCGACCGGCAGGCGTCCGGTCACCATGTATCATGATGGCTGGGCTCGGCTGACGAAGTGCCTGAAGCGACCACCCACCACTACCGCTTGAGCCGCAACGAGTACGACCGTGCGGTGGAAGCCGGCGTGTTCGAGCCGGACTCCAAGCTGGAGCTCGTCGATGGAGATCTGCTCGCGATGACGCCGCAGGGGAGCCGACACGCCACCGGCGTCGATCTCGTCGCAGACTCCTTGCGACACGCCTTCCGCACCGGGTTTCACGTGCGGATGCAGCTCCCCCTGGCAATCGACGACTACTCGGAGCCGGAACCGGACGTGGCCGTCGTGACGGGCCAGATCCGCAACTACCGGGACGCCCACCCAACCTCCTCGTTGCTGGTCGTCGAAGTGTCGGACGATTCGCTGCGCCACGACCGGACCGTCAAGCAGCGCCTCTACGCGCGGTGTGGGATTCCCGAATACTGGATCCTCGCCCTTCCCGATGCCCGTCTGGAGGTCTACTGCGATCCAGCCCAAGACGGCTATCGTACCGTCACCATCCACGGGGCCGGTGACACCGTCGCGCCGCTCGCTCGCCCTGAGGCGCGGGTCGCCGTCGACGATCTGCTTCCCTGACTCGGAGAGCCAGCTCATCTTCCCGCAGAGCACGAGACCGACTTCAGCCGGATCGTGGAACCTCTGGCCGTCGTGCGATGCCCCTGGCCCAGCAGCCCTCGCCGCCAGCGACTGACCGAGCGCGGAACTCAAGCTCCTGGAGCAACGGCACCGCCATCTCCACGCAGACGACCCGGCAATGGTCGTCGACGGTACCGGAGTGACCGAACGTCAGTTGGCGGACACGACCAGCACCCGCGCGTCCCGGGCACACCGCGCGCCGACGTTGCTCGTGTGCCCGTCGGCCGAGAAAGGCAGGCGGACCGAGAGCCGCAGCACGTTCGGAAAGTTGAGCCACGACGCGCCGCGCATGATGCGCAGGTAGCCCGTCTCGGCCGGCTGCGGATCGGTGAGCGGCCCGTCCGGGTAGCCGATGGTGATCCAGCCGTTCACCCATTCCCATACGTTGCCGATCATGTCGTAGAGCCCGAAGTCGTTGGAGGGAAACGAGCCTACCGGCGCCGTGTTGATCCAGGCATCGGCGCCCCCGGTGGCGCCGCTGCAGCACTGCACGGTACCGAAATTGGCGTAGTCCCGCGTCAGCTCGTCACCCCACCAGAAGAGGCGCCCGTCGTGCCCGGCCCGCGCCGCGTACTCCCACTCCCACTCGGTGGGCAGGCGCCCGCCGGCCCAGTCGCAGAACGCCGCCGCCGCGTGCCACGTCATGTGGACGGCGGGATGATCGGACGCCTGCAAGAAGTCGGGCGGCGCAGGGCGGTCGTATCCGGTCGCCGCCACGAACGACGCATACTGGCCGACGGTCACTTCCGTGGCCATCAGGTCGAACGTCGAGAGGGTCACCTCGTGGCGCGGGCGTTCGCTGTCGAGGCACGCGGCATCGTTCGGCGCGCACCCCATCCGGAAGGTGCCGGCCGGTATGGTCACCCACGGCAGCTCGATCTCCTGCGCCGCGCCTGGGACGGCGGCCACGCCGATCCCGAGCGCGACAACCGCCGCACCGCACGCGCACCGCAACGAGCGAGAGAGCCGCATCCCGGCGCTCACCCCTTGACGGCGACCCCGGCCACCTCGAAGCGCGCCCCGAACAGCAGCGTGCCCGATCCGAGAAATGCGCGGGCCGGCGGATCTTCATTGAAATACTCGCGGTACACGCTGTTGAAGGCTCCGTAGAGCGAGACGTCCGAGCAGAAGACCTTCACGCTGACCAGATCGTCCATGGTCATGTCGGCCTCGGCCAGCACCGCCTGGATGCCCTCGAGAACGTTGCGCGCCTCCTGCTCTGCGGTCGCCGGAGGCCGGCCGGTCTCCGGGTCCATGCCGAGACGGCCCGCGACGTAGAGGGTGTCGCCGGCCAGCACCGCATCGCTGAACGGCGCGGTCGTGGTGCGGCCGGGGAGGTTGATGGCGCGGGGCGACGAATCCTGCGTGGCGTTCACTGCCGCCACGACGCCCGAGACGAGGACGCCGATGACGATGCCGGCGACGAAGACGAATCCGTTTCCGCGAGTCCTCATGTTCTCCTCCTGACAGTCCAGTGAATCGGCGCCCGCCGGCCAGGCCGACTAGGCGCCGGTCAACAGCACCGTCGACCCGGTGGTCTTCCGCGCCTCCAGATCGCGATGCGCCTGCGCCGCGTTCTCGAGAGCGTACGTCTGGTTGACCTCGATCCGCACCGCTCCCCTGCCCACCACGTCGAACAGCTCCGCCGTGGTCTCCTCCAGCTCCTCGCGGGTCGCGGTGTAGGTGGCCAGGGTCGGACGGGTCAGAAAGAGCGAACCCCGACCGGCCAGGATCGCCGGCTTGAACGGCTCCACGGCGCCCGACGCGTTGCCGAAGCTCACCATCAGCCCGCGCGGCTGCAGGCACCGCAGCGAGTCGTCGAACGTGTCCTTGCCGACCGAGTCGTAGACCACCGGGACACCCTTGCCCCCGGTCAGCTCCTTCACCCGGTCGACGAAGCTCTCCTCCGTATAGACGATCGGATGGTCGCAACCGTGCGCTTTGGCCAGCGCCGCCTTCTCGCGGGTGCCGACGGTGCCGATGACGGTGGCGCCGAGGTGCTTCAGCCACTGGCAGGCGATCAGGCCGCATCCGCCCGCGGCGGCATGGAACAGTACCGTCTCGCCGAGCTGTACGGCGTGCGTGCGCCGGATGAGGTACTGCACGGTGCAGCCCTTGAGCATGACCGCCGCCGCCTGCTCGTCGCCGATCCCATCCGGGATCTTGACGAGCTGCTTCGACGCGATGACCCGGCGCTGCGCGTAGCTGCCGAGGCTCATGCAGTAGGCGACGCGATCGCCGACCGCCACCTCCGTCACCCCGTCGCCGATGGCCTCGACCACGCCGGCTCCCTCGTTGCCGATGGTCGCCGGGAACGACGGCGCCGGGTAGAGGCCGGTCCGGAAGTAGACGTCGATGAAGTTGAGGCCGGCCGCGGTCTGGCGGATCAGCGCCTCGCCGGGTCCCGGATCGGGAACGTCAACCGCCTCCCAGCGCAGGACCTCCGGGCCGCCGATTTCGTGAATGCGAATCGCGTGTGTCATCGAATGCTCCGAGCTGGACGAGTGTCTCCGGTCCGTTCGGAGGCGATCTTAGCAGCCGCGCGGCATCAGGGCCGTTCGGACAACGAACCGACGAACCCTCGAATCCGGTCTCGCGTCGTTGCCTTGCCGGTGCTACATGTAGCACAATCAACCTCATGCGTCAGGCCGGGATTCGCGAAGCCCGCCAGAACCTGTCCGCGCTGCTCGCTGAGGTGAAGGACGGCCACGAGATCGAGATCACCGATCGGGGCACGCCTGTTGCCCGACTCGTACCGGTCGAGCCGAAGCTCGCCAAACCGCTCCCCGATCTGTCGGCCCTTCGGGGCCGGATGCCGTCCATCGACCCACCGTTGTCGCAGGCGGTGCTGGACGAACGCGACGAGCGTGACTACTAGCGCGACACGCTACGCGGGATTATCGCCGGCGACCGTCGCCGCACGCGTGCGGGATCGAGCTTCCGCGCTCAGCGCCTATCTCGACGCCAGCGCCTTCGTGAAGCTCTTCCTGCCCGAGCCGGGAAGTGAATCTCTCAATGCCGGACTCCAGGGGCACCGCCGACTCATCGTGTCCGATTGGACGGTCACCGAGGCGGTCTCCGCCATCGCCAGACGGATGCGCGAGAACGCAATCGACGCGGCGGTCGCGGCCGATCTGTATCGCCAGATGATGCAGAGCGTCGACGGCGGCTATTTCCTTCGGGCCGGTTCGAGTCGGACGATTCATCGGGAAGCCGAACGGCTGCTGATGGCGCTTCAGGCGGACGCGCTACGGGCAGGCGACGCCCTGCATCTGGCGCTTGCTCTCTCAGTCGACGCCGAAGCATTCGTGCCGTTCGACATCAGACTCGGCCGGGCGGCGCCGCGCCTCGGGCTGCAGGTCGTTCCGTAGCCCACGACCTCATTGCGGTACCATTGCCCGCACATGGCCACGACCACAGGCGCGTTCGATGCGCACCACCCGCCGTCGTCCGATCTGCTCGCCGACTGCGTGCACTGCGGCTTCTGCCTGCCGCCGTGTCCGACGTACGCGTTGTGGAGCCGGGAGACGGACTCCCCGCGGGGGCGGATTCACCTGATGAAGGTGGCGCTCGAAGGCAAGGCGGAGATCACGACGGAGTTCGCGCGTCACTTCGACACCTGTCTCGGCTGCATGGCGTGCCTGACGGCGTGTCCGTCGGGCGTGCAGTACGACAAGCTGGTGGAAGCCGCCCGGCCGCAGATCGAGAGGCACGTCGAGCGCCCGCTGAGCGAACGGCTGTTCCGGCGACTGATCTTCTCGCTGTTCCCCTACCCCGGCCGCCTGCGCTGGGTGGCGCTGAAGCTGTGGGGATATCAGCGGCTGGGCATCCAGCGGCTGGTCCGAGCGAGCGGACTGCTGAACCTTCTCCCGGCAAGGCTGCGCGCCATGGAGGCGGTGGCGCCGCGCATCTCGCTGGGCGGTGCCTGGTCGTCGATGCCGGGCGTCATCCCGGCGCAGGGAGAGCGCCGGCGGCGCGTGGCCATGCTGCTCGGCTGCGTGCAGCGGGTCTTCTTCAGCGACGTCAACGCCGCCACGGCCCGCGTTCTCGCCGCGGAGGGCTGCGAGGTCGTGATCCCCCAGGCGCAAGGCTGCTGCGGCGCGCTGATGATGCACTCGGGCCTGGAGAAGGACGCGGAAGCGATGGCGCGGCGCTTCATCGAAGCGTTCGAGCCGTCGCTCGCCGACGTCGACGCGATCGCGATCAACGCGGCCGGCTGCGGCTCGACGCTGAAGGAGTACGGGCACCTGCTACGGGACGATCCGGCGTACGCGGCGCGCGCGGCGGCGCTGGCCGACAAGTGCCGCGACGTCTCGGAGATACTGGCCGAGCTGGAGCCGCGCGCCCCGCGACACCCGATCAGGATGCGCGTGGCCTATCACGACGCCTGCCACCTGCAGCACGCGCAGGGAGTGAGCGCGGAGCCGCGCCAAGTGCTGGCCGCGATTCCGGAGCTCGAGGTGTGCGACGTGCCGGAAGGCGGGCTCTGCTGCGGCTCCGCGGGCATCTACAACCTGGTGGAGCCGGAGGCGGCGGGCGAGCTGGGACAGCGGAAAGCGAAGAACGTCCTGTCGACCGGAGCCGATGCCATCGTGTCGTCGAATCCGGGCTGCCTGCTGCAGCTCGGCAGCGCACTGGAGCGCGAGGGCCGGCCCCTGCCGACGATGCACCTGGTCGAGCTGCTCGACGCTTCGATCCAGGGCCGCCGGCCGTAGTCGGTCCACCGGGGCCGCGAGTCCATTCGGGACGCGGGACCGGCTGCCACCGCGGCTACAGCCCGCCGGGACCGCGGCCGGTGTTCAGCAGGCCGTCCGGATCGAACCGGCGCTTGATCGCCGTCATCACCCGCATTCCGTCGCCGATCGGGCCCCAGGCGTCAACGTTTCGGCGCAGGCCGGGGTCGCCGCGGCGGATCACCGCCGAGCCCCGGCCGATGGGCAACCGCTCGCGGAGATCGCCGACGAGACGCGCCTGCGCGTCGAGCGGCCCGTTGAGGCGCACGTCGACCACTCCCAGGCCGGCGCGGCCGGCGACCGCCATCTCCAACCCGTCTGTCGCGGCCCGGTCGCGGACCCGGACGAGCGTCGGGAACAGCTCGGCGGGCACCGTGCTCAGCTTGACGAGGGTGCCGCCGGAGGACCAGTGCGCGGCGTGCCGGCGCCACGTCTCCTCCTCGTCTCCACCGCTGCGGACGACCGCGTCGCCTCGCGTACCCACGATCGCTCGGGCGGCCTCGGCCTGTTGCGCGACGGAGGCCTCGACAGACTCGAACCGGACCAGCAGGCGGGCCGGCGCCCAGGAAAGCTCGATCGCGGTCGGGGTCAGAGGTGAGCTGGCGAGCTCGGAGGCGATCGGAGCCGCCGCCTCCAGCGAGTCGACGTTCACCTCCACCGTGCGCGAGGCCGGCGGATCCGGGGCCAGCTTGAACGTTGCGGTCAGGATGACGCCGAGGCAGCCGAAGGAGCCGGTGAGCAGGCGGGAGAGATCGTAGCCAGCGACGTTCTTGACGACGATGCCGCCGGCCTTCGCCACGCGGCCGTCGACGCGGGCCATGGTCACGCCGATGATGGAGTCGCGCGGCGTGCCGTGGCCGTGACGCCGGGGGCCGCTGTCGTTGGTGGCCACAATGCCGCCGATGGTCGCCTGCTCCGGCCACGGCGGATCCCACGGCAGCCGCTGTCCGTGCACGGCCAGCGCGGCGTTCACGGAGGCCAGCGTCGCTCCGGCCTCCACGGTTGTGGTCAGGTCGCCGTGCCGATGCTCGACGATGTCGCACAGAGCGGCAGTAGACAGCAGCAGGTCGACCGTGTCTCCAGGCGCCCCCCAGTCCAGCTTCGTGCCACCGCCGCTGACCCGCACCCGGATCTGCTCCGACGCAGCCCACGCCAGCGTCTCCGCCAGCGCTTCGCGGCTGGCCGGCGCGGCCGCGAAGCGGGGCTGGACACCGTCGACCGGGTCGCCGCCGGCGCGCACCGCCGCGCCGGGCCCCGCCTGGGCAGCGAGTTGCTCGACCAGCGTGGTCGTGGGCGCCGCCATCAGACCCGCTCCACCAGGCCGGCCGCCTCGGCCGGATGCTTGCGGTACGGCCCGGGCACCTCGCCGCACAGGCGCGGCGTGGGAAACACCTTGCCCGGATTGCAGATGTAGCCCGGATCGAAGGCGCACCTTACGAGCTGCATCGTGTCGAGATCGCTCTCGCTGAACATCTTCGGCAGGTGCTCGGCCTTGTCGGCGCCGACGCCGTGCTCGCCGGTGATCGAGCCGTCGGCGTCCAGACAGTAGGTCAGGATCTCGGAGGCGACCTCCTGCGCGAGATCCGCCTGGCCGGGGATCCGCTCGTCGTAGCAGACCAGCGGGTGGAGATTACCGTCGCCGGCGTGGAACACGTTGCCGATCTTCAGACCGGAGCGGTCGGACAGGTCGCGGATGCGGCCGAGCACCTCGGGCAGCCGGGTGCGCGGGATCACGCCGTCCTGCACGTAGTAGTTGGGCGAGACGCGGCCCATCGCGGCGAACGCCGCCTTGCGGCCCTGCCAGAAACGCGCCCGCTGTTCCGCGGTGCGCGCAATCTGGATCTCGCTCGCCCGGGCCTCGTTGCAGACCTCCTCGACGCGGGTGAAGAGCGCCGCCACGTCCGCCTCGGCGCCGTCGAGCTCGACGATCAGGATCGCCTCGGTCTTCGGGAAGTTCGGGTGCACCGCCGCCTCGGCCGCCTCGATAGTCACCCGGTCCATCATCTCGACCGCCGCGGGAATGATGCCGGCGCCGATGATGCCGGACACCGCGTTCCCCGCCGCCTCGGTCGAGTCGAAGGCGGCCAGCAGCGTCTCGACCGCGGCCGGCTTGCGCAGCAGGTTGAGGACGACCTTCGTGACGACGGCCAGCGTCCCCTCCGATCCGACCAGCACCCCGAGCACGTCGAGCCCGGGCGCATCGAGCGCCGGCCCGCCCAGGTGGACGAGCTCGCCGTCGGGCAGAACCGCCTCCACCCCGAGCACATGGTGCACGGTGAAGCCGTACTTCAGGCAGTGCGCGCCGCCGGAGTTCTCGGCGAGGTTGCCGCCTATCGAGCAGATCACCTGGCTGGACGGGTCGGGCGCATAGTAGTAGCCGGCCGCAGCCACCGCCTTACTGACGTCGAGGTTCATCACGCCCGGCTCGACCGTGATGCGGCGGTTCGGGATATCGATGTCCAGGATGCGGTTCATCCGCGTCATCACGATGAGGACGCCGTCGGGATGCGGCAGCGCCCCCCCGGAGAGCCCCGTCCCCTGGCCGCGGGCCACGAACGGCACGTGGTTCTGGTGGCAGAGCCGGACGACGCGCTGCACCTGGTCCGCCGAGGTCGGCAACACGGCAACGCCCGGCTTGGAGCGCAGCTTCACGAGGCCGTCGGTCTCGTAGGTCAGCAACTCGCCGTCGTCGCGCACGATGCCGTCCGGCCCGACGATGCGCTCGAGCTCGGTGATGAAGCGGCTCTCCATGTCGTTCGATCCCTTCCGTACGCTGACGCGACGGTCCCTTCCGCGGCTGGCCGCGTCGATGCCTACGGCCGCGAGTACTGGTCGATCACGCGCGAAATAGCCCACTGGCAGACCCGGCAGAACCCGACCGGGTTGCGCGTGAACATGATGCAGTCGATCTCGGACCGGTACAGACCGCTCGGCTCGTACGAAGCGCCCTCAAACGCGCCGACCTTGCCGGCGTGCGGCATCGAGGCCAGCAAGGCGGTCTCCCGATCCATCTGCGCGGTGAAGAGTCGATCCATCTCGGTCTCGGGGGCCCCCGCCTCGCGCAGGCCGCGGCGCTCGCGCTGCGCGGCGGTGCTGCCCTCTTCGAAGGCGGCCTTGTCCCATGGCGTCGGCAGCGGCGTGTCCGGCTCGAGCAGGTCGCCCCACTTGAGGTTCGCCGGGTCATGCAAGGCGGTCACGTTCGGCTCCCACGGCTCCGGGTGATACGCGGCGCCGGTCTCGTAGGCGACGTCCGACGTGTAGTACTCGTCGGCAAGCCCGGCGAAGTGATGGCCGAACTCGTGGACGAAGACGTACTCGGCGAAGCCGGTGTCGGCCGCCGCCGTGGCCTGAAAGTTGAAGATCCCGCCCCCGCCGTACTGCTCCTCGTTCACCAGGATCTCGATGAACTCGTACGGCGCGGCGGACGCGGCGTCGCGCAGCGCGCGGTTGTCGTAGGTCAGCAGGTAGCGTTCCGAATCGAAGATGTTGTACTCGGCCGAGAGCGGAGTGCGCCGGAACTGCCCCGCGCGCGGGCGGCTGACGCCGGACTCGGTCGACGGCAGATCGATCCCCCACACGTTGAAGTCGTTCTTCCGGCTCAGGAACGGCTCCTCCGCGAAGAGCGCGTCGGTCAACCGCCTCGCGTCGGCGTGGAACTTGTCGCGCTCGTCTTCCGTATATCCCTCGCCGAGAATCAGCAGATCGACCTTCTCCTGCGGCGGTCCGCTCGTAAACAGCGGCCAGACCTCGCCGGCCGGCGGGCGGGCGGTCGGATTGACGAAGCGCGAATCCGGATCGACGACGGTCGACCAGATCTCGTGGAAGCTGTTCTCGGCATCACGCACCTTCAGCACCACCTGCACCGGTTGCCGCGGCCACGGAAAGCGTAGCGACTCGTGGAACGTGCGATGGATCTCCCGCGATTCGGGCGTCGTCTCCCACTCGCCGTAGATCGAGGCGAAGCCGCGGGAGTAGATCACCCGGTTCGTGCGCCGGTCGATGACCTCGAAGAGGTACTTGCCGAGGTTGAGGTCGTCGACCAGGCGGGCGCGGCTGCCCGCCCACGGCCCGTCCGACACCACCTGGTCGAGCGCGACGATCTCCGTGCCGCGCCCGCCCGAATGGAAGTAGTCGACGCGCATCGTCCTGTCGACGAAGTGCGCGTCGAAGCTCGCGGCGACGGCCGCAGCCTGACCGACCGCTTCTCCGCGTGCGGGCGCACCGCCCGCGGATGCAAATCCGATCGCCGCGACGCACGCGGCCAGCACGACCGCCGCCGCCGCCCTGAACTCTGGCCGCCACCGTTGCTTGCCCTGCATGCCGCACATTCTACCGCCGTTGACACCTACCCACCGCGGGTGTAGAACAGGGTGTCGACACGCGGGCAGCTCCCATCGAAACGATGCATCGTTGAGGCTCGCATGGTCGTCGCCGGTTCGCGTTGCGGCCCGGCTGACCGCCCCCTGAGACATCCAGGAAGGGCCACGCCCGAGCGAAAAAGAGGAAGCATGCGACGGAACGGCAACGGGAAGACGAGCGCCGTGCAGATCGCGGCGCTGGCCAGCGCCGCGCTGGTGGCGGCAATCGGTCTGTCACGGCATCACGCCGCGGCGCAGGCGCAGGAGCAGTCCTACGAGGCGTTCGAGCTTGGTACGACGATCGGCGACGGCTTCACGATCGCGGCGGTGGGCGACCTCATCATGGCGTTTCCGGCGTCCCGGTTGACCGATCCGGACCGCCAGGCCGCCTTCGACGTGGTTCGCGGCGCGGACGTCGGCTTCGCCAACATGGAGTCGACCATCCTCGACGCCGCGACGTGGGAGGGCGACTCCGCCGGACCGTTCGTCGGCACCCCCGACGTAGCCGAGGACGTCAAGAACCTCGGGTTCGACATCGTCGCCCGTTCGAACAATCACAGCGGAGAGTACGGCATCGAGGGACTGCTCGACACGAACGAGCGACTCGCCCGGGCAGGCGTGGTCTCCGCCGGGTCGGGCGAGAGCTACTGGGCCGCGCGCGCTCCGCGCTTCGTGAGCACCGGGAAGGGACGGGTCGGGCTCGTCGCTACGGCCTCCAGCTTCTCCGCCGGCGTCGTGGCCAGCCCCGGGCGCGGAGAGTGGACGGGGCGCGGCGGGGCCAGCGCGCTGCGCACGACGCGCTGGTGGGTGGTTCCTCCGGCGATATGGAGCGCGGTGACGACGATCAGGGAGGCGTTCCCGACCGGCGGCTCCCTGTATGCGCCGCTCGGGGAAAGCGACGAGGAAGTCACGATTCTCGGCCGTCGATTCCGGAAGGCCGACGTCGACGGCCCGCACTGGTCGTACGACATCGACCAGCAGGATCTGAACGACATCCTGGCCATGGTCCGCGAAGGAAAGGTGAAGTCGGACTTCCTGGCCGTCGCCATCCATTCGCACGAGACGCACGGCGCGGACGGCGTGTGGCCCGAGATCGACCCGCTCCCCGGCGATTTTCTGCCGCGTTTTGCGAAGGCGACGATAGACAGCGGCGCGGACGCGTTCTTCGGCAGCGGCGTGCACGTGCTGCGCGGTATCGAGATCTACAAGGGCCGGCCGATCTTCTACGGTCTCGGCGAGTTCTTCCGCCAGATGGACATCGTCGGCCCGGCCGCCTGGGGCGGGCGGGGACAGGGCGGGACGTTCCGGGGGGACCGAAACAGCAATCCGCTCAAGTACGAGGGCATCATCGCGGTGAGCGAGTTCGCCGGCGGCCGATTGTCCGAGGTTCGCCTCCACCCGACCGATCTCGGACATGCCGAGCGCATGGCGCATCGGGGCGTCCCGCGGCTGGCGTCACCGGAGGTCGCCCGGCGCGTACTGGAACGCCTGCGAAGACTCTCCGAACCGCTCGGCACCAACATCGAGATCGAGGAAGGCATCGGCATCATCCGGCCGGGGTAAGCGGCCCGCCGGCTGACGTCCCCTCCAGAGCAAATGCGCCACCACGCGGCATCACGGCTGCTTTTCGTTCTCCTCTACCTGCTCTCCGGCTCGGCGGCACTCATCTACGAGGTCGTCTGGGCGCGTCTGCTGACCCTCCACATGGGCAGCACGGTAGCCGCGGTCGGAACCGTCCTGGCCGCGTTCATGGGCGGGATGGCCGGCGGCGCGATGATCGCGGGCCGGCTGGCGCCCGGGTTCCCGCGAAGACGGGCGTTGCGAGGCTACGCGGTGCTCGAGGTGCTGATCGCCGCGTGCGCGCTGCTCGTCCCGCTCGCGCTGGCCGGATTGCGGCCCCTGCTCGCTGTCGCGTACGCGGACGGCGCCGGCGGGGCATGGTTCGCATCGGTCCGGCTGCTCACGAGCCTGACCGTGCTGGCCATACCGGCCGCGGCGATGGGAGCCACGCTGCCGTTGGCCGTCCGGTGGTTCGTCGGTCCGACGGAGCACCCGGGAACGCAAGCCGGGGCACTCTACGCGGCGAACACGCTGGGTGCGGCCCTGGGCGCGGCGTGCGCAGGATTCGTGCTTCTGCCGGGGCTCGGCCTGACGGGGGCGACCCTCGTCGCGGTGGGTCTCAACGCCGCCTCCGCGGCCGGTGCGCTGGGGTTGGCGGCGTTCGGCAGCGACACAGACATCCCGGCCGGGGCCGCTACGGCGAAACCCACCGGGCAGCGACATCCGGCCCGCCGGACCCGTGGCCGGCGTACATCCGGCGATGCCGCGAACCGCAAGGGCGACGCGACAGACGGTCGCGCCGTGGTCACGCTCGGCCGAGCGTGGCTCGCCCCCGCCGCGCTGGCGCTGTCCGGCTTCGTCGCCCTCACGTACGAGGTCACCTGGACGCGCGTCCTCGCCCTCATCCTGGGTCCGACCACCTACGCGTTCAGCGCCATGCTGGCGACGTTCATCGGCGGGCTTGCCGCCGGCTCGGCAATCGGCGCGTGGCTGGCGCGTTGGCGAGGACACCAGGTCTTCTCGTTGGGCCTGACGCTGATCCTAGGCGCCCTGGGCGGGTTCGGCGCACTGCGGTTCATCGGACCGGCGACGCTCGCCATGGCGCGCGCCGTCGATCAACCCGACGTAGCCTTCACGGCGCTGCTCACGCTCCAGGTGACGCTGGCGGCGGGGCTGCTGCTCCCGATGACCGTAGCGCTGGGCGCCGCCTTCCCGCTGGCGGTGGGCGCGACCGCGCGACGGGCGGACGCGATCTCGGCCGATGTCGCCGTCGTCTACACGGCAAACACGTGCGGGGCGATCGCCGGCGCGCTGCTTGCGAGCTTCGTGCTCGTGCCGCTCCTCGGTCTCCAGCAAACCGTGCTCGTCGCCGGCGCGCTCGCCGTCGCCGGCGGGTGCCTGCTGCTGCTGGCAGCCCACGTAACCGGCATCACCCGGATTGCCGGAGCCGCCGTCGCGGTAGCCGCCGTTGCCGTCGGCTGGACCACGCCCGACTGGAATCCCAAGCTGATCTCGGGCGGAGCCTACAAGTACGCCCCCTTCGTTCAAGTGCCCGATCTGCAGACCGGCCTGGAGGAGGGCGACGTTCTCTTCTACGCGGAGGGCGCCGCCGGGACCGTGTCGGTCCGGAGTTCCGGGGGAAGGGTAGCGCTGGCGATAGACGGCAAGGTGGACGCCTCGAACGGGGCCGACATGCTGACGCAGAGTCTGCTGGCGCACCTGCCGCTACTGCTGCATCCCGCCGCCACCGACGTCGCCATCATCGGGCTGGGCAGCGGCGTCACGCTCGGCGCCGCGCTACGGCATCCCATCGAACGCGCCGACGTACTGGAGATCTCGCCAGAAGTGGTGGAGGCATCGGCGTTCTTCGAGGTCGAGAATCATGCGGCTCTCGATGACCCGCGGACCCGGCTGATTCTGGGCGACGGCCGCTCGCACATGCTGCTCTCGTCGAGGAGCTACGACGTCATCGTCTCCGAGCCTTCGAATCCCTGGATGGCCGGCGTCTCGACCCTGTTCACGAGGGAGTTCTTCCGGGCGGCCCGCGACCGCCTGCGGCCCGGCGGGATTCTGTGTCAGTGGGCCCACACCTACGACATGAGCGACGCGGACCTGCGTTCCATAGTCGCCACGTTTCTGGCGGTGTTCCCGGATAGCGCGATGTGGCACGTGGGCCAGGGGGACCTGCTGCTGATTGGCAGTCTGGACCCAATCGAGCCGCGGCTGGACACCGTAGCCGACAACTGGAAGAGACCCGATGTGGCGGCAGACCTGGCTGCCGTCGGTGTGCAGGACCCGTTCAGCGTGCTGTCGCTCCACGTCGGCGACGGAGACGCACTGCGGCAGTACAGCGCCGGAGCGCGGATCCAGACCGACGACCGGAACGCGCTGGAGTTCTCGGCGCCTCGAAGCACCATCGGCGGCCAGCGCATCCGGCGTCCCGACCTGGACGAACTGCGCTCGCTCGCCGCCCGCTCGCCGGCGCCGCCAGCGATCCGAGCGGTGCTGGCCGCGCCCACGGCCGCGCAGTGGCTCGACCGGGGCCGAATGCTGTTGCAGGCGGATGCGTACGACGGCGCTTACGAGGACCTCTCGAAAGCCGCCGACATGAACCCGTCGAACCCGGAGATACTCCAGGAGCTCGTCCGCGCGGCCGGCGCCAGCGGCCGAGAGCAGGAGGCCATCGCACGGCTCGACCGGCTCTCCGCCACGATTCCAGCGGAGCCTGCGCTGCACATCGCACGCTCCCGGCTGCTCGCATCGACGGGCGCCATCGCTTCCGCGGTCTCCGCAGCGGAGCGGGCCGTCGCGATGCTGCCCGCAAGCATGACGGCGCGCGAGCAGTTGGCGTCCTTGCTGACCGACGCCGGCGACGCCGTGCGTCTCGCACCGGTCGTGGACTCGATGGCCCGCGACGCCCCGCAACATGCCGCGACCCGCTACTACGTGGCGGCGCTCGAGTTCCTGCGACAGGACTTCGCCGCGGCCGTCAGGCTTGGAGAACAGGCCGTCGCCGCCGACCCGACGGACTCACGGGCACAGAATCTGCTCGGCGCCGCCCATGCGAGCCTTGGGCGATTCGATGCGGCCCGCAGCGCATTCCGGGCCGCGGAGCGCGCCGCGCCGCAAGACCCCAGGACCCAGGTCAACCTCGGGATTCTCGCTCTCCGGTCGGGGAGCGCGCAAGATGCGGTGCAGCACTTCGCCTCCGCGCTGGCGCTCGACCCGGACTCCCCCGGGGCCTTGACCGGTCTCGCCGATGCCCTCGAGCAACAGGGCCACCTCGACCGCGCCCGACGCCTGCGGCGTCGCCTGCGCTAGCCCAAGCGCTAGCCCAGTCCTAGTCGCTGACCGCGAGCTCTCCCGGCACGATGGGCCGGGTCCGCGGCAGCTTTCCGCGATACGCCAGGAAGCCAACGAAGCCGAGCAGCCCCACGAACACCACGAGCTTTAGCAGGTTCCCCGGGCCACTCAGCGGGACGATCCCCCACAGCAGCCACAACGCCGGCTGGGCCAGACACACCGCCCACAGCGACCCGTAAAAGAAACGCCGCTCGTGACCCTCACTCCGTGTCGAGGCCTTCACCCGCGGCAGACGCCCCACCGCTCCCAACGCCCAGACCGCGCCGACGACGGGAAAGTACCCCGCGTCGTAGATCGCACGCATGCGCCACTCCCCGCTCGCCACCGCCCACATCAGCCCCCCGAGATTCAGCAGCGCGAACGACAGCACCGCGCCCCACGCAAAGGTATAGCAGATCCGCCGATACAGAGGATTCTGCCGATCCTCCGTGAACCTGATGATGTACGGCCGCGGCTCAACGCCCGGAAGTCTCCCCCGGAGCCCCGCGATCGCGGTTCCAATCAGGACGCCCCCTAACCACGCGCCCATCCGCCAGTCGAAACCGCTCGCGAACAGATCGAACGTCAGCGGCCCCGGAACCAGGAAGAACACCCAAATCCAGATGGGCCAGTGGGCCAGTCGGTACAACACCGTGTTCCGCGCGCGCATCTTCCGCTCGCTCGCCAGTTCCACCGGAATCCCGCGTATGTCAGCCCGACCCGCTTCCAGCGTCATGTCGCCTTCGCACCTGCACCGATCGAACACAAAAGGAAACGCCCGGACTCGACATTCAAGCCCGGGCGTCGTGTAACTCCCGGCAGCGACCTACTCTCCCACGAGGCTGCCCCCGCAGTACCATCGGCGGAAGAGGGCTTAACTACCGTGTTCGGCATGGGAACGGGTGTTTCCCCTCTCCTATGACCACCGGAAAATCTGCAGCGGGCCAGCGCCTTCGAATTCGACCGAGGATCGAATTCATCCGAGACACCCGCAACACTTGTCAAAGAGCCACGCACACCCGGCGGCCCGGCAACTGAACACCCTACAAACGGCAGCTTCCCCAGACGATGCGACAAAGAATATGGTCAAGCCTCACGGCTGATTAGTACCAGTAAGCTCAAGCTCTCGCAAGCCTTACACATCTGGCCTATTACCTGGTGGTCTTCCAGGTGCCTTCAGGGACCCGCAGGTCCAGGGAGATCTCATCTTGGGGAGGGTTTCACGCTTAGATGCTTTCAGCGTTTCTCCCTTCCGAACGTAGCTACCCAGCACTGCCGCTGGCGCGACAACTGGTACACTAGAGGTTCGTCCACCCCGGTCCTCTCGTACTAAGGGCAGCCCCCCTCAAATCTCCTACGCCCATGGTAGATAGGGACCGAACTGTCTCGCGACGTTCTAAACCCAGCTCACGTACCGCTTTAATCGGCGAACAGCCGAACCCTTGGAACCTGCTACAGCTCCAGGATGCGATGAGCCGACATCGAGGTGCCAAACCTTGGCGTCGATATGAACTCTTGGCCAAGATAAGCCTGTTATCCCCGGCGTACCTTTTATCCGTTGAGCGATGGCCCTTCCATGCGGAACCACCGGATCACTAAGGCCTGGTTTCCCATCTGCTCGACGTGTATGTCTCGCAGTCAAGCTCGCTTCTACCTTTGCACTCTCCGGCTGATTTCCAAACAGCCTGAGCGAACCTTCGCGCGCCTCCGTTACATTTTGGGAGGCGACCGCCCCAGTCAAACTACCCACCAAGCAGTGTCCCTGACCTGGATAACAGGTCGAGGTTAGAGCACCGAAATATCAAGGGTGGTATCTCACCGACGACTCCCCCGACCCCAAGAGGCCGAGTTCAAAGTCTCCCACCTATCCTGCGCATGCCACACCAGCACTCACTACTAAGCTGTAGTAAAGGTGCACGGGGTCTTTCCGTCTTACCACGGGCAACCGGCGTCTTCACCGGTACCACAAATTCGCAGTGCCCCTCGTCGAGACAGCGCCCAGATCGTTGCGCCATTCGTGCAGGTCGGAACTTACCCGACAAGGAATTTCGCTACCTTAGGACCGTTATAGTTACGGCCGCCGTTTACCGGGGCTTCAGTTCAGAGCTTCGCCTTGCGGCTGACTCCTCCCTTTAACCTTCCGGCACCGGGCAGGCGTCAGACCCTATACGTCGTTTTCGACTTGGCAGAGTCCTGTGTTTTTAGTAAACAGTCGCCTGGGCCTCTTTATTGCAACTCCTTCCCGCTCACCGGGCAAGCCGGATCACGAGCTGGAGCACCCCTTCTTCCGAAGTTACGGGGCGAGTTTGCCGAGTTCCTAGACGAGGGTTCTCACTCGCGCCTTGGGATTTTCTCCCTGCCTACCTGTGTCGGTTTACGGTACGGGTACCTGAACAACTCCTTAGAGGATTTTCTTGGCAGCATGGCATCACCCACTTTGCGGCCGTGCGGCCTCGCCATGGCACCTCAGGGAATGCGAACCGCCGGATTTGCCTGGCGGCTCCCCCTACATGCCTGAACCTACACGTCCAATCGTAGGCTGGGCTGGCCTCCTGCGTCTCCCCATCGTACAAACGTTGTTCAGGTAGTTCCGGAATGTTGACCGGATATCCATCCGCTACGCCTTTCGGCCTCACGTTAGGACCCGACTGACCCTGAGCGGACGAACCTTCCTCAGGAAACCTTAGGCTTTCGGCGGAGTGGATTCTCACCACTCTTGTCGCTACTTATGCCGGCAGGGTCACTTCTCTACGCTCCAGCGGTTCTCACGATCCGCCTTCTCTGCCCAGAGAACGCTCCTCTACCACTCGCTGACCCCGAAGGGTCTCTCGAATCTACGGCTTCGGTACTGTGCTTGAGCCCCGTTGAATTGTCGGCCCAGAGCCGCTTGACCAGTGAGCTATTACGCTTTCTTTAAAGGATGGCTGCTTCTAAGCCAACCTCCTGGTTGTCTCGGCGTCCCCAGTTCCTTTCCCACTTAGCACAGATTTAGGGACCTTAGCCGGTAGGCTGGGCTGTTTCCCTTTCGACCCTGAAGCTTAGCCCCCAGAGTCTCACTCCCGGGATGCGTGTCGTCGGCATTCGAAGTTTGGTTGGATTCAGTAAGCTTGTAGGCCCCCTAGTCCATCCAGTGCCCTACCGCCGACGCCGACCTCCCGAGGCTGCTCCTAAAAGCATTTCGAGGAGAACGGGCCATCACGAG
>CBDHGC010000003.1:0-720000 GCA_965262925.1 Vicinamibacterales bacterium | reverse complement strand
TGACGCCGTGCTGCCACGCCTGCCGCTGGGCGTCGAGTCCGACGAAGGCGGGGAGCAGCGACGGATGGATATTCAGGATCGCGTCGGGGAACGCCGCCACGAAGCGGCCGCTCAGCAGACGCATGAACCCGGCGAGACAGACGAGGCCGACGTTGCGCCCTGCGAGCTCGCGGGCAACCGCCCCGTCGAACGCTTCCTGCGACGCGTAGCCGGTATGGTCGACGGCGACCGTCTCGATGCCGGCCCGGCGTGCCCTGTCGAGCCCCGGGGCGTCCCCCCGGTTGGAGACGACCACCGCGATCTCGGCGTCGAGCCGCTGCTCGTCGATGGCATCGATGATCGCCTGCAGGTTGCTCCCGCGACCAGAGATGAGCACGCCCAGGCGGCGGTTCACGGCAGGCCGCGCCGGCTGCGAATCCCGGCTCGTCGCCGGCCGCTCCACCCGGCGACTCACGGTAGCTCGACCCTGTCGTACTCGACCCTGCACCCCCCCCCTCCCGCTTCACCGACTTCGCCGATGAGCGCCGCGCCGATCTCACCGCAGGTGATGAGCTTGGAAAGCACCCGATGGGCGTCGTCGCGCGAGCAGACCACGACGAGGCCGATGCCCATGTTGAAGGTGCGGTACATGTCCGCCCGCGGCACCTCGCCCTGCTCGCGCAGGAAATCGAAGATGGCCGGGATCGTCCAGCGCTCCGGATCGATGACGGCGGTGCAGCCGTCCGGCAGAATCCGCGGTACGTTGTCGGTCAGGCCACCGCCCGTGATGTGGGCGATGCCCTTGACGCAGTCGGTCTCGAGCACGGGCCGGATCGCCGACTGGTACGACCGGTGAGTCCGCAGGAGCTCCTCGCCCACGGCGCAATCGAGCGCGTCGACCACCGAGTCGACCCTCAGCCCCAGCTTCTCGAACAGAATGCGCCGCGCGAGCGAGTAACCGTTCGTGTGGAGTCCGCTCGACGGCAGGCCGACGATGACGTCCCCCGGGATGATCGACCGGCCGTCGATGATCCGTGCACGGTCCACCAGCCCCACGACGAAGCCCGCCAAGTCGTACTTCCCGTCGGAGTAGAACCCCGGCATCTCGGCGGTCTCGCCGCCAAGCAGCGCACAGCCGTTCTGCCGGCAGCCGGTCGCGACCCCCTCGATCACGGCAGCGGACACGTCCGTAGACAGACGACCGGTTGCGAGATAGTCGAGAAAGAAGACCGGACGCGCCCCCTGCACCAGGATGTCGTTGACGCAGTGGTTCACCAGGTCCACCCCGACCGTCGTGTGCACGCCGGCCGCGAAGGCCACCTCCAGCTTGGTCCCGACCCCGTCCGCGCTCGCGACCAGCACCGGCTCGTCCATCCGCGACAGCTCGGGCCGAAACAGCCCGCCGAAGGCGCCGATGTCGCTCAGCACCCCGTCCGTGAACGTGCTCCTGGCGAGCCCCTTGACCCGCTCGACCACCTCCATGCCGGCGTCTATGTCGACACCAGACGTCTTGTAATCCATGACTCCCGCCGCCGACCCGGCAGCGCCCCCGCCGCTAGAACTCCAGCACCCGCATCGCTGCCTCGGCCGCCGCACGGGCGCCCGCGATTTGCCTCTCGTCCCAGAAAGTGTCTTGCATCGCGACGTAGAAACGCTCCTCCGCCAGGTCCTCGTCGAGCATGTCGAACGCATCGCGCAGCAGAAGGAGTACCGCCTCCATATCCTCGCGACCCGCGAGCACCTCCAGCACGCCCGCCGGATCGCGCAACGCCACCGAACCCAACGCCAGCGCAAGCGGCGCCCTTGCCGGATCGATGGCCCCGACGCCGGTAGCGATCAGTGCGTCCAGCACCTCGGTACGGCCGGCAGCGGCAAGCGCCCCGGCCGCGGTCGCGGCGGCGCGCAGCAGGACCTGATCGCCTCCGCCGCTGCCCGTCCCGTACTCCAGAGCCTGCACCACGTAGCGCGCCTGGTTCGCGCAGTCGATTCCGAGCAGGCAAGCCGACGCCGAAACGATCGGCTGCAGCGTGTTCGCCGCATCGCCCTGCGCGGCCGCAATCACCGGTAGCGCGCGCTCGTCCCCAATCCGTCCCAGGGCCACCAGCGCGTCGTCCCGCAACGGTCCCTCGGCGGACGCGATCCGGATGAGGGCATCTACCGCGTAGCCAGCCCGGCGCTCGCCGAGCGCCTCGATGACCGTCGCCCGAAAGAAACCCTCCCCGCGGTCGATGTCGCGCACGAGCTGCTCACGCACCGCAGGATCGCCGTCATGAGCGGCCAGCGCGCGCAGCAGCGACGGCCGCACGAACTCGGACGTCTCGCGGTCGAGGGACGCCAGCAGCCGCGGCGCAAGCGCCGGATCGGGGTCGTGCTCCGCAACCTCGTACGCCGCGGCCCGCACACGATCGTTGGGCGCTTCGAGCGCCTGCCGAAAAAACTCGCGCGCGCGGGGGCCACCGATTCCCGACAGCAGCACCGCGGCGCGGAACTGCACGTAGCTGTCTCCATGCGCGTGGGCAGCCTCGGCGAGCAGCGGCGCCACGAAGTCGCGGTCGAGACGGCGAATGCGCCGGGACGCATCCATGCGCACCGCGTAGTCGAAGTCACCGAGCTCGGTAATCGTCTCCGCCAGCCCGAACGGTGCCTGGGCGAGCCCGGAGCCGGCGCCCGGCCAGCACACCAGCCACCACGACACGACAGCCACCACGACGGGAAGGTGCCGGTTGCGGCGTCGTGGCGCTGGCGTCCTCCCGGTCCGCACCGTTTCGTTGCCGGTCACGACTCGCTCGGCGCCAGGTCCGCGACGTCGGCGATCTTGAGCACCATCTGCCGGTAGGCCTCGGTGTCGCGGGGCGGATCGATCGGATATGACTTTGTGTAACATGCGTTGCAGTACTGGTCCTGACGCTCGCCGACGGCCTCGCGCAAGCCTTCGATGCTCAGATAGGCAAGCGTGTCGGCGCCCATGAAACTACGGATCTCGTCGACGCTGTGTCTGGCCGCGATCAGTTCGTCGCGGTGCGGCGTATCGATACCGTAGTAGCACGGCGCCACGGTCGGCGGGCAACTGATGCGCATGTGCACTTCCCGCGCACCCGCCGCCTTTATCATCGACACGATCTTCTGACTCGTCGTCCCACGCACGATCGAGTCGTCCACCAGCACCACCCGCTTCCCGTCGAGCACGCTCCTCACGGTGTTCAGCTTCACCTTCACCTTGAGCTCGCGCACCGACTGCTGCGGCTGGATGAACGTGCGCCCGACGAAGTGGTTGCGGATGAGCCCCATCTTCAGCGGGATACCGGAGCGCTCGGCATAGCCGATGGCGGCGACGACACCCGAGTCGGGAATCGGGACCACGATGTCAGCGTCGACGGCCGACTCCTCCGCGAGCAGGCGGCCAAGGTTGGTGCGCACCGCGTTGACGCTCTGGCCGAAGACGTAGCTGTCGGGCCGCGCGAAGTAGACGTGCTCGAATACGCAGTGAGCGGCCGGTACCGGCGGAAACGGCATGTACGACCGTACGCCGTCCTCGCCGATCACCAGCACCTCGCCCGGCTCCACGTCGCGCTCGTAGCGGGCGCCGATCAGATCCATCGCGCAGGTCTCGGAGCAGACGACATAGGCGTCGCCCAGGCGACCGAGAGCGAGCGGGCGGAAGCCGTGGGGGTCCCGGACCGCGATCAGGTTGTCCGGGGTCAGCAGGACGAGCGAGAAAGCGCCGCTGACCTGCGAGACCGACTCGACGATGGCGTCCTCCGGCGTCGCGGCGCTCGACCTCGCGTAGAGGTGCAGCACGACCTCGGTGTCGCTGTTGGTCTGGAAGATCGAGCCCTCCCGCACGAGTCGCTGCCGCAGCTCACCGGCGTTGACGATGTTGCCGTTGTGACACAGCGCGATCTGCCCATGCGCGCAGTCGATCAGGATCGGCTGCGCGTTGACGATGCGGCTGTCGCCGAAGGTGGAGTAGCGGACGTGGCCGATAGACGACGGGCCGGGCAGAGCCGCCAGCATCCGGTCGTTGAAGGCGTCGCCCACATAGCCCATGGCGCGCGAGAGCTTCACCGCACCGTTGTGCGCGGCGGCGATTCCGGCGCTCTCCTGGCCCCGGTGCTGCAGTGCGTACAGGCCAAGGTACGTCAGCGACGACGCATTCTCGTGGCCGTAGATGCCGAAGACGCCGCATTCGTCGTGGAACTTGTCGTCCATACCTTCAGCCGGCCCGACCACGGGCCGGTCCGTCATGCGGCCGGAGCCTCGAAATACGCGGACAGCCCGCTCGACCACCGCTGCTCCGCATCGGCGAGCGCGACGTCGACGGCGGGCTCGCCGTCGATCTTCATCCGCAGGCGCGCGCCACCGGTTCGCCCCAGCACGTGCACCGGAACACCCGCCGCGTCGGCCTGCTCCTGTACGGCGTCTGCGTCCGCCTCTCGAACCGACACGACGACCTGCGAGGCCGCCTCGCCGTAGAGCGCCGCCGCGACGCAGCCGGCGTCGCCGGCGGGAACCGTCACGTCAAAGCCTATCCCGTCGCTCTCGAACGCGCACTCCGCGAGCGCGACTGCCAGACCGCCGTCGGAGCAATCGTGTGCGGAACGCAGGCGCCCGGCCGTGGCGAGATCCGCCACGAGCTGCTGCAGGGCGCGCTCCGCGTCCAGATCCAGAGCCGGCGGCACGCCGCGTACGAGGCCGTGCATCACCTTCAGATACTCGCTGCCGCCGAGCGCGCCGCCCGGCGCGCCGAGCAGCATCACGACCGCACCGGCCACCTGGAACGTGCGGCCGATCACCCTCCGGGCGTCCTCTATTATCCCCACCACCCCGAGAACCGGCGTCGGCAGAATCGCCCGGCCGTCCGTCTCGTTGTAGAGACTGACGTTGCCGCCGGTGATAGGAATGTCGAGGGCGCGGCAGGCGTCGCCGATGCCGGCGACCGCGCGGGCGAACTGCCACATGATCTCGGGCCGCTCAGGATTCCCGAAGTTCAGGCAGTTGGTGGCCCCGATCGGCCGCCCGCCGGCGCAGGCAACGTTGCGAGCCGACTCGGCCACGGCCAGCATCGCCCCGCGATACGGATCGAGGAAACAGTACCGTCCGTTCCCGTCGACCGAGAAGGCCAGGGCGCGCGACGTGCCCTTGATGCGCACCACCCCGGCCCCGGTCCCGGCCGGCGCGAGGGTGTTGATCCGCACCATATGGTCGTACTGGCGGTAGATCCAGCGCTTGCTCGCGATGCCCGGCGAACCGATCAGCCGCAGGAAAAGCTCCGCCGGCGGGCCTGGCGGCTCCAGCGCCGACAGGTCGAGCGCCTGTCGCTCGACCAGGTCCGCCGGCTCCCGGTACGGCCGGTCGTAGAGCGGAGCCTCGTCGGCAAGGGGCCGGTTGGGAATCTCGGCCACGGTCTCTCCACCCTCGCGCACGCGCAGCAGACCGTCGCCGGTCACCTCGCCGATGCGCACGGCGTGCAGATCCCACTTCTCGAACACCCGGTCGACCTCCGCCTCACGCCCCTGCCGGACGATGAACAGCATCCGCTCCTGCGACTCGGACAGCATGATCTCGTACGGCGTCATGCCCGACTCGCGCTGGGGCACGCGGGCGACGTCGATGTCGATGCCGGCGCCGCCGCGGGCGCCCATCTCGCACGACGAGCAGGTCAGCCCGGCCGCCCCCATGTCCTGCAGTCCCACCAGCGCGTCCGTCTGCAGCACCTCCAGGCACGCCTCGAGCAGGAGCTTCTCCATGAACGGATCGCCCACTTGCACGTTGGGGCGCTTCTCGGCCGAGGCGTCGTCGAACTCCGCCGACGCCATCGTCGCGCCGTGGATGCCGTCGCGGCCCGTCTTCGCACCGACGTAGTACACCGCGTTGCCGGTTCCCTGCGCCCGCCCCCGGATGACGCCGTCCGCCGGCGCGATGCCGAGGCAGAAGACGTTGACGAGCGGGTTGCCCGCGTAGGTCTCGTCGAACGCGACCTCCCCGCCGACGGTCGGAATGCCGATGCTGTTGCCGTAGCCGGCGATCCCGGCCACCACGCCCTCTGCAACCCGCCGGGTCGCGGGCGAGTCCAGCGGCCCGAAGCGCAGCGAATCGAGCAGGGCGATGGGCCGTGCACCCATCGTGAAGATGTCGCGAATGATCCCGCCCACGCCGGTCGCAGCGCCCTGGTACGGCTCGATGAACGACGGGTGGTTGTGCGATTCGATCTTGAACACCGCGGCCAGGCCGTCCCCGATGTCGAGGACGCCGGCGTTCTCGCCCGGCCCCTGCAGCACGCGCGGCCCCTCGGTCGGCAAGGCCCGCAGGTGAATCCGCGAGCTCTTGTAGCTGCAGTGCTCGGACCACATCACCGAAAAGATGCCCAGCTCCAGCAGATTGGGGTCGCGCCCGAGGATCGCGACGATGCGTTCGTACTCGCCGGCAGTCAGACCGTGGGCGGCGATGGTGTCCCGGTCGATCACGGGCGGGCTCCAGTCAGCAACACGACCCCGAAGGTCGCCATCACGACTCCCGCCAGACCCAGCACGGCCGCGACGATGATTCCCCCCGGCGGCGGCAGCGGCACGGCGCCGGCGCCGAACAGCGCCGCCGCGGCGAGCAGCAGCAACCCCAGCCCCACGAAGATCCGTCCCAGGCGCCGCCGCGTTTCCGGACCTGCAGGAGCCATCAGATTGCCTCCGCTACCGGCTCGCGCGCCGCCAGCGCCGCCAGCACCGACTCGAACACCACGCGGCCGTCGGTACTCCCGACCGCCGCCTCGCACGCCCGCTCGGGATGCGGCATCAGACCGACGACGTTGCGCTCGCGGTTGCAGATGCCCGCAATCGCGTCCGTCGACCCGTTGACGTTCCAGCGCTCGTCGCGCGTCCCGTCCGGCGCGGTGTAGCGGAAGACGACCTGCCGGTTGTCGGCGAGCGCCCGCAACGTCGCCGGATCCGCATAGTAGTTCCCATCGCCGTGGGCGATCGGGATCCGCAGCACCCGGCCGCCCGCGGCGTTCTGCGTGAACGGCGTGTCCGCGGCCTCGACTCGCAGGTGAACGTGCTCGCAGATGAACTTCAGATCGCGGTTGCGCCGCATACCTCCGGGCAGCAACCCCGCCTCGAGCAGCACCTGGAAGCCGTTGCAGATGCCGATGACCGGACCGCCGGCGGCGGCGAACTCCATGACGCGGGCCATGATCGGGGAAAAGCGGGCGATGGCCCCGCACCGCAGGTAGTCGCCGTACGAGAATCCGCCCGGCAGCACCACCGCGTCCGCACCGCCGAGCCCCGTGGCCTTGTGCCAGACCAGATCGGCCTCCTGCCCCAGAACGCGGGCGAGCGCGTGGTGCGCGTCATGGTCGCAGTTCGACCCCGGAAAGACCACCACCGCGAACTTCATCCTCGTGCCTGTCCTCTTCCGGTCCGGACGCAACCTGTCGCCACCCGCCCCGACGTCCGGCCCGCAACCGCCGCAACCGCGCGGACTATCCCACCTCTATCCGGTAGCTCTCGATCACCGGGTTCGCCAGCAGCCGGTCGGCCATCTCGCGAGCGAGAGACCGCGCATCGTCTACGGTCGCCGCGTCGATGTCGAGTTCGAAGTACTTCCCCTGCCGCACGTTCCGGACCGCGTCGTAGCCGAGCATGTGCAGGGCGCCGGCGACGGTCTTGCCCTGCGGGTCCAGGATCGAGGGCTTCAACGTGACGTATACCTTCGCCTTCACGACACCTCCACCGCCTCGGCGGCCAGCGCACGGTCCATGATCGCATCGACGTGGCGGAGTTGCACGTCCAGATCGAAGGCGCGCTCGATTTCGTCGCGGCCGAGCACCGCGGTCACCTCCGGGTCGCCGAGTAGCAGCGACTTGAAGTCGAGTCCTTCGTCGTGGGAGCGCATGGCGTTGCGTTGCACCAGCGAATAGGCCTCCTCGCGGGAGACGCCGCTGCCGGCCAGCTTCAGCAGCACCGTGCCGGAGAAGACGACGCCCCGCGACCGGTCGAGGTTCTCGCGCATCCGCTCGGGGTAGACGACCAGACCGCGGACGATGCGCGTGAAGCGACGGACCATGTGATCGAGTACGCAGAAGCTGTCCGGCACGATGACCCGCTCCACCGACGAGTGCGAGATGTCGCGCTCGTGCCACAGCGCGACGTTCTCGATGGCGGCCAGCGCGTTGGTCCGCACCAGGCGGGCCAGCCCCGTGATCTGCTCGCAGCCGATCGGGTTGCGCTTGTGCGGCATCGCCGACGACCCTTTCTGGCCCTTCGCGAAGGGCTCGGCCACCTCGCCGATCTCCGTCTTCTGCAGGCCGCGCACCTCCAGGGCGAACTTCTCGAGCGAGGCCGCGCCAATGGCGAGGGCGCTCAGTAACTCGGCGTGGCGGTCGCGCTGCACGACCTGAGAAGCGACAGGGGCCGGGGTCAGCCGGAGACGGTCGCAGACCCCTCGCTCGATGGCCGGGTCCAGGTGCGCGTAGGTCCCGACCGCGCCCGACAGCTTGCCGACGCTGATCGTCTCGCGGGCGCGGACCAGCCGCTCGCGATCGCGCTGCAGCTCTGTGAACCAGAGCGCCAGCTTCAGGCCGAAGGTCATCGGTTCGGCGTGGACGCCGTGCGTCCGGCCGATCATGGGTGTTCGGCGGTGCTCGTCGGCCCGCTCGCGCACCGCCGCGGCCAGCAGGTCCAGGTCGGCCAGCAGCAGGTCGCACGCCTCGCGCATCTGCAGCGCGTGCGCGGTGTCGATCACGTCGGACGACGTCATCCCGAAGTGCAGCCAGCGCGCGGAGGGACCGACGTGCTCGGCCACCGCCGTCGTGAACGCGATCACGTCGTGCTGCGTCGTCTCCTCTATCTCCGCGACGCGCGCCGCATCGACCGCCCCGCGCTCCCGGATGTCGCGCGCGGCCTCCGGCGGGATCAGCCCGTGACCCGCCATCGCCTCGGCGGCGGCGACCTCGACGCGCAGCCACGTGTCGTACTTGCGCTGATCGGTCCACAGGCGACCCATCTCGCGCGGCGTGTAGCGGGGAATCATCGGGAACGGACCTCGTTGCGGCCGGCGTCGGGATCGGCGCCGTAAGAGCCGTGCAGCGGAAGCACCGCCTGGCGGAGAGGCCCGGCCGGCGACGTCGCCGGCTGCGCCCAGACGCCCAGATCGATGGTCGGCGTCACCCGATCCTGGCGGGTCACCACCACCTCGACGTCGCTTCGGCCACGGGCTTTCAGCGCCTCGCGGCAGGTCATCTCCGCCAGCTCCGGCAGGTTGTTGACCCGGCTCAGGTGGGCGAGGACCAGGCAACGCACCGACTCGCCGAGGTGGTCGCGCACGAACGCGGCGAGCGACTCGTTCGAGAGGTGGCCGCCGGCGCCGGCGATGCGCTCGCGCGTGGATCGCGCGTAGGGGCTGACGCGCAGGAGCTCGGTGGCGTGGTTCGACTCGATGACCAGCAGGCGGCAGTCGCGAAACCGCTCGACCAGGGACCGCGTCAACGTCCCGACGTCGGTAGCGTAGCCGATGGCCCCTTCCGGCGTCTCTATGCGGAAGGCAACCGTCTCGGCTGCGTCATGCGGCACCTCGAAGGGAACGAAGCGTAGTCCGCCCAGATCCAGGGCCGCGTCCGGGGCCAGGGCGCGGCAGTCGGCGACGTCGGCCGCCCCCCATTCGTCGCGGACGGCAGGAGTCGCGTAGATCGGCACCCCGTGGCGTTTCGCGATCACCCGCACGCCGCGCGTATGGTCGCCGTGCGCATGCGTGATCAGAATGGCGTCGAGCATCTCGGGATCGACGTCGATTCCCGCCAGCCGGCGAGACACCTCGCGATAGCTGAACCCGACGTCGAGCAGCACGCGGACGCCGGCGTGCGACACGAGCGTCGCGTTCCCCGCGCTTCCGCTCCCCAGCACCGTCACCTCGACCGCGATGACCCCGACCCTCCTAGCCTCCTAGCCCAGCTCGAGCTGCGTCGGCGACAGCGGCGCCGCCCCCGAGGCGGGTCCCACCAGCGTCGCGGCCAGCGCACCGTTCCGAAACAGGTCCGCCGCCACACGCTGCACGTCGTCGGTCGTGACGCGTTCGATCCCGGCCAACGTCTCCGACAGCGGCACCTGCCGGCCGAAGTACATCTCGCACTGCGCGAGCTGCGACATGCGGCTGCCGGTGCTCTCGAGTCCCAGCACGCAACTGCCCTTCAGATGGTCCTTGGCCCGCTGCAGCTCGTCGCCCGGCACCGGGGTACGCTTCAGCCCGCGCAGCTCCTCGACCACCAGGTCCACCACCTCGGCGACCGCCGCGCCGTCGCACCCGACGTACACCGTCACCACCCCGGCGTCCCGGTAGGACGTCAGGCCGCTGCTGACCGCGTACGCCAGACCGCGCTTCTCGCGGATGTTCTGGAACAGGCGCGAGCTCATCGAGCCGCCCAGCACCGTGTTGAGCACATAGGTGGCGTAACGGTCCTCGTGGCTCTGCGGATAGCCGCGCGTGCCGAGGCACAGATGCGCCTGCTCGAGATCCTTGTCGCGCACCTCGACGCGGGCGGCGACCGACGGCGCACTGGTGCGGAGCGAATCGCCGCCGGCGCCCAGCGACGCGAACGCCTCCCCGATCAGATCACGAACGGCCGCCGTGTCGATGCTCCCGGCGGCGGAGACGATCAGGTTGCCCGCCGTGTACACCCCCGTGAAGTACTCGCGGAGCGCCGGAGCGTCTATCGCGGAGACCGACTCGGCGGTACCGAGAATCGGACGTCCGAGCGGATGGCCCGGCCAGAAATTGGCGGTGAACACCTCGTGCACGAGGTCGTCCGGGGTGTCCTCGACCATCTTGATCTCTTCGAGGACGACACTCTGCTCGCGCCGGATCTCCTCGCCCTCGAACGCCGGATGCAACAGCAGATCGCTCAGCAGATCGACCGCCCGCGGGAGATGCTCGTCGAGGACCTTCACGTAGTAGCCGGCGTACTCCTTCGCCGTGAACGCGTCGAGCTGCCCGCCGATGGAGTCGATCTCCTGGGCGATCGCCTCCGCGGTGCGCGAAGCGGTCCCCTTGAAGAGCATGTGCTCGACGAAGTGGGCGATGCCGGCACGATCCGCGCCCTCGTGCCGCGAGCCCCGGGTCAGCCAGGCGCCGAGGCTGACCGAGCGGACCGCGGGCATCGGTTCCGTGAGCAGACAGAGGCCGTTATCGAAATCGTGACGCTCGATCATGTCGGAGGGCACCCGCCCCGCGGGACCGCCGGAGGAGCGAAGTAGGCACGCAAACGCTTGCAAAGACTAAGTTTAAGCGAACCCGGACGCGTGCATCGTACCACACGTTACAGGATCGCAGCAACCGGCGCCCGGCAGTCGAGCCGCTGCACGTCGCCTTCACCGGCAGCGGCCACGTGGTAGCATGCGGCCCGCCCGTCTGCAGGAACGGCCTTCTCATGTCAGCGTTACAGATCCTCACCGAGCTCGAGCCCGACTCGCTCACGGAGGCGCTCGCCCGACTGGGCGCCAGGCCGTTTCACGCCCGGCAGATCTACACCTGGATCTACAGGCGCGGCGTGGCCGATTTCGCCCGCATGACCGACCTGTCGCTGGACCTGCGCGCGAAGCTCGAACGGACGTTCACCATCCCGACACCGGCGGTGACCGCACGGAACGAGTCCACCGACGGCACCGTCAAGTTCCTGCTGCGGCTCGGCGACGGACGCGAAGTGGAGTCGGTCTTCATCCCCGACACGCCGGCGATGACGCTCTGCGTGTCGACACAGGTCGGCTGCGCCATGCGCTGCGGCTTCTGCCTGACCGGCCGGATGGGCCTGCTGCGCAACCTGACGGCGGGCGAGATCGCCGCCCAGGTCCGGGTGATGGCGCACGACCTCGCGCTCGCGAGCCGGCGCTTCAACATCGTGCTGATGGGCATGGGCGAGCCGCTGCACAACTACGACGAGACGATGAAGGCGCTGCGGATACTGGCGGCCGACTGCGGGCTCGCGGTGAGTCCAAGGCGCGTGACCCTGTCGACGGTCGGCGTGCTTCCGGCCCTCGAGCGGCTGGCGCACGAGCCGCTCATGCCGAACCTGGCCGTATCGCTCCATGCCACCACCGAGGAGCTGCGCGACCGGCTGGTGCCGGTGAGCCGCAAGTACGGCCTGGCCGACCTGGTCGCCGCGTGCCGGCGGTTTCCAACGAAGCGGCGCGACCGCATCACCTTCGAATACGTCCTGCTGCGCGACGTCAACGACGGACTCGCCGACGCCCGGCGGTTGGCGAACCTGCTGCGCGGGATCCGGTCCAAGGTCAACCTGATCCCGCTGAACGAGGCGCCCGGCATCCCGTACCGCCGGCCGTCGGATGCCCGCATCGACCTCTTCGCGCAGACCCTGGCCGACCGGCACGTGACCGTGTCGGTGCGCAAGAGCCGCGGGCGGGACATCCGCGCCGCGTGCGGGCAGCTCATCGTCGAGGGGGAACAGCCGGCGCCGGGACAGCGCGCGGCGGCCCTGCTGGGTTCATCCTCGGCCGGGGAGTCGTAGTTCCGCGCAGCGCCGGTTCGTCACGCTCAGTTCGCGTTTCGTTCCGTCGTTCGCCCGCTCGTCGCATGCCTGCTTCCCGGTGGGCGCCGTTGTCGCTATCTTGGATTGAAGTGTGCGAGTGCATCCTCTTCACGGTGCGTCACGTCCTCTTGCCGGGCCTCGATTGGTAGCCCCGCACCACAGAGCATCCGCCACCTGCCGGACGAAGTCATGCAGCAATTCCCACTCCGGTGCGTGCACCTGAATCGGACGTCCGAACAGACTCCGTACCAGATGGATCAGGATCAGGCCCGCGGCCTCATGGACTTGTTCCGCTTCTACGGTCCGCGCAGCGTGTTTCGTCAGGCGACGGCCTGCTTCGGACCGGGCGGCGGATTTCCCGGCTACTCGGCGCACGGCTCCTATTTCGACTACGACCACGTGCTCCGGAACCTGACCCGCCGCAGCGGATTCGAGAGCGCCGTCGGCCGCACGATTCAGGGAGGCGGCAAGGGCCATTCGCTGTTCGGGGCGTTCGCCTCCACGCTCGGCGAGCTCGTAGAGCGGGTGCTCGGTTGCCTCCAGGGTCTGGCCGCAGCGGCCGGTAGTTCGCGGTTCGGCACGTGCAGGGATCTGCGGAGCGACGGGCTCGCCTGCACGGGACCGGACGTCGTGTCGCTTTTCGCTCCGGAGCAGTACGAAGACCGAGCCCGGTTGTTCGACCCCTTCACGGACGACAGCGTCCTGCGCTGGATCGAGGGGCGTCGGCTGTTCAGCGGCGGACCGATATGGGTTCCCGCGCAACTGGTGCTGCTGCATTACGAGCGCGACCCCCGCGAAGCCGTGATTGGCTACAGCAGCTCGGGGGGCCTCGCCTGCCACGGCACGCCGCGCGAGGCGCGGTACCGCGCAATCACCGAGCTATTTGAGCGCGACGCGATGAACGTCAGTTGGTACTGCCGGATTCCACCCCGGCGCATCGATTTCGACAGAGCGCCGCGCCAACACGCGCTGAGGAGGCTGCTGCACGCGGCCGACGGCCTGCCGACGACTCTGCGGTTCCACATGATCCCTCTGGACACTCCCGAGCTACCGACGGTAACGGTCCTGTCGATCGACCCCTGGCTGCGGCGGTATGCATACTGCGTCGGGTCCGCCGCCGATCTCGACGCCGACGCGGCCGTTCTCGCGGCGCTGACCGAGTACGGCCAGTCGGAGCGCAATCTGCGTCTGGCCGTCGCGGCGCCCGACTGGAGCTTTGCCCGAGCGTTGCGGCAGACGTTCGACGTCGGCCCGGACGCGGACCCGCGCGAGCTTGATGCGTTCTTCAAGGTCCTGCCATACTACGGGCACGCGAACAACGTCGAGAAGGTGAGATGGTACGCGGAAGGCATGGGCGCGGTGCGCTTGTCGGAGTTGTCCGTATGCGACGGCGACGAACCGGACGGGAAATGGACGACGCTGGCAAAGCTCCTGGCCGCGCGCGGCATCGATCCCATCGTATTCGACTTCACGCCCTCGCAGCTCGACGGTCTGCGCCTCGTCAAGGCCTTCATTCCTGAGCTCACCCAGCCCATGTCGCCGGCCATGCCCGTCCTGGGACATCCCAGGCTCCACGCTCTACCGCCTGCACTCGGCTACTCCGATCGGCGCCTTCAGTTTCGGGACCTCAACACCGACCCGTTGCCCTACCCCTAGCAGCTCGATGCCGTCATTGCGCGCGCGGTGGCGGACCGTCCTGAACTTCGCGTTCTGCACGTGCGTCGCGACGATGCTGGGCCTCGAGAGCCAGGGGACGCTGGTGCCTCACTATTTCGCGATCAGCTACAGCATCGGCTTCGCGGCGCAGGTCTGCATCTGGCTGGGCGGGGCGTACGCGCCGCCCAGGTGGCCGCGGTTCGCGGTGCGGGTCGCGATGACCGGTTGCGGCCTCATCATCGGTCTCGCGCTGGGCGGCGTCCTGGTCGCGGGCCACCCGGCGGCGCTGCTCGACGACAACGCGTCGCTCCTGGTCGGCGTGCTCATCAGCGTGCTGGCCATCGCAGCCTTCGAGGGTGTAAAGCAATTGTGGGACGCCCGCGAAGGGCTGGCGCGGGCCGAGCGGGACGCGCTGGCGCACGACAAGGCGCTGGCGGAGGCCGAGTTGCGGGTGCTGCAGGCGCAGGTAGAGCCGCACTTCCTGTTCAACACGCTGGCCAACGTCATCGCGCTCGTCCGCTCGCATCCCGATCGCGCGGCGCGGCTTCTGGAACAGCTCACCGCGCTGCTCCGCACCTCCCTGTCGCGGACGCGCCGCGCCGACGGGACGCTGGGCGACGAACTCGCCGTCGTGCGGGCGTATCTGGACATACAGGCGCAGCGGATGGGGGCGCGGATGACGTACGACGTGGAGGTGGAGCCCGGCCTGGAGACGGTGCGGATGCCGCCGCTCCTCGTCCAGCCGCTCGTGGAGAACGCGGTACTGCACGGGATCGAGCCGGCCGCGGCCGGCGGCAGCGTGCTCGTGAGCGCGGAACGCTCCGCTGGAGCGGTGCTGATACGGGTGACGGACGACGGGATGGGAATGAACCCGGACACCGCCGGGCACGGAGTGGGCATCGCGAACGTTCGGGAGCGTCTCCAGAGCTCGTTCGGGACATCCGGAACGGTGGCGCTCTTCGAAACGCCCGGCGGAGGCGTCAGCGCGGAACTGCGGATTCCGGTGACTCCCGGAGGGGACGCAGCAGGTCCGCGATGAGCACCGCCGGCGCACCCAGTGCGTTGATCGCCGACGACGAGCCGGGGCTGCGGGCGGAGCTCGAGCGGCTTCTCTCCGATACCTTGCCGGGTCTCGTCATCGAGGCATCGGTCGGGGACGGCGTGGCCGAGATCGAGGCCATCGAGCGGCTGAGACCAGACGTGGCCTTCCTGGATATCCGCATGCCGCCGCCGTCGGGTCTCGACGTCGCCCGGACCATCGGCGCGGAGACCGCCGTCGTCTTCGTCACGGCGTACGACGCCCATGCCGTCGAGGCGTTCGATCGCGCCGCCGTGGACTATCTGCTCAAGCCGGTCACGGAACCTCGCCTCCGGGAGTCGGTCCTTCGCCTGCAGCGGTGGCTGGCCGGCGGGAGACCCAAGACCCTCGAAGCGCAGACGCTGGAGTCGCTGATCCGGCGCGTCGGCTATACGGCGGGGTACCTGAACTGGCTGAAGGTCGGCCGGAGGGAGCGGGTCGAGCTGGTGTCCGTGGACGACGTCTGCTTCTTCCGCGCCAGCCAGAAATACACCGCCGCGGTAACACGCGACCGGGAACACTTGGTCCGTATGCCCATAGCCGAGCTCGCCGCCCGGCTGGACCCGGAGCGCTTCTGGCGGATCCACCGCAGCGGCATCATCAACGTCGCGGCGATCGAGGTGGCGACCCACGACCGTCGCGGACGCTATCGCGTGACGCTGAAGGATCGCGCGGAAGTCCTCCACGTCAGCGCGCCCTACGGCCATCTGTTCCGCCGCATGTAGCGACCCGGCTCGTCGCCAGCCGCTGAGCCGGGAAATCGACGTACGTGTCTCGTGGCCAACCGCCCTGCCGGAGTACAAGCAGCATGATGGTGGCCCGCCCAGCGCCGAGCGCGCGGCGAATGCCGAACTCGTGCTGGCGCTGCCGTCGCATCGCTTGCGATTCCCCCGGCGCGATGTTTGGCAGGCCCATATCCGGCCGGGCCGATGCGTCCTATCGGCGCTGCATTCCGCGAAACCTCTTGTTCCGTTCCGTCCTGCCCTGCGCCGTTTCGTTCCATCAAATGCAGTTCCGTCGCCTCGTCCCGCTCCGACGACCGCTGCGCTGCTACGGTCTCTCACGTATCAGGCGTGCCACGCGAATCGGCGCGCTCATCGTAGAACCCGGTCGCACGGAGGAACGAGAATGAAGCTCACGGTTTTGGCCATAGTCGAGGATCGATTCGCCGCGCCTGGCGTCGTCATCTCACCCGCCGGCTGCTGCTGCTGCTGCTGCTGCGCGGTCGGAGGCTTCGCGGGCTAGACGCGCGTTCGTACCGCAGTCACCGATGCCGTGCACCGGCAGCGTCACCTCCGGCGTGAGTGCCCCCAGGGCCCGCATCGGACGGGTTCCAATCGAACCGGCACCACTCCCCGAGCAAGCCGGTTTCGCGTTCATCCGAGGACATCGATGGCTACCGACACGAACGACGGCGACGACATCCGCGATTGCCCGCTGGTGCTGAATCCCCACCTGCGCGTCGTGCAGTGCGGCAACGACGAGCTAATGGTGAAGCACGGATTCCGGTCGCGCTTCTCGACGCTGCTGCGGGACGACGGGCGCACGGGCCTGCTGGCCGTGGTCCTGCGCGCCTTCCGCGAACCGTCGACGCTCGCGGACCTGGAGCGCGCGGGAGCCGTGTCGTCGTCTTGTCTCACCGACGCCGCGTCCCTGATCGAGCAGCTCGTCTCTCAGAAGGTGCTGATGCGGCCGACAGACTACCTGCCTCGCGTCTACCTTTCGATGCGCTTCGGCGACGCCGGCGCCGCGGCGCTCGAGCCGGCGAGCGTCGGCATCGTCGGCTGCGGCCCCCTCGGCTCCCGCATGGCGCAAGAACTGGCCCGGGTGCGCGTCGACCGCCTGGTCCTGCTCGACGACCGCGCTGCCTGCCGGGAGGAAGCCGCCTACTTCGACTGCGCGACCCGCCTCGTGGAGCCGGGCGCGCCGTTCGTGCAGGTCACGGCGCAGGCCCTGCACGAGATCGGCTACACCAGCGCGAACCCGGTGCACGCCACCTTGCACGACGACGACGCGCTGACACGCGTCTTCGAGGAGTGCGGGTTCGTGCTGGTGGCCCTCGAACGGTACTCCCCGTCCGTCCTGCACGCTGCCAACCGCGCGGCCCTGGCCGCGGGCCGCCCCTGGATGAGCGTGTACTTCGACGGAAGCGAGGCCGTGATCGGTCCGATATACGTCCCCGGCGACACCGCCTGCTACAACGAATTCGAGATCCAGAACGAGGCCTGCATCGCCAGACAGGACGACTACCACGTCTACAAGGACTCCCTGACGTCGCCGGCAGCGCCGACGGACGACCGGCGGGTGCCGGACCCGGTGCTGCCGCCCTTCCTGGCCATAGCCAGCGGCTGGGCGACGACGGCGGCACTCCCGTTCATGTCGGGCGGCAAGTCCTTCCTGCTCGAACGAGCGGTGCACATCGACTTCGAGCGCGCGGAGATCGACTACCAGGACATCCTCAGGCTGCCCCGGTGCCCGGCCTGCTCGCCCACGCGCCCGGCGTACCGGCACACCTTTCTCTGACAGGCAAGTGGAACCAGATGGGCCCGAAACCGCCGGTCGCTTCGCCCTCGGAGAGTCGGCTGCGGGCCCTCCTGGAGGGAACCGTCCTGCCGAGCCCGAACACGGTCGAGATGCTGCGGACCGCGCCCTCGGACTATCGACGACGATTCGACGGCGGCAATCATCCACGTCGCGGAGCTGTTCCAGGAGAACACCAAGTTGTCACCCCATACCACGCTCCACGACCGCGGCGACGCCGCCGCACTCGATCACGCAAGAGCGTGGTACCTGTCGACGGCCTACCGCGTGGAGGATGACGACCTGGCTGCCGGCCAGGCGGAGACGGTCCGACCGCCCGTCGACACGCTCCCGCCGAGCCTCGCCGGAATCCTGGCGCCGTTCGCGCAAGCCGGCCGGCTCTCGTCGCTGCTCTACGGCCTGGATCTGCTCGTCCTCCACGAGCAGTGGCTGCTGCGGGTCGTGCCGCGCGCAGGATTCCTGTGGCGCGACAGACGGCTCGCCGGCGACGACGAACCGCGCATTCGCGAGTCGATAGTGGCCGCGGAGCGCGTGCCGCGCACGGGGCCGCTGCTGTTTGTCGCCGCGGCTCCCTGGCGCTACATGATGTTCCTGGGACCGAGGGGGTACCGGCACATGCTGCTGGACGCCGGCGAGCTGCTGGGACGACTGCGGGACGTCGCGGCGGACTCCGCCGTCGAGGCCGCGGTGTTCCCGGACTTCTACGACCGCCGCGTGGACGACGCCCTGCTGCTCGACGGCGTTGAGCGGACGGTCGTCGCCATCGTCGCGCTCGAAGGAGGGCGGTCGTGACGGACGGACAAGCCGCCGGCGGCGCCATCCGCCGCGAGCTGCTGGCCGAGATCGAGAAGATGACTCCGGCCGAGCAAGACGCCCTCGGGGAGATGGTGCGCCGCTACCGCGCGGCGCCGCCCCGCGGCGGCAGACCCTCCGGCTTGGCTTTCGTGCAGGCGTTCCTGAAGACCGACCCGCGACTGCCCGCGTTCCAGGCCCCCGCGCCCGTCCCGGCGGGACCGCCGGCCCTGTTCAAGCGCTTCGCCGGCCGCCGGCAGGTGCGGCTGCCGGATGGCGCCCCGCGCGTCCGGGCCGATCTGCAGGACGTGCTCGAGCGGCGGCGCTCCAGCCGCGACTTCGGCCGCACGCCGACGCCGCTGTCCGCGCTGGCCCGTCTGCTCCACGCCAGCTACGGGATCAGGGAGTTCGCGCGCGCCTACGACGTGCGCGAATTCCCGTTCCGGTACGCGCCGTCGGCCGGCGGCCTGCAGCCGATCGATCTGTATGTGGTTGCAAACGACGTCGACGGGCTGGCCCGGGGGCTCTACTACCACGATCCGGGCGCGGGCGCTCTCACCCTGCTCGACGAGGGGAACCTGCGGCGGCGCATGAGCCGCTGCAGCCTGGGGCCGCCGTGGCTGGCCCACGCCCACGCCGTACTGGTGCTCGTGTGCAACTTGGCGCGGGTCTCCTGGAAGTACGGCGACCGCGGCTACCGGTTCGCGCACGTCGACGCCGGCGTGCTGGCCCAGAACCTCTACCTCGTCGGCACGGCGCTCGGCCTCACTACCTGCGCGGTGGCGGGGTACTACGACGACGCCGTGCACGAGTTGCTTGGCGTCGACGGGCGCGACGAGTGCGCAGTGCTGCTGTTCGCGGTCGGCAGGCCCCCCGACGAAAGGCCCGACGCGGGCGCAGCCGGGATCGGGCATGCCGAGTGACTGGGCGTTCTGCGTCATCGCCGTGTTTCCCGTTGTTTCGGCGGCCGGATTCGGCGTCGCCCATGCCGTGCTGGCGGCGGTTTCCGGCGACAGGTCCGGCGACGCGCTCGCACGGCACGCGCTGTGGATCCACCTGCTGCTCCTGACCATTCCTCTCGGCACCGCGTGGGGCGACGGCCTGCTGCGGGCCGGGCCCGCGGAGCTGGGCATGCGGTTACCCGCTGTCGGAGGACTCGGCCCCGCGCTGTCGAGCGCCGTCGCGGTGCCGGCCGCCGCCGCGGCGGGCGTGGTCCTGTACTGCGGAGAGCTGCTCGTCGCCGTCGCCGCGCATCGGCGGCGTTGCGCGCTCGCGACCAGGCCGGACGCTGCGCCCGGCAACGCCGGACGCGCGCCGGTCGGGAGCGGAACGGGGTTCGCGTCCTACATGACGGCAGCCGCCGCGATCGCCTGCGCGGAAGAGTACGTCTGGCGCGGCTACCTGACGCTGAACTTCAGCGACCGCGTGGGTCTCCCCGTCCTGTGGACGCTCGCGGCGGCCAGCGGGATGTTCGGCCTGCACCACGCGGCCCTCGGCCTGCGGAGCTGCCTGGCGAAGACGGTTCATGGCTTCGCCTGGGGCCTGATGCTGGTGACGACCGGCAGCCTCATTCCTCCTGTCGTATCGCACACGGCATTTCAGTTCATGGTCTGGAGACGCGCCGGGAGAATTCCCTGACGCGATACGGCGCACCGGCGCACCGTCCATTCCGTACCACTCCTGTCGCGTCTCGTTCCTCTTCGACGTAACTTCGTCGCTCCGCCATTCTCTGTCTGCCTCTTCCCTGCTACGGTCTCCGGGATGTCAGACCTGCCACGAAGGAGGGAACGGATGAGGTCGGGACGACGGCGGGCGACTTGGTGATGCGGCTAGAAGCGTCAGGGCGCAGCCGCGAGCAGCTCGCCGGCCATCGTCTCCCCGGCGGCGGTGACGCGCACGCGAACCCTTTGGTTCTCGGGGCGCTCGACCGGCACGCGGACGCGCACGTGGTTGTCGGTGAGGACGACGGTGCCGCCCGCTTGGGCCAGCGTCAGCCCAGGACGGACGCTGCCCACCTGCGCGGTTCGGAATCGCGCCTCGCGCACGGCGCGTGCCCGCTCGCGGATGCGCCGCCCGTGCGCCTTGCCGGACATCGCGGTCGCCTCGGTGCCAGGACGATCGGAGTAGGGAAAGACGACGTTGGGCACCACCGCGACGACGCCCGGCAGGGAGGCCACCTCTTCGGCGGCGCGGGACGCGTAGCAACCGGTGGCGACGATGCGGGCCCCGGCGTTGGTCCGTGCGATCCGCCGGATCACCTGCCGCGTCCCCTGGTCGGCGGTCGCGGTGACCGAGCAACTGTTGACGACGACGACATCCGCCGCCTCGACCGGCACGGGCGAGCCGCCCGCGGCGCGCAGGCCGCGCTCGATCCCGAACGAGTCGGCCTGGTTGACGCGGCAGCCGAACGTGACCACGGCGAACTTCATCGGTCGGGAGTATATGTGACGTCACGCCTGTCGCTCGCGCCGGGAACGGCGGTGGAGGGCGCCTCTCTGGCGCCGGATGGACGAGGCGGCAACGCGCCGGCGGGCACGCGCGGGCCGGCGTGCTGACGAGCAAGCCCAGTGGACTCCACCAGAGAACGCGACCACGAACGGGACAGCATCCGGCCTCCGGGAGTGTTCACCTCGCAGGCGATGCAACGTGTGCTGCGCATGGCGACGCGCGCCGCCCCGAGCAACCTCCCGGTGCTGATCACGGGCGAATCGGGAACCGGCAAGGAGGTCGTCGCGCGCTTCATCCACGACCTTTCCGGCCGGCCCCGGGAACAGTTCGTCCCCGACAACTGCACCGGCTTCGCGCGCGAGCTTGTCGATTCGCAGCTCTTCGGCCACCGTCGCGGGTCGTTCACGGGAGCCAGCGACAACGCACCCGGAGTCATTCGGAGCGCCCACGGCGGCACCGTGCTCCTGGACGAGATCGGAGAGATCGATGCGCACATCCAGCCCAAGCTGCTGCGGCTGATCGAGAACCAGGAGGTCCAGCCCATCGGCCAGCCACGACCCTCGAAGGTCGACGTGCGCATCCTGGCCGCCACGAACGCGGACATTGACGAGATGGTCCGGGACAAGCGGTTTCGCGAGGATCTGTTCTACCGCCTCAACATCTGCCGCATCCACGTGCCTCCGCTGCGCAACCATCGCGAGGACATCTCGCCCCTCGTCAGGTACTACCTGCGCCGGTACTCCCAGGAGCAGCGCAAGCGCAACGTTCGCATCTCGGGCGCCGCGATCGATCAGCTGCTGGCACACGACTGGCCGGGCAACATCCGACAACTCGCCAACGAGATCCGACGCCTGGTGACGTTCGCGAAGAGTGGCACGGTCATCCGGCAGAGGCACCTCACGCAGGCGGCCGAGCCGGACGGCGCACAGCCGGCCAGGGCCGGCGCCGGGGAGTGCCGCCATCCCGACGCGGTCACGATCCCCACGGACCAGCCGTTGCCTACCGCCGTCGAGGAGGTCGAGCGCGCGGTCATCATCACGGCGCTCCTGCAGGCCAAGGGCCGCTTCGGCGCGGCGGCCGACCGCCTGGGCATTTCGCGCAAGGACTACTGCTTATGCGACGCCGGCTGAACATCGACCCCTTCCTGCGCCACGATTGACGCCCGGGCCGTGCCGGACGGGGGCCGCCCATACACGGAATCATGCCCGCCAGCATCAGCGTTCCGAGAACGGGCAGGGTTGTTGGTCAACACGATAGCGTCGGGCGCTACACCTTCGGCCGCGAGGTAGGCATTGCTATCCGGCCGCCGGCGGCGCTTCGAGACGCTGCCGGGCGTGCACGAAGAATTCGGGGTCCGACAGCAACCGGCGGAGAAGATCTTTCTGCAGGTGGCTCTCTGTCAGCGTGAACCAGACGGCCAAAGGCAAGTCGTCGAGGAAGAGGGCTGACCGGCCTGTTCAGCTGATGGAAGCGGTCCGGGCGATCGCCAGGAAGCACGACCTGCCCGAGGACTGGTTGAACGAGACCGCCACCACGCGAGCGCGACATCCGCATCGCCTGCGGGCAGCACATCGTCGCGGGGGCGCAGGCGGCTCCCGGCCAACGTGCGGCCGCCCTGCTGCGTGGGTAGCCGCCGGCCAGCGGCTCTCGTCGTCAGACGGCGGACGCGACCAGCTCGCCGGCCAGCGTCTCGCCGGCGGCGGTGATACGCACCCGCACCCGCTCGTTCTCCGGGCGTTCGACCGGCACCCGGACGCGCAGATAGTTGTCGGTCAGCACCACCGTGCCGCCGGCCTGGGCAAGCGTCAGACCCGGTCGCACGGTACCCACCTGCGCCGCGCGGAACCGCTCCACCAGCGCAGCCCCGGCCTCGCGCACCGCGCGCGCCCGCTCGCGGACGCATCGCCCGTCCACCTTCCCGGACATCCCGGACGCCTCGGTGCCGGGACGATCCGAGTAGGGAAAGACGTGCAGATAGGTGAGCGGACTCTCTTCGAGGAATCCGAGGGTCGCCGCCGCGTCGGCGTCCGTTTCGCCGGGGAACCCGACCACCAGATCGCTGCCGATCGCCGCGTGCGGCAGTCGTTCGCGGATGTCCGTGACCACCGCCCGGTACCCCGCCACCGTGTACGGCCGCCGCATCCGTTGCAGGACCGCGTCGCTGGCATGCTGCAGCGGGAGATGGAAGTGCGGTGCGAACCGCGGGCTGCTCGTCACCAGCTCGACCACCTCGGGGGTGCAATCCATCGGCTCCAGCGAGCTCATCCGAACCAGGAAGTCGGACGGCTGCGCGGCGAGCGCCTGCAGCAGCGCGGCGAGCGACGACGGCGGGGTCAGGTCGCGCCCGTAGGAGCCGAGGTGGACGCCGGTGAGCTGCAGCTCCCGATACCCCGCCTCGACCGCCTCGCCCACCTCGTCGAGCACCCGCGGCAACGGCACGCTGCGGCCGCGCCCCCGCGTCGACGGGATGATGCAGTAGGCGCACGCCTCGTCGCAGCCGGTCTGCACCCGCAGGGTGTAGGCGGTGCGACCCCGCTCGCCCGGCCGGATGGGGGCGCCGCACGCGCCGTCCCCGCCTCCGAAGCGCACCGCGGTGGTCGGCTCGACGGTGTCGAGGATGCGCGCGGCCAGCGCCTCCTTCTCCACGTTGGGCACCACCGCGACGACGCCCGGCAGGGCGGCCACCTCCTCGGCGGCGCGCGATGCGTAACAGCCGGTGGCGACGATCCGCGCGCCGGCGTTCGTACGCGCGATGCGCCGGATCGCCTGCCGCGTCCCCTGGTCGGCGCTCGCGGTGACCGAGCAACTGTTGACCACGACCACGTCCGCCGCCTCCACAGGTGCCGGGGAACCGCCGGCGGCGCGCAGGCTGCGCTCGATCGCGAACGAGTCGGCCTGGTTGACGCGGCAGCCGAACGTGACGACGGCGAACTTCATCGGGGGGGAGTATATGTGACAACGGTCATGTCGCCCGCGTCCCGAACCGTGCTACAAAGGCGCCCTTGCACATGTCAGAACCGACACTTCACCCGTCCGGCAGCCGCCCGCCGAACGCCGCGCGCGGGCGGATCGGAGGCCGCTCCGGAGAACCCGACAGCCAACCCGACACGCGCCCGACGCTGGGCGCCTTCGCATCGCACGCCATGCAGCGCGTGCTGAAATTCGCGATGCAGGCCGCGCCAAGCGGTATTCCCGTGCTGATCACGGGTGAATCGGGAACCGGCAAGGAGGTCATCGCACGCATCATTCACGACCGTTCCGGCCGCCCGCGCGAGCAGTTCATACCCTACAACTGCACCGGCACCACGCACGAGATCGTCGACTCGCAGCTCTTCGGCCACCGTCGGGGGTCGTTCACGGGGCCAGCGACGACGCACCCGGGGTCATTCGTAGCGCCCAGGGCGGCACCGTGCTCCTGGACGAGATCGGAGAGCTCGATGCGCGCATCCAGCCCAAGCTGCTGCGGCTGATCGAGAACCAGGAGGTCCAGCCCATCGGCCAACCCCGACCCTCGAAGGTCGACGTGCGCATCCTGGCCGCCACGAACGCGGACATCGACGAGATGGTCCGGGACAGCGGTTCCGCGCGGATCTGTTCTATCGTCTCAGCATCATCCGGATCCACATTCCTCCCCTGCGCGACCAACCGTTGCCCGCCGCCATAGCAGAAGTGGAGCGCGCGCTCATCATCCGGGCGCTGGCCACGGGCGGCCGCCTCAACGCCGCGGCCGGGCGCCTCGGCGTCTCGCGCAAGGGGCTGCTGGTCAAGCGGTGCCGGCTGAACATCGACGCGCTCTTGGCCCGAGAGTGAAGAGTCAGGACGCGATCATGCCCGATACACCCTCCGCGCCTTCCGTCAAGCCGTCGCTCGCGCAGGCCCTCGTTCCCGTGGTGGTGCTCATCGCCCTGCTCGGCGCGGCGGTGTACCTGTTCGGCGACGAGTCATCGTTCGGCCCCAACCAGATCGCCCTGGTGCTCGGCACTGCCGTCGCCGGCCTCGTCGGCCTGGCCAACGGGCAGTCGTGGGCGGAGATCGAAGAGGCGATCCGGCGCGGCCTCGCCACGTCGATGGGCGCGATCCTGATCCTCCTCGTCGTCGGCTCGGTCATCGGCACCTGGATCCTGGCCGGCATCGTACCAACGATGATCTACTACGGCCTGTCGCTGCTCGCGCCATCCATCTTCTACGCGGCGGCCTGCGTCATCTGCGCCGTCGTTGCCCTTGCCACCGGCAGCTCCTGGACCACCGCCGGCACCGTCGGCCTGGCTCTGATCGGGACCGCCGCCGCCTACGAGCTGCACCTCGGACTGGCCGCTGGCGCGATCATCTCGGGGGCCTACTTCGGGGACAAGATGTCGCCGCTGTCCGACACCACCAACCTCGCCCCGGCGGTGGCCGGCGCCGAGCTGTTCACCCACATCCGCCACATGGTCTGGACCACGGCCCCCAGCTTCGCCCTCGCGCTGGTCCTGTTCGCCGCCATCGGCCTCGCCACGCCGGCGCCGGAGGGGTCGGGCGACATCGACGCCGTCCTGGCTGCGCTGGAGGGCAGCTTCGCCATCGGGCCGCACCTGCTGATCCCGCTGGTGCTGGTGCTCGTGCTCGTGACCCGCCGCATGCCGGCGTTCCCGGCGCTGCTGATCGGCGCGCTGGTCGGCGGACTCTTCGCGGTCGCGTTCCAGGAGGAGGCGGTGCTGCGCTACGTCGGCGAGCCGGAGCTGGCACGGCCGGTCGCTCTGTTGAAGGGCGTGTGGCAGGCGCTCCACGGCGGCTACGTGCTGGAGTCGGGGAACGCCGCCCTCGACGAGCTTCTCTCGCGCGGCGGCATGGCGAGCATGCTGCAGACCGTCTGGCTGATCATGACGGCGATGATGTACGGCGCGGTGCTGGAGGCGACCGGCATCCTGCAGGCGCTGGCCCGGCGCATCCTGCGCACGGTGCGGACGGCCGGCGGCCTGATCGTGGCCACCCTCGCCACTTCGTTCGGCGTCAACGTCCTGGCCTCGGATCAATACATATCCATCGTGCTCCCGGGCCGGATGTTCCGCGGCGAGTACCAGCGGCGGCGGCTCGATCCGAAGAACCTGTCGCGGACCCTCGAGGACTCGGGCACGATCACCTCGGTGCTGATTCCCTGGAACACCTGCGGCGCGTTCATGGCCCAGACCCTCGGCGTCTCCACGCTGACCTACGCGCCGTTCGCCTTCTTCAACCTGATCAACCCGCTCGTCGCGGCCATCTACGGAGTAGCGCAGATCGGGATCGCGCCGCTCGATTCGGCGGCGGCCGAGAACCGGGCCTCCCCGGCCGAGCACCCGCCGTCCGCGGCGTGAGGATACTTTCCGCAACCCGCGACGAACGCGGTGAGATCTCGAATCGCCCGCTGCCGGGGGACTACGGCTGGGCCGCGTCTACCTGCAGCACCTGGTCGAGGGCGAGGACGCGGCGGACGGCGTTGCTGATGGCCCGTCCGGTGAAGGAAGAACCGGCGATCCGCCGGATGCCGCGCCGGAGGGCCAGCTCGTCGTGCAGCACCTCCCCGTCGAACTGTCGCAGCCAGTCCTGGGGCGCCATGTACTGCGCCGGCTCGAAGAAGACGGTGACGTCGACCCGCTCGATGCGCCCCTCGGTGTCGAGAGAGATGAGCAGGCTCTGGCGTTCGGTTTTCGGCGTGTGCGTATCTATGTAGGCGCGCCCGACGACCGCGCCGTCCTTGTTTCGGGCGATGTAGCGGGGAAAGATCCTGCCCTGCATCCCGACGCGGGCGATCGCCGCCACCGCCGCCATCTGCTCCCGCGTCAGGATGACCCGGTCGCGCGTCACGGTCGCGCCCGGGTAGACCGCCGCGAGCGCCTCGCTGCGCGTGATGACGCCATCCTGGGCGCCGGGAGCAACCGCGCCGGCGAGCAGCGCGAGCAGAACCGTCGCGATGAGTTGCCTGATCATGTTTGCCTCTCGCCACAAGCCCGAGCACGCCATTCTACCGCCAGCCGCCGCTCAGGTCGCGGGATCGGTCTCCGCATCGCGCAGATCCCGCAGGTAGTGCGCGAACGCGGAACCTGCGATGGTGCCGACCGTGAGCACCTTCAGGACGAAACGCACGGTCACGGCCCCGTCCAGGAAGTTGTAGACCACCGCCGAGACGCTCCCGATCAGCACACACGACGCGACGAACAGCGTCACGTAGGTGAGCTGCTGCCGCAGCCTCGACGCGCGGGCGCTCGGGTCGGAGGCTACGGCGCGGCGGATCACGGCGGCGAGGTACAGGTACACCGGGCACGCGACCACGAGCACCGACACCGCCCACCGGATGCCGTCCCGCGTGATCTCCTCGGGCGGATCCTGCGGATGCGGGAACACCAGGTCGACGAAGCCGAACACCAGCGCTCCCAGATTGAAGGCGCTCACGAACAGCGCCAGGAACATCACCGCGTACAGGAACGCCTCGCGCGGCTTGGCGGAGATGCTGGGACACGGCACGGGGATCGGATACCCGACCGCATCCGCAAAACGCGCCAATGCCTGCCTGACCTGATCGGGCGGCCACCCGGCGCCGACCAGCGTCTGCTCGATGTCCGAACGCAGGACGCCGCGTTCGAGACTCTCCTTCACGAAGCCGACCAGGTCGGGATTGAGCGCCATCCGAGTCCTCCTGTCGGGCCGCTGCCGGCCATTGCATCCTCTACCGATCTCGACCGATTATGGGGGACGCGCCCGCGACGGTCGACTTCCGCTGCGAAAACGACCGCCGCGCGTGCCTATAATCGGCAATCGGCAATCTCGGAAAGCGAGGCGTTGCGCCATGCGTCGGACGTTGCTCGTCGGCCTTCTGCTCGTCACCTCCATCCCGGCGCCGGCGCAGGAACCGGATGCGCCGCGCACGCCGTGGGGAGCGCCGGACCTGAGCGGCTACTGGGAGTACCGCAGCACGACGCCGCTGGAGCGGCCCGAAGCGCTCGCCGGACGGGCCGTGCTGACGCCGGCGGAAGAGAGCGCGTACCTCACCGAGCGCCACGCGGCCATCGGACGCGAGCGCGACCTGCAACTGAACGCCGACTGGTGGCAACCGGGCGGCCTGACCGACGGCCGGACGTCGTTGATCACCGATCCGCCGGACGGCAGAGTGCCGGCGCGCACGCCGGCCGGACGAGAGCGGGCGCGCACGCTCGGCATTGCCATCAGGTTGCGGTCCGCCGACGGCCCGGAGGACCGCGAACGCTACGAGCGCTGCATCATGGGACGGACGGTCCCGCTGCTCGCGGTCTCGCCGAACCGGCTCGCCCAGATCTTCCAGACGCCGGACTACGTGGCCATCCTGCACGAGCAGAACTCCGACCTGCGCATCATCCCGCTCGACGGCCGGCCGCCGCTCGACGGCACGGTCCGCCAGTGGCAGGGAAGCTCGCGCGGCCGCTGGGAGGGCGACACGCTCGTCGTCGAGACCGGGGGCTTCAACGGCGCCTGGACGATCCAGGGCAGCGGGGCGAACGCGCGCTACGTCGAGCGCATCCGGCTCGCCGGGCCCGGTACGCTCCACTACGAGTTCACGGCGGACGACCCCGAGTCATTCGCCGGTCCCTGGACCGTCATGTTCCCGATCACGCGCGCGGCCGGGCCGGTCTTCGAGAACGCCTGTCACGAAGGCAACTACAGCATGCCGCTCATCCTGCGCGGCGCACGCGCCGGGGAACGCGAGCGGCCATGACGAGTCCGGACGGAGGCGCGGCCGGCGGCCCCGCCGCCCAGGGCGGGCGCATCGACTCCATCCCCCTCAAGGCATCAGGCCGGCGACCAGCGTGTCGATCCGGTAGAGACCGGTCTGGGCGGTCATGTAGAGGGTCCTGCCGTCGTTGCCGAACGCGGCGTTGGCCGGCTGCTCGGGCAGTCCGACCGTACCGAGATGGTCCCCCTCGGGGCCGATGACGACGATTCCCCCGGGGCCGCTCGCCCACAGGTTCCCCGCCGAATCGACCGCGAAGCCGTCCGGCACGCCCGCGTCCTCACTGTCGGTCAGGTCGAGCAGCACCGTGCCCTCGCCGAGATCGAGACCGTCGTCGACCGGATAGCCCATCCACTGCCGCGCCTCACCGTCCGAGTTGGCGACGTAGAGGGTCCGCTCGTCCGGCGACAGCCCGATGCCGTTGGGCCGAGTCTGACCGTCGGCCAGAAGATGCACGGTCCCGTCGGGATCGAGGCGGTAGACGCCGTTCCAGTCGAGCTCGGCGGCCTCGGGACTGGCGAGGCCGTACGGCGGATCGGTGAAGAACGCCGCGCCGCTGGAATGGAAGACGACGTCGTTCGGACTGTTGAGACGGCTGCCCTCGTAGCGGTCGGCGAGCGTCACCCGCGAACCGTCCTCCTCGATCCTTGCAAGGCGCCGGTTGCCGTGCTCGCACAGGACGACGCGGCCCTCGAGGTCGAGGGTCAGCCCGTTCGAACCGCCCTGCCCGTTCGTTTCGAGCTCCGGCAGGAACACCGGGTTGAGAAACACGCTCGTCCCGTCCGCCTCGGACCAGCGGTACACCGTGTCGCCGGGGATGTCGCTGAAGAGCAGGTGGCCGTCCGTCGCTCCGCCGACCCACACCGGACCCTCGATGAACTGGAAGCCGTCGGCGACCTGCTCGACCGCCGCATCGGCCGCCAGCAACTCGTCGAGTCGCGGGTCGAGCCGCTCGACGGTGCCCGCCTCGCCGGCGGGCGCCTCCGGCTGTGCGGCGGTCGGCTCCTCGGCGAGCGCGCAGGCAAAGACCGCGGTGAGCGCGAGAACGACCGCAATCGCTGTTCCTCTATGCATGATTGGAGTCCTCATCTCTTCGTTTCTTCCGGGTGGACGGGCGAATGGCTCTCACGAGATCCGGATTGTAGGCAATCGGTGCGAGTCGCACGTCGCGCTCGAACGTCACGGCGCCACCGGCAGCGGGAAGCGCGCCGCAAAGGCGGGCGTAGTGCGAAACGTGACATCGCCCGAAGGGAAATCCGGAACGATGAAGCAGACCGCAAAGTCGTAATCCCCCGCCCAGGCCAGCCCCTCCTCCGGTCCCATCACGTAGAGGGCGGTCGACAACACGTCGGCCGCAAAGGCGTCCTCGTGCCAGACGGTGACGGACGCGGACCGGCTGACCGGCCGGCCGGTGCGCGGGTCGATGATATGGCCGAAACGGGCGCCGCTCTCCAGCACCAGGTCCCGCTCGGAACCGCCGCTCGTCGCGAGCGAGCCGACCGCGAGAAGCAGCTCCAGGACGGGCGTGTCGCGACGCGCCGGGTGCGCAACGGCCGCCGGCCACGCCCCGGCGACCGACTCGCCGGACACCGCCACCTGCCCGCCGAAGTCGATGAGCCACGCGCCCGGCCGGTCACGCTCGGCCTCGCGGACGCGGTCGAGCGCCTCGCCCTTGCCGAATCCGCCGGCGTCGAGAGTCACCGCGGCCAGGCGCGTGGCGGCGCACGCCTCCACATCGAGTGCCAGGTGCTCGAAGCCGGCGCTGGCCAGCGCCGCCTCCAGCGCCGTCTCGTCCGGCTGCCGGCCCTCCCCGCGCAGCCCCCAGGCGTCGATGAGGCTTCCCACGGCGGGATCGAACGCTCCACCCGTCGCTGCGCGCCACTCCTCTACGCGAGCGAGTAGGCCGCAGGTTTCGGCCGGCAGCGGCAAAGCCTCTCCGACCGGCTGCCCGTTCAGTGCACTCAGCACGCTACCGTCACGCCACGTGCTGAGCTCGGCCTCGGTCTCTTCGATGACGCGAACCATGCGTTCCAGCCGGGCGAGGCCGGTCTCGCGATCGTCCGCCTCCGCGACGAAGGTGGCGACGGTACCCATCAGGAACACCGTGCGCTCGACGCGGACGGGGTGGGCGAAGGACACGGGGGCTGCCGGACGGTCGCAGGCCGCGGCGCCGAGGCACAGCAGCCATGGAGCCAGCACGCGCGCGGCGCGGGCCGTCATGGCGCGAGACGGGCGGGTCCGGATAGCGTCACGCCGGGCCTGTGTCGCGGAAAAGCGTTGACCCGCCAGCCGATAACCAAGTGGATGCCGTAGCCGACCACGAACAGGCTGCTCGCGGCCACGTGAGTCCAGATGAAGAACGTGATGAAGAAGGGCGACGAAGCGACCTGGATGAGATACCCGCTGAGCGCCATCGCCGAGAAGCTGAGGAGCGAGGTCCAGCCAGACCGCCGGTTCGCCGGGTTCGGCGAGAGGATCTTCCGCAGCGAGTGCGACCGGAACAGCATGCCGAAGAACGCGATGAAGAAGGGCGCCGCCACGACGTGGATCGAGAGCATGGCCGGCTGCCACGGGTGATTGACGATCGCGAAGGGGTCGTCCGTCGCCAGCAGGTACTTCATGGCGAAGTAGGCGACGCCGGTCGCGGCGACGACGATGTGGAACGCGTTGAACGCCCACCGCTCCCACCAGGTCATGGCGTCACCTGCCCGTCCGTCTCCAGCACCTGGTCGAGGGCCAGGATACGCCGCACCGCCGCATTGACGGCCCGGGTTGTCAGCGTCGCGCCGGCGATCGGACGAATCGACCGCTGGATTGCGAGGTCGTCGCCGAGCGGCCGGTTCTCGTACTGGCGCCTCCACGCCTCCGACGCCAGATACTCGGGCGGCTCGAGAAAGGCCGTCACGTCGATCCGGCGGACCCTCCCGGCCGTGTCGAGCGAGACGAGCAGGCTCTCGCGCTTGGTGCGGACGACGTGGGTGTCGACGTACGCCCGGCCGACGACCGCGCCGTTGCGGGTGGCAACGTAGCGCGCGTAGATCCTCGACGGCGCCGCGCCGCGCGACAGCTCCGCGATCCGGTCTGCCTGATCCGCGGTGAGATAAACGCGGTCGGCGGCGATCGCCGCGCCGGTAAACGCGGATTCGAGGGCCTCCTCGCGCGAGACGCCCCCCGACTGCGCCGGCGCGGCGGCGGCAAGGAGCACCAACCAGCCGGTGAGCGCGCCGGTGACTCGCAACGGCACGCCGCCTCCAGCGTTCGGCTTCTGTCTTCTCATGATCCCCGCCCGGTCACACGGTGGTCCGCAGACCGTCAGAACGCGTAACCCACGTTGAAGTTGAACTGGTTGACCCCGCTGTCGGTCGCGTTGTCGACCCACATGTGATCGACCTTGACGACGATGTTCGGGATCGGCTTCAGCTCGATGCCGAAGGTCGTGTAGGTGTTGTTCTTCGACGGGTTGCGGGTGAACCCGGCCGCCACCGCCGCGTGGGTATCCACCTTCTCGTACCGCAGATACGGCGTGAGCCCCACGCCCCCGGCCCCCGGCGCCTGCGACAACAGGTCGTAGCCGAGCTGCACGTAGCCGCCCTGCATCTTTTCGCCCACGCCGCTCGATCCCGTCAGCCCGAGCACCTGGTTCAGCTTCGACGTGTCGTCCAGACTCGCCCGCGCGAACAGGACGCGGAAATCGAAACCGCGAACCTGCGCCTGGCCGTGCAGATCGAAGATGCCGGTGCGGACGCCGTAGTCGACGCCGTCCACCTCTATGTCGCCCTGGCCCGATCCGCCGGTGTAGAAGCTGGCCCCGAAGAAGACGCCCGGCGTCGGTGTCACGTCGAGACGGCCGGTGAACGCCATGTCGTTCGCCTTCGCCTTGCCGCCCTTCTGGCGCCCGCCCCGGACGCCGCTCGATGAGAAGGCCGAGCCGTTGAAGCCGTTGACGACGTAGGCGCGAAAGGCGACCGCGTCGCCGGCCGACCCGTAGACACCGCCGCCGTTCTCGCGCCACGTCGACGGGATGATGCTCGTCTCGGTGACCGGCCGCTCGGCGCCGATGAACACGGTCGGCTCGTGGAACTCGTTGACCAGCCCCATCGGAATCAGCAGCATCCCGGCCCGCAGGCCGAAGTTGTCGGTCGCCAGGTAGTCGACGTAGGCGAACTCGACGAATATCTCCTTCGCGTGCTCGACCTCGATCTCGGAGTTGAACAGGAACTTGTCGTTGAACCGATAGCCGGCGTACAGGATCGCCCGCAGGAAGTCGAACTGCGTCGTCTTGTCCGAGGCATAGCTCTCGTACAGCATCTCGCCGTAGCCGGCGATCGACACGCCCGAGTCGATGCCGTACGTCGCGGCCGCAGACGGCGCCAGACCGAGCGCGCGGGCCCGATCGACCGTCACCGGGACATCCTGCTCTCCACTCCGCAGCCGCTCGAGCTCCTCGGCGAGCAGGTCGATGCGACGCTCCAGCTCCTCGATGTCGACCTCCTGCTCCTCGGTGTCCTGCCCTTCCGCCTCGCTCGGGCCGGCCCCGGCCGCGGGGGCCGCACCCAATCCGATCCAGAATGCAGACGCCAAAGCGGCCACCCCGAAGGAAAAACGGCCGATTGCCATCGCGCCACCTCCATCGCAATGCTGTTGCGTGGCGCGGGGCACGTCCCTAGAATGGGAGCTGTCGGAACGTGCCGCACACCGTGCAACCAGGGTCTGGGAACCGCGGGGCGAGCGTTCGGCAGGCCCGCCCGGTGTTGCCGCACCCGGCGGGCCATTCTTCCTTTCCGACGCCCCTGAGCCACCTTCTCGGCCCGGGGCAACGTCCCCGAAGCAGAACGGCCAGAAATGAGATCAAGTCTCAGTTGGCGAGTGGGGACTATATATCCGACTGATTTGGTCGGTCAAGAAAAATTGAGATTTGGTCTCACTAGAGGTCTCCGGAGAGGTCGGTGGTGGTCGGCGGCGCCGGCGCTGACGGGGCCGGAGGTCAAGCCGAGATCCGTTGGAGAACCCCCTCTCTGACCAGCCGCGCCACCAGGGTCAGCTTCCCCTCGGCATCCAGACAGTCGGGCAGATCCTGGACGGCGAACTCGTCAGCCGTCGTGGCGAACTGCAGCGCCGGCCACACACCGACCGGCAGCCTGAGCTCCCGGCCACAGTACCGGAGGAGGCACGTCTCGCCCTCCGTCACGGCTTCAGTGAGCAGCCCGACACGGCGTCTCACCCGCGAGCGGGGCGTCAGCCGGTCTCCGCGGAGCCGCTGGCTGAACAGGTCGGTGAACAGCGGTACGTCGGTGGCCAGGACCTCGTCCGTGAAGCGGCGCCACACGACCTCCGGGTCGAACCGCGACTGCACGAGCGCCAGCTTCTCGCCGAACAGGCGCGCTCGCTCCGCGACGGGAAATCCCTCACGAGCGAACTCGCCGGGGAGATTCCGGCGCAGCGATTCTTCCCCGAGTGCCGCCGCGGTGACGCTCTCGACGAGGAACTCGGCCCAGGTGAACGCGGTGAGCCCGAGCGTGACGTGCAGCGACGGCCGATCCGTCGAACGGGCCGAGTGCATCAGACCGCGCGGAAGGTAGACGGCACTGCCCGGACCGAGCTCGAACTCGTCGCTGACGTCACCGGGAGGCGTGCCGGGTTCGTAACGCTGGCCCCGGAGTGGCAGTCTCACCTGGGTGTCGTAGATCGACCAGCGCTTCGTGCCGCTGATCTGCAATACGAAGACGTCGTGGGTGTCCCAGTGCGGGGCGAATCCCTGCGCGTCGGGCGGCGTGAGATAGACGTTGGTCTGGATCCGCGACGAGAAGCGCCGCCCGAGCGCGACGCACAGCCGCGCCAGCGCCGGCACACGCGTATGGAGTTGGTTGAAGATGACGGTCGCGCCGTCGTCGAAGTGCCTTGCGACCTCGAGCGGCTGGACCCTGCCGGCGTCGTTCGCGTACTCGCGGGGAGCGACGTCGCCGTCGCCCCGGACCAGCTTGATGTCGCGGTGACTGGCCGCGTGGGTGCCCAGCACGATGTCGAGGTCGGTCGTCGAGAGGAGCTCGGCGTAGTACGGCGACGCCCTGCGCCGGACGTGAAGGAGGCGTTGCTCGTAGTAGTCGCGTTCGAACTCCGCGGTCGGCAGCGGATCGATGAGCCAGGCGTACCAGTCGCGGCGGATCGCCGACCCTGGCCTGGTGTGGTCCGTCGTCATGTCGGTGCTCCATGCAATGCGACCGATCGCACTCGTTCTCACGCCATGGTCATGAGGACCGCGGCAGCTTGACAACCCCTGGCGCGCGCCACTACGCTACTGGGACTCAGTCTCATTTTATCGAATCAGGAGCATGTCATGAGCAGACCGGACAACAGGAAGCCCCGCGCGAACCGTCCGGGATTGCCGACGTCCCTGACAGACGAGGACATTTCGACCGACCGGGTCGATCGCCGCTCGTTTTTCTCGCGCGCGGTCGCGGCCGGCTCGATCGTGGCGGCTGCCGCTCTGACCGCGGCCTGCCCCGGCGGAACCGACTCCGACGGGGCAGGCGACGCCGGCGCCCCCGAGGCGACCGACTCCGATCAGGCGACCGAGGCGACCGACTCCGAGGCGACCGACTCCGACAGCTCCCGGTAGGGAGCGCTCGCGACGCCCGCCTGCGATCCCCGGCCCGAGTCGGGCGCGCTTCCCTCCCGAGACCGGACCGGACATGTCTCTGCGCAGGGCGATCTTCTGGATCCATCTGGCGGTCGGCGTCACCGCCGCTGTCGTGATCTTCATGATGGCGGTGACCGGCGTGATCCTCACCTACGAGGCGCAGCTCAACCAGTGGGCGCTTCGCGAGTATCGCGCCGATCCGCCGGCCCCGGACGTCGCACCGCTCGGGCTCGACGAGCTGATCGCGCGCGTCACCGGCGAGCAGCCCGCCGGTCTCGTCACCTCCGTGGCCCTGCACAAGGATCCGCGAGAGCCGGCGGTCGTCCGGCTCGACGACGGAGCCACCCTCCATGTCGACCGCTTCACCGGCGAGCGGCTGGGCGCTGGCGACACACGAACGCGACGCTTCCTCCGGAGCGTCATGTACTGGCACCGGTGGTTCGCCCTCGAGGGCGAGTATCGGATCGTCGGTCGGACGTTCACGGCAACCGCCAACCTCGGGTTCCTGTTTCTGCTCGTCAGCGGGGTCTACCTCTGGTGGCCGCCGACCGGAAGCGGCGCCGCCTGGAGACACGCGCTGTGGTTTCGCCGCGGCCTCACGGGGCGGGCGCGCGATTTCAACTGGCACAGCGTGCTCGGATTCTGGTCGGCCGTTCCGCTCGCCATCATCGTCGCCGGCGGCGCCACGATCTCTTATCAGTGGGCCGCCGACCTCGTCCATCGGCTGGTGGGCGAGGCGCCACCGCCTCTGACGTCGCCGCAACCGTTGGGGACGATCCCGGGGGACGATCCGTCGGTCACGCCGGACCCGGCAACCCCGTGGGTCGAGCTGCAGGCGCTGGCCACGAAGGCCGCCACCGAGACGCCCGGATGGCGAACCATCACGATCGGCCTTCCCGAGTCGATGCACGATCCCGTCGTGGTCGCGGTCGACCGCGGGACGGGCCGCCAGCCGTCGAAGAGCGAGGACCTTCTGTTCGACCGGGCAACAGGCGAGCTGGTCGGGCGTGGCGGCTATCCGACCTTCAGCCGCGGCTTCAAGATCCGCCGCTGGTTGCGGTTCGCGCACACCGGAGAGGTCTATGGCGTGATCGGGCAGTCGATCGCCGGCGTCGTGTCCCTGGGAGTCGCCGTCATGGTCTGGACCGGTCTCGCGATGAGCTGGCGCCGTTTCTTCGGCTCCGCCGGGAGAACGTGACGGCCACGGAACCACGTCACGCCTCGCGTGGCGCGAAGAGCCTGCCGCTCGCCTATCGCCGGATCTTCTCCTTCTGGCTCCCGCTCGCCGGGACGTGGCTCATGATGGCGGTCGAGGGCCCCTACCTGGCGGCCATCATCGCCCGGCTGCCGGACGCCGTCCCGAACCTCGCGGCGTTCGGCGTGGCGTTCGCCTTCGCCATCATCATCGAGTCCCCCGTCATCATGCTGATGAGCGCCTCGACGGCGCTGGTCGAGGACGCCGCGAGCTTCCGCGCCCTGCGGCGGTTCGCGTTGGGACTGGCGGCGCTGGTGACCGTGGTGCAGGTCGTCGTCCTGCTCCCCCCGGTGTTCAACGTCATAGCCCGGACGCTGCAGCTTCCGGCCGAGGTCGCCGACCTGACCCACGGCGCCCTCGCCATCCTCCTGCCGTGGCCGGGAGCCATCGCCTACCGCCGCTTTCGGCAGGGGCTGCTCATCCGCCACCACCAGACGCGCCGCGTCGCCTACGGCACCGGGATCCGCCTGGCCGCCATGTCCCTGACCGCGCTGGCGGCGTTCCTGACCTCGGAACTGCCCGGCGCCTGGGTCGGGGCGCTGGGACTGTCGGCGGGGGTCGTCACCGAGGCGCTGGCGAGCCGCGCGATGTCGCGGGGAGTCGTCGCCGACCTCCGCGGCCGGCCCCGCACCCCGGAGCGGATGGGGGCGCTCCGCCTGCCGGCCCTGGTCCGGTTCTACGCACCGCTCGGCCTGACCACGTTCATCGCCCTGTCGAGCCAGCCGCTGGTGACCTTCTTCATGGGTCAGGCGCGCTTCCCGCTCGAGTCCCTCGCCGTGGTGCCGATAATCCATGGCCTGACGTTCATCTTCCGGGCCGTCGGCCTTTCGTACCTCGAAGTCGTCATCGCGCTCCTCGGTCCGCGCCGCGAGCACTTCGCGCGATTGCGCAACTTCGCCGGCCTGCTGGCGGTGGCCGCCACGGCGGGACTGTCGGCCATCGCCCTGACCCCGCTGGCCAACGTCTGGTTTCGGACGATATCCGGACTGAGCCGGGAGCTCACGGAGTTCGCGCTGTTGCCGCTGGCCATCCTGGCCGTCTTCCCCGCACTCTCGGTCGCGCTGCACCTGCAGCGGGGGGTGCTGGTGCACGCCCACCACACGCGCCCGACGACCCGGGCGACCGCGCTCGAGGTGCTGACGGTGGCGGCGACGCTGGCCGCCTCGATCCACGGGCTCGGACTCGACGGCGCCGTCGCGGCATCGATTGCGATCCTGGCGGGACGAGTGGTCGGGGTGTCCTGGCTGGTTGCGCCCTGCGTCCGGGTATTGCGCACCGGTCCCGCGACCGAAACATCTGCACAGGACGAATCGGACACTGCATCCACCGAAGCGATCGGGTAGCCTGACAGAAAATGGCCTTCGATCTGCGCCCACTCTGGGTCACGGAGTGGATCGTCTGCGGCTTCTTCTTCTACCTGATCGTCCTCTCGCGCCTCCGCCCGCTCGCACCCGCACGTCGCCGCCGTGTGCTGCTGGTCGGTTTCGTGTGCATCACGCTGGCCGTCATGCTGTCCCAGCTCCGGCCGTCACCCAGCCTGCGCATCGTCCGCGACTGGGTGCCCGCGGTCTACCTGCTGCAGGGCTACTGGCTGTGCGGGCTGTTCTTCCGGCGGCCCTCGCTGCGGATCGAACGCCGCCTCCTGGCATTCGACACCTGGCTGTTTGAACGCACCGGACTGCGCCGCGCCGCCGCCCGCGCACCGCGTCTCGTCGCCTCGTGGTTCGAGGCCACGTACCTGCTGGCGTACCCCTTCGTCCCCGTCGGCTTCGGCGTATTCCTGGCGCTCGGACACCGCGGCCGGGCGGACGCGTTCTGGACGGCGGCGCTCATCGCGGGATTCACCTGCTACGGCATGCTGCCCTGGATCCAGACGCGCCCGCCGCGCGCGCTCGCCGCGGACCGACCGCTCTGGACGCCCCACCTGCGACTGCGCCGCCTCAACACGACGGTGCTGCAACGGATGAGCGTGCAGGTCAACACGTGCCCGAGCGGTCACGCCGCGACGTCGATGGCGGTCGCCCTGACCATCGTCACGGCCGGCGCCCCCGCGACCGGCGCCGGGTTTCTGTTCGTGGCGGCCAGCATCGTCGCCGCGACGGTGCTCGCCCGCTACCATTACGCGCTCGACACGCTGCTCGGCCTGACGGTCGGCATCGCCGCCTGGGGGATCGTGTTCGTATCGCTATAATCGGTCGCCAACCCGCCGCTCACCTGGAGGACACAAAGCCATGATTCGCAGAATGCTCCCGTTCGTTGCTCTGACCGCCTGGCTCGCCTGGGCGCCCGCGGGCGCCGCCGCCGCCGACTACCACCACATCCACCTGGTCGCCGATTCGGCAGCGGAGGCCAAGGAGTGGTACATGACCCACATGGGCTGTACCGACTACGGCCGGCACAACGCCTGCGCCGCCGGCGACACCCTGATCATCTTCTTCGAGCGCGAGCCGACCGGCCCGAGCGTCGGCAGCGGAGTCGACCACATCGGGTTCTCGTTCCCGGACCTAGCCGCCAAGATGGCCTCGTTCGAGGCCGCGGGCATCAAGATCCTGAATCCGATCCGCGAGATCGACGGCCTCTTCAAGCTCGCGTTCATCGAGGACCCGTGGGGCACCAAGATCGAGGTGGTCGAGGACACCGAGTGGCTCGGCTTCCACCACCTGCACCTTCGCTCGGCGGACCCGGCCGCGGCGCTCGACTGGTACGAGAACATCTTCGCGGGCGAGCGGGACAGCCTGAAGGGCCGCATCGCGGGCCTGCGCTACGGCACGGTGTGGCTGCTCATCTCGCGCGAAGAGGGCGAGTTGGCCCCGACCGAGGGCCGCGCCGTCGATCACCTGGGCTGGCAGTTTCCCGACCTGCGCGCCGCCGCCGAGGAGATCAAGGGCAAGGGCGTCGACTTCACGATGGAGCCGCGCCCGTTCACGAACCCGCTCGGCGAGGACATGCTGATCTCGTTCGTCGTCGGACCCGACGGGGTCCGGATCGAGATCGTGCAACCGCGCGCGTAGCCCGGGCTGCGCCGAACACTCCACGCGCTCGATCAGGGCAGGCGTCGGTCCGCGAAACGGATCGACGCCCGTCCGATCCGTCCTGCCGCTATCCGCGGCGCGCCGAAGTCCGCACACTGCGGCAACCCCCGCGTTCCCACCCCAGTTGATTCGGCAGCCTCGGCCGCGTCGCTCGGTGACCGTCCTCGATCCGGCGCTCCGGTTCGCGCGTCTCAGACCGGTTGGGAGCATACCTGCACACAGGGACATAAGAAGGGGACATTGTTGTGGACATTTTTTGAGCTAAAATATCCCATGCTCCGAGTCCCGGCGGTGGCGGGAGGGCAAGGTTGACCAACGACCGCCCCTACAGGCGCAGCCATCCGTGGATCAACTTCCAGGTCGACTTCCACGCGGCCCCCCCTCGCCTCTGGACACTGCTGGGTCAAGCGGTGGCGCGCTGCGGGCAGATCTCCGGCTCGGCACTCCCGCCTGGCGCTGCCGAGGAGATGTGGACGCTCTATCTGATCAAGGGAGTGCAAGCGACGACGGCGATCGAGGGCAACACGCTGAGTACCGAACAGATCCGGGACAGGATCCAGGGGCGACTCCCCCTGCCGCCGTCGCAGGAGTATCTGGGCCGCGAGGTGGACAATGTTCTGCGGGCCTGCGACAAAATCGAGGCAAGCATTCTCGACAGGATCCAGCTCCGACTCGGTCCGGACTGGATCGCGGCCTGCAACCGCCAGGTGCTCGACGGCCTCGAGGACCACCTGGAGGAAGGGGTCGTTCCCGGGGAGATTCCGGCCCACGCCGTAGGAGTCGGGCGCTACCGCGGCGCTCCTCGGGCAGACTGTGCGTTTCTGCTCCACCACCTCTGCGACTGGCTCGAAGCGGAGCGCGGGCTGTCGATGTTCGAGCAGCCGGACGACGATCGGATCGCCACGGCGATACTCCACTCGATTCTCGCCCACCTGTACATCGCCTGGATTCACCCCTTCGGCGACGGCAACGGCCGCACTGCACGGCTCGTCGAGTTCATGCTCCTGGCCCGCGCCGGGGTGCCGCTGACGTCAGCCCAACTCCTCAGCAATCACTACAACCTGACGCGAGCCGAGTACTACCGCCAGCTCGACCGCGCAAGCCACGCGCACGACGGTCGTGGAGATCCAATCGGGTTCATCCTCTACGCGCTACAGGGACTCGTCGACGGGCTGGCGAAACAGTGTGATGAGATCGACGCGATTCAGTTGTCCATCGCGTGGAAGCACTTCGTGTTCGACAGATTTCGGCAGGCGAGACGTTCACCGGCGCTCAACCGGCGCCGCGAAATCGCGCTCGCCCTGACGGACCGGGAGCAGCCGGCCGCACGCACCGAACTTCGGCGCCTCGATCCCACCGTGGCCGAGCTCTACGCCGGCAAGACCGACAAGACCCTGACGCGCGACATCAATTGGCTGCTCGACGAAGACCTGATCGCGAAGGGCACTGGAGGGTACCGGGCGCGGGTCGACCGCATGCGGAGCTTCCGGCCGCCGCGCACCGAACGTAACCCGAACGAACGGGAGCAGAGGCCACGTCAGTGATACTGTCCGGCAGGAACCGGCTCGAGGAGGACGGGCGCTGGGCTCGACGGCTCGCGCATCTGTACGCGCAGCGCCTGGACTGGCGCTATCTGCAGGAACGGACGAGCGCCACACCCGAGGAAGCCGAAGCGCTGCAGCACGTGGAACGAGAGGTGCGCCGGCCATGATCGACTACGACGAATTCCAGGCGGAGGTGCAGCGGCTCAAGCGCGAGCGCTGGGCCAGGATCCTCGCCGCCGAGCCACCGGGCCGCCCGCCGGGCAGAAGGCCGCGCGATCCGGAGCAGGAACGGATGCTGCTGCGAATGGACCGCGCCCGTATCGAACGGGAGAACCCGGATCTCCTGCGACCGCAGCCACATCGGCCGCGCGACTGAGGCGGCGCCGCCCGCGTTGGCCCGACCTGCCGGCGTTTCCGACGGCATGCCGGAGCGGCAGGAGCACGGTGTGATAGTAGAGTGAGCCGACACCGGATAGCCCGACGGAACGATCCGCACGCGAGGAGGTCACCGATGCGAAGCCAGACACCACACGCCCCGACTCCGCAGCCGTCGCGCAGGCGCTTCATCGAGAGCGCCGGCGCCGTCACCGGCGCGGCGTTCGCAACCGCGGCCATGCCCGGGGGCGCGTCCGCGGCCCAGCAGAGCGAGAGCGACAGCCCTGGCGCGCGATTCCGCCGGCTCCTCGGGGCTGACAGCCCGCCCCGCTGCATCAACTGCGGCGACGTCGCCACCGCCCGGCTCGCCGAGATGAACGGCTTCGAGATCGTCATGACCGGCGGCAGCGCCCTGTCGCTCAGCAAGTACGGCATCGGCGACTTCGGGATGATCACGATGGACGACCTCGTCGAGTTCTGCAGCCGCACCGCGGACCGCATCGACACGCCGATCATCGCCGACGCCGACGACGGCGGGGGGAACCCGCTGAACGTCTACCGCACCGTGCAGCGGATGGAGAAGGCCGGCGCGGCATGCGTCATGATCGAGGACCTGTACAGCGCCAAGCACATCGCCGGGTACGACGAGGGCAAGATCCTGGCGCGCGAGGCCATGGTCGACAAGGTGCGGGCGGCGGTCGACGCCCGGCGCGACGACGACCTGGCGCTGCTGGTGCGGAGCGACGTGGTCGCCGACGGCGGTCCGCTCGAGGATGCGCTCGAGCGCGTGACGAGCTACGCCGAGGCGGGCGGCGACATGATCTTCGTGCCCGGCATCCCGCTCGACCAGTGCCGGCGCGCGGTCGAGATGGCCGGGAAGCCGATCCTGACCGGCGCGCCCTCACTCGCCGCGGCGCGCGATGCCGGGGTCGGGGTCCTCTTCATAGGGGCGATGGGAGCCATCGCGGCAGGCGCCATCGACCGCGCGATGGGCGAGCTCGTGCGTGACGGGCAGCTCGGCGAGACGGCATCGCTGTCGCTCCCGGGCAGCCGGCGGCTGGAGCTGATCGGCAACGAAGCGACCGCCAACCGGGCCCGGGAGTACAACGCGCTACGCGAGGACGGCCAGTAGACGAGGCCGGCGCGGATATCGACGGATCAAGCAGCTTCACGTTCGCGAGGAGGTCGTCATGGTTACCGTCCCGTCTCTCTGGCTGCCCATCCTGCTCTCGGCGGTGTTCGTCTTCGTCGTCAGCTCGATCATCCACATGCTGCTGTCGTACCACGCGGGGGATTCCCAGCCCGTCCCCGACGAGGCGAAGGTGATGGACGCGCTACGGCCGTTCGAAATCCCGCCCGGCGACTACGCCATGCCGCGCCCGGCCAGCATGAAGGAGATGGGCGAGCCGGCGTTCATCGAGAAGACGAAGGCAGGGCCGGTGGCTTTCATGACGGTGCTCCCCAACGGGCCGACGGCCATCGGCACGAGCCTCGCCCGCTGGTTCGGGTACAGTTTGCTCATCGGCGCGGTCGCGGGCTACACCGCCGGCATCACCATCGGGGCGGGCGCCGACTACGGGCTCGTCTTCCGCGTCGTCGGCGCCGTCGCCTTCGCCGGCTACTCGCTGGCCATCCTCCAGAGCAGCATCTGGTGGTACCGGAGCTGGCGTTACACGTTTCTGACGATGTTCGACGGCTTGGTGTACGCGCTGCTGACCGCGGGCACGTTCGGCTGGCTCTGGCCGTAGCGGCGGGCCTAACGCCAGCACGCCGCGGCGGAACGCGCGGAACGCATCCGCGAGGAAACCGCCCGTGGCGGAACAGGTTTCCGTTGTCGGCCGCGGCGCGGATTGGTATGGTGTGGTGACATCGTCGACCATGGAGGGTAGCGCTCCCGACCGGAGCCGAGGAGGACCGATGGGCAAGACGCAGACGAGCCGGCGCCGGTTCCTGAAGAAAAGCGCCGCGGCGGCGGGCCTGGTCGCCGCACCGCCGAGCTTGGCGCTGGCCGCCGCGCCGGCCGGCGCGGCCGAACCGACGCGTTCGGTTCTCGACAACAACTCGCTGGAGAGCGTGCTCTACGGCCGGCGCTCGCGCTTCGTCACCACGACGCGCGAGGTCGAGGGCCGCAGCCACGACGCACGCCCCCAGATCCAGCCGGAGCCGCACCGCCCGAGCGCGCGCACGCCGCTGGGCGACCTGGTCGGGACCATCACCCCGACGTCGCTCCACTTCACCACGCAGCATCATTACGGCATTCCCGACATCAACCCGGACGAGCACTCGCTGATGATCGAGGGCATGGTGGAGCGGCCGCTCGTGCTGACGATGTCGGAGCTGCAGCGGCTGCCGTTCGTCTCGCGGGTGCACTTCCTCGAATGCGTCGGGAACCGGCCGAACCCGCGCGCCGCCACCGTCACCGGGACGCACGGCCGCATGGCGTGCAGCGAATGGACCGGGGTCCCGCTGTCGGTGCTGCTCGAAGAGGTCGGCCTGAAGAACGGCGCGTCCTGGGTCATCGCCGAGGCGGCCGACCGCGGGCGGCACACCAAGAGCCTGCCGCTGGCCAAGGCGCTCGACGACGTGCTGGTCGCCTACGGGCAGAACGGCGAGCCGGTGCGGCCGGACCACGGCTACCCGCTACGGCTGCTGGTGCCCGGATTCGAGGGCATCTACAACGTGAAGTGGCTCAAGCGCATCAAGGTGGTCGACCAGCCGTACCTCTCGTTCCAGGAGCATTCGCGGTTCCTGACCCCGAACCCGAAGACGCAGCGCGACGCCTACGACTTCGGACCGAACTCGGTCATCACGCAGCCGTCCGGCTCGCACGAGCTGCGCGGCCACGGTCAACACGTCATCAGCGGTCTGGCGTGGTCGGGCGCGGGCAAGGTGAGCCGCGTCGAGGTTTCGGCCGACGGGGGCCACACCTACCACGAGGCGGAGCTGGCCGGTCCGGTGCTGCCGAAGGCCCACACCCGCTTCCACCTGCCCTGGCGCTGGAACGGCGAGGAGGCGGTGCTGCAGTCGCGCTGCCTCGACGAGCGCGGGCAGTTGCAGCCGACCGAAGCCGAGTACGCGGACTACTGGGGCCTCACGCGCGGGCAACTGTACGGGACGATCCAGAGCCAGCTCGGCTACTGCAACTGGATTCAGCCGTGGAAGGTCAGCGCCGATGGAAGGGTGACCAATGGACTCGCACCGACCGATGTGGTGGTGGACGTTCATGGGTAGCGCCGGCGCGCGGCGCGCCGGGACGGCGTGCGCGGCCGTAATGCTGCTGGGCGCTGTGGTTGAGGCGCAGCAGGCCCCCTCGCCCTCCGGGCTCGGGCGCGCCCCGACCGCGGCAGAGCAGAGCGACCGCATCATCGGCCCAGACGGCGCGGACCTGCCGCCGGGCAGCGGCACGCCCGCCCAGGGAGAGATGGTCTTCGGCCGCCGCGGATGCTCGACCTGCCACGGACCGACAGGCAGCGAGGGACCATCGGTCCAGCTCGTCGGCGGCGACGTGACGACGCGCACCAACTACTGGCCGATCCGGCACTGGCCGTTTGCGCCGAGCGTCTGGGACTACATCCGGCGCGTCATGCCGTACGACAGGCCGGGTGTCCTCACCGACGACGAGGCCTACGCGGTGACCGCGTACCTGCTCTACCGCAACGGCATCATCGGCGAGAACGACGTGATGGACGCCGATAGGCTGCGGCAAGTCAGGATGCCGCGGCGGGACGACTACGTCATGCCCGGCGAGTGGACGCCGGACACCCGGCGCGGGTTCGAGATCCCGCCGGCCCGGTAACCGGTCGACCGGCCGCTATCCCACGGAGGCCGCCTTCTCGGAGGCGGCCTTCGTGCTCATCTCCCCGAGCGCCACGCTGCGCTCGTAGGCGGCCAGCACCGCGTCGGACATGACGGTCCGGAAGCCGCCCTTCTCCAACTGGTAGAGCGCGTCGGCGCTGGTCCCGCCGGGAGACGTGACACGGTTGCGCAGCTCCGCGGGATGGACCGGCTGCTGCTCGGCGTAGATGGCCGAGCCGCGGATCGTCTGCACCACCAGCTGCCGTGCGGCGTCGCGCGAGAAGCCGAGGTGCACGGCCGCATCGATGAGCGCCTCCATCATCAGGAACACGTAGGCCGGCCCCGACCCGCTGATGGCGGTGGCCATGTCGAGGAACTTCTCCTCCTCGACGAAGAGCTGCCGGCCCAGCGCGGCGACGATGGCCCGGGACTGCTCCCGCTGCTCCTCGGAAACCTCCGGCGTCGCCGTCCAGACCGTCATCCCCTCGCCGACCTGCGCGGGCGTGTTCGGCATGGTGCGCACGATGGCCCGATGCCCCAGCCCGGTGGCAATCGAGGCGATGGTCGCCCCGGCCACGATGGAGACCACCAGCGCGCCGGGCTCGATCGCGCCCGCACCGCGCAGCTCCGTCAAGACCCCCGGCAGCACCTGCGGCTTCACCGACAGAACGACCACCTGGGCGTTCCGCCCCGCTTCCCGGTTGTCGCGCGTCGTCCGGACGCCGAACTGGCCCTCCACGGCGTCCAGCCGCTCCTGGTGACGGTCGCTCGCAATGATGCCGTCCGGCTCCACGTCGTGCCGCGTCAGCAAACCGCCGATCATCGCCGACGCCATCGCCCCGGCCCCGACGAACGCCACGTTCAAGTCACTCAGCACGTTCTTCGTCACGCCTGCTCCCCGGAACGCCCGCCGGTAGATCCGGCGAGGCTTGAGTATTCTAGTGGCGCTCCATGGACCCCATTGCCCACACCCTGGCCGGCGCCACCCTGGCGGAGACTCGCCTCGGAAAGTCGACGCGGCTGGCCGCCCCGGCCCTGATCCTGGGCGCCAACGCACCCGACATCGACGCGGTGACGATGTTCGTCAGCCGCGACCTGTCGCTCGGGTTCCGGCGCGGGTGGACGCACGGCGTCCTGGCGATGGTGGTCCTGCCCGTCGTGCTGACCCTGTCGCTGCTGCTTCTCGACCGGGTGCTGGCGCGTTGGCGCGGACGGGAGCCGCGGGCGCGGGCAGGTCCTCTCCTGGGCCTCTGCACCCTGGCCGTCGTCTCGCACCCGGTACTCGACTGGCTCAATACCTACGGCGTCCGGTTCCTGATGCCGTTCGACGGCACGTGGTTCTACGGTGATGCGCTGTTCGTGGTCGATCCCTGGGTCTGGCTGCTGCTCGCGACGTCGGTCGTCCTGGCCCGCGGCATCTCGCGCGTGGGCGCGTCCGCCTGGATCGTACTCGGCATTGCGACCACATCCCTGATCACCGGCTTCGAGGACGCCCCAGCCGCCACGCGCCTCCTCTGGTGCGCCGGCGTGGCCGCCATCGTCTGGCTGCGCCTCGCCGGCCACTGGACGCAGCGCATCCCGCGGCTCGCCACGATCTGCCTGTCGGCCGCCGCCCTCTACATCCTGGTCATGGTCGCGGCCTCGCAGCTCGCCGAGCGGCAGGTCGCGGCGTGGCTGGCCGAGCGCGACGACACGCCGGTAGAGATCATGGCGAGCCCGGCGCCGGGCAACCCGCTACGCCGCGACATCGTCGTGGTCGACGCCGACCACTATCACTTCCTGGAGGTCGACTGGCTGTCGGCACAGCCGATCCGCATCACGCTGCCGTCCATCGAACGCGGCGGCGACAACCCCGTCACGCGTGCCGCGCTGACCGCCCCGCACGTCTGGGGGTTGGCCACCTGGACCCGCTTTCCGGCCTACCGCGTCGAGGAAGTGAAGGACGGCTACCGGGTGTCGATCTCCGACGTCCGCTACGCCTGGCGGGCCGGCAGCGGCCTCGGCGCCGCGGTCGTGGAGCTGGACCCCGACATGAACGTCCGCACTCGCTGAGCCGGCCTCGGCGGCAACGCGGTCGGGGCGGCGTTCGCACCGAACCCCACGCTCATCCGGCCGCGGCGGACGACTCGCGGTTCCCAGTGGCAGGCGGCGGTTCCCTGCCGGGGGCCAAGCTTTCCCCGCAATACTTGCAGAACGCCGCGTCGACGTCGTGCCCCTCGGCGCTGCAGGCCAGGCAGGCCTGGGTCGACACGGGGTTTGCCGCGCGCTGGGCGATTGCGACCGACACGATGCCGGTCGGCACCGCGATGATGGCGTAGCCGGCGATCATCAGCACCGCCGCGACAATCTGGCCCGGTACCGTGCCGGGCGAGATGTCGCCGTAGCCGACCGTCGTCATCGTCACGATGGCCCAGTAGACGCCGCGTGGGATGCTCGTGAACCCGTTCGCCTCGCCCTCTATCAGGTAGAGCAGCGCCCCCATCACCACGGCGATCGAGACGACCGACGCGAGAAAGACGACTACCTTCGGGCGGCTCGCGCGCAGCGCCTGGGCAATCTCCTCGCCGCCGGCCAGGTAGTGCCCCAGCTTCAGCACCCGGAACACCCGGATCATCCGCAGCACCCGGACGACGAGCAGCGCCTGGCTGCCGGGCAGCAGGAGACTCAGATACGTCGGCACGATGGCCAGCAGGTCCACCACGCCGAAGAAGCTCAGGGCGTATCGCGACGGATACCGCACGCTCGCCAGGCGGACGAGGTACTCGACGGTAAACAGGAGCGTGAAACCCCACTCCACCCCGAGCAGCACGGCGCCGTGGCGCGCTCGGATCGGTGGCACGCTCTCAAACATCACCGCCGCCACGCTGGCCACGATGGCGGTCAGCAGCAGGAACCTGTCCGCGATCCGCGGAACGGCCGAAACACTACCGAGGAGCGTCCCTCGCTCTGGCTGGCGCCGGCCCGGCGCCGAGGGCCGAGTCGAAGAGCGCGGCCATCGAGTCGGGGTCCGCGGCCCTGCAGCCAACCGCTTCGGGCTTGTACTTCCCGCCGGAAGACGGGCCGTGGGCGACGGTCGCCCCGGCCGATGCCGGCTGGGATGCCGAGCGGCTCGAGGCGGCCCTCGCGCTCGCCGGCGAACGCGATTCGACCGGCGTGGTGATTCTCCATCGTGGCCGCATCCTGGCCGAGCGGCACTGGGCACTGGATTCGCCTTCGCGCGGCCACACGAACGGGAGCCACGGTCCCAACGCCGCCGGCCATGCCGTCGAGGATGTTGCGTCGGTGCAGAAGAGCGTGGTCGCCGTCCTGGTCGGCATGGCGCAGGAACGCGGCCTCCTGGCCCTGGACGATCTCGTCACCGACCACGCTGGCAGATGGACGACAGCCACGGACGAGCAGGAACGCGCGGTCACCATCCGCCACTTGATGGCGATGACGACGGGCCTGACGCCAGGACTGGAGTACGACGCGCCGCCCGGCTCGAAGTGGCTCTACAACACGCCCGCCTATCACAACCTGCTCCGCATCGTCGCGGCCGCCGCCGGCCTGGATCGCAACGAGGTGACGCGGGAATGGCTGACCGCACGGCTCGGCATGGACGATTCGCGCTGGGAGCCGCGTCCCTGGGCCAACTCCGCCATCGCCACCGGCTTCGCGACCACCGCGCGCGATCTCGCGCGCTTCGGGCTGCTCATCCTCGCGGGCGGAACCTGGAACGGCGAGACCATCATCGACGACACTGCGTACCTGGCGGAGATGCCCCGCCCTTCGCAGTCGCTGAACCCGTCCTACGCCCTGCTCTGGTGGGTCAACGGCCAGGCGTCGTCGATGTCCTGGGCGATTCCTCCCGCGACGACCGCCGGGACGCTGATCCCGGCCGCGCCGGCCGACCTCGTCGCCGCGCAGGGTGCGCGCGACCGCAAGCTCTACGTCGTGCCGAGTCTGGACCTGGTCGTCAGCCGTCTCGGCGACGACGGCTCGCTCGACGGCTCCTCGTTCAACGACGCCTTCTGGGAAAGCCTGATCGAGGCCGCGCCAAACTCGCAGTCCGCGGAAGCGCCGCGGTGAACCTGCCCGCCCGCCTCCCTGCATGACATTGCATTACAATGGATCGCAGGGGGACGGAGTGCGTGACCAGTTGAGCGTCAGGCTGCCGCACGAGTTGAACGCCGCCGTGACGGAACGCGCGAAGCGCGACGCGCGTCGGCCGTCGGACGTCGTGCGTTTGGCGCTGCAGACCTACCTGCAGGAGCCTGTAAGCGACGAACGGGACAGACCGGACCGCGCGCGGGAAGACAGCGGCTCTCATGCCTGGGGAAGGTCCGAGAACGCGCAGTCGGAGCGAAGCATCCTGCTGCGTCGTGTCCCGGAGGAGCTCTACCAGGCGCTGAGGACGCGAGCCGCCAGCGAGCGCCTGTCCGTGGCCGATTACGTGCTGGACATACTGGCCCGCAGACAGTTCCGGGAGCGCCAGAAATCGCGGCCCCGCGTCAAGCTCAGTGTGTCGGCTGCAGACCTCGTCCGTGAAGATCGAGACAGCCGGTGATCGTCGTCGACGCATCGGTCGTGGTCGAGGTACTGCTCCGCTCCGATGCCGGCGTTGGACTGGAAGAGCGCCTCTTCGAAGGCGACGATCCGCTGCACGCGCCGCACATGCTGGATGTCGAGGTAGCGAACGCCCTCAGACGCTACGCCCTCCACGGAGACCTCGACCAGCGCCAAGGGGGCGATGCGCTCGCGGATCTCGCGGCCATGTCCATCGAGCGACACGGACACCAGCCGCTGCTGGAACGGATCTGGCAGCTTCGACACAACCTGACGGCGTACGACGCCGCCTATCTGGCGCTTGCGGACAGTCTCGGCGCACCGCTGCTGACCTGTGATGCGGGGCTTGCGTCAGTCGCCGGGCAAGCCCGGGTCGAGCTCGCGTAGCCAGTTCCGGTTGGCTCTCGCCGAGATAGGCTTCCAGAGACTCATCTGTAAGATTGGGTCCTGACGCCCGGCCGCTCTTGGCCGCATCGTTCCATAGACCCTAGTGGTCCGTCACGTCACAATCTGCGGACACGGACATGGGTTACAGCGCGCAATCATCGACGAATCACAGCACCGCACACCCGAACGTTTAATCATGGCACAGCACTAGTCCCGTTCCGGAGTTCTCATCATGCAGACCACCGCCAGAACCGCCGCCGCCGCCGTCACCGCGCTCCTGAGCGCCGCGCCCCTGCTCGCCCAGCCGCGCCTGACCGTGGATTGGGAGGCGATGGCCGAGCAGCTCGTGACGCAGCTCGCGCCCGCCCCGGGCGAGAAGATCCTGCTCGTCGCGCGGCCCGGCCAGTTCGACGAGCTGATCCCGCCGCTGCGCTATGCCCTGATGCGGACCGGCGCCATCGACCTCGGCGTGATCGACGTCATCGAGGAGCCGTACCCGACCGGCTGGGACGGCGACCTGCTGGCGCGGAGCAACGACGCGGCGCGCGCCGTGTACCGCGAGATGCTGCGCGACTTCGACGGGGCGATCATGCTGCCCGGAGCGCGACCCGACCACGCCGTCTACGCGGCGCTCCAGGACCTGCTGCACGAGGGCATCGGGCGGACCATCCACTTCCACTGGACCCAGAACGGCAGCGCGTTCCCGCTCCCCGGGCAGCCGATGCCGGGTCAGGCGGTCATCGACGCCAACTACCAGAGGGCGCTGGTCCAGACCGACTACGCGGGGCTGGCCGCGGTTCAGCGGCGCTTCGTAGAGGCGATGCGCGGCGCCGAGGTGCGGGTCACCTCGCCGCTCGGCACCGACGTTCGCTTCCGCATCGGCGACCGGCCGGTGAACTTCGGCGACGGCAACGCGTCGAAGGCGCGGACCGACCAGGGGGTCATCCTCATCGACCGCGAGATCGAGCTTCCGTCCGGGGCCATCCGCGTGGCGCCGATCGAGGAAAGCGTCAACGGCGTCATCGTGTTTCCGCCGTCGCAGTGGGACGGCCGGCCGGTCACCGGGCTCACCGTGCGCATCGAGAATGGCGGCGTCGCCGGCATGACGGCGGAGTCGGGCCAGGAGGCGGCGGAGGCCGAGCTGGCTGGCGTGCCCGAGGAGGCGCGGGCGTTCCGGGAGTTCGCGCTCGGCTTCAACCCGCTGCTCGCCGTCCCGGAGCGCAACCCGTGGATCCCGTACTACGGCTACGGCGCGGGAATCGTGCGCCTGTCGCTGGGCGACAACTCCGAGCTGGGCGGTACGGTGACCGGCGGCTACGTCCGGTGGAACTTCTTCACCGACACGACGGTGACCGTGGGTGACGACGTGTGGGTGCGCGACGGACAGCTCGTCCGCTGATTCGGGCGCTCCTCCTGCCGACGTCGGCACGACCCGCGGAACGAATTACACGCGCGGTGGGGATCCGCGCACTCGCAACGGCGCCCCGATCGCCGGAGGACCGTCGCGGCGCCGAGGATGCACGACGTCATGGGCCCCGGCCCGGTCCGCCGGTTCAGGAGCGAGCCACCTTGTCGACGAGCGCCAGCGCCTCCTTCAACCATTCGGATCGCTGCGCCGGCGTGGCCATGAGCCCTGCGTCGAGATGCGCCTCGCGCGCGCCTTCCCAGGTCGACGACCGCCACGGGTCGTCGGGGGCCGCATCCTTGAGCCGCGACGAGCCGGGTCGCCCGCGCTTGGTGCGAATCCATTCGAGGTGGCGGATGTCGTCCAGATCCTGGGCGCGGCCGGCCGCGCGCTTCATGGCAATCAGGTCTTCGATGGCCGCGACGCGGACGAGCACGCCTTCCAGTGCGATCGTCTCGGCCCGACTCCAGAGGGCATCGAAGTCGATGGGGCGACGCACGAACAGGTCGACCACCAGCCGCGGGTTCGCGCGGTCGACCATCGTGAACACCTGCATCCCCTTCTCCTCGACCCACGCATCCCGACTCGTCGCGGTCGCGAAGTCGCGCGCCTTCACCGGTGCCCGCGGGATGAAGCCAAGCTCGGTCAGCGCGTCGACGATCTCCCACGCCGGTTCCGGATCCAGATCCACGACCAGATCGACGTCGAGAGTCAGCCGCATGTGGCCGTGCAGGACGACGGCGAACCCGCCGACCACCACGTAGCGGGCGCCGCAGGCGTTCAACGCCTCGAAGAGCGGCGTGAAGAGCCCCACATTGCGATTCTAGACGGAGGTCTCAGATCGGCGCTGAATCTTCCGACCAGACGGCCGGTTGCCTCCCGCCACGAGCATCGTCGAGATACGCAGCCAGCGCGCCGCTACGCCCGGCCGCCTGCGCCACGCAGGTTTGGCCGTGGCGCTGCTGAGCGTTGCCCTGTACGGATCGGGTCGCGACGCGCACGCCCAGGACCCCGTCGAGACGGACCGGGGGGCTGGAGGCGCTCCATCACAGCACGCCGGCCCCCTCGGCCGTATTGGCCATGGGAGGGACGGAGACTCCGGTATCATGCGTCTCGTGAGGCATCCGACGCACCGGCTGGTGGGAAGCCCTGATCGCACCAGGAGAACCACATGACGCACTTGCGACGTTCCGGTTTCGCCCTGATCGCCACGATCGCTCTCGCCGCCTGCGGCGGCGCCGAGCCGGTCGAGATCGCGATGACCAACGGCCAGGGCGAGATCGCCGGGGAGGTGACCGCCACGTCCGTCATCCTGCAGACGCGCCTCACGTCGAAGGCGGGCTGGGTGGACGGCGACCTGCCGGGCGTGGATGGGATCGCGCGCTTCGAGCTCGCGACGAGCGCCGACTCCGCCGATACGATCACGACGGACTGGCTCACCGCCGCGGCGGACAGCGACCACATCGTCAAGGCGAAGATCGACGGCCTCTCGCCCGGCACGGAGTACGTCTACCGGGTGGTCTACGGCCCGGACCCGGAACACACCGAGAGCGGCGCAACGCGGTCGTTCGCGACGCACCCGGGGGCGGACACCGCGGCGCCGACGAGCTTCACCGTCGTCACCGGCATGAACTACTACCAGTTCTACGACAACCCGAACCGGGCCTACACCGGCCCCGACAAGGAGCTCGGCTTCCCGGGACTGGCGTCGATGCTCGCCCTCGAGCCGGACTTCTTCGTGGCGACCGGCGACAACGTCTACTACGACGCGCCGTACGCGGGGCGGGCCGACACCGCGCCCACGATGCGCCGGAAGTGGCACGAGCAGCTCTCCAAACAGCGGTTCATCGACTTCTTCACCGACACGCCGACCTACTGGGAGAAAGACGACCACGACTACCGCTACAACGACTGCGACAACACGAGCGACGCGGCGCCGCTCCCCGACCTCGGCCGGCGCATCTTCCTGGAGCAGGTGCCGGTGGCCGATCCCAACGACCCCGATCCGCTGCCCTACCGCACGCACCGTGTCAGCCGGGACCTGCAGATCTGGCTGATCGAAGGACGCGAGTTCCGCAGCCCGAACATGATGGAGCCGGGCCCCGGCAAGACGCTGTGGGGCGCCGAGCAGCTCGCCTGGTTCAAGCGGACGCTGGCGGAGAGCGACGCGACGTTCAAGATCCTGATCTCGCCGACGCCCATGGTCGGCCCCGACGACGCCGACCAGGCCGGCCGCGCGGCCGAGAACCACGACCCGGTCAAGCGGGACAACCACTCCAATCCCGGCGGCTTCCGCCACGAGCGGGACGAGCTGTTCGCCTGGCTGATCGAGAAGGGCTTTCTCGAGAAGAACTTCTACATCGTGACCGGCGACCGCCACTGGCAGTACCACTCGCTCGACCCGACCGGCTTCGAGGAGTTCTCGACCGGGGCCCTGGTCGACGCCAACTCGCGCGTCGGCCGGCCGCCGGGCGATCCGGACTCTAACGACCCCGACGCGCTGGTGATGCAGTACTACACCTACGACGAGCCGACCGGCGGTTTCCTGAACATCGTGGTCACGCCGGGCGAGCCGGCGACGGCGGCTTTCCGGTTCTACGACGAGCAGGGCGAGTTGATGTACGAGGATGTCAAGACCGCCGACTGAAACCGCGGCGCCGGCCGGCCGGACGACCGCGACCGTGCTCTGCATCGTGCTGCTGGCCGCGGGCTCGCACGTCGCGGCTATCGGGACGAGCACGGCCTCGCTGTCGCGGCCACCGGCCGCCGCCGTTCACCGCGTCGAGGGGCGGACGGCCGCAACCGTACCGGCCGGCCAGACCGCTCCGTCACCACCCGCGGGCGCCGACGCCGGGCTCGAGACGACGCAGCCGACCGGCAACGCGCCCGCGGATATCCTCGACCCGGAGCTGTTCGTCGGACCGCCGGAGCCGCCGTGGCTCTTCGGGCCGCCCGCGCCGGGCATCGAAGCGCTCGCGGAGGACCTCTACGTCGTCACCGGCTACGGTGGCAACGTCGTGGCGCGGGTCACGCCCGAGGGCGTCCTCGTTGCGGGGGAGCTGACCTCGGCCGCCGACACGATTGCGGCGTGGGTCGAGAGCGTTACCGACCGGCCGGTTCGCTACGTGCTCCGAACGCACCGCCACGGCAACGACCCGGCCACCCTGCCCTCGCCCTGGCGGAACGCGACACTCGTGGCTCCGGAGCAGCCGGAAATCGTGGCTCCCGAACAACCTGCACGCTCTCCGGCCGGCGCCGACGCTCAGGCCCCGCCGGAGTCCCCGGACCTTGCTTTCACACAAGGATTGTCGCTGTTCCTCGGCGAAGCGGAGGTGCGGCTCCACTACTTCGCCCCGGCACACACCGGAAACGACGCAGTGGTCCTCTTCCCCGATCTCGGCGTGCTGTTCGCCGGCGATCTCGTTGTCCGCGGACTGCCGTTCATCGACTACGCGGCGGGCGGCAGCAGCCGCGGCTGGGTCGAGACGCTCGACGGGATCCTCGCCCTCGACTTCGACACCGTCGTTCCCGGCGCCGGGCCAATGCTGACGAAACGTGACGTGCAGGTCTTCCGCGACCGGCTCGTGACGCTCCGGATGCGCGCGATGCAGCTCCTGTATCGCGACGTGCCGCGGGAGGAGGCTCTGCTCTTCCTGACGACCACCGACCTCGACTGGCCGCTCGCCCCAACCGGTCCCTTTGCGGCGCAGAGCTTCGCCAGCCTCTACGACGAGCTGGCAATCGAGCGCGAGGAGGCTCGCGATTCGGCCGCGGACGAAGCTCCCGAGGAAACGGAACGTCCGTAGCGTGACGTCGCCAGCCCTCCGACCCGGAATCAGATATCGTCGGGCAACTCGCGCGGGCGCCACACACCGGCGAGGGTGCCGGCGCTCGATACGGCCAGATCCTTCCAGGAACGAATCGGCAGGCTGATCTCGGCCAGCGCGGCGGTGGGGAGCGTCTCCGGGCGTCCCGCCAGTCGCGACACCAGGTCCTCGAGGCCGGGGTTGTGCCCGACGACCATCACGCGCTCGGCGGCGACGGCGACGTTGCGCACGACGTCGACGATCTCGTCGGGACTCGCGAGGTAGAGATGACGCTCCAACTGCACTGCCCCCTCGTAGCCGGAGTGCTGCGCGACCTCGTCCGCCGTCCACCGCGCGCGCCTCGCAGTCGAGCTGACGATGACGTCCGGGCGCAATCCCCGCTCGGCCACCAGCCGCCCCATGCGCGGCGCATCCCGCTTTCCACGCTTGTTCAGCGGCCGGTCGTGGTCGGAAGTCTCCGCATGTTTCCAGCTCGACTTGGCGTGCCGCAGCACGAGCAGCGTCTTCATGGCGTGAGCCTTGTATGATCGGTGATGGATCGGGATTCGGCAAGCTCCGAGTCCTCGCGCGCCAGCCCTGAATAGCCATGCTGCTTATCGGCCTGCTCGACATCTACTCGTTCATCGTCTTCGGCGCGGTAATCATCTCGTGGGTGCAGCTTCCGCCCGACAACCCGATCGCGAGCTTCCTCCACTCGATGACCGAGCCGGCCCTCGCTCCGATCCGCTCGGTGCTGCCCGACATGGGCGGGCTCGACTTGTCGCCGCTCGTGCTGCTGTTCGCGTTACGGATACTGCGCGGCATCCTGCTGTCGGCGGCGCTCGGGTTCTAGCCGGCAGTCTGGATTATGATTCCCCCACACAATTTGTTCCTCGGAGGTAGCACGATGCGCAAAGCACTCTTCTTCGGGCTGATCCAGGCCGCGCTCGTCGCCGCCCTGGTCGTGGTCGCCGGCCCCGCGGCGCCGGCCGTGGCCCAGGAAAACACGTTCGACACGCTGATCGACGTCCGCATGGGCGAACGCGTCTTCCGCGCGCAATGCGGGCGCTGCCACGGACGGGACGCTCGCGGCAACGACGAGACCGGCGCGCCGGATCTGACCACCGGCCAGTTTTCGCGGGTGAGCAGCGACGCCGGCATGTTCGGCGTGATCCGCGACGGGATCGAGAACACGGCGATGATCGGCATCAGCCCCCGGGCGTCCGATCAGACCGTCTGGCAGATCGTCTCCTACATCAACTCGCTGAATCTCGATCCGGGCGACTACGACCTGCCGGGCGATGCCGCCCGAGGCGAGCAGGTGTACGCCGGCGCGAACTGCTCGAGCTGCCACATGACCCGGGGCGCGGGCGGCCGGACCGGGCCCGATCTCTCGACGGTCGGCAGCCGGCTGGACCCGGACGAGCTCGCGACCTCCCTCACCGACCCCAGCGCCGAGGTGGCGCCCCGCTGGTGGACGATGCGCATCACGCGCCCCGACGGCTCGATCATCGAAGGGCTGCGCATGAACGAGGACACGTTCACGGTCCGGATCATGGACAACGACGAGAACCTCTGGAGCTTCATGAAGAGCGAGGTCCGGGCGAGCGAGCGGATCACCACCTCGACGATGCCGGCCGCCGAAAATCTGAGCGAGAGCGAAGTGGACGACCTGGTCGCCTACCTCTTCTCGCTGCGCAGGGAGAGCTGAAGATGAAACGACTTGCGACCGTGCTGGCGCTGATGGCGCTCGTACTGCCCGCCGCGGCGACGGCACAAGAAGACGGCGGTCCCTCGCTGCGCCCGGTGACGTGGGAGCGCCTGTTGAACGCCGCGGACGAGCCTGAGAACTGGCTCATGTACTCGGGCACGCTCGACAGCAAGCGGTACAGCGGACTGGAGCAGATCCACAACCGCAACGTCGGCAATCTCGAGCTGAAGTGGGTCTACCAGATCCCCGAGATCGACCGGGCCGAGACCACACCGCTCGTCGTCGACGGCGTGATGTTCGTCACCGAGGCCCCGAGCAACGTCGTGGCGCTCGACGCGGCGACCGGCCGCCAGTACTGGCGCTACAACCACGAGCTGCCGGACGACCTGCGCATCTGCTGCGGGCGCAACAACCGCGGCGTGGCGATCCTCGGCGAAACGCTCTACATGAGCACGCTCGACGCCCGCACCGTCGCCATCGACGCGCGCACCGGCAACCTGGTCTGGAACACCGAGACCGCCCCGTACCAGAGCGGGTACAGCAAGACGGCGGCGCCGCTGGTCGTCAAGGACCAGGTGATCACCGGCATCGCCGGCGGCGAGTTCGGCATCCGCGGCTTCCTCGATTCGTACAACGCCGAAACCGGCGCCCGCAACTGGCGGACCTACACCATCCCGGGCCCCGACGATCCCGGCAACCAGACCTGGGCGGGCGAGTCGTGGCGCACCGGCGGATCGCCGACGTGGATCACCGGCACCTACGATCCCGACCTCGACCTCGTCTACTGGGGCACCGGCAACCCCGGCCCCGACTGGAACGGCGACGTCCGCCTGGGCGACAACCTCTACTCCGACTCGGTCCTCGCGCTGAACGGCGCGACCGGCAACATGGAGTGGTACTTCCAGTTCACACCGCACGACATCCACGACTGGGACGCCATCCAGGTGCCGATCCTCGCCGACATCGTGTACGAGGGCGAGATGCGGAAGGTCATGATGTGGGCCAACCGCAACGCCTTCTACTACACGCTCGACCGCGAGACCGGCGAGTTCCTGGTCGGCAAGCCGTACGCGCGGCAGACGTGGGCGGAGGGGCTCGACGAGAACGGCCGTCCGATCCGCGTGCCGAACATGGAGCCGTCCCCCGAGGGCACCCTCGTCTCGCCGACGATCGGCGGCGGCACCAACTGGTGGTCGCCCACCTTCAGCCCGCGCACCGGCCTGTTCTACGTCAACGCGTTCGACGGCGAGCAGATCTACTTCATCCGCGACGAGGAGTACGTCGAGGGTGAGCAGTACACCGGCGGCGGCGGCGAGAGCGCCGGGCCGATCGACAACTACCATAGCGCAGTCCGCGCCATCGATCCGGCGACCGGCGACCTCCGCTGGGAGTACCCGATCGCGCCGCGGTCGACCTCCGGCCTGCTGTCCACCGCCGGCGACCTCGTCTTCGGCGGCACAATCGACGGCTACTTCTTCGCCGTCGACGCGGTCAGCGGCGAGGAGCTGTGGCACATGACGGTGGGCGCCCGCGTGCACGCGGCGCCGATCAGCTACGCCGTCGGCGGCCAGCAGTACGTCTCGATCGCGGCGGGCAACGTCGTCTTCACGTTCGGCCTCGCCGACTAGGATCGAAGCGGACACCGACAACAGGCAGGAGCCGGGCGCACCAGACGCGTCCGGCTCCTGCAAACGGCACACTCGATTCGATCCGATCTCGCCACGCCTCACCTGGACGCGCATTCGCGTTCTAGGGTGCCCGTTATGGCTTTCGTCGCCTTCATCGGCGGTCTCCGTCGGGTCGCGGCCGCCCCGTCCTTGCTTCTCGGCGCCTATGGCGTCGCCCTCGCGGTCGTGCTGGGGATGCAGCTCATCCCGGGCGGCATGGCCGCGGCGCAACCCCGATCGGCTGCGGCGGCCGGCGCGCTCGCCGGCATCCCGCACACCTTCGGGCCCGGTCTGGTCGGCTTTGCAGCCGTGCTCTCGACTCTCGGTGACCTGTACGGACAGCGAGCGCCGTTCGGAGCCGCCACTGGAATGGCCGTCGCCGGCGTAGCCGCCTGGACGTTTCTGGCCGGCGGTATTCTCGACCGGCTGGCCCGACAGCAGGGAACGGGAGGATCGGCTTTCTTCGCGACCTGCCGGCACCATTTCTGGCCGCTGGCACGCCTCGCGGCCCTGGCCGGCGCCCTGTACTGGTTCCTGTTGGGCGGGCTGTATCCGTGGCTCCTCGGTGACCTTTCCGGCGCGCCGGCGCGCTTGCCGACCGTGCCGGCCGACGGCGCACCGCTTCGGTCCGCGCTCTACGTGATGTTCGGCGCCGGCGTAGCCGGTGTGGGCCTGCTCGTCGACTACGCCAGAGTCCGCGCCGTTGTCGAGGATCGCCGGAGCATGGTGGGGGCGCTCCTTGCCGCGCTGCGTTTCGTGCGGCGGCGCCCTGCGGCGGTCACCGGGCTGTGGCTCATGAACGCGGCGCTGGCCGCAGCCACCCTCGCCGCCTGGACCCTGGTCGCGCCCGGTCCCGGCGCTGTCAGCCCGGCAATGCGTGCGGCGTTCCTCGGCGGACAGCTCTGCATCGCGGCGCAACTCTTCGCGCAACTCGTAGCCTGGGGATCGCAGACGGCGTACTTCCAGGACCAACTCGCGCATGCTACCTACGTGGCGCGGGCGCGCGTGTCACGACCCTAGTTCCGGCTGGCGTTAGCCCGCTTGAGGGCATTCGAGAGGCTGTCGGCCAACGTCCGCGCCACCTTCACGCGGGCGAAGCGCTTGTCGTCGCCTTCGACGAGCACCCACGGGGCGCGCCGCGTGCTCGTGCGGGTGACCATCTCGTTGACGGCATCGACGTAGGCGTCCCATTGCTTCCGGTTCCGCCAGTCTTCGTCCGTGATCTTCCAGCGCTTGTACGGCGTCTGCTCGCGGTCGCGGAAGCGGCGGAGCTGTTCGTCCTTGCTGACGTGGAGGTAGAACTTCACGACGACCGTGCCGTGATCGATGAGCTGCTGCTCGAACGCGTTGATCTCGTCGTAAGCGCGCTGCCATTCGTCCGGCCGCGCCAGGTTCTCCACCCGCTCCACGAGCACCCGCCCGTACCAGCTCCGGTCGAAGAACGTGACCTGGCCGGCGCGCGAAAAATGCCGCCAGAAACGCCACAGGTAGTGGTGCGACAGCTCCTCGTCGGTTGGCGCGGCGATTGGAATCACCCGGTAGTAGCGGGCGTCGAGCGCGGCGGTGACGCGCCGGATGGCTCCGCCCTTGCCGGCCGCGTCCCAGCCCTCGAACACCGCGACGGTCGAAATGCCCCGTTCGCGGGCCTTCTGCTGAGCGCGATAGAGCCGTCCCTGGTGGCGCTCCAGATCGACACGGAACCGGGGCTTGTCGATGCATTGCGCCAGATCGAGGGCGCCCAGGTGATCGGTCGCATTCTGCGAGGGCTCGCGAGCGACGCGGTTCGCCTCGTCCAACGAGCCCGCCGCCACCGATCCGGCGCAGGCCCGCCGAATCGCGTCCCGGACGCAGGCCGCCACCCGCAGGTGCTGCTGGTCCGGGTCGGCCGCATCGATGACGTGCCACGGCGCCTGCTCGTGACCGGTGACGATCACCGCCCGCTTCCAGGCGGCAACGAACCGGTCGTGAAGACGCAGGCGGCGCCACTGGTCCCGGCCGGCCCGCCAGCGGCGCAGTGGATCGGCGGCCGCCGTCTCCAGCCGCGTCCGCTGGATTCGGCTGTCGACGTGCAGCCAGCACTTGATCAGCACGGCGCCACCGTCCACCAGCATGCGCTCGAACGCGGCGATCCGCGCCATGCGGCCGTCGAACGCCTGCTTGCCGGCACTGCCGTCGGCGCGCGCGAGGATCGGTGGACCGTACCAGGCGCTGAGAAACAGGGCGACCTTGCCCCGCGGCGGCAGTTCCCGCCAGTAGCGCCAGAAGGCGGGACGCTCGCGCTCTTCGTCGGACGGTTCGCCCCAGGCGCGCGTCACCAGCCACCGGGGATCCATCCAGGCGTTGAGCAGGTCGGCCGTCTCGCCCCGGCCGGCCGTTTCCGGGCCGACCAGCAGCACGATGACAGGACCGGCGCCCGCCTGCCGCAACGCGTGCTGCGCGGCCAGCAACTCCGCCCGCAACTCGGCGGCCGGCGTGACGATTGCCGGCTCCAACGTCTCTGTCTTCCTGCCCATCCCGAACCGGCCGCGCCCCTCGCCCGTCCTCCCGACGGCGAAGGCGCCGCCCGGCAGCCGTTCACTCTACCATCGCTCGACGTCCACTCCAGCCGGCAAGTCCCTCGACCGCCGCACGCGGGGCTCTGCCCCGCGAATACCGCGAGTGTGGTACAAGTGAAATAGAAGCCGCCTGCCGAGGAGATCAAGCATGCACGTGATTCAGAGACAGTTCGTGAGCATCGCAGCCGCGTTGTCGGTCGCCGTCATCGGCTCGACCACCGCCGCGGCCACCGCCGCCGCCCAATCTCCGGAGCAGCTCCAACAGGCCGTCGAGCGGGAGCTGCGCGAGGACCGCGCGCTGCGCCGGATCGAGGTATCGGTGTCCGGCGACGAGGTGACCCTGAGCGGGCGGGTGCGCCACTTCTGGGACAAGAACGAAGCGTTGCGCCGCACCTTCGACGTCCGCGGCGTCGGCACCGTGGCCAGCGCGATCGAGGTGCCTGTCCAGGAGGACCAGGAGGAGCTGGTCGAAGAAGTGAGCCGGGCCATTCAGCGCTACCCGCACTACCGGATCTGGGACTATCTCGACGGCCGCATCAACAACGGCGTCGTGACGATCGTCGGGCGGGTGACACCGGAACGCGACAAGGCGGGCGAGCTGTTCGAGCGCATCGCCAAGGTGCGCGGCGTGCAGGACGTGCAGATGAACGTCACCCCGCTGTCGCCGAGCCGCTCGGACGACCGGCTCCGCTCCGCGATCGCGCGCCGGCTGTTCTCCAGCGACCACTTCCAGCGCTTCGCGTCGATGACGAATCCGCCGTTCCACATCATCGTGAACAACAGCATCGTCACTCTGGTCGGCTACGTGCAGAGCCAGATCGAGTTCATCGAGATGCAGCGGATCGTCGCGCAGACGCAGGGCGTGCTCCGGGTCGACAACCAGATACAGACCCTCCGCTAACGCTAACGGGCGGCGGACGACGCGGACTCGACGTCGGAAGCGGCCGAAACCGGCGGCGCGCCGGCGCCGGGCGGGCGGCGGCGGACCTCCCGAGTGACCGGAACGTCCGGCTCCAGCTCGACCAGCTCGTCCTCGTGCGCGATGGTCAGCGCGGCCTCCCCTCTCACCACGTAGGTCGCGGACGTCGGGGTCAGGTCCACCTCCAGCCGCTGCCCCCGGATCTGCAGCGGGAAGCGGAGGCCGCCGAGCCGCTCCGGCACCTTGGGCGCGAAGCTGATGCGGCCGCCGGCGTCGCGCATCCCCGCGAAGCCGTAGATGAGGGTCATCCAGAACCCGCCCATCGACGCGATGTGACACCCGTCCTGCACGTTGCCGGCCACGTCCGCCAAGTCCATCAACCCCGCGTCGATGGAGTAGCTGAAAGCCTTGTCCATCTCCCCCACCTCGGCCGCGATGATGCTCTCGATGGAGCACGACAGCGACGAATCGCGCGTGGTGCGCCGGTCGTAGTAGACGAAGTTGCGTCGTTTCTGGTCGTGCGAGAACTCGTGCCCGAGGAGGAACATCGCCAGCACGACGTCCGCCTGCTTCACGACGCGGTAGCGGTAGATGACCAGCGGGTGATAGTGCAGCAGCAGCGGATACTTGTCCCGGGGCGTATTCGCGAAGTCCCAGTCCTGCTTGTCCTTGAACGAGTCGTCCTGCAGGTGCACGCCGTCGCGCTCGTCGTACGGCAGGTACATCCGGTCGGCGGCGCGCCGCCACTGGTCGATCTCGTCCGGATCGAGGCCGGTGTCGCGCACCAGCGCCGCGAACCGCCGCGGATCGGCCGCCGACAGCACGCTGATGGTCTCGACCGCGTACCATAGGTTCTCGCGCGCCATCAGGTTCGTGTACAGGTTGTTGTTCACGACGGTGTTGTACTCGTCCGGCCCGGTCACCCCGTTGATCCGGAACTTGCCGTCGTGGCGGCCGAAGAAGCCGAGATCGACCCACAGGCGAGCCGTCTCGACCAGGATCTCCGCGCCCACCGCCTCGAGAAAGCCCTTGTCCCCCGTCGCGTCGACGTACTTGCGGAGCGCGTACACGATGTCCGCGTTGATGTGGTACTGCGCCGTCCCCGCCGCGTAGTACGCGGACGCCTCGTTGCCGTTGATGGTGCGCCACGGAAAGAGGGCCCCACGCTGGTTGACCTCCTGCGCGCGCCGGCGGGCCTCGTTCAGCAACCCGTGCCGCTGCCGGAGCAGGTTCTGGGCGATCAGCGGCTTCGTATAGGTGAGGAACGGCAGGACGTAGATCTCGGTGTCCCAGAAGTAGTGCCCTTCGTAGCCCGGCCCGGTCAGGCCTTTGGCGGGCACACCGCCCCCCTCTGCCCGCGCCGTCGCCTGGCACATGTGGAACAGGTTGAACCGGATCGTCTGCTGCCACTCCGGGTTGCCGTGCACCTCCACGTCGCTGCGCTGCCAGAAGTCGTCCAGGAAGCGCCGCTGGCTCGCCAGCAGGTCCGGGAATCCGCGTCCCACCGCCCGGTCGAGGACCCGCTCGGCGCGTTGGCAGAGCTCCTCCACCTGCGGGCGCCGGGACGAGTGGTAGGTGATGTACTTGACGAGGCGGATGCGGGTCCCGACCGTGCCGTCGATGGAATAGACCACGCGCCCGGCCGATTCGTCGGCCGCTACCTTCACGCCGAAGGAGCAGTCGGTCTGCACCTCGTGATCGATGGCGCACGACAACGCCATCCCGCTCGACCTGGTCGCATAGCCGCGCACCACGCGCACGTCCGCGGTGCGGCTCACCTGTCCGTCGAGCACCTCGCAGCCGAACTGCCGGGTGCGGGGATCGCCGGTGGGATCGGTCGCCTGGCCGCCGTCGACCAACTCCGACACGATGACGACCGGCGCGTCGTTCGCCAGCAGCGTGACCTCGTACTCGATCGCGGCCAGGTGGCGATGCTCCAGCGAGACGAGACGCCGCGACCGGATCGACACGCGCTGACCTGACGAATGAGCCCAGACCAGCTCCCGCTCCAGCGTGCCGGCCCGCATGTCGAGCGCCCGCTCGAATCCCTCCAGCGTCGCCGTCGGCAGGAAGAACGGCTCGTCGTCGACGTACAGGCGGATGATCTTCGCGTCCGGCACGTCGACGATGGTCTGGCCGAGCTTGGCGAAGCCGTAGGCCTCCTCGCCGTAGACGATCGGCCACGTCTCGTGGAAGCCGTTGACGTAGGTGCCGTTGTGCACCACCGGCTGCCCTTCGTCGCACGTCCCCCGCATCCCCAGGTAGCCGTTCGCGGTGGCGAACAACGATTCGGCAGCGGCCAGGTAGCGCTCGTCGAAGCGCGTCTCCACCAGGCGCCACGGCTCGCGTGGGTAGATGTCCTGGGACGGGTGCCGGCGGTGACTGTCGCCCATCGGTCAGCGAACCTCCACGGGACCGGCTTCGTTCCCGCCCCCGTTCTCGAGCGTGTCACCCAGATCCGTCACCACGTGGTCCGCACCGGCGCGTGCGAGCGCGGCCGTCTCGCCAGTGCGATCGATCGCGACGACCAACCCGAACCCGCCGGCTCTTCCGGCTTCGACGCCGGCGATCGCATCCTCGACGACGACGGCCCGCAACGGTGATACGCCGAGCACCCGCGCCGCGTAGGCGAAGGTGTCGGGCGCCGGCTTGCCGGCCAGTCCCTGCCGCACCGCCACCTGACCGTCGACCCGCAGCTCGAACAGGTCGGCGAGGCCGGCCACGTCCAGGATGGCCTCGCAACTCAGACTCGAGGAGACGACGGCGCAGCGCACGCCGTTGCGGAGCAGGTGCCGCACTACCGCCAACGAGCCGTCGTAGACCTCGACGCCTTCGCTCGACAGCAGATCGCGGAACATGGCGTTCTTCCGGTTACCGAGACCGCAGACGGTCTCCAGCCCGGGCGGATCGTCGGGGACGCCGTCATCCAGCCTGATGTCGCGCGAGGCGAGGAAGGTCCGGACGCCGTCGTAACGCGGCCGGCCGTCGACGAACCGTGCGTAGTCGCCAGGCATCTCGAACGGGCGGAACGGCTCGCCGCGGGCGGACGCCCGACTCCGCAGGTAGTCGTCGAACATCCGCTTCCACGACGCCGCGTGGAGCCGGGCAGTGGCGGTCAGCACGCCGTCGAGGTCGAAAAGCACCGCCTCGTAGGCGGTCCAGTCGATCATGAGCCGTGGTCGGCCCCTTCAGGCTGGCGAAACTTCCGCAGGCCGCGGGCAAGCGACACCGGTTCCGCCGAGACCGCAGTAACCGGCAGGATTCTTCGCCAGATATTGCTGGTGGTAGCCCTCGGCGTGGTAAAAGGGCGGCGCCGTGCGGATCTCCGTCGTGATCGGGCCGTAGCCGGCCGCGGTCAGGCGCGGCTGGTACGCGTCCCGCGATGCCTCGGCGGCGCGTAGCTGCTCATCGTCGTCCGCGAAGATCACCGAGCGGTACTGCGTCCCGACATCGTTGCCCTGCCGCATCCCCTGGGTCGGGTCATGACTCTCCCAGAAGACCTTCAGCAGGCCCTCGATGTCGATGACGCGCGGATCGTAGACGACGAGCACCACCTCGGAGTGGCCCGTCCCGCCGCTGCACACCTCTTCATACGTCGGGTTCTTCGTGAACCCGCCCGCATAGCCGACGGCGGTCGAGTAGACGCCGTCGAGCTCCCAGAACGTCCGCTCCGCGCCCCAGAAGCAGCCCATGCCGAACACCGTCTTGCGGGTCCCCTCCGGGAACGGCTGGACGATCGGGCGGCCGTGGACGAAGTGCCCCGCCGGCACCGGCAGCGGCACGTCACGGCCGGGCAACGCCTCCGCCGCGGTGGGGAGCCGCAGACTGGCTGGATCGGCGAACAGCATCATCCCTCCTCATCCCTCCTCGGCGCGGGCAGTACCCACGTCTCTACAGCATAACGAACGACGCGGCACCGAGCGACCACGCGGCCGGTTATCGTATCGCATTGCCATGGGCATCGCGCAAGACACGTTTCGCGGACCCGCAGAAGGCCATCGTGAGCCGGCTCCGGACAGCGGCCGGGCGTCCGTCAGGAGGCTGCTGCCGTGATATCGCGGACGTCCCGCCGGTCGATCTCCCGGTCGAGTCTCCGCTTCTGGTCCAGGAGCTGCCCGCGCGGCATCACCGGCACCTCGACGTCCCAGGTCTTCAGCGTCTCGGACGCTGCCAGGTCGATGTCCGCGTCGCACCACTCACCCGTCGCCGCTTCCTTGAAGCGCGCGGCTTCGACGACGCAGACGTCGACCGTCACGCCCTCGTGCGACAGGGACAGGGCGACGCGATCCCAGGCATCGTCCAGCCGTCGCCAGGGATAGTCGGCGACGTGCTCCCGCGCGGCTCGCAGGAGTACCGGGACATGTTCGGCCGCGATGAAGAACTCTACGCAGCGGACCGGGCGCGTCGCACCGTGCGCGACTGCGGCGACGTCGCCGGCCACCTGGAACGGAATGGCGCACTCCGCCAGCAGGCCGCATGCCCTGCGCAGCGCAGCCGCCGGTGATCCCCCACCCGGCGCCGAGGTCACGCCGATTCCCCGTCCGCATGCACGTCGATGTCCAGCGTCGTGATGTCGGCAGTGGTGACGCGCGGGCGCTCGCGGGACATGGGGTCGGACGGGGTTCACGCGGATTGGCGTAACGAGTAGTATACGGAGTCACAGGAGTTACGCCGATGAAGCTGTCGATCACGTACTGCACCCGTTGAAAGTACCTCCCCAGGGCCTCCAGTCTGGCGGCCGAGATCAAGAAGGCGCTCGGTGTGGAAACCGAGTTGATCGAGGGAACCAACGGGATATTCGACGTCGTCGCGGACGGCAGGATGATCTTCTCGAAGCACGCCGAGGAACGGTTTCCGGAATCGGATGAGATCATCGGCGCCCTGAGCGCCCTGAGCGCCGCGTAACGTTCGACGTCGCCGGTTCGGTCGTGCGTCTCACGGGAGGGGAGGGCTCATGCCGAGAACAGTCACGCGTCGGGATCTTCTGGCCGGCGCGGCCGGCGCCATCGGCGCCGCCACGCTCGCACCGGTCAGCCAGCGCGCGCACGCGCAGGGAACCACGAAGTCGCAGGGCGCGCCGTCCAGCGGGCTCGGCGGACGCTCGCCCCACGAGCCGCTGGCGCGCGGAGCGGTCACCGGCACCTCGTCGCGGACGCCGCTGCAGGATCTCCACGGCATGATCACGCCGTCGGACCTCCACTTCGAGCGGCACCACGGCGGCGTGCCGACGGTCGACCCGGACGACTACCAGCTCCTGATCCACGGCATGGTGGAGCGGCCGACGATTCTCACGCTCGCCGACCTGAAGCGCTTTCCGGCCACGTCGCGGATCTGCTTCCTGGAATGCTCCGGCAACTATCCGTCGGGAGCCGGGCCGGAGACGAAGCCCGAGAACGTCTGCGGCATGACCGCCACGACCGAGTGGACCGGCGTCTCGCTCGCCACGCTGTTCCGTGAGGTGGGCGCGAGCGCGGACGCGACGTGGTTCCTGGCCGAGGGCCAGGACGCCGCGGTATTGACCCGCAGCGTCCCGATGGAGAAGGCGTGGGACGACGCGATGATCGCCTACGCGCAGAACGGCGAGGCGCTCCGACCGCCGCAGGGCTATCCGGCGCGGCTCCTGCTGCCGGGCTGGGAGGGCAACTCCAACGTCAAGTGGCTGCGCCGTCTCGAGCTGGCCGACCGCCCCTTCATGACGCGCGAGGAGACGTCGAAGTACACCGACCCGCTGGCCGACGGCACGGCGCGGCAGTTCAGCTTCGTCTTCGACGCCCGCTCGGTCATCACCTCGCCCGCCTACCCCGACGTCATCGAGCCGGGCTGGATCGAGCTCCGCGGCATCGCCTGGTCGGGACGGGGCACCATCGCGCAGGTGGACGTCAGCACCGACGGCGGCCGGACCTGGCAGGCGGCGCGCCTCCAGGAGCCGGTGCTGCGGCAGGCGCACACGCGCTTCCGGCACCTGTGGCGCTGGGATGGCTCGGAGACCGAGATCATGAGCCGAGCGACCGACGACACGGGGTACGTGCAGCCGACCCGCGCCGCCCTGCGCGCTGTCCGCGGACGGCGAGCGCGCCGGTATCACCTCAACCCGATCACGGCATGGCGCATCCAGCCGAACGGTCAGGTCTTCTACCGGGAGGAAGCGCCGTGGGACGCGTGAGACTATTCGGGATGCTCACCGTGTCGCTGCTCGTGGCAGCGCTCGCATTGGCCGGCGGCGGCCCCGAGCTCGCGGCCCGGGCCGCCGGGCAGGACGCGGGCGGAGGCGCCGCGGAATCGATGCCCGAATCGTTCGGTTTCGGCCGCGCCGCGACCCCGGAGGAGATTGCCGCCTGGGACATCGACATCATGCCCGACGGCACCGGTCTGCCGGACGGCGAGGGCACGGCCGCCAGCGGCGCCCCCATCTACGCCCGGCAGTGCGCCGTCTGTCACGGACAAGCCGGCGAGGGGGGCGTCGCGGACCGACTCGTCGGCTACGAGCCGGAGAGCACGCCGCCGTTCGGGCCGCGTTACGAAGCGTGGCGCGGCGACGGCCCGGACGTGCCGTACTCCGTCGGCAACTACTGGCCCTACGCCACGACTCTCTACGACTACATCCACCGGGCGATGCCGACGAACGCGCCCGGCACCCTCGAGCCCGATCAGGTCTACGGCCTCGTCGCCTGGATCCTGGCCGAGAACGGTATCATCGCCGGCGACGCGGTGATGAACTCCACGACGCTGCCGGCGGTCGAGATGCCGGCCCGCGACATCTTCGTCCCGCAAGAGCGCTGACCGGCGTCAGGCGCAGCCAGGCGTCAGGAACACCGACCATCACGAAACGCAAGCTGCCCATCGGCATCCAGACGTTCCGGGAGATCCGCGAGGAAGGCTACTACTACGTCGACAAGACGGCCTGGGCGCGGCGGATGGTCGAGGATGGGAAGCACTACTTCCTGTCCCGCCCGCGCCGCTTCGGCAAGAGCCTGTTCCTGGACACCCTGAACGAGCTGTTCGCGGGCAACGAGCCGCTGTTCGAGGGACTCGCCATCCACGAGCATTGGGACTGGTCCGTGCGCCGTCCCGTCGTGCGGCTCGACTTCGGGAGCGGGCATTTCGGCGATCCGGACAGCCTGCACCAGGACATGATGGCGCAACTCGACGCCATCGAACGCGAGGCGGGGATTACCCCACGCTACGACGCCGCGCCCCTGCGATTCCGCCATCTGCTTCGTACACTGCACGAAAGCACCGGCCGACGGGTCGCGGTGCTGGTGGATGAGTACGACAAGCCGATTCTGGACGCCCTGGATACGCCGGCGGTCGCCCGCGCCAATCGTGATTCCCTGCACGGCCTGTATTCGACCGTCAAGTCCAGCGACGCGCACATCAAGTTCACGCTTCTCACGGGAGTGAGCAGGTTCTCGAAGGTCAGCCTGTTCTCCGGCCTCAACAACCTCAAGGACATCACTCTGGATCCGCGCTACTCGGCCGTCTGTGGCTATACGGACGCGGACCTGGACGCGGTGTTCGCGCCGGAGCTTCCCGGCCTGGACCGGGACGAGATCCGCGACTGGTACAACGGCTATGGCTGGCTGGGCGAGGAGCGGGTCTACAACCCGTTCGACATCCTTCTGCTGTTCGACCGCCGGCAGTTCGAGGCGTGGTGGTTCGAGACCGGCACGCCGTCGTTCCTCGTCGAGACACTGGCCAGTCGTGGGGTGATCTCCGCAACGCTCGACAACCTGCTGAGCCGGCGCGACCTGCTGTCCACCTTCGACGTGGAGGACATTGCCACCGAGGCGCTGCTGTTCCAGACCGGCCACCTCACCATCCGCGGCACCGAGCCGCGCGGCGGCAAGATGTACTACCGGCTCGGCTACCCGAACCGGGAGGTTCGGCAGAGCCTGAACGAGAGCCTGCTGCGCCACCTGATGGGGGGACCTCCCAGCCTGCCGGAGCACAGCGCCCGGTTGTACGACCTGCTGCTGGCCAACGACTTCGCGGGCCTGGAGACGCTGTTCCGGGCGCTCTTCGCCAGCATCCCGTACGAGTGGCACACGAAGAACGAGATCGCCCGCTACGAGGGCTACTACGCCAGCGTGTTCTACTCCTGCTTCGCCGCGCTCGGGCTCGACGTCACCGTGGAGGACAGCAGCAGCCACGGCCGCCTCGACATGGCGATTCGCTTCAACGACAGCGTCTACCTGTTCGAGTTCAAGGTGGTGGAGGCATCAGGCGGAGAGCGTGCGACCACGGGTGGGGCGATGGCCCAGTTGCGGGAGAGACGCTACGCTGACAAGTACCGCCATCTTGGCCAGCCGATCCACCTGATCGCGGTGGAGCTGGACCGGGAAAACCGCAACCTGCCGTCGTGGGAGGTGGAGCTTGTCTGATCGCAACCGGCGCGGTTCGCAGGATGCATCCGAACATCCCGGACCCGAGAAGCAGAAGACGGACATCTGGCACGCGCTCCAGGACTGGCGCGCGCAGGCAAGCTTCGACTGGCCGGAGTTGACCCCGGACGAAGTGGACGCGTGGCGAGATCGCCGCCCTGGCCGGGAGTTCTCGTGGCCGGAGTGACGCTGCGTCACCGCCGTCGTCAGCTATCCGTCGCGAGTCCGTAGCTCGTGCTGCGCCCGCCGCCTTGATTGCGGACGAGGATGCCGTGGTCGACCAGGCAGGTGATGTCCCGCAGAGCCGTGTCCTGGGAGCACTTCGCGAGCTTCGCCCACTTCGACGTGGTGAGCTTGCCGTCGAAGCCGTCGAGCAGGCGGTTCAGGACAAGGCGCTGGCGGTCGTTCAGGGAAAGGCCGGCGGCGCGTTCCCAGAATCGCGCTTTCGCCAGGACGCCCGCCAGCACTGTTCCTGCGCTGTCGATGGAGCAGCCGAGGCAGGCAAGAAACCAGTCCATCCATTCGGTGACGTCGGTCGTGCCCCGTTGCGTCCGTTCGAGCACGTCGTAGTAGGCGTTGCGCTCCACCCGGATCTGCGACGACATGCTGTAGAAGCGTTGGGAGCTGCCTTCGGAACGGGCCAGGGCCATGTCGGCGACCGCGCGGGCGATGCGGCCGTTGCCGTCGTCGAACGGATGGATGGTCACGAACCGGAGGTGCGCCAAGGCCGCCTCGAGCACCGGGTCGATATCCGCCGGCGTCTCGAACCAGTCCAGGAACGCCTGCATCTCCGCGTCGACCCTCGCGGCGGACGGCGCCTGGAAGTGCACCCGCTCGCGGCCGGCCGGACCGGAGACCACCTGCATGGGGTCGGAATCGGCGGTGCGCCACGCGCCGACCGTGATCCGCCTCATGCCGCTCCGACCGGTCGGGAAGAGCGACGCATGCCAGTTGTACAGCCGCTCTGCGGTCAGGGGTTCGTCGTAGCGCCGAGTCGCGTCCAGCATCATCTCGACGACACCCTCCACATCCCGATCCGCCCGCGCCATGCCGCCGATGTCCACGCCGAGACGTCGCGCAACCGAGGACCGGACCTGTCGCGCGTCGAGCTTCTCGCCCTCGATGTCGCTGCTCTTGACCACGTCCTCGACCAGCGTGCCGAGTACCGCCTCACGCTGAAGGTCGAAGCCGACCGCCTCCATGCGGCCGATGAGGCGCCCCTGCCGGTGCCTCACGTCGGCGAGGAGGCCGGCCAGCGGTTCGCCGCGCCAGTCCAGCCGTGGCCAGTCGGAGTGCTCGTGGATCCACATTCTCCGCACAATCTACGGAGATTGTGGCACGGATTTCCCGAACGGGGCAGGAGAGGTCCGGGCCACTCTGGAGGCCACCCGCTTGACAGCAGTGGTATAGTTACTGTGTGTTGATTAGGGTTTATGCGGAGAGGTCATCAGGAGAGGGAGGGGCATGAAGTTCAGCAAGCACGCCGTCAAGCGTTTGCAGCAACGGGGGATCCGTCGGCAAGCAGTCCGACTCGTGTTGGCGTACGGTGACCACCGACATCGCCACGGAGTCGCCATCGTGTCCATGAACCGCAATTCCAGGCTGGAGGCCGCATGTGATCTTGGTCGAGAATACCGTAGAGTCGTTGACAGGCTCAACGTGTACTCCGTCGTAGCTGACGGAAACGTGGTGACCGTCGCGCACCCACGCCGCCGTCCGAGACTCCGTCGATTGCCACCGGGTCAGGATGGTCGTCGACGTTGACGCGGGGATCGTCATCGACGCCGCCGTCGGCAGCGGGGCGATCGGCAACGAGGAGTCCATATAGTTACTGTTATCGGTTCCGTCCAGATTCATCAACAAAGGGGGGAGGATGTCCAAGTACCAGCCGTTGACTGCCTACTTGCGTACATCGGGAAGTTCTGCTGTACGAATGACGTTTGAGGACATCGAACGCATCATTGGGGCCAGACTGCCGGAGTCGGCCGGCAAGCACCGCGCGTACTGGTCGAACAACCCGACGAACAGCGTCTTGACCTCCGCATGGCTCAAAGCTGGGTACAGGTCCACGAACGTCAACATGACAGCCCGCGAACTGGTGTTCCGGAAGGCCGCGCCGAACCCGACATCAGACGGAACTGGCGAGAAGACACATACTCCTCACAGCTACGACTCGGTTTCTGCAGGTGGTAGCAGGTCGTTCGACCAAGTCTTCGGCGCGCTCAGGGGCACCGTTACGATCACGCCCGGCACGGATCTGACAGATCCCATCGGGGAAGACTGGGACGCAGCGAAATAGGCGCCAATGACTGGCATGCTGCTCGACACGTGCGCGATGATTTGGACTGCGCAGGGTGATCCCCTGCGAGAACCCGCAGCGAGCGAGGTACCCAAGGCCTACGAGCGTGGGACGCTTCTGCTCGTTTCGCCCATCACGGCGTGGGAAGTCGCGATGCTCGTGGCGAAGGGGAGAATGGCTCTTGCCCTCAATCCCGACCTCTGGTTTAACCGGTTCTGCGACCTGCCCGGCGTCACACTGGCGGCAATGCCACCGTCCGTGCTCGTAGCATCCACTGCTCTACCCGGCCAGCCGCCGGGCGATCCTGCGGATCGCATACTCATCGCAACAGCCCGGGCGTTCGGATACGCCCTCGTCACGCGTGACGAGAAGATCCTGGAGTACGGCACCCGCGGTCATGTACAGGTCTTGGCGTGTTGACGCGCGTGGAGCCTTTCTCCCTCAATGTCACCGCTCACGAACCGTGCCGTCACCGTATCATGAAGAGGCTATGGCCTCGGATGCGCAGCGCGCCAGACTCAGCATCGACGTGACCCGGGAAACACGGCGGCGCATCCAGTTCGCTGCAGCACAGCGAGACCAGTCCATTCGGCAGTACGTATTGGAAGCTATCGAAGCGCGGCTGTAGAACGACTTGCCTGAAGAAGCGTCAGCCGATCTGGTCGCTCTGAGAGCCTCTGCGGATCCGGTGCTCGCCGAGTTGTGGGACAACCCCGCCGATGCCGCGTACGACGACCTCTGACCGGGGCGCGATCGTGCTCGCCAAAGCTCCGTTGGGACTCTGAAGCTCCTCACACTGCAGATCACTCGCCGCCGGTCCATCCCGACTGTACTCCGCTCTTTCGAACCACGGGATAGCGTGGAGCGCCCCAGTCATACGGATGGTCAATCATCACCTCGACTAAGTGGGGCACCAGCGATGCCATAATTCTCGCACCGGGCTCTACCTGATTTCGGTTCACCGAACTGTTCCAGGTCGCGCCGCCATGGAGCAGTTGATTGCGCAGCGTGTTGAGGCGGAAAAACAGCTCACGGAGCACGTCTTTCGTTCGTGTTCGCCTGATCGCATCCGTCGCCCGTTCTCGTGCGCTGTCGAACCGCTGCTCCCAGTCTCGATCCTCCGCCGGGTTGTTGTGATGCCTCCAGTACGGCTCATAGACATACCGGTTTTCCAGCATTCTCTCGATGTCGTCCCGAAGAGCTGACCAGATCGTGTCGTAGATGGCGCTCTCCGCGTCGGCGAAGGCGACTATCCTGTCGAAATAGTCACGCCGTCTGTCCCTTTCGTATATGTCATCGACCGATGAAGTGCCCAACTGCCCGTACATTGCATTGAAGGCTATCCAGTAGAAGATGAACGCCGCGTCGCAGTCGCCTGCCTTGTAGTCCTTTTCGGCGCGCCCGAGCCAACTGAGGACTCGCCTCAAGCGGAGGTTCAAGTCGTTCCGGGGATGTGGCTCCCCCGACGCCCCAGAGGGTCTGTGGTGCCAGGGGCGACTCTTCCACTTGGCGTCCAGGGTCGCCGCGGACTTCGGGCGCATCGACTGTCGTCGGGCTTACGCCAAGTCGGCCCCGGCATCGGCCAGAAGCTCGCGCAGAACCGACCGATGGCACTGCGATTCTTCCAGGCAAGTACAGCCGATGGCCAAGGTGGTCACCTTCGAGAGGGCCGCGAACAGGGGAATCAAGTACTTGCGTTCCGGCTTGTTCATCTCCGATCGATAGAGCTGAACGAATCGTTCCCAAGAGATGGCGCCCTTCCTGAACTTGCGCAGCAAGTCCCTGCTCGGCGCCAGCTCGGGGAGCCGGACGTCGTACTCGTCAACGTCTTCCTTGCGCTTACCACGCGGGGGATACCTTATGGCCCCAACCCGCAGGCGCTCTCCCTTCCGGCGCCGGTCATACAGGCAGACGATGTGAATCATGGCGCTCAGTACCCGATCACCTGCCCGTCCTTGCGGGGGTCCGTCCCCCCGTGCAGCATCCCCGTCTCCGGGTGGATCATGATCGCCTGGTAGCCGCCCATGCCGCCGCCGCCCTGCCGCTCGACGTGGTGGCCCCGGCGCCGGAGCTCGGCGATGACCTCGTCGGAGACGCCCGGCTCGACGGCTACGGTGCCGCCGGGGCGCAGGCTGGGGCTGTGGCGCACGCGCGCGGCATCGCCCGCCTCCTGCAGGTTCATGCCGAAGTCGATGATGTTCGACAGCACCTGCCAGTGGCCCTGCGGCTGCATGGAGCCGCCCATGACGCCGAACGACATGAAGGGCTTACCGTCCTTGGTGACGAAGGCGGGCATGTTGGTGTGGAGCGACCGCTTGTGCGGCTCGAGCGAGTTGAGGTGGCCCTCTTCGAGCGAGAAGCCGGAGCCGCGGTTCTGGAGCGCGAAGCCGAGGTCGCCGGGGACGACGTCGGAGCCGAAGCCGCCGAAGATGCTCTCGATGAGCGAGATGGCGTTGCGGTCCTTGTCGACCACGGTGAGATAGACGGTGTCGCTGTGATCGAAGGGCTGGCCCGGCGCGACCTCGAGCCCGGCGCGCTCGCGGTCGATGAGCTGGCGGCGCAGGTCTGCGTAGGACTTCGTGATGAGCGGCTGCGTCGGGAGCTCGTTGGCGTCGGCGTCCGCCACGTAGGTGTTGCGGTCGGCCCAGACCAGCTTCTTCGCCTCGGCGTAGAGGTGGATGGCGTCGGCGGAGTTGTGGCCGAGCGCGGCGACGTCGTAGCCCTCCATCAGGTTGAGGATCATCAGGGCGAGGATGCCGGAGCTGTTCGGCGGAACCTCCCAGACGTCGTAGCCGCGGTAGCTGGTGCTGACCGGCTCGACCCAGACCGACGAGTGGTCCTCGAAGTCGGCCATCGTGAAGTAGCCGCCGTTCCCCTCGCTGAACGCGACGATGCGGCGGGCGATGTCGCCCTTGTAGAACGCGTCGCGGCCGCCCTGCGCAATGGCTTCGTAGGTGGCGGCGAGGTGCGGGTTCTTGAAGACCTCGCCGACGCGCGGCGGGCGTCCGTTCGGCAGGTAGGTGGCCGCCGAGTCGGGCCACTGCGCCAGGGCGAGGGCCGAGCCGGCCCACTGCCGCTGGATGATCTCGCTCACCGGGAAGCCGCCGCGGGCGTAGGCGATGGCCGGCGCCAGCGCGTCGGCGAGTTCCAGCGTTCCGAACCGCTCCAGCAGCTCATGCCAGCCGTCGACCGCGCCCGGCACCGTCCACGTCAGGGGTCCCTTGCCCGGCATCCGCGTGTAACCCTGCCGGACCAGCGTCTCGCGGTTGATCTGGTACGGCGCGCGGCCGGTGGCGTTCAGCCCGTACAGCTGCTCGGTCTCGGCGTCCCAGAGGATGGCGAACAAGTCGCCGCCGACGCCGTTCATGTGCGGCTCGACCAGCCCGAGGACGGCGTTGACCGCCACCGCGGCGTCTATCGCGTTGCCGCCGGCCTTGAGGATGTCGATGCCCACCTGCGCCGCGAGCGGCTGGCTGGCCGCCACCATGCCGTACGGGGCGATGACTTCGGACCGGCTGCTGTGCGGGCTCCGGGCCGGCCGGCTGTAGCCGTGTCCCAGCGCCTCCTGCGACTGGGCGCGCATCGCCACGTCGGCGCCGAGAATCGTGATTCCAAGCATCGCAGCTACCGCCATCAGGGTAACCCGACCGCTCCGGACCGCAGGTCTTCGGGATTGCAGCTTCATTTCGATTGCTCCCTGCTTCAAGGCTTCAACGGCAAGCCGTCGCGGTCGTTGAACTCGCCCACGAGGATGAGGATGAAATCGATCAGCGTCCAGACACCCAGGGCGCCGAGGGTCACCAGCATCAGGACACCGGTGCCGATCTTGCCCACGTAGAACCGGTGCATGCCCGCGACCAGAACGAAGCCCAGGATACAGAGCAGCGCCGCCACTCCCTTGGTTCGGGTCGAGCTCGTGGGCGCCGCAAGCGGGTTCGGCGCACCGCACTGCGGGCAGGTCGGCGCATTGGCCGCGATCCGGTACCCGCAGGTCACGCAGTGCACGAGAGGAGCCGCACCGGGCAGCGGAGGCGTGACAGCGGATGGTGCCACAGGCGCCGCGCCGGACGGCGGAGGCGTGACAGCGGATGGTGCGGCGGGCGTCGCTACGTCGGATGGGCCGTTGCTCGGCATGCTGACGTCCTCCCTCCGCGCGGATCATGACCGGGATCGGCCGCCGGGCGCAATGCCGACGTATCGAGGTCGTCCGGGGCCGTGCGCTCCGGACGCGTCTACGCGCGACCGGCCGCGGCGGTGCCGGCCCGTGCGCCGACCTGACGGCGCACCGCGGCGGCGATGCAGGAGGCGGAGATACCGAACCGCTCGAGGAGCTCGTCGGGTCGCCCGCTACGCGGGACCCCGCGGACGGCGAGGCGCTCGACCACGATGCCGTCGGCCGCCACCGCATCGCTCACCGCATCGCCGAGCCCGCCCGCGGCGTAGTGGTCCTCGACCGTAATCAGCCGGCTGCCTGTACGGCGGGCGGCGTCGACCAGCGTGCGGCGGTCCACCGGCTGCACCGAATAGGCGTCGATGACGCGCAGCGGAATGCCCTCGGCGGCCAGCCTGTCGTGCGCCCGCAGCGCCTCGAACAGGGTCACGCCGGCCGCCACCACCGTCGCCGCGTCATTCACCGACTCGCGCACCACCTTCGACCCGCCGATGGCGAACTCCTCGTCCGGACCGTAGATGACCGGGGTCTTCGGCCGGGAGGTCCGGATGTAGACCATGCCGTCGCAGCCCGCCGCCGCCTCGACCAGGCGCGCTGCGCTGACGGCGTCGCACGGATACAGGACCGCGCAGCCGGGCACGGCGCGCATCATGGCGAGGTCCTCCAGCGCCATCTGGGACGGGCCGTCCTCGCCGATCGACACGCCGGCGTGCGATCCGGCGAGCTTGATGTTCATCTGCCCGATGCCGGCCATCCTCACGAAGTCTGACGCGCGCGTCAGGAAGGCGGCAAACGTCGAGGGGAACGGGATGGCGCCGCGGCTGGCGAGTCCCATCGCCGCGCCGACCATGGCCTGCTCGGCGATATAGGTCTCGATGAACCGGTCGCCGTGGGCCGCCTCGAACGTCTCGCTGAAAGTGGAATTGCCGACGTCCGCGTCGAGCGCCACGATACGCGGGTCCGCCGCACCGAGCGCGGCCAGCGCATCTCCGTAGGCGGTCCGCGTCGCCACCTGGCTCCCCCGCTCGTACGCCGGCGGGGACGGCAACCGCGGTGGACCGGCGGGAGCCTGCGCCGGCGCCGCATCCGACCGCACCGGCGGCGGAATGGCCGGAATCGCCGTTCCCGGGCCAAGCCGGCCGTTCAACTCGTCGAGCGCGCCGTCCAGGTCCGCGCCTAGCTTTATCGGCTTCCCGTGCCAGCCGTCCTTCCCCTCGATCAACGACACGCCCTTGCCCTTGAGCGTCCGGGCCAGGATCATCGTCGGCCGCCCGGCGGTCCCGGCAGCCTCGTTAAGCGCCGCCAGGATCGCCCCGATGTCGTGGCCGTCGACCACTATCGCGTGCCAGCCGAAAGCGCTCCACCGCTCCCGATAGGCCGCCATGTCGTGCCCCCACTGCGTCGCGCGGCTCTGGCCGAAGCCGTTGACGTCGGTGATGGCGCAGAGGTTGTCGAGCCGGTGGTTGTCCGCGACCTGAGCCGCCTCCCACACCGAGCCCTCCGCCGACTCGCCGTCACCAACGAGCACGTAGGTCCGATAGGCGGACCCGATGCGGCGGGCGTTGAGCGCGATGCCGACGGCGGCGCAGATTCCCTGTCCGAGCGATCCGGTCGCCACGTCGACGAACGGCAGGCGGGGCGTCGGGTGCCCTTCGAGATCGCAGTCGATTTGCCGCAGCTGCAGCAGATCGTCCGGCGGCACGAAGCCCGCCTCGGCCCAGGCGGCGTACAGCAGCGGCGCGGCGTGGCCCTTCGACAGGACGAAGCGGTCGTTGTCGTCGTCCTGCGGATCCCTGGGATCGAACCGCATGTGGCCGAAGAACAGGGCCGCGACAAGGTCCGCCGCCGAGCAGCAACTCGACGGATGGCCGCTGCCCGCCTCGCTCGTGGCGCGGACCGAGGCGATGCGCAGCCGGGCCGCGACCTGCTCCAGCGCGGGAACAGTGGTGGTGGAATCGGAGGGCACGGGCTTCTCTGGCGCGGGAAGTCTAGCACGCCGACCGCAGACGTCTCGGGACACGCCAACCCAGCCCAGGGAGCGGCCGAGGTGCACACAAGACGCAATGCCTATTCGGCGTCCGTTCCCCGGAGCTCTCGCAGCGCCAGGGCGTACGGCGCCGCGTCGACGCCGTGCGCCCGCGCAACCGGGGTCTGCGAGGCGAGCGCCCCGACGGCCCGTTCCCGAAAGGCCGGCTCGGAGGTGATGCGCGCCAGACGGAGAAGCACGCGCGCGGCCTCGCAGTTGGCGGCGAACGGACGCACCGGCTCGCCGAGCAGCCCGACGTCGTCCGGACCATGGACACGGTCGAGAAAGCCGCCGCCGCCCGCGGCGTCCCACAGGTGGTGGAGCGCGAACTGCATCAGCTCCTGGGCCACGTCCAGGTACGCCTCGCGATCGGTCCGTTCGTGCAGGTCGAGCAGCGCCGCGCTGGCCCGGACCTGGTCGGCGAGCAGCCCGCGCACCCCCGACCGGAAGCCGGCCCGGTGGGCGATCCCGCCGCCGCGCTCGTAGGTGCCCGCCACCACGTGCTCCATCGCGTCGACGGCGAACTCCAGCAGCGACGAATCGCCGAACGTCTCCGACGCCGCCACGAACCCGCGCGCCATCAGCGCGGTACCGTCGGCATAGACCGCGCGGTCGACCGGCGGTGGCGCGACGCCCGCGGGGTCTCCCTCCGCTTGCGGCTGGTAGTAGTCCGGATCGCCCTGCTGGCTCGCAAAGAACCCGGCGTGATCCGGTGTCAGGTCGGCCAGCGTCCGCCGCACGTAGCCGACCAGGCCGATGGCCCGGTCGAGGCAGGCGTCATCGTGCGGCAGCAGGAACAGGCGGAGCGCCTCCGCGTTGACGTCGAGCAGCTTCTCCGTGCCCGGCTCGGTCCAGTCGCGGCGCGCGCAGTAGCGAAATACGCCGCCGTCGACGTCGTCGTAGAGCCCGCCCCAGGCCATGGCGTGGAGCGTGCGATCGACCACGGCCGCGAACGCCTGGTCGCCGTCACGGGCACGGCGCCACGCCAGCTCCAGGGCGGCGGCATGCACCCGCTTCGCCCCGGCGCCGAAGCCGCCGTGCCGCTCGTCGAACTGCGCGAGCAGGTGGTCGCCCACCCAGGCATCGATATCGGGATCGGGCGCCGCGACGGCCGGGGCGGCAGGCGGCGCAGCAGGTGGTGCGCCCCGCTCGAGGATCGCGTCCCGCTGCGCCGCGAACGCAGCGGCGACGCGCGACAGCAGGTCCCGCATCCGCTCGGCGGTAGCGTAGGTCTCCCCGCCGAGAACGTGACCGTCGGGAGTCAGGAACGCGGTGGTCGGCCACCCGCCCAGACTGTAGCGCTCGCCGACGTCCGGGCGCGCCTCGGCGTCGACCCGGATCGGCACGAACCGCTCCTCGAGGAGATCGGCCACGCGGGGGTCCCCGTACGTCCCCCGCATCATGGCCGCGGTGGCGGGACACCAGCGGGGACCGAGCGCCAACAGCACCGGGACCTGCGCCCCACGCGCCTCCTCGAAGGCGGCGCGGCCCCACGGACGCCACTCGACGAGGGAGATTGCCGCCCCGCTCAACGGCAGCTACTCCTCCTCGGTGATGTCGGCCTTGATGTCGAGATCGATGCAGCCCGCCACGCTGTTCGCGGCCGGACAACCGCGCGGGTGCCGCTCGACGGCGCGCTCGGCCGCCTCGCGCTTCCCCTTCGGAACCGTGAGGTCGTAGCGGACGCGGATGCGCGTGATGCGCAGCACCTTGTCGATCGCTTCGATATCGCCTTCGACGGCGGCGGTAATCTTGTCGGGCGGCGCCGGAATGTCGCGCACTTCCAGTGCACGTGCAAGGGTGCCGAGCAGTCAACCGCCGACGGCGCCGACCATGTAGTCGAGCGTCGCCGGGACCTCCTCGTCCGGCTCCACCCCGTAGAACTTCTTGATGCCCCCGTGCACGCCGAACCGGATCGGCGTGTCGAACCCTTCCAGGAACGCCTCCCGGATGGGACCCTTCACCCGATCGATCCGCATGCGGCTGGTATGTACGACGTCTGGCACGACCGGCTCCTTCCGCCTGTTGCCGCGAGCATCGCGGCGCCGAGAACCTCGACTCCCCGATGCTACAATCTTTCGTTATGCCACAGTCAAGAATCGGTGTCGTTCTCGTCGTCTTTGCGTCCGCGTTGCTCCTCGCCGGGAGCGCGCTCCCGGCCGGCGCCCAGGCGCCGAGCTTCCAGGCGGAAGAGGGTCCGGAAGGGGTCCGCAACTACACGCGCGTCGACGCCACCGTCGCGTGCGCCGGCGCGACGCCGGTGGAGGCGTTGGGCGTGCTGCAGGAGCGGGGCTTCCGCACTATCGTCAACTTCCGCACCCCGGGCGAGCAGGGCGCCGATATCGACGCCAGCCGGGAGGCGGCCGAGGCGGCCGGCCTCAACTACGTGCACCTGCCGTTCCGTACGCCGACCGCCGAGATCGTCGAGGCGTTCCTCGACACGGTGGCCGAGCCGTCGAACCAGCCGGTCTACATCCACTGCGGCTCCGCCAACCGGGTCGGCGCGATGTGGCTGATCAAGCGGGTCAAGCAGGACGGCTACTCGGTCGAGGACGCAACCGCCGAGGCCGAGGCGATCGGCCTGCGCAGCCCGCCACTGAGGAACTTCGCGCTCGAGTACCTGGGCGCGGGCAACTGACCAACCTCGGGGCCGACCGCGACGCGGTGACCAAAGACACCGTGGCCAGCAAGGAACCGGAACGCCTCGGCGACATGGACGCCGAGGCGTTCCGCCGGCACGGCCACGAACTGGTCGACTGGATAGCGGACTACCTGAACCACACCGAGCGCTACCCGGTCCTCTCGAAGAACGCGCCGGGTGCGGTGCGCGACGCGTTGCCGTCGTCCCCGCCGACCGAGGGCGTCCCTTTCGATGCGATCTTCCGCGACTTCGAGCGGGTGATCCTGCCCGGCATCACCCACTGGAACCACCCGGGCTTCTTCGCCTACTTCGCCATCTCGGGCGGCGCCGCCGGCGTGCTCGCCGAGTTCCTCTCCGCCGCCCTGAACGTGCAGGCGATGCTGTGGCGGACGTCGCCCGCCGCGACCGAGCTGGAGGAGGTGACGCTTGGCTGGCTGCGGCAGCTTCTCGGCCTGCCCGACACGTTCGAAGGCGTCATCTACGACACCGCGTCCATCTCGAGCCTGCACGCGCTGGCCGCGGCCCGGCACCGCGCGGTGGCCGACGTCCGCACCCGCGGACTGGCCGGACGTCCCGACCTCGGCCCGCTGCGCGTCTACGCCTCCGAGCAGGCGCATTCGTCGATAGACAAGGCGATCATGACGCTCGGGCTGGGCCACGACGCGCTGTCCCATATCCCCGCGGACGACGAGTTCCGGATGCGGCCCGAGGCTCTGCGCGAGGCCATCGCCGCCGACCGCGCGCGGGGCGTGACGCCGCTGGCGGTGGTCGCCACCGTGGGCACCACCTCAACCACCAGCGTCGACCCGGTAGGCGCCGTCGCCGACATCTGCGCCGCCGAGGGGCTCTGGCTGCACGTCGACGCGGCCTATGCCGGCGTAGCGGCCCTGGTCCCGGAGACGCGGCACGTCCTGGACGGCTGCGGCGCGGCCGACTCGCTGGTGGTCAACCCGCACAAGTGGCTCTTCACGCCGTTCGACCTCAGCGCGTTCTACTGCCGCCACATGGACACGGTGCGCGCGGCGTTCTCGCTGACGCCCGACTACCTGCAGACGCTGGAGGCGGTGGAGGTTCGCAACCTGATGGACACCGGCGTCCAGCTCGGCCGCCGGTTCCGGTCGCTGAAGCTCTGGGCGATCCTGCGCCACTTCGGGTCGGACGGCATCCGCGACCGGCTCGCCGAGCACATGCGCCTCGCGCGGCTGTTCGCGGGATGGGTGGACGAGAGCCGGGACTTCGAGCGGCTGGCGCCGGTCCCGTTCAGCGTCGTCTGCTTCCGGGCGACGCCGGCCGGTGCCGACGAATCCGAAACCGACGCGCTGAACGAGCGGCTGCTCGAAGCGGTCAACTCGACCGGCGAAGTCTTCCTGTCCCACACGCGCCTCAACGGGCGTTTCTCCATCCGTCTGGCGGTCGGGCACGTGCGAACGGAGGAGCGCCACGTGCGCCGGGCGTGGGAGCTGCTCGACGAGAAGCTGCGCGCGCTGCGCTGACCGGATTCTCGGGATGTGTGGCCCCGGTCCCGATGTCAGGAACTTGCTGTGGAGTCAGGTCGCGGATCAAGACAAGCACGTGACGACGGAGCACTTCGACGCCACGGTCGAGAACGTGCGGAAACACACCGCTGCAACAGTCTCCGCCGCAGAAGCCAGAATCTACCGGGCAATGCTCGTCCAGACCTTGGCCATCCTCGGAGGCCTTCTGGCGATCCTGCGCTTGGTCGGCTGAGGAGACCGCCCCCAAGCGCGGCACACGCAGACCTGCGGGACCGTCAGGGGCCAGTGTTCTGAGCGAGCCGCCACGCCTCCCGCCAGCGCGTGGGATCGCCGACCGGGTCCGGCTCCAGCGCCACCATGCCGTGCAGGGGAAACTCCACGTCGTCGCCGACGCGGCCAAGCAGGCGCCGCAGCAGGCGCGCGATGTGCGGCATGTGCCCCACCAGCAGCAGGTCCCGCGTCTCCCCCGCCAACCGGTCCCCCAGGATGTCGGAAGGATCGGCCGGCTGCAGGCCGCGCACCATCGTGAAGGCGGCCAGCGGGTTGCACGCCCGGCGGAACGCCTCGCCGGTCTGGCGCGTCCGCAGCTTGCCGCTGTGCCAGATCTCGACCGGGGCGACACCGCGCGCCGCCGCCTCCCGCGCGAGCCGCTCGACCGCCGCGCGGCCGGCCGCGGTCAGCGCCCGCTGCGCATCGACGATCGGGTCCGCCGCCTCGCCGTGATGGACCAGCAGAATCACGACTCGATTCCCCGCCAGTGCGCGCTGGTCCAGACCTCGAACCGCAGTAGCGCGAGCACCGTCACCACCTCCAGGCGCCCGATCCACATGGCGGCGATCAGCGTCAGCTTGCTGACCGGATGCAGCCCGGCGTAGCTCGCCATCGGGCCCACCTCGCCGAACCCCGGACCGATGTTGCCCAGCGTGCCGGTGGTGGCCGTCACCGCGGTCTCCATGTCCGCCCCGAAGCCGATGACTACCGCCGTGCAGATCGCGAAGGTCAGGACGTAGAACAGGAAGAACACCAGCACCGAGCGGATCACCTCATCCGGCACCACCTTCCCGCCGAGCTTCAGGGGCAGCACGCCGCGCGGGTGCAGCGTTCGCCGCAGCTCCAGCAGCGTGAAGCGCCCCACCAGCATGTGCCGCAGCACCTTCGGCCCCCCCGCCGCCGATCCGGCGCAGCCGCCGATGAACATCACCGCGAGGAGCACCAGCTTGGTCCGGTCGTTCCACAGCTCGAAATCGGTGGTGGCGTAGCCGGTGGTGGTCAGGATCGACAGCACCTGGAACGTGGCCCGGCGCAGCGGCGCGCCGTCGCCCTCGACGGTCCACAGCAGCAGGGCCAGGGAACCCGCGGCCAGCGCCACGATTCCCGTGTAGGTCCGGAACTCGTCGTCCCGGAACAGCACACCGGGCCGGCCGAGCAGCGCCCGGTACTGCAGCGCGAAGTTGGCCCCGGCGAGGAACATGAAGAGGCAGATGATCCACTCGATCAGGGCGCTGTCGTAGCCCATGATCGACTGCGCGTGCGGCGAGAAGCCGCCCGCCGCCAACGTCGTCATGGCGTGGCAGACCGCGTCGAACCAGGGCATGCCGGCCAGTCCCAGGGCAACCACCTCGGCCGCGGTCAGGCCCGCGTAGAGGCGCCAGAGCGACGCCGCGGTCTTGCGGATCTGCGGCGCCAGCTTTTCCTCCGTGGGACCGGGCGCCTCGGCGAAGAACAACTGGCGGACCCCCACCGCGAGGCGCGGCAGGACCGCGACGACCAGGGTGATGACCCCCATGCCGCCGATCCACTGCGTCATCGCCCGCCAGAAGAAGAGGCCCCGCCCCGGCGACTCGAAGTCGGTCAGGATGGTCGCACCGGTGGCGGTGATCCCCGACATCGCCTCGAACAGCGCGTCGATGACCCCGAAGCCGACCCACAGGTACGGGATCGAACAGAGAACGGCAAACAGCAGCCAGACGCCGGCCACGACCGACAGCGCCTCGATCCGGCGCAGGTCGTCGTCGGCGCCGCGCGAGATGCCGAGGAGCGCCTGCCCGATGCCGCCGCTGACGACGCCACCGAGCACGAAGCCCGGGATGTCGGTCCATTCGCCGTAGAAGGCGGCCACGGCCGCCGGCGCGGCGAACGCGGCGGCGAAGAGCCGGCAGATGCGTCCCGCGACCTGGGCGATGTTGATGAAGCGCATGGGCCGCGGCTACCCGTGCGCGAACAGGTCGCGGACGCCCCGGACCGCCGCCTCGGTGCAGCAGACGAGCAACCGGTCGCCTCCCTCTATCCGGTGGTCGCCCCGCGGGACGAGGACCTCGCCGGCGCGCAGCACGGTGCCGATGATGGAATCCCGCGGCAGGCGCAGGTCCTTCACCGCGGTGGGCAGGAACCCCGCCGGTGTGGTCAGCTCCACGACGCGGGCCTGCCCCTCCTGCAGGATGGCGAGCAGACTGGCGCGCCCGCCGTCGATCTGGTGGACCACGGACGTAACCGCCGCGCCGTGGGCCGACAGCGCCACGTCGATGCCGACGCGCTCGAACAGGCGGTGGTTGGCCGGCTTGCTGACGCGGGTGATCACCTTGCCGACGCCGAGCTGCCGTCCGAGCAGCGAGGCGAGCAGGTTGCGCTCGTCGTTGTCGATGACAGAGACCAGGACGTCGCTGCGGCCGATGTCCTCCGACTCCAGCAGCTCCAGGTCGGTGCCGTCCCCCTGGAGGATGAGGGCGCGACCCAGCTTCGCGGCCAACAGCTCGCCGCGGGCCGGGTCCCGCTCGATGACGCAGACCCGAATCCCGTCGGCGCGGTCGAGGTGCTGCGCCAGACGGTAGCCGACGTCGCCGCCCCCGATGATCGTCACGAGCTGCGACGCCGCGTCCCCCGCGCCGGGCGCCATCAGCGTGCGGAGTTGCGCCATCCCCTCGCGGTTGCCCATCAGGACCACCTTGTCGCCGGCCGCCAGGCGCGTCTCGCCGCGCGGGATGGAAGTCGAGTGCTCGTGCTTCACCGCGATGATGACCACGCCCGCCGGCAGGTCGAGCGACGACACCGGCGGTCCCACCAGCGGCGACACGGCGTCGAGCCGGTACTCCAGCATCTCGATGCGGCCGCCCGCGAACACTTCCGCGTCGGTCGCTCCCGGCGCCATGATGACGCGCTCGATGTCGGCGGCCAGCGCCGCCTCCGGCCAGATGATCTCGTCGATCCCGAAGTGCGCGGACAGTCCGCCGGCGCCGCCCACGAGGAGATCCTCCCGCGTGGCGAAGCAAATCGTCCTCTGCGCGCCCAGCTTGCTCCCGAGGGCGCAGGCGACGATGTTGACCTCGTCGAGCTGCGCGGCGGCGATGAGCAGCTCGCAACGCTCGACCCCGGCGCGCCGGAGCACGTCGGGATTGGCTCCGCTGCCGGCCAGGAACTCCACGTCGGCGTCCGCGAAGCGCTCGCCGACCAGCGGATCCGAATCGACCACGAAGACGTCGTGCGCCGAACCGAGGGCCTTCGCCAGCGGATACCCGATGGCCCCGCCGCCGATGATGATGATGTGCATCCGATCGCCGCTACCCGCCGTTGTCGGTCGCTGACCGCCGCCGCTGCAATCCTACTTCTCCGGTGCGGCTCGCGGACCCTCCGCCGGGGACGCCTCGCCCGGCCATCGATCTTTGGGCACGCCGGCCGCTCTGTACCAGATATACTCCCGCCCCATGGATGCCGCCACCCTGTCGCTCGCCGCGCTGGCGATCGCCATCGTAGTCAGTTGCACCATCCGGCTCCACGTGGGGTTCCTGGCCATCTCCCTCGCCTGGGTGGTCGGCGTCTACATCGCCGACATGAGCGCCGCCGAGGTGATGAGCGGGTTCCCGACCCGGCTGTTCCTGACCCTGGCCGGCGTCACCCTGCTCTTCTCGCAGGCGCAGGCCAACGGCACGCTCGATCTCATCGCCCACAAGGCGGTGCTGCTCTGCCGCGGCAACGTCGGCGTCATGCCGATGATGTTCTTCGCCCTGTCGTTCGTGCTCGCCTCGATCGGACCGGGCAACATCGCCTCGGTCGCCCTGATGGCGCCCATGGGCATGGCGGTCGCCGGGCAGGTCGGCATCCCGGCGTTCCTGATGGCGATCATGATCGGCAACGGCGCCAACGCCGGCTCGCTCTCCCCGATCGCCCCGACCGGCGTCATCGTCAACGGCGTCATGGCCGAGATCGGCCTCGCCGGCTACGAGGTTCCGACCTATCTCAACAACATGATGGCCCATGCCGTGGTCGTCTTCGCCGCCTACTTCCTGCTCGGCGGCTGGCGGCTGCTGGGCCGGTATCACGAGGGCGCGCTCGTCGTCCCGACGCGGGACGGCGGCGACGGCGCAGAGGGAAAGACCGCGGCGGAGGACTTCGGGCGGGAGCACTGGATCACCATCGGCGTCATCGGGGCGCTGCTGGCCGGCGTCATCCTGCTCAACGTCGACGTCGGCCTCGGCGCCTTCGCCTGCGCCATCGTGCTCGCGCTACTCAAGGCCGGCGACGAATCCGCGGCGGTCAAGCTCATGCCCTGGCGCGTGATCATGATGGTCTGCGGCGTCACCGTGCTCATCTCGGTCCTCGACGAGACCGGCGGCCTCGAGCTCTTCACCCGCGTGCTCGCCGGCGTGTCCACCGCCAACACGGTGACCGCCGTGATGGCCTTCACCACCGGCTTCATCTCCATCTACAGCAGCACGTCCGGCGTCGTCCTGCCGGCGTTCCTGCCCACCGTGCCAGGTTTGGCCGCGCAGATCGGCGGCGTGGAGCCCCTGGCCATCGCCTCGTCGATGAACGTCGGCGCGCACCTCGTCGACGTCTCGGCACTGTCGACGCTCGGGGCCCTCTGCATGGCCGCGGCGCCGAAGTCCGAGGACCCGCGGAAACTGTTCAACCAGTTGATGGCGTGGGGGCTGTCGATGACGATCGTCGGCGGGTTCACGTGCTGGCTGCTGTTCACGGTGTTGCGCATCGGGATCGGGTAGGGGTGAAATGCGTCGCTGTCCCCTTTGGCCCAGCGGGCATGGGGTGGTATGATTTCTCCTAGCGACTTCGGTCGGAAGAGAATGTGGGTGGAATCCCCGCAGCGTAGCTGGCGGCCGCTTCTCAGAAGCGGCCGTTGGTCTTTTGGGTATCTGTCAGCGGCTCCTGCCCCGCTTCCCACAGCAGATTCCGAGTCTTCTTCAACCAGGTTCGCGCACGATTCCGCTTCACAGGAAACCCCGTCACTGGAATGCGGCAGTCGTCGCTCCTGCTCCAGCCGACCAGGACCAACGCGAACGGATAGGGGCGATCGCCGTAGTGTTTCAGAAACCCGAGGTCGGCCGTTTGCGGGTCGCGCAATTCGTGAGGCTTCAGCAGCGTGTCGAGTACGGACGGGAGATGGCGAGATCTGGCTCTGTCGATGGAGTACGGCCCAAGACCGGCCCGTTCGGCTCGGAAGCGTAGCCTCTCCTCTTGGATGTTGAACTCTACGCGTCCACCCTGGCTGAGCTTGACCAGGTGCAGGAAGCACCGGTCGAAAGTGGTCACCCGCAATCCGCAGCTCGACACCAGATCCTGGCGGTACGGATGCCCCTGCAAGAACAGGGACTCGTACTGGTCGTACAGCTCTCCAAGGGAACTGAAAATCAGTGGGCTCGGCCGCGTAGCAGTACGGAAATCAGGCACGCGCTCCCCAGGCCAGCGACGTCGACGGCGGGTAATGTATCAGTTCGAAATGGCGGAACGTGTGGAGCGGAGAATCCGAGTCGGCACCAGTCGCCGTTCGGGCTGACACCTGCGCTTCAATGAGGCCCCGCTCCACGGTGAGAGCATAACATGCTTTGTCTTTCGTAGGGGTCAGCCCGAAGGGATGCGTTAGGTGTCAGTGATTCGGCAGCGAGGGCCAGCGTGGCGAGCGCCCAGTCGCTGTCGCGGCGGCAGCCTCGACGCCGGGGCCGCGTCACGGTGTCCAGAATCCGATCGCGGAGCGCTGCAATCCGATTCTCGTCAGCGGCCCGCAGTGGGAGCACACGTTCATGCTCAGGACGGCCTCGGCGAGCCACCGACAGTCTGATCAGCGCCTGTCCGCCCACTCCGTTCGCGTCGACCCAGAGCGATTCGGCACCGCGGAACGCGCGTGCCACGTACGCGAGGCGTACCTCGGACTGATCCTCGGCCGCATGCCCCCGGTTCTGCCCCAAGTGTATCGTGCAAAACCGTGACATGTACGACACGATGCAGAACTCTCACACGTCGCTCGCGCCGCAAACCTGCCAACGCCTAGAACCAACCACGATAGGATGGGAGGCAGCCCATGAACCCTGAGCGAGTGCAGCAGTTTGACTGACGCGATTTCCTGGTACGACGCCCACGCCGAACAGCTCGCAGATCACTACGAGGCCGTACCCGCCGAACGGATTCATCATTGGCTCAAGGACCTGCTCCCCTCGAAGCCTGCAACTCTCCTCGACGTCGGCGCCGGCAGCGGTCGTGACGCCGCGTGGCTGGCGTCGCAGGGATACGACGTCGTCGCGGTCGAACCGTCAGGCAACATGCGGACGGCCGCACGGCAGCGGTACGAAGACCGGCCGATCCAGTGGATTGCCGACTCCCTGCCGGGTCTCGAACGGACGTTCAAAACCGGTCTCTCGTTCGACGTCATTCTGCTCAGCGCCGTCTGGATGCACGTCGCACCGTCCGACCGTACAAGGGCGTTCCGGAAACTCGTAACCCTGCTCAAGCCGGGCGGGTTGCTCGCGGTCACGCTGCGGCATGGCCCAGCCGGACCCGAGCGCGGATTCCATCCCGTCTCGGAGGATGAAGTCCGGAAACTGGCCCGGAATCACGGCGCCTTCATCGAGAAGCAGGGTTTCGCGGACGACCACCTGGGCCGATCCGACGTCCGTTGGTCACACTTGGCGATCCGGCTGCCGGATGACGGGACCGGCGCCTTGCCGCTGCTGCGGCATATCATCCTCAACGACGACAAGAGTTCCACCTACAAGCTGGACCTCCTGCGTACGCTGTGTCGTATCGCCGACGGCGCCGGCGGTGTCGCAGGGTCCGCGGATGACGACCATGTGGCCATTCCGATGGGTCTGGTCGCCCTGACGTGGATTCGCCTCTACAAGCCGCTGCTCGTCGCGGATCTTCCCCAGAATCCATCCAACCGAGGCTGCGACCGGCTTGGATTCGCAAAGACCGCCTTCAGGAAGCTCGGCGAGGTCTCACATCACGATCTGCGGGTGGGCATGCCGTTCACCGGGGACACGGGCGCGGCGCTTCACCAGGCGATCAAGGATGCGGTGCGAACCATCGTCCAGATGCCCGTCCGCTACATGACCTATCCCAACGGGACACGTCCCATCCTCCCGGTGCATGGCCCGGTCACGGCTTCGCGGGTGCCGGGCGGCGTACGGCTGGACGCACCCTATCTTGCCAGCTTTGGAACGATGCGCGTGCCGGCGCACCTGTGGGCGGCCATTCAACGCTTCAGCGCATGGATCGAGCCCGCCATCATCGCCGAGTGGATACGCGTGACGCAGCGTTACGGAGCGAAACAGGGACGAACACTTGACGAAGCCCGGCTGGCCGCGGCAATGACATGGTCGGACCCGTCGCGGGACGTGAGGGTTCCCCGGGAGCGCGCCGAGCAACTGCTCGCCGCACGAAGTCTCTACTGCGTCTGGAGCGGCAAGCGGCTGAGCGCCGCCAACCTCGACATCGATCACTGCTTTCCCTGGACCGTCTGGCCCTGCGGCGATCTCTGGAATCTGATGCCCGCCCACAGGAAGGTCAATCAGCACGAAAAACGCGATCGGCTGCCGGCCGACCCGTTGCTGCGAACCGCACAGGAACGGATCCTCGACTGGTGGAACGCGGCGTATCGCGAGAATCCCGACCACCCGCTCGCGGAACGCTTCGCGTTGGAGGCGTCGGTGAGCCTGCCCGGCGTCGTCGCGGCGGATACGGATCTCGACAGCTACTACTCCGCCCTGAACCTGCAGCGCCTGCGACTGAAGCAGAACCAGCAGGTGCCGGAATGGAGCGGCACGCCGTATCTGTGACGTGCGCGTAGAGCGCCATGCGCAGTGAGATAGGTAACGTCCGAACCGAGATCGGCGGTGTCCGAACCGAGATCGGCACTGTCCGGACCGAGGTCACCGACGAAATCCGTAGCGTCCGGACCGAGATCACCGGAGTCCGTGGCGAGATCAGTTGTGTCCGCGGTGAAACGGCCGACCTGCGTGAGCGAATGGCGAGGGTCGAAGGGCTGCGCGATACGATCGGCAACCAACGCGACATCGGCTGACCTCCTGGTGGTGACTGCATCGCATTCAGCGCAGCACACCGAAGACCGTCCGCGCGTCGACGACATGCACGCCATCCGTGCCGACTGGCCCCGCGTTGCCCAGCGGCGCAAACACCACCGGCACGATCTCCAGGTCGGTGGCGCCCGCAACCGGCGGCGCGCTGGGGCGGAACCGGAGCGACGCCGCCAACGCGGGCCGCGAGGTCGACTTCGCCTCGCCGATGAGCAGGCGCCGGCCGTCGACCGAACGCGCCACCACGTCGTATTCCGGCTCGTTGCGCCGCCAGTAGCGTTGCGCCGGCTCCCAGGGACCGAGGTCGGCGAGGGCGGACCCGGCGCGGTGCAGGAAAGGCACCGCCATGCGGCAGAGCTCCTCCCAGGCCTGCGCTTCGAGTCCCGCGCGGTGGCGTCGCCAGTACTCCAGCCGCGTCTCGCGCGGCGCTTGCGCCAGCGCAGCGCGACCGGGCGCGACGACGCGGAACCACAGACGCAGAAACGGGTCGTCGATCCGATAGAGACTCCGCTTGCCGGAGCGTGGATCGCTCCCGAACGGCATCTCCCGGCGCACCAGGCCCATCTCGGTGAGCGCCGCCAGCGGTCGCGCCAGACTGGACGCCGGCCGGCCGAGTCGACCCGCTATCTCGCTGACCCGGTGAGCGCCGGCGCCGATCACGTCCAGTAGCGGACGCAGAGCCGTGGCGGACGGGACTTCCTCCAGGAGCAGCCGATCCGGCTCCAGGTGCAGCGAGCCGGCCGGGTCGAGCACCAGCGTGTCGACCGCGTTCTCGAAATCGAGGCCGAACGCTTCGGCGAGCTCCCAGTAGCGCGGCATTCCGCCCCACAGCGAGTAGAGCGCAAGCAGGTCGCGCCCTTCGGACTCGGGGAACGGCTCGGCGAGATATCCCGGCCGCAACGGGCGCACGGCGAACGCTTCCCGCGCCCGGCCGTAGAGCGGAGCCCCGGCGGAGAGGATCGCCCCGTGCATCATCCGCTGGCTCGATCCGCTCACCACCAGCGTGGGCCGCCCCGGCGCCGTGTCGACCCACGCCTGCAGCACGCCGGTCAGCGTCGCGTCGGCGGCGATCAGGTACGGCAGCTCGTCGAGCACGAACGGTCCGGGCCAGCCGCTCCTCTCCGCTTCCCTGGCCAGCCGCAGCAGGAAGGATCGCCAGTCCGGATACTCGACATCGGCGAATCCTGGAAACCGTCGCTCGACGGCGCCAGCCAGGTAACGCCGCTGCACCGCGGGCGCCGAGGGGTCGGCCGCTGCGTACAAGCCGTCATGGCGTTGCGACCACTCGATCAACAGGCGGGTCTTGCCTACCCGGCGGCGGCCCCAGATGGCGGCGAAGGCGCCCGGCTGGGCCAGCACCGCGTCGAGGCGGCGCATCTCGTCGGCGCGGTCGATGAAGCGCACTGGGCATTATTATGTCATACAGCATTATTTCTACACGCATAACAATGGGTACGCCGCCGCACGCGAGCTCGCCGCGGGTCACCACTCCCACTCCCGCTCGTCGAAGGCGTTCGCAGACGGCGGGTCGAGCAGCTCGTCACCGGCCGCGCGCATGGCCCGCGCCGCGGTCTCCCAGCCGTCGCGGGGCGTCCTGGTCGCCCGCACCACGAGCCGGCCGGGCTCGGCCTGCAACTCGACCTCGTCCGGCAACTCGGCCTGATCGAGCAGCGCCTTCGGAATGCGAATGCCGCGGGAGTTCCCTATCCGGACGATGCGGGTGGTTGTCGCCATGTGTTCCCATCGTAATCACCGGAAGAAATGTGGCCGGGCGGACGAGGCATGGTGGTATAAGGGTTCCAATCGCCGCGGCGCACGCTTCGTACGACCAACGCCATCGAGGACGCCCGTCTGATGAAGGAGAGGTTGTCATGGATGCGAAGCAGGCCACCAGAAGACGTTTCCTGAAAGCGGGTGCCGCCCTGGCCGGTGTGGCCGTGGGCGCGCGGTCCGCGCACGCCCACGTTCCCGGATCCGCGGCGCCCACAAGACTCACGACGCACGCCATGGCCTTCGGCGAGCGCTCGCGCTACGTGACGGTCATGCGCCCGATGATATCGAACATCGGCCAGAACATCTTCCTGCACGGCGAACCGGAGGGGCTCGATGCGTTCACGCCGCTGCGGGACCTAGTAGGCAACGTCACCCCGTCCGACCTGCACTACGTGTCCTCCCACGGCAGCGTCCCCCCGGACATCGATCCCGGCCAGCATCGACTCGTGATCTCCGGCCTGGTGAAGCGGCCGCTGGTGTTCACGATGGACGATCTCGTGCGCCTGCCGTCCGTCTCGCGCCCCCACTACATCGAGTGCGTCGTCAACCGGCCGACCACCGAGGGAAAGACCGTCGAGCAGATGCACGGGATGATCGCGTGCAGCGAGTGGACCGGCGTGCCGCTCTCCGCGTTGCTCGACGAGGTGGGCGTGGAACCGGGGGCGAACTGGGTCTTCGCGGAAGGGGCCGAATCGATCCGGCTCGGCGCGAGCCTCCCGATGGGCAAGGCCCTGGACGACGTGATCGTCGCGTACGGCCAGAACGGGGAGCCGGTGCGTCCGCACCAGGGCTACCCGCTGCGGCTCGTGGTGCCCGGCTTTCAGGGCAAGTATCACGTCAAGTGGCTGCGGCGGCTCAGGCTGGTGAAGCGCCCATTGATGTCCTACTGGGAAAAGCACCATTTCCTGGACCGGGGCTACCGGCCGGGCGGCGAGGCTCGCGCCAGCGACTTCGGCGGCGACTTCTACCTGGAGCAGGGACCGAAGTCGGTCATCACCTTCCCGTCCGGCGAGCTGCGGCTGCCCGGCCCCGGCTTTTTCACGATCGCCGGTCTGGCATGGTCCGGCTCAGGCGCCGTCCGCAGGGTGGAGGTATCCGCCGACGGCGGTCATAGCTGGAGCGACGCCGCGATCGACGACCCGCCGCGTCGAATGGCCTGGACCCGCTTCACCGCCCCATGGACCTGGAACGGCAAAGAGGCGCTGCTGCAGTCCCGGTGCACGGATGAGAAAGGAGCCTCTTGCAAAACCCTTGGTCGGCCGGGTTTTCCTACCCGAGGCAGAGGGAACGGACGGTCAGCGGGGGCGCATTCCCGATTTCCCGGAACAGTGTGTAGGCAAAGATGGACTGTGAGGCTGGGGGAGGTTGAGCCGGTCTTCGGACAGACGGGGAGGGTGGTACTGGACATTACGGCTCGGACTGCCCATGATGGTGCGTTGAAATGGACAAGAGCGCCATCGACACCCCGAGCCGCGAGATCGATCTTCGCAACATTCCCGTCCACCTGCGCACTGCCCTCCGGCGGGCGCTGGAGTTTGAGGCGCGTGCTCCAGCGCCCAGGTCGGCAGAGGAAGCGGAGCAGTGCGAAGAGCAGCTGCGGGCCATCGCGGACGAGTTCTTCGGCGCCCTCCTCACCCCCGTGCTGCAACGCGCGGTGTGCTCCGCCGCGGTTGGCGACGCGGCGAGCGCCCTCGTGCGCCACCTGCCCCGGCGGATGCGGAGCGACGGGCTGGAGACCGTCAACGTTCGCACCTCCCGGGGCACGACGGTGCCGGTCACGACGCCGTACTACCGCGAGAAACACGCCCGTCGGGCGAAGCGGAGGCCGGGACTCTACCCCGCCTTGGTGGTGCTGGGCATCTACGACCGATGCACGCCGAAGCTGGCCTCGGATGCAAGCCGCGCGGTCGCCATGCTCAGCTCGCTGGCCGAAGCGCAGGCGCAGCTCCGCTCCGACGGCATCGCCCTGGATATCAAGACCCTCCGCTCGACCGCCTATCGCTACGCTGCGCGGGCCCGAGCGGCCCAGCAGAGCGCGGCGTGCGGCCTGCTGGACCGCGTGACCGGGAAGCGGGTGGTCGTCTCCCTCGACGGGGGCCGCGTCCGCGTGAGGCGCAAGAAGCGTGGCCCCAAGACGAAGAAGGGGCGCAACCGATTCCATACCGACTGGAAGGAACCGAAGCTCCTCATCCTGTACGTCGTCGGCGACGACGGGCGACCGTCTCAGACGTGGGCCCCGATCATCGACGGCACGCTCCGGGGACCGGAGGCGGTCTTCGCCCTGCTGTTGTCGTACGCGCGGCAGATCGGCCTCAACGCCGCTGACAAGGTGCTCTTCATCGCCGACGGCGCGCCCTGGATCTGGCGACGCCTCCAGCGCCTCATCGCCGCGCTCGGGCTCTCGCCGACACAGGTGCTGGGGCTGATCGACTTCTATCATGCCGCGAAGCAACTCTCCGACGCGGTCAAGCTGCGCCGCTGGAGCGCGACGCAACGCACCCGCTGGCTCAACCGCACGCGGGGGCTGCTCAAGCGAGCACGGGTGGACGAGGTGATCACGGCCCTGCGGGAGCTGTGCCGCGGGCGCACGGCCGGCAAGATCCGCACGCACCTCAACTACTTCCTGAAGAACCGTCATCGTTTCGCCTACACCACAATGGTCGGGCTCGGGCTTCCGCGGGGCAGCGGTGCCGTCGAAAGCGCCATCCGTCGCGTCATCAATCTCCGCATCAAGGGCGCATCCATCTATTGGCTACCGGAGAGCGTCGACGCGATTCTTCTCCTGCGGTCTTTCTATAAGTCCGGCAGATGGAACTGTTTGCAGCGGATGGCCATGACGCCGGTGGGTGTGAGCGCGTGACCGGGAAATCGGGAATGCGCCCGTCAGCGGGGTGGGACGCAGCGTTCGTAGGATTAGGATAGCAGCCGTCACCGGCGCCGGGGAACCGGAGACACGGGGTCTCAAGGGACCTCCTGGGACCTCCCGGTCGGTTATGAGGGCGAGCGCGCGCGACGAGACGTGGCGCATTTCCCTCACGACCCGTTCCAGTTCGCGGTTGTTCTCGAGCCACTCCTGGTAGAGGGCGAGTTCGTCTTCGGAGAGCAGCAGGCTGACCGTTTTTCCGCGCACCTTGTGTGTCCAGTAGCGGTACGGGCCGTGACGCGCGTCCGGGTCGCGGTGGCAGCGGCAGGCAGGCTTCCCGCACGTGAGACGGCGGGTCTGGATACTGCCCTGGCGGACAAACCCGAGCGTTTGCAACTCCGCCTTGAGCGCATCGTATTGTTCGCTGTACCGGCGCATCGGGTTCCGGCGGCCCATCGGTTCCCTCCTTGACCTCACTCCTACACTACTATATATAGTAGGCGCTGGGAGCAGTCAAGCCATGCAGAACCTGCGCGCCTCGTTCGCCGCCTACTGGGAGTCAATCCAACAGGGCCTGTTTCCCCGGTTGGAGCAGGTGTTGGGTTCGCTGACCGAGAAACAGCAGCAGTTGGTGCAGACCCTCGAGGTGATCCGTATCGAGCAGATGATTCCCTCGCGCTTGCGGATGCCGGGCCGCCCCCGCAAGGACCGCGCGGCGGTGGCGCGCGCCTTCGTCGCCAAGGCGGTCTACGACATGCCGACCACGCGCCTGCTGCTGGACCGGTTGGCCACCGACGTGGTGCTGCGCCGCATCTGCGGCTGGGAGCGGCGGCGCGAGATGCCAAGCGAGTCGGTCTTCTCTCGCGCCTTCGCCGAATTCGCCCACTCCCAGTTGCCCCAGCGCGTGCATGAAGCGTTGCTCCGGAAGACGCACGGCGACCGTTTGGTGGGCCATCTGTCCCGAGACTCGACGGCCATCGAGGGGCGCGAGAAGCCGGCCGCGAAGGAGAAGTCGCCTCCGCCGCCCAAGCGCAAGCGGGGCCGGCCGAAGAAGGGTGAAGAACGGCCCAAGACACGCAAACGCCTCGACCGGCAACCGAGCATGACCCTGCAGGAGATGCTCGACGACCTGCCGGCCGAGTGCAGTGTGGGCACGAAGAAGAACAGCAAGGGCTACAGGGACACCTGGGTCGGCTACAAGTTGCACATCGACGTGGCCGACGGCCAGATTCCGGTCAGTTGCATCCTGACGTCCGCCTCGCTGCACGACAGCCAGGCCGCCGTTCCACTGGCCACCCTGTCGGCCCAGCGGGTGGACAATCTGTATGACCTGATGGATGCCGCCTACGACGCGGTGCAGATCCGCGAGCACAGCCGCGCACTCGGCCACGTCCCGCTGATCGATATCAACCCCCGCCGTGACACTGCGCTGGCCGAAGAACTGCAGACCGAAGCCCGGCGCCTGAAGCGTCTCGGCTTGCAGCTTCCCGAACAGGTTCGGTACAACGAACGCACGGCGGGTGAGCGCGTCAATGGCCGACTCAAGGACGAGTTCGGCGGGCGCCACGTCCGAGTCCGCGGCAACGCGAAGGTGATGTGCCACTGCATGTTCGGCGTGCTGGCGCTCACCGCCGACCAGCTCCTGCGGCTGGTGACGTAAACCAACGCCTCGCCGGCCAACGCGCATCCCCTTCCGGTCGCCCGACAGGCGTCAGTCACCAACCGGTGTCTCCAACGCCCGGTGGGAAAACCCTCGAACTCCCTGATTTCCGCCTCTTGGGTCGCCGCCGGTCCTCCCGCCCCGCATTCTCGGTCGGGATCCAGGCAAAACGATGTTCACCAGAAGAACTTGTGCTCCGAGCCGAGCTACGCCAAGAGTTTTGCAAGAGGCTCAAAGGTCAGATCCAACCGTCGGCAGCCGAGTACGCCCAGTTCTGGGGCACCTCCGGCGCTCCTCACGGAAACGCGATTCAACCCTGGAGGGTGACCGATGACGGCTTCGTTCTCAATGCGTTCTAGCCTGATCGCGGTCGCGCTCCTGCTGGTTCACGGTGTGGCCGCCGAGGCCCAGGGGCCCACGTTCGGACTCGGCGCGACGCCCACCGAAGAAGATCAGCGGCCGGCGGACGCCGCGATCGGACCGGACGGCGAGGGACTCCCGCCGGGGCGAGGCACGGCAGAGGAAGGCGCGCTCTTCTACCGCGCCCGGGGTTGCGCCAGGTGCCACGGGTCGACCGGAACGGAGGGTCCTGGTCCGGAGCTGGTCGGGCCGCAAGGCGAGTACGACGGCATCGGGAGCTACCCGTTCGCGACGATGATCTGGAGCTACATCAACCAGATGATGCCGCTCGACCTGCAGATGCAGCATGCGAAGTTGGGGTTCGTCGGCGGAAGGAGACCTGCGACAGGCGGGATCCTCTACGAACCGTGCTGCCTGACGCCGGACGAGGTGTACGCCCTGACCGCCTATCTTCTGTACCGCAACGGCATCATCCAGGAGGATGAAGTGATGGACGCAGGCAGCCTGCCCGACGTTCCGATGCCGCTGCGGGGCGCGTACCTCCCGCCCCCGTATCTCGATACGCCGTGGAAACCGGGGATGCGACAGGCGGAGGTAGGCCAGCCGGACGACTGACCACGGTCAGCCTGACCCCGCGTTCGTCCCGGCGGCGGCCCGCGCTGCATCTATCGCGGGCCGCCGCCATCCCTCCAGCACGTCGGCGGGAGCCCCCGAGCGGACCGCGCGCCCGGCCTCGAGCACGATCGCCCAGTCGGCGACCCGACGCACTTCGTCGGCTACATGCGAGACGTAGATCATCGGCGTGCCGATCTCGTCGCGCACCCGCTCCAGGTAGGGCAGGATCCGGTCGCGCAGGCCGAGGTCGAGCGCCGTGAGGGGCTCGTCCAGGAGCAGCAGGTCGGGCTCGGTCATCAGGGCCCGCGCGAGGGCGACGCGCTGCCGCTCCCCGCCAGAGAGGCCGTCCACCGAGCGCGACAGCAGCGTATCGATCTCGAGCAGCTCCAGCACCGGGGCATGCGCGCCGTGAGGCTCCAGGATGCCGGCGGAGGCGTGCGCGCCGTGAGGCGCCGCGGAGACGGCGTCGGTTCCTCGTCCCCGGAGTCTCCCTGGCCGTGGGCTGCCGTCCGCCGCCCGGCCGCGCGCACCGTACAGCACGTTGCGCCGGACGTCGAGATGCGGAAACAGCGCCAGGTCCTGCGGCACGTAGCCGATCCGCCGTTCGTACACGGGCACGTCGACGCCGCGCCGGGAATCGAACAGCACGTGCGGGCCGCTCCGGATCACGCCGGCGTCGGGCCGGCGCAGACCGGCGACCGCGTCGAGCGTGGTCGTCTTGCCGGACCCGGACGGTCCGAACAGCGCGACGGTGCGGGCGGCGATGGTCTCGCGCAGATCGAGGGTGAACGCGCCGGCGCGGAGCCGGACGTCGATGACGACCGACGCCTCTTCGCCGCCGCTCACGACGCGGTCCCGAGCCGGTTCGAGAGATAGACGGCCCCGAAGCCGATGGTCACTGCCGCGGCAATCAGCGTCATCGCCGCCGCGTCGCGGCCGAGCTCCGCGTTGCGGTAGATGGCGACCGAGAGCGTGCGGGCGCCGGGCAGCGCCCCGGCCAGCATGATGGTGGCCCCGAACTCGCCGATGGCGCGGGAGAAGCCGAGCACGGTACCGGCCAGCAGTCCCCGCCGGGCGAGCGGGAGACTGATGGTCCAGAAAACGCGCCAGGGCCGGGCGCCCAGGGTGGCGGCTATCGCCTCGTAGCGCCGGTCGGCCTGCTCGAACCCGGCCCGCGTCGCCCGAACGAGGAGCGGAAGCCCCATGACCGCCATCGCCACCACCACCGCCTTCCAGGTGAAGACGATATCGATGCCGAGCGGCTCGAGCAGCGCCCCGAGCGGCCCGCGCCGGCCGAACAGCTTCAGCAGGATCAGGCCGGTTGCCACCGGCGGCACGACCAATGGCAGCGACACCAGGGTCTCCAGGACCGTCCGCCCCGGAAAGTCGCGCCGCGCGAGCAGCCACGCGATGGCGACCCCCGGCGGCAGCATGACCAGGGTGGCGACCGCCGCCATCAGCACCGTGAAGCCGGTGACCTGCAGCAGCTCCGCGGTCATCGATCCTGGCTCTGCGTCGCGGGGCTCACTTCGTCGCCTCCGCGGCCGATCCACGGGGCCGGCGGCAGACTGATGAAGCCCGCCTCGTCGAAGCGGCGCCGGGCTTCCGGACTCCCGAGATAGTCGAGGAGCTGCGCCGCGCCGGCCGGATTCGGCGCGTCGACGGCGACCGCGGCCGGGTAGACGATGGAGGGTCCGTCCTCCGGCGGCACCGCGAACGCGATCACCGCACCCGAGGCCGGGCGCACGTCCGTCCGGTAGACGATCCCGGCATCCGCCGTGCCCGCCTCCACCGCGCGCAACGCCGCCCGCACGCTGCTGGCCGGAATAATCCGCCCGGCGAGCGACTCCCAGAGCCCCTGCGATTCGAGGTAGCGGCGGGCGTAGACGCCGGCCGGCACCGCTTCGGGATCGCCGAGAGCGATCCGTCGAATCGACGGACCCGCGAGATCGCCCGGCTTCGCCACCGTGTCCGCCCGATCCGACGGGACGACGATGACGAGTTGGTTCGAGAGCAGGTCCACCCGCCGCGCGGCGTCGATGCGGCCGGCCGCCGCCGCGCGCTCCATCTGCAGCACGTCAGCGCTGATGAAGAGGTCGACCGGCGCACCCTCGATGATCTGGGACGCAAGCATCTGCGATCCGGCGACGTTCAGCAGGATGCGGATGCCCTGCTCCTGCTCGAACTGGTCCGCGACGGCCCCGATCGCCTCGGACAGGCTGGCCGCGGCCGACACCAGCAGCGTGGGCGGCTCGGCGCCGCCGTTCGCGGCACGGTCGCAGCCCGCGATCGCCCCCAGCGTCACGGCCAGCGCCAGGGTCGACATCACCGCGCGTCGTACCGCGCCCCGAACCCCCACGACGGGGAGCATTTGCACGGCACGATCTAATATCATTCCAAGCGATTTGACAAACGACTTCACCCGTTTCCGGCGGTCATCATGGCGCTCCTGACGGTACGGGACGCCGCACTCCGCCTCGGCGTCGGCTACTCCACGCTCAAGCAGTGGATCTACAAGGGAAGCGTCCGGACCTCCCGGACCGACGGCGGGCACCACCGCATCTCGGACGAAGAAGTCACGCGTCTGCTGGCCTCCCGTGGGACCCTCCCCCCGCCGGCTCGGCGCCGCGACTCGGGCGGCGGGGTGCTGGTGTCGCTGAGCGGCCGGAACCGACTGCGCGGCATCGTCGAGGAGGTGCGGCGCGAAGGGCTCCTGGCTCAGGTCCGGCTCCGTATCGGCGACCAGCAGCTCACGGCGGTCATCACGCGCGACGCGGTCGACGAGTTGGGGCTGCGGCGGGGCGACGAGGCCACCGCGATCGTCAAGGCGACCGAGGTGATGATCGGCCGCGAGGACACGGCGGAATCACGCGACTGAGCGAGCGGCGCATCCTGCGTGATACGGTTTCCCTTTCCTTCACACAAGTGCTTGCCAAGCTCACGTCCAGGAATCGGTTGACGCTTCCAGGGAAGGTGATCTCCGATTTCCCGGGCGCGCAGTACTTCGACGTCGCCACAGAAGATGGCCGCATCGTGCTGACGCCGGTACGAGTCAACCGCGCGGACGCCGTGCGCGCAAAACTGGCGGCCCTGGGTCTGTCCGAGGCCGACGTGGCGGACGCGGTGGCCTGGGCCCGCCGGAAAGCGTGAAGCTACGCCATCTTTGGCGTCCGGCCGCGGCGGGTGTAGGCTGAGGCTCTCGGCATCACGACTCCGACCGAGGAGGGAATCCATGCGTTCCGCTGCGATACTCGCCGCGTTCTCGATCACGGTCCTCTCGTTGACCGCCGGCGCCACCGCGGCCGAGGCGCAGGCCGAGGTCGTCGGAGAGCTCGTCTACCGTCAGCAGTGCGCCCGCTGTCACGAGGGCGGCACCGGCCGGATGGCGTCCTCCGAGGAGCTGCGCGAGCGCACCGCCGACCAGATCTACGGCGCGCTCAACTTCGGCCTCATGCGGCGGCAGGGACTGGACCTGAGCGACGCCGAGCGGCGCGCCGTCGCGATGTATCTCTCGGGCGGCGCCATCAGCGATCCGCCCATCGAACAGATCCCGCAGAGCGCCTACTGCGCCACCGATCCCGGCGCCGCGTCGGGCGATCCGCTGGCCGGGCCGGCCTGGAACGGCTGGGGCAACGGCAGCTCGAACGCGCGCTTCCAGAGCGCGGAGGCGGCCGGGATGACCGCGGACGACGTGCCGAACCTGCGGCTGAAGTGGGCGTTCGGATTCCCCGGCGCCGACTCCTCCGGGTCGCAGGCATCGGTCGCCGGCGGGCGTATCCTCATCGGCAGCCGCACCGGGCTGGTCTACGCCATCGACGCGCAGAGCGGCTGCATCCACTGGATTCACGCGGCCGACGCCGCCGTCCGCTCCTCACCCGCGGTGGGCCCCGGTCCGGACGGATCGTTCAACGTCTACTTCGGCGACCACGCCGCCTACGTCTACGCTCTCGACTTCGCGACCGGCGACCTGCGCTGGAAGACGCTGATCGGCGAGCACATCGACGCGCGGATCACCGCCGCCCCGGTGCTGCACGACGGCCGGCTGTACGTCGGCCTCGCGTCCGGCGAGGAGGGCACGGCGGTGATCCCGACCTACGAGTGCTGCACGTTCCGCGGCAGCACGGTGGCCCTCGACGCGGCGACCGGCGAGCAGCTTTGGCGACGCTACGTGATCGCGGAGGAGCCGACGGTGCGGGGGCGCAACGCGGTGGGCGCGCCGATGTGGGGACCGTCCGGGGCGGGCGTCTGGTCGACTCCCACCGTCGATCCGGCACGGAACACTGTCTACGTGGCGACCGGCGACTCCTATTCCAACCCGCCGGCGCCCGAGAGCGACGCCATCATGGCCCTGGCCGCCGACACCGGCGAGGTGCGCTGGATCACCCAGACCACGCCGGGCGACGCGTGGAACGTCGCCTGCATGTCCGAGACGGAGGCCGCACAGACGAACTGCCCCGAGAACGAGGGCCCGGACGTCGACTACGCTGCCTCCACCATCCTGACCACGGCGCCGGACGGGCGGGAGGTGGTGCTGGCGGGCCAGAAGTCGGGGATGATGTACGCCATGGATCCGGACACCGGCGACCTGCTCTGGGAGACGCGCGTGGCCGACGGCGGCATCCTCGGCGGCATCGAGTGGGGGTTCGCGATCGACGCGGCCGGCGCGGTGTACGCCGCGACGTCCGACGCGCTCGAGGAAGAGCCGGGCGAAGCGGGCGGTCTCACCGCGCTGAACACCGCGAACGGCGAGGTCGTCTGGTACGCCCCGCCGGTGCAGGATACGTGCGGCTCGCGCGAGGGCTGCCACACGGCGCAGCCGGGCGCGGTGAGCGCGATTCCGGGCGTGGTCTTCGCGACCAGTCTCGACGGGCATCTCAGAGCGCACGCAACGGACACCGGGCGGGTCATCTGGGACGTCGACACCGTGGGCGAGTACGACACCGTCAACGACGTACCGGGCCGCGGCGGCTCCCTGAACGGCCCGGGGGTCACCGTGGTCGACGGGATGCTCTACGTCAACTCCGGCTACGGCGGCCGCTACATTCCGGGGAACGTGCTGCTGGCGTTCTCGGTCGATGGGCGGTAGGAGGGCCAGCCGCCGGGAGCATCGCGACATGATGACATCCGGTCTTCGGGAATTGAAGAATCGCCTGCGGGGACATCTCCGCGCCCGCACCGGCAGGACACCTGTCCTCACGACGAACCGACCCGATTTGTACCCTTCGTTCAGGCTGTTCCTGCCTCCGGGCGCCGCGCAGCAGATGCTCGACGACGAACGGGCCGAACGCTGGCATGACATCAGCAGCCGCATCCGTGCTTCCGGAGAACGACCATGAATCGACTTGTCGCCGTGCTCCTTTTCTCGACGGCGTTCGTGATACTCGCGATGATCGCATCCGACGCGCAGGAGCCCGCCGAGCAGCAGCCGGAGCCCGAACCGTTCGCGGCCGACGGGATTCCCCCGGTGCCGCTGCCCGAGGAACCGGTCGTCTACGACACGGCGCAGCGCCAGCGGATCCGCGTCTCCATCGTCGCCGCCGGGCTGACCTACCCCTGGGGGTTTGCGTTCCTGCCCGACGGCAGCATCCTCATCACCGAGCGCCTGGGCGCGTTGCGGCGGATTCGCGACGGCGTGCTCGACCCGGCCCCGATCGCGGGCGTCCCCGAGGTCTCGCTCCAAGGGCAGCTCGAAGGCCTGATGGACGTCGCCGTGCATCCGGACTTCGCGCAGAACCGGCTCGTCTACCTGACTTACTCGAAGCCGACGGAGACCGGCTCGACGGTGGCGCTGGCTCGGGGCCGCTTCGAGGGCGCGGCGCTCTCCGAGGTCCGCGACGTGTTCGTCGCCGACGCGGAGATGAACGGGGGCGCTTCGCGGGTGGCGTTCGCCCCCGACGGAACGCTCTACATGACGCTGGGCGGGGCCTTCGGCGGCCGGCGGCCGCTCGCCCAGGATCCGGCGAGCCACGTCGGCAAGGTGCTGCGCCTGCGGGACGACGGCACCGCACCGGACGACAACCCGTTCGTCGGCCGGGAGGACGCGCGGCCCGAGGTGTTCTCGCTCGGGCACCGCAACCCCATGGGGCTGGCCATTCACCCGGAGACGGGGGCCGCATGGGCGAGCGAGCACGCGCCGATGGGGGGCGACGAGGTCAACCTGATCCTGCCCGGCCGCAACTACGGCTGGCCGGTCGTGTCCTACTCGCGCGAGTACTACGGACCGCGCGTGTCGGAGCGGCCCTGGCAGGAGGACATGGAGCAGCCGGAGATCGTCTGGATCCCCTCCATCGCTCCCTCCGGGCTCGTGTTCTACAGCGGCGACCGGTTCCCCGCCTGGCGCGGCGACCTGTTCGCGGGCTCGCTGATGACCGGCCGCGTCGATCGCACCGGCCACCTGGAGCGGATCGAGCTCAACCGGCAGGGCCTGGAGGAACGGCGGGAATGGCTGCTGGCCGACCTGCGGCAACGCATCCGCGACGTCGACCAGGGCCCCGACGGCCTGCTCTACGTGCTGACCGGAGGCAGCTTCCTGGGCCGCGACCCCGAGCTCGGCGCCGCCGCCCTGCTGCGCATCGAACCGGCCGAGTGACAAGCCTCCCCGACTCCGGCATGCGCCGCGTCGAGTCGTTGAGCCGGCCGATGTGAAGGGGGTTCGGCTCGGACGGGCGTCAACCTCGGTTGCCACGCCAGTCGCAGCACCCGGCAGGATCGTGGTCGTGGCGTCCAAGACGGTGCACCTATTGCGAGCTGCTGGCCAGCGTCTCGAGGGCGCGCACCACACCGGCGAGACTGTTCATGATCCAGGCCAGAACCGCGGTGAGGATCGCAAGAACGGCGCCAGCCGCGTACATCCCGTGGCTCAACGTATCGAGCTTCTTCGCTTGGTCCTTGGACTGCGCCGTGAGGGTCTCGACGGCCTGCTTCAGCCCTCCTATCGATTCGCGCATCCCGCCGATCGACTGAAGCACGAACTGTGTCGGCCCGGACGCAATCGAATGGAGTTCCCCATCGGACTGCGACGACCGGGTACGCGCATCACCAACTGGATTCGAAGCGGAGGATGACATCGTCCGAACCATAAGCAAGCGCCGCGCCAATCAGGCGGGCTCTCTACTGCCCGTCGTCCTCCGCCTGCCGCACGGCCTCCGCGCCGGTCAGCGAGCTGGCCATCGAGTAGTTGCCCTCGTGGCAGGCGTACTCGTACAGCGGCTCGGCGCTCCGCGTCATCCGCACTTCGGCCGTCCACGGTCCTGCCCACGTGGTCGGGTCTGTCGCGGTGAACGAATAGGTCAGCGTGTCGGGGCCGGTGCGCGTGAAGCGCTCCACCAGGTGCAGGTTCGCGCTCGAGCCGCCGAACGACGTCTCGCGCAGGAAGTTGGTGGTCTCGACCACCAGCGTGTCGCCGTCCCAGCTCGCCCGCGAGTCGCCGGCCCACTGGCGCAGCGACGCCGGCACGTGCGGGCGGCCGTCCAGCGGAACCAGCCGCGCGTTGTGCACCATCTCGTTCACGATCCCGAAGTGGTCGGGCGTCAGGAAGAGCTGCACGTTGTTGTTGTAGACGCTCGGCGTCATCGGCGGCCCGGAGTTGAAGCCCATCAGGCAGCGCTCGGACAGACCGCGGTCCTCGGGTCCCTCGGCCGGCCGGCCGCGCATCACGCGCGTCGCCAGGCCGCGCGCCACGGCTTCGGGGCGCATGGCAGGGATACGGCCGTTCGGCGGGTTCACGATGAGCGAGGTGCGGTACTCGGCCAGCTCGGCGCCCTGCTCGAACCAGATCGCCTGCTCGTAGCTGACGCGCGCTTCGAGCGACGCCGTCGGTGACGTCGAATCACCGGCGCGCCGGCGCTCGGCGAGCAGCGCCTCGTACTCGGCCGCTTCCTCCGCCGTGAGCCGCTCCTTGCCGGCCAGCTCATCGGGACGCTGCATCGGCGTGGCGGTCGAGAAGTTCCAGACGCCGGACGGATCGGGCTTGCCGTCCGCAGTGCGGGGAACCTGCGTCTGGGCGAGCGAGGCGACGGGAACGAGCGAGAGGGCGGCAAGCGCGAGCGGGAACAGTGAACGGCACTTCATGGCTGCTTCCTCCGGTTGGTGTGTGTCACCTCGGCGAGTATTATGACCTACATGATCAAGACTCAGGTATACCTTCCGGAGGAAGATCTGCAAGCACTGCGAAGGACCGCGCGGGACTCCGGGCGCAGCGTCGCCGATCTGGTGCGCGAAGCGATTCGTCGAGTCTGGCTCCGCCCTGCGGGCGCCGGCCCGGTCGGGCTCTGGGACGGTGACCCGACCGCTACCTCCGTCGAGCACGACGCGATCTACGACGAACGCTGATGCGGGCTCGCGAGGCCGTGTTCGTCGACACCGGCGCCTGGATCGCGCTGGCGCTCCGCCGGGACCCGCTGCATGCGAGAGCCGTCGACGCCTGGGGCCAGATCGACGCCCATCGGACTCGCCTCCACACATCGGTTCCGATCATCCTCGAGACGTTCACCTTCCTCGACCGGCACGCGACGCGCGATGTGGCGATCGCCTGGAAGGACTCGCTCAAAGAGCTGAGCGACCTCCGTGTGCTTGCCTGCTCCGCCGACGAGATGCAGGAGGCGTGGCGGTACTTCACCCGTCGCGGCCTTCACAAGCTCTCGGCGGTCGACGCGACGAGCTTCGTGCTGATGAACCGACACGGCATCAGAGCTGCGTTCGCTTTCGATCATCACTTCGCCTCGGTCGGCTTCCGCCTGGTGGGCTAGTGGTCCGTCACGTCATAATCTTAGGATAGACGGACTTGAGTTTACAGCGCGCATCGTCGACCTTCATCTGCCAGTCGACACCGCGTTGCGTGCCATTGACGTCGGTGGACCACGCCAACACTTCGCCGTGCAGCGTCTTGAGGTCGCCGATGCGGCGCCCGCGCAGGCATTGGCGCGTCATGGCACTGAGTTCGTTCTCCGCGATGTTCAGCCAACTCCCGTGTTTCGGCGTGTAGCAGAACTCGATGCGACGAACCAGTTGCCGTGCCCGGGTCGGCTCGAACACTTTGTTGAAGGCGCCCTTCGTGTGCGTGTTGAGGTTGTCGCACACCAAGGTGATCTTCTCGCAGTCGGCGTAGCGTCCTTCCAACAGGCCGGCGACCTCCAGCGCCCAGTCCACCTTCGTGCGCCGGGCCCGGGCCGTCGCCTGCCGCCAACCCGCCAGCGGTTCGCTGAACAGGAAGACCGAGGCCGTGCCGGCCCGTTCGTACTCGTAGTCGACACGCCGGGGACGCTTCTTCGTGGCCTCCATCGGCGGGCGGGTTTCCTTGACCAACTGCACCGGCTGCTCGTCCATGCACACGACGGGACAATCCGGATCGTAGGGTTTCTGATACAGATCCAAGACCTGTTCCATGTTCGCCACGAACTCGGCATCGGCCTGCGGCGGGATCACCCAGTACTCGATTTTCCGCTGCGTCATGCCGTTTTTTTCAGCGTCCGCCGGATGGTTTCGTGGCTGATCGACTCGACGATCGCCAACTCGACGACCCGGCGCGCCAACAGGCGCAACGACCAGTTCGCATAGCCCTTCGGGGGCGGCCCCAGACGCAGGGCGATGACCTGGGACTCCTGTTCGCCGTCGAGCAGTTTGGGGACCGGGGGCGACGCCCGCCGTTTTCGTTCCAGCGCCTGCTCGAACCCTTCCTGCACGCAGCGTTGGCGAATGTTCTCGACCGTCTTGGTGCGGCACGAAAAGGCCTCGGCGACCCGCTGGTCGGTCCACGCCGGCCCGTCCGCATCGGCCTTCAAGAGAATCTGCGCGCGGCGCACTTTCTCGCTGCTCCCGTTGAGCTTGCGGCCACGGGCCGCCAGGGGCCCACCACTCAGAGCCGCTGCGCGCCGGGCCGACCGTCCTCGACGAGGAACGACGCCCGCGTCGATATGGGGCTGCCGGGCCGGGTGACGTACTCCAGCACCTGGTAGTCGGCCCGACACCGCTCCGGGGTCAGATCGCAGCGCACGTAGCCGCGCTGGCTGTTGTAGAAGCGGATCCACGGGTTCTCGGCGAGCAGCGCCGCGGTGGAGTCGCGGGTGTCGCTGCCGTCGCCGCCCGAGCTGATGGACGTGCCGACGAGCTCGGTACCGATTACCGGCGCGCCGGAATCCTGGTAGTCCAGCTTGAGATCGGCGACCCAGTTGCTGTGGATGTCGCCCGTCAGGACGAGCGGATTGGCAGGTTGCCGCGTCGCGAGGAACTCCATCAGCCGGCGGCGCGCCACCTCGTAGCCGGACCAGACGTCCAGCGCGTAGGACTCGCCGTCGCCGGGCGTGAAGTCGACCCGCGCCATCATGATCTGCTGCGGAATGACGTTCCAGCGCGCCGTCGAGCGGTCGAGCCCGTCCATGAGCCAGCGCTCCTGCGTCTCGCCGAGCAGCGTCGCGGCCGGGTCGTAGATGCCGTCGCAGACCACGCCGCGGCGGTCGCCGCACGGCTGATCGGTGCGGTACTGGCGCGTGTCGAGCACGTGGAACGACGCAAGGTCGCCCCAGGCGAAGGCGCGGTAGAGCTGCAGGTCGGGACCGTTCGGCAGCGACGACCGGCGGAGCGGCATGTGCTCGTAGTACGCCTGGTAGGCCACGGCGCGGCGGCGGAGCAGCAGCTCGGCCGGCAGCCCCTCCTCCTCCGAGACGTCGTTGGCGTAGTTGTTGTCCACCTCGTGGTCGTCCCACGTGACCACCCACGGGAACGCCGCGTGCGCCGCCTGCAGATCCGGGTCGCTACGGTAGAGCGCGTACCGGTTGCGGTAGTCGTCGAGCAGCTCGATCTCGTCGCCGGTGTGCCTCCGCGCGAATCCGTCGCGTCCTTCGTACTCGTAGATGTAGTCGCCGAGGTGGAAGACGATGTCGAGGTCGTCCTCCGCCATGTGACGGTACGCCGTGTAGTACCCCTGCTCGTAGTGCTGGCACGAGGCGAACGCGAAGCGGAGCCGGTCGGAAGGCGAACCCGGCGCCGGAAGCGTGCGGGTCCGGCCGACCGCGCTCTCGTCGACGCCGGTGCGGAACCGGTACCAGTACCAGCGTCCCGGCTCCAACCCGTCCACCTCGACGTGCACGCTGTGCCCGAGCGTTGCGCCGGCGACGGTCGTGCCGCGCTGCACGACGTCGGCCATCCGCTCGTCCCCCGCCACCTCCCAGACCACCTCCACGTCCTCCGGTGGCATCCCGCCGCCCTGCAGCGGATCGAGGGCCAGACGGGTCCAGAGCACGACGCCGTCCGGCGTCGGATCGCCCGACGCCACGCCGAGCGGAAAGACCGACGGCTGGAAGAGAGAGCGACCCGAGGCTCGGCGGGCGGCTCCGAGGCCAAGCAGGGCCAGACCGCCGGTCAGCAGATCGCGGCGGTCCAACCGACGTTGCAGCAACGAATCGAAACGGACGTGATTGGTCATCGCCTGCCCCCGGTTGTCGACGGTCCCGAGACGCGCGTCGCAAGCAGTGCGGCAACCGTCGCTGCCCCGCACCTCGCGATGGATCCAGCGTAGGCCAGCATCGTCTCACAGATGTACCGGCAACGCTAACTCTCGGCAAAACGATCGCTTGCTCACGACGTCGGGTACCTTTGCTCGGCGCACCGAGTAGAACGTCAGGCCACCGGAAGCGCGCTCCGGTCCCGACCGGTTGACGGGCTTCGCGCGGCTGGGATAGGGTTTATGCCTAATGCGGTCGGGCGTCCATCACGCGCATCATCATCACCATTCCCGCCAGGGAGGCGGGCCTGTGGACTTGCGCGTGACGTAAATCGGGAACCGAGACGCTCACGCACCACGAGGCCTCGCCGAGCACGCGGCGGGGCTTTTTTTGTGCGCGGAAAGAGGTGCGTGCGACAGTGCCACGTGGGAGTGCGACGGGAATGCAGATGGATTTTTCGAAGCTCGACGGGTTGATCCCGGCGGTGATCCAGGACGACGACAGCAACGAGGTGCTGATGGTCGGGTTCATGAACGATGAGGCGCTCGCGCGCACCCGCACGTCGGGGTTCGCGACCTTCTTCAGCCGGACCCGCAACAAGCTCTGGATGAAGGGCGAGACGTCGGGCAACCGGCTCAAGGTGCGGCGCCTGCTGACCGACTGCGACGACGACACCGTGCTCGTGCGCGTGGAACGGCAGGGCGACGGGAACGTCTGCCACACCGGCGAGCGCACCTGCTTCTTCAAGGCGCTCGACGACGGCGCCGAGGACGCGGAGCGGCGGGTCGGGGAACAGGCGCGATGACGCTGCGACTGGGCATCCCGAAGGGCTCGCTGCAGGAGTCCACCGTGCAGCTCTTCGCGCGCGCGGGCTTCAACATCTACGTCAGCTCGCGCTCCTACTACCCGACAATCGACGATCCGGAGATCGAGTGCACCCTGATTCGGGCCCAGGAGATGGCGCGCTACGTCGCCGACGAGGCGGTCGACGCGGGATTGACCGGCATCGACTGGATCGCCGAGCACCAGGCGACCACCGGCAAGCAGGTCGTGAGCGTCACCGACCTCGTCTACTCGAAACAGAGCTTCCGCAAGGTGCGCTGGGTGCTGGCGGTGCCCGAAGATTCGCGGTACCGGTCGCCCCGGGACCTGGAGGGAGCGCGGATCTCGACCGAGCTGGTGCGGGTGACGGAGGAGTACTTCGCGCGGCTCGGCGTCGACGTCCACGTCGAGTTCTCGTGGGGCGCGACCGAGGTGAAGCCTCCCGACCTGGCCGACGCGATCGTCGAGGCGACGGAGACGGGATCGACCCTGCGCGCCAATCATCTGCGCATCATCGACACGGTGCTCGAATCGAACCCGCAGCTCATCGCCAACCGGCGCGCCCTCGACGACGACGCGAAGCGGACGAAGATCGAGAACATCGCGCTGCTGCTGAAGGCGGCGATGGAGGCGCAGGGCCGGGTCGGCCTGATGCTGAACGTGCAGCGCGCCGACCTGGACGCGATCCTCGGGCTGCTGCCGGCGCTGCAGCGTCCGACCGTGTCTCCGCTCAGCGATGCCGATTGGGTGGCGGTCTCCACGATACTCGAGGAGCGCGACGTCCGCGAGCTCATGCCGCGGCTGCGGGCTGCCGGCGGGCACGGGATCGTCGAGTATCCGCTGAACAAGATCGTCCTATGAAGATCATCGCGTCGTCGCAGGTGCGGGCGGTACGGGCGCTGATCGAGCGCGCGCGGGCGGCCGACGCCGACGTCACCGGCCGGGTGGCGGAGATCGTCGACGACGTGCGGCGGCGCGGCGACCGGGCGGTCCGGAAGTACGCCCGGGCGTTCGACCGCCTGCAGGGAGCCCTCGAGCTCGACCCGGAGGAGATCCGCCGCGGCGCGCAGGCGACGCCGCCGGCGGTGCGCGCGGCGATCGGAACCGCGGCGCGACACATCCGCCGGGTGTCGGCGAAGCAGGTCCCCAAGGGCTGGCGCACGACGGTGGCGCCGGGCGTGGTAGTCGAGCAGCGGGTGACGCCGCTCGACCGCGTCGGCTGCTACGTGCCGGGCGGACGCCACCCGCTGCCGTCGTCCCTCCTGATGACTGCGCTTCCGGCGCGGGCGGCCGGCGTACCGGAGGTGATCGCGACCTGCCCGAACCCCGCCCCGGCAGTGCTCGCGGCGGCACTCGAAGCGAAGGTAACGCGGCTGTTCCGGATCGGCGGGGCCCACGCCATCGCCGCGTTCGCCTACGGCACGGCGACCATTCCGCGCGTCGACAAGATCGTCGGCCCGGGCAACGCCTACGTCGCCGCCGCCAAGGCGCAGGTGGCGCGCGACTGCCCCATCGACTTCTACGCCGGACCGACCGAGATCGTCGTCGTCTCGAGCGACGGCAACCCGGAGTGGATCGCCGCGGATCTGGTGGCGCAGGCCGAGCACGATCCCGACGCCCGGGCAATCCTGCTCACGCCGGACCGCCCGCTGGCGCGGGCGGTGGCCGCCGCGGTGGCCGCGCAGCTCGAGGAGCATCCGGACGCCGCGCCGTCGATCGCGGCACACGGCGTGGCCGTCGTGACCGTTACCCTCGACGAGGCGGTGGAGCTGGCGAACGCCATCGCTCCGGAGCACGCGGTGACCGACACGCTGGCCGTGGCTCGCCGGGTGATCCGGGCCGGCACCGTCTTCGTCGGACCGTACGGCGCACAGGCAGCCGGCGATTACGCCACCGGGTCGAACCACGTGCTGCCGACCGACGGCGTGGCGCGCGTCCGCGGGGGCCTGAGCGCGGCCGACTTCATGCGGGTGAACAGCGTGCAGCGGCTGACGCGGCAGGGTCTGCGCGGCCTGGCGCCGAGCGTGATCTCGCTGGCCAACGCCGAGGGACTGCGCGCCCACGCGGCTTCGGTGGCGCGGCGCGTGCTGTCGCCGCCGCGAGGCAGACGCTCGGGGCCGGGCACCGGCAGCCAGGAGGCAGGCGGTTGAGCACGAACGAGACAACGACCGACCCGCGACGGGCGTCAATCACCCGCGAGACGACCGAGACGCAGATTGCGATGCAGCTCGCGCTGGACGGCAGCGGGCAGTACACGGTCAGCACGGGCATCCGCTTCTTCGACCACATGCTGGAGCTGCTGGCCCGGCACGGGGCGTTCGACCTGTCGATCCAGGCGACCGGCGACCTCGACGTCGACCAGCACCACACGGTCGAGGACGTCGGCATCGCGCTCGGGCAGGCGGTGACGCAGGCGCTCGGCTCGAAGCGGGGAATCAACCGGGCGGGCTACTTCGTCATGCCGATGGACGAGACGCTCGGGGTGGCCGCCGTCGATCTCGGCGGCCGCGTGCACGCGGTCACCGACCTGAACCTGGCGGTCGAGCGCGTCGGCGACCTGCAGGCCGAGCTGGTCCACGACTTCTTCGACGGCTTCGCCCAGGGAGCGCGGGCCAACGTGCACGTGAAGGTGCTGTACGGCCGGTCGAGCCACCACCAGATCGAGGCGCTGTTCAAGGCGTTCGCGCGGGCGCTGCGGGTGGCCTGCTCGCGCGACAGACAGCTCGGCGAGATGCTGCCGAGCACGAAGGAGCTGCTGTGAGCATCGCGTTGATCGACTACGGCGCCGGCAACCTCACCTCGGTGCGCAAGGCGCTGACCCACCTCGATGCGCGCTTCGAGACACCGGCGGGACCGGCCGCGCTCGCGGGAGCCGGGGCGGTGATCGTGCCGGGCGTCGGCAACTTCGAGGCGACGGCCGACCTCGACCCCGAGTGGCGGCGCGCCATCGCCGGGGTGGTGGAGCGGGGCGGCCTGCTGCTCGGTATCTGCCTGGGCCTGCAGTGGCTCTTCGAGGGCAGCGACGAAGCGCCCGGCCTGCCCGGTTTCGGCGCCCTGCCGGGACGCTGCCGGCTCATCGAGAATCCGGATCCGGACGGCGATACCGGCGGCGCGCTCTTCAAGGTGCCGCACGTGGGGTGGAACAGCCTGCACCGCACCCGCGACTCCTGGGTGCTCGACGGGGTGGAGGAAGGCGACCAGGTGTACTTCACCCACTCCTATGCCGCTCCGATCTGCCCCGACTGCATCGGCTCGACTACCTACGGCATCGAGTTCGCGAGCGTGGTCGAGCGGGAGCGCCTGGTCGGCATGCAGTTCCACCCGGAGAAGTCGGGCGACGTCGGCCTGCGTCTCTTCCGGAACGTCCTCGATCGGATGACCGCCTGATGCTGTCCAAGCGCATCATCGCCTGCCTCGACGTCCGCGACGGCCAGGTCGTCAAGGGCATCAACTTCGAAGGGCTGCGCTCGGCCGGCGACCCGGCCGCGCTCTCCCAGCGCTACAACCGCGAGGGGATCGACGAGGTGGTGATCCTCGACGTGACCGCGACCATCGAGAAGCGCAAGGCGATGGCGCGGACGATCCACGCGGTGGCGCAGGAGATCTTCCTGCCGCTGTGCGTCGGGGGCGGGATCAAGGACGAGGCGCACGCCGACGCCGCCATCGAGGCGGGGGCCGACAAGGTGAGCCTGAACACCGCCGCCATCTCCGGTCCGGAGCTGCTGACCGCCCTCGCGCGGCGCTACGGCAGCCAGGCGGTGATCGTCGCCATCGACGCCAAGCGGGAGGGCGGCGGCTTCCGAATCTACGTGCGGAGTGGGCAGCAGGCGACCGAGCGCGACGCGGTCGAGTGGGCGCGGGAGGCGGCCGACCGCGGCGCCGGCGAAATCCTGTTGACGTCGATCGACCGGGACGGCACGAAGAGCGGCTTCGACTGCGAGCTGACCGCGGCGGTCTCTGCGGCCGTCTCCATCCCGGTCATCGCGTCGGGTGGCGCCGGCACCTTCGACCACTTCGTCGACGTCTTCACGGCCGGCAGGGCGGACGCGGCGCTCGCGGCGTCGATCTTCCACTACGCGGAGCACGCGGTGGCCGACCTCAAGCAGCACCTCCACGACCGCGGCATCCCGGTGCGGATGGGCCGCTGGGCGCGGACCGGCAGCGCGGGATCGTCCGCTTGAGGCCCCCGGCGCCGGGAACGAGGGACTCGTGCTGATTCCATCTATCGATCTCAAGGGCGGGCAGGTCGTGCAGCTCATCCAGGGCGAGCGGCCGGCCATCGCCTCGGACGACGTCGACGGGTGGGTGCGGAAGTTCCAGGACTTCCCGCGCGTGCAGGTCATCGACCTCGATGCCGCGCTGGGCTCCGGCGCGAACGACGCGCTCGTGCAGTCGATTGCCCCGCGACTGTCCTGCCGCGTCGGCGGCGGAATCCGGACGGTCGAGCGCGCCCGCGCGGTGCTCGGCTACGGCGCCACGGCGGTCATCGTCGGCTCCTCGCTGTTCCGCAACGGCCGGCCCGACCTCGCCTTCGCCGCGGCGCTGGCCGAAGCGGTCGGTCCCGAACGGGTCATCGCCGCGGTCGACAGCAAGGGTGGACGAGTCGTCGTCAAGGGGTGGCGGGAGGCCACGCCGCTGACCGCGGTCGAGGCGGTCCGCGCGCTCGAGCCGTGGTGCGGCGAGTTCCTCTACACGCACGTGGACAAGGAAGGGCTGATGCAGGGGACCGACATGGACGCCATCCTGGCCGTACGCGGCGCGACGTCGCGCCGCCTCACGGCGGCGGGGGGCATCACTACCCGGGACGAAATCGACCGGCTCGACGCGGCCGGCATCGACGCCGTGGTCGGCATGGCCATCTACACCGGCCGGCTCGACGCCACCCCGCCCGCCGGGAGCACGGATTCCGCCTGACGACCGTCCCGCTGGCGCCTGTATCATGCAGCAGCCACTCGAACAGCATCCGATGCAGGTCTGGGATCCCGATCGGTACGCCACGCACGCGCGGTTCGTCTCCGATCTCGGAGCGCCGGTGGTCGAGCTGCTCGACCCGCGGCCGGGCGAGCGCGTGCTCGATATCGGTTGCGGCGACGGCGCCCTGACGGAGAAGCTGGTGGAGGCCGGGTGTCGCGTCGTGGCCATCGACGCCAGTCCGGAGCAGGTGCGCGCTGCGCGCGAGCGCGGACTCGACGCGCGCGTTGCGGACGCCACCGCCCTGGACTTCGACGCCGAGTTCGACGCGGTGTTCAGCAACGCGGTGCTGCACTGGATCCGGGCCCCCGACGCGGCGCTGGCCGCCATCCGCCGCTCCCTCGCGCCGGGCGGCCGACTCGTGGCGGAGCTCGGCGGCCACGGGTGCGTCGCGTCGATCCGCGCCGCGTTCGCCGAGGTCCTGGCCCAACGCGGTATCGACGCGGGGCGCCTGAATCCCTGGTACTTCCCGACCGCGGAGGAGTACCGCGAGCGGCTCGACGCGAACGGCTTCGACGTCGACTCCATGCGCCTGTTCCCGCGGCCGACGCCGCTGCCGTCGGACGTGACCGACTGGCTGGAGACCTTCGCCCAGCCGTTTCTGGCCGGCGTCCCGAACAGCGACCGGCCGGCGGTGCTGCGCGAGATGCGCGAACGGCTCGAGCCGGTGCTCGGAACCGCCGACGGCGGCTGGGTGGCCGACTACGTCCGGCTCCGCTTCGCCGCCACCCGGCGCCAGTAGGGAACCATGACGGCCGTACCGCCCGCGCCCGCCGGGACGCCGCCGCCGCGATCCTGGGTATGGGGGTTCGGCCGGCTGGCCGTGTACGCCTACTACCGGGTCAAGCGTATCGGCAACGCACTGCCGGACGGCGCGCTGCTGCTGGTCGCCAACCACCCCAACACCCTCATCGATCCGGCAGTCATTCAGACGACGGCAGGCCGGCGCATCCGGTTCCTCGCCAAGTCGACCCTCTTCGCGTGGCATCCGCTGAGCCCGCTGATCCGCCGCTCGGGTGCGATTCCCGTCTACCGGAAGATGGATCCCGGCGTCGACACCTCCCGCAACGTCGAGATGTTCTCGGCGGTCGCGGCGTCGCTCGCGGCCGGCGAAGCGATCTGTCTCTTCCCGGAGGGAACCAGCCACGCGCGCGGCCGGCTCGAGCCGCTGCGGACCGGCGCGGCCCGCATGGTGCTCAACAGTTGCGCGGCGGGGCACCCGGTATCCATCGTGCCGGTCGGACTCAACTTCGATGCACTCGCCCGTTTCCGTTCCCGCGTGACGACGGTGTTCGGGCACAAAGTGGACTACACGGACCTGGCGGCGGGCTACGCGGAGGACGAGACGGCCGCCGTCCGGGCTCTCACCGACCGGATCGAGCAGCGCCTGAAGCACCTGATGGTGGAGGCGGAACCGCGGCACGACCTGCCGATCGTCGAGCGGATCGACCGTCTCTACGCGGCCGCGCGCGGCGCGTCGCGCGATGCGCGCGAGCGGCTCGGCCGCCGCCGCCTGATCGCGGCCGGCATGGCGAAGCTGCGCGAGCAGGACCCGGCGCGGCTGGCCGAGCTGATGGCGCTGGTCGAGGAGCACCTCGCCAGCCTGGCCCGGTTCGGACTCCGCGAACGCGACGTCGACCAGCGGATCCCGGCCGCCGAGGTCGTCCGCTTCGCGCTGCGGGAAGGGATCCTGGCTCTGATCCTGGGTCCGGTGGCTCTCGCGAGCATCGTCGTCTTCGCAGTGCCCTACTGGCTCACGGACCGCATCGGCCGGTGGGCGCCCAACCTGCAGAGCCGCGCCGTGTGGCAGATCATCGGCGGGGGCCTGCTCCATGCGGCCTGGATCGCGACTGTCGCTTCCCTGGCCGGCGCCCGGGCCGGAACGACGACGGGCGTCGCGGCCGGCCTCGGCCTGTTGGTCCTGGCCACCCTCGGCACGCTGGCGGTCGAGCGGGAATCGGCCGTCTGGCGCACCACCCGCGCCTTCTTCGCACTGCGCCAGATGCCGCTCCGAGCCCGCGGCGCTCTGCGTCGCCGTCGCGCGGCGCTCGCCAACGTGCTCGACGACGTGCGGGCGTGGGTCGAGCGCACGACTCGATACTGACTGCCCCGGACGGACCCGTCGCGAGCGACCGGTCCGTCGGGGCGCGTCTCAGAGCCCGAGCCGGGCGGCCATGTCGTTGAAGTCGGTGGCCACCAGGTCGAAGTCGGGGTCGGGCGTCAGATCCCGCTCCACGTTCGGCCCGAACTCCGTCGGGCGCGGCACGTAGGCGGTGCGGAAACCGATCCGGGCCGATGCCCGCAGGTCGCCCGTGTGGGCCGCGACCATCATCACCTGCTCGGGATCGAGCCCCAGCAGGTCGGCCGCCGTCAGGTAGGCCTCGGGGTCGGGCTTGTAGCGGCGCGCGAGCTCCGCCGACAACACCGCGTCCCACGGGATCCCCGCGTTCTTCGCCATGTTGACGAGGAGCGCCACGTTCCCGTTCGACAGCGACGCCAGCACGTAGCGCTTCTTCAGCCGCGTGAGCCCCTCGACGGTGTCGGGCCACGGCGTAAGGCGGTGCCAGGCGCGGTTCAGGTGGTCGAGCTCTTCCTCGGTGAGGCTCTCGAGACCGTAATTCGGCACCAGCTCGTCGAGGATCATCCGGTGCAGATCGTCGATCTTCGTCCAGCCCAGCTCGCCGCGGCGCACCCGCCCCATCGCCGGTCCATAGCCCGACCGCCAGTCGTCGGCGAACGCGGCCCAGTCCGCCTCGATGCCCTTCGCGCGCCCGACCGCCTCACCCTCGCGGGTGATGCTGGTCCGCCAGTCGACGACCGTTCCAAAAACGTCGAACGTCATCGCGCGGACGCCTCGGATTCGGTCGCTCAACTCCTGCCCGGGGGGCAGCGCCGCGAACGCGGACGTGCGCGTGAACGCCGCGGCCACGAGGGCCCCCGACCCGCTCGCCAAAAACTCTCGTCGTCTCATCGCTCGGTCCGTAGCTGGCATCGAAGTCCTCCTGCGTCCGGTCCCTCCCAGCCTATCGCCCCCGGCCCCGCCCTGTCCATGTCGAATAGCGGCCGTGCTTCGGATAGAATCGTCGTCAATTCGAGACATGATGCACCCTCCAGCGGGCCGAAGATCCGAGACGCGTCCACCGCTCCCGCGCGAAGGCGACCCTGCGGTGCGGCTCGATACGGGCGATGCCAGGACGCTCGCCGCGCTCTACGACCGGCACGCCGGCGCGGTCTATTCGCTGGCGATGCGGATCACGGGTGAGCCGGCCGACGCGGAGGCGATCGTGCGCGGGGTCTTTGCCGCGGCCTGGACGGAAGCCGGACGTCATCCGGGCAGGCAGGCGCCGGACGCCCACTGGTTGCTCTCGACGGCGCGCATTCGCGCCATCGATCACGTGCGTGCGGGCGCTACGCCTGACGCGGCGGCGGCGCCGACAGCCACAGGAGCATTCTGGAACGGCCCGGCGCCCGCGGACGGCGCGGCGACTCCGACCGAGGTGGGAGACATCGCGATGTTGCACCTGCCCGACCCGGCCCGGGGACGCGGCGCCGACGGCGCCCTGTCCGCAGAAGCGCCACGGCTGCGCGCGGTGTTCCGCGGACTGCCGGCGCTGGAACGGCTTGCCATCGAGCTCGCGTACTTCGAAGGCCTGACCATCTCGCAGATCGCGGCCCGGCTCGAGCAGGCCCCGGATGCGGCCAACAAGCGCATCCGGACGGGCTTGGCGCGCCTTGCAGGCCTTGCCGTCGCGGGGCAGCGTACGAGCGAGCCACGGCACGACATGCCCCCGACCCGCGATCTGGCCGCCCTCTACGCGCTGGGTGCGCTGAACGCGAGCGAGCGGGCGGCGTTCGACGCCCATCTCGAGGTGCACCGCGAATCCGTGGATGAGGTGCTGTCGATGCTGACGGTCACGCGACGCCTCGCCTCGGTGGCGCCACCGCACGAGCCGCCGGCCGGACTGCGCGAGCGGGTCGTCGAGACCGTAACCGGCGCACCGCTCCCAAGCGTGGTGGAGCAGGGCGCACCGGAGTCGGCTCAGCCCGCGGACGCCGACCCGAGCGCCGAACCCGTGGATGTCGCCGGCAGCCGGCAACCCCTCGGCACCCCCGAGTCCGTGGTCGCTGGCGGCGGCTCGGGACCCGAGAACGACAACGGCGCCCTCGAGCCGGCGGTCTCCCGCGACGGCTCCGAGCGATTCGACGCCGCTGGCGGCTCGGTGCCCGGCGCCGACGACGACGGCTCCGAATCGGTCGCTGACGGCAACACGTCGGCGCACGCGGACAGCGCCGGCAAACGGCCGCCCGACAGGAGAGCTGCGCCCGCCGCGCCGACTCCCCCCGTCCGGGAACCGACCCCACCCGCGCCGACTCTACCCGAATGGGAGCCGCCCCCAGCCATGCCCGAGCCGACTCCAACCGTACAGAAGAAGGACTGGCGCTGGGGACTGCTGTCGCTCGCCGCCGGAAGCCTCGTCGTCGTCGCGGGTCTCGGCTGGTTCGCCGCCCGGCAGGCCGACCTCGCCACCGCGCTGCAGGAGAACCTCGACGCGGCCAATACCCAGGCTCGCATCGCGGAGCTGGAGACGGCGGCCGCGCAACGGGTCGCCGATGGGCTCCGGGCAGGAGCTCGCGTCCTTACGGCCACGGATGTACAGCCGCTCGATCTGGACGGCCAGCCGGTCGCTCCCAATGCCCGTGGACGTCTGTTCTGGAGCGCAAGCGAGGGTGGACTCCTCACGGCAACCGGCCTGCCGCCGGTGCCGCCCGGACGGGTCTACCAGCTCTGGCTGATCCCGGACGCGTCTCCGCTGAGCGCAGCGCTGCTGTCGGCCGACGCCGAGGGCCGCGTGATGGCGGCGGTCACCCCGCCGGAGGGTGTGACCGGACCGGTCCCCGCGGCCGTGACCCTGGAGCCGGCCGGCGGCGCCACGACTCCCGGCGGGGACGTCTACCTGCTCGGCCGGCCCTGACCCGCCGCCTTGCCCTGACGCGGTTCGGCACGCACTACCGTTCGGCGGCCCCCAGGCTGAGCAGGTTGGCCAGGAGCGCGTACGCGCCGGTAGTGCCCGCGGGAAGCTGCCGCCAGAGCCCGAGCCCGACGTAGACCCAACGCCCGCGGCCCGGCTGCGCCTCGACCAGCGCCCCACGCTTGAGGCCGGGGTTGTACTCGAACGTGTCCTCGAGCTCGACGAGATCGGCGTAGCGCCGGTCGCGCTCGCCGAGGAAGTACAGACCGCGCTCCTGCACCCACTGATCCCAGGTCGCCGGACCGACCGGATTGGGCCAGGCGAAGACGGAATGGTCGTTGGCGAGAATGCGAATCGGCGCCGCCTCGTCCGTCACCCGGTTGCGGCTGACGACGGCCGGATACGGACCGTACTGCGCCTGGTTGAACTCGAACTTGTTGTACTGCACGATGACCGTCCCGCCGTTGTCGGCGTACTCCAGCAGCCGGTCGTTGTTGGCGCGCAGGTCCTGCCGCCGCTCGTAGGCCCGTACGCCGGTGACGATCACGTCGAAGCGGGAGAGATCGCCCCACGCCAGATCGTCCGCATCGATGAACTCGAGCCGCGCCCCGAGCTGCTCGATCGCCGGGGGCACCGCGTCGCCGACGCCCTCGATGTAGCCGACGGTCAGGTTCGGCGCGATGGCGACGTCGATGATCTTGAACGTGCCCGCCGCAGGCCGGCCGATATGACGCCGCTCGATGTGCGGGTACTCGACCACCTGGTAGCCTCGGTCGAACCTCTCGCCCGCGTGTTCGACAACGGCGCCCACGGCGTACTCGCCGGCCGCCGTCCCGCCCGCCGACACGTTGAAGCGGACCGTCCGCGACTCGTCCTCGCGCGAGAGCCGCACGGGTACGGTCTCGGGCGTGGCATTCCATCCCGCGGGCAGATCCAGCGTGACCACGCCCTCGGCCGCTTCCGGGCCGGAGTTGGTGACGGTCACACGTACCTCGCGCGAGGTTCCGGCGCTGGCGGGGATGATCGCGATGTCGGGCGTCATGGAGACGGTGAAGCGCGGCGCCACCTGGAGCTCCATCCGCTTCTCGCCGGAAAAGATGTCGTCGACGTAGCGGTACCGGACGGGTTGTTCCACCGCAACGCGGGCCCCGTTCAGCTCCACGTCGAAGGTCGCCCGGAACGGAGTCGGACGGAACGGGAGCCCGAAGGGCACGTCGGGGTCGAAAGCGTAGCGGTCGGCTCCCTCCACGTGGTTCCAATGGATGCCGGTGGGCCCGGCGCCGGCGGGAACTCGGACGCCGCGCTCGCACAGGTACACGCCGGACGCGGCGAGCGGCTCCGCGCCGCAGGCGGCGGCGGAGGCGAAGCCGGACAATCGGACGCCGCCGATGGCCACTCCCTCACCGCCGTGATTCGCGGCCCGCAGGGCCACGTTGACCGGCTGGCCGGGCACGACCACCCCGTCGTCCGCGAACGCGTCGAGCTGCACCGCGTAGGCGAGCAGCGCGGCGCGCTCGAACTGCCGTTCCTTGGTTGCCAGACGGAACCCGATCTCTCGCCGGGCCTGCTCGGTCAGCCCGAGGTCCGCGAGCAGCGCGCGCAGCTCCCGCAGCGCCTCGAGGCCGGATACGACCGGCGCCCGCGCTCCGGCCATCCCCTCCGACTCGAACCGCTCGAGTGCCTCGCGCGCGCGGCCCGCCACGCCGGCCAGCGCGCGCACGAGCTCGCCCGGCGGGTTGGCTCCGGCGAAACGGGAGAGCCCCTCGATCGACGTGTCCACGCCGTCGAACAGCGAGGTCTCGTTCGCGCGCCGCTGCCCCGGAAGGGTCGTCTCGGCGAGTCGGTAACGTCCGCCGGACGCGCCGGACGGCAACGCGACCAGTTGGGAAGTGCCCTGACACTTGTGCATGCCGCGTGCGCGACTGCCGATCTCGGCGTAGGTGGCGCCGAGCAACGGGTCGTAGCCGCCGAGGTCCACGGTGGTCAGGTCCGGATCCGACGCCGAGCGGGAGCGGAATCCGGGCGGACCGCCGCCCATGCCGAACGGGAACCCGACCCGGAAGTAGAACTTCTGCGCCTGCCAGGGATCGAGTCCCGCGGCGATCTGGTCCGCGAAGCGGTCGGGGTCCGCCGCGGCGTGCCACGCCTCGTGCGCGAGCACCGCCGACGCCTGGTGATGCTGGCCGCCGCCGCGCCCCTCCGGCGGCAGGGCAGAGACGACGTCAGGGCGGATGGTGCGGATCATCCGGACGAAGTCGCCGAGGATTTCCTCCCGTCCCCAGCGCTCGAAGGTCTCCTCGATGCTGAAGGAGTACCCGAAGTCGATGGCGCGGCTGAAGTACTGCTCTGCCCCGTCCAGACGATGCGCCGCGTGCAACTCCTCGGTACGCAGAACCGCGAGGGCGTCGAACAGCTCGGGTCCGATCTCGTTCTGGCCGCCGTCGCCGCGCGTCGCCGACAGCAGTACGGCGCGGTGACCCTCACCCCTGGAGAGCCGCGCGAGGAGCGCATTGTTCTCGTCGTCGGGATGGGCCGTGATCATCATGAAGACGCCGGTGCTGTTGAGCTCGCGCAGGGCAAGCCCGAGGGCCTCGCGTCCGTCTCCGGACGCGAGGGGCTGCGCGCTGGCCACGGTCCCGAATCCGCCTGCGTCGAGCACGAGTGACACGGCCGCCGCGGTCGCAAATCTATGGGCGTGCATGGTTCCCCCAGTATACCGGCCAGCCCGTGGCGCAGGCCCCGCTGCATTCGAGCGGCGATGCATCCCGCGTCACGAACCCGCCTCGGACCGCGCGGGAGCCGGGGCACCGTCCCGTACCGCCGGCGCGTCCCTCTTGAGCACGGCCTCGTAGAAGGCTTCGTAGCGCGGCACGACCGCTTCCGCGCAGAAGCGGTCGTGCACGGTCCGCCAGCCGCCGGCCGCGATCTGCCGGTGCAGCGCCGGGTCGGTCAGCAGGCGCACGGCGCACGCGGTCATGCCGTCGAGATCGTCCGCTTCGCGCAGGAACCCGGATTCGCCGTCCGTGATGACTTCCGGCAGTCCGCCCACCCGCGAGGCGACCACCGGAACCTCGCACGCCATGGCCTCGAGCGCCGCGACACCGAAACTCTCCTGCGCCGAGGGCAACAGGCACAGGTCGGCGACGGACAGTAGCGGCGCGACGAGCTCCTGCTCGCCCAGCGGCACGACGTCGCCCGACAGCCCGAGTTCGCGCGCGCGGCGGCAGGCGGCAGACAGATCGGGGCCGTCACCCACGAGCAGCAACCGTGCCGGCACCTGCTCGCGGATGCGGCGAAAGAGCTCGATCACCACGCCGGCCCGCTTCACCGGCCTGAAGTTCGAAACGTGAATCACCAGTTTCGTGTCGGACGCACCGCCACGGTAGCGCGCCGCGAGACTTGCGTCGGCGATCCGCCGGTGGACCTGGCAGTCGAGGAAGTTGGGAATGACCTCGATCTGCGCCCGCACCGGAAGCTGACGGTAGGAATCGTCCCGCAGGCTGCGGGAGACGGCCGTTACGCCGTCCGACTGGTCGATGGAGAACGCGACCGTCTCGAGGTAGGTGGAGTCGCTGCCGATCAGGGTGACGTCGGTGCCGTGCAGCGTCGTGATGACCCGCGGCACATTCCCGTCGCCGGAGGCGGCCAGTATCTGCCGGGCGAGATAGGCGGCGGTGGCATGCGGCACCGCGTAGTGGGCATGGATGATGTCGAGGCGACCCTCGCGGCAGACCTCGACTATCTTGTTGGACAGCGTCAGCAGGTACTGCGGCTCCCGGAACAGCGGATAGCCGGGCGTCCGAACGGCGTGAAACGCCAGCCCCGCCTGGAAGTCGCCCAGGCGCACGGGCGGCTCGCTGCTGATGAGCCGGACCTCGTGGCCGCGCCGCGCCAGCCCCTTGGCAAGCTCCGTCGCGACGATGCCGCTGCCGCCGACGGACGCATAGCAGACGATGCCGACGTTCATGAGCGGATCTTACGGCACGCGTTCTGCATTCTCTAGGGTCAAGGAGGACTGCCCGTGAGAGACGAGATCATCGTGACGACGACCGTAGCGCTGCTCCTGTCGCTGGCGCCGTGCGCCGCGCAGGCGCAGTCGCTGGTGGAGACTGCGCGGCAAGAGAGGACGCGGCGGTTGCGCATCGCACCGGAAAACCGCGCCAGAGTCTACGCGAACGACGACCTGCGGGACAGCGGCGGCTTGACGATCGGCGCCGCACCGCAGGCCACGGTGCCGCAGCCGGACGCCGGATCCGGGCGTGCCGGCCACGGGATCGGAGAGGGCGGCGAGGACGCCGGAGCGGAGGCGGATGCCGGCGAGGTCCCCGGCGAGAGCGACTGGCGCGCACGCATGAGAAATGTACGGGAAGCGAGGGAGCGCGCCGCACTGATGGCGTCGGCCCTGCAGAACCGGGCCGACGGCCTGTGGGCGCAGTTCACGGCGGTGGACGATCCGGCACGGCGGCGGGTCGTGGAACGGCAGCGGACCGAGGCGTTGGCGGAGCTGGATCGCTCGCAGATGGAAGCCGCGCATCTGGACCGCCAGATCCGCGACATCCAGGAAGAGGCGCGCCGCGCCGGCGTACCGCCGGGCTGGCTGCGGTAGCCCGACAATCGTCGCCTGCGGCTCCGAGTGCCGTGATCCGCCTATAATCGTCAACCTGCGTTGCTCGACGCGCGAGCCCGGATCATCGACGCTCGGAGCGGGGGAAAGACATCATGAAGACAGCTATCCGCGTGCTGCTGGTGCTGGCGGTTGCGAGCACCGTGGCTTCGGCGCAGTCGCCGGACGGTGACGTACTGAGCATCTACTTGGTGGACGTGGAGGGGGGCGGTGCGACGCTCTACGTGTCGCCGGCGGGCGAATCGATGCTGATCGACACCGGCAACGGCGGCGCGAACGCCGACCGCGACGTCAGCCGCATCATGGCAGCGGTGGAGGACGCCGGTCTGGAACGGATCGACCACCTGCTGACGACCCACTGGCACGGCGACCACTACGGGGGCCTGGCCGAGCTCGCCACGCGGATCCCGATCGGGCACTACATCGATCACGGACCGACGATAGAGGACAACGAGGGCGTGCAGGCCTTCATCGGCGGACCCTACCGCGAGCTGCACGGCGCCGCCAGCCGGACCGTGGTCGTACCCGGCGACACGGTGCCGCTGAGCGGCGTCGACGTGCGGGTGATGGCATCGGCCGGTGCGGTGATAGACGATCCGCTGCCGGGGGCGGGCGAGCCGAATCCGTACTGTGCGGACTTCGAGCGGTATCCCGAGGACCTGGGGGACAACGGCCAGTCCGCGGGCGTCCACCTGCAGTTCGGAAGCTTCCGGGCGCTGCACCTCGGCGACCTGACGGCCAACAAGGAATTCGAGCTGATGTGCCCGAACAACCCCATCGGCTCGGTCGACCTCTACGTCGTCTCGCACCACGGGCTGAACACCTCGAACGCGCAGGTGCTCGTGCACGGGGTCGCGCCGCGGGTGGCCATCATGAACAACGGCACCCGCAAGGGAGGTACGCCCGACACGATGACCACGCTGCACACGGCCCCGCGCTTGCAGGACCTGTGGCAGCTCCACTTCTCGGTCCTCAGCGGCCAGGAGTACACCGTGCCCGGCGTCTTCATCGCCAATCCCTTCGACGACCAGCCGGACGCGATGCCGCTGGCCCCGGTTCCGCCGCCGCGCCGCGGATCCAACGCCGCTCCGCCGCCCGTCCACAGCGGTCCCGCGCACTGGATCAAGGTGGAGGCGCGCCGGGACGGCGCCTTCACGGTGACGAACAGCCGCAACGGCTTCAGCAAGTCGTACGCGGCGTCCGAGTGACGACGATGTTATCGGGGACCTGGAGCGCAGAATGACCCAGCAGCGACGCTACCGGATTGGCGCGGTACACGCGCTGATGAACGCGATCCCGACCACGCAGACCGCCTTCGACCGAAACTGGTCGGCGGCGGACATCGCCCATCTCCTGGACGGGTCGCTCTATCTCGACCGCAGCCAGGGCACGGCTGACGACGCGGAGCTCGGCGATCGCGTCGACAAGCTCCTGAAGTACAGCGCGTCGACCGGCGCCGAGGCGATCATCGTTACCGGCTCGTTCTTCGGCGACATGACCAAGCGGGCCCGCGAGGGAATGAACATCCCGGTGATGACGTCCTTCGACGGCATCGTCGAGCGCGCGTTTTCCCTCGACCGGCCGCTGCACGTGCTGTCGACCGCGCCGGACTCCTCGACGCTGCTCGCGGCGGAGATCGAGGCGGAAGCGGCCCGCCGGTCGCATCCGCTCTCCATCTCCCGCTCCGCGGTGGACGGGGCCCTGGACGCGCTGGTGGGCGGCGATCCGGAACGCCACGACGAGCTCGTGCTCGACGCGATCCGCGCCATCGACGACGGGACGGCGATCCTGTTCGCGCAGTTCTCGATGGAGCGCACCCTGCCCCGCAGCGCCGCCGCACACCCGGCGCCGGTCGTCGGTCCGGCCAGCGAGAGCGTGCTGCGGCTGCGCGAGCTGCTCACCGGAAGGTAGGCCGCGGGAGCGGCGGGGAATGACCCCGCCGCTCCCGCGGCCTGCTCGGGGCTACTACCGCTTGCCCGAGTACTCCAGCATCTGCTGCGTGAAGTCGCGCGAATACGAGATGACGACGTCGGTGATGGAGCCGTCGGCGGCGGTGACCGGCTCCAGCTTCGGCATCACGAAGCCGGTATAGGAGGGCAGATCGACGCGGGCGACCCGCTCGAGCACCTCGTCGCGCAGCGCCGGATCGAAGCGGATGCCATGGGTTTCGAACAGCGACCTCGCGGCGTCGTAGTCGCCCTCGGACTTGATCCGCTGCACCTCGGCCAGCAGGCGGGCGACCCCGGCGCGAAACGCCTCCGCGTCGGTCACCACGTTGTAGGTCCTGCTGTCCCGCCGGCGCACCTCGATCGCGTCCGTGTTCTCGATGAGCCAGTGCACGACCATCTGCCGATTGCGCATGTGGTCCTGCTCCAACTGGTTCCCCTCGCGGACGCGCCGGAGCTGGAGGATGGCGTTGCGCGCGTACGCCTCGTACTCGGCCAGCGCGATGTCCGCCTGGTCCTCGGCTTCGAAGATTCCGATCTCCACCAGCTTCGGGTCGGCGATGAAGTAGAGGGCGATGAGGTCGGCCCGCGCCTCCTCCAGCGCGGAGTACTGCTCCCGCAGGAACGGCTGCGCGTTGCCGCCAAGCCGCTCGGCGAGCTGGCCCGAGGCGTGCCCGATCACCTCGTGCATGTTCGTCGTCATGTCGCCGGCGAAGCCGCCCCACTGCTCGGCCCGCGCGTCCTCCGCCTCGTCCCACGTGAACTCGGAACGGTAGGCGGCCGGCCGCGACAGGTCGTAGGCCTCGATCACGTTCGACAGCGATATCGACTTGCTGCCGTACTGCTCGCGGACGGTCTGATCGTTCGGCAGGTTGATGCCGATCGGCGTGACCGGGCCGGCGTCGCCAATCTCGATCACCACGTCGATTGCGTTGGCGGTGATGCCGCGCACCCCCGCCTTGCGGTAACGCGGATCCCACGGCATGCGGTCCTCGAACCACTGCGCGTGCTCGGCCAGGGTCCGAATCGTCTCGGTCTTCTCCGGGTTGACGTAGTAGACCAGCGCCTCCCACGAGCCCTTCGCGCCCCGCGCGTCCATGTAGACCTCGGTGAAGCCGTTGATGGTGTCGACCGGGGACGCCCGATCGGCCACCCAGGCGATGTCGTAGGCGCGCCGATCCAGCGGTTCGCCGGTGCGATACCAGGCGATCAACGCCTCGAGCGCCGCCGCCATGGGCTCGGTCGCAAAAGGAATCGCGGCCTCCAGATGCCGGACGACCTCGGTCAGCTCCTTCGCGTAGCGGCCGCCGCCGTCGATGCGGTAGACCTCCTCGACGAGCCGGCCGTCGCGCTTGACCAGCCGCGAGTTCAGCGGATACCGCTCGTCGAAGCCCTCCAGGTCGGCTATCGAGACGCCCGAGTACAGGTTGTTCGCGCTCGACAGCAGCATGTCGTCGCCGGAGGCCGGCGTCTTGTTCGTCAGGATCCGATCGATGGTCTCGTCGAAAAACAGTGGCTCCAGGCGGTCGAGAAGCGCGTCGAGGCTCTCGCCGTCGCGGGTCGGGAAGCCGGCCCCCGCCGCCGCGGCCGCGTGCGCCGCGGCGCGGAACGCCGCGGGCGTCGTGCCGAGCGTGTACTTGCGGGCGGTGAGGTTATTGTACGGCCCGGTGTTGATCCAGAAGAGCTTGGCGTAGCGGTGAATCGCGTCGAGCGTCGCGGAGTCGACCCCGTCCGCGTGCGTGAGGATCTCCTCGAACGTCTCGCGCATGTCCAGGTTGTGGACGTAGCGCTGGTCGTAGAAGATGTCGCGGCCGGCGAGCGCCGCGTTGTACAGGTGCCAGATGAGCACCTTCTCGCGCAGACCCAGCCCGTCGAAGCCGTCGGCGTAGATCTGGGCGATCGCGGCATCGTCGATGCGCTCGAGCAGGTACTGCCGCTCGGCTTCTTCCGCCGCCACCGCGGACGGCGCCTGCTGCGCCGCGGCGACAGCCGGGTGCGCAACGCCGGCCAGCGCGACGAGAATCGACAGGACGATGAATCGCAGGCAGGTCATGGGATTCCTCCGCCGCCGGAAAACCGGCCACTATAGAATGGAGCGTTCGATGAATTATATCGGTCGGGAGGCTGCCCCATGAGTCGCGCACCGCTGCTTCACGATGTCGTCACCCTGGCGGGGCGTGGCCCCTGCGTTCCGGACGTGCCTTCGCGAGGCGCCCGATCCGCTACGCCACACCGGCCGGAGAGCCGGCTGTTCTCACCGGTGCGCCGCGCGACCGGGCGGGCGGCACTGGCCGCGGTCCTCGCGGCCGCGTGTCTCGCCGGCGCAGCAGCGCCGGTCGAAGCCCAACAGCGCACGCTGACGATCGCCGACATCTACGACCCCGCGCGGCGGGTCGACTTCGACGGCAACGCGCCGTTCGGGCTGGCGTGGCTCGACGACAGGCACTACGTCGCGCGGCGCTCGCCACGGGACGGCTTCGGCAGCCCGTCGGTCCGGGTGGACGCGCTCACGGGCGAGCGCACGGCGCTCTACGACGTCGCGCCGTTCGAAGCGGCGGTGGCGGCGCTGCCGGGCCTGAACGAGGCGGACGCCAGGCGCATCGCGCGGCAGGCGGGACACGTGACGAACGGGACGCGCACGGCGCTGGTCTTCGAGTTCGCCGACGACCTCTACCACTACGACATCGGCACGGCGCGGGCGCGGCGCCTCACGGCGACCCCGGATGGCGAGTCCGAAGTGTCGCTCAGCCCCGACGGCAGGCTCGTCGCGTTCGTGCGCGGCGGCAACCTGATCGTAGTGGACGTCGAGCACCACCGCGAGCTCGCGCTGACGACCGACGGCGGCGACCGCGTCCGGAACGGCCAACTGGACTGGGTGTACCAGGAAGAGATCTACGGCCGCGGCAACTTCCGCGGCTACTGGTGGAGCCCCGACTCGTCCCGCATCGCGTACCTGCAGCTCGACGATCGGGAAGTACCTACCTTCACCGTGCTGGATCACATTCCCTACCACCCCGAAGTCGAGGACTGGGAGTACCCCAAGGCGGGCGACATGAATCCCGTCGTCCGGCTCGGCATCGTCCGCGCGGCCGGCGGCCCGACCACGTGGGCCGATCTCTCCGGCTACCGGACGTCCGACCCGCTGGTCGTCAACGTCGACTGGACACCGGACGGCTCGCACGTGGTCTTCCAGATCCAGGACCGCGAGCAGATCTGGCTCGACCTCGTACTGGCGGACCCGAGAGACGGGGCGCTCGAGAAGGTACTGCGCGAGACCACCGACGCCTGGGTCAACGTCAACGGCCCGCCGATCTGGCTGGAGGACGGCACCTTCCTCTGGCTGAGCGAACGCTCCGGCTGGAAGCACTTGTACCATGTCGACCGGTCCGGCGCCGTGAAACGCGCCGTGACGAGCGGCGAATGGGAGGTCCGGCGCGTCCACGGCGTCGACGAAACGGCCGGCGTCGTCTATTTCTCCGGCACCGAACGGAGCCCGATCGGACTGGACGTCTATCGCGCCGGCCTCGACGGCTCGGAACCGCACCGGCTGTCGGACGCACCCGGCACCCACGGGGCCACGTTCAACCCGGGGCTGACCCACTACATCGACCGCTGGAGCGACATCTCCACGCCGCCGCAGGTGCGCGTCCACGCCGTGGACGGGTCCGTGGCGCGCGTCGTGGCGGCGAACGAGGTGCGCGCGCCGGGTGACTACGACCTGCCGGCGCCCGAGTTCCTGCAGGTGACCAACCGCGACGGCTTCGAGATGGAAGCGCTGATGATCAAGCCGCCCGACTTCGACCCGTCGCGGCGCTATCCCGTGTATCAGCACATCTACGGCGGTCCGCACGTGCAACGGGTGCGCAACGCCTGGAGCCGCGAGACGCTCTACTGGCAGCTCCTGGCCCAGCGCGGCATCATCGTCTGGGTTCTCGACAACAGCACCGCCAGCGGCAAGGGCGCCGTCTCCACCTGGCCGGTCTACCAGCGGTTCGGCGAGTTGGAGCTGCGCGATCAGGAGGACGGCATCGACTGGCTCGTCGGGCAGGGCTACGTCGACCCCGACCGCATCGGGATCGAGGGCTGGAGCTACGGCGGCTTCATGGTCAGCTACGCGCTGACCCACAGCCGGCGCTGGACGATGGGCATCGCCGGTGGGTCGGTAACCGACTGGCGCGACTACGACACCATCTACACCGAACGCTACATGCGGATGCCGCAGCACAACCCCGACGGCTACCGGCGCAGCTCGCCCCGCTTCGACGCAGCCGACCTGCACGGCGCGCTGCTGCTCGTCCACGGCTCGATGGACGAGAACGTCCACATGCAGAACACGCTGCAGTTCGCGCTCGCCCTGCAGCAGGCCGGCAAGCCCTTCGACATGATGATCTATCCGCAGTCGCGGCACCGGCTCGGCGGTCCCGACCTGGAGCTGCACCGCCGCGAGAAGATGCTCGCATTCGTCCTCGAGCACCTTCGTCCCGGGGGTGGCGCGGGCGCCGTCGCGCGTCAGGCGTCTCGATGAACCGTGGCCGGGGCAAAGGCGGGAAGACAGACGGCGATGTACTCCGCTCCGCCAGCCTCGGGGCTGCTGTAGCGCACCCACTCGCCCGGCGAGGCCACGACCGCCTGACCAGCGGTCACGTCCAGGTAGCCGCCCTCATGCTCCACGCGAAGCACACCGCGGAGCACAACGGTAATCTCCTCGAACTCCGGCCGCTGGCCCGGCTCCTCCCAGCCCTCCGGAGACACCATGCGCGCAACGCTCACCTGTCGGTGTCCCGAGTTGACCCGGCCCGCGAACTCCTGGATCTGCTTCGGCTTCGTCCCGGCCGCCTCGACGATGGCCGGACGCTCGATCAGTATCGGCATCTCTCGTCCTAACGCAGGTGCCGCCCGCCGTCCACGCGGATCGTCTCGCCGGTGATGAAATCCGACTGCAGCACGCAGACGACCGTGTCGGCAATCGCCTCCGGGCCGCCCCACCGGCCGAGCGGCGTCGCGCGCTCGACCGCCTCAATCTCGCCGGCATCGAGGTCTGACGGAGGCAGGATGGGCCCGGGCGCGATGGCGTTCACGAGAATACCGTCGCCGGCGAGCTCCAGCGCCAACGCCTCCGTGAGCCCGATGACCGCCCGCTTCGCCACGTAGTAGGGAAGATAGCCGGCGTACCGCGGACGCCCACTCGCCGCGATCCAGTCGGCGAAGTTGACGATGCGACCACCGCCCGCTGCGCGCAGATGCGGGACCGCCGCACGCGCGAGCCTCCACGCCGCGGACAGGTCGACGTCGAGCGCCTCTGTCCAGTCCTCGTCCGTCAAAGCGTCGAAGGAGGCACGCCGGTAGACCGACGCCATGTTGATCAGGACATCGAGACCGCCGAACCGTCGTGCTGTTCCGTCGACCAGCCTCTTGACCTCCGACGGACGAGTGAGATCCGCCTGCTCCGCTGCCGCCGCGCGGCCGGCCGCGCGCACCCGCTCCGCCGCCTGCTCCGCCTGTTCGCTGGATCGATTGTAGGAAAGCGCGACATCCACGCCGAGGCCCGCGAGCCTGGCCGCGACCGCCACGCCAATACGCCTGCCGCCCGTGATGAGCGCGACCTTGCCGGTGAGATCCATTGAGCCAACGACAGGAGAGCCGCCGGACAGCCCCCGCGGAAGCAAGGAGCTTCGCGGCTCCTTCCTGATGCCGGCGCGCCCCGAGACCGGGGCGTGGCCGATCGCCGTTGAAGCGATCACTCTTCGGCCGGTGGCGTGTGCGGCTGTTGCTCCGCCTCCGGTCGCAGAATCTCGTCCAGCAGGAACACGTCGGTCAGCAGGGCCCGGAGATGGATCATCGCGTTGAGGTTGTCGACCATCTGCGAAGTTATGCCCGGTTGCGCCAGAACCAACTGCACCGCCGCCAGCCCCGCCGCCGCGTCACGACGCATGACCTCGACGAACGCCTGGTACCGGTCGCCGTTCCGCGATCCGCGTTCCTCCGCCAGGGCCAGGAAGCTCGCCGGAAGCTCCTCCAGCGTCGCCTCCATCTTCTCCAGGCGCTCGCGCACCAACTGGTCGTTCGAGACCGCCATCTGCACGTTGACGCCCCTTGCGGCGTACGACAGGCAGAACTCGTACGTTTCTTCGACGACGTCGACGTGCGCCTGCAGCGCTTGGGTCGCGGACTGCGACATTACTGACACCTCACCTATCCACTTCGCGCCAGCAGGACTGCTGCGCCGTACACAAGAGGAGCGACGCCAAGCCCTGCCCGGCGCCGCCCCGCAAACACCCAATCGAACGCGACGCTGCTAATTCTTCGACGTCGATTCCTTCGACACGACCCACCGCTTCGGATCGTGGTGAGCCAGGTAATCCTCGCGACCGACGGACCCGAAGAGCATCGACTTCGTCAGCCAGAACTTGTCGGGCCGAATCGCGAAGTAGATGTGCGTCAGCGTCAACATGACGAAGAGCACTGACCCAAGACCGTGAAGGGTATACATGAGCCCCCACGTCTCCTCGGCCAGCAGATACGCGTTCCGCGGCACGAGCACGTTCTCGATCCGGAACATCATCACGAGTCCGGTCCCGATCACGGCCAGTCCCGCCAGCATGACGGCGGTGTGGTAAAGCTTGTGGTCCAGCGGATACTTCCCGTGCTTCTGAACCTCGCCGGCCTCCTGCCCCATCTGCCGCTTCACGCGCTGCACTGCCTCGTCCATGTCGTCCGGCAGGATCCAGATCGACCAGAAATCGAGGTAGAACGTCGCGTGCACGATGTGGTAGAGAATCGAGATCGTCAGCACAACCCCGGCGATCCAGTGGATGGTGACCCAGGGAAACTGGACGCCGATGATCGGGAAGAACCCGGTCACCAGCAGTACCAGCATCGCCGCCGCCATCACCCAATGGAACAACCGGGCCGCCAAAGTATGCCGCTCGATTGTCTCCGGAACCTCAGCCGCCGCTGTCTCCTCCTGGCCGCCGTTCGCTCTCGCGAGCTTCGGCAGCCAGACCGCCGCGTACACGACGTGGAAAACGATAAAGGCGACGCCGGCCCAGAAGAACAGGTAGAGAAGATCCCAGGAGACCCGGATCAGGGTCTCCTGCCCCCACGGATTGGTTCCCCACTGAAACAGTTCCATCTACGCCTCGGCACCTTGAACGGACCGCTTCACGAGGTTGCGCAGCAACGTCACCTTGTAGGCGTTGTGCCGCAACGGCCGCACCCCGTTGATGGCGATGTCGCCCGCTTCCATCGCAACCGCCGGGCCCACCTGCCGGCCCCGGACCGCATCCTCGGCCGCCAGGAACCGCACCGGATAGGGCGCGACGCCGTTGGCCACGATACGGATGTCCTCGACCACACCGTTGTTGATCTTCGCCGCGGACGCCACGTTGGCGAGCGGGAAGTCCCAGACGGCCCGGTCCCTGGCCTTCTCGAAGTAGAACCGCGTGTTCGCGAAGGTCCACGGAATCCGAATCGACGTGAGAATGTCGCCCGGCTGCATCGCCGTCATGCGCATGATGTCGACGGCCGGACCGATGAAGAAGTCCTGCGCCGGGATGACCCGCTCACCGGTGCTGTTGAGGACGACCATCTCGGCGTCGAGCGCCACCAGAACCGGGGCGGTGTCCGACGGGTTGACGGCCACGCACCGGCTTGCGCCGAGAATGGCGTGCTCCCGGTTCATCGCGGTCGGCGTGTCCGCGTAGCAGATGTTGCCGCCGGCTCGATAACAGCTCCAGCCGTCCCGGTAGTACCAGCAACGGGTGTCCTGTCCGACGTTGCCGCCGATGGTTCCCTGGTTCTGAATCTGCGGCGACGCTGCCTGCGAGGCGGCGGCGGCGAGCATGCCGAACTGCTCCGACACCTCGGGGTGGCGGATCACCTCGCGCAGCGTCGCCATCGCGCCGATCTCGAGTCCGCCGCCCAGGGAGCGAATCTCACGCAGCTCGGAGACCCCGCCCAGATCGACGACGGCGGCGGGCTTCTTGACGCGGTCCTTCAGCCAATCCCAGGTATCCAGCCCACCCGCGAGCACCCAGGCATCGGCCCCGTACTGATCGAGCACTCCCAGCGCTTCCTCCGTGCTGGCAGGCTGGAAGAGCTGAAATGCCGGCATCTTGTCGCGAATCACGGCCATTGTTTCTTCTCCCTTTACCTTCCCAGTGTGGCGCTAGACGTGCGTCGCAAGCTGGTTGTGAGCATCCTCGAGCTCGGGGTTGAGCTTCGTCAGAATCATGTCGCGCATGATCGGCGAGCGGTTGAAGTCGACCCGGCCACCCAGCGCATCGGAGATGGCATTGAGCACGGCGCCCGCGCCCGCACCGACCGGCGCCTCGCCGATACCCTTCGACCCGACGGGGTTGAACGGATCCGGCAGGTCCGCAGCGCTCCACGACAACTGCGCGTCGTGCGGAGTGTCGAGCAGCGTCGGCGGCCGGTTCGAGTAGAAGCGCTTCGCCACGTGAAGGCCCCACTGCGGATCCATGACCCACTTCTGCCCGAGCGCCACACCGAAGCCTTGAATGCCGCCTCCATGCACCTGAGCGGCGAAATTCTGCGGGTGCAGAATCGTGCCGGCGTCGGCAGCCACCTTGTAGTCTTTCAGCTCGACGCCACCGGTCTCCGTATCCACCTCGACCTCGGCGAAGCCGATAGCGAAAGACATGTTCCGTCCGCCGGTCTCGTAGTTGTCCTTGATGGCCACCACGAGACCCCGACCTGCGAGCGCCGTGGCCGACCGCGTCGTCATCTCGTTGATATCCTCGGGCAACACGGACCCGTCGTAGACACCGCTGAGCTGAATCGCGCGCTCAGCCGCCTGCCCGAACGTCATGGTCTGCCCGCGGTTGCCCCGCCGGTAGACACGACCGTTCCCGACGTCGAAGCTGTCCGGCGAGCCGCCGAAGCGGTCGGCCGCGATCTCCTGGAGCCGCTTCTTCGCCTCCTGACCGGCTGCCCAGTTCGAACGCGTGTGGGCGTGGGTCGTCATGCTGCCGCCCTGGATGGCGCTCCACGGCAGGTGCTTGCTGGTGTCGCCCCAGACGATCTCAGCCTGCTCCCACGGCGTATCCAGCGCTTCCATCGCGGGCCGCGACGTGTCGGAGAACGACTCGGTGCCGAGATTGCCGACGCCGGTGTGAATCTCGACCATGCCGTCCGGCCGAATGACCAACAGGCCGTCGATGCCCGACGTTCCGGCCGAGTAGGAGCTGAGCGCAACGCCGACACCGGTCACCTTGGTGCCGTTGCGCTGACCGCTCCGCGCCTTCATGCCTTCCCAGTCGAACTCCTCGCGCGCCTTGTCGATCGCTTCCTTCGGGAAGGCGCTCGAGACGTTGCCCTGCTGCCCCTGCCGCGGGCGGCCGAACAGCGCCTGCCCCTGCGGCGCGTTGAGATGCACGATGTCGAGCCGGTCGACACTGAGCTGCCGCGCGGCCTTGTCGATGATCGGCGCGAACATCGCGACGGCCTGCACGCCGCCGGGCGCCCGCTGCGCACCGCGCGGGGGCGTATTGGTGTAGACGGTCACTCCGCGCACCCGCATGTGCGCCGGCTGATACATCAACGAGGCCTGGTCGGCGCACGACATGTAGTCGCCCGACCGTCCGTAGGGCCCACCGTCCTGAACCAGCGTCAGATCGATGGCCACGACGCGGCCGTCGCTCTTGAACCCGAACTTGGCGCGGGCCTGAATGCCCGGACGGGCGCGCCCGAAGAAGTTCTCTTCCTGGCGCGTGACGCGCATCATGACCGGCTTGCCGGCCTTGCGCGAAAGCAGCGCCGGGATCCGCGCCTGAATCGACGAGGAGATCTTGCTGCCGAACCCGCCGCCGCAGTACTCGGCGATGAGCACGAGGTCGGTCGGGTCGATGCCGATCCAGCGCGCCATGCCGCCCTCGGTGCGGGCGGTGCTCTGCGTCGAGCAGTGCATGTAGCACTTGCCGTTCTGCCAGTAGGCCATCGCGGTCCGGGTCTCGAGCGGCTGATGGGACAGCGACGCGGAGAACACGGACTCGTCGAGAATCAGATCCGCCTCGGCGAACCCGGCCTCGACGTCGCCGACCTGCCACTCGTCGGTCACCTCGCCGCCGAGCGGCATCGTGCCAGCGTCGAACTCGCTCCAGTCGACGTTGTCCCACTTGATCGTCGACAGATCGCGACCGGCCATCGTGTTGCCGTCGAGCCGCGCGTTGGGACCGCCCGGCCTCAGACTGTCCATCGGGTCGAGCACGAACGGCAGCGGCTCGAAGTCGATCTGCACGGCCTCGATCGCCTCGGCCGCCGTCTCCTCGTCAACCGCCGCGATGGCGAGAATCGGCTCGCCTTCGTACAACGGCTCGTTGGTCAGACCCGCCTCCTGCGGCGCCTCGGCCTCGGGCAGATCGTCCGCGGTCAGAATCGCTTCCACCCCGGACATCGCCATCGCCGCGCTGGTGTCCAGGCGACGAATGCGCGCGTGCGGCATCGGGCTGACGAGCAGCTTCGCAAAGAGCATGCCCTCGGCGCGAAAGTCCTCGGCGTACTTCGCCCGCCCCGTGACCTTGGCGATCATGTCGGGCGTTGTGTAGTTCTTGCCGATCAGCTTGTAGTCAGCCATCGTCAGCTCCTCATCCCGTTACGCGTATACTCGCACGCCTTCTCGGCGACGTTGAGGATCTTGTTGTAGTCGATGCACCGGCAGATGTTGCCGGCCAAGTGGTGCGCAGCCTCGCCCCGCGTCGCGTTCGGATTCTCGTTCGTCAGCGCGACCATGTTCATGAGGAAGCCGGACATGCAGAAGGCGCACTGGAAGCCCTGCAGGTCGACGACGGCCTGCTGCACCGGATGCAGCGTCCCGTCCGCGCCTTCGAGCCCCTCGATGGTCTGAACCTCCCGACCGCGCACCTGATGGGTCAGGGTCGAGCAGGAGTACTGCGGCACGCCGTCCACGAGGACGGTGCAGGCGCCGCACTCGGCGCGGTCGCAGCCGATCTTGGTGCCGGTCAGACCCAGCTTGTACCGCAGGGTCATGGCCAGGGTCTCCTGCGGCATGACGTCGACACGGCGCTGCTGGCCGTTGACGTTCAACGTCACCAACCGCTCGACCGCGCCCGGCGCCTGCGCCAAGGCTACGCCGTGACCGTTTCTCAGAACGTAGTTCGACGCCGATACGCTGGCGCCGGTGGCGATCACTCCCTTGATGAAGCCCCGCCGTGAAACGCCCTGCTGCTCAGTGGTTGTCTGCACTTGCGTGTGCGCCACGTCTCCCATGAGACGACCTCCTCGTAGCGCGCTCCGGCGCGCCGGGAACCAGAGGGGAAAAATACCTCTCCCGAAGTGCGAAGTCTAGCACCGGGCTTCGCAGATGCCAACCCCGAATGGAGACTTTCTGACACCTGTCTCCAGCGGCCCGCCAAGCCTTTTATCACAAGTAGTTTACAAGGGAATGAAGGCGTGCCGCAAGTGAGATTCCGTCTCACTTGCGACGAAATCCGGCCCCGCAGTCCTCGTGATCCGGTGCCCCGCCGCGACCGCAATCGAAGTGCACGGGCCGCGACCTGCGGCGGACGTCAATCCTCCGCCCGAATCATGCCGTGGGACCGTCCGAACCAGTAGCCGAGGAGATAGTCGAGGCCGTTCGTCTCGAACGGGGCCAGCGCGTGGCGGTCCCCGCCGACGCGGTAGGGATTGTGGACGAGGTAGCTCCAGGTCCGGCCGCGCTGGGCGACCGGCAGCGGTCCATCGCCCTCGTGCGGCACGACCGGGTCCGCCGTGAACGAGAATCCGAAGCGGCGCGCGTAGGTCGCGATGGTGTCGGCGTTCCACTTCATGTCGAGCGGCAGGCGGCGCAACGTGTCGAGCGCGGCGTTGTCATGCGTCCGGTCGCCGGTCCAGTGCCGGTGAAGAAACGTGGCGAGAGGGTTTGCCTCGACGTCGATGCCGGGATACATGCCGCCATGGAACCAGCGGTGGGCCGCGCGCTCGTAGCGCAGTCGGACCGCGGGAGCGGTCTCCAGCTCGAGCAGCGGGTACAGCGCAAGCGCGATCAGGACGTCGTCGGAGTGGTTCGCCTCGCGCGGCGGACGGTCGAGACGCGCGCCCTCGCCGATACGGGCGTACCCCAGCTCCAGCAGCCGCGCGTACTCCCGTCCGAATCGGGGCTGTCCGGTCAACTCGTGCGCCACCTTGACCATCTGCAGCATCAGCAGCGCGTTCATCGGCTCCTCGCCGGTGACGTACGCAGGCTCGTAGCGTCCCCAACGGGTGGGCCGGCCGTCGTAGCCGACGATGCGAAGACCGTTCGCGACGATCGCGTCGACCACCGCGGCAACCGTTTCGCCTATCTCTTTCCGCTCGCGGGCGCCGGCGATGCGCGTCGCGTACACGAAGAGGCCGAACACGACCGCGTCCACCTGGTCGGAGCTGACGTTGCCGCGCCAGCGACGCCGGCCGTCCGGACTCTCCCGCCATGTCCCGTCGTCGAGCCAGGGCTCTTCCATCGGCAGCGACGCCCGCGCCAGCAGCCCGTTGCGACCGGTCACCGCGACGAGGTGTCGGAGCGCGGCGGCGGCCTCCCGCGCCCGCCCGGCCGCCTCCGGATCGCCGGTGGCCAGGTAGCGCCACGTCTCGGCCGCGCAATAGAGACCGGTCAAGTACGCCGTGTCGGACATGTTGTAGGTGACGTAGGGATGCTCCGCGGTCGGCAGCCTCCGGCGAACCCGCACCTGGCCGTCCGCCGCGAGGAAGCGCTCCGCCAGGTCGACGCCGAACAGGTGCGCCTTGCCGGCGAGCGACAGGCCATCGGCCGCGAGCACGGAAGCGGCGGCGATGCCGGCCAGGACGGCGGCTGCAAGCGTGCCGGCCGCGGCTCTTGGCCGCAAGCGGCCGGAGCCGGGCGCTCCGGCCGGCGAACGCCTCGGCAACGAACGACGCCCGATCCCGTCACCGGCCACGCGCCCGATTGTAGCTGCCCCGGCGCCGGTGTGCCCCCCGCCGCCCGCCTTGTCGTCCCGGTCACACCCCACGGTGTTCCGTGCACTGCCGGGCAAATGCGCGACTCCGGCCATTGAACTCTCTGGTCGTTCATACGTATGATTAAAACAGTTGTTTAAGAACAGGAGATCCAGCCTGATGGCCATCGACACCCGGGAGCGCATCCTCGACGTCGCGGAGCGGCTGTTCGGCGAGCGCGGGTTCCCGGCGACCCCTCTGCGCGACATCACGACGGAGGCCGGAGTCAACGTCGCGTCGGTGAACTATCACTTCGGCTCGAAGGAAGCGTTGCTGGCCGAAGTGATCGAGCGACGTTTCAAGCCGATCAACGCGCGCCGCCTGGAGCTGCTGGACGCGGTCGAGGCACGGGCCGGCGACGGCCCGCCGGAGCTGGAGTCCGTCGTCCGGGCGTTCCTGTCGCCTCCGTTCCACAGCCAGCGCGAGTGGGGCGACAAGGGCCGGAACTTCCTGCGGCTGGTGGGCCGGATCCACGGCGAGACCAACGAGGACTTCCGCGCGACCTTCGTCAAGCAGTTCGAGACCGTGTTCGAGCGGTTCAGAGCCGCCCTCCACCGCGCGCGCCCGGAGCTCGACGACGCCGACCTGAGCTGGCGGATGCTGTTCATGGTCGGGTCGATGGCGTTCACGATGTCCTGGGGCCCGACGCTACGGGCCCGCGGGCCCGGCGCGGCGCGAGAGCCGGAGGCCGTGCTCGAATCACTGGTGCTCTACGCCGCCGCCGGCATGGCAGCGCCGGTGCCGCTCGCCGTGCCGGCCATGGCGACGGCCGGACATTGAAGGTGTTGACGTGCAGTTCTTGAGACGGACATCGATGATGCGTGCATTTCTTGCCCTGCCGATCGCGGCCGCCGTAGCTCTGGGGGCCGGTTGCGTGACGGCGTTGCCGGTGGATCGTCCCGCGATCCAGGTACCGATTCCTCCGGAGTGGACGGCCGCCGACGTCGCGGCCGGCGACGTGGCCCCGGACTGGTGGACGGACTTCGGCGACGACGAGCTGTCGGCCGCGATCGGGACGGTGCTGGAGCGCAACCTCGACCTGCGGGCGGCCGCCGCCCGGCTCGAGCTGGCCGCGGCGGACGCGCGGGTCGCGGCCGGCGCGCTGCACCCGCAGGTGCAGGCTACCTACAGCGGCAGCCGGCGCAAGCAGAACTTCGTCGGCTTCCCGATTCCCGGCGCGGAGGACCGCGTGCTGAGCACGGTCTTCACGAATCAGGGAGTCTCGCTGGATACGACCTGGGAAGTCGACCTCTGGGGCAGGCTCCGGACCACGGAGCAGGCGGCCCTGGCCGACCTGCAGCGCTCGGCGGCCGACCTGCAGGGCGCGCAACTCTCGATCGCCGGACAGACCGCCAAGGCCTGGTTCGCGATCGCGGAGGCTCAGCAGCAGGTGTTGCTGTCGGAGGCGACGGTAGAGAGCTTCGGCGAGTCGGCCGACCGGGTGCAGGATCGGTTCGAGGCGGGTGTCCGGCCGGCCCTCGACCTCCGGCTGGCCATGCTGAACCTGTCGAACGCACGGGCCCAGCTCGCCCAACGGCGGCAGCAGCTCGATGCGTCGACCCGCCAACTGCAGGTGCTGCTCGCGCAGTACGCGGGCGGCGACGTCACCCCGCCGCCGGACCTGCCCGCCATGCCGCCCGCCGTGCCGGCCGGGGTACCGGCGGATCTCGTGGCGCGACGTCCGGATCTGGTCGCGGCCGAGCGGCAGGTGGCGGCATCGGAGGCCCGGCTGCGGGTGGCGCGACGGGAGCTGCTCCCCGGCTTCAGCCTGACGGCAAACACCGGCACCTCCACCAATGCGCTCCGCTCCCTGCTCAACGGCGACTTCGCGGTCTGGGGCCTCGTGGGCAACGTCCTCGCCCCGCTGTGGCAGGGCGGCCGGTTGCGCGCGCAGATCAGCCGTGCGGAGGCCCAGGTCGCCGAGGTGCTGGCGACCTACGTGAACACCGCCCTCGTGGCGTACTCCGAGGTCGAGACGGCGCTGGCCGCCGAGGATTACCTGGCCGACCGGGTCGTCCACCTGACGACCTCCGTCGAGCAGGCCCGCGCCGCGGAACGCCTCGCCGACGAGCGCTACCGGACCGGCCTGGAAACGTACATCACGGTGCTCGACTCGCAGCGGTCGCTGTTTCAGGCCCAATCCGAGCTGATAGCGGCGCGGCGCCTGCGCCTCGAGAATCGCGTGGACCTTTACTTGGCCCTCGGCGGCGGCTTCGAGCAGCTCGAATCGCCGATCTCGATGGCCAACCTGAACGCCGCCGTCACCAATTGAGCCGCTTGCGGCACTGAACGGAAGACAATCATGAACCGCCCACTCTTCGGCATTCTCAAGGTCCTCCTGCCCCTGGTCATCGTCGTAGCGGCCGGCTTCGGCGCCGTCACGATGATCATGAACCGCCCTCCGGTCGAGACCCTGACCCCGGTAATCGAGCCTCCCGGCGTCCGCGTGCACGAGGTCACGCTGACAGACGCGCGGCTGGCCGTCACCAGCCAAGGTACGGTTCGCCCGCGCACCGAGAGCCAGCTCGTGACCGAGATCGCGGGCCGCGTCACGTGGGTTGCCCCCTCTTTCGCGGAGGGCGGGTTCTTCGAGGGGGGAGACGTTCTCGTCAAGATCGACCCGTTCGACTACGAGCAGATGCTGGTCAGCGCCCGGTCGCAGCTCGCGCAGGCGCGCCTGCGGCTCGCGCAGGAAGAGGCCGAAGCGGAAGTCGCGCTGCGGGAATGGGAAACGCTCGGTCGCGGGGACCCGCGCGAGCTGGCCCTGCGGAAGCCGCAGCTCAACGACGCCCGCGCCTCCGTCGCCGCCGCCGAGGCCGGTGTCGAGCGCGCCCGGCGAGACCTGCAGCGCGCGGAGATCGTGGCGCCGTACGCGGGTCGGGTGCGGACCAAGAACGTCGACATCGGCCAATACGTGCGGGTCGGCGATGCCCTGGCGACCGTCTACGCGGTGGACATCGCCGAGATCCGCCTGCCTCTCCCGGACGACGAGCTCGCGTACCTGGACCTGCCGCTATCGTATCGCGGCGTCGAGCCGCAGGTACAGCCGCTCGTGACCCTGCGCGTGACGTTCGCCGGCGAGACCCACTCCTGGGATGGACTGATCGTCCGCACCGAGGGCGAGATCGACTCGGTGAGCCGCATGGTGCACGCGGTTGCCGAGGTCCCCGACCCGTACGCCCCCGGCCCCATTCCGAACCGGCCGCCCCTCGCGGTCGGCATGTACGTCGAGGCCGAGATCAGCGGTCGTACCGCTCGGGATGTCGCGGTGCTGCCGCGCCAGGCGCTACGCGGCCGGGACCAGGTCCTCGTGGTGACGCCCGACGACCGGATCTCTTTCCGAATGATCGACGTACTGCGGGCCTCGACCGAGTCCGTCATCGTGCGCTCGGGCCTGCAGGCGGGCGAGCTGGTGGTCATCTCGCCGCTCGACACCCCGACCGATGGCATGCGCGTACAACTGGCCGATGCGGATGCGGGTCTGCTCGAGCGGCGAGCAGCCACCGCCGCCGCGGCCCCACCGCTTCCGACTCCGGATCCGGCCGCCCCGGCGGAAGATGTTCCGACCACGGTGGCCGACGCGGACGCACCGCTCGAACCCGAAGCCGCCCCGTCCGACGCCGCACAAGGGCTGCCCCCTGCACCGGCAGAGACACTGGCGGCGACGCAGCCGGCTGAAACCCTCGCAGCCGCTCGACGGCCCGCCGCGATCGTGCCGGTGGATCCACCGGCAGCCGGAGAGGCGAGATCCGCAACGGGGACGGCGGGCGGCAGCGAGAACCGCCCGGCTTGGCTCGTATCGCTCATGCAGGAGGACCGGACGTCGCCGAACGGCGCGCGCCCGGCGCCGACGTCGACACGACGGGGACCCGCGCCGGCAGTTGACGAGGTTCGTCTGACTACGGAGGTCCGGCGAGCGAGCCCCCGGGAGCGCGCCGAGCCGGACGCCGAGCCCGCGCCACGACCGGCAGCACCCCCCGTCTCGCGACGCAGCGCATCGAGTACACCCGTCGTCGAGCCGACTGCCCCGCACGCCGTGGCGGTTGCCTCGTTCGCGAGCCTCAATCAGGAGACCGGAGCGCCAGGGCTGGGTCCGGCCCTCGGGCGGGCGGTCATGACGCGCCTTGCGTCGGCGGACGGCATCGCGCTGGCCGAGAATGAATCGGACGCGAGGTACGTCGTACGCGCTGGCATACAGCAGGTCGGCCCGCTGGTGCGGGTCACCGCGCGCATCGTCGACAACGAGGACGGCGCCGTGCTGCACGCGGCGAAGATCGACGGGAGGTCGGACGATCAGCCGGCCCTTGAAGCCGACGTCGCGGCCGCGGTCATCGAGCACTTGGCGACCTCGCTCGCGTCGGGGACGCGCGCGGCCTCCTCCGGCATGCCGGCCGGAGCGGACCCCAGCGCGCTGGCCGTGCTGCCGTTCGACGATCTCAGCTCGGGCATCGGATCAGACCTCGACGTGGACCTCGGGGCCGCGATCACGGCAGCGGTCGCGGAGCAGCTCGCCGCCCTGCCCGCGGTGGCCGTCGTGCCTCCCGGCGGCGAGGCCGCGTGGGCCGTCGGTGGCGGCATCCAGCGGATCGGCTCCCTGGTCCGCGTGACCGCGCGGCTCACCGACGTCCGGAGCGGTGTGGTCGTGACGGCGGTCAAGGTCGACGGCACCATCGAGGCGCTGGCGGACCTGCAGTCGCGCGTGGCGGCGGTGATGATCGAGAGCGTGCGTGAAGCGCTCGCCGGCGAGTCGGTCGCCACGGGCGATCCCGGAACGGATCCCCAGGCGGCGTCGCGGCAGGAAGGAAGACGGTCATGAACAACAGCGGAATCGCCTGGTTCGCCCGGAATCCGGTGGCGGCGAACCTCATGATGGTCTTCATCATCGTGAGCGGCCTGATCGCCACCAGGACGGTCAAGGAAGAGGTCTTTCCGGAGGTCGATCTCGACCGGATCAGCATCCAGGTGCCCTACCTGGGCGCTGCGCCGGAAGAGGTCGAGGAAGGGGTCGTCATCCGGATCGAGGAGGCGATTCAGGGCATAGACGGCATCAAGGAGATCCAGTCCACCGCATCGGAGGGCAACGCGTCGGTCATGATCGAGCTGGAGCTCGGCGCCGACGCCCGCCGGGTGGTCGACGAGGTCAAGAACAACGTCGACGCGATCACCACGTTCCCGCTCGAGACCGAGAAGCCCATCGTCCGGGAGATGACCGCCCGCAACCAGGTCACGGACATCGCGATCTCCGGCGAAACCGACATCTTCGCCCTGAAGGCGCTCGCCGAGCGGGTGCGTGACGAGCTGACTGCGACGCCGGAGATCACGCAGGTCGACGTGGTCAGCGCCCCGCCCTACGAAATCTCGATCGAGGTTTCGGAGGTGGCGCTGCGGCGGCACGGCATGACCTTCGACCAGGTCGCGGACGCCGTGCGCCGGTCGTCGCTCGATCTGCCCGGGGGCTCGGTCCGCACCGACGGCGGCGAGATCCTTCTGCGAACGATAGGGCAGGCCTACCGCGGCGCCGAGTACGAGGACCTCCTGCTCTGGACGCGGGCCGACGGCAGCCGCCTGCGCCTCGGTGACGTGGCGACCGTTGTCGACGGTTTCGCCGAGACCGATCAGCAGGCCCGGTTCGACCACGAACCGACGGTGCTCGTGTCGGTCTTCCGCACCGGCGATCAGAGTGCGCTCGACATCGCGGCCGCGGTCAACAGCTACGTCGAACGCACACGGGCGCTGCTGCCCGAGGGTATCTCGATGACGCTCTGGCAGGACCAGGCGGAAGTGCTGAACGACCGCCTGACGCTCATGCTGCGCAACGGCGCCACCGGGTTCGCGCTCGTCTTTATCGTGCTGGCGCTCTTCCTGGAGCTGCGCCTCGCCTTCTGGGTCAGTCTCGGGATCCCGATCTCGTTCCTCGGCGCGATCGCGCTGATGCCCGCACTCGACGTATCGGTCAACGTCATCTCGCTGTTCGCATTCATTCTGGTGCTCGGGATCGTGGTCGACGACGCCATCATCGTCGGCGAGAACATCTACCGCCACCAGGAGGAACACGGCAAGGGCATGCGGGGGGCCATCGAGGGCGCGCGAGAGATCGGGAAGCCGGTCACCTTCGCGGTCCTGACCACGGTCGCGGCGTTCATGCCGCTGATGTTCGTGCCGGGCATGATGGGGAAGATCTTCCGGGTCATCCCGCTCATCGTCATTCCGTGCCTGCTCTTCTCCCTGGTCGAGTCGCTCGGCATCCTGCCGGCCCATCTGTCGCACATCCCCAAGCGTGGCAGGCCCGGCCCGTGGCGCCGCTTCCAGGGGCTCTTCGCCAACGGGCTGAAGAGATTCATCGCGCGGGTCTACACACCCGTCCTCGAAGCCGCGCTGAGATGGCGCTACGTGACGGCGGCGATCGGTCTCTCGACTCTCATTCTGACCGGTGGAATGGTGCTCGGCGGCTGGGCCACGTTCCACTTCTTCCCGTCGATTGAAGCCGACTTCATGTCGGCCTCGGTGACGATGCCCCAGGGCACGCCGGTCGACGCGACGTCGCAGGCCATCGCGAAGCTGGAGGAGGGCGCCGTCCGGCTGCGCGCGCGGCTGCAGCAGGAAACCGGGATGGACTACTTCCGGCACGTGTCCACGGCGGTCGGCGACCAGCCGATGCTGTCGCGGGGAGGCGGACCGATGGGACCGGTGCAGACCGTGTCCTCCGCGAACGTCGGCGAGGTGACGGTCGAGCTTGCGCCGGCCGAGACACGGGCCTACACCAGCGAGCAGCTCGGCATCCTGTGGCGGGAGATGACGGAGGCGATTCCGGAGGCGGTCGAGGTCACCTTCGAGATGTCGATGATGAACCCCGGCGACGACGTCGACGTACAGCTCGCGGGGTCCGACCTCGACCGGCTGCGCGCCGCCTCGGACGCGGTCAAGGGCCGGCTGGCCGAGTACGCCGGCGTCTACGAGATCTCCGATTCGTTCCGCGCCGGCAAGGAAGAGATGCAGCTCGGCATCAAGCCGGCCGCGGAGACCCTCGGGCTTACCCTGCAGGACCTCGGCCGGCAGGTCCGGCAGGCGTTCTACGGCGAGGAAGCCCAGCGCATCCAGCGCGGGCGGGACGACATCCGCGTCATGGTGCGCTACCCGAGCGACGATCGGCGATCGCTCGGCGACCTGGAGAACATGCGCATCCGCACGCCGAACGGCGGGGAGGTGCCGTTCAGCCAGGTAGCCCAGGTGGAGCCAGGGCGCGGCTTCGCGTCGATCAAGCGCGTCGACCGCAACCGGGCCGTCAACGTGACCGCGTCGGTCGACCCGGCGATCACGTCGGCCGGCGCGGTCATCTCCGACCTGCAGACGCGGATCCTTCCCGAGGTGCTGGCCGGCTATCCGGGGGTGTTCTACACGTTCGAGGGCGCCCAGGCGGAGCAGGTGGACGCCGTCGGCGGCCTGCAGCGCGGATTCATCCTCGCGCTGCTGATGATTTTCGCCCTGCTCGCGGTCCCGCTGCGGTCATACGTGCAGCCGCTCATCATCATGAGCGCCATCCCGTTCGGTCTGGTCGGCGCCATCTGGGGCCACATCGTGATGGGCCTCGACGTGACGATGATGTCGATGTTCGGCCTCGTCGCGCTGACCGGGGTCGTCGTCAACGACAGCCTGGTCATGGTCGACTTCATCAACCGCGCGCGGGGCGTCCACGCCGAGGTGGGCCGCAAGGTCCGCAAGGCCGGCGGACAGCAGGCGGATCGCTTCGAGTTCGATTCCGCCGGGGTGCAACTCGCGATCCGCGAGGCGGGCAGTAACCGCTTCCGGCCGATTCTGCTCACCTCGCTGACGACGTTCTTCGGTCTCGCGCCGCTCATGATCGAGCGCAGCATGCAGGCGGCGTTCCTCGTGCCGATGGCGGTCTCGCTCGCCTTCGGCGTGCTGTTCGCCACCTTCATCACGCTGATCCTGGTGCCGGTGTCCTACCTGATCCTCGATGACGTGCAGCGGACGTTGCGGCGGATGTTCGGATCGGGAGAGCCTGCCCCCCGCGGGGCGCAGGCGGCGGATGAGCCGGTGACGGTGGACGGGAGTGCGACGGCAACCGCACGGGTTGCCGAAGCGTCATCCTGATCGGGGTTCGGCCCGCCCCGATCGGGGGGCGGGCCGCCGACTCACTCCGCGCCGGCGACCTCGGCGACGAGCTGATCCACCAGCGGCGGGCTGATGCCGCAGGACGAGTCGTTTATCCGGCACTGCGCGAGCGTCAGAGAGCAACCGCAGGTGCAGCCCTCCGTGTTCACCCGGCGCAGCACTTCCTCACGCTGCTCCGCCGTCAGCACGGACAGGTCCACGCCGGGGATCTCGGTCGCCTGCGCGGCGTTCGCGAGCCGGATCTGATCGTTGGGCACGACCGTCTCGACCGTGGCGTCGTGCGTGAGCGAGGTCAGATAGCGCGTTTCCTGCTCCAGAATCACCGGGCTGATCAGCCCCACGTGGCTCTCGACGATACGGCCATCGGGATCGACGACGAACGAGGTCGGCAGGGCGAAGACCCCCGGAAACGCCCGCTTGATCTCGGGAGTGGACATCACGATCGGGTAGTTGACGCCGTAGGTCCCCGCGAAAGCCGCCACTTCGTCGGACGGTCCGTGGTCCTCCGACACGCCGATCACGGTCAGGTGGTCCGGATAGCGCTCGGCAAGCCGGACGAGGAACGGGATCTCCTCGCGGCACGGACCGCACCAGGTCGCCCAGAAGTTGACCAGCACCACCTTGCCGCGCTGATCGGCCATCGAGATCGTTCGGCCGTCGAGCGTCTCCATGGTCAGGTCCGGAACCTGCGCCGGCGCGTCGACGAAGCGGAGCGTCACGCCGGCGTCGGGCGTCGCGAACAGCGGCGCGGGCCCGGGACCGCCGCCGGTCCAGTCCATCCCGGGCGCTTCGCCCGGCGACTGGCCGCAGCCGGCGGCGCAGAGAATCGCAACGACGAGGAACAGAGCGGAATGGCGTGTGGACACGGGAACTCCTTTGGAACCGGAACGGCCCATTGTATCGCCCGCACCGCCCGAACGGGTGGGAAACCGCCGGCTGGCACGTCGCGGCCCGCGAGCCGGCGCGCCGCCGCGGACTGTCCGCGGGTCAACGGTAGCCGAGCGCAACCGCGGCGACGAGCGCGGCCCCGGCGATCAGGTACAGCTTGACGAGCAGCGGGACGACGAAGGCCACCCAGCGCTGGTACGGGATCCGACCCAGCCCCAGCATACCCATGAGCAGGGCGTTGGTCGGCACGAGCATGTTCGTGAAGCCGTCGCCGAACTGATAGGCGAGCACCGCGGTCTGCCGCGTCACCCCGGTCAGGTCCGCGAGCGGGGCCATGATCGGCATCGTCACGTACGCCTGCCCCGATCCGGAGGGAATGAACAGGTTGCAGACCGTCTGCACGACCAGCATGCCGATGGCTGCGGCGTGGGCCGGCAGGGTCGCGAGCGAAGCGGCCAGCCCGTTGACGATCGTGTCGATGACCTGCGCGTCGGCCAGCACGACCTGGATGGTCCGGGCGAAGCCGATCAGCAGCGCGGTGGCGGTCATCTCGGCCGCCCCGCGGATGAACGCGCGCGCGGCCCGGTCGGGACCCAGCCCCCCGGCGCCCGCCGCGAGCAGCGCGATGCCGAGGAAGACCGCAGACAGCTCGTCCAGGTACCAGCCGAGGGCCGCCACGCCGTAGACGAAGAGCCCGATGCCGGCCGCCAGCACCCCTACCACCATCATGCGCCGGGGTGTGAATCGCACGTCGTCCGGGAGATCGAAGCCGCTCGAATAGTCGACGTCGGCCACCAGGCTCGCCGCCGGATCGCCGCGCAGCCGGGCGGCGTACCGCAGGATGTGGTGGATGCCGACCGCCGCGCAGACGACGAGCAGCCCCCACCGTACGGCCTGCCCGGAGGTCAGCGGCAGCCCCGCGATGTCCTGCGCGATCAACACCGTGAACGGGTTCAGCGCGGCGCACGCATAGCCGACGCCGGCGCCGACGTAGACGATGCCGACCGCCACCACGGCGTCGAGCCCCAGCGCCAGGCACAGCGTCACCAGCACCGGCACGAACGGCATGTACTCCTCGGCCATCCCCACGGTCGACGCGCCCAGCGCGAACAGCCCGACCATCCCCGCGACGAGCCACGCCGGCCTCGACGCGAGCCGGGCGATGGCGGCGCCGATCAGTGCATCGATCGCACCGGTGGCGCGCACGACGCTGATGACTCCCCCGGCGATGAAGACGAAGAAGACGATGTCCTGCGCGGCGGCCAGCCCCGCGGGAATGGAGGTCAGGAAGGCAAGCGGCGGCAGCGGCTCGGCGTCCACCGCGCGCCACGTGCCGGGCACGACCCGGCGACCGTCCCGCTCGAACTCCCCGGCCGGCAGGACGTAGCTCGCGAGCTGCGCCAGCACGATCAGCGTGAAGATGAGGACGAGCGCATCCGGGACGCGGCGGCGTGACGACACGGGGTGTAGTTCCTCAACGGCGCACCCGACGGAGCACGACGGAACCGCCGCCGGCTACGTGGTCGGATCGCCGGAAACGCGCACCAGCAGCTTGCCGAAGTTCTTGCCGCGCAGCAGGCCCAGGAACGCCGGGATCGCCCGGTCGAGCCCGTCCACCACGTCCTCCCGGTACCGGATCGCGCCGTCGCGGATCCACGCCGAGACGTCGCGGAGGAAGTCGGGCTGCCGATCCAGGTGATCGAACACGATGAATCCGCGGAACGTGAGCCGCCGCACCAGGGTCAGCCCCATCAGCCGGGCCACCTGATCGGGGCCGGGCGGCGGCTCCGTCAGGTTGTAGTTGGCGATCCGGCCGCAGATCGGGATGCGTGCGAAGTCGTTGAGCAGCGGCAGGACCGCGTCGAAGACCTTCCCGCCCACGTTCTCGAAGTAGACGTCGATGCCGCCGGGACACGCCGCGCGCAGAGCGCCGGGGAGGTCGTCCCCGCGGTGGCTGACGCAGGCGTCGAAGCCGAGCTCGTCCGTGACGTAGTCGCACTTCTCGCGGGCGCCGGCGATGCCGACCACCCTGCAGCCCTTGATCTTCGCAATCTGCCCCACGACGGCCCCCACCGCGCCGGACGCGGCGGAAACGACCACTGTCTCGCCCGGCTTCGGCCGCCCGTGATCGAGCAGCCCCACGTACGCCGTATGCCCGGGCATCCCGAGCACGCCGAGCGCGGTCGAGACCGGCGCAACGGCAGGATCCAGCTTGCGGACTCCGGCCCCGTCGGACAGGGCGTAGTCCTGCCAGCCGTTCGCGGTCAGAACGATGTCGCCCTCCGCGTACCCGTCCAGCCTCGACTCGACCACCTGCGAGACCGTGCCGCCGACCATCACGTCGCCGAGGTCGACCCCCCTGGCGTAGGACGGTCCCGGGTTCATCCGCCCGCGCATGTACGGATCGAGCGACAGGTAGATGGTGCGGCACAGCATCCGGCCGTCCGGCGGCTCCGGGACCGGCGTCTCGGTGCGCGAGAAATCGGTCTCCGACGGGAACCCCGCGGGATGCGCGGCCAAGCGGATCTGACGGTTCGCTGCGGCGGTCATGGACCCCTTTCGTCCCGGTACCGGGTACCCTGGGCTGGGAGTATACTGGTCGGCTGATTGTTGCCCGAACGTTCACACCGTCCTCGACTGGAGCATCCGATGCTTGAGCACCTCCTCTTCACCTACAAGTTCAATCTCGGCCATCTGGAGTCACTGGTCAAGGACCTGACCGACGAGCAGATGGTTCAGCAGCCTCACGGCGTCGTCAACCACCCGGCTTGGACGCTCTGCCACTTGGCGTCGTCGTCCAACTTCGTGGCAAAGGCGTTCGGATTGGCGTCGACTTTCCCGGCGGACTGGGACGCGGCGCTCAAGGCCGCCAAGCTGCCGAGCAGCGACGCCTCGGCATACCCGTCCAGAGCCGCACTGCTCGCCGAGTTGACGGGACAGCACGAGCGGGTCGCCGAGGCGGTGGCGAAAACCGACCCGGCGCTCTTCGCGAAGGAGTATCCGGACGAGAACATGCGGAAGTACTTCCCGACGATCGGGGCCATGGCGAGCTACATGCTGGCCGCGCACGAGGGCACGCACATCGGCCAAGTCTCCGCGTGGCGCCGCGCGATGGGACTCGCGTCGAGCGCCGGCTAGCCGCACGGCCCGCCGTCAGCCCAGGGAGCGACCGATGCTGCGCCATCTCATCTTCACCTATCAGTTCAACCTCGCCCGCGCCCGCACCCTCGTTCGCGACCTGCCGGACGAGCAGATGGTCCGGCAGCCACACGGCCTCGTCAACCATCCGGCCTGGCTCCTGGGCCATCTCGCGGCCTCGTCGAATCAACTGGCGAAGATGCTCGGCCTGGAATCGACGTTCCCGGCCGCGTGGACCGAGGCCTTCAAGTCCGGCGGCGTCCCGAGCGGCGATGCGGCGGACTTCCCCCCGAAGGAGGAGCTCCTCGCCGAGCTCGCCGCCCAGCACGAGCGGGTGGCCGAGGCGATCGCGTCCGCCGATCCCGCCATCTTCGACCGGGAGCATCCGAACGAGGGCGCCCGCAAGCGCTTCCCGACCGTCGGCGACTACGCGGTCTTCCTGATCTCGTCGCACGAGGGGAGCCACCTGGGACAGATCACGGCCTGGCGGAGGGCCATGGGGCTCGGTTCGGCCACCGGCATCTGAACCGGCTGCGTCGTGCCACGCTGCATTCATGGAGGGTCGGAAGCCGCCCGAGACCGTGTGGCGACCGGTCGAAGATCCTGGGCCTGTCTCCCCTGCTCTACGAGCGTAGCGACGACCTGATCTTTCTCGTGCCGTTCGTCGTGAGCACGGTGGGCGGCCCGGTCCTGTCGGGCGCGTTCCATTCTCTTCATCCTGCCGACGCTGGTGATGATCGCGGAGGGCGGCCGGGAGTAGGACTCTCGTCGTTCTCCCACCCGGCAACGTCATCGATAGATACGTCCAGTGCCTCGGCGACCCGGCGAAACACACCGAGCGTGCCGGGCTTCCGTCCCTTCTCGATCTGCGACAGATACCCTTTGGAAACGCCGATTCGCTCGGCCAGAACGTCGAGCGTGAGCCCGCGGTACAGCCGCCACGCTCGCAGGGGCGACGCGCCGTCCAGAATGGCGTTCACGACATCACCCGGCACCGTTTCACCCTGGGCGTCCTCCTCCCACGCGCGTCCGATGGCTGCGCCATCCGCTGCATCTTCCAGAGCGGTGACCATGCGGCGGTACTCCTCGATAGGGATAACGGCGTATTCGGGCTCACCGTCCTTCTCGATCGTCTGCACGCTCCGTTCGCTCATCGGTACACTACACCCGCTGGCACGTCCTAAGCGCCTCATCCCCGGCCCTGTTTCTTTGCGATCTTCAGCCACGTGTCGCGTAACCTCACCGTCCGATTGAACACCGGTGCTTCCGGTGTCGAGTCGGGATCGACGCAAAAGTAACCGCGGCGTTCGAACTGGTAGACCGTACCGACCGGAACTCCGGCGAGACTCGGCTCGACACGACAGTAGTCTCGCTGTGTGAGGGGGGAATCGGGGTTGAGGCCGCCCTTGTAGTCGTCGTCCTCGGGCATGTTCTCCGGATACTCCGCGTCGAATAGGTGGTCATAGAAGCGGACCGTGGCCCGAACCGCGTGGCGAGCCGACACCCAGTGGATGGTCCCGCGCACCTTCCGTCCATCGGGCGCGTACCCACCGCGTGTCTCCGGGTCGTAGGTGCAGCGCAGCTCGATGACGTTCCCGTCGGCATCCTTTACCACGTCGCGACAGGTCAAGAAGTAGGCGTATCTAAGGCGAACCTCCCTCCCCGGCGCCAGGCGGAAGAACTTCTTTGGCGGGTTCTCCTCGAAGTCCGCGTCCTCGATGTACAGCTCTCGCGAGAACGGAACCTTGCGCGTGCCGGCGCTGGGGTCCTCCGGGTTGTTTACCGCTTCGAGTTCTTCAACCTTGTCCTCCGGGTAGTTCTCGATGACCACCTTCAGCGGAAGCGTAACCGCCATCACCCGCGGAGCGGTCCGGTTCAACTCCTGCCGCACCGCATCCTCGAGTTGAGCCATCTGCACGACGCTGTTGGCCTTGGCAACCCCGATTCGCGCGCAGAAATCTCTGATGGCTGCCGGGGGATAGCCGCGCCGCCGCATGCCGGCCAGAGTCGGCATCCGCGGATCGTCCCAGCCGTCGACGTGCCCCCCCTCCACCAGCTCCAGCAGCTTGCGCTTGCTGAGCACGGTGTGCGTGAGATTGAGCCGGGCGAACTCGATCTGCCGCGGCGGATCCTCGAAGTCGAGCGCCTGCAGGTACCAGTCGTAGAGCGGCCGGTGGTCCTCGAACTCCAGCGTGCACAGCGAGTGCGTGATCCGCTCGAACGCGTCCGACAGCGGGTGCGTGAAGTCGTAGGTCGGGTAGATGACCCACTCGTCGCCCTGCCGATAATGAGGGCTGCGGCGGATCCGGTAGATGGTCGGATCGCGCATGTTCATGTTGGGCGCCGCCATGTCGATCTTCGCCCGCAGCGTCCGCGCGCCGTCCTCGAACTCCCCCGCCCGCATCCGCGCGAACAGGTCCAGGTTCTCCGCCACCGACCGGTCGCGGTACGGACTGTCGCGCCCCGGCTCGTCCCACCGCCCGCGGTAGCGGCTCACCTCCTCGCCCTGCAGGTCATCGACGTAGGCCAGCCCCTTGCGGATCAGCGTCACCGCGCACTCGTGGAGCCGCTCGAAGTAGTCCGACGCGTAGTAGGCGCGGTCCTCCCAGTCGAAGCCGAGCCAGCGGACGTCCTGCTCGATCGCGCGCACGAACTCGACATCCTCCGTCTCCGGGTTCGTGTCGTCCATCCGCAGGTTGCAGAGCCCGCCGTACTCGTGCGCGATGCCGAAGTTCAGGCAGATCGACTTGGCGTGGCCGATGTGCAGGTAGCCGTTCGGCTCGGGGGGAAAACGGGTGTGGACGCGCCCCCCGCGCCGGCCGGCGGTCTTGTCGGCGGCGACGATCTCCCGGATGAAGTCGAGTGCGGCGGTCTCGGTCTCGGTCTCGGTCTCGGGCATGCTCACGCGTATGTCCTCGCCCGGAAATCGTCGCCTTGCGGCTCCGCTTTCCGCCCAACCAGTCCTCTCCAAGAGTCTGGTCCGTTCCACGGCGCAGACTCCTGGCTCATGAATCAGTCGGCGCTCTCGCCGGCTTCCGCGGCGTCGAGCGCCCGGTCAATTCTAACGAGACACGCCGCGCGGCCGAGAATCTCCAGCGCCTCGAACAGACCGAACCCGACGCCCTTGCCGGTCACCGCGACGCGCACGGCGTGGATGATCTGCCCTATCTTGATCCCCTCCGCCTCGACGAACCGATGCAGCGCGGCGTCGAGGGTTGGCGCGTCGAACGGCTCGACGGTCTCCAGCGCCGGCCGGAACCGCCGCAGCCTGTCCGCGGCTCCCGGCGCGCCGACCCGCTTCCGGAACGCCTTCTCGTCGTAGGGGAACGCCGCGTCGTCCTGGAAGAACTCCGTGTAACGAACGATATCGCCCGCCACCTTGAGCCGGTCGCCGGCCGCCGCGACCACCGCTCCGACACGCCCCCGATCGGCCCCGGTCGGCTCCGCGCCCAGCAGCCCCAGCCGCGCCAGATACGGTGTGACGGCCTCGGACTTCTCGGCCGGCGGCAGCGCGTTCATCCGGCGCTCCTCGAACGCCATCATCTTCTGCGGGTCGAAGCTCGCGGCGGAGCTGTTCACCCGCTCGAGCGAGAAGTGCCGGATCATCTCGTCGCGCGTGAAGTCCTCGGTACGGTCGTCGAGCGACCAGCCGAGCAGCAGCAGGTAGTTGACCAGCGCGTCCGGCCGGTAGCCGACGTCGCGGTAGAACTCCACCAGCACCGGGTTGAAGCGCTCCGGCACGACCTCCTCGCCCAGCGCGGCCAGGATCTCGGCGCCGTGGTCGTGCACCTTCTTGAACTCGGGCTGCGACAGATACTTGCCGAGCTTTCGCTTGCTCAGCTTCTCGCTGCCGCCCGGCGCCGCCACGTAGGGCAGATGGGCATAGCGGGGCCGCTCGTAGCCGAGCCCGTCGGCGATGAAGATCTGCCGCGGCGTGTTCGACAGGTGTTCCTCCGCCCGGATGACGTGCGAGATTCCGAAGTCGTGATCGTCGACCGCGCTGGCCAGGTGGTACAGGTGCGTGCCGTCCGCGCGCTGGATCACGTGATCCTGTTCCAGCGCCCAATCGAAGGCGACCGGTCCCCGCACCAGGTCGTCGAAGCGGCAGGCGCCCTCGCGCGGCATCTTCAGCCGGACGACCGCGGTGCGCCCCTCCCCCTCGAACCGCGCCGCGCCGGCGTCGGTCTCCGCCATCCAGCGCCGGCTGTAGATGAACCGCCGCTTCTCGCGCTGCGCCGCCTCCCGCTCGGCCGTCGTCTCCTCCGCCGTGGCGTAGTCGCGGTACGCCAGTCCCCGGTCGAGCAGCGCCGACACCGCGGCGCGGTAACGGTCCGCCCGTTGCGACTGGTAGTACGGCGCGCAGGGGCCGCCCACCTCCGGTCCCTCGTCCCAGTCGATCCCGAGCCAGCGGAAGCCGTCGAGGATCGGCCGCAGCGCCGCCTCGACGTTGCGCTCCCGGTCGGTGTCGTCGATGCGCAGGATGAACTGCCCACCGTGCCGCCGGGCGAAGAGCCAGTTGAACAGCGCCGTGCGGACCCCGCCGATGTGGAGGTAGCCGGTCGGACTCGGAGCGAATCGGGTGCGGACAGACATGCTCGGATATTATGCAGGCACCGGTGCACGGCAGGCAGTGACCGCTGCACGGCAAGAGAGGATCAGACATGCGCATTCTGATGACGGCGGCGGTCGTGGCGGCGGTGTTGGCCGGGCTCGGAACCATGCCGGGCTCCGGCAGGGAGCTGCTGGCGCAGGCGGGAGGACGGCCGACGGTGGAGCACCTGACGTTCGCTATCGAAGGCCACGGCGAGATGCCGTACGCGGTGTCGGTCCCGGCCGGCTACGACCCGGCCACGCCACATCCCCTGATCCTGGCCCTGCATCCGGGCGGAAAGCAGGGGTCGTACTACGGCAGCCTCAACATGCGGCAGATCTTCGAACCGGCGCTGCGCGGCCTGAACGCGGTGGTCGTCGCCCCGGACGTGCCGACGCGGCGCTGGACGAGCGACGTCTCCGACCGCGGGGTCATGGCGCTGCTCGAGCAGAGCATAGAGACCTACACCATCGACCGCACGCGCATCCTCGTCACCGGGTTCAGCCTCGGCGGGCGCGGGACGTGGTTCTTCGCGACCCGCCACCCGGACTTCTTCACCGGCGCCATTCCAATCGCCGGCCGGCCCGCCGACGATCCGCTCGAAGCGCTCGGCGACATGCCGGTGCACATCATCCACAGCCGCGCCGACGACGTCGTCCCCTTCGGCCCCGCCGAGGACGCGGCGCGGCAGCTCCGCGAGGCGGGCGGCCATCTGGCGTTCACCGCCCTCGACGGCGTGAGCCACTACGCGATGGGCGGGTACATCCGCTCGTTGCGCGACGCGGGCGACTGGATGATCGAGCAGTGGGCTGGCCGCTGAGCATCCGCACTCAAAGGGACCGCCTCGAACGCCACAACGCCGCGACGAAGTTGGGCATGGCCTCTCCGGTCAGGGTCCGCTCCTCGAGATTGGCCGGAACGACCTCCGCGGCGCCCATCTCCAGCAGGTTCTCTTCGTCGATGAGATGCTGTGTGCCCACCTTTCGAGACGGCAGCTTCCCCTCACGGATCCAGCGCCGCACGGTCTCCGGATTCCTGCCGGTGCGCCGTGCCGCCTCGGCGAGCGTGATCATGAGTTGCAGCATACGACAACAATGTCTCGGTCATGGCAGACCTCCGCCTGACCGCGGGCCCCGCGAGTCGTTGCGCCGCCGCGATACGCGCCGCCACGAATGCGAAGCGACGATTCGTGACGCGGCGAAACCTTCCGCCCGGTAGAATGGTTGGATGAAGTACCGGCGATTGGGCACGACAGGGGTGTACGTCTCGGAGTTCTGCCTGGGCGCGATGACGTTCGGCACCCAGTGGGAGATGATCGGCGCGCTCGGCCAGTCGGAGGCGGACGCGCTCGTCGGCCGCTCGCTCGACGCCGGCGTCAACTTCTTCGACACGGCGGACGTCTACTCCAGCGGCGACTCGGAAGAGATCCTCGGGCGTGCGCTCGCGGACCGCCGGCGCGACGTCGTCATCGCGACCAAGGTGCGCGGCCGCATGGGACCCGGCCCCAACCAGGTCGGCCTCTCGCGGCTGCACATCATCAAGGCCTGCGAGGCGAGCCTAAAGCGGCTCGGGACCGACTACATCGACCTCTACCAGATACACCGCGCCGACCCCGAGACCGACATCGAGGAGACGCTGAGCGCGCTGACCGACCTGGTCCGGGCCGGCAAGGTGCGCTACATCGGCTGCTCGAATCTCGAGGCGTGGGAGCTGATGAAGGCGCTCGGCGTGTCGGAGCGGCGAGGCTTCGAGCGGTTCCAGTGCACGCAGTCCTACTACGCAGTGGCCGGACGCGACATCGAACGCGACACGATCCCGCTCATCCGCGACCAGGGCCTCGGTCTGCTCGTCTGGAGCCCGCTGGCCGGCGGATTCCTGTCCGGAAAGTTCACCCGCGAGGGCGCACGGGACGCGGACGCTCGCCGGGTCGCGTTCGATTTTCCGCCGATCGACAAGGCGCGGGCGTTCGACATCCTGGACGTCATGCACCCGATCGCGAACGCGCACGGCGCATCGGTGGCGCAGGTGGCGCTAGCGTGGCTGCTGGCGAAGGACGCCGTCACCAGCGTCATCATCGGCGCCAAGCGCATGGACCAGCTCGTGGACAACCTGGGTGCGGTCGGGCTCACCCTGACCGGCGACGAGCTCGAACGGCTCGACGAGGTGAGCGCGACACCGGCGCCGTACCCGGCCTGGATGCTGTCGCTGGGCGACGACCGCCTGCCGGGTGCGTCGCGCGACCTGGCAACGCTGCTGCAAAAGAAGTAGCGGGAGCGCAAGCGGAGGAGGCGAGGCAATGCACCGGATTCCGGGCGTCCATGAGCGGCTGGAGAGTTTCATGGCCGGTCTCGTCCGGCGCAACCCGGGCGAGCCCGAGTTCCACCAGGCGGTCCGCGAGGTGGCCCAGTGCATCGTCCCCTTCGTGATGGCGCATCCCGAGTACGAGGAGGCGCGCATCCTGGAGCGGCTCACCGAGCCCGACCGTATCATCACGTTCCGGGTGACCTGGCAGGACGACCGGGGCGGCGTCCGCGCCGCCCGGGCGTGGCGGGTGCAGTTCAGCAACGCTATCGGCCCCTACAAGGGAGGCCTGCGCTTCCACCCCACGGTCACGCAGAGCGTGCTCAAGTTCCTCGGCTTCGAGCAGATCCTCAAGAACAGCCTGACCGGCCTGCCGATGGGCGGCGCCAAGGGCGGCTCCAACTTCAATCCGCGCGGCCGCAGCACCAACGAAGTAATGCGATTCTGCCAGGCGATGATGCGCGAGCTGCACCGTCACATCGGCGAGGATACCGACGTTCCCGCCGGCGACATCGGCGTCGGCGCGCGTGAGATCGGCTTTCTGTTCGGCCAGTACATGCGGCTGGCCAACCGCTTCACCGGTGTCCTCACCGGCAAGGGTCTGGCGTTCGGCGGCAGCCTCGTGCGCACGGAGGCGACCGGCTACGGCGCGGTCTATTTCCTGCGGAGCATGCTGGCGACCCGCGGCGACGCGATCGCCGGCAAGACGGCGGTCGTCTCGGGCTCCGGCAACGTCGCACTCTACGCCATCGAGAAGCTCATCGAGCTCGGCGCCACCGTCGTCACCGCCTCCGATTCGAACGGCTTCATCCACGACCCGCACGGCATCGACGCCGAACGCCTGGCCTGGCTGAAGGAGCTCAAGGAGGTGCGCCGCGGACGCGTCCGCGAGTACGCCGAGCACTTCGGCTGCGATTACCACGAGAAGGCACGGCCGTGGCGCATCCCCTGCCAGCTCGCCGTGCCCTGCGCCACGCAGAACGAGCTCGACGCCGACGACGCGGAGACCCTCCTCGGCAACGGGCTCGTGGCGGTGTCGGAAGGCGCCAACATGCCGTCGACCCTCGGCGCGGTCCGCGCTTTCCTCGCCCGGAAGATCCTGTTCGGCCCGGCGAAAGCCGCCAACGCCGGAGGGGTCGCGGTGTCCGGCCTCGAGCAGAGCCAGAACGCCCTGCGTATCTCCTGGTCCCGCGAGGCGGTGGACCGGCGGCTTCAGACCATCATGCACGACATCCACGAGAAGTGCCGCGCCGAAGGGACCGACCCGGACGGCTTCGTGAGCTACGTGCGCGGCGCCAACATCGCCGGCTTCCGGAAGGTCGCCGACGCGATACTCGCCTACGGCATCGTGTAGCGGGACGCGCAGGAGGCACGTGATGTCTGCCCATTGGAAGCCGATCATCCACGAGTGCCGCAACCACGTGCCCGTCATCGAAGGAGTGCATCATCTGGGAGCCGGCCTGCTCGTTTCTTCCGACGGTTTGATAGTAACAAATGCACACGTAGTCGACGACAATGGAATGCTCCTGGTTTCGCTTCATGACGGTACCCGCGCCAAGGCTGTCATGATTCATCGTCATGAGGGGGCCGATTTGGCGGTTGTAAGAGCTGCCATACATACAACGCAATACTTTTCGCTGCAGGATCGTTTAGCTCACGGATACGACGCCGGCGACGACGTCCTGGCCATCGGGCATCCTCGCGGACTTCATTTCACGCCCACGACAGGTATCGTGAGTGATCCCAGTCGCGACACGGCCGGTGGTCTTTTCGTACAGCACGACGTTGCCATCAACCCGGGCAACAGTGGCGGACCGCTGCTCGATGCCCAAGGGAACCTCGTTGGCATCAACACCTGGCAGATTCTAAAGGATTCGCAGGGGTTGAATTTCGCCATTCCTGGCGTGCAGGTCCTCGAGTACTTCCTCGAATTCGCCAGATTGCATCGTGCCGGCCGCGTTGCAATTCCGTCCGACGAACAGTTGGCCGAATCGGGCGAGCAGTCGCTCAGTCCACCGGAACTCTTCGAAGCCGCAGCAGAACTGGCCGAGCTAGAGATCCGACGCTACGAAGATGCGGCAGGCCACGACTGGCGGTGGACTGTACCGACCCGTTCCGGGAAACGGGTTCCACGCCAGTGTCGGCGAGCACTTCCACATCACTCGACACGTCGCCAACCTCGCTCCAGCCAACCGGAGCGACGAGAAGCTGCTCCTGCAACTGCTCCGATGGCAGAACGAGATGGCATTATGCAGGTTCCGGATAGACGGGGACAATGACCTGTTTCTCGGTTATGTTCGTCCATTCGAAGATCTTGACGTGTCGGAGGCGTGCAACGCGCTGCTGGAAATGTCGAGGGCGGTGGATTCGTACTTGCCACCGCTTGAGGAGTACTTCAACGCTCCCCAGAAGAGGGGCTGGTTTCGCTGAAGATGTCCTTCTGGACACCAGGCAGAGCGGCGGCCGGTCGGTATGCGACAACCATCATGAAGACCAGCCACCTGGGGCGATGACATCACAGCTCTTCATGAAGCCGGCGGCTGCGGCTGCGAGCGATGCTGACTTATAATAACTCCTGTGTTATAGTTCCACGTGGCGTGGGTCGTCGAGAGCTACCAGACGGAGGGTGGCACGGATGTCCTCGATGTGTTCGTCAATGCTCTGGACCGACGCAGATGTCATACGGAACGCCTGAATGGGTGGTGGCGATGGAACCCAAGCGACGAGCAACGAAACCCTGGCGACCCTCTATGGATCGGCGGCTAACCGAAGACCCGGAGCTTCGCGCGCGCGATGGTTGAAGAGGAACTCGAAGGCATGCAGGTTGCACAGGATCTCGTTCGTATCCGGGAACGACATGGACTCACGCAGAAGGACATCGCGGCCAGGATCGGGGTCAGCCAACCTTTGGTTGCCCGTCTTGAGGCGGGGAAGGCGCCGAACGTGCAGCTCAAGACGCTCATTCGGTATGCGGCCGCCGCGGACTCCTCCGTACGGCTCTCGTTCGTGGCTCGGAGAAAGCGCGCCGTCACCAAGACGCGGGCAACGACGTAGCAGAGCCGGACGGACCCGACCTCCAGCGAACCGCCAAGCGACTGACGCGGTCGGTACGGGTCGCGTCAGCGCCGTTACCGCGTGACCGGCCCGAAGTACTCCGGCAACCCCGGCTTGGTGTCGCGCAGGATCTCCACGATCGCCTGCCGGTCGGCGAGCGCCAGCCGGTCGTAGTGCGATTCGGCGACCTCACCGGACAGCACCGCCCACATCCGGCGGTAGATCGCATCGAGCGCCGTTGCAGGCAGCGCGTCGAACGCCTCCGTGTAGATCATGTAGCTGCAGGGGTACCGAAACAGCCGGCCGTCGAGCGAGATCTCCCGCAACGACCGACCGCGGCTGTCGTGAGGACCGCGCGCCGAGAACGTCTCCGTGAAGCCCGAACCGCCCGTGACGCCGGGCGGCAGCGGGGCCTCGTCGACGAACAGCAGGTAGTCGACCAGCTCCACCGCGGCCTCGTCGACGATCTCGCGGAAACGGCCGTCGTCGGTCGAGCGCCCGCGGTCCGCCGGCGCCACCATCCGCTCGCGGTGCTCCACCCGGCGCGTCTCCCAGCCGATGCGCGTGATCAGGTTCGTCATGTGCGCCTGGTGCTCCAGCACCAGCAAAGCGACGACGTCGCTGTAGGGCGTCGGGAATCCATCGAGGTCGAACCGCCCTGCCATCGAGTCGATGACCGGCGGGACGACGCCGAACGTCGCATGCGGATCCTCGACCTCCTCCACCTCGACGTTGCCCATGTGCGCCACCGAGCCGTGCGACCCGGTCACGTACCATCCTCCCCAGCGGTCTTCGAGTCGGCTGCGGTGGTCGGTGGTGTGTCCGCTGGCGTAGGCGTTGGGGTCCTTCGGCATGGGGAACATGCTGAGGACCTGCAGGCCGGGAACCCCGAGCGTGTCCCACGACAGGTGGCAGGCGAGACAGGTCTCCCGGCGCCGGAAACGAGGCGCCGCGGACGGCGTCTGCTCCAGCGAGTAGAAGACCGTCCCCTGGCGCCGGTCCTGGGCGGCGAGCTCCAGGACGTCGGCGCCGCGCACCCAGCCCAGCGCGACGTCGTCCCGGAAGAAGACGGCCCGCGGGTTGTCGAAGTCGATGTAGTCCTCCTGAAAGCTCGTCGGCGAGAAGACGAGCACCTGGGACTCGACGGGCATGCCGAGCGCGTCGAGCACCGAGCGGAGGTAGCCGCTACGGCCCTCGAAGGCGAGCGCTGCCGTGCCCTCGTCGAGGCGCCGGTTGAGGTCCGCGAGGGCGTTGTCGACCACGCCTTCCGTGTACTGGATGGCCGGGTGATCGCGCGACGCCCGGAACGCGCCGCCCCGCTGGCCGGAGACCGACGAGACCGCGATGACACCCAGCAGAAGCAGGGCCGCCGTAGCAATCGAAGTCGTGCTGCGCATAAACGTTTCGACCTCGTCGTGCGTCTTGACCGATAGAAGTTCGGTCGTAGTTCGCCGGCTCGGGTTTCCGCCGCCGCGAGCGACCGTCGAGGCGCCCCGCCGAGCGTAGCGGGTGGTCCGACCAATGATTATAATCAGTTGCTTGCCGGCTCGCGGTTGCCGCCGAGAGCACGAATAAAGAACGAAAGGATGAGTTCGATGCCGACCAGAATCCTGGGCGTGTTGACGGCTGTCGCCGCGCTGGCGGTGCTCGTTCCCGGCGCGGCGTTCGCCGCCGAGGACGAAGTGCCGACGTTCACCAGGGACGTGGCCCCGATCTTCCAGGCGAAGTGCGAGGCGTGCCACCGGGCGAACTCCATCGCGCCGATGTCCCTCGTGACCTACCAGGAATCACGCCCGTGGGCGCGGTCCATCCGGGACCGCGTGTCGACGCGCCAGATGCCGCCCTGGCACATCGATCGGACGGTCGGCATCGAGGATTTCAAGAACGACCGCTCGCTCACCGACGCCGAGATCGACACCGTCGTGCGCTGGGTCGACGGCGGCGCGCCGCGCGGCAACCCCGCCGACATGCCGGCCCCGGTGGAGTGGCCCGACGAGTCGAAGTGGTACTTCGCGGAGCTCTTCGGACCGCCGGATCTGGTCGTCAGGTCCGAGCCGTTCACGATGCCTGCCGAGGCGAACGACGCCTGGTGGAAGCCGACCGCCGACACCGGGCTGACCGAGCCGCGCTGGGTGCGGGCGATCGAGATCCGGCCCGGCACGACCGCCGGCCGCAAGATCACCCACCACGCCATCGCCCGCCTGGAGCAGGAGGAGACCGATCCGCTGCTGCAGAACACGGCGGCGAACGGCTCCGACGACCCGCTGAACAACTCCGGCCTCTTCATGGAGTGGGCGGTCGGCAAGCAGGGCGAGCTGATGCGCCCCGGCAGCGGCAAGCTGATGCTGCCCGGCTCGCGGATCATCTGGGACGTGCACTACTCGGCCGCGGGCGAGGAGATCACCGACCACGTCGAGCTCGGCATCTACTTCTACCCGCAGGGCGAGGAGCCGCAGCACCGGCAGGTGCTGCACCTGATGGGGGCCGGCGGCGTCGACATCCCGCCGAACACCGTCTCGGTCACCGAAGGCTTCTTCCCGCTGAAGCGCGCCGCCCGCATCGAGAGCTTCCAGCCGCACATGCATCTGCGCGGCAGGGCGATGGCGATGGAGGCGATCCTGCCGACCGGCGCGCGGCAGGTGCTGAGCCACGTCGGCGACTTCAACTTCAACTGGCACAACAGCTACGTCTACAGCGACGACGTCGCGCCACTGCTGCCGAGGGGCACCATCGTCAAGATCACCGCGTGGCACGACAACACCGCGACCAACCGCGCCAACCCGGACCCGGACGTGTGGGTCGGCTACGGCGACCGGACGGTCGACGAGATGGCCCACGCGTGGGTCAACGTGACCTACTTCACGGACGAAGACTACGAGACCGAGGTCGCGGCACGCGCAGCCACGACCGACAACGACGACTGATCTGCGCGTTCCGGCCCAGGGCCGCTGCCCAGGCGGCGGTCCTGGCCTCGCTTCACTCCTGCGCCCTGCCCCAGGGGAAGGTTTCGATGCAGCTCTACAGGTTTCGGTTCGGTCTCACGGCGGCGCTCGCCGCCCTGCTCTTCTCGAGCGCCACCGCGTTCGCCCAGCCGCCGCGCGCACCGCTCCCGCTCGAGCCGGGCGGGAGCCGTGGGGAGGCCATCTTTCCGGCGCTCGAGGGCTGGTACCCCAACGCCGACGGATCGTTCACGATCCTGCTGGGGTACTTCAGTCGCAACGACGAGCCGTTCGACATCCCGATCGGTCCCGACAACCAGATCCAGCCGGGCGGACCGGGCCTCGGACAGCCGACGCACTTCCTGCCCCGCCGCAACTGGGGCGTGTTCGCCATCAACGTACCGGCCGACTTCGGCGAGCAGCGGCTCACCTGGAGCCTGACCGCGAACAACCAGCGTTCGGAGATCTCCTTCTGGCTGAATCCGCCCTACTTCGTCGACCCGTTCCTGAATCGCGCCAACGGCAACACGCCGCCGCGGCTCAGGGTGGGCGACGGCGCCGAGCTGCAGGGACCGCCGGTGACCGGGGTATCGGCCACCTACATGGCAGCGGTCGGTGAATCCATCGGGCTGACGGCGTGGGCGCGCGACGAGCCCCTGACCAATCCCCCACCGCCGCGCCGGCGGGGACGCCCGCGGTCGCCGCTGACGCTCACCTGGCGCCTCTATCGGGGACCCGCCGAGGTCGTCTTCGAGGCGGCCGGCGCCGAGGATGGCACGAACGGACGCCACGAGTTCACGGATCTGACCGGCGGCGAGACCACCACCCTCGCTACCTTCACCGAGCCGGGCGACTACCGCCTGATGGTCACCGCCAACGACGTCTCCGGGAACGGCGGCGGCGGCGACCAGTGCTGCTGGACGACGACCTACGTCGACGTGACCGTGCGCTGACCGAGAGGCTCCCTCACTCTCGCAGCTCGACCGCCTGCGCGACGAGGCTGACCTCGGTCGCGGTCCCGTCGGAACCACCCTGCACCTCTTCATCCGGCACACCCGGATGACCCTGCCCTCGACCGTCACCGTCCGGTAGAGGCTGGACGAATACGCGGCACTGGTTTAGACTAGCCGAGATTCTTTTTTTGAATATTCAAACTTCCATGCCAAACCCTGCGCTCGCCCTCGTCGTGTTCGGTATGCTGCTGACCTTCTCGGCGGCACTGCTCTGGCCCCGGATCGGCCTTGCACCCCGCCTGCGCCGTCTCTTGCTGCTCAATGAGCGGGTCCGCCTCGAGGACGCCGTCAAGCACATCTACACGTGCGAGCGGACCGGGGGCATCTGCTCGCTGGAGAGCCTGGCCGGGCGGCTCGAGATCTCCCGGACGCGCGCCGCGGCCCTGCTCTCGCGCCTGACCGCAATGGCCCTGGTCCACACCGGCGCCGGCGGGCCGATCCTGACGACCGAAGGACGGCAGTCCGCGCTGCGGCTCGTCCGGACGCACCGCATGTGGGAGCGCTACCTCGCCGACCGGACCGGAGTACCGGCCAGCGAGTGGCACGACGAGGCGGAGCGGATGGAGCACGCGCTGTCGGCCGACGAGGTCGACGCGCTGGAGACGCGGCTGGGCCACCCGCGCTGGGATCCGCACGGCGACCCGATTCCCACGTCCGCCGGCGACATCCCCCCCGACCAGGGCCTTGGTCTGGTGGCGACCGAGCCCGGACGCAGCGTGGAGATCCTGCACCTGGAGGACGAGCCGCGCGAGATCTACGACGGTCTGATCCGCGCCGGGCTCGTTCTGGGCGGCCGCCTGGACGTCGTCGCGAGAACGGACAGCAGCGTCCGCGTGCGGAGTGGCGGGCGCGAATGGGAGATCGACACGGTGGCCGCCGGCAACGTGACGGTGCATTACCTGCCCTTGGGCGAACGCGCCGAGACGAGCCGCACCACGCTGCTCGACGCGGCGACCGACGAGACCGTCCACGTCACCGGCATCTCCCGCGCCTGTCAGGGTACGCAGCGGCGCCGGCTGCTCGACCTCGGGGTGGTGCGGGGCACGCCGATCACCCCGGAGCTGGCGAGCGCGGCCGGCGATCCCGTGGCCTACCGAATCCGCGGCGCGCTGATCGCGCTGCGCGGGACACAGGCGGCCTGGATCGACGTCGAACGGGGGGCCGTCGCCCCCAACAGCGAGACAGCCGCCCACGGCATCGCGGAGGTCGCCTGATGGCGTTGCCCGCCCCGTCGTGCGGCAGCCGCGCGGAGCACCGGACGCAGAGCCTGATCAGGCTCGGTCTGAACCCCGGCAAGTGGGACATTCTGGTCGCGCTCGCGGGCAACCCGAACGTCGGCAAGAGCACCGTCTTCAATGCCCTGACCGGACTCCGGCAGCACACCGGCAACTGGCCCGGCAAGACCATCGTGCGCGCCGAAGGGGCCTTCGCGCACCGCGGCTCGCGGGTGAAGATCGTCGACCTGCCGGGCACCTACTCCCTGCAGGCCGGCAGCGCGGACGAAGAAGTCGCCCGCGAGTTCATCCTGTTCGGGCGGCCCGACGTGACCGTTGCGGTCGTCGACGCCACCCGGCTCGAGCGCAACCTGAACCTCGTGTTGCAGATCCTCGACATCACCGACCGGGTGGTCGTCTACGTCAACCTGATGGACGAGGCCCGGCGCCACGGGATTGCGGTCGACGCGGCGCGGCTCGAACGAGAGCTCGGCGTACCGGTGGTGGCCGGTTCGGCCCGCTCGTCGGTCGGCATCGACACGCTGCTCGATGCCGCGCACGGCGTCGCCACCGGCCGGACGCGCACCACGCCGTTCCACCTTGCGCAGCAGGCCCCCGGGGTCGAGCAGGCCGTCGCATCGCTTGCGGAGGTGGTGGAGGAGACTTTCCCGGGCTTGCCCAGCAGCCGCTGGGTGGCGCAACGGCTGCTGAACGCCGACAACGCGGTGGCCGCCGCCGTCCGCTCCGGCGAGTTGGGCCAGCTCGGCGACGACGACACGGGAGCGCCGCCCCCTGCGCCGCCGGAATCCATCAGAAAGCGCGTGCTCGACACGGCGCAGCGCATGCAATGGGACGTGCCGGCCGACTTCCACGACACGCTGATGGAGCGCACCTACGCGGCGGCCCAAGACATCGCGGCACGCGCGGAAGCCCGCGGCCTGCGCAAGGCCGGATTCAACGTCGACCGAACCCTGGATCGGCTGCTGACGAACCGCTGGCTCGGCTTCCCGCTGATGCTCGCGATTCTCGCCGCGGTCTTCTGGATCACCATCGAAGGGGCGAACGTCCCCTCCCGTCTGCTTGCCACGCTCCTGATCGACACGATGCATCCGGCCCTCCAGGGAGTGGGAGACGCCGTGGGGCTGCCGTGGTGGCTGAGCGGCTTCCTCTTCGACGGCGTCTATCTGGCGACCGCCTGGGTCATCGCGGTGATGCTGCCGCCGATGGCGATCTTCTTCCCGATCTTCACCCTGCTGGAGGACTTCGGCTACCTGCCGCGGGTCGCCTTCAACCTCGACTCTCTGTTCCGCAAGGCGGGCGCGCACGGCAAGCAGGCGCTGACGATGTGCATGGGGTTCGGGTGCAACGCGGCCGGCGTGGTGGCGACCCGGGTGATCGACAGCCCCCGCGAACGGCTGATCGCCATCATCACCAACAACTTCTCGCTCTGCAACGGCCGCTGGCCGACGCAGATCCTGATCGCCTCGATCTTCATCGGCGCCCTCGCCCCGGCCCACCTCGCCGGCCTCGTGTCCGCCGCGGCGGTGGTCGGCATCGCGGTACTCGGCATCGGCGCGATGTTCCTCGCCTCGTGGTTCCTGTCGAACACGGTGCTGCGCGGCGAGGCGACCAGCTTCAGCCTGGAGCTGCCCCCCTACCGTCCGCCGCGGGTGCTCCAGACGCTCTACACCTCGCTCATCGACCGCACCCTCATCGTCCTCTGGCGGGCGGTGGTGTTCGCCGTGCCGGCCGGCGCCGTCATCTGGCTCTCGTCGAACGTCACGTTCGGCGGCGTGAGCGTCGCGGAGCACGCGGTCGGCTGGCTCGACCCGTTCGGCCTGCTCATCGGCCTCAACGGCGTGATCCTGCTCGCCTACGTGGTGGCGATTCCCGCCAACGAGATCGTCATCCCGACCGTGCTCATGCTCACGGTCCTGACCGCCGGCGGTGCGGCGGCGGGGACGGGACCAGGCGCCGGGGTGATGTTCGAGCTCGACAGCGTGCAGGCGACGGGCGACCTGCTGCGGGGCGGCGGATGGACCCTGCTGACCGCCGTCAACCTGATGCTCTTCAGCCTGCTCCACAACCCCTGCTCGACGACGATCTACACCATCTACAGGGAGACCCGCAGCGGCCGCTGGACGACGCTCGCCTCGCTGCTGCCGGTGGCGATGGGCATCTCCGTCTGCTTTGTCGTGACGCAGGTGTGGCGGCTGCTGGCGTGACGGACTGCCGGTCCTGCGCGGCTTGACCGCGCCCGCTCGACGGGACAGACTGAACTCTCTTCGGCCCATGCCGCTTGAACCGGTCACGAAGATCGTCCACAGCGAGCGTAGCCGACGGTTGCTTGGATTGGCACCTGTGATGGAGCGGAACGATGCGACGACAGCTATCCCGTACCCGGTGGTTCGCTTTCCTGCTGATCGGCACGGTGGCAACGCTCGCCGGCGCTGGCGCCGCACAGCTCGCCGCGCAGTCCGGTAGCAACGACACCACGCCCGTCATTCCGCGCTACGACGCGGACGGCGCGCTCGAACTGCCGGACGACTACCTCCGCTGGACCTTCGTCGGCGCCTCCCTCGGGCTCAGCTACAACGACGAGCCGCCGCAACGGGAGTCGTTCAACCACACGCTGATGGAACCGACCGCCTACGACCACTTCGTCCGCACCGGCGAGTTCCGCGAGGGCACCATGCTGGCGCTGCTCGTGCGCCGCACCGAGGCCGACGCGATGCCGGCACGGCACGGGCGGTTCGCGTCCGACGTGCTGGCGGTGGAGCTGGCGGTGAAGGACAAGGAGCGGGTCGAGGCCGGCTGGGCGTACTACGACTTCCGCGGGGGGAGCAACGCTCTGACCACCGCGCAGCCCCAGCCGCCCGGCAATCGCTGCTATGCGTGCCACATCGACCACGCCGCGCGCGACAACGTCTTCCTGCAGTTCTATCCGCTGCTGGCCGACGCGGCCGGCGTCACGCTCGACTGACATGGCGGCGCCCGGACCGAGATCGAGGGACATCATGAAGAGCTCGCAGCACTACACGCACTGCACCCGTCGTGAATGGCTGACCACCGTCGGCGCGGCGACCGGCGCGGCGGCGCTGCTGCCGTCCCTCCCGTTGCGGGCCGCCGAGGCCAAGCCGATGCGCGGCGCGTTCATCATCATGAGCACGCCCTACACGGACGCGAACGAGGTGGACTACGAGGATCTGGCACGCCAGGTCGATTTCCTCGACCGCTGCGGAATCCACGGGCTGGTCTGGCCCCAGAACTCCAGCGAGCAGCGCTACCTGTCGAAGGCGGAGCGGCTGCGCGGCTTCGACGTCCTCGCCCGCGCCGCGAAGGGCAAGCGGCCGGCGCTCGTCCTCGGCGTCCAGGGCGACGACACGAAGGGGATGCTGGAGTACGCCCGCTACGCCGAGGAGCTGGCCCCGGACGGCATGATCGCCATCCCCCCGACCGAGGCGACGACGCTGCAGGAGTTCCGCGACTACTACGCCGCCCTGTGCGACGTCACCGACCGGCCGATCTTCTTCCAGACCAGCGGCGGCGCCCCGGACGTCGTCCCGACCGTCGACTTCATGGTCGATATGGCGCGGGAGTTCCCCAACCTCGCCTACGTGAAGGAGGAGCGCCCGCCGGTCCACGAGCGGATGCTCGCCCTCAGGCAGCACCGCCCCGACCCCGTCAAGTCGATCTTCGGCGCCGCGTTCGGCCGGCAGTGGCTCTACGAGATGCGCCTCGGCATGGACGGGGTGATGACCGGCGGCGCGATGTACGCCGACATATACGCGCAGCTCTGGGAGCTCCATGTCGCGGGGAAGAAGGACGAGCTGCGCGACATGTTCGGCCGGCTGCTACTCATGCTCAACCTAGACCGGACGATCCCCGGAGTCCGGCTCTACGTGCTCCAGAAACGTGGGATCTTCAAGACGGCGAAGTCGCGCCGCGGCGACTACGCGTTCACGGCCGACCAGGTTGCCGAGATCGAGTACCGACTGGACGCGATCAGGCCGTACTTCCGGGCGTAGCTGGAGAGTTCTTCGCGCTGTCGGCCCACGAATCAAGTGAAGACGGGATCTTCCCGAGTCCTTTCCAATCCAGAAATGAGCCTGAAGCGGGGCACGTGAGCCGAGCCTGTCAGGCGACCGAACCGACGGATCGAAACAGGTCCTGGCGCGGGCCGCGTTGAGGGCGCGCGTGACCGCAGCATTATCGCTCATGGCGGCGGAACCGTTACGGTGTACGACGCGGCGCTGGGCGCGTCGTGGTTCAGGGCGAAGGTTCTGTAGCCGCTGCCGTGGCAACCGAACGGTGAGGGTCTGGTTTGCCGAGTTCTGAACAGCAGGAGACCAAGCGGAGCGAACGTCCGTCTGCGGACGTTTGCGGAGTGCGGTAGCCGAGCGCGGAACCGGCAGCAGAGGGGCTGGACGTGACTACGCGAGGGGCTGTGAAACGGCCGGCAACGGCTGGATGGATCGTCGTCGGCGCTCGTGCCTGATGGCGTCGCGTTTCCGCCTTTCGGTGGTGCTGAAGCCGGTGACGACGCGAGTCGGCGCCGGCGATCCGGGCTCGACGACATCGCTGTCCGTCGGTATTCGACCGCAGCCGGTGACGACGCGAGTCGGCGCCGGCGATCCGGGCTCGCCAGCGCCCGCGCGAGTTGGTACGTCCGGTGTTCGAGCTTCCTCGCGCCTGCTCGTCAACAACACGACGACCGACAGACGGCGGTAGCGGCCGTGAGCAAACCTTCAGGCCGCCGGGTCGATGGACCGGAACAACCGCGTGCGGGCCTCGTCGAGCGCCTGCGCGGCCTCGTTGTCGCTCATCGCGAACGCGGCCGCGTCGAGCTTTACGAATGTGGTTCCCGGCTTCAGGCAGGCGGCGGCATTGGGTAACGACTTGAGCTTCTCGTAGGGGGTCATGATGTCGGCGTCGCGGTAGCGCTTGCGTACTCGGCCGCGCGCGTCGACCTCCTCGGTGGGGAAGAAGCAGGGGCGGTGGAAGTTGAGATAGGGCGAGAGGACCTGCTGGGTGAAGGCGTTGACCTGCGCGGCACAGCGGCTGGGGATGTGGCCGTGACCGAGCTGCTTGCGGATGACCGAGCCGTTCTTGCTCTCGACCAGGGCGTTGTCGGTGCTGCGACGGGCGCGGGACTTGGTGAATGCGTCGATGTGCAGCCCCTGGAGCAGCGCCGCGACCTCGCGGTTGATGAACTCCGAGCCGTTGTCGGCGTGGAAGCCGTGGAGCGTGAAGGGGAACGCCCGCAGCAGAGCGTCGAGGACCGGGGCCAGGCAGGCGGCGTGGATATGCTCGACCGAGCCGATGCACTGGAACTGGGTGACCTCATCCACCAGGTTCACGTGGTAGAGGCCCTTGATGCCGTCCAGGTCGCCTTGATGGACGGTATCGACCCGCACCCAGCCAGGTTGTCCGAACGGCTGCGGGCGGCGGCGTTCCCCGATCGCGACAGGCACCGGGCGCGTCGGCAGCGGCGTCGTTCCGCGGCGCCGTTGATAGCTTGTCGTGTGCCGCAGGTTGTACAGATGGCCGTTGGAGATGCCGGCCAGGCGTTCGAAGCGGCGGTCGCCGAACAGATGGAAAGCGCGGGCGCAGAGCTTGCGCGTGGCCGGACCGGACAGCGTGCCGTGGAGAACGTCGAGCTCGGCCAGCAGCCCGATGTCGGCGTTGGAGTAGCGGCGCGGGAACGGTCGGCGCGGGGTGTCGCGGCGGTCGGCGATCTCTCCCGTGGTCCGGTGTTGCTGCAACAGGCGTGTGATCTGGGCCCGTGACAGGCCGGCCACCTTGGCCAGGAAGCGGCGCAGCAGGCCCTTGTCGGCCTTCCCCCGCAGGGCGTAGTCGAACCGTCGCACGGTTTTCGCCACGAACGCGTAGGAGTCGGCGCGGGTCTGTGGTTGCAGGTCGACCTGCTCGCTTCCGTCGAGGAATTCCCGAACCTGATCCAGGGTCTGCAGCCGGTGCGTGTCGAGTCTCACGATCATCCTCCGATGATCCTCGACCCGGCCCCCGTTCAGGCTCATGTGTCGTTGGAAACAACTCCTCGTTCAGGCTCATGTGTCATTGGAAGAGACTTCCCGTGGGCACTGCGACCGTTCCAAAGTACAATATTGGGATGCACGGCGCTTCCGAGGAATCCGTAGAAGCGACGCACCCCCCCAGATTCGACGGGGTAAGGTTGAGAGGGTTCCGGGCATTCCGTGACTTGAGCATTCAAGGACTGGGCCGGGTGAACTTGATCACCGGCAGAAACAACACCGGGAAATCGTCTGTCCTGGAAGCGTTGCGCATACTCACAACGACTGCTGCCCTCGACGTGATTTGCGACATACTCAGACACCGTGAGGAAGATGGCGTTGGTGCGGACGAAGAGATTCGTTCGCCCGACCCAGAGAGCCTGTTGCAGGTTTCCGGGCTCTTCCACGGATTCCAGCAGCCTTCCGGGAGCCCTGAACCAATCACCATCTCATCGAACGGCCGATCCGGCCCGACGACGATGACGGTGCGGCTCGATTGGTTCTCGCAGGAACGAGATTCAGTCGGCAACTACCGGCTGGTGCCTCTGGCACATGATCTTTTTGGAGATACCAACGGAATAGCAGCTTTGGTTGTTGAAACGGGCGACGAGAGACTAACTCATCCTCTTGACCGATTTCGCAGGTATCTGGGGCGATCTCGCCACGTCCGGCCGGTACTGTCCAACGGGAGGTCAACTTCCTGCACGTTCGTCAGCCCTTATGCCGGCGAGGGAACGGCAATGTGGGAGCCGCTGTGGGACAGAATCGCACTGACAGACGACGAGAAAGATGTCGTTGAAGCGCTGCACATCATCGCCCCCACTATTTCCGGCGTCAACATGGTTCGCGACAAGAGTGCATTTCGCTCGCGCACGGCGATCGTGCGCGCCGATGATATCGCGCAACCTGTTCCACTACGCTCGTTCGGTGACGGGCTGAATCGGCTGTTCGGCATAATCCTCTCATTGGTCAATGCTCGCGGAGGGTTCCTGCTGATCGACGAATTCGAGAACGGCCTGCACTACAGCGTTCAGTTGGACACATGGCGCACCGTATTTCGCTTGGCGCAATCCCGCGACATACAGGTCTTCGCAACGTCCCATAGCTGGGACACGATAGAAGCGTTTCAGAGGGCCGCGGCCGAAGCGCCGGCGAACGGAGTGCTTGTGCGCCTGGCCCGCCGGAACGATGAGATCGTCCCGACGGTGTTCGCGGAAGACGAGCTTGCCATTGCGACCCGCGACAAGATCGAGATTCGTTGAGATGGCGAACCGGAGAATCCTGCTGGTGGAGGGTGTCGACGACGAGCATGTCATGAAGCACATCTGCGGTAACCACGGCATTCCCCCTCTCGACGAGATCAAAGAGCATGGTGGCGCTTCCAAGCTGCTCGAAAGCGTTCCTGTCCGGATAAAGGCAAGCGAGGAAGGTGACACTGTCGGCATTGTCATTGATGCCGATACGAACATGCGTACCCGCTGGCAGTCCATTCGCGATCGCATTGCCACGATGGGATACGAGAACGCCCCAGAAGCGCCGGTTCCCGACGGAACCATTATCGACCCTCCCGACGGAACGCTTCTTCCCCGACTGGGCATCTGGATCATGCCAGACAACCGGACAGACGGAATCCTGGAGAACTTCTTGCGCTTTCTCGTACCGCAGCCCAGCGTCCTTCTCGACCACGCGGAGAAAAGCGTGGCAGACATTCCCGAAGGAGAGCGGCGCTTCAGACTGCGCGAGGACGCACCCAAAGCCGTTATCCATACCTGGCTTGCCTGGCAGCGAGAACCCGGCAAGCCTTTCGGGACGGCGATTACGGAACGCTTCCTTGACCCCAATGTCGCTGAAGCGCGCGTCATCGCATCCTGGCTGAGACGATTGTTCTATCCAGACACGCAAGCGACCTGACCAGCGAACCACTCCGCCCCAGCACTGAACGACGTCAATCGAGCAGGTCGGCCAGCCACTCGCCGATGTCGCGCACCTCGTCGTAGCAGACCGAGTGCGCCATGGGGTACTCGTGGTAGTCAACTTCGTAGCCGGCCTGTTCCAGTCCGTCCCGGGTGCCACGGCCAAGGGCGAGCGGCACCATCGGGTCCGAGGTGCCGTGCGCCTGGAAGATGGAGACGGAACGGTTGGCGTCGGACACCTCGGTCTCCAGTGCATCGGGCAGCAGGAGATACCCGGACAGGCACATGACGCCGGCCAGCGCCTCGGGGTATCGGAGGCCGGCAAAGAGCGCCATGGCGCCCCCCTGCGAGAACCCCCCGAGCACGACGCGTTTCGCCGGGACGCCGCGCTCCACCTCCCGCGCAATCAGTTCGTCGACCCGCCCGGCCGACTGCCGGATGCCTGGTTCGTCCTGGTCGCGCACGCCGAACCCGGCCACGTCGTACCAGGCCCGCATGATCAGGCCCTGGTTGATGGTCACCGGCATGCGGGGCGCGTTGGGGAAGACGTAACGCACCTGCAGGTCGGCCGGCAGACCGAGCTCGGGCGGGATCGCGTAGAAGTCGTTGGCGTCGGCACCGAGACCGTGCATCCAGATCACGGATGCACCGGCCGGACCGGTCGGTTCGATTTCGAGCGTTTCGACGTACGGTGTCGTCGGCAGGATGTCCGTCCGGGTGCGTGCAGTTGAAGCGCGCCTGACGCCAAGCGAGCCGCTGATTCTACCCCGTCAGTTCGTCATGGGAATTGACGGCGCGTCGTCAATTCGTCATGGCGTGAACGACGGTGTTGATGCCGACCGCGTACGCCCGGACCGAGAAGCGGTAGAAGAATTCATAGTCCTCGCCCTCCCGCTCCCACCCGTCGGCGATGTCGGTGTTGTGGCTCATCACCACCAAGAGGCGTCCGCTGTCGTCCGTGATGCCCCTGAAGTGCACCTCGTCGCTGCGCCGGCCGCGCTCCGAGGTGGTGTACCCCCCGCTGCGGCGCCAGTGCTGGATGGAGGGGATCTGCGGGATCTCCTCCACCTCGTACTGGATGCGCCGGATCGGATGGTCGTCGGGGATGTCGAAGATGGGGTACGCGGCGGGCGGAAGCACCCGGGAGATCTCGCCGAGCCACTGCTCCCAGGCCCAGGGGCCCCAGAAGTCGTCGACCCAGAGGAAGCCCCCCTTCTCCAGGTACTGGCGCAGGCGCACCACCTCGACGTCGCTCAGGCGCAGGGTGCCGACGTCGGACATGAAGATGAACGGATAGTCGAACAGCGCGTCGTCGGTGAGGCGGACGACGACGTGATCCGGCTCGTCGTAGCGATCGAACCCCACGTCGGTGGTCGTCATCTCCGACAGGCGGATCATCAGGTTCTGGTCGGCCGTCGGGTAGTCGGTGTACCAGCCCTGGCCGCCCGGCTCGCGGCGGTCGCTGTCGTACAGAATGCGGGAAAAGGTGAAGGAGCGATGCGACGGAGCCTCGACGGGGAACTTGGGCGGCATGCGGTACCAGCCCCCCCGCCGGCCGCGCTGCGCCAGCGCCGCCGTGCCGCCGGCGATCGCCAGGAGAACCACCACTGCAGTCAGCCTGCCGCGCACGTCGCGCTCCTGCCTGCGCCGGACCCCGCCCGGCGCCAAGGGGGCCGACGACGCCACGGGCCGCCGGCCGGCCGTGAAGATTCGGCCGCCTACTGATCCTGCGACAGCGACCGGAAGTACTCCTCCACGAGGTCGCGGAACTCGTCCGGCATCTCCTCGTTGCCCGCGAGGAACAGATCCTCGTTCTCCTCGGTGATCTCCCGCCGCAGGCGGTACTCGAAGCGCTTCAGCTCTTCGAGTACGAACGACTGCAGCCGGGCGATCTCCTCCGGATCCTGGTACCGGCGCAGGTCGTCCAGCTCGCGCATCCGCTGGATTACCGCGTCGAGATCGCCCACCTCGAAGTCCTGCTCGTCGAGCAGGCGCCGCAGCTCCTGCGCCTCGCCGGCACGCTGCTCGTACTCGCGGCTCCACTGGCGCAGGTCGCCCGGCTCCCAGACGGTCGTGCCCGGCCGGCGGTCGCCGTAGCCACCGCCCCACTCCCGGCCGAAGTTGCTGGCGTCGCCGCCCCGCAAGCCGTCGGCCCCGCCGAGCTGGCCGCCCTGCTGACCCTCCTGCCCCGGCTGACCGCCCTGGCCGCCTTGGCCCTGCTGACCGTCCTGGCCGCCTTGGCCCTGCTCGCCTTCCTGGCCCTGCTCGCCCTGCTGGCCCTGCTCGCCTTCCTGACCTTGCTGCCCCTGCTGCCACATCCGGTGGTCCAGCGACTCCAGGCTCCGCATCAGGTCGCGCGTCCGGTCGAGCGCCTGCGCCATGCGGTCGCCCTCTGACCTGCCGACCGCCGCGGCCGCCTCGGCCAGATCCTCGGCGAGCTGCTCGATGTTCTCGCCAATCTGCTCCTCGAATGCGTTGGCGGTCGGACCGGGACGGCTCCGAATCAGCCCCCGGGTGTAGCGGATCTTCTCCTTGACCTTGTTGTCGCGGATCCCGCCGGCTGCTTCCTGCAGCTCACGAGAAGCGTCACGCTCGTCGCGCCGGAACTCGGCCGAGGTGGAATCGATCTGCCGCTCCAGGTCGGCGACCTCCTCTTCCATCTGGCCCTTCTGCTCCAGCAGGCGGCGTAGCGCGGCGAACCGTTCCTCATCCTCGAGGCCGGGTAGCTGTTCCACCTCGCCGCGCATCTCGCGCTGCTGGTCGGCCAGCCGGTTCGCCCGCCGCAACTGGTCGGCGATGTCGCGCTCGAGACGGCCCCGCTGCTCGCTGCCGAGCCGTTCCTGCACCTCACGCAGCCGGTCGAGGGCGGTCCCGGCCTCGGCGAACCCGAGGTTGTCGTCGTTGGCGGCAGCTCGCCGCATGGCATCGGCCGCTTCCTGCAGCCGGCGCGCCGTGTCCATCATCTGCGGGGAGTTCTGCTCGCGCGCCAGACGCTCGAGACGCCGCGCCGCCTCTTCGGCCTCCTCGGCCAGGGCGCGCTGCCCGGCCCCGCCTCCCTGCGTCGACTGCTGGCCGCGCGCACGCCGCCGCTGCCGCTCCGCTTCGCGCTCCTGCCGGCGGGCCAGCTCGCGCAACCGCTCCATCAGCTCGTCGATGGTCTCGTCGGCCTGCTCCTGCCCGGCCCGCTCCAGCGTCTCGTACTGGTTGCGCATCTTGTCGAGCTCGAGCTCGAACAGGTCCGCGAGATCCTCGGCCGCCTGACGGCCGCCGCCCCCGCCTCCTCCGCCGCCCCCGCCCATGGTGAGCATCACCTCTTCGTAGGCTTCCTCGGCGCGTTGGAGATGCTGCAGCGCACGCTGCTCGGGCGGCAGCGCCCCGTCGGCGTCCTGCTCCTGCAGTTCGTTCTCGGCCTCGCGCATGGACTCCGCGGCCCGCGGCAGGATCTCCTGGATGCTGCGGAAGGCGGGATCGGCCGGCATCACGCGGCTGTTCATGCGCCGCACCAGCGTCTCCACCTGCTCGCGCAGGCGCCCCTGGGCAAGGGTCAGGAAGACGACGTTGTCCTCGAACTCCTCCGCGTCGTACTGCTCCTGATCCCGGACCAGGTTGAACGTGGCGGAGATGATCTCGCGCTGCGCCTTCGAGAGCTCCCGCGCGTCGGCCCCGCCGCCCATGCCTCCGCCGCCCCCGCCGCCCTGCGACGCCTGCATGCGGTAGTCCTGGCTGTAGCGGCGAATCTGTATGAAGTAGAGGTCGCTCTTGACGTCGGCCTCCTGCTGCAGCAGGTTGCGGTCGGTCGCCCGCGCGTAGTACGAAAGGAAGTCGCCCGGCTCGAGCTCCAGCTCCTCGAAGAAGAACGTGTGGCCGGCCGAGACCTCCCTGAGGGCGTTCCCGCCGCCATCGAACAGGGTGACCGACTCTTCCGGCCCGCCGTTCACCGAATAGACGAGGTCGAGCGAGTGCAGCCCGAAGTCGTCGTCGGCGCGCGCCTCGACGAATACCTCCTCGATGGCGCTGGCGGTGGTGTCGCGCCCCGGCCGGATGAACATCGCGGAGGGCGGTTGATCGGTCAGCACGTCGATCGTGTACTGCGGCGACGCGGTCACGAGCTGGCCGGCCGGCGCCACGAGGTCGACGCGGTAGAAGCCCTCCTCCTCGACCGTGAAGCTGGCGGAGAGCGTGCCGTCGTCCTCGAGCGCCAGGTCGACCCGCTGGTCGTTGTCGTCGTCGAACACGAGCTGCCCGCCCGTCGTCCCCATGGTCGGGACGGCGCGCAGCCGCACCTCGGTGCCCTGCAGGACGGCGATGTCGCCGCCGTCCTCCACCGTGCGCGGCTCCAGCCCGGTGTACTCGGGGAAGTGGTATTCGAGCTCGATGCGCTCCGCGTACGGCAGCTCGATCACGTCGAGCCGGTAGGTGGCCGACTCCACCCCGATCGACTCCACGAAGTAGTCCACCGGCTCCTGCAGATCGAACAGCAGCACCTCGAACTGCCCGGCCTCGACCGTGCCGTCCTCGGTCAGGACGGGTATCAGCGGCAACCGATCGAAGGAGTCGCCGCCGCCCCGCATCAGCAGGTTGACGTCCTCCGCCTCGAAGCCGACGAGACGGGCCGTGATCGCCTGGTCGGCGCCGCGCGCCACCGTCGCATCGCCCGGCAGCACCTCGATCTGATATGGGCTGGCCGCCTCGACGCTCCCCATCGGCGTCAGCAGCGCATTGATGCCGTGCCGCAGATAGGCCGGCCCGAAGGTGAAGAGCAGCACCGCGGCGATGCCGGCGGCCGTCAACAGACCCGTCGAGCGCCAAAGCTGACCCGTCTCGACGCGGCGGCCCATGTCGATGTCGCGGATCTGCTTCACGGCCGACTCGATGAGCCGGTGCACCATCTCGGGCGAGTGATCCGCCGCCCGCTCGCGCTTACCCTTCCGGCTCTCCTCGACCGCGCTCAGCACCGTCGCCTGAAGCTCCGGCGCGTGCTCCTCGATGTAGAGTGCGACACGCTGGTCGGACACGCGGCGCGAGACCGGCCGAATGAAGAGCCACCAGCCGAAGGCCAGCAGCGCCACGTAGGTGACGACGCGGAACCCGACGATCGCCCCCGGGTCGAACTTGAACAGCTCGAGACCGAAGGACGACGCCAGCAGCGTCCCGAGCGCCGCGGCGACGAGCACCGCCACGCCGCGCAGGCCCAGCCGCAGGCGCCAGCGGTTCCGAACGTGACGGATGGCGCGGAGGACTTCGTCTCGATCGCCGGTCAGCAGTGGCTCGTCGCGCATGGGTCGGCCTCGATTCGGCTTCAGGTGTCGCAGGGTGATCACCACCCTTTTAGCACGCCCGGCCTCCCAGGCCAAGCTCGCGCGCCGAGAGGTGGTGTATCACTCTGATTCCAGCCGCGGCCGGTTCTTGCTGCCAACCTTCGGACCCGGCTTCTGCGGCTTCGGCGCCCGCGCATCGATCAGGCCGACGATCCACGCCATGTCGCGCAGGGTGTCGGTCAGGCCCGCCGCCTGCGCTGGCGACACCCGGAGCGTCTTGTGGATCCGGCAGAAGTTGTAGTGAATGCAGTGGAGCGCGATGGCGTATGCGTGGTGCTCGAACTTCTTGCTGAATCCGTTCGTTAGGCGCGTGAACCGGCGCATCGACATCCGCATCGTGAGGTTCTGGCGCTCGACGTAGGACGTGTTGATGTGGTCGGGGTCCGGCTCGCCCTGGACGACCCGCGTGAACGTGCCCTTGCAGGTTCCAGGGCTGTACCGCTCGCTCGTCTCGCGCGGCGAGCCGTAGACCTTCACGAGCTGCGCGTAGTGAACATCCGCGCCGAACGCGTCCTCTACGGCGCCGACGTAGAGCGCCAGCCCGTCAGACGTGATCTGCGGGACCATGCTGTTGTCGATGCGGTCGGCAACGTCCATCATGAAGTCGTACGCCGTCTGGCCGTCCCGGTCGCCGAGCAACCACGAGACGATCAGCTTGTTGTCGGCGTCGAGCGCGATCCAAGTCCACGTCGAGCCGGCGCCCGCCGGAGCCGACTTCGCGGCCTGCACGTTCTTCTCTTTCGCGTAGACGAACTGCCAGATCTCGTCGCACTGGATCCGCTTCGACTTCACGCCGCGGACGTGCTCGGCGTGGTACTCGGCGCACGCGTTGCCAGCGTCGATCAGGAGCTTCCGGATCGTGTTGATGCTCGCGCCCGTGATTCGCTCGATGGCCCGCATCGACATGCCCTCTACGAGCATGCTCAGGATGGTCGCGCGGCGCTCCGTTGACAGCTTCCTCATATCAAAAGTATACAGGATGTTAGCAATGAGGGAAAGAAAAAGCGGCTGCCGAAACAGCCGCTCCCGAAAGGGGAAGGAGTGGGCGATTTACTCGCCGACTCCGACGCGCTCGGCAGGCATGCTCCGCGGCGATCTGACGCGTTGCTTCACGTGCTCGACGTTCTTGTGCTCTTCGTCCGCACCGAGCGCCTTGAGCATGTTTTCGATGGTTCGGAGGCGTCTGAAGACTGCCTCGAATTTCGTGTCGACTGCCTCAAACTGCGTATCGATCTTCGCCTCAAGGTTGTCGAATCGTTCAATGACTATTACCTTGAACTCATCGTCACTCATTGTGCCCCCAATCGTGCATCCGCTGCGACGGCCGTCTCACAATCGCTGCATTGCAGTCTTCACGGACTCAAGAATGCGACCGTGTTCGCCAAGCTTGGTTTCGACGTTGCCGAGGCGACGCTCAGCACGAAAACCGTACATGATGACTGCGAGCAACGTCGCTGTCGCGACTACGGGCACGTCAAGTGCCGTGATCGCGTTCAATGCAGCGGGTGCCGCGACCGCAAACGCGGTCGGCACAAGCTCACGAAGAAACATGGGAACTCCTCCTTTTTCGTCATCGTGCACCCGCCCAGCGGGAATCCGCTGCGGCGGCCGCGACTTCCCGCCGGCGCTCTGGCGTCTGACTGGCCCGGCTCGCCTTCCCCGCTTTGCTCGCGCGAGCCCTGGCCGCAGCGCGTTCCTCTTCGCTCCGCTCGGGCGGAGCGAAGGTCTCCTCGATCTCGCCGGTCGCGATCTTCATGACGTGCGCCGCGCACGCGAGCGGATCGGCCGGGCGCCACTGGCCCTGCGGACCTTTAGGCATCGGAATACCCCTCCTTCGCTGGGGAAAATTCCCCCGCGGCGCGTTGCCCTAGAATTCCATCTTGTCTCGGATTGGCGGCAGGGGGCAAGGGGGGTCGGGGCGGTGGCCGGTGCAGCCGGCTCTGCGATGCCCTGCTCGCGTTGCGCAAAAGTAGACCGTGGGCACCTGTGTTGTCAAGCGGAACAGGAATCATAGTGATACACTACCCGCCGAGACTACCCCTCCATGAGCCGCGCGCGGGGCGCTGCAGGCGCCGCGCCGCGCCGTGCTAGGCTATTCGACTGGCGTGACTTTCAGGCCGCAATCCCTGCTGGCGTGTCTCCTCTTGGCGGCCGGGTGCTCGGCCGGGCCGGAGGGCGGTGACGCGGCCGGCGGCGGATCGAGCCGGGCGGAGCTGGACTGGTTCACCGACGAGGCCGCCGAGGCGGGCCTCGACTTCGTTCACGTCAACGGCGCCTCCGGCCGGTACCACTATCCCGAGATCCTGCCGCCCGGCGTCGGACTGTTCGATTACGACAATGACGGCGACCTCGACGCCTACCTCGTGCAGGGGCATGTGCTGGAGGCGGGCGCGGCCGATCCGGGCGCGGGGGCGGCCGGCGGGCGGCTCTACCGCAACGATCTGGAGACCGGTCCGGATGGATCGCCCACGCTCCGGTTCACCGACGTCACGGCGGAGAGCGGGATCGACACCGACCGCTACGGGCTGGGCGTCGCCGCCGGCGACATCGACAACGACGGCTGGGTCGACCTCTTTCTGACCAGTTTCGGGCCGAGCCGGCTGTACCGGAACGGCGGCGACGGCACCTTCACCGACGTGTCGCGCGAGCGCGGCATCGCGCAGGCGCCGCAGGGCTTCGGCGTCTCGGCCGCGTTCCTGGACTACGACCGCGACGGCTGGCTCGATCTCTACGTCGGCTACAACGTCCACTACGGCCTGGACAACACCATCGAGTGCACCAACGTGACGGGGGCACGCGAGTACTGCCCGCCGGAGAGGTACGGCGGGATGCCGGACCATCTGTACCGCAATCTGGGGGCGGGGCGGTTCGTCGACGTGAGCGCCGCCGCCATCGCCGGCGCGCAGTTCGGCCCGGCGCTCGGCGTCGTGACCGCCGACTACGACGGGGACGGCTGGATCGACATCTACGTCGCCAACGACGCCACCGAGAACCTGCTCTGGATGAATCAGCGCGACGGCACGTTCCGGGACGAGGCGCTGCTGGCCGGCGCGGCGCTGAGCGGCGTCGGCCTCGCGGAGGCGAGCATGGGGGTGGACGCGGGCGACTTCGACAACGACGGCGACGAAGACCTCTTCATGACGCACATCACGAACGAGGGGAACAACCTGTACGTCAACGACGGCTCCGGGACCTTCGCCGATCGGAGCACCTCCTCCGGCCTCGGCGCCGGCAGCCTGCCCTACACCGGGTGGGGGACCAACTGGCTCGACTACGACAACGACGGCTGGCTCGACCTGCTGGCGGTCAACGGCACGATCATGGCGGTCCGGCGGGACGCGAGCCGGCCCTTTCCGTACGATCAGCGGAAGACGTTGTTCCGCAACCTGGGTGACGGCGGCTTCGCGAACGTGACCGCGCAGGCGGGCGACGTCTTCGCGCTCTCCGACGTCGGGCGCGGGGCTGCGTTCGGCGACGTCGACAACGACGGCGACGTCGACGTGTTGGTGGGGAACGACGCCGGCCCGGCCCGGCTCCTCGTCAACCACGTCGGCGCCCGCCGCCACTGGCTCGGACTACGCCTCGTCGGCCCCGCCGCGTCCGGGACGGGGCGGCGGGACATGCTCGGCGCGCGGGTGGCGGTCCGACGTCCCGGCGCGCCGGCGCTCTGGCGCCGCGCGCGGTCTGACGGCAGCTACGCCTCTTCCAACGACCCGCGAGTGCTGACCGGCCTGGGCGACTCGGACGTCCGCCCCACGGTCGAGGTGCACTGGCCGAACGGCGAGGTCGAACAGTGGGATGAGGTCGAGATCGATCGCTGGACCGACCTGCTGGAAGGGACCGGCGGCCCGCGGCGGCCCGAGTCCTGATGTCGCGGATTCCGGCGGCCTGGATTATTCGGTGCTCAGCACCGTGCGCGAGAGCCGGTTCGACACCAGCGTCTCGGCCACGAAGAGCAGCGCCGCCGCGACCAGCAGGTACCACCAGACCGACTGCCGCCGCTCCAGATCCTCGGCCGGAATCACCCGCGCCGGGCCGCCCGCGGCCGTACGGTCGCCACCGGCCCGCCCGGTGACCATGCTGGCCAGCTCCTCCGGGTCGACCGCCGACAGATCCGACTCCGCCAAGTCGACGTTGACGGCCAGGAGCAGCGGAAGCTCCACCGCCGCGTTGGCGTCGTGCACCTCGTAGACGCCCTGCTCGGTCAGGTCGAGGAACCCGGCGCGCTCGCCCACCGCGACCGGCAGGCGCTCGCCCGTCGGCGACATCACCACGTACTCCGCGGCCGCGGTCCCGCCCTCCCCGAGCGACACCTCCTGCTCGGCCAGATTGAGCACCTGCCCCGCCAGGAACCAGGGCGTCGGCGGCGCGTAGTCCGCCAAGTGCTGGACCATCCGGTGGATGAACGGCAGGTAGACCGGCTTCTTCGCGAAGTCGTTCCAGAACGTGTCGATGGTCGAGGCCCAGAGCAGCACCCGGCCGGCGCCGATCCGATGCTCGATCAGGGCCGGGTTGCCGTCGTCGAAGCGCGCCACCACCACCGCGTCGGGCGTCGCCTCCACCGGCCGGAAGCGGAAGAAGCGGGCGGTCGTGACGTCGCCGCTGCGCGGCGCGCTGAACACCTCGAACACGGGATGGCTGTAGTCGACGAAGCCGAGCGATCCGCCGCGGCCGTCGCGGTCCTGCGGCGCCGCCACGCGGCCGGGCAGCAAGCCCGGATCGTCCTGCGGCCACGCGGTCCGTTCCCCCGCCACCACGAGCAATCCGCCGCCCGCCTCGACGAACGCGGTCAGGGCCTCGCCCGCGGCGCCCGCCGGGGGCCGCGTGTCGTTCAGCACCACTACCTGCCGGTCCGCGAGGTCCGCCGCCGAGAGGCTCTCCAGCGTCGTCGCGCGCACGTCGAACGCCGGCTCGGACCCGATGCCGAGCGCGCGCGTCAGGAAGAGGTTGGCGTCGTCCGGTGCGGACGCGCTGCCGACGACCAGCACGGTCACCACCTGGCCCGGCGAGACGATAAAGTGGAACACGTCGTCGGCCGGCAGCGCATCCGGTACGATGCGGACCGCCCCGAACATCTGCGCGTCGGCCAGCGTCACCGGCGCGAAGTCCACCGTCGTCGAGCCGGCCGGAGGCAGGTCGGCGGTCAGCGTCTCGACCTCGCGGCTCTCCATGTCGAGGGCCACTTCGAGGCCGGTGATTGCCGCGGGCCCGCGGTTGGTCAGCCGCGCCGCCACCTGGATCCGCTCGCGGCCCGAGAAGTACTCGCGCTCGAAGAGCACGCCGGCCACGCTGACGTTGGCCCCGGTCGCGTCGTCCTCCCCCACCGGGATCGGCGTCAGCACCGTCCCCTGCGGGAACCGGACCCCGACCGCGCTCTCGACCCCGGCGCGCTGAAAGTCGCTGATCAGCACCGCCTCCAGGCGCGGCAGGTCGGAACTCTCGAAGATCCCCTCGGCGAGCTTCAGGGCCGGCCCGTAACGGGTCACCCCGGACCCGACCTCCGCGTTCTCGACGAGGCCGCGCAGGCTGGCGCGGTCGGTCGTCGAGCGCGGTCCGGTCTCGGCTCCGCCGTCGAACAGGATCACCGTCGCCCGGTCGCCGGGATCCAGCGCGGCGATAGTGTCGGTCGCCAGTGTCCGCGCCTCGTCCCAGCGGTCGCCGAAGCTCATGCTGTAGGAGCGGTCGAGCAGGACCACCACCTCGCGCACACCGTCGGTCACCGCGGCCAGCGCCGCGGCGCGAATGAACGGGCGCGCGAAGGCGAACAGCAGCAGGAGCAGGGCGGCGCAACGCAGCAGCAGGAGGAACCAGTGCCGGATCCGCTGGCGGCGGAAGGAACGGTAGGGGACCTTCCGGAGGAACATCAGCGAAGGGAACTCGACCTCGTCCTTCTTCTCCCGCTGGATCATGTGCAGGATGACCGGTACGGCGATCGCCGCGAGTCCGAGCAGGAACAGCGGGGCCAGCAATCCCATCAGCGCACCCGATTCAGCTTCTCGCGCATCGCCAGGAACCGGAAGAGCCCATGGTCCATCGGCTGCGCGGTGTTGAAGAACGCGTAATCGATCCGGTTCTCGGCGCAGAGCTTCGACAGCCGCTCGATGTGCTCCGCGATCAGCGCGCGATACTGCTCGCGCAGCTTCTCGGGCACGACCGGCATCCGCTGACCCGACTCCAGATCGCGGAAGTTGCCCGCCTCGGCGTACGGAAAGTCGACCTCGGCCGGATCGAGCACGTGGAACACGATCAGGTCGTTACCGCCGTAGCTGAGCGGCTTCAGCGAGTTGACGAGCGTCTCCGGCTCCTCGTAGAGGTCCGAGATCAGCAGCAGGATGCCGCGCCGCTTGAAGAACTCGGTCGCCCGGAACAACGGCTTCTCGAACGCCCCGGGCCGGCCCGCCTCGATCCGGGCGAGCGTGTGGAGCACGATGTCGAGGTGCTTCGCGGAGGGGGGCACCCGGGTCACGATGTCGTCGTCGAACGTCACGATGCCGACGCGGTCACGCTGCGTGGTGGCGAAGTAGGTGAGGCATCCCGCAAGGTAGCGCCCGTAGTCCAGCTTGGAGATCCCGCGGCTGGCGAAGCTCATCGAGCGCGAGATGTCGAACAGCACCGAGAAATTGGCGTTCGTGTCCGCCTCGAACTGCTTGACGTAGAACCGGTCGGTCCGGGCGAACACCCGCCAGTCGATGAACCGGATGTCGTCCCCCGGCATGTAGCCGCGGTGCTCGGCGAAGTCGACGGACACCCCGAGATACGGCGCCTTGTGCAGGCCGTTGATGAAGCCGTCAACGACGTTGCGCGCCAGCAGCTTCAGGTTCCCGATGCGTGCAAGGACCTGCGGATCGACGAACCGGGAGCCGGGCGTCGAGGGAGGAGGATCGGCCACGTCACATCTGCGACGCCGGGACCGGCACCGCCTCCAAGAGTTGATCGACGACCTGGTCGGACGTGATGCCTTCCGACTCCGCGTGGAAATTGAGAAGCACGCGGTGCCGCAGCACCGGACGCGACAGCGACCGGATGTCCTCGAAGTTCACGTGGTACCGCCCCTGGGTGAGCGCCCGCGCCTTGCTGCCCAGGATCAGGTACTGCGCCGCGCGCACGCTCGCGCCGTACTGCACCCACTTCTTGACGAAGTCGGGGCCGTTGCCGTCCTTCTCGTTCCGTCGGCTCGTCCGCACCAGCTCCAGGGTATAGCGCATCACCGCCTCGGACACCGGCACCTTGCGCACCAGCTCCTGGAACGCGACGAGGTCGTCCCCGGTAACCGCATGCTTGAAGTCCGGGTTGTTCGTGATCGTCGTCGTGCGCACGACCTCGAGCTCCTCGTCCTCCGGCGGGTGCTCGATGACGATGTGGAACATGAAGCGGTCGAGCTGCGCCTCCGGCAGCGGGTAGGTCCCCTCGAGCTCGATCGGGTTCTGCGTCGCGAAGACGAAGAACGGCTCGTCGAGCTTGTAGGTGCGACCCTGCACCGTCACGCGGTGCTCCTGCATCGCCTCGAGCAGCGCCGACTGCGTCTTGGGCGGCGTCCGGTTGATCTCGTCCGCCAGCAGGATGTTGGTGAACACCGGGCCCGGCGCGAACACCATCTTGCGCCCGCCCGTGTCGGGATCGTCCTGGATGATGTCGGTCCCGGTGATGTCGGACGGCATCAGGTCCGGCGTGAACTGAATCCGCGCGAACTTCAGGTCGAGGACCTGCGCCATCGTCTGGATCAGCAGCGTCTTGGCGAGCCCGGGGACGCCGACGATCAGACTGTTGCCGCCGACGAAGAGGGTCTGCAGCACCTGCTCGATGATCTCGTTCTGGCCGATGATCTTCTTGTGCAGCTCCGACAGGATCTGCTCCCGGCCGGCCTTCATCCGGTCGGCGAGGGCGATGTCGTCGGGGGATTCGAGGTCGGCAGGTCCTGCCGCGACGACGGCCGGCGCGGCGTCCCCGGCAGGCGCCGCTTCCGTCTCTTCCGCTACGTCATCGGTCGCCGCCGCCGCGTCGTCGGCCGGCTGCGCCGCTTCGGTCGTATCCGCCGCTTCGGTCGCTACCGCCGCGTCGTCTGTCGATTCCACCACGTCGGTCGGCTCGGTGGCCGGAGTGTCTGGCTCCACGAAGTTACTCCTCGCGTCTGCGGCCGTCCCTCACTTGCAGGAGACGCCCGCCTGTTGTGTCAGCGTTTCAGTGCGTCAACGCGTACGTCACGTAGTTCACGCCGAACTTGTACGCCTCGTTGGTCACGTCGACGGCGTACCAACCGGTGTCGGAGTACTCCCAGTACTCCCCGATATCGTTCTCGTAGTTCGCGATGCCGTACATCCGGCCGGCCGGATCGTTGTCCTCGAAGAGGCCCCAGAAGGTGGGGGGCGGCCCGTACATCGGCTCCATCTCGAGGGTCTCGATGTCGAAGAACGACTGGAAGATCGGGTGCGCGACGTCGAGCTGGATCGGCCGGATGCCGGGCAGCACACGGGCCATCTGCGCGGTGAAGTTCTCCCAGTGCCAGCCGGTGAAGTCGTCGAAGATGACGAAGCCGCCCTTGAGCAGGTAGCTGCGCAGGCCCTCGATCTCCGCCTCGCTCGGATGCCAGAACCCCGGCTCCGACATGTACGCCACGGGGAACCGGTGCAACTCGGGGTCATCCAGCGGGAGCACGTTGCCCCCGTTCGGCGCCAGACGGATGTCGATGCCGCTGATCTCCTCGACGATTCGGCCGAAGTTCCGCTCGGCCCGCGGATAGTCGTGCGCCCACTTGATGTCGCGCCGGAACAGGCCGCTCCGCAGGCTCCAGTCCATGTCGTAGCGCAGGCGAACGAACGTGAACCGGCCGTCGTAGGCGACGTTGCCCGGCGCGACGTCGGCCCCGGCGATGCCCGCGGTGGCGGCCAGCAGCGCCAGCAGGACGGCGGACGCCGCGGCGACGGCCAGACGGATTGGGACCCGGCGGCGATTCCGCGTCATCGCGCGTCCGGCGCTCCCTTCGCCGCCTCGAGCTGCCGGATCTGCCGGCTCTTGAGGGCCAGCTCGATGAGCAGCCGCTCGAGCTCCGCCTCGTACTGCTCCTGATCCGCGCCGCCGCGCAGCACGCGCAACTCGTCCACGCGCGCCTCGATCTCGGACCGCTCCAGATACAGAGGCCGCAGCTCCGGGTCGTCGGGGAACGCCATCCGTGCGGTCGCGAGATCCTCGCCCGCACTGAGGAACGCGGTCCGGGCCACCATTCCGTCGCCGGCCAGGGGATCGGGCGCGTCCGTGCCCACGCCGTCGCCGTTGTCGTCGAGGAGGGCGTGCTCGGTCAACAGCGTTCCCTCGGCCTCGAAGGCAGCCACCACGCGCTGGCGCGCGTACACGAACGCCTCCAGCATCGACACCCGCTCGTTGCGGTCCTGATCGGCCTCATCCTCGCCGCCGGCGAACGCCTCGACGAAGTAGCCCCCGAAGAGGGTGGCGTTCCACTCGCGGCCGTTCCGCGTCGCGGTCATCACGACGCGCCCTTCGCCGGAGAGCGCCTCCAGGAAGGGACCGCTCGCGCTGGCGGTGTTCACGAACGTCACCCGCCGGCGGCCCAGCCGGTCGAGCAGCGGCGCGAAATCCTCGGCCGACGGATCGCGGCGCGGCAGGTTGATGCGGGCGCGGTCGGTAAAGCTGCCGTGGCCGAAAATGACGATGGCGACCTGGTCGGCCGGATCGGCGCGCTCGACGAGCGTCTCGATGGCGGCGGTCACGTTCTCCATCGTCGACCGGTCGGCGATCATATCCGGGTCGAGGTCGATCTTCTCACCCAGGTAGGTGACGTTCTCGGCCGGCAGACCGTAGCGTTCGGTCGCGGCGGTTACCAGCGTCGTTGCCCAGCCGTGAAACTGCTCCGTGTAGACGGGGTCGCCGCCGAGGCCGGTGATGACCAGCAGGTGGGTCTGCTGCGCGTGCGCCGGGACCGCCGCCGCCAGCGCCGCCGCCAGGAACAGTCCCCTCACGCCAGCCCCCGGTACCGGCGGGAGCTCCACTCGCCGAGCACGAGACCGGCGAGCAGCAGCAGCAGGACCGGCATGTCCCAGAGGTCGTGCTCCTCGACCACCGTCACGCCGCCGCCGACGTACTGGATCTCGTCCGGCAGCGAGGACGCCGTCTCCGCCGTGTAGAAGCGCCCGCCGGTCTCCGCCGCGATCCGTTCGAGCATGGAGGCGCGCATCGTGGAGTCGTGGAATTCGGCGTCGCTCGGGGCCACCTGCAGGTAGGTGACGTCCTCGCCGAGCAGCTCGTCCCCGGCCAGCGCCTCGACCCGCACCTCGTAGAACCCCTCGGTCGACGGCGTGAAGCTGGCCCGGTACTCGCCGTCGCGCTGCGCCGTCCACTCCATCGGCAGGTCGGTGAACTCGCCGTTCGGATGGGTCACCGACGCCATCACGACGCTGTTGTTGAGCTCCTCGAAGTTTGCATCGCCCACCGAGGCGAGGATGGTGGCCAGCTCGCCCGGCTGCACGCGGTCCTGCGGCAGCTCGGTGACCACCTGGTCCGGCACCCCGTCGACCAGCCAGCGGAGCAACCGCCTCCAGTAGGTCTCGTGCGTCATGTCGTCGACGGCGATCTCGGCGTGCATCTGCCACGTCCACGAGTCCTGCACCGGGAACGCCATGGCCTTGCCGGCGCCGTAGCGCTGGAACGCCAGCACGACCAGATCGCTCTCGGCGCCCGTCAGCAGCGTCGTCGCGCCCGGCTTCGCCTCGGTGATCGGGTTCACGATGGTAATCGGCGGCAGCTCCCGCCAGCGGGCGGCCGAAAGCTCCTCCGTGTCGGCAATCTGCGTCGAGGCATGCGTCGCCCCGGCGCGGGTGGGCTCCACCGCGACCTCGGCGAAGAAGGTCTCCTCGCCGTCCCCCCGCTGCTCGCCGACCACGACGGGCAGCACGTCCGCGACCGGTGTCCCGGCGTAACCCCCCTCGGCGAAAGACCGCCGGCTGCCGAGCATCAGCAGCCCGCCGCCGCGGTGGTTGACGAAGTCGGCGATCATCCGGAGCTGGTCGGGCGTGAAGTAGTTCGCCTCGATGCTGCCGAGAACGAGACCGCGGTACTGGAACAACTCGGCGCGAGTACGCGGAAAGCCGCCGGCCAGATCGTCCGGCCCGTCCACGTTGAACCGCATGAACTTGTTCTCCGCGGTCCGCTGCAGGATGGCGACCTGCAGGTTCTCGTCGTCCTCGACCGCGCGCCGCAGGAACTTGACCTCGAAGCGGGGCTCGCCCTCGAAGTACAGAACCTTGTCGCGACGGTCGTCGACGGCGATCAGCGTCTCGCGGACGTTGTTCTGCGTCACCATCTCGCCCTGCTGCGGCGAGACCCGGAAGGTGAAGAGGCGCGGTCCCGCCTCGCCCGCGGTGAAGCGCAGCCGCACGGTCTGCAGCTCGCCGTCGCGCAGCAGTGTGACGTTCTCGGACCCGACGATCCGCCCCTCGTCCTCCACCTGGATGGTCACCGACCGGCCGGCGTAGCCGCGGTGGGTCACCACGACGTCGGTAACGAGAGAGGCGCCCCGCAGCACGCGGCGCGGGGTCTCGACGCGGCCGAGCTCGACGTCCCGCTCGTACGACTCGCGGCCGAGACCGACCGTGAACACCGGAACCCCGGCCGCCTGAATCGGCAGCAGCGACTCCTCGAGTTCCCCGCCCGCGTTGTCGGCCCCGTCGGTCACGACGACGAGGCCCGACAGCGGCACGTCCGACAACTCGTCGTGCGCGCGGGCGAGCGCCTGCCCGAGGTGGGTCCGGGTGCCGTCGAACTCGAGCCCGTCGACGACGTCGAGCCGGTCCGTCTCGGACGAGAAGCCGAAGAAGCGGAGCGCAAAGCGCTCGTTGAGCGCCGCGCGCAGGTCACCCTCGGGCGTCGCAAGCTGGTCCTGCACGAACTGCAGCCGCGGCGTCTCGTCCCGGTCGGCGATCCGCATGCTGCGCGAATCGTCGATCAGCACCCCGAGAAAGTTCTGTTGCGGGACGACCGACGACAGCACCAGCACCGGCCGCATCAGGCAGAAGGCGAGCACCGCGAACGCCGCGAGACGCACGACGGCGAGCACCGCCCGTTCGAGCGGCCTGCTGTTGCCGCGGACCTGCGTGTAGGACCGCCACGTCACGACCCCTGCCGCGACCGCCGCCGCCACCGCCAGCCCGCCGGTCCAGGGCGCGCGGAACGCGAAGTCGCCCTGCTCGAAGATCAGCGGCCGGTACTTGAACAACAGCTCGAACAGGGAATCCAGCATCTCGACGTCTTGCTACCGGTAAAGGCGTAGCGCGATCAGTGGCTCATCGCGTACACGACGAAGTTGATGCCCATCTCCACCGCGAACGTGGAGAACCTCAGCGGGTACTCCGGGCGCTCGGCCCACTCCCAGGCGTCGCCCAGGTCGGTGTTCCAGTTGATCAGCACCATCAGGCGACCCTTGTCGTCGAAGATGCCGCGCACGTGCGCCTCGTAACCGTCGCGCTCCCAGGTCCGGCCCCCGTAGTAGTTGCCGATGGCCGGCACCTGCATGACCTCGTCGATCCGGTAGACGGTGTTGAACACCGGATGGTCGAGCGGCACCTCCACGATCGGATGCTCCGGGAACACCTGACGGATCTGCTGCTCGAAGGCGGCCCATTCCCACGTGCCCCAGAAGTCGTCGATCACCAGAAAGCCGCCGGCGAGCAAATAGTTGCGCAGGCCTTCGATCTCGGCCTGGCTCAGCGCGATGTCCCCCACCTCGAGGGCGTAGAGGAACGGGAAGTCCCGGATTCGCGGATCGTCGAGGCGCACGGCGTTCTCGTACGGCGATGCGTCGATTCCGATCAGCCGGTTGACCACGGTCATGAACTGCCGGTCCGCCTTGGGATAGTCCGTGGCCCAACGCGACCAGCCCCAGCCGCTGTTGTAGATGGCGCGCGTGAAGTAGAACTCGTGCGGGCCGGACGGCTGCTGAATCGTGCCGCGAGGCCGGCGGAGCATCTCCCGCGGGTCGAACCCCCGCTGGCCACCGCGCCGCTGCTCGGCCATGATTCCGTCGTCCGGCGGCGCGACGGGAGGCGGCTCCGGCGGCGCGGGTACCGCGAAGCGGACGGCGAGTGCGGCGCCGCAAAGCGCCAACGTCACGAGAGCGATCCGCGCAAGGCGTGACGACCGCATCGGCTGCTCCAGGAAGTCGGCCCGAAACGTTCGGGTCCAGATTTTCGCAGCATAGCACAGCCGCTCGCGCAACCGGCGGGCGAAGCGCCGCTGTTTCCGCGATGCGACACTTACCTGTACCGCGTCGATACCGCGTTCCACGATACGTGGCGTGTCCACGGCACGTGACAGCGTCCGGTTTGTCGGACACGAGCGCACCGCCCCTGGAGCGGCGACGCGCCCCGTGGCGCCTGCCCGTCGAACCTGGTACGGTTTGTGCGAAGATGCAGGAATCGATGGCTGACAACCTGCCCCTGAATCCTCGGAATCCGCGATCCTGCCCCTGGGCGCGTCCGCTCGCGTGGGGGCTCGCCGGTGTGCTGACCCTTCCCGCGGCGGCATGGGCATCCGGCCGCGAGCCGGCGGCCATGCCGGACGCTGCGACTGCTGCCGGCGCAGCGCAGGTGGAGACCGCCGCTTCCAAGGCTCCCGAGAACGCTCAGCGCCAAGCCCCTGCCTCCCAGCCCGACTTCCTGTTCGGCCGACCGCGCGTCTCGGTCGGCCTCCGAGGGCTCCTGCACCGAGCGCGTGCCGGCAGCGACTTCTACGACTTCGCGAACGAGGAACTGTTCGTGCGGCGAAGCCCGGAAGACGACCCGAAGAACCCGGCCCACGGACTTCTGAACTTCGACGCACCGGGGATCAGCTTCGACTTCGGATTCGGAGTCACCTCGCGGCTGGACGTGCGGGTCGGCGTCGACTACGCCGCGTCGTCGAACCAGTCCGAGACCCGGGGCTTTCAGGGATCGGACGGCCTGCCTATCGAGCAGCGCACGACACTGTCGCAGGTGGACCTGCGGGGCGAAATCGCGCTCGCCCTGGCGCCGCGAGGTCGAGCCATCGGGCAGTACGCCTGGGTCCCGAGCCGCGTCGTCCCGTACGTCGGGGTTGGACTCAGCTTCGTGCGGTACGACCTGACGCAGATCGGGGAGTTCGTGGACGACCTCGGCATCTTCCAGGATTCGTTCGCGTCGAAGGGCTGGGGACCGGGCATCCACCTTTTCGGCGGCGCGGATATTCGCATGACCCGGCACGTCTACCTGAACGCGGAAGCCCGTTACGTCCAGGCCAGCGCCGGGCTCGGCGAAGACTTCACCGGCTTCGAGCCGCTCGATCTCGGCGGACTGCGCATTGGCGCTGGCGTTCGGTTCGCGTTCTGACGCATAGTGGTACAAGACCCGGAAAGATCGAGTTCAACAGTCGTCGGATGCGGGGGGGATGGAACAATGCCAATCATGCAGCGGGCTCCGTACTTGGTCCTGGGTGTGTTGATGACCCTGGTGCTGCCTGCGGCGGCACAGGACGGAGCGGACCGGCAGGCGACGACGGCCGCCGCCGCCGATCTCGCCGACGCGCGCTGGCTTCCCTGGATGGGCTGCTGGCAGCTCTGGGAAGAGCAGGTGGACCCGGCCGAGGACGGGGCGGAGTTCCCCGAACGGACCGTCGTCTGCATCACGCCGGCCGAGGACGGAAGCGGAGCCAGGCTGACGGCGCGCTCCGACAGCGATGTCCTCATCGAACGCACGCTCGTCGCCGACGGCAGCCGGCATGCACTGAACGAGGGCGACTGCAACGGCTGGGAGCGCCGCGACTGGTCGGACGACGGTCGCCGCCTGTTCACGCGCGGCGAGGTCCGGTGCGGCAACGACGAGCCGCGGCGCATGAGCGGCATCAGTCTGCTTTCGAATCGCTCCACGTGGGTCGACATTCAGAGCGTGTCCGTCGGGGACCGGGGGCATATCGAGATACGCCGCTACAACCCGGCGCGGGACGCCGAAGCATCCGATGACGTGCGGCTGCCGGCGACGCCCGGCGCGATTCGCGAGGCCCGGCAGTCCATCGCGGGTCCGCTCACGGTGCCGAGCGTGCGCGAAGCCGCCGCGACGGCCGACTCTCCCGTGGTCGAGGCGTTGCTCACCGAGACCCAGCCCCGCCTGAATCTGGACAGCGCGACGCTCATCGATCTCGACGACGCCGGCGTGGACGGCACCGTCATCGACGTTCTGGTAGCGCTCGCCTTTCCGGATCGCTTCGTCGTCGAGCGCCGCAGCAGTCGCCGCGGTGGCGGTGGCGGTGGCGGTGGCCTTGGCTGGGGTGGCAGCGGGTTCGGCGGTCCCGGGTCGGGAATCGGCTACGCCGACAACTACTGGGCGCCGTTCGGCTATTCCTATCTGGGAATGCACGGATACAACGCGTGGCGGAACGCGTACTGGTACAACCCGTACTACTACAACGGCTGGGGCGGCGGCGGCGGCGGCGGCACGTTGATCGACGGCGCGGACGATGCCGAGCTCGGATCGGCACGCGCGGTCAACGGCATCGGGTACACACGCGTGAGTGAACGAGATTCCGTTCCCAGGGACAGTGGTGGAGGAAGCGCCTCGTCGGGCGGGCGCGGAAGCGGTTCGGGCGGGTCGACGCGCGGCGGCGGCCGCGTGACATCGAGCGGCTTCACGCGTAGTGGCGGTGGCGGTGGCGGGAGCAGCAGTGGTGGCGGCAGTAGCAGCAGCGGTGGCAGCAGCGGTGGCAGTAGCAGCAGCGGTGGCGGCGGCGGCCGCACGGCCGTCCCGCGATAGCGGCGGCCTCTATTCGAACGTCACCTCGAACATCTTCGGCCACAGCTTGCCGGTGATGTAGAAGGTCTCGGCGCCGGGGTCGAACGCAATGCCGTTCAGCACGTCGACCCCGCGCGCTTCATCCCGCGTCAGGAGTCCCGACGCCTCGATGTAGTGCGTCACGCGGCCGGTTTCCGGGTCGATGCGGACCAGAAAGTCCGTCTGGTAGACGTTGGCGTAGACGGCGTCGCCGACGCACTCCAGCTCGTTGAGCTGGGTGAGTGCGAAACCGCGCAACGTCACGGCGACATCCCCGAGCACCTCGAACGAGCGGAGGTCACGGAACGTCAGGCGATCCGACCCGTTGCTCATCACCAGGCGGTTGCCGTCGTTGCACAGCCCCCAGCCCTCCCCGTCGTACCTGAACGTCTGCTGCTCGTCGAAGCGCTCGAGGCCGAAGACGAAGGCCCGTTGCGCCTTCCAGGTCAGCATGACGAGCCGGTCGTCCACACGGGCCAGCCCCTCGCCGAAGTAGGCGGGCGAGATATCGACTTCCTGCTCGACGTCGCCGGTTGCCGGATCGAGCCGGCGCAGGTCGGAGCGGCCGTACTGCCCGGTGCTCTCGTAGAGCCTGCCGTCCCACCACAGCAGCCCCTGCGTGTAGGCGCCGGTGTCGTGCGGAAACGTGCGGTGGACCTTCACCGAGAGCGACTGGACGACGGAGGCGGGCTGCGCGGCGGTCGTCTCGGTCGGGGCCGACGCCAGGAACGCCCAGCCGCCTGCCGCCAGGACAACCAGTCCGAGGATCAGGAGCAGCGACCTCGACATCCGACCGGAGATCCGGCCGCCGGCATCGGCCGCGCCGGCCGTACGACCCGCCCGACCGCGCGCCACCCGCTTCTTCGCGTTGGGACTCACCGGCTTCCTCCAGCGCCAATTCTGTTACAGGCCCGATCCTACACTTGCATCAGCACGGCGCCGGCCGGCTCGCCGGTGGCGCGGGCGATCATCTCCGCGTAGAGGGCGACCTGCCGGCGGTAGACCTCGATGGCGCCGTCCGCTTCCTCCAGGTCCCGATCCGTCTTGTAGTCGACGACGGTCCATGTACCGGCCTCCCGAAAGGCCACGTCGACCACCCCCTCGATCAGGACGCCATCGTCCGTCCGCAGGCTCACGGGCGCCTCGCGGCGGCAGTCGCCGCGCCTCGCGGCGGCCCGCGCGCGCGCCAGGAGTGGGTGGGACAGCACGCGTCCCGCGACGTCGGCCGCCGCGGCGACCTCCGCGTCCGTCGCGCCGAACACCCGGCCGTGCAACCTGGCGATCTCCTCCACCGGCGCCGGCCGCCCATCCGGCTCGTCGAGCGGTACGGTCGCGAGCACGGCGTGGACGAGCGTCCCGAACCGCTTGCCGGCCGGCCGCTCCGCCGCGCGTTCGAGTTCCACCACCGTCACCGCCTGCCGCTCCGTATCCGGCCCCGCGTCGGGACTCTCCCCGCCACCGGGGGCCACGTCACCGCCGGCCCGCTCCCCGGCTCCGGCTCGCACCCGCTCGGTCGCCGTCGCCAGCACGAGGCTCGGGCGGGCGGCCCGCTCGACGGTGCCCTCGCGCCGCCTGCGCCAGGCCCGGTAGCGCTCGAGATCCGCTTCCACCACCTCGTCCGGGACGTCCTTCGAGAGCAGCTCCTGCCGGCGTATGCCTATCGGCGCCCCACCGCCGAGTGCGAGCTGGTGCGGGTCCCACCAGACGACGGGATATCCGAAGTCGGACGAGCCCGCCGCGGACGCCGCCGGGCTGCGGAACGGAACCACGTTGCCGGTGGCCGAACCGGCCTTCCCGGCGTCCCCCGTCTCGTCGGCGGTATCCCTGAACCTGTGCAGACCCGGCGCCACCGTGTCGCTGCCGGCCGGATCGCCGTCCGACCGATCCAGCACGGAGTCGCGGCCGAAGCGTGGACACCCCGGCGCGGCGCGTGGATTGCGCCGGCCCTGGATCGGCGGGTAGACCGCCGAATAGAGGGGACTCGCCCAGGCGCTGCGCAGGGGATGGCGGGGGCTGCCATCGGGCTCCCCGCCGGGGCTGATCCAGTCGTCCACCCGGGGGGCGTCGCCCACTGCCGGCACCACCAGCAGGTCGCGCGCGCGGGTCGCGGCCACGTAGGCCAGGCGCACCCCCTCCTCGCGGTCGCGGTCGACCTCCTCCTGCTGGTGATCGAGCAGATCGAGCGGCGACCAGCCGGCGAGCCGGAGCGCGCACAGACCGCTTGCCGAGTCGATGAAGCGGCCGGCCGCCGTCCGGTAGAGCCGGGCGGTCGGGTCGCCGAGGATGACCACCGGAAACTCCAGCCCCTTGGCCCCGTGCACGGTCATGATCCGCACGCCGTCGCTGCCCTCTTCCAGGATCGGCGCCTCGCCCGCCTGGCGTTCGGCCGCCTCGTCCCGCAGATGCTCGATGAACCCGCGGAAGGAGAGTCCGCCGCCCGCCTCGTAGTCGCGCGCCATCTCGCCGACCTGCAGCACGTTGGCGAGCACCTGCTCCCCGGCCCGCTGCATCACGAACGCAGCGTGCGCGCGGGTCACCTCCAGGAGCTGCCCGATGGTTCGGGCAATCGGCACGTCGTTGCGCTCTCTGTGGAGCGCGCTCAGCAGCTCCAGGGCGTCGGTAATCGGCAGGAACCGGTCCGCGCCGTCCACCTCTCCGGCCGTCACTTCCGACGGGATCCGGAACGGATGGAGGCGCCGGAAGCGATGCCGGTACGCGAAGAGCGTCTCGTCGTCGACGGCGAACAACGGGCCCCGGAGCGTCGCGAACACGGAGAGCTCGTCGTCGGGCCACTCGATCGCGGCCAGCGCCGCCCGCAGGGCGCCCACCTCCTCGCGGTCGTGAAACGATCGGCCGCCGACCAGCAGATGCCGGATGCCGCGCGCTTCGAGCGCGTCGACGTAGGGACGCGTCACGTCGGCGCCCCAACTGTCGAATCGGCGAAACAGCACGGCGACGTGCCGCGGCTCGACGGGAACACGCTCCGGCGCTGCGCCCTCCGTGGCCGGCCCCGCCGTCCGCTCGGTCACCGTCCACCCGCTGTCGCGCACCATCCAGTCGACGAATGCACCGACGGCGTCGGGAAGGGATGCCTCGATGGCCCTGCCGGTCATGCGGCCCCGGAAACCGTACGGACTGGGGACCGGCAGCGCCACCACGGCCGGCTGCGACGGCTCGTCCTCGCGGTGGGGGGCCAGCGGGACGTAGCCGGGGCGCGACGCGGTCGCTGCCGCGTCCTCGGTCGAGCCCATCAGCGGCGCGAACGCGCGGTTGACCAGGCGCTGGATGGCGGGCACGGCACGGAAGCTCGTGGAGAGGGCGATGCTCGCCACGCCGCGCCGGCCGAGCTGCTCGGTCACCTGCCGGTAGACCCCGACGTCGGCGCGCCGGAAGCGATAGATCGACTGCTTGGGGTCTCCGACCAGGAAGAGCTTGCCCGGCCCGGGCGTCACCTTGCGCCAGTCACGCTCATCGGGATTGCCCGACGCCAGCAGCAGCAGGATCTCGGCCTGCAGCGGATCGGTGTCCTGGAACTCGTCGACGAAGATGCGCGCGTAGCGTTGCTGCGCGTCGCGGCGGACGCCGTCATGGTCGCGGATCAGGTCCCGCGCCTTCAGCAGCAGATCGACGAAGTCGAGGCGCCCCGCCTCGATCTTCAGCCGGTCGTAGCGCTCGATGGGATCGCGCAGCTCCACCTGCAGGTGCGCCGCCAGGTCGGCGTCCGCCACCTTCGCGAAGCGTTGCAGCACGTCCACCATCTTCGCGTGCCGGTCCAGGACGTGGGCCCGGGTGACGCTGCCGCCGTACTGGGTGCCGGCCCCCCGCCGAGGTTTCGTGAAGTCCCGGTTCGCGGCCAGCTCGACGAGTTGCGCCTCGATGCCGTCGTAGTCGCGCCGGCGCGGCCGGACGGCGTCGGTCGCCCGAATCGCCTGCATGAGAGCGCGGGCCGGCTGCGTGCCGAGAAACAGGCGGTCGCTCCGGCGGTTGGCGGCCTTGTCCGTCAGCTCGGCGAACTCTTTGAGGTGGGCCACCACCTGGTCGATGATGGCCTCGCGCGGGAAGCTCTCGCGGCGCCAGGACCGGGTGAAATCGCGCCATTCCGCAAGCTGCCAGGCGGCGCGGCGCAGCCGGTCGGTCGGCCCCGTTTCCGCGGTCGGCGACTCCTCGAACCGGAACAGCGTGGGCCGCCGGCGCAGCGCCCGGCGGACGCCCGGCGGCTGGTCGTCGAGGGCGCCCTGCAGCCATGTCTCGAAGGCCTGCCGGAAGATCCGCTGGGCGGCCCGGTCGTCGAGGACCTCGAAGCGCGGATCGACTCCCGCCTCGACCGGCCGCTCGCGCAGCAGGTCCGCGCAGAACCCGTGGATGGTGCTGACCTGCGCCTCTTCCAGGTGCGCGATGGCGTGATCGAGACGTCCGAGCCGCGGGACAGCGGGCACGGAGTCGTCCGTCAGGCCAACGTGCGTCGGACCAACGTCCGTCGCGACGCTCTCCACTGCGGGACCAGCGTCGACCGCGGCATCGGCGGTGGGGCCGTCCGTCCCGGCGACGGTGGCGGACTGCCGCGCGCGTTCGAGCCCCTCGCGCAACCGAAGCTTCAGCTCCCCGGCGGCCTTCTCCGTAAAGGTAACGGCCAGAATCTGGTCGACCGCCGCGACGCCGCGGGCCAGCACCTCGACGATGCGGGTGACCAGCTCGCTCGTCTTGCCCGTGCCGGCGGCCGCCTCCACGACGAGCGACTCACCGAGAGATGCACGGATCCGCAGCCGAGCGTCGGCATCGGCAGGCGGGGACCCGCTCATCGCGCTTCCCACCGCCGGCTCGCCGGCTGGCCGCCGCCGCACACGGCGTCGCGCCGCCTCACGGCAACCTCCGCAGCGCCGCGAGATCCGCCAGTCGAGACTGGTCCTTGGCCGCCGTACGGCGTTCTTCCCACGGCCCGCACACGACCTGGAAGTCGCACCACCGGCACGCTCCCTGACGCGGGGCCGGCAACAGCGTGCCGGACTCGACCGCCCGGTCGACGATCTCCAGCACCTCGGTCCCGTAGCGGCGCGCGCCGTCGTCGAGCGTGACGGCCCGCTGCTCGTAGCGGCCCGCCGCGGTGCAGAACGACAGCCTCGACTCCAGCACGGGCCGCCCCAGGGTTCGCTCGACGGCCAACCCGTAGAGGACCGGCTGCAGCGTCTCGCCGCCCCCGACCACCATCCCCTCCCGCGTCCGGTTCCGGCCGGTCTTGTGGTCCGTCACGCGCAGCTCGCCGCGCGCCGTCGGTCGCGCCCGCGCTTCGACCAGGTCCACGACTCCGCGCAGGAGCCAGCGACCGTCGACCTTCACCGGCTCCGGCACGCTCTCCGGATCGCGCCCGTCGCCCGGCGGCAGGCCGAAACCGAGCTCCGCGTGCATCGGAATCCACTCGCCGTCCTCGTTCGCGACATGCCGCAACCAGCCCTTGAGGTCGCCGCGCAGCGCCTCGATCTCGTCCTTCCACACGCGATCGATCGCCGGCACGAGCTGGTCGGCATAGTCGGCCGCCACGCGATCGAGCACCTCGTCGATGACCGCCTCCGCGGCGGGAACGCGCGCGGGGGTCACCGGCAGCTCCGCACGGCGTTCCAGCGTCCTGACGAGATCCGCCTGCACCTCGTGGAACAGCCGGCCGCGCGTCAGCGGATCCATCCGCTCCAGCGGCGGCTCGATCTCCTCCCGCGGCCGCAGCCGGTGCACGGACGAAAGCAGGAACTTGTACGGGCAGACCGCGAAGGACTGCAACGACGACGGCGAGTAGGGCCTGGCGTCCAGCCGGTGGGCGGCGAGCATCTTCTTCGTGGCGTCGTCGATCTCGCAGAGCCCGTCGTGGCTCGACCACGCGTGCTTCCAGCGGGCCCAGCGCGCGGCCAGCGCGCGCCGCAGCCCGGGGTTGAGACGAAACAGGTAGCGCGCCCGTCCGGCGACTTCTTCCTTCCCGCGTTCCGGCGCGAACAGCTCTCGGAGCACCGCCAGGTCGTGCTCCGCGTCGTCGACGGCATGGTCCGGATCCAGCGGGGCCGGCCAGGCCAGTCGCGCCTCCGACCGCCGGAACGCCCGCCGCTCCACCTCGCGGAAGTCGGGGATGCGGCCGGTGCGCGCCCGCTCCACGTCGAGCGCGTAGAAGGACGGCACGCGCGGGCGGGCCTTGCCCACCTCCAGCCGCGGATACGAGAAATGGACGCGCTCGGTCGCCGCGCCAACCGCAAGGCGCAGAAGCAGCTTCTCCTGGGCGTTGAGGTCGTGTCGATCGGACAGGCCGAGCCGGGGCGTCCCGGTCGCCGCGCCGTTGAGTGCCGACCGAAGGTCGTCGAGCAGCAACGGATCCTGACGCTGCTTCTGGGGAAAGACCCGCTCCGCAAGGCCGGGAACGAAGACCACCGCGAAGCACCGGCCGCGCACCTGCTCGGGACCACCGACGAAGACGCGGCCGAAACGGCGCGCCGGCGGATCGGCCCGCAGCTCCGTCAACCGCTCGTGGAGCACGTCGCGGACGTCGGTGACCCGCGCCGGCCCGACCTGCGCCATCGGCCGCAGATCGCCCAGCACGGCCAGCACGCGGTCGGGATTGACCAGCACCATCGGCGCCAGCTCTTCCAGGTGATCGAGCCATTCGCCCCAGAGCGCCTCCGCCGGAAACCCCGCCAACCGGTCGATCACCGGCAGCGCGAAGCGCCGGAGATGCTCCAGGTTCACCCGATCGCGTTCGAGACCCGCGACGCGCGGCGACTCCGGATCCTCGGCCCGCAGCTCCGCCAGCTTCATCCCCAACTCGTGCGCCAGCCCGTTCAACCGCCGCTCCCAGCGATCCCGACCGCCGACCACCGCCGATTCGACCAGCAGCCGCTCCCAGCGCGCCGGCGCGCGAAGCGTGCCCGCAAGGACCGGCTCGTCGTCGCCGTCGGCGCGACCCTCCCCGGGAGCATCCCCGCCGGCCGCCGGTTCCGCGAGGAGGTCGAGAAGCGACGCCTGCGCCGGAACCGGCGTCACCTCCGGGGCGCTGTCGGGCGGTACCCAACGGCCCCGATCACCCGGCGGAGCGCCGCCGGCGTCGAGCCGGGGCACCTGGCCGAGGGAGAGGTATTCCGAGAACCGCCGCGCCGAGAGATGTTCCGCCGCGCACGCGAGCAGCGCCAGGAATGCGCGCCCGGCAGGATCGGGAACGCGGGTGCCGCTGGCGAACCACGTCCCGATGCCGGCGCGATCGAGCGCCGTTGCGAGCAGACCGGCATAGATGCCGGGTGACCGCAGCAGCACCGCCATCCGATCGAAGGGCACGCCGCGAGCGGCCTCCGCCAGGATGGCTCGCGCGATCTCGACCGCCTCGCGCCCCTCGCCGGGAGCCGAGAAGAAGGTGAGGGACGACGAGTCCGCCGCGTCGCCGGCCGGCGGCGGGTCTTCGGACGCGAACAGGAAGCGCCGGACGCGGTCCAGCGGATCCGCTGCCGACTCGACCGCCGGGACCGTGGTCTCCACCGCCCCCGGCAGGCGCCGGAGCGCGGCGAGCGTCCGAGCGTCGCCCTCCGGCACGGTAGCGAGCGTTTCGGCGGCCCGCCCGGCGAGAGCCGCCACGACGTCGAACGTCGCCTCGTCCGCGACGGCGACGTCGAGCAGAACGAGCACACCGTCGAGCGGCACGCCCTCAATGCTTCCCGCGCCTTCCCGCACGACCCGCGCTGCGCTGCGAAAGAGCGCCGCGCCATCCACGAGCCCGGCGCCATCGAGGAGCTGGACGTATCGCCGCGCGAGGCGCGCCACGTCGGGACCGCTCCGGTCGAGCTGACGCGCGCGCTCGACGTCGGTGTCCGCGTGGCGCAGATCACGCAGGGTCGCCGCCAGCGTCCGGCCGAACGAGCGGAACCCGGAGATCGGCTGCAGATAGTCGAGCGCCGCGCTCTTCGACTCCTCGAAGGTGGCGTGCGTTGCGACCGCTTCCGTCGCCAGACCGCTCGCCGGAGCGAGCCCGCGGCGGGCGAGGTCGACGGTCGCGATGCTCCCCGCGAGCTGCCGCAGGCTGAACCGATGGAGCCCGAACGTGGCGCCGGCCTCCGCCGCAACGTCGCGCGCGAGGTCGTCAGCCGCTTCCCGCGTCTCGCCGACCAGCAGCACCTCACCCTTACCGAGGCCGCGCCGAAGCGCTTCGGCCGCAGCCTCGATGCGGGTCTCCGCCGCCGGGGTCGTCAGGATCGTGATACGCGAGGACGGCGGCAAGCGGTCAGCATCCTAAGCAAGGCTAGAGCATCGGGTTCCGCGTGGCATCGCGCAGCGCACGCCGGCACTGAAAGCAGAGGTCGTGGCGCCGGCGCCGGTTGACCCGCTGCTTCCGCGTGTACCGGGAGCACAGCGCCTCGCGCTTGCCGCAACGGCGGCACAGCGTCTCCGACCGTGTCGTTCGTCCCCTCGATCCCTTCCGCTGATCGACGTCTGCCGACATGTCCAGATTCACCATCCCGATCACCTCCATCGAGTACTTACCCACCGAGACTGCTATCGGCCGGATCGCCCTCAACCTGCGCCGACCGCGGCGCGCGCGGCCTTCTGGGCGCGCCGACGCGATCTGGACAACTGCCGATACAGGGCATCGGCCGAAAGCGCATTCCCCCGCGGCACGATCAGACTATCGCTATCGCCTTTCCCCTGGTTGTTCGTTCCGGCCGGCTCGAGACCGGCGCGCGCCATCCGCCGTTGCCGCATGACCGCGTGGTGGCACCGGAGGCAGAGCCGCGCAGGCCGGTGCCCCGGCTCGCGTTCTATCGTCAGATGCGCCGGCACCCGCCCGCAGACCACGCAGAGTCGGGCCGCGCCGCGACGCGGCTTTGCGAGCGACCTCACCGCAACCGGCCATGAGCCATCATAGGTCAAGTCGAGCTGTATAGCAGCCGTTTCCTGGTGTTGCGCCATCTTGGTGCCCTTTCGACTGTCCGCGCCGCCGTGCCCCGATGAAGCCAGCTTAGCGCGCGTGAGTGACAGGTCAGGTCACACCCTTCAGCAGTTTTTTCGGCCTCGAATCTCGGCACCTTATGATTGATACGGCGCCAGGGAGGGCGTGGTTGCCGCGCAACGCCGAAGTCATCCGCCAGTGGACCATCCTGCGTGAGCTCGAGGCCTCGCGCGGGGCCACCATTCGCCAGCTCGCCGAAATGACGGGGGTGACGACGCGCACGATTCGGCGCGACCTCGAGGCCCTGCAGGAGGCGGGTTTCCCACTCTACGACGTGGCGGACGACGTGGCGAAGCGGTGGAGGCTCGACACCCGCCCGTTCAGACGCCTCGACGACACGGCGTTCACGCTCGCGGAGCTGTCGGCCCTCTATTTCAGCCGGACGCTCGTCGAGTGCTTCGCCCTGCCGCCGTTCGGCCAGGACCTGCGGAGCGCGTTCGCCAAGCTGGAAGCCGCGCTCGGTCCGCGCATGCGGCAGTTCCTCGATCGCCTGCCGGACGTGATCCAGGCCAAGGCCCCGCCCGCCCGCCGGCTCGACGACCGGCAGCAGCGCGCCACGATCGGCCGGCTGCTCGACGCATTGCTGCAGCAGCGGCGGCTGGACATGCAGTACCACTCCCGCTCCAGCCGGCGCGAGAAGTCGTACCGGATCGATCCGTACCGGCTGGTGTACGCCGAGGGCGGACTGTACCTGTTCGCGTACGTGCCGCGGTACGAGCAGGTGCGCACCTTCGCGGTCGAGCGGATCCGCCACCTGACCCTGCTGGACGAGACCTTCGAACCGGTCGAGGAACTGTCGGAAGCCGCCTTCCCGCACTCGCTCGGCATCCATCAGGGCGCCCCCGAGCGGGTCGAGCTGGAGTTCGCGCCCGAACTGGCCCCCTACGTACAGGAACGCATCTGGCACCCCTCGCAGACGGTCGAGCTGCGGGCGGACGGGTCTGTCGCGGTCGGAATGGACGTCTGCAACGACGGCGCGCTCCGGAGCTGGATCCTGAGCTTCGGGCCTGGCGTGCGGGTGACGGCGCCGGCGACGCTCCGCCGGCAGATCGCGGACGAGCTGGAGCAGGCGTGCGCCCGCTACGGCAGCCAGGAGCCTTGACACCCGATGTCACGCCGCACCGTTCCCGCGCTCGTGGCACTGGCCGGCCTGGCCGGCCAGTGCCATCGGCGGGTTCGCGGCGGCGCACTGGCCGGCGCCCCCACCGGACCCGCCACCACGGCAGGCGCTGTCGGTCGCAATTCCGCCGGACCGGGAGCTGCTGGACCTCACCATCTCGCCCGACGCGCGCCGCATCGCCTACACGGCCATCGCCGGCGGCCGCACCCGCCTCTACGTGCGCCGGCTGGATCGGTTCGAAACGGACGCGGTGCCCGGCACGGAAGGCGCGAGGCAGCCCTTCTTTTCACCGGACGGCACGGCCGTCGGGTACTTCGCGGACGGGTGGCTCCGGACGGTGTCGCTCGACGGCAGCCAAGGGACGCCCGACGGCGATGAAGGGACGTCCGACGAAGGTGAAGGGATGCCCGACGGCGGTGAAGGAACGCTCGACGGCGGCCCGGGGGCGACCACCGACGTCTGCCGAGTTACCGGCGAACCGGCCGGCGGGGCGTGGGGCGCCGGCGGCCGGATCGTCTTCGGCGGCCCGGGGAGCTCCGGCCTGCAGCAGGTGGCGGCCGCGGGCGGCGAGCCCGTCGCGCTGACCATCGTCGATGCCGACAACGACGAGACCGCGCACGGCTGGCCGCACTTGATCGACGACCGCTGGATCCTGTTCACCGCTGCACGGCACGGGCGCGACCCCCGACTTGCCGTCCTCGACCGCGAGACCAACGAGACGCGCCCGCTCCTCCTTGCCGACGGGGGCGGCTGGTTCGTCGAGCCCTCCAGCGTCGTATTCGTCCGGCGCGGCGAGATCTTCGCGGCCCGCATCGAGCTCGACGCCGAAGAGGAGATGCGCGGAACGCCATCCCCCCGGCCGGTGCTCCCGGGCGCCGCGGGCAGCGCCGCCGGCCACCGCGGTCTGGGCCGGTCGCGGTTCGCGGCCGCGCGCGACGGCACGCTGGTCTTCGTGCCCCCTCCCGCGACCGGGGGCGACAACCGCCTGGTCTGGGTCGATCGGAGCGGCCGGTCCGATCCGCTCGACGATGTCGCCGCGCCGCATCAGACGCCGCGGGTCTCTCCGGACGGCCGGCGGGTGGCGATCAGCGTCGTCACTTCGTTCCTGCGCCGCGACCTCTGGCTGCTCGACCTCGCCGGAGGCGCCCGCCGGCAGGTGACCGCGGAGGCCGGTGACAACCACTCACCCCTCTGGTCACCCGACGGCGCGACCCTGACCTTTGCCTCGTCGCGCACCGGTCTCCAACGGCTCTTCCGCCTCCACGTGCGCGGCCTCGATGTCTCCGGCCCCCTGGTCGGCGGCGACCAGCGCACCCCCGCATCGTGGTCGCCGGACGGGCGCCGGCTCGCCTTCCACGAGCTGCGCCCCGACCGCCTCCGCGACATCTGGACCTGGCGTAACGGCTCCGGCGACGAGGCCACGCCGTGGCTCGCGACGAACGCCAACGAACGGGCCCCGGCGTTCTCGCCGGACGGGCGCTGGCTTGCCTACGTGTCCGACGCCGACAGCCACGACGGCGACCAGGTGTACATCCGCCCCGCGGACGCTCCGGCGGACGGCCCGGCCATCCGGATCACGCCGGCCGGCGGAACGGAACCGGTCTGGGAGAAACCGGGCCGCACGCTGCTCTACCGCCGGGGAGGGAGCCTGTACCGGGTGGAGATCGACACCAACGGGGAACCTCTCACCGAACCGGAGCACCTCTTCGACGGCGTCCAGGTCGGCGATCCGCTGGGAAATCTGCCGGCCTACGATGTCGCGCCGGACGGCGAGCGGCTGCTGATGCTGGAGCTCGCAGGCCGCGCGCGCGTCGTCCACCTGCTCACCGGCTGGCAGGCGACCGTCTTCCCGCCCGAGACGAATTGAGCACGGCCGGACCGGGAACCCACGCCGGGCGGCTGCGTATCTCCATGTACCGTGGACGGGCGGTAGCGGCCTTTCGGGCGCCTGCCACCGCAACCCGCGGCCGTCGTGCGAAACGCGAGACAGGAGAGGCTGCAATGACCTGCACGAGCTGCCACCGAGAGATCGCGGACGAGGCGTCCTACTGTCAGTTCTGCGGCCGGCGCCAGGGTGCGCGGGCGACTCTGTTCCCGAAGCCTTTGCGGCGGTCGCAGGCCGACCGCAAGCTCGCCGGCATCTGCGGCGGCATCGCGCGGTATCTCGACACCGATCCGGTGTTCATCCGCGTGGCCTGGGTCATCCTGTCCATCGTGCCCGGAACGATCCTGCTGGGTGTGCTCGCCTACGTCGTCGCCTGGATCATCGTGCCGGAGGCGGAGCCGGGCTCGGAGCCCGTGATCGTCGGCGCCAAGCGGATGCAGCGGTCCGCCGACAACGTCACCGTGGCGGGCGTGTGCGGCGGTCTCGCGGAGTACTTCACCGTCGACGTGACGGCCATGCGCATCCTGTGGGTTCTGCTCTCCATCTTCCCCGGCTTCGTAATCTGCGGGCTGTTCGCCTACGCGGCAGCCTGGTTCATCATGCCGGAGGCGACGGTGATGCGGGCCGCGGCGCCGCCTCCGACACCGCCGCCCGCCGCCTCGACGGACGCGGCGGCGGCAGTCAACACGGAATAGGGATTTCCCACCCGGGCGGGAACCGGCAGCGAGCCACCGCTCCCGCGGTATGCTCCACGGCAACATGACCGGCTCCGTCGACGCGATTCCGCTCGCGAACCTCAGTCTCTCCCTGCTGCCGGCGCTGGTGGTGCTCGCCATCCTCCACCGCTGGTCGGCCGGCGCCGGCGCCGCGCTCTATGGCGTCGGGCGCATGGTGACGCAGCTCGCCCTCGTCGGCTACGTGCTGACGTTCATCTTCGGTACCGCGCACCCGGCGGTCGTGCTCGGAACGCTGACCGTGATGCTCACCGCGGCAGGCTGGATCTCGCTGCGCCCACTGGCGCGCCGCCGCAGGACCGTCTATCCCCAGGCCCTGGCCGCGATTTGCGCGAGCGGGTTGTCCACCCTGACCCTCATCACGCAGGGAGTCCTGAGGGCTGACCCGTGGCACGATCCGACGGTACTGATCCCGCTCGGCGGCATGGTCTTCGCATCATCGATGAACGCGGTCAGCCTGTCCGCGGAGCGGCTCGACGCGGAGCTCGCCCGCGGTGCCTCGTACCTCGCTGCACGCCCCATCGCCATGCGCTCCGCGTTGATCCCGCAGGTCAATACGCTGTTCGCCGTCGGCCTCGTGTCGCTGCCGGGAATGATGACCGGCCAGATCCTGTCCGGCATCTCGCCGCTGATCGCGGTGCGCTACCAGGTCATGGTGATGTGCATGCTGTTCGGCGCGGCGGGCATGTCGGCGGCCTTCTTCCTGGCGATGCAACGGTCGCGGCAGGACAGCGGACGATCCGAGCCCGCGATCTCTTGATCGATCGCCGGAACACGACCGCCCTGCACGTTACGACAGCCGGCATCGCCGCAGTCAATCCGTATCTCGGCCACGTTCGATGTCGCTGAGCATCTCATCGATCTCACCGGTCGGGTGGTTGCGTCCCAGCGCGTGGTGGAGAGCACGAAGTCGGCTGGCGGGAGAGGGGACCTCATGGATCTCTCCCGCGCCGGCGGTGTTGACCGGCCCGACGTAACGGTCGCTCTCCAGGCCGGCCTTCGCGAACGCCGCCTCCATGGCGTCGGCCACGGCGTCAGCCGAGACATCCGAGTCCGTGAAGGCGAGCACGCTCGGCCCCGAGCCGGAGATCGAGCAGCCGAGGGCGCCGGCATCCAGTGCAGCCCGCTTGACCTCGGCGAACGCGGGCACGAGCGGCGCACGGACCGGCTCCACCAGCGCGTCCTGGATGCTGCGTCCCAGCAGCGCGAGGTCGCCGCTGTGGAGCGCGGTGACCAGCGCGGCCACGTTGCCCAGGTTGGCGACCGCCTGCCCGATGGTGAACCGGCGCTCGGCGACCAGCCGCCGCGCCTCGGCCGTCAGCACCTGCACGTGCGGGTGGACGAGCACCACGCGGAGCGCGTCGGGCACCGGCAGCCGGATCAGGTCGAGCGGGTCCGAAGCGCGGATCAGGACGATGCCGCCGAGCACGCTGGGCGCGACGTTGTCGGCGTGCGCGGTCCCCGACGCCGCCGCCTCGCCGCGCAGAGCACAGGCGACGAGGTCGTCCGTCGACAGCGCCCCGCCGAACAACGCGTTGACCGCCACGGCGCCTCCCACGCTGCTGGCGGCCGAGCTGCCGAGACCGCTGCCGAGGGGCATCTGCTTGTGCAGCCACAGACGGACACCGCGCCCGGCGGCTGGCAGCAGCTCGAGCGCCGCGGCGGCGGCAATGCCGACCACGTTCTCCCGCGGGTTGGTGTTGAGCGAGTCGGCGCCGGTCACCTCAACGATCTCCACGCCGGGCCGATCGCGAACCTCGGCCTCGACCAGGTCGCCGGGACGTTCGAGAGCCAGGCCTAGCACGTCGAATCCGGGGCCGAGGTTCGAGGCGGTGGCCGGGGCGAAGACGCGTACACGGTCGGGCATCCGAAGATTATCGCCCACGCACCGGATCTCGCCGGGACGCGGCGAACCCGCCCCAGGAGTCTGCGCCGTAGAAACGGCGCAGACTCCTGGGCAGGCCCGGTTGGGCGGCAATCGGAGCCTCCGGGCGACGATTGTCGGGCTAGACTGTCAAGAGAAGCAGGAGACCCGGTCAGACCGGAGGGGAATACGCCATGCACGCACGTCACGCCGTCGCCGGAGCGCTCGCCGCCACCATCGCCGTCTCGACGGCCTGCGGGGGAGCCGCGGCGCCCGACCCGAACCTGCCCGAGATCGTGGCGCAGTCGATCGCCTACCACGGCGGCGCCCTCTACGAGCGATCCAGGATGACGATGACCATTACATCGCTCTCCGGCAGCTTCGACATCGAAGCGTCCCGGAACGGGGGCGAGTTCGAGTTCACCGTGACGGACCCGGCCCGCGGCGACCGGCCGGAGCGCCGCGTGAGCCTGAACAACGACGGCGTCACCGAGTGGCGCGACGGCGTGGAGACCGAGCTGGACGCCGAGGGCGAGCGGCGCGCCACCGCGTTCGCCAACGCCCGCGTCTTCTTCCCCCTGTTGCCGTACACGCTGAAAGGGGGCGACATCCACTTCGAGGACCGGGGCCTCGACCGCTGGAACGGCCGCGACCTGCACCGCATGAAGGTGTCGTTCACCGCCGGCACGAGCAACGACGCCGATGACGCCTACACGTTCTGGTTCGACCCGGAGACGGGCCGCATCGAGCAGTTCGGCTACGACTTCGACAACGGGCTGCGGTATCGGCGGGCGACCTCGTTCGAGCGGGTGGGCGGCGTGCTCTTCTCCGACCAGGACAACTACGCCGTCGACGGCGGGAAGGTGCCGGTCGACACGCTGACGCCGGACTACGTGGCCAACAGCATGCGGCTGCTGTCGCACGTGGCGATCAGCGACGTGACGGTGGAGCCGCTCTGACGCCGCCTGCCGCGGCGTCCCTCAAGCGTCCATCGTACGGATGCCGTAGAGGGGTATCTGGGCATCCCGGGTGACGAGTACGAGTCCTTCGATTTGGGCCTGAGCGACCAGGAACCGATCGAAGGGATCCCGATGGTGCAGCGGCAGGCTCGCCGCCTGCTCTGCGTGGTGGAAGGTCAGGGACAGATGCGTGAACCCTCTTTCCTCAATCACCGCCGAGAGGTTGTCCGGGGCTGTCATGCGCCCCTTTGCCCGTTTGACGGTGATCTCCCACGCGGAGACGGCGCTCACGAAAACGTCGTTGTGGGCGTTCTCCAGCGCGTCGCGGGCGCGGGCGCTCAGTTTCCGTGGTTCTGCGAGCGACCACAGCAGCACGTGGGTATCCAACAGGAGGCGCGCCACCGCTACTCGTCGTCCGGAAAGATACGCGACTGTTCGATCAGATCCATCAACTCGTCGTCCGGCTTGTCGAAGTCCGGAGAGATCCAGATCTGGCCTTCCAGCCCCCCAAGCTTGCGCTTGGCCGATCTTTCACGATACGGCACCAGGCGCAGATACGGCTCGCCGGCCCGCGCGATCACGACTTCCTCACCTTCCCAGGCCGCTTTCCCGAGCCGCGAAAGTTGCGACTTCGCTTCGTGCATGTTCACCTTCATCGGCACCTCTGAGATAGCTAAGCCCAGCTAAGTTTAGCATCGCGGATACGACGATACCTGCCCTTGTCGAGGCGACGCGTTCAGGCCGCTTGCCGCGCCTGCCGCCCCAGCGGCGTAAGGCGGTACATCTGATTCCTGGCGTTGGGCGCGTCGGGACGGGTCATCACGATGTAGCCGCCCTGCAACGCGGGCAACAGGTACCGCTGCCGCAACGACTTGCGGTCGCGGAGCCCGAGCGCGTGCAGGATTTCCCGCAGCGACATCTCACCGTCCAGCACGGACAGGAGGCGCGCAACTTGGGGGGCAACCTGGGGGGTTTCCTGGGGGGTCCCGATAGCCGCAAACACCGTGTCGAAGGTCTTGTAGATCTGGGTGTCGAGGTCGTCGCGGTCGGTCAGCACCAGGAAAGTGAAGTTGCCGCCCAGCTTGCGGTGCACCTTGCGGGTGAACATCACCATCGAGTAGCTCTTGCCGGCCCCCTGCGTGTGCCAGAAGACGCCGAGCTTCCCCGCCCGGACCTTCCGCTCGCGCACCGCCTCGAGGACCCGGTTCGCCGAGGAACTGGTGGTTGCGAGCCAGGATCTTCCGCGTCTCGCCGGACGATTCATCGAAGAGGATGAAGTTCTCCACCAAGTCCAGGAAGTTGCGCCTGTCGCAGACGCCCTTGAGCAGCGTCTCCATGTCCACGGCACCAGGGTCGTCTTCGGCCAGCCGCTTCCACTCGTGGAAGTGCCCCCACCGGCTGGTGATCGAGCCGATCCTTGCCTTCTCGCCGTTGCCGAACATCACCACCGCGTTGTGGTGGAAGAGATGCGGGACCGTGTCGCGGTAGTCGGCATAGTTCTTCTCGAAGGCCGCCTTCAGGTCGCGGTGGATGTTCTTGCACTCGATGAACAGCAGCGGCAGCCCGTTGACGAAGCCGATGATGTCCGGCCGGCGCCGGTAGAGGTCGCCGCGCACCCACATCTCGCGAACGCAGAGAAAGTGGTTGTTCGTCGGATCGTCGAAGTCGAGCACGCGCAGGCGCCGCTTCGTCGGCTGGCCCTTCTCGTCGCGATAGGTGACCTGGACACCGTCGCGCATCAGGTCGTACTTCTCGCGGTTGGCGGCGACGATGGTCTGGGAGGCAGCGGTCGCGGTGATGCGCCGCACGGCATCGTCGTAGGCGTCGTCCGGCAGGCCCGGGTTCAGTGCCGATAGCTTCGCACGTAGCGGGCGTGTCAGAACGACTTCCCGTTCCGATGTCCGCCCGAGGAGGCTGTCCGGGCCGAAGTCCTCATGGTTATGGGCGTAGACGGACTCCCAGCTGAGCTGTCGCTCGAGGTAGTCGGCGGTGGTCTGCTGGACGAGGGTGTCCTCGTTGTACGGCGAAGGACTCATCTCGGCGGCTCCTCCACCGCTTGCCCAGCCTGCGTGATTCGATACTTCTGAAGCCGGCTGTTCGGCTTGGCCGGCACCGTATACGCGATACGCCCCGCCTGCAGAAGACGGTGGATTGCGCGGTTGAGCCCGGCGGATACGGACCGGTGTCCCAAGGCGGCAGCCATCGCGGACCTCGAGAGAGGCTCCTCTACCAGCAAAGCCAGAATGCGCCGCTCCAGAGACCTGAGCCCAGACTCAGTCGACTCTTGCCCTAAACCCGCTGACCCTAGCCCAGACTCAGTCGACTCTTGCCCTACGACCTCTGACTCTAGCCCTGATTCCGGTCCCGACTCTGGCCGCCGACCTGCCGCGCTTCCGGAATCCGGGACTTTCGGCTCGTCGACCGGCGCGGCCGATCTCGGAAAGGTCACCGTTACCCAGTGCTCGGAGAGGTCGAAGGTTGGTTCAGTCACGCCGTGCTCGCGGCAGAGATCGCGGAGACGCTTGATGCCGGAACCGATGTTTTCCACCACGTCCATCCGGTACAGCATCCCGACCAGTAGGGGGTTCCGGGGCATGCTCTTGGCACCGAGGTCTGCTCCCGTCATTCCCGCCGGCAACCCGCCCGGACTGACAATCTCGATCCGGTCCTTGAAGACGTATATCTGGACGTTCGCGGTCGACCGGTAGTCGCGATGCGCCACGGCATTTGCGACGGCCTCCCGAAGCGCCTCTTCCGGCAACTCCGGCCGCTCCTCCCGCCGCACGTGCTTGATGATGAACTCGACATTGATCTTCGTGAGGATCCACGCCACCGCATCGTCGACCATCGTCGGAACGTCGCCGTGAAAGTCCCGCCGATCAAGAATCCGCACCTTTTCCGTGCCCATGAACAGCGCAGAGGACACATGCGCGGCAGTCGTAAATCTACGAATGTCGCGGGCCAGAAGCCACGCGCCGGCGTGGGTCATCCGGTCGTCGCCGTCCAGTAGCCCGAGGTTCCGGAGCGCCACCATCCGATCCATGGCTTCCGGAATCTTGGCGCGCCTGCTGAACCGCGCCCAAGATCTCCTCATCGAGGTCGTTCTCAATCGAGAAGTCCGGACAAGGCTTTCTGTCGAAGTGCAGGCGTCCGGCAGCATAGAACAGGTCTTCGACCTCCGCGTTCGACATCTGCTGGCTGCTCACTCCGTCGCGCATGAAGAACCGGCCGCCGAACGAGTAGGGCTTGCGTTTCTGCGGCGGCACCACGACGCGCAGAATTTCGCCGACGCTCTCGACCTCCACCTGGATCGGCGGATCCGCCGAACGAGCAGTACTCAGCACACGCGACTTCAGGCGGTTGTGGTCCGTCACCCCGACGATCTGTCCGGCATCGGAGACCCCGACCAGCACGATCCCGCCGCCGGCGTTGGCGAACGCGCACAACTCCCGGCCGATTTCTTTGGTCAGAGAACGCTTGAACTCGACGGTCGCGCCTTCGCCGCGGGCAAGCAGCCCCATGATGGCGTCCTGGGTCACACTACGACCTCTCCGTTCATCAGGCGTGAGAGGAGCAGATCGCGGGCTTTAGCGAGACGGGCATTCTGTCGAGTCAGAGCAATCCGCTGTTCGTTTGTTGCTGATGCAATGCCGCGGAAGGACTGCTGCAGCGAGATTGGCGGCACCAGTATCGGCAATGAACCCATGGTCCTTCGAGAAATGCGTGGACGCGTTGCGCCTGTCGCTTGTAGCTGACAACGCGCAATATGCGCCGACGAGTTGAGGTGGTGCAGAAAATAAAGTCTATCGACGATGTTCGGATCTGGTCGAGCAACGGTGACATCCACGGCTGTGACCATTCGCCATGGCTGTTCAAATACCAACCACGCTCGACCGATTGGTTTCGGCATTCGTGCAACAAGGATGTCGCCGGGCAAGACTTCATTGCAATGCAGCTTCCTGAACGTCTCAGAAGTAATATATCGAAGGTTTCCCGTTTCTACAAAATCGTTGCTCCCAATGTTTGAGATTTGAAGTAATCGGAAATCGTATTCGTTTAGCGGGTGATTCCTCAACAAATACGGGCAGAAATGGCAGAAATAGGTTGGGGACTCTTGAAGTCCCGAACGGCAACGGAGCTGTGAACTGCATCGGTTCTATTGGTGCTTCACCCCTGCGCGTGACGATACCTGCCTGGGTCGGTCGCAGTTGAAGCGACCGTCTCGGGGTTGCCGGTCTTCACGTCTCTCGCGAGGGTGCGATACCGCCCACCCTCAGGCGGGCGGCGGGGGGAGCCCGAAGGCGTCGGGGACGACGGGACCGGTGGCGCGCAACATCGTGGCGATCAGCGGAGGCAGATCGAGGTCGCGTTGGCGGGCGGTGCGCACGACGCTGGCCAGCACCTGCTGGCTGTCGGCGCCGTGGCGGGTGCGGTTGCCACCGCAGACCTTTCGGATAACGACGGCGGGACGGATGGCCTGTTCGGCGCGCCAGTTGGTCGCGTCGACCGACAGGTCCCACAAGAAGAGAAACACGGCAGCGAATTCGGTGGCCAGATGCCGGGCAAAGCGCTCGGTGTCGTCCAGCGGTGGCGGTGCGTCAATCAGCCGACCGAGCTGGGCCACGAGTCGGCCGCGGACCGATGCCAGACCGTGCTCGCTCAACTCGCCGTCGTTGCAGCGGTCACGCACGGCAAGGCCCGTCTGCAAGACCGCTTGCACCTGCCCGGCCCAGAGACTGTCGGGATGATCTTCCTGCAGTTCCTTGCATCGTCGGAGCAGGTGATTCAGACAGGATTGGTGCAGCGCGGCGCGGTAGCAGCGATACGACACCCACCCGTCGCGCACGAGCACCCCGTCGAAGTCGGCCCCGAGAACCGTGGTGGCATCGTCGAACCCGCGGCCGGGGCAAATGGCGTAGACCGTCGTCTCCGGGGTAACGAACGCCCACAGCCAGTGGCTGATGGCACCCACCCGCCACCCGGTTTCATCCGGCGTGACCACCGGCGAGTTGCGGACCTGCTCGCACAGCGCCGTGTAGGTCGGCGCGGCGTCGCGGGCTGTGCGGTGCAGCAGGTGAGCGAGGCCGCCCGGCGTCACCTGCAGGCCGAACGTGGTCCGCAGCACGTGGGCGACCTTTGCCAGCGGTACGCCCATCTCGGTGTGCAACTCGACGACCAGCGCCACGACGCCGGGGCCCAGTTGCGCACCGGCCGCGCCCAGCGCATCCGAGGTCTGCAGCGCGTGGCGGCCCTGCACGCGCCGCTGACACTGCGAGCAGTGACCCACCTCGATGTCGAAGCGGCGCACGACCGGGCGCACCTCGGGGATTTCTTCCTGATATTGCGATGCCACGCGGGTCACTTCGATCGCGCCGCCACAGTCCGGACACGCCGCCGGGACCGGCGCCGCATGCGTCTCGTCCTCCTGGGCCGGACGCCGGCGGCACGCCTGCCGGCCATAGCGTGCACCGGCCCGCCGTCCGGGACGCCCGCCGCGCCCCTGCGGTCGGTCCTTGGCAAAGGGAGCCGCTTGCCGGAAGCCCGCGCGGCGCGCGGTATCGAGTTGTTGCTGGAGCCGTTCACTGTGCCGCTTCCAGCGATCCCGGTCGCGGTTGACCTGCGCCAAGTCCCCGCGCAGCCGCGAGATCTCCCGGTCCTGCTGCTTGATGCGCGTGTCCCGCGGATCATCCTCACGCTGGGGCGCGTCCGGACCCTCGGCCATACCCCGCTTGTCGGCACGGGCGCACCAAACCTGCAGTCTTTAAACGCGGATCTTCGCCGCGACCCGCTAAACAAAGACCGGAAATCTTCACCACCTTGCTCCTTGCTTTCTATCCAGTCTCCGTCATCAAAGGCTGTACAGACACCCGCAGTGGAGTTCTGCTCCCATTTCTCCGGCATACCGTTGGTGATGGTGACATGCTCGTGCCCAGGGAAGCGAAGGCGAACGAACCACTCCTCGTAGGTCAACCGCGCGGCCTGTTCCAGCATCCGAATCCGCCGTTGATTATTCTCGATGAGGTCGTCGTAAGCGGAGAGCACGTCGGCGATTCGTTGTTGGGTTGGGAGAGGCGGGAACGCCACCTCGACCTTCGCCAGATTCTGGCTCGGAAGGTGCCTTATGGTAGCCCCGGTAAAATGCGGTACCAACCCGCCAGTGTTCCCACTGTGAAGTAGCGAATAGTACAGGAACCGGTTGTCCAACCCAGCCCGCGGTCGTATGCGATGTAGGGCTTTCTGAATCATCATGCCCGGTCGCTCATATTTCCAGATCGCACATCTTCCTGGCTCACCACCCTCACACATTACGATGTCACCGTACTTTAAACCCGGATCATTCATGAGGGGTCGTGACCGACCACCGGCAGGGTGTGATCGGCTCGCGAATCGGGCGGCACAAGCGTCTGGGTCACGCCGGCGACCGGCGATGGCGTGGTCGAGCAGCAATACGACGCACGATGACCGTCATGGAGGGCTGGTCAAAGACAGCTTCGCCGTGATAGCGGCCGTGCACGCGGGTCCGGACTCGCGTTGGACGCGTTACCCGGCGCGCGCCCCGAGGGAAAGGGCGATCTTGCGCCACGCGTCGAGATTCGGCGTCGAGCGCGGCAGATGCAGGACGAGGCGGCGGACGGAGCTGACGACGTGGACGCTGAGCTTGAGCAGCCGATCGCGCAGCCACATCACCTGGGTTCGGGCACACGCGGTGCGCGCCGCGTGCAACCGCAGTTCCTGCATGAGCACGTAGGCTGCGGCGGTCAGAAAAACGCGCAACTGGTTCGCCCGGAGTCTGCAGCAGCTCGTGCGGTCGAGCTGCAGGTCCTTGAGTTCCTTGATCCGGTTCTCGACGTCGCCACGGGCGCAGTAGACCTTCTCGTAGAGAAAACGCGGCGTCTGCCGCATGTTCGTCACCACGAAACGCGGGTTGTCCCGCGGCTCGCGGTCCCCGAGACGGACGACTTCGGCCTTGATGATGACCCGGCGCGCGTCGCTCCACGTGCCCGCCGCATAGTCGGTGTCCATGTAGAGATGCTCGGTCTGCTCGCTGCGCGCCCGCGCCACCAGCATCGCCGGCTCGGCGTGCCGCAGCAACACGGCGTTGCTCGCCATCGCCACCACGTAGTCGAGCCGCGGCTGTGCACCCAGGAAGTCGAACAGCGCCGGGGACGCAAAGCCGCCGTCGAGCCGAACCAGAAAGCGCGCCCGTGGAAACGCACAGCGCAGCAGCGGCAGCAGCCGTGCCAACAGGGCCACGCCCCCTTCGGAGGCGACCGCCTTGCCGTGCCGCAACACCGCCGAACACAGATACTGCTCGGGTTCGCGGTCGAACGTCAGGAACGCGAGCAGCGGCAAGTAACACCAGTTGTCATAGTACCCATTGAAGAGGCTGTACTGCTGGGCGCCGTGCGTCGGGTCGTCGGTCGGGTCCAGATCGATCGTGATACGCTGAACCCGCCCCAGCCGGCAGGCGGTGGCGCTCGACAACACGCGCCGCCAACTCGCACCCCATGTCGTAGAGCGCGCCGCGGCCGGCCGCGTTCTCGAACCGCGACAGCGTCGGCTGCGAGGCCAGTGACTCGCCCGCCACCGGGTCGCGGCCGAGCAGCAGCTTGTGGATGGGGTCGTCGGCGAGGTGCTCGGCATCGTTGCAGTCGGGATGGCCGCAGGCGATGCCGAAGATGCGCTGGCCGATCAGGTCCGCGAGCGTGTGCCGAATCTTCTCCGGCGCGCGCTTGTCGCTCAGGCACCGGGCGAACGCCTTGACCAACCCGTACACGCGCTCGGCCGCCTTGAGCAGGACCGCCCCGCCGTCGGAGCTTGCCTGCTCCTGGTTGAACTTGGCGAACAGTGGCTTGTCGAACAGATCCGGGAACAGAACAGTCTGTGGTCCAGTGTCGGTCGTCACGCAGGGGCCTCCGTGGTGGCTAAAATGCCTGTGGATACTGCATTTTTACCATACGGAGGCTCTTGTGTCTCTACCTGGATCGGGCCCTTGGTGCATGATCCGGGTTAAGCCATAGCGCTCTTTTTCACGGGCCTCGAATCGCATCTGGCGGAGATCGCTCAAGTCGAATGCTCCCCAGCGTACATTTAAATTGGCCAGGTACGGCAAATATTGTCCCTTGAGCCGCTTGCAAAACTCTTGGCGTAGCTCGGCTCGGAGCACAAGTTCTTCTGGTGAACATCGTTTTGCCTGGATCCCGACCGAGAATGCGGGGCGGGAGGACCGGCGGCGACCCAAGAGGCGGAAATCAGGGAGTTCGAGGGTTTTCCCACCGGGCGTTGGAGACACCGGTTGGTGACTGACGCCTGTCGGGCGACCGGAAGGGGATGCGCGTTGGCCGGCGAGGCGTTGGTTTACGTCACCAGCCGCAGGAGCTGGTCGGCGGTGAGCGGCCAGCACGCCGAACATGCAGTGGCACATCACCTTCGCGTTGCCGCGGACTCGGACGTGGCGCCCGCCGAACTCGTCCTTGAGTCGGCCATTGACGCGCTCACCCGCCGTGCGTTCGTTGTACCGAACCTGTTCGGGAAGCTGCAAGCCGAGACGCTTCAGGCGCCGGGCTTCGGTCTGCAGTTCTTCGGCCAGCGCAGTGTCACGGCGGGGGTTGATATCGATCAGCGGGACGTGGCCGAGTGCGCGGCTGTGCTCGCGGATCTGCACCGCGTCGTAGGCGGCATCCATCAGGTCATACAGATTGTCCACCCGCTGGGCCGACAGGGTGGCCAGTGGAACGGCGGCCTGGCTGTCGTGCAGCGAGGCGGACGTCAGGATGCAACTGACCGGAATCTGGCCGTCGGCCACGTCGATGTGCAACTTGTAGCCGACCCAGGTGTCCCTGTAGCCCTTGCTGTTCTTCTTCGTGCCCACACTGCACTCGGCCGGCAGGTCGTCGAGCATCTCCTGCAGGGTCATGCTCGGTTGCCGGTCGAGGCGTTTGCGTGTCTTGGGCCGTTCTTCACCCTTCTTCGGCCGCCCCCGCTTGCGCTTGGGCGGCGGAGGCGACTTCTCCTTCGCGGCCGGCTTCTCGCGCCCCTCGATGGCCGTCGAGTCTCGGGACAGATGGCCCACCAAACGGTCGCCGTGCGTCTTCCGGAGCAACGCTTCATGCACGCGCTGGGGCAACTGGGAGTGGGCGAATTCGGCGAAGGCGCGAGAGAAGACCGACTCGCTTGGCATCTCGCGCCGCCGCTCCCAGCCGCAGATGCGGCGCAGCACCACGTCGGTGGCCAACCGGTCCAGCAGCAGGCGCGTGGTCGGCATGTCGTAGACCGCCTTGGCGACGAAGGCGCGCGCCACCGCCGCGCGGTCCTTGCGGGGGCGGCCCGGCATCCGCAAGCGCGAGGGAATCATCTGCTCGATACGGATCACCTCGAGGGTCTGCACCAACTGCTGCTGTTTCTCGGTCAGCGAACCCAACACCTGCTCCAACCGGGGAAACAGGCCCTGTTGGATTGACTCCCAGTAGGCGGCGAACGAGGCGCGCAGGTTCTGCATGGCTTGACTGCTCCCAGCGCCTACTATATATATAGTGTAGGAGTGAGGTCAAGGAGGGAACCGATGGGCCGCCGGAACCCGATGCGCCGGTACAGCGAACAATACGATGCGCTCAAGGCGGAGTTGCAAACGCTCGGGTTTGTCCGCCAGGGCAGTATCCAGACCCGCCGTCTCACGTGCGGGAAGCCTGCCTGCCGCTGCCACCGCGACCCGGACGCGCGTCACGGCCCGTACCGCTACTGGACACACAAGGTGCGCGGAAAAACGGTCAGCCTGCTGCTCTCCGAAGACGAACTCGCCCTCTACCAGGAGTGGCTCGAGAACAACCGCGAACTGGAACGGGTCGTGAGGGAAATGCGCCACGTCTCGTCGCGCGCGCTCGCCCTCATAACCGACCGGGAGGTCCCAGAGGTCCCTTGAGACCCCGTGTCTCCGGTTCCCCGGCGCCGGTGACGGCTGCTATCCTAATCCTACGAACGCTGCGTCCCACCCCGCTGACCGTCCGTTCCCTCTGCCTCGGGTAGGAAAACCCGGCCGACCAAGGGTTTTGCAAGAGGCTCCCTTGTTCTTCTTCTGATCGAGCATCTTTCCCAAGCAGAGATCCGCCAAATCAGCCAAGGACTTCTTGCTCCACGTAGTTTTCCGCATTTCCGTCGCTGTCCCGCTCATATCCCCAGCTTCTCGAAGTTCTCCTGGATCCTCGCCGCCAGGACGGCCGCCTCGGCGTTCAGCTCCGCAAGCTCCGCGTGAATCGCGCGCATCGCCGGCGCGAAGTCGAAGTCCTCGTCCTCTTCCTCGGGGGCGACCCCGACATAGCGGCCGGGCGTCAGGCTCCAGTCGTTGGCCTCTATTTCGGCGCGGTCAACGAGCTTCACCAGCCCCTCCACGTCGCGCAGCTCCCCATCGGGGAAGCGCTCGGTGAGCCAGTGGGCCTGCCGCCAGAAGTAGCGCACCCAGTCGAGTTGCTCGACGGCCTCCCGCCGGGCCTCGTCGGCCGCCTTGCGTGCGCGCGTGACGCCGCGGCCGTTCCAGGCGTCGCTGGACCGGGCGTCGCACTCCTGCTCGCACGTCTCGATCAGCCGGGTGGCGGCCTTGTAGAACTGGTCGGCCTGCCCAACGAGGTCGCGGCTGGATTCCACCAGCGGGGCGAGCCGTTCCACCAGGGTGTGCAGAGCGGCGCTGGCGAGGGGGGTGTCGTTGCACTCGGTCTGTGCATCGCAGACCTGCAACAGAAACTGCTCGGCGTTCGATCCGAACTGCTCGTGGTTGTTCTCGAGCTCCGCCAGGCGCTCGGCGTGCGGCCCCCCCTTCGGCTGCGTGTCGAGAAATGGCGACATCGCGTCCCGCAGTGCGGCCACCGCGTCGAGAAACACGGGTAGCGGCCCGGTCCGTTGCGGGACGGGATCCTCCGATTGGAAACACGCCACTCCCTCGCCGGGCACGTCTTCCAGGTAACGGAACACGAGCTCGAGGAACCGCTCCTGCTCGCCGCGGTAGAGCCAGACGATGGCCAGCAGGTTCTGCTGCTGCTCGGGGCTGAAGTCGTAGATCTTGCGTGTCACCTTCCGGTAGACGTTGCGCGCGTCGATCATGAGCACCTTGTCGCGGTGCGCCTCCGGCTTGGCACGGTTCAGGAACCACAGCTCGCACGGCACGGTGCGGGTATAGAAGAAGTTCGAGCGGATGGCGATCATCACGTCGACGTCGCCAGTCTCCACCAGCTTGCGCCGCACCGCGGCCTCGCCGCCCCCGGCGCTCGACGCCTGCGATGACATGACGAAGCCGGCCCACCCCGTGTCGTTCAGGTAGCTGTAGAAGTAGCTGATCCAGACGTAGTTGCCGTTGCCGACCTTCTGCTTCTTGTTGACGCCGGGCAGGCCGAACGGCAGGCGCGAGTCGGTCCGGACCTTGTCGGCGTCGATCTCGTCGACATTGAACGGCGGATTCGCCATCACGTAGTCGGCCCTGCCGTGCAGCTCGTGCGGGTCGCCGTAGTAGGTGATCGCCTGCCGGATGTCGCCTTCGAGCCCGTGCACGGCGAGGTTCATCTTCGCCAGGCGGATGGTGGTGTCGTTCTTCTCGACGCCGCGGAAGGTGAGCCGCTCGGTCGGGCTCCCGCCGTGCTCCTCCACGGTGCGCGCGCTCTGGACGAACATGCCCCCGGAGCCGCAGGCCGGGTCGAGCACGGTGCCGCTGTCGGGATCGAGCACGTGGGCGATGAGCGAGACCAGCGATACGGGCGTGAAGAACTCGCCACCGTCGTGGGCCTTCTGGTCGGCGAACTTCGTGAGGAAGTACTCGTAGATGCGGCCGAAGACGTCGCCGGAGACCTGCTTGAGCTCGTCGGGGTTCAGCTTGCGCAGGAGGTCGCCGAGCACCTCGTTGTCCAGCGCCTGGTACTCGCTCTTCGGCAGGACCCCGCGCAGGCTGTCGTAGTCCTCCTCGATAGCCTCCATGGCGGCGATGATGGCCGCCGCGCGATCCTCACCGTCCGGCAGGGCGACGAGGTGATCGAACTGCGCGTGCGGCCGCAGGAAGAGGGCGTTCCTCTGTGAGAAATCCTCCCTCGTGAGTGCCCGCGTCCTACCGCCGCGCGTGGGCAGACCGGCCACGATCCCGTCCTTGACGGCCAAGTAGCGGCTGTAGGCGTGGCGCAGGAATACGAGCCCCATGACCGGCAGGAAGTACTCGTTGCTGGCGTGCTCCGAGTTGGCGCGCAGCGTGTCCGCGGCGCTCCAGAGGCGCCGTTCTATGGCGTCGATGTGCTCGAGCTGCGGCATGCGTGTGAAGTGTACGCCAGGGAATCGCGCACACGAGCGTAGCGCTCCTGTCGCCTCGCATTGCGCACCCGTTCCGCCCGCGGCGGAAGCGCCGTCCCCGGGAGTGACCCACCGACCTGGTCGGACACGGCGTTCTGAACACTGCAACTGAGATTGAATCGATGTCGAAGCCCCCCAAACGGGGGTGCACGACATCATTGTGAGATGAGCGTCAGGCGGCGTTTGCGGCTCGCCGCTCCCAGAAGTCCTCGAAGCGTCCGCTGAGGATGCAGCAGCGCAGCGCGATGATGGCGTTGGCCCCGGCGACGGTCCAGCGCATGCCGGCGCGCTTGAGCCGGTCGCCGATCTGCTTGCATCCGGCCTCGACGACGCCCGACGAGACGCACAGGCCCTTGGCGCGGAACTGCGGATAGCGCATGCGGTGTCGGTTCCCGAACACGTAGTGAATGCACTTTCGCGCCTCGGGCGTGGTCTCGACATGGATGCGCAGCGCGGCGACGACGGCGCACAGCCGGCCGGCGTCGAGTTCGGCGCGCCGGTCCCTGGCCCACCGGTCAGCCAAGTCGGTCCCGGGGCCGTAGATGGCCTTGGCGACATCGCACAGGTGCTGCTTCGCGTGGTAGATATCAACGATCTCGATGGCGCCGGGAAACTGTTCGGCGGCCAAGTTCCAGATCCACGCGGCGCCGTCGCCGAGGACGACGCGCTGGGCTGCGGTGTCGAAACCGCGCCGTATTGCCTCTCGATAGGCCCGTTGTGCGAAAGCGGCCGGCTGCGGGTCGGTGTCGCGGCTGGCCGCGCTTTCGACCGCGGCGTTGTAGCTGACCGACCCGAGATCGCGCACGGGGTGGCCTTGTGTGTCGCGCCCTTCGGCCGTCCACACGGTGGCCAGCTTGACCTCGCGGGTCTTGGCCGAACCGTCGGGCTGCTTGCCGCGGCGGCCTTCGACCTCGGTTGGGCGCACCGGCACGCCGGTGCCGTCCAGCCCCAGGTACATCGTCGGCACGGGCGCCGCGGCGGTCTGCTCGGTGACCGAGCGCTCGTCGTCAGCGATGTCGCGTCCGAGCGCCTCGGCACAGCGCTCGACCTGCCGGGTCTCGACATCCACCCCGGCCAGGGCGGTCAACCACTCGCTCGCCTTGGCGAAGCTGCCCTCGGCCGCCGTCAGTCCCACCAGCCGCGTGATGGCCGGTGACAGCGAGCTACCTTGCAGACCCAGGGCCTGGTCGCGCGGACACACCCCGCTGCGGCAGGCGTCGCAGTGGTAGTAGGCGCGTTGCAGGGTAACCGGCCCCAACAGTGTGGTGAACGTCTTCGGGCGACGGCCGGCGTAGCGCGCCCGCCGGCCGCAGGCGCATGCTGTGGTCGAACCCGAATGGTCGGAATCGTCTACGTTGAAGCGCTGCGCCATCCACTGCGCGGCGATGTCGAGGGCTTGGTGACGGACCGCCTGTTCGAGGGCCTCGAAGTCCGCCACCTCGGCGCGCCCGGGACCGACGAGCGCATCGACTTCGGCCCCGATAGCGGCTACGAGCGCTGCGCCCCAGCCGCTTCTACGACCCGGGTCGCCGTGGCGAGCGCGCGGCGGCGAACCGTCTGCAGGAGCGTCTCGAAGTCCTGCGCATTCACGTTCCCCCGCCTGAGGAACGCGTCGACATCGGCCTCGACCGCCGACTTCAAGGCGGCGAACATCTCCTCCTTGAAGCCCCCTTTTTCGGCCGCGTCAGCGAGCGGTTCCGTCAACTGCGCCTCGGGCATGGTCGGAGTCCTCCTACCCGAGGAATCGGACGATCAGCGCTTGCTCGATACCCCCCGTACGGAAAAACCCTCAACTTTCTTGTCGTGCACCCCCCAAACGGAACGCCATTGTCCAACCAGGAACCGCGCACTATGATAGTTGGGTCAATTTTCCCCTATAGCCCGCGTCGAGTGCGCGGTCCGCTGAACGGCCGTTCGAGGAGGTTGGGACATGAAGAGACGACTGCTCGATTCATTCGGTGTTGCGATGGCACTGGCCGCTGTCGTGGTGGTCTTCCCCCTCGCCGCGGTCCCCGCGCTGGGGCAGGCGACCGGCACGACCGCATCGGGACATCCGGATCTCGATGGGATCTGGCTCGACGTCTACGACACCCCCTTCGAGCGGGCGCCCGAGCTGGGCGATCGAGAGTTCGCGACCGCTGAAGAGCGAGCTGCCCGCGATGAGGCGCGCATGAACCCGGGGCGCAACCGCCGCGGTCCACGCGGGAGCGCGCAGGACGTGTCCGGGGCCTATAACGCCGTCTTCAGCTCGGCGAAGCCGGCGGGCCCGCGCACGTCGCTCGTCGTCGACCCGCCGAACGGGCGGATCCCGGCCCTGACACCGGAGGCGCGGCGGGACGCGGAAATCCGGCGCGAGTGGCGGGTGATGCTGATGCGGAACACGCCGACCTGCGAGCAACAGGCACCCGGCTGCGAGGGCGGGCAATACGGGCCGGTGTCCCCGCGCCGGTTCGACCTCCCGCCTTTCTACAACACGTTGCGGATGAACCGCCACGACGGACCCGAAGATCAGAGCCTTGGCGATCGGTGCATGCTGGGCGCCACACCGGACTTCAACGGGTTCCGGCGCATCGTCCAGGGCGAGGACGCCGTAGCGATCGCCTACGACACGGGGCAGGGCCAAGGCTACCAGCGCGTCGCCTATCTGAGCGGGAGCCACCCACCGAACCGGATCCGTCTTCGCCATGGCGACTCGCGGGGGCGCTGGGAGGGCGACACGCTGGTCATCGAGACCACGAATTTCTCTCCGAAGTTCCCGTTTCGCGGCTCGACCGTGAACCGGAGGCTCGTCGAGCGGTACGCCGTGGTCGACGCCGACACGCTCAGCTACGAGGTGACCATCGAGGATCCGACCGTTTGGACGGCGCCGTGGACCGTCCGGCAGGAGCTGAAGCGCCAGAGCGACCAGCAGAATCGGATTTACTACGAGCCGCGGTGCCACGAGGGGAACTACGGGATGGCCGCGATGTTCATCGGCCATCGGGCTCAGGAGCAGGAGTTCGCCGAAGGGCGCGGGCCGGATCCGTTCTCGTTGGATACCACCACGGGCGGCGGCGGCGCCCGGTAGGACGCGCGCCTGCCGGACGACCGTGACGCCTCACCGACCGACCCTGGGAGCCGACCAGGCGACGGCCGAGCGGTCCTACCAGCGGTTCAAGTGGAGCGTCATCGCGCCGATCGAGGCGGACCGTTGGACGCTGGACGCCGGCGACATTCTCGGCTGGCTTGGAGTCGGCTGCGGGAACGGACGACTTTGTGTGCTTGGCGGTGGCGGAGCGGTGTGCGCGCGACGGCTGCTGGGTGCGCATCTGCCGGCGGCGTTTCCGCAGCGTCGGGAGACGGTGGCGGGCGAGTGCCTGGACTGTCAGACGCAGTTCGCCATCGACGTACGACTGCCGCTGCCGACGGTGTGTCCGGACTGCGGGGCCGATGTTCTTGCTCGCGCGGACATTGAAGGACCGGAAACGCAGCGCCGGCCGCCATTCGCCGCGCCACGGATGCGGCCAGAAGGTAGTGTCTCCGTTTGATTATGCTTCGCGGTTTCATCGCTTGTCAACCGGGCCACGATTCTCCGAAAATAACCCCGATGCCGAAAGGACCAACGGGGCAGTGGCGGCCGGTCGGCGACAACGAGTGCGCCGCGCTGGTCGCCAGGATCGCAACCGGCGACAGCCCGGAAGTCTTCGCGCCGCCGAAGCGGTCGAAGGCAGTGCAGGACGCCAGCCGCGCAGGGAAAGCCCGCGCCGCCGCGTTGACCCCGGAGCGCCGCACCGAGATCGCGCGGTCCGGCGGACGCGCGAAGGCGGCGCGGCCAGCGGACCGGTGAAGGGCTGGGCGGAACGACCCCAGCATGATATTCTGACCTTGAATGACGAACTACGCGATCATCGCGCCCCCGGACAGCACGCTCACGGCCGAGCGCGTACAGGGCGTTTTCAGCAACAACATCGACATCGTACCGGAAAGCGTATGGGCTGTCGGGACCGACCTCGCAACCTGCTCTGACGTGCGCAACGCGCTCGCCGACTCCCCGAGCAACCCGACCGTGTGCGTCGTCCTCAAGATTACCGAGTACAACGGACACGCGCGCCGCGACCTCTGGGAAAAGCTCTCGGCGTGGGAGAGGAGTTGATGTCCGATCACGAGCGCGACCACGGCTCCGAATCGGACCACGCGACCACAGCGGTCGGCGCGCCGGCCGACCGCGACTCCAGACGGCGCAGCCACGATCAACAGGCGATCCACCTCGAAGTCAAGATGCCGCCGACGAACTGGGTTCAGGTCGGCATTCTCGTCGTCGCGATCCTTGGTTCTGGTGTCGGCGTGTTGGCATGGCTCGATGGACAATTCGGGTTCCTCGACGGGCGGATCGATGTCTTGATGGATCGGCTCGCTCATCTCGAAGGGCTGCTCGAAGGCTGGAGAAACCCACTCCCGGCGGACTAACCCGCCGCCGGACTCCCCGGCATCGCGGTGCACCAGGAGTTCGGCCACTTCGCGGGTCATTACTCGGTCTCGGTCATCGCAAGCGCGGCGCGACGAGCAGATCGGGATCGGCGCGCCCCTCGTCATGGCAGAAGCTGCTCCCGGTCATGACGGACCCGTATTCGGGCCGCCCCATCAACCAGCCGGGCCTGTTCTGATTGACATATCTTTGCTTGCGCCTGTATCATATAGATTATGAACAGGCTGAGCACCGGGCAGCGGACGCGGATCCTGAACCAGTTGGTCGAAGGCGCGTCGATGCGGGCGATTACCCGTATCGAGAAGCTCGGGATCAACACCGTCACCAAGCTGCTCGTAGACGCTGGCGAAGCCTGCGCCGCCTACCACGATGAGCACGTGCGCGGCGTGAAGGCTGCACGGGTGCAGGCCGACGAAATCTGGAGCTTCACCTACGCGAAGCAGAAGAACGTCGATGCCGCGAAGGCCCCACCGGACGGCGCGGGCGACACGTGGACGTGGGTAGCGATGGATGCCGATGCGAAGCTGATCGTTTCCTGGTTGACCGGGCCGCGCGACGGGCAGAGCGCCTACGACTTCATGATGGACCTCGCCGAGCGGCTGGCTGGCCGCGTGCAACTGACGACGGACGGACTGCGCGCCTACGTCGAGGCGGTTGAGGCGGCGTTCGGGATGGACGTGGACTACGCGCAGCTCGTCAAGGTGTACGGTGACATTCCCGAAACCGAGCGGCGCTACAGCACGCCGCCGTGCAAGGCGGCCCTACCGAAGGTGGTCCAGGGCGACCCCAACCCGGCCGACATCAGCACGTCGTACATCGAGCGGCAGAACCTCACGATGCGGATGTCGAACCGGCGGTATACGCGGCTGACGAACGCCTTTTCGAAGAAGCTCCGCAACCACGAGCACCACAACGCGCTGCACTTCGTGCACTACAACTTCTGCCGGATTCACAAGACGCTGCGCATGACACCGGCGATGGCGGCCGGCGTAACGGACACGCTTCGGGACACCGATTGGATCGTCAGCCTGATCGACGCACGCGCACCCGTGCCGGCGAAGCCGGGGCCGAAGGGACCGCGGAAGCACAAGGGTTAATCAAACGGAGACACTACCGGCCAGAACGATGACGTTACGTTGCATCGCCGGTCGCATGTTGCAGGAGCTGGCCGAGCGCGACGATGACCGGTTCCATCTCTCAGTCCCTCTCGCACGATTTGGCGCACCTGCCGCCCAGATGGCACACTGACACGTCTCAAACAGGCGAAAGCTCCAGTGACGTCAAGAACGGCAGCGACAACGCTCGGGGCTGAAGTACGGCCACCCACGCTGGCCGAGATCCGCGCCGGGCTCTCCGTGAGCTTTCTGGATCGCCTGAAGGACACCCTGGAGATGACGGAAACGCAACTGGCGAACGTCGTCGGCATTCCGCGTCAGACCCTGGTTCGTCGCCGGATTGCGGGTGTGCTGCGCCGGGACGAAGGGGACCGGGCAGCCACGGTGGCCAGGGTCTTCGACATGGCGCTGTCGTATTTCGACGGCAACCGGGAGCATGCGCTCGAATGGCTCAAGCACGCCAATCCGGCACTGGCCGGCGAGACACCGCTGAAGCGCGCCGACACCGCCACCGGCGCAGAGGATGTGATCGACCTGATCGGCCGCCTGGAGCACGGCATACCGGCGTGAAGGTGTGGCGCATTGCCAAGTCCGTCCACGCGGCCAGCATCGAGGACATGTTGAGCGGCGACGGCGCCGCCAGGTACGGGGGCCGCTGGAACCCCAAGGGGATGCCCGCCGTCTACTGCAGCGAGAACTCGTCGCTGGCGGCCCTGGAGGTCCTTGTCAACTTGGCGCGCCCGTCCACGGTTCCGAGCTACCGCATCCTGGACCTCGACGTTCCGGACGATTCCATTGTCACTGCGCCCACGCCCGGCGCCGATACCCGACGGGCCGGTGCAGACCTTCTCCATACGCACCTGGCGATCATGGCGCCGAGCGCGGTGAACCCGCTCGAACGCAACGTCGTGATCAATCCGGGGCACCAGGACTTCGACGAGGTTCGGCCTGGCACGATCCGGCCTTTCGTCTTCGATCGCAGGCTGGCGGTGGAGTGATGTAAGCTCTTCCAATGCGGAGCTTTCCAAGCTCTCATGACCCGATCCGCACGGAGCTGCCCCCTCTTCGATACGCACGAGACACGAGACCGACGATGCACAGAAACACCTTCGCCGCCCTCAGCACCCTGATACTCCTCCTGGCACTGGCCGCGCCGGCCGCGCTGGCCCAGTCGGCCGAGCGGAGCATGCCGATGCGCACGCCCGACGGACAGCCGGACATCTCCGGGACCTTCACCTTCCGCACGCTGACGCCGCTGGAGCGGCCGCGGCAGTTCGAGGGAGTGGAGAACCTCTCGCCGGAGGAGGCGGCGGCCTTCGAGGCGGCGGAGCGCACGCGGCGCAACCGCGACCTCTTCGATCCGGAGCAGGGCGCACTGTTCTACCGGCCGCGGTCGGAGGGCGGCGTCCTGTCCTACAACGAGTTCTGGTACGAGCGGGGGGTCGAGCTGACCTCCGACAAGCGGACCTCGCTGATCGTCGATCCACCCGACGGCCGGCGACCGCCCCGCACGCCGGAAGCCATCGCGAGCGGCCGGGAGCGGGCGGCGTTCCGGCGCGAGCACATGTACGACTCCTACGAGAACCGGAGCATGTTCGACCGCTGCATCATGGGCTTCAACGCGGGCCCGCCGATGACGTCGGGCACCTACAACAACAACGTGATGATCTTCCAGACGCTCGGCTACGTGGCGATCCTGAACGAGATGGTGCACAACGCGCGGATCATCCCGATCGACGACACGGCCAAGCCGCCGTTCGCGCAGCGCAGCGGCGTCTCCCGCGCCCACTGGGAGGGCGAGACGCTGGTCATCGAGACCGCGCAGTTCGCCGGCGGGAGCAGCAGCCTGACGTCGACCGACATGCACCTCATCGAGCGCCTGACGCGGGTCGACCCGGATATGGTGGCCTACGAGTACACGGTGACCGACCCGACCGTCTACACCGCCCCATACACGGTGATGATGCCGTTCCGGCGCACCGACGGACCGCTCTTCGAATATGCCTGCCACGAGGGGAACTACGGGCTGCACGGCATCCTGGCCGGGGCGCGCAGGCTGGAGCGGCTGGGCCGGGAGTTGCGCCCGTAGGCGTTGCCGGATACCACATCCATTCGAGTCACCCCGGTTGAGTTCTTCGGAGAGAGACAGACCGATGCAATCAAGCCAGAGCCGATGGGTCCGCCTGGCGGTCGCGACGTTCGCGGTGACCGCGATCATCAACCCGAGCGCGAGCGCCGGCCAGCAGGGCAGCACCACCCGCACGGGGCCGCCGCCCGTGATCACCGGCAGCGGGCAGACCAACTGGGCGAGCCACAACCTGGACCTCTACAACCAGCGGTTCTCGGAGCTCGATCAGATCGACACCGAGACCGTCGGTCAGCTCCAGCGGCGCTGGTCCTATGACGTGGCGCCCGGACTGAACCTCGGCCAGACCACGCCTCTGGTCGTGGACGGCGTGATGTACATGCACGCCGGGGCGACCGTGCTCGCCGTCAACGCGATGACCGGCGCCGAGATCTGGAAGCTGGAGATCGACGGTGTCACCGGCGGCCCGGTGCGCGGTCCGCTGTACGTCAACGGCACGCTCTATTCGTACCACGGCGACAAGCTGGCGGCGGTCGACGCCGAGTCCGGCGAGCTCGTCGAGACGTTCGGCGATGGCGGCGTGCTGCCGATCTTCAGCCTGGCCCTGTCCAACAAGTACCCGGACACCTATCCGCCCGGCTTCGACGCCGCCTCGCTCAACTACCGGATCAACAGCTCGCCCGCGTACCACGACAACACGCTGTACGTCGCCTCCGCGATCTCCGAAGGGAACATACCCGGCGGCCTCGTGGTGGCCGCCGACGCCACCACCGGGCGGGTCAAGTGGGTGTTCAACACCATCCCCCAACGCCCGCAGGACCAGGGCTGGGAGATCGCCGAGTCGACCTGGGGCGAGGGCAAGCGGGTGGGGGCCGGCGTCTGGACCCAGCCGGCGATCGATATCGAGCTCGGGCTGGCCTACTTCAACACCGCCAATCCGAATCCGCCGTACGACGGCTCGGCCCGGCCCGGGGCGAACCTGTTCACCAACTCGACGGTGGCCCTCGACATGGAGACCGGCGAGCTGCGCTGGTACTACCAGACCATCCACCACGACCTGTGGGACTGGGACAACGTGACCGGTCCGGTCCTCTTCGACGTCATCCGCAACGGCGAGCTCATCAAGGGGATCGCGGCGGCGGGCAAGAACTGCCTGCTGTACATGTGGCGCCGTGACACCGGCGAGCCGATCAACCCGATGGTCGAGACCCCCGTCCCGACCGAGACGAACGTGCCGGGCGAGGTCGTCTACCCGACCCAGCCGATCCCGCACAACGCCCGCGGCGTGCCGCTGACCCCGTTCTGCGCCACCTATCTCGACCTCGGCGACCCCGAGCTGCAGGCGCAGGCACGGCAGATGTACACGCCCTACTCGACCGACGAGCACTACATCGTGGCGCACGGCGGCTCGAGCTTCGGCTCGCCCTCGTTCAGCCCCCGGACCGGGCTGCTGTACATCACCGGCAAGAACGCAGGGGTGTCGCTTCTCGTCAGACCGCTCGGCGACAGCCTGGAGCTTGGCCAGGGGGGCGGCCACCAGCGCAACCTGACCGAGATCAGCCGCATCCCGACTTATCCGCCGACGATGACGGTGACCGCTTACGAGCCGGCCAGCGGCGAGGACGTCTGGCAGCAGGTGCTGCCGGCACTCACCTTCGGCGCGTCGAGCGGCAGCGTGTCGACGGCCGGCGACCTCGTCTTCCAGGGCACCGAAGACGGCGGCTTCTACGCGTTCGACGCGGCCACAGGAGAGCAACTCTTCCACTACGACGCGGGCCGCACGATCCGGTCGAGCCCGCTCACCTACGAGGTCAACGGCACACAGTACATGGCGGTGATCGCTTCGAGCACCGTGCTGGCGTTCGCGCTGCCTTAATCATCTCGAGGCGGCCGGAAGCCCGCCAATGACGAGGTCGGCTCAGATGCCGAGGACAAACCCCACCGCGATGCGCACCATGCCCAGGTGACGGTCCGCGTCGTCCCTCATGAACACCTGCTCCGTCCCTTCGAGCGATGGGAGGCTGAGGCGCCGGTAGGCCGCCGCGACACGGAGCGCGAGTCGATCGGTGAGATGAAAGTCCACCCCTCCGCCGGCGGCCAGAGCCAATCCGGACGAGAAGGCGTCGAAGCAGCGCGAGTACGCGCCGCCGTTGCCGAGTTCGCTGGCCGTTCCGGCGAATGACGCGCGGCCAGCGAGGACCTGGACGAACCGTGTGCTGCGTCGGGCGCGCGACAGTCGGTACTGCACGCCTCCCATGAAGACCTTCTGGCGGGTGACCGATGTCCTCAAAAACGGCGAATGGACGATTACCGACTTCACGAGCAGGCCGACCGTCAGCGTCGCCGCCGACGGTCAGCTCTGCCGGATGACGACCAACCGGGCGGGTCCGGCGAGCAGTTGGCCGGCAGTCAACAACCAGCGGCTCCGGCTACCCGATCTGGTCGAGAAACTCGGCCACGGTCTGGATACAGATGCCTGCCGTCTGCTCCGGCCTGTTCATGAAGCGGCCGAAGTCCTTCAGATCGCCGGTCAGCAAATGGGTGGCTCGGCAAGCGAGCGCGGCCTGGAAGATGGGCTGGTCCTTCCGTGCAAGCCCCTCGGGAAAGTAGAGATCGACCCGATGCTCAACCAGCCGGACGCCCCGCAGGATTGTCCTCAGGACATGGAGGCACTGTGGAAACTTCCGTGCGATGTTACGGCGCGCCTCCTCGACGGTGAGACGACTGGAGTACAAAGCCCAGTGTCCGCTACCGCCCAGTTCGATGATCAGTGCGGCCTTGCCTCTCGGATTGTGCGCGGCGGTGAAGAGAATGTTGGCATCCAGGAACAGCCTCATCCTCATGTCGTCTTCGATGCCGGCAGTTTGTCCAGGATGTGCGTACGCTCCGCATCCGACAGCGTGTCCTCGGCGTCCCAGTGGGCGACCTGCTCGTCGCTGTAGAGCTGAAGTGCGACGACGACGCCCGGCTTGAGCACGATCTCATCACCGCGATCCTCGAGGATCATGACATCGCCGCCCTTGATCCCGAGGCGCTTGCGCAGAGCGGCCGGCAGGGTCAACTGACCGCGGCTGGAGACGACGAGTGTCTCATTCATCGCAGGAACCTGTTTCTATGCGGCAGGTGATCACTCTAGCAGATTGTCTGAATATCCGCTATTCTGCCGATTTATCTCATCCTGCGACTCGAACCTGAACCGATCGTGCTCCGACTCGGCCACCCGGTCGTACGCTTGGACGAGCACGCTGGTGTCAACGAAGGCCTTCACGGTCGTGCACCTCGTCGCGGCTGAGCGGGCGCTCCCCGCCCATGTCGTAGCCCTGCCTCAAACGTTGCGGCGCGCAGCCCCTTCCAGATGCTGTAGCACATGCCGAGCAGCACCAGCGCGAAGGGGAAGCCGGTAAGTAGAGAGGCCGTCTGCAGCGCCACCAGCCCGCCGCTGACCAGCAGGGTGATGGCGACGATCCCTTCGAACGCGCACCAGAAGACGCGCTGGGCGACCGGCGCGTCGAGCTTGCCGCCGGCGGTGATGGTGTCGATGACGAGCGACCCCGAATCGGAGGAGGTGACGAAGAAGACGATCACCAGGACGATGCCGATACCCGACGTGACACCGGCGAACGGCAGCGCCTCCAGCATCCTGAACAGGGCCATCTCCGGCTGCCCGGCCTGCACCGCCTCGACCACCGCGGTATCGCCCCCGTCGAGATAGTGCGACAGCGCCGTCGCCCCGAAGGCGTTCATCCAGAGCGCGGAGAGCAGCACGGGAAGGACCAGCATGCAGCCGACCAGCTCGCGCACCGTGCGGCCGCGCGAGACCCGGGCGATGAACATGCCGACGAACGGCGACCACGAGAGCCACCACGCCCAGAAGAAGGTGGTCCACCCGTGCATGAAGTCGAAGTCGTCACGCCCCACCCAGTTGCTCAGCGGTCCGATCGCGGCGAGATAGTGGCCGATGCTGGCGACGGACCCGGCGAGCAGGTCCGGGGTCGGCCCCGCCGCCAGCACGAACGCGAGCAGCAGCAGGGCCAGGAGCAGGTTGGCCTGGCTCAGGCGCTTGACGCCCTTGTCCAACCCGGCGACCACCGACGCCAGCGCGATGGACGTGATGCCGGCGATGATCAGCACCTTGGTCGTGTCGGTGTCCGGCACGCCGAATAGATGGGCCAACCCCGCCGCCGTCTGCTCGGCCCCCAGGCCGAGCGAGGTGGCCAGCCCGAAGAGCGCGGCGAACACGGCGAGGACGTCGATGAGATGGCCGAACCGGCCCCACACTCTCTCGCCCAGGACGGGATAGAACGCCGACCGCAGCGTCAGCGGCAACCCGAGGTTGTAGGCGGCGAAGGCGAGCGCGACCGCGACGACCGCAAACATCGCCCACGGGTGCACGCCCCAGTGATAGATGGCGGAAGCGACGGCAAGCCTGTGCGCGGCGGCGGTGTCCGCGGCGTCGACCCCGAGCGGCGGATTCCGGAAATGGTCGACCGGCTCCGCCACCCCGAAGAACATCAGGCCGATACCGATCCCGGCAGCGAACAGCATGGCGAACCACGACCAGATGGAGTAGTCCGGTCTGGCGTCCGGTCCGCCCAGGCGGACGCGACCGAGCGGTGTCACCAGCAGCAGCAGGCAGAACAGGACCAAAAGGTTGCCCGCGCCCATGAACACCCAGTCGAACGTCGAGGTGAGCCAGGCGTACAGCGCGTCGAAGACGCCCGCGGCTGCGTCCCGGAACGCCAGCACCCCGGTGACGAACGCGATGATGGTGAGGCTGGAGACGACGAAGACCGGGTTGTGTACGTCGAGGCCGAGGAACCGGATGTTGTCCCGGCCGATCTCGTAGTCGGTCTGCGCGGCGATGGCCATGCGGACCTGCTCGACCGACCCGGCGGCTCAGTCGAAGATCCCGAGCTGCAGCTTTGCCGCGTCGGACATCCGATCCTTGTCCCACGGCGGTTCCCAGACCAGATCGACGCGCGCGTCGCTGACGCCGTCGACCCCCTTGACCTTGCCCTGCACCTCGGCCGGCAGGGTGACCGCCGCCGGACAGCCGGGCGCGGTGAGCGTCATCTGGATCACGGCCAGGCCCTGCCTGTCGACCGCGATGTCGTAGATCAGGCCGAGCTCGTAGATGTTGACCGGGATCTCCGGGTCGAACACGGTCGAGAGCTGCTCGACGATCTGCGGCTTGAGCTCCAGCGTCCTGACGGGGTCGGGATCGATCGGCGGCGCGGAAGTGGATGGCGAATCCGCTGCCTGTCCGGCGGGCGCCGCGGAGCCGGGTCCGGTCAGCGCGCTGGTGTCGAACATCGAGGACGACGGAGGCCCATCGGGCGCCGGCAGCGGCGACATAGGCGAGGCCTGCGGCGGCGGCGCCGATCCGTCCACGTGCGGCGGAATCACGGGGTGACCTCCCGAGGAAGGTACGGCCCCGGCGCCCGCGGGTCGTTCACCGGCGAGTTCACCCACGCCGAGCGGCGGCGGCACGTCGTCGATCTTCAGGATACCCATCGTTCGTCCAACTCCATCTATTCGGTCGACACCAAATCGTGGCGAGCCTCGACCGCGGCCCGCAACGTATGCCAGGCAAGGCTGGCGCACTTGACGCGGGTCGGGTAGTCGCGCACGCCCGCGAAGACGGCCAGCTTGCCCACCAGCGCGTCGTCGACCACGGCGGCTTCGTCGGTGACCAGAGCCAAAAACTGCTCGAACAGCCGGAGCGCCTCGCCGAGCGTCTTGCCCTTGACGGCGTCGGTCATCAGCGACGCCGAGGCCTTGGAGATGGCGCAGCCGGAGCCGAGAAAGCTGACATCGGAGATCGTGTCGCCGTCGAGGTTGACGTAGACGGCCAGCTTGTCGCCGCACAGGGGGTTGTAGCCGTTGGCGTGGCGGTCGGCCCCGTCGAGCTCCCCGAAGTTGTGCGGGCGCCGGTTGTGGTCGAGGATGACCTCCTGGTACAGCTCGCGCAGATCGCTCATAGAGGAAACATCTCCCGCACGCGCTCGAGCGCGCGCACCAGCGCGTCGATCTCCTCGCGGGTGTTGTACATCGCCACCGAGGCGCGCGCCGTGGCCGGCACGCCGAAGCGGTCCATGACCGGCTGCGTGCAGTGGTGCCCGGTGCGGATGGCGACCCCCTCGGTGTCGACGATGGTGCCGACGTCGTGCGGGTGCGCCTTCTTCATGACGAAGGCGAGGATGCTCGCCTTCTCCTTCGCCGTGCCGATCAGCCGCAGCCCCTCGACCTCCGACAGTGCGGCGGTGCCGTACTCCAGCAGGTCCGCTTCGTGGGGCGCTATCGCCTCCAGGCCGACCCCCTGCAGGTAGTCGATGGCGGCGCCGAGACCGACGACCCCGGCGATGTGCGGCGTGCCCGCCTCGAACTTGTGCGGCAGGTCGGCGTAGGTGGTCTTCTCGAACGTGACCGACCGGATCATGTCGCCGCCGCCCTGGTACGGCGGCATCCGCTCCAGCCACTCCTCGCGGCCGTAGAGAACGCCGATGCCGGTCGGCCCATAGAGCTTGTGGCCGGTGAACGCATAGAAGTCGCAGTCGAGCGCCTGCACGTCGACCGGCATGTGGTAGACGGCCTGCGATCCGTCGATGAGCACCGGGATGTCGCGACGCTTCGCCATCTCGACGATCTCGCGCACCGGGTTGATGGTGCCGAGCGAGTTCGAGAGGTGCACTACCGACACCAGCTTCGTCCGCGGCCCGATGAGCCGCTCGAACTCGTCGAGCTGCAGCGTGCCGCTGTCGTCGATCGGCGCCACCCGAAGCTGCGCCCCGACCTGCTCGCACAGGAGCTGCCACGGCACGATGTTCGAGTGGTGCTCCATGTGGGTGATCAGGATCTCGTCGCCCGGACCGACCTGCCGCCGGCCGAAGCTCTGCGCCACCAGGTTGATGCTCTCGGTGGAGTTGCGCGTGAAGATGATCTCGCGCGACGCGCGGGCGTTGACGAACCGCTGCACCTTGACGCGCGCGGCGTCGTAGGCGGCGGTCGCCTCCTCGCTGAGGGTGTAGACCCCCCGGTGGATGTTCGCATTGCCCGTGCTGTAATAGCGCGCCAGCGCGTCGATCACCTGCCGCGGCTTCTGGGTGGTGGCGGCGTTGTCGAGGTAGACGAGCGGATGCTCGCGGATCCTGCGCCCCAGGATCGGGAAGTCCTGCCGGATGCGCTCGACGTCGAACGCCGGCGGCGCCACCGTCGCAGCCGCGGCGAGGCTCAAGGCAAGCACCCCTCAGTCGTGCACATGGAACGACCCTCCCCCCGACCCGGGCAACTGCGCCAGCAGCAACTCGTCGAGCTGCTCGCGGAGCGGCGCGATGGCGATGCGATTCAGCACGTCGCCAGCGAATGCATGGACGAGCACGCTCCGCGCATGCTCCAGTCCGAGCCCGCGGGCGCGGAGGTAGAAGAGCGCATCCTCGTCGAGCTGGCCCACCGTGGCGCCGTGCGTGCACTTGACGTCGTCGGCGAAGATCTCCAGCTCCGGCTTCGTGTTGATCTGCGCGTCCTCGGAGAGCAGCAGCGCCTTGTTGGTCTGCTTCGCGTCGGTCTTCTGGGCGTCGATCTCGACGATGACCTTGCCGTTGAAGACCGCGTGGGCCTGACCGTCGAGGATCCCCTTGTAGAGCTCGTGGCTGGAGCAGTGCGGTTTGGCGTGGCGGATCGTCGTGTGGTTGTCGACCAGCCGCCGGCCGTTCGCCAGGTACAGGCCGTTGAGCGTGCACTCGACCCCTTCGCCGTCCAGCAGCGCCTGCACGTCGTTCCGCACGATGGCGCCGCCCAGCGTGACCGCCTGCGACGAGAAGTTGGCCGCACGGTCGAGCCGAACGTGCATCGAGGCGATGTGGTAGGCCGCGAGGCTCTCGCGCACCAGCTTGTAGTGGTCGACCACCGCGTTCGGGCCGGCAATCACCTCCGTCACCGTGTTCGTCAGGTACGGCGACTGCCCGCCGCCGCCGTAGCTTTCCACGATCCGCACCTGCGCGTTCTCGCCGACGAGGATCAGCACGCGCGGATGGGTCATCACAGACTCGCCGCCGGAAGGCGGCGACGTGACGAAGAGCAACTGGATCGGCTGCTCGACCACCGTGTTGGCCGGCACCCGCACGACCGCGCCGTCGTGCAGCAGCGCCGTGTTGAGCGCCGTGAACGCCTCGTTCTCGATGCCGGCACCGGAGGCCAGGTGCGCCTCGACCGCCGCCCGGGTCTCGCCGGCGTCCGATGCGAGCACGTCCGCCAAGCTCAGCACCTCGACACCGGACGGCAGCGCCGAGACGTCCGAAGCCGGCGCCACGTAGCGGCCGTTGATGAACGTCAGCCCGGCGCCGGCGCCGGGCACGGCGTGGGGCGCGGCATCGGCCTTGGCGGCCTCGCGCTCGGCCGGCGCGGCGAGGACAAAGGCAGTGTTGGCGATCGGCGCGACGTTGGTGAAGCGCCACGCCTCGAGCCGCGGGGTCGGCACGCCGAGCGCGGTGAAGCGCTCGAAGGCGCGGCGCCGCAGGTCGACGACGGCGGCTGGCGCGAGCGCGGTGCGGCGCACCGCCTCGCAGGCATCGGCGTAGGCTTCGGCAGGAGCGAGTGTCGTCATCGGCATCCCGCTACGCGCCCACCTGCTCGGCGACGCCCTCGAGCCAGCCGTAGCCCTTCTCCTCGAGCTCCAGCGCCAGCTCCTTGCCGCCCGACTTGACGATGCGGCCGTCCGACAGCACGTGCACCATGTCCGGCACGATGTAGTTCAGCAGCCGCTGGTAGTGGGTGACCACCACCGTGGCCCGCTCCGGGCTGCGCATCGCGTTGACGCCGGCCGAGACCGTTCGCAGCGCATCGATGTCGAGCCCCGAATCGGTCTCGTCCATGATCGCCAGCTTCGGCTCCAGGACCACCATCTGGAAGATCTCGTTGCGCTTCTTCTCGCCGCCGGAGAAGCCCTCGTTGACCGGGCGCTTCAGCAGATCCTGGTCGATGTCGAGCACCTGCATCCGCTCCTTGACCAGAGCCATGAAGTCCATCGCGTCGAGCTCCGCCTCGCCGCGGTGCTTGCGCACCTCGTTGAGGGCCGCCTTCAGCAGGTAGGCGTTGTTGACGCCCGGGATCTCCACCGGATACTGGAACGCGAGGAAGATCCCTTCCCGCGCGCGCTCTTCCGGCTCCATCTCCAGCAGATCCCGGCCGTTGTAGCTCACCGACCCGGCCGTGACCTCGTACTCCTCGCGGCCGGCGAGCACCGCCGCAAGGGTGCTCTTGCCGGAGCCGTTCGGACCCATGATGGCGTGGATCTCGCCTGCCTTCACGGACAGGTCGATGCCCTTCAGGATGCCCCGGCCGGCGACCGAGGCGTGCAAATTCTTGACTTCGAGCATGCTTGTCTGACGTTCCTTCCTACCCCACCCGAGCTAGCCCGGAAATCGTCGCCTCGCGGCTCCGATTGCCGCCCAACCAACCCTCTCCAGCAGTCTGCCCCGTTCTACGGTGCAGACTCCTAGCCGACGCTGCCCTCGAGGCTGATGCCGAGCAGCTTCTGCGCCTCGACCGCGAACTCCATCGGCAGCTCGCGGAAGACCTCCTTGCAGAAGCCGTTCACGATCATGTTGACCGCGTCCTCGGTCGACAGGCCGCGCTGGCGGCAGTAGAAGATCTGGTCCTCGCCGATCTTCGAGGTCGACGCCTCGTGCTCGACCTGCGAGGACGTATTGCGCACTTCCAGGTACGGGAAGGTGTGCGCGCCGCACTTGTCGCCGATCAGCAGCGAGTCGCACTGCGAGAAGTTGCGCGCCCCCTTGGCGTTCTTGCCGATCCGCACCAGGCCGCGATACGTGTTCTGACCCTTGCCGGCCGAGATCCCCTTCGAGATGATGGTGCTCCGCGTGTTCTTCCCGAGATGCAGCATCTTGGTCCCGGTATCGGCCTGCTGATAGTTGTTGGTGACGGCGACCGAGTAGAACTCGCCGACCGAGTTGTCCCCCTGCAGGATGCAGCTCGGGTACTTCCAGGTGATGGCCGAGCCGGTCTCCACCTGCGTCCAGGTGATCTTCGCGTTCGTGGACGCCTTACCGCGCTTGGTCACGAAGTTGTAGATGCCGCCCTTGCCGTCCTTGTCGCCGGGATACCAGTTCTGCACCGTCGAGTACTTGATGGTCGCGTCGTCGAGCGCCACCAGCTCGACCACCGCCGCGTGGAGCTGGTTCTCGTCGCGCATCGGCGCCGTGCAGCCTTCGAGGTAGCTCACCGTGGCCCCCTCGTCGGCCACCAGCAGCGTCCGCTCGAACTGCCCGGTCTGCGCCGCGTTGATGCGGAAGTAGGTCGACAGCTCCATCGGGCAACGCACGCCCTTCGGGATGTAGGCGAACGAGCCGTCGGAGAAGACCGCCGAGTTGAGCGCGGCGTAGAAGTTGTCCGACGCCGGCACCACCGACCCGAGGTACTTGCGGACCAGGTCCGGATGGTCCCGCACCGCCTCGGAGAACGAGCAGAAGATGATCCCCAACTCGGCCAGCTTGCCCTTGAAGGTGGTCGCGACCGACACCGAGTCGAACACCGCGTCGACCGCCACCCCGGCCATCACCTTCTGCTCATTGAGGGAGATGCCGAGCTTGTCGAAGGTCGCCTTGATCTCCGGGTCGAGCTCGTCGAGGCTCTCCAGCTTCGGCTTCTGCTTCGGCGCCGAGTAGTAGATGATGTTCTGGAAGTCGATCGGCGGGAAGTGCACGTTGTGCCACTTCGGCTCGGCCATCGTCTGCCAGAATCGGAACGCCTTCAGGCGCCACTCCAGCAGCCACTCCGGCTCGCCCTTCTTGTCCGAGATGATCCGGATGACCTCCTCGTTCAGCCCGGCCGGCACCGCCTCGGAGTCGATCTCGGTGACGAAACCGTACTTGTAGTCCTGATTTGCAAGCTGCTCGATGCTGTCGGTCGAGGTCGCCATGACGCCTGCTCCCGGTTGACGCGACACCTCCGGCCGCCCTCGGGCCTTCGGAATATCGCGGTCGATACTCGATCCGCATTCCCGACCAGAATGGTCGGATATGCAATTCTACCGAATCGGCGGGCATGCACGCAACCGCCGCATAAGTTGGTCGAGATCGTGGCGGACGAGCCGCTGTTCGAGACCGGACTGCTCCTGGCTGGCGCGGTCGACCCGGCCGACCTCCGCCGCCAGCTCTCGCGCTGGACCCGCACCGGGCGGATTTACCAGCTTCGGCGCGGACTCTACGCGCTGGCACCGCCCTGGCGCAAACGGACGCCGCATCCCTTCCTGGTGGCGAACCGTCTGGCGCCGGGCTCGTACGTCAGCGGTCTTTCGGCGCTCGCCTTCGCCCACGCAATCCCGGAATACGTGGCGGAAGTCACCAGTGTCGCGACCGGCAGACCCCGCCTCCGCCACACGCCGCTCGGACGGTTCTCGTTCCGTCACGTCAAGCCGGGCCTGCTGTTCGGCTGTCGTCGCGTCGACCTGGGGGCCGGCCAGCACGCCTTCGTTGCCGAGCCCGAGAAGGCGCTGCTCGACATGGTCCACCTGCAGCCGGGCGGCGACGACGAGGATTACCTGCAGGCACTGCGCCTCGACTTCGACGCGGTGCGGCTCGACGTCCTGGACGCCTTCGCCACGAGGTCGGCCGCGCCGAAGCTCGCGCGTGCCGCCGAGCGTATTCGCCGCCTCGGCCGGGAGGCGCCGGAGTACGAGATCCTGTGAAGGACCACCTCGAACGGCTCGTCGCGGGGCACTCACCGTTGCGGGGACGAAACCTCGCCCGCGAGTACCTGCAGGCGCGCATCCTCGGGTCGCTTCAACGCGCCGGTGCGATGACCGCGCTCGCCTTCCAGGGCGGAACCTGCCTGCGCTTCCTCTTCGGCCTGCCGCGCTACTCCGAGGACCTCGACTTCGCTCGGGAGCGCGAACCGTCCGGCTACAGCCTGCGTGGCGGTCTGCGCGGTATCCGGAGCGACCTGTCGGCGGAGGGCTACGAGGTCGACCTGCGCGTCCGGGAACGCGCTGCGGTCCACAGCGCCCTCGTCCGTTTTCCCGGCATTCTGCACGCGATCGGTCTCTCGCCGCGACCGGCGGAAGTGCTCGCCGTCAAGATCGAGATCGACATCCGGCCGCCCGCCGGCGCTACGACGGATATCAGCGTGGTGCGCCGCCACGAGACGCTCCGGCTCTTTCATCACGATCGCGCCTCGCTGCTCGCCAGCAAGCTGCACGCCGTTCTCCAGCGTCCCTACACCAAGGGACGCGACTTGTATGACCTGATCTGGTATCTCTGCGATCCCGAGTGGCCGGCCCCCAACCTCGAAATGCTGAACGCCGCGCTCCGGCAGACGGCGTGGAGCGGCCCCGAGATGACGCCGCAAACGTGGCGGCCGTCCGTCGCCGACCGGCTGGAGGCGCTCGATTGGGACCGCGCCGCCAACGACGTGCGGCCGTTCCTCGAGCGACTCGATGAGACGGCGCTGGTCACGAAAGAGAACACGCTGCGGCTGCTCGCGCGTTCCCGTACCCCGAACGCATGGTAGGCAGCCGTCGCAGATTGTCGTGCTCGACACAACCAATCGGCGATCCATGGGCGGCTCGAATGGCCGTCGTCGGGTTTCGTCCGGCGCGGAGACCGTGGTATCGTGCGGAGACGTAAACGGGCAGCGTGCGATGGACGGGGCTCGACGGGTTGAAGCTACCCCCCGTCGCCATGACGGCGTCGCACGTGCCTCCGCAACCGTTGATCCCGTCGGTGGCGGGCGATGTTTGATGCGCCCGGCTTCAAGGTCGAGGCGGCACAGGACAGCCGGGCGCGGTCTGACGAATTGCGACGGCGGACCGGCCTGCTGCCCGGCCCGGCCCTGTTCCTGCTGCTGCTCGTCCTGCCGTTCGATGGCCTGACCCCGGAGGGCCAGCGGCTGGCCGCGGTCATGGCCCTGGTCATCGTGTTCTGGATCACCGAGGCCCTGCCGCTGGAGGTGACCGCGCTGCTCGGCCCCGTGCTGGCGATCCGATCACCCCGACGTTCGCCGCGGCCTTCGGCGCCTCGATCTCGGTGGTGCTGCCGGTCTCGACGCCCCCGAACGCCCTCGTCTATGCCACCTGGCGCATTCCCATCACCGGCATGGTCCGTTACGGCCTGCTCATGGGCGCCCTCATCTCGTGCTGGTGCCGACGCTCACGCTGGCGGTGATGAGCGTGGTCGACCTCGGAGGCTAAGATTGGACTGGCGGGCGCCACGGAGATCACGCCGGACACGCTCGCCGGCGGCGGAGACGCTACATGACGATCAAGCGAATCCCTGCTGCCGACAGACTTCAGCGACACCGCCGCGCACACGCTCGGCTATGCCCGCGAGGTGGCCGAACGGTTCGGCTCCGAGGTGCACGTGCTGCACGTCGTGGCGGACCCGACGCCGCAGGACTGGGCGGTCGGCGCGGCCGCGCTGGTCGTCTCCGAACTGCTCAAGACGTGGGAGGCCGACGCGGAACGGCGTCTCGCCGAGATCTCTCTGGACGGCATCGAGACCGTGCGGACGATCCGCGTCGGACACGCGTTCGTAAGCGGCCTTGGACCGGCACCGGAGCCGGGCGCCTCACCGCCACGACTGGTCCTGTTCGGGGTCTGCAAATTCGGGGAGGAAAGTAGGAATATGACAAGCCAGGAGAAGGGGACTGTTTTTGTCTTGATGCCGTTCAAGAAGAGTCTTGAGAGTGTTTACAGAAGCCTCATCAAGCCTGCCTTCGAAGGAGCAGGTTTTCGGGTGCTGAGAGCCGACGACATCTCAAGCCAGCGGAACATCCTGCAGGACATTGCAAACTCCATAGAATCAGCGGACTTGATTGTGGCTGACCTTACAGACTCCAACCAGAATGTCTACCATGAACTTGGGGTAGCACACGCGAGAGGAAAGCCGGCTTTTCTAATGGTTCAGAACATAGATGACGTGCCGTTCGATCTTCAATCCTACAGGATCTTTCAGTACAGCATGAACTCAGATGCGCTTGAGGACGCCAAGGCGCGGCTATCAAACGATGCAACGAGAATATCAGTCGGTGAGATGCGCTTTGGAAACCCGGTATCAGACTTCGGATCAGTCGAACTTGGGCGTCAAGTCCCTCAGGAAGAGGTCGCAGCTCCTGGGTTGCCGCACGAATCGCAGGAGATTCTGAAGGCTGCGATTGCTGGCGATGGAAGTATCATGCATCTAAGTCACTTTGGCAGACCTGGGATCACTGTCCAGGCCGGAGGCAAGTCCATGATTCCTGTCGGAGCGGACAACCGCACTGCGATGGCATGGGTAGCTGGTGTTGAGAAGTTGGTGGAGCTTGGGTGCATCCGCGACACAAGTGGCAAGGGTAAAGTATTTGAAGTTACTCATGAGGGCTACGTCGTGGTAGACAAACTTTATGAGGGAGTATCCACGCAACGCAGAGTGTGGATAGAGATCAACGATGGGGAGGATACCTCCGGCTCACGGCGAATGGATGAACGTGCAGAGAGCATCATCCGCAAGTACCGTGGAGAACTGCGCGGCGCAGATTGGCGGTTTCCCGATGGCTCCATCCTCCATATGATGGGACTCTCCCTTGTTGCATCACCCGACTAATCGTGCACGCGTGCGAGGAGGATGAGGAGGCTGCTCAGTTATCGAGGTGAGTAGTCTTCGGTGGCACGACCGCCCCACGCCGCGCCAACGATAGCCAATCGGCTATCCTATGAGCCGCTTGCAAAACTCTTGGCGTAGCTCGGCTCGGAGCACAAGTTCTTCTGGTGAACATCGTTTTGCCTGGATCCCGACCGAGAATGCGGGGCGGGAGGACCGGCGGCGACCCAAGAGGCGGAAATCAGGGAGTTCGAGGGTTTTCCCACCGGGCGTTGGAGACACCGGTTGGTGACTGACGCCTGTCGGGCGACCGGAAGGGGATGCGCGTTGGCCGGCGAGGCGTTGGTTTACGTCACCAGCCGCAGGAGCTGGTCGGCGGTGAGCGCCAGCACGCCGAACAGGCAGTGGCACATCACCTTCGCGTTGCCGCGGACTCGGACGTGGCGCCCGCCGAACTCGTCCTTGAGTCGGCCATTGACGCGCTCACCCGCCGTGCGTTCGTTGTACCGAACCTGTTCGGGAAGCTGCAAGCCGAGACGCTTCAGGCGCCGGGCTTCGGTCTGCAGTTCTTCGGCCAGCGCAGTGTCACGGCGGGGGTTGATATCGATCAGCGGGACGTGGCCGAGTGCGCGGCTGTGCTCGCGGATCTGCACCGCGTCGTAGGCGGCATCCATCAGGTCATACAGATTGTCCACCCGCTGGGCCGACAGGGTGGCCAGTGGAACGGCGGCCTGGCTGTCGTGCAGCGAGGCGGACGTCAGGATGCAACTGACCGGAATCTGGCCGTCGGCCACGTCGATGTGCAACTTGTAGCCGACCCAGGTGTCCCTGTAGCCCTTGCTGTTCTTCTTCGTGCCCACACTGCACTCGGCCGGCAGGTCGTCGAGCATCTCCTGCAGGGTCATGCTCGGTTGCCGGTCGAGGCGTTTGCGTGTCTTGGGCCGTTCTTCACCCTTCTTCGGCCGGCCCCGCTTGCGCTTGGGCGGCGGAGGCGACTTCTCCTTCGCGGCCGGCTTCTCGCGCCCCTCGATGGCCGTCGAGTCTCGGGACAGATGGCCCACCAAACGGTCGCCGTGCGTCTTCCGGAGCAACGCTTCATGCACGCGCTGGGGCAACTGGGAGTGGGCGAATTCGGCGAAGGCGCGAGAGAAGACCGACTCGCTTGGCATCTCGCGCCGCCGCTCCCAGCCGCAGATGCGGCGCAGCACCACGTCGGTGGCCAACCGGTCCAGCAGCAGGCGCGTGGTCGGCATGTCGTAGACCGCCTTGGCGACGAAGGCGCGCGCCACCGCCGCGCGGTCCTTGCGGGGGCGGCCCGGCATCCGCAAGCGCGAGGGAATCATCTGCTCGATACGGATCACCTCGAGGGTCTGCACCAACTGCTGCTGTTTCTCGGTCAGCGAACCCAACACCTGCTCCAACCGGGGAAACAGGCCCTGTTGGATTGACTCCCAGTAGGCGGCGAACGAGGCGCGCAGGTTCTGCATGGCTTGACTGCTCCCAGCGCCTACTATATATAGTAGTGTAGGAGTGAGGTCAAGGAGGGAACCGATGGGCCGCCGGAACCCGATGCGCCGGTACAGCGAACAATACGATGCGCTCAAGGCGGAGTTGCAAACGCTCGGGTTTGTCCGCCAGGGCAGTATCCAGACCCGCCGTCTCACGTGCGGGAAGCCTGCCTGCCGCTGCCACCGCGACCCGGACGCGCGTCACGGCCCGTACCGCTACTGGACACACAAGGTGCGCGGAAAAACGGTCAGCCTGCTGCTCTCCGAAGACGAACTCGCCCTCTACCAGGAGTGGCTCGAGAACAACCGCGAACTGGAACGGGTCGTGAGGGAAATGCGCCACGTCTCGTCGCGCGCGCTCGCCCTCATAACCGACCGGGAGGTCCCAGAGGTCCCTTGAGACCCCGTGTCTCCGGTTCCCCGGCGCCGGTGACGGCTGCTATCCTAATCCTACGAACGCTGCGTCCCACCCCGCTGACCGTCCGTTCCCTCTGCCTCGGGTAGGAAAACCCGGCCGACCAAGGGTTTTGCAAGAGGCTCCTATGGTGGATGATTCTTCGCAATCTCGCCCGCGAGGCACGCAAGCGCGCAGGGCTCACGCAGGCGGAGCTGGGACACAGGGCCGGCGTGCCGCAATCGACGATTGCCCGCATAGAATCCGGTGCCCGTACGCCCTCGACCGACATGGTGGAGCGCCTCGTCCGCGCAGCAGGATTCGAGGTCCGCGCGAGAATTGGCGAACCCGACACGGAGACCGCTTCGCTGTTCTCACGCGCCCTCCGTCGAACGCCCGCCGAGCGGCTGGCCGACGCTACCCGTGCCGCGCGGTTCGTCCTGCGCGGCCAGCACCGGTTGCGCGAGCAGAGCCGTGGCTGAGCAACCGTTCGATCCCGCCGTCATGGTTGGCGGCGTTGCACTCCGCCGACGTGCGGTTCGTCCTGATCGGCGGCATGGCGGCGGTCCTGCACGGCGACGTCGGCGTGACCGTCGACATCGACATCGCGCCCGCGTACGATCCCGACAACCTCGAACGGCTGGCCGCGGCACTGCGCACCCTCGACGCACGCATTCGCACCGACCACGTCCCGCAGGGTCTGCCTTTCGATTGCTCCGCCGGTTTCCTGCGTAATCTCGGCCCGGACGCCATTCTCAACCTGACGACCCGGGCGGGCGCCCTCGACCTGTCCTTCACGCCGACGGGCACCGGTGGCTACCACGACCTGAAACGGGACGCCGTCGCAATGGACGCCGCCGAGGGGGTGACTATCTGGTAGCATCGCTGGCCGACGTGATCCGGTCGAAGAGCGCCGCGGACCGCGAGAAGGACCGGCGGGCCCTGCCGCGACTGCAGGAGCTTCTCGAACGGATTTCAGGAGAGAGCGGCGATTGAGCCGCTACGGCAGGGCCAACGCCACCCACTCCGGGATCTCGTCGCGGGCGCCGACCGCCACCACTATGTACTGCCGGCCCTCGTGCAGGTAGGTCATCGGGCCACCTGTCGTGCCGGCCGGCAGCTCCGTCTCCCAGACCACCTCACCGGTCGCCTTGTCGTAGGCCCGGAACTTCCGACCCCAGCGCCAGGACTGGTCCTGCTCGGGATCGGACGGGTCGCCCTCACCGCGAAGCGTGCCGATGATGGCGTCGCTGCCCTCGCCGAGGAACAGCAGACTGCCGGTGACGAGCGGTGCGGGACGGTTGGGGATGCCGAGCGGCGGCAGGTCGAGGTCCTTCAGCAACGGGTGGTTGCGCGGGCCGTCGCCGTTGGGCGCCATCCACGCCAGCTCGCCGCGGTTGAGGTCGAGGGCGGTGATGCGCCCGTAGGGCGGCTTGGTGATCGGCAGGCCGTACGGTCTCGGCGTCGGCACCCGCAGGTCTTCGCCGCGCGACGTCGCCCAGGCCAGGGTGGCGTCCTCGGACGTGGTCGGGGAGACGCTCCACACCGTCGGCTGCGTGTGGGACACCGCGTAGTAGATCCCGGTCTCGGGATCGAACGCCCCGGTGTGCCAGTTGCCGGCCCCCCAGCCGCCCGGCGCGGTCAGCGTCCCCAGCTTGCCGCCCGGTTCGTCGCTGCGCGGCCACGGCGGCGTGAACAGCGGTCCGAGCACGAGCTGCGCCACCGCTTCGAGCGCCTCCGCACGCAGCTCGGGAGTGAAGTCGATCAGATCGTCGACGGTGATGCCCTGCCGGTCGAATGGCGGCGGCTTCGTGGGGAACGGCTGCGTCGGCGAGGTCCACTCGCCCGGCACGATGGATTGCAGGACCTTGCGCTCCTCTATGGGCCAGACCGGCTCGCCGGTCGCGCGGTCGAACACGTACAGGAACGCGGTCTTGCTCGGCTGCATCACCGCCTCGATGCGCCAGCCGTCCACCGTGATGTCGCCGAGTATGGGCGGTCCGACGGTGTCGTACTCCCAGACGTCGTGATGGACCATCTGGAAGTGCCATACCCGCTCGCCGGTGGCGGCGTCGAGGGCCACAAGACTATCCGAAAAGAGGTTGTCCCCGGGCCGGTGGCCGCCGTAGACCATCCCGGTGGGTGCGGACAGCGGCACGTAGACGTACCCCAGCTCCTCATCGGCGGTCAGGCCGCACCACGACCCGAGATCGCCCGAGTAGGCGCCCGAGCCGTCGCCCCAGGTGTCGGCCCCGAACTCTCCGGCACGCGGAACGACGTGGAACGTCCAGAGCAGCTCTCCGGTACGCACGTCGAAGCCGCGGACGTCCTCCGGGGCCGCCTCACGGACGATTCCGCCGTCGCCGGCCCCGCCGGTCGTGCCCGCCACCACCACGACATCGCCGACCACGATCGGCCCGGCCGTCCAGTCGAACTCGCCGGCGAGCGAATGCTCCCAGTCCAGGTCGACCCGGCCCTGGTCGGCGAGGCCGAACGACGCGACCCGCCGGCCGGTTTCCGCGTCCAGCGCATACAGGTACCCGCCCCGGACCAGCAGCAGCCGGCGCGCGGACCCGTCGGTCCAGTAGGCAGCGCCTCGCGTGCTGCGGCCGGCGACCTCCTCCTCGGTGGCGGCGAACGGCGGCTGCCGCCAGATCATGTCACCGGTGCCCGGGTCGAACGCCTCCAGCAGTCCGAGCGCGTTCGGGGCGTACAGCACGCCGTCGATCAGGATCGGCGTCGACCGCAGATACGCGTTGACGCCCAGGTCCGGGAATGCCGCCAGCAGTTCCGGATCCGCGGCCGGACGGCGCCAGACGATCTCCAGCTCGCCGACGTTGTCGCGATCGATCCGGTCGAGCGGGGAGTAGCGCGTGAACGCTTCGTCGCCGCCGAAGTAGCGCCATTCGCGCTCGGGAGACTGCGCCCCGGCGGGAACCGTGGCCGCAAACAGGACGATTGCGAAGATCGCTCGGGTGAGATTGCGCATTGGAACCCCCGGGCCGGACGCCGCCAGCTCGTCCCGTCGGATCACGGCTTGGCGACGTTCCAGTACACGCCGGCGCCGCCGTAGGTCTTGCCGAGCTCGGCCAGCCAGACGGCTCGCTCGATCTCGTCGGGGCCGCCGTCCAGCTCCGCGAAGGCGTAGGTGGCCTGCCCCCGGTTCTGGCCGGGCGCCTCGTCGCCGGCGTAGGTGTAGACGGCATAGCCCTTGTAGGCCCACTGCCGGCTGCCGTCGCGGCGCGTGACTACCTCCCAGAAGCCGGTCGACCGCGCTTCGGCGGAGGCGTGGAACGGGCGCCACATCTTCAGGCATTCGGCGTCCACGCAGGCGTCGCCGCCCAGCCGTTTGCCCCGGTTGTAGCCGTTCTTGAAGCTGTCGCGCAGGTTGCGCCCGCCCCAGTACTTCTCGAACGCGGAGCCGGAGTAGAGGGTCCTCCCGTCGAGCGAGAGGGCGTCGCCGTACCCCTCCAGGGCGGTCACCGCCACCCGCGGGGGCCGGAAGTTCTCCGTCAGCACGGCCATGCTCCACCGCTCGTCGGCGGCGCGGCCGTGCGCGTCGCCCGGCAGCAGGTCCCCAGGGTACCGATACAGCGGCCTTCCCCGGTAGGCCCACTGCCGTGAACCATCCACCCGGCTCACCACGGAGAAGTCGCCCCTGTCGAGGGCCAGCGCCGGCGCCGGGACGGGCAGCCACCGCATCTCGCAACCGCGCTCGGAGCAGGTCTGCCCGTCCCGCGCGGCATCGCCGTCGAACGCGTACAGGGTAAACCCATCGAAATCGGTCAGCACGACGGCCTGCGCCGACGATACGAGCCTGGCCTCCATGCCGGCTGGCACGGTAACGGACCGGGCGGGTTCGAGGCGCGCCACCTGCCAGCCTGCCGACGGCATCAGCGCCCCCGCCTCCGCCCCTCGCTCGGCGAGCTTCAGATTCGCCGTCTCGGCCAGACCGACGTTGGTGGCGACTTCGCCCGGCTCCTCCTCCCGTGACCACGTGTGCAGCGGATGCGACCGGTAGGCCCACTGCAGCCGGCCATCCGGGCGACGGACCGGTGACCAGTCGCCGAAGGGCTCGGCGTGCTGCGGAGCCGGGAGCGGCGGGAACTCGCCGGCGCACGCGTCCACGCAGCCCGCGCCGCCGGATGCCCCGTCCGCGCGCAACAGCAGGGTCCGACCCTCCGCGTCGCCGAGCCTGACCCAGAGCAACTGCGCGGCCGATGCCTGCAGCTCCCTCACCACCTCCACCAGGGTCACGCCGGGCGGGACGGTCTGCGGCGCTGCCGGCTTCTCCTCCGCCAACGCCGGAGGCGCTCCGGCCAGGCCGAACGCCGCCAGCACGACCGCACACCAGACCGTCGGGCGGGTCACGCCAGCACCTCGCCGAACGGCCGCATCACCTGGTTGGACTCGCTGCCCCACTGGCCGTTCACCACGCCCAGAGCCTGCTGAACGGTGAAACCGGCGCGGGTGGCCGCGTCCCCCTCCGCCGCCACGTGCAGGCCCGTCTTCATCCGGCCGCCGCCGCTCCCGGCGGTCAGCACGGGATAGCGCTTCATCGAATGCATCCGCGCCTCGCCGTGGTCCGTGAACGCGAAGACCACGCTGCGATCCAGCAGCGTGCCCTCCCCTTCCCGGATGGAGTCCAGCGTCTGCACGAACTCCCGGAAGAAATCCATCATCCGCTCGGCCAGCCACTTGCACGTGGGCTGATACCCCAGCTCCGGATCGATCGGCTCCTCGTGGGTCAGGGCGTGGTAGGCGTTCACCTCGCCGGGTCGGCGCAGCCGGGAGAACGCCGAGCCCATCGTGAGATTGAAGATCCGCGTCTGGCCGCACGCCAGCGCGTGGGCGAGAAGCCGCGCGTACTGCCGGTGGGTGCGTTCGACCTGCTCGACGAGCGCCCCGATCGCCTCCGTCCCTGCTTCCGGAACCGTGCAGGCAGGCAGCGGCGCCGGCCGGTCGAGCTCGAACGCCAGCTTCCGCTCCAGGTCGCGCACGGAAGAGAAGTACTCGTCGAGCCGCGCCCGGTCCGACGCGGACACCGCGGACATCAGCTTCTTCCGCTGCTCCGAGACGGCGGAGAGCGCGCTGTGCCGCACCATCACCCCCGGGTCGGCCTGGAAGTCGGCCCCGCTCGGGTCCCGGAAGCCGTCGCCGAAGATACGGCCGTACAGGGCGAGGGGCGACGTCTCGGACGGGTTCAGGCCGCTGGAGCCGCGTGCGCTCCAGCTCGCGCTGCTGTCGCCGTCGCAGGTCACCTCCAGGGAACGGAACCGGGTGCCGCGGCCGATCTGCTCGCCGATGAAGGTGTCGATGCTCGTCGAATAGTCGCTGCCGTTGCGCGACACCATGCCGGTGGCCTGACCCTGGGCGCCGGAGTAGTGGTTCTGGTTGACCTTGCCGTCCAGGAAGACCTGCATGCCGCTGAACAGGTTCATCTTCGACTGGATGGGGCGCAGGCCGGCCAGGTGCTCCGGCAGCTCGTAGTCGAAGCCCGTCGTCGCCGGCTCCCAGTGGTTGGGGACCAGTCCCAGCCCCCAGAACCACGTGCCGAAGCAGGGCGGCAAGGGAGCGCCGCTGGCGGCGTAGGCCGTACCGTTGGTGTTCAGGAAGCACTCCAGCACCGGCAGCCCGACGGCGACGGCGGCGCCGCCCTGCAGCATGCCGCGCAGCACCGTGCGGCGGCCGATCTCGCGTGTTGCACTCATGTCCTCAATCTCCCTGTCGCAAGCCGTCCGTCACGATGCACCCGGCACGACCGTATAGAAGTCCGGATGCCGGGCGATGCGGCCCATGAGCGGACGCCACTTCACGCCGCTCTCGGCGAGCTCCGCCTGCAAGTCCTCCAGCCACTCCCGTTCTCCAGCCGTCGGCGTCCGCGCCGCCCCGTAGGAGAACGCCCGCTCGACGAAGCAGGACGTCGCCCGCGGCTCGTCCCGGAGCGCCTCCGCCAGCCCCGGCGGCCCCGCGTAGGTCCTGCCGTTGAGCTCGCCGCTGGCATCTATCGGCGCGCCGTTCTCGGTGGTCCGATACCCGCCGGCTGCATCGAACACCTCCAGCGTGAGGCCGATGGGATCCGTCAGGTTGTGACAGCTCGCGCACGCCGGGTTCCGCCGGTGCTCTGCGAGGCGGTCCCGCGTTGTCCGGAAGTCGGGGTTGTACGTGTCCTGCAGGAGGCTGAAGTCGACATCCGGCGGTGGAGGAGGCACCCGCTGGCACAGGAAGATCTCGCGCACCGCCTGTCCCCGCAGCGTGGGAGACGACCGCCCCGGATGCGAGTGCAGGGCCAGGAAGCTCACTTGCGCGAGCAGCCCCACGTGGCTGTCCCCCTCCGGGAACCGGTAGGGCACCCATGGCACGGCGCCGCCCAGCTCCTGCGAGCGCACCAGCGGCACCCCGTAGATGGCCGCCAGCGGCGGGGTGAGGAACGTGTCGCGCGAGACGAACAGGTCCCGGTAGTCGCGGTTCCGGTTCAGCAGGTGGTCGGCGACCGTCCGCAGGGTCTGCTCGCGCGCGTCGTCCTCCACGTTCTTGGTGAACCGCGGGAACAGGCTCGAATCGATGGACAGCGTGGCAAAGCGGTCGAACTGCAGCATGTCCGAGAAGAACGCGCGCAGCCCGTGCTCGACCCGCGGCGACGCCAGCAGCCGCTCGACCTGCCGGTTGAGGCCCTCCGGAGAAAGCAGCTCGCCGGACTCCGCCGCGTCCAGGAGCAGTCCGTCCGGGGCGCTGTCCCAGAGGAAGAAGCCGAGCCGGGACGCCTGCGACCAGGCGTCCAGCCGCAGCCTCCCGGAATCGCCTGGCTCCGGCTCGCTGTGCTCCACGCGGAACAGGAACTCGGGCGCCACCAGCATCCCGGCGAGCGCCGCACGAAGTCCGCCGTAGTAGTCGCCGAGGGTCTCCGCGGCGGTGCGCGCCACCGCGACGTACAGGTCGGTCTCGTCGCCGGTCAGCGGCCGGCGGAACAGGAACCGCCCCGCCCGGGTGATGAACTGCGCAGCGCACGCGTCGTCCGGCGCATCGACCACTTCCGGCCTGCACTGGATAAGCGTGGCCCGGCGCGCCGGATCCGTAACCTGCGCGGCGATCTGCTGCGCGAGCGCTTCATAGCGCTCCAGCTCCGCGGCGCTCAGCGTGCTCCTGCGAGCCCCGAGCGCCAGCAGCCCCCGGTCGCGGACGCCGAGCACCGCGGCGCTCTCGTCGACCCGGATGCTGGGGCCGAAGATGTCGTGGATGGCGCGCTGGTACTGAGCCGGTGTCAGGCGCACGAACGTCATCTCGCCCGCCGCGCTCGACACCGCCGGCGCACCGAGCATCAGTCCCGCCAGCAGAACCGGCAGGCGCCAGAGCCGCCGCATGTGAGTCCTCCCGTCCATGTCCTCACTCCGGATCGAGGGTGACGTTCTCGCGCACCGCGGGGCCGCTGAGCAGCGGGCCGGGGCCCACCGCGTCGGCCAGGATCTCGCCGGAGAGGGTCGCGTGGAACGCCGGAACCGCTTCCAGAAAGTAGGCGGCCGAGATCGCGGTGTTCTCGCCGGTCTCCGGGTCGGGCGCGCCGTCGGCCAGGCGCCGCATGGCGTAGTACACCCCGGCCAAATCGACCTGCGCGTTCTCCTCGCCGCGAATGGCCAGGTAGTGAAAGTAGTCCCGCCAGGGCTGGTATCCGCCGATGATGCCCGCCGCGCTGCCGTCGTCCGCCAGCTCCAGCCGCAGGCGGGTCTCGGAGAACCGCAGGATCGCATAGAACTGCGACTCTCCCTGCATCGAGAAGTCGCCGGGCTCGATGGTGAGCACCCCGTCCGCGATGCGGCCCGCGAACACGCCGTGCGAGCGCGGGTCGGGATCGACCACGTAGGTGGCGGCGGACAGCACGCCGCCGCGGGCGTCCCGCATGGCGACGTTCAGGGCCCGGTCGAAGGTGACCGTGACCTCTCCGTCGCGGTCCAGGTCGGAGCCGGAGACCGACATCAGCCAGGCGGGCATCGCGTCCAGCGCGGTGTCCCAGGCGATGTCCTCGTTGTACGGCCGGACCGGCCGGCGGATGCGGTAGACCTCGAAGCAACCCAGTGCGCGCCACATCTGGTTGTCGACGCCCCGCTCGCCGCTGTCGGGGTTCTCGAAGGAATCGGGCTCGACCCGGCCGTTCAGATTGAAGCCGTAGGCGAAGCGCCCCTGCGCGGTGTGGACGTGCGGGTCGGAGACGAGCACCGGGACGTTGCCGGGGTTGACCTCGATGCCGTTCAGACGGGGCAACTCCGCAAGCGGGACCCGGTTACCCTCCCGATCGACGCCGCCGTTGGCGAGGATCGCTCTCGCTTCCTCTTCGCTGAAGCCCCGGCGGACCAGGCGCCGCGTCTTGAGGTCGGCCAGCCCGCCGTTGTCCCCCTGCGGGCAGGTGTCCGTGTCTCCGTAGGTCGCCGTGTGGACCATGGAGATCACGTAGCCACGGGTCTCGGCGGACGCGGCAGGCGGAGCGCCGGCGAGGGACAGCGCCAGCGCGATGGCGGCGAGGGCAGCACCGTGGAGTCTCGCCCGGAACGGTCTTCGAGGACGCATGCCGCCAGCAGTCATTGGGCCTCCGTAGTCCGCCGTCGCGCACCGGGGTGGTTCCGCCGCCGGGCCATGCTGCGCCACACAGCACGTCACGGGCGCAAGGGCCTCACGATGCCCCGCACGGTGGACGGATGTCAAGACCGGCCCGGTCACAGTGGCGATTGACGGCCGGCACGTGATACATGACTATTGATGTATGAAGACCATAACAATCAACGTATCGGAGCCGATCTACAGGGACTTCCAGCGCTTCGCCAGGGCGCGGGATCGGACCGCATCCGAGCTGATCCGGGAAGCCATGGAGGAGTTCCGCGAGCGGCGGATCGCTCGCTCCACCACCCTGGCCGATCTGAGCCCTGTCTCGGCAGGCCGGGTGCTGAGACCGTTGCGCATCGACGACGACCTGCTGGAGGAGATGCTCGACGATGACAGGGCTTGATACGACCTTCCTCGTGCAGGTCGAAATCCAGGAGACGGACGGCCACGGTGCGGCTCTGGAGGTGTTGCGGCGGCAGATTCTCGGCCGCGACCGCGAAGCGGCGCTCGCACCTCAGGTACTCTCCGAGTTCATTCACGTCGTGACCGACCCGCGCCGCTTCGAGCGGCCGCTGTCCATGGCCCAGGCGCTCGCCAAGGCAAGCTTCTGGTGGAATGCGACGGAAGTGGAGCGGACCGTCCCGGACGATCAGGTCGTCAGCCAGTTTCTGGCGTGGATGCAGGAACACGGTCTCGGTCGCAAGCGGCTGCTCGATACGCTGCTCGCGGCCACGTACTACCGGAACGGCGTTACCCGCATCGTCACCTCCAACGCGCGCGACTACCGGGTGTTCGGCGTGTTCGAGCTGGTCGAGATATAGGAGAAGATCCCATGAGCATCACCGAGACCGCACGGTTCCTCCAGTCGTTGCGCACACGGCATGAACGCATCGACGAGTTGCCGCCGGCGCTCATGCCGCCGGACCTCGCGTCGGCCTATCGCGCCCAGGCCGTGCTGGTCGACGGGCTGTGCGCACACTGGGGCGGCGAGACGGCGGGCTACAAGGTGGCGCTGACCAATCCCGCGGCGCAGCGCATGCTGGGCGTGCCCTATCCGGTGTTCGGCCGCCTGTTCACGGCGCGACTGCACGAGTCCGGCGTCACCCTGCGCGCCGCCGACTACGTCATCCGGCTGATCGAGGTCGAGATCGCCTTCCGCATGGCGGCCGACGTGCCGGTAATCGACGGGGGCCACGATCGGCGGTCGGTCGCCGAGTACCTCGGGCCGCTGTATCCGGCCATCGAGTTGGTCGAGCATCACTTCGCGGGCCTCGACCGGTTCACGCCGGAGTCGTTCGCGGCCGACATCGCCATTCACGGCGCCTGGATCCACGGCACGCCGGTGGACGACTGGCGCGCCCTCGACCTCGCCGCGCAGCCGACGCGTCTCCTCGTCAACGGCGAGGAGCGCCTGACCGGCTCGGGAGGCAACGTCCTCGGCCACCCGCTCGAGGTCGTGGCCTGGCTGGCCAACGAGCTGCCGCGCCACGGACTGACCCTCTCGCGCGGCGATTTCGTGACCACCGGGGTCACCACCGACGTCATCTACCCCGCCGAGGCGGGGGAGCGGCTGACGGCGGACTTCCCGGGAATCGGCCGCGTCGAGCTGGGTTTCGAGTGACCGCTGCCGGCGGCCTTGCAGACGTTCTCCGGTAGCATCCGGAGCGGTGGGGCAGGTGAGCCGGGCCACGGCGGTCAGCGCAGCAGATCCCGCATCAGCGCGTCAACGGTTCCGGCCGGATCGGCCACGTCGAACGGGAAGCAGGCCAGCTCCAGATCGCGATCATCGACGAATCGGAACCTGAGCATCTCCTGAAACGCCGGCGTCCTGGGATAGACGAGGACGACGCGCCGGCAGCCGTATCTCCTCCCGTAGGCGAAGAGCTGGTATGCGTCGTCCGGTCTGACGCCATGGTTCGGCGCGGCGGGGTCGAGATGCTTCCACTTCGCATCCAGGATGAATCGGACATGCCCGCGCTCCAGAACGATATCCGGCTTCAGCCAAAAGGTGTTCTTGCCGGTACCGTCCATTGCCAGATTCTTCATCGGCCCCTGGGCGCGCACCGTGAAACGCCGCTGGTGTCGGCGGACGGCGGCGGTGACGAAGTCCTCGAACACCTCCTGCATCGGAAACAGCAGCGCCCGGTTGACGTACGGACCGGCGAACGTGGCCAGACCCCGGCCGAACAGGAACAACCCGACCCACGGCATCACGGTGTCGTAGTGGCGCATCGAACGGTCCACGCGATGCCGCGCCCAGTCGTCGTCGGGGTTCGTAGAAGGGGGCACGTCGGAGAAGACGATGCGCAGTTGGTGGAGCCGCTGTCGGTTCGCGGGATGACGCACGACGCCCGTGAGCCGCCGCAACGCCAGGTGGATCAGCCGGTTCGCGGGTCGATCCGCGGTGAACTCGTCGAAGCCCACGTAGAAACGGGAGCGGTCCACCAGGTTCTCGCGGACGTGCGGCGGGAACAGAATCCGTCCGCGCAGGCAGGGAAGATTCGCCTCCCGCGTCCGGTACGCCCGGGCGAGGCCGCGCCGGGTCAGCAGGACGACGCTCGTCAGGAACAGGTGGACGAAGGCTTCGAGCATGTCGAAGCGGCGGACGGCACGGATACCGGCGGCGTCGAATTGCGCCTGCCCGAGACCGCGCCAGTCCCGCAGCATGGTCAGGAAGACCCTGCGGGTCTCTTCGTGCCGGCCTGTCGAAGAATCGGCAGAGCCGCCCGCCCGTTCGCCGGGGCGTGCGTTGGGTTTTTCGGTCTCGTTCCGGACGTTCGCGAGGTCGATCTTCGGCAGGATTTCAATCACCGTTCCCCGGCGCGTCTCGATGACTCCGACGTAATTCTGCGCGTGGACAAGGCCGTTCCGAAACCCCAGCACGAACCGGCGCGGATTCTGCGGTTCGGGGGTCGTTTGCGCGAGTACGAATCGCTCCAGATCCCGCCGCTCTTCTTCACTCAGCCCGGTCAGAGGCTCGTATTCGCGAACGACCAGTGGCCGCCGCGTACCGCGACGCGTACGCCGCGTCTGAGCATCGGTCGGAAAGACGCGCTCGATCGAGGGCGGGGTCGGCCGGCCGGGTGGATATCGGCCGGCGGGATCACCGAGGTCGGCCGGGCGGTCGTGCTCGCTCGAGACCGGCATGGTCAGTCATCCTGCGCCACGCCGCCGTCTTCCGCCTGTGTCTTCGTTTCATAGATCTTCCGGTACTCGGTCGGGGCGGTCCACAGGCTGTCCCGAGCTGGCAGCAACTCGTAGACGGCCCGGCTGGCATCCACCAGATCCAATCGGACCAGTTCCTCCGGCGGATCCGACTTGCGGACGAACGAGTTCTGGTTCAGGGCCGCGCCGATCTTCTCCCAGTCGTCGTAGAAGTACTCCTGCAGCAGCGGCACGATTCGGGTCTGAAACGTGCTGGCGAGCGCCGCCGGGGTATCGACCCGCAAGAAGTAGGTGTGCCCGATCTGGTGCTCCCGGTCCAGCAGGGCGGCGATGCGCCGATTCATCGCGGCGAGGAGCTTCTGGCAGTCGATGCCGTCCACGTCCCTGCTGACGCCGGGATGGGACGGGTCCGGCATCATCTCCTCGAACACGAACCGCCGCCGCAGCGCGGTGTCCAACAGGGCGATGGATCGGTCCGCGGTGTTCATCGTCCCGATCACGTGCAGGTTCGCCGGCACGCCGAAGTCCGTCTTCGAGCCGGGCAGCGTGACCCGTGCCTCGTCGTCCCGGCCGACCCGCTTCGAATCCTCGATCAGGGTGATCAGCTCGCCGAAGATCCGGGCGACGTTGCCGCGGTTGATCTCGTCGATGACGAGCACGTAGCGCCCGTTCGCGTCCGACGCGGCGCGCTCCCCGATGCGCCGGAACACGCCGCGCGACAGCTCGTACCGGACATCTCCGCTCTCGGCCGGAGTCTCCGCGCCGGTGCTGGCGCGGTCCGCCAGGACAGGCCGGATGCCTTCGACGAAGTCCTCGTAGGTGGTGTTCTGGTGGAACGTCACCATCTCGATCCGTCCGGCGCCTCGGTGCTCGTCGTACCGGCGCTTCACAGTGGCGCGTTCCTCCTGCTCCACCGCACCCACTTCCCGATTCTCGACGACCGCCACCGCGCGCGTGACGGTGTGCCATGTCTTCCCGGTGCCGGGCGGGCCGTAGAGGATCGTGTTCAGGGCGTGAACCGGCGGTGGAGGTGGAGGTCCGAGGTCCTTGAGCCACCAGACGACGGACTGTGCATCCAGCCGAGTGCCCGGTCTGTCCATGCCCCGCCGCCGCGCCTCTTCGAGTACGCGGTCGAGAAAATCCAGGGCATGCTCGTACTCACCCCCTGCATCGCCGGCCGAAAACGGCGGATAGCCCAGGCTCTGGTATGTGTTTCGGAACGCGCTCTGTCGGTACGGCGGATACCGTTGCGGGTCGACCCCCATCATGAAATACGATGCGGCGTCGAGGCGAGCGCTCTTGGCGCCTCGTGAGAACACGCTCTCGGGCAGCCGGGCATCGAATGCGCGAACGCGGTCGCCGGGCGTTCGGTCGTCTTCGGACCACACGTCTGAAAGCGCATCACGCGCCTCGTTCGCGTTGCCCTCGACCCACTTCACCAGCTTCGGCTGGTCATACCGGGGATGAATGATGTTGTTGTCCTTATGCCTGATCGCTTCCAACACCAGCTTCGACCAGTCTCGTTGGTCGCGGAGCAGGGCTTCACGGGCTGCTGTCAACGCTGTGCCGAGATCGATCTTGTAACGTTCGTTCCTGTCGATTTCCTCGTACTTTTCCCTCGCGGTGGCGAGGTATGAGTCCCAGAGTGCTTCAGTCATCGCGATGTCGGCTTGTCCTGATTGGTGACGGGCCAGCGTCTCCCTCGTCTCGGTTCGTCCTGCCGGGCGCGACAGTTCCAGGGCCGGCGTGTCCGAAGACACGGCTCACGCGCACACCGCACCCGGCGCCACGGCCTCGAACCGCTGCGCCACCTCCAGGCCGTGACGTGTGGCGCGCGCCACATACATCGGCATCGTCGCGTAGCCGTCCGATCCCAGTGTCAACGTGCCGGTGGCCACCTCCAGTTGGAGACCGTCGAGTGCCGTCCGCACCGGGCGCGCCGCCGTGGTGCCGGCGTTCTCCATCGCGCGCGCCAGCGCCTGGACGGCGGTGTGGTGCGAGAACGCGACGTGCGTGCCTCTCGACGGCTGATCCTCATCGGGTTCTCCTTCGCGCCCACGATACACCGGCGCGGAACGACAGGGCTTCTGGGCGCGCGCGCGGCGTGAGCGGCGCACACGTCTACGTCTACCGGAGCACGAGACGTCACCCGCGTCGCCCGGACCGAAGGGCTCGCCTCCAAAGGGAGACGTGACGTCGGCCACGACGCCGATGACCTCCCATGGCTCGTCGCCGCTTCCCCCGCTGCCCGGCCCGTCCCGGCTGCCCCGAAGCCCGGAAACGGGAAGGCCGACACGAGACGCTGTCCGACCGCCGGCTCGCCTCTTGATCCCGTCATCACTCGGCTGTACCCTTACTCTCAAGTAAGGATTATGGGAGATGTAATGCAAGCAACGATTACCAGCAAAGGGCAGGTGACCTTGCCGAAGCCGATTCGCGACAGGCTGCACCTGAAGCCCGGCGACAAGATCGACTTCATGCTGGAAGACGACGGCTGCCTGCGTGTCGCGCCCGTCACTGCATCGGTCACGCAGCTCAAGGGCATGCTGCCGAAACCGGATGCGCCTGTCACCCTCGAATCGATGGACGAAGCCATTGCGCGCGCGGCCGCGCGCAGATCCTGAACCGATGATTGGTCTCGACACCAACGTCCTGGTGCGCTACATCGTGCAGGACGATCCCGACCAGTCAGCCGCCGCGGAGCGCCTCATCGAGGGCCGCTGCACCGCGCAGGCGCCCGGATACGTCAGCGTCCTCGTGCTCACGGAGCTCGTGTGGGTGCTGACGAGCGCCTACGATTACAAGAAGGTCGCCGTCATCCCCGTCATCCGCCAACTCCTGCGAGCCGCCGAGCTCGCGATCGAGGATCGCCAGACCGTCTGGGCAGCGTTACGCGAGTTCGAATCCGGCGGCGCGGGTTTCGCGGACTACCTGATTGCGCATCGCAACGAAGCACGCGGATGTACGCGAACCTACACCTTCGATCTGCGGGCGGCCCGGGGACGTCACCTTGCGCAGGTCCCCTGAAACGCAAGCGGGGCGCCTCTGGAGTACGGCCATCAGCTCGACGCACCACCGGTCCGGATGGTGAGCTTGACGTGTGCAACGCCCATTGCTTCCTTCCTCTCCTATTCCAACGACGAGGTCGGCGAGCACACGCTCCTACTCCAGCAGCGCCTTGAACACCCCATCCGCGGGATCGCTGTAAAACTCGACGTTGATCTTCGTCCACAGGTCGTCGGGAAGTTCGTTCAGGGCCCGCCGCGACGAGACCGGCATCAGCAACGTGGCCGCCTGCTTGTCCACGGCGAGTTCCGCAACCGCAACGGGGTTGGGAATCCTCTCTATGGAACCACCCAGGTTGAGCGGTCCGACGATGATGGTCCCGCCGCGCGTGCTGCGCTCCAGCAGCCCGCCCACGCAGGCTACGAGGACCGGCAGCCCGAGTCCGGCGCCGGACGTGTCCGCGTCGAAGGGCCGGAGCTGGATCGTGTACTCGTGGGACCGTGGGTCCCGGTCGCCAATCAGCTCCTTGGCCCGTGCGTAGAGGTTCTGCTCGCCCACCTTGACGCTCTCCCGGAACGCGGGCGGCACGGGATGGTTCAGGACCTTCGCGCCGCTGCCGGGCCCGGCGGCAATCTCGATGCGGTAGAGGCCCGCGCCGGTCTCTCCGTGGCCGGGGCCGATAGCCCAGACCTGTCCCGGCGGCAACGGGTCGCCGTCGATGGCTTCGTCGCTGTGCAGCTCCGGCGTGGAGACGAACTGCTCGACGCCGTCCACCCCCAGCGTGAACGAGAAGTGCGTATTGCGGAACTCGCTCTTCAGGCACCGCTTCTGCTGCTCCTTCACGCGCCGGCGCGATTCCAGCGCCAGTCGCACGACCCACTCCAGGTCGTCGTCCGGCACGTGCTCATCCGGGTCGGGAAACAGCAGTTTGACGAGACCCGAGCAGGTCTTGTGCACGGCCTCCGCGTCGCGTCCGCTCAGCGCGCCGCCCCAGAACACGCGATTCTGGAGCACCGAGACCCGGCTCGTCTGCCGCAGACGGGTCCAGCACTCGCTCAGAAAGTCGCTCACCAGTCCGAAGTGGTCGGTCAGGTGATCGGTCGGCTTGAGCTTCGGGAAGTTCCAGCCCGGGGCGTAGGCGTGGATGCGGTCGTGGAACGCCGTGTCGTCCCGCATCTCCTTCGGCAACGGACTCAGGAGATGCCCGATGCGCTGCTGCTGCTCGACGTCCACCTCGAAGTTGCCGACCATGACGACGCCGCCCTCGGCGCGAATGCTCTCCTTGCCGCGGCTGAACTCGCCGGAGGCCATGTAGCCCTTCATGATATTGACGCCGTCCTTCTGGTCGAAGGAGATTCCCGCGATCTCGTCGAAGCAGACCACGTCGTACTGGCAGAGCAGGCCGCGCTGCCCGTTGGCCATGTTCACGAACATCTTGGCCACGGTGGCCTTGCCGCCCGACAACAGGTGGGAATACGGGGAAAGCTGTTGGTAGATATGGCTCTTGCCGGTGCCGCGCGGCCCGAGCTCGACCAGGTTGTAGTTGCGCTCGACGAACGGCGCCATGCGCAGCAGCACGACGCGTTTGGCCGCTTCGTCCAGGGCGGCCGGCTCCAGGCCGGCGGACCGGATGAGGAAGTCGCGCCAATGCTCGGTAGTGAACGCCCGGCGCCCCCTGGCCAGCACGTCGAGCACGTCCGGCTTCGACATCTGGATGGGCCGCAACTGCGCGACACGGAACGGACGGCCCGACGCATCCTGCGACTCCACCGGATCGTAGCCGAGCGTCACCTCGGCGTAGAAACCGTAGCCGAGCATGCGCTCGTTGTCCTTGACGATGGCGTCCGTACCCGCCAGACCAGCTCCCCGCGATTGAGATCGAACGCGGAGATCCGCCCCCAGGGGGGCTTCACGAGCGGGATGCCGTCCAGGTACGAGGCGTCGCGGTTCGGGCTGTAGTACGCCATCTCGGCGTTCTCCTCGCCCGATGCGTCCGCCAGCCGGTAGACGCGCGGGACGACGTGCGAGAAGGCGTAGTAGAAGCCGGTCTCGGGATCGAACGCGCCGGTGTTCCAGTTGCCCGATCCCCAGGAGCCGGGTAGGGCCAGGGTGCCGTCGGTGCCGCCGGGCTCGTCGCTCACCACCGTCGGCGGCGTGAAGAGGGGACCGAGAACGAAGCGGGAGGCGACGCCGCGGGCCTGCTCCTCCAGCTCCCCGGTGAAGTCGATGAGATCGTCCGCGCTCACGCCCTGGTGCGCGAACGGCGGGGGCCGGGTCGGGGACGCCTGCTCCCCCGGCACGGTCGACGGCGGCACCGGTCGCTCCTCGATCGGCCACACCGGCTCGCCGGTCGCCCGGTCGAAGACATGCAGGAACCCGGTCTTGCTCGGCTGCATCACGGCACGGATGCGGCGGCCATCGACCGTGATCTCCCCCAGGGTCGGCGGCCCGACCGTGTCGTACTCCCACAGATCGTGATGGACCATCTGGAAGTGCCAGACCCGCTCGCCGGTGGCGGCATCGAGGGCGACGAGGCTGTTCGAGAAGAGGTTGTCGCCCGGCCGGTGGCCGCCGTAGTAGGCGGCGGTGGGGGCGGTGAGCGGCACGTAAACGGTGCCGAGTTCCGGGTCGGCGCTGAGGCAGCACCACGAGCCCAGGTCGCCCGACGCGGCGAGCGAGTCGCCGCCCCAGGTGTCGGCGCCGAACTCTCCCGGACGCGGCACCACGTGGAAGGTCCACCGCAGCGCGCCGGTCCGCGCGTCGTAGCCCCGCACGTTCTCCGGGACGCTGTCCCGCCAGCGCACCCCGCTGTCGCCGGCGCCGTCCACGACGCCCGCCACCACGACGATGTCGCCGACGACGATGGGGCTCGCCCCGCCGCGGGCGCTGGTCGCCCCGGCCGGGGTCAGGTCGACGCGCCCGCCCTCGCCGAAGCCGGCGATGGATTCACCCGTCCCGGCGTCCAGCGCATAGAGGAACCGGTTGCGGAACGAGAAGATGCGCCGGTCCGCGCCGTCCGACCAGAACGCCACCCCATGAACCCCGCGGCCCGCCACCCCCTCCAGGGTCGGCAGCGGTGGCCGCTGCAGCCAGAGGGTCTCGCCGGTGCCCGGATCGAACGCCTCAACGAGACCGACGGCATTCGACGCGTAGAGGACGCCGTCGACCAGGATCGGCGTGGCGCGCAGGTAGCCGGAAGGCTCCAGCTCCGGGAACGGCCGGATCAACGCTGGGTCGACGGCCGGCCGCCGCCAGGCAACCCCCAGGCGCGCGACGTTGGTCCGGTCGATCTGGTCGAGCGGCGCGTAGCGGGTGAAGGCGCGGGTGCCGCCGAAATAGGTCCATTCGCTCGACACAGCCCGGCCGGTCTGCGCCGCGGCGCCCGTCACCGACAGGCCAGCGACTCCCAGCGCGAGCAGGATCAGGCGCACGCCGCCCACGGCGCCCACGGCGGCGAGCATCTCTCGACGGCTGATCCTCATCGTGTTCTCCTTCGCGCCCACGATACCCGTACCCATCACGCCGAACCGGCGGCCGGATCCGCGGCATGGATCGTCAATCGCAACTCGTCGCCGAACATCTCGTACACCGGCTGTCTACCCGAGAGGCGCCGGCTCCGTGCGAGGATGGCCGGCACTCTCTCGCCGCGGCGGTCCATCATCGTCAGGCGCGGGCTCTCGATTTCCTCCGGGACGGGGCAGCGGTCGAGGAGGTTGGCAATCGCGGGGTTTCTCGTGTTCTGCTTGTAGGCAAGTTCGTCGATGCTCATGCCGTTGACCAGCGCTCCCGGGGAGCACAGCTCGATACGGTCCGAGAACATCCTGAGACGCACCTTGGAACCGCGGATCGAGTAGTCGCGGTGCGCGACAGCGTTGACGACGGCCTCGAAGACGGCCGCAAGATCGTACTGGGGCCAGTCCTGCCGCCCCATGGACTTGGAGGCTTCGACGCGCTGGTTTCTCGCCACGAACCGGCAGGCGTACGCAATCTGGTCGTCGAGCGGCCCGTCGTTGTCCTTGGCGTCGAGCTGGTAGCGCGGCGAGTCCAGCGCCTCTCCGATGCTGGCGCCCCGGTACGCCACTGCCTGGATGTACGCGTGCGGCAGCCAGCGCTGCGGCTGGCGCGTTCCGAGCAGCACGCCGGCCACGGTCGGGCGCAGCACGCCCGCGTCGTCTACCCGGATCATGTCCAACTTCGAGAGTGCGGTCGTCCGGTCGTCGCCGCTGATCTCTCCGCGAAACCGATCCACCAGACGCGTGTCCAGATCGTGGACGGACGCCTCCGCGACGACCTGACGGTCGAACTGCCCGCCGCGCGATTGGCTCCGTTGTTCGAACAACCGCGCAAGAACCGCGGGCTCCATCTGGCGCTTCGAGCTTCCGACGCGATGCAGATATCCGCCCGGACTCTGATGCACGAAGAACCCGCGCGGAATCTCGACCTTGACCACCGGCCGCATCCGGCCATCGGCAGCGGGCAGCTCGAGCTTCTCGATCAGCGGCAGCAGCGGCGGTGTAATGGAATCGCTGGCGATCTCCGACACGTAGCGTTCCACCGCGTCGAGGTGCTCGATCGGGATGCCGGTCACGGCGCGCGGCTCGTCGGACACGCCCAGCACGACGACACCCCCGGTGGAGTTGGCGAAGGCGGCCAGCTCGTCCGCCAACTGATCCCGCCCCGGTCCCTTGATCCGGCCTCCGGAAAGGAAGACCCTCCTTGAACTCCAGAGAGCTGTCCTCCCCGAGTCGGATCTTCCCGAGGAGCTCCGCCGCCGCGTCAGACACCACCTGCGGGCGCATTCCCGATTTCCCGGAGCAGTGTGTAGGCAAAGATGGACTGTGAGGCTGGGGGAGGTTGAGCCGGTCTTCGGACAGACGGGGAGGGTGGTACTGGACATTACGGCTCGGACTGCCCATGATGGTGCGTTGAAATGGACAAGAGCGCCATCGACACCCCGAGCCGCGAGATCGATCTTCGCAACATTCCCGTCCACCTGCGCACTGCCCTCCGGCGGGCGCTGGAGTTTGAGGCGCGTGCTCCAGCGCCCAGGTCGGCAGAGGAAGCGGAGCAGTGCGAAGAGCAGCTGCGGGCCATCGCGGACGAGTTCTTCGGCGCCCTCCTCACCCCCGTGCTGCAACGCGCGGTGCGCTCCGCCGCGGTTGGCGACGCGGCGAGCGCCCTCGTGCGCCACCTGCCCCGGCGGATGCGGAGCGACGGCCTGGAGACCGTCAACGTTCGCACCTCCCGGGGCACGACGGTGCCGGTCACGACGCCGTACTACCGCGAGAAACACGCCCGTCGGGCGAAGCGGAGGCCGGGACTCTACCCCATAGGCGCTAACTTGTTTTCGCGGCATGGCCGGCGTATCCTGGCATGTGGATGCATGACACGGAGGCCGGCACGGTGGACGAGGACTGGGATGTGCTGGTGTCGTTCTTCCCTCAGGACTGGCGCGAGTTGGCGCAGGACACCGGGGCGTTGAAGGGGCTGCGCAAGGACAAGACGGTCGACAACCTCCTGCGGACCCTCCTGCTGCACCTCGGCTGCGGACACTCGTTGCGGGAAACGGTGGTTCGGGCCCGACAGGCGCATCTGGCGGACCTGTCCGACGTGGCGCTGTTGAAGCGGCTGAAGAAATCCAAGGGTTGGTTGCACGCGCTGTGTGTCCGCCTGTTCGAGGAGCAGGGTCTGGCGGTCATCCCCGGAGGCGCGTTCCAGGTCCGGGCCGTGGATGCGACGACGGTGAAGGAACCGGGCCCGAGCGGGTCGCTGTGGCGCCTGCACTACAGCGTGGGCCTGCCGTCGCTGGCGGGCGACTTCTTCAAGCTGACGGGGACCGAGGGGCCGGGCACGGGAGAATCGTTGGCGCAGTTCCCGATCCGCGCCGGCGACCATGTGCTGGCCGACCGCGGCTATTCGACGGCCCGGGGCATTCGCCACGTGGTCGACGCGGGCGGGCGGCTGATTGTGCGTGTCAACACGGGGTCGCTGCCGCTGTGCACGACGGCCGGGCGGCCGTTCGACCTGCTTGCGGCGGTGGGGTCGGTCACGCGTCCGGGCGCCGGCCGGTCCTGGGCGATCACGGTCGCGGTCCCGCGCGACGATGGCGGCCCGGCCGGCAAGATTGCCGGGCCGGGTCTGCGTGCTCCGCAAGTCGGCGGAAGCCATCCGCCTGGCGCACCTGAAAGTCCGCCGAGACGCCGCCCGCAAGGGCAACCAGGTGCAACCGGCCACGCTGCGCTTTGCTGAGTACGTGATCGTCTTCACGACCTTTCCCGAGCCACCCTTTTCCGCCGCGGACGTGCTGGAGTGGTATCGCCTGCGCTGGCAGGTCGAATTGGTGTTCAAGCGCTTCAAGTCGCTGGCCCAGTTGGGGCACGTGCCGAAGTACGACGACGACAGCGCCAAGGCGTGGCTCTACGGGAAACTGTTCGTGGCGCTGCTGGTGGAGAAGCTGATCCACCACGCCCGCGCGATTTCCCCCTGGGGCTACGACGTGCCGGCGCCGGCGCCCCCCGAGCGCGTGGCGTGACTGCAAGTTCGTGCTCAACCAGGTCACGCGCGCCATCGAACCACCGCTCCCGCTGGCGCGCATGATCAGCGACTGGCGAACGATCTCCGTCGAGCTGGCGGAGCCGCCACGTCGCCGACAGCCGCAACTCTCCGCGTACTTCGGCTGAACTGAGCTGCCGGAGGACCATAGGGCCTTAACAAGTTAGCGCCTATGGGACTCTACCCCGCCTTGGTGGTGCTGGGCATCTACGACCGGTGCACGCCGAAGCTGGCCTCCGATGCAAGCCGCGCGGTCGCCATGCTCAGCTCGCTGGCCGAAGCGCAGGCGCAGCTCCGCTCCGACGGCATCGCCCTGGATATCAAGACCCTCCGCTCGACCGCCTATCGCTACGCTGCGCGGGCCCGAGCGGCCCAGCAGAGCGCGGCGTGCGGTCTGCTGGACCGCGTGACCGGGAAGCGGGTGGTCGTCTCCCTCGACGGGGGCCGCGTCCGCGTGAGGCGCAAGAAGCGTGGCCCCAAGACGAAGAAGGGGCGCAACCGATTCCATACCGACTGGAAGGAACCGAAGCTCCTCATCCTGTACGTCGTCGGCGACGACGGGCGACCGTCTCAGACGGGGGCCCCGATCATCGACGGCACGCTCCGGGGACCGGAGGCGGTCTTCGCCCTGCTGTTGTCGTACGCGCGGCAGATCGGCCTCAACGCCGCTGACAAGGTGCTCTTCATCGCCGACGGCGCGCCCTGGATCTGGCGACGCCTCCAGCGACTCATCGCCGCGCTCGGGCTCTCGCCGACACAGGTGCTGGGGCTGATCGACTTCTATCATGCCGCAAAGCAACTCTCCGACGCGGTCAAGCTGCGCCGCTGGAGCGCGACGCAACGCACCCGCTGGCTCAACCGCACGCGGGGGCTGCTCAAGCGAGCACGGGTGGACGAGGTGATCACGGCCCTGCGGGAGCTGTGCCGCGGGCGCACGGCCGGCAAGATCCGCACGCACCTCAACTATTTCCTGAAGAACCGTCATCGTTTCGCCTACACCACACACAATGGTCGGGCTCGGGCTTCCGCGGGGCAGCGGTGCCGTCGAAAGCGCCATCCGTCGCGTCATCAATCTCCGCATCAAGGGCGCATCCATCTATTGGCTACCGGAGAGCGTCGACGCGATTCTTCTCCTGCGGTCTTTCTATAAGTCCGGCAGATGGAACTGTTTGCAGCGGATGGCCATGACGCCGGTGGGTGTGAGCGCGTGACCGGGAAATCGGGAATGCGCCCCCACCTGCTCCCTCTCCCGATTCGCCGGCGCTCACCGTACGCTGGTCACTGTCGACCCTGCCAACTTCCGAGTCCGCACCTACAGCGCCTCCAGAATCCCGGCCGTCCAGGACGGAAACAGCTTCAGGAGCAGCGCAACCGCTACGACCGCCGCGGCGAAACCCAGGATGGTCCGGGTCACTCGATGGCCGGCCAGACGGCACGCCGCCGCGTCGCATCGACGTTGCTCGCGCACGTACAGCAGGCAGGCCACGAGCAGCCCGCCGACACCGACCGGCAGCGTCAGCCACTCGTAACGCATCATCGTCATCATCAACCCGGCGCCGGCGAGACCGGTGGCAATCAACGCCAGGGGCAGCACGCAACAACTCGCCGCCAGCACCGCCGCCACGACCCCGGTAGCGGCCGGAAGACGCCCGCGCGCCGGCGAAGCCCCGTCGCTCACCGGACTTCGTATGACGCTGCGACCGCCGGCTCCAGGACGCTTGCCTGGAAGCCGATACGGTCGATGGCCGCTACGAGCGACTCCGGCGTGACGAGGCTGGGGCGGTACTGCACGTCGGCCCGCCGGTCGTCGTAGGAGACGTCCGCGGCTACGACACCGTCGACCTCGCGAAGGGCGTGGCGCACGGCCACGGAGCAGCCGCCTCAGGTCATGCCCTCGACCCGCAGGGCAACTTCCGCGGAGCCCGTCCGGTCCAGATTCTCCCGAGCCGGCTCGGCATCCGGGACATCGAGACCGCCCGACACACCGAGACCGCCGGCCACGGCAAACCCTGTCGCCACGACGACGAGCGTCGCAGCTCCCGCCTTCCACCACGCTGGTAATTTAGTCATCATCATCGCGATTCTCTCTCAATCGACCACCTGGATGCGGGCGGCCCGCCGATCGCGATCGGGCACCAAGCCGTCAGTCGACATCCTCTCCCCTCTTCCACCGTCACACCGCGTCGATCATTCGGCCCAGTTCGTCGAACAGCCGCCGGCAGTGACGACATCTCGTCTTCACCCTTTCCGCATCGATGCGCCTCAGCAGGTCGCTCGCATGTGCGATCTTTCTGTAAGGACACTGCCCTAAACTAGTTTGTCACCTACCGATTTTCTGGTCATACTGGAGGTATGAAGCGAGACATCGAGCTGGAAGCGACCCTTGTTGCGAAGTATGCCGCCGTCGAGCCCGTGTTGGACGAGCGCAGTCGCCGCCGGTGGGCGGCGGCCGAGTCGCGCGCTATCGGCTACGGCGGCGACGCGGTGGTTTCGTCGGCCACCGGTCTGGCTCGGGAGACGATTCGCAAGGGACGCCGGGAGATTTCCCGCGACGAGGCGCCGACGGACCGCATCCGACGCCCTGGAGGCGGAAGGCCTCGCATCCAGCAGGATCAACCCGGCATCCAGGCCGCGCTCGAAGCCTTGGTGGATCCGCTGACGCGCGGAGACCCGACCTCGCCGCTGCGCTGGACGTGCAAGAGTCGCGCAAAGCTGGCGGCGGCGCTGAACGAGCAGGGGTGGCGGGTGAGTTCGACCACTGTGGGCCGGCTGCTGCACCGCCTGGGCTACCGGCTGCAATCGCCGCGCAAGCGGCAGGAAGGCGCCACGCATCCGGACCGCAACGCGCAGTTCGAGCACATCAACCAGACCGCGGACGAGCATCTGACCGCCGGCCAGCCGGTGATCTCGGTCGACACGAAGAAGAAAGAGCTGGTCGGGAACTTCAAGAACGGCGGGCGCGAATGGCAGCCGAAGGGCACGCCGCCGGCGGTGCTGGTGCATGATTTCCCGACCGACGCCGAGGGCAAGGCGATTCCGTACGGCGTCTACGACATGGCGCGCAACGAAGCCTGGGTGAGCGTGGGCTGGGACCACGACACACCGGCGTTCGCGGTGGCGTCGATTCGACACTGGTGGCATCAGATGGGTTGCGGCGCCTACCCCGAGGCCACGACCCTGTTCATCACGGCCGATGCGGGCGGGAGCAACGGGTATCGGTTGCGCGCCTGGAAGCATGCGCTTCAACAGTTGGCCGACGAGACCGGACTGACCATCGAGGTGAGTCATTTTCCACCCGGCACCAGCAAGTGGAACAAGATCGAGCACCGGCTCTTCTGTCACATCACGGCGAACTGGCGCGGCACCCCGCTGACGACGTACGAGACCATCGTCGACCGCATCGGGAACGTCCGGACAGCCACCGGGCTCCGGGTCCGGGCCGAACTCGACGCCGGGGAGTATCCGACGGGCGTTACGGTGACCAAGGAACAGATGGACGCACTCGCGCTGGTCCCCGATGCGTTTCACGGGGAATGGAATTACAAACTGTTACCCCGATGAAGTTGACAACTTTGTATCGATCACTGTCCTAACCCGGAAAATTCGTGGCGTGTTCCGATTCCGGTACAGACACAAGAGCCCCCGTGTGGTACAAGTGCAGTGTTAACAACCACTTGCGCCACCACGGAGGCCCTTGCGTGACGACCGACACTGTACCACAGACTGTTCTGTTCCCGGATCTGTTTGACAAGCCGCTGTTCGCCCAGTTCAACCAGGAGCAGGCCAGTTCCGACGGCGGGGCGATCCTGCTGAAGGCCGCCGAGCGCATCTACGGCCTGGTCAAGGCGTTCGCCGGGTGTCTGTTCGACAAGCGGGCGCCGGACAAGACCCGGCACTCGCTCGCGGACCTGATCGGCCAGCGCATCTTTGGCATCGCCTGCGGCCATCCCGACTGCAATGATGGCGACCGTCTCGCCGACGACCCCATCCACAAGCTGCTGCTCGACAGGGACCCGGTTTCGGGCGAGCGCCTGGCGTCGCAGCCGACGCTGTCGCGGTTCGAGAACGCGGTCAACCGCTGCGCGCTCTACCGCATGGCGGACGAGTTGGCCACGCGGGTCATCGAGCGGCATCGCCGCCGTCTGGACGGGCGGGCGCGGTGCATCACGATCGACCTGGATCCGACGGACGACCCGACGCACGGGGCGCAGCAGTACACGCTCTTCAACGGCTACTACGACAACTGGTGCTACCTGCCGCTGCTTGGGTTCCTGACCTTCGACCGCGAATCCGAGCAGTATCTGTGCGCGGCGCTGTTGCGGCACGGCAAGGCGGTCGCCTCGGAGGGGACGGTCGGGCTGTTGTCGCGGCTGCTGCCGCTGCTGCGCCGGGCGTTTCCGCGGGCGCGCATTCTCGTTCGGCTCGACGGAGGCTTTGCCAGCCCGGCGGTCTTCGCCTTCCTGGAGGCGCAGCCGCGGCTCGATTACGTGGTCGCGATGGCGAAGAACGCGGTGTTGGAGCGGCACGCCGGGCCGGCCATGCTGGTGGCGCGGGCGCGGACTTGGCGCAGCGAACAGACCGAGCACGTCTACACCGAGACCAACGAGTACCAGGCCGGCACGTGGAACCACGCGCGCCGCGTGGTGATCAAGGTCGAAGTCGTCCGCCACCGAGACCGCGAGCCGCGGGACAATCCGCGCTTCGTCGTGACCAACATGCGGCAGACGCCGCGTTTCCTCTACGAGAAGGTCTACTGCGCCCGCGGGGACGCCGAGAACCGGATCAAGGAACTGAAGGCCCTGCAGATCGACCGCACGAGTTGCCAGACGTTTTCGGCGAATCACTTGCGCGTCCTGCTGACGTCGGCGGCCTACGTACTGATGCAGGAGTTGCGGCTGCGCGCCGCCGACACCGCGTGCGCCCGCGCGCAGGTGCCCTGGCTGCGCGACCGGCTGCTGAAGCTCGGCGTCCAGGTGGTGCGCTCGGCGCGTCGCATCGTCCTGCGCCTGCCGCGCGCGACACCGGACCTGGCGGCGTGGCGGCACATCGCGTTCGGGCTCGGGGCGCGCGCCGGATAGCCGCTCGGCGAGCGCCGCATCGCTGACTGACGGAGGCTGCCAACCGCCCGCAACGGGGGAAGTGTGCGCTGTCCTCCCCGGCGGCACCCGTCATCACGTCCATTCGGCGCTCAACCACCCTGCCACGCGCGGTTGAGAACGTTCCAATGGCCGCCCACTGCTCATTCCCCGTTGTCCGTGACCGAGTCCGGTCCCGGCGCCGCCTCCCAGGGGCCGAGTCACGGTCGCCACGAATAGTCCGGGCTAAGGGCCGGCGCAAAAATAACTTCCGTTTTTCGTTACATGGGTTCGATGGTGTAGTTCCATTTGGGCAGGGAGCTGTTCGGTGTGATGCGTAGCTCCCCCATTTGCGCGTTGGTGACCTTGATGCCGGTCTTGTAGGTCTTGCGCGCCAGATGCGCGCGCACGCGCAGTCCGGTGGCGGTGCGTGTGGTGGGTGCGCAGGTATTTCAGGATGGTCTCGTAGCTGTCCAGGGGGCGGCCCGCCCAGTTCTTGCTGACCTCGCAGAACAGGCGGTGTTCGATGGGATTCCACTTCGACGTGGCCGGCGGGTAGTGGGCCACGGTCACGCGCAAGCCATGCCGGTTGCAGAGGCGGTGTTGCAGGTTGTACTTCCAGGCGCGCGCCGTGGAACTATTGCTGCCGCCGCCGTCGGCCAGGATCTGCAACGCTTTGGCCTCGGGATAGTGCTTGCAGCCCTCGGTGCGCCACCATTTCTCGATGCAGTCGACGGCGAACGCCGGGGTGTCGGCGGTTTGGCCGACGAAGACGGTGCCGGCATTGGCCCGCGGGTCGTAGATACCGTAGGGGATGGCGAGGCCTTCGGCCTCGGAGCGGAAGTCGTGGTCCTTGACCCGTTCGGGGCTGCGATTCCATTTGGTGCCGGGATTGCGGAACGCGCCGACGAGTTCCTTCTTCTTCGTATCGACGCTGATGACCGGGACGTTGTCGGCGGCGCAACGCTCGCGCAGTTCGGTGATGTGCCGGAACTGGTCGCCGCGCCTCGGATGGGAAGCGCCGGCGAGCTTCTTGTGGTTGACGCGCAACGAATAGCCCATCGCCTTGAGCAATCGAGCGACTGTCTGGGGGCAGACGTCGATGCCGAGCGCGCACAGTTGGTCGGCGACCTTGGCGGTCGTACGGCGTGTCCACTTCAGGCCGCTGACCGGGTCGCCGGCCGTCTCGTGGTCCATCAAGGCTTTGATGCAGGCGATGATTTCCGGCGTTTTTTTTCCGTCGGTCGCCGTCCGCCGCCCGCGCGCCGCACCCGGTCGACCTCGACGTCGCGCTCGACCAGTTGCCGCCGTCCGGCGGCGACCGTCGACGGGTCGATGCCGAGCAGTCGGGCGATGCGCCGGTCGCCGCCCCACCCGCACTTGAGCGCTTCGAGGCCGGCGAACAGCCGCCGCTGCCGCTCGTCGAGCAGGCTGGCGAACAATACGATGGCGGCGCGCAACTCCTCCGGCATCAGGTCGGCGTCGGGCAGGGGCCGTACGAGTCCGGGCGTGGCCATCAGCAGGCGTCGCGCGCGCACTTGGTGCGTCTGGTGCGTGCGGTCGGCCACGCAGTAGAGGAACTGGCCGGCGAGTTTGTGCCGCGTCAGCCGCCGGTCGCCGACGAGCTTGCGCAGCGCGTCCTGGGTGCCGACACCGAGCAGGTTGTCCAATTCCTCGACGAAGTGTCCGGCCTCGGCATGGTTGACGAACGCGTTGGCGGTTGCGATCAGGGTGCCGGCGCGGGAGAAGCGGACCCCGGCGAACGACCACAGGCCGCGCTCGTCGAAGTGGGCGAGTTCATCGAGGGTGTAGAAGCCGCCGCGATGCGAGTAGCTGGTGCGGGCGTCGATGTCCTTGAGCTTGCGGAACGCGGTGCGCCTGCTGGCGCGGGCGCCGAGCGCCGCCATCACCTCGGACAGCGAGGCGATGGTCTGCTTGCGGAGCAGGGCGATGATCGTGTCGGCGGAGAATTCGGTTGGTCTCATTATGGCACCATTGCGGCTCTATGTTTCCGCAATGATGCCATAATTCGGGCGGGCTGCACCCCTCAGAATCCAGAAAATATCCGTCCTGGTGGGACTGGTCGCCGGGCACGAGAGTTGCGGCACCGGTGTGCTCTACTGCGAGACTACAGACGCTTCTAGGAAATTATTTTTGCGCGGACCCTAAGGGCCCTTCTGGGTGGGCCGCGTCGCCCTTTGCAGCCGATTCTCCAGGTCCTGCTTGCCTACGCGCTCCAGATCCGCCGCTCTCGGCAATGCGCCCTGGTTGAAGCGTTGTCCGTCGTAGCTTCTCAGCGCATCCACATCCGCGACGATCCACGTTTCCATCGTCTGCACCATGAGGTGTACCGCAATATCGTCAACGCCGGTCAGTTCCCACCGGTCGCGGGCATGCAGGTGCGCCCGCGGCGCGGCCTGCACCGGCCCCTCAGAATCCACCAGCAGCACCACAATTCCGTTGTATCCATTGCGGAGAGCACTCCGAAAGCCATGGAACGCTTCGACCCTGGAACCGCAGCAGATGAGCTTCCAGTGAATCGCCTTCCTTCTCGCTGCCTGCTTGAGCGGATCGAGAAAGGCATCCATTCCCTGTCGAAGGGCCGCTCTGCCGTTTGCCCGGTTCCCGCCGCCTTCCATGTAGATTGCCACGCCGCTCACGGGTTCGCCCCGAGCTCACCCATTCGCCACAGGTCACCGAGCCGGTAATCCTTCAGCCAGGAAGCGAGCTTCTCCGGATCGAGGCGTCGCAGTTCGGTCCCGGCTCCCGGTCGCTCGCACGCAATGATGGAGTCCGGTTGATTGGTGAGCGCCGACACCAACGCGTCCGAGTGGGTCGTGACGACAAGCTGCATGCGATCGGAAGCCTCAATGAGAAGGTCGGCGAGCAACGCGACTGCGTCGGGATGCAAACCGAGCTCCGGCTCCTCGATGCACACCAGCGGCGGCGGCGACGGGGTCAGCAGTGTCGCCAACAGCGCCACGAATCGAATCGTTCCGTCGGATAACCGCGTGGCCGGAATCGGCGCGGTGAAACCGGTCTCGTGCAGGTAGAACTGCACGGTGCCACCTGACACTCTGGTCGACATGCGCTGGAAGCGCGGAAAGAACTTCCTCAACAGATCGTCGAAGCGCGTCTCGCCCGTGTACTCGATCTGGTTCAGTACCAGGGCCAGGTTACGGCTATCCGGTGAGCCTCTTGCAAAAATCGGTAATCGGCTGGGTTTTCTTTGCCGGAAGCCGCAGGGCGAGGGACGGTCAGTGGGCGGGACGTAGCGTCTGAAGGATGGCGGTAGCGGTCACCGCCGCCGACGAGTCCGAGACGCGGGGGTTCATGGGGCCTCCCGGCCGGTTATGAAGGCAAGCACGCGCGAAGAGAGGCCGCGCATTTCCTTCACGAGCCGCTCCAATTCGCGGTTGTTCTCGATCCACTCCTGGTAGAGGACAAGTTCGTCTTCGGTGAGCCTCATCCCGACGGTTTTCCCGCGGTCCTTGCGTGTCCAGTAGTGGTAGGGACCGTGCCGGGCGTCCGGGTCGCGGTAGCAGCGGCAGGTGGTCTTCCCACACGCTATCCGGCGGGTCTGGAGGCTGCCCTGGAAGAGAAACCCAAGCGACTGCAGTTCCGCCTTGAGCGCGTCGTATCGCTCCGTGTACTGGCGCATCTGGTCCGCACCGGCCATCGAACCGCAGCTTGACATTGCCCCTGCGCGTAAATATACAGTAGCTCGCAGGAGCGGTCAACAAGCCATGAATGCCCTGCGCGCCTCGTTCGCCCCCTACTGGGAGTCGATCCAGCGTACGCTGTTCCCGCGGTTGGAGCAGGCGTTGGGTCCACTGACCGAAAAACAGCAGCAGTTGGTGCAGACCCTGGAGGTCATCCGTATCGAGCGCCTGATTCCCCGGTACTTCCGGGCGCCGGGGCGGCCGCCCAAGGACCGCGCGGCGATGGCGCGGGCCTTCGTGGCCAAGGCGGTCTACGACCTGCCGTCGACGCGCGCACTGCTGGACCGGTTGGCCGCCGATGTGGCCCTGCGCCGGCTCTGCGGCTGGGAGCGGAAGTTCGAGGTGCCGAGCGAGTCGGTCTTCTCGCGCGCCTTTGCCGAGTTCGCCGACACGCAGTTGCCCCAGCGCGTGCACGAAGCGCTGATCCGGGAGACGCACCACGACCGGCTGGTGGGCCACCTCTCGCGCGACTCGACGGCCATCGAGGCCCGTGAGAAGCCGGCCACGAAGGAGAAGCCGCCCACGCCGCCCAAGCGCAAGCGCGGGCGGCCGAAGAAGGGCGAAGAACGGCCAAAGGTCCTGACACGTCTCGAACGGCAGCCGACCATGAACCTGCCGGCGATGCTGGACGATCTGCCGACCGCCTGCGATGTCGGCACGAAGAAGAACAGCAAGGGCTACAAGACCACCTGGGTCGGCTACAAGCTGCACATTGACGTGGCCGACGGCCAGATTCCGATCAGTTGCCTGTTGACGTCCGCCTCCCTGCATGACAGCCAGGCCGCCATTCCGCTGGCGACTCTGTCCGCCGAGCGGACGACCAATCTGTATGACCTGATGGACGCCGCCTACGACGCGGAGCAGATCCGGGAGCACAGCCGCTCACTCGGCCACGTCCCGTTGATTGACGTCAACCCTCGTGGCGACAAGGCCCGGGCGGAGGAACTGCGAACCGAAGCCCGGCGCCTGAAAAATCTCGGCTTCCAGCGTGCCGAGCAGGTTCGCTACAACGAGCGTACGGCGGGTGAGCGCGTCAATGGCCGTCTCAAGGACGAGTTCGGTGGTCGCCATGTCCGGGTCCGTGGCACCGCGAAGGTGATGTGCCACTGCATGTTCGGCATGTTGGCGCTCACCGCCGACCAGCTCCTGCGTCTGGTGACATAGCCAACGCGCCGCCGGCAAACGCCCATCCAATCCCGGCGCTCAACCGGCGTCAGTCACCCACCGGTGTCCCGACGCTCGGTGGAAAACACGTCGATCCCCTTGTTTTCCGCTTCCTGGCTGCCGCCGGCCCTTCAGGACCAGAACACGGAGTCAAAATCCAGAACAATTGGGGTGTTCACCCCGAGAATCGGAGGACTGAGCCGAGCCGCGACCCCAAGAGTTTTGCAAGTGGCTCCGGTAGCAAGCTGTTCTCGGGCAGGTCGGCCGGCTGTGGCTGTCGAAGCGGCACATATCGACCGAACGTCCACTCACGAAAGGTCTGAATGGATCCAAAGCTTCTTCCTACCCAAGTGACCTCGGGATACAGATCGGGATCCTTTCTTTGCGCCAGGACAGATTGGTCGGGCGCCAAGCTCTCGCGCTGGAGGCGCCACTCGGTACGCGTTCCTCGACGGTTGCGAATGTTGATCGCCGGATGACCTCGCTGGAAGCGGTAATAGAAAAAGACGTCCGGTTCGCCTGGTCGTGGTTCAAGTTCCTCGACCGCTTCATCGACCACTTCCACGCGGCTCTTGACGTCGGTGAACTGGAGCATGTACCTCAAAGGCCGACCGGTCGGCGTGCCCTCCTCCAACACGACGGCGATTTCTGCCGCTCTTCTCGGGACCGAACCTTTCCACAGCCACTCACCGGCGCCCCCGCCATCCCGAATCGCGGAGGCGAAGTCCGTGGACGTGGCACGCAGGAGTTCCAGCATCTCGATGAAGTTCGACTTGCCCGACGCGTTCGGGCCGATGAGGACGTTCAACGAGCTCAACTCGAGGGTTTCCATCTCCGGCGGAAACGACAGCAGTCCATCGACATGAACACTCTGAATGAAACGCACGGATCACCTTCGAGCAGGTACCGGACGAAGTCCCTTGAGCCGCACCGCGGGCAGTTTCTTCAACCGCTGGTTCTGCGGATCGACTTCGATGCCGGCGGACTCCAATGCCGTGACGCCCAGCAGCGGCTCGGCATCGGCGTCGCCGAAGATGATGAGCCCTCCGGTGATCTCACCCATGACCTCGACCCGTCCGATCGTGACATCCATCGTGATCTGGCGACCGTCGGCCGTTTCGTACACCCGCTGCGCCGCCGGCTTGAGGCCGATCGCTTCCAGGTGCGTTCTCGGGACGAGCGAATCGATCGCGCCGGTATCGACCAGAAACGGCCCCTGCCAGCTCCTTGATGGATCGGCCGGGTTCCGGATGGTGACCGTGACGTGTGTGACGCCCATTGCCTCGTGCTCTCTTCTGCATACCGCCGCTTCGGATTGGTAAACTGGCCGTCGCCCCGCGGTCACGGCGAGACGGGCACGAACTTCTGGATCCGCCGGCCCTCCTGCTCGGCCACGTAGACGTTGCCGGCCGAGTCGACGCCGATGCCGTGCGGCAGCGTGAACTGCCCGCGGTAGCGGCCCGGCCCGCCGCCGAAGCTGGTCAGCACCTCGCCGCTCTGCCGGTCGACGACGTCGACCATCACGCTGTTCTGGTTGACGACGAACAGCAGGCGCTGGTCCGGGTCGGGGGAGAAGGCCAGGACCACCGCGTTTCCGCGCGTGCCGGTGCGGCTGGCATCGCGCGGGGTGACGGGATGGAACGGGGTGGCGATGTTCCGGACGAACCCGCCCATCCGGTCGTACACCTGAATCCGGTCCGCCCGCCGGTCGCAGACGTAGACCAGGCCGTCGTTCGACACGCGCAGGCAGTGCGGCAGCGGCAGGACGTCCATCTCCCCCTCGGACCGTTGGAGCGGCCACTGGCGGAGGAACTTCCCGTCGCGGTCGAGCACGGCGATCCGCTGGTTGCCGCCGGGCACCTCGCCGTCGGCCACGTAGACGTCGCCGGTCTCCTCGTCGACGTCGAGGCTGGCCGGCAGGAAGAACTGCGCGCGGTCGGAGTTGAGCGGCTGCCCCTGGCGGGTGCCGTCCGAGGAGTCGTACTGCCCCGTCTCGCCGATCTGGAGCAGCAGCTCGCTGCCGTCGCTCGAGTACTTCTGCACCATGCCGGTGCCGGCGGCGACGAGCCAGACGCTGCCGGCGGCGTCGACGTGGCAGTCGTGCAGCCGGTCGCCGATCACCGCCGGATCGCCCCAGCTCCGGACCACGTTCCCTTCGGCGTCGAGCTCGATCACCGGCGGCGCCGGACGCGCCCCGTCCAGATCCTCGGGGACGACGTTCAGGCGGTTGAGGATGAAGATGCGACCGACGCCGCCGACACACATCCCGCCGAGGCCGCCGGTGAGCCACTGGTCGCCGAACGGCAGCTTCGGCCAGAGCGGATCGAGCTCGTAGCGCGGCGCCTCCTGCGCGGCGGCCGGAGCTGCGCCGAGAACGCCCGCGACCGCCATTACAAAGCAGGCCGCGACGAACGACCGCGCTGCACGGGACCCGGCGACGGAGCGTACGACGTTGCGAAGAGTCATGGTCATGTTCAACCTCTGCCCGCTGGCATCCCGCGGAGTCATCGTCCTGTGAACCTCGGATCGAGCACGGGCGGCTCGAGGAATCTACCTTGCATGGTACCGCGCGCTACTCGTCCCGCAACGCCACGAGCGGGTCGACGCCCATGGCCCGGCGCGCCGGCAGGTAGCACGCGGCGAGCCCGGTGACGACGAAGACCAGCGACACCATCACGAAGACGCCGGCGTCGGTCGGCGCGGTCTCGAACAAGAAGCTGGGCAGCGAGCGGGAGAGCGCTACGGCGGCTGCCGCGCCAATGACCAGCCCCGCCAGCACCAGGACCAGCCCCTGCCGGAGCACCATCGTCAGGATCGACGCACGCTCGGCGCCGAGGGCCAGCCGCAGGCCGAATTCGCGCGTCCGGTGGCTGACCGACGTGGCGATGACCGCCGCGATGCCGGTCACGGTGATGACGAGGGCCAGGACCGCGAAGAGCCCGAGGAGCACCACGGACAGCCGCCGCGTCGCCGTCGTGCCGGCACGGGTCGCCGCCAGCGTGCGGAAGTTCTCCACCGGTTGCTCGGGATCGACGGCGTGGACCGCGTCCCGCACCTGCCCGCTCAGGGCCAGCGGGTCGGCACGCGCGCGAACCAGCACCCGGGTGGGCGAGCCGGCCCCCTGCAGAAACGGCTGGTAGAGCTGATCCGGCGGCTCGCGGTCGAGCCCGTGGTCGCGCACGTCGCCGGCGACGCCGACGATGGTGATCCACGTCTCGCCGTCGTCCAGGGTGATGCGCCGATCGAGGGGACTCCGACCGTCCCGCCAGTGGCGCTCGGCCAGCGACCGGCTGATGACCGCCACCGGCGTCGTCTCCGGGTCGTCGAGCCGCGTGAAGGTCCGGCCGGCCAGCAACGGGACGCCGACGGTCGCGAAGTAGTCCGGGCTGACGACCCGCGTCTCCAGCTCCGGGCGCAGATCCGGCTCCTCGTAGGTGCGGCCCTCGATGGCGAACCGCCGCTGCTGCCCCACCTCGCTCGCCATGGGGAAGCCGTTGGCGACCGCCGCCGCGGTCAGCCCCGGCCGGTCCTGCAGCCGCTGCAGCACGTCGGTGAAGAGCTGCCGGCGGCTCTCCTGCGTCGTGTACTTCGACCAGTTGGGAAAGACCTCGGCGGTCAGCACGCGCTCGGGATCGAACCCGGCGTCCACCTGCTGCAGCCGGTAGAAGCTGGTCAACAGCAGCCCGGTGGCGATCAGCAGCACGAAGGCCGCGGCCACCTGGGAAGCGGTCAGCAGGCCGCGCGCGCGCCGCCGGGCCGGCGTGTCGGTGGTCTGCGCCCCCGCTTCCTTCAGCGCCAGCGCCACGTCGCGCCGCCCGGCCAGGGCCGGCGCGCTGCCGAACGCGATACCGGTGAGCAGCGACAGGCCGAGGGCGAACGCCAGCACCCAGCCGTCTATCGCCACCTCGGTGGTGCGCGTCGTGAACAGCGCCGCAAACGCCACCAGCAGGTCGAGACTGAGCCAGGCGACCAGCAGCCCGAACCCGCCGGCGGCGACGGCGAGCAGACTCGCTTCGGTCAGGAGCTGCCGCAGCAACCGCCCGCGGCCCGCGCCGAGGGCCGATCGCAGGGCCAGCTCGCGCTCGCGGCGGCTCATCCTCGACAGCGTGAGATTGGCGACGTTGGCGCAGGCGATCAGCAGCACCAGCACGGTGGTGGCCAGCAGGATCAGCAGCGTGGGCCGCGCTTCGCGCGTCAACTCGTCGGCCAGCGGCAGGGTGACCGCGGTGTACCCCGAATCGGCGGGATAGGTCTCCGGAAAGTCGCCCTGCAACCGGCCCGCCACGGTGGCCAGCTCGGCCCCGAACCGCTCGACCCCGACGCCGGGGGCGAGCCGGCCGAAGGCGGTCAGGCCGCGGAACGCGGTGCGGTCCTCCTCCATCCGGGCCTCGGCACGGGCGCGGAACGGGCAGGCCGACGTCGGCATGTAGACGTCGTTCTCCCGCGGATACTGCGGCACCGGCGGCAGCACCCCGACCACGGTATGCGGCCGGTCGTTCATCTCGAAGACCTGCCCGACGATCCCCGGGTCGCCCCCGAAGCGCTGCTGCCAGTACGGGTAGCTGAGCACCAGCACCGCCTCGGCCCCGAGATCGTCGTCGCCGTCGCGAAACGTCCGGCCGTGCAGCGGCTGCACGCCGAGCACGTCGAAGAAGTTCGCCGACACCACTCCGGTCAGCACGCGGTCCGGCTCGCCGCGGTCGAGCAGGGTGAACGACATCCCGTGGTACTCGACGAAGCCGTCGAGCGTTCCGAGCTGCTCGCGGTAGTCGCCGATCTCCTTGACGGAGAAGGGGATGTTGGCCGAGCCGGCCCGCTGCGCCTGCTGCCGGGCGAGCACCAGCTCGTGGCCGTCGGCGTACGGCAGCGGCCGCAGCAGCACGCCGTTGACCAGGCTGAAAATGGCGGTGTTGGCGCCGATGCCGAGCCCGAGGGTGAGCACCACCATCAGGGCGTAGCCCGGCGACCTGCGCAGCGAGCGCAGGCCGTACCGCACGTCCCGTATCAACGCTTCCAGCATGGGTATGAACCTGCCCCGTTTCTACGGCGCAGACTCCTAGCGCCGCCAAACCCGTCGCACGGCTCCGTGTCTGGCCCCAGCCCCCACCGCCCCAGGGGTCTACGACGCAGAACTCACTTCGTTGCGTTCTACGGCGCAGACTCCTAGCCGCCGCCGAGGGCCCGCACCGTCACGACGGCGATGGTGACGCAGGCCGCCGCCCCGAACGTCATCACGATGCCGACCTTCGCCATGTCCCGGATCGAGAAGTAGCCGGCCGAGTACGGCAGGACGTTCGTCGGACTCTCCGTCACCAGGATGAAGGCGAGCGTCGACGTGAACGCGGCCGGCGCGGCGATGGTCCAGACGTCGAGGCCGAGGTCCTGGGCCAATGCGATCAGGATCGGCATGATGATCGCCCCGGTGACGGTGTTGCTCGAGAACAGCATGTGCAGCGCCGCCACCACCAGCACGATGACGAACGGCTGCAGCACGCCGGGCACCAGCGCCAGACGCCCGAGCATCACCTGCGCGAGCCAGCGCGCCGCCCCCGTCTCGAACACCATCACCCCCAGCGACAGGCCGGCCACGATGAGGATGACGCCGCCCCAGTCCATGTCGCGCTGGGCCTCCTTCCAGACCAGCACGCGCAGCCCCGGCAGGAAGAGCAGCAAGCCGCCGCCCAGCGCCACCGCCTGGGTCGGCGGATCGATCAGCCCCCCGGTCCAGGCGGCGAGCAGCGGCGTCGTCAGCCAGACCGTGATCGTCCCGGCGAAGACCGCGACGGTCCAGATCTCCAGGCGGGTCGGGCTGCCGAGTGCCGCGATCCGGTCGTCGATCTCCCTCTGCTCCATCGGCAGGTGGTCGATCTCCGGCGGGAACGCGCGCAGCAGGATCTGCCAACAGACCGGGATCATGAGCAGCGCTGCCGGAAACCCGAACGCCATCCAGCGCGCAAACGAGATCTCCACCCCGGCCAGCTCGCGCAGGTAGCCGACCGCCGCCAGGTTGGCGCCGGCGCCGGCCGGCGTGCCGATGCCGCCGATCAAGGGACCGAAGGCGCAGGAGATCATCAGCGCCCGCCCGTAGCTGCTCTGCAGCGGCTTGAGCCCCGCGTCCTTCAGCACCCCGACGCCGAGCGGCAGCAGCACCGCAGCCACCGCCATGTCGGTGATCCACATCGAAAGCATGGCGCCGATCACCAGGAAGCCGAGCAGCACCCGGTCGGTGCGGGTGCCGACGACGCGCAGCATGTGCAGCACCAGCCGCGTGCCGAGCCCCGACCGCGTGAAGCCGGTGGAAAGGAACAGCACCCCGATGAAGAAGGTGACCAGCGTGTTGCCGAAGCCCGCGCGGACGGTAGTCGCGTAGTCGGCGATCCCGAAGATCGGCACCAGCAGCAGGACAAAGAGCGCGGTGACCGCGAACGGGATCGCCTCGGTCACCCAAAGGGTGATGGCGAAGGCGAGAATCGCCAGGCACGCCTTGCCGTTCGGCGTCAGGGCGATGACGTCACCGGCGCGCTCGAGCGGCGCCGGTTCGGGCAGCCAATCGACCACGAGCATTATCAGAACGGCGGCCAGGATGGTCAACGCACGGCCGCGCTCGGAGCTCGCCAGACTCGACGTGGGAGTGGAGGTGACGGTCACGCCGGCACACTATCACATCGTACCGACGCAGACGCGGAGCCGCGCGTGTTCTCCTGCGGCGGTCGAGCTTCGCGGATCGGACGGACTGCTATCATCCGGAGGGAAGCATGGCCAGCCTGACGGACGTTGCGGCGGCGAGTGCGGCGCGCACCGACGAGGGATCCGATCCTGCCGACCTCGAGAGCCCGGCGCTCTACATCAACCGCGAGCTGAGCTGGCTGGAGTTCAACCAGCGCGTTCTGCTGCAGGCTCAGGACGACCGCCACCCGCTGCTCGAACGGGTGAAGTTCCTCTCGATCGTCGCCACCAACCTCGACGAGTTCTTCATGGTCCGCGTGGCCACGCTGCTGCGCAAGTTCCGCGCCGACAGCGAGGCGCTGTCCCCCGACGGCCTGAGCACGGAGCAGCAGCTCGACGCGATCCGCCTGCGGACCAAGCGGATGATGGACGACATCGAGCGGTGCTGGTCCGACGTGCTGCGCCCGCTGCTCGCCACGCACCGCATCCGCATCCTCGATCCGGCGGACTACACCGCGGCGGTCGAGGAGTACCTGCACGACCACTACCGCCGCAACATTCACCCGGTGCTGACCCCGCTCGCGTTCGACCCCGGGCATCCGTTCCCGTTCATCTCGAACCTGAGCATGAACCTCGCGGTGGTCGTGGAGCACGACGGCCGTACGCGGTTCGCCCGCGTCAAGCTGCCGGACGTTCTGGCGCGCTTCATCCCGATTCCGGCGTCCGGCGTCGGCCGGCCGGGCGATTCGTTCGCGCTGCTCGAGGACGTGGTTAAGCTGAACGTCGCGAGCCTGTTTCCGGGCATCGCGGTGCGCGAGACGCACCTCTTCCGCATCATCCGCGACACCGACATGGTGATCCAGGAAGACGAGGCCGACGACCTGCTCGAGTCCGTGGACCGCACCCTGAAGGAGCTCCGCTACGGCGACCTTTCGCAGCTCCTGGTCGAAGCGTCGATGCCGTCGCGCGTCCTCAACATCCTGGTCGAGAACTTCGAGATCGAGGAGGACGTCGTGGTTCGGACCGCCGGACGCATGGGCTACGGCGACTGGAGCGCGCTGACGAAGCTGCACCACCCGCAGCTCAAGGACAAGCCGTTCTCGCCGCGCGCTCTCTGGCCGGACGACGACGGCGAGGCGATCTTCAACGCCATCCAGGAGCGCGACCGCCTCGTCCACCACCCCTTCGAGTCGTTCTCGGCGGTCGAGTCGTTCCTGCGCGCGGCCGTCAACGACGCGCATGTCATCGGCATCAAGATCACCCTCTACCGCATCGGCCCGAACTCGCCGCTCCTCGACCTGCTGATCCAGGCCGCCGAGGCGGGCAAGCAGGTGGCGGTGCTGGTGGAGCTGAAGGCGCGCTTCGACGAGCGCAACAACATCGAGTGGGCGCACCGGCTGGAGGCAGCCGGCATCCACGTGGTCTACGGGCTGCTCAACCTGAAGACGCACTGCAAGCTCTGCCTCGTGGTGCGGCAGGAGCACGACGGCATCGTCCGCTACGCGCACGTCGGCACCGGCAACTACAACCGCGTCACGTCGCAGGTCTACACCGACTTCGGCATCTTCACGGCGCGGCCGGCCCTGCTGGACGAGGTGACCGAGGTCTTCAACTACCTGACCGGATACTCCGGCAAGGAGGACTACGAGGAGCTCCTCGTGGCGCCGCACCACCTGCGACCGGCCTTCACGAGGCTGGTCGAGCGGGAGGCCGAGCACGCGCGCGCCGGGCGCCGGGCAGGCATCATCGTCAAGAACAACTCGGTCGCCGACCCGGACATGATCCGGGTCCTCTACCGGGCGTCACAGGCGGGCGTGCCTATAGAGATGATCGTGCGCGGCGTCTGCTGCCTGCGGCCGGGCATCCCCGGCATCAGCGACACCATCCGGGTCCGCTCCGTCGTCGGCCGCTTCCTGGAGCATTCTCGGCTCTACTACTTCGCCAACGATGGCCGGCCGGAGTTGCTCATCGGCAGCGCCGACCTGATGGAGCGCAATCTCGACCGCCGCGTCGAGACGCTCTGCCACGTCCGCGACCCCGAGCTGCGCACCCACCTGCACGACATCGTCCTGCAGACGATGCTCGCCGACACCGACCGCGCCATGGAGCTGCAGACCGACGGCTCCTACCTGCCGGTCCGCGGCAGGCCGCACGCCCGGAAGATCAACGCGCAGGAGAAGCTGCTGCGGGCGTATACCGCCCCGCGGCGGCGGGAGTAGCCCGGCTGACTGCTCACCAGCCCCGCATCTCGACGGCGAGCACTCTGAATGCTCGCGATGCGGACCGCACTATACCCCTTTGCGCCGTTCGCCGAGCGCGTCTGCCGGTCGCCCCAGCCTAGAGGCACAATTACGAATCGGTAAAATTTCCTCCCGACTCCCACTCCTGGAGGGATACAATTACGAATCGGTAAAAACACACTTTCTGGAGCACGTGCGATGTCCCCCCCCGTTTCGAATTGGGAAAGACCTGACTCCTCACCATCCGGACGGGTTCGATCGCCCCAGGCCCTGGGCCGGCTGGCGCGGCGCGAACGCAAGCGACAGGGGTTGACTCTGGACGCCGTGTACTCGGTGACCGGCCTGACGACACGTTTCCTCTCGGAGTTCGAACGCGGCAAGCCCAATGCGTCCCTGGGAAGAGTGATGCAAGCGCTGCAGGCGCTCGGGCTGGAGATGCTGGTACTGCCGCGGGGCGACGCCGAGCGGCTGATGGCGCAGCAGGGGCGGTCAGCATCGTCTCCCCGTACCGGGGATACATCGTGAACGGGAGGCGCGGCACCGTCCGGCACGACGACCGACGGATCGGGACGCTGCGGGAAGACACGGATCGCGTCCTGCGCTTTGCCTACGACGCCGCCTGGCTGCACGAGGGCGGGTTTCCCGTCTCCATTCATCTGCCTCTGTCCCTGGGCGATCGAGAGGTGGATGCGCACGCCTTCTTCGCGGGTCTGCTCCCCGAGGGCGGGGCGCGACAGCGTATCTGCCGGCAACGCGGGATCGCACTCGAAGACGACGCAGGACTCCTGTTCGCCATCGGCGAGGATTGCGCCGGAGCTCTCAGTGTCCTGCCGGCCGGCGTCGACCCCGACGTCCAGCCGGCACCGCCGGAGACGCTGAAACACGCACAGATCGACCGGCTGGTCCGCTCCCTCGGCGAAGAGTCTGCCATCGTGATCGGCGCAAGGCAACGGTTCTCCCTGGCCGGCACGCAGGAGAAGCAACCCGTCGTCTTCGACGGCGAGTCCTACGCGCTGCCGGACCGCGCGAATCCGTCGAGCCACCTGCTGAAGTTCGAGACCGTGCGATAGGTATGCGTGGCGGAGCGCATGGCAAACGATATCGCCCGACGCGTCGGCCTGCCGGTCGTCGATACCGAGTTCCACCGCGCCGGGGCGGACGACGGCGTGCCGTACCTTCGCATCGAGCGTTACGACAGGACGGGTGATGCGGACGGACGGCTCAGACGACTGCACCAGGAAGACGCGCTTCAGGCGTTGGGCCTGTCCGCCGCGCTCAAGTACCAGCGCCACGGGGGACCGTCCATCGCCGACGTGGCGGAGATGCTGCGGGCGCATGCGGCGCGTCCGGCCAAGGCGCTCGCAAGTCTGCGCGACTGGCAGATCTTCAACTGTCTCATCGGCAACTGGGACGGTCACGGCAAGAACCTCGCGCTGCTGTACGCGCCGGACCAGGCCGTGCCGACACTCGCGCCGTTCTACGACCTGATCTCCATCGAGTTCCTGAACCTCCTGCGCCCGGGAACCTGGTCGCGCGACATGGCGTTCTCCATCGGCGAACACCATGAACCCGAACGAATCAGACGGTCCGACTGGCTGTCCTTCGCCCGTGAGCTGGGAATGCCGCCGAAACGCCTGCTCGCCCGCCTTGGGGAGCTTGCATCCGAAATGCCGGCCGTCGCCCGCGCGGCCCGGGACGCGTTCGCCCAGACCCACGGGGACGCACCGGCTTACGACCGGCTCGAGGAAGCGGTCCACCGTCGCTGCCGCTGGACGCTGGAATCGCTCCGCGAACGCTGAACACGTGGAGCGTAACGCCGGCCGGCCCGGCTATGGTGATTCCTTCGACATATGCTGGTGACGTGTCGAAAGAAAACAGTTCCGTAAACATGACCAGGACACACCCCTGGCATCCGCACCGCCCGCACAATGCCCTGCCGGCGCTGCCCCCGGCGGTCGACCTGGAGACGAAACCCGTCTTGAAACGGTGCGTGACCGCCCGCGCGGCGCTGGCCGATCTGAACCGCGCCGCCGACCTGATTCCCAACCCGAGGATGCTGGAGACCAGCCTGCCGCTGCTGGAGGCCCAGGCGAGCTCGGAGATCGAGAACATCGTCACCAGCGCGGACACGATGTTCCGCCACCTGCGGGCACACCAGACCGCCGACCCCGCGACCCGGGAAGCACTCCGCTACCGCACTGCCCTGCTCGAAGGATTCGCCGACTTGCAGACACGGACGCTGGGAACCGAGACCGCCGAACGCGTGTGCAGCCGGATCAAGGGAACGGCTATGCCCGTGCGGAGCGATCCGGGAACCGTGATCGCCGGTCCGACGGGCATCGTCTATACACCGCCCGTCGGGGAGACACGGATCAGGGAGTTGCTCGCCAACTGGGAGGACTTCCTGCACGGCGCCGACGAGATCGATCCCCTGGTCCGCATGGCCGCCACGCACTATCAGTTCGAGGCGATCCACCCGTTCACCGACGGCAACGGCCGCACGGGGCGTGTGCTGAACACCCTGTTCCTCGTGGAGCAGGGACTCCTCTCCCGCCCGATCCTGTACCTGAGCCGCCACATCATCGCCCACCGGGCCGAGTACTACCGGCTGCTGCTCGACGTCACCCGCGCCGGCGCCTGGGAGCCCTGGGTGCTCTATATCCTGCAGGGAGTAGAGGAAACCGCGGCCTGGACCACGGCCAAGATCGAGGCCGTCCTCCGCCTTCGGGTCGAGACCGCACGCTTCGTGCGGGATCGTGCTCCGAAGACCTACCGGCCCGCGCTGATCGACCTGCTGTTCGACCAGCCCTACTGCCGGATCGCGGATGTAGTCGACGCCGGTATCGCAGAACGCCAGACTGCGTCACGCTACCTGCGGATGCTGGTGGAACTCGGCGTCCTCCGCGACCGGCGCCTGGGTCGCGAGAAGCTCTTCTCCCACCCGAAGCTGCTTCGACTCCTCACCGAGGAGCCGAACGAGTTCGTCGCCTATTCGTAGGCATCGAATTGCCCGCAATCCCTCAGTACCGGTAGTGGTCCGGCTTGTACGGCCCCTCGACCGGCACGCCGATGTAGTCCGCTTGCTCCCGGCTGAGCTCGGTCAGCCTGACGCCGAGCGCGTCGAGGTGGAGCCGGGCGACCTTCTCGTCGAGCTGCTTCGGCAGCATGTAGACCTGCTTCTCGTACTCGCCCCGGTTGCGGTGGAGGGCGAGCTGCGCGAGCACCTGGTTGGTGAACGAAGCCGACATCACGAAGCTCGGGTGGCCGGTGGCGCAGCCGAGGTTCAGCAGCCGGCCTTCCGCCAGCACCAGGACGCTGTGGCCGTCGGGGAAGCGCCACTCGTCGTACTGCGGCTTGATCGGGATGTGCTCGATGCCGGGGGTGCGCTTGAGCCCCGCCATGTCGATCTCGTTGTCGAAGTGGCCGATGTTGCCGACGATCGCCTTGTCCTTCATGCGCCCCATCTGGGCGGCGCTGATGATGTCGCGGTTGCCGGTGGAGGTGATGAAGAGGTCGGCGGTCTCGAGCATCTCTTCGAGGGTGGCGACCTGGTAGCCCTCCATCGCCGCCTGCAGCGCGCAGATCGGGTCGATCTCGGTCACCACGACGCGGCAGCCCTGGCCGCGCAGCGACTGCGCGCAGCCCTTGCCCACCTCGCCGAAGCCGCAGACCACGGCCACCTTGCCGCCGAGCATGACGTCGGTCGCGCGGGCCAGCCCATCCGGCAGCGAGTGCCGGCAGCCGTAGACGTTGTCGAACTTGCTCTTGGTGACCGAGTCGTTGACGTTGATGGCCGGGAACAGCAGCGTGCCGTCGCGCATCATCTCGTAGAGCCGATGCACGCCTGTCGTGGTCTCCTCGCTGACGCCGCGGATGGCCGGGCTGATGCGGGTCCACTGCGACGCGTCGCGCGCGCGTATCTCGCGCAGCAGGTCGAGGATGACGCCCCACTCCTCCGGATCCGCCTCGGGGTCGAACGCGGGAATGGCGCCCGCCTGCTCGAACTCGTACCCCTTGTGAACCAGCAGCGTCGCGTCGCCGCCGTCGTCGACGATGAGGGCGGGTCCGCTGCCGTCCGGCCACAAGAGCGCCTCGTTCGTGCACCACCAGTACTCGGGCAGCGTCTCGCCCTTCCAGGCGAAGACCGGGACGCCGCGCGGCTCGGCGACGGTCCCACCGCTGCCGGGACCTCCGACCGCCACCGCCGCCGCCGCGTGATCCTGGGTGGAGAAGATATTGCACGACACCCAGCGCACGTCGGCGCCCAACTCGGCCAGCGTCTCGATCAGCACCGCGGTCTGGACGGTCATGTGCAGGCTGCCCATGACCCTCGCGCCGGCGAGCGGCTGCTGTCCGGCATGCTCGCGCCGGATGGCCATCAGTCCCGGCATCTCCTGCTCGGCGAGGCGGATCTCGTTACGGCCGTGCTCGGCGAGCCCGAGGTCGGCCACCTTGAACGGCGGGCGTCCGGCCGAGACGGCCTTGTCGAACGGGTGAACGGCTTCGGCAACCGCGATGGTCATGTAGTCTTCTCCTTCGAACGTACGTGAGCGGGTGGGCGGCGGCACGGAACGGTCCCGCGCAACCGAGCGGTCCATTTTATCGCGTGCGCTAGCCCGAAAATCGTCGCCTGCGGCTCCGATTCCCGCCCAACCGGGCCTGCCTGGAAGTCTGCCCCGTTTCTACGGCGCAGACTCCTAGCGGCCGGAGCGGGACCCGCGCCCCGCTGGACGCCGCGACCGGCGCTTCGGACGGCTCGAGGACCCGGCAGTGTCACCCGTCGGCGCCGGCGTCGGCGAAGCCGTGACCGGCGCGGGCTGGCCGGGCGGCGCATGCAGCGTCTGCTGGTAGTAGTCGTCGAGCAGCATCGCGATGATCTTCGACTCGTCCTCGTTGCCCGCGAGCTCGCGGGCCAGCCCGATGAAGCGGCGGCTGCGCTCGGCCTTCAGCGCATCGCGCTCCCGGAACCGGGCCTCGAGCAGCGCGGTCAGCCGCTCGCCCACGACGGCGGCCACGTCGTCGTCGGTCGGCACCGCCCGCTGCTGGAACTCGATGCCGTACCGCTTGATGATCTGGTCGAGGCTGAGCGTCTCCGCCTCGCTCACGAGCGACAGCGCCACGCCCGTTGCCCCGGCCCGGCCGGTCCGACCGGCACGGTGGATGTAGTCCTCGGCGTCCTCCGGCGGCTCGTACTGAATGACGTGCGACAGCTCGGGGATGTCGAGCCCGCGGCTCGCGACGTCGGTGGCCACCAGGAAGCGGAGCGTCCCGGCGCGCACGCGCTTGAGAATCCGCTCGCGGTCGGCCTGCGACCGGTCGGCGCTCAGCTCGTCCGCGTCGTAGCCGAAGCGCTGCAGCACCACGGTGACGTAATGCACGTTCGTCTTCGTGTTGCAGAAGATGAACGCCGACGACGGGTTCTCGACCTCGATGATCCGCACCAGCGCGCGATCCTTCTCCATCGGCGGCACGGTGTAGGTGATGTGCTCCGTGTCGGTGACGTGGACGTGGTCGCGGCTGAGGGTCAGGAACTCCGGCTCGGCGATGAACTCGCGCGCGGTCCGCATGACCGAGCCCGGAAACGTCGCCGAGAACATGGTCGTGTGGACCGGCCGATTGGGCAGGTACGTCTGCACCTGCTTCATGTCGGGGTAGAACCCCATCGACAGCATCCGGTCGGCCTCGTCGAACACCAGCATGGAGAGAGCGCCGAGGTTGAACGTCCGGCGCAGCAGATGGTCGAGGGCGCGGCCCGGCGTGGCGACCACCAGATGCGCACCCGCCTTGAGGGCGTCGATCTGCGGTCCGTAGCCGACGCCGCCGTAGACGGCGACCGTCCGGAAGCCGCTGTCGCCCCACAGCATCTCGGCGTCGCGCTGCACCTGCCGGGCGAGCTCGCGGGTCGGCACCAGCACGAGCGCCTGCGTCTTGTCCGCCGTCGAGTCGAGCCGCTCCAGCATCGGCAGCAGGAACGCGGCCGTCTTGCCGCTCCCGGTGCGGGCCTGGATCACGAGGTCGCGACCCGCCAGAAGATACGGAATCGCCTGGCTCTGGACCGGCATCAGCGACGTCCAGCCGGGACGGGCGACCGCCTCCTTGAGCCGGTCGGGAAGCTCGTCTATCGAGACTGCCGGGAGGGAATCCTGCGGTGCTTCAAGGGTGGGCTGGAGTGCTGACGGTGTCGATGTCTGTGTGGTCAATGGCTGTCTGTCTGTCTGAAACCGTGTGTACGGGGCCGCGAACGCCATCAATTCTACGTGGAATCGCAGGGGTTGACCCTGCGCACGCCCGGAATGCGGCTGGCTACCGCGGCGGGGAGGCGCGCTCTTCGAGCGGGTTGACGTGCTCCACCCCGGGAAAACGTCGGAAGTCGTAGTCGGCGGAGCAGATAGTCGCGCCGCGCTCGATGGCCAAGGCTGCGAGGTGCGCGTCCGACGTCAAGTTGCCGGCCGTGCCGCTTGCCCGCAGGAGATTCCGCAGAATCGGCCAATGGCCATCCCCCGGCAAGACCGGCTCGACGAACGGCTGATCCAGCCATTCGTCAACGAACCCGATCGCCTCTTCCACCGCCAGGGGATTCGCGAGAACGCCCGGACGCGTCGTGATTCGAACGAACGCCAGCAGGCTGGTCCAGGGCAATCCCACCGAAGCCGTTCCGGACAGAACCTCCTGCAGCCACCGCCGGGCGCTCCGGTGATGCGGGGCGTCCAGGTTCACGGCATAGATGAGCAGGTTGGCGTCGACGAGAATCATTTCCGGAGTTGGAGCTTGCGAGCGATCTCTTCATCCTCGAAGCGGTCGGCAAGCTGCAGCGCCTTGTCGAGGTCGTAGGGTCCGACGACGTCGCCCATGGCGACCGGTTTCAGCCGGTATGGCTTGGCGGGCATGGCGATCCGGTCGTTCGCGATGCCGGCGCGCAGGGCGTCATTGACGACAGCCTTGAAGGACTTGCCCGAACGATGGACGATCTCCCGGAGTTGCGTAGCGACACCGTCGTCTATCGTCAGCGTAGTTCGCATGCCCCTCCCCGGCGTCGGACGCTCATCTTATCACGCCCATGTTAAACATCAAAGCATCAAGACATCGTCACTAGGAGTCTGCGCCGCAGGAGATTTGCGGCACAGAACGAGTCGCCGGCCCACGACCTGAGTCACGTGTCGGGGCGACTTCGCCGGTCGGCAGGGCGGGATAGATTTTCGGTAGTTGGCGAACAGATGGCGAATTTTGGTCCTCGCGGGCCGCATGGCCCGCCAGAGACCGCGATGCGCGTCGATTTGTCGCCGTCGGGAGCCTCATCTCCCGCCTTCTACGCCGCCATCAGCGGCTGCAGGCGCTTGACGTTCAACGCCAGGCACACCAGGTCCCACTCGCACCGCACCTTCGCCAGCCCACGCAGGCTGAAGCGCCGAAACCCCAGCACGTGCTTGATCCAGCCGTTGGGAGCCTCCGACAACCACTTGCGCTCCGCATACGCCGTGCGGCCCGCCGGCGTCGCCAGCTTCTCCACCATGCGACCCGTCGCCGGATGGGCCTTCAGATCGCGGGTAGCCGTCTGCTTGCCCTCCCGGCCCAGCGCCACATACCCGTCAATGCCCCGCTTCTCCAAGTCCGTCAGGTCCCGCTCGTTGCAGTACCCCGCGTCGGCCAGCACCGTCTCCGGCTGCGCGTCGAACGTCTCCTTCACCGCGTCGAGCAACACCGGCAACTCACCCTGGTCGCTCGCGTTCGCCGTCAGGTCCGTCGCCACCACCAACTGGTGCTCCGCGTCCACCGTCACCTGCGCGTTGTAGCACTGCTGGAATCCCTCGTTGCTCGTCTTCATGATCGAGCTTTCCGGGTCCGTGAAGTTGCTCTGCGCCTTCTCGTCCGGCTCGCCATACGCCCGCTTGTACGGTGGACCGCCCTTCGGGTTCCGATCCTGCCCCGGCTGCCGACCCCGCGCGGCGTCCGCCGCCCGAGCCGCCGCTTCCAGACGCGCCTTCGCTTCCCGGATCGCCGCCAGACGCGCTTCTCGCCGACGCAACTCCGCCGGCAGATCGTCGCCCCGAACCTCCGCGCCCAAGCGCGCATCCTCGGCCTCGTCAACCGCGTCCGCCTTGCGCAACAGCGCCTCGATCTCGCTTTCCAGGCGCTGTTCCTCTTCCTGCATCCGGTCGTAGCTCATCGCCTTGCGCTTACTCGCGTTCGCACGCACCTTCGTCCCGTCGATCGACAGCTTCCCCAAGCGCGCCAGACCCAACTCCTGCGCCAGACGGACCACCTCCACGAACAGCGCCTGGAAATCCTCCAGGTGCCGACGCCGAAACTCGCACAGCGTCCGGTGTTGCGGAAAGTTGCCCGCCGCCAGCACCCGGAACGCAACGTCCTCTTCCAGCTTCCGAGCGACCCGGCGCGACGAGAACACCCCCGTCGCGTAGGCGTAGAGCAGCACCTTCACCATCATCCGAGGCTCATACGGCGCGTTGCGACGGCCGTCCCCCTCGTACAGAGCGTAGAACGCCGTCAGATCCAGACCGTCCACCAGATCGCTGACATGGTGCGCCAAGTGGCCCTCGGGCAGCCACTCCCGCACGTCGGGCGGCAACAGCAGCGACTGGTCAGGCACATAGGGGCGGAATGTGGTCGACATCGAGTCCTTCCGTCGTCGGCTCGCCTACAATTGTCGCATCTGTTTTTCTGCGGCGCAGACTCCTAGTGGTTCGTCACGTCATCATCTTCGGATACGGACATGGATTACAGCGAGCAATCATCGACGAATCACAGCACCGCACACCCGAACGTTTAATCATGGCGCAGCACTAGTGGTCCGCCACGTCATAATATTCGGACACGGACATGGGTTGCAGCGCGCAATCATCGACGAATCACAGCACCGCACACCCGAACGTTTAATCATGGCACAGCACTAGTCTTGTTCGACGGGGTTGCGGCAACCTACAATGGTTTTTGTGATATGAGAACAATATCCATAACAATAGACGAGCCCTTGCTCGGACACTTGGACCGCGCGGCAAAGACCGCTCGGAAGACGCGGTCGGAGCTGTTCCGCCTGGCTCTGCAGGAGTGGCTGGACGGCCGGCGACGGCGTCAGTTGGTCGCCGAGGACCGGGCCGGCTACGAGGCGCATCCGGTTCGCCCGGACGAATTCCAGGGCTTGATCGCGGCTCAGGCGCTCGAAACGGGGGCGCCGTTGGATCCGGAAGACGGGGACGACTGGTGAGACGCGGCGAGATCTGGATGTTCCGGTTCGCGCCGCCGGACAAGCAGCGGCCGGTGCTGCTCCTGACCCGTTCCGACGTGATCCCCGTCCTGAACACCGTCACCGTCGCACCGCTCACCCGTACGATTCGCGGGGTGCCCTCCGAAGTGGTCGTCGGCGTCGACAGTGGCCTGAAGAGCGCTACGGCGATCAATCTGCATCACGTCATCACCGTCCAGAAAGCCGGTCTGCGACGGTTCGTCGGCTCCGTCTCGCCGGAGGTCCTCGAAGGAGTCCGCGCGGCGATCCTGTTCGCCCTCGGTTTCGATTGACCTGCCGCGAATTCCGTCAGCGCGGCCGGTGTCCCACGAACATCTCGTGCCGGCCCGGTTCCACGTCCGAGAGCACCAGCGGCACGCTGCGGGCCTCGAAGCCGACTCCGGTCAGGAGCTCCAGCCAGCGGCCCCGCGCGAACAGCCCCTCGACGTGGCGGTCCTGGACCGCGCGGACGGAGCCGTTGCGCTCGCGCAGCAGGAACGCGAAGTCGACGAGATACTCCGTGTCCCGCGGATCGGGATCCCAGACCCACTCCAGATAGCGCAGGCCGCGCCTACAGTCGCCAGCGGCGGCTCCCGCGGACGGGCGCTCGTCGCAGCCACCGGTGCTCGTCCCCACTCGGAAGTTCTCGCGCACGTAGTCGGGCGCGAACAGCACGGCGCCGCCGGGGCGGCAGTGCACCCACGCGGTCTCCATGGCGCGCCGCAGGTCGGCCTCCGTCGTCATGTAGCAGACGGCGTCGTGGACGAAGACCGCGTCGAAAGTCCGCTCCAGGCGCAACGTGCGCATGTCGCCGATCCTGTGCTCGCACTCCGGGTTGAGGGTGCGGCTGACCGCGAGCATGTCCTCGGAGATGTCGGTGAGCACCAGACGTCGGAACCGCTGCTTCAGGTGGGACGCGCTGTTGCCGCCGCCGCTGCCCAGTTCCAGGAGAGACTCTATCGGCGCGTCGCACGCCTCCGCCAGCAGGTCGCCGTAGACGCCGGCCTCCTCGGCGTAGTCCGCCGGGTCGTCGAGCAGCGGCCACCATTCGGCGAGCTCGCTGTAGAGGCGCATCGCTCTTCCCGGCGAGGGGCAAGGCAGCGTCAATCGACGCCGAACGCAGCGTAGCCGGAGTTGACGTAGACCATCCCGTCGACCACGACCGGACCGGGGCCGTTGATCGACCCACCCTTGCCGGTGACGCCGTTCACGGTGTCGTAGTCGCCGTTGGTGTCGAACTCCCAGAGAACCGAACCGTCCTCGGCGTCGTAGGCGCGGAACAGGCCGTCGTAGGCGCCGGAGAAGACGGCGCCCGGGATCGCGGTCACCGCCGCAAGGAGCGCCGGGCTGCACCCGTCGCAGACCGGCTCGTGCGGCTCCGCGTACCAGACCAGCTCGCCGGTCCGCAGGCGCACCGCCGCCAAGCCGCCCGGTTCGGGTGTCAGGTAGTCCGAGTTGGCGAAGTACGCCTTCTCCGCGTCGACCGCGAAGCCCCATTCGATGCCGCCGAGCAGGCTGCCCGCCCCGACCTGGTACCGCCAAGCGATGGCACCGTCGCGATCGGGATCGAGGCCGTAGCCCACCCCGGCCTTCTGGCCGATGATCAGCAGGTCGCGGCCGTCGCTCATCGTCACCAGCACGGGGGACGCACCGAAGTCGAAGTCGGGGCCGTCGTCGTCCGGGCAGTTCGGGTTGCTGCCGGCGCAGTTGAGGATGAACGCGTCGCCCGGCGTGAACTGGTTGGTCCAGCGGACCGCGCCGGTGTCGAGGTCGAACGCGATGATCGCGTCGCTGGTGGCGGCGGCCGGCTCGGTGTAGGCGTTGCCGGTCGCGGCATAGATGAGCCCGCGCCTCGTGTCGACCGTCGGCGCCGACCAAACCGCCGCGCCGGACGGCCCCATGAGATAGAAGCCCTCCGGGTTGCGCCCGCGGGGTTGCGGCGTCTCGGGAATGGTGAAGCTCTGCCAGATCGGCTCGCCGGTCGCCGCGTCGAGGGCGGCGATGCTCCCGCGGAACGTGCAGCAGGGATACTCGGGGTCGGCGGCCAGCAGTTCCTCCAGCGAAGAGACCGGCACGTACAGCCGGCCCCCGTGCAGCACCGGCGCTCCGGTGATGCGGGCCCCTTCGTGGGTCTCCACGTCGCGGCGCCAGATCTCGGCGCCGGTCGCGGCGTCGAGCGCGTAGACGTTGGCGTTGAAGTCGCCGAAGAAGAGCGCGTGCCGGCGGTCCGGCAGGCGGGTCACGGTCATGGCGCTGCGGACGCCGCTCTGCGCCGCGAACGACCAGTGCGTGCAGCCGGTCTCCGCGTCGAGGGCGTAGACCACGCCGCGCTCGCTGGCAACGAACAGGCGCCCGCCGACCACCGTCGGCTGTGACTGCGCCGTGGCCGAGTTGGGATACCCGAACGCCCACTTGAGCTTCAACCCGGGAACGTCCGCCGCCGCGAGACCGGCGTGCTCGGCCGGCTGAAAGCGGGTGTTCGTCACGCCGACACCCCAGCCGTTCCACCGCGGGCCGCCGTCCAGGCCCGGCCATGCCCCGGGTGACGACACTGCGCATTCGCTCTCCGCGCGTTCCGCATCCTCCGCGACGCGCCGCCCGGTGATGAACTCGGCTATTGCACGCCGCTCGGCCGGACTCAGCTCTGCCCCCTGCTGCTGCATCGCTCCGTCGGTCAGCGCCCCGACGATGACGGCAGGAGGCAGCGCCCGCATGTTGTCGATCGCCAGGGCGCGCGGGACGACGTCGGCGAGGTGGCAGGCGGCGCAGTGCTCCTCGAACAACGCCTCCCCAGCGGGCGCCTGGGCTGCCGCGGATGAGACCCCGGCGAGAAGAACCCACACCATCGCGAGCTCCGGTATGACGAGTAGAGAAGCACTACGCATGTGGGCTCCTGAGTTTGCAGACGCAACGTCTGCCGCCTCCTAGACGAACCCGCGCGGTATTCGTTTAGCGGGTGATTCCTCAACAAATACGGGCAGAAATAGCAGAAATGGGTTGGGGACTCTTGAAGTCCCGAACGGCAACGGAGCTGTGAACTGCATCGGTTCTATTGGTGCTTCACCCCTGCGCGTGACGATACCAGCCTGGGTCGGTCGCAGTTGAAGCGACCGTCTCGGGGTTGCCGGTCTTCACGTCTCTCGCGAGGGTGCGATGCCGCCCACCCTCAGGCGGGCGGCGGGGGGAGCCCGAAGGCGTCGGGGACGACGGGACCGGTGGCGCGCAACATCGTGGCGATCAGCGGAGGCAGATCGAGGTCGCGTTGGCGGGCGGTGCGCACGACGCTGGCCAGCACCTGCTGGCTGTCGGCGCCGTGGCGGGTGCGGTTGCCACCGCAGACCTTTCGGATAACGACGGCGGGACGGATGGCCTGTTCGGCGCGCCAGTTGGTCGCGTCGACCGACAGGTCCCACAAGAAGAGAAACACGGCAGCGAATTCGGTGGCCAGATGCCGGGCAAAGCGCTCGGTGTCGTCCAGCGGTGGCGGTGCGTCAATCAGCCGACCGAACTGGGCCACGAGTCGGCCGCGGACCGATGCCAGACCGTGCTCGCTCAACTCGCCGTCGTTGCAGCGGTCACGCACGGCAAGGCCCGTCTGCAAGACCGCTTGCACCTGCCCGGCCCAGAGACTGTCGGGATGATCTTCCTGCAGTTCCTTGCATCGTCGGAGCAGGTGATTCAGACAGGATTGGTGCAGCGCGGCTCGGTAGCAGCGATACGACACCCACCCGTCGCGCACGAGCACCCCGTCGAAGTCGGCCCCGAGAACCGTGGTGGCATCGTCGAACCCGCGGCCGGGGCAAATGGCGTAGACCGTCGTCTCCGGGGTAACGAACGCCCACAGCCAGTGGCTGATGGCAGCCACCCGCCACCCGGTTTCATCCGGCGTGACCACCGGCGAGTTGCGGACCTGCTCGCACAGCGCCGTGTAGGTCGGCGCGGCGTCGCGGGCTGTGCGGTGCAGCAGGTGAGCGAGGCCGCCCGGCGTCACCTGCAGGCCGAACGTGGTCCGCAGCACGTGGGCGACCTTTGCCAGCGGTACGCCCATCTCGGTGTGCAACTCGACGACCAGCGCCACGACGCCGGGGCCCAGTTGCGCACCGGCCGCGCCCAGCGCATCCGAGGTCTGCAGCGCGTGGCGGCCCTGCACGCGCCGCTGACACCGCGAGCAGTGGCCCACTTCGATGTCGAAGCGGCGCACGACCGGGCGCACCTCGGGGATTTCTTCCTGATACTGCGACGCCACGTGGGTCACTGCGACCGACCCGCCGCAGTCGGGGCACACCCTCGGCACCGGCGCTTCCAGGGTCTGGTCAACCCGTGCCGGGCGCGGGCGGCACGCCTTCCGGCCATACTGCGCACCAGCCCGTCGACCGGGACGCCGGCCGCGTCCTTGCGGGCGGTCCTTGGCGAAGGGGGCGGCTTGTCGGAACCCCGCCCGACGCGCAGCGGCCAACTGCCGCCTCAGGTGCTCGATCTCCCGCTTCTGACGCTCGTCCTGGCGTCGCAAGCCGTCGATCTGGCGCTTCTGCCGGTCGTTCTCCCGCTCGCGCCGCGACAGCTCTTCCCGGAGCCGCCCTACCTCGTCGCGCAGCCGTCCTATCCGTTCGTCGCCGGTATCGTCGCTGGACAGCCCGTACTCGTTGACCACACAAGACTTATGCCATATTTGCGCCAAAAGTACAATCCAAAAAAATGGATCTTGCGTGGCCACCCGCTAAACGGAAGTTTCAGCGGGCGATTTAGCCCTAAACCATAGGGTCTAAAGGCTTTTTGGAGCTTTTCGGCTTGGTGCATACGGCGATATGTAGCCATGTAATAGGCGCGCAATGCGCGTTGTTTTCTTTTTATGTATTGAGTTACTTCGGTATAATTAGTGACCATGTATATCGAGAGCGTGCCCAATCGCTCCTCCCCCCCAGCCGTCCTCCTGCGCGAGTCCTACCGCGCCGGCGGCCACGTCAAGAAGCGCACCCTCGCCAACCTCTCCAAGCTGCCGACCGCCGCCATCGAAACGCTGCGCCGCGTCCTCCGCGGTGAGCGACTCGTCAACCCCGAAGACGCCTTCACCTGCGTGCGCAGCCTGCCCCACGGCCACATCGCCGCGGTGCTCGGCACCCTCAAGCGGATCGGACTGCACACGCTGATCGCCCGTAACGCCGGTCGCCTCCGCGACCTCGTCCTCGCCCTGATCGTCGCCCGCGTCATCGACGCGCAGTCGAAGCTGGCCACCGCGCGCGGCCTGGCCCCCGAGAGCGCCGTCTCCACCCTGGGCGAGACGCTTGGGCTCGGCGACGTCGATCAGCACGAACTGTATGCGGCGATGGACTGGCTGGTGGAGCGGCAGGCGGCCATCGAGCAACGCCTGGCCAAGCAGCACCTGCAGGAACACACCCTGGTGCTCTATGACTTGACCTCCAGCTACCTGGAGGGGACCCACTGCCCGTTGGCGCAGCGCGGGCACAGCCGCGACGGCAAGCAGGGCACCTTGCAGATCGTCTTCGGCCTGTTGTGCACGGCCGCGGGCTGTCCGGTCGCGGTGGACGGTGGCCTGCCAGGTGGACAAGCTCCGCACCCGCTTTGGCTTGCAGCGGGTGGTGCTGGTGGGCGACCGCGGCATGCTGACCGCAGCGCGGATCCGCGAGGACCTGGCGGGCGTCGACGGGCTGCGCTGGATCACCACGCTGCGGGCGCCGACGATTCGGAAACTGCTGGCCGCCGGCACGGTGACGCCGTCGCTGTTCGACGAGCGGGACCTGGCCGAGGTCACCAGCGAGCTGTTCCCCGGCGAGCGGCTGGTCGTGTGCCGCAATCCGTTGCTGGCCGCCGAGCGGCAGCGCAAGCGGCAGGAACTGCTGGCGGCAACCGAGAAGGACCTGGCGCCCATCGCGGCAGCGACAACGCGCCAGAACCGGCTGCTACGCGGAGCAGCCGAAATCGGTATGCGCGTCGGGAAGGTGATCAACCGGCACAAGATGGCCAAGCATTTCGTCACCACGATCACCGACGACACGTTCACTTATCGCCGGGACGAAGACAAGATCGCGGCCGAGGAGCAGCTCGACGGGCTGTACATCGTCCGCTCCAACGTCGAGCCGGAGCAGTTCGATGCAGCGCAGACGGTGCGGGCCTACAAGGACCTGTCGAAGGTGGAGCGGGCGTTTCGGAGCCTGAAGTCGGTGGACCTGAAGGTGCGGCCGATCCACCACCGGCGGGCGGACCGGGTGCGGGCGCATGTCCTGCTGTGCATGCTGGCCTACTACGTCGAGTGGCACATGCGCCACGCGCTGGCGCCGCTGCTGTTCGACGACCACGACCCGGCGGCGGCCGAGCAGCAGCGGCCTTCGGTGGTCGCCGCCGCTCGCCGCTCACCGGCGGCCCTGGCCAAGGTGGGCTGCAAACGGACCGACGACGACTTGCCGGTGCACAGCTTCCGGACGCTGCTCACCGACCTGGGAACGCTGACGGCGAACACGATGCAGGTCGCCGAAAGCGGCGTCACCTTTCAGTTGCAGACGGACCCCACACCGCTGCAGCAGCGCTGCTTCGAGCTACTGGGGGTAACGACCCGAGTGTAGCCACCACCGACACCCCGACGGAATCGCTAACTGACTCAATGAGAATGACTTCCGCGCGATTCGCTCTGAAACTTCCGGCTAAACAAAGACCCCGCGCGCTCAGTTCGTCGCGCGCCGCCGCCCGAACGGCCGCTGGCCGAGTGCGCGCTGCATCACCTCGTACTGGACACCCATGATGTGGCCGATCGCCTCGATCCAGTACGCCGCGTTGTGCGCACCCGGCATCTGCATGAAATTGAACGGGATCTCCTCCTCCGCCAAGTAGCCGGCCAGTTCCAGCGCACCGGCGATCAGCCGGTCCTCGGTGCCGCAGTCCAAGTAGATGTGGGGCAGGTCCTCACGCGGCACCTGCTTGATCAGCGTGAACGGGTCGTAGGCGTCGGCCTGCTCGGGCGTCTCGAACATCGTGCCGCTCGGCGTCCGCTCGACCTGGCTGCTGAAGCCGTCGATGCCGATCAGCGGATTCGGCTGGCGGCGGCGGGCCTCCTGCTGCGGCGTCAACTGGCGCGGCGCCCGCGGCGGCATCTCGCCCCGCATGCGCGCGGCGGCCTGCCGGCCGTACTCCAACGCCCCGCTGGTGCTGCCGATGGAGAGTAGAGTCGAGGGGAGGCGCGTAACCAGTAGGGAGTCGGTGGCTCATCCGGCGCTTTCGCACCGGGCCGCAGTCCGAGTCCCATGGGCACGTTTCCTCCCCCCGCTCTCCGAACCCGGCGTGCCGATTTCCGGCACCGGGCTCTCCAGTGGAATCATGCGGCTCGCACACGGGCTGTCCGGTTGCGACCAGCGGGCGGGTCTTGCGAGCCGTGGCACCCGGCTCACACCCTGGCGTTGGCCGGCCGGTGCGTCGTCAGACCTGTTGACGCCCTGACGACGGCGACCGCGCGGGTCGTCCCCTTCGCTTCTGCATGTGATGACGTCTGGCATTCCTGCTCATTCATCGGGGTGATAGGCCGTTCGGCCACTCCCGGAGCCTGTTCCCTTTCGCCATCCCTTCCACCTGAAGCCCCTTCCCTCGGCCGGCATTGCCCGGCTTCAACGGTGTCGGGTCGGAGGAGGCGCGCCCCGCGGGCGCTGGCCTCCGTCCGCCGCTCAAACGGTACGTGCGGTTTTCCCGCATACCGCTTTCACGAAGACGTCTTCGCGTGATGAGGACCGATGGAGGAATCAAAGAGTGGACCATCCTCCGGCCCGTCGGGTTCAGCCAGTCGGCAAGTCTCCTCGGTCGCTGATGTTGGGGTCTTTCACTCATGGAACTGTCCACCTCAGCGCCCTTGCTCATCTCACCGTCCTGTCTGGTCCCGACCGTCTTCGCCGGCCGCCTTCCCCAACCCACTCGGTTGCCGCCCCCTGACGGTCACGCGGCTTTCACCGCGCTTCAGGTACTATTCGGCCGTCCGACTCCTCGACGAGCATCCCTTCCCACTTCGCTCTCGCTTATAGGGTCAGTTGCCGCGGCGCCACCCGCGGACCCGCCGAGGTCTCCCAGGGTCACGCACTGGTCTTCCATACCGTGCCGCCCGCAAACACCTTGGTGCGGTGGGTGGATGAGATCGCCTTCGCCTCTGTAGTGCAGGCTCGACCTTGCCCCACCTTTGGCCGACCGGTTCGTCATGGGGTCGCCCCCTCGACTACGGCCCGGTACTGCTCCGCAAACCCTTCGGACCCCACCTCACGGTGGGCGCCCTGTCCTCCGCAGTTCCGTCGTGGCGGCTCCAGGTCCACCTTGGCTGTGTCCGGCTTTCGCCTGCGTGCCCGTGTAGGTGTCTCCATACCTGCCACCTGCGGCCGGCGAGGCATTACCCCCGCCTTTGGATACGGCCCCCCTCATCCGGGGGCCGGAGGGACTTCAACCCTCCTGACCAGTGCGCTGCCTGGCGCACAGTACGGGCTTCTCCGCCACCCTGGCCGGCCCGACCTTGCCCTCACGGGTCGTCGGTTGGCGCGTGCCACGCCGCCGGCAGGGCTTCCCGTGTTGCGTCCATTCCCCTCTTCCACGCGTGCTACCGCCATTACCCCGGCGGAACCGGTCGGTGCTCGCGTCGCTCGCTTCCCGACCGCTGGCAGCCTTCCCCGTTATTCAGGCGGGTCGGCTTCCGCGTTACCCGTTTCGAGGCCTGCTCGGCGTTTACTCGCGTTGTGGCCCGCGTGGTCGCTGAACCGCCCAGGGCGGCCCTTTGTCGTCGGAGTGCTTCAGCCGATGTCGTTACCTCCATCGTCCGCTCCGACTGCTACCGGCTGGAGCGACAGTTGCCGGGCGGGATTCGCACCCGCTGAGGAATAGCGCCTTGTCACGGCGCACTGAACATCTCCGGGTTGCGCAGGCCCATCGTGATGGCGCCGAAGCCGCCCATCGACAGCCCTGTCATGGCGCGGCCCTCACGGCGCGCGATGGTCCGGAAGTTCCAGTCGACGTGGCTGACGACGTCCTGGATGACGTGGTCCTCCCAGTTGTTGGACTGCCCGTCCTCGCTCTCGGCCCAGTTGACGTACCAGGAGTTGCCGACGTCGGACATGACGACGATGAGGTCGTCGTAGAGGCCGGCGTAGAACGGCGCGCCGTTCGCCAGGCCCCAGGCCGTGTAGTTCTGCGTCAGGCCGTGCAGCAGATACAGCACCGGATAGCGCTCGGTCGACGTCTCGTAGTCGTCCGGGAGCAGGATGTTGTACTTCATGGTGCGATCGACGGCAGGGCTGAAGAACTCCACCGTCTGGAGCTCACGCCCCTGGGCCGCCGCCGCGGTCGCCAGCGCCAGCGCCGCGAGCACGAACGCGATTGCGACGATCCGCACGAGCTTCGATCTCTGCATGCTGTCCCTCCCGGATGGCTCGCCACGGCGCACCGGTCCGGCCGCCGCGGGGGCATTCATGCTACCCCGAAAACGGCGCCGCTGGCCGACAGTGGCGGCGTCGCTGTATGCTAGCGTGTTGCGGCAACACGGAGGATTCCGAATGCGATATTCCCGCTCCCGTTACGGCTGGATTCCGGCCCTCGTGGCCAGCCTCGTCTGGGCGAACGCCGGCGTCACGGCTCAGGAGGAAGGCACCCGGAACGGGGAGTGGCCGAGCTACGGCGGCGACCTGGCCCATACCCGGTACTCGCCCCTCGACCAGATCGACGGCGACAACTTCAACGACCTCGAGGTGGCCTGGACCCTCAATACCGACAACTTCGGGACACGCCCGGAGTTCCGCCTGCAGGCGACGCCGCTCATGATCGACGGCATGCTGTACGCCACGGTCGGCACGCGGCGGGCGGCGGTGGCTCTCGACGCGGCCACCGGCGAGCTCCTCTGGTTCCACCGCTACGACGAAGGCGAGCGGGGCGAATCCGCGCCGCGGCGGCTGTCCGGCCGCGGGCTGACGTACCTGGACGACGGTGGCGACGGGAAGATCTTCTACGTCACGCCGGGCTACCACCTGATTGGCCTCAACGCTCAGACCGGCCGGCGGCTGGCCGACTTCGGCACGGACGGCATCGTCGACCTGAAGCTGAATCTCGACCAGGACATCGATCTGGTCACCGGCGAGATCGGGCTGCACGCGGCGCCGGTCGCGGTCAACGGCACCATCGTCATCGGGGCCGCGCACCTGCCGGGCGGCGCCCCGCGGTCGATGAGCAACGTCAAGGGCTTCATCCGCGGCTTCGATGTCGACACCGGCGAGCGCAAGTGGATCTTCCACACCATCCCGCAGGGCGACGAGTTCGGCAACGCCACGTGGGAGGGCGACTCGTGGCGCTACACCGGCAACGCCGGCGTCTGGGGCCAGATGACCATCGACCCCGAGCTCGGCATGGTGTACCTGCCGGTCGAGATGCCGACCAACGACTACTACGGCGGCCACCGGCTGGGCGACAACCTCTTCTCCGACAGCCTCGTCGCACTCGACCTGGAGACCGGCGAGCGGCGCTGGCACTATCAGATCACGCACCACGACGTGTGGGACTGGGACCTGCCGGCCGGGCCGGTGCTGACGGACATCACGGTGGACGGCCGCGACATCAAGGCGGTGGCGCTGCCGACCAAGCAGTCGTGGCTCTTCGTCTTCGACCGCGAGACCGGCGAGCCGGTCTGGCCGATCAACGAGCAGCCGGTGGCGGCATCCGACATCCCGGGCGAGATCCTGGCGCCGACGCAGCCGCATCCGTCGAAGCCGCCGGCCTTCGACCAGCAGGGGATCGGACCCGACGACCTGGTCGACTTCACGCCGGAGCTCAAGGCCCTCGCGATGGAGGTCCTCGGCCGCTTCCGCTACGGGCCCTCCATCTACACGCCCCCCTCGGTCGGCGCCGCGGACGGCACTTACGGCACGCTGCAGGTGCCGGCGTCGACCGGCGGCGTCAACTGGCCGGGCGGATCTTTCGACCCGGAGACCGGCATCTTCTACCAGTACTCGAAGACCGAGGTGACGAATCTCGGGCTGGTCAACGACCCCGAACGGTCGGACATGAACTTCATCCGCGGCCGGCCCGAGGGCGTGAGCGCCCGGCAGGACGCGCTCAACGTCGAGGGCATCCCGATCATCAGGCCGCCGTGGGGCCGCATCACCGCCATCGACCTCAACAAGGGCGAGATCCTCTGGCAGGTGGCGCACGGGGAGACGGCCGACAACATCCGCAACCACCGGCTGCTGCAAGGGGTCGACATCCCGCGCACCGGCCGTCCGGGGCGGGTCGGAACCCTCGTCACCAAGACGCTGGTGATCGCGGGCGACGGCGGCAACTTCACGAACGAGGACGGGGTGACGGGCGCGATGCTCCGCGCCTACGACAAGATGACCGGCGAGGAGCTCGGCGCCGTGCAGATGCCGACGCAGCAGACCGGATCGCCGATGACCTACACGATCGACGGCAAGCAGCACATCGTCGTGGCGACGAGCGGCGGCGGCTACGGCGGGCTGCTGGTCGCGTACCGGCTGCCATGATTGTCGGCGTTCCCAAGGAGGCGTTCCCGGGCGAACGCCGCGTCGCGCTGGTTCCCGCCGCGCTGCCGCCCTTGACCAAGGCGTCGCTCGACGTCCTGGTCGAGGCGTCGGCAGGCGTTGCGGCGGGGTTCCCGGACGCCGCCTACACGGAGAAGGGCGCCCGGATCGCCGAATCGCACGAGCAGCTCTTCGCAGAGGCCGACGTCGTCCTCCAGGTTCGCAGCCCCGGCGCCGCCGGGGAAGCGGGTCGCGCCGACGCGGAGCTGCTGCGGGCGGGACAGACCGTCATCGGGTTCTCCGAGCCGCTCGGCGAGCCCGCCGCCGCCCAGGCCGTCGCCGAGCGTGGCGTGAGCGCGCTCTCGATGGAGCTCATCCCGCGCATCACGCGCGCCCAGAGCATGGACGCGCTGTCGTCGATGGCGACCATCGCCGGGTACAAGGCGGTGCTCCTCGCCGCCGACGCTCTGCCGCGGATGTTCCCGATGATGATGACGGCGGCGGGCACCATCACCCCGGCGCGGGTCTTCGTCGTCGGCGCCGGTGTGGCCGGGCTGCAGGCGATCGCCTCGGCGCGGCGTCTCGGGGCACGGGTGGAGGCCTACGACGTGCGCCCGGCCGTCAAGGAGCAGGTAGAGAGCCTCGGGGCCAACTTCGTCGAGCTGCCGCTCGAGACCAGCGAATCGGAGGACGCCGGCGGCTATGCGAAGGCGCAGGACGAATCGTTCTACCGGCGGCAGCGGGAGACGATGACCCGCGTGGTGGCCAACTGCGACGTCGTCATCACGACAGCGCTCGTGCCGGGCAGGACGGCGCCCATCCTGGTGACGGCCGAGATGGTGGCCGGCATGGCGCCGGGATCGGTGGTGGTCGACCTGGCGGCCGAGCGGGGCGGCAACTGCGAGCTGACGAAAGGCGACGAAGTCGTCGTTGCGCCCAACGGCGTGACCGTCCTCGGCCCCACGAACCTGACCTCCACGGTGCCGTACCACGCCTCACAGATGTACGCGAAGAACATCTCGACGTTGTTGCTGCACCTGACGAAGGACGGCTCGCTGGCCCTCGACCTCGACGACGAGATCACCGCTGGCACCCTGGTCTCGCACGAGGGGCAGGTGGTGCACCCGCGCGTGCAGGAGCTGCTGAGAGGGTGAGCGGCGGGCGCGCCGGCCACATGACTACGGTTCGCGAGACCGGCCACGGCAGGCTTCGGCACGGCAGGCCGGGCACTCCGGGCCGGAGTCGCGACAACCAGGAGGGAACCCAGGTCCGATGGACGCGCTGATTCCGCTGCTGACCATCTTCATGCTGGCCGTTTTCGTCGGCTTCGAGATCATCACCAAGGTGCCGCCGCTGCTCCACACACCGCTGATGTCGGGCAGCAACGCCATCTCGGGCATCACCATCATCGGCGCGTTGCTGTCGACCGCCTCGCCGAACCGCACGACGGTCGTTCTCGGGTTCCTCGCGCTGGTGATCGCGACGATCAACGTGGTCGGCGGATTCCTCGTCACCCACCGCATGCTCGGCATGTTCCGGAAGAAGGATTAGCCTCCGCGGCTGAACAGGACCGATCGTGGACAGCGTCATCAATCTCATCTATCTCGCGGCCTCGGTGCTGTTCATCCTCGGCATCCGCGGCCTGACCCATCCGCGCACCGCCGTGCGCGGCAACCTGCTGGGCGCCACCGGGATGCTGCTGGCGGTGGTGGCGACGCTGCTCGACCAGCAGATTCTCGGCGCCGGCGGCGAGGCCCTGGGGCTGATTCTCGGCGGTGTCGTGCTCGGCGCGGCGATCGGGGCGACGCTGGCGCTGCGAATCGAGCTGACCGCGATGCCCGAGATGGTGGCGCTGCTGAACGCGTTCGGCGGCGGCGCCTCGGCGCTGGTGGCCGGCGCGGTGCTCGTGGGCACTGCCGACCCGCCGGCGCAGACCACGGTGGCCACCGTCGCCTCCGGCCTCATCGGCTCGGTCACCTTCTGGGGCAGCCTGGTGGCGTTCGACAAGCTGCGCGGGCTGCTGCTGCCCGACCGGCCGGTCCTCTTCCCCGGCCAGCAGATGCTGAACGGCCTGCTTGCCCTCGCGGCGCTCGGCTGCGGCGTGATGGTGGTCAGCGAGCCGGGCACCATCGCGTTCTACGCCGGCCTGGTCGCCATTGCGTCGACCCTCGGCATCCTGCTGACGATCCCGATCGGCGGGGCCGACATGCCGGTCGCCATCGCGCTGCTCAACTCCTACTCGGGACTGGCGGCGGCCTCCACCGGCTTCGTGCTCAGCAACAACATCCTGATCATCACCGGCTCGCTGGTCGGTGCTTCCGGCCTCATCCTGACGCGGATCATGTGCAAGGCGATGAACCGATCCCTGATCAACGTGCTGGTCGGGGCGATCGCCGAGGCGGGCGGGACGAAGTCGGACGCCGACGCGATCTACGCCGGGCGGGTCAAGAGCACTTCCGCGGTAGAGGTGGCCATGCTCTTCGACGGTGCGCGGCGGGTGGTCATCGTGCCGGGCTACGGCCTCGCCGTGTCCCAGGCGCAGCACCAGGTGCGCGACCTGGCCAACCTGCTCGAATCGCGCGGCGTCGAGGTGGAGTACGCCATCCACCCGGTCGCCGGCCGCATGCCGGGTCACATGAACGTGCTGATGGCCGAGGCGGACGTCGACTACGACAAGCTCAAGGAGATGGACGACATCAATCCGTCCTTCGAGCAGACCGACGTCAGTCTCGTGATCGGCGCCAACGACATCGTCAACCCCGACGCCCGCAACGACCCGTCGAGCCCCATCGCCGGCATGCCGATCCTCAACGTCGACCAGTCGCGCACCGTCGTGGTCATCAAGCGCAGCCTCTCCCCCGGCTTCGCCGGTATCCCCAATCCGCTGTTCGCCGCCGACAACACGCTGATGTTCTTCGGCGACGGCAAGAAGGCGGTGCTGGACCTGGTCGCGGCGGTGAAGGACGCGGAGTGAGCAGCCGGAGGCGAATCAGCCTCGCCAGTCCTTTCCAATCCAGAAATGAGCCTGAAGCGGGGCACGTGAGCCGAGCCTGTCAGGCGACCGAACCGACGGATCGAAACAGGTCCTGGCGCGGGCCGCGTTGAGGGCGCGCGTGACCGCAGCATTATCGCTCATGGCGGCGGAACCGTCACGATGTACGACGCGGCGCTGGGCGCGTCCTGGTTCAGGGCGAAGGTGCTGTAGCCGCTGCCGTAGCAACCGAACGGTGAGGGTCTGGTTTGCCGGGTTCTGAACAGCAGGAGACCAAGCGGAGCGAACGTCCGTCTGTGGACGTTTGCGGAGTGCGGTAGCCGAGCGCGGAACCGGCAGCAGAGGGGCTGGACGTGACTACGCGAGGGGCTGTGAAACGGCCGGCAACGGCTGGATGGAGCGTCGTCGGCGCTCGTGCCTGATGGCGTCGCGCTTCCGCCTTTCGGTGGTGCTGAAGCCGGTGACGACGCAAGTCGGCGCCGGCGATCCGGGCTCGACGACATCGCTGTCCGTCCGTATTCGACCGCAGCCGGTGACGACGCGAGTCGGCGCCGGCGATCCGGGCTCGGCAGCGCCCGCGCGAGTTGGCACGTCCGGTGTTCGAGCTTCCTCGCGCCTGCTCGTCAACAGCACGACGCCGACCGACAGGCGGCGGTAGCGGGCCGGAGCAAACCTTCAGGCCGCTGGGTGGATGGACCGGAACAACCGCGTGCGGACCTCGTCGAGCGCCTGCGCGGCTTCGTTGTCGCTCATCGCGACCGCGACCGCGTCGAGCTTTGCGAAGGTGGTTCCGGGCTTCAGGCAGGCGGCGGCGTCGGGCAACGACTTGAGCTTCTCGTAGGGGGTCATGATGTCGGCGTCGCGGTAGCGCTTGCGCACGCGGCCCTTGCGGTCGACTTCTTCGGTGGGGAAGAAGCAGGGGCGGTGGAAGTTGAGATAGGGCGAGAGGACCTGCTGGGTGAAGGCGTTGACCTGCGCGGCACAGCGGCTGGGGATGTGGCCGTGACCGAGCTGCTTGCGGATGACCGAGCCGTTCTTGCTCTCGACCAGGGCGTTGTCGGTGCTGCGACGGGCGCGGGACTTGGTGAATGCGTCGATGTGCAGCCCCTGGAGCAGCGCCGCGACCTCGCGGTTGATGAACTCCGAGCCGTTGTCGGCGTGGAAGCCGTGGAGCGTGAAGGGGAACGCCCGCAGCAGAGCGTCGAGGACCGGGGCCAGGCAGGCGGCGTGGATATGCTCGACCGAGCCGATGCACTGGAACTGGGTGACCTCATCCACCAAGTTCACGTGGTAGAGGCCCTTGATGCCGTCCAGGTCGCCTTGATGGACGGTATCGACCCGCACCCAGCCAGGTTGTCCGAACGGCTGCGGGCGGCAGCGTTCCCCGATCGCGACATGCACCGGGCGCGTCGGCAGCGGCGTCGTTCCGCGGCGCCGTTGATAGCTTGTCGTGTGCCGCAGGTTGTACAGATGGCCGTTGGAGATGCCGGCCAGGCGTTCGAAGCGGCGGTCGCCGAACAGATGGAAAGCGCGGGCGCAGAGCTTGCGCGTGGCCGGACCGGACAGCGTGCCGTGGAGAACGTCGAGCTCGGCCAGCAGCCCGATGTCGGCGTTGGAGTAGCGGCGCGGGAACGGTCGGCGCGGGGTGTCGCGGCGGTCGGCGATCTCTCCCGTGGTCCGGTGTTGCTGCAACAGGCGTGTGATTTGGGCCCGTGACAAGCCGGCCACCTTGGCCAGGAAGCGGCGCAGCAGGCCCTTGTCGGCCTTCCCCCGCAGGGCGTAGTCGAACCGTCGCACGGTTTTCGCCACGAACGCGTAGGAGTCGGCGCGGGTTTGTGGTTGCAGGTCGACCTGCTCGCTTCCGGCGAGGAATTCCCGAACCTGATCCAGGGTCTGCAGACGGTGCGTGTCGAGTCTCACGATCATCCTCCGATGATCCTCGACCCGGCCCCCGTTCAGGCTCATGTGTCGTTGGAAACAACTCCTCGTTCAGGCTCATGTGTCATTGGAAGAGACTCTGCCGCGGTTCAACGCGCTGCTCATGTGGGTGTTCGCGTCCCTGGCCCTGGCCCTGGCCGCCGTCGGCGTCCACGGCGTCACATCGCACCTCGTCACGCGGCGGACCCGCGAGTTCGCGATACGGATCGCGGTGGGGGCGCACCCCGCGAACCTCCTGCGCAGCGTTGCGTCCGAGACCGCGGTCGTGAGCGCCGCGGGGATACTCGTGGGTCTGGCCGGCTCCGTGTTGCTGGCGCGCACCCTCGCCGGCGTGCTCCACGGAGTAGCGGCAACCGACGCGACGCTTCTGATCGGTGCGTCCGGAGCCGTCCTTGCCGTTGCCCTCGCGGCGTGCTGCCGCCCGGCCTGGCATGCGATGCGAGTCGACCCGATGCGAGTGCTGCGAGCGGAGTGAGGCGCCGAGGCGGCGCTGTGTCACAAACTCGGGCTCCCGAGCGTTCTACAGGTGTGAGCACATCGGGTGAAGCGGTCGGAGCGATTCGCGATACCGGGCTGGCCGACGCGCCCTTCGATTTCGACGGCCTGTTTCGCGCGCAGTACGGACGCGTCATCAGCGTCGTTTCGCGGGTGGTGGGAGATCCGGGACGCGCCGAGGAGCTGGCGGTCGACGCCTTCCTCAAGCTGTGGCGCACACCCGGCGCCCACGAACCCGGCGCGTCCGCCTGGGTGCTGCGTACGGCTCTGCGATTGGGGATCGACGAGTTGCGCCGTGCGACCCGGCGGGCCCGTGTTGCGCCACTCCTGAGACTCGTCGGGGACGCGCCGACCCCGGAGGACAGCGCCGCGGCCGGAGAGCAACGCCGGCGCGTGCAAGGAGTACGTCAGACGCCATGGCCAGACGTGACGATTCCGACCTCGACCGCTGGGTGGAAAACCGGATGGCAGCCCTGGGTCCGGCCCCGCAGGGCGAGACGGAGACCGAGGAGCGGGCACTGGCGCAACTGAGGGCGCGTGCGACGGCAATGAGACAGCCTCCGGTTCATGTCTGGTTGCTGGCCGCCGGCGCCGCGGCTCTGCTCGTCGCGGTTCTGGTATCCGTGGAGCCGTGGCGCAACGAGCCCGGCGACCTCGGCGACGGCGGCGGCGGACGCGAGGCCTCGGGCGACAACCTCGCCCGCAGCGGCGCGACCCCGTCACCGACATCCGAATGGACATCTCGGCGGACGGACCGGGAGGTCGGCACCGGGGTCGCGTTGTCTGCACGTCGACAGACCACGCCCCGGCTCGTTCCGGCGGAGCAACGCACGGAGGCGCCCGGATTCAGCCTACCGACGCTGAAAGGCGGCAGTGCAACGCTGGCGGACTACGCAGGGCGAGTGCTGCTGCTGAACTTCTGGGCGACCTGGTGCGGGCCGTGCCGCATCGAGATGCCCTGGTTCGTGGCGTTCCAGAATACGTTCGCCGAGCACGGTTTCGCCGTGCTCGGCCTCTCCGTCGACGAGACCGGCTGGGACGTCGTGCGGCCGTTCCTGGATCGGGAGCCGGTCAACTATCGCATCGCAGTCGCCGACACCGCGGAGCGGCTGGCGCCGTTCGGTCCGGTCACGGTGCTGCCGACGACCTGGCTCATCGATCGCCATGGTCGGCAGGCCGCCAAGCATGTCGGTCTCGTGGATCGGACTGTCATCGAGGCCGACATCCAGCAACTGCTGGCCGAACGAGAATGACACTCTGGCTGGGGCCGCCGCGTCAGGCCGAAATCACCGCCGTAGGGAAGGCGGAGCGATTCCGCTCGCCTATTCCAGCCTTGGGCGAGCACTACCCACAATGGCAGCAATATGGACTGCACCGTGCCCTCAAGAGCGTCGACGCGCCCCGTCAGACGTTCGACCCGCGCCGTCAGCCTTCGGCAGAGTTTCGGGGCCAGGAGCTGTCAGACATCGAAGCGGTAGTCGACCTGCTCGAACCGGTCGCGTGCGAAGGAGAACACGAAGACCAGCGGCTCGGCGCCGGTGCAGCGGACGGCGTGCCTGGCGTTGGGAGGAATGTAGACCGCCGAGCCCGGACCGAGCGCCACCTCGCAACCATCAATCTCCATGCGCCCGTGGCCACTGAACGGAGCGAGTCGATTCAGTAAAGCACGTACCGGCCGCACGAATCCAGGAGCGTCACGCGATGCGTCGGCGCCGCTTATGATCGGCGCGAATCAGGAGGAAGCGTGCCGGAGCTGCCGGAGGTTGAACGGGGACGCAAGCTCGCCGAAGCGGTGACGGTCGGACGCCGCATCGAGCGGGCGTGGTGCGACGACGATCCGATCGTTTTCGACGGGATCGGACCGGATTACTGGCGCGGCGCGCTCGAAGGCAAGCGGGTCGCCGCGGTACGGCGCTGGGGCAAGCAGCTCTGGCTGGAGCTGGACGCGCCGCCGCATCCGCTGTTCCACTTCGGGATGTCGGGCGGCTTCAAGACGCCCGCCTCCACGCCGCTGCAACTGAAGTCGGGACCGCGCGAGGACACGTCGGTGTGGCCGCCGCGCTTCGTGAAGATTCGGCTGCACCTGGACGACGGCGGCGAGCTGGCGATGACGGACGGACGCCGGTTGGGGCGTATCCTCCTGCGCGAGGATCCCGAGCACGAGCCGCCCGTCGCGAAGCTCGGCTTCGACCCGCTGCTCGCGATGCCGTCGCCGACACGGTTCTCGGAGCTGGTGCGGAAGCGCGGGGGCATCCTCAAATCGCTGCTCCTCGACCAGTCGTTCGCTGCTGGAGTCGGCAACTGGATCGCGGACGAGGTGCTGTTCCAGGCCGGGATCGATCCCCGCCGGCGGGCGTCCTCGTTGAGCGATGCCGAGGCGCGGCGCCTGCGCGCCAGACTCGGCGCCATCGTCGAGCGCGCGGTGCAGGCTAACGCCGACGACTCGCTCTACCCCCGCACGTGGCTGTTCCACCGGCGCTGGGGCAAGCAGGACGACGCGCGGACGACGCGCGGCGAGCGAATCGAGCACGTGACGATCGGCGGGCGCACCACCGCGTGGGTGCCGGCGCGACAGCACTGACGAACGAGAAAGATGCGGCCCGGACCAAACCGGCCGGGTGCTTCGCGGCGGGCGGCCGGCGTGTCACGATCCGAACAGCCACGTCCCGCCCGTCACGTAGAGCGCCACCACCGGGATCTCGCCCAGCGTCACGCCGAGCACGAACTTCCAGATCGGCATGCGCAGGGAGCCAGCCACGTAACAGATGGCGTCGGTCGGCACGAACGGGAAGACCGACCACCCGGCGACTATCCAGACGCCGCGCCGGTGGATCTGCGTCTCCAGCCACCGCAGGCGCGCCGCGTGCCGCCGCTCGAACAGCTCGGCGAGACCCAGGAAGTCGAAGAAGTAGTAGATGAGCGTGGCCGATACGACCACGCCCCCGAGCGAGACGGCGAAGACCGTCCAGTAGCGGTCCGGAAAGAGGAGCGTTCCCACAACCACCAGCGCGGTGCTCGGAATCAGCGTCACGGGGCGCAGAACGCTCACCACGACATAGCCGAGCATCACGAACGGCCCCGACTGCCGGAGCACGCGGACGAGGTTCGCGGGCTCGATCAGGTCCGGCCGAGCGACGTACAGCACGCCGAGGCCCACGGTCGCGGTCAGCCAGAAACCGAGGGCGATGCGCCGGCCCGTGGTCATGGCTGGTCTTGCGAGATGCGGACCGGGAAAGCGGCGGCGACTCAATCCGGTGGCTGATCGGCCGGGACGAGTCGCGTCAGGCTGGCCGCGTCGCGGACGAGCAGGCCGTCGGGCAGCGGGACCGGCATCGCCCAGGTGGCCCCGTCCGCGATCTCGTACTGGCGCGAGACCGCGAACGCCGCCCCGTCCGCGTCCGCCACCAGCAACTCGGCGTCGCTCGTCAGCAGCAGCAGGTTGTCGCCTGACAGCAGCACGGACGCATGGTCGCCCTCGCGTCCCTCGCTCGCCCAGCGCACGGCCCCGGAGGCCGCGTCGAGCGCCACGAACTGGCCGCTGCGCGTCGACGAGTGCCCGTAGAGGGTGCCGGCGGCCAGCACGGGCGAGCTCATGTACATCGTCACGCGGGGGTTGCTCCAGGCGCGCGCGGCCTCCCACCCATCACCGTCGCGCCGGACTGCGAACGCGTGCGTCCCCTGGCGGGGACCCGAGACCACCAGGTGCGTGCCGGTCCAGACCGGCGTCATGATGTTCTCGTGCCATTCGTCGGTGAACGGCACGCTCCACAGGAACTCGCCGTTCGCGGCATCGAGACCTGCTATCGACGATTCGGTCAGCGTCACCACCTGCCGCCGCCCCTCGATCTCGACCACGATCGGCGACGCATAACCGGGACCCACGCCGCGCCACGACCAGATCTCGTCGCCGGTTGCCGGATCGAGGGCGAGCACGCGGCCACCGCCGGCGTCGCTGCCGACCTGCACGATCAGCATGCCGCCGGCGACGAGCGGCGAGGCCGACGTGCCGCAGAACAGACCCATCACCTGCACGGATGCCGAGTAGTCGTTCCGCCAGTCCAGGGCGCCGGACGCCGCGTCCCAGCTCGACAGAATCCCGGCCGCGCCCAATGTGAACACGCGCCCGCCGTCGACGACCGGCGTCGCGAACGGTCCCGGAAGATCGGCCGGAACGATGGTGTTCTGGACGTAACGCGCCGGGTAGTCGTGCTGCCACAGTCGCGCCCCGCTCGACAGGTCGAGTGCGGTCACGACCTCGGCGTCGCCGCGCCGGCTGTGCACGAAGACCCGGCCGCGGGAGACCACGGGCGAGGAGTAGCCCTCTCCAATTTCGACCCGCCAGGCGCGGGCGAACGCCTCCGGCCACGCCTGCAACGCCTGCCCCGCGCGCACCACCCCGTCGCGGCCCGGGCCGCGCCAGCCTGTCCACTCCTGGGCCGACGCGAGCGGTCCGGTCAGCATCAAGAGCGCCGCGGCGATCACCCATCGCACCATGCTGGCCATCCTGCTCCTCGTTCCGTTACCGTCGGACCTCGCGACTGTGCCAGACGCGAATCACGACGACCGTCTCGTCATGAATCCGATAGCGCAGTACGTAGGCCCCTGCACCGAAAGGGATCAACAGTTCCCGACGTCCGGTACCGTCCACGAGCGGCCGGCCGATTTCCGGCGCATCGACGATGCCTGGATGACCCGGCTCGAATCGCACGCACGGCGCGTGCGGCGGCAGCCGCGTCCTTCTCCAGCACGAACTCGTACAGGCGCCGGATGTCCTCGAGCGCCTCCGGGAGCCAGCGAACCGTCACTTACCGCCCCGTACGGCGGTCGGCCTCGGCGGCCAGATCGTCCAGCCAGGTCATGGCGGCCTCATGCGGGACCGCATGGCCGGTTGCAGCGTAGCGTTCCCAGCGAGCCAGATCCTCGGCCTTCTCCCGCTCATAACGCTCCTCAGCATCGAGATAGCGGGCGACCGCCTCCTTCACCATCCAGTGGGCGGAGCGCTGCTTGGCATCTCCCAACTCTTTGAGGCGCCTGCGTGTCTCGTCGTCGAGCTTTACCCCAACCGTGGTGCTGGACATTCTTCCTGCGTTGTCGAAAGTGCAACTTATCACAACCCACGGAGGGTGGGATATCACAGTCGTGGTGTCCGAGACCGCCGAGCTGGCCCAATCACGACCGCGGCGGCGGCAGCTCTTCGCCAGCCGGGACGAACCGCAGCGCCACGCCGTTGTTGCAGTAACGCTGCCCCGTCGGCTGCGGGCCGTCCTTGAAGACGTGGCCCTGGTGCCCGCCGCAACGCGCGCAGTGGTACTCGGTGCGGGGCAGGATCAGCTTGAAGTCGGTCTTCGTAACGACGCGGCCGGGAATGGCGTCGAAGAAGCTCGGCCAGCCGGTGCCGCTCTCGTACTTGGTGGACGCCTCGAAGAGCGGCAGGTTGCAGGCCGCGCAGATGAACGTCCCCTCGCGTTTCTCGTGGTTCAGCTCGCTCGAGCCGGGTGGCTCGGTCGCTTCCCGGAACAGGACGGCGTGGGACTCCTGCGACAGCAGTTCGCGCCACTCCGCGGCCGGCTTGTCGATCTTCTCGATCTCGTCACTCATGCCTTGCCCCCCGGATTGAGCCTCGAACGCGGTCAGTAACGGAACAGGATCCGCAGCTTGGTGAAGAGCGCCCGGTTCGTCCGCCGAAAGGCCGTCGACTGGAAGAACCGGGAATCGTGGACGTCGATCAAGTCCTCCTGCCGGTAGTGATCATCGTAGCCGACGTAGAAGACGGTCAACGCGTTGATGCGGTAGGTGAGGAGCAGGTTCGTCCCCAGCGTGCCCCTGAACGAGTTGTACTCCGTGATGTTCCGAAACAGCAGCCGATCGGTGAACGTGAACGTCGACAGCGCCCGCAGGACCTGCACGTTGAAGACAGGGTGACTGCCGTTGCGGACGTCGAAGAACCGGCTGGTCGCGAGGTTGAGCTGCGAGCTGAACCTCGGATCCGGCCGGACCGTGGCGGACAGCGTCGCGCTGTTGCCGCGGCCGAGGTGGGGATTCTGCCGGTCGATGTAGTAGATCTCGTCCCCCCACCGGAAGCTGCCGCCCAGGGAAAACAGCCGGCTCGTGCTGATGAACGTGGAGAGGCTGTAGTTGCGGCGGTCGAAATCGACGCCCCCGAAACGCTCGTGCGCCTGTATCGCATTCCCGGAGACGTTGATGTTGCGGGAGAAGTCGAAGTTCAACCCGGCATCGATTGTTTCGTCTTCCCGGATGCCCGCGTGCGTGTAGCTGAGCTGGTAGTCGAGGGTCGGCCCCCAACTGATGAGCCAGCTCTCCGGCCACCAGCGGTATCCCACGTTGGCGCTCCCGAGCTGCTGGTCCACGCGCTGGAGGAACCCGACGTCGGTGCGGAAGTCGGGGTCGATGCGCGCCCCGAACACCCTGGCCTGCAGGTGGCGTCCCTCGTGTCCGACCATGGCGCCGAGCATCGGCCCGGTACGCTCGACGCCGTTCTCGTCCCGATCCTGCGACTGGAAAGCGACGAAGTTGAAGCGGGTGGCCTGGCCCAATCGGAACTGGCCGTCGATGCCCCCCACGCGGTTGTACCCGTCGAGGAACTCGCGGTCCGTGACCAACGCCCCGATGTGCGACTCCGAGTAGAGGTCGTAGCGCGCCCGGCCGATCGCCACCTGCGCGGTCCTGCCATAGCCGGGGTCGTTCGGGTCGTCCCGCTTCCCCGGCGCCTCGTCGTCGGTCACCATCACCCCGAGCGTGGTGTTGCCCACCTTGCCGGTCAGCTTCGCCCCGACGTTGGGGTCGACCAGCGTACGGGTATGGACCAGGTCGACCGGCGAGACGAACTCGAAGATCTCGGCTCCCTCCAGGAAGAAGGGCCGCAACTCCGGGAAGAACAGGGGAAAGCGCTGGTTGACCTCGATCTGCGGCAGGTCCGATTCGATTTGCGAGAAGTCCGGGTTGGCGGTGAAGTCGGCCGTCAGGTTCGACGTGATGCCGTACTTGACGTTCACGCCGCCCTCCGGGTCGGTGCCCCGGTTGACGAGCTCGGCGGTTTCGCCGTCGATCGAGCTGTACTGGATGGCGGTGAACGACGGCAGGATCTCCAGGTTGCGGCTGGTGGACAGATCCGTCATCCCTTCGAGCACGCCCATCTGCCCCATGAAGCTCTGGACGTCGCGCGACATCGGGGCCCAGACCACGTTCTCCTGGTTCTTGCCCTTGATCTCGCGCACGAACTGGAACCCCCAGCGGTGTTCCACGCCGGGCTGCTGCTCCGGATATCGGAAGCTCTTGAACGGGATGGCCATCTCCGCCGTGAAGCCGTCCTCGACGATCTCGGTGCCGCTGTAGAACAGCGCTTCCCAGGACCGGTCGGCGATGGGAATCGGACCGCCGCGCGACTGGCTGGCGTTGATGACGCCGTCGCCCTGCACGTTGTAGCCGTTGAGGTCGAAGTCGTAGGAGACCTGCTGATCCAGGAACGTGTCGAGGTAGACCGTCATCAGATCGTCCTGCCACGCCGTGTCGCGGTCCACGCGGTTGGCCCGCAGGAGACTCGGGTCGGAGTAGTGCAGGTAAAAGGCGAAGTAGATGTGCTCGCTGTCGTAGGAGATGTAGATCTCGGTTTCCTCGGTCGCCGGGGCGCCGTCGAGCGGCGCCTGCTGCACGAACTCCGAGAGCATCGCCGCGGTGCGCCACACCTCGTCGTCGAGGCGGCCGTCGATGGTCGGCGGCGTGTCGGTGCGCGACACGCGGACGCGCGGGCGACCGGTGAGCACTCCGTACCCTGCTCCGGGCTCGGTCGTGGTGGCATCGTCTACGCGCGGCCGATCCGGCCCGTGGCCGCCCATCCGGAGTCCACCGCGGGGCTGCGCGACGAGGTCCGCCACCGCGGCGGTCAGCAGGCACAGGGCAAGCGCGAGAATGGTGCGGAATCGTGGCATGGATTGACGCCTTGAAGACCCTACAGTTTACAGGGCCGGCCCGGTTTCCGCCCGGCGAGTCGCGGGAGCGCCCGGATTCCCGGCCGGCGCTCCGGCGTGCGTTCGCGACGGTTGTCAGGATGGCTCCCCGCGGCTACAGTGGGAGGGATGCGTCATCGTCAGCGAGGTCTACGATGCCCTGCTTGAAGCTGGCGCGTCCCACGAGAAAGCCAGGGCGGCGGCCGGGGCCATCCCGATCGGACAACAACAGGCGACCAGACAAGATATCGCTGATCTGAAGGCGGAGATCGCAGTGCTCAAGTTCGCCATCTTCACCTTCGGCCCGCTCATCCTGGCTCTGTTGGTCAAGCTTGTCTTCTTCCCGTAGAGCGATGCCGAACCGCACGGTCATCGCCCGCGCCGCGGTGATCGCCTGCGGACTCATCGCCATCGCAGGCACCGGCGCGGCGACTCTGGCGGAACACTTCTCGGCCTCGCACCGGCACCCTGCCATCGAGTACGGCACACGCCCCCGGACGGATCGGGTCGCGAAGCTGAACGAACGGCTGCGGACCGGCGACGTGTCGCTCCGCTTCGATGCGCGACGCGGATTCCTGCCGGCGGTGCTCGAAGCACTCGACGTACCGGTCGAGTCGCAGACCCTCGTCTTCTCGAAGACGAGCCTGCAGTCGGACTTCATCGGGCCCGACAACCCCCGCGCCATCTACTTCACCGACGACGTCGCCGTGGCCTGGATTCGAGGCGCACCCGCCGTCGAGCTGGCCGCCCGCGACCCGCGGCAGGGGGTGATGTTCTACGCCCTCTCCCAGCGCCCGCGCGCGCGTGGCTTCCAGCGGCCCCAGACCTGCCTCGAATGCCACGTCTCGGACACGACGCTCGGCCTGCCGGGGCTGGCCGTCGGCAGCGCGGTCATCGATCCGGAGGGCGTGCCGTACGTCTCGATTCCGGTCGACCAGCGCACCCCGATCTCGTCACGCTGGGGCGGCTGGTACGTCACCGGCGACACCGGCCTCCGGACCGCACGTGGGCAACACCGTCGCGACCGATCCCAACCAGCCGATGCTGCTGGAGGACGCCGCCAACTTCAACCTGCCCACCGTCGAGGACCGGTTCGGCACGGCCGGCTACCTGACGCCCTACAGCGACGTCGCGGCGCTCATGGTGCTGGAGCACCAGACGCACATGACGAACCTGCTCACGCGCACCGGGTGGGAGTTCCGGGTCGCGGCCTACGAGAGCCGCACGACCCACGGGCTCTTCCGCGGCCCGGGCACAGCGGGCGGCGACGCAACGCTGCTGGCGGCGGTGCGCGTGCTGGTGGACTACATGCTCTTCGTCGACGAGGCGCCGCTGACCCACCGGATGGTGGGCACGGCCGGGTTCGAAGCGGCGTTCGGGGCGCGCGGGCCGTTCGACCGGCGTGGCCGGACGCTACGGGAGATCGACCTCGACCGGCGCCTGTTTCGGTACGCCTGCAGCTACATGATCTACACCGCCGCGTTCGACGCGCTGCCGGCCGACGCGAAGGACGCGGTCTACCGGCGCCTGTGGCAGGTGCTGTCGGGCGCCGATCCCGATGCGCGGTACGCTCTCCTGGCACGCGGCGACCGACAGTCCATCGTCCAGATCCTGCGCGACACCAAGCCGGACCTGCCGGGCTACTTCGGCGACGTCGGCCGGTAGCCGGATCGCGCACCGGCCCGCCTCGCGGTTCGTTCATCCATCGAGCACCCTCCAGGCCCGGACAGACTCCGCGAACCGAGGAGCGAGTGCCAAGAGTGCTCGCCACCTGCGAGAATGAACGGATGTCTACCTCCCGGGCAGCCGCACAGGAACCCCGCCGCGTCTACCAGGAACGCCGAGCCGCCCGCCTGACGGCGCATGGTGCCGCCGAGCGGCGGCACCATGCCATCGGCACCTTCCGGCTGGTCGGGGTGGGCATCGCCGGCGCGCTGGGCCTCGGCCTCGTCGGCGGCGCGGGATACTCGGCCTGGTGGCTGCTCGCGCCGCTGGCCGGCGTCTTCTGGCTCGGGTTTCGCCTCGACCGGATCGAGGCGGAGCGCACGCGCCTGGAGCGGGCGATCGCGTTCTACGAGCGCGGCCTCGCGCGGCTGGACGACGCCTGGTCCGGTACCGGCGAGCGCGGAGAAGACTTCACCGACCCGCAGCACCTGTACGCGGCCGATCTTGATTTGTTCGGCCACGGATCCTTGTTCCAGCGCCTGTGCGCCGCACGCACGCGGCGCGGCATGGCGACGCTCGCCGCCTGGCTGCTCTCCCCTTCCGCGCCCGAAGTCGTTCGCGCCCGGCAGGCGGCGGTCGACGAACTCAGTCCCAACGCGGACCTGCGAGAGGACCTCGCGGTCCTGGGCGACGACACGCGGACTGCGGTCGATGCGCGGGCCCTGGCCACCTGGGGCGCGGCGCCGCCCGCGTTCGATTCGCCGACCCTGCTGGCGGTTGGACGCATCGCCTCGGTCGCCGGGGCGCTCGCGCTGGCGGCGGGTGTCGCCCACGCGCTGGCGGCGGGCCGCTCGCTCGATCTGAGCGACGGGGTCCGGTCGCTGCTCGGCTGGTACTTCATCGCGGCAACCGCTGGCGTGGCCATCGTGCAGTTGCGTATCCAGCCTACCGCGGCGCGCGTGTTCAAGGGCGTCAGCAGCTCCGCGCGGCACGTCGCGCTGCTCGGGGATCTTCTCGCGCTCCTCGAAGCCGAACGCTTTCGCGCGCCGCGCCTCGCCGAGCTGCGCGCCCGGCTCGACGTCGACGGCGAGCCGCCGTCACGGCAGGTGGCGCGGCTGACCCGCCTGATGGAACAGGTCGATTCCCGCCATAACGCCTTCGCGCGGCTGTTCGGGTTCTTCCTGGTCTGGGACGTGCATTTGGCGCACGCGGTCGAGCGTTGGCGCCTCGCTTCCGGTCCGAGGCTCGGCGCGTGGCTCGACACGGTCGGCGAGATGGAGGCGCTGGCGTCGCTGGCCGGCTACCGCTTCGAGCGTCCCGATGACGTCTGGCCGCAGGTGTCGGACGCAACGCCGCGGTTCGAGGCGGAGGCCCTCGCGCATCCGCTGCTCAACGCGAAGGCCGTCGCGAACGACGTTCGCCTCGCCGAAGAGCCGCAGGTGTTCATCGTGAGCGGCTCGAACATGGCGGGCAAGAGCACCCTGCTCCGGGCGATCGGCCTCAATGCAGTCCTCGCCCAGGCGGGGGCCCCGGTGCGGGCCCGGCGGCTGCGGATGTCGCGGCTGACGGTAGGCGCGTCGATACGGATCGTCGACTCGCTGCAGGATGGCAGTTCCCGCTTCCATGCCGAGATCCTGCGGCTGCGGTCCATCCTGGGCAGAACTTCCGCGGAAGCGTCGAACGGGGACGGCGCGGCAACCGACGCGGAACCGGTTCTGTTCCTGATTGACGAATGCTTGCACGGCACGAACTCGCACGACCGGCTGATCGGTGCCGGCGCCGTCGTCCGGACCCTCGTGGAGCGGGGGGCCATCGGCCTCGTAACGACGCACGACTTGGCGCTGACGGCGATCACCGACGACCTCGGTCCGCGCGCCGAGAACGTCCATTTCACGGATTCCCTGATGGACGGCCAGCTCCGCTTCGACTACAGGATGCGGCCGGGCGTGGTAGGCAAAGGTAACGCCATCGCACTGATGCGCGCCGCCGGGTTCGAGATCTGAAAGTACGTATTGCTGATTCCCAAGATTAGACATAAAGTAGGAACATGGAAATCGCAAGAATCACTGCGCGCGGACAAACGACGATTCCGAAGCGCATCCGGGACGCGGTCGGTCTGGGCCTGAGCGACGTGATCTCGTTCGAGGTCGAGGACGACCACCTGATCGTCCGGAAGGTGCCGAGAGGCCAGGACGAGTACCTGCAGGGTCTCTCTCGAACCATGAGCGAGTGGGCCTCGCCGGAAGACGAGGACGCCTGGCGTGATTTGTGAGCCGCTCGACGTCGTCGCGGTGCCGTTCCCGTTCGCCGACCGGCCGGCCTCGAAGCGTCGGCCAGCGCTGGTGGTGTCATCAGCGGCGTTCAACCAGGCTCACGCGCAGTCGATCCTGGCCATGATCACGTCCGCGCGGAGCGACTGGTCGAGCGACGTGGCGATTCAAGAATGGCGCAAGGCCGGTCTCCAGGTCCCCTGCAAGGTCCGCCTCAAGCTCTTCACGCTCGACGACGCCCTGATTCTTCGCAGGCTCGGCAAACTGTCGAAGCGCGACGGCAAGGCGGTGAGGAACGCGCTCTTGCGATCGATGGCGGTCGAGTGACGCAACTCGTGGCCACGCATCTCCCCGCCGGCGGATGGTTCGGGTAGAGTATCGTCCGATGCCCAGCCTACGCCTCGTAGTCGCCTCGGTTGCCCTGGTCGTCGTCGCCGGCTCAGCGCTCAGCGCCCAGAAACCGAACTTCTCCGGCTTCTGGACGCTCGACCGCGCGGCCAGCGACATCACACCACCCGCCTTCAGCGGCGGCCGGGGCGGCGCCTCCATCGACCGCCTCTTCGTCACCCACGCCGCGAACGACACGCTGATCATCGGCACCGAGACGAACGGGCTGAAGGCGTGGTCGTACACGCCCGGGCAGGAGGGCACGATTCCGGTGGGCCGGGACACCACCATGCCCGCCGCCTCCCGCTGGGACGGCGATCGGCTCGTGGCCGAGGGCGTGCAGGGCGACATGCGGATGCACGAGGTGATGACGTTGAGCGACGGTGGCGGCCGCCTCACCATCGAGGTCACGACCACGACGCCCGAGGGCGCGACGACGAACCGGCTCGTCTACCTGAAGGACCAGCCGGTGGGCGCCTGCGAGAACTGGGCGATGCCCTGCAAGGACTTCACCCACCAGCAGCGGTAGCCGCTATTTCGACAGATCCAGCGCAACGATCTTCTCGCGGTCGCGCGCGTAGAGCGTGGTCCCGACCAGCGTCGGCGCGGTCCAGGAGCGCGTGTCGAAGAGCGGCGTCGCGGCCAGCCGGGTCATGCCGTTCGGCGTCAGGACGACCAGGCTCAGATCGCCGTCCTCTTCCAGGATCAGCGTCTTGCCGTCGGTGTGCAGCAGGCTCGCCCGGCTGAAGCCGCGCTCGCGCCACGCGGTCTCGCCGGTCGCCACGTGCGTCGCGGTCATGATGGCGGTCGCCCCCTGCCCGCTCGTGCCGTAGACGAAATCGCCCAGGCGGATCGGGTTCAGGAACGTGAAGCGGAGCCGCGGGTCGTACCAGAGCTCCTCGACGCGTGTCACGCCCGCGTCGCTGGAGAGCCTGATCGCACGGCTGCCGCCGATGTAGCCGGACGAGAGGAAGAGGATGTCGTCCTCGTCGTTCCAGAGCGGGATCTGGAAGTTGAAGTCGTTGCCGGCATCGTGCGGGTGCGCCCACAGGACCTCGCCGGTGGCGGGATCGAGCCCGAGGACGGCCTGTCCGGCGAAGACGACCAGGTGCTGCTCGCCGTCGAAGTCGATCAGCCCCGGCGGCGCCTCGGACACCAGGAAGCTCCCGCTGCGCCACACGACGCTGCCGTCGTCCTGCCGCAACGCCATCACCGCCTGCCCGGGACCGCCCACCTGCACGATGATCGTGTCGTTGTACGGCAGCGGACTCACCCCGTAGCCCGACTTGATCATCGAGCGGATCAGCAGCGGCGGCGCACCGAAGTCGGTCACGAAGTTGCGCGCCCAGACGATCTCTCCGGTCGCCGCGTCGAAGACGTGCAGCTCCTTGTTGGTGCCGATCGTGAAGAGCCGGTCGCCCAGCAGCAGCGGCGTCGCGTGCGGGCCGGCGCCCTGGTCGAAGTCCTGCACGACCGACGGATAGGCGTACTCCCAGAGGGTCTCGCCGGTCGCCGCATCGAGCGCGATGACCGCCTCTTCCCCGCTCCAGGGCGAGCTGCCGCCCTCTCCGTAGGCGACGCGGTACATCGTGTACAGGCGGCCGCCGGCCGCGATGATCGCGCTGTGCCCGGCCCCCAGCGACCGGCTCCAGATGACCGGCGGCCCCTCCGCCGGCCAGGCGTCGACCAGATCCGCGGCGTCGTAGACAAAGTCGCGGCCCGGGCCGCCCCACTGCCACCAGTCGCGCGCGGCGTCCACCTCCTGGGCGACCGCCGCCGCGGGTGACAGCAGGAGAGAGAGAACGAAAGCAGTCAGTATCCTCACCTGCGTTTCACCGTTACAAAGCGTGCGAGATTGCGCTCCTGCGCGCATCGTCACCGGGCGCCTTCCGGATCGGCGCCGCCGGGCCACGGGATCGGCTCGTCGGCCGCAAACCGCCTCAGGACGTTCTCGGTGATCCGCGACACGTCGTTGTCGTAGCCGTTGTGGGAGAGGCTCCCGCTCCAGGCGATCGAGCTGGTGGAGAACACGGCGCCGCCGTTCGGGTACTCCAGATACGCCATGTCCGCCTTGACGAGGACGTTCTCGGTGCCCCCCTGGCGCGAATCCGACGTATTGACCTCCTCGACCACGTGCTGGTAGGCGTCCGAGTGTCCGAACGACGTGGCCAGGATCAGGGTGTGGGCCGGCGACCCGAGGGCATGGTCGACCCGGTCGAGCTCCGAGCCGGCCGCGCCGATCTCGAGGACCAGCGACGGGTGCTCGCCGATCAGCGCGTCCTCGTCGATGCCTTCGAAGATGAACGCGGCGCGCGGGTCGTAGCTGCCCGGCATCCGCCGGAAGGGGGAGTTGCGGTCGAAGCCCTGGGCCGAGAATCCGACGCCCACCAGCATCTGCGGCGCCCGGCCGCGGAAACGCCAGAGTCCCCCGAACTCGCCGGTCGTGGCGTGGTAGGTCTCGCCGGGCGCGCCCTGCCAGGCCTCCGTGCCGTGCTCGCGGCGCACCTCGACGAACCGTCCCGTCGGATCGAGGCTGGTGATCCAGTAGAAGCCGTTGCCGCCCATGTACATCAGGCGGCCCCCCTGCGTCAGATAGGCCTCGAAGGCGTCGAGCATCTGCACCGACGTGTACTCCGGATGCGTTCCGGTCAGGACGACGTTGTACGGCTCGAGCAACGAAAAGCCCTCGCGATGGAGATCGTGGTCGGTGATGACGTCGACGGCGAAGCCCTTGGCGTCGAACCAGTCGATCAGGTGCGTATCCGCCATGAACTGCCAGGGGTTCCTCGTCGTGATCTTCGGCCGCATGTTGGTGATCGGCCGCAGCGCCGACGAGTAGGTGATGCCGCTGCCGTCGGCGTGCGTGGAGTAGAGGCTCAACTGGCCCTCTCCCTCCCGTCCGGTGCGGCCGTAGGCCAGGTAGCTGAACGTCGGGACAAGGAACGCGATGCGGGCGGTCGTCGTTCCTCGTCTCGGACGGACGAAGAACGGCACGTGGTCCTCGCTCGTCGCGGTCTGCAGTCGCGCCGCGTAGATGCCGCTCGCGAGGTCGTCCGGAATCCGCAGCTCGAATCCGACGTCCCAGCCCGCGTCGACGAGGTCGTCGTCGTGGAAGTAGATGGCGCCGTACTGCTCGCGCGCCTGCTTGAAGTCCATCACGGTGGCGTTCCAGGTGTGACTCGTGACGGCGCGGGTGGGGGCGTTTACCGTCCGCCCGTGCAGCCGGCGCGGCGAGCGGTCGCTGACCGTCTCCGATTCGATGTCGGCCGCGAAGTCCCAGTCGGCCAGCGCGTCCCCCGGTCCGCCGCCCCGCTCGATGGCGTCGATCTCGGCCGCGCGCAGGGCGCGGTCGTAGATCCGGGGGTTGTCGATCTTGCCGTTGTAGTGCCCCGCTGCCTTCCGCTCCCCGCCGGCGGCGGACCAGTGGGCCGCCATCAGCAACGGGAGCTCGTTCGGTGCTGTCGCGCGCACCGCGGTCATCCGCTCCACCGTGGCCCGCGTCCCGTCGCCCGGAAACGCGGTCTGGGGCCGCTGCACGAAGGTCACCCGCCCTGCGTCGGCGTCGTAGCTCACCGCGACGAAGTACCAGGCGGTGGGGACGCCGTGCGGTCGCGGGCGGTTGGCGCCGGGAATCGCCGAACGCCACGCACGCAGGGGAGGCTCCGAATGGAGCGTCTCCGCTCCGCCGTCGGCGCCCCCGAGCCGTAGAGCCAGCCGGCCCTCCTCGTCGATGAACACGCCGTAGCCGCCCGCGTCGGCGGCGGACCACTTGGTGACGATTCCCTGCGCGGAGGGCGCCCCGAACGACACGCCGGGCGTCGTCGGCGCGACCCACGCGGTGATGGTGAAGCTCCCGTCCAGTCGCAGCGCCGGGTCATCCGGCACCAGCACGTAGGAGCCGAACGGCAGCTCCTGCCGGCGGCCCGCGTAGTCCCCGCTCGCCGGCGTCTCGATCCGCGTCTCCTTGAAGCCCGGCCCGTTCGGGTTGGCGTCGCCGTGAATCAGCCGCACGATGTCGGCCCGATAGCGGGGCAGCTCGCTGCTCACCATGAACCGGATCGTCTCGCCCGGCTGGACACTCAGCCGATCCGCGTAGCCGACGACGCCGCGCTCGCGCAGCATCTCCGGCACCTCGGTGGAGCGCTGCTGGGCTACCTGAGCCGTCGCGCTCGTGGGCAGCATTGCAGCGGCAAGCGCGAGGGCGGTCAGAACGTGCGCACGCGTCCGGGTGGCGGCCATCGGGTGCCTCCTCTCATCCTTGCGAGTCGATCGTGGTGGTTACCGATGCGCCGCCGCGGAGCACGGTCGGGGAAGACGCCTGATCGAGGAAGATCTCGGGCCGGCCGCTGCCGTCCGCGGGCACGACCCACACGTGCGCGATCGGCGATCCGGGCTCTTCCGGAAGCGCATAGAGGATGCTCCCGTCGTCCAGCCACTCGACCTGATCGTCGACGTTGCGGGTCTCCGCCAGCGCGGTCTCCTCCAGCGTGGCGAGGTCGAGCACGTGCGGGCGCCAGTGCGGTCTTGCGCTGCCGGGCATCCGCTTCTTGAAGGCGACGCGCGTCTCGTCGGGCGACAGCGCCGGGCATTCGATACCCTCGGTGAAGACGCGCATCGTGCGCTCCGCGAGGCTGCCTTCCACCAGGTAGACCGTGCCGCCGGTGCCGAGCGTGACGAAGAAGCGATCCCCGTCGGCCGCGAACGTCACTCCCCAGAAGTTGAAGTCGAGCGCGTGAAACCGCTGTCCGTCGCGTAGGACCGGAAGCTCCTCCAGGTTCGCGACGAGCGGTGCGCCCGTCTCCGTATCGACGATGCTGGTCTCGGTGGAGAACAGGCTGTCCGCGTACGAGTGGCCCGAGACGAAGACGGTGATCGCGGCACGGCGCCCGTCGGGCGAGACGCGCGTGCGGCTCGGAATGCCGTTCAGTGGGATGCGATGCCGCGGGCGAAAGGCCGCGTCGAACAGCACGGCGGTATAGGTCGTGAAGAAATCGCGTTCCACGACGAGGCACGACCCGCGACCGGCCGCGAAGTGGAGGCGATGGCACATGAGCGGCGTGGCCCGGCGCGTGCGCGCGCCGCCGAGGTCCGACTCGACGGCGAGAAACCCGTGGCTTCGATTCAGTCCGGTGTGGCGGACGAGGAATTGTCGCGCAGGGGCCGGCGCCACGGGCTCGTCCCCAGCCGAATCGCTTGGGTCCGGCGATCGGTGGGACCGCGAGGTCTCGCCCACTCCCAGGCGGCCGTTCGGAGGCAGGGCGGCCTCAGCGGCGCGCTCGGTCGAACCGGCGAGCGTGAACCACGCGTAGGCGCCGGTCAGCAGGGCGCACAGGGCGCAGAGCAGCAGGAACCGCGCGGCGTTCGAATGCCCGGGCGCGGCGTCGGCCCCTGTGCGCCGTACGTCGGGTGGACGTTCACGTCGTTGCGTTTCGTCCGGCATCGTCGGGGTTCCCCCTGAGCACCACCGCCGCCGCGCCGGTGGCGCCGCCGAGCGCGATCACGAACCAAATCAGCGCCTGCGTCGGACCGTACCCGGCCCAGGCCGCGCCGAAGCCCACCGACGCCGCCAGCCGGCCGAGACTGGTCATGGTGGTCAGCAGGGCGAGCCCCGTGCCGCGCATCTCCGGCGGCAGCATCGCGCTGGCCAGCGCCATCAGCACGCCGTCCGTCAACGCATAATAGCCACCCAGCAGCAGGATGCATACCGCGAGATCGGCTTGCGACGCCTCGGCGGGGACGGCGGCCAGATACGCCAGCGCCAGCAACCCGTGTCCGGCGAGGAACGCGGACCGGCGGCCGAACCGATCCGCCAGCATCCCGGCCGGCAGCGCCAGCAGCAGAAAGCAGCCCGCGGTTCCCACGTACAGGAGCGGAAAGAGGCCCGGGGCGAGGGCGGTGCGCTGCTGCAGGACCAAGTAGAGGAAGCCGTCGCTGACGGTGGCCAGACTGAGCAGCGTTCCGGCGCAGGTCAGTCCGACGAACCCGCGCGTCGCGAGCAGGGAGCGGACCGCCCGGCCGGGTCGGAGCGGCGCCTCCCGGTCGAGCGCCAGGCCGCGGGCGCTGCGGACGAACAGCCACAGGACCCCGAGACCGACGATGGCGACCGCAAAGCTCGCGACGAAGACGAGGTCGTAGGCGTCGGTGGCGGCCCACAGGATCGCGAGTGCCACGAGCGGGCCCAGCATCGCGCCCGAGCTGTCGAGCGCGCGGTGGACTCCGAAGCTGGTCGCGAGGCCGGCTCTCCCGCTGCTCAGCGAGATGAGTGCATCGCGCGGCGCCGTCCGCAGCCCCTTCGCGGCGCGGTCGACGGCGACGACAGCCGCGATCACCGGCCAGGCGCCTCCCGCCCCCAGCAGTCCCAGCTTGCACAGCGCCGACGCGCCGTAGCCGACCGCGGCCACCTCCTTGTCACGTCGCGTGCGGTCCGAGGCGATGCCGCCGGCCAGCCGCAGGAGGGCCGTGAAGCCGTGGTACACGCCGTCGACGAAGCCGAACTGCAACGGCGTGAGGCCCAGGTGCAGCACGAGGTAGATCGGCAGCACGGTCGAGACCATCTCGGACGAGACGTCCGTGAGGAGGCTCGTGAATCCGAGCGCCACGACGTTGCGGCTGACGTGCGGCCAGAACCGCCGGCCCTGCAGGGTTCGGGCGGTCCTGCGCAGCGCCGCCGCGGCTTCAATCTGGTACATGGGGCCTTCGAGAGGCGGGTCGGTGCTTGACTGGCCCCGGAGCCGGGTGTATTCAAAGGGGTCTTGGTCAACTGTACTCCACGGGCGGCTGGTCGAGTACCCCAGGTCACTTTGTAAGGGTAAGGAAGGACGACAGGCACCCTCACGCGTTCGATTCGTTCAACCGTGGATTCTCAAGGAGGATCTTGATGATTACGGCAAGCGTTCGCGTCGTCGGCGGGATTGTCGTCTCCACACTGCTGCTCGCGCCCTCAGCGTGGGCGCAAGCCATCTCCGGTTCCGTGACGGACAACACCGGGGGCATCCTCCCCGGCGTCACCGTCACCGCGGCGAGCCCGGTCTTGATCGAGCAGCAACGCGTCGCGATCACCGACTCTTCAGGTCTCTACACGATCGTCGATCTGCGCCCCGGCGCTTACACGGTCACCTTCAGCCTGCCCGGCTTCAGCACGGTCATCCGTGAAGGAATCGAGCTGACCACCGGCTTCACCGCCAACATCGACGGGGTGCTGGCGGTCGGCGGCATCGAGGAGACGATCACGGTGACGGGCGCCACGCCGATCGTCGACGTGCAGAACGTCCGGCGCCAGCAGGTCATCACGCAGGAGCTGCTCGAGGCGCTCCCGATCAGCACGAAGCACGTGAACAACCTGGTGACCCTCACACCCGGGTTCACCGGCCTGGCCGACGTCGGGGGTCGTTACTCCTCCCAGGTCGGCGGTACGTACCATGGCAAGTTCGGCACCAAGGTGTCGATGGACGGCATGGTCGTCGAGAACAGCAACGGGAACAGCAGCTACCAGATCAACGCGGCGGTCATCGAGGAGATGGTGCTGCAGACGAGCGGCATCTCGGCGGAGACCAACGCCGACGGACCGGCGCTGAACGTCATCCCGAAGGAAGGCGGCAACAATTTCACGGTGGATCTCGCCGGGTTCTTCGCGAACGACAGCATGGAGGGCGACAACCTGACGCCCGAACTGCAGGAACGCGGCGTCCGGGAGGCGAACAAGACGCTGAAGCTCTTCGACGAGTCGGTGAGCATCGGCGGCCCGATCGTGCGCGACAGGGTCTGGTTCTTCCTCACCGGTCGGAGCTGGGGATTCTCGCGGAAGATCTCCGGCGTCTACTGGAATCAGAGCACTTACCCCGGGGCTCCGCCCACCGGCCAGCCGAGGTTTCTCACCCCGCCCGGCGCAGAACGGAAGGTCGTGAACTTCGTGCCGTACGTGGACCGCGAGGACGACCGGTACAGCGGACGCCTCGAGTGGTACGACTCGTATCTTGGACGGGTGACGTGGCAGGCGACCGACCGGCAGAAGTTCAACCTGATGATCGACCGTCAGGAAGGGTGCAACTGCGGGTCGACCGTTGCGAGCAGCATGCAGGAGTACCAGAACGGATACCGCTTCGACCCCAATACCCTGTTCCAGCTCAACTACACCAACGCGCTCACGAGCCGGTTGCTGCTGGAAGCCGGCGGGACGTTCGCGAACTCGCAGTGGAACACGTTCTTCATGCCGGGCGTCGAACGCGATCACGTCTACATCCGGGACTTCGGCACGGGCGTCCGGTACGGCGCGTCCTCGTTCTTCCGCGGTGATCCCAACAACACGGACCGCCACAGCCAGCGGTTTTCCGTTTCCTACGTCACCGGGTCACACAACTTCAAGACCGGGGTCCAGGTCGAAGAACTCATCGCAGATACGTACCATCGACAGAACGGCAATGTCCACTACTCGTTCCGGAACGGCGTGCCATTCTCGCTCACGCAGTGGGCGACCCCGTACATCGAACGGTCGCGCATCATGCCCGACCTCGGCATCTACGCGCAGGACCAGTGGGTCATGGACAGGCTGACGCTGAACCTCGGGGTCCGCTTCGACTGGCTCCGCGGGCACGTGCCGGCCCAGGACCAGCCCGAGCCGCCCCACGAAGGCGCCTGGCCGGGCGATCCACGCACGAACCCGTGGTTCCCGCCGGGAACTCGGGTCTTCGACCGGGTCGACAACGTGCCGAACTGGAAGGACATCAGTCCGCGGCTGGGGATGGCGTACGACGTGTTCGGCGACGGTCGAACCGCGTTGAAGGCGTCGCTCGGTCGGTACGTGGGCAAGATGGGCACGTTCATGACCCAGCTCAACAATCCCATCACGACGTCCGTCAACAACGCGTCCCGCGCGTGGAACGACGCCAACGGGAATTACGTTCCGGATTGCGACCTGGGCAACTTCGGAGCCAACGGCGAGTGCGGCCCCATCGCCAACAGCAACTTCGGCAAAAACAATCCCCTGGCTACGCAGTGGGATCCCGAGCTGCTGAACGGGGCGAACGGACGGCGCGACTACAACTGGGACATGTCGCTCGAGCTGCAGCAGGAGGTCCGGGACGGGTTCTCGGTGACCGCCGGCCTGTATCAGAACACCGGCGGGTACTACGAGCAGCGGTTCAGCAAGACCCGCGTGACCGACAACCTGGCGGTGACACCCGAGGACCACGACCCGTTCTGCATCACCGCCCCGCAGGATCAGCGGTTGCCCGGCGGCGGTGGCAACGAGATCTGCGGCTTCTATGACATCAAGCCCGAGAAGTTCGGCCAGGTGGACGACTACCGGACCTTGAGGGAGCCGTATGGCGACGATGTCCGTCTGAACCAGTTCCTCGGGTTGACCTTCGACGCGCGGCTGCAGAACGGCATTCGATTCGGTGGCGGATTCGACTCGGGACGGTCGATCGAGGACCGCTGCTTCGTGGTCGACTCGCCGCAGGAGATGCTGCATTGCCGGGTCGAGACGCCGTGGAGCGCGCAGACGCAGCTCAAACTGAACGGCGTCATCCCGCTGCCGTACGACGTCAACTTCAGCGCCACGTACCAGAATCTGTCCGGCGAAGCGGTCCTGGGGAACTACGCGGCCTCGAACGCGGAAGTCAGGGATTCGCTGGGCCGCGATCTCGCCGGCGGAAACTCGTCGGTCACGGTGCCGCTGTTTGCGCCGGACACGCTGTTCCTGGATCGGATCGCCCGTCTCGACATCAGGGTGAGCAAGATCATCCGGACCGATCGGTTCCGCATCCAGATCAACCTCGACGCGTACAACGCGCTGAATGCCAGCCACATCCGGTCCGTCGCGCAGTTCTACGGGAGTCGGTTCCTCGAGCCGAATACGATCATGGACGCGCGGCTGATCGAAGTCGGGGGTTCAATCAGTTTCTGACCGATACGCCCGGGCCGGATCCCACCGTCGGGTCCGGTCCCGGGCGGCGACAACCGTCTGTGGAAGGAAGTGTCTCCCATGAAAAGACTCGGAACGCCGCTGCTGGCCATCGTGATGCTCGTGCCGGCCGCGGCTGCCGCGCAGGAAACGCCTGACCTCGGCAGCGTGCTGCAAGATTTCGGCAGGCGATCCAGCGGCAACGGTCTCGACCTGCTCGTCGTCCATCTCAACGACAAGACCACGGACGCGCTGTTCGAGCCGCCGGCGAAGTACTCGCTCCGCGCCCAGGCGCGCCAGGTGACCATGTTCTACGTGCTGGGAACGGCCGATCGGGACGCCACCATCAGCACGGACTACCGCGTCCGCCAGGGGGCGATCAGCGTCAACGAATTGCGACTGCGCCCGCACAGCATCTCGGGGTTCGAGGACGGCGCCCGGCTTGCCGCGGGTGAGAGCTTCATCGGGATTCTCATGCTCGACCAGGTGCTCTCGCTGCGGACGGCATTCTCGGTGGTGCAGGGAGAGCACACGTTCAATTTCGAGTTCACGCCCAACGTTCTGTCTCAGATCGCCCCCTGATCCCGCCCGGCAAGGAGCGCACGGCTGCAAGTGCACCACAATTTCAGGCCCACGGCGCGACTATCGACTCGCACGCCGGCGGCTGGCGTCCCCGCCACGGGGCCGCGGCGGCCGGTGGTGCGGCCCGAGCGTCCGGGGCGAGCGCAAGGCGTGTCGCTCGCCGCGTCCTCCGTAGTGGCGTTGCTCGCCCTCGGCCCGCCACAGGTCGAGGGCGGCCAACCCGGCCGGCTGACCTACACCGAGCACATCGCTCCGATCCTGAACGCACGGTGCGTGACGTGCCATCGCCCGGGTGCGGTCGGACCCTTCAGCCTGGCAACGTTCGAGGATGTCGCGTCGCGCGCCGAACAGATCGCCACGGTCACCGGGAGCGGGTACATGCCGCCCTGGAAGCCCTCGGCGGACTTCGGTACCTTCCGCAATGATCGGCGGCTGGACGGGGCCGAGATCGAGCTGATCCGGCGGTGGGTGCGAGCCGGGGCGCCGCGGGGCGATCTGAGCCATCTGCCTCCGGCGCCCGTCTGGCCCGCTGGCTGGCAGCTCGGCCAGCCCGACCTCGTGGTCAGGATGACTGAGCCGTACGTGCTGCCGGCGGCCGGTGAAGACGTGTACCGCAACTTCGTCGTGCCGATCCCGATCGCCGAGGCACGCTTCGTCAGTGCGGTCGAGCTGAAGCCCGGCACGGTCCGCGGCATACATCACGCGCGCATCATGCTCGACCGGACCACTTCCGCCCGCCGCCTCGATGCGGGCGGCCTCGTTCCCGGCTATGACTCGCGGCTCGCGGATCAGGCGCGATCTCCAGAGGGTCATTTCCTCGGGTGGGCGCCCGGGACCGTGCCGAGCATCGAGAAGGGACTGGCGTGGCGGCTGGTGCCGGGAACGGATCTGGTGCTCAAGACCCACATGGTGCCGCGGGGGACCCCGGAGAGCATTCAGGTGGCGGTCGGGCTGTTCTTCGCCGATCGTGCAGCCGCCGACCAGCCGGTGGTCCTGCAGCTCGGCTCGCAGACGATCGACATCCCCGCCGGGGACAGCCGGCACGAAGTGAGGGACGAGTATCGGCTGCCGGTCGATGTGGACGTCCTGGCGATCTACCCGCACGCACACTACCTGGCCCGGACGGTCTCGTCCGTCGCCCGGTTGCCCGACGGCACGACCCGCGCGCTCATCCGGATCGACGACTGGGACTTCAACTGGCAGGACGAGTACCGCTATGCGGAACCCGTGCGGCTGCCGGCCGGCTCCCGGGTCTTCATGCGCTACGTGTACGACAATTCGGCGCACAATCGACGGAATCCAAACCGAGTACCGCGCCGCGTGCGCTTCGGGCCGCGGGCGACCGACGAGATGGCGGAGCTGATGATGCAGGTGCGGCCGGTCGACGCCGGAGACGCCGCCATTCTCCGGCAGGATGTCGCAGGAAAAGTGGCTCAGATCGTGGTCGGTGGTGCCGAAGCGCGACTGGCCGAGGATCCTGCCAGCCCGGCCCTTCACGAAGAGTTGGCGGTCAGGCTCGCCACCGCCGGCCGTGTCGATCAGTCGATCGAGCATCTCGAACAAGCGATTCGACTCGATCCCAATCGGGCCACGGCGCACTACAACCTGGCAACCGCGCTCGTTCGCAGGGGCGAGATCGGCGCCGCGATAGCTCGTTACCGTCAAGTGCTCGCGCTCGACCCGAACCATGCCGGGGCACACAACAACCTGGGTGGTCTTCTGCAATCGATCGGCCGTCAGGCGGAAGCAGCGCAGCAGTATCGCCGGGCCGTGCGGATCGATCCGAACCATGCGGGCGCGCAGTACAACCTCGCCAACATCCTGCTTGCGGAATCCCGATTCGGCGAGGCCGAGGCGGCGCTACGCCAGGCGCTTGCGGTCAGGCCGGTGGACCCGGATGTGCATGCGAGCCTCGGTCACGCCCTGGTGGGTCAGGGCAGGATCGACGCCGGGGTCGCAGAGTACCGCGAGGCGCTTCGCCTCGCCCCCGACCGGCCGCAGATCTATCGCTATCTGGGTGACGCGTTCAGGACTCAGGGCCGACTCGCGGAGGCTGGCAGGGCGTTCGCGGTCGCGCGCGAGCTCGAAGCCCGGCAGCGGTGACGGGGCGCTACGGCAGCTCGGCCTCCGTGAACGGCGTACGGCACGGTTCGCCGCGCTCGTAGCGCCTCAGATTCCGCGCCATCCGCGCGACGACATTGTGGAATCCCGCCCTTTCGGCGGCCGCCATCACATCACGCTGCACGGCCGCCGCCTGCGCGTATTCCCCTAGCTCGGCGAGCGCCATGGCGGCGGTTTCTCCCAGCTCGACGCTCTGGCCGCTCTCAAGCAGCTCTTCGACCAGGGCCATCGCCTGGCGACCGTCACGAACCCGGTCATCGGGCGCCGCGGCCAGGACGCGGGCCAGGGCATGCGAGAACATCGGCTGGTCGGGATGCAGTCGCCGCCCTTCGACGAGCCGGTCGCGCGCCTCGACGTACCGCTGCAGCCGAACGAACGCCAGTGCCTGACCGAAGTTGGTTTCGGGGTTTGCCGGGTCCATCTCGATCAGTTGCTCGTAGTGGCCCAGCGACTCCTCCGGTCGGCCGCTCCCGGCGAGAGCCGCGGCCAGTTGCGCCCGTGCCTGGAAATAGCCCGGGTCGCTTTCCAGCGCGGCGGAGAACCGGTCGATCGCATCCTCGAGCCGGCCGCTCGCCGCCCTGAGGACCCCGAGGCTGAACTGCGCCCGGCTGTGCTCCGGCGACATCCGAACCACCTGCTCGAACTGCTCGGTGGCGCCGGGGGCGTCACCCATCTGGAACAGCGCGGTTCCGAGACGGTGGCGCAGCGAGGGGTCGTCGGGAGCCAGCTCGAGGCCCTTGCGGAAGTAGTCGGCCGCGAGCGGGTAGTTGCCGACCTCGAGCGCCCGCCCGCCGCGGATGTTGTACGCGTTCGGGCTCTCGAGAAGCTCGTCCAGTGTCTGCTTCAGTGGATCCGGAGTCGGGGTCTCGATGTCTCCCTGCAGGCGCAGATGCATCTCGGCGGTCACGGAATCGCCGAGTCCCCGGTAGGCCATCGCCAGCGGATACCGTATGCTGCTGGCCGGTGGATCGAGCTCCAGAGCTCTCTTGAGTTCTTCCACGGCTCGAGAGTAGTCCCGTTGCGCCAGAGCCGCGCGACCCAGACCGAACCGCGCGGCCGCCAAGCCAGGCCGGAGCGCGAGCGCCCGCGCGAAAGGCGGCTCGGCTGCCGCCGCGTCGCCTCGGGCGAGGTGTACGTCGCCCAGCAGCACCAGCGCGGCTACATCGCCGGGACTCATCTCCAGGACCCGTTCGAACGCGGCGACCGATTCCTCGAGCGGTCCCTGGGCCTGATACAGACGTCCGAGGTAATACGGCCAGCGGACGTCGCGAGGCGCCAGTATCTGCGCGTTGACGAAGCAGGTCCTGGCCGCGTCTAGATAGGCCGCCGCCATGAACAGCATTCCGAGCTCGCCGTACGCCGCGCCGAGGTCCTCGGGTCGAGTGCCGGGATTCTCCAGCTTCGACAATAACGACGCCTGCGCCGCGTGCATCTGTGCTTGCACGGGCTCGGCCATCGACGACAGATCCGGCAGGCTGACGGGCTCCAGACCCTGGCCCGCCGGTGGTTGCACCACGGAGGCGGCGGTCGGAGCCGACAGTCCCGTCTCGTCCTCGACAGCCCCGGTGCAGCCTGCGGAGACACTCCACAGGAGGCAAACGAACGACACCACCGTGGTCCCGCCTCCGTGTCGCAAGGTCGTCATTCCACGAAGCCTTGTCCTTCCGTGAGGGTGGTCCATTCGTCGACGGGCACCGTGGCCCATGTCTCGACCCGTCCGCCAGGCCAACGGACTTGTACGCCAGGCGGATCGTCTGTGTCGCCGAGTCCGACCAGCACCCGTGGATCGCTCGCGGACGCGTAGCTGCCGTCAGCCCGCGCGCGGCGCCACAGCGTGGATCCGTCCCGGCGGACGACGCCGACACGCGCGCCGAGCATGTCGCGTTGCGTCCGCGCGCCGACGAGTCTCAAACCCACCCAGTGGCTGCGGTGACCGACGTTGTTGAGCAGGAGCCTGGCGCGGCCGTTGACGTTGCTCACCAGCACGTCCACGTCGCCGTCGTTGTCGATGTCTCCGAAAGCGGCGCCGCGGCTGACGTCCGACCGCGCGAACACCGCTCCCGCCTGGGCGGAAACGTCCTCGAACCGATGTCCGCCGAGATTCCTGAACAGGAGATTGCGCTCGTCGTACGGAAAGGCTTCTTCCAGACGCGCCCGGACGGCTTCTATCGCGCCGTTGACCGCCAGGATGTCCAGCCAGCCGTCGTTGTCGTAGTCGACCCAGGCCGTTCCGAATCCCGTGTACCCCAGGCTGGCCGGTCCAAGCCCGGAGGACGCGCTGAAGTCCTCGAACAGGCCCGATCCGTCGTTGACGTAGAGGTTGTTGCCCTCGTTGGGCAAGTGGGTCATGAAGAGGTCTTCGTCGCCGTCGTGGTCGAAGTCGGCGGCATCCACGCCCATGCTCGCCTCGGGCCGACCGTCGGCGCTTACCGCTGCGCCCGACAGCAGCGCCCGGTTGACGAGGGTGCCGTCCCGTTGGTTCATCCAGAGCAGGTTGGCGCGGCCGTCGTTGGCGACGTAGATGTCAATCCATCCGTCGCCGTCGAAGTCGGCGGTGGAGATGCCGAGGGCCGGGCCGAACGCCGTCCCGGCCAACGCGCGCGTCGTGACGTCCTCGAACGTGCCGTCTCCGCGGTTGCGGTACAGGCGATCGGGCTGCGGCGCGTAGACCTCCGGCGTACAGTAGTCCTGCCGCCCGGTCAGCCCGGTACAGCGCTGGTTGGCTTCGACGTCGAACCGGACGTAGTTCCCGACGTACAGATCCAGCCAACCGTCGCGGTCGTAGTCGAGGAACGAGGCCGGAACGCCCCATCCGCGGTCATCGGCGCCGCTTGTGGATGACACGTCGCTGAACGTGCCGTCACCATTGTTGCGCAGCAACTGGTTCGGTCCGTAGTTCGTGAGATAGAGGTCGACCCACCCGTCGTTGTCGATGTCTCCCGCCGCCACTCCCATGCCGTAGCCTCGGGCGTCGATGCCGCTCTCGTCGGTGACGTCCGAAAACTGCGGCGCCCGTGCGCCGTTGCCGTCATGTTTTCCATCGTTACGGTAGAGCCGGCCTCCATCCGCGCCGAGCGCGACCGCTCCGCCGTCCGGCGTGTTGCCGTTCAGCGTCCCACCCTGGACGAAATACGCGTCCAGGTCGCCATCCTGATCGTAGTCGAGCAGGGCGACACCCGCCCCGATCATCTCGGGGAAATAGAACTGGCCCGACATCCCGTTGGTGTGCACGAAGTCCAGACCGGTCAGATCGGTCAGGTCGCTGAACCAATCGTCCCCGTCGTCGGGACCTGAGCCGGTTCCATCGATGGATGGCGGCGGCGTGTCGTGGCCGTCCACCCCGTCCGCTTCCGGTTGCAGGGGACCGGCCATGCATCCGGCGGCCAGCGCCAGGGTTGCTATCGCGAGCGCGTGCTTGTTCACGATACCGAGGATTGTCCCGTTCGAAGCCCGTGGAGAACCGAACAAATGCACAGCATCGCCGATGCTATCACGGCGGTCGGCGGTTCGATCTACGGTCTTTACCTCGCGGTTGCGGCAGGCGTAAGATGCAAATCCTGGCCGGTCGGGCGGGCACGGCTGCCGCCTGATCCTGACCGGCACGCTCCCGGCCACCTTGCCGCAGCGTCAGCATCGTTGCCGGTGATTCCCTATGGGCGTTCAGGTCTTCACTGCCGACGCGACAAGCAAGGCGAAGCCTGCCGGCATGCTGGTGTGCATCGCGCTCCTGGCGGGCTGTAGCGCCGATCGCGAAGGCTCGGATCCACTCGAACCAGCGGAACGCACCGAAGTGAACGCGCTCTCGATCGGGGCGGATCCGTCCGGGCGCGACCGGAGCATCTGGTTTGCCGAGCGGGCGGCCGAAAGCGGCCTGGATTTCGTGCACTTCAATGGGGCGTCGGGCAGAGTCCACTTTCCGGAGATCATGACCCCCGGCGCGGCGCTCCTCGACTACGACAACGACGGCGACGTCGACGCCTTCCTGGTGCAGAACCGGGCGCTGGAAGGAGGCGCGCCAACGGATCGGGCGTTGCTATCCCCGCGGGGCCGGCCGCTGCTCGGGAGCCGCCTCTATCGCAATGATCTGGGGACCGCGGGCGATGGAACGCCCGCGCCGCGGTTCGTCGACGTTACGGCGGAGAGCGGCATCGACACGACGGGCGACGGAATGGGAGTGGCAGCCGGCGACTACGACAACGACGGTTGGGTCGACCTCTATCTGACGAACTACGGGCCGAACCAGCTTCTGCGCAACAATGGTGACGGGAGCTTCACCGACGTCTCGCGCCACAGCGGCACCGACGATCCCGGATGGGCGGTGTCGGCCTCTTTCGTCGACTACGACCGCGACGGTTGGCTGGATCTGTATGTCGGCAACTACGTGGCGTATGATGCCGACAACCCGACGACGTGCACGAACGCGGGAGGTGCGCCGGAATACTGTGCGCCGCGGGTCTACCCTCCGCAATTGGACCGGCTCTATCGAAACCGGGGCGACGGTACCTTCGGTGATGCGAGCACCGCCGCGCTGCAGGGACGCCGGCCCGGTGCCGCGCTCGGCGTGGTCACCGCCGACTTCGACGGCGACGGGTGGGTGGACATCTACGTCGCCAACGACGGCCAGGAGAACGACTTGTGGCTAAACCGGCGCGACGGTACCTTGTCCAATGCGGGACCGTTGTCGGGCGCGGCAGTCAACGCCGACGGCATGCCCGAGGCCGGCATGGGCGTGGATGCCGTTGACGTCGACCTCGACGGGGACGAGGACCTGTTCATGACGCACCTCAGGGGTGAGACGAACACGCTGTACGTGAACGACGGGTCGGGTTTCTTCGAAGACCGCAGCGCCCTCGCCGGCCTCGGTTCTCCCAGTCTCGGGCGCACGGGATTCGGGGCCGCGTGGGTGGATGTCGACAACGACACCTGGCCGGATCTCTTCATCGCCAACGGTGCCGTTGCGGCCATGCGGGACCCGGGAAGAGCGCAGGATCCCTTTCCGTATGGTCAGCCGAATCAGATGTTTCGCAATCTCGGCGGCGGTCGCTTCGAGGACGTGAGTGACAGGGCGGGGGCAGCGGCGCGGCTGTCGGAGGTGAGTCGAGGCGCGGCGTTCGGCGATGTCGACAACGACGGCGATGTCGACGTGCTCGTCAACAACACGAATGGACCGGTCAGGCTGTTCGTCAACGAGGTCGGCAATCGTAATCACTGGATCGGCTTGAAGCTCGTCGGCGGCGACGGACGCGACATGCTGGGCGCCCGCGTCGGAATCGTACGCCGGGAGGGACCGACGCTCTGGCGCCGCGTCCGCGCGGACGGCAGCTACGCCTCGGCCAACGATCCGCGGGTGCTCGTCGGGCTCGGCGATTCGCCAGACCTTCCGGGTGTTCGCGTCCTGTGGCCGAGCGGTCGCATCGATGAATGGCAGCGGGTGGCGGTCGACCGGTGGACCACGTTGCAGGAAGGGCACCGATGATCAGAAACGCAACGGGCGTGCTTCTCGGGATGGCCGGGTTGGCGTGTGTCGCAGGCATGCTCGTGGGAGGCTGCGCCGCGCCGGACGAGCCGTCCTCCGCAGTCGCCGGAGCCCGGCCGGCGTCGGACCCGGGTCCCGGTGACGTTGGTAGGAGCCTGCTGGATCTCGGCGGGGTGGATGCGTTCGTGGCGGCGCAGATCCGCGACCGTTTCGCGGCGATGCAAACCACCATCCAGATGGCCGACGCGACACCGGGCGTCCGGAGCCTGGCGTACGGCGAGATGGGCAAGCTGCTCATGGCCGCCGGGCTGGCCGAGGCCGCCGAGCCGTACCTCCTCGAGGCGCAGAGTCTGGTGGCCGGCGACATGCGCTGGCCGTACTACCTTGGTCATCTCTATCGCACACTGGGCGATCTCGCGCGGGCCGCGACATCCTTCGAGCGGGCGCTCCAGCTTCGACCCGACGATCCGGTCACGCTGGTCTCCCTCGGCGAGGTGTATCTCACGCTGGGTCGGCCCGAGGCCGCCGAGCCACTGTTCACGATGCAACTGAGCCGGCAACCCGATTCGGTGGTCGCGAACTACGGGTTGGGACGCGCCGCGCTGGCGAGAAACGACTACGAACGCGCCGTGTCCCACCTGGAGGCGGCGCTGGCCGGCAGCGGCGACACGGCCGTCGGCGTCCACTACCCGCTGGCGTTGGCCTACCGCGCACTGGGCGACGCGGACAGGGCCGAAGCGCACATGGCACGGCGGTCCGACGTCGACCTGCTGCCCGCGGACCCGCTGATGGAGGAGCTCGAAGACCTGCTGCAGAGTCCGCGCGCGTTCGAGGAGCGCGGAAACCGGGCGCTCAGCGGTGGAGATTGGGTGACGGCCGCGGCGTACTTCCGTCGCGGCCTGGAGCTGGCGCCGGACGATCCGACGCTCCGGCACAGACTCGGAACCGCGTTGTTCCAGATGGAAGATGCGGACGGTGCGGTCAGCGAGTTCGAGCGGATTCTCCGAGCCAGTCCGGACCATGCGTTGGCGCACTTCAGCCTCGCCGTCATCATGGAAGCCAGGGGCCGGCGCGCAGAGGCCATCGAGCGATTCGAGGCGGCGGTCCGGCACCAGCCGGGCTACGTCGACGCGCGCCTCGGACTGGCCGGTCTTCTGCGACGGAGCGGCCGTCTCGAGGAATCCCTGTCGCAGTACGAACAAGTGCTGCAACAGGCGCCATACGCGCCGGGCGACCCTCGCGTAGCCGAAGCGCCGTTCGGCCAAGCGATCACGCTCGTCCGGCTTGGCCGTTACCGGGAAGCTCGGGACCGGCTGGCCGAGGCGATGGCAGTCTACCCCGATCAACCGTTCTTCGTACACGCGTTGGCCCGGCTCCTGGCCGCCGCGCCGGACGGTCGCGTCCGGGACGGCGACCGGGCGCTGGCGCTGCTGCAGGCACTACCCGAAGACCTCCGCCGCATCGATCTGGGCGAGACCATGGCGATGGCGCTGGCGGAGGTGGGGTTGTACGAGCGGGCGTTGACGTGGCAACGCGACGCTTTGACGACGGCCCGTCGCGGCGGCCGTCATGATCTCGTCCCGGGAATGGCCGAGAAGCTCAGCGCGTACGAGAACGGCAGACCCTGGAGAAGCCCGGATCCGATCGGCTTCGATCCGTTTCTCGAGCGCTCGTCGATAGGCCGACCGTGATGCACCGTCGCTACTCCAACGACTCCAGCCAGGCCGCGAACCGCTCGTTGAACAGCGCCCCGGCGCGCCGCTCCCGCAGCCGCGCGACCACCGCCGGTCCCGGCATCCCGAGCTTGTGGAGAATCAGCCGGGCGACGAGGGCCGAGCGGTTGAACCCCATGCCGCAGTGCGAGAGCACGCGGTGGCGCTGCCCGACGAGCGCCGCGCCGAGGGTGGCGAGGGCGTCGAGCTTCTCCAGGTTCGGCAGGTCCTCGTCCAGGATCGGGAGGTAGATGAGGTAGATATAGAGGACTTGGTTGGGCACGGTCGGCACACCGACGTCGAGGCCGCCCTCGAGATCGATTACGGTGTCGATTCCGCTGGACGACACGATGTTCCAGTCGTGGATGACCGGCGAGATGAACAGCAGGCCGGCGTCGTCCACCTGCGTCAGCGCGAACAACTCGGGCGGAATCTCGTAGCTGCGAGGGCCCGCGTCGTGGTCGGACAAGTCTCTCTCAGTACATCACGAAGGCGAACAGCCGCTGCCCGACGGCCACCAGCACGTACTGGCGCCCGTCGATCAGGTAGGTCTGCGGGGCGTTCGAGATGTTGCCGATGCGGGTGTGCCACAGCAGGTCGCCGTCGGCCGCGTCGAACGCCACGAAGTTGCCGCTGCCGTCGCCCGTGAAGACGACGCCGCCGGCCGTGGTCAGCACCCCCGCGCCGCCGCCGCCGCCCGCCGGCCAGGCGTGGCGCCAGACGATGTCGCCGGTCCGGTAGTCGATGGCCGAGAACGCGTTGCCGCCCGATCCGACGACGATCCGGTCCTTGCCGCCGAGGCCCATCGACCCGCGCGGGTCCGGGTCGGTCAGGTAGAGCAGGTTGAAGCCGTTGTTCTCCTGGGTGTAGAAGAGCCCGGTGTCGGGGTTGAACGCCGGCGGCTGCCAGTTCGTTACGCCGCCCTCGACCGGCGACACCAGCACGCCGGGGATGAGCGCTTCCTTGCGCGGGTCCGGGTTCGGCGAGCCGCTCTCGCGGATGTGGCTGGCCCAGTTGGCGGTGGCCCCGTACCGGCTGGTGGCGACGTGCTGGCCGGTCACCCGGTCGACGGTGAAGAAGTAGCCGTTGCGCGCCGCGGTCGAGACCAGCTTGCGCGGCTCGCCGTCGATGACGCCGTCGATCAGGATCGGGGTCTGGGCGGAGTCCCAGTCGTGCGTGTCGTGCGGCGAGGTCTGGAAGTACCAGGCCATCTCGCCGGTCGCCACGTCGACCGCGATCAGCGTGCAGGTGAACAGGTTGTCGCCGCGCCGCGCCACCCCGGTGTATCCGGGCGTCGGGTTCCCGGTGCCGAAGATGTAGTAGTTGGTCTCCGGGTCGTACACGCCGGGCACCCAGACCTGTCCGCCGCCGTGCGAGGCCGCATCCAGGCTCGGCCACGTCTCCAGCCCGGGATCCCCCGGCTTCATCGGGACCGTGTAGAAGATCCACTGCCGCTCGCCGCTCGCCGGGTCGAACGACTGCAGGAAGCCGGGCGCGTCGAGGTCGTTGCCGGTGCCCACCAGCAGGTGGTCGCCGACGACGATCGGGGCCATGGTCGAGAAGTACTGCTCCTCGAAGCTCGCGATCTCGGTGTGCCAGCGCTCCTCGCCGGTGCGGACGTCGAGCGCCACGAGGTAGTTGTCGACCGTCTCGAAGAAAAGCGAGTCGCGCCAGACGGCCACCCCGCGGTTGCCGATGTGGGGGCCGCCGCGCGTCTTCCAGAAGTAGTGCCAGCGCTCGCTGCCGTCCCGCACGTCGAGGGCCCAGACGTGGTCCGGGGCGGTCACGAACAGCAGGTCGCCCACCTGCAGGATGGCGCCCTTGATGCGCTGGCTGCCGATGGTGAACTCGCCGGCGCCCGCGCCGCCGATGAAGTCCGGGGCGCCGTTGCCCTGAAGCGGCGGCATGCCGGTGTTCAGCTCCACCGTCCAGGCCAGCGTCAGGTGCTTCACGGTCTCGGTGGTCACCTGGGTCAGCTTGCTGTAGCGCCGGCCGGTGTAGTCGCCGGAGTAGGTGGGCCACGAGTCGCCGAGCGGCGCGGTGAGCGACGCCGGATCCAGCCCGCCCTCCTGCGCGCCGGCGGCGGCGGGAGCGAACATCGACAACGCGGCGGCGAGCACCGGAAGTGTCCGTGTCATTTCAGGGTCACCAGATAGGCCGTGACATTGTGGATGTCGGTGTCGCTGTACAGGGAGAGCAGTTCCCGGTGGCGGGACAAGGGGTCGGCGATCGCGACCCGCGTGCCGCCGCGCCGGCTGAACGAGCGGTGGCGCCCGTCGGACGTCGTCAGCACCACCACGAAGTCGTCGAGCCGCTCGAGCCGTCCCTCCACCCGTTCGCCGGAGGAGGTGGTGACGGTGACGCTCACCGGGGGACGCTCAGCGCCGCGGGCGCCGCCGCGGACCCAGGTGTTCTGGAGCTGCTGCGGATCGGCGATCCGGGACGCGAGGCCCTGCAGGTCGCCGGCCGGCGAGTGGCACGTCGCGCACTGCGCGGCGAAGTAGGCCTGTCCCGCCGCGGCGCTGCCGACCATTATGTCCAGCTCGACCGGCTCGCCCTCCGGCGGACCGCCCTGCCGCGAGGCGGTGGACAGGACGCTGTGGATGTACTCGGCGACCGCCCGCACGTCCTCGTCGGACAGCGGCTGCGCCGGCATTCCGGACCCGTCCGGCGACGTGCTCCCGTTCCGGATGACGGGCCCCATCAGCTCGCCCTGCAGGTCGCGCAGCACCAACTGCGAGCGCAGCAGGTTCGGGCCGCCGAGGTCGCCGCCCCGCAGGTCGACGCCGTGGCAGGCGCGGCAGTTGATGCCGTATATCCCCTGGCCGCGGACGATCAGCTCGGGATCCCCGGGTGGGCGCTGCAGGGCCGGATAGAGCCCCTGGCGCTGACCCTGTCCGGCCGCCTGGCCGCCGGCCTCCTCGCCGGCCGCCCCGAGCTGTGCGCCCAGAGCTGCCGCGACGACCGCCGCCGGGAGCAGCGCACCGATCCGCTTCGTCGTTCGAGTCGCTCTCCGCATCGCGCCGATTATGGCTCCGTCGCGACGGGTGTCAAGCGCGGGCGGTGTCCGTCCGACATGATCTGAGAATGCGCTACCATCAACAGTTCAGATGCGCCGACTAGCGGTCGGTCCCAAGGTGGTCGTCCTCTCCGCGCTCGTCTGCGCGTTGCTGGTGGCGGGCGTCTCCGCCCAGCCCTTCCTCGGCTTCGGCGCCTGGGGGCGTCCCAATCTGCGCTACGACGGCGAGGTTACCTTCGTGCGCCTCCGCTGGGACCAGGGCGAGTTCGGCGCTCAGGTGTACGGGCGCGGCTACATGATGTGGGCTCACGAGTTCCCGCGGGCCGAGCAGCACCTGATGACGCTGCTCAACGACTTCACGACCGTCGACGCCAAGGAGACCGGCAGCCTGATTCTGCCGCTCGACGACCCCCAGCTCTTCCGGCATCCCATCGCGCTGATGCAGGAGCCGGGCTTCTGGGCGATGACCGACGGGCAGGCGGCCCGCCTCCGCGAGTACCTGCTCAAGGGCGGCTTCGTCATCTTCAACGACTTCGAGGGCCGGCAGTGGGAGAACTTCGAGGCCCAGATGCGCCGCGTGCTCCCGGACGGCCGCTGGCTGCCGCTCGATCCGGGCCACCGCATCTTCGACACGTTCTTCAACGTGGAGGAGCTCGAGCTCCCGAACCCCTACAACCACCACCTCGCCGGCCTCGTCCCGGAGTACTTCGGGCTCTTCGAGAACAACGATCCCGAGGGCCGGCTGATGTCGATCGCCTGCTACAACACCAACCTGGCTGAGTTCTGGCAGTCGGGGGGCACCGGGTTCTTCCCGATCGAGCCGATGAACAACGGGTTCGAGCTGGGCATCAACTACATGATGTACGGGCTCACGCACTAGCCGACCGGCGCCGGCGCGATGACAGCACCCAGAGCACGAGCCACGCGGGTAGCGAGAGAACCGCCGCGTAGATCCACACGGCAATCGGCCCGAGCAGGCCGCCCACCGTCGCGGCAAGGGTCGTGAGCGGGCCGAGAACGGCGGCGCAGCCGTAAGCCGCTGCCTGCGAGCGCGGATACAGCCGGCGGACGGCGAGTGTCAGCGGAATCCCGGCCGGCCAGGTGAACACGAATAACGGCACGATTGCGGCGGCCATCATCAGTCCAGGCATCGGCGGCGCCGGACCCGGATTGAAGCCGAATCGCACCAGCGCCTGCGCGACCACGGCGAGCGGCAACCAGAGCGAGAGCAGAAGCGTGCGTCTCATGTTTCCAGGCTGTCACACAGCCGGCGGAAGTGGCAATCGGAGTTGGTTCAGTGAAGAGGGACCGCCTGAGCCGGGGTCCGGATGGGAATGCCATGGAACGGCGACATCACCAACAGATCCTGGTCGCCGGTAATCAGGCAGTCCGCGCCCCCCAGGAGGGCGGTTTCGAGCAGCGGGTGTAACCGGCCGAGGTAGTCGATGACCTGTTCGGGGCCGGCGAAGGCCGCCACAATCGGCTCGGTAGCACCCGAGGGCTCAAGCCTGGACCGTTACCGTGTATTTCTGCACGAATCTGGTTGGTACCCTCAGCACCACGGAGCCGTTCCATTCTTGCCGACATTCACATGCCCCAGACGGTGACCCCGCCACCGGCGTCAGCCGGCGCTTCGCGGCGGAAGATCCTCTCCTGCCACGTTCGGTCCGGCGCGCGGTCGAAGACGATCAGGTGGCCCGCCTCTGCACTGCACCGGTCCATGTAGCCGCGCGTCTGGGCCAGTCCCTCTTCAACGGTGCGCTCCAGATCCTTGTACAGCACCTTGCACTCGACCACGAACCTGCGGGTGCGGTCCCCTTGCGGCCACACGATCAGCAGGTCCACGCGCCCACGGCCCAGGGCGTACTCCCGCTCGATGCGGCCGCCGCCGTTGACCACCTTCTGCAGATACGCCTGCAGCAGCAGTTGCGGGCCTGCCTCCTGATACCGTTCGAAGCGCTGCGTCCAGTGCTCCGAGTGCTCGCGGAAGAACTGCTGGAACGCCGCCAGCAGCTTGTCCACGTCCAAGCCGCCGCCGGCGTCCACGTACCAGGCCGTCTCCACCTCGACGTCGTCCTGCGCCACCCACGTCAGCTCGCGCGGAATCACCTCCGCGTAGATCGGGTTGGCGATGCGCTTGGCGTCGTGCTGCGCCAGCAGGCCCAGGTCTCGGGCGTACTCCACGTCGCGGTTCCGGTCCGCGTAGCTGCCCCGGTCCGCGTCGCCGGTCAGCATTGGCGCTACCACCCGCCGCACCCGGTCCTCGCGCAGCTTGTCGGCCAAGTCGTCCAGGTGAGTCACGCGGGCCAGGATCAACCGCTCCTGGGCATCGAGGATGTCGCCTTCGGTAATCGCGCGGGAGCGGTCCCGGCCCGCCTGGTTCTCGAAGCACGCCTCCCGACACAGCGCGTTCACCAGCCAAGGCTGGCCGGCCGTGCGTGTCCAGACCGCCGCCCGCGCGTCGGCGGTGAACGCCTGTCCCGTCTCTTCCGTGTGCTGCGCCAACAGCGCCCGCGTCTCCGCCTCGGTGAAGTCACCCAGCCGCAACGACTTCGACTTGATGTTGAACCCGCTGCCGCCAAGGACCAGGGCGTTCCGAGCCGTGGAATAGATGCGGTAGTCGCGCACGTCCCGCACGCCGCACAGGATCACGCTGTGCGGGAAGCGTCCGGGGCGGTCCGGGTAACCGGCGCGCAACTGCCGCAGCACGGACAGCAGCGTATCGCCGACCAGCGTGTCGATCTCGTCGATCAGCAGCACCAGCGGCTGCGGGTCGGCCATGCACCAGCGGGCCAGCGACGCCCGTAGCCCCCCAGCGGCCCGGCCCGCTCCAGCGCACCCGGCCAGACGTCCGCCAGCGTGTTGCTGCCCAGCGTCGCCTGCTCTTCCGACTCCAGCTCGTAAAGAATGACGCGCATGGCGTCCGCGAGGTTCTCCCGCGCCGCCTGCCCGGCCTCCACGGTCACGTAGACGCAGCGGTAGTCGCTGCCAGCGTTCAGCAGGTCGCGCAGCGCCAGCAGCGCCGACGTCTTGCCGGTCTGCCGCGGGGCGTGGAGCACGAAGTACCGCTCGTCGCGGACGAGACCGAGCAGGTCGTCGAGGTTCACGCGGTCGAGCGGTGGGATGTGGTAGTGCCGGTCCCGGCGGATGGGGCCTTCGGTGTTGAAGAATCGCATGGTCGGTCCCAACCCCCTCGCTCCACTTTTTCGCAGAAACCATCGTATCCGGTTCCCGGCGAGAGCCGCGACACCGGCTGGCCGAATCTCACGAGGATCTGGGAGGCGTTGCGGCCCCGGCCCCGGCGATGGGACTGGCCCTGGGCGCCTAGTGCCGTCGAGGTCGCCCGCCCGCGGCGCTGCTCACCGAGAGAGTTTCTCGAACCGCTCTCAGCGATCCCGGCTCCGGTCACATCCGGGCGGCCAGGCTCTCCACCATCCGGGGCAACCGCTCCACCAGGTAGAGCGGGAGCGACAGCAGCGGGTAGCGGATCCGTTGGGAGCCGTGGCCGCGGCGCACGTCGGCTTCGACCATGTGCAGGGCCGGCAGGCCCGCATCGAAACGGACAGCGAAGGGAACCCGTTTCTCCGCTACGAACTGGTGCAGCGACTTAAGGGTGCCGGTGCGTCCGGCCTTCACTTCGATCGGGACGATGCGGCCGCCGAGCTCGCACACGTAGTCGACCTCGGCATTGTTGGAACGGCCCTCGCGCAGCCAGTAGGTCAGTTCGCGGTTCGGCCGGTCGGCGAGAAGGAACTGCAGGTGCTGGCCGATGAACTGCTCGGCGCCGGGACCGGCGTTGACCAGTTGGGTCGCAGTCTGACCGGCGATGGTCTGCCAGCCGAGTCCGCAGACGGCGTTCATCAGGCCGACGTCCAGGAAGATCAGCTTGAAGACCTTTTCCTTGAGGTCCGCTTGCAGCGGCAGACCGGAACACTGGCTGTGAGTCACTCTCGCGATGACGCGCGCCATGGCCAGCAGATCGATGTCGCGGCGGATGGTGGCGCTCTGGTCGTCCGGGGAGACGTTGCTGTACTTGACCTTTCGCCCGGTGTGGCGGGCGGCGAAGTTGAACACGCGGAGCATGCGGGTGAGGTCACGGCGCGACGCATACTTCGGGAAGTCGTCCCGCCAAGTATCGATGATGCTGGCGTGCACGGTGCTGACGGACCGGAGATTTCCGGACTCGGCGTAGGCCTTGACCGCCTCGGGCATGCCGCCGACGAAGTGGTACAGGCGCAGGAGCTCCAGCAGGCGGTGGTGAATGACCGGTTGCGTCGACGGCGGTTCGGGACCGATCGTCCATTCGAACGTCTGGATCTCGCGGGCAAGCCGGTTCTGTCCGACGGCCCGCAGGAACTCGGTGAACGTCATCGGACCCAGATCGAGGTACTGGATGCGTCCGACGGGCATGGAGAAGGCGTGGTCCGACAGCATGAACTCCATCAGGGAGCCGGCGGCGACAATGGGCAACTCCGGCATCTCTTCCAGGAAGTAGCGGAGCGAGACGAACGCGCCGGGGACTGCCTGTATCTCGTCCAGGAACAGGATCGTGCGCTCGGATCGCGGTCGGTTCGAGACGGCTTCGATCACGTCGAGCACGGTCCGCGGATCGTTGCTGGCGAACGTCTCCGCGAGATCCGGATGTCGTTCGAGGTTGACGGTCAGCAGTTCGCGATCGGTTGCCGCTTCGCAGAACAGCCGGACCAGCGTGGATTTGCCCACCTGCCGTGCGCCGCGCAGGATCAGGGGCTTGCGTCCGGACCGCTGCAGCCACTCCCGCATGTCCTCCAGGCGATGACGGTGCACGAGGCGAGCATCTCATTTGTATGCCTATAAAATCAATATTTGATTCCGATTTCATGGGTATATTTTCTGCCGTAGATTACGAGTTCAGAACCCGATCATCGTCTGCACGGCGGCGGCTCGCCCGCGGTGGCTGTCGCGTCCGTCTCCTGCCTGCCAGCCGCCCGCGGCTCACGTCCGATGACCTGCGAAAGACAGGTCTGTTGCCCGCTCGATGAGTCTCGACATTCCTGTAGTAGCACCATCTCCGGCGCGATACCTCGGGCCGCCAATCCCTTGCTTCCGCCGGCGTAGCGTCAACTGTTCGTCTCCCGCCGGAATCCACAAGTCTGTTGTTTAACCACACCGCCTCGACATTGTTGTCAGGTTGGCAACGGTGTTGGATACGACTCGCGGCCGGCTGCAGCCAGGACATAACCCGCTGATTCCAGGTGAGTAACGGGTGCCGGTGCGATCTGTTTTCGATCTTGGCCCGCGTCTTGCATTCCTCCTGGTCGATTCGGGAGGCGCTGCCGTAACGGCGGGCTCGTTGCACGGCCGGGAGACCGTCCTGCATGGATTGCCAGCGAAGCGCTCGTCAGCACGCCAAGGGGGGCGTTGGCCAACGACCGCCCGTTTGGCATGCAGGTCGCCTTCATACAAGGTGGCGATGAAGTTCAGGAGGTCATTTCTCCGGAGCGATTGCCCGGATGAGGCCGGCAGGTCTTGATGTAGATGCATGTAATCATATTCTAATTCAAAGTACGCCGCCTTGCAAACTCTTCTAATGCGAGACGTCTATTCAAGAAGGGTTCCTTCTTATTGATTTAATATGGAAAAATGAGGGGATCTCTGAGGGTGCTCCCTCCGGGCGGTGGCCTTGGTGGCCCGCACCAGCATGTTCCTGCGCACGAAGTGCAAGGCTTCGGCGACTTGCTCGTCGAGCGGCCCGCCGATATCGCGCGCATCGGTCTGGTACTCGACGTCGGTGCGTTCGCCGGCGTAGCTGACCGCCTGCACGTACGCGTGAGGCAGCCACCGCTGAGGCTCGCGTGTGCAGAGCAGGACGCCCGCGAGCGTGAGCCGCGCCGTGCCGTCGGCGTCGACAATGAGACGGAGCTTGTGCGCCGCCGTTTCGGATGCGTCCTCCTCGGCCGCGGCCTCCCGCAGGAACCGGCGCGTCAGTGCGTAGTCCAGATCGCCCGGCACGGTACCCGGCACAACGGATTCGTCGAAACGGATCATCCGACTCTGGCTGCGTTCCTGGAACAGCCGGGCCAGCAGATCGGGAGCCAGTTCCCGCTTCGAGCTGCCCAGCCTGCGGAAATAGCCGCCCGGACTCCGGTGCACGAACAGGCTGCGCTCGACCGCGACAAGGAGCACTGGAACCGGGTCACCGCCGGCGCTGGCCAACTCCAACTTGAGAATCGTGGCGTCCAGCGGGGGCTTCAGCACGTCGTGGCATATCTCGCGAACCCATGCTTCGACCGCGTCCAGCGCGCCGAGGGGAATCCCCACGACGTCGCGCGGCGCGTCGTTCACGCCGAGCACGAGATCGCCGCCGCCCGTTGGCGAACGCTCCGAGCTCGTCGGCGACGTCGTTCCCGCGCGGCGCGGTCACGCGCGACCCGGCCAGGGAGACCTGCTTGAGGTCCAGCGCCGAATCCTCACCCAGACGAATGCGCCGTGCCAGATCTCCGTAGCTCGTCATGGCCCGGTGTCTCCGTGACCTGTCAGCGTCCACGGAATCGTCTGCCAGCATAGCGGATGAACTTCCCGTCACCGCCGCTGGCAGCGCGGACAGAAGTGCGTGCTCCGCTGCGCCACGAGCACCCGCCGCACGGGCGTACCGCAGTTCACGCACGGCATGCCCGCCTTGCCGTAGATGCGGATCTGCCGCTGGAAGGCCCCCTGCGCGCCCCGGCTGTCACGGTAGTCGCGGATGCTCGTGCCCCCGGCCTCGATGGCGTGTCGCAGCACGGCCTGGATGGCCTCGTGCAGGTCGCGCGCCTTGCGCGGGCCGACCCTGTCCGCGCTCCGGAGCGGATGCAGGCGGGCGCGGAAGAGCGCTTCGTCGGCGTAGATGTTGCCCAGTCCGCGCAGGAACTCCTGGTCGAGCAGCAACGCCTTGAGCCGTGCCTTGCGCGACCGCAGCCGCGCCGCGAACTCGTCACGCCCAATCTCCAGCGGCTCCGGCCCCAGCGCGGCCAGGCGAGCCGGCAGACGCTCGGACCACTGCCAGCGGCCGAACTTGCGGACGTCCTGGAACACCACCGCGGTGCCGTCGTCCAGCGACATGCTGGCCCGCGTGAACTGGCCGGGTGCGCCGTCAACGAGCAGGTTTCCGGTCATGCGCAGGTGAACGACCAGCAGCGAGCCGCGACCGTCCTTGCGTAGCCGGAACAGCAGGTACTTGCCGTAGCGCTCGAGCCGCTCGATGCACTGGCCGGCCAGACGCGCCTCGGTCGAACGCGGGTCGCCGGCGCAGGTCCGCGGCCAGAGAAACGAGACCGAGGTGACGGTTCGTCCCTCGACCACCGGCGCCAGCGTGCGGCGCACCGTCTCGACTTCGGGGAGCTCGGGCATCGGCGGTTTCCGGTGGAGGATTGTCACGCTGCAGTGCGTCGCTACGCGGTGGGGCCCGTCGTCAGCCGTCCCGGCGCACCAGCTCGGGCAGCACGGCGCCGATCTCGCCGTGCACCACCGCATCCGCGATGCCGTCGAGAGGCGTCGGGTCGCGGTTGACGATGATCAGCCGCGCGCCCGCCTGCCGGGCCACGCGCGGGATCGACGCGGCCGGCTCAACCACCAGCGACGAGCCGACCGCGATCAGCAGGTCGCAGGTCTCGGCCGCGGCCTGCGCCTGCACCATGACGTCGTGCGGCATCGCCTGTCCGAACGAGATCGTGGCCGGCTTCAGGAACCCGCCGCACGGCCGGCAGCGCGGCGCCTTCTCGCCGGCCTCGATGCGCCGGCACGCCTCGTCGGACGTGATCCGGTCGCCGCAGGTCAGGCAGACCGCCTCGGTCGTGGTGCCGTGCAGCTCCAGGACCTTGTCGGCGGGCAGTCCGGACCGCTGGTGCAGGCGTTCGATGTTCTGCGTGATCAGCGCCTCGAGCCGTCCCTGCTTGTGGAGCTCGACGAACGCGTGATGCCCGGCGTTCGGCTGCGCGTCGCGCATGGCGGGCCAAGCCGCGGCCTTCTGGCGCCAGTACTCGATACGTCCCGCCTCGCTGGAGACGAACTCCTGGAAATCGACGGTCCGGTTCTGCGCCCACACCCCGTCCGGGCTGCGGAAGTCCGGCACGCCGGACTCGGTGGAGATGCCGGCGCCGGTGAAGCCGACGATCCGCGACGCTGCCGAGACCAGCGCACGGGTGGGCTCGAAGGACGCGTCAAGGGACATCGTACGCAGCCTGCGTGCGTTGAAGGATGTTCTCGACGAGAGCCTTGAAGTCACCGAACGCGTCGCGCGCGGCGGCAGCATGACTGCCGAGGGCGCCGTCTCCCGCGGACAGCGAGAAGATCGGCTTACGGGCGTCCCGAGCGAGCGGAATGAGGCTGCGGTAGTGCTTTACTGTGGCGATGCAATGCTCGTCGTCCTGCGGATCGAGAGCACCTCGTGGAGTCTCGTCGCCCAGCACGCTCCGAGAATACTCGGCCGGCATCTGCCTTGCCCAGCGGTCGTAAGCCTTGACCGGACGGCTCAGTCGTACTCCGTGCTGCTGGATCAGGTAGCCGACAGGCTGCATGCTGCCGGTCGGCAGGTCGAAGTCGGGGTCGACCCAGTTGTCGCGCCGCTTCTTCCAGTCGAGTCGCCAGCGGCGAAGGGTCGGTCCCAGGTTGCGCAGTCCCTGCCGGGAGAACAGGTCAGCGGCGAGCGGTACGGCGACGAAGTCCGTGGCAATCAGGGCGGAGCGGTTGATGGCCCCCAGGCTGGGGCCGACGTCGACCAGCACGATGTCCGCGCCCGACTTCGCGGCGCCTTTTTGCACAACCTGCCAGAAGGCGGTAATCAAGCGAAACGCGCGGTACAGGTTCCCGCTTCCCAGGCAGTTCTGCCATTCCGTGGACAGCAGATCCTCGAAGCCGGAAAGAGCGAGGTCGCCGGGCAGGAGATGGAGTCCGTCCGCAGGTTGCCGCAGTTGGGGGTCGCCGATATCGCCGACCCTGGTGAGTGGCGCCACGCACCGGTAGATGGTCTTGCCGGAGGAGGAGTCCTGCTCATCCCAGAGCTCGGCGAGCGTATCCTCGTCGAGGAACGCCGCTGTCAGGTTGGCCTGGGGGTCGAGATCGACGACCAGCACCGTGTGGTCCAGCTCCGACAGCATCCAGGCCGCGTGGTACACCAGGGATGTCTTGCCCACGCCGCCCTTGTTGTTGAAGAACGTCAGAACGGGCGTCGTCACGTACGAGTCCTCACGGTGCAGTGAACCCAGTTCGGCTCGACGCGGAAGTCGGGTTCCGGTTGCCCGTTGTCGAGCAAAGCGCGTCGCGCCGTCGGGATGCCCGCGCCGTAGCGCTGAGCCAGTCCGAGAACCCGCATCGCTTCAGCCAGAATCTGGTTGCGGTAGTCCACGAGGCCCGGCTGTCCGAAGTTCTCCCGGGTAAGGGCGCCGTAGGGGCCGCCTGGACTCGTGATCTCGACGCGATCGTCGAACCAGTAGACATGGATTGGCGCATTCGTGCCTTCGTAGGTCCTGTGCATGACGGCGTTGCGGACGAGTTGCTGCAGCGCCGCCATGGGATACGTCGGCGTGCGCGTTTCCGTCGGCCCTGACGTGAAGTCGACGGCCGTCCGATTGTGCGCCAGCAGCTTGTCGTCCAGACAGCGAACCAGGTGCGCGATCGGTCCGCTGCATCGCCCGTCGTCCACGACGGGGTCACTCAGGTCCGTGCCGGCGATCCGCAGAAACTGCGCGTATGCGCCTGGCAGGAAGTCCTGTGGATTCTTGCCCAGAACGAGGATGCCGGCAATCGTCGGCCTGGGGTCGTCGACCCCGGCGATCATCTTCATCGCGGCGAGACGTTCCTCCGGGCGCCGATCGTTCTCGGCCAGGGACGCCGCGTCGACCGCCAGCGGGAGGTACTCCTCGTCGAAGCGCCGCAAATCGAGATCGGCCACACCTGCGGTCGGCACGGGCTGGACATCGAAGTGGGGATCGCGATGCCGCCGCTTCTCGTTCAGAATCCTCTCGTCCTGGGCGCTGGCGATGGCTCGCCTCGGCCCCACGCGAATCCAGATCCGTCCTCGGTGGCGCACGGGCGGGGCGTCCGACGGCCAGACAGCGATGACCGCGACCGGCGTCCCGCGTAGCGCGTGCTTGCGCACGGTCAGCGTCGGCGGCGGCACGATGTTGCCGTCCGTCTTGACGTCGGCAAGCTGCAACAGAAGTCTGTCCGTGATCTCCAGGCCCACGGGCGCGCCGGCGTCGTCCGCTCCCACGAACACGACGCCGGGACGCTGGTGGTCCGGCAGATCGTTGGCGAAGGCGCAGACGGCTTCGCGGATCTTTCGGGGAGTGTCTCCCTGCAACGATTCCTTGCGTTCGACCAGGTCCGACTCCAGGTCCGCCAACATCGCCTCGAGTTCGTCTTGCGTGTACGGGGCAGTCACCGGGGCCTCTCCAGCCGTGCAATCAACTACTTCGGATCGTAGCCTACGCCGGTCACCTGCAATCCGCCGTCCCGGTACCCCAGGCGGTACCACACCGGCACGAGGGCGCCGCCCGCGGCGATCAGCCCGCCGCGCCACGCCGCCTCGAAGGGAAACCAGCCCGGCGCGGGACTCCCCGCGAGCCACGATCCAATCCCGACCAGAAGGCAGAAGACCGACAGCCCGCAGCTCCCCGTGGCCGCGAGCGCCCGCCACAACCGTTTCGAGCCCTCATCCGGAGCCGCCCCCGCCTCCCGCGCCACCGGCCCCCAGAAACCGACCGGCCGGACTCGCCGGTAGAAGGCGGCGAGGGCTGTCCGGTCCTCCGGGCCGGCGACCCGGATCGCGACGAGCGCCGCGGCCGTCGCGAACGCTGCCACCAGGAGCAGCCGGAGCGCGTGCCGATCGTCGCCGACGTAGATCATCAGCAGCGGAGCCGCGACGAATGACGCGAGCACCGCGGCGATCTCCGCCCAGGCGTTCATCCGCCACCAGACCCAGCGCAGGATCAGGACCACGCCCATTCCGGCGCCGAGCAGCAGGCTGGTCTGCCAGGCGGCGTTGATCGAGGTGAGCTGCGTCATGATCGCCAGTGAGATCCCTACCAGCAGCACGTTCGCCCCCCGCGCCACCCACACCAGCGACCGGCCACTCGGCTCCCGGCCGAGCCAGAGCTGACACACGAACCGCTTGTAGATGTCATTGGTCCAGTACGACGCGCCCCAGTTGAGGTGGGTGTCGACGGTGGAGGCGAGCGCGGCCAGCATGCCGGTCACCATCAGTCCCTTGAGGCCGGCCGGGAGCAGCTCCGCCATACCTCGTACGTAGGTCGCCTCTCGGTCGGCCTGCAGCAGGCCGGCCCCCGGCGCCAGGTCGGGGTCGGGAGGGAAGAGCACCAGCAGGCCGAGGCCCAGCGGAATCCAGAGCAGGCTGCGCAGGACCACCTGGGTGAACGTGAAGACCACCGCGGCCGTCTTCGCGTCGGCGTCGCTGCGGCAGGCCATCGAGCGCTGGGCCAGGTAGCCGGTGCCGTCCGCGTTGATCTGGATGAGCCACTGGAGGCCGAACAACAACAGCACCGCCGCGGAGGCGTCGCGGGCCCGGTCCGGCGTGAACGCCAGGATCTGGTCGGGCAGGATGCCGCCCGGCCCGCTGCCGGCGAAGAGAGTGTGCACCCGCGCCGTGACGGCGCCGAGGCCGCCAGCTTCCGTGACCACAACCGTGGCGAACGCCGTCGTCCCGAGCAGCATGATCGCGAGCTGCACGACGTCGGTCGCGACCACGCTGCGCAATCCCCCTGTCGTGGAGTAGAACGTGGCCACGGTCAGGATGAGGAGGATGGAGATCAGGTTGCTCGCGGTGTGCGTCCACACCTCGGGATCGTCCGGCGGCCCGATCGTCAGTGGCACGCCGATCCACTGCACGAAATCGACCACCGGGAGGAAGAGGCCGTCGGGGAGCCACGCGTCCCAGAGCAGGAACGGCTCGGCGATCTTCGCCGCGGCGAAGAAGACGAACGCGAGCACCGTGCAGTTGAAGATCGTGCCGAAGTAGACCGCCTTGATGCCGCGCAGCACGGTCGCCGCCCGCCGGCCGTAACGCACCTCGGTCAGCTCGGCGTCGGTCAGCACCCCCGCCCGGCGCCAGCCCGGCGCCAGGACGAAGCCCATCAGCAGGAAGGCGAGCGCGTAGATCCAGAGCTGCCAGAGCGCGAAGATGCCGGCGGTCGCGATGAGGCCGGTGACCAGCAGCGGCGTGTCCGCCGCGAACTGCGTCGCGGCCATGCTGAGTCCGGCCTGCCACCCCGGCAAGCTGCGGTTCGCGAGGAAGTACTCGTCGAGGTTGCGGGATGCAGCCTGCCGGTTCCGCAGGCCCGACGCGACGGCGTAGGCGACGAATGCGGCGACGATGAGGAAATCGACAGCAGCCATCGCAGCGCGGAGGCGCGCAGACGGCGACGGCCGGGGATGCAGCGCGGTCCCCGGCCGTTCCGAAACCGCGAGAAGAACCGCTACTTGACCGACGTCACCTTCTGCGTGTTCTTTCGCCGTGCCCCGGCCAGGATGCCGGTCAGGCCGTAGTTGCCCTCGTGGCAGGCGTACTCGTAGAGCACGCCGTCGGTGCGCCGGAACGGAATGGCGACGGAGAACGGCCGCGTGAGGGTGTTCGGATCCTCGAACGTGAACTCGTACATCACCGTGTCCGGATCGAGGCGCGTGAACCGCTCGACCAGATGGCTGTCCTTCGACGAGCCGGCGAAGTTGGTTTCGCGGGCGTAGTTGGTCGTCTCGACGACCAGCGTCTCGCCTTCCCAGTGGCCGCGCGAGTCGCCCACCCACTGCCGGAGCTTCCCGTGCGGCTGGTCGATCGGGATGATGCGCACGTTGTGGATGTGCTCGTTGAGCAGCGTCACGTAGCCCGGCGTCTGGAAGATGTGGACGTTGTTGTTGTACGAGCCCGGCCGCATCGGCGGACCCGAGTTCGAGCCCATCAGGCAGCGGTCGCCCAGGCTGCGGTCGGTGTAGTGGTCGCCGAAGCCGTTGCGCAGGTTGAGGCGGTCGATCGCCCGCGCCTCGCGGTACTCGTCGGTGTAGGGGATCCGGCCGCTCGGCGGATCGACGACCAGCGAGGTCCGTTTGTCGCTCGTCAGCTCGATGCCTCGCTCGTACCAGAACTCGTTGTACGAGAGCACGCCGCCCTCTTCGCGCGGCTGATAGCCCGCGCTCGGGGCGCCGGTGATCGGGTCGAACAGGTCGCGGTTGAGACGCACCCGCTCCGACGCCTCGAACGTCGCGGCCTCCTCGGCCGACAGCGTGTCGCGGTCCGCCAGCGCGGAGGGCCGCTCGAGTGGCGTCAGCGTGCGAAACGTGAAGATGCCGGAGATGTCCGGCTGGCCGTCCGGGGTCCGCATCGGCATGCCGGGGGCGTCCGACTGGGCGGCCGACGGGACCGGCGCGACCAGGACGATCGCCAGCAGGGCGGCGAGCGCGACGACGCGAGAATGGCTCATCATCTCGATACTCCCTCTTCGAATGGCGGTATTTTAACCCGATCCTACCGCGAAATCCGACGCACCGGCCGTTCGCTCTCCGTACCGCCGGACTTTCGGTGGATTTTCGCTCTACGCTTCGCTACAATAGCGTGCGGGCGGAGCGATGAACGAGCGCGTGGAGGCCATCGCGTCGAAACCGCTCGACCCCAGGTGGAAGGGACTGCTGAGTCTCTCCAGCCGCCGCCCGCCGGAATTCTACGAGAAGTCGGACGATGTCGGAAACGTGCCGCATGCCGGCGCGTTGCGCACGACCTTCGACCGCTTGGACGCATCGGCGGTCTTCTGCGTTCAGAACGTCCCAACCGTCGTTATCCTCTCCGTCGACGAGTACGATCCGGCCCGCGTTGCTCGGCTCCACGCTGCGCTCTGGAACCAGAGTCTTGCCAGCCTGCTCGTAGTCATCTCCGGCGACACGGTCCGCGTCTTCACGCTGGCTCGAATCCCACGTTCCGGCGACGACAACGATGCCGTCACCTCCTTGCCTCGTCGACGAACTGGACGCCGTCACCCACGCGCTCGCGCTCCGGAACCTCGTCTACGCCACCGAGTCGGGACGCTTCTGGGAGTCGAATCGCGACTATTTCGATCCCAGGGAACGCGTGGACCAGGTTCTTCTCCGCAATCTCACGGCGTCGCATCCGCTGCTCGGCCGTGCCGGCCTGTCCCCCGAGGCAGCCCAGGCGCTGCTCGTTCAGGCGATGTTCGTCGCCTATCTCGAGGACCGCGAGATCATCGGCGAGGAGTACTTCCGCGACGCGTCGAATATGCGCGCGGGCGACTTCGAAACCCTGCTGCGCGCGGGGGGCGTCGAGTCCTTGGAGCGCCTCTTCGAGACCTTGCGGAAGGACTTCAACGGCGACCTGTTCGTCGCTCCCTGCTCCTTCGACGCGAACGACCCCGGACCGCACCTCGACGCATCGCATCTGGAGATTCTGGCGCGCTTCCGTTCCGGGCGCGAAGAGATGCATGGGCCGAGTGGGCAGTACCGCCTCTGGCCGTACAACTTCAAGTACATCCCGGTCGAGCTGATCAGCGCCGTCCACGACCGGTTCCTGGGCGAACGAGGAACCGACGACCGCCGCGCCCAGGGCGCCTACTACACCCCGATGTTCCTTGCCGACGTCGTGGTCTCCCACGTCTGGGCCAAACTGCCGCCAGAGGTCAGGGACGACGGTAGATTCCTGGATCCGGCGTGCGGTTCCGGCATCTTCCTGGTGCGCCTGTTCCAGCGTCTGTGCGAGCACCGGCGGGAGACGGAGCCCGGCGGCACGATCCCGTGGGACGACCTGCTCGACATCCTGTCGAGGTTGCAGGGCCGGGATCTGGACGGCGGCGCCGTGCGCGTGGCCGTGTTCTCGCTGTATGTCGCATTGCTCGAAGAGGTCACCCCGCCGGACATCCGGAAGCTCATGAAGCGTGGCCGGGTGCTCCCCGCGCTCCACGGAGAGACGCTTCGCAATGAAGATTTCGTCGCGGTCACGCCTGACGACGCGCCGGTCGACGTGGTCATCGGCAATCCGCCCTGGTCGAGCCGTCGCGGCGAGCGCCATACCTCCATCGACTGGTGCGAAGGTGAGGGTCTGCCGGCGCCGGGCCGGGAGCAGGCGTGGCCTTTCGTCTGGAAGTCGCTACGGCATCTGCGCGAGAACGGCGTCGTGGCGTTTCTGTTGCCGGCCATGGGTTTCTTACACAACCATGCCGGCGATGCCATCGAGGCGCGCAAACGTCTGATGCGCGAGGCTCGGGTCTTCACTGTCGTCAACTTCGCGGACATGCGGTTCCAGTTGTTCGACGGCGCCGTGCGCCCCGCCGCGCTCATCCTGTTCGGGCCTCCGGCGGCCGGTGCCGCCGCCTACCGGTTCGACTACCTGACGCCGAAGGCCGACCTGAACCTGAAGTCCCGGCGCCTGATCACGATCGGCGGTGCCGACCGGTGCCGCCTCGACTCTCGCATGGTGGACACCGACCCTGCCGTCTTCAAGAAGCGCCTCTGGATGAGCGAGCCGGAAGCCAGGCTGTTCAACTACCTGTCGCAGTTTCCCCGTCTCGGCGACCTCGTTGTCGAATTCGGAACGCTTTCGCGCAGGAAGGAATCCACCGAGAAGCGTTGGGTCATCGGACAGGGGTTCAAGCCGGCCAACGTCGCACGCACCCACGAGGGATTGAGCGCGTGGAAGGACGGCGGCGTGCATCGGAGGGGTTACGAACGAGGAGTCGAGGGACCGCGTGTGCTGGTTCCCCGCGGTATCGCTACCGGTGCACGGGGACATCGACTGCGCGCGGCATACGTCGAGGACCCCATGACTTTCCGGCACATCATTCAGGCCATCGTGATTCCGCCGGGAGACGAACGCCGTGGCATGCTGCTCGCCGGACTGTTGAACAGCAGGCTGATGCTGTGGTGCGCGTTTCATGGCACATCGTCGTTTGGTTCGGATCGACCCGAGGTCCAACAAGCGGAGCTGTTGCGCCTTCCGTTTCCTGTACCGGACGATATGCCTGATCGGGAGCGATCCCGCGCGGCGGCGGATGCGCTGGTCGCTATGGTCGAGCAGCGGGTTCGGTCGACTGGCCCGTCCTTCGAGCTCAAGTCGCGCGAACGCGACGTGCTCGAAGAGATCGACGGTCTGGCGTACGAGTTCTTCTGCCTGTCGCAAGAAGAAAGAATCCTGGTCGACGACACGGTAGGGCATGTGATTCCCGCCGTTCAACCGAACCGGGGCGGCTTTCCCGAGATCTGGAGAGCTTCGACTCCGAGCAACCGCCTCGCGTATGCACGCACTCTGGTCGACAACCTCACGGAGTGGTTCGACGGCGACTGCGCCATCCGAACACGTCTCGTGGCGCGCAACGACGATTTGGCCGTCCTCCGCCTATCGCTACGGGACACGCCTGGCGCCTTCGAGTACGCCGAGGACGACGATGCGTCCGTGGGAGCTGCGTTGTCCCGGCTCGGCGAGCACATTCATCAGCCGCTTCCGGGAAACTTTCAGTCCCTGCCGAATTTCCGGGTGTTCATCGACCGCGATCTGTTCCTCGTCAAGCCGATCGGAAAACGGTTCTGGCTCCGATCTGCGGCCTTGGCGGACGCCAGCGCCATCGTGGTCGATCTGCACGAAGTCACTGGACACCGGCATGCCGGTCGACCGGCCCGCGCCTGATGGGGATCGGCGACCCTTCCGCTTGGGCGGCGCGGTTCAGGTCGTTCGACACGCAATTTCTGGAACGCGTCGTGGCGCTGTGGTCCCGATGTCTCGGCGACCTTCCGCCGCGGCCGGATGAAGATGTCATCACGACCAACCTCGTGGACCTTCTGCTGCGGGATCCCCGGCATCCTGCGCCGGTTCCACTGGATCGAGTTCCAGTACGAACCGTTCGGCCACACCCCGGAAGGGACGGCGTACAGCAAGGGCAGGATCGACATGGCCGTGTTCCTGAACCAGGATCGCGACATGTATCTCGCATACGAATGCAAACGCCTGAACGACGTACGCGATGACGGCAGGAGATCGCTGGCGGGGGACTATGTCAGGGACGGACTCTCACGGTTTGTTGCGAGGCAGTACTCGGAGAATCTTCCCGTCGCGTGCATGCTCGGCTACGTCCTCGACGGCGACGCGGAGTGGGCGGCTTCGAAGGTCAGAGTGAAGATCGTCGAATGCAGACAGGAAACCGCGCTCGTCGGAGAACCGCAAGATCAGGCCGCCATCGGCGTGGCTACACGTTTCTCCAGCCGTCACTCTCGGCGTTCGGACGATGAAGAGATCGAAATCCGACACGCGCTCCTGCCGTTTTGATCGTGCGGTGCAGTGTGTGGTGCGGTCAGTGGCATTCGGGCCGAAGCGTCCGCGCTCGTGCATGAAGTCGGCGCGGGCCGGGCCGCTCGATGAACGTCAGAACCGGAACAGCCGGTTGAACTTGACGATGAACGCCCGGTTCGTCGGTCCCGTGAACCGGTGCAGCTCGGTGTCGCGCTCTTCGTTGAACACGATGAACAGCTCGCTGCCCGGCCGGTACTCCCAGCGGAAGCGGATATTGGCCGAGACCGCGTTGCGGCTGGAGTTGTACTGCACCAGCGCGCTGGTGAACATGAGCGGCGTCATCGTATAGGTGACGCGGGCGCCGAGCAGGTTCGTGGTGAAAGCCCCCTCCGCCAAGTCGATCCAGTTGATCGAATACAGCGGCTCCACCGAGAACTGGTCGGTGAGGCTGGCGCGGCCGCGGGTGACGGTCAGGGCCGTCTTGTGCCCGCTGTAGAACGTGCCGTGCTCCGCAAGGACGTTGGCCGACCAGCGGCGCTGCTGCCCGAAGTTGTAGCCGACGCCGGCGTTTGCGAAGTCGTAGCCGCCGACCGGGAGCGTTACGCCTCGCGAGATCTCGAAGGGCCGGGGCAGGAACTCGTACGAGCGCATGCCGCTCAGCAGGAGCTGGTCGCTGTTGTCCAGCTCGATGCCGAACGAGGCCAGCGTCTCGCGTGTCTCCACCGCGCCGGCCAGGTTCTCTACGTAGGCGAACGAGCCGGTCCACAGGAACCGGCGTACCCAGTCTATCGATTGCGGCCGGGGACTGAAGCGGAACTCGCCGAAGCTGCGGCGCATGTCGCGGCGCCGCACGAACCCGATCTCGGGATTGAAGTCTTCGCCCACCAGCAGATGCTCGAGCTGCACCCCGTACCGGTCGCCGGCGTAGTCGAGGTGCCCCCGGTAGCTCGTGTCGTTGCCGCTCATCCCGTCGGTGCGCGTGCGCGCCCAGTGGGTGTTGATGGTCAGGTCGTCGTAGAAGCCGAAGACGCCGTCCACGCCGTAGGCCTCGTTGCTGCCCAGGCCGTCGAGGGCGACCGACCGGCCGGCGAACATGGCGCCGATGCTGCTGCGCCGCAGGACGTCGCGCCGGGCCCGCAGGACGCTGAAGTTGGTGGCGCGCGCCACCGCAGCCTCCGAGTCCCCGGACTGGATGTTGAGGGCGCCGAGGGTGTACCGGCCGACCCGACCGGTCAGACGCCCGCCCGCCCGCAGGGGCACCTCCTGCGCCGCCTGCCCACCGCTGAGGCCGATGCGGCGGCTGTAGAAGAGGACCGGCGTATCCGTCGCCCCGGCCAGTCGCCCGCTGGTCGCCGCGCCGCCGAAACGGAACGTGCCCTGGTTCTCCAGGAAGAACTCGCGTTTCTCGGGAAAGAACAGGTTGAAGCGGGTCAGGTTGATCTGCTGCTCGTCGGCCTCCACCTGGGCGAAGTCCGGGTTGGCGGTGAAGTCCGCGGTCAATCCCTGCGTCACGCCGTACTTGACGTCGATGCCGCCGTCCCACCCGATCTCGTTCGATATCGGCGGCGTTGCGACGGGGCTGGTCGTCAGGTCCCCGATGCCGTACGGCTTGACCTCGAACAGCCGCGACGCCGGCGGGGCGTCGATGCCGACCAACGTGGCGGCGAGCGACGCCCGGAAGTGACCGCGGAGCCCCTGCGCCGCCGACAGCGGCGTCAGGTAGGACGATTCGTTCTTCCAGCGATTGACGCGGCGGGCCTGGAAGCCCCAGACCTGGGGCCCGTCGCCCCGGTAGCGTAGCGACTTGAAGGGGAGGGCCGCCTCCATCGCCCAACCGCCCTCCATCCGGCTGACCGAGACGTCGTACACCGGGTTCCAGTCGAGGTTCGGCTGCGACTCGTTGGTGAGCTGTGCATCGAGCCGGCCGCCGACCGCCGACACCTCGAAGAGGATGCCGTTGCGCCGGTCGTAGAAGGTGTCGAACGACCAGGCGAAGTTGTCGTCGCGCACGATACGGGAGTTGTCGCGGCGCATCTCGCTCGCCATGATCCGGTCCGGCCGGGTCTCCCAGCAGCGCGCCACCACGTAGACGTTGTCGTCGTCGAAGAGGAGCCACACCTCCGTGCGCTCGGTGGCCGGCTCGCCCTCGGCGGGGTCGTTCTGGATGAAGTCCGATATCGACCGGACACGCTCGTAGACCGGCTCGTCCAGCCGCCCGTCGATGCTCATGGGCTCGTCGACCCGCGTGGCCCGCACGGTGACCCCGCGGACGTCGTCGCGGGCGACCACCTCGGGGGGCACCGGCGGCGGCGGGCCGAAGATTTGGGTCGGCGGGAGCTGCAGGCCACCCTGCGGCGCCGGCTCGCCGTTCGCGGACGTGATGCCGGCGAGCAGCACGGTGCCTGCGGCGAGCAGGCCTGCCCGTGCGGCGACAACGCGGAACAGTGCGCCAGTTGAACTCAACCTCGCCTCCGGTTGCGGGGGTAAATTCCGACCTAACGGGCGGCCCCGTCTGCCTCGGCTTCCTCCAGCCGGGCGATCTCGAGGACGGCGGTCATGCCGGTGTTCCCCTCGTGGCAGGCGAACTCGAACATGTCTCCCTCGGTCGGCGGCATCAGGATCGTCGCCGTCCAGGGCTGCGTCCACAGTTCCGGATCCTCGAACGTCACCTCGTAGCGCACAGTGTCCTCGTCAACGCGGGTGAACTGCTCGACCAGGCGCATGCCGCCCTGCGACAGCCCGCGGAACCACTGCACGGGGGTGAAGTTGGCGGTCTCGACGACCAGCGTGTCTCCCTCCCAGTGCCCGCGCGAGTCGCCCAGCCACTGCCGCATGTGCCCCGGCAGGTGCGGCCGGCCGTCGAGCGGGATGATCCGGAACTCGTGGACCATCTCGAAGAGAAGCAGAACGTGGTCCTGCGTCTGCGCGATGTGGATGTTCTGGCTGTAGGGACCTCCCAGGCGCGGGATGCCGTACGAGATGCAGCGCTCCTGGGGACTGCGGCCCTCGGGACCCTCGCTCGTCTGCCCCGGGCGGTCCCGGACGCGCTCCAGACCGGCCGCGGAGTACGGTATGCGTCCGTCCGGCGGATCGACGATCATCGAGGTGCGCCCGTCCGACAGGCTGCGCTCCCACCAGACCACACGGCGCGCCCCGACGCCCTCGGTCGATCGTTGCGCTGCGTTGATCTCGGCGATCTCCGCCGCGGTCAGCAGTTCCCGGTCGACCTGCTGTTCGGCGCGCTCGAGCGGCGTCGCGGTGCCGTGACTCCAGATGCCGTTGAGGTCCGGCGTGCCCCATGACGTGCGCGGGAGCGCCGCCTGGGCCGATACCGTCGCCGGGATCCAGGCGGTCGCCAGCGTCGACACCAGCGCGGCGACGCCGACGGCGCAACACCGGCGAGGGTTGGATTTTTCCATCGCGATGTCCTCGTCCGGCAGCGCGCCGCGAGAGCCCCGTCGTTCGAACGGCGCTGTATCGGCCACTGCCTTGCTCCGATCCTATCGCCGATTGCGGCGGCGGCGGCGCAACCGGTTTCCCCGGCTGCCCGCGCTCCAAGGATCCGCTAGGATATATGCCCGGATTTAAACCAGAGGAGAGGCAGTATGACGCAGAATCGACGGAACGTCCTGAAGGGTGCGGGCGTGGCCCTGCTGGTCCTGTCGCTGGCGGCGCTCGGCGCGAGCGGCGCGGCGGCGCAGGAGGGTTCGGCTGACTTGGTGCAGCGGGTGCTCCCGAACCCGAACCCCGAGGTCGAGTTGCACTGGGCCAAGCTGCCCGACGACCGGACGTGGGGCTCGACCGCCGGCGTCGACATCGACCCGACCGACGGTCACGTCTGGGTCTATGACCGCTGCGGCGGCTTCGCGCTCGCCGGCGGATGCGCGGCCAACCCGGAGCTGAATCCGATCCTGAAGTACGACCGGCACACGGGCGAGCTGCTCGCCGAGTTCGGCGCGGGGCTCTTCGTGCTGCCGCACGGCCTGCACGTCGACGACGACGGCAACGTCTGGGTCACGGACTCGCAGGGCAACGGCGAGATCGGGCACCAGGTCATCAAGTTCAGCCCCGAGGGCGAGGTTCTCATGACGCTCGGCCGCGCCGGGGACCCGGGGAGCGACCCGGAAGGCGTACATCTCAACGAGCCGTGCGACGTCATCACCTGGGGCCCGACCGGCGACATCTTCGTCTCCGACGGCCACAGCGGCCAGAACCCGGATCCGCCCGCGGGACGGACCGGGCGCATCCTGAAGTACGACCGGGACGGCAACTTCATCAAGCAGTGGGGCGAGATCGGCTTCCGGCCGGGCCAGTTCCGGACGCCGCACGCGATGGAGTTCGATTCCGAGGGCCGCCTGTTCGTGGCGGATCGCGGCAACCACCGCATCCAGATCTTCGATCAGGAAGGCGAGCTCCTGGAGATCTATACGCAGTTCAGCCGCATCAGCGGGCTGTACATCACGGCCGACGACACGCTCTACGCCATCGACTCCGAGTCGCAGGAGACCAACCACTACGGTTGGAAGAACGGCGTTCGCATCGGCCCCGCGGGTGAGGACCGGGTGACCGCCTTCATTCCGCCGCACGTGCCCGAAGACGGCCGCACGCTGCAGGGCCTCGCCGGCGAGGGCATCGCCGTCGACGAGGACGGCACCGTGTTCGTGGCCGAGGGGCCGGCGTCGCGGCCGTTCGCGGGCGGCGGGCTCACCAAGTACGGCAAGTAACCGCCTCGTCGCCGCTCGGTCGATTCAGGCCCCGTGCCGTTCCGAGGCGCGGGGCCTTTTCTTTGTCCGGAGTGTCTGCGCTGTCCGGCCCTCCGGCCCGGTCAGAAGGTCACCAGGAAGGTCCCGTCCGGCTCGGCGACGATCGCCGGAAAGCTGCCGTCGGGAATCTCCGGCCCGGTTCCCTGCTCGCCCTGCGGCTGCCCGTCCGCGTCGAACAGTTGCCAGTGGAACGTCCCACCGGACTGCCAGCCGAACCCGTCGCCCCAACCGAGCAGCGTCTCGCCGCGGTGGTTGACCGCGACGGCGGGGTTCTTGCGCCGTGCCGCGGCGTCGCCGGCCGGTGAAGCCGACCGCTCCAGGGCATCGGTGGGGCTGGCGTGCACCTGGCCGGCCGTTTCCCAAGCAACGGTCATCCCACCGGGTCCCCGCGTCAGGCTCGTGGTGGAGATCGGGCAGGCGTTGACCTCCCACAGGTCGATCAGCTCGTCCGTGAAGGTCTCGCCGTGGTCGAGCGACGTCAACAGCCGCTGGCCGCGGCGGATGTTCTCGCCGGCGCCCCGGTAGGACACGTACACCGCGCCTTCCTCGTCCGTCATCGCATGCAGCGCGCAGCAGTCGCAGGCGCCCTCGGCCTCGCTGCTCACCGGGCGCGCGGCCGAGAAGGTTCGGCCGTCGTCGTGCGAGACGGTCATGAAGACGGAGCGCTCCGCATCGGGCGGCGCGCCGGTGTGCCAGAACACGTACACGTTGCCCGCCCGGTCCGCGGCGATCGACGGTCCCGCTTCGACGCCTTCGCCGGCGGCGATGGCGAACTGCGGCTCGAACCCGGTCCCGGCCGTGTCGGACCGCGTGTAGAGGAACTCGGTGCGGCCGAGCTTGAACCAGGTCACGTGCAGGCGGCCGTCCATGCCCAGCGCGATCTGTCCGCCGTCGATCGGACCGATGCCGACGACGGTGCCCGACTCGGAGTTGACGTACCGCGGCTCGGACCAGTCGGCGGCGCCCGCCGCCCGGCTGACGTGCAGCAGATCGCCGGCGCGGGACTCCCCCTGGAAGTAGACGACGTGCACCGTCCCCTCGCCATCGACCAGCGCCCGCGGCAATCGGGCGCCCTCCGGAAGGCGCAGCAGGGATACGGCCTCGCTCAATTCGGCCGGCCCGCCACCGCACGAGAGCAGCGGCAGGAGGCTCGCGCAGACGACTGCCAGATGGCGCAGATTCATGAAGGCAAGGGTATCAGACGATAAATACCCAAAGAAGCCGTATAATGCCCGGAATTCGTGCCTCGCAGCCTGTTTCGTGCATCGATACGGATGAATCCTCAATCAACGGTAGGTGTCATGAGAGGCTTTGCCACGCTCGCCGGACTCGTGTTGGCCGTCTCGACGTTCCAAATCGACTTCCCGAGCATTCGAGCGCAGGCGCCGCCAACCAAGGCGATCGTCCCCGCGGAGGCCGAGCCGGCCCCGTCCCCGGCGGCTGCGGCGGCCGCCGCCGAGCCGGGCGTGTCGGCCGCCGAGATCGCGCTTCGCGAGCGTGCGCGCGCCCGCCTTGCCGCGGACGTCGATGCGCTGGCGACGTTCCGCCCGTCCTATCCCTTCTGGGAGCACATCTTCACGACTCCCGACGGCAATATCGCCTTCGGGAGCAGGACCGACGGCCGGCTGCTCGCCACCTTCCCGTCTCGGGGCGACTGGCGGCGCAACGGCATCTGGGCGGAGCCGTCGCTGGCCGATACGTTGTCCGGCCGTCGTCTCCCGCGGCGCCTGAGGGACCGGCGGCGGATTGTCGAAGAAGTGCTCGAGCGGCAGGTGGGACCGGTGCTGCACAATGCGACCCGGGGCACCTTCGTGGCGCCGCACGCCGCGCGCTACGGCAACTTCCTCGGTGAATGGGGCGCCATCTACGAACGCTTCGGGGTGCCGGCGGAGATCGGCCTGGCGCAGGCGATGATCGAGTCCGGCTTCAACGGCCGCGCCCGCTCATCCGCGCGCGCCCTCGGCTTCTGCCAGTGGCTGCCGCGCAACTGGAACTACCTGAAGCGGCGCTCCCCGCATGTAATCGAGGGCTACAACCAGACCACCCAGGCGCCGTACTGCGCCGCCTACCTGACGGTGCTGGCGACGCTGTACGGCAGCTTCATTCCGGCGCTGTCCGAGCATCACGCGGGCGGCGTCAACGTCGGGCGGACGGTCATCAACGGCGAGCGGCTCGGCGGGCAGAACACGCGCGAGCAGTACCTGCGGGGATCTGACTTCGCCCGCGGGCTGCGCGAGATCTCGATCCGTCGCTACCGGGCGCTCTTCCGCACCTACGGGTTCCGCTCGGCCCTGTACGCCGAGATGATCTTCGGGAACACGGTGAACATCAGGCGCCTGATGGCCGAGATGCCGCAGTCGAAGGTCTTCGCCATGCGCGTGCCGCGCCGCACGCCGATCACGCGGGTGATGCAACGCACGGGTCTCTCGCGCGACGAGGTGCGGCGCTACAACCCCGCCCTGATGCGGCAGGTCCCCGCGCGCGCCAACTTGTATCTGCCCGAGTACTTCGAGGACTTCGGGCCGGACGTCTCGTTCTGGCATCGCCCCGCGAGTCCCGAGTACGCCGCCGCCCTCGACGAGTTCATCCAGCTCGAGGGGAGCGTCGAGGAGTGGCACGGCAACGCGTTCAGGGCGACGCTGGAGGACTTCCGGCGCCGATTCTCGAACACCGGCACCGAAGAGGGAGCGGTGATGGCCACCGTCCTCTCCTTCGCGATCCAGGACCTGAACACCAGCCGGCGCGGGGCCATCCTGCGGGAGTTCCGTAACAGCGGCAGCGTCCGCAGGCTGTTCGATCGCGGCCGGCGCGAGCTGTCCGGCCAAGCCGCCCAATAGGAGCTTGCGAGGGCCCGTCGGGGGCCCCGGCTCCTGCCGCGCGGGAGGGGCGGGCAGACATCCGGATCCGCCCTGCCGCTCACTTTCCGCCCTCCTGGTCCCCGTCTTCCATCCAGTGCTCGCGCATCTGGTAGAACGTGAAGGACGCCGTCCACGCAATCAGCATCAGGCCTGTCACCGCCTCGAGCACGACGAGGAACCGGCCGCTGCTCACCGGGACGATGTCCCCGAAGCCGAGCGACGTGTAAACCGAGCCCGAGAAGTAGATGATCTCGGACGCGAGAGGCGATTCGCTTGGAACACTACCGCATTCGGCGCGAACCGGTCGTCCGCGGCGTATGATGGCGGTGCCATGCGCCTGACTACTCTCGTCGTCATCTTCTGCGGTCTGTGGTGCACCGTCTGCGCGGCCCGTACCCAGCCTGACCCGGCTGTGATGGCCGCGATGGAAGCGGAGCGGGAGCCGCTCATCGAGACCATGCGGCAGCTCGTGGGCATCGAGTCCGGCAGTCGCGATCCGGAAGGGCTCGGGCAGGTCGCGGCCCTCATCGCCGACCGGCTGCGCGCCCTCGGCGGCGACGTCGAGCTCGTGTCGCACGACGATCCCTACATGATGGTCGACACGCCCGCCGAAATCGGCCAGAGCGTGGTGGGGCGCTTCCGCGGGCGGGGCCGGGGCCGGATCCTGCTGCTGGCCCACATGGACACGGTCTACCTGCGGGGCCAGCTCGCCGACCAGCCGTTCCGGATCAGCGACGGGCGCGCGTACGGGCTGGGAATCGCCGACGACAAGCACGGCGTGGCGCTCATCCTGCACGCGCTCGCGGCGTTGCGTGCCCTGGACTTCGACGACTACGAGCTGATCACCGTGCTGATAAATGCCGACGAGGAGGTGAGCTCGGCCGGATCGCGCGAGCTGATCACCCGGCTCGGCGCGGAGCACGACGCGGTCTTCTCCTGCGAGGGCGGCGGGGCGAGCGACCGGCTGGCACTGACCACGGCCGGCATCGGCGCGGTGCTGCTGGAGGTGGCGGGACGCGCGTCGCACGCCGGCAGCGCTCCCGAGCAGGGCCGCAACGCGCTGTACGAGCTGGCCCACCAGGTGCTGCAGATGCGCGATCTCAGCGACGAGGCGGCCGGGATCAAGCTCAACTGGACCATCGCGAGCGCGGGGGCGACCCGCAACGTCATTCCGGCCGCGGCGCACGCCACCGCCGACTTCCGGGTGCTCCGAGTGGCCGCCTACGACGAGGTGGAGCGGCAGGTGCGGGAACGGATCCGCAACCAGCTCATCCCCGACACGACCGTTTCCGTGTCGTTCGAGCGCCGCCGTCCGCCCTTGGAGGTGACCCCCGCGTCACGCGCCCTCGCGGCGCACGCGCAGGAGGTGTACGGGGAGATCGGACGTCCGCTCGGCGTGACCGACCAGGCGGCCGGCGGCGGCACGGACGCGGCGTTCGCGGCGCTGGAGACCGACGCCCCGGTCATCGAGGGCTTCGGCCTGATCGGCTTCGGCGCGCACTCGGACGCCCGGGAGTACGTCGAGCTGGACTCGATCGCGCCGCGGCTCTACCTGCTGGCGCGGCTGATCATGGATGTCGCGCAGGGGCGGGCGCCCATCTGAGCGTCGTCGGCCAACCCGCTCTGGATCCTTGAAAATGCATAGCTGAAATACAGATTTTCAAGGATCATAATGGCGTATGGCTATCGGGCGTCCTGCGCCGATCGCGCGTGTTCGGGAGTCGTTCGCCGTTCATCCGGTCGTCGCCTTGACCGGCCCGCGTCAATGCGGCAAGACGACCCTGGCCCGCGCCATAGCGGCTGAAGCGGCGGGGAGCACGTACTTCGATCTGGAGGCGGCGGTCGCCCGCCGGCGGCTCGACGTACCCGAGCATACGCTCGGTCGCCTCTCGGGCCTGGTGGTCCTCGACGAGGTACAACGGCTCCCGGACCTCTTCGAGACCATTCGCGTGCTCGTCGATCGGCCTGACAACGGCGCGCGCTTCCTGCTGCTCGGCAGTGCCTCGCCGGCGCTCGTCAAGGGCGTGTCTATCATGGACAGATCTGGAACGGGGCGGAACTGGCGCGGGCGCTCGGCGCGAATGAGCGGACAGCGCGCGGGTATCTGGATATTCTGGCCGGGACGTTCATGGTCCGGGTGCTACCCCCGTGGTTCGAGAACCTGAAGAAGCGCCAAGTCAAGGCGCCCAAGGTCTACGTCCGTGATACCGGCCTGCTGCATACCCTGCTCGACGTGGTGCGGGAACTGGATCTCGCCAGCCATCCGAAGGTCGGCGCGTCGTTCGAGGGATTCGCCATCGAGCAACTGTTGGCGGCCCTCGATACGGGCAACGCCTACTTCTGGGCCACGCACGGCGGCGCGGAGCTCGACCTGCTCGTCACGCGCGGCGGGAAGCGGTACGGCTTCGAGTGCAAGCTCGCGGACGCGCCGGGAACGACGAGGTCGATGCACGTTGCGCTTGAGGACCTCGGCCTCGAGCACCTGTGGATCGTCTATCCCGGCGACGAGGCGTACACCCTGGACGACCGGATCTCGGTGCTCCCGATCGCCGGCATTCCCGCGCTGGCGGCGTCGTTGGGATAGCGGCTGGTCGAGCAGGTTGTAATGGCGGGTGGAGTGCCCCCGGAGGTCAGCGTCGGGGAATCGTCAAAAAAAGAGCGGGCCGATCAGAGAATCGACCCGCTCTCGGATGTTGCGGTCTGCGGAACCGTGCGGTCTAGTGGCCGTCGCCGCCCGTGGCGCCGGCCGGCAGCCGCAACGCGGCGAGCGAGCCCGGCATGGTCCCGCCCTGGGCGACCTGCACGATGATGTACTGCTGTCCCTCGTGCATGTAGGTCATCATGCCGTACTGACCCGTCGCGGGCAGCTCGACGGTGCCGAGCTTCTCGCCCGTCCGCTTGTCGTGGGCGTTGAGGACGGCCGGGCCGTTCGCGCCCTCGGTGGCCAGCAGCAGGCTGCGCGTGGTCATGAGGATGGCGCGCGCGCGCTCGGCCCCGACGCCCGAGAGGTCGACGCCCTGGAGCGCCGGGTGGCGCTGCATCTGCTGCGAGGGCTCGCCGACCGGCACCGCGAAGACGTGCTCGCCGGTGTTCATGTCGATCGCCGTGATCTTGCTGAACGGCGGCTTGTACATCGGCAGGCCCTGCGGACCGGCCCAGCCGACGCCTCCGCCCTGGACCCAGTCGGAGATCGTCCGTCCGGTCGTCGTGCAGTCGCCGGAGTCCGAGGTGCAGCCGTGGATTTCGGCGTCGACATCCGCGCCCGGCTGAACCGTCCGGCCCGAGCAGCCCTGCCCATTCGACTGGTACAGGTAGCCGGTCTCCGGATCCAGCGTCGACGGGTGGGTGATGTTGACCCCGCCCGCGCCGCAGGCGATCCAGCCCTGCACCGACTCGGTGTGGTTGTTCGGCAGCGGCGGAACGTAGGGGTCGCCGATCTTGAACCGGCTCATGACCTCGATCGCTTCCTGCTTGAGCTCCGGCGTCAGGTCGATGACGTCGTCCTCCGTCAGGCCGAGCGGGTTCAGCGGAGCCGGCCGCGTCGGGAACGGCTGGGTCGGCGAGAGCTGCTCGCCGGGCACGATAGACGCGGTCACTTCGCGTTCCTCGATCGGCCAGACCGGCTCGCCGGTCTCGCGGTTGAAGGCGAAGGTCATGCCCTGCTTGGTGGTCTGGATGGCCATCGGCACTTCCGCGCCGTCGACCGTGACGTCCACCAGGATCGGCACGTTGGGCAGGTCGTAGTTCCAGATCGGGTGGTGCACCGTCTGGAAGTGCCAGACTCGCTGCCCGGTCTCGACGTCGATAGCGATGGTGCTCGTGCCGAAGAGATTGTCCCCCGGCCTGAAGCCGCCGTAGTAGTCGATCGTCGGCGCATTGGTCGGGATGTAAACGATGCCGCGCTCCATGTCGGCCGACATCGGCGCCCACGAAGAGACGTCACCGGTCCAGTCCCACGCGTCGTTCTCCCACGTGTCGAAGCCGAACTCGCTCTCGGTCTGCGGGATGATGTTGAACTTCCACTTGTGCTCGCCGGTCTTCGCGTCGTACGCCAGGATGTCGCCCGGGACGTTCTCGATGCGCGACTGCGCGTAGCCCTGCTCGTGGGAGTTGCCGACCACGACCGTGCCGTTGACGACGATCGGCGGCGACGAGTTGGTGATGTAGCCGACGTCCATCGGGATGCCCTCGTAGGGGTCGTAGTCGTGCCCGAGGTCCGCCAGCAGGTCGACGACGCCGGTGTCGGGGAAGCCCTCGATCGGGACCGGCCTGCCGAAGCCCTCGAGGTGCTCACCGGTCTTGGCGTCGAGCGCGTGCAGGAAGAACGACGGCGTGATCACGTAGATGACGCCCCGCCCGTCGATCTCGGTATAGGCGACGCCCTTGCCGTAGCTCGCGCGCATCGACTCTTCCCAGCGCCGGGTGTTCGGCTCACGGTAGGTCCAGAGCGTCTCCCCGGTGGTCGGGTCGATGGCCGCGACGGTGCGCCGGTAGCCGGCGACGGTGTACAGGATGCCGTCGATGTAACTTGGCGTGGAGCGCGACAGGTACAGCGGATGCGGCCCGTAGTTGTCGCCCCGCCAGACCCACGCCACCTCGAGGTCCTCGAAGTTGTCGGCGTCGATCTGGTCGAGCGGCGAGTACCGGGTGCCCCAGGCGTCGCCGCTCTGGTAGCGCCACTCGCCGTGGGGGTTGCCGCGTACCTCTTCCGGCTCCTGCGCGGTGACCGGGGTCAGCACGGCCACCCCGGCGATCAGCGCCAGCAGCAGGCCGAGCGCGCCGGCCGCGCGCCAACCCGATGTGCGGTTCCTTCTCATCTTCTCGTTCCTCCAGAATGGGAAACGCCCCGCAAACGGGGCGACTGAGCGCCCCTCGTCCGAGCTAGATAGTTTAGCCGCAGTCCACGCGTCTGGCTACGCCTGTTTTCGCCGCAGCCGCCGCGGCTCCACGTAGAATAGACAGCGTGAGCGTGGTCTATCGCGACGAACGCGGCGTCGAGTACGTCTCGGTTCCGTTGCCGACGCACGAGGTGACCGAGGCGGTGCCGATCGACGCGCGCCGCCTGCGCCGCCGGACGCCGCGGAACGAGGTTCCGTTCTATGCCGGTACGGACGGCGCGGAGCTGGCCGTGAAGCCGCGGGCGCACCGCAAGCACTGGAGTGACGAGCAGTGGATCGCGTTCAAGGAGTTCCAGACTCTGGAGTCCGAGCTGGCGCGGACCGACCAGCCGGTCGCCGCGGTCCTCGTCGTCAAGATGAGGTAAACGCCGGCGGCGTTCCCGCGCGGGGAACGGTGAGGCGCCGCGAGGCGGGAGGATCCGAATCGTGGATTTCGTCGTCTGGGGCCACGACCCGTGGCAGCGCCCGATCCTGCAGCACCTCAACTGGGACCCGCTCTGGGTCTCGATCTTCTGCGTCATCATGTTCGTGCTGGCGCACGCCGCCTACACGATGCTCTCGTCCGGCAAAAAGCGCACCCCCGCCGAGACCGACATCCTGGAGACGGCGAGCCCGGACGTGCCCGCGCGCATCCTGCGCCACTCGCTGGCGGCGCGGCTCTTCCACTGGTCGATGTCGATCACGATGTTCGTGCTGCTGGTGACCGCCTTCTTCCCGATCATCGGGCTCGGTTTCGACTGGGTGCCGTGGCACTACTGGTCGGGCGTGATCTTCACCGCCGTCATCGTCTGGCACATCGTCCACACGACCTTCTGGCTCGACTTCTGGTCGATCTGGGCCGGCCCGAAGGACGTCCCGGAGTTCCGGGCGCTGATGCTGCGCGAGACCGGCCGCATCGCCGACGCGCCGCAGCCCGCCAAGTACCCGCTGGGCAACCAGCTCTATCACTGGATCCTGACCATCGTCGGGCTGCTGGTCATCGTCACCGGCGTCCTGATGATGTTCCGGATCGACACGCCCTTCTTCGCCCACAACCAGTACCTGATCAGCGAGCTGGCCTGGGGCTGGGTCTACGTCCTCCACGGGCTGGTCGGCGTCTCGCTGGTCGGCCTCGTGGTTGCGCACATCTACTTCGCCCTGCGGCCGGACCACTGGTGGCTGACCAAGGCGATGATTTTCGGCTGGATCACCCGCCGGCAGTACCTGGAGCACCACGAGCCGAACCGCTGGCGGGTCACCCCGGACAAGCCCTGGTAGCCGCTGGCTAGACTAGCTAGCGCTGCCCTGTACCCGCATTCAGGGCTGGACAAATCAGCTTCCGCCGTGTAGCGTCACGGCATGGAGCATCAGAACCAGATACTACAGACCCTTCGTGCGCCTGAGTCGCAAGCTCGCCTCGAGCGGATTGTGGCGCAGGAGGCGCTGAACAACCGGGCGGCGGTGGGGCGGCGGGTGTGCGCGGAGTTCGGGTTTGTGGATGCGCGCGGGTCGGCCCAACTCGCGGGTTGTCTTAAAGCGCTCAACACGCTGCACAAGGCGGGGCGGATTGCGTTGCCGGCGTCGCGGGGTGGCGGGGGCGCGCCCACTCCGCAGCGTTTCGACGCGCCGGTGGCGGCGGCCACGGCGGTGCCGGGTACGGTGGAGGCGGTCGCGGGGTTGTCGCTGGAGCGGGTAGAGCAAGGCGGGCAGCGCCGGGTGTGGAATACCTTGCTGCACTTCGAGCATCCGCAGGGGACGACGACCTTTGCGGGCTGCCAGGTGCGCTATCTGGTGGTCTCGGCGCACGGGGTGCTCGGCGCGGTCGGGTTTTCGGCGTCGGCGTTGCAATTGCGGGCGCGCGAGGCGTGGATGGGGTGGAGCGCCGGGCAGCGTCTGGCGCATCTGCACCGGGTGCTGTGCCTGAGCCGGTTCCTGATCCGCCCCGGCGTGCAATGCCGCAACCTGGCCAGCCAGGTGCTGGGCCAGGTGCTGGCGCGTCTGCCAGCGGATTTCGAGGCCCGCTACCGGTATCGTCCGTGGCTGGTGGAGACCTTCGTCGGCCCCGCGCATGACGGGGCCAGCTTCAAGGCGGCCAACTTCGTGTGGGTCGGGCACACGGCCGGTCGCGGGCGCCAGGACCGCGACCATGCGCGGGCTCGTCCGGTCAAGGCGGTATATATGTATGAGTTGGAGCCGCACTGGCGGCGGCGGTTGGGGGTGGCGCGGGTCGACGCGGCGCCGGCGCTGGCGCCGGCTGACGGTCTCGACAGCGGCGCCTGGACGGTGAACGAGTTTGGAGGGGCGCCGTTGGGCGATCAGCGGTTGTCGGCGCGTCTGGTCAAGAGCGCGGGGCTGCTGGCGTCGTTGCCCGGAGAGGCGGTCACCGCCAACGCGTCCCACGACCGCGCGGCGGTGAAGGGCTACTACCGGCTCATCGACCAGCCGGTGTCGTCGGCGGTCACGCCCGGGAACATTCTCGCGCCCCACCGGGCGCGCACGCTGCAGCGGATGCGCGGCCAGGACACGGTGCTGTGCATCCAGGACGGGACGGATCTGAATTTTGCGACGCGCCCGCACTGCGAGGGGCTGGGCATCATCGGGCGCAACCAGACGGTCTCGAAGACGCTCGGCCTGCATCTGCATCTGACCCTGGCGGTCGATGGCGCGGGTCTGCCGCTGGGCGTGCTGCGCTGCGGTTTCGAGGCGCCGCCGGGCGGCGCGGCGCGCCCGGCGGACGAGCCACCGCCGGCGGCGGCGCAGGAGACGGCCCCCAAGACGCGGCGCTGGGTCGACGGCCTGCGCGACATCGACCGGGCGGCGGCGGCGTTGAGTCGCAAGACCCGGGTGCTCAGCGTCATGGACCGGGAGGCGGATTGCTTCGCGGTGTTCGACGAGCAGCGCCGTCTGAACCGGGTGGAAGTGCTGGTGCGCGCCCACCATGACCGCTGTCTCGCCCAGGGCGCCCCGAAGCTGTTCGCCGCCATGCGCGCCGGCGCCGCCGACGGGCACGTCGAGATCGAGATCGACCGCCTGAGCGCGCGGCGCAAATCCAGCGGCAGGCAGGCCCGCCCGGCGCGCACCGGGCGGGTGGCGCGGGCCGAGGTGCGCCATCGCCAAGTGGTGGCGCCGCCGACCATCGCCGGCGCCGAACCGCTGGCGCTGTCAACGGTCCATGTGCGCGAAACCGCGCCGCCGCCCGGCGAGCCGGCGGTCGAGTGGTTCCTGCTCACCAGTCTCGACGTCGACAGCACCGAAACCGCGGTCGCGGTCATCGGCTACTACCTGCGGCGCTGGCGCATCGAAGACCTGTTCCGGGTGCTCAAGTCCGGATGCCGAGTCGAACATCTCGCGTTCCACACCGCCGACCGGCTCCAACGCGCGGTCACCATCAATACCGTGATCGCCTGGCGCCTGATGGTGATGACCCTGCTCGGACGTGACGTGCCGGGGTGCGACGCCCAGTTGCTGTTCACCGACATCGAGTTGCGTTTCCTGACCGACTATGCCGAAGAACTCGGCCTGCCGCCCCCCTGACCATCTCGCCGCCGCAGTCCTCCTGCTCGCCATCCTCGGCGGCTACCAGAACCGAACGCACGACCCGCCCCCCGGACACCAGATCATGTGGCGCGGTTACGAACGAATGTCCATCGCAACCATCGGCTACCGCATTGGACGGCGGGAGCGTGCTGGAGTTGTCCAGAACGAATAATGTGGGTACAGGGTAGAGCTAGCGCCGCCCCTGGCGGAGCACGCGCGTCCAGACGAAGAGGGCGGCCGCCGTCACGATCATCTGCAGAGCGGTGGCGATGGCGTCGACCGTCACGCTCCAGCGGCTCACCGCCGGGAGCAGCGGCGCCGCCCCGAGCGCGCCGACCACCAGCGCGATCTGCACGCCGCCGGTCAACGGCAGCGGGTTGTTCAGGGACGGCGCGGCGCCGAGACCGGCCAGCGCCTGCACGAAGACGACGGCGTCCGGCAGGCTGTCGGCGCGGAAGAGGATCCAGCCGGCGGTCACGACCAGCAGCACGTAGCCGTGGCGGATGGGCGCGGGCAAGCCGGCGAGCAGGCTGCCCCACGGCGTTCTCTCCGATGCGACCGCGGCGCCGTGCCACACGCCCCAGAGAAGCAGCGGCCAGCCCCCGCCGTGCCAGACGGCGATCAGCAGAAACAGCAGGAACAGAGAAAGGATCGCCGGCACCTCCCGGCCCGGGGATCCATCGGAATCGGGGCGCAGTGGAAGCCGCACGTACGTGTCGAGCCAGGCGACCAGCGTCATGCTCCAGCGGCGCCAGAAAGCGTGCAGGCTGTCCGCCGCGTACGGCCACTGGAAGTGCTCGGGCAGCCGGAAGCCCAGCATGCGTCCCAGCCCGAGGGCCATGTCGGCGTAGCCGGACAGCGCGAAGTAGATCTGCAGCGCGAAGCAGGCGAGGCCGAGCCAGGCGTGCGCCGCGTCGAGCATGCTCGCGGGCATCGAGAACGCCGCGTCCGCGGGAGGGGCCAGTGTCCCGGCGATGAGCCACACCTTCGCCAGCCCGATGGTGAAGCGCCGCACGCCGTAGGCGAACGCCGCCATGCCGACCCGCCGCGCCGCGAGATGCGCGCTCACGTCGCGAAAGCGGACGAGGGGGCCGGCGACCATGAAGGGAAAGAGCAGGAGGTAGGCCAGGGCGTGGACCGGGTTCCGCGGCGCCGCGGCCTCGCCCCGATGGATGTCCGCGGCGTACGACACGGCGTGGCAGACGAAGACCGACAGACCGAGCGGCGCGAGCAGGCTGGGGACCGGGAACGGCGCGGCGGAGAACGTGTCGAGCCAGGGGAGGACCGCTCCGGCGAACGGGTTCAGATGTCTGAAGAACACGAACAGGAAGAGGCTACCGGTGACCGCGAGCGAGAAGCAGATCTCCGGAACGGCGCTGATCCGGTCGGGACGTGCCGCCGGAGCGTGATGGTGTCCGCTGGATATGCCGCGACCCAGCATGTACAGCAACGCGGCCGCGCCGCCGAGGACTCCAGCGAAACGGCCGGTCCCCGCGGCGAGAAAAGCGAGGCCGCCGCCCACCAGGACCCAGTTGGCGACGCCGAAGTGCAGGCGTCCGTTGCCGGCGCCGTGCGAGGTTACCCGCGCGACGAGGAAGTAGAGGCCGAGGACACCCGGCAGGAAAACGAAGAGGAACCGCCAGTCCGTGAAGGCCACGCGTCCGGCGATCTTACTGGCGCTGGCGTCCGCGCTCGCGGCGCTCGCGGTTTCCTGAGCGGCCCCGGCGTTCCTCGCTCATCCGGGCGATCTCGGCGTCGAAGAGAGCCATCTGCGCCGGAGTCAGGATCTCGGCGATGGCGGCGCGGAACGTTTCCTGCTCGGCAGCGAAACGGGCGCGCATGTCGCGGCGCATCTCGCGGCCGATGGAGCGAAACCGCTCGCGCCGCGCATCGAACAGGGCCGCGAGCCGCTCGCTCTGCTCGTCGCTCATGTCGAGGCGAGAGGCCATCCGTTCCAGCACGCGCCCGCTCATCGGGGGCATCGGGGGACCGCCGCGGCCGGGTCCGAATCCGGGCCGCGGGCCGAGCGCGAGCCAGGGGGCGGCGACGATGCCGGCTCCGAGCCCGGCCAGGAACACCACCAGCACGAACAGGCTGACCCACATGCGCGTGCGCATCTCGGCGGTCATCGTCCTGCCTCCGCTCCGGAGAGCGTGTCTCCCGGGTCCATCGCGAGCAGGACGTCCATCAGCAGGTCGTCCGCCAGCTCGTCACCGTCCTGCCAGAGTCGAGTCACCGTTTCGACCGCCGCGGGACCGCGTACCTGACTGTCCGTTGTCTCGTCGGAAACCCACGCGGTGACCAGATCGGAAAACTCCGATGTCCCGGTTTCCGCCACCTCGGTCGACGGACCGAAACCGAGCGCGGCCCCCACGAACAGCGCCCCGGCGAGCGGCGCCAGGCGCAGCGTCCACACGCGCCAGTCCAGGGCGTCGAGCCATCCGGCCGCCGTGCCGAGCTCCGGCTCCGGCAGGTTGGCCATGACGCGTGTGGCGAAGGCGAACGGGACCGGCGTCTGCGGCCGGACGGCCAGCACCTCCCGCATGGCGCGCTGCGTGTCGAGCGCGTCCCGGCAATCGGTGCAGCCATCCAGGTGCCGGGCGAGGGCCCTGCTCCGTTCGGCGTCGAGCGTCCGGTCGGCGGCACGCGCGAGCAGCGGTTCGGCCTGTCGGCATGTCATCGGTCTCTCCCTCGTTCACGTCGGTGTCGCATCGCGATGTTCCCGGGCACCGGCTAGCCCGGAAACCCTCGCCTATGGCTCCGATTTCCGCCCAACCAGGCCTCTCTAGAAGTCTGCACCGTTCTACGGCGCAGACTCCTAGCCGGTCACGAGCGGGCGCAGCAGCGTCCGCAAACGGCGCCGGGCACGGAATATCCGCGATTCCACGGTTCCGATCGGCGCTCCCGTGACGCCGGCAATCTCCTTGTAGTCGAGCCCCTCCACGTCGCGCAGAACCAGGGCCAGCCGCAGCTCGTCGGGCAGCTCGGACAGCGCGCGATCGATCGCCTCGCGTCTGACGAGCGACGTCTCGGCGTCGGGGGCCGGGGACGGGACGTCGCCGGCCTGCAACGGCTCCGCCTCGTCGTCCAGGCTGCGATCCGCGATCCGCGCCTGACGGCCGCGGCGGTCGAGATGGGTCCGGGCGACGTTCGTGGCGATGCGGTACAGCCAGGTCTTGAACGAGCTCTCACCCCGGAAGCGGCCCATCCCACGCCAGGCGCGGACGAACGTCTCCTGCGCCACGTCCTCTGCGGCGCCTGCGTCGCGGACCATCGCGGACGCATAGTTGACGATTCTGGCCTGATACCGCAGCACGAGCACCTCGAAGGCGCGTGTGTCGCCGGCGGCGGCGTCTTCGAACGCCGCCCGATCCGGATCGACCGACGCGTCCCGCAAGTCGTCCGTTGCACCGGCCACGTCGACGGTTGCACTACCGGCGTCGACCGTTGCGCTCTCCGGATTCACCCGCTGTTCCCGTCACCGTTCAGGCCGTTCATTCGTCGCTGCGAGCATACGCGCACTCGCGTTCCCTCTACCCGAGACTCGCGGGAACGCGCGGATATTCCCGCGTGTTTCCTGCTCGACGCGGGAAGAATCCCGTCCCGACCGCGGTCGATAGGAACAGCAACTGCAAAGGAGGCACGATGCGAATCAACATGACGGGAACACGCACGAGGGTTCTGGCCGGCGGCGTCGGTCTGGTGCTCGCCACGGTGGTGCTGGTGGCCACCCACGCGGTGCAAGCCGCCGAGGCGCAGCGCGGGGGCGGGCGCGGCGGGCGCGGCGCCTGGATGGGAGGGCCGCGCGGCGCCGGTCCGGCGGGTGCGTTCCTGCCCCCGCTGCGGCGGCTCGAGCTGACCGACGAGCAGCGCGAGCAGGTCCGGACGGCGATCGGGGAGAGCCGCGAGGCAGCCCGGACGCATGCCCGGGAGACGCGCACCGCGCGCGAGGCCCTGGCCGAGGCGGTGACGACCGGCGCCGTGGAAGAGGATCGGCTCCGGACGCTGGGGGCCGAGCTGGGACGACTCGCGGGCGACGCCGCGGTTCGTCGGGCCCAGGTCTACGCGGCGGTCTGGCAGATCCTGACGCCCGAGCAGCAGGCGCGGGCCGAGGAGATCAGGGCCGAGCGCGAGTAACGGCGCAACGCGCGCCGGGAGCGGATGGAGGAACGCCGCGAACGGATGCGGGAGCGCAGGGAGGAACGTCGAGAGCGGCGGAACCGGTGATTCAGCCGTCCCGGTTGCATGAATGAATGACCGATCCCCGGCGGGCAACGCGACGCCGCGCCGGGGATCGGTCATCGACTTGGGCGCGCGGCTCACGCCTGGGCAGTCCGTGCCGGTACTGGTGATGTTCGCCGGCCGCCAACGTTCAGCGCGTGGGCTCGGCGCGGCCGGATGCGTCGGCGTCGTCCGCGTCGCGGCTCGTCTGCGCGTCGCCGTGTCCGGAACCCCGGCTCGCCGGATCGGCGTTCCCGTATCCGCGAACCGCGGTGTTGGCGGTTCCGTAGCCTCGGCCGCCCGCATCCGGGCTCACATAGCCGCGGCCGGGGGCGGGCGCGGGCGCGGGCCGCGGGTCCCGGACCTGGGGTCTGGGAGCGAGCGCGATCTCCTGGGCGGTCAGCTCGCCCGGTTTCGTGGGCGACGGCCGTAGCGTGAACTCCAGGATCAGGCGCCGGCTCGGCAGCTCCTGCGTGTTGATGCCCACCCGCTGCAGCTCGCTGCTGTGCACGAAGGTCGACGCGTACGGCGAGTCCGCGCGCGTGGTGTCGGTGACCCACAGCGGGCCCGTGAACGAACGCAGGTAGCGGATGAAGCCGAATCCCTTGATGGAATCGTACCAGTGGCAGAGTCCGCGGACCCGCGATCCCTCTTCTCCCCAGTCGGGCCCCCGCGACTCTCCGGGCAGCAGTCCCGGAATCAGGTACCCGGAGACGAACATGTCCGCTTCGCGCCGCAGGTCGCCCGACACGTTGTCGAACGCCACCACCTCGACCCGGCAGCCCATGTTCTGCAACGCCCGCGCGACCTTGGTGAAGTCCCCGTCGCCCGTCGCCAGCAGCACGCGGTCGATGTTGCGGGCCTCCAGAAGCACGTCCACGGCCATGTCCAGGTCGCTGTTGGCCTTCCCGAAACGCTTGCCGTCCTCGTTGATGTACCACTTGACGTGCTTGACGATGACCTTGTAGCCGAAGTCGCGCAACGCCGCCTGGAAGCTCTGCACGTTGCGCTTGTAGTCCTCGTCGGTCTGGGCCCGCTCGCGGTCGAACGACGTATACGAATTGAGCCGCAGCGCGTCCGCTCCGTCGCGGCAGGCGAACTCCCGCAGGACGTCGTAGCGCAGGCCCCGACCCCCGTTCCTCGTGATGTTGTCCGTATCGACGTAGACACCGACTCGCACTTTTCCTCCCGTTCCGTTGGCAGCTACGCGCCCTTTCGCGCGCCGTCACATTTCAGTATACGCAACGGCAGGGCCGGGCCGGCGGCGCACCGAGGCCCCCCGGTGGATGACCGCGGTCCACCCCCGCGGCAGCCGGAAACGCCGAACGGCGAGAGCTTCCGGACCTCGGCTCCAGGGTTGCTCCCGGCGGGCGGCGATAGTAGATTGGCGCTGAACGCTCATGCCCTGGATTTCAAAACGGTTGTCGCCGTGCCTGCTCGCGCTCGTCGTGTCGAGCATGGCCTTCGCCTGGCTTCGTCCCGTCTCGGCGCAGGCTCCGCCACCGGCGGGGCGGGGGCCGGACTCCGAGCAGGTGGAGTTCTTCGAATCCACCATCCGCCCGTTGCTGGCCGACAACTGCCACGCATGCCACAGCGCGCGGGTCGACACCCCGTTCGGCGGTCTCCGGCTCGACAGCCGCGAGGGGCTGCTGGCCGGCGGCGACTCGGGGCCGGCGGTCGTGCCGGGTCGCCCGGCCGAGAGCGCGCTCGTGCAGCGCCTGCACGGCCGGCCGATGCTGATGCCGCCGACCGGTCCGCTCGGCGGCGACGAGATAGAGGCGCTCACCCGCTGGGTCGCGATGGGCGCGCCGTGGCCGGAAGCGACCGTCACCGCGGCCGGTACGGATCCGCCGGATCCCTCGGCGCCGTTCGATCTGCCGGAGCGCCGCCGCACGCACTGGGCCTGGCATCCCGTCCAGGCCTCCGGGCCGCCGGCCGGCGACGGCGCCTGGCCGGCGACCCCGGTCGACCGCTTCATTCTCGCCGCCCTCGACGAGGCGGGGCTCGCACCGGCGCCGGACGCGGACCGCACCGCGCTCATCCGCCGCCTCTCGTTCGATCTGCGCGGGCTGCCGCCGACGCCGGCCGAGATTGCCCGGTTCGCCGGCGACGACTCGCCGGCGGCCTATGCCGGCCTGGTCGACCGCTACCTCGCGTCGTCCCACTTCGGCGAACGCTGGGCGCGTCACTGGATGGACCTGTTCCGCTACAGCGAGTCGCACGGCAGCGAGGGCGATCCCGACATCCCGTTCGCCTGGCGCTACCGCGACTACCTCATCCGTGCGTTCAACCGCGACGTACCGTACGACCGGTTGATCCGCGAGCACCTCGCCGGCGACCTCCTGCCCGAGCCGCGCCTCGCCCCGGACGGCCGGACCAACGAGTCGATGATCGGCCCCGCCAACTTCCGGCTCGTCGAGCACGGCTACCAGCCGGTGGACCCCTGGGAGGACCGCGTCAAGTGGACCGACAACCAGGTGGACGTGGCGTCCAAGGCGTTCCTGGGCCTGACCGTGTCGTGCGCCCGCTGCCACGACCACAAGTTCGACGCGATCAGCCAGAAGGACTACTACTCGTTCTTCGGCACGCTGTACGGCGCGCGGCCGACGATGCGCGCGGTCGATTCGCAGGCCGTCCTCGAGACGAACCGGGACGCGCTCGCGGCGCTGAAGGCGGACATCCGGGGCCTGCTCGCCGATGCGTGGAGCGCGGCTGCGGAGAGCGTGGGCGAGGAGCTGCTGGCGGCGCTGGAGCCGGAAGCGGGTGACTCCGACGACGCGGAAGACGCGGCCAGGGCTGAGAACGTGGACGAGAGGGACGCGCCGCCGATGCGGGATCCTGAATCGGGCAGCGTTCTCGCGGCGTGGCAGGCGCTCGCCCGGGTCGATGCCGCCGACTTCCCGGGCGCCTGGAGCGATCTGCGCGCGCACTGGGACGCCAAGATCCCCGAGCGGGAGCGCTTCAACGCCGAGCACTTCGAGCCGATGTGGGATCTGCGCGGTCCCGACTACGCCGAGATGGTCGGCCACGGCACCGGTCGTTCCGAGGCGCCGTCCAGGCCCGGCGAGTTCGCCGTCGAGCGGCGCGGCGACCTGCTGCTGAACGGCATCTATCCGGGCGGCGCCTACACGCACCTGCTGTCGACGAAGCATCCCGGCGTCATCCAGACCCCCAGCTTCGAGATCGACAGCGACTACATCAGCTTCCGCGTGCTGGGCGGCGACCTGAGCTTCGTGCAGCTCATCATCGAGAACTATTCGGTGCCGCGGGGCGGCATCTACCACCTGCGCTACAGCCCGAAGACGGACGCGATGAGCTGGGTGGAGTGGGACACGAAGTTCTGGAAGGGCTTCACCGCCTACATCGAGTTCGCGACCCAGGACGACGCCACCCGGTTCCAGCTCGACCCGCACGACAGCGGCCTGCGCAACCGGCCGACACGGCGCGGCGACGGACGGTCGTTCATCGGGGCCGGCCGCATCGTGTTCCACGACGAGAAGCGGACGCCGCGGGAGACGGTCGTTCCTATCCTCTCGCTGCTGGGCGGCGATGCGGAGGATGCTCCGCTGGCCGCGCCCACTTGGCGCGAGGAGCTGGCCGCCCTGATTGCCCGGCGCGCGGGAGAGGCGGTCGCCGCCTGGCGCGACGACCGGCTGACCGAGCAGGAGGCGGTGTTCCTGGACGAGCTCGTCCGAGCGGACCTGCTGCCGCGCTCGCTGGAGGAGCTGGTCGGGTTGCGGGCTCCGGTCGCGGAGTACCGTCTGCTGGAGCGGGACGTGCCGGTGGCGCGCCGCGTCCCCGGCGTGATCGACGAGGCGGCGCCGGATCAGCCGTTGCTGGTGCGGGGCAGCCACCGGAACCTTGGTGAAGTGGTGCCGCGGGGGTTCCTCACGGCGCTCGACAACCGGCCGTACTCCGAGCCCGGGCTCGTCCGCCTGCGTCTGGCCGAGGCGATCACCGCTCCGGACAACCCACTGACGGCCCGCGTCGCCGTCAACCGGGTCTGGCGGCACCTGTTCGGCTACGGCATCGTGCGCACCGTCGACAATGTCGGCCGGCTCGGCGACCCGCCGGCGCATCCCGCGCTGCTCGACTACCTGGCCGCGGGCTTCGTCGACGACGGCTATTCGATCAAGCGGCTCGTGCGCCGCCTCGTCCTCAGCCGGGCCTACCGGATGAGCAGCGAGGCGTCGGCGCGCGCGGCCGAGATCGATCCGTCCAACCGGCTGCTGCAGCACGCCAACCTGCGGCGCCTGGACGCCGAGGCGATCCGCGACGCGATGCTGTCCATCTCCGGGCGTCTGGACCCCACCCTGTACGGGCCGTCCGTGCCGGTGCACTACGCGGAGCGCCGGGGCCTGACCGAGGGCGACCCCGACAACGGCCCGGTCGATGGCGCCGGCCGGCGCAGCATCTATCAGGAGATCCGGCGCAACGCCCACAACCCGTTCCTCGAAGTCTTCGATCTCCCGAAGCCGGCGACGACCCGCGGCCAGCGGGATACGACCAACGTTCCGGCCCAGTCGCTGGCGCTGCTGAACAGCCCGTTCGTGATCGGGCAGGCGGCCGAGTGGGGCCGGCGGCTCGCCGAGGGCGAAGCGGCGTCGGTGGACGGACGCATCGGGCACATGTTCGTCAAGACGCTCGCGCGCCCGCCGACGGCCGCCGAGCGCGCCCGCGTCGCCGACTACCTGAACGCGGTGGCGGCCGAGCGGGGCGTCGACCGGTCGCTGCTGCTCTACGACCCCGCGATCTGGCAGGACGTCGCGCACAGCCTGTTCAACCTCAAGGAGTTCATCTTCGTCCCGTGACGGCTGATGCCGCGGGACCGATTCCTGCGGCGGCGCCGCCGATGTCGCCGATGTCAAACATGCCTTTCGACCCACGCCAGCACCCCGGAACCTGCCCGTTCCTGACGCGCCGCGAGATGCTGCGCCAGACTTCCACCGGCTTCGGCTGGCTCGCGTTGTCGGCGCTGCTGGCCGACAACGCCTACGCCGGGCTGTCGCAGGGGGGCGCGTCCGGCACGACCGCGGCGGACGGCCCACTTGCCGCGCAGCCGCCCGACTTCGCGCCGAAGGTCAAGAACGTCATCTTCTGCTACATGTCGGGCGGGCTGTCGCACATCGACTCGTTCGATCCCAAGCCGCGGCTCGCGGCCGAGGCGGGGCGGCCGATGCCGTTCCAGACCGAGCGGACGATGTTCAACCAGGACGGCAACATCTGGCCCAGCCCGTGGGAGTTCACCCGCTACGGCCGGAGCGGCATCCCGGTCAGCGCGCTCTTCCCGCACACCGGCACGGTCGCCGACGAGCTGACCGTCATCCGCTCGATGACCGCGCCGTTCATGGAGCACGCGCAGGCCAACTTCTACTTCCACTGCGGCATGCCGTTCACCGGCTTTCCCAGCATGGGCGCCTGGATCACCTATGGCCTCGGCACCGAGAACCAGAACCTGCCGGGGTTCGTCGTTCTCGGCAGCGGGGGCATCCCGCTCGGCGGCATCAACGTCTTCGGCAACGGCTTCCTGCCTGGCGTCCACCAGGGCTCGCTCATCTACCCGGAGCACGCGCAGCCGCTGCACAACGTCAGCCCCGGCGAGAGCGACGCCCGGCAACGGGCGCGGCTGTCGCTCATCGGCGACCTCGACCAGCAGTTCCTCCACCGCACCGGCAGCGAGTCGCGCGTCGAGGCGGCCATCGACAACTACGAGATCGCCTACCGGATGCAAACCGCCGTTCCCGAGCTGACCGACCTGAGCGGCGAGACGGCGGCGACGAAGCAACTCTACGGTCTCGATTCGCCCAACGCCTCCACCGCCGCCTACGGGCGCCAGTGCCTGGTGGCGCGCCGCCTCGTCGAGCGCGGCGTCCGCTTCATCGAGCTGACCATGGTCGGCACCGACGGCATGGGCCAGGCGGCCAACCCCTGGGACCAGCACACCAAGCTGGAGGAGGGCCACACCGCCAACGCGCTGACCGTCGACCAGCCGGTCGCCGCCCTGGTCAAGGACCTCCGCGCGCGCGGCCTGCTCGACGAGACCCTCGTCATCTTCTCCGGCGAGTTCGGCCGGACCCCGTTCGTGCAGGGCACCAACGGCCGCGACCACAACCCCTACGGCTTCAGCCTCTGGATGGCCGGCGGCGGCCTCAGGAAGGGCTTCATCTACGGGCAGACCGACGAGTACGGCTACCGCGTGGTCGAGAACGCCCACACCGTCCGCGACCTGCACGCCACGGTGCTGCACCTGCTCGGTCTCGACTACCGGAACCTCACCTACCGCTTCGGCGGGCGCGACTTCCGGCTGGCGGACGTCGACGGGCACCCGATCCGGGGGATTCTGGCGTAGGCGCGGCGATCGATTCCACCGCCGGTCAATCCGATGTTCCGCTCTGTTTCATGGCGGCGTGCTGCCGTCTGTGATTGAAGCATGCTCCCTGACGGCCTGAAGCCCATCACGCTGAGATTCGACAACGATTGCGGCGCCTGCGGGATGCAACTCACGGCGGGCGATCGGGCGTACTGGTCGCCGGCAGCACGCGGTCAGGCCTGGTGCGTGCGATGTGTTCGGAAGTCGAGTGTTCCGAGGACGGACAAGGGTGACGCCGGCAATGGGAAGCCGGACTCAGATCGGCGTGGACGAAGCGAGCTTCCCGGTGACATGAGACTGATCACGCTGAAGTACGACCGTGATTGCGCCGCCTGCGGCAAGCAACTGCGGGTTGGTGATCGAGGCTACTGGTCGCCGGCAGCGCGCGGCCGGGCTTGGTGTCAGGAATGCGGCCGGCCCCTGGGAGAAACCAGCACGAAGGATGACGCCGCGCCTCGGAGGGCGGGCATAGACCGTCTGGACCGTCCGCGACGAAGCGTGCCTCCCGGCTCCCAGGAACCGTGGGCGCGCCTGTGCAGATACCTGAGCAAGTGCGTCCTGGCCGAGACGGCCACCACGCTGGTGGCCTTCCGCGATCTGGACACAAGGAGTTATCTGCACGATACCAAGTCCGAGCATCTGGTCACCGGCGGCCGGGACTGGACACCCGTTCCGGCACGACTGGCAGAGCATCTCGCCGCGCAGGACACGAAGAAGCGCGACGCCGCATTCAATTACGGATGGCCGGTGCTGGTGGCGAGGAACCAGAAGAACCATCCGGTCATCGCGCCCGTGTTCCTGGTGTCCGTGCGCGTGGAACAGCGCGACGGCCAGTGGATTGGCACTGCGAAGACCGAGCCGGAGTTCAATCTGTCCATCGTGGCGGGCGAACTGTTCGACATGTCCGCGAGGGAAGTGGTCGACGTGGTCGTGGGCGACGGTCTGCCGTTCGGAGATGCCGCTGCCCTGGCACGACTGGTGCAGCATATCGCCAAGGCTCTCGACGTCCGAATCGTGTCCGACCTCGATCCGTACTCGCTTCGTTGCCGGTGTGATGTCGAACCGGGGCTGTACAACGCGGCGATTTGGATGCCGGCCGACGATGGTCGCGGTGCATCTCGATTTCTCCTCGAGGAGCTCGACACACTGGCGCGTCGCACGGATTGGAACGAGAGCGCGGCGGCCTTTCTTGTTCGCGATCGACCGCGAACCGAGAACCGCGGCCAACCCTCTTCGAGAACACCTCTGGCCGGTCCACTGCCGTGCAACGGATCTCAGGAATCGACCCTCGACCGGATCCGGCGCGAACCCCTGACCGTCGTTACCGGTCCGCCGAGTCGGGTCTCATGATGCACACCTCGCTACGTCACTGAAAATCAAGCACTTCCTGAGCCGAGCTCGATGTTAGCGGACGACGTCCGGATGGGATCGCGCCGGCAAGCGCGACGATCTGTTCCTCCGGGATGGCCCAAGGGGCGCCCCGGCAGACCTGCTGGGCGACGAGCGTGCCGTCGCCGATGAGTCGCAGCACGGTCATGGTGCTGACGCCGAGCCGGCCGGCGGCTTCCTTCAGGGTCAGCTCCCCACGTTCCGCCATCTCACCGGGACGATGTGCCGGCACCCGGTGTTGGCTTCGAAAGGTGCGGACCCGTGCCTCGGTCCAGGCGTTGCCGCGTCCGGTCCGCTTGCCGAGGCGATTCAGCGTTTGGGCGATGCCGCCGTCCCTCAGCTGGCGGGCCAGTCCCCGGATCAAGTCGCCGACCGTCGCGTCCGTGCACCAGCGATGCTGTCCCGTTCGGTTGCGGGGGACGGTGAGACGAGTGTGATCGCCGCCCCGCCAGTGGAGGAGCAATTCGATGTGCTCCGCGGCCAGCTTCACAACGATCTCTTCGAGGATGGCGCGCACGATTCGTTTCCGCGTCTGTGCTGTCGCACTGGGATGGGTCCAGGCCGTTTCGAGATCGGCGCCAAGCGCCAGCAGGCGGTCGTGCTCCGCGGGCGACAGCGCCTCCGGGTGGGCCGCCGTCAGGCCGGCGATCCGTTCTTCCTGCTGTTGCACGTCCGCGAGGCGATCGTTCCATCGGCGTTCGAGCTCGGCGGCGACCAGGCGGTTGGCCGGGTCGATTGCGTCGTACTGGCGACGCGCCAGGTCCGCCTCGTACCGCGCCTGGGTGAGCGCCAGCTTCGCGTGGTGTCGCCTGTCGGTGTGCTGCTGTTCGCGCATCGCTACCGCCTTGAGGGCAGCCTCGATGCCGAGCGGGTTCAACAGCCGCAGCACTTCGGTCGCCACCGCCGCGTCGACCCGCACGCCGCCGAACGCGATGCACCAGCCCGTCCCATGGTTGAGATGCGCGCCGCGGCAGCTATAGCGAACGCATTCGCCCTTGGTACCGCTGTAGGCGACGTGGATCCGTCGCCCGCAATGTCCGCAGCGCAGCAGACCGGCGAGCAACGCGTCCCCGCGGCGAACCGCGCCGCGCGTCAGCAGACCCTGCCGGGAAGCGTTGTCGGCGATCACACGCTGGTTCCTCTCGTACTCTGCCCACGAAACATAGCCCTCGTGGTGATCCACGATCAATACGTCCCACTGCTCGCGTTCCCGAGCGAGCCCACGCCGGACACGCTTGCGCCCGTTCTCGACCGTGACCCGGCTCCCCGTTCGACCGAAGGCGTAGGCGCCGCCGTAGATCGGGTTGGTCAGCAGTCTGTGAACCGTCTTGTAGACCGGGAGCTTCCACACGACCCGTCGGCCGTCGCCGTTGGCCTCGACGGACGGCAGTCGCACGCCCTCCTGCCGGAGCCAGAGATGCACCTGCCGGACGCTCTCGAACTCGGCAAACTTCCGGAACACGAGTCCGATTGCTTCCTGCACCCGCAGGTCGGGGTCCTTTGCGATCCGGTCGTGCCGGACCTTCACGTAGCCGACCGCGACGCTCAGGAACAGCTCGCCGCGACGCGCCTTCTGTCGGAGGGCTTCGAGCGAACGCTGGCGCAACAGCGACAGCTCCATCTCGGCCATCGTGCCCTTCATGCCGAGCAACAGGCGGTCGTCCGGCAGCCGCGGATCGTAGATGGCTTCCTCGTCGGCGAGCAGACAGCCCACCAGACCGCAGAACTCAAGTAGCGTGTGCCAGTCGCGGCCGTTACGCGCGAGGCGTGAGGCCTCCACCGCCAGTACGATGCCGACGCGTCCCTCACAGATCGCGAGCAGCAGCCGCTCGAACCCCGGACGAGCGCTGCCGCCGCCCGAGCGCCCGAGGTCGTCGTCCACCACGACCGGTTCGGTCCAGCCGAGCCGCCGGGCATGTTCCGCGAGCCCATACTGCCGACGCCGGCTCTCGTGGTGGTGGCGCAGTTGGTCTCGCGTCGATTGCCGGACATAGACGAAGGCCTGACGGCTGAGATGGTCAGGTGCGATCTTGCTCATCGCCTCCCTCCGTCTTTCCGGATTCCGCCGGTTTGCTCATGGTCGCGGGCGCCACCGCCGCTTCGAGCAACAGAGTCGCCACCAGCGGAAGCAGCGTCGCCCGTGTCCTCGACTCGAGCGCCGGTCCCGGCTCCATCTGCACCAGTAGCGCGCCTTGCCCCACCACCTGTATCCGTCCCATGCCGCTCTCCTTCCTCCATGCTGGAGAACGACGATAGCGCCGCGTCGAGAGCAAGACGCAAGTCGCGCAGGCCCGCCAACGCGATGCGTGGGTGGTCTACTACCGCAAGCGCGGCGGCCGGGGGCTCGCACATCCAGGTCGGGATGTGGGCCAGCGTGTCGTCCGGCTGTCGAACGACGAACACGCGCCTGCCACGAAAGTGCTGGCGGCGCACGATCTCCACGCGCTTCCCGCTCCGCGGATGGAACGGATAGTGGATCGTCGCTTCGGACGCTTGGTATCGGGCAGTATGGGACGGGGCTCCCCGGCACCGGCAAGACGCAACTGGTGGTGAATGCGGTGACCAATGCGTGGCTCAACGGGGAAACCGTGCTGGTCGCGTCGACGAACAACGGCGCCGTGAATATCGCCGTCGAACGTGCGAATGGCGATATCGCCCCTGGAATGTTGCTGCGCACTGGGAACCGCGAGGCCCGCGAAGCACTTGCGGATCGGGTGGCGGAGGCCGTCGCTGCTTCTGCGGACGACAAGGCGTTGAGGGAGCAACGCGGGAACGCCCAAAACGCCGCGGCGGTTCGCGCCGAGCTCGCGCGGACGGCGACCCGTCGCGCGAGCCTGTTGGCGGACCTTGCGGCAGCCGCCGATTTGAACCGGAAGCTCGCCGAAGCGGTGGAGGCTCTGGAGCGGCTTGCGCGGGGCATCTGGAAGCAGAATCGCGCGCCCGAGCTCGCCATTTCTTCCCAAGCCGCCGAACGGCGGGCGCTGCGGGTCCGGCGCGCATGGTTCTTTCGCCGCCGACGTACCCGTCGGCTGCTGGCGGCGGTCAGGTGCGAGCACGCTGGTGCGTCACTCGACGACCTCGCGCGTTGGGCAGCCCTCGATCAGGCACGAACCGCCCAGATGAACGAGCTGGCGATGACGGAAGCGCGCATTGGAGACGCCGCAACCCGCCTGCAACGCGCCAACAGCGACTGGGCCGCCGCGAGCATGACGGCGGCGCGACACGCGATCCGGGCCGGATTCAGAGACGGCAAGCAGGCGCTCACCGCACTGACTCGCGCCGGCCTGGGAGGCAACTCGCTGGCGAAGACAATCCGGGAGGGCGCATTCCCGATTTCCCGGAGCAGTGCAGTGTGTAGGCAAAGATGGCCTGTGAGGCTGGGGGAGGTTGAGCCGGTCTTCGGACAGACGGGGAGGGTGGTACTGGACATTACGGCTCGGACTGCCCATGATGGTGCGTTGAAATGGACAAGAGCGCCATCGACACCCCGAGCCGCGAGATCGATCTTGGCAACATTCCCGTCCACCTGCGCACTGCCCTCCGGCGGGCGCTGGAGTTTGAGGCGCGTGCTCGAGCGCCCAGGTCGGCAGAGGAAGCGGAGCAGTGCGAAGAGCAGCTGCGGGCCATCGCGGACGAGTTCTTCGGCGCCCTCCTCACCCCCGTGCTGCAACGCGCGGTGCGCTCCGCCGCGGTTGGCGACGCGGCGAGCGCCCTCGTGCGCCACCTGCCCCGGCGGATGCGGAGCGACGGCCTGGAGACCGTCAACGTTCGCACCTCCCGGGGCACGACGGTGCCGGTCACGACGCCGTATTACCGCGAGAAACACGCCCGTCGGGCGAAGCGGAGGCCGGGACTCTACCCCGCCTTGGTGGTGCTGGGCATCTACGACCGGTGCACGCCGAAGCTGGCCTCGGATGCAAGCCGCGCGGTCGCCATGCTCAGCTCGCTGGCCGAAGCGCAGGCGCAGCTCCGCTCCGACGGCATCGCCCTGGATATCAAGACCCTCCGCTCGACCGCCTATCGCTACGCTGCGCGGGCCCGAGCGGCCCAGCAGAGCGCGGCGTGCGGCCTGCTGGACCGCGTGACCGGCAAGCGGGTGGTCGTCTCCCTCGACGGGGGCCGCGTCCGTGTGAGGCGCAAGAAGCGTGGCCCCAAGACGAAGAAGGGGCGCAACCGATTCCATACCGACTGGAAGGAACCGAAGCTCCTCATCCTGTACGTCGTCGGCGACGACGGGCGACCGTCTCAGACGTGGGCACCGATCATCGACGGCACGCTCCGGGGACCGGAGGCGGTCTTCGCCCTGCTGTTGTCGTACGCGCGGCAGATCGGCCTCAACGCCGCTGACAAGGTGCTCTTCATCGCCGACGGCGCGCCCTGGATCTGGCGACGCCTCCAGCACCTCATCGCCGCGCTCGGGCTCTCGCCGACACAGGTGCTGGGGCTGATCGACTTCTATCATGCCGCAAAGCAACTCTCCGACGCGGTCAAGCTGCGCCGCTGGAGCGCGACGCAACGCACCCGCTGGCTCAACCGCACGCGGGGGCTGCTCAAGCGAGCACGGGTGGACGAGGTGATCACGGCCCTGCGGGAGCTGTGCCGCGGGCGCACGGCCGGCAAGATCCGCACGCACCTCAACTACTTCCTGAAGAACCGTCATCGTTTCGCCTACACCACAATGGTCGGGCTCGGGCTTCCGCGGGGCAGCGGTGCCGTCGAAAGCGCCATCCGTCGCGTCATCAATCTCCGCATCAAGGGCGCATCCATCTATTGGCTACCGGAGAGCGTCGACGCGATTCTTCTCCTGCGGTCTTTCTATAAGTCCGGCAGATGGAACTGTTTGCAGCGGATGGCCATGACGCCGGTGGGTGTGAGCGCGTGACCGGGAAATCGGGAATGCGCCCATCCGGGATTGCTTTCGGCACGCTCGCGGGTGGGCCTGCACGGCGCTGTCGATGCAGCGGAGTTTTCGCCTCGAACGCGGGCTCTTCGACCTGGTGATCATCGACGAGGCCAGCCAGTGCAGTCTGGCTACCGCGCTGCCGCTCGCGTATCGGGCGAAGTGACTCGCAGTGATCGGTGACCCGAACCAACTGACGCCCGTCATCACCCTCTCGGATTCGCTCCTGCGGAAGATGGCCGCCAGTGAACGGTTCGACAACGATGACCTCGCCCGCCGCGGGTCGCACTACAAGGAGGGTTCCGCATACCTTGCCTTCGCCCATGTCCTCGAAACAGATTCGCAGCGGCCAACCGTGCTCGACGAGCACTACCGTTGTCACCCGCACATTGCCCGGTGGTTCAATCACGAGTTCTATCAGGGCGCACTCACCGTCCTGACCGACGTAGCCCGGATGCCGCGAAGCCAGCGCAGCATCGGGTGGATCGATGTTTCCGGACGGGCAGACCGAGGATCGGCCGCGAGTTGGAGCAACGTCGCAGAGGCGGAACGGGCCGTGCAGGAGATCACCGCACTGCTGCGGGCTGGATGCCGATCCGTCGGCGCGGTCACTCCGTTCGCTGCGCAGGCGGCGCTGATCGACCGCATGGCGCGCCTCGACGAGCATCTGGGGAAAGAACGGCTGGCAGCGTGCGACTTCGGCTGCGGCACAGCGCATCGCTTCCAGGGTGGCGAACGCGACGCGATTGTGGTGTCGGCGGTGTTGGCGCCTGGGATTCCCGGACAGACTGCCGCCTGGGTGGAACGCGAACGATACCTGATCAATGTCGCCGTCAGCCGTGCCAGGCAATCGCTTGTCGTCCTGGGCCATCCGGAGATTGGCGCCGCGGGGAGCGCGACGTTTGCGTCGTTGCGTACCTATCTTCGAGACGCTGCAATTACCCACGGTGACACAATGCCAGCGACGGACAAGGTCCGAACCGACAGTCGGGCCGAGGCCCGACTGCTCGAAGCCATGCGCAACGCAGGATGGCAGCCGAGCGGAAAGCTGTACGTCGAAGGATACGAGCTCGACTTCGCACTGCTCGAGCAGGGTCTGCGGTTGAACGTCGAGGTCGACGGCGATCACCACGTCGACGCGAGGGGCAGATTGCGCCGCCAGGACCTCGCTCGGGATCGGATCCTCATGGGGATCGGCTGGGACGTCATCAGGATTCCCGCGTGGCTCTGCACGTGGGATGTCGATAAGGCGATTCGCGACATTGCGGTGCGGTTTAATCGACGTTCCAGCGGCGGATATGGGCACCCGTATTAGAGAGCATGGTCAAATGGGTACGTGAAGACCACCGTCGAGTTGGCGGATGATCTGGCGCTGGAGGCCAAGCGGTACGCCGCCCGTCACGGACTCACGCTTCGCGCCGTCATCAAGGAGGGGATTCGTTCGACGCTCCGCGGCGAGGGAGGGGTGCGCGCTTCTTTCGTCCGGCGGGATGCAAGCGTGGACGGTTCCGATCTGCAGGCGGAGTTCCGGGACGAGGCCTGGTCGACGGTTCGAGACGCCGCCTACGAAGGGCGGGGCGGTTGACCGCCATCCGCGCCTGCCGCCTTTCGCGGCGAGTCCCGCGTCTGGTGTTCGCGGACGGTCAAGGCCCCAGGGCGCCGATTGGGATGACACCGACTTCCCCGGGCTTCACGTAGCCGTAACCGGTCGGGACGATCACTGCAAGGGCGGACGGTTTGCCATGATCGCTGTGCTCCAGGCGCCGGGCGAGCCGGCGCAGGCTGTTCGCGCCGTCGTCCACCCAGCGCTCGCCCAGCTTGATCTCGAACGCCGCCCAGCGGCCGTCCGCCGCCTCCACGACGGCGTCCACCTCGAGCCCGTCCTTTTCCCGGTAGTGGAATACCTGCGCATCCGCGGCCTGGGCGTAAATGCGCAGGTCGCGGACGACGAGGGATTCGAACAACAGGCCGAGAAACTCCAGGTCCGCCGTCAGGCGAGCGGGCGTGGCTCGCAGGGCGGCGACCGCCAGGGACGGATCGACGAAGTGCCGGACCGGCGTCTGCCGGAGCGCCGTGCGGGACCGCAGGTGCGGGGACCAAGCCGGCTGGTTCTCCACCACCATGAGTCGGTCGAGCGCGTCGAGATACTCGGCGACGGTGTCGGTCTTGAGAGCGCCGTCATCCTCGCCGACCTCGGCGGCCAGCTTCGAGAGGGTGACGGGGGTGGCGACGTTGCGCGCCAGCGAACGCAGCAGACGGCCCACCTTGACCGGGTCGCGCATCTTGCCGCTGGCCCGCCCGACGTCGGTGCGGCGGACGTCGTCCAGATAGCCGCGGTTCACGCGCAGAATCCCGGGCAGCGCCCTGCCGACATGGCCCGGCCATCCACCGGCGCAGACGAGCTCCGCGACGTCGGCGATAGACGTCTCGGACCGCCCCGCCCGTTGCTCCGCGCCGTCGAGCAGCCGCCGCAGCGAAATCTTCCCGTTGGCGCGCCCACTTTCGTACAGCGACAGCGGGCGCATGCGTAGCCGGACGAAGCGTCCGGCGCCGGTGTGCCGGGCGACGTCGTCGGCGGGAACTGCGGAACCGGTGAGGATGAACTGCCCGGGGGCGCCGCGCCGATCTATCTCGCGTCGGACGTGGTTCCAGATGACCGGTTCCAATTGCCATTCGTCGATCAACCGGGGCGTGTCGCCGATCAGCACGGCCGCCGGGTCGGCGCCAATCATGCGCCGGGCATTGTCGTCGACGTCGAGCAGCACTTCGCTGGCCGCCGCCCGCGCCGCGGTTGCCGTCTTCCCGGTCGCCCTGGGCCCTTCCACGAGCACCGCTCCGGCGGCTTCCAGCAGATCGGCCAATTCGGCGTCGACGATTCTCGGCAGATAGGTCACGGATTCGACACAGGTTGTACTCCGGTGGCGGCACGGCGCGCAACCCCAACGGGTGATTCGTCGGACGTTTAGCGGGTGATTTGTCGAGCTCCCAGCGGGTGATTCGTCGGACGTTCAGCGGGTGATTCGTCGGAATGCGCCTGCCATCTCAGCGCGTGGCTACAGCGTTGACCGGCCCTCACAGGGTCGACCGCATCCAGGCGGTGGCGAGGCTGTCCGCGTACTCGTTCCAGCGGTTTCCGGAGTGGGCGGCGGTCCATTTCAACTTGCACGCCGGGCGGGCGCGGTAGAGCGCCAGCAGCTCCTGCACCAGCTCCAGGTTCTTGATCGGGCCGGCCTTCCGCTTCCAGCCGGCGCGCTCCCACGCCAGCGCCCAGCGGGTGATGGTGTTCACGCAGAGCTCGCTGTCGCTGAGCACGTCGATCTCGGCGTCGGCCGGCAGCATCGTGAACGCTTCGATCAGCGCCCGCAGCTCCATGCGGTTGTTCGTCGTGTCCGACTCGTGGCCGTGCGCCTTCGAGACGATCTCACCGTTCTCGACCCAGACGACACCCCAGCCGCCGGGGCCGGGGTTCGGCACCGCGCTGCCGTCGGTGAACACGCCGCGGTCGGGTCCGTTCTCGTACTTGGCCAGGACCTGGGCGAGCGTCAGGTTCTCCTCCCGCAGCGTGCGGCCGCGATCCGCCCCGCCCCCGAGGCCGGTCCTACGGGTGGGTCGGGCGGCGGCCTTCTTCTTCGGCGAATGCAACCGGCAGTACTTCGGCTGCCAGCCGGGATACTTGTCGAGCACGGTCTGCGCGACCTCGAACGACGCGCGGCATACCTGGCAGATGAAGCTGGGCACGGCGGAAGGATACGACAGGCCTACTCGCGGCCGATGTTCATGATCACGTAGCCGCCCGACCGCTCGTCCCGATCGAGCTCCAGCAGACCTCTCGACTGCGCCTCTTCGAGCAGGTCGTTGAACGACCCGAACCCGTAGGCCGACTCGTTGAAGCCGGGCCGCCGCCGCTTCAGGGTCTGCTTGATCATCGATCCCCACAGCTTGGCGCCGTCCCCGCGCTCGGCGTAGATCGCCTCGGCGGTCTGCACCACCAGGTCGAGCCCCTTCTGGGTCGGGTCGTCCTGCGGTGCCGGCTCCGGTTTCGTCTCGTTCTTCTCGACCGGGGCGTTCTCACTCGGGGCGCTCTCGGCCGGGGCATCCGGCTTGGCGCGTGGCTTGCTCCGGGAACGGCGGCGGGCCGGCTTACGCTCGGCCACGAGATCGTCGTAGAAGATGAACTCGTCGCAGTTGTTGACGAGCAGGTCGGACGTGGAGCTCTTGACGCCGACGCCGATCACCGACTTGGCGTTCTCGCGCAGCTTGCTCACCAGCGGCGAGAAGTCGGAGTCGCCCGATACGACGACGAAGGTGTCGATGTGCTCCTTCGTGTAGCAGAGGTCGAGGGCGTCGACGACCATCCGGATGTCGGCCGAGTTCTTGCCGGAAATCCGCGTGTGGGGGATCTCGATCAGCTCGAACGCCGCCTCGTGCATCGTCGCCTTGTATTCCTTGTAGCGCTCCCAGTCGCAGTAGGCCTTCTTGGCCACGATGCTGCCCTTCAGCAGCAGCCGCTCCACGATGGGCCGGATGTCGAGCTTCTTCAGCTTGGCGTCCCGGACGCCGAGCGCGATGTTCTCGAAGTCGCAGAACACCGCGAGGTTGCTGTCGCCGTTCACACTGTCTCCTTTGATTTCCGATGCTCGCACCGATACGTGGACGGCGTCGCTATCGCGGTGCCGTCGCGACCCGTCCCGTCGAGCGCGCCGGGCTGCAGCAGGCCTTCCTCGGCGTCCAGGTTCGCCACGTCGTTCGGCTGGCGTCGAATTGCGCCGCGAAGGAGTGGTGCGCCAGCGCCGATGGAGTCGTCGCCAGCATCGCGCCGGTGACGGCGGTGAGAAGCGACAGCTTTGGGAGAACCGATATCGCCCGCATGAAGAACCTCATCTGGCCGTCGCCGGACCCGCCCGGCTGATTCGCCACCACGCCGGCCCCGTTGCGGCCATCTTTCCGTCGGCCCGGAGCGGCTGTCAAGTGTACGGCGCGAAGCGTCTCGGTGTCCGCTGTCGCGTCCCGCGCGCTCGCGCCCGACTTCCCCGTACGCCACCCGGTCGCCCAGGCTGCACCGAGCCCGGAGATCCGCAGGGTCTATGCCTCCGCGCAGCCTCCGCCAGCACCAGCGCCGGTCCGCGGCCTCCACAGGACGTCGATCGCAAGCCGAGATCCGTCACCGCGTCGAGCACTGGCGCGGCGTGTGGTTGACTCGCAGGCACGACCAACGGAGAATCCGGAAGGGACATGGGCGAGATTCGCACTGAGGTGAAGTTGGAAAACGCCGAGGACCGCGCGCTGGTCCGCCGCGGCCACGGGACCGAGTCGGAGGTCCGGCGCACCACGGTAGACGGCATCGTGGACACCGGCGCCGTCACCTTGATGTTGCCGCAGAACGTGGTCGAGCGCCTCGGCCTCGAGCGACAGGGCACGGCGTTCGTCACCTACGCCGACGAGCGTCGGGACGAGCGGCCCCTGGCCGGCCCCGTCTCGGTCGGGATCGGAAGCCGCACGATGGTCACCGAGTGCATCGTCGGCCCGCCGCTGAGCGAGCCGCTGATCGGCCAGGTCGTGCTCGAGCGACTGGACCTGATCGCCGACTGCGCCAACCAGACGGTGACGCCGCGACATCCGGACTACCCGCTCTTCAAGCTCAAGTGACGACGAGGAGCGCGGAGCAGCGGTCCGAGTCGCCCGAAGCCGCCGCGTTCTTACGTGCGCGCCTTCCCGCTGCCCGCGCGGAAACCGACCTTGGACCGACTTGAGTTACGACCGGCGAACGGCCGACACGCCGCGCGCGGGGACGCGTCTGGCGGGCCGTCTCGATCGGCCGGGGCGCGGCGCGACGAGGGCTGCGCCATGCGCGTGCACGGCAAGTTCCATCTGCGGTTCGGCATCGAACTCGGCGCTTGGCGCGATTCCGGGATCGAGGATCTGTGGAACGAGTTGAAGGAGAACTGCCGCTCCGCGAAGCGCAAGCTCAAGGAGGAGTCTCGGACGGCCGACCGTGCGGCAGATGCGCAGGATCACGGACGAGTTGAAGGATGTGCCGTCCGGTTGAGGTTGGTACGGCCGCTCGCGGACCGGCTTCCCCTGCCGGTCGACCCCTGGAGCACTTCGTGAACGGAATCACCGTTCAGGCCAGCAGGTGATCCAACTCCTCAAGGAACGTCCGCGTGTCGAAGAAGTAGTTGGGAAACGCCTGCCGCAGGGAATCCAGCGAGTCCGACGCAACGAGCACCGTGTCCCCGGCCGTGCCGGCGAGGCGCTTTTCCTCCATGAGGTAGTCGGCTGTCGCAGCCGGGAGCCCGCTGCTGCCATAGGTCCGAACCTCCAGTGATTCGTGCTCGGGACGCAGCACCAGCAGCAGAAGATAGTCGTGCCCACGCATCTTCTCGCGATGTACTTCGGTCACGACCAGGACGCGGCTGAACGCTTCGAGCTTCTGCTTGATTTGCAGACGCTGCGCAGCCTCCCGGATCTCGGCCACGAGTGAAGTAGTCGATTCCGGGACGTTGGGACCTGCCGGGGCGCCCTCGGCCAGGGCAAATCCCGACCCGACCAGCTCGAAGAACCGGAGCCAGTCCGCGCGGCCTTCGCTCGATTTCAACGACTGACCCAGGAACGTTCCGACAGTTTCCACGGCGGTCGCCCACGCGTGCTGTCGGCGCGTGCGCAACTGCAGCTCGATATGCAGTCCGTTGTAGGTCTCCGTGCGATCGCTACGATAGCGATATACGAGATGGATGCTGCGGTATCCCGAAGCCTTCGGGTCTCTCACGTAGTCCTTCTCTCCAGCGAATCGGTGCTTCATCCTGTGTCGATTGTGTCGATAGAGATCCCTCAGCGCCTCGATCTCGGTGAGACTCGGCAATACGGCCCGGGCTCCGCCGATGTCCTGCATCTGCGACAGCTTCATCGTCGGAAACCGGCGCAGCTTTGCGAAGATGGAAGGAACGCGTTTCAGCCGGCGGGCGACAATCGGCTCCTCGCATATCGATGCCGCGCGGTTCCTGAGCGTCATCTGGAACGTGTTCAGGGGGAGGCTGTGCGACGAGCGCCAGTTGTTGATTACGTCGAGTGCGTAACCGATCACGAGCGGGTCAGCGACGACCCCATTCTGGGCGAGCAGGCGTCCCGCGCGGTCGACCTCGCCGCGGGTGAACGCCGGTACGGCCCACACGGCGGTCGAGGGTGTCACGATCCACCACTGTACCAGCCTCGGCGCACGAGGATGATGTCACCCGCCGGAGCTGGCAATTGTCGCCACGTCGTTCATGGCCTGAACTTGAACGGGATTGCGGTGGAACCCTTGGCGGGAATCGGTTGCCTCAGCGGCACGGGATCGCGGAGCAAGTAGCCGTATTGAGGCTCTCCGTCGAACCACTCGCTTTCGTGGGACACTGCGCACCCGAACATCTGCACGTGGCCGATGATTGCGCCCAGCCCCCGTTCGCGGTGCCGCCGATACCTGGTGCGCGCCGCGCCGGCCGAGATGCCGAGGTGCGCCGCCACCCGTTCGGTTATTTCCTCGACAGCGTCCACGTCTTCGGTCAGGCCCGCATGAATGTAGAGCTGGCCCAGGTAGTAGCACCGCCGCTTGCGATTCTCGACGTCCTTCGCTCCCACCATGATGGCCCACGCGTGGGGCTGGCGGACGCTCAAGCAGTTCCAGACTTCCTGGTTCTTCTTCGCCATCGGCAATCCTCAATCTCCCAGACCTCTCCTACTCAACCCCCCGCCATCGCCCCGACCACCAGAAACGGCTCCCGCCTCTCGGCCACCTCCTCCGGCAACAGCGCATCCGGCGCCTCGTGCGACAGATCCTGCCCGCAGGCGAAGAAACGGAGGTAGGCCCGCCGCCGCTCCGTCGCGTAGTCGCGGATGGTGCCGCGCAGGACGGGATACTTTTTGTATCCCCGGTGCGCCGGGCTGGATGTCCACTCGCGGTGCGTGAACGCGTGCGCGCGCATCGCGGCGGGTCGGAAGGTCACGACCGAGCACCGGGAGTTCGCGAGCACGACAGCGGGTCTGCTCGAACTGGCGGCTTGGCTGACCGAGGCGGGCTGCACGCACGTGGCGATGGAGGCGACCGGCGTGTACTGGAAGCCGGTGTGGCACGTCCTCGAAGACGAAGCTTCGTTCACGCTGGTGCTCGCCAACGCGCAGCACATCCGGAACGTTCCGGGGCGCAAGAGCGACCGGAAGGACGCGGCCTGGATCGCCGACCTGTTGGCGCACGGGCTGATCCCGAGCAGCTTCGTGCCGCCGGCCCCGATCCAGGAGCTGCGCGACCTGACGCGGACCCGCAAGCAACTGGTCCGTGAGATCGCGCGGCACACCCTGCGCCTGCAGAAGACGCTGGAAGACGCGAATGTGAAGCTGACGCGCGTGGCCAGCGACATCCTGGGCGTCAGCGGCCGGGCGATCCTGGCCGCGCTCATCGCCGGGGAGACCGATCCCGAGCGGTTGGCTGATTGCACCAAGGGGCGCCTGAAGGCCGACCGTGCGGACATCGTCGCCGCGGTGCACGGCCGGGTGACGGCGCATCATCGTTTCCTGCTGAAGCTGCACCTGGCGCAGATCGATGCGCTGACCGCCGCTGTGCAGCAAGTCGAGCAGCAGGCCGACGAGGTGCTTCGCCCTTTTCGCGAGGCCGCCGAGCGGCTGGCAACGATGCCCGGGGTCAGTGAGACGGTCGCGCGGGTGATCATCGCCGAGGTCGGCGTGGACATGACCCAGTTCCCCAGTGCGGGCCATCTGGTCTCGTGGGCGGGCCTGTGCCCGCGCCTCGACGAGAGTGCGGGCAAGCGCCGCTCGACCCGGATCCGTCACGCGACTCCCTGGTTGAAGACAGCGCTGGTCCAGGCCGCGTGGGCGGCGACCCGGAAGAACGGGAGCTATCTGCAGGCGCAGTTTCGACGGCTCAAAGGCCGGCGCGGCCCGAAGAAGGCCATCGTGGCGGTCGCCGCCTCCATGCTGACCGCCGCCTACTTCATGCTTCGCGACGAGACGGACTACCACGACCTTGGCGGCCGGTACCTGGCGAACCGCGACAAGCAGCGCGTCACCCAGAGCCTGCTCCGGCGTCTGCGGAACCTTGGCGTCGAGGTCGAAGTGAAGGCCGCCTGAACAGGGAGGGCGCTCTGAGTTTCTTTCTAGTTCTCCACCCGGCGGCGCCGGACCCACGTATTCATGAAACAGGATATCGTGTACGGGCTTGGCGCTGGCACAGAGGTCGTTCTCTCTATGGTGCCAAGAGCCCGTTCTCTAGGGCCTGTTAACACTTACCTCAGCGCGTCGAAGATGAGCACGAAGTGGATGAAGCCGATGAACATCACATCCAGCTTCTCGAATCGGGAGAATATCCGGCGATAGCCCTTCAGCCGGCGGAACAGACGCTCGACCTCGTTACGTCGCTTGTACATCTCCCGGTCGTACTCCCACGGGTCCGTCCGAGTCTTGAGCGGCGGCACCACGGGTGTGAACCCCAGGTCCAGCGCCAGTTGGCGAGTTTCGTCGCCCTGGTACGCGCGGTCCATCACCAAGGCCACATTGTCATCCTGCGGCCCCATGCTGGCCAGGAGCTTTCGGCCTTCCGGGCTGTCGTGGGCCTGGCCGGGCGAGGAGGGTGCCCCAAGCGTAGTGGAAAGTCGGTGGCGACTCCTGCCCGGCTGTGGTATCAGTCGGGTGTGTTCAAAAGGAGGAGAGGCCACCGATGAAGAAACCGTACAAGATCGTTTCGGGCGCGTCCGCGCCGAACCGCCGGGAACTGGCGGACTGGCTGGCGAAGGACGGGCAACTGCTGATCCCGCTGGTCGAACTGCTGGAGAAGGGCGAGCGAGCCATCGACGAGGTGATCGACGTGATGGGCCGGGCGACCATCGAGGCCGTCCTGCGGATGAGCGCCGAGCAGGTGGCGGGGCCGAAGGAGCAGGGACGGCGCGACGCCGACCGGGATCTGTACTGGCACGGGGTGCAGGCGGGACGTGTGGCATTGAAGGAGCGGCAGTTGCGGGTCGACAAGCCGCGGCTGCGCAAGAAGCGGCCGCGGGCCGATGAGCCGGGCGAGGTGGAGATTCCGGCGTATACGGCGTTGCAGGCGGATCAGCCACTGGCCGACCGGATGCTGGAGCTGGTGCTGCAGGGCGTGTCGACGCGCAAGTACGAGAAGGTGCTGCCGGCGCTGGCCGACCAGGTGGGGGTGAGCAAGTCGGAGGTCTCGCGGGAGACCATCGAGGCGGGGACGCGCGTTCTGAAGGAGTTGGCCGAACGGGACCTGGGCAAGTTGGACGTGCTGGTCGTCTACCTCGACGGGATCGTGTTCGGGAACTACCACGTGGTGGCGGCGGTCGGTGTGGATGCGGATGGTCGTAAGCACGTGCTGGGGCTTTGCGGCGGGGCATCGGAGAACACGGAGGTCACCGCTGGCCTGCTCGAAGATCTGGTGACGCGGGGCCTGCGGGCTGACCGGCGGCGTCTGTTCGTCATCGACGGCGCCAAGGCGCTGCGGCAGGCCATCGGGCGGGTGTTCGGGTCGGCGAACCTGGTGCAACGTTGTAGAAACCACAAGGTAAGGAACGTCTTGGGTCATCTGCCGAAAGAGCAGCACGAGCAGGCGCGTTCGACGCTTCGGGCGGCGTGGAAGCTGGACGCCGACGAGGGCATCCGGAAGCTGGAGCAGTACGCCTCGTGGCTGGAGCGGGAGTGGCCGTCGGCGGCGGCGAGCCTGCGCGAAGGGCTCTCGGAGTTGTTCACGGTCAATCGCCTTGGGCTGCCGAAGCCGCTGCGCCGCTGCCTGACGACGACGAACATCATCGACTCGTCGCACGCGGGCGTTCGCCAGCACACGAATCGGGTGAGTCGCTGGCAGAGCGAGGAGATGGCGGTGCGGTGGGCCGCGGTGACGTTCCGAGAGACGGAGAAGCACTATCGCCGCATCACGGGCTATGAGCATCTCTGGATGCTGAAGGCGCACCTCGACGAAGAGAATGGCGCCCTTGCCGAATTGCAGAAGGCGGGGTAATGTGTGTCTGTCGCTGCCGACTTTCAACTACTGGCGGGACACCCTCCGGGCGAGAGCGCGAAGGTCAGTGCCGTTCGAGCATCCGCGGCAACCAGATGAATCTTGGTGGTCCACCCGCCGCGGGACTTTCCGATGGCTTGGGGGCCGTTTTTTTTCGAGCCCCCGTGCCGTCGGGATGGACCTTGACGACGGTGCTGTCCAGCGACACCGCCTCCAGCTTGATACGGATCAACTGGGCGCGTTGCAGGTGTTCGAAGACCCGGTCGAGCACCCCGTTCTTGGACCAACGATTCATACGGGTGTAGATCGTGTGCCAGTTCCCAAAGCGCTTCGGCAACCCTCGCCACTTGCACCCCTGCTCGGCGACGTACAGGATCGCGTTGAGCACCTGCAAATTGGGCATGCTGACATTGCCACGCTGTCGCGGGAGGCAGGGCTCGATGCGTGCGTACTGCGTCTCGGTGAGCTCCATCCAGCAACGATATCACGAACCGTCCAATAGTGTTAACAGGCCCTAGTTGGACCCGGAGTCCCGCGAGCACCCCGTATTGCGAGACCGGAGATGTTCCGGTGAGCGCGCCCTGTAGATTTCGTACCGGCGGACTCCACGCCAGCGCCTTTGCGATCAGGAGGTGACGCATGGAAGTCTTGCATGCCCGGTGCGCCGGGTTGGATGTCCACTCGCGGTGCGTGAACGCGTGCGCGCGCATCGCGGCGGGCCGGAAGGTTACGACCGAGCACCGGGAGTTTGCGACCACGACGGCGGGTCTGCTCGCACTGGCGGCCTGGCTGACCGAGGCAGGCTGCACGCACGTGGCGATGGAGGCGACCGGCGTGTACTGGAAGCCGGTGTGGCACATCCTCGAAGACGAAGCGTCGTTGACGCTGGTGCTCGCCAACGCGCAGCACATCCGGAACGTTCCGGGCCGCAAGAGCGACCGGAAGGACGCGGCCTGGATCGCCGACCTGTTGGCGCACGGGCTGATTCGGGGCAGCTTCGTGCCGCCGGCCCCGATCCAGGAGCTGCGCGACCTGACGCGGACCCGCAAGCAATTGGTACGCGAGATCGCGCGGCACACGCAACGCCTGCAGAAGACGCTCGAAGGCGCGAACGTGAAGTTGACGCGCGTGGTCACCGACATTCTGGGCGTCAGTGGCCGAGCGATCCTCGCAGCGCTCATCGCCGGGGAGACCGATCCCGAGCGGTTGGCTGATTGCACCAACGTCCGGGTGAAGGCCGACCGTGCGGACATCGTCGCCGCGGTGCACGGTCGGGTGACGGCGCACCATCGTTTCCTGCTGGAGCTGCACCTGGGGCAGATCGATGCGTTGCGCGCCGCCGTGCAGAAACTGGAGCAGCAGGCCGACGAGGTGCTGCGCCCTTTTCGCGAGGCCGCCGAGCGGCTGACGACGATGCCCGGGGTCAGTGAGACGGTCGCGCGGGTGATCATCGCCGAGGTCGGCGTGGACATGACGCGGTTTCCCGATCCGGGCCATCTGGTCTCGTGGGCGGGCCTGTGCCCGCGGCTGGACGAGAGTGCGGGGAAGCGCCGCTCGACCCGGATCCGTCACGCGACTCCCTGGTTGAAGACGGTGCTGGTCCAGGCCGCGTGGGCGGCGACCCGGAAGAATGGGAGCTATCTGCAGGCGCAGTTTCGACGGCTCAAGGGCCGGCGCGGCCCGAAGAAGGCCATCGTGGCGGTCGCCGCCTCCATGCTGACCGCCGCCTACTTCATGCTTCGCGACGAGACGGACTACCACGACCTCGGCGGCCGGTACCTGGCGAACCGCGACAAGCACCGCGTCACCCAGCACCTCCTCCGGCGTTTGCAGGACCTTGGAGTGGAGGTCGAAGTGAAGACCGCCTGAGTCAGTGATCACCGTGAGTTTCTCTGTAGAGCATCATCATGGCGACCCCGGTGATCGGCTTGGTCATCGAGAAGATGCGGAAGATCGAGTCGCGCGCCATCGGGCGCCCGCTCTCGATGTCCTGCACCCCGGCCACGTCGACGAACGCGATCTTGCCGCGGCGCGCGAGCAGCGCCACCGTGCCGGCCAGCTCGCCGTCGTCGACCATCGCCTGCAGCCCGGCGTCGAGCCGCTCGAGCCGCTCGGCCGAGAGCCCGACGGCGGCCGGATCGACGGTCTCGAGGTCCGCGGCCGCGGCTGCGACCCCGCTCCCGCGCCCGGCGACGACCGGCTGGCTGGAGAACGTCGCGACGAGCAGTGCAAGAGCGACGAGGGCGGCAGCGAACGGAGCGAGACGCCATGGTCTGACTCTCGGCAAAGGAATACCTCCTGGCGGGAATCTGAAGATCTGATGAGATTCTAACGGTACGGTGGCGGCGGTCCCGGGTCACGCACCCGCGCGGTCCCGCAACGCCATTATCATTCGCGGGTGATGCACGGGGCTCGTCCCGGTTCGCCGTGTCGCTCCCACCTCCGGGGCCCGGTCTTCGCGCTGCTACTGCTGCTGGCGGCGCCGGCCGCCGCGGGCGCGCAGACCGAGTTCCACTATCAGTACGGCAACTTCGTCAACCCGTTCTCGGGAGCGCGGGCCTACGCGTCCGTTCTCACCGTGCAGCAGGCGTCGCGCTGGTCGCTCGGCGACAGCTTCATCTTCATCGACTTCACCGACGACGGCGGCGCGGACGGCTTCAACGAGAAGAGCTACTACGGCGAGTGGTATCCGTCGCTCAGCCTCGGCCGCGTGTCGAAGCGGACGATCGGCGCCGGACCGATCCGGGACGTGGCGGTCGTCAGCGGCCTCAACTTCGGCAGCGATTCCAACACGCTCAAGTTCGTGCCCGGGGGGCAGCTCTCCTGGAACGTGCCGGGGTTCTTCTTCCTGAACACCAGCTTCGGCGCCGCGATCGACAAGAGCAGCGGCGTCGCCGGAGGCGGGGCGCCGCGGACCGGCACCAGCTTCATATTCGACATCAGTTGGGGCGCCGGGTTCGACGTCGGCCGCCACGCGTTCCTATTCACCGGCCACACGAAGTACATGGGCACCACTACCAACGAGCTGGGCCACGCCGTGAGGCAGTCGCTCCTCGCGCAGCCGCAGCTCGGTTGGGACGTCGGCAAGGCGCTGACCGGCCACGCCAACCAGCTCTTCCTCGGCGTGGAGTATCAGTACTGGTGGAACAAGCTGGGCGTCGACGACGGCGACAACGTCGCGCAGTTGTGGGTGATGTGGCGGATGTGACCAGGGACGAGGTGCGGCAGGATCCCAGAAAGAAGTGCGTAGGAATCGCCCGAGCCACACCGCCTTCAAGGTCGCCTCGGCGATCGTCATGCTCGGTGCCGCGGAGGGATCCGACGCGATCCTGCCGCCGGGACTGGTCCGCGCGACCGAGCGCCTCCTGCTCGAATCCGGCCGGCTCGGGCCGCGCGCTCTGCGTCTCTACCGGTCTCCCTTCGTGCGCGGGTTGGTCGAGCGGTTCGACGGCGGGTTGGGTGCCCTCGATGGAGTCGGACTGCGCAAGGCGTTCTGCGAGCGGGAGGTGCGCGCGGCAATCGCCGGCGGCGCGGCGCAGGTGTTGGTGCTGGGCGCCGGCTACGACACGCTCTGCTGGCGGCTCGCTCCCGAGCTTCCGGAGGTGCGCTTCTTCGAGGTCGACCATCCGGCGACCGCCGCCGCGAAGGTGAGGGCCGTCGACGCGATGGGGCGCCCGGACAACATGGCGATGATCGCCGCCGACCTGGGAGCGCAGCCGCTGACGGAGGTGCTGGACGCGGAGGGAAGCTGGCGGGCGGACACGCGGTCCGTGGTCATCGCCGAAGGACTTCTCTACTACCTGCCGGCTGCCGCCGTGCTCGATCTCCTGCATCGGGTCGCCGAGTGCACCGCCTCCGGAAGCCGCGTCGCGTTCACCTACATGGAACCCGGCACCCTGGCGCGTTCCCGGTGGATGTCGTGGGGCACGGCCACGTTGAGGCTGATGCGCGAGCCGTGGCTCTGGTTCATCGAACGCGACGACTTGCCCGGTTTCCTCGCAGGGACGCCCTGGCACCTCGCGCCGCCTGCCGGGGGGCCGGCCGCCGCCGGTCTGGACCGGTTAGCGGTGGCGGAGCGAGCCTGAATGACGCGCAGTGGGTATCCCGGACGCGTGATTCCGTCGATAATGCACTTGATCGCGGGCGTGCGCCTTGCGCGGGGCCGGCGATTCTCCGAACAATGGACAATCACCGCCAACGCGGTTTCTGGGAGGCTCCGATGCACCGCATGAAGACCGACAGTTTTCGCACAATCGTCACTGCCAGCTTGCCGCTGCTGCTCCTGCTGCTCGCCGCCGCCTGCTCGTCGCCGCCGGAAGAGGCGCCGGCAACCAGCACCGCGACGGTGTACGAGGGCGCCCGCCTCGTCGTCGGCGACGGCAGCGATCCGATCGAGAACGCCACGTTCGTAGTCGACGAGAACCGCTTCGTCGCGGTCGGCGCGACCGGCGAGGTCGAGGCCCCGGAGGGCGCGGCGCACGTCGACCTGACCGGTCGGACGGTCATTCCGGCTCTGATCGACACGCACGTGCACTTCCCGACGGCCCGTGAGGAGCTCATCGGGGCACTGCAGCGCAAGGCCTACTACGGCGTCGGCGCCGCCATGGGACTCGGGCGCGACGTCGGCGAGGAGGTGTACCAGGTTCGCGCGGAGACCATCCCCGGCGTGCCGCGCTATCGGACGTCGGGGCAGGGGATCACGACGCCGGAGCCGGGACGCACGGAGATCCCGTACTGGATCACGAACGAGGAAGAGGCGCGGACCGCGGTGCAGGAGCTCGCGGCGCTGGAGGTGGACATCGTCAAGATCTGGGTAGACGACCGCGGCGGCCAGTTCGAGAAGATGGGCCCGGAGCTGTACGGCGCGGTCATCGACGAGGCCCACCAGCACGGGTTGCGGGTGACGGCCCACATCTTCGCCCTCGAGGACGCCAAGGGCCTGCTGCGCGCAGGGATCGACGCGTTCGCCCACGGCGTGCGGGACCAGGACGTCGACGACGAGTTCGTCGAGCTGGTCCGGGAGCGACCGAACGTCGTGCTCGTGCCGAACCTGCCGGGCCGCGGCGTCGCCGAGGACCTGAGCTGGCTGAGCGGGACCATCCCGCCCGACGCACTGGCGGAGCTGCAGGCGGGCTCCGTCGACCGGCCGGAGGCGCAGGAGAGCTTCGGCATCCAGGCGCGCAACCTGGCGCGCCTCAACGCGGAGGGCGTCCGCATCGCCTTCGGCACCGACGGCAACTCGGGCTGGAGCCCGCACCTGGAGATGGCCGACATGGTGGCGTCGGGCATGACGCCGCACGAAGTCATCGTCGCGGCGACCCGCAACTCTGCCGAGTTCATGGAGCTGGACGACGCCGGCACCGTCGCGGCGGGCAAGAGTGCCGACTTCGTCGTCCTCGAGGCGAACCCGCTCGACGACATCGCGAACACGCGGCGCATCGAGGCCGTTTACCTGCGCGGCGAGGCCGTCGATCGGGCCGCGCTCAGCGAGAGCTGGCTCGGCGGCGGGGCGCAGTAGAGGGTACCGACCGTCCTCGTTGCCGTCGAGCCGTGAGATGCCCAGCGAGCCCTTCGAGCGGCCGAGCTTCCGGCCCGAAGACTTGGCCCGGGCGAGGCCCTCGCGGGTGCGCTCGGAGATCAGGTCGCGCTCGACCTCGGCGAACAGCGCGAAGAGCATGGTCATGACCTTGGTCTGGATGTCGCGCTTGCCCTCGACGCCGCGGGTTCACTCGTCCTGGAGCGCGGTCAGGGGGTCGACGCGCGCGGCGCGTCGGGCGGGGAGATAGGCGGCCGCCGCCGCGATGCCCGCGAGGAGGGCGGCAGCCTGAAGGATCGTGACCGGGTCGGTGGGGGCGAGGCCGTGAATCAGGCTCGCCACCAGGCGTCCGGCCAGCAGCACCGTGCCGACCCCGGCCGCGACGCCTGCGGCGACGAGCACCAGCGACTCGCGCAGCACCAGCCAAGCGATGCCCGTAGACGATGCGCCGAGGGCCATCCGGACGCCGAACTCGCCGCTGGGCACGAGACTGAACGCGACCCCCGCCGCGAGGCTCAGCCCCCCGGCGAAGGCGAAGACCCGCCAGTCGAACGGGTTCGTCTGGCCGAACGGCAACAGCCGGCGCGCCGCCCAGGCCACGGGCAGGGCGAGCATCCCGCCGGCTGCAGAGACGAGCAGGCTCTCGGTCACCAGTTGGCGAATCAGCCGCCCGCGCGTAGCGCCAACCGACATGCGGATCGCCACTTCCCGCTGGCGTGACACCGCCCGCGACAGCAACAGGGTGGCCACGTTGGCGCACACGATGAGCAGCACGAGCGTGACGACGACGCCGAGGATGAGTGCCTGACCCGACGACCGGGGGCTCGCGTCGTAGAGACCCTGCCGGCCGGAATCGACGAGCAGCCGCAGCTCCGCACCCCGGTTCCGGTTCCGCGCGCGCCCCCGCTCCTGCTCCGTCAGGCCGTCCAGGAACGACGCCAACGCCGATTGCGCGGCGGCCCGGAGCACCCCGTCCAGGTTGCCCTGCACCTGGGCCGGCGTCGTCCCCGGCGTCAGCCGTCCCATGATCGTCCCTGTCCTGGTGATACAACCCGGCGACCTCCCGCACGACGCCCTCGATCTCTCCACCGATCGCACCAAGATCGGGGCCGACCGTCTCCGCGGCCCGTCTGGGTGGTCTCGCCAACCGGCTCGAACAGCAGCCGTCCGTCGGCGTGCCGACGTCGGAGGCGGGTGCCGTGGCAGTGGGAGAGCCGCACAGTCGCCGTGATGAGAGGTCGCCAGCCAGCCATCTACGGGTAAGTATCGCACTCGGACCGGCCGCCCGCGCCGGGGGTCTTCCAGTAAGAGGTAGGACCACCACCACAACCGCGCGCGCGGACCGACCGGCGTCCATCGAACTGGACGGGAAGCCGACGGCGGTAGCCCCGCCGCACGGTACTCGACTTGGCTCCGGATCGTAAACGACGGCCGGGCCGACGCTGAACCCGAACGACCTGCAGTGCCAGGCGACCATGGCGGCGTGGACCGGCAAGCCGTGCCTGGAGGCCGCGCCCGGCAGACTGGGAGCTGCCGACGCCGCACGATGGCCTAGTGGTCCGTCACGTCATAATCTTGGGATAGACGGACTTGAGCTTACAGCGCGCATCGTCGACCTTCATTTGCCAGTCGACACCGCGTTGCGTGCCATTGACGTCGGTGGACCACGCCGACACTTCGCCGTGCAGCGTCCCGAGGTCGCCGATGCGGCGCCCGCGCACGCATTGGCGCGTCAGGGAACTGAGTTCGTTCTCCGCGATGTTCAGCCAGCTCCCGTGCTTCGGTGTGTAGTAGAAGTCGATGCGTCGAACCAATTGCCGCGCCCGGGTCGGCTCGAACACTTCGTAGAAGGCGCCCTTCGTGTGCGTGTTGAGGTTGTCGCAAACCAAGGCGATCTTCTCGCAGTCGGCGTAGCGTCCTTCCAACAGGCCGGCGACCTCCACCGCCCAGTCCGCCTTCGTACGCCGGGCCCGGGCCGTCGCCTGCCGCCAACTCGCCAGCGGTTCGTTGAACAGGAAGATCGAGGCTGTGCCGGCCCGTTCGTACTCGTAGTCGACACGCCGCGGACGGTTCTTCGTGGCCGCCATCGGCGCGCGGGTTTCCTTGACCAACTGCACCGGCTGCTCGTCCATGCACACGACGGGACAATCCGGGTCGTAGGGTTTCTGATACAGGTCCAAGACCTGTTCCATGTTCGCCACGAACTCGGCATCGGCCTGCGGCGGGATCACCCAGTACTCGATTTTCCGCCGGGTCATCCCGTTTTTTTTAGGGTCCGCCGGATGGTTTCGTGGCTGATCGACTCGACGATCGCCAACTCGACGACCCGCCGCGCCAGCAGGCGCAACGACCAGTTCGCGTAGCCCTTCGGGGGCGGCCCCAGACGCAGGGCGATGATGTAAGCCTCCTGCTCGCCGTTGAGCAGTTTCGGGACCGGGGGGAACTCCCGCCGTTTTCGCTCCAGCGCCTGCTCGAACCCTTCCAGCACGCATCGTTGGCGAATGTTCTCGACCGTCTTGGTGCGGCATGAAAAGGCGTCGGCGATCTGCTGGTCGGTCCACGCGGGCCCGTCTGCATCGGCCTTCAAGAGAACCTGAGCGCGGCGCACTTTCTCACTGCTGCCGTTGAGCTTTCGGACCGTCTGTTGACAGTCCTCGCGTTCCTGTGCCGTGAGTCGAACGATGTACTTTTTCTGCGGCATGAGAACTCTCTCGGTTCGAGACGAGCTCCCCGATAGTCCTAATGTTTACACGTGGCGCAGCACTAGCCCATCTTTACCAAGATTAGCGGTCGTTTTGCGGATTTGGGCGGTTTTCGGGGAGTGCGAGGCCTGCAACTTGTTGATTATAAAGGATCGGGTTTCGCCAGAGACGAATGTAGTGCCATAAGCGTATAACAATAGTTGCCTGGGACAGGGTGCGTCCGCTATGGTGGGCGCTATGTTCATTCGGCGCACCCAAACCCGGCGGACTGAGGACGGAAAGTCCTACTTCTCTCATCGCCTCGTGCACGCCGACCGCCTCGGCAGCAGCGTGCGCCAGCGCACCCTCCTCAACCTCGGTCGCCACTTCGATATTCCCCAGGCGGACTGGCCGCTGCTGTGCGCCCGCATCAACGATGCGTTGAGCGGTCAGGCGCCGCTGGTGGCCGATTGTCCGCCTGCCGTGGAGGAGGAAGCGCAACGGATCGCGGCGCAGTTGATCGCCCGCGGCGCGGCCGCGCCGACCGCCGGACCGACCGATGTGCAGCCGGTCGATGTCGACTCGTTGCGGCTGGTCCGCCCCCGCAGCGTCGGCGTGGAGCAGGTCGGCCTGTGGGCGCTCGAGCAACTGGACCTGCCGGCGCTGCTGACCCGGTTGGGCGTCAACGGCGCCCTGCGTAGCGCGGCCACCGGCGCCATCGTCGGGCGTCTGGCCGCGCCTGCCTCGGAGCGCGCGACGCACCGCTGGCTGCAGGAGCGCAGCGGTCTCGGGGAGTTGCTCGGCGTCGACTTCGAGACCGTCGGTGCGATGCAGCTCTACCGCGCCTCGGACGTGCTGGTGAAGCATCGCGAGGCGATCGAGGCGCATCTGTTCGACCGCGCGATGGGGCTGTTCGACCTGCAGCCGACGGTGACGCTCTACGACCTGACCAACACCTACTTCGAGGGCGAGGCGAGCGACCAGCCGCAGGCGCAACGCGGGCACTCGAAAGAGAAGCGCAGCGACTGCCCGCTGCTGACCCTGGGCCTGATGCTCGATGCCAGCGGCTTCGTGCGCCGCTCGAAGGTCTTCGCCGGCACCGTCCGGGAACACCGGACGCTGGCCGGGATGCTCGAAGCACTGGAGGCGCCGGTCGGCGCCCTGGTGGTGATGGACCGCGGTGTCGCCACCGACGCCTGTGTGACGTGGTTGCGCGACAACGGCTACCGCTATCTGGTGGTCAGCCGCGAACGCCACCGCCGCTTCGATGCCGATGCCGCCGTGTCGCTCCAGACGCAGTCGGACCAGACCGTGCACATGCACAAGGTGGTCTCGACCGACCCCGACGAAGTGCGCCTGTACTGCTACTCCGAGGAGCGGGCCGAGAAGGAGCGGGGCATCGTCGAGCGTTTCGCCTCCCGCTTCGAGACCGCCCTGACGAAGCTCAACGACGGGCTGTCGCGTCCCCGCGCGCACAAGCGCCTCGACCAGGTCTGGCAACGCATCGGACGGCTGAAAGCCAAGCATTCCCGCGTCGCCTCGCACTACCAGATCACCGTTACCGCCAACGAGGCCGGCGACCAGGCCGTCGCCGTCAACTGGACCCGCCGCCCCCAGGACGGCTCGATGGTTACCCATCCGGGCGTCTACTGCCTGCGCAGCAGCGAGACCGACTGGAACGAAGACGCCTTGTGGCGTACCTACACCACGCTCACCGACGTCGAGGCGGTATTCCGCTCGCTCAAGTCCGAGCTCGGCCTGCGCCCGATCTACCACCGCAAGCCGGCGTGGGCCGACGGCCACCTGTTCATCACCGTCATCGCCTACCAGCTCGTGCAGGTCATCCGCACTCGGCTGCGCGCGCGCCGCGAACACGCCAGGTGGACCACGCTACGCCGCGTCCTCGAAGGCCAGCAGCGCGTCACCGCCACCTTCCGCCGTCCCGACGGACGCACGCTGCATGTGCGCACGGCAACCCAAGCCGAACCCGATCAGCGGGCCATCTACGACGCGCTCGGCGTCGACCCACATCCCGGCGGCGTCCGCAAGACGCTCGTCTGACCGACCAATTTCCCCGGTTCGTACGCGTTTGTAGTGCCACTCGGGCATTTCTGTCGGCGTAAACCACTGATTCTAGAGCCTCTTGCAAAACTCTTGGCGTAGCTCGGCTCGGAGCACAAGTTCTTCTGGTGAACATCGTTTTGCCTGGATCCCGACCGAGAATGCGGGGCGGGAGGACCGGCGGCGACCCAAGAGGCGGAAATCAGGGAGTTCGAGGGTTTTCCCACCGGGCGTTGGAGACACCGGTTGGTGACTGACGCCTGTCGGGCGACCGGAAGGGGATGCGCGTTGGCCGGCGAGGCGTTGGTTTACGTCACCAGCCGCAGGAGCTGGTCGGCGGTGAGCGCCAGCACGCCGAACATGCAGTGGCACATCACCTTCGCGTTGCCGCGGACTCGGACGTGGCGCCCGCCGAACTCGTCCTTGAGTCGGCCATTGACGCGCTCACCCGCCGTGCGTTCGTTGTACCGAACCTGTTCGGGAAGCTGCAAGCCGAGACGCTTCAGGCGCCGGGCTTCGGTCTGCAGTTCTTCGGCCAGCGCAGTGTCACGGCGGGGGTTGATATCGATCAGCGGGACGTGGCCGAGTGCGCGGCTGTGCTCGCGGATCTGCACCGCGTCGTAGGCGGCATCCATCAGGTCATACAGATTGTCCACCCGCTGGGCCGACAGGGTGGCCAGTGGAACGGCGGCCTGGCTGTCGTGCAGCGAGGCGGACGTCAGGATGCAACTGACCGGAATCTGGCCGTCGGCCACGTCGATGTGCAACTTGTAGCCGACCCAGGTGTCCCTGTAGCCCTTGCTGTTCTTCTTCGTGCCCACACTGCACTCGGCCGGCAGGTCGTCGAGCATCTCCTGCAGGGTCATGCTCGGTTGCCGGTCGAGGCGTTTGCGTGTCTTGGGCCGTTCTTCACCCTTCTTCGGCCGCCCCCGCTTGCGCTTGGGCGGCGGAGGCGACTTCTCCTTCGCGGCCGGCTTCTCGCGCCCCTCGATGGCCGTCGAGTCTCGGGACAGATGGCCCACCAAACGGTCGCCGTGCGTCTTCCGGAGCAACGCTTCATGCACGCGCTGGGGCAACTGGGAGTGGGCGAATTCGGCGAAGGCGCGAGAGAAGACCGACTCGCTTGGCATCTCGCGCCGCCGCTCCCAGCCGCAGATGCGGCGCAGCACCACGTCGGTGGCCAACCGGTCCAGCAGCAGGCGCGTGGTCGGCATGTCGTAGACCGCCTTGGCGACGAAGGCGCGCGCCACCGCCGCGCGGTCCTTGCGGGGGCGGCCCGGCATCCGCAAGCGCGAGGGAATCATCTGCTCGATACGGATCACCTCGAGGGTCTGCACCAACTGCTGCTGTTTCTCGGTCAGCGAACCCAACACCTGCTCCAACCGGGGAAACAGGCCCTGTTGGATTGACTCCCAGTAGGCGGCGAACGAGGCGCGCAGGTTCTGCATGGCTTGACTGCTCCCAGCGCCTACTATATATAGTAGTGTAGGAGTGAGGTCAAGGAGGGAACCGATGGGCCGCCGGAACCCGATGCGCCGGTACAGCGAACAATACGATGCGCTCAAGGCGGAGTTGCAAACGCTCGGGTTTGTCCGCCAGGGCAGTATCCAGACCCGCCGTCTCACGTGCGGGAAGCCTGCCTGCCGCTGCCACCGCGACCCGGACGCGCGTCACGGCCCGTACCGCTACTGGACACACAAGGTGCGCGGAAAAACGGTCAGCCTGCTGCTCTCCGAAGACGAACTCGCCCTCTACCAGGAGTGGCTCGAGAACAACCGCGAACTGGAACGGGTCGTGAGGGAAATGCGCCACGTCTCGTCGCGCGCGCTCGCCCTCATAACCGACCGGGAGGTCCCAGAGGTCCCTTGAGACCCCGTGTCTCCGGTTCCCCGGCGCCGGTGACGGCTGCTATCCTAATCCTACGAACGCTGCGTCCCACCCCGCTGACCGTCCGTTCCCTCTGCCTCGGGTAGGAAAACCCGGCCGACCAAGGGTTTTGCAAGAGGCTCAGTTGTTGATTGTATTTGAGCCGGCGAGCGGACTGGAACCGCTGACCTGCTGATTACGAATAACTGCATGCCGCGAATCCTGCTCCTGCGGATCATTGCGCACGAGTGCCGTAAACATCCATAAAAAAACAGCTTGCGGCGTACCATTCATGCCGTTGATTGCCGCCGCGTGTCGTGTCATGCTGTTCCAGTGGTGACACAGTGGTGACACGGACTTCGGGCAGATGATGGCGGATTCGGTTCTGGAAGACCTGCTTACCGGGATTCAGCGCGTCATCGGATCGGGGGAGACGGGCATGGGTAACATGGTGACGCGGTCGCTGACGGAACGTACCGTCCGTGAGGCGAAGCCACGGACGGCGACCTACACCGTATGGGATTCCCAGGTGCGGGGGCTCGGCTTTCGGGTTACGCCCGCCGGCGTGAAGAGCTACATCCTCGACTACCGGATCGCAGGCCGGCGGCGCCGGGCGACACTGGCGCGATGCTCCGAGCTGTCGCTGAGCGACGTTCGCGAGCGGGCCGGTCGGGAACTGGTGGTAATCCGCGCAGGCGAAGCGGATCCGTTGGAGCGTCGCCGCCAGCAACGCGAGGCGCCGACCGTCGACGAGGGGCTGGTTCGTTTCCTTGACGAATACGCCCCGGAGCGGATCAAGCTCGGTCTGCTCTCCCGGCGGACGCTCCAGACCTATCGCAATCAGGCGAAGGTCTACGTCGGACCGGCCCTCGGCAAGCGTCGCGTCGACGCCGTGACGCGGCGAAACGTGGAGCGGGCAGTCAGACGCCTGCCGAACGCGACACGTAATCGAGTGCTGGCGCTTATCTCGCGGCTCTTCAATCTCTTCGAGACGTGGGAATGGCGATCGCAACACACGAATCCGGCGCGTGGTGTCGAGCGGGCGAGGGAGGAGGCGAGAGACCGTGTGCTCGATTCCGACGAGCTGGCAGCGCTGGCGGCCGCTCTCGACCGGCTCGACAAGAGGCACCCCGCGAGCGTTGCCGCGATCCGGGTTGCGGCGCTGACTGGACTGCGAATATCTGAAGTGTGCTCGATTCGCTGGGAGCATGTCGACTTCGAGAATGGGCGCGTGACGCTGCCGGAGACGAAGACCGGGCGGCGGGTGCATGACTTTCCGGACGCGGCGCTTGCGGTCATGCGCTCCCGGCCCCGGATGAATAGGAATGACCACGTGTTCGCGGTCGACGCGCGCGGGCCATTGACGTATCGGACCGCCCGCACCCACTTCGCGGCGGCGGCGCGGCTGGCGGGGCTGACAGAAGTTCGCCTGCACGATCTGCGGCGGACGGTCATGACGAACGCGGCGGCGGCGGGTGTCGGCACGCACGTGCTGCGAGACCTGCTGGGTCACAAGACTACGGCGATGGCGGACCGGTACGTGCGGGCGGTTGGCTTGCCAGTCGCGGACGCACGGCGCGCAATCGGCGCCGCGATGGCGGCGGCGATGGCCGGAGGAGGGGCTCGGGACTGACCTTGGCATGGCACGCGGTCGGCATACTTGCTTTCGGATTGCAACCGGAAGCAAGCAAGTGTTCGACGACCACAAGCTGTATCTCGCCGGTGATCCGGCGTTGCTGGTGCTGGGCCGCCCTTCAACTCTCGCGCATTGGAGGAGTGAGGGTCGCGGGCCGGCGTTCATCAAGCTCGGCTCGCGAGTCGCCTACCGCGGCTCGGACCTCAACGAGTGGCTGGCCGCTCAAACCGTCCGACCGACCGACGGCCCGCAAGCGGGGACCTGACCCTGACCCACCGGTGCACGACCGCATCCGGCCCGACCGCGCGTGCATCCACCGAGGCGATTGGCGCTGCCTCGGCGTCGGCACGGAACTAGCGGGCAAGACCGCTGGCAGCGCCAATCGCCAGGCACTCGCTGAACCGGACTCGGCACAATGGGATCGTCACGAAACAGGCCGGCGCCGGGGCCGCCGGGTGGAGATCGCCGACACGGCCCCGGTCACCGTCGTCGCCGACCCCGACGCCGCCGCCCGGCTGGACCCGACCCGACGCCTCATCACCGTGGTGGGGGTCCTGGGAACGCCGCGGTACAATTCGCTGCCCGATGGAAGGACTCCCGTCGCGGCGGCGGGGCGGTGAACCGGCTCGACTGTCAACGGTCGTCGAGAACTGACGTGTATGACCAGCTGGTCACAAACGTCATTCGCCCTGGATCGCCGACCGGATGCCGGTTCTGGAGGACCGGCGGCACGCCGAGAGGTGGACGTAGGGCTGTTTCGACGTGTTGCCGATCGAGCGTCGGGGCACCGGTGGGTGACTGACGCCGGTCGGGGGCCGAAGGGCGTTGGCGGCGGTGTGCTGGTTATGTCACCAGGCGTACGAGCTGGTCGACGGTGAGTGCGAGCACGCCGAACATGCAGTGACACATCACCTTCGCGGCGCCACGGACCCGGACATGGCGACCACCGAAGTCGTCCTTGAGTCGGCCATTGACGCGCTCACCCGCCGTACGCTCGTTGTAGCGAACCTGCTCGGCAAGCTGGAAGCCGAGATTCTTCAGGCGCCGGGCTTCGGTTCGCCGTTCCTCCGCCAGCGTCTTGTCGCGGCGGGGGTTGGTGTCAATCAACGGGACGTGGCCGAGTGAGCGGCTGTGCTGCCGGATCGGTTCCGCGTCATAGGCGGCGACGCCCCTATATGTCAAGAACTGCATCGCGCCTTGTCGAGTTGGAGGCTCCCTTCGGAGCCGCCGTGAGTGAAATCACCATGGTTGATTGTCATACGGACAATGGTCGAGCGTTGCAGCCGGTCCTGACGTCACCTCCGGTGAGCGGACGTACCGACAGGGGCGTGACCGTCCCTGCGCGGGGCTCCGATGACCCCGCACCGCGAACCGGGCGTCCGACCGGTCCCTGCGTCTGCCGAGCGGGTTCTGGCGACCCTGAGGGTTACAGGCACGGGAACCGACGACGATCCGTCCAACCGCTGTCGAGCCTCTGACCGCTCCTCGCGTAGCTGCGCTCAGCCATTACCGCCGTCGCCGCGCGCTCGGCTACCGCGCTACGCGAACGCCTGCAGACAGGCGTCCGCTTCGCTTGGTTTCCTGCTGCTCAGAACCGAGCGCAAACGACGGGGTGCGATGCCGACCGCGAGCTGCTGCTAAAGCAGCGACCACCTCGTACGGAAGTCCAAGACAGCGAGAACACGGCCACGTCAGGCAGCCTCGGCGCACGCCGCACCGACTCTGTGGTCGTCGATCAGTGCGTGGTAGATCTCGCGAGCGACGAAGCGCTTCAGGCAGCGGATGATGTCCTTTTTCGACAAGCCCTCGGCGGTGCGTCGGCGGACATAGTCGATGGTCGCCTGGTGCCAGCGCATGCGGACGAATCACGATCCGCTAGAGAGTCGCGTTGGCATGGCGGTGGCCGCCACGGTAGAGCCGATGCCGATTGGTGACGCCGGATGAGGCAGGGATCGGGCAGGCGCCACAGAGCTTCGCGAACGCGGCTTCGGAGCGGATCCGGGTCGATAACGCCGGACCGAGACACGCCGCGGCGGACACTGCCCGACTCGTGCTTCACCGCGGCACGGACCGTCTCTCGGTCGACGCCGATCGGCATCGAGGCGATTGCCGATCGCGTCGCTGCCGTGCGCCATCCCGGCCATCGTCTCCCGGCACCACAGCGCCTCGGCCCCGCGCGTCGCCTGATTACCCCACGACGGCGCGACTCGCGCCAAAAAGCTCAGCGGCGCCGAGGGAGTCGGGTTGCAACTCAGAGACACCGCCACGGCTCGCGCGGAGAACCCCTCGGGCCCTGGTGCACCAGCAGCGTCCGCACCCGCACGTCCACCGCCAGCCCGCTCGACCTGTCCGACAACGAGGCCGGCACCCACGTCCATGCCGGCGCCCGTCTCGGCGTCCCCGCGGTCGTGCCGCGGCCCCACCTCGACGCTCGGTCTGAGCCACAGCGGGTCGGCGAGCGTGTAGTTTCGCGAGCCCTCCAGCCCCGTCCACAAGCGCGTCACCGCCGCGCCGGCACGGAGTTCCTAACCGCGCTCGCGCCGCAGTTGTCGTCGTGTTCGGCGACATCGCTCCCCGTTCCAGCAGGAGGTCGTACGGTGGCCGTTCTGGACTGAAGCAACAAGCGTGCCAGAAGGTACTCGCGGTAGAACATCCACGCCGAGACATCCGCCGTCATTCAGCCGGGCGGCACGCGGCCGGTATGCTTCCGCCCGGTCGGTAGGCGTGCTCGACGATGGGTGGAGAGCGGAAGATGCCAAGCCCCAGCGGATTTCGGCATTTCGGCAACTCGAGTCCGGCGATTTCATTCATGCCGACGTGTGCAGAGAAAGCCTGAATGAAAACGCCTGGGAGGGAGACGATGGACATGACAGCGGGCGCGGGCGATTGCTCGCACGACGGCAAGGCGTGTTGTCCGGTCTGCGCGGACCTGGAGCCTCCGGCGCGCAAGCTCCTACGGCTGACTGCGAGACTCGATACGCTGAAGCCGGCGCAGACGACTCCGATCATTCCGTGGCTGGCGTACGCTGGCCGGACGACGTTGCTCGCTGGCCGCGAAGGTTCCGGCAAGAGCAGGTTGCTACGAGCTGCGGTCGCGGCGATGACGACGGGCAAGGACTGGCTCAGCGATGACGACGTAAAGCCCGTTCCAGCGCTCTGGGTGGGCGAGGAGTGGCCCGGCGACGTGAAAGCTGAGTTCCAGCGGTTCGAGGATGAGCTGCACATGGATCAGACGCTGATCCACGTTCTATCGATCCGTGACGTAAAGGAGGACACAGAGGCGCTCCACACGGTAATCGCAGCTCTCGGCGTGCGGATCTGCATCATCGACCCGCTGGCGGATCTCGTACACCTCAGCCAGAACCACGCACCGAAAGCACGGGAGGCAGTTTCCAGGATTTGGCCGAGGTCTCCTGACGTGGCCGTGGTCGGGGTTCTCCACTCACCGAAAAACTCCCTGAAGTCGTACGCTGGCAGCCACGGGCAGGGCGGCGCCTGTGATCTGCTGCTGACGTACGGAGCACCGGAGTCGTGCGACAACGAGACGTACCGCGAGCTGTTCGTCTTCAAGTCTCGGTTCTCGCAATCCCTGAAGCAGCACACCGAGATCTACCTGGAGTCCGACGGCGTGCGGTACACGGAGACCGAAAAGTACGAACCGTCGCGCGCAAAGCAGGCGCCGAGCGAGGCGGAGGTCTTCGAGTTCTTGCGTGCGAATCCCGGAATCGGCAAGACGAAGGCTGCCGCTCAGTTCGACATCAAGCCGGGCGGTACGGCCGCATGGAAGACGTTTGCGCGTCTGTACGAGGACTTCCAGCAGCCGGGCGACGATCCGACGACCACGAATGGAGCGGTCCGCCCTTTTTCGCCGGCTCAGGGAAAGGATGTGCAGATGTAGAAGACGAGCCGATGACCCTGGACGAAGATCCAGGCTCGCGCAACCGAGTTGATGGCGCAGCACCACGTGTCCGATGGACCCCTTCGGGGGAAGCGGCACCACGTACGCCGTGTGCGAGCAACGCCACGCCGCTGGCGACCGACCCTTGCCGTACCGGCGTCGGCGTAGCCGCCGCGCCTCCCGGAGTCGGCGCGGATACGAACCACGGAGGAGCAGGCGGGCGGAACAACCCCGAACAGAGCGCGCTCCTCGACCGCTTGCGTGCCCAGGCTGTAGTACTCGACCGGCTCGGACACCGGATTGCCACTCAGGATCGCGTGACCCCGGAAACTCCGAAGACCGGGGGCGTACTCGAAGCCTCTACCGCTGCCGTCGTACCTGTTGAGGAAGACGCCGCCGAACCAGCGCCACGGCCCGTCGCCGGTCGAAACCAAGCGGTCTCCCAGTTGAGGCGCTCCTCGCGCGAATCCTCTCGCGTATAGGCGGAGAAGGAGCGGAATCGCGACGTCACCCTGGGTGGACCTTCGGTCCGCCAGGCAACGGATAGGGTCAGCGCTTCGTCGCAGAGAAATGTTTCCGTCTGGCTGTCGTCTTGCCCATAGATGCCCTTCGAAGGACAGCCGATTCACCTGACTCCCGCGCACCGCACCGAGCTCGAGGAGATCGCCGGCTCGCACGCCCTGGCCGCCCGCTTCGTGCAGCGCGCCCGGATCGTGCTGCTGCTGGCCGATGGCACTTCCGCACGAGCCGCGAGCGGCCAGCTCGATGTCTCTCGCCCGACCATCGCCAAGTGGCGCCAGCGGTTCCTCGACGGCGGCGTGGACGCCCTGACCAGTTACCACCCGGGGCGCACACCGTGGAAGCTGACCGGACGCGTGCGCGCCCGGGTACTGGCCGCGACGCGCCGTCCGCCGCCGGATGGGAAGAGACGCTGGTCCTGCCGCCGTCTGGCCGCTCACCTCGGTGTGAGCAAGGATGTGGTGCAGCGTGTCTGGCGCGAGGCCGACCTGCCGCCCCATGGGCTGGCCCGCTACATGACCTCGTCCGACCCCGACTTCAAGACGAAGACGGCCGACATTGTCGGCCTCTGCCTGGACCCGCGGTGTCAGGCAGCGGTGTTCCGCGTCGGCGAGAAGACCGCCATCCACGCGCCCAACGCTCGGGAGCGCGTGTTTCCGCTGTCGCCGGCCCGTGCCGAGGGTCGGACGTCGGAGCACAGCCGTGACGGCGCGCTGTCGCTGCACGCCGCGTTGAGCACCCCGGAGCGGCAGTCTTCGCGGCAGTACGGCTCGCCACACGAGCGGGGATCTGGTCGCGTTTCTCGGTGAGGTGGTAGCCACCTGCGAGCCCCATCAGCAGCTCCACCTGATCCTCGACAAACGGTCTGCGCAGAGGACGAAGACGCTGGCGCGGTTTCTCGACCAGCACCCCGACGTAAAGTTGCACCTCACGCCGACGCCTTCATCGTGGCTGAAGCAACTCGAGCTGTGGCTCTCCAAGGTACGGCCAGATGTGCCACGGTCGGGCATCCGCGGCTCCACGGCCGGTCTGGCGCGGCAACTGCGCCGCTACATTCAGGCCTGCGCCAAGCAGGCGCAGCCTTTTCGCTGGAAATGCCGCAAGCCGGCACGACGTCTGGATGATGCGAAGTCCCGGTCCACGACAGCGGAGCCCGATGATCGGGACGGGATGCGCAGGCGACTGCCGATCCGGATCGACCGCCTCCCTGTCGTCGAGACCCGGTTCGGGCGCCTCTACCAAGCAGACTGCCTGGAGGTGCTTCCCGCGATCGAGACCGAGTCGGTCGACGTCGTCTTCGCCGATCCACCTTTCAACCTGGGCAAGGATTACGGCGATCTGGTCAGCGACCAGCAGTCGACCCGGGAGTACCTGCAGTGGTGCCGACGGTGGCTGCGCGAGTGCGTTCGCACCCTGAGCCCGGGCGGATCGTTCTTCGTGTACCACCTGCCGAAGTGGAACGTCGGTGTCGCGTCCTTCCTCCAGGAATTCGGGCTGACCTTCCGGCACTGGATTGCCATCGAGCACGCCGGGCGGCTGCCGATCCCGGGGCGGTTGTACCCGGCCCACTACGCGCTGGTCTATTTCAGCAAGGGGCTGCCGCGGACGTTCCATCGGCTCCGCACCCCGATCGAGCAGTGCCGGCACTGCGGCGGGGAGATCAAGGACTACGGCGGCCACCGACGGGCGATGAACGCCGACGGAGTCAGCTTGAAGGACATCTGGACCGATATCCCGCCGGTCCGCCACCCGACGTTCAAGCCCGCATCCCAACACGCCAACTCGGTGAGCACAAAGCTGCTCGAGCGGGTCGTGGAAATGAGCAGCGAGCCGGGCGACATCGTGCTGGACCCCTTCGGGGGAAGCGGCACCACGTACGCCGTGTGCGAGCAACGCCACCGGGGGTGGATCGGCGTCGAGATCGAGACCGTCGACGCGATCATCGAACGTCTAAACGGCGCCGTGAAGCATCACTCGAACACGGACCTGATGGACAAACGCCCAGAATGACTTGCTCTTCGTCCGGATGGCGAGGACCGGGCGGGAGACGGGGATCGGCGTCGCCCGGCGTCGGCGTTCAGAGTTCCGATGCTTGGATCGAACATCGCCGAGCTGCCGCACGGCGCCGTCCGTCCGATCGCGACGCAGAAAAAGGAGTTCTCGGCGACCAGTCTTGCGGCGCGGGGCGAGTCGCGCCGCAAGCCGACCTACCAGGAGCGCGACGCGCGGGTGATCCCGAAGGAGGGTCGGCAAGGTCCTCACCGGCCAGACTGAGCCACCACGGCGTCGAGGTGGCCAGGGCGTCGCCACCACCCGGCGTCGCGCCAAGCTGTTGCCCGTCTTCGTGATCGGCCCGCGGCGGTGCCGGTCGCCGCTGGAGTGCTCGCCGGGCACCAGCCCCAGATAGGCCATCAGCGCCCGCGCCATCGGAAATCGCTGCACATCGTGCAACTCGGCGAGCAGTAGCTGGGTTTTTCGGACGAACGACCTGATGGAGAGCACGGGCGTGTACTCGACGGCGGTGCAGCGGGCGCTGGCCGACGCCGGCGTGGAGGTGTGGGTGGTAGCACCACCGCGGCTGGAAGACTTGCGGCGGCTGACGCGCCTGTACGCGCGCACACGGCGGATGGCGTCGACGCTGCGCAACATGCTGCACCGCATGACGCCGCCATTCTGCGTTGGGCTATGTATCGCCGCTGGAGTTCGACGTCTCCATGCGGCAGCCAGTGTGGACGTTGACCGGCCGGTGGAGCCTCTGCAGGCGCCCACGATTCAGTTGGAGCCCGGATCGCCGGCGCCGACTCGCGTCGTCACCGGCGTTCTTCTGGAAACACACGGAGGGAATGATGGCCAACAGGCACACGGCTCGCCTTCGGCTTCGCAATGCCGATAGCCCGAACACCAAGGCCGCCCGGGACTTGTCTGCGCGGTCCGCCGCACCGCGGGCGCCTTCCCGGGCCCCGGCGCGTTGGGGTGATGCGCCCTCAGGCGCGCCCCGTTCGCATCCGCTCACTACGTCAGCGCCCATCCGGGCGCAGAGAGCCGACCCGGGCGCGCGTTCGCGGGGTTCTGAGTACGAAACAGAAGACGCGGCTGTACGCTTTCGGCTCCGCAGACGTTAGTTCCCAGTGAGTGGGAGCGACTCTGGCAAGTTACGTGAGGCGGTGTCAGCTCGCCGCGGGGTTGATGCTCGGGGTTGCTGTCGCGTGCGGAGGATCGCGGCAGAATGATACGACAGCGGTCGACGACACCGACGAGCCGCCGGAAAGGGAGGAGAGGCTCGTACTGGAAGTGCGGTCGTGGAGCCGGTCTCTCTCGATGCTGGAAGACCCGGGAGCGGAGACCGGGGAGAAAGTGGCATCGATTGAGGCAATCGGAGATTCGGTTGTCGATGCCCTGAAGGAAGTGCAGGGCCGCCAAAACCGAGCGCGCGGACGCCTCAATTCGGCAGGATCTGTATGAGGCCGCCTGGCGGCGCTTCCAGCCGTTGCGCCGCTCTTCGCCACGAGGTCGCCTGCGCAGCAGCTATTTTCCCACGGAACCAATTGCACACCCGGGCGGCCGTGCCGCAGCAGGATCGTTGCGACGGCAGGCATCGACAAAAAAGTGGAGCGCGGGCGGCCCGGGCCCGCGCGACCTCGACCCCAACGTTGCGCCCGGCGGACCCAAACGGAATAGGGCTGCATCGGACGCCGCGTTGTGCTCAAGGTGCTCGACCACGACCCGCATATGGTCAGCGTCCCACGCTGTCCAGTTGTCGGTCTCCGGTAGCCCGGCACCTCTGGGGAAGATCGAGGCGACGAACTGCGCCGTCGACGAAGCGGGCGTTGCGGTTCACGGCGCTGACGGCGTCGCGCCAAGTTGTGGTGAACCGCGCGAGTTGGGACGAGTTCGACGTGGAGACCGCGCTGTGGGTGAAGCCGGCGGAGTCGATGAAGACGCCCAAAAGGCGCGCCGGTTGCTGCCGTCACGGCAGGCAGCCTTTGAGGAATCCAGGAGCAAGGAATGCATCAGCCAGACCGATCCAGGCAGCGCGGTTCGTACACGGCGAACCTGCTCGGCAATATCCGAAGCCACTTGGCCGGGCTTCAGGGCTACGACGTGATGGCACTGGAACTGATCCAGAACGCCGACGACGCAAAGGCAAAGGAGGTTGTCTTCGACATTACCGACGACGGCCTCGTGGTGCGTAACAGCGGTGAGTTCACCTACTGTGGCGATCTAAGTTCCAATCCATGCGACTTCAAGGCCAAATCAGGTTACAGCTGCGACTACCACCGCATCGTGGAAATGGGTGGCGGCGGAAAGCTGTCGCGAAGCGACAACATCGGGCGCTTCGGCATCGGCTTCGTGTCGACCTATCAGGTGACGGACCACCCGGAGATCCGCTCTTCGGGCATCAAGCTGACTCTCGTCCCCGAGGACGGGGCTTGGTTCATCGAAGAACCGTACGACGAACCTGGCGGGACGACGTTCTTTCTGCCTTGGGCCAAGGATCCGAATACCGAGGCGCGGAAGGGCCTGGGCGTCTCCCACGTCAATGCGGCCCACATCGATCGGCTTGCCGAGGACTTGCAGCGCGTGCTGCGAGAGAGCCTGCTCTTTCTGCGCCATGTACGCGTCGCGGAGGTACGCCGGGACGGAGCCCTGTTGCAAAGCTGCGAGCTGGACCGGAGTGACGAGTCAGAACTCATTGTCAGCTTTCGTCCGGGCGGCGAGGTCGAGCAGTGGCACATTCTTCGTGCCGACGCAGCGGAGCCCGCCAAGCGCCTTTGCGGTACGCACCCCCAACTGGCCTCGCTCGATCGCAGCACCGAGGTGAGCATCGGACTCCGGATCGACCCGGAGCTTCTCCCCGAGGGTTTGCTCTACGCGTTCCTGCCCACCGAACAGTCGTCGGGGCTGCCTCTGCATATCAACGCAGACTTTTTCCCCGAGCCGGACCGCAAGGCCGTGATCTTCGCAGGGCATCAGCACGAGCAGGCGTGGAACGAGATGCTGATGGAGGCCGCAGTGGAGGAAATCGCACGCGATCCCGAAGGCCTGCTGCGCATGCTCGGGCACGTCCAGCTTTGGCAGATCCTCGGCAGGGCTTACGAGTTGACAGCGAGGCCGTCGAGCCTCCCAGCGTGCTACCAGCATCTCTGGGAACGCCTGAAGGTCACGGCGACTCAGGCGCACATCGTCCAGGCACAGGACGGGAGCGTTCGGCGACCAAGCGAAGTCTTCCTCCCACGCAATCGGCTGACGACCGCCCAGGCGAACGCGCTGCTCGATATCGGCGGCAGACTCGCATCTGAAGAACTACGCCCATTCCAGACGGCGATGGGCCAGCTGGGGGCGTCGATTCTCACGCTCGAACGCGTGGTCGGTCTGCTGGATTCGGCGATAGCCCGAGGGGCGGGGGGAGCGACACGGGTCGACGAGGGCAGGCTGAAGGACTTCTACAGGCCGTTGTGGAGCATCGTCAACGACCTGCTCGATGAGTCCATCGGGCCGAACACCGTGGCAGATCGCGCGGTTCGGCGATTGCGGGCGTTGCCGTTCGTGGTAACGGAGGACCTGTGCACCATCGCGATCGACGGTTCCCATGCCGTGCCCCCAGCCCTGACCGCTGATCGGATTACTGCACTGTTGCCGGGGCTCGCCATCGCATCGCGCCGCATTCTCGAGTTTCCGAAGCTTGGTCGACTAATTCGGACCTTGGATCTCGGCACCGTGGTTTCCCACATTGAAACAAGGCTCGCCTCGAAGCGCGTTGACGAGATCATCGGTGTCGACGCAACGGCCCTGCGCGATCTCTACGGGTTGTTTGCGGACCTCGGTGAACATGGTGCCGTCGATGGAGCCGTGTACGAGACCCTGGGCGGTCTGCCGATCTGGCGTTCCGGTCGCGGCTTGGTCAAGGTTACCGAAGCGCTGCTGCCTGGCGACTTCACCGATCCAACCGGACAGGCGAACCTGCTCGACACGTCGGTTCTTACCGGTCGTGCCCGCGATTTCGTCTCGGTGAAGCTCAACGTCAGGGCGCAGACGATCGAGTCCTACGTGGAAACCGTGTTGCCGGACTTCTTCGACGAGGCCGGCCCGGTAGATCCGACGAAGTACCCGCGCCTGATCACTGAACTCGCGAATCACCCGGCGCTGGTAAACAAAGAGGGCACCCGCAGGCTTCTGGGCTCTCTTCCGCTCGTCCCCACCCAGGACGGGGGCTGGTCCCAACCATCGGAGACCTACCGCCGGACGGAACCCTTGGTAAAGGCGCTCGGCGATGAGACTCATCTTTGGCTGGACGAGAACCGGCTCCCGAATGCGCGCTCAGTTCGCGCCTTCGTTGATGGGGTCGGAATCCTCCAATCGGCCACAGCCCGACACCTCGTAGACCGGATTCTCCGCATCGCCGATGGCTTCCAGCCGACCGACGATACGAAACGGGCGAGCAGCGAGGCCTTCTATGTCTTGTGCGATAACTACGGCCAGTGGAAGGAGGACGCATCGTTTCGTGAAGCTATCGGCGACCTTCGGTCTACGGCCTGCCTACCGGCACAGGACGACCCGGAGAACTGGCACGCTCCGGACGCGCTGTACGCGCCGTACCGGGCTGACGCCTTCCGTTCCCAGGCGCCGATCCTGGATTTCCGGAACGCGGCGCGGCTGAAGACCGATCTGCTGGAAGCCGTCGGGATCACCATCAACCCCCCGACGGAACTGGTCATCGAGCACCTGAAGCACTGTATGAAGCAAGAGGTCGCGCCGCACGTATCCACCTACCAAGTTCTGAACGAACGCGCGCAAGATTCGGATCCCCTGGTATCGACGCTCGCCGGGACCCGATGCATCTACGTTGAGAGCCAGGGCAAGTTCGTCCGGACCAACCAGGTGTACTGGGTCGCGCAACAGCTCGGCCGGTACGCCTTCACGATTCCCGAGCGCATAAAGTCCTTCACGCCGCTGTTCAGGGAGATCGGCGTCAAGGACGCGCCGGAGTGTTCCGACTATATCGACATCCTGCTCGATCTCGTGGGGGCCCACTTCGAACGCTCCGCGCCGGTCGTCGATGCAGACCGGACCATCTACGACACGTGCTTCGCCAACGTAGCGGCCGCGTATGTGCGGGAGGAGTGCGATCGGGACGAGATGCGGCGCCTGCGGGAGGCGCCGACCATCCTCAATCTGGGGAATTTGACGACCTATCCGGACGAGATTCTGCTCCACGACAGCGTGTGGCACGCCGACTTCTTCGGGCAGGAGCTCGACCGGGCCCTGTGCAGGCTGCCCGTCGAACTTTGCCCACTGGCGGAGGAGCTGGGCGTCAAGAGGCTGAGCAAGAGCGCGAGCGTCTCGCTCGAATACGTCGACGGCGAGAGGCGGGACGAAACAGCGCTGGCCGAGAAGCTGATGGAACGGACGGACATATTCGCCCGGCTGCTGCACGACAACCCGGCTGCGGTCAGGGACAGAGTCCGCGACGTCCTTTCGAAGATCGAGGCGGTCAGCTACGATGAGGTTCGCATCGAAGCATCCGTTCAACTGGCGGGCGATGCCGTATCCGCCCGGCCGACCCCGGCCCCCGCGTTCTACGACATCGAGGAAGGTCGGCTCACGATCTGCCGGCCTGTCGACAATCGAAGCTGGGCGCACATCCTGAACGCGGTATTCCATCAGCTAATACCCGGAGCTACCGGAAGTGAGATCTCGAAGCTGACATTGGGGGTCCGTCCCCTGATGGGAATGACGGTGGAAGAGGCGCACCGCGACCTGACCGATGCCGGCGTGCCGCATCTTGATGACAGGCCCCCGGCCGCGGACACGGGCGGTCTGGCCTCGCAGGAACTCGGCGAACTGGGCGCCGGTGACGAGGGGACAGATGACGGGCAGATCGACGAATCCGCCCCGACGGGCGAGGACGATGAATCGAGAGCGGACGCTTCGCGGGAGGACATCGGAGAACCGTCAGGAGAGGAGGATCGAACCGAACGGCGGGGCAAGGATGCCGGCCGGGGGGGCGAACGCCCGGATTCCCGAGGGACACGTCCACAAAGGAAGGCACGACCGAAACACAAGGAGCAATGGGACCGACGTCTGCTGTCCTACGTTCGACGGAAGCAGGAGGAAGCGTCGAAGGGGACAGAAGGCCGGTCGGCTTCGACGGAGCACAACCTAACGGTGGAATTCCTCGCGCGCAGAGCGGTGTGCGCCTACGAGAAGGCGCGGGGACGCAACGCCCGGCAGATGGCCCAGACGCATCCGGGGCACGACATCGTCAGCCACGATCCGCTCGCCGGCGAGGAAAGGTTGATAGAAGTCAAGGGCGTGGACGGTGAATGGAACCAGAGGGGCGTCGGGCTGACGAAAACGCAGTTCAGCAATGCCCAGGACTACGGGGACCGCTACTGGCTGTACGTGGTCGAGTTCGCTTTGGATCCCGATCATGCTCGCATCCACGCCATCCGAAACCCCGCGCTGCAGGTCTCGTCGTTCATGTTCGACGGTAACTGGCGCGAGGCAGCGACCGACGAGAGCCCCGATCCGACGAAGCTGTTCGTCCCGGGTGCGCGCATTCACTACGACAACATGGGGACCGGCGAGATTCTCGCCGTGGCCGTGCGCGGCAGCACGAAGCTGCTGACGATCCAGTTCGAGGGGCGGAAACAAGCCTGGCAGAACGTGACGTTAAACCTGCATCAGATGCGCATCCTGGAAGACGGCGATGACGACGACAATCCCTGACCTCACCGATGCTCAGCTGAACGAACTCCCGTCGCAAGCGGAAGCGAGAGTCTACCGGTCGCTGAGGGATAACCTGCCCGACGACTACGTGGTTCTCTTCCAGGTCGGGTGGATCCTGCGCCAGGAGGGGGAGCGCGCGCGGGACGGGGAGACCGACTTCCTGATCTGCCATCCGGACAAGGGCTGTCTGTGCGTGGAGGTCAAGGGCGGCGGCGTGGGTTTCGACGCGGACACCGGCGAGTGGTTCTCGATAGACCGGCACCGCCGTAAGCACAAGATCAACAACCCGATCAACCAAGCCCTGAGGGCGAAGTACTCCGTTCGATCCAAACTCGACGAGCATCCCCGCTGGCGGGCGCTGTCGCTGGGCAAGGTGCTGCTCGGGCACGCGGTTTTTTTCCCGGACATCGGCGACGCCGCCGCGCCGAGCAGGGCGGATCTGCCGGCCGCACTCGTTGGCACCGCCACGGATCTCCGGGATCCCCGGGGGTGGATCGATTCGGTTTTCGCGTACTGGGGAAGCAACGTGCGGAACGTCGTCGCGCTGGGCCGCCGGGGGGGCGAGGTGATCCGAGAGGTGTTTGCGCGATCGTTCGAGGTAGCCCCGTTGGTCGCCACGCGGCTGGCGGAGCAGGAAGCGCGCAGGCTTGCGTTGACAGACGACCAGATGCGGGTACTCGACTTCGTGCGCTCCCACCGGCGCGTGGCCGTGCGCGGCGGAGCTGGGACCGGAAAGACGGTGCTGGCGCTCGAGAAGGCCCGGCGCCTTGCCGACGAGGGATTCCGGACGCTGCTCACCTGCTACAACAGGCAGCTGGCCGATCACTTGGCGAGCCTGTGCGCCGGCACCGCCAATCTCGACGTGATGGGCTTCCATCAGCTCTGCCATCGGCAGGTCGAAAGAGCGAACCGCGAGTCGGGCCGCGACCTGGTGTCGGAGGCTAAGATCACCTACCCGGGCGCGGGCCTGTACGACGTGCAGTTGCCGAACGCGCTCGCTTACTCTCTCGAGGTCCTCCCGGAGCGGTACGAAGCGATCATCTGCGACGAAGGGCAAGACTTCCGGGAGGACTTCTGGGTTGCGTTGGAGCTTCTCCTCGCGGACTACGACCGAAGCCCGTTTTACGTCTTCTACGATGACAACCAGAACATCTATGCGCGCGCCAGCACGTTCCCGATTCAGGGGGAGCCGTTTTCGCTGACCACGAACTGTCGGAACACCGCGCCGATTCATGCGGCTGCGTACACTCGCTACCGGGGCGTGCCGGTTTCCCCGCCCGATAACGAAGGCGCGGAGGTCCAATTAGATCGGGCGCCCAGCAGGGCTGCGCAAGTCGGGAAGATCAAGGGCCGGATTGTCGACCTCATCGCTCGTCAAGGCGTCTCCCCCGGTGACATCGCCGTTCTCATCGTGGATGCGGTGAGCAAGGCCGACTGCTATGCGGCCCTGCGACGCCTGCCATTACCGAGACCGGCCACATGGCTTGAGGAAGGCGTTCGAAACGACCGCACGGTCTTGATGGACACGGTCAGGCGCTTCAAGGGCCTGGAAGCTCCCGTCGTCATCCTGTGGGGCCTCGACGACGTCGACTGGGAGCGAAGCGAGGAATTGCTCTACGTGGGTATGAGCCGGGCGAAATCCGTTCTGGTGATCGTGGGAACAAACACCACCTGCGCGAGGGTCGAGCGGGAGCTGTGCTGACGTGCCTGCAGCGCCACAGCCCGCGCGGTTTGAACGATCTGGCGTGACCGCCCGGCACCCCGGCGTTCCGGCCCAAGGCGAGCATCTGGAATACGCACCGATGGTGTGCACGTTGATGGACTGGAGTTGGCCCAGTTCCGCGCACAGGTTAAGGCTTTTGCTGCTGCCGGGGCTGTCAGCGCGGGGTCGGCACTCCCGCGGACCGGAAGAGTTCTCTTGCTCCACGCTGGATGTACTCGCACGTCCCGTGCCTCCGCGCGCGGACTGGCACGCAAGCACGCTCCCTCACAATCCGAGTTGTCGATTGTACGTTGAGCCACTTGCAAAACTCTTGGGGTCGCGGCTCGGCTCAGTCCTCCGATTCTCAGGGGTGAACACCCCATTGTCCTGGATTTCGACTGCGTGTTCTGGTCCTGAAGGACCGGCGGCAAGCCAGGAGACGGAAAACAAGGGGATCGACGTGTTTTCCACCGAGCGTGGGGACACCGGTGGGTGACTGACGCCGGTTGGGCGCCGGGATTGGATGGGCGTTTGCCGGCGGTGCGTTGGCTATGTCACCAGACGCAGAAGTTGGTCGGCGGTGAGCGCCAACATGCGAGGGTGCCCCAAGCGTAGTGGAAAGTCGGTGGCGACTCCTGCCCGGCTGTGGTATCAGTCGGGTGTGTTCAAAAGGAGGAGAGGCCACCGATGAAGAAACCGTACAAGATCGTTTCGGGCGCGTCCACGCCGAACCGCCGGGAACTGGCGGACTGGCTGGCGAAGGACGGGCAACTGCTGATCCCGCTGGTCGAACTGCTGGAGAAGGGCGAGCGGGCCATCGACGAGGTGATCGACGTGATGGGCCGGGCGACCATCGAGGCCGTCCTGCGGATGAGCGCCGAGCAGGTGGCGGGGCCGAAGGAGCAGGGACGGCGCGACGCCGACCGGGATCTGTACTGGCACGGGGTGCAGGCGGGACGTGTGGCATTGAAGGAGCGGCAGTTGCGGGTCGACAAGCCGCGGCTGCGCAAGAAGCGGCCGCGGGCCGATGAGCCGGGCGAGGTGGAGATTCCGGCGTATACGGCGTTGCAGGCGGATCAGCCACTGGCCGACCGGATGCTGGAGCTGGTGCTGCAGGGCGTGTCGACGCGCAAGTACGAGAAGGTGCTGCCGGCGCTGGCCGACCAGGTGGGGGTGAGCAAGTCGGAGGTCTCGCGGGAGACCATCGAGGCGGGGACGCGCGTTCTGAAGGAGTTGGCCGAACGGGACCTGGGCAAGTTGGACGTGCTGGTCGTCTACCTCGACGGGATCGTGTTCGGGAACTACCACGTGGTGGCGGCGGTCGGTGTGGATGCGGATGGTCGTAAGCACGTGCTGGGGCTTTGCGGCGGGGCATCGGAGAACACGGAGGTCACCGCTGGCCTGCTCGAAGATCTGGTGACGCGGGGCCTGCGGGCTGACCGGCGGCGTCTGTTCGTCATCGACGGCGCCAAGGCGCTGCGGCAGGCCATCGGGCGGGTGTTCGGGTCGGCGAACCTGGTGCAACGTTGTAGAAACCACAAGGTAAGGAACGTCTTGGGTCATCTGCCGAAAGAGCAGCACGAGCAGGCGCGTTCGACGCTTCGGGCGGCGTGGAAGCTGGACGCCGACGAGGGCATCCGGAAGCTGGAGCAGTACGCCTCGTGGCTGGAGCGGGAGTGGCCGTCGGCGGCGGCGAGCCTGCGCGAAGGGCTCTCGGAGTTGTTCACGGTCAATCGCCTTGGGCTGCCGAAGCCGCTGCGCCGCTGCCTGACGACGACGAACATCATCGACTCGTCGCACGCGGGCGTTCGCCAGCACACGAATCGGGTGAGTCGCTGGCAGAGCGAGCAGATGGCGGTGCGGTGGGCCGCGGTGACGTTCCGAGAGACGGAGAAGCACTATCGCCGCATCACGGGCTATGAGCATCTCTGGATGCTGAAGGCGCACCTCGACGAAGAGAATGGCGCCCTTGCCGAATTGCAGAAGGCGGGGTAATGTGTGTCTGTCGCTGCCGACTTTCAACTACTGGCGGGACACCCTCGCCAACATGCCGAACATGCAGTGGCACATCACCTTCGCGGCGCCACGGACCCGGACATGGCGACCGCCGAACTCGTCCTTGAGACGGCCATTGACGCGCTCACCCGCCGTACGCTCGTTGTAGCGAACCTGCTCGGCGAGCTGGAAGCCGAGATTTTTCAGGCGCCGAGCTTCGGTTCGCTGTTCTTCCGCCCGGGCCTTGTCGCCGCGGGGGTTGACGTCAATCAACGGGACGTGGCCGAGTGAGCGGCTGTGCTCCCGGATCTGCTCCGCGTCGTAGGCGGCGTCCATCAGGTCGTACAGATTGGTCGTCCGCTCGGCGGACAGAGTCGCCAGCGGAATGGCGGCCTGGCTGTCGTGCAGGGAGGCGGACGTCAACAGGCCACTGATCGGAATCTGGCCGTCGGCCACGTCGATGTGCAGCTTGTAGCCGACCCAGGTGTCCTTGTAGCCCTTGCTGTTCTTCTTCGTGCCGACATCGCAGGCGGTCGGCAGATCGTCGAGCATCGCCTGCAAGGGCATGGCCGCTTGCCGGTCGAGGCGTTTGATGGCCTTCGGCCGTTCTTCGCCCTTCTTCGGCCGCCCCCGCTTGCGCTTGGGCGGCGGGGGCGGCGTCTCCTTCGTGGCCGGCTTCTCACGGGCCTCGATGGCCGTCGAGTCGCGGGAGAGGTGGCCCACCAGCCGGTCGTGGTGCGTCTCCCGAATCAGCGTTTCGTGCACGCGCTGGGGCAACTGCGTGTCGGCGAACTCGGCGAAGGCGCGCGAGAAGACCGACTCGCTCGGCACCTCGCCCCGCCGCTCCCAGCCGCAGACCCGCCGCAACACCACATCGGTGTCAAACCGGTCCAGCAGCATGCGCGTCGTCGGCAGGTCGTAGACCGCCTTGGCCACGAAGGCCCGCGCCATCGCCGCGCGGTCCTTGGGCGGACGCCCCGGCATCCGGCAGTACCGGGGAATCAGGTGCTCGATACGGATGACCTCCAGGGTCTGCACCAACTGCTGCTGTTTCCCGGTCAGTGGCCCCAACACGTGTTCCAACTGTGGAAACAGCGCATGCTGGATCGACTGCCAGTACGAGGCGAAGGAGGCGCGCACTGCATTCATGGCTGCTATGGAATGACCTCTTGTCAACACTCATGCGTTCGTCAACACCTGTGGCCCCTGAGCGCCGGGCTCCGTCGGCCATCAGCCCAAGAGTGGGCCGCCGAAACGACGAACGATCGAAGGGCGCTTCGACGACGAGTCACGCTGCTATTCGGTGATTATCACGGTTTCCCGTGACAGCGCACGCATGACGGTGATTCGTCGGGAGAGTGGGCCGTCTTGGAGTCGCGAGTTGGGAGCGGCCGCGCCGTCCGGATCGCATTGCCATGTCGCCCGTTCTCCAGATCGTGCCTCCGATCATTCGCCGTCTCGACGGCCCCTCCTCAGGCCACTTCACGTTTCCGGTCAGTTCCTGGCCGGAAGCTTGCTTTCGGCCATATAAGCTGTTCCCACCGTGGTGGGCGTCGGGTCACCCGGAGGGCCGTAGCGAAGCGAAGGAGCCGCGCTTGCGCGGCTTGACGCGACGCCCGCCACGGTGGTTCCGGCGCCCAAGGCCTCGCATCCCCCTCGCTCGACGCCGCTCGGCGTGCGCCGAATGCCGCACCGCCCCGCGATTCATGCCGCCTCCGGGTGCAAGGCCGCCCACAGAAATCCGACCAGCTCGCGGGCCACCGCCACCGTGACGACCGGGCCCGGCTTGTGCTCGGCCAGCCGCCGGAAGCGGCGACACAACCGCTGCTGCGCCTTGTCCGCCAGCGCAATCACCCGTGGCGGTTGCCCGCTCCGCCGCTGGGCCAGCGTCCGGCTGACGCCGGGCCGGTGTCGATAGTGCCACGCCGCTTCCACCACCAGCCGCCGCGCCAGCGTGTTGCCCGTCTTCGTGATCGGCCCGCGGCGATGACGCTCCCCGCTGGAGTGCTCCCCGGGTACCAGCCCCAGATACGCCATCAGCGCCCGCGCCGTCGGAAACCGCTGCACATCGTGCAGCTCGGCGAGCAGCAGCATCGCGGTCAGCGTGTCGATGCCCCGGAAGCAGCGCAACCAGCCCACCGGCTCCCGATACGGATCGGTGGTGGCCACGGTCGCCAACTGCGCATCCAACTCCGCCAGTCGGGCATCGAGTTGATCGATCGCCAGCAGGTAGTCGTCCAGGACGACCCGGTCGGCCGGATGCGGCCACGTCAGACCATTGACCCAGCGCCGGTGCGCCTGGGTCCACGCGCGACCCGGATAGTGCAGCCCTCGGCGAAGCAGCAATTTGCCGAGCCGGTGCCGGCACCGCTGCCGATCCGCGCGTGCGTCATCACGAGCCCGGCACAGGTCGCGCACCGCTTCCTCGGCCGGCGTCGGCGGCCGCACCTCGGTCAACAGCCCCGCCCGATGCAGTTCCGCCAGCTTGCGCGCGTCCCGCCGGTCGGTCTTGATCCGCTCCCCCGGCTTGCGCGGCACCAGCGCCGGCGCGATCACCTGGCACTGGACCCGGCCCCGCTCGAGCTGCCGCTGCAATACATAGCCGCACGGCCCGGCTTCGTATTAACCTGGAAATAAGTATCCTGACCTCGTAGCATGCCGAAATATGAGGAAATCAGGCCGGCAATCACCTGTCTGCTGTCAGGCAACCAATGACCCTGTTAATAACAGCAGGCGACGGGACCCGCTGCGGCCTTCTCCAGCTTGCGGCGCAGCCGTTCCACCGCCCGGGCCTCGTTCTGTACCTTCCAGATGACGGGAGCGGAGGCATCCGGCGCCAACAGCGCCACGTGCAACTCCACCTTGTGCGCATCGATTCCCACGTAGGTGATAGGCTCGCTCATGACCGGCTCCTTTCGTCTGCGGCTCTGACGCCGCGCTCGGTGTCAACCCGCGAATCGTAGGCGGCCTCGGCCGCCTTGTCGCGTGCTCGCGCACGACGACTGTACGATAGCGAGCCGGTCATTCCATATCGTCTTGTTGACCGCTCCTGGAATCTACAGGTATATTACTCCCAAGGTCGATGTCAAGCAGTGAATCGATGGCCCGCGGCGACCCGATGCTCGCGTACGCGAAGCAATACGACGCGCTCAAGGCGGAATTGCAAACGCTCGGGTTTCTCTGCCAGAGCAGCCTCCAGACCCGCCGGGTAGCGTGTGGGAAGACCACTTGCCGCTGCCACCACGACCCGGACGCCCGGCACGGTCCCTACCACTACTGGACGCGCAAGGCCCGCGGAAAAACTGTCGGCACGCATCTCACCGAAGACGAGATCGTCCTCTACCGGGAGTGGATCGAGAACAACCGCGAACTGGAACGGATCGTGACGGAAATGCGCGGCCTCTCTTCGCGCGTGCTTGCCTTCATAACCGGCCGGGAGGCCCCATGAACCCCGCGTCTCGGGCTCGTCGGCGGCGGTGACCGCTACCGCCATCCTGCAGACGCTACGTCCCGCCCACTGACCGTCCCTCGCCGGCGGCTTCCGGCAAAGAAAACCCGGCCGATCACCGGTTTTTGCAAGAGGCTCCGTTGGTACCTGTTTTCCGGTCCGCAGGGCGCTTCATCAAGGAGCATCCGTTGGTCAAGGTGTCTGACGGGAGCGCAAACACGATAATGACCCACAGAATCCTGACTTCGCTGGGGAAATTAAAACAGCTGCTCAGGCGCGAGTTGCGCAATCCTCGGCGACGGATACAGTTGCTGGTCGTATTGCTGCCATTTGCAGCGTCTACTCTGGGTCACATCGCCTTTGGCTGGTTTGATGCAATTCGAGAAATCCAGGTGCCTGAGGGTTCAACTCGCAACGGAGACGGCGTCGGAGCGTATGGGTACCGGGTCGCCGCGACGTTTTTCTTGAGTGTGGTCTCTTGCCTGTATGCTTCCTATTTTGCATGGCGCGTGGTTGCGGAGTCGCCTCGCGCAATGAAGCTCGCGGTCCCTCTCGCCGTGTTGGTCGCAGTTAACGTTCAGGTTTCTGCCGGTTCTGAGGCTCTATTCGAGAGCTTCGGTGCGAATCAGATCTTCTTGAAAACCTTGGGCCGAGTGACTTGGTGGGATGACTGCCCTTGGATTCTATCGGACTGCCCTTGGATTCTATTGGGACGGGAGCCGAATGACAGCCTTTCGATCCCCTGTAAGCTGAGATGCGCCAATTAGCCTGTTAAATTTTATGAACTTCCTGGTTTTTGTCGTGAATGTTCTTATTGTGTTTTCTGTGGTTGGCCTTGGTTTCGCTCTGGCTCGTCTTGCGGGTAGAAAAGCCAAAGGTTCTGTCGAAGATCGCGCCCGCGAAATAACACGCCGCGCGAATGACATGCATGTGCTCTTGTTGCTCACATCTGGTGTGACTGTGTCAGGGCTGCTGTTCATGTATTCCTGGATGGAGTGGCCGCGTGCCTTCTTCCATGCGGAGATGCACGCCACCTTCCAGCCGGAGGAGTACGCCACGATCGCTCGCAGTGTGCGCAACTATATGGCGGTTCGCTTTGGTGTAATGTTGGCGTCTGCGTTTCTGCCTTCATGGCATTGGATGCAGTATGAGAATAGAAGAATCCTGAAGGACTACGACAAGAATAAGAATTACAGCAAAGCAGGAGAAGAACTCTGGATGCAAGAGAATCGTCAAGTGTTCTCAAGGTCGTCTCATCTGTTTGCTATTAATATCGGCGGCCCAATTTTACTCCCGAGGCGACCTCCACGATGCGTCCGAGGGTGTCGATCCCCGCCAGGCCGCTGTACGCCCAGCGGGTGCCCGGCTGGAAGTCGAGGGGGGCTGCTCCGAGCGCGGCCGCCCAACCGGCAACGGTGTCGGTCGGCTTGCGGGGCGCTATGCGCGACGCCGCCTCGCTCCCCGCACCGCCGCTCACCAGCCCCGACGTGTGGGTGATCAGATCCTGCACCGTGATCTCGCGTTCCGCCGGCACGGTATGGATGCCGTCTTCATCGCCCGCGGGGCTCGATCGCGGCATCGCAACCTTCGTATCCCGGAATTCCGGAATGAAACGGGACACCGGATCCGACAGACGGACCCTCCCCTCTTCAACGAGCATCAGGATGGCGACGCCGGTCACCGGCTTCGTCATCGAGGCGATCGGAAGATGGTGTCCTTCCGCATCGGGGCGTTCGCGTCGATGTCCCTGAGGCCATGCGCCTCGAAGTGGGCGACACGTCCGCGCCGCGCGACAACGGTGACGGCGCCGGAGATCTGATCCGCGTCGATGGCGCGCTCGATCATCTCGCCGATCCGCTGGAGACGCTTCGCGGACAGCCCCACGTCTTCAGGCGTCCCGGCGGGCACCTGCGCTCCGGCCGCGGCGACCGCGAGCAGGGCGGCGAGGACGAACGTCAACGACAACCGGGGCACGAGGCGGGCTCCGTCACGGGCATTGTTGGCGCGCACCAGCAACTCCTTTGCTCGAGAATCCACCGCGAGTCGTAGCTTACCGCATCACCGCTGCGGCCCATCGCCGGGTCAGCGACGAATCCGAGGTCCGAGCACGCACAGCGCAGCCGCGGCGCCATCTTGTGGTCCTTGCGCCACGGCGTTCCCGCCTCTCGGCCGAACCGGGCGATGATCGAGGTGACCTCGGCCACGTCGACCCCCATGGCGTCGGCCGCCAGCACCGCCGGGTCGGTCTTGCGCGGATACCGCCGGACCTCCATGCCGAGCCTGGCCGCGGCCGCGGCCAGGGACTCGCGGTAGAGCATGCCGTCGGCGGCATACGTCAGGGGACGTGAGCGCAGGACCTCCTCCAGCGAGTCGGGCAGGCTGTCGTACGGACTCGCGGGCAGGATCAGTACCGCGGCGCGACAGCTCGCCCGCATGGTCGACATCGCCGCGCTCGCGTGTTCCGCCACCGACCGTCACCCGGTTTCACGAGGTCGATTGCCGCTTCGATGTCCAGCTCCAGGGCCTCGTGGTGGTAGGGCGTGCTCGGAAGGTCTTTGTCGATCAGCTCGACGCGCCGCCGATCGAGGAAGACGGGAACGGCGTTTTCTACCGCGAGGGTGATCAGCTCGGCCCGCGCGTAGTGGTCGGAGGCTCCGATGACGGCTTCGCCGAAACTCATCGATGACGATTGCACGGCGGGCGGACCTCAAGGTGCTCCCTTGGGAGTCCCGTCCGCGTGGACTGCCGGTTGGCCGAAGACCCGCGTTTCCCACGACTCACGCCGCCGGAACCGGGGAAGCAGACCGTCGCCATCTGGAGCCGGCGAGCGGACCCGAATCGCCCGGCGCTCGACGAGTTGTTCGGCTCTCAAGAGGGGTCGCCACCTGGAGCCGGCGAGCGGACCCGAATCGCTGACCTGCCGAACACGAATCGTATTCGCGCCGGTCCAGCCGCGTCCACAGGTGTCCAGATCCGGAGCATCCCTTCGCGGCGGGCTGCGCCTCATAGGGGTTGTGGGGCGGTCGACGAGGCACTCCCGGTCCGAGCGAGCTGCCGGCGCCTTTTTTTCAGTTCGGTGTACGGATTCCGCTTCTCAAGCGTTCATTGAGAGTAGCCGCGGGAGGTTCATCGCGGGCGGTCCCTAGGTGCGATGTCCGGTTCGCAGCCCGGGGGCTCGCTGGCGTCGACCGGTGTCAAGAACCGCTTAGTGAATGGATCAGGCCATGACCGCCCGCGTGCCTCGCGTCGATCGTCGGACCTTCCTTTCGGTCGCTGCTGGCGCCGCAAGTGCGGCACCATTTCATGCACTCGCCCACCGGGTCGCTGGCGGTCGAGGGCGCACTGCCGTACAAGCTCGCGGGGAGGTGGGCTACGGCCCACTCCAAGCGGTCCGGGACGAGACGACAGGCCTGCCACTGCTGCACCTCCCGGCGGGCTTTCGTTACCTGACGTTCGGCTGGATCGGCGACCCGCTGGCCGACGGGCGACCGACGCCCGGACTGCATGACGGCATGGGGGCGTTCGCTGCTACCGGCAGCCGCATGCGCCTGGTGCGCAACCACGAGGTTCGGACCGGTGGAGCCTTCGCTGGGAGGGCGCTGTACGGCGAGATCGGCGGCGGCGGCACGACGACCATTGAGTTCGATACCGCGAACGGAGCAGTGATTGAGACCCGGGCGAGCCTCACCGGCACCGCGTGGAACTGTGCCGGCGGTCCGACGCCCTGGGGAGCGTGGCTCACGTGCGAGGAGACCGTGTTGGGGCCGGGTTTCGACCCGTCGCGCTTGCCGCCGTGGTACGAAGATCCGATTCCCGATTATCGCCTCCCGCACGGGTACATCTTCGAGGTTCCGGCCGATGGCACTGCAACAGCGGAACCGTTGCGCGCCATGGGCCGGTTCTACCACGAAGCGGTATCCGTCGACCCCGCTACCGGCATCGTGTACGAGACCGAGGATTACGATCCGGCGGACTTCTATCGGTTCCTGCCGGCCCAGGCAGGGAACCTCTCCGCAGGCGGCCGTCTCGAGATGCTGGCGATCGAGGGCGAGCCCTGGACCGACATGCGGACCCTCCAGACCCGCGGGAACCGGCTGCCGGTGTCTTGGGTGCCGATCGAGGATCCCGATCCCAGCGAGATGACCGAGGACGGCGTCTTCCGCCAAGGCAAGAACCAGGGTGGTGCGATGTTCGCGCGCCTCGAGGGGACATGGTACGGCGAGGGCCGTGTGTACATCGTCTCGACCACTGGCGGAGCCGCGAAGGCGGGCCAGGTCTGGGAATACCATCCTGCTCGCGAGCGCCTGCGGCTCATCTTCGAGTCACCCGGAAACCGGGTTCTCGACATGCCCGACAACCTGTGCGTGAGCCCGCGCGGCGGCTTGGTGCTGTGCGAGGACGGGGACAACGACAACTTCGTACGGGGGCTTACGTTGGACGGCCGTATCTTCCCCTTCGCCAGGAACAACGTCGAGTTCGCGGGGGAGAAGAATGGCATCGGTGGCGACTTTCGCGCCAAGGAGTTCGCCGGCGCCACGTACAGTCCTGATGGAAGCTGGCTATTCTTCAACATCCAGCACCCAGGAATCACGTTCGCCGTGACCGGCCCCTGGGAAGCAGGAAACGGACATGAAAATGCACGATAGTGACCGGGACGGCAATTCGCTCGGCTTGGGGCCTGCGTTCGGTCGGCGGGATTTTTTTCGGCTGGCTGCGGTCGGCGGAACGTTTGCCGTTGCTTCGATGGAGCGCGGTCTACTCTCTTCGGCCTTCGCAGCGGGAGCGGGTCAGAATGCGGACGTTGCGGCGATGTACAACCCGGAAACGACGGGTTTCTTGCGGGATGAACAAAGGGACGCCCTGTGGTTGGTTTTTGACCACATCGGCGAAAGGTGGCAGAACGCCGCCTTCAATGAGGTGGTACGGACGGAATTTGATCGTATACTCGACCTCAAGACGAGCCGAACGCCGTCCTACTATGAGGAGTACGTTTCAGCCGTGAATTTGCTGGGGGCGTCGGCATCCCGGACGGGAGACATCGGTTCGGCGGTCGAAGAGCTGTTTGAGGATGCCGGGAGCGATGGCGATCGGCAGGAACACGCACACACCTACGTCGTCTCCGAGTTCATTAGGCTTCAGGTTGCGTTCGGAGGTTTTCGCAAGTGGGGCTATGTGAACTACCGCGGATACGCGGGAGGTTCTTTCAGTAACCCTTACCGTTAGGGAGCGCAACTTGACCATGACCAGAACGTCCTACGATATCATCATAGTGGGATCGGGTATTGCGGCTGCGGTCGCTGCCGACGAGGCGTCACGTCGAGGGCGCTACAAGGTTCTGATGTTGGAAGCGGGACCGAACATAGTAATGCGTGATGAACGGGTTTGGCTTGACTACGTCATGAGCGATGACGGGTTGCCGCAGGGCGATCTCTATGATACGCCGGAAGAGTACACCGCAACGGGCCAGCAGCCGTGGTCTATTGGAGGTGGACGCCTCATGGGGCGCGGCGGGTCGACCACGAAGTGGGGCGGGTGGTGCGTACGACAGAATCCGGAGGATTTCAGCCTTCGAACCAATACGGGACGGGAGCTGGATTGGCCGTATGGGTACGACGAACTGGAGCCGTACTACTGCCTGGCGGAGGATTGGATCGGCGTGGCGGGTGACTCCAGCGGTCGAAGTCGACCACGGCGGAGTCGTCCATATCCTTTCGAGGCGCCGACGTTCAGTCAGCCGGATGTAGAAGTAATCGACGCGATGGAGGAGCTGGGTATCGGGTACGAACATCTTCCTATATCCCGGTTCGGTCGACCTATTCATGGAAGGCCGGCCTGCGAGACCATCGGAACGTGTCGGTATTGTCCAATCGGAGCCAGATTTACGGGTGATCAGGGGCTGGAGCGCGTCGGGGAGAACGTGGAGCTCAGGCTGAAATCCCCGGTTCTGGAGATCGTGATGGCTTCGAGGACGGAAGTGGCTGGAGTGCGCTATCTGTGCATGGAATCTGGAGAGATGGTGGATGTGGAGTCGGAGTGTGTATGGTTGTGCTGTGGAGCCTTGGAGGTCCCGAAGCTGCTCATGGCGTCACGCAGTCGGTATTGGCCGAAGGGTATAGGAAATGACGCCGATTTGGTCGGGCGATTCCTCGTCGCCAACCCCTACTTGCACGTAAAGGGAGTAAAGCGGAGTAATCCGAGACGGACACAGAGTGAACTCGGATTTCGGGGCTTGATGTCGAGACATTGGGATACGCCAAGTGAACAGGAGCAGGGGAAGTTCATTTTCAGTGTGACCCATCCGCATTTTGATGTGGGTGCTCAGATGGCGCAGATGAACAGTTTAGAGGCGATAGATGATGGTGCGGTCGGTGAGGCGGAATTTCTGTTCGAGGGGGGCATGCAGGCTCTGGGGTTTTGGGAGAACCGCGTCACGCCGGAGGAGAGGAGCACGAGGTTCGGGTTGCCGAGAACGCGGATAGAGACACCGCGGCCTATAATGAACACGGACGCGCGCGATGAGTATCTGGATGCCATGCAGATGGTGGCGGAGGCGATGGGTTGTGAAGTGGGCCTGGGACCTGAGGACCGGGGAGACTATCCGCAGCGCGGGGACCATGCAATGTGCACGGCGCGAATGGGAAGTGAACCGGCCACGAGCGTGGTGGACTGGAGGACACTGGCGATTCATGAGGTGGAGCGCCTGGGTGTTTTTTCGAATGCTCTCTTTCCTTCGGCAGCGGCCGCGAATCCGACGTTGACCATGGTTGCCGTGATCATGAAGGCGTTTCGTGAAGGTGGTGTGCGTCTGCCGCGGTAGTGAGCCGCGGCTGCTGAAGGGTGGCGGTCGATGGTTCCGGCCATCTCATCAATCGCATTCAACATCGAGCGGGCAGGCGACGACGAGCAGTACCGCCCGTACCGCCAGCCCCCCGTGGGGCCCCGGGCAGACGCTCGTGGCCCGGATGACGCCGCCGCGCGCGGGAGCGCGGGCCACTGCGGCTTCAGCCGGAAGTCCGGGCGCCGCCACCAATGATCCGCTGGTGTGGTTCGAGCCCGGCCGGCCGGGCTTCTCGTGCCATTCCGACACCCAGGCGGCGCCCAGCCGCGCCCAGGCGCTGGGGGCTTGCGCGGCCCAGAGGGTCGGCTGCAGGGCCCAGTGGGCGACCTCGGCCGAGCCCGTCTCTCGCCTGGTGTAGACGACCGCCGTCCTGGACGGCGACAACAAGGGTCGCCGATCAGGACCTCCCGGCATTCCTGGTTGGTGCACACGGCCTTCAGCCGTACCCGGTTCCGGTCCGGCAGCCGCTCGACCACCTCCACCCGTGCCGTGATGCGGTCGCCGTAGACCGGCCGGGTGAACGTGATCTGCAGGCTGATGTAGATGCAGCCGGGTCCCGGAAGCTGCGTGCCCAGCACGGCAGAGATCAAGCTGGCAGTCCACATGCCGGGCACGATGGGTTTCTCGAACCGGGTCGAGGCGGCGTAGGCGCGGTCCTGATGAATGGGGTTGTGGTCGCCGATGGAGTCGATGAACTCGGCGACGTCCCTGGGGGTGGCGACCCGCGTCAGTTCCGCGGCATCGCCCACGGCGATTTCCTGTATCGGGCGTCCTCGCATCCGTGCCTCCGTCCGTCGCCGATTGCCGGAGAGGGAGTCCCAGGACGCGGCGCATTATGGCACGCAGGGCGGCGACTACGCCGGGTCCTGCGGCGTCTTGGCCTTTCTTCCAGCACGAGGCGATTGTTCGCGCAATAGGCGATGGCGTGCCGAGTCGCAGCGGACGCTCGCAGTTTCACGTGTAGCAAGTCGAATCGGCGGTCCTTCAAGATCGCCTGCTGTCTAACGGCTGACGAGTGCATGTGTTGGTCGAAGACCTCGTCGAGACGAATCTGCTGGCCGTCGTCTTCCAGGACGATGCGCGGACATCCGCCCTCCCGCACGAAATGCCAGAGGCAGTGCTCCAACATGGCCTTCGCGATGGCCTCCGCCGTCTTCCGCGTCTTGGTTCGGTATCCCGCATCGAAGCCCCGAAGACTGATGGTTGTCTGGCGTTTTGCATCCTTTGGTGCTTCCGTCACGTCCCCACCAGTGATGCCAGCGGTTGAAAACTGGAACGCTCGCTGGCGAAGCACACCACCGTCGAGAAACACGCTCGCGACATCTACCCGCTGGAACGCCTTCTACAGAGAAACTCACGGTGATCACTGACTCAGGCGGTCTTCACTTCGACCTCCACTCCAAGGTCCTGCAGACGCCGGAGGAGGTGCTGGGTGACGCGGTGCTTGTCGCGGTTCGCCAGGTACCGGCCGCCGAGGTCGTGGTAGTCCGTCTCGTCGCGAAGCATGAAGTAGGCGGCGGTCAGCATGGAGGCGGCGACCGCCACGATGGCCTTCTTCGGGCCGCGCCGGCCTTTGAGCCGTCGAAACTGCGCCTGCAGATAACTCCCGTTCTTCCGGGTCGCCGCCCACGCGGCCTGGACCAGCGCTGTCTTCAACCACGGCGTCGCGTGACGGATCCGGGTCGAGCGGCGCTTGCCCGCACTCTCGTCGAGGCGCGGGCACAGGCCCGCCCACGAAACCAGATGGCCCGGACCGGGAAACCGCGTCATGTCCACGCCGATCTCGGCGACGAGCACCCGCGCGACCGTCTCACTGACCCCGGGCATCGTCGTCAGCCGCTCGGCCGCCTCGCGAAAAGGGCGCAGCACCTCGTCGGCCTGCCGCTCCAGTTTCTGCACGGCGGCGCGCAACGCATCGATCTGCCCCAGGTGCAGCTCCAGCAGGAAACGGTGGTGCGCCGTCACCCGGCCGTGCACCGCGGCGACGATGTCCGCGCGGCTGGCCTTCACGCGGACGTTGGTGCAATCAGCCAACCGCTCGGGATCGGTCTCCCCGGCGATGAGCGCCGCCAGGATCGCCCGGCCGCTGACGCCCAGGATGTCGGTGACCACGCGTGTCAGCTTCACGTTCGCGTCTTCGAGCGTCTTCTGCAAGCGTTGCGTGTGCCGCGCGATCTCGCGGACCAGTTGCTTGCGGGTTCGCGTCAGGTCGCGCAATTCCTGGATCGGGGCCGGCGGCACGAAGCTGCCCCGAATCAGCCCGTGCGCCAACAGGTCGGCGATCCAGGCCGCGTCCTTCCGGTCGCTCTTGCGGCCCGGAACGTTCCGGATGTGCTGCGCGTTGGCGAGCACCAGCGTCAACGACGCTTCGTCTTCGAGGACGTGCCACACTGGCTTCCAGTACACGCCGGTCGCCTCCATCGCCACGTGCGTGCAGCCGGCCTCGGTCAGCCAGGCCGCCAGTGCGAGCAGACCCGCCGTCGTGGTCGCAAACTCCCGGTGCTCGGTCGTGACCTTCCGACCCGCCGCGATGCGAGCGCACGCGTTCACGCACCGCGAGTGGACATCCAACCCGGCGCACCGGGCATGCAAGACTTCCATGCGTCACCTCCTGATCGCAAAGGCGCTGGCGTGGAGTCCGCCGGTACGAAATCTACAGGGCGCGCTCACCGGAACATCTCCGGTCTCGCAATACGGGGTGCTCGCGGGACTCCGGGTCCAACTAAAAAACGGGCTCTTGGCCTCAGAGATCCCCTCATTTTCTCATATGAACAAATAGAGCAAAATCCTCCGTTTCACATTAGGAATGTTGGAAAGGTGCGCACTTTGAATTAAAATATGGTTGTATGCATAAACATCAAGACCGGCCAGCCTCATCCCGGCAATGGCTCCGGAGACACGACATCCTGAACTTCATCAGCACCTTGTACGAAGGCGACCTGCATGCCAAACGGGTGCTGTCCTTGGCCAACGCAACCCAGGGCGTGCTGACGAGCGCTTCGCTGGCAATCCATGCCGTTGGGCGCGGCTTGGCCCAGGCCATGGGCACGTTGACCAAGCATGGCGTGAAGCAGGTGGATCGGCTGCTGAGCAATCGAGGCGTCGACGTCTGGGCCTTCTTCGCATACTGGACGCCGTTCATCGTCGCCGCCCGCACCGAAGTGGTCGTTGCGCTGGATTGGACCAGCTTTGCGGCCGACGGGCAGGACACGATCGTGCTGTCGATGGTGACTGGCCATGGGCGCGCAACGCCCCTTCTGTGGAAGACGGTGGCGTCCTCGACGCTGAAGGGTAATCAGCGGCGCTATGAGTACGAGCTACTGTGCCGGTTGCGGGAGGTGCTGCCGGCCGGGGTGAAAGTCACCGTCGTGGCGGACCGGGGCTTTGGGGACTGCAAGCTGTTCTACGCGTTGACGACGGAGCTGGCCTTCGAATACGTGATTCGGTTGCGTGGAGACATCTACGTGACGAGTGCGGGGGGCGAGCGGCGAACGGCCGCCGCGTGGGTCGGCGCCGGGGGGCGTGCGCGGCGGTTGGTGGGTGCTCGGGTGACCGACACGTACGAGCTGCCGGTCGGCGCGGTCGTGTGCGTACAGGATCCGAAGATGGACGAACCGTGGTGCCTGGTGGCCAGCGAAGCGAAGGTCCCGACGCGGGTCCTGATTCGCTACTACGGCAAGCGCTGGGGGATTGAGGCGGGCTTTCGGGACATCAAGGACATGCGCTTCGGGATGGGGCTTTCTTCGATGCATGTTTCGCGCCCGGACCGGCGGGACCGCCTGTTGTTGATCAGTGCGTTGGCGGTCGCCGTGCTGTCGTTGCTGGGTGCGGCGGGCGAGCGCATCGGTTATGACCGCTGGTTGAAGGCGAACACGGTGAAGCGGCGGACGCATTCGTTGTTTCGGCAGGGGCTGATGCTGTACCACCATCTCCCCAATTGGCCCGAGGATCGGATTCGTCCGTTGATGGAGACGTTCGGAAACATGCTCATGGAACAGCGGGTGTGTCGCGAGGTTTTCGGCGTGATCTGATGCTGGCAAAATGAGGGGATGCATGAGGCTCTTGGCACCATAGAGAAACCGACCTCTGGGCCAGCGCCAAGCCCCTACACGATATCCTGTTTCATACCTACGCGGGTCCGGCACCGCCGGGTGGAAAACTAAGAAGAAACTCTCAGAGCGCCCTCCCGGTCAGGCGACCTTCACTTCGACCTCGACGCCGAGGCTCTGCAAACGCCGGATGAGGTGCTGGGTGACGCGGTGCTTGTCGCGGTCCGCCAGGTATCGGCCGCCGAGGTCGTGGTAGTCCTTCTCGTCGCGGAGCATGAAGTAGGCGGCGGTCAGCATGGAGGCGGCGACCGCCACGATGGCCTTCTTCGGGCCGCGCCGGCCCTTGAGGCGCCGAAATTGGGACTGCAGATAGCTCCCGTTCTTCCGCGTCGCCGCCCACGCGGCCTGGACCAGCACCGTCTTCAACCAGGGAGTCGCGTGACGGATCCGGGTCGAGCGGCGCTTCCCCGCACTCTCGTCCAGCCGCGGGCACAGGCCCGCCCACGAAACCAGATGGCCCGGATCGGGAAACCGCGTCATGTCCACGCCGACCTCGGCGATGATCACCCGCGCGACCGTCTCACTGACCCCGGGCATCGTCGTCAGCCGCTCGGCCGCCTCGCGAAAAGGGCGCAGCACCTCGTCGGCCTGCCGCTCCAGTTTCTCCACGGCGGCGCGTAGCGCATCGATCTGCCCCAGATGCAGATCCAGCAGGAAGCGATGGTGCGGCGTCACCCGACCGTGCACCGCGGCGACGATGTCCGCACGGTCGGCCTTCACGCGGACGTTGGTGCAATCAGCCAACCGCTCGGGATCGGTCTCCCCGGCGATGAGCGCCGCCAGGATTGCCCGGCCGCTGACGCCCAGGATGTCGGTGACCACGCGCGTCAGCTTCACGTTCGCGTCTTCGAGCGTCTTCTGCAGGCGTTGCGTGTGCCGCGCGATCTCGCGGACCAGTTGCTTGCGGGTTCGCGTCAGGTCGCGCAGTTCCTGGATCGGGGCCGGCGGCACGAAGCTGCCCCGAATCAGCCGTACTAGCCCGTGCCCCGGCACGTCGAGCGCGAGCGCGCCCGGCAGATCGCGACGGCGGACGGGAATGGCATCCGAGGGGCCGGCTGGAGGAGGTGAAGGTCCACGATTTCATCGACCGGGACCTCGGCAAGGCGGTCCCCCGCGGGGTCTGCGATCTGACGGCCAACAGCAGCTGGGTGAGCGTCGGCGTTGACCACGACACGGCGGAATTCGCCGTGGAGACGGTGCGGCGCTGGTGGCGCCAAATGGGGCGTCATGCCTATCCGGCGGCCACGCGGTTGCTGCTCACGGCCGACTGGGGAGGTTCGAACAGCAGGCGCAGCCGGCAGTGGAGGTTCGAGTTGCGGCAGCTGGCCGATGCGCTGGGGTTGCGGATCTCGGTGTGCCACTTTCCGCCGGGCACCAGCAAGTGGACCGAGGTCGAGCACCGGATGTTCTGTCACGTTACGGAGAGCTGGCGGGGCCGGGCGCTTGTGAGTCACGAGGTGGTCGTGAACGTGATCGGCGGCACGACTGCGAAGGGCGGCCTGGCCATCGGGTCGGAGCTGGACGCAACCGACTATCCAACCGGCCGAGAGGTCATGGACGAACCGATGGGCAGGCTCTCTATCAGACGCGACGCGTTTCACGGTGAGTGGAACTACAGCTTGCTGCCCAGGTCCGACGGTTGAAGGTTAAATTATTATGACGGAGATGCCCTATGGGCAGCAGCCCGCAACCGGGGAGGCCGCGTGCTGACGGAACGTCGAATCCGCGACGCGAAACCGGGGTCGAAGACGCGGTTTCTGTGGGATGGCCAGGTCAAGAACCTGGGCGTCCGCATCACGGCGAAGGGCGTCAAGTCGTACGTCGTGTTCTACCGGTCGGCCGGACGGAAGCGGCTTGCGACCCTGGCGCGGGTTGCGGAGGTGTCGCTACGGGAGGCCCGGGACCGAGCGGGGCGGCAGTTGGCGGCGATCCGCGCGGGCGAAGCCGACCCGCTGGATCGGCGGCGGGCGAGGGTGGCGCCGACCGTGGCGGATGGGCTGGATCGGTTCTTCGACGAGTACGCGCCGGCGCGGCTGGCGCTGGGCCGAATGTCGCCGCGCACGGTGCAGCTCTACGGCAGTCAGGCGAAGCTCTACGTCCGGCCGGCTCTGGGTGGGCGGCGCGTTGCTGACGTGGGGCGCCGGGACGTGGAGTTGGCCGTTGGTCCGTTGCCGAACGCGACGCGGAACCGCGTGCTGGCGTTCGTCTCGCGGCTGTTCAATCTGTTCGAGACATGGGAGTGGAGAGGGCAGCAGACGAACCCGGTACGAGGCATCGAACGAGCCCGCGAGGAACCCCGAGACCGGGTGCTCGCCGCCGCGGAGCTGGCGGCGCTGGCGACGGCGCTCAACCGACTCGACCAACGGTTTCCGGCGAGCGTTGCGGCGATTCGGGTGACGGCGCTGACGGGGCTGAGAATCTCCGAGGTGCTCGCGATTCGTTGGGAGCATATCGACTTTGCGAGCCGGCGCTTGGCTTTGCCGCAGACGAAGACGGGCCGGCGTTCGCATCATCTTCCCGCGGCGGCGCTCGACATCGTGCGGGCGGTCCCGCGACTCAACAAGGGCAATCACGTGTTCGCGGTCGACGCCCGGGGGGCGTTGACGTATCGCACGGTGCGCCATCACTTCGGCGAAGCGGCGAAGCTGGCCGGGTTGTCGGACGTGCGGTTGCACGACCTTCGGCGCACGGTCATGACCAACGCAGCGGCGGCGGGGGTCGGGACGCATGTGCTCCGGGATCTGCTCGGTCACAAGACGACGGCGATGGCGGATCGGTACGTGCGCTCGGTAGGCTCGCCGGTCGCTGACGCTCGCGAGGCGATAGGGGCCGCGATGGCCGCCGCGATGGCCGGAGAGGGCGCTCGTGAGTGACTGCGTATTTGAGCCGAACCGCGCCGCCGAGCAACGCGTGGACGCTACGCGGTCTCAGTCGACCGGGACGGTCCTGTTCTTCAGATACGGCCAACGGACCGAGACGGTCCCGTCGTCGTTGCGGACGAGAATGTCGAACTGGTGCAGTTTGTGCAGCCAGCGCGGCGCGTTGCGCTGGACGAGCAGCGCCTCGTAATCCGAAGAACCCGGTACGGTTCAGTCGGGAAAGCGAACGGACCGGCGTCGGCATACTTGTCTCCAGACACGCAACTGGAGACAAGAATATGTTCGATGACGACAAGCTGTACCTCGCCGGCGATCCGGCGTTGCTTGTGTTTGGCCGCCCCTCGACTCTCGCCCACTGGAGGAGCGAGGGTCGCGGGCCGGCGTTCATCAAGCTCGGCTCGCGAGTCGGCTACCGCGGCTCGGACCTCACCGAGTGGCTGGCCGCTCAAACCGTCCGACCGACCGACGGCCCGCAAGCGGGGACCTGACCCTGACCCACCGGTGCCCGACCGCATCCGGCCCGACCGCGCGTGCATCCACCGAGGCGATTGGCGCTGCCTCGGCGTCGGCACGGAACTAGCGGGCAAGACCGCTCGCAGCGCCCATGGCCAGGCACTCGCTGAACCGGATTCGGCACAATGGGATCGTCACGAAACAGGCCGGCGCCGGGGCCGCCGGGTGGAGATGGCCGACACGGCCCCGGTCACCGTCGTCGCCGACCCCGCCGCCGCCGCCGCCGCCCGGCTGGACCCGACCCGCCGCCTCATCACCGTGGCGGGGGTCCTGGGAACGCCGCGGTAAGATTCGCTGCCCGATGGAAGGACTCCCGTCGCGGCGGCGGGGCGGTGAACCGGCTCGACTGTCAACGGTCGTCGAGAACTTATCAATTCTCGACACCCGTCGGTGCGCTCGGCTCAGGCACCGGTCTTCTTGTGTGGATCTTGACGGAGATGAAGATGAGTGCGGCGGCTGCCGAACGCGACACGGAACCGCGTGCTGGCCTTCGTGTCGAGGCTCTTCAACCTGTTCGAGACGTGGGAATGGAAACCACAGCACACTAACCCGGTACGAGGCGTCGAGCGGGCGAGGGAAGAGGCGAGAGATCGGGTACTGGACTCCGGTGAGTTGGCGACTCTGGCGGCCGCTCTCGACCAACTTGAAGAGAAGCATCCGGCGAGTGTGGCGACGATTCGTGTCGCGGCCGCTGACCGGGCTGCGAATTTCGGAAGTCTGCTCGATTCACTGGGAGCATGTCGACTTCGAGAGCGGGCGCGTGACGCTGCCGGAGACGAAGACCGGCAGGCGGGCATAACCTCCCGGAGGCGGCTCTCGCCATCATGCGCTCTCGACCAAGGATCAACAGGAATGACCACGTGTTCGCGGTCGACGCGCGCGGACCGTTGACGTATCGGACCGCCCGCACACACTTCGCGGCGGCGGCGCGGCTGGCGGGCCTGACGGACGTTCGGCTGCACGACCTGCGGCGCACGGTCATGACGAACGCGGCGGCGGCGGGTGTTGGCACGCACGTGCTGCGAGACCTGCTGGGTCACAAGACTACGGCGATGGCGGACCGGTACGTGCGGGCGGTTGGCTTGCCAGTCGCGGACGCACGGCGCGCAATCGGCGCCGCGATGGTGGCGGCGATGGCCGGAGGAGGGGCTCGGGAATGACCTTGGCATGGCACGCGGTCGGCATACTTGCTTTCGGACCGCAACCGGAGGCAAGCAAGTGTTCGACGACCACAAGCTGTATCTCGCCGGTGATCCGGCGTTGCTGGTGCTGGGCCGCCCTTCAACTCTCGCGCATTGGAGGAGTGAGGGTCGCGGGCCGGCGTTCATCAAGCTCGGCTCGCGAGTCGCCTACCGCGGCTCGGACCTCACCGCGTGGCTGGCCGCTCAAACCGTCCGACCGACCGACGGCCCGCAAGCGGGGACCTGACCCTGACCCACCGGTGCCCGACCGCATCCGGCCCGACCGCGCGTGCATCCACCGAGGCGATTGGCGCTGCCTCGGCGTCGGCACGGAACTAGCCCATCTTTACCAAGATTAGCGGTCGTTTTGCGGATTTGGGCGGTTTTCGGGGAGTGCGAGGCCTGTAACTTGTTGATTATAAAGGATCGGGTTTCGCCAGAGACGAATGTAGTGCCATAATCGGATAATAATAGTTGCCTGGGACAGGGTGCGTCCGCTATGGTGGGCTCCATGTTCATTCGGCGCACCCAAACCCGGCGGACTGAGGACGGAAAGCCCTACTTCTCTCATCGCCTCGTGCACGCCGAACGCCTCGGCAGCAGCGTGCGCCAGCGCACCCTCCTCAACCTCGGTCGCCACTTCGATATTCCCCAGGCGGACTGGCCGCTGCTGTGCGCCCGCATCAACGATGCGTTGAGCGGTCAGGCGCCGCTGGTGGCCGATTGTCCGCCTGCCGTGGAGGAGGAAGCGCAACGGATCGCGGCGCAGTTGATCGCCCGCGGCGCGGCCGCGCCGACCGCCGGACTGACCGATGTGCAGCCGGTCGATGTCGACTCGTTGCGGCTGGTCCGCCCCCGCAGCGTCGGCGTGGAGCAGGTCGGCCTGTGGGCGCTCGAGCAACTGGACCTGCCGGCGTTGCTGACCCGGTTGGGCGTCAACGGCGCCCTGCGCAGCGCGGCCACCGGCGCCATCGTCGGGCGTCTGGCCGCGCCCGCCTCGGAGCGCGCGACGCACCGCTGGCTGCAGGAGCGCAGCGGTCTCGGGGAGTTGCTCGGCGTCGACTTCGAGACCGTCGGTGCGATGCAGCTCTACCGCGCCTCGGACGTGCTGGTGAAGCATCGCGAGGCGATCGAGGCGCATCTGTTCGACCGCGCGATGGGGCTGTTCGACCTGCAGCCGACGGTGACGCTCTACGACCTGACCAACACCTACTTCGAGGGCGAGGCGAGCGACCAGCCGCAGGCGCAACGCGGGCACTCGAAAGAGAAGCGCAGCGACTGCCCGCTGCTGACCCTGGGCCTGATGCTCGATGCCAGCGGCTTCGTGCGCCGCTCGAAAGTCTTCGCCGGCAACGTCCGGGAACACCGGACGCTGGCCGGGATGCTCGAAGCACTGGAGGCGCCGGTCGGCGCCCTGGTGGTGATGGACCGCGGTGTCGCCACCGACGCCTGTGTGACGTGGTTGCGCGACAACGGCTACCGCTATCTGGTGGTCAGCCGCGAACGCCACCGCCGCTTCGATGCCGATGCCGCCGTGTCGCTCCAGACGCAGTCGGACCAGACCGTGCACATGCACAAGGTGGTCTCGACCGACCCCGACGAAGTGCGCCTGTACTGCTACTCCGAGGAGCGGGCCGAGAAGGAGCGGGGCATCGTCGAGCGTTTCGCCTCCCGCTTCGAGACCGCCCTGACGAAGCTCAACGACGGGCTGTCGCGTCCCCGCGCGCACAAGCGCCTCGACCAGGTCTGGCAACGCATCGGACGGCTGAAAGCCAAGCATTCCCGCGTCGCCTCGCACTACCAGATCACCGTTACCGCCAACGAGGCCGGCGACCAGGCCGTCGCCGTCAACTGGACCCGCCGCCCCCAGGACGGCTCGATGGTTACCCATCCGGGCGTCTACTGCCTGCGCAGCAGCGAGACCGACTGGAACGAAGACGCCTTGTGGCGTACCTACACCACGCTCACCGACGTCGAGGAGGTATTCCGCTCGCTCAAATCCGAGCTCGGCCTGCGCCCGATCTACCACCGCAAGCCGGCGCGGGCCGACGGCCACCTGTTCATCACCGTCATCGCCTACCAGCTCGTGCAGGTCATCCGCACTCGGCTGCGCGCGCGCCGCGAACACGCCAGGTGGACCACGCTACGCCGCGTCCTCGAAGGCCAGCAGCGCGTCACCGCCACCTTCCGCCGTCCCGACGGACGCACGCTGCATGTGCGCACGGCAACCCAAGCCGAACCCGATCAGCGGGCCATCTACGACGCGCTCGGCGTCGACCCACATCCCGGCGGCGTCCGCAAGACGCTCGTCTGACCGACCAATTTCCCCGGTTCGTACGCGTTTGTAGTGCCACTCGAGCATTTCTGTCGGCGTAAACCACTGATTCTAAATTGGTTTAGTTTTGTGGTTGGTAAACTTGGGCTAGCGGGCAAGACCGCTGGCAGCGCCCATGGCCAGGCACTCGCTGAACCGGACTCGGCACAATGGGATCGTCACGAAACAGGCCAGCGCCGGGGCCGCCGGGTGGAGATCGCCGACACGGCCCCGATCACCGTCGTCGCCGACCCCGACGCCGCCGCCCGGCTGGACCCGACCCGACGCCTCATTACCGTGGCGGGGGTCCTGGGAACGCCGCGGTACGATTCGCTGCCCGATGGAAGGACTCCCGTCGCGGCGGCGGGGCGGTGAACCGGGTCGACTGTCAACGGTCGTCGAGAACTTATCAATTCTCGACACCGGTCGGTGCGCTCGGCTCGGGCACCGGTCTTCTCGTGTGGATCTTGACGGAGATGAAGATGATGGCTGTGGGCGCTTCTTGCGAGTCCCGCCCCGAGCAGCTCTGCGTCGCACTGGTCGCGTCTGCCAGCGCACCGAGTGTGACCAAGTGGTCGCAACGCTTTGACCGAGAAGGGCTGGACGGCCTCAAGGACAAGCCGGGCCGCGGGGCCAAGCCGACGATTCCGCTGGCCACTGTCCGGCGGGTGGTCGAGGAGGCGGGCAAGGCGCCGCCAGGGCGGCAACGCTGGAGCACCCGCTCGCTGGCTCGGGAGGTCGGCATCTCGGCTCACAGCGTGGCGCGCATCTGGCAGAGCCAAGGGCTCAAGCCGCATCGTCTGCGCACCTTCAAGGTTTCCAGGGACAAGAAGTTCGAAGAGAAGTTCTGGGATGTGGCAGGTCTCTATCTGGACCCACCCGAGAGGTCACTGGTGTTGTGCTGCGACGAGAAGACGCAATGCCAGGCCCTGGAGCGCACGCAGCCGGGCCTGCGGTTGGGCCGCGGCCATATCAGGACGCAGACACACGATTACATCCGGCACGGCACCGTCACGTTGTTCGCTGCGCTGAGCTACCTGGAGGGCAAGCTGATCTACCGCACCGAACAACAGCCCACGCACGTGGAGTGGCTGCGCTTCCTCAAGCAGATCGACCGCGAGACTCCCGAAGCCGTCGACCTCCACCTGATTGCCGACAACTATTTGCACTCACAAGCACGGGAAGGTGGTCAGCTGGTTGAAGAAGCACCAGCGTTTCCACACGCATTTCATTCCGACATCGAGCTCCTGGATGAACATGGTGGAGCGATTCTTCGCCGACCTGACGCAGGATTGCGTGCGCGCAGGGAGCTTCACCAGCGTCGCTGAACTGGTCGAAGCGATCACGGTCTATCTTGCTTGTCGGAACGAGAATCCGAAACCCTACAAGTGGAAGGCGGACGGTGCGAAGACGCTGGCCAAGATCCAGAGGGCTCGGAAGGCTCTTGAGAAGAGCCTTCACCGTTAAATTAACCCAATTATCGGGCAGGACACTAAATCGACGGTCTCGACGATCGGCTGCATCACCGCCAGGCAACTGCGGCGGGTCGGGGCTGGCGTTGCTGACCCACCATACGGCTCGGTTCCCGTTCATCGTGTCGCAGCCTCGGACCAAGTTACCACATGGTGTTCCAGGTCTGACCCCGCCCGGGCGGGGGCAGAGGTGAGCCCTCGTCAGAATGTCGCGCCGGGTACCGGTCGAGCCCCGCGTTCGGGGAACCTGTCGCGCCCACGCAGTGCATCGGCGGTGCGCCTCCTCCATGCCCGCGCGTCTGGCGCATTAGTCCCTGGTCCACGGCACCAGCTGCTGCCCGCAACCTGGGAGCGTGGCTCCGGAGTCCTTTCCCCTGGCACGTGGCTTCCGCCTGTTTCGTGCGCGTCTGCCAGCGGCCGGCCGGCAGGCTGCCGGTAGGCTGTTTCTTGCCATGTCTTCCGTCAGACCGACTTCGGCTTCGTCTCCTCGGCTGCCGCCCGATTCGGCGGTCGGCGGCCCGTTCCGTGAGGTCCTCTCGCTGGACCGTCTCGTAACCGATGCCGGAACTCAGGTCCGCTCGGCCATTGACGACGACGTCGTCGACGAGTACGTGCAGGCGTTGGCCGCCGGCGCTCAGTTCCCGCCTGTGGTTGTTTTCCGTGCCGACGGCGCGGAAATGCTCGCCGACGGTTACCACCGCGTCTTCGCCTACCGGAAGGCTGGGCGTTTCGAGGTCCCGGCCGATGTGTATCACGGCACTCGTGAGGACGCGCTCTGGTTCGCCCTCGGCGCCAACCGCGCTCACGGTCAGCGTCTCACCGGTGCGGACAAGCGGCACGCCATTGAGCTCGCCTACCGTGCCTGGCCGGACCTCAGCCAGGTCCGCATCGCGACTCAGGTCGGTTGCACTCAGCAGTACGTTTCTCGGGTGCGCGGTCAACTTACAACTAGTTGTAAGTTGCCGGATCGGGTTGTCGGCGTCGATGGCCGCCGCCGCGCGGCCACGCGTCCGGCGTCTTCGTCACGGCCTGAAGCTGCGCCTAGCTCCGACGCCGCTGCTGATTCCCCTGCGCCCGTTGCGGGCGACGCGCGTTCTGGCTTGGACGTCGACTCCCGTCCGGACTGCGCGGTGCCCGTTGGTTCGCCTGATGGAGACCCATCTCTGCCGCCGTTGTCTGAGTCTCAAGTCTCCCAACCACCAGCTCCCGACGTTGATCGTTCCGAGCCTTCTTCATCGTCCGATTCGGCGCCGGCAGGTCCCGGCGAGCGCGCCAACGCCATTCAGTCGGTTCGCGATCGGTCGAACCGGATCGTCTCGGTGGTCGCCTACGACGCGAAGAACCTGACAGCGCAGGAGGACCTCATCGAGTTCGGGGTCTTCCGCAGAATCTGTGGGCAGAATTGAGGTTCCTGAAAGAGGTGTGGGTGGGTTGAGGCCGGTCGGCGGGGCGAGGGGATATAAGGCCCTCGCTGCGCTCGGAGCGCGTTTACCACGCACGGTCGGTCCCGGCCGTCAACCCGCTGCGCGGGTCCTGCGCTGCGCTACGGTCCTTCGGATGACTGCCGCGACCGACCGTGCGGGAGGCCCTTGCGGGCCAGCCGGAAGGCTGGCCCTTGATCGACTGACTGCAAGTGCGACGGCGGAGCCCCGCTCCGTTGTCGCGGAGGACCGGCGGAAACAGCCCCGGACCTGGCGGGCGCGGTTTCGAGCGGCGCAGGCGGTTGCAGACGCACGGGGCTTCCTGTTCGCATGGGGTTTAGAAAGCCGGCCAACAAGGCGGAGGAGACCCCATGCGTCTGACCACGGTTCACGCGTGTGCTCGCCGCCGTCAAAGGCGCGTTGCTCCGCTCCGCCCCCGCTGCGCGGGGCTGACGGCCTGGACGCCGGCTCCGCGAACGCGCGTCCCGGCGCTTGTCTGACGATGAGCAGTTCCCGACGCCCGCATCGGAGGGGCGACGACCCCGTTCCGAATGACAGAACGCGACCTTCACAACAGAACGCATCCCGTTCCGGAATCCGCGACAATTTGGTGTTGGAACACCCAAGCGACGCGGAAGGAGAACGGGATGCAACTCAAGAGTATCTTGAATCGGGTCCAGAAGCACCCGTCGTTCGTCTACGAGACCGTGCGGCTGGTGGAGCACCCGCGGCTGAGCATCGAGGTCCGGGTACGGCCCCGCGCCGGGACCCGCGCGAGGTGCTCGCAGTGCCGGCGCCCGGCCCCGGGCTACGACACGCAGGCGGTCCGGCGCTTCGACTTCGTGCCCTTGTGGCACATCCCCGTGGTCTTCCTCTACGCCATGCGCCGCGTGTCCTGCCCGCGCTGCGGCGTGCGGGTCGAGGCCATCCCGTGGGCCACCGGCAAGCACCGACTGACCGACGCCTACGCCTGGTTCCTCGCCGGGTGGGCCAAGCGCCTGGCGTGGCAGGAGGTCGCCGCGGCCTTCCCCACCTCCTGGGACACCGTCTATCGGGCCGTGCGCATGGCCGTCGACTGGGGCCGCGCGCACCGCAACCTCACCAACATCGAGGCCATCGGCGTCGACGAGCTCTCGCGCCGCCGCGGGCAACGCTACCTGACGCTCGTCTATCAGATCGACGGCCACTGCAAGCGTCTGCTGTGGGTCGGACGCGAACGCAAGGCCGCGACATTGGAGGGCTTCTTCGACTGGTTCGGCGCCGCACGCAGCGCGGCGCTGTACTTCGTGTGCTCGGACATGTGGAAGCCCTACCTGAAGGTGGTCGCCGAGCGCGCCGGGCAGGCGGTGCAGGTGCTCGACCGCTTCCACATCATGAGCCACTTCTCGCAGGCGATCGACCAAGTGCGCGCGGACGAGGCCCGCAAGCTCGCCGCCGAGGGCCGGGCGCCGGTGCTCAAGCACAGCCGCTGGCTCCTGCTCAAGCGTCCGGAGAACCTCACCGACGGGCAGGCGGAACGGCTTGCGGAGCTGGTGCGTCACAACCTGCGCACGGTTCGCGCCTACCTGCTCAAGGAGGACTTTCAATCGCTGTGGGGCTACGTGTCGCCGTACTGGGCCGGACAGTTCCTCGACCGCTGGTGCACTCGGACGATGCGCTCGCGGCTCGAACCGATGAAGGATGTTGCCCGCATGGTGCGCTCGCACCGCGACCTGATCCTGAACTGGTTCCGAGCCCGGGGGCAGTTCTCCAGTGGCGTTGTCGAAGGCTTCAACGGGAAGGCCAGAGTGATCACCAAACGGGCGTATGGGTTCCGCACCGCCGCGGCACTGGAAGTCGCTTTGTATCACGCACTTGGCGACCTGCCCGAACCAGAACTCACCCACAGATTCTGCTGACGAGGCCGAGTTCGCCGCGCTCGACCATGCCCAGGTCCCGGATTGGATTGCCGACCTCGAAGAGGCCCGCCGCGGTCTCGGCCGCTTCATACGCCGGCTTCGTCAGGAGATTGCAGATGGATCCTCGTCCACGCCGGTCGAAGATTGAAAAGGTCAGCCTCGACACGTTGCGTGTCCCTGCGCCCGGTAAGGCTCAACGGCCTTTCCGGCAGGCCAAGGGAGACGAGATCGCGGGTAATTTCGACATCGACAGCTTCGGCTTTCCGGTTGTCTGCCGCGTCGAAAACGTCAACTGGCTGGTCGACGGCCAGCATCGCGTCTACGGCATTCAACAGTCCGGCTATGCCGCGGCAACCGACCAGATCGAGTGCGAGGTCTACGAGGGCCTTGCGCTGTCCGAAATGGCGCACATGTTCCTGGGCCGCAACCACAGCACGCCGGTCAACGGTTTCGAGCGCTTCAGCGTGGCGGTGACTGCGGGCTATCCGATCGAAACGGCGATTGCCGGGATCGTGACGAGTCTCGGCCTCAAGCTCGGTTATGCCAAGAATACCGGAAATGTCTATGCGGTCGGCGCATTGCGCCGGGTATACGAACGTGACGGAGCGCTGATCCTCGAGCGCGTGCTGCGTGTGTTGCGCGACGCGTACGAGTCGAGTCCAAAAGGTTTCGACCAACGGCTCATCCAGGGCCTGGGACTGGTTCTGACGACGTATTCGGTGATCGAGGACGAAGTGCTGGTCCGTGGGCTGGCGAGCGAACGGCACGGGTTCCACGGTGTCCACCGACGCGCCGAGGACTACCGGGAGCGCCTCGGGCGCAAGGTTCCCGAGTGTGTTGCCGCCGCTGTCGTCGACATCTACAACAGCCAGACTGGCAAGAAGGGCGCTCTCGTCAAATGGTGGAAGGCGCACAAGGGCGGTCGCTTTCGCCGCGCGAGGGGTGTTCCGTTCGACGGCTAGGCGTTGGCCCTCTGCCCGGCTCGAGCGCGTCGTGACGCTACGGCGGACCGCTCTGGCGCCCCGAGGCTAGTTTCGGCGGCGCTCGGCTTTGACGGCCGCTGCGTACGGCGCGTCGCTGCCTGCTCCGGCCTGTGTCTGAGTCTCCGACTGTTCAACGGGACCGCGTCCGGTTAAGCCCCGCGCGTGCGGGGATGATCCATTCACCCGTTCCGCCGCGAAGGCCGCGGCCAACGCTCCCCGCGCAGGCGGGGATGAACCCTGCACCGAGGCGTGGGAAACCTGAAGAGGGCCGCCGGAGAGCGCCGCGGGAAAAAGCCCCCGCCCGGGACCCGAGGCCGTGAACGACGAAGGCGAGTGGCAGCGCAACTACCGCAAGTCGCTCGAGCAGCTCCAGGCCAACCGGGACGCGCAGAGCACGGGACCGCGATACGTGACGGTCAAGGAAATACAGGACGGCCAGACGGCCTACGTGACCAAGGTCGACCTGCGACGAGAGCGAACCGGCAAGCAGGGCTAGGCCGGCGCACCCTACGGCACAACACGCGTGGAACACCCGCCGGGGGCTGGCCTGCGGTGGTCCTGTGTGGCCCGCCGTGTACGGGCCGGTAGCCCCATGGGGGCCAGGAACCGTAAGCGCCCGCGCCCAGGTGGGGCTCGGAATACGGATGGCGAAAGAACTCGGACAGGGGAGTGGCAGAAAGAGAAGTCCAACGGAAGCACAGACCAGAAGACGAGGAGAGGGAAATGGAATCCTGGAGCCGACAGGCCACCGAGAGAGAGACCACGCACCTGCCACTAGGCGAGCGCCCCACCGCGTACCCACCGGGCATCGACGGGCCAGGACCAGGATTCAGCGGTGACCTGCTGGTACGGGTGACCGTAACGAGCGCGGACACCGACGCCGGTTTACCGATGGCCGAGCCGGCACCGGTGCCGAAGAAGCGGGCGACCGCGTGCAATGCGAAGCAGGCGCGCTCGGTGCACGCCGACGAGCTGCCGGTGGTCAGCCGGATGGCCATCGCCACCGGAATGAGCGACGACCCGGGCTGGCTGGGCGTCCACGGACCCCGAATCACTGCAGGCTACGGTCCCGGAGGACCGACCGAGGGATCGGGAGACACCGACACCTACCGGGGAGCGAACCGCCAGGCGGTGGAACTGCCAATCGGGGGCGTCCTGGTCAGCCGGGCGAACGACCGGAGCACCGAACGCAAGGGCTGGAACATCTGGCGGGTGCTGCCGGCCGGACCCGCCGCAGTGCTCGAGGCGTCCGTCGACGACGACCCGGAAGGTGGAGAACGGATCGCGATAGCACGGGCGATCGACCGGAACATCCACGAAGCGTTCGAAGATGCGGTCAGCCGGCTGACGGCAGCCGGATCGCACACGACCCAAAAAGTATTGGCCGGAATAGCACGCTGGACCGCCGCGGAGAACCGGCGGGTCGCAATGCAGGGGACGGGCCGCAACCGGGCCCGCCGGCGGCAGAGACGATAGCAGGGACCTGAGCAGAGCAGAGAAGGAGATGACGACGATGACAAGATCAGGAATCCCCGCAGGCAGCCTGGCCGACCGCAAACCAGCACCCGCCGAACCCGGAAAGACCGTACGGGGGCCCGAGCAGACGGCGGCGCCGGCCGGGGTCGCGGGTGCCTCAGAGCATGAGGCCGGTGGGCTGGTGTACGCCGGGATCGGCTCCAGGCAGACGCCTGCCGAGATGCTCGAGGCGATGACCGAACTGGCCCGCGAGCTGGAGCGGAGCGGATGGCACCTGCATTCCGGTGGAGCCGACGGCGCCGACACGGCGTTCGAGAACGGCACGACCAGGGCAGGACGGACCGTCTACCTGCCCTGGAAGTGGAAGCGGTACAACGACCGCACCGGAAACGAGTGCGTGACGCTGACGAACAGCGAGCAGTCGCATGCGCAGGGAATCGTGTCGAAGTACCACGGCGCGTGGGAGCGCTGTTCGAGAGGCGCACGGGCGCTGCACGGACGGAACGAGGCAATCATCCACGGCCTCGGACATGCACCCACCGACCGGCGGGTCGACGCTGTAATCTGCTGGACACCGGGCAGCGCGACACAGGGCGGGACCGCCACTGGAATGAAGATGGCGCGAACCGCCGGTATCCCGGTACTGAACCTGGCGCGCGTGAGCGCCGCCGACGCCCTGGTGACGATGCACACGATCGCGAGAAAAAAGCTCGCGACTAGCTGAAGCGACAAACGGAACCATGTACTGCGCCTTGGAGTTCGGCTTCCACGAAGGTAGACGGAGGATCACATCGGTCTGCTCCAGCGGTGTGTACAACAACATCTCGACCGCCACGGGGTGGCGGGGCGGGAGGCACCGCGACCCAAGCGACGAACACAGACGGGTCATCCTGGAAATCCGCAGCAAGGAGCTGTACAACACGCTCGAGTTGGACAGAACGGCCCGCCACCGCATCGTCAAGGAAATACTCAAAGCAGTCGTGAGCCAGAATCAGGTCAACTGCAGCAACATCCCCACGATCGCCGAATCGGTCGCACCGGCACAGATGCTGACACTCAAACGCGCGATGGACACCACGCTGCCACTCGGAGGCTCGAACCGGTTGACCGAAGCATCCCTCACGAAGTACGCCGCACAACTGCTGCTGAACACTCACCATAGCGCAGGAAAAGCCATCACCTCGACGTATAGATGGCCACGGTCGTGGACAACGACAGCGGCCAGGAGCAGCGGAAACCGCATGGGAAGGGCCTCCCGGCACACACAGGTCACGCTGCTCAAATGGCAGCAACAGTACAGACGGTGGCCAGACCCCGATGCACTGCTAGCCAAGTGGGAAAAATACTACAGCCGGTACCACACCAGCCATGGAGAACCATGGGGTAGTGAACCAGCATGATCGCTGATCGGACCGACCCGGGTCCACGCGAACTGAACCAGAGCCAAGGAACAGCAGCAGTGGCGTCCACCGAATGGACGCCCGCCGGAATAGCCCGCGGCGACGCCTCATGGCGAGGTCCGGCCTGTGCATCGAGCAACGAATGAGAACGCCCGGACCAGACAGGCCACGGGCAGGCGACCGCCGTGCGCCCGGGCTCCGGCCCGGCAGGGTCGATCACACGGGGCGAGACCGCGGGCCACCGGCAACGGAACCGCGATCCAAAGGACCGACAGGCGCCTGAGCGCCAGGCCCACCGAACGCACGCGACGGCGAGGACCGCCTGAGCCACACCACCAACCGGGGGTCACGAAGCCCTCCTCCCCGGGTCGTGAACACGCCTGCCGACGGCAGCCGGCCGACCGGACGGGAGGAAGCCGAACCCGAGTCCCGCCCGAGCCTGGAACAAGGCGTACCGGGACCAAAACCGACCAGCTCTCCGCGGGCCCTCGGAGCCTGTTTGGGCCGCTTTTGGTCTATAGACCAGAATCGGCCCCCAAGCCGACTCAGAGTGCTAAACATGACGCCGCCGAAAAGGCGGAAAACCCCAAACAGCACCCTACACGGACGCCGGCACCGAAAAAGCCGATCCGGAGACGTCCGCCGGACCGTACCAGCAGCGAAAAAAGGAGACGAAACGATGACCGGAACTGACCGACAGCAGGAGCGCCCCGGCGCCGAAGATGCAGGCCGCTGCCAGACGCAGGAGGCATTCCGCGCGGCGCCGGAATTCGCGAAAGAGGACGCCAAGCCGTCCCAGGTGGGAACACCCGACGAGACGCTGCGCGTGTTCAAGGACGGGAACGGCGTCGCTCGCGCGGGTCTGTACCCGGGAACGACGCCCGACGTGGACGACCACTGGGCGCACGGCGAGCCGATGACCGACGAGACAGACGTCGCCGTGGCGCGGCGGCTGACCGGAGACGACGAGAGCGAGACCAGCGACGCATTGCTGGGAATCGCGTACGGGCGGCTGCTACAGGCCGGGGAGCGAGACGCAAGAGTGCTGGTTCCCATCCGGCTGCAGCCGTGGGCGGTTCGGCTGAACACCAACCACGCCACGCTGACGTACGTGAGGGCGACCAGCAAGACGTCGGCCGCAGCAGCGGCTGCCGTAAACGCCATCGACAACGCGGTGCGCGGTTACACCGCGGACCCGATGACCTGAATCCGGAAAGGACCAAGCAGATGGAGTTCAGGAACATCTCCGACGTCATCGTACGGTGGCTGGAGGGACGGTGCAGATTCCGGATCGGCACCACGAGTGAGCAAACGCTGTGGCAGCAGAGGCCCAACAGGGCCCTGTACAGCGTCCCAGCCAGGCTGCGTTGCATGCGAGCGGCAAGCGCCAAGTTCCGAAACGCCCTGAACTGGTGGCTCCGGGCATGCAAGGGGACCAGCGCCGCCGACCCGACCAGCCGGGACTACGGCCGGTGGCAACCAGGCGCCAGACGCTGCAAGCTGACGCTGATCGACGACGGCCCGCGGGTGGACGAGACCGCGAGGGCCCTGGCGCGCATGCCCCACGAAGAGAGCCGAACGGTCGGGCGGGACCTGCGGACGTGGCTCAGCCGCCGGCATCCCAGGACGGGAGGAGACCGCATACGCGATCTCATGGACCACGAGACCGGGTCGCAGGCTCCCGCCCGATCCAGCAACTTCGGCGAGCAGCTGCAGAAGCTCAACGAGAAGTGGTCCGACGACATCAAGATCGACACGAGCGTGGGGAACAACGACGAGCCCACCACAGAACGACCCGTGGTACTCCGACGAAGCGACGAACTCGGAGAGACCCGGGTGGTCGCGGCGCTACTGACGCCGCAGAGCGGCTGCAGCTACGGGCAGGTGCTCGAAGCGGTGAAGAAGACCGAAGGGGAGAACCGACGGCAGCTGTTCCTGGAAGTCCGGGACATCCGCCGGTACCACGCCGACGAGCTGAACGGCGCTCTGGAGATGTTGAACTACGAGTTCAGCATGCTGGTCACCAGGGAGCAGCTCGGCCTGATCCGCAGAACCACGCACGCAACCGTGATCGAGGAAGCGCTCCGGCCCGACGACATGCCGGGGGAACCCGGCGACTGGCCGACCGGACCCGGACAGGGGAACGACCGTTTCAGCGGAGCGGACCGCTGGAGAAAGGCCCAGGAGGCGCTAAGAAAGGATTACCACGAGGTCGCCTGAGCGCTCCCGACGCACGCGCAATATGGGAGAACCTGGCCCGGGCGCCCGAAAACGACCACACAACGCCGCCGCAACTACCGGAACCAGGCGGCTACGGACGGCTGGCCGGGACCTACGCGGCCTGCCAATGGATGAGCGGAGCCTGGAGCACGCCGCCGCCGGACGAGGTCCTCAAGGAGATCGAGACCACACTGGGGACAGATCCGAAACGGGCATGGGGTGGCGTCGGCGACCGGAAATGGCGTTACGAGAGCGAATCCGACGCCGTGGCTGCAATGCGCACGGAAGCCGCGAGCTCACTGGCCATCCGCCGGATCGGATGGACACGGCCCGAGCCTTCGGCCGGAGCGCCAGTGCGGGCCGATCAGGCCCGAGTGGTGATAGGTGGAGGCGAGCTGATATGCCGCATAGCGATGAACGGCCAGCTGACCGACCCGCAGCCACCGGGAATCGAAGAAGACGACTGGAGAGGCCGCTGGACGCCTGACACGACGAATGCCGTCGAGCACCTGCACATGCTCGCCGCGCACTGGCTCGCAGGACTACTGCACCTGACGCGGCCCGCTTGAATGAAGACGGCCCCCCAACGAGCCCCGGGAGCGACGAAACAACGAGCATCGTCCAAACTGAAAGGAGCCGAACAAACAACAAAGCCGAACGGCACAGGCCGCCGGCGGAGCGAGCGGACACGACGGTGGAACAGAGCGAGTCGCGAACGAAACCGAAGGATCCACCCCGGAATCCGGCGACGACGTGGCGACGACGCCAAGTCGAATGGAAGCAGCCCGAGTGGGCAGAGCTCATCCGGGCGCTGCCGAGCGTGAGCGCACGGGCCATCACCAACCGGAGCGGGATGCAGCACCCATTCGAGTGCGACATAGTACTGGCCTGGCCACAGCGCGGGATGTTCTCCACGAAGGGTCGACGTGAATGGAACGGCGTGTCAATCGGCTCGGGACGAGTCACGAACCGACTGATCCAGCCGGCGGAAGCCGCCGAAGCCTTGCGCCGGACACTGGACGCCAACCACTTCCCGGCACCCGAGTGGTGGGAAACCGGAATCAGCCAGCTCGGAGAATGGTGGACGCTGCGCGGTTGCTGGAAGTGGCCCAACGGACAACCCGACTCCAACAGCCAGGAAGTGACACGGGTCGTCTGGATCGAGCACGACGTCCGGTGGTCGTCCATCGCAATCGGCGGAGGCCTGCGCCGAGCCGACGGAGCGGTAATCACGGCGACCTATGAAGGAGCGGCGCTGACCGGACCCCTGATCACGGGAATGCGGCCCAACCGGGCACTAAGCCACGCGGTGTGGCTGCGGATCGACCGAGACGCGAGAACGCTGGCGGACTGGCGCGGACAGCAGATCCTGGCCAATCTGCTCAACACGTGGACCCGGGACTACATCGACTACAGCTGGGGCCCGGAGACCGGACCCAGACTGCTGCTGCGCAACGGAGTATCCGCGCGACGAAGCAACGAGAGCCACATCGAGACCGAATCCATGCGCACAGTCACCGACGACCTCAACCAGGTCGCATGGCAACTGGGACTGTCAGCGCTTTGCGTTACCGACGTGATCGAGCGGGCGGACCTGACCACCCGCATCATGGAAACGGTAGGCAAGCTCAACGAGTACCAGAACGGTCTGAGTCCGAGCGAGACCGACCGGTCGAGGCCGAACGGCGCGCCCGACCAGATCCATTGACCCCGCAAGAAGCGGCGCCGGTCTACGCAACCGGTCGCCGTGACAGGGCTGCGAACATGGACTCGACAACGAAAACAGGCACACACGAGAGCGCACTCTCTCCGACGCGCGCTTGGACAATCCTGGCGGCCGAAGGTTTCGCCTCGCTGAGTGTCGAGATTCTGGGACTGCGAGCCATGGTGCCGTACGCGGGAACCCCCGTGCCGGTAACCTCCATCCTGTTGGCCGCCTACCTGGGAGCACTGGCCCTGGGATACCACCGAGGCGAACGGGCCGCAACCAGACTGGGAGGACTCAGCGGAGCCACCGCGAAACTGCGCGAGGCCGCTGGGAACCGTCTGATGAAGGCCAGCATCTGGACCGTGGTCGCCACCGGCCACGGGCTGCCGCTGGTCGTCTTCAACCTGACGCAGGAACAGGTGGCCGTCGGCGTCGTGCTGTATTCGACGCTCGGAATCGCTCCAATAGGAATGTGGCTGGCCGAATCGATCATGCTGATCGACCGGGCACGCAGGAGATCCGCAAACGAGCACGGAACCGGCAGCACGCTCGCGATGTCGACCGCGGGCAACGTGGCCGGCGCGCTTCTGACCGCGTGGGTAATCCTGAGCACGCTGGGAATGGCCGGCGCCACAGCGCTGGTGGCACTGGTGAGCGGCGGCGCCGCGGTCGCCGCGCACCGCCGGGCATGGGGCTGGGAGACCGCCCTGTTCATCGTCGCCCTACTGGGAATCTACGGATACCACGAACAGACCGAGTACAGAGCTCGGACGGCCTACGCCGACTACCAGCTCGTCGAGAACAAGACCAACGGGACACGCGAGCTGATCGTCAACCGCAGCCGGGCGTCTACGGACGACGGAAGCGGGACCGGACACCCGTACATCGAAGCAATCGAGACGGCGCTATGCAGCCTGGAGATAAAACAGGTCGCCGTGCTCGGAGCCGCAGGGCGAACGCTGGGGGAAGGAGCCGACTGCGACATCCAACCTACTTTCGTCGACATCGACCCGGCGCAGGCGGAGATGTCGCAGGAGCTGCTCGAAAGACCGCCACAGGGAACGCTGCAGATCGCTGACGCACGCGCCTGGCTGCGCAACAACGAGGTGCTGTGGCCAGCTATCGTCGCCGACGCCTACTCGCACCGCGCGTCGCTGCCGACGCACCTGGCGACAGTCGAGGCATTCGAAGCAATGCGCGAGGTTTCTTCCGGAAGGACAATCTGCGGCGACTGTGGAACCAGATCCGGAAGGGCGGCGGGATGCAGACATGCCATCCAACGGATCCGGGCCATCCCGACCACCGCAAGTACGGCGGGGCGAAAGAAGGCTCCGACGCACTGGAGTGCATCGGGAGCATCGTGCTGGTCACCAGGGAGATGGTCCACGCGGCCAGGCTCGGCAAGAGCAAGACGACGGTCGACGTCGCAGGCGCAGACCTGTACCTGAAGGAGAGCCGGACACGCAAAGGGCTCACGCGGTCGGGCCTGCTATGGGCAGCGGTGCTGCGAGCGACACCATTACCCGTGGGTGTCGGAATGCCAATGCCCGCACTGAACAGGCGAACCGTGGACTCGGCAGAGATCGGCCGGCCGGACGAACCGAAACGACTACCCCCGGTCGCAGCCAGCGTGATCATCGGGCCGGCGGCAACGCCGAAAGACGTCTGATCAACTTGTCGATCTCACGGCGGCCTTTCTCCAGGTTGTGGATCCAGCCAGGACCGGCCGGTGGCCGGGTGTGGGCCGCAGCGGGGCCTGTTCCAGGCCGGCCCTGCTGGCGCCGGACCAAGGCTGGGGCAGCCTACCGGCGCACGGCCCCTTGCCGGCCGGGGGCCGGCCGGGAGCGAAAAACGAGGAGCCACGGGTGAGGGACCAGAAGAACGACCACAGAGCAGAGTGAGGTTGCCCCAGCTATGCGGAGCTCCGCATAGCTGGGGCTATGCGGAGTTCAGGACTATGCTGAGTTGGCTCGGCGGCCCGCGTGGACCCGGACGATTTCGTGCAGCGGTACTCCGCATAGTCAGGGGGCTTCCAAGGGCTTCCAGGAAGTCGAGGAGTCGGTCGGTGGCCGTGAAGCGGAGTGGCTGAGGTGCGGGATCCTTGACGCACCGGCGGAGTGCAGCCTCGGGGTCCGTGCCAAGAGCGACCCGGACGAGCATCCGGACGAGCCAAGCGCGGTTGCGCAACGTCTGAGGACGCAAGCCGCGCGTACGTCGTTGGTGGTGCGTGTACGCCTCGACCAGACGGTCGACGGTCCACGAGCCGTGAACGGTCATGGAAAGCCCCTTTCCGGCCAATCAGCCCGGACAGAGCATCCCGACTATGCGGAGTCTCGGGAATCGGTCAGCTCACGCAACCCTCGTTCCAACAGGCACTTGAGAGTGAACCCCTCAAGCGACTCAGCATAGTCCCGAACTCCGCATAGCCCCGATCCCGTGGACGGGTTAACGCTTGCGGGCTCACATCATGACACATCCTCGGATGAACGTCGTTCCGTGTCAGTCATCGACGATGACCGCTGTGGGAGTGTGGGAATCTCGCGGCCCGGACACAGGCGTGATCGGCGACGATCGCCCGCGAGATTTCCCCAGCTATGCGGAGCTCCGCATAGTCGGGGCAACTCCACATCGACATCGACCCACAAGGAACGTCGGTGACGTGGAGCGACCAACGGGGACAGCAGAACGACCCCGTGGTCACTGCGACCCAACCGAACCGCCTGGGCCTGATCCAGCACACCTGCAAGACCAACGGGGTTGAACGACTGATCATCGACACGCCCGCCGGCGCGACCGAGTCCGCGCTCGCCGCGGCGACGATCGCCGACATCATCGTCATACCGTGCCGGCCAACAGGACAGGACATCGCGGCAATGCCAGGAACAGCGAAGATCGCCGAACTCGCCGGCGGACCGGCGGTCTTCGTAATCAACCAGGGAGAGAGCCGGGGGAACGACAACGAACGCACACGCGAGGCGCTGGCGATACTCGGGAAGAAACACGGGATCGTGATCTGCCCGGTCACCGTCATGCGCCGTATCGCGCACGCTCGGTCGTACGAAAACGGCCAGACCGCACGCGAAGCGTACCCTGGTTCAAAAGCGGCAGCCGAGCTCGAAGCGCTCGAGAAATGGATCACTGACCACCATGGGCAGACGAAAAAATGACGCCGGGCTCTCAAACCTGATCAAGGAGGCCGCCGGAGTGACAGGCGGCAGCCAGACCACCCAAGGCGCCGACGACGTACTCAAGCACGGACCGGCCGCATCCGCAACGCGCCGACGAAGAGACCGTGAGGACACCACAACACTCACGATCCACGTGGATCGTGAACTGCACACCGACATCAAGGAACTCGCCTTGAAGCTCGAACGACCAGCCGAGGTCATGTTGCGCCGAGCACTGCGCCGACTGATCACCGACGCGATGAAGGGACGAGGGAACAAATACATCGATTAGCCCAAACCGAAGCCGGAATAAAGGCGGCAACGCGCACCGGCAGGACGGCCCAGCGCCGGCCGGTTACCGGCCCCGGGGCCGGCCAATTACCCGCGCCCACCTGAGGATTCATCCGGTACCGGATAGCGGAGCGACCTCCGGTTCAGACGTTGCCCCGGGAATTCCGCACCGAAAACCGCAGTAATCGGCTGAAAAGTCCGAGGACCGTACCCGGTCGTCAACAAGGTACGGATCCGCCGGCCGAGACAAAGCGCCATTCCCGCCAAACGCGCCAGGTCGAGACTGTCTACAGCGGGCCGTAGCCCGGGTTCCATAGCCCTGCGCAACAAGAGCGCACGGCTGACACCGTGCTCGAGACAGAGCCGGTTGAGCTCGTTGAGCTCGGACGCCGCCAATCGCAACTTGACAACGTGTCGGTACGGCTCCCAATCGGGATCGTGGATTGGACGTGAACCAAAAAGAGCCTGAATACAGGCGCTAACGACGAGCGGCCGGACGACCGCCGGCCGGCCCGTTGCCGGCCCTGGACCGGCCGGTGCCGGGCCCGCGCCTAACCCAGCGGAGGACAGAACACCAGCACTCCTCCGGTACCGGATAGCGGAGCGACCTCCGGTTCAGACGTTGACCCGGGGATTCCGGACCGAAAACCGCAGTAATCGGCTGAAGGGTCCGAGGACCGTACCAAGTCGTCCGCAAGGGGTGGATGGGCCGCCCGGTACGAAGCGAGATTCCCGCCAAGCGCGCCACGTCGAGGCTGTCTACCGCGGGCGGTAGCCCGTACTCGATAGCCCTGCGCAACAAGAGCGCACGGCTGACACCGTGCTCGAAACAGAGCCGGTTGAGCTCGTTGAGCCCGAACGCCGCCAATCGCAACTCGACAACGGGTCGGTACGGCTCCCAATCGCGATCGTGGATTGGACGTGAACCAAAAGAGCCTGAATACAGGCACTAACGACGAGCGGCCGGACGACCGTCGGCCGGCCCGTTGCCGGCCCTGGGCCGGCCGATGCCGGGCCCGCGCCTAATCCAGCGCAGAACAGAACATCAGGACTCCTCCGGTACCGGATAGCGGAGCGACCTCCGGTTCAGACGTTGGCCCGGGGATTCCGCACGGAAAACCGCAGTAATCGGCTGAAGGGTCCGAGGACCGTACCGAGTCGTCTGCAAGGTACGGACGGGCCGCCCAGTACGAAGCGACATTGCCGCCGAGCGCGCCAGGTCGAGGCTGTCTACCGCGGGCGGTAGCCCGTACTCGATAGCCCTGCGCAACAAGAGCGCACGGCTGACACCGTGCTCAACACAAAGCCGGTTGAGTTCGTTGAGCTCGGACGCCGCAAATCGCAACTTGACAACGTGGCGGTACGGCTCCCAATCAGGATCGTGGATTGGACGTGAACCCATTTTCTACGTGAAGTCTACTGCTCCGAACCATCCGTAGGCGGCTCTTCCCCGGGAAGAGCCGTCAGAGTACTGACGGCCGCCTCGAGCAATTCATCAACCAGAGCATCCAGATCCGCCTCCGAAAGCGGCAACGGCGGCGTGAGAGCGGAAGCCTCGTCGAGGAGCTGCGCCCGGAGCACTTCACCATCGATAGCGGGGTTCAGGCGCACAAGCGTAGCGCCAAACCGACGCAGACCCGCCAGCGCAACAGAGAGACTCGGAGCCGCCTGCCCCGACTCACCAACCAGAGGCGAGACAGGCACCTTGCGACGGCTGAGCGCCTGGGTCGCGTGCTCCGCCTCCATCGCCGCTCTGGCACCCTCCAGACCGTGCTCCAAACCGAGCCTCTGGACATGTGACCGGGTAGCACCGAACGCGTTCGCCAACATTCCGTACGCCGCCACCAGAGACGAGTCGACGTACACAATCACCTTCTGTTTCTGCACGACAGCCCTCCACAAGCCAGGCGAAAGTGAGCCGGGCGCTAGACAAGCATACCCGACCGAAAAAGGGCCAAAAACGATCCGGACACGATCCGGAGTACTGCAGTGACCGGATCCGGATCCGGATCGAACCCGGATCCGGAGTACTTTTAGATCCGGATCCGGATCTAAACAGTACCCTACTTTCTGGCGGTGTCCGGGGTACTCCGGATCATGATCCGGATCGTACAGTTTAGGGCCCGCGAAGCGCGTTTGAGGACCCGTGGCGCCATGTACAGGGCCCTCGGAGCCGTCGAGCCGGCGCATTTTCCCAGAATTCCGGACCAGAGCGCGAAGCCGCTTTCCGAATTGTGCTGGCCCGCGTGGCTTTTTCGCACCCATGATCCGGATCATCGATGATCCGGATCGTACCCGGAGTACGTACGGGGTAAGAGGGGGGAGCGACCGCTGCAGCAGGGTCGCTCCCACTGGTATTTTTCCCTGCGGGAAGGCTGTACAGAAAATGATCCGGATCATCGATCCGGATCATCCGGCGATGCGCAAAAAAAAATAGGGGTACTCCTATATCCGGATCATGATCCGGATCATCGAGTACCCCTGCAGGGGTACTCCTATATCCGGATCGCGATCCGGAGTACGTACCCGGATCCGGAGTACCCCTGCAGGGGTACTCCGGATCGTACGCCCGCGCCCTGAGGGGGCGAAAACGCGACAGCGCAACCACCAGGTCACCGGGAGCCGGGACACACTACCTGCCAACGGGAACCACACGAAGGAGAGAGCAAATTGGAGACAGTGGGGAAGACATTCGCAGGAGCACGGACCCCGGTCGGGGCCACCGTCGAGTTCCATGCCCGCGGACGACGGATAGAGGCGAAGGTCGCCGAGCTCCACCGCAAGAACGCGATCCTGGCGGCCGGCGAGGCCGGCCGCTGGCGGGTGCCGTACAACGCCATACGAATCGTGAAGCCATCACCCGGACAGCGGCGCGAGCTGAACGAGGCCGACCGCCTGATCCAGGACCTGATGGTCCGCCAGAAGGTGTACCACGGGCTCGCGGACGAGTGGTCCGCGACATTCGACCTGGCCTCAGGCCGCGCCGGGATCTGCTACTTCCGGGAGAAGCTGATCTGTCTGGCCGTCAGCTATTGCATGACGGCGCCGGAAGAAGAGCTCATCGACACCGTCCTGCACGAGGTCGCACACGCTCTGGTAGGAGCCGAGCACAAGCACGACCGCGTATGGAAGCTCGCGGCCATGCGTATCGGATGCACCGCAGACCGCTGCACGGCCGTGACGCACACCGCCAGCAAGTGGATCGGGCGCTGCAAGTGCGCGCGGCCCATCCTGCGCAAACGCCTGACCCGCGAGATCAGGAGAACGGGTCGATGCTCCGTCTGCAAGACGAAGATCGTGTGGAGCACCAACACCGAGGCAATCGGAACGGACTAGACGATGACGAACGCGGTCGAGCAAATCGACGACCACGCTGTGAGCCAGTTGGAGCCCGTACACGAGCACGACGCGATGAACGATGCAGAACTCGTCGAACGCATCGCAGGCCCCGTAGCGGGGCGCCTGACGCGCCTGGCGCTGGAAAACGGCATGACCCTGCACGACCTGATCAACGCCGGCGGTACACGGACGTGGCCGGCCAGGGTCCGCAGACGCCTCGACGCTGCCAGCACTCTGGTACGGAGGGCCGACCGCAGCCGGCCGTTCCGTACACGGATATCGGGCCCGAAGAACATGGTGAGCTACGTGAGCCACCGGCATCTGCCGCTGGCCGTCGAGCACTTCGGGCTCCTGCTCCTGAACACGAAGCACCAGGTGCTCCGGGACGCCGTGATCGGAATCGGCACCACCAGCATGGCTCCGGTCGACACCAAAGCCGTTGCGCGACAGATCGCGAGCCTGCCGACAGCGGCGATCGCGACGTGGCACAACCACCCTTCCGGTGACCCGGATCCCTCGGAAGCCGACCGCGGGATCTGGAAGAAGATCAACGACATCGCGAAGCTGTTCGGGACAGAAGCAGTCGACCACGTCGTGGTGACATGGCCTGATGGGCCCTGGCACAGCGAAAAGGAGAGCGGCCAGCTCTGATAGCTGGCCCAGGAGCCGCCCCGCGCTCGGCCTGATAGCCGACCACGCCCTGCCTTCGGGCCAGTTCCTCCGCAGCCGAAACGTGACGGCCGAGTCGCCGACCGGCCGGATTACCTGCCCACAGGGCCGGCCGGCTGCCGGCCCATAACCAGACCACAGGGCCGGCCGGCTACCGGCCCATAACCAGACCGCAGGGCCGGCCTGCTGCCGGCCCGTGACCGGCCGCGCGCTGGCCGGACCGCTGAAAGGCAGTGGCGCAGTTTCACGCCAGGAGACGCCCAGACGGGCAACGGTGACGGAAGAAAAAAAGAAACCGGTGAACTCGAGACGGAACCAGAAGGAGACAGAGGAATGGACTCAGAGACGAGACTACGGGCGAGCATCAACGGGCTGGCAATGAAGAAGGTGACCCGGTTCTTCAACGCGACCACCGAAGCGATCATCGGAGAGATGCTGCAGAACGCGCGGCGCGCCGGCGCCACGAAGGTGCAGATCACGACCGAGGCGGAGGCGGTAACGATCCGCGACGACGGCGTCGGCATCGCGGAACCCCGCCAGCTGCTCGAGTTCGGCAGCAGCGGATGGTCCGACCAACGCACGAGAGCCGAGGATCCAGCCGGGATGGGATTCTTCTCCCTGGCCCGACGCAACGCCGAGGTCGAGTCCTGGCCGCGCAACGGCGCTGGCGGGTGGCGAATCTCCCTGGAGCCGAAGCACTTCACCGGTGAAGCCGAAGCCAGCGTGACCAGGTGCAGTGCCGCGAACGGCCCGCTGCCCAGCGGCACACGAGTGACCTTCGAGCAGAAGGGAAACCTCTACGGCCTGCGGAACGAGATCCGCAAGCTGTGCCGGTACTACCCGATCCCGGTCGTCATGGACGACGAGTGCATGCCGCGGGAACACTTCCTGAAGGGCGCGGTGTACAAGGAAACCACCGACGGGGTGGAGATCGGGGTGTTCCGGAGCACGGTGGCGTACGGAGTCCACCTGACCGTCGTCAACTTCCACGGCCACGTGATCGGCAACCGGCAACCCGGGGTTGTCCCGTTCGTTGTTGAACTTCGGGTGGCGAACTCCCGGTCTCCTCTACGAAGTCATCTATGTTACGCCACGTCAGCAACCACGCCGTCGGGCGGAGCCAGCGCGTCCAGGGCACCGACCAGGTGCTGCAGATCGCGGTAGCCCCGGACCCGCCGGAAGTGCTTCTCCGCCTCCACCAGCGCGCTCGCCACCCAGCGTTGAATCATCTGGCCACCACGCCAGCGCTTGACGTTGCGCGAGTAGTGCTCGACGCTGCCGTTCAGGTTCTCGATGATGTTCGTCGTCCGCAGCGTACGCTGCAGCGCCCCCGTCAGACCGAGGCGCTGCACGGTCAGCGTCTCGTCCAGTCCCTCCCGGATGGACGCCGCCGCGCCGGGGTGGTCGTGCTCCAGCGACCCGGCCAGCCGCTTGAGCACCCGCGCCGCACGGTCTGCCGAATCGAGGTTCCACGCATCCCGCAACGCCTTGCCGACAGAGGCGTGCAGCCGCTCGGGCAGATGGCCGATGACGTTCCTCCACTTATGGACTTGGCAGCGTTGCACCACGCCGCGAGAACCGAAGACGTCGGTGATGGCCCGGCGCAGCCCCGTAGCGCCGTCGATGACAAACAGCAACGTCCGGTCCGTCGGCAATCCGCGCGTCACCAGGTCGCTGAGCAGGCCGGTGGTGACGGCAGCCGTCTCGGTGGCGCCTTCGCGCAGGCCCAGCACGTGTTTCCGGCCCTGCGTGTCGATCCCCAACGCGATCACCATGCAGTGGTCCCGGAAGACCTTGCCGTCGATGCAGACCGCCCGCAGGTCCAACTCGCCCAACGGCCGGCTGAGAAACGCCTGGAGGCGCTTTGTCGACAGCGCCACGAACCGCCGCGACACGGCACTGCTCGACGTCGCCCGCTCGGTCACGTCGGCCGGTACCGGGTCCAGCGTGCCCGCGTACCGGCGCGTCGACACCCCGGCGGCGACCGCGGCCAGCGTGTGCTCGTCCAGCGGGTCGGTGGCCGCCGCCCATTGGAAGCTCGCCAGCGGGACTTCGCCATCCGAGCTCCGCACGCGGAGCCGCGGCAGCTCGACCTGCCGCCCGCCGAGTGTCACCTGGCTGTCGACACTCCCTCCGCGCCACGCGGGCCGCTCGACCTGATGGCGCCCCTTCGCACCACACAGGACTTCCCGGTCCGCCTCCATCATCGCCTCCAGGACCTGCAGCCCGGTCGCGATGCAAAAGCCATGGAACGCTTCCCGGACACCGTTGACCACGCCGAGCACCGGCAGCGGCACCTGGATCGTGACGGGTCGCGAGCTGGGGGGTTGGCCGGACGTCTTCCGCCTGTCATGCTTCGCCATGGGTGGCAGTCTCCTTTTCTGATTGCATCCCCCTGTCCTACCACAGGACAGGGGCAGGAGCCGCCACCCGCTTCACATCAGCTCAAGTTCAACAGCGTCCGGGACATCCCCGGCAACCCGTCGTGATCGAGCCCCTGCACGGGTACGCGCGAGCAACGCCCGAGTACTGGTTCACGCGCGTCCACGTAGAGCACGCACCGCAGCTCGAGCTCGTACTGCCAGCACGCAACGACGTGGTGAGCAACGATTACTGGACGGAGCTGATGGTCCAGTGCGAGCGCGCGATCTACGCCGCGATGGCGAAAGCCGAACCCCAGCCGATGCTGCGCCACTGGGACTGGCGGCGCGCCCAGAGCCTGGGCGTCACGCTGCAGGAACCGCCGGCACGGCTGAGCACTTGGCAACCTCGAAAGCAAGAGGACCGGCTGAGGAGCCGGCAGCAGCGGACCAGCCGGACGACGGCCGTCACGCGAACCGAGACCACACGACCAATGGTGATGCGCGCCCACGTCTCTCCACCAGAGGAGCATGCGCTCGCACGGGCACTGCGGGTGTCCGACACACCGCTCCAGCTGATGGCCGACGAACCGAATCTGGCCGGTTACCGGTGGTACAACGACCTCGAACACGTCGTCGAGGTCCAGGTGTACGAGGAGACGGCGGGAACGCGGTCGGTACTGCCGGCACACGACGAGGACGAGAACCAGCCCGAGCACGGGACCGCCGACAGGATCGTATGCGTGCTCCGCGTACGGACCTCGACGGGCAAGATCGAGAACATCGAGGTCACCGGCGACGTCGGCTTCCGCAACAGCACCGCCGCGGGCTGGCCGGAAGAGGACATCGCGGTCGTGCTCGCAAACGAGACCCCCATCACGAGCGAAGAGCTCACGACCATGATGGTCGAGGCGTTCTTCGATCCAAGCTACGACGGAGACACCGAGAGCCGTAATACGCAACACGAGCTTTTCGAGCAGGAATGCCGACTGATCGCGACGACACTGCGGGTATCGGAACACGAAGCGCGGAAGGAGCACCTGACCGCGCTCGGATTGACGTTCGGCCGCGAGATGCGCGGGACCGAAAACGTGCGGATCAGCCGAACCGCGAACGGCACGGTCGACGTCGACGTAACGACGTCGTGAACGCAGACACCCTCCCACCGACACAGCTCGACGACAAGACAAGACCAAGCGGGTCCAGGAACACAGGGACGAAGACACGCTCCGGGAGGAGCAGTGGTCGCAGCCCGCGACCTACCCGGTAATAGCCGGGCCACCGGCCAATGGCCGGCCCCGCGCCGGCCGCTCGCAGGCCGTGAACGGGCCGGCCCGTTCACGGCCCCGCGCCGGCCAGCGGCCGGCCGCCGAACGCACCGGAATGAACGGGGACCGGGTCCGCTCGAGCCAGTCTACAGATCAACGGCGGACGAGGTCCTCGAAACGGTCGTAGTCGGCCAGAAGAGCCTGGGCAAGAGCATAAAGAGCGGAGAGCGCATCCCGAGGTTGCTCGAAACGGACCTCGATGCGGCCAGGCTCGACCGTGACACCGGGAGGCAGGCCGTCCATGCGGCGCGGCGCCTCCGCGGGTACCACGGGAACGCGAACCGCAGCCGTACGGGCCTGATGGAGATACTGCACGAGACGGTCACGACGGTCGAGTTCACGCCTGAACGAACCAGCCGCAATAGCCCGCTGGAACGTGCGAAGCAGACTCGCCCGCCGGAGAACGAGAATAGTACCGGCCAGCTCAGCGCCGAACAGACGCATCAACGCCGCGGCATGACTACGGGAAACACCGAGCAGTTCCTCCAGATCACGACGAGTAATCAGATCGCGATCCAGCCTCTCCAGCTGTTCAACCGCATCCGGAAGCGAGAGCAGCCAGCGGACCGGGGGCGGCATCGGTCAGTTCCCGAGGCAAACCCACGCATCAGGAGAGCTCTGCCGCAACGAGGCGCGGAAAGACGTTACAGGAAGAATCTGGAGCGGTAACGTGGCAGGGCCGAGCAGGAACTGAACGAGGACCGGAGCCTTCCGCAACCGCGCAGACGCGGTTGCGGAAGGCCGAAGAACGCGAAGCCGAAATCAAGGACCGGGGTAGAAGCCGACAGCGCACGAACACAGCGGCACGGCTTCGAACGCGAATGCCGAGTGATCGCAACGACCCTGCGGCACTCGGAAACGGAGGCACGGAAGGAAGAGCTGACGAGCGTTGGATGGGATATCGGCAACTGCCTGTACCAGGGCGAGGAGGTCCACATCGCCCGCAACCCCGACAGTTCGGTCCGGGTCGACGTCACGACGACCAGTGGGGCGCCCTGGCTGACCGCCCTTGAAAGGCGGGGCCAGGTGGGTCTGCCGGATGGTGAGGACAGAACGGTCAGGTCGGCGCCGCCCGCGCGCATCACGTACCTGCTCGTCGCCGCATGGCGTGCGAGGGCGCGTGACCGCGCGCGCCCTCGCGCCCTTGTGGTATCGCCTGGGAAACCGGCAACCCGCCACGCCCCCCATTTTCGAATGGAGGGGACCCTCAGCAAGACCGGCCGGGGTCGGCCGGTCGAACCGCGCACGCGGGAATGACGAGAAGAAGGCGGGATGCAAAAGACGGGAACGGACGAAGGAGGGGAGGGTTCCAGAGCCGCGCCGGGCGTACCGGCGCTGTCGGCAGGTTCCGTTCACCCGGTCGGCAGGCGCTTGTCGAACGCCCGCGTGCAGCCTGCGCGTTCGATCTGCGACGCGGGTCTTGCGATGGATGAGAAGAACACTCTGAGGAGACGTAGAGGATGCGCGTGAGACTGCTGCGGGGGGACGACGACAACACGGTGCTGCTCGTCTATCCGGCGACGAGGGACGAACACTGCCGGGTGCTGGACACCGTCGGGTGTCCGGGCGGTTCGCAGGGCCGAAGCAGGCCCGCGGGCGGCGCCTACGTGGTCACCACCGCGGCGCAGCGCGAGCGGTGGGGCCTGGCCGACCTGGCGGCCTCGGGCCGGGTTCGTGTAGTGGACGAGGCGCAGGCGCTGGGCCTGCTCTGCGACGGTGCTGCCGGGCTCGGGGCGGCGGAGGCACCGCTTGCCGGCGCCGCCGCCGAGGTTCCGCCGCCGGCTGGCGGCCGGTCCGTCGCTTCGGCGCTCGAGTCCGTGCGCGCGCTGGCCGCCCCCGGCGCGCGCCTCGAGCAGGTGCTCGAGGCCCTGGAGGCCGCCGAGCTGCCCCGTCCGGCGAGTGAGACGCTGCGGCGCAGCGTCCGGGCGGCTCGGGTCCGATGCGGCGGCGGTCGACGAGGCGCTGGACCGGACGGAGATGGTGCTGGCCCTGCCGTGGCGAACGCGCGAGCCGGAGCGGTTCGACCCGGCGTATGTGGCGCAGGCGCTCGACCGCACCCACGGCGGCCTCGAGCGGGTCAAGACCCGCCTCCTGCAGGTGCTGGCGGCGTGCCCGCAGACCCGCGGCCCGCTCACCGTGGAAGGCGTGCGCCGCAACCGGGGAGCGGAGACCGACAGGCCGCCCGCGCTGGTCGTACGCCCGGGACCAGCCCGGACGCCCACGCCCGTTCCCTGCCTCGCCGGGCCTTCGGGAACGGGCAAGACGTCGCTGGCGGTGGCCGTCGCCGCGGCGCTCGGCCGCACCCACGTGCGCGTGCCGCTGGGCAAGGGGAATGCCGAGTGCCTGATCCGCGGGGTCGAGAACGGCGTCACCGGGCGCATCGTCGAGGGTCTGCACGAGGCCGGGGTAGGCAATCCGGTCTTCATTCTCGAAGAGCTCGACCGGGTGGCATCGGACGCCGCCGACGCGCTGCTCGACGTCCTGGACCCCGGGCGCCGGAGCGCGTTCCGGGACGAGTACCTCCAGGTCCCGTTCGATCTGTCCGCGGCGCTGTGGATCGTGACGGCGACCGATGCCGGCGGGATACCGGAGCCGGTACGCACGCGGCTCGAGGTGATCGAGCTGCCGGCGTACAGCGAGCAGGAGAAGCTCGCCATCGCGCAGCGGTACCTGCTGACCCGCCCGTTCGGCCAGTCCCAGGACACGCCGCCGCTGGCGCTCGAGCCGGCGGCGCCGGCCCGCGCGGTGGCATCCGACACCGCCCGGGCCGGACCGGCCGTGGTGGTGGACCGGGAGGTCTCGTCGGTGCGGGAGCTGGAGGCATTGTGGGCGGCGCCGCCGCCGCAGGGCGCCGTCGAGCCGTGGCGGACGGCGGCGTGCATGGGCGATGTCCGCTTCGAGGCGGAGGCGATCCGCCGGGTGATTCAGAGCCACACGAATGAAGCGGGCGTGGCGGACCTGCAGGCGAAGCTGGCCGCAATCTGCCGGCAGGTAGCGCGGCGCCGCCGGCCGGGGGGCCTGGGACCGGAGGTGGTCACACCGGCCACGGTGCGCGAGCTGCTCGGCGACGGCGAGGCGCTGCCGTCGGCGGTACGGGGACGATCGCGCGCGAGCGCCGGCGCCTGTCGGAGTCGTCCGACGCCGAGTGGTCTCCGTCGAAGCGACCCGGATGCCCGGCTCCAGGGCGCTGACCCTGACCGGGCGCCTGGGGAGGCCATGCAGGAGTCGGTGCGAATCGCGCTGTCGTGGCCGCGGCCCAACGCCGGACGATAGGGCCTCGCCGCGGCTTTCCATCGGGACGCCGACGTGCATCTGCACGTGCGGTCGGGCGCGAAGCCGACGGAAGGGGCGTCGGCCGGTCACGATGGTGGCGGCGCTGGTGTCTGCGTTCTCCGGGGGTCCGGTCCGCGGCGACCTGGCCATGACCGGAGACATCACCCTCTCCGGTCAAGTGCTCCCGGTCGCCGGCATCGAGTAGAAGGTGCTGGCCGCGCACGGTGCGGGCTGGCCCGCGTCCGTCCTGCCGCAAGAGAGCCACAAGCAGGTCGACGAGGATCTCGGCGACGACCTTCGGCGCGCGGTCGAGACCGCTTCGACGCGGAGACCGGCAACCCGCCACGCCCCCTCATTTCGAATGGAGGCGACACTCAGTGAAGCCGGCCGCGGTCGGCCGGCCGAACTAACCAACGAGGGAATGACGAGTAGACCACGGGACGCAAGAGGGGGAACGGACGAACGAGGGGACGGTTCAAGAGCCGCGCAGGGCGCGCCGCGGCTGTCGGCAGTCGTCGGGAGACGCGCCCGAAGCAGTCGGATCTATCGTGACTGCCGGGCCACAGGCAGGCCGTTGCGCCGACTGTTCGTTTGCCCGTCCGGCAGGTGCCCGGCGAACGCTCGCCCGCGTGCAGCATACGCGTTCGATCTGCCCCGGCGGAAGCGCTCCCGGTTCGTGCATTCCGGGCGAATGCTTCGACAAGCCCGGCGGCGGCAAGGAGTCGGAGACCACGAGAACAAGGATGGCGCCGAACTCCTCGGCCACTTCCCGGCCACCGTGCCAGTAGGCCGGACCGTCACCGGCGCGGTCGTGGGCGCGCGGGATGCGGCGGGCCCGGACACCGTGGCATTGGGTGGCACCGAACCACATCCGGGCGGCGCTGTTGCCGGACCACGACGTCGCCGGGAGGCGGCGGGGGGCAACGACGGCGTGACGCACTTCGCCGAGGCGCCGTACAGGGCGCACTGGCGCCCGCGAGATCCCAAGCACGTCCGCATCACCGCGTGGCGTGAGACGACTCGCGCGTGACCGCGCCCGCTTCCACCGCTTCGACGCGGAGGACCGGCACCCGCCACGCCCCCTCGTTTTCGAATGAACGCGGCGACCCTCAGTTAGACCGGCCGAGGTCGGCCGGTCGGACTACCGACGAGGGAATGACGAGAAGAACACGAGACGAAGAGGGGAACGGACGAAGGAGGGGACGGTCAGGAGCCGCGCGCACGGCGCGGCGCGGCCGTGGGCAGTCGGCGGGGAGGCGCCACCGAAGCAGTCGGATCTGTTCGCCCCCAATACTGCTGGGCACAGGCTGGCAGTTGTACCGCCATTGCGTCGACTGTTCGTTCGCCCGCCCGGCCGGCGCCTGGCGAACACCTGCCCGCGCGCAGATCCGCGTTCCACCTGGATTGCCGCAAACGCTCCAGGTTCGTGCATCACGGGCGAGTCATCGACGAGCCCGGCAGCGGCCCGACGAGGACGGGATACCACGAGAACAAACAGGAAGGTTGCACCGATGACCCTTCGGCAAGCACAGCAAATGCCGGATTCTACGGGCGCATGGTCAAACCCGGGACGCCGGAGAGCGATGGGTTCCCGTTGGAGATAGTGGAGGTCCTCTTGGATCTGACCATCATCGACGCGCGCCTGGAAAACCCCACGTCCATTTGTCCCGACTCCAGCCCACACGGCGCCTGGAAAGCAATGGACTACGACCCGTTGATGTCCGGCCCCAGGGACACGGCTGCAGCCACTCTGATCCTCGTCTGATACCACCCGAGAACGCCCTGCGCCGCGCGGCCGCATTGTGGCCGCAAGCGCGCCCGACATCGCTCGCCTCGGCGCCGCCGATGGGCGTGCCGCAGGGCGTGTCGACAACCACGGAGACAACCAGCCATGCAACCGCTCTACCTGTTCGTCCAGGGAATGCGTCCCTTGAAGACCAACGCGCCGACGGCGATCGCCTTTTCGGCAGCAGACCCGACCGTCATCGCCGGCGACAGCGGAGCTGACAGGGCGGCGGTCCGTCGGGCGATCGCCTACGCCCTGTACGGGCAGGCGTCGTGCCGGGTTCGCGCCGACCGTGAACTGATGGACGAGGAGTCGTCCTGCATGCGAGTCACCTTCATTTTCTGGACCCACGGCAACGCCTGGGAGGTGACTCGCACGATGGCGCGCCTGTCGGACGGCGCGGTCGGCAACACCAGCTGCATCCTGCGCCGGATCGGCGACGTCAGCGCCCCGGTGACGAGGATCCACGGCGTACGGAAAGTCAACCGACGGTTGGGCGAGCTGCTGCAGCGGGACATCGAAGCCGTGCAACTCTGGCCGCGCCCGCGGGCCCGACGCCCGGCGCCGAGGCGGATTGCCAACGACGGCGATGCGCATGACCACGTCGCGGCTCCAGGCGTTGACATCGACTTGCTCCGCGAATGCATGGAGACCGTCAGCCGCGAGTCGGCCGTTCTGCGGCGAGAAGCCGCGGCGCTCGCCGACGCTACCGCAGTCGGTGCCCTGGCCGCCGCGCAGCATCGGTCGGCGCAGGCCGAACTCGTCGAGCGCACCGAGGCGCTACGCGAGACGAAGGCGCGACACGCCGGGGCAATCGAGCGCCTGCATGCCCTCCGGACTCGGTACAGTCTGGATGGCGTCGAGGACGTCTCGACGCAGCAGCGGGAGCCCAGGCTGGCAGGACCGCCACGACCTCACCCGCGGAGCAACTGAGGACACCGCGAAATCGAGGCGCCAGAGACCAGTGGGTGAGGTGGCCGCTGTCCAATAGGCCCGACCCGACCGGTGGCGTCGGTCCGCGTGGTGGAGGTCGGCAAGCATTCGGATGGTGATAGCGACGGATCAGACATGCATCATCGGTCATCAGAACCTGCATTAATCTGATATCGATTGGGGGCTCGGTGCGGCTCCGTTTTCTGAACAGCAAGAGACCAAGCTGCGCGTGCCTCGCGCCGATGCCAGAACCTCTTGCGTTCGGGGAGTAGTTGCGCATAGGCGTATCAACTTCAACAACGAAGGGACGAAACAGAAACAGAAACGACAAACAAAGGACGGACGGACGAAGGACGGACGAAGGACGGACGAAGGACGGAACAAACAATCACGAGAGCCAAACAGGATTTCAGCCTGCAGGTCGCCGGTGCCGCCAACAGATCGAGGACGATGCCGATTAACTGGGATCCCGCTGGGAGCTCTGCCGCCGAATATCGGCATCGTTGTCGCGACTCAGGAGAACGTCGCGAGACCACTACCAGGGCACACACGACGTGGCAGGCGTTCGACTCTGGTGGAAGCGAACCGGGGTAGAGCACTGGATCGGGGTCGTGCCTTCACAAGCAGTCGAAACAGAAGGAGGAGAAACATGCAGAGGACAAGGGACTCGGTAACCGCGTTGCAGGCCGCGATACTCGCGCGACTGATACACGGCGAGGCCGCACGCGCGATGATCGAGCAGGCTGAGCGCGTGGCGCAGGCAGTAGAGACCGACAGGCAGCAGGCGATTCTGTGGTTGCACCAGACTCTGAACCACGAGACGGTGACGTGCATGATTCTGATGGCACTCGGATTCGACAGGTTGGTGGTCGACGCTGCCGACACCCTGAGCATACGGTGCCGGGAGAGCGTGCGGGACTATGCGAAGCGAATCGCGGCTTGCGACGACACCGACGTGCTTGCCGTAGCCGTCGCTTTGATCGAGAACCAGATCAAAGAGGGGGTCGAGCACCGGGACGGCACGCTGGCGGCGTGCAAGAAGGCACGCCGTGTGCTGAAGCGCGCCACCGACGCCCTGGCGAACCAGCAGCCCGGATACACGCCGCCGGCTGGCGGGGTGGCCGACAACCGCCCGACGGCGCCGGCCCTGCGCAGCGCGTTGATGAAGTTGACCGACCACACCAACGGCGCGCAGGAAGCGATGATGCAAATGATGCGTGGCCCGGGCAACGTGCCCTGGGAGGTCAGCGAGCGCCTGTCGCCGGACGATCTTGAACTGCTCATCGGCAGCCTGCACGCCCTGATGCAGGTGGTGGCGCTGTTGGTCATCGACGTGACTGCGCGGGAGAACGAGGACACGTACGAGGACAGAATGACGCTGGCGGAGTCCCGGACGGACGGGGTAAGCCTGATGCAAGGCATGGCGACGATCGCGCGCACGATCGCACGTCGAGTGCGAGACTTCAACGAGGGGCACCGTGGCGAGGAACTTGAGAATGGGAAGGTGCACTGAACCGTACCGGGTTTCCGGGAGGCTCCGGCTCCTGGGGGGGATGGAGTCCTGGGCAACGTCCCCGAGGGCGCATTCCCGATTTCCCGGTCACGCGCTCACACCCACCGGCGTCATGGCCATCCGCTGCAAACAGTTCCATCTGCCGGACTTATAGAAAGACCGCAGGAGAAGAATCGCGTCGACGCTCTCCGGTAGCCAATAGATGGATGCGCCCTTGATGCGGAGATTGATGACGCGACGGATGGCGCTTTCGACGGCGCCGCTGCCCCGCGGAAGCCCGAGCCCGACCATTGTGGTGTAGGCGAAACGATGACGGTTCTTCAGGAAGTAGTTGAGGTGCGTGCGGATCTTGCCGGCCGTGCGCCCGCGGCACAGCTCCCGCAGGGCCGTGATCACCTCGTCCACCCGTGCTCGCTTGAGCAGCCCCCGCGTGCGGTTGAGCCAGCGGGTGCGTTGCGTCGCGCTCCAGCGGCGCAGCTTGACCGCGTCCGAGAGTTGCTTCGCGGCATGATAGAAGTCGATCAGCCCCAGCACCTGTGTCGGCGAGAGCCCGAGCGCGGCGATGAGGCGCTGGAGGCGTCGCCAGATCCAGGGCGCGCCGTCGGCGATGAAGAGCACCTTGTCAGCGGCGTTGAGGCCGATCTGCCGCGCGTACGACAACAGCAGGGCGAAGACCGCCTCCGGTCCCCGGAGCACCGCGGTGGTTGACGGGTGACACTGTCGCGGTCCTGGACGCGTCGCCGGCAAAGTCGAATCGCTTCGGCTGTTCGAGTGGGCAACCGGTCTCGTGTTCGGCGCTCGGTCGCGCCCGCCGGGAGCCCGGCAACTCGCGCGGGGCGTCGGTGCCGTCGTGGGAGTCCGGTGCGGTAGCCGCCAACTTCGGATCACCGCCTTGTTTCCAATGACTTCTATGAACACCCGCGCGTGGTCAGTACACCTCCCGATCCGGACCGTCCTGCGCCCGCCAATCGCAGACGCGCCGCTGCAACGTCCGTAGCTGCCCCGGCGCAAAGCGACCCGGATGCCGCCGGCACAGCTCCGTGAACAGCGTCTGCGCCTGCAGCCGTCCCTCCGTATCGGCCTCCAGCTGCGGCACGACCTCCGACTGCCACACGTCGGCGAACGCATCCTCCCGCGTCCGCCATCTCCGCGGCGCCTTCACTGTCGAGGGCAACGCGCCGCTCTGCCACCGGCGCGCCGTGCGCTCGCTCATCCCGGCCGCCGCCGCTGCCGCCGCCAACGTCTTTCCGGACATCCGTTTCTCGTGCAATCGTCGAACCTGTACGTCCGTGACCAACCCGTCCTCCATGAGGAAAACGGGCAGTCTCACACGGAACTCGCATCACCCACGAACCGGCCGATCCCGTCCTCGTCGACCGGCCAAAATAATTGTCGTTGATCAGGCCCGCCACGTCGTCGAGCGCCGGGATGTCGATGCGGGTCACTCCTGCGGGAAGCTGCTCGCTGTCGCCCCGGTCAATTACCTGTAGCCGAAGCTGATTAGGGCAAGGGGAGCCCGCAGGCAGCAGCGCCTCCTCGGCGCCGCCGCTGGCGCATCGGCGCGGAGCCCACCCTGCGCGGGTTCAACCTGCAGGCATGGAGCGCTGGCGCCCTGGACTCGAGTCGCGACCACAGGAAACCAGATCGGATAACGTCAACGGCCATGACCCAAACAGGGACACTCGGCTGCGGCCGTCAGCCGCGAGGCTTGCGGAGGAGACCGCGACTTGCGCCAGGTGGCTCCGGCGCAGCGCGCGACGGCATCGGGCGCAACCAGGCCCCGCGGCCGTGGGAGAGGAGGCGCCATGATGCAGACCGGCCCGCGCGAAGGGGAAGTGCGAGCGGCGAACGAGATCTTCACCCTGCTGCCCGAGGGGCACGACCTGGCAGTCATAATCGATGCGCTCGCCGGCCGGAACGGCTTGAGCGATAAGGCCCGCAGCGAACTGTCGAGCCGCATTCGCAAGCTGCGCATCAAGGGGTTCCGCGACGCCAACCGCGCGCCGCACGACCGACTGGTCGAGACGATCCTCGACACGATCGCCGGAGGCGACCACGGGCTCGCCGCGGCCATCCTCGGAACCTGGATGCAGACCCATTCGGCCCTGCGGGAACGGGCCGCCGCGCACCTGCGGGGACGAGGCATCGACGTCGTCGACGCGCCGCCCGTGCGGTTCACCAGTTGCTGGGACACCGACGAGTGGCTGCTCGAACGCAACCGGATGCTGCAGGACAGCGACGGCGCCTATGCGCACCGCGACGATGCCGCGCTGATGCTGAGCTTGGTGTCCGGCCGGTTTCCCGGCCCCCCGCCGGTCGAATCCGAGCTCTTCAAGGCCTGGATCGACACGCTGTGGGAGCTACCCGCGTCAGCGCCCGAATGGCCCGCCGACGCGGCCAACCTGGGCAAGTGGATCCGCTACATCCTGCGAGAGAAGGAACGGGGGATCATCGAAGGTGTCGTCCACAAGATCGCCGACCAGTGGAACGGGATCGAGAACGAGTTCAACGACGACCTGCACTACCTGGGGATCGGCCCGATCACGTTGCAGGCCCTGCCCGGCGGACCGGAGCTTCTGATCGGAACGCTCGAGTTCCTGACAGCGCTACGGGTCCAACTGGAGGCTTACCGGCCGTTGCGGCCGCAGGCGGCCTCCCGCCAGGAAGAGATCGAACGGTCCGAAGCGCGCCGGGCGGCAGAGGAAGGGATCCTAAAGCTGACGGCCGAGTGGCAGGACCGAATGGCGCGCGCCAGACAGGCGCAAGAGGCGGCGACAGCGGCACAGAGAGCCGAGCCCGCTGTCGACGAGGAAGAACCGCCGACCGGGAAGGAAGCCGACGGAGATCCTGCGGCCATCGAGGCGCTGACAGCCGAACGCGACCGGCTGCAGGCCGAACTGAACACGCTGCGCGAGGAGAACGGCCGGCTCCGCAGCAGCAACGAGGAGTTGCGCGCCGAGAGCGGGCGGCGGGACGACGAGACCAGCAAGCTGAACGACCTGGTCGCCCGCAGCCGCAGGACGGAAGAGCAGTGGCGGCAGGTATACGTCGAAAGCAGGAAGGGCCGCCGGCCCGACGACACCCCCGTCAGCATCGACAGCGTCGGCGAGGCCGTGGTGCTGGCGCGCGAGGCCTTCCCCGACAGGTTGCTGATCAAGCTCAACTCGCGCTCGAACGAGAACACGCCGTTCACGAACCCTGCGGAGGTGTACGACGCGCTCGCCTGGCTCGCGACCGCGCACTGCGACGCCAACGACACTCGCATAGGCGAGGCCTGCTCCGGGTGGACCTACAAGACGAGCCAGCGGGAGGAATCGATCGCGAAGTACCGCGAGTGGTACGAGACGCTGGCCGACGGGAAGACCTGGTACCTCGGCGCCCACATCGGCAAGGGAACCAGCCGCGACCCGCGGCACACCATCCGGATCGGATTCGTGCGCGACGAGGAAGACAACCGCGTGATCGTGGGGTTCATCGGCCTGCACCAGCGAAACCGGCAGTCATGAAGCACAGGAATACCCGAACCCCCGCTGCAGGACGGCATCGGACGTGCTCGCGAAACCAACGCCCGGTGTACGGGCCGTAGAGAAGCAATACGATGGGCTCAAGGCGGAACTGCAAACGCTCGGATTCATAGGCCAGGGCTCCGTCTCCACCCGCCGGATAACGTGTGGGAGGCCCGCCTGTCGCTGCCACATCGCCCCGGAGGCGCGTCACGGCCCCTACCACTATTGGACGCGCAAGGCCCGCGGAAAGACCGTCGGCTTGAAGCTCACCGAAGAAGAACTCGGCCTCTACCGGGAGTGGATCGAGAACAACCGTGAACTGGAACGGCTCGTGAAGGAAATGCGCCGCATCTCTTCGCGTGTGCTTGCCCTCATCACAGGCAGGCAGGCTCCATGAACCCTTGCGTCTCCGGCTCCCCGGCGACGGTGGCGGTCACCGCCATCCTGCGAACGCTGCGTCCCGTCCGCTGACCCTCGCTCGACCCGCCGCCTCAGACGAGCTGACGCTGGAAGCGCTGGTAGCAGCACGAGAGCGGTGAACAGAGCGACTGTGATTCCGGCAGAGGCGATCCGCATCATGTGTTCTGGTGCGTTGTTCCCCATGGCGCGGCAGAGCATAGCAGACCCCTCTCGGGCTGCGCTCGATCCGAGATCGCTAGCCTCCGGCCGGCGGAGGTTCCCGGCGGTCTTCTTCGTTCCGCGGCTCGTGCGGCCGGCAGTTCTCGCGTCGCAGCTTGTCGACGACGTCCTTACATGAGGCCGGCTGCCGCCATCCGGCGCACCGCCTTCCGATACGATTGCCGCGCGATGCGCAGGGAGCCCGGAGCGACGGGGCGGACCGCGGGCGCCGACCCCGCCCGGGCGTGGGTCAAGGAGTGGCGCCAGTTGATCCCGCCCCCGGGCGCCTGGTGGCGCAAGAGCGCCTTCGACCTCGCCAGGGCCCGACGCACGAACCGTCTCCGGCCCTGGCGGTGGCTCACCGAACCGGTAGCCACGTTCCGGATCTGGCTCGCCACGGGCCGCCTCTCCCCGGCGAAACGGGCCCGGTGGAACCGGCGCGCGGAGGCCGCTGCCGCCGCCGACCCGCTGCTGTCGGCCCTCGACCCCCACCAGAGGCGGGCCGCCGCGTGCTTCGAAGACCGGGCGATGGTCACCGCCGGCGCCGGGTCCGGCAAGACCCGGACGATGGTGGCGCGGGCGGGCTACGCCGCCCGCCGCCTCGGCACGCCGCCCGAGGCGATCGCCTTCATCACCTTCACGAACAAGGCCACCGAAGAGATCCGGCAACGGACGCGCCAACGCCTGCCGGGCCTGCAGGTGGGCACGATCCACCAGCTCGCGCGCCGGGTGCTGAAGCTCGTCGACGGCCGCACCGTCCAGCTCTCGCCGATGGCGGAGGACGACGACCTGAGGCTGCGGCAGATCGCCGGCTGGATCCGCGAAAAGATCGACCGCGACCCGTGGCTCGCCCTCGACGTCGCACTGCGCCGGAACGCGCGCTCCGCCGCGGTTAAGGACGGCGAACAGGTCGAACGCCACCGCATCCCGCCCGACGGCCGCGAGGTGAAGTCGCACGGCGAGGTCGTGATCGGAACCCTGCTGCACGCCGCCGGCGTGCCCTTCGTCTACGAGGCGTCGTTCCCGCTTCCGGCCGTGAAGGCCGGGGGCGCGGCGGAGGCCGACACCTCGCCGGAGGACCTGAGGGACTACCGGCCCGACTTCTACCTGCCGGACGACCCGGAAGCGCCGGTGACGGCGGAAGGCGGCGTCTGGCTCGAGCACTACGCGCACGGCCGGAGCGGCCGGGCGCCGGCGGAGTTCGCTGGCTACGAGGAGGCGCGCGCCTGGAAGCGTCGTCTGCACGAGAGCCTTTCGACGCGCTATGTCGAGACCTCCTTCGGGGACCTGCAGCGCGCCTGGGACGGCGACGGCCCGGGCATGGCCGAGCTACTCGTCGAACGGCTGCGGGCGGTGGGCGTCGAGATCGACGAGCCGCAGTGGTGGACGGTCGAAACGGCCGACGACGTCGGCGACGGACCGGACGCCGAGCCCGGCCCGCTGACGCTGGAGGTCGACGCCTGGATAGGCGCGGTGCGCCGCCGGCCAGCCGGGCGCCGGCCGCCCACGGCGCGCCCCGACATCGGGGCGCTGCGGCGCATCGGCGGCGCCGTGCGGCGGCGCTATGAGCAGGAACTCGCCGACACGGGCACGACCGACCACGACAGCACGATCCTCGAGGCCACCGACGCCGCGCGCCGGCGGCCGGACCTGCTGCCCTGGCGCCACGTGATCGTCGACGAGTACCAGGACGTGAACCCGGCGCAGGCCGCCTTCGTCCACGCCCTGACAACACCGAAGCGCCCGGGGCCCGGGGGCGAGGGCGCCACGCTGATCGGGGTCGGCGACGACTGGCAGGCGATCTTCGGGTTCCAGGGGGGTGACGCCTCTCTGATTCGGACGACGACCGACCCAGCCGGGGTCGTGCGGACGCTCTGCGAACCGATCACGCTCATCAACGGATACCGCTTCGGGCAGGGGCTCGCCGACGCCTCGCGGGCGGTGGTGACGATGGACCCGAAGGCCCGCGACCGGCCGCTCCGAGGCCTCGGGCCGGAGCCGGTCGGCGGGCTGCCCCCGGTGTCGGTCACCGGGGCGAGGCCCACGCCGGCCCTCGCGGCCGAGTTCGGGCCGACGGCGACGCCGACGACGGCGGCCGTGCTGGCCGCCTTCGCGTACTGGATACCGGAGCACGAGGCGGAAATCGAGGAGGAAGCGGCCAAGCCCGTCACCGTGCTCGTGATGGGCCGCCGGAACATCGATGTGTCGGCCCCGCCGCCCGACGCCCGCGGCGGGGCGGGGATCGACCGCCGCCGTCTGAATGCGGCGGCGCGTCAGTACGGCCTCGAGGTCGAGTACCGAACAATACACGCCGCCAAGGGCAGCGAGGCGGACTACGCGGTGCTGATCGACTCCGGGGTGCCGAGCTCGGCGACCGAGCCCGCCCAACTCGCGCTCGACCGCGCCATCGCGGCCGAATCCGGCTGCGGCCGCGACGACGAGCACCAGCTCTGGTACGTGGCGCTGACACGCGCCCGCTACGCGGCGCTCATCGTGGTGTCCGACCCCGAGGGCGGCGCCTCGCCGGTGACCCGGGCGATCATCGAGAGCGAGGACCCGCGGCTGACGGCCACCTCGAACCCGCTCGAGGCTTGGCTCGAGCCGGTGCGGGAGGCGGTGCCGTGCCCGAGCTGCAGCCCCGGCGGTGCCGGCACGGGGCGCCTGCGGGGGATGAGCGGCCAGACCCGGTATTTCGCAGGGTGCACGAACTGGAACGGCGGCGAGGGCTGCGACTACACGCAGCCCTCCTGCGGCACCTGCGGCACCGGCATGCTGGTGGAGGCCCCCGGCGGGCTCTTCAAGTGCTCCGACCCGGCGTGCCGGTCGAAGCAGCCGGGCTGCCGCTGCCGGCCCCCGAGACCTATGGTGGTACGGCGTCAGAAGCGCACGCAGAAGCGTTTCTGGGGCTGCTGGCGGTACGGCGAGGCCGACGCCTGCGGCCGCACGCGGCCCATCGACTGAACCCCGGCCCGCCAGCGTGGGCGCCCCGGCAAGCTTGGCACAGGGGCCAGATCCACCGGGCTCGGCTACCCCGAACGCCGCCGTCGCCGCTCAGCCACCGGGCTTCGGGGGTTTGGGGTCCGCGAGCACTCGTAGGATCCGGCATCACCGAAATACGCAGGAGGGAAGCCATGGACTACGACGAGATCGGCCGCGCGAACGCGACTTGTTGACGGTGTACTGACGCAGACCCCGCAACGGCGGGGATAGACCGGACTGTTCGAAGCAAGGAGCGCAGCCGTGCGCAAGAAGTGCAGGCCCCACAGCTGTCGCCTGCTCCGAAGTGGGCGACGACGCCCTGGCCTACGAGGCGTGCGACCGCAGGATCGACTACCGCGCCGAGCTGACGAAGCTGAAGTACGTCAGCATCGTCAACGCGTACGAGGCGCGACGAGGAGTCGTCGCCGGCCAGCGCTTCCGTACGGCGCTGATCGCTGCCTGGGCAGCGGCCACGGAACGGCGGGAGACGACGTAACCATGCAGGACATCGACGGAATCGCGCGCGACTGGGAGAGCGAGCTCGCACTGGCGGGAAGCCGCGAGACGCGCGTGACGACGATCGCGAGCCCGATCGGGCGCACCTGGATCTGGTCCGACCTGCACCTGGGCGACCGCGGGCCGCTCGATGCCTTCGACCGGCCGTTCGCCGACGTCCCGGCCATGAACCGCCACCTGCTCGCCAGGTGGCGCCAGCGCGTGCAGCCCGGCGACACGATCATCTGCCTGGGCGACGTCGCCCACCCGGACGCGTGGCGCGACCGGCGGTTGGTGCTCGACCTGCGGGCGTGCCCGGGCGAGCGGATCCTGATCCTCGGCAACCACGACACCGACCTGCGCGCGCTCGCCGAGGCGGGGTTCACGACGCAGCACCGGCAGGCGCTGTACGAGGCCGGGCCGACGCTGGTGCTCAGCCACGAGCCGCTCGCCGCGGTACCGGTGGGCGCGGTCAACGTCCACGGCCACCTGCACGACGGGACCGAGCCGACACGCCGGCACGTCAACGTGGCGGTCGAGCGGTGGAACTACGAGCCTGTACCGATGGCCACGGTCGCCGCCAGAGCGCTCGGGCGCTGGAAGTGAACACGATGGACGCCGCGGGCCTGCAGGCGCTTTACATCGACGAGCTACGGCGCTCGCTGGTGCCGCCGATATACCCGATGGTGAACGGGCGCCAGACCGAGACGCTCATCCGCAGGGCGGAGTGCGAAGCCGCGGCGGCGTGCACCGCAGCGGACGCGGTGACCTGGGTCTGGTCGGACCTGCACCTGGCGCACGAACACTCGCGCAGCGCCTTCGGACGACCGTTCCGCACGGCGGCCGAGGCCGACCGAGCGATGATGGAGGCCTGGTACGACTAGGTAGCCGAGGGCGAGACCATCATCTGCCTCGGCGACGTCACCGTCGACGGTGAGGCGCTGGCGCACCACCAGGACTGGTGGCGCAGAGCGCCGGGAACGAAATGGCTCGTGCTCGGCAATCACGACATCGACCCGATCAACCAGGTACGGCCGTTCGAAGCCGAGCGCAGGACGGTGACGCTGTACGCGGCCGGCGACCCGCCGCTGCTGCTGACCCACGTGCCGCTGCTGCAGGTGCCGCACGGCGCCGTCAACGTCCACGGACACGTGCACGAGCAGGAGTCGCCGACGCGCAACCGGCACGTCAACGTCAGCGTGGAGCAGCTGAACTACCGGCCAGCGAAGCTGAGCGACATCCGCCGCCTGGCGCGCCGGCTGGTCGAAGGACACAGCGTGCCGGGTCACAGCACCCGAGCGCGGCTGAACGTCGTCGTAGGCTACGTCCCGGCGGCGTGTCAACGCGCTGCGCGCGTTCTCCGCTGCGCTTCGACCCTGTCGGGCGACACCCCGGCCGCTCCTCCGCTCAGACAGCAGTTATGGGCCTTGCGCCCGGCCTAGACGGGAACCTCCCGGCCGTCCACAGGTTTGGTTCGTCCGCGCCGTGAAGGCGACGCGACTATGCGGAGCGACTCCCTGAACGCAACGTGACTTGGACTTTGGTGAGGGCGCCGGCTCCGAAGTTCATGCTCGGCCGCGCCGCCCTGGCGCACCTCAACCACAACTCGACCTTGGCTCTGGACGCCGATACCCGGGCCGCCACCTCGACAAGGCACTGTCCGCCGCCTTCATCCGCTCCACCCTTCCCGGCAGGCACTGCGACGGGCAGGGTTGCACCTCGTCGTCCAGCCCACAGGAAACCCGCAGACTGGGTCCAGCGGCTCGTCATCCGTGGCCGGAAACGCGAACTCGGACTCGGCAGCACCGCCCTGGTCTCGCTCGCCGAGGCGCGGGACCGGGGGCTGTCAAACCGCAAGGTCGCCCGCAAGGGCGGCGATCCGCTCGCCGACAAGCGCCGCGCCGAGGCCATGCCGACCTTCGCCGATGCCACGCCCGCATGGTCGAGCAGAAGCGGGCCGGCTGGCGCAGCCCAATCCACGCCCGGGCCTGGCTGAACAGCCTGGAGCGCCACGCCTTCCCGCACATCGGCAGACTGGCCGGTCTCCGATGTGACGAGCGCCGACGGCTGGAGGACCTCACGCCGATCTGGCACGTGGAGGTCCAGACGGCCCGGTGCGTGCCCCATCGCATCAGCGCGGTGATGGAGTGGGCCATCGCGATGAACCTCAACGGACAACCCGTGTGACCGCTCGGGCCGGTGCTCGGCAAGCAGCACGAGGTTGTGCGGCACATGCGGGCGCTGCCGCATCGGGAGGTGGCGGCGGCGATCTCGACGGTTCGGGCGTCGGAGGAGGCCGAGGCCGTCCGGCTGCCCTTCGAGTTCCTGGTGTTGACGGCCGCGCGGTGGGGCGAGGTCCGTTGGGCACGATGGACCGAGATGAACATCAGGGACTACGTGTGGACCATCCCGGCGACGCTGATGAAGGCGAACCGCGAGCACCGGGTCCCGCTGTGCCGCCGCGCCGTCGAGATCCTCGACGCGGCGAGGACGTTCGGCGGCGACGGCGGTCAGCTCGGGTTCACGGTGGGCAACGGGGAGCCGCTCGAAGAGAAGGTGCTGCGCCGGCTGCTGGAGCGGCAGCGGGTCCCGGCCGTGCCACATGGCTTCCGCTCGTCGTTCCGGGATTGGGCGGCGGAGGAGACAGAGCACCGTCGCGAGGTCATCGAGGCAGCGCTCGCGCATGTCGTCCGCAACCGGGTCGAGGCCGCCTATGCGCGGTCGGAACCTGTTCGAACGGCGACGGCTGCTGATGGACGAATGGGCCACGTACGTCGGCGGACGAGCAACCAATTCCGCGAGGCGGTGATACCATGCCGCAATGGAGAACGTAGGCCGTCGTGGCGGCGCGTTTCCATCGAACCAGCCCCTGACGCATCCGCTCAGCCATGAGAATCTTCGGCGTTGGCTCAGACGGCGATTTCACGGAGTACGACGAATTGCCGTTCGAGGCAGATCACGAGGAATCGGTCCTCGAAGCGTGGCTGGAGTCGAACCCCGACAAGATTCTGGAAGACGGGCGGATCCTAGTCATCGGGCGTCAGGTCCGCACCGACCTCGGAGGGTTCATCGACCTGCTTGGCGTCGATCGCAACGGGAACGTGGTCGTCATCGAGTTGAAGCGAGACCGCACGCCGCGGGACGTGATTGCACAGGCACTGGAGTACGCTGCGTTCGCCGCACGGCTCGACGTGGACGCCCTGGAGGGCATCCTCCAAGTGCACGAACAGGACGAGTCCCTCACCCTCGCCGACTGCCACCGGGAGTGCTTCAGTGTCGGTCAGTCGGAGGCCGTCGCCTTCAACAAGAATCAACACATCGTGGTCGTCGGCCAGCAGGTCACGCCAGCGATCAGACAGACCGCGTCGTTCCTCGGATCCAAGGGAATCCGCGTGACGTGTGTCGAGTTCACCTTCTTCAAGGCCGCCGAAGGTGGGCGTTTGTTGTCTCAGGAGATCGTTGTCGGGACAGAACACGCGAAACCGCGCCGGGTGGCTTCAGAGCCGCTACCGGTCGTGTCGGAGGAGGACTTCCTGAAGCGGTGCGACGAACACGGCAGGGGCGTGTTCTCCGGGATTCTCCGGTGGGCACGCAGGCGCCCGATGTCCATCAACTGGGGCACGAAGGGTTTCTCAGTGGGTGTCGACGTGGATGAAGCGCGGGTGGTCGTCTGCTACGCCTACCCACCTGCCGCTGTGTTCAAGCAGACGCTCTATACGGCCTTGCGCGACCGTGCTGGCATTGAGCGGAAGACAAGCGCTCCTGCCGAAGCCATCGACAGACTTCGCAGCGCGGCGCAGGCGACGAGACTATTCGCGCCTGCCGGTCGCGAGTTGAAGTGCCTGATCGACCGGGCGTTCACGGATGTGGAAGTGAACGCCCTCGTTTCGTGGTGCGAGTCTGTGGCACAGGCGATCGTACAGCACGGGCTGAAGCCGGCGCCCGAGTAATAGCGGTGGTCGTCGGGGTCGTCGGGGCGATACTGTGCGATGGCCGCACCGGCGGAGGGGGCGCGGCCAGTGGGAGCAGCGACCGGGTGGGCGTCGTCGAGCGTCGCCTTCCGCGTGGCAGATCGAGGCGCCCGTCGCCAAGTCCGACCACGGCGGCGCAATTCAGGCAGTCGGTGACGAGCCGAACGACAGCCCGGCAGCACCTGCCGGGTACGCGGCCGTCAGCGAGGGGTCGAGGGGAGCGCAACATCCCCTCGCCAGCCCCAAATGTACGCACATTGGGTCGGCTGGCTCATGACACTCATCGGTGTCATGAGCCAGCCGTTGTGTGCTCTGCTCTCGCGCCCGACCGTCTCCTCGTCGCCTCCCGGATTCTGCTCGTCGCCCGCACGGATCCTCTCATGTCCCGGCGCTCTCGTTCGATGTCATCTGCACTCCCCATCGTGTTGCCGATGTTCCTGCGCCTCGTTCCGGACTTACCCCCGTTGTTGGTCGGTGTCATTCGCCCAGGACACCGGGATCCCTATACGGTCGTTGGTCCCGGTGCTGCGCTGCCGGCGACAGTCGTGGCGGGTCCACCGGTGGGGTTCTGCGTCGGCGCACCACGGCGAGCCGGCCCCGCTCAGATCGTTTCCGACCGTCGCTGGCCGCCTGTTGGCTGATCGGCCTGATAGGTCTGGTTCGGCGCTGGGTGGCGGGGATTGAGGTCTGGCAGGGTCAGGGTTCGGCACCGTCGGACAGTTGCCAGTGCCGAGCGCGCGCGGAGCCGGCGTCAAGGCCGATAGCCTGCCTGTGGCGGGCGAGCGGAGTGAGCGCCTTGAAGATCGGAGCGCCAGCGGAGGAAGGAGTCGGAACGGCCAGTACGGAGGCTCAGCGCCACCGACCCCCGGCCGGCGTGTTTGATCACACGCCGCGAGGCGCCGCTGGTGCGGTCACTCCCTCCGTTGAGTTTCCATCCTGGAAGGGAATTGCCGACGCTGCTCGGTGGTGTAAGCGCCAGCGCAGCCTTGCCTCCGAATGAGCGTGGTACTCGCCGATCCCGTGCAGCCCTTCGCCGCTCGACGACCGTGATAGAGTCCGTGAGAATGCTCAACGAGAACGACGTGGTAGCGATCGTCGAACGGTACTTGCGCGACACGGGCTGGAGGATTCTCCGACACAGTAGCACTATACAGACCGGCCCCGATCTCGAGGCCCAACACCCGACGTCCGCTCGCCGCCTGTTCGTCGAGGCGAAGGGCGCAACCAGTGCCCGTCCAGGTAGTCGGCGCTACGGGCAGCCGTTCGATCGCAATCAGGCGAGGGACCACGTCGCGAAGGCGTTCTACTCCGCAGCCAAGGTACGGGACGAGCACGCGTCTGCCATTGCGCTCCCTCGCACTCCTTCACACGAGGATTCGTCGAGGCTATCCGGCGCGCACTCGTCACGCTGAAGATCGCCGTGCTTTGGGTTGGCGAAGACAGGGCAGTGACTACGTGGAATTGGCAGGACGACCGCGGGAGCGAATGAAGAATGGGGACGGCTGGCGGCGACCGTGAGGGTTGGGATGCCGACAGTGCGGAGGCGCAGGGTCGAGACCCGGCCGAGAAGCTCCTGAGATGGCTGGTGGACATAGCCATCAGCGGTACGCCGCAGCTCGCGGGAGGATTCCGACTGGCGGCGGCGCCAGAACTCGCTGATGAGTATCTGCGGGACGAGTCCTACAGGAACAATTGTGGACGAGTTGCCGCGCTGATCAGGTGGGAGACATCGAAGAGCTTCACTGCTGGCTTCTTGGGGGGACTGGGCGGGGTGCTCACGATGCCGATCTCGCTCCCCGGAACGCTGGCGGCCGCGTGGGTCGTGCAGGCTCGAATGGCCGCCGCCATCGCCTGTATCTGTGGCCACGATCCCCGTGAGGACAGAGTGCAGACATTCGTCTTGCTGTCGCTCTTGGGCAAGTCTGCCCTTGATGCCGCGAAGCACGCCGGCGTGCAGATTGGAACGAAGTTGGGTGCACGCGTCGTCCAGCAAGTCCCAGGTCATCTCCTGATTGCCATCAACAAGCAGGTCGGCTTCCGGCTGGTGACGAAGGCCGGGCAGAAGGGGGTTGTGAATCTGATCAAGTTCGTCCCTGTGGCCGGCGGCCTAGTCGGCGGTGCCGTCGACGCGGTCGCCTGCCGTGCGGTTGGAAGCCTTGCGTGCTCACTCTTCTGCTGCAAGGACTCGCCCCGAGCGTCCTCCATGCCATCCGAGCCAGTGCCTACGCGGCCATCGGACGATGCTTGAGCGGAGCAGCGCACGGGGTGGATGGCCGACTTGCTTGGGACGAAGCGGGCGGACTCGTCCGTGGCAGGCTTCGGCGGTCCGGCAGATTCCCGCTCAGAAAAGGGGATCCGACGGGGGAACGACGATCAGTCTGAAGTAAATAACATACGTTATATGAAGGGTTTACGAAGCTCCGGTGGTCATCAGCACCTGAACGACGATCGGGACCTCGATCACCCCTTCGAGCGCATCCTCGTCGACACCGCGGTGGCCCCCGATCCAACGGCTGTGAGCTGGATCGACCCGCGGCTCGCGCCCGGCGAGACGCGCGCGCCCTGACCGGCATTCCCGGCAAGACCGGCGTGGTCTACACCCTCGACCGGGCCACCGGCGAGTTCCTGTGCGCGACCGACGGTGACGCAGAACGTGATCAGCGCCATCGACGGGGCGACCGGCAACGTCATCAGGAGCGCCGAGGTCGTCTCAGCGCCAAAGGCCAGGACGTGCTGGCCTGCCCCACCTGGTTCGGCGGCCAGGACTGGGAGACCGGCGCCTACAGCCCGCGGACCAACACGATGTACATGCCGTTGCGCAACGCCTGTGCGCGGATGACGGCCACCCGCGACGGCGGCATGAACCTCTACGCCCTCGCCGCGCGCAACGAGTTCGCGCCGGGCTTCGATCAGCTAGCCCTATACACTACTCCTCCGGCGCCGACTCGACCCTGCGCGTACCCAAAAAAGACGGCCTCGAGTTTCCGCGGCGCCTTCACAGGCTGTCGGAAAAAGTGCATAATGCGTCCACAGTAGACGCTACTTGTACGGATCTTTAACTTGACTAGGAGTTGACCGATGCAATACGCGTTGCTAAAATCCATTATTGCGTCACAGAAGAGGCCCATTCCGCCGCAGTGTACATCCGAGTCGTTTTTTCTGAAGAGTTCGCCGGTGCGTCCGTACGTCGAACCGACGTTTTCGAAGGTCACGTTTCCGACGGAAAAGCCCTCGCTGTTGCTGGTTTCAGCAAACGGTGCTTCCGGCAAGACCACCACTGCCCACTCGCTGTCCTTTGACCTTCAGCTCCCGATTCTCGATTTAGCCAAACACAAGGCCGTTGGCGATAACACCCTTACGGGTGTACTTACGAATGCCTATTCCATAGACACAGTGGGACCTGTTCTGGAGGGGCTTCGCAATGGAACGCACGCCATCATCATCGATGGCATCGATGAGGGTCGTTCAAAGACTAACGACCTCGGATTCGAGGCATTCCTCGATGATTTACTCGGGCGCTCTAAAGGCTCACCAACCCCAGCGATTGTTGTTTTTGGCCGCGGTCGGGCTATTCTTGACACTTGGCTTCATCTGGAAGAGGGTGGTGCAGCTGTCGGTATGGTGCAAATCGAACCCTTTAGCATCGAGAAGGCGAGATCCTACATCGATCTGTACCTTTCGAACGACGTACTGTCTCAGCATCGAGCGACGTACGAGGGAGCACGGGACCAACTCCTTTCGAGGCTCGGGCTAGCTCTTTCTTCTACCAAGTCCGACGACGATGCGGACTCGGATCTGTTTCTGTCCTTCATTGGCTATCCTCCCGTTCTGGACGCTATTGTCGCGCTGTTGCGCAAGGAGCGCAACTATCATCGCATCGAACAGGCTCTTGGTGACAATTCGGACGGCATTCTAGAAATTTCGCTCCTGATCCGCATTTCCAGGTACTTGCTGGACCGCGAATACCGCGAGAAGGCACTCCCTCTCTTTATTGATGCAATCGCTGGCGATGCTGACAACGTAGTTGGAGACCGGTTACGCGGGAGCCTCTACAGAGCGGAGGAACAGTGCGCGCGTGTTCTTTCGCACGCTCTGGGGCGTCCCTTCACCAAGCGGCTTATTGAAGATAGTGCGCTGAACGAACGGTACGAGAAGGCTGTTGGTGAGTGGTTCGGGGGCCATGTGTTTCTCGATAGTTCACGACTGCGCAATGTTGTATTCGCGTCATTTGCGACTTGCGTTTGCGCGTTGAGTTCAGTGTCCGAATACCGCGATCTCGCACAAGTCTATGTCAAAGCCCACACTTTGACCTATCATTTTCTTTATTTTATGAGCGAGCTTGCTCGCGAACGCACGATCGATGCGCGTTTCTTGAATGCATTGATTCAGTCTTCTTCGGATTTCAGAGGTATCGAGGCTAACATTCAGTCAGACATTGACGGAAGCTCATGGGAGGAGACTGACGACCAGGACATGACCGCGGACCTTGTTATTTCGATCGGATTTCCGGAGAGAGGTCAGGAACGCACCTTTTCGTTTTGCGGCGCCATCGAAACAGATAGCATCCCGCTTGGGCCGTCGCTCATTAATACGACCGTCACCGTACCATGTATCGTGGATCTGTCGGGAGCTAAGACACTGGACGTTACGGGGCGTTGCAGCATTTCAGCGTTGGCGGTGCGCATTAATGTGCCTGATTTGCTCGTCCGCGAGATTCCGCGGGTCGTGGGCAGAGACGGGCAGAAAGACAGCGCAGAGCTATTCGTCGATGCAAAGTGCGTGGAGGGACATGCAGAGTCCGTGACGGTAAGGGCCGGGAAAATAGTGGTGCAATGTGAAAGCAGTACCGTGGGTTACCCGTTAGCGCGCCATATCATTAACGTTTCCGGTCTAAGAGCGCAGTTCGGTGATGCATTGCGGAGGGAAAAGTATCGGCGTTTGCGACGTATATTGTCGGACTTCGCTTCTCACGGAAAGGGTGGACTGGCGAAGTTCAGGGCGAAAATTGAACACGATCGAGTTCTTGGTGGTGAACTTGGGCGACAAATACTCGACAACCTACTCGAGAAGGAGGTCCTGACGAAGGATGTACGATTCTATTATGTTGAGCAACAGAGATTGGCGGAGCATCTGGGCATCTCGTGGCAGCAGCTGCGCCGGTACGAGTCCTCACGCAAGCTCGACAAGTTTCTCTCAAGCTTATGACAATCGGCTTGGAGAGTTGCAAGCGCTGGCGACGGTTGGAGATTATTAATAAGACGAAGACGGGTGATGCCGTCGCTGCTGGCTTGGGTGAACGCATCGGGGACCGCCGCGGGCGCCCCGCGCGGTACCCGGTGCGTCCAGCGTCTTCGCGTCGTTTCGGACAGGAGGTTCGGGACTTAGCAGCCTGTGGCGAAAGTCGCGGATTCGGCCTGGCCCCGGCGCGGTCGAGTTTCGTACACTGAACGGCATGGCGATGGGCAAGAGACCGGCGGCGCGCCAGGGGTTGCCGATGTGGGTGGACACGGCGGACCTTCCGACGAACGATGGGCATCCTTACTTCGAGCGGCTGAACCGGGTCCTGGCGGATTCCGGATTCGATGCGTTCGTCGAGGAGTTGTGCGCGGCCTTCTACGCGGACCGGCTGGGACGGTCGTTATGTCCCTCGGCGAGCTGGCGAACGAGGACGTACTGCGGGAGGTTCGTGTCCTGGTACTCGTCGACCAGCACGCGCGGGAAGCGGTCGCCGGCGGCGCGGCGCGCGTCGGGGTGCTCGTGCAGCGTGCGGACCGTGGCGAGCAGCAGGTCGTCGAAGTCGAGCCCGTTGGCCTCGGCGAGCGCGGTCTGGTAGACGGCGCAGAGGCGTGCGTTGCGCACGGCGTGCTCGTCCCCGTCCCAGTTGTCGGGGGTCGCTGGCACCTGCATGCGGTTCTTGATAACGCTCATTCGGTGCAGCAGCGCCTGCGGCTTGTGGACCCGGGTGTCGACGTTGGCGTCGAACATGCACTGGCGCATGACGTTCATCCGTTCTGTCTCGTCGACGATCCGGAAATCGGCGGGCACCCCGATGGCGGTGCCGTGCTCGCGGAGCAGGTTGCCGCACAGGCGGTGGAAGGTGGAGATCCACACGGCGCGCGCGTCGCCGGCGGGGAGCATCGTGCGCAGCCGTTGCGCCATCTCGTTGGCCGCCTTGCGGGTGAAGGTGAGCGCCGCGATGCGGGCGGGCTCGCTACGGCCGGTGCGCACGAGGTGGGCGATGCGGGCGCAGATCACGCGGGTCTTTCCGGACCCGGGGCCGGCGATGACGAGGATCGGTCCGTCCGGGGCGGTGACCGCTTCGCGCTGGCGTTCGTTGAGCGTGGCCAGGAGCGGTTCGTGGTCGTACCGGGCGGTGGATCTGTCTGGAACGGTCGTGGGCATGTCGGATGGGATGGTACGGGAAGAGCAGGTGGGCGGACGATCGCCGACTTGGCCGGACACGCCGAGGTCAGTCCAGAGGACATGCACGAAGCAGCGGGACACTGCGAGTTGCTGAGCGAGACGCGAAGCTGAGGCCAACGCGTATCAAGGCGCCGCTCACCAGCCGGGGCGAAAGCGGCTGGGGCATGGCGCGGCCGCCGTCGACGTGATCGTGTCCTTTCACACGTCACACGCGGGGTAGCGACTGGCCAGCGTCCCTCGTAGCGAGCCGCCCTGCGCTGGACCGACGTCGGACGGCCTGCCGAGCTGCTGCTCGCGAGCGGGGTGTGTCGTCTCCACGGCGGCTCGACCCCACGGTTACCGGTGTCACGGTGGAAGGCGCTCCGCCGTGTTGGCGCGCTACCGTGACGGGTCGAAAAGAAGTGACGGTCTCGAACCGACCGAGTGACGATGGGAAGTCAAGAATGCTCCGGATCGTTCGCGGCGTCTGTGCGAACGTGAGTGGCTGACGGGAAGAGGGAGCCGATGACGGAAGATGTGCCGGAACTGCCAAGTGGCGACCGTGCAGCCATGGAGCCGACAGGTGGCGCGTTCGGCGTGGACAGTGGTTCGGAGGCGGCGCGGCGGTACGACGTGGACCGGACGCGGGGAACGTCGGGAAAGTGCTCCGTCTGCGGGTTCGAGAGTCTGGCGGTGCTGGATGGCAGGTGCGCTCTGTGCCGGCACGTGGAGACGGGAGGCTCATGATGAGCCGGCGCCGCCGGATGAACGCGGCGGCGTCCCGGCCGGCCATCGTCCGGGCCCGCGCGGGCGAAGATCGCCGGCCGCCCGTTTTCGGGAAGTCCGGCTTGCAAAGTGCGGTCTCGTGTGAGTCCCCCCTATATGTCCCACCCTCACTCGGGACTGGATTCACAAGACGAGCTGAACCGACTGCGGCCGAACTCGCCCCAACGGCGCAACAGAGGGACGTTGGCGGTAGCGGGAGATCTTGGGGCTCGTCGCCCGTCGAACGCGCACACGACGGGATGAACCGCGCTGACGACACTGGCAGCGGCGAAAGTGTTAGCCTCTCCGCGGAATCGGGTCAACTTCATCGATACGCTCACGAATGATGCGGCGGGTTAGCATTTGATCGTGGTGTAAGAGCGGCCGCGTTCGCGACGTGGCCTCCCGTCGCTCCGACCTGTTCGAGCGCCGGCGCCACCTCATGAACGAGTGGACGGCCTACCTGAACGGGGGGCGCGGAACCGGCGATTCGCCGCCCCGCTGACGCGGCGCAGGAGCGGTCCGGCGACCTGGTGGACCATTGAGCACGGCTTGGGCCCACGGCTCCAGCGCGTCTCCAGTTCCCGACGGCGCCTTACCCGGCCGTTCTGCGGGCCGTGCGCAGCCGCGCCAGCGCGTAGACCACTCCGATTACCGGAACCACTGAGAAGGCCAGCGCCAGCTCCCAATCGCCCCGCACGCGGCCCGCGGCCATCAGCTGCGCAAGGCCCAGGTCGGCGACCACGTTCACTGTCAGGAGTGCCGCGAGGGCGAGGATCGTCGTCGTGGCGAGGCGAGGCCGCAACACGAGCACCAGCACGCCCGCGGCGCCAAGCGGATGCAGCAGGACTACCAGCAGCCGTTGCCATATATCCCCACCGTTCGCGAATGCGCCCATCAGGGCCGTGAAGCCGGCGAAGAGTGCGTGCATCACCGCGAGCACCGTCACCGACATCCGGAAGCTGGTCATGGAGACATGATACGTCCCGCCGGGGCTCTCGTCCTCTGAACCGCGCCGGACGAGACGGCCCATGTCGTTCACCACCGGCACACGTCTCACTTGAGCGTCACGCATCCGGCGGTGGGCCTGTTGAGACGACTCGTCGACGTGTCACGTGTGAAGATCCCTGTACCTGTCCGTAGCTGGCCCAGGTGGTCTCGTAGAATCCCGACCAGAATTAGGAACGGAATTGGTCATGGCCACGCGCGGGTGTTCATGAAAGCCATTGGCGACAAGGCGGTAATCCCAAAGGTGCGGACTCCGCACCGAACTCCACGGAACGGCCTCATCGGTCACCAATGTACGGTTCTTGAGAGCCGGGGTGTCGATGCCAAACGGGATCAGCGTCGCTTGCGGTCGGGGCACTGCTGGTGCCGTCGGAAATCCTTGCCTCTATACTTCAGCGGCGTCGTTCGCTCCCATGACGATCTCGGACCAATCCTGTTCAGTCGGCAACCTTCCTCGTTCGAGATGTCGAAGGAGAGTCGCTCTGCCGATGTCGAAAGCCTTCTCACGAATTCGGCGTTCGTCCTTGGCGTTAGGGTGCCTCGACTTTCCACCGTGAATAATCCGTGATCGCAGGTCGTAGAACTTGCTGATGGCCTTCCTGGTCTCCACGCGATGGCCGAAGTCGTTCCCGAGATACCAGCCCGCCCTTGTAGAGAGCTTGTAAGTAATTGCGTTATGGTCGAGTCGGTAGAGAATCTCCAGGGCGATGGAAACATCGAGCACCCTGTCCTGCGCTGCTAGCATGTCGGTGCGTGACAGCGATGCGGAAAGCCGCGAAACCGCTAGGCCGAGATCTTCGCGGTCGCGAGCGGAGAGGGAGTTCCAATCACGAAACGCTCGTTCAGTGACCTCCATGGTATCCGGACTCGTCTGGGAAGTGTGGGCGCTGAGTTGGCTTGGCGAAGAAAAGTAGGTTCCCCCGCCGCCTTCCACATTCAAGAAATCCTCTACCCAGGGGACGGCCCGCTGCGTGGTCGACAGGATCCACAACGGACGGTTCAAAGTCACTGCCAGCAACGCGACGAGTAGCAGGGGATTGTGCTTATAGGTGAGGACCGATTCGACTGGATACGGATCGCTGAGAGTCCGACCTTTCGTCGAAACGAGTACGGGTCCCCAACGGAGTTCGCCGACGAGGACCGTGGTGGATTGGCTGTCGTTGGGATCGATCCGAAATACGAGCGAGTCAGGTATTCGCTGTACACGCCGTCGCAAATGTCGCTGGAGCGCTGGGTAAGGGAGAGCGTAAAGGCCAGGAGCGATGTCCCAGCGGTCGGTGAGCCTAAGTCCGCGAAAAAAGGTCAGTTCATATCCCGGTAAATTTTGCCTCTCAGCCTCAGCCAGCAGGGTGTCCAGGGTCCGCACGGCGGTCTCGATACCGGTGCTTTTGGCAGTGTCGAGAAGCCGGTCGGTCAGTGTTGACAACAGCTTCTCGGTAGTCATGGGAAGCCCGATGCTCAGAGAATGCAAGTGCCAATGCTTGCTCGTCGGCAGCAGATCCGCGAGGGCCGGGTGCTTTGCGAGCACGTCGGCCACGTTGTTGCGCATTGCGTTTGGGGCAACGGTGTCAGGTGCAAGCGGCGCATTCGCCATCTTGGGGGTCAAGGCGGACGCGGCTGCTTCGAGGTCATCTCGCCAGCTCATTGATTCTCGATCCTACGCGAATCGGCGCAGGCTAGACCATAGCGATGGAGCACTGGCGCTCGCGGTCGGGCGGTCGAACTGGCGGGGCCGACGACTCACGTGGGACCCGCACGGGGTCGTTTGGTGCCTTGAGCTATGGTCTCGACAGCAGCACGGCGGGCTCGTGACGCGATGTTGGGAGCTCGAGGATTCTGACGGTTATGACCAGACTGGCCAACAATCGGCGAATCCTTGAGCTCGCTAACAGGAAAGGCGATCTCCGCCTCGACGCTGTCCAAGATGCTCCAGTACGACCGGATCGCGGCCGTGGCGCAGGGCTTCCGGTCGTCGTGCCGGGAGTGGGCGGCGACCACGATGTCGGTCACGTTGTGATCGCTGGCTCCGCTCGGTTCGACCATCGCGACGTGGGCCGGGTTGATAGAGACGTCACCGTCGGCGTCGTGGCGCTTGAACTGCACCAGGTTCATCGGGTTGCCTGCCTCGCCCTTTTAGCTTCCCCCCGGCCGGGACGGTTGTCCCCGTCGTCGTCGAGCGCGTGCGCCCTGGACGTGGGAGGTGATGAATCGTGCGCGGCACCTGGTCCGCGGCGGGAGCGAAAGTCGCTTCTCGAGATCGCGCGGGTCCGCGCCGAGCTCGGCACCAGCCGGTCCGCGGTGCGGACGGATTCAACCCTGTGCGCATTGGCCGGATCGGCCGAGCCGCCGCCGGTCGGGAGACTTTCGCCCCGGGAGGCGATCCTGAAACTGCCGTTCTGAGCGATTTCGTGACTCTCGAGCAAGCTCCGGGCCGATGTTGAGCACGCCTGGGGCCGTGGTACGCTGCCGATCCAATGAACGATCCGGGGTGAGAGACGTAAGGGTGAGTCCTGATCACGGTCGGCGGCTCGCCGCGGGACTGGCGGTCGTCGCTGGCGGTGCGGAACCACTCGCCGACGGGACCGGCGTGGGGCTACGGCGGGTCGGGCCCGGCCCAGACTGACGCTGGCGATCCTGCTGGCGGTGACCGACGCGGCGATGGCCAAGCGATTCTACCGGCAGTTCAAGTGGGTCCTGGCTCCGATCGAAGCGGACCGCTGGGCGCTGGCACCGGCGAGGTCCTGGGCTGGCCGCAGTCGACGGCGGGGACGGACGAGGTCGTGCGTTTTGGCGGTGGTGGAGGAACGTTGAGCGCGCGGCGGTTGCTGGGGGCGCATCTGCCGGCGGTGTTTCCGGAACGTCGGGAGACGGTGGCGGGGCAGTGCCTGGGCTGCCTGACGCAGTTCGCCATCGACGTGCGGTTGCCGCTGCCGGCGACGTGTCTGGACTGCGAAGCCGACGTGCTCGCCCCAGCACGGACATCGAGGTTGAAACGCAGCCCCGGCTGCGGTTCAACCCGTTGCGGATCCGGAGGACGGAACGATGACGTTGCGCTTCATCAGATCGATGTCGTCGAGCAGCGCATCCAGCTCCGCTCCATAACGCCTGCGCCGACGGCCAGAAGCACGGCTACGCCATGATGACCGACATTCCGGGCTCCCATCTCGCGGCCCAACGAGCTGGTGGGCGTCGAGGACCGGTTGACCGCACCGGTACAGGCGGCGCTGGTCGTGCTGGCCGCGGCCGCCGGACTGGTGCTGCTCATTGCGTGCGCCAACGTCGCGAACCTGCTGCTGGCCCACGCGACCGCGCGCGAACGAGAGGTCGGACTGGGCCTCCGGTGTTGTCGAGCTTCAGGAAGTGACGTTTTCTGGACAGCGGTCGACCGGTCTCATTGACGACATGAGGATCGCGGTCATTCCGTCGCGCCATCACGGTGCGGATGCTGGCGGTTGCGCTCCTGCTCGCTGAGCTCGGCCTCCCGCCGGCGATAGCTCCGGCCTTCAAGTAGGCGGGGCGCATTCCCGATTTCCCGGTCACGCGCTCACACCCACCGGCGTCATGGCCATCCGCTGCAAACAGTTCCATCTGCCGGACTTATAGAAAGACCGCAGGAGAAGAATCGCGTCGACGCTCTCCGGTAGCCAATAGATGGATGCGCCCTTGATGCGGAGATTGATGACGCGACGGATGGCGCTTTCGACGGCACCGCTGCCCCGCGGAAGCCCGAGCCCGACCATTGTGGTGTAGGCGAAACGATGACGGTTCTTCAGGAAGTAGTTGAGGTGCGTGCGGATCTTGCCGGCCGTGCGCCCGCGGCACAGCTCCCGCAGGGCCGTGATCACCTCGTCCACCCGTGCTCGCTTGAGCAGCCTCCGCGTGCGGTTGAGCCAGCGGGTGCGTTGCGTCGCGCTCCAGCGGCGCAGCTTGACCGCGTCGGAGAGTTGCTTTGCGGCATGATAGAAGTCGATCAGCCCCAGCACCTGTGTCGGCGAGAGCCCGAGCGCGGCGATGAGGCGCTGGAGGCGTCGCCAGATCCAGGGCGCGCCGTCGGCGATGAAGAGCACCTTGTCAGCGGCGTTGAGGCCGATCTGCCGCGCGTACGACAACAGCAGGGCGAAGACCGCCTCCGGTCCCCGGAGCGTGCCGTCGATGATCGGGGCCCACGTCTGAGACGGTCGCCCGTCGTCGCCGACGACGTACAGGATGAGGAGCTTCGGTTCCTTCCAGTCGGTATGGAATCGGTTGCGCCCCTTCTTCGTCTTGGGGCCACGCTTCTTGCGCCTCACGCGGACGCGGCCCCCGTCGAGGGAGACGACCACCCGCTTGCCGGTCACGCGGTCCAGCAGGCCGCACGCCGCGCTCTGCTGGGCCGCTCGGGCCCGCGCAGCGTAGCGATAGGCGGTCGAGCGGAGGGTCTTGATATCCAGGGCGATGCCGTCGGAGCGGAGCTGCGCCTGCGCTTCGGCCAGCGAGCTGAGCATGGCGACTGCGCGGCTTGCATCGGAGGCCAGCTTCGGCGTGCACCGGTCGTAGATGCCCAGCACCACCAAGGCGGGGTAGAGTCCAGGAGCTCTGGGGGGCTTTCTCCTGGGGCATCGACTATATCCGTTGCGGATATAGTCGGCGCCGTTCGCGACCCGTGTCAAGTCGCACGTCTCGCCGGCCTCGAACCGCGACGAACCCAGTCCGGAGGGACTAGCGATGACGCTGCCAGGTGGCGCGGCTCTCAACTCCGTCGTCACCCATCAGCGACAGCACCAGCGTGTCGCCGTCGTCCGCGAGGTCGTACGAGTAGCTCAGCGTCCTGCCCCGCACATCCGGTCGAGACCCGCCCTCGACCTCATGCTCGACGACTCTCCGAGTGACGTTCACGTCATATCGGCCGTAGTAGGCCAGATAGCTCTCACGGCCTGAAAGCTGGACCGACACCCGGCCGCTGGCGTCATACGACAGCATCCCGTCGGTGAACGCCGGACCGTCCGCGGCCGCCCCACCGACCCGCTCGAACGACGAGAGACCGAACGCGCCGACGAACCGGGCTATCTGCTCGGTGGCCCGCGCGCCGTTCAACATCAGCGTCATGCTCCGATTGCCTTCGTGACAGGCAAACTCGTAGATCGGCTCCTCGGTGTTGGTCAGAGGGTACTCCGCCGACCACGGCTCCGTGAACGAGTCCGGGTCGTAGACGGTGTACTCCTGATGCATCGTGGCCTGGTCGATCCGCGTCAGACGCAGCACCAGACGCATACCCGCCCCGGACCCCGCAAAGGTCCAGCGCGGGTCGAAGTTCGTCGATTCGATCACCAGGGTGTCGCCGTCCCAGGAGCCGCGCGAGGTCCCTGTCCACTGCTGGATGGCGCTGGACACCTGCGGCCGGTCGTCCAGCGGGACCGTGATCGTGGCGTTGATGAACTCGTAGTGGATGACCACATGATCCGGGGTCTGGAAGATCTGGGCCGGGAACGCACTCCCTCGGAGCGGCAGCATCCCGCCCACCATGCAGCGTTCGTCCAGTGCCCGGTCCTCGGGGCCCTCCGGGATGCCGCTCATACGCCGACCTGGCATGCCCACCCGGTAGCGGCCTTCCTCGGTGCGTGGAATCCGCCCGTTCTCGGGTGAGACGACGAGCGACGTGCGCCCGTCCAGCAGCGGATGGTCGTAGATGGACTGGTCGACCCCGCCATCGCCCAGCTCGAAGTCGGCGCTCAGGGCCCGAGCGAGCCGCTGGCGGATGAGGCTCCGCCGCGTGGCAAGAAACTCCGCCTCTTCTTCTTCTGTGAGACGAAGTCTGTCCTCGAATTCGGCCGGTCGCTCGAGGGGCGTCATCGTGGGAAGCGACCAGGTCCCCTGGAGATCCGGCACGCCCCAGGGCGTACGGGGCGGGCCCGCCTCGTCGGCCGGCTGCGCCAGCGCCGAGCACGGAAGCGCCGCGAGGGCGCCGGCCAGCCCGAGGCATCGCAGGACGTACTGAGCCATGCTCATGGTCTCGTCTCCGCTTTCAGTCGCTGCAGCTCCTCCCGCGTCCGGAACTCCAGCTTCGCCACTTTCCCGGCCCCAAGGTAGCCCATGCCGATCTGGGTGCGGCCATTCACCGTCACCGCCTGCAGCCCGTGGGTCTTGGTCCCGATCGTCGGCAGGGAATAGCTGGTCCACTCTTCCGTGCTGGGATCGAACTTCGCGATCGAATCGCCATGCGTGAACGGCAGCCACACCATGCCGTCTTCGTCCACCGACGTCTCGTAGCAGTTCCCGTCCTCATGCTCGGGCGGAAAGGGATACATCTCTTCGAGGTCAGAGCGGCTGTCGAGCTTCAGCAGGCCGCCACCGTACCACGAGCAGCCCCAGAACGTGGTGCTCCGCGGATCGGCGCCTGGCTTGCGAATCGCCACGGCGCCCGGCCTCCCGTAGCCGTAGAACGTCAGGCGATCGGCGAAGACCGCCAGCTCCTCCGCGGTGAACAGGTCGCTCCTGTCGTTCACCGCTTCGGGTAGAGGCACGAACGTGGCCTGGCCGGTCTCGAGGTCCGCCTTCATCAACCCGTCCCGCGGAATGGCGGTCGACCACCAGCCATTGCCGGCGCCATCGCCGGTTATCCCGTAGTTCGAGGCGTTCGGAACCGGGTTCTCGAAGAGCGTCCAGTCGCGGGTCCTCGTGTCGTAGCGCATCGCCTTCGCGTCGTTCGTCGCCCCCGCGGCCCAGATGCCACCTCGCCCGTCGCCGCCAATCCAGGGCCCCACGCGTGCCCCCTCGGGCGGGCGAATGATGGCCGATTCGCCCGTCCGCGGGTTGATGCGCCCCAGCGCACCAATGTTGCTCATGTCGAACCACACGACCCCGACGTCGTCCCGGATGATGTCGTGCGAATTCGCGGGGGGAGCGTCCGGTGTCTCCGACAGCACGAAGTTCGTCGCGTGCCCGGTCCGCCAGTCGTATCTGACGACGGTGCGGGTGATGTTGAACATGTCGGCCATCCACACGTTTCCATCGTCATCCAGCGTGGCGTTCATCGCGTGGTGCTTGGACTCGTCCATGAAATCGACAGGGCCGAGCGCCCAATCGGTGCTGCCATCGTTGAAGAACGGCAATCCGAAACCGGGCTCGGGCGCGTCGTATTCGCGGGCGATCATCAGCGTCGAGTCCCCCGTCGGACGACGGGGCGTGAACGTCATGGGCGACGGGCCCGGACCACGCACCTTCGCTAGCCACGCCGCCAGCTCATCCCGGAAGTGGACCATGATCGCGTTCGGCTGGCGACGGGCCGCGGCGGCCGGAGTGCCATACCGATACGGGTGCATCCGGCTCATCACGTCGATGATGTTCCGCCAGCCGGCCTCGTCGAATCGGCTGATTAGCGTGAAGTTCTGCGGATGACATCCCATACAGGCCGCCCGAAAGACCTCCTTCATCCGGAGGTCCTCACGGGTGCCGTCCGGCAGCGCCGCATACCATTGGCTCCCCGTCAGCTGATTGTGGAAGTCCGCGGTACGGGTGAGCGTGAAGTTCTGTCTGGTCCCGGCCTCGCTCAGCGCCACCTCCGCGCGGCCCGCCTCGAAGGCCTGGGCCTGCGCCCAGACCTTGTAGGGCCGTCCAGTCTCGAGGGGCGGGAAATGGTACTCGCCGTCACTGTCGGTGAACACGCTCGTGGTGACGTTCCGCCCCGGCGCCCGGGCAGACACGGTGACGCCCTCGAGCCTCTCGCCTGACGTCGATGTGACGGTCCCCCACAGGGGACCGGCGGTCTCGCCGAACGACACGGGGTCGGCCACACTCGGCGACGAGAGCTCGACCAGCCGGTCCACCACCGGCGGGCGGAGCGTCTCGACTCTCTTGAGGTAGCCGATGATCGAGTCGATCTGCTCGGGCCGGAGGGCGTACCTGAACGCCGGCATCGTGGCTGAGCCTTCGGAGATGAGCCGTCGCACCGCGCGTTCGCGGTCCTCCCCTTCGACATTCGTCCTGAAGAGCGGCGGCCCGTAGGATGCCGCGTCGACGAGGCCTGCCCCGGCGCCTCTGGTGGTCGACATCGTCGAGTAGTGACAGGTGTTGCAGCGCTGCTTGAACAGAAACGCGCCCTGCCGTTCGCTCGCGCTCAACGACGACAGAAAGTGCGTGTCGGTGACGCCAAGCACCTGCGGCTCCATGCCCCATGCGGTGCGCATCCACTCTTCGACGTCGGCGGGCACGTCCGGCGGTTCTGCTGACGTGGCCGGCTGGGCCAGAACGCCGGACGGGGGGAACAGGAGCACACCGAGCACCACCAGCACAGACTTCATGGCCATGAGTGTTCGGCTCCTGAATCGAGTACCGTCGTCGATCTCACCCGTTTGGCTCCTCAGCCGCTGCTCGTCACCAACCAGCAGGGGTTCGAGGGGCATAAGCTGCTGCGAGTCAGCAGATTATACCTGGAGCGTGTCTCCGACGATTGTAGGATCGAGCACCAAAGCACCTAGTGTCCTGCGTCCGAAGTTGCTGTGCAGTAGAGGGCGCGTGTTTGCCTGTCGATGCGAGCCTGACCGCCGATCAGGTCCGGGCTACCGACGAAGCGATCGAGGCGATGATTCGCGGCTACACCCGGAATGCAGGAGTGTGGGACCTGGCCGATACGCTGGCCACGGTCTGCGCCAAGGTGGTGCGCCGCCGGGCCGAGGGGGACGAGGCGCCGGTCGAGGTGGCGCCGGAGACACTCGCAGGGATGCTGGGGCCGCCGTCACATCGCAAGGCGGAGGTCGCCGCCCGCACCGGTCGGACGGGCGTCGTCCTGGGGCTGTCCCTTGGCACGATGGCCGGCGGCGACATCCTGTTCGTCGAAGTCAGCCGCATGCCCGGCATCGGGGCGCTGACCCTGACCGGCGGGCTCGGCGAGGTGACGCAGGAGTCGGCGCGGGTTGGCGCTGTCGTAGGTGCGGAGCCGACGTCCATGTGCACGTGCAGTCGGGTGCGCTGCGCAAGGACGGGGCCTCGGCCGGCGTCGCGATGGTGGCCGCGATGGTGTCCGCGCTGACGGGGCGCGTGGTCCGCGGCGACCTGGCCATGACCGGCGAGATCACCCTCGCCGGGCAGGTCCTGCCCGGCGCCGGCATCCGGGAGAAGGTACTCGCCGCGCACCGCTGCGGGCTGGCCCGCGTCATCCTCCCGTCGCAGAACCGGAAGCATGTCGACGAGGAGCTCGGCGACGGCCTCCGGTGTGCAGTCACCATCGAGTACGTGACGCGGATCCACGAGCTGCTGGACTTGGCGTTGCGGCCCGCGGCTGCGGCGGGCGAGGCGGTGGCGGTCACGCCGGCCGGACGGGTGTCTTGAGAATCAGTAGACCGGCAGCACGCGACACCGAGGTGTCCGCCGGCCGTGGTCGCCCGGATCGCCGAGCATGGGACCGCGCCCTGCTCGCTGCGCGCCGGCCGAGCCCGGACGGCTGGTGGCTCGGCACGAACGACGACGGTGCAGGTGTCCCCGGGGCCAGAATCCGAGCCCGGCAGCCATCCGGCGCCACGAACCGAACTTCGTGCGGCGTCTCTTCCCCCTCCAATCTGGTACACGACCCGGTGCCGCTCCGCGGATCTTGTGATGACCGAACCCGTCGCACGGCTCAGGATCGAACTGCGGGAGATTGAAACCCCGGCTGTGGCGCCGCATCGACGTGCCGGTCTCCTCGACGCTGCTGGCCTTGCACGACATCATCCAGATTGCAGTCGGCTGGACAGATTCCCATCTGTTCGAGTTCGTGATCAGGGATCGCGTCTACGGCGAGCCCATGCCCGATGACGACTTCTGGGACCGGCATGTTCGGCGTCAACTATTTCTGCCGGTCGCGTTGCCTCATTTAGGAATGTTACCCACCGTCCTCAGAAAGATCGTACTGCGTTTCCAGCCCGGGACAGGCCAGTTTCTGGTCACCCGACCGGCCCGGGCGCGGTGGCGCGACAGCATCGGCGGGAATGTGTCGGCCCACCACCGCGTAAGCTGTCCAGTCCACGCCGGCGCGCGCCACGCTGGAGATCTCGTCGACCACCACGGCCTGTACGGAACCGGATGTCGCCGTCGCCGTCGGGCACCGGACACCGGACACCGGACACCGGACACCGGTCACTGGACCCCAGCGTCACTCCCCCCGGTCTGCGACCGGGGGCGCGGGAGGGCGAGCCGCAGGCGAGGCGATGCCGCTCCCGCGTCAGCGTTCCGTCGTCGGCCGTTGAACGGGGGCCAGGTCGGTCGGCTCGACCCGTCGGGCGCCGCCATGCACAAGCTTCTCGTGCTGGCCAACGCCCTGGTCGGACAGAACCGCCCCGGGGAAGACCGGACGATCTCTCTGAGGACGGTGGGTAACATTCCTAAATGAGGCAACGCGACCGGCAAGTTGACGCCGAACAATGCGTCACCAACACGGCGCGAGGACCCGGAAGGCCGGCACGCCATCGACGGCTGACGACCGAACGCGAGCGAGGAACAAGGACGGGCGGAATGAAAGGTCCACCGAGCCATGGGGGGCGGATCTGGTGGGGCCGCCTCGAGCGTGCCTGCGAGGCGTGCATCCGAGCGGCGGCACTCGTCGACGAGGCCGGACGCAGCGGCGTCGCACCCGACCGGGGCCTGATCACCATCCGGCTCGCCGACCAACCGGCGCGGATGACGGAGCCCGTAGAGGCAACGCCGTCGCCCGTACGGGTGATCGATCTGCCGCCGAGCCGTACCCGGCACCGCATGGAGGATGAGATCCTCGGCGACGACGTGCCGCACGTCGTGATCGACACCGAGGAGGTCGGCTCCCGGCAGCCGGGAACGTGGCGACGGCTGCAGGAACGCGTGACCGCATCCCAACGGTAGTGCGTCACCCGCGAGCGGACCCGGCCCATCCGACCACGCGACGCTGGAGGGCAGGCTGACGGAGCGGATCTGGATGGTCCCGATGAACCGGCGCCGGCCCCGGTGCGGGCCGCGCCACCGACGTGCGCCCCGCGCGGGGATCGACCCGGGGATTCGGCTGCCTGCGAGCAGTTCTACGTCCTCACCCCGCACGCGCGGGGATGAACCCCTCGCCCGCAGCAATGCCCCCTCACTGCCCCAGTCCGCCCCGCGCGCGCGGGTGAACCCGCCAACCGTTCTACACGGCAAGAACGCGGCGCGACGATCGGGAGCGAGCGCGGCAGTCATCACGGCTGCGCGCGCCTGGGTCGCGGGCAATCCCGTTCCACCGGACACGCGAAGCCCCAGCGATGATTGTCTGGACGAACGGCGACAAGCACTTCCACCAAGCACAGAGCGTGCTCAGGAGGCTGGCCCTGTCGGTGTCTCTGGACCACTGAGAGACAAGGCTGCGGGCTCGCCGCACGACATCGAACCCTGTCACTCCGGGACCATCCGTGAAAACGTCACGATCCGTCGGACGAACCCTTCCGCTGGGCATAGCCCGCGAAGTCCACGACACCGTCCGGCCCCTCCGCCAGCGTTCCCGTGGGCTGCTGATCCGCCGCGTCCGGCCCGGCGGACTCTCGACCAGAGTCCGGAGACCCGCCGTTCCCGGGCGGGCGGGTCGGAGACACGTCCCGAAGGAACTTGGACGCCTCCACACGGGGGATGACGCGGATGTCGGCAGCCGGAAAGAGACTGTCCCGCAACGCCACGACAAGCATCACCAGGATGCTTGCGCCGACCACGACGCCGTGCCAGAACCAAGGGACGCCAAGCATCAGGGTGACACCGTGAGACACAAACAACGCGAAAAGGACGCCCCCAAGGGCGGCCAGAGGGGCCCAGAAACCGCCCCGGTGAACCGCGCCGTACCAGACCCCATGGGGCCGAAGGAGAGCGAAAACAGCGTCCACCATTTCATGACACCAGCCCGGGTCCGGGCCGCTGACCTCAAGGGAGACCGGGCCGCCGCCGGACGCAAGAAACAGCACTTTGTGAGAGTCATTTCTCCACGACGACGACACGGTCAGCCGGTAGCGGCGAAGCACACGCTCGTCACGCGATCCGCGGCGAAGATCAGCGACGGTTCGATACTCGTGGGTACGCTCCTCAGTCCCGCGCTGCCCCGGAACGCAAACCCTCTCGGTGACCGAAAGGCAGCTAGTGCCATCGTCCTCAAGAGCGCACCGCTCCTCGAGGAGCCGCCACAACCGCTCAAGAACCAAGTCATCGATCCGGAATGCCGGAACCGTGGGCGTGAGCCGAACACGCATGATAGCGACGATGCCACGGGAGAACAGGGCTGTCAACGAGAGAGCCCCGCCGGCACGCGCACCCTGGTTGCACGGCTCGACAGGATGATCGACCATGCGCAGGATCACGACGCGTTCCGCTGCCCCCCGAGCGAGCGCTCCTATAGTGGCCCGAGGGGCCTCTTCCTGAAACCCACATGCGGCTGCTGCAGGTGCCGCACGGCACGGTCAACGTCCATGGACACGTGCACGAAGACGAGTCGCCGACGCCGAACCGGCACGTCAACGTCAGCGTGGGGCAGGCTGAACTACCGGCCAGCGAAGCTGAGCGACATCCGGCGATTGGCCCGACGGCTGGTGGAAGGAAGGATCGGCCCAGGGCACAACACTCCTCCAGAGACGGCCCGGGACCAGCCCTATCAAGGCAACTCAAGTGTGGAGCGGGACGTGGGACGAGAACAGAAAGGCGGCAGCAAGCCCCATGCCTATAGTCGTTTAGATACTGCCCCGCAGAAGCGGGGATGAACCGCATGCACACCTGGTGATCTGCGAGCGAATGGAGTCGCCCGCGCGCGCACGGGGATGAATCCTGAACGACGCGGGATAGCCATCGCCGCAGTCAGCCTGCCCCGCGCGCTCGGGGAGTGAGGCACCGGCATCGCGAAAGCCGCCGGCAACAGCTACCCCCATCCTCCTACCGCCACCGCGCCAGTCGTCGACTCTACCCCCCTCCCGCAAACAACCCGATCGAGCAGACCGGCTACCGCCCGCGGCGGCTCGAGGATATCCGCCGCCTCGCCCGCGCGCGCCTTGCCGCCGGCCGGCCGCGAGGCGCGACGACCGACGAAGAGCTGGCGGCGCTCGGCAACGCTCCGACGGGGCGTAGAGTAGAGCACGAGGAGACGGCTCGGCCGGCGGCCCCGCCGCGCCCGGACGGTAACGATCATGAACGCGAACCGATGGAGCGAACACCGGCTGTACGCCGCCCTGGTCAGCAGAGTCCCGGACGAGCTGCACGCGACGCTGGCGCGCGCCGCCGACCTGATAAGCGCCTACGCCTGGCTGCGCGACGGCACGAGGCCGGCCGGGCTCGACGACGAGGGGAAGAGCCTGGACGGACTCGAGGGCCCGGCGTTCATCCGCGCCGTCGGCCGGCGCTACATGCGGCGGTGGGTGCTCGATGACGACGACGACCGCTTCGGGCAGAGCGAGGCCGAGAAGCTCGTCGCTGACTGGACCGACGAGGTCCTGCTGTTCAGCAGCGCTACGAGCGGCGGCAGGCGCGCGGTGTCGTGGCTCCCGGGACGGGTGGAGGAGATGGACGGGCTGGTCGACAGGGACACCCTGGCCAGCCGGGGCGTGACGTACCGCTACTACACGCTGACCGAGCTGTGCGAAGCCAAGGAGCGGAAACACTTCCTGGGGCTCTACGCCCGGCGCCGGCGCCAGAAGGCGTACGAGGTGATCGACAGGCCGCGGGCGGACGAGCGCATCGCCCTGAACCCGGCGGCGCGCGAGACGCTCGGATGGGTGCTCCGCAAGCGGCTCCGGGCGATGGAGGAGGTCCTGTGAGCAACAGGAGCCGAAAGCGCACGGCAGGCCGCGCGAAACCGACCGGGGCCGGGGGTGAAGACGGCTTCCGGCCCGACAGCGTGCCCCGGCGGCGAGCGGAGCCGAAGCCGCTCGCGAACCCCGTATGGCTCCACCCGAGCGTGTCGGACACGCTGCGCGGGTGGCCGCACCTGTAACGGCGGCTGGGGTTGATCCTCGAGCAGCTGGCGGCGCACGGGCGGACCGCGATCGTCAAGGGATGCGCGCGGCCGAACCGCGGGTGGCGCCGTTCGCCGCTGGGTGGAGCCAACGGCAACCAGTACTACCTCTGGTGGGGGATAGCCGGCAGCAGCGGACCGGCCGACAGCTGCGGCGCGGGGCCGGGGACGATCGTCGTGCGCGACGTGCGGCACCACGACGACCACAGGCCGCTTTGGGCGGGGCGCGGGCGGGACTACCTGCCGATCGTGCAGGCGACCGAGATCGACGGCGACATCGCCGGACGGCCGCGCAACAGCCGGCAGGCGGCGTTCGAGACCGACCAGAGCCCGGTGCGGGTGCTCCGGGGACGCCCCGGCAGCGGCAAGACGACGGCGCTGTGGCGGGCCATCGAGGCCCGCTCGGACGAGAGCGTGCTCTACGTCACCTGGTCGGCGCGGCTGAGACGTAGCGCCGAGGAGCGGCTCAGAGCATTCGCGCCAGCGGCGAGCCGGATCCGGGCAACCGACTTCCGGACGCTCACCGGCGAGGTCACCGGCGAGGACGTGCGGCGGATGCCACCCGCCGAGAGCCGCGCGAGACTTGCGGAGGCCATTCAGAGCGCGGTCGGGCACGAGAGGCATCCGTGGAAGGGCCACGAAGGGGCGGTGTACGCCGAGGTCCGCGGACGCCTGCTCGGCCGGGGCGTCGACGGGGAGGCAGACAGCGAGGCCGGCGGGAAGCTGGCGGCGCTGCGCCCGGAGGCCTACCGCCGCCAGCGGGGCCACGAGCAGGGCATCGGCGGCGCGACGGCGAAGACGCTCCTGCGGGTGTGGGAGAAGGTCCCAGAGACCACCCGCGTCGGGATATTCCCCGAACTCGCGGTCGCGGCCACCGCGGCACGCCTGCTGGCCACGAACGGCCTGCCGCCGGGGATGGAGTTCGACCGCCTCGTCGTCGACGAGGCGCAGGACCTGACGCTGACCGAGTTCTGGATGCTGCTCGAGCTGCTGCGCGCATGCCGCCAGCGCACGGGAAAGAGCCCGTGGCTTCTGGTCGCGGGCGACGCCGGCCAGCGGGTCGAGGCCAGCGGGTTCGAGTGGGGGCGCTACACCGAGCTTCTCAGCAGCCGCTGGCGCAAGCCGGCCACGTTCGACCTGGTGGACCACGTGCGCTGTCCGGCGCGGATCGCGGCGGTCGTCAACCGGTCGAGCATCTTCTACGCCCTGGTCGACAAGAACCGCCGGCCCGAGAAGCAGCAGCGCCAGGAAGAGACCGAGCACGTCACCGGAACCGCCATCTCGGTGCGCGTGGACGAGAGGGAACAGGCCCGCGACCTCGTCGAGCGGCTCGCCGCACTGGAAGGGACGGCGGTGATCACCGCAGCACAGGACCCGCCCGCATGGCTGGACGAGGGGCGCCGGAAGCTGGTTCTGACGCCCGCAGAGGCCAAGGGCCTGGAGTACCAGCAGGTGTGCGTGCTCGATGCCGGGGCCGCGATCGAGAGCTTCAACCGCTCGCAGGACGACGAGCGGACGGCGCTGCGCCAGGAGAGCCGCCGGACCGCGATCGACCAGCTGCGCGTGGCGCTGAGCCGGGCCACCGAGACGCTGGCCGTGGTCAACGTGGAACCGACCACCGAGGAGGACCTCGCCACGCTGGCGCTGGTGGGGGGAACCGGCCGCTACAGGGCCGACGACCTCATCGAGCGCTTCGGCGACCAGACGGCGACGCCGGAAGAGCGGACGAATGAGGCCGTCCGGCGGGCCGAGGCCGTCGCCGAGGAAGACCCGGAGCGGGCGTGGGAGATCGCCTGCCAGGCGATGGCCGAGATGGGAGAGCCCCACCTGCCGAACGGGGTCGCCGACACCACGGTGCGGCGCGCCACGCGCGCGACGGCGATGCGGATGGTGACGCTGCTGCTGACCACGAGCAGGTCGGAGGGCGACAAGGCGCACCTGGAGCGTTCGCTGCAACTGGCACTCATGGTCGACGGCGAGGACGACGGCAGCGAAGACAGCGAAGACAGCGAGGAGGCGACCAGCGAACAGGTCATCCGCTCCATAGAGAGCAACGTCGTCGACTGCCTGCTGCGGGAATCGCCGGACGACCCGGCGAGGCTGAAGCTGCTCGAGGGCCTCGAAGCACTCAAGGCCAGCGTCCCGCCGGAACGGTACTGGCCGGACCTGGCCCTGACGCAGATGCAGCAGAGGCTGCGCAAGGGCCTGATCGACGGCGCCCGCGACCCGCGCTCCGCCCGCCACTACTTCCCCGACGACGTCGAGGACTGGCTGGGAGTCACCGGCTACCAGGGGGACGCCGGGGAGAAGGCCCGGACGCTGTGCGCCACGGCGACGGAGACGCTGATCGATGCAGCCGGGATCGAGCCGGAAGGCGCGGCCCGCGAGATGCTGCTGGGCCACGCCGAGGACTTGCTGCAGGCCGGCCGGTGGAACCGGCTGCTGCTCGCGCGGCTCGACGAGGCCAGGGGGCATACGGCCGAGGCGCACGCAGGCTACGAACAGCACGGGACGCCGGCCGACATCAGCCGCATCCTGCGCAAGGATGCGCAATGGGAGCAGGCGGCGGAGCTCGACGGCGAGGACGCGGACCTGAAGTGGCTGCTGAAGGTCGAGGAAGTCGCGGGCACGAGGCCCGGTGGACTCGACGGGCGGCTGCACGAGCAAGAACGCCGGCGCCTCGACGAGACGCTCGAGCGGATGCGGAACAGCAACAAAGGCGAGAGGTAAGGGATCCGGGCAGGGGAGACCCAGGGAGTCTCCAGGAAGTACGACGCCCGGGTCGCCGAGAGGGACAAGCCCGCCGCAGGCCTCGGCGCGTAGCCGGAGTTGCAAGCAACCCTCTGACGTCGGCAGAGCACGTGCTCAACCTTGGCGTAGGATTTCGCCCCCTCCCGCAAACGACCCGATGTCGACGGCCTGGTCGAGCGTGTCGCGCCACGCCTGGTGGAGGAAGCACACCAGCGCGAGGTGACGGCGTGGGGCCGCCATCCTGCGTATCCGGTCGGCTGACGCGGTGCGCACGCTGTGGAACAGGATTCGCTGGTAGTTGCCATTGACCCAGCCGACGTCGATGTCCAGCACGCCGGTCGCCTCGATCAGTTCCAGCCTCGCCAGCAGCCGCTTCATGCCACCGACCGACGAGTTCGGTGGGTTGGCCTTGATGCGGTGCAGGGGCGAGTGCGGCTGGTCGTCGTCGACCGCGACCAGCGCATCAAGAACGGTCGCCCATCGGTACCGACAGGCGCTCGGCCATGCGTTGCGTCAACAGCGCCCGGGCCTTGTGCCAGGCAGCCCCTATCGCGCGGCGCAGCACCGAGTCGGCCGGGGCGAGAACGTGCTCGTCGCGGAGCCAGGCGCGCGCCCGCGCCAGCAGCGAGACGGTGCGGTCGATCCGCAGCGCCGTCGTCTTCGAGGAACCGTGCCAGCCGTTCGCCACCGCGGCGGCATCGAAAGTGCGCAGTCGCAGGTACTCGCTGATACGCTGCTGATGCTCGGAGACCGTCTGCTGCCGGCGGGCGTAGGCGTGAATCGTCTCGGTATCGGCCCCCAGTCTGCAGGGCCGCGAACCTCAGGATCTCCCCGTCGATCTCCAGGGGTGCCTGTTGGGGGAACCTCCCGAGCACACGCACGAAGGCGACCTGGTACGCGAAGCCCAACCGATTGTGGGGGCCCCGCCGCAGGGCGATCTCTCGTCGGTCGGCCTCAAGAAAGATGGCATCGCGGATCAGGCGGGGGCGGGAGACGTCAGGGTCGGAGACCGGCACGGCTCTGTCCTGGAGAAACGAACGTTCTGACCAAACACTTCAGCAGCACGGAACATGACGGATTACATGTCCGATAGCCGTCAGATTCAATAGCTGGAGCCGCATTCCGTGGACAGGCGTGAGAACCGTCGCCTACCTGAGGGTCTCGACCGCACACGCCTACCTGAGGGTCTCGACCGCACAGCAGGACGTGCTCGATGACTTCATCGAGGCGCCCGCCGCCGGGCAGGCTTCCGAGAAGCGACGCCGGCTCGACGAGCTGCTCACCCCCCCTTCCAGCGTAGCGACCGCCTGGTCGCCAGCGAACTCTTCCGGCTCGACCGCTCGCTGGGTCAGATCGTCGCCATCCTCGACGCCCTCGCCAAGGCCGGCGTCGCCTTCGTGGCGCAGAAGGAGACCATCCGCGTCGAGGGCAAGCGCGACATCCAGACAAAGGTCATGACCACGCTGTTCGCGCTGTTCGCCGAGGTCGAGCGCGACCTGATCGCCGAACGCACCCGCGAGGGGCTCGCCAAGGCCAGGGCCTCGGGCCGCAAGCTCGGGCGACCGAAAAAGCTCGCTGGCCGCGCAAGCGAGGGTAAGCATGCGCCCGGCGCGCTCCTGGCCATCCTCATCTCCCACCCCGCGGACCACCCAGCCGGATTCCGAACGAACGAACAGAGACGTTGGGCCTGGACGGCGAGAGGTGCGTTCCACGCGGCTGGGGTGGCTTTCGGAGGAATGTTGTCGGTACCCTGCATCCGTGAGCGAGAAAGAGATTCGTCGGCTGCGCCGTCAGGTCCGTCAGTTGCGCAACGAACGGGATATGAACGCGACGGCCTGGTGCGCGCGCGAGACCGGACCCTGGGAGGTCTATCGGTTCATGAGCGCGCACCAGGGCCGTTTCCGTGTCACCGTGATGGCCCGTGTGCTCGGTGTCTCCACGAGCGGGTACTACGCGTGGCGTGGGCGTCCACCCTCTGCTCGCGCGCGGGCCGATGCGGAGTTGACGGCCCGCGTGCAGGAGATTCATGCTGGCAGCCGGGGCACGTACGGCGCGCCGCGGATTCACGCCGAACTGGTCGGATGCGGCGTCGCGGTCGGCCGCAAGCGTGTCGCGCGGGTGATGCGCGCCGCGGGCATCACCGGGGTGGCGGGCCGGTGGCCGGCAGGTTCGAGGACCAGCAGGAGTGGCTGAAGGACCATCCGCCTGGTCACAACCGGACCCGAGCACGGACGCATCATTGTGGAAGAAGGGGATACATCCAGCCCGGATGAACGAAATCCAGGAACGCCAGCGAACAACTCGCTCTTGCTCATTCTGCGGGGCCTCAACCATGCGATGCGACATCCCCTCTCCCCTGGTGTCCCTGGGCCAGCAGGCGGTCCCGGTCGCACCCCGATCGGCGTCTCAGACGTGGGCCCCGATCATCGACGGCACGCTCCGGGGACCGGAGGCGGTCTTCGCCCTGCTGTTGTCGTACGCGCGGCAGATCGGCCTCAACGCCGCTGACAAGGTGCTCTTCATCGCCGACGGCGCGCCCTGGATCTGGCGACGCCTCCAGCGCCTCATCGCCGCGCTCGGGCTCTCGCCGACACAGGTGCTGGGGCTGATCGACTTCTATCATGCCGCCAAGCAACTCTCGGACGCGGTCAAGCTGCGCCGCTGGAGCGCGACGCAACGCATCCGCTGGCTCAACCGCACGCGGGGGCTGCTCAAGCGAGCACGGGTGGACGAGGTGATCACGGCCCTGCGGGAGCTGTGCCGCGGGCGCACGGCCGGCAAGATCCGCACGCACCTCAACTACTTCCTGAAGAACCGTCATCGTTTCGCCTACACCACAATGGTCGGGTTCGGGCTTCCGCGGGGCAGCGGCGCCGTCGAAAGCGCCATCCGTCGCGTCATCAATCTCCGCATCAAGGGCGCATCCATCTATTGGCTACCGGAGAGCGTCGACGCGATTCTTCTCCTGCGGTCTTTCTATAAGTCCGGCAGATGGAACTGTTTGCAGCGGATGGCCATGACGCCGGTGGGTGTGAGCGCGTGACCGGGAAATCGGGAATGCGCCCGACGAGAACGCGCTCAAGCCGGGGCGGCGCACCACGCTGCTGACCGGAGACAACGGGCGGAAGGACATTGCTGCTCGACAGCGCGTGGCGCACGCTGACCGGGCGCTGGCCCGCCGAGGCCAATCCGGAACTGCGCATCGGGGTTCGCCGCGTTCTCGCGGCGGGACGCCGAGCCGGCGCAAATCGAAACCGTTATCGAAGGCGACGACGGAGCCGCCGACACGCGCACGGCGCGATGGCGCCTGAGCGAAACACATCGACGAGGCCGGCATCGGTCTGCGGCAGGTGGCGGCTATCGCGCGTCGGCTGACTCCCGAGACGGATTTCACCACCGACGAGCATCGCCGCAACGTCTTCCTGACGGACCGCGGCGTCGACCGGGTCGAGTACGTGTTCGACCGCGGCAGCCTCTACGATCCCGAGAACCTGCATCTCCTGATTGCGCTCCAGAACGCCTTGCATGCCGAGTGCCTCCTCGACCGCGACGTCGACTACGGGGTGCTACACAAACGTCTTCAGCGAGGGCGACCGCTGGATCAGTTTCGTCGTCGAGCCGCGCTCGTGAAGGAAACGTCCGATGAAGCAGACCGCCGAGGATGGTGTACTCGAGCCGGCGCTTGTGCGGTGAGTCCGATGTTCCGAGCCGCCGCGACACCACCGTGGTCCGACACCGGATGCGGGCGCCGCCGCCTACGGCGTCGACGTCACCGTGATACTCGATATCATCCACGTGGTCGAGTACGTTTGGAAGGCGGCGCACGTGTTCCATCGCGAGCGGAGCCCCGACGCGGCGCATTGGGCCTGGACGCGCGTGCAGAGCATTCTCGAGGGCAAAGCCCGCCGGGTGGCGGCGGCGATGCGCCGTGCGGCGACCGTCGCCGGCCTGTCGAAGGACACCCACAAGCCGGTCGATACGTGCGCCGACTACCTGCAGAAGTACGCGCCGTATCTGCACTACGACCGCTACCTCGCGGCGGGCTATCCCATCGCTACCGGCGGCGTCATCGAAGGGGCGTGCCGGTACCTGGTCCGCGACCGGATGGAATTGACCGGCGCCCGCTGGCGCTTGGTGGGAGCCGAGGCGGTCCTGAAGCTGAGGGCGCTACGAGCCAGCAGCGACTTCGATGCGTACTGGGACTTCCACGAAGCGTGCGAATACGAACGGAATCACGCCCAGCGATACGCTGCGCGGACAGCCCCGCCGGTCAGCGAGCCGCCCCCGCCGCCCTCCCCACCACGCCTTCGACGCGTCAAGTAGTAGCTCTTGCCATGCCGCTCGCAGAAGCCCCCCCCTGGGCCGTCGCCGAAGACGAGCCACACCCGCGCCAGTTCAGGGCTGGCTGCACCGACGAAGAGGCACACGACAGCAACCGCAGAGAGGGGATGGGAGCTCCGAAGCGCGGGACGACAACGAGGCGAGGCGATGCGCGTATCTTCGACCCTCCTGCGAATCACGCTCATTTGCGCTTATCCTGGACAACTTCGAACGTCTGAAACGCAATCCGTGTCCTCCAAAGCCGAACGCGGGGAAGTCCATCCACCGCATCCTGAACCGGCCCGGAAGGCCGGCCAAACTCAATTCCTAGGTACACTTCCCGGAGAATCAAGTCTTCACCAAACGGCTTAAAGTAGTGACCGCCACATTGTTCGCAGTCGCTGAGGTCCATGAACGCCCTCCATTCCTGCTCGTAACGCCAGTGGCTGAATTTCGTGAGAAGTAGGGACTGCGCGAACGTGAAGCCGAGGGGACCGTCAGGCCAACTCTGCCGGTTGTCGACGTACGTTACTCGACCGAGTGTCTCGCCCCGTGAATCATTCGCCGCGACGTCAAAGCCAAAACAGACACCTTGATGCTTGTCAGCGTAGTGCGCCCACATCACGGGGTTCTTCCGGCTTTCGCTAAAGCACAGGATCCCTTTCGTCCCATCGAGGGTCTTCTTGAGGGACCGCAGAGCCTCTCGCTGGTACCTTTCCTTTTGGGTCGGCGCCAGGAACTCGAATGGATCGTTCAACTGTCCGATGCGCGCAACTTTCAGCCGTCGTTTCTGTAAAGCCAGCAACCCATACTTTTCGCTTGTGTAATAGTACAGTTTCCGTCGAGTTGTATGTCCGTTCGCGGTCATTGCCAGTATGAGTTTAACTGCCGAACACCGCCTTTGTCCAGAGCGGCAGACCGGCGCGCCAACAGTTGATGAACGGCGGCCATCCCTCCCATGGGCGCTAACTTGTTGTCTCGGCGTGGCCGGCGTATCCTGATCTGCGGATGCAGGACACGGAAGCCGGCGCGGTGGACGAGGACTGGGAGGTCCTGTTGTCGTTCCTCCCGCAGGACTGGCGCGAACTGGCGCAGGATACCGGGGCGCTGAAGGGGCTGCGCAAAGACAAGGCGGTCGACAACCTGCTGCGGACCCTTCTGCTGCACCTCGGTTGCGGACACTCGTTGCGGGAGACGGTGGTTCGCGCCCGACAGGCGCATCTGGCGGACCTGTCGGACGTGGCACTGCTGAAACGGCTGAAGAAGTCCAAGGGTTGGTTGCACGCGCTGTGTGTCCGTCTGTTCGAGGAGCAGGGCTTGGCGGTCGTCCCTGGGGCCGCGTTCCAGGTTCGGGCCGTGGATGCGACGACGGTGAAGGAACCGGGACCGAGCGGGTCGCTGTGGCGCCTGCACTACAGCGTGGGCCTGCCGTCGCTGACGTGCGACTTCTTCAAGCTGACGGGAACCGAGGGGCCGGGCACGGGAGAATCGTTGGCGCAGTTCCCGATCCGCGCCGGCGACCATGTGCTGGCCGACCGCGGCTATTCGACCGCGCGGGGCATTCGCCACGTGGCCGACGCGGGCGGGCGGCTGATTGTGCGTGTCAATACCGGGTCGCTGCCGCTGTGCACGGCGGGCGGACGGCCGTTCGACCTGCTGGCCGCCGTGTCGTCGGTCACGCGTCCGGGCGCGGTCAGCTCCTGGGCGACCATGGTCGCGGCGCCGGGCGACGACCGAGGCCCGGCGTGCGATGTTGCGGGCCGGGTCTGCGTGCTGCGCAAGTCCGCCGAAGCCATCCGCCTGGCGCACCAGAAAATCCGCCGGGACGCCGCCCGCAAGGGCAACCAGGTGCAACCGGCCACCCTGCGGTTCGCCGAGTACGTGATCGTCTTCACGACCTTTCCCGAGCCGCCCTTTTCCGCCGCGGACGTCAAGGCCGACGAACCTCCGATGCGAATTCGGCGATCAGAGTCGAGCGCATCCCGTCGAGCCTGCAGAAACGACTCGGGCGGCGGGAACAACCGGTGCACGTCACGTCACTCCTCCGCCTTGGCCTCTCGCCGCGATGCCCAGTACTTCCGCATCCGGTCAGCAACAGCTTGGCGCTGTTCCTCCGTCATCGTCCGCTTCCGCTTGGCGACCACCTTGAGCGCCTTCTTCTTGCCGCGCCCGGCGGGCGCAGGGGCATCCGCTCCTTCTATCGCCTCGATCGCACGCTGTATCGCGACCAGCTGAGTCCTGAGCGATTTCTCCTCATCCTTCAGGGCGTCCAGAATTCCGCTTTTCGACATCGTGATCCTGCTTCCTTGGATGCCACCCGCCACACCGCCGCGCCGGTTCCCGATCCGTACGCACACCCACGGCCGCGGCCCGCAACGGCGCTCAGCGTCCGGCGGATACGCGTTGCTGCCGGCGCGCAACTCCAGATTCTGTCACAGCCGGGCCCGACTCCTGGAGGTACTCGACCGCCGCACCCATCTGGGCGGCGGTCCACACCGGCCACTCGCGCCGGTCGGGCAACCCCGGCACACCGGCCCCGGGCAACCGCGGCCGCCGCCGCTTCGGGCGAGCTGACGGCGCCAAGTTGGCCCGGAATTTCCTGGCTCAGGTAGAAGCCGGGACGCCAGTTGGGCAGAGGCCGTGCCGGTGATCAGGACCGCGCAGGCGGGTGCGCACCCGGAGAAGAGCGCTCTGGCGATTCGGAACGGTGGCATGTCAGTTCCCATCATCCCTGTGAGGGGCCAAGTCCGCCGTCCACTGTCGACGCCTGTCGACTTCGCCTTCGTCGTGACCGAAACAGCGGCCAGCTTGCCCGACCTGCACGAGCTGCGAGCGGCAGGCCAGCGTGCTGGAGCAGTAGCTTGGCGATTCCGTTCACCATCCCGTGTACACGACGAACTTGCCTGCCCGCGTCTACGGGCGACGAACGCCCGGGGCGCGGAGCAGCACGGCAACCGTGCAGGGCCAGTCGACCACTCACGCCGGTTATCCGGGCGGAACGTTACGCTTCGGGGAGCACGGCGTCCTTGAGCTGCTTCGCGATGCGAGCCTTGACCACCTGCTTGGGCGGGATTTCGATGGCTTGCCCGGTTGCTGGGTTGCGACCGGTCCGCGCTTCGCGCTTCTGTAAGACGAGCTTCGCGATGCCGGGCAGCGTGAACTCGCCGCAATCCTGAAGCTGTTGCTCGCACAGCCGCTGCAACTCTTCGAAGAACTCCCGCGCGTCGGCGCGCTTGAGGCTGATGTCGACGGCAGCGAAATGCTCGACGAAATGCGCGAACAACTCGGTCTTGCCCATTTTGCGAGCTTCGGCCATCGATGTTTCCCCTTGTTGTGAGCACGCTGAGGCGGCTACCGAGAGGACCCCGCGCGCAGTGATTCAGTCAGAAAACCCAACAAAAACGGGAGATCGTAAGCGCTGGGGCCGTCTTGTGTCAATCCGTTGCCGGTCGCCGGCGTGTCCGATCAGGTCGGCAGCCCGTCGTGGAGCCCCGCGCTGCATCGAGAGCGAGCGAGACGCTCCCGACACCCGGCGCGAAGAAGGGCATGTCGGACGGTCCCCCCTTCAAACTGGATCTTCTCGGTAGCGAGACGGTGACTATCCTCTGCCGTCCGATCCGGGAGGTTCGTGTCGGGCGGCCTCGTGTGCGCCGCGATCGCCTGGGCGCACACGCATCCGCGGAGGGTCTGATGAGACGACTCGTCGACGCGTCACGTGTGAGGATCCCTGTGCCTGTCCGTAGCCGGCCCAGGTGGTCTCGTAGAATCCCGACCAGAATTGCACACGGAATTGGTCATGACTACGCGTGGGTGTTCATGGATTCCATTGGCAACAAGGCGGTTAATCCCAAGTTGGCGGAGTCCGCACCGAACGCCACGCATCAGTACACGGACTCGCGGGGCACCCGACCGGATGTGCCGTCTACCTCCGGGCTCCCTTGCAGACGCTACCGGCCGTCGAGCACGAAGCGCGTCACGGGGTGACCGTGGAGGCGAATCGACTTCGCCAACTTCGACGCCGCGGTCTTGACGCAGCGCTCGCGTCTTCCGGCCAGCTGGGCCGCGCGGCGCATGAGTTCGGGCGACCGGCTGACCGCGAAAACAGATCGCTCGGGCGCCCCGCGACCCCAACACTTGCGCCCGGCGGACGTTGACGTAATGGGCCGTTATCGGACCCTGGTCAGACCTTGGCGGCGCATCGGCCGCGGAACAGGCGGAACAGTCTTTCGAGGATCTCGAGGATGATCTCGCGGACGGGTTCCCGGAGAAACTCCCAAGCTACCCGCTCACCCAGCCACCGAAACAGCTTCTTCATCGGCCCCCTTGGGAACCGCGAGCGGGGCGGAGGAACCACCGAAAGCGTAAAGCTTGCCATCCCGCCGCCAGCGACGGCGCTGAAGCGCAACGGACACGAGTGATGCATCCGTGCTAACTGGTACTTCAACTGGATCGCGGCCGGGTCGAGGAAACGCCGTTCGACGGCGGCTTGGGTCATCATCGCCATTTTGACGTAACTCGCGCTTTATCGGGGACGCTGGCCGGGGGGGTCAGTCGTCGGTCTCTGGCGACGGCGTTACGGTCGGCTCTCCACCGCCACCGGACTGGGTTCGCCCCCCACCCTCGATGAGGATGTCAACCCGCGTCTCGACCCGCGCGACGCGCTCGCCGAGATGATCCTTCACGTCGGCGTTCAACGTCCGCACTGGCGACACCGGAACCGTCCCGAGTCAGCACTTGCCAGCGGACCAATCGCCACCGGCGCGGGTCCAACCGGGCGATGGTTGCGACTCATCAGAACAGCTTGTATATCTCAGCCACCACGCCCTGACGCCAGCCGCTCCCCGCCTTCTTGCCCGCCACAACCATGCTCACGTTCGCGCGTTCAATCGCCTGGAAGATCACGCTAGCCACGAACTCCACGTCGTCATTTTCCAGCCCTTGGATCGCTTCGGCAATGCGTGCTACAGCTTCGTCTCTGGTCATGCTTCTTCACCATTCCCTCACGCCGCGAACTGCTCGTCGAACAGCCGCTCGACGCCGAACACCCAGACCATTTCTTCGCGGCATGTGACAGCCGCCGCTTGCGGACGGTGAGCCGGCGCCCCATGCGCCACGCGACCTCGACGGCCGTGCTCAGCGCGCCCCTGCAGCTCGGTCGCGTCCGCGACGATGGCCTTGTCGAGCGCGTCATCGGTCAGCGCCAGCTCGTCAGTCACGGGCCGCCTCTTTTCGCGACCTCGGCGGCGACCTTCATCGCCTGCGCCGGCGTGGTCGGGTTCGTCCCGACGATGAACCGCGCATCGCCGATCCGAACGCGCAGCTCGGTATCGGAAACCGCGACCTCCACGTCACCGGCGACGATCGCCGCGGGGTCGGCGTGACCGTCAGCGATCCACCCGAGCAGCCAGTGCATCCCGGCCGCCTTGGCCGACAGCTCGCGACGCTGCATGTCGGCCGCCACTTGCAGCGCGGCCGACGTCGCCGCCCCGTCGGCGAGCTCGATTCCCAGTACCCGTTTCCAGGCGGCAATCGCCGCCCGGTTGACTCGGACTTGTGTCGTTTTCACTGTCCAAGGCTACACCAAAACGTTGCAAAGCGTGTCAACCCCTAGCGGGCGGGGTCAGGCGCACCGCAGCAGGTCGGGGTCGAACGGGAAGTCCGGCGCGGCGGCCAGCCGTGAGATCCCGGCCAAGCAGGTGGTCAAGGCGCGGATCGCGAAGCAGCTCAAGGACGTGGTCGAAGGGTAGACGCCGTGACGCCCCACGCCTTCATCACGAAGTGGCGGGCCTCTCATGCTCGAGCACGGCCGTTTATCCTTGGATTCCGCCCGAAATCGGACGGCCTGACGGCCGGAACCACACGTGAGAGGGGAGTGGCGTGTCGAAGGGGAGGTGACGGAGCACATCGAAGTTGGCGGGCGACCAGGGGGGTGGAGAGATGACACGTTCGACGGCCCGCCGCGGGCGCTGGCACGCCTGGGTCCGATCTGGCCTCTTTGTTGACGTAACTGGCCGTTATCAGACGCTGGTGAGTTGACCGCCGCCGGCGGCGGCGGCAGGTTTCACCGTGAGCGTTGCCCGGCTGCGGAGGCCGCCGGGGTCCGCGACTTGCCGCGGCGTGATCGGAGTACCGCCGCCGCGAACGCTGTGAAGAGCGCCACCGCTGACCCTGACGTCTCGCCCCTGCGGTTGCGGCGGCGGCAGTCGCCAGAACAGCCATCCGCCGCCAAGGGTGATGATGACGCCCAGCACGAACCACCGGCGGTTCTTCTCTCCGGCGCGGCGGTTCTGCTCTTCGGTCCGTTTCGTCAGCTCCTCGACTTGGTGCGTTAGTTCCTCGACCCTGGCTCCCAAATGGCACAGGGCGTAGGATTGCCGCTGAGCGCCTCGACGTCCGAGATCGAGAATCGCATTCCGTATCGACGGTGCGGCCTTCCGGCCCCGCGTGCGCCGAAGCGCGTCGTCGAGGGCGTCGATGACGGCGCGCGTCACGGTCGTGCCCCGCTCTCCTGCGAGCTCCCTGGCGAGCCGCTCGGCCTCGATGTTCTTGATGCTCAGCGCCACGAATGCAACCTGGAACCGGAACAGGAAGATCCTACCCCTCCGCTGGAGGGGCGCCGGAAGCCCCGCGGGCATGACGGGTAGCCGTGCCGCTGCGGTTCCGACTCGGAATACCCCGCCGCCGGCCTCCGCCGGTGACATAATCGGCCAGAACTCGAACCCAGAGGAGGCGTCATGCCTGCATCCGGCTGGCCGTCGTTCCCGTTCCGCTCGGCGTGCATCCTGTGCGTCGCGTTCGTCGCCTTCGCCGCGTTCGCGGCCGTCTCCGCACCCCCGGTTCTCGCGCAGGAAGCGGATCGCATCCGGCCGGTCACCGACGCCGAGCTGCAGGATCCGAGCCCCGACGAGTGGCTGATGTGGCGCCGCACGCTCAACGGCTGGGGCTACAGCCCCCTCGATCAGGTCAACCGGGACAACGTCGGCAGCCTCCGGCTGGTCTGGAGCCGCGCCCTCGCGAGCCAGGGCCGCCAGCAGGGGACGCCGCTCGTCCGCAACGGCGTGATGTTCATGCCGAACCCGCAGGACGTCATCCAGGCCATCGACGCGGTGACCGGCGACCTGATCTGGGAGTACCGCCGCGACCGGCCGGACGACCTGGGCGACTACATGATCGGCAGCCTGATCGAGACCAACCGCAACATCGCCATCCATGGCGAGCTGATCATCGACACCACGATGGACGACCATATCATCGCCCTGCACGCGGAGACGGGCGAGGTGGTGTGGGACACCGAGATCCTCGACTACACCGTGAACCCGGCCAACCAGACCTCGGGGCCGATCGTCGCCAACGGCAAGGCGTACTCCGGGCGGAGCTGCGACCCGCGCGGCGGTCCGCTCGGCTGCGTCATCACCGCCCACGACGCGGCTACCGGCGAGGAGCTGTGGCGGCGGCGGCTGATTCCGGGCCCTGGCGAGCCGGGCGACGAGACCTGGGGCGACGTCCCGTTCGAGGAGCGCGGACACGTCGGCTCCTGGATGGTGCCCAGCTACGACCCGGATCTGAATCTGGTCTATGTCGGCACGTCGGTCACCTCGCCCGCGCCGAAGTTCATGCTGGGGGGCGTCGACCTGGCGCACCTCTACCACAACTCGACGCTCGCCCTGCACGGCGACACCGGGGAGATCGTCTGGCACTACCAGCACATGAACGACCACTGGGACCTCGACCATCCGTTCGAACGGCTCCTGGTCGACACGCCGGTGCGCCCGAACGCCGCGGCGGTGAGCTGGATCAACCCGCGCATCGAGCCGGGCGAGGAGCGGCGCGTGCTGACCGGCATTCCCGGCAAGACGGGCATCGTCTATACCCTCGACCGGGAGACCGGCGAGTTCCTGTGGGCCACCCCGACCATCACCCAGAACGTGGTCAGCGGCATCGACGGCGCCACAGGCCGGGTGACCGAGAACGCCGAGCTCGTCTTCACCGCGGCCGGCCAGCAGGTGCTGGCCTGCCCGCACGCGACCGGCGGCAAGGACTGGGAGGCGGGCGCCTATTCGCCGCTGACCAACACGATGTACATGCCGTTGCGCAACGTCTGCGCGCGGATGATGGCCGAAGATCCGGACAACCGGACGAACCGGCTCTACGCCATCGCGTGGCGGTCCGAGATCGCCCCCGGCTACGACGACGTGGGCAGCGTGCACGCGATCTCGGCCGAGACCGGCGAGGTGTTGTGGAACTACCAGCAGCGGGCCGCCACCATGGCGCTGGCCGCGACCGGCGGCGGGCTGGTGTTCGGCGGGGACGTCAACGGGCGCTTCCGCGCGTTCGACGACCGGACGGGCGACATCCTTTGGGAGATCAACCTCGGCTCGCCGGTGTCCGGCTTTCCGATCACCTACGCGGTCGACGGCCGGCAGTACGTCGCGGTCAGCGTCGGCACCGGCCGCTTCCTCGACCTGACGCCGGAGCTGCGTCCGAGCAGCGGCAACAACCTGTTCGTGTTCGCGCTACAGAACTGAGTTAACCGTAAAATATTGATTGCCAAGGATTTTATAGAAATATAGTAAAGGCGCTTACCACGCGCACTACCACGATGTTAGGATCGCCGAGCGGGGGGTCACGTCAGTTCCGGGTCGCCGCCCGCGCGGGCACCGTAGCCGTAGGCGGCACGGATCGGATAGAGCGCGAACGGCTCACCGTTGACGCGGTGAACGCCAGCGCCTCGTTCAAGGGCGATGAGAAGAGTGGCCCATTCAATGTCCCTGGCGACCTGGCGCGCGAGTGGCTCCGCCTGCCGGCCAACCCGAACGGCCGGACGAATGCAGATGTACTGAAACCATGGATCAACGGAATGGACGTGACCCGCCGCTCCGCCGACAAGTGGATCGTCGTCTGGTGCGACGTGCGCATCTGTCCGGACAAGCAGTTGATCGTGATCGTTCGCGACGACGACACAACCTTCAGCATCGTGCACAGCCGGTTCCACGAGGTCTGGTCGCTTCGCCTCGGGACGAGTCTGGAAGACCGCCCGCGCTACACGCCGAGCACCACCACCTTCAAGACGTTTCCGTTCCCGCCCGGCCTGACGCCGGACATCCCTTGCCAGCGAGTATGCCTCCGACCCGCGTGCTGTGGCTGTAACCCTGGAAGCTCAGCGGCGGGTCGAGCTGCGCGACCACTGGCTCGACCCACCGGAGTGGGTCGAGTGGGTCGACGAGCCGGTTCCCGATTTACCCGAAGCGGCCGGTTCCCCGCCACGAGGATACGGCGAAGGCGCTCAAGAAGCGCACGCTGACGAACCTCTACAACGCCCGCCCCCAATGGCTCGCCGATGCACACGAAGCCCTTGACGTCGCCGTGGCCGCCGCGTACGGTTGGCCCGCGGACATTTCAGACGACGATGTCCTCCGCGAGTTGCTCGCGCTCAACGGTAGCCGCTGAAGGGGTCACGTTGTCGCCTTGTCGCCCCGCGTCTGCGGCGGCAGGACGGTGACGGTGAGCCGGTTTTCCGGCCGTCTGCGCACTCCCATCCGAAGGGAGGATGTAGACGATGCGCACGGCGGTCCTCGCGGTTCTGATGCTCACGATCACAACGGGAGCGGCAGCTCAAGGTGAACGCGAGCTGGAGTTCGGCGGCGGGCTCCACGTGTGGAACCTGCAACAGCACTACGACTTCTCGGATTTCCCCACGGGGCCGACGGTTGACTTGACGTGGGTGCGGTGGGGTGAGCGCTGGGGCGCTGCCGTCGGCGTCTTCGGTGTGCTCAGCCACGTGGATGTCGACGAGGGCAACTACACCGTGGCGCGGCGCCTGCCCGTCTACGGGCATGTCACCGTGCGGTACCGGTTCCGGCCAGACGGCAACGGTAACGTGTGGTCGATCGGCGTGGGTAGCCCTTGGGCGGTCTTCTGGGAGCGAAACCGTCCGCGCATCTGGGATTCGGAAGGAGGCTATTGGACGATGGACCGGAGACCGGAGGCCGTGGAGGGCAAGCTCGCGGGCGGGACGCTGCTGATGAACACGGAGGTCCTGGTCACGCGCCAAGTGTCGGAACATGTGAAGGTCCGGGTCGGCGTCCGGGTTGCGCCGTTCATCTACCCGCTGATGCTGCAACCTGTCGTGCTCGGCGTCTGGGGTTTCTGATCAGCCTCAGGAAGAGTCAAACACACCGGACGCGTCGACGAGTCGTCTCAGGCCCTGCACCGGATGCGTGACGCTCAAGTGAGACGTCTTCCGGTGGTGCGCTCGGCGGACGTAAACGGAATGGGCCGTTATCGGACGCTATTAGGGTCCCACTGAGTGACCGGCACCCACTGCCACGAACCACGATCGAGAACCCAGGTATCCCCTGTGCACTCGTCGAGTCGGAACACGTCGGGCCGGTCTATGGTACGCGTGGTCATGTAGCGATCGCCGAACAGCGTGAAGTGACAGTCACTGGTCAGCGCGCCTTGAGCGGAAACGGTGTTCCCGCTGCCCGCGAACCAGCCAGCCGCGAGCAGGACCGCCGCCACCACCAAGAACACGACGTACTCACGTTGCCTCATCGACCCCTCCATCCAGGGCATCATTTCATCGTTCCCTCCCCCCGATTGTCCCACACGGACGGGCACGGACCAGGTCCCCCGCCGGTCGGGCCGGTGGTGATGGTGGCTGGCCGCGTACCGCCCTCTAGCTTCATGAGCTCCCCGCTGTGTACATCCCCCCGGCAACCCGCCGACCCGGGCTCGGGGGTAAAACGACGGTTCGCCCGCGTAGCCGCGTGCAGTGCGCACGCGGCGCCCACTCCCAGTCGCCGCCGTCCCTCAGGGGTAGGGTACCGACCAGATTTGTGCAGAAATACCTCTTCGGCCGGCGGGCCCGGGGTTCAGTCGATGGGCCGCGTGCGGCCGCAGGCGTCGGCCTCGCCGTACCGCCAGCAGCCCCAGAAACGCTTCTGCGTGCGCTTCTGACGGCGTACAACCATAGGTCTCGGGGGGCGGCAGCGGCAGCCCGGCTGCTTCGACCGGCACGACGGGTCGGAGCACTCGAAGAGCCCGCGGGGGGCCTCCACCAGCATGCCGGTGCCGCAGGCGCCGCAGGAGGGCTGCGTGTAGTCGCAGCCCTCGCCGCCGTTCCAGTTCGTGCACCCCGCGAAATGCCGAGTCCCGCCGCTCATCCCCCGCAGGCGCAGGCGCCCCGTGCCGGCACCGCCGGGACTGCAGCACGGGCACGGCACCGTCTCCCGCACCGGCTCGAGCCAAGTCTCGAGCAGGTTCGAGGCGGCGGCCGTGAGCCGCGCGTCAGCGCTCTCGATGATCGCCCGGGTCACCGGCGAGGCACCGCCGTCGGGGTCGGACACCACGATCAGCGCCGCGTAGCGGGCGCGCGTCAGCGCCACGTACCAGAGCTGGTGCTCGTCGTCGCGGCTTCCGCCGGTTTCGGCCGCGATGGCGCGGTCGAGCGCGAGCTGGGCGGGAGCGGTCGCCAACCTCGGCGCTCCGGAGTCGATCAGCACCGCGTAGTCCGCCTCGGCTCCCTTGGCGGCGTGTATCGTCCGGTACTCGACATCGAGGCCGTACTGACACGACGCCGCGTTCAGGCGGCGGCGGTCGAGCCCCGCCCCGCCGCGGCCGTCGGGCGGCGGGTCCGACACATCGATGTTCCGGCGGCCCATCACGAGCACGGTAACGGGCTCGGCCACCTCCTCCTCGGTTTCCGCCACGTGCTCCGGTATCCAGTACGCGAAGGCGGCCAGCACGGCCGCTGTCGTCGGCGTCGCCGTCGGCCCGAGCTCGGCCGCGAGGGCCAGCGTGGGCCTCGCCCCGGTGACCGACACCGGCGGCACCCCGCCGACCGGCTCCGGCCCGAGGCCACGGAGCGGCCGGTCGCGGGCCTTCGGGTCCATCGTCACGACGGCCCGCGTGGCGTCGGCGAGCCCTTGCCCGAAGCGGTACCCGTTGACGAGCGTCATCGGTTCGCAGAGCGTCCGCACGACCCCGGCCGGATCGGCCGTCGTCCGAATCAGCGAGGCGTCGCCTCCCTGGAACCCGAAGATCGCCTGCCAGTCGTCGCCGACCCCGATCAGGGTGGCGCCCTCGCCCCCGGGCCCCGGGCCCTTCGGCGTCGTCAGGGCGTGGACGAAGGCGGCCTGCGCCGGGTTCACGTCCTGGTACTCGTCGACGATCACGTGGCGCCAGGGCAGCAGGTCCGGCCGCCGGCGCGCGGCGTCGATGGCCTCGAGGATCGTGCCGTCGTGGTCGGTAGTACCCGTATCGGCGAGTTCCTGCCGCGGCAGCTCGACCTGCCGCCCGCCGAGTGTCACCTGGCTGTCGACACTCCCTCCGCGCCACGCGGGCCGCTCGACCTGATGGCGCCCCTTCGCACCACACAGGACTTCCCGGTCCGCCTCCATCATCGCCTCCAGGACCTGCAGCCCGGTCGCGATGCAAAAGCCATGGAACGCTTCCCGGACACCGTTGACCACGCCGAGCACCGGCAGCGGCACCTGAATCGTGACGGGTCGCGAGCTGGAGGGTTGGCCGGACGTCTTCCGCCTGTCATGCTTCGCCATGGGTGGCAGTCTCCTTTTCTGATTGCATCCCCTGTCCTACCACAGGACAGGGGCAGGAGCTGCCACCCGCTTCACATCAGCCCAAAATCAACAGCGTCCGGGACATCCCCCGGTTCTCCCGACCGGTGCCCAGTAGGACCTACCAATGCCGCTCTTGGTTCGTCGTCGCCGATCACTCGCCCCTGTTCGAGCGTGCACTGGTGGCGCGACTGCGGTTGCCGTCCCTCGTCGTGCACCGAGTTGTCGATCATGACGAGCTGGTCGAACTTGGCGATGTGCTGCTGCAGGTTCGACATGCGACCCAGCTATGGGGAAACCGTACGCCAGTCGTAGTCCATGTACCGATAGTACGACTGCGGAAAACCGTGCATCGCCAAGTGGTCCTCGAACTGCCACACTGTCGCACGCGCATTGCCGCCCACGAGCGGCCCGCGCGACCCGCGGCCGACAATCTGCTCGAACATGATCGGCGATTGAACCGAGGTTGCCAAAATTACATGGGTAACCGAGGGACAGTCATAACCCGTCGCGAGCAGAGTCTTGTTCAGCACCACAGACAGCGCCCCACTCTGAAAGTCTCGCAACACTGCCCTGCGCACGGCACCCGGTGAGTACGACGACACCGCCTTTGCGCGCACCCGCTCCCGCCGGAGCACCGCCGCAGCCAAATCGGCGTATCGAACCGTCGGCGTGAACACCAGTACCCGACCGGTCCCCGAAACGTCTCGAACGAGCGCAATGAGTGCCCGGAAGCGCCCTGGATCGAGAGCCCGCGCCTCCAATGACCGCTCGGCGCTAGGCAAGCGACTGACCGCCGGCACCGGCACGTCTCGAAACGAGAGTTTCGACAGAACGCCCCTCTGCTGGAGGGTACGCACCGGATTGGGCCTCAAGCACCCGCTTGTCAACAGCCTTCCGCGGAAGAAATCGACCAGCAGTTCGGTTTCCTCCTCGCTGCTCCGCCCGGGCGTGGCTGACAGGCCGATCACCGGCGTCCGACGTCGCTCGCGCAGCGCAGTCAGCGCCTCGCGGAAAACCGGCGCTTGCACATGATGCGCCTCGTCGAAGACCACGATGTCCGAGTCAGGCAGAACGCGGCGCCGGAGTCTGGCGGCAACCATCTGCGGCGTCGAAAACACGATGCCGCGGCGGAGATCGTTCGGGTAGGACTTCAGCAGATCGGCACGGACCAGCTCGACGTCGACTGCCGCCCCATAGGCCATCCAGGCCGACTCGACGGCCGCAACCGCCTGAGCGAGAAGCTCTCGCGTCGGCGCGAGCCATAACACGGTGGACGCACCGCCGGTCGAGAGCAGCTTGAGAAGCGCGACCGCCGCAGTCCGAGTTTTCCCCGAACCGGTGGGTAACGCCAGCAGCCCGGTATTCGACGGCGGCGACTGCAGACAGACCGAGCAGATCTGGGCCACCAGATCGCGCTGGTAGTCGAAGAGCTGGGGGAACTGCTCGACCTTTCGCAACGACACGCGCGAACGTTCCACGAGCGGCTCATCGAGTCCGTCGTCGGAGGCGGGCTCCGAATCGAGTTCGCAAGCGAGACCAGGATAGTCCGTCTCTAGCGCCTCAAGGAGCCGCCGGGATCTACGCGAAGCCGACGCCGCAGCCCGCGACGACGTCACAGACCAAGCTGCGCCCACAGCCACCTCAGCCGAATCCGCGCCTCCTCGCGAGCCATCTCAGTCTCGAGGTCGTAAATGCCATCGACCGCGAGAATGCGCTTGCCAGCCCCTTTCGCAAAGCGGTCGATACTGCGCCGAATGCGACCGGCGAGTCCACCGGCCGGATGGGAAACGGTGTTCCAGAAACCATCGAAGTTGACTCGAACGTTCGGGTCGGCAATACCGCCGAAGGCCTGAACAGCCGCCGCCCAGAAAAGAAGCTCGGCACCTCGAACCGAGGCCCCCTGCGTGAAATCTATCCCGCTCTCGGCCTTCAAAAACGTACCGAGCCAAAAGCGCCGAGTATCCCCACCCGGCGTCTCGAAATCACAGTCAACGCGAAGAATGTTCGGTACCGCATCCACGAGCGCGTTCATGGAGCAGACGAAATTGTCCGCCGCAACCAGAGTCTCCGGGACGCCTTCTGTCGAAGCGGGGTCGAAATCGACGCCCCCCCCATTCTTCTCGTCGGCAGCGTCGATGTCGTCAAAATCGACATCGAAGTCGACGTCGACGTCGACTTCGCCGGACGACAGAATCTCATCGAGATGTTCGATCTTGATTTTGGAGAACTCATTGAATGCGAGGAAATAGGCCCGCTGGAAAACAACGTTAAACGCGAGATTGTCGTCCTTGTAGTCCTCGATCTGCTTTAGGAACTGCCTCAACTGAGACTCCGCGACCGGAGGGGTCCTCGCGTCAAGGCGCCCCAGGAAGCGATCGTAATCCTTGGTGGCACGACCGGCGAACTTGTCCTGCTGACGCTGGTACCACAGTCTGTACCAGTTCGAGAAGTCGAGCATTAGCGCACCCTCGGAGGAGCGACGCTCAATCAAATCACGGTACGGAGCGAACTCGGTCAGGAGCTTGACAAACACCGGGTTCCAGAGTCGTTGGAACGCGCGGGCAATCCGCGCTATCTCGTTCTCGTCCTCTGCTTCGAGCATGCTGAACGGCCTCGACCCGCTCGTCTTGTATTCCCGGAGCCGTGCTATCGCGGTGGACAAGTCGAGATCCAGGGCGGATCTCAGTGCCGTGAGCTGACGGGAAAACGCGTTGTAGTCCATCAAGTCCTGGACCGGCTTCGCGCCAGTCAGCTCGATGACTGCCCAATCGAGGGCAAGTATCGTGGTCACATAGGGACCCTTATCGAATTTCGCCTGCTCGGTGTGCCAGTCGACGAGCGACAAGGGAATCAGCGGTGGCTCCGCCCGCAGCTCGCCGAGATCGTTACTCAGCGCCGGACCGACCAGGGCGCGAACGCATACCGACGCCGGGTCCTTGTCGTCAAGAAGAATCTGGCGGGCGCGCGACGGAATCTTGGCATGTTTGTTGAGGTCGATGAAAATTCGGCGCAACACATCCACGACCGGCCGGTTCGTCGGTGAAACGTAGCCGAAGGCCGGATCCAGCACGACGAAGATCACGGGAATCGAAGTCTCGTCAATCCGATCCGACGCCGCCCCAGACGAGTATCTACCGCCGTCGACGAACCGCTGAATCGCGGCTAGCCGATGCTGGCCGTCAAGCGCGACCGCGAACACCTGATCGGAATTCCAGCGGATCTGCCCGGTCTTCGCCTCCGCTTGGGAGAAATCCTCCCAGGGATTCCAGAACCCGCAGGAGATCGGGCCGACCGACAGGATCTTGGCAAACAACTTCTCGTTATGCAGCGCCGGCGGGCTCCACGGAAAATCGGAGCTGAAGGGGTGAGGCGAACCGACGAGATCCCGGTCCATCGGCAACAGAGCAATAGTGAGGGAGTTGAAGAACTGCGGCTCATCCGGCAGAGACAGGTACGGCACGATCCGACGTTCGACGCGAGGCCAGTCGATCTCGCGCTGGTACAGCTCGTTGAGCTTCCACTTGACCGCGTCGGAGCCGGGAAAATCAGCGGAGAGCGAAAGGCGATCTGCGGCGGTCCTCATGGACATGGTCGTCGAGAAGTACGGAATCGCCCAGGGCGACAGCTTGTAGCGCCCGTACAGGAAGTCGAAATCGGGCGTCGCGCGGATGTCGATGACCACCGGACGTGTAGACATGAGCCAAATTTCTCCCGTCAGAATCCCAAGAGTCAGCCTCTGCGGTCGACGTAGCCGGCGACGAGAAGGGACGTGGCCACGACCTCAAGGAGCCTTCGCCGCTGCGAAGCCCTCAGATCATCGTCGGCGCGCGCATCGCCGAGAATCAGGTATCCGAGTTCGAGGTCCCGCCACGGAGGAACCTCTCGCGCGAGGACGCGCCGTCCGAAACCCGTCTCGCCGGTGACGTGCTCCCGCGACCGGTTCCGGAGATTGCCGGTCTCGCCGCAATAGAGCGGGGGCGCGAACTGCCAGAGGGTGCGAACGTATTTGGCGAGGAAGTGCCGGTGCCGCGGCTCGCGACTCGCGCGGACGAGCAGGCGGCGCTTGTCGGGGGGCAGCGCCCGGGCACGAAGCGTGAGGCGATCGAGCATCGCAAAGTGACCGAGCGGCTGGTCGCGAACCTCGCCGCCCGGAAGGAGCATAGCCTCTTCGAGCCATCGCACGAACTCGGGGCCATCCCGCAAGGCCCTCTTCGAGGGCGAGGAACGGCGTCGCCACAAGTAGATGGCCTCCGAGGCCGGGAGATCCGAGAGGGCACGACCGCGGTCGCAGGCGTCCTCAATCTCCTCGCCCGAGGCGAAGCACCATTCGAGTCCAACGCTACCCATCACAGATGGCAGACCAGACAGCCCTCCTCGTCGCTCTGCGCATCGAGAGCGTCGACGAAGACCTCAATGAACGGCCGGTCGGGTCTGTCACGCCAGCCGGCCTCCACGACCTTCAGACGCCGCATCGGATCGGCGCAGCACCGAAGGTACAACGGAGCGGTGCCCCCTATCGTCTTCGAGAGCGCCGGCCGGTTCGGGAGGAGAACCGGAGACAACCCCGCCGGACGTCGGCGCGCTGGGAGCGGTGCGGACGAGACGATGGCCTCTGATGACCACGTTACGGCGCTCAACGAGCATGCGCCACTGCTTCTGGTGACCGATATCCACGTGCGAATTGTACAGTCCGGCGTTCTCTTCCTGCCGGGTGAGACGAGCGAAGCGGGCGCGGCGCGGATAGCCGTCCGGCACGAAGAGCTCCTTCCGATGGAGTATCGGGGGATTCGTCGCGCGACGGTAGTCTCGCCGCTGCAAGGTGAGCCTCCGAAGGTCGGCGATGAAGGCTTCGGCGAGCGCCGGGTGGCCGACGCGATCGAAGTCGGGATACACCAGGTACGAGATCCTCGGCTCGCGGCGTCCGAGTTTCACCAGGGTGGCGCCGTCGATGGAGCCCGCGAGCTGTCGGCCGCAGCCCTCGTAGACCCGAAGCACGGGAGGCAGATGTCCCAGAGCGCTGTGATGGATGTACAGCGCGTCACGCAGGACTTTCCCGACCGACCCCTCGGCGCAGGCGCGGTCGACGGCCCGCTGGTCGCCCGCCGAGTACAGAAGACGGTCGGCTTCCGCGCACGCCCGCTTGTACGTGCCGAAGAACGCCGGGATGTCGTACCGCAAGCGGTCGGGCAGACGGCGGAACTTGGGTCGTTCCTGAAAGGCGGCGAGCGCCAAATAGACGAGGAGATCGTCCCGCCGGGCGCGCCGGACGGCCTCCCAACGCTCCGCGCCGGTGACGCGGCGAACGAGAGCAAACGCCCGCGGGATGCTCCCGAAGACATCGACGATCGAGCCGGAGGCTTCGACCTCGAGCTCGAGCCCGACGGGAAGCCGGCCGTGTACGCCCAGGAACTCGATCAACGGCTGCAGGACATCCCGGCGTTCCCGAAAGAGGTCGTCGGTGAGCGGAACGGCCGGAACGCGGCGCGGACGGGTCGCTCTGTGGGCGAGAAAGGTCTGCTCGGCAGTGGGGTCGCGGAAGACGTAGAAGACCCCGGGGGCGGCCGCTACCGGGGAACGGCCGATCGTCGACTCGATCCAACCGCGCAGTTCGTCCTGGGCGAAGAACTTCTGGAACGTCCGCTTGCCGGTGACAATGCCGTCGCCGCAGAAGTCGCCCGCGACAGTGCGGGCCTCCCAGTCGAGGCGGGCGGAAACGATGAGCAGCGTCTGCGTCAGCTCCCACGCGGCGCAGAGGACGACTGCTCGTTCCTCGGGGTTCTCGATCACGTTGACGACGTAGCCGAGGTTGACAACATCGGCCGCGGTCCGCATCTCATCGGGGAAGAACGCCGGGTCCCAGCCCGAGACAGAGACACCTATCTTGTGGAGCCGTAGTAGGTCGCCGCCGCGGCCACATCCGTAGTCAAAGAAAGTCGTCTTCGTCGACAGCAGGCCGTCTTCGAGCGCGAGAGCAACAGGGCGGGAGAGCGACCACCGTTGGATGGCCGTCTTGTGAGATCCGACGGTACTCATTTCAAAAACTGGGACTCAGAGATGGCAGATCAGGCAGCCTTCCTCGTCGTTCTCCTGGTCGAGGGAATCGGCGAATACTTCGATGAGCGGCCGGTCCGGCCTGGATACCTTCTCGGCGTTCAGGACCTTCAGGTGGCGGCGCCGGATTTCGTCGGCGCGTTCCGGACGAGCCAGCTCGTCGAGGCTCTCGCTCTGCGACCACGTAAAGCGGCGCCCCGTCTCCGGATCGGTCTTCTCGTAGGCCTTGGCGTCCTGGAAGAGCTTGGGGTGGTTATCCTTCAGCCCCAACCACTCGGCCTTGCGCTGGAAGAAGCAGAAGTAGCATCCGGAGCGTGTCCGCCACTTGTAGTAGTCGGGCACCCCTAGCCCGGATTCGTCCAGAATGCGGTACACATCGCGCTCGGTGATGCCGTCCTCCTTGAACGGGTAGCGCGGCGTGATGTTGGGCTTCGACGAGATGTAGCCGTCCCGGTGCTCATCCCCCCGGATGCCGATGTAGCTGATCACGGAGTCGTCGCCCACGAAACGCTCGAACGGACGGATCTTGAGCTGCCGCGTGCACCAGCGCATCTGCGGCGACGGCAGGTAGTGCCCGTAGACCTCCAGCCAGTGGTCGAAGCCGCGCTCGTCGTTCAGCCGGTTGATCGGCTTGCCCAGGTACGCCTCGACCTTCGCGAGGTAGTCGTAGGTCTCCTGGAGTTCCTTCTTCGTGTCGCAGAAGACGTACTCCATGTCGGGCTGGCGGTCGCGCATGTATACGGCTAGCGCAGTACTGTCCTTGCCGCCGGACATGCTCAGGATGTGACGTACGCGATCGTTCACTAGTCGTCCTTCCCCGCATGCGGCGGTTCCGAATCGGCGATCAGCAACTCCGCCGCGAGGGCCACCGCAGCGATGCTAGCTCCCGCCTCGTTGGCCGCCTTCTTGACAGTATCCAGGATCTCATCGCGGAGCGCTGCAATCCGAGCCTCATCGACGGACCGCAATGGAAGCACACAGTCGCGCTCCGGATAACCGAACCGGGCGACGGCCAGTCGGATCAACTCCTGCTCGCCAGCCGTTCCGGCCCTGCCGACCAGGAGCGACTCGGCGCTACGGAACGCGCGCGCTACATGCGCGACTCGCACCTGAAACTGGTCCTCGTCAACGTCGGCCCATTCCGGCGGCGGCTTGTTCGCGAGTTGCGTGGCCAAGGAAGCCAGCAGGTCTTCCGGTGCGAGCGCATCGTCGGACGCTCGGAGCACGAAGCTCTTGAGCATCGGATCGACCGCGACCTCTGACAGGGCGCTGGCTCGACTTCGCAATTCCGCGGCCAGATCCGCCAGCACGTTGGGCAGGCTCAAATGCTCGGCCAGGGTCGTACACGCGCGCTCGGTGAGTGCGGGATACGCGTTCTGGATCTCTCGGAGCCCGGCCTCGAGAGTCCCGACGAACTCCTCGACGCGCTCCAGATCCTCCGCCTGGCTGACGGCGAAGGGCGGACAGCCGCAGGCCGCCGGAAGGTCGTCGAACACCAACTGCGCGGGTTCTCGAGCCCGAACCAACGCCTCCCGGATGTCCCGCGCCTGCTGCGAGATTCGCAGTGTGCGGCGCGCGTAAGGCGTCAAGCCAGCGATGAAGCGCATGAGGCCTCGTACGACGTCGAGCAGCGACGGCGACTGTTTGCTCGACAAGCGCAACGTCTCCGCGAGGCGCGTGAAGACCGTCTGGCGGATGCCGTCGATGCGGCATTGCCTGACCTCGAACCCGTCGGGTGACCGCAACAGCCGCTCCGCATGCGACGGCGTCCAGGCGGGCATGAATGATCCGCGTTCGTAGAGCGCCACATCGTCGTCCCGAGCAAGCAGCGCGGCAACGACAATGACCGGAAGTGGACCGTCCTTGATCCCCAACGGTGGACGCCGAAGCCGGTCGTACAGCTCGGACAGCGGCCGACGCCCGACCTCGGTGTCGCGAAGGAACTCGTCTATCGCATCCCAGAGTGGTTGCAGCGTCTCCTTCGGCGGGCCGAATACCCATGCTCCCCTGCGGCGGCAATGCAGCCCATGCACCTCCAGGAGGGAGCGATACATGCTGACTTCGGGCGGGTTACCCTCGAATCCCAATTGGGCGACATCGCCGTGCAAGATCATCGCCTCGATCAAGCTGCGGCGCGCGCGAGCCGCAGCCGTCGAGAGAGATCGGCGGTTCAGCAGCTCGTTCCTGATCGGCGGCGCGTCCTCGTAGTACACGTCGCACAGCTCGGACAGCGCGCTCGATGCGTCCCGCCAGGACGCGATGTTCAATCGCGCACCGCCGGTGAACCAGCCGCTCCGGTGCGGATCGAACGCACGGCCGACCTCGGCCGCCAATTGTTGCTCGAACTCTTCGATCCGGCTGCTCAACTCGGTTCTCGCGACGGGGTCGGACTGCAGCGCCGATGTGGACGTCTGGACGACCTGTGAAGCGGCTAGCTCACGCGCGAGCTGAGCCAGGCGCGCCGAGGATTCTGGAATCACTAGCACCACCGGCTTCCCCGCGCCGAGTCGCTCGATGGCCAGACCAGCGATTCCCTGCTGCCCTCTGAGACCGTCCGCCTCCCGCTCGGTCCGAGGCAAAGTAAGGATGACGACCCCGTCGCCCTCGCCGCTCAGATTCACGTCCTCACCCAGAATCAAACGGGACGCGTCGACGAACTGCACATCGAAGAACCGCAGGGTGCCGGTCTCGAACAGGTGCCGGCGTGCCACAAGCGGCGTCCGTGGCGCTTGACGTTGCAGCACCCGCGCCACCGAGAAGTCCTTCGGCAGTTGCCCCTCGGCGCGAAACACCAGATCGTCCAGATCCAGATCGCTGCCTTCCCAGATCTGGAACGCATCGCGGAACTGACGGAAGACGAGGGCCGATTGCCGCTTGAGGCGTTTGAGCGAGCGCTCCGCCGCGCCGCGATCGTCAACACACGCGGCCACGACCTCGGCCGACGCCCGAAGGCCGACCTGGTCGCCGAGCGTCCCCAGCAGACCAACCGTCTTCAGCACCTGCTCGTCGACGGCATCCGATTCCGGCGGCAGCCGCTTGATCGCCGTGTCGATCTCCGCCCACTGCCGGCCGTCCCGGCCGAGCACGCGGTTTCCGAGCATCCCCGTCGCATAGTCGTAGAGTCGGTCGACCGTGTACAGACGCTCCGGCCCATGCGTTCGCAAGAAATCGCGGAAGCTGAGCGGTTCACCGGAGGACAGGAAGGCGAACAGCGACCGTTCGTTCTGGGCCAGCCGTCCGCGGAACAGCGGTCCGAGCAAGGCTGCGGTGATCGGATGGAGCGGCCAGCAGCCGTTCAGGTGGCCGGCCAGTTGCGACTCGTCCCAGCCGGTTCCCTCCGCGACCCACGCGGCCGTGGCCGAGACGACGCGCTTCCAGCCCTGGGCCGCGCGAGGCTCGCCGGTCCGACGAATCGCCGCCGCGGTGAGACGGATGATCTGATCGCCGCCCTCGCGGAACGCGAGCTCCCCGAAGCGGCCCTGCACCTTCGCCCACTCGTTCCGATCCGATGCTGCCAACTGGTGGGCGTACTGATCGAAAGACTGGTGCAGGACGGTCAGGATCACGAACGGGACGCCGTTGCTGCGCGCGGCAACCTCGGCGAGGGCCTGCAACAGGTAGACGTCGCCGCGGGTGGGCTGTTGCGCGGCGTACTCCAGCACCTTGCCCGCCTCGTCGACAATCAGCAGCAATCCGGCGCCGGTCTTCGCGGCGATCGTCTGGACCGCTTCCTCGAAGCAACCGACGACATCGGATGTCGCACACCGGGAGAGCGCCGGGGCCGACCCGTTCAATAGCCGCTTGATGGTCGCCAGCACCCCTGGTTTGGCACCCCTCCGCGTCGTCCAGATGGCTTCGATCGTCGAGCGCAGGGACCTCAACAGCAGCGTGTCGAGGGGTGCACGCTCCGCCGTCAGCACCGCCGAATAGAGCGGCTGGCGCGGCGACGCGGTCTCCCTCGCCCCGTCAAGCAGACTCCTGGCGGCCTCCCCTGCGGGTGAACCGTTCGGCGACAGCAGATCGGCCAAGAAGACGGCGAAGGCACTCTTGCCCGACCCATAGGGCCCGACCAGGCTCCACGCCCGATCTCCGGCCGCGTCGCCGAGGCCGTCCGTGATCTGCGAGAGGGCGCGACGGACCGCCGGCGTGACGACGTAGCCGTTGAGCGCGTCGGGGGAACCCGTGTCCCGATCGAGGTTCACCGAGCGCTGAAAGCGGCGCCCGACCTCGACGAGATTCACGAGGCTAGTTGATTCCTGGCCTGCGTCCATCGTTCCCGGCTCTCGACCGACCGTGATTCATAGTGCTGACGCAGAAACGGCGCGGGGTCCGGTGCACGATGCACGTACACCTGCTTCAGGCCGGCCGTTTCGTCGAACACCACGTCGCCATCCGTCAGGGCCTCGATGCGGTCGAGCCGGCCGAGCAGCCCGGGCTCGTCCAGGCAGAAGGCGCGACCCGGTGCACCGTCGCCGAACGACAGCTCCTCGAGCGTGACGGTCTGTGTCCGGTGCGCTCGCGACTGTAGGTACTCTGCCAACGCGTAGGCGAAGACCTCGTCCGGCAGCGACTCGTGATCGCTCCGGACGAGCGTCAACGTCTGCTGTTGCCTCGATGCATGGATCACACCCAGCTCAACGAGCGGGCAGTCCAGCGTGTCTTCCAGCAGGGCGTTCCGGCGGTGCTGCGGCGCGTATGTACGGATGAAGACGTCGATGTCCCGCTTCAGCGACGCGCTCACCCGCGTCCACCCGCTCTGCGCGCCGAGCGTCTCCAGCGCCTCCTGAATGTCAGCCCTCGTGAAGATCGTACCAGGGTACTGGTTGAAGACCCACCACCACGTCGTGGCTCCCTCTCGGCGGCACACGAGCTGCCAGTGGAGCAGCCACAGCGTGCCGGGATCCTCCAGGAACGGATCCCATCCCCCGTCGAGGAACAGCGACTTCCCCAGATCGGTCGGCGCCAGCGGCCGGTTGCGGCTGCCTCGCCGTCTCGGCGCTTCTTCCAGTATGCCGGTCACCAGGCCCCAGTGGCGGATCGACGAGACCATGTTCTTGCCGACCCCGAGCTTCACCATCGCGTCCTCGGCCTGGAACGCGTACGGGTCGGCGTCGACGGCATCGACCGCCTTCTTGAGCCACGTGTACCGAAACGGAAAGGTCTCGTGCCCCGAAAACGATACGCGCGCGGGCCCGCTCATTTCGCCTGCCTCCCGTCTCCGAGAGACCTTCTGGCAATCCACGCGCCAAGTTCCGCCTGCGGCACCCGCCAGTGCTTTCCCGCCTTGAACGCGGGCAGATCACCGGATCGGGCCATCTTGTAGGCGGTCTTCTTGGAGATTTTCAGGTGCTCGGCCACCTCGGCGAGTGTCAGTATCTCACCAAGCTGCGGTCGAGACATCGGGGCGTCAGTGGGTGCGGATGGGCTCGAACGGGCACCAACAGGCATGGTTGGGGCAACTCTACCAGCGCATTCTCTGGTAGTCAAGAGTGAGGAAAACCCCTAGATATTGTGGAGCGAAACCATTCCGGTGCGTTCAGCGAAGCACGCCCAGGACGGCGCCTGGCCGCGCGAGTCGCAGTTGTTAGATCGCTTGGCAACGGGTCACCGATGACCCGGGCAGGTTCCAAAGTTGCCCCTCCGGTTCTCGTAGCATCCGGGCTGCGACCCCGCGGCAGCGCGGTCCCATTCCGCCTCGGTCGGCAGGCGATACGTCATGCCCGTCGTCCGGTTCAGCCACGACACGTACTCCTGCGCGTCGTTCCAACTCACGCACGCCACCGGATGACGATCCGACTGCGGAAACCCGGGGTCCCGCCACGAATCGCCACCACCGATAGAGAGACATTCGGCGCCCGCACTGCCGCCCGTCGCCGACGCGAACGCTCGATACTCGCCCACCGTCACCTCGTAACGACCCAGCGCCAGATCTGCCGCCAGGCAGCACCACCATCTCCGGGCACGCCTCGCAGTCCCGGAACACCTCGCCCGGACGCCACCGCGCATCGCCGCCACCCGCTCTGCCGAGGGCCGGCGTAGCCGTGCCGGGGACCCGAGAGCGGGAGGCTCGTGACCCGATAGTCGGAGCCCCAACCCCGCCGACCGAGTTCCCGGCCATTGCGGATGAATCATTCGCTGGTGCTCGCAGAGCCGCCAGCCGCGCCAGCGACAGCGCGCTGAACACCCCGTTCGGGAACTGCTCCAGATACGCCTCGAACTCCGCCGGGTTCGTGCTGTTCATGATCGATTGCCAGAACAGGTTCTCCTGCGCCGCGCTGGCCGTGGGTGCCACCGGCTGCACCGCGTAAGGCGATGCAGCCGCTTGCGCCGCCGGCCCGGACGCGACCGCCGTCCGCAGCGCTTCGGCCCCCTGACCGTCCAGGTACTCCGTTGGCCGAGCGCTACGTGACGTCTGCCAACCTCGAATCGCAGCACGCGTCCGCGCCCCGAACAGGCCATCCGCGCCGCCAGGGTTCATCCCCGTCTCCGGCGGGTTTCTGGCGCGCCTAAGGGTCCGCGCAAAAGTAACTTCCTAGAAGTGCCTGTAGTCTCGTAGTAGGGCACACCCGTCCCGCAAACCCTCGTTCCCGGCGGTCAGTCCCATCGGGATGGACATTTTCTGGATTCTGGGGGGCAGCCCCTGCCCGAATTATGGCATCATTACTGAGCACGAGACCCGTAATGGTGCCACAATGAGATCAACCCAATTCTCCGCTGACACGATCATCGCCTTGCTCGGCAAGCAGACCATCGCCTCGCTGCCCGAGGTGATGGCCGCGCTGGGCGCCCGCGCCAGCAGGCGCACCGCGTTCCGCAAGCTCAAGGACCTGGCCGCCCGGACCAGCTACTCGCATCGCGGCGGCTACTACACCCTCGATGAACTCGTCGACTTAGACGAGCGCGGTCTGTGGTCGTTCGCCGGGGTCCGCTTCTCCCGCATCGGCACCCTGATCGCAACCGCCGAATCGTTCGTCAGCCACGCCGAGGCCGGACACTTCGGCGAGGAGTTGGACAACCTACTGCATGTCGGCACCCAGGATGCCCTCCGCAAGCTCGTCCGCGACGGGCGGCTGACGCGGCACCAGCTCACCGGCCAGTTCCTGTATTGCGCGACCGACCGGGCGCAGCAGGCGCAACAACTGCGCGCGCGGCGCCTGCTGCTCGCCACGCCCGGACTTGTACGCCCCCTGCCCGACGCCGACCTGATGCCGGAGGAACTGCGCGCCGCCATCGTGTTGTTCGCCAGCCTGCTCGACGAACGGCAGCGGCGTCTGTTCGCCGGGCTCGAGTCGCTCAAGTGCGGGTGGGGCGGCGACCGGCGCATTGCCACCCTGCTCGGCATCGGCCCGTCCACGGTCGCCACCGGCCGGCGACAGCTCATCGCGCACGACGTCGAGCTCGACCGGGTGCGGCGCGCCGGTGGCGGACGCCGGCCGACGGAAAAAAACCGCCGGAAGTCATCGCCCGTCTCGAAGCCCTGATGGCGCACGAGACCGCCGGCGACCCGGTGCACGGCTTGAAGTGGACGCGCCGTACGACGGCCAAGATTGCCGCCCAACTGCGCACGCTCGGCATCGACGTCTGCGCGCGGACCGTCGCCCGGCTCCTCAAGGCAATGGGCTTCTCGCTACGCGTCAACCACAAGAAACTTGCCGGCGCCTCGCACCCGAACCGCAACGACCAGTTCGAGCTCATCACCGCACTGCGTGAGCGCTGCGCCGCCGAGAACACGCCAGTTATCAGCGTCGACACCAAGAAGAAGGAACTCGTCGGCGCGTTCAAGAATGCAGGCTCGAAGTGGGACCGCAGCCCCGAACTGGTCAAGGACCACGACTTTCCCTCCGAGGCCAAGGGCGCGCCCTCCCCTACGGAATCTACGACCCGCAGGCCAACACCGGCACGGTCTTCGTCGGCGCTACCGCCCACACCGGCGTTCGCGGTCGATTGCCTCCAGATCCTCGCCGACAGCGGCGGCAGCAACGGCTGCACGCCGCGCGCCTGGAAATTCAACCTGCGCATCGCCTCTGCAACCGCCACGGCCTGCGCGTGACCGTGGCCCACTACCCCACGGCCGCGTCGAAGTGGAACCCCATCGAACACCGCCTGTTCTGCGAAATCAGCAAGAACTGGGCGGGACGCCCGCTGGACAGCTTCGAGACCATCCTGAAATACCTGCGCACCACACGCACGGCGGCCGGGCTGCGCGTGCGAGCGCATCGGGTCAAGAAGGTCTACAAGACCGGCGTCAAGGTCGCCGACGCATAAATGCGAGAACTACACATCACCGAGGACAGCGTCTTGCCGAAGTGGAACTACACCATCGAACCCATCGAACCCATGTAGCGAAAATGGGAATTTATTCTTGCGCCGGCCCTAAACACCTGGCCGTAACGGGGTTATGGACGTGGCCCCCTGACTGCCAGCCGGAACTGCCAGCCGAACCCATGTTTATTGGTTTTGCGGAGTGCAGAACTACGCCGATCTGAGCAGAAAATGACCCCCGTAGGCTGGTGTGGCGTCCCGCAAATGCATGTCACCATTGGCAGGCTTCAAGCAAGGGAGGCTGCCATGCCACGCGGACGCCCACTGGTACCACTCACGCTCACCGACGAGCAGCAGGAGCAGCTCAACGGCATTGCCCAGTCGGCCACCCTGCCCCACGCCCTGGTCCAGCGGGCCGCGGCATGATTCTCGCCGGCGCCGAAGGCTTGACTAACGCTGCCGTTGCCACAGGCTGCTAGGGCGAGCCGAGGGCATTGCCAAGAGCACGGTACAGCGCTGGTTCGCCTTGTTCGGGGTCAAGCCGCATCTGGCGAAGACCTTCAAGCTGTCCACCGACCCGTTCTTCATCGAGAAAGTGCGCGACATCGTCGGATTGCACCTCAACCCGCCGGACCACGCGATGGTTCTGTGCGTGGATGAGAAGTCACAGATTCAGGCGCTCAATCGCACCCAGCCGACGCTGCCAATGGGCCCCGGCTACGTCGAAGGCTACACCCATGACTACGTCCGGCACAGCACGACGACGTTGTTTGCCGCCCTGGACATCGCCACCGGGCGGGTGCTGGCCCAGTGTCGGAAGCGGCACCGCCACGAGGAGTTCCTGGCGTTCCTGCGGTTGACCGACCGGGAGGTGCCGGCGGAGCTGGACGTCCACCTCGTGGTGGACAACTATGCGACGCACAAGCACGCCAAGGTGAGGCAGTGGCTGGCGGCGCGGCCGCGCTTCCACCTGCACTTCACGCCCACCTACGCTTCCTGGTTGAACCAAGTGGAGCGGTGGTTCGGCTTGCTCAGCCAGCGGGCGATCAAGTGGGGCTCATTCCGCAGCGTCCCGGATCTGGTGCGCAAGATCCAGGCGTTCATCGACAGTTACAATGCCTCTGCCACGCCGTTCGTCTGGGTCGCCATGGCCCAGTCCATCATCGACAAAGTGGCACGTATTGCGATGCGTATTTCCCGGACAGCACACTAGGAAGTTCTTTTCGCGCGGACCCTAAGGGACGCAGCAAACTCAAGGGCTTTGTCGAGTGCAGTAAGCCGCAAGTCCGGATTGCCGAGTTTCTCCAGTACCCTAGGACAGCCAGCTCCGGCCAGACGGTTGCCTAATTCAACAATCTCTTTGGGGTCATCGATGCCGTCATGATCCGGCCCTAGTTCCGCTAGCGCAACAACAGCGAGCATTTCACACACACTGTCTGGCACTTGGACCGATCGGGTGTCCGCAAACTTTCTGCCCCAAGTGGATGACTCTTCTGCAAGCGGCGCTAGCCCGTTGGCCAGCGCCGTCGCAATGCTGAACGCCCAAAAATCTATTTGGCGGCGGAACGGCACCCTCTCTAGGCTCACTCCTCCTTTCTGATGTTGCCGCACGTACCGCTCGATGTCACTTTTCGATTTCTCCGGAAGCCGAAGCGCATGAGCGTGCGATGAAACCTGATTCGCGAAGTAGTTCATGACGTTTCTTTACCCTGCTACCGGTGTCACCGGAACACCTTCTTACGAGATCCGCCTTCCATAGTCCCTACGCCGTGTCCCTCCACGGTGTCCCAAAATCAGTGGCGCCGCGATCTTGTCGACCCCTGACCCCCGATGTACGGCCACTCCTCCGACACACGGCCAGCCCCGCCCGACGCTGCCATACCTGCCACCATGGGAAAGGAGGTCGGGTACGCGACGATGGAGCCTTGGCCAACGGCGCCCCCCTCCAATCATGCTCCATGAACCTCGCTTTAGTCTAGTTCCGCTTCGTCCATCCCGGCGAGCCTCTCTGTCCGGCTCGCTCGCAGATATCGCAGAATTGCCGCGGATCACACCGACATAGTAGCGACACCTGCCGCCGGGCCGTCCAGTTCAAAACGTCGCCTCCTCCACCCGCGTCGACCGCCGCCCATTGTCCGTCATCGTGTACGTCGCGTTGGCGTACTCACCGACGGTGTCCACCTCGGTCGTCGCCTCCAGGTCTGATCCCGTGAGAAGCAGGATAGGTTGGCTCGAATTCTCTGCTGTGATGCGAAGTGTGTTCCGCCTCACCGCACCCGACATCGAGTTCAAGAGCGAGTCCGCAATAAGCGGTGCGTAAGTTCTGGACTCTGTGCACAGTGCGAGCACAAACGAGAGCGCCAAGACCCTTCGAGAGGCACCATTGATCTCGATGGGCGGCATCGAGCGCCCGCGGCCATTGAGCGCATATATCTCAAATCGCTCCGTATCACCCTCGACGGGGCGGATCCCGACCTCAGCAATCATCTTCAGCGTGGCCTTGCTACGCTGAACCATATCAAAATCCTTATCTGAGACATTGGCGGCCATCTTCGCAAAGAGGCGGTCCATGCGCTTTGACAGCTCCTGGACTTGTTCCCTTTGAATCCTCGCATACGCGCGATTGAGAACATCGGCTACGAGTTTCGCCATGGCCTGAGCCGCTCGCTTATCGCGGGACGTTCGTTCGCTACGCTGCCGTTGATTGATTTGCTTCTCTAAGGAGTCAATCCGACTCATGATAGGTGGACGCTCCAGTTCATGAAGATTAAGGTCACGGCCAACACTATCAACCTGCACTTCCGAGGCCGCTATCTCGTCTCGAATAACCTGAATCCTCTCCTCGTCCAGGTCGTCGAGCTTCGCATCGATATCTCGTTTCTCAACGCCGAGATCGGAGAGCCTAGCCTCCACCGCGGCCAGTTCGGTCCCGAGTTCCCCCCGACTTCTGTCCCATCGTTCGTCGGAAGCGTCCGTCATCAGCGACTTCGCACTGTCGTGGAGCTGTCCGAGAAAGTTTGCGCGCTCCTCCTGCTGAGCGGATTCCTTGATCCTCTCCTCAACATGTCTTCGGTGGCGTCCCTCCAACGTAAGATCTTCCCCGCATACGCAGGTACCGGAATCTAGGAGTTCTCGAACAAAGTTCAGGTGTTTGAGGGGAATGTGTCCCTGATCGTAGAGGGGCTTGAGTATACCATATGCTTTCGATATCGCCTCCCTGGCCAGCGACGCCAAGAGGTCCGTCGATTCAAGTTCGCCTGCAAGACAACTGAGCGTCGCCTCTCGATTCTTCACGGCTTGTCTATAGTTATCACGGTTTGTGCTTAGCCGCCTTCTCAATTGGTCAGCAGCACCGACGTTCCTCAACTCGTTTTCAAGGTCGTCGCGACGCCGTCTGAGCCGATCCTCAAGTTCTTCCTTTTGCTTCCGCTCGCCGTCAATCTTCTCTTCAAGGTTGTCGAACTCACGTCTCAGCTGTTCCAGTTCGGTCTGGAGAGCATCAAGGTCTGAGTCACCGACCGCCTTCGTCGCCTGCGCCCCAAACACCCGCGCCGACTTGACCAGCCTCTCAGATGCCTTCTTAAATACATCGATTCCGAGCAAGCTGTGTACCGCGGCTGTCGTCTTGTCAATGACGTCCTGCCGTCCAATGATCTTGTTTTCGCTTCCGCCAACAAAGTCGGTAGCCTCATCGGCATCCATGACAAAGAAGTCCTGAAGTCCCCATGGAAGAAGTTCCTCTACGACGACGTCAACCCCGGCGGTGTGAGACGTCCAGATGCCGTCGCCCTCCTTTATCATCAGATGGGTTTGCTCATTGACGCGCCGAAAGTCCGGCTCGTCGCTTCTGACCGCGGGTTTGCCGATGGTGGTAACTGACCGGACGAGCTGGTAGATTGTGCTAGTTGGGTTCCCATCGGCTGTGTTGCGAGATGAGCCGTCCGTCTCAAACTCGATCACAACTTTCGTCCTGATGCCTTCGAGGTCTGGCTGCCACCAAGCGGGATGGAGCGAAAAGCGTGACGTGTCCCCTGGAAGTCCCTTTTCTCCGTACATTCCCCAGCGTAGTGCCCTAAGGAAGGTCGTCTTGCCGGAACCGTTCTCTGCTCGGATGACCGTTAGTGGCTTGTCTGGATCCGTTGAAGGTTCGACGACCACTTCATCAAAACAGACGAAGTTGTTTATCTCGACTTGGCGAAGGCGCAGCATTGGTTAGGACTCCTCATTTCGAATCTGGCGGACCGCGGAGGCCAGGATCCTCTCTTCGATTTGTTGTCTTATATTGTGAATGTGCCTTATGCGGTCCTGGTCTTCCAGGTCGACAATCTCCATGACAAGGGACACGAGCGCATCCCGGTCTACGTCGTGTTCGGAAGCCAGCCGTTCGGCTTCTGACTTTATTTCGGCGTAAATCCTGTCGTAGTTATTTACCATGGTATTCCCTCTGGTATCGCAGGAGCGACGACGTAGTCACCGGGGCGTTGAAGTAGCTGCTCGGGCTTGCTATCCGGCCAGTAGACCGACCTTATGCGTTGCAGAGAGGACAACACACCGTCTGAGCCCGTAGCGTTGCGTGCATGTGCCGCGAAAGAGTAGGCGCGATCCAGTTCCGAGCGGACGATCCTTTTCATGTTCAATGTTCCCTGAAGTCTGACCATCTGCGCGGGGGGCAAAGCAACAAAGTCGTGCACTACAGCCCATGCCTTCCCGGGATGAAGCCGGAGAACCCGACCGCGTCGCTGAATCCATTCTCGTTGAACGGTAGACGACGCGACGATGAACGCCTCCCTGACGCTGGGAATGTCAACTCCTTCGTCAAGCACTTTCTTGGCAAGTAGTACTTGGTAGCCGCCAGCCTCGAACGTAGATAATGTGTCACGGAGTCTTTGCTTGTTTGAACTCTCCGCCTGCGTAACGGGCGCCCAACGAATATTCAGGTCCGTAAGCATTGCGGCGATGTCTTCGAACGACTGTGGGTTCTTCGCTGAGGCGTAGATGAGCGCTTGGCTGAGTGCACGCGGTCCGCGCCGCTCAATGACTTCCCTTAGGAGGGAAATCTTCGCTTGAGCGGTTTCGATGATCCTCCGTCTCGCGAGCAGCAAGCTAGTGAGCGTTTCCTCATTTTCGGGAAGTCCTTGGCCGACCACCGCCCCTATCCTGCTCGTAAGTGCCGCGAACTCATCGAGTTCGTCTCCGTCGAGAGTCGCCGCATGCACGTAGTAGTTGTACGGGGCAAGGCAGAATCCGATCGCTCGGTCGAGTCCAAACTCATAGACCGGCGGGCCGAAAAACTCGAAGATCTCCTCGGTGCCGTCGGGGTCATACTGACGTTCTGGGGTAGCGGAAAGAGCCAGACGGCGTTCGAAAAAGTTCGGCTTGTTCGAGATGAAGCCGTGGGCCCCTAGTGTGTGGGCTTCGTCGCCGATCAACATCGTTGCAAATCGGGGTTTGGAGTTGTTGACTTTTGTTTCAATTGTCGACTGGAAAGGCGGTGAGCAGAGAAAGTTGTTCGTGACCACCAGAACGTGTGTCCCTCCGGCGGCGAGTCGGCGAAAGAGGCTCGTCAGTGCGATATCGGCGCTCGGCTCAAGACTAGGGGCCGTGGATGCAATGCCGAACTTCGCGATCTCGTCCCGCCACTGGATCACGAGAGGAATCGACGGAGCTGAGACGACAACGAGGAAGGGGCGGTCGCCGAGGCGGTCCTGAGCGCGTGTCGCGCACACCAGCGCTGTCAGGGTCTTGCCCGACCCTGTGGCCATCGCGATCGTGCCGTGCTCGGGATCCGTGCCGGTTTCCCACGAGTCGACAGCTTCGCCTTGGTGGGCGTACGGGCCGGTTCGCCATTTGAGCCAGTCGGGGATCTGGAGACGAGGTTTGCCGACCGTCGCGCGGGTCGACGCAAATCGTGCTCGCAGGGTTTCCGTTGGGTCCATTGCCCAGTGCGGTTCCATGTCGGCCTTCACTGCGGCAGTATAGTCGCGCCCGTTTGGCGCAATGTCTGGGGCGGTGCGAATGATGTCCTGTTCGAGTGCATCTGGCAGCTCCACGACCCGCTCAATTCCATAGCTGCGCCCCCTCGCCCAGTCGTTGAGCATGGCCGCACCGGCAGCTACTCGACTTCGACTGTAGTCGATCCATGAGACGTCAACGTCGAGATGTTCAACACCGGCAGAGACGCCGCGCCCAGTAGCGTTCCCTGATCCCCGTGCCAGTAATTGGTGGGTTCCATCGTCAAACAACCAGATCTTCGGGTGGTAATTGGAGTCGCCCTTGGGAACGGCGATACGGAGGCGAAGCCGTTCGGTGGCGACCATCCACGCGAGACAGTCCAGTGTATGCTTTCCGAGGGCTGATGCCTGTACTCGACCGCTGATGAACACGTCAGCAATCCGTTGCGCCGCCTCTCCTGCCGACATGTCGTGCCCCTGTTCGATTGCGTTCCGGTCCGCCGGAAACAGGGTAGGTGCGACGGTGAAGTCGATCGGTGTCGTGTCCGGCCGGTTCAGGTATTCGGCGAGGCCAGGGGCTAGGCGACCGATCCAGCCAGCCGAAAACCAGCCAAAAGCGCCTCGCACGGACGTGGCGGACTTGAATCCCGGAATGAGGACTCGCGGGCCGACCGGATCGTCTGGCAGACGGTACAACCCTGGGGTGACGCTTGGCTCGTCCACGAGCATCTTAGCCACTAGAGCACCCTCCGGCGGTTCTTTATTCGCGCCAGGAACACGTCAGCTGCGCCGTCCGCTTTGCCGTCCGGTAGCTTGGCTTCGATGCCTCGGTGGAACTCGACGATATCGGAAGCTCTGATGACCACGCGGACCCTGTCTCCGGCCCTGACCGCTAGCCGCCGCAGTGGCTCCGCCAAGTATCCGAGGGACGCGCCCCCTAGTGATGAGAGCCTCCAGATAACGGATAGGTCGCCACAGCCCAACGGCCGAGCTATACGGACACGTGTGCTGCCGTTGGGTTCGCAGCCGAGCGCGCGGGCGAGTTCAGGAGGAAAATTTGTCAAGCTGTAGCCATCAAAATATCGATCTTCGACACGAAACATCCAGTATGGTGCACCGTCGGCGTCGCGTCCGTCGATCACATCGTTGAGATCTCGTAGTCGGATTGCGGATCCGTCGGCCACGCTCACGCAGCCGTCTCGCACGATGAATTGCGATGAACTCACGTAGGCGCGAACGCTCGATTCGCTGACACCGAACAGTCGTGGAAGTTCATCAAGGATTCGGTCGAGCGTAGTGGCCCCGCCGTCCTCGTTGATGCGTTGCAAGATCTCTGAGGGTATTCCGCCGTACTCGTCGTCAATCCACTCGGCGAGGCCCCAACGGTTCTTATCTGCTCGGATGACTCCTGGAATCACGGACAGTTGTCCACCGATCCTCTTGGAGTCAATCCCGCATGACTGAGCGATTTCCTCGCGTGTCGCTGGATGCCCAATGCTCAATAGTCCAGCCTTGACCCGTGCCTTTGCAGTATCGCGTAGTGCAAGTCGACTAGTAAGTTGACAGAACTTGCACCGCTCAAGAAGCGCCGGCCAGTGTTGTGCCCACTTTTCGGCCGGCAGCCGCGCCCGTAGCTTGGTCTCGTCGATGAGACCGACCTCGTCGGCCACTGAACGCGCGATCTTGCGAAGGTGCTCGACGATCGATATTGCCTCGCCGTCGAGACAGGTCACAGTCTCGCACGAGTAGTTTAGCTGACTCCTGAGCAAGCGGGCCGCCAATTCCGCCGCGTCTCGGTCGTCTGAATTCTCGAACAGCTCTCCAATCCACTGGTCGAGATCGTTGGCCGCAACTACCGGGCCCAGCTGCTGTCGGGCCAATCCGACGATCGCGCCCAGAAGCGCCCCGACATCGGATTCTATCATTGCCGTCAACCGCCGTTCAATTTGTCTGACCCTCTCCCGAGTGACGCCGACCAGAGCACTCAGCTGCGCTAGCGTCTTTCGTGACGGGGAGAGCAGACGTTGCTCCACGATCAATCGTTCGGCCGCCGACATGCCCGCTTGGAGTGTCGCTATTCGCGCCAAGAAGTCTTCGGTTATCCGTTTCCCGCCGGTAAGATCCTGTATTCGGATGGCGTCGAACTTAGGTGTGAGACCCAGTGTTGACACGATTTGGTTTAGGTTGCGACGGAAGGCGTCACCGAGTGTCGCCGCGCCACAGAATTCCGCCGCAGCAGACAACACCGTTTGCATCACTGCGGCAGCGGCACTCCATGAAAGGTCCTGCGGGCTAATAGAGCCGGTGGCTTCGCTTACCGATGTAGTGAGCGGCGCATGCACTACTAGCGAGGCCTCCACGATACACATCAGGTCGAGTAGAGACATGATACCGAAATTCGGAATCGACAGAAGTTGGCCGACGGTAATTCCCGCCTCTCCTGCAAGGACGCCGCTCCGCTTGAGGCAGTTCCTCGTCCTTCGCTTTAGCGGGCACTGTTCAAGGAAAGACCGATCGAATCCCGGTGGAACGACGACGTAATCCGGCGGAGGTCGGTGGCCACTAACGAGGGTGACCAAGGCCATATGGTGGGCCCTGTCGAGCGGCGTAGACCGGGTTTCCCAGAACTGCCCGAGGTCACCCACGGTCACGGCCGGGGAATAAAAACTTCTCAATCCAACGGGAATCTTAACCGACGCTAGCACCTCCCGAAACCAGCGTGGCAACAGGGGCGTCGGGGGGCTACCCCATGGCGCGACTGTACGGAGCTCACGCGTCTTGCCTCCATGCGCCGCCCCATCGATCCTCTCTTTGACCACGCTACATCTTCCTCAACTCAGAGAGGAATCCCCGCTGAACGAACTTCCGTCCGCAGCCGACAGATTTCCGCACTGCCTAGTGTGAACGCGAGTGCGCATGGGACGTGAGACCGCCCTTGGCATACTCCGCGCGGGGATGTTCATCAATCCTCACAATCCGATGACCTCGAAGGCCAACCCCGCGGCTCTGAAGCAGGGCTGACCAACCGTTGCGTGTGCCAATCAGACGAGGAGTGTCGTATAGCGCCAGCCTTTCTTCTGCAGCGGTGAGGCGTTCGAACCGAAGCCGACCTGGATAATCGTCAGCAACCAGAAGCTCCTTCCGATGAAGAATCGGTGGATTCTCGGAACGCCGGTAGTCACGGCGATGTAGTCTCAACCTCGCAAGATCGGCGACGTACGTCTCCGCAAGTAGCGGGTGCCCGACGGTATCGAAGTCATGATACACCAAGTACGACACCTGCGGCCGATCTCGCGGGCGCATTCCCGATTTCCCGGTCACGCGCTCACACCCACCGGCGTCATGGCCATCCGCTGCAAACAGTTCCATCTGCCGGACTTATAGAAAGACCGCAGGAGAAGAATCGCGTCGACGCTCTCCGGTAGCCAATAGATGGATGCGCCCTTGATGCGGAGATTGAGGACGCGACGGATGGCGCTTTCGACGGCGCCGCTGCCCCGCGGAAGCCCGAGCCCGACCATTGTGGTGTAGGCGAAACGATGACGGTTCTTCAGGAAGTAGTTGAGGTGCGTGCGGATCTTGCCGGCCGTGCGCCCGCGGCACAGCTCCCGCAGGGCCGTGATCACCTCGTCCACCCGTGCTCGCTTGAGCAGCCCCCGCGTGCGGTTGAGCCAGCGGGTGCGTTGCGTCGCGCTCCAGCGGCGCAGCTTGACCGCGTCGGAGAGTTGCTTTGCGGCATGATAGAAGTCGATCAGCCCCAGCACCTGTGTCGGCGAGAGCCCGAGCGCGGCGATGAGGCGCGGGATGCGTTGCCAGATCCAGGGCGCGCCGTCGGCGATGAAGAGCACCTTGTCAGCGGCGTTGAGGCCGATCTGCCGCGCGTACGACAACAGCAGGGCGAAGACCGCCTCCGGTCCCCGGAGCGTGCCGTCGATGATCGGGGCCCACGTCTGAGACGGTCGCCCGTCGTCGCCGACGACGTACAGGATGAGGAGCTTCGGTTCCTTCCAGTCGGTATGGAATCGGTTGCGCCCCTTCTTCGTCTTGGGGTCGTCGCAGCGCTTTTTCTATGGAATACGGCCGCGTACACCGTGGCCGAGAGCGAGCAGGTCGTGATCACGCAATTCGGCGAACCGGTGGGCGAGCCGATCATGACACCGGGGCTGCACTTCAAGCTGCCGCTGATCCAGCGTCGCAACACGTTCGAGCGCCGCTTCCTGGAATGGGACGGGTACCGCAACCAGGTGCCGACGCGCGACAAGCGCTTCATCTGGGTCGACACATACGCCCGGTGGCAGATCACCGACCCGCTGTTGTTCTTCCAGCGGCTGCGCGACGAGAACGGAGCGCAATCGAGGCTGAACGACATCCTGGACGGCGAGAACCGCAACGCCGTCGCTCGCCACGACCTGATCGAGCTGGTACGGTCAACGAACCGCGAGCCGGCCGACGTTCAGATCGAGTCGGAGGAAGAAGCCGGGATCCTGGACCGGATCGAGCGAGGCCGCGGCTCGGTGACAGCCGACGTCTTCGAAAGAGCGTCGCAGCGAACAAGGGAACTGGGAATCACGCTGCTGGATCTGCAGTTCAAGCGGATCAAATACGTCGACGAGGTGCGCGAAGACGTCTTCGCGCGCATGATCGCCGAACGGCAGCGGATCGCCGAGGAGTTCCGGTCGGTCGGCCAAGGCGAGTCGGCACGCATCAGCGGTGAACGGGAACGCGAGCTCGCGCAGATCCAGTCGGCGGCGTACCGCAAGGCAGAGGAGCTGAGAGGCGAAGCCGACGCCGAAGCCACGCGGGTGTACGCAGAGGCCTACAACCGGGACGCCGACTTCTACGCGTTCACCAAGGCGCTCGAGACCTACGAGATGACGATGGACCCGAGCACGGTGTTCATTCTGGGGACCGACAGCCCGCTGCTGCGCTTCCTCGACGGCGAGCGCTAGACAACGCACCCTGGACGCCGCAAGACCCGGAAGACCAAGTTGACCGAGAGGCCGGACCAGGAGCCCTGGGACCGAGAAGAGGTCCCGGACGAGGTCTACGATCAGGAAGGAGAACACTGGGAGGAGCCCGAGGAACAGAGCTTCGACGGAGAAGCGTTCGTCAGAAGCCGCGAGGACCAACCCGAGGGGCCGCCCGAAGCGAAGATAGACCCGGAGAGCCTGGTCGAAGGACTCAACACCGAGCAGCGCGAAGCCGTGATGCACGGCGACGGCCCGCTGCTGATCCTGGCCGGACCGGGATCGGGGAAGACACGGGTCATCTGCCACCGAATCGCCTACCTCATCGCTTCGGGAAGAGCCAAGCCCAGGGACATCCTGGCAGTCACGTTCACCAACAAGGCGGCCGGCGAGATGCAGGAACGGCTCGAGCGGCTGCTCGGCCGAAAGGGGCCGGGACTGCGCCTGTCGACCTTCCACGCGTTCTGCGCACGGGTGCTGCGCACCGACGGAGAGCACGTGCAGGTGCCGCGGCACTTCGTCATCTACGACCGGGACGATCAGCTACGCGCCGCCAAACGGGTGATCGAGAAGCTGAACCTGGGGGAAGGAATCGCGTCGGCACGCTCACTGGTCGCGCGGATCGGCTCCTGGAAGAACGGCTTCCAGACAGCGGACGAGTTGGTGATGACGCCGCACAACCACCGGGAGCGCCAGCTCGCGGAAGCATTCCAGGCATACGAGAAGCTGCTGCGCGCAGCCGACGCGCTCGACTTCGACGACCTGCTGCTGTACACGGTGGCGCTGATCACCGGGCACGACCAGACCCGAGCGAAGTACCAGGAACGCTTCCGGTTCGTGCTGGTGGACGAGTACCAGGACACGAACGAGGCACAGTACCTGCTGACGCGGACGCTGAGCGAAAAGCACCGCAACGTATGCGTGGTGGGCGACCCAGACCAGGCCATCTACGGATGGCGAGGAGCGCACATCGGGAACATCGACGAGTTCCGGCGGGACTTCTCCGAACACACCGAGGTGCGCCTGGAGCGCAACTACCGGTCGAGCGAGCGAATCGTCGCAGCGGCGACCACGCTGATCGAGGGGAACCGGAAGCGTCCCGAGAAACGCATGTGGACGGATCGGGGCCCGGGAGCCCCGATCGAGATCCTGGAGACGGCCGACGACCTGGCCGAGGCCACTGCAGTCGTGCACGTGGTGCACGAAGCGGGAACCGGCACGCGCCAGACGGCCGTGCTGTACCGGATGAACGCGCAATCGAGAGCGATAGAGGACGCGCTGCGGCGGGCCGAGGTGCCCTACCACATCGTCGGCAACATCCGGTTCTACGAACGTCGAGAAATCAAGGACACGCTCGCGTACCTCAAAGCGGTGGTGAACCCGGCGGACGACGTCAGCCTGCGGCGCATCATCAACGTGCCGCCCCGCGGGATCGGCGACAAGACGGTAAAGAAGCTGATGGCCGGCCCGGCGCCGGCGGCGGCCGCCGAGACGTCGCCGCTGTTCGCGCAGGCGGGGGACGAGAGCACCCAACCAGGCGGGACCCTATGGGTACGGCTTGTCGAGGCTGTGGCCCGCAAGAACCTGGGCACCCGCGCAACAAAGGCGCTGCAGGCGTTCCAGGAACGGATGGACCGGATGCGAGCGTCAGTCACGACAGGAAGCGTGGCAGACACGGTGATGCACATCGTGAACGAGAGCGGCTACGTGGCGGCTCTGCGAGCCGAGAACACGGAGGAAGCGAACGAGAGAATCGCGAACTTGATGGAGCTCGTGTCCGCCGCGCAGGACTACGAGGCGGACGCCGAGGAAGCGACGCTGCCGGAGTTCATCGACCGGCAGTCGCTGCTGTCGGAAGCCGACGAGGGCGACGGCCCGGCAGAGGCCCAGGTGTGGCTGATGACGCTGCACGCAGCCAAAGGCCTGGAATTCCCGACAGTGGTGATGACGGGTGTCGAGGAAGGCTTGCTGCCGCACAGCCGCTCGATGGACAGCCCGAGCCAGCTCGAAGAGGAACGACGCCTATGCTACGTCGGAATGACCAGGGCCGAGAACCGTCTGGTGCTGACAGCCGCGCAAAGGCGCAGGCGTTACGGGTCGTACGAGAACTGCGAGCCTTCCCGGTTCCTCGAAGAAATGCAGGAGCAGTCCTGAACCACGAAGGTTAAAGGAGAGGAGAAGCAGTTTTGGATGAACGACGGAGGAAAGCAGAGAGGGCAGGAGACATGAGTGAACGCGACACGATCCGCGAGCTGGCCGAGGACCTGGAACGCTACGTGAAGGTGATCGAGAGCGACGCGCTCAAGAGCGTGTTCACGTAGCACACGATCCACGGCGCCACGAGTGGGAACGGACCGACGGTCGACGTCGCCAAGACACGGGCGTTGCTCGAACGCGTACGCAGCAGCGGAACCCTGGACACCGAGGCGGAGGCTTCAGCGGCAGAGCGATGATGACCAACCACCAGGAGATCGGAACCAGCCGGCGCGATCGAATGCACGCCGCCGGAGCACTGTGTCCGAAGTGCCGGAGTCACGATATCCAGCTGACAGGCCACTGCGCGGCAAAGCTGGACGAGCGACCGCGATTCTGCTGCGGAGGATGCAAGACCACGTGGACAGCCGGATCCACGGGCGCGCCGTATCTGGCCTTTGCAGCGCGCAGACCGGCGGACGGGACGACAGCCACCGCCGACGGCCGCTTCCTGGATTGGGACGACGAGAACCGACCGGAGGGCGCAACGACAGCCACGTGCCCGAACTGCGGATGGCGAGGCTTCGCCGGGGCGGACGTGCTGGGAAAAACGCGGTGCCTGCGCTGCCGCTCAAGACGACTGGTGGCACCCCCAGCGTTACCGCCGACAGCCACGCCGGCGCGGCCGGCGCAGAACACGGCAGCGCCCGCCAGAACCGGCAGCCAGTAGTCGAGAAGCTGGCTGCCACGCAACCCAAGAGCACGCGATGGGGCAAGAAGCCAAAATCGCGCTGGCAGCCATCGCCAAACAACTGGCAGCGCTCAGCCCCGAGCAGCAGAAAATGCTCGAGAAGATCGCGGCCAGCAACGCCGCTCCATCAAGCAGGGCGGCTGCCAAGTCGGCCGCCATCAGCCGCCAACGAATCCACCAGCTGACACGGCAAATCGGGGAAAGAGCAACGGCAGCCGCCGGCGGGGCGCTGGACGAGCTGGCCAGCCTCGTGAACCGGCAAGCCGGGGCAGCATGCACGGCAGAGAAAGTCGAGCAGCTGCTCGCCGCAGCCACCGCGAGCCGTGCCGGCGCCGCCCGGTCGCTGTTGCGGGGTGAGGTCCGCCGGCGAATGGAACGGCGGCAGGCAGGAAAGATGTCGCTGTCCGCCAAAGGATGGGCAGCACAGCGCCGAACAGCGGCATACCGCAGGAACAACATCAAGACGGGAACGATCTGGACACCGTGGAACGAGCTGGTGGCCGCCACCGGGCTCACTGACGCCGACGCGGAAGCCGTGGGCGCATGGTGTGGGATCACACGCAAAGGCAACTGGGCACTGCTGCGCGACGACCCGCATGTCCGGGCGCAGCTCGCGCTGATGGAACTGGGCCAGCCCGCATCGGCGAGAACGATAGGAGAGGTCTCCGGACTGGGAGAAGAGACCGCGCAACGAATCTTCCGGAACGCACCGTGGGCGCTGCGCTGTGGGCCCAGCCGGTGGGGACTGGCCGACTGGGCCAACCGGCGCTACCAGGGCACCGCCCAGATGATCGAGCAGGCCATAGCCGACGGAGGGGGAAGCACGAATTGGCAAAGGCTGCTCGAGGAGCTGCCGCGCCAATACGGAGTGACGCGGGCGACCGTGCAGGGATACCTGCGGTCACGCGCATTCGTGGTTGAGGAGGACAGGGTCCGGCTGCGCCTCGCCCACGAACAGGTATTCGCGCCGCTGGAGACGGCTGCAGACGGAATGGACGCGGCCGGCGACCCGTGGCTGGTGCTGCGCATCGACAAGGAACGGACGCAACGGGGGTTCAGCACGACGAACGTCCCGCCGGAGATGGCCGGGGATGTCCCGGACGCTGTTGAACTTGAGCTGATGTGAAGCGGGTGGCGGCTCCTGGCCCTGTCCTGTGGTAGGACAGGGGATGCAATCAGAAAAGGAGACTGCCACCCATGGCGAAGCATGACAGGCGGAAGACGTCCGGCCAACCCCCAAGCTCGCGCCCCGTCACGATCCAGGTGCCGCTGCCGGTCCTTGGCGTGGTCAACGGTGTCCGGGAAGCCTTCCATGGCTGGTGCATCGCGACCGGGCTGCAGGTCCTGGAGGCGATGATGGAGTCGGATCGGGAAATCCTGTGTGGCCCGAAGGGGTGCCATCAGGTCGAGCGGCCCGCGTGGCGGGGCGGGAGTGTCGACAGCCAGGTGACGCTCGGCGGGCGGCAGATCGAGTTGCCGCGGCTCCGAGTGCGGAGCGCCGACGGAGAAGTACCCCTGGCGAGCTTCCAATGGGCGGCGGCCACCGACCCTCTGGACGAGCACACCCTGGCCGCGGTCGCCGCCGGGGTGTCGACGCGCCGGTACGCGGGCACGTTGGACCCGGTGCCGGCCGACGTGACCGAGAGGGCGACGTCGAGCAGCGCGGTGTCGCGGCGGTTCGTGGCGTTGTCGACAAAGCGCCTGCAGTCGTTTCTCGGCCGGCCGTTGGGGGAGCTGGACCTGCGGGCGGTCTGCATCGACGGCAAGGTCTTCCGGGACCACTGCATGGTGATCGCGCTGGGGATCGACACACAGGGCCGGAAACACGTGCTGGGCCTGCGCGAAGGCGCCACCGAGACCGCTGCCGTCACCACCGGCCTGCTGAGCGACCTGGTGACGCGCGGACTGCCGACGGACCGGACGTTGCTGTTCGTCATCGATGGCGCTCAGGGGCTGCGCCGGGCCATCACCGATGTCTTCGGTTCTCGCGGCGTGGTGCAACGCTGCCAAGTCCACAAGTGGAGGAACGTCATCGGCCATCTGCCCGAGCGGCTACACGCCTCTGTCGGCAAGGCGTTGCGGGATGCGTGGAACCTCGATTCGGCAGACCGTGCGGCGCGGGTGCTCAAGCGGCTGGCCGGGTCGCTGGAGCACGACCACCCCGGCGCGGCGGCGTCAATCCGGGAGGGACTGGACGAGACGCTGACCGTGCAGCGCCTCGGTCTGACGGGGGCGCTGCAGCGTACGCTACGGACGACGAACATCATCGAGAACCTGAACGGCAGCGTCGAGCACTACTCGCGCAACGTCAAGCGCTGGCGTGGTGGCCAGATGATTCAACGCTGGGTGGCGAGCGCGCTGGTGGAGGCGGAGAAGCACTTTCGGCGGGTCCGGGGCTACCGCGATCTGCAGCACCTGGTCGGTGCCCTGGACGCGCTGGCTCCGCCCGACGGCGTGGTTGCTGACGTGGCGTAACATAGATGACTTCGTAGAGGAGACCGGGAGTTCGCCACCCGAAGTTCAACAGCGAACGGGACAACCCCAGATGGCCAGGTACTGCGGGTGCCGACCAGAAGAAACTACCGAGGTAGCCGTACGCCAACCACCGGCGAGCGGACCGCTGACTATCAGCTGGCGGCTGTCATCGACGTCCGGGATCAGCATCGGAAGGCTACGGCAGGCGATGGAAACACTGCGCCTGAAAAACGGTCAGGCTCTGAAGTTGACATTCCACAAGGATGTCCCGGAAGCCCGCCTCAATCCCCCAGCGCTTGCCGTAGTACCGAATCAGGACCCGCGTCGGGACTGTCGCTTCGCTGGCCACCAGGCACCACGGTTCGTCCATCTTCGGATCCTGTACGCACACGACCACGCCGACCGGCAGCTCGTACGTGTCGGTCACCCGAGCACCCACCAGCCGCTGCGCACGCCCCCCGGCGCCGACCCACGCGGCGGCCGCTCGCCGCTCGCCCCGCGCATTCGTCACGTAGATGTCTCCACGCAACCGAATCACGTATTCGAAGGCCAGCTCCGTCGTCAACGCGTAGAACAGCTTGCAATCCGCAAAGCCCCGGTCCGCCACAACGGTGACTTTCACCCCGGCCGGCAGCACCTCCCGCAACCGGCACAGCAACTCGTACTCATAGCGCCGCTGATTACCCTTCAGCGTCGAGGACGCCACCGTCTTCCACAGCAGGGGCGTCGCGCGGCCATGGCCAGTCAACATCGACAGCACGATCGTGTCCTGCCCGTCGGCCGCAAAGCTCGTCCAATCCAGCGCGACGACCACCTCGGTGCGGGCGCCGACGATGAACGGCGTCCAGTACGCGAAAAAGGCCCAGACGTTGAGGCCTCGATTGCTCAGCAGCCGATCCACCTGCTTCACACCAGCGCGCATTGCCGCCTGATGCTCAACGCGCCGGCCCGGTCGACCAGGTTCCGCCGCGCCGGCCGGCTCAGCGCTGCAACCCCCGCTGAAAAAAATCCCGTTCCATCGTCAACTCGCCGATCTTCGCGTGCAGGTCGCGGATCGTCGCCTCGTGCTCCGACGGGCCGGGCGATCCGCCGCGGGCGAACACCTCGTCCAACCCCTCGATCGCCTGCCGCTTCCAGGTGCCCACCTGGTTCGGATGGACCTCGTGCTTGGCCGCGATAGCCTGCACCGTTCGGTCCCCCCGCAACGCCTCGAGCGCCACCCGTTTCTTGAAGTCCGCCGTGAACCGGCGGCGCCGTTTCGTCGTCATCCCAGTGCCTCCCCAAGGCCCTGGAATACACCTTAGCCGGTTGTCCGAAAAACCGAGACCACCTCAGACCACTCCTCCAAGTACCGGAGCCCGGTCCAGCCGGAGACACTGTTGTCGACGATAAAGAGCTCGCGGCCCTTGGAGTCAACGGTCATGACGGCGGCAACCGGTCGGTATGGTCTCTTCGTCAGCCGCAATGTTCGGCTCGGCAGGAGACGACCCATGGCGACAAGGATTCTGCAAGGGCCCGTGGTGAAGGACCGTGCCGACCGCACGGATTCGACCGTTGCCGGCGATCAACTCCGCGGCGCCGGCGACATCCAGGAGCTGCCCGAAGGAGTCATACGGCTGAGCGACCCAAGCGTGGGGGCGACCGCCGGCGGCGGGCCGGCGGCGGTCGCGTGGCCCATTGCTCACCGGGGCCGTGTCACGTGGATCGACGTGCGGGGGAAGGTCGACAAGGACAGACTTCTCTGGGCGGCGGTCGCCGCCGTCACCCGTGGGCAGCGCTTTCTCGAGCAAGCCACGATCGGCGGTCGTGTGCTGTGGGTGAGTCAGGAGGCGGCCGCCGACCTCAAGGCGCAGTTGGCCGAGGTGGACGCGGATCTCGACAAGGTCTTCTTCATCCGTGGACCAAGACCGGATACGGACGACGAGTCGTCGTTGCCGCGGATCGTCGCATTGCTGCGTCCGGTGTGGGTGATCATCGACCCATGGCCGCATTATCTCCAGGTGCAGAGGGTCACCGCCGCCGCAGGGCCCGGGGCGGAGAAGCTGTTGCTCGGCGACATCGTCGACTGGGCGCGGGAGTACGAGGTGGCTGTCACAGTGTCGCACGACAACGAGAAGAACCGCCCTGGCGCGTACACGGATTCGGCGGTCCTCGGGGCGACGGACATGGTCGTTTCTCTCGGTCCCGGCAAATCGCCGACAACGCTCCGGCTCCAGCCGTCCGGACGGTGGCAGGATCCGGTAGATATTCGCCGGACCCTTGGCTGCGGCTACTCGGTGGTCAAAGGTACCGAACAGGCGGGCCGGTCGAGGACCGATGCGCGATGGATTGACGACCGCGTGGTGCTGCATCTGTACGAGCTCAGCGCCGACACGAGGCTTTCGGCACGGAGCCTGGCCGCCAGTCTCGCGTGCCAGGGCCGGCGGTACGAGGAGCTGAGTTCAGCGCTTGACCGGTTGCTCGCCGAGGGGATCGTCGATCGCGCCCAGCGGTCGGGCGCCAGTAGCGGTCGCGGCCGCGGCTACGCGCTCACCGAAAGAGGCAGTCGCCGGGCCGAGTGCCTGCGGCAAGGGTCGGATTCCGGAGCCTCGACGAACAGAGAGGCGTCGGCGGCGTGTTCGGCGTTCGCGAGCGTTTCCGGGGCTGCGTTTCCAGGGGCGGGCAGAAGCGGAAACGCAACGACGCCCGCCCGAGAGACATCTGCGGAAGGTTGTTCGGAGACCCTTTCCGAGGCTGCGTTTCCAGCGGTGGGCAGAAGCGGAAACGCAACGACGTCCGCCGGAGAGGCGTCGGCGGCGTGTTCGGCGTTCGCGAGCGTTTCCGAGGCTGCGTGCGCCGCGGTGGGCGGAAACGAAAACGCGACGATGTCCGCCGGAGATGCGTCGGCGCAGGGTTGTTCGGAAATCGCTTCCGAAGCTGCGTCCCCCGCGGTGGGCGGAAACGGAAACGAAACGACGCCCGGTGGAGAGGTGTCGGCGGCGTGTTCGGAGGGCGCAAGCGTTTCCGGCGGAGCTGGGCACGTCGGCGACGAGGTGGTTGGGGATGGGCGGGCGGAGCCCGCGAGTCGACGGAGCTGTACGCGACAGCTAGAGGATCAGCTGGTGCGCTTGTTTCGGCCGCATGGCGCGAGCGAGACCCGACTCATGTTCACGACCGTGCTTACGCTTTTCCGACACAGCGGCCAGTCGGTCGAGGGGGTGAGCTCAGCGTTCAAACGGCTGGTCGCTGACGGATACCTCCACAAGGTCCCGTCGCAGTACTACCCGCAATGCCGCTACGCGCTCACAGAGAGGGGCCGTCAGCTGGTGGCGTTCCCGCCAAAAGGCGCGAATTGGGGGCCAGCCTCCACGCACAAAGATTGACGCCGAGCGGGATTGAAGGGCGCGACCGTTTCCGTGTCGAACTTCGCGATCTGCACCACGGCGGTGAAGGACCAGGTGGCCAGCGAGCGGGTGTTGCCCTGGTGGACATGCCGGATGCACGTGAGGCGCGCTCGTCACCGCATCGATCAGATTCTCGAAATAGCGGCGGCAAACCGCAGTCACGGGCGACGGGCGACTTGACACCGGCGCAGGGTATTTTGAATACTCAAAATACAACATGCGTAATACGAAGTCACGATTTCTGCCGTGCGCAATAGCGCCGGTGCTGCTGCTGGCCGGCTGGGCGGCAACCGCGTCCGCGCAGCAGCCCGCGCCGGCGGGCGGCGCCGCGACGTCCCGGACCGGGCCGATCTCCGGCTACATGGACTTCCACGTCAACGACGCGCAGCACGCCGACCCGGTGCTCGACTTCCACCGTTTCGTGCTGCTCTTCACCCACAGCTTCTCGGAGCGGGTCCGCTTCGTTTCGGAGCTGGAGCTGGAGCACGCCGTCGTGTCGCCGGAGACCGACGGCGAACTGGAGCTGGAGCAGGCCTACGTCGACTTCCTCATCGGCCGTCCGTTCAACCTGCGGGCGGGAATGGTGCTCGCCCCGGTCGGGGTGATCAACGAGCGGCACGAGCCGCCCGTCTTCCACGGCGTGGAGCGGCCGTTCGTCGAGACCCTGATCATCCCGACCACCTGGTTCGGTGCCGGGGTCGGCGTGCACGGCGAACTCCGTGGCGGGTTCCGCTATCGCGCCTACGCGATGGAAACGCTCGACGCTTCACGCTTCGGCGCCGAGGAGGGGTTGCGGGACGGGCGGCAGAAGGGTGCCGAGGCCAACGGCCGCCACGTCGCCGGGACAGGCCGGGTGGAGTATGTCGGGACGCCGGGCCTTGTGCTCGGGGCCAGCGTCTGGAGCGGCGACACCGGCTTCGCGTTTCCGCGCCTGGACTCGAGCGTGACCCTGGTCGAGGCCGACGGCCGCTATCGCGCCGGCGAGTTGACGCTCCGCGGACTCTACGCCCACGCGTACCTCGACGGCATGGGGGCGCTGAACCGGGCCGTGCAGCGGCTGACGGGGGTCGGTCCCAACGTCGCCGAGCAGATGCGCGGCTTCTACCTGGAGGGCTCGTACTTCGTTGTGCCGCGGCCGGCGCCGCGTGAGGTGGCCATGTTCCTGCGCTACGAGAACTTCGACACGCAGTACCGGATGCCGGCAGGTTTCGAGGCGCTGCCTGCCTTCGACCGAGATGCCTGGATCGTGGGCGCCACCTGGTTTCCGGATCCGGACGTCGCCGTCAAGGTGGACTACACGGTGCTTCGCAACCGGAGCGCCGTCATCGAAGCGCCGAACTCCATCAACGTCGGGCTGGGGTGGTGGTTCTGATGCGGGGCCACCGCTTCGTCGGTCTTCTGGCGGCCGGTGCGCTCCTGCTCGGTGTCGACGCCGGTGCGGACGGCGAGCGCCGAGTCGTCCTCATCCTGGCCGAGCGGTTCAGCTTCACGCCGTCCGAGATCCGCGTACCCCGCGGCGTCACGCTGGAGCTCCGCATCCGTAGTGACGACACCATGCACGGGTTCCGGATCGTGGGCCGCAACGTGAACCTGCTGGTGCCGAAGCGCCGGCAGGGCGAGGCGGTCGTCGTCTTCGAGGCGACCGAGGCCGGACTCTACGCGTTCGAGTGCTCGCGGCTGTGCGGAGCCGGGCACAACTTCATGCGGGGCGCGATAGTCGTCGAGGACGCCGCGGAGACGCCATGAGATGGCGATGGGTGGCCTTGGCGCTAGCGGTGCTGTTGCCGGCGGCGGTTCCGGCGGCGAGGCAGCTCGCGGCGCAGGAGCCGGCGCTGCCCGGCGATCCGCTACCCGGATTGTCGCCCTTCGAGTTCGAGGAGTTCATGCTCGGCCTCGAGGATTTCCTGGAGGTCGAGGACGCGGAGGAGGGACTGGGTCCGGCGTACAACAACACGAGCTGCGCCGGTTGCCACAACGTGCCGGCCATCGGCGGTATCGCGCCGATGACCACCACGCGCGCCGGCATCCGCGAACCCGACGGGACGTTTCGGGACATCGAGCCGGGCCGCGACTCGCTGTTCCAGATCTTCTCCATTCCGACGCACGCCTGCCAGTCGGTCATTCCGCCCGAGGCGAACGTCATCGCCAAGCGGGTTCCCATCCCGCTGTTCGGCGCCGGCCTGATCGAGGCGATACCGGACGCGGCGCTCGAGGCGCTCGCCGATCCCGACGATTTCGACCGAGACGGCGTCAGCGGGCGAGCCCCGCTGGTCGTCGATCTGCTGACGGGGGCGCTGCGCGTCGGTCGCTTCGGATGGAAGTCGCAGCGTGCGACGCTGCTCGACTTCGGGGCCGACGCCTACCGCAACGAGATGGGAATAACGAACGACCTGTTCCCCGACGAGCTTGTCTTCCGGCTGTCGGCGCGGCAGCTCGAGCTCTGCGACGAGACGCCGGACCCCGAGGACGTGGTCGAGCCGTCCACCGGCCGGCGCGGCATCGACAACTTCGAGTCGTTCATGCGGCTGCTGGCGCCGCCGCCGCGCGGGCCGGTCACACCCGAGGTGACGACTGGCCGCCAGGTGTTCGACGCCATCGGCTGCGCGGTGTGCCACGTGCCGGCGCTCGTGACCGGACGGAGCACCAATCCGCTGTTCGACCGGCAACGGGTCGTGCTGTTCTCGGATCTCCTGCTGCACGACATCGGAACCGGCGACGGCATTCGACAGGCCGGGGCAGGGCCGGAGGAGATCCGGACGCCGCCGTTGTGGGGACTGCGTTTCCGACGCCCGCTGCTGCACGACGGCAGCGCAGCGACCGCGGTCGAAGCCATTCGGCGACACGCGAACGAGGCGGCCCCGGCCCGCGCGGGGTTCGAGCGGCTCGGCTCCGGCGACCACGGGGTTCTGGTCGCGTTTCTCGACTCGCTGTAGGGTGCGCCGGATCGAGCGCCGGATGTGCTCCGTAGTGCGCACGTGCCGATCTTGCTGCACGGGGTTCCGTGAAGACGACGCTGGTGAACGCACGTACCGCTACGGCCGGCTGGCCAGTATCCCGAGACATCGATCGAGGGCGCGCGGAGCCGCGACTCCGTCGCGCGAACTACCCGCGGCCCGTACCTCCAATCTGCCGCGAATGCTGGAGCCCGCATGGGACAACGGGCTAGTGCTGCGCCATGATTAAACGTTCGGGTGTGCGGTGCTGTGATTCGTCGATGATTGCGCGCTGTAACCCATGTCCGTGTCCGCAGATTGTGACGTGACGGACCACTAGGGCCACCACGAGAAACCAATGCCGAGACGGGCCGACGTGGCGTCGAGATGGACCAGGGTGTCCGAGTGTCCGCTCGTCCTGCCAGCCGGGGCGCTGCCTGCCGGGACGTTCCTGAACGTACCCCTGGCCGCCTTGACGTTCACATCGAGGGCCCACGACTCGGACAGGTAGATGGCTAGTCAGGCTAGTCCGCCCCCGACGCTGAACGTCGGCATGCTCGTGAAGTCGGTGGCAGTCTCCTCGCCGTTCTTGACGACATCGGTCACCTGCCAGAAGGTAAGCGCGAGATCGCCATAGAGGACCCACCGGCGGCGGCCAGCGGCCAAGTGAAGCCTCACACCGAGGTCGACGTGGGCGAATGTCACTCTGTCGATTGCCTCGAGCCCGGGGCTCCTGATGTCCGCGTACGCCCCGCCCAGGTACGGGGTGACGATGCTGTTGAGGCCATAGCTGGTAGCGGCAACATGAAAAGGGACCATGCTCGAGTTGGTAGCATCTCCGCTCAATGAGTGGCGGGTCGAAGGCGGATTCACACTCGAAGACGACATCTACCTGCTTCCCGTGGCCTGCGAGCGCCGGTGGTGGCGGTCGTCGGCGGCGCGCTTTTGAAGACGACCCTGAAGGCCGAGGTCGACGCGGATGCGTGGGAGTCGCTCCACAGCGACACGTCACGTCCGTTCGATCGCCCGGAGTCCGGTCGCATCGCCGTGAAGGTCATCAATCACCTCGGCGACGTGATGAAAGTGTTCCGTGTATAGGGAACCACTACTGTCCCACATTTTCAGCGCCACAGCAGCATCTGAGGGTCTGGGGAACCCGGTGGCGAGGGCGTCGTGAACAGCTCCACCAGTGGACGGCGGTCGAACAGGTTGAGCTGGAGAACTCGTAGCATCTGGTGCAGGCTCCAGCTCAGTCGCAGGACGAACTTCAGGTAGGCCAACATCGATCCCCCAGACGCGCGGGGATAACGCCTTCTGGAACGCTCAGCGCGCACAAGCGGGAATGACCATGGGGAACAACCCGAACCAAGCGGCGCGCATCGGGGAGATCGGCGTGCTGTGGACCGCGTTGCGTCTGGAGCAGATGATCGGGCAAGTCGATGCAGTGGAGAACGACGTACAATCACACGGGAACATGCCGGGCCTGCACGCGCCGCCGCAGTAGACCCCCGGCCGACCGCGACCATGCCAACCGACGGGCTCGTACTGATCAGCGTCACACGTTCGCGGCAGGAGCCGCCACGGCCTCCTGCCGCTTCTTGTGGCGCTACCTGCAGGCCGAGCGGCAAGCCAAGCTGGCGGCCGAGGCCGAGCAAGAACGCTGCCTGACGCGCCGGGAACGATCGTTCGAGCAGCTGACGGGCCACCGGCCCGGCGAGCGCCCGACCAGGTAACGACCCGCGGGCTTCGAACCCGCGCGTGCGCGCCGGAAGCGAACCGCCGCGGACAAGAGCGCAGGCGCAACGCACGCCCGAGCACTATGGAAGTTACGGCATCCGCAACCCATCGTGGCGGATCGAGAGCCAAGCCGACGGGCCTTGACTCCCGCGGACATCCGGTCGATCATCGCGATCCGAGCACCGAGGAGGAGACCAATGCTCCAGTGGATACTGGCGAACCCAGTGCTCACGAGCGTGATCGTGACAGTCCTGATCGCGCTGGGCACGGGCATCTGGAAGGCCGCGCGCTGGGTCCAGAAAACCGAGGACGCAACGTCCGGGACAGCCGCAGTTCTCCAGAAGCTCCAGCAGAAGCTCCTGGACGAGCTCAAGGAGCTCAGGGCAATAATCCTCGCACGACACCCGCTGACCGCCGCGACCATGAGCCCGCTTCAGCTCAACGCTCTCGGTCAGAGGGTCGTCGACATACTCGGAGCCGACGAGTGGGCGAAGCAGACCGCACTCCGTGTGATGAACGAGGTCGAAGGCCTGCAACCCTTCCAGGTCGACGAGTTCAGCGACAACTACGTACAGACACGGCTCGAAGACCCGTGGGTCAAAGAACGCGTCCCCGCGTGCGCATACCAGCTCGGGATCGACCGGCCAAGCGTCCTGTTGGCACTGCGCGTAGTGTTGCGCGACGAACTGCTGCGCCTGCAGCCGAACCCCGTCCCCGCCGCCGAACCAGGCGAGCACTCCGCGCAACCGCACCAACCCTGACCGTCCGCGATATGGCGGGCCGGCCCCCGCGACGCGCTGGCGACCGAGCGCCCGCAAGCTGACATCGACGGCCGTCCCCTGCAGCAGCGACCCAACGCACCACCCGCAACACGCGGGCCCGGATCCGCCGGGACACGGGGGCAACGAGACAAGACAACCGCGTCCGGAACCGAGAAGGTCGTTGGCCGCCAGGATCCACCCGCGCCGGTCCAGGCTGGAGATCGCACGTCGAACGGGGGAAGCGCCACCGTCCAGGCAAAACGCAGTAGACGAAGAGCGAGACTAGCCCAAGTTTACCAACCACAAAACTAAACCATTTTAGAATCAGTGGTTTACGCCGACAGAAATGCCCGAGTGGCACTACAAACGCGTACGAACCGGGGAAATTGGTCGGTCAGACGAGCGTCTTGCGGACGCCGCCGGGATGTGGGTCGACGCCGAGCGCGTCGTAGATGGCCCGCTGATCGGGTTCGGCTTGGGTTGCCGTGCGCACATGCAGCGTGCGTCCGTCGGGACGGCGGAAGGTGGCGGTGACGCGCTGCTGGCCTTCAAGGACGCGGCGTAGCGTGGTCCACCTGGCGTGTTCGCCGTGCGCGCGCAGCCGAGTGCGAATGACCTGCACGAGCTGGTAGGCGATGACGGTGATGAACAGGTGGCCGTCGGCCCGCGCCGGCTTGCGGTGGTAGATGGGACGCAGGCCGAGCTCGGACTTGAGCGAGCGGAAGACGGCCTCGACGTCGGTGAGCGTGGTGTAGGTGCGCCACAAGGCGTCTTCGTCCCAGTCGGTCTCGCTGCTGCGCAGGCAGTAGACGCCCGGATGGGTAACCATCGAGCCGTCCTGGGGGCGGCGGGTCCAGGTGACGGCGACGGCCTGGTCGCCGGCCTCGTTGGCGGTAACGGTGATCTGGTAGTGCGAGGCGACGCGGGAATGCTTGGCTTTCAGCCGTCCGATGCGTTGCCAGACCTGGTCGAGGCGCTTGTGCGCGCGGGGACGCGACAGCCCGTCGTTGAGCTTCGTCAGGGCGGTCTCGAAGCGGGCGGCGAAACGCTCGACGATGCCCCGCTCCTTGTTGGCCCGCTCCTCGGAGTAGCAGTACAGGCGCACTTCGTCGGGGTCGGTCGAGACCACCTTGTGCATGTGCACGGTCTGGTCCGACTGCGTCTGGAGCGACACGGCGGCATCGGCATCGAAGCGGCGGTGGCGTTCGCGGCTGACCACCAGATAGCGGTAGCCGTTGTCGCGCAACCACGTCACACAGGCGTCGGTGGCGACACCGCGGTCCATCACCACCAGGGCGCCGACCGGCGCCTCCAGTGCTTCGAGCATCCCGGCCAGCGTCCGGTGTTCCCGGACGTTGCCGGCGAAGACCTTCGAGCGGCGCACGAAGCCGCTGGCATCGAGCATCAGGCCCAGGGTCAGCAGCGGGCAGTCGCTGCGCTTCTCTTTCGAGTGCCCGCGTTGCGCCTGCGGCTGGTCGCTCGCCTCGCCCTCGAAGTAGGTGTTGGTCAGGTCGTAGAGCGTCACCGTCGGCTGCAGGTCGAACAGCCCCATCGCGCGGTCGAACAGATGCGCCTCGATCGCCTCGCGATGCTTCACCAGCACGTCCGAGGCGCGGTAGAGCTGCATCGCACCGACGGTCTCGAAGTCGACGCCGAGAACTCCCCGAGACCGCTGCGCTCCTGCAGCCAGCGGTGCGTCGCGCGCTCCGAGGCGGGCGCGGGCCAAACGCCCGACGATGGCGCCGGTGGCCGCGCTGCGCAGGGCGCCGTTGACGCCCAACCGGGTCAGCAACGCCGGCAGGTCCAGTTGCTCGAGCGCCCACAGGCCGACCTGCTCCACGCCGACGTTGCGGGGGCGGACCAGCCGCAACGAGTCGACATCGACCGGCTGCACATCGGTCAGTCCGGCGGTCGGCGCGGCCGCGCCGCGGGCGATCAACTGCGCCGCGATCCGTTGCGCTTCCTCCTCCACGGCAGGCGGACAATCGGCCACCAGCGGCGCCTGACCGCTCAACGCATCGTTGATGCGGGCGCACAGCAGCGGCCAGTCCGCCTGAGGAATATCGAAGTGGCGACCGAGGTTGAGGAGGGTGCGCTGGCGCACGCTGCTGCCGAGGCGTTCGGCGTGCACGAGGCGATGAGAGAAGTAGGGCTTTCCGTCCTCAGTCCGCCGGGTTTGGGTGCGCCGAATGAACATGGAGCCCACCATAGCGGACGCACCCTACCCCATGCAAGCAATCTCATACTAGTATGGCACTACATTCGTCTCTGGCGAAACCCGATCCTTTATAATCAACAAGTTACAGGCCTCGCACTCCCCGAAAACCGCCCAAATCCGCAAAACGACCGCCAATCTTGGTAAAGATGGGCTAGTGTTGCGCCATGATTAAACGTTCGGGTGTGCGGTGCTGTGATTCGTCGATGATTGCTCGCTGTAACCCATGTCCGTATCCGAAGATGATGACGTGACGAACCACTAGGAGTCTGCGCCGCAGAAAAACAGATGCGACAATTGTAGGCGAGCCGACGACGGAAGGACTCGATGTCGACCACATTCCGCCCCTACGTGCCTGACCAGTCGCTGCTGTTGCCGCCCGACGTTCGGGAGTGGCTGCCGGAGGGCCACTTGGCGCACCATGTCAGCGATCTGGTGGACGGTCTGGATCTGACGGCGTTCTACGCTCTGTACGAGGGGGACGGCCGTCGCAACGCGCCGTATGAGCCTCGGATGATGGTGAAGGTGCTGCTCTACGCCTACGCGACGGGGGTATTCTCGTCGCGCCGGGTCGCTCGGAAGCTGGAAGAGGACGTTGGTTTCCGGGTGCTGGCGGCGGGCAACTTTCCGCAACACCGGACGCTGTGCGAGTTTCGGCGTCGGCACCTGGAGGATTTCCAGGCGCTGTTCGTGGAGGTGGTCCGTCTGGCGCAGGAGTTGGGTCTGGCGCGCTTGGGGAAGCTGTCGATCGACGGGACGAAGGTGCGCGCGAACGCGAGCAAGCGCAAGGCGATGAGCTACGACCGGATGCAGGCAGAGGAACAGCGCCTGGAAAGCGAGATCGAGGCGCTGTTGCGTCAGGCGGATGCGGTTGACGAGGCCGAGGACTCGCGCTTGGGCGCGGAGGTTCGGGGCGACGATCTGCCGGCGGAGTTGCGTCGGCGAGAAGAGCGTCTGGCGGCGATCCGGGAAGCGAAGGCGCGTCTGGAAGCGGCGGCTCGGGCGGCGGACGACGCGCGGGGTCGGCAGCCGGGGCAGGATCGGAACCCGAAGGGCGGTCGGCCGTACAAGCGGGCGTATGGCGAGCCGGACGAGAAAGCGCAGAGCAACTTCACGGACCCGGAAAGCTCGATCATGAAGACGAGCAACGAGGGATTCCAGCAGTGCTACAACGCGCAGGTGACGGTGGACGCGGAGCACCAGTTGGTGGTGGCGACGGACCTGACGGCGAACGCGAGCGACCAGGGTGAGTTGCCGGTGTTGCTCAACGCGGTAAAGGAGACGTTCGCCGCGCAGCCGGAGACGGTGCTGGCCGATGCGGGGTACTGCAACGAGCGGGACCTGACCGACCTGGAAAAGCGGGGCATTGACGGGTATGTGGCGCCGGGCCGGGAGGGCAAGCAGACGGCTACCCGTGATCTGAAGGCCCATCCGGCGACGGGTCGTATGGTGGAGAAGCTGGCGACGCCCGCGGGCCGGACGGCGTATGCGGAGCGCAAGTGGTTGTCGGAGGCTCCCAACGGCTGGATCAAGCACGTGCTGGGCTTCCGGCGCTTCAGCCTGCGCGGGCTGGCGAAGGTGCGGTGCGAGTGGGACTTGGTGTGCCTGGCGTTGAACGTCAAGCGCCTGCAGCCGCTGATGGCGGCGTAGAAGGCGGGATATGAGGCTCACAACGGCGACAAATCGATGCGCATCGCGGTCTCTGGCGGGCCATGCGGCCCGCGAGGACCGAATTTTGTCATCTGTTCGCCAACTACCGAAAATCCACCCCGCCCCGCTGACCGGCGAAGTCGCCCCGACACGTGACTCAGGTCGTGGGCCGGCGACCCGTTGCGTGCCGCAAATCTCCTGCGGCGCAGACTCCTAGCGGAGTGTGGGACTCGACGTGTGCGGACGTCGCGTAGCGGACCGCAAACCGCACGCGGTCAACGACTTACAGTCGGTTCCCGAGAAGCGGGGATCGACCCGGTACTCGCGTTGCCGCCGAGTTCCGCCTGGGGTCGATTCCAGCGGGTTTCTTGCCGTCTGTCCCGCCGGTCCGGCCCGGCGCCGGCTTCGTGAGATTCACGACTACCCCGGGAGCGCGCGCCTCAAGGGTCCGTCCTCGTTCATTCCGACGTTCGGCGGGGTCACGGGAACAGATCCTCGATACGGCAACCGAAGTAGGAAGCGAACTTCCTGGCATTCTCCACGGTGATCGTCCGGTAGCGCCCGCGGGCGACATCGCTGACGTAGGGCTGCGTCAGGCCGAGCGCCTTCGCGACGATCACCTGCGTGACGCCGGACAGAGCCATCGCTTTCGCCACGCGGTTCGACCCCGGCTCCGAGCGGAGGACCGCGAGTTGCTGCTCGGTGAACATCGCGAATGGAACTATACGTGCGAGACCTGCGCCACGTTCTCGACCGCATGCCGCAGGCAGGGCCGGTGGAGACCGCCGCCGTCAACGCCGGAAAACATGCGGTTCGGGCTCGGCGATCGGCGTCAGCGCTCGTTGTCGAGGCTGACTCGGTCCACCGCGGCCAGGAGCAGCCGGCGCACGCCGCGTCACTCCTGCGGCTCTTGCTCCTGCGCCTTGGCCTCTCGCCGCGATGCCCAGTAGTTGCGCATGCGGTCGGCGACGGCCCTGCGCTGCTCCTCGCTCATCGTGCGCTTCCGGCTGCCGACCGCCTTGGCCGCCTTTTTCCTTTGGGTATCGGCTCCGGTCCGTCGGGCATCGCACGCCCGGTCGAGACGCGCGCGGCGATGTCGAAGGCGACCAGGCGCTTCTCGGCGTCGAACACGCTGTCCAGGACGGTGACGCCTCCGAGGGACATCCTGCCCGGCCACAACCAACGCATCGGCGCCGCGTCCCGATCGTCCAGCGGCGCCAGAGACGGACCGGTGAACGAGGGGGCGGCCAGAATCAGTTTCTCCAGTTCGCGTTTCTCGTGGCCGGCTTCGAAGTAGGCCGAGACGTTCGCCACGCCATCCGGCAGGAAGACCATCCGCACGCCGAGACCAGCCGCGCCGCACGACCGTGCGACCACGTAGGCATGATCCCATCCCTCCTTGCGTGCATCTGGAATGACGCCGACGTCCTGTACGCTGGTACGCTTCAGTTGTTCGACATGTCCGGCATCCCACTGGCTGAGCCCGCCGACGCTGGAGGTCGCGGGCATTGATCCCCCGATCGTGTTCCACAAGCGCTCCACGCTTGCCTCGCCTTCCACCACAAGGACCGGCCTCTGGTGGAGCCAAGGCTTGGCCCCCCGCACGTCGTCCAGGCGATACAGCTGTGGATCAACGCCCTGCATGGCGGGGATCTAACCACGCTGGCCAAGCAGGCCTGGGCCGACAGAAGTCTCTCGGGTGGGAGGCGACCATCTCGTCAGAGCGGTGGTAGTCGTAGTTGTCGATGGCTTGGGAATGGACGCTCCCGGGGTGTCCTGGAGCCGCGGCGACCCGAGCCCGGTCGTGGCCGGAGCGAGAAGGACCCGATACCGGTCCGTGCCGAGAGGCGTTCGAGCACCGCGAAGAGGGCCACGATCGGGCAACCGCACCGTGAGTGGCCCTGTCGTCAGGCAGCCAGGGCGGGTTCGACCAGCGCGAGGGGCGCCGGGCCTGATGAAGAAGTCGCCGTCGTCTCGCCCGAACTGTACGAAGCTCATCAGTTGCCCTGCTCACCGCGGGCGGCGTTCAGTCACCAGCTTACCCCGCTCTGGTCGGTCATCCCGTCGTCATCGAGCGCGTCGCCCGGCGCCGGGTGCCGAGTGCGGCGCCTGATCCGTGGCACACGGCGCGCCGCTCCGTGGGGAGGCGAGACGTTTCGGTTCGGGCTGCGACTCAGGAGTAGCTCAGCTCGTCGCAGTCGATTCGGCGTCGACTGAAAGCGAACACGTAGTAGGAGCAACTTTGCTTCGACACCGCCCCCGGCGAAAGCGTTGAGCTGTCCACGGAATCGGGTCAACTCCAGATCGCCAGTGCCCCGCTCTTGCGGGTTTCGGTCAGCATCCAACGAATATTTTTTGGGTTTCCGCGCCGGTTTCTCCCGCGAACGGACAGCGCCGAACCGGCCGTTGTAGACTGAGTTCGTGATGATCACGCGATCTCGCCAACCGTTGCGGTCGAGTGACTCTCGGCCGAGAGGGCGAGCCCGCGGCGCCATCTTGTCGCCGAGGAAGCTCCGTGCCGGTGTCTTGGTGACGCGTGCCGCTGTTGGCAACTCTTGAGGAGCAATTATCTCCATGAAGACGACGACGGATTTTAGAACGGTCAAGCAGCTCGTGGAACTACGAAAACACGACATGGCGAAACCAAATCCCGAGTACCAAAGAGGGGTTGTCTGGACACCAGACCAGCAGATGAAGCTGATCGACTCGGTCATGCGTGGATATCAATTGCCAATCATTTACCTCCACGACATCAAGAGAGAAGTCGCCGGTAGAATCCAGGAATCGTACGATATTATTGATGGCCAGCAGAGAATCGCTGCTCTGCATCTATTCGTTGAGGGGGCTTTTTCTTTATATAAACCCGACGATAAGAGGGCCAGATTCCCTAAGTTCTTGCGAGGGCAGCCGTGTCCTTGGGGCGGCAAGGATTTTCGCAACTTGCCGGGCGACCTACAGGCTAAGCTGCTGGACACCAAGTTGCCAGTCGCCTTCATTGAGACAGACAACGGGAACGAAGTTAGAGACCTGTTTGTTCGCCTTCAGGCGGGATTTCCCTTGAATTCTCAGGAAAAACGCGATTCGTATCCTGGTCAGTTTACCGAGTTCGTCCTTAGCTTGGGCGGGAAACCCGAAATCCCGCGATATCCTGGGCACGCTTTCTTTAAGCGTGTTCTAAAGATGAATCCTGAACGCGACCGCGGGAAAACCAGACAACTTGCTGCTCAGATAGCGATTCTCTTCCTCGAGCGGCACGACAAGGGCAGACATCACTTCACCGACATCAACGCGAAGGCGATCGACGACGGGCGCATTCCCGATTTCCCGGAGCAGTGTGTAGGCAAAGATGGACTGTGAGGCTGGGGGAGGTTGAGCCGGTCTTCGGACAGACGGGGAGGGTGGTACTGGACATTACGGCTCGGACTGCCCATGATGGTGCGTTGAAATGGACAAGAGCGCCATCGACACCCCGAGCCGCGAGATCGATCTTCGCAACATTCCCGTCCACCTGCGCACTGCCCTCCGGCGGGCGCTGGAGTTTGAGGCGCGTGCTCCAGCGCCCAGGTCGGCAGAGGAAGCGGAGCAGTGCGAAGAGCAGCTGCGGGCCATCGCGGACGAGTTCTTCGGCGCCCTCCTCACCCCCGTGCTGCAACGCGCGGTGCGCTCCGCCGCGGTTGGCGACGCGGCGAGCGCCCTCGTGCGCCACCTGCCCCGGCGGATGCGGAGCGACGGCCTGGAGACCGTCAACGTTCGCACCTCCCGGGGCACGACGGTGCCGGTCACGACGCCGTACTACCGCGAGAAACACGCCCGTCGGGCGAAGCGGAGGCCGGGACTCTACCCCATAGGCGCTAACTTGTTAAGGCCCTATGGTCCTCCGGCAGCTCAGTTCAGCCGAAGTACGCGGAGAGTTGCGGCTGTCGGCGACGTGGCGGCTCCGCCAGCTCGCCGGAGATCGTTCGCCAGTCGCTGATCATGCGCGCCAGCGGGAGCGGCGGTTCGATGGCGCGCGTGACCTGGTTGAGCACGAACTTGAAGTCACGCCACGCGCTCGGGGGGCGCCGGCGCCGGCACGTCGTAGCCCCAGGGGGAAATCGCGCGGGCGTGGTGGATCAGCTTCTCCACCAGCAGCGCCACGAACAGTTTCCCGTAGAGCCACGCCTTGGCGCTGTCGTCGTCGTACTTCGGCACGTGCCCCAACTGGGCCAGCGACTTGAAGCGCTTGAACACCAATTCGACCTGCCAGCGCAGGCGATACCACTCCAGCACGTCCGCGGCGGAAAAGGGTGGCTCGGGAAAGGTCGTGAAGACGATCACGTACTCAGCAAAGCGCAGCGTGGCCGGTTGCACCTGGTTGCCCTTGCGGGCGGCGTCTCGGCGGACTTTCAGGTGCGCCAAGCGGATGGCTTCCGCCGACTTGCGGAGCACGCAGACCCGGCCCGCAATCTTGCCGGCCGGGCCGCCATCGTCGCCCGGGACCGCGACCGTGATCGCCCAGGACCGGCCGGCGCCCGGACGCGTGACCGACCCCACCGCCGCAAGCAGGTCGAACGGCCGCCCGGCCGTCGTGCACAGCGGCAGCGACCCCGTGTTGACACGCACAATCAGCCGCCCGCCCGCGTCGACCACGTGGCGAATGCCCCGGGCCGTCGAATAGCCGCGGTCGGCCAGCACATGGTCGCCGGCGCGGATCGGGAACTGCGCCAACGATTCTCCCGTGCCCGGCCCCTCGGTCCCCGTCAGCTTGAAGAAGTCGCACGCCAGCGACGGCAGGCCCACGCTGTAGTGCAGGCGCCACAGCGACCCGCTCGGGCCCGGTTCCTTCACCGTCGTCGCATCCACGGCCCGGACCTGGAACGCGCCTCCGGGGATGACCGCCAGACCCTGCTCCTCGAACAGGCGGACACACAGCGCGTGCAACCAACCCTTGGATTTCTTCAGCCGCTTCAACAGCGCCACGTCGGACAGGTCCGCCAGATGCGCCTGCCGGGCCCGAACCACCGTTTCCCGCAACGAGTGTCCGCAGCCGAGGTGCAGCAGGAGGGTCCGCAGGAGGTTGTCGACCGTCTTGTCCTTGCGCAGCCCCTTCAACGCCCCGGTGTCCTGCGCCAACTCGCGCCAGTCCTGAGGGAAGAACGACACCAGCACATCCCAGTCCTCGTCCACCGTGCCGGCCTCCGTGTCATGCATCCACATGCCAGGATACGCCGGCCATGCCGCGAAAACCAGTTAGCGCCTATGGGACTCTACCCCGCCTTGGTGGTGCTGGGCATCTACGACCGGTGCACGCCGAAGCTGGCCTCCGATGCAAGCCGCGCGGTCGCCATGCTCAGCTCGCTGGCCGAAGCGCAGGCGCAGCTCCGCTGGGCGCATTCCCGATTTCCCGGAGCAGTGCAGTGTGTAGGCAAAGATGGACTGTGAGGCTGGGGGAGGTTGAGCCGGTCTTCGGACAGACGGGGAGGGTGGTACTGGACATTACGGCTCGGACTGCCCATGATGGTGCGTTGAAATGGACAAGAGCGCCATCGACACCCCGAGCCGCGAGGTCGATCTTGGCAACATTCCCGTCCACCTGCGCACTGCCCTCCGGCGGGCGCTGGAGTTTGAGGCGCGTGCTCGAGCGCCCAGGTCGGCAGAGGAAGCGGAGCAGTGCGAAGAGCAGCTGCGGGCCATCGCGGACGAGTTCTTCGGCGCCCTCCTCACCCCCGTGCTGCAACGCGCGGTGCGCTCCGCCGCGGTTGGCGACGCGGCGAGCGCCCTCGTGCGCCACCTGCCCCGGCGGATGCGGAGCGACGGCCTGGAGACCGTCAACGTTCGCACCTCCCGGGGCACGACGGTGCCGGTCACGACGCCGTACTACCGCGAGAAACACGCCCGTCGGGCGAAGCGGAGGCCGGGACTCTACCCCGCCTTGGTGGTGCTGGGCATCTACGACCGGTGCACGCCGAAGCTGGCCTCCGATGCAAGCCGCGCGGTCGCCATGCTCAGCTCGCTGGCCGAAGCGCAGGCGCAGCTCCGCTCCGACGGCATCGCCCTGGATATCAAGACCCTCCGCTCGACCGCCTATCGCTACGCTGCGCGGGCCCGAGCGGCCCAGCAGAGCGCGGCGTGCGGCCTGCTGGACCGCGTGACCGGCAAGCGGGTGGTCGTCTCCCTCGGACGGGGGCCGCGTCCGTGTGAGGCGCAAGAAGCGTGGCCCCAAGACGAAGAAGGGGCGCAACCGATTCCATACCGACTGGAAGGAACCGAAGCTCCTCATCCTGTACGTCGTCGGCGACGACGGGCGACCGTCTCAGACGTGGGCCCCGATCATCGACGGCACGCTCCGGGGACCGGAGGCGGTCTTCGCCCTGCTGTTGTCGTACGCGCGGCAGATCGGCCTCAACGCCGCTGACAAGGTGCTCTTCATCGCCGACGGCGCGCCCTGGATCTGGCAACGCATCCCGCGCCTCATCGCCGCGCTCGGGCTCTCGCCGACACAGGTGCTGGGGCTGATCGACTTCTATCATGCCGCGAAGCAACTCTCCGACGCGGTCAAGCTGCGCCGCTGGAGCGCGACGCAACGCACCCGCTGGCTCAACCGCACGCGGGGGCTGCTCAAGCGAGCACGGGTGGACGAGGTGATCACGGCCCTGCGGGAGCTGTGCCGCGGGCGCACGGCCGGCAAGATCCGCACGCACCTCAACTACTTCCTGAAGAACCGTCATCGTTTCGCCTACACCACAATGGTCGGGCTCGGGCTTCCGCGGGGCAGCGGTGCCGTCGAAAGCGCCATCCGTCGCGTCCTCAATCTCCGCATCAAGGGCGCATCCATCTATTGGCTACCGGAGAGCGTCGACGCGATTCTTCTCCTGCGGTCTTTCTATAAGTCCGGCAGATGGAACTGTTTGCAGCGGATGGCCATGACGCCGGTGGGTGTGAGCGCGTGACCGGGAAATCGGGAATGCGCCCATCGACGACTATTACTATACGCACTTGGATTTTGACGCGTCGACCAATACCTGTCAGCGCCTCATTGACATACTCAGCAAGCTGAATGACCTACTCGGTGAGGGAAGCCGACCGAAGTTGCGGGCTCACGACGCCATTCATTTGGTTCTGTTCGTCGACTCAATATGGGACGATTATACGAGATCCTGGGAATCGACCTTGCCCGCAGCCCAAGATAGGTTCTCCGAGGCACTCGCTCATGCGGCGAAAACCAAGAGTGATCCAAACCCGGAGGAGGCATGGTTACGATACGGAGTGTGGACGAGGACGAACTCGGACCGGGGCGACAACATCGGTCTCCGCCATCAGTTCTACTCTCAGCGCATGGGCGCCTACGTTGGGAACCTGACCCCCAAGGATTCGACGCGAGCGTTTGGCTCGCTTGATCGAGAGATCATCTACTGGAGGGATGGCAAGAAGTGCGGGGTGTGCTGCTCGGAGGTGCTGTGGGCCGAGGCCGAAATCCATCACATCAAGGAACATAGCCAAGGCGGCCGGACAGAACTTGAGAACGGGATACTGGTCCATAAGCACTGCCACCCAAAGGCTGGCGCGGCTAAGGAATTCGCCGCACAGGTTTAGCAGCCCGTATATGGACTCTTCCACGTTGACCACCTGAGAGTCAGCCAGTACTGCCCGACGGGTAACCCGCGACGCGACGGACGGGGGAAGACCGGTGGGGGTCGATGCCGGTCAGTTCGTGGCCGGAAGCGTGGTTCCGGCCACAATTGCCCGTCCACCGCGCCACCCGCCGCGGTGGCTCTCACCCCACAGGCCTTCCTGCCGGACCTTCGGTCGGCGTGCTTTTCCGCAAGCGCCGCGTGCTGGCGAGGACGACGAGGCGTGGCGTCGAATCGACTGCAGTCGTATATCCGGCCTCTGTGTGGAGACGCCAGTCTCCGGGCCACCATGGAAGTCGCACACCGCGGGCCACACGTGGAGTCGGCGTCGGGCGCCGGGGCTGCTATCGGCGTGGTGCGGTGTCGGTCGGTTCGAGGCGCGATGTCGTTCGTTCAAGCACTCAGCAGTCGCGGTGGTTGGTTGATCACGGGGCGAAGGCGACGTCCCGGGTCCAGACGGCCCAGACGATCGGAGCCAGCTTGTTGGCCACCGCGAGCGTGGCCTTGTTGTAGCCGCACCGGTCGCGAACCTTCAGCGTCCACTCGTGCAGGCGGGACAGCGATTGGCCGGCCCGACGACGAGCCGACGTACACCACGTTGGCGGCCTCGGTGACGAAGCTGCAGTCGAAGACCTGCAGGACCGCGTCGCGGTCCAACTCCGGCTGCGCCTCGAAGGAGAAGGCGTCGAGCGTCTTCAGCATCGGGAAGCGAGCCTCTTGAATGCGGCGTTGGATGCGGCGCTCCCTGCGTCCGGTCACCTCCAGGTGTACCAGCTGCGCCAAGTAATCGGCCAGCGCCTGGCGCTGGCGGGCGGCCTTGCTCGGCCAACGGTCGCCACTGCGCGGCGACCGTCGACAGATTCAGTGTTTTCAGGTCGGTCTCCAGATGAGGGGGCTCGGTAATCGCAGTCACCATCAGCGAGCCCCTCCCACCAGCGCGTCATAGGCCGCCAGCGTCGGGGCGGGCACCGCAATGCGCGCCAACTCCGGATGCACCCCTGTGACCGGCGGGCACACCGGCGGCGGGCCTGCCTGCTGCTGCCGGAGGATGAGCCGCACGGTCTCCAGGCGCGGCGAATGCTGTTCGAGCGCGGCGGCCACCGCGCGCTCGACAGCCGCGGCCGGGTGCGTCTCCATCAGCCGCAGCATCCGGACCCATTCCTGGTCGGGCTTGCGCGTGTGCTTGGCCAGCTCGGCCCGCACGTGCTCCCACACCGGCGCCAGCCGCCAGTCGGCAAGCGCCGTCGCCTCGGCCACCGCCCGGTGCTTGCGTTCCAGCAACGGCAGCACATGGAACGCGTCAAGGACCTTCGCGCCCCGGCAGAACACGCGGCGATGCTGCGTCACCACCTCGGCGCCGACGGCGATCGCCACCCGGTCGTGGTACAGCTTCACCCACGCCGGCCGGTAGGCGTGGCGGATCGGCACCGAGTAGGTGACGTGGTCCACGCGGACGTGTCCGGACTTGTCGGCCACCCGCGCGACGACGCGGCAGGTGGCGGGAAGATGCTCGGGCAACGCCCGCAGATGCTGCCGCTCCAGCGCCAGGGCTTCCTGCGCCGAGCGCCCGTCGTCGAGGTGGCGCAACGGCAGGTCGGCCTCCAACTCGGTGAGGATCGCCGCGTTGAGCGCCGCCCAGCTCTTGATCGCCAGCCGCGGCCGGAACACCAGATTCCGTGCGTATTTGACGCCTCCCGCCACCGAACCCTTCTCCCAGCCCTTGGCCGGCGCGCAGAACTCGGCCCGGAACGGATACGCGCCCCGGAACGCCTCGAATGCTTCGGTCTGCACCCGGTCCCGGCCGGCCAGGATCTCCTTGACCGCAAGCGACGTGTTATCGAGGACGACGCGAGCCGTTGCGCCCCCGAAATAGAGGAAGGCGGACTCGATACCGTCGAGCAGCGACTCGAGCCGCTCGATCGGGTACGCCTTGGCGAAGTACGCGTTCGAGTACGGCAGCGTTGCCACCAGGTACTTGACCTTGCACGGCGCCCCGGCGAGGTCGACCCACGTTTCCCCGAAGTCGACCTCCATCGTCGCGCCGGGAAGCGCGCTGCGGTGCACGAAGGCCTCCTTCGTTTTCACCTCGCTCTTCAGCGCCGCAACATAACGGCGTACAGTGCGCTGGGAGACCGGCCCAGCCAACGGCAGCAGCAACCGCCGGAACCGCTTCGCGGTCAACCGCGGGTCGTCGTGCAACCACTCCTCGATCTGCTTCCGCTAGGGGTCCAGACTCCTGACCCGCTGCGGCGACACGCGCACCGGCGGTGTCGGCCGGCCTATGGCCCGCCGGACCGTCTTGACGTCCAACTTCAACCGCCGCGCGATTTCCTTCTTCGGCACACCCTCCACCAGATGCAGGTGGCGGACTTCGGCCCACTGAGACATCCTGATCACCTCCGCGTCCTCCTGGCTCTGTCGCGACGAGACGACCCTGTCTCGCCGCGTCAGATCATCGCCAGGGAATCCGCTGTTTCCGGGTGCTCAGGGGGTCCCTGTACCTTTCCGGATGACTTCGCGCGATGATCTCGCGGAGTCGGGCAGGCCGCCGGGAGCACCAAGGGGTCCCCAGTGCAGCGAGCACCTGAAAAGGACTTGTGCCCTGGCGGTCCAGCCACCGATGGATGCCCCGTGGGGAGTTTGCGCCGTAGAGCGCCAGTACAGGGACCGGCAGGCATCGGGGCGCGCCCATTCGATTCTGCAGAGGGGAGGTTCGAATTGAAGCTGGCTTGGTTTGCGGGGGTCGACTGGGGGTCTGAGAAACATCAGGTGTGCGTGCTCGACGCTGCCGGGAAGGTGCTCGGAGAACGAGAGTTCGAGCACAGCGGTACAGGGCTGTCGCAAATGGCGAGCTGGGTGCTGTCGCTCGCGACGGGAGACGCAGGCGAAGTCGGAGTGGCGGTCGAGACGCCACGCGGGCCGGTGGTCGAAAGCCTGATGGAGCGCGGCTTCGCCGTCCACTCGATCAACCCGAAACAGCTCGACCGTTTCCGCGACCGCCTCTCGCCGGCGGGCGCGAAGGACGACCGGCGGGACGCGCGCGTGCTCGCCTCGGCGCTGCGTACCGACCCGCACTGTTTGCGGCGGCTGGAGCCGACCGACCCGGCAATCGTCGAGCTGCGCGAGTGGTCGCGTCTGAGCGAGGAACTGACGCGGGAACGCGTTCGCCTGGCCAACCGAATGCGGGACCAGCTCTGGCGCTACTACCCGCAGTTCCTCGACGCGGTTGACGACGACGTCGCGGCGCCGTGGGCGCTCGACCTGTGGCAGAGCCTTCCGACGCCGCGCGCGGGGCAACGGGTTCGCGAGGTAACGCTGACCAGGGTGTTGAAACAGCACCGCATCCGCCGGATCGATACCGCGACGCTGCGCGCTCGGCTGCGGGCCCCGGCCATCAAGCTGACGCCGGGCGCGGCCGAAGCCGCCGTCACGCATGTACGGCTCGTCGCCGAACGCCTCGCCCTGGTCAACCGCCAGCTCGAGCACGTGCGCCGCGAGCTCGACGGGTTGGTGCATCAGCTCGCCCAGGCTGCTCCGACACACGACCCGAACGCGTCCACCGAGGACGAACCATCGTCGACAAAACCGCCCGATGCGGCCATCCTGCTGTCGCTGCCCGGCATCGGCAACAAGGTGCTCGCCACGCTGCTTGCCGCGGGCAACGACGCGGTGCGGCGACGGGACTACCACGCACTTCGCTGTCTCTGCGGGGTGGCTCCAGTCACCCGCCGTTCGGGTAAGAGCATGATCGTGACGCGGCGACAGGCGGCCCACGACCGGCTGCGCGACGCCGCCTACCACTGGGCCCGTGTCGCCGCCCAACGCGATCCGGTCAGCCACGACAAGTACCGGTCGCTCTGCGCCCGTGGCCACGGACACGCGCGCGCCCTGCGCTCGGTGGCCGACCGCCTGCTCAACGTCGCCTGCGCGATGCTCCGCAACGGCGCCTGCTTCGACCCGCACCGTGTCGAGATCACGGCTACGTGAGCCGGATCCGCGGCCGTAGCTCTTGGTGTCTGGATGCCCTGGCCGTCGCTTGCGGCCGGGAAGGCGCACGTGATCCCGTCCGGGGGGTGTCGACGGTGCTCCGCGACAGAGGAGCGGATCGCAGGCGTCGCACTTGCAGGCAGTCGATCGAGGGCCAGCCTTCCGGCTGGCCCGCAAGGGCTTCCCGCACGGTCGGCCGCGGCAGTCATCCGAAGGACCGGAGCGTCGCGGAGGACCCGCGAAGCGGGTTGACGGCCGTGGCTGACCGTGCGTGGTGAACGGCGATCCGAGCGAAGCGAGGGCCTTTGGTGACATCCCGTCGCCCCTCGGAGCGCCGTCAAACCACTCACCATCCCAGTAGTTGTGACGGGCATGTCACGTGTCCGAATCGGCGGATCGAAACATGTCGGCAGCGGAACGAAGAGAACACGAAGATGCTACTTGCAAAATGGTGGGGAGTCCTTTTGTAGTTGCCATTTCCAGGCCGGTCGAGGGCTTCAACAACAAGCTGCGGGTGATTGCCCGCCATGCCTACGGATTCCACTCGCACGGCGCGCTCATCTCGATGCTGTTTCTCTGCTGCGGCGGCATCGAACTGGCCCCGCCCCTACCCACACGCGTTTGAGGAGATTCTGATATCCTCGCCCCATGGGAAGAGGGCGCACGCAGACAGAAGCGACCAACTCCGCGCGCCGGCGGATCGTGCAGTATTGCATCTGTATCGTCGTATTCGCAGCCGCCGGCTTGGTCGTTTGGCGGAACCAGTTTCTTGCCGAGTATGTTCCGAGCCCCCAGCGAACAATCCTTGCGATCCAGAACGTGCTGCGGGGCGCACCGCAACTCGTCGAAGATCGGTTCCGCGTCGTGCTGTGTTGGCTGGAGAACGACCCCGACGGCGGCAACACGAGAATCGTTGCCCAGGCCTTCGCGAGCGTCGAGGGCATCGCGCTGGAGCATTCTGCAAAGGTCGTGGCGGCTTCCGGTGCCGCTGACGATTGGCGCGAAGTGATGCAGACCGAAGCTCGTTCAGTGCTAGACGAGTGGAAGGCCGATCTTGCCATTGTCGGCTTGGTGAAGCTCCCCGGTGAGGCGTTGAGCCTGTGGTTCGTGCCACGCTCGGGCGAAGGCTCGCTCGGTCGTGGAGACGAACCCTATGAACTGACTAACGCGACTCTGGGACGAGATTTCCATGACGACCTCCGCACCGAACTGACCGCAGCGGCGCTCGTGGCGGTAGCCCCGCTCGCTGACACCGAGGTGCGAGGGCGAGTTCTGGAACAAGGGCTGAGGGACGCCACGGAAAAGCTAGTCTCGCTGCTCGATGCTCCCGCCGCGATCAAGTCTCGTGAACGGCGCGCTCGATTGCTGCTGTCACTTGGCAATGCCCTCAGGACCCTGGGCCAGCGGGAGAGCGGCATCGAGCGCCTGGAACAGGCTATCGACGCCTACCACGCCGCCCTCGAGGAATACACCCGCGAACGCACGCCGTTCCAATGGGCCGCCACACAGGGCAGCCTCGGCAATGCCCTTCTGCTTCTAGGCCAGCGGGAGAGCGGCATCGAGCGCCTGGAACAGGCTATCGACGCCTACCACTCCACCCTTGAGGAATACACCCGCGAACGCACGCCGCTCAATTGGGCCGGCGCACAGAACAACCTCGGCGCTGCCCTTTGGGCCCTAGGCGAACGGGAGGCCGGCGTCGAGCGCCTCGAACAGGCCGTCGTCGCCTACCACGCTGCCCTCGAGGAACGCACTCGCGAGCGCGTGCCGCTCGATTGGGCCACAACACAGAACAACCTCGGCGTTGTCCTTCACACTCTGGGCGAGCGGGAGGCCGGCATCGAGCGCCTGAAAGAGGCCGCCGTCGCCTACCGCGCTGCCCTCGAAGAACGCACCCGCGAGCGCGTACCGCTCGATTGGGCCGAGACGCAGGGCGCTCTTGGCCATGTCCTCTGGGCCTTGGGCGAACGGGAGGCCGGCATCGAACGCCTGGAACAGGCCGTCGTCGCATATCACGCCGCCCTCGAGGAACTGACCCGCGAGCGCGTGCCGCTCGATTGGGCAGGGACGCAGCACAACCTGGGTCTTGCCCTTCACACTTGGGGCGAACGAGAGGCTGGTATCGAGCGCCTGGAACAGGCCATCGACGCCTACCACGCTGCCCTCGAGGAACTGACCCGCGAGCGCGTGCCGCTCGACTGGGCCAGAACACAGAACAATCTCGGCAATGCTCTTGCGCGTCTAGGCCAGCGGGAGGCCGGCATCGAGCGCCTGGAGCAGGCCATCAACGCCTACCACGCTGCCCTCGAGGAACGTACCCGCGAGCGCGTGCCGCTCGACTGGGCCACAACCCAGAACAATCTCGGCGCCGCCCTTGGCGCTTTGGCCGAGAGGCAAGGCAGCACCGAGCGCCTGAGAGAAGCTCTCGTCGCCTACCGTGCTGCCCTTGAGGAATACACGCGCGAGCGCGTGCCGCTCGATTGGGCTGGGACCCAGAACAACCTCGGCGTGGCCCTTCAGACTCTGAGCGAGTGGACGGGCGACACTGGGTACCTGGAAGAGGCTGTCGTCGCCTACCGTGCTGCCCTTGAGGAACGTACCCGCGAGCGCGTGCCGCTGCATTGGGCGGTGACCCAGAACAGCCTCGACCGAGCTCTCAACAGCCTGCCGAAGCTGTCGGAGGACGCACGAAACTGACCAACACACAGCCTCGCGTGTACAACGCCCCCCGTGTGTTCGCGAATGGCCGCTCGGCCGCCGGGGCCGTTTCCGCCTGCACCTCGGTCGTGTATCCCAAGTTCCGGCGATGCCATGGTTGGCGCAATTGACGATCCACGGTCCGTCGACGTCGCTTCCCCAGCCGCTGAGCTCAAGAGGCGACTCCACGACCACAGCCGGGTCGCCGGGCAGAGTCAGTTCGAGCGTGCCGGTGCGACCATGGAGTTGCAGCAGCTCGAATCGAGGCGTGCGAAACCGACCCGCTGCTAGCCGCCGCAGCAGATGGAGGTCGCTTCGGCTACTTGGTCGACGTGAGCGACGGGAAACTCGGCCAGCGACGGGTCCACGCGGGCCGCATAGCCGTGCTCCGAGGCGATCACACCGACAAACGCACCCAACGTCACCTCGACCCATGCGCGTGTGCGCAGCCCCTTCAAAGTCGACCGACTCCGTAGGACCGCGGCCGTGGCCCGCACCACGATCTTGCGCGGCACGAGTTCGTAGGTGCAGACGAGCACGCTCAAGCTGGGCGACGCTGACGCGATTCACAAGCTCCCCGAGCAGAAGAGAAAGGAAGCAGTCGAGGCCATCAAGAGCGGCAAGAGTCGGACCGCCAAACGTGCTGTCCGTGCGCCGCATGCTGAGGCTCGGACTGGGGAGACCCGGGCGGCGCAGAAGCCACAGGCTCTCGGCACGTCCGCTGGCCAGGGTCCGTCGGAGCCCTCGTCAGTTTCGGCGACTGCTGTTGCGCGCAATGGGAAGCCGTGGTCGTCCGTTCCCGAGGAGATTCTCTCTCCCCCCGCGGTGCTGAAGGACGTACGCCTCGCCCTCGGCACCATCGATCTGGATCCCCGCTCGTCGGAGACGGCGCAGAAGGAAGTGCAAGCCACCGCCTGGTTTGGTGCCGACGAGGACGGATTGAAGCGACCGTGGAAGGGCTCGGTCCATGTGTTTCCCCCGCTGGACCGCGTGCCGGCGTTCGCCCTGAAGGTGCTGGACGAGCTGGACGCTGGCCGTGTGCCCCGGGCCGCTTTGCTCGCACTCTTTGATCTGACCGACAGATGGCTGGACCGTGTCCTCGCTCACGATCGTCTTCGCGTGGTCGTGATCGAGAACGGCCGACGACAATACCGGTTCGGCGGGACCACAGACACCTGGACGCCAGCGTGCAGGATGGCGCTGTACGTCTTCGGCATCGACGAGCCCGCCGCCGGCCTGCTCGCCGGGTTCGGCCAGTGGGGGCACGTCCTGTTCGCCAACGGGTACACCGGAGCGCCGATCATGGCGTCGACTTCGTAGCCGTCGCGGCCGGCTGGTCCGCGCGGCCGAACGCCCAAACGGCCGCGCGTGGCGAAGGGACAGCCCTGGTCCCGCTGCCACGTTCTGCGGGCGATGGACATGGGAAGTGTCCCATTGTCCAGTGCGGCTGTCCCATGCGCTTCGCGGTCCTGATCAGCACGCCGGCACGCCGTGGTCCGGGGCGCGCCGACCATCGTTGACATCGCCGGCGACGCGGCAGCGTGATCCCGTTCACGTCAATGTCTTACGGGTCATCGAGCTCGTCGATCCGAGCTGGTCGGCTTTGCGTCGTCTCGATCGGCCAGACATGGAGCGCCTTGACGGTGGTGAGGAGTTGCTCGAGGGTGTACGGCGTCTTGTGAGGCTCGACACTGGTCTCGCCTTCGAGCGGGGTCTCGTCGGCAGCGTGAATGATCAGCATCCAAGGGACCATGGGAACTGGCACGGGCCAGAGCGCGGAGGCCACCGGTTCCTTTGGCGCATCGGGAAACCTCTCCCACCATGCTTTGAATACCGCGTCCCACGGCTCCGTGTGAACGCACTCGAGCATCATCATGTCGTCGACGTTGTTCGCGTGCCATTCCCGTATCGCGATGGGGCACAACGCCTGCTCCTCTTCCTTCCAGCGCAGCGACCGGCCGTCCATGGGGGACTCGAACGGCTCCTCCGTCTCGGGATCCGCGGCGCGGATCCGCTCGGCCGTCGGCGCGGCGGCGGTGCCGATGCTGCCGCGCAAGCCGATACAGGGCGCATGAGACCACTTGACGCCGGGAATGGCGGCGATCTCGTCGATCAGATCGAAAGCCGTGTCGGTGCCGAGAATCGTGTCGGCAAGGAGCTCGCTTCGAAGATCGGTCCTCGTCATTGGGAACATTATTATCGACGGTCTGGGGTATCCATGTAAGCGGAGTTCCCCATGTGGTTGTTCGCCGCGGGCAGGCGGTGAACGACACGCGACGTCTCGGCTGGCGCACGAGCACCGGCGGGCGTGCTGGCGGGGCTCTCCGGCGCCAATGAGGTCCTGGTAGCGTACCCATTTGCGGGCGTCGGCGACTTCAAGCACCCGCGAGAACCTCGCCCGGCCACGAGGGTTGATCCGTGGCCGCAGCTACGTCCCTGACTCCGGTCAAATGGATACCCCAAATCGACGGAATGGCGGGAACGGAATCCGCGATGGAGCAACCGAAGTAGAGTCGGCGAACTTCCTCGCGTTCTCGGCGGTGGTGGTCCGTTACCGCTGGCGGGCGACATCGCTGACGTAGGGCTGTGGCAGGCCGACGGCGTCCGCGACGGTCACCTGTGTGACGCCCGCCACCGAGATAGCCTCGCCACGGGGTGCAGAAATGCGAGCTGCTGCTCGGTCAGCAGCTCGAATCGAGCTACACGTTTCGGATCGTGCCCTGGTTCGCAACGGGATGCCACGGTAGCTCCCGGCGACATCGCCCTGGTCAAGGCCGACGAGGGTCCGATGCGAATTCGGCGATCAGAGTCCAGCGCATCCCGTCCCGCCTGCAGAAACGACTCGGCGGCGGGAACAACCGGTGCACGTCACGTCACTCTTCCGCCTTGGCCTCTCGCCGCGATGCCCAGTACTTCCGCATCCGGTCAGCAACAGCTTGGCGCTGTTCGTTCGTCATCGTCCGCTTCCGCTTGGTGACAACCTTGAGCGCCTTCTTCTTGCCGCGCCCGGCAGGCGCAGGGGCATCCGCCCCTTCGAGCGCCTCGATCGCACGCTGTATCGCAACGAGCTGAGTCCTGAGCGATTTCTCCTCATCCTTCAGGGCGTCCAGAATTCCGCTTTTCGACATCGTGATCCTGCTTCCTTGGATGCTAGCGCCAGACCGTCGCGCCGGACCCCGATCCGTACGCACACCCACGGCCGCCGCCCGGGGCGGCGCTCAGCGTCCGGCGGATACGCGTTGCTGCCGCTACCGCTTCGGGCGAACCGTACCGGTCGCACAACGCCAGGAACCGCATCGTCGTCTCGACCGACGGCAGCGCGTCATCCTGACCGATGTCGATGTCGCGGTCGTCAACCTGCATTGACAACTTCCCGAACCCGTTATCGGTCATGCCCGACGCCCTCTACATCCCCGGCGCGCCAAGTCTGGATCCGCCCACTGAAGGACAACCTCTCCGATCCGCGCTGCTCCGCGCAACACAGCCCCCTCCCGCACCGCGTGCCGCCCGGTCGATCGCCGTTCACCGTCGCGCCGGTGAACAGAACTCCCGCCGGGCTTCCCGAGCCCAGGGTCGGCCGGATACGCCGCGTCCAGCCGAGCGATCTCCACCCCGAAGTCGCATTACCATCCGTCGGCGCACCGAGCGGTCCGCTCCCGCCACTCCGTCGTCAGCAGCCGCACACCGGCCTCGATCGCCGCCTCGTTCTCGACGGTAGCAGTGCGGTACGGTTGCCGGGCGACATCGCTGACGCACACGTCGGCGTTCAGCACGTTGGCGCGGACGACCACCGCACCGGGCCGACCTTGAAGACAACCTACATCAGCCAGTCGTCCGGATCCGGGTCCTGGAGCATGCGTCGGTGACGGGGACGACCCGCGGTGGCCTTGCTGCGCCTGCAGGGGGTGCGAAGATGAGCGTGGCGGCCGCGATGATGATGGCCAGGAGGAACGACGCAGCGTCGTGAGACAACGCTTCATCGGCGACCTGCCGACGGTCGTCGCCGCCGAGGGTTCTCGGTCCTGTACCTGTCCGTGGCTGGCCCAGGTGGCCTCGTAGAATCTCGACCAGAATTGCACACGGAATTGGTCATGGCCACGCGCAGGTGTTCATGGAATCCCTTTGGCAACAACGCTGCTATCCGAAGTTGGCGGATTCCGCACCGAACTCCACGCATCAGCGTCACCGCCAGCGGAGACACTCCACTGGCCAACACAAGCTGCGCCAACCCTGCAATCACGGGCGGTACCTGCGTCACGGCCACCTCGGTCTGCATAAGCATACGTCTGTCTGGACGGCGCCGCGCCAGTTGGAGTTCGCGCCTGCTCCGGAGTCAGTCAGGTTTCCCTCGTTGAGAGATGGTCAAAGTCAAGCCGGTCGCTCTCGACGTACTCCCGAGCGGTGAGGTCGTCAAGGATCTGTACCGCGCCGTCGATGCTGTTGAAGCGGCCGGCTGTGGGGACCCGTCTCAGCCACTGTTCGCGGTAGCTGTTCCAGTTCTTGCCCTTGAACGATGGTGAGCCCTCATCACGGATAAACCAGAACATGACTCGGATCTCTTCGGCACTCCAGGAGGGTTCGGCACGTATACGTATCTCGCGGAGGGCTCGGAGCGCACGTCCCTCATCGCTCTGTGCACCGTGTTTGGCAGATATTCGGCGCGTGAGTTCGGAGATCAACCGGACGAAGTCGTCCGGGAACGCTGCGCGGGCGCGGTTGCGGGTCAGTGCGAACCGGAACCGTCGTGCGTCACTCTCATGCCGCACGCCCTCAACGCGGGTCCAGCCGGCTATGACCGCCTTCTCTACGGTCATCACTCGATCGAGATCGGCGACGAGATTCTCGGCCGCGAAGGCAGGAACGAAGGCGTATCGTGGCCGGCGACCACGTTCGATCTCACGGAGCGTTACGGGATCGACCTCCACCAGAGGGCTAACCTGCACGAACGGCCGATCACGACAGCCGCGGCCGATGTCGCAAGTCTGCGTAACGACCGTGAAGCCGCGGACGTCTTCTTCGGCAGTGTCCGCGTGATCGGCGGCCGCTACGGCAGCGGGTTCGGTCAGTGGGACTTCGGGGTCCAGACGGAAGAGGAACCGGTGGTCCTCAAGGGCACAGTCTCCCTGCCGCCACGTTCCGAGTGCCTCGTCAACGCGCGCATGGCGGGCTTCATCCAACCAGTCCACGCCGACGGTTCCTCACGGTGCATGCAGCACGACCCTGTCCAAGATCCTGGTGGACTCTGTCGTTCAACGCGTCGATGAACTCCTCGGGAGGAGGCGGTCTGCGTTCCGCTTTGGTCGCGTCATCGAGTTCGGTCAGTTCCAGGCGCTGGCGGCCCGAGCTAGGCCCCAGAATCGCTCGTGCCTCCTTGAACTTCTTCGATGCAAGTAGATCGAAGGGCGTCCCGACATCAGTGACCTTGAAGAGGGCTGTGCGGTTGCTCCGTGCGTCACCTCGGTCTGCGTGACGTATGACGTCGAGCAGCCTTAGCAGATGTTGCCCCGTGACAGCATCCAGAGTCCTGCCGCTGGCCCAGGAATGAATGCTCTGCGGCGATACGCCGAAGAGTTGGCCAAGCTCAGCCCAGGTCAATCCCCCAATGCGACGCAATTCGGAGATCGCACCTCGCGTAGTCTCGCGTGCGTCCTCGATAGTGGCCTCGGCGCCCGTCTGCGGGACCACGGACGTCGGAGGAAGAGGAGGAGGAGTCGGAACCGTTGCTTCCGCTGCCGTGACCAACAGAACGACCAGCAGCGTCGCGACAGCATCGCGCAAGATCTCCTTCGCGGGGTCCATGGTGAAGGCATCCAACACAAAGCACAAAACGAGTACGAGCCACCTGCTGACCCTCTCCCGCGCTTCAGCCGGCGTGACCGCGGTCACCGCTTCGATGTCGCCAGCAAGGGATTCCACGTCTTCCGGCTTGCCGGCATCGGGAGCACCGGCAAGGCGCTCGGCACGTTCCTGCAGATGAGCCACTGCGTCAGCGAGCCGCTCAGTCCACGCTGCGCCGAGCAGTTCCGGAGCGAGGGTGGGAACGGTTAGCATCGACTGCCGCACCGCGGACGCGGCTTCCTCCAGACGGGCGAGCTCCGCCGGGGGAAACCACGCGACGTCACGACTGCGGGCGGCGCGCCACCCGCCGAGGGATTCCTCGAGTCCTGCGACTCGCCAAGCGTCAGCCGCGGCCTCGCTGGCTGCCGCGATCTGCCTGAAGTTCTCTTCGTGCTGGCGAACCAGGTCGACGGCAGGCTGCACTTGCCGCCAGAGTTGGCGAGCCGTTTCAAGAGCAGGCTCCATCTGGCGCAGGAGTCGCTCCTGTTCCGCCATCAGCCGGGCCATCTCCTGGATGTTCATCGTCCCCACCACCTACGATAGCAGACGGTCGGCGCGGTTTACCCGGCAGGGGCTCGCCGGCTTCCGCCGCACTGATCCGGTTAGGGGGCCGCAGCCTATCCCGGGGCCTCGCCGCCGAAGAGTGCGATGTCGGGCTCGCCACCCTGGCGCCGCGGCGATGCTCGCCGAGCTGCAGCGGTTCGCGCAGTCGGATCCGGAGCGGCTGTCGTCGGCCGACTTCCTGATTCTGATGGTCAACTCCCTCGCCGCCCGCGCCAGCCGCGGCGAGAGCACAACCCTCGACCCGCGTCAGGTATCCATCCTCGTCGACGAAGCCGTTGAGCTGCTGACCGACAGCGCGGCGACCGAGATAACCGGCCGGGAGGCCCCATGAACCCCCGCGTCTCGGGCTCGTCGGCGGCGGTGACCGCTACCGCCATCCTTCAGACGCTACGTCCCGCCCACTGACCGTCCCTCGCCTGCGGCTTCCGGCAAAGAAAAACCCGGCCGATTGCCGATTTTTGCAAGAGGCTCCACGTTCAGCGAAATACCCAGCACGGACGTACGCATGAATCCTGCCGCTCGCGTCACGCCGAATCCCGGGTTCACGGTGATGTCTCATCGTCGTCCAGAATTGCGTTGATGTTGTTCTCCGAGCCACCAGCTCCGATGCGCGCAGAGCGCGTATCCGAGCGACCCGAAACCAGAAATCCCGCAAATGGAACCAGCCAATGTCGTCCCTGCGATCATGGGAGGTACACCCGTGATTTGTCCCCACAGCCGCTTCTCTTGAAAATCTGAAGGAGCCGTGGCACTATTCCTCTAGTTTAAAAAAAGAAGGTAGCTTGACCATAGATCGATCCCTGTACCTATCCGTAGCTGGCCCATGTGGTCTCGGAGAATCCGGACCAGAATTGCATACCGAATTGGTCATGGCCACTCGGCAGCGTGCGGTCCGTGTGCAGGAAGTAGGCCCAACCGAACCCGACGTCAATCTCGGTGCTCCGCGGAAACCAGCGGCGGCGCACGAGCAACGCCGCCCGGGTCGACCCGCTCACCCCGATGAACCGCGTGCCACGGGGAAGGTCGAAGGACCCGATGCCCTTGGAGTAAGGATGCAACACGGTTCCGATCCCGAACGTCCCTCGACCGCCGAGCCCCCACCCGCTGGCCCACCAGCGCGTGAGCCCGAGTTCCGCCGTGGGGTACGTCAGCAGGTGCTCGTCGAACAGCTCCAGTCCGAGGCCGCCGCCGACCGTGATCTCCGTCTCCTGGGCGTCGGCAGGAACCGCGGCCGATACGACGGCGATTGCGAGCGCCGCGATGATTCTGCGCACCTCGCACCTCCTACACGGGAATGCGCGAGGCAGCACGGAACCGGCTCACCGCGTTCCTGCCTTTCGTGGACCGCTGCGGCGAGGTGCGGCTTCCACCTACGGCGCTCAAAGAGGTATCGTTGTTTGTGTGCAGTCGTGCGACAGGTGCCAGCCGCGTGAGCACTCGAACCCGTGTCGCTGGGTGGCGACCGTGATGGTCTTCGGGACGCGACCGGCAGCGCTCGTGGCGATTGCCGCGCTCGCACTGACGGCAGCACCCGCGGCGGCGCAGCACGAGGTTCCCGGTACGGGCGGACGCGTGTACGGCTTGGTCGGCGGCGGGTTCGGCGACGGAGCGTTCATCGCGACCGGTGCCGGCGCGGGTCTTCGACTGACACGGCATGTCGGCCTGGACGTGGAGCTAACGCACCTGTCTGACCATCGCGGTGCGGGCATGGCCGAGCCCTGGTTCGGCGGCATCTCGGTGTTCAGTTCGATGTCCACGGCTGGCGTCGCGTCCGAGGACTATCCGCCCGTCGGCGCTGGCGACGACCTCCTGCTTCCCTCCATCCGCTTCGAGAACCACGGAAGGGACGTGACCACGTTCCTGACGAAGTTCACGGTCGAGTTCCCGATCGCGGACGGCCTCCTGTATCCGTATCTCACTGGCGGAGGCGGCGTCGGCCGCGTGACGGAACGCGTCCGCATCGCTGTTGATCCGATTCCGCTGATTTCGTGGGAGGACAACCAGACGACCGGTGAGGCAGCCGGCTACGCGACCGGCGCCGTTCGCTTCAGTGACGCTGGGGTCTTCCCGCGTCTGCCCCCGTATTCCGACCTTGGACTTGCGCTTGTGCTCGGCGGCGGGGTCGACGTGCGGCTGTGGCGGGGACTCGGCGTCGGTATCGACATCCGCTGGCTACGGATCCTCCGCAACTACGACGCCCTCGACACAGCCCAGGTCACGGCGCGGGTAAGCTACCGGTTCTGATGGTGGAGGTACAGATCCGCCGCCATGCGACGAACCCAAAACCAGCACATCAACGGCTACCGTTGAGCGGTCGCGGGAATCGGCCACTTTCGATAGCCGGGGATGGCTCGTCCACCCACTCGACCCATTCGGGCGGGTTGAGCCACGGCCGCGCAGTTCGACGAGCCGTCGGGCTTCCAGAGCACAGCCATGCACCACACCGCGGGCGGGCCGCGGTGCCCGTCGTTCCTCGGGCACGCTACAGCCCTCGCGTTCGGTCCCGTGTGCGCTGAAACCGCCTCCACGAGACGGTGCGTACTGGAATTCGACCGACCGCTGGTGCGTCTCACGACCGGGGGAGCCCTTCCCGACCGGGTTCGAGTGCTCACGCGAACAGGTAGACGTGTCTCATCTCGGGATCCACCCGCTGTACAGGATCGGGCTCGATCACCTGCTCGGGTCCCGGTTCTTCGTGAGCATGCAGTACCGGGCGCGGCTCCATCCGGTCCTCGGTGAAGCGCGGATCGGCGTTGTGTTCCGCTTCTGATTGACCGGTGCCGCGTCGACGGCAGCACCGTCGACGCGGGGGGCGCGCGCGAACGGTTGCCTCGAACGGGGTGCTGGGCCGGGCCACCCCGACCGCACGGCGATGGTCGCGCCAGTCCGGGAAGTCGTCGTCACTGAAGTCCGGGCGCAGCGTCTCGGCGTCAGCCGAAGTAGGCGCCGACGGTGCACGACCTTCGCGAACCGGGCGGGCGTGTCCATTGCTGTGCGATAGCTGAGAGCGACAACCCGACTGACACCCGGCGTCGTCATCAGCCGTCGGCACACCGCATCGTTCCTGACGATCTCCAGGACCTTCCTGTCATAGACCTCGAGATGGTCCAGCAGCACGCGGTGGTATTGAACGAGCGACCCCTGAGCGATCGAACGCGGCCCGTCGAGAACCGCGGCCCGTACATGGGCGTGTCCGCACCCGAAGACTGGAGGGTCATCCGCGTCCCTGGGATCCGAGCGTGTCGCCGTCGATGACGGTCGCCACTTCCTACCACGGCGCAATCCAGCGGCCGTCTGTGGTCCTATTGTCGTGAGCGGGGATTGATCCAGTGAGGACGGTGATTTCTGACGCGACGACCGTGCGACTAGTGCTGCGCCATGATTAAACGTTCGGGTGTGCGGTGCTGTGATTCGTCGATGATTGCTCGCTTGTAACCCATGTCCGTATCCGAAGATGATGACGTGACGAACCACTAGGCCGTGATTCCGGCTGTGGATCAGGGGAGCCAGTATGCGACTACACGCCAGCGCGGTAGAATCGGCCGTGAGATGCTCCCAACCGGTGGACGAAATTGCAGCGTTCGGTCACGCCATGATGTAGGCCGTGCGCTTGAGCATCTCAAATTGTCAGTCATGACGACATCGAATCCGACTCGGTGCGCGCATCGCCCGCGTCCGGCCGGCTGGTCCCTGATCCTGCTGGCCGCGCTGCTGTCGGCCGTCGGTGCGCACCGGACTGCGGCCCAGCCGGCCGGAGACCTGTGCGCGGTCGCCCGGCGGACCGTCGCGCAGATGCAGCCGCGCCGCGTCACTTATGGCTTCTACACGGACTTCAATCCGCTGAGCTACGCCGCGACGCAGGACCAGTCCGACCCTGCGTTCAATCGGCCGCTCGGCTACGAACCGTCACTCGTCGCCGCCGTCGAGACCTTTGCCGGTGGACGGCTTTCCGTCAGCCCGGTCGGAATCGGTAATCCATTCGCCGGCATCTGGCTGAAGGCGGCGGACACCGGCTACGATCTGGTCGGAGGAGGCGTTGCGCCGCTGGATCGCCGTACCCGCGACGGCGCGGGCCGGCAGGTGATCCGCTTTGGCGTCGGGCACCTCGAGTTCCGCCAGTCGCTGCTGGTGCGCACCGGGAGCGCCATCGAGCGGCACGGCGACCTGACCGCCGGGCATACGGTCGGTGTGCTGCGCGGAACCACTGGCGAATCGCGGTTGCTGGCGCTGACCGGCATCACGGATGCGCAGGGGGTTATCGGCGCCGGCGCCCGGATCGAGCTGGCCGATGGGGCCGAGGTGACCATCGGCGCAACCGGCGGTGGGCGAGCGTTCCGGATCGCCGGGGCCGGGCAGCCGGACGCCATCGCCGGCCGCGTGCGCCTGCGGCCGGCTGGGGGCGATAGACCGGAAGTTATCTATTTCAACAGCGAGGCAGAGCAGGTCGAGGCGGTGCTTGCTGGCGTCGTGGACGCCATCGCCCGCGGCGAAGTCGGCAACCTGATGGCCGCGCGGGAGCGGTCGGGGCTGCGGGTGACCGCCTTCGACGACACGGGCCGTGAACCTGTGGCGTTCAGCTATCCCGCAACGCCGGACGGCGACGCGCTCCGCGGCGCCGTGGACGGGGTGATTCGCTGCCTGACCGACGACGGCGCCGGCAGTTTCGCCGAGTGGCTGGCGAGTGACGGAACGCTGTTCGCGCAGCGCGCCGCGGCTCGTCGCTAAGGACTCTGGCGGAGATTACCTTGCGCATCCCAGGCGTGCCGGCGGGAATAGTACGCCGGTCGACGTCACCGTCAAGCTGGCCGCGGCCCTCTGTGACCTCCCCCTGCGCGCCGGCCCGGGCGGCGACGTCGAAGAGTCGCTCGATCCTGTTGCTCGCAACGGCGCTCTCGATGCTGCCCGGGACCGCCGCGGCGGACGGCGTGTACATCCGGGCCGGCGCCGGGCTCGACCGGTCGAACGAAGCACGGTTCACCGACGCAGACTGCTCGACCCACGCGCTCTACGGCTGCGACACCGGCACGGACGGCGCCCCGCACGGCGCCGTTGGCGACTTCGGCGCCATCGCCGGTGTAGAGGTTGGAGTCGGCTACCGCGTGGCGCCCGCCCTCCGCCTTGAAGGCGTGGTCCAATCCCGCCTGCGCACCACGTTCGAAGGCCGCGCGAACTTCCTTGCCCTGGAGCGGCGCCAATCGATCTCCGCGAACCTCTCGTCGCTCTCCGTGCTGGCCACGGCGTACGTCGATCTGCCTGGGCTCGGGCTGCCGCACCTCGGACCCTTCCGGCCGTTCGTCGGGGCTGGCGCCGGCGCATCCCGTATCAACATCCGCGAGACGACGATGACGTTCCCGGCAACGATGACTCTCGTTCCTGCCGGACGCCGGACCAGCCTCGCCTGGATGGTCGCCGCGGGAGCTGCGGCTCCCCTCGGCGGCGGCCTGACGCTCGACGTTGCCTGGCGCTATCTCGCGTCCGGCACCGTGACGACGGGTGCCGGCACCGGCCGGGTCCTCTTCCACGACGGCCGCGTCCACTACCGCAACGGCCGACCGAACGAGTTCGAGCTCGGAGAGACGCATGCACATCTCGCGAGCTATGGGCTACAGCTCTCGCTGCGCTACGCGTTCTGAAGCCTGTCGCCGATCTCTGAGTGCGGTGCCCCCATGTTGAAGACCGCACCGAACGGAAACCCCGTCCGTGAACCCCTCCAGTACGAAGGGCGTGCGATGCTCAGCGACTTGGGCCGTGACTTGCGCCATGCCGTCCGCGGCCTGAGGCGAAGCCCCGGCTTCGCGGCCACCGTGGCGCTGATACTTGCGTTGGGCCTCGGCGCGAACACCGCGATGTTCAGCATCGTCTACGGCGTCCTGCTGCGCCCACTGCCGTACCCGAACGCCGCTGCAATCATTCGCATCGGTGAATCGTTGGGGGCAAGCAGCGGATCAGACATGTGGCTGTCGAACCGCTCGATGCCCCTGCTTGAAGAGAACGCCGAGTCGTTCGAGCAGCTCGCCGGGTACCAAGAGATCTCCGCCCGGTCGGCGAGCCTGGACGGCGCCACCTTGTCCGGTGCCCGGGTCTCGCCGTCGCTGTTCCCGCTGCTCAGCTCAACACCTCAACTGGGCCGGCTCTTCATGGAGGAGGAAGCACGGGACGGTGCGGATGGCGTCGTGCTGCTCAGCCACGGCGTGTGGACGAGGCGCTTCGGATCGGATGGAGACATCGTCGGCACCCTCGTCGACCTCGACGGCGAGCCGCATACCGTCGTCGGCGTACTCCCGGAAGGGTTCGACTTCCCGAATCCGGACAACGAGTTCTGGACGCCGTTGGTCATCCCACCGTTCGTGCCGCCGCGCATGGACGGCTCGGCGGAACTGCGCACGGTCGTCAGCCTCGTGTTCGGCGGGCTCGGACGACTTCGTCCCGGCGTATCCCCGGAGCAGGCCGCTACGGAAGCGCGCACCATCCTTCACACGAGCGGCGTCAGTCTCACGGCGCAAGCGGGCGAGAATCGGGCATCCGGTGACGGGCCGCCCGAGGTCGAGGTCCGCGTAGCTCGGGGCGGCGACATTCTGGCGCTCGTGGCGAGACAGGGCGCCGCGCTCGTGGCTGTCGGTACCACAATAGGCATGGCTGGCGCGGTCGCCTCGAGTCGCGTTCTGGAAAGCCTGCTGTATGGTGTCGCCACCAACGACCGCCTGACGTTCGTGGCCGCTCCGCTCGTGCTCGTGACCGTGGCGCTGGCCGCTTGCTGGTTCCCTGCGCGGCAGGCGACCCGGGTCGATCCGATGAAGGCGCTCCGATGCGAGTGAAGGGGCCGAGGCCTGCCACGAGCAGGCCATCGCGCCAATCCGCAGCAGAACGGCCGCCGTCATCCAGGACATGGATACCGGCCCACACACCCTGGCGGCAAGCGCTGGCACGGAACTGCCAGGCAGGAATCTCGGGGATCAATCGGTCGGACAACCCGGGAGGGAACCGTCCGAAGTCGGCTTCGGCAGTCCCGTACGTTCCCGTTCCCGTTCCCGTTCCCAAAGAGGGATACAACGAGGGAACATGATCCGCTTGATCGCCATAAACCATTTATTATTAGTGCCTTGCAGGACATCAGCAGTCATCAGCACCCGAACGACCATCGGGACCTCGATCACCCCTTCGAGCGCATCCTCGTCGACACCGCGGTGGCCCCCGATCCAACGGCTGTGAGCTGGATCGACCCGCGGCTCGCGCCCGGCGAGACGCCCGCGTCCTGACCGGCATTCCCGGCAAGACCGGCGTGGTCTACACCCTCGACCGGGCCACCGGCGAGTTCCTGTGCGCGGCCGACGGCGACGCAGAACGTGATCAGCGCCATCGACGGGGCGACCGGCAACGTCATCAGGAACGCCGAGATCGTCTTCAGCGCCAAAGGCCAGGACGTGCTGGCCTGCCCCACCTGGATCGGCGGCAAGGACTGGGCGACCCGCGCCTACAGCCCGCGGACCAACACGATGTACATGCCGTTGCGCAACGCCTGTGCGCGGATGATGGCCACCCGCGACGGCGGCATGGACCTCTACGCCCTCGCCGTGCGCAACGAGTTCGCGCCGGGCTTCGATCAGCTCGGCACGGTGCAGGCGATCTCGGCGGAGACCGCCGCCACCGAGTGGCTCTACGAGCGACGCAGCGCCACGATGTCGCTCGTCGCGACCGGCGGCGGACTCCTTGTTCGGCGGCGACGTCAACGGGCGCTTCCAGGCGTTCGACGACGAGACCGGCGAAGTGCTCTGGGAGATCAACCTCGGCTCGGCGGTGAGCGGCTTCCCGATCACCTACGCGGTCGACGGGAGGCAGTACGTCGCGGTGAGCACGGACACCGCCGGTTCCGCATCGGGGTTCACTCGCCTGACGCCGGAGATCACCCCGAGCGTGGGGAACAACCTGTTCGTCTTCTTGCGGAGCGACAACCCTTGCGACCGCGTGCTGCGGGTGCTCGGTGCGCAGAACGACATCGTGACGCACCGGCGGGCGCTGCCGCACAGGGGCGTGGCCGGCGCGATCGAAACGGTGCGGGCGTCAGGCTCGGCGCAACCCGCCGTAGAGCTGGCGTTCGAGTTTCTGGTGCTCACCGCGGCACGGTGGGGCGACGAGGATGAAGGCGAACCGCGAGCACCGTGTCGCGCTGTGCCGGCGCGCCGTCGAGATCCTCGACGCGGCGCCGACGCATGGCGACAGCCCCGGCCCGCTCGTGTTCACGAACGGCGGGGGAGAGCCGCTCGAAGAGAAGGTGCTGCGCCGGCTGCTGGAGCGGCTCCGGGTCCCGGTCGTTCCACACGGCTTCCGGTCATCGTTCCGGGACCGGGCGGCGGCGGAGACGGAGCACCGGCGCGAGGTCATCGAGGCGGCGCGGGCGCATGTCGTCGGGAACAAGGTCGAAGCGGCCTACGCGCGGTCGGACCTGTTCCAACGTCGGCGGCGACTCATGGACGATTGGGAAGCGTACCTGGCCGCCGCTCCCTGGCCGGAAGACGCACGCGGCTGACGCCGGGCCCAACCTTACGTCCGCGGCCAGCAATGCCTTGTGAACCCTTCCGCCGTGCATGATGCGGTCTCTCGCGGCGTCAGCGCCCGAACCCGACGACGACGCGAGCAGACAGCTTCGGTCGGAGGACAACGTAGTCGCCGCCCGCCAGGATCGGCAGGTCGGCCGCCAGACGGAGCGTGAGTCTCCGCCAGACGTTCACGTCCACGCCCATCCCCGGCTGCATGACGAACCCGGTCGCGCGCTCTTCCCGGAACTCCGGGTACGGCACGTAGGGGCACGACACGACGAGCACGCCGTCGTGGTGAATTCCGCACTCGGCGTTCTCTCTCTCGGTGTCGATAGACGCAGGCCACTCGTTGTCGCTCCTGAACCGAAACGCGAAGCCGCCGGCCAGGATCTGATAGTACGGAGCCACCCGCCCTTGGCGTTCTCCGCTCCGAACGCCGCCCAACACCATTGATCCATGAACAGGAGTTGTGTGATCGCTGTCGCCATGCTGTTCGTTAGCGCTCCGGTAGCCGCGCAGTCGTCGTTGTGGTCGGCCACCATGACCACAGGTGAGTTCGCGCCCGGCAGAGATGGTGTAACGTTCACCGGATACGTAGATTTCACTGAGTGGGGGAGCGACCGAGACCCGGCTGGAGCACTCAGCGATGTCGACTTCGAATTCCAGGGAACTACTCACACGGTCTATGGTCTGGCCCAGCACGGGGTTGACGATACTATCGTTTTTTCGATATCTCCGCCCTTGAGCGAACAGGATACCCGCTCTTTCACTCTCACGGCAGATGGCCAACCGCTGGTCATGCAATCATATCAGGCCATAGGCAGCGGCCGAATCACGCAGGTCAGCTATAGTGATCCCGGGTTTCGGTGGACCGTGGGCCAGCGCGTCGCCGTTACGTTGACGGCTCCAACTTCGACACCGGCGCTTCCGCTCGCCGGGGCCGGTTTGCTGGCGTTGCTGCTCGGTGTCGGTGCGTACCGTCGCCGTCGCGCCTGAAGTCGGCAATCTGGCGGCGCGCTGGGGCGCAAGCCGATTGCGAAACGGGTCACGCGAACCTTGAAACGGCTCAAGGAGCGACTCCGCGCGCGGATGCACGAAGACGTCCACGAGACGGCGCAATGGTTGGGGAAGGTGGTCAACGGCTGGCTGAATTACTACGCGTGCCGACCAGCACCCGAACCCTTCGCGGCTTCGTACGGCGACTTGCGTGGATTTGGCGCCAGACCTTGCGTCGGCGGTCACAGAAGACCCGGACGGCGGTGGCCCATGTGGCACGCCTCACGGCGTCATACTGGCCCCCCGTGAGGGTTCGGCACCCTTGGCCCGACACGCGGTTTGCCGTCAACCACCCGAGGTAGGAGCCGTATGCGTTATATTTAAGGTGGAAATAAGTATCCTGACCTCGCAGTATGCCGAAATATGAGCAGGCGTTGGGTCCACTGACCGAAAAACAGCAGCAGTTGGTGCAGACCCTGGAGGTCATCCGTATCGAGCGCTTGATTTCCCGCTACTTCCGGGCGCCGGGGCGGCCGCCCAAGGACCGCGCGGCGATGGCGCGGGCCTTCGTGGCCAAGGCGGTCTACGACCTGCCGTCGACGCGCGCACTGCTGGACCGGTTGGCCGCCGATGTGGCCCTGCGCCGGCTCTGCGGCTGGGAGCGGAAGTTCGAGGTGCCGAGCGAGTCGGTCTTCTCGCGCGCCTTTGCCGAGTTCGCCGACACGCAGTTGCCCCAGCGCGTGCACGAAGCGCTGATCCGGGAGACGCACCACGACCGGCTGGTGGGCCACCTCTCGCGCGACTCGACGGCCATCGAGGCCCGTGAGAAGCCGGCCACGAAGGAGAAGCCGCCCCCGCCGCCCAAGCGCAAGCGCGGGCGGCCGAAGAAGGGCGAAGAACGGCCAAAGGTCCTGACACGTCTCGAACGGCAGCCGACCATGAACCTGCCGGCGATGCTGGACGATCTGCCGACCGCCTGCGATGTCGGCACGAAGAAGAACAGCAAGGGCTACAAGGACACCTGGGTCGGCTACAAGCTGCACATCGACGTGGCCGACGGCCAGATTCCGATCAGTTGGTGCGCCGTGCGAAGGCGCCATTCCTCAGCGGGTGCGAATCCCGCCCGGCAACTGTCGTGTGTGGACGCCTCCTAAATTGCAAGCCTTTTCTGAGTCTCCTCTGTATCTGCGCACCCGGCGCTCTCGAGTTCGCTGGATCGGTTCTCCGCGACAGCGGAGCGGCTCCCGGAGTCTTCCTCTTGTTCCTGTTGAACGAGGGCCAGCCTTCTGGCTGGCCCGCAAGGGCTTCCCGCACGGTCGGCCGCGGCAGTCACCCGCAAGGGCCGGAGCGGAGCGAAGGACCCGCGAAGCGGGTTGACAGCCGCTGGTGACCGTGCGCGAGGTAGACGCGCTCTGAGCGCAGCGAGGGCCTCCGCCTGTTTCAGGAGAGAACTCATTTCTTGAGATGGTTCGGTGCATGCGGTCAGGTGCTGTCGTGTGTCCGGCCTCATTGATTGCGGCATAGCAACCGCCGCGGGCCTGTATGGAGATACGCGGGTCGGGTCCAAAATCGCTCCAGTGTGCTCGAAGGCACCTGACAGTTGTCTGGTTTTCCCGACCCCGTCTCGTTGACCGTTTGCCCTTACCATCCTCCGACCTGCTCGCATTCCCGACAGTGACGAACCGGCTTCGTCTACTCAGACGGTGACGGCCGGCGCGCGGTAGTATTCGTTCTTCGTCATCAGCGCCCAGGCGATGCGCGCCGTGCGGTTGGCCAGCGCCACCGCGACCAGCATGCGTGGTTTGCGCGCCAGCATCCGGGCCAGCCAGGGGTCCTTCGTGCCGCGTCGCACCGCCCAGCCGATCGTCGCCATCGCGCCGACGACCAGCAGCCGCCGCAGATCGCGCTGGCCCATCTTGGATATCTTGCCGAGCTTCGGCTTCCCGCCGGTCGAGTGCTGCCGGGGAACCAAGCCCAGCCAGGCCGAGAAGTCCCGGCCGCGCCGGAAGCTCTCCATCGGCGGCGCGAAGGCCTGAATCGCCATCGCGGTTAGCGGTCCGATTCCCGGGATGCTCATCAGCCGTACCGCCTGTTCGTCTTCGCGGGCGCGCTCACGAAGCTCGTGCTCCAGCCCCGCGGTCTTCTCGTCGAGATCGGCGACCTGATCGAGCAACAGCGCCCCCAGCTCGCGGACCAGGTCCGGCAGCCCCGAGTCGGCGTCTTCGATTGCCTCCGCCAGCCGCCCGACATAAGCCGGTCCCCGCGGAGCGACAACGCCGTACTCCGCCAAGTGCCCCCGTAGCGCGTTGATCGTCTGCGTGCGCTGCCGAACCAGCAGCTCGCGCGTGCGGAACCGCATGCCCCGAGCCTGCTGCTCCTGCGTCTTCACCGCCACGAAGCGCATCGTCGGGCGCGACGCCGCTTCGCAGATCGCCTCCGCGTCGGCCGCGTCGTTCTTCTGCCGCTTCACGAACGGCTTCACGTAGATCGGTGGGACGAGCTTCACCGCATGACCGAGCTTTCCGATCTCGCGGCCCCAGTGGTGTGAACTCGCGCAAGCCTCCATCGCCACGACACAGCGCGGCTGCGACCCCACGAAATCCAGCACCTTGTTCCGGCTCAGCTTCCTGCGGAACGCAACCGACCCGTCTGCCCGTGCGCCATGGAGCTGAAAACTGCGCTTCGCCAAGTCGATCCCGATGATGGTAGCGTGTTCCACTGGATGCCTCCTCCTTCAGGTGCGTTGTGTCATGGCACATCCACCTTGGCACATTGCGATGCCGTCCGGGGGAGGCGTCCACCCCATCGCTCCAGCCGGTAGCAGTCGGAGCGGACGATGGAGGTAACGACATCGGCTGAAGCACTCTGATGACAAAGGGTCGCCTTGGGCGGCCCAGCGACCATGCGGGCGGTAGCGCGAGCGAACGCCGAGCAGGCCTCGAAACGATTAATGCGGAAGCCGACTCGCCCAATTGACGAGGAAGGCTGGCATGGGTCGGGAAGCGAGCGACGCAGACACCGACCGATTCCGCCGGGGTAGTGGCGACGGCACGCATGGAAGAGGGGAATGGACGCAACACGGGAAGCCCTGGCGGTGGCGTGGCACGCGCCAACCGACAGCCCGCGAGGGTCAGGTCGGGCCGTGCAGGGTGGCGGAGAGGCCCGTAGTGTGCGCCAGGCAGCGCACTGGTCAGGAGGGTTGAAGTCCCTCCGGCCCCCGGATGAGGGGGGCCGTATCCAAAGGCGGGGGTAATGCCTCGCCGGCCGCAGGTGGCAGGTATGGAGACACCTACACGGGCACGCAGGCGAAAGCTGGACACAGCCAAGGTGGACCTGGAGCCGCCACGACGGAACTGCGGAGGACAGGGCGCCCACCGTGAGGTGGGGTCCGAAGGGTTTGCGGAGCAGTACCGGGCCGTAGTCGAGGGGGCGACCCCATGACGAACCGGTCGGCCAAAGGTGGGGCAAGGTCGAGCCTGCACTACAGAGGCGAAGGCGATCTCATCCACCCACCGCACCAAGGTGTTTGCGGGCGGCACGGTATGGAAGACCAGTGCGTGACCCTGGGAGACCTCGGCGGGTCCGCGGGTGGCGCCGCGGCAACTGACCCTATAAGCGAGAGCGAAGTGGGAAGGGATGCTCGTCGAGGAGTCGGACGGCCGAATAGTACCTGAAGCGCGGTGAAAGCCGCGTGACCGTCAGGGGGCGGCAACCGAGTGGGTTGGGGAAGGCGGCCGGCGAAGACGGTCGGGACCAGACAGGACGGTGAGATGAGCAAGGGCGCTGAGGTGGACAGTTCCATGAGTGAAATACCCCAACATCAGCGACCGAGGAGACTTGCCGACTGGCTGAACCCGACGGGCCGGAGGAGGGTTCCACTCTTTGATTCCTCCATCGGTCCTCATCACGCGAAGACGTCTTCGTGAAAGCGGTATGCGGGAAAACCGCACGTACCGTTTGAGCGGCGGACGGAGGCCAGCGCCCGCGGGGCGCGCCTCCTCCGACCCGACACCGGGGAAACCGGGTAATGCCGGCGGAGGGAAGGGACCTCAGGTGGACAGCGATGGCGAAAGGGAGCAGGCTCACGGGAGTGGCCGATGGCCTAGTACCCCGGAGATGAGCAGAAATGCCGGACGTCATCACATGCACAAGCGAAGGGGACGACCCGAACGGTCGCTGTCGCCAGGGCGTCAACAGGCCTGACGACGCACCGGCCGGCCAGCGCAAGGGTGCGAGCTTGGTGCCACGGCTCGCGAGACCCGCCCGCTGGTCGTGACCGGGAACTCGTGTGCGAGCCGCATGATTCCACTGGAGAGCCCGGTGCCGGAAATCGGCACGCCGGGTTCGGAGAGCGGGGGGAGGAAACGTGTCCACGGGAATCGGCCTGCGGCCCGGCTGCGAAAGCACCGGATGTGCCACCGACCCCCTACCGGCTACGCGCCTCCCCTCGACTCTACCCTGTTGACGTCCGCCTCCCTGCATGACAGCCAGGCCGCCATTCCGCTGGCGACTCTGTCGGCCGAACGGACGACCAATCTGTATGACCTGATGGACGCCGCCTACGACGCGGAGCAGATCCGGGAGCACAGCCGCTCACTCGGCCACGTCCCGTTGATTGACGTCAACCCTCGTGGCGACAAGGCCCGGGCGGAGGAACTGCGAACCGAAGCCCGGCCCCTGAAAAATCTCGGCTTCCAGCGTGCCGAGCAGGTTCGCTACAACGAGCGTACGGCGGGTGAGCGCGTCAATGGCCGTCTCAAGGACGAGTTCGGTGGCCGCCATGTCCGGGTCCGTGGCGCCGCGAAGGTGATGTGCCACTGCATGTTCGGCATGTTGGCGCTCACCGCCGACCAGCTCCTGCGTCTGGTGACATAGCCAACGCGCCGCCGGCAAACGCCCATCCAATCCCAGCGCTCAACCGGCGTCAGTCACCCACCGGTGTCCCGACGCTCGGTGGAAAACACGTCGACCCCCTTGTTTTCCGCTTCCTGGCTGCCGCCGGCCCTTCAGGACCAGAGCACGGAGTCAAAATCCAGAACAATTGCGGTGTTCACCCCGAGAATCGGAGGACTGAGCCGAGCCGCGACCCCAAGAGTTTTGCAAGTGGCTCTGATGGATGGCGGTCATGATCGGCGCGATCCAGTCCGGGATCGTACCAGATGCCAGCCCGTCGCCGCCCCCGAGCTGCCCAACCCACACCTGTGGTTCTCCACCTCGCCGCGTTCGCGAGAGGCACGGGCCTATCGGCACGCTCGCCGCGATTCGCGCTCTCGCCGGCCTCTCTCCTCGGCAGCGATGTCCGGGGACTCGGCTGGGTTAGCGGCCGGGATCGGTGGGTCGGCGCGGGGTGACGTTCTTCATTCGCGAGCGCCGTGACGGCTCGCCTGCGCTGACGAAGGCTCCGCGGACACCGGCACCGCCGCGCCGCATGGTGCCCTCGAACCGCTGGTGCAGGTAGCGCCTCCAACAGCCGCCGGCAGGCCGGGACAAGGCAGATGAACCCTGCAAGGTCGGTCAGCACGCCGGGCGTGATGAGCACCGCCGCCGCGACGAGGATCAGCACGCCGTCGACGATCGGTTCAGCGGACCACCGGCCGGCGTCGAGATCCGCCCGCAAGCGTGCCAGCGTGCTGATGCCCTGCTGCCGGGCCAGTGAGGTTGCCCCGATCCCGTGGACGGGTTAACGCTTGCGGGCTCACATCATGACACATCCTCGGATGAACGTCGTTCCGTGTCAGTCATCGACGACGATGACCGCTGTGGGAGTGTGGGAATCTCGCGGCCCGGACACAGGCGTGATCGGCGACGATCGCCCGCGAGATTTCCAACGGACTGGGGGCGCCCGCCTCGCCGACCTTCAGATTCAGCGCGATGTTGACCGGGCGTCCCCAGGCCGGGCACTTCCACAGCGCCCCCGTGGATACGGTACACGGTCCCGCAACAGCGGTTCGCCTCGCGAAGCCGAAGGCGAGCCGTGTACCTGTTGGCCACCATTTCCTCCGAGTGTTTCCAACTCAACCATGCACCGTTACGTAACGGGACTCAAGCCCCTGCAGCAAAGCCGGTGATGGCGTGAGTCGTCACCGGCAATCCGAGCTCCACCTGACTCGTGGGCGCCTGCAGAGCCTCCACCGGCCGGGCGCCGTCCACAGGGACTGCCGCATGGAGCCGTTCGAACTCCAGCGGCGACGCGTAGCTCAACGCAGAATGCCGGCGCCGCGTGTTGTACCACCCCTCGATGAACTCGAAGATGGCCGCCCGCGCCTCAGCGTGCGTGGCCAAGGTCGTGCGGGCCAGCAGCTCGCACTCGAGCGTCGCGAAGAAGCTCTCGGCCATTGCGTTATCGAAGCAATCCCCCACCGAACCCATCGACAGCGCCACGCCCCATTCCCGGCAGCGGCCACCGAAGGCCAGCGACGTGTACTGGCAGCCCTGGTCGGAGTGATGCACGACCGCTTCGGGCCGGCGTTGCTCCACGGCCATCTCCAGTGCCTCGACTACCAGCTCGGTGCGCAGGTGCGTCGCCATCGCCCAGCCCACGGAACACCCGACACACTACCCATCTCGAAGACCTTCCTGACTTCGCGACCATCACTCGTGAGGCGCATCCCTTCCAAGGCCAACGGCTCGCGGTCTTGAGGCGGATGCAGCGGCAAGGCGGGCACCAGCTTCTGTTGCTGTTTCCAGATGGAGGCCGGCGGTTGGTGCCGGTCGCCTGGACCGACGCCGCATCAGACGGCGCGGACGACCGTGTCGCCCGCGCCGCACACACTCTGGCCGGCATCGCCGACTTGTTGCGGATGCGGACGATTGTCGACGCTCTTCTCCGTCGCCTTGAAGCGGAGGAGGAGCATGCAACTGAACCTGGGCATTCTGAAGGACCCGCGCCCCGACCCGAACGTGTGGGCGGCGCTGGAGGACGAGCAGCGCATCGGTGTGCTGGACGTGCTGGAGAGACTCATCGTGCAAGCGGCGCGACCGGAACCGGAAAAGGAGGACGACGATGAGTGAGACGAAAGTCCAGCCCACCCACCTGCGCCGCGCCGCCGTCGTGTACGTGCGACAGTCCACTGTCGCCCAGGTCGAGCAGAATCGCGAATCGACGCGACGGCAATATGACCTGGCCGAACGGGCGCGCCAGTTCGGGTGGCGCACCGATCAGATCACGGTGCTCGACGAGGACCTGGGGTTGTCTGCCGCGACCACGCGGGGGCGTGGTGGCTTCGCCCGCATGACCGCGCAGGTCGCCCTCGGACACGTCGGAATTCTCCTCGGCCTGGAAGTCTCGCGGCTGGCCCGCAACAACGCGGACTGGTACCGGTTGCTCGACCTGTGCGGCATCACCGACACTCTGATTGGCGATGCCGACGGCGTGTACGATCCGAACGTCTTCAACGACCGGCTTATCCTCGGGCTGAAGGGGACAATGTCAGAGGCCGAACTGCATGTCCTGCATGCGCGCCTCGACGGCGGGATCCGCAACAAGGCGGCCCGCGGAGAGCTGCGTTGCGGTCTGCCTGTCGGGCTCGTCTGGGGCGAGCGCGACGGCGAGATCCGGCTGCATCCCGACGAAGCGGTCACCGGGGCCGTTGGCGCGGTTTTCGAGCGGTTCGCCGAATTCGGGTCGGTGCGCCGCGTCTGGTTGTGGTTCATCTCCGAGAAGCTCACGTTCCCGCTGCGCTTGAACCACGGCGACGCCATCCGCTGGGTTCCTCCGTCGTATCATGCGATTCATCAGGTACTCACCAATCCGGCCTATGCCGGCGCCTACACGTACGGCAAGTCGAGGCAGGAGCGCGTCGTCGGCGAAAACGGTGTGGTGCGCCAGCGTGTGCGTCGAGTACCGCGCTCGGAGTGGCCGGTGCTGATCACCGACCACCACCCGGGCTATATCGACTGGCCGACCTACGAGGACAACCTCGCCCGCATCGGCAGCAACACGCGGCCGCGACCGCATGCGGCGGGGAGCGGCGCCGTCAGAGAAGGAAGCGCGCTGCTGCAAGGCATCGCCACGTGCGGCCATTGCGGGCGGCGGCTGTATGTCCACTACCAGGGACGAAACGCCTCGCCGGGCTATCACTGTTCGGGTCAGGATATCGTCCAGGGAAGCGGCGTGTACTGCCTGTACATCGGCGGCGTACAGATCGACCGGGCGGTCTCCGAGGCTGTGCTCGACGCGGCGCAGCCGGGCGGTCTCGAGGCCGCGTTGCGCGCCGCCGAACGGATCGAAGCCGATCACGACGGCGCGCTCGAACAGTGGCGTCTGGCCGTCGAACGGGCGCGCTATGAAGCCGAGCGCGCCGAACGCCGGTACCGCGCCGTCGAGCCCGAGAATCGCCTCGTCGCCCGCGGCCTCGAGACGGAATGGGAACAGCGCCTGAGCGAACTCGAACAAGCGCGGTCCGAACTCGAACGCCGCGAGCGGCGCCGACCGCGCGAACTGACGACCGACGAGCGCAAGGCCGTACTCGCACTCGGCATGGACCTGCCGCGGGTCTGGGAGGCGCCCACCACCACGGCGCGGGACAAGAAGGAGTTGCTGCGCACATTGCTCGATGAAGTCATCGTCGCCGCGCCGCGCGGTGGGCACACCGCCCACCTGACGCTGCGTTGGCGTGGGGGTCTGCTGACCGAGCTCGACATCGATCGCCCGCAGACGCGCCAGCCGCCGATCCGAACCGACGAGGACACCCTTGAACTCGTGCGCCGCCTGGCCCGCCACTATCCCGATGCGGTGATCGCCGGCATCCTGAGCCGCCAAGGCAAGAAGACCGCCTACGGCCACCCCTTCACCGCCATGCATGTCGGGAACCTGCGCCGCAACTGGAACCTCGGGCGATTCGACCCGGCCACCCGCTCGGCCGACGGTGAACTGGTCAGCATTCAGCAAGCGGCCGAGCGCTTGGAGATGGCGCCCTCGACCCTCCACCGATGGATCAACGACGGATTCATTGCCGGCGAACAGCTCACGCCCGGGGCACCGTGGAGGATCCGCATCACCCCGGAACTGCTCGCCTGCTTCGTCGAACAGACGCCGGCGGGGTACGTGCCGATGCAGGACGCGACTCGAATCCTCGGCGTGTCGCGCCAGACGGTGTTGCAGCGTGTCAAGCGCGGCGAACTCGACGCCGTGCATGTCCACCACGGGAAGAGAAAAGGCCTGCGAATCAAGGTGATCGACGATCAAGCCACGCTGTTCAAGCACTCCTCATAAGTTTGGGGGCAGTATGACGATGGACCCACGACCCGGCGGCTGAACACGTCGAGAACGATGGCCAAGTAGAGGAAGCCGACGAGCGTCGGGACGTAGGTGATGTCGGCGACCCACAGACGATTCGGCGCGTCCGCCGCGAAGTGGCGCTCGACCCGATCCGGCGCCGGCCGGGCCTGTACATCTCGGCGCGTCGTGCGCGGCCCGCGGCGCCGGCTCACGCCCGCGATGCCCGCCGCACGCATCACCCGTGCGACTCGCTTGCGGCCGACCGCGACGCCGGCTTCGGCCAGTTCGGCGTGAACCCGTGGCGCACCGTACGTTCCCCGGCTATCGGTGTGAATCGCTCGCACGCGGGCCGTCAGGTCCGCATCAGCCTGCGCCCGAGCTGAGGGTGGACGTTGACGCCACGCGTAGTACCCGCTCGTGGAGACACCGAGCACGCGGGCCATCGTGGCGACGCGAAAACGAGCCTGGTTCGTGCTCATGAACCGGTAGACCTCCCGGGTCCGGTCTCCCGCGCGAACCAGGCCGTGGCTTTTGCCAAAATTTCGCGTTCTTCGCGCAGCTGCCGGTTCTCCCGGCGCAGCCGACGAATCTCTTCATGTTCTTCGGTGCGCAGGCCGTCGGAGCGCTTGCCAGCGTCGCGATCAGCCTGCGCGACCCAGTTTCGTATCGCCTCGGCCGACGGCTCGAACTCCCGAGCCAGCTCTCCCGGTGTACGTCCGGACCGAACCAGCTCGACCATCTGCTGTCGGAATGCCGCCGGGTACGGCGGTCTCGACTTCGGCATCGTGGACTCCTCCTCCTCGCCAAGAGGATAGGTGTCCACGGAACTGGGGCAACTCCACCGACAGCACTCCCGGCTCGAACGGTCACATAAGCCTTGGGACGAAGCCAACAGGAAAGCCCAGTGCCGGAAATCGGCACGCTGGGGTTTGATGTGGCGGGAGCTGGAAACGTGCTTATGGGAGCCGGACTGAGGCCCGGAGCGAAAGCGACGGAACAGCCACCGGACCCTACCGGCGGCGCGCCAGCTCCCGACCCTACCGGAGAGCGGGGGGAGGAAACGTGCCTACGGGCTTCGGACTGCGGCCCGGCCGCGAAAGCGCCGGACGAGCCACCGAGCCCTACCGGTTACGCGCCTCCCCTCGACTCTACAGGACGCGCGAGTCGTGGACGCGGCTGACTGACTCCCAATCACGCGGCAGTGAGGAACCGTAAACCGGGGCTCTGTTCGCACCCCTGCGGGCTCCCGTTCGTGCGGGGCAGCCTCGGTAATCCCGATACCGTTCCTGGCCGACGCCGCTCGATCCCCGCTCCGGCGGAGGCCGACGGGCGGTAACCGAGATGCTGGAACGGTTCGAGGGCTCGGGGTCCGGGGCGGACACAGGCCAGCCGTGATCAGCGGCGGCCGTGTGGTCAGCGCTGAGGGACAAACGCCAGCCGCGGCCATGCGCGGCTCGTGAGCTCTGGTCCGCGGCTCGCGGAAGGGCGCAGGCGGTCTTTCAGAGTCCCGTCCAGTCCAAGTGCGAATTGGGAACGAAACTGGGAATGACTGGCGTCGCTGTTTACGTAAGCTGCTGATTCAAAATGCGTTACCAAAGAAGCGCGGAGTCCGTAGCGTTCACCACGGAACCCGCCGTGCCGCCTCAACGCTTCGGGCTCACCGCACTCCCCCCATTGCGCGACGAGAATGCAGGCATCGCACAGCCCAGGATCGACCCTGCCACAAGGTGCGAGGCTTCCCGGGGGCAGGGCATCGGGCGATGCCGCCGCGCCCGATCTGACGCCGGCGACGCTTGGGCCAGCGACACGATTGGTTTCTCCTCTGTCGGTCGTCCGGCGGCAGCTGGCAACTCTACCCGTGCTTGGTCGCACGTGACGAGCCAGCGCTGGAACGGCATCATGCTCGGTCGACCCAGCGGCACGGCCGGCGTCCTGCCGGCTCTCACCCCTCGACCGCTGGTCGTCCGGCACGAGGGTCCGGTATCGACCTGCTCGATCTCGTCACAGGAATCGGGGACGGGGTGGCAGTGCGGGGGCGCGGCATCGCCGCGTTCGTGATCGCCGCAGCGGGCGCCACGGGATCTCGGCTACCATATCGTCAGCCTCGACCTGACCCTCGACGGTCGGAGCGTTCCTTAGGCTCCCGGCCTTCGAGGAGCTTCGAACCCTTGGGGCTGCATGATCGACGGTGGCCAGCAGGCGCAATCGCGGTAATCGCAAACGGTCGATACCCGCACGCGCACCTCGCGCATCCCCGCGTCGTCTGCTGGATCAGGCCCGGCAGATCCTCGCGGAGGGCGACGGGTGCAAGGCGCTCGATCTGATCAGGCAGGCGCGAGACCGGGACCACAGTCTGGCGGGGCTGCCGCTGGTGTCCTTCTGTGCCACCATCCAGCGCGGCCGGCAGCTCGCGGCGAAGGGCATGGAAAAGGAAGCGGCCACCATGCGTGCCCGGGCCGATCGGCACCGGGAGTCCATCTCCCTGCAGTCACTGTCGGAGGACGACTGGGTCCAGTACGTCCGGTACCTGGATGGTGCGGGCTCCCTGGCGGCCTATGCGGACCACCTGACCACCGGGCAGCCCCTGCTGCCGGTGGAGCGGGCGCTGGCGGATCGGCTCGTCATCGAGCGGTGCTGGGAGGGTCTCGACATCCTCGACACGAGCCATCCGCTGCGGCGAGACGCGGGCGCGGTCATGCCCGGTCTCGACGCCATGGATGCCGGCGACTGGGCGCGGGCGGCGGACCTTCTGCAGGGGGTGCCCCGGCGTTCGCCGTTCGCGGCCTGGCGTCTGTTCTGCAAGACCATGGCCTGTTTCGGTGCGGGCGACGACGACGGATTGCGCCGCACCCTCGATCGCCTGCCCGCCGACTTCGCCCTTGCCCGCACGGTCGCCGAATGCCGGCGCCTGGTCGCCGGAGACGGCGGCGGCAGCGGCAACGGTGGCACCCCGGCGCCGGGGGTCCTGGGAACTGGGCGGGGACAGGTGGCGGCCCTGGCCGGCGAGCTGAAGCGGGCTCTCCACAAGGGGAACGTGCGTTCGGTCGGGACGGCGATCGAGCTTCTGGCCGACGCCCTCAACCCCGACGATCCCGATCTGGCCCGGATCGACCTGTTGGAGATCGCGGGGCTGGCGGCGGTTCGGGACCTGATCCCGGGCGGCGCGCTCGAGGGGCTGGCGCGGCGACTGTTGCCGGCCTATCGGGTGACCGGAGTCGTAGCCCGCATCCTGCTCGCGAGGCAGCAGGTGGTGGTCCAACTGTGGCATCCGGTACCGGCCGCCGTCCTCGTCGACCTGCTGCCGGTGGAGTTTCCACGGGCGGAAGATCGGGCGCTCGCCCGAGCGTGCGTGTTGGAGACGCTGGCACGCACGGGCCGCGCGGCCGTCCATCCGGAGTTCCTTTCTCCCGAGATGGAGACGGGTCTGACGATGCTGCTCGGCCGACCCCTGGAGGACCCCGGGACGGTCTTCGTCGAGCTGATGCTGGCGAGTCTCGCGGCCGACCCCGACAATCGCGACGGCTACCTCTTTCTCCTCGATCTGCTGCGCGGACAGACCGCCGGCAAAGCGAAATTCCAGCGTGCCTTGCAGGACATGGCGGATCGGTTTCCCGACGATCCGACCCCCTGGCTGGAGCTGGCCACCCTCCACTACTCCAGGAACGCGTACCGCCAGGCGGAGAGCGCGCTGGAGGAGGCCCGCCGGCGTGCTCCCCATGACGATCGACTCCTGGACCTGCAGGCCGTCGGTTTTCTCAAATCCGCGGATCAGAGCCGGAGGAAGGGGCGGTTCGCGCTTGCGGTCCGGGACCTCGAGCGCGCCGACAACCTCGGGCGCAGGGTGATCGAATCCGTCCTGCCGGCGAAATGGCTGCTGCTCGAGATCGTGTCGGGCGACGCGGACACGGCCGCGACGGTCGCCCCCCATCTGGAAGGTCTGCCGCCGGGTGCGCAGCTTCGGATGCTGGCGTTGCTCCTCCGTGACCTGTACGACAACAACCACGTGAGGAACGTCAGACCGGAAATGGCCGATGCCGTGTGGCGCCTGCTGCCCGGTAAGGTCTCTCTTGCCGACGAGTGCGCGCCGGACGAGATCGTCCGGCTGCTCGAGCCGCTGCCCGTCGAGCTGGACCTCCTCTACGACGATCGGCGCATCGCGGTGAGCTTCGCCCGCTGGTGGCCCGCGCTCCTCGCACGCGTGGACGGGGAACGCCTGCCGGGCGTCCTCGATATCCTGATGGACTGCGGCGGACAGAATGAGGTTCGCGTCGAGATCGAACGCCGGCTGCGCGGCGTCGGGAAGCCCCGCCGCGATCCGCTGCTGCTCTTCTATCTGGCCGTGGTCCGCTACGAGGAAGGCAGCGACCATGATGCCCGGCGTTTCCGGGACGTACTGAAGAGAGCGGACGCCGCCACCCGCGAGCGGCTGCGGGCGGCCGCCGCGAGGCTCGCCCGGCACACGGAGGAACCGCTGCGCCACGCGCTGCAGACGTTCGATTTCGAATCGCTGGACGTGGGGTCGGGGCCGCTCGGCCCGGGACCGCCCCCGGGGCTGGAGGCTTTCTTGGCTGCGCTCGAGGAGCAGTCGCAGACCGCGGGTTCGCTGCCCGACCGGGCCGGATCGACCCGGTTGGCACCGCCCGACCCCGCCGATCCGGCGTTGGTCGAACGGTTCCGGCGGGCGTTGACGGAGGATACGGCGGATGCGCCGCGGGACGCCGGGCAACAGGGGATGTTGTTCGATCGGGAGATATACGACGATCTGGACCGGCTGGACGACCTGATCGACGACAACCGACTGCGCGGCGAGCCGCCCGTGTTGCGAGAGCTCGCCGGGAATCTGCGAGCCGAACCGGGGACGCGGCGGGAGCTGGATCGGCTGGCGCGCGACTGCCAGACGGCCGGCCTCCGTGACAGGTTGACGCCGGAGCTGCACGCCCTGCTGTTTCCCCACAAGGGAAGGAAACGGCGCCGCTAGAGCAGGACCATGCTTGTCCACTACCTCGTGCTGGGACTGTCCCCGTCGGCGACGGGGGAGGAGATACGCCGTCGCTACCTGGAGCTCGTGCGCACGCACCGGCCGGGCGCGGATCCCGAACGGTTCCAGCAGATCACCGCGGCGTACGAAGCGCTGAAGGACGACCGTGCGCGCGTGAAGACGGTTCTCTTCGGGATGGCCGCCTACGGTGACTTCGAGCTGGCGCTCGATGCGCTGGTGAAGGCTCGTCCGGCCCGCCGCGAGACGCCCGGCTTGCAGACCCTGTTGGCGGCGGAAGGGAAGCTGCATGAGTGAACCGGGAGGAGACTGGAAGCAGCGCGCCCTCGACGACTTCCGTCAGTGGCTCGATACGGTGGGCGAGGAACCCCCGGCGCCAGCGGAATCGGACGCGGGCGACTGCGACCTGCGCGATCTGTTCGCCGAGTTCGCCGCGCTACGGCAGGAGATCCGCCTGCAGAACCGGGAACAGGCCACGGCGGGCCGGGAGCTGGCGGCCGCGGCGGAGCGGTACGACGCCGCCACCGGCCGGGAGGAGCGCGGCGACGAGACGCTGGCGGCGTTCGAGCAGCGCGTTTCCCGAACCGCCGAGGACCGTTGCCTGCTGGAGACCCTGGAGGTGCGCGACGCTCTGGTGCGGGGTCGGGACGCCGCGGTCCGGCTGCGGGATCGGCCGCGGTTGTTCGGGCGCCCGCTGCGGGGCGCCGCGGGCGTCGTCGAGGGTTACGAGCTGGCGATCGGCCGTTTCGACAGGATGCTGTCCCGGTTCGACGTGCGGCTCGTGCAGACCGTGGGACGCCCCTTCGACGGCCGGGTCATGCACGCGGTGGAGGCACGCCGTGCCGACCGGATCGGCGATGGCGAGGTGATCGAGGAGCTGCGGAGCGGGTTCGTGCGGCGCGACGATGTGCTGCGTCTTGCCGACGTCGCGGTCAATCGACGTCACGAGGAGGGCTGATGCCGGCGGAAACCAGGGCTGCGGACGACGACACCATCATCGGCATCGATCTGGGCACCACGAACTCCGAGGTGGCGATCATCTCCGGCGGGAAGCCCACGATCGTGGAGGAGGGCGGCGAAGCCATCCTGCCCTCGTGCGTGGGACTCGACGAGGCCGGCGCCGTCATCGTCGGCCGCCATGCCCGCAACCAGGCCGCGGCCGCCCCCGAGCGGACGGTGCTCTCGGTCAAGCGCCTGATGGGCTCCGGGACGCAGGTGCGGATGGGGGACGGCGCCTACAGCCCGCAGGAGATTTCGGCCTTCATTCTCAAGGCGCTCAAGGAGCGGGCGGACCGCGCGCTCGGCCGCGAAGTGCGCAAGGCGGTCATCACCGTCCCGGCCTACTTCACCGACGCGCAGCGGCAGGCGACGCGCGAAGCAGGGGAGATCGCCGGCCTGACGGTCGTGCGGATCATCAACGAACCGACGGCCGCCGCTCTCAGCTACGAGAGCGGCGGTGCGGGGAGCCGCACCCTCCTCGTCTACGACCTGGGCGGCGGGACCTTCGACGTCTCGGTGGTGCGCATCGAACAGGGCGTCGTCGAGGTCCTGGCCACCGCCGGCGACAACCAGCTCGGCGGCGACGACTTCGACGCGCTCGTCCTCGAACGCCTGAACGCGCACGTCGAGACGGCGCTGGGGATCGAGAACGCGCGTGACGACCGCCTGCTGCAGGCGCGGCTGCGGCGGGCCGCCGAACGCGCCAAGATCGAGCTGTCGGATCAACCCTACGTGCGCGTCGAGGAGGACCACGTCGCCACGGTGGACGGCGAGGCCATGCATCTTACCTGCGAGCTGACCCGCGCCGATTTCGAACGCGACCTGGAGCCGTTCCTCGACCGTTCGCTCCAGGCCGTGACCACCGCGCTGCAGGACGCGGGCGTGCGCCCGAGCCAGCTCGACCGCGTGCTGCTGGTGGGCGGTTCGACCCGCATTCCGCGGGTCGCCGCCGTCCTCACGGAGCGGCTGGGGCAGGAGCCGCACGGCGAGGTCGATCCGGATCTGTGCGTCGCGCTCGGGGCCGGCGTGCAGGCCGGGATCGAGATGGGGCAGGACATGCAGGCCGTGCTGGTCGACATCACGCCCTACACCTTCGGCACCGGCGCCGCGGGGGAGCTCTACGGCATGCCGTACGCGCACCAGTTCTTCCCCCTCATCCGGCGTAACAGCAAGCTGCCGGCCATCCGTACCGACGTGTTCTTCACCATGTTCCCGGACCAGGAGGAAGTGGAGATCAAGGTCTATCAGGGGGAGAACCCGGACGCCCTGAAGAACGTGGAGATCGGCACCTTCCTGTTCAGCGGCCTGAACCGGCGGCAGGGCGCGCACGCGGAGGGCATCCTCTTCACCTACAGCCTGGACCTGGACGGTCTGCTGCACGTCCACGCCCGGGAACGGGCGACCGGCCGGGAGATCCGCGGCGTCGTCGAGAACGCCATCGGGCGTTCCAGCGACGAGGCGCTGGGCGCCGCCCGGGAGCGGGTCTCGGCGCTCTGGGGCGTGGAGGGCGAGCAGGGAGCCGAGGCCGCCGGGGACGCGGCGGCCGGGAGCAGCGGAGAACCGGGGCCGGCGCCCGCCGCCATGCCTGCGGACGTGGCCCACGACGTTCGCGAGACCCTGGCGCTGGCCGAGCAGGCGCTCGATGCCGCGCCGGCCGAAGACCGGGAAGAGATGATCAACCTGATGGAGGATCTTCGGGACGCCATCAAGGAGGGCCGCGCCGCGCAGGCGTCCGATCTGCGGCGCGAGCTCGACGAGATCCTCTTCTACCTGGAATAACCGGCATGGAACACTGTCCGACCTGCGGGGCGCGGCATGCCGGCGGGCCGTCCTGCCACCGCTGCCGGACCGACCTGTGCCAGGTGCTGGCAATAGAACGGGCCGCGGCCAGCCACCGGCGCCAGGCCCGCGCCGCGCTCGAACGCGGCGACCGCGCGGAGGCCCGCAACCGCGCCCGCCGCGCCTGCACCCTCCACCGGTCCTCCGAGTCGCTGGCCGCGCTGGCGTTGGCCGCCCTGGCGGACAGCGACTTCCCGGCAGCGATCCGATTGTGGCGAGAGATTCGAACCGGGTCCGTTCCGCGGCGACCCTCGTGACCCTGCAGCCTCGATCGGCTCAAGGAGACCTTCCTCTTCGGCGCTTTCACGCGATCCGCAACCCACTGACGGCGCCAGGTTGAGCCGGATTTCCTGGCTCAGGTAGAAGCCGGACGCCGGCCGGGCAGAGGGCGTGCCGGTCATCAGGCCCGCGCAGGCGAGTGCGCACCCGGAGAAGAGCGCTCTGGCATTCGGAACGGTGCGTTTACGGGGGACGAACGCCCGGGGCGTGGAGCAGCAGGCAGCCGTGCAGGGCCAGTCGACCACTCACGCCGGTTATCGGGGGGGAACGTTTACGCTTCGGGAAGCACGGCGTCCTTGAGCTGCTTCGCGATGCGAGCCTTGACCACCTGCTTGGGCGGGATTTCGATGGCTTCCCCGGTTGCCGGGTTGCGACCGGTCCGCGCTTCGCGCTTCTGCAAGACGAGCTTCGCGATGCCGGGCAGCGTTAACTCGCCGCAATCCTGAAGCTGTTGCTCGCAAAGCCGCTGCAACTCTTCGAAGAACTCCCGCGCGTCGGTGCGCTTGAGGCTGATGTTGACAGCAGCGAAATGCTCGACGAAATGCGCGAACAACTCGGTCTTGCCCATTTTGCGGGCTTCGGCCATTGATGTTTCCCCTTGGCGTGAGCACGCTGAGGCGGCTACCGAGACGACCCTGCGCGCGGTGATTCAGTCAGAAACCCCAACAAAAACGGGAGAATCGTAAGCGCTCGCGTCGTCTTGTGTCAATCCGTTGCCGGTCGCCGCTGTGTCCGATCGGGCCCGCAGCCCGTCGTGGAGCCCCGCGTTGCACCGAGAGCGAGCGAGACGCTCCCGAACACCCGGCGCGAAGGAGGGCATGTCGGACGGCCCCTCCTTCAAACCGGATCTTCTCGGTCGCGCGACGGTGACTACCCTTTGCGCCCCTGCGATCACGGTCGCATCCAGACAGGCGTCGAGATATGCCAAGTCGACGGTGCGTCCCCCGACCAGTCGGACGACGAGGGAGATGTCGCCCGGTGGTGGCACGTCGAGACGCCAGAGTCGCCGTGACGCCGGATCAGCGGGACGCCGTGCCCAGCGCCAGATTACCGCGATCTCCTCCGCCCATCGAGCCCGGGGGCAGGAAGCTGGCGAGACTCGTAGAAGCCAGCAGCAGCGCCAGTTCGAGTACCCGCATCGTTCCTTGAAGTCAGGAATCGGGGCGGAAGGGACATCGGACCCGCCGGCCGATCGCAAGAATCGGGGTCCGTGTTCGGGGTACGGGGGCGCGGTCCGCCCTGCCTCCCGGGATGTACAAGCGAAACGCGCGTCGACGTCGTTGTCCGTGCCTCCAAGTCTTGTTGTTGGTCTTCGACCGCGATGTCAGCCGATCGGTACAATCCCACATGCACCGTCTCGATACGTCCCGACCCGCCGCGGTGGTGTCCGAACGCGAGCGTGCCATCGTCGAGACGGTCAGGCGGCTTCACGGCCTGCCATCCACTCGCACCCTTGCCGCCTACGAGGCGCATCTCGAGCACCTGAGCGTGTGGCTCGCTGGCGAGCCGCTCACTGATCGCCGTCTCGCTCGTTACATCCTGCACCAGTACGAGACGCGTGGCCGAAAGAGCGTCACGTCGATCGTCGGGGCCGTCAACTACTACTTCCACGACGCCGGCTGGCCTTCGCCGCACGGCCCGCTGACGCACCGTGCGATCCTCGCATGCGCCGCCGCCGACGCCTTGCGCCCCTGGACCACAAGGACATCAACTGCCTCGTACCACACTGCGGACATTGCGGCGCCGCAGTCTCGGGCTCGCACCCGTGCGCGGGTAGACGAGGGGCCGTCACGCCGGACGGGCAAACCCAGTTCGCGGGAGTCGGAAGTGGCCCCGCCCAATCCAAAGACGAGTGCGGGTGGACCAGATCGGGAGTCCGAAGAGCTTCTGCTCTCCCTGTTCTCGGGACGGTCCGCGTGCAAGCGTCGGCGTGCATGGACCGCTGAGGAGGACGCCGCGCTGGCCGCCATAGCGGCCGAGAACCGCGACCGCGGCATCAGGAAACCCGGCGTCGACAGCTTCGCCCGCCGGCTCCGGAAGTTCGCCGCGACGTACGAGCGCACGTACGGAGCCGTGCAGAAGCGCGCGCAGCGGATCGGCGCCAGGAGCTATACCACGCGGCGAGACTGAGGAAGCCGGCAGAGCTCGGCGCAAGACCTGCACGCGGTGGCCATGGGACAACAGCGAGGTTGGCCGCACTGCGACACCCGTTTCGACACCCACTTGGCGGAACTCGACTTCGAACACGTCTCTACGGCCAACTGTCCAATGTCCGAAGCGGCCTCACGCCGAACGAACCGAGCCCTGCCGGGCGACCCTGTGCCTCAGCGACTACGTCCACGCACCGATGCTGGCCAGCCCGCATCGGCCCCGGATCCGGAGCGTCGGAACCGTTCCAGCGGTTCCCGGTACCGCCCGGTCGGCTTCTGCCAGGGGGAGCGCTGCTCGTCGCCGACGACCACTTGGATCCTTGCGCTCTCTTGCCACGGTAGCGTCGCAAGGTCCTGCCGCGCAGGCGGTCGAATCCGGGCTTGAGCCGGTCCGAAGCCTCGATGCCGAGCGGCGCTCCGGGCGAGACGGGGAGATCGTGACCCATCTTCCCGCCGTTGACCGACACTCCAGGAAATCGGCTGGGCCGAGAAGGTTGGACCGTCGACCGGACAGCTCGTCGCCCGGAGCCTGAGCGGCGGACGAGGTCCATCCCGAAGAGGATCATCTCGCCGAGCTGAAGATGATCAGTTTCGAGGGCGACGGCATGGCTTCCGGCCTGGGCGGTAGGCAGCTGAGATGGTCACGGCAGGGACCCTGACGGGCGATGTCTTCGCACTCTCGGCGAGGGCGGCCAGGGAGGGCAGCCACCTGCGCCGAACGAGCGTCACGTCGATCGTCGCGGGCCTCAACCAGTACTTCCACGACGCCGGCAGGTCGTCGCCGCATGGCCCGCTGACGAACCGCGCGGTCCCGGCATGTGCTACCGCCGACACGCTGCATGCCGGGATCACAACGACGTCAACAGGCCCGGCTCGCGGGGACTCGGGCTCGCACGCCGTGCGCCGGCAGACGACGCGCCGTCACGCCGGCCGGGCAACCCCAGTTCGCGGGAGTCCGAAGCGGCCTCGCGCAATCCAAATGGTCCGGGCGGACGAGATCCGAAGTCCGAAGAGTTTCTGAGCGGCTGTTCTCCGGACGGTCGGCGTGCAAGCCTCGGCGTGCGTGGACCGCCGAGAGAACGCCGCGGTGGCCGCGATTGCGACCGAGAACCGCGACCACGGCATCAGGAACCACGGGACTGACAGATTCGTCAACCGGCTCCGGAACTTCGCCGCGCCGCGCCGGCGCACGTGTGCAGCCGTGCAGAGTCGTGCACAGCGTAGGCGCCAGGAGCCATCGCACGCCGCGCGGGGCTGAGGAAGGCGGGCGCGGCGCAACAGCCTGGCCGCACTGTCCCTACCGCTGGACACGCACTCGTTCGAACTGGACTTTGGACATGTCGCACGGACAGACTGTCAATGTCCGAAGCCGCCCGAGGCCGCCCCGCACCTTGCCGTGGGAGTTGTCGCCGCGGCGCGTCTTCGACGGCTAGCGAATTCGGCTAGCGACGGCGAGCATCCTGCTGCGCCGCACGCCGCGCGCCGCCGGACTCGGCGAACTCTCCGCGTGCTGCACGGAGCGGTCCGAAGTGGCCCTTCGGACAACCGAACCGGCACCACCCAACTTGGTTGGGGTTGCCCGGATAGTGGCCCGAGACGTGGGCGCTTGCAGTGCCCGCGTGTGGCGGGAAGGGAGCCACGATGCCGGACGCGGACGCGAGGCGGGTGGTCCGGTATCGGTTAACCGCCTTCGGGTCGTTGGTGACACGGTGGTGACACGTCCCCGCTTCGTTCGAATCTCGATCTCTGTAAGTTGTTGATTCTATTGGAGCCGGCGAGCGGACTCGAACCGCTGACCTGCTGATTACGAATCTCGACGGCGCCGCCGCGCAGGCCGAACCCGGTCTCGTCGGAGGTCAGCGTGAGCGACCCGTCGACGGAGATCGTTCCGGATTCGACGGTCCACGCATAGTTCGGGGATGCGGCGAACGTGCTCGTCACCGTCCCGCCATCCTGGTTGAAGTCGACCGCCAGCGTTATTCACGAAGCACAATCCGGCCGGCCGTCGCAGTCCTCCTCGCCGAATTCCCGCCAGCCCGGGGGCACGCTGATCCTCGTAAGGTTCAGGTCGCGCTCCCAACGTCCGTGGAACCCGCGCGGGACGACCCGGAAGCGCAACGAGCCGCGCGCGCCGGCCGGCGGCTCGGCGCTTGTCGTCGCCTCGCCCGCCGAAACCGCTCGCCTTCTCCTCAGTCTCCGACCGTTCGCGAGCGAGCCGGGAGACCGCTATTGATGTCACCGGCAGCGCACGGGGCCGGCGGGCGTTGTGTTCGCCAGAGTCACCCGCGTTCCGAAGTCGTCCACCGTGCGGGGCCGACCGTGAGGGCCGTCGTGACGCCGCTGCACCGCGAAAGTCGATCACCCCGTCGCCGTTCACGTCCGCGGGTACGGCATAGGGAGCCCGAAATGGCGGTTCGATCCGGCGACCGCTCGGGAGGCATCGCCTCGAACTGGCCGCTGCTTTTGTTGTGGTTCACCAGCGGCGCGTCTGTTCCCACCTCTCCCTGGCTCCTCGACATGACCAGATCCGCGCAACCGTCGCGGTCGACGTCGTACACCTCCGGCTCGGCGTCGCCGTCGTCGTCGATGTCGCCCGACGTCGCCGTGGACCCGCAACACGGCGCCGATCGACTTGGCGCGCACCCGCGCCAAGCTTGACGCCGGGCACGCGGGCCTGGAGCCGCCAAGGCGCGGCCACAACCGCACCTGGAGGGGCAGAATCCTGCGCGAGATGCGGCAGGTGAGCAGCACCGATCCCGTGTTCGTGCTCGACGAGATCGAAGCTCAGTCCGTCTCGGCGGCCGACGACGGCCGGAGCGTGCCGCCGGACCGGCTGCACCTGTTCCGGAGGTACGCCGGCGACGCGGGCGGTGACCCGGTCCACGGCGGGGTCGGCCCCGGTCTGGTCATCTGCAAGGGTTGTTGAGGCGCACGGGGGACCCATCCGGGCTGAGCGCGCCGGGGTGGGCTGCGGCACCCGCGTCACCCTCAAACGGTACCCGTAGCCGAGGCGACGGCCCACAGCGACGCGGCAACCCGCGTCCGGATCCGCTCCGACGCGCCGCGCGATACCCAGGCGCCAACGGCCATCCTTGTGGTCGTCGACGACCCGCAGATGCTGCGCTATGTCCGCGACGCGCCCGCGGCCCGGGGCCTCGCACCGCTGGTCGCGGGTGAACCGGAGGACCTCTCCGGCTTCGTGACGACGCACGCTCTCGCGTGTAGCGGTCTGCCTCGATCAGCGCGATGACGCGCCACTTGAACCGCTGGCAGTCCTCGGCCGTTCCTGGCTGTCAACCGACAGAAGGATCCCCAGAGCCAGTCTGGCCGCGCCGCCGTCGACCGTAATCAGGACCTCCCCTTCACCTCTCGCCCGTGATCGTCATGGATCAAGCAGCGTACCGGTGCGCCGAAGAGACGGGCGTCGTAACCAGACTTCGCTCCGCGTCGTTTCCGGGTGCACGACAAGAAAGTGAGGGTTTTGCCGTAGGGGGGTATCGAGCGAGCGCTGATCGTCCGATTCCTCGGGTAGGAGGACTCCGACCATGCCCGAGGCGCAGTTGACGGAACCGCTCGCTGACGCGGCCGAAAAAGGGGGCTTCAAGGAGGAGATGTTCGCCGCCTTGAAGTCGGCGGTCGAGGCCGATGTCGACGCGTTCCTCAGGCGGGGGAGCGTGAATGCGCAGGACTTCGAGACGCTCCTGCAGACGGTTCGCCGCCGCGCGCTCGCCACGGCGACCCGGGTCGTAGAAGCGGCTGGGGCGCAGCGCTCGTAGCCGCTATCGGGGCCGAAGTCGATGCGCTCGTCGGTCCCGGGCGCGCCGAGGTGGCGGACTTCGAGGCCCTCGAACAGGCGGTCCGTCACCAAGCCCTCGACATCGCCGCGCAGTGGATGGCGCAGCGCTTCAACGCAGACGATTCCGACCATTCGGGTTCGACCACAGCATGCGCCTGCGGCCGGCGGGCGCGCTACGCCGGCCGTCGCCCGAAGACGTTCACCACACTGTTGGGGCCGGTTACCCTGCAACGCGCCTACTACCACTGCGACGCCTGCCGCAGCGGGGTGTGTCCGCGCGACCAGGCCCTGGGTCTGCAAGGTAGCTCGCTGTCACCGGCCATCACGCGGCTGGTGGGACTGACGGCGGCCGAGGGCAGCTTCGCCAAGGCGAGCGAGTGGTTGACCGCCCTGGCCGGGGTGAATGTCGAGACCCGGCAGGTCGAGCGCTGTGCCGAGGCGCTCGGACGCGACATCGCTGACGACGAGCGCTCGGTCACCGAGCAGACCGCCGCGGCGCCCGCGCCGACGATGTACCTGGGGCTGGACGGCACCGGCGTGCCGGTGCGCCCAACCGAGGTCGAAGGACGCCGCGGCAAGCAGCCCGACGGCTCGGCCAAGACCCGCGAGGTCAAGCTGGCCACCGTGTGGACGGCCGAAGGGCGCGACACACAAGGCCGCCCCGTGCGGGACCGCGGGTCGGTCAGCTACAACGCCGCAGTCGAAAGCGCGGCCAGCCGCGACACCGACCCGCAGCCGGCCGCCTTCGCACAACGGGCCTATCGCGAGGCAATACGGCGCGGTTTCGACTCTGCAGCCCAGCGCGTCGTCATCGGCGACGGCGCCGCGTGGATCTGGAACCTGGCCGCCGAGCACTTTCCCGGCGCCATCGAGATCGTTGATATCTACCACGCCAAGCAGCACCTGTGCGACGTCGCCAAGGCCATCTACGGCCCCGGAACCGACCTGGCCGACCGGTGGGCCAGGGACCGGCGTGCCGAACTGGACGCCGGCCGGCTGTGCGCCGTCGTCGCCGCGCTGCGCATCCATGTCGAGACCACGCCCGAGGCGCGAAAGTGCATTCACTACCTGTTCGGGAACCGCCACCGGATGCGCTATCCGCAGTTCCGCGCCAGGGGCCTGTGCGTCTCGTCGGGCGTCGTCGAGGCCGGATGCAAGCAGATCGGCGACCGGCTCAAGCGCGCCGGCATGCGCTGGACCGTCGCCGGGGCCAACGCCATCATCGCGCTGCGCTGCTGCATCCTCAGCGGACGCTTCGAGGACTTCTGGGAGCGACGAGCCGCAAATGCCGCCTGACGCTCATCTCACAATGATGTCGTGCACCCGTCGTTTCCGCATGCCTCGACAAGAACGGGGAGTGGACGCGCATCCTGGGGGATCCGCGACGACCCGCAGCGTACCGGTGCGCCGAAGAGACGGGCGTCGTAACCAGACTTCGCTCCGCGTCGTTTCCGCATGCCTCGACAAGAACGGGGAGTGGACGCGCATCCTGGGGATCCGCGACGACCCGCAGACGCCGCGGAATTTTGCGTGAACAGGCAACCCGCAGAGGCTCCAGACACGGCGGCTCGCGCCGCGGGATCCGTCCGCGGAGGGCTAGAATAGTCCGGTACAGTCGGATCACAAATTGTGCACGGAAATGTACACGGCCACTGGGGGAAGCTACCTAAACGACTGAAAATAAATGGCTTGGCCATCAGCCCGAGATTTCACCACGGAGCAGTTCTACGAGGGGCGCCTCGGGACACGCCCGGAGCTGTCCCGGCAGACGGTGATCGGACGGGGACCGCTGGCCGGACAGGGCCTGCGGTTCATACCGTTGGAGCATGCCGGCAATACGAACGCCTCGGAGGAAGAAGCCGAACGCGTCGTTGCGCTGCTGGCCGAGTTGCTCGACGGCGGCGCCGCCTGGGTCGACAAGGAGGGCGAGCAGAAGCCGCTGACTCTACAGGACATCCTCGTCGTGGCGCCCTACAACGCGCACGTCGCGACCCTGCGGGCAAGGCTTCCGGCCGGCGCGCGGGTCGGCACGGTGGACAAGTTCCAGGGACAGGAGGCGCCAATCGTCGTCTACTCGAGGCCACCTCCACCGTCGACGAGGCGCCGCGCGGGATGGAGTTCCTCTACAGCCTCCATCGCCTCAACGTCGCCACCTCGCGCGCCCGCTGCGTGGCCGCGATCGTCGCCAGCCCGGCGCTGCTCACCCCGGATTGCCGCACCCCGGAGCAGATGCGTCTGGCCAACCCCTTCTCTCGCTTCCTGGAGCTTGCGGAAACGGCTCCGCCCGTAACACCGTGGCCATCGCCCCCAGCCGCCCGCGAACACGTTTCCGGATTCGCGTAAGTGTTTCCCACCATTGGAGTTGTCCCAACACCTCAAGCCAAGGAAGTCGTCTTTCTCCAGCTTCGATAGCAGACGGAAACGCCGCGCCCGCGGTGCTACGATTAAAGAATGGCCGAGACCAACCCGCCGCCGCTTTCCGCGCGCGGCGAAGATGCATCCGGAACGGCGGGCGCACCGGCTCCGGACGCCCCGAGAGCCGCGTCGTTGAGCTACGAAGCGCTCCGGTTCCCCGGCTGCCAACCCGTTCCGCTCTCGCGCGACGAGTTCGAGGACTTCGACGACCGGCTCGAGTACTGGGACGCCCGGACCGCGACCGCCTGGGTAGTCGCCAACAAGTACGGCGTTCATGAAGGGACCTCCCGGCGGCTGCCCCATCTGGCGGAACGAATCGCCTCGGTGCGCGGCACGCCGATCGTCTCGTACGGATCGGTCACCCTGCTGGTGCGGGACGCCGACGGCCGGCCCCAACGGGCGATGGAGGCGGACGAGACGCTCTACCTGCACCCGACGCGCGCCGCGACGCCTGTGAAATCCCTGATCATCGGCGAGAACGACTTCCCCGACGTCGTGCTCGAGGTGGACCACACGACCGACGTGCGCCCCGGGAAGCTGCTGGTGTACGAGGCATGGGGCTTTCCCGAGCTGTGGGTGGTCGTACCGCCGGCGGGGGCCACGCTCCGGCGTCCGCCAGGCGTGACGATCCACCGGCTGGTGAACGGCCGGTACCGGTCCGAGCGGACGAGCGGCGCTTTTCCGGGCTGGACGGCGAGGGAAATCCACGCTGCGCTGACCGAGCCGGTGTCTTCCGCCGCGACCTACCGGGTGCTGGAGCGCGTGGGGCGGACGCTCGGCGAGCGGGAGGGAACCGGCCCCGACGACGATCCGCTGTGGCGCGTGCTGGGCGAACGCAAGCTGGCGGAGGGCGTCGCGAAAGGACGCGCGGAAGGGCGCGCCGCGGAACTGGCGGCGACGGTGAAGAGCCTGCTGCAGGCGCGCGGGAAGCGGGTCTCGGATGCGTTCGAGGGCAGCGCACAGGCGCTCGTCGACACGCCGCGGGACGCGGTGACGGCCGCGGCCCTGGCCGCGACGGACGAAGAAGACTTCTGGCGCCGTCTCGGGGCGCCATGACGCACCCCGGCGCCGATTGCAGGCGTCACGCCTCCGGGCACGCGCCCGCAATCCCTGCGGTTTACCTCGGCCGTTGCGCCTCCCGGATCGCCCGGAACTCGCTGGTCTCGCTCCACGCCGGCCACTCGTCGCCCGCCGCGAGCCGCGCACCCATGTGGTACATGAAGGTCAGGTCCTCGAGAGCCCCCGACAGGTCCCAGTCCGGCTTCACCTCGTCCGACACCTTGTGGTAGTCGTTCGCGGTGTACTCCGTGCGCTTCTCGATCCCGTAGCCCTCCGGCTTGTCGATGTACTCGACGCCGGGATCGGCGTAGAACGCGGGAATGCCCGCCTTGGCGAACGAGAAGTGGTCCGACCGGTAGTAGAAGCCCTTCTCCGGCTCGGGGTCCGGGTCCAGCGTGCGTCCGAGCCGCGCCGCGACGTCGGCGGCGACGTCGTCCAGCTCCGACTGCCCCATCCCGACGATGGTCATGTCGCGCGTCCGCCCCCACTGGTTGAGGACGTCCATGTTGAGCGCGGCCACGGTCTGCGCGGCCGGGTAGAGCGGATTCTCCCCGTAGTGCCGCGATCCGAGCAGACCCTGCTCCTCCGCGGTGACGGCCAGGAACAGCACCGACCGGCGCGGCGGCTCCGGCGCGTGCATGAACGCACGCGCGAGCTCGATGAGCCCGGCCGTGCCGGTGGCGTTGTCGGCCGCCCCGTTGAAGATCCCGTCACCGTCCAGACTCGGGTCGACGCCCAGATGGTCCCAGTGGGCGACGTACATGACGACCTCCTCCGGCGCGTCGCTGCCCTCGATCCTGGCGACGACGTTCTGCGAATCGATGCGCCGCAGCTCGTTCCGAACCCGGAGCGAACCGGTCACGCCGAGCGGGATCGGCTCGAACGCGCGGTCGGCCGCCTGCTGCTTCGCCTCCTCGAAGTCGAGTCCCGCCATCTCGAACAGCGACTCGGCGGTGGCGCGCTGCACCCAGCCCTCGAACGTGGCCCGGCTCAGGTTGTCGTCGGCCGCGACGAGGTCGAACGACTCCGCGTAGGGTGTGCTCCCCACCACCTCCCACGGATAGCCGGCCGGCCCGGTCTCGTGGATGACCAGCGACCCGGCCGCGCCCAGCTCCGCCGCGATCTCGTGTTTGTAGGTCCAGCGCCCGTAGTAGGTCATCGCCGGTCCACCGAAGACGTCGTCGAGCGGCGGGTCGTTGACCAGGAACAGGAGGATCTTGCCGCTGACGTCCGTGTCCCCGAAGTCGTCCCAATCGTACTCCGGCGCCCGCGCGCCGTAGCCGACGAAGACGAACTCCGCATCCGAAACCTCGACCGCGTCGACGACGTGCTTGGTCGCCGCCACGTAGTCCACCGCCGGCTCCAGGGTCCGGCTCTCACCATCCGCCGACACCACCAGGTTGTTCCCCGGCAGCGGCGTGATGCCGACCAGCGGCACGTCCTGTACCCAGGTCCCGTCGGGGTTCCCGGGGGTCAGGCCGAGCGCCGAGAACTGCTCGGTCAAATAGGCGACGGTCTTCGTCTCGCCCTCCGACCCGGGGGCGCGGCCCTCGAACTCGTCCGAGGCGAGCGTCTGCGTCTCGGCCAGCAGCGTGTCGGCGCTGATCCCGGCCGCGATCCCCGGCGCCTCCTCGGACGTAGCGCCGCCGCCGCAAGCGAAGGTCCCGAGGAAGAGCATCGCCGTCACGCATCGAACCGTCTCTGTCACTGTCGACCTCCTGCTATTCCGCCATGACCTGTCGATCGGCTCCGCATCGGGTTGCCCGGTGCTCAACCTCAGCAGTTCCAGGGCGCGCTGAGCGTTGTAATGCACCGCTTCCCGGCCCCTATGGGGCTACTCCCGCCCCACCTGCCACAGCAGGAAGCTCACCGTATCCACCATCTCGTCGATCTGCTGGCCGACCGGCTGGCCGCCGGAGTGGCCCGCCTGCGTGTGGTAGCGGAGCAGGATGGGGTTGTCCGAGCCGTTCTTCGCCTGCATCAGCGCCGTCATCTTCCGGGCGTGCAGCGGCGCCACGCGGGTGTCGCCGTCCCCGGAGAGATACAGCGTCGCCGGATAGTCGCCGCCGTCGATGACGTTGTGGTACGGCGAGTAGGCGTGGATGTAGGCGAACTGGTCGGGATCGTCGCTCGACCCGTACTCCGGCACCCAGAAGCTGGCGACGAGGAACTGGTGATAGCGGACCATGTCGAGCAGCGGATAGGTGCAGACCACCGCCCCGAAGAGATCGGGCCGCTGGTTCGACACCGCGCCGACGAGCAGGCCGCCGTTGCTGCCGCCGCGGATCGCCAGGTGCTCGCTGCCGGTGTAGCCGGCCTCGATCAGATGCTCGGCCGCCGCGATGAAGTCGTCGAAGACGTTCTGCCTGCTCTCGAGCATGCCGGCCCGGTGCCACTCCTCGCCGAACTCGCCGCCGCCGCGCAGGTTCGCCAGGGCGAAGACGCCGCCCGACTCCAGCCATGTCGTCGCCAAGGGCGAGAACGCCGGCGTCATGCTGTTGTTGAAGCCGCCGTAACCGGTCAGCAGCGTCGGGTTGCGCCCGTCGAGCACGAGGTCCGGCCGGTGAGCGACGAACATCGGCACCTCGGTGCCGTCCTTCGAGGTGAACCGGCGCTGGGTCACCTCGTAGGCGGCCGCGTCGACCGGCGACTCCGGCGCGGCCCAGACCGACTGCTCGCCGGTCTCGATGTCGTAGCGGTAGATGGTGCTCGGCACGTGGAAGGTCTGGAACGTGAAGAACGCCTCGTCGCTGGTCCAGCGCCCCGCGCCGCCGCCTACCGAGCCGACGGTGTCGAACGCGATGTCGCGGATATGCATGCCGTCGAGCTCGTGAATCGCGACCCGCGGCTGCACTTCCTGCAGGTACGAGACGGCCAGCCTGCCGCCCAGGGCCGCGGCCGTCTCCACGACGACATCCTCGCGCTCGGGGATGACCTCGCGCCAGCGCTCGAAGCCGGGATCCGCCGGATCGGCCAGCACCACGCGCTTGTTGGGTGCGTTCAGATTGGTGACGATGAACAGCTCGCCGCCCGCGAACCCGGCCCACGACTCGGAGACGCCGTCGGCGATGGCCGTAACGAACGGCGTGTCGCGCTGCAGGTCCTTGACGTGGATCGCGGTCGGCCCCGACGAGCCCTCGATGACGTGCACCACCATCCAGCGCCCGTCGTCCGAGACCACCGTGACCGGAATCTGGTAGCGCTCGTACCCTTCGCCGAATAGCTGCACGTCGTCCGCCATCGGAGTTCCGAAGGCGTGGTGCATGACGCGCGGCGTCACGTCGCCGTACTGCTCGTAGTAGAGCCCGCCGCCGTCCGCGGCCAGCGTCACCTCGCCGTAACGGGCCGGCGGCAGCACGTCGGCGAGATCCTCACCGGTGTCGACGTCGCGGACCCGGATCGTGACCTCGTCGACGCCTCCTTCGCGAACCCCGTAGACCACCCGCGTTCCGTCGTCCGAGATGTCGCGCAACGCGACACTGGTCGTATGGTCCGGGCTCATCGGATGCGGATCGATCATCACCCGGTCCTCGCCGTCGAGCCCCTCGCGCACGTAGACGACTGCCAGATCCTGATCGGCGCGCCGCTTGCTGTAGAAGTAGCGTCCCCCCCGCTCGTTCGGCAGGCCGACCACGTCCCGCTCGAGCACCGATGCAGCGACCGCCCGCAGCTCCTCGCGGTCGGGCAGCGTACCGAGCACCGTATCGGTGTGGGCGTTCTGGGCGTCGATCCAGGCCCGTGTCTCGGGCGCCTCCTGGTCCTCGAGCCAGCGGTACGGATCGGGTATCTCCACGCCGTGCAGCGTGTCGACGACTTCACGAATTTCCGTCGGCGGCGGTGGCGGCACGTCGATTCCCGGCTCCCCGGCAGCGCAGGCCACCATCAACGCCGCAACGGCGATCCCGGCGATTCGTCGCGATCCGGCCATGTTTCCTCCCGAGCGTGGAAGCGTTCAGCGTAGCGCATTTTCCCGCTGTTCGTCCGTCACCGAGCCGCCCGGACGGCGCCGCGCGCGAGCGCCTCCGGGTCCGCGAACAGGGTCAGCGCCACCCCGTCCCAGCGCCCGTCGCCGCTGGGACTCTCCGCGGCCTCGGCGCCGAGCGCCATCGTCCCGGTTGCTCCCGCCCGGCGAAACGTCCGCACGAGGTAGCGCTCCACCAGCTCCGCACGCGCGTGCGCGGCGAGCAATTGCCCTCCGACCTCGCCGCTCGTGGCGTATCCCTCCACGACGATCGGGCTGGCCCGCGGGTACTGCAGCAGTTCCCCCATCGCTTCCTCGATCCTCCGGGCCGCCCCGTCCCGCAGGGTCAGCCCGCCGCCAGCACTGCTCTCGAACAGCCGGTCCGCGGCGAGCCAGATCCGGAGCGGCGCGTAGCGGTCGTCGCGCAGGAGCGTGCGGTACTCGGCGACGGTCAGCTCGTCCAGGTTGTAGAACCCGCGCTCCGCGAAGAAGCCCCGGAACAGCCAGTTCCGCTTCAGCGCCTCGGTGTTGTCGGCGACGTCCCCCATCGCCTCACGGGCACGACTCATGACTTCGCCGGCTTCGACCAGCAGCCGCTGCGTTGCGCTGTCGGGACCGCTGAAACGCTCGATCGCGTCCTCGACGTGCTCCGCGCCCTGGCGCACCGCCCGGATGGTCCCCTCGGTCTCGGTCAGCACGCTCTCGACGGCGTCCTGCCCCGTCCTCACCGTGCTCAGGACCGTGCGCACCTCGGCCACCACGCCGCGCGTCTCGTCGACCAGGCGGGCGCTGGCGTCGGTCACCCGCTGGGCGTCGGTCCCGATGCCGTCGACCAGGCGGGTCGTGCTCTCTATCGTGTCCGCGAAGCCGTCGAACGTCTCGGTCAGCTCGGCCCGCATCGCCACCATCTCGTTGGCCGCGATACGAAACGTCTCGCGGCCTTCCGCGATCAGGTCGGCAATCTCCACCGCGTCGATCCCTCGCAGCTCGCCGCCGTCCGGGACGAGCGACGCCGCGTCGCTGCCCGCGCGGAGCTGGATGAACGCCGAGCCGAGCAGCCCGTCCGACAGGATCGCGGCCTCCGAATCGGTGCGGACCAGCGCATGCAGGTCCTCCCGGACACGCATCCGCACCAGGAACCGGCCGCCCGGCGCGTCGGGAATGTCGATCCCGATCACCTCGCCCGCGGGCAGGCCCGACAGCCGCACGCTGGTGCCGATCTCGACGCCCGCGACGTTGCCGAAGTCGGCCTCCATCTCGAACTGCTCGCTGAACAGCAGCCGGCGGTCGCCGATCATGAACAGGCCGACCGCGAAGATCAGCAGTCCGCCGATGACGAAGGCGCCGACCAGCGCCAAGCGTGGGGACCCCATCTGAACCTCCCTCTCCCGCGTGTCTATCGCGCGTGCCCGTCCGTTCCATCCTTGTCCGAGGCACGCCGGACCATCACCCGCCCGCCTTCGACTGCATGAACTTCCGCACCAGCTCGTGCTCGCACCGCTCCAGGTCCTCGGCCGTGCCGCTGGCCAGCACCCGGCCCTCGTGCAGAAACAGCATGGTGTCCGCGATGCGCCGTGCGCTCGGGATGTTGTGGGTGACCACGACCAGGGTCGTGCCGCGCTCCTGCTTCAACGCGACGAGCAGGTCGTCGATCTCCTCCGAGGTCACCGGATCGAGGCCCGCGCTCGGCTCGTCGACCAGCAGGATCGCCGGATCGAGCGCCATCGCCCGCGCCAGCCCTGCCCGTTTCCGCATGCCGCCGGAGAGCGCGCCCGGCATCGACTCGGCCGCGCGCGCCAGCCCCACCGCGGCCAGCTTTTCCAGCGCACGCGCCCGGATCTCACCGTCGGAGAGCGTCGAGTGCCGCCGCAGCGGGAACGCCACGTTCTCGGCCACCGTTATCGAATCGAAGAGCGCAGCGTTCTGGAACAGAAAGCCGATTCGCTGCCGAACCGCGGCCAGCGCCGGCGGGGACAGCGCGGTGATCTCCGCGTCGTCCACGAAGACACGGCCCGAGTCCGGCTGCAGCAGACCGACGATGTGCCGCAGCGTCACGCTCTTCCCGGTCCCGCTCCGGCCGAGGACGACGGTAGCCCGGCCGCGGGGAATGTCGAGCGACACGTCGTCGAGCACGCGGAACGAGCCAAACGCCTTCGACACCCGATCGAGCCGGATCGCGGCGGGGGGCTCCGTCACTCCGCGGTCTCCGGAAAGATGAAGAAGATCAGGCGGACCAGCACGACGTTGGCCGCGATCATCAGGATCGAGGCGGTGACGACGCTGCGGGTCGCCGCGTAGCCCACCCCCTGCGTGCCGCCCGACGTGTGGACGCCGAGATACGACGCGGTGACCGCGATGATGAACCCGAAGACCATCGTCTTCAGCGTGCCGGGCACGTAGTCGGTGAACTGGACGAGCGAGAAGGCGGCCCGGAAGTAGGTCTCGAAGGGCATGCCGGAGACCGCCGATTCCGCCGTCCAGCCGCCGAGGATGCCCATGATGTTCATGACCGCGGTCAGGATGGGCATGGCGATCATGCAGGCGACGACGCGCGTGACGACCAGGAACTTGAACGAATCGACGGCCACCGCCTCCAGCGCGTCGATCTGCTCGGTCACCTTCATGGCGCCCAGCTCCGCGCCGACGCCCGCCCCGACCCGCCCGGAAACGAGCAGCCCGACCACGAGCGGTCCGGTCTCGCGCACCAGGGCGAGGGCGAGCACCGCCGGGACCAGCGCCTCGGCGCCGAACCGTTCGAGCGACGCCCGCGTGTGCATCGACATGACGATGCCCACGGCGTAGCCTGCAGCGGCGATCAGCGGCAGCGAGCGCCAGCCGAGCTCGTACACCTGCCGCGCGGTCTCCTGGAACTCGAACGGCGGGCGGAAGATCTCGCGCAGCGCCCGGCCGGCGAAGACCATGGCGCGCCCCCCGCTGGCCAGACGCGTCACGACGACCGTACGCACGAAGCCGGACATCCAAGTCCTCCGTTGCTGGCGGCAGGCCGTTCCTGGGCGAATGGTCCCTAGAAGATCCAGTACGCGACGCCGGCGCTCACGACGACCGAGCTCGCGCTCATCCGCTCGGTGGCAATCGACGCATCGCTCGCGAACGTCACCCTCGGCCTCGTGAACAGGTAGCCGGCGAACACGTTGATGCCGACCCGCCGGGTGACGTCGGCCCAAAGCACCGCGCCGGGGCGCCACACGAAGCTGTTCCCGACGGCGATGGCACGGTCTGGACCCGCGCGCGTCGTCTCGACTTCCAGGCGGTTGAACGAGTATCCGGCCACGACGGAGGCGCCGGCCGCGAGCCGTCCCCATACGCTGCCGTACTCGAGGCCGGCCATCACCGGGCGCAACTGCATCGCAGCCAGGGCCGGCTGTCCCCCGGGGCCGGTCTCGATCTCCGTGTTCGTCCAGTTGAACGCTATCGCCGGGCCCAGTCCGTTCCGCGGACGCAGGCGCAGCAGCGGGCCCACGGCCAGCGCACCGCCCAGGGTCGCCTCCGAGGGGCGCGTGACCCGCACCGAGGCGCCCAGGCCGACGAGGCGCAACGGACCCTCTTCGGGACGCGGAGCCAGTGCCGGAAGCCGCGAGTTCCCCGCTACCGGCAGCACGTTGTCCGGCACCGTCGAGGGGCCCGCGACGGCCGGCGGCGTGTTCCGCGAGCCGGGCGGGAGGCTCCCGGTGGCCGGCGGCTGGTCGGGGTCGCCGATCCGCAGCCTCGACTCGACCCGGGCCACCCCCGCGACCCCGAGCGCGAGCCTCCGCGCGTTCTCCACCTCGTCCGCGGAGCGCACGGTGCCGTCGAGGGTCACCACGCCGCTCCGCACCCGGACGTCTATCGGCAGCGTACCGAGCGATTCGTGGTTGACGAGTGCCGTCTTGACCCGCACCGCGGTCTGGGCGTCCGCGACCGCGGCCAGCGCACCGGGGGCGGACCGCGCGCTGCAACCGGTTGCGGCAACCGCCGCAACGGCGAGCAGCGTAGCCACGGCTCCGGACACGAACGACCGGCCCGCGCGGCGCCGCCCCGGCCCGAGGCACACGCAGGAAAGAGGGGTCACCGTCCCGGAGCCGCCGCCCGCAGCGCCGCCGCGCTCTCGCTGTTCAGAAAACCCGTCGCCCCCGCCCCTCGGGCCGACTGCCACGCCCGTAGCGCCGCTCGCGTGCGGGGTCCGAGCAGCCCGTCCGCCGGGCCGGGGTCGAAGCCCTCGGCCAGCAACCCCTGCTGAATCAGCCGCCGCGCGCGCCGGTTCAGGCCAAGCTCGGTCTCGACGGCCGGCCCGTCGGGCGCGCGGCGATCCACGGAATCCGTACCGCCCGCAATCACCGGCGCGTCCCGCCCTTCGGTGCGTTCCACGTGCAGATCGCGCCCGTCCCCGGGCAGCGCATCCTGGACTACTGCATCCGCCGGCGCTTCCGGCAGCGTGAAGGCGAACCAGTCGTCGAAGATGTCCAGAACCCCCGCGGTCACCAACTCCGCTCCGTAGCTGTTGAGGTGCATCCCGTCGCTCGCGCGAATCACGCGCCGCCTGCCCTCCACCTCGGCCCGCGCGACGTAGTTCCCGTCGGCGTCCGCCGTCATGGCGAAGGTATCGACGAACCAGGCTCCCGCCCGCTCGCACGCAGCTTCCGTGACCGCGTTTATCCGGGCCATCTTCCGCTGGTGGTAGGCGCTCTTCATCGCCGGCATGCCGAGGATGACGACGGGCACCTCGTCGTCCGCGAAGATCTCCGCGAACGACTCCACGCGGGCGCCATAGACTTCGTCCCACTTGTCGGTGAACAGGGGCGCGACCGCCCCGCCGGTGTCTCGATCCGTCAGCCCCTGGCCGTCGTTCCCACCGAACTGCGCGATTATCAGATCCGGCCGGAACTCCTCCTTCATCTCCCGGGCCTTCGCGTGCCAGTCGAAGTAGTCCGGACGCGCCAGACCCGTGGAATGGAGCCCGTACCGCAGCACCGTCACACCCTGGAACCGCTCGATCCAGCGCTCCAGCGAACGTCCCAGGCCGAATTGAATCGACGACGCCCCGATGATCATCACGCGTCGCGGCGCCGGAACGACGTCCTCCGGTTCCACGTCCTCCGATTCCACGGCCTCGAGTTCCACGCCCTCGGCAGCGGCAGGAGTCTGGGACGGCCGGCCGCCCACCGTGAACGCGGTTCCGTAGAACGTACGCACCGGCTCGTGCAGCACTGCACGCAGCTCCGCCACCCCGGTCAGCTCGCCGACCCCGGCCAGCACGCCCGCGGCGGCGGCCTGCCAGGGCGCCCGGTCGCCGAGCGCGACGTCGCGCTCGGTCTCGAGCCGCAGCTCGCGCCCGACGTGTGCGCCCAACCCGAGCGCCAGGCTCCAACAGAGCAGCAACACCACCCAGGGGGAATGGGACGTGGCGCAACGCGGCGACCGTGAGGCGGCTTGGGGCATCGGATCGGCGCTCCCGATGCGGAAGATGGGCAGTCGATCTCGGAGAGTCAGGCGGCTTCCCTCCATGAACCGGCACAAGGAGAGCGCATCCGCCAGCATTGTACCGAGTCGCCCGTCCGATGTCACGCAGAGTCTCTTCCAATGACACATGAGTATCCATGTTGTCAAGGGTCCGGATCGAGGGAAGAGCTCGTCCGCCGCGGGGGGTGAATCCGTACATTCGGGCACCGGCGCCGACCTGTACGTACGATGGTCGAACGTCGCGGCCAATCCCGACGTCACCTCCGGTGAGCGTACGTACCGACAGGGGAGTGACCGTCCCTGCGCGGGGCTCCGATGGCCGCGCACGGCGAACCCGGCGTCCCGCCAATCCTTGCACTTGCCGAGCGCGCTCCATGACGCGCATCCTCTGTGGCGGACTCCGAAAATCCGGACAGTCATCGACATCGAGGTCGTGAGCCAGCATGCGAACGCTGCCGACGTGACGACGGCACAGCGCGGCGTTCCACTGCAAGCGTTGCAGGCACGGGCGCCGACGACGATCCGTCCAGCCGACGACGACCCTCTCACAGCTCCTCGCGTAGTAACGCTCGGCCAAATCCCCGCCGTGGTCGTGCGCTCGGCTACCGCGCTACGCGCACGCCCGCAGACGGACGTGCACTTCACTTGGTCTTCTGCTGCTCGAATCCGACCCGCGAGGCGTGGAGCCCACGGACTGGTCATGCGGCGACGAACGGCGCGCTTCCCGCCGGCGCCGCCGCGCTGCCGCGCCCGGGCCGGTCGGGCAACCAGGAGCGGTTCTGTTCGAGCAGGGCGTTGGCCAGCAGGAGGAGCTTGCGCATGACGGCGGTCAGAGCGACCTTCGGCGGCTTCCCCAGGCCGCGGAGCTGGCGGTACTTCGCACGCAGGCCAGGGTTGCAACGGATCGCCGCCAGGGCCGGCATGTAGAGAAGCCGCCGCACCCGCGGCCGGCCGCCCTGGATGAAGCTGCGGCCCTGCCAGGCGCCGGACTGGCGCGTGACCGGCGCGAGACCCGCCAGGCTGGCGACCGCCTTGGCGTCGAGGCGGCCGAGTTCGGGCATCCGGGTGAGCAGGCCCGCCGCGGTGATGCTCGACACGCCCGGGATCGAGGTCAGGATCTCGGTCCGGCGGGCCAATACCACATCTTCGGCCAACCCCTTGCCGATTGCGGCATCGACGGCGGCCAGATGCCGGTCAATCTGGGACAGCCGCGTCTTGCTCTGCTGCTTCAGCAGCGGATGTCGAAGGTGCTTCTGGCGGTTCCGTGCGGCGGTGCGGTCCGTGACCAGCGCGTCGCGCGCCACTTGCAGTTCCTCGAGGGCGCGCCGCGCCGGCGGCGACGCCGCGGTCGGCCGCAGAGGCAACGCTGTCCCCATTTGCGCCAGCACCCGCGCGTCTACGGCGTCGGTCTTGGCGCGCTGTCCCATCGCCTGCGCAAAACGCCGCGCCTGCAACGGATTGGCTCGCGCCAGCGGCAGGCCCGCCTGCAGGAGCGCCTCCTCGAAGGCGCGGTGCCAAGGTCCGGTGGGCTCGTACACGACCGAGCGGACCGGCTGGTCGATCCACGCGATCAGCGCGTTGAATCCCGCCGAGTCATTGGTGAATCGCGCGGCCTTGCCGGCAGGAGCCATGCAGGCATCGAGATGCGTCTTCGAAATGTCAACAACTGAGCCTCTTGCAAAACCCTTGGTCGGCCGGGTTTTCCTACCCGAGGCAGAGGGAACGGACGGTCAGCGGGGTGGGACGCAGCGTTCGTAGGATTAGGATAGCAGCCGTCACCGGCGCCGGGGAACCGGAGACACGGGGTCTCAAGGGACCTCTGGGACCTCCCGGTCGGTTATTAAGCTGGAAATAAGTATCCTGACCTCGCAGTATGCCGAAATATGAGGAAATCGGGCCGAAATTACCTGTCTGATGTCAGGCAACCAATGACCCTATTAATATGAGGGCGAGCGCGCGCGACGAGACGTGGCGCATTTCCCTCACGACCCGTTCCAGTTCGCGGTTGTTCTCGAGCCACTCCTGGTAGAGGGCGAGTTCGTCTTCGGAGAGCAGCAGGCTGACCGTTTTTCCGCGCACCTTGTGTGTCCAGTAGCGGTACGGGCCGTGACGCGCGTCCGGGTCGCGGTGGCAGCGGCAGGCAGGCTTCCCGCACGTGAGACGGCGGGTCTGGATACTGCCCTGGCGGACAAACCCGAGCGTTTGCAACTCCACCTTGAGCGCATCGTATTGTTCGCTGTACCGGCGCATCGGGTTCCGGCGGCCCATCGGTTCCCTCCTTGACCTCACTCCTACACTACTATATATAGTAGGCGCTGGGAGCAGTCAAGCCATGCAGAACCTGCGCGCCTCGTTCGCCGCCTACTGGGAGTCAATCCAACAGGGCCTGTTTCCCCGGTTGGAGCAGGTGTTGGGTTCGCTGACCGAGAAACAGCAGCAGTTGGTGCAGACCCTCGAGGTGATCCGTATCGAGCAGATGATTCCCTCGCGCTTGCGGATGCCGGGCCGCCCCCGCAAGGACCGCGCGGCGGTGGCGCGCGCCTTCGTCGCCAAGGCGGTCTACGACATGCCGACCACGCGCCTGCTGCTGGACCGGTTGGCCACCGACGTGGTGCTGCGCCGCATCTGCGGCTGGGAGCGGCGGCGCGAGATGCCAAGCGAGTCGGTCTTCTCTCGCGCCTTCGCCGAATTCGCCCACTCCCAGTTGCCCCAGCGCGTGCATGAAGCGTTGCTCCGGAAGACGCACGGCGACCGTTTGGTGGGCCATCTGTCCCGAGACTCGACGGCCATCGAGGGGCGCGAGAAGCCGGCCGCGAAGGAGAAGTCGCCTCCGCCGCCCAAGCGCAAGCGGGGGCGGCCGAAGAAGGGTGAAGAACGGCCCAAGACACGCAAACGCCTCGACCGGCAACCGAGCATGACCCTGCAGGAGATGCTCGACGACCTGCCGGCCGAGTGCAGTGTGGGCACGAAGAAGAACAGCAAGGGCTACAGGGACACCTGGGTCGGCTACAAGTTGCACATCGACGTGGCCGACGGCCAGATTCCGGTCAGTTGCATCCTGACGTCCGCCTCGCTGCACGACAGCCAGGCCGCCGTTCCACTGGCCACCCTGTCGGCCCAGCGGGTGGACAATCTGTATGACCTGATGGATGCCGCCTACGACGCGGTGCAGATCCGCGAGCACAGCCGCGCACTCGGCCACGTCCCGCTGATCGATATCAACCCCCGCCGTGACACTGCGCTGGCCGAAGAACTGCAGACCGAAGCCCGGCGCCTGAAGCGTCTCGGCTTGCAGCTTCCCGAACAGGTTCGGTACAACGAACGCACGGCGGGTGAGCGCGTCAATGGCCGACTCAAGGACGAGTTCGGCGGGCGCCACGTCCGAGTCCGCGGCAACGCGAAGGTGATGTGCCACTGCATGTTCGGCGTGCTGGCGCTCACCGCCGACCAGCTCCTGCGGCTGGTGACGTAAACCAACGCCTCGCCGGCCAACGCGCATCCCCTTCCGGTCGCCCGACAGGCGTCAGTCACCAACCGGTGTCTCCAACGCCCGGTGGGAAAACCCTCGAACTCCCTGATTTCCGCCTCTTGGGTCGCCGCCGGTCCTCCCGCCCCGCATTCTCGGTCGGGATCCAGGCAAAACGATGTTCACCAGAAGAACTTGTGCTCCGAGCCGAGCTACGCCAAGAGTTTTGCAAGAGGCTCTAGAATCAGTGGTTTACGCCGACAGAAATGCCCGAGTGGCACTACAAACGCGTACGAACCGGGGAAATTGGTCGGTCAGACGAGCGTCTTGCGGACGCCGCCGGGATGTGGGTCGACGCCGAGCGCGTCGTAGATGGCCCGCTGATCGGGTTCGGCTTGGGTTGCCGTGCGCACATGCAGCGTGCGTCCGTCGGGACGGCGGAAGGTGGCGGTGACGCGCTGCTGGCCTTCGAGGACGCGGCGTAGCGTGGTCCACCTGGCGTGTTCGCGGCGCGCGCGCAGCCGAGTGCGGATGACCTGCACGAGCTGGTAGGCGATGACGGTGATGAACAGGTGGCCGTCGGCCCACGCCGGCTTGCGGTGGTAGATCGGGCGCAGGCCGAGCTCGGACTTGAGCGAGCGGAATACCGCCTCGACGTCGGTGAGCGTGGTGTAGGTACGCCACAAGGCGTCTTCGTTCCAGTCGGTCTCGCTGCTGCGCAGGCAGTAGACGCCCGGATGGGTAACCATCGAGCCGTCCTGGGGGCGGCGGGTCCAGTTGACGGCGACGGCCTGGTCGCCGGCCTCGTTGGCGGTAACGGTGATCTGGTAGTGCGAGGCGACGCGGGAATGCTTGGCTTTCAGCCGTCCGATGCGTTGCCAGACCTGGTCGAGGCGCTTGTGCGCGCGGGGACGCGACAGCCCGTCGTTGAGCTTCGTCAGGGCGGTCTCGAAGCGGGAGGCGAAACGCTCGACGATGCCCCGCTCCTTCTCGGCCCGCTCCTCGGAGTAGCAGTACAGGCGCACTTCGTCGGGGTCGGTCGAGACCACCTTGTGCATGTGCACGGTCTGGTCCGACTGCGTCTGGAGCGACACGGCGGCATCGGCATCGAAGCGGCGGTGGCGTTCGCGGCTGACCACCAGATAGCGGTAGCCGTTGTCGCGCAACCACGTCACACAGGCGTCGGTGGCGACACCGCGGTCCATCACCACCAGGGCGCCGACCGGCGCCTCCAGTGCTTCGAGCATCCCGGCCAGCGTCCGGTGTTCCCGGACGTTGCCGGCGAAGACCTTCGAGCGGCGCACGAAGCCGCTGGCATCGAGCATCAGGCCCAGGGTCAGCAGCGGGCAGTCGCTGCGCTTCTCTTTCGAGTGCCCGCGTTGCGCCTGCGGCTGGTCGCTCGCCTCGCCCTCGAAGTAGGTGTTGGTCAGGTCGTAGAGCGTCACCGTCGGCTGCAGGTCGAACAGCCCCATCGCGCGGTCGAACAGATGCGCCTCGATCGCCTCGCGATGCTTCACCAGCACGTCCGAGGCGCGGTAGAGCTGCATCGCACCGACGGTCTCGAAGTCGACGCCGAGCAACTCCCCGAGACCGCTGCGCTCCTGCAGCCAGCGGTGCGTCGCGCGCTCCGAGGCGGGCGCGGCCAGACGCCCGACGATGGCGCCGGTGGCCGCGCTGCGCAGGGCGCCGTTGACGCCCAACCGGGTCAGCAGCGCCGGCAGGTCCAGTTGCTCGAGCGCCCACAGGCCGACCTGCTCCACGCCGACGCTGCGGGGCCGGACCAGCCGCAACGAGTCGACATCGACCGGCTGCACATCGGTCGGTCCGGCGGTCGGCGCGGCCGCGCCGCGGGCGATCAACTGCGCCGCGATCCGTTGCGCTTCCTCCTCCACGGCAGGCGGACAATCGGCCACCAGCGGCGCCTGACCGCTCAACGCATCGTTGATGCGGGCGCACAGCAGCGGCCAGTCCGCCTGAGGAATATCGAAGTGGCGACCGAGGTTGAGGAGGGTGCGCTGGCGCACGCTGCTGCCGAGGCGGTCGGCGTGCACGAGGCGATGAGAGAAGTAGGGCTTTCCGTCCTCAGTCCGCCGGGTTTGGGTGCGCCGAATGAACATGGCGCTCACCATAGCGGACGCACCCTGTCCCAGGCAACTATTGTTATACGCTTATGGCACTACATTCGTCTCTGGCGAAACCCGATCATTTATAATCAACAAGTTACAGGCCTCGCACTCCCCGAAAACCGCCCAAATCCGCAAAACGACCGCTAATCTTGGTAAAGATGGGCTAGTCGTCGTCCTGCCGATGAATCGTGCGCTTCTCGAAGTCGCTCAGCGACATCTCGCCGGCTGCGAACTGCAGCAGGTTCCGCTGGCCCTTGGCCTTCCCCTCGGCGTACGCCTCGGCCAACGCGTTGCGGATTTCCGCGTCGAGGTCGTTGAGGCGCTCTCGGGTCTCGCGCTCGGCGCTCACGAAGAGCGATCCGTCGTACTTCGAGTGCGTGTCCTTGCACTCGAGCACGTACCCCTCATGCTCCGCGTTCCATCCGGCGTGTACCGGCGTCGTCACCGCTTCGACCAGGTGGAACATGGCGTTGGCGAGCGCGGTCCGCGTTCCCGACCTCCTGAACTCGTACGGGCCGTAGTACTGCGGCCACCAGTGGCGCATCCTGGCCCACTTGTAGGTGCTCTCCGAGCGCTCCTGCCGCTGGCGGATTGCGTCCTTTCCCGGTTGCGATCAGGTTCTTGCACTCGTCGCAGATGGTCCCCTTGGGCCTGCCCCAGCGCTCGTCGGCGGCCGTGTTGCAGCAGGGCCACGGATCGCGCGTGTGCCCGCGCAGGACGCGTTGCTTCTTCTCCATCGGGGTGTTCCGCCTCGTTCTGCCGTTCGTGGCGTCTTCTCCGGGCCGGCTCCTACAACTTTTCGGTCGATGCCCATCGCGATGGGCGCGGCGCCGTTCGTTCCGGCGCCGGTCTACCACTCCGGCGGGTCGTATTCGCTCGCGCAGCCGTCGCAGATCGGGAACGCGATCCGTGCGTTCGGGTCCTTGCGCTGCTCGGCGAGCAGGGGCGTCCAGCGTTTCTTTGCGACGAACCGCCCGCAGTCGGCGGTGCGCTTGTGCGCGGTGCGCTCGTGCGCGGCCAGCCGCGCGGCGCGGCGTGCCCGTTCCGGATCCGTGTCCACCGTCTCAGCCTCCCCGTCGCCAGTCCGCGTACCTGTCGCTGACGGCCGCGCGCAGCTCCTCGGCCATGGCGATGAGCTCGTCAGCCTCCTTGCCGGCGACGAGGGGGACGGTGTCCCCGTAGTCGCTCTGGATCTTGCCGCGCGGCCCCCAGGCGACGACGAACTGCGCGCCCGCGGCCAGCTTCGCCGGCTCGACGACGCCGACGCGGTCCATCGCCCGGCGGCCGTGCTCGCGCACGTTCAGCCGCTCGATCGGTGTCCACGCCTCCGGGCCTATCGCGGTGTCCGTCACGGCGATTCCGCCTCCTCGCTCCCGCATTCGGTCAGCACGTTGAGCACCGCCGTGCGCGCGGCCGGCGTCGCGTCGTTGAAGAACGCGTTGAAGCCGTTGCTCACCAGCGCCCCCCGCGTGAACGCGCTCCGCATGAAGCGCTCGATCTCGTCGCGTCCGGCGATCTCGGGCGTGTGGAAGCCCGCCGTCGAATCCGCCTCGAACGCGGGCCCGAAGCGTTCGACGGACCCGTCGGCGGCCCGCACCGCCAGCTGCAGCGCCTGGTGCCGCTCGGGGAAGGCGCCGAGCTGCAATCCTTCCCCTTGAGATAAAGTCTCCTTCTCAGGTAAAGCCCTCCTCGCCCCGGTGCGAAATCACCTTCGGCGGGGTGATAGCGGCAGCAACTGGTCTCCCGGACCTACCGGCCCTCGCCTTCAGAAATTCGGTTTCCCTCCTCCCTGCTATCCAAGCCCGCGGTGAGCTGGTGCCTTGGCGATCTCCCGCCTGCTCTTCCAGGGCATATGATCGGTCTCGATGCCAACCGGCGGCCACCGCGAACACAGCGATCTCCCCCAGGGGCGCTTCTCGACCGCCGTCGTCGAGAAACTGTTCACCGCCAGCCGCTACCTCTTCGCCGTCAAGCCCTGGACCTTCGTCAAAGCCCACCAGGTGCTGCGCATGGACATCCCGACGCTCGGCATCGACGGTGCATGTCTATCGATCATCGGACAGCTCGGCGAGAGTCGAGGCGTACTCATCTTCCCCTCGCTCGATGGCTTCGAACGATTCCTCGCGGCCGCGAACGCCGGCCGCCGCGAACATGGTGCGATTACGATGGGCACCGAATTGCTCTCGCTCACCTTCCAGCACGCCACCGAATTGCCGCCATCGATGTACCGTGAGGCGATGCGCAACGCATTGCCGGTCGAAAGCCCGAACAGCTACCCCCTGGTCGCTCACCGAAACCCGAACGGCATTCCACAACCGCTCGGCGACCGTCACGTTGAGACCGCCACCGCCTGCGCTCTCGCGCTGAGCGCGTTCCTCCCCAAGCACGCCGGCATCTTCCGGGCCGACTCCTTCACTCCAGTCTGCGAGTCGTACTTCGACGACGACGACCGCGAGGTGCGGTTCACCGTGCCCTATGAAGCGATCGCCGACTTCAAACTGAACCAACCCGCGGAACAGAAACGCGACGCCTATCTCAACCCCACACCGCCGGCAGAACCGTTCCAACCGCGCGTGGGCCGCAACCGACCCTGTCCCTGCGGCAGCGGCCGCAAATACAAGAAGTGTCATCTGCCGGCCGACGAAGCCGAGCATGACGCAACCCGAAGCCCGGCCGCCACGCTACCCCCTCTGCGCGACCGGGACGGGGACCAGTTGCTGACCACCGTGGACCACTTCGAGGTCACGCTCGGGGCCATGCCCAAAATCGATGCCCGGCTCGCCCACATCGAGGGCGCCATGCGGGAGAGAGCCGACGAAGACTCGGTCGCATACATGGTCGCAACCAATGACGAAACCCAGCCAGGCGCCGGCAAGACCGTCATCGGCCGGGTATGGTTAACCGGAAGTTTCAGCGGGCGATTTAGCCCTAAACCATAGGGTCTAAAGGCTTTTTGGAGCTTTTCGGCTTGGTGCATACGGCGATATGTAGCCATGTAATAGGCGCGTAATGCGCGTTGTTTTCTTTTTATGTATTGAGTTACTTCGGTATAATTAGTGACCATGTATATCGAGAGCGTGCCCAATCGCTCCTCCCCCCCAGCCGTCCTCCTGCGCGAGTCCTACCGCGCCGGCGGCCACGTCAAGAAGCGCACCCTCGCCAACCTCTCCAAGCTGCCGACCGCCGCCATCGAAACGCTGCGCCGCGTCCTCCGCGGTGAGCGACTCGTCAACCCCGAAGACGCCTTCACCTGCGTGCGCAGCCTGCCCCACGGCCACATCGCCGCGGTGCTCGGCACCCTCAAGCGGATCGGACTGCACACGCTGATCGCCCGTAACGCCGGTCGCCTCCGCGACCTCGTCCTCGCCCTGATCGTCGCCCGCGTCATCGACGCGCAGTCGAAGCTGGCCACCGCGCGCGGCCTGGCCCCCGAGAGCGCCGTCTCCACCCTGGGCGAGACGCTTGGGCTCGGCGACGTCGATCAGCACGAACTGTATGCGGCGATGGACTGGCTGGTGGAGCGGCAGGCGGCCATCGAGCAACGCCTGGCCAAGCAGCACCTGCAGGAACACACCCTGGTGCTCTATGACTTGACCTCCAGCTACCTGGAGGGGACCCACTGCCCGTTGGCGCAGCGCGGGCACAGCCGCGACGGCAAGCAGGGCACCTTGCAGATCGTCTTCGGCCTGTTGTGCACGGCCGCGGGCTGTCCGGTCGCGGTGGAGGTCTTCGAGGGCTCGACGAGCGACCCGAAGACGGTGGCCTGCCAGGTGGACAAGCTCCGCACCCGCTTTGGCTTGCAGCGGGTGGTGCTGGTGGGCGACCGCGGCATGCTGACCGCAGCGCGGATCCGCGAGGACCTGGCGGGCGTCGACGGGCTGCGCTGGATCACCACGCTGCGGGCGCCGACGATTCGGAAACTGCTGGCCGCCGGCACGGTGACGCCGTCGCTGTTCGACGAGCGGGACCTGGCCGAGGTCACCAGCGAGCTGTTCCCCGGCGAGCGGCTGGTCGTGTGCCGCAATCCGTTGCTGGCCGCCGAGCGGCAGCGCAAGCGGCAGGAACTGCTGGCGGCAACCGAGAAGGACCTGGCGCCCATCGCGGCAGCGACAACGCGCCAGAACCGGCTGCTACGCGGAGCAGCCGAAATCGGTATGCGCGTCGGGAAGGTGATCAACCGGCACAAGATGGCCAAGCATTTCGTCACCACGATCACCGACGACACGTTCACTTATCGCCGGGACGAAGACAAGATCGCGGCCGAGGAGCAGCTCGACGGGCTGTACATCGTCCGCTCCAACGTCGAGCCGGAGCAGTTCGATGCAGCGCAGACGGTGCGGGCCTACAAGGACCTGTCGAAGGTGGAGCGGGCGTTTCGGAGCCTGAAGTCGGTGGACCTGAAGGTGCGGCCGATCCACCACCGGCGGGCGGACCGGGTGCGGGCGCATGTCCTGCTGTGCATGCTGGCCTACTACGTCGAGTGGCACATGCGCCACGCGCTGGCGCCGCTGCTGTTCGACGACCACGACCCGGCGGCGGCCGAGCAGCAGCGGCCTTCGGTGGTCGCCGCCGCTCGCCGCTCACCGGCGGCCCTGGCCAAGGTGGGCTGCAAACGGACCGACGACGACTTGCCGGTGCACAGCTTCCGGACGCTGCTCACCGACCTGGGAACGCTGACGGCGAACACGATGCAGGTCGCCGAAAGCGGCGTCACCTTTCAGTTGCAGACGGACCCCACACCGCTGCAGCAGCGCTGCTTCGAGCTACTGGGGGTAACGACCCGAGTGTAGCCACCACCGACACCCCGACGGAATCGCTAACTGACTCAATGAGAATGACTTCCGCGCGATTCGCTCTGAAACTTCCGCTTAACTCCCACCGCGCTACGCCTCGAAACCGGCTCGCAAGAGCGCACCGACGCGCTGCGCCAACTGGTTGAGGCGCTCTGCGGCGCGCGTATCCGACATCGCGCGCGCGAGCACACCGACCTGCCGGCCGCACCTGCATCATGAGAGGGCCGGCGGCGCGGGGCGGGTGCGCTGCGGGAGGCGCGTATTACGGAGTGGACCCGGCTGTTTCATGTAAGTCACGTGCGACCCACATGCTTGTTGGTCTGAGGCGAAGCCTCGCGAGATGATGAAGACTGTTCCCTGAAGTCATCTCGTCGACTTCGGCATACCGAGCGCTCAATCCGACGCGGAACCGGAGGTTCCAGAGCACTTCGTTTGCCCACACTGCGGCGCGCCGATAGCACCAATGCTACCAACTCTTCAGGGAAAGCCCTACCGGCTCGTCGACACGCTATACCCATCGTCCGGCTGCACGAGCGAGGTCTCCTCGATCTCGAAGCTGTCCGGGTCGAACACCTCGAATTTCACCTTCACCTCGATGATGAACTCCTCATCCTTGTCCAGGGTCTCGTGCTTGTGCTCCATGAACATCATTGACTTCGTCTCGTTATCGTACATGCCGGTGCTCGAGTCGGTGTACGAGAGGTGAGCGTCGAATTTCCCCAAGAAGTGAACCTCGACCGTCGCGCTATCGTCGTCGGCGTCAATGATCTCCGGCTGGCCGTCAAGCTCTAGGCTCTGGACGCTCATTTCAGCATCGCCATCTTCGTCGTCGACGTAATACATCCGATCCTCGAATTCCTGCTTCGCACCCTCCTTGATGTTTTCGATGCGCTCAAGGACTTGGTCGCGAATGAAGCCAGCAACCGCATCGGCGAAGATAATCCGGTTGAGCAGCGTCTAGAGTTTCACGTACCCGTCGAGCTTCTTGTGCGGCTGACAGGCATCCCGGAACGGTTTGTCACCCGAGATGACGTAGAGGAGCTCGGCGTTGTTCTTGGTCCATTCAACGAGGCCATTGACAGCGAACGCATCCGGGAATTCGGACTTCTTGTCCCCAGTGCCGAACGGCGGCTTGGTCGCGAAGTATTTCTCGAACACCGGCCCGGCTGGGAGTGCGGACGTGTCGATGATCTCGGCCTTCGTCCGCTGAATGAACCCGTCAAATTGCTGTTGCAGATCCGCGATCACGCTCTTGTCGTCGAGGTCGAGCGCCGCCTTCACTTCGGGAAGCGTGGAACTCCGCAGCACCCTGGCGTTGCGCTTGAACTTCTTGAAACCCTCGAGCTGTGCGAGAACGGTTTTCTCGATCCGGGCCTTCACTTCCAGAACTGTGATGTCGGTAAGAATGAGGCGGACTGTGCCCTTCTCGACCTGCTCCTCGAGCGAAGCAAGAGTGGTCGTCTTGAAGTTGAAGCTCGCCGCCTCGAACACTTGGGTGTCGAGGAAAATGGGGTGCCCTGTGTCAGCCATGTTCTACTGTCGGTCGTTCTGAGTTCTCGCCAGACGAAGAACCTCAATGAGGCAGACGTCACATCGTAGCACGCTTGCTTGCCCGAGCACGCGCTTGTCGGTTCCACCCGACTGCTCCTGCAGGTGGAAGGTCGAGCCGCGGCCGTGCCTTCGGTCTGCCGGCGCCGTCCCTCGAGAGCCCGAGCGTTGCCGAGCTCCCGGTGAGTCTGGCCAAACTACGCGGTGTCTCTGATCGAGCCGGAATCCAATCGCCGGGCGCTCGAACCTCCTCGGCTGCGCGCGAGGTGTACGGGGTGCTCAAGAGCCACGTCCAGCTGGTCGACCAGGCCGAGCGCGACTACGAGCGGGACCCGGATCCGGCGCTTCGCGACCAGGTCGACGGCGGTCGTCCGCCGGACATCGAGTCGGAGCCGGCCGGAGACTTCGCCGGCTGGGTCCGCGAGATCGATTCGGCCTGCACGGGATTCCGGATCGCCCGTTGACCCTCTGGGTCACCCGGCCCGCTCCAGCCAACACCGCGCCGCAGTCTGAGGGGGGGCCGCCCGCCACGCCCGAAACCAGCGGTCCGGACGCCGAGCGCCGCAGCCGGGACACGAGTAGATCACTCGACTCCCGTGATACGCCGCGCGTCGGCGTCCACCATACCGCCGCCGGTCAACGACTGGTAGGCGCGCGCCCTGCCCTGCACGTCGGCAGTGCCGAGCGCAATCGAACGAGATCGCCGAGTCCTAGGCCGAGCCGGGACAACTCGGCCGAGACGAACCGCGAGACGGGCTGGATGGTCGCGTGGAGGAACTGACGAACACTTCTCGTGCCTGCGCCCCCGGCTGGCTGTCAACCAGCGCAAGCGGGATACCGCACGCCGCGTAGACGGCCCGCTGCACGTCGCTGCGAACCGACCGCGCCGACTCGGGAGCGTTGAATCCCACTCGCTTCGGAGTCCACTCCGCTTGCGCCCCCCTCCTGTCTACGGGCCCTCCTACCAGGGAATGCTGTACGGCAGGCGACGGCCGCCCCCGATGGCCAGTGCTGCCAGCCCGCCGATGACGGGCGGCCCGTACCCGTTGGTGAGATAGCCGGACGTGAACATGATGCCGCTGGCGAACTGGAAGTTGAGCACCATGGCGAGCGCCACCGTCGCGGTCAGGCCCACCCGGAAACCGGCGATCAGCGCCGTGCCGGCGACGAGTTCCCCCAGCACCACCAGCCGGGCGAACAGCGGCGCGCCCGGAACCGCCACCCATTCGAGGTACCAACGGCTGATCGAGACCGGCTCGAAGGAGAGCCACTGCTCAAGCTCGTACGAGAGATGCACGCTGTCTGCGAGCCATGCGAGCTTGCCGTACCCCATCAGGACGAGAAACAGTCCCATGATCAGCGACAGGGTCCGTAAGCCGCCCGCGGGCGAATGGAGAGTCGTCATGTCTACTTCCCGCATTTCGGTCTCCGGGCATTCTAAACTCAGGAGCCGGTGGCATGTCGACCGACTCGCACCCAGCCGCGGGCAGCCGTGCGTGGCGCTCGTCCCGTGGTCTTGCGCGGGATCCGTGGCGTGTTGGCGGACGCCGGATGTTGCCGAATTTCCGCCCGTGCCGGGCGGAGCACGCGATGTTCTTCACTCTCTGGTGCGTCGGCCTCGGTTGATCCCCGTGCGTCCCGGGGAGCTCCTTCGTGCACGTTCAACTCCCTCAATTGCGCCGGTCGATCCCCGCGTGCGCGGGGGCAGTACCGGGGTCGTCCGGGTCGCTCACTCGCAGTTCTCGGGTACATCCCCGCGGTTCCGGGGTTTGCTCCTCCCTCTCCCGGCAACCTACCGTTCTCGGCGGATCACCCTGGACGGGGCGTCGTCTCAGTGCACGGTCCGCTTCGCCGCCTTGGCCTCGTTGAGGCCCTTGCTGTGCGGGATGCACCGCGTCGCGGTTCCTTCGAGCGTCCTCACGGCTCCTTCGGTGGATCCGCCATCAGCGAGAGTGCTGTCCGGATGCCCGTAACGACAGAGAGCGCTTCGTCCATGCGATCGAGCAGCGCTGTGGTTCCGGCCTCGTACGGCGGCCCGCCGTGGCGGGTCAGCCATGCGCGACCGTCGTCGGTGACCCATCCGTAACCGTCGCATTCCCATTCGTGCCACAGCACGGTGAACTTGTGGACCACCTTGCGGCCGTCGATCTCCGTTTGTTTCATCGCGGCACTCGTTCCGGCCCGAATCGGCCCCGCTCCCTTGGGCCAGCCCCGCTCGTGCGGGTATCGTGTTCAATCGTCTGTGCAGCGCCCGCGCTGGTTAGTCGGTTCGTCCTCGTCCCTCTCCGCGCGATCAGTGCGAAACCCGCGGCATCCGAGAAGGCGAAGGCGACCGGGTCGGCGATCGCCGTGTCACCCGCCGCGTGTCCTTCTGCGCAACGCGACGGACGTGACGTTCGTGGTGAAATCTGGGGCTGAAAGACAACCCATTTGTTTTCTGTCGTTTAGGGATCTGCCTCCAGCGGCCGTGTACATTTCCGTGCACAATTCGTGATTCGACTGTAGCGGACTATTCTGACCCTCCGCGGACGGCTCCCGCGGCGCGAGCGACCGGCCGTAGCGTTCCCAGGCACGGCTTGCGCCAGCGGAACCCGCCGGCGCCGGCTCCACGTCGGGCCACCGCCGGCCGGGAACTCCTTCACCCAAAAGGAGGCGGACCGCGGGGTGCCGCCGGTAGTACAGGGGCTTGATGCCGAAGCCATCTCGCGCGAGCAACACGCCGCGGCGGTCGCTCTCGGCAGTCTTGGCTCTCGCCGTTGAACGCAATGACGAGCCGGCCGTCGCCGAGGACCATCGGCTCCACTTCCGCTGGCCGACGGATCGAGAGCCTACAGGCGCCGGTGCTCCAACCAGATACGGTGCTCGGGGTTGACCCTCATGTGCCGTCCGGCCCCGCGGAGCCATGTGGTCCCGGGTGCGCACGAGGGCGTCCACATCCACCGGCGCCGCCGTCGCGCCGCGAGGGCCGGCCGCACACGCTCGCAATAGCGCTCGTCAACAAGAGCGCAGTCGACCTGCGCAGGCGGAATCCGCAGCTCGCTCGACGGTCGCGAGCGCGAGTCCAATGACGCGGCAGCCAGCCGCTGCGCTCTCGGCCATCTCTGTCGTGTCGCGCCCGAGTCCGCCCTCGGCCCATGCTTCATGGAGCGCATCCGCGACGTGACGCATCGCTGCCACGTCGGCCGCGACGCCAGCCGCGAAGATGGCGAGTCGCTCACGCTCGTCGCATGCGGCTAGAGCGCCGGTGTCCGCGTAGAGGGCATGGAGCTCCCCGTCGTTCAGGTCGCGGCCCTCGGTCGGCGGCCAGGGCGCGTCGGCCGCCACGGCGACCACGCGCCGGTCGGAGAGTTCTTGGTGACGGTATTCCGCAAGGCATCGTCCGGCCTCGCGAACACTCCGATGCCGATGCCCGCAGCACCCGGACTCAAGCCCAATCGTAGTGTATACGTCTTGTTCCTTCGCCACTCCGGCTCCTTGTCGAACTGCGATTTCCCGCATCGGTATCCGCCAGACACGCAAGCTGCGCGCCAACTTTCTTCTCATTGCCGGAATCGCGTTCGTACGGGTCAAGACCGGCTGTCCAACCCCGAGAGGCACGAATGGATGTACGCAGGATGCGCGTACCTGACTGGTCCAGGATGTAGCCGAGAATGCAAGTCTGAACGCCGACGCCGTCGACGCTGATGTCGCCCAGGCCCAGATGATCGTTTCCTCGGCGCCGACCAGGTCGTAGCTTGCCTGGTGCGGCCGCCGAGTGGGCCACTGCGGTGCTGACCAGCAGGTCCCTCTTCACCGGCGAGAGGCAACTTCGGCGTCTGCGAACGCGACTGGACCGCAGCTCGTCAGCATGCCGCTGAACCCGACGATGACCGCGGCGTGTCCAATCCGCAAGCCGCCGAGTCCGAGGCTGCCAAGACCGCGACCCAGACTGGTCGCCGAACTTTACCTGGATGGGAGAGCGACTCTACGATCACGTTCCATGCACGCACATCAACGCCGCACTACCAGGTCGCTCGGTCTCATCGCTGTGGTTTTCCTCGTCATCGGCACCGTCAGCACCATCGGCCGCATCCCGGTGGTCGACGCACTGCATGCGCAGACAGATGAAGGTCGACGATGCGCGCTGTAAGCTCAAGTCCGTCTATCCCAAGATTATGACTTGACGGACCACTAGAATCCTTGACCGGCCGCCATCTTTACAGATGAGTCAAGTTCAGGTTTTGATCGTGTTTCTTTCGCCGGTCGGATACTCACCACGCGGCGCCGACCACTACTCAACGTGCATGCTTGTTGGTCTGAGGCGGAGCCTCGCTAGACTTAGAATGCGCATTTGCCCACGATGATCTCCGGCAGGCACGCGTCAAGCTCGCGGGGGTCGCGACGGCTCTCTCACAGCCGGGTGGTGCCCGCGTTGCCGGATTGGACGCCAGACGCGCGAGAGTACCTCCGGAGCCGTGGCGGTGGTACGAAGGGAAAACGTCGTTGCGCAAGAGATCGCTAGACCCAAGCGGAGAAGCTGTCGCGGCCGTCTTGGCGCACGCCGCGACCAGTGAGTTGCGGGAAATTGGGAGTATCGCCGCGCGGCTTGCCAGGCTGGTAGGGCGCCTTGAGAAGTTCAGCTTCCCCTTGGTGGCGGCGCCGCTCGGCGGACTGCTCACTCGGCCCGAGAATCACTCAGCGACCACCCGGATCGAGATGCTGATCCATTTGGCCGCTGCTGCTTGCCGAGGCGAGAGGAAGCCAGAGCCGCGACAGTTTCGCGACTGGCTGAACGTCGCGATGTACAACGACCCGATCACTGAGCTCGAGAGCTGCGGGGATGTCCCGGACGCTGTTGAACTTGAGCTGATGTGAAGCGGGTGGCGGCTCCTGCCCCTGTCCTGTGGTGGGACAGGGGATGCAATCAGAAAAGGAGACTGCCACCCATGGCGAAGCATGACAGGCGGAAGACGTCCGGCCAACCCCCCAGCTCGCGACCCGTCACGATCCAGGTGCCACTGCCGGTGCTCGGCGTGGTCAACGGTGTCCGGGAAGCGTTCCATGGCTTTTGCATCGCGACCGGGCTGCAGGTCCTGGAGGCGATGATGGAGGCGGACCGGGAAGTCCTGTGTGGTGCGAAGGGGCGCCATCAGGTCGAGCGGCCCGCGTGGCGCGGAGGGAGTGTCGACAGCCAGGTGACACTCGGCGGGCGGCAGGTCGAGCTGCCGCGGCTCCGCGTGCGGAGCTCGGATGGCGAAGTCCCGCTGGCGAGCTTCCAATGGGCGGCGGCCACCGACCCGCTGGACGAGCACACGCTGGCCGCGGTCGCCGCCGGGGTGTCGACGCGCCGGTACGCGGGCACGCTGGACCCGGTACCGGCCGACGTGACCGAGCGGGCGACGTCGAGCAGTGCCGTGTCGCGGCGGTTCGTGGCGCTGTCGACAAAGCGCCTCCAGGCGTTTCTCAGCCGGCCGTTGGGCGAGTTGGACCTGCGGGCGGTCTGCATCGACGGCAAGGTCTTCCGGGACCACTGCATGGTGATCGGGTTGGGGATCGACACACAGGGCCGGAAACACGTGCTGGGCCTGCGCGAAGGCGCCACCAAGACGGCTGCCGTCACCACCGGCCTGCTCAGCGACCTGGTGACGCGCGGACTGCCGACGGACCGGACGTTGCTGTTTGTCATCGACGGCGCTACGGGGCTGCGCCGGGCCATCACCGACGTCTTCGGTTCTCGCGGCGTGGTGCAACGCTGCCAAGTCCATAAGTGGAGGAACGTCATCGGCCATCTGCCCGAGCGGCTGCACGCCTCTGTCGGCAAGGCGTTGCGGGATGCGTGGAACCTCGATTCGGCAGACCGTGCGGCGCGGGTGCTCAAGCGGCTGGCCGGGTCGCTGGAGCACGACCACCCCGGCGCGGCGGCGTCCATCCGGGAGGGACTGGACGAGACGCTGACCGTGCAGCGCCTCGGTCTGACGGGGGCGCTGCAGCGTACGCTGCGGACGACGAACATCATCGAGAACCTGAACGGCAGCGTCGAGCACTACTCGCGCAACGTCAAGCGCTGGCGTGGTGGCCAGATGATTCAACGCTGGGTGGCGAGCGCGCTGGTGGAGGCGGAGAAGCACTTCCGGCGGGTCCGGGGCTACCGCGATCTGCAGCACCTGGTCGGTGCCCTGGACGCGCTGGCTCCGCCCGACGGCGTGGTTGCTGACGTGGCGTAACATAGATGACTTCGTAGAGGAGACCGGGAGTTCGCCACCCGAAGTTCAACAACGAACGGGACAACCCCGAGCTGCCCGTCGAGGACGTTTTCGTCTCGAACATCGACGCGTGGTTCGGAAACGTCCGGTTGTTCGAAGGGCGTTGGCAAAGCAACGCGGAGTACGTGCGGGCAGGCGTCGAGACGCTGCTCAGAGTTCAGGAACGACCCTGGGTATCTCAAGCGTTGCGGCACGCCATGGCTCTGCTGCAAGTGAGTGAGGCCGTGGCCGAACGCGCCCAGGTCGCACGCTCATGCATCCCCTCATTTCGCAGCATCAGATCACGCCGAAAACCTCCCGATACACCCGCTGTTCCATGAGCATGCTTCCGAACGTCTCCATCAACGGACGAATCCGATCCTCGGGCCAATTGGGGAGATGGTGGTACAGCATCAGCCCCTGCCGAAACAACGAATGCGTCCGCCGCTTCACCGTGTTCGCCTTCAACCAGCGGTCATAACCGATGCGCTCGCCCGCTGCACCCAGCAACGACAGCACGGCGATCGCCAACGCACTGATCAACAACAGGCGGTCCCGCCGGTCCGGGCGCGAAACATGCATCGACGAGAGTCCCATCCCGAAGCGCATGTCCTTGATGTCCCGAAAGCCCGCCTCAATCCCCCAGCGCTTGCCGTAGTACCGAATCAGGACCTGCGTCGGGACTGTTGCTTCGCTGGCCACCAGGCACCACGGTTCGTCCATCTTCGGATCCTGTACGCACACGACCACGCCGACCGGCAGCTCGTACGTGTCGGTCACCCGAGCACCCACCAACCGCCGCGCACGCCCCCCGGCGCCGACCCACGCGGCGGCCGTTCGCCGCTCGCCCCCCGCACTCGTCACGTAGATGTCTCCACGCAACCGAATCACGTATTCGAAGGCCAGCTCCGTCGTCAACGCGTAGAACAGCTTGCAGTCCCCAAAGCCCCGGTCCGCCACGACGGTGACTTTCACCCCGGCCGGCAGCACCTCCCGCAACCGGCACAGTAGCTCGTACTCATAGCGCCGCTGATTACCCTTCAGCGTCGAGGACGCCACCGTCTTCCACAGAAGGGGCGTTGCGCGCCCATGGCCAGTCACCATCGACAGCACGATCGTGTCCTGCCCGTCGGCCGCGAAGCTGGTCCAATCCAGCGCAACGATCACCTCCGTGCGGGCGCCGACGATGAACGGCGTCCAGTATGCGAAAAAGGTCCAGACGTCGACGCCTCGATTGCTCAGGAGCCGATCCACCTGCTTCACACCATGCTTGGTCAACGTACCCAGGGCCTGGGCCAAGCCGCGCCCCACTGCATGGATTGCCAGCGAAGCGCTCGTCAGCACGCCAAGGGTGGCGTTGGCCAACGACAGCACCCGTTTGGCATGCAGGTCGCCTTCATACAAGGTGGCGATGAAGTTCAGGAGGTCATTTCTCCGGAGCGATTGCCCGGATGAGGCCGGCAGATCTTGATGTAGATGCATGTATTAATAGGGTCATTGGTTGCCTGACATCAGACAGGTAATTTCGGCCCGATTTCCTCATATTTCGGCATACTGCGAGGTCAGGATACTTATTTCCAGCTTAATAATCATAGTATTCGTTTAGCGGGTGATTCCTCAACAAATACGGGCAGAAATAGCAGAAATGGGTTGGGGACTCTTGAAGTCCCGAACGGCAACGGAGCTGTGAACTGCATCGGTTCTATTGGTGCTTTACCCCTGCGCGTGACGATACCTGCTTGGGTCGGTCGCAGTTGAAGCGACCGTCTCGGGGTTGCCGGTCTTCACGTCTCTCGCGAGGGTGCGATGCCGCCCACCCTCAGGCGGGCGGCGGGGGGAGCCCGAAGGCGTCGGGGACGACGGGACCGGTGGCGCGCAACATCGTGGCGATCAGCGGAGGCAGATCGAGGTCGCGTTGGCGGGCGGTGCGCACGACGCTGGCCAGCACCTGCTGGCTGTCGGCGCCGTGGCGGGTGCGGTTGCCACCGCAGACCTTTCGGATAACGACGGCGGGACGGATGGCCTGTTCGGCGCGCCAGTTGGTCGCGTCGACCGACAGGTCCCACAAGAAGAGAAACACGGCAGCGAATTCGGTGGCCAGATGCCGGGCAAAGCGCTCGGTGTCGTCCAGCGGTGGCGGTGCGTCAATCAGCCGACCGAACTGGGCCACGAGTCGGCCGCGGACCGATGCCAGACCGTGCTCGCTCAACTCGCCGTCGTTGCAGCGGTCACGCACGGCAAGGCCCGTCTGCAAGACCGCTTGCACCTGCCCGGCCCAGAGACTGTCGGGATGATCTTCCTGCAGTTCCTTGCATCGTCGGAGCAGGTGATTCAGACAGGATTGGTGCAGCGCGGCTCGGTAGCAGCGATACGACACCCACCCGTCGCGCACGAGCACCCCGTCGAAGTCGGCCCCGAGAACCGTGGTGGCATCGTCGAACCCGCGGCCGGGGCAAATGGCGTAGACCGTCGTCTCCGGGGTAACGAACGCCCACAGCCAGTGGCTGATGGCAGCCACCCGCCACCCGGTTTCATCCGGCGTGACCACCGGCGAGTTGCGGACCTGCTCGCACAGCGCCGTGTAGGTCGGCGCGGCGTCGCGGGCTGTGCGGTGCAGCAGGTGAGCGAGGCCGCCCGGCGTCACCTGCAGGCCGAACGTGGTCCGCAGCACGTGGGCGACCTTTGCCAGCGGTACGCCCATCTCGGTGTGCAACTCGACGACCAGCGCCACGACGCCGGGGCCCAGTTGCGCACCGGCCGCGCCCAGCGCATCCGAGGTCTGCAGCGCGTGGCGGCCCTGCACGCGCCGCTGACACCGCGAGCAGTGGCCCACTTCGATGTCGAAGCGGCGCACGACCGGGCGCACCTCGGGGATTTCTTCCTGATACTGCGACGCCACGTGGGTCACTGCCGACCGACCCGCCGCAGTCGGGGCACACCCTCGGCACCGGCGCTTCCAGGGTCTGGTCAACCCGTGCCGGGCGCGGGCGGCACGCCTTCCGGCCATACTGCGCACCAGCCCGTCGACCGGGACGCCGGCCGCGTCCTTGCGGGCGGTCCTTGGCGAAGGGGGCGGCTTGTCGGAACCCCGCCCGACGCGCAGCGGCCAACTGCCGCCTCAGGTGCTCGATCTCCCGCTTCTGACGCTCGTCCTGGCGTCGCAAGCCGTCGATCTGGCGCTTCTGCCGGTCGTTCTCCCGCTCGCGCCGCGACAGCTCTTCCCGGAGCCGCCCTACCTCGTCGCGCAGCCGTCCTATCCGTTCGTCGCCGGTATCGTCGCTGGACAGCCCGTACTCGTTGACCACACAAGACTTATGCCATATTTGCGCCAAAAGTACAATCCAAAAAAATAGATCTTGCGTGGCCACCCGCTAAACAAAGACTAATCATATTCTAATTCAAAGCACGCCGCCTTGCAAACTCTTCTAATGCGAGACGTCTATTCAAGAAGGGTTCCTTCTTATTGATTTAATATGGAAAAATGAGGGGATCTCTGAGGGTCGCACGGTACACTCGCACGGCAAGCAGGCCGGGGCAAGGGATTGCCGTCGGCGTTTCGACGGTGACGGAATCGACGGGCCATGTCGTCTTCGGTGACGAGGAGCTGATCGCGATTGGGATCGAGCCGGCAGATCTCGACCCCTTCATCATCCAAAGCGGGCACGCGGATTTGCTCTTCGGGCAGTCGTTGGGCCATTCGGTGTTGGAACGAAGGCCCTTGGTGCGGTTCAAGGGCCGGACGACGGTCGTGCTTCCGACAGCGATCGGCGCAGCAATTCGGCGTTTCGTGCTGGAGCGGGCTTCGGCGGCAGGCGATCTCCGGCTGTTTCAGTCGACATGCCACTTGGCGCAATTCACCGAAGTATTCCTATTGGGACGAGCGGACTGGGACATTGGTTACATCGAGATGCTGGAGCCCGACCCCAACGATGGCATGCGGGAGTTCGTCGGAGCGTTCGACAAGGGCGGGTATGTCCATCTGGTCTTTGTTCCCGATGATTTCGAAGCGATCGCCAAGTCGGGGTTCGCCGGGACTCACACGCTTGAAGGGGCGGTACGGGAGCGGATTCAAGACCGGGCGGCTGCGCTCGCAGGCCACCGTGACTGTCGAAGAGGACTCACGGTGCTGGTGCATGGCGGCATCGGGCGCGAGTTCTCGCCTGTTTGGGGAGACCTTCCACACGGCTGGCATCAGCTTTGCGTCTCCGCACCCGATTTCATGCTTCTGGGAAGCAAGCCCGATTTCAACGCGATGCGGGCCTGGAAGCTGCTCCAACAAGTCGACGATCTGGAGGCACGGGGCACTGTTTTTCCGAACCTGCGCGGGTTCGTGAACTTGGTGGCCTTTGCGTACCACGTCGGGTTCGAGCTCGTGCCGCCGAACATGAACCCAGGTCAGCTCTATCTGCACAGCGACTTTATGATGCCGTTGCGCCACCAGGTGCGGACCGCGCTGGACCGACACGCTTCGATGGCTCCCAATGCGAGGTCTTGGCTGGGCGTCCAGCGACAGGCGACGGATGGTCGTGTGGAGGAGATCCAGGGTGGAGCGGTATTCGTCAGTCCCGCACACAGCAGCATGGGCGAAGTTCTGGCCTGTGTTGAATCCGCCTCGCGGCCGTGGTGGGTGCAATGCAGCCAGCTCCCGGAAGAGCGGTGGCATCGCGGCATAGTAATCGGCGTACTGGACATGCTTCTCAGTTGGCTGGTCCGCCTAGTCCCAGTGCTTGAGGAGCGATGTCCTACGCTGCCATCGGGGCCCGTCGCGTTGCGAATTCGCTTTCCGGACATCGAGACTCTCAGTCAACGCCCTGCCGAGATGGTCCAAGCACCGGTGCCGCCTCCGGTCGCGCTGGAGGACGGCGGAATCGTCATCGACTGCGTACCGCGCTACCTGATGAGCTTCTTGCGCCCGGGGAATCTCGGTGACCGCCTGATGATCGCCTCGCTGATGCGAGGCGCGGATTCGTTGTGCGGAAGACAGACTGCCCCGGACGCCGCCATGGATGAATGGCTGCAGACCGTGCTCGGGTCCGACAGCGCCCGCTTCCTAAAGATGACGCCGAGCCAGACACCGGAAGACGTGATCTTGACATTGCCGCGCTTCCGAAGTTGCGGCTGTTGATGCCCGAGGATCAGGCCTGGAGCCGGCTGGGGCTACCGCGTCGTGCGGGATGCGAACGCAAACCGGGTCCCGTTCCACGATCGCAGGCCCCCGCGCTTATCAATGCGGCGGTCGATGCGGCGTGGGAGCGGGTGAAATCGTGTCTCGTGAGCCTTTCCCGAGAAACTGTGGTCGAACGATCGCTTCTGAACTACGTCGCGGCGCGCAAAGAACACAGGGATTGGTTGCGTTCGATGGCGGCGCGGCTCGCCGTCTACGACAACCCGCTGGTGATGGTAGCCGCGACGGAGGGCGTCCTGTGCCGGGACGTTGCCGGCCTCGCTTGCCGGGTCATTGCAGAAATGGCGGTGTGCACGTCGCCATATGGCAGCGGGTCAGTGTGCGCGGACACGGACATCGACTCTCTGGTCGCGGAGGTTTCGACAATTCTGGAGTGCGCGAACCAAAGCGACGCACTGCACTACGGTGTAGCGACGCGGCCGCCGGTCATACTCCCGAACGGCTCCTTCGGATTCGACGCGTCGGTAGCCCAGGCAACGGGTCCGCTGATGACAGAACATTGGCGGCGAACGTTTCGCGAGGCGGCGCAGGATGAGGAAGATGGCGGTGACGATGCAGTTGAGGAGGGAGTGCCGGATCCGGGATTCCCACGCGCCTTTGCTGCGGAGTTCGGCCTCACGCCCGGACAGTATCAGGGTTTTGTCCAGGGACTGGCGTTCGAGGCCGCCGAGCTGGCCGCCGCCCATTTGCGGCTGCGGAGAAGTGAGGTCGTTCACCGGCTGGGAGATACCGGCGCTGTGAGCCCGGAACTGGCGTTCGAGAGCCTCGCGCTCACTCCCAGGGCTCGGTGGGATGAGAAGGATCCAGCAGACGCCACGGCACGTGACTGGTATCCTTGGCGGTACGCTAGGCGTCTGTCCATCCTGCGGCGCCCGCTCGTTCAATTGTCCCTGGAGGAAAATCCGGTCGTGATCGTGATGCCCTCGATACTTGTCGGGACCTTGGACTATTTGGGGCAGGCGGCATTCGGCGAGCTTCCTGAAACTCTCTTTGACAGCCCCGAGATGATTGCCTGCGTCGGGAGGGCGGCGGACCGGAACGGCCATGACTTTGCGCGCAGGGTAGCGGAGCGGCTCGGCGAACTGAAGTGGCAGACGGCACGAGAGGTTGGTCTTTCCCGGTTCGGAGGCGACGATTCGCTCGGCGATGTGGATGTCCTAGCCCGGATCATGCACCAAGGGCCCGATCCAGGTAGAGACACAAGAGCCTCCGTATGGTAAAAATGCAGTATCCACAGGCATTTTAGCCACCACGGAGGCCCCTGCGTGACGACCGACACTGGACCACAGACTGTTCTGTTCCCGGATCTGTTCGACAAGCCACTGTTCGCCAAGTTCAACCAGGAGCAGGCAAGCTCCGACGGCGGGGCGGTCCTGCTCAAGGCGGCCGAGCGCGTGTACGGGTTGGTCAAGGCGTTCGCCCGGTGCCTGAGCGACAAGCGCGCGCCGGAGAAGATTCGGCACACGCTCGCGGACCTGATCGGCCAGCGCATCTTCGGCATCGCCTGCGGCCATCCCGACTGCAACGATGCCGAGCACCTCGCCGACGACCCCATCCACAAGCTGCTGCTCGGCCGCGACCCGGTGGCGGGCGAGTCACTGGCCTCGCAGCCGACGCTGTCGCGGTTCGAGAACGCGGCCGGCCGCGGCGCGCTCTACGACATGGGGTGCGAGTTGGCGGCGCGTGTTGTCGAGCGCCACCGCCGCCGGCTGGGGCGGGTTCAGCGTATCACGATCGATCTGGACCCGACCGACGACCCGACGCACGGCGCCCAGCAGTACAGCCTCTTCAATGGGTACTATGACAACTGGTGTTACTTGCCGCTGCTCGCGTTCCTGACGTTCGACCGCGAACCCGAGCAGTATCTGTGTTCGGCGGTGTTGCGGCACGGCAAGGCGGTCGCCTCCGAAGGGGGCGTGGCCCTGTTGGCACGGCTGCTGCCGCTGCTGCGCTGTGCGTTTCCACGGGCGCGCTTTCTGGTTCGGCTCGACGGCGGCTTTGCGTCCCCGGCGCTGTTCGACTTCCTGGGTGCACAGCCGCGGCTCGACTACGTGGTGGCGATGGCGAGCAACGCCGTGTTGCTGCGGCACGCCGAGCCGGCGATGCTGGTGGCGCGGGCGCGCAGCGAGCAGACCGAGCATCTCTACATGGACACCGACTATGCGGCGGGCACGTGGAGCGACGCGCGCCGGGTCATCATCAAGGCCGAAGTCGTCCGTCTCGGGGACCGCGAGCCGCGGGACAACCCGCGTTTCGTGGTGACGAACATGCGGCAGACGCCGCGTTTTCTCTACGAGAAGGTCTACTGCGCCCGTGGCGACGTCGAGAACCGGATCAAGGAACTCAAGGACCTGCAGCTCGACCGCACGAGCTGCTGCAGACTCCGGGCGAACCAGTTGCGCGTTTTTCTGACCGCCGCAGCCTACGTGCTCATGCAGGAACTGCGGTTGCACGCGGCGCGCACCGCGTGTGCCCGAACCCAGGTGATGTGGCTGCGCGATCGGCTGCTCAAGCTCAGCGTCCACGTCGTCAGCTCCGTCCGCCGCCTCGTCCTGCATCTGCCGCGCTCGACGCCGAATCTCGACGCGTGGCGCAAGATCGCCCTTTCCCTCGGGGCGCGCGCCGGGTAACGCGTCCAACGCGAGTCCGGACCCGCGTGCACGGCCGCTATCACGGCGAAGCTGTCTTTGACCAGCCCTCCATGACGGTCATCGTGCGTCGTATTGCTGCTCGACCACGCCATCGCCGGTCGCCGGCGTGACCCAGACGCTTGTGCCGCCCGATTCGCGAGCCGATCACACCCTGCCGGTGGTCGGTCACGACCCCTCAGTAGAGTCGAGGGGAGGCGCGTAACCAGTAGGGAGTCGGTGGCTCATCCGGCGCTTTCGCACCGGGCCGCAGTCCGAGTCCCATGGGCACGTTTCCTCCCCCCGCTCTCCGAACCCGGCGTGCCGATTTCCGGCACCGGGCTCTCCAGTGGAATCATGCGGCTCGCACACGGGCTGTCCGGTTGCGACCAGCGGGCGGGTCTTGCGAGCCGTGGCACCCGGCTCACACCCTGGCGTTGGCCGGCCGGTGCGTCGTCAGACCTGTTGACGCCCTGACGACGGCGACCGCGCGGGTCGTCCCCTTCGCTTATGCATGTGATGACGTCTGGCATTCCTGCTCATTCATCGGGGTGATAGGCCGTTCGGCCACTCCCGGAGCCTGTTCCCTTTCGCCATCCCTTCCACCTGAAGCCCCTTCCCTCGGCCGGCATTGCCCGGCTTCAACGGTGTCGGGTCGGAGGAGGCGCGCCCCGCGGGCGCTGGCCTCCGTCCGCCGCTCAAACGGTACGTGCGGTTTTCCCGCATACCGCTTTCACGAAGACGTCTTCGCGTGATGAGGACCGATGGAGGAATCAAAGAGTGGACCATCCTCCGGCCCGTCGGGTTCAGCCAGTCGGCAAGTCTCCTCGGTCGCTGATGTTGGGGTCTTTCACTCATGGAACTGTCCACCTCAGCGCCCTTGCTCATCTCACCGTCCTGTCTGGTCCCGACCGTCTTCGCCGGCCGCCTTCCCCAACCCACTCGGTTGCCGCCCCCTGACGGTCACGCGGCTTTCACCGCGCTTCAGGTACTATTCGGCCGTCCGACTCCTCGACGAGCATCCCTTCCCACTTCGCTCTCGCTTATAGGGTCAGTTGCCGCGGCGCCACCCGCGGACCCGCCGAGGTCTCCCAGGGTCACGCACTGGTCTTCCATACCGTGCCGCCCGCAAACACCTTGGTGCGGTGGGTGGATGAGATCGCCTTCGCCTCTGTAGTGCAGGCTCGACCTTGCCCCACCTTTGGCCGACCGGTTCGTCATGGGGTCGCCCCCTCGACTACGGCCCGGTACTGCTCCGCAAACCCTTCGGACCCCACCTCACGGTGGGCGCCCTGTCCTCCGCAGTTCCGTCGTGGCGGCTCCAGGTCCACCTTGGCTGTGTCCGGCTTTCGCCTGCGTGCCCGTGTAGGTGTCTCCATACCTGCCACCTGCGGCCGGCGAGGCATTACCCCCGCCTTTGGATACGGCCCCCCTCATCCGGGGGCCGGAGGGACTTCAACCCTCCTGACCAGTGCGCTGCCTGGCGCACAGTACGGGCTTCTCCGCCACCCTGGCCGGCCCGACCTTGCCCTCACGGGTCGTCGGTTGGCGCGTGCCACGCCGCCGGCAGGGCTTCCCGTGTTGCGTCCATTCCCCTCTTCCACGCGTGCTACCGCCATTACCCCGGCGGAACCGGTCGGTGCTCGCGTCGCTCGCTTCCCGACCGCTGGCAGCCTTCCCCGTTATTCAGGCGGGTCGGCTTCCGCGTTACCCGTTTCGAGGCCTGCTCGGCGTTTACTCGCGTTGTGGTGGCGGTAGGGAACCGGGTTACCCCGGTCCCCCCGCGCAGATCCGTACGTGCGCGCTAGCGCATACGGCTCCTACCTTGGGTGGCTGACGGCAAATCGCTCGGTTGGCCAAGGATGCCGGACCTTTACGGGAGGCCAATACAGGGCCGCGAGACGTGCGACCCCGGCTATCGTGGTCCGATCCTTCTGTGACCGCCCGCGCAAGGTTCTGAGCCAAATCCACAAAAGACGCCTCGCGAAACCGCGAAGAGCCCGGGCGCTGGTCGGCACGGCATAGTAATTCAACCATCCGTTGACCACTCGCCCCAGCCATTGCGCCGTGTCGTGGACGTCCTCGTGCATCCGCTCGCGGAGTTTCTCCTTGACCCGTTTCAAGGTTCGCGTGACCCGTTTCGCTATCGGCTTGCGCCCCAGCCCGAAGTTTCCGTTCCTCTTCTTCTTGCAGTAGTGCGTGAAACCGAGGAAATCGAAGGTCTCCGGTCGACGTTCCCCGCGCGCCCGGCGGTCCGCCATCGCGAACCGTCCGAACTCGACGAGGCGTGTCTTGTCAGGGTGCAGCTCAAGCGCGAACTGGCTCATCCTCTCCCTGAGGTCGTGGAGAAACTGGTCCGCATCCGCCTTGCGTTGGCAGCCAACGACGAGGTGAGTCGCCCGGGGGAATCTCACCCCCGGGCGCTCGCAGAACTGTACGTGAACGTCTCCGCTCATACAGCTCCCATCATCCAGCCGCCGGCGTCACCCCCAGCAGATGCCAATGGGCGAACAGCCGGGGCTCGCGACGAGCAAGGCCACCGAGCCAGTGACTGGCTCGACGGCGATGTCGCCGTAGCCTCTTGTATTTCCGCATGGCCCATCGAACCAACAGGCCATTGAAGTGGCGAAAGACCGGATACAGGGCCGATTTGTAGAAACGGCCGTAGTATTGAATCCACCCTCGAAGGACAGGATTCCACATGCGGGCCAGGTCGTCGATGGCCTTGTCGCTGCGCCGAGGGAGGTGCCGACGTCGCAGCGCTTGTCGCATCCGCGTCGCTGCCGCATTACTCACTGCCGGCGCGAAGTTGATGAAGTACTTACCCCACCGATTCTTCGACCGACGCGAGCGAAACGTGTATCCCAAGAAGGTGAACTGCTCCGTGGGATACTGCCCCGGCCGGTCGTCATCCTTACAGTAGACGATGTGCGTCTTCTCCGGATGGACGTCCAGCCGGCATTGCGCCAGACGACGTTTGATGTGCGACAGGACCTGCTGCGCCTGCGTCTCCGTCCGACAGTGCGCGACGATATCGTCCGCGTACCTCTCGAACGGAACGTCCGGGTGCGTCGACCGCATCCAGTCGTCGAACGCGAGGTGCAAGAAGATATTGGCCAGGAGCGGGCTCGCGACGCCCCCTTGGGGCGTCCCCATCGTGCGCGGCACCAGAGTTCCGTCTTCCTGCTGCATGGGAGCGGTTAGCCACCGCTGCACATAGAGCAGAATCCACCGGCACCGGGTGTACTTCCTGACCGCACGCATGACGAGCGCGTGGTCCAGGTTGTCAAAGAAGCCGCGGATATCCAAATCGATCACCCAGTCATAACGCCAGCATCGCTGCCGGGTTGTCGTGAGTGCGTCGATCGCGGACTTCCGCGGGCGATACCCATACGAATCGGGGTGGAATTGCGGCTCCACGTCCGGTTCCAGGTACATCTTGACGACCGTTTGGGCAATTCTGTCGGCGACAGTGGGAATGCCCAAGCGTCGCTCACTTCCGTCCTTCTTCGGTATTCCAACCGACCGGACTGGAGGCGGGAAGTACGTGCCCGACGACATCCGATTCCAAATCCTGTAGAGATTGTTCTTCAGGTCCTGCTCGAACATCTCGACAGACTCAGCATCGACGCCAGCTGCTCCGTGGTTCGCCTTGACCCGAGTGTAGGCCTCCCAAACCACCCACTTGGAAATACGAAACGGCTTCGCGTGGCTCGACGGCTCCTCCCGCGCGCGCGGTTGACCGTCGGGACACGCTGGATGACGCGACCCCTTTGCTCCATCGAGTTTCCCCGACTTCATCGCTCGTACGGGTCGCTCCGCCCCTGTGCCTCGCATCGGGCTTCTCATCCTTGGGGGTCGGCCCCTTGGATTTCTCCCTTCACATCGAGGCGACAGGTTCCCACGTTCCACACAAGGGCCTGGTGCAGGGTCACGCCACCTTTATGCCGGGTGCCGCCCAGCCAAGCTGCAGGCTCCCGCTGGACTTGTCCCGGGTTAACGACTCGCCCCGGTTTCGACACCGTCCCTACGCTTTCGACACGTTGCCGGTGGTTCATACACTTCGTCTCCCTGCACCCTACCTGACGCGGTCAAGCCGCGCCGTTTCCGTGACGCTTACCACCTCGGCTCTTGACCGAGGCAGCGCACGGCGGTTTGAAGCCTCCCCCTGCCGGGCGGCTCCGAGGGGCCTGCCCTCATCCCTCGTGCAGCATGGCTGCAGCTAGGTGGCCATCTCGGCCTCCCTTCTGCGCCTTCGTGGCGCACAGTCATCGGCGTAACGAACGATGATAGTGTCCCCCGTAGCCTGTCGGGCGCGCCACTTCTTCTGGAACCAGAGGTCGAGGACATAGTGCAGGTAAACGTTGGCGAGGATGGGAGAAACCACCGCGCCTTGCGGGGTCCCCTGCAGGTCGTCCTTCCACTCGTCGTCTTCCATGACGCCGGCGTTCAGCCACTTGGCAATCAGCCGGAGTACCCGTGTGTCCCCGATTCGGTGCTCGAGAAACCGCAACAGGTGGTCTCGCGAGAGCCGGTCGAAGAACGCCCGAATGTCCGCATCGATTATCCAGTTGACCTTGCGCCGTTCTATCCCGAAAGCCAGGGCGTCAAGCGCATCATGCGCCCCGCGCCCCGGCCGGAACCCATAGCTGAACCCGAGAAATTCCGGCTCGTAAAGCGGCGTCAGGATGACATCCACTACCGCCTTTTGGACAATCTTGTCTTCCAGGGCGGCAATGCCGAGCGGTCGCGTCCCGCCGTCCGGTTTGGGTATTTCAACCCGCCGCGACGGCAGCGCCCGATACGCTCCCGAGTGTACGCGTCCGTGCAGGTCGAGCAGCCGCTCTTCCAGTCCGTCCTCGTACCCCGTCCACACCAGACCGTCCACGCCAGCCGATGCGGTCTTCTTCAAGTCGTAGAAGGCGCACCGTAGCGCGTCCGTCGTGATGTGGTGCAAGAGCGCAGTCAGTTTCTCCTGCGGCTTTCTCGTTGCAGCTTGCCGTATCCGCTCGACCGCCTGTGACACGCCCACCCGACCCTGCGTCCGGTACGTGCTTTGGTCTTGCGAATTCCCCTTGGTTGAGGCCCTTCCCTCCGGCAACTCCGCAGGCGCTTTCGCTCCCTTGTTCGCCGCTTTCATCGGTGTCGGGTCGGAGGAGGCGCGCCCCGCGGGCGCTGGCCTCCGTCCGCCGCTCAAACGGTACGTGCGGTTTTCCCGCATACCGCTTTCACGAAGACGTCTTCGCGTGATGAGGACCGATGGAGGAATCAAAGAGTGGACCATCCTCCGGCCCGTCGGGTTCAGCCAGTCGGCAAGTCTCCTCGGTCGCTGATGTTGGGGTCTTTCACTCATGGAACTGTCCACCTCAGCGCCCTTGCTCATCTCACCGTCCTGTCTGGTCCCGACCGTCTTCGCCGGCCGCCTTCCCCAACCCACTCGGTTGCCGCCCCCTGACGGTCACGCGGCTTTCACCGCGCTTCAGGTACTATTCGGCCGTCCGACTCCTCGACGAGCATCCCTTCCCACTTCGCTCTCGCTTATAGGGTCAGTTGCCGCGGCGCCACCCGCGGACCCGCCGAGGTCTCCCAGGGTCACGCACTGGTCTTCCATACCGTGCCGCCCGCAAACACCTTGGTGCGGTGGGTGGATGAGATCGCCTTCGCCTCTGTAGTGCAGGCTCGACCTTGCCCCACCTTTGGCCGACCGGTTCGTCATGGGGTCGCCCCCTCGACTACGGCCCGGTACTGCTCCGCAAACCCTTCGGACCCCACCTCACGGTGGGCGCCCTGTCCTCCGCAGTTCCGTCGTGGCGGCTCCAGGTCCACCTTGGCTGTGTCCGGCTTTCGCCTGCGTGCCCGTGTAGGTGTCTCCATACCTGCCACCTGCGGCCGGCGAGGCATTACCCCCGCCTTTGGATACGGCCCCCCTCATCCGGGGGCCGGAGGGACTTCAACCCTCCTGACCAGTGCGCTGCCTGGCGCACACTCCGGCCTCATCCGACTTCTTCATTCCGTGCACCATCGGATACGGAATCCTCCTTCCCTCTGCGGCCCCGGTTCGACTGCCGGGGCAGAATGAAGACCTCCCAGGTCCCGACGAAGGACGTACGAACGTGCATGGGTTCTCCGACACCGTGGAGTCCGCCATCCCCTCACCAGTCGCGGTGATGACGGTGTTGCCTTCAACCACGGGCACGGTCTCGGCACTCCAGACATGCAACCTTTCGATGCTCGGTGGCCCTGCCCGTTCGCGCCCCTGTCAACGCTTCGCCTGCCGCCTCACAGCGACCGGCGCATGACTCGGGGTGAAGGTGGTCGGTTACTCCTTCCCTCTGCCGGACTTCCACCGGCTGTCCTTCGTCAGTTAGCCTGGCGCACGCCCGCGTGGTCGCTGAACCGCCCAGGGCGGCCCTTTGTCGTCGGAGTGCTTCAGCCGATGTCGTTACCTCCATCGTCCGCTCCGACTGCTACCGGCTGGAGCGACAGTTGCCGGGCGGGATTCGCACCCGCTGAGGAATAGCGCCTTGTCACGGCGCACTGAATAATCCGGGTTTGCGCAACCGCGCCTGGTTCGTCCGGAGACGCTCCCGATCCGCCTCGGTAACGCTTTAACGGACGAATCGGTGAAAGCAAACTGCCCCAGAAGACGCTTGAGCCTCTTGCAAAAATCGGTAATCGGCCGGGTTTTCTTTGCCGGAAGCCGCAGGGCGAGGGACGGTCAGTGGGCGGGACGTAGCGTCTGAAGGATGGCGGTAGCGGTCACCGCCGCCGACGAGTCCGAGACGCGGGGGTTCATGGGGCCTCCCGGCCGGTTATGAAGGCAAGCACGCGCGAAGAGAGGCCGCGCATTTCCTTCACGAGCCGCTCCAATTCGCGGTTGTTCTCGATCCACTCCTGGTAGAGGACAAGTTCGTCTTCGGTGAGCCTCATCCCGACGGTTTTCCCGCGGTCCTTGCGTGTCCAGTAGTGGTAGGGACCGTGCCGGGCGTCCGGGTCGCGGTAGCAGCGGCAGGTGGTCTTCCCACACGCTATCCGGCGGGTCTGGAGGCTGCCCTGGAAGAGAAACCCAAGCGACTGCAGTTCCGCCTTGAGCGCGTCGTATCGCTCCGTGTACTGGCGCATCTGGTCCGCACCGGCCATCGAACCGCAGCTTGACATTGCCCCTGCGCGTAAATATACAGTAGCTCGCAGGAGCGGTCAACAAGCCATGAATGCCCTGCGCGCCTCGTTCGCCCCCTACTGGGAGTCGATCCAGCGTACGCTGTTCCCGCGGTTGGAGCAGGCGTTGGGTCCACTGACCGAAAAACAGCAGCAGTTGGTGCAGACCCTGGAGGTCATCCGTATCGAGCGCCTGATTCCCCGGTACTTCCGGGCGCCGGGGCGGCCGCCCAAGGACCGCGCGGCGATGGCGCGGGCCTTCGTGGCCAAGGCGGTCTACGACCTGCCGTCGACGCGCGCACTGCTGGACCGGTTGGCCGCCGATGTGGCCCTGCGCCGGCTCTGCGGCTGGGAGCGGAAGTTCGAGGTGCCGAGCGAGTCGGTCTTCTCGCGCGCCTTTGCCGAGTTCGCCGACACGCAGTTGCCCCAGCGCGTGCACGAAGCGCTGATCCGGGAGACGCACCACGACCGGCTGGTGGGCCACCTCTCGCGCGACTCGACGGCCATCGAGGCCCGTGAGAAGCCGGCCACGAAGGAGAAGCCGCCCACGCCGCCCAAGCGCAAGCGCGGGCGGCCGAAGAAGGGCGAAGAACGGCCAAAGGTCCTGACACGTCTCGAACGGCAGCCGACCATGAACCTGCCGGCGATGCTGGACGACCTGCCGACCGCCTGCGATGTCGGCACGAAGAAGAACAGCAAGGGCTACAAGACCACCTGGGTCGGCTACAAGCTGCACATTGACGTGGCCGACGGCCAGATTCCGATCAGTTGCCTGTTGACGTCCGCCTCCCTGCATGACAGCCAGGCCGCCATTCCGCTGGCGACTCTGTCCGCCGAGCGGACGACCAATCTGTATGACCTGATGGACGCCGCCTACGACGCGGAGCAGATCCGGGAGCACAGCCGCTCACTCGGCCACGTCCCGTTGATTGACGTCAACCCTCGTGGCGACAAGGCCCGGGCGGAGGAACTGCGAACCGAAGCCCGGCGCCTGAAAAATCTCGGCTTCCAGCGTGCCGAGCAGGTTCGCTACAACGAGCGTACGGCGGGTGAGCGCGTCAATGGCCGTCTCAAGGACGAGTTCGGTGGTCGCCATGTCCGGGTCCGTGGCACCGCGAAGGTGATGTGCCACTGCATGTTCGGCATGTTGGCGCTCACCGCCGACCAGCTCCTGCGTCTGGTGACATAGCCAACGCGCCGCCGGCAAACGCCCATCCAATCCCGGCGCTCAACCGGCGTCAGTCACCCACCGGTGTCCCGACGCTCGGTGGAAAACACGTCGATCCCCTTGTTTTCCGCTTCCTGGCTGCCGCCGGCCCTTCAGGACCAGAACACGGAGTCAAAATCCAGAACAATTGGGGTGTTCACCCCGAGAATCGGAGGACTGAGCCGAGCCGCGACCCCAAGAGTTTTGCAAGTGGCTCGCTTGATACGGTATTTGAAAAGTGGTGGCCAGACCTTGAAGAGAAGATTAATCAGATCTTGGCGACAGCAGGGGAGCCAGACGAGCCGGTTCGGTCAGACAGGGAATTGCTGGTGGAAATTCTGCAGTTAAGCAGAGTTGCGTCACGATCCCCGGCACGCTCGGGTATAGCCTCCGCCGCGATTGAAGATCTTCTTCGCCACTTCATCGCATTGCATGAGCAGGAGTCGGCAAAGGAAGGAAGCCATCAGGATACTCTAGATTACATGCAAAGGATGAAGGCGGCGATATTAACCTGGAAATAAGTATCCTGACCTCGTAGCATGCCGAAATATGAGGAAATCAGGCCGGCAATCACCTGTCTGCTGTCAGGCAACCAATGACCCTGTTAATAACACACATCACTAAGCGCTACAAGGGGGCGAATGAGCGCATAGATCAAAAGATAGATGAGTTTAACAACCTTACCTACGCAACTGCAGAGAAGAGCGAAGAGAACGACGATATTCCATTTTATTAACAGGGTCATTGGTTGCCTGACAGCAGACAGGTGATTGCCGGCCTGATTTCCTCATATTTCGGCATGCTACGAGGTCAGGATACTTATTTCCAGGTTAATAGGTGCAGTAGTTTCGATGTAATCTGACACTTCTTCAGCGGCCGAAGAAGCGGGGCACGGTGGTTGTGGACTAACACCAGCGGGGCGGGATGCTCCAGAAAGGGAATCCCAGGATGAGTACACACCGAGTGGTCATCACCTGCCAGCCTCGCAGGCGTCCAGCCATCCCTGCCGACAGGCCCGGGCGTACAGCGCCGCGGGCTCCCGGTCCGTGATTTCCCCCTTACTGCCCCGCAGCACTGTCGGATAGTCGTCAACGGTCGGCGGCGCACGCTCGAACGCACCGTCGCCAGCGAGCATCGCCCGATAGTTCCCGCACGCCGGCTCGAACCCGAGCTCGCACCCCCGCCGGTACGCGAACAACGCCTCGACCTGACCGGCCCCGTCGCGATCATCTGCAACCGCTCCATCGCCGGCGAGCGCCGCCTGCAGAACCCCCGCCTCGTTGCACGCCCACCCCGAACCGCTGTTGCAGAGGCCGGACTGCTTCGCGGCTAGGTAACTGCACGCGTGCGGCCGCCCTTCCTCGCAGGCCTGCTGCCAGAACGGCACCCACTGCCCGGGATGCCGGTCGCCAACCCCGCCGGCCGCGCTGATCACCGCGAACACGACGGCCCACACCCCCATGTACGCCAAGTGGCGCCGGCGAGGAGCCAGCGAGCGCCCGAGCGCCGCCGGATCGAACCGTCGCAGGACCGACGAGCGCGCCGCCCGGTCGATCAGAATCACCGACAGGTTCAGCACCGGCACCTGCAACAGCTTGTCGTAGAAGGTCGGCGCCCCGGCCCGGCCCAGCAGCACGTATAGCGCAACGGTGCTCAGTCCGTAGAGCACGCCGAACAGAATGCGCCCCAGCTCCGTGCGCGGCGAGGTCGACGGATCGGTGAACAGCAGGTGCATCCCGAGGAAGACGGCGATCGGGATGTACGAGTCGTAGAAGAAGTAGACCCCGGTCACCGCGAAATAGGCGAGCCCGAACAGGTAGGTCGAGACCACCGCGGACATGGTCATCGTCGTCACGCCGAAGAGGTACTGGCCGGGCAGAGCGATCAGGAATATCCACAGGAACATCTGCGGCGGATAGAACTGCGAGATGGCGATGTCCTGCGCCCGCGTGACGCCGCTCATCCCGGTGACGATCAGGGCCGCCGCGAAGACCGCGAGCGGGAACGACGCGGGGTTGAAGATGTGGACGAGGCGGCCGTCACGCTCCCAGCGGATCAGCTCCTTGGCGGCGAAGCCGAGCGCCACCAGCAGGAACTGGAAGTGGAACCAGTCGTCCGCGAACCAGAGGAACAGGTTGATGCTGAAGACGACGGGAACCGGACCGAAGCCGAGACGGTGCGTGTCCCGCCGCGACCAGCCGAGGAGCAGGTCGAACGCGTAGGCGAAGACGAGCTGGCCGGCGATGAGCGGGATCGCGTCGTAGACCGGGGACCAGTGCCAGCCCCAGTAGAGCAGGACGCAGGCCTGCGCGCAGGCCTGCACGTAGTGCTGTGGGCGAAGGGCGACCTCCAGCGTCCGGGGCCGGCCGCCGCGCTGCGTCCGCGCGAGCAGCAGGGCGTTCCACAGACCGAGCGCCGACGCGGCGCCGAGGAACGCCCGGAGCAGCGCGGGATTCTGGTGGACGCGCGGGAAGAGGGCGAACGCCGCCAGACCGAGCACGGGCACCAGCGCCAGCCCGAAGGCGCCGGCCGGCGAGAGGGTAATCGAGCGTCCCTTGAAGGGCGGACGCTCCCTCCCGCCGGCCGCCGGTGCAGTCCCCGTATCGCTCGTCATGTCCGCGTGAAACGGCGCCGCGCCACCGGATTGCGGTACCCGACGCAGTCTCCGGCGGTGGCGCTTCGAGCGCGGCGGTACCCGGCCGAGCCGGTGCGACGAGCTCGCCTACCGGCCGGGCTGATCCGGTCTCAGCTCGTAGGGCGCCCCGGTGCCGGACGAGCCGAGAAACAGCTTCGTGCCGTCGGTGAACGTCAGGTCCCTGCCGTTGGCCCGGTTCGTGCCGTCCTTGGCCTGGTAGCCGTCCACGACGACGCGCACGCCCGGCAGGAGCGACCGCCGCGTGAAGCCGCGCCGGAACAGCACGTTCGGCGTGCCGCCTTCGAACGCCCACTGTTCCTGTGTGCCGTCCGGCAGATCCACCTCCATGTGGATCCAGACGTGCGGGTTCACCCACTCCATCCGCGTGACCGTGCCTTCGAACTGCACGGGCCGGTCGGCGTCGAACTCGGCCGCGAACGCATGGTGGGCCGAGACCGGCCCGGCGGTCGCCGCCAACATGAGGCTCGCGCCCACGATTGCCACGGCTGTCCTTGCTAGCATCATCTCATCCTCCCTGCTCACTTACGGTACCAATCGTAGAACGCTTCCCCGGGCGGCACCTTCCGCCGGATGTCCACGATAATCGTCTCCCCCTCCCAGGTCGTGACGAGCTGCTCCTTCCGCACGTTCCCGTAGAGGAACTCCTCCACGAACTCGATGCAGCGGTACTCCAGGAGCTGCATGTCAGCCTCCAGCCGGCGATACAGCGGCATGGAGATGCGCCAGGGCTCGGTGAAGGTGTTGGGGTCCTCGATCGTCACCTCGTAGAGAATGGCGTCCGGCGAGATCGGCGTGAACCGCTCCTCCAGGCGCAGCGCGTCGCTGTGGAAGTTGCCGGCCCGGTCGAACCAGTTCTTGCCGTTGAACTCGGTCACGTCGACCACCAGCGTGTCGCCCTCCCAGCGGCCGACCGAATGGCCCATGTAGGTCCAGTCGGGCGGCGGCTCCACCTCGTCCAGATGGATGGTCCGCGCCGTGCTGGTGAACTCGAACGCCATCTGGATCTTGTTCGTGCTCTGCACGATCTGGAACGGGTAGGGCATGTACATCGCCCGCGGAATCCCCGGCAGGTAGCACTTGAGCTCGGGGTCGCGGTCGATCCAGTTGGCCGCGTTCTCCTGCTTGATCGCCAGCGCTTCCGGCGTGTACGGAATCCGGCCGTCCCCCTGCACGACGCCGAGCGAGCCGGGCACCCCGCCGGCCGCGCCGAGCGCGAGCACCGGCGCCGCGGGAACCTCGGCGAACTCGAACGGATACGGACCCGGCTGCGTCACCATGCCGGGACGCGCGGCGTGGGCTTCCAGATCCCAGTGCGCTTCGTTGTTCGCCTGCCAGATGCCGCTGAAGTCCGGCCTGCCGTCGACGGTGCGGACGGCGTTGGCCGCCTGACCCTGACCGGCCACGCTTGTCATCGACGCGGTGATGACGGCGGTCACGGCCGCCGTCACGAGCACCGCCGTGATTATCGAGCCCCCGAGTACGAGTCGGTTTCGCACGCTGCACCCCCTCTCGCTACGGCTATCGCCGCAGCGGATTGACCTCGTCACCCGAGTCCGCGAAGCCCGCGGCGAATCCCCCGCACCCCGCGCTGCACAGCGTGGCCGGATCGGGTCCGGTGCCCTCGGCGAACGCCTGCTCCTCGGCGCGCGAGCCTCTCAGCAGCCCCGGCATGCCGTAGTTCCCCTCGTGGCAGCGGGGCTCCTTGTAGATGCGGTTCAGCTCGTTGCTCTGCCGGCTCAGCTCCAGCGCGACGGTCCAGGGCGCCGTCCACGTCGTCGTGTCTTCCATGGTGACCACGTACTCCAGCGTCTCGGAGTCGACCCGGCGCCAGCGCTCCACCAGGTGCAGGTTCTCGCGCGACCCCTGGTAGTCGGTCTTGGGACTGAAGTTGGTGACGTCGACCACCAGCGTGTCCCCCTCCCAGCGCCCGCGCGAGTCGCCCCACCACTGGCGGACGTGCGGCGGCAGATGCGGCCGGTCCGTGATCGGGATGACCCGCTGCCAGCCCTGCCCCTGCCCGGTGTCGTAGAAGATCGACACGGTCTGCGGCGACTGGACGACCTGCAGGAAGTACCCGGCCGCGCCCCCGAAGTCCGGCAGCTTGGCCTGCATGCACCGCTCGCCGAGGCCGCGATCCTCCGGGTGGTCGGAGCGGTTGAACGACCCGCCCGCCGCGGCGCCGGTCGCCGGATAGAAGGGCGGCGGTTCGTTCCTGCGCGGCGACGGCGGCCCGTACTGGCCCCCCGCGCAGGACGGCAGGTTGTCGCGGCAGACCGCGGTGGCCTGGATGAGCGCGAGCTGGTACTCGCGAATGGCGTCGCGGCGCGCCGCCGCCTCCGGCGTGAGCGGCGGTATCCGGCCGTTCGGCGGATCGATGATCAGCGACGTGCGCCGGCCCATGAACTTGTGGGACAGGAAGATCGCGGCGCTGTAGGCGCCGCCCACGTCCTGCTCGCTGCCGCGCCCCGCGCGCCGCGCGTCCAGCCCGATGATGCGCGCCCGCTCGCGGTCGAGCTCGGCCCGCTCCTCGTCGGTCAGAAACTCCCGGTCGGCGAAGCGGGCGGGCCGCTCCAGGGGAATCTCGTAGTTGGTGGTCCAGATGCCCTGCAGGTCCGGCTCACCCCACGGGGTCGGGGTGGCCGGCGTCGCATCGCTACGGTCGGGCGCGTCCTGCGCCTGCCCTTCGACCGGCGCCGACTGCAGCAGCACCGTCACGCCGACGACCGCCGCCGCCACGCCGAACAGCTCGAGTACGCGTCGTCTCATGTCTAAACCTCCCGCTACTTGCGGTACCATTCGTAGAGCGCGTCGCCCTCCGGGATCTTGCGCGTGATGTCGACGATCATCGTCTCGCCTTCCCAGCGCGTCACCAGCGGCTCCTTGCGCAGATGCCCGTAGAGGAACTCCTCCGCGAACTCGATGCAGGGGTACTCGAGGACCGTCATGTTCGGCTCCAGCCGGCGGTAGATCGGCATCGCGATCTGCCACGGCCGGGTGAACACGTTCTCGTCCTCGATGGTCACCTCGTAGAGGAACGCGTCGGTGCTGATCGGCGTGAGGCGCTCTTCCAGGCGCAGCGCCTCGCTGTGGAAGTTGCCCGCCCGATCGAGCCAGTTCTTGCCGTTGAACTCGGTGGTGTCGACCACCAGCGTATCGCCCTCCCAGCGGCCGACCGCGTGCCCCATGTAGGTGTAGTCGGGCGGCGGCTCCACCTCGTCCAGGTGGATCGTGCGGGCCGTCTGCCCCCCGAACGGGAACGACATGTGGACCTTGGTCTCGCTCTGCGTGATGTGGAAGGGATAGGGCATGTACATCGCCCGCGGGATCCCCGGCAGGTAGCACTTCAGCTCCGGGTCGCGGTCGATCCAGTTGGCGCCGTTCTCGGCCTTGATGGCCGCCGCCTCCGGCGTGTAGGGGATCCGCCCGTCGCCCTGCACCACTCCGATCGAGCCGGGCACCCCCGCCGCCGCGCCGAGCGCCAGCACCGGCGCCGCCGGCACCTCGGCGTAGGGATACGGATACACCCCCTGCTGCGTCACCGCGCCCGGCCGCGCGGCGTGCGCCTCCAGGTCCCAGTGCGCCTCGTTGTTCGCCTGCCAGATGCCGCTGAAGTCCGGCCTGCCGTCGACCGGGCGCCCGCGCTCCGACTGACCCTCGGTAGTCGCGATGGACGCCGTGACCACCGCGCTCACCGCGGCGGCGACCAGCGCCAGGGAAATGCTCGACCCGTTGAAACGGCTGCGCATCGTCGTCTCCTTCACTTCGCCCAGGCGACCCCCTCCGTCCGAGGGTCGACGCCGGCCGCCAGAACGCCATGCTCGTGGTCCAAGACGATCGCGGCGTTCGAGCCCATCGACCACTCCGGACGGACCCGCAGCGCGTGGCCCTTCGCCTCCAGCACGGCGCGCACCTCGGCGGAGATGCCCGCCTCCACCGACAGGTCGCCAGGATACATGGTGTGCGGGAACGGCGACGCCGGGAAGCTGCGCGTCGACCAGCGCGGGGCCTCGATCGCCTGCTGCACGTTCATGTTGAACTCCACCATGTTCAGCAGGGTCTGCATCGTCCGCATGATCTGGTCGTCGCCGCCCGGGCTGCCGAGGATGGCGTACGGCTCGCCGTCCTTCATGACCAGGGTGCTCTGCAGCGTGCTGCGCGGCCGCTTGCCCGGTGCCAGCGCGTTGGCCTCGCCGTGGACCAGCGAGTAATAGTCGCCCCGGCAGGTGAAGCTGAACCCGAGGTCGCCGACGACCACCCCGGTCCCGAAGCCGCTGTGGAGGCTCGGCTCGAAGCTCACCATGTTGCGGTCGCCGTCGACCACCGCGATGTAGCTGGTGTCGCCCTCGTGATCGGCGTCCCCCGCGAACGTGACGCGCGGGTGGGCAGGGGTCGGCGGCGGGTTCTCCATGAACCGCTCGGGGCTGCCGGACCGGAACTCCAGCGACGCCCGGTCGGGGTCGACCAGCTCGCGGCGCTCGGCCGCGTACTCCTTCGACAGCAGCCCCTCGTAGGGGATGGGGACCACGTCCATGTCGCCGAGATACTTGTCGCGGTCCGCGAAGGCGAGCTTCAGCGCCTCCGCGCTCGTGTGGACGTAGTCGGCGCTGTTGTGGCGCATGGCGGCGAGGTCGAAGCCCTCCAGGATGTTGAGGGTGAACAGCTCGGCCGGACCCTGGCTGGCCGACGGGTTCTTGTAGACCTCGTAGCCGCGGTAGTTCGTCGAGACCGGCGTCTCCACCTTGGCCGTGTAGGCGGCGAAGTCCTCGTAGCGGTAGAGGCCGCCGTGCTCCTCGAAGAACTCACCCATCGCCCGCGCGATGTCGCCCTTGTAGAACCGGTCGCGCGCCGCCTTCAGCGCCGCAGACCGGCCCCGGTGCGCGTTCTCCTGCTCGGCCTCGACCAGCTTCTCCAGCACGCGGGCCGCGCCGGGGTTGCGGAAGATCTCGCCCGGCACCGGCGCGCGCCCATCCGGGAAGTAGACCTTCATGGTCGTCGGATACTTCCGGATCTTGGACGAGTTGGCGATCGTGCGGCTCAGCCCCTCGCTGACCGGGAACCCCTCGGCCGCAACGGCGATCGCCCGCCGCAGCACCTGCTCGAAGGTCATCGTCCCCCAGCGGTCGAGCAGGATGTACCAGGCGTCGACCACGCCGGGGGTGGACGCGGCCAGCAGCCCGTCGCTGCGCGGCAGCTCGGCGTTGTTGTGCTCTTCGTACCACTCGATGGTGGCGAGCTCGGGCGCCATCCCCTCGGCGTTGATCGAGAAGACCTGCTTCGCCTCGGCGTCGTAGACCAGCAGCACCGCGTCGGCCCCGATGCCGTTCATCGCCGGATCGACCAGGGCGAGCACCGCCTGCCCCGCCACCGCGGCGTCGAACGCGTTGCCCCCGGCGTCGAGAATCTCGACCGCGGCGGCGGTCGCCTGCGCCTTCATCGAGCTGACCGCGTAGTCCTGCCCGCGGATGACCGGACGGACCGTGCGGAAGTCGGGAGCGGCGCGCATCGTCGCCGAGCCGGCGCCCTCCTGCTGCGCGGCCAAGTGGAGCGGGAAGCCGAACGCCATGAGCGCCATGAGAAACGTCACGCCGAGCACGAGGCGGCTTGCAGCCATGGCTGCCTCCTTCACGAAATCCGGGTGCCTCGATAGACGCGGCTACCGAAACCGGTCGCGGGCCGGCGGTCGGCATCGAAGACGCCGGCTCGGCCGGTTCCGCCAAGTCTACCCCGCTCGGATGCGACAATACAGGTTGCGACAGGATGCGACCACGATCCGGGTGCGTTCCATGACTCGACGCAAGCTGCCCATCGGCGTGCAGACCTTCCGAACGGTCCGCGAGGAGCACTGCTACTACGTGGACAAGACCGCCTACATTCGGCGGTTGCTCGACGAGGGCAGTCACTACTTCCTGTCGCGTCCGCGGCGCTTCGGCAAGAGCCTGTTCCTCGACACCTGCAAGGAGCTGTTCGAAGGCAACGAGCCGCTGTTCGAGGGACTTGCCATCCACGACCGGTGGGACTGGTCGGTGCGCCATCCCGTGCTGCGCCTCAGCTTCGGCAGCGGCAACTTCAAGGAGCCGGGCTACCTGCACACCAACCTGATGGCCCAGCTCGATGTCCTGGAGGAGCAGCTCGGCGTCGCGTCCCGCTACGATACGGCCGCGGAGCGATTCGGACATCTGGTCCGGACGTCGAGTGCACAGGCCGGGCAACGGGCCGTCGTCCTGGTGGACGAGTACGACAAGCCGATTCTGGACGCGCTCGACGCGCCGGAGGTCGCCCGCGCCAACCGCGACTTCCTGCGCGGCCTCTACGCGGTCATCAAGGACAGCGACGCGCACATCTCCGCTTCAGCTTCATCACCGGCGTGAGTAGGAGCCTTCAGCCGGGGAGCGCGAGGGGGTACCCCTCGCATGAGACAGCCTCGAAGGTCAGCCTGTTCTCCGGCCTCAACAACCTCACCGACATCACCCTGGAGCCGGGCTACTCGGCCATCTGCGGCTACACGGAAGCGGATCTCGACACCGTGTTCTCGCCGGAGCTCGGCGGCCTGGACCGCAATCAGGTCCGGGATTGGTACAACGGCTACAGTTGGCGCGGCGAACGGAAGGTATACAACCCGTTCGACATCCTGCTGCTGTTTCGCAAACGCGAGTTCGCCGCCCACTGGTTCGAGACCGGCACGCCGACGTTTCTGGTCGACACGCTGTTCTCGCGGCGGGTCGGTTCGCTGGCGCTCGACGGGATGCTCAGCAGCGCCGAGCTGCTGTCGACCTTCGACATCGACGACATGCCGACCGAGGCACTGTTGTTCCAGACCGGCCACCTGACCATCCTGCGCCCGGAGCCGCGGGGCGGGGTCATGTTCTACCGGCTGGGGTATCCGAACCGCGAGGTGCGGCAGAGCCTGAACCGGAGCCTGCTGACCCGCATGACCGGGGATGCGTCACGGCCGACAGCGCACAGCGCGCGGCTCTACGACCTGCTGCTGGTCAACGACTTTACGGGTCTGGCGGCGCTGTTCGAGGCGTTCTTCGCCAGCATTCCCCACCAGTGGTACACGAACAACGACATCGCGAGCTACGAAGGCTTCTACGCCAGCGTGTTCTACTCGTACTTCGCGGGGCTGGGCCTGGACGTCGCGGTGGAGGACAGCAGCAGCCACGGCCGGCTGGACATGGCGGTGCGCTTCAACGGCCAGGTTTACCTGTTCGAGTTCAAGGTGGTGGAACTGGCGCCCGCAGGAGCCGCGATGGCGCAGTTGAAGGCGAAGGGATACGCGGACAAGTACTGCGACCGGGGCGAGCCCATCCACCTGATCGCGGTCGAGTTCAGCAAGGAAGACCGCAACCTGGCCGCGTTCGACGTAGAGCAGGCTTGATCCCCTACCGCTCCGCGGCGCGCGCCCCCACCAGGATGTTCTCGAGTCCGTAGTTCCCTTCGTGACACGCGTACTCGTAGAGCAGCCCGTCGAGACTCGTCATGGGAATCGACGCGGTCCACGGCGTCGTGTACTCCGTCGGATCGCTCACGGTGAACTGGTAGTCGATCGTCTCGTCGTCGACCCGCGTGAACCGCTCCACGAGCCGCGTGGTCTCGTTGGCGCCGAAGACGGTCAACGCTCGTCCGTTCACCGGGACGAAGTTGGTGGTCTCGACGACCAGCGTATCGCCCTCCCACCGGCCGCGCGAGTCTCCCAGCCATTGGCGAATCCGCCCGTCCGCGTGCGGACGTCCGTCCAGGGGAATGATGCGGGCGTCGTGGACCATCTCGACGAGGATGACGACGTATCCCGGCGCCTGGAAGATCTGGTATTCGTTGACCGTTGTTCGCCACGGTGCATCGACGTGCAGGAATGCCCGTTCCATGCGGGTGACTTCGACTCCGGTTTCCGCCGATGTGCACCGGGATGCAAGAGAGTCCCTTCCGTAGGCTGTCACGTTGGCTGTCAATCGCGGTCGCCGCGCGGCGAGAGGATCGCATCCATCTTCGCCGCGGCGTCCTGCCGCAGCTTCGGCATAACGTGCGCGTAGGTGTTCATCGTCAGGCTGATCTGCGAGTGGCCGAGCGTCTCCATGATGGTCCGCGGGGCGACCCCCTGGGTGAGCAGCAGCGTCGCGGCGGTGTGCCGCAGGTCGTGATACCTGATGTCGGGCAGCCCGGCCGTGCGGAGCAGCGCCTTGAAGGCCCTTTGCAGGCCGCTCCTGTCGACCGCGGTACCGATGGGTGAGGTGAACACCAATCCCGAGTCGACCCACCGCGCGCCGGCGGCGAGGCGTTCTTCGAGCTGGCGCTTGCGATGCCGGCGCAGCGCCGCGGTCACGACGCCGGGCATGTTGATGGTGCGGCGGCTCCGTTCGGTCTTCGGCTCTCCGAAGCGCGGCTCGGGACCGCCTCGCTCGAGCGTCTGCTGGACGGCGAGCACGGCGGCCTCGAGATTCACGTGCTCCCACCGCAGTCCGAGGGCTTCACCCTGCCGCAACCCGAGGCCGACAGCGACCGTGATGAGACCTTCGAGCCGGTGGCCCGCGACGGCGTGGAGCAACGTGGCCGCCTGTTCGGGCGTCAGCGGCTGGATCTGCCTGGCGCGGTGTCGGGGCGCGTCGGTCAGCGCGGCGACATTGCGCGAGACGAGTTCCCACCGCAGGGCCTGATTCAGCGCCGTTCGCAGCACGTCGCGCGCGCCGCGAGCGGTGTAGGCGCTGGCGGACGTCTCCACGCGGCGCAGACACGCGGCGACGTCCTGGGGCGTGAGTCTGGCGAGCCGGACGCGCTCGAGACTGGGCATCAGGTGCGCGCGCACGATCTGCTCGTAGCGTTTCCACGTCCCCTGCCGGACCTGGCCCTGCCTGAGGTCGAGCCAGCGCCGCAAGAAGGTGCCAATGGTCTCCTGCTCCGGGATGGGCGGCAACCCGTGGTCCCTGCGGTGCAGCGTCTCGCGCAGTTTGTCCTGCACCTCTGCCTTCGTGCGGCCGTAGAGTGCCTTGCGGCGGCGCTTGCCGTCCTGCCAGCCGATGTCGACCTGCGCCATCCAGCGGCCGTCCTTCCGCTTCGTGATGCCGCCTTCGCCGCGTCCGCGCCTTCTGGACATTCGTCGAATGCTCCTGCCTGTCAGCGGTCGCCCGAAAGAGCGTCATTCTGGACGGGACGTCGACCACAACATGTAGAGGGTGTATGAGTGAGCATCGTCGACAAGAGCCAATCTGGACGAGCGTGCGCGGAGCCGGCGTCAAGGCCGTCAGCCCCGCGGAGCGGGGGCGGAGCGAAGCGACGCGCCTTGACGTCGGTGAGCACACGCGCACGCTGTTGGCTTGACGATGCCGCCAGCGACCACAACATCTTGCGGTCGACCCCGAGTCCAGTTTCTGTCAGTTCCTCGCGCTCGGCAACACCCGCTGCAGCCGGCCGACTCCGGGCGACTTCCCGAAGCCGGCGCAGGAGTCTGTGCGGAGGGCTTGCGGACACGGTCGGCCGAGGACTCCCATCCAATCGTTCCGCCCCGGCGTCGCGCCGCCCGTGCGACAGGATTGTTGCAGGCCCCAGAGTAGCATGTGGCGTCAGGCGTCTGAAGGGATTCGGGGCCCCGCCCGACGCTGCTCTCCCGCGCGAATTCCGTCGTCGCCGCCACACGACCGACCCGGGTGGTCGCGACCGCTTCGGTCCCGATGCGTGCCGGTCGAATCGGCACTCCCCGTCGCATGTGCGACCGGCCCGGACCGGCCGGGGCTCACGTGGTCGGCGTGCCCTTCGCCAGGCGCCGGACTCGTGGTGGTGCGCAACGTGCGGAGTGCGCGACTTGCTCCGCCCAGCGCTGCAGGGCCTCCACGGGCACGCGGATGAGGCCTCCCACGAGGACGTGGGGGACGGTGCCGCCGTTGATCAGGTCGTACATCTTGGTCGTGCCGACACCGATCGCCTCGGCCGCTTCCGCCGGCTGATAGGTGACGGTCTCCAGGGGCCAATCCTGTTTTCTGCGCGTCATTGTTCACCTTGCCTCCCATGGAAAGAAGGCTAGGAACCCGCGGCCATCGGGGCGGGAAACGGGTCGGGTCTTGCGCGAGGTCTACAGGACTCATGCGGATGCCGTGGTCGACACGGCCGGCTCATCGCGCGTGCCGCAGTCGGGCAGCCTGAGTGGGACCGGACCGGCAGGTATCGCACAAGACGGCCTGCCGACCGTGCAGTTGGACGCAGGCCGAATGACGGCGCCAGCACACGATATTTCAGGTACGTAAAATTTAGGTAAAGTTTCTTGTAATCTGCAAGTCGTTGCAATGGTGGGCTTTACGGCATGATCCAGTGTTCCGGAACCGCCCGCCTCACAGTCTCTTCCCCCGATTGGCCTCCCCTTCGCCGTCTTCCCGTGGCCGCACGTACCTACGGTTCGGATCAGTGGGAGGGACACCGGTACGGGGAAATGACGTGCCGACGGTCCGTAAACGGGGACCACGCCCTGGTAAGGGCGTGAGGAGGTATCGAATGTCTGCAGGAAAGAAATCGCGCCAACCACGAGCGCCGGTGAAGCGCCTGTTCTATCGGCCGCAGGAGGCCGCCGACGTCCTGGGCATCAGCGTGCGCAAGATGCGTCACCTGATTGCGGCCGGCACCGTGCCGTCCGTCCGTCTGGGCCGTACTCGGCTCGTACCGGTGGCGGCCCTTGAGCGTCTGGCCGAGCCGCCCGGCCACCGCTGACGGACTCGCGCCCCAGTCACGTCACTGATGCTGCGCAAGGCGAACCTGCTGCGCCTCGTCCACTACACGAACGCGGCCCGAGGCCGTCAGGTCGGCCAGGCCCCACCGCTCGCGCTGCGCCGCGGTGGTGACCACGTAGCCCTCGGTTCCAGGGTGGCAACTCCATCCAGCTCCGCCTCGACGCCGAGGCGCGGGGCACCAGCGACACACCCCCGCACCAAACCCGCAGCCGACAGCCGCTCCAGAATCCACGTGAACACGGCCTCGTGGGTCTCTACGTCGATCCGCCGCCGGGTGCGCGACAGCGTCGAGTGATCCGGCGCCGCCTCGGTCAGCTCCAGGTCCAGAAACGACCGCAGACTCAGCGAATCCGCCACCCGCCACGCAATCCCGCGCTCCGACGACTGTGAGCATAATCGTGCTGCTGCCCGGCCGGTTCTGACCCTTCCGACGACCGACTTCGTGTCCTGGGACTGATCTGTCGACCTGGTTGGGCAGCACGCATCCAGATGTTGTCTGGCCGGGAGGGCAGTGACCGCATAGGGGCCTGGCTTGAAAGTCCCGTCACAGTCCTGTCCGCCCGCCCGACCAGACGATGTCGCCAGTCCGTGAAGGGGCTACCAACATGTCGAACAGCATCGCGTGGGACGATCCGTCCGTCAAGGTGATCGTCGGCGTCGACACCCACAAACACGAGCATGTCGCCGTGGCGATCAATGACCTCGGCGCCCGACTTGCGACGTTCCGGGCGCCCGCCAACCGGGCGGGCTATGCCGACCTGGTGGCCTGGGCGCGCACGCTCGGCGCCGTCGAAGCATTCGGGACCGAAGGCACCGGCTCCTACGGGGCCGGCCTCGCGAGCTTCGTGCGCCGAGAGGGGCTCCGTGTCGTCGAGGTCAACCATTGCGACCGGCGCAAGCGGCGCAACAACGGCAAGGACGACACCCTTGACGCCGAGTCCGCCGCGCGGTCGGTGCTCTCGGGCATCGCGACCGCCATCCCGAAGTCCGCCGACGGGACCGCAGAGATGGTCCGCCAGATCAAGATCGCCCGCGATACGGCCATCAAGGCCCGGAGTGCCGCGATCGTCACCCTCAAGACGCTCCTCGTGAACGCGCCGGGCGCGCTCCGCGAAGCACTCGAGCCGCTCACCGACCGGAAGCTCATCGAGCGCTGCGCCGCCCTCAGACCGGGTGAGATCATCGACCCGACGGCATCGGTCAAACACTCCTTGCGGGCGCTCGCCGCACGTTGGCGCACACTGGCGGCCGAGATCGGCGACCACGACGAGGCGCTCGACACCCTCACCAGGAGGGCGGCGCCGACCCTGCGCGAGATGTTCGGGATTGGTCCCGACTCGGCGGCCGAGATGATGATCGTTGCCGGCGACAACCCCACCCGGATCCGATCCGACGCCGCGTTTGCGAAGCTGTGCGGCGCCTGCCCGATTCCTGCCTCGAGCGGGGTCACGAACCGGCATCGGCTCTTCCGCGGCGGCCACCGCCAAGCCAACGCGGCGCTCTACCGGATCGTGATCGTCCGCATGCGCTGGCACCAGCCGACCATCGACTACGTTCGACGTCGCACCGCCGAGGGCTTGTCGAAGAAAGACATCATCCGCTGCCTGAAGCGCTTCGTCGCCCGGGAGGTCTACCACGCACTCATCGACGACCACCGCTCCGGTGCGGCCTGTGCCGAGGCCGCCTGACGTCAGGTTGCGAGATCACGCCCTCGATGTCCTGATCTCCCCCACGGGTCGGCCGCTGCTACCGTCGACAAGAGACCGGGTTGGTGCAGCTCGCGGTCAGTACCTGACCGGAAACCGGTGTCGCGCCGCGTGAAGGTCGTCCGCGAATTCTCCGGCAATCATCCAGTCGGGCGCGCAGGGTGCGTCCGACCGCGGACCCGTTCCGTCATCCGCGTGTCGAGGTAGGCGAGGATGCCCACCGCGTGCTTTCGGATCGTCCGCGCCACGGCGAAGCCGCGGTCGGGAAGGTGAACGCGGTCCCATTCGGGAGTTTGTCGACGGTTCTCCGCGACAACGGAGTGGCTCGCGGGTGTCGCACTTCCAGGCAGTGGATCGAGGGCCAGCCTTCCGGCTGGCCCGCAAGGGCTTCCCGCACGGTCAGCCGCGGCAGTCACCCGAAGGGCCGGAGCGCAGCGGAGGACCCGCGCAGCGGGTTGACGGCCGTGGTTGACCGTGCGTGGTGAACGCGATCCGAGCGAAGCGAGGGCCTTCAGTTCCCCGCGAACAGACCTCGCCGTAGTGCTCCCCCTCGCATTCTTGACATATAGGGGCGTCAGACCCTCGAAATAGCCGATGAACAGCATCCGGAAATACCGACCCGGACGCAGACTCGGCCGTCCCAGCCGGTCCGCGTAGAAGGCCGCGCACAACTCCTCGACGAACGCATCGAATCCGGAATCCGCCAGGACCCGGTTCAGCCGCTCGAAGTAAGGATGCCCATCGTTCGTCGGAAGGTCCGCCGTGTCCACCCACATCGGCGCCGCCTGGCGCGCCGCCGGTCTCTTGCCCATCGCCATGCCGTTCAGTGTACGAAACTCGACCGCGCCGGGGCCAGGCCGGATCCGCGACTTTCGCCACAGGCTGCTAGTGGTTCGTCACGTCATCATCTTCGGATACGGACATGGGTTACAGCGAGCAATCATCGACGAATCACAGCACCGCACACCCGAACGTTTAATCATGGCGCAGCACTAGGCTCTTTTCGAGCGTCTCGTTGAGCCTTTTTCAAGGCCCGGCCGCTACCCGCGACCGGGCCTTTTTTTTCGGGTTTTGTGAGTACGTGTTTTTTGACAGGTGGTCTGCTCCGACGAGGTGCTTTCGCGGTGCTCGAAATGTTACTCATAAGTAGCATTCCCCGCAGGATCCGGATCGCGATCCAGATCCTGCGGCGTACGCTCTGCCGGGCCACAAATCAGGGCCCTCCAGAGCGTGCGCGGTGTTTTTCGCCGGAGGCGTTTTCAGGGCCTTCTGCGGCCCTTCTGTTTTGACCGCTTGCGCGTACACTGCAGGACGGGATGCGCGTGGCTGGCGCGCCGGTTTTGCCCGTACGCTCATGCCGAATTCCGCAGAAGTTCTGCTCCGGAAGTTGCCGGTTCCGACTGGTGACGAACTCATGGTCGCCGTCGGCCAGGGCCAGGATGCTTGTGATGTCTGGGGACGTCTATTTCTTTCCTGGCCCGTTCAGCAGGCGGTGCCTCAGTTTGTCATGAATGCGATCGACCCGCTTCTGCTCGAGCTGATCGTCGGCGTTGATGCTGGAGTCGCGCTCGTCTCCGGCCTTCGGGCTCATTATGTTCAGGTCCGTGGTCGCTATCCTGGCCCTTTCGCTGATGTCGAGCAGGTCTGGGCCGTTCAGCGGGACTGGTGGCTTCCGTTCGTTCTCGACAAGGAGGAGGTTGCCGCGTCCGGGAGCGGCATGCAGGGCTTGTCCGGCGACATCGATGTTCTCGAGGCCTATCCTGCTGGCTCGTTGGTGTTCGGCGCCGGCATGGTTCTGGGCGCTGCACAGTTCCTGGAGTGGCTGGAACTGACCGATGACACCATCGCCTGCGGGTAATTCCTGGTTCCCGCATGTCTTTTTGGTTTGTGGTCCCGGTGGAGCCCGCTGTTCTCCCCGGCGACAACGGAGTCGGCCGACCGGCGTGGATCGCCGCCGGCGGCCGGTTCTATCGCTCGTTGCAGGCCCGCTTTTTGCCCGTAGCCGGTAGGCTGCATCCGGGTTCGTTTTCCGCCTGGGCGGGGTTTCCCGGCCCGGTTGGCGTCTTGTTCTGTGTTTGCGTTTGAATCATGTCCAAACAGGTTTTCGTCGGCGCGCAGCAGTGGGAGGGGTATCAGGTGCTCTGCCGCCCGCTTGAGATGCTTGGAGTCGATCGGCGTCTCTTCGGCATCCTGGTGATCATCTTCATGATCTTCTGGCAAGGCATGGGGTCGTTCCTTCTGGCTATTGGCGTCAGCTACGCGATCTACTACAGCTTTCGGCGTATGACGAAGACCGACCCGCAGTTCTTTTCCGTTCTGCGCGGTTCGTCTTCGCTTCCGGCGGCCTGGTACGATCCGGCCGACGCGCCCTCGGTCTACGGTGCGTACATCGTGCCGACTCGCAAGTTTCTCAACAATCTCGAGCGCAGCAAGCGTGACGCGCTTCGTGCTCGCACGGTTTCCGGGCGCCAAGGCCGTTTCTGGGAGCTGGCCTCGCTGGTCCTCGGTGAAAGGGGTACTCGCTGATGCTCGGCATGTTCACCCCCGGCAAGGCGCCTCTTGCCGATCAAGTCCCCTACTGGGGCTTTGCGCTGCCCGATGTCGTGCTGACCATGAGTGGTCAGCTGCTCTTCTTTGCGCGTATCCGGCACGCGGCCATCGATGCCAGGGACCCGGCCGATCTCGACGTGATCAATCGGTCGTGGCAGAAGCTGCTCGGAACGGTCGAGCCTCCGCATCGAGCGTTCATCGTCTTCACTCGTCCGGAAATGGAGCTTCCTGACGACTACGACCGGTCGGATGATGTTGCGGGGCTGGCGCAGCGCAAGCGCCTCAGTTTCGTGTGCAGTCATGTGCGTCGGATGCAGAGCACGTTGGTGGTCGCGTTCGACCCCGAACTCAGCAGTCAGGTCGATGACGATCAGTCGAACTGGGTTCGGCAGTACATCCGCCATTGGGCGGCAGAGCGCAGCCGCCAGCCGCATCTGAACTTCTACCTCCGTGAGCTCATTGACGATGCGATTGCGGACTGCCGCACTCGTTTCGAGGGGCTCTCGAGCCTGGTCAAAGATGGCACGCCGTTGGAGCCGATGTCGTCGGTCGAGATCGCTTCGCTCCTGCATTATCTGGTCAACCAGGGGCAGGGCGTTTTCGAGCCTACTCGCAAGCCGCAGCGCTACGGCCTCAATTGGCGTCTGGCCGCCGAGGACGTGTCGTTCGAGCGTACCCACATGGTTGTGGGCAATCGTCTTGTCGGTCTTTACTCCTTGGCGCTTCCGCCCCAAGCTTCGGCCGCCAACTCGTTCGGCGAGCTCTACTCGATGCAGGCTGATCTCTCGATCGTGCTCGAGTGGCGGGGCGTCGACCGCTATGACGCGACGAAGCGGATTCGCGCGGTGCAGAAGCACTACAACAATCAGCGTTGGTCGTTGTGGTCCGCGGTGAATGAGACCGAGGGCTCGAGCATGGCTATCGAAGACGCCAGCTCGGGTGCGGCGGTGGAGCAGCTCCACCGCGCTTCGCTGGAGCTTGAGACTCATGGCGTTGCGTTCGGCGAGTTCGCGCTGTCGATTTCCGCCGCTGTCGACAGCCGCAAGGAACTGGATGAGCTGGGCGCTCAGATCCAGCGCGTGGTCCTGCACCAGGACGGCAAGGTCGTTCAGGAGCGAGCCGGTCAACCTGTGGTCTGGTTCCAGCGCCTGCCCGGGCAGGCTCGCAAGGCCTTTGCCCGCCCTGTCTTCCTGTCCTCCGGGCAAGCGGCCTCGTTGGCGCCACTCTTTGGTGCGCCGACTGGCTACGAGACCTGCAAGCACCTTCGCAAGCCGCCGCTGACGTGGTTCGAGACCCGTTGGCAGACACCGTATGGCTACGATTTGTTCGGTGGTCATGACGTTGGCCATACGGCGATCTTCGGCGCTACCGGTTCCGGGAAGTCGTTCACGCTCAACTTCCTGCTCATGCAGGCTCTGCAGTACAACCCTCGTGTCGTCATTCTGGACCTGGGTGGTTCGTACCGCTGGATCACGCGCTTTCTGGGCGGAAGCTACATCTCAATGAAACCGGATGACGTCCAGGCTGACGCTCCGGCTCTTCAGCCGTTCTCGCTGGAGGAAGGCGAGCGGACGTTTGCGTTCCTCGAGGCGTGGATAGTGCGGCTGCTGGCCTTGGGTGGCTATACGTGCGACCCGTCCGCAAGGGACGATATCCGCCGGCGGATTCAGGACATCTACAAGCGTCCGCGCGAGCAGCGGACGCTTGGTGCGCTCAAGCGCATCCTGAACAAACCGATGTGGCCGGCTCTCAACCGCTGGGTCGATGACGGCCCCTGGGCCAAGACCTTTGATGGCCCACCTTCGGATGGGCGTATCGGCGACAACACCTGGCAGGTGATCGATCTCGAGGGCGCGAAGGAGCACAAGGATTGGTGCACCGCGGCGCTCTTCTTCCTTTTCGAGCGTCTACGTCTGGTCATTGACGACGACTCGGAGATCGATCGCGTGAAGTTGATGGTGGTCGACGAGGCGTGGATGTACCTGCAGGACGAAGTCGTCCTCAACTCGCTCATGGAGGCTGCGAAGACGTGGCGGAAGCGGAATGCTGCGCTGATCATGGCGACGCAGTCGGTCGGCGACGTGTCGAACTCTCGGCAGGCGCTTGCGCTGCTGGAGATGCTTCCCACGAAGCTGTTCTTGGCGAATCCGGACTTTCCGGCCTCTGCGGCCGATGTTCTGCAGCTCACGCCGGCGCAGTTGGAGACGATCCGCGGTCTTGAGTCCAAGCAGGAGATGTACCTGCACCGTGCGACGGAACAGGTGGTCCTGCGGCTAGGCGTCGATCCAGAGAGTTACTGGCTTTATACCTCTTCTCCCACAGATGCGGCGATCCGGTCCAAGATGGTGGCGGCCTACGGTTTGGCCCCCGCTCTGGTCCGTCGATGCGGCAGGTGCACCGCGCCGGCGAGAAGACGTTCATCGACTATTCCGGCAAGCGGCCGAGCCTGGTCGACCGGCGCACGGGTGAGCTCCGACGCGTCGAGCTGTTCGTCGCCGTGCTCGGCGCCAGCAGCCTCACCTACGCCGCGGCGACCGAGACCCAGCAGTTGCCGGACTGGATCGACGCGCATATCCGCATGGTGGAGTACTTCGGCGGCGCTACCACGTTGTGGGTCCCCGACCAGCTCAAGAGCGCCATCACCCGCCCCTGCCGCTACGAGCCCGGCGTCAACCGCACCTACGAGGACCTGGCCACCCACTACGGCGCCGTCGTCGTTCCGGCGCGACCGAGGAAACCTCGGGATAAGGCTGCTGTGGAGAATTGTGTACTCATCGCACAGCGGTGGATACTCGCCCGCCTCCGCGACCAGACCTTCTTCGAGCTCGGCCCGTTGAACGCCGCGATCCGCGTCCTGCTCGACGAGCTCAACGACCGGCCGATGAAGAAGCTGGGCGTCAGCCGCCGCGCCCTCTACGAGCAGGTCGACCGGCCGGCGCTCCGGTCCCTGCCGACCGCGCGCTACGTCCTGGCGCACTGGAAGCTGTGCCGCGCCAACATCGACTACCACGTCGAGGTCGAGCGCCACGTCTATAGCGTGCCGTTCCAGCTGGTCCGCGAGCAGGTCGAGGTCCGCTACACCACGAACACGGTCGAGATCTTCTATCGCGGCAAGCGACTGACGTCGCACCGGCGGCGCTACGACGGACAGCCGTCCACCCATCGCGAGCACATGCCGAGCGCCCACCGCGCGCATGCCGAGTGGACGCCGTCGCGGCTGATCCGTTGGGCCGAGCAGGCCGGACCGGCGACCGGACAGCTCGTCGCCCAGATCATCGAGCGTCGCCCGCACCCGGAGCAAGGGTATCGAGCCTGCCTGGGGATCATGCGCCTGGGACAGCAGTACGGGAACGACCGGCTCGACGCGGCGAGCGCTCGCGCGATGGCACTCGGCTCCTACCGCTATCGCACCGTCAAGAACATTCTCGCCGCCGGCCAGGACCGTCTGCCTCTGGAACCGGCGGCCGAGACAACCCCGACGCCCACGCACACCAACATCCGCGGCGCCGACTACTACGCCGCGGCCACGACCGAGGAGGAGGACCGATGCTGATCGAACAGACCGTCGACAAACTCAACGCCATGAAGCTGGGCGCGATGGCCGACGCCGTCCAGCAACAACTGCAGAGCGGCGAGGCCGCCACGCTCGGCTTCGAGGAGCGTTTCGGCCTGCTGGTCGACGCCGAGTGGACGGCCCGCGAACAGCGCAAGCTGCAACGGCGCCTGCAGACGGCCAAGCTGCGTCATCCGGCGACGCTCGAGGCCGTCGACTTCACGCCTGCCCGACGGCTCAACCGCCAGCAGGTCCTGACGCTGGGAACCTGCGCGTGGCTCGCCGAGCGCCACAACTTGATCGTCACCGGGCCGTGTGGAATCGGGAAGAGTTTTCTCTGTTGCGCCTTCGTCGAACGGGCGTGTCGCCGCGGCTTCACCGCCCGCTACGTCCGCATGCCGCGCCTGCTGCACGAGGTGGCCGTCGGCCGCGGAGACGGTTCCTACACGCGGCTGATGGCGCGGCTGGCAAAGCTCGACCTGCTCGCCATCGACGACTGGATGCTCGCGCCGTTGCGTGACGCCGAGCGCCGCGACCTGACCGAGGTGATCGAGGACCGCGCCGAACGCGCCTCCACGCTGATCGCCAGCCAGTTGCCGGTGACCGACTGGCACGCCGTCATCGGTGACCCCAACCAGGCCGACGCCATCTGCGACCGCCTGCTCCACGACGCGCACCGCATCGAGCTGAAGGGCCGCTCGATGCGACGTACGCACGACGCGCCGAACAACCGCCCGAAGGAGACGACATGAGCACCAGAACGGCAACGCCATTACCGCGGCGAAGCGAAGCCCAGAACCATCGCGCCGCCGACACGCGTGACCGGGGCACGTCGGGTCCGACCGGCCTGTGGATCCTGCCGGTGATGTGGAAAACGCCCGCGATGCGTTCGGCGCAACTGAGCGGTCGCCGAAGGCGCGTTTCCCACAACACCTTGGACGCCGCAGACGGCGCCCACAGGCTCCACAGGCATCTTCGTCCATGCTCTCGAACACCACGTCACGAGTAGAATCTTGAAGGTCTGCTGCGACACCGAGGGGAGGGAACTGACCGACGAACGTCGCTACGCTCCGACGAGCGTTCCACTTCGCCGGAAACCGTGTTCCAGATCCCCGGAAACGCTGTTCCACTTCACCGGAATATCCACAAGGAAGAAGCCCTCCGGTTGGGAGGAGAACCTGCCTCCCAACTTGCGCCATGCCGAATGCGCGGTGAGGCGCTCGCCGGAGTCGGGGACCCCGCAGGAGGTTTGGAAACTCTCCGGGGCAGGCTCGGTCGGCGGCCAGGCCTTGCTGGGAATCGCGGCTCTGGAAGGACTGCGCCGTCGCGCGGGAGCGGAAGTCTGGCCCTTCCAAACGCTGGGCGAGGGCCGGGCGCACGTTCTCGCGGAGATGTATCCGTCGCTGATCGAGCCTGAACCCGGATCCGAGGTGAAGGACGCGCGGCAGGTCAGGACGTGGGCCTCCGCCTTTCAGAGAGTCGACTCGGAGGGAGACTTGGCCCGGCACCTGTGGGCCGCGGGCGAGATGCCGGCGGCGGTACGGGAGGAGGAGGCTGCAATCCTGGGAATGGATGACCCAGCGACGTTTCAGCGCGTGCTGCAAAGCCGTTCGCTTCGAGAATCCGTATAACGGAGTTGTTCGGCAGGGCTTGCGTACGATCAGGGTCGTTTCCGTCCAGTACTCCGGGCGCTGCGGACCGTCACCGTTCGAGAATCTCACGCTCGATCCGCCGCCTCACGTCTTTCCAAGGCTCAACCTGCACGGTTCCGGCTTCAATAGCCGCGACCCGCCGCTCGATCTCGACGTTCCAGGCTGCTTCGGCATCCGGGTCTGACAGACCATCCAGACTGCCAAGGAGTTCCGCGGCAATTTCGGCGCGAGCATCGAGAGCTAGGCGCAACGCCTCGGCAAGAACGGCTTGCGCGGCCTTCGTCAGGTTGTCGATTCTACCGTGGCTTGTCTTCAGAGCCGCTTCCTGGGCGAGCGGCTGCTAGACTCCACCGGAATGCCCCTCGAGCGGGAGCGGATCATCGACGCGCTACGGGATCTCCCGCCGGACTGTAGTGTCGACGACGCCATTGAGCGACTGGTGCTTCTCGCGAGGATCGAAGAGGGACTAGTGCTGCGCCATGATTAAACGTTCGGGTGTGCGGTGCTGTGATTCGTCGATGATTGCGCGCTGCAACCCATGTCCGTGTCCGAAGATTATGACGTGGCGGACCACTAGGAGTCTGCGCCGCAGGAGATTTGCGGCACGCAACGGGTCGCCGGCCCACGACCTGAGTCACGTGTCGGGGCGACTTCGCCGGTCAGCGGGGCGGGGTGGATTTTCGGTAGTTGGCGAACAGATGACAAAATTCGGTCCTCGCGGGCCGCATGGCCCGCCAGAGACCGCGATGCGCATCGATTTGTCGCCGTTGTGAGCCTCATATCCCGCCTTCTACGCCGCCATCAGCGGCTGCAGGCGTTTGACGTTCAACGCCAGGCACACCAGGTCCCACTCGCACCGCACCTTCGCGAGTCCGCGCAGGCTGAAGCGCCGAAATCCCAGCACGTGCTTGATCCAACCGTTGGGAGCCTCCGACAACCACTTGCGCTCCGCATACGCCGTGCGGCCCGCCGGCGTCGCCAGCTTCTCCACCATGCGAGCCGTCGCCGGATGGGCCTCCCGATCACGGGTAGCCGTCTGCTTACCCTCCCGGCCCAGCGCCACATACCCGTCAATGCCCCGCTTTTCCAGGTCGGTCAGGTCCCGCTCGTTGCAGTACCCCGCATCGGCCAGCACCGTCTCCGGCTGCGCGGCGAACGTCTCCTTTACCGCGTTGAGCAACACCGGCAACTCACCCTGGTCGCTCGCGTTCGCCGTCAGGTCCGTCGCCACCACCAACTGGTGCTCCGCGTCCACCGTCACCTGCGCGTTGTAGCACTGCTGGAATCCCTCGTTGCTCGTCTTCATGATCGAGCTTTCCGGGTCCGTGAAGTTGCTCTGCGCTTTCTCGTCCGGCTCGCCATACGCCCGCTTGTACGGCCGACCGCCCTTCGGGTTCCGATCCTGCCCCGGCTGCCGACCCCGCGCGGCGTCCGCCGCCCGAGCCGCCGCTTCCAGACGCGCCTTCGCTTCCCGGATCGCCGCCAGACGCTCTTCTCGCCGACGCAACTCCGCCGGCAGATCGTCGCCCCGAACCTCCGCGCCCAAGCGCGAGTCCTCGGCCTCGTCAACCGCATCCGCCTGACGCAACAGCGCCTCGACCTCGCTTTCCAGGCGCTGTTCCTCTTCCTGCATCCGGTCGTAGCTCATCGCCTTGCGCTTACTCGCGTTCGCGCGCACCTTCGTCCCGTCGATCGACAGCTTCCCCAAGCGCGCCAGACCCAACTCCTGCGCCAGACGGACCACCTCCACGAACAGCGCCTGGAAATCCTCCAGGTGCCGACGCCGAAACTCGCACAGCGTCCGGTGTTGCGGAAAGTTGCCCGCCGCCAGCACCCGGAAACCAACGTCCTCTTCCAGCTTCCGAGCGACCCGGCGCGACGAGAATACCCCCGTCGCGTAGGCGTAGAGCAGCACCTTCACCATCATCCGAGGCTCATACGGCGCGTTGCGACGGCCTTCCCCCTCGTACAGAGCGTAGAACGCCGTCAGATCCAGACCGTCCACCAGATCGCTGACATGGTGCGCCAAGTGGCCCTCCGGCAGCCACTCCCGAACGTCGGGCGGCAACAGCAGCGACTGGTCAGGCACATAGGGGCGGAATGTGGTCGACATCGAGTCCTTTCGTCGTCGGCTCGCCTACAATTGTCGCATCTGTTTTTCTGCGGCGCAGACTCCTGGCGCAACTCGACCGCGGCGAGGGCATTCCGCACGACGAGGTCAAGCGCCGCCTCCTCCCATGAGCGACGTCGCGAACCGCATCGTCCAGAAGCTCTGGTCCTACTGCCACGTCCTGCGCGACGCCGGGCTCTCCTACCTGGACTACCTGGAGCAGCTCACCTTCCTGCTGTTCCTGAAGATGGCCGACGAGCGCGAGCGGCTCACCGGCGAGGGACAGCCGATCCCGGCCGGCTACCGCTGGGAGAACCTCGCATCGCCGACGATGGAGGGCGCGGAGCTGGATCAGCACTACCGCGACACGCTGCGAATTCTCGGCACGCAGGGCGGAATGCTCGGCATGATCTTCGAGAAGGCCCAGAACAAGATCCAGGATCCGGCGTTGTTGCGGAAACTCATCGTCGAGCTGATCGGCCGGGAGGATTGGTCGGCGATGGCCGCCGACGTGAAGGGCGACGCCTACGAGGGGCTGCTGGAGAAGAACGCCCAGGACGTCAAGGGTGGGGCGGGGCAGTACTTCACGCCACGCGCCGTCATCCAGGCTATGGTCGACTGCGTGCAGCCGCGGCTTGGCGAGGTGGTCGTCGATCCGGCGTGCGGGACGGGCGGGTTCCTGCTAGCGGCGCACGAGTACCTCAAGCGGCACGCCGACCTGGACCGCGACCAGAAGCGGCACCTCCGCTTCGAGGCGCTACGCGGCGTAGAACTGGTTCCCAATGTCGCGCGGCTCTGCGGCATGAACCTCTACCTGCACGGCATCGGCCCCGACGGCGGCGACCGGCGCGAACCGCCGGTCACGACCGACGACGCGTTGCGGGACACGCCGGCCGCGCTGGCGGACGTCGTCATCACGAATCCGCCTTTCGGAAAGAAGTCGTCGATCACCGTCGTGAACGCGGAAGGGGCGACCGGTCGGCAGTCGCTGACCTACAACCGCCCGGATTTCTGGACCACCACGTCGAACAAGCAGCTCAACTTCGTGCAGCACGTCAAGTCCTTGCTGGCGATCCACGGCAGGGCCGCTGTCGTCGTGCCCGACAACGTCCTGTTCGAGGGCGGAGCCGGCGAGACGGTGCGCCGGAACCTGCTGCGCGAGTGCGACGTCCACACCCTCTTGCGCCTGCCGACCGGCATCTTCTACGCGCAGGGCGTGAAGGCCAACGTGCTCTTCTTCGACCGCAGGCCGGGTGCGAAGGAGCCGTGGACCCGGACCGTCTGGGTCTACGACCTGCGCACGAACAAGCACTTCACGCTGAAGACCCGCCGCTTGACCCGCGCCGACCTCGCCGAGTTCGTCGTCTGCTACAGGCCGGGCGCCCGCCCCGCGCGGGAGGCGACGTGGTCGGAGCAGACTCCGGACGGTCGCTGGCGGCCCTATCCATACGACAAGATCATCAGCCGCGACAGAGTGAGCCTCGACCTCTTCTGGCTGCGCGACGAGAGCCTGGAGGATGCCGCCGACCTGCCGGAGCCGCACGTGCTGGCCCGTGAAATCGCCGACGATCTGCGCTCCGCGCTCCGCCAGATGGAGGAGATCCTGGCCGATCTGGAGGAGCGCGCCCAGCGGAGCGAGTGACGCCCGCGCAGTGACCGTTGCACGAACGCCGGCCACGAAGTATCGTGCGCCGTCTTCGTCCGGAACCCCCGACCCCGGCGTCCCTTCAGCTTCGTGTAGCCGGCACTTGATGTTGGTAGTGGTGCGGTCGATACCCGTAGCGTCCAGCATCTTGCGCAACTCGACGAGATCGAGGCACAACAACCGCGCGAGCTGCCCTTCGCTCAGCAGTTCCCGGCGTAGGCCTCCGCGGCCAGCATGGTCAAGCGAGAGGATTCCGGACGCGGCGCGCCGTCCGCATCGTTCCGCGTGCAGGTGACGCCGAGCAGGTTCTCGAGCTCGGTCACGGCGGCGGTCTGCGACAGGTCGGCCGTTGCACGCGCCCCGCGCGGGTGGGCCCCAACGTCGACGGCATTGATATCGTGTAGCGCCATGTCAGCATGCGAGCGAAGCCGCCGCGCCCCTGCGTCGTCGCACCGGACAGTCCCAGGTCCTCGTCGATCACGGTGACCTGATCGGCGCGCCACCCGAGCTTGCGCGCCCGTTCGGCGAGGTCGTATTGGCGCCTTGTCGACTCGCGTTGGTGCTCGACCTGGGCGGCGCTGGACTGCCGCACGTACACGAAGGCGGCGCACTGCAGGTGGGTGGGTTGCACTTTCTCGTCACTCATCGTCGTCCGCCTCCGGTTCAGGTCGCGCCGCCTGCGCGATCAGTCTCTCCAGCACGTCGAGCACGGCGATGCGCTGTTCGTTCTTCAGCACCTCCCACACGTTCGGGGCGGGGCGCGGGGACTTCAGGAAGCCGAGGTTCAGTTGCATGCTTCTCCTCCGTTTCGATGCGACGGAGAAGAGCGTCGACAATCGTCCGGGTCCGTAACAACTCAGCGATGCTGGCAAGACGCCGTCCGGTACGGCCAGCGCGGTCGTTCGCGCCGGCCGACGCGGCGTCGGTCCAGGCGATCGGCACCAACCGCCGGCTTCCATCCGGAAACACCAACAGGAATTGGTGTCGGCGTTGCCGGTACATCCGCCTCAGGACCGCGAGCCGCCGGCCTTTGAACGGATGAGCGTCACGGATGATGGTGACGAAGTCGGGAAGGTCTTCGGGATGGGTAGTGTGTCGGGTGTTCCTTCGACCGGCTCTCACGAGACCATCTGTTGCGGTTTCTCGAGGCACCGAATCGCGGACAGACGGGTACTCCGGCTGATTACCAAGTGGCTGAACGCCGGCGTCATGGAAAACAATG
>CBDHGC010000002.1:0-106512 GCA_965262925.1 Vicinamibacterales bacterium | reverse complement strand
CGCGTGGAGGACGTCGAGGTGCTGTGGTCCCGTGCAGCACGCATCCGCCCGGGCACCAAGCACGACGAGACGGTAGTCCTCCAGGGACGGAAGCAAGGCACCGGGAAGAGCACCGCGTTGGCGTGGCTATTCCCGGCTGAGGCCCGTGCCGAGTGGTTCACGGACTGTTTCACGTTCCACATGCCGGCGAAAGAGCGTGTCGAGGCGATGCAGCGGTGCGTCCTGATCGGGGGCGCCGCGGCCGCTCCTGCCGACGCCGGGAAGCCACCATCGGCGCCGCTGGCATTGACCGCGGACGGTTGCCGTGAGGTATCCCGCATCGGCGCTCACGACCGTAACCGGCAGGCCTCCGAACGGCTGGCGGAGGCGAGCGTCGACGGCTTCCCACACCACGTCGTCGCGCGGGTCCCCCTGGATGTCTTCGTGGTCCAGGACCCATACGTTTCGGTTGCCGGCGTCGAAGCCGAGCACGACGACAACAACCCGATCGTCCTGGACGTCGATGCCGGCGCAGACCTGCTCGAGTCCGACCAGCGCGAAGCGTTCCTGCCGTTGGGCGTGCAGCTTGTCGACGTCGGCGGCGCCGCTCTCGGCCGGCTCACCGAGCGACAAATTGCGCCACGTGGCGAGGGCTCTCGGGTCGCCGCGTTCGACCTGCAACCGGGCCTTGCGCCATGTCTTGCACACCTCCACCAGCGAGCTCCGGCCGCTGTCGAGACGGCTCAGAGCGAACGAGATGCAATCCTCGTCGGTCGGGTCGGGCCGCTGCGCTACCCACTTCGAGCGGCGGAGCATGGCGCGCCGGGCGCGTTCGTCGTGAAGTACTCCGCACTGGACGCAGGCGATCGTTGGCGTCGCTCCCCGCTCGCGGCCGGTGACGGACTCCCACAGGAACGGCGTGCGCGTTCCGCGCCTACGTCATCGTCGGGTCGGGTGACCCACGCACGTGGGTCTACACCCTCACCCAGGACGGCCCCGCGCAGAGCAGGACGTTCTACCGCGCCCGCTCCGGAGTGGCGCACCTGCAGGGGCCGACCGTCGAGCCGCGGCGGCCGTGGAGAGCGGCGCCGCCCTGGGCATCGGCCGAGCTGTCGGGGAAGTTGCTGGCCGGCGTCGAGCGTCAGCTGAGCGGCGAGGCGTCCAGCGCGAGCGGCTACGTCATGGCGATCCCCGACATCGGCGACAAGGGCGCCGCCGCGGATGGCGATGAAGATGGGGCGGAGGACCCGATCGACAGTTTCCGGTCTGACCTACACGCCGCGGCCGGCCGGACGGTGGTGGCGCCGGCCGTCGGCGGCGGATGGGGTGCCGGTCCAGGCGCGGCCCCCGCGCACGAATTCAAGCCCGCGAGATTCGGGATCTCCCCGCCCGCGGCCGCGGTCGAGCTCCGACGCGACATCGAGCGGTCGATCTTGGCGGCGTGCGGTATCCCGCCGCTGCTGGCCAGCCACGCCGCGGCGGGGACGGCGATGCGGGAGGGCTGGCGGCAGTTCTCAGTCGGCACGGCCGAGCCGATTGCCGTGCTGATGGGCGACCAGCTCAGCGAGGCCTTGGGCGTAGCGGTGACGTTGAAGCTCCCGAGGTCCGCCGACCTGGCGACGCTCGCGCGGGCGCTCCAGTCGCTGACCGGCGCGGGCGTCCCGGCGGACGAGGCCAGGGTGCTCGTCGGGCTGTAGGAGATCGAGAGGCGGACCCATGCCGCCCTCGACCGCGGCAGAGCCCTCGGGTCCAGCCGGGGGCGCCCGCCGCACCTTGTGACAACCCGGCCCCCCCGAATAGCCCACCGGAGCGGGTGAAACCGGCCGCCGGTTCTGACTCTCTAGAACGGTGATTCTCGCCAGCTCGTCGCCGTAAGCGCGGCACGATCTCCCCGGTGAGCGCCACGGCAGGACCCAAGCCCCAAACCCCCACCCTCGCGGCGTCGTCCGTCCGTCAACCAACGGAGGAGACGCGCGCCACGGTGGACCCTGCCACGACAGCGCCAGGGTCCGGAGTCGGAGTCCGCAGCCCCCGCCACGGCCGGCGGTCCGGCCGCCCCCGATGGATCCAGGCCGGCCCAAATGAGGGCCAGCGACACCGACCCCGAGCGCCTGGGGACAGCCGCCCGAGGACCTGAGCGGCAGGAGCCGGTAGCCTGGACGCCGCGGCGTCAGCGTGCCGTTCTCGGAGTCGGCGATCAGGTCCAGCATCGCAAGAACGACCCGCCCGAGCGGTCGCCGATCCGGACGGTCACAGAGCCTGCCAGCGGCCGCTCGCCCGGCGTGCGGCAGGAACGCGGTTCCCTGCTGGTGCTCGAGGCCGAGGCGCTCGACGACGTTCTGCGGCAGGATCAGCAGCACGGCTCCTCGGGCGACGAGACCGTGGACCGTTGAGCGGCGGATATCGACCTCCTGCCCGTGCCCGCGGTCGAACATTGCGCGGTCGACCCAGTTCTTGAGGGTGACGTCGGAGCGAATCTCTCTCATATAGACAGAACCGCTCAGCATTAGCGCCGCGGCCAGCTCGAGGACCTCAGCCAGCGAGACGGGGGCGTAGTCGGTCCGGTCCACGGCCACGTTGAGGTGCCGCGACGTCGCCGGCGGCGCGCTCCGCCCCCCGTGGACATGCCCGTGGACGTTGACCGCGCCCGGCGGGACCCGGCGTAGCGGCATGTGCGTGAGCGCGAGCGGCGGGTCCGTCGCGCAGAGCACCGCCAGGTGCTGCTCGACGAAGCCGCCAACGTCGCGGAGGTCCTCGAGCTGGCTGAGGTCGTGGTTGCCGACCACGAGGACGCGCCGGCCGGGCAGCGCAGCGACGTCGAGGACCAGGCGCCGGTCGGCCCACGCGTCCGGGTGGGCCACATCACCGAGGCAGACGATCGTGTCCTGCGGACGCACGACACGACGCCACTCGCGGAGCAGATGCGCGTTCATGCGCACGACGTCGCCGTCAAAGAGCCGACGCCCCGTGAAGACGACGGCACGGTCAGAGAGGTGCAGGTCCGACCACAGCCAGGTCCGGTCCGGCGACACCTCGAGGACCTGGATCGCCGCCGAGTCCATCGCCCGAAGCTGACAGCACCCACGGCAATGCCCGAGTACCCCCAGCGACCACCCCGTCGAGCTCGTACCGACGACCCGCCGGTGGCACATCACCGGGACGGCCGCGCTCAACATCCCGGAGAAGCGCCTCTCGGGAGGGGACTGGCACAAAGCACAGCACGTGTTTCGCGCCCGGGCCGGAGAAAGGTGGAGGAGTTCGACCTCACCACCGAAGCGACACACGGCCGGCTCCTCGATCACCTCGAACGGTGGGGAGTGCGCGATGCGAGACCGGGGCTCGCGCAGCTCGGGCATCCAGGTGGAAAAGCAACCGAGATCGTCTGGGCGGCGAGCCACGACCGGGCAGTCGTCGAAGAGGCCTGGAGACACGTGACCCGTGACGCGGGGGGACAACGAGAGCCTGCCGCCCTACCACCGCTGGGTCATGTCCCAAACGTTCGTTTGCGACACATGCTGATCGGCTACGCCCGCGTCTCGAAGACCGACGGCTCGCAGTCGCTGGACCTGCAGCGCGACGCCCTGCGGGCCGCGGGCATCGACGACCCGGCCAACCTCTACCACGACCTCGCCTCCGGCGTCCGCGACGACCGGCCGGGACTCGACAGCTGCCTGCGCGCCCGCGGCGTGGGCCTGCGGGTGCTCACCGGCCAGGGCGCGCAGATCGACACCACGACCGCGGCCGGCCGCCTCGTGTTCGGCATCCTTCGCGGCGCTGGCCGAGTTCGAGCGGGAGCTGATCCGGGAACGCACCCGCCCCCGAGGAGGTCGAGCAGGCGGTGAACGTGCGCATCGAGGAGGCGATCCAGGGCATCGACGGCATCAAGCAGATCCAGTCGCCCGCCTCCGAGGGGATGGGGACGGTGATGATCGAGCTCGACCTCGGGGCCGACGCGCGCCGCGTCGTCGACGAGGTCAAGAGCAACATCGACGCCATCACCACCTTCCCGATCGAGACCGAGAAGCCGATCATCCGCGAGCTCACGAACCGGCAGCAGGTCGTTCGACATCGCGGTCTCCGGCGACGTAGCCCCGTTCACGCTGAAGCAGGTCACGGAGCGGGTGCGGGACGAGCTGACCGCGACCCCGGGCCATCACGCAGGTCGGACATCGTGAGCGCGCCGCCCTACGAGATCTCGATCGAGGTCTCCGAGGACGACCTGCGGCGGCACGGCATGACGTTCGACCAGGTGGCGGACGCGGTTCGGCGCTCGTCGCTGGATCTGCCGGGCGGGTCGGTGCGGACGGAGCGGGGGGAGATCCTGCTGCGGACGATCGGACAGGCGTACCGCGGGGCGGAGTTCGAGGACCTGGTGCTCTGGACGCGGGCCGACGGCAGCCGCCTGCGCCTCGGCGACGTGGCGACGGTGGTCGACGGATTCGAGGAGACCGATCAGGAGGCCCGGTTCGACGTCGAGCCGAGGATGATGGTCTCGGTCTTCCGCACGGGAGACCAGAGCGCGATCGACATCGCCGCTCTGGCCACCGAGTACGTGGCAGAGGCGCAGGCGCGCCTCCCGGAGGGGGTGTTGCTGACCGTCTGGCAGAACGAGGCGGAGTCGCTGAACAACGAGCTCTCGCTCATGCTGCAGCGCCCGGCCCCGCACTCCACCACGTTGGGGACCCGGCCGGGTCCCCAACGGAAGAGCCGACAGAGGAGCCAAGCCGAGGTCCGGACCGCGAAGCGCGGAGCACGAGCCGGCGTCGAGACGAAGCCGGAAACTGATGGCGTCGAACGAAGACAAGGAGTCAGGCGTCGAGCAGAACGGCCCTAGCGGAAACCACCAGGAGTTGCAAGAACGCGCGTTTCCGAAAAGCGGCGGATCAGCCGAGGTTGAGCCGACGGCAACCGAAGAGGCGGGACAGGAGTCGGCACCACGGACAACGACCGGGCGGCAACGCCGCGACCCCAACCGCGAAGAACGGGCGGCGGAGCGCCAGGGACAACTCGTCGAATCCTGACGACGGAACCGGCGGCCGAGAGACCATCACTCCTCTTCGTAGGCAGGGTCGGGAACCGGACGACGGCGACGGTGGACCCCCGGCGCGTAGACCCAACGATCCGAACGTGCGCCGTCGGAGATGGGACCCCGGCGGGGACCCGAAGCCGGGACGCGGGCAGCGTCCCCGGCCGGCCGGAAGCCGTCCTCGATGAGCTTGCGAATGCGCTCCTCCGCAAGCGGCAGCCCAAGAGCCAGCCTCCCGGATGAACCACGAACGAGAGATCCCGAACTCCGCGGCGAGCCGGTCGATGCCGCTCAGCTGCCGACGGGAGAGCCGGATCCGGATCGGCCGATCAAGCGGCTGCAGGTCGCCACCGGGAATCGCCACGGAAGCCTCCGACTAGTCGGGCGGAAGGTTGGGGTCCCGGTCGGCCGGGACGTCGCCGGCATCCGCACCTCCGGAGAGGACCAACGCCAGCGCCTCGGCCACAGCGTCGAAATCGTCAGGGCCGATAGGAAGGGTGCGAGCATGAGCGTGAAGGACATCGCGAAGAGCGTCGGCTTCAGGCCGCTCACCAGCGATCCGAACGCCCTCACCGAACACCGTGAGCTTGGAAACGGCATCCTCGATCGGGAGGAGCCCGGAAGGAGCTGACTCCGACCGGCGGGCTCGAGGAGGCGTACCGACATCACGCAGACGGTTCTCATGATCGCGCCGGAGATCCTTGGCCGCAGCACCCAGGCCCCGATCGACAGCAGCACGGATGATGGCTGAACGACTACAGCCCAACTCGAGAACCAGGGCATCCACACGACGGGCGACGGAGGCTGTAAAGAACACCGGGGTGCGGACACGACGTACCGCTTTTGACACCTCTAGACCTCCTCTCCCAACCGGCCAAAGGGTACAAAGCCAGGTCCGGAATCGTGTCCCGGGACCCGGGCGGACAGGGAAAAGACTGGCCCTAGTGGCCCTACTGGCCAGCTGAGGGGGTCAAAAGGGTGCTCGGGTCACAGAACTGCACGATCCGAGGGCCCTCCAATCAGGAAAAAGGCCAGTTATCTCGGACAGGAGAGGGACGGGATCAGAGGCTTGGGGACCCATTGGGTCCCAGTACCGGGACCCAGACTTTCCAACACCGGCTGTTTGTTTTCAACGACTTCAGACAGGTAGGGCCACAGTGGCCCTAGTGGCCAGTAGGACCATGGGCCACACTGGCCCTAGGTACCACAACAGGGGACCCGGAAGAAAGACAGGGAGAGGGGGTGAGCGACCCCAAGATCCGGGTCGCTCACCCAGTATTTTTCCCTGCGGGAAGGCTTGAAGGAGGGCCACTGTGGCCAGTGGGTGGAAAGGGGTCTTTCGACCCCCGATTCGGTACAAACGCTGGCCACAGTGGCCCTACGGTTTAGGGCCACTGTGGCCCTAGTGGTCCATGGCCCTACTGGCCCTACTGGCCCTAGTGGCCAGTCAGCTGGCCAGCTCTGGGGACCCAAGACCGGCGCGGAGCCGGCAGGGTCGTAGGACGACCCCCAAGCGAGCCCAGAGGCCGGCCGGCGGCGACCGGGACAGCCCGAACCACGCCAACGGCGCCGACGGGGAGGGACCAGCGAGCGGGTCGGGACCTCGACGAGACGGGAGCACGAGACGAACCGGAAGACCGCCAGGGAACGACGAACACGACGCAAAGGCAGGGCCGCCTGACGAGAAAACGACCACGAGCGATGAGGCTGGGAACGAGCAGCGAGGCAAGCCTCGAGACCGGCTGGACGACGAACGGCTCGCGAGCGGAGCTGGAAAAGAGCCGACCACGATCGACGGAGACGAACGCCGCGACCAAAACACGAAGACGTCGCTCAACCGCAGAGCGGGACGAATAGACCGCCGAGCGAGGCACGGCCTGGGGTCCCCACAGAACCGGACAAAGCAACGACGGTCCAGCGGACGACACGCTAACGCCAGAGGCCTGGTGACAAGTCACAGGTAGATCAAAACGAGCCAAGGGAAAGGTCCGACGATCGTCGAGTCCGAGAAACGAGACGAGCCGCGAGCGATCAAGAACGTAACCGAACCGAACGGGGCAGAGCGCCGACAACCACGACGAAGAGGCAGGGCCGACGGCCCGAGAAAACAATGAAGACCAAAACAGCGCCAACGGCGTCGGAGACCAACGCGGACACGCGAGCGGACAGAACCGTCCAGAACGAGTTCGACCGCACGGGGGTGAGATGGACCACGGAACCGATCGAGAACTCGACAGCGGCAGCGGTCTACTGCCCGGTGGTGGACGCCGGCCGATGGAACGGCGTGATGCACGACCTCCACCAGCGGGACCCGGGACTCGCCAAAAGGTGGGGCGAGTCGAAGCGCCAACCGAAGGGCGCAGACGGCCAGAGCGGAGGGCGTACGACGGTCCTCGCACTGGCACGAAGCGGGGCGCGGAACCAGCTGGTCCTCTACTGCTACGAGGGCGACAAGCCGGGATCCGGGATCCACGACGCCACACGCTACGCCGAGCAGAGCGGCCTGCAGCAGCTCGCAATCGACGGGCGAGGGGACCACGGGCTGACGAGCGAAGAGGGTCGAGCAGCGATCGCCGCAGCCTCAGCGGAGCACGGAACCGAACTCGTGGTGCACCTCGCGTAGGACCGCACCAGCGGACAGATGTCCGCAGAGCGGACGGACCTGGGAAGGACTCCGGGAAGAGATCACAGAGCACGCGAGGGTCGCGCAACCATGGAAATGACCGCAGCGCCGGCGCGAAGCCGGGTCGGATACCAGTCGGTGGACAAGGACGGAACAACCCGCTGCCGGCTCCAGATCCCGTTGGGACACCCGGCGGCGAAACGCCGCGACAACAACGGACACGTGTTCGAGATCCGTCGGATCGATCCGACGGTGACGGAGGCGGAGGCGGAGGCGGAGGGCATCGTGGCCTCGATGCGGCTCCAGTACTCGACGCTCGACCCTCTGCCGGCGGCGACGTTCCACGAAGAGATCGAGCTGGCGCGGCAGGGATACCTCGCGATCTGCGCGGCTGGTTGGGGCGTCGTGAGCGGCGGGCTCTCGGCAGAGCGGAAGCGCGAGCTGATCGCGTGGTGTTGGTGCCGGCTGCAGGCGGAGCGGTGCGGGACGTGCGCGGCTCCTCGGCGAGCTGGCGGCGTCGACGTCGAGGTCCGGGCCGGCCGCGGCGGGTGGGACGGCTTCGCCAGCGGAGGCGCGGCGCATCCTGCGCGACCTGGGCGCGGGTGCTCAACGGGCGGGAGGTCGAGCCATGCGGGAGCTGACGGGCCTGGACGGGTTCGCGCTCGCGCTGGTGGCGCTGGCCTTCGCCTACTTCCTGATCAAGCTGCTCGATTTCCCGCGGCGGCGCCGGTGAACGGCGGGCCGGCCTGTACGGGTCGGGGCTCACGTATCCCGATGGATACGTGGGGGCCTCGGGCAGTCGGCGCCGTGCTCGCACTGGTGGACGAACGCGAGCGCGCGACGCTGCCGGCCGGCCCATCGTTCGGCGGCTTTCTTCGCTGTGACGCGGACCGTGTACGGCCTGCCCATGAAGGCGCCGGTCCGGATCGCGGCGACTCTCCAGACGTGCCAGTGCTGCGGGGGCGGGGCTTGGGTATCCATCGGGATACGTGCCGGCAATTCGTACGCAATTCGACAGGGGGCGCGGCGTGGACCGCGTGAGCCTTGAGGACGTCGCGCGGGCGCATGGCGGAATGCGAGCGGTCGGCGGAGGTCGGATCGCGGGGGTGCCGTGTCCTGTCTGCGGCGGCGGTACGCGGGATAGGTTCTGGGCTCACGACCTGGGCGACCGGCTGGTACTCGGGTGCAATGCGTGCGGGTCCGGCGGCGCGTTCTTCGAGGCGGCGCTGCGGGCGCTCGGGCTGATGCGTGAGCGGTCCGCTCCGCGCGGCCGGCGGCCGAACGCGGGGGCGCTCGGGCTTCCTGGATCCAGACCGGCTCCCCCGACCGGGGGCGGCCTCGAAGCGGCATCGTCGGCGCGGCCGGGGCGGGTGTGGGCCGCGGGCGGCGCGGTCGCGGGGACGCCGGGAGCGGTCTACCTTGGGGCGCGGCTCGGCGGAGGTTGGCCGGGCGAGCACGTGTCGGTCCGGTGGATCGGGGCGGCGGAGTACTCGGGGCTCGACGTCGGCGGCTGGCCGGGTTTGCCGGCTGGCGCGGCCGGGGCTCTGGCCTATCTGTTCGCGGCGCCTGCTGACTGTGGTTCGGCGCATGCGGTCCAGGTGGAAGCGCTCGACGGCGCCGGCCGGCGGTTGGTCGCGTGGCGACACTGGGACCGCGCGGCCGGGGTCGAGCTGGTCCGGGAGGCGAAGCGGGAAACGGTCGCCGGGTCAAGGTTCGGCCACGGGCGGCGCGTGTTCGTCGGGCGACTGGCTGCAGGTCCGTGTTGGTTGGTCGAGGGGCCGATCGATGCGCTCTCGGTGGCGCGCAACCTGCCGGCCGGCCAGGCCGGGGCGATCCTCGGCGCGGCCGGGGTGCCGGGGTTCCAAGCGGGCGCGGTCGAAGCGATACCAGCCGGGACGGAGATCGTGATCGCGGCCGATGCGGATCCGGACGGTCGGGCGGCGGCGGTCCGGCTCGGTGAGGCGTTGGAACGGATCGGCCGGCGGCCGTGGTCGATCCGGAGTCCAGTCGTCGGTGATTGGTGCGATTGGTTCGCGGCGGCGGCAGTCGACCGGGCGGAAAGGGAGGCGATCCGGAATGAGTGAGACAGACCTACCGGGGCGGCGGGATAGAGACGCGGAGGCGGAGGCACGGGCGCAAGCGACCGGGAGCGGGACCGCGGCGGCGAAAGCGCAGGGACGCGGAGCGGCGCCGGCCGCGGCCGCGGCCGGCGGCTCGATACCGGCCGGCGTGCCGGTCGACGTCGAGGCGTTGCGCGCGCACATCGAACACTTCCGGGGGGCGCAGGCGCGGGTTGTGGAAACGGCCGGCGGCGATCCGGAGAAAGTCGAGGTGCGGCGGGGCGCGTGGGATGCGCTCTCGCGCATGGTGGCTCCGGCGGAGGGCGACGGCTCCGCGGCGGAGGTCGGTTACGCCCGGGCGTTCTTCGAGCTTGGGCAGCTCGTCACCGGCGGGGTGGTGGTCGACGTCGCGACGCTGGCGCAGCGGGTCCGGGAGATTACCGATCCGATCTTCGAGGCGACCGACGGCGATGACTGGCTCCGCGACTGGCCGGATCGGGAGTGGTTGATTCCGGGTTGGTTGCCAGTCGGTCGGCTCGGCCTGCTGAGTGGTCGCGGCGGGCGGGGGAAGTCGCGGCTCGCGGTCCAGGTCGCGGCGCGGATCGCGGCGGATCCGAAGGTGGGCACGGTGCCGATTCCGCCGATGGACGGAATGGACGATCCGGGCGCCATAGTTGCCGTCACGGGCGCTATGGACGGGCTCGACGTTCGCCATTGCGGGCCGGCTCTGTTCGTCTCCTGGGAGGATGAGCGGGCGGAGATCGGGCGCCGGTTGTCACAGCTCGGCGCGGACAAGTTGATCGACGTCAAGGGCATCGCGGGGCAGTTCCGCTACGTCGACGCGCGAACGGAGGGACCGCTGTGGGCGCAATCGCCGGACGGGCCTCGCTACTCCGCAGAGCTCACACCATGCGGGCGCAAGGTGCGGGCGACGTGCGAACGGATGGGGGCGCGGCTTCTGGTGGTCGACTCGCTGGCCGGGGCATACGCGGGCGACGAGAACGCGCGGCACCTCGTCAGGGCGTTCTGTGCCAATTGGGACGCGTGGGCGTCGGCCTCGAGGTGCGCTGTGATGCTGGTCTCGCATCCGCCGAAAACGCAGGCGGGCGCCGGAGCTCGCGCGGTCGATGCCGATTACTCGGGCTCGACCGACTGGCACAACGCGGCGCGCTGGCGGTGGTCGCTGGCACCGGAACCGACCGGCGCGCGAGAGGAACCGGCGGAGGGCTCCAAACGGCAAGGGGAGAGCGTAGACGCTCCGGCGCTCCGGCTGGCGAAAGCGAGCTACGGGCCGGGGAACGCGCGGATCTTCCTCGTAGGGTCGGCGACGCAGATCGGGTGGCGTGGGTGCTCGACCGAATACGCGATCCGCGTGAAAAGAGGGGAAAGTGGCAAAACGCCAGCGAGCGACGAGCAAGGCGGGCTCGGGTTCGATCCGCTCGCAACCTGATCCGCAGACGGTCACACGGGAACGCAACCGGCGGGCCGTTCGCATCTTCGAGCGTGACCCGTCCGGCGTACTCGAGGCGGCGCTCCGGGTCGATGTCATGGAAGCGCTCACGGACGCGGGCGCGCCGGCCGCGCTGCTCGGGTCGCTGGCGCAAGCGGCCTCGGCGCCGGCGAAGTGGCGGGGCCTGCCGGTCTGGCAGCGAGGAGAAAGGGGCTTGCAGGCCATGATTACGCGGGTTCGGTTCGGAGGGCGAGACGCGCCGGTGTCGGTGTTGGTGCGCGCCGGAGATCCGGAGTGGACCGGGGCGCGCCAGCCGGGCAAGGGCATCGGCTTCGACCGGGCCGCGGGGGAGGTCGTCGGGAAGATCGCGGCGGGAGCTGGTAAGACGCTGGCCGTCACGATCGGCGAATGGTTGCAGGAAACTCCGGCCGCCGGCGTGATGGCGTTGGCGGTGGTGGTCGAAGTGGCGGGGCTCGGGGAGGATATCCAGCCGCGGCCGCTGGAGTGGCGTGGGGCGATGCTGCCGCGGTTACAGCGGGTGAAAGATCCGGCGGAGGTCTGTCGGTTGCCGGGATTCGAGGCGCCGACCAGCGCGAAAACGGACGACGGGCAGATGGTTCTTCCGGGCTTCACGGTGCTGGCGGCGTGTCCATCGTGGTTGCTCGCGCTGTTCGATCAGGCGGGCGGCGCGACCGATAAGCGTGGGCGCGGCGCGCCGTGGGATCTGCGCGTGTTCGTCGGCGCGCTGCTGAGCGCGGGCTCAGCAATCTCCGGGTGCCGTATCCCTGGGGCAATACGGTCGTTCGCGTCGTCACGGTGGACGCGCTCGCGGTGCCTGACGCGTGGGACGGCGGGGCGGCGCCGTTCGTGTTCCGGTTGTTCAGCGTCAACTACTTTGGCCGCTCGTGTTGCCTCATTTAAGAATGCTACCGGCTTGCCTCAGAAAGATCGTACCCGTGCCTTCCGTGTCGGGCTCGGATCCGGGGCCCGTGATCCGGGGCGTTCGAGATGGTCGCCGCCGGAGCAACCGGCCGGTGGAGTCGCTTCGGCATCCTGGTCGAGCCTGGCCAGGTCCGTCGCGATCTCGTTCCGCGCGTCGACTGCGATCGGCGACCCGAAGGCGTCCTGGGGTGATGCCGTCGGACCGACGAAGAGGAGACGACGGGCGGCCAGACGCCGCCAGTCGCGGACGCGGCGCTGCAAGGTCCGAAGCTGGCCGGGGAGGAACACCCCGGGCTGTTCCCGGCGGAGACGATCGAAGAGCTCCTTCGCGGTCCGATGCGGCTCGGTCTCCAGCCACTGGACGATTCGGGGCCAGCTCGTCTCGAACGGATCCTGCCGGGTGCGCCAGTGTCGGGGTGGTCTCTGGCGAGCCCGATGGGTCGGCCGCACCTCGCCGGCGCGCCATGCGAGCGCGAGGCTCCGCAGGAACCCGTCGAGGTCGGCGTCGCGTTCCGGCATCGGATGGACCGTCGCCCCCGCGGCGAGGGCGGCGAGATGATGCTGAACGGCCCGAATCTCGTCCAACAGCGCGAGCGGGTCCACCGTACCGAGCACCGCGCGCAGCCGGTCCTTCGTCGCAACGGGAATCGCGTCCAGTGCCAACAGGCGCGCACACGGCGTCTCCGGCGCATGGTAGCGCTTCCGAACACGGCCGCCGTGGCGCGTCTTCTCCGCCAGCTTGAACGACGGCTGGAAGACGTTCACGAACAGGCGCGCCGCCGAGTAGAGGCGCGCCAGCGCCTCGGCTGCCGGCACGCCCTCCAGGCGGCCGTACCCGACCATCCGGCGAACGACGGCGCCGTTCTTCTGCTCGACCCAGGCCTGGTCGTTCTTCCGATAGGGCCTGGACCGTGTGAGCTCGATCCCCTGCTCCCGGCAGAAGGCCACCAACACCTGTACCCGGTGAGAGCCACGAACTCGTCCAAGATCAACCTCTTCTCGGCTGCCGTGCTCTGCCGATACCGGTCCGCCACCGCGGTCACCAGCTCCTGTCGTGTTCCCTGACTGATCGTCGACATCGTCGCCTCCTTCGGTAGCAGGAATTGTGAGGCAACGATGGTCGTCCGGTAACAGATCAAGTGAGGCAATGCGCCGGCCAAAATAATTGTCGTTGATCATCCGGTGCGTGATACCGACCTCGGCGGCGTTCGGGGCGCCGGTCGACTGGGCGGCGCGGGACGGGCACGGTATCACGCGGGAGATCGCGGCGCCGGTCCTGACGAAGAGCGGCCAGCCGAAGCGGGACCGCGGAGGGCGCATCGTGCGGTCGCCAGTCGAGCGGGTGCCGAATCCGGCGGCGCGATACGTCGGGGTGCTCGGCGACGAGGATTTGAGGCAAATGGTCGGGCTTCACGCGGACCATCATGAGAATCTAAAACGGGCGCGGGCGGCGGTCGAGCGGCTGGCGGGCGATGGCGTGATCGAGCTGGTCAAGCTGGCGGACGGGCGGGTGCGGATCTTCGGAGTCGGGCGGGCGCCGGTCGAGGAGGAAAGCGGCGGCGGGCGTGTCAACAAGTGACGGGGGGCGTGTCGAACGGTGCGGGGAGGCGTGTCGAACGGTGCGGGGCGATTTCCGAATCGTCAACGAATCCGGTGGCGGATCGGACGTTTCGCGCGCTGCCCGTCTTTACCCGTCTCTTCCCGAAAGAGAGGGAGAGCCGGGACGGCTCGATCCGGCACCGCTGGAGCGGTCCGGTTCGGCCGTCCGGCGGGGCAGATCCGGAGGCCAAACCGCGGCTCGCGCGAAGCGTGTCAACAAGTGCGGCGGGGGGGGCTTCTACCGCTGGCCTGGTGACCCTCGGGGGCGGGGGTCCGTTCTGGCGGGCGGCGGTGTCGAGTCTCGGCTGCTGACCCTGGGCGCCGGCCGGGGGTCGCCGTCGGCAAGGGGTGGCCGGGTGCGGGCCTGGTCGCCGGCCTCGCACCTGGGCGGCGGGCTGGTCGAGGACGGGGGCGCGCGCGGGCCAAGCGAAGGCGGCAAGGGGCAGGGCAGGCAGAGGCCTTGCCCTCACGGGTCGTCGGTTGGCGTGTGCCGCGCCGCCAGACAGGGCTTCCCGTGTTGCCTCCATCCCCCTCTTCCACGCGTGCCGCCGCCATTACCCCGGCGGAACCGGTCGGTGCTCTCGTTGCCCGCTTCCCGACCAGTGGCAGCCTTCCCCGTGTTCCGGGCGGGTCGGCTTCCGCATCACTAGTTTCGAGGCCTGCGCAGCGTTCACTCGCGTTGCAGCCCGCGTGGTCGCTGAGCCGCCCATGGCGGACCGTTTCAATCGGAGTGCTTCAGCCGATGTCGTTGCCTCCATCGTCCGCTCCGACTGCTACCGGCTGGAGCGACAGTTGCCGGGCGGGATTCGCACCCGCTGAGGAATGGCGCCTTGTCACGGCGCACCGGAACGCCCCGTTATCCGATCCGGGGACGCTGAGCGCCACAGCAGATCTCGCCCCCTCCCGCAAACAACCCGCTCCTGAGCATTCCATCGGGCGACGGGACCTCCGGCGTTGTTCGGCGCCCTGAGGCACTTGCCCGGAATCGCTTTTCCTGCGTCGGGTGCATTCTCCACTGTTCACTGGTACGATCTGTAGGGGCCAGTTTCGCCGGTGAGCCGCCGTGGGCTGTATACCACCGATGCCTGCGGGCTTCCCGACAGTGTCCGGGAACGTGACGCCGTGCATCACTTGAGCGAACAGCTACACGGTGACGCCAGACGGAGATTCGAAGACTTGGGGCGAGGTCTGCTCGCTGGTGTTGCGACGTTCCCCGCGCTCCCGCCTCCTCCCGTACGTGCTGGCTTCGTGCCAAACACCTTCTCAGATCAAGAGATCACCGAAGCAGACATCGTCGGCGACCTGCGCGTTGCCTGGCGGAACAGCGAAGGGAAACAGACAGGCGTCGGCGTTGCTGAGCCCGGGGGTTTGCACACTGGTCTGATCGGACCTCACTACGAGAGATTGGAGGCCCTCGCGCGATCGATGGCCAGGGTCCGCCCGTTCAAGTCGACCGCGAGCCTCGAGTTTCTCCGAACGCAGCTCTTCGAGTGGGCGTTGGAACGCCATCGTGACCAGGGTTCCGCGGGGTGCGTGGACTACGTCCTGCGGTCGTTGGAGAGCGCGGTGTTGGAACATCGACTGCTGTTTCCGGTGTCTGCCCTTCACGTGCAGTCTCCACTGACGCTCGGCTCGGTTACCGTTTCGACCTTCCCGGAGACCATCTTCGAGGCCCTTGAATCCAGGAAAGCTGACGACCCGTCTGCCGCAGCATTTGCTGAGTCATGTCGGTCAATGCGTGAGGACTTCCAGGGTCTTGCGGTCGCAGCGACGTGCGTTTTCGGAGAGCCGATTCGAGCGGAACAGATCGCCAGAGACCGGGTCGAGTTGGTCGTTGGTGTGCTCCGCTTCTTTGCGCCCGCCCATCTGCATGTTGGCGTTACGTCAAGGGTTGCTCTTTGGGGGTACGCGCCGCAGCGAACTGACTGCGTGTTCGTCACCGACGTGTCGGGACGGCTGTTGAGCACGACTACCTCGCTCATTGACCGACAAGGGACCATGCTGCTTGGCGATGCTGTGCGTGACGCTCTGCTCGATTTCGGCCTCTCGGAAGTGCGCGACATCCTCGCCCGCGACTCGCGCACCGACTTCGAGGAAGCGCTCCTGGCGGCCATGGTTACCTTTGGGCGAGCCGCATTGACGCCGGACCTTGGAGAGCGGATGGTCTGGTACTGCGCGGGGCTCGAGTCGATTCTCGTTCGAGATACCCGGGAGCCCATCCTTCACACCTTGAGTGAACGACTGGCGTTGTTTGGCTATGACACCGCTGACGAGAGGGCTACTGCGGTGAAGGACGTCAAGGACGCGTATTCGCTTCGCTCAGCGTTCGTCCATCACGGTGCCGGCATTGCAGAATGCGAGACTGTGACCCGATTCGCGCGTCACGGGCTGCGGTTCTTCAGTCGCGTCATCAAGACCGCCGCTCGCTTCGGCACCAAGCTCGAACTTCTCGACGACATTGAGCGCACGAAACTTTCTGGCGCCTCTCTCGGCTAGATTGGCGATACCGCGCCGTCGGCCGCCGGGGAAGTAGATGACGAGGGTCTCGGCGACGTGGACAGAGGCCGGGAAGCGCTTTCCTTCGCTCGCTCGATGGCCATCGGCTGGCGATCATCGACCCGCTGGCGGGGGCCTTCGCATCCTCCGAGATCGACCGGGCGCGGGGTACGTTTCTCGGCTGCAGGGCGAGGGCGCGATAGGGCGAGGACGTGGACTGGGACCGTCTGACGCTGCCGGCGAACGCTCGCAAGACATCGGCCGGGGAATGGCATTGGCCGTGTCCCTACTCCGACAGCAAGGACGATTCGGCGTGGGTCGCGCCGGACCGGCAGCAGCTCGGGTGCCGGAAGTGCTCGGCGGACGGCGAGGGCGGCCTTGGCGAGGGCGCGAACCTGGAGCAACACGCGCGCCACCTCGGCATCTGGACGGAGCCGAAGGGGACCGCGGCGGAGCGGTTGAGGCGACCGGCGCGGCCTCGGGCGTCGAGGGCGGACGCTACAGCGGCCTCGACCGGGCCTCCGGCGAAGCGGCCGGATCTGCCGGGGCTGGTGTGGGCGGCCTCGATACCGGCGGACGGGACACCGGGCGCGGTCTACCTCGCGAAGCGCGCGGCCTGGCCGGGCGGCGAGGTCCTGCCGGCGTCGGTGCGATGGGTGACGGCGGCGGAGTACTCGAGGATCGGTGGGTCGCCACGGCTGCCAGCCGGCGCGGCCGGGGCGCTGGTCTACGGATACGCCATGCCGGGCGACGAGGCGACGTGTGCGGCGGAGGTCGAAGCGGTCCGGGCGGACGGGGCGGCGGTCGAGTTCCAGCCACAAGGCAAGCGGCCATCGGTCTACACCGGCGGCGGGTCGCCGTTCGCGCGTGGGGCTCGGGTTTTCGTGGCGCGTCAGTGGACCAGCGGCGAGGTCTGGATTGTCGAGGGACCGATTGAGGCTCTGACGCGGGCGCGGCCGGGCGAGCTGCCGGCGGGTGATGGGGTGCTCGGCGCGCACGGGACGGCGGGGTTCACGCCGGCCGCGGTCGCGGCGGTCGGTGGTCGGATCGTCGTGTCGCCGGACCGGGACGCGGCGGGGGACGGGGCGGCGGAGCGGCTGGCGGAGGCGCTTGCACTGGCCGGCCAGCCGTTCCGGGTGCGGCGGGCGCCGGCTCCGTTCTCGGACTGGAACGAATGGGCGCAAGGGCTTGCGGTCGGTTCGGACGCGGCCGTTGAAGCGCTGGAACGGGAAGGGATGCGCGATGGGTGACGAAAGCCGGAAGACAGACGCGCAGATCGAACGGGAGGCCCGGGCGCGAGCGCAAGCGCAAGCGGTTACAGCCGCGGCCGTGCCGGGAACCGTCGCGGCGGCGGGGGCACCGGGATCGCCGGCCGCGGCCGTGCCGGGAACGATTGCGAACCTGCATCGGGTACTCAAGGACGTCGCGGGCGTGGCGGACCCGGACCCGGCGGCGGTGTCGGTCGCGTTCAAGGCATTCGATGCGGCGGTCGAAACGCGCAACACGCGGACGGTCGAGCAACAGTCGCTGCTGGAGGATCCGGAGGTCCGGGCGGTGCTCGCATTGGAGGAAGTGCCGGCTGAGGAGGGCAAGGCGGCGGAGCTGGTCGCGGCGGTGATGGCGAAGGCGAAAACGGCCGGCCGCCCAGTCGCGCGGCGGGCCTCGGAGATTCGCGACGAGCGGCCGGCTCCGCTCCTGAGTCTCGACGGCGACGGCGCGGTGCTGTCGGCCGGCGAGGTCTGCATCGTCGCGGGCGAGGGCGGAGTCGGGAAGTCGGCGCTGGTGTACGGGATGGCGGTCGACGTGGCCTCGGCGCCGAAGGTCGCCTCGGCGCCGAAGGTCGCGTCGCCTCCGCTTCCCTACGCGGGTCCGCTCGTCTGGCACGGCGGCGCGTCGTCGGTGCTCCTGGTGACGCTGGAGGATCGGGCGGGCGTCGTGCGGGATCTCCTGGCGCAGTACGCGGAGATCTTCGACAAGAAGACGGCGCTGGAACGGATTTACGTTCTGGAGCTGCGCGGGCATCCGCTCTACGGGCCACCAGCGGACGAAAACGGGCGGGCGGGGTTCTACTCGCAGCGGCCGGCGCGGCTGCCGGGATGGGCGGACGTAGAGCGGGCGGTCGCGGGGATCGAACCACGGCCCCGACTGCTGGTGATCGATCCGGCGCTCGCGGCGTACGTCGGGGAGTCCAACAGCGTCGCGCCAGTGCGGGAGTTCCTGATCGACGTGGCCACGATCGGCGGCGAGGAGTCCGGCGTCCTGCTGGTGGCTCATTCCAACAAAGACGCGCGGAAGCGGCGCAAGGGCGACAAGCCGGACCCGTTCGATCCGGGGCTTGTCGGCGGGTCGGGCGCGTTCGTGGACGGGGTGCGCGGGGTGCTCAGCCTGCAGTACCGGCCGAAGGTCTCGGGAGGTCGCGACCTGGCCTGTCTCAAAGCGAATTGGGGACCGTCGCGGCTGGTGGCGGGCCTCGATGCCATCCGGGTTAGCCGGGGCGAGGACGGGAAGATCGAGCGGGTGGCGAGCAAGAAACGGGCGCAGATCATCGGCTTCAAGATGGCGGAGGACGGTGTGAGGTGGCATCTGCCGGAGGGCTCGACCGGCGGCGATGGCGAGGTCGATCGGACTGGGGGTGATGGTGGCCAGCAAACGGTCGGGGCAGCGGCGCTCGATCCGCTCGCAACCTGACCCGCAGACGGTTACGCGGGAACGCAACCGGCGCGCAATCCGAATCCTGGAGCGGGACCCGGCGGGCGTAGTCGAGGCGGCGTTCCGGGACGACGTGGCGCGCCGGCTGGGGGAGCTGGGCGCTCCGGCCGCTCTCGTCGGGACGCTGTGGGAGGCGAAAAGGGTTCCGGTGGAGTGGCGTGCTCTGCCAGTGTGGACGCGGGAACCGGACGGCGTGCAGGCGGTGATTCCGCGCAGGCTCGTCGGGAATCTAGTCCTGACGGTGATGGTACGCGCCGGGGGTACGCAGTGGACGGGAGAGGAGCGCTCGAAGGGGGGCGGCCCCGAGATCGTCGGGGAGGTCGAGGAGGCCGGCGATCCGTTGTCCACCGTCATCGGGGAGTGGTTGAAGTCGACGCCGGCCGGCGTTGTGTCGGCGTTGACGGCGGTTGTCGAAGCGGCAGGCCTGGCCGATCTCGAAGCGTGCCCGAACGTGCTGATCGGAGCGTCGCTCTCGGGCGAGATCGCTCCAGACGACGAGGCGGAGCTCCTGGGGTTGGGAACGGCGCCAGAGGATGAGGGTCCGGCGAGCCTGTTCGCACTGGCGCCGGGCGACGACAGGCGCGTTCTCGTTCCGTCCTACCTGTTGCAGACCTACGACATGACCGGCGGGCCGCTCGTATCGCGTGGGCGGGGCGGACCGGCTCCGGTTCGACAACGGCTCTGGCTCTACGGGTTGACGGTGTTGGCGACGGGGGACCGGACCGGGTACATGCGGCGGTTCCGGGTCCCTGCCGGGAGCGTGATCGATGCGATCTGGCCGTACGGGTGGGACTACCAGCGGTCGAGCTGGCCGGCGCTGTTCAACGCGTTCGAGGCGATCAACCGGCAACGGCTGGCCTACCGGGACCGCCTCGGCGTCGAGCACGCGCTGCACGCGGTCCTGTTCGCCGACTACCCACAGCGAGCACCATCACCGGCCGCGTTGCGGTCCGCGATTATTCGGGGCGCTGTGACGTTGCCGGAGGGTGCCGGCAAGGGGCCGGTTCTCTCGCGCGATGTCCTGCAACACGCGGGGACGATCAGCGGACCGGCGCAACGGCTCACGGTGGCGTGGGCTTTCTACCGTGGGCGCCACTACTCGTGGAGGAACCGGCAAGGGCTGCAACGTTGGACGGCTCCGACGCTACCTCGCGCGCGTGTCGACGCGGTGGGGCGGTTCCTGGACGCGCAGGGCGCGATCATTCTCGACAAGCACGGCCGGCCGATCCGGCGGTTCATGAATCAGCGCGTCGTCTTCCTGGACGCGGCCGGGCAACCGGCGCCGAGGAAGCTGGCGGCGAGGGTCCGCAACCCTGCAATCGACAGGGCGCCGGCCTTGACGCTGAATGAATGGCGGCAGGCGACGATCACGCATCCGGCGGCCGACAAGAGGCGGGCGGGGGAGGAACGGCAGCGGCTCCGGGTTGCGGCCGACGCGCTCGACGCGGCTGGCGTCTTCCGCGTCGAGTGGTTGTCGAGCGGGCAGCTCCGACTGGAACCGCCGGGCGCGGTCGGCCGCAGTCCGTCGCGGCGCGAGCTGGAAGAGGATCACCGGCGCCGGCGGGAAGCCGCGCGGGAACAGCGGGCGCGGGTCGGCCAGCGGCCGGAGGCGTCGGGGCTGTTCGAGGCGGAAACGAAACAGGACCGGCGCGGGGACGAGGAAGGGTGACCCAGCCGGAAACCAAACAGGACCCGGCCGGAAACCAAACAGGACCCGGTCGGAAACCAAACAGGACCGGACGGCGGATCGGCATCGTGTTCATGGGGGTCGCCGTGGGGGTCCTACGCGCGCGCGCTCTTTGTATCCGTCTCTGTAAGGAGACGGAGCCGGACGGTTCGGCCGGTCCGCTGGCGCTCCCGGCCGGCCGCCCGTCAGTGGGAAAAAATTGGAAACCGGCGGCGGGGTCGACTGTCGGCTCGGCTGCGATTCGACCGGGGCGGGGGTCGTAGCCCTGCCTCTACTCGTTCGGCTGCTCGTCCTCGGGAAGCACGACGCCCGCGATCGCTGAGAGTCTCTGCTGGGATCTTGTCGACCGCGACCTTCGACGTTGCGGAGTCGTTCATCGGTCCCGACGAGCGCGACGACAAGCACCTCCGCTGCTGCCTCCGCTTGCGGTCGCGTCTGGCGCCGACGTCGCCGGCAGACGTGTTCGGGCTGCGGTCGGGCGGACTTGGCGATGTGCTTGACGTGCGATCGGGTGCGTCCCGAGGAGCAGCTGCACCAGCGGTGCCCGCCGCCCGGCGAGGACCTGCGCCGGCTGGTGCGGGCCTGCGCCGGCGACTGGGAGTGGGCGCGGCGGGCGCGCGGGGCTGCTCGCGGCGACGTCGCCCGGGCGCTGGTCGCGGCCGAGCGGCGCCAGCGGTCATCGCGGCCGATGGTGGTCGCCATCGTCAAGCGCGCCGCCCGCGATACCAGCACTGCCGTGCCGATCGGGCCGCTCACCCGGCGCGCGCTTGAGGGGTTTCGGCGAACGGAAGCTGCCGACGCCCCGCCCCGCCGCGGTCAGGCCCGAGGCCTCACCGCCGACGAGTGTGCCACCGTCCTCGCCACCTGCCTCCGCCCGCGCCGCACCGGCCGCGGCCTTGAGCGCCCGAAGACCGCCGAGCGCCGCGGCCTGGTCGACAGTGCGATCGTCGCCCTGCTGTTCCACGGCGCCCTCCGTCGCAGCGAGGTCGCCGCGCTCTGCTGGGCCGACGTCGATTTCAGCGACGGCGACGACGTCGTTGTCACCGTGCGCCGCGCGAAGACCGACCCGACCGGGGGTCGAGCGGACGTGCGACGTCTGGGTCGGCAGCTGCGCGGCCGCGGTCCGCAGCCTGCATGCCGCGACCACCCCGGAACCGGGGGATTCGGTCGTCAGCCTCAGCCGGCCGTCACAGCGCGCAGCAGCACGGCCGGATCCTGCAGTCGCGGCAGGTAGAGGTAGCTGGCGAAATCCTCGACGAGCTGCCGGACCGGTACGTGGTCGCCGCGCCACAGCGGCACCCGGTCGAGGACCATCCGGAGGCTCGTGCCGGCGAAGGTGGCGATGAGCAGGTCGTCGCTCTTGAGCCGGCGGGCCGCCCGAACCGCCAAGTCTCCCTGCCCGGTCAGCCGCGCCGCCTCCCAGGTGACCGGATCGGCGGGCGCTTCCTGAACCGGCGTCAGCAGCCACTGGTACGTTTCCGGCAGCCGCGCCGTGACGGTTTCGGCGGCGGCATCCCGCTGCGTCTCCGCCTGTCGGACCTGATGAGGCGACAGGTCGAGCGGTTCTCGCTCGGCGAGGATCGACTCCCAGGCCAGGTGGTGGCGAATCGCCTCGTCCAGGTCCTGAAGCCGCGTCTGGTCCGGGGCCAGAAAGACGAGCGTGTTGCGGTAGAGCCGCGGCGTGGTTCCCCGGGTTTCGAGGATGGCGGTGGCCGCCGTCTCCGCGGCGGATCCGGGGTCGCGGCGGTACGGATGGTCGATACCGAGCACGACCAGGCGGGTCTCCCGCTCGTCCGGCACGTCGTGTCCGGAGCGCGGCGCGGGATGGATGCGGCTGAACCCGCCGTCTTCGTGCAGCGCGGCGCGCAGCCGGACACCGATCGCCTGCACCACGCGATCCGAATCGCGGCGCAACTGCTCGGCGCGGTCCTCGGCCAGCTTCGTGACCGTCGGTCGGGTGTCGTACCAGTAGCGGGGACCGTCCTGGTAGAGGTAGGTGGCCCTGGCGGCCAGCCGCCGGAGGGCGTCCCCGAAGACGGCGGGTGATTCGCCCGGCAGCACGCAGCCGAGCTTGATGCGCCGGTCCTCGATTCCGCGCTGCGCGGACCCGGCCGCCGGCGCCGACCCGAGATAGACGGCGCGCGCGACGCGCCGGCAGGCCGAGCTCTTGCCCAGGTTGGCGACCTCGCCGTCGATCCGCAGCGGCAGGGCCTGCGGGCCGTCGACGTCCTTCTCGATGACCGGCACCCAGTTCTCCGGCAGGTAGCGGGTCAGCTCGAACTGGACCCGTGGGTCGTCGATCGAAAGGTTGGCGGGCAGGATGAGCGGGTTGCGGTCGCCCTTCTCCCAGAGACTGTGGATGACCGCCGCCATCAGTCGCAGCACGCCGCGGGTCCGCTGGAACGTCACCAGCGTCGACCAGTCCGAGTACAGGCGGTCGAAGATCTCCGGATGGATCGGGTATGCGGCCGTGATCCGCTGTTCGTAGTCGGCGGCGCGGCACTCCGGCGGGAACTCCTGGTGCTGACTGCGGTAGAAGTCGGCGAACGCGCGCACGACGACGTCGCGGTCCTTGTACCGCTCCGGGTCGGCGAACGGCTCGAACAGTCGCCGGCGGACGATCTCGAAGCCTTCCTCGGCGCTGGCCGGCCGCCACGACGACTCGATGCGCCCGATGACGTTGCGCAGCCGGTCGAGCGCCTCGCGCCCGCGCTGGCCGCCGACCTCGACGTCGTCGGCGCGCGTGTGCGGAGAGTCGGTGCTGTCCGACGCCGGGAGACTGATGACCAGCAAGCAATTGCCGGCGAGCTTGACGGATTCGGTGAGCGCCTGGGCGAAGGTGAACTGCGTCTCGAAGCTGCCGGCCGGCAGGTCGCTCTGATCGTGGAGCTGCCGCGCGTAGGCGACCCACTCGTCGATCAGGATCAGGCACGGCCCGTAGTCGACCAGAAGCTGCCGCAGGGCGTCGCCCGGGCTGGTGGCGCGTTCGTCGTCCTTGGCGATGCGCGCGTAGGCCTCCGCGCCGCCGATCTGCCACGCCAGCTCGCCCCACATCGTGCGCACCACGGTGCCGTCGTCCTTGGTGACCGGATTGCCCGGCGAGATGCGGTTGCCCACCAGAACCGCGGGCTTCATGTTCGGCAGCGCCGGGACGCCGGCGTCCCGCATCAGCGCGTCTACGCCGGCCAGCGCGCTCGGGGCAACGCCGGAGCAGAGGTGGTAGAGCGCGAGCATCGAGTGGGTCTTGCCGCCGCCGAAGTTGGTCTGCAACTGCACGACCGGGTCGCCGCCGCCGCCCGTGAGTCGCTGCACCGCGCCGGTGAGCATCCGCTTGAGGCTCTCGGTCAGGTAGAGGGTACCGACACGAATCGTGCGGAAATACACGGTAACGCCGGTAACGCCGCGTGGCCGGAGCCTCCTCGGGTGCCATGAAGCTGTAGCGGGCGGTCCGGAACACCGGTGATCTCGAGGCTGCTGAACTGTTCAGGCAGAAACGAGCGTTGTGCCTGACAGGATGATCGTTCCGGTCTCCGACCCCCAACTTGTCTTCCCGTCCCTGTTGATCGCCGGCAAGATACTGCCGCTCAGAGCCTCGAAGTCGACCTGGCGCCCGGTCAAGGGCGACGAAATGGCTCAGAACGGGGGGCTCAGGCCGAGTCCTTACAGTGTATTTCTGCACGAATCGTGTCGGTACCCTGGGTTGTGCGCGCAGCAGGGCGGGCGCTCCGGGAGCAGTACGACCCGGAGCACCGCCCCGGCCGATTGGTCTCCGCCCTCAAGCAACTTCCGGACGAGACCAGTGCACCGCCGAGTGATGCGGTGCTCCACGCGGCCCTCAACGACCGGCGCTGCGCCAAGCATGCAGCACGAAAAAAGGAGAATCTGGAGCGCTACCAGCAGGCTCTCAAGAGATGGAAGCAGGACCATACGTGGAGTTGGAGCGACGGGTGGAGCGCTGGCTACCCAAAGCCCAAGAAACCGAAGAAGGAACCGGACCCAGCCCCGCCTTCGCGAGAGCAGATCGAGCGATTCCAGAAGGAGCTCATCGCCGGGGTGGAAGCGTTCGTCCGCCAGTGGGTCAAGCAGGAGTTCGAGACCTGGGAGCTCGGTGGAGGAGGCTCGACACCTCCAGGAACGCCGCCGGGACGTCCAGCGATGACCCCCAGCGTGTCTCTACAAGGGCAACACCAGGATCGGAAAAGCGGTCAAAGCCGCTGAACGGACTGGGTCCCGGGGGGAGCCCACCTGGAGCGCCGTTTTTCGAGCCTTCGCGCCCAACTCGACAGTCTAACCGGGGCGCGCCGGGAAGCAGTTCGACCGCACCGATGCCGCCGCGGGCGTTCCGCGCCGAGCTCGCTCACGAGGGAGCTGCAGGTGGCGCGCGGCGGTCGGCCGTCGCCCCGGTTGCGAGGTTGCACGTCGGCCAACGCCAGGCCACGGCCCCACAGCCCGGCACACGTCTCGCCCGCGGCGACCGCACTGGCCACGGCCGCGCCGCCAGCCGCGGCGGCGGCCTCGAACTGCCCCACGAGCGCGGTCGTGAAGTCGCCGGCCTCCCGACGCTTGCCGCGCTCCGGACTGCACCGCGTCGAACAGAGCCGGCGGCGCCGGGGCCTGGATCCGGATCTCGACGCCCTCACGGGTCGCAGTCGCGCGGGCGACCTCCGGCCCGAGGTGCACCAACCGGATCGGCACGACACTCCACGGCGAACGTGAGTTGGTCGCCCACCGTTACGCGACCTTGAACTCGACCAGGTCATACGCGTCCGGCTGCACGATCAGCACCTTGTCGCCGACCAGCGCATGGACGGTGAAATGACGCGCTCCGGCCCGGCTCGACGTGTAGATGTCGTCGATCGCGACCGTCCCCCAGGTCGGATGGCAGGCGGTTCGGAGCCCCATCCGGCCCATCCGGTAGACGATGCCGCGGGCGATCGTGTTGCTGGTCGCCGGCATCCGCTTGTTGGTCCACCAGACGCCAAGGGACTTGGCCGCGTAGTCGGCGAACGGCAGCTCGGCACTGTTTCCGGATCGGAACGTCCGCGCCGAGAGGCGGCAGGCATCGACGTTCACGACGATGCCGAGCTCGCGCAGCGTCGCCGCCCACAGCCCGTCGATGTGATTGGCGCACGCCGCAATGAACGCTCAACACGAATGTTGTCGGTACCCTAACCTAACCGCCATGCCCCGAGACACCCGTCCCCCCGGCGCCGTTCCGTCTGCGCGCCGTCACCGGCTTCGTGCGACCGCGGCGACGGGGATCGCGAATCCGCCTACGGTCACGTCCGTCGACGCCCTGCCCGCTGTGCTCTTCGTGGCGGACGTCGCGCGTCTGCTGCGATGCTCCACCGCGACGGTGGTCCGCCGCGTGATGGACGGGACGTTCCCGGTTGTGCCGCTTGCCCCGATCGACTGCCGCCTCCGCTGGTCGCGGGACCGCCTGCTCGATTGGATCGACGGGGACCCCAGTCGCCGCCGCACACCATACGGACGGGCCCGGCCGTTCTCACCTCAGCGGAAAACGCGTTTCTAGCCCCCGACTGTCCCGGGACTAAGACGCTGCCCTTCGCCGTGCCGGCCGGCACAGGAGAACCCCCGCCCTGGGCCTTCGGTCCCAGCGCGCCTCCCGGAATCGGCGCGGGAAAGACACGGACCATGGGAGGGGAGCGGCAGGGGAGAGAATAGGTAGAGACGCCCGGGCGAAGAGCCCCAGCACCCCGCCGGCCACACGTTCGTACGCTATTCGCGAACAAATCCCCGTTGCGGCGCAGAGCGCCGGTCCCGGCAACGCGCGCCGGCCAGGGGCCGGTTCCCGACCACGACGCCGTCCGGAGGCCGTCTGCCGGACCCCGGCGCACGGACCTCCCGGTCACGCCGGGAAAGGACCCTCCGCCACCAGGGAAGCGGAGCCATCCCTGAGGGACCTGACGCGCCAGGTCGTGGCGCCGGTGGTCGTCGTCGTCGTCGTCGAACGCAAGCGCATCCTGCGGACGCGGGCGAAGTGCGCCGGTCCCCGGGTCGGCATCGCCGACTGACCACCGTGCCGTTCGGCGATCACTGCAAACGAAGGGGCCGCGCCGAACCGCTGGCCCGTGATCGCATCCCGGCCGGGGCAGGGCCGCGCGCGCGTCTCGGCGAGGCAGGCGCTCATTCCGACGGGACGGGATGAACACGACGGGAAGGAGAGCAACGACAGGGAAGAGCACGAGAGACAGCAGAAAGGAAGACGAAGAACACGGGACAGAGGACGGAGAAGCACCGAGGGTGCGGGGGCACCCCTCGGACGTGGCCGCGAGGGCTCGGCCGATGGTGTCCAAAGGGACAGTCGGCGTTCAAGGGAGTAGCTGCGCACCAGGCGCAGCACCCCCGACATGGGGTGACGAACGGCAAGGGAGATGGGCAAGCGGAGACGACGGAAGACGGACGAGCGGAGGGAGACGGAGTCAGGCCCCGGAATCGGGGCCGGCCCCGTCGCAACCGCCCACCACAGAAGGAGAGAGAGAAGCATGGCGACAACATGGGACTACGTAATCGCAGAGCGGGCCAAGGTGCTCGCGCAACTGCGACACGGCGATCGTGAATGGGGCGCAGGCGGGGTCTTCGAGCAGGCGGAGCGCGTGGCGCGCGCGGTGGAAACCGACAGGCAGCGAGGGATTGTGAGGGTGCGCCACCTCCTGGACGACAAGGGGGTGCGGCGCGTCGTGCTGATGCTGCTCGGAATCGACAGTTGGGTGCTCAATGCTGCCGACACCGTGATCGTGCGCCAGTGGGAGAGCCTGCTGGAGTATGCGGACCGAATCGCGGCGGGAACGGACACGGACGTGCTTGCCGTTGCGATCGCCGCGATCGAGGACGACATGCGCGAGGGGAGCGACGGGCAGCGCGGCTCGCTGGCCGAATACGAGTCGGCACGCCGGGTGCTGAAGGGCGTCGCCGCCCAGCAGCTTGGAGACCCCCCCGCGACGAGCGGGGTGGCGGGCGACCGTCCGACGGCGCGGGTCCTTCGCGACGCGCTTCGGGCGTTGGTCGGCTCCACCGACGGCGCGGAGACCGCGATGAGGCTGATGATGCGTGGCCCGGGCAACGAGCCTCTGGCGGTCCGCGGGCGCTTGTCCAAGGACGACACGGAACAGCTCTTCGTGGCCCTGCACAGCTTGCTGCAGGTCCTGATGGCGTTGGTCATCGACGTGACCGCGCAGGAACACGAGAACCTGGACGAGGACCGAGTGACGAGGGAGGAGTCCGAGACGGACCCGGTCCACGGCATGGAGACGATGGCGCTGACGCTCGCACATCGACTGCGGGAGTTCAACGAGACGCGCCGTGGCGACGAGCCGGACAACGGGAAGGCGCACTGACAGGCGGTTCGGGAGAAGCCGGGACGTGAAGCCCGGGGGGGACGCGACCGTCGGCTCACGGAGCCGGCGGTCGCGTCGTTTCGGCTACGGGCGGTCGCCGGACGCCGCCCGCAGCGCTCCATGCGCAGCAGATGTCCTGGCGCGGTCTGGTCGTCGCGCCGGAACGACGCTGCACGCCCTACGACGCGGACGATTACCGATATCCGCAGTCGGTGGAGGATCGGATCGTCAACGAGCTGGGCGGGGTCTACGGTCCGTACACGGGGCGTTGGTTTGCGAGCAAGTCCGACACGGACATCGAGCACATGGTGGCTCGGTCCGAGGCGCACGACAGCGGCCTGTGCGCTGCAGACCCAGCGACCCGGCGTCGCTTCGCGAGCGACCTGCTGAACCTGACGTTGGCGGGGCCGCGCGTGAATCGCTACGAGAAGGTCGACCACGACGGGGCCGAGTGGCTGCCGGCGCAGAACCGCTGCTGGTTCGCGGCACGGGTGGTCGCGGTTCGGCAACGGTATGGGCTCACCGTCGACCAGCGTGAAGCGGACGCGTTGGACCAGGTGCTGGCGGGTTGCGGCTCGACGGAGTTGATCACGTTCGCGCGTGGCGCGGTGCCAACGACGGCCGCGCCCACGGGATCGGTTCCCGAAGCGATTGCCGCGTGGGACGACAACCGGAACGGTCGCGTCAGTTGCGCGGAGGCTCGGGCCCACGGGATTGTGCCGGTGACGCGCGACCATCCCGCGTATCCGTTCATGCGGGATGGCGACGGCGACGGCGTGGTCTGTGAGTCCGGCAGCCGGCGCGCGTCCCCGGCAAGCCCGGCTGCATCGCCGCGCGCGTCCGGAGCCGGGTGCGGACCGTACCGCAACTGCACGGCGCTACGGCGGGACCATCCCAACGGCGTCCTGCGTGGTCATTGTGCGTACCAGCGTCGCATGGACCGCGACAACGACGGCCAGGCCTGCGAACGGTAGGCGACGGGTCTTCGGGGGTTTCACGAAACGTCCCAGCGATGAGGAAAAAGCTGATCGAGGTGGCGTTGCCGCTCGACGCGATCAACGCCGCGGGGTCGCGTGAGAAGTCTATTCGCCACGGGCATCCATCGACGCTGCACCTGGTGGTGGGCGCGCCGGCCGCTGGCGGCGGCGCATGCGGTGATCTTCGCGCAGATGGTCGACGTCGGATGCGGGGAAGAAGCGCACCGCCCAACGGGCGCTGAAGAAGCGCCTGACAGCTCGCGCATCGGCCGCGGCCGCGCCGCCACCCCGTCTTACGGCTGGTCGATCTCGTCGAGCGCGATCGTGTCCGCCGTCCGGTGGTACAGCTTCGTCGTCTTCGGCGACGCGTGTGGCAGCACGTCGCCGCCGGCAAGCCCTGCCGCCGACGCCCGCCGCTTGATCATCGCCCGCACGGCCCGGCGCGTGAACAGCGGCGCCTTCGCGGCGCCGACGCCCGGTGCTTGATCGGTCCATGGCCGGAACGACGCGGCGGGTCAGTGGCCGCGCGGTCAAGGCTCCGCGCCCGGTCGAGGCTCTGAAACAACGGGGCCTTCGCGGCGAGATGCGCCTCGCGCCGCTTGCCGCCTTTCTCGTGCAGCCGCAGCCAAGCCCCGCAGTTCCCTGCCGGAAGCTAGTCCTGCCGACACATCCCTGCCGCCGCGCTCACCCGCGCGAAGCTGCACACCATCACGCTCAGCAGCCCCCCGATCGCGGTCGAGGAGCGCCCGCGTCTCCGACGCCGGTCAGCACCGGCGGCGCGGCCTTCTCGACCTTCTTCAGAAAGCGCAGCACTTCCTGATGTCGGTGCCGCCGATACAGTTCGCCAATCACTGCACCCGTCGCGCCATGTCCAACTACGCAGACGACGCCGAAGGACGCGACGCACTGGTCGACACGCACGATGGCCCCGGCGATGGGGACGACGCACGGCTTTGTTCACCGTGTGTGGCAATCGCATGGTTTGAAACCACACCTGATCCGTACCTTCAAGGTCAGCAACGACCCGCGATTTGAGGAGAAACTGCACGACGTGGTGGGGTTGTATCTGAATCCGCCGGAGAACGCGGCCGGGGGCGGGCGGTGACCGTCCGGCAGGTGGTGCCTCGGCCTCGCTGGGCGCAGTGTGCTGTCTGCGATCCGGATCCGGTCTGCTAGGCGAGCTTCCGCTGGCGGCTACGTCGCTCCGGATGTTCGGGTGAGCCGCTCTCGGCGAGCTGTTCCTGCCATCACCCGGGGCGCGTTGTCGTTCGCCCTACCGCCCCTGGGCCCCGGCCCACTACAATTCCGCGACCGCTGTGGAGTCTGAATAGTTGACTACTCCTCGACCCGTTGCTCCTGACCCCGATCCCGAGTCGGCCTTGGACCTTTTCTACCAGAGGCCGATTCTGAACTCTCCGTACGTCCGTCCCGATCGTCATTGGGAGCTCGACAACGACAATCGGCCCACCAATCGCATTGTTGAGTCGCGTCGGCCGTCCTCCTACGTCTCGCCCATTCCCGCTGCGCGGAAATCGAGCGACAAGCAGCTGGCGCTCGTTGCCGATGATGTTGCGAAAGCCGTCGAGACTTCTGATCAGCAGTACGACCTCACAGAGTTCATCAACGGGATCCGTCGTGCTGTCGATCACTGGAGAACTCAGCCGGAGACTGACTGGCACGTGACGCCGGAAACAGCGCGCTTGCTGCGGCATTGGCGCCATCATCGCTTTGCCGACATCCGGCCGTTCTTCTGTCAGGTTGAGGCCGTCGAGACCCTGATCTGGCTGACGGAGGTCGCACCGAAGGTTCGCAAGGACGGCCGAAGCTACCTCGAACACCTCGCCAATGCGAACCGCCGCACGGTGGCCGATCCGGACTCCGTTTTGCGGCGCGTTGCGCTCAAGATGGCCACGGGTGCCGGGAAGACGACCGTCATGGCTTTGTTGATCGCCTGGCAGACGGTCAATGCGGTCCGGCGCCCGAGCAGCTCGCGTTTTACGCGGGGTTTCCTGGTCGTCACGCCCGGCGTGACGATCCGCCAGCGGCTCAGAGTCCTTCAGCCGAACGACCCGGACAGCTATTACGCGAGCCGCGAGCTGCTGCCGGGCGACATGCTCCGCGACCTCGAGCAGGCCAGGATCGTCATCACCAACTATCACGCCTTCCTGCGGCGGGAGACGCTGGCACTGTCCGCCGGCGGACGTGCCCTCCTCCAGGGACAGGGTGCTCCGCTGCAGACCCGGGAGACCGACGGCCAGATGTTGCAGCGCGTCATGCGTCAGCTCATGGGCATGAAACGCATCCTGGTGCTCAACGACGAGGCCCACCACTGCTACCGTGAGAAACTGGACGCTTCCGTGGAAGGCGCGCTCAAGGGCGACGCGAAGCGCGAAGCGAAGAAGAACAACGAGAAGGCCCGTGTCTGGATCTCGGGCCTCGAGGCGGTCCAGCGCAGGCTTGGTGTCCACCGGGTGGTTGACCTGTCGGCAACGCCGTTCTTCCTCAGCGGCTCTGGCTACGCGGAGGGAACGCTGTTCCCTTGGACCGTCAGTGACTTCTCGCTGATGGATGCCATCGAGTCCGGGATCGTCAAGCTCCCTCGCGTTCCGGTTGCTGATGACATCCCTGACGCTGAGATGCCCATGTTCCGCGAACTGTGGGCGCACATCGGCAAGGAAATGCCGAAGAAGGGACGTGGCGAGACCTCCGCTGATCCGCTGCGCTTGCCCACCAAGCTGCTGACGGCACTGCACGCCCTGTACGGGCACTACCGGCAGACGTTCGAGGGCTGGCAGGCTGCTGGTATCGGCGTTCCCCCGTGCTTCATCGTGGTTTGCAACAACACGACCACGTCGAAGTTGGTCTACGACTACATCTCTGGTTTCGCCCGGCCCCATGCGGACGGCTCTGCCAGCTTTGAACAGGGGCGTCTCGACCTCTTCCGCAACTTCGATGACGCCGGCGTTCCTCTGCCCCGGCCTCGCACCTTGCTCATCGACAGTGAGCAGCTGGACTCCGGCGAGACGCTCGACAGGCACTTTCGCGCCGCGGCGGCCGACGAGATCGAGCTTTTCCGTCGTGAGACTGTCCAGCGCACAGGGGACCGCCGGCAGGCGGATCAGTTTTCCGACGAAGACCTCCTTCGAGAAGTGGTCAATACCGTTGGTGTCCAGGACCGTCTCGGAGAGCAGATCCGGTGTGTCGTTTCCGTCTCGATGCTCAGCGAAGGCTGGGATGCACGCACTGTCACTCATGTGCTCGGCGTCCGAGCCTTCGGGACGCAGCTTCTCTGCGAGCAGATCGTCGGCCGTGCGCTCCGGCGCCAGTCGTACTACCTGAACGAGAAGAGCGGTCTGTTCGACGTCGAGTACGCTGATGTCTTTGGCATCCCGTTCGATTTCACCGCGAAGCCGGTGATCGCTCCGCCCAAGCCCCCGCGTGAGACCGTTTCGGTCCACGCGGTGATTCCTGACCGCGACCCCTGTGAGATCCGCTTTCCACGTGTGCAGGGCTACCGCGTCGAGCTTCCTGATGCCCGCTTGACGGCGAAGTTCGATGCGGACTCTACGCTTCGTCTGAACCGGCAGCTAGTCGGTGCGCGGAACACTCGTAACGAGGGCATCATCGGCGAAGGTGTTGATCTGACGCTGGTCGATACCGATCGTGTCCGCGACAACACTGTCCTCTTTCATCTGACCAAGCATCTTCTTGAAACAGAGTATCGGGACGCGAACGAGGACCCGAAGCTCTATCTGTTCGGTCAGCTCAAAGCGATCGTTCGTCAGTGGTTGAACGGTCATCTTGACTGCGAGCCCGGGACGTATCGCGCTCAGTTGCTCTTTCCGGTGCTGGCCGACATGGCGTGCAAGCGGATCAAGGACGGCATTCTCGAGGCGCACCAGGGCAACGGTACCGTCAAGGTGGTTCTCGACCCCTACAACCCTGAAGGTTCAACCAGAAACGTGCGCTTCACGACGTCCAAGTCGATCCGGTGGCAGACTGATCCGCGCCGTTGTCACGTCAACTGGGCCGTGTGCGATAGTAACTGGGAGGCGCAGTTCTGCCGGATCGTCGAGGGCCATCCGCGGGTCCGCGCCTACGTGAAGAATCAAAGCCTCGGGCTCGAAGTCCCGTATCGCTACGGTGCCATCACGCGTACGTACGTTCCCGACTTCGTCGTTCTCGTCGACGATGGCCGCGGCGACGACGACCTTCTCCACTTGATCGTGGAGATCAAGGGCTACCGTGGTGAGGACGCGAAGGACAAGAAAGCGACGATGGACACGTACTGGATTCCTGGTGTCAACCACCTGAAGACGTGCGGGCGCTGGGCCTTTCGGGAACTGACGTCCATTCAGACGATGCAAACCGACTTTGAGGGAGCGCTTCGACAGGCCGTTGAGCGCACCCTTGATTCGGTCCTCGCCCTGTAGAGACCCCATGCCGAAGCCACCGAAGAAGATTTCTACGTTGACCCACGGTACCGCCTCGCGCAAGAACATCCCGACGGCTGAGTTCGAGTCCGTCATGGATCGTGCTGACCGCGGTTCCATCCGCGCTGCGTATGCTCATCGGAATCGCGACCTTGATCCGCAGCTCGTCTGGCGTGGCAAGGACGAGCGCGATGCGTCCGATCTCGTCGTTTCGGCCCCGCCCCTGTTCATCCAGGAGAAGGTGCATCCCAAGGTCCTGATCGATGATCTGCGCCGGCAGTCCAGGAGCGGGCAGGCTCGGCAGCGCGGTGACGGAGCGCAGGTCCAGACGGATCTGTTCGCCGACTTCAACGGGCTGCCGGACGATGATGCCCGGACGGAGTTCTACCAGCACGACGCGAACTGGTCGAACCGGATGATTCTCGGCGACAGCCTGCAGGTGATGGCGTCGCTCGCCGAGCGCGAGGGGTTGCGCGGCAAGGTGCAGTGCATCTACCTCGACCCGCCCTACGGCATCAAGTTCAATTCGAACTTCCAGTGGTCGACGACCAGTCGCGACGTGAAGGACGGCAACGCCGACCACATCACCCGGGAGCCGGAGCAGGTCAAGGCGTTCCGGGACACGTGGCGGAACGGGATCCATTCGTATTTGACGTATTTGCGGGACCGGTTGATGGTGGCGCGGGAGCTGTTGGCGGAGAGCGGTTCGATTTTCATCCAGATATCGAACGAGAACGTCCATCGTGTCCGCTGCATTCTCGATGAGGTGTTCGGAAGCCAGAACGTTGTGGCGACTATCGCAGTGAAGAAGGCATCTCCAGACACAAGGACAATAAAGAACACATTCAACTACGTCTTGTGGTATGCACGTGAGGCCGACGAGGCTAAGGCTAGGAAATTGTACAGGCACCGAGAACTCGCTGAGGGCACAACGGAGGATCCCAAGAAGTTGGCCTTGTGGCTGGTACTGCCGGATGGAACACAACGTCCGTTGACCACCCAAGAAAAGCGCCAAGAGACTACACTCCCAAAAGAGTCGATGACCTTTCGTGCCGACAAGGTTCGCGACTCGGGGCAGGTGGAGGACCGTGTCTTCGGGTTCGCGTTTTCCGGTGAGACACTCTACCCCGGTGATAAGCACTGCTGGAGAGGGGACCCCGTGGAGATGGACCGTCTCCGACGTGCTGACCGATTGCTTCGTACTCGTGAAACGCTCGCGTATAAGTATTTTCTTTCGGATAGCTGGGGGGTTGAGAGGACAAACATTTGGGAGGACACCGCCGGGAAGATCCCAGATATGCGTTATATTGTAGAAACCAACGAGAAGATTGTTGCTCGCTGTCTTCATATGGCTACTGATCCCGGCGATTTGGTTCTTGATCCGACCTGCGGGTCCGGGACCACTGCCTATGTAGCCGAACAATGGGGTCGCCGCTGGATCACTATCGACACATCCCGAGTAGCGCTAGCTCTCGCCCGGGCACGGATCATGGGCGCGCGGTACCAGTACTACCTGCTCGCCGACAGTCCGGATGGGCAGCGCAAGGAAGCCGAGATCACGCGCAAGGCGCCATCGGAGGCGCCGACGCACGGTGACGTACGGCAAGGATTCGTCTACGAGCGGGTGCCGCACATCATGCTCAAGTCGATAGCCAACAACGCCGAGATCGACGTCATCTGGGAGCGCTGGCAGGAGACGCTGGAGCCGTTGCGGGAGGACCTGAACGGCCGACTCGACCGCGACTGGGCGGAGTGGGAGGTTCCCCGCGCGGCGTCCGAGGACTGGCCGACGGAGGCGGCCGAGACGCAGCGATTGTGGTGGGAGGCGCGCGTCGCGCGTCAGCAGGCGATCGACGACTCTATCGCGGCCAAGGCGGACTACGAGTACCTCTACGACAAGCCCTACGAGGACAACCGGAAGGTGCGAGTGGCCGGGCCCTTCACGGTGGAGAGCGTGTCGCCGCATCGCGTGCTGGCCGTCGATGAGAACGACGAGCTCCTCGACCGCGCCGCGGAGCCGAGGCCCGACGGGCCGCAGAAGGACTTCGCGGGCATGATTCTGGAGCAGCTCGCGACTGCCGGCGTGCAGCAGGCGCACAAGGAGGATCGCATCGCCTTCGCCGCCGTTGCGCCTTGGCCGGGCGAGTACATCTGCGCGGAGGGATGCTACCGCGAAGGCGATGGCGATTCCGGCCCGGAGAAGCGCGCCGGGATCTTCGTCGGCCCCGAGTTCGGCACGGTGTCCCGTCCGGACCTGGTCGTGGCAGCGCGCGAGGCGGGCGACGCCGGCTTCGACGTGCTGATCTCCTGCGCGTTCAATTACGAGGCGCATGCGTCCGAGTTCAACCGCGTCGGCCGTATCCCGGTCCTCAAGGCGCGCATGAACGCCGACCTCCACATGGCCGACGAGCTGAAGAACACCGGCAAGGGCAACCTGTTCGTCATCTTCGGCGAGCCGGACATCGACATCCTGCCCGTTGGCGGGGCCGATGCTGACGGTGGCCAGCTGCAGGTGAAGATCAACGGTGTGGACGTCTTCCATCCCAACACTGGTGAGGTTCGGAGCGACGGCGCTGACGGCATCGCCTGCTGGTTCATCGACACTGACTACAACGAGGAGAGCTTCTTCGTTCGGCACGCCTACTTTCTCGGTGCCAACGATCCGTACAAGGCTCTGAAGACGACACTTAAGGCCGAGATCGATGCGGATGCGTGGGAGTCGCTCCACAGCGATACGTCACGTCCGTTCCACCGCCCGGAGTCCGGTCGCATCGCCGTCAAGGTCATCAATCACCTTGGCGATGAGGTGATGAAGGTCTTCCGTGTATAGGTGGCCCTGGGCTGCTCACCGCCCTCTTTTACCACTAGCGAGCAGGGAGTCCACCGATGGCGACGATGCACGACCCGGCGCATCCGGGCGAGAAGCCTGCGGGACGCGCTGGCGGCCGCGGGCTGGACGGTGACCGAGGCGGCCGGCGAAGCTGGGCTGCACGCGGCAGACGTTCTCGCGGCTGCTGAACGGTCGGACCGGCATCTCGCCGGGATGGCGCTGGCGCTGGAGCGCATCGGGTGGAGCAACGCGGCGTTCTGGGTGCGACGGAAGGCGCTGTACGACCTGGCGCAGGAACGCATCCGAACTCCGCATGGCCATCATCGCGGCCGTCAAGCGCACCGCCCGCGACGCCCGAGAGGAGCCACCCGCCGGGCCGCTCACCCCCGCCAAGCCCTCGAGGGCTTCGTCCGCGCCGAGGCCGCCGACGCCCCCACACGCCGCGGCTTAGGCCCGGGGCCTGACAGCCGACGAGTGCAACGCCATCCTGGCGACCTGCACGAAGCGGCGAAGGACCAGTCGCGGTCTCGAGGAGCGGGGCCGTCCGGTCGCACCGGCACCGTGGCGATCACGATTCACGTCGATCCGGGAGATCCGGATGCAGTTGAAGATGCTGGGCGGCCGAGCGGGGAACGTCGGTCCACAGCCTGATGATGACGCGCCGCGATCCGCCCACTCGTTCCTCGAGTGCGCATGAAGGACGTGCCCGCCCGCCGCCGTTCCGGCGGCGGGCTCTCGACCACGCACCGCGCCCGGCGCCGCGTGCAGGGGCGCCGCCCCCTGGTCGGAACCGTTACCTGGCGATCGATCCGCGCGTCGGGCATCCCCCCGGTAGAGGTCGGCGACCAGGTCAGCGGCGCTGGGACGCCTCGGCTGGTCGCTACGGCGGATCGAGCGGGCGACCGGGGTCCGGCGCGAGACGGCCAGCGGCTACCTGAAGACCGCTGGCGTGGTGGTGCGGGGCCGTGGCCGTCCTGTTGCGCGGTGAGGTTCAGGGCATCCGAGGCCACCACGGACACGATCCGGTTCGAGCGGTTCTGAGCACGCCGGCTGGGCGTCCCCCTGCGCTCGCCCTTTCCGGGCGCCTTCGGCTTTGCGTTGGGTTCGGCTGACGCCAGCATCTCGCTCGGCCTCGTTCCGTCTCCGTCTTCTCGATCGTCTTCCAGCGCCGTCGGCTCGGGCGTGTTTCGCCCTGCGGGATAGGACTTTCCGTCTTCTCCGACGGTTCGGTCTGGCAGGTTACAACTAGTTGTAACCTGCCCGCGGATCTTGCCGACATACTGCTGCGAGCATCCGATCTGCTGCGCGATTCGGGTCTGGCTTCGGTCAGGCCAGGCCTTGAGCGCGAGCTCGATCGCGTGCTTCTTGTCGGCGCTCGTGAGCCGGTGGCCGTGCGCGCGGTCCTCAGTGGACAGGTCAAATCCGGCCATTTGTGGACACCGCAAATCCGGCCATTTCCGGCGCCCCGAGACGGGAGTTGATTTCTACTTCAGGGCGTCGTTCGAGCGCAAGGCTGTCTGGACCTTGGTGCGCCAGCTGCGGGGTCCGCACTTGAGCACGTGGGCGTGATGGAGCAGGCGGTCGAGCAGGGCGGTGACGGCGGCGGTGTCCCCGAGGAGCTTCCCCCAGTCCTCGACCGGGCGGTTGGAGGTGAGGATCGTGGAGGCCCGCTCGTAGCGGCGCATGATCAGCTCGAGCAGGTCCTCGGCGGCGGTGTGGGGCAGCTTGCGCATGCCGAGGTCGTCGATGATGAGCAGGGGGACGCGGGTCAGCTCGTCGAGAAGGGCCTTGCGGGTGTCGGCGAGCGTGGCCTCGGCGAGCTCTTCGAGGAAGGTGTGCGCTTCGCGGTAGATGACGCGGTAGCCCTGCTGGATTGCGGCGCGGCCGATGGCCTGGGCGATGTGGCTCTTGCCCGTACCGGGCGCGCCGAGAAACAGAGCGTCTTCGCGCTGGGCGACGAAGCGGGCGGTGGCGAGCTCGAAGACGAGTGCGCGGTTGATCTTCCGGTTGAAGGCGAAGTCGAAGCTGTCGAGGGAGCGGTCGGGGTCGCGGAATCGGGCCTGCTTGTGTCGCCGGGCGAGGAGGCGGTCCTGACGGCGTTGGAGCTCGTCGGAGACGAGCGCGGCGACGAGGTCGATGGGGGCCATCTGCTCGACCTGGGCCTGCTGCAGGCGCGTGTCGAGGACATCGGCCATGCCGGAGAGGCGGAGCTTGCGGAGGGCCTGGTCGAGTTCGACGAGATTCATGAGGGGTCTCCTGTTCTGCGATCGATGAGATCGCGGTAGAGGGTCAGTTCCCGGATGAGGGGGTCGACCTGACGCAGCGAGAGGGGCGCCGCGGGCCGGCGGTCGAGGTAGCGCCGCACGAACCGATAGGTGGGGAACCCGAATTCGAGGGCGGCGTTGGCGGCCTGTTCGACGACGGCGGGACCGTGCTTTCTGGCGAGGGCGAGGACGCCGAGGATGCGGCGGACGCCGGCGACGCCATCGTGGCGGTGGATGTGGTCGCAGACCGCGGAGATGGCGGGGCCGGCGCGCTTGGCGGCGGCGAGCAGGGCGAGGGTCTTGGGCGGGGTGCGGGCGGGCCGGTCCGGGTCCGCGATGCGATGCCAGCCCCGAGGCGCGCGCAGGTGCTCGCGGAGGAGCTGTCCGGTTCGGGGGTCGAGCAAGCGGACGTGGGCACCGTTCCACTGCACGTCGACGCGGCGACCGATCCAGCCGGGCGGCGCACTGTAGTAGGCCGACGCGACCTCGACGCAGCCGTCGAGATGCACGGTGCGGCGGCCGTACTGGTAGTAGCGGAACGGCTCGAGCGGCAACGGTCCGAGCGCCGGGCGCTCCTCGGCGAACATGGCGGCGACCTGGCGCTTGGTCGTGCCGTGGATGCGGGTATCGGCCCAGCGCCGCTCCCAGCGGTCGAGATACGCCTGAGCGACGTCGAGCCGCTCGAAGCGGAGTCCGCGCAGCGGCGTCTTCTGGGCGTGGCCGACGGCCGCCTCGACCTTGCCCTTGCGATCGGGGTCGCCGACGCGGCACGGCAGGGCGACGACGCCGTAGTGGGCCAGCACGTCGCGGTAGAGCGGATTGAGCGTGGGGTCGTAGATGTCCGGGGTGAGGACGCCCTCCTTGAGGTTGTCCAGGACGACGACGCGTACGGTGCCGCCCAGCCGGCGGAACGCCCGCTCGTGCAGCTCGGCCCAGACCTGCGCGCTCGACCGCGGGACCAGCAGCCGGACGGCCTTGCGCGAGTAGCCGAGGGTCAGGACGAAGAGCCGTGTCCGCCGGTACTTGCCGGAGTCGGCGTCGCGGACCATCGGTCCTTCGCCGTAGTCGACTTGTCCTTCTTCTCCCGGGGCGCTGGTGATGACCACCCGGGCCTCGACGGCGGGCTGCTGCCGGACCGACGAGACGAAGCGCCGCACGCTCGCATAGCGCGCCGCGAAGCCGTGGTCATCGACCAGGTCCTGCCAGATGGCCATGGCGTTGCGCCCCCGGCCAAGCGCGGCCACGATCAGCTCGCGGTAGGGCTCGCAGGCGCTCGCGTGCGGTGCTCGACTGGGCTGGTCCCCGGACGCGGGGGCGGCGTCACCCGTGCCCGTGTCGGCCACCGGTGCCGGCGAAGGGTCGGTGGACACCTCCGACGAAATGGCCGGGTTTGCCGGTCGAGCGCCAGGACGGCCCCGGCCCCGCACCACCACGCCAGCGGTCTTCAGGTAGCCGCTGGCCGTCTCGCGCCGGACCCCGGTCGCCCGCTCGATGCGCCGCAGCGACCAGCCGAGGCGTCCCAGGGCGAGGACCTGCTGTCGTTTCTCTTCAGCCAAGACGTTGCTCATGCCGGGCAGGAACACGCAGTTCCCGACCGGCGTCAACGTCTCGGGGCGCTATCCGAAATGGCCGCTTTTCAGGTGTCCACTAATGGCCGCTTTTGGGTGTCCACCGAGGCGCGGTTGGCTCCCAGAGCGCACCACAGCGCGTCTTCCTGCGTCCCGCTCTGGATCTCCGCGTCGATTTCCGTACGCCCGGCGCGCTCGTGGGCCCGTACCCGGTGGAAGCCGTCGGCCAGGTAGGTGCGGCTGGCCTCGTCCCGGAAGGCCGTTACCGGCGGGAGCGATCCTCCTGCTCGCAGGTGCTCTGCGTACTCCTCGACGATCGCTTCGTCGATCGCTGCCCGCACCTGCGTCCTGGCGTCGGTGATGATCTGGCCGATAGGCAGGGCCTCGTGTGTGCCCTTGGCCTGCGGCTCTTTGGTGGCCGACGGCTCCGTGCCCGGTTTCGTGTTCATCGGGGATTCCAGGCGCCCTCGGGCTGACCGTCTGCAGCTCTCTTGACCCTCGGGTGCCGGGCCGAAGCATAGCGGGCGGGAGTCCGTCGACCAGCACATCAAGACGTGCTTGCAGCAGACACAGGCGCGCTGGCGGGGTTTCCGCGCTATCGGTCCGTGCGGAGCTCCCGACACGGTGAGCGCGACGCGTTCTCCAGGTTCCGCGGTGAACTCATCCATTGACAATGCCGGGTCCGCTAGGCTGCTTTGCCCTGCCAGACGAGATCGATGAGCGCGGGGTCGCCCCAGGCGTCGTGGTCGGCCGCGATGAACCGGCCGTCGGAACGTTCCCACAGGTACGGGCCGCTCGGTCCGTCCCAGAAGCCCGTGTTGTTCGTTGACCAGCCCCAGGTGCTGCAGATCTTGCTCTGCACGGCGCAGGTCATGCCCTCGCCGCGCTTGCGGAACGCGTGCGGTTTCCAGGGGAGATCGCCGAAGTCGCCCGACCCGTTCCCGACTCCGTTCGAGTCGTCCAGGTTGTAGACGACCCGTGGCCCGGGCGGTCGACATGCTGCCAGACGACGGGGTCCGTCTCGGGCTTGGCGATGCCCCTCTCCCAGCCGGTACAGGAACCCCCGAAGGGGCCTGACTCGCATGCGGTTCGTCCGGAACAGCGGTTCCACGTAGCCCTTCCGGGCCGAATGGAACCTCTTGGACCACCTCGGTACCAGTGGACGTCGAAGCGGAGGATGTCCTCGACGCTGAGGGGACGGTAGTCGTTGAGCAGTCGGTCGATTTCGGGTCGTTCTGGACTGCCCGTTCGATCGAGCTGCGGACTCGGTGAGGCCCGACGCCGACGAAGAAGCACGACCGCTACGGCGTAGCGGTGAACCTTGCGGATCACAACCCACTGCCGCCGGTGCGGTAGGGAAGTGGTCTGCAGCCTCTGTCGTCCGGCGCGCCTGCATCGATACCGTCCATGACCTCCGGTCTGCCGCGCCTCACGGAATCGGCGCGGGATACGGACGAACCACGGGAGGGGGAGGCGGGCAGCAGAGAATAGAGATAGGCAGCCGGGCGGGAGAAGGCCAACACACCGCCACCGGCGCCACGTACGCACGCTTTCGCGTCGGCTGTCCCCGCTACGGCGCCAAGGGCGCCTGTCCGGCAACGCCGTCCGGCCACGGGCCGGTTCCGGAACAACGACTGTCGACCTGCCAGGGCCGTGTCCGGGCTCGGTTCCCGATACCGGCCCGGACGGGCGGGGTGCCGCCAGGAGTTGGGCCGGGCGCTCGACGAGCGTGAATGCGGAGCCCGTCGCCGCTGGCGCTGACCGACGCGGCGGCACCTGGTGCCCGCCGCCGGTCGCGTCCGGTTCGACACCCGGTCCCTGGGCGGCGTCGCTCGGCGACCACCTGCGGTCCGTGCCCAGCGACGAACGCCGCGCGGGCGCGCGCCAGGTCGATGGACGTCCGGGTCCAGGGTACCGAGCATCTTGAACAGATCCAGGGTGACACCTTCCGTCGATGTGGTGGTGGCGGTTGAATCGCTTCGGTCCGTCGGGGCCTTGAGGCGCAGTCCCTGGAGCCGCTGCCCTTCGCCGTGCCGGCCGGCACAGAAGAACCCCCGCCCTGGGCCTTCGGTCCCAGCGCGCCTCCCGGAATCGGCGCGGGAAAGACACGGACCATGGGAGGGGAGCGGGCAGGGGAGAGAATAGGTAGAGACGCCCGGGCGAAGAGCCCCAGCACCCCGCCGGCCACACGTTTCGTACGCTTTCGCGAACAAATCCCCGTTGCGGCGCAGAGCGCCGGTCCCGCCAACGCGCGCCGGCCAGGGGCCGGTTCCCGACCACGACGCCGGCCGGAGGCCGTCTGCCGGACCCCGGCGCACGGACCTCCCGGTCACGCCGGGAAAGGACCCTCCGCCACCAGGGAAGCGGAGCCATCCCTGAGGGACCCGACGCGCCAGGTCGTGGCGCCGGTGGTCGTCGTCGTCGAACGCAAGCGCATCCTGCGGACGCGGGCGAAGTGCGCCGGTCCCCGGGTCGGCATCGCCGACTGACCACCGTGCCGTTCGGCGATCACTGCAAACGAGGGGGCCGCGCCGAACCGCTGGCCCGGGATCGCATCCCGGCCGGGGCAGGGCCGCGCGCGCGTCTCGGCGAGGCAGGCGCTCATTCCGACGGGACGGGATGAACACGACGGGAAGGAGAAGCAACGACAGGGAAGAGCAACGAGAGACAGCAGGGAGGAGGACGAAGAACACGGGGACAGGGGACGGAGAAGCACCGAGGGGTGCGGGGGGCACCCCCCTCGGACGTGGCCGAGAGGGCTCGACCGATGGTGTCCAAAGGGACAGTCGGCGTTCAAGGGAGTAGCTGCGCATCGGGCGCAGCACCCCCGACATGGGGTGACGAACGGCAAGGGAGATGGGCAAGCGGAGACGACGGAAGACGGACGAGCGGAGGGAGACGGAGTCAGGCCCCGGATTCGGGGCCGGCCCCGTCGCAACCGCCCACCACAGAAGGAGAAGAGAGAAGCATGGCGATAACGTGGGATTACCTAATCGCGAAGCGGGCCAAGATGCTCGCGCAACTGCGACACGGCGATCGTGACCGGGGCGCAGGCCGGGCCTTCGAGCAGGCGGAGCGCGTGGCGCGCGCGGTGGAAACCGACAGGCAGCGAGGGATTGTGAGGGTGCGCCACCTCCTGGACGACAAGGGGGTGCGGCGCGCCGTGCTGCGGGTGCTCGACTTCGACGGGTGGGTGCTCAATGCTGCCGACACCCTGGTCGTGCGCCCGTGGGAGAGCCTGCTGGAGTATGCGGACCGAATCGCGATGGGAATGGACACGGACGTGCTTGCCGTTGCGATCGCTGCGATCGAGGACGACATGCGCGAGGGGATCGACGAGCAGCGCGGCTCGCCGGCCGAATACGAGTCGGCACGCCGGGTGCTGAAAGGCGCCGCCGCCCAGCAGCGTGGAGACCCCCCCGCCACGGGCGGGGTGGCGGGCGACCGTCTGCTGGCGCGGGTCCTCCGCGAGGCGTTTCGGGCGTTGGTCGGCTCCATCACCGGCGCGGGGACCGCGATGAGGCTGATGATGCGTGGCCCGGGCGACGAGCCTCTGGCGGTCCGCGGGCGCTTGTCCAAGGACGACACGGACCAGCTCTTCGTGGCCCTGCACAGCCTGCTGCAGGTCCTGATGGCGTTGGTCCTCGACGTGACCGCGCAGGAAGACGAGAACCTGGACGAGGACCGAGTGACGAGGGAGGAGTCCGAGACGGACCCGGTCCACGGCATGGAGACGATGGCGCTGACGCTCGCACATCGACTGCGGGAATTCAACGAGACGCGCCGTGGCGACGAGCCGGACAACGGGAAGGCGCACTGACAGGCGGTTCGGGAGAAGCCGGGACGTGAAGCCCGGGGGGGACGCGACCGTCGGCTCACGGAGCCGGCGGTCGCGTCGTTTCGGCTACGGGCGGTCGCCGGACGCCGCCCGCAGCGCTCCATGCGCAGCAGATGTCCTGGCGCGGTCTGGTCGTCGCGCCGGAACGACGCTGCACGTCCTATGACGCGGACGATTACCGATATCCGAAGTCGGTGGAGGATCGGATCGTCAACGAGCTGGGCGGGGTCTACGGTCCGTACACGGGGCGTTGGTTTGCGAGCAAGTCCGACACGGACATCGAGCACATGGTGGCTCGGTCCGAGGCGCACGACAGCGGCCTGTGCGCTGCAGACCGAGCGACCCGGCGTCGCTTCGCGAGCGACCTGCTGAACCTGACGTTGGCGGGGGCCGCGCGTGAATCGCTACGAGAAGGTCGACCACGACGGGGCCGAGTGGCTGCCGGCGCAGAACCGCTGCTGGTTCGCGGCGCGGGTGGTCGGGGTCCGGCAACGGTATGAGCTCACCATCGACCAGCGTGAAGCGGACGCGTTGGACCAAGTGCTGGCCGGCTGCGCCTCGACGGAGTTGATCACGTTCGCGCGTGGCGCGGTGCCCACGACGGCCGCGCCCACGGGATCGGTTCCCGAGGCGATCGCCGCCGCGTGGGACGACAACCAGAATGTGCGTACCAGCGTCGCATGGATCGCGACAACGACGGCCGGGCCTGCGAACGGTAGGCGACGGTCTTTCGGGGAGTTTCACGAAACGTCCCAGTGATGAGAAAGAAGCTGATCGAGGTGGCGTTGCCGCTCGACGCGATCAACGCTGCGTCGGCGCGCGAGACATCCAGTCGCCACGGGCATCCGTCGACGCTGCACCTGTGGTGGGCACGCCGCCCGCTGGCGGGCCGCGCGTGCGGTGATCTTCGCGCGACCCGGCCGCGCGCCGGCAACCGCTGTCAGCAGCTCGCCCAGCGTGGCCGTGCCCTCGCCGGGGGACGGCGAGCCCGAGGAGCTCGGGGCCGTACGCGCGCTCGTCGCGCCCGGGCCGCGCGTCGATCGGGTGCTCGCGGCCCTGGCGGGCGGTGTACTGCCGGCCGTCGTCCACGCGATACTGCGGCGCGCCCTCCAGCAGGCGCTCGCGTCCGGGAGCGAGGCAGTGGACCGTACCGCGATGGCCGTGGCCCTGCCGTGGCGGAAGCGCGCTCCGGCGCGGTTCGACCCGGTCCATCTGCGACAGGCGCTGGACCGCAGCCACGGCGGCCTCGACCGCGTCAAGAGCCGCCTCGTCGAGGTGCTGGCGGCGAGCCGGCGGACGGGCGGCCTCCTCACCGTGGAAGCCCCGCCCCGGAGCGGAGGAGGGGAGGACGCAGGGTCGGCGCTGCTCGTATGCCCACGAACGCTCCGGGCGCCGGTACGCATCGCGTGCCTGGCCGGACCCGGGGGGACGGGCAAGACGTCGCTGGCCGTGGCCGCCGCCGGGGCGCTCGGCCGCACCGTGCACGTGACGCTGGGCGAGGACGACACCCCGCGGCGGATCCGCGGGCGCGAGGACGACGCCCCCCCGGGTGCATCCTCGGCGGCCTGCGCGAGGCCGGGGTGAGGAACCCGGTCTTCGTCCTCGAGGCCATCGACCGGGCGGGGCCCGATGCGGCCGAGGCGCTGCTCGACGTCCTCGACCCGAAGCGCTGCCGCACGTTCCGGGACCAGTACGTCCGGGTGCCGTTCGACCTGTCCGCGGTCCTGTGGATCGTGACGGCCACCGATCCCGACGCGGTCCCGGAGGCCGTGCGCAACCGGCTGGAGGTGATCGAGCTTCCGGGCTACACCGAGCAGGAGAAGCTGGCCATCGCGGAACGGCACCTGCTGAAGCGTCCGTTCTAGGCCAGCGTGCCGGGACCGGCGGCGTGGCTGGCGCCGGAGCCGGCGGCGCCGTCTCCCGCCGCGGAATCGGACGGCCCGGTTCCGATCGTGGTGGTGGAGCGCGAGGTGTCGTCGCCGGCGGAGCTGGAGGCGCTGTCGGCCGGGGTGCCGTGCTTCGGCGCCCCGGCCGAGGCGTGGCGGACGGCGGCGTCGGCGGGCGTCGTCTGCTTCGAGCGGTCGTCGGTCCGCGAGGTGATCCACGGCCACACGGACGAGGCGGGCGTGACGGAGCTGAGCGCGAAGCTGGCGTGGGTCTGCCGGCAGGCGCTGGCGCGCCGGCCCCCGGGAGCCCGGGCGCCGGAGGTGGTCACGCCGGCCGTCGTGCGGGAGGTGCTGGGCGCGGGCGCCGCCGACGGGCTGCCCCCGGCCGTGCGGGAGGCCATCGCGCGCGAGCGCCGGCGCCTGGGGGACAAGTCGGATACCGATTCCGAGCGGACCAACGACTGGATCGAGTGGCTGGAGCAGCTGCCGTGGGAACCGGCGCACCACGGCGCCGGTCGACCTGGCGCGCGTCCGCGCGGCGCTCGACGCCGGGCACGCGGGCCTCGGGCACGCCAAGGCGTGCATCCTCGAGTACCTGGCCGTGCGGCGGCGGAACCCGCTCGGCGCTGGCGCCGTGCTCTGTTTCGCCGGACCGCCCGGAGTGGGCAAGACCTCGCTGGCCCAGTGCACGGCCGCGGCCCTGGGGCGCGGGTACGTCAAGCTCGCCTGCGGCGGGCGCCACGACGACACCGACCTGCGCGGCCACAACCGCACCTGGAAGGACGCGCAGCCCGGCTCCGTCCTGCGCGAGCTGCGGCGCGCCGGCAGCAAGGACCCCGTCTTCGTGCTCGACGAGATCGACAAGCTCGGCCCCGCGCCCGCTGCGGTCCTGCTCGAGGTCCTCGACCCCGAGCAGAACGACCGCTTCCGCGACGCCTTCGTCGAGCTCCCGTTCGACCTCTCCGAGGTGCTGTTCCTCACCACCGCCAACGAGACGGACCGGATCCCGCCCGCGCTGCGCGACCGGCCTCGAGATCATCGACCTGCCCGGCTACAGCGAGGCCGAGAAGGTCGCCATCGCCGAGACGCACCTGGTCGCCGCGCAGAACCGGTGCGCCGGGCTGGCGGCGACGCCGGTCCGCTTCACCCGCGGCGCCTGCCGGCGCATCATCCGCGACTACACGAGCGAGCGGGGGGTTCGTCATCTCGCCCGGTGCCTGCAGACGGTCTGCCGGAAGGTGACGCTCGGGCTCGAGACCGGCGACGCGTCGCCGGTTCGCGAGCGCATCACGGCGGCGCAGGTGCGCGCGTTCCTCGGCGCCCCGGGCGCCGGCCACACGGACGGCCTCGACCGTCTCCGCGAACCGCTGGACGCACCGGCGCTGCCGGAAGCCGTGCGGGCTCGGGGGCGGGAGGTTCTGGCGCGGCTGGCCGGGCTGGCGGCGGCCGACCCCGAGCAGGCAAGCGGGCGCGAGTACCTGCAGTGCCTGGTGAGCCTGCCCTGGACGAAGCGCGCCGCCGAGCCGTCGGACCTGCCGTGCGCCAGGGCAGTGCTGGACGCGGGGCATGCCGGACACGGCGCGGTGAAGGAGCGCCTCCTCGACTACGTCGCCGTGCGCCTGGCGAAGCCGGACACCCCGTCGCCGCTGCTCTGCCTGGTGGGCCCGCCCGGAGTGGGCAAGACGTCGCTGGCGTGGCTGGTTGCCGCGGCCCTCGGGCGCGTCCACGCATGGGTGGCCTGCGGCGAGCTCAGCCGCGCAGCAGATGTGCACGGCGCCCGCTCGGGACCGCCGGGACGGATCGTCGGGGAGTTGCGCCGCGTCGGCGTCCGCAATCCCGTGTTCATCCTCGACGGGATCGACGGCCTGGACGACGGGGGGCGGCGTCGCGGCGGCGCTGCGCGAGGCGCTCGCCCCGATGCCGGGCGCGGCGTTCCGCGACCGCTATGTCGACCTGCCCTTCTACCTGTCGGACGCGCTGTTCGTGGCCACCGCCAACCGCCTCACTCCGGTACCGGCCGTGCTGCGGGAAGCGATGACGGTGGTCGAGGTGCCCGGGTACACCGAGGACGAGAAGCGCGCCATCGCGGCCGGGCAACTGCTGCCGTTGCAGCTCGCGCGACACGGGCTGACCGCCGATCAGGTCCGGGTCACCGGGGAAGCGGTCGACGCCATCGTGCGGGGCTACACCCGGGAAACGGGGGTGTGGGGTCTGGCGGACGCGCTGGGCACGGTCTGCGCGAAGGTGGTGCGCCGGCGGGCCGAGGGGGACGAGGCGCCGGCCGAGGTCACGCCGCAGACCCTCGCCGGGATGCTGGGCGCGCCGGCGCCTCCCGAGGCAAAGGTCGCCGGCCGTACGGGGCGGCCGGGCGTGGCGGTCGGACTCTGCTGGACGGCGGCCGGCGGCGACGTGCTCGTCGTCGAGGCCAGCCGCATGCCCGGCTCGGGCGGGCTGGCCCTGACCGGCCGGTTGGGAGAGATGATGCAGGAGTCAGCGCAGGTCGCGCTGTCCTGGCTGCGCGCCAACGCGGAGCGCTACGGCATCGACCCGGCCTTCCCGCGCGACACCGACGTGCATCTGCACGTGTCGGGCGAGGCGCCGAAGGAGGGGGCCTCGGCCGGCGTCACGCTGGCGGCCGCGCTGGTCTCCGTGTTCACCGGGCGCCCGCTCCGGGGCGGCCTGGCCATGACGGGCGAGATCACCCTCTCCGGCCAGGTGCTTCCCGTCGGCGGCATCCGCGACAAGGTGCTGGCCGCGCACCGCTGCGGCCTGACGCGCGTCATCCTGCCGCACCGGAACCGCCAGCAGGTCGAGGAGATGCTCGGCGACGACCTCCCCCGCACGCTCGAAGTCCACTACGTGACCGGCATCGACGGCCTGCTGGACCTGGCGCTGCGGCCCGCGCCGACGTGTCGCGCGCGGCGCCCTCGTCGCGGGGGCGCTCGATCCTTGCGCCGGTGATCAGGATACCGACCAGATCCTGCAGTCTGGTCGAGCCGGTCGTGGTCCGGCCGCTGCTCGCCGAGTGGGAGCGGGAGAAAGGCGGCGGTCGCAGCCGAGCTGGAACGCGCGGAAGCCGCCCGGTCGCGCGCCGCGCGGATGAAGCAGCGCAACGACGCCGAGCGTCGGTACCCGGAGGTTCCTGGACCCGGCTGCGGGAGTTCACGGTACTCGATCCGGCGTGCAGGCTCTCAAAGACCTCGAGCATCGGGTGCAGATCGATGCGGAGGCCGTGGCCCGCACAAGTGCGCGTGACGCTGGGCGAGGACGACACCTCCGTGCTGATCCGCGGGCGCGAGGCCGACGGCTCCGGGGTTCATCCTCCACGGCCTGCGCGAGGCCGGGGTGAGGAACCCGGTCTTGCTTCTCGAGGCCATCGACCGGGCGGGGGCCCGCTGCGGCCGAGGCGCTGCTCGACGTCCTCGACCCGGAGCGCTGCCTCACGACGATCAAACGACCAGAAGGCCGCCGCCGGGGAAGAGGGAACGGACCAGCACCATCGAGGCGTGATCCGGACGGCGTTGCAAAGAGCTTTGGTTTGGACGAGGGGCAGGCCGACGATCGATCTCTCGGCCCATCACCGAGCGGTCCCCAATATGCCCGATACCATCTCCTATCGTGCAGTACCAGTACCACCCCCCACGATCCCACGGGCACCCTTCTCCGACGCCCAGCGTGCCGGCCGTGCGGAAACACGTCCGCTCAACGAAGGCCGGGGCGTGAACAGGCGTGAACCCCGGCGACACACGGGTGCTGCGGCCGGACGGCACGCTTCTCGCGGCCCTCTTTCGAGCCCCGTTCGGACGATTGCGCGACCTGTGGGACGTTCTGAGGCGTTCCTGGGCGCTCTTCATGCCGACTTCGTCGTCGATGACCTCTCCACGGCGCGCTGAGAGCGTCCGCTCAGTCATGTGAATGTGGGGACCTTCCACCTCGGGCTGCTAACCCGGCGCGCCCGCCAGGCGTCGCGGTCCAAGCACTCCGGTTCAGGAGGCGAGGACCTTCTGGCCCTGCTCACGCAACTGGCCCTGCGGTCCGACGTACCTGTAGAGCGTGCGACCGTCCTACAAAAGCGAAGATTTTCTGTGCCTATTCACGTCAAGAGAGAACCTAAATAGCGATTTGTGGAACTTTGAAAAGGTGGATTCGGCTCGCGTATAGGTATCGTCCATGTACGGCGTCTCGGTCTCCAAGAAGCGCTCTGTCAGCAATAAACGGCACTTTCTGTAGCACTTGCGAGCCTTCGTGAGCGCTGGCGACTGGTTGGCTACTAGACATTCCGCAGTCGCCTCTTCAAGGATAGATAACGAGCCGGAAACATTCTTCAGCGACGCGAGGATCTCGCGTTCCAACTGTTCTGGCTTCCCATCGCAGTATGCCCTCAAGAACAACGTCCGCGTCGCCTTCATCGCACCATCGATCTCTTTAACCTGCGCCAGGAGCAGATCCTTCTCTGCTCGTACCTCGCTGAAGTCTCGGTGGAAAATAACACCCAGCATGTAGGCGACGAGAATCGTTACCGCGGCTCTAAAAACATCACCAACACCAAACTGTCGATTGATTTCCAAGTACGGTATTTGCCCAGCAAACCAGCCGAATAAGAACACGCAGAGAAACAGCATGCATTGGAGGAATATCGAGGTCATTGACAGCGAGCCTCGGCGATGTAGCTCTTGATCTCATCGACTAAATCTGGCTCCTCGTCAGACTTGATCTTAAGAGTTCGCTGCACCTCTTCCGGATCAAACTCTCGCGCTAATCCGCCAAAGGCTGCTTCTAAAAACGATGTCGCGTACCCTGCGGCACCATCCAGGTCGATTATGAGAATGGACTTTGTTCCCACCGCTTCGACGTACCGAGTTTTCAGCAGATCGAGGAACTCTTCACCGGAGAACTTACCCTCAGTTCGCCGTCTAGGTCCTGGCGTTCGTGAAAAGTCCTTGGCAACCACAAGTATGTTCGTCATTGTTCCCATATCTCCCAGTACACAAATGTGCCCCTAAACGGCCTATTGAGCGTTTGGTAGGAGTTGTCGGCGAAACGAGCGTACACGTCGTTGGCGACAATAATCAAGTTTTTCATATCATTCCGGCCCTTCTTGAAACGGCCATGAATGGCGAGCAACCCTTTTCCGCGGTTTCGTTGTCCCGTCCTAGACGGCAGCTCAATCCGTCCTTCGATCCAATCGCGAAACAGAGTCACATTATCGGACAATCTGAGCAATCTCCTGTACTTGCGGACTGTCACACTATTAAATATACCAATTCCGGTATCGATGATTGTGAAGAAGGATTTATTGCTGTTCCGAGGACAGTACACGGTCGCCCACCAATAATTGCGGCCACGTATCGTTGCTGAATGTTCATGTGTGTTCGCCATGCATTCTATGAGGGACATCTGGGCTGCGCGACGGTGCTCGACACGGCCGATCATCCGTTCAGTCGCGAAGGCGACAAGCTCGTCCGCGACTTCGGGCTCGACCAGTTTGTCGGTCTTTCGGCGAATTTGGCCATCCTCTGGCGGTGGCTTCAACTTGCGGCTGTGAACGAACGTAAAAAATCCGGACTGGTCGAGCAGCCGGCGGGGGTTGTCGGCTTTCGGCTCGGTGCCGCCGAAGTTCATACCGTGATGAAAGCGCTCGTCAATCAGCCGTGACAACAGCACTACGACGGCGTCTGACGTGAGCTCCGACACGTTACTCAAGTCGAGGATTACATCTCTGCGCTTTCGAAAAGTCTGCTCTAGCTGTGTCAAGAACGTGATGGTCTCGTGCGGGTTACGGATCACAGACAACACGTTCGGGGCACTGACTATTACACGACCCCGTCCTGGTTGGGTGGATGCTGGCCGCGGCACGCCTTGTAAGTGCCGGCCGCGGCCAGCGAGCCATTTCCGCCGCCGCCGCCGATTCGCGAGCTCGCGCAGGGCTTCCCTGTGAGATTGCTCTTTCCATTGTGGTGTAGTGGTTAGTTTCTTCACGGAGCAGTGCTCGAACCGTAAGCGGATGTCCCGCCCGCTGTTCCGGACCATCGAGGCCTACGACCGCGGGTCGGCGGCGGACCGGACCGGCCGCGGCGGACACCCGTCGACCACAGTTGAAAGTCGGCGGCGGCTCGGTTGAGATTCTACGCGACGTGCTCCACTGAGACACCGGGGCCGAGACGCTGATCGCGTGCACGCAGCGCGGCGACGAGTCTGGGCATGTCTCGGCATGCCCCTTCAACCGCCGGAAGTCCGTGACGGTCTCGAGCTGGCCGGCGCCCAGCCGCGACGCCCGCCGACGAATGGCCGCCTCGGTCCGGTCGAACCGATCGGCCAGCTCGACCAGGCGGCGGCCGCCGTGCTCCCAGTCGAGCGCCGCGGCCAGGCGAACGGCCGTATCCATGGTCTCAGTCCAACGGTGGAAATGGCCAGAAAAACGCCCCACGGCCCGCCCGTGCGCCGCCCGCCTCCGCCGGTTGGCTGGGAATGGCAAGCAGAAAAGGGACCTTTTGGTCCGGGCCGGCGCTGCAGAGAGCTTTGGTTGTGGGGAAGAGGGGCGCAGGCCGACGAACTCCCGACCCATCACGAGCGGTCCATAGTGCCCGATAACACAGCCTATCATGCGGGCCGTGCCCCCCCCGCGAGCCCGGTGACGCCCGCAGCCGATGTCCCGCGGTCCGGCGTCGAGGCCACGGTCGGGCTCCTCGAGCGCGCGACGTCGCCCCACACCCGCCGCGCCTACGCCATGGCCCGCCGCCAGCTCGACGACTGGCTCGAGGGACGACCGCTCGACGACTCGAGCCTCGCCGCCTACCTTGGGCACCTTCGCGAGGCCGGCCGCGCGACCGCGACCGCTGCGATGGTGGTCGCCACCGTCAAGCGCTCCGCCCGCGATGCCAGCGCTGCCGTGCCGATCGGGCCGCTCACCCGGCGCGCACTCGAGGGGTTTCGGCGAACGGACGCTGCGGACGCCCCGCCGTGCCGCGGCCAGGCCCGAGGCCTCACCGCCGACGAGTGCGCCACCGTCCTCGCCACCTGCCTCCGCCCGCGCCGCACCGGCCGCGGCCTCGAGCGCCCCGAAGACCGCCGAGCGCCGCGGCCTGGTCGACGGTGCGATCGTCGCCCTGCTGTTCCACGGCGCCCTCCCTCGCAGTGAGGGCGCCGCCCTCTGCTGGGCCGACGTCGATTTCAGCGACGGCGACGACGTCGTAGTCACCGTCCGCCGCTCGAAGTCCGACCCGACCGGGGGGCGTGCGGATGTGCGGCGTCTGGTCGGCGGCTGCGCGGCCGCGGTCCGCAGCCTGCACGCCGCGGTCTCACCAGAACCGGGGGATGCGGTCGTCGGCCTCAGTGTCGACCAGATCAACCGCCGGTTCGCCGCCGCCTGCGCCGTGGCCGGCCTCGAGGGCCGCAGGACGTCGCACGGCGGCCGCGTCGGTCTCGCCGTCGAGCTCACCGCGCGCGGGGCTTCCACCCACGCCATCCAGCTCACCGGCGGGTGGAAGGGCGGGTGGAAGGATCCCGCCATGGTCGTCCGCTACGCCGCGAGCATCAGCACTCGCGAGGGAGCCGTCAGCAAGTACCTTGGGCACCTTCACGAGGCCGGCCGCGCGCCCGCAAGCGCTGCGATGGTGGTCGCCACCGTCAAGCGCTCCGCCCGCGATGCCAGCACTGCCGTGCCGATCGGGCTGATCGCAACCGCCGAGTCGTTCGTCAGCCACGCCGAGGCCGGACACTTCGGCGAGGAGTTGGACAACCTGCTGCATGTCGGCACCCAGGATGCCCTCCGCAAGCTCGTCCGTGACGGGCGGCTGACGCGGCACCAGCTCACCGGCCAGTTCCTGTATTGCGCGGCCGACCGGCCGCCGCAGCAGGCGCAACTGACGATCGAGGTTTCGACGTACACGCTGGGCTTCGTCATGGTCGGATGCCCACAAGATCGTTCCGAGCGCGCGAGGGGGGAGTGCTCGATGGAATCGTCAGTATCGCCGCGATCCGTCGGGCGGTATCCGTGAAGCGCTGCACTTCTTGGGGCGTCAGCGCACGCTCAAGGACGCCACGTTCCCGGTATGACAGCCATTTCTTGAGCACCTGATAGCCACCGAGCTTGTACGTCCAGACGGCAGCCGGGACGTTGCGCCAGAACGCGTTTCGGTTCAGGTAGATGTCGAAGGTCGTTCGGCCGAGCATCGGAGCGGTGTCGTCGAGCGCGGTGCGTTCGGACGACGTGTACGAGCGATCGACAGCCCGACCCTGGCCGGGCATCACGGCATCACCCGATCCAGAATGGCCCCATCCGGCGGTCACCGCGAAGTCCTCGCCGGTGATGTTGCGGCTGCCCGCTGTGGCAGGTACGGCAATGGTGGCTAATCCGGGACGCAGCGTGCCGTCAGTGACTCCGGAAACGGGTGCGTCCGGGTCGAGGAGGCGGGCAAGCTCACGGCCCCGCGCCGCCGAGCGGGCCAATTGCCGCCGCCGCGGCGCCTTCGCTCTCGCCGTCCCCCCAGCCGGCAAGCGGGATGCGCGGCCATTCCATGCGCAGCGCCCCGGCGTTGGCAGCGCGGTAGGCTGGATCATGCAGTGTGGCGAGGACGTGGTGGAACAGATCTTCGACGCGAAGCCCCAGACGGTCGAGATAGCGTTGCGCCTTCCCGGAGAGGTTGCGGCGGCGCGATCCCTTGGGGCCTTCGGCTCCGAAACCATCGTCGCGAAGCCATGCGGGGAACATGCTGGCACTCCATTCGATTAAATGGAGCGCCGCCAGATCTGACGTGACAGCAGCCTGCGGCTCGACCGCGTCTCTCCGAAGGCGAGGCACCTCTGAGAGCCACAGGTTCCCCTCGAATACGTGCGGCCAGTAGTCGGCGCGCTTCTCGTCGAGCAGCTTGGTGTCCTTCTCCCAGTACAGCCAGCGGGTGTCAAACGGCCGGTATGCGAACCGGACGAAACCGGCTTCGTCAGGACCGCCGCGGGCGATCAGGGCAGCGCGCGTCGCTCGGGCATCGAATCGCGCCGTGCTCTTCATCACGCCGGGATAGCGCCGAGCGATCTCCTCGTCGCTCACGTCCGGGTCGAAGTAGTCGCCGAGGCGTGCCCGCAGCCGGTCGAGATCGACGTCGACGAGGAACCCGTCGCGGCTCGTCTTGACGCCGGGGAATGACACCGGGAACAGGTCGGGCAGGGCCGGCCAGTCGAACCACTCGTCGCTCAGCGCCGTTCGCACGAACGGTAGGCCGAGCGGCAGGACAGGCTTGAGCCCGTCGTAGAGCGCACCAGGTTCTGCCTCCGCCGTCGAGATCAGTTCTTCCGGTTTGGCCTCCCCCCACAGATGCCGGAATCCGATCTCTTCACTCGGCGTGTGGTGGGCTTTGCGGATGAGCGTCGTGATGGCGGTGCCGACCTGGATGCCAACCGGATCGCCGTCAGTCGAGAAGATACTCGGGTCGGGAGCGCCATCCGGCGCGACCTTGCCCGTCTTGTACTTGTCGCCGTTCAGGCAGTCGATGCGGACCGCGTCGAACGCCTCGAGATACCGCTCCCGCATGCCCGTGAACGATAGCCCGTCGAGCCAGGAATAGTTGGAGATGAAGCAGACGACACCCCGGCCGGTGGTTTCCGCGATCCGTCGCTCCGCCATCCGGAAGAAGCGGATGTAGAGGTCGTTCAGCCCCTGACCTTCGGGCCGACGGACGCGCTTCGGCGTCCGATAGGCATCGGACAGTTCGCGCTCCTCATCCACCGCCATGCCGGCGAAGCCATTGTAGGGCGGATTACCGAGGATCACGAGAATCGGCGTCTCGCGCTTCACCCGCCCCGAGTGCTTGCGTTCCTCCTCAAGCTCCGGGAAGGGCAGCGGGTTGTTCGTGCGGGCTTCCCAACCGGTCAGCGCGTTCGTGAGGTAGACGCCGGCGCGTTCCGTGCCGTCGTCGGCCAGTGGTGCGTCGAGGTCCTGCATGGCGAGGCCGACCTGAAGATGGGCGACGACGAAAGGCGCCGGCATGATCTCGAAGCCGAACACCCGTTCCATCGCCGCCTGCTTCACGCGCGACCCGACGAGCGCTCCCAGCCCGCGGCCGGCAAGATTGGCTGCGATGCGCCGCAGCACTTCCGCCAGATAGGCTCCGGTGCCGCAGCACGGGTCGAGCACGTAGACGTTCTCGGCCGCCAGCCCGTCGGCGATACCGAGATCGTCCCGGAGCGCCCGGTCCACACGCGCCACCATGTAGCGCACGACCTCGGATGGTGTGTACCAGACTCCGAGCTGTTTCCGCAGGTCGGGATCGAAGGCTTCAAGGAACGGTTCGTAGAAGTACGGCACCGCCTCGCCCTCGTTGAAGCGGGCGAAGAAGGCGGTGCGATCCACCCGGTCGAGCGCGGCTGCCGTCCAGTCCAGCACCTCGGTCAGACCGAGTGGTTGCAGGTGGCCCGGATCGGCGATCTGCCGAAACAGCGCCCGGAGTACGGGTGCGCGGAGGTGCCAGACGGTTTCGCGCCAGCGGAACCGAGCGGCGTCGGGACTGCCGGTGAACAGCGGTCCCGGTCCGGGTCTTGCGGCGTCAGTACGCGCCCACAGCACCCAAGCGGAGAAGATGCCGTAGAACAGGGTTTGTACGAGCGTCGAGCGGAAGAACCGTCGGCCCCGGTCGCCCTCGAACCGGATGCCGAGCGCCTCCTCAAGTGCCGAGCGCACCGCGGCAAGCTGCGGTGCGCCGCCCGCCGCCTCGACGCGGGCGAGGCCGTCGCGCGCGTACGAGGCGAGCAACCACGCCAGATCCTTCGGTTCCGTCAGCGCCGCTCGGTGCGACAGCGCCCGTGCGAGATACTCGCCAAGGCTCGCGCCCGCCTCGCGGGCGAACGCCCGGGGCTTTTCCAGCCGGTGAAGGAACTCATCGCCGCTGCCGGCCAGCCGAAAGGTTTCGAGCGTCGCGGGTTTGCCGTCTGCGTCCTCGCCCACCAAGACGAAGTCGCGAGCATTCGTCACCAACACCAGCCGGTAGCGCTCCCAGTAGCGGCTGGCTTGACCGCTCGCCGCCGTGAGCCATGCGTCGTCCTCCGGGGACTTCACCTCGACCACGCCTCGCTCAGGGGTCTGTCCCTCGCGCGGCGCGCCCTTCTGCACCTGCCTTGCGGCGTAGAGGCCGAAGTCGGGATGGCCCGCGCCCTGGTCGGCCAGTTCCTGAACGCAGAACACCTTCGGCCTGAGCGTCGCGCCGACCGCCGTCAGGAGATTGTCGAGCGGCCCATACAGCGACCGCTCTCGGGTCGCGCCCCCGGACGCCCGGACTCGTCGCAGGTCGGCGAAGTAGCCTTCGGCCGCCGCGGTCAGCTTCGTGGTCGTTCCGCTCATCGTTCCGGTTGTCGCCTGACGCAACGCACGTATCTATTGTCGCATCGGATGGACAATCGGCGGCTCGTGGCGGGGTCGGGCGCTCCATGCCGGCCGACGATGCGGCGACGGCGCCCGGTCCGGGCCGCGAGGGTTTGCAGGACCGGTGTGCCCTACTACGAGACTACAGGCACTTCTAGGAAGTTAGTTTTGTGTGGACCCTTACACGCTACTGACAAGCAGGTTTGACACTGTGTCTGACGGGACGTTACGCTCCTCCATATGAACGACCTCTTCCAGAAGATCAGTGAGGCCGTCGCGGACACGATGGCGAGCAAGCAAGCCGAGATAGACGGCCTGCTCGACAAGCTGCGGGCAGATATCGATGCCCTCCAGCAGGCAGTGAGCGGTTTCCCCGGGAGTACGCCGCCGGCCAGCCCGCGGCGTGCACGCGCTGCTGCTGCTCCGAAGTCGCGGCAGCGGCGGACGACCAGTCCGGCCCCGACCGCGGTGGCGGCACAGGCGGCGCCCAGCCGCACCCCTGCCAAGCGCAGGCGCCCCGAGAAGACGCCCGAGGAACGAGAGGCTATCTCCAAGCGCATGAGTGCCTATTGGCTGAGGAAGCGCGAAGAGAAGGCCGCCGAGGGCTGACGAAGGGACGCGGGAAACGGCACGACGACGACCGACAGCCATAGAGAGCCCCGATGACGCCCGCGTCCCGATCCGGGATCACGGGGTTGCTGCTCGTGTCCCACCCAGGTCGAGGTCCATCTCGGCCGGCCTCAGCGTTCATCCGAAGCTGACGCGCGAACACCAGATTCTCGTGGAACCTGCGTGGTACGCTCGCTGCGTGTCTGCCGACGCCATCACCGACGGCCGTTCCGGCGGGCCGCCCGGAAACACCGGTGACCACGTGTGGGCCTGGCTCGCAGAACCAACGCGCTCACACCAGGGGGGAGGGCAGATATCGATGGCTGAGGCCCGAAGAATGGGCAGGACCGAGTTGTTCGCGCATTTCGCCGAGCGCTTTGGTATCCGGCGTGCGGACGCCCGCGAGTTCTTCGATGAACTGCAGCAACTGACCGAGCAGGAGCTGTTGCGGTGCGGAGAGTTCGTGCTTCCGGGGGTCGCGAAGCTGGTGGTGCAGAAGCGAGAACGGCGGATGGGCCGCAACCCGGCGACTGGAGCGCCGGTTGAGATCCCGGCCAAGCAGGTCGTCAAGGCGCGCATCGCGACGCAGCTCAAGAACGTGATTGAAGCGTAGACCGCCCGTGAGCAGGCACCGTTCGGGGTTACTTTGTATCGGCGGCCGGAACCCGACCGCCGGCCGCGACGAACGTCCGCCTCCGGGTCGGCCCGGTCGCTGACCGGCCCACGGCCGCGACGATTCAGCGAGTAGAGGATCTCGTTGCGCGTGACCGTGATGGTCTGCGCGTCGCTCCTGCGCCCCTTGACCTCGAGGAACCGGAGCGCCCCGGTGGCCGGGACCCGGCTCTCGATGTCGTAGCCGAGCTTGTCGAACTCGCGGTCGGTCGGCTCGAAGCCGAGGCGGTGCTCGGTCGCCATCACGATGGCGCGCGCCCGCGCGGCCGAGGCCTGGGTGTCGACCGGTGCGGTCGGCGCGGGGTGTCCAGTCATCGCGTCGAGCAGTCCGCGGGGGACGACCAGCAGGCCGCCGAGCACCACCGGCGGCCGCGGCGAGATCTGTGCGTCCCGCTTCAGGTCCGCCAGCCGCTTTTGCAGCCGGGTCTGCATCGTGTCCGCCCGCCGGCGCGCTTCCCCGGAGTTGAGGCGTGCGCCGGTCTTGCCGGCGTTCTCCTCGAGCTCGAGCTGCGCGGCGCGGTGGTCCCAGTACGAGATCTCCTTGGTGAGGCGGTCCTTCACGGCCGCTTCGGTCTTCTCGATCAGGGCGAGCCTGGCGGTGCGGACCTCCGCCAGATGTTCCGGGACGACGTCGGAAACGGCATGCGTCTGCGCCGCCTGCTCCAGGTCACGGCCGATCCAGGCGCACTCGGGCCGTGCGAGGATCGCGTCGACCGAAGGTTCCTCGTCCTGCAGCGGCCGGTAGTCGAGATACGGCGCGTAGTGCAGGTGGCGCGTCACGATGTCGTTGTCGAGCTCGACGTACAGCACCCGTTTGGAGATGACGCGCCGATCACCCCCACGGGTGATGCTCCCGTCCTGCAGGGCGTGCTCGATGGAGAAGAGCACGCGGGGCGTCTTGCCGTTGTCGCGCTCGTCGACGAGGACCGCGCCCCGCTTCAGCAGATCGCGGTGGCGTTCGAGGGTGAGGTCGATGACAGCGTCGAGCAGTGGATGGCCCGGGCAGACGAAGGCCGCCAGCGGCTGGCCCGGCGGTGCGACCAGCGGTTTCTCGAACACGATCCGCTCGTAGCGGGCAAGCACCGGCTCACCGACCCCGATCGCGCGGTCGCGTCTCCGGAGCGGCGCCGGGACGTGCGTCACCTCGTAACGGCGTGTCTCCCGTTGCCGCACCGCGCCGCCGAGCCGCTGGAACGCCTCGCGGAAGAACGACTCGATGTAGTGCGGCTGTAGGCGGCGCGCCTCGGCCCGCTCCATCTCCTCGCGGACGCGCTGCACGCGCGTGGCATCCATCGCGTCGTGAACGAGCTGCCGTTCCTCGAGCAGGTCCTGCAACGCAGCGCGGTCGAGCGCCTGGTCGACGGCGGTGTCGAGGCGCGCGCGCACCTCCGGCTGTTCGCCGTAGCGGATGGCCTTGAGCAACAGGTCGCGCAGCGGTTGCCCCTCGAACTCCAGCTTCCCGAGGACGTCGAACACCTGGCCGCCGAGCGCCTGCCGGGCCTGTTCCAGCTTCTCCAGCAGCCGCCGGTAGACGTCGCCCTCGCGGGTCTCGTCGGCGACCAGATTCCACAGGTGACAGACCTCGGTCTGGCCAATCCGGTGGATGCGGCCGAAGCGCTGTTCCAGGCGGTTCGGGTTCCACGGCAGGTCGTAGTTGACCATCAGGTGGGCGCGCTGCAGGTTGATGCCTTCGCCCGCGGCGTCGGTCGCCAGCAGCACCTGCACCTGCGGGTCGTGCCGGAAGGCTTCCTGCACGGCCAGGCGCTGCTCGCGGCCCACGCTGCCGTGGATGACGACGACCGACGTTTCGCGGCCGAGCAACGTTGTGATGCGCTCCTGCAGGTAGCGCAGCGTGTCCCGGTGCTCGGTGAAGAGCACGAGCTTCTGCCGCGGCGAAGGCGACGGCCGTCGGATCTCGCCGTCTCCGGAGGAGGTCGCCGGCTCCGGCCGGCCAACCGCCGTGAAGATCTCGCCGAGCAGGCCAGCGAGCTCGCGCCACTTGGTGTCCGCGCCGCTGCGGCGCACGCCGAGCGCGAGGCTTTCGAGCGCCTTCAGGGTTTCAATCTCCGCCTTCAGCTCCACGATGGAGCGGGCCGCGGTCGCCTGGTCGAGGATGTGCGCCTCGGCGTCTTCGGCCTCCTGTTCCGGCGCGTCGTCGAGATCCGCGATGTCGTCCGCGTCGAGCTCCGGTGCCGTGAACGCAATGGCGGCGGCGTGCGGGCCGCCGCGCTGGAGCACTTCCAGTTCGCGCAGGCGGCTCTCCAGCCGCTCGCGCCGGCGGCGTAGCGACTGGTAGATCGCCTCGGGCGACGAGGCGAGCCGCCGCTGGAGAAGCGTCAGCGCGAAGCCGACCGTGCCCGCCCGCTTGGCGTTGGCGAGTGCCTCGGCGCGGTTGAACTCCTCGCGCACGTAGTCGGTGACGGCCGTGTAGAGGCGGGCTTCCGCTTCGGAGAGCCGGTACGGCACGGTGTAGGCGATGCGCTCGGGAAAGAGCGGCTTGCCGTCGAACTTCAGCAGCCGTTCCTTGACCATGCGCCGCATCAGGTCCGAGACGTCGGCCGCGTGGACGCCGTCGCGGAAGCGGCCCTCGAAGCGGTCCCCGTCGAGCAGGGCCAGGAAGAGCTGGAAGTCCTCCTCCTTGCCGTTGTGCGGCGTCGCCGTCATCAGCAGGAAGTGGCGGGTCAGGCCCGAGAGGAGCTGCCCCAGGCGGTACCGTTTCGTGTACTTGATCTCGCCGCCGAAGAACGTGGCCGATAGCTTGTGCGCCTCATCGCACACGACCAGGTCCCAGCCCGCGTCCGGCGCCTGCAGCTTCTGCTGCACGTCCTCGTCGCGCGACAGCTTGTCCAGACGGGCGATGACCAGGTCGGTCTCGAGGAACCAGTTGCGGGTGCGGGCCGCTTCAAGCTTGTCGTTGGTCAGGATCTCGAAAGGAAGCTGGAATCGGCGGTACAGCTCGTCCTGCCACTGCTCGGCGAGGCTGCCGGGGCAGACGATCAGGCACCGCTCCAGGTCGCCGCGGGCGACCAGCTCCTTGATCAGCAGCCCCGCCATGATGGTCTTGCCCGCGCCGGGGTCGTCGGCGAGCAGGAAGCGCAGCGGCTGGCGCGGCAGCATCGCGTCGTAGACGCCGGTGATCTGGTGCGGCAGCGGGTCGACCACCGACGTGTGGATCGCCAGCAGCGGGTCGAACAGGTGCGCGAGGCGGATGCGCTGCGCTTCGGACACCAGCCGGAACAGCGCGCCGTCGCCGTCGAAGCTCCACGGCCGCCCCTGGGCGACGACCTCGAGCCGGGTCTCGTCGTGGCGGTAGAGCAGTTCGTTGGCGACCGCGCCGGCCTGCGTCTTGTAGGTCAGCTCGACCGCCTCCGAGCCGAACCACTGCACGCTGACGACGGTCACTACGCCGTCGGGATGCACGCCCCGGACAGCGCAGCGCGGTCGTAGGTCTTCGAGTCGCATGGCGGGACCGTAACAATTGCGGACGCACGACACCTCGTCCGCGGCGGCGCGACCGCCGACCGCTGCCTGCACGTCGCGACGACGCCGGCTCCGGTCGTCGCGATTCGTGTCGACCGGATCACCACCGACGCTTCACGCCGCCTGCGCCGCGGCCGGGCCTCATGCCAATTCGAGTTCAGCATGTGAACCCAGACGAACCAGGAGCAGAGTCTCGGCGTCCGGCTTCTGGTAGATCAGCACCAAGTCGGGCTTCACATGGCAGTCGCGATGATCGGCCCACTCGCCGCTCAACGGATGGTCGCGGTGTCGAGGATCTAGTGGCTGGTCATTGGCCAAGGCCTCAACGACAGGCCCCAAGCTCGCGTCGAGAGTCGCTCGATGCTGGCCCTTGGACTCACGCTTGTAGTCGCGCTTGAACTGGTTGGTGCGCTCAGTCGTCCGCATGCAGATCGTCAAAGAGCGCCTGCATGCTGGTGAACCGGGGTAGTCCACAACGCTGGCGAGCTTCCTTCATCGCCGCGATGGTAACGGCGTTCGGCCTGAACGTCGGGGCCTCGTCCTGCGCCGCGCTACGGGTCTGGGCCTTCGTGACGACGTTGACGCGGCTGGGACTGGTGACGCGAGCTTGGGCGGCAGCCGCCCTAATCTCCTTCATGGGGTTGACCCTCTAGACAACACCCTAGCACGAAAGGGGCTGCCGGAGTTCGGGGCCGGAAGCCCCCGGGCCGCGCCCCGATGACCAGGGCCTGTGACGGCCATTTGTAGCAGTCGCCGCCGCGCTCACGCGCCACGTCCTCGAGGGCCTCCGCCGCACCGAGGCCGCCGACGCGCCCGCAAGCTGCGGGCCTCCCGAGGGCTGACGGCCGAGGGGCGCCCAACCCCCGCCGCGGCCGCGCGGGGGTTAGAGCTCTGGAAGGTAGTAGGCGATGAGAAACCTCGTGAGGAGCTCTCCGCGGAGTGTCAGCCGATCAATATTCTCCACGTCCATAGGAGAGAAATCCGTCGGGTACTCGGAAACCTCCGCGCGCGTCGGGAGTTGCGGCGGCAGCCAGGGTAAACGGGCATCGTCCTGCCCGAGGTAGGTTAGCGCGAAACCCGAAATGTCCTCTGACTCTGCGAATCGGTGTAGCCGCTTCCTCGTGGCGTCCTGCACCTTGCGAAAGACTGTCAGGAACGATTGGTACATCCGACTGGTCCACCACACCGGGTAGCTGTCACCGTCCAAAAGGCCCGTACCGGCGTCGCAGGCGATGATGTATGCTGGGTTGAAGACGTTCGTGCTGATCCCCGGTTCCCTGCCAGGCTCCATCGGACCAACGCCGAGATTATCGAAGACGCCACCATCGGTGAGCAGAACGCGTGTGGGAATGGAGGTCACTCCTTCTTTGGTGAAGCGATACCTCCGGTCTAGCGCGGGGAGCAGCGCTGGGTAGGCTGCGGAGGCCGCGACGGCGTCAGCGACAAGCGCATCCTCGGGAGCGATCGTTCCCAATCGCCAGCAGCCACTCTGCCTGCTTCCGAACCGAAACGCTGATGCCGTACGCAGCTCAGTGGCGTTCACGACGAGGTCGAGCGAGTCTCGGGCGACATCCCGCATCAGCGTGTCCGCGAAGACGCACTGGAGCGCATCTCGGAACGCCTCGCTCCGACTATACGTGCGCAATGGCGGCGGCTTACCAGAACCGAGCGCCTGCCGGATTAACCGCGAGGGCATGAGTCGCGAGAGTATCCGGCCGCCGGACCCCGCGACGGCGGCCGCAAGGCTAACGGTCGTCTTCCTGATCGCGCTCGGTCGGAGTAACGCCTTCAGAATGTCGCCGGTGAGTCCTCTTCGTAGCAGCTCAACAACGCGCGCATCCAACTCTGCGAACGAGTCGTTCGAGTAGGCGAACATCGCCGCGATAACCGAGCCTCCTGAAACGCTTGAGATGACCTGTAGACGGTTCAGAAGTCCGACGTCGTCCAGGGCGCGTAGGCATCCGAGGTGGAAGGCGATCGCGCGGGCTCCTCCACCGGAAAGAGCAAGCCCAACCTCACGCCGCTTCTCTGGCTCCCGCCCGAGCCTGGTCGTCGCAGCCGTTCCGTGCTCGACGTAGACGTAGTCTTGACTGCGGAGCGTTCTCCGGAATGCATGTGCTCCGAGGATTGGGTTGTCGGGGCTGCCGGAGAGGATCAGTAGGACGAAGGTTCGCCTTGTCGAGTCTGATGCCGCGAGAACCTGGGCGACTGCTCCAATATCCACTCCGCTCGGATGTGCCCTTGTGGTCGGATGAGTGTGCCAGCTTCCAATGCAAGCGACAGCGCCGCTGAACCGCCTCTCCTTTTCGTCGGCAGCCTCTTCCATTCCTTCGGTACCACAGGTGAAGTGGTCCTCGGCAGCGTCGCTATCCGGTGGTGGCCCTTCCACCTCCGTCACCCAGAGAATGCCTGCTGCCTCGTTGAGCTCGCCGAAAATGAGGCCGCCGGTCTCAACGGTTGGCCCGGCAGTGCGAACAGACCGTCTCGCCCAAGCTCGCATCTCGCGCGCGGCCGCGGCGGATACCCGGACCACGGTTCCCCTTCCCCTCTCTTCCAAGGTGTGATCCGGAGGCCACGAGAATGCATGGCACGGGCCTTGCTCTTCGAAGAGCCACCCGGCCCCGGTCTTTTCTCCATCCAGCTTCGGCAGCGCCCGAGCGATGGCGTTCAGCATTCGAGCCGAGAGCCCGGCAAGGTCCGCATCAGACCCAACGAACGTCGGTTCCGAACACCCAGGCTCTGGCTGAAAACGCTCAGCCCTTGGTGCCTTCGGCCAGAAAATGTCTCGAAGCCTCGAGAACCGCGGCTTTCGACAAACCTCCAGCTTGAGGCGCCTGATGAGATCTAGCGGGCCGCCGCTGTGCGCCGCCGTAGAGAGGGTCGCGATGGCCGCCGACGCGTCGTAGCTCACGCCCATCGAGGCAATCGGGGGGCGCGCGGCATTTCCGCAAAGCGTCTGCTCAAGCTTCATCCGAACGGCCGACGAAGCCGTGCAGTCAATCACAAGGGATACGTCCCGTGGCAGATAGGCCTCGCCCAAGCGATGAATGAGGTCATCAGTCGCCGCTTCGGTCTCGAGGTCGGGCTCGATGCGTTTGAGTCGGTCGGCGAGCGCCTCGGCCTTTGACCGCCCAATATCCGAGTCCTCGAACCCCTGCCGAACCAGAAGCCCTGGAGTAACCCACCCGTTATCGACGAGTCCCACATGCGTCGCACCAGCTCGCACTACCGATTCCGCCACGTGCGTTCCAATGGCACCGCATCCCCAGATGGCTACCCGCTTTCCATGAAACCACGCCATCGGAGACGTCTGGTCCCGCCTTCGAGTCACCTCGGGCCGCATTTCGCGAACAATGCACCAGCCCACCTTGGCCTCTAGGGACCACCTGACGACCTGGGTGATCGCCTCCTTACGCGCATTCGGACCGCCGTTTTCCGTGGCGACCTGCATCGCGCGTAGGCCATCTGCGTCGTGCCCGGAGATCTCCCAAATAGCCAGGTGCTGCAGAGCGCGACCCTCGCTCTCGACGCGGCGCATCGGGGTACCCAGGACGACGGTTAGCGGCGTGCCGGCTTGAGTGTGGTTAGCGAGGGTCCCGAGCGCGAGTACAAAGTAGCCGCAGTCGATACCGTGCAACTTCAGCTCGTTCAGTAGAGCATCGACCGTCTCGGGGTACTCGAAGGGCAAGGGCCGATGCAAGAGAATCGCCGGCGCGAAGTGCTCGGGGCGTGCCTCGCGAAACGACTTCCAGCCGATGATCTCGGTCCGGTGGTTCCTCTGACGAAGCTCTGCGAATCCAATCCATGTGGCCGCCCCCACCGGGGGGGTGTCTGCCCTCGGGACGTACAGCCGACCGACAGTGGCGTATGCCACCGGAGGGTGCAATGGCGCATCATCTGGATCAAGGTTGTTGAGCGCGGCGTCACGCACCCAACTGTCGAGCCGCGTGATGAAACCATACATCCCCTCTTCTGGTTTCCACTCTGTTGCACTCTGGTACAGACAAAGATGGCGACTCCATTGCACGTGCGCGAAGCCCGCGAAGCGCAGGTGCGGTGTCTCGACACTCGGGCGCACGTAGGGGAACGTAGGTGGGACAACGAGCCGAAACGGCTCGCGAGCGCGCACGGGGAGACCGCCTTCGTCACGCTCCAAACCGTCGAAGCGTATGCTTACGTCTAACTGAAGGCAGCCGCTCGGTTGCGTCGTTTCGTCGATAATCGCGACGGTTCCGGCAGATGCCTCCGCGATTTCCCTTAGTTGCTCTCTGGCAAGTTCGTAGCAGCTCGGCATCAGACCCGGCCATAGGTGACAGCGTCCCCGGGTGTCGTGTTCGCTCCGCGCGCCTCGCTCGCCGCTACTGACGCGGACATTGACGCAGTCGCGGCCCCGGCAAACACGATCTTCTCGTCCTCTAGCTTGGCCACGATTGGATTCTCGTTGTCCATGGTGCAGAGGAAAGACGTCGTGATACTCTCGTACTGCGTTTTGGCCTTTGCGTGGGGCGGGTTGTCCCCGGACTTGTTCGTGGACGGCACAGGGTTCGAACTCGACACGATACGGTTCGGACTCTTGGAGGCAGCGTCCATCTCGTCCACGATGTGCTTCTTGAGCTTCTCCTTATCTGCATCGCTGTCCGTCCAGTACATCACGGCCTTCGAGCAGTGGTGGGGTGCAAGGAGCACGTTCCAAGCGAGATCGTCAGCCTCGCTGACCTCAAAGATACGTTTGATGATCGGGTAGGAAAGATCTCCGAGAAGCAGAGCCCGGAGTTTCTTCGTTCCGTCGAACAGCGTCACCTGCATGCCGAGGCTCGTATCGTTCCTATCGCCCGCGTCGTCGTCCTTGAAGGGGGCGTGCACGAAGGCACGGAACTTGCTTGAGACGTTCTTCGCGTCGATCGTGCCCAGCTCGTTTCCGGGAACGGTCAGGCGGTCGTCGGGGAAGCCTGTGAATTTGTCCTCCTCCAGTAGTTCCGAGTAGCCAAAGATCCGTACACGGTGGCCCGCACCTGGGTCGCCTTTCGCGTCAATCGTCTTCTTGACGCGGCGCTCGGCCTCCTTCTTGAACGCCTTTGCGTCCTCACAGAGGTCCGTCTTGTACTCGCGAAAGACACGCGGTGTGAACCAGAGTTCGCCGACGTCCACTTCGTCGAGGAGTTTCGCAAAGCCACGGCAGTGGTCCTGGTCGGGATGCGTGAGGGCGAACGCAGCCAAGTAAGGGCGCTGGTCTTTCTTCGGCAGGTGTTTCACCAACTCGTCGACGATGGACCAAGTGAGATCGTCATCGTCCTCAGACTTCTCAAGGTGGTTCAAATCGACCTGCAGGTGGGTACTAGAATCTATGACTACTGTCGTACTGTCGCCGTTTGCGACGGGCCAGAAAAGCAGTCCGCGCTTTGGAAATGTGAAGCTCATGGTGCATTACTCCCGAGAAGCGCCCCGGTCTATTGGCGCGCCATAGGTATAGGTTGAGTGGGTCCGCATCTCTCAGTCTGTTCAGGATAACATACCGCGTCTCCGGGAACTCGTGTGGGTAGGTGGGGCGAGGTGGGGCGGAGGTAGCCTACCCACGGGCCGGACGAATCCGTCCGGCCACAACCACCACCGAACCGGCACGGAGCGGCGAGCCATCCGATGGCGACAGCTGACGTGCGCGCGATGAGCCCGGCCACCAGACGGCCCGAGCGCCGACGAGGGGTCCGGCGAGCGGGCGCAGTTGGCGACGCTTCGCCCAGTCGCCCTCCGGGCTCGGAAGGCCCTGAACGGGCCGGGCTGTGCGTGCGCGCGACGTTCGTCGCTATGCTCGCGCCGCCTGCCGCAGCCCAGGTCGCCCTCGGCGGCGTGATGCGCTTCGCCACCGCCGACGCCGGCTCGTCCCGCGTCCTGCGGCGGGCCGACCTCCTGCGGCAGCTCAAGAGGCTCCGGGGACGGGCCGCAGAGCCACGTCGTGAACGAGCTTTCCCCGCGGAACCGGGCCGGCCCCCGCCAGGCGCGGACGAACGCCTCCTGCGCCACATCCTCGGCCGCGCCCGGATCGCCGACCAGCGCCGCCGCGAAGCTGACCAGCCGCCCCTGGTAGCGCACGACGAGCGTTTCGAACGCGCCGGCGTCTCCGGCGTGCGCATCGTCGACGACCTCGCGGTCGGGATCGACCGCCACGCGAGGAGCAACGTCGGCCGGGCCGCCGACCGCGACGGCCGCGTCGACCGTCCCGGTCGCTGCGCTCTCCCGTTCCACCCCGCTGTTTCGGCGGCCACCAGGGCCGGTCACTCGCAAGGGCCAGCATACGCACGCGCTCTGTCTCTCTGCCAGAGACTCGGCGCGCCCGGTCGATATTCCCGCGTGCGATCGGTTGCCCCGCGGGGAAGAAACCGGGTCGGGCGCTTGTCGGTAGCAGCAACGACTCAATCGGTAGCAGCAACGACTCAAAAGGAGGCACGATGCGAATCGACTTGAACGGACGACGCGCGAAGGCGGCTCTCGGTGCGGCTCTGGTGCTGGCCGTGCTGGCGGCGGCGGGAGCGTACCAAGCGGTGCAGCAGGTGGTGCATGCCGCCGAAGGACAGCGCTGGGGCGGTCCCGCCCGGCGCGGCGCGGGGCCGGGGCGCGCGCGTGGCGGGCGGGCCATGGCGCTGCTGCCGCCGGTGCGGCAGCTCGATCTGAGTGACGAGCAGCGGGAGCAGGTGCGGGCCGCCGTCGGCGCGAGCCGGGATGCGGCCCGCGAGGGCGCGCGCGCAATGCGTGCCACTCGGCGCGACCTTGCCGAAGCGGTCACGGCCGGGGTCATGGACGAAGATCGGATCCGGTCGCTGGCCACCGATCTCGGACGGCTCGAGGGCGACGCGGCGGTGGAGCGAGCGCGCCTGTACGCCGCGGTCTGGGGGCTGCTGACGCCGGAGCAGCAGGCGCGCGCCGCGGAGATCCGGACGGAGCGCCGCGAGCGGCGGGAGGAGCGCCGCGAGAGCGTGCGAGGCCGGCTGGAGGAGCGCCTCCGGGATCTCGACCGCTGAGACGCTCCGTCGGCGTCACCTGAGCACGGGGAGGGCCTCGGCGGCGCACGCCGGGTCCTCCTCGTTCGTTGCTGCGGAGGAGCTCAGCCGACGAGGTTGCTCACCGGTTCGGGGGCGTCGGGCTGACAGGACGAAGCAGGTCGGGGTCGAACGGGAAGTCCGGTGCGGCGGCAAAACCGTGAGATCTCCCTGGCCTGCCGATAGGCCCAGCCCCCTGATTGGACATCGACGTCGCCGCCGACGGCGGTCAGCTCCATGCTGCCGGATCCAGTCCTCGCCTCGACCGCGCCCGTGACGCCATCTACCCGCACGTCGCCCGACCCGGTCCGCGCGCGCGATCGGGATGGATCAGGTCCGCCCTTCACGTGGCGGTCGGGATGGATCGGAACCTCCTCGCTGCTCAACGCATGCATGATCTGCCTGATACTTCTGTCTATCATGCAGCCCAGTGCCCGCCCCCCACGGAGCCCGGGGGCACCCTCTCCGATGCCCAGCGGGCCGGCGCCGAGGCCGCGGTCTGGCTCGTCGCACACAATGACTGTCGCCGAACACCCGCCGCACCTACGCCACGGCACGCCGCCAGCGGTCCGACGGGCCGCTCACGCGCCACGCCCTCGAGGGCTTCCGCCGACGCCCCCGCACGCCGCGGACAGGCCCGGGGCCTGACGGCCGACGAGTGCGACGCCATCCTGGCGACCCTGCACCAGGCGGCGAAGGACCGGCCGCAAGCCGCGAGCGGCCGGCGACTGTCTGTCGTCGTCATCCTCCGCCGTTCGAAGACGAATCCTGCCGGCGAGCGGCCCCATGTCCGGCGCCTCGCGGCTGCCGCCCCCGGCGCCTCCACACCGCGGTGGCCACCTCCACCCAGACCGGGCAGCACCCGCGACCGTCGCGACGGCTTGTCAGTAGAACTTCGCCACCTCCCTCGCTATTATCTCGTCGGTCACTCCGCAACTTCTGCGCATCGGTCGAACGACCATGTCGAGCGACTGCTCGGCATGCATAAGAAGTTGCTGAGCTTCCTTCAGTTCTCCGATCATTCCATGGCAGCCGGCGGCGGTAACAAAGTCCCCAGCTCGCTCCCTGAAGTAGTGGTGCGCCAGCCGATTGCGCATCGCAAGCGCCTCCGTAAGGACTCGCTCCAGGTCACCCCGAACCGTAATGTGCCTCGTCAGCTCCTGCAGAAGTTTACCAAGCGGCTTCTTGAACTGCCGCTCCATGAAGGCGTCGATGTCCTGACGTGTAACGGTCTGCCGAAACGGCAGTTTCGCGGCGATCATAGCGTTGACAATCCCGTGCTCGAGAACCTGAGCCAGGTACATGGCCAAACCGAAATGCGCATAGACATCTCGAACCAAATCGTCTCGTTCCATCAGAACCGCGTATTCTCTTGCCCCATTCCGTGGGTTGCCCCACCACGTCTATGAGGTACTCGTACAGGTCAGCTGCTGGTGTCTCCGACGGCGGGCAGGAACGCTCCTGCTGCGGGCGGCGGCGAGAGGCAGTCGCCCTCCGGGCCCCGCAAGCCGCGGCCCTGAACTGGTCGGCCTGTTCACGCGGTCGCCCCGGTCAACGGCCTGCCGGAGGAGGCGTCGGACCTCCGGCGCAAACCCGGCCGTTGAATGATCTCGGACAGCGACCGCCGGACCACCAACACGAGCTTCTCGTCGATCGCGCAGGCCTCCGCCTCCTCGCGCCCGTCGTGCAGGTGGCACAACTCCGACCGCGCGAGCAGATCACCGGGCTTCCTGAGCCCGCTCACCATCGACCAGTGTCTATCTTCATTCATGACGGGTCGGATTCCCTTTCGAGCAAGGTGATCGGGGGGTCCTGCGGTGTACGCCCCGCACCCCGACCCCCGACCCCCAAGGTAACAGAAGACCCGCTTATCAGACGCCGGCACGTTACCCGAGCGTATCGGGTCCGCCGAGCCTGCTCTTGCCGATTGTGAAAGCCTGGGGTGGCTGTGGTTGGTCCGTCGTCAAGCCAATGATGCCGGTGGCGACGCCCGCGACGCCAAAGGCACTGGATGCGACGAATCGCCGCCTTGACACGCGGGTCTGTTCGTCCGAACTGGCTCTGAGCCGGTCGAGCTTGTCGCCGAGCCGCTGCTCGGACTCCGCCACCGCTCGCTGAATCTCCCGCTTCACCCGCTCGCCTCGTGCTGTCGGTGGGCAGCTACGGTCTTTCGACGACATGGCTCAACAGAATACCACCCGGCGAAGGTGGGGTCCCAACCCTGAGCGCCGACCATTATCGGCCAACGACCTTGCCGCGGGAGAATCCCGAGGGCGTCATCCTTGCCGCCGAAGGTCGGCCACCACGCGCGCGCGCCGCTGTTTCCTCCCCGCGTGCGCGGGGCGGTTCTGGTGACGTTCCCGAGCGAGTGGGCCAACACCGGCTCGTTCCCGCGTGCGCCGCTGAGTACGAAGCGTTGCAACTTTCCGCCATCTTGTGGCGCGACTCTCCCTCGGAGACGTCCCCTCGGCCCTTGCCGGTTCCCTGCCAGGTAGACGGCCCCGTAGCGTAGAATGCGCGATTCGCGCTCCAGGGAGATCCGGGTCAGGATGCGGTGGTCTGTCTCGTGCTGCATACCACGACGCGTGTGATTCGCAGCACATCATTGTGTCACGAGTCGGGGCGCGAAGCAACGCGAGCCTTGGCTAGCCGCGTTCGTCGTCGTGAAGGAGGAGCCGGACCTGCGCCGGGCATTCGGCACCGCGTTCGAGGCCTATTGCCGGGAGGTGCCCCGCTGGATTCCGCGGTTGCGGATCGAGAGATCCCGACGCTGACCGCGCTGCAGCCGCGTGCCGGCCTAGAAGTCTACCGCGATGCCTATCTGCGCGCGGAGCATGCTCAACGGTGAGCGCTCAGGCTCGAATGTCGCGCCGTGCTCGTCGCGTTGGATCGCGCCCTTCGTGAGGTAGTCCACGTTACCGCCGGTCAGGTAGCGGAGGCCGAGACCGAGGCTCAGTCCCGCGTCGCGCCCCGCAACCAGCAGGACCGTGACCCCACCCCCGAGCCCGACGCTGGGCGCGTAGTCGGCGAGATGCGTGGTCGACGCACCGCCGTCATCCCCCAGATTGACCGACGTGCCGGTATGGGCGTGGCCGAAGCCCAGCAGCCCCTCCGTGTAGGGCCGGACGCGACCCGTCCGCGGTTGGACCCGCACGAAGGCGTGCGCTCGGAAGACGCTGTTCGTGGTGCGGACGTCGCTGACGACCTCGGGCAGGGCGGGGAACAGGGCGATGTACCGGGTCTCCGTGCCGTAGCGCAGGTAAGCGATCGCCGCGCCGACGGAGATCGGCGTCCGGCCGAGACCCACGCCGAAGTCGAGGGCTCCTCCGAAGCTCGCCCCGGTGTTGTCCCCGAATGCCCCGACCGGCACCCCGATCGCGAATCCCGGTTCCAACCGGAAACGCCGGAGCCCCAGGACATCGGCCGCCAAGGATTCCGGAGCCTGCGTGTCCGGCCGCGCGGCCGGAGCGGATGGACGCGTCTGCGAGCGCTCGTCCTGCCGCGGCTCCGGCGCGTTGGAGGACTGCACCTGTGCCGCCGCGGGCGAGGTGGCCGCGAGCCAGAGCCCCCAGACGAGGACTGCCACTCCGCGAGTGAACGGAACCAGGTTCATCGTCTCCCTCCCTGCGGGGGCGGGCGCGCCCTTCACTTGCTCGTCACTGGAGACATGCAAGCCTTGCGCCGCGCCCGCCCTCAGAGCACGGTCCCGACGTGGAAGGTGTCAGGGCTGCGGACTGTACCCTGCGGTGGACGGGCCGCTGACCTCGCCCCAGGACGATCGGCGGCGCTGGCATCCACGCCACACGCGTCAGGTGCCCTATCAGCCCGTGGAAGAAGTCTGTTCGCTGAGCCCCGCTGTTCAGGCAGCTTGGCGATGAGCGATTGAGCCGACGAGCGCCGTCGGTGTCCATTTGAACCCCCAGGCGCGCGTCAGACGCCCCCAGCGGTCGATCGTCGGACACTCTATCGGGGGGCCGGCGGGCGGGACGTCTACCCGGAATTTAGACCGTGGTTGGCACATCCAGAGGGTTTGGGTTACGCGAGGTCCTTCGGGCAGGGTAGATGTGTAGTGACCATTATGGCGTACTATTGGGTCACTTGCGGCCCAAACGACAGCTCGAGTTTGACGGTGTTTTCAGACGCTGCCGCGTCGGGAACCACTAGCGATTGTCTGGTCTGTTACGACGAGTCGGCTCCTGGGATACCGTTCGCGGGGCCTGGAAACTCTGCCTCTGGGAGCAGGACTCGTGGTCCGAGGACGCCAGCGCCGACGAGACCGCCGCCAAGTGCACGCGGAGGCTCGCCCAGGTCGTGCACCCGGCGCGTGCCCGTGTCCACGCCGAGTTCTTCCGGGCCGAGCGAAGAGAATCCGGCGCCGACCGTCGAACGCGACAAGACCCGCGTTCGCACCGTGTTCGCGCTCCGTTTCGGCCACGTTCGCACGGACGACGGCGAGTACGTCAGCCAGGACGCCGTCAGAGCCGCGTTCAACAGCCCGTTCCGGCCCTTCGTGCTCACCAGCACGTCGATTCGGGCAGGAAGGGCTCGATTTCCATCCCTGGTGCCACCGTCTGGTCCACTGGAACCTGCCGGGCAACCCGGTGGACCTGGAGCAACGTGAAGGCCGCATTCACCGGTACAAGGGCCATGCCGTCCGTCGCAACGTCGCTGCCTCCCACGCCGACGGTGCTTTCGCGTCGTGGCGCGCGGGCGACGACATCTGGGCGTTGATGTTCGAGCTGGCCGACGCGGCTGCGCGCGAGGCGCGCGCCAGTGACTTGGTGCCGCACTGGATCGCGCCCGGAGAACACCGGGTGGAGCGCCATGTGCCCCAACTGCCGTACACGAACGGAGGTCGACGCGTTCGACCGCCTGAAGCGTCAGCTCGCCGCCTACCGGGATGTCTCGAGGCTCAGAGAATGGGCCGTCGATCTCTCGCCGCCGGACGTACGAACGCGCTCCGGAGCGCAGCCCCGACTCGATCAGCCGCGGGCAGCAGGCAAGACGCCGAGCTTCGGTGCGATACACATACTGATCTCGCCCCCCTCCCGCAATACGCCCCGAAGAGGCGCGGGACACACGGAGCAGAGTGTTGTGGGAGAAACGCTGCACCGAGTGTTGATATAGTCAACGTGGTGCAAGGCGGCGGGCGGACTCGCGCGCAGGGGTCCGCCATGGACCGAGAACAGCAGACCAACGCCAACGGCAATCCATGGACGACGACTTCTCGGTCGAGCACCACCTGACACCGGGCGGATGGGTGGAAGGCACCCACCGGTACTTTGGCGCAATCTCAAGGAGAGTGGAGCGACCGGAGAACGCCCTGGAAACATGGGAGCACCGCACCACTCAGCGCTCGATGTGGTCGCAGGAGAAACACCACGTGTCGATGCTCTGGCACGAGGAATCCGTGCCCGAGAACGAGCGTGAGGCCCTCCGCGCCAGATTCGACCGTCCGTTTCCGCAGACTCACTGACGCCCGTGGTGAACCCCCGGCACCACCAAGGCGGAAAGGCCAGCGCATCCCCCAGGTCGAAGCTGGCGTCTGCCAGCCTTCTGATCCTCGGGATGGAAGGTCTCAGGCCGAGCTGTACCGCACCCGGTTTCTTGGACACACGTTTACGCTACGCGGCTTGGCGTAGCTTGTATTCCTCGCGGGCTTCAAGTGGCGTGCGATACGCCAGCTTTTCGAGGCGCCAGCACTGGTTGTAGCGTACGACGAACTCGGCGACGGCCGCGCGCACCTCGGCGAGGTTTCGAAAGACCCGGCCGTAGACGGCTTGCTCCTTGAGCGTGCGATTCCAGCGCTCGACGACCCCGTTGGTTTCGGGCTCTTCAACGAAGCCGAAGCTGGGGTGGATGCCCCAGTAGCGGAGCTGGTTGAGAAAGTGGTCCGACAGATACTGGCTGCCGTGATCCATCCGCAGCGCCAGCCCGCGGGCCACGTCCGCCTCGACCGAGCCGTAGAGTCGCCCGAGCCCTTGCGCGATCGGCTCGAGGGCGGCAAAACGGCTCCCCACCTTGCACACATGCCAGCCCACGCACTCGGCGTTCCAGTGGTCGACTGCCGCGAAGGTCCAGACCCAGCCGTCGTCCGCCGTGAACACCCGCACGCCGTCGGTACCCCACATGACGTCGGGCGCCGAGGTGACAATCGTGCCGTCGTGCGCTTTCATCTCACCCTGCCGCCCGCGGTGCGGCGAGAGTAGCCCCTGCGCGCGCATCACCCGCAACACCCTCGTCCGGGAGACCCGGATGTCGTCGAGGATCCGCAGCCGCGCGTGGACCTTGCGATGGCCCTCACCCTGGAACGGTGAGCGGGCCAGGTCAGTGCGAATGGCCGCCAGCAGCTGCGCATCCGACAGCGCGGGTGTCGGCCCGCGGCGCGCCGGCCGCGCACCCCGCGCCGGGCGCTGCAAACGCGCGCGCCGCGCGTAGAGCGCCGAGCGCGACCTCTCCCACGTTCGACACACCCGCTTGAGACCATAGCGCCGTCCCGTCATCGCGGAGGTCGTTGCGCTCATCGTCGCGACCTCCGCGTCGTCAAAGGGAGGCGACGCTCCGCTGCGCGGGCACGCTCCCGCAACAGCTCAATCTCCATCGACAGCTCGCCGATGTGGCGCTTGGCGGAATCCAGCTCGGCGGCCAGCGGCTCACCGGCCTGCTCCTTCAGACCGAGCTCGAGACCGGCCAGCGCCCTCGCCTGCCACGCCTCCAGGCGATAGAGCTCTACCCCGACTTCACGCGAGACCATCTCCAGCGACTCGCCGCGCAGAAGCCGCAGAACCACGTCCCGTTTCCGGCTCGCGCTCCACCGCTGCCCAGGCGCCAAGGCCTCCGCCCCAACCGCCGCGCCGTCGGCGCCGACGCCGCTCGCCCTCCGGGCTCCCTCCGTCCGCGCCGACCCCGCTCCCTGCACTCGCCTCGACCCAACCATGCCCCCCACCTCCTTCGACATCGGATTCTCCCCTAATAATCCGTGTCCAAGAAAACCGGGGGCGCCTCAGTCTCAGGCCGAGCGGTGCCGTACCGGTCTCCCTGGCAGCCGTCGTGGAGACGGGATCGGTCGACGACGCGCTCGATCGGCAGAAACTTGGGGTCTTCCGCAGAATCTGTGGGTAGAACGGAGGGCTGGTAGTCCTCGTCAGACCCACAGCGTGCCCGTGTGCTCGCCGCCGTCAAGGCGCGTCGCTCCGCTCCGCCCCCGCTGCGCGGGGCTGACGGCCTGGACGCCGGCTGCGCGCACGAGCGTCCCGGCTCTTGTCTGACGAGGACCCATTCCCGACGCCCGGAAGCTCGCCGCCGAGGGGCGGGCGCCGGTGCTCAAGCGCAGCCGCTGGCTCCTGCTCAAGCGTCCGGAGAAGCTCACCGGCGAGCAGCGGGGCCGGCTTGCGGAGCTGGTGCGTCGCAACCTGCGCACGGTTCGCGCCTACCTGCTCAAGGAGGACTTTCAATCGCTGTGGGGCTACGTGTCGCCGTACTGGGCCGGCCAGTTCCTCGACCGCTGGTGCACCCGGACGATGCGCTCGCGGCTCGACCCGATGAAGGAGGTTGCCCGCATGGTTGCGCTCGCACCGCGACCTGATTCTGAACTGGTTCCGAGCCCGGGGGCAGTTCTCCAGTGGCGTTGTCGAAGGCTTCAACGGAAAGGCCAGAGTGATCACCAAACGGGCGTATGGGTTCCGCACCTCCGGGGCACTGGAAGTCGCTTTGTATCACGCACTTGGCGACCTGCCCGAACCAAAACTCACCCACAGATTCTGCTGACGAGGCCAACTTTGGGGGACCGGAAACTTTAAAAACAATAAAAAGCATGGCGAGTGGATCCGTTACGATAAAAAAGGTGAGAAAGAGTACCATGTTAACTTTTCCAATGGAAAACAAGTGGAAAAGCTACTTCAGCGGAATTAGTCGCTCAGATGATCCGTCAGCCTGACGCCAAGCACCACCGAGTACACGAGGAACGCGTCACGATTCGGCCGATCGGCGGAGGACTCCCATGCCGCTCCCACGTTGTAGCCGAGCGACAGCCGTGGCAGGAGCTCGTGGGCGAACGCCACAGCTCTTCGCGGCGCGCCGGCCGCGGCGGCCGTGTGCAGAGTGACGCACCGAACCGAGCTCCAGCCCGCAACCGGCGCCGGCATCGCGTGCGCCTCCTTCGGTGCACACGCGATCGGTTCCGCCGGCTCGATCGGTTGGGCAGCCCGCGCTCCACGCTCCCCGCGGGCCGGGGCGGCCGGCGTAGCATCCCAGCCCGCGGGGAGCGGCCGCCCGGACCGCCGTCCGGCGCGTCACCGCTCGCTCCCCCGCCGCCGGCGCGAGCTCGGCGGCGTCGTGCTCGATGACGGCAAGACCCCCCTGGCGCGGCACCGGACCCGCCCGCCGGGTCTCCCCTAGATCACGATGCGTTCGATCTCGTCGAGCGTGATCCTGTCCGCCGTCCGGTCGTACAGCTTCGTCGTCTTCGGCGACGCGTGGCCGGCGATCCGCTTCATCGCAGTTAACGTAAGACCCGGTTATCAGACGTCGGCGGGCGGGCGCCCTGGCCGCGAGCACCTGAAGACCGCCGGACGTCGCCGCTCTGGTCGACGGGGGCGACCGGCGCTCTGCTCTTCCACTGTGCCCCCTCCACCGCAGCGAAGTGCCCTCTGCTGGGCCGACAAGTCGAGCTGGCAGACCACAGCCTTACCAGTCTGACAGCTCATGCCATCATGCCTTATGGGCAAACAACGGACGCGCCGACCCGGTCATTTGCACGTCACGACCTCGTTGCAGGTTTTGAATTGGGTGAAGGCACGGGCTGACGCCGAAGACGTATCCATCAGCGAGCTTGTGACACGTATCCTCACGGCCGCGATGGACCGCGACCGTGAACGCTACAGCACTAGGGAAGAGTAGAAGACAGCCGAGGAAACTGCGCGCCGAAAGCGCCGAGGACGCAGCCGAGCGCTTTCATGGCCGAAGCCGACGACACCGCGCGGCGGCCCCAGTCGTGCAGGCACCATCACGGTCTTCAGAATCCGAGTTCCGAATGCGACCCCAGGCGTACCAGCCGCAACGTATCCGCATCGGGCTTCTGATAGATCAGGATCAGGTCCGGCTTCACGTGGCAGTCGCGATGATCGGACCACTCGCCGCTCAACGTCTGGTCGTGGCACCGAGGCTCCAGCGGCTGATCGTTGGCCAGGGCTTCCACGACGGACACCAAGCTGGCGTCGAGGGATGCTCGATGCCGGCCCCTGGACTCCCGCCGGTAATCGCCCTTGAACCGGCCGGTGCGCTCAATCGTCCGCATGCAGGTCGTCGAGCAGCGCCTGCATGCTGGCGAACCGCGGGAGGCCGCCCTTGCGGGCTTCCTTCATCGCCTCGATGGTGACCGCGTTCGGAATCAGCGGCGCGAACGGCAGGGCCTTCTCGTGCGCCACCCGGGTCAGCAGCAGCCGGACGGCGTCGGACACGGTCAGGCCCATGGCGGCCAGTACGGCGGCCGCTTCTTCCTTCACGACCCCGTCGATGCGGGCCTGGACGAGCTGATTCGCAGCCATTGGGTTTCCGCTCCTCTCTCCTAGTGCATGACATTATCATGCACTAGGGTCGATGCTGTCCACGGAGTTCCCCTGCCCACGATCTCGGACAGCGACCGCCGCACCACCCACACGTGCTGGTTCGACCCGGACCGCGCCACGAGCACGACGTCCCCTGGGCGCGCTGCACGTACTTGTCCAGGAGGTATCGCGCGCCGTGACGCGTGAAGCGTTGCCCGTTCCGGTTCTGGATCAGCGGCGCGGTGCCTCTTCGCGGCGTCCCGCCGCGGCGAGGAAGCGTCGCACCAGCCGAGCGGTTTGCGGCAGCAGGGGTGTGAGCCGTTCGCGCCGGCCCTTGCCGAAGAGTCGGACGAACGGGGTGGGGAGAATCGGACGTCGCACGGAGCCAGGTCCAGGAGCTCCTGGATGCGCGCCCCCGTGTCGTAGAGGAGGCAACCAGGAGGTAGTCTCGCGTTCGCCGACCTGCGTCGAGCGATCGCTCCGCGCGAGCACGTGCGCCAGCTCGGTGTCGCTGAGGTAGCCAGCTCAGCGAACAGACTTCTTCCACCGGACTGCTAGACGCCCGTCGCGGAGCCGAGTCCTATTGCACGTCGCCAGGCCGCGATCTGTCCGATGTGGTTCATCTCGTGGGCCGTGATCAAGAACGTGATCATGTCGCCGACCGTCGGGAAATAGGGAAGCGTCTTCACGTACGGATGGGGCTTGGCCCACGATTCAAGGTCGGCGCTCTTCAGCGCTTCAGTGTTGCGCGAGTGCTGTTCCCTGAGCGCACCGAGGATCTCGTCTTTCGACGGATAGGCTGAAACGTCTGACGACAGTGTTTCACTGGTGGCAAATGTCTTGTCCCACCCATCCGGCAGGCTCGATTCAAGTCCGAGCATCGAGCCAAGGTTGTTGGCCCAGACGACGAGGTGACCAAGGGACCACGCCGGGTGGTTGATTAGACCGTTCGGCTGTTCGACCATCTGTTCGGCTGAGAGGTCTTTGACGAGGGTTTCTGCGCGCATAAGGTTGAACCCATACACAAGCGCTATGTGATCATGCATTCGAGCCTCCTGATGATGTTCACGGTGGTGAGTAATGGTGGGATTTTACCTCCTCACGGGCGTTGTCCAAGACGCCAGGACTTTGTCGCTTCTTGTGCCGCTTCAGGAACTTGTGTGGGCGGACAGCGCGTCCGGATAGAGGTCGAGTCCTCCCAGATGGAAGTAGATGGCGGACCGGAACCGTTCCCCGGTTGCGGTATCCGCAGGCCTGCTGCTTGATCCACTGGATCTTGGCGTTGATCCCCTCTGAGCGTGCGTTGGTGAGGTCGGTCATGACGGCATTGATGACGCCCTCCCAGTGGCGCCTGATCATCCGCGCGACCTTCTTGACCGGCTCCAAGCGGCTGCGGATGGCCCACGCCGGGGCGACGCGCAGCCAACTCGTGCGCAAGGGCGTGAACGCCCGGCGCTGCCGCTGCGTCGAAGTAGTCGTCAAGGGCCGCCCCGTCGCGACCGTCGGCCACATACAGCACGCGCGGCTCCGACTTCGTCAGGTCATTGACCAGCGTGACATAGGTCGTGCCGCCGCTGAAACGACGTCTCGTCGACGCCGACGAGCGACACCCGGAACACGACGCTCCTCAGCAAAGTACTCGCGAATCCGTTCTCATTGCTCGTCGCTCGTCGGTCAACTTCACCATTACAATAAGAATAAATTAAGCCTCCTCAGCAGAATCTGTGGGTGAGTTTCGGCTCGGGCAGGTCGCCAAGTGCATGGTACAGAGCGAGTTCCAGTACCTCGCTGGTACGGAAGCCGTAGGCCTTTTTGGTAGTCACTCTGGCCTTGCCGTTGAAGCCCTCGACGATGCCGCTCGAGAACTGGCCCTTGGCTCGAAACCAGTTCAGGACGAGCGCGCGGTGCGAGCGCAACATACGAGCGACCTTCTTCATCGGGTCGAGCCGCGAGCGCATCGTCCGGGTGCACCAGCGGTCGAGGAAGCGACCCGCCCAGTACGGCGACACGTAGCGCCACAACGATTGGAAGTCCTCCTTGAGCAGATAGGCGCGAACCGTGCGCAGATTGCGACGCACCAGTGCCGACAGCCGCTCCTCCTGCGTGTCGGTGAGATGCTCCGGACGCTTGAGCAGAACCCAGCGGCTGTGCTTGAGGACCGGCGCCCGGCCCTCGGCGGCGAGCTTCCGTACCTCCGCCGCGCGCACTTCATCGATGGCCTTCGAGAAGTGGCTCATGATGTGGAAGCGGTCGAGCACGTGCACGGCTTGCCCGGCGCGCTCGGCGACCACCGCCAGGTAGGGCTTCCACATGTCCGAGCAGACGAAGCGCAGCGCTTCACTGCGCGCCGCGCCGAACCAGTCGAAGAAGGCCTGCAGCGTCGCCGCCTTGCGTTCGCGCCCGACCCACAGCAGACGCCGATGGTGGCGGTCGATCTGGTAGACCAACGTCAGGTATCGGTGCCCGCGCCGGCGCGCGAGCTCGTCCACGCCGATCGCTGCGACCGACGAGAGGTCGCGGTGCGCCAGCCCCCAGTCGACCGCCATGCGGACGGCTCGATGGACGGTGTCCCAGGAGGTCGGGAACGCCTCGGCGACCTCGTGCCACGACAGTCGCTTGGCCCACCCGGCGAGGAACCAGGCGTGGGCGTCCGTCACCCGGTGCTTGCCGGTGGCCCAGGGGACGGCCTCGACATGGACGCCGCAGCGCGGGCACGACACGCGGCGCATCGCGTAGTCGAAGACGACCGGGATGTGCCAGAGGGGCACGAAGTCGAAGCGCCGCCGCGCCTGGGTGTCGTAGCCCGGGGCCCGGCGGCGGCACCGGCCGCACCGCGCACGGGCCCCGGCGCGGGGACGCACCCGTACCTCCAGGGTCAGCCGCGGGTGCTCCACGAGCCGCACCGTCTCGTAGACGAACGACGAATGCTTCTGAATCCGATTCAAGATAGTCTTGAGCTGCATCCCGTTCCCCTTCCGCGACGCTTGGATGTTGTGCAGCACCAATTGTCGCGGATTCCGGAACGGGATGCGTCCGATGGGAACCGGGAACGGGATGCTCTGTCGCCCGGATTCTCGACGGTCGTGACCACACCGCAGGTCGTTGCTCAGGCATCGTCGGACAAGAGCCGACCGCGCGCGTGCGCGGAGCTGCGGTCAAGGCCGTGCCCCGCGGAGCGGGGGCGGAGCGCAGCGAAGCGCCTTGACCGCGGCGAGCACACGCGCACCCTCGCGGGTCCGACGATGCCGCCGATTCCTACCCACAGATTCTGCGGAAGACCCTAAATTAATTGGGTGCGGCTCTTCTTCGTAGAGCGTTTTCCTCCCTGTTCATGGGCGTTTCGCTCACGGGCGCTCTCTTGGGTGCGCCGTACGGGGGGACAGCATTCGCCCCCGCCTGTTTTCGGGCCGCCAGAGCAGGCAGCCCGGCTTGATCACGACGCCTGGGCGCTCCGGTCTGCCCCTCCGGCCCACCCCCCTGGACATTCGCGCGGCGTTTTGGTACGTTTCGATGGGAAAGGAGATGCCTCTGCGATGGCCGTAGTGACGACTAGGTTCTCGGGACGTGCGAAGCAGCGGTTGCCGGAGTGTTGAGCGCGACGCGAGCCATGGCCCACAGCGCCGCTTCCCCCGACCAGACGCCGTGTGCAGCAGCCGAGGCCGCCTTCGCTGAGGCCAAAGCCTTCCTCTGTTCGGCCGAAGCCCAGCAGATGAGTGAGAGCGAACTCGAACGCGAGCTGCACCGGCGGGGTCAGGAGTTGATCCGCAAGCTCCTGCAAGGACACCTCGATCAACGCAGCCCGGGGAAGGTTGCCGGTCCGGTCGAGGGGGCCGCCGTAGTCGAGCGCTCGCCGCAGCACCTGGAAGAACGCCAGCCGGAGACGACCTGCGGCACGGTGCAGGTTGCGCGCCTCGGTGAGTCGCGCCCCGAGACGGCGCCCACACGCAGCTCGACCTCGCGAGCGCCGCCGTGTACGGCGTCGACGCCACGGTGTGGTAATCGACATCATCCCCGCAGCCGAGTACGTCTGGAAGACGCCGCCTGTGTTCCATCGCTCCCCCGGCGTCATCGAAGGGACGTGCCGGTACGTGGTCCGAGACCGAATGGAGTCTACCGGCGCACGCTGGCGCTTGGTTGGAGTCGAGGTGACCCTGGAGCTGAGGGCGCTGCGAGCCAGCGGCGACTTCGATGCTACCGGGACTTACACGAAGCGCGCGAGTACAAGCGGAACCACGCCAGCGCTACGCTGACGGGATAGCACCGCCGGTCAGCGAGCCGCCCCCATCGCCCTCCTCACCCCGCCTTCGTCGGGTCAAGTAGCCCTTCCCCTGCTGCTCGCAGCCCCTCCTGGACGTTTCTGGACCGCCGACGAAAAAGAGCCGCACCCAAATTAATTCGGCTCCGATTTCAATTTTGAGATGGGTTCTAAGGTGTGCGACACATTCGCCTACCCTGACGTCTCACGACGATCACCCGTCACAGAGTCTCCATGGCTTACCTGCTCGCACTCAGTTCGGCGGCGCTGTACGGCACAGCCGATTTCCTTTGCGGCCTCGCCTCGCGCCGAGCGAACACCCTCGTCATCGTCGTTACGTCGCAGGGCTGTGGCCTGACGCTGCTGGTGCTCAGTCTGCCGTTGTTGCCCGCGGCCACACCTGCCGCGCGCGATCTGGTCTGGGGCGGCGCGGCCGGATTGGCCGGTGGCGTCGGAGTGACGCTCCTGTATCGGGCGCTTGCCGTGGGGCGGATGGCGGTCGTGGCTCCGACGACGGCCGTGTGCGCAGTGACGATTCCGGTCGTCACCAGTGTCGTGCTCGGCGAACGGCTCGCGCCGCTGACGATGCTCGGCATTGCGCTGGCGATCGTGGCCATCGTGCTGGTCAGCCAGCAGGAGGCAGCGGCGGGTCCCGTGTCGGTGCGGGCCTGGGCGCTGCCGCCTGGTGTCGGGCTCGCGCTCCCGTCGGGCGTGGCGATCGGCTTGTTCTTCCTGGCCCTCGCTGAAACAGAAGCCCAAGCAGGCATGTGGCCTCTCGTGGCGGCGCGTGCCGCCTCGGTGACGCTGTTCGGCGTCATCGCGCTGGTCAGCGCGCGACCGTGGCGCATGGGGGCGGCCGTCACCAGGATCGCCATCGCCGCCGGCGCCATCGACATAGGCGCCAACGTACTGTACCTGTTGGCCACCCGTTACGGGCTCCTCAGCATCGCTGTCACCCTGTCATCGCTGTACCCCGCAAGTACTGTGATCCTCGCGCGGATCGTGCTTGGCGAGCACCTCAATGGCTGGCAAGTCATCGGTGTGGCGTGCGCCGTCCTCGCGGTCGCGTTCATCGTCAGTCCGGGATGACGACGGCGAATGCACACCTAGCAACGGCGCCATCCCCGACGAGAGCGACTCAGCGACCAGAGGACTGGCTCGGCACTCAGCCCGCGCCGGTGTTACCCAGGTTAGCCGAGGCGGGAAGGTCGTCGACTAAGGGTCCGCGCAAAAATAACTTCCTGGAATCGGCTGTAGTGTCGCAGTAGAGCCCAGCGGTCGTGCACGCCCCCGTCCGGCTCGGTGGTCCGCAGATCAAGTACACTCCTTCGGACTCGGGGGGTGCAATCAGCCCGGATTTCTGGCGCCATTACGGATACCAGTAGCCGTAATGGTGCCAGAATGAGACCAACCCAATTCTCCGCCGACACCATCCTCGCCCTGCTCCGAAGGCAGACCGTCGCCTCGCTGCCCGACGTTCTGGTCGCGCTCGGCCCCCGCGTCAGCAGGCGCACCGCGTTCCGCAAGCTCAAGGACCTCGACGCCCGCACCAGCTACTCCCATCGCGGCGGCTACTACACCCTCGACGAACTCGCCGATTTCGACGAGCGCGGCCTCTGGTCCTTCGCCGGCGTCCGCTTCTCCCGCGCCGGCACCCTCGTCGCAACCGCCGAGGCGTTCGTCGAGCACGCCGAGGCCGGGCACTTCGTTGACGAGTTGGACAACCTGCTCCACGTCGGCACCCAGGACGCGCTGCGCAAGCTCGCCGGCGACGGGAGGCTGACCCGGCACAAGTTCGCCGGCCAATTCCTCTACTGTGCGCCCGACCCCGCGCAACAGACCCACCAGTTGCGCGCCCGACGGCTGCTGATGGCCACCCCAGGACTCGGGCGGCCGCTGCCCGACGTCGATCTGATGTCGGAGGAGTTGCGCGCCGCCATCGTCTTGTTCGCCAGCCTGCTCGACGAGCGGCAGCGGCGTCTGTTTGCCGGCCTCGAAGCGCTCAAGTGCGGGTGGGGCGGCGACCGCCGCATCGCCACCCTGCTCGGCATCGACCCGTCGACCGTCGCTGCGGGCCGGCGGCAGCTCGTCGACCGCGATGTCGAGGTCGACCGGGTGCGGCGCGCGGGCGGCGGTCGGACGCCGACGGAAAAAAACGCCCGAAGTCATCGCCCGCATCGAAGCCCTGATGACCCACGAGACGGCCGGCGACCCCGTCAGCGGTCTGAAATGGACGCACCGCACGACCGCCAAGCTCGCCCACGAACTCCGCGGGCTCGGCATCCACGTCTGCCCGCAGACGGTCGCCCGGCTCCTCAAGGCGATGGGCTATTCGTTGCGCGTCAACCACAAGAAGCTCGCCGGCGCCTCGCATCCCAACCGCGACCAGCAGTTCCGGTACATCACCGAGTTGCGCGAGCGCTGCGCCGCCGACAGCATCCCGGTTATCAGCGTCGATACGAAGAAGAAGGAGCTCGTCGGCGCCTTCCGCAATCCCGGCGCGAAGTGGGACCGCAGCCCCGAACTCGTCAACGACCACGACTTCCCCTCCGATGCCGAGGGCCTCGCCATCCCCTACGGCATCTACGACCCGCGCGCCAATGCCGGCACCGTCTTCGTCGGCAGAACCGCCGACACCCCGGCGTTCGCCGTCGACTGCATCGAGAAATGGTGGCGCACTGAGGGCCGCAAGCACTATCCGCAAGCCCAGAGCCTGCAGATCCTCGCCGACGGCGGCGGCAGCAACAGTTCCACGGCGCGCGCCTGGAAGTGCAACCTGCAACATCGCCTCTGCAACCGCCACCGCTTGCGCGTCACCGTGGCCCATTACCCGCCCGCCACGGCGAAGTGGAACCCCATCGAACACCGCCTGTTCTGCGAAATCAGCAAGAACTGGGCGGGCCGCCCCCTCTACAGCTACGAGACCATCCTGAACTACCTGCGCACCACCCGCTCCTCCACCGGACTGCGTGTGCGCGCCCACCTCGTGCAGAAGACCTACAAGACCGGCGTCAAGGTCACCGACGCCCAGATGCGAGAGCTGCGCATCACTCCTCCCCGCATGCGCGGAGATGAACAACGGGGGTTGCGTCGCTGCTCGAAAGGCCGACGGGCCGGACGCGCCCGCCAACCGCAGCGTGGGACAGGAACCGGAAATGAAGGGCGCACCGCCAAGATTGGCCACCGAGACGAGTATTGGGGTGGACCATCGGGTCGGCACCGGGTTCACAGCGCCGCCGGGCCAAGCAGCTACTTGCGGGTCAGGTAGGTCGCGATCGCCGCGGCGAGCCCCACCAGGAGTTCCGCCTCCTCGCGATTCGGGTCCCGGCCCTCCTGAACATGCCGGACTTCGTTGGAGGCATAGCCCCAGAGGTGTGAGAGCGCCGTATCCAGGGGCTTGGGCAACAGGTCGGGATGGCGCTTGATGATCTGGCCAAGGGTCGCATTTGAATCACCGGTGAGGTCACGAGCAACGGCCTCCAGCGCACCCGCGGCGTGGTACATGGCGCCCGACAGATCGGGCGTCGGCCGCCGAGACAGATCCTGCAGCGCTTCATGCAAGTGTCCAGCGGTCGTGGGCCGTCCGGTATCACTCAGGGCCGCAGTGGCGGCCGTCACGACGGATTCAAACGTCTCTGGTCCTCGCGTGACTACCAGCCCGTCCACGAGCTGCCAACCAACACCCTCCTCAACGAAGTAGGCGTTAATCTCGTCGGCGAAGGAAGCGGCGGCTTCGTCCGTGCCATCGGCAAATCCCGCGTACACCGCCTCAATGATGTCGTAGACCTTGAACCACTCACAGGTGTCGATCAGGTACTGGACCTCGGCCCAGACGTTCGGGTAGTCGCTCCAGTTGTCCGACTCAGGGCGTACCCGCAAGACGGGGCAGATGATGCCGCGCAACCGCGTTGGACTCCAGCCGAGGGCGATCGAAGTGTCGAGCACAGTTACCCTCAACCCCTCCGGTGCGTCCTCCCTGATCGTGATCTCCTTGGCTGGGCCCGCGTAGCGGTGGCGCCGAGAGAACGGGGCACGTGGTGTCATTGGCTGGTGAGCATAGCCGAGAAGCGGCACGCCTTCAGCGGAACGACTTTCTTCAGGCACCGGGGTCCACGAGTGAGCACCGGCAGGCCGGCCGCGCAGAAGCTCGTGACATGCGATCACGAGCTGAGGGGGACCGGGAGGACCGGACCTCGGTGGGGATGACCCGCTCGACGAGGGGCGGAGCACGCACCCACTGCATCGTGCTCGCCAGCTTGAGAAGCAGCCCCGAATCGAGAGAAACGCCGGGCCCGGCCGGCGGCGGCTGCCGTTGGGGACGAACTTCCGGATCCTCGCTCCGTTCCCACGCGGCCGGCGGCGGGTGGCCGTCGCACAGTCGACGGCCGCGGGAGACGGCGACCCACGGGGCCGTCTCGCGCAGAATGCCGAAGACGGCCCCGCGCCACCAGCTCGCGCGGATCCCCCGACGACACCGGGCCCGACGTCGTCCATCGGCAACGCCAAGGCTCTCCGCGACGCAGTGCCTGGGTACGCCGGGTCGAGCCGGCGCTCCCCGAAGCGGCGCCGCACGCCGTCAAGGCTCCGTGTTGATGCGGCTGATGGTCCTCGCCCGAGAACGTTGTGCCTGCACAGCTCTTCGGCGATCGCCTTGATCTTGAGCGTCGACACGCCCTGCACGTACATCTCGGCCAAGGCTCTCACCAGCGCCTTGGCCGAACGCCGATACCGCGCGCCCGACGAGCTCGGTCGAGAACCGGCCGTTGCGGTCTCGCGGGGAGACCCGGAGCTCGAGCTTCCCGATGCGGGTCACCGTCGCCGAGGCCACGGACTCGCGGGCCAGGGACGAGTTTTACCGAACCCGTCTTATCCGACGCTCCCCGAAACCGGACGCCGGACAGGCGGATGCGCCCGGCATTCGTTAGAGTTCGGGCAGCGGCAGTCCCGCCAGCCGTCGTGGCCACGGTTATCCGTAGTGCCCGATATGGCCCGAACTTCCCCAGATAGCGACCTAATTCAGCGCACCCGCAGGACCTGTCGGCCCACGGGGTGGGCCTCCGGGTGCTCGCCGGCCAGGGGGCGCAGATCGATACCACGACCTCGGCCGGCCGCCTCGTGGGCATCTTCGCGGCGCTCGCCGAGTTCGAGCGGGAGTTGATCCGGGAACGCACCCGGGCCGGGCTCACGCCTGCGCGAGCCCGCGGGCGCAAGGGTGGCAGGAAGTTCGCGCTGTCGAAGGCCCAGGCGCGGCTGGTACAGGCCGCGATGGCCCACCGCGACACGTCGATGTTGGCGAGCGACCCGGACGCCGCGCGCCACCACGTGCCCCGAAGCCCGTCCTCGCGGGCTATACCGCATAGCGGTATGCGGTATAATGTGGGCCCTTGATCACCGGATTCAGATGTCAGGCGACCGAACGAATATGGCGGGGCCTTCGTTCGCGCCGGCTGCCGGAGGATATTCAGGGTGTCGCGCGTCGCAAGCTGCGCTACCTGAATGCGGCGGGGCGTCTAGAGGATCTGCGGGTGCCGCCCGGAAACCGTTTGGAGGTCCTGAAGGGAGATCGCGACGGGCAGCACAGCATACGCATCAACCGGCAATGGCGGATCTGTTTTCGATGGAGTGCGGGGAACGCTTTCGACGTCGAGATCGTGGACTATCACTGACGGAAGAACGACATGACGACCCTCGATGACGATCGGTTGCCGAACCCCCACCCTGGTGAGATTCTGCTGGAGGATTTCCTGAAGCCGATGCGGATCAACCAGTCCGAGCTGGCGCGCGCGATCGGCGTTCCACCGCGCCGCATCAACGAGGTGGTGCTCGGCAAGCGCGCCGTGACGGCGGAAACGGACCTGTTGCTCACGCGCTATTTCGGGCTGTCGGAAGGACTGTTCCTGAGGCTGCAAACGACGTACGACCTGGAGAATGCGAAGCTGTCGCTGCGCGACCGGCTGAGCGCGATCCGGCCGCGTGACGCCGCCTGACAACCGACTCATGGCGGCCGCCACGAGCCCGGTGCCGCCTGCCCGGCGGCAACGCCGCTGCCCCGTGGTGCGGCAGTGATTTACCGCGTCGGGGGGCCGGCCCCCGCGTTCAGCGCGTAGCTCGGTGCTCCTCCGCAACCCTCCGATCCCTCGTCGCCGCGACCGCTGCATCGCCCGTCCGTCGACACGCTGTCCGTCGCGCGAACTCCGCGAACCCGAGATGGCGGCGGCCGGGGCGGCTACCTTGATTCACGTCGCCGGAAACTGCGCCTCCAGGGCCAGAGGTCCGCAGTTGACGGAACGACCGTTATCAGACCCCGGGGGCTGCTTCAGCGCGGCGGCTCGATCGAGCTGCAGGCGGCGCGGGCGCGCCGGCGGGCCTCGGCGAGGGGGCAGCTGGGCGAGAGCTGCAGCGGCGGCGGTCAGCAGGACGGCCGCGCCGGGTAATGTCTCAGTTTGATTCAGGGCTGGGATGGCGGCGCCTGAAGAGCCAATCGTTTAGTGCAACCTCGCGGATGCCTGTGACAGGTTCTCGCCCATTCGAGTCACGGCTTCTCCCACGAACCGGGGCAGCATTCCTCCGTTCGGCGTATCGGCCCAGTAAACAGCGGTCCAGCAATCCAGCGACGCCTGGTTCAGCAGCGAGGCGGCCACTGGCGCATCCATGTCCCGCGCCGCGTTGGACATGTCAACCAGGGGGCCTTCGCCAATTTCGGGGCACAGCGTGACGAGGAAGCCCGCGACGCACTTCACGTAAACCACGAGCGCGGCGTAGCTTTGACCGGTGGGATCCGCGCACTTCCTGTTGATCTCCGCCTGGACGGCGTTCGCGCGGTCCAAGGCCACCTCCATCCGGTCCAGGGCCGTCAGACGGCGCTCGGCTTCGGCTTCGGCTTCGGCTTCCCGAGCAGCGGCTTCCTCGGCGACTTCTTCGGCGGTCTTCGCCCTGAACCGCACGACGCCATCTGTCTCGTGCCACAAGAGGTGCGCGAGCGACGGGTCCGATCCCCTCAGCAACGCGCTCAGCCCACCCGCGGATGAGAATCCCGCCCAGTGGAAATCGGTGAATGTCGCCTCGTCGGAGATGGCGTCCAGCGGGCCAGCCTCCAAGCCCATGTCGGCAATTAGATCGGTCGCGATGCGCCGCGCCGATTCGACGCCGGGGTAGACGCGGTTGCTGACGCCGGCTTCTCGCGCTACCTCAGCAGCGGCGCGCTCGCGCTCTTCACGAGGCGGGACGGGACCCTGTTCCAGATCTGCGGCTGTCGGTGCCGGATCTTCCGGCCGGTCCGGCAGGAGGAGACCCCCGACGACGAACATGACGACGGACACGATCCACGCTCCGACGGCACTCCCACGATCGGGCAGACCGACCTTGTGCGGTACCGCGAGCCCGACGGCCCCCCACCCGAAGACGATGATGGAGCCGAACACCACGATGACGCCGAGGGCTGTTGCGATCGCCGGGACGATGGCGATGAGGACCACGACGACGACGGCGGCGACAGCGATGGCGAGCATGTGCCCCCCCTTTCACTGGGACGCCCGGCAGGCTCCAAGGATAATGCTTGCCATGGAGGGTGGTGGCTGGTCGGCGTGGTAGACGCGAACGCGCCGCAGCCGGCGAAGCCAGGTACCGAAGCCGAGCCTATCAAACTGAGACACTACCCCGCGCCGACGGCCGCGGCGGCGGGTCTCGGCAACCAGGTCAGCATCCGTGGGTCTCCCTGCTCTCCGATCTGCAGCCAGGTCGGGGGTGTCGGGCGGACGCCGTGTGCCCCGATTGTAGGCGACATGGCCGCAGTGCGGGCGTCATGGCTTCCTCCCATCCTGAAGATCCATAAGAGTGTTGACCAGATCAAACGTGGTTGCAAAATTGCTGATCGGGTGATTGGCTGTCTTTACCGCACGACGGAACACACCCGGGAAGATTGCGCGAAACTTTCCCTTAGACACTTCGATCTTCTGGCGTGGGTTCCATGCCTCCCAGTACTTGAGACACTGCGCCTCTGTTCCGAACATCTGACCGTGGGGACCGCAGATTAGCGCGTGGGTGATCTTTTTCCTGGTGCCATTCGCCTCTTTGGCTTTGGCGATCTGCTCGGGGCTTAGCGTCACAAGCGTCAGATCATGTTTCATTGTTTCTATCCTCTTCGGATCCTTATCCCCATCGTCGCCCTTGGTGAGTTTAGCAGTGTGGGCCTCGGAAACCGCGACACATTCGCTATTCTCGATCAGCATGGGAAGTGCTCGTGGACCGTCCTGGACAAACGTTTTCCGTGCGGCCGTCGTCTTCTCTGTATAGCCGTTTGAAGGACAGCCGATTCATCTGACGGACGCACAGCGCGATGACCTCGAGGAGCTCGCTCGCTCGAACGCCCTGGCGTCGGGGGTTGGTCCAGCGCGCCAAGATCCCGGTGAGCCGCGCCGTCCGCAGCTCGGACACCAGGCGCGCGCGCCGCTGCTCCTCGCCGCGGTAGGCGGCCCGCGCCCGGTACTTCCGCAGCTGCCGCAGGAGCTCGGTCCGCCGAAGGACGCGCGCCGCCCCGACGAGCTCCGCCCCGAACATCGGCATCAGCTGCGCCGCCCGCGCCCGAGAGACCCCGAACAGCCACTCCACGTCGCGCCGCGTGAGCAGGTCCCGGTCGAGCTTCTCGAGCTGCCGGACGGCGTCGGGCACGGCGAGGAGCCACCGGGGCGGGGCCGGCATCAGGCGGGCCTCATCTGACGCAACCTGTTTGGCGAGCGCGGGTTGGGACGATTTCCAGCGCACATGGAATGCTCCAGGTTAGTAGACGGTCGTCTACCGGTCAAGGTCCGCGGCGTGCGGGGGCGGACGGTGTGAGGGGCCCATAAAGGGGGTTATGGGACCTGGCGGCCGAGTCGCCTACTCGACCGCGGCCCGCGCCAGAATCGGCCGGATCGGGCTGCGAGGATGCGCTGTGCGGCGATTCCTCGACCGGCCCCGGCCTCAGGACGTCCGGCCCCGGCGTGCGCCTGGGCGGGCTCCTGGGCGGTCGGAGGGGGGCGTACTTGGATCCGGCCTGATACACTCGGCGTTGGAGAGCGACGGCCTCGGCGGCGCGGTACCCAGCCTGCGCGGTCGAGGTGGGCGGCCCGATGGGTCCGAGTCTGGAGCGCGGAGGAGAGAGCTAGAGAACGTCGCCCCGTACATGTGAAACGCCCGCGGAATCCCCCGCGAGCGTTTCTGTTGTACCTGAGGCGGCCGGGCGTGAGGCGCCCAACCATGCAGAATCGTATCACGTCGTTCGCGAGCCCTACCACCACGGATCCGGCCGTCCTGCCGGATCGACCGACCGCTGCTAGTCCTGTCGGCCGGCTGCGATCTGAGGCGGCGGCGTTGCGCCAGCGGGGGTACCCGTCCGACGTGGCGCTGACGTCGATCACTGCCTTGTCGGAGCGATTCACGCCGGCCCCGGCGCCGGACGCTCTGCGCCAGATCGTCGCCGGGGCCTATGGGGAGTGGGAGCCCGAGCGCGAGCCCGAGCCGGCAGTCGAGCCCGAGCCCGCGGTCGACGCCTGGAAGCACAACGTCGAGACGGCCGCGAAGCGCGGCCACATGAAGTTTCCCAAGCTTGTCGAGAACCTGATCGCGGAGGGGATCGCGGCCGGCCTGGCGCAGAGCGAGATCGACGCCACACTGCGCCCGTTCCTCGACGCGGCGGCGGTGGTCGACCGTCCGCCGGTAGAGGCGACGCCGGAGGGTTTCGCGCAGGTGCTGGAATTAGCGGGCTGGCGCGTGGCGTGGGATGGGCGTGGGCGTGGCGTCCTGTGCCGGCGTAAGAGTGAACCGGAGTGGACCGAGTGCGACGGGCTGACGCGCCATCTGATGTTCGAGGACTGCGCCGCGGCGGCGATTCTGCCGCGGCGGGCGGCGCAGGATGAGCCCTGGCGGATCCGGTCGGTGCGCCTAGAGGATCGGCTGCTGGCGTGCGTCGCGGCTAAAAACCGGATCGAAGGTGAGGGGAGCGCAGTCTATGAGGCGGTGCGCGACTGGGCTCGGCTGCGCCACAATCAGCGGATCACCATATCGGCGGCGCTGACGGGCGCGAACGTCCTGCAAAAGTACGAATCGGCCAGCCGGGCGCCAAAAAGCGTTTTCGCCGATGCACGCCAAGCGCTGACGGATCTTGGCTGGCAGTGGCGCAGCGTGAAGATCCACGGCGAGCCGCGATATCGCTGGTGTTCGCCGGCCGTGCCAGCGATGCGGCTTTCCGCGTAGTGGGGAGTCGTCGGGTTCTAGTCGGGTTGGTAGTCGGGTTACGGTTTCCCGTAAACGATTGGGAATAAGTGGTTTAGTAGATAGGTAGTGGGGTAGTCGGGTTCCTCGACTGCGCCCCTGTGCGCGGATCACAGACCTACTACCCCACTACCAGGTACCCGATCAGTCCTTGCAATGGCGCCGAATCGAACGACCGAACACCACTACAGCGGGGGATCAGGGATCGACGCACCTGGTCAAACGGGATCCGAGCAACAACACGGGCCGGGATGATGTTGTCGCCGGCCTGGTGCTCGCCGCGGGCGCGTGGAGTCGGCGCCGGGGTCCGGCGCGAGTGAGGATCCATATTGTCGCGGCGGCGTAGTCCGTCCGGCCGGCTCCCCTGGGCGGCCTGGTCGCGAGCGCGGCGCCTGGCGCTCGACCGGGACGGATTGGCGGTGCAAGTGCGGATCGCCGGCGGATCTCGAAGTCCACCACGTGCGGCCGGTCGCCGAGGGGGGCGAGCCGTTCGCGCTGGCGAATCTGGCGACCCTGTGCCGGGAGTGCCTACCTATCGGCTCACTTGGATCCGAAGCGGCGCGCGTGGCGCCGGCTCCTGGCGGGGGACGGATGAGGCGGGGCCAAGTTCACAAAAAGCACCGGACGGCCGGCTGGATCCTGACGTGGTTGGTCGATCCGGCTCCGGGTCGCCGCGGGGTCGTGGCGTCGTTCTATTTCTCCTGCCATGACTGCCAGCCAGGGGAGTTCGGCGCGCTGCGGGAGCATGTCGAGTTCGTGGAGGTTGATCCGACACCGGCAAAGGGGGCGCGGGCGCGGCGCGTGCGGAGGGTCGACCGATGATCGGGGAGCTGTACGAAGCGCTCGCGGCGGTGCTCGCGGTCTGGGCCGATAAGTCGACGGCCCGGTACAAACCGGCGGCCTATGGTTTCTCGTTTGACGCGGAGCCGCGAGCCGATCTGACGGCGTACTACGTCGAGCCGGCCCAGACTCGCCAGGCGGTGGGCTACGTCGGGGGCGGCGGGCTCGACGTCGCGATGGTCACGATCTGGGCGTCTCTCGAAGCTCGCGACGATCCGGCCGCCGCGGGCCAGGCGCTCGCGAACGACCTGCAACGGCTCCGGGCGGCGATCCGGGATGCGGACCTGGGCGACGTCAACCTACACCCGACGTTCGAGACGTCGGTCGCCCCGCGGGCCGATGACGGCATTACCGTGACCGGCCGGATCCGGTTTGAGTGCGAGATCGAGTTCGTGATCGAGCGCAAGGGGCGCAAGGTCGCGGCCGTGCCGTTTCCCTGGCTCGCGGCTGCGCTCGGCGCCGGCCTGCCGGGCGCGATGTCGATGGCGGATCCGGCGTACGTCAACACGGCCGAGCCGCTGCCGATCCCGACGTGGGACGACCTAGCGGCCGAGCGCGCGACCGACCGCGACCGAGCACGCCGGGATCGGGCCGAGTGCGGCGCCCGCGGGATCTGCTACTCCTGTCGGCGGGAGCCGGCGACGAACGGCGGCATCTGTGCCGGCTGCGCGACGGCGAAGCGCGAGCGCAGTGCGGAGCGGAAGGTACGGCGGGCGGGGCTCTGTTATTGGTGTCCTGCGCCCGCGCTGCCGGGCCGGCGCATGTGCTCGACGTGTGCCGATCTGGCGTGCGCGAAGTCGCGCCAGTTGCGTGCCGAGCGCATCGCGGCGGGCCGGTGCTCGCGCTGCGGCGGGCCTGGTCAGGGTTGCAAGTGCCGAGGGAAACCGGCCCCCTCGGCGCCCGCGGCGGCCGGATCCCTAGAGGTTGCGTCGAAGCGTTCCAAGCGCTTCGGCGCTTTCCCGTTCCCCCCGAACGACCATCATCATTATTGCAGCACCCCAGAAATCCGACCACGGGTCTGCTTATGTGTAGGCGAACAGACGGCGTAGGGCGCTCTAGAATTGCCTCTACGGCGTCGTAACGGCCGGACCCCCAACCCATCGTCCCGCGATCCGGGAGCGTCACAGGCGGGATACACCTACCGGGATCCCGGTATCCCGCCTCACGCCTACCGGGATCCAGGTATCCCGCTCTAGCGCCTACCGGGATCCCGGTATCTCGTGCTACAGTCGCCCGATGCACTGGCATTGCTGGTATCGCTCAGGCCACATGTTCACGATACGGATACCGCACTACACCGACCCTGAAAACGCGCGTAAGGTCGCGAAGAAACACCAGCCGGACGCGGAACGTCGGATGGTCCGGGCGTGCTCTGCGGAGTTGCAAGAGACGCCGGCCGGCCTCCGGTGCAAGACCCCCGGCCAGCGCTCCAAGCGCCCTCCACGAGGCTCCCTGCGCGGTCTGACAGGTACTCAGCGCTCGACCCTCGCGGCGCGCCTGGCGCGCGAGCTCGACGCAGCTCCGGGCCGCATCCGCGCCGCCCTCGATGCGGCGCTCGACGGCGGCCGGCGGGCGACGTCGCCCGCGGCCGATACCGCGACACCGGACGAAGCGCGCGCCATCATGCAGGACGAGGCCCAGGTGGTGACCCAGTGACCCTAGAGATCTCGGGCGAGGCGGCGAAAGGCTGGCGCTGGTGCCTCGCGTTCCGTCGCGTGCTCTTCGGCTTCATCCTCGTGTTCCCTCGGCTCCGCTTTCGGCGTCTCTCGCGCTGCCCGGTACGACTTCCCGTCTTCCCCGACGGTCCGTTCCGCCAGGTCACAACTAGTTGTGACCTGGGCTCGGACCTTGCCCACGTACTGTTGTGAGCATCCGATCTGCTTCGCGATTCGCATCTGACTTCGGTCGGGCCACGCCTTGAGCGCGAGCTCGATGGCGTGTTTCTTGTCGGGCCAGGTCAGCCGGAGGCCGTGTCCTCCGTTCGCTCCGAGGGCGTACCAGAGCGCGTCTTCCCGTGTGCCGGGTCGGATCTCCGCGTCGATGTCGGTGTGTCCGGCGCGCTCGTGCGCCCGCAGACGGTGGAAACCGTCCGCCAGGTAGGTGCTCTCTTCCGTCCGGAACACCGTTATCGGCGGGAACGTTCCGCCTGTCGCCAGGTGCTCTGCGTACTCCTCGACGGTCGTTTCGTTGATCTCGGCTCGGACCTGCGTTCCGGCGTCCGTGATGATCTCATTGATCGCCAGGACCTCGTGTGTGCCTCGCGCAACCGGTTCGTCGTTCCCGGGCTGCCGCGTGCCGTGGCTCTCGTTCGTCGCCGCTGGTTTCGCGCCCATTTGCGGATTTGGGCGCCGTCGGGGCCGTTGCTCTGTCTGATCCCTGGCCCCCTCGGTCGCCGTGCCGGAAGCGTAGCGACCCCCGGCTGTTTTCCCCGCCTGGGCGAGTTCCCCCGTCGTACCGGTCGAGGTCTTGCGCTCCCGGTCTCGTTCTGCCGGATCGAGCCGTCTTGGTGATCGAGCGGGTTGGGTTCGCCCGTGGGGGGGCGGCGTTGGCCGGGGCGATGCCGTGTACTCGCGCGGGGATCGTGGATCGGTGAGGGGTTGGCCGGCGGCCCGATCGGCCGCCGGCCGGGAATGGTGGACTCGAAACGAAAGAACTCGCACCTTTGCTGTGCTCACGCTGGGGGAGGTTCTTCGGGACACCGTCCCGGCTCCCGCGTACCAGCGTCTCGCGCCTCCGGCCGCCGACCTGCGCCTCAAGGGCTGCAGTGATCACTCGATCGCGCTCGAGCCGTGCCGATAACGGGTCCCGGGTTCCTGTTCGGTGCGGGAACCATCATCAGATTGCCGTTGAGCAATTCGTAGCGCTCGTCGTCGGGTGTTGCGCAGTAGTCCTTGTACGTCAGCTTGACGGCGCCTTGTGTCGTGGTGGCCATGGGCGTGCTCCTGGGCTGGGTACCACTCGTCCGGTGGAATCCGGCCTTCTGCGGCGCTGGCCATCCTGCCGTGACCGAGCCGCGGGCGTTCGCGGCTCGGCTGAGGATGGCTTGGTTCCACAATTCGGAGCCTAGCACGCGGCCTCGTTCCTCGGTCCCGTTCTTGGTGTCCCGAGGTCCCTCCTCCTTCCTATTCGTTTCGCTGCTGCACAGCCCCGGACGCGCTGGGACGTCCGCGGACTCGCGGACCCGCTGGCTCCGGTCGGCGGGTACTTGTTGTGCGTACCTGCGCGTTGCTGTTTCCGCGGCGGCTGCGCTGCGAATCGGTGTTCCCGCGGCTCGCGTGGACGTGGCAGGACGACAGCCGTCGGCGGTGTCGTCGTCCTCGCGCGCGGGATCCGTCGATGCGCTGGGGGGGTTGGCCGGCGGCCCGATCGGCCGCCGGCCGGGTCTGGTGGACCCGAAACGAAAGAACTCGCACTCTGGCTGCGCTGCCGCTGGAGGAGGTTCTTCGGGAGACCGTTCCCGCGCCGGCGTACCAGCGTCTTGCTGGCATAGCCGCCGCCTTGCGCGTCAAGGGCTGGACCGATCACGCGATCGCTGTCAAGTTCGGGGTTACCGACAAGACGATCTCGAAGGCCATCGAGTGGTTCCGGCGTCGCGCCGGGTCGTTCCGCTAGGCTCACCGTCCTCACCGCCGTGGCGGATTGTCGTGTTGGCTGTCTTCACGGCCGGCGGTTCGAGTACTTCAGTTCTTCGATCCATTCGCAGACGTCGCCGCGCTTCAGCTGGCCTTGTCTTTCGCGCCAGGCCGCCTCGATCCTCTCCGGGCACTCCCGATTTTCCATCAGTTCCTTCAGGTAGGTCACGTGGACCGGTCGCGCCGGTTCCTCCCACCATTCCGGAGGTAGCAGTTCTCGCTTCGCGTGTCGTTCTCGGAATCGTGGGTCGAAGTCTCCCGTGACCTTGACGTGGTCTCGGCAGAACTGGCCCAGTCTTCGTTTCGCGAATGTCATTGAGGCTTCGCCGCCGGCCGGCAGCGACAGCGCCCAGCCTTGCTTCTTTCGGCCCCCGCCCAGGATCCATACGCCACAGTGCTCGACTTCGCAGGCACTGCACAGTCCCCACACGGCCCGGATGGCCTTCCGCGGTTTCTGCGTCACCGATGCAGCTCAGCGGGAGCCCGAAGCAGAAGTACATCAGCACGTCACTGGTCGAGCGGCAGAACCTGAACTTCCGGATGGGCGTGAAGCGGTACACCCGGCTCGCCAACAGCTTCTCCAAGAAGCTGGAGAACCACTGTGTACCACACCGCGCTGTTCGTCACCTACCACAACTGGATCAGGATCCACACGACGACGAAGGTGACGCCGGCGATGGCGGCCGGGCTCACCCAGGAGCTGTACGACATCAAGTGGCTGGCCGGGATGGTCGAGTCCCACATGCCGGAGCCGAAGAAGCCGGGGCCGTCGAAGGGGACAAAGTACCGGCCGAGGCGTCCGAGGTGACGGGCCGAGCTGGCCTTGAGGCGGGTGCTGATGCTACTCTGGACACATTGAAGGAGGGAAGGTCCGTGCCGACCTACATCGTCAACAGCAACAAGTACGGTGGGCACCATGAGGTCCACACTTCGCCGAAGCCCCACGGATGCACTACCTACCCGGCCCCTGCGAATCAGGTGTCCTTGGGGTATCACGCGACCTGCGGCACTGCCGTCTCGCAGGCGGAGACGTCGGGGTACAAGCCCGCTGACGGGTGCGCGTACTGCGCTCCGTCCTGCCATACGCGCTGACTGATTCTGGGACGGCGCCCGGCGATCTTGACCTCGCCGCCCGCGCTTAACTGATGATAGGAGACAACTGTGGCTATACTCCTGCGTCCGCTGGCTAGGTCGACAGGTGGAGTGGCCGGATCCAGCACAGATGACGCTCGGCATCAAGAGCGCGGAATGGCCTCCGGCGTCGACCGCGAACCTGTCGTGGAGAACATCAGGATTGGCGACGCAGAGCTTGTGCGTAGTTACTCTCTGCTTATACCCCAAGACCGTGTAGCCCGTATTGCTGTGCAGATCCGGGGCTGGTCATTCAGCCTTGAGATCAAGTTTGAGAATGCGGGAAGCGAAGAACCCAGGGTCCAGTATGCCCGAAAGCGCGACGACGCTGTCACGCTTACGTTACTGAATTGGAACGCTCCACTCGGCGTAGCATTGTCGTCGCCCCTGGAGATCGCTCACCTGGCGGATGGGAGTACGATCTACCTGCTGGCATCCAATCAGGCGATCGGTGCCACGAATAGACTGCAACTGCAGTACCTCCTGCAAGAGAAGTCCTAATGGCTCTCAGTGGTGGCGGCCAGTTCGCGAACAGTGTGCCGGTGGGCCGGATTCATGTAAATGTGCAGCAAGACCTAATTTACATAGCAGAGGACAAACTGAGGAATAGTCTCCGTGACTACACTGACGCGCTGCAGAAGAAGGAGCCATTATTCGCGGTACTTAGCATTCTGGTAACGCTGATAGCCGCACTCGCTACCAGTGAGCCGAACCACCTTCTGCCCTCTGACGCTTGGACAACAGCTGTCACTATGCTCTCTGTAGCAGCCCTTGTGTGGTTTGGCTGCTGTGTTGTTCGGTATGTCAAATTCCGACGGAGTCCGATGTCTAGCATTGACGGGGTCATAGATAGGATCAAAGAGGGTTCAATCGTGTGGGAACCGGAGGGGACTGATGACTGAGGCAATGCTTTATATTCAACTAGCTACGCTGGCGGTGCTAACCCTGACACTGTGGGCGTCGAAGCAAATGCTTGAGGTGAACACCAGACCACAGGTTGAATGCTACCTGCGATCTCGCCCGGATAGGCCCAACGTGTTCGAGCTAGCTGTAGCGAATTTCGGGAAGGGCGCAGCAAAGAACTTAGAGATCGAACTCATAGGCGTAGATGAGGCAGACTTCTCTACTCATTCGGTGCAGCTATCCTGGCGTACTAAAGGCCCATTCGCGCTTCTCGGTCCTGGGGAGTCCATTACAAGCCTGTTCGGATTTGGCCCCAGTCTCGTAGGAAACGACCGGGAACCTTTAAAGCCATTCAAGATAAGGGCTAGCTATCGGTGGACGCCATTCTGGCACTGGCGATCCGACGACGTTGTCGAATACCACGACATGGACGTGAGGCCATTCCAAGGGATCGTGCCTAAGTGGCCCAAGGACGAAATCGCTGAGCTTCTCAAGAAGGAACTACCCAAGATCGCCAAGGCAATAGCATCTCGTCCACGTCCGCTATTCCAAACCAACACTGGAGACATTGATGATGCGACCCTTCGGCGTCTAGAGCTTCTGATGCCGGAACTATTCTCTGAGATGCGGGCCGATTTGAAGAAGACTCGACTGCACCGAGAGTTCATCTTAATGCCCAAGAACGCTATATACAACAGCGGCGGTGCGTCGATACTAGTCTACTATTACGAAGACCACGACGACCTGGCGAACAAGGTGATCGCCTTGGCCAACTCTGGGGCTGTGGCCGACATCACCTACAACAACGTAGACCGTTACCTAATGTCAGAAACACTGGTTACTTACTTGACCGAGCCAGAGTCCGATGCTGCTTAAGGCTCAGGCGTTACCTGCTGACCTGCTAAAGGGCTGGGAGGCAGAGATTGTCGAGACGACAACTTTAGACGGTAGCGTTGTAAAGTATGCTCCCACCGGGTACGTGGAAGACTATCATGTCACCGTCGATGGCGAACTGCAGCCGACTGACCACCCGGCCCGGACACAGCGCGACCGCGATCTAAGAGGAAAGGACTCGACGCAAGATGACCCTACCCCCCTTTGATTCGCGCGGTCTCGCTCAGCGTCCTGCTCCTGTTCGCTGCCGCATCGGTCTCCGCGCATACCACGATCGGGTCGGCGACCTGACGGTGAAGCCGAAACAGGGCGTGAACATCGGATGCAGCACTGGCACGTCAGAACCGTCGCCCTGCACCGCGCAGCGTGTAGAAACCCGATCCTGGCGAGCATCGCACGATTCGCGCAGCGGACTCTCACGGCGCACAGCGGCTAAACGTTTCATGAACCATTGATACAGGAAATCTTGGGCGAGTGCTCGCTAGACGGGGTCTCGTGAGGGCCTTGCCCGCTGTCCTTCTTTGCCATGATTCGAGGAGGCTGCGCAGTTGGGCGATCGCGTCCTTGCGGGAGCGCGCGTTGAGCACGCGGTCGGCGGCCGCGGCGCCGAGGTGCTTCTCGAACCGGGTCCGTTCGGCGTGGAGCTTCTTGCAGCGGTGCACGATGCGGAGGCGGCGGCCGCGTTACGCAAAGCCGGGTAGAGCACTTCGATGTGTCACCGCGTGCACGTTCCCGGTCGCCGTTCGCACATCATGAGCACGACCGCCGCCAACACTACCTCGCCGCCCTTGAGGCTCGTCTGATGGTCGGGATCGGTGCTCACAGCCGCCGGCATCGTCACAGCCGCAGGCGTGACGCTCGGGCCGACGCCGACCGCCCGGGAGATCACGGAGAGGCCGTCCTCCCTCGTCGGCGTACGGCTCGTCGACGAGCCCGACTTGTTTGTCGCGCCCCCCGTAGCGGTTCGCGGACCGCTTCCCGTGTGGCCTGCGCCTGGTGGCCGAGGCTCTGGAATCGCGCGGGTCCACCGGGATCCGAGCAGCCGTTCCGGTCACGGTGTTCGAGCTGCCGGGTGGCGTCCGGGCTGGCACGGAGCCACCGAGGCTTCGTCGGCCCGTGAAGGGGCCCCGCAATCACAAGCGTCATGCGGTGCGTGATAAGTAGCCCTATCGGGACGACCAGCGTTGAAGCCTGCTGCGGCACGCGAGAGGTTGACCTGCAACTGGAGGGGCGTGTCGAGTTCCGACGGAGCGGCCTTGTCCTGCAGGGCGGCGCTCTCATTGCGAACTGCAGTGCACCGGCCTCGGCCGCGTGGTGTTCAGCAGCGTCGTGAACGTCGTGAAGTCGTCGCGGGTGTCGAAGCGTCGGTCGGGGCCGGGCTCCCACATCGGCACGACGAAGTCGGTTGCTCCGTCGCCGTTCACATCCGCCACCACGGCACCGTACCCGAAGTACAGGTCGGCGACGTCCCTAACGAATCGCTCTCGGGGCAATGGCCGGAACTGACCGCGGCCGTTGTTCCGGTACGCGAGGGGAGATTGCTTCCTGATCGGACCGACTATTTCGGACATCAGCAGGTCCGCGCAGCCGTCACGATCCAAGTCGCGCATGACCGGGGTGGCAGCGTTGTGCAGGTGCTCGCCGTTCGGAAACCGCTGCCGGCGGGTCGCCCCCTGACCCTTGATCCAGGTGTTCGTCTCGTCGCCGAACGACATGTCGCCGCGGTTGATGAGCGCTTGGATGTAGCGGCCCGTGAACGCGAGAGCGTTCGGGTACTCGGGGATAGTAGGGTCGTTCCTCGAGTGGACGAGGAGAAGATCCTGCAGTCCGTCCCCGTTGATGTCGAAGTCGGTCATTTCCGCAACTGCGGTGAATCCCTTGTAGAACCGGGCGTGCGGCAGCTCGATACGTGAGGGGAAGTACCCGGTCCCGTCGTTCACCAAGACGATGTTGAACTGGTTTCGGGTCGTGGGGTGGAGGGCGCGTGACTGCCCCTGTAGCACATCGAGATCCCCGTCGCTGTCGATATCCGCAAGATGCACGCCGGCGAAGTACCAGTACTCATGTGGTTGGTTGTGGAGCACTTGCCCAGACACGCGCTCCGTGTCGACCGTGAACGTCTCGTCGCCATTGTTCACCATGACATGGATCGAGACGTTGAGCCCGCCGATGCTCTGCACCCACAGGTCCACGTCCCCGTCGTTGTCGATGTCGCCCGCGGCCGCCGCCTTGAGATGGAGATCGGCGAGGCCGGAGTAGTATTCGGGGTCGTAGTTCCTCCGATGCTCGCGCCGGACGGCATTCGCCAGAGCCGCAGATCGATACAGCCGCCGGCCGCGGCTCAGAAAGAGTTGCGGAGGGTTGCCGACCCCGACGCTCTGCTCGCCCACGTAGACTCCGTAATCGAAGACGGCGAGGTCTGGCTGGCGGTCGTTGTTGAAGTCCGCCGCGACTACGATCGGTAGCCGCGCGCGAACCGTTCCCTGTACGAACCCCGGCGGTGCCGGCCGGAAGCGTCCGCTCCTGGTGCCGAAGAAAACGCCCGCACTCTCGTCGAGGCACGGGCACAGTCCGGCCCACGAAACCAAGTGGCCCGCACTGGGGAACCGGGTCATGTCCACGCCGATCTCGGAGATGATCCTGGTTTTCCGCAGACGGATCGTCATCCGGTGACGTGCGTGAGCTGGGACGACGCGCAGGAGTACGTGTCGTGGCTGAGCCGGACGACGGGTGCGACGTACCGGCTCCCGACCGAGGAGGAATGGGGCCGGGCCGCGGCTGGATCGCAGCCGGGATGCGGCCCGGAGTCTGGCGGTCGGGGTACGTGCCCAGTCGGCTCGTACGGCGCTAAACGGTGCAGGGCTGTCGGACATGGTCGGGAACGTGTGGGAATGGACCGCGGACTGCTGGGAAGGGGACTGCGGCCGCCGTGTGGTTCGCGGCGGTTCCTGGCGCAGCATCGCGGGCGACCTCCGTCCCGGCGCGCGCCACTGGGCCCGTGCCGGCGGTCTGGCCGACTTCGGCGGTTTTCGTGTTGCGAGGACGTTCGATTAGCTCTTGGTTCTTTTCTTCTTTACTTCTTGGGGGGTCTGGGGGGTGAAACCCCCCAGCGATCGCGGTAGTGGCTGATGCAGGTGGGACGGAGCAGAGTGCTCGCCGCACGGGTCCGGCGCTGAGTCGATGTACGGCTTCCTGCTGTGGCTCGTGCCCACGGTGGAGAAGTTCCCGCGGCGGGCAGAAGTACCTGCTCGGGGACCGGCTGCAGGCGACGGCGCTCGACATCCTGGAGCGGCTGGTCGAGGCGACGTACACGCGCGACCGGCGGCGGCATCTGGACGCCGCGAACCTCGGGCTCGAGAAGCTGGGCTTTCCTGTTCCGGCTGGCGAAGGATCTCGGACACCTCGACCCACGGCGGTACGAGCACGCAGGAGCGCACGCTGGACGAAGACCGGACGGCTCGTTGGAGGCTGGCGGAGGGCGCATGAGGCGGCGCAGGGCTGACGGACTGTTCCACCGGATCGCGACATTCGAGGCGCTCGGCGCCGGCGCCGCGGCGTTGCGTGCGGTCTCGGGCAAGCGGCGGTCGCCGGGACCCGCCGCGTTCCTCGCCAACGTAGAGACCGAGGTCCTGCGTCTCGAGCGCGAGCTGCAGGCCGGGACGTGGCGGCCCGGCGGCTACGTTTCGTTCGAGGTGCGGGAGCCGAAGCGGCGGTTGATCTCAGCGGCGCCGTTCCGCGACCGGGTCGTGCACCACGCGGTCTGCGTGGTCATCGCCCGGAGCCGGCGCGGTCACACGGCCGCGGCGGGAGCGCGGGAGCGTCCAGTGCCGGTCATGCCCTTTAGATTTAGATCACGATGCGTTCGATTTCGTCGAGCGAGATCGTGTCCGCCGTCCGGTCGTACAGCTTCGTCGTCTTCGGCGACGCGTGGCCGGCGATCCGCTGTGCGTGCTCCAGCGTCCCCCCGTTCGACAGGTGCGCCGTGATGCCCGTCGCCCGAAACGTGTGGCAACACATCGACGACGGCAGCCCCGCCGCCGCCTCCCGCCGCTTGGATCATTGCCAGCACCGCCCGGCGCCCGAGCGGCCGCCCGCTCAGCCCGCTCGGTCGACGCTCTGAAACAGCGGCACCTTCGCGTCCTCGAGGCCGCCGTCGGCGAGGTACGCCTCGACTGCCTCCTCGGCCCGGTGGTGCGCCGGCACGTCGTGGCGCTTTGCCGCCCTTCTCGTGCAGCCGCAGCCACCCCCGCAGCTCCTGCCGGAAGTAGTTCTGACGCCGCATCCCCACCGCCGCGCTCACCCGCGCGAAGCTGTAGACCATCACGCACGCTCAAGAGCGCCCGGTCCCGCAACCCCACCAACGTCCCCCGTGTCGATTCAGTCGAGGAGCACCCTCGACGCCGCCGGCGTCAGCACCGGCGGCGTCGCGAACCGCGGGCGACCCGCACTGCGCGCGCCGTTCCCGCGTCGTCTCCGGAACCGGCCGCGGCCGGACGACCTCGCCGTCCGCCCCGCGCGGCGGATTCAGCAGGCCCCGGCGCGGACTGTCGGCTGCGAAGTCGACAACCGACTCGTAGCCCAGACCTTCAGTCGACATCTGGCACCCACGTCGTAATCGACCCCTGGACCTCACGAAAGGCGGCCCGCGTCCGGTACGTCTGGACCTGCCGGTTCTCCTCTAGATCACGATGCGTTCGATCTCGTCGAGCGTGATCGTGTCCGCCGTCCGGTCGTAGAGCTTCGTCGTCTTCGGCGACGCGTGCCCGGCGATCCGTTGCGCGTGCTCGAGCGTCCCCCCGTTCGACAGATACGCCGTGATGCCCGTCGCCCGAAACGTGTGGCAGCACGTCGACGCCGGCAGCCCCGCCGCCACGACCCGCCGCTTGATCATCGCCAGCACCGCCCGGCGCCCGAGCGGCCGCCCGCTCACGGGTTGTTTGCGGGAGGGGGCGAGATCCTACGCTAACGGTGCCCGTCAAGCGTTGCGGCCCAAGCGCGCCGTTTCAGGAGGCGAGACGTGATGGCGCCGGCCATTCCTCGAGCCCTGGGGGCTCGAGACCAGGGGGGGTGAATGCCAGTGTTCGTGTTGCTGACCAAGACGGATGGGGAGACGGTGCTCTTGCCGGTGCGCCGGGTCGAGTTCCTCGAAGCGTGCGAGGGGAAGACCACCACGCTCGTGGGGCTCGAGAGCGGGGCGACGTTCAAGATCGCGAGACCGGTCATCAACGTCGCGGTCGCCCTGGGCGACCCGTGGCGGCAGGAGTACAACAGGGCGGTGCAGGAATGAGTGACGTAGATCCGATCGCGGTGGACCACATCGACGACAAGATGGACACGGTGATCAAGCTGCTCAAGGAGCAGAACGAGCGGCTACGAGAGCTGATCCGGACCGTGATTGAGAACGCGCCCTCGTCTGACGACCCAGCCTCCGCTGACGACGTGGCGGTGCGTAAGGTCTCGACGTGAAGATGGGGCCGGCCATTCCTCGAGCCCTGGGTGCTCGGCGATGGGGGGGTGCTGACCCAGGTGGTAGGTGCATGACTGACAAGCCGAAGGGGCCGGACGTGCTCCCGGCGCACTACCGGGACGAGCTGCAACGGGCCGTCGCCGGCGGATGATGGTCGAGCGCCTGATGAGGCAGGCCAGCGAAGGGTTGGTGACGGTGGCAACCAGCCTGCACGCGGCCCGTGCTCTCCACGAACGGAGCCAGCGCTCAGCCTGAGGCGGGCTGAAACAGGGCGGCACCTTCTCCGCGACCGGGGTGGGGTGCTGACCAGGGGGGGCGAGGTTGAGCGACGACAAGGCGACGGATGCAGAGGGGTTGAGGCTCGTCGAAGAGCTGCTGGACGACGACGACCCGAGCGGGCTCAGCCGCGAAGGGCGACGCCTGGCGGCGCGGGTCGGCGAGCCGTACGTCGAGGGTGGTTGCGTTCACTTCCCGGGCGGCCGCGTCATGACATTGGATTGGACCGGCGTGCCGGTTGCGCTTCGCGATAGGGCGCTGGCGAAGCTCTCACCAGAGGAACGCGCGTTCTACGAGCGGCTGACGGGGAAGGCGGGCGGTGGCACGCGGCAGGATTGACCCGGTGCTCCGCGCGCAGGCGATCGCTGACGCGAAAGGGCGCTGCCAAGGCTGCCAACCGCGCCCCTCGGCAATCGGCCGCGGCAGGTGAACGTCAGGCGGCTGGTGGACAACC
>CBDHGC010000001.1:0-62397 GCA_965262925.1 Vicinamibacterales bacterium | reverse complement strand
TCCCTGCTGTTCCACGGCGCTCTCCGTCGCAGCGAGGTCGCCAGCCTGCACTGGGCCGACGTCGACTTCCGCGACGGCAACGACGTCGTGGTCACCGTCCGCCGCTCGAAGACCGACCCGACCGGGGGACGTGCTGATGTGCGACGTCTGGTCGGCAGCTGCGCGGCCGCAGTCCGCAGCCTGCACGCCGCGGTCTCTCCGGAACCGGGGGATTCGGTCGTCGGCCTCAGCGTCGACCAGATCAACCGCCGGTTCGCCGCCGCCTGCGCCGCCGCCGGCCTCGAGGGTCGGAGAACCTCGCACGGCGGCCGCGTCGGTCTCGCCGTCGAACTCACCGCCCGCGGCGCCTCCACGCATGCCATCCAGAACGCCGGCGGCTGGAAGGGCCCCGCCATGGTCGTTCGCTACGCCGCGAGCATCAGCACGCGCGAAGGAGCCGTCAGCAAGTACCTGCGCTGATGCGGCCCGATGAGGCCAGGTCCACGAGGAAAGCGGGGATGGGCATTCAGCGGGGAACCCAAGCGGGCTGCGGAACGAACGTGCCGGCGGCGGGTTGGCTGGCTGCCGCGCTCGTATGCGAGGAAACGATCACGAAGCTCAACGAAGATATCAAGGAGGGTGGCCCCTTTCCGGCGAGTGCGTACAGAACGCGCGTCTGTTCTGCGAGCGGTGCTCGACGAGGAAGTCCGGCACACCACCCGCAGAACGTCGCCCCCCTCCGGATGGCGGGCGACCCGCACTTCGCGCGCACCACTGCCGCGTCGTCGCCGGTGCCGGCCCCTTCGTCGTCTTCGGCGACGCATGCCCGGCCTGTTCGGTTCCCTCTGGCCGCACACCAGAGATTGTCCGCAACAAGAGAATCCCTCTCTTGGTGCCCCGTCCGGCGCAGAATCGCTCGCGGAGCTGGTGAACCCCCTCGCGCCTATTCGAGCTGGTCTTCGGGTTCCGGGGTCTGGCCACCCTCTCGTCGCAACAGCCGGCGCGCCGCTTCGACGTCGGCCTGAGCCGCGCGCCCGGTAAAGAACTCGGCAGTCCGCATCGCCGAGACCTTCTCGGCCACCGCCGTCGCCACGAACTGGTTGATGCTCGTGCCGTCGGCCTTGCTGATCTCGGCGATGGCCGCCTTCAACGACGTGGGCAGCCGCAACGGATAGGTGCTCAGCTGTTTCTTCATGGTGCCAGCCTCCTCAAGGCCTCCTGGGGTGACAGCAGCGCGATGCCGAACCGGGCGGGCACGGGCCCGAAGTCCTGCCGGTTGAAGCTCACCAGGGCGTCGGCCGCGCCGTTGATGGCGGCCTCGAGCACCATCTCCGTCCGCCGGGTCGTGCAACTGCGGACGCCACAGGAACCGGGTCTCGACGGGCCCGGCGACCGCGCACAGCGCCGTGACGATCGTCTCGACCTCGGGCTCGCTCAGGCCCGACGCGATCCGCTGCTCCGGCTCGTGGCAGACCGCCTCGTATTCCAGTGCCAGCGCCACGGACAAGCACCAGCACGAACGACCCACTCAGGGCGCGGTCGATCAACGCTGCCGACGCGCCGGTCGGGCTCCGCAGGCCGGCGACGATGACGTTGGTGTCCAGCACGAATCGCATCCCATTAGATGTCACATCTGGTAAGGGGAGCTGAGCCGGGTAGAGCGGGTGCCGGCGCTGCGGAACAGCGAGGAGGTCGGAACCGAACGCATGCGCTTTTGCACGGATCCTCGGAGGTTGTGCTCCCGCGGAGCCGCTGCGCCTCTCGGAATCGGCGCAGGACCACGGGGAGGGGAGCAGGACCACGGGGAGGGGAGATAGGTACCTGCGCTCTTCCGGCCGATAAGGCCGGGTCACAAGGGCGAGGATCCGCCCCCCGTTCCCGAGTGAGATTTCGTGGAGTGGCGTCGTCGTCGCTCGCGCCCGTTCGCCACGGCGTTACGGGAGCGCCGCGCCGCTCGGCAGGTGGGCTGCACCGTAAGATCCCGTTTCATGAACACCCGTCGACGCCGGCTCGCGACATCGCTTGGTCTCACCGCCGTACTGATCGTGATCGGCGCCGTCACCACCATCGACCGTGTCCCGGGCGGCGGCGCGCTCCATGCGCAGCAGACGTCCTGGCGCGGTCTGGTCGTCGCGCCGGAACGACGCTGCACGCCCTATGACGCGGACGATTACCGATATCCGCAGTCGGTGGAGGATCGGATCGTCGACGAGCTGGGCGGGGTCTACGGTCCGTACACGGGGCGTTGGTTCGCGAGCAAGACGGAGACGGACATCGAGCACATGGTGGCTCGCTCCGAGGCGCACGACAGCGGCCTGTGCGCTGCAGACCCAGCGACCCGGCGTCGCTTCGCGAGCGACCTGCTGAACCTGACGTTGGCGGGTCCGCGCGTGAATCGCTACGAGAAGGTGGCCCTCGACGCGGCCGAGTGGCTGCCGGCGCAGAACCGCTGCTGGTTCGCGGCGCGGGTGGTCGCGGTCCGGCAACGGTATGGGCTCACCATCGACCCGCGTGAAGCGGACGCGTTGGACCAGGTGCTGGCCGGCTGCGCCTCGACGGAGTTGATCACGTTCGCGCGTGGCGCGGTGCCAACGACGGCCGCGCCCACGGGATCGGTTCCCGAGGTGATTGCCGCGTGGGACGACAACCGGAACGGCCGCGTCAGTTGCGCGGAGGCTCGGGCCCACGGGATCGCGCCGGTGACGCGCGACCACCCGGCGTATCCGTTCATGCGGGACGGCGATGGAGACGGCGTAGTCTGTGAATCCGGCAGCCGGCGCGCGTCACCGGCGAGTCAGCCGGCCTCGCCGCGCGCGTCCGGAGCGAGGTGCGGGCCGTACCGCAACTGCACGGCATTGCGGCGCGATCATCCCAACGGCGTCCGGCGTGGTCATTGTGCGTACCAGCGTCGCATGGACCGCGACAACGACGGCCGGGCCTGCGAACGGTAGGCGACGGTCTTTCGGGGGTTTCACGAAACGTCCCAGTGATGAGGAAAAAGCTGATCGAGGTGGCGTTGCCGCTCGACGCGATCAACGCCGCGTCGGCGCGCGAGAAGTCCATTCGCCACGGGCATCCGTCGACGCTGCACCTGTGGTGGGCACGCCGCCCGCTGGCGGCCGCGCGTGCGGTGATCTTCGCGCAGATGGTCGACGACCCGTCGGAGTACGTCGACGTGCTGCTTTCGGACGCGGTGAAGAAGCGCGCCGCCCAGCGGGAGCTGAAGAAGCGGTTGGCAGCTCGCGCAGCGGCCGCGGCCGCGCCGCCAGCGACCGGAAACGGGAACATCTGGGCAGGGGAAAAGCCGGGCGCTACGGTCGAGGCGGAGCTGCGCGCCCCGACGCTGGGGGATGTGGCGGCGGAACTCGAACGCGCGCGGTTGTTCGGGATTCTCGAAGAGCTGGTTCTGTGGGAGAACACGACCAACGAGGAGGTGCTGAAACGGGCGCGGACCGAGATCTGGCAGAGCTGGCGCCGGGCGTGCGCCGAGAACGCCGGTCACCCGCGCGCCGCCGAGCTGTTCGATCGCCACACGCTACCTGCGTTCCACGACCCGTTCGCCGGCGGAGGCGCCCTGCCGCTCGAAGCGCAGCGGCTGGGACTCGAAGCGCACGCCAGCGACCTGAATCCGGTGGCGGTGCTGATCAACAAGGCGATGATCGAGATCCCGCCGAAGTTCGCCGGCCGGCCGGCGGTGAACCCGGAATCGCAGGGCGAGTCGACGGTCATCGCGAAGACGTGGCGCGGAGCGCAGGGTCTGGCCGAGGACGTGCGCCACTACGGGCAGTGGATGCGCGAGGAGGCTAAGAAGCGAATCGGGCATCTGTACCCGCCAGTCGAGGTCACGTCGGCGCTGGTACGCGAGCGTCCCGATCTGAAGCCGTACGAGGGCCGGAAGCTGAGGGTGATCGCGTGGCTGTGGGCACGAACGGTGAAGAGTCCGAACCCGGCCTTCGCCGATGTGCACGTGCCGCTCGCATCCACGTTCATGCTGTCGACGAAGAAGGGCAAGGAAGCGTATGTCGAGCCGGTTATTGAGGGCCGGGGGTACCGGTTCGACGTGAAGCTCGGCCCGCCACCGGATGAGGAGGCGGCGAAGCTCGGCACGACGGCAGGCAGGCGACGCGCGTTTCGATGTCTGATGTCAGGCGTACCGATGACCTACGATCATATTCGCGCGCAAGGTAAGCAAGTGGGCTTGGGCGCACGGCTGATGGCAATAGTGGCGGAGGGAGATCGCAGTCGAATCTACCTCGCTCCGACAGCGCAGCACGAAGCCATAACGCGGGCGGTCCCGGCGACGTGGAAGCCGGACATGCCGCTGCCCGACAACCCGCGCGACTTCAAGACGCCCAACTACGGTCTTCCCACGTTCGCCGACCTGTTCACACCCCGCCAGCTCGTCGCCCTGACGACCTTCTCCGACTTGGTAGCGGAGGCCACGGAGCGCGTCCGGAACGACGCCGCGGCCGCGGGGCTCCCCGACGACGACCGACCGCTCCGCGACGGCGGCATAGGCGCGACAGCCCACGCCCACGCGGTAGCTCTGTATTTGGCAACGGCACTCAGTCGCCTGTCCGATATCTGCAACGCGCTCTGCCGCTGGGAAGTAACGAAAACCCAGGTGCGCAACCTCTTCGGCCGGCAAGCAATTCCGATGATGTGGGACTTTGCCGAGAACAACGTCTTCGGTGACGTAGCCGGCGACTACATGGTGAGCCTTCGGAACATGGCGAAGGCGCTCGACAACATGCCTGCACGTGGACATGGGGTGGGTATACAGCAGTCCGCGCAGGCCCAGTCAGTGGGATCGGACAAGCTGATTTCTACTGACCCACCCTATTACGACAACATCGGCTACGCCGACCTGTCGGACTTCTTCTACGTCTGGCTTCGCCGCTCCCTGAAGCCGGTCTTCCCGGAACTATTCGCCACGCTCGCCGTGCCGAAAGCCGAAGAGCTGGTTGCCACACCGTACCGCCACGGCAGCAAGGAGGCGGCGGAAGCCTTCTTCCTTGACGGCATGACGCAGGCGCTGCACCGACTCGCGGAACAGGCTCATCCCGGGTTCCCGGTCACGATCTACTACGCCTTCAAGCAGTCGGAGCGGAAGGGCGATGCCGGAATCGCGAGCACCGGCTGGGAAACGTTCCTGGACGCCGTGATCCAGTCCGGCTTCGCGATCTCCGGGACGTGGCCGATGCGGACCGAACTTGGCAACCGGATGATCGGCATGGGAACCAACGCGCTCGCCTCCAGCATCGTGCTCGTGTGCCGACGCCGTCCAGCCGACGCACCGGCCGCCACCCGTCGCGAGTTCCTAACCGCGCTCCGGTCGGAGCTGCCGCAGGCGCTGCGCCTGCTCCAAACGGGCAATGTCGCCCCGGTCGACCTCGCCCAAGCGGCCATCGGCCCGGGCATGGCGGTATACACCCGCTACGCGAGGGTCCTCGATGCCGCGGGCAAGCCGATGTCGGTTCGCGCCGCGCTGGCGCTGATCAACCAGACCCTCGACGAGGTCCTCGCCGAGCAGGAAGGCGACTTCGACGCCGACAGCCGCTGGGCGCTCGCCTGGTTCGAGCAGCACGGCTTCGACGAAGGCCACTACGGCGTGGCCGAGACGCTGTCGAAGGCGAAGAACACGAGCGTCGCCGGCATGGTAGCTGCCGGGATCATCAAGTCACAGGGGGGCAAGGTCCGTCTGTTGAGGCCGAAGGAACTGCCCGACGACTGGGACCCGGCAGCCGACGCGCGGCTGACCGCGTGGGAAGCCGTCCACCACCTGATCCGCGCCCTCGATACGCTTGGCGAAACCGGCGCCGCGGAAATCGTCGCCCCACTCGGCAGCACGGCCGAAACCGCCCGCGAGCTCTGCTACCGGCTGTACACGCTGTGCGAGCGGAAGAAGCGCGCGGCCGAGGCGCTGTCGTACAACAGCCTCGTGCAGAGCTGGACGGAGATCACCCGATTGGCTCGTTCCGCCCCAGCCGAGCAGGTGGCGCTGTTCGACGGCGCACGATGACCCGAGGCAGGTGAAGGTTCTGGCGCGGTCTACGTCCGAACCTACTCGCGTTCGAAGCCGTGGCTGTTGAACTTCAGCGTACGGCTGTTCTCGGTCACGGTGCGCACGACGTGATCGGGCGCGCCGTCGGGAATCTCGGCGTCGATCTCCAACGTCACCGTCACGTTTGCCCGCACGAGGCCGGCCAGATGGGTGATCACCTCGTCAGCGATCCGGCTCGCGTCCCGGCCGGCGCGGGTTGCGTCGAGTGAAACGCTCCCGTGGAAGCGCGTCGGTTGGCTGTCGGCTGGCGGCGTGGGCTCCGGTCCGGGATCGTCGGTCCTGCCGCCGCCCGGCGCTGGCGACACGGCGGTCGTGGCCTGTTCGGAGTCGAGTTGCTGTCGGGTGACCTCCGGCTTGACCAGTACGCCTCCCGCATCCGCATCCGTGAGGGAGAGTGCCTGTCCGCCGCGCAGGCCGCGATACCGCCCGGTGTCCTCGTCGTAGCTGTCCGCGTAGCCGAAGCTCTCGTTCAACCAGGTCAGCAGTCCGACGCCGGCCGTCACAGCGCGCAGCAGCACGGCCGGATCCTGTAGACGCGGCAGGTAGAGGTAGCACGCGAAGTCCTCGACGAGCTGCCGGACCGACACGTGGTCGCCGCGCCAGAGCGGCACCCGGTCAAGGACCATCCGGAGGCTCGTGCCGGCGAAGGTGGCGATGAGCAGGTCGTCGCTCTTGAGCCGGCGGGCTGCCCGAACCGCCAGGTCTCCCTGCCCGGTCAGCCGCGCCGGCTCCCAGGTGACCGGATCGGCGGGCGCTACCTGAACCGGCGTCAGCAGCCACTGGTACGTTTCCGGCAGCCGCGCCGTGACGGTTTCGGCGGCGGCATCCCGCTGCGTCTCCGCCTGTCGGACCTGATGGGGCGACAGGTCGAGCGGTTCTCGCTCGGCGAGGATCGACTCCCAGGCCAGGTGGTGGCGAATCGCCTCGTCCAGGTCCTGAAGCCGCGTCTGGTCCGGGGCAAGAAAGACGAGCGTGTTGCGGTAGAGCCGCGGCGTGGTCCCCCGGGATTCGAGGATGGCGGCGGCCGCCGTCTCCGCGGCGGATCCGGGGTCGCGGCGGTACGGATGGTCGATGCCGAGCACGACCAGGCGGGTCTCCCGCTCGTCCGGCACGTCGTGTCCGGACCGCGGCGCGGGATGGATGCGGCTGAACCCGCCGGTTTCGTGCAGCGCGGCGCGCAGCCGGACCCCGATCGCCTGCGCCACGCGATCCGAATCGCGGCGCAACTGCTCGGCGCGGTCCTCGGCCAGCTTCGTGACCGTCGGCCGGGTGTCGTACCAGTAGCGGGGACCGTCCTGGTAGAGGTAGGTGGCCCTGGCGGCCAGTCGCCGGAGGGCGTCCCCGAAGACGGCGGGCGATTCGCCCGGCAGCACGCAGCCGAGCTTGATGCGCCGGTCCTCGATTCCGCGCTGCGCGGACCCGGCCGCCGGCGCCGACCCGAGATAGACGGTGCGCGCAACGCGCCGGCAGGCCGAGCTCTTGCCCAGGTTGGCGACCTCGCCGTCGATCCGCAGCGGCAGGGCCTGCGGGCCGTCGACGTCCTTCTCGATGACCGGCACCCAGTTCTCCGGCAGGTAGCGGGTCAGCTCGAACTGGACCCGTGGGTCGTCGATCGAAAGGTTGCCGGGCAGGATGAGCGGGTTGCGGTCGCCCTTCTCCCAGAGGCTGTGAATGACCGCCGCCATCAGCCGCAGCACGCCACGGGTCCGCTGGAACGTCACCAGCGTCGACCAGTCCGAGTACAGGCGGTCGAAGATCTCCGGATGGATCGGGTATGCGGCCGTGATCCGCTGTTCGTAGTCGGCGTCGCGGCACTCCGGCGGGAACTCCTGGTGCTGACTGCGGTAGAAGTCGGCGAACGCGCGCACGACGACGTCGCGGTCCTTGAACCGCTCCGGGTCGGCGAACGGCTCGAACAGTCGCCGGCGGACGATCTCGAAGCCTTCCTCGGCGCTGGCCGGCCGCCACGACGACTCGATGCGCCCGATGACGTTGCGCAGCCGGTCGAGCGCCTCGCGCCCGCGCTGGCCGCCGACCTCGACGTCGTCGGCGCGCGTGTGCGGAGAGTCGGTGTTATCCGACGCCGGGAGACTGATGACCAGCAAGCTATTGCCGGCGAGCTTGACGGATTCGGTGAGCGCCTGGGCGAAGGTGAATTGCGTCTCGAAGCTGCCGGCCGGCAGGTCGCTCTGATCGTGGAGCTGCCGCGCGTAGGCGACCCACTCGTCGATCAGGATCAGACACGGCCCGTAGTCGACCAGAAGCTGCCGCAGGGCGTCGCCCGGGCTGGTGGCGTGCTCGTCGTCCTTGGCGATGCGCGCGTAGGCTTCCGCGCCGCCGATCTGCCACGCCAGCTCGCCCCACAACGTGCGCACCACCGTGCCGTCGTCCTTGGTGACCGGATTGCCCGGCGAGATGCGGTTGCCCACCAGAACCACGGGCCTGTTCCTGTTCGGCAGCGCCGGGACGCCGGCGTCCCGCATCAGCGCGTCTACGCCGGCCAGCGCGCTCGGGGCAACGCCGGAGCAGAGGTGGTAGAGCGCGAGCATCGAGTGGGTCTTGCCGCCGCCGAAGTTGGTCTGCAACTGCACGACCGGGTCGCCGCCGCCGCCCGTGAGCCGCTGCACCGCGCCGATGAGCATCCGCTTGAGGCTCTCGGTCAGGTAGGTGCGCCGGAAGAACTCGACCGGGTCGCGGTACTCGTCGGTCCCCTCGCCCAGGTGAACCTGCCAGAGGTCGGCGGCGAACTCGGCCTGCTGATAGCGGCCGCTCGCCACGTCCCGGTGCGGCGTCACCACCTCGCGCCATGGCTTCAGCGTTCCGGCCGTACTTCCGAGGGCGAGGCTCGCCTGCTTGCGGCGCTCTCCACGCGCCTGCTCGTCGAAGCGCACGCGCAGCAGCTCCATCTTGAGCTTCTCGACGTCGGCGGCCTGGGCCGCCGAGACGGCCGTCAGGAGCCGGTGCGCTGTATCGAGCGCCCGGTAGGCGTCGTCGCCGGAGAAGGCCTCCTGATGCGCCCAGCGGTTCCGATGGCCGCGCAGCTCGCCGACGAAGCCGCGTTCCGCCGGCCCGAGGATCACGCGGAACACGTCGTTCCATGTGTCCCACATCAGCTTGAGCAGCGCCGCGGCGTCCCATTCCGCTACCGGCCGATCGGCGATCTGAGGGTCATCGACGAACCGCCGCAGCGTGGCGGGGTCGACCCGCTGCGCCTTGATCGCGCTCTGCACTTCGCGGTCGACGAAGGGACCGAGCCCCGCCTTCAGCAGCTCGAGCGCCTTGCCGACCCGTTCGTGATTGGTTGTCGCCATGTCGTCAGTGGGGGAGTCTAGATCCGGCGGTGTTTCCCACCTGGCCGGGCTGGCGCGTCCGAACCCGCCGCCGCCTACCGCGGCTCCTCTGCGCTGGCCAGCAGTTCTTGCAGCGTGTAGTTGACGCTCGCCGCCTTGAAGTCCGGTTCGCGCCGAAACGGCCGCCGAACGTAGTGGACATCGTGCGTGTCGTCGGCGCGGAACTCGACGATGGCGAGAATGAAGTCGTCCGGCTTGTTCAGCGAGTAGAGGATCTCGTTGCGCGTGACCGTGATGGTCTGCGCGTCGCTCCTGCGCCCCTTGACCTCGAGGAACCGGAGCGCCCCGGTGGCCGGGACCCGGCTCTCGATGTCGTAGCCGAGCTTGTCGAACTCGCGGTCGGTCGGCTCGAAGCCGAGGCGGTGCTCGGTCGCCATCACGATGGCGCGCGCCCGCGCGGCCGAGGCCTGGGTGTCGACCGGTGCGGTCGGCGCGGGGCGTCCAGTCATCGCGTCGAGCAGTCCGCGGGGGACGACCAGCAGGCCGCCGAGCACCACCGGCGGCCGCGGCGAGATCTGTGCGTCCCGCTTCAGGTCCGCCAGCCGCTTTTGCAACCGGGTCTGCATCGTGTCCGCCCGCCGGCGCGCTTCCCCCGAGTTGAGGCGTGCGCCGGTCTTGCCGGCGTTCTCCTCGAGCTCGAGCTGCGCGGCGCGGTGGTCCCAGTACGAGATCTCCTTGGTGAGGCGGTCCTTCACGGCCGCTTCGGTCTTCTCGATCAGGGCGAGCCTGGCGGTGCGGACCTCCGCCAGATGTTCCGGGACGACGTCGGCAACGGCATGCGTCTGCGCCGCCTGCTCCAGGTCACGGCCGATCCAGGCGCACTCGGGCCGGGCGAGGATCGCGTCGACCGAAGGTTCCTCGTCCTTCAGCGGCCGGTAGTCGAGATACGGCGCGTAGTGCAGGTGGCGCGTCACGATGTCGTTGTCGAGCTCGACGTACAGCACCCGTTTGGAGATGACGCGCCGATCACCCCCACGGGTGATGCTCCCGTCCTGCAGGGCGTGCTCGATGGAGAAGAGCACGCGGGGCGTCTTGCCGTTGTCGCGCTCGTCGACGAGGACCGCGCCCCGCTTCAGCAGATCGCGGTGGCGTTCGAGGGTGAGGTCGATGACAGCGTCGAGCAGTGGATGGCCCGGGCAGACGAAGGCCGCCAGCGGCTGGCCCGGCGGTGCGACCAGCGGTTTCTCGAACACGATCCGCTCGTAGCGGGCAAGCACCGGCTCACCGACCCCGATCGCGCGGTCGCGTCTCCGGAGCGGCGCCGGGACGTGCGTCACCTCGTAACGGCGTGTCTCCCGTTGCCGCACCGCGCCGCCGAGCCGCTGGAACGCCTCGCGGAAGAACGACTCGATGTAGTGCGGCTGCAGGCGGCGCGCCTCGGCCCGCTCCATCTCCTCGCGGACGCGCTGCACGCGCGTGGCATCCATCGCGTCGTGAACGAGCTGCCGTTCCTCGAGCAGGTCCTGCAACGCAGCGCGGTCGAGCGCCTGGTCGACGGCGGTGTCGAGGCGCGCGCGCACCTCCGGCTGTTCGCCGTAGCGGATGGCCTTGAGCAACAGGTCGCGCAGCGGTTGCCCCTCGAACTCCAGCTTCCCGAGGACGTCGAACACCTGGCCGCCGAGCGCCTGCCGGGCCTGTTCCAGCTTCTCCAGCAGCCGCCGGTAGACGTCGCCCTCGCGGGTCTCGTCGGCGACCAGATTCCACAGGTGACAGACCTCGGTCTGGCCAATCCGGTGGATGCGGCCGAAGCGCTGTTCCAGGCGGTTCGGGTTCCACGGCAGGTCGTAGTTGACCATCAGGTGGGCGCGCTGCAGGTTGATGCCTTCGCCCGCGGCGTCGGTCGCCAGCAGCACCTGCACCTGCGGGTCGTGCCGGAAGGCTTCCTGCACGGCCAGGCGCTGCTCGCGGCCCACGCTGCCGTGGATGACGACGACCGACGTTTCGCGGCCGAGCAACGTTGTGATGCGCTCCTGCAGGTAGCGCAACGTGTCCCGGTGCTCTGTGAAGAGCACGAGCTTCTGCCGCGGAGAAGGCGACGGCCGTCGGATCTCGCCGTCTCCCGAGGATGTCGCCGGCTCCGGCCGGCCAACCGCCGTGAAGATCTCGCCGAGCAGGCCAGCGAGCTCGCGCCACTTGGTGTCCGCGCCGCTGCGGCGCACGCCGAGCGCGAGGCTTTCGAGCGTCTTCAGGGTTTCAATTTCCGCCTTCAGCTCCACGATGGAGCGGGCCGCGGTCGCCTGGTCGAGAATGTGCGCCTCGGCGTCTTCGGCCTCCTGTTCCGGCGCGTCGTCGAGATCCGCGATGTCGTCCGCGTCGAGCTCCGGAGCCGTGAACGCAATGGCGGCGGCGTGCTGGCCGCCGCGCTGGAGCACTTCCAGTTCGCGCAGGCGGCTCTCCAGCCGCTCGCGCCGGCGGCGTAGCGACTGGTAGATCGCCTCGGGCGACGAGGCGAGCCGCCGCTGGAGAAGCGTCAGCGCGAAGCCGACCGTGCCCGCCCGCTTGGCGTTGGCGAGTGCCTCGGCGCGGTTGAACTCCTTGCGCACGTAGTCGGTGACGGCCGTGTAGAGGCGGGCTTCCGCTTCGGAGAGCCGGTACGGCACGGTGTAGGCGATGCGCTCGGGAAAGAGCGGCTTGCCGTCGAACTTCAGCAGCCGTTCCTTGACCATGCGCCGCATCAGGTCCGAGACGTCGGCCGCGTGGACGCCGTCGCGGAAGCGGCCCTCGAAGCGGTCCCCGTCGAGCAGGGCCAGGAAGAGCTGGAAGTCCTCCTCCTTGCCGTTGTGCGGCGTCGCCGTCATCAGCAGGAAGTGGCGGGTCAGGCCCGAGAGGAGCTGCCCCAGGCGGTACCGTTTCGTGTACTTGACCTCGCCGCCGAAGAACGTGGCTGACAGCTTGTGCGCCTCATCGCACACGACCAGGTCCCAGCCCGCGTCCGGCGCCTGCAGCTTCTGCTGCACCTCCTCGTCGCGCGACAGCTTGTCCAGACGGGCAATGACCAGGTCGGTCTCGAGGAACCAGTTGCGGGTGCGGGCGGCTTCGAGCTTGTCGTTGGTCAGGATCTCGAAAGGAAGCTGGAATCGGCGGTACAGCTCGTCCTGCCACTGCTCGGCGAGGCTGCCGGGGCAGACGATCAGGCACCGCTCCAGGTCGCCGCGGGCGACCAGCTCCTTGATCAGCAGCCCCGCCATGATGGTCTTGCCCGCGCCGGGGTCGTCGGCGAGCAGGAAGCGCAGCGGCTGGCGCAGCAGCATCGCGTCGTAGACGCCGGTGATCTGGTGCGGCAGCGGGTCGACCACCGACGTGTGGATTGCCAGCAGCGGGTCGAACAGGTGCGCGAGGCGGATGCGCTGCGCCTCGGACACCAGCCGGAACAGCGCGCCGTCGCCGTCGAAGCTCCACGGCCGCCCCTGGGCGACGACCTCGAGCCGGGTCTCGTCGTGGCGGTAGAGCAGTTCGTTGGCGACCGCGCCGGCCTGCGTCTTGTAGGTCAGCTCGACCGCCTCCGAGCCGAACCACTGCACGCTGACGACCGTCACTACGCCGTCGGGATGCACGCCCCGGACAGCGCAGCGCGGTCGAAGGTCTTCGAGTCGCATGGTGGAACCGTAAGCAGTTGCGGGACAGCAGTCTGACCGATAACGGCGACAGAGGGGATCACCCCATGGCATTCAGCGAAGACACGAAGCAGGCGGCCTACCAGCGTGCTGGCGGGCGCTGCGAGTGCCTCCGGCAGTCGTGCTCGGCGCACTACGCCGGGTGGTGCGGGCGGTTGCTGATGGCCGGCTGGCACGCGCATCACGTCCGGGCCCCGAGCGAGGGGGGCAGCGACGATCTGGACAACTGCGAGGCGCTCTGCATCCCGTGCCACGAGGCGGCCGAGAAGGTGCGGGCGCTGAGGTCGCAGCGCCCATCACGGCAGCGGGCGTGGTGACGCTTTCCGGCGCACCACGCCCCGGCTCCGTCGCAACCCCTCAAGTCCTGGTGCCGGGCGACGCGGCGGCTTGGGCGCGGTGCGCAACGGCACCGGCTGTGCCGCGTCGAGAACAGCCCGAGCCAGAAGACCTCGCCGACGCGGGGCCTCGCCCCACCGCTGACGAGCGCGGCCCAGTCCTCACCGAACCATACGGCGCAGACCACCTGCCGCCCATCGTCGGTGGGGCGCGCGAGGATCGCGATGAGCTCCGACACAGCCGCGCGGTAAACCACCGGCGGGCCGCCGGCGTTGAGGAAGAGCCTGAAGTCGTGCGCGTCGTCGTGGCCGCGACCACGCCGGGACCGGGCAATTCGGGTTGTCGGCCTCAGCGTCGGACAGATCAATCGCCGGTTCGCCGCCACGGCGGGCGCGTCGGTCACGGGCCGCGATCGCGGCCGCCGGCCAGTTGTAAAACCCTCGGCAGCCGCCCGCGCCGTCCGTCGATCTTCAGAATCCGAGTTCCGAATGCGACCCCAGGCGTACCAGCCGCAACGTATCCGCATCGGGCTTCTGATAGATCAGGATCAGGTCCGGCTTCACGTGGCAGTCACGATGATCGGTCCACTCGCCGCTCAACGCATGGTCGTGGCACCGAGACTCCAGCGGCTGATCGTTGGCCAGGGCTTCCACGACGGACACCAAGCTGGCGTCGAGGGATGCTCGATGCCGGCCCCTGGACTCCCGCCGGTAATCGCCCTTGAACCGGCCGGTGCGCTCAATCGTCCGCATGCAGGTCGTCGAGCAGCGCCTGCATGCTGGCGAACCGCGGGAGGCCGCCCTTACGGGCTTCCTTCATCGCCTCGATGGTGACCGCGTTCGGAATCAGCGGCGCGAACGGCAGGGCCTTCTCGTGCGCCACCCGGGTCAGCAGCAGCCGGACGGCGTCGGACACGGTCAGGCCCATGGCGGCCAGTACGGCCGCCGCTTCTTCCTTCACGGCCCCGTCGATGCGGGCCTGGACGAGCTGATTCGCAGCCATTGGGTTTCCGCTCCTCTCGCTTGGTGCATGACATTATCATGCACCAAGCGAGATGCTGTCCACAGGAGTTCCTTCCCCTGCCCACGATTCGCCCGACAGAAGATGCGGCGACGGCGATACCTGGACGAGCTCGTGCATGCGCTGCGGTTCCGAGAGCAACGCTGAAGTCCATCAGGGCCATGACGGCCCTCCCTTGGGATAGGACCCAACTCTGGGAGAAGCTTTTTGGCCCGGATTACATGGCCCTGAAATCGCTGTTCCGGCGAGCCCCTGTGACGTCCATCGAGTACCCGTGCGGCCGTCCGCGATCGCGGCCGCGCGCGGGTCCCCCCGCCTAGTCGGCCGTGGGCACGTTCAGCGCCAAGCCGGCCCGTACCGCCTCGTCAGCAGAATCTGTGGGTGAGTTTTGGTTCGGGCAGGTTGCCAAGTGCGTGATACAAAGCGACTTCCAGTGCCCCGGAGGTGCGGAACCCATACGCCCGTTTGGTGATCACTCTGGCCTTTCCGTTGAAGCCTTCGACAACGCCACTGGAGAACTGCCCCCGGGCTCGGAACCAGTTCAGAATCAGGTCGCGGTGCGAGCGCAACCATGCGGGCAACCTCCTTCATCGGGTCGAGCCGCGAGCGCATCGTCCGGGTGCACCAGCGGTCGAGGAACTGGCCGGCCCAGTACGGCGACACGTAGCCCCACAGCGATTGAAAGTCCTCCTTGAGCAGGTAGGCGCGAACCGTGCGCAGGTTGCGACGCACCAGCTCCGCAAGCCGGCCCCGCTGCTCGCCGGTGAGCTTCTCCGGACGCTTGAGCAGGAGCCAGCGGCTGCGCTTGAGCACCGGCGCCCGCCCCTCGGCGGCGAGCTTCCGGGCGTCGGGAATGGGTCCTCGTCAGACAAGAGCCGGGACGCTCGTGCGCGCAGCCGGCGTCCAGGCCGTCAGCCCCGCGCAGCGGGGGCGGAGCGGAGCGACGCGCCTTGACGGCGGCGAGCACACGGGCACGCTGTGGGTCTGACGAGGACTACCAGCCCTCCGTTCTACCCACAGATTCTGCGGAAGACCCCGGGAACGGAAACGTCTCGAAGGTCGTGCTCGGCGCGTAGCGCCGGCACTGTGGGAAAACCAAGTGAGCCTGTGGAGCTGGGACGACTCGACCTCCAACCGGACGGGCTGGCTGCCGACACGAAATTCTGAAGCGGCCTATACTAACAGTCTGCTTTTAGCACGGATAAAATGAGACATCAGACTTGCCCTTGGTCTGCACTTTAAAGTTTTTGTTTAGAAGTGCCTTCTTGATCAAAGACTGCTTATTCGGCACGTGAAGTGTCGGGACGTCCGTCATCGAGTCCCTGAACTTTGGCAACTTGTCCCATCGGTCCTTGATCGGGGGAACCGCCGAACGACTATGCAAGAGTATAGGGATGGTCTTGGAACCAAAGCAACCATTGGGATTTGGTGATTCGCAAGCGTTGGTTTGCTTCAACCACAGATGCCCCAACAACACGCTGCCGATCTTCTACAAGAGTGGGACGGTTTATCAGGGTCAGGAATGGATACCGCTGTTTCCAAGGTGATGGAGAACGCTGACGACGTGGCGGGCGGCGTTACAGTTTTCGGCTCAGGACATCCTTGAAGGCGGCGTTCTCCAGCGCGAGCGCGGCATACATCCGCTTCAGCTTCACGTCCTGCGCATTCACGCTTCCTCGTCGGAGGAACGCGTCGACGTCGGCCTCGACCGCCGCCTCCAACGCTGCGAACGTCTCCTTGACGCCCCCTTTTTCGGCCGCGTGATCGAGCGGTGCAGTCAACTGCGCCTCAGGCATGGTCGGAGTCCTCCTACCCCGAGGAATCGGCCGGTCAGCGCGCGCTCAATACCCCCGTACGGCAAAAGCCTCACTTTCTTGTCGTGCACCCCCCCACTCAGCCCCTCCGCCGTCCGGTCCACGCTCTGGAACAGCGCTCCCGCCCGTCCTCGAGGATGCAACCCCCGCGACGCCTCGCGTAGCGGCTCGACGCTAGTGGCCGCGACCTGCTTCCGTGGTGCCGAACCAGCCCGGCCGCGGGCCGGGCGACGAGCGCGGCCCTCGGAAGGTGCAGCGTGCTTGGGTAGCCGTGCCGAATCGTCTTCTCCCGTGCCGAGGCCTTGTTGATCGCATCCAGCGGCAACGCGACCTCGATGAGTGTCTTTTCATGTGGGTCACGATCTCGCTTCCTTCCACAGGCGTACCAGGAAGCGATCATCCTCTTCGATGAGGTCAGGCTCGGTGCCGTTGTGCGCGCGCATCCCATCAATGATTCTGCGCGGCACTCCGAGGCCGGTGGCTTCGATGTAGCGGTAGTCGCGCAGCACCTCCTTGATCAGCTCGTTGCGCGAGGCGCGGTATCCGGCCCGCATCTTATCGACGGTGACCGTGTTCGGGAGGCGCCCGGGAGAGATGATCTCGATCCGGTCGGTGTAGATGGAAAGCTCGATGTCGGTCACGGTGATGGTGTAGTCGCGGTGCGCGACCGCGTTGACCAGCGCTTCGCGCACCGCTTCGAGCGGGTAGTCCCAGCGCTCCAGGCGCCGCCCGCCGGTCTCGATCCAGGCGGTCACTTCGATGTTACGGCGCACGAAGTCGAGGGCTTGCTCGATGACGCCCGCTTCAACGGCGTTGCCAGCCTCCGAAAAAGTGCGTGGCAGCTGAGGGTAGAGCGGCTGCCCGGGATCGTCCGACGGGGCTGGGAACAGGGATACTGCGGACCCTCGCAGCGGCGCCCTGGCCTTCGCGTCATAGTCCTTCTTGGTGCCGGAGTAGGCCGCTGCGCTGATTCCGGCCTGGGGGAGGAAGCGGTTTGGCTTCACGCCGAAGAGCAGCAGCCCGCCCGCGCTCGGCATCGGTCGGGTGCGGTCCTCGGCCATCAAATCGGTGTTGACCAGCAGGCGCAGCCAGGCCTCGGGGTCCGTGTCCTCGGGAACCCCCTGCTGGCGCAAGTCACGGAAGTAGTTCAGCAGGCGTCGCAAGTCGAGGTCGTCGAACGTCGCGCCGGAAATCGGCTTGCGGTCGTACTGTAGGTGCCCGGACTGCATGTAGAGGCGCGCTTCCTCTGCGTCCGTCGCATCACGGGTGGTCGTGCCCACCCGAACCTTCGTCATCCACGCCGTTCCGCGCTTGGCCTTGTAGGGTTTGTCCGGCGCGTCGGCGGGAAGCGAGATGACTCCGACGACGTTTCCGTCGTCCAGCTTCAGGATCTCCCAGAACGGAATGGCCGCGGGGCGAAGGTGCACACGCGCGACCTCCATGATCCATTCCTCGATCTGCTTCGGTTCGCGGGTCAAACCCGTAACGGTGCCGTCGTCTTCAACGCCGAGGAGGAGATGTCCCCCCTCCAGGTTCAGCAGCGCCGCCAACTCCTTGGCGAGTCGCTCAGGGACGACATCGTCACGCTTGAACTCGACGCCCGAGTTCTCGCCGTTGCGGATCAGCTCTTCCAGCTCGGTTCGATTCATCGCACCGCTCCTCAGAACCCGTACTTCCGGCGCCGGCGCTCGAAGGCTTCCTTGCCGCCTTCGAGGATCTCCTCGACCAGCTCGCGCACGGGCTTGGCGTCGATCGAGCCTATGTGCTCGGGGGCGATGCGCGCGCGGCCGTGCTCGGCCTCGCCAGTGGCGGAAAGGCCGACGATCAGCTCGGCATCGCCGAGGACCGGGATGTTGGCGTTGTGGGTGGAGAAAAGGAACTGCCGGCGCTGCTTCTCCTCTCGCATGCGCGGGACGACGCCCTCGGTGATGAAGCGGTTGTCGAGATCGTCCTCCGGTTGATCGACGATGAGCGGCGCTTCGGACTCGAGCAGCAGCAGGAGCAGGACCGCGGTGGCCTTCTGGCCGGTGGAGAGGTCCTCGAGCGCCTGCCACGCCGGAGGCTCCCCGGCGGGAGCCGTATTGAGTCGGATCGCGGTCGTCGGGGGCAGGTCGAGTTCCTCGACGCGCATCAGCACCTCGGGCTCAGCCTTGGCGAGGCGCTCGCCTTGGGCTGCCGTGATGCCGAACGTCTTGTTCAGCGCCTCCGCGCCGGAACGGCAGGCCTCGACGAACTGAGTGAGGGAGAGGTCGCGAACGCCCCGGAGGCTTTCGATCGCTTCGGACAGTCGCCCGCCAACCTTCTCCCGGAGGAGGTTGAACAGCGGCTCGCGGTCGCCGGCCGCGGTCACCTCCACCTGCGCCCGATCGCGGAGCTTCTTGTTGACTCCCTTCGCCGCGCCGTCCAGGCGTCGGAACTCCAGCGCCTTGAAGTCCTCCCACTCCGCCAGCAGGCTGCGGCGGCGGTCGCCGTGCTCCTTCTCGGTGCGCCGGGCCGAGACCTGCCGCTCGCGCAGAGGCCGCAGCTCCTCGATCTGCCGCCGCAGGCGGATGAACTCCTCGCCGTCCACGCGCGACTTCTGCAGCTCGCGGAGGATCTTCTCGTAGACCTCTTGGACAGCTTTCTTGCGCGTCTCCCACTCGGTGCGCACCAGGGCGACATCCTCGTCGGCGCGCGCAAGCGCCTGCTCCAGGTCCTTCGCGATTCGCTGGAGTTCGAGGTCGAGCGTTTCGAAGACGCCGTTCAAGCGTTGAAGGATCTCCTTTCCGGGCAGATCCTCGAGAGCTTTGGCGGAGAGGAACACGCGGTCCATCGGAACCTCGCGCTTCAGGGTATCGAGACATTCGCGGAATGACGCGAGGCGCTCCGGAATGGAGGCAAGCAGGCGCTCCTCGCGCACGAGCAGGCTCTGCTCCTTGAGCCGATCCTCGAGCCCGGCTTCGCGAAAGCGCTCCAGCGTCTCTTCGAGGCCCGGAAGCGCTGCCAGGCGCTCCTCGATCTGCGCCAACTCGTCGCGCGTGTTGAGCAGGCTCTTGCGGCTCTTCTCCAGCGCGCGGCGCAGGTCGGCCTTCTTGCGCGGGAGATCGTCATCGCGATCGACGAAGCGGTCGAGCAGGCGGGTCAGCTTCTCGCGGCTCTTGGTCAGCTCCGAGATCTCGTGCTGGCCGAAGACCTCGACACGCGGCAGCACGTCCTGGGGCGAGAGATTGGACACCTCGCCACGATCGTCCCGGACCAGCGGCGGGTTCGGGATCGTGCGCTCGATGCGGTAATTGCGAACCGCCGGGCGCTGGGCGCGGACCAGGAGCGAGATCTTGGTCCCGCTCTTTAGGACGTGGCGGATGATGCCCTCGTGGGCCCTGCGCGCCTCGTCGCCGATGGCCTCGAGGCCCAGCACCGTGCGGATGCTCTCGATCACGGTCGACTTGCCGGTCCCGCGGCCCCCGACCAGGACGTTGAGGTTCGGATTGAAGCGGATAGCGGCGCCGTCGAGGAATCCTCCCTCCCAGGCGAGCGCGACGAGCTCGGCGTGCTCCTCTGGCTCCAGCTTGTCTTTCTCCTTGGGATTGAGGCGGATGCGCGAGCCGGGGTCCAGAAAGGCCTGGCGCAGGCCCTCGATCGTCACCTCTGACATCTTGATCCTGCAGGTGGCCGAGCGATCGTCGAGGTCTTCGGGCTTGGCGATGTCCTTCGCGTTGACGACCGCGATGGCGAGCCCATCCTCGGCGGCAGGGTCGCGCCGGTAGTCGGAGTTGGTGTTCTCCACGATTTGCTTCACGTCGTGGGGCAAGTCGGCAACGGAGCCGGGAATCTGGATCGCCAGCAGGTCTCCACTCCGCCACGCCCGGATGCGCGCCTGACCGGTGAGGACCTTGAGCAGCCCGCTATTGTTGGTCACGTGGGCAGCAATCGCGACACCGCGCTGGTCGCGTACCTTGGCGAGGATGTCCACAAAGGCCATGTCAGCCAACTTGACCGAGGGCTCCGTGTCGGTTATGCCGAACCCGCCGAGGTAGCGCGCGAGGAGGACGTCCGCGGTGTCGGGGGCATAGATACACAGAACGTGAATACCCTCGCTCGACGACAACTCGAAGCCGGGAAAGATGTGGATGCCACGTCCCTCGGCGGCGGCGCGGAACGCGGCGACGCCGCCCACGTGGTTGTGGTCGGTGATGGCGAGCACGGACACGCCGAGGTCCAACGCTTTCTGAACGATCGCCCCGGCGTGAACGACAGCTTCGCCGGACGGTGCGTTGCCCCGGTACATGGAATCGTAGTGGTGAGGGTTCACCTGAAGCGCGCAACGATGGAACACCGCGCCGCTCGGGAGTTCTCTTGCCTTGGTGATCACATCATCGGCAGCCATGGGGTACCTCATGTTGATACAGCGCGCCCGCCTCGCGCTGTCGCCGCCAGTTCGTCAGGCGCGAGAATACAACCACTCGCGACGCAACAGGGCGCCCACCACGCCGGGTTGCTGCCCTGCCGCTCGATGTGGTGGGCGCACTCGACCAGCATGCCCCCGGACCTGACCGTCGGATCGCGGCCAGGTGCTGCTTCACCGTCGGCACCGACCCCGGATGCGTGCGATGCAGGCCGCCACGCTGGAGCGGCGCGGTCTCCCAATCGCAAGCAGCCCTGATACGGCGGATAAAGTAGCCCTATCGTGCAGCCGGCTAAGAACGGCACGCCTCGGCCGAGGGGCTGCGGCCGTAATGGTGCTGGCCAGACGCGGCCGATGCCCCGCGGCTTCACCGCCCGGACGACTGCGCCACCCCGAGGGGGTACGGACGCGGGCCGCGAGCCTCGGCGGCGACGCGATTCTGGAGCCACGCGCTTCGAGGGCAGATTACCCCTTGTTCACCGAGATCCGGAAGTCCAGCTTTCGGAAAAAGACCCGGTGCCGAATCCTTCAGTTCTCGCTCGAGCTTGCGCATGCCGGGACGTGTGAACGAGACCTCCAGGAGACATCCGATTACCAGCATCTCGAAGGCGGCCGATGGCAACCAGTCGACACTCTCTCTGAATCCGTATACGGCGAGAGCACCGGTCTGGTGGAGCCGCTGATTGACCTGGTAGGGGGCTGAGCGGGGATGACGTGCTTGAAGGCCGGCCGGCCCCGGCCGGCGACGAACCGGCCTGGAGCGTCAACCCGCCCGCTGCCCGACCGCGTCCGTCCGCTTGCGGAGGCGTCCGGACCGACGTTGAACGCTGGCGAGGTGGTCTGCCGCCTCCGCGACTTCCGCATCGTCGCCGGTGGCCATCGCATCGAGCAGCCGCGTCTCTGCGCGGTCGACGTCATCGGCCGCGCACTCCCACACCGTCTTCCCGGGTCGGTTTGTCCGTTCCAACTCTCTCCTCCGGGGACCCGGCGCGTGCCGCCGGGAATCTCCGAAACCAGGCCGAATCAGGCGGAATCCCCGCCACCAAATTTACCAGCCGCGCCAGAACGATCAGCACCCTGTTCGAGTGCTGTTCTCGTGGAACCGCGCTGGCGAACGCCCCCGTCACGTCACCCGAGCAACCGGAGGGCACCGACGACGATTCCAGCGATGCTGACCAGAGCGCCGACGATGGCCCCCGCCTGAACGAGCATTGCGCGGTAGATTACCTTCGGGCGCATCATGCCGGCGTCGAAGTCGGCGCGGGTGCCGAGCTCGCCAGCGGCGTCCGTGCCGGCTCGGCGGGCGAAGTCGACCACCGCCACGGCGAGCGGCTCGCTCGCGCCGACTTCGGTCAGCGTCTTCACGGCCGTGTCGAACGCCATGCCGGCAGCGTATCACGGTGCTGCGCCGTCCCTCAGAGCGTCGCTATAAACGTCGACTGTCTTCCAGTCCCTGTGCCGGTTCGCCCGGACTCAGGCGGACAGCCGAATCCGTCGGCCGCTGCCCCCGGACCTCCCACCTTGGATCCGCCACGACCGCGACGTGAACGGCTCGGAAGCCGGTCTGCCATTGATCGGATGTGTCACCCGAGACACAAGGAGTCGGTGCATGGCTGGCCACCAGAACCCCAGTCCCCCGGATACAATCGGAGCCTCAGGAGTGGCGCCCCAGCGCGGCGCCTCGTGCTATCACTCGATTTTTGGGAGCCACCACATGGCAGACGAGAAATCAGAGCTCGAGCGGCTTAAAGCAGAAAATGCGCTCCTTAAGAGTGAACGTGGTCGCACCGCAAGCCTCAAGGTCAGCGGGAAGGGCGGCGTGTCGGTCTATGGCCTCGGTCGCTTTCCCGTCACGCTCTATAAGGAGCAGTGGACAAAGTTGCTTGCCATGACCGATGAGATTAGAGCGTTTATCAAGGAACATGACGCGGAGTTAAAGGCGAAGCCGGAGGCATAGGCATAGGCAGAACGGACTGCCGGCACGATACTCATCAACGGACACCTACGACGGCGACGGCGCCCGGTCCGGGCCGCGAGGGTTTGCGGGACCAGTGCGCCTTACTACGAGACTACATGCACTTCTAGGAAGTTAGTTCTGTGTGGACCCTTACGCTACTGACAAGCCGGTTTGACACTGTGTCTGACGGACGTTACGCTCCTTCGTATGAACGACATCTTCCAGAAGATCAGTGAGGCCGTCGCGGACACGATGGCGAGCAAGCAAGCCGAGATAGGCGGCCTGCTCGACAAGCTGCGGGCAGACATCGATGTTCTCCAGCAGGCAGTGAGCGGCTTCCCCGGGAGTACGCCGCCGGCTAGCCCGCGGCGTGCACGCGCTGCTGCTGCTGCTGCTGCTGCTCCGACGCCGCGGCGGCGGCGGCGGCGGACGACCAGTCCGGCCCCGACCGCGGTGGCGGCACAGGCGGCGCCCAGCCGCACCCCTGCCAAGAGCAGGCGCCGCGAGAAGACGCCCGAGGAACGAGAGGTTATCTCCAAGCGCATGGGTGCCTATTGGCTGAGGAAGCGCGAAGAGAAGGCCGCCGAGGGCTGACGAAGGGACGCGGGAAACGGCACGACCGGGCACTCGGCGACGCGTGTTGCCGAGCGCGAGAAACTGGCAGATTCTGGACTCGGGTCGACCGCAAGATGTTGTGGTCTCCAGCGGCACATCGTCAAACCAGCAGCGTGCGCGTGTGCTCGGCCCCTGCTTCGCCGGGCTGGACGGCCTTGACGGCGACTCCGCGCACGCTCGTCCAGACTGGCTCTCGCTTCGCCGCCGCCTGCGCTGCGGCCGGGCTCGAAGGGCGCAGGACCTCGCACGGCGGGCCGTTCTGGCGGCTCCCGGAAGGTGATCAACCATAGCGGAAGGTGATCGTTGCTCCCGGTCCGCGAGCCCGGGAACGGCGTCCGCAACCGCTTGCGAGTTCCTTCGAGGTCAGGGAAGAGACCATCTTCGTGAGCGTCTCCGCCCAGCAGCCTCGTTGACGGGTACGTCGGGGAGGGAGACGCACCGCGGCCGCCTCGCCTCGTCGGCACCGCGGCCGGCGGTCCCTTGCTTCCCTGGCAGGCGCCAGCACTGCGGTCGGAACCCGCCTCGATGTCGGAGTCCGCCGACTCGGCGCGGGCTGCGCGGGCCTCGGAGGTGAGGCGCTGCTTGAGCCTCATCGTCGACGACGGGACCGGATACCTCGATCGCCTCGCCCGAGGTGCGTCATCCGTTGCGCCGCTCCGTCTCCGTCTCCGTGGTGGTGGGCTCCGACTCCAGGCCGGCGCCGCTCTCCGCACCCCAGGAGTGGTTGTGAACCGGCCGGCCGGTTCACAACCCTGCATCGCCAAGGTGTCCGGTAGACGAGTTCACCTGGCCGGCGACCCGCTGGAAGAGCACTGACCCAGGAAGGATCCAATGGCAAGCAAGGCGAGTGACAAGTTTCACTTCGATGTGCGCGAGATGAGGGATCGGACTCCCGTTCACGCGGTCGAGTTCGGCGCGATGGCCACCTGTCCGGCAGCCGGTCGAGGACGATTTCTTGTATCCATGTCCCGGCGCCTTCGCTTGGCAGCGCCCCAGCAATCGCCCGTGCAACTCCTCGTACATCTCCCACGGCTTCTCGGCGTTCACCCGCGCGAGCGACGACCGCGTCACCACGCCGACCCCCAAGTGGTAGAGCTTGCACGACTGTGCGGCAAGATTCGAGACGATGTCCCGCAGGCTGCAGCGTCCTGTCAGCTGGGCCATCCCCATCGCCACGAACTGGCCCCAGCGGGTCATGCTCCGCGACATCCGACCCGACTTGTGCTTGCGTGCCAGGCTCTCGAACTCATGTCTCGGTACGAGCTTGAGTACCTGCGCGAATACGGTATCATTGTGGGCCACGGGCTTGGTTCCCCCTGTGTTTTCGGTCGGTTTTGACAAACCCATCATACCAGCACAGGGTGTGCCAGGCCCGTTCTCATATGGCTCTAGTGGGACAGCAGTGATCTGGTCGAGCCAGAATCGCCGACGTTTGCCACAGGCTGCTAACCCCTAGATACGGATGAACGACCGGACGAACTTAGAGAAGTGCTCATCGTGTTCTGCAACCCTCCGGTGCGCTCCTGTCGAATTGCCGTCACCCAGCCTCACTTGGATAGACGCTTGAAGTGTTGCGCTGCGGCTACCGCGGAGCGTTGACGCGGCGCGTAAGAGCGATTCGAGGTAGACACGTTCGGTTACGACTTCGTGTTTCGTAGCTCTCATCCTTCAAACCTTCCCGTTGTCGATAGCGGCGTCTATCGCTACGCGCATCTTCCCGGCGGGAGCGTCCAGCACGCGAGCCAGGCGGTGCGCGAGAGTCGCGAGCGCTCGGCATGCGTGAGGGCTCGCAGGGAGGCACGTGGACGCCGCTTGTCGGCCTTCCTGGGCGTCGAGCACCAGAGGTCTCCCGGCTTTGCGTTCCTCGACTCGTCGGCCGTGAGTGGCTCGGGACAGGCCCGGACCATCCTCTTGTCGGAGTCGGAGCGTGGGAGCGCGGCAACCGATGAACGATCCTACCACGCCAGACGCGGTCGCTTTACCAGCCACAGACTCCCGCCAGCCGGACGCGGAGCGTCAACCGAGACTCCCGATACTGCTAGACTCGAAGCGCTCAAGCGACAAGATCCGAGCGCGTATCTACCACGATGGACGGATACGTAATTCTGCCGGGATGGTCGCTATGGTGCTTGCGGACCATATCCGATACGACGTCCGCGGCCGGAGCCCGGGCGCTGCAGCAGCAGCTCGAGAGGTGTCGGAGTGGGCCGTCTCGATGGGCCCGGCTCGTCTGTTGCGGCGGTTTGCGAGGCCCGGCGCATGGTCCACCGTCTGGTCGGGTCTGTTGGGGTTCTTGGACGCGAACGAGCGCCAGCCCCGCCTGTGCGGCGACCACGACGTCGGTCACGTTGGCGTCGCCGGTGCCGCTCTGGTCGACCATCGCGACGTGGGCCGGGTTGATGAAGACGTCGCCGTCGCCGTCGTGGCGCTTTGAACTGCACCAGGTTCATCGGTTGCCCCCCGCTCGCCGAGCACGTCCTTGCGCTTTCAGCTTAGCAGCCTGTGGCAAAAGTCGACGATTGTGGCTCGACCAGATCGGTCGAGTTTCGTACACTTGACAGCCATGGCGATGGGCAAAAGACCGGCGGCGCGACAGGCGTCGCCGATGTGGGTGGACACGGCGGACCTTCCGACGAGTGACGGGCATCCTTTCTTCGAGCGTCTGAACCGGGTCCTGGAGGAGGCAGGCTTTGACGCCTTCGTCGAGGGATTGTGCGCGGCGTTCTACGCGGCGCGGATGGGCCGCCCGAGTCTACGGCCGGGCCGGTATTTCCGTCTGTTGTTCATCGGCTATTTCGAAGGGTTGTCGTCGGAGCGGGGGATCGCGTGGCGGGTGGCCGATTCGCTGAGTCTGCGGTCGTTTCTGGACCTGGACGTGACCGAAGCGGCGCCGGACCACTCGACGTTGTCGCGCACGCGGCGGCGGATCGACGTGGAGACGCACGTGTCGGTTTTCACGTGGGTGTTGGAGCGGCTCGCCGACGCGGGGCTGGTGCGGGGCAAGACGGTCGGCATCGATGCGACGACGCTGGAAGCGAACGCGGCGATGCGGAGCATCGAGCGGCGGGACACGGGCGAATCCTACGAGGCGTTCGTGCGGAGTTTGGCGGAGGCGTCCGGGGTGGAGACACCGACGCGGGCGGATCTGGCTCGGTTCGACCGGTCCCGGAAGAACAAGAAGACGTCGAACAAGGAGTGGAAATCGCCGCAGGACCCGGACGCGAAGATCGCGAAGATGAAGGACGGTCGGACGCACTTGGCCCACAAGGCGGAGCACGGGGTCGACATGGACACGGGCGCCATCGTCTCGGTGACGGTGCAGGATGCATCGGACGGCGATACGGCGACGCTGCCGGAGACGCTGATCATGGCGGCCGAGCAGGTGGAGTTGGTGCAGCCGGACGGTCCGGGGGTTGAAGAGGTGGTCGCCGACAAGGGGTACCACAGCGACGAGACGCTGGTGGCACTCGGCGCGGTAGGGGTTCGGAGTCACGTATCGGAGCCGGAGCGCGGCCGGCGCTGCTGGCAGGACAAGAAGACGGGAGAGACGCCGCCGGAGAAGCGTGCTGCGCAGAAGGCGTTGTATGCGAACCGCCGGCGTGTGCGCGGGCGTCGGGGTCGTCGCCTGCAACGCTGCCGGGGCGAGGTGGTGGAGCGTACTTTCGCGCACCTGTATGAGACGGGCGGTATGCGTCGGGTGTGGGTGCGCGGTCACGAGAATGTCCGCAAGCGCGTGCTGATCCAGGCGGCCGCCTGCAACATCGGGCTGCTCCTGCGTCGCCTGACCGGCGTCGGCACGCCCCGGAGCCTGCAGGGGCGGGCTCTTTCGGCGATTTGCCGCCTGATCGGGCGTTTGATCGACCGCTGGGGGCGTCTGACGCGCGCCTGGGGGTTCAAATGGACACCGACGGCGCTCGTCGGCTCAATCGCTCATCGCCAAGCTGCCTGAACAGCGGGGCTCAGCGAACAGACTTCTTCCACGGGCTGTTAGGGTCGGCGCAAAAATAACTTCCTGGAATCGGCTGTAGTGTCGCAGTAGAGCACAGCGGTCGTGCACGCTCTTGTCCGGCTCGGTGGTCCGCAGGTCACGTGCATTCCTTCGGACTCGGGGGTGCAATCAGCCCGAACTTCTGGCACCATTACGGATATCCTGTGTTCGTAATGGTGCCAGAATGAGACCAACCCAATTCTCCGCCGACACCATCATCGCCCTGCTCCGAAAGCAGACCGTCGCCTCGCTGCCCGACGTACTGGTCGCGCTCGGCCCCCGCGTCAGCAGGCGCACCGCGTTCCGCAAGCTCAAGGACCTCGACGCCCGCACCAGCTACTCCCATCGCGGCGGCTACTACACCCTCGACGAACTCGCCGATTTCGACGAGCGCGGCCTCTGGTCGTTCGCCGGCGTCCGCTTCTCCCGCGCCGGCACCCTCGTCGCAACGGCCGAGGCGTTCGTCCAGCACGCCGAGGCCGGACACTTCGTCGACGAGTTGGACAACCTGCTCCACGTCGGCACCCAGGACGCGCTGCGCAAGCTCGCCGGCGACGGGAGGCTGACGCGGCACAAGCTCGCCGGTCAGTTCCTCTACTGTGCGCCCGACCCCGCGCAACAGACCCACCAACTGCGCGCCCGACGGCTGCTGATGGCCACCCCAGGACTCGTGCGGCCGCTGCCCGACGCCGACCTGATGCCGGAGGAGTTGCGCGCCGCCATCGTGTTGTTCGCCAGCCTGCTCGACGAGCGCCAGCGGCGTCTGTTTGCCGGCCTCGAATCGCTCAAGTGCGGGTGGGGCGGCGACCGCCGCATCGCCACTCTGCTCGGCATCGACCCGTCGACCGTCGCCGCTGGCCGGCGGCAGCTCGTCGACCGCGATGTCGAGGTCGACCGGGTGCGGCGCGCGGGCGGCGGTCGGACGCCGACGGAAAAAAAACGCCGGAAGTCATCGCCCGCATCGAAGCCCTGATGACCCACGAGACGGCCGGCGACCCCGTCAGCGGTCTGAAGTGGACACACCGCACGACCGTCAAGCTCGCCCACGAACTCCGCGGGCTCGGCATCCACGTCTGCCCGCAGACGGTCGCGCGGCTCCTCAAGGCGATGGGCTATTCGCTGCGCGTCAACCACAAGAAGCTCGCCGGCGCCTCGCATCCGAACCGCGACCAGCAGTTCCGGTACATCACCGAGTTGCGCGAGCGCTGCGCCGCCGACAGCATCCCGGTCATCAGCGTCGATACGAAGAAGAAGGAACTCGTCGGCGCCTTCCGCAATCCCGGCGCGAAGTGGGACCGCAGCCCCGAACTCGTCAACGACCACGACTTCCCCTCCGATGCCGAGGGCCTCGCCATCCCCTACGGCATCTACGACCCGCGCGCCAATGCCGGCACCGTCTTCGTCGGCAGAACCGCCGACACCCCGGCGTTCGCCGTCGACTGCATCGAGAAGTGGTGGCGCACCGAGGGCCGCAAGCACTATCCGCAAGCTCAGAGCCTGCAGATCCTCGCCGACGGCGGCGGCAGCAACAGTTCCACGGCGCGCGCCTGGAAGTGCAACCTGCAACATCGCCTCTGCAACCGCCACCGCTTGCGCGTCACCGTGGCCCATTACCCGCCCGCCACGTCGAAGTGGAACCCCATTGAACACCGCCTGTTCTGCGAAATCAGCAAGAACTGGGCGGGCCGCCCCCTCGACAGCTACGAGACCATCCTGAACTACCTGCGCACCACCCGCACCTCCACCGGACTGCGTGTGCGCGCCCACCTCGTGCGGAAGACCTCCAAGACCGGCGTCAAGGTCACCGACGCCCAAATGCGAGAGCTGCGCATCACACCGAACAGCGTCATGCCGAAATGGAACTACACCATCGAACCCACTTAGCGAAAAAACGGAATCTATTTTTGCGCCGACCCTTACCCGACTGCCTGCACAGGGGGCACCGGTATATCGTGGTGCAGACCGAGAGCGATCAGACCGGGTTTCCGGGCTCGCTCGTCGCGTACGCGCTGTCGTGATGTTCAATGCATTTGCCCGTCGCGAGGCGGTAGAGAAGCTCCGGAAGTCGCTCGCAGAACATGAGACCCTCCGCCAGGAGGTCGAACAGGCCAGCGTGCGGCTGTTCGAGCAGCGGCAACGGGCCGTCGCCGAGGTGGTCGAGCCGGTCGAGAGCTACGTGAACCGACTGGCGCGTTCGCCCAAGGAGTTCGACCGGTCGGTTCGCGAGTATCGCATCGAAATCGATCGGTTCAAGAGCACTGTGCGGCGGATCGAGACGGAAGCCAAGAGGTCCGAGGCGATTGGAGGCGGCGCTGGGGTGGCCGGCGTCATGGCCGGGGGGGGGATGGCTGCATTCGGTCCGACCGTGGCGATGGCGGTGGCGACGACTTTCGGCACGGCGTCGACGGGAACCGCCATCTCTGCGCTGTCCGGCGCTGCTGCCGCCAACGCGGCCCTCGCCTGGTTGGGCAGCGGGGCCCTTGCGGCGGGCGGCGGTGGCATGGCGGCTGGACACGCGCTCCTGGCCCTGGCCGGACCGGTGGGCTGGACCGTCGGGGGCCTCGCGGTGGCGGGTTCGGGAATTTATCTCCACTCCCGCAACGGTGATCTCGCCAGGAAGGCCACGCAGGAGCGTCTCGGGGTCGAAGGGGAGATCCGTTCCCTGCGGACGGCTAGTCGGGAAATCAGGGGACTCGGGACGAGTACGAGGACGCACATCGACGGAACATTGGATGTGCTCGCTTGGCTGGGCGACAACGCCCCGAACGACTACCAGCAGTTCGATACCGGACAGAAGGAACGTCTCGCGGCCCTCGTCAATCACGTTCGCTCGCTTGGCGAACTGCTCCGCAAGGAGGTCGCTCTGTGAAGCGGTCTCCCGCCGACCGGGCCGATCTGCATGTCTCCGCGCAGGTCGCCGCGGCTTTGGCCCATCTGGACGCAACGAGTCGAGCCGGCGAGCTCGCCGGTGCGCTCCAGGAGCAGGATCGGGTTTTTCTCGGTGCCATGCGGGAGCTGCAGGCCGTCCGCGACTTCGTGGGATCGCCGGAGAACATCCTCGGCAGGGCGGCCACCAAGCACGGCGAGATCGCCGAGCGGGTCCATGTGGGGGTGAGCCGGGCCTGGGATGTTCTCCACCGCCGCGCTCCGATTGCGACGACCGACGGGGTTCCACGCACCGGCCCGGTGGACTACCGGGTGGACGGCGTGGACATTCAGTCCAAGTACTACAACGGCCTCCGGAATACGTTGGACGGCGTGGCTTCCCACGCGGAGAAGTACCCGGGCTTTCCTGATGGGCCCGGTCGCTACCATATTCCCCGCGACCAGCACCGGCAGTTGGACGAGTTTCTGCGGACAGGCGGGATCGAAGGGCAGTCCGACCGCAGCGCAAGCGCGCTCCAGCGCCGGGTCGACGATCTCGAGCCCCGCGATCGCCAGCCCGTTGGCCTAACCGGCGCCGGCCACCGCAGCGATCGCCCGCCCGATCGCGACGACGGCTTCGAGCAGACCGGCGTGATCCTGCTGCGAGACTGGTCGGCCGGGGCTCTTCCCGCCGCGCAGCTCGCACGGCACGGTCACGGGCGCACCTGTTATTTTCGAGGCCCAGACTAGCACGCTCGCTAGCCCGGATTATTCGCGGCGGCCTCGATTCGGACACGAGCGGAGTGTGGAAGGTGGCGGGAGCAGGGCTGAGATGGACGTGAGGGACTCGCGACCGGCGTTGCCGAGCCCTTCGACCGCGGGCGCGGCATGATGGGGCGGTCCGGCGAAGGCGACGGCGGGTGGAAGAAGGGCCGGCAGCGACAGCTCCACCCGTGGGACGGTCGGTCGCGGTGGGTCGAGGCCTGATGACGCGGGTCGGTCGGACCTATCCAGTGCGTGCTCCGAGGGCGAGTGCGATGCGGCGCCACGCGTCGAGGTAGGGCGTGGCGCGTGGCAGATGCAGGACGACACGGCGGACGGAGCGGACGACATGAACGCCCAGCTTCAGGAGCCGGTCGCGCAGCCAGGTCACCTGGGTTCGGGCACAGGCGGTGCGTGCGGCGCACAGCCGGAGCTCCTGCATGAGCACGTAGGCGGCGGCCGTCAGCAGGACCCGCAACTGGTTCGCGGCGAACCGGCAGCAGCTGGTGCGGTCGATCTGCAGCCCGTCGAGCAGTTCCTTGATCCGGTTCTCGATGTCACCGCGCGCGCAATAGACTTTCTCGTAGAGGGACCGAGGCGGTCGACACAGGTTGGTCACCACGAAGCGGGGATTGTCCCGCGGCTCGCGGCCCGCGAGTCGGACGACCTCGGCCTTGATCACGACACGCCGCTGCTGCTTCCACGAGCCGGCCGCGTAGCGGGTCTCGCCGTAGACGTGCTCGGTTCGGCCGCTGCGCGCGCTGCGCGCCCGCGCCCGCGCCATGGCGGGCTCGGCGTGCCGCAGCAGCACGGCGTTCTTCGGCATCGAGATGACGTAGTCAAGCCGCGGGCAGGCATCCAGGAAGTCGAAGACCTCCGGTGTCGCAAAGCCCGCGTCGAGCCGAACGAGGAACCGCGCCCGCGGAAACGCGCAGCGCAACAGCGGCAGCAACCGCGACAACAGGGCCACCGCTCCCTCGGAGGCTACCGCCTTGCCGGACCGCAGCACCGCCGCACAGAGGTACTGCTCCGCTTCGCGGCCGAACGTCACGAACGCCAGCAGCGGCAGATAGCACCACGTGTCGTAGAACCCGTTGAAGAAGGCGAGCTGTTGCGCCCCGTGCGTCGGGTCGTCGGTCGGGTCCAGATCGATCGTGATCCGCCGCGCCCGCCCCTGCCGGCGTCGCCGGTGCCGCTCGATGACGCTCTCGGCCAGCTCCCGTGCCATCCGATACAAGGCGCCCCGGCCCACACCGTTCTCGAATCGCGACAGCGTCGGTTGCGACGCCAGGCGCTCGCCGGTGACCGGGTCCCGCCCCAGCAGCAGCTTGTGGATGGGATCCTCGGCGAGGTGGTCGGCATCGTTCCCGTCCGGATGGCCGCACGCGATGCCGAAGACCCGCTGGCCGATCAGGTCTTCGAGCGTGTGCCGAATCCTCTCCGGCGCACGCTTGTCGACCAGACACCGGGCGAACCCCTTGACGAGGTCGTACACCCGCTCGGCTGCCTTGAGCAGCACGGCACCGCCGTCGGAACTCGCCTGTTCCCGGTCGAACGTGGCCACGACCGGTTTGCCGACCAGCTCGGGGAACAGAACACGCTGCGGTATCGTGGGGTTCGTCAAGCAGAGGCCTCCGTTGTGCGAAAACGCCTGTCGTCAACAGTGTTTTAGCACGCGGAGGCCCTTGCCTCCCTACCAAAACCCGAACCCTCCTGAATAATCCGGGCTAGGGCAATACCGTTGCCGAACAGCCGCTCGATGTCGCGGCGCGTGAGCAAGTGCCGGTTCCACGCCTCGAGCTTGGTAGCCCTATCGTGTTGGACAGGCCCCCGCAACCCCGAAGGCGTCCTCACGGATCCGCACCGCGCCAGCTCCGCGCCTGACTCGACGACCGGCCGCGCGACGACGCGAGCCTCGCTGCCTACGTCGGGCACCTCCACGAAGTACGCCACGCCCGCCCCCGTCTGCGGCAGCGGCACGTAGACGTTCAAGTACATGCGGTCGACGCACTCCAGCGTCAGCGTCGTGTGCCGCGACAAGACTTTGGCCACCGGTCGTGCTACGTTCATGGCTCGGGCTCCGGTCGATGGGCTCCCCACCGGCCAGTCTACGGCCACCATCGCCCTCGGGCGACCATGAACGCGGCTCACGCCGCAGCGGGAGCAGCGGGGCCGAGTCCGTTCCTCTCTTAGCCAGCGCCGAGGTCTACATGTCCTGTCGCTGATCGCGCCCACGACCTGGTGCGGGAACTTCACGATGAGCGGAACCAGTACCACGTCGGCCACGTTGTCGTCGGAGACGTTGCGGCGATGACTTCCGTGCCGAAAGCTTGCACCGTGGTCGGCCGTGACGATGATCAGCGACTCGTCGTATATTCCCTGGTCCCGCAGCCGCTTCACCAGGATCGATCATCGTCGACGCGCTACCTGCTCGTCGAACCACACCTGAAGTGCATTGAACGCGCGATTCGCGGTCCACCCTTGGGCGTGCAGAAACCTCCCGAGTGGCATCTCGAACAGCCGCGCATGCGACGCCTCGCCGAAGGTCTCGGCGAGAAACGTCAGAATCACCGCGCTACCGTAATACGTGCTGCTCGTCCCCAGTCCTGGTCCCCCCAGGCTTCGACAACAGTAGATCTCCTCGCGCTCGCGCGTGTCCACGTACTCGATCAAGCGATCAACGGCCACTGTCCGATTCCAGGGAGTCGTGTGGAAGTACCCGTCGTACTCGGCCAGACCCTCGCGAATCCACGACGGGATATCTCGGTCGCCAGGAACGGCTTGATGCAAGAGATTCATCATCTCGTGCATCACGTAATGGGAGTGATAGTGCAGCCCCGACTCGTACCGGAGGCCCCCGTACGGCGGGCGGCCCCATGCAGACGGGGTCAGGTAGTGGATCTCAGCTACACTCCCGTCGCTCTCCCATAGGCAGCACAGGTTGGTTATGGAACCGCGCCCTGTGTAAGCAGTCGGTTGCGGCGGCAGGAACACGGTGATCCTCAACCTCCGTCCCGAACGGTCCATCGGCCGCCTCACGCCGTACTTGAGACGCGCCACTCTGAGCGTGCGATTGAGCCACCGCCGAACGAACGCGCCGTCCTCCGCATGGCCTCGGGCGTGACAGACGGTGTAGTGGGAATGCGTCATCGCTACCCAATCGAACCCCCGCAGGCCGTCGTCGAAGCGCGACGCGCATTGCCCGCTCTGCGCCAGAGCGAGTCCGGAAAACAGCAGGAGAACCGAGGAGGCGGCGGCGATGTGGAGTCGCATGTCAGAACCCAAACGTCCTGCTCACGCTACCTCCGCCGGGCATCGGCGTGAAGGCGACATTGCGCACGGCCGGCACGTCGGACCAGACCGTGGCGAGCAGAGCACCGACACCAGCCAGCGCCAGCCCGCCGTACAGGTGTCCTACGGGCCGGTAGGGTTCGGCGTGCGCTGTTCCCCTCGTTGCCTCGGCCTCGGGCGTCGGAAAGGTGGCGCGCCACTCGCTAATCGAACGCGTTAGGGTCTCACCGGTAACATACGACCTGCCATCAGCGACGATCACCGCCGAGGCGTCGACGGTCCAGTCGAGATGACACCGACCCTCCGCCTTGGACACAACGACGTTCCTGGCATCGTGGAACACCACGAGAGCACTATCGACACCCCGGAAGCCGGAGTCTAGTGGGAGGGCGTGAGCGTGGGTTTCCGACGACAGCGATCCGGCCAGTCGGCACTCCTGTCGCGAAAAGGCGACGATGACCCCGCCAGCCACCAAGCCGACACCGCCCCATGTCCGCGCCATGGATCGCCGGGCCGGCGCCCCCGTTTGCGTCGCCTCGACAGCCGCCTTCCTTGCAATCCGTTCGGCGGATTCCAGGATCGGCCCCGCCTCTACCGCGGGCGCGGCCCCTAGAGCAACAATGGTCAGTGCCAGCGTGAAGTTAACGCGCATGACGGGCGTAGCTCGTCGCGACCGAGTCAGTTCGGCGAGAATCGCGTGTTCCGTCGGCATCGGGCCCTCTAGAGCGGCCCCTCGACCGCTTCGCGGAACCGGCTGGAGATCCGCGCCCGAACGATGCGACGCGCCGGGATCTCGGACAGCGACCGCCTGACCACCCACACGTGCTGGTTCGACCCGGACCGGGCCACAAGCACGACGTCCCGGTCTCGACATTCGAGCTTCGGGTCGATTCCTGAGCCCGCTCACCATCGACCAGTGCCTATCTTCATTCATGACGGGTCGGCTTCCTCTTCAAGCAAGGGTGATCGAGGGGTCCTGCGGTGTATGCCCCGCACCCTGACCTCCAGGTAACAGACGTAGCCCTATTAGCCCCGCCGAATAGGGTAATGTCGACTGACTGGCCGGCTGGAATCACCCAGAGTACCTGCACGTGCGTAGCAAGCTCGTCGCGACCGAACCCCATCGCAGTCGCAGCGATCTGACGCGGCCGGTCGAAGAAGAACGGATGTGGGAGCCGCCCGGTGACGCTGCCTTCGTCTTCATGGGAGTACCGCGACACGCTGACGCCGACCGCCAGTTGGCGCGACAGGCGGACGCCGCCGCCGACGTCGAACAGCGTGTCGCCTCCGCCACGGTAGCGCGTAGCGACCTCACCCGCCTCTGGACCGAACAGCGCGTCCTCCAACGCGATGCTGTCCGAGAAATCGGCGACAGCCGCTTGCAGTCCGCCGTTGACGGTGATAAACCCGCGCGCTTCCGACGGCTGGGCCGCCACGGGAGGGACGGCAACGGCGAGCGCACCAACGTTCAGCATCGCGACGGCCACAGGAACTAGGAACCGACGGAAACAGCGGGGCCTGACAATGGGTCTGCTAGTCATGGTCTTTAGCTCCTGGCATCACAGGCCGACGGCGGACAGCGCCTCACGGATGGCTCGGTGGGTTGGGCTGCCGGACTGCGGCCCGGCTGCGAAAGCGCCGGACGAGCCACCGAGTCCCGACCGGTTACGCGCATCCCCTCGACTCTACACGAATCTGGTCGGTACCCTCAGCGGCACGTAGACGTTCAAGTACATGCGGTCGACGCACTCCAGCATCAGCGTCGTGTGCCGCGACAAGACTTCGGCCATCGGCCACCGGTCGTGCTACGTTCATGGCTCGGGCTCCGGTCGATGGGCTCCCCACCGGCCAGTCTACGACCACCATCGCCCTCGGGCGACCATGAACGCGGCTCACGCCGCAGCGGGAGCAGCGGGGCCGAGTCCGTTCCTCTCTCAGCCAGCGCCGAGGTCTACATGTCTCGTCGGTCTGAGGCGGAGCCTCGCTGGGTCTTCACCGGGCGCCGGTTCGTCGGAGCACGCGAGAACGAGAAGCGCCACCGGCAACCACCGTGACGGCACTCGCGGTATTTCACGTCCACCTCCCACCACGCCTCCTGGCTCAATCGCGTTGAGCGGTGGGCCTTTCCGCCCCCCGCCGTCCCCGGCTCGCCGGCCGTAGTACGAGCTCGTCCCCGAAGCGATCGACAACGAAGATCTCGACGTCGTTGTCCCCGGCGATCAGGGTGTCCTGGGGAATCATGCTGCCGAACACCCATTCCCCGTTCTCTCTGTAGGACAGGGTCGTTGCAGCGATCACGCCGTTGACGCTTACCGCAAGGCTGAGCGGATCCGCCGGCCCGCTTCTCAGCCGACCCCAAACGTAGAGCGGCAGCGTGTCCGCCTCGATATCCACGTCCTCGAAGGCTGTCGGCCTGGCAACTGTCACGACCGGTTCGGCTCGCGCGCGCACGTCGAGCATCGACAGGGACCGTCCCACCAGCGACCCGTGCGGCCCGAGTCCGTACAGGCCCGCTCCGAAACGCTGCAGCTTCTGCTCCCAACCCGGATCCTCAAGGCGTCGCGGGTACGTTACGACACGCACCCTCGCGCGGCCGCGTTGGACAAATGTCTTTCGGGGCCGGTCGGGGGTCGAAGCATTGAGGAACGACCGGCCGTCGACAGCGTACGGAACGGCCGTAGACAGAACGTCCGCAATGGTCGGTACGATGTCGACGGTTTCCACATTCCTGTCGCTGATCGCGCCCACGACCTGGTGCGGGACCTTCACGATGAGCGGAACCAGTACCACGTCGGCTACGTTGTCGTCGGAGACGTTGCGGCGATGACTTCCGTGCCGAAAGCTTGCACCGTGGTCGGCCGTGACGATGATCAGCGACTCGTCGTATATGCCCTGGTCCCGCAGCCGCTTCACCAGATCTCCAACGAACCGATCCGCCGCCCCGACCTGCAGGAGATGTCGCTGCTGCAGCACCGCCGGAAGCCAGGGATCGCTCCTTAGAAAGAGCCTCTTCCCTCCCTCCCGGCGTCCCTGGTAACTGGGCGCCTGGTACCGACGCCCGGACGGGACGTACCGGTACGGCATGTGGGGCATCATGGTGTGCAGAAAGTACAGCCGCCCGCTGCGATCCGGGGTGATCGTCTCGAGAAACCTGTCGAACTCCGACAACCGCTCGTTCCGTTGCCGTTCTCCCTCCGCGCTCCGAAAGCGCCGGTCCCGAGCGAACTCCTTCCAGTCCCCTACGATCGGCGGCAGCAGGCTCTCGAGCGCGGACGGCGCGACGATGTGGAGGTAGGCAATGCCGAGGTCGGCGGCGAGCTCGCCGAGGCTGTCCTGCACATCGAGATCGTAGGCGCACGTGTTCCCCGGGCAGAGTTGCAGGAACCGGCCGAAAACCGTCATCCGATAACTGTCGCTCAGCATCGTGAACAGGTTGTCCGGATAGTAGCGCCGCGTGGGCACGGCGTTCGGTTGCACCGGATACTTACCCGTTACCAACGCCGGAACCGCCCATGGGGTCTGCGATGACACCGTGCTGGCGTTGCGGTACCACGTCGCACCCGTCGGCCAGTCGCGCGAGGTGCGGATAGCGGCCCCGGTCAATCGTTCGGTTGCGGTCCAGCAGCGAGTTGGTCGGAAACTCGTCGAACACGACCAGCACGATCGGCGGCGCGTGGTCGACGCGGGCGGGGACGGGCGCGCGCTCCCTCCGAAGGACGGCGCTCCGGATCTCGGCGTTCGCAAGGAACACGATGGGAACGACGCCCGCGGCCAAGACCAGGGCCGTCAGAAAGGACCCGACCACGCGGACGCGTTGTCCGCCCACTGCGACCAGCCCGGCCAGCAGCGAGGCCGCCACGAGCAAGGGGCCGGTATCCAGTACATCGACTCGCTTCAGGAGCGGCAGGAGGAACAACGCCCCGAGCATCGTCAGCAGCGCGACGTGAACGACGTTGCCCAGCCCGGAACGCAACCGCCTGCAGACGACTTCCATCGCCACGAGAGCCAGCGGGAGCGCGACCGAGACGCAGACCACGAACGCCGTCAACTGGCCCGACGTGGTGTTTCGCGCGACGAAGAACGCCGGCTCCCGCGAGAGCAGTTCAAAGAGCGGCTGTGCCACCGCCAGCGCCGCAAGTGCAAAGATCACGATGCGCTCGATCTCGTCGAGCGTGACCGTGTCCGCCGTCCGGTCGTACAGCTTCGTCGTCTTCGGCGACGAGTGGCCGGCGATCCGTTGCGCGTGCTCGAGCGTCCCGCCGTTCGATAGGTACGCCGTGATGCCCGTCGCCCGAAACGTGTGGCAGCACGTCGACGCCGGCAGCCCCGCCGCCAACGCACGCCGCTTGATCATCGCCAGCACCGCCCGGCGCCCGAGCGGCCGCCCGCTCAGCCGGCCGGCCCGGTCGACGCTCTGAAACAGCGGGGCCTTCACGTCCTCGATGCCGCCGGCGGCGGCGAGATACGCCTCGACCGCCTCCTCGGCCCGGTGGTGCGCCGGCACGTCGTGCCGCTTCCCGCCCTTCTCGTGCAGCCGCAGCCAGCCCCGCAGCTCCTGCCGGAAGTAGTCCTGGCGACGCATCCCCACCGCCGCGCTCACCCGCGCGAAGCTGTAGACCATCACGCTCAGCAGTGCCCGGTCGCGGAGGCCGACCCGCGTCCCCGTGTCGATCCGGTCCAGAAGCGCCCGCGCCTCCGCCGGCATCAGCACCGGCGTCGCGCCCTTCGTCACGACGTGCTTCGGGCCCCGCACCGCCGCGGCCGGGTTCACCGGCAGCACCTGGTGGACGACCAGCCAGTCGCAGAGCGCCCGGATCGCCGCGAGGTGCTGCTTGACCGTCGGCACGGACCCCGGATGCGTCCGGATGTAGGCCGCCACGTGGAGCGGCGCGATCGCCCGCAGCCCCAGGCCGCGCGCCCCGCACCACGCCAGGAACCGCCCCGCCGCCCGCCCGTACGCGGCCCGCGTCCGGTCGTTGGCGATCGCGGCCGCGAAGAACTCCAGGAACCGCTCGACGGCCGCCGGCCCCGCGTCGACGATCACCTCGGGCAGCGCGACCGTGGTCGCACCGGGCCGTGCGATCTCCCGCCGGTCGACCGCCACCACCGGCACCAGCGCCTCGCTCATCCCGACCTCTCCCCCTTGCCGACGATCGTCTCGAAGCGCTCGTAGTCGTTCGTCAGCGCCTGCGCGAGCGCGAAGAGCCGCACGACGGCCTCCTTCGCCCCCGCGAACCGCACCTCGATCCGGTCCGGCGCGACCGTCACGCCCTCGGGCAGCCCCGCGAGGCGCGCCTCGAGCGCCTCGACCGGCACCGCGACCCGGATCCCGGTCAGCCGCGCCGTCCGCAGCTCGGACACCAGGCGCGCGCGCCGCTGCTCCTCGCCGCGGTAGGCGGCCCGCGCCCGGTATTTCCGGAGCTGGCGCAGGAGCTCGCTCCGCCGGAGGACGCGCGCCGCCCCGACGAGCTCCGCCCCGAACGTCCGCATCAGCTGCGCCGCCCGCGCCCGCGACACCCCGAACAGCCGCTCCACGTCCCTGCGCGTGAGCAGATCCCGGTCCAGGGCCTCGAGCTGCCGGATGGCGTCGGGCACGGCGAGGAGCCACCGGGGCGGGGTCGGCATCAGGCGGGCCGACGCCCTGGCGGGAATGGCCGTGAGGGCCGTTCCCGGCCGTCCCTGCCGACGACCCGGTCAGGCAACTGAATCCTAGGATTCAGTTGGGCCCCATCCGGCGTAACCGGTTTAGCGAGCGCGGGTTGGGAAGATTCCTGGCGCACATGGAATGCTCCAGGTTAGTAGACGGTCGTCTACTGGTCAAGGTCCGCGGCGGGTGGGGGCGGACGGGTGTGAGGGGCCCATAAAGGGGATTATGGGGGCTTCGCGCTTACGAGCGCAACGGACGCATTTAACGGGATGGCGGCAACGCGAGCAACGCGGCTGATTACGCATCGTTGATAACCACCTTGCACTCACCGCCAAGCGTCTCCGCTACGACTCCCTCAATCCAGGATGCGGCCTGCGTAGCCTGTCGCGCCAGGGTAGGCTTACCCGTGAAGGTTAGCGTTAGCAGTCCGTCGTCGTATTCCCAAGCGGCTTGGGATAGCACTGTGCCATAGACATACGGCTTGCCGTGCTTTAGCGCGTTCTGGATTAGTAGCACCTTGGACGGTGCATTATCGCCCCACGGGTTGCGCTTTGCCGTTCGTCGTCGTTTGGGCATATTAGCCGATCCCTTTGCGGATTGCTTATGCGCCCGGATAGCTGTATTCGCGTTAGATGAGCTATCGGTGCGCGTAAGCGGCAAGCCGTGAGTTCTGGCGTAGCGGACCTGTCCGGCCGATGCCGTGCCGGGAGCGAGCGAGTGGCCGTCGTCGTCCGTCATCGGTCTGGCCTCCGCGGGAACGCCGGCCGGCCGGCCAGCGACGGCCGGACCTGTTCCCGTACTACTACTCCGATCTCCGATCTCCGTAGTAGCTCTATAGAGCGGACTCTGTGTCCGGTCTGAGTCCGGACTCTGTGTCCGGTCTCGACTCGCTCTCGCCCGGACTCCGCTCCAGTCGAGACCTCCGCAATTCATCCGGATCACGTAGGCGTTACGCCTCCCGCGATCTCTCGAATACTGGATTACGCGGGCATCCTGTAGTATCGGTAACGCTCGTCTTACGGTGCGTTCGCTAAGCCCGGCATCCTGCGCTAAGCGCTCAATCGTAATCCGCGCCTTGTCATCATCGTTTACGATCCCCGCCTCGCTAGACCGCATATAGATCAACAGCGCTACATGGTGCGCCGCTCCAGTAATGGCGCACAGTATCAATAGCTCACGCCATAGAGCGCGCTCTGGCGGTGTCCCTCGGTAGGCGTCAACCCGAGCGAATAGCCGCAGCGCAATCTGTTCTGATTGGTCCGGCTGGCGGGCTTCGGTGGCGGGAATTGCGAGCGCTAACGCCGTGGTAGAATCGTTCATCGGTTGCCGCGCTTTCTTCGCGGTATCCGTAGCGAGGTAAGCGGGGCCAACCGCTTTCCCACGCGTCTTTGGCCTCAAGGGGTGGCGTCGTAGCGCTCGAACGCTACGGCGTCGTCCTTGTCCCCACGGCCGACATCTTTAATTGTAGCACCCCGTAAGACAGACCGTTAGTCTGGCTAATACCGCGGGATGGCCGTAGCAGGCCCGCTACGGCGATCCGATCCCAGGGCGGCGCGATGGACGTCCGCGGCCGACCGCTCTCAGCGTTGCGCGTAACGTTGGACAATTGTCCAGACGCGGTGCTACGGTGCACCGGGGTGCACCGGGGTGGCCGTAGCAGGCCCGCTACGGCGATCCGATCCCAGGGCGGCGCGATGGACGTCCGCGGCCGACCGCTCTCAGCGTTGCGCGTAACGTTGGACAATTGTCCAGACGCGGTGCTACGGTGCACCGGGATGGCACAGCACTATCACGTCTGGGTCCGGTCCGGACGCGTCTTTACGGTGGGTTCTGAGACGTTCGTGGCGCGGTCTTCCGCGGACGCGGCCGGCCGCAAGCTCAGGACCGACCGCCGGGACCGCCTGGTGCTCGCCTGCGAGGATGGACGCTGCCCGGAGCGTCGAGAGTCCAAGCGAGCTCCCCGTGGCTCTCTCCGAGCCCTCACAGGTGTCCAGCGCTCGACCCTCGCGTCGCGTCTGGCGCGCGAGCTCGACGCAGTTCCGGGCCGCATCCGCGCCGCCCTCGATGCGGCGCTCGACGGCGGCCGGCCGGCGACGTCGAGCGACGCCGATACCGCGACACCGGACGACGCGCGTGCCATCATGCAGGACATGGCCCAGGCGGTGAACGAGTGACCCTAGAGATCGTGTCCGTTCTGCTTACGGGTATCGGCGTGCTGATCGGCGTGTGGCGCATCCAAGCGCATTACGAGAATCGCAACGACAGGGCGCATGCGGATCTCGGTCGCCGTATCGACGGGCTCGGCACGCGCGTTGAGACGCTAGGCGACGGGCTCGGCACGCGCGTTGAAGGGCTCAGCGCTCAGGTAGTTAAGGTAGCGGCCGATGTCGCGTATCTGCGCGGCCGGCAGGACGAACGCGACCTCGGCGCTCAGAAGGCGTAACGGGACTCGGAAGATGACGGCTGCTGCGTCCGTTGACGCCGCCCCTGCCTAGTCGACGAAACGATGTATTGGGCGTCCCGGCCGTGCGTTCCAGCCGACCCAACATACCATGTTGTCGCGTCGAGAGTTAAGCCGCTTGCTGGGGCGAACAGCGTTTTATTGTAGCTCAAAAAGATGGCAAAGGCCGCGCCCACTACGTTGACATTAACGTACAGATCGGGGCGTCGCGGTTGGTCGTAAGCACCCGCGCGCTGCGCAATCTGCTTTCCGCCGCAAACTGTAAGCGCTCCGTGGTTAGACCGATAACCTCCGCGTCTTCGTTAAGAGTCTCGACAGTTAGACGCATCGGCGCGCAGTTGTTGAGCAGCTGGAAGCGCTGGAACCCAGTGGTATTGTCTTCCTGCCCGGTTGCGGTAACCCCAAGCAGCGCCAGTAGCGCGAATACGGTAGGTGCAGGACGGTGCGGGCTGAGCGGCACGTCGACTCACGTGGCCTGATGCGGCCTTCAGCGCCAGGGACCCGTTAACCGAAGACGGGGTTATCCGACTCACGCGCCGACCGCGCGGAGCCGTTCCTCGAGGCGGTCGTGATCGTCGTGCAGCCGCTGCAGGTCGACGCGCACGTCGTCGATGCGCTTGTTCACCGAGGCCAACCCGGTCGAGACCGTGTTGTTCACGCCGCCGACCAGCGCGTACATGAAGCCGGCGAGCGCCGCGCCCACCGTGACCACCGTGCCGATGATCCACATCGTGTCGGGGCTCATGCCGTGACGTTACCACGGGGCGCGTCCCTCGGAAGTGCCGGCGTCGAAGTCGGCGCGGGGTGACGAGCTCGCCGGCGGCGTAGCACGGTCGCCCGGGCTAGAGCGCCCGGAAGTGGGCATCGGGTTCCCCCGGAATATCGCCGAGCTTGTCGACTCCCGCCGCCTCCTGACACGGGGTGCACCAGATGACGGTAGTGCCCGGTCTCCTGGTGCCCGGCCTCACCGAGCAGGAGTCGCGGAGAGAGTCCCCGCCTTTACCCGTGCGTGGGCACGGACCGAACCACTCGTCGTCGTCGGGCCCGAACTGCGGGGACTGCCGCCAGCCGCGACGCTGCGTCACCGCTGGCTTGACGGCGCTCCAGTGGCCTGAACTCAAATCGACACCTCCCAAGGCCAGCGAACGCGGCCCGCCGACATCAGGAGAGCAGCCGGAGGATTCCGGCCACGGCGGCGGCGACGGCGGTGCCGGTGCCGATCGGCGCGAAAATAGCCGGTCGTCTAGGTCATCATCATCGCGCAGAGACCTTCGCATCGCTCGCCGGGGCGTCTCTGAAAGCTTGTCTAGCGCGCGGATCAACTCGCGGGCTTCTGGAATGCTGGCGCGATGCCACACCAGCTTCACGATGGCGCGGATTTGTTTCTCAGTCGATCGGCCCTGCCGGCCCGTTCCCGCGGTCTCTCCGATAAGCACGCAGATCAACTCGTGGGCTTCTTGCATGCTGAGACGAAGCCACACCATCAACCCAATCTTGACGCACTGCGGCTTGGTCGACCGTATCGTGGGGGAATCCGGATCCGGATCCGGTTTGCTGGTTGATGGTTCCGGTTCATTCTGGGTCCCGAGCTTCTCGAGCACCCATTTGGCGATGAGGAGCACCGCCACACCGACGCCCCCGGCGACAATGATCGGAATTGGTACCACGAGGACCAAAACGTATCGGAGCGGGGCTGGACGCGTCCAGTCTCGTCGCACTCCGGCCGGCGGGGGCTTGCCGGCGGAGCTCGTGCGGCGGGGCGCGTCGACGACCGCGGTACAGATGGCCGGCGGCTGGCGATTCGCCGCAGATGGTCGCCCGCTACGCCTCGGGCGTCGCCGTCGAGGACGGGGCCGTCGCCCGGTTCTTCGGCCGCGGCGGCGGGTAAAAGGAGGCGCGAACACGCCCGGGCGGGTTTACGGAACTGCCGTTATCAGCCGCCGCCCGGCGGGGGGGCCCTCGCGTCCGAGGCTGGCACTCGTAGACGAAGGTGAGGGCTCGGCGGTGTGGCAGGGGAGGCGATCAGAACGCGACGGCGATCACCACCAATAACGCCCCAATCCCGAAAGTAGCCAGTTGCAGGTAGAGCAGCGTCCATGTTCGGTCGCTTCGGTTCTGGTTCTTGCGCCGCCGCTCAATCCTCTCCTCGAGGCCCATTTTTCCCCGGGCCAGTTGCGCCGTCTCCCGAAAATCCTGCAGCCGGTTCACGGCACACCACAGCGCCATGGCAACCGACGCGACAAGAACGGCGATCCCGATCAGAAGAACGCACTCTCGCCAGCCGCACGACTCTCGTGAGACCGCGAAGCCGAGGGCTGCTGTCGCCAGTCCGAGGACGGTGTTGTTGACGAAGCCGAGTTGAACGTTCAATCGACCCTGCCATCGAACGAACCTCCTGGATCTTTCGTCAGCCGCCACGGCGCGGGGAGCATACCAAGCGGCCGGATCGTCGTCTTCGTCGCGAGGACGGTGCTGGGCGTCGACGGCAAGCGGCTTGCGAAAGGCCCACCAAGAATCCCGGGGCGCTCCAGCGCTCGCAGCGGCCCAGCCAGCCGAGTTCCGGCGGCGCTTCAAAGCGCCTGGCGGTCGATGCTGACCTCAAGAACGTGCAGTTGCTCCGGCGAGCCGTCGAGGCCTACGAGCGCGCCCAGGAACAGGTCGACCTCCGGCCGATTCTGGGGCGAAGGTCTGACGGCGCCGGGAGTCGATTCGCGAGTGGGTGCCCGGAAACCGGGGCGATCTGCGCCCCTGGCCGGCGAGCACCCGCAGGCCCACCCCCGCGGGCCGACAGGTCCTGCACGGTGTTGCAGGTCCAGCGACTGGGAGCCGTCGGTCTTCGAGACGCGGGCGTACGGAGGCCGCGGTGCCGGACGGGGCCGCGGACCTGGTCACCGACCTCTACCGGCGGATGTCCGACGCGCGGCCCGGCGGCTAGCGGTCCGTAGGGAATACGGAAACCGAGGGCGTCAGAACCGTAGCCGCAGGCCCGCCATGGCGTGGATGCCCCCGGCCTCGACGGGCCCGGCCAAGTCAAGCTCGGCCCGGCTGAACCGAACCTTACCGCCGACGCCAGCGAACTCCGAGAAGAAGTAGGCGACCTCGACACCGGCATGGAAGCCGGTCCGGGTGCCGGAGCGCGCCGCCATCTGGGACCCGGTGAGCTGCACGGTGTCGAACGGGTGGCTCTGGGTGAAGCCGACCCCGGTCACTACGTCCTGCGTGACGCGGAACATGGTCGGGCCGCCGAAGACGGCGAGCTCGATAGAGTCTCCCACCGGGACGAGCCAGAAGACGGGCACGTGGACGGCCAGCTCGCGGCGGTCCAGGCCGGTCACGGTCAAGGAGGCCCGGCGCGGGCTCTCGAACAGGAATGGGTGAGGGAGGCTGGCGTCCAGGCTGGCGCTGCCCTCCCGTGAGTGCAAGGAGACGCTGGCGCCGAGCGCCAGGTAGCCGACGACGCGGACTCGGAGGCCGCCGTCGAACACCGAGCCACCTCCGCGACGGTAGCGGGTCGTGACCTCACCGGCCTCGAAGCCGAACGTCGGGTGGTCCAGATCGCCCGAGTCCGCGAAGCCGGAGCCGGCGGGCTGGAGGCCGCCGTCGACAGCGAGGGCCACGCGGGGCTGACCTGCGGCGGTCGAGGCGGCCAGGAGCAAGACGCAGACAGCGATACGCGCTACCACGTGTCCTCCAGGAATCACAGGCCGACCGCACGGAAGGCATCGCGGAGCGCCCGGTACGCGGGGCTGTTGACGCCGAAGAGATCGATCGCGGACTGGCGAACAAGGCTCGCCGTCAGCTGCAAGGTCGCCGTCGCCGGCATCATATGGGTCATGGCTCGGAAGAAGGCCTGCTCGACCTCGCCGCGGTTCTCGCGGCCGACACCTCGGACATGGATCCCCGTACGGGCGTGGCGGCCACCCTCGATGGCCAGGTAGAAGGCGTGGCTGAGGACCGTCGAGTTCCAGTGGACGCCCGAGTAGCCGTACGAGGGGAGCACGACCATCCGCCGGCCGCGGTCCACGGAGCCGACGCTGGAGTAGAACGCTTCGTCCCTGTCGGGGAAGTACTCCAGGGCGAAGCGGACGACATCGCTGACCTGGTCGGGGTAGCGGAGGTTGCTGCGCGGCGCGAGGCGGATGCTGCGAGGGTTGCGCAGCGACCGGAAGATAACGCCCAGGTCCTCGCCGATCAGGTAGTCCGCTCGGAGTGGGCCCCGGCCATCGGCGTGGACCGAGGAGCCAGCTGAATGGACCGAGAACTCTACGGCGGTGCCGATGATGTCCGAGAAGGACTCGTGGATAGTGCCGCCGTGGTCCATGAAGAGGAGGATGCGGCCGTCGCGACAAGCCAGGTAGAACGCGCGGCCGCAGACGTAGCATTCGCCGGGGTTGTAGCGGTAGCGCGTACCGCACCGGCCCGTCCAGTTGGCACCGCTGGGGTAGCGGACGGTGAAACTCGAAGGGCCTTGGACCGAACGGTGGCTCGGGAGCAGGCCTCCGCGCTCACCCGTGCGGCGGCTGACGGAGAAGTGGGTCACGCCGTGCATGATTTCATGCCCCACCGCGTCGACGTCGACGAGGGGCGTGCCGTCACGGAGCTGCCCGAACGCGATGCCGCCTGTCTTCTCCGGCCCGAACGGCGGCGGGATGAAGAAGGCGTTCTCGAAATCGAGGTTGACCATCGGGAGCATCCGACCATCCCGTCCGTTCATGCCGCGCCAACCCTGACGGAGCAGGTAGTCGTACGTGAAGCCGGTGTAGACGTGAGCGTCTACGACCGCCGCGTCCTGCCAGTGGTTGTCGTCGTCACGGGCCACGTCGCTCGCCGTCCAGCGCGCGCCGCGGGAGTCGATGAGGCTGTCGAAGCGATGCTCGTTGTAGCGCATGTCGAGCGTGACAATCTCCGCCGGGCGCAGTCGGTCGTGGGCTCGGAAGTCACCGCCGACCGAGGACGCACTGACCTTCTTGCGCCGGCCAGCGATGCCGCGGCCGTCACCGACCGCCGCGTCCTGCTCGTAGACGACGCTCTCGTCCTGGACGACGTCGCCCGTGCGGGCGTCGACGAAGTACGTGCGACGGTCCCGCATCGTGGCCTGCCAGGCGAGGACGTACTGGCCGAGCATGGTCGGCAGGACCACGAGGGTCGGGTCGTCGTCCGAAGCAGGTCCGGTACCCGAGCGCTGTTCGAGGATGCCCAATGCCTCGGCCGGCGTCAGGCGCGGGGTGGTGTCGACGGTGAGCCCTCGGTGGATCGTGCCGAAGATGGAGACGGGCACGCCGTCGGCGAGTTGGCGGGTGACACCGCCGCCGCGGACCGGGACGCCGAGGTGGTGCTGCGTCAGGGTCTCGTGGACGCGGCCCTGCAAACGGGCGTCCGACAGACGGGAGGTCACGACCAGGTCGTCCGACCGCGCGAGATCGTCAACCAGGACGGTGAGGCGTCGCAGCTCGATCAGGTCGGACGCCGTTGCGTCGAGCGTGATACGGTCCTGGCCGGATGCATGACCGGCGACAAGAACGACGAGGAGCGCCGTGGCACACAAGCGGGTTCGCAAAGGTGTCGCCTCCTGCTGTAATCCGACATCAAAAGGCCACGACGGACGTCTGAAGAGGCCTCTTCGTCAGGCAATCGCAATCGAAGATGCTCAGCTGACCAGCCATCGCGGGCAGCATCCGAGGCTTGCACCATTCGCCGGACGAGATGCTGAACGTAATAGAAAGCCCCCAACGACTAAGCGACGTACCCGATAAGCCGCACCGCGCCGTCCAGAAACTCCAACATCTCGCGCGCGACCTCCGAGGGCTTCGCGAGCGCAGCCTCGGGTTGGGGGTAGGCCGCGTCAAGTTGCGTGCGGGAATGATCGATCAGCGACCGCCGTGCAGCCCCGGCGCGTTGAGATGCGCGGTCAGCTGCCGCGACACTTCGTCGACGCGGCCGGTCAGCCGCGAGATCTGCACCGCATTCCAGGCCCCGAGGAGTGCGGCGATCACGCCTCCGACCGCAGCCGCGGCGAGCATCACGTCTTCCATGCTGCGAGCGAGCGTAGCACGGTCGCGCCCGCCTCGAACGGATCGGGATTCACAACAACCGACACGACGTCATCAAGGCGGCCCGGCCCGCGTGGAATGTCGCGCACGGACACGACGCGCCGCCGGCCGCCGCGGCCGGTTGCCGGATCTTCCCACGGGATTCGGACCTCGCGAGCGTCGAGTGCTTCCGCCGCCCGGTTGAGCGCCGGCCAGTACTCCGCGGGCCGGGGAGTCCGGCCCGTGCCCGCGTAGAACCACGATCGGCACTCATCGGTACATGGCGCCATGTCCGCCTGATTACCGACGAAAGGCGACCAAGACCGTGGGGTCCCGGTGAGGACGACGAGCCGGACGTCGCTACTCTACCGACCAGAGGACGGACCGGAGACGACTGGAGGGACCGGAGACGACTGGAGGGAGGGAGGGAGGGAGGGAGGGAGGGAGGGAGGGAGGAGGGGACAGTGGGAAATTCGCTTCGCGAAACCGGCCTCCGGCCTTTTCCCGCCTGTCCCAGAACGAGCAGATGGCAACGTTGAGCAACGACGGGCGGCGCGGGGGACGCCCCCCGAAGACGGAGACCGACCGGCAGTCGGTGGCCTTTACGGTCTGGGTCATGCCGGCCGATGGCCAGCTGATCCGCCACCATGGAGACGCGGTTCAGCGAGGCGGCGGAGCAGTGGCGCGAGGAGCACAGCCAGATCGTCAACCGCCTCGAACGGTTCGAGAACCGGCGGGCTCGGCCGTGAGACGGAGGGGCCGAATGCCGATCGTCCGCATCGCGTTTTCCACACCGCTTTGGACGGCGCGGTGCGCCGCCCACACCACTCACAGGATCAATGTTGTTCTTGTTGAATCTCAATTCACGACGACCGGAACCGGCAAGAATGGTTTGACGCCAAGCGGCAAAAGTAGTTGACGCCGAACAGGGCCGAGCGGTCGAAGCTGGCCACGGTCCGGAGCGCAGCCGCGGCGATCGCCGCGGCCTGCCGCGCGGTCGGCCGGCCAGACCCGACGAAGACGCCGCTCGTCGCCGATACGCTGCGCGGCATCGCCCGCCAGTACGCGCGGCAGTCCGAGGGGGCGCCGCGGCAGGCCCGCGTGCTCACCTACGAGCAGGCGCGCGAGCTGGAGTGCTCGCCGTCGAGGTGTCGTACCTGGGGGCCGCCCCGGAGGAGGTCGAGGAGGCGGTGCACGTACGGATCGAGGAAGCGATCCAGGGCATCGACGGCATCAAGCGGATCCAGACGACGGCGTCCGAGGGGATGGGCACGATGATGATCGAGCTCGACCTCGGCGTCGACGCGCCGCTCGTCGGCTCCGAAGTCACGAGCAATATCGACCGCGATCACGACGTTGCCCGATCGAAACGGAGAAGCCGATCATCCGCGAGCTGACGAACCGGGGCACAGGTGGTCGAGACGATCGGGCAGGCGTACCGCGGTGCGGAGTTCGGGGATCTGGTGCTGTGGATCGGGGCGGACGGGAGCGTGGCGACGGTCGTGGACGGGTTCGAGGAGCCCAGCAGGTCCAGCGACGAGCGGCGCACGGCATCGGCCCACCCGGTCGAACGGTATCGATCGGCGTCGGCACCATGATCGTGACCGTCGGTCTGGTGCTGTCGGGGCCGGCCGGCGTTCCGCTTCATGGCGTCGATCGAGGCATCGGTGACGATACCGCAGGGCGCCCCGGTCGAGGCGACGGCGGAAGCGGTGGCGAAGCTCGAGGACCTGGCGCGCGCCGAGCACCCCGATAGGTCGCCCACTGTTGCGGTGTCGTTCATGCAGTCTGCGGGCCGTCGTCACGAGCTTCCGGCTTTCCGGTGTCGCGAACGATGACGGTGTTCCCGTCCCGACTAACCACCTCTTCGATGCGGGTTTCCCAGGTCTCGCCCTTGCTGGCGGTGACGACAATCGGTGCGCCGTCCAGTTCCTCGGGGAGGTCGGCGACAGCCTTTCCGGTGAGCTTAGAGCCCCATGAGTTGTCGTCGAGCCGAACGGGTTTCCAGCCGATGATCGGCTTGCGAAGGCCCTTGGAGTCACTGCTGGTGCTGGGAGGTTCGCCGCTACTGGCGCTAGCGTTCTGGGCGTCGCTACTGACGCTGGAGCCCTTGGAGTCACTGCCGGCACTGGGATGATCCTGGGATTCGCCGCTGCTGGCGCTGGCGTCCTTGGATTCCTTGCCAACGGTGGCATCGGTGTCGCTCTGGGCGTCATCTTCGGTAGCGCCCAGCTTCTGCATCCGCTGTTTCCAGTTGTCGTAGAGGACGCGATCATCGGGCTTGATGTCGGTGTCGAGCACCGGATTCAGCAGGTTGAACCACTGCCGCTTCTCACCTTTGAAATCCAGGAGCTGCCGCTCAACGGCGTTCAGAACGGACTCGCCGACGAGCAGCACCCATCGGGTCTTGACTCGCTCCTGGGCCTCCGTGAGCTTGGCGGCCGTGGCCTTGACGCCGGCCTTGACTGACTTCAACTCCTGGCGCTTGGCGTCGAGTTCCTGCTGAGCCTCGCGAGCTTCGGACTCGGCCTCCTTGAGGGCGGCGAGCGCGCTTTTCTCTGGATCTGGCGGTGTCCTGAGCACGACATTATGATACCAGAAACTGGTAGACTGATGTGACGCACCCGTACGTATTGCCTGCTCCCGAGGTCGCCGAATGGTGACGAGGGCGCAGTTCCTCGTTTCTTCGAAACGACTGCGGGAAAAGGCAACGGAGAAGGGCGCTGACGAGATGGCGATCTTCCACTGCAGCGTGTCGCACGGTTCGCGCAAGGGCGGGCAGTCCGGCGCGGCGAAGGTGGACTACATCATGCGTTGCGGCAAGTACATCGTCGACGCTGGCGAGGTGATCGGCGCGTGTGCCGGCCACCTGCCGAGCTGGGCGGGCGGGAATCCGCGCATGTTTTTCGCGGCGGCAGACGAGTACGAGCGGTTGAACGGGAGGCTTTTCACGCAGGCGCTGTTCGCGATTCCGAACGAGTTGAGCGACCGCGACGCGCTCCTGTTGGCGTACCACTACGCCGAGGCGGCGACGAAGAACGGGGCGCCGTACGCGTTGGCGGTTCATCGGGGCGGGGTAGAGGTTGTGGACGGGGAGACGGTGTCAGCCGCACCGCAGGAGGCGGATGAAGAGGGGTTGCCGCCGCACAACCGCCATGGGCACCTTTTGATCTGCGAGCGGATCGACGATGGCCTCGAGCGGACGGCTCGGGAGTGGTTCCGCCGGGCTAACAAGAAGAAACCGGCGCTGGGTGGGGCGGCGAAGGATCGGACGATGAACGGCGGGGACTGGGTTCCCGAGGTCCGGCGCCTGTGCGCGGACTACATCAACTACGGGCTGAAGCGTGCCGGTGTTTCGGAACGAGTGACATGCGAGAGTCACGAGACCCGCATCGCGCGCGCGGAGGCGGCTGGCGACGAGGAGACGGCGGAGCGGCTCCGTTTGAATCCGCCGGGGATTCATCTGGGACCGACGGCCTGGGCAATCGAAAAGGGCCGGCCCGGGCGGCCGGCCCGGGCGAGTTGGCGGGGAGAACTGAACCGGACGATTGCGGCTGGGGGGGAGAGACTCCGCGGCGAGGTGGATGAGCTCAACGCGACGTTGACGCAGTTGGATGTCCAGGCAGAGGGCGTCACCGAGAGGCTCGAAGCCGCCCGCCGGGTTGCCGCCGTGCAGTTCGAGCAGCGCGCGAAGGCGCTGCAGGGATCGTCGATCGGCGGGGAGATTCTGAATGCGGTGCATGCGGAGATGGTTGGCGAATCGGCAGCGCCGCCGAGCGTTATGCAACGGGGAGAGATGCTCGAGGCGGCGGAGCAGCGGTTCGGTGCGGTCCTGGATCTTCGCGAGGAGGGATTCCAAGAGACATCGGTCGGTTCGCGGTACCTGGATGACGCGACACAGTCGATCCTTGGCGCACGGCAGTCACCGACGCTGCCGCAACGCGAGCTGATCATCACGACGGCCGAGGGCCGGCTGACACAAGACCTCGACCGGCGGGAGGCGATGCTTCGCGCGAGCGTAGCCTGCGCGTACGTTCTGGGCGCCGGGCAGCTCGAGCGTGCCGACGAGTACGGTTCGGTATTGACCCTCGTGCAACGCGAGCAGTTGGTCGACACCGCGGAGCGCCGGCTGGAAGCGGAGCGAGAAGAGGTTCGCCGCGAGCTGGACCGCCGCGAGGAAGCGCTGCGAGCGATGTCGACCGGGGCGGATCACTTGTCGGCGGCGGCGCGGGAACTCTTCGGTGAGGAGCAGGCAGAGGCGCTGGCCGACCGGGAATCGATGATCGATGAAGCGGAGCGCCGTGTCGAAGAAGAACTGCGGGGTCGCGAGGTGGAGCTGCGGTCGGTCCCACTGGGTGCACAGTACCTGTCGGAGGCGGAGCAGGAAGGGCTTGGTGAGGGTGCAGCGGTACTCGCCGCCCACGACGTGATCGTCACGAGGACGGAGCAGCGTCTTGAGCGGGAGATGGACTCTCGTGAACGGGCGCTGGTGTCGAGCGCCGGCAGCGACGAGGTGTTGCTCCAGGCGTTCAGCGAGTTGGGCGCTGATGACGAGGATTTCGGCGACGGCTCGTCGCTGCCGGAACGGTTGCGGATCCTCGAGCGGGCGGAGCGATGGCACGGGAAGGACCGCACGGAGGAGCAGTCGGCTGCCGTAGACGATGTCGAAGCGATGCTGAAGGAGACGGCGACGGGTGCGCGGCACTTGGCCGCAGCGCGCCAGGAGGTCGTGGACGAGGGCCAGGAACCCTCGTCGCTCACCGCGCGGGAAACGGTTGTCAGAAGGGCGTGGTCCCGGGTCGAGCGGGAGCAGGATGACCGCGAGGCGTCGCTGTCGGATCGGCGGTGCGGAGGCGGTCGGGACGACGTCGACGGCGCCGTGCTGTGTGCGATGAAGCTCGCGGAGCTGGAAGAGGGTGAGCAACAGAGCGCCCGCCCGCATCCTGGGCGTCGAGAGCAGGCCTTGGCCTGGGCCGAGCGGCAGATGGACCGCGTGGATGCGCTTCGGGAGGCAGAGGCCTTGGAGCTGGTCGGTCGGCCGCGCCGGCCCGCGGACATCGAGCAGTCACTCGACGTCGCAGAGAAGCAGCAGCACGAAACAGCCGAGCGCCGCCGGGGCCGGGTCGCGGCCCTGTCCGAAGACGAGCGGGTCTTCTTCGATGAGAAGCTGGCTGCCCTCGACCCGCAGCAGCGGGAGAAGCCGGCGCACGTAGACGCCGCGGTGGACCACGCGCGAGCTCGGGTCGCGGCGCTCGACGAGGAGAACGAGCGCCGCCGTGCGGTCATCGAGCAGACGCCCGGCGACGGGTATGCGCGGCTGCTCGCCGCGGGCTTCGCGAAGGCGTCCCGGCAGCAGAAGGTCGAGGCGCTCACCGCCATGGAGGCGGGTGTGGCCGAGGACTTCGATCGGCGCGAGGAGCGGATCCGAAGCGATGGCGAGGGCGAAGCGTTCCTGCGCCGCGGCCGCCGGGAGGTTCTCGGCGACGCCGAGCGGCAACCGGAGACGCTTCCCGAGCGCGGCAGAGTCATCGCGGCGGCCGAGCAGGAGCGAGAGAGGCAGCAACATTGGGAAGAGCGGAGGGATGCTGGCGTTGATGCGCTCGAGCGCCTGCCCGGGGGACTGGACCTGTTCCACGCCCACCTGGCGGACCGCGATCCGGAGTGGGACCGAAAGCGGAACGACCGGTCTTCGCGCGCGCACATCGATGCGGCGCTGGCTGCGGCCCGGTCGGACACCGCCCGTCTCGGCCGGCTTCGCGACGTTCTGTCGAACGAGGTTGACGCGGCCCGCTACCGGGAGGAGCTGGGCAAAGTTGCCGGGCAGTTCAAGACGTCGGACCTGGACAATGCCCTCGCGGCGGGCGAGCAGGAACGGCAGGAGCGAGAGACGCGGCAATGGGGGGAAGAACAGCGGGATGCCGGCGTCCAGGCGCTCGAGCGCCTGCCCGGGGGACTGAATCTGTTCCACGCCCACCTGGCGGACCGCGATCCGGAGTGGGACCGGAAGAGGAACAACAAGTCTTCGCGCGAGCACATCGATGCGGCGCTGACTGCGGCCCGGTCGGACGACGGCCGTCTCGATCGCCTTCGTGTCGTTCTGTCGAACGAGGTTGACGCGGTCCGCTACCGGGAGGAGCTGGGCAAAGTTGCCGGGCAGTTCAAGACGTCGGACCTGGACAGGGCCCTCGCGGCGGCCGAGCAGGAGCGAGAGAGGCGGCTATGGGAAGAGCGAAGGGATGCTGGCGTTGACGCGCTCGAGCGCCTGCCCGGGGGACTGGATCTGTACCACGCCCACCTGGCGGACCGCGATCCGGCGTGGGGCGTGAACGGAAAGACCACGACGACGCGCGAGCACATCGATGCGGTGCTAGCTGCGGCCCGGTCGGACGCCGCTCGTCTCGATCGCCTTCGTGTCGTTCTGTCGAACGAGGTTGACGCGGTCCGCTACCGGGAGGAGCTGGGCAAAGTTGCCGGGCAGTTCAAGACGTCGGACCTGGACAGGGCCCTCGCGGCGGCCGAGCAGGAGCGAGAGAGGCGGCTATGGGAAGAGCGGAGGGATGCTGGCGTTGACGCGCTCGAGCGCCTGCCCGGGGGACTGGATCTGTACCACGCCCACCTGGCGGACCGCGATCCGGCGTGGGGCGTGAACGGAAAGACCACGACGACGCGCGAGCACATCGATGCGGTGCTAGCTGCGGCCCGGTCGGACGCCGCTCGTCTCGATCGCCTTCGTGTCGTTCTGTCGAACGAGGTCGACGCGGCCCGCTACCGGGAGGAGCTGGGCAAGGTTGCCGGGCAGTTCAAGACGTCGGACCTGGACAGGGCCCTCGCGGCGGCCGAGCAGGAGCGGCAGGAGCGAGAGATCGAGCGCCGCAAGGCGATCATCGCCAAGACCCCCGGCGCCGCCACCGCCGCCGCGCGCCTCCACGAGCTCGGGTTCGGCAAGACGCGACAGAAGAGCCTGCAGGCCCTCACTGCCGTCGAGACTGACCTGACCGCGGAGTTCGCCCGGCGTGAGCGGACGATCGAGAGGGACGCCGAAGGCAAGGCGTTCCTCCGAGACGCCCGGGTTGCAGTTCTCGGCGCCGACCGCGCACCGGAAACATTGCCCGAGCGCGGAGGTGTCCTCATCAAGGCCGAGGCTCTCCGCACGGCCGCCATGGCGGAACGAATGCGCCAGGCCGCTGCACAGCGCGTCACTCGACTGGAGGAGCTGTTCGACGTCCCCGGCGGCGACCAGGCCTTCTTCGCGGCGCTCGACGAGCGCAAGCCGGGGTGGCGGGAGAGCGGGACGCAACTGGCGGACGTTGATGTTGCGCTCGACCTCGCCGAACCGCGCGTCGACCGCACGCAGGCGGCCACCGCCGAGCACGAGGTGGTGGTCGTCGTCGCGGAAGAGAAGTTCCCGGAGGCAACCAGCGCGGCTTGGCGCCAGACGCGCGAGAGGTTCCCCCCGGCCGCAACCCATGCCCGGGTCCTCTCCGGGCGGCTCGCGGATCGCGCCCGCGCCCGTGCACTCGCGGCCGAGCGAACGGAGCCGACGGCGCCGCCCGCCCTCGTGCAGCGTCTGTTCGAATGGCTGCGCAGGCAAGTCGAGGAGCTGCTGCGCCGGCTGGGTCTGGTCAAAGCGGAGAAGCCGAGGCCGATACCGACCCCCGCAGCGTCGATGCCGGTTCCGGAGAAGTCGTCGAGCACGGGGTCGTCTCCTGGCGCCGTGGCGCGGAGCGGAGCGGAGGAGCCGTCCGCGACACCTTCCCGTCCCGGCGAGTCGGAAATCCCGCGCGAGGCCGCGGAGGATCACACCGACGCGGAGGACGAGCGGCAGACGCGCGAAGAGCTGGTCTGGCGCGAGCACGCTGTCTGCCGAGTACCGGGGGGAGCCGATCGACTGGACGCCGAAGAACGCAGGATTCTCGGTGGTGAGGACCGACCGTTGTCGCTGGAGGAGTGGGAGTCGGCGCTCCGCGCCGTGGATAACCGGATCCAGCAAGAGATGCGTGCTCTTGCCGAGCAGGTCGTTGTCGCCGAGGTGCGCACCAAGGTCGGATTCGCGCCGCCCATTCCGGTCTTGCGTGCGGTCGGGCGGCAGTTGCAGGACGAGTACGACCCGGATACGCGACCAGGCCGCCTGGTCGCCGCTCTTGAAACGTTGCCCGAAGGGATTGGCAACCTGCCGACCGACGAGGAGGAGACCCTGCGGATAGCGCTGGACGAGGAGCGTCGCGCGGAAGCAGGTCAGCGCTACCAGGCCGCTCGGGCGACGTACCAGCGGGACCTGAAGATCTGGAAGGAAGACAGAGGTTGGCTCCGCGGGCCTGGCTGGCCGAAGCCGAAGAAACCGCCGAAGCCGAAGCCGACCCCGCCGTCACCGGAGGATGGGCGGAAGTTCCGGCAGCGCTTGATTGACGAGTTGGTCGGGTTCGTCCGCCACTGGATCAACCGGAACTTCGAGAAGAGCGAGCGCGGCCGACCGCTGCGACCAGGGGAAGGGGGAGCACGTCCAGCGACCACCTACGACCCGACAGGCAAGCACTGGCAACGGTCGGGCAGGGAAGGCGACGGTCAGAGCCGATGAGAACAGTCGGACGTCCGGAGTGAGCGCCAGTCAGCTTGCGTCGATGCTGCGGGGGAAGTTCGGCGCGGAGCTCGTGCGGTGGAGCGCGTGCACGGGGACGGTGCAGATGGCGGGCGGCGGCGGTACGCGCGCCCGTGCACCGAGGTGTTCAACGATACCCGCCAGCGGCGAGCATCGGCGCAACAGAGACGACTGTCCGCCGGCTCTCCGGCAGCGTGACATCGGGGCGCTCGACCTCCAGGAGCCCGCGGGAGACAAGCCTCGCGGCTTCTGGACTGTCCGCGGTCGTCGGCGCCACGAACGCCCGGGAACATGACCCCCCAGCGGGCGGGGGCAATGTTAACCCATCTTTACCAAGATTGGCGTTCGTTTTGCGGATTTGGGCGGTTTTCGGGGAGTGGTATGCCTGTAACTTGTTGAGTACAAAGGATCTGGTTTTGGAAGAGTGGAATGTAGTGCCATAATCGTATAGGAAGGGTTGCTTTGGACAAGGTGCGTCCGCTATGGTGGGCGTCATGTTCATTCGGCGCACCCAAACCCGGCGGACCGAGGACGGAAAGCCCTACTTCTCTCATCGCCTGGTGCACGCCGAACGCCTCGGCAGCACCGTGCGCCAGCGCACCCTCCTCAATCTCGGTCGCCATTTCGATATTCCCCAGGCGGACTGGCCGCTGCTGTGCGCCCGCGTCAACGATGCGTTGAGCGGTCAGGCGCCGCTGGTGGCCGATTGCCCGCCTGCCGTGGACGAAGAAGCGCAACGGGTCGCGGCGCAGTTGATCGCCCGCGGCGCGGGCGCGACGACCGCCGGACCGACCGATGTGCAGCCGGTCGATGTCGACTCGTTGCGGCTGGTCCGCCCCCGCAGCGTCGGTGTGGAGCAGGTCGGCCTGTGGGCGCTCGAGCAACTGGACCTGCCGGCGCTGCTGACCCGGTTGGGCGTCAACGGCGCCCTGCGCAGCGCGGCCACCGGCGCCCTCGTCGGGCGTTTGGCCGCGCCCGCCTCGGAGCGCGCGACGCACCGCTGGCTGCAGGAGCGCAGCGGTCTCGGGGAGTTGCTCGGTGTCGACTTCGAGACCGTCGGCGCGATGCAGCTCTACCGCGCCTCGGACGCGCTGGTGAAGCATCGCGAGGCGATCGAGGCGCATCTGTTCGACCGCGCGATGGGGCTGTTCGACCTGCAGCCGACGGTGACGCTCTACGACCTGACCAACACCTACTTCGAGGGCGAGGCGGAGCGACCAGCCGCAGGCGCAACGCGGGCACTCGAAGGAGAAGCGCAGCGACTGCCCGCTGCTGACCCTGGGCCTGATGCTCGATGCCAGCGGCTTCGTGCGCCGCTCGAAGGTCTTCGCCGGCAACGTCCGCGAACACCGGACGCTGGCCGGGATGCTCGAAGCACTGGAGGCGCCGGCCGGCGCCCTGGTGGTGATGGACCGCGGTGTCGCCACCGACGCCTGTGTGACGTGGTTGCGCGACAACGGCTACCGCTATCTGGTGGTCAGCCGCGAACGCCACCGCCGGTTCGATGCCGATGCCGCCGTGGCGCTCCAGACGCAGTCAGACCAGACCGTGCACATGCACAAGGTGGTCTCGACCGATCCCGACGAAGTGCGCCTGTACTGCTACTCCGAGGAGCGGGCCGAGAAGGAGCGCGGCATCGTCGAGCGTTTCGCCGCCCGCTTCGAGACCGCCCTGACGAAGCTCAACGACGGGCTGGCCCGCCCGCGAGCGCACAAGCGGCTCGACCAGGTCTGGCAGCGCATCGGACGATTGAAGGCCAAGCACTCCCGCGTCGCCTCGCACTACCAGGTCGCCGTCACCGCCAACGAGGCCGGCGACCAGGCCGGCGCCGTCACCTGGACCCGCCGCCCCCAGGACGGCTCGATGGTTACCCATCCGGGCGTCTACTGCCTGCGCAGCAGCGAGACCGACTGGGACGAAGACGCCCTGTGGCGTACCTACACCACGCTCACCGACGTGGAGGCCGTCTTCCGCTCGCTCAAGTCCGAACTCGGCCTGCGTCCCATCTACCACCGCAAGCCGGCGCGGGCCGACGGTCACCTGTTCATCACCGTCATCGCCTACCAGCTCGTGCAGATCCTTCGCACGCGGCTGCGCGCGCACGGCGAACACGCCAGTTGGACCACGCTACGGCGCATCCTGGAAGGCCAGCAGCGCGTCACCGCGACCTTCCGCCGCCCCGACGGACGCACGCTGCATGTGCGCACGGCCACCCAAGCCGAACCCGATCAGCGGGCCATCTACGACGCGCTCGGCGTCGACCCACACCCCGGCGGCGTCCGCAAGACGCTCGTCTGACCGACCGATTTCCCCGGTTCGTACGCGTTTGTAGTGCCACTCGGGCATTTCTGTCGCCGTAAACCACTGATTCTAAAATGGCTTAGGTTTGTGGTTGGTAAACTTGGGTTAACGGAAGGGCGGTTATTCGACGCTGGCTCCCCACTGCATCGACCGCGATCAGGGGATGGTTTGTTGCGGGTCCCGCGTCCCATCACCAGGCGCAGAACGCACGCTCAGCCATCGACGCCGACCGGCCCGCCAGGTCGTTGACGTTCGTCCCTCTCCAGGCCGTGGCCCGCGGAGAAGACACCGGAACCTCCGCCCCGGCGCCCCGGCGCGTGAACGCACGCAGCGACCCGGTCGGCGTCGGTCGTCACCTCGAAGCCGAAGGCGCTCGGTGGCACAGACCGAGGACCGCCACCACCGCCGTACCACCACGCACGCACCACGAACCCCAAGACCTCGACCAACCTCCCCGCACGATCAACGACGACGGAACGCGCCGGGGAAGAGCAGGGAGGGACGAAGAGCAGACGGATGATCGAAGGCGTTGCGGAAGATCGAGAGGCATGGGCAGCGGGGAGGGCGGACGGAACGGAACGGGATCCGCACACCGGGGTCGCATTCCCTTGCGCGCCGCTTGCCCGCCTGGAGGGCCACCCGCCCGGTCGTCGCCCAGCCGAATGAGACGCCCGATGGTCCACGCGGCCGGTGGAACGATTCCTGGCTCGCCTTGTTCGACGCCTTGGCGGATGGCGTGCGCGGTGACTTCGACGTGGTGGCGGGCCGCCGCCGGCGGCGAGTTGATGCTTCTACACGCCGCCGCCGGCGCGCCACGCGAGCCCTTCGGCCAGCATCCGGTCCCGGACGACCTGTACGGTCCTGCCGGCAGAGACGAGCCGGGTTGCATAGACGCGCCACCGGCCGCCCCCGTCGAACCGCACGTATCCGCCTGCGGCGGCGGCCGCGGCGTCGACCGACGCGTAGACGGCCACCACCCACTGCCGCGGCCTGCCGCGCGCTCGCCAACCCACCGCGTAGAGCTCGCCGGTCATGCCGGTTCATTCTGACGCACCGCATCGCCCGTAACCCGTCACGCGTCGTGTTACAGTCGCGGTATCGAGATCGCGCACAAGGGGCTGCGGGCCTTCTTCGAGCGGGGAGACGCGCGCCGCATCCCGGCCGCTCTGGCGCCGCGGATCCGGCGCATCCTGTCGGACCTGGACGCGGCGGTGCAGCCCGGGGACCTGCAGCTGCCGGGCTACCGGCTGCACCCGCTGACCGGCGACCGCCGAGGCCAGTGGAGCGTGCGGGTCTCGGGGAACTGGCGTATCGTCTTCCGCTTCGAGGACGGCGTGGCGGTCGACGTGACCTTGATCGACTACCACTAGCGAGCAGGGAGTCCACCGATGGCGACGATGCACGACCCGGCGCATCCGGGTGAGAGCCTGCGGGACGCGCTGGCGGCCGCGGGCTGGACGGTGACCGAGGCGGCGGAGAAGCTGGGCTGCACGCGGCAGACGTTCTCGCGGCTGCTGAACGGTCGGACCGGCATCTCGCCGGGGATGGCGCTGGCGCTGGAGCGCATTGGCTGGAGCAACGCGGCGTTCTGGGTGCGGCGGCAGGCGCAGTACGACTTGGCGCAGGAACGCATCCGCCAGCAGCGGGCGGTGGCATGAACGGCGACAGGGTTCGGCCGCAGCCCGGCGGCGCGGAGCTCCCCGTCGAGCCCCAGCCGCGGGTACGAGCCGTGAACTGCCAGCACCCGCCTCGCGGGCGGGTCGACGGGGAACAGAACGAGGACCGCCACCACTGCCGTACCCCACGCACGCACCACGGAACTCCAGAACGACCAACCCCTCACGCACGATCAACAACCAGAACACCGCCGGGAAGAGGAAACGGACCAACAACCATCGAGGCGTGACCGATCCGGATGGCGTGGCAGGGGGCTGGTTATGGATGAGGGCCAGGCCGACGAATCGCGCCATCCCAGCCGAACGGCCCCGCGTCGCCGGGCGCGGTGACGCTCCCGGCGCACCACGCCCGGCTCCGATCGCAACCCTCAAGCCCCCGGACGGGGAACTACACGGCGGCCTGGTGCGGGGCGGGTCGTCGCCACCGGCGCCGCGTCGCCGTCGTTGACGTTCATCGGCCGCATCGGCCGTATCTCCTCGTCGTCACCGGCGGAACCGCTGGTGCACGCGCCAGCTTCCGGGCCGGCCGTCGACGACGCCGGTCACGGTGACGTCCCGCCACGCGCGCGGCCTGCGCAGGAACAGCCAGACCACCTCACCGACGCTGGGCCTCGCCGCGCCGGTGACGAGCGCGCCCCATTCGCCCTCGAACTGCACGGCGCGGCCTACCTGCCGATCGTCGTCGGCGGGGCGGGTGAGGGTCGCGACGAGCTCCGACACGGCCGCGCGGAAGTCCTCCGGCGAGCCCCCGGTGCTCAGGAAGAACGAGAAGAGGTGTGCGAGGTCGTGGCAGTCGCGACAGATCGCCATCAGGTCGTCGGCCGTCGTCTTGTCGGCGGGCGGGTAGGGCACGGTCCGGTGGTGCGCCTCGAGGGGAACCACCCGGAGGCAGGTTGGACAGCGGCCGCGCGCCCGGGCGATGGCCTCCTTGCGGGCGGCCTGGTAGACGGGGTCTTCGTAGTGGAACTGCGGAGAGTGTACGCTGGCGGGAAGGTCTGGCATCTCGTGCTACCTCACGGTTTTGCTGGGCCGTCGGGTCGCTGTTAGTAGCAGCGGCCCGACACCCCCGAGTTCACGTCAATCGCGTCATCGATTTCAGCGTATCACAAAGCGGTCCTGCAGTGCAGGATAAAATATCGTATCATGCTGGCCGTGACCCCCCGCGAGCCCGGTGTCGCCCTCGCCGATGTCCAGCCGACCGGCGTCGAGGCCACGGTCGGGCTCCTCGAGCGCGCGCCGTCGCCCCACACCCGCCGCGCCTACGCCATGGCCCGCCGCCAGCTCGACGCCTGGCTCGAGGGACGACCGCTCGACGATTCGAGCCTCGCCGCCTACCTTGGGCACCTTCACGAGGCCGGCCGCGCGCCCGCAAGCGCTGCGATGGTGGTCGCCACCGTCAAGCGTTCCGCCCGCGATGCCAGCACTGCCGCACCGATCGGGACGCTCACCCGGCACGCGCTCGAGGGGTTTCGGCGAACGGACGCTGTCGACGCACCGAGCCGGCGCGGCCTGGCCCGCGGCCTCACCGCCGACGAGTGCGCCATCGTCCTCGCCACCTGCCTCCGCCCGCGCCGCACCGGCCGCGGCCTCGAGCGCCCGAAGACCGCCGAACGCCGCGGCCTGGTCGACGGCGCGATCGTCTCCCTGC